>NZ_UPSE01000664.1 GCF_900573885.1 Pseudomonas viridiflava
CTCCTGGGTTCGGTCGTGCCGGGCGAAGTCGTGTTCAAGCTTTACGACACCTACGGCTTCCCGATGGACCTGACCGGCGACATCGCCCGCGAGCGCAACCTCACGCTGGACGAAGCAGGCTTCGAGCGCGAGATGGACGCCCAGCGCGTGCGCGCCCGTTCGGCGAGCTCGTTCGGCATGGACTACAACAGTCTGGTCAAGGTCGACGCGGCAACCCTGTTCACCGGTTACTCGGCGACCACGGGCAGCGCCAATGTTGTCGCGCTTTACAAGGACGGCCAGTCCGTTGCGC
>NZ_UPSE01000659.1 GCF_900573885.1 Pseudomonas viridiflava
GATTGCGCCGCGTCCGGTGTTGGTGGTTTCACAGGCCGCGTACAGATCATAGTAGAAAAAAAAACAAGTGCCACAGGCAATCACAAAGGGAATGACGACCCGGTCGCCACGCTGCACGGACGTCACTGCCGTGCCGGTCTCTTCCACGATACCCATGAACTCATGACCGAAAATATCGCCATGCTCCACGGTGGGAATCTTGCCGCGATACAGGGGCAGGTCCGAACCGCAGATCGCGGTCGCCGTCACCCGCAGAATGATGTCATCGGCCTGCTGTATTTCCGGGTCCGGCACGGTGTCGACTTTTACATTG
>NZ_UPSE01000657.1 GCF_900573885.1 Pseudomonas viridiflava
CTTCAGGCTTGGCAGCGTCAAAGCTGAACGTACCGTCCCAGTCCTTAAACGTACCGTGAATGAAGCTGTAACCCAGGTGGCTGATCTTGAAGTCAACGAAAGCGTGCTGACCTTCCTTGTCGATAACATAGTCGGCTGCCATTGCCTGGCCAGCGGACAACAGTGCGGTACCCAGAGCCAGAGCGGCGAGAGACTTCTTCAACATGCTTTTATTCCCGTTTTGGTTGAACAATCAATGACGACCCAACATGCGTTTGAGGGTCACAACGCGATCGATGAACTGGTGTTTCTGTCCAGCCAGGCGATGGAGCCCCGCGATG
>NZ_UPSE01000649.1 GCF_900573885.1 Pseudomonas viridiflava
ATCAGTTGCAGGCTCATGACGTTACCCGGTCGTTCATCGAACATATCGAGAACCATCGGCGGGGCCAGGGTTCTACTGTCACGGTGACACCATGGACGGCCGAGCAACAGCTTGAGCTCAAATCGGCTGCGTCCGAGGTGGTTCAACGTCTGGCCGAGCGTTTCGAAATCGGCAACCTGAACCGCGTGAAACCGGGCATTGCTGAAGCAACGCGTGCGGTCATGCGCCGTGTGCCGGACCACGTGCTGGTCCGCGACACCTCCGACAGCGACGTGCAGTTGCTCATGCACCTGACCGAGAAAGCGGGCATGCCTGTCGAGCAGGTCGGCAGTGCCCTTGGGCCCTAC
>NZ_UPSE01000647.1 GCF_900573885.1 Pseudomonas viridiflava
AAGGCTCCGCGTCCGCTCTCGAGTGTTTCGTGGCGCACGAGCGGGATATTCACATGATCATTCCCGACAATTTCAAGAACTGGAGATGCAATGGCTGAAGCAAAAGTATTGAGCGGCGCAGGTCCGCGGGGCCAGGTCGCCGGACAGACTGCCCTGTCCACCGTCGGCATGGCGGGCGCTGGCCTGACCTATCGTGGCTATGACGTTCGCGAGCTGGCCGCCGAAGCGCGCTTCGAAGAAGTCGCCTATCTGCTGCTCTACGGTGAGTTGCCGACCCGGATGCAACTGACCGCCTACATGCAACGCCTCAAGGAAATGCGCGAACTGCCTCAGGC
>NZ_UPSE01000640.1 GCF_900573885.1 Pseudomonas viridiflava
GTTCAGGCCTTTGTGCAGGCCGTTCTGCCAGAGGCCGAGGAAGTCGGAGCAGGCGAAATCCGGCGACGTTTCGATAATCGGCAGCGAACCTGTGAGCGGCTGATCCGCCAGACGACGATCAACATTCGTCACCAGCGCCTGCAACACCTCGCGCAACGCGTCAGCGATACGCTCGATGGTGCGAGCCTCGAACAGGTCGGTGGCATAGGTGAAGTAACCGCGCAGGCCATCCGGTGTGTCGGTGAAGTCGAAGGCCAGATCGAAGCGTGCATCGCTTGCGCCCACCGGAAACTCGCTGACGCTCAGCCCGGCCAGGCTCTGGCGCGAG
>NZ_UPSE01000633.1 GCF_900573885.1 Pseudomonas viridiflava
GTCCACAGGAGGACGCCGGTCAGCGAGAACAGCAGACCGATTTCCAGCGGGTTGAGCAGTGGGATGTACGGCAGGGGATCTGCTGCGCCGTCGCTGAAGATATTGGCCAGCCAGAACCAGGCGAGCATCAGTACAGCGAGCGGAGCGGCGGCGCTGACCCGGTAGGCCTGAGGGTAGGCGGACACAGGCCACGGCCATTGGCGCTGCGACGTCATTGCCCACAGGTACAGGCTCGGCACAACGGCCCAGCCCAGCCAGCGCCATGCGTTGTACTGCTCGGACAATTGCATCAGCCCGAAGCGCAGCTCCAGGGCCAGTACG
>NZ_UPSE01000624.1 GCF_900573885.1 Pseudomonas viridiflava
GGGTTATAAGCACTGGTGTTACGAAAACTGATCAGCACAATCAGCGCCGAACACAGCAGCGTCAGCGGCATCAGCGGGAAATCGATACCAATGCCTTCCATCAGCATGAAATCCATCGTCACGCCCACGTCCCAAAGCAACAGCCATAGCAGCGACCAACCCACGTAGGTCAGCGTCCTTCTGAAGCACTTCCATTTCTTTTCAAAGAGACCGGTCATGGCGAAACTCCTGCCCGAGGTGGGTGAATGGCTCGCTACGTAGTTGTAACAAGCCGTGACACAAACCTACGGCACGACGCTTAACGCTCGCTTAATTTATGACCGGTCAGTCATTCAGGG
>NZ_UPSE01000622.1 GCF_900573885.1 Pseudomonas viridiflava
GTTCCAGAATGGCCTGTGCCTGCTCCGGCGACAGGAAATACTTGCCTTCACGCAGACCGTATTGCGGATCGAGGTTTTCCGGACGGCACGAGTCGGCACCGGCACGCTCGACCATCTCGACCACGGCGCTCGATTCCCAAGGCGTGTTGATCAGCGCTTCCTTGGCTTCGGCAGGAGTCGGCGAGGCCTTGATCAGGGCGATGACCGGATCGATGTTGGACAGCGCAACCGCCTGACCTTCAAGGATGTGGCCTCGCTCACGGGCTTTACGCAGTTCGAATACGGT
>NZ_UPSE01000621.1 GCF_900573885.1 Pseudomonas viridiflava
CTGTAAGTCTGAGTAAAGGCGGTAACGTTTCCCTGTCCAAGGAAGCTCCTGGTCTGACAGAAGTGACCGTGGGCCTGGGCTGGGATCCACGTGTTACCGACGGTACTGAGTTCGACCTGGACGCTTCCATTTTCATCGTCGGTGAAAACGGTAAGGTCCTGGACGAAAGCGGCTTCATTTTCTACAACAACAAGAAGTCGGCCGACGGTTCTGTCGAGCACCTGGGCGACAACCGCTCCGGCGCTGGCGAAGGCGACGACGAGTCTGCTGTAGTCAAACTGACTGGCCTGGCTGCCACTGTGAAGAAGCTGGTGTTCGCCGTGACCATCCACTCGGC
>NZ_UPSE01000620.1 GCF_900573885.1 Pseudomonas viridiflava
GGTGAGCGAACACGGAAGCCGAAAAGTCAGGCGTGATCAACTGCTCGACGACCTGCTCGACGTTCACGCCTTTGCGCACCAGTTCTTCGGAGACCAGAATCGGCGCCGCTGCCTTGGAGGATTCAACATCCCTGGCGCTCAGTTGCGGCGCGCTCAGGTCAGTACGTGACAATTGCAGGCGGGCCACTTCCAGTGGCAGGCCAGACTCCTGGGCCAGCAATCTGGCCAGTTCATCCGGATTCCTGACCGCCCATTCCCGTGCTTTCTCATAAGCCGTCAAGACAGTTTTTATCGCCTCCGGGTGCTCTTTGGCGTAGGTCTCGGTGACGCTCAGCACGCCATAGCTGTTGAAATCCTTGTTGCGATACAGCAGGCGTGATCCTGCCTGGATCTGGCTGGCGGCCATGTGCGGATCAAGAC
>NZ_UPSE01000619.1 GCF_900573885.1 Pseudomonas viridiflava
ATCAACTGACCACGCCGATTGACCGGCTGCAAACGTCGGGTGATCAGCAGAATCGCGAACAGCACCAGCGCGGCCAGCGCGAAGCGATAGACGATGGAGACAGGAATGGCGACCTCGCCGAGCTGGAGCTTGAGCGCAATCCAGGTCGTGCCCCAAATCAGCACGGTCGGCAGATAAAGCGAAATGTTCATGACGCAGGCTCCTTGATGAGCCATCAGTCTGCTGCGCGCCTCGCCATGCGCGCTTGCACAATCTTGCGCATTTGATCGACGGGGTGCTGGCAGCGGAGCCTGTCGCGGGTAGGATGAGCGTCATAGAGGAATCGCCATGTCATCCATCGAATCCATCCAGGTCTTTCAGGCCCTGAAC
>NZ_UPSE01000617.1 GCF_900573885.1 Pseudomonas viridiflava
TCACTGTGCGAAACGCTTTATTTCTCGGGCGGAACGTAGCCTTCAGCCTGGGCGTATTCCTCGCCGGACAGGTACTTGTCCATTTCGGCCTGGAGGAATTTGCGGTCTTCGGCGTTCATCATGTTCAGGCGGCGTTCGTTGATCAGCAGGGTCTGGTGTTTCTGCCAGTCGGCCCAGGCTTTTTTCGAAACGTGGTTGAAGATGTCTTCGCCCTTGGCTCCCGGATAAGGGGCGCGTTCGAGGCCTTCCAGTTCTTCTTTGTACTTGCGGCACATTACGGTGCGGGTCATGACGACTCTCCTGCGTTCAATACGTCGGCTGCGCGTTTGAGCAGCTTCTTCACCGGGGCGG
>NZ_UPSE01000615.1 GCF_900573885.1 Pseudomonas viridiflava
TCAATACCCAGCGCGTGCAGGTAGTTTTGCAGCGGGCGCCACTCGTAGTCGAAGGTCAGAAAGGTGGCGGCCACCATTACCGGCTACTCCCCTTTGACGCTGTATTGCTGTGCGATGCGACGGAATGCTTCAACCGACTCGTACTCCATGCGAATGCCATCGTCGTTGTAATTGGCGTAAGCCGAGGTCTTGGCGATAACTACCTTGCGCGCCGGGTTCACATATACGAACTGACCGTAAACACCTATGGCCATATATTCGCCTTCGCTGCTCTGCGGAATCCACCAC
>NZ_UPSE01000613.1 GCF_900573885.1 Pseudomonas viridiflava
TGGAGGACTACCTCAAGTTCATCGCCAACCGTCGCCTGAGCCAGATCGGTCTGAAGGAAGAGTACCCAGGTACCACCAACCCGTTCCCATGGATGAGCGAGATCATGGACTTGAAGAAAGAGAAGAACTTCTTCGAGACTCGGGTTATTGAGTATCAGACGGGTGGGGCGCTGAGTTGGGATTGATAACTTGGGGTTGATCCGGTTGTAGTGAAAAAGCCAGGGCGTGAAAGCTTCCTGGCTTTTTTGTGCGAGTCCACAATTGTCAAAGCGCTACCAGCGCCCAATTGACGCGAGTAG
>NZ_UPSE01000612.1 GCF_900573885.1 Pseudomonas viridiflava
GCGAGGATGTGAATCCTGGCGTCATCGCTCGCGGCACACCTGGCTTCTCGGGTGCCGACCTGGCCAACCTGGTCTACGAGGCTTCACTCTTTGCTGCTCGCTCCGGCAAGCGCATCGTCGAGATGAAAGAGTTCGAACTGGCCAAGGACAAGATCATGATGGGCGCCGAGCGCAAATCGATGGTCATGACCGAGAAGGAAAAGCAGAACACGGCCTACCACGAAGCGGGTCACGCTATCGTTGGTCGTCTGGTGCCTGAGCACGACCCGGTTTACAAGGTGTCGATCATCCCGCGCGGTCGTGCGCTGGGCGTGAC
>NZ_UPSE01000609.1 GCF_900573885.1 Pseudomonas viridiflava
ATACAGAACAGTCATGCGCTGAGCGGACGGGGCATCGCAGGCACGGTGCAGGGTCACGAACTGGTGCTGGGCAATCGACGTCTGCTGGAGGAAAGCGGCCTGCCGATGGGCGATCTGGCGGAATCGGCGCGCATCTGGGAGGCTGAAGGACGAACGCCGTCCTGGCTGATCGAACGGGCGCCCGATCCGCACATCATCGGCCTGTTTGCATTCGGGGACTCGCTCAAGCCGGGCACGGACGAGGCCGTTCGTGAGCTCAATGCCCGCGGCATCACCAGCCACCTGCTGACGGGCGACAATCGCGGCAGCGCCCAGGTGGTCGCCAAAGCGCTGGGCATTCATG
>NZ_UPSE01000607.1 GCF_900573885.1 Pseudomonas viridiflava
TGGCAGATCCGGACGGCGCAGGAGTACCGCTGGACGTTGCATGGCTGACAGGCATCATTCCGTTGGGTTTCGTGCCCAAGGAAATCGTCATCAGCCCCGATGAAAAGACGCTCTATGTGTCTCATGAAAACGGTAGAGAAATCAGCGTGGTCGATGTCGAGACATCGAGTGTGGTGAGTTGTATCAAGGGGGCCGGGGCGGGCGATATCACCCTGAGTCCCGATGGCAGTCGGCTCTACACGGCGGGCTATAACAAGTGCTTTGTGATCAATACCCTCACGCGCGAGGCGATCAGAGTCCTCCCCTCGGGCAGCGTCAACAG
>NZ_UPSE01000606.1 GCF_900573885.1 Pseudomonas viridiflava
GAGCAGCACAGGCAGACGCTGATCAATACCCGTCAGCGCCAGACGCAGGGGCTCGCGGATGCAGCCAGTCGTATTCTGGACAGCCTGCCGCGTCGTCTTTCGGGTTGTCTGGACATCGACCGACTGAACAGCTTTTTCGCCACTGACCCCCAAGTGCTCAAGCTGCGCGAGCTTTCTGATCGTCTGCGAATCCTTGAGGACAGCGTCAAGGCTGACGACATCGAAGCGCGTCTGAAGGCTGCCCGCGATCAGGCGGTGCGGGAGCAGCGGGACAAGGCGGATCTGTTCGATGCCAGCGGTACGCTCTTGAAACTGGGGCCCAGAC
This sequence comes from Pseudomonas viridiflava, assembly GCF_900573885.1. Classification (GTDB taxonomy): domain Bacteria; phylum Pseudomonadota; class Gammaproteobacteria; order Pseudomonadales; family Pseudomonadaceae; genus Aquipseudomonas. The sequence continues at coordinate 326 of NZ_UPSE01000606.1, forward strand.
ACCTGTTCAGTATCAACACCCAGACATTGGACCTGACCCTTTTGCCCCGAGACGAGCACCTCTGGGTGCATATCACCGGAACTGACT
>NZ_UPSE01000602.1 GCF_900573885.1 Pseudomonas viridiflava
CCATCACGCACCTCAAGCAGAATCGAATGTCCGCTAAATTAGTGCGTAATGGTCTGCGTGACCAATGATTTCTAGTCCTGCTCGTCCTGCGGGGTCGGATTGGCTGACTGAGGATACAGTTCACTCCCGCGCCAGCGGCGAACCGACTTCTGGAAGAACTGGCTGTTGGGCACCTGAACCAGCGCACCGCCGGCTTCGGGTGTTTCGATCAGGGTCGTGAACATCAGGTTGATCGCCACCACACGGCCCTTCACGCCCGGCTTGTCCAGCGTGTCCACTAGCTCGACCAGATCGCCGATGCGAAACGGCCCGATGGTGAAGATCAGGATCGCGCACAGCAGATTGGACAGCACACTCC
>NZ_UPSE01000598.1 GCF_900573885.1 Pseudomonas viridiflava
CTTCCAACGGTACTCAACAGGCCCTGACGAATATCGGTGCGCGCATTACGGCACTTTTTGGCCCGTACGCCAGTCTGAGCGTGGAGCGCCGTGACGGTCGTCACTACACCTGTCTACGCTATCCTTGTGCGAGACTCACGCAGGAAGCCAGAGCTATATGAATGTCCTGATCGTTGATGACGAACCCCTGGCCCGCGAGCGACTGAGCCGATTGGTCGGCGAACTCGAGGGTTACCGGGTACTAGAACCCAGCGCCACAAATGGTGATGAAGCATTGGCGCTGATCGATAATCTCAAGCC
>NZ_UPSE01000597.1 GCF_900573885.1 Pseudomonas viridiflava
GGCGTGGTGGTGGGCGTCATGAGCGAGCGTGACTACGCCCGCAAGATGATTCTGAAAGGCCGCTCGTCCGTGGGCACGCCGGTCAGCGCGATCATGAGCAGCAAGGTGATCACCGTCGACTCGCAACAGACCGTCGAGGCGTGCATGGGAATCATGACCGACAGCCACCTGCGCCACCTGCCGGTCGTGGAGAACGGCGAGCTGTTGGGCCTGCTGTCGATCGGTGACCTCGTGAAGGAAGCCATCAATGAACAGGCCAGCCTGATTCAGCAGCTCGAGCAGTACATACGCGGCGAGTAGGTACAG
>NZ_UPSE01000594.1 GCF_900573885.1 Pseudomonas viridiflava
GTAAGCCTGTTCAACCGACCGGAAACGGAGGCCCGAGCGGAGCGAAAGCGACGAAGGTGCATGGCTGAATTTCACTTGAAACAGCCGGCGCTTTTTTAAGGTGAAAATATTCCGGACAGTAGTGCGCGAAGGCGGGGATCCAGAGTCTCAAGCCGTACTCATTTCTGCGCGACTCAACATTCTGGATCCAGAGTCTCCAGCCATGCGCAAATCCGGGAACGACTCAGCACAACCGACCCTTACTGCACCTTCCCCTGCTTAGCCTTCCAAGCCTGAAATTCCTGCCACTCGGCCCGGCGAGCTTCCATCTTCTTCTGCTTTTCATCAAACGCCTTCTGCTGCTCAGGATTGAGCAGCGCGCGAATCTTACCGTTGGTGGCTTCGCGCTTGGCTTTGATTTCATCGTGCATGGCTTTTTTGTCGGCATCGGGCAGCTTGTCGAGGTAACGCTTGGTCACTTCGTCACGGCTGTGCATTTGCTCGCCCATGATCTCGCCAATCGCTTTGCGTTGTTCCTTGCTCAGGTCCAGGTCACGGAACATGCCCGGGCCGCGATGCTCGCCGCGGGGGCCGCCGTCCATCATGTGGCGTGGGCCTTCTTCGCCCGGCGACGGCATGGCCATGGCCATTGTCGGCAGGGCAGCGGCGAACAGAGCGGCGATGAGGGTCTTGCGCATGAGGTATCTCCTTGTCTGCAAACCGGCGTATTTGCCGGATGTGCCCAGTTTAGGGAGCGCAAGGTCAGGCGCGGTCAGGGGTGGGTAAAGCTTAGGTAAAGGCGATGGCGCAGGTTACTGACATACAACCTCGCATCTGTAGGAGCGACTTTAGTCGCGATGCTTTTCAGACTCAGAAGCATCGCGGCTGAAGCCGCTCCTACACCGGGCGCAACAGCTCACGCGCTGTAGTAATACCCCCGACTGCGCAGCGCCAGAATGCGTGGGCGGCCGTCGGTGTGCGGACCGATTTTCTTGCGCAGGTTGCTCACGTGCATGTCCAGGCTGCGGTCGTACAGGGTGAGCTTGCGGCCCAGGGCCAGTTGCGCCAGTTCCTGTTTGTCTACCGGCTCGCCAGGCTGGCGCAGCAGGGCTTCGAGCAGGCGGCTTTCGGACACGGTGAGCACCACGTCATGCCCGGCAATCGTCACCGAGCCACGCACCGGGCTGAATACCAGGTCGCCCAGTTCCAACTGGCTGGGCGTGGCCACCGGCACGCTGCGGCGCATGACGGCACGCAGGCGGGCAGTGAGTTCGCGGGGGTCGCAGGGTTTGGCGAGGTAATCGTCAGCGCCCAGTTCCAGGCCGAGAATGCGGTCCAGCGGTTCGCCTCGGGCCGAGAGCATCACCACGGGCAAATCCGGGTGTTCGCTGCGCAGTTGCTTGAGCAATTCCAGACCGCTGCCGTCGGGCAGCATCACGTCGAGCACCACGGCGGCGGGCGACTCGGTCATCAGCGCCGAGCGCGCGCTGCGGCCGTCGTGGCAAGCGCGTACCTGAAAGCCTTCCTGGCCCAGCCAGCTGCTCAGCAGCTCGCACAGTTCCACGTCATCGTCGATCAGTAGGAGAGTTGACATAGGCGGCGTTTAACTCGGATCAGGCGGTTCAGTTGGTCCATTCGCGACGGGTTTTACGTCCGCCGCGTAACAAGGCGCCGCACAGCAAGGCCACCAGCGTGACCGCTGCGCCCACGGCGAACCAGGTTTGTTCTTCACTGAATAGCGGTGCTTGCTGACTGGCCTGGGCTTGCTTGAGCTGCAATTTCAGGCGCTGGTTTTCCTGACGCAGGCGGCTTACCAGTGCGGTTTCACGTGCCTCGGCGCTGCCTTGCATTTCGGTGGTCAGCTCGGCGCGCAAGCGTTCGCTTTCGGCCAGACGTTGCTCAAGGCTGTCGACCTGGCCCTGTAACTGCACCTGTTCATTAACTGCCGGCGCCGGGGCGGGCGCGGCTTCTTCGGCGTAAACGTTGGCAATCAACAACGATGCAGCGAACAACAGGAACACAGGGCCTTGGCGCATCGACTTTCCTTAGTAACGTTGAGGGCAACGGTTGCCTGGGGCTTACGGCAGTACCAGCTTGAAGGGTTTGACGATCACGTTGGCGTACACGCCAGCGGCGCTGTACGGGTCGGCGTCGGCCCAGCTTTGCGCGGCGATCAGCGACTCGAATTCAGCCACCACCAGACTGCCGCTGAAACCGGCGGCGCCGGGGTCGGTGCTGTCTACGGCCGGGTGCGGACCGGCGAGCACCAGACGGCCTTCGGTTTTCAACTGTTCCAGGCGCGCCAGGTGAGCGGGGCGGGCGGCCAGGCGTTTTTCCAGGGAGTTGGCTACGTCGGTGGAAATGATCGCGTAGAGCATGTCAGTCCTTAGTCTTGGGCGTGGCGGCGTCAGCGTCGCCATCGTGGATATGGCGGGCCAGGAAAATACCCTGGCCGATCAGGAACAGCACGGTCATGGCCAGGCTGCCGAATACTTTGAAGTCCACCCAAATGCTCGGGAAGGTAAAGGCCACAAACAGGTTAGCCGAGCCGCTGACGATAAAGAACACGATCCAGGCGATGTTCAGGCGCACCCAAATCGGCTCCGGCAGGCTTACGGCGTGGCCCATCATGCGTTGAATCAGCGGTTTGTCACCGATGAAATGGCTGCCCAGGAACGCCAGGGCGAACAGCCAGCTCACCACCGGCGCTTTCCATTTCAGGAAGGTTTCGCTGTGGAAGGCCAGCGTCAGGCTGCCGAATACCAGGCAGGCGATCAGCGTGAGCCATTGGCTTTTCTCGAGACGGCGTTGAACGATAAAGAAAATGCCGTAAACCACCACGGAACTGGCGATCAACACGGCGGTGGCACTGAAAATACCGCCTAGCATGTAGGTATGACCGAAGAGGTCGATGGCGCGGGGTTCAAGCTTGAAAACAACGAAAAACAGGATGAGCGGGATGAAGTCGAGGAATTGTTTCACAGTGGCAAGCCAGAAGCTGGATGTGGCGGCATAATAACAAACCCAAACCGTAGAGCTAGGCGCAGGGGCGCAGACTTTGTGCCGCCGCGCGGTTTTTTTCGTACTAACTGTTTGCTGCCTGCGCGATCTACAGCAAACAGTGTTGACCCGAGAAGCTGATTGATGAACGTAGACCTGCACTGCCACAGCACCGCTTCCGACGGCGCCCTCGCGCCCGCCGTGGTGGTCGCCCGCGCCCACGAGCGCGGCGTGCGGGTTCTGGCCCTGACCGATCACGACACCCTGGAAGGCCTCGACGAAGCCCGTGCAGCCGCCACTGAGCTGGATATGCACCTGGTCAACGGCATCGAACTGTCGTGCACCTGGGGCGGCGCCACCATTCATGTGCTCGGTTACGGATTTGCTGTCGATGCTCCTGCGCTGGTTCAGGCGATTTCCGACCTGCACAGCGGCCGCTGGTTACGCGCTGAAGAGATCGACCGGCGCCTGGCCCTCAAAGGCATGCCCGGTGCACTGGACGGCGCCCGCGCCATTCAGCAGGAACTCGGCGACAGCGGCAACGCCCCGGCGCGCCCGCACTTTGCCGACTTTCTGGTGCGCGCCGGCTACGTCAAAGACCGCGGCGAAGCGTTCCGCAAATGGCTGGGCTCGGGCAAGCTCGGCGACGTCAAGCAACACTGGCCAACGCTCGAACAAGCCGTCGGCACCCTGCGCGAAGCCGGCGCCTGGGTCAGCCTGGCCCACGCCTGGCAATACGACTTCACCCGCAGCAAACGCCGCAAGCTGGTGATCGACTTCGTCGCCGCCGGCGGCCAGGCACTGGAAGTGGTGAATGGCATGCAGCCCGCCGAACAGATTGGCGGCCTGGCAATTCTTGCCCGTGAATTTGGTCTGCTGGCCAGCGTCGGCAGTGACTTCCACGCGCCGGGAGACTGGTCGGAACTGGGCATGTACCGCCCGTTGCCCGACGACCTCGCGCCTTTGTGGTTGCGGTTTGATCATGTCCAACACGCTGCTGCCGGCTGAGCCGCTGGCCTTAGATAAGAGAGCTCCCGTGAGTCAATTCTTCCAGGTGCATCCGGAAAACCCGCAAGCGCGGCTGATCAAGCAAGCGGTCGAAATCATCAAGGCCGGCGGCGTGGTCGTGTATCCCACCGACTCGTCCTACGCCGTGGGCTGCCATATCGGCGACAAAACCGCCGTCGAGCGCATCCGCCGCCTGCGCCAGCTCGACGACAAGCACAACTTCACCCTCGTGTGCCGCGACTTGTCGCAGCTGGGCCTGTTCGCCAAGGTCGACACCGGCGCGTTCCGCCTGCTCAAAGGCCACACGCCGGGGCCGTATACCTTCATTCTCAACGCCACGCGCGAAGTGCCGCGCATGCTCCTGCACCCCAAGCGCCGCACCATTGGCCTGCGCGTGCCCGGCCATCCCATCGCCCAGGCGCTGCTGGAAGAACTCGGTGAGCCGCTGATGAGCACCAGCCTGATCCTGCCCGGCGAAAAAGAGCCCATGAGCGACCCCTACGAAATGCGCCAAATCCTCGAACATCAGGTGGACCTGATCATCGACGGCGGCTTCGGCGGGCTGGAAGCTTCCACCGTGGTGAGCCTGGTCGACGACGAAGTGGTGCTGGTACGCGTCGGCTGCGGCGACCCCACGCCCTTCGAGGCCGATGCCTGAATGCCGACGGAAACTGTCGCTTGAGCGTGATCGATGCCCAACGCCGCGTACTGTCTGGCATGCGTCCCAGCGGCCGGCTGCACCTGGGCCACTACCACGGCGTATTGAAAAACTGGGTGAAGCTGCAGCACGAGTACGAGTGCTTCTTCTGCATTGTCGACTGGCACGCGCTGACGACGGACTACGACGAAGTCGGCCAGATCGCCGAGCACGTCAACGACATGGCCGTCGACTGGCTGGCCGCTGGCGTCAGCCCCAGCTCGGCGAACATGTTCATTCAATCGCAAGTGCCCGAACACGCCGAACTGCACGTATTGCTCTCGATGATTTGCCCGCTGAGCTGGCTTGAGCGCGTGCCGTCTTACAAAGAGCAGCAAGACCAACTGCACCACAAAGACCTCGGCACCTACGGCTTTCTCGGCTACCCGCTGCTGCAAGCCGCCGACATTCTGCTGTACCGCGCCGGCCTGGTGCCGGTGGGCGCCGACCAGTTGCCCCACGTGGAATTCGCCCGGGAAGTGGCGCGGCGCTTCAATCATTTATACGGCCGCGAGCCCGGCTTTGAAGCCAAAGCCGAAGCCGCCATCCTGCGACTGGGCAAAAAAACCGCCAAGCTCTACAACAGCCTGCGCAAGGCTTATCAGGAACAGGGCGACAGCGAAGCCCTCGACACCGCCCGCGCGCTGCTCAAAGAAGTGCAAAGCATCACCTTCGGCGACAAAGAGCGCCTGTACGGCTACCTCGAAGGCGGCGGCAAAGTGCTGCTGCCCGAACCCCAGGCGTTGCTCAGCGCGGCGCCGCGAATGACCGGGCTGGACGGCGGCAAAATGGCCACGTCCCCGCTCAAGGGCGGCCACAGCAACGCTATTTACCTGCGCGACACGCCCGCCGAAATCGAAGACAAACTGCGGCGCATGCCCACGGATCCTGCGCGCGTGCACCGCGACGATCCCGGCGAACCCACACGCTGCCCGGTATGGCAGTTGCACGAGATTTACTCCGACGAGCCCACCCAATACTGGGCACAACAGGGTTGCCGCAGCGCCGGCATTGGCTGCCTCGACTGCAAAGGACCGGTGATCGAAGCGGTAAAAGCCGAACTGAAACCGCTGCAATTGCGCGCACTCGACTACCAGAGCAGCCCCGAGCTGGTGCGCAATATTCTCGCCGAAGGTGCCGAGCGCGCCCGCGACGAAGCCCGCGAAACTCTGGTAGAAGTACGCGCCGCCATGGGTTTGAATTACCGTTAACCCGCCGCCCTCAGTACCCGTTAAGGAATTTATGCAGGACACCACCCCCAGCGAAGTCGACAGCCAGGCCGGCGCCCAGCAAGAGCTGCCCTTCGCGCTGGTCTACGGCAAAGCCGTCACCGAAATGCCGGTGGACCTGTACATTCCGCCCGACGCCCTGGAAGTGTTCCTCGAAGCCTTCGAAGGCCCACTCGACCTGCTGCTGTACCTGATCCGCAAACAGAACATCGACGTGCTCGACATCCCCGTGGCTGAAATCACCCGGCAATACATGGGCTACGTCGAACTCATGCAGTCCGTCCGCCTGGAGCTGGCCGCCGAGTACCTGGTGATGGCCGCCATGCTCGCCGAAATCAAATCGCGCATGCTGCTGCCGCGCTCCAGCGAAGCCGAGGAAGAAGAAGACGACCCGCGCGCCGAGCTGATCCGCCGCCTGCAAGAATACGAACGCTACAAAGCCGCCGCCGAAGGCATTGACCAGCTCACCCGCGTAGGCCGCGACCTCACCGTGCCGCGCCTCGACGCCCCCGAAGCGCGCGCGCGCAAACTGTTGCCCGACGTCAGCCTGGAAGAACTGCTGCTGTCCATGGCCGAAGTACTGCGCCGCGCCGACATGTTCGAAAGCCACCAAGTCACCCGCGAAGCGCTGTCTACCCGCGAACGCATGAGCGAAGTGCTGGAACGCCTCGAAGGCGCCGGCTTCGTGCCCTTCGTGAGCCTGTTCCTGGCCGAGGAAGGCAAACTGGGCGTGGTCGTGACCTTTATGGCCGTGCTGGAATTGATCAAAGAACAGCTTGTGGAGCTCGTGCAAAACGAATCTTTCGGGCCGATTCACGTGCGTGCGCGTGCAGAGTGAGACTGGACCAAGCATGAACCTCAACGAACCCAAAGAACTGGCCTCCCTGCTCGAAGCCTTCCTGCTCGCCAGCGGCAAACCGCAGTCCCTGGAGCGCCTGTACGAGCTGTTCGAAGAAGCCGAACGGCCCGAACCTGCCGTGTTCAAAAAGGCCCTCGCGCTACTGGAAAAATCCTGCTCGGGCCGCGCCTTTGAACTTAAAGAAGTGGCCACCGGCTACCGCCTGCAAGTGCGCGAAATCTACGCGCCGTGGGTCGGCCGCCTGTGGGAAGAACGCCCGCAACGCTATTCACGCGCCATGCTCGAAACCCTGGCTCTGGTCGCCTACCGCCAGCCCATCACCCGTGGCGAAATCGAAGACATCCGCGGCGTGGCCGTGAACAGCCAAATCGTCAAAACCCTGCTCGAACGTGAATGGATCCGCGTCGTTGGCTACCGCGACGTGCCCGGCAAACCTGCCATGTTCGCCACCACCAAACAGTTCCTCGACCACTTCAACCTGAAAAACCTCGACGAACTGCCGCCGCTCGCCGCCCTGCGGGAACTCGAACCCGAACCCATGCTCGGCTTCGACACCGACGACCTGCCCGTACCCGAAGGGCTGCAGGCCCGCGCCGACATGGCCGGCGAAGGCGAAGAGGGCGCGGCACCGGCGCCGAGCGAAGAGAAAAGTTTCGGTAGCCTGCTGGCCGAACTGGACTCCATGGAACAAGGTCTGAAAACAGACTTCGACGACCTGCCCGACGACTACGACCCACCGGTACCCGAAAGCCTTCAGGCGCGGGCGGATATGGCGCTGGCTGAAGACGAGAACGAAGAGCCGATGTCAGCGGAGGAGGCCCTGGAAGTGCTGCGCCATAAAGTCGCCACGCACGTGGTAACGGCGCCCGCGCCAGAGCCCGAAGAAGAAAGCGAAGAAGAGGCGCTGGCACGCGCCATCCGGGAAGAGCAGGAATACTCCAGAGACTGAGTGAATACCCAATGGGCGATACCAAGAATCCTTGCATCAGTGTTTGCGAATTCGAAGAGCGGATTTGTGTTGGCTGTGGGCGCAGCAAGGACGAAATCAAAGCCTGGAAGAAAATGGACAAGCCTGAAAAGCGCGAGGTGCTGGCCGAAGCGCAAGTGCGCTTGAAGGCCCTGGGCGACAAGGTCAAAAAGAAGAAAAAGCGCTAGGTACCGTTTGCAGGGGTCGCGGCTAAAGCCGCTACAGACTTCTGTGGGAGCGGCTTTAGCCGCGATGCTTTTGATCCAAAAAACATCGAGGCTAAAGCCTCTCCTACAGGGCCAGAGGGTGATTTTCTAAGGCGGCTTTCGGCTCTTCCCATCACGAATCCAGATTCAACACGTCCTGCATCCGCTCGCCAATGAACCCGCGCAACCACGCCGCATGAAATTCCACCTCCTCAAGTGGCATATGCCAGCCAAACTGGTGCGTCACCCATTTGCCGTTCGGCCCTTTAAACGTCAGGTGGAAATGCCCATGCCTGTCGTAACTGGCCATTACGTAAGGCGTGACGCTGTGGATGTCTGCGAACGGCACGCACCATTCAACCGGCTTGCGCAGCGGCCGCCGCACGGTGGCGCTTAGCACCTGCTGCGGGCCGTCGAACGTAAGCCGCAGCACTTTCTGCGATGAAGCGCCCCAACGCAGCAACCCTGCCGCCAGCAGTGCCGTGCCCACTAGCGGCACCAAAAGCATCGGCTCTGTGAGGCTTTGTGCGTACGAAAGCGGAAGGCCTCTGGCCGCTTCGACCGCGGTGATCAATAACAGCGCCACGCCGAGTACCGGCAAGGTCACTACCAACACAAAGATGAACGCCAATGCCGCCGCACCGTTGGCGGCGCCGATGTCCGGGCCTTCGTCGGCAAGCCAGATGTCCGGGTGCACGGGCGGGGTGGCCGGCGCAGAGGGCGAGGGGAGCAGGCGCGCAGGGCGTTGGCGTTTCATGGGTTTGAGTTCTGAGGGCGGCGGGGCGAACGGTAGCAGCATTGGAGCAATGGCAGTGTGCTTGAGTAAAACGTCCGTCACCCCCGCGAAGGCGGGGGTCCAGAGTTTTCGATGGGGCGGAGAATGTTGCCCTCTCCCCAGCCCTCTCCCGCGAGCGGGAGAGGGGGCGGATTTGTGTTTTCGGCTTGAAATTGGGGTGGCAGGTTTCGCTAGGAAGCTAGCTCCTACGGGGCGAGGCGAGGCGGGGAAATATGGGCGTTGCTGAATTTCGGACATAAAAAAACCGGAGCTTGTGGCTCCGGTTTTTGTCACGGGGAAGCGATTACTTGGTGGCTTCTTCGTGAGTTTCTTCAGCTTTTTGCTGGATGGCTTCGCCAGTTTTGTTGGCGGCGTCTTGTGCGGATTCGGCGGAGTCCTGGGCCGATTCCTGGGCGGATTCCATTTTGTCTTCTGGGGTGTTATCGCAAGCGGCCAGGGTCATGGTGGCGGCAAGCAGCAGGGCGTAGGCAATTGGGTTTTTCATGGGCTCGGATCCTTTTTCGCTTTATTGGGGCGATTTTTCTCATCGCTGCGTTTTTGGAGCGTGACCTGCTGCGCGAAGTTCCAACCAAAATCGTCGGCTGGCTCCAAACCTAAGTGTGGAAAGGTATGATGCGGCCCTTATGGATCAATGAGATAGGCCTTGAACATGAGCAATAGCCTGATTCTAGAGCGCGCTCAGCGCTTTCTCTCGGCGTTGCGCCACTGTCAGGTGTTGGGGCTGACCGTGCATGCCATCGACAGCGAGCGCCTGACGCTGCGTCTGCCTTATAGCCGGCAGATTATCGGCAACCCGGAAACCGGCGTGATTCATGGCGGCGCCATCACCACGCTGATGGACACCACCTGCGGTATTTCCACCATTTGCGTGCTGCCGGACTTTGAAATCTGCCCGACGCTGGATTTGCGCATCGATTACATGCGCCCGGCCGAGCCCAATAAAGACGTATTCGGCGTGGCCGAGTGCTATCGCGTGACGCCCAATATCATTTTTACCCGCGGCTACGCCTATCAGGACGACCCCTCGCAGCCCATCGCCAACGTGGTGGGTACGTTTATGCGCATGGGTAAAGGCCCGCAGGGCGACACGGCGTTGAAAAGCTCGGCGCTCAAGCCAGAGCAGCTAAAGGGCGCGATTGATGGAGGTCAGGCATGAGCGAGAACACCTTGGCGCCGCTAGACCTGAGCCAGGTGGTGCAGGCCGCGCACCAGAGCAATAACTATGACGAGCTGCTGGAGCTCACGCCGTACGCCAAGCTGCTGGGCATTGAGTGCCTGCGCTTGGGCGATGACATGGTGTTTCGCATTCCGGCCAACAAAGACAGCATCGGCAACCCGATTCTGCCGGCCATTCATGGCGGCGTGATCGCGGGCTTTATGGAACACAGCGCCATGCTGCATTTGCTGATGTTCATGGGCACCACGCACTTTCCGAAAATCATCGACTTCTCGATAGATTACCTGCGCGCCGGTCACTATCGTGACACCTTCGCCTCCTGCCAGGTGTGGCGTCAGGGCCGGCGGGTGGCGAACGTGGCGATTACGGCCTGGCAAACCACGCGCAGTGAACCGATTGCGACCGCGCGCGCTCATTTCAAGGTAGATGAGCCATAGCCGCGCCATTGCTCTACCTGATTGCGTGCGGGCCAACTGGATAAGGAAGTGTAGATGGATGCGTTGCTGATCCTCGGCGGGTTGCTGCTGATTCTGGTCGGTCTGGTGTGGTTGGTGATTCTGGCGTTCGACGTCAGTTTGCTGTGGGGGCTGGGCAGCCTGTTGCCACCGCTTACCCTGGCGTTCGTGCTGCGTCATTGGCGGGTGGCGCGCAAGGCGGTGATGCTCAGCGGGCTGGGTTTTATTCCGCTGATTGTCGGGCTCACGCTGCTGGCCAATCACGACACCCAGCGCTTGCAGGCCATTCTCAGCCTGGACTGGGCGCGCACGCCCGTGCAGGCGCCGGCGGAGCTGGCCATTCAACTGCGCGGCAGCCTCAACGGCCAACCGTTCGCGCCGGAGCAAGGCGAGTTGATCGACGGCGTGCTGACCTTGCGCGAAGGCGAAGACATTTTCGCCCGCCGCGAAGTGACCATTCGTATGCCAAACCTGGCCAACGCCGGCAACAGCCCGGTGCGCGTGGATGTGCTGCCGCAAGACACCGGCACGCTGCCGGAAGTGCAACTGAGCTGGCTGCTGCCCGAGCAGGAATTGCCCGAAGCGCGACGCCTGAACCATTCCTACACCCTGCATCTGAAACTGGACCCGCAAGGGCCGAACAAGCTGGCAGGCGACTTCCACTTGGTATTGCCGCCGCAGTTCAAAACCACCCTGAGCGGCACGGTGGAGCTGTTTACCAACCACCTGCGCTATGTCGACGACAGGGTCGACACCCGCTACGACTCGCGGGAGACGCTGGAATACGTGATCACCGACTACCTGAAACGCCGCTACGCCACGCAGCGCGTTGAGCTGGGCATTCTGCCGGTGGTGAACTTCCGGGCTGCAACCATGAGCCTGGAAGTGGACGCGCGCATAGACGGGCAGGCGCAGCAGTTGCCGATCGCCCTGCGCAAAAGTCCGGCGCGCGGCTGGGTGGTGGTGGGTGATCGTTACCAAGTGGAAGACAAGCCCAAGACCGTGGCCGCCGAACCGGCCGAAAAACCTGCCATGGCCGGCGCGCCGGCTGCCCCCGCCAGCTCACTGGACCGGCGCGTGCGATTCAGCCTGGAGCGCTTGCAGAGCAACCCGAGCCGCTACCAGAACCTGCAGATGCGCATCGTCACCGAGCGCGGCAGCACGGTGGAGGGGCGGTTCAATGGCATCGATACCGACGGGCAGATTGTGGTGCAGCGCAATTTGAAGGGGCAGGGCGGGGCGAGCTTTTCGGTGGTGCCGGCGCAGGTTACGTCGATTGAGTTGTTGGAGCCGTAGGGGGGGGCGATTGCGCTTGATGACGAATCGTCGGGCGGCCATTTTCGCGGTAATGACATTGTCCTCCCCAACAACCACCGTCATCCTCGCGAACGCGGGGATCCAGAATTTCAAGTCGTGCGCGGGGCTTGGGTTGCGTGGTGTCGGTGCACTCGCAGTGACTAGTTGTGGGCCCATCAGCCGTGGCCGAGCCGACTATTCTGGATTCCGAATCGTCGGACCGCCGCCTGCGCGGGAATGACGGTGGTCTTTGCAGCAACTCCGTCATCCTCGCGAACGCGGGGATCCAGAATCTCAAGTCATGCGTGGGGCTTGGGTTGCGTGGTGTCGGTGCACTCGCAGTGACCAGTTGTGGGCCCATCAACCGTGGCCGAGCCGACTATTCTGGATTCCGAATCGTCGGACCGCCGCCTTCGCGGGAATGACGGGAGGTGTTCCCGGCAACTCCGTCATCATCGCGAACGCGGAGTTCCAGTTTCCCCCCGTCCAACCTAACCACTTGAAATCCAAGTCGTTGCCCCCATCTGTGGTTCATCGCCGGTTTACGGCTTGTGCCATCTGCTTGGAGTTAAATGACCATGAGTGTGGAAACTCAAAAAGAAACCCTGGGCTTCCAGACCGAGGTGAAGCAACTGCTGCACCTCATGATCCATTCGCTGTATTCCAACAAGGAAATCTTCCTTCGCGAGTTGATCTCTAACGCCTCCGACGCCGCCGACAAGCTGCGCTTCGAAGCGCTGGCCAATCCGGCGCTGCTGGAAGGCGGCGATGCGTTGAAAATTCGTGTCAGCTTCGACAAGGCCGCCAACACCGTGACCCTCGAGGACAACGGTATCGGCATGAGCCGCGAAGATGCCATCACCCACCTGGGCACCATCGCCAAGTCCGGCACCGCCGACTTTATGAAGCAGTTGTCCGGTGATGCGAAGAAAGATTCGCACCTGATCGGTCAGTTCGGTGTGGGCTTCTACTCGGCGTTTATCGTCGCCGACCAGGTTGAAGTGTTCAGCCGTCGCGCCGGCGCACCGGCCAGCGAAGGCGTGCACTGGACGTCCAAAGGCGAGGGCGAGTTTGAAGTCGCCACCGTCGAGAAAGCCGAACGCGGCACCCGCATCGTCATGCATTTGAAAGCCGCCGAGAGCGAGTTCGCCGATGGCTGGCGCCTGCGCAACATCATCAAGAAGTACTCCGACCATATCGCCCTGCCGATTGAGTTGCCCAAAGAGCAGCAGGGTGAAGACGCGCCTGCAGAGCCTGAATGGGAAACCGTCAACCGCGCCAGCGCGCTGTGGACCCGTCCGCGTACCGAGGTGAAGGACGAGGAGTATCAGGAGTTCTACAAACACGTCGCCCACGACTTCGAGAACCCGCTGAGCTGGAGCCATAACAAGGTCGAAGGCAAGCTGGAATACACCTCGCTGCTGTACGTGCCGGGTCGCGCGCCGTTTGACCTGTACCACCGCGAAGCGCCGAAGGGCTTGAAGCTGTATGTACAGCGCGTGTTTGTGATGGACCAGGCCGACGAGTTCCTGCCGCTGTACCTGCGCTTTGTGAAGGGTGTGGTCGACTCCAATGACCTGTCGCTGAACGTGTCGCGCGAAATCTTGCAGAAAGACCCGATCATCGACTCCATGAAGTCGGCGCTGACCAAGCGCGTACTGGACATGCTGGAAAAACTGGCGAAAAACGAGCCTGAGCAATACAAGGGCTTCTGGAAGAACTTTGGTCAGGTGATCAAAGAAGGTCCGGCCGAAGACTTCGCCAACAAAGAGAAAATCGCCGGCCTGCTGCGTTTTGCTTCCACCAGCGATGACAGCGGCGAGCAGAGCGTTGGCCTGGCCGACTACCTTACCCGCGTGAAGGAAGGCCAGGACAAGATTTACTACCTCACCGGCGAAAGCTACGCCCAGGTGAAAAACAGCCCGCACCTCGAAGTGTTCCGCAAGAAAGGCATCGAAGTGCTGCTGCTCACCGACCGTATCGATGAGTGGCTGATGAGCTACCTCACCGACTTCGACGGCAAGCAATTCGTCGACGTGGCCCGTGGCGATCTGGACCTGGGCAGCCTGGATTCGGAAGAAGACAAGAAAACCCAGGAAGAAGCGGCCAAGGCCAAAGAAGGCCTGGTTGAACGTCTGAAAGCCGCGCTGGGCAGCCAGGTGAGCGAAGTGCGGGTTTCCCACCGCCTGACTGACTCGCCAGCGATTCTCGCCATCGGCGAACAGGACCTGGGGCTGCAAATGCGCCAGATCCTGGAAGCCAGCGGGCAGAAGGTGCCGGACTCGAAGCCCATCTTCGAATTCAACCCGGCGCACCCGCTGATCGAGAAGCTCGACAACGAGCAAAGCGAAGAGCGGTTTGGCGACCTGTCGCACATCCTCTTCGACCAGGCGGCGCTGGCCGCCGGCGACAGCCTGAAAGACCCGGCCGCCTACGTGCGCCGGCTGAACAAGCTGCTTGTCGAGCTGTCGGTTTAACCACTGGCGCCAAAACAGAACCCGCTTCGGCGGGTTTTGTTTTTTAAGCGGATCGACCCAGCCGGACCACGACCGACGAACTTGACGCGCACGTAGGATGGGTTGAGCCCCGCGAAGCCCACCCGGGAGCCCAACGGGCTCCGCGTGCAGGCCTCCCGGCGAACCCGGCGGGTTTCGTGTGAATCCCCGTTGGGCTTCGCTATGCTCAACCCAACCTACTGACTACAGATATTCACATCGTTCGGAAATGAGGAGCCAACCATGACCAACTTCAGCGTTATCCCCGTGCCTTACACCATCGACGGCCACGCCTACGAAGGCCAGTTGGTGTTCGATGCCAGCGTCACCAACCCGCGCCCCGGCCTGCTGCTGGCGCCAAACTGGATGGGCGTGACCGACGGCGCCGTCGAGCTGGCGAAAAAAGCCGCCGGTACGGAGTACGTTGTGCTGGTTGCCGACATTTATGGCACCGACGTGCGCCCCAACGGCCACGAACAGGCGGCCGCCGCGATGATGCCGCTGAAAAACGACCGCGCCCTGCTGCGCAAACGCATGCAAGCCAGCCTGGCCGTTCTGCAAAGCCAGACCCACGCGGGCGTAGCAGGCGACAAGCTGGCGGTGTTCGGTTTCTGTTTCGGCGGCTGCTGCGCGCTTGAGCTGGCTCGCGACGGCGCGCCGGTGAAAGCGGCGGTGTCGTTCCATGGCACGCTGGACACGCCCAACCCCGACGATGCCAAGCACATTCAGGGCAAGGTGCTGGTGCTGCATGGCGCGGCTGACCCGTTGGTGCCCAAAGAGCAATTGCCAGCGTTCGAAGCCGAAATGGACGCCGCTGGCGTGGATTGGCAACTGGTCAGCTACGGCGGCGCGGTGCATTCGTTCACCGACCCAAGCGCCGACAACCTGCCGATGATGAAGTACAACCCCACCGTTTCGGCGCGGGCGTTCCACACCATGGCGCACCTGTTGAAAGAAGTGTTGTAAGGCCAACGCGCATCGCGGTTCATGCCGCGATGCGCGGCTGATTTGTGGGAGTGCGCAAGGTGGTCTTAACTGCAAAGCGGACCATCCCAACAAGCACAAAAACAGGGGCAGCCATGACAGACCATTCTCACGTCCACGACGAACACGCCAACCACGAACCCTTTGAAGACACCCGCGACAGCGTGGTCGATGCCTGGGCCATCCTCATACTTATCGCGCTGGCGGTATCCACGGCAGTGTTCTGGGTGAGTCACCAGTAAGGATTTTCCGATAAGACTTGTAAGCATTTGCTGACAAGTGGTGACATATAGCCACTACACATCTGCGTATACTCCGCGGCTGGGTCAAGCATGAGTGCATGAAGTTGAAGCGGTTGGTTCGCGCCGTCGTAGCGGTAGTGGGATTACTCGCATGGAATTGCGTCAACGCAGCTAGCGTGGTGTTTCTTAATCCGGGCAAGACCGGTGAGGAATTCTGGGACGGCTACGTCAAGTTCATGCAGGCCGCTGCCAGCGATCTGGGCATGCAACTCACCGTGCTCGACGCCCAGCGCGACCGCGACCAGATGCTGGAGCAAGCGCGCGACGTGCTGCTGGGCGACCACAAGCCCGACTATCTGTTATTCATCAACGAACAATACGCCGCCCCGGAAATTCTGCGTTTAGCCAAGGATTCCGGCGTGAAGCTGTTTGCCGTCAGTAACACCCTGACGCCCGACCAGCAGCGCGTGATCGGCAGCAGCCGTGAAACCTACCCGAACTGGATTGGCAGCCTGGTGCCGAATGATGCCGAGGCCGGCTACATGATGGCCGTCAGCCTGATCCAGCGCGCCCGCGAGCGGCACCCGGACGGCCCTTGGGAAATGCTCGCGTTCGGCGGCATCAAGCAAACGCCGTCCAGCCAGTTGCGTGAGCAAGGGCTGAAAAAGGCGCTGGCGGAAAACCCCGACGTGCGCCTGCGCGTGCTCGCGTACGGCGAGTGGCAGCGCCAACGGGCGTATGACCAGGCGCGCACGCTGCTGCCGCGGTATCGCGGTATCAACATGGTCTGGGCGGCAAGCGATGACATGGCCTTTGGCGCCATGCAGGCGGCTGAGGAAACCGGCTATGTGGTGGGCAAAGACATTCACTTCGCCGCCATCAACTCCAGCCTCGAAGCCTTGCAGGCGAAAATCGACGGGCGTCTGGAGGTGCTGCTGAGCGGCCAGTTCACCATCGGTGGCTGGGCGCTGGTGATGCTCAATGACTACGACAACGGGTTGGACTTCGCCAAACACGGCGGCAAAGACCGCATCTTGCCCACCTACGTTGCTCTCAACGAAACGCAGGCCGCGCACTTGGCGAAGCGGGTAGCGGGCGCCGATAACTTCGACCTGGATTTTCGCCGCTATACCCTGAAAAACCAGCGCACGCATAAGGACTATCACTTTTCTTTACGGCCGATGCTCGACTGACGCGACGCCGCTAAGTCGTCGCCAGGTGCAGCACCAGTTTCACCAGGGCAAACAGCACCACCACAAACAGCCCGGTGAACAGCAGGCCGATAAATATGAAGTGGCTGGGCTTGCCGTGGCGAAAGTCGCGGGCGCGGTTTTTGCCGCTCTGCACACCAAATGCGGCAGCCATCACGCTGTGGAACACTTGCCAGAGGCTTGGCGGTTTATTGTTGTCGTCGGGGTTGGTCATGGTTCACTCCGTCGGTTGCAGCGCCTGTTGCAACCATAGTCGAAGATCGCCATGAAGCCCGCCGTCCGCCATAATGGCGACCTCGATTTTTTGCCCCTTTACCTACGCTCGTTCTTGCAACGCCGTGCGGAGCCTTCATGAAGTACATACACCAGCGCGAACACCTCAACGAAGACGACATTGTCGTGATCGACTGCTCGCAAACCTGCAACATTCGCCTGATGAACGACGCCAACTTCCGCAGCTTCAAAAACGGCGGCCGGCACACTTACCACGGCGGCGCGTTCGACAAATTCCCGGCCAAAATCGTGGTGCCCAGCAGCGGCTTCTGGAACATCACCATCGACACCGTGTCGCGCAAAGCCATCAGCGTGACGCGCAAACCGACCCTCACGCATTCGATCAAAATCGTGCGCAAGTCGCCTTCGCAGTTGCGTTGATAGTTCGTGGGTCGGGTTATAGCGCCTGAGTGATGGCCTTGAAATCCGGTCTCTCGGTCACAGGCGCCGCTACACATTCGCGCTGCAGCTGCCACAGGCGCTCCGGCGCTTCGCCACAGCGTTCCAGCAATTCCTCCAGCAAACAGCCAAACGCTCGCGCTTCGATGCGTTGCAGCGCCTCGCCTTGCGCGCTTGTCGGGTCGAAGAACGAGGCGGCGCCGAAGTCGCCGAGCAGGCAGTGGCCGGCATCGTTGACCAGCAGGTTGTGGGCGTACAGGTCGCCATGAAGGATGCCGTTGGCATGCAGATGCGCGCCGGCAGAGGCGACGGCGCGGGCGATGGACAACGCTTGCTGCAGCGAGAAACGGCGCCCTTGGTCGTAGCAGTCGCGGGTGCAGCTGGCTAACGACGGCGGCCCGGCGAGCACGCGGTAGTCGGCGCTGATGCGCTCCAGCAGCAGGCCAGGCGGCGAGTTCGCTTCGGCCTGCAACGGCCCGGCCACGCCGATCAGGTGCGGATGATTGCCCGCCGCCAGGCACGCGGCCATTTCACTGTGGGGCAGGCCGTCGCTGGTGACATCGCCGCGAAACAGCTTGGCGGCCATTGAGCGCGAGGCTTGGCCCGGCGCCAGCCACTGCGCCGCGTGAATGATGCCCGAGGCGCCTTGGCCCAGCACTTCACCCAGCTGCAACTGCGTTCTGGGAATCGCCGCCACAGGGTGGCTGACCAGCACCGCGCGCTCTGCCACATCACTCACCGGGTTGCCGGCATACGCCAGCCACGCCAACTGCGGCAATTCCAGCAACCACGCCGGCAAACGCTCGAAGCGGTTGGCGGCGATGCGCAACAGTTGCAGGTTGGCAAGGGCGCCCAGGCTGTCGGGCAGCGCGCTCAGGCGATTGCCGGCCAGCATCAGCTTTTGCAAACGCGGCCGCTCACCCAGTTCAGCAGGCAGGTCGCTGACCTGATTGTCGCTCAGGATCAGCCAACGCAACTGCGCCGGCAGCGCGGCAGCGGGTACGTGGACGATGCGGTTAGCCTTGAAGCCGACCATTTCCAACTGCGCGCAATCACCCAGCACCTCGGGCACGTGGGTGAATGGGTTGTCGGAACAGAACAGCACCTTGAGCTTATGCAGGCGCGGCAAGTTGGCGGGCAGGGCCGTGAGCTGGTTGCCGGATAGATTCAGCACTTCCAGGCTGTCCGCCAGCGCAAAGATCTCGTCGGGAAACTCAGTCAGCCCGCAGGACAAATCCAGCCGCTTAATGCCAGCCAGCTCGCCACGGCGCAATTGTTCAAGCGTATGCATAAAGGCAATAACACGCGGAAGAGTTCCCCTCTCCCGTTTCGGGAGAGGGGCTAGGGGTGAGGGTAAAAACAGCGCAGAGGCAGAGCTTAGTTGTCATACCCCAAATTCGGCGCCAACCACCGCTCGGTCACGGCCAAGTCCTGGCCCTTGCGCGCGGTGTAACTCTCGATCTGGTCTTTATCCACCTTACCCACCGCAAAATACTGCGCCTGCGGATGGGCGAAGTACCAGCCGCTGACCGCTGCCGCCGGGAACATGGCGTAGTGCTCGGTGAGGAACACGCCGCTGACGCCCGCTTTGTTTTCCTCGGCCGCCGGGTCGAGCAGGGTGAACAGCGTACCTTTTTCTGTGTGGTCCGGGCAGGCCGGGTAGCCGGGAGCGGGGCGAATGCCCTTGTAGGCTTCCTTGATCAGCTCGTCGTTGCTCAGCGTTTCTTCCGGGTCGTAGCCCCAGTAGTTTTTACGCACTTGCTGGTGCAGCCACTCGGCGCAGGCTTCGGCCAGGCGGTCGGCCAGGGCTTTGACCATGATCGAGTTGTAGTCGTCGCCCGCGTCTTGGTAGGCCTTGGCCACCTCTTCGGCGCCGATGCCGGCGGTGGTGATAAAACCACCCACGTAATCGGTGACGCCGCTGCTTTTCGGGGCCACGAAGTCGGCCAGCGAGAAGTTCGGCTTGCCGTCGGTTTTGATGATCTGCTGGCGCAGGTGATGCAGCTTGGCCAACGGTTTGCCGTCGTCGCCATACAGTTCGATGTCGTCGTCCTGCACCTGATTGGCAGGCCAGAAGCCAAACACCGCGCGGGCTTTGATCAGCTTGCCGTCGATGAGCTTGGTGAGCATTTCGCGGGCGTCTTTGTACAACGCCGTGGCCGCTTCGCCGACCACTTCGTCGGTGAGAATGCGCGGGTATTTACCGGCCAGGTCCCAGGAGATGAAGAACGGCGTCCAGTCGATGTATTCGGCCAGCACGTTGAGGTCGATGTCTTCCAGCACCTTCACGCCGGTAAAGGTCGGCACGCTGGGCTGGTAGCCGGCCCAGTCGAACTGCGGCTTTTTCGCCACGGCGGCGGGGTAGCTCAGGCGCTCGGTGCGGGCGCTGCGGTTGGCGGTGCGCTCGCGTACTTCTACGTAGTCTTTGCGGGTGCTTTCGACGAAACCGGCTTTCAGCTCCTTGGACAGCAACTGCGTGGCTACGCCTACCGCGCGCGAGGCGTCGGTGACGTACACCACGGCATCGTTCTGGTACTTGGGCTCGATCTTCACCGCCGTGTGCGCTTTGGAGGTGGTGGCGCCGCCGATCATCAGTGGCAGGGTGAAGCCCTGGCGCTGCATTTCGCGGGCGACGTGCACCATTTCGTCCAGCGACGGCGTGATCAGGCCCGACAGGCCGATGATGTCGCACTTCTCGGCAATCGCCGTTTGCAGAATCTTCTCGGCCGGCACCATCACGCCCAGGTCGACGATGTCGTAGCCGTTACAGCCGAGCACCACGCCGACAATGTTCTTGCCGATGTCGTGCACGTCGCCCTTCACCGTGGCCATCAGAATCTTGCCCTTGGCTTCGGGCTTGTCGCCTTTTTCCAGCTCGATAAACGGAATCAGGTGAGCCACGGCCTGCTTCATCACGCGGGCGGATTTCACCACCTGCGGCAGGAACATTTTGCCCGCGCCAAACAGGTCGCCGACCACGTTCATGCCGGCCATCAGCGGGCCTTCGATCACCTCGATGGGGCGCTTGCACTGCTGCCGCGCTTCTTCGGTGTCTTCGACGATGTGCGTGGTAATGCCCTTGACCAGTGCGTGTTCCAGGCGCTTGCCCACTGTCCAGGAACGCCACTCTTCGGTTTCCGCTTCTTTAACGCTGCCGTCGCCCTTGTAGTTGTCGGCAATGGCCAGCAGGGCGTCGGTGCCGTTGGGCGTGCGGTTGAGCACCACGTCTTCCACACGGTCGCGCAGCTCGGCGGGAATCTGGTCGTAAATCTCCAGTTGGCCGGCGTTGACGATGCCCATGGTCAGGCCGTTTTTGATCGCGTAGTACAGGAACACCGAGTGAATCGCCTCGCGCACCGGGTTGTTGCCCCGGAACGAGAACGACACGTTCGACACGCCGCCCGAACTCAACGCGTAGGGCAGGTGGTCGCGGATATAGGCGCAGGCGTTGATGAAGTCGACGGCGTAGTTGTTGTGCTCCTCGATGCCGGTGGCGACGGCAAAGATGTTCGGGTCGAAAATGATGTCTTGCGGCGGGAAGCCGACTTGATCCACGAGAATGTCGTAGGAGCGTTTGCAGATTTCGATCTTGCGTTGTTCGGTGTCGGCCTGGCCGAGTTCGTCGAAGGCCATCACCACCACGGCGGCGCCGTAGCGCTTGCACAGCTTGGCGTGGTGAATGAACTGCTCGACGCCTTCTTTCATGGAAATCGAGTTGACGATGCCCTTGCCCTGAATGCACTTGAGGCCCGCCTCGATCACTTCCCACTTCGAGGAGTCGATCATGATCGGCACGCGGGAAATGTCCGGCTCGGAGGCGATCAGATTGAGGAAGGTGACCATCGCCTTCTTCGAATCGAGCATGCCCTCGTCCATGTTGATGTCGATGACCTGGGCGCCGGCTTCCACCTGCTGCAGCGCCACTTCCAAGGCTTCGGTGTAGTTGTCTTCACGGATCAGTCGGGCGAACTTGGCGCTGCCGGTGATGTTGGTGCGCTCGCCGACGTTCACAAACAACGACTGACGATCAATGGTGAACGGCTCCAGCCCGGAGAGGCGGCAGGCTTTGGGAATATCCGGAATGGCGCGTGGCTTGTACTTGCTCACGGCCTCGGCGATGGCCTTGATGTGCGCGGGCGTGGTGCCGCAGCAGCCGCCGACGATATTGAGAAAACCCGAGGCGGCAAATTCCTCGACCACCACAGCCATTTCCGCCGGGCTTTCGTCGTATTCACCAAAGGCATTCGGCAAGCCAGCGTTGGGGTGGGCGGACACGTGGGTGTCGGCCTTGCCCGAAAGCTCTTCCAGATACGGACGCAGTTCCTTGGCACCGAGCGCGCAGTTCAAGCCGACGGAAATCGGCCTGGCATGGCTCACCGAGTTCCAGAACGCTTCGGTGGTCTGGCCGGAAAGGGTGCGGCCGGAGGCGTCAGTGATGGTGCCGGAGATCATGATCGGCAGCTCGAAGCCCACTTCTTCATACACGCCTTGCACAGCAAAAATCGCCGCCTTGGCGTTCAGGGTGTCGAAGATGGTCTCGATCAGGATCATGTCCGCGCCGCCTTCGATCAGGCCGCGCGTGGCTTCGGAATAGTTATCCACCAGCTCGTCAAAGGTGACGTTGCGGTAGCCGGGATTGTTCACGTCGGGCGACAGCGAACAGGTGCGCGAGGTCGGGCCAAGCACGCCGGCGACAAAGCGCGGACGGTCCGGCGTTTCCAGGGTTTTCGCATCCGCCACCTGACGGGCCAGACGGGCGCCTTCCACGTTCAGCTCATACACCAGCGCTTCCATGCCGTAATCGGCCTGGGACACTTGCGTGGCGTTGAAGGTGTTGGTTTCCAGAATGTCGGCGCCGGCATCGAGATAAGCCTTTTCGATAGCCTGAATCACATCCGGACGGCTGAGCAGCAGCAGGTCGTTGTTGCCCTTTACGTCGCTCGGCCAGTCCGCGAAGCGCTTGCCACGGTAGTCCTCTTCCTCCAGGCGATAGCTCTGGATCATCGTGCCCATGCCACCGTCGAGAATCAGAATGCGCTCGCTTAGGGCGTGCTGAAGAGACTGGAGTCGGGCTTGGCGATCGGACATGTAGGCATTACCTGAAAAAGCGCGGAATGTAAGTGGGCGCGATAATAGCAAAGCTGCAACCGCCTGGAGCGCATGGGGGGTTTACATGAATTCGGCTCATGTTGGCTCGCTCACGTCCCTTAGAAGCCAGCTTGCTGGCGAACCCTCCAAACAGCGGTCGCGAAAATTGGTTGCCGCATTCGCCAGCAAGCTGGCTCCTACAAAAGCGTTCCAGCGCATGAGCCCCGATTACAAAAAAACGCCGTGAAACCCCGTTCCAGTGCTGCCTGGCGTCACGCATATCGTTAGACTCGCGGCTTGAGATTTCAGGATGTTTCCATGCCATTCCGCTTTTACGTCGCAGCAGTCTTGTGGTTCTTCGCCATCGGTGCCGACGCTGACTCCATCTCTTATACCCGCGACGTTCAGCCAATCCTCACCGAGAAATGTGTGGCCTGCCACGCCTGCTATGACGCGCCGTGCCAGCTGAATATGGGCAGTGCCGAAGGCGTTTCACGTGGGGCGAGCAAAATTCCGGTGTACGACGGCGCCCGAACAGCGGCGGTCGACACAACGCGTTTGTTCCTCGACGCCCACAGCCCGGCTGCGTGGCAGCGCAAGGGTTTTTCTTCGGTGCTGGACGCTCAGGGCGGCCAGGCGGCGTTGATGGCGCGCATGCTGGAGTTGGGGCGGCAGCATCCGGTGGAGCCCAATGCCAAATTGCCTGAGAGCATTCAGTTGGGTGTGGACCGGCCGAATTCCTGCCCGGCGCCGGGCGAGTTCGACAGCTATGCCAAGGCCCATCCATTGGAAGGCATGCCGTTGGGCGTGACGGGTCTGACGCCAGGCGAATTGCAAACGCTGCAACAGTGGCTGGCCGCCGGCGCGCCGCTGGACCAGCAAGCGCTGGTAGCTAACGGTGTGGAGCTGGCGCAAATCAAGCAATGGGAAGACCTGTTCAATGCGCCTGGCGCCCGCGAAGGGTTGGCCGCGCGTTGGCTGTATGAGCATTTGTTCCTGGCGCACCTGTATTTTCAGAACGGCGATAACCGCCATTTCTTTCAGGTGGTGCGCTCACGCACGCCAAGCGGTACGCCGGTCGATCTGATTGCCAGTCGCCGACCGAACGACGACCCCGGTACCGTTTTCTACTACCGCCTGATACCGGTTCAGGGCGTTATCGTGCATAAAACCCACATCACCTATCCGCTGAGCCCACAAAAGCTGGCGCGGGTGAAGGCGTTGTTTTACGGCAACGACTGGCAGGTGCAGGCCTCGCCGGGTTACGGCCCGCAACGCCGCGCCAATCCGTTCGATACTTTTGCCGCCATCCCGGCGCGGGCGCGTTATCAGTTCATGCTGGAAAACGCGGAGTACTTCGTGCAGACCTTTATCCGCGGACCCGTGTGCCGGGGCCAGATCGCTACAGACGTGATCCGCGATAATTTCTGGGTGATGTTTCAAGACCCCGACCACGACCTGTACATCACCGACCCCAACTACCGCGGCCAGATCACGGAAAAGCTCGCGCTGCCGGGCCAGCTTGACGACCTCGGCGCCACCTTGACCATGTGGCGGGCCTACCGCGACAAGCGCAACGATTACGAAGACGCCCGCAAAGAGGCCTATGCCGATTCCCCAGCGCCGAGCTGGTCGCACATTTGGGCGGGCAACGATAACGCCGTGCTGTCGATCTTTCGCAATTTCGACAGTGCCACCGTCAAGAAGGGGCTGATCGGCGAGGTGCCGCAAACGCTGTGGTGGATGGATTACCCGCTGCTGGAGCGCACCTATTACCAGCTCGTGGTCAACTACGACGTGTTTGGCAACGTCTCGCACCAGGCGCAAACGCGGCTGTATTTCGACCTGATCCGCAACGGCGCCGAGCAGAACTTTCTGCGCCTGATGCCGGCAGACGCCCGCGAGGCGCTCCTTGATGATTGGTACCAGAACGGCGGCAAGCTGAAGATGTGGATGGACTATCAGGACATCGATGACAGCAGCCCCACCGGGCTTTTCCTGCCGGTAGAGAACGCCAAGGGCGTTTTCGCAACCCAGTTGCTGGCGCGTTACGCCGGCTTCAATATGCGCCCCGACCCGATCAACCGCTGCGCCGACGGCAACTGCTATCGCCGCAATTTCCCGGCGCAACAGCAAGACGCCGAGCAGGCACTTAGCCGCCTGACCAACAGGCCGGCCGCCGGGCTGAAAGTGATTTATCAACTGCCGGAAGCGACGTTGCTGCGCGTGGAGGAAGAGGGCGGTGGCTATGACGTTTACAGCCTGCTGCGCAACCGCGCCCACAGCAACGTGGCCTTCATGATGGGCGAAAGCCTGCGCTACCAGCCAGGCCTGGACACCCTTACGGTGTACCCGGGCGTGATGAGCAGTTACCCGAACTTCATGTTCAACGTGCCGGTAAAACAGGTGCCCGAGTTTGTTGCCGCGCTTGAACATGCGCGCGACGCCGCAGCATTCGAGCAGCTCGTGCAGCGCTGGGGCATTCGCCGCACGCACCCGGACTTCTGGCGCTACTTCCACGACCTGGACCGCTACATCCAGCGCACCGAGCCGGTTGAGGCGGGCATTCTCGACATGAACCGGTACGAGAATTTGTAGGTTTTTGCAGGTTGGGTTGAACCGCAGGTGAAGCCCAACATCTCTCCCTGCTCCTTGATTTATGGACCTTTTCCCTCGCCGTTACGGTCAACCCTGTAACGCGAGGTGGCGCGCTGTGGTGTCGGTTTGCCATGTGCGCGCCGGGTTCTGGCGCCAGAAGGCGTCGTGGTTGGGAGCAGGGATATATGCTGATTTCTGTGCAGGCGCTACGTGCGCTGGCGGCGTGGTTGGTGGTGGGTCACCACATCATGCAGGTGTTTTTCGATTTCAAAGCCGACAGTGCGTTAGGCCAGTTTTTTATCGACAAGGGCGCCGTGGGCGTCGACATTTTTTTTGTGATCAGCGGCTTCGTCATCTACCTGTCCACCCAGGGCAAAGACATCGCGGCCGGGCGTTTCCTGCTTAACCGTGTGCTGCGCATTGTGCCGGCGTACTGGCTGTTTTCGCTGTTGGCCGCGCTGCTTATCGTCTATGCCCAGCCGGTAATGCCGGGGCAGAGTTTTGAGCTGCAACATTTCCTGCTGTCACTGATGTTCATTCCCGCCGACAACCCCGGCGGCTTCGGCCTGTACCCGACGCTCAGCGTGGGCTGGACGCTCAATTACGAAATGTTCTTCTACCTGTTGTTCGCCCTCGGCTTTAGCGTGCCGGAACGCTATCGGCTGTGGCTGATTGCCGGTGCACTGTTTCTGGTGGGCACCGTAGCAACCCGTGAGAGCTGGGTGAGCGACTTCTACCGCAACAGCATCGTTTACGAGTTTCTCTTCGGCATCGTGCTCGGCATGGTCTATCAACGCGGCTGGATTCAGCCGGGCCGCTGGCTGCCGGTGATGGTCATCGTGGGCTCGCTGCTGGCGATCTACCACCTCGACACCGCCATGCGCATGCTGCATTGGGGCGTGCCGAGTGCGCTGATCGTGGCCAGCTGCATCTCGCTGGAAGGCTACTTTCGTGGTAGCCGGGTGCTCAAATCGCTGGGCGATTGCTCGTATTCGGTATACCTGGTGCACGTGCTGGTGCTGTCGCTGGGCTGGTACCTGACCCAGCGTTTCAACCTCAATATTTATTGGGTGATCGGCGCCTGCATTCCCGCTATCGTGCTCGCCTCCTGGGGGAGCTACGAGCTGATCGAGAAGCGCTTTTTCCAGCAGGCTAAAGCCTGGCTGGACCATCCAAAGCCCCTTACGACCAGAACGGCTATTCCTGACTGATTTACTAGGGCTTTATTCGCGAGCCCCATGGGCGTAAACTGCGCCCATGTTTGCGAGGAGTTGCCATGACCGCCATCACCATTACTGACGCTGCCCACGATTACCTGGCCGACCTGCTGAGCAAGCAGAGCACCACGGGCATCGGTATTCGTATTTTTATCACCCAGCCGGGTACCCAATACGCTGAAACCTGCATCGCCTACTGCAAGCCGGGCGAAGAAAAGCCGGACGATCATGCCGTGGCGCTGAAAAGCTTCACCGCTTATATCGACGCCTTCAGCGAAGCGTTTCTGGAAGACGCGGTAGTCGACTACGCCACCGACCGCATGGGTGGTCAGCTGACCATCAAGGCGCCGAACGCCAAAGTGCCGATGGTCAACGAAGACAGCCCGATCAACGAGCGCATCAGCTATTACCTGCAGACCGAAATCAACCCGGGGCTGGCCAGCCACGGCGGTGAAGTCAGCCTCATCGACGTCGTTGAAGACGGCATCGCGGTACTGAAATTCGGTGGGGGCTGCCAAGGCTGTGGCCAAGTCGACCTGACGCTCAAGGAAGGCATCGAGAAAACCTTGCTCGAACGTATTCCCGAGCTTAAAGGCGTTCGCGACGTGACCGACCATACCAACAAGGAAAACGCTTATTACTAAGCGGTTTTAGCGAGAGCAAAAGAGGCGACCATCGAGTCGCCTTTTTTATGCGTACGCGTTTTACCTACGGTCGTTGCTCGGGTTTCCTGTGCGCTTTAGCGTGTCTCGCCAAAGCTTTCAGAGCGGTCATACATGCCTTAGTCCAGGCTTTTAATAGGGTTCAAGTATCTGAATTTGCTTGAGCTCCTGCCATGAACAACCGCTGCTTCCGCCTCATCTTCAGCAAGCCGCTTGGCTTTTTAATTCCCGTCGCTGAAATTGCGAACGCGCAGCGCAAGCCGGGGCAGCAGAAAGTCTGTTCAGCGGCATCCGTTCCGTTAATTCCTCCCATCCTTTCGTTAAAACGCCTCGTGCTTTCCGTGCTGCTGGCAGCTACGCCCGGTTGGGCTGCGGCGGAAATTCTGCTGGATCGAAACTTTGGCGGTACTTCTGTGGGCAGTGCTGCCAATGGTGTTCCGGTCATCGAGATTGCCAAGGGGAGAACGGTGAAGATGTCCTGTTCGCTGCCCTACAACCTGTCCAGAAAAAGTGGCAAGCCGGGAGCGTCCAGGAACTGCTTGACCGTATGACTTTAACGCTGGGAACCGACCTTAATCAGGCTATCGCGGCGCAGGCTGCACTGGCCGGGGCTGGCAAAGTGCGCGCCAGCATAAAGGAGATCAAAGACGATATCGCCCAGCAAGCCCGCTGGTTGACCACTCTGCCGGGTGAACAACGGGCGCGCTACATGGAAAGCTGGATGGAAGTCGAAGACGTTCCGGGCATGGGAAGAGGGCTTAAGGCGGCTCGCGATATTCCGCCTTTCACCGTTTTGGCGCCTTACGCCGGCAAGTATCTGGAGGGGGACGCAATCAATGCCGAATGGGCGAGGGTGGGCATGAACTTCACCAACTATACGTTCGGCACCCAAAACGATAATTCGCTCATCAGCGCCTTCGGAGACGGCGTGGGAAATATGTCCAGTCTGATCAACAAAGGGATGGACGAAGCTCAGAACAATCTGACAGCCTTTCGTCTGGGTACCAAGTTGCTGTACTTGACGCCAATGCGGCCAGTCCTGGCGGGCGAGCCGCTGATGTATGACTACGGCGATAGTTACGATTACCGTGGCTGGCCAAGCCACCCGATCGAGGTTGAACACGCCGATCACAGCGACAATGAAAAGGGCCCCGAGTAAACAACGCCGCCCGAGCGCTGTGAAAACCTTGGGCAACGCTAGCTGAATGGCGTCCATAAAAAAGACCCGGCACACATCCGTGTTTCCGGTCTTTTTTGTTCACTGGAATGATCGCTTTAACAGCTTCAGCAGCGCTTAAATCACCACACCCTGACTACGCAAATAGTCGTCATAAGTGCCGCTGAAGTCCACGACGCCACTGGCCGACAACTCAATAATCCGCGTCGCCAACGACGACACAAACTCCCGATCGTGGCTGACGAAAATCAGCGTACCCGGATAGTTCTCCAGCGCCAGGTTCAGCGCTTCGATGGATTCCATGTCCAAGTGGTTGGTCGGTTCGTCCATCACCAGCACGTTCGGCTTTTGCAGGATCAGCTTGCCGAACAACATGCGGCCTTGCTCACCACCTGAAATCACTTTGACCGACTTCAGAATCTCGTCGTTGGAAAACAGCATGCGGCCCAACGTGCCACGAATCATCTGCTCGCCCTGGGTCCACTGACCCATCCAGTCGAACAGGTTCACGTCGTCTTCAAAGTCGTGGGCATGGTCTTGGGCGTAGTAACCAAGCTCAGCGCTGTCGGTCCATTTCACGTTGCCGGAATCCGGCGACAGTTCGCCCACCAACGTGCGCAGCAGGGTGGTTTTACCGATACCGTTCGGGCCGATGATCGCTACGCGCTCGCCGGCTTCAACCTGGAAGCTGAAGTTCTTGAACAGCGGCTTGCCGTCGAAACCCTTGGCCATGTTCTCGACCATCACGGCATTGCGGTGCAGCTTCTTGGTTTGCTCGAAACGAATAAACGGGCTCACACGGCTGGACGGCTTGACCTCGGCCAGCTGAATCTTGTCGATCTGCTTGGCGCGCGAAGTCGCCTGTTTGGCTTTCGAGGCGTTGGCCGAGAAGCGGCTGACGAAGCTTTGCAGCTCGTTAATCTGCGCCTTCTTCTTAGCGTTATCCGCCAGCAACTGCTCGCGCGACTGGGTGGCAGCCGTCATGTACTCGTCGTAGTTGCCCGGGAACAGACGCAGCTCGCCGTAATCCAGGTCAGCCATGTGCGTGCACACGCTGTTCAGAAAGTGACGGTCGTGGGAAATGATGATCATGGTGCTGTTACGCGCCGTCAGAATGTTTTCCAGCCAGCGGATGGTGTTGATATCCAGGTGGTTGGTTGGCTCGTCGAGCAGCAACACTTCCGGATCGGAAAACAGCGCCTGCGCCAGCAACACCCGCAGTTTCCAGCCTGGCGCCACTTCAGTCATCGGGCCGAAATGCTGTTCCAACGGAATGCCCAGACCCAGCAACAACTCACCCGCACGGGACTCGGCGGTGTAGCCGTCCATTTCCGCGAACTCGGTTTCCAGCTCGGCCACGGCCATGCCGTCTTCTTCACTCATTTCCGGCAGCGAATAAATGCGATCGCGCTCGGCCTTTACCTTCCACAATTCCTCGTGACCCATGATCACGGTATCGATCACCGTGAACTGCTCGTACGCGAACTGATCCTGACGCAGCTTACCCAGGCGCACATTCGGCTCCAGCATCACCTGGCCACCGGACGGCTCCAGATCGCCACCGAGGATCTTCATGAAGGTCGACTTGCCACAGCCGTTCGCACCAATCAGGCCGTACCGGTTGCCGTTGCCGAATTTCACGGAAACGTTTTCGAACAGCGGCTTGGCGCCGAACTGCATGGTGATGTTAGCGGTGGAAATCAAAGGGCTTACCTATCAATAACGTAAAGGTGTCAGGAGTTGCCTGATACCGATTGGAGACCGATATTCAGCGTTTCCTGTCCGCTCCAGGCGGAGCGTAAATGGGTCCGGCGGGCATGAAATCAACGCAGCGTGTGCCCAATCGGGCGGCGCTGGCGAGCGTTTGATGCGGGGTTCATGCCAAACAGGGCGCGCATTGTCGCATAGGTGATGCGACAGGTGTATGGCGGCCGATAATGGGCGGTTTCCCTACAGACACGCTTCGAACAGGCAAAAAAAAGCAGCGCCACCGTGCCCCATAAAGGACCGCAGTGGCGCCGCTCGCTCAGACCAGCAGCGCGTTACGCCTTGGCGCAGCTCTCCGGTGCCCAGTCACCCATATCCGGGTTGTTGCACACGTCGTTGATTATGGTTTTTGCCTTGGGTGGCGACTGTCTGGCTTTGGGTGCGCGAGGTTTGCGCAAAGGAGTAAGCGCATTTATACAGCTCTGATTCCATTCATAAATTCCATTGCCTTTGTTATTACATTCGCAGATCCGCCTCCCTGCATCGCTTTGATAACATCGAGTAGCCAACGCGCGGACGCCATAGTTGGCGGGGTAACGCCTAATAAATCTGTCCCGCTTTCAGTCCGATCTAAAGGGGTTATTTAAATTTTATCGACCCCAAATAGATAGCCCGACTGATCGCCTCGCGGGCCAAGCAATCGTTTGTGGCTGTTTCGAATGCGAGTGTCCCGGGTGAGATCGGGAAACTTTCAATCCAGCAGTTGGCTGTCCGTAAAGATAACCAGTGTAACTGCGATATTTTGATGTGCTCATTGAGCTGTCTCCCCAATTCTTCGTCGGCTCTGTAATCCGAGTGCACTTGCTCCACCAATCGTTCGTATACGTTTTTTAGTTCGTTGTCGGCCTGATGCAGCTTTTGTCTGGAGCACTTATGCAGGCTCCGGTCGTTTTCGGTTTCATGCATGCAAAAGTTTTCTTCAGCAAAGGAAACTTGGCACTGAATAGACATCGTCAAGAAAAGAAGGGTGCTATAGTTTTTTCTCACCAACGGCCCCTCAGTGGAAAATTCGCACGGATGAAGGGGACTGATTCATTTAAAAAGCTCAGAGTTGGAGCGGATTAATTTACCTACCGCCATTTCACTACTGAGAGTGTGCTCAGGAGGGGAGGTTCAGTTATGGAAGCCAGAATTTATTCTCGCGCGCATAGTCATCATCGATATCCTTAATTGCTTTACTTGGATATTTTTTATCGCCGAAAGAGTTTTCATGGCACTCGATCATATCTTCGCTCTCATTTTTTTTTCGGGATACCAAGAATGCCACTGCGCCGTGCTTTTCTTCCGGCACACCTAAAATATAGGCGCGCTCGCCATCCCTGTAGCCAAAATATGTTGTGTATGTACCCAGATTTATCCAACGGGTAATGGGAGACGGCGGGTTAAATTCAATAGCAAAATCAAGATTTTCTCTCGTGCCGCTCCTGTAAAATACGGTGTCATCGCCAATTCCGCATATAGATCGGCTTGATTTTTCTGTTTTTAAATCACACGTGGCGATCATGGTTTCATCTGAGTTGCAGAGGCTCTCGTCTTCGGCCTTTGAGATCTCTGATCCCGCGCCGGTGATTAGGGCTATGAAGTAAGCTATATAAATATTGTTACTCACTTCAGTGCTCCGATTGTGAATTGCTATTGGCCAACCTCCGAGTGACTATTTTCGATGCCTGGG
Organism: Pseudomonas viridiflava; assembly: GCF_900573885.1. GTDB lineage: Bacteria > Pseudomonadota > Gammaproteobacteria > Pseudomonadales > Pseudomonadaceae > Aquipseudomonas. The sequence goes on from NZ_UPSE01000594.1 coordinate 31,455, forward strand.
TATGCGCTGTCTATATCAGTTACCCCCGGCGCATCGCACCATTTCGTCATTAGATTTAATGCTTAACGGGCGTACATTCGAGGGGCTGCATAATGCCATCCTTAACCGCAATCATGCACTTCCGCTTTTCCTCACCCGTGGGCTCTATTGGGGTAAATCTTAATGTGAGGTGAAGTCCGTCCTCTTCAAAATAAATTTCGTCAAACCCGGCATCTGCGTATTGATTAGAAAAATTTTTACCTTCGAAGTCGCATAAGTGCATCCGATCTAAAACATTCCACGGTGATTTAGCTGCAAGACGCTGCACCTCCAGACAGTTATTTTCAAACGTTTTAACGTAACGAATGAGTGCCCCGTCGATCCTTTTCGATCCCGCTTCGTATACAGCAGAATAATTGATGTTGGCTGCACTTGAATTATTCGAAAATGCGAATATTGCGAGCAGCCATAACGTATGAGACATCATGAATTTTTACTCATGTAATTTATCCACCGCACGAATCTGTCATGCGGAACGCCTAGCCAAGATTCTCGAACACCGAGTGCTTGCGTATAGGAGTTATAAAAAAAGAAGCTATTAATGATAAATTAATCCTTTTAAGTGCGCTCATCTCAATATCTTCTCAATCCATAACTCTGCTAACAATCTCGCTCCAGTCGCGCGATTGTTTGTGCGACGATTTACCTTATTTGCTCATTTGTGTGAACTGATAAATCCGTTTCCATGTCATTCACAATTTTCAAAATAGCGCCTCGCAATTTAAGATTGCTTACCTCTTCGCCCCGAAATTCGTCCTCCCTAGAATTACTATCAGGACCTTTGAATTGCAGACCTTTTTCCCCGAGCGCTATGTAAACTGGGGAAAAGCAATACGACTCCAGTCGTCCATGAGTTGGACGCTTAACAAGCGTGACAAACGAACTTTCATCCAGCATCTTTGCAACCAATGCCTCACATAAGGGGTGCGAAGCCATAATATCGCTGATTCGTGCAGGATTTTTTCTCATGGACGCTATGGTGGTTTCCTTGCCAAGATATACCTGCCGCACAGTTGCCTTGCTTTCAGAACGCGAATTTTCGATAAGCCAGCCTTCGTTGTCGTGGGTAGTACAGTCACAGTCACAAATAATCAAAAATGCGTTCTTAAACTTGGCGTTCCAGCTAACCGACTGCTTGGGGGATTGACAGGCTTTGGCAACTGGGCTTTGTGGATCTGCCAGTTCGGCTGAGCATTCACCTGAGCCATTACAATGAAGATTGGTTACGTTCTTAACCGCATTAACACTGTCAGCTTCAGCTGTGCGGATAGTTAAGCTCGAAACTAGAAAAAGGAAAACCAACACTCTATAGTTGACAGACATATTGGTCCCCATGCTCGTCAAGTAAATGAAAATTTGCATTGTTTCTTAATGCGGATTTGCCGTGCATCGACACGCCAAATGCCTTTCCTTTAATAATCCCCATACGTCTACTTAAACAATCAGCACCCCATTCAACAGACGCAGACCTGGCTCGTTCTCACCACAGATAAACAGACAAATCACTCTGGCGGCCCCGGCCGTTCAGCGGATAGTCGGCGCGCAGTAGCGCTCTGTGACGCCTTGGCGCCTTGCTAATAAATCATCGCCTTTTCTCTCATGATGGATATTTGTCGCACGATTTAGATACTTTCAATTCATGCAGGAGAATAAATACATCTACGGCCCCACTTCTGATTCAATTTTTTCGATACCCAGGTAAGCGCTGTCTGTTAAAGAGGTTACACCCGGACCGTCGCACCACTTGCTAATAACTTCTCGACCGCTGTCCGTGACGATTAGCTTGTACCCCGAAAAGCCGTGATCCTCAAAAGCGTAAACTTTTCTGCCATCCCTGAATCGAAGCGAGGCTCTGTCGCCAGCCGCAGTTGCATATATTTTTAGTTTGTCTTGCGGGGGGATTTTTTTACGCGGGTATGCAAAGTCCACCTTCGCACCTGGAATTCCATAGCGGTATTGAACGTAACCCGTATCGGGCGATTTATTACCTTTTGCGCATACTGAGGCTACTGGGCCGCTATAATCATTCGGTGTAGGCCCAGCGTCTAGAGAACAACTAATGTAAACTGCCTCGCCCGCTTCACACATTGTAGCTTGGAAATCCAAGTATCGTGTTCTAGCCTCGGTGATGGAAACTAAACAAAACAAAATCGGTAGTGATGAGCATATACGTCTATAAATCATCACTTTAGTGTCTCCGAATTCCATAAGCCGGCGAACCATTTTTTCCTGGCATCACGACTAGCTGTCCGACGATTTACTTTGTCAGTAATTAGATCAACCTCCCTCGCTCCAGCACCTGAATCAGCAATTTCGTACAGCTTGTTTTTAACCAAAAATAGACGGCAGACCTTAGGGCGTATTTAATGGAAGTGAGCCTATCCGGCTCGGCAACGAAGTCCACAGCATCATTCGGCCAGTGACGCTGATTCTGGCTATGCCATTTGGTGAATTCGGAATAGTTATAGCGGCCGGTCAACTGTTTTAGTCCGCGGCCTCTAAATCGCCACCCATCCCCACTCTGATGTCCATTATTGCCTAGCCCAGGCCGGTCGCCATACGCGCCGTTTGCAATTGCCTGAAAGTCCAAAACGTTCATTGGTTGGCCGTTTCTCTTGATTTTACCTTCTATGACTTCGTACCCATGCGCATCGGCTTCATCTGGGTTCGCTGAAAAATAGCTGAATGTCGCCTTCAAAGCATTTATTCCATACCTAAAATCTTCCTCGACGGCCAGAGTCGCTCCTGTCTCTTCGAGCACCTGAGCAAAGAAATGGGAACGTCGCAGCACCGTGTCCAACTTAAAAAATGTGAGATTAGCGTTTAATTCCGCCGTTATATCTTGCAAGTCTGGAATACGATCCTCTTGTATTCGCGGGTACAATGTTTTCATTATTTCTAATGTAAAAATGAATTTGCCAGCCTGAAGTGCGTTCGCAACCCATACCGGATGAAAGTGATACATCTGCCCATGCCCAGGCAACCCCAACTTCTCTCCTGCCTCCGTCATCCAGTCAAGCTGTTCGGCGCGCTCTTTCTCCGCTTCCCAGTTCAGGTTTTTGCTTATCTTGCTTCGGTTAGTCAGCTTATCCAGCGCACTTAACTTCTGAGGGCGGTACATCCATTCGCTTTCGCTGAATAAAATCACGCTGGCAACCTGCTGCGCATAAGCGGGAAGTTGGATGGCTTGCTGTACTTCGTTGGCGGTGAGTGGGCGGCTGTCGTCTAGGTCGATTTTTTCGTGCAGTGCGGTTTTCAGTGGGCCTTTGTCGCCTTTTTCGGCCATGCGCCCGAACCGTGCCAGGTCTTCTTCATTGAGGCGGTTTTTGGCGCATAGCTGGGAGGCGAACAGTTGCTCCAGGGAGTTGCTGTTGAACACTATTTCCCAATCTTTCCATGCCCATGGGCTGTGCCCTTCAACGCCTTGCCCCATAAAGGAAGACAGTGGCGCCGCTCGCTCAGACCAGCAAAGTTTTGAATGGCCGAGAAACGGGATGAGAACTTTCGGCTATAAATGGCATATTCGCTGCAGGATCGCGCTGCTCATCAACCGGTTGAAATTCGCCCAATGAGGTTTTCGCTTTACCGCCGTAGCTTTTGCCTCTGTATGTTTCACAGATGTCACTAATGAACTGCCTGCCATAAACATCCCTTTTTATTCAGATTTAACAAAAACTCATAAGCTCTATTTTCTTGTAAGATGAAACATCCCAACCTTAATTATCTCTGATAATAATACAGCAGCAAGAAATATCGCTCCAACTTTGATTGACGTGGCTTTGAACATCCATGGCAATATCGAAACAGAAGGGATCATGAAGAATAGCCTGAGTGGTGTTTGAAAATAAACTATCCAGCTCACATGCCTCCACTTTTTTAAGAGCATTACGGCTGAAAAAACAATTGATATATTAAGCAGTAATGAAAGTGAAAAAAGGACTAGCGAATATGCCCCTTGTTGTGGATAAACATTGCTAAAAGACAATATATCATCAATTAAAGGAATTCGTCCCTGAGATATATTCAGCCAGATAAATCTGGCAATGTATAACAGATCAAATGCCGCCCAAAGATAAAACATATGGTTCTGTTTTAATTTGAATTTCATTTGATTTTCTCATAGACGTCATCAGCGGTCGTTGGTTGCCAGTGCCACGACTGACCTGTAATAGCCCAAGCATCGTCACCTTCCAGAAAAATTTGCGTTATCTTTCTCTGTTCTCCGTAACGATATAATGCTGATTGCTGCTCTGTCTCGTCTGGAGCACCAGATGTCAAAGGCTGCCATTCCTGGATTTTATCTCTTTTCGTATTCATATAGTCCTTCCCTTCAGAACCAAAAACACGTCCCTCATCTCCCATAGAAGTTAAGCGGTTGATTGCCATAATTACAGTATTATTCAACCCATGATAATCATGATCAACAGTAACCCAATGCCCAGGTCCTTCATCCTTTAGCCCACGTGGAAACTCAATTTTTACATTACCAGGTGTCGATGAGAAAAACGGTGCAGTCCTTCCTGATGAGAATGAACTGGCCGTCCAAACCGGATGAAAGTGATACATCTGCCCATGCCCAGGCAACCCCAACTTCTCTCCTGCCTCAGTCATCCAGTCAAACTGTTCAACGCGCTCTTTCTCCGCTTCCCAGTTCAGGTTTTTGCTTATCTTGCTTCGGTTAGTCAGCTTATCTAGCGCACTTAATTTCTGCGGTCGGTACATCCATTCGCTTTCGCTGAATAAAATCACGCTAGCAACCTGTTGCGCATAGGCGGGAAGTTGGATGGCTTGCTGTACGTCGTTGGCGGTCAGGGGGAGGCTGTCGTCGAGGTCGATTTTTTCGCGAAGTGCGGTTTTCAGTGGTCCTTTATCGCCTTTTTCGGCCATGCGCCCGAACCGTGCCAGGTCTTCTTCGTTGAGGCGGTTTTTGGCGCATAGCTGGGAGGCGAACAGTTGTTCCAGGGAGTTGCTGTTGAACACGATTTCCCAGTCTTTCCATGCCCAAGGGCTGTGCCATCCGACGCCTTGCGCGTGTTCGCAAACCCAGCCGCTTAGCAGGTTTCGATTGGTGTCGTGGAACAGGCCGTCCAGTCGGTACCAGGTACAGGCCGCTTCGCCGTGCTTCGCTGGAACATGGAGTTTGCTTTCGGCAGGCAGGGAGTCGATGAGGTTGCGCGGCAGCGACAGGGGTGCCGCGCTCAAGCTGTTTTGCCAGTATTTGCTCGGTGGCTGGGCGATTCCGAAGTGGGGTTGGTCGGCGATTACCATCGTGCCCGTGGGGAAGTGCAGCCAGGTTTTTTCTCCGTCGGGTAGCCGTTGCGCCCACGCGCGGCTTGCTTCGATAAAGGCGGGCACGCCAACGGGGCTGAAGACTTCGAGGTGCAGTTTCTTTTCAGGCTGGGGGTCGCCAGCGTCCTGATACCGGCCGATGTGGCCGATCAGGTCGCCTGCCTTGATGGGTACCGGTCTTTCCAGCACTAAGGTGTGGTTCTGCGCCTGGGGTTCGCGCACGCGTTTTAGCGATTTGTTAGCGACGTACTGGTTAACGCGTTCAAGCTTGCGGAAATCGCCTTCGCCGCTAACGGTAATTTGGGCAAAGTGCGGCAGCTTGCCGATAATTTCGCTGTTCACGTTGGCCTCAGCGCGAACGTTTAGCACGCCGGGATAGGTGTCGACCCAATGCTCGCCTTGCGGGGTTTGTTTTAGAAACCGGCCGGCGATGTAGCCTTTTAGCTTGCCTTGAGCATCCAGCAACCAGGCCGGGCCAAGGCCTTCGAGTTGCACGTATTCGCCCTCGGCACACACCTTCACAGCCGTGCCCCGCGGCAAAAAACCGAGCCCCGCATTCCCTGTATCTCCCCACACCGTTGCACCGCGCTCGTCCCGCGGGCGCGCTGCCGCAGCGGTGTCGTACGGATTGGCGCGGCGCAGGTCGTTGGCGTTTTCGCTTACTTCGCACGCTGGTGGCAGCGTCCAGAACTCGGGCCGCGGCGTTAGCGGCGCGTCCTTGTAATCGGCCCAGTCCTGCAGGTGCATATACAGGCTGTAGACGATCAAACGTGGCGGCGTGTCGGCGCTACCCGCAATCGGTGGCGGCTGAAGGCTATGGCGAACCAGCACGAAGTTGCGCGAAGCAGGCTTGGCGATGGTTTGGCGGTTATCGTTGTAACGCACGGTGGGCGCCGTTTCGTCGATGCGATAGGCCACCACTTCACCGTCGGCCAGGCAGTGCACGCTGGTTTGGTCAACCGTGCCGGCGGTGCCACCGTCGAAATGCACACCGTTGTGCCAAAGGCCGTTGCGCCCCAGCGGAAAGTAACCGGAGGTGGCCTTGGCTAACTGGGTCAGTTGCAGCAGTGGGTTGTTGGTGTCTCTGAACGGGTGGGACCAGTTCTGCACTGGCGCCAGCTCTGGATACGTCGGCACGGGAGGCGGCGCTGGGCAAACAGGCATGGGTATTTCGGGATAAACCGCTTCCCGTCCCGAAACCGCCAAGGCTTGGCGGAATTTTGCGAGGTAGCTGAACATGGCTAAGGCTCTGTTTGCGGGTTGCCACGCCGGAAAAGCCGAGGCTTCTCGCGCAGGGGGATGTGAGCAAAATCAGATAGCGTTGCTCGTTGGCGAGAAAGTAAAACCGGCGGGAGGAGAGGGCGAAGCCGGATGCTTCGCAAGTCAGGCGGGGATGAGTCAGGTTTAGCCTTGGGATTTTCCTGATTCAAAGGCGTTGAATGAGTAACCGCCCCGAAGCCGAGGCGGGATTGATCAACGCGCAAAAAAAAGCGGCATCACCAAAAGCCCTATGGGGCCCCGATGACGCCGCTTTGGCGTTTGCGCTGGCTAAGCGCCGTTTCGTTACGCCTTAGCGCAACTCTCCGGTGCCCAGTCACCCATATCGGGGTTGTTGCACACGTCGTTGATCATGGTTTTGCCTTGGGTGGCGACTTTCTGGCTTTCGGTGCGCGAGGTTTGCGCTTTTTGCGCGGCTTTCTCGGTGGCGACGGCCTGGGTCGATACTTTGGCGCGTTGGGCTTTGGTAACGGTCACTTTCTTGCCAGCGTCGGCCTCGGCCACTTTGGCTACGGTGTCGCGCTGCACGCCAACGGCGATCAGGTCTTTTTCGTAGGCTTGGGTGTAGGCGTCGAGGTCTTCGCCGGTGCGGCCGTCAGCGGCGGCGAGCAGGGCGTTGGTTTCTTTCAGGCCGCTGACGATTTCGGCCAGGTGGGCGCGGCCGTCGGCTTCGCTGATTTTCTTGGCTTTGCGGGCATCGCGCAGGCTGGCGAATTCGCGCTGGTAGCAGGCTTGGGCGGCTTTGGCGTAGCCGACGCTGCGGTCGATTTCGCCGGTGCTGCGGTCGATGTCGGTGGCGTAGGAGCCGATGCGCTGGTTGTCGTCGGTGATCTGTTTTTGCTTCTCGACGTAGTAACCCGCCGCGCCGCCGACCAGGGCGCCGCCGGCTGCGCCGATCAGGGCGTTGCGTGCGGCGTGGTCGTCACCGGACAAACCGCCGGCCAGGCCGCCGATCAGGCCACCGGCAATGGCGCCGGTCATGGCCGAGTTTTTCACCGAGTCTTCGGTGCCGCGCAGGTGCGATACCGGCTCGTAGCACGCTGGGTAGTACTGGGCGGTGGTGGTCGCCGCTACTTTCGACGTGGGGCCGGTGCTGGCGCAACCGCTGATGAAGATGCAGCTGGCGGCCAGAAAGGACATCGCCATACGTGCCGACGAGTTGAGTGTGGTGTTGATGCTTGCCTGCTTCATGGTGTTTTTCCCGTTCTTGGTGTTGTGTGTTTCGCGGCCAGATAGCCCGGCCGCAAACGCTTCCTTAACGCTCGCCGTTCGCGAGCAACTGCTCCAGAATCGCCGCCGGATCGGCACGCTTATCCTGGCGATACTTTCCTACGTGCGTAACGAAGAGGGTGGCACGTTTGACCAGGCTCTTGCCGAGCACTGGTTTGCGGTTGAGCTCTTCTTTTATGCGTTGCAATTGCGCCTGAATCACCGCATCGGTGTAGCGGGTGCCGGTGGCCAGGTTGTCGATGTAAATCTGTACGGCGCCATCCAGTGCGCTTCGCCCGTTGGCCATCGCGGTGGCAAACAGCTTAGCTGAGGCTTCGTCCTTATTTGCCTTTGCTTGTTCCTGACTTTTTTTCAGGTTGGTCAGGCGAATGTTGTAGTTGTTGATGGTTTCAGCCACCAGCGCTGCCGACTGAATAAGGTTGCCGGCTGCTTCTTCCCGCTGTTGGGCAATCAGCGAGACGTTGCGTTTCAATTCTTCGTTAATTAATCCGAGCTGAGCTTGCAGCGCCGGGTCGGTGCTGGCGGCGATCAGGCGGTCGAGGCTTTTGGTCGGGTCGGCGGTGTCGTCGATCGCGTCGGTGAGCGAGGCCAGGCGGCCTTCTTTTTGCCATTGCGTGAGCAGCTCTTTGTAGCGCGAGCGCGGGGCGGAGAGGGCGCCCAGGGCCACGCGGAAACCGGTGGTTTCGTTGGCTTGCTCGGTGCCGTCGGCGGCGAACAGCGGGTATTCGCGGCGCATGCCGGTGAACAGCGTGGTTTCGCCTTCGAGGTAGTTGCCGCCTTTCACCACAAAGCCACCGTAGGTGCCTTGGCGGCGCCCGGCGTGCACCAGCTGGAACGATTCCTGAACCATTTCGGCGGCGTTGCCGATCACGTCGTACAGGCCGATGGGGTTGGGCAGTTTGGTGCCGATGGGCAGCAAGCGCGCGGCCTGCCCGCTGCCGCCTGCCACCTGGTTGTAGACGGCCCAGTCGCCAAGCGGACCTTCCTGATCGCTGCCTTCGACTTTGCGCGGGAACAAGCGGCCTTCCAGTTCCTGGCGGCTCACGGCCTGGGCGCCACGGGCGGCGAATTCCCATTCGGCTTCGGAGGGCAGGCGCACAAAGCTCAGGCCGCCGTCTTCGGCTTTGGCGGTGCGGCCGCTCACGGGCAGCAGGTCGCGGTGGTTTTTCATCAGCCAGGCGGTGTACACGGCGGCGAAACGCTCAGCGTCGAAGTGCGACACCTTCACTTTCGGCAAGCGCGCCGCTGCGCCGGTGGCCGGTTCCGGGCAGGCCGGCGGTTCGCCTTGGCCGGCCAACGAGGCGGCTTGGTCCATGACGGCGGCGTACTGGCGGGCGGTCACTTCGTATTTGCCGATGAAATACAACATGGGCGACAGCGGCGTGCCGGCTTCCTTCTTTGGCAGCGCCGGTTTCAGCGTTTCACGCCAGGCTTCAGGCAGGTCGGCGAGGGTGAACTGGCCGTTGATAAAGTCGCGGCGGTAGCCGGAAATAAACGATTGCTGGTAGCCGCTTTCACCCTCGGCGAATGGGTAGCCCAGGCTGATTTCGCGGTCGTCCAGGGCGCCGTTGGCGAGCACATACACGTAGCGCATCACCAGATTGCCGCCGCATGGCAGCGGCAGGCTGACGTCGTCGGGCAGCGGCTTGGGGTTGTCCACCGAGGGTTCTTCCGCCCAGGCGTTCTGACCCAATGCCAGGGCCAGCGCCGCTACTGCCGTGAACCGCTTAAACATCGCGTAATCCTTCCGAAGCTTCGATCTGCGCCGCGCGCCAACCGCCGAGTGCAGCGGCCAGGGCGCTGCAGGTCAGGGTGGCCAGCGCCGCCAGGAAAAAATGAATGGGCAATAACTGGCACACGAACTCGCCGGTGCCCGTGTCGAATAACTGGTTCAGCCCGGCGCCGGCTGCTGCGTACAGTAACCCGGCCAGCAGCAGACTAAACGCGCCGCTGTACAGCGCCAACAGCAACAGAAAACCCACCAGCGCGGCCGTGGGAAAACCCAGCAGGCGCAACACGGCCAGCGCTTTGCGTTTGCGCTCCACCGCCGCCAGCGTGTTGGCGGCCACGGCAGCAAAGGCGCCGCCCACGGCCAGCGCGGCAATCAGCCAGAACACCAGCGTGAGGTTATGGCTGAGCGAGCGCACCTGAGCGATGGTTGAGGCTTGCGTGGCTACTTCCTGACCGAGGCTGGCGAAGTGCTGACGCAAGCTTTCCACGCCATCCAGGTCGGCCGCATACACGCGCAGCCCCGGATACACGCGGCTGCCCGGCACCGACGGCTCGCCGCCCGGCCAGTCGAACGCGGGCACGGCGCGGCCGTCGCGGTAATCTTCGGCGGCTTCCAGCAGGCTCAGCGGGGCGAACAAGCCATCGCGGTTGAAGGTGGCCAAAGGCAGCACCGCCTGCACCGTCACGCTGATCTGCCGCGATTCCACTTGCCCGTTCTGCTGCCGCCCGAAACGCGCGCTCAGGCGCTCGCCGGCTGCTACACCGAGTTTCTCGGCGGCGCTCTGGCTCAACACAATCTGCTCGCCGGTGGGCAGCGGCACGTCAGCCAACAGTGGGTCACCCTGGGCGGTGGGAATCATCTCGACAGTCAGCGACTGGCCGCTGCCGTCTAGCGACAAATCCGTAGTGGCGGCAATCTGCCGGGTGCGCGGCAGGGCGAAGGCCACGTCCGCGCGCAGTTTCAATTCAGCGACATCGGCGGCGCGGTAACGACCGCCGCCCAGGGTGATCACTTCACGGATCGACGGGTCGTTTTCCAGGCGGTCGGTCAGCGTGGTCACCAGGCCGAACTTGAGCCCGAACAACACCAGCAGCGGGGTGATCACCGCCGTCAACGCCAACACCGCGCACAGCGACAGGCGCGCTTCGGTGCGGTAATCGGCCCAGGCCAGTGACAACAGCAACCCCAGGCGCATCAGTGCCACGCCTCTTTATTCAAGGCGCCGAGCGTGGCGGTTACGCCGCCGTCGGCATCGCGCCGCCATTCAATCGGCAACACGCTCAGGCCGGCGCTGCGGGCCAGGGGTTCGTCGTGGGTGGCGATGACGGTGCAGGTGCGATGAACTCGGGCTTGCTCAACCAACAGCTGCATCACCCGCTGCGCGTTGGCCGGGTCGAGGGAGGCGGTGGGTTCGTCGGCCAGTACCAGTTTCGGCTGGTGGGAGAGGGCGCGGGCGATGCTTACCCGTTGGCGCTGGCCAACGGACAGCCGACTCGGGCGCTTGTCCAGTTGCTCGGTAATTTCCAGGTGCTCGGCCAGGCGCTGCACCTGCTCGTCGGCTGCCAGATTCAGCAGGCGGCGCGGCAGTTCGATGTTGCCGCGCACGTCGAGAAACTCGAGCAACCCGCCGGTTTGTAATACGTAGCCGCAGGCCTTGCTGCGCAAACGCGCCAGGGCGTCGTGGTTGTTGGCGCGCCACAGCGCGGCGATGTCGAACTGGCCGCCGTCCACCTCGAAATGAAACTGGCCGCTGTTATCCGGCGACAACACCAGGGCGAGCAAATCCAGCAGGGTGCTTTTGCCGCAACCGCTGGGGCCGACCACGGCAATCTGCTCGCCCGCCGCCAGGTCCAGCCTTGGAATGCTCAGGCTGTAGCGCTGGCGGCCGGTGCCGCGGGTTTTCTGAATGTCGCGCAGGCGCAGCATCAGGGCAGGGTCGACAGTGGAACGCGGTACAAGGCGTCACCCGGCTCGGCGTCGCCGAAGCGCACCCAGTTGGCGACGTCGTTGTGGAAGGTTTCGTACAGGCGAATTTTCGAATCCAGCTCGTCGATAAAGTCTTCCTGCTCGGCCACGCTCAGCGACAGCCACAATTCCTGGGTCATGTTCAGCGACTTGCTGCGGTACGGCAGGCCTTCCAGGTACTCGCCCAGAATGCCGCTCTGCGCCAGGTTGCTGCCCTTCACCAGTTTCGACGGGTCGCGACTCATATAGGCGCTGGCCGTGGCGATTTCTTCGAAGAAATCTTTCGACGAACTCTGGGTGCGGCGCGCCGCGTCGACGATCAGTTTCAGCGACTGCTGCAGGTCGTTGAGTTGCATCTTGCTCAGCAACACGCACACCTGAAACGCCGGCAGCGCCGGGTTGGTCAGGTCGCGGTCGGCGGTCCAGGCGGTCACCAGTTGCGGCGCATGGGCGGCGCCGCGCCCGCCGAGGAAGTCCATGTGCATGGCGTAGCCGATGGCGGCGGTTTTCGCCGCCAGGCTCAGGCCGCTTTGCAGCTGCGGCGCCGGCTGGGCTTTCTGTTGACCGGCGTTGTGCACCAGGTCGGCAAACACCGAACCGATTTCATTGACCGTGTTGCCGAACTTGCCGACGTCGCCACCGGCCACGGAAATGTACAGGTCGCCGATTTTCGGGTTGGCGTCGGCCGTGAGGCTGCGGTACTGCTGCTCGGCGTAGCCGTGGTTGTTTTTGCCGGCCGGGGTTCGTAGGTGCAGGGCGTAGATTTTGATCTGCTTGCGCAGCGCCGCTTCGCGCACCTGGGCTTCGTTCATTTGCGTGCGGCCCAGCGGATCGTTTTTGCGCAGGGCGCCAGCGTCGGTCACCAGCAAAATCACCCGGCCGGCATAGGGCGACCAGTCCATGTTGTCGACCGCGTCCATCACGCCGGCAAAGGCGTCTTCGTTGAACGAATGGCTCGACACGGTGGTGGCTTTGACGTTGCGCGCCAGCTCGATAAAGCGCTGCGGGTCGTTGTCTTGCTGCAACGGCACCAGGGTTTTGCTGACGTATTCCAGGCCCGGGGTTTTGTCGATGTTGTTGCGGAAACCGACCATGCCAAAGCTGACTTTATCCAGCTCGCCACGGGCGCCGATCTGTTCTTGCAGGCCTTTGACCACGTCGTTGACCTGGTCGATATACGGCTGCATCGACACCGAGGTGTCCACCACCAGCACGATGCCGGTGCGGAAGGCGTCGGGCTTGCTGGCGAGCTTGGCGCCAGCGCCATTGAGTTGCGGCGTGTTGCCAGGGTCGATGGACGCCACGTTGAGCAACTGCGCCGGCTGGCCGTCGGCGTCGAAGCTTTCGCGCGACTCGAAAATCGGCAGCAGGTAGAACTGGTCCTGGGCGATGGCCATGTCTTGCGGCTCGATGGCCAGCACGTTCTGGCTGGAACCGTCGTCGCGCTGTGCTTTGGTCACCTCGTTGCGCGCGGCGGTGGTGTCGGCCAGCAGGCGTTCCACGTCGTCAGCCTTGCGCAGGAAAATCACCGGACCACGGCCCGAGCGCTCGGTGAATTTCAGCACCAAACTCTGTTTCCAGTCGCTGACCTGCGCGGCGGGCAACCAGCCTTCGCTACGGCCATCGCTGGAGGCGCCAACTTTCACCCATGGCTCACCGCCGACCTGCTGGCGGGCGTACACGTACAACACCGAAAACGCCGGCAACGCCGTGCTTCCTGCTTGGCCGCCGGCTTCTTGCGCCAGTTGCGCGCCGGGTTTGCTCAGTACGCGCTGGAACAGGGTTTTCTTGCCGGCCATCAGCAGCGGCTTGTCGCCGCCGTCCTGATTGGCGGCTGGCGCGACGCTGGTGGTAGTGGTTGATGCCGTCGTGGTCGAAGCAGGCGGCTGCGCCGGTTTCTTCTCAGGCTGCACCTGAGCAACCGGCGGCTTGTCGGCTTTCGGCGAACCGCTCAGCAGGAAGTAACCGCTACCGCCGAGAATCAGCAGCAAGCCCAACCCGGCGCCGGCAATCAGCGGCACTTTGCTGCCCGAGCGTTTCTTCTCGATTGGCGGCGTGTACGTAGGCGCGGGCGGCGGCAGGGTGGCGCCGGCGTCGGTGGCGTGCAGCGGCGGCATGTCGATGGACATCGGCGTCAGGCCACCGGTGTCGGCGGTAATTACCGGCGTGGCGGCAGTCGGCGCTTCTTCGCTGCGCGGTGTCGGCGGCAGGTTCAGTGGGCGAATCTGTGTGCTTTCCATGGCGCTTGGCGCCAGGTGATCCAGCGCGGCGATAAACGCCCCGGCGGTGGGGAAACGCTCGTCCGGGTTCTTGGCCAGCAGCTTGCGCAAAATGTCCTGATAACGGCCGTGGCTGATCGGCAATTCCGGCAACGGTTCGGTCAGGTGGGCGAGGGCGGTGGACAGCGAGTCGGTGCCGACATAGGGCAACTTGCCGGTGAGAATTTCATAGAGCACCACGCCGAGGGCGTAGAGGTCGGTGCGGCCATCAATGGGCAAACCACGCGCCTGCTCGGGGCTCATGTAGCTGGGCGTGCCGATGGCAAAACCGACCTGGGTGAACTGTGTGCTTTCTTCAATCGACTTGGCGATGCCGAAGTCCGACAACACCGCCGTGCCGTCGGCGCGGAACAGAATGTTGGCGGGTTTTACGTCGCGGTGTACCAGGCCTTGCGAGTGCGCATAGCCGAGCGCCGAAGCCACTTGACGCAGAATCGACAAGCCCTGTTCCGGGCTCAGGCCTTCTTCGACGCGTTCTTTCAGCGTGCCGTTGGCCAGGTATTCCATGGCCATGTAGTACCAGGGCCCGGCGTTGCCAATGTCGAAAATGGTCACGGTGTTGGGCTGCGACAGGCGCGCCAACATGCGGCCCTCGCGCAGAAAGCGTTCGCAAAAACTCGGGTCGGCGGCCAGCGCACTGGCCATCACCTTGAGCGCCACCTTGCGTTGCAACGAGCGCTGCGTGGCCAGATAAACCGTGGCCATGGCGCCTTCGCCAAGGCCGCGTTCGATGTCGTATCCAGGTATCTCGATTTGCATGCCTTTACTGCTCTTATGAGGCGGCTATTTGTTTGTTCAAAAGCATCGCGGCTAATACCAATTCACAACGCCCGAACCGTAATCGCCGTGATGTTATCCGGCGCCCCTCGGGTCAGCCCCAGGTGCACCAGGCTTCTCACCATGGCGTAGGGTTCGGCGTTGCTGAGTACATCGCGCAATTCACTGTCGTCGGCGGTTTTGTTCAGGCCGTCGCTGCACAGCAGAAAGTTGTCGCCGGGCTGCACGGTAAAGCTCACTTCGGCCAGCTCCAGCTGTTCAAACACGCCCACGGCACGGGTGACGACGTTGGCGCGTGGGTGCACGCGGGCTTCTTCTTCGCTGAGCATGGCGTTGTCGATCAGGTCCTGCACGTAGCTGTGGTCGCGGGAAATCATCTCTAGCTGGCCGTCGCGCAGGCGGTACAGGCGGCTGTCGCCGGCCCACAGGCACACGGCCTGCTCGCCACGTGTCGCTAATAGCACCACGGTGCTGCCCATCATGCTCACGCCACGACGCGCGGTTTCTTGCAGCACCTGTTCGTTTACCTGAGCCAGCGCCGTGCGCAGGGCGGCGACGTACTCGGCCAATTCCTGGGGCGCGGGAATCTGGCGCAGCGTATCGATGATCAGGTTGCTCACGTAGTCACCCGCCGCGTGGCCGCCCATGCCATCGGCCACCACCCACAACCCGCGCTCGGTAAGTTCCAGGCAGGCGTCTTCGTTCACCTGGCGCACCATGCCGACGTGGCTGTAACTCGCTGCCTCGTACGCGGTAATCATGGCGAATCCCTCAGCACGCTGCGCCGCTCGCCCATTAGCAAGCGGGCAAAATCTTCCAGCGCCGGCAAGCCGTGGCAGCGCAACAGGCCGGCGGCCACCTGGTCGGAACCGTGGCCCCACCAGCAACTGGCGCCCTCGCAACTCAATTGCGCCAACAGCGCCAAACGCGCGTGGGGTGTGGTGACGTCGCTGCGCAACAAACTGCCCAGCCCACCGACATGGGCGCGAGGCGCCACCGCAGGCTCACCGAGGGCGCTGACGGCCTGCTCGAACAGCTCGACGTCGGCCTCCGGTTCCAGGGTGGAAAGCAGCAAGGCTTCGGCGCGATCAAACCACTGCTCGTCGCCGCCGACCACGCTGGCGATGTCGGCATCGGCCGGCAACAGGCAGGCGATGGTCAGCGGAAAATAACGGCCGACGCGGTCGATGCTCGGCATCATCACGCCTGCCACCGGCTGGCTGCCGAGCAGGTTGGCCGGCACGGCGAAGCGCCACAGCGGGCTGACCAGGTACGCATCCAGCCAGGCATCGCCCAGCTCACGCTGACTGGCGGCCATGCCGGCAGCCAGCCAGGCATCCCAGGCTTCGATAAAGGCGGGCGGCAGGTCGCGGCTGAGAAAGTCGCCACGACCGGCCAGCTTGCCGTAAAACCCGGCGCTCATTTACAGGCGCTCCGGCAAGCTAAAGCTCGACAGCACGCGGCTCTTGAACGGGTTGAAGGCGCTGCTGGCGCGCAGCTCGCACGAGATGCTCGCACCGTCCACGTGCAGGCGCAGGGTGAAGCGGTCTGGCGCGTTGCCGCGTTCCAGTTCCGATTGTTCCAGCAGGCGGAACCAGGCCCACGGGCCGTCCAACGTCAGCCCGGAACGGCCACCGGTGGGCGGCGGCAGAATGGACACGCGCACGCCACCGGTGCTGTTGGGGCTCGGCCATTGCATCGCCACGGGCCGGCTCGGGCCGTGGTCGTAGGTCATTTGCTGGCCGTCGAGGTCGAGCAGGAACTGCTCGATGCTGGCGTCCATGGCCACCGGCTTGAGTTCGAAACGCACCGCCGGTTGGGTGCCGCCGGCGCGGAAGAACGCATCGCGAATCGCGGCCGCGCGCTGGAAAGTGCCCAGCACGTTGGGGTTGATACCGAGCTTCTGCGCGGCGCCCGGCTGCCAGCGCCAGGTGGCGGCGGAGGTGTCGACGTAGGGCTGCAAGTACTTGCGGAAGTAGTTGTCCATCACCCCGCCCGTGCCAAAGAACAGACCGAAGTCTTCCAGCGTCACGTCGCGGTTACTGCTTGGGTTGATGGGGTAACGGTCGGCGATGGACTGGCGATACACGCTCACCACTTCGCTGACCCACGCGCCGTTCAGTTGGTTGCGCACGCCACCCATCATGCTGTTGGTGGTGGAGTTAACCACCGACTTCACCAGCCCTTGCACCACAGGCGGCTGACGCTCGGCGGTGAGCGCCACACGCGAGGCGGCAGCGGCCACCTGGTTTTTCGACTCACCGAGCAAGGCCTCGCCGCTGGCGCCGACCATGCCGCTGACTTGCACGTACAGCGCGTTCATATCGGCCAGCAAGGTGTCGATGGGCGGCGGTTCGTTGCCGGTCGTGGCGACCAGGCTATTAAGCTCGGCAAAGCGCGCGCTGATAGGGTCGGTTTCAGCCGGCGCTTCGCTTTGCGCGGCCTGTTCTTCGCCCACCAGCGAGCCCAGTTGCTGCTTGAGTTTGTCTACCGTGCCGTCCACTTTCTTGCCTTGTTCGGCGAGCAAACGGTCGGCCTGTTGCAGGTCGGTTTCCTTGGCCACCGCTACCAGCAATTTCTTGAACGGCGAGTTCGGCCCGGAGAGCACGCGCAGCACGTCGGCGGCCTGGGCCACGTTGCTGATCGGCACCACGTCGATGTCGCCGAGCAAGCCTTCCCATTGGCGCAGGTAGTCTTCGAAATACAGCTTGCGCACTTCCGAGGCCAAACCGGCGACGCCTTGCACGTCGTCCAGCGTGCGCCCCAGCACCCACTGTTCTTCGGCAATGGTGCCGGCCTGGCTGAGGCTGGCGGTGAGGAACACTTCGCGGTAGCCCCGGTAGGTGAAGAAGCCGCTCAAGGGCTCGCTCAAGGGCTTGCCACTTTTGCGCGTGAACACCAGCGGCGCATCGCGACCGGCTGCTTCACTGATACGGAAGTCCGGCAGGCCTTGCGGCAGTTTCTGCCGTTTTACCCGGTCGTACACGCGCTGCGCCACGGGCAGGCGTTGCAGTTGCCGGCGCAGGTCTTCCACCAGGTTTTCGTCCAGGCGCGCACTCGGCGGGCGGCGTTCCAGCAGGGCGTCCAGGTGCTCGTGCAAGGCTTGGCGCTGCTCGGGCGCCAGGTCGCGGGGCAGGGCGCGGTCCCAGTCCAGAGCAATCCAGGCTTTGATGAAGTCGGCGTCGTAATGGTCCGGGCTGCCAAGCATCAAGTAGGCCTTGAGGCCTTCGTAGAGGAAGTCGGAACTGCCGCCGGAGCGCAGCTGTTCTTCCATACGGGTGACCAGACGCGGCGCGAACACGGCGATCAGCAACTTGCGGTACACGCTGGCCGATTCCTCGCCGAGCATGTCGCCTTGGTACAGGCCGTAACCTTCAGCCCAACCGGGCGGATCGCCGGCCACGTTCTTGATCGCGTTGAGCAGCGGCAGTACTGCGAGCACGTCACGTTGCGCCGGGCTTAGGCTCTCCAGCGCTGCGGGCAACGGCTGCACGCGCTGTTCGACAGCGGCGATATAGGCCTGGTTGGCGCGGTAGCTGGCAAACCACACGCCGGCCACCACCGACACTACCAACACGGTGGCGGCCAGGGCGCCGCGCGCCAGCCATTTGCGCCGGCGCTCGACCTTGGCGTCGGCGCCGACCAGGCCGCGCTCACCAAAGGCCACGGTGCGGAACAGGCGCTCGATAAAGTAGCTGCGCCCGGTGCCGTTCTGCCGCGCCAGGTGCTGACGGTCGAGGTTCATCGACTGCGCCATGGAGCCAATCAGCCGATCAATCGGCGTGCCTTCCTGCGTACCGCTGGTGAGGTACACGCCGCGCAGCAGCACGCGCTCTTCAAAGGTGGTCGGTTTGAACACGCCTTCGAGGAAGCTGCTGAGGTTGTCCTTCAGCGCCGACACTTGCTGCGGGAAGCCGTAAATCAAATCACGGCGTGCCGGGTCGCGTTCGGTTTGCAGGCGCTCCACCAGGCCTTCGTTCAGGCGCTGTTCGAGGCCGGCAAATTCGCTGGCAAATACCGCCAGCGGGCCGTCGGTGTTTTTGCCGTCGTCCAGGGCAAAGGTCATGCCCCACACCTGGGCGCGATCCTCTTTGCTCAGGTTGTCGAAAAACTCCATAAAGCCCGGCACCAGGTCGAGCTTGGTGAGCATCACGTAAATCGGGAAGCGCACGCCGAGCTGGGTGTACAGCTCTTGGATACGCGCGCGAATGGCGCGGGCGTGGGCCAGGCGTTCGGCCTCTGTGCCCAGCAGCAAATCCGAGAGGCTGATGGCGATAAACGCCCCATCGATAGGCCGACGTTTGCGTTGGGTTTTGAGCAAGTCGAGAAAGCCCAACCAGGCGGCTTTATCGACCGCCGCGTGGCTGTCTTGCGTGGTGTAGCGGCCGGCGGTGTCGAGCAGCACCGCTTCGTCGGTAAACCACCAATCACAGTTGCGCGTGCCGCCCACGCCACGAATGGCGCCGCTGCCCAGTTCGCCGGCGAGGGGGAAGTTCAGCCCCGAGTTCATCAGCGCCGTGGTTTTGCCCGAGCCGGGCGGGCCGATGATCACGTACCACGGCAGCTCGTACAGGCTGCGGCGTTCATCACCGCCGAGCTTGGCGCGCTTGAGCAACGCCAGGGCTTCGTCCATGCGCTGTTTGAGCGTGGCCAGTTCTTCGGCGGTGGCGACGCTGGCGGCATCCGGCGCGCTGACGGCGGCCAGGCCGCTCATCACCTTGGCAGCGTTGCGCCGCGCTTGCAGGATGCGGGCGACGCGGTAGCCGATCCAGATCAGAAACAGCAGGGCAATCAGCACCCAGCGGCTGGTGGCCGAGGCCAATGGCTCGTGCTCGCCAATGCGCAGCAACGGGCCGACAAACCAGATGATCAGACTGAGGGCAATCAGGCCCAGTACCGGCATGACCCAGCGGGCGAAAAAGTTGAAAAACGACTTCACTCGACGCCCTCCGCAAATACCGTAATTTCGACCCGGCGGTTGCGCGCGCGGCCTTCGTTGGTGGCATTGGAGGCCACCGGCTCGGTGTCACTGCGGCCTTCGGCCCGGAAGCGCGTGCTGTCGCCGGTTTTCGCCGCGAGAATGCCGGCCACTTCCTGAGCCCGTGCCTGCGACAGTTTCCAGTTCGAGGGAAAGCGCAGGGTGGCGATAGGGCGGTTGTCGCTGTGGCCAGTGACCAGCACGTTGCCTTTGACTTTCTGCACCGCGTCGGCGATGCGCATCAGCAGCGGTTGCAGGTCGCTGTCGATACTGGCGCTGCCGGAACTGAACAGCTCGTCGCCGCGAATGGTCACCACCGAGCGGTCGACCGCATCTTCCACGGCCACACGCTGGGCTTTGATGTCGTCGGCCAGGAAGCCGGCCAGGCGCGGACGCTCGATAATTTTTGGCTGCATGGGCGGGCGGTCGATGGCTTGCACCGGAATTTCGCCCAGGGCATGAATCTTTTTGAACACCGGTTCGGCGTCAGCGGCCAGCTTCATGCGCAGGCCGAATACCAGCAGCAGCAACAGCGCCAAGCCGATGGCAATGCCGACCCACGGCGGCAGGTATTGCGAAAGACGGTCACGCACCACGCTCAAGCCGCGCCAGTGTGGCGACAGCTCGCGGTCGCGCTCACCGCGTACCGAACGAATGGTGGCGGCGGTGCGTTCACGCAAGGCTTCGAGTTGGCTGCGGCCGTCGTTCATTACCCGGTAACGGCCCTCGAAACCGAGGCTCATGCACAGGTACAACAGCTCCAATAAATGCAGGCGCTGGTGGGCGTTTTGCAGGCAGTGATCCAGCAGTTGGAAGACCTTTTCGCCGCCCCAGGCTTCGTTGTGCAGGGTGATCAGCAGGCTCTGTTTACCCCATTCACTGCTGCTGCCCCACGGCGTGCTGAGCACGGCTTCATCGAGCGCGGTGCATAGCACGTAGCGCGCCAGCATCATTTCATCCTGCGGCACGCCGGCCTGGCGCACTTGCTCTTCAAACTGACGCAAGTGACCGAGTATTTGCGCGCGCAAGCTGGCCGGCGCCGGGTGGGCGATGGTGTTGCGCAAGCGGGTGAGCAGGGCCAGCAGCGGCCCGGCTGCCTGCTCCAGCGGATTCAAACCCTGACCGCGCGTGGTGGGCAACGGCGCGCTGGCCATCGGGCCGGCAGGTTGTGCTGGCGGTGGCGTCGGGCGGCCAGCGGCGGCCGGATCCGGCGCGCGGCCACCGGGGCGCGGCATGATCATGGTGCGGTCATCGGGGCGACCGCCGCCTGCGTTGTTGGTGGAGCCGGTGCCAGGCGCAGGGCTGCCGAACGGATCGTCGATTGGGTGCATCGGATTATCCTCGGATGGCCCAGAAGGCCAGGTTCAGCCCCGGGAATTGCCCGGCGATATGGAAGGCAAAACCACCGGAATTCGGCAGTTGCTTCCAGTGCGCGCTGCCGCGATCCAGCTCGAAATAGGTCGAGCCGGCGTGGTACGGCAATTGGCGTGGCGCCACCGGCATCGGCAGCAAACCGATCCCTGGCAATTGCAGGTTCACCAGGTCGCGAATGTGTTCCACCGAGCCCACTTTGGCTTGCTGCGGGAAGTTGCCGCGCAGGGTTTCGCCCGGCACATCGGCGCGCACCACCAGAATAAAGGCGGCGTTGTCGATCAGGGTTTTGTCCGCCAGCATCGCCACGTGCACGCCGTACGATTTCTCCACAATCGGAATGGCCACGGCCTTGCTGTCGATCACCGTTGCCAGGGCCATGCGCAGGGCCAGGAACACCGGAGCAAAGCTGCCGGCCAGGTCGTCATGGGCGTATTGCGGGTATTCCGCCGGGCGCCGCTCGCTGGTGGTGAAGGTCGAGAGTTCACCGGCCAGGGCCACCAGCTCGGTGTACAGGCGCTCCGGGTGCAGCGGGCTCAAGCGGGCCAGGTGGCTGGTCAGGGCTTCGGCGCGGTTGATCAATTGCAGCAGCAGGAAGTCGGCGATCTCGGATGCACCACCGGCGCTGGAGGCCACCACGCGACCGGCGAGGGCTTCGCCGCGTTGATGCAGCAGGCCCACCAGTTCCTTGCAGAAACCGGCCAGTGGCGCGGCGGCGGCCACATCGAGCAGCGGCGGCAGGTAATCGGGGTCGAGCACCAGGGCGCGGTCGGCGCGTTTTTCCCGCACGCGCACCACGCCGACGCTGGCGTATTCGCCGAGGCCGTCCTTGTCGGTCAGCAGGCGAAAGGCCTGGCCGCCAATCGACACCGGGGCGCGGCTTTCAAAGGCGGCGTTGTCGTCGCGCACTTCACGCACCTGGCTCAGGTAACGGGCGCCGCCGAGGGCTTCGCCTTCGTCCACGGTGTCGCGGGTGCCGGCACGGCGCAGCGGCAGGGCCAGGTGCACGATGGCGTCGCGGGCGTTGTCGTCAACGCTCAGGGGCACGGGCGCGCTGTCGTCGCCGGGAATATTAAAGGGCGTGCCGTCCGGCAAAATTCCTTTGGCGCTGAGGATGGCGAGCTTGCCCTGGGCCAGCAACGCCTCGTCGATCTGCAACTCGGAAAAGCCCCAACCACCGGCGAGCAATGGGCGGCAACGGCCATCAACCAGTGCTTCGAGGTAGCGGTCGTGTTGCTGGAAATGCTGGGGGCGCAGGAACATTCCTTCCGACCAGACCACGCGGTTATTCCAAGACATGCTGGCTCCTGCTAGTTCGCTGAACGCGAGGTGATGGCCACGGCATGACTGCCGACCATCACGTCGTATGGGCTGGTTTTCTGCGCGGGTACGGCAACCACCTGGCGCCACAGGGCGTGGTCGAGGTCGCGGTAACCGACAACGATGGCGAGGAATCTGGTTTGCTCGTCCAACGTGCGCTCGAGTTCTTTTTGCTCGCTGGGGCGCAGCAGCAATTCATCGTGGGCGACCAGATCGGAACCCAGGGCGCTTTCCGGTTTGTCGATCAGGCTGAAAAAGTCAGCGCGGGAAAAGTTGTTGGCGCTTTTCAGTTCGTACAAGCGCACGCGCACTGGGGCGGGGTCGCCAGCCGGGGAGGGGTTGAGTTCACTGGAACCGAGAAAGTGCAATTGCAGCACGGTAGGCGGTGGCGGCGGCGGTGGTTCGGATGCACAGGCGGCCAGCAACGAGGCCAGCACCACGCCGTGCAACAGGGAAAAAATTCTTGGCATTCTTGAGTCCTTGAAATGAGTGCCTGACTAACGTCGCCCTGGCCAGAGCCGGGCGACGATTCCGTGTATGAAGAAATTTAGCGACGTCGCAAACGGCTGCTGTGCTCCTCGTAAGCGCGGCTGAATTCACGGCCGAACAGGTCTTGAAAATCGTCCTCGGCTTCGCGCTGGATGCTCGCGTACAAGGCGCTGAACTGCTCCCACAATTGCGCATGGCGCGCACCGGGCAGCAGGGCGGAAAAGCCGCTGGGTTTTTCGAAGCGGGCTTCCAGCGCATTCGGCTCGAAACGTTGCAGCAGGTGATGAATCGCTGCCTGCACCCCGGCCATCACGGCCATCTGGTGCGCCTTGATGTCGTCGAAGCCGTCTTCAATGGCCTGGTCCGGCGCCAGGAAAGCCTGGTTGCCAGAGCGCAATAACAACAGCAGCGCTTCGTCCACATTCGGTGCGAATTTCAGCGGGTTGTTTTGAATCGGTTGAATGGTGGTCTGCTGCATGCGGAACTCACCTTTCAAACTGCTGCGCGCACGCAGCACCTCGATCATGCCTTCGACCATTTGCCGGTAGCTGCGGCCGATGGCTTCCATTTGCGCCTCGGCGTTTGCCGGGTCTACGCGCAGTTGCGACACGCCGGCGCCGCGCAAA
The DNA here is from genome assembly GCF_900573885.1 of Pseudomonas viridiflava. Lineage (GTDB taxonomy): Bacteria > Pseudomonadota > Gammaproteobacteria > Pseudomonadales > Pseudomonadaceae > Aquipseudomonas. Next base: position 54,828 of record NZ_UPSE01000594.1, read on the forward strand.
AAGGCCTGGAGCAAATCGCCGCTCGGTGCCGCGTCCAGGGGGGGCAGGGGCGGTTGCAGGCGAATCGGTTTCGGCTCGCGAATTGGCTCGGGCGTAGGGTCGAGAATGAACTCAGGTGGCTCGGGCGGAGCAGGGGGCGCAACGCTGGGCGTGGTGGCAATGCCGGCCCACGGGTCATCCACCACCGCGCTTGGCGGCGGCGTGATGGGCTCGGGTTCGGCGGCTACAACAGGCACGGCAGCGGGCGGCGGTGGCGCCAAAGGCTGCTGGGCGAAGGGATCGGGAATCGCCGGCTTGGCGGCCGAGAGATCAGCAAACGGATCCCAGTCATCCGGAATCATCGAGGCGCCGCCACTGGCAACCGGTGTGGCGGCCGGCGCATTGAACGTCGGCATGGGCTGCGGCGTTGGCGGGCGAAAGTCATGGCGCTCGGCCGGCACATGATCCGGAATCGGAGCCGCGCCGCCCGATGGCGGATTGAGGAAATCAAACAGGTCAGGCTTGGTGTCCAGCGGCGAGTTGCCGTGGAAATGCGCGGCGGCGTGTTGCGTTACCGGCGTCGGCATGGCGGCCGGCGCCGCGCTGCCGGCCTGGCGGCTCATCAGGGCATCGAAACTGGTGTTGGGGTCGGTGGCGATGCCCGAGGCGGCGCTGCTGGAGGCGAAACCGCCCATGGCCTCGAGCTGCACAAGAATGTCGTACTCACCCAAACGCACCAGCTCGCCGTCTTGCAAGCGCTCGCTGTTGCCGCGGCGCAGGCGCTGGCCGGACTGCACCAGAAGCACGCCGTTGGTGCTGTTGTCGGTGATGTAGTAAGCGCCGTCGCGGCTGGTGATGGTGCAGTGCAGGCTGGACACCAGGCGTTCGGGGTCGGGCAGCACCCAATCGTTTTCGGGGCCACGGCCGATGGTCAGGCTACCCTGGTCCAGCTGACGTTCCGACAATTGGCCGGGTGTCAGTTTGTGGTAGCTGGTGATGGTCAAACGCAGTGGCATTGCGACTCCTTGCACACGCCTTACGGCGTTACCTCCGGGCTGATGTGGGTAAACGTTAGAAACCCCTTACCGCATCGCCTTATTTTTCCTGCGCGAATACTACAGCGGCCAACGCACAGAGTTCCGTCTTTCATCCGAAAATTCAGGATAAAAAAGACACGCTTCACAGATTGATCTTCTAGGCTAGCTGTTGCTCACTCGTCCTCCAAGCGCGGCTTGACAACGCTTTGACGTGCTCCAAGAATGCCCGTCGCCCCGCCACAGGTGTTTTTTTGAGCCATGGTTTGGCCACCACGCGAGCCGAAGGAATCGGTTCTCGTAGGCACCCCAATCGGATCAGGGCTGCGTTCCAGCAGCCTGATATGGAGATCGCCCGAGTGTTGGATGTACCCGCTTTACTGGCTCCGATAAACGCCGATGCACCTTGCGGCGAGGACCTTGAATACGATGCAGCTTTTCTCGAGCTGGAGCGTAGTGCGCAAGGTCAGCCGGAACGCCAAATGGGTGACGCCGTTTTACCGGCAGAGCCGCCCGAATGGCCCAGCGTTAATCAGCAAATTCACGACCTCTTTTCCCGCACCAAAGACCTGCGTGTCGCCAACATTTTGGTGCGCAGTTCCCTGGCCCTTTATGGCCTGCCGGGTTTCGCCCAGGCGCTGTTGCTGATCAGCGAATTGCTCAACCAGTACTGGGTCGATTTGCACCCCCGGCTGGACCCCGACGACAACGACCCCACCTCGCGCATCAACGCGCTGACCGGCCTGAATGCCGACGACAACCTGCGTCTGCTGTGGGAAAGCGCCCTGGTGCGTTCGCGCACCTTTGGCACCGTGACGGTTCGCGCGGCGATCAACGCCCACGGCCTGCAACGCTTCGCCAGCGAAACCCTCGGTCAGGATCAATTCAACGCCGCGCTGCGTGACAGCGATGCCGACGCGCTGCAAACCACCCGCGATGCCGTGGCCCAGGCGCTCACCGCACTGACCGCCATCGAGCGTGAAGTGAGCGAGCAAGTCGGCTCTGATCAAGGCGTGGATCTGGCGCCGCTGAAACTGATGCTGCGCCAGGCCGGGCAAACCCTCGGTGCCAATGCGCAGGCCGATACCAGCAGCAGCGAATCAGCGGGCGAGGGCGACAGCATGGCCAGCAGCGATGCCTCAGCCAGTGCCACACAAACGCCACGGGCCAGTGCTGAAATTGCCACCCGCGATGACGTGTTGCGCCAGCTCGATCGCCTGCTTGAGTACTACGCACGGCATGAGCCATCGAGCCCGGTGCCGGTGCTGCTCAGCCGCGCTAAAACGCTGGTCACCGCAGATTTCGCGGCCATCGTGCGCAACCTTATTCCCGATGGCATGTCGCAGTTCGAAGCCTTGCGCGGGCCTGATTCCGAATGACGTTGGGGCGTGCCCCAACGGCGTAATCCAATAAGTCGGTCATCAGTGGTTTGTCGATGACGTCACTGTTCAGTCGCCTGATGGCGAGGGAGGAGCAACATGGTCACCAGTAGCCAGAAATTCATCGCCCGAAATCGCGCGCCCCGTGTGCAGATCGAATACGACGTCGAGCTGTATGGCGCCGAGAAAAAGGTTCAGCTGCCGTTCGTAATGGGCGTGATGGCCGACCTCGCTGGCAAGCCTGCCGAGCCTTTGGCGGCGGTGGCCGATCGCAAGTTTCTGGAAATCGACGTCGATAACTTCGACTCGCGCCTCAAGGCGATGAAACCGCGCGTGGCCTTCAACGTGCCGAACGCCCTGACCGGCGAGGGCAACCTGAGCCTGGACGTTACCTTCGAGAGCATGGACGACTTCAGCCCGGCGGCCATTGCCCGCAAGGTTGATTCGCTCAGCAAGCTGCTTGATGCGCGCACCCAACTGGCCAACCTGCTGACCTACATGGACGGCAAAACCGGCGCCGAAGACATGATCATGAAAGCGATCAAAGACCCGGCCCTGCTGCAGGCCCTGGCCAGCGCACCGAAGCCAACCGACGAGCCACAAGCTTAAGAGGACGATTTAGCATGGCCGAATTGAGCACCGACAATCAGGCGCTGCCCCAGGCAACGACCGAGCAGACCAGCGAGTTCGCAAGCTTGCTGCTGCAAGAATTCAAACCCAAAACCGAGCGTGCCCGCGAGGCAGTGGAAACCGCTGTGCGCACCCTGGCCGAACACGCCCTGGCACAGACCAATCTGATTTCCAACGACGCCATCAAGTCGATTGAATCGATCATTGCCGCCATCGACGGCAAGCTGACCGAGCAGATCAACCTGATCATGCACCACCCCGATTTCCAGCAACTGGAAAGCGCCTGGCGTGGCCTGCATTACCTCGTCAACAACACCGAGACCGACGAGCAGCTGAAGATTCGCGTGCTCAACATCTCCAAGCCGGAACTGCACAAAACCCTGAAGAAATTCAAGGGCACCACGTGGGACCAGAGCCCGATCTTCAAGAAGATGTACGAAGAAGAATACGGCCAGTTCGGTGGCGAACCGTACGGCTGCCTGGTGGGCGACTATTACTTCGACCAGTCTCCGCCCGACGTGGAACTGCTCAGCGAAATGGCCAAGATTTCCGCCGCCATGCACGCACCGTTCATTGCCGCTGCTTCGCCAACCGTAATGGGCATGGGCTCGTGGCAGGAACTGTCGAACCCGCGCGACCTGACCAAGATTTTCACCACCCCGGAATACGCTGGCTGGCGCTCGCTGCGTGAGTCTGACGACTCGCGTTACATCGGCCTGACCATGCCGCGCTTCCTGGCGCGCGTACCGTACGGCGCGAAAACCGACCCGGTGGAAGAGTTCGCCTTCGAAGAAGAAACCACCGGCGCCGACAGCAGCAAATACACCTGGGCCAACTCGGCTTATGCCATGGCCGTGAACATCAACCGTTCGTTCAAACTGTACGGCTGGTGCTCGCGCATTCGTGGTGTGGAATCGGGCGGTGAAGTGGAAGGCCTGCCGGCGCACACATTCCCCACCGACGACGGCGGCGTGGACATGAAGTGCCCGACCGAAATCGCCATTTCCGACCGCCGCGAGGCCGAGTTGGCGAAGAACGGTTTCATGCCGCTGCTGCACAAAAAGAACACCGACTTCGCCGCCTTTATCGGCGCCCAGTCCCTGCAGAAACCGGCGGAATACGACGACCCGGACGCCACCGCCAACGCCAACCTGGCCGCGCGCCTGCCGTACCTGTTCGCCACCTGCCGTTTTGCGCACTACCTGAAATGCATCGTGCGCGACAAGATCGGTTCCTTCAAAGAGAAGGACGACATGCAGCGCTGGTTGCAAGACTGGATTCTCAACTACGTCGACGGCGACCCGGCGCACTCCACCGAAACCACCAAAGCCCAGCACCCGCTGTCGGCTGCCGAGGTGGTGGTGGAAGAAGTGGAAGGCAACCCGGGTTACTACAACTCGAAGTTCTTCCTGCGTCCGCATTACCAGTTGGAAGGGCTCACTGTTTCGTTGCGTTTGGTGTCGAAACTGCCGTCCGCCAAAGGCGCGTAAAACGCCGGGAGCTTAGCCCGGGCGGCGTTAAAAGCAGGTTCAAAAATGCTTATTGGCTACAGCCACCTGCATTTGCCTTGCCCGGCCGTCGCTCTCGACGTTTTCCAAAATTTTGCACAGTGCATTTAAACGGACTTGCCATGGTGGTGGGTTCACAAAGATGAAGTGGCTACGGCCACGCAGGAGGAAACATGGCTGTTGATATGTTCATCAAGATCGGTGACATCAAGGGCGAGTCCAAGGACAAGGCCCACGCTGATGAAGTCGACGTATTGGCGTGGAGCTGGGGCATGTCGCAAAACGGCAACATGCACCTGGGCACTGGCGGCGGCGCTGGCAAGGTCAACGTGCAAGACCTGACCCTGACCAAGTACCTCGACAAGGCCACACCGAACCTGATGATGGCGTGCTCCTCGGGCAAGCATTACCCCGAAGCCAAGCTGACCGTGCGTAAAGCCGGCGGCAGCGCGCAGGTTGAATACCTGGTGATCACCATGAAAGAAGTGCTGATCTCCTCGGTGACCACCGGCGGCAGCGGCGGCGAAGATCGCCTGACCGAAACCATCGGCCTGAACTTCGCTCAGGTACAAGTGGACTACCAAGCCCAGAAAGAAGACGGCTCCAAAGAAGGCGGCCCGATCAAGTACGGCTGGAACATCCGTCAGAACGTCAAGATCTGATCGTTGCCGACGCGTAGGTTGGGTTGAGCCAAAGGCGAAGCCCAACAAGGAGCCCCAAAGGGCTCCGCGTATCGGTCCTTTCGAAACCGATACGCACCGTCCTGCTGACGGTTTGTTGGGCTTCGCTACGCTCAACCCAACCTACATCCGCACATGAGCTGCGGTGCTTTTTTTCTGTCATCCAATCCCAGGGAAGTGCTGTTATGACTGCCGATGAACTGTTGCGTGCCGGTCGCCTCGATGATGCGCTCAAGGCCCTGCAAGACCAGGTTCGCGGCGCTCCGGCCAATGCCACGCTGCGGATTTTTCTTTTTCAACTGTTGGCCGTTATGGGCCAATGGAGCCGTGCGCAAAATCAGTTGAAGGTGGTCGGTGAACTCGACGCCGCCGCGCTGCCGATGGTGCAAACCTATCGCACCGCGCTGGAGTGCGAGGCACTGCGGGCCGAGGTGTTTGCCGGGCGTGTAACGCCGGTCATTCTCGGCGAACCCGCCGCCTGGATTGCGCCATTGATTCAAGCCTTGAAGATGGACGCCGACGGCCACCCCGAAGCCGCTGAGCAAATGCGCGCTGAAGCCTTTGAAGCCGCGCCGGCCAATCCCGGTCAGGTCAATGGCACGCCGTTCGCCTGGTTTGCCGACGCCGATCCGCGCCTGGGTCCGGTGCTGGAACTGATCGTCAATGGTCGCTATGCCTGGCTGCCGATGAGCAACATTGCCAGCCTCACGGTGGAAGCGCCGACCGATCTGCGCGACCTGGTGTGGCTGCCCGCCGAACTCACGTTAATCAATGGCGGCACCACCGTCGCGCTGCTGCCCAGCCGCTATCCCGACACGGTCGCACTAGGCGATGACGCCGCGCGCCTGTCGCGCAAAACCGATTTCCTCGACAACGGCGTGCCGCTGGGCCAGCGCCTGTTCGCCACCGATGAAGGCGATACCGCGCTGTTCGATTTGCGCACCGTGGAATTCGCTGTGGCAGACGCCTGATGGCCAACATGCCCTTGCAGGAGCGCCTGCAACCGTCGCTGCTCGACCGCCTGGTGGACAACGACCGCAGCAACCCGAACGAGAGTCCGGACAAACGCGTGTTGTCTATGAGTCAGCTGAAAGCCTCGGTGCTGCGCGACCTCACCTGGCTGTTCAACACCACCGCCTTGCTCGATGTGGAAACGGCCGCGGCCACGCCAGCCGGCACCTCGGTGCTCAATTACGGCTTGCCGGCGCTGGCCGGGCGCACGTTGTCGAATATCGACGTGCCGGCGATTGAAGCCTTGCTGACGAAAACCATCGCCACCTTCGAGCCGCGCATTTTGCGTTCCACCTTGCGCGTCAAAGCGCGCTTGCTGGAGGAGGGCATGGACCACAACGCCCTGGCGTTCGAGATTGAAGGCGACCTGTGGGCACTGCCCGTGCCGCTGCGGTTGATGCTTACCACCAATCTGGATCTGGAAACCGGCCACGTGAAAATCGTGCCCAACGAGCAGCGGAGGCGCGCATGAATCCGCGCCTGCTGGGGTATTACAACCAGGAGCTGTCGCACATTCGCGAGAGCGCTGCCGAGTTCGCCCGCGAGTTTCCCAAGATTGCCAACCGCCTGACGTTGTCGGGTGTGGATTGCGCCGACCCGTACGTAGAGCGCCTGCTGGAAGGTTTTGCCTACCTGACCGCACGGGTGCATTTGAAGCTGGACGCCGAGTACCCGACGTTCACCCACAACCTGCTGGAAATCGCCTACCCGCATTACCTGGCGCCCACGCCATCGATGACCGTGGTGCAACTGCGCGCCGACCCCAACGAAGGCTCGCTCAGCAGCGGCTTTACCATCGAGCGCAATGCGCCGTTGCGCGGTGTGCTGGGTCGCGAAGAACAAACCGCCTGCGAATACCGAACTGCCCATTCGGTGACGCTGTGGCCGCTGGAAGTGGCCAGCGCCGAATACTTCGGCAACCCGGCGGCGGCGCTTGGGCGCCTGGCCGCCAGCGAGCCAAAGGCCAAGGCCGGCTTGCGCATTCGCCTGCGCAGTGGCGCCGGTTTGCCGCTCAACAGCCTGAGCCTGGACAGCCTGCCGCTGTACCTGCACGGCGCCGACGAGCAGCCATTCCGCCTCTACGAACAATTGCTCGGCAACGCCTGCGCGGTGTTTGCCCAGGCGCCGGGCAGCGATTGGGTCGAGCGCCTGCCGCCCGGCTCGCTGCGTCCCCGTGGGTTCGACGACGAAGATGCGCTGCTGCCAGTGGTGCCGCGCGCGTTCCAGGGCTACCGCCTGTTGCAGGAATACTTCGCGCTGCCCAACCGTTTTCTGTTTGTTGAATTCGCCGAGCTGCGCCGTTCGGTGCAGCGCTGCGCCGGCAATGAGCTGGACCTGATCATTCTCTTCAACAAACACGACGCCACCCTCGAAGGCACGGTCAGCGGGGCGCAGTTCGTGCCGTTCTGCACCCCGGCGATCAACCTGTTTCCACGCCGCGCCGACCGCATTCACTTGAGCGAGCGGGTTAACGAGCACCAAGTGATCGCCGACCGCACGCGGCCAATGGATTTCGAGATTCACTCGCTCACCCAAGTGACCGGTCACGGCACCGGGCCGGAGCAGCCGTTCCAGCCGTTCTATGCCGTGCGCGACCCTTCGCGCTATGGCCGCGAGCAGGCGTATTACATCGTCCGTCGCGAGCCGCGTTTGTTGTCGAGCAACCAGCGGCGCAACGGCCCGCGCTCCACTTACGTGGGCAGCGAAACCTTTGTGTCGCTGGTAGACGCCAATCAGGCGCCGTACCGCCACGACCTGCGCCAACTGGGCGTCAGCGCGTTGTGTACGAACCGCGACCTGGCGTTATTTATTCCGGTGGGCACCAGCAAAAGCGATTTCAGCCTGGAAGACAGCGCGCCGGTGCTCGACGTGCGTTGCCTGGCCGGCCCGAGCCGTCCGCGCGCCAGCCGCGCCCATGACGCCAGCGCCTGGCGGCTGATCAGTCAGTTGTCGCTGAATTACTTGTCGTTGTCTGAACAAGGGCAGGGCGCCGCCGCGTTGCGCGAGCTGTTGCGCCTGTATGGCGACCCCACGGATTCGGCGCTGCAATTGCAAATCGAAGGCCTGCGCGAAGTCAGCAGCAAACCCTGCACGCGGCGGTTGCCGATGCCGGGGCCCATCGTGTTTGGCCGTGGCCTGGAGATCAGCCTGGAGTTTGATGAAAACGCCTTTCGCGGCACGGGCGTGTTTCTGCTCGGCGCGGTGTTCGAGCGATTCCTCACCCGCTACGTGTCGGTCAACAGCTTTACCGAAACCGTGCTGCGCACCACCGAGCGCGGCGAAATCATGCGTTGGCAGGCGAAACCCGGATGCCGACCGAACCTCTGAATTCGCTCGCCGCGATGGCGGCCGCGCCCTGGGAGCATGACTTCTTCCAGGCGCTGCGCCGTATCGAATGTGAAGCCCAGGACAAACCCCGGCTCGGCCACTCCGTGCGCCTGGCTGACGACCCGCTGCGCCTTGGGCAAACCCCGGACTGCGGCTTTGCGCCGTCAACCTTGTCGCTCGTGGAGCCGGCCAGCGACACCGCGCCGCCACGCGTAGAACAGTTCTTTTTCGGCCTCACCGGGCCGAACGGGCCGTTGCCGCTGCACTTGACCGAATACGCCCGCGAGCGTCAACGCAACGAAGGCGATCCCGGCTTTACGCGGTTTATGGACGTGTTCCACCACCGCTTGCTCACGCTGTTCTACCGCGCCTGGGCCGAAGCGCGGCCGTCGGTGAGCCACGACCGGCCAGACGATGATTACTGGTCGGCACGCCTCGCTGCGTTGTCGGGTCGCGGCATGGACAGCCTGCTCGGCCAGGGCCCGATTCCCGACCAGGCGCGCTATTACTACACCGGGCACCTGGCGGCCACGAGCCGCTACCCCGATGGCTTGAAGGTGATTCTGTCCGAGTACTTCGAGCTGCCGGTGGCCATCGAAGAATACGTCGGCCAATGGCTGGAACTGCCCGAGCGCAGTCGCCTTGGCGCCGGGGCCAGCACCCTCGGCATGGACGTGTGCCTGGGCACCCACGTGTGGGACCGCCAACATAAATTTCGTCTGCGTCTGGGCCCCATGCCCTTGGCCAAGTACGAGCGCCTGTTGCCCGGCGGCGAGCTGTTTCGCCAGTTGGCGGCGTGGGTCGGCGAGTACCTGGGCCATGAGCTGGACTGGGACGTGAACCTGGTGTTGAGCCAGGAAGAAATACCCCCATTGGACCTGGCCGGCGGTGTGCGGCTGGGTTTCAACGCCTGGCTGGGACACCCCGGCGAGGATGCCAAGGATTTACTGCTGGCCAGCCAGTTCGCCGGGGACCGGCTGCTGCAACGCCCGAATAAGGAGATGAGTCATGAGTGAGATCAGCCGGGTTGCACTGTTCGGCAAGCTGAACAGCCTTGCCTACAAAGCCATTGAAGCGGCCACCGTGTTCTGCAAATTGCGCGGCAACCCGTATGTGGAAATGGCCCACTGGCTGCACCAGATCCTGCAACTGCAAGACTCTGACCTGCACCAGCTCGTGCGCCAGTTCAACATCGACCCGGCGCGCCTGGCCCGCGATCTCACCGAAGCCCTGGACCGCCTGCCGCGTGGCTCAACGTCCATCACTGACTTGTCTTCCAATGTGGAAGAAGCCGTCGAGCGCGCCTGGGTGTACGGCAGCCTGATGTTTGGCGAAAACCAGGTGCGCACCGGCTACTTGATCGTCGGCATTCTGAAAACCCCGAGCCTGCGCCATGGCTTGCTGGCGTTGTCTCAGGAATTCGACAAGGTCAAGGTTGAAGCGCTGACCGAGCGCTTTGACGAGTACGTCGGCAACTCCCCGGAAAACGCCCTGACCGCCAGCGACGGCTTCAGCAGCGCCGCACCGGGCGAGGCCAGCGGTGCCATGGCGCCCGGCGCGCTGGGCAAGCAGGAAGCGCTGAAGAAATTCACCGTCGACCTCACCGAGCAGGCACGCAGCGGCAAGCTCGACCCGATTGTGGGCCGCGACGAAGAAATCCGTCAGTTGGTCGACGTGCTGATGCGCCGTCGCCAGAACAACCCGATTCTCACCGGCGAGGCGGGCGTGGGTAAAACCGCAGTGGTCGAAGGTTTTGCCTTGCGCATTGTCGCCGGCGACGTGCCGCCTGCCCTGAAAGACGTGGAACTGCGCGCTCTCGACGTGGGCCTGCTGCAAGCCGGCGCCAGCATGAAAGGCGAGTTCGAGCAGCGCCTGCGCTCGGTGATTGAAGACGTGCAAAGCTCGCCCAAGCCGATCATCTTGTTTATCGACGAAGCCCACACCCTGGTCGGCGCCGGTGGCGCTGCCGGTACCGGCGATGCGGCCAACTTGCTGAAGCCGGCCCTGGCTCGCGGCACCCTGCGCACCATCGCTGCCACCACTTGGGCGGAATACAAAAAGCACATCGAAAAAGACCCGGCCCTGACCCGTCGTTTCCAGGTGGTGCAGGTGGAAGAGCCGTCCGAGCACAAAGCCATTCTGATGATGCGCGGCGTGGCCTCGACCATGGAAAAACACCACCAGGTGCAGATTCTCGACGAAGCCCTGGAAGCGGCGGTGAAGCTGTCGCATCGCTATATTCCGGCGCGTCAGTTGCCCGACAAATCCGTCAGCCTGCTCGACACCGCCTGCGCCCGCACCGCCATCAGCCTGCACGCGGTGCCGGCCGAAGTGGACGACAGCCGTCGGCGCATTGAAGCGCTGGAAACCGAGCTGGCGATCATTGGCCGCGAAAAGGCCATCGGCATCAATATCGGCGAGCGCCTGCGCAGTGCCGAAACCTTGCTGAGTGAAGAACGTGAGCGCCTGACCGGGCTGGAAAGCCGCTGGGCCGAAGAGAAAGCGTTGGTCGATGAACTGCTCGACATCCGCGCCCAACTGCGTGCCGCCGCCGAAGCCGTGGACGACACCGGCAGCGAGCCGGCGCCCGCCGAGCCGAACGCTGAACTGCACACTCGTTTGCAAGACGTGCAAACCCGCCTGGCCGCGCTGCAAGGTGAGTCACCGCTGATTCTGCCGATTGTCGACTACCAGGCCGTGGCCTCGGTGGTTGCAGACTGGACCGGCATTCCGGTCGGGCGCATGGCGCGCAACGAACTGGAAACCGTGCTCAACCTGGCGAAGTATCTGAAGAAACGCATCATCGGCCAGGACCACGCCCTGGAGATGATCGCCAAGCGCATCCAGACCTCGCGCGCCGGCCTCGACAACCCGAGCAAACCCATCGGCGTGTTTATGCTGGCCGGCACCTCCGGCGTGGGCAAAACCGAAACCGCGCTGGCACTGGCCGAGGCCATGTATGGCGGTGAGCAGAACGTGATCACCATCAACATGAGCGAGTTCCAGGAAGCCCACACCGTGTCCACCCTCAAGGGCGCGCCGCCTGGCTACATCGGCTACGGCGAAGGCGGCGTGCTGACCGAAGCAGTGCGGCGCAAACCGTACAGCGTGGTGCTGCTCGACGAAGTGGAAAAAGCTCACCCCGACGTGCACGAAATTTTCTTCCAGGTGTTCGACAAGGGCGTGATGGAAGACGGCGAAGGCCGGGTGATCGACTTCAAGAACACGCTGATTCTGCTCACCACCAACGCCGGCACCGAGCTGATTTCCAGCCTGTGCAACGACCCGGAACTGATGCCCGAGCCGGACGCCATCGCCAAGGCCTTGCGCGAACCGCTGCTGAAGATTTTCCCGCCTGCTCTGCTCGGCCGTCTGGTGACCATTCCGTACTACCCGCTGAGCGACGAGATGATCAAGTCCATCGCCCGTCTGCAACTGGAGCGGGTGAAAAAGCGCGTGGAAGCGACTCACAAAGTGCCGTTCGAATACGACGACGGCGTCATTGCCCTGATCGCCGAACGCTGCACCGAAACCGAGAGCGGCGGGCGCATGATCGACACCATTCTGACCAACACCTTGCTGCCGGATATGAGCCGTGAATTCCTCACCCGCATGCTTGAAGGCAAACCGTTGGAAGCGGTGCGCATCAGCCGCCAGGGCAGCGATTTCCACTACTCCTTTGGCGCTTCAACAGACAGCAGCGCTGCGGTTTAACGCCGTCGCAGTCGGGATACGGATATGGCATTAAGCACAAGCACGCGCCTGGTTCAGGTCGACAGCCCGCTGGGCACCGATGTTCTGGTGCTGCGCCAGCTCGACGGCGTTGAAGAGCTGGGGCGGGTGTTCGATTACGAGTTGAACCTGGTCTCGGAAAACACCTCGCTGGCGCTCAACAGCCTGCTCGGCAAACCCATGAGCCTGACCATGGAATTGCAAGACGGCAGCAAGCGCTACTTCCACGGTATCGTCGCCCGCGCCAGCCAGGGCGCCGGCATCGGCCAGTTCGCGGTGTACCGGGTCACGCTCAAGCCGTGGTTGTGGCTGATGTCACGCACCTCCGACTGCAAGATTTTCCAGAACCGCACGGTGCCGGACATCATCAAACAGGTGTTCCGCGACCTTGGTTTCTCCGACTTTGAAGACAGCCTCAGCCGTTCCTACCGCGAGTGGGACTACTGCGTGCAGTACCGCGAAACCAGCTTCGACTTCGTCAGCCGGCTGATGGAGCAGGAAGGCATCTACTACTTCTTCCGCCATGAAAAAGGCCGCCACGTGCTGGTGTTGGCCGATGCCTACGGCGCCCACAGCACAGCCGCCGGTTACGCAAGCGTGCCGTTCTACCCGCCGACCGCCGAACAGCGCGAGTTGGACCATATCGACGACTGGCACCTGAGCCATGAAGTGCAGTCCGGTTCCCTGGCGCTCAATGACTACGACTTCCAGCGCCCCAGCGCGCGCCTGGAAGTGCGCTCGGTAATCAGCCGCCCGCACACCGCCAGCGATTACCCGTTGTACGACTACCCCGGCGAATACGTGCAAAGCGGCGACGGCGAGCACTACGCGCGCACCCGCATTGAAGCGATTCACACCCAGTTTGAGCGCGTGCAACTGCGCGGCACGGCCCGTGGCATTGGCTCGGGCAATCTGTTCAGCATGACCCGTTACCCGCGTGACGATCAGAACCGCGAATACCTGGTAGTCGGCGCCCGTTACACGATCGTGCAAGAGCACTACGAAACCGGCTTTGACGACGTGGAACAGCAGTTCATCAGCCACCTCGACTGCATGGACGCCAGCCAGGCGTTTCGCCCGCAACCGATCACCGTGCGGCCCATCGTGCAGGGCCCGCAAACGGCAATGGTGGTCGGCCCCAAAGGCGAGGAAATCTGGACCGACCAATACGGCCGCGTAAAGGTGCATTTCTACTGGGACCGCCACGACCAATCCAACGAAAACAGCTCGTGCTGGATGCGCGTGTCGCAATCCTGGGCCGGCAAGAATTGGGGTTCCATTCAAATTCCGCGCATCGGCCAGGAAGTGATCGTCAGCTTCCTTGAAGGCGACCCCGACCGCCCGATCATCACCGGTCGCGTGTACAACGCCGAACAGACCGTGCCCTACGACTTGCCCGCCAACGCCACCCAAAGTGGCGTGAAAAGCCGATCCAGCAAGGGCGGCTCGCCGGCCAATTTCAACGAAATTCGCATGGAAGATTTAAAGGGTTCCGAGCAGCTGTTTATTCACGCGGAAAAGAACCAGGACATCGAAGTCGAAAACGACGAAACCCATTGGGTCGGCCACGACCGCACGAAAACCATCGACCACGATGAAACCGTGCACGTCAAACACGACCGCACCGAGACCGTCGACAACAACGAGACCATCACCATCGGCGTGGACCGCAAGGAAAAGGTCGGCAACAACGAAACCATCTCCATTGGCGTCAACCGCACCGAAGATGTCGGCAGCAACGAGAAAATCACCATTGGTGCCAACCGTACCGAGAGCGTAGGCGCCAACGAAGACATCACCATCGGTGCTGACCGCAATGAAAAAGTCGGCAGCAACGAGACCATCAAAATCGGCGCCAACCGCACCGAAGATGTGGGCAGCAACGAAAAAATCACCATCGGCGCCAACCGCACCGAGAGCGTGGGCAGTAACGAAGACATCGACATCGGCAGCAACCAGACCACCAAAATCGGCAGCGACGAAAGCCGCAGCGTTGGCAAAAACCGCAGCACCGATGTCGGCACCGACGACTCGCTGAGCGTGGGCAAAAACTTTGAATTGACCGCCGGCGACTCCATCACCCTGACCACCGGGGCGGCCAGCATCACCATGAAAAAAGACGGCACCATCGTCATTCGTGGCAAAAACATCACCCTCGACGGCTCGGGCGCGATCAACGTCAAGGCCAGCAAGAACGTGGTCGTCAAAGGCCAGAAAATTCTCCAGAACTGACACCAGCGGCCCGCGTTCAGGGCCGCCTAACGGACGAGAAACCAGCATGAGTGTTCAGCACTTCACCCCGGCAAGCGCCGCCGCCACCCGACTGGATGGCGTGGTGATCGGCGTATTGCTCGACGTGCCACAAACCGCCTCGCCGGTGGTGGCGTTTCCCGGTTGCCCTTCGGAAACCGGCATCGCCGCGACCACCACCACGCAGCTGAGCCGTGACGATATCGGCACCCAGGTGGCGCTGATGTTCGTCGGCGGCGACCCCAGCCAGCCGCTGGTTATCGGCCGCATTCAGCGCCTGGCTCCGGTGGAAAAACCGGTAGCCGTGGCGCACCTGGACGGCGAGCGTCTGGAGTTTTCCGCCGAGAAGGAAATCGTGCTGCGATGCGGCAAGGCCAGCATCACCCTGACCCGCGAAGGCAAAGTGATCGTGCGCGGCACGTACCTGTCCAGCCGCTCCACGGGCGTGAACCGCATCAAAGGCGGTTCGGTGCAAATCAACTGATTCACTGATGCAAGAAGCCCTTCATGGAACTGCTTAACGCGACCGGTCTGGTTGCTGCCTACACCCAAGGCCTGGCCCCGGACGGACGTGAGTCGCTGGTGGTCATCGCCAAAGGCACCTTCACCTTGCCCCTCGACGGCCGCGAAGCGACGTTGGCGGCGGTGCAGCGTCCGCTGCTGATGGCCGACGAATACGTGGGTGAGCCGGGGCTGTCGGCGCCGCTGCGGGAAATGGACTTTGCCCCCCTCAAACCGTTTTGCGACGTGCTGGTTCACGGCAAAGCCTATGCCCCCGAAGGCCGCCCGGTGAGCCAGTTGACCGCCGGCATTCGTGTTGGCCGGGTGAGCAAAGCCTTCACCGTGTACGGCCCGCGCCAATGGCAGCCCGGCCTGATCGGCGCCGGTGCCGGCGTGGCGCAACCCTTTACCGAACAAGCCATCGACTACGCCCACGCCTTTGGCGGCAGCGTGCCGGTGGCCGACAACCCCGAACTGCGCGACAGCTACCCGGCCAACACCTGTGGCCGTGGCTGGTTTCCAAAAAGCGCCAGCACCGCCGACATCGTCGGCATGCCCATGCCCACCACAGAAATGCTCGGCCAACCGGTCGACAGCCCCCACGGCGATTTCACCCCCATGGCGCTCGGGCCTATTGGGCGCAGCTGGCCGCCGCGCATCGGCTACGCCGGCACCTACGACGACGCCTGGCTGGCCGACCACTTTCCCTTTCTGCCGCCGGACTTCGACACTCGCTACTACCAGGCTGCGCCGCCCGACCAGCAAACCGAGCACCTCAAAGGCGGCGAAGACGTGCTGCTGCTGTGCCTCACCCGCCAGGAACGCGCCGGCTTCAAAGTGCCGAGCATGCAGGTGCCGGTGACGTTTTTCTTGAAGAAGGGCGGGCATGAGACGGTGCAGGCGGTGATTGATACGTTGGTGATTGATACCGATGCGGGGGTGGTGGAGGTGACGTGGCGGGCGAGCAGGGCGTTGAAGCGCAACATCTTCGAACTGGAGCAATTGCTGGTTGGCGAAATGTCCCGTGGCTGGTGGCGCGCCCGCGAACTGGGCAAAGATTATTTCCCTTCACTGGCTGAACTGAGCCTGGCCAAACGCTTGCCGGAGGACAGTTGATGACCGCCATCAGCATTGTCAGTTCCGGCATGGTTACGGCGGTGGGTTACGACGCGCCCGCAAGCTGCGCGGCCATTCGTTGCGCAGTCGATAACTTCCAGGAAACCCGCTTTATGGACCAGGGCGGCGCCTGGCAGCTAGGTGCCGCCGTCGAGTTGCAGGAGCCGGTGCGCGGTCGGCTGAAACTGATACGCATGGCGGCGCAAGCCATTGCCGAAACCTTGAACGAGCAGGGCGACGTGCAGGCGTCGCAAATCCCGCTGTTGCTCTGTGTGGCCGAATTGGAAAGGCCGGGCCGCCTCGCTCAGTTGGATAGCAGCTTTCTGGCCGATATCCAGACCGAGTTGGGCCTGGCCTTTCATCCGACCTCGAATGTGATTGCTCGTGGCCGGGTCGGCGCGGCCGTGGCGCTGCTTAATGCACGCAAGCTTATTCACGAAGGCGGGCACCGCCATGTGTTGATTTGTGGTGTTGATTCGCTGCTTTCCGCGGCCACGCTAAAAGCATTCGAGGCCCGTGAGCGTTTGCTCACCAGCCGCAATTCCAACGGCTTTATTCCAGGGGAAGGTGCAGCAGCGGTGCTGGTCAGCGCGCCTCTGGCCAATGGAAAACCGCAGCTGATGTGCGTGGGCTTGGGATTCGGCAAAGAGGCCGCCACCATTGAGTCCGACGACATTCCGCTGCGTGCCGAAGGCCTGACCAAAGCGCTGCGCGCGGCGTTAACCGAAGCCGATTGCGGGCTGGAAAGCATGGACTATCGCGTGACCGATTTGTCTGGCGAGCAGTTCTATTTCAAAGAAGCCGCATTGGCTTTGAGCCGAACCTTGCGTGTACGCAAAGAGTTCTTCCACCTGTGGCACCCCGCTGACTGCATTGGCGAATGTGGTGCGGCGATAGGCCCGGCAATTCTTGCGGTAGCCCTGGCAGCCAGCCGAAAAGGCTATGGCGACGGGCCGAACATTTGTTGTCATCTGGGCAACGATGCGGGCGAGCGCGCCGCTGCATTGCTGAGTTATCACACGCCGGGAGGACGCTAATGGCCAATCAGGTGTATGCCAACAACATGGAAGTGTCGTGCAAGTCGGCAAGCGGGAAATCCATCGCCGCGTTCCCCGACGTTTGCTTTACGCCACCCCAGGCGCCACCGACGCCCATGGGGGTGCCGATTCCTTACCCGAACACGGGTATGTCCACCGACACCACCAACGGTACGCGCACCATCAAAATTACTGGCAAGGAAGTCATGCTCAAGAACAAGAGCTACTTCAAAACCAGTTACGGTGATGAAGCCGGGTGTGCGCCGAAAAAAGGGGTAATGACCAGCAAGATCAAAGGCAAGGTGTACTTCATTGCCTGGTCAATGAACGTGAAATTTGAAGGCGAAAACGTGGTGCGTCACCTCGACATGACCACCCACAACCACGCCTCGCCTAACGGCAACACGCCACCTATGGCACACGTGTCGAAAATGAGCGCTGCGGTGCAGAAGGCGTGCAAAGAAGAAATCGACAAGGGCAAAAAAGCCTGCGCCGGGCAAACCAGTGACAACTGCGAGCAAGGCTGCAAAGACGCTCAACGGTGCCTGTTCGTGCCTAAGGGCCAAGACAAAACCGTTTGCTGCAAACCCGACACCACCGGCCACCACATGGTGGAAGACCACTGGGTGAAGGGCAACTCCGGTTTTCCGACGGCGCAAGCCTCGGCCGGTTACAACGCCGCGCCCTGCGTGTGCGCCAACCGCTTCCGCTCACGCGGCACCGTGCACCGTGGCATGCACGATATTCAGGGCACGTTTGAAGAGTCGCATATGGCCGGCGGTGCGCGTTTCGACGCGGCCAAACCCAACGGCGGCTGGGACTACACCGCCGGCAAGAAGGCCTGCCTTGACGCCCACGCCGAAGTGTTCAAAGGCTCGGGTTGCAAGCGCGACTGCCTGGAAGCCCAGCTCGATGATTTTTATGGCAAGGACGGCCAGCGGCCGTTGAACGAACCCCATACCCAAGCTATTGGCGAAGACGTGCGGCCGACGCTGGCCGAGAAATACGCGCCGCCGAAAAAGAAAAGAAAGTGAGGTAGCACTGTGGCGAACAATCAGGAATTCGGTTTCACCTTTTGCTCGGTACTGCACCGCGACAAACTCTACGTCGCGGGCGTTGCCGTCGAGTTGGAAGACCAGGATGTGCATCACGCGATCCTGTTCGAATCGCAAGATGAGAGCTGGGATCGCTGGTCCTTCGAACATCGGCTGGCGGGCATCACCAGCTATGACAGCCGAGGCGTTGCCAAGTTGATGACGGTGGGCATCGACGGGTTTGTCGAGACCGCTGATTTCGACGGGGCCGACGAAGAACGTATTGGCGAGCACGAGCCAGACGGCGGGCCTAATTTGCTCAGACCGTTGCGCTGTGTACGCATAGTGGGTTCACACGTGTATGTAGCGGGCGCGCAGCGGCAAGTGTTCCGTCGCCACCTGGACAGCAGCGATTGGCAGCGCGTCGATCAGGGCGTTTACATCCCACGTTCAAGCCTGGACGTTGGCAGCCTTCACGATATCGATGGCGCGAGCGAAGCCTGGCTCGTCGCCGTAGGCCTGAGCGGTGAAATCTGGCTGTGTGTCGATGAGGTGTGGAGCCAGCTGGACAGCCCGACCAACATTCGCCTTGAAGCGGTTCGGCACCTGGGCGGCACCCGATTCATTACGGGCGGGGCGCAGGGCACGCTTATCCTCGGCGATGCAGGTGCGCTCAACGTGGTTGAGCAAGACCTCACCACTGAGACATTCAGCAGCATCGAACGGGCGTTCGACACCCTTTTCCTGTGCACCGATCAGGGCAATCTGTTCCGGCTGGATAACGACGTGTTGACTGCTGTGGATTGTGGCCTGCCGCCATCTTCCGGCGGCGGATTTCTGTCCTATGGCGATGGTGTGTTGCTATTCACCACCGACTTTCATGTGATGGTTTTCGACGGCAACGCATGGTCCGAACGTGATCCGGTTTAACTTCGCGCGCGTTTCGTTCGCGTATCTGGCGAGCGGCTGGTCATGCCCATAAACGCCATCGTACTCGACCAACACGCCGAAGAAGCCAGCTTCCTCGCCATGCTGCGCGACCACGCCGTGGGCGCGCCTAACTACGACCTCACGCACCTGGCCAACCTCGACAACCGTATCGAAGCCCACCTCGACGGCCTGCACATCGCCGGCCTCAAGGGTCTGAACGTGCTGCTCGAGCAACTGAACCCCAACGCCAACGGCGAGGTGTTCGCGGCCACGGTGTTGGCGTTTCAGATGAACAACAGCGCGGCGCTGAAAACCCTGGGCGAGCACATTCGCACCAGCGAGGAAGGCGAGCGTTACTTTGCCGCCGCGCTCGGCTGGCTGGAGTGGCCGGCGATTCAACCGTGGGTAGAGCGCCTGCTGACCTCGCCTGAACCGCTGTTTCGCCGGTTGGGCCTGACCGCGTGTGGCCTTCACCGCCAGGACCCCGGCCCGGCGCTGCTTTCGGCGTTGGGCAACAGCGACGCCAGCGTATTGGCCGCCGCCGCGCGCACAGCCGGGGAGGTGCGGCGCCGCGACCTGATGCAGCCGATTCGCCTGCAGCGTTTGCATGCGGATGACTCGGTGCGCTTCTGGAGCAACTGGGCCACCGCGCAAATGGGCGACGAAGAAGCGCTGCCCATTCTTCAACAATTCGCCGAACAGCCCGGCCGCTATCAGGAGCGCGCCTTGCACGTGGTGCTGGCCTGGCAGGCGCGGGAAACCAGCATGGCCTGGATTCGCCGCATGACCCAGAACCCCGCGCAGCGCCGGATTGCCATCAAAGCCACCGGCCTGTTTGGCGACCCCGTGGCACTGCCGTGGCTGGTACAGCAGATGCACGAGGTGCCCATGGCGCGAGCGGCCGGCGAAGCGTTCAGCCAGATTACCGGCGCCGACCTTGCCGACCTCGATCTGGAACTGCGCCATTCGCCCGACTACGATGCCGGCCCGAGCGACGACCCTGACGACCCGAACGTGGCTCTGGACCCTGACGAAAATCTGCCCTGGCCCGACGCCGGGCTGATCAGCGCCTGGCTGCAACAAAACGCCGGCGCGTTGCACAACGGCACGCCGTATGTGCTTGGCGAAGCCTTTAGCGAAGCCGCGTGCCTGCGTGTATTGAACACCGGCAACCAGCGCCAGCGACACGTGGCGGCAGGCTTGCTGGCGCGCTATGTGCCGACTCGCGCAGTATTTCCCATCAACGCCCCGGCACGCCGTCAGCGTCGCCTGCTCGGCGCCTGACTCGAGGTTTTTATGGAGTGTTTCGAACATCCGGGAGCCATCGGTGTGGGCATCTGCCGAGGCTGCGGCAAAGCTGTATGCCGCGAATGCGCAATACAGCTGCCCCGAGGCCTGGCCTGCTCGCCGGCTTGTGAACTGGACGTGGCCGAACTCAACGAAATGAACGAGCGCGGCAAACGCATCTACGGCGTCGGGCAATACAAAACCAACCAACTGCCGAGTGGGGTGCTGGTGTGGTTGCTGCTGACCGGGGCAATGGTGTCGATGTCCGGGTATTTTTACTTCGCGACCGATCGGATCGACTACCTGAGCACCACCATGGCGGTGTTGTTTTTGCTGATTACGTACATCACCTATCGGGGCAGCAAGCGCACGGGTTTCAACTATTGAGGTGGGTCGGGATAGTTGGGATTGTTGGGCTTCGCCTGCGGCTCAACCCAACCTACGATCCACGATCCCGACTCCACCCGGGAGCCCAACGGGCTCCGCGTGCAGGTCTCCCGGCGAAGCCTCCGAACATACAAACCCTGCTCACTATTACCATCGCGTTCACCCGCTAGCGTTTATTCAGCACCCGCGCCAGCCGATCTCCACCCAACTGAATCGCCGCCACCAACACCACCAGCAACACAATCACCGTCAGCATCACCTGACTGTCAAACCGCTGATACCCATACCGATAGGCAATGTCACCCAACCCACCGGCACCAATGGCGCCCGCCATGGCGGAGGAGTTGATCATGGTGACCAGCGTGATGGTGAAGCCGCCAACAATGCCCGGCAGCGCTTCGGGCAGCAGCACGTGCCAGACGATATGCCAGCGCCGGCAGCCCATGGCTTGCGCGGCTTCGATCAGGCCGTGGTCAACCTCGCGCAAGCTGACTTCCGCAATGCGCGCGAAGAACGGCGTGGCGGCGATGGTCAAAGGCACCACGGCGGCCCATACGCCGTAGGTGGTGCCGACGATCAGCCGGGTGAAAGGGATCAGCGCCACCATCAGAATCAGAAACGGGATGGAGCGGAACAGGTTGACGAATGCGCCCAGCGCGCGGTTCAGCGCCGGGGCTTCGTAGATACCGCCTTTGCCACTGGTTACCAGAATTACGGCCAGCGGAATGCCGGCCACCAGGGCGATAAGCGACGACACGCCGACCATCAAAAAAGTGTCGATGACGCCTTGCAGTAGACGGTCAAACCACATAACCCACCACCTCGCAGCGTTGTGCCCATTGTTCGGCGCGCTGGCGCAGCTGTTCGGTGTTCAGCGACGAGCCGCCGACGGCAAGCAGCAGTTGGCCCAGCGCGTGACCTTGTATGCGTTCGACGCCGCCTTGCAGCAGGCGAACCCGGCCGCCCAGGGCGGCGAACAGGGCGGCAAGGTCGGGCTCGTCATGCTGGCGGCCGGTGAAGTGCAGGCGCAGCACAACGGCGGCGTCCGGGCTGGGGCGAGCCGTGTGCAGGCGGGTGCGCAGCTCTTCGGGCAGGCCGTGTTGCAGCGGTGCCAGCAAGGTTTTGCTGACCTCGTGCTGCGGGTTGCCGAACACTTCCCACACCGGGCCCTGTTCGACGATGCGGCCTTGTTCGAGCACCACCACGCGGTCGCAGATGTCGCGGATTACGGCCATTTCATGGGTAATCAGAACAATGGTCAGGCCGAGGCGCTCGTTGATGGTTTTCAGCAACGCGAGAATGGCTTGGGTGGTTTCCGGGTCCAGCGCCGAAGTGGCTTCGTCGCACAGCAGAATGTCAGGGTCGTGCACCAGGGCGCGGGCGATGCCGACGCGCTGTTTCTGCCCGCCGGAAAGCTGCGCGGGGTAGGCCTGGTGCTTGTCGCTCAGGCCGACAAGGTCGAGCAGTTCGCGCACTTTCTGTTGCCGTTGGGCTTTCGCTACGCCAGCCACCTTCAGTGGCAGCTCGACGTTCTGCCATACGGTTTTCGCCGACATCAGGTTGAAGTGCTGAAAGATCATGCCGATGCGTCGGCGCAGCGCCACCAGATGGTCTTCGTCGAAGTGGCCGATGTCGACATGGTTGATCAATACGCGTCCGCTGCTCGGTTGTTCCAGGCGGTTGAGGGTGCGAATCAGCGAGGATTTGCCGGCGCCGCTGCGGCCGATGATGCCGAACACTTCGCCGCGTGAAATTGTCAGGTCGATGCCCCGCAGTGCGTCCACGGCACCGTGCTGCCCGGCGTAGGTTTTGCTCAGGCCGATGATGCGCACGTGGGCGCTGGCCAGTTCCGGGTGCAGTTCGGTGCGCTCGGCACTTTCCGGTGCTTGCTGTGGCGCGCTGCGCGCCAGGTTGGCCAGCGCCATTATTGTTCCCAGCCCGCTTGGTAAAGGGTGCCGTGGGTTTTATCCAGCGCAGCGCGAACGGCGGGCGAGTGCTGGTAGATGTCGACGAACTTGATCAGGCGCGGGTCGGTTTTGCTCTTGGGTTGAATCACGAACTGAATCACGTATTCCTTGTGGTCGAGGCCGTCGAAGAGCAGGGCGGAGGTGGCGTCGAAGGTTTTGGCCAGGCGAATGTAGGCCGGATAGCCCTGCACCAGATCGGCGTCGTCGTAGGCGCGCACCAGTTGCACGGCTTCGACCTGAAGAATTTTCAGGTCTTTCGGGTTGCTCTCGATGTCGTCTTCGGTGGCTTTGTAGCCCACGCCTTTTTTAAGGGTGATAAGCCCGGCTTTGGCCAGCAGTTGCAGGCCGCGCCCGCTGTTGATGGGGTCGTTGGCGATGGCCACGGTGGCGCCTTCCGGCAGCTCGGCAAAGCTTTTGTACTGTTTCGAATACAGCCCCACGTTGTTGATGATGCCCGGTGCGAACGGCACCAGGTCAAAGTCGGCAGCGGCCTTGGCATTTTCCAGAAAGGGGATGTGCTGGAAGTAGTTCACGTCGATGTCGCCAGCGGCCAGGCTGACGTTGGGTGCAATCCAGTCAGTGAATTCCACCAGCTCGACTTTCAGCCCTTGCTTGTCGGCTTCGGCCACGGCGGCTTCCAGGGGAATGGCGAAGGCGGCGGTGGTGCCGATTTTCAGCGGTGCATCGGCGGCAAAGGCTTGACTGGCAAACAGGCCAAGGGCGACGGCCAGGGCTTTCAATGGGGCGTTTTGCATTGCTCGGTTTCCTTGTGGGGAGCAGGGCGGCGATAGCCCGCGCCCGTGTGTTGAGGGGGCAGTTGGGCAGCGCCTTGAAAGAGCTTTTCGCGCAGGGTGCCGCCGGCGTAGGCGGTTTTGTACGAGCCGCGCCGTTGCAGTTCGGGAATCACCAGGTCGATAAAGTCGACATAGCTTTCCGGGGTGACGATGCGGGTGAGGTTGAAGCCGTCCAGCCCGGTTTCGGCAATCCAGCTTTCCAGCTCGTCGGCCACCTGTTCGGGCGAGCCGACTACGGTGATGTAGCGGCCGCCGAGAGCGTGCTGGTCGAGCAGCTTGCGGCGGGTCCAGTCGTTGTTTTGCAGAATTTTGGTGGCCGACTGAATGGCATTGCCTTTGACGTGCTGGATCGGTTCGTCGAGTTCGTACCTGGAAAAGTCGATGCCGGTGGAGGCGGAAAAATGCGCCAGGCCGGCTTCGGCGCTGGCGTAGCGACGGTATTCGGCAAGCTTGGCCTGGGCCGCTTCTGCGCTTTCGCCAACGATGACGTTCAGGCCCATAAACACTTTTACGTCGTCGCCATTGCGACCGGCCGCCACAGCGCTGGCGCGCACGTTGTCGACCTGGGCTTTGGTTGATGCTTTGTTCTGGCCGCTGATAAACACGCACTCGGCGTGTTGCCCGGCAAACGCCAGGCCGCGTTCCGAGCTGCCCGCCTGAAACAACACGGGCGTGCGTTGCGGCGAGGGCTCGCAGAGGTGATAACCCTCAACCTGATAAAACTCGCCGTGATGGTCCACCTTGTGCACCTTGCCGGGTTGGGCGTACACGCGCTGCTTACGGTCGTTGCGCACGGCGCCGTCTTCCCAGCTGCCTTCCCAGAGCTTGTAGAGCACTTGCAGGTACTCATCGGCCTGGTCGTAGCGGCGGTCGTGTTCGAGCTGCTGGCTAAGGCCCATGGCTTTGGCGGCGCTGTCGAGGTAGCCGGTGACAATGTTCCAGCCGACCCGACCGCGGCTCAGGTGGTCTAGCGTGGAAAGGCGCCGTGCGAACAGGTATGGCGCTTCGTAGGTGATGTTGGCGGTCAGGCCGAAACCGAGATTGCGGGTGACGGCGGCCATGGCGGACACCAGCATCAGCGGGTCGTTTACCGGCAGCTGAATGGCTTCTTTGAGCGGTACGTCGAGGCCGTCCTGGTACACGTCATACACGCCGACGATATCGGCGATAAACAGCCCGTCGAACAAGCCGCGTTCCAACAGTTGGGCCAGTTCGGTCCAGTATTCCAGGGTATTGAACCGGGTGGAGTTGTCCCGTGGGTGGGTCCACAAACCGTGGTTGATATGCCCGATGCAGTTCATGTTGAAGGCGTTGAGCAGAATCTGTTTTTTCTCGCGGCGCGGTGGCGTTTCGCTCATCAGATGGTGCCCCGCAACGGTGGGTTTTCTTCGTTCAGGTAAAAGTTGCCGACGGCGTGGTATTTCCACCGCACCGGGTCGTGCAGGGTGTGCACGCGGGCGTTGCGCCAGTGGCGGTCGAGGCCGTGTTCAGCCAGCGTGGCCTGGCTGCCGGCCAACTCGAACAAGGTGGTGCCGGCCAGCAGCGAGGTTTCGGTGCTGATGGCGCGCGCTTCGGCCACGGCGATGGAGGCAGCCGCTACGGTTTCGGCAGTGGCCTCGGCCTGGGCGCTGTCGAGAAACTCACCGGCGCGCACCAACAAGGCTTCGGTGGCGCTCAGGCGCACGCTGAGCTGGCCGAGGCTTTTCAGAATCAGCGGGTCATCGCTGGCTTTGTCCACGCCGGAATCAATCCACGGCCGGCTGCGGCTGCGCACGAAGTGCAGGGTGTCTTCATAGGCGGCGCGGGCGATGCCGGTGTCGATGGCGGCGTGAAGAATTTGCGCGAGCGGGCCGACCGGCGTCGGGCGCTCGAAGGCGCTCTGAAACGGCACCACGTCGTCGCTGGCGACATACACGTTGTCGAACACCACCGAGCCGCTGCCCGTGGTGCGCTGGCCGAAACCGCTCCAGTCATCGATCACGCTCAGGCCCTGGCTGTCGCGCGGCACGAAAGCCAGTTGCTGCACGCCATTTTCATCGACCACCGAGGTGGGAATCCGTTGGGCATACAGCGCGCCGGTGGCGTAGAACTTGCGCCCGTTGATGCGGTAACCGTCGCCGTCGCGGGTTAGCCGGGTGGTGCGGTCGTGGGCGGTTTTGGTGCCCAGTTCTGCCAGGGCATTGCCGAACCGCTGACCGGCCAGCACCTCGGCGTACAGCCGGTGTTGCTGGGCCGGGCTGCCGTTCACGCGCAGCACTTCGAGGGCGTAGTAATGGTTTTGTGGAATTTGCCCGAGCGAGCCATCAGCCTGAGCGATCAGCGCAACCACGTTGGCCAGCGTCACGGCCGAAACGCCCGCGCCGCCAAAGGCTTTGGGCACGCTGATGCCCCACAGACCAGAGCGGGAAAACAGCTCGAGTTCCTCCAGTGGCAGGCGCCGTTCGCGGTCGCGCAGGGCGCTGTCTCGTTGAAAGGTTTCGGCCAGGTCAGCCGCCACGATCAACGCTTGTTCGTCGCTGGTGATGACCGCCGCAGAATAAGAAAAAGGCATGGCGTGCTCGCTTATATCCAGGAGTGACGGGCCGGCAACTGGCCGTTCAGGCGATAGGCGCCGATGGCGTGGTATTTCCAGCGCACGGGGTCATGCAGGGTGTGGACGCGGGCGTTGCGCCAGTGGCGGTCGAGGTTGAATTCGGCGAGGGTGGCCCGGCTGCCGGCCAGCTCGAAGAGTTTCTCGCTGGCCTGTAACGCGATCTCGGTCGTCAGCGCCTTGGCTTCGGCCACGGCAATGGACGCTCGCGCCGCCGACTCGGCATCGATGGCTGCGGCATTCACCTCATCGAGCACCTGCGCGGCGCGGCGCAACAATGCTTCACCGGCATGCAGCTCGATTTTCAGGCGGCCGATGTCGGCGATCACATACGGGTCGTCGCTGGCACGCTCCACCTTGGCATCAATCCACGGCCGCGAACGTTCGCGCACAAAGGTGATGGCATCGTCGATGGCCGCACGGGCGATACCGAGGTCGATGGCGGCCTGCACCAGTTGTGACACCGCGCCCTGAATGTTCGGGGTTTCGTTGATGCGCCAGTTATCGAGCACCAGTTCGGCATCGACCTTCACATTGTTGAGCAACACCGTTCCGCTGGCGGTGGTGCGCTGACCAAAGCCGGACCAGTCGTCAATGATGCGCAGCCCCGGCGTGCCACGGCGCACGAATGCCAGCACCTGCTTGCCGTCGTCGTTGAGCGCTTTTACTGCCACCCAATGGGCGAACAGCGCGCCGGTGGAATAAAACTTATGGCCATTGATGACGTAGCCGTCGCCGTGGGCGGTTATGCGCGCATTAAGGGTGAGGGTGTCTTTCGTGCCCCGCTCGGGGCCCGCATTGCCGATGCGCCAGCCGTCGAGCACGCTGTTGAGCAAACGGCGTTTCTGCTGATCAGTGCCGCAGCCGAGAATCAGGTTGAGCACGCCCACCTGGTTTTGCGGAATCTGCCCAAGCGCCGGGTCGGCAGCGGAAATAATGGCGAACACTTGCGCCAGGGTGACGTGCGACAGCTGCGGCCCGCCGTATTCCCGGGGAATGCCGATGCTGCCGAGGCCGCTGCGGGTGAACAGCTCAATTTCAGCCCAGGGCAGTTTGCGCTGGCTGTCGCGCCGTGCTGCCTGTTCACGCGCCACGCTGGCCAATTCATGGGCAGCTTGCAGTGCCTGGGCGTCGGTGCTCAGCACGCGGGCAGGCAGCAGCGGCGGGGCAATATCGATATCGCTGGCGTGGGTCAGGCTCGACATCAGCGTGACGCCTGCGCGGAAGAATGGGGAAAAGCAGAGTGCCGGACCATAGGAGCCTCGTTTGGTTGAGCAGGCCGGTTTAGAGCGGCCGTGTCAGGTTCAAAAAGGTCCGGTGGTCCGGTTGATATACCCTAAACGTGTATCAGGAATGAATAAACAACGTTTTTGGAATATGCATAGATGGGTGCGGTCGCCCGTGTGATTTAGCGCAATGGGCGGCTGAGAATGGAGAAAGGCCGGCCCTCACCCCCAGCCCCTCTCTCGCACGCGGGAGAGGGGAGCCGAAGCGACGTCCACTGTTAACCGAGAGGGGACCGGGACCGCGGCTGCGCGCTTACAGGTCGTAGCGCAGCACCACGCCCAACGTACGCGGGGCGCCCACATCGAGGATATCGGCGCGGTTGTTGGTGACGTATTTCTCGTCGAACAGGTTTTTCACATAGCCCGACACCGCCAAACCCTTGAGCAGTTCGTACTCGGTGTTGAGGTTGACCAGCACATGGTCGTCGCTGCGGCGGGTGTGGGCGACTTCGCCGTCTGCATCGAACTCGTATGCCGAGGGGCTGCCGGCCTGGTAGACCACGTCGGTGGTCACGTTAAGGCCATTGTCGAAGCGATAACTGCCGCCCACCGACACTTTGTATTTAGGCGCGAACAGAAACGCTTCGCCGCTGCGGTCGCCGTCCGGGGTCTCGAAGCTTTTGTAGCGGCCATAGGTGTACGCCATACCGGCGTTTAGCTTCAGTTGCTCGGTGACGTCGTGCTCCAGGAACACTTCAAGGCCGCGAATATCGCTGCGCGCAGCGTTGTAGATTTCGAAGTAGCTTTCGGTGGGGTCGAGCAGGCTGACTTGCTGGTCTTTCCACTGGGTGTAGTAGAGGTTGGCGCGGGCGCGCAGGCTGTCGTCGAGCCAGGCGCCGCGATACGACAGCTCGTAGTTGGTGGTGTATTCCGGGTCGTAGGCGGTGTGGCTGCTGCCAGCCCGTACGTTCACGCCGCCACCACGGTAGCCGCGCTGCACCATAAAGCCTAAGTAGTGGTTGTCGGCGAAGTGGTAGTCCACGCCGAGCTTGGGCAGCAGGGCGTCGAAGGTTTTGTCGACGTCGGCGTCTTCGGACAGGTCATCCTCAACGGTGGTCTTGTTGTTTTCCACGTCGTAGCGCAGGCCGGTGATCAGCGTCCAGTCCGGGGCGAAGTCCCAGTTCAGTTCGCCAAACGCCGCACTGTTGTGGATTTTGGTGTAGCCCTGCACCTCAGCCACAGTGGTGCCGCTGAAAATCAGTTGGTCATGGAAACTGTTGGTTGTGCGGCCGTAGTAAATACCGCTGAACCCGCGCAGTGTTTCGCCTTCGTAGGCCATGCGCACTTCCTGGCTGAACAGGTGGGTTTCCTGAGTACGCGCAACCTCCTGATTGGCGTTGGCGCGCTGGTCGAAGTCCAGCAGCGAGGTGTAATCGGATTGCGTGCCCGAGGTCTGGCTGGTGAGGGTCCAGGCGTCGTTCAGGCGGTAATCGACCTTCGCGCTGCCGGTGTTCTGTTGCAGCGCGTCGTGGGCTTCGGTGTTGGAGGCGATTTTGTAGTACTGCACATGGCCGTTTTTGCGGTAGATCGAGTTATCGCCTTGCAGGCTGTCGTGGTAGGCGTAGGTGAGCAGTACGTCGAGGTCATCGTTGGGCAGTACCAGCAATTTGCCGCGCGCGTTTTTGTTGCGGTTGGGGTTGGCGTCGCTATCGGTGGTGACGTTGTCGACGTAGCCGTCGCCGTCCTGATAATCCACGGCCACACGGCCAGCCACTACACCATCGATGAGCGCTCCGCCGCCCGCCACGGCCGCGCCGCTTTCGCCGTAATTGCCGGCGCTGGTCTGTGCGGAAAAGCTGGGTTCAAACGTAGGGTTGCGGGTTTGAATCACCACCGCGCCGGCCAGCGAGTTGCGGCCCTGGGTGGTGGATTGCGGGCCAAGCAGCACTTCAACCTGCTCGACGTCCCACATCGACATGGGGCTCAGGGTCAGCGCGCGGTTGGGTTGTTGCGCGCCATCGACATACACCGACACGGCGCCGTTGAGCGTAGCGGGGCCCTGGTCATCGAAGCCGGAGACCGGCACGCCGCGAATGCCCCAGTTTTCATTGCCCGACTGGGTGTAAACGCCCGGGGTGCGGGCGAACACGTTGCCGAGGTTGGCGTCGCCATGCTCGCGCAAGTCGGCGGCCGTGTTGACCACCACGCTGGTTTGCGTTTGCGCCAGGGTGCGGCTGATTTTCTCGCCACTGACCATTACCGGCGCGATTTCCATGGCCGCCCGCGCTGGCGCGGCAGCTTGCAGGGTAACGCTGCGCTCGGCGGTGAATTGGTACGACAAGCCGGTACCACTCAGCAGCCGGGCCAGCGCTTGCTCGCGGGTATAGCTGCCGGACACGGCGGTGGAGGTCAGCCCCTGAGTAACGGGCGCGCCGTAAAGCACTTGAATGCCAGTGGCGATGCCATAACTGGCGAGGGCGGCGTCCAGCGGTTGTGCGGGCAGGTTGAAACTCAGCGTTTGCTGTGCGGCGGCAGGTGTCTGTTGCGCCGCCTGTGCCACGTTCAGCAGCGCCGAACAGCCCAGCCATACAGCAATGGCCAGCGTGTGACGTTGCAGTGACGGTGTGCCTGTTGGCAAGCGCTCGCGTGTGATCCCCATTACATCCCCCAAAACGTCATTTGATAGTTGTTCTTATCTGAATGACGCTGGCCGAAGGGGCGACCCGCAATAAATCCGCGAAATAATTTGCTAACGCAGCAGCACCACGCCAGCGGGCAGCCGGGTGGCACTCAGTTGCAGGGTTTGCTCGATATGCCGCAAGGCTTCGTCGGGGCGCTTTAAGTGAAATACGCCGCTGACCGGCAGCGCAGCGATGCGCGAATTACTGATCAGAATTCGCCCCTGGTGGTAGCGGTTGAGCTCGTCTACCAGCTCCTGCAACGGCCGGTTTTTGAATACCAGCAGGCCTTGGCGCCACGCCAGTTCCTGCTCGCTATCGACGCGGGTCTGGGTGCTGCGCCCCCCGGCGCTGTAGCGGATCTGTTCGCCGGCATTGAGCAACTGCTGACCAAGCCCCGACTGGTTAACGGCAATAACACCTTCGCTGCAGGTGACCTTCACGCCGTCGCCTTGCTCGCGCACCTCGAAGACGGTGCCGATGGCAGTGACGGTGCCGTTCTGCGCGCTGACCACAAACGGCCGTTTGGCATCGTGTTGCACATGGAAAACGGCCGCGCCGGCTCCCAGGGTGATATGCCGCTGGTTGTGGCTGAAGTCGACATCCAGGCGGGTGGCGGCATCCATTTCCACCACGCTGCCGTCTTCCAGCTCGACCCGCTGCAGGGCGCCAGCGGGCGTGTGGTAATCGGCCAGCAACGCGCGGGCATCCGGCGCCACGCCCAGTTGCGCCAGGCCCACCACCAGCGCCACGCAGACCGCTGCAACGCCAGACCAGACAAAACGGCTGCGCTTTGTGCGCTTGCCCACGAGGCGGTTGGCGGCCAGCGCCTGACCGCTTTGTTTCCACAACGCCGCCGCCTGGCGATAGGCCTCGGCATGCGCCGGGCTTGTTGCGCACCACTCACGCAGCGCGCGGGCGTCCTCAACGGTGGCCTCGCCGGAGGTCAAACGCACCACCCAGGCATTGGCCTGGCTGCTGAGGTTTTCCATAGACGGTGAGGGCTGATGAACTCGGGTCATTGCGCGCGGCTGGCCGAAAAAAGGGGGCTACTGTACATGAGAGCTTAGCGCTTCGACTCGCCCGCCAGCTGGCGCAGGCGCTCGCTGCAGTGGTCCAGGGCGCGATGAATCTCCAGCTCTATGGTGCGCACGCTCACGCCAAAGCGCTCAGCCAAAGCCTTGTGCGGCAACCCTTCAATGCGCGCGGCCACAAACAGCTCGCGACGTCGGGTGGGCAATTCCTCGACGATTTCCAATAACCGCTGCAATTGTTGGGCGTCCGAAGTTTTCTGCTCGGCGTTGGGCGTTTCGTCGGCGATTTCCAGCAGTGCATCAATTTCCATCGGCTCTAGCAGCCGGCGGGCATTGGCGCGTGCGTCGTCAATCGCCAGGTTGGTGGCCATGCGCCGCAAGTACGCCAGGGGATTGCCCACCGCTTCAACGCTTTGCGCGCGGCTTAGCTTGAGCCAGGCGTCTTGCAGCAAATCATCGGCAGTTGCCGCGCAGCCCGTGCGGCCGGTGAGATACGCGGCCAGGCTACGACGTTCGGCAATAAAGCAGGCCAGCAGCGAGGAATGTTTCTGCGACATCACTGGAACCGATAGGCACAAGCGGGCGGGAAGGGCCGCTAGCTTAGCCGTAACGACGATAGCTCTCAATTGCAAATTATTCTCGTTTTAGCGGTTTGTTACCGAAAACGGGCACGGATGTCTTGGCCACCAGTGAACCTTTGCCCCTCGCGGGCAATCTCTGACGGGACAGTTTTCCAAAGTAGGTGTGTATGTTTTTGCGCTCATTCACTCTGGCGTTGATGGTCGCGCTAAGCGCCCCGGCGTTTGCCGACGATAACGACAGCCCGCTCGCCGCCGACCGTGGACAGGCGCGGCCGGTGATCGTGATTGCCAACAGTGCGGCTGATCCGGCGCTGGTGAAATTGCTCGCCGCGTTGAAAGAACCGGCCAACGAAGCGGCCTTCAAAGAGCGCGACATGGTGCTTTACACCGTGGTGAACACCATCGGCCAACGCAACGGCAAAGACCTCGACCCGCAAACCACCATGGCCCTGATTCGTGCATTGAAACTGGGCGCCAGCGCGGATGCGAAAGTGATTCTGGTCGGCAAGGACGGCGAGAAGAAGCTCGAACACTCCGGAGCTATCGACCCCAAGCAATTGTTCAGCCTGGTCGATGAGATGCCGATGCGTGAGAAGGAAGCCAGCAAACAGGCCGAGGCACCAGCGGCGGCACCAGCCCCAGCGCCCGCGCCGCTGGACGATTAGCTACGCGTATAGCACCACGGCCGCCAGCGCCAGGTAGCGGCCGGCCTTGGCGACGGTAACCAACAGCAAAAACCGCCACAGCGGTTCGCGCATCACGCCGGCGATCAGGGTCAGCGGGTCGCCGACGATGGGTAGCCAGCTGAGCAGCAAGGTCCAGCAGCCGTAGCGCTGGTACCACCCTTGTGCGCGTTGCAGTTGTTGTTCACTGGCGGGAAACCAGCGGCGATCGCGGAAGCGCTCGATGCCCCGGCCCAGTGCCCAGTTGACCAGTGAGCCCAGCACATTGCCGAGTGTGGCGATGAGGATTAGCGCTGCGGTGGAGTAATTGCCGGTGAGCAGCAAGCCGGCCAGCACGGCTTCCGACTGCAGCGGGAGCAGGGTGGCGGCGATGAAGGCGCTGGCGAAGAGGGTCAGGTAGGCGATGAGCATGGGGGGAGACTTTAGATTACGGGGGAGTGGTGGCCAACTTGTGATTTCGCGAGTTGGCTGGAGAGCAGGGCATTGGTCTGGCGACTAATTGCATCGGCCGGCGATCTGGCCGGCAATCCGCAATGCCAAAAGAAGCTCGCGCGTAAGGCGCGAAACAAAACGTTCGGTGCATGCGGTAATGAATGCCTTCTCCGATCTACAGTGTACGGCTTGAAATTCTGGATCCCCGCCTGCGCGGGGATGACAGAGGTGTTTGGAAAATCCTCCGTCATCCCCGCGCAGGCGGGGATCCAGAGTCTCACGTCTGGCTCACCTCTAGCGGCTCCCGGCCAACGACTCCACTCGGCCTGCGCTGACGGTGCGGGGTGAATCAAAAGCCAGATCACAAGCGATAGATCACAAGCTGAATCACCAGATCAAACTCGGTAAATCAAGCGGACTGTCGAACGCCCTCGACCAAAACCCTCACGACCCGCTCCCACAGCGAGCGGCATACCGCCAAGAGCGGCTTCAGCCCCCATTCCCGCAAACACCATCGCCCATCAAACCAATCCACCAAATCCCTGAACTTTTGCTCTAACCCGGGGCTCGGAACATTACGCCCCCTGTTTCGCCAGGGATGACGAATCCCAACCAGCCGCCTCCCAATCTCCACCCCGGGCGGCGGCTGTTTGCAAAGAAGGAGCCCGATTCGATGTCGCACGCCAGCCCGTTGGCCCCCCTCAATCAGGTTGCTGAACGTCAGGCTGCCACCCTGCAAATAGATGACGCCCTGCAGTTGCCCCGCATCGCTATCGAGTCCGTTACGCCTGTTGTCGATGCCGGTCGTTTTGCCGCCAAGGGCATCGCCGGTTCTGCCGTCACGGTCACTGCGGTGATTTTCACGGACGGGCACGACAAGCTCGACGCTTCCATCCTCTGGCGCGCCGAGCTGGAAGAAAAGTGGCACCGCGCGCCGCTGGAGTCCCTGGGTAATGATCTGTGGCAGGGCACCTTTACGCCCGGCCAGCCTGGGCGTTATCAGTTCGCGGTGCAGGCGTGGTGGGATGTTTACGGCACCTTTACTTATGAGTTGTTGAAGAAGTTTTCCGCTGGGGTGCCCATCACCCTTGAGCTGCAGGAAGGCGAGTTGTTGCTGCGCCGCGCGGCCGAGCACGCCGGCCCGGAGCATGCGGAGTTGATGGCCGAGCGCTTGCGTACGCTGCAGGACACGCAGTCGGTGGAAGAGCGGGTGAAGTTCTTTTTGGCGCCGGAAACCACCGAAGCGATGCGCCAGACCGAGGCCCATCCGCACCGGGTGAACAGCCCGGCCTATCCGATGGACATCGAGCGCAAGCTGGCCGAGTTCGCCAGTTGGTATGAGCTGTTCCCGCGCTCGGCGACGGATGATGAGGACCGCCACGGTACGTTCCGCGATGTGATCGAGCGGCTGCCGTATGTGCGCGATATGGGCTTCGATGTGTTGTATTTCCCGCCGATTCATCCCATCGGCAAGGCGCACCGCAAAGGCCGCAATAATTCCCTGCAAGCGCGCGCGAATGATCCCGGCAGCCCGTATGCCATCGGCAGCAAGGATGGCGGCCACGATGCCATTCACCCGCAGCTCGGTACCTTCGAGGATTTCCGCGCGTTGGTGCAGGCTGCCAAGGAGCACGGCCTGGAAATCGCGCTGGACTTCGCCATTCAGTGCTCGCCCGATCACCCGTGGTTGCAGGAGCATCCGGGTTGGTTCAGCTGGCGGCCGGACGGCAGTATTCGCCATGCGGAAAACCCGCCGAAGAAGTACGAAGACATCGTTAATGTCGACTTCTATTCCGAAGACGCCATGCCGCAGTTGTGGCTGGCGCTGCGCGATGTGGTCAAGGGCTGGGTGGAGCAGGGCGTTACGCTGTTCCGCGTGGATAACCCGCACACCAAACCGTTGCCGTTCTGGGAGTGGCTGATTGCTGATATTCGCGCCACGCACCCGGAGGTGATTTTCCTCGCGGAGGCCTTTACCCGCCCGGCCATGATGGCGCGTCTGGGTAAGGTCGGTTACAGCCAGAGCTACACCTATTTCACCTGGCGCAACACCAAGGCCGAGTTGGCTGAGTACTTCACCCAGCTGAACCAGGCGCCGTGGCGCGATTGCTACCGGCCGAATTTCTTTGTGAATACGCCGGATATCAACCCGGCCTTTTTGCATAACAACGGTCGGGCAGGTTTTCTGATTCGCGCCGCGTTGGCCACCATGGGGTCGGGCCTGTGGGGCATGTATTCGGGGTTCGAGATTTGCGAGTCGGCACCGGTGCCGGGCAAAGAGGAATACCTGGATTCCGAGAAGTACCAGATTCGGCCGCGCAATTTTCAGCAGCCGGGCAACATCGTCAGCGAGATCGCCCAGTT
Organism: Pseudomonas viridiflava; assembly: GCF_900573885.1. Taxonomy (GTDB): domain Bacteria; phylum Pseudomonadota; class Gammaproteobacteria; order Pseudomonadales; family Pseudomonadaceae; genus Aquipseudomonas. The sequence continues at coordinate 90,000 of NZ_UPSE01000594.1, forward strand.
CAATCGCATTCGCCGCCAGAACCCGGCGCTGCAAACCCACCTCGGGCTGCAGATTTACACCTGTTACAACGACAACATTCTGCTGTTCGGCAAACGCACGGCAGACCTCAGCAATTTCGTGCTGGTGGCGGTCAGCCTCGACCCGCACAACGCCCAGGAAGCCCATTTCGAACTGCCGCTCTGGGAGTTCGGGCTGCCTGATGACGCCAATCTGCATGGCGAAGATTTGATGACCGGCCACACCTGGACCTGGTATGGCAAAACCCAATGGATGCGCATCGAGCCATGGCACCAGCCATTCGGTATCTGGCGTGTGCGCGTAACCGGCTAAGGGAATACGCAATGAGCGACGCAGCGAACAACGACAAAGCTCCAGCTGGCAGCAAAGCGCCAGTCGACAGACGCAGTAAAAAACGCCGGCCTGCCGCCTTTATCAATGATCCGCTCTGGTACAAGGACGCGGTGATTTACCAGGTGCACGTGAAGTCGTATTTCGACTCCAACAACGACGGCATCGGCGACTTTCCGGGCTTGATTGCCAAGCTGGATTACATTGCCGACCTGGGCGTGAACACCATCTGGCTGTTGCCGTTTTACCCGTCGCCACGGCGGGACGATGGCTACGATATTTCCGAATACCGCGACGTGCACCCCGACTACGGGACCATGGCCGACGCCAAGCGTTTTATCGCCGAGGCACACCGGCGCGGCATTCGGGTGATCACCGAGCTGGTCATCAACCACACCTCTGACCAGCACCCGTGGTTTCAGAAAGCGCGCAAGGCCAAGCCGGGTTCCAAGGCGCGGGATTTTTATGTGTGGTCGGACACTGACCAGAAATTCCCGGAAACGCGGATCATCTTTCTCGACACCGAGAAGTCCAACTGGACCTGGGACCCGGTCGCTGGCCAGTACTTCTGGCACCGCTTCTATTCCCACCAGCCGGACCTGAATTTCGATAACCCGCAGGTGCTCAAAGAAGTGTTGAGCGTGATGCGCTTCTGGCTGGATCTGGGCGTGGACGGCCTGCGCCTGGACGCCATTCCGTACCTGATCGAGCGCGAAGGCACCAACAACGAAAACCTCGCTGAAACCCACGACGTGCTGAAGAAGATTCGCGCCGAGCTGGACGCTACCTACCCGGATCGCATGCTGCTGGCCGAGGCCAATCAGTGGCCGGAAGACACGCAGTTGTATTTCGGCGGCGAAGACGGCGGCCCCGGTGACGAATGTCACATGGCCTTCCACTTCCCGCTGATGCCGCGCATGTACATGGCCATCGCCCAGGAAGACCGCTTCCCGATTACCGACATCCTGCGCCAGACCCCGGAAATTCCGGACAACTGCCAATGGGCGATTTTCTTGCGTAACCACGATGAGCTGACGCTGGAAATGGTCACCGACCACGAGCGCGATTACCTGTGGAACTACTACGCTGCCGACCGGCGCGCGCGGATCAATCTGGGTATTCGTCGCCGCCTGGCGCCGCTGGTGGAACGTGATCGTCGGCGTATCGAGTTGCTCAACAGCATGCTGCTGTCGATGCCGGGCACGCCGACGTTGTATTACGGCGACGAAATCGGCATGGGCGACAACATCTTCCTCGGCGACCGCGACGGCGTGCGCACGCCGATGCAGTGGTCTATCGACCGCAACGGCGGTTTTTCCCGCGCCGACCCGGCCAGCCTGGTGTTGCCGCCGATCATGGACCCGCTCTACGGGTTCCAGAGCATCAACGTCGAAACCCAGCAGCGCGACACCCATTCGTTGCTGAACTGGACGCGGCGAATGCTCGCCATTCGTAAACAACAGAAAGCCTTCGGGCGCGGCACCCTGAAAATGCTCGCACCGGCCAACCGCCGCATTCTCGCCTATGTGCGCGAATACACCGGCGTGGATGGCAAGCGCGAAATCATTCTGTGCGTGGCTAACGTGTCCCGCGCTGCGCAGGCCGCCGAGCTGGAGCTGTCGGCGTACAACGGCATGGTGCCGGTCGAGATGGTGGGCGGTACGTCGTTCCCGCCGATCGGCCAGCTCAATTACCTGCTGACGCTGCCGCCCTACGGTTTTTATTGGTTCTTGCTTGCTGAAGAAGCACAGATGCCCGCGTGGCACGTGCCGCCGGTGGACCGTATGCCCGAACTTCCAACCCTGGTTATCAAACGTGACCTTAACGAGCTGATGCAGTCGCGCTGCAGCATGACGCTGAGCCGCGAGTCGTTGCCGGCCTATCTGCCAAAACGCCGCTGGTTCTCCGCGCTCGACGATGCGGCCAGTGCTGAATACAAGTTGCTGTACGCGGTGCCGTTTGGCGCGCGTAGCGTGCTGAGTGAAGTGCAGGTGCGCAGCGGTGATCATGTTGAGCACTACCAGTTGCCGCTCAGCTACGTGGCGGAAAACACCGCCGGCAGTACCGTGCCGCAGCAACTGGCGCTGGCCCGTTTGCGCCGGGGCCGCGAGGTGGGGCTGTTGACCGACGCCTTCACCCTCGGCGAATTCAGCCAGCAGGTGGTGCGTTATCTGCGCGACGAGCAGGTGCTCACTTCCGGCGGTTGCGAATTGCAGTTCCTGCCGACCCCGCAGCTGCTGGCGATGGCGGATAAACCGGACGAAGAGATCAAACTGGTTTCGGCCGAGCAATCCAACAGCTCGGCGCTGATCGGTGAAAGCATGGTGCTCAAGCTGGTCCGTCGGGTGATGCCGGGTATTCACCCGGAAACGGAAATGGGTGGCTACCTCACCGCGCAGGGCTTCGCCAATATTCCGCAATTGCTCGGCGAAGTGCGCCGCGTTGACAACGAAGGCGTGCCGCACACCTTGATGGTGTTGCAGCAGTTCCTGAGCAACCAGGGTGATGCGTGGCTGTGGACGCAGAACACGCTGGAACGGGCCATTCGCGACCAGCTTGCAGCGCCGGCCGTGAACGATGCCGACGAAGGTATCGCCCCGGCCAGCGTCGAGCTGGCTGCGTTTGCGCGCATGCTCGGCCGTCGCTTGGGTGAGATGCACAGCGTGCTGGCACAGCCAAGCGACAACCCGGATTTCGGCGCCGTCACCAGTACGAAAAACGATGTGGACGAATGGGCCCGCAGCATTGGCGCGCAGTTGGAGGAAGCACTCGATGTGGTTGCCGCCAGCAGCAGCGCCGACGCCGATGCCGTGAAGTGGCTGGCCGGCAATCGCAAAACGCTGCTGACGGCGGTTGGCAAGCTGGCGAAGCAGTGCCTGGGCGGTTTGCGCATTCGTGTGCATGGCGACTTGCACCTGGGCCAGGTGTTGGTGGTGCAGGGCGATGCTTACCTGATCGACTTCGAAGGCGAGCCGACCCGCAGTCTGGAAGAGCGCCGCATGCGCCACAGCCCGATGAAGGACGTGGCCGGCATGATTCGCTCGTTCGACTACGCCGCCGCCATGGCCATACGCAACACGCAGAGCACCGATGCCTCACCCGAGGCCGAGCAGGTGCGCCGCAGCGTGGCGCAGAACTACCGCACTCAGGCGCGCACTGCCTTCCAGGAAGCGTACCGCCTGGCCGCCGCCGAACTGCCACATGCCTGGCATGAGCGCGACGGTGAAGTGGCTGCCATGACGCTGTTCAGCCTGGAAAAAGCCGCCTACGAAATTCTGTATGAAGCCCGCTACCGTCCCGACTGGCTGAATGTGCCGGTGCAAGGGCTGGTGGAACTGGGGCAAAACCTGTTGGGGAGTGCTGCACGATGACTGATTCCAATGTGCTGACCCCGCGCGAGAGCACCCTGCCGGATGAACAGGTTCAGGCGTTGGTGCGCGCCGAGCACAGCGATCCGTTCGCCTTTCTCGGGCCCCATCGCGACGAGCAGGGGCCGATTGTTCGCGCCTATTTGCCCGGTGCGCTGGGTGTGGATCTGATCGACGCCAGCAATGGCGAAAACCTCGGCGCCATGACCTTGGGCGAAGTGCCCGGCATGTTCACGATCCGCCCGGCCGACGACCGCCGTTATCGCCTGCGCATCCGTTGGGGCGCGGGCGAGCAGGAGATCGAAGACCCCTACGCGTTCGGGCCGCAGCTCGGCGACATGGACATTTACCTGTTCAACGAAGGCAATCACCGTGATCTCGGCAAAGCCTTCGGCGCGCAGTTGGTGGAAGTGGACGGCATTCCGGGCGTGCGTTTTGCGGTCTGGGCACCCAATGCCCGGCGCGTTTCGGTGGTGGGTCATTTCAATGGTTGGGATGGCCGCCGCCATGTGATGCGTGCCCGGCACCCCTCGGGTGTGTGGGAGATTTTCATTCCCCGTATCGCGCCGGGCGAGGTGTACAAATACGAAATTCTCGGCAGTCACGGCGTATTGCCGCTCAAGGCCGACCCCATCGCCCTGGCCACCGAGCATCCGCCGGCCACGGGTTCGGTGGTGGCGCAGCCGCTGGAATTTGTCTGGAACGACCAGCAGTGGATTGAAAACCGCCCGCAGCATCAGGCGCATAACCAGCCGCTGTCGATTTACGAAATGCACGTAGGCTCGTGGCGTCACGACGACGGTCGCGTGCTGCAATGGCCGGAGCTCGCGGACCAGTTGATTCCGTACATGCACGAAATGGGCTTCACCCATGTCGAGCTGTTGCCGATCATGGAGCACCCGTTTGGTGGCTCGTGGGGCTACCAGTTGTTGTCCCAGTTTGCGCCCAGTGCGCGCTATGGCACGCCAGCGCAGTTTGCCGCATTTGTCGACGCCTGCCATTGCGCCGGCATCGGCGTGATTCTCGACTGGGTGCCTGCGCATTTCCCCACCGACAGTCACGGCCTGGCGCGCTTCGACGGCACCGCGTTGTATGAATACGCGCACCCGTTCGAGGGCTTCCACCAAGACTGGGACACCTTTATCTACAACCTCGGCCGCAACGAAGTGCATGGCTACATGCTGGCTTCGGCGCTGCACTGGTTGCGGCTGTATCACATCGATGGCCTGCGTGTAGATGCAGTGGCCTCAATGCTGTACCGCGACTATTCCCGCAAGCAGGGCGAGTGGATTCCCAACCGCCACGGTGGCCGGGAAAACCTCGAAGCCATCGACTTCCTCCGCCACCTCAACGACGTGGTGCACAGCGAAGTGCCTGGCGCACTGGTGATTGCCGAGGAGTCCACCGCCTGGCCAGGCGTCAGCCATGACACCCAGAGCGGTGGCCTTGGCTTCGCCTACAAATGGAACATGGGCTGGATGCACGACAGCCTCAAGTACATTGCCGAAGACCCGATCAACCGTCAGCACCACCACGACCAGCTGACGTTTGGCTTGCTCTATGCGTTTACCGAGCAATTCATCCTGCCGATTTCCCACGACGAAGTGGTGCACGGCAAGCGCTCGTTGCTCGACAAAATGCCCGGCGACCGCTGGCAGAAATTTGCCAACCTGCGTTTGTACCTGAGCTTTATGTGGACCCATCCCGGCAAGAAATTGCTGTTTATGGGCTGCGAGTTCGGCCAGTGGCGCGAATGGAGCCACGACCATGAACTGGACTGGTACCTGCTGCGTTATGGCGAACACCAGGGCGCGCAAAACCTGGTTAAGACCCTCAACCAGCTATACCGCCAGCACCCCGCCATGCACCAACGCGACGGCCGCGCCGAAGGCTTCCAATGGCTGATCGGCGACGATGCGGCCAACAGCGTGTACGCCTGGCTACGCCACGGCGACGATGGCGCGCCGATGCTGGTCGTGCACAACTTCACCCCTGTGCCGCGAGAGAACTACCGGATCGGCGTGCCGCAGGCGGGCGAATGGCACGTTCTGCTCAACAGCGACGACGAGCAATTCTCCGGCTCGAACGCCGGGTCGCGAGGCAGCGTGCATACAGAGGGCGCGGAAGCGCACGGCCAGCCGCAATCGCTGAGCCTCAGCTTGCCGCCGTTGGGGACGTTGGTGCTCAAGCCGTAAGGGCCCGTTGGGCTTCGCTGCGCTCAACCCAACCTACGGTATCGACGTAGGTTGGGTTATTCCGCGTTCGATGAGCGAAGCGAAGTCCAGTTCGTCGCATGCCAAACTCCACCGTTAAAATGTCGCGCAATGCGTAGGTTGGGTTGAGCGCAGCGAAGCCCAACATTCAAATTACCTCTAAAGTCTTCTGGCAGCATTGCCGTTTCAGGGAGTTCGCGACCAAGGTCGCTCCTACAAAGCGAATCAACGTCGCCGCACAGTTTCTTCGTAGGAGTCAGCTTGCTGGCGAACCCTGCAAACTTCGTTGCCGAGATTTCCGTTTCCAGGGTTCGCGACCAAGGTCGCTCCTACGAAAAGCGATACATCGTCGTGGCGCAGTTCTTTGTAGGAGCCAGCTTGCTGGCGAGCCCTGCAAACTTCGTTGCCGGAATGGCCGCTCAAGCCGCAACGGCCCAACATCCCGGACGATACAAATCTTATTGATTCAATCGTAATAGCATCGCGGCCAAAGCCATTATTAAAGGTTTCAGCCGCGATGCTTTCGCCCGTCAATCGTCCTGCGAAGTCCGAATGTGTTTGGCGCGCTTTTCCAGTACCAGGTACACAACCACGGCGACGGCCAACGGGATCAGGAAGTAGATGACCCGGTAGCCGATCAACGCGGCAACGATCGAGCCTTTGTCGACCTGGTGTTGTAGCAGTGCAATAAACACCGCTTCCAGTACGCCAAGCCCGGCCGGGATATGGGTAATGACGCCGGCGATGCTGCTGATGAGCAAAATGCCGAGAATGTCCCAGTACGAGACTTTGTCGGGCAGCAGGATGAAGATCATCGCCGCCATCAGCCCCCAGTTCAGCGTGCCCAGCACGACCTGCACACTTGCCATGCGCAGGCTGGGCAGGGTGATTTCCTGTTTGCCGAAGTGCCAGTTGCGGCGTTTGCTGAATTTGCAGGCGAAGAGGTACACCGCCGATGCCGCCAGCAACGCGAAGCCGATGAGTTGAAGGGTGCTTTCGCCGATTTTCCAGTGTTCGGGCAGGTCTACCAGGCGCAGGGAAAACACGCCGCCGGCGAGCAGGATGTAGCCGAGCCAGTTGGTCAGCAGGCTGATGCTGATGACTTTGGTGATGGTCGGCACATCCAGCCCGAGGCGCGAGTACAGGCGGTAGCGCATGGCGATGCCGCCGACCCACGAGCTCAGGTTGAGGTTGAAGGCGTAACACACAAACGTCACCGGAATGGTCTGCCGGGCCGGCAGTTTGTGTTCGGTGTAGTGACTGCCGATCAGGTCGAAACAGCTGTAAACCGCGTAACTCACGGCGCTCGCCAGCAAGGCCAGCAGCAGCGTCTGCGCGCTGTAGGCATGCAGCGCGGTTTTCACTTCCTGCCAGTTGAGGTTTTTCACCAGCAGGTAGAGCAGCACGGGCACCAGGCAGAAGAAGAAAACATTGAGTAGCCGTTTGCCCCAGATTTTCCAGGCCGGTTGCGGTTTGTCCTGCTCGGAGTTGTCTTGCTGCTCGGAGGCGACGCTGTTGGCGCTCATCGGCTTTCCTCCGTTTTAAGGTTCATGTCGTTCTCGCTCTGTGGGTTCACTGCCAGCGGTTCGGTTACAACCAGTGGTTTCAGGCGCGGCGAGTGGGCCGGCAACCAACCGGCAATCGCTGGGAAGTGGCGCAGGAAATGGAAGGTGAGAAAAATGATGGGCGCTCGCCACCAGTAGCCGCGCATCACCCGCTCCAGGCTGATGCGTTTGCAGCTGGCGTTCGCCAGCTCGGTGAGGTGGTCGTGCAGTTGCTGGTTGAAGCGGTGGTCGCGAATGATCAGGTTCGCTTCAAGGTTCAGCGACAGGCTCAACGGGTCCAGATTGCTGGAGCCCACGGTCGCCCATTCGTGGTCCACCAGTGCGACCTTGCCGTGCAGCGGGCGTTGGCAGTATTCGTGAATCACCACACCGTCACGCAGCAGGTAGTTGTAGAGCAGCCGCGTGCACAGGCGCACCACTGGCATGTCCGGCATGCCTTGCATAATCAACGTCACCTTCACGCCCCGGCGCGCGGCGTTGCGCAGCTCGCGCAGCAGCCGGTAGCCGGGGAAGAAGTAGGCGTTGGCAATCACCAGGCGGTGGTTAGCTGAACGGATGGCGTTCATGTAGGCCGCTTCGATGCAGTCCTGGTACTGCTCGTTGTCGCGCAGGGTCAGAAGCATGCGCACCGTGCCGCGGAAGTGATTGGCGGGTGAGGCCGGTTGCTGGCCGGGACGATCGCCACGGCGCCATGCCAGCAGCTCAAGGGCCGCACGGTGAACGTCGGTGACGATGGGCCCGCGCACTTGCACGGCGTAGTCCTGCTTGGCCATCGGGCCGAAATCGGCAAGGTGGTCGGCGCAGAAGTTGATGCCGCCGATAAAGGCGATTTCAGCGTCTACCACGACAATTTTGCGGTGCAGGCGGCGGAACAGGTTGGTGCGCATGCCCAGCACGCGCGGGCGCGGGTCGAACATATTGAGCTTCACGCCAGCTTCGGTGAGCGCGGCCACGTAGGGCGAGCCAAGATCGGCCGTGCCGTAACCGTCCACCGTCACTTCCACGTTTACCCCACGCTTGGCGGCTGCGATCAGCACTTTCTGCAGCTCCTGGCCGACCTTGTCTTCATAAATGATGAAGGTCTCCAGCAGCACCTCCTTGCGCGCCGCCTCGATGCAGGCGAATACGCGCGGGTAGAACTCCTCGCCATTGATCAGCAGCTGTACTTCATTACCTTCACGCCACTCGTACTTCATAGGCGAATCTCCACGGCTAACGGCGCATGGTCGGACAGATGCGACCACGGTCTTGTCGACAACACCTGGGGCTCATGGCTCTGGGCGTTGCGGATATAAATTCGGTCCAGGCACAACAGCGGCCAGCGCGCCGGAAAGCTGCGGGCGGGGGCGCCGAAATGCTGCATAAACACTTCCTCCATCCCGGCGTTGGCCAGCACGGCATCGGCACGCAGGCGCCAGTCGTTGAAGTCGCCGGCGACAATCACCGGTGCGTCTTTGGGCAGTGCATCAAGCAGCGTGCACAACAGCTCCAGCTGTTTTTGCCGATGGCCTTCGCGCAGGCCCAGGTGCACGCAAATGGCATGCACCTCGCGGTGGCCGGGTACGTCGAGCACGCTGTGCAACAGGCCGCGTTGCTCGTGTACGCCGACCGAAACGTCGAGGTTGTCGTGACGCAGAATCGGGAATTTCGACAGCAGCGCATTGCCGTGGTCGCCGTCCGGGTACACCGCGTTGCGCCCATAGGCGAATTGCGGCCACATGGCATCGGCGAGAAATTCGTACTGGGGCGTCGGCGGCCAGTTGCTGTAGCGCTTGGCATGGGTTTGGTGAGTGCCGTGCACTTCCTGCAGAAACACCAGGTCGGAGTCCATGGTGCGCACCGCGTCGCGCAGCTCGGGCAAGATGAAACGCCGGTTGAAGAAGGTGAATCCCTTGTGCGTGTTGACCGTAAGAATGCGCAGGCTGTGCACGGCGGGCCGCAGCTGATTCACAGGCAGTGGCACGGAGGTGACGGTGGTCATAACTCGATTCCTTGCGGTAATTCACCGGGTTTCGTCGCCAACTCGGCGGTGAGGTCGAACGACTCCAGCAACTTGCGCGCATCAAATGGCGCGCGCACCTTGATGTCGTTGTCGAAGTAGCAATACACGTCGCGCGAGCCGCGCTTGGGTTTGCTGTCGGGGCTGATGAGGTGAGCGTCAGCCGGCTGTTTGCCGTGGCTCCAGGCTTCGATGCGGTCGTGCCAGCGCTTTAGCGCAGGGCCCGAGTAGCCGCTGGCATAGAGCTTTTTATCGCCGTGCAGGCGCATGTAAACGAAGTCGCTGGTGATGTCTTCGGCGTACGGCCATTTCTTCGCGGCGTCGGCTACCACCAGCGCGACGTTGTATTTGCGCAGCAGCGCGATGTACTCGTCGTTGACGAAACTGTCGTGACGAATCTCCATGGCGTGGCGCATCGGCAATTTGCCGGGCCAGTCCTGGTAACCCTCGACTTGGCGGCGCTCGTCGCACTGGCTGGCAATCTTCTTGGCCGCGCGCCGCGTGGTCGGCAATTGCTGAAAAAACTCTTCAATCAACACCGCGTCGTACTTGAACGTCGGCGGAAACTGCCAGAGCAGGGGCCCCAGGCGTGTGTCCAGCTGACCGAGGCCGGAGGCGAAGAAGTTCGCCATCGGCTGTTCGATGTCGCGCAGGCGTTTGATGTGGGTGATCAGGCGCGGCGCCTTGATGCTGAAGACGAAATCGTCCGGCGTGTCCGCCGCCCAGCCGCGGTAGCGCTCAGGCGTTTGCAGGGCGTAGAACGAGCCGTTTACTTCAATGCTGTTGACAGCGCGCGAGGCAAATTTGAGCTCGTTCTTTTGCACCAGTCCCTCTGGGTAGAACTCGCCGCGCCATGGCCCGTAACGCCAGCCGGATATCCCGATTCGAATGGCGGTCATGGTTCAGTCTGGCCTGTGCAACGCATGTGAAACGGCGGTATCACTGATGGTTTCTTCCGAGCCGCTGCTCGCGTGGGTGTGCTGCTGCGGATGCAGCTCCACCTTGATCCAGCCGCTGGCGCGTCGATCAAACTGTTTGAACGCTTCGATGGCATCGGTCATGGGCTTGACCTGGGTAAGGATGGCCGCCGGGTCGATGCGCTTGCTCACCACCAGCTCGATGAGCTTGGGGATGTACTTGCGGTGATGGCAGTTGCCCATGTTGATGGTCAGGTTTTTGTTCATCGCCGCGCCAATCGGGAAGCTGCGCATTTGTGGCGGGTAGACGCCGACAATCGACAATGTGCCGGCCTTTGCCAGCGCTTCCACAGCCCATTGCAGCGCCTGGCTTGGGGCGTCGCCCGGGTGCCAGTTGTCACCGTCGGGGTGTGTGGTGGGGCTGACGGCGGCCATTTCTTCGCGAAACGCGCCTTCCTGCAGCGGTGAACCGTGGTGGCAGCGCGAGTGTTCGGCGTCCACGCCGACGGCATCGATCGCGCGGTCTACGCCGATGTCACCGGTCAGGCGGAGCAGGGTGGAAACCGGGTCTTCCTTATCGAAATTGATGATCTCGGCGCCTTGCTCACGCGCCATGCGCAGGCGGTCGTCAAGATGGTCGATAGCAAACACGCGCGCCGCGCCCAACAGCTTGGCGCTGGCAATGGCGAACTGCCCGACCGGGCCGCAGCCGAACACGGCCACGGTGTCGCCGGGCGTGATCTCAGCCATTTCGGCACCGAAGTAGCCGGTGGGGAAAATGTCAGAGAGCAGAATTGCCTGGTCGTCGCTGACTTCCATCGGCAATTTGATCAGGCCGATATTGGCGTGAGGAATGCGCGCTTTTTCTGCCTGCAACCCCTGAAACGGCCCCGTCGCCTGCGGCCCGCCAAAAAATGCCGTGCCAGCCGTTTTGCCGTTGGGGTTGGCCACGTCGCACTGGGCGTAATAACCGGCTCGGCAATACGAGCAGTTACCGCAGGCGATGGTCGAGGGCACCACCACGCGGTCGCCGATTTGCAGATTGCGGACGTCGCTGCCCAACTCTTCGACGATGCCTACGGCTTCGTGGCCAAGAATGGTGCCCTTGACCATGCCGCTGAACGTGCCGCGCACAAAATGCAGGTCGGTGCCGCAAATGGCCGACGCGGTGATACGAATAATGGCGTCGGTAGGCGCCTGTATGGTCGGCTCGGGAACGTCGTCAAGGCGAATATCGCCGACGTCGTGAAACACCACGGCTTTCATGCTGTCTCCTCGCTGAATGGGGGGTGTGGGGAGCGATGCCGGCGCGACGGCTGCGGTCGGGCGGCGTCCAGTACTAGTTCCGACTGGACGGCAGAGGCGGGGTTCAGGTTTTTTGGGCGAAAAAAAACCGCCTCAAGCGAAGCGGTTTTTACAGTGCAGGTACGCGGTAGGATGGGTTGAGCTGCGCGAAGCCCACCCGGGAGCCCATCGGGCTCCGCGTGCAGGTCTACCGGCGAACCCCGCGGGTTTCGTGTGACCCCAGTTGGGCTTCGCTGCGCTCAACCCAACCTACGACCTACGACCCACGACCGACGAACGTGGCGCTGACGTTGGATGGGTCGGTCCGCGGGCGGTGAGCCCCGCGAAGCCCACCCGGGAGCCCAACGGGCTCCGCGTGCAGGTCTCCCGCCGAACCCGTTGGGTTTCATGTAGAGCCCCCGTTAGGCTTCGCTGCGCTCAACCCAACCTACGATTCGTGAGATCAAACGTTGCTCAATATTCCCAACGCAATGTCGCGGTAAAGCTGCGGGGCTCGCCGTACAGGTCGCTGTAAACGCTGGTACTGGCGTAGTACTCCTTGTCGAATACGTTGTCGACGTTGAGGGTACCGGTGAAGTGTTCGTCGAACTTGTACCGCGCGAGCACGTCGACGAGGGCGTAGCTTTCCTGTTTGGCGGTGACCGGGTTGTACTCATCGAACACTTCAATGTTGTCGTAGCTGGTTTTACTTTCCCAGCGCACGCCGCCACCCAGTGTCAGGCGATTGAGGTCACCCTGGAAGTTGTAGGTGCTGAACATTTTCACGCTGTTCTTGGGGAAGCCTACGTTCACGTCGACGCCGTCCGGGTAGTAGGGCGTTACGTGGCTGTAGCCCGCCTGCATTTGCCAGCCGGGGAGAATTTCGCCGGCAATTTCCAGTTCGACGCCTTTAACCTTGAGATTGGTCGGGTTGACGAAGTCGTTGCCAAACTGGTCGCCAAAACCGGTGGACGCCGGGTAGTTGTCGAGCTTGGTTTCAAACAGCGCAGCGGTGAGGTTGAGTTTGCCGTCGTAGTACTCGGCCTTGCTGCCGATCTCGTAGCTGTCGCCCTCGGCGGGATCTACGAACTTGCCGTCAAGCGTCTGCGAGGTCTGCGGTTTGAAGATCTTGGTGTAGCTGGCATAGACCGAGTAGTTTTCATCCAGGTCGTAAACGATGCCGGCGTACGGGGTGACTTCTCCGGTTTCCTTGCGTTCGCCTCCGTCTGGAGCGTATTCCACACCCGGGTCGAAGTAGTACTGAACGGATTTATCCAGTTTGAAATAGCTCAACCGGGTACCGAGGATCACCGAAAGATCATCCGTTGGTTTCAGCCGGACTGCCGTATAGGCCGCCGTATTTCGTTGTTCGTACTCGATTTCACCCTCACGCGGGTTTGGTGGCCGGGCTATGTCGCCGTGCCAGTTGTACACGTTCGGAATGCGGCCATCCCAGTCCACCAGCGTCGGGTCGTAATAGCCCCAAAGCGTATGGGCATCCACGTTGGAGCGGTACTTGTTGGCGCTAACACCAACCATCAGTTCGTGCTCACGACCAAACAGCGTAAACGGGCCAGTGGCGTACGCGTCGATTGCGTTCTGCTCTGGCCGGCTCGGCCATTTGGCGAAGTAGAGGGTGGTGCCGGCACCGGTTTCCTGATTGGGATAGCCCTGACTACTGAACCAGCCGTACTCCACATCGTTCTCGTCACGCGTATTGGTGTACGCCACTTTGGCTAACCAATCGTTATCGAACCGGTGTTCATACGTCGTGAAAATCGAGGTGCGTTTGCGGTCGGCGTGGCTCCAGTCGGCAGCGGAGTTGTAGTCGCGGTCGAAGTCGGTGCGGTTGCCGTTGCTGAAGAACGCCGGGAAGCCGAAGTAGCCGCAGGCGTTGCAGTTTTTTACCTGGTAGTCGATGCCGAAACTGATGGTGTCTCGCTCAGTCAGGTCGGCTTCGAGAATGCCGTAGGCCACTTGCCGCTCGGTGCTCAGGCGGTCGGTGAAGGAATCGGCCGTCTGATACGCCGCGACCATGCGGCCACGCACGTTGCCGGTTTCAGTCAGCGGCCCGGAAACGTCTACTTCGGTGCGGTAGTTGTCCCACGAGCCGGCGCTGCCCTGAATGGATGCCTGGAATTCACGGGTGGGGCGCTTGCGCACCATGTTGATGGTGGCCGACGGATTGCCGGTGCCACTGAGCAAACCGGTTGAGCCACGCACAATTTCGACCCGGTCATACACAGCCAGATCGTTGTCCTGGTTTTTCATTTCCGGCTCGAACACGGTGGGAATACCGTCAACCTGAAAATTCTCGATTTTCAGCCCGCGGGAAAAAATGCCCACTTCATCGTCCGAGGAGTTGCTCTTCTTTTTGAACAGCACGCCCGGCGCTTCGGCAATCACGTTTTCCAGACTGATCATGTTCTGGTCACGCATGCGCTGCTGGGTAATCACGCTCACCGACTGGGGCGTCTCGCGAATCGACAGCGGCATTTTCGTCGCCGTGCTGGTGGCCGCAGTGGTATATGAACCGGTGCCCTCGGTGGTTTCACCCAGACCGTTGGAGACGATGGCAGTGGCGCCCAGTTCCATGGCGCTCTGGTCGGACTTTAGCAGCGTTACGCTGTTGCCGCGAATCTGGTAGCTGATGCCGGTGCCACGAAGCAGTGCGTCCAGCGCAGTGGCTGGCGCGTAGTTGCCCTTGACCGCCGCGCTCTTGCGATTGCCGACCAGATCCGGGCTGTAAAGAATTTGCAGATTGCCCTGGCGCCCAAGCTCTTGCAGGGCGCTGGAAAGCGACTGTGCCGGAATATCCAGCATCACGTCTTGGGCCTGCACCATCGCCGCGTAAGGGCTGGCGAGGAACAGACCAACGCTGCTGGCCAACAGAGACGGGCGCAAGGTGCGCTGAAGCATGAGCTTCATCCGTGGTGAAAGGTGCTTCGTGGAGGACATCATGATCTTCCGTGCATGTTATTGAGTTAGGTTCGCATTTATAGGACGTAGCGCCACCCACAAACCGGAAAAAAAACTTCCGTTTTTCCGAACTTTTCATTCAGGCCGGCTGGGGCGAGGCCTGCAGCTGGCCGTTGTGCAGGTGCACCACCTGATCAGCGAGGTCGAAATAGCGGTCGTCGTGGGAGATCACGATGATGGTTTTGCCCAGGCGCTTCAGGTCGGGCAGCAGCTCGGTGTAGAAAATCTTGCGGAAGGCGGGGTCCTGATCAGCGGCCCATTCGTCAAACACCAGCACCGGTCGGCCATCGAGCCAGGCATTCACCAGCGCCAGGCGTTTGCGTTGCCCGGTAGACAGATCGGTGGTGGTGAACGCGCCGTCTCGCACGCTGACCTTGTGGGCGATCTCCAGGCGTTGCAGGTATTTGCCGGCGTCGGCGGGCAGCGCCTGGTCGCCTTGCACCAGGTCATCGAACAGGTAGTAGTCGGCAAAAATGGTGGTGAACAGCTGGCGGTAATCGTCTCGCCGCTCGGCGGTCACTGGCTGGCCGTTAAGCATGACGTCGCCCTGTTGCGGCGCGTACAAGCCCAGCAGTAGCTTGATCAGCGTGGTCTTGCCGCTGCCGTTATCCCCGACGATAAACAGAATTTCCCCCGGTTCGACCTTGAGGTTCACCGGCCCCAACTGAAACGCCGGGGCGCCGTCCACTTGCGCAAAGGCGTAACCGACGTTGCGCAATTCAATGCCGTGCATCGCCGTCGGTTCGCCTGGCGCCGGGTCTTGCAGCAGCAGGTGCGGTTCGGGGGATGAAAACAGCCGCGACAGCTCGGCGATATGGCTGAACGCCACCTGCGCGCGGCTGACAATGGGCAGCGTGGCGAGCAGGGTTTCCAGCGGGCCCTTCATATACAGCAGCACCAATACGAAGCCGCTGATCACCGCTGCGTCGTTGTTGAACCACAGGCTTTGCGTAGCGATAGCGAGGGCGATTACCACAAAAAACAGCATGGAACCGAAGGCTTTGGCCGTGACGAAAATGCTGATCGAGCGAATTTGCAGGCGACAGATGTGCTCGGCTGTTGCCTGCAATTGCTGGGTAAACATGCGCTGCCGGCGCGGCCGGTGGATACGCAGTTCCTTGGCGCCTTCGGCCACCGCGCGGTAATGCTTGTGCAGATCGTCTTCAGCTTCGCGCGCCTGGTGAAAACCCTGTAAGCCCAGTGACTGCGCAAAGAATTGCGCGGTGCAGCCTATGACAATGGCCACAGCGGTTATCAGAAACATCGGCCACGACAAATAGGCCAGGTAACCCAGGCAGCCGAGCGTGACGGTAAAGGCGATTGCCAGCGGGGCGAAGGCGAAGGCGAAGTCGCTGACGGTATCGACGTCGTGGGTCAGTACGGGAATCAGGCGATGGCTGCGGAAACGCTCGATCTGCTCGATCGGCGCCGACAGCACCTTGGCGCCGAGGTCTTTACGCAAGCGCGCAATGATGTGCTGGCCGATGTAGTTGGTGCCGATATCCGCCGCAATCGAACTGGCCAACGCCACCAGACAAAACCCGGCGAAGGCGATGACCACGCCGGTACTCATGCCGGTTTGCCCGTGCAGGCCGTTGTTGATCGTCGCCAGCAGCGCGGTAATGCTCAGGCCACCGAGCACGCCAAGGACCACACAGAGGCTAGCCAGCGGCCAGAACGGTTTCAGCAGCGTGAGCAGTTCGCGGATGGCGCTGGGGGCAGTGGGGGTGGGGGTTGTCATCGGCTTTTCCTGAAAAGGCGCGGGGTGATCGCATGAGGAAAAGACGGGCGGGGGGAGGGGAAATTTAGCGGGGTATGGGTATTGGCGCGGTGCAATAAGCAACAGCCGAAAGCCCCTCTCCCCAGCCCTCTCCCGCAAGCGGGCGAGGGAGCCGATTGAAGCGGGTCGATGGAGATGCGGTGGCCGCCCAAACGTCACCCCTCGCCCGCACGCGGGAGAGGGGCTGGGGGAGAGGGGCCGTTGACGTGAACGGATGACGTAAAACCGGCCTGCCGGATAAGGCCTCCCATTGATCTACAGCTCGCGCGCCACCCGAAACCCCAACCAGTCGCCACGCACATACGGTTCGCGATAATTCCTGTTTCCCGACCGCGAAAAGATCGGCGCCTCGGTCCAGTCGTTGCCGCGGATCATGTGGTATTCGCAGCTGGTTTCCATCCACGCGCTGCCATCGCCGGGCGCGCCGACGTAGCCGTCGTGCATGCAATCGGCCACCCATTCGTACACGTTGCCGTGCATGTCATGCACGCCGAAGGCGTTGGCCGGGTAACTGCCGCCTGGCGAGGTGTAGCTGAAGCCGTCCGCCGGCCCGTAGGTGTTGGCGTGTTTGGTAATGCCGTAGTCGGCGCCTTCATCAAAGGGGAAGGGAAACGGTCCTGTGGAACCGGCGCGTGCGGCATATTCACGTTTGGCCTCGCTGAGCATGCGGTAGTGCTTGCCGGTCTTTTTCGACAGCCAGACCACGTAGGCTTTGACGTCGTCGTAACTCATGCACACCGCCGGCTGGCCTGGCGTTTGCGGGTACCGCGGTTTGCTCGCGACGCATTCACGGCCGGGGCGCTCGTCGCCGTTGGCGATGGTGACGTTTGCCTGTTTGACGTAGGCGTCCCATTCGCCCGCCGTTACCTGCAGATGACTGATGGCAAATGGTTTGGCAAAGGTGACCGGGTGCAGCGGGCCTTCATCCGGCTGGCGGCCGACTTCGTTTTCCTGGGTGCCCATGGTGAAGGTGCCGGCTGGCAGCACGACCATTTGCGGGCAGTCTTTGCAGTCACGGAATACGCTGCCAACGGTGTGCGTTTCGGCGGCGCCAGCCGGGAGTGCGACGAGCATTGAGGCGGCGATCAACAGGATTTTCATAAGCGGGAGTCTCACAGCTGTTTAGTCAGCAAGCCGATGGCGCGGTCGATGTCCGCTTCGGTGTTGAGCAGGCTTGGCGCCATGCGCACCACGGGCCCGACGTCGCGGTTGACGGCGTCGACAATCACGCCATTGCGGGTGAGGTACGCGGCAATCGCGTCTTCATCCACGTGCGGGGTTTTAAAGAAGGTGAAGCCGGAGGAAAGCGCTGGGCTTTCGGGCGTTACCAGTTGCACGCCCTTGACAGTTTTCAGCCGTTGTTTCAGGTAGGTGTTGAGTTCATGGATACGCGTCTGCACATCGGCCTTGCCCAGCAGCAGGTGCAGTTCGAAGGCTTTGCCCAGCGCCCAGCGGTGTTCGAAGCTGTGATAGCCGCCGGGCGACATCACCGAGCCGAAGGTGTCGTCGGGGCGCGAGAAACTGCCGACGGTGGGCGTCATGTTGCTCATGGTCGGCGTGGCCGAACAGATGATGCCGGTGCCGCGCGGGGCGAATAGCCACTTGTGAGTGCCGGCAATCAGGTAGTCGCAATTAAGGTCGGCGAAGGTGACGTTCTCGATGCCCAGGCCATGCACGCCGTCTACGCACAGCAGCAAGCGATCCGCTTCGTCGCGACCGTTGTTGTGCTCGCGCACCATCTTGCCGATTTCGCCAATCGGCAGCTTTACGCCGCTGCCCGATTGCACCCAGGTGAGGGCCAGCACACGAGTGTTCGGGCGCAGTTCGCTTTTAAGTCGTTGCACGATTTGCTCGGCGGAAATGCCCTGCGGCTCGTCGAACAGGCGAATCTCACGCATCAGCGTGTTTTCCCGCTGTTTACGAAAGCGCATGGCGGCATAGGCCGAGCTGTGTTCGTGCTCGGTGGTGAGCAGCTCCTGGTCGGGGCGCATATGAATGCCGGCGTACACCAGCGCAAGGCCTTCGGTGGTGCTGCCGGTGAGGGCAATTTGTGCGGGCGTTACGTTGAGGTAATTGGCCGCCCAGTTGCGCGCGTTTTCCTCGTGTTTCCAGATGGCTTCGCTTTCGTAGTCGACGGCAGCGGCGGGGTTGCGGTCCAGCTCGGCGCGAAAGCGGTTGATGGCATCGCGTACCGGTTTGGGGTGCGAGGTGAGCAGAAAGGTGCAGAACTGCGCCAGGCTGTAGTCAAGCTCGAACAAGCCGCGGAGCTGTTGCCATTTCTCGGCGCTGTTGCTGCTGAATGTCGGAGTTACCGGCGCCGGGTCGGCCAGGGCGTTTACACCTAGCGGCAAGGCGGCGGCCAGCAGCCCGGCTTGCTTGAGGAACGTACGGCGGTCAGTCATGGGGCTCCCGTTTGGCAGGTTTGGGCGAACGCGGTTATGCGAATCAACGTTTGGCGCTGGCTTGCGTCTGTTCCCACACGCGCAGGAAATTGCCGCCCCAGAGCTTGGCAATGTCGGCGTCGGAATAGCCGCGGCTGATCAATTCGGCGGTGACGTTGCGGGTGTCGCCGACATCGTGCCAACCGTCCAGGCCGCCGCCGTCGTTGAAGTCGGAGGCGATGCCAACGTGGTCGATGCCGAGTTTGTTCACGGCGTAGTCGATGGCGTCGCCGTAATCTTTCAGGCCCGCCAGCGGCTCCTCTTCGAGGATCTGGTAGAGCGCGCTGGCGTATTCGCCGAAACGCTTTTCCGGCCAGATGGAGATCACCGCGTCACCCGGCATCAGCGCGTTGGCCAGGCCGTCCAGCGGTTGCAAATCGAACTGCGCGCGCAGGGCGTTGAGTTTGTCCAGGGTCGGTTGGCTGAGGGGACGCAGGTAGGCGGGAAAGCCCACGATCTGCACCACGCCGCCGCTGTTTTTGATCAGCTGCATTTCGCCGTCGCTGAGGTTGCGCGGAATGTCGACAAAGGCACGCGGCACCGAGTGCGACGCCACCATGGGCGTACGGCTCAGGCGGGCGACGTCTTCCAGCGCCTGGGTCGACATTTGCGACACATCAATGATCACGCCCAGGTCGTTCAAACGTGCCACCGCCTGTTCACCCAGAGGCGACAGACCGCCAAGGGCATCGGCGCTGTCGTTGAAGAACGGCAGCGGCCGGGAAGAGTCTGCCCAGCTGTTGTTGCCCACATAGCTGAACCCGAACATGCGCATGCCGCGTGCCGTCCAGGTGTCGAGCAGGCTCAGGTCGTCGCCCAGCGGGTAGGCGTTGAGCATGCTGATAAAGATGGCGAACTTGCCTTCGTTGGCGAGGCGGCGGTAGTCGGCGGGCGTGTAGGCGATGCCGACCTGGTTGGGAAAGTCGCGCACCATGCCGGTGATGATTTTGTAGCGCAGCTCTTGCTGGTGCCGCGCTTCGTCGATAAACGCCGGAGTAGGGCGATGCGGTGCGTTTGGGCCGTTCCAGATTTCCGGCCAGCCAAACACGGTGAGTGCCGCGCCGGACAAACGCCCGCGAGCGGCCTTGATCAGGTCGAAGCGGCCGTCGCCCTCTTTGTCGGCCTCGTTGCCTTCGGTGCCGAAATCCACTGGCACAGTGATGTGGCTATCAAACGAAACAATGCGCTCCTGCAAGGCGTTGGCGCGGCGCATGACCTCGGCTGAATAGGGCGGGGAGGGGCGCAGGAAAAAGTACCAGGCTGCCGCGCCAACAACCGCGAGCACCAGTAAAAGCGAGACAACCAGCAGGGTACGACGGGTATTTTTCATGCTCGAACCAACGGGAAAGGTGTGCTGTTGGGAGGAACGAGCCGGGCGCCGGGAAATTTAGCCAACGGATTATGCCGTGCCGCTAAATTTCCCCAGGCAGCAGACGTTCTAGCTGGATCAGGTCTGGATTGATGAGTGCGCAATGAGGTTTTCCCGACGAGGCTTCATGGCTGGGCTGGTAGTGACCGGCGCCGCTATTCCCGCTGTGCTGTACGCACGCCGCGAGCGTGACTACGACGAGGCACTGGAGCCGGGGCAGCGCCTGACGCCGGACGAAGCCACGGTGGAAGCGGCCACCGCGCCGCTTGCTCGGTTCGCCGATCAGTTGCGTGGCCTATGGGACCTGCGTTTTGCCGGTGCAGACCGGCACCTGCTGGGTTTGCCGGCGACCGTCGAGTTGGTGCTGGACGTAGGGCCGGGCGGTCGCGCGGTGCGCGGTTATCTGGGCTTGCCGGCCACCTTGCGCAGCGACCAGCCGGCTGAGTACCGCGTGCAAGGCGATTTCACCGGAATGCCCGAAGGCCAGTTGCGCTGGCGCGTGATCAGCCGGGACGGCGCTGCGCGGTATCAATTCACCGCGCTGCTGGACGAGGTCTGGGGTTCGTGGAGCGATGCCGGCAGCGCGTCGCTCAATGGGGCCGTTACCGACTTGCAGCGCCCGCTGACCTTGCCCGAGCAGGACTGCACCTTTGTGGCGGTCAAGCGCGCCTTTCCCGAGGCACGGGAACGAACGCCGCTGGCACCCGCGTTGCTGAGCTGGCTGGTTTCCCCGCAGCACCGCCTGTTTCACCAGCTCTGGCACGCCAGCCGCGACAAGTGGCGGCGTCTGGATGACGGCAAACGCAACGCCTTGCGCGGTTTAGGCTGGCAGCCGGGCCCACGTGATGCCGAGCGCGGCGCACGCGGACGGCGCAAGCACCTGAACGGCTCCGGCGAGGATTTTCTGTTTATGCACCGGCATATGCTCGGTCGCGCCCGGGCCTTGCAGCCGGACTTGCCGAGCTGGCAGGAACTGCCCCGGCCGCCGGTATTTATCGAGCACGACCGTCAGGGCTTTATCCGTTACCACGATAACCATGACGGCAATTCGGTGCCGCCCGCCTGGGTGGCCAGCGACGACGAAGCGCTCAGCCTGTGGCTTGCGCAGATCAAGGCCAGCGATACCCACTTCAGCAACTTCCAGGTGTGGGAGTCGCAGTACCAAGACCCCGAATACCTCAGTCGCCTGACCCTCGCGCAGTTCGGTTCGGAAGTGGAGCTGAACATTCATGACTGGCTGCATATGCGCTGGGCCACGGTCACGCGTGATCCGTCCAACGGCATGCCGGTAACCGGCGATCGCGAACAGTCCGACTACGCGGCGCGCTGGTTTCGTGAGGAAAACGACTTTCTCGGCGATCCGTTTTCATCCCATATCAATCCGGTGTTCTGGCGCTTTCACGCCTGGCTGGATGCCCGCGTCGAGGATTGGTATCAAGCCCATCAGCGTTACCACCCAGGCGAAGTGCTGCGCCGCGAAGTCAACGGCGTGACCTGGTTCGCGCCGGGGCGCTGGGTGGAAGTGGCCGACCCCTGGCTCGGCCCGCTGACCCACGGTTGCGGTCCGACCGAACAGGGCGCCGCCGCGTTTGAAAGCCAGGCAGCGGCGGAGATGGAAGTCGAAGTGATGAAACTGGCGCTGCGCATCGCCTTGAGCGGGGAAGACGAAGTGCCGGGCCTGCTAAAACGCAGCCCGAGACGGCCTTGGTATGCGCGCAATTTAAAGCGGCTGTAGACCATCCAGTTATTGGTGTACCTGGTGCCGCTGGTTTGCTGTAGGAGCGGCTTAAGCCGCGATTCCTGAAAAAGGTAGTTTTGAGCGGACTCGGCAGATCAGCGTTGGAGCACCAGCCCATCGCGGCTAAAGCCGCTCCCACAGTAGTTACGAGCTGTTCTTGGAACCGCGTTAATTCGGGGATTTGCGTCCAGCCATATGTCGCAGGTAGGCGATCAACTGCCGCAACGCCTCATCGCCGATCACGTCCGGGCCGAACCCCGGCATTTTGCCTTGTGGCCAGCGCCGCAGGCTTTGCGGGTCGCGAATATATCGGGCCAGAAAGCCTTCAGCAAAATACTCGCTGGGGTTGTAGGGCACGTTGAGGTCCGGGCCGAATTGCGCGTCGCCGGCACCATTCAGGCGGTGACAGGCGAGGCAGTTTTTCTGGAACTGGGCGAAACCGGCCTGTACGTCAGCCGAGGCATCGCCAGCCGGCAATAGCGCCGGAAAGCGCTCGGCGACGGATGTCTGTCTGCCTATTCTGGCGATCTGGAATGGCCACTGTTCCGGGCCAATGTGGTCGCTCTCAGGATTCGTCCACACCAGATAGAACGGCCCGGCACTCGGTTTGCCACTGGCCAGCGGCGGCCAGGGCGCTGCCGGATCCTCTACGGCCAGCCAGGCGCGACTACCGGTTGTCTGCAGCAGCGGGGCGGCGGAAATCTCGGCCGCAAAACCATCCAGCGCAACGATCTGCAAATGATCGCCAGGCCCAACGCCGCTCAGCAACGCAGTCAGCGGAATGGCCTGATAGCGCATGGTGCGCTTGTAGGCGACGTCATGGGGGATTTCCAGCGCCTGCACCTGCGGATGCCTGAGCAGTTCGGCGGTGCTCAGTGCCCGGGTGCCCTGGGGAAGGGCAAGGGTGAGTTCCGCTGCTTGTGACGCCAGGCTGAGCGCCAGTAAAAAGCCAATGACAATCGCGCGCATGCACTCACTCCGTCCAATGAACAGGCAAGTGTAGAGGCTTCGCGCGCAGCGTGCAGCCGCGTCGTCATGGCGATGCTCAACTGATCAGTCGTGTGAGGTTGGGAAGAATCAAAACCACAGTGGTGGCAAAGAGTATCCATCCGGCCTGGCGGATTTTAGGTTGTTTCATCATGGCGGTCGGCCTTGTTCTTGTTGGCGGCGCGTGCGTAGCAAGCACCGGCGCGCCTTGGCTGAGTCGATAAGCCGCTCCGGCAAAACCCGGCAGCAGCGCCCTGGCACTTATCAGCAGTAGCTGTGTAGACAATAGGGGCCGGGTCACATGCGCCTTAGAACACTTGGTATTTAGAAGCGGCGGGCTTGTGCGCCTGAGTTATGGGTAGCGCTGATATCAGGGATCAACGCCTGTTGCAGACGCGTCGAAACGCAGCGTCAGGGGCTGTGAATCAAACGACCGTTCGTCTGAGCAGTGCGGTCAATGGCGCTGAGCATTTCGGTCATTGAGCCTGGGGCCCGTGGGGTTAAGGTGTAGCGGCATACAACAACAGGCTCGTGACGCAGCAGCGCGCGGTGCCGATAGCCAGCCCTTCAGCAGAAGGCCAGAGGATGTCATGACCGAAGCATTCATTTTCGACGCGGTGCGTACGCCGCGTGGCAAGGGTAAAAAGGACGGCGCCTTGCACAGCGTCAAACCCGTGAACCTCATCGCCGGGCTGCTCACCGCGCTGCAAACGCGCAACAACCTCGATACCAGCCAGGTCGATGACATCGTGCTCGGCTGCGTGACGCCGGTGGGCGATCAGGGTGCGGACATCGCCAAGACCGCGCCGATGGTCGCCAAATGGGACGTCAGCGTTTCCGGTGTACAGATCAACCGGTTCTGCGCATCGGGCCTGGAGGCGGTTAACCTCGGCGCGATGAAAGTGCGTTCCGGCTACGAAGACCTGGTCGTGGTCGGCGGCGTTGAATCGATGTCGCGTGTGCCCATGGGCTCCGACGGCGGCGCCTGGGTCATGGACCCGGAAACCAACCTCAGCACCAGCTTTGTGCCGCAGGGTATCGGCGCCGATCTGATCGCCACGCTGGAAGGCTTCAGCCGCGAAGATGTCGATGCCTTCGCTCTGCGCTCGCAACAAAAAGCCGCACGCGCCAGTGCCGACGGTTCCTTTAACAAGTCGCTGATTCCGGTTACCGATCAGAACGGCATCGTGCTGCTCGACCACGACGAATTTATTCGTGGCGACTCCACCCTCGAAGGCCTTGGCGCGCTCAAGCCGAGTTTCGAAATGATGGGCCAGATGGGTTTTGACGCCACGGCCATCCGCCAGTACAGCCACGTTGAGCGCATCGTTCACGTGCATACGCCAGGCAACAGCTCCGGCATTGTCGATGGCGCCGCGGCGATGCTGATCGGCTCCCAGGCCAAAGGCAAAGAGCTGGGCCTGAAAGCGCGGGCGCGCATTGTCGCCACTGCGGTAACCAGTACCGACCCGACCATCATGCTCACAGGCCCGGCGCCTGCCACACGCAAAGTGCTGGCCAAGGCGGGCTTGAGCGTCGATGACATCGACCTGTTCGAAGTCAACGAGGCGTTTGCGTCGGTGGTGATGAAGTTCATGAAAGACATGGGTGTCAGCGAAGAGAAGGTCAATGTCAATGGCGGTTCCATTGCCATGGGCCACCCGCTGGGCGCAACCGGTTGCGCGATCCTCGGCACGCTGCTGGACGAGCTGGAGAAACGCAACCTGCGCTACGGCCTCGCCACCTTGTGTGTTGGCGGCGGCATGGGCATCGCCACGATCATCGAACGCATCTGAGGGGCCTTCAGACGCGACTGCGCAGGCTCCGCCGGCTCATGACGTGCCGGGTCTGCTCGCTGCGCCGCTGAACGGCTCACCCACTATCGGGGTAGGAAAAGAAATGACTGACGCCATCCGTTATGAAAAAGGCCAGGACAATATTGTTGTTCTGACCATTGATATGCCCGGCCAGAGCGCCAACACCATGAACGCCGACTACCGCGAGGCCATGGCCGCGACGGTGGCACGGCTGGAAGCGGAAAAAAACGACATTGCCGGGGTGATTGTCACCTCCGCGAAAAAGACCTTCTTCGCCGGTGGCGACCTCAACGAGTTGGTCAAAGTCACCAAGGCCGACGCCGCTTCGTTTTACCAGATGATCCTCAACATCAAGGGCCAGCTGCGTCGCCTGGAAACCCTGGGCAAGCCGGTGGTTGCCGCCATCAATGGCGCCGCGCTGGGCGGCGGTTGGGAAATCTGCCTGGCCTGCCATCACCGCATCGCGCTGGATAGCAGCAGCGTGCAACTGGGCCTGCCGGAAGTGACGCTTGGCCTGTTGCCGGGCGGCGGCGGGGTGGTGCGCATGGTGCGCATCCTGGGCTTGGAAAAAGCGCTGCCGTACCTGGCCGAAGGCAAAAAAGTGCGGCCGGCCGAGGCGCTGAAAGCCGGTTTGATTCATGACATCGCCAGCGACCGTGACGACATGCTCGCCAAAGCGCGCACCTGGATCGCTGCCAACCCGAGCGCCGTGCAGCCTTGGGACGTGAAGGGCTACAAGATTCCAGGCGGCACACCGTCGAGCCCCAACGTGGCACAAATGCTCGCCATTGCCCCGTCGGTGCTGCGCGACAAAACCAAGGGCTGCTTTCCCGCGCCAGAGAAAATCATGTGCGCGGCCGTGGAAGGTGCGCAGGTGGATTTCGATACCGCACAGCTTATCGAGGCACGCTATTTCACCGAGCTGACCACCGGCCAGGTGGCGAAAAACATGATCGGCACGTTCTGGTTTCAGCTCAATGAAATCAATGCCGGCGGTTCACGGCCCAAGGGACAACCTGCTTACGTCACTAAAAAGGTCGGCGTTTTGGGTGCAGGCATGATGGGCGCTGGCATCGCCTATGTGTCTGCGGTCGCAGGCATCGAGGTGGTGCTTAAAGACGTCTCGCTGGAGGCTGCTGAAAAAGGCAAGAGCTACTCGGCCACCTTGCTCGACAAGAAGGTAAGCCGTGGCCAGATGACGACGGAAAAACGTGACGGCATCCTGGCTCGCATCAAGCCGTCCGCCGACGAAGCGGACTTCCAGGGTTGCGACCTGATCATCGAAGCGGTGTTCGAAGACCGCGAGTTGAAAGCCAAGGTGACGGCCGCCGCCGAACGCCATGCCCTGGCCGATGCCGTTATTGCGTCCAACACCTCGACGCTGCCGATCACCGGACTGGCGAAGGCAGTAGAGAAGCAGGACAAGTTTATCGGCCTGCACTTTTTCAGTCCGGTCGACAAAATGCCGCTTGTGGAAATCATCAAGGGTGCCAACACCAGCGATGAAACCCTGGCGCGTGGTTTCGACTACGTCATGCAGATCAACAAGACCCCAATCGTGGTCACCGATAGCCGTGGTTTCTTCACTTCGCGGGTGTTCGGCACCTTTACCAACGAAGGCCTGGCCATGTTGGGCGAAGGCGTGAACGCGGCGATGATTGAAACCGAAGCGCGCAAAGCCGGTATGCCGGTCGGCCCTCTGGCGATCAGCGACGAAGTGTCGATGAGCCTGATGAACCACATTCGGCAGCAAACCGTGAAAGACCTCGCCGCCGAAGGCAAGAAGACTCCCGAGCACCCGGCGTTCGCGGTGGTCGATCTGATGCTCAACGAATACAAACGCCCGGGCAAAGCGGCGGGCGGTGGTTTCTACGAGTACCCGGCAGGCGGCAAGAAATTCCTCTGGCCGGAACTCAAGGCACGCTTCGAGAACGCCGACGCGCAGATTTCCCAGGAAGATGTGCGCGACCGCATTCTGTTCATTCAGGCCATCGAAACCGTTCGCTGTGTGGAAGAGGGCGTATTGCTGTCGACGGCCGACGCCAATATCGGCTCGATCTTCGGCATCGGTTTTGCGGCATGGACCGGCGGTGCGTTGCAGTTCATCAACCAGTACGGTTTGAAAGACTTCGTCGCCCGCGCGCAATACCTGGCCGAGCAATACGGCGAGCGTTTCCTGCCGCCAGCGCTGTTGCTGGAGAAAGCCGCCAACGGCCAACGGTTCTAACGACCCGTAGCCCCGTGTAAAAAAGCCTCTCGCGGAATTCCTGCGAGAGGCTTTTTTGCAGCGCACCTACGCCAGGTGCCTGGTCATTTCCGAGCTGGCTTGCCAACCCGACAATTCGTAGACCGGCCTGCCTGCCGGCGTGGCATGAAGCACGGCAAAGCTGATGCCGCGTTGGGTGAATTCTGCCTCGGCCAGTTTCATTAACGAGGAGGCCAGGCCTCGCCGCCGATACGCCGGCTCAACGAACACGTTCAATACATAGCCGCGCCAAGCTTCGGTCGGATGCGCAGGGTGCGGTGGCCATTCGATGCTCATCAAGCCGATGGCGGCGGCGGGCGCGTGGTTATCCATCAGCGCGAATCCGAAGTAGCGCCCGTCTTGCAAACGAGGCTGCAGCCACGGCCTGAAGTTCTGTGTCATGACCCGCAGATGGTCGGGGTTTCCTCCGGCCTCCAGAAACATACGCTCGCGGTGCGTGCAGATCAGCTCCACATCGTCTGGCGCCAGCCGCCGTGCGTGCATATCGGCAAGGTGAATGTCGCAGGGGATGTCGTTCATGCAGGCTCCAGAAACCAGGCCGGGCGCGGCTTCGCCATGCTAAAGCGAGGTTTGCCGCTCCGTTAAGATTCAGTTCGCCTGAATAATCGCCATACAGCCCTGACCGATTAAACGGCCAGTGCGCCAGGGCTGCTGTTCAGGCGCCGCTGTTCCTTTGCCACGTTCACACGCATCGCAATCTGCGAAATTTCGATCAGGTTCTGGGCCAGTGTGTAAATGTTCCGCGACTGCATCCAGGCGAGAACTTCAGCAAGGTGCCAGATAGAAGCGGAGCCTTCATGAATCGGCGCCGGAAACGAATCGGCATTGGTAAGCATCAGTTTGCGCATGTTCTGGCGCGACATGCCGGTGAGTGCTGCTACATCGGTAAGCCCGACCATGTCGGGACTCGCCTCTATGAGCGTGGCCTCCGGCAGCACGCTGCGAACATTGTCCAGGGCACTGAGGATGGCGTCTTCGGCAGTGGCTGCTTCGCGAGTGAACTCCAGCGCGATGCGGCCAGGTTGGCCGATACCGATCAGGGCATCGTCGCAACCCGCTTCGGCAAGGCGCCCGACCAGGGCGTCCATGTCGTGTTCGCCAGCGTTCAGCTGGTATTTGAGGGTGAAGATGTAGTCCATTTTCTTACTCCGCATTGGCCGGTTTTTTTGACACTGCTGCCCCACTGAGGGCGGTGCAGTTGTTTACGACCCGGCGTATGGCGTTGGCGAAATTGCCAGGGTTTTTCGGCGTGCTCCAGATACTGGTGATGCAGAATTCGCCGCATCGGCAGTCGCTATCGTTGTTCGGGCAATACATCTTTCCCCAACAGTGACTGCCGCCTTGCGTGATGCGCCAGCCCCGCGACTCGGCGTATTCAAGGGCCTTCTCAACTTCCTTTTTCGTATGAGCTGTTCGGGTCATCCAATGAACCTCAGTGTGGGAGTGCTGCGATAAGTTGTCAACTGACAACCTTGGCGCCGTCGTCTCGACGCGCGATGCCTATAGTGAGGGCTCAAGCCCAAACAAAGTGTGCGCTGAAGCTGCCCACCTTTCTGGCCGTAGGATGGGTCGGTCCGCGTTCGGTGAGCCCCGCGAAGCCCACCCGGGAGCCCAACGGGCTCCGCGTGCAGGCCTCCCGGCGAACCCAGCGAACCCGTTGGGCTTCGCTGCGATCAACCCAACCTGCGACCGGCGCAAGCACCTGCGGTAAACCCGCAACGGTAGGTCCCACCGGAACGTTCGTTTCGGCTTTCGCAGACGGTTCCGACATTCCAGCCAGATGACATGAGTGGCCGGACAGAACGAGTCCGACGAGCACTGCGTAGCCCACCGCTGGACGGACTGCACTTGCAAGCCCGAACGCTCCTGAACTACTGTATGAATAATCAGTATTTAGGCGGGCTACATGGAACTCATTGCCAAACTCGGCATCCTCGCGGACGCCGCTAAATACGATGCATCCTGTGCCAGCAGTGGTGCGCCGAAGCGCAGCTCAAAAGACAGTGCGGGTATTGGCGCCACCAACGGCATGGGCATTTGCCACAGCTTTACCCCGGATGGGCGCTGCGTATCGCTGCTCAAGGTGCTGCTGACCAACTTCTGCCTGTATGACTGCCAGTACTGCGTGAACCGCCGCACCAGCAACGTGCCCCGGGCGCGCTTTACCCCGGAGGAAGTGGTGCGCCTGACGCTGGATTTCTATCGACGCAACTGCATCAGCGGCCTGTTTTTGAGCTCCGGCATCATTCGCTCGGCCGACTACACCATGGAGCAACTGATTCGCGTGGCACGCTTGCTGCGCGAAGAGCATGAGTTTCGCGGGTATATCCACCTCAAAACCATTCCTGACGCCGATCCGCTGCTGATCGAGGAGGCCGGGCGCCTGGCGGACCGACTCAGCGTCAACATCGAACTGCCTACCGATGCCGGCTTGCAGTTGTTGGCGCCGGAAAAAAGCGCGAAAACCATTCGCGACGCCATGGGCACCATCCACCTCGGTCAGCAAGCCGTCGCCGGCGAAGCCAAGGCGCCGCGATTCACCCCGGCCGGGCAAAGTACGCAAATGATCGTCGGTGCCGATGCCACCGATGACCGCACCATCCTGCACAACGCCGAGTCGCTGTATCAGGGTTTTGCCCTGAAGCGCGTGTACTACTCGGCCTTCAGCCCGATTCCCGACAGCCCCGACAGCGTGCCCCATGCAGCGCCGCCGCTGCTGCGCGAGCACCGCTTGTATCAGGCCGATTTCCTTATGCGCGGTTACGGCTACAACGCCGGCGAGTTGCTTAGCGAGGCGGGCAACCTGGCGCTGGACATCGACCCCAAGCTGGCGTGGGCGCTGGCTAATCGCGAGGTGTTTCCGCTGGACGTCAACCGCGCCGAACCGGCCTTGCTCGCCCGGATACCGGGCATCGGCCTGCGCAGCGTGCAACGGCTGGTGGCATTGCGTCGCGAACGGCGCATCCGCTACGACGACCTGGTGCACATGCGCTGCGTACTGGAGAAAGCGCGGCCGTTTATCGTCACCAGCGATTACCGACCCGCTGATGCCGGTGTGCGCAGCGGCCTGCTACGCGAGCGTTTGCGCGAACCGCAAGCGCCACTGCAAATGGGGTTGTGGGGATGATTGCACTGGACTGTGACAACCGTTTCGAGACCTGGCGCGAGCAGGCGCGCATGCTGCTCAGCCACAGCGTCGATCCGGCCGACGTGGTGTGGGCGCAGGGCTTGATGCATGACCTGCTGGCCGAGCCGACGCCACTGCCGGCCGAGCGTGGCCCGTTCCGGCCGCGTATTCCCGCCGCACTGCTCACGCAGCTGGAGCAGGCCGGCCGTTACCGTGGCGACCAGCGCTGGAGCCTGCTGTACGAAGTGTTATGGCGCGTTGCGCATGGCGACCGTACGGCCATGCTGTCGGGCGACCGCCTTGGCAGCGAGTTGCAGCGGCGTATCCGTCAGGTCAGCCGCGAGGCTCATCACCTGCACGCGTTTTTGCGGTTTGTGCCGGTGCCAGCGGCGCTGGTTGACGCCCTGCAACTGGACTGGGTGGCGTTTCACGAGCCGGCCCACGACATTCTGGAAAGCGCGAGTGGCCATTTCGCCGACCGCCTGGGCCGCGAGCGCTGGCTGATCGCCACGCCGGAAGACGGCATCCGCTACGACGGCCACGCGCTGGACTATCGAAAACACTGCCCTACGGAATGGCGGCTGTGGGCACAAAACGCCAGCGACCCCGACGCCGAGCTCTGGCGCACCTACTACCGGCACATCTTCAACCCCGCGCGCATCAACCCCACGGTGATGACGCAACATATGCCGGGCCGCTTCTGGCGACACCTGCCCGAAGGCCCGCTTATTCCCGAACTGGTAGGCCAGGCAAGGCAGGGCAAGCAGCGCGACGGTCAGGCGCAGGCGATCGGTCTGCAGGGTGGCAAGCAGATTGCGGCGAAGGGCGTTGAACGGGCGTCACGCTGACGCTCCCGTCGCCAATCAGTCGCCAAAAACATAGCCGAGCACGCCGATGATCAGCCCCAGTGCTGCAACCACCTTCACGGGTTTCGAGGCGAACCAGCCGAGCAGTCGTCGATTGTTTTCCTGGCGGATTTTCTGCAAAACAAAGGCGGCTTCGGGGTGTATATCGCGCAAAAACTCATGGCTTGTATAAAGCAGGTGCCGCGCCTGATCCATTTCCGCAGTCAGGAAGCAGGCAATGGCGAACACGGGCGACCCGTCAGGGAAAACGCCCACGTTGAAAACCTGCGAGTCAACGCCGTGGCGGCGCAAGGCCGAATTCAGATACTCGGCCAGCGGCTCTTCCTTGAATTCAATTAACAAAAACATTTGCGTCCTTACGGTTCATTCCGGCAGCCCGTCACGTTAATGCCTACCGTGTGCGAAGCCATAGCTCGATTGCTCGAATTACCACTAGTGCGTGCGGTCATCAGTAGGGTCAGCTTCGATGGAGACAACCATGACGACATTCACGGGCGGTTGCCTGTGCGGCAACGTACGGCTGGTGGCGAGCGGGCAGCCGTTTCGGGTGGGATTGTGTCATTGCCTGGATTGCCGCAAGTATCACGGCAGCCTGTTTCACGCCTCGGCAATTTTCCCGCAAGACGCAGTGCGTATTGAAGGCGAAACGGCGAACTTCGCGGGGCGGCATTTCTGTCCGCGCTGCGGCTCTTCGGTGTTCAACCGCAGCGGCGATGAGGTGGAGGTGAACCTTGGTTCGCTGGACGCGCCAGATCAGCTCAGGCCCACCTACGAAAGCTGGACGACCCGGCGCGAGGCGTGGCTGCCAACGGTTGAGTTGGCGCACCACTATCCAGAAGACCGCGAGGGAACAGGGCGTTCCGAGGGTTAGCGGGCGCCGGGCGCGCGCGCGTCTTGCCATTCGGTGACCAGCGTTTCCACCAGTTCAGCCGCGGGCATGGCCCTGGCAAGCGGTGCGCCCTGGCCGGCCCACTGCACAGCGAAGTCCGGATTTCCCTTGGCGGCGGCTGCTGCGACAAGCGCTTTGGCCGCGTCGTAGGCAATGGGGTAGTCCGGCGGTGTGCCGTGGTCCAGTTCAGTGAACAGGCGATTGACCATGCCACGTGCAGGGCGGCCGGAAATGGCAGCGCTGATGCGCGTCTGGTGCGCACGCGGGCCGCTGAGGGCCTGCCGATAGGCGGCGTTGGCGGCGGATTCCGGACAAAGAATAAACGCGGTGCCTAGCTGCACTGCGCCTGCGCCCAAGGCCAGCGCTGCGGCGATGCCCTGGCCGTCCATGATGCCACCCGCCGCAATGACCGGTAGCTGGCTGGTGCGAGCGATTAGAGAGAGCAGGGCGAAGGTGCCGAGCAAACGGTCGTCGCCCGGCTCGAATACGCCTCGGTGCCCGCCGGCTTCTACGCCTTGAGCGACCAACGCATCAACGCCGTCTGCTTCGGCCAGGGTTGCTTCCTCGGGGCTGGTAATGCAGGCGAGGGTGACGATGCCGGCGCCTTTGAGTGCCTGAATCCATTCCCTCGGTGGCAAACCGAAATGAAAGCTGACCACGGCGGGGCGTTCAGCGAGCAGCACGTTGAGCACGTCTTCACTGGCCAGAAAACTTTTATAGCTTTCGTTCAGTTGCGCAGGCGGCGCGCTGTCGAGTTCGGCAAACAACGGCGCCAGTTGCGTCATCCATGCGGCTTCGCACGCGGCGTCCGGGCTGGCAGGGCGATGGCAGAACAGATTGACGTTGAACGGTGCATCGGTGAGCGTGCGGGTATTCTGAATGAGTTCGCGCGCCAGCCCGGCATTGCTCGCCCCCAGACCGATGGAGCCGAGCGCGCCGGCGTTGGACACGGCTGCGGCCAGTGCCGGGGTTGAAACGCCCACCATTGGCGCCTGAATGATGGGGTGTTTGATCCCGAGTAAACGCAACACGCGGTCTTGGCTCATCACAACGGCTCCTGACTGAACACGGCTTGGGGGCCGGATTGTTTCGCCGTTTGGCCTTGCTATCAAGTAACGGATTGTTCGCAGGGCCTCAGACCGCCAGCGTCTGGTTGCGCAACTGGTCGACCACACCGCTCAACGCCTGCAACGTCGACATGCCGCGTTTCATTGCGCTTTGATACTGCTGCACTTGCTCGGTCGCGCTATTGCCCCGGGCGAGAATCTGTTTGGCGTGGGCGTAAGCATTCTCGTCGCCACCGGCGCGGGCGTACTCGCCAATCACTTCCCAGGTTTTCTCCAGCCATTGTTCAATGCTGATGCTGCGTTGCGTGCCGGGCTCGATGTAGTCGCCATGAATGCCATAGCGCTTGGCGCGCCAGCGGTTTTCCTTGAGCAACAGGCGTTGCAGTGCCGTGTCGCCGGGCCCCGGCGTGGGGTTATGAAAGGCGTACGTGATCATGGCGCGAAACAGCGCGGCGATGCACAGCGCATCTTCAAGATGGGGACAAGCATCGGCGATGCGCAGCTCAAGTGTCGGGAAACGCAGCGCCGGGCGAATGTTCCACCACACATCGCTGCGGCTGCGGATGCTGCCGCTTTCCATCAGGCCGTCGACGTAGCGCTCGTAATCGGCCTGGGTATCGAAGTGTTCCGGCGAGCCCATGCGTGGCCATTCATCACAAGCCGCTTGCCGGTAGCTCTGCAGACCCGAAAGCCGGCCGCCGAAGAACGGCGATGAAGCACTCAGCGCCAGCAGCAACGGCAGCCAGGGCAATACCCGATTCATCACCACAATACGGTCGCCGGGTACACCGACGTGCACGTGCAAACCGCAGAGCACGCTGCGCTGCGCGACCATCTGCATATCGGTAAACAAGTCATCGTAATGGGGCAGGTCGGTGGGCAGTTGGGTGTGCCACTGCGCCAGCGGATGGGTGCCGGCTGCGACAATGCCGATGCCATGCTCCTCGCCCAGCCAGGACAGGGTTGTGCGCGCGTGGCTCAGGCTTTCCCGGGCTTCTTCATACGAGCTCAGAATGGGCGTGACCACCTCGATCTGCGCCGCGAACATTTCGGCGGTGACCATCTCCGGCAGTGCCTCGCGACAAGCGGGTAAGTAGGCCGCGGCCGGTTCCCGCACGAGTTCGCGGGTAAGCAAGTCAGACAAAAAATACTCTTCTTCGATGCCGAAATTCAGAGGCTTGATGGCGGCCATTGGCAGGTGTCCTTGCGCGCAGTTCGTTGGCTCGGTGCTACAGAGAAAGACGTCCGGGCCGGCAGCCCGGTTCCACCTTTCGCTGCCTCGTCAGGCCCCGCGCACGCGACCGTTCAGCGAATAGGTGGAATCTTTGCGCGTACACCTCGCTCCCACTTCTATGCCTCAGTGAGGTACCTGCCAGGAGTATGCAATGTCCATCTTGAGTCTGGTCGATACGGAACATCTCGACTTCGCGACGCTCACCCCCCATCGCGGGCCGGCCCAGGAGCTGTACGTAAAACTGCTAAGCGACCCGGACGACCATCTGGATAGCGCCCGGGATTTTCTCGTTGCCCAGTTGCAGCAGGCCGCCGGCTTGCCCTGCGACCTGCCGGAGAACCCGCAGCAGTTGCTGCAGTGGATGCGCGCCGGTGCGGCCCGCACAACAGCCGAATACAACAAGTACCTGCACGGTCGCAAACTCGGCGAACCACGCCGTTATTTTTCCGGCCGGGCTCACGCGCTGTATTTCCTGCGCGCCGTGGCACCGACCAAGCTGGTCGACGGTGCCTGGCTTTATGGCGTGCTGCCGCACTGGCGCGACAGCCGTCTGAACTTCCTCGTGCAAACCTACCTGGAAGAACTGGGCGACGGTGTGCCGGCCATGAACCACGTGCTGATGTATCAGCAGTTGCTGACCACCCACGGCTGTGAGGAACTGGCGACCCTGGGCGATGAACATTACCTGCAAGGTGCGGTTCAGCTGTCGCTCGGCATGCTGGCCGACCATTACCTGCCTGAAGTGATCGGCTACAACCTGGGCTACGAGCAGTTGCCGCTGCACCTGTTGATCAGTGCCTACGAACTGGATGAGTTGGGCATTGATCCGTACTACTTCAAACTCCATGTGACCATCGACAACGCCGCCTCTGGCCACGCTCACAAAGCGGTGCGCACGGTGCTGGACAACATGCCTCAGGTGGGCGACAGCAGCGAGTTCTACCGTCGTTTGAGCCACGGCTACATGCTTAACGAGCTGGGCCTTGGTTCGACAGATGTCGTGAAGAGCTTCGACCTCGAACACGAGCTGCTGACCTTGCTGGAAAGCAAACGCTCGCTGGCCGGGCAGGTGCATTCGGACTATTGCCGCATCGAAGGCCGCACCGTGAACGAATGGCTGAGCGGGCCCGAGCCGATTCGCGCGTTTCTGGAAGCGTTGCAATCGCGCGGCTGGATCTGCCGCAACCAGGCCCCTGAAAACAGCCGCTTCTGGCACCTGGTGCAAGGCGAGGGCGCGGCCATGTTCGGCGTGTTCAGCTCTTATGAACTGCAAGTGCTGCACGACTGGATTGCCGGTGACTGGCTGCAAACCCAGGAAGCGCTGCCCGCCAAACGCCGGCCTGCCATCAATGCCGACGCCACCCGCCGCATGCGCGCTGCTCACCGGGTTATTGAGCCGCAAGCACTGGGCAGTCTTGTTGAAAGCAGCGATATCGACCGCGAGCAATACGCGCTGGCCGAAGAACTTGCCCATCTGGATACCGAGGCGCGCGAGCGTCGCCTGATCAGCCTGGCCGGGCCGGCCACCCATTGCACGCCGGCTGGTTTGATGGCCACGCGCATTTTGTCTACGTTGGTTCGCTAGGAGCACTGCATGACCCAGGGACGTTCCCGATCGCACGATGCGCTTGTGCAAGTTGGCCAGGCGCTGCAACAAGTTGGCTATCGCTTCACCACCGTTACGCCGCTCACCCATCAACGCGTCAACGCCCGCGCCGGCAATGAATTTGCCGGGCACCTGCGCGACGTGTTTGGCTGGAGCCGGCCGTTCAAGCGCGATGTACTGGACGACCATTTACTCACCTTGCTACGCGACGCCGACTGCCTGGAAGAACGGCCGGAAGGCTGGGCAAGCAAGGTGCGTTGGTCATCGCTGCACGGGCAATTGTTCGTGCACTCGCGCTTCCCCACGCAAGAGCAGGACGCCGTGTTTTTCGGGCCGGACAGTTACCGCTTTGTTCAGGCATTGCTTGGCCACTTGCATGACGACTCACGCCCGACGCTGCGTATCGCCGACATTGGTTGTGGCGCCGGGGTAGGCGCTATTACGGCCGCCCTGGAAAAGCCAAATGCCGAGGTATGGGCGCTGGATATCAACCCCACAGCGCTGCATTACACCGCCGTGAATGCGCAACTGGCCGGGGCGGCGAATGTGCAGACAGTCAACAGTGATCTGCTTAGCCAGGTCACGGGGGAATTTGATCTGATCATCGCCAACCCGCCCTACATGGC
This sequence comes from Pseudomonas viridiflava, assembly GCF_900573885.1. Taxonomy (GTDB): domain Bacteria; phylum Pseudomonadota; class Gammaproteobacteria; order Pseudomonadales; family Pseudomonadaceae; genus Aquipseudomonas. Next base: position 126,487 of record NZ_UPSE01000594.1, read on the forward strand.
CGACGCAGAAGGCCGTGCCTATCGTGACGGTGGTGGCGAGCACGGTGCCGGGCTTTCCATCGCGATTGTCGATGCCGCGCTGGATCGACTGGCCCCCGGCGGTACGCTGCTGCTGTACACCGGCGTTGCCATGTTTGAAGGCGACGATCCCTTTCTGGCAGCCGTTCGCCCGCACCTGCACGCTGCCGCGTTCGACTGGCAGTACTGGGAAATGGACCCGGACGTGTTTGGTGAAGAACTGCTGGAACCGGCTTACGCCAAGGCTGACCGCATTGCGGCGGTGGTGCTGCGGGTAACTCGGCCGCGTTAGCGGCGGAAAGGGCGGCCGGGCAGCACTTATTGGTGTCTGCCCGGCCCGGTACTCAGGCTTACGCCGCGTTGCGCTGTTGTTGCAGCTCGCTTTTCAGCGAGGTTTTACGTGCTTCCATCTCGGCGCCTAGCTCTTTGAGCTGGGCTGCACTGAGCAGCTTTTTCGCTTCCTTGAACATCGACTCTTCTTCTTCCTCGATGTGGTGCTCAAGCAATTCTTTGAGCACTTTCGCGCGGCCGGAGAATTCGACGCTGTCGGGTGCGGTGGTTTTCAGGTGCGGCAGCACCAGGGCGTCGACGGCGCGGTGTTCTTCAATGGCTTCGAAGTACATTTTTGCCTGTTCTTTTTCGCCGGCTTTTTTATAGGCCGGGTAGAAAATTTCTTCTTCGATGTGGGTGTGTACGAACAGCTCCATCTCGATTTTGTTGATCAGTTCAACGCGCTTCTTCACGGCGCGTTCGGTGGTGGCGCTCAGTTGTTCGAGCAGGTCCAGTACCACTTTATGGTCGGCTTTGAGCAGGTCAATCGCGTTCATGGTTCACCTCTTGGCTAATCGGTTATCGGCGTGATCTGTGCCGCGCCTTTAATACCGACTGGGTGGGCTTGAAAGTAGTTCGAGCTGTTTCGTTTGTTAGCCGATGAGGTGTCATGTGGTGAGGGTGTAGGTTGGGTTGAGCGTTTAGCGAAGCCCAACGTTACGCGGTGGTGGGTATTCATTACCGCATTCGCTGAACGTCCTGTCTCGCGCCTTACGCGCATTTCAATCAAACCTCCGTCATTTCCGCGTACTAGGCGGTCCGACGATTCGGGATTCAGGGTCTCAGGACGGGCAAAGCAACCGAGGTAATTAGTCCATTGCGGCGTGACGAACCCGCTATTGCACTTCGCTTCGAAACTCTGGATTCCCGCCTCCGCGGGAATGACGGTGGTATTTGAATGAACCTCCGTCATTCCCGCGTAGGCGGCGGTCCAACGATTCGGAATCCAGAATCTCAAGCCGTGCACGGTGGATGTGCAGAGGTATTCATTACCGAGGGTGCTGAACGTCCTGTTTCGCGCCTTACGCGCATTTCAATCAAACCTCCGTCATTCCCGCGCAGGCGGGAATCCAGAATCTCAAGCCGTGCGGGTTGGATCTGCTGAGGTATTCATTACCGCCTGCGCTGAATGTCTTGTTTCGCGCCTTACGCGCGAGTCACTTGTAGGTTGGGCTGAGCTTTTGATCCGGCTTTTGATCCGGCTTTTGATCTACCCGCCCCATTCATCGCAGGCCGAGTGGAGTCGCCGCGCAGGGGGTTGAGCGGCCGGGAGCCGCGAAAGGAACATCGGGCCATGGATGGCCCGTTGTGACGGCCCCCGGAGCGGCGACGGAGGGAGGGAAGTCGGAGCGCAGCGGAGACCCAAGGTAGGGGCAAGCCTTTTGCCCCGCTTTTCGGCGACTGGAAAAGCGGGTCGCGCGTAAGGCGCGAAACAAAACGTTCAGCACACGCGGTAATGAATACCCACCACCAGCGCAACGTTGGGCTTCGCTAAAAGCCAGATCAAACGCCAGATCGATAGCTGCAGAACACATCAAAAACTCGCGGCTGAAGCGGATCGCCACCTAAGCCGCGATCTTTAAAAACCCGCCCCCTACTGGCAATCAACTGTCCCTTTGCAATGCCTTTTCCTCTTTCTGATATCGAGCTGAAATCGAGACAATATCGCTTAATTATCAATGGGTTAAAAATCACAAAATCCCGTGAACCTAATCGGTTTTGTGGGGGACAGATATTCTGTGAAGGCAATCCGGCCTTCTGTAACTGACCGTATGTTTGGAGGAAGAAATGACTACCAACAACTCAGGCAACAGCAATCCGGGCAATTTCGCTAACGACCGAGAGAAGGCGTCCGAAGCGGGCAAAAAAGGCGGCCATAACAGTGGCGGCAATTTTGCCAATGATCGCGAGAAGGCGTCGGAAGCGGGTAAGAAAGGTGGCCAGAACAGCCACGGCGGTGGACGTAGCTAAGCGGCTATAGCCACTGGAGAGGGGTCTGGGTTTCCAGGCCCTTTTTTATAGGCGGTATCTCGGCAGGAGTTACCAACATGTTCAAGCAACCGTTATCTGTATTGGAGATCAGCCGTGTCGTTGAGCAAGGGCTGCTTCCGCATCGATGTCGTTGCACCAGTCGCGATGGAAGTACGCTTGATGTGCACGTTACCGGCGCAGATCAGCCACACCGTTCGTTCACCATAACGGGTGTGCCGCTGGCGGAGCTGAGCAGCAGCCGGGCGATTTCCAGGTTGGTAATGGAGCTGCGCAACCAACTGGTGCCAGGCGCTCAGGAGAGCGAGGCGAGCAGGGGTTGGAAGCTGGGTTAGTCAGTTGCAATGCGCCATTGGGAGGCAAATATGAGCAAGCATCTTTTTCTGGTCAGCTACGTGCTGAATAACCAGCCAATGCACGAAGAGCTGCATTCCGGCGATGAGCGCATGTCGGTCGAATACGCGCGCGCTGCGTTGGAGGCCAAGCATGAAGGTGAGTCGCCGATGAACATCACCGACATCGAAGTCAGCAAAATCACCCGTACTCACGAAAAAGGCGAAACCCCGGCCCATTACAAACAGCCCTGAGCCTGTGCGCAGGGCTGTCTTCCTGTTTCAGGGGTGAAAGCGCATTACACCTTCCAGGGCAAAGCGGGCACTGTTGAGTTGCACTTCCTGGCGGTCACCGAAGAACCGCTCTTTGTGAGTGACCATATGCACGTCTTCTCCCACCTTGTACGCCCAGGCAAACCACACGGTACCGGGCGGCACCCCGTCCATTGCCTGTTCGCCGCTGACGCCGGTGGTCGCGACAGCCGTATCTGCGCTGCTCACGTCCAGCGCGCCGCGGGCCATTTCCATGGTGATTTCCTCGCTGGTCAGGCCGAAGTCGTCGATGGTCTGTTGCTTCACGCCAAGCAGGCGCTTTTTCGCTTCGGGCGAATACACCACATAACCGCAGTTCAGGCAGCTGCCGCAGCCGGGGGCTTCGGTGAGAAGAGCGGCGATGCGCCCGCCTGTGCATGACTCCGCGGTGACCAGGGTGCGGGAATGGGCTTGAAGAAAGTCGACGGTCTTTTGTGCGAGATCCATGGGTTGTTCTCCTGTGCTAACTCGGCTTGTTTTGTTTGCCAGCCGTTCAGTTAGGGCAACCGCAGCGCCAATTTTGTTGCAACAGGATCGAGCGGCACGTTTCAGGCGGTCAAAAACGGCCGTTTCGATAAAAAATCCAAGTTTTTCGCTGGGTTATACGCGCCGTTTCAGGCGCGAAAAATACTGAACTGATATGAAAACGCCGCGCTCCGAATAGTACGATCAGTCAAATGCAGCATCAGGTTCCGCAGCAGCGCAGGGACGAGGCCAGCGAAAAAGCACTGTCTCGATACTCGCTCTGATGCACCGACATTCCACCCCAACGCGAGCGTGGCGCGGTCCACCCTTTCACCCAGCCTGACGGGTGCTGGGCTTCAACAAGGTAGGTAGCGATGAACAATTACCATATCGTCCCGGTGCTGAATGGCTGGGCGTTAAAGCAGGAAAAAACCGACGTGACCATTACCACGGCCGAGACCAAGGAGAGCATCCTGCACAAGACCGCAGCGTTGCTGGATGACAAAGCCGCTTCGGTGAAAATTCACCGTGAAGATGGCACCTTTGAAGAAGAACGCACCTACCCGCGAAGTGCCGACCCCGTCCGCTCTGCCGGCTGATGCCGGATGCCCGCATGGCATTTTGAAACGTTCCCTGGATTCTGCTTCAATACGGCCACTTTTTTTCAGCGGCTGGCGCACGCTATTCAGCCGTTTCTACGTGGCTCGGCTTCGATCCCGTTGCATGCAGTTCGGTACGCATCGGCTGGCCATGATGTTATTTATTTTTGCTACGCGATGAGTGTCTGCACTCCAGCGGGTGGCCCACGGAGATCGTATGAGCAAGGCTACCAGCTCTAGCAAGAGCGCCGGAGAGGCGTCCACCATTCAACCCAGCCACCTGCGTTTTCCCGTGGTGGGAATCGGCGCGTCCGCCGGCGGGTTGCAGGCATTACTTAATCTGTTCGAGAACTTGCCCAGTAACACCGGTATGACGTTTGTGGTGGTGATGCATTTGTCGCCCAAGCACGAAAGCACCGCCGACCGCATTCTCCAGAAAGTCACCAAGATGAAGGTCAGTCAGGTCACCAAGCCGGTGCCGATCGAACAGAACTGCGTCTACCTCATTTCCCCCGCCCAGCAATTGACCATGAACGATGGTTACTTGCGCGTTGCGCCATTGAAAAACGATCAGCCGCGGCACATCGCTATCGACCTGTTCCTGCGCACCCTGGCCGACGCCCACAGCGAGCGGGGCATCTCGCTGATTCTCAGCGGCACCGGCAGCGACGGCGCGGCAGGCATGTGCCGGGTGAAAGAGCAGGGCGGCGTCACGTTGTGTCAGTCGCCCGAAGACGCCGAGTACGACAGCATGCCGCGCGCGGCAATCGCCACGGGCCAGGTCGACTTTGTGCTGCCGGTGGCGGACCTGCCGCAAAAGCTCCTGGAACTGTGGGAGACCATGCGCACCATTCAGCTTACGGCCGATGTTCACATGCAGGCCTCCGTGCGGCCGGAGCTGGACGAGGAGCAAGCCAGCGCGGCGGAAACGGCGCTGCGTGAAGTCATCAGTATTCTGCGCACGCGAACCGGACACGATTTCAAACACTACAAACGTGCGACGGTTATCCGCCGTATCGAGCGTCGTATGCAGGTCAATCAACTGCGCGACCTGCCGGCTTATCGCACTTTCCTGCAAAACACACCGAAAGAAACCACGCACTTACTGGGCGACATGCTTATTGGCGTGACCAACTTCTTTCGTGACCGCGAAGCCTTTGAGGCGCTGGAACGGGATGTGATTCCGCGCTTGTTCGAGGCGACTACCGATGAAGAAGCGCAGGTACGCGTCTGGTCGGCGGGTTGCTCGTCTGGCGAGGAAGCGTATTCCATGGCCATGCTGCTCGCTGACCATGCGCAGCTCACCGAGAGCAACCGCAAGTTCCAGGTATTCGCCACCGATATCGATGAACGCTCCATCGCCATTGGCCGCGGTGGTCTGTATCCGGAAGCGATCATTCCCGACATCGCCCCGCAGCGCCTGCGGCAGTACTTCAGCAAAGAGCAATCGCGTTATCGAGTGAAGAAGGAAATCCGCGAGCGCGTGCTGTTTGCCATGCACAACCTGTTGCGTGATCCGCCGTTTTCCAAGGTGCATCTGATTTCTTGCCGCAATCTGCTGATTTACCTGGATCGAGAGGTGCAGGCGGAAATTCTGCGCATGTTCCATTTCGCCTTGCTGCCCGGCGGCTACCTGATGTTGGGCAGCTCGGAATCGGCCGATGCCTGCAGCGACCTGTTCGTGGCAGTGGACAAAAAGAACCGCATCTTCCGCACCAAAGCCTCCAGTTCGGTGAGCCGTTCCAGTGCGCAACTGGCGGTTAACGTGTACCCGGGCGTGGCCGTGGAACCGAGCAAGAAACTGGCGCCGAGCGCGCGAATTTCCTTCGCTGAAGTTCACCGCCGTGTGTTGGAGCAGTACGCACCGCCGAGCGTGATCGTTAATCACGACTCGCAGATCGTGCACATGTCCGAACAGGTGGGGCGCTACCTTCGCCACGCCGGCGGCGAGCCGTCTCACAGCCTGTTGTCGCTGATCCATCCTTCTTTGCGCCTGGAACTGCGCACGGCATTGTTCCAGGCGTTTCAGACCGGAAAAAGTGTCGAGGCCCGGCGGGTCAAGCATGAGCGCGACGGCGTTACCACGTTTATCAATATGGTGGTGCGCCCATTCCGCGACCTGGACACCGACTTCGCCCTGGTGATTTTCGACGAAGTCGAAGAGACCATGAGCGAGGACCCCAAACCTGCCCATGCCGACGCCAAAGACAATGTACTGGCCCAGCTGGAAAGCGAGCTGCAGCGCACCAAGGAACAGCTGCAAGGCACCATCGAGCAGTCAGAAACCTCGACCGAGGAATTGAAGGCCTCGAACGAAGAATTGCAGGCCATCAACGAGGAATTGCGCTCGACCACCGAAGAGCTGGAGACCAGCAAGGAAGAGTTGCAGTCGATCAACGAGGAGCTGATTACCGTCAACCTGGAACTGAAAACCAAGGTTGAGGAAACCAGCAAGATCAACGACGACCTGCAAAACCTGATCGCCTCTACCGACATTGCCACGGTCTTTGTCGATCACCAGATGCGCATCAAATCCTTCACCCCGCGCGCCACTGAAATTTTCAACATCATTGCCAGCGACCAAGGCCGCTCGCTGCTGGATATCACCCATCGCCTCGACTACCCGGACATGGCCGTCGATGCGAGCAAAACCTTTGAATCGCTACGTTCGCTCGAGCGCGAAGTGGCCGGGGTCAATGGCAAGTGGTACATCGCGCGCATCCTGCCGTACCGCACCACCGACAACCTGATCGATGGCGCCGTGCTGACGTTTATCGACATCACCCAGCGGCGCCAGGCCTAAGACAACGCCCGCCAGAGCGAGGAACGGTTGCGCCTGGTGGCTGAAAGCACGCAGGACTACATCATTGTCACCCTTGACCATCAGGGCTGTATCACCGGCTGGAACAAAGGCGCCGAACAGGCGTATGGGCACAATGAAGATCATGTGATCGGAAAACATGCCGAGCTGATTTATGGCGATGAAGAGCAGCGTAAGGAACGGGTAGCCCGGCAGTTGCAAGGCGCCGACCAGACCGGCCGCGTGGAAGACGACTGCTGGCACGTTCGCAAAGACGGTACGCGGTTTTTCTGCAACGTGGTCGTCACTGCCTTGCCCAACGGCGGCCCCAACGGCTACGCCATGATCGGCCGCGACATCACGGGCAAGAAGCGCGCCGAAGCCGAGCAGGAGAATCGCCTGGAACAGAACCAGCGCAACATCCGCATGCGCGATGAGTTCTTCGCCATGATGTCCCACGAACTCAAGCACCCGCTCAACCTTATTCAGCTGAATGCGGAACTGGTGGCGCGTCTATCCGTGGTCAAAAGCCAGGCGGTGGCGACGCGCGCCGTGGAAACCATCCTCAATGCCGTGAGCAGTCAGGCGCGAATCATCGACGACCTGCTCGACCTGTCGCGTATCAACACCGGCAAGCTCAAGCTCAATATCGGCCCTGTGATCGTGCAGAACATCCTTGAGGAAATCACCAGCGTACTGAGTGCTGAAGCGTGGGAGAAAGACATCAGCATCGAGGTCGACGTGCCACCGCCTGCTTGCGATCCGTTGGTGGCCGAGGCCGATCCGGTGCGGGTTGAACAGATTCTCTGGAACCTGCTCAACAACGCCGTGAAATTCACCCCTGACGGCGGCGCCATTCATGTGAGCCTGGGCCAGGACGGCGAGATGCTCAAGGTCACCGTGCGCGATGACGGCCAGGGTATTGGCGCTGAATCGCTGCCCAAGATATTCGACCTGTTCGGCCAGGCCCCCGAAGGGCACCGGGCGCCGCGCAAACCGGGCCTGGGCATCGGCCTGGCCCTGGTTCGCGAACTGATCGAAGCGCAGGGCGGGCGCATCGAAGCGCAATCGCCAGGTCTCGGCCAAGGCTCCACGTTCACCGTGTGGCTGCCGGCATACCAGAGCTTTGTCGACGCGGACTTTATCGAACAACCGGCAGGCGGCCAGTTCACCGGCGTGCGCGTGCTGCTGGTGGATGACTCCGATGACATCCGCGAGGTGATGCAGGCATTGCTCGAACTGGAGGGTGCTCTGGTGGATACGGCGGGAGACGGAGAGGGCGCGCTGGCGTTGCTGGACGGCAATCGCTACGACCTGATTCTTTCCGACATCAGCATGCCCGGCATGGACGGCCACGAACTGATGCGGCGAATTCGCCAGCTCGACGGCTGGGAAAAAACCCCGGCCATTGCCCTTACCGGATTCGGCGCCGCCACCGACGTGGAACTGGCCTACACAGCCGGTTTCAACGCCCACGTCAGCAAGCCGGTGTCACTGGAAACGTTGCAACGCACCGCCATGGAACTGGGTGCACTGAACGGGTAACCATTGGTCGAGGTTTTGCGTTGATTGCCGTTGCTTCACGGTCAGTTTAAAGACACGCCCGACGGGAATTTCCCGCTCGCGTCGGGTCTGTCGAAAACTGAAAGGAGGTGACTATGAAACCCAACCAATGTGGCTGTCCCGGCTGCACCTGTGAAGTCAGCGAAGGCACCGTGTTCAACCACGACGGCGAGCTGTACTGCAGCGAGGCGTGCGCAACGCAGCATCAACATGGCGAACCCTGTCCTTCCGCCGAGTGCCACTGCGAAAGCAGCGCCACGGTCGAGGATCGGGACGTCGACGAAGAGGATCTGGATAACGCGCTGGAGGAAACATTCCCGGCGAGCGATCCGATTTCGCCGTAGATTGGGTCGGGCCTTGTGGCGTGGGCAAAAGCCCAAAGGCTTCGCTTGAAATGGGTTGGGTCCGCGATGCTGGGCTTCGCCGATGGCTCACCGAACGCGGACCGATCCAACCTACATCCTGATGGAAATGCCAGGTCGTAACGGACCGCGGCGTTGGATGGATCGGTCCCGGGTAGGATGGGTTGAGCCCCGCGAAGCCCACCCGGGAGCCCAACGGGCTCCGCGTGCAGGTCTCCAAGCGAACCCAGCGAAGCCCTTGGGCTTCGCTACGCTCACCGTCCGCGGACCGACGATTCGGGATCCAGGCTCGTTCAGAAAACCCAGGTCTCGCGGCTACTCCGCATCATCCTGCTCATACACCTCTTCAGACTCATCAATCTGCGGCGTCGGTTCCTGGTCTTGCTGAATCGGCCACACCGAACCCGGATCTTCATTCCCCGGGTCGTTGATTTCGTCATCGATCGGCACGTTGTCTTTTCCTGCGTTCATGGTCGGTTCTCCTGTTAGTCGGTCGTTCTATCGGTTGTTGCGCTTGCTCAGTAACCACAGCAGCCCCGAGCCGATAACCACGGCACCCGCCGCGTAGAGCATCTTCTCGCTGGGCATTGCGGCCGCGCGCCAGCCGCCGTCGATGCGGCGCTCGCCGCTGGGCGTGCCGAACAGGTTGCCCGAGGAGGTGGCAGTGTGGCGGCCGCGCTTGAGCGCCAGACCGGTCAGCACGCCGGAAATCTGGGCAAAGCCGGGCACCAGGAAGTGCCCCACACGTAGCGCGGTGGCGACAGCGCCCACGGTTTTGCTGGGCTTCGGGTTGAGCGCCAGCTTTACCATCGCGTCGGCGACCTGGCGTGGGTCATACAGCGGTGGTGGCGGCTTCAGCGAGCTGCCGGAGTAATTGCCGCCATCGCGAAAGCCGGGCGTATCAATAACCGCGGGATAGACATCGCAGATGTGAATGTCGGCCCATTGCGTCAGCTCGCCGCGCAATGCCTCGGTCAAACCGCGCAGCCCGTACTTGCTGGCTGAATAGGCAGCGGCGTAGGGCTGCGCCACCCAGCTGCCCACCGACAACGTATTGATTAGCACGCCGCCCTGCTGTTTTTTGAAATAGGGCAGCACCACGTAGGCGCCGCGCAAGTAACCGAGCAGGTCTGTTTGCACCACCTGTTCATGCGCCGCCAGTGGCGTCTGGTCAAAACCACCGACCGCCCCGACGCCGGCATTGTTCACCCATACATCAATGCGGCCCTGGCCGAATGCCGCCGCGCTGACGGCGAGGTTTTCCATTTCGGCGTTCTGCGTAACGTCGGTGGGAACGGCGATGGCCTGGGCGCCCAATGCGTTGCATTCATCGACGACTTCGGCCAGGGCCTCACCGTCGCGTGCCGCCAACACCAGGCGGGCGCCTTCGTGGGCAAAGGCGAGCGCCGCAGCGCGACCGATGCCGCTCGAGGCACCGGTTATGACCACCGTAGCAAGATTCAGCGAGCGTGTTCGCATGGAAAGCCTCCTTAAGCAGGTTGAGGGTGTAAAGGGCTGACTCAAACAAGCGCGGCACAATTCCGCCTTGCCGACGGACTGCGCTCAGCCCTGACCGCCACGCACCTTCCAGTGTTTGACGTCGTCGCCAAACACCGTCTGCTTCATCTCGTGCGCCAGGCCGTAGGCCAGCGATTCGTGCGCCGCGATCACTTTCTCTTCGGCAGAAAGGCTTTTGAAAATGTCGAGCTTGGTGGCGGCGGTCGCGGTTTCCACTTCAAAAATCTTCACGTAGCGCGCCAGGTCGTTATCCAGGCTGGAGAGGTATTCACGCAGGCGCTGGTGATCCACCGAGCTCTGGTTGAAATACCAATTCATCGGGTGAATCAGAAACCTTGAATGGGGGGCGGTGATTCGATGCTGCGCCGCCAGAAACATGATGATGCCCATCGACTCGATATTGCCGGCGTTGATAGCCATCACCGGTATGGGCAGCGATTTGATAAAGGTGTACAGGCTGAAGCCGAAGTTGGTGCTGCCACCGGTGGTGGACAGATTCAGCAGCAACGACGTTGCGCCTTGCTCCATGGCTTCAAGGCAGCAGTCGCGAAAATGCTCGGTGGTGCCCTGGTCGATCTGGCAGTGAAAGTGAACGATATGTTCGGTCATCGGCTCGCCTCATTAGCTGCATTCCGTCTCGACAGTCGTCTGTTGAACAGTGGCACATCGAGGGAAAGCGGTTTCAGGTCGTCTTAGCCGTTGAGCCTGAAAGGGGCGGGAAAGTTGCAATGAGCCGACTCGATTGCAGTGGTACTCGTGAGGCTAAGCCAGGATGAGGGTCTGACAGCGCAGACCCTCGTTCGTATAGGCAAGTTTTCACTTACCCGCGGCCGCCGCCGTGGCTGTTCTGGCCACCTTTACGGCCTGCTTCAGAGGCTTTCTGACGGTCGTTGGCGAAGTTGCCGCCGCTGGCCTGTCCGCCTTTTTTGCCGGCTTCGGAAGCTTTTTGACGGTCGTTAGCGAAGTTGCCTGGGTTCTTGTTACCAGTAGCCATTTTCGTAATCTCCTAAAGCATTTCGAGTGGTTGCGAAATTGCCGCCACAGAAAATATGGCCGGGGCAGGGCGGTCTTGGTTCAGGATTTTTTTAACGGCTAAATGATTGATATATATGGAATATTAAGATGATATCGCGAGCAACTGTGCGACACATCGTGGCGCCATCAAGCCGCCACTAGCGCCTGCCGCGGGCGCTCATCGATTCGACGGAACCGCACCTGTTTTTGCGCAGTCGTCTGCCAGTCCTGACAAAAATACGGAGCCCCCACCATGAGCGAAACCGTCGCTGACTACCTGTTGCAACGCCTGAGTGAATGGGGCGTAACACGTATCTTTGGTTACCCCGGAGACGGCATCAACGGCATCATGGGCGCCATGGGTCGCCACGCTGAGCGGTTCGATTACATTCGCGTGCGGCACGAGGAAATGGCCGCCTTCATGGCCTGCGCCCATGCCAAGTTCACCGGCGAAATCGGCGTGTGCATGGCCACGTCGGGGCCCGGTGCCATTCACCTGCTGAACGGCCTGTACGACGCCAAGCTCGATCATCAGCCGGTACTGGCGATTGTCGGGCAGCAGGCGCAAACCTCGCTGGGCAGCGACTATCAGCAGGAAGTGGATCTGCCCACCTTGTTCAAGGACGTCAGCGCTTACGTGGAGTCGGTCGCGAGCCCGGTGCAACTGCGCCATGTGCTCAACCGTGCGTTACGTATTGCCGTGGCCGAGCGGCAGGTGACCACGGTGATCGTGCCCAACGATGTGCAGCAGATGAAGGCCGTTGCCGCGCCGCCGCAAAAGCACGGCGTGGTGCAGTCGGGCAGCGGTTTTATCCAGCCGCGACCGTACGCACGGGATGAGGACCTGGCCGCCGCTGCCGAGCTGCTCAACGCCGGCCGGCGCGTAGCCATTCTGGTCGGCGCCGGCGCCATTGGCGCACATCTGGAAGTGGAAGCGGTGGCCAACACACTCGGTGCTGGCGTTGCCAAGGCGCTGCTGGGCAAGGCGGTAATCAGTGATGACTTGCCCTTTGTCACCGGCTCGATTGGCTTGCTCGGCACTCAGGCCAGCGATGAGCTGATGCGCCGCTGCGACACGTTGCTGATGATCGGCACCACCTTTCCCTACGCCGAATTTCTGCCCAAACCCGGGCAAGCCAAAGCGGTGCAGATCGACCTGTTCGCCCGCAACATCAGCATGCGCTATGCCATCGACCAGCCCTTGCTCGGCGATGCCAAGGAAACCCTGCAACGCTTGCTGCCATTGCTCAAACCCAAACGCAGTAAAGCCTGGCGCCAGGGGGTTGAGCGCAACGTGCAACGCAGCCGCGAGCAGTTGCACAACCGTGCGATGAAAAGCGCAGAGCCGGTCAATCCGCAGCGCGTATTCACCGAACTCAGCGCGCAGTTGCCAGACGACGTAATCCTCTGTGGCGACAGCGGCTCGCACACCAACTGGTACGCCCGCGACGTCAACGTGCGTCCCGGCATGCTGGCCTCGTTATCCGGCAAGCTGGCGTCCATGGGCAGCGGCGTGCCGTATGCCATTGCCGCGAAACTGGCGCACCCGCAGCGACCGGTTATCGCCATGGTCGGCGATGGCGCCATGCAAATGAACGGCAACAGCGAGCTGCTTACCGTGCAGCAGTACTGGAAGCGCTGGCAGTCGCCGACGTTTATCGTGCTGGTTTTGAACAACCATGACCTCAATCAGGTGACCTGGGAGCAGCGCACCAAAGCCGGCGACCCGGAATTCAGCCCGGCGCAGCACGTGATCGAGTTTCCCTACGCCCGTTACGCCGAGCTGCTGGGTTTCGAGGGCATTCGCGTTGACGACCCCGAGCAATTGGCCGATGTCTGGCGCCGTGCCCTCGCGGCGCAGCGCCCGGTGCTGCTGGAAGTGGTCACCGATCCGAGCGTGCCGCCGCTGCCGCCACACATCAGCTTGGAGAAAGCCAAAGCCCTGGGCAGCGCCTTGCTCAGCAACGACCCGAAAGCCTGGAACGTGATCAAACAAAGCGCCAAACAGCTGCTGTCCTAGCGAAGCGGCGCCGCACTGTTTTGAAAAAATGGCTGAACCTGACGGCACCTCAAGGGGCCGAAATCTAGACAGTCAATGCCGGAGGAAACGGTCATGCCCGAGTTAAACGCCTACATCTGGATAGGCTTGTGCGCGATTCTGGTGGTCCTGGATGTGTGGGCCATCATCAGCGTGTTCCGTAGCAGCAAGAGCGTTACCACCAAGTCGTTGTGGGCGTTGGCGATTGCCATCCTGCCGCTGGTGGGCCTGATTTACTGGGCCATCGCCGGGCCGCGCGGCATGGGTGGCGGGCCCAGCTCGCCCGAGCACAGCAAAGGCTGAGGAGAAGCGGGCATGGGGCTGAAGAAGCGTGAGCGAGAGCGGCCTGATTTGCCCGCGATTTTGCGCGCCAATGCCGAGCCGTTACCGGCTATCGAAGACCCGGCATTCGGCGCGTTCTTCAGCCGCTTCGCCGACGCCAACGTGGTGCTGATCGGCGAGGCCAGCCACGGTTCGTCGCAGTTCTACCGAGCGCGTGCGGCCATCACGCGCCACATGATCGAACACCATGGCTTCAACATCGTCGCCATTGAAGGCGACTGGCCGGATGCGGCGGGCATCGATGCCCATGTCCGCCAACTGAATGCGCCGGAACGCAACGAACCGCTGTTCGGGCGCTTTCCGACGTGGATGTGGCGCAACCGCGAAGTACTGGCGTTTGTGCGCTGGCTCGCGGCGTTCAACGCGCCTCTGGCCGCCTCGCAACGGGTGGAATTTCGTGGGCTGGATATCTACAGCCTCCGCGCCTCGATTGAATCCGTACTCGGTTACCTGGACGCCAACGACCCGGCTCGCGCTGCCGACGCGCGCAAGCGCTACGCGTGCCTGACCCCGTGGCAGGACGACCCGGCCGCTTACGGCGAGCGGGTGGAGTGGGGCGGGCGCGACTCCTGTGAGCAAGCGGTGCTCGACCAGTTGCACGAGTTGTTATGGGCGCGTCTGGAAAGCCTGGAGGGCAGCGAGGCGATGTTCAACGCCGCGCAGAACGCTCGCGTGGTGCGGGCTGCCGAGCAGTACTACCGCCTGATGTACCGAGGCTCGGCGCTGTCGTGGAACCTGCGCGACAACCACATGTTCGACACCCTCAAACAGGTGCTCAAACACCGTGGCCCACAGGCGAAAGCCGTGGTCTGGGCGCATAACTCCCATATCGGTGACGCATCGGCCACGGCCATGGGCTGGCAGGGCGAATTCAACCTCGGCCAGCTCGCTCGCACGGCATGGGGCGACGAAGCCGTGCTGATCGGCATGGGCACCGACCGGGGAGAGGTGGCGGCGGCGGACGATTGGGGTTCACCGGTGCGCATCAAGCAAGTGCTGCCCTCGCGGCCAGACAGTTGGGAGCAGCAGTTCCTGCAAGCCGGGGTGCCGCAGTCGCTGACCGATTGGCGCGGGAAAGGAAAAACCGAGCTGCGTCGCGCCTTGAGTGAAACCCTGTTGCAGCGCGCCATCGGCGTCATCTACCGACCGCAGACCGAGCGGCAAAGCCACTATTTCGAAAGCGTGCTGAGCGAGCAGTACGACGCTTACCTGTGGTTCGAAACCAGCACGGCGGTAACCCCGCTGGGTGCCGCAACCGATGAGCACAGCCACGAAGCGGAAACCTTTCCGTTCGGAACCTGATCAGGGCGAGGGCGGGTCGTACTCGTTTACCAATGGCACCTTGGCCTGCATGCGCCCGAGCAGGTCAATCAGGGTGTCCACTTCTTGCGCAGTGAAATCACTCAGCAGCCGGCGCTCGCGTTCCAGTGCCACTTTAAGCACCCGGTCGTGCAACGCGCGCCCCTGTGGCGTGAGGCTGACGGTATAGCGACGGCCGTCGCGGCTGTCGGCCTGGCCGGTCACGTTGCCTGCGGTTTCGAGTGTCTGCAGAGCCCGGCTCACCGCACTTTTATCCAGACCGATGGCCTGGCAAATCCGGTTGGCAGTGATGGCGTCTTCCACGGCCAGCAGCGCCAGCAACCGCCACTCCACCACGCCAATCCCGAAGTGCTTGCGATACGTGCCCGATGCGCCGGTGGCCAGCTTGTTGGCCAGAAACGTTAACAGCGCGGGAACGTAGCGGTTGAGGTCCAGGGGAGACGAATCTGTCATGGGGTGGATTGCCTTGGGGTCAGATAAACGGTGCCGGTAAATTAGTTGACACCGCAACTAAATGATTGGAATCTACTGCTCAGCCGCGTCGTGCGCGCGCTGCTCGCATCATATGCGACAGCCGAACCCACAAAAATAAATAACAGGTCGCCATCATGATCCGTCCGACTTCCGTTCTTCTTCTGCGAGCCGTCGTCCGCTCGCCATAAGCCGGCCTCGCCAGCCCAACATCCCCGCGTATTTTTTTGCAGCCACTTCAGTGTGGAGGGTTTTTTCATGCTCAGCGTTTCAGTCCGTCGCAAGGTCACCGAGGCCGATGGAATCTGCAGTTTTGAACTGTGCGCGATCGATAACGCGCTATTGCCGGGCTTTACCGCCGGCGCGCATATCGACGTGCACCTGCCTGCCGGAATAGTGCGTCAGTATTCGTTGTGCAACGCGCCGGGCGAACAGCACCGGTATGTGATCGGCGTGCTGCGCGATCCGCTGTCACGCGGCGGCTCGCAAGCGCTGCACGATCACGTTCAGGAAGGGCACACGCTGACCATCAGCGCGCCGCGCAATCTGTTTCCGGTCGCAGGGGAGGGCCGCGAGCATCTGTTAATTGCCGGCGGCATCGGCATCACCCCGATTCTGGCTATGGCCCATGAGTTGAACGCACGTGGCGCCGATTTCAGCCTGCATTACTGCTTCCGCTCCCATGAGCGCGCGGCGTTTTTGCCCGCGCTTGAACAGGGTGCCTTCGCCAGCAACGTGACGCTGCATGCTAGCTGCGCCGGGGCGCGCCTGGACGTCAGTACCTTGCTCGCATCGCCGCAGCCAGGGCGCCATCTGTATGTGTGCGGCCCGAACGGGTTTATGCACCACGTGCTCAGCGCCGCCCACGCTGCCGGCTGGCCGGACAACCAGGTACACCGCGAATTTTTCGCCGCCGCGCCGATCGATCACTGCGCAGACCAGCCCTTCGAAGTGGAACTCGCCCGCTCAGGCCGCGTGTTTCAGATTCCTGCCGAGCGAAGCGTATTCGAGGTGCTGGACGAAGCCGGCATCGAAATCGACAGCTCCTGCGAGCAAGGCGTGTGCGGCACCTGCGTGACCCGAGTGCTCGATGGAACCCCGGCGCATCGCGACCAATTCATGACGGCCGACGAACACGCCCGCAACGACAGATTCACACCGTGCTGCTCGCGCGCAAAAACACCTCGCCTGGTGCTCGACCTGTAAGGCGCTACTAATCAAATTTGGGAGAAAGCAATGACCACACCTGCCTCAACATCGCTTGCCAGTGACGCGGCCCCGGCGCCAACGCTGCCCGCCTTTGCGCTGGACCAGTGGTACGTCGCCGCCCTGAGCTGGCAGCTCACCGACAAGCCCATCGGCCGCACGTTGTTGAATAAACCCGTGGTGCTGTTTCGCACCGCCGATGGCCAGGTGGCCGCGCTTGAAGACCGCTGCTGTCACCGCGCCTTGCCGTTATCCCACGGCACGCTGGATGAACAGGGCATCCGCTGCGGCTACCACGGACTGTTGTTTAACGCGGCCGGCACGTGCGTGGAAATTCCCGGTCAGGACAAAATCCCGAGCAAGGCCAAAGTGCCTGCCTACTGTGTGCGCGAGCGAGACCAGATTGTATGGATATGGTTTGGCACCCCGGCCCATCCCGAACCGACCTGCGAGCCACCGGCCTATGAAGTGCACAGCAGCGGCAACTACCTGTTCGATGGCGACGTGGTCCATTACAACGCGCCGTACCAGCTTATCCACGACAACCTCATGGACCTTAGTCACCTCGGCTACGTGCACCTACGCACCATTGGCGGCAACGCCAGTATTCACATGAACGCCGAGATGAATGTCGAGAGTGACGAGCGCATGGTGCGGGTCACGCGGTACATGCCGGGCTCGGTTCCGCCACCCACTTACGTGGCAGCGTATCCGTTCAAGGACAAGGTGGACCGCTGGCAGGAGATCGAATTTCACATCAGCCACCTGCGCATCTGGACTGGCGCCGTGGATGCCCACACCGACTCGCTGCAAGACCCGCAGCGCGGCGGTTTTCACATGCGCGGTTTCCACGGCGTAACCCCGGAAACCGAAACCACCACGCACTACTTCTGGACCATCGCCACCAACCCGCAAAGCGACCACGAAGCCATCAAGGCCAAAGTCGTCGAGCAGACAGCGTTGACCTTTGACGAAGACAAAGTGGTGATCGAAGCGCAATACCAGAACATGTGCCGCTTCGGTAAGCCCCCGATGATCGACATTCATGTAGACGTGGCAGCCAACCGCGCGCGGCGGATTATCGAGCAGTTGCGATTGGGCGCTTAAGCGCGGGTTGGAAAAAGCTACGTTGGTTCAGGTTGGCTGGGTTGAGGTAGGTTGGGTTGAGCATCGCGAAGCCCAACAGGGAGCCCGAAAGGGCTCCGCGTGTAAATCCTGAGCCGGGAATAACAGGCTACTCCGACAGCCCGCCGAACGCCGCCCGACCCAACCGGCTTGCTACGATTTCGAGCCTGTTGTACCACCCAGGTTTTCCGCCACCCAGTCAGCAATGTACTGCCCGGCATTGATGCTGTTATCAAAGCTCGAATGCTGCACGCCACCCTCACGCTCGGTGAAAATTTTCAGCTCGCGTTTCGGGCTGTTTACCAATTGCTCGTAGGTGCGGTGTGCCCACTTCAACGGAATTTGCGAATCCTTTTCGCCGTGGGTAACCAGGAACGGCACCTTGATGCGGTCGAGCACGCCGTCGAGGTGGACGTTTTCGGCGATGGCCATAAAGTCATCCTGATCCTTCGCGCCCCACACCCAGCGCACATGCGCCCAGTAATGCGGCACCGGGAAGCTGCCTTCTTTTTCCAGGCGGCGTTTCTGTACATCGCGCCAATCATGGTTCGCGCCCCACACCACACCGCAAGCAAAACGCGGCTCGAACGCTACAGCGCGCGGGCAGTAATAACCGCCGAGCGACACGCCTTCCATGCCGATGCGCTTGGCATCGAACTCGCTGCGCGTTTCCAGCCAGTCCACCACACGACTGGCCCAATGCTCGCTGTCATAGCGCGCGGTGAGGTTATGCAGACGCAACGCTTCGCCGGTTCCCGGCTGGTCGATAATCAGCGACGCGACGCCGCGTTTGGCCAGCCAAGCCGGCAGGCCAACGCGGTATTTCATCTCTTTGGTGGAATCCAGACCGTTGACCTGCACCAGAATCGGCTGCGGCCCGCTCACGCCCTCTGCACGCACCAGCAAGCCGGAAATGTGTGCGCCTTCATACGGAATCTCGACCCGCTCGCAATTCTCCTCCGACAACTCAATGCCACGGGCAAAGGTGTGCAGGAACGTCTGATACAGCGCCGTACGGCCCTCAGCCCCGTGAGCCTGCAAGCGCTCGCAGGTCAGGTAGTACGTCGCTGCGCGATTATATTTTTCGCCAGCAGACAGCAATCGGCCTTTCTGCTCATCTTCCTCAGCGAGCCCGCAGAGCTTGTCAGCCATCTTCTGCCACGTCTCGCGAAACGCTTTCGTACCAGCGGCATCCGGCTGCTTCGCAGCCTCCTGCAACGGCGCACACATCTCCTCGATCTCACCCATACGAGCGCCCATTTCAATAGCCAGATCGACCGAAAGATTCCAAACATAATTGGTAGGGAAGTAGCGGAACATGGTTGTTGTAATCCTTATGCAAGCCAGAGCGAAGGCGGGCCAGGCAGACCCGTGCTAGCGGGCACGGTAAGGAGCAGGCAGGTATTTGGCCAATCGTGAGTCGGGATGCAAGGTATCGGGCGAGGCGATACCTCACGGCTAAAACGGGGGAGGGCGTTGCTGGGTTAAAGGGCCTTCGAACGGCTCTTGATCTGGCTCTTGATCTGGCTCTTGATCTGGCTCTTGATCTGGCTCTTGATCTGGCTCTTGATCTGGCTCTTGATCTGGCTCTTGATCTGGCTTTTGATTTAGCTCGTGATCTGCCCGCCCCATTCATCGCAGGCCGAGTGGAGTCGACGCGCAGGGGGTTGAGCGGCCGGGAGCCGCGAAAGGAACATCGGGCCATGGATGGCCCGTTGTGACGGCCCCCGGAGCGGCGACGGAGGGAGGGGACCTGGAGCGCAGCGGAAGGCCAAGGTAGGGGCAAGACTTTTTGGTTTCTTTTTCGTCGACTGGAAAAAGAAACTCGCGCGTAAGGCGCGAAACAAAACGTTCAGAAAACGCGGTAAAGAATACGTTCGCAGATCCACCGTGCTCGGCTTGAGACTCTGGATCCCCGCCTGCGCGAGGATGACGGAGGTTGATAGAGATCTCTACGTAAGGCGCGAAACAAAACGTTCAGCACACGCGGTAATGAATACCCACCACCGCGTAACGTTGGGCTTCGCCGATGGCTCAACCCAACCTACAAAGCGGGTCGCGCGTAAGGCGCGAAACAAAACGTTCAGCACACTCGGTAATGAATACCTCTGCACATCCACCGTGCACGGCTCAAGACTCTGGATTCCCGCCTACGCGGGAATGACGGAAGTTTATTCAAACACCACCGTCATTCCCGCGAAGGCGGCGGTCCGACGACTCGGAATCCAGTGTTCCGGAGCGAAGTGCGATAGCGGGTTCGTCAGTCCCATGTTGGGCTTCGCCGATGGCTCAACCAAACCTACAATTCTGGGTTGTCCTCACGCCGGCAAATACATCCCGAACGTATTCACCCCATCCCGACTATCCACAAACACCTCCCCACCATGCATCAACGCAATCGCCTTGACGATCGCCAACCCCAACCCATGATTCGCCCCACTGTTGGAACGCGCCGCATCCACCCGATAAAACCGCTCGAACAACCTCGGCAAATGCTCGCCAACAATCACCTCGCCCGGATTGGCCACACCAATGCTCACCCGTTGCCCCTGACGATCAATAAACACATTGATCGTCTGCCCCGCAGCGGTGTGCTGCACGGCGTTGTTGAGCAAGTTGATCAGCGCGCGCAGGAAGTGCGCCCGTTCGATCAGCACCTCGGCGTCGCCGTGTACCTGCACCTGCACCCCGGCGTCTTCGAGGATGAAGTCCAGGTAATCCACCGCCGTCGCTACCTCTGCCGCCAGCGAGGTGGTGGTCAGCTGCGTGGCTTTGTCGCCCTGGTCGGCGCGGGCGAGGAAGAGCATGTCGTTGATGATCGAGCGCAGGCGTTCGAGTTCTTCGAGGTTGGATTGCAGCACTTCGAAGTAATGCTCGGCCGAGCGGCCGCGGGTAAGGGCCACTTGGGTCTGGCCGATCAGGTTGGTCAGGGGCGAGCGCAGTTCGTGGGCGACGTCGGCGTTAAAGGATTCCAGACGGGTATAGGCCTGTTCGACACGACCCAGCGTGGTGTTGAAGGCGCTGGCAAATTGCTGCAGTTCCGGCGGCAGTGATGACAGTTGCAAGCGGCCGGACAAGCGTGGCGGTGTCAGTTTTTCCGCTTCGGCCGAGAGCTTGATCAAGGGCCGCAAACCGACCCGCGCCACCCAGTAACCCAGTGCCGAGGCCAGCAACACGCCGGCAGCCGCCAAGCTGATCAGGGCGATCAGTAAATGGTGCTGGGTTTGCCAAAAGGTTTCGGTGTCGATGGCGATCAGAAAGCGCAGGGGCGGGCGTCCGTCTTTGGCGTCGAACTGGCTGACCAGCACTTTCTGCGGGTAGGCGCGGTCGTCGGTCACCAGTTCGCGAATGCCCAGCGGGCCGGCGGCGAATTCGCGGATGGCGGGCGTCGGCTGGCCGAATTCGAAGGCCGGGCTGCCACTCACCACCCAGAAGCGAATGCGCTTGTCTTCTTCGCTGAGCAGCTTGAGTTTGTTGGTGATTTTCAGCCAGTGCTCGGGCGTGCCGAAACGGTCCACGGCGGATTCGAGCACGCTGTAGCGGGCGTCCAGTTCGGCATCCGGGAGCATGTTCATGCCCTTGTCGACCTGCTGGTACAAGGCTCCGCCGATGAGCAGAAACACCAACAGCGCCACCAGGGTGAACAGCGCGCTCATGCGCAGCGCAATGGAGCGGCTCAGGGGCGTGGCTTCACTCGCCATGGCGGCTCTCCAGTACATAGCCCATGCCGCGAATGGTGTGCAGCAGCTTGCCGGGGAATGGCCCGTCGAGCTTGGCGCGCAGGCGTTTGATTGCCACTTCCACAACGTTGGCGTCGCTGTCGAAATTCACGTCCCAGACCATCTCTGCCAGCGCCGTTTTCGAGAGGATTTCACCTTGGTGGCGCGCCAGTGCGCTCAGCAGCGAGAACTCTTTGGCGGTGAGGTCCAGGCGCTGGCCGCTGCGGGTGGCTTTGCGGCTGATGAGGTCGACGGCAAGGTCGGCAATGCTGATTTGCACCGGTTCATGGCTGGCGCCGCTGCGCCGGGTCAGGGCTTGCAGGCGGGCAACCAGTTCGAGAAAGGAGAACGGTTTGCCCAGGTAATCGTCGGCACCTTCGCGCAGGCCGCGAATGCGGTCTTCCACGCGTTCGCGGGCGGTGAGCATGATCACCGGGGTCTGTTTGCGCGCACGCAAGGCGCGCAATACACCAAAGCCGTCGAGGCCTGGCAGCATCACGTCGAGCACCGTCACCGCGTAGTCGTTCTCCAGCGCCAGGTGCAAGCCGTCGATGCCATCGCGGGCCACGTCTACGGTGTAGCCCTGTTCGGTGAGGCCACGGTGCAGGTAGTCGGCGGTTTTTTCTTCGTCTTCGATAATCAGAATGCGCATGGCCGTTCTCAGTGTTCGGTGGCAACGAGCGGCGCCGCCTGGCGTCGGTGAAACAGCCGCTCGAGGGCCAAGTATATGACCGGCGTGGTAAACAGCGTCAGCGCCTGGCTGACCAGCAGGCCGCCCACCACGGCGATGCCCAGCGGCTGGCGTAACTCGGCGCCGGTGCCAAAGCCGAGCATCAGCGGCAGGGCGCCGAGCAGGGCGGCGAGGGTGGTCATGATGATTGGCCGGAAACGCGTGATGCACGCTTCATAAATCGCATCCTGGGGCGACAGGCCGCGCTCGCGCTGCGCTTCGAGGGCGAAGTCGATCATCAGAATGCCGTTTTTCTTGACGATGCCGATCAGCAGCACCAGCCCGATCAGCGCCATGATGGAAAAATCCTGCCCGCACAGCCACAGCATGACCAACGCGCCGAGCCCGGCCGAGGGCAGGGTGGAAATGATGGTCAGCGGGTGCACAAAGCTTTCATAGAGCACGCCCAGAATGATGTACACCGCCACCAGCGCCGCCAGAATCAGCCACGGCTGGCTGGCCAGCGAGCTCTGAAACGCCTGCGCCGCGCCCTGGAAGTTGCCGCTGATTTCAGCCGGCATGCCGATGTCGAGCTTGGCCTGGTTCAGCTCGCGTACCGCGTCGCCAAGGGCCACGCCGGGCGCCAGGTTGAACGACAGGTTGGCCGCCGGGAACATGCCGTCGTGGGCGATGGACAACGGCCCGCTGGTGGGCGCGTCCACCTTGGCCAGCGCCGACAGCGGCACCATTTCATTGGTCAGCGGCGAGCGCAGGTAAAAGAAATTCAGGCTTTCGGCCTTGCCGCGTTGCTGCTCGTTGAGTTCCAGAATCACTTTGTACTGGTTGGTTTCGGTCTGGAATTCGCTGATCTGGCGCTGGCCAAACGCGTCGTAGAGCGCCTGATCGACATCCGTGGTGGTCAGCCCGAAACGCGCCGCCGCACTGCGGTCGATGCTGATGTGGGTGATGCTGCCGCCCAGTTGCAGATCGTTGGACAGGTCGCGAAACGCCGGGCTGGTGCGCAGTTTGTCGGTGAGGCGCTGGGTCCACAGGTTGAGGCTTGGGCCGTCGTTGCTTTTCAGCGTGTACTGGTACTGGCTGCGGCTGGGGCCGGCGCTGAGGTTGATGTCCTGGCCGGCGCGCAGGTACAGCACGATGCCGGGAAGGGTCATGAGTTTGGGGCGAATGCGGTCGATAAACTCGCTGGCCGTTACATCCCGATCACCGCTCGGTTTCAGGGTGATCCAGAAGCGGCCGTTGGCGATGGTCTGGTTGTTACCGGATACGCCGACCATATGGGAAAACACGCTGACAGCCGGGTCGGCAGCGACGATTTTCGCCAGCTCGCGGTGCTTGGCGACCATGTCGGGATAGGAAATATCCGCCGCCGCCTCGGTGGTACCAAGTACGAACCCGGTGTCTTGCAGCGGGAAGAAGCCCTTGGGAATGAATACATAGCCCACCACTGCCAACACCAGACTGGCAGTGAACAAACCCAGCATCAGCCGCTGGTGATTCAGCGCACGACGCAAGCCGTGGTCGTAGCGGCTCAGCAGCCAGTCGCCGAAGCCTTTGCGCTCGCCGGTGTGGTGCGCCTGGGCACGCATAAACAAGGCAGCCAACGCGGGCGCCAGGGTCAGTGACACCACCACCGAAATCAGAATGGTCGAGGTAGCGGTCAGGGCAAATTCCTTGAACAGCCGGCCGACAACGCCGCCCATAAACAGCAACGGAATAAACGCGGCAATCAGCGAGAAGCTGATGGACACCACGGTGAAACCGATTTCCCCCGCGCCCTTGATCGCCGCCTCGCGCATGCCTTCGCCGGCTTCCAGATGGCGGTGAATGTTCTCCACCACGACGATGGCGTCGTCCACCACAAACCCTACCGCGACGACGATCGCCACCAGCGTCAGGTTGTTGAGGCTGAAGCCCATCACATACATCAGCGCAAAGCTGGCGATCAGCGATACCGCCAGCACGCTGGTAACGATCAGCGTCGCCGACCACTGCCGCAGGAACAGCGCCATCACCGCCACCACCAGCAGCACGGCGATCAACAGAGTGATTTCCACTTCATGCAACGAGGCGCGAATGGTTTGCGTGCGGTCGTTGAGCACCGACACCTGCACCGAGGCCGAGAGCATGGCCTGCAGGCGCGGCAGCTCGGCCTGAATGCGGTCGACGGTGTCGACGATATTGGCGCCCGGCTGGCGGAAGATCACCAGATTGAGCCCCGGCTCGTCGTTGGACCAGGCCTGCACATAGGCGTTTTCCGCGCCGTCGATCACCCGCGCCACATCGTTCACCCGCACCGGGGCGCCGTCTTTGTAAGAGACGATCAGCTGGCCATATTCCTCGGGGTGGAACAGCTGGTCGTTGGTGGCCAGGGTGGAAATGCTCGACTGGCCATACAGCGCGCCCTTGGCCAGGTTCAGGCTGGTCTGTTGCAGTGCCGTGCGCAGGTCGGCGAGGGTCAGGTCGAGGGCGGCGAGTTTGTCCGGCGAGGCCTGCACCCGAATGGCCGGACGCTGCTGGCCGCTGATGTTGATCAGGCCAACGCCGTCTACCTGGCTCAGTTGCCGGGCCAGAATGGTTTCGGCCTGGTCACTGAGTTCGGTGCCCGGCATCTGGCTGGAGCTGACGGTAAGGATCAGCACCGGGCTGTCGGCCGGGTTGACCTTGCGCCAGGTCGGCAGGTTGGGCATGTCTTGCGGCAGCCTGCCGGCGGCGGTGTTGATGGCGGCCTGCACTTCCTGCGCGGCGCTGTCGATGCTCTTGTCGAGGGTGAATTGCAGGATCAGGTTGGTCGAGCCCAGGGCGCTGGTGGAGGTCATCTGGGTCATGCCGGGAATGGCACTGAACTGCACTTCCAGCGGCGTCGCCACCGAGGAAGCCATGGTCTCCGGGCTGGCGCCGGGCAGTTGCGCGTTTACCTGAATGGTGGGGAATTCCGCCTCCGGCAATGGCGCCAGCGGCAGCCGGGGAAAGGCCACCAGGCCGAGCAACACCAGAGCAAAGGTCAGCAGCAGGGTGGCAATCGGGTGATCGACGCACCAGGCCGATACCGCGCCGCGGCCGGTCATGGCTGCACCTGGGCGGTGGCGGCCGGCGGCTCGTCGCCCAGCACCTCGATTTTCGCCCCCGGTTTCAACCGTGACTGGCCATCACGCACCAGCGCCGTGCCCGCTTCAATGGCGCCCGGCTGCACGCCTTCGATGATGTTCAGCTCGCTGTCCTGGTACCGCACTTTCACGGGCACGCTTTCCACCGAGTCGCCGTTGACGCGGTAGACGAAGTAATTCTCCAGCCCGCGCTGCACCACTTCTGGCGGCACCACCAGCGCGGCCCGGTCGACAGCGGTTTGCACCTTCACCGTCACCAGCTGGCCGGGCCACAAGGTTTGCGTGGCGTTGGCAAACTCGGCCTTGGCCCGCAGCGTGCCGGTGCTGGCGCTGACCTGGTTGTCGATCAAACGCAACCGGCCTTGGGCGAGCAGGGTGCCGGTTTGTTCGTGATCGCTGAGGTAGGCATTGACCAGCGCCGGGTCTGGCGCGTTGAGCAGTTGCTGCAAGGTCGGCAGCAGATTCTGTGGCAGGGAGAACTCGACGGCGATGGGGTCCATCTGCGTCACGCTGAACAGGCCCTGGGCATCGCTTACCCGCAGGAAATTGCCCGGATCGACCGTGCGGATGCCCACACGGCCCGCGACCGGCGAGCGAATCTGCGTATACGACAGCTGCACCTGAGCGGCCGCAATGGCTGCCTGATTGCCCTGCACCGTGGCCTTCAACTGGTCGTACAGCGCTTGCTGCTGATCGAGGGTCTGCTTTGACACGCCGTCGTCAACGCTGAGCAGCTTGTAGCGCTTCAAGTCGACCTCGGCGACATGCAGCTGCGCCTGCGCCTGCCCAAGCTGGGCCTTGGCCTGATCGAGGCTCGCGCGAATGGCGCGGTCATCAATCTGCGCCATCAGGTCGCCGGCTTTCACCCACTGGCCTTCCTTGACCAGCAACTGCGTGAGCACGCCATCAATCTGCGGACGTACCACCACGCTGTGCAGCGACAGCACCGTGCCGATGCCACTGATAAACCGCGGCACGTCTTGTTGCTTCACCGCGACCACATGCACCGGAATGCCGGTGGGTGCCGCCCGTTTGGCGCTGCCGGCTTTTGGTAAAAAGCTGTTCGCGGCCAAACCAATGGCCGCCAGCACGGCGATGGAGATCAGAAGCGTGTTGCGAGTGCGCATGCAGTCGACGCCAGAACGAGGAAAAGGGAAAAGCTAGCGTGCCCTTATACCGGTTGCACCCCGTCATCAGGGTGACGGGTAAATGACCGCGCTGTCAGTTTCGCGACAGGCACAGGCTTGCGCGGCTAACGGGTGGTTATTTGAAGAACTGGCTCGGGGTGACGCCGAATTGCTTTTTGAACATCGTGGCGAATGCGCTGGGGCTTTCGTAGCCGAGGGCGCCGGCCACGTCGATGATTTTCTCGCCAACGGCGATTCGCTCAAGTGCCTGCATCAGCCGCGCTTGCTGGCGCCATTGGCCAAAGGTCATGCCGGTGCCTTTCTGGAACAGGCGCTGAATGGTTTTTTCGTCCAGATGCAGGCGGGCGCTCCAGTCGGCGAGCGTGGCGTTGCTGCCGGGCGTGTGTTGCAACGACTGGCAAATGCTGGCGATGCGCGCGTCGGCTGGCTGGGGCAGGTGCAAGGGCAGGGTAGGCAGCATTTTCAGTTCATCGAGAATCAGGTTCATCACCCGCGCTTCCCGCGAGTTGCCAGGGTAGGGCTCGGCGATGCCAATGGAGGTCTGGATCAATTCGCTGAGCAGCGGTGAAACACTCACGGCGCGGGTTTCGGTTGGCAGGTCCGGCGTGTCGTCGGGGTGCACGAAGACGCTGCGCATTTTCACCGGCCCGATGCAGCGAATGGCATGCTCCTGGCCGCAAGGCATCCAGATGCCGCGGCTGGGCGGCACGGTCCATTGGTGCATGGCGGCGTGCACCACCATCACGCCCTGAATGGCATATATGAGCTGGTGCTTGTTGTGGCTGTGGGGCGCGATGTTCCAGTCGGCGGGGTAGTCCGTTGCACTGGTGCTGACGCGCCAGGCCGCGGCATCGATTTCCAGCAGCACATCCGTTAACGGTCTGATCATCTTGTCTGTTTTGCGATAGTTGTTGTCTGCCTCTCGTGAGACAGGCGGTTTTGGCGCCCCGTAGCATAGCGTCGACCCTCGAAATTGCCAGCGCATGTGTCTGCGCCGGCCCGTCTGGAAGCTGCCTTATGTCTACCAGTGCCACCGCGTCGCCCAGCTTGACCGCCACCGTCACCCAGCAAGCCAGCCCGCTGGTAATGCGCGTTATCGGCGCTTGCGCCCTGGCGCATTTGATCAACGATCTGATCCAGGCCGTGCTGCCGTCGATTTATCCGATGCTCAAGGCCAACTACGGCCTGACCTTCGCCCAGGTCGGCCTGATTACCCTGACGTTTCAACTGACGGCCTCGCTGCT
This sequence comes from Pseudomonas viridiflava, assembly GCF_900573885.1. Classification (GTDB taxonomy): domain Bacteria; phylum Pseudomonadota; class Gammaproteobacteria; order Pseudomonadales; family Pseudomonadaceae; genus Aquipseudomonas. Next base: position 154,197 of record NZ_UPSE01000594.1, read on the forward strand.
GCAACCCTGGGTGGGTTATCACACCGACCGTCACCCGAAACCCTGGCTGCTGCCGGTGGGTTCGCTGTGCACGTTGGTGGGAATTGTGCTGCTGGCGTTTGTGGGCAGTTTTCCGGCCATTCTGCTGGCCTCGGGGCTGGTGGGCATTGGCTCGTCAACCTTTCACCCTGAGGCGTCGCGCATTGCCCGGCTGGCGTCTGGCGGCCGTTACGGCCTGGCGCAATCGACCTTCCAGGTCGGCGGTAACGCCGGTAGCGCCTTCGGCCCGCTGCTGGCCGCTGCCATCGTGATTCCATACGGTCAGGGGCACGTGGCCTGGTTCGGCCTGTTTGCCACCTTTGCCATCGCCGTGCTTTACGGGTTGAGCCGTTGGTACCGCAATCACCTAGCCTTGTTTACGCTCAAACAAGGCAGCGTGGCGACCCATGGTCTGTCGAAACAGCGGGTCGTCGGCGCGCTGGTGGTGTTGGCCTTGCTGGTGTTTTCCAAGTACTTCTACATGAGCAGCCTGACCAGCTACTTCACCTTTTTCCTGATCGAGAAGTTCGACGTCTCGGTGACCAGCTCGCAGCTCTACCTGTTCCTGTTTCTCGGTGCCGTGGCGGCGGGCACGTTTTTCGGCGGGCCGATTGGTGACCGGATCGGTCGCAAGAAAGTGATCTGGTTTTCCATTCTCGGCGCCGCACCGTTCACCTTGCTGCTGCCCTACGTCGACCTGTTCTGGACCGGCGTTTTGAGCATGATCATTGGCTTTATTCTGGCCTCGGCATTCTCGGCCATCGTGGTGTACGCCCAGGAACTGGTGCCCGGTAACGTCGGCATGATTGCCGGTGTGTTCTTCGGCTTGATGTTCGGCTTTGGCGGCATCGGTGGCGCGTTGCTGGGCTACCTGGCGGATATTCACGGCATCGAATATGTGTTCCGCCTGTGCGCGTTCCTGCCGTTATTGGGGATTCTCACCGTGCTGTTGCCCTCGACCAAGGGCGTTTAACTGCTAAATCGCGCAGGCCTTCGCGGGGGTGCGGGTCATGACGGGCGCCGATCGCTTGAATCGAGCGGCGCCAGCCAGGAGGCCAGCGTTTGCGGGTTGCGGTTCAGCCAAGCGATGGCGGCGCTGTCGGCATCCTGCTGGCCGCAGTTGATGGCGTAATCCAGCTCCGACACGATGGCATTGCTCAGGCGAATGTTGTCGAGCACCTGAACATGTTCCGGCATCAGCAAGGCCAGACGGTCTTCGCGCACCAGCAACACGGCGCGGTCCACTGCGCCAAGCAGGCCTTCGGGGTCCTTCAGCGCGCGAATGGTGTGGCGGTGGTGCAGAAACTGCGGCTGCCACAGCGGCACCACGCCCCACTCACCGGCCGCCACCAGGCGCTTGAACGCGTTGGCGCAGTCCTGCTCGCTGCCGTTGCGAAACTCATAACCGGCCGCCGCGAGTGAATAGCGCTCGACTATTCGCAGGGAAAATCGCGAGATCCCGGCGCCAGGACCGATGCCTTGAATAATCTTCTGCATTCGTGCCGCCACAGCGGGTTTGAGCAGGTCTTCAAGTCTGCTCACCGCCGACGCCGGTACGTAATCAGGCACGCCCCAGAGCGCGTACGGCTGGTAATGCAGGCCCAGTTGGCGGGTGGCGACGTCGCTGTTCACTGACTGCAGATAAACCCCGTGGCTATGGGGCAGCCACGCCGAGGCGAGCATGTCGACAGCGCCGCTGTGCAGCAGGGAGAAGTTCGCTTCGTGGGCGGCGTGGCTTAGGTGCACCTCATACCCGAGGCGCTGCAGTACCTGGCTGACCACGGCTGCGGTGGCGCGGTGAAAGGACAGATCGGTGACACCCAGGCGAATCACCGGTGCGTTGCACTCAGGCGTGTTCATCGTCGGGCTCCATCGCCTGCAGCATTACCGGCGGGGGCATGGCCTGGCCGACGATGCGATCCTGCGGTGAGTACGGGAAAATCATCTCCACGGTGATGCCGTTCGGGTCTTCGATGAACAGCTGGTGTTCGCCGATCTCCGGTATCACCCGCTCATGGAAGCGAATACCCAGCGACACCAGGTGTGCTTGCATTTCGGCCAGGCAATCGCAGCGCAGCGACACATGGTCGATGGAGCCGGAACCATGGCGGACGGTTCGTGCGCCGAGATAAGCCTCCAGCTTGGTGCTGTCTTCGCTGATGGAAACAATGTGCAGAATTGGCTGGCCGTTGGCGTAAAGCCAGTGGCCCGGGAACAGGAATGGCGGGCGCGGGCCGCGCGTCAGGCCAATGACCTGGATATAAAACTCGGCGGTAACGTCCCACTGTTTGGTGCGAATGGTGAAGTGATCCAGACGATGAATAATCATGATGATGACCCTGACGGTGAACGAGCCGAAATGCTGCTTGTTTTTAGCAGTGCCAATAAGCCGCTGCGGCTTCAAGCAGTTTCGCGACGTATTTGAAGGTGACCGGCGTGCCGCCATTGCGCAACGCGATACCTGCCAACGCCATTGCCGATTGGTGTGCCCGGGCGCCCTGAATTACGGTCGGCTACCCCGCGGGTGTGAGTTGTTGCGATGCGTTTCCGCCGTCTGGATTTGAATCTGCTGGTTGCCCTTGATGCGCTGCTGACCGAATGCAGCGTGACCCGCGCGGCGCAGCGCCTGTGCCTGGGGCAGTCGGCCACCAGTTCGGCGCTGGGCCGCTTGCGTGAGCATTTCAATGATCCACTGCTGGTGCCGGTGGGCCGTCTATTGCAGCCCACCGCATTGGGCCTGGCGCTGTTGCCGAAAGTGCGTGAGGCCTTGGCCCTGACGCGGGAAATAATCGACGCGCCGGTGCGCTTCGACCCGGCTAAGTGCGAGCGACGCTTCACCGTGGTCGCGTCCGACTACGTGGCAGCGGTGTTGCTGCCAGCAGTCAGCCGGGAGCTGGCGCGGATAGCGCCGTGCGTTCGCTTGAGCGTGCGCGACTTACCGCTGCCGCGCGACGGCGATGTGGTGAGCGAGGCCCTCGACTATCGACGCAGTGACTGCGTGGTGGTGCCGCAGCAGCGCCTGAACACGGCGTATCCGCAGCAGGCGCTGCTGACCGATGAATTGTGCTGCCTGGTTAGCGCCGAACAGCCTGCCTATGCCAGCGGACTGAGTCTGGCCGCGTACTGCGAGGCGGAGCATGTCGTGCGCGAGTTCGCCGATGGGCGCCATCTGGCGCTGGACGCGGCGTTTCTGGAGGAACTTGGCGTGGTTCGCCACGTTGCGGTGGCGGTGGAAAGCTTTGCCTTGATGCCCGACTTTATTGTCGGCACGGCGCGGGTGGCGACGCTGTTTCGGCGGCAGGCGCAGCGGTTGGCGAAGCGTTATCCACTGCGCGTGTTACCCGCGCCGGTGGCATTTCCGGCGGCCACGCAGGTGGTGCAGTGGCACCCGTATCAGGATCGGGATCCGGCGTTGAGCTGGTTTCGGCACGTGTTGGTGGAGCAGGCGGGAAGGGTGTAACGGCGCGCCCTCGCCCCCAGCCCCTCTCCCGCAAGCGGGAGAGGGGAGCCAATCGGTTGCATGCCGTTCGCCCGCATTTCTGCCCACCACGCGCCAGTTCCCTCGCCCCCTTGGGGGAGAGGGTTAGGGAGAGGGGGTTTAACGCGCGCTCATTCTCCGGTGTCAGCTTGCAGTCCAACCGCAGCAATCCCCTGCAACGCACAGCGCTCGTCGTTATCCGACGTGTCGCCACTCACGCCAATCGCGCCCAGCAATTCCCCGCCCGCCGAGCGAATCAGCACACCGCCCGCCACCGGTATCACTTCGCCTGCGGTCAGGCTGTTGATGGCATCGAAAAACGCCGGCATGGCTTGCGCGCGACGGGCCAGTTCGCGGCCGCCGAAGCCCATGCCCAGGCAACCGCGCGCTTTGCCGGTGGCTATCTGCGGGCGCAGAAAACTGGCGTGTTCGTCGCGCAGCAGTGCCAGCGGGTGCCCGGCGCTGTCGAGCACGGCGGCGGCCATCGGTTTCAACCCTAATTCGCGGGCCGCTTCCAGGGTGACGCTGGCAATTTGCGCGGCAATAGCAAAGCTCAGTGAAGTCATGGTCAGGCGCTCCATTTACCCAGTTCGGCGACGCGGTCGCGGGTGTACAGGTCGGTCCATTTCAATGAGTTGAAGTCCGACACCTGCTTGGGGTTGTAAGGCGTGCGTGCGAGGCGCATCGGCTGGCCGGCCTTGTACACGGCCTTCAGTGCGCTGCGGTTTTGCAGCAGGCGAATGTCGTCCAGCGGCGAGCCGTCGAGCACCAGGAAATCCGCCTGCTTGCCGACCTCCAGCGTGCCCAGGGTTTCGCCGCGTGGCATGCAGCGGGCGCCGACGTTGGTGGCCGCGTACAGCGCTTCGGCCGGGGTAAAACCAAGACGCGTGACCAGTAACTCCAGCTCCCGTGCATGCCACTCGCCGTAGGGCGTTACCGCAAAGCCGCTGTCACTGCCGCAGGCGAACGGCACGCCAGCCGCCTTGGCGCGTTTTAGCACCTGGCTGCCGACCTCCAGCGTGCGTGCGCAGTAGGCGGCGTAGCCGGTGGTGATGGCCGGGTCGTGCGGCTGGCAGAAGTCCACGGTGTTCTGCGGGAAGGTCATGGTCGGCGCCAGAATGCTGCCCGCTTCCAGCAGCGCCTCGATGCAGGCGTCGTCCATGTAGAACGCGTGAAACACCAGATCGACACCGGCCTTGGCCGCGTACATGACGGCCTCGCGGCCGTAAGCATGGGTCGCAACCTTGCAGCCGAGGCGATGGGCTTCGTCGACCATTTCTCGGGTTTCGTCGGCGGTGAAGGCGGCGACGATTTCGCCATTGGGCCGGCGGTGGGTGCCGTCCATGGCGATTTTGATCAGATCGACACCGTCTTTGGCCTGTTTTCGCACTTCGGCCAGCGCCTCGCTGCGGCTGGTCACCAGCCGTGCGGTGAAATATTCAGGCGCTCCCACGCGGCTGGGAAACCAGTCGTTGAGGCTCTGCCGATTGGTAATCACCCGACTGCTGGCAGCAATGCGCGGGCCGTCGAACAGCCCGGCGGTAATGCTGTTACGCACCGCGATGCTCAACTGCCCGCTGTCGCCCGGGCAGACCATGCTGGTCACGCCCGCCGCCAGTACATGCTGAGCAAAAAACAGCCCACGCAGCGCGCGAAATTCATCGCTGGTCCAGATATCAATGTCTTCCTCGCTCTGCGCATTGCCGAACGCGAGGTGGGTATGCACGTCTACCAGACCGGGCATTACGAAATGCTCGCCAGCATCCACAACCTGTGCGCCGGGCTGGGGAGCGGGAGCGCTGCTGCGCGGCCCCACATAAGTCAGTAAACCGTTTTCCACCACCAGGGTCTGTTGTGCGCGGGTGGGCAGGCCGGTGCCATCGAACAGGGTGTGGCAGTGCAGGTGCAGGCGGCTCATAAGGGTGGTATCGCTGTTGTTGATTTAGGCTCGCAGCCTGCCGAGGCTGGCGCTCGGGCACCAACAGATTGCCTCGATGGGCAGGTATTGATCGCCTCAATACCGCCGCACGGCGCTGTCCGGCTTTGCCTCAGGCCAGGCCGGATCGGGCTGATGGATTTTCAATGGGCTGAAGAAGTTGTATCGGGGGCGTCGCAGTTCAATAGCAGCATCCATCGCGACTAACGTGGTGCCTGCTCCACAGAGCAACCTGACGAGAGAAAAATAATGAGGCCTGAAACAATGAGTACATCTGTTCGCTACGACTTATTCAGCCGCACGCTGCATTGGCTGATGGCGCTGTTGTTCGGCTGGATTTTTTGCACCGCGCTCAGCCATTACTTCCTGGAGGACTCGGCGCTGGACAGGTTTTTCTGGCCCACCCACAAAGCCTTGGGTCTGGTGCTGTTTGTGCTGGTTGCGGTGCGTATTTGCTGGAGCGTGCTAAACCGCAAACGGCGTCCGCTGAGTACCAGCGCAATCGCGCACATCGGCCATCTGGCGCTGTACACGCTCATGTTTCTGATACCCGCCATCGGGCTGCTCAGGCAGTACGGGTCGGGGCGTGCGTTTTCGGTGTGGGGCATTTCGGTGTTTGAGGACGCGCAGCGCAAGATCCAGTGGATGATCGATCTGGGCGGCACCTTCCACGGTGAGCTTGGCTGGGTGCTGTTGCTGCTTGTGGTCGGGCATATAGCAGCGGTCGTCGTGCACCACCGTCGCGGCGAAACCTTCCTGATTCGGCGAATGCTTGGCGCCAGTCGCAGCCGTTGAGTGGGGCCTGCGTCACGCCGCCTGACGCTGATCCACGCTCTGAATAAACGCACTGATGCGCTCGCGTAACCAGCGGTGCATCGGGTCGCCATCCACGCTGCGGTGCCACAGCATCACCTCACGCATCAGCGGAATCTTCACTGGCGGCGGCAAAATCCGTAGCGGCAGGTGCGCGGCATACAACCGCGCCAGCCGTTGGTGCATGGTGGCGATGCGCTGAGTGCCCACCACCAGTTGGGGCAGGGTGTTGAAGTCATTGGTGATCACTTCCAGGCGCCGGTTGAAGCCGTACTGGGTGATAAACCATTCCTCGATGCTCATGTGCCGGCTGCGGCCAAAGCCTACCGAGACGTGGCCCATCTCCATGTACTTTTCCAGCGTCAGGTGCTCGCCGACCTGGGTGTTGCCGGTCCACACCACGCACACGTGTTCTTCCTCGAACAGCAACTGCGAAGGATGGCCTTCCAGGGTGTAGCGGTCCGGCACGATCATCAGGTCGACTTCGCCGCGAATCAGCAGTTCGCCGGAGTTGTCGCTGGGGCCGATCATTTCAAACGTGATGTGCGGCGCTTCCTCGTGAATGCGCTCGATCACCTGCGCAAACAGCACGCTGATCAGGTAGTCAGAGGTCACCAGACGGAAGTGGCGCTTGCTGGTAGCGGGGTCGAACACCGGCTTGGCGGTGATCGAAGACTGAATGGTCAACAACACTTCGCGCACGGGTTTGGTCAGTTCCAGCGCATAGGGCGTGGGCTGCATTCGCCGTCCCACCTGCACCAGCAAGTCGTCTTCGAAATAGGTACGCAAACGCCCGAGCACGCCGCTGGTGGCGGACTGAGTCATGTGCAGACGTTCAGCGGCGCGGGTGATGTTCTGCTCTTCGAGCAACACATCCAGCGCCACCAGGAGGTTCAAGTCCAGGTGGTTGAAACGCATGGCGGCGGATCTCGTTCTTGTATTTATTTTGGCGATACATTCGAGTCAAAGCATCGCTTCGTCAACCCTCCCTACGAAAACTCCTACTCCCAAATCAGCCATGCGCCAGACGCTATGGGTGCGCGCGCTGGTATCGCGTTTGCCGATAGGTCACATCCCAACTCGCGATTAGTCAGTTGCCTGCGCCGACGGCACAGTTCGCCGCAGTCGGCCGTGACCGACACCACCACCGGCGCCCATCTCCTTGCGCCGGATCATAATTTCAATGGAGTGGTAGCCATGAACATCATTGGCCTTGACGCCCTGATCTTTGGTGTCGATGACATCCAAGCCTGTACCGATTGCCTGCGTGACTATGGCCTGCACCCGGTGGGCGTAGACGCCAACGGCGGGCGCTTTGAGGCGCTGGATGGCACTGCCGTGATCATCCGCCGCGCCGACGACCCAGGCCTGCCAGCCGCCATCGGCCCGGCACCGTCAATTCGCGAAACCGTATACGGCGTGGCCAGCGCCGCCGACCTCGACGCCATCGAAGACGAGCTCGGCCGTGACCGTGCAGTAACCCGCGACGAGCGGGGCGTGCTGCACAGCGTGGACGACCTCGGTTTCGCCATCGCCTTCCAGCTCACCGTGCGCAAACCCTTCAGCGCGCCCGCCGACCTTAGCAATGCCCCGGGCCATGCGCCGCAGCGTGCGCTGAACCAGCCGGGCATCACTCTGGACATGGCCGCCGTGCCGCGCACGCTGTCGCACGTGGTGTATTTCGTGCCGGACGCCGCCAAAGGTGAAGCGTTCTACGCCAACCGCCTGGGCTTCAAAACCACCGACACCTTTGTCGGCGCCGGCCCGTTCATGCGCCCGGCAGGCTCGGACGACCACCACTGCCTGTTCATGATCCAGACGCCGCCGCACATGAAAGGCTGCGAGCACTTCACCTTCCACATGGGCAGCGGCACCGAAGTGCTGCTGGCCGGCCGGCGGTTCGAGCAGAAGGGCTGGACCAGCTTCTGGGGCCCGGGCCGTCACCTGTTTGGCTCCAACTGGTTCTGGTACTTCAACAGCCCGCTGGGTTGCCACATTGAATACGACGCCGACATGGACAAACACGATGACGCCTGGGAAGCGCGCGTTGCGCCGCTGACCGCCGATAACTCGCAGCTGTTCCTGTTCACCTCGAAAGAGAAATGGGCACCGGGTGGTCCGCCACCGAAGCAGGGCTAAGCGGTGGCAGCGGGTGAAATCGCCCTGTGTCGCAGCGACGAAATTGGCGAAGGCCAGGCCCGCGGTTTCGACCCTGAGCAGCGCGGCAAAGACAGCCTTTTTGCCCTGCGCCACAACGGCGAGATCCGCCTGTACCGCAACAGCTGCCCGCACCTGGATGTGCGCCTGGAATACCGCAAGGACCGATTCATGTCGGCCGATGGCCAACTGATCATGTGCTACGCCCACGGCGCGCAGTTTCTTCCGGCGACGGGGGAGTGTGTGTACGGGCCGTGCCTGGGGGAGCGGTTGCAGGCGGTGAGCTGGCGGGAAGTGGAGGGGTGGTTGGTGGTGCAAGCCACGCAGATTTTCCCCTAGCGACGGGGAGAGAGGGCACACACATCCAGTCCCCCTCGCCACTGGGGGAGACGGTACACACATCCAGTCCCCTCGCCCCTTTGGGGAGAGGGTTAGGGAGAGGGGAGCGGTGTTGGATTGAGCGGGGATTGTGTGCGGATTGTGCTTTCGATTGTGTGTGGCCTTGCCCTTTCCCCCGGCCCCTCTCCCGCTCGCGGGAGAGGGGAGCAAAGCAGCTGAGTTTGCTTTGCAACCGAATTTGTCCTGAACAAAAACAATAAGTGAGACATGCCATGAATGCAGTCAACGCGGTTAAAAAAGTCTTGGTAGTAGGCGGTGGAATCGGTGGCTTGTGCGCCGCCATCGCGTTGCGGCGCAAGGGTATTGCGGTTGACCTGGTCGAGCTGAAGGCCGAATGGACTGTGTACGGCGTCGGCATCATTCAGCAAAGCAACGTGGTACGCGAGATGGCCAAACTGGGCGTACTCGACGGTTACCTCGACGCGGCGTACGCCTTTGAAGACGTGGCCATTTACGGCCCGGCCGGGCAATTGCTGGCGCGTATTCCAGGCCAGCGTCTGGCAGGTCCGGAGTACCCGGCCAACGTCGGTATCTCGCGCCTGGCGCTGCACAAGGTGTTAAGCGAAACCGCCATGGAACTGGGCGCCGCCGTGCGTCTGGGCCTGAGCGTGGAAACCCTCACCGAGCAAGGCGACAGCGTCAGCGTGCTGTTTACCGACGGCAGCAGCGGCGATTATGACCTGGTGGTCGGCGCCGACGGCCTCTATTCCAAAGTGCGCAGCCTGGTGTTTGGCGACACCTACACGCCGCGTTTCACCGGCCAGGCGGTGTGGCGTTACAACTTTCCCCGCGCTCCCCATATCGACCACCTGGCCAACTTCCAGAGTGCCGACGGCAATGCCGGGCTGGTGCCCCTGGCGGGCGATCTGATGTACCTGTTTCTCACCTCTCACGAACCCGAGAACCCGTGGATGGACAGCGCCACCCTCGCAGAAAAAATGCGCGAACGGATGCAAGGTTTCACCGGGCTGATAGGCGAGTTGCGTGAGCAGATCACCGACAGCAGCCAGGTCGTTTACAAGCCCATGGAAGTGGTGTTCGTCAACGAGCCCTGGCACCGCGGCCGCGTGCTGATTATCGGCGATGCCGCCCACGCCACCACACCGCACCTGGGGCAAGGCGCAGGCATGGCCATTGAAGATGCCGTGGTGCTCAGCGAAGAACTCACCGCCGGTGGCAGCGTTCAAGAGCAGTTGCAGCGCTTTATGAAGCGTCGTTTCGAGCGCTGCAAATACATCAGCGAAAGCTCGGTGCTGGCCGGCGACAAAGAGATGCAGCACGACCGTGAGTTCGACCGCATCGGTCTGGTCAAGCAAATGCTCGCGCGCACTGCCGAGCCCATCTGATTTCACCCCGCGAATGCCCGGTGGCGTTCGCGGCATGTACCAACAGCAGCAGTTACCACAACAAAACAAAAACAAGAGGTTAACGCGATGGTTAGGTCCTCGACTGCGGTGCTTGCGCGCCGCTCGGTCTGCATGTCTGCACCCTTTACACCGAGTTTGCTTACTCGAAGTCTCGCTACCGCCCTGGTGTTGTGCAGCGGTGCTGCCCAGGCATTTCAGGTGGATACCGGCAGCAGCGATTTCAGTCTGCGCTGGGACAACACCGCCAAATACAGCGCCGCCTGGCGTACGCAAGACCCGAGCCGCAAGCTCAGCGAAAGCACCGTGGCCCGCAACCAGGACGACGGCGATCGCAATTTCGAGAAAGGCTTGATCTCCAACCGCCTTGATATCCTTTCCGAACTGGATATGTCTTTCCAGAACGTCGGCGCCCGCCTGAGCGGCGCGGCCTGGTATGACACCGAATACCAAAGCAGTAACGACAACGACAACCCGGCCCGCAGCAACCAGCGCTCGGGGCGTACGACGAATTCACCGACGACACCCGCCACCTGCACGGCGGCGATGGCGAGTTGCTGGATGCCTTCGTGTACTGGAACGGCGACCTGGCCGACCGCTCGCTGTCGCTACGGGCGGGGCGTCACGGGCTGATCTGGGGCGAAAGCCTGTTCTTCGGCGCCAACGGCATTGCCGGCGGCATGGCGCCGGTAGACGTGGTGAAGGCGCAGTCGGTGCCCAACACCCAGTTCAAGGAAATCACCCGGCCGGTCAATCAGCTCTCTGGTACCTACCAACTCACCGATGACGTGTCGGTTGGCGCTTTTTACCAGCTGCAATGGGAAGAAACCCGGCTGCCGGCGTCCGGCAGTTACTTTTCCACCAGCGACATCCTTGGCGAAGGCAACGAACGCCTGGTGGTCGGGGCGCCGTTCCCGGCATTTCTCGGCGGCAACCCGGACAGCCCGGCGGGCGATCTGATGTACCTGTTTCTCACCTCTCACGAACCCGAGAACCCGTGGATGGACAGCGCCACCCTCGCAGAAAAAATGCGCGAACGGATGCAAGGTTTCACCGGGCTGATAGGCGAGTTGCGTGAGCAGATCACCGACAGCAGCCAGGTCGTTTACAAGCCCATGGAAGTGGTGTTCGTCAACGAGCCCTGGCACCGCGGCCGCGTGCTGATTATCGGCGATGCCGCCCACGCCACCACACCGCACCTGGGGCAAGGCGCAGGCATGGCCATTGAAGATGCCGTGGTGCTCAGCGAAGAACTCACCGCCGGTGGCAGCGTTCAAGAGCAGTTGCAGCGCTTTATGAAGCGTCGTTTCGAGCGCTGCAAATACATCAGCGAAAGCTCGGTGCTGGCCGGCGACAAAGAGATGCAGCACGACCGTGAGTTCGACCGCATCGGTCTGGTCAAGCAAATGCTCGCGCGCACTGCCGAGCCCATCTGATTTCACCCCGCGAATGCCCGGTGGCGTTCGCGGCATGTACCAACAGCAGCAGTTACCACAACAAAACAAAAACAAGAGGTTAACGCGATGGTTAGGTCCTCGACTGCGGTGCTTGCGCGCCGCTCGGTCTGCATGTCTGCACCCTTTACACCGAGTTTGCTTACTCGAAGTCTCGCTACCGCCCTGGTGTTGTGCAGCGGTGCTGCCCAGGCATTTCAGGTGGATACCGGCAGCAGCGATTTCAGTCTGCGCTGGGACAACACCGCCAAATACAGCGCCGCCTGGCGTACGCAAGACCCGAGCCGCAAGCTCAGCGAAAGCACCGTGGCCCGCAACCAGGACGACGGCGATCGCAATTTCGAGAAAGGCTTGATCTCCAACCGCCTTGATATCCTTTCCGAACTGGATATGTCTTTCCAGAACGTCGGCGCCCGCCTGAGCGGCGCGGCCTGGTATGACACCGAATACCAAAGCAGTAACGACAACGACAACCCGGCCCGCAGCAACCAGCGCTCGGTGGCGTACGACGAATTCACCGACGACACNCGCCACCTGCACGGCGGCGATGGCGAGTTGCTGGATGCCTTCGTGTACTGGAACGGCGACCTGGCCGACCGCTCGCTGTCGCTACGGGCGGGGCGTCACGGGCTGATCTGGGGCGAAAGCCTGTTCTTCGGCGCCAACGGCATTGCCGGCGGCATGGCGCCGGTAGACGTGGTGAAGGCGCAGTCGGTGCCCAACACCCAGTTCAAGGAAATCACCCGGCCGGTCAATCAGCTCTCTGGTACCTACCAACTCACCGATGACGTGTCGGTTGGCGCTTTTTACCAGCTGCAATGGGAAGAAACCCGGCTGCCGGCGTCCGGCAGTTACTTTTCCACCAGCGACATCCTTGGCGAAGGCAACGAACGCCTGGTGGTCGGGGCGCCGTTCCCGGCATTTCTCGGCGGCAACCCGGACAGCCCGGCGGCGTTCTACCACGGCAAAGACAAAGACGCGAAAGACTCGGGGCAGGGCGGCTTGCAGCTGAAGTACAGCGCCGAAACCGTGGAGTACGGCCTGTACGCCATTCAGTACCACGACAAAACACCCAAGCTGTACCTCAAGCCCGGCACCGGTGCGCCGGACTTCGCCAGCGGCAAGATCGGCGAGTTCTACTGGGTGTACCCGGAGGAAATTCGCGCGCTTGGCGCCAGCTTCACCACCACGGTGGATGAGTACAGCTTTGCCGGTGAAGCCTCGCTGCGCTGGAACATGCCGCTGGTGTCCAACGGCGTCACGATTCTGCCGGGCGTGGAAGCCGACAACGATGACGACGCGCTCTACGCCGTCGGCCGCACCGCCCACGTCAACCTCAACGTGCTGGCTTCCTTCGGCCCGAACTTCATCGCCCGTGAGTCTGGCCTGGTAGGCGAAATCGCCTGGAACCGCCTGCTCAGCGTCACTAAAAACCGCGCCGCGCTCGACCCGGATGCCACCGACGACGGCCTGGGTTTCAAGGTGGTGTACACGCCCACTTACCGCCAGTTGTTCTCCGGCGTGGATATCTCCATTCCCATCGGCTTGAGCTACTTCCCGCTGGGCAAGTCGGCGGTGGTCAGCTCGTTCGGCCCCAACCGTGGCGGCGACATGAACATCGGCATCACCGCCACCTACCTGGACCGTGTGACCGCCGGGCTCACGTACACCCATTTCTACGGCGCCGACGACACCAACCTCGACGCCCAGAGCCAGTTCAACTTCAAGCAATCGTTGAAAGACCGGGATTACCTGGCCTTCTCCGTCAAGACCACGTTCTAACAGGACCTGCCCATGACATCGCTGATAAAAACACCAGCCTTCACGCTCAAAGCCCTGTGTTTTGCCGTGCTCGGCACCCTGGCCCTGAGCAGCCAGCCGCTGCTCGCCGCCTCCGCTGAAGACGCTGCCAAGCTCGGCACCACCCTCACGCCGTTTGGCGCCGAACGGGCCGGCAACGCCGACGGCAGCATTCCGGCCTGGGATGGCGGCTACACCAAAGTGGACCCGGCCTATAAACCCGGCGGCAAGCGTTCCGACCCGTTTGCGGCAGACAAACCGCTGTTCAGCATCACCTCGAAAAACCTGGCGCAGTACGCCGGTCAGCTCACCGATGGCACCAAGGAAATGTTCAAGCGTTTCCCTGAAACCTACCGCATCGACGTGTACCCAACCCGTCGCTCGGCTGCCGCGCCGCAGTGGGTGTATGACAACACGCTGAAGAACGCCACCCGCGCCAAGCTGGTGGAAAGCAGCGCCGGGCCGGTGCCCGAAGGCGCATTCGGCGGCATTCCGTTTCCGGTTCCGCAAAACGGTGCCGAAGCGATGTGGAACCACATCCTCAACTGGCGCGGCACCTCCATTGCCATGCACTTTCGCCACTACCTGATGACCGCTGACGGCAACCAGGTACTGACCACCGACGGCACGGCCATTCAGGAAATGCCGTACTACTACCAGGACGGCTCGCCGGAAACCTTCGCCGGTGACTATTGGCTGTTCCGCTTGCTGAACGTCGGCCCGCCCATTCGTGCCGGCGAGCAGATCATGGGCCGTACCAATATCAACGGCGACAAGTCCCAGGCCCACGTTTACCTGAGCGGCCAGCGCCGGGTGCGCAAGCTGCCCAATGCCTGCTGCGACACGCCGACGCCGGCCACCGCCGGGGTGATGTCGTTTGACGAACTCAGCGTGTTCCAGGGCCGCATGGACCGCTTCAACTGGAAGCTGGTGGGCAAGCAGGAGATGTACATCCCCTACAACACCAACAAGGTGCAGGCGGCGGCCAAACCGGAAGACCTATTCCTGGCCCATCACCTGAACCCCGACTACGTGCGCTGGGAAAAACACCGCGTATGGGTCGTGGAAGCCGAACTGGCTCCGGGCAAGCGTCACCAGTTGCCGAAGGGCCGTTACTACCTCGACGAAGACACCTGGCAAGCGATGCTGGGCGACCGCTGGGATGCCAATGGCCAACTGGCGAAAACCCTGTGGTCGTTGCCGGCGGTGCTGCCTGACCTGCCTGCCCAGGCGCAGCTGTCGTCCGGCTTTTACGACCTGACGTCCGGCGCCTGGTTTATCCAGAACCTCTACACCGGTCTGGCCGAGCAATACGGCATCGTCGACCGCTACAAAACCTCCGAGTTCTCCCCGGCGGCCATGGCCGGCAAGGGCGTGCGGTAACAACGCGTGGTGTTGCGGTGGATCGCGAGCGGTCCACCGGCTTTTTTCGAATTGAAGGGGCAGGGCATGAACAGAATCTGTCAGCTGAGTCGCGTGTGCATGGCGGCGTTGTTGCCGCTCGCCGCTGCGTTCAGCCACGCCGATGGCGTAGCAGTCGGTAGCGCCTTGGCCACGCCAGCCATGCACGTGGCAGCAGACCAGAAAGCCGTGATCATTGACCTGGCGCGCGCCGGCAACCGGCTGGTGGCGGTGGGCGAGCGCGGTCTGGTGCTGCTGTCCGACGACAACGGCCAACAGTGGCGTCAGGCCTCGGTGCCGGTGTCGGTCAGCCTCAGTGCGGTGCAGTTTGTCGATGCGCAACACGGTTGGGCCGTTGGCCATGCCGGCGTGGTGCTGGCCACGGCAGACGGTGGCGAGCGCTGGACGATGCAGCTCGATGGCGTGCGTGCTGCGCAACTGGAACTGGACGCGGCCACTGCCGAGCTGGCTCAGGCCGCCGATGCCGGTGCTGCCGAAGCACGGGTGCAAAGCGCCGAGCGGCTGGTGGCTGATGGCCCGGACAAACCGTTTCTGGCCCTGCACTTTGTTGATGCCAAACGCGGCCTGATCGTCGGCGCGTACGGCCTGGTACTGGAAACCCTCGACGGCGGCGCAACCTGGCGTTCACGGGTGGGCCAGATCGACAACCCCACCGGCATGCACCTTTACGCCATCGGCCGTCAGGGCAGTCAGTGGTACCTCGCCGGCGAGCAGGGTTTTCTGGCCCGGTCCAGCGACGACGGCGCGTCGTTTCAGCAACTGGAAAGTCCCTATGCCGGCACGTTCTTCACCCTGCAAACCCGCGCCGACGGTGCGCTGCTGGTGGGCGGGCTGAAGGGCAACGCCTTTATCAGCACCGACTCGGGCGACAGCTTCCAGCCATTGCCCGTGCCCATGCCGGTGTCCTTTAGCGACGCCACCGCCCTGGCCGACGGCCAGGTACTGCTGGCCAATCAGGCCGGCGGGCTGTTTCGCACCGTTGGCAATGGCGCGGCCTTGGTGC
Organism: Pseudomonas viridiflava; assembly: GCF_900573885.1. Lineage (GTDB taxonomy): Bacteria > Pseudomonadota > Gammaproteobacteria > Pseudomonadales > Pseudomonadaceae > Aquipseudomonas. The sequence continues at coordinate 170,041 of NZ_UPSE01000594.1, forward strand.
CGTTTACCAAGCCCTTGGGCAAACCCGTTTCCAGCGTAATCCAGGCGGCCGATGGCAGCGTGGTGGTGGCTGGTTTCACTGGCTTGTTGCGCGTACCGCAACCGGCCCTCGCTGTATCGGAGTGAGGTTATGAAGTCTCCTAACGCTTCCTTGCCAGGCGTGTCTGGCGAACTGGCGGATTTCAATCCGCGGTCCGGCTCTGTGCTGGAGCGCGCGCTGTTCAACCATCGCCTGTGGGTGTTGCTGGTGTGTCTGCTGACCACCGTGTTTCTGGGTTGGCAATCTACGCGCGTCGAACTGAACGCCAGCTTTGAAAAGATGATTCCCACCCACCATCCGTACATCGCCAACTACCTCGACCACCAGAAAGAACTGACCGGCCTGGGGAACTCGCTGCGCATTGCCGTGGTGAATAAGCAGGGCGACATCTACAACGCCGAATACCTGAAAACGCTGCAAGCGCTGAGTGACAAGATCTACCTGCTGCCGGGCGTGGACCGGGCCTTTATGAAGTCGCTGTGGACGCCGGCCACACGCTGGGTGGCGGTGACCGAAGACGGCCTGGACGGCGGCCCGGTGATTCCCGATGACTACGATGGCAGCGTCGACAGCCTGAACGCGCTGCGGCGCAACGTGCAGCTGTCGAACGAGATCGGCCAGCTGGTTGGTTTCGAGCAAACCTCGACCATCATTTACGTGCCATTGCTCGCCAATGGCGCCGACGGCAAGCCGCTCAACTATGCCGTGCTGTCCGAACAACTGGAGGCGCTGCGCACGCAGTTTCAGAGCGACAGCATCGAAATTCGCATTACCGGTTTCGCCAAAAAAGTCGGCGACCTGATCGCCGGCCTCAAGCAGATTCTGCTGTTCTTTGCCGTGGCCATTTTCATCACCACCGCGGTGCTGTTCTGGTACACCCGCTGCTCACGCAGCACGCTGTTGGTGGTGGCCTGTTCGCTGGTGGCGGTGGTCTGGCAAATGGGCCTGCTGCCATTGCTCGGCTATCAACTGGACCCGTATTCGGTGCTGGTGCCGTTTCTGGTGTTTGCCATTGGCATGAGCCATGGCGCGCAAAAAATGAACGGCATCATGCAAGACATCGGCCGCGGCATGCACCGCGTGGTGGCCGCGCGGTTTACCTTCCGCCGCCTGTTCCTCGCCGGGCTCACCGCGCTGCTTTGCGACGCGGTGGGTTTTGCCGTGCTGATGATCATCGACATCCAGGTGATTCAGGACCTCGCCGTAATCGCCAGCATTGGCGTGGCGGTGCTGATTTTCACCAACCTGATCCTGCTGCCGGTGCTGCTTTCCTATGTCGGCGTCAGCCCACGTGCGGCGCAGCTCAGCCTGAAAAGCGAGCAAGCCGAAAACGCCGGCCAGCGCCGTCATGGCTTCTGGCGGTTTCTCGACCTGTTCACCCAGAAACGCTGGGCCAGCCTGTGCATCGCCATCAGCCTGGCGCTGGCCGCGCTGGGTTTCATGGTCAGCCTGCACTTGCAGATTGGCGACCTCGATGCCGGCGCGCCGGAGCTGCGCGCCGACTCCCGTTATAACCAGGACGACGCCTACCTGACGCGGCACTACGGCGCCAGCAGCGACCTGTTTGCCGTCATGGTGAAAACCCCGCCGGGCGCCTGTGCGCGTTACGACATTCTGGCCAAGGTCGATGCGCTGGACTGGCAGTTACGCGCCTTGCCGGGCGTGGATTCCACCAACTCCCTGGCGCTGCTCAACCGCCGCATGCTGGTGGGCCTGAGCGAAGGCAGCCCGAAATGGTACGAGCTGCAAAACAACCAGGCGATGCTCAACATGATCACCGCCAGCGCCCCGCGCGGGTTGTACAACGAAGACTGCAGCCTGCTCACGCTGTATGCCTACCTCACCGACCACAAGGCCGAAACCCTCACGCGGCTGGTCGAGCACGTTGAACACTTCGCTGCCGCCAATAACACCGCCGACGCGCAGTTTCTGCTGGCAGCCGGCAATGCCGGTATCGAAGCAGCGACCAATATCGTGGTCCGCCAAGCCAACCGCGAAATGCTGTTCTGGGTGTATGGCGCGGTCATCGTGCTGTGCCTGATCACCTTCCGCTCCTGGCGCGCCACGGTGTGCGCGGTCATTCCGCTGATGCTCACCTCGGTGCTGTGCGAGGCGCTGATGGTGGGGCTGAACATTGGCGTGAAGGTCGCCACCTTGCCGGTAATCGCCCTGGGCGTGGGCATTGGCGTGGACTACGCGCTGTACGTGATGAGCATTCTGCTCGGCCATCTGCGCCAGGGCGCGAGCCTGTCCGAGGCGTATTACCGGGCGCTGGTGTCCACCGGCAAAGTGGTGATGCTCACCGGCGTGACCCTGGCGATCGGCGTTGGCACCTGGATGATTTCCCCCATCAAGTTCCAGGCCGACATGGGCGTGCTGCTGGCCTTCATGTTTGTCTGGAACATGGTTGGCGCGCTGATTCTGCTGCCGGCTCTGGCGTACTTCCTGTTGCCGCAAAAGCAACCCGCCAGCCTCGCCGATGCGCAGACGTTGCCGCTGCGCGAAAAACAACGGGAGCCGGTTTGTACACCGTCAGCAAAGGCTGCAATCCGCTAATGCGTGACAGCGCAAAACAACAACAAGAGAACCTTACATGCGCCAGATAAATCAGTTTTTCCAGCTCTTTTGTGACGCGTGCGCCGTGTATGGCGCGGCGTTTTGCGGGTTGCCGATCGAGGAGGTGCAGCATGTCCACTAACCGCCAAGCCGGCTTGCCGCAATCGCTGTTGCTGCTGGTAGGCAGCTGCCTGCCCGTACTCGGTGCGGTGCTGTTGGCACCCGTACTGCCGCGTATGCAGGAACACTTTGCCAGCACACCCGGCGCCACCGTGCTGGTGCCCATCGCCTTGACCTTGCCGGCCCTGGTCATTGCCCTGGTGGCGCCATTCGCCGGTTTGCTGGCCGACAAGGTCGGGCGCAAGCCGCTGCTGCTGGTTGCCATGTTGCTGTACAGCGTGTGCGGTCTGTTGCCGTTATGGCTGGATTCGCTACACGCCATTGTTGCCAGCCGCGCCGGCATCGGCCTGGCGGAAGCGGCAATCATGACCGGCTGCACCACGCTGATGGGCGACTACTACAGCGGCGCCCGCCGTGAACGTTTGTTCGCCATGCAGATGGTCGCCACCTCGCTTTCCGCTGCGGTGTTCATGGCCGTTGGCGGGCTGCTGGGCGAGAACGGCTGGCGCACGCCGTTTGCCTTGTATGCGGTTGGGTTGTTGTTTCTGCCGCTGATGGCCAGCTTGCTGTGGGAACCCAAAGGTGACGCCGGGCACGCCGACGCGGCCGAGCACACCGGGCCGTTTCCGCTGCGCCGTTTAGCGCCGCTGTATGTGCTGACGGTGCTGGCCGGCGTCAGCTTGTTTGTGGTGCCGGTGCAGGCCGGTTACCTGCTGAGCTTGCTGCACGTGGATGCGCCGCAGCATATCGGCATGACCATGGGCGCCAACCAGCTCGGCGTGCTGGCCGGCGCCATCGGCTTTCGCATGCTCAGCGGCCTGGCGCCGCACAAGCAGATGCTGCTGGCGTTTCTTCTGGCCGGCATCGGCGGGCTGATGATGGCGGTGGCGGGCAACCATGCACTGGTGGTGATCGCTGTGCTGGTCAATGGCCTGGGCATCGGTCTGATGCTGCCCACGCTGATCACCTGGATCATGAGCCAGGTCGATTTCCCCCAACGCGGCCGCGCCGCCGGTGGTTTTACCGCGGCCATCTTTGCCGGCGAATTTGTCAGCCCGCTGGTGGTGCTGGCGATTACCCACGGTGAAAACACGCTGCTGCCCACGGCGCTGGGCATCGTCGCCGCCCTGCAATTGCTGATCGCACTGGCCTGTTTGGGCTTGCCGAAAAACGCCAACCGGGCCGCCGTGATCGGCACCCCGTTGTAAGCGCACGAGGACTTTTCATGTCTGTACTTCCCAGCTTCAAACGTGTGGTCACCGGCCACAACGCCCAGGGCCGCGCGGTGGTCGCCAGCAGCGGCGCCACGCCGAACGTGTTCCCGTTGGCTGCCGTGCCCGGCACGGTGTTTTACGAAATCTGGAACAGCACCGGCAGCCCGGCCGTGCTGGATAACGCCGACGACCCGACCGCCAGGCCCTTGCAGTTGAGCCCCGACGCGTCGGGCAGCGTGATTCGCGTGGTGGATATTCCGCCAGACAGTGTGCAGAACCAGCTCTGCGCAAAAGACGCCGCCGCCGCGTTCGCCGAAATCGGCCAGGCCCATGCCGGCACCGGCACGGCCGATTCCAAACACAAGCTGATGCACCGCACCGAAACCCTGGACTACGGCATCGTCACCGAAGGCGAGGTGTGGCTGGTGCTCGACGACGAAGAAGTGCGCCTGACCCGAGGTGATGTGGTGGTGCAACGCGGCACCAACCATGCCTGGAGCAACCGCACCGAACACATGGCACGCATGGTGTTCGTGCTGCTGGACGGGCGCTTTGCGCCGGTATTGAAGGAGAGCGCGCAATGAAACTGGCCACCCTGAAAAACGGTGCACGTGACGGGCAACTGGTAGTGGTGTCGCGCGACAACGCCTGGGCGCTGCAAGCCGATTCCGTCGCTCATACGTTGCAACAGGCCCTGGAAAACTGGGCCAGCGCCGAGCCGCGCTTGCGCCTGCTGGCCGATGAACTGAACGCCGGGCGAGCCGTGGGCGCCTTTGCCTTCGACGCCGAACACGCCATGGCGCCGTTGCCGCGCGCCTACCAATGGTGCGACGGCTCGGCCTTCATGAGCCACGGCGCGCTGATGCAAAAAGCCTTCAACCTGGCGCCCATCGAAGGCGCCGACCTTACGCCGCTGATGTACCAGGGCGCCGGCGATGATTTTATCGGCGGCCGCGACGACGTCCCGCTGCCCAGCGAAAGCCAGGGCATCGACTTCGAAGGTGAGTTCGGCGTGCTGGTGGACGACGTGCCCATGGGCTGCAGCGCCGAAGACGCGCTGGCGCATATCAAGCTGATCGTGCAAATCAACGACGTCAGCCTGCGTGCCCTGGCCCCCCGGGAAATGACCACCGGCTTTGGCTTTCTTCAGGCCAAGCCGTCGTCCAGTTTTGCGCCGCTGGCGATCACGCCCGATGAACTGGGCGAAGCCTGGCGGGCAGGGCGCGTGCACTTGCCGTTGCAGGTGCAGTGGAACGGCGAGTGGTTCGGCCATCCCCATGGCAGCGAAATGAATTTCCACTTCGGCCAGCTGATCGCCCATGCCGCGCTGACCCGGCGTTTGCGTGCCGGCACGGTGATCGGTTCGGGCACGGTTTCCAACAGCGATCGCAGCGTGGGTTCAGCCTGCATTGCCGAACGCCGGGCGATTGAAATGATTGCCCATGGCGCGCCGCAAACCGGCTTTATGCGCTTCGGCGACCGGGTGCATATGGAGGTGCTGGGCGCAGACGGCCAGTCGCTGTTCGGCGGTATCGATCAGCGCGTCGTTCAGGCTCAGAGCTAAGGGGTCGCCGATGCGTGTGCTCATTACCGGCGCCAATGGCTTTGTCGGCCGCGAACTGCTGCGTTGCCTGCTGGCGCGCGGCACGTTGTGCGGCAAGCCGATCACCACGTTGCTGGCGCTGGATAGAAACCTCGACGGTTTACCCGACGACCCGCGCGTGCGTCGCCACGACGGCAGCGTTACCGATGCCGCGCTGCTGCGCCGCGTACTGGCCGATGGCGTGGACGTGGTCTTTCACCTGGTGAGCATTGCCGGTGGGCTGGCCGAGGAGCAGTACGAGCTGGGGTATCAGGTGAACCTGCTCGCCAGCCTGGAACTGCTCAACCAGCTTCGCAACAAGGCGCGGCCACCGGTGCTGGTGTATGCCAGCAGCGTGGCGGTGTACGGCGGCAATCTGCCGGCGCGCATGAACGAACAGGCGCCGCTCAAACCCGAGCTGTCGTACGCCACCCACAAAGCCATGCTGGAAGCCATGGTGCTCGACCTGGCCCGGCGCGGCGAAGTGGATGGCCGCGCCGTGCGCTTGCCCGGCATCGTCGCGCGTCAGCGTGAGCCCAACGGCCTGCGCTCGGCATTCATGAGCGACCTGATGCGCGCGTTCGCCGAGGGCGACGCTTATTGCTGCCCGGTTTCGCCGCAGGCCACTTGCTGGTGGATGTCTGCACGCCACTGCGTCACTAACCTGATTCACGCCGCCGAACTGCCGCCACAGCAAGTCGTTGACCAGCGGGTATGGCAGCTGCCGGTGCTGCAGTTGTCCATCGCCCAGGTGGTCGATGCCCTGGCTGCCGTCTACGGCGAGGCGCGCCGCGCCCTGATTACCTACGCGCCCGTGCCGGCACTCGAAAGCTTGTTCGGCCAACTGCCGCCGCTGAAAACACCCCTGGCCCGCGCGGCCGGTTTCAGCCATGACGGCAGCGTGGCCGCGCTGGTCCGCAATTCCCTTAATCCACCCGCACTTCGTGGAGCGCCTGCCCATGTTTAAACCCAGCCGTCGCCTGGTCGACCTGTCCGTCACCCTCGACAACAACCCCTACACCGACCCGCCACCCTTGCTGCCGAAAATCGACTACATGGATCACCAGCAAGGCTGGCCGGAAATGGCCGCCATGTTTCCGGGCCTTGAGCTTGAGCAAATGCCGGGCAATGAATCGTGGGCGGCCGAGCGCTTGCAGATCACCACCCACAGCGGCACCCACATGGATGCGCCGTGGCATTACGCCTCGACTACCGACGGTGGCAAGCCGGCGTTTGGCATCGATGAACTGCCGCTGGACTGGTGCCTGCAACCCGGCGTGAAGCTGGACTTCCGCCATCTGCCCGATGGCCATGTGGTAACGGCGAACGAAGTGGAAGCCGAGCTGGCGCGCATCGGCCATGCCTTGCAGCCGCTGGACATCGTGTTGGTAAACACCCGCGCCGGCGCCTTGTTCGGCCAACCGGGTTACCTGGAAGCCGGCATTGGCATGGGCCGGGAAGCGACCCTGTACCTGCTCGAACGCGGTGTGCGCGTGGTGGGCACCGATGCCTGGAGCTGGGACGCACCGTTCAAATACACCCGCGAGCGCTTAGCCGAGAGCGGCGACGCCTCGATTATCTGGGAAGGGCACAAGGCCGGGCGCGACATCGGTTACGGCCAGATGGAAAAACTCGCCAACCTGGAAAGCCTGCCGGCCCACGGCTTCGTGGTGTCGTGCTTCCCGTACAAAATCAAACACGCGTCGGCCGGGTTCGTTCGCGCTGTGGCCATTTTCAACGACTAAAACAAGAGAGAGCTGTATGCCGTTTTCGCCTGCCGTTTCTGCCGGATTGTTCAGTGCCGCGCTGCTGCTGTGTAGCTCGGCGTTTGCCGCCACGCCACCCAACATTTTGTTGATAGTCGCCGATGACCTGGGCTACTCGGACCTGGGCAGCTACGGCGGCGAAATCAATACGCCAAGCCTGGACCAGCTGGCGAAAAACGGCGTGCAGATGACCAGCATGTACGCCGCGCCGACCTGCTCGATCACCCGTTCGATGCTGATGTCGGGCACCGACAATCACCTGGTCGGGCTCGGCACCATGGCCGAAGCCATGCAGCCGTTTCAGCGCGGCAAACCCGGTTACGAGGGCTACCTGAACGGGCGCGCCTACTCGATTGCCGAACTGCTTGCAGCCGGGGGTTACCGCACCGCCATGGTGGGCAAATGGCACCTGGGCCTGGAGGCCGATCAGGGCCCGGACAAGCGCGGTTTCCAGCAGTCGTTCAGCCTGCTGGAAGGTGGCTCCACACACTTCAAACCCGCCACCGAGCAACCAGCGAAAATCGAGCAGGTGCACTACCGCGAGAACGGCCAGCCAGTCGAGCTACCGGAGAATTTCTACTCCACCGATTTCTACACCGACAAACTGCTCAGCTACCTGAAAGCGGGCAAGGCAGACAATAAACCGTTTTTCGCCTACGCCGCCTACACGGCGCCGCACTGGCCCTTGCAGGCGCCAAAGGCGTATCTGGACAAATACAAAGGCCGTTTCGATCAAGGCTACGACAGCGTTCGCGCCAGCCGGATCGAGCGCATGAAGGCACTCGGCATTCTGTCACCCGAAGCCATCGCGGCAAGGCCACTTCCGGTTAACCCGAAGCTGCCTGGCTGGGACCAGCTCACGCCTGAGCAGAAACGCAGCGAAGCGCGAAAAATGGAGATCTACGCGGCCATGGTCGACAACCTCGACCACAACATTGGCCGGCTTGTGAGCTACCTGCGCGAAAGCGGGCAGTACGACAACACGCTGATCGTGTTCATGTCCGACAACGGTGCCGCCGGCGAAAACCACACCCAGTTCTACCCGGCCGGTGCGCACACCAACAACGCCTACGCCAACCTTGGCCAGCGCGGTTCACAAATCGACTATGGCCTGCGCTGGGCTGAAGTCAGCGCCGCGCCGTTTCACCTATTCAAAGGCACCACCGCAGAAGGCGGCATCAGCGTGCCGGCCATCATCAATCTGCCCAAAAGCCTTCATCGTCAAGGCATAGAGCGCGGCATCGCGCGGGTCGACGACCTGGCGCCGACGTTTCTCGCTGTCGCCGGACTGCCCGTTCCCAACGACGCCAACAAACAACCGATCACGGGCAAGTCGATGGTGCCGCTGTTAACCGGGCAGGGCAGCGCCCATGAAAACCCGGCGCTGGCCGGCGAGCTGTTCGGCAACGCCTATTACCGCGAAGGCAACCTGAAACTGCTGGGCATGCGCCCGCAAACCGGCTTTGGCGAAGCACCACAGCCGCCGCAATGGCAATTGTTCGACCTGAGCAAAGACCGTGGCGAAACCACCGACCTGGCGTCATCCCAACCCGAAACCGTGCAGCGTTTGAAGGCCGCGTGGCTGGAATATGCCAAGCAGGTTGGCGTGGTATTCCCGCCGCGGCCCTGAGGCCTTTATTTCACACAGGCGGCGACTGACGCCGCCAGGAGTTGCAACCGTGGGCATTATTCGAATGATCGGCTGTGGCGTGCTGGCGTTGTTCGCCATCACCCAGCCGTGCGTCGCCGAAACCGCCGTGGAGCCTTCCGCGGCGACGCGCAAGCTGCTCGACAGCGCCGTGGACTACTACCGCACCCAGGGCGACGCCGCGCTTGCCGCGTTCAGCCGCCAGGGCGAATTCATTGACGGTGAGCGCTACGTGTTCGTCGTCGACACCCACGGCACCATGCTTGCCAGCGGCGGGCCGTCGGCGGTGCTGATCGGCCGTAACGTCAACAAGGTGCTACCGCCCGAACTGCGCACAGCGTTTGCCAAGGCACTGAACACCAAAGAAGAAGAGGGCGTGCAAAACGCCGAATACCCGTGGAAGAACTGGGCAGACGGCCGGGTAGAGCGCAAACGCGTGTTTTTCCGCCGCGTGGGCGAACGCATTATTGCCGTCGGCCACTACCTGCCAAGGGCCACACCCGAACAAGCCGCGCAACTGCTAAGCAAAAGCGCCCAGGCCATCGAGCAGGATCCGGCGGCGAGCTTCAAAGCCATCAACGAACTCTCCGCCGACTTTCGCGAAGACGACCTCTACGTCTTCGTCATCGACCTCACCACCCGCCGCTACGTCGCCCACGGCTACAACCTGCGCCTGCTGGGCGTGGACTTCGCCACCATCCACGACCCGCAAGGCAAACCCGTCGGCGCACCGATACTGGCGCTGATGGCAAAGCAGGCGCAGGGCGGCTACGACTATCGCTGGAAAAACCCCGTGACCGGCAAGGTGGAAGACAAACACGCGTTGCTGCGCAAGGCGGGCAATTATGGGGTGGCGGTGGGGTATTACCGCAACGGCAAGTAGGGCAACACCGGGCGAGCCAACCTGGGTTGTATAGCCGTCGTTGCAGCACGGCGTTTACCCTGTGGCGGATCAGGCGTCCGCCACGCGGGGAGGCGCTGTGGCAAGGAGGAAGAGGGCGGTCATGCACAGGCCGGCTGTTGCTAAAAAAGTAATGCCGAACGCGTAGGTGATGCTCTGTGGGGAGTTCTGGGCGAGCAGTTGATGGTCGAGCATGCGTGCAAAAAGCACCGGGGCCAGGGAAGCGCCGGCGAGCAATCCGAGCGTGCGAGACAGCCCGAGTAAACCCGAGAGCACGCCTCGGTGCTGCAGCGTAATGTGCAGCATGGCCGCCGTGTTGTTGGCGGCCAGGAACAATTGAAAACCTGGCGTGGCCAGCGCCATGCCGATCAGGTAGCCGGGAACACCCATGAACGCGGGGAGCACCGCCAGGGCGATGAGGCCGGCGCTGGACAGCCCCAGGCCTGCACGCAGTGTTCGCGTCGCGCCGAAGCGGTCGGTGGCGCGCCCGGCCGGCAGGCCCGACAGCGCCGCGATGAAGGGTCCTACCGCCATTACCAGCCCGGTTTGCGCAGCGCTTAGTCCCAAGCCAAAAACCAGAAATAACGGCCCGACCACCAACGTGGCCATCATGATGCTGCCCACTATCACGTTCATGCACAGCGACGAGGCCGTGTCGCGGGTGCGTACAATTTCAATGGGAATCAGCGGGTTGGTAGTTGACCGCTCGGTACGAATGAAGAGTAGAAACGCTGTTGCGCACAGCACAAGGAGCGCGACTGACAGGGCAGTTGCCCTGTCGTTGCCTCCGGTTGCAGCGAGCGCCAAACAAAACAGTGCGGTGCAAAACCAGAAACAGCCCTTCCAGTCGAAGCGCTCATTCAATGGGGTGGTTCGTTCCGTCTTGGGGATGGTCCGCAGCGCGATCAGCACAACGCCTACAGTGCAAAGCACTAACAGAACGAAAAGCGAACGCCAGCCAAAGGCGTCAGTCAGCAGGCCGCCGACGGCGGGCCCCATTGCGGTGCCAATGGCCGACACAGTTCCAAGCAGGCCCATGAACGTGCCCAGACGGTCGGGTGGAACCAATGTTTTGATAATCGCCATCGGCAGCGACATCAATACTGCCGCCGCCAAGCCCTGCGCCGTGCGGGCAGCAATTAGCCAGCCCAGTGTCGGCGCCACTGCAGCGGCCACGCAGGCCAGAATGAACAGTGTGAGCGCGCCGAGCAACACACGTCGATTGCCGAACAGATCACCCATTCGTCCCGCCGGAACAATGGCTACGGTTACCGCCAGCAAATAGGCAACGACCACCCACTGCACCTGCGGCACATCTGCAGAAAAATCATGTGCAAGGGTTGGCAGCGCAACGGCCGCAATGCTCGTACCCAGCGAAGCCAGTGAAACGGCGCCCGCCAAGGCGACTAACGCCAGCGTGGGGGGAGAGGCGAACGAATCATTTTTCATCTGCATTGCTGCCTGTTGAGCGAGTGATGGCCTACTATCCAACTTCAAGTCAACTTGAGGTCAAGCATGAAGCTGATCGATATCGGCGCCCTTGCAAAGGTCAGCGGATGCAGCGCGTCCACCTTGCGTTATTACGAAGAGCTCGGCTTGATCAAGTCTGTGGCCCGCAATGGCTTGCGTCGGCAATACAACGAAGAAACCATCGCTCAGCTCGCACTGATTTCTCTGGGGAAGTCCGGCGGTTTTTCGCTGGATGAAATCCGTAGCATGTTCGATGGCAATCAGACCCCAACGCTGACGGGTGCGGCGCTGCATCAAAAAGCGGATGAGCTGGACAGCCAGATTCAACGCATGACAACCATGAGCCGGCTGCTCAGACACGTGGCTGAATGTCCGGCGCCTTCGCACATGGAATGCCCGAGGTTTCGCACGCTGTTGCTCTCGACAAGTACGAGCGCAAGTGCAGGGAGAATCAGGAAGGCGATTGCGCAGCGAAGCCGGGTAACGGCGGCGAATCCGAAATAGGCGTTAGCGCGGCAGGCCCGGATTTACCGGTGCGCCATTGAGGGTTTCCAGCAGCCGGTTGAAGGCCTCGATGCTGAGCGGTGGGTAGTAGAAATAACCCTGAACTTCGTCGATCCCCTCGGCCTGCACCAGTTGCAGTTGCGCCGCCGTTTCCACACCTTCGGCCGTGGTTTGCAGTGACAAGGCGCGGCACAGCCCGGCAATGGACGACAACAGCGCGCGCCCGCGCGGTGACTGTTCCAGGTCGGAGATAAAGCTGCGGTCTATTTTCACCCGGTCCAGTGGCAGCTCTTTCAGGTAACTGAGGGAGGAATAACCGGTGCCGAAGTCATCAAGGGCAATGCGAAAGCCGGCATCGCGCAGCGCTTGCAAGCGTTGACGGGCGAAAGCCGAGTCTTCCAGCAGGATGGACTCGGTAACTTCCAGTTCCAGCGCCTCGGGCGGCGCTTCGCAGTTCGCCATGCTGTCGGTGAGTACCGGCAGCAATTGCTCATCACGTAACTGGCGCGCCGACAGGTTGATCGCCAGCGATAACGACCAGCCGCGCGCCTGCCAGTCGTTGAGTAGCACCGCGGCCTCGCGAACCAGCCAATGGCCGATGGGCACGATCAAGCCAAGTTCTTCTGCTAACGGAATAAACGTGTCGGGCGCCACGCGCCCGTACTCGGTGGTGTCCCAGCGCAGCAAGGCCTCGGCGCCGACAATGCGCTGGTCGCTCAGGCGAATTTTTGGTTGCAGCGCCAGGCTCAGTTCGTTTTGCGCTTGTGCCCGGCGAAGCAGGTTGGCGAGTTTGATGCGATGCACCAGTTGCTCGTTCAGCTCCGGGCGGTACAAGGCGTATCGATTGCGGCCTTCGCGCTTGGCGACATACATGGCGGCGTCGGCATGGCGCAGCAGATCGCCGGCTTCTTCGCCGTGTTCCGGCGCCAAGGCGATGCCGATGCTCGGGGTGGCAGTGAGAATATGGCCGGCCAGGTCCATGGGTTCGTTGAGCACGCGAATCAGCTTGTCGGCGACCACCAGCACTTCGGTGTGACTACGCAATTCCAGCAGCACCACAAACTCGTCGCCGCCCCAGCGGGCCACCAGATCGCCCTGGCGCAGCGCCTGCTGAAGTCGCTTGGCCACTTGTTGCAGCAGGCTGTCGCCGATGTCGTGGCCGAAGGCGTCGTTAACCTGTTTGAAGTCGTCCAGATCGACAAACAGCAGCGCCAGGTAACAGCCGCTGCGCTGATGCTGCAAGGCGCGCTGCAAATGCTCCTGAAACTGCAGGCGGTTGGGCAGCTGCGTGAGCACATCGAGGCGAGCCAGGTGCTGCAGATGATCCGCCGCACGGCGGCGCTCGCTGATGTCGCGCAGCGACAAGACCAGATGACCGGCGTGCTGGTCGCGGCCGTGCACCAGTGTGCTGGTCAGCTCCACGGGCGTGCGCAGGCCGCTGTGGCGCACGCAGGTGAGTTCGCCTTGCCAGTGATCGGCGCTGCTTAGTGCCGGCCATGGGCTGTGGTCGTCGGCATCGAGTAGCAGCGTGTCGAACTGCAGGTCGGGCAGTTGCGCGGCGCTGATGCCGATCAGTTCGAGAAACGCGGCGTTCGCTTGCAGCACTCGCCGGTCTGCGGTCAGTACCGCATTGGCGTCGCGATTGTTGGCAAACGCGGCGGCCAGCAGGCGCAAGTGTTCTTCGGCCTCGCGCTGGCGGCTGATGTCTTTGCAGGTACCGGTGATGCGTTGCGCCAGGCCGTCGCTGTTGCGCTCCACCGCACGGCCCTGGGTGCGCAACCAGTGCCACGCCTGTGCCGGCGTATTGCGTACGCGAAATTCCAGATCGTAGTAATCGCACGTACCGCACAGGTGCTCGTTCCAGGCGAGCAGGGCGGGGCCCTGGTCGTCCGGGTGCAAGCGCTGCACCCAGTCGGCCCAGGGCAGCGTTTCGCCCAGGGTCTCGCCGGGATCGCTGGAGAAATAATGCAGGCGCATCTGATTATCCTGCGCCTGCCATTCCCAGATCAGCTCGCCGCTGCCCCACAGAGCCAGCTGCAGGCGGCGCTGATCTTCGGAAGCACTGAGGGCACGCTTGAGCTCGACCGTGCTCAGGTACAACTCGCGGGATTTTTCGGTGAGCAACTGCTCGGCGGTCTTGCGCGCCTGACGCTCGCGATCCAGGCGACGCTGCCAGAGTTCCTCGCTCACTGGCGGGTCATGTCAAAGCGGGTGGTGCTGCTGCCGGCAGCGCTGGGCAAGTCCTGGCGGCGCACGCGAATGGCTTCGCCATAGTGATAAATGCAGCCACGAATCAGCCCTTCGGCCAAGTCAGCCAGTCCCCGGCTGGACCGGTAGATAAGCACCAGATGCTGCGGCGTGTGCTCGGCGGTTTCAAACGACGGTAGCTGCGCGTGCGGGTAAAGCTTGTGCACTTCCTGATGCACATGGCCGTCGACACTGGCCAGCAGACTGAACGCGTCGTGGCAGTGGGAAAGCATCTGCGGATAGGTTTCAACAAAGCGCTCGAACAGGAATTCGCCGTAGACCTTCACCAGCATCGACACGCTGCTGCCGGTGAGCCTGGCCAGCGTAGCGACGAGCGCCTGCATTTCCTCGTGGGGGTAATAGCCGACCGCCGTGTAGGCGCCGTTATTGGGGAGTGCCGTTTCATTCAGCATCTGGTCAGCCAGGGCGGGTGAATACCGCTGCTCGACCATTTCCAGGAACTCGGTGAATACCATACCCAGCATCATCGATTCCTTCGGCTGATCGGCTCTACTGGGTATAGATGGCGAAGGTGAGGGCAGCAAGTTTTGTAGCGCTCACGTGGAGCGCTACGTTGAGGTTTGCCGCCCGTTCACCTTGACCGTTCTACGCCTGCCGAGCCGCCTTTTTACGAACTCGCGGCAGCGCTGCCGACAGGCGCGGCCGATTTCTCGTCGCTGCTGCGGCTCTGCCCGGCGGTGGTCCGTTTGCTCAGTGCATCAGCCTGGCTGCCCAGGTACCAGCCCAGTGCGGCCCAGAGCAATGCACAGGCGGCACCGACGAATGCCACCAGTACCGCGCCCTGACCGAGCAGATCCAACGCACTTTTGATCCATCCACTGAGCGCATCGCCGGCCCGATACACCACCGTATCGATAAAGCCTTTGGCCTTGTATTTGCTCTCGACGTCCAGCGGTGCGAAGAGCATTTCCCGTCCAGGCCGTACAAAGGCGTACTCGCCGATGCGTCGCACGATCATCAGCGCCGCCAGCATGGCAAAGGAGGGCGCCAGGGCCAGACCGATAAACCCGACGCACACCAGAACGGGGACAATCGCCAACAACATGCGCACGCCCAGCTTGTGAGCGATGCGCCCGGTAATAAACAACTGCGACAGCAAGGCACCGGCCTGGACGATGACATCGATGATGCCGAACACGCGGATTTGCGCTGCACGATCCGGGAAGTGCTCAGCCACCAGGCGCGCCTGCTCGAAGTAGAGAAAGGTCGTCACGGTGGCGAGCAGCACCACAAAAAGGGCGATGGCGAACAGGTACGGCGACTTCAAAATCCGCGTCAAGCCACTGAACGGGTTGCCCTTCACCGCACGGCTGGTGCTCTCGGTCAGGGGCGCGCCCGGCCGGCCCGCGCCACCGATTTCCCGCCAGCGCATCAGTGGCGTTTTCAGCGCCAGTGCGCCACCCAGCAGCAGCCCCGCCAGCAGCACCAGGCCTGGCTCGCCAATGGTTACCACCAGCAGCGCGCTCAGTGCCGGCCCGGCCAGCCCGCCGACGCTGGCACCTGCGGCAATAAAGGCGAACAACCGCTTGGCTTGCTGCGCGTCGAAAACGTCCGCCATCAGGCTCCAGGCCACCGAGATCACGAACAGGTTGTAGACCGATATCCACACGTAGAAGACGCGGGCCAGCCAGACACTGTCGGCGCTGAGCTGAAAGAGTGCAGCGAAAGCCAGCAGATTCAGGCAGAAAAACCCGTACACCCAGTCGACGAAATGGATACGCGGCACCCTTGAGCTGAGCCAGGCGAACAACGGCACCGCCACCAGCATGACCACAAACGTGGCAGTGAACAGCCATTGCAGGTTTTCGATACCGGCCATGATGCCCATCGACTCGCGAATCGGCCGCAACATGAAATAGCCGCAGAACAGGCAGAAAAACAGCGCGAACCCCGCAATCGCGGGACTCAGCTCATTACGTTCGGCATTGATGGCGGCGCCGAGGCGCTGCCCAAGGGTTGCTGACAACATGATGACTCTCCTGGCGCGAGGTTCAGCGGTAGCTGGCGCCGGTCAACTGTTCGCTGATCGTCCACAGGCGAGCGGCGGCTTCGGCGTCTTTGGCAGCGGCCGGGATGCTCGCAAGACCTAGCGGACCGCGCTTTTCCTGTTCACCGGTCGGGCCGTAGTAGGCGCCTGGCTGGGCGTCTGGCGAGGTAGCTGCGTAAAGCGTCGGCACAGCGCCCTGAGCGGCAGTGTGGTAGCGCTCGATATCCTTAGCCCAGGTGCGTCCGATTTCGCTATCCAGGCCCGGGCCGCGCTTGATCAGCTCGGTAACGGCCACGCCGGGGTGCGCGGCAATGCTGGTGATTCCCCACTGGTTTGCCTCGCTGCGGCGTTGCAGCTCGAAGGCATACATCAAGGTTGCCAGCTTGGACTGGGCGTAGATGTCGAACGGAACGTAGGCTTTTTCGGCCTGCAGATCGTCGAAATTGATGCTGCCGCGGTGGGCCGCAATGCTGGACAGCGTCACCACCCGAGCGCCATCGGCTTTGCGCAACAACGGCAGTAGCTGGGCGGTGAGGGCGAAGTGGCCCAGATAATTGGTGGCCAACTGCAACTCAAAGCCGTCCGCCGAGGTGCCACGTTCCGGAACAGACATGATCGCTGCGTTGTTAATCAGCCCATCGAGGCGCGGCAGCGAGGTATTGAGGCGTTGGCTCAACGCTTTGACCGATGCCAGGTCCGCCAGGTCGACCGCTTCGAATTGCACCTTGGCGTCGGCCACCTCTTGCTTGATACGGGCAATCGCTTCCTCGCCGCGCTGCGGGTTACGCGCTGCGATCACCACGTGCGCACCAGCTGCCGCCAGGGCCTTGGCATCTTCATAACCCATGCCGCTGGTGCCGCCGGTTACCACATAAAAACGGCCGTTCTGGGAGGGCATGTCCGCAGGGCTCCAGTCCGCCTTGGGCTGGCTCTGGGCGCTGGTCAGGCTCGGTTCCAGCAGGCAGCTCAGGGCCAGGCCGACAGTGGCCAGACCTCGGCGCCACGCGGAGCTGTCGTTACCGACAGGTGCCATGTGCAGGGTGGTGTTTGTCATTGTTCGATCCTCACGTTGGGAATGGACTGACGAGCCGCTAAGAGGCAGTGCGCCGACGTGAGCGATTGTTCACCGGTGGATTGCTGGCGATAAGCCGTATTGAAATGGACGCTGTGTACGGCTGACCGTACAATCCGGCATCTCTCTATTTGGATGCCGCCATGCGCCAGCCCAACCTCACCGATGTCGCGCTGTTTGCCGCCGTAGTGGAGGCGGGCGGGTTCCGTGTGGCGGCGCAAAAGCGCGGCATGTCGGCTTCCTCCATCAGCGATTGCGTACGCCGGCTGGAAAGCGACCTGGGCGTCAGGCTGCTCAACCGCACAACTCGCAGCGTATTTCCTACGGAAGTCGGGGCACGGCTACTGGAACGGCTGCGCCCGGCGCTTGAAGAAATAGGCGCGGCGTTTGGCGACCTTGACGACAACGCCCTTAGCCCCGTGGGCACGCTGCGTCTTAACGTGCCAGTGCCCGTCGCGCGTTTCATCCTGCCCAAGCTGGTGCCCACGTTTCTGGAAAACTTCCCAGGGGTCAGCGTTGAAGTCACCATGAACAACACCTTCATCGACGTGATCGCCGCCGGCTACGACGCCGGTGTGCGCTACGAAGAAAGTCTGGCCAAAGACATGATTGCCGTGCCAATCGGCCCGCGCAGACAGCGCTTCGTGGCCGCTGCTTCGCCTGAGTATCTGCAACGCAACGGCACGCCGAAGCATCCGCGCGACCTGCTGAACCACCGCCTGATCGGGCACCGCTTCGAGAGCGGTAAACTCGGGGTATGGGAATTCGAAAAAGACGGCGCCACCATTCGCGTACCGCCCCAGGGGCCGCTGCTCAGCTCCTCCCAGGACCTGGAAGTGGGCGCTGCGCTGGGCGGCGTGGGCGTGATCTACACCTTCGAGGAATACCTTGGGCCGCTGCTCAAACAGGGCACGCTGTTGCCGGTACTGGAAGACTGGTGGCAGGGATTCGAGGGGCCGTATCTGTACTACAACGACCGCCGACACGTGCCTTCGCCGCTTCGGGCGTTTATCGACTTTTTGAAGACGCAGGCGTGGGAGGGGAGCTAGACCGGCAGCACGAGCGGCGGTCCGTGCTGTAAAACACGCCAGCCCGCAGGCTTACAGCTTTTTCAACGCATACGACTCGAGAAAGCCGCATGAAATACAGCGCAGCGTTCTAACTTCATAAGCCACCTTGCCTTTGAGGCTTATTCCGGTCAGCCAGTTTTTCTCCGGATTGCCCGCCACCCACTTCTCCAATGAGTACGTGCTTTCAGCCTGATCGAGCACGAAGCCTTCCTCCATGTCCGAACTGCATTTACCGCATTGATGGGACATCTCCAACCTCCAGGCTTCATGGGCAGCAGTGATCACAAGCCTATCAACACGGCTGACCGGGCGGCTTGTGTTTCTTCACATAAAGAGTGGCGCGTGCCGAATTGTTCGCCTGGAGGCAGTTACTCGTGCCTGCGACTGATATCTCGGGCGTAAACAGCATCCCGTGCAGCGCTCGCTCAATGGCGCTGGACGATTGTGCAAGGATTTCGCAGCAATGATGTACCGGCTCCGCTCTTGGCCCCGCGAGACTCAGCCAATGCGAAGCATGGTTGTTGCCGGGCTGATGATCAGTCGAAACGCATAACGCCGCAGGCAGTTGTTCGATTCGCCTGCCACGGCGAAGAACCATGTTTGGCAACATCGCTTATTGAACAGGAGGCAACACTATGGTCGGTATCCGTTTCGCCAAACACGCCTATGGGATCATTTTCAGCGCGTTGCTTGTCTGCTTTACGCTTCCGGCCTCGGCCAACGTCGAGCCAGGGCAGGAGGCCGGCAGCGCGAATAACAAGGCCCTCGTTACCGCGGCGTTCGATCGCTGGGCGGCTGGTGGCTCTGGTTTTTTCAACGAGGTTTTGGCACCCGACGTGGTATGGACCATCGAAGGCTCAGGGCCTAGCGCGGGTACGTACCGCGGCCGCGATGAATTGATGGAGCGAGCCGTGCGGCCGCTCACTATCCGCCTCAAAACGCCAATCCGCCCGGTGTCGAAACAGATTTGGGCCGACGGCGATCACATCATCATCAAGTGGAAAGGCGAAGCCATCGCCCGCGACGAAAAGCCTTATATCAACACTTATGTCTGGATCTTCCGGATGGAGAACGGGCGTGCAGCAGAGGTGACCGCCTTTCTTGATCTGAATGTTTACGATGATGTGTTGCGTCGAATTTCGGAGCCAAAGCAGGGGTAGGGTGTTTGCAGGATCGGTGCAAAATCATGTTTTCGGCCCGATCAGGTGATCGATCGGCACAGCACAAATGGATTCCTCGCCACTGTTGCGCATTCGAATGAGCATCGCGTTGCTCATCTCAGACGGGCGTTTGCGGTGGCTGGCTAGCAGCTCATCCGCGTAGTCGTCCTGGCTTTCCATTTGGTGCAACGCAGACCAGAACACACCTGAACCGTCCGTCTTGGGAAAGCGCTCGAAGAGCTGAAAGATGGAGGGGTAATAGTACTTGGGACTCGCTGCTGAAAAAGCTTGAGCAAGCAGATCATCCAGGGCGAGCCAGTTCTCGTCATCGGGCTCGAAGTCAGCAATGCGTTGGGCTAGTGCGATGTCCATTTTGCTCTCCCGAACTCAGCTTTTGGCATGGAGCCGATTTGCTCAATAGCGGAATGTCAGAACCGTTTCGTGACCGCCCGGCGTTGTCCTCAGCGCTCACTGCATAAAGCGTCGAAGTCGCGTGCCAATGCAGCCAGCGTGACCTTCCCGAGCTTGTTGATTAACAACGCTTCAGCCTCACCCAGCGCGTCTTCAAGTGCGGCGTTTACGACGCGCTCGACGGCACATTGGGGGTTGTCGCGCTCGTTACCTATAGCAAAAATCCTCGGCCCGCCGACGGCGTTGTGCACGTCCAGCAGGGTGACGCTATCCAAATCTGCGACAAGTCTCCATCCGCCCCCGTGGCCTTTTTCGGATCGCACGTATCCGGCCTCGCGTAAGCCTCCCATCGTTCGCCTCACCACAACCGGGTTGGTTTGCAGCATTCCAGCGATCTGTTCGGAAGTGAACGGTTGATCCTTTCGGGCCATGTGCAGCAGCACGTGGAGCATGCGCGAGAGGCGGCTGTCCTGTCTCATCGACTTCCCTCATTTGGTGCCTGGCAATGTGACCAGACAGATTCCGATACTTTATAAGTTGCATGAAGAAAAGTCTCCGCCCTATCATGCATCAGCAAAAGTGACGTGATCGCCCAACGTATCGTCCGCGATCTGCGTATCAATCTACTGGTGGAGGTGCGAAACATGGAGTACGACGTGGTTATCGTGGGTGGAAGTTATGCAGGTTTGTCGGCGGCGCTGCCCCTGGCACGTGCGCGGCGCAAGGTCTTGATTGTCGATGGTGGGCTGCGACGGAATCGGTTCGCCTCGCACGCCCATGGTTTCCTTACCCAGGACGGTAGTGATCCAGCCTCAATTGCAAGTCAGGGGCGCGCGCAACTTATGGAGTATGGAACTGTTGGATGGGTTGATGGCCACGTCAGCCAGGCTGTTCGAACGGAGCGCGGTTTTAGATTAAGCATTGGAGGAGGGCAGCTGGTAGAGGCGAGACGATTGATTCTGGCCCACGGTGTAACTGATCGCCTCCCAGACATTACCGGCCTATCTGAACGATGGGGAAGCCACGTATTCCATTGCCCTTATTGCCATGGGTACGAGCTGAACAGCGGTCGTATCGGGATTATCGCCACTTCAGCAATGTCGATGCATCTGGCGTTATTGCTCCCTGACTGGGGACAGACCACATTATTTTTGAATGAAGCGTTCGAGCCTGACGCCGAACAACTTGCGAAACTCGCTGCGCGCAGCGTGCTGGTCGAGAGAGGTGCCGTGCAGCGTATCGAAGGCGATGCAGACGTTGTGCTGTCCGATGGACGCATAGTCCGATTGGATGGTCTTTTCGTGCCTACACAGGTGGAGATCGTGAGTCCGCTTGCAGAGATGCTGGGATGCGAATTTGACGGAGGGTTCTTCGGCCGGGTTATCCGTACCGACGCCATGAAGGCGACCACTGTAAAAGGAGTGTATGCCTGTGGCGATGCGGCAAGGGCTGGCGGTTCGGTTCCGGTGGCCGTAGGCGATGGCACCATTGCAGGAGCCGCCACGCATCAGTCGCTGATCTTCGATGGTGATTGAGAGTCGAAACCCCAGGGACGAACATCTATACCGTATTTAACATAATATACATTATGCGAAGACGACTATACGGTTATGGGAACGCGACTACAGACCTTTTCAATCCTGCATTCCCAAACCCCGCTGGCAAAACCTCAATCACCTTTCAAACTGGCCTGCAAATTCCGCAGCTTGGCCTCTGTCGTTTTCAGCATCGCTGCACCTTCGCGTTGCCATGCGTCTTTCAGTCGCGACAGATCTTGTTCCTGTTCGGCTTTCAGGCTCCATTGATGTCGATCGTGCCAGGCGCCCAGGCCGCTTTGTGCTGCCTTGAGCAGTTTGCGTGACTCGGTCGATAGCGGGCTCTGTTTGGGATACGCCTCGGCGGCATAACGGTTGCGTTTAATCAGCAAGCGCAGGCGATGTGGATCGTCGCCGCTGTTGTTCAGGGCTTTCAGCAGTTTGGCTTGTTGTTTGTGCAAGCGTTTTTCCAGCTGCTGCGGCCAGTTTTCCAGTTCTGCGGCGCGCTCTGCAGTGCGTATGGCGTGCGGCCAGAGGTCCAGGCCGACGAACAGATCGCGCAGTTCGGTGCTGCGCACAACTTGACGATAAAGCTCGGCAAGGGGCTGTTCGCGTTCAAGCGCTTGCGCTGGCATGCCGCGTTCGCGCAGTTCGCCGGCAAGTACTTCGAGGTCGCGAATC
The DNA here is from genome assembly GCF_900573885.1 of Pseudomonas viridiflava. Lineage (GTDB taxonomy): Bacteria > Pseudomonadota > Gammaproteobacteria > Pseudomonadales > Pseudomonadaceae > Aquipseudomonas. The sequence goes on from NZ_UPSE01000594.1 coordinate 192,025, forward strand.
GGCGTAGTCAGGGCGCCCACTCGTTTGGCGGCCTCCTCCAATGCGTCTACTCCTCGGCTGCCACGCAGCGGTCGCAGCACGCTGCGCAGGCGCCTCACCGAGGTGCGAATGTCGTGCAGCGCCTCGTTGTCGGTGCCGCTTTCCAGCCGAGCTACGGCACTAAACAGTGCCACTTCCAGTTGCAGAACATGAGCAACAACATTGTTTACCAGCGACATACCCTCTCCCTGACAAAACGACTGTGGCAATCCGCCCAGGCGGATTATTCAATTTCGCGATTCTTCACCAACGTAAACATCCGTACCCGGTCGCTCAGTTCCTGAAAGGTATGGCGAAACGGGTCATGCTGGTCGCTGGTGGTCGGGTCCACGAAGTTCCACACCAGCACCTGCGCCGAGCGCGGCAGCACTTGTTCTTCGTTGGACGACTTGTCGCAAAGATCGATCAAATAATCGAATTCATGATCCTGGAATTCTTCGAGGGCTTTGCTGCGCAGACCTTCAGTTGAAATGCCGGCGTGCTCCAGCGTTTCCAGGGCGCGTGGGTCGATTTCGGTTGGCTCGATGCCGGCGCTGTAGGCTTCGAAATGGTCGTGCTCAAGATGGCGTAACAGCGCTTCGGCCATCGGCGAACGGGCGTCGTTGGCGATGCAGACGAACAGAACTCGTAGTTTCTGGCTCATGGGTTTCTCCAGTGGCGAAATACGCGGGCAGGCTTGAGCCTAAGGCTTGCGTATGACACTTGTGCTTACGGCCATACGTCGCCTGGCGCGCTAAAGCGGACGAGCAGCCGCACCAGGTAGAAAAACTGTCATGTGCGGCTTCTAGCGTGAACGCTTACCCGTGCTGACAATGGTGATACCACATGTCCCGTGACGAACCCCTGCCCTCGCCCCTGCCGTCCGATGGCTATGTCGAGAACGCTGACGTTTCTTTAGCCGAGGTGCTGGATGCGTTGTCGGTGCTGCGCGACGACATGCGCGAGGCGATCAATAGCCGGGTCGACCTCGCTGCGATTCATGCCGACTACCTGCCTGGCGCCATCAACCTTTTGCACTACCTGGCGCTCCGGCGGCAAGACATCCGCCAGCTGCAAAAGCAATTATCCGCCCTTGGCCTGTCGTCGCTGGGGCGCTGCGAAGCCGATGCGTTGGGTTCGGTTGAGCGTGTGATCGACGTGTTGAAAACCCTCGGTGCCAGCCAGGAACCGGGCGTGCCCCCTGCAGCGTCGCCGCTGGCCAATTCCTTGCAAACCAACCCATTGCTGGATCATGGCGCGGCGCTGTTTGGTGAGGCGCCGCCGGCCAGGTCGGTGCGCATTATGGTGACCATGCCAAGCGAAGCCGCTGACGATTATGAGCTGGTCGAAAGCCTGCTGGCCGCAGGCATGAACTGTCAGCGCATCAATTGCGCCCATGACGATGCGCCGGCGTGGCTGAATATGATCAAACACCTGCGCAAAGCCAGCAAAAAGCTCGGCAAGCCCTGTCAGGTGGCCATGGACCTGGCAGGCCCGAAACTGCGTACCGGCCCCGTGGCGCTGGGGCCGGCGGTGTTGAAAGTGAAACCGCTGCGTGACTCATTTGGCCGGGTTCAGGTACCCGCCGAGGTGTTCTTGACCGGCGACCCTGCCCGTTTGGTCGACAACAGTGTGCTGTTGCCCGAGCCATGGTTGCGCCAGCTGAAGATGGGCGACCGCCTGGCCTTTCGCGACGCCCGCGATGCCAAACGCGCGCTTGTTATCAGTGCTGTGGAAGAAGCCGGCTGCACGGCGCAGTTGGAAAAAACCGCTTATTTCGTGCCTGGCACCCTGTTCACGCTGAACGAACCGGCCGAACGAAAAGCCTGCGCCAAGGTGCAGGCGGTTCCCCCGTGTGCTCAAACCATCACGGTCAATGAAGGCGACGTATTGCTGTTGGGCCTTGAAGGCGAAGGCGTCGCCGCGCAGCTCGATGCAGACGGCAAACCGCTTGCGCCCGCGCGCATCAGTTGCACCTCGGCGGCGGTACTGGAAGCGGCCATGCCAGGCGAGCCGATATGGTTCGACGACGGCAAAATCGGCGGCGTAATCACTGCCCGGCGTGACGGCGAACTGGACATTCACATTCACCACGCGCCCGACGGCGCCAAGTTAAAAGCCGACAAAGGCATCAATCTGCCGGACACCGATCTGAAGCTGGGCGCACTCTCGGACGACGATCTCGACGCCTTGGCGTTCGCCTGCAAACACGCCGACATTGTGCAGCTGTCATTCGTCAACCAGGTGTCCGATGTGCATGCCTTGCTTGAGCACATTGAACGCCTGAACGCGCCGGATCTGGGCGTGGTGCTGAAAATCGAAACCCGTCGTGGCTTCGAGCAACTTCCGGAACTGCTGCTGGCCGGCATGCGCCGCCCGCGATTGGGCGTGATGATTGCTCGCGGTGACCTTGCGGTGGAAACCGGTTTCGAGCGCTCGGCCGAGTTGCAGGAAGAAATGCTGTGCCTGTGCGAAGCCGCCCATGTTCCGGTGATCTGGGCGACGCAGGTGCTTGAGAGTCTGGCCAAAACCGGCGCCCCTACCCGCGCCGAAATCACCGACGCCGCCATGGGCGTGCGGGCCGAATGCGTGATGCTGAACAAAGGCCCGTACATTCTCAAAGCCATTGCCACGCTCGATGACCTGTTGCAGCGCATGCAAAACCATCGTGACAAGAAGCGCGACATGCTCAGGAAACTGAACGTGGCAATGCTGCACAGCTGACGCAGCGCCGGGCTCGAAGCACGCGACTTAGCGTCTCGCTATCTGCGAAACTAGGGCAATTCTTCCCTGAACGTTCGAGATAGTAGAAATGGCTTCGGATCCCGGAACTCCCACGCTGGACCAGCTCAAGGTGTTTTTAACGGTTGTCGAAGTGGGCAGTTTCGCGGGCGCGGCGCGCAAACTTCACCGCGCCACCTCAGTGGTGAGCTATACGATTTCCAATCTGGAAATGCAGCTCGGCGTGTCGCTATTCGACCGTAAGACCACGCGCAAACCCCAGCTCACCGACGCCGGCAGAACCGTGCTGGCAGAAGCGCGCACCATCACCAACGGCGTAAACGGGCTGCGCGCGAAAGTCTCGGGCTTGCTGCACGGCCTGGAAGCCGAAGTGCATTTGGCGCTGGATGTGATGCTGCCGGCCGAACGTGTGGTCGATGCGCTGAAAACCTTCCGGGAAGTGTTCCCCACTGTCACGTTGCACTTGCATATGGAAGCGCTGGGCGCCGTGACTCAACTGGTGTTGAACCGCAAAGCGGGCGTTGGCGTCAGTGGCCCGCTGGATATCGGCCTTGATGGCATCGAACGTATTGCCGTGGGCAGCGTGCAGCTCATACCCGTTGCCGCGCCCAGCCATCCGCTGGCGGCGCCCTCCTCCAAACAGCCCGGCGCCGCCCGTGAGTTTGTGCAGTTGGTGTTGTCCGACCGCTCCACGCTGACCGGCGACAAAGACTTCGCGGTGCTCAGTACCCGCACTTGGCGTCTGGCCGATCTGGGCGCCAAGCACATGCTGCTGAAGGAAGGCATCGGCTGGGGAAATATGCCGGTACCCATGGTTCAAGCCGACCTGGAATCGGGCCGGCTGGTGCGACTCGATCTGCCGGATGGCAAAAGCGGCATCTATACCTTCGATGCAATCTACCGCACCGACTCGCCACCGGGCCCGGCCGGGCGCTGGCTGATCGAGCGCTTCGGGCAACAGGCGGCACAGGGCTGAAGCATGCCAATTTAATCGAACAGAAAGCTCGAAATTATCCCCGTATTTTCGATGACTGACCGATGCTAGATTTGCGCTCCGATAAGCCATTCCGCCCTTGAACGGGCGTGGAGAAAATCTGATGAGTGCTAGCGCAGCCGATGTATTGAAACGCCATTTCGAGACGTTTGTAGACGACCCAGAGCAATGGAAAACCCTGGTAGCCGACGACATCGTCTGGGAATTGCCCTTTGCGCCAAGCCTGGGCCACCCCAGCAAACTGGTGGGCAAGGAACAGGTGTTGAACCACGTCGGCTGGTTTGTCGGCGCCGTCGAGTCCTTCAAATTTTTCGACCTGCGCATTCAGACCTCGACGGATACGCACACCGCGTCTGCCCAGGTAAACGCTGAAGGCATCGCCAAGCAGACAGGCAAAACCTACTCGCAGGAGTACGTGCTGTTCGTTAGCGTTCGCGAGGGCAAACTCACCCACATTCGTGAGTACTTCGACCCGGTCAAAGCGGCCTATGCCTTCGACGCGCCCGTGGTCATGTCCGCTGCCCATTCAGGCTGAGTACAAAGAAGCAAAACTCCGACAGCCTGAGCAAGCCCGCCAAAGCGAAGCAGGTCCGAACGCGAGAAATTTGAACCGTCGAAAGCGACATTCAAATGACTACCTGGAGACCTGACATGACGACTTTCAATCCAACTCCCAATGAAGTAGCAGACAAAGTAATTCTGGTCACCGGTGCCGCCAGCGGTATTGGTAAAGCCATTACCGAGCTGCTCCATTCGCGCGGCGCCAAGGTCATTGCCGAAGACATCGACCCGTCGGTACACGCACTGGAGCGCGACGGCATCGTGCCATTCGTTGCCGATATCACCGTGGATGGCTCCGCTGAAAAGGCCGTGGCCCTGGCGGTTGAGAAGTTCGGCAAGCTCGATGTGCTGGTCAACAACGCCGGGCGGATTCTCTACAAACCCATGGTGGAAATGACCCGCGAAGACTGGACCTGGCAGATGGAAACCAACGTCACCGGCGCGTTCCTGCACTCGCGGGAAGCCATGAAAGAAATGATGAAAAACAAGTCGGGCGCGATCGTGAATATTGCCTCCTACGCCTCGTACTTCGCCTTTCCGGGCATTGCTGCTTACACCGCCTCCAAAGGCGCCCTCGCCCAGCTGACACGCACTCAGGCACTGGAGGCCATTGAACATGGCATTCGTGTAAACGCCATTGGTGTGGGCGATGTGGTGACCAACCTGTTGAATCACTTTATGGACGACGGGCGCGGCTTCCTTGAGGAACACGGCAAATCAGCACCCATCGGCCGTGCAGCGGCGCCGGAAGAAATTGCCGAAATCGTCTCGTTCCTCGCCTCCGAGCGCGCCAGCTTTATCGTCGGCTCGGTGGTCATGGCCGACGGCGGCATGAGCATTCCGGTGGGCTGATGCCCTTTGCCATCGGCGCGGTGCAGCGTTGCTGACACCGCGCTTTTTTTATCCTTTACCGATTCACGGAGGCGCCATGACCGCACTTCGAAAATCCGACTTTCCCTTGATCAATGTACGCCAGCACCTGGAGACCGGCCCCATCGTGCTGGTGACCTCGGCCTGGAAAGGCCAAAGCAACATCATGACCATGGGCTGGCACACCATGATGCAGTTCTCCCCTGCCCTGTTCGGCTGCTACATCTGGAGCGGCAATCACAGCTATGACCTGATCCGCAACAGCCAGCAGTGCGTGATCAATGTGCCGACCGTCGAACTGGTCGACCAGGTGGTTGCGGTCGGCAACAGCAGCGGCGCCGCCATCGACAAGTTCGCCGAATTCGCCCTCACCCCTGTGCCCGCCGCACGGGTCGAGGCGCCGCTGATCAAAGAGTGCTACGCCAATTTCGAGTGCCAGTTGTTCGACTCGAAGCTGATCGGCGAGTACGGCCTGTTCATCTGGGAAGTGGTGAAAGCCCATGTGGCGAAGTCGGTGGAAAATCCACAGACCCTGCACTACCGCGGCCAGGGGCGGTTTATGGTCGCGGGTGACACCCTGGATTTGCGCGAGCAATTTCGCCCGCAGAATCTGTGATGTTCGCGCCTGGGCTCACTTGCGATAGTGGCTCGGCGTCACCCCGACTTCACGTTTGAACACTTGGGAAAAATGGCTCGGGCTGCTGTAACCCACGTCCAGGCCAATATCGATGATGCTGCGATTGGTTTCTAAAAGAAGCTGCCGGGCACGGGCCATTCTCAGTCGAATAAAAAACTGCGACGGCGAATGCCCGGTGGCTTTTTTGAATAGCCGGCTGAAGTGGAACTCGCTCATGCCAGCCGCCTCGGCCAACGCGCCGAGGCTGAAATCCTTGTGCAGATTGCCTTCCATGTCCGTCAAAACCCGCCGCAGCTTGTATGCCGGCAAGGCATTGCGGTGGGCAATATCGTCGGCCGAATCGTCCCTGTAGTCGCGAGCCAGGTGCACGGCCAGGCACTGCGCCAGACCTTGCAGGAACAGTGCGCTGCCCGTCTGGTGCCCGGTCACTTCAGCGCGGAACTGTTCCAGCAGCATCGACAGCACAGGGTCCCGTCCACCCGACACCTCGCGCAACCGAACAGGCGCCGCTACGCCGAGCGTCTCGTGAATGGCTTTTTCCAGCAGCGCGATACCCAGATAGATATGCATGACCACGAAAGGCGCTTCACTGGTGACGTTCCAGCGCATCTCATAAGGCTCGGCCGAAGTGGTTAGAAAGAAGTCGCCAGTGGTTACCCTGCTGGTTTCCCATTCGCCGCCCAGGGTTCGTTCGTCTACCGTAGCCGTTCCGCCAATAACCCAGACCAGTAAAGGCTCCGCCACAGCGGGAACGATAAAACTCGCTTCCTGGCGCTCGCGGTTGAATATCTGCACCAGCACATCGCGCGCATCCAGCTCATCGGACGCGGCCAGGCGCTCACCACGAATGTAATTTTCCAGCCCCTTAGGCGAGGTTCGTTCTGCGGTGTCCATGCACATCGGTTTCCTTCTATGACCGCCACACAAGCGAACCCAGGGGCCGCTAGCGTGAGGCCATTTTTTGCACGGGCAGTTCCATGGTTTTACCGTTCAGGGACTACGAACCGCATACGCGCTCAATCGCCCATCTGCCCGCCCGTACGATTTTCCGCAGGGCCAAAAAAAGCCGGAATCTTCGTTCCGGCTCTCTGGTTAACGCTGCGGGTACGCCCCCAATTCCGAGTGCTACAGCATGTTGTTGTGAAACTTTTTTTCTGCCGCGCACCTGGAGGGTTGCGCGGCAACGTGGCTTACGCGGCTGAAAAGTCCGCACCGCGGGCAACCGATTCCCAGGCGCTGAACTCGCGTGCCATGGTCGCGACCTTGTCCTGCGCCGCTTCATAGGCTTCGTTGCCCAGCAGCAGGCGTGCTGGCGGCGTTGCGCAGGTAACGGCGGTGTAGATGGCCGCCGCTGCCCGGGCCGGATCGCCCGCCTGTTTGCCAACCGATTGCTGGTAGGCGCGCATGGCGGCGCCTGCGGTGGCCTGGTAGTCCTCGGCCACGGTTTGCGCGGCGTCTGATGAGCCCGCCCACTCCGTTCTGAATGCGCTGGGTTGAACGGTCATCACGCCAATACCCAGTGGCGTCACCTCGGCGCGCAGGCTTTCAGACAAGCCTTCGACGGCGAACTTCGTCGCGCAGTAATGGCCGACCGCTTCGAAGCCGACCAACCCACCCACCGAAGTGAGGTTGACGACCATGCCGGCGCGCCGTTGGCGCATGGCTGGCAGCACTGCACGAATCATGTTGGCCGTACCGAAGTAATTGACCTCGAACAGTCGCCGTACCGCGTCATCGTCGCTGTCTTCCACCGAGGAAAAATAGCCAATGCCGGCATTGTTGATCAGTACGTCCACGCGCCCGAAGTGGCGCTCGGCAGTCTGCACAACTTGGTGCGCCTGTTCGGGATCGGTCACGTCCAGGGGCAGAATCAAGGCATCGCCCAGCGCTGCCAGGTCTTCAATCTGCTGCGTCTTTCTCGCCGTCACCACCACACGCTGGCCTTCGTTAAGCAGCGCCGTGGCGATGTGTCGACCAAAGCCGGTGGAGCAACCTGTTACCAGCCACACTCTGTTCTCGTTCATTGCAGAATTCCTCTTGATAGAGGCGGTGCAGCGCCAACGCTGAACCGCATTCAAGATTGCTCGCGTATTACGCCGAGCGTTTTACGTAGCGGCGCAGGTCCAGCTCGCCTTCCAGGAGTTGGGGAAGATCCGCTGCAAATTGCCGCAAGTAAGGTGTTTGAAAATGGCTGTCGATATCGGCAGCGGACCGCCAGTTTTCATACATGCACCAGAGGTCAGGGTCTTCCAGCGATTGGTGGGCGTCGTAGGAAATGCAGCCCTCTTCCGCGCGCGAAGGCGCCACCAGCGCGAGTAAGCGCTCGCCCAGCTCCTGCGATTTCCCCGCCTGGGCCCGCAGGTAGGCGATTACGGTGATGTGCTCAGTCATAGCGTTTCTCTCCGTTGAGTGTTTAAACCGGGGTTCAGGCTACTGCGCTGAAGCGCGCCGGGGTATTCGATTTCTCCGACGTGTTTGCCTGATTCTGCCGGGGATGATTCGCGCCACATACCTAATTACTCGAACCTAATCGTCGAAATTAGCCGGCTATTCGCAATAGCTTGTCAATGACAAGATTGCCTCACATCGGCGCTTCGTGGTGAAACGCTGAACTCAAAAGGGATCTACCGTCATGTCACACGCAGCCGTCGCTTCTACCGCTCCACTGGCACCTTCAACCACCTTCAACAGCAGCGCTTCGTTGCTTGGGCGCATCTTGCTAAGCGCCATTTTCATTCTGTCCGGCATTTCGAAAATCAGCGCCCCGGCCATGATGATTGGCTATATCGGCTCGGTTGGGCTGCCATTTCCGGAACTGGCATTGGCCGCGGCCATCGCCGTGGAAATTCTCGGCGGCGCGGCATTGATTGCCGGCTATCGCACTCGCCTCACCGCGGGCCTGCTGGCGGTGTTCAGCGTTGTGACCGCGCTGATCTTCCACAGCGCGCTGGCTGACCAGAACCAGTTCATTCACTTCTTCAAAAACATAGCCATGGCAGGCGGGCTTTTGCAGATTGTCGCCTTCGGCGCCGGCCGCTTCAGCCTCGACGCTCGTCGCCGCTAAACCCGCCGCCGGCAGGTTCGCCTGCCGGCAATGCCCTCACGTTTCGAAATGGAGTATTCAGATGAAAGCTATTCAAATCGCCCAATACGGCCAGCCGGAAGCCTTGCACCTTAAAGAGGTGGCAGACCTGAGCCCCAACGATGACCAAGTGCTGATCAACGTCGCCGGCAGCGGTATCAACCCGGTCGACTGGAAAATTCTCTCCGGTGCCATGAAGCAATTCATTCCCCTGTCGCTGCCCTACACGCCCGGCGTCGAAGTCTCGGGAACCGTTGCAGCCGTGGGTAACAACGTCAGTGAATTCGCGGTTGGCGACACGGTGTTCGGCTTTATCGGCATCGTCGGCGGCTACGCCACGCAAGCCCTTTCCACGCCTGATCGACTGGCCCGCGTACCAGCCACACTGCCGCTGCAACTGGCCGGTGGCATACCGGCGGCGGCACTCACGGCATGGCAAGCCTTGCATGAACATGCTGCTATTGAGCCCGGGCAGAAAGTACTGGTTCATGGCGGTGCGGGCGGAGTGGGCAGCTTTGTCGTGCAGTTGGCCAAGCTTGCCGGCGCGTTCGTGATTGCCACCAGCTCGGCGAAGAACCACGACTACCTGCGCTCGCTCGGCGCCGATCACGTGATCGATTACAGCGCAGAAAAATTTGAAGACAAGGTTGCCGATGTGGACGTGGTGATCGACCTGATCGGTGGCGACACCCAGGCGCGTTCCTGGAGCGTGATAAAAGAAGGCGGCGTGCTGGTTTCGCCGGTAAGCACACCGGATGCCGGCAAAGCCCGTGAACACGGCGCGAGCGGCAAGCACTTCGCCACGCGCTCGGACGGCCGCCAGCTGACGCAGATTGCCGACCTGTTCAGCGCCAGCAAGCTTCATCTGGAGGCGCAAGTGGTGCCGCTCAGCGACGTGGTAAACGCGGTGAAACAGAGCTTGGCCGGGCACACACGCGGAAAACTGGTACTGGATGTAAACCGCTGAAACTGCCGTCTACCAAGCGCAGCGCATAAGCCATATTCTCTGGCGCAGGACTTACAAAGGGAGGTAACCGATGTGAACGACCTGGACGCGGAAATTACCCGACGCCGAGCAGAGCTGGCCACCGCCATGCAACGCTTCGCCCCGGAATATGGTGTGTTTCAAACCGACATTGCGCCGCTTCATTTCATCCGCAGCGACAGCCCCACCGACACCATCCACACCGTGCACAAACCGGGTTTGTGCATCATCGCCCAGGGCCGCAAAGAGGTTCGGCTGTGGAACGAAAGCTATGTGTACGACCCGCTGAATTACCTGGTGGTGTCGGTAACGCTGCCCTTGGCCGGGCAAGTGATTGAAGCCTCCCCCGAACAACCGTATCTGTGCATACGCCTGGACATCGACCCGGCAGAAATCGCTCAGCTGATTGCCGACGCCAGCCCCATCGGCGTGCCCGGGCGGGAAGCCAATCGCGGTCTGTATCTGGACAAAATCGACACCTCGCTACTCGACGCCATGCTGCGTCTGGTGCGTTTGCTCGATACACCGGCGGACATTCCCGCCCTGGCACCACTGGCACTGCGCGAGATTTTCTATCGCCTGCTCAAGGGCCAACAAGGCCAGCGTTTGCACGAGATCGCCATTGCCGACAGCCAGACCCACCGAGTAACCCGTGCCATCGAATGGCTGAACCGCAACTACGCCAAGCCGCTGCTTATCGAGGAGCTGGCCAGTCACGTCAACCTCAGCACCTCGACCCTGCATCACCGTTTCAAAGCCGTTACCGCCATGAGCCCGCTGCAGTATCAGAAGCAGCTGCGTCTGCACGAAGCGCGGCGCTTGATGATTGCCGAAGGCATGGATGTGTCGGCCGCAGGGTTCAAGGTGGGCTACGAAAGCCCTTCACAGTTCAGCCGCGAATACAGCCGCATGTTCGGTGCGCCGCCGAGCAAAGACATCGCCAAACTCCGCTCGATTGCCTAGTGCAGCGCGTCACTAAGGCGCAGTTTTCTCCATGATCTTCAGCAGCGGCGCATAGTCGGCGTGGCTGACCGGCATGATGCCGGAGGCGTGTTGCGAGGCGAGAAACTCGGCGAGCGCCTGCGGCTCGCTGAGCATGGCGGTGCGGATGCGCGCCTTCAACGGCGCGCAGACGTTGGCGCTGAATACGTACGGGTCGTAGAAAATCGGCGCCGAACGCCACAGCACCCGCAGCGTGTCCTGCTTGATTTTGCCGCTGTTGAGGTACGCATCGGCCTGCACGCTGGACACAAACGCGGCGCCGACGCGCCCGTCGAGCAGCGCGTCCAGCGATTTGTCATGGGCGCCGGTGTACACCACCGAGGTGAAATAACGGGACAGCGGCAGGCCCATTTTTGCCGCGAACTCACCATTGGGAACGATGCCGCCGGAGGTGCTGGCCGGGTCGCTCAAGGCCACTTTTTCACCGAGCACGGCGTTGAGGTCCGCGGGGCCGTCGCGGCGAACCATCAGTAGGGACTGGTAATGGTGGCCGGCCGGGGTGAAAAAGCCCTGGCTGATAGTCAGGCTGGCAAACGGCTCGATTCGCGGCTCACGCCTGTAGGCCAGAATGTACGAGGCCGGGCCGAGCCAGGCGATGTCCACACCGCCAGAAACAATGGCATCCACCACGCTTTCATACGAAGACGCTGCAACGATTTCTACCGGCATGTGCAAGGTGCTGGTGAGGCGTTGCAACAGCGGCTGAAACTCCACCATCAGCGCTTCCATGCTTTTCTTTGGAATCACCGCCACGCGCAGGCTTTGTTGGGTGCACTGAGCATTGGCGCCAGCGCTCAATAGCGCCGACAGCAGCAGCGCCGCCAGGGCTGTTACTGCGCGCACGCGTTTTCCATCGCGCTAACGAATGGCGCATATTCGCGCAGCTTTTGCGCAGAAAGCGGTCGGCTGAAGTGGTAGCCCTGGGCGATGTCGCAGCCAGCGAGTTTGAGGCACACCACCTGGTCCACGGTTTCGACGCCCTCGGCTACCACTTCCAGCCCGAGGCGTTTGGCCAGAATGATGGTCGAGGAAACAATCGGGCTGTCGTCATAGCTGTTGGATAACGGCGCGATCAGCGCCCGGTCGATTTTCAGCTTGCTCAGTGGCAGCGATTGCAGGTGGGCAAAGCCGGCATAGCCTTGGCCGAAGTCGTCCAGACTGACGCCCATGCCGTTGGCGCGCAGGCGGTGTAAATGCTCGAGGGCGACGCCGTCCTGGTCAAGCACCGTGGTCTCGGTGATCTCCAGTTCCAGGCGCGATTTGTCGATGCCGTGCCGGGCCAGCTCGTTGAGCAGACGCTCGCTGAAATCTTCCTGGCGCAACTGAATGGCCGACACGTTTACCGCCAGCCGCGTGCTGATGCCCTGCCCTTGCCAGTCGGCCAATTCTTCGCAGGCCAGCCGCAACACCTCCCAACCCAGCGCGACAATAAACCCGCTGCGCTCGGCCAGGGCGATAAAGCGGTCCGGGTACACCAGGCCAAACTCCGGGTGCTCCCAGCGCACCAGTGCTTCATACGCCACCACACTCATTGAATCCAGGCGCAGCAGCGGCTGGTAATGCAGCACAAACTGGCGTTCGCTGAGGGCGTGGCCGAACGCCTGTTCAAGGGTGAACTCTTCGATATCGGACACATTCAACGACGGGTCGAAGAACTTGAATTGCCCCCTGCCCGCGCGTTTGGCCGAATACATGGCGGCATCGGCATGGCGGATCAGGCTGTCGACATCCTGGCCGTCACGCGGGCAGATGCTGACGCCCACGCTCGGGCTGGTGTTGAGCTCGTGCTCGTCCAGCGAATACACCGCCGAGAGTTTTGCCACCAGGGCACGCACCCAGGCGTCGATCTGCTCCTCTGTGCGCTCGCCGGCCAGCAGCACCACAAACTCGTCGCCACCAAAACGCGCAGCTTCGTCGCCAGGTTCGAGCAAGCGGCTGATGCGCCCGGCCACTGCTTGCAGCAGCAGGTCGCCGGTTTTGTGGCCGAGGGAATCGTTGATCGACTTGAAGCGGTCCATGTCGATAAAACAAATGGCCAGCAGACGCCGTTTACTGCGCTGCTCGGTCAGCACGCGCTTGGCCACTTCGATAAAGCGCCGGCGATTGTGCAAACCACTTAAGTGGTCGGTGGCGGCGGCGTGGCTGCTGCGCTTGTGTTCTTCTTCCAGGCGGCCAATCAGCTCCTGATTCACCGCTTGCGCCTGCTCCAGGGCACTGAAGGCTTCCTGCCGGTTGTTCAGGGCGCGCAGGGTCCAGAGCAGGCCCGTCAGAATGAGCAAGGTCATGCACAGGTTCAGCCACCATTGGCGACCGAACGCCAGTTGCGGCGAGGCCAGAATTTCGTCATTACGCTGGCTGACCATCACGCTGAAACCACGATCGGCGATGCGCCTGAACAGGCTCTGATAGCCCTCGCCATTGACGTACACCGTAAGCCGGCCGACGTCTTCGGCCGTGTTTTGCAAGGTTGAATGCAGCGGCACGGCCGAGATGACCACCCCGCTGTTATTGATGCGCAGCCGCTCCTGCCCTGCGCCATCGAGCAGGCTCATCAACCCGCTGTGGCCCAGATTGATGTGCTGAAACAGCACGGCCAGGTAGCCGATATCCAGCTGCACCAACAGCACGCCATCGAGCTTTCGCGTGGTGGCGTCGGCAAGCGGCAGCAGGAATGGCAGGCGCCAGTTGGGCAACGAAGAGGTCTGTTCGCTCTGGCTCAGCTGCGGCAGAAACGGCTTGAACCCGTACTGCGCCGTGTGCGCTTCAAGCTGCTGCAACCAGGCGGCCGGCAAGTGTTGCACTTCGTCGTTATGGCTGGCCGACACCAGCCTGCCGCTGCTGTCGTACAGGCTCATGCGCTTGAGCACCGGGTCTTCGGCAAGCATGCGCACCAGGCCCTGATGGCTTTGCGCGCGGCTTTCAGCGCTGCCCTGGGTAACGCGCCCGATTGCCTGGGCACGGTCTACCAACTGGCGCAGATTTTCCGCGACGATACTGGCCAGGTTCAGGTGCTCGGACGCCTTGGCGGCAAGGGCTTCCTGGCGCGACACGGTTTTCTGCTGGAAATACAGGCCCCACAGCAGCACCAACATGGCGGCGCACAGGGTGAGCAACAGCACCTGTAAAAAACGGGGCGAAGAGAAGAACTGGCGGTTCACTGCACACATCATCCGGCCAAGTGAGCGGTTACTGTACGACGCCCAAATGACGGCAAAGTGACATCACGCCCGCCGCGACGTGTTACTCGTCGCCTGCGGACGGCGCAAACGACGCGCTGATCTGCCTGTGGCAGGCCTGCAGAATCTCGTCGGCCAGGGGCGAATCATCCGGGCACGCCCGAGACAGCACCACGGCGCCTACCACTTGGGCCAGCAAGCTGATCATCTTGTCGCGCCCTTGCTCATCCGCCGCGTTGCCGTCGGCGATGTGCTTGTGCAGCAAGCCGCTTACCGCCTGCTCGATGCCCTCGGCAAAGGTGGCTTTGATCTCGGCCGGCTGCCGCGCAGCGTCGCCGCACAAGGCCGACATGGTGCACCCGCTGCCGGGCGAGTCGCGGTGTTGGCGCGACAGGAACAGGTCAACGAAGCCGGCGAAATCCAGCTCTTTGCTGGTCGCCCGCGACTGGGCCAGGCTGCACGCAGCGGCCTCAGCCATCAGGTCGGCCTTGGAGCCGAAGTGTTTGTAGAACCCGCCTTGGGTAAAGCCAGCCGCCGCCATCAGGTCGGCAACGCCAATGCCGTCGTAGCCGCGTTCGCGGAAAAGCACCGAAGCCGTGTCGACGATGTGGGCTCGATTGGCCAGCGATTGTGCTTTAGTCACTTTCATTGCAAGCGCCTCTGTTTCGTTCACGTACCCTGCGAATACTACTCTGATGTCGACCATAATCAAAACCGTTGACAGGTTATATTATGATCGACATCATAAAACCGCCGCTTCGTTAAGGCGTGTCGGCACGCCCTTACCTTTCACCGAATCGTGGACCAGACATGAACGACAACACGCTGTTTGAACCGTACACCCTAGGCTCGCTGACACTTTCGAACCGCGTCGTCATGGCGCCGTTGACGCGCAACCGCGCCGGCAAGGGTTTCGTGCCCAGTGAGTTTGCAGCCGAGTACTACGCCCAGCGTGCCTCCGCCGGTTTGCTGATTTCCGAGGCCACGCAGATTTCGCAGCAAGGCCAGGGCTACCAAGACACGCCAGGCATCTACAGCCAGGCGCAGATCGATGGCTGGAAAGCCGTGACCGCTGCGGTACACGCCAAGGGCGGAAAAATTTTCCTGCAGCTGTGGCATGTGGGTCGGGTTTCCCATGTTGATCTGCAAGAAAACGGCGCAGCGCCCGTAGCGCCTTCGGCCATCCGCGCCGCCACCAAGGTGTTCGTCAACAACGGTTTCCACGACGTTTCCGAGCCGCGCGCCTTGGAACTCAGCGAGCTGCCCGGCATTGTCGAGGACTTCCGCAAGGCTGCCGCCAACGCCATTGCGGCTGGTTTTGATGGCGTGGAGATTCACAGCGCCAACGGCTATTTACTCGACCAATTTCTGCAAGACGGCGCGAATGTGCGCACCGATGCGTACGGCGGCTCCATCGAAAACCGCGCGCGTCTGGTGCTCGAAATTGCTGCAGCGGTGGCCACCGAGATTGGCGCCGAGCGCACCGGCATTCGTATTTCCCCGGTTTCGCCGGCCAATGGCGTTTCCAGCAGCGACCCACAAGGGCAATTCGATTACCTGGTCGACCAGCTCAGCGCGCTAGGCCTGGTGTACCTGCACGTGGTTGAAGGCGCCACCGGCGGCCCCCGCGATGTCGCGCCATTTGACTTCGACTCGCTTCGCCACCGCTTTAAAGGCACTTATATCGGGAACAACGGTTACCACCTCGACCTTGCAAACGCCCGCCTGGCCGACAACCAGATCGACCTCGCCGCATTTGGCCGTCCATTCATTGCCAACCCGGATCTGGTCGAGCGCCTGAAAACCGATGCACCGCTGGCCGCGCTCGACCCCGCGACGCTCTATGGCGGCGGCGCGAAAGGCTATACCGATTACCCAACGTACACCGCGTAAACCACCCTCTTCTTTTAAGGAATTACCGCCATGACCGCATTGAAATCTGTACTGATCACCGGCGCTTCGTCCGGCATTGGCGCCGTGTACGCCGAACGCTTCGCCGCCCGTGGCCACAACCTGGTTCTGGTTGCCCGTGACAAAGTCCGCCTCGACACCCTGGCCGCGACACTGCGCGACGCCCACGGTATTGCCGTAGACGTATTGCCCGCCGACCTGACCGAACTGCGCGATATCGAAGCGGTTGAAACCCGTCTGCGTGAAGACGCCCACATCGGCATTCTGGTCAACAACGCCGGCGCGGCGCAGTCTGGCGGGTTTATCCAACAGAGCACCGAAAGCGTCGCCCGCCTCGTGGCGTTGAACACCACCGCCCTGGTGCGTCTGGCCAGCGCCATTGCGCCGCGCCTTGTGGCAGCCGGTGAAGGTTCGATCATCAATATTGGTTCGGTCGTGGGCCTGGCGCCTGAACTGAACATGACCGTCTACGGCGCCACCAAGGCGTTTGTGCAGTTCCTGTCGCAAGGCCTGACCCTGGAACTGGGGCCAAAAGGCGTATACGTGCAGGCCGTATTGCCCGCCGCCACGCGCACTGAAATCTGGGACCGTGCCGGCATCGACATCAACCAACTGCCGGAAATCATGGAAGTTGGTGACATGGTCGACGCCGCACTGCTGGGCTTCGACCGCCGCGAAAACGTGACCATTCCGCCTCTACAAGACGCGGCCTACTGGGACACCTTGCAAGGCGCGCGTCAGGCGTTCCTCGGCAACCTCAAGCAATCCACCGTCGCCCCACGCTATCGCAACGAAGCGTAGCCGCTGACACGCCGCGCCTTTTGCAAGGCGCGGCGCCCTTCTCTGCGTTTGGCTTTCGTTTGCGAATCGAGGCACGGTCACCGTGACAATCCCGATGTCTCCAACGGCCCGTGCGTGCCATAGGTTCGGTTTAGCCGCGGAATATTTTCGTCAGGATACAGACGTTGGGCTTCGCTTCGCTCAACCCAACCTACGACGGGCCATCTGCAATCAACCGACCACCCGCCCGCTCAACATCTGCGGGTCGGCAAAACATTCGCGCAAGGTGGTGGCGCTTTCGCTGGCCCATAACGCATACGCCGCCGCACCCGGATGGAAACCATCGGCGGCCAGCGAGTCTCGCTGCATGGGGAAGTCGCAGGCTTGCAGGTGGCAGTCCATGCGTCGGCGGGTTAACCAGTTCAACGCGACGTTGAAGTATCTGGCGCGTCGTCCCAGGTACCAGCGCAGCGGCTGCGGCAGCGCCGGGAAGGCATGCATGGGTGGAATCGGTGCGATCAACACGTGCCGGGCGCTGTATTTCCATTGCAGCAAATCCAGCAGCCGGTTCATGGCGGGCGTCCAGTCGGCGACCGAGGCACCGCCCGTAACGTCGTTCAACCCGATGGACACCAGCACCGCATCAAACGGCTCGGTCACGCTGCGTTCCACCAGGGCTTGGAGCTGGGCGGTGTTCAGCCCCGACTGCGCGATCAGTTTCCACGACACCCGAAAATCCTTCGCCAGGTCACTCACCAACTGGCCGGTCAGCGCCTCGGCCTGGTCTGTCACACCCACGCCAGCGGCAGCTGAATCGCCCAACACCAGCAGGCGCAGATGGGGGCCGGTTCCGGTGGTGCCGGTACGCTCGCCCTGCGGTTCCGGCAGCCTGGGCGTTACCCGGCGCACGTAAAGCCCTTGCAGCAGTAGCAGCGGCGCGAGTGCGAGTTTGATCAGGGTGTCGCGCATGGGCCTCAGCTCGGGTACGCCAGCGAACCGGCTTTTATATGCAGGCTCAGGCGGCGGGTCAGTCTGGCGACCAGTTGCGGGTCGTCCATCGCCAGCAATTGCTGGCGAACCCAGTCGCGCCAGCCGCCTTTCTTTTCTTCCCGCGCGCTCATCAAACGGCCGTATTCCCACGCCGCATCCACCGCCAGTTGCGCGTCCAGCTCTTGCTGACGCTGATAGCTCTCAAAGCAGCATTGGCGATGGTACTGAATGGCAGTGCGTTCGGCGGCTGGAAGCTGGCTGAGGTTGAACGACATATCCGAATCCCTGTAAGCTGGTTATGCATACAGTATTTGGAGCAAGTGATGAACTGTCAACACGAGTCTGAACACGACGGCAAAAAACACGCTGCAGGCGCCGAGCAGCAACCCATGGAAATGCTCGACTACCTGCGGCTGGCCAACTTCATCCACTACCTGGCCAACGACGTGAGCGAGGCGCCAGGCACCGGTAGCCTGGTGTATGGCGAAACGGGTCTGGCGTAAGGGTGGTCAGGCCGGGTCTTTCGGCTTCAACGGGTAAACCAGCTGCTTCAACATGCCATTGGGCAGCTCTTTGCCAAACACGCCGTAGCGTTTGGGCCACTCTTCGGGCGGCAGCTTGAAGGTGCCGAACAGCATGTCCACCAGCGGCGTGTGGATGGCGTAGTTTTTGTAGATGTAGTCGATGTGCCGCGCGTGGTGCCAGTGGTGGTAACGCGGCAACACCAGAATGTAATTGAGCCAGCCGCCATTGATCTTCACGTTGGCGTGGGCCAGCACCGCCTGCACGCCGATCAGAATCACGTAGGCGTTCATGGCTTCGGTGGAAAAGCCCAGCAGCATCAGCGGCACCAGTACGCCGGTGCGGGTCAGCAGCACTTCGGCGAAGTGCACGCGAGAGCCGGCGAGCCAGTCCATCGAGGTGCTGGAGTGATGCACCGCGTGGAATTTCCACATCCACGGCACCACGTGATACAGGCGATGCAGCCAGTACTGGCCGAGGTCGGCAACGAACACCGCCATTACGAACTGCACCGGAATCGGCAGGCTGCGCACAAAGCCCTGCACGATGTCAGACACCGCCCAGCCGGCCAGAAAGGTCGACGACGCGGTGACGAAAATCAGGATGAATTGCACAGCCATATGGCTGACGAAGAAATAGCAAAGGTCGGTGCGCCAGTGCGGGCGCAGAATTTTCAGCTCGGGGTCTTTGGCGTAGAGCTTTTCCAGCGGAATAAACACGATGGCCGACACCAGCAGCGCCAAAATGAACCAGTCCAGGCCCAGGGAATACGGCGAGTGGCCGATGCTGTCGAACTGAATATTGGTGCCGCCGAGAAACAGCGCCAGGCCGGAGCTGACCATGCCCGTAATACCCAGGCGTTTACGGTTGTTCAGCAGAATGTTCAGCGTGCCCAGGCCGAACGAACAGGCCAGGCCAATCAGCAACGCGGTACGGGCGAACTGCTCGCTGTACACCTGACGAAACTCGGCAAACGTCAGCCATTGCGGAAACAGAAAACACAACACCGCCAGCAAACTGAGCAGCCCGGTAGCTGCCGAGATATAGCCACTGATACGACCTTCGCCGATGCGAAAGGCATCAGAACCATGACGGTCGAAGTACGCTTTGATTCGTTCCATGCAGCGGTCTCCTTGTGCGCATTTGACTATCAGATGATCGCAGCAACCGATTCATCACACGGCAACCGATTGCGCAAATTCGGCAATTTGTCTGGGCAAAACCCGGGATGAAATCCGCTTCGGGCCATAAAAATTGAACCTCAACGCCGTTAAAGCCCTCCCATAGGCTCCGCGAAGCCGGCACCGTCCGGCGCAGCCGTGGTCATACACTACGATTGCTGCAGCGCACCCGCCTAGAAGGAATATCCGCCATGGAAACGCCGGCGAAGCCGCGTAATACCCTCAACCCACCGGTGTTCTACACCGCCGCCGTACTGATTCTGCTGTTGGTGTCGTACACGGTGCTGTTCCAGGAACAGTCGCAAACGCTGTTCGACCACATCCAGCACTGGATCATCGTCAACGTCAGCTGGTTCTACATTCTCACCGTCGCGCTGATTCTCATCGGCGTGGTGTTCCTCGCCGTCAGCCGCTACGGCGACATCAAGCTCGGCCCGGACCACAGCGTGCCGGACTACCGCAACGCCAGCTGGTTCGCCATGCTGTTCTCCGCCGGCATGGGCATTGGCCTGATGTTTTTCGGTGTCGCCGAGCCGGTGATGCACTTCACCACGCCGCCCGTTGGCGACCCCGGCACGGTGCAAGCCGCCAAAGAGGCGATGAAGCTCACGTTCTTCCACTGGGGCCTGCACGCCTGGGCGATCTACGCCATCGTGGCGCTGATCCTTGCCTACTTCAGCTTTCGTCACGACCTGCCGCTGACCCTGCGCTCGGCGCTGTACCCGTTGATTGGTGAGCGCATATACGGGCCGATTGGCCACGCCGTGGATATCTTCGCCATTCTCGGCACGGTATTCGGCGTCGCCACTTCCCTTGGTTATGGTGTGCTGCAAATCAACAGCGGCTTCCACCTGATGTTCGGCCTGCCGGTCAACACCACCGTGCAGTTGGGCCTGATTGTCGTGACGTGCGCGTTGGCCACCTTGTCGGTTGCTACCGGCCTGGACCGTGGCATTCGCATCCTCTCGGAACTCAACCTGAGTCTTGCCGTTATCCTCATGCTGTTCGTGCTGGTACTCGGGCCGACCGTGTTTTTGCTGCAAACCTACGTGCAGAACACCGGCAGTTACCTGTCGGAAATCGTCAGCAAAACCTTCAACCTCTACGCCTACGAACCCACCGACTGGATCGGCGGCTGGACCCTGCTCTACTGGGGCTGGTGGCTGTCGTGGTCGCCCTTTGTCGGCCTCTTTATCGCGCGCATTTCCCGTGGCCGCACCATCCGCCAATTCGTCTGCGGTGTACTGTTCGTGCCCGCCGGTTTCACCCTGTTGTGGATGACCGTGTTCGGCGACACCGCCATTCATATGATCCTCAACGAAGGCAACACCGAGTTGGCGCGGATCGTCGGTGAAGACAGCTCATTGGCCTTGTTCGCCTTCCTTCAGCACTTCCCCTGGTCCACGGTGGTGTCGAGTATTGCCGTGCTGATGGTGGTGGTGTTCTTCGTGACCTCAGCGGATTCCGGCGCCCTGGTCGTCGACATGCTTGCCTCGTCCGGCAGCACCCATTCGCCGGTGTGGCAGCGCATTTTCTGGTCCGTACTGATTGGCGTGGTGGCGATTGCGCTGTTGCTTTCCAACGGACTTAAAGCCCTGCAAACCGCGACCATCGCCAGTGCCCTGCCCTTCGCCTTAATCCTGCTGGCCTCCATGTGGGGCCTGTTCAAAGCGCTGGACAAAGACTCCACCAAGCAAGGCATGCGTTACCACGCCCTCGCCCGCCCCCGCCAAACCGCCCGCACCCACGGTGGCTGGCAGCGTCGCCTGCGCGGCATCGCGATGTTTCCGCGCCGCGCCCACGTGAACCGGTTTATCAGCGAAGTGGTGCGCCCAGCCTGTGAATCGGTGGCCGAAGAGTTGAAAAAACAGGGCTACGCAGCCGAAGTCACCACCGGCAGCGACGGCCGCACGGCGCTTGCCGTAAGCCTGACCGGACAGCCCGACTTCCTTTACGAAGTACGCCCCCGCGCCTTCACCCTGCCGAGCTTCGTACTGAGCGGCGAAGAAGACACCGCCAGCGAAACGCGCAAATACTTCCGCGCCGAAGTGCACCTCAAAGAAGGTGGGCAGGATTACGACCTGATGGGCTGGAACCGCGACGACGTGATCGGCGACATACTCGACCAGTATGAAAAGCACATGCATTACTTGCATGTGGTGAGGTAGGCATCACTCAAAAGCCCCTCTCCCCCGGCCCCTCTCCCGCGAGCGGGCGAGGGGTGACGTAAAGCGCGAAGCTCACTCCGACCAGCCCCCTCTCCCGCCTGCGGGAGAGGGTTGGGGAGAGGGTCGATTTTGACGTCCAATAAAGAAGGGAGCCGAAGCCCCCTCCTCTACACGCCCGTCACTCGCTTGTCAGGCAGCCGCGCTCTGGCACGCCTTGGTCAGCGCCTTCGCCATTTCACTCAGCGTCTGCAAAATCGCCCGCTCGTGGTCTTTGTTCATGAGCGAGTCCGCAGCCGCAAGACTTTCGACGTACATCATCAAGGCTTCAGCCCGAGAAAGCGCCTCATCAACAGGCGCGCCGGCATTGACCAGAAATAGCGGTGCGGCGCCCGCGAGGTCGAAGGGTTGGAACGTGGTTACGTTGGATATTTTTTTCATGGTGATTCCTTCCGAATGTAGAGAGGACCGCCACGACTCGTCGCCAAACGAATGGGGTGGCAGCTGTACGCAGGTTGGCGAACCGGTTCGGAAGTACACCGGCATACCCGAAGGTATCCCGCGCACAGCCGCCATAGCTGCGTCGCGGGCACAAAAAAAGCGCCTGCTTCACAGAGATGGGCGCTTGTGCGCATTCCGAACTTTGGGTCGCCAAACCCAATCGCTGATGTGCAGCGACGGCGGGACTATAGGGCGGGCTTGGTTGGGATGGCAACGGCTTTTTTGGCTGAAACGGCACTGCGGGAAATGTCGCACGCGAATGGTTTTGGTATGTGCGGCAATGGCGGTAAGCGCACCGAAGCCCAACGGGTTCGCCGGAAGACCTGCACGCGGAGCCCGGTGGGCTCCCGGGTGGGCTTCGCGGGGCTCAACCCATCCTACGTACAGAGCACCTCGTAGGTTGGGTTGAGCCAACGGCGAAGCCCAACGTCTGGCGATCGGGATAAAAAAGCCCCGCACTAGGCGGGGCTCTCCGTCACTGCTTCACATCCGTCAACCGCGCTGCGACAAGTCCATCAACTCCCGATTCGCTACGGCATACATGGCGTAGTCGGTGCCCGTGGCGGCGCGCAATTCGCCGAGCATGGCTTTCCAGCGGTCGACCATGGGTCGGTGCTGTTCGATCCACACCTGGGTGCGCTCTTCCATGTCGGCCGGGGCGTCGGTCATTTGCAGCACCGATACCGTGATGGCCCGCTGTTGCCAGTCGAGGTCGTCGCGGAAGGCTTCACGCGCCAGGGCTTGCCAGTTGTTTTCCACCGGCAGGTTGGTGATTTGCTGCAAGTACCACGACAGTTCCAGCGCGCCACCCACGGCGAAGTAGGCGGCACCTACTTGTGCCGGGTCCTGGCCGGTGATGTCGGCCGCCTCGATAATTGGCAGCAAGGTGTACAGATGACTTGTGCCGGCAACCGCGCGGGCCAGTTCTTCCGGCACGCCTTGTTCCACGTAGTCCTGCACGCGCGCTTGCCATTGTTCACGCGCCGGCCCTTCGAGCAGGCCGTCGAGTTGTTTGGCCAAGGCTTCCAGGCGTGGGGCGAAGTGGCCGACGTCACGGGCGGCGTCCAGTTCGTTGCGACGGCTGCGCAGGAACCAGCGCGTGGCGCGGCGGCCCAGGCGCATCAGTTCGTCCATCAGTTGCAGTTGCAGGTCGGCCGGCACTTTGTAGTCCAGTGCCTCGATCTGCGCCCACCAGTACGGCAGACGGAACACGTCGCGCACAATCACATAGGCGCCGGCCACGTTGGCCGCGCTCATGCCGGTGGATTCCTTCAGGCGCTGAACGAAGGTGATGCCCATGTGGTTGACCAGGTCGTTGGCGATCTGGGTGCTGATGATTTCCCGTTTCAGGCGGTGGCGGCGCATGGCGTCACCGAACTTCTCGGCCAACAACGGCGGGAAGGCGGTTTCCATTTCGCGGGCGAGGTAGTCGTCGTCCGGCACCAGGGATTTGAGCAGCGATTCCTTGAGGTCGATTTTGCTGTACGAAATCAGCACCGACAGCTCCGGCCGCGTCAGGCCGTGGCCGTTGGCGGCGCGCTCGGCCAGTTGCTCGTCGTTGGGCAGGAACTCCATGGCGCGGTCGAGTTTGCCGCTGCCTTCCAGGGCGGAAATCAGGCGTTTGTACTCGCCGATGCGCTCACGGGCGCGGCGCTGGGCCAGCGACAGGGCCTGGGTTTGCTTGTAGTTGTTGCCCAACACAAGGTTGCCCACGGCGTCGGTCATTTCGGCGAGCAAGGTGTTGCGCTGCTTGCCGGTCATGTCGCCGGCGGCAACGATTTCGTTGAGCAGAATCTTGATGTTCACTTCGTGGTCGGAGCAGTCCACACCACCGGCGTTGTCGATAAAGTCGGTGTTGCTCGCGCCGCCATTGAGGCCGTATTCCACGCGGCCGAGCTGGGTCATGCCGAGGTTGCCGCCCTCGCCCACCACTTTCGCGCGCAGTTCGCGGCCGTCGACGCGCAAGGCGTCGTTGGCTTTGTCGCCGACGTCGGTGTGGCTTTCGCTGCTGGCTTTCACGTAGGTGCCGATGCCGCCGTTCCACAGCAGGTCAACCGGTGCTTTTAGCAAGGCGTTGAGCAGTTCGGTGGGCGGCAGTTTGTCGGCCTTGATGTCGAAGCGTTCTTTCATCTCCGGGCTGATGGCGATGCTTTTCGCGCTGCGCAGGAACAAGCCGCCGCCTTTGGAAATCAGCGAGGCGTCGTAGTCGGCCCAGCTGGAACGCGGCAGGTCGAACAGACGTTTGCGTTCCACGAAGCTTTTCGCCGCGTCGGGGTTGGGGTCGATGAAGATGTGCTGGTGGTTGAACGCCGCCACCAGTTGCAGCTTGTCGGACAGCAGCAGGCCGTTGCCGAATACGTCGCCGGCCATGTCGCCGATGCCGATGACGGTGGAGAGGTCTTTCTGCACGTCGATGCCGCGCTCGCGGAAGTGACGCTGCACCGAAACCCAGCCGCCTTTGGCGGTGATGCCCATGCCTTTGTGGTCGTAACCGGCCGAGCCGCCGGAGGCGAACGCATCGCCCAACCAGAAGCCGTATTCACCGGCGATGCCGTTGGCGATGTCGGAGAACGTGGCGGTGCCTTTGTCGGCGGCGACCACCAGGTACGGGTCGTCTTCGTCATGGCGCACGACGTTTTGCGGCGGCACCACTTCGCCTTCTTTCAGGTTGTCGGTGATATCCAGCAAGCCAGAGATGAAGATGCGGTAGCAGGCGATGCCCTCGGCCAGCACCTCGTCGCGGGTGCCGCCAATCGGCATGCGGCGTGGCACGAAACCGCCCTTGGCGCCGACCGGCACGATCACGGCGTTTTTCACCTGCTGCGCCTTCACCAGGCCCAGCACTTCGGTGCGGTAGTCCTCTTCGCGATCAGACCAGCGCAAGCCGCCGCGAGCCACTTTACCGCCTCGCAGGTGCACGCCTTCGACCCGTGGCGAGTACACGAAAATCTCGAACATCGGTACCGGCTTCGGTAAGTCGGCGATGGCGCGTGGGTTGAATTTGAAGCTGAAGTAGGACTTGGCCTGGCCGTTGGCGTCGGCTTGGTAAAAGTTGGTACGCAGCGTGGCTTTAATCAGGTCCAGGTAGCGACGCAGAATGCGGTCTTCGTTAAGTACCGCCACATCGTCGAGGGCCGTGAGAATCGCTTGCTCCAGACGTTGCTGCTTGTCGGCCAGGTCGTCGGCGGTGAGTTTGCGCGCCAGGTAGAAGCGGGTTTTGAACAGGCGCACCAGCTCCTTGGCGATGTCGACGTGGTTGAGCAAGGCGCTGGCGATGTAGCTCAGGTCGAAGCCCAGGCGAATCTGTTTCAGGTAGCGGGCATAGGCACGCAGCAACGCCACATCGCGCCATGGCATGGCGGCGGTCAGTACCAGGCGGTTGAAGGCGTCGTTCTCGGCGGCGCCACCGACGATCTGCACGAAGGCATCCTGCAAGGTGTCGTTGAGTTGCTGAATGTCCAGGTCCAGGCCTTCGGCGTAGGTAAACGCGAAGTCGTGAATCCAGAACTCGCGACCGTTCTGGTGGCGCAGGCGGTACGGGAATTCACCCAGCACGCGCAGGCCGAGGTTTTCCAAAATCGGCAGCACGTCCGAAAGCGCCAGCGGCGTGTCGGCGTGGTACAGCTTGCAATGCAGCTGTTGGCCGTCGGCGCTCAGCGGCTGGTAAAAGCTCATCACCAGCGGGCGTTCTTCCGAGAGGCTGAGCAAATGCTGCATGTCGACCACGGCCGAATGCGGAGCAAAACGTTCGCGGTAACCGGCCGGGAAGCTTTTCGGGAAGTCGGCCAGAACGCGGGTGCCTTTGGCTTCGCCGAGGCTTTCTACCACCAGACCGGCGTAGTCGTCTTTCCACGAACGGCAGGCCTGGATGACCTCGCGCTCGATTTGCGCGTGGTCGATGCTCAGTTTGGTTTTCGGGTCGATGCGCAGGATGAATTGCACACGCGCCAGTACCGATTCCGAGAAATAGGTCCAGAACTCGCAGTCGGTGGCCTGCAAGCGGTCTACCAGCACCTGCTGGATGCGCACGCGGCTCTCGGTGGAATAGATGTCGCGCGGTACGTAAGCCAGCGCGTACACGAAGCGGCCGTAGGGATCGGCACGCAGGAACAGGCGAATCTTGTTGCGTTCCTGAATCTGCACAATCGCCAGCGAGGTGTTGTACAGCTCGTCAACCGGGGTCTGGAACAGGTCGTCGCGCGGCAGCACTTCCAGCACTTTCACCAGTTCTTTGCCCAGGTGACCTTGGGCATTGAAGCCTGAACGCTGCTCCACTTCCGCTACTTTGCGGCGAATG
Source organism: Pseudomonas viridiflava (assembly GCF_900573885.1). Classification (GTDB taxonomy): domain Bacteria; phylum Pseudomonadota; class Gammaproteobacteria; order Pseudomonadales; family Pseudomonadaceae; genus Aquipseudomonas. The sequence continues at coordinate 218,439 of NZ_UPSE01000594.1, forward strand.
TACGGAATGCTGCGTACGCTTTCGCTGTAGGCGATGGAGGTATAAATACCCATAAAGCGGCATTCCTTGACCACGCGGCCTTTGGCGTCCAGCTCGCGAATGGACACGAAGTCCGGGTAGGCCGGGCGGTGCACGCGGCTTGGCTGGGCGGCCTTGGCGAACGACAGCAACACCGGCTCGCGCAGGTAGTTCACGGCGTAGGCTTCGATGTGCAGGTCTTCGTGGGTCAGACCGGTACGCAAACGTTTGGAGAGGCCCAGCAGGGTCGATTCGTCATAGGTGATATGGCCGCCCTCGGCTTCATCGGCCACGGTGAATTCTTCATAACCGAGGAAGGTGAAGCGGTTGTCGAGCAGCCACTGCAGGAACACTTTGATTTCCGCCAGCTCGGCGGCTTCGACGTTGAGCTTGGCTTTGCCCAGCCAGTCCAGCAATTCGCCGACTTTGGCGCGCATGGGCTGGAAATCGGCGACGGTAATGCGCACCTCTTCCAGCACGTCGAGAATGGCGCCCTCAAGGGTGCGCATGTCGGTGGTGTTGGCGCTGCGGTCGATTTCCAGAAAAATCAGCGACTCTTGCGCAACATCCGGGCCGGTGGTGCCTTTGGGCAACACTTCCAGCAACTCGCCTTTGGCGTCGCGGCGCACGCTGAGCACGCTGTTTTGCAGGGTATGAATGCTGTAACCACGACGGTTGAGCTCCATGCGCACCGAGTCGACGAGGAACGGAACGTCCGGGTGCAGCACTTCCACGGCGGTGTGGGTGGACTGCCAGCCGTGCTTTTCGTAGTCGGGGTTGAAAACGCGTACCTGCGGTTTGCTGCTGTCGAAGCGCTCTAGCAGACGCCACGCGGACAGGGTGCAACCGACGAGGTCGGAGAGGCGACGCTGGGTCAGTTCCTCGAGGGCGGTGATACCGAAATACTGCTCGGCGAACAGGGCTACTTGTGACAACGCCTGTTCACTAACGTGCTGCGCCAGTGCCACTTGCAGTTGATGCTGAAAGTCGGCTTTGCTGGCCGCCGTAAAGAACGCCATGTGTTTGCTCCGCTGGGCTTGTTGTTCGTGGGAGAGCTCGCTAATTCATACCTGACCGATTTAGCCGTATGCCGGTGCCGACAGTTACGTGGGCAGGGCACCCTGTTAATCGGGTTGCACAACAGTCTAGGCCATTGTTGAAACCCGCCAGTGCACGCGACGACCATCAAGTCACGCGTAGCTTAACGAGAGGCTGTGACCGAGGGATTGCGATGGGGCGACATATTCGGACAGGCTTTCCACTGCTCTAGCTTGGGCTCGCCGGGCAAAAGCATCGCGGCTAAAGCCGCTCCCACACCATCACACAATCTGTAGGAGCGGCTTTAGCCGCGATGCTTTTTGACCCACCACGCAATCCCCCAGCCCCCCAATAGCCGCCGCTTCGTGTTTTGCATTAAAGTGTCACGCCATTCGCAGCTACCCCCGCGCGCCTTGTCGCCAGGCTGTGAGCCGTTGCACCTCGTCAATCCGCCAGGAAACTTTCCACGATGGAACACCGCGAAGCGCTCGTCGCCCTGCGTCAATTTCTCTCCACGCAGATTCTGGGTCAGGAAAAACTCATTGAGCGGCTGCTGATCGCCCTCCTCGCCGACGGCCACATGCTGGTGGAAGGCGCTCCGGGCCTGGCCAAGACCAAGGCGATCAAGGAGCTGGCCGAAGGCATCGAGGCGGAGTTTCACCGCATTCAGTTCACCCCCGACTTGCTGCCCGCCGACATCACCGGCACGGAAATCTATCGCCCGGAAACCGGCAGCTTTGTGTTCCAGCAAGGGCCGATTTTCCACAACCTGGTGCTGGCGGACGAAATCAACCGCGCGCCGGCCAAGGTGCAGTCGGCGTTGCTGGAAGCCATGGCCGAGCGCCAGGTCAGCGTGGGGCGCAGCACCTACGATCTGTCGCCGCTATTTCTGGTAATGGCCACGCAAAACCCGATTGAGCAGGAAGGCACTTATCCCCTGCCCGAAGCCCAGCTCGACCGCTTCCTTATGTATGTGAAGATCGGCTTCCCCGACGCCTCGGTGGAACGCAAGATTCTCCAGCAAGCCCGTGGCGAAGCCTTGAACGGCGAAACCAAACCCGAACATAAAGTCAGCCAGCAGGCGATTTTTGCCGCGCGCAAAGAAGTGCTGGGGTTGTACATGGCCGACGCCGTGGAGGAGTACCTGGTGCAGTTGGTCATGGCCACGCGCACCCCGGCCAAGTTCGACCCCGAACTGGCCGAGTGGATTTCCTACGGCGCCAGCCCGCGCGGTTCCATTTCCCTCGACCGCTGCGCCCGCGCTCACGCCTGGCTGGCCGGTCGCGATTTTGTGTCACCGGAAGATATTCAGGCCGTGCTGTTCGACGTGCTGCGCCACCGCATCATCTTGTCGTTCGAGGCCGAAGCGGCGGGCATTGATCAGGACCGGGTGCTGCAACGCATCCTCGATGTGGTTGCCGTGGCCTGATCGCCATGCAACCGCTTGCCGCCAGCGAACCCGGTATTCGCGTCAGCCTCGCCGAGTTGATCGAGATGCGCCACCGCATCCGCGAAGTGCAGTTGTTTTCCACGCCGGCGCGGCGCAGCCCGCTGGTGGGCTTGCACCACTCCAAACTGCGCGGCCGTGGCGTCGACTTCGATCAGGTGCGCGTGTACCAGCCCGGTGACGACGTGCGCACCATCGACTGGCGCGTAACCGCCCGTACGCAGGAGCCGCACACCAAGCTGTTCCATGAAGAACGCGAGCGGCCGATTTTCATTTTGGTCGAGCAGAGTCAGCGTCTGTTCTTCGGCTCCGGGCTGGCGTTTAAATCCGTACTGGCCGCGCAGGTAGCCTCGCTGATCGGCTGGGCCGCGCTGAGCCACAACGACCGCGTGGGCGGTTTGGTGTTTGGCGATAACGAGCACCACGAAATCAAACCCCGGCGCAGCAAAATGAGTCTGCTGCAATTGCTCAACCGCCTGGTGCGCGCCAACCAGAACCTGAATAGTGAAATTCCCGCCGGCCGCGACACCTTTGGCCTTGCGCTGCGCCGTGCGCGTGAAGTGCTGCGCCCCGGCAGCCTGGCGGTGGTGCTGTGTGATGAGCGCGCACTGAACGACAGCGCCGAGCAGCAACTCACCCTGCTGGCCCGCCACACCGATTTGCTGCTGCTGCCGTTGTCCGACCCGCTGGACCACGCCCTGCCCGCTGCCGGCCTGTTGCAGTTCACCGAACGCGGCGCGCTGTTGGAGCTGGACACCCACAACCTTGAGCTGCGCGAGACCTATCACGCCCTCGGTGAAGCGCGGCAGGCGCGTTGGCAGCTGTTGGCGCAAAAACTTGGCGTGCCGTTGTTTCCGCTGTCGACGATGAACGACCCGATCGAGCAATTGCGCGATCATCTGCAAGGGCAGCGGCCGAGGAACAAGCAATGAATCCTCTCGATCAGCTGCAACCTTTAATCGCCCCGCCGCCGATTTCCTGGTGGCCGCCCGCGCCGGGCTGGTGGTTGCTGGCCTTGTTGGTTCCGGTGCTGCTGTGGGGCTTGTGGCGCTTGCGCAAACGCCTGCCGCAACGGGGCAGGAAAACCCGCACCGAGGTGCCGCTCGACCCGCTGCGTCTGGCCGCCTTGCAGGAACTCGGGCAACTGAAAAAACCCTACGACGGCATAAACGCCGGGCCGTGGCTGCAGCAGCTCAACGCCCTGCTCAAGCGCCTGTGCCGCAGCCATTACCCCAACAGCCAAAGCCACACCATGAGCGGCCGCGCCTGGCTGGCGTACCTGGACAATCGCTGCCCCGCCGCCGGCTTGACCCGCTGGATGATCCTGGTGGAAGGCGCCTACCGCCCCGAATGCAAACTCGACGACAAAGCGGTGGATGGTCTCAACCAGGCCGTCGACACCTGGATTCGCAAACATGTTTGAGTTCACCTGGCCCTGGCTGTTTGTGCTGCTGCCGTTGCCGTGGTTGCTGCGCCTGGTCTTGCCGGCCGCCGACAGCGGTGAAGCGGCGCTGAAGGTCAGTTTCCTGCCGGAACTCGAAGGCCTGGCCGGGCGCCGCGCCCGAGCCAACCTGCCGGCGTGGCGGCAACAGGCGCCTTTCGCCTTGCTGTGGTTGCTGCTGCTCGGCGCGGCAGCACGGCCTGCGTGGGTCGGCGAGCCGCTGCCGGTGTCGGCCAGCGGGCGCGATTTGCTGCTGGCGGTGGATGTGTCCGGCTCAATGGATTACGCCGACATGCAGTGGAACGGCAATGACGTCAGCCGCCTGACCTTGGTGAAAAACCTGCTCGGCGACTTTATTGAAGGCCGCAAAGGTGATCGCGTCGGCCTGATTCTGTTCGGCAGCCAGGCCTATTTGCAGGCGCCGCTGACCTTCGATCGCCGCACCGTACGCATCTGGCTCGACGAAGCCCTGATTGGCATCGCCGGCAAAAATACCGCCGTTGGCGACGCCATCGGCCTGGCGGTAAAACGCCTGCGCCAGCGGCCGGCCAACAGCCGCGTGCTGGTGTTGGTCACCGACGGCGCCAGCAACGGCGGGCAGATCGATCCGCTCACGGCGGCGCGGCTGGCCGTCGAGGAAAAGGTGAAGGTGTACACCATCGGCATTGGCGCCGATCCGGAGCGTGGCGCGTTCGGCATGCTCGGTTTGAACCCCGGCCTGGACCTGGACGAACCCACCCTGCAGAAAATCGCCGACATGACCGGCGGCCAGTACTTCCGCGCCCGCGACAGCGACGAACTGACCCTGATCGAAGCCAGCCTCGACAAGCTCGAGCCCGTGGCCCAGCAACCCACCATCGCCCGCCCTGCCCTTGAGCTGTACGCCTGGCCGCTGGCCGGCGCGCTGCTGCTGAGCCTGGTGCTGGTGGTCAACTCGCTGTGGCCGCACCTGCTGCAAAGCCGCTTGCAGCGTGCCCTGCCCGCCCGACCGAAATGGCGACCGCGCATGAGGAAACGCTCATGATCGCGCTCTGGCCCCATTGGCTGCGGCCGTTCTGGCTGCTGTTGCTGCCGTTGCTGCTGTGGTTGCTGTGGCAACTCTGGCATCGCCAACGCCGCGCCGGCCGCTGGCAAATGCTCCTGCCGCCGGCCTTTCATGCCGTATTGCTGAGTGGCGGCAACCGGCGGGTCAGTCGGTTGCCGTGGATCGCCCTTGGCGTGTCGTGGCTGCTGTGTTTGCTCGCCCTGCTCGGCCCGAGCTGGCAGCACGTGGAACAAAGCACGCAAAAGCGCGCTGATCCGCTGGTGGTGATGCTCGACATGACCCCTTCGATGCTTGCCGGCGACGTGCAGCCCAATCGTCTGGAGCACGCCAAACACAAAGTGCTCGACCTGCTGGAGGCGCGCCACGACGCGCAAACCGGCATCGTTCTCTACGCCGGCAGCGCGCACACCTTGGTGCCGCTCTCGGATGACCTGGCCACCACACGCAACCTGCTGGAATCGTTGAAACCGGCGATCATGCCCGAAGCCGGCCGCCGTGCTGATCTGGCCGTGGCAAAAGCCTTGGCCCTGCTGGACCAGGGCGCCCAGGGCAACGGCCGCCTGCTGCTGATTACCTCGGCGCTGGACGACCAGGAGCGCCAGGGCATTCGCCGGGCGCTGGGCAAACAAGGCAGCCGCTTGCAGATTCTCGGCATCGGCTCGGCCCAAGGCGCGCCCATTGCGCAGGAAGGTGGCGGCTTTCTGAAAGACGCTCAGGGCACCATTTTGCTGCCGCGTCTGGACGGTGGCGGGCTGCGTCGATTCGCCAACGAACTGGGCGGCAACTACCTGCGCTCGCGTCTGGACGAAACCGACCTGCGCGACCTCGGCCTGCTCGCCGACACCGAAAGCCTGCGTGACAGCGAACCCACGCAACTGGAAACCTGGGCGGATCAAGGCTATTGGCTGCTGTTGCCCCTGCTGCTGTTGGCAGCCTGTGCCGGTCGCCGTGGCTGGCTGTTCTGCTTGCCGCTGCTACTGATGATGGGCCCGCGCCCAAGCTACGCCTTCGAATTTGCCGACCTCTGGCTGCGCGCTGACCAGCAAGGTGAGCGTCTGCTGCAACAGCACAAGGCGGCGGAAGCAGCCGACACCTTTGCAGACCCCAAATGGCAAGGTCAGGCGCTGTATCAGGCAGGCGACTACGCCGGCGCTGCCAGCCGTTTCGCCAGCGGCGGCACCGCTGCCGACCACTACAATCGTGGCAACGCCCTGGCCCGCAGCGGGGAGCTGGAAGCGGCGCTGGATGCCTACGACCAGGCGCTGGAACGGCAACCCGACCTTCCCCAGGCGTTGAAAAACAAAGCGCTGGTCGAAGAGTTGCTGCGCCAACAGAAGCAGCAGGAAAAAGAGCAGCAACAGAAAGACAAGCAGCAGAAGAACAAGCAGAAACAGAACGACAAGAATCAGCAGCAACAACCGTCTGAGCAGAACCAGAGCGGGCCGGACTCAAACACCAACGCCGACAAGAACCAGCCGCCACCGTCTACCCCGAACAAAACCGACGAAAAAGACGCCGGGCAGAAGGCACCGCCTGATGGCCAGCAAGGCGCCCAGCAAGACCCCAACGCCAGCAAAGCAGGCCAGCAAGCCGGTGGCGAGAAGGAAGGAAAAGACGGCAAAGCCGACAAGGCTGAACAACAAGGCGGCAAACCCCAGGCCGATGATGGCCAACAGCAACACCTCGGCGCCGAGCAGCGCCAAGCCATGGAGCAGTGGCTGCGGCAGATTCCCGACGACCCCGGCGAGCTGCTGCGACGCAAATTCTGGTACGAACAGCAACAGCGCCAAGAGCCTAGGAATTAGTTGATGACCCGTCTGTTTTGCGCCTTTTTGCTGTGCCTGCTGGCCATGCAGGCCAGCGCCGCAAATTTCACCGCCTCGGTGGACCGCAGTCGCCTGAGCGAAGGTGAAACCCTGGAGCTGTCGCTCGAATCCGACGACGCCACGTTGTTCGGCAAGCCCGACCTGACGCCCCTCGACGAAGCCTTTGACGTGCTCGGCACGCGGCAGATCAACCGCCTGACCACCATCGACGGCTCGGCCCGCGCCACTACGCGCTGGATCATTACCCTGCAGCCGAAAAGCGTCGGCAACGTGGTGATTCCGCCCCTCAGCCTGGGTGAGAACAAAAGCGAGCCGATTACCCTGCAGGTCATCAAAACCGAAGCCAACAGCGACGCCGAGTCGGTGGCCCCGGTGTTTATCGACGCCAGCCTCGACCAGGACAGCGTGTACGTGCAGGCGCAAACCATTCTGACCTTGCGCATTTACCACTCGGTGTCGCTGTACGACGACAGCGCCCTGACGCCGCTGCAAATTCCCGACGCGCGCATCGAATCGCTCGGCGACCCGCGCACCTACGAGAAAGAAATCAACGGCGTGCGCCACGGCGTGATCGAGCTGCGCTATGCGATTTACCCGCAACACAGCGGCGAGCTGGAAATTCCGTCGCTGGTATTCAGCGCCACGGTGGCTGATCACAGCCAGAACAACGGCAGCTATCAGCCGTTCGGGCCGCGCCCGGGGCGGCTGATGCGGGTCAAGTCGCCGGTGATTCCGTTGCAAGTCAAAGCCAAGCCGGCCGACTACCCCGCCGATGCGCCCTGGCTGCCCGCACGCGCCGTGGTATTGAGCGAAGCCTGGAGTCCGGAGCCGGACAAAGCCCAGGTAGGCGACTCGCTGACCCGCAGCCTGACCCTGAAAGTGGACGGCCTTTCCAGCGCGCAGCTGCCGCCTCTGCCCGCGACCTCGGTAACCGGCTTGCGGCGTTATCCGGACCAGCCACAGCTGAGCAACAGCACCAACGAACGCGGCCTGATCGGCAGTCGCGAAGAGCGCGAAGCGCTGGTGCCCAACCGCAGTGGCCGCATCGAACTGCCAGCGGTCGAGCTGCTGTGGTGGAACACCAAGGAAGACCGCCTGGAACGCACCAGCGTGCCGGCGCGCACCTTGATGGTGGCCAATAACCCGACCATGGACGTGGAAGCGCCGGTGAACACCGACGCCGTATTGCCGCTGATCGAAGGCCCGGCCGTGTGGCCCTGGCAGTTGGCGACCCTGATTCTGAGCCTGACCACCCTGCTCGGTTTTGTGATGTGGTGGCATGCGCGGCGCCAGCCGGCGGTGTCCCGCTCCGCGCAGACCGGCCCGAGCCCCCGCAGCCTGCTCGACGACCTCAAACGCGCGTGCCTGGCAAACGACTCGCAAGCCACTCGCCAGGCGCTCGATGCCTGGGCCCGGCAACAGCCGGAAACCCTGGCGGAAATGGCCGCGCGGTTTGTGCCATTGAGCGAAAGCCTGGATGGCTTGAACGGCGCGTTGTACAGCGAAAGCGGCCAGTACTGGCAAGGCGAAGAACTGTGGAAAGCCATCCGCGCCCTGCCCGCCGCCGAAGCGCCGACCGACGCCCAGGAAACCAGCCCGTTGCCGCCGCTGTATCCGCGGTGATTGGGGGTTGCAGGGATCGTCGCACATCATGAGCGTTTGAAAGCGCTGGCTCGCCGGCCTGTTGGGCTTCGCTTCGCTCAACCCAACCTACGCACTACGGGTTCACCGAATTGGTTTCCATGCCCTGATTTCCTGTAGGAGCGGCTTTAGCCGCGATGCGGTGGGCCTGAGCAAAAGCGGTTCGGAGTAAACCGCTCAATCACCGCACCTGGATTCCCGCGTTCGCGGGAATGACGGTGGTGTATGTGCTTACCCCGTCATACCTGCGCGGGCGGCGGTCCGACGATTCGGAACCCAGTTTCGTAGGTTGGGTTGAGCCTTTGGCGAAGCCCAACGTGCGCGGTCACTTCAAATCCTGAACTGCTTAACCAACGTTCCCAACCGATTGCCCAGGTCCGCCAGATTCCGCGCGGTCTGTGCACTTTGCTGGGTTTCATCGGCCACCTGATCCACTGCGCCGGCAATCTGGTGCACGCTGCGGTTGATCTCTTCGGCCACGGCTGTCTGCTCTTCCGCCGCGCTGGCGATCTGGGCGTTCATGGCGTTGATGGTGGCGATCAGTTCAGCAATGGCGTCCAGTGAAGCGCCGGCCTGGTTGGCTTGCTGGCTGGTGACGTCGCCGGCTTCGCTGGAGCGGCGCATGGCCGTTACGGCGTCTTCGGTTCCTTTTTGCAGGCGGTCGATCATGCCTTGAATTTCCTGGGTGCTCTGCTGGGTGCGGCTGGCCAGGGCGCGAACTTCGTCGGCTACCACGGCAAACCCGCGGCCGGCTTCACCGGCTCGGGCGGCTTCAATGGCGGCGTTCAGGGCCAGCAGGTTGGTCTGTTCGGCAATGGAGCGAATCACGCCGAGCACACTGACGATGGACTGCACGTCTTGCTGCAAGCTGTCGAGCGAGGTGCCGCTGCTGCGGATATCGCCCACCAGTGCGTGAATGCGGCGGATGCTGCCATCCACAACCTTTTTCGCGGCCTGGCCTTCCTGGTCGGTTTGCTGCGCGGCCGAGGCGGCGCCCTGGGCGCTTTGTGCCACCTGATGCGCCGCTGCAGACATCTCGTTGATGGCCGTGGCGACCTGATCCGTCTCGTGGCGCTGGTTGGCCATGGCCTGATCGGCACGCTGGGTTTGCGACGACACTTCACCCACCAGGGTGGTGAGCTGGCCGGTCATTTCCACAATCTGGCGCACCAGGCCGTGAATTTTGGCGACAAAGGCGTTGAACGAGCCGGCCAGTTCGCCGAGTTCGTCTTTGCTGTTTACCGGCAAACGTTTGGTCAGGTCGCCATCGCCCGCTGCAATGTCGTCGAGGTTGTTTTTGATTTGCTGCAACGGGCGCAGGAACGCATTGCCCAGCGCCAGACCGGCGATGCCAAAGATCACCAGCAGCACCAGGGCGATGATCACGATGCTGGTCACGATGGTGCTGATGCGCGCGGAGATGGACTCCTGCACCTTGGCCACATCGGCCTCGACGCCGTCGAGGTTGATGGCCGTGCCGAGGGCCATGTCCCACTTGGGCAGATAGATGTTGTAGGCCAGCTTGGGCACCAACACCTTGTCGTTGGTAGGCAGCGGCGAGGCGTAGCGCAGGTAGTTGGTGCCGTTCTTGCCGACGTTGTAGAGCTCGCGGTTTACGTAAACGCCGTTGGGGTCTTTGCGGTCGGCGAGCACTTTGCCCACGTCCAGTGGGTTGTCGCCACGGAACAGCCGCACGATGTTGGCGTCATGGCCGAAGAAGTAACCGTCTTTGCCGTATTTGATTTTGGAGAGGATTTTAATCGCCTCCGCCCGGCTCTCCATGTCGCCCTGGGCCGCGCCGTCGTAAAGGCTTTGCACGGAACCGAGGGCAATCTGCATGTAACTCTGCAGTTCCTGCTGACGTTCCGAAATCAGACGTTCGCGGGTTTCCTTCACTTCGCCATCGGCCTGGCTCAGCAGTACCTGTGTCGCGGCGCCGCTCAGTACGAACGCAAACAGCAACACCGGAACCAGGGCCAACAACATGACTTTGGTCTTTAAACGCATGATCACTCCTTAACACGGCGCACCGTCAGGCAACGGCAATATCGCTTTATCGGCGTTGTTGGTTACGGCTGTAGGTGAATTCGTAAATTGAGTTCAGACCATCCCGACACTTTCCTCCGACTTTTTTACGCCGACCCCCTCAAACATTTCGTGCACTGCCGATAAAAATCGGTAGGAAGCGATTGAAATATCCGTTCAATATTTCAATCGCACCTGTGCATAATTCCCGCCCGCTTACTCGGCGGCGCGTTTTTACCCGCTTACGTCCCATGCCCGACGCCTCACACGAGAATCGCCCCATGCTTAGTCGCCTCTCCATCCAGTGGAAAATCACATTGCTTGCCGGCCTGTGCCTGCTGGTGATCGTTACCCTTCTGGTCGGCACCTCGCTGTATCAGTCGAAAAGCACGGCCAACGTGGTGAAAGCGTCGAGCATGGGCATGCTTGAAGAGGCGGCGCAAAAGCGCATGGCGGCGCGTGGCGAAACGCAGTCGTTGCGCATTCAGCGTTATTTCATGGACGCCTATCACTACGGCAACGGCTTCACCCGGCAGGTAAAAATGCTCTTGGCCCAGGCCAAAGCGCACAGCATTGATGCGGCGGCGGTGCGGACCGATTTGTCCGAGCAGATGCACACGGCCTTGCAAGGCAACGGCAATTTGTTGGGTTTGTATGTGGTGTTTCTGCCAGACGCACTGGACGGCCAGGACGCTCAATTCGTTGACCAGGAAGCCCTGGGTAGCAACGACATCGGCCGCTTCGCGCAGTATTGGTCGCAGTCGGCCAGCGGTGAGTTGGCTGCAGAGGCTATGAAGGAAGAACTGCTCAACGACACCAGCGTGATGAGCAACGGCACGCCGTACAACTCCTGGCTCACCTGCCCGCTTGAAGGCAAGAAAGCCTGCGTGCTCGATCCTTATATCGACGAGGTCGACAGCGTGAAAACGCTCATGACCAGCATCGCGTTTCCGGTGGAAGTGGACGGCAAAGTGGTCGGGGTGGTGGGCGTAGATATTAGCCTGGCGAGCCTGCAAGAGATCAGCGTGAAGGCCAATAAAGAGCTCTACAACGGCGAAGGCCACGTCAGCATCATCAGCCCGCTGGGGCTGTTCGCCGGCCACAGCCGCGACGCCTCAGCGCTGGGCAAACCCCTGAGCGCGGCCTTTGGCGAACAGGGCAACGAACTCACCCGCCTGACCGCCCTCGCCCAATCGCAGGTGCTGCACGAGGGCGACATGCTGCAAGTGCTCGAACCGTTGCAGCCGATTCCGGAATCAAAACCTTGGAGCGTGCTGATCGAAGTACCGCAGCAGGTGCTGACCGTGCCGGCCAGAAAACTCGAAGCCGAGCTCGACAGCCGTGGCAAAACCGACAGCAGTGTCTCACTGGGCATTGGCCTGCTGGCTGTGGTGCTTGGCTTGTTGCTGATGTGGCTGACCGCTCGCGGCGTGACCCGGCCGATTCTCAACGTGGCGGCCATGTTGCAAAACATCGCCACGGGTGAAGGCGATCTGACCCGCCGCCTCGACTACGCCAAGCGCGACGAGCTCGGTGAGCTGGCCGGCTGGTTCAACCGTTTCCTCGACAAGCTGCAGCCGATCATTGCCGACGTTAAAAGCTCGGTGCAGGACGCGCGCGGCACGGCGGATCAGTCCTCGGCCATTGCGCGTCAGACCAGCTCCGGCATGCAACAGCAGTTCCGCGAAGTTGATCAGGTGGCCACTGCCTTCCAGGAAATGAGCGCCACCGCGCAAGACGTCGCCCACAACGCCGCGCAAGCTGCCGACGCCGCCCGCAGTGCCGACGACGCCACCCGCGAAGGCCTCGGCGTGATCGACCAGACCACCAACGCCATCGAGTTGCTGGCCAATGAAATGAACGTGGCCATGGAAGAAGTCGAAGGCCTGGCCAGCAGCAGCCAGCAGATTGGCTCGGTGCTTGAGGTGATTCGCTCGATTGCCGAACAGACCAACCTGCTGGCCCTCAATGCCGCCATTGAAGCGGCCCGTGCGGGTGAGTCCGGCCGTGGTTTTGCGGTGGTCGCCGATGAAGTGCGCAGCTTGGCCAAGCGCACGCAAGATTCCGTGGAAGAGATTCGCAAAGTGATCGAGGGCTTGCAAAACGGTACCCGCGAAGTGGTCAGCAGCATGGGCAGCAGTCACCGCCAGGCGCAGGCCAGCGTGCAGCAAGTGGAACGTGCCGTGAGCGCGTTGCAGCGCATCAGCCAGGCGGTGGGCGTAATTACCGACATGAACCTGCAAATCGCCAGCGCGGCGGAAGAACAAAGCTCGGTGGCCGAAGAGATCAACCGCAACGTGGCCGCGATTCGCGACGTGACCGAATCGATTTCGGCGCAAGCGGATGAATCGGCGCAGGTGAGTCAGTCGTTGAATCGCTTGGCTAACCATCAGCAGGCGCTGATGGATCAGTTCCGCGTGTAAGGGCTTTTTGTAGGAGCCAGCTCGCTGGCGAACCGTGGAAACACAGGTCTGAAATCACCTGTTCCAGAGTTCGCGACAGAGGTCGCTCCTACAGGGCAGCGCTTTATGGCGCGATCCAATCCCCGCGATGACGTCTTGCCCCTTGATGCCCTACACGCGCCCCGCTAGCCTGCGCTCTCTCTTTCCCCAAGGATTTTCCCATGCTCAATTACGCCATCGTTGCCGGTTCCAGCCGCAATAACAGTCAGTCCGCCAAGGTTGCGCATTTTCTGCAACAGCGCTTGATCGAGCTGAGCCTGACAAGTGCCGAACAGAGTTCCGTGATCGACCTGGGCACCGGCGCCCTGCCCCTGTGGCCCGCCGAAGACACCGGCCCTTGGGCGCAATACGCCGAGCAATTGAAAGCGGCCGACGCTGTGATCGTGGTGGTACCGGAGTGGAATGGCATGGCCTGTCCGGCGATCAAGAATTTCTTTATCTACACCAGCAAGGCCGAACTGGCGCACAAGCCGGGGCTGCTGGTGGGCGTTTCGGCGGCGGTGGGTGGCCCATACGTGATCAGCGAAATGCGCGCGTCGAGCTACAAGAATTGCCGGGTGAATTACCTGCCGGAACACATTCTGGTGCGCCATTGCGGCGGCGTACTGAATGGGCCTGAAGCGGCGGGTGAAGATGATCAGCGCCTGCGTGCGCGCATCGATTACGCGCTGGACATTCTGGCCAAGTACGGCGAGGCACTGAAGCCGGTGCGGGCGTCGATTGATATGAGCAATCCGGGGTTTGCTAACGGGATGTGATGGGGCGTTGGATAAAGTCCGATTTGGCTCCCCTCTCCCGCCTGCGGGAGAGGGGCTGGGGGAGAGGGCCAGCGCCCACGGTTACATCCAGCATCGTGGCTAACCGGAGCGCCGGACCGGCCGCTGCTATAGAGTTAGTGCCCGCCACAACATTCTGGATTCCGAACCGTCGGACCGCCGCCTGCGCGGGAATGACGCGTATTCAAAACCTCCGTCATCCCCGCGCACGCGGGGATCCAGAGTTTTGGATAAGACCAGTATTTACGCCCGCTACAAAGTTCTGGACTCCGAATCGTCGGACCGCCGCCTACGCGAGGATGACGGGTGCCTTGCGCAATATCACCGAAAAGCATCGCGGCTACGGCCGCTCCCACAGAGGGCGAACAACCTGCTCCGGTTAGCCGCGATTACTCAAAAGGTCCTCACACTCCAGGCACAAAAACACTCACCCGCAACCCACCCAACGGGCTATCCAGCATCTCGATCCGCCCGCCCCACGCTTCCACAATATCGCGCACGATGCCCAGGCCCAGCCCGTGCCCTTGCACTTGTTCATCCAGCCGGGTGCCACGTTCCAGCACTTCCTCGCGCCTTACCTGCTCAATGCCGGGCCCGTCATCGTCAACCCATAGCTGGAACCCACCCGCCTCTTTTCGGACGGTCAGGCTTACGGCCGAGTCGGCCCATTTGCACGCGTTGTCGAGCAGGTTGCCGAGCACTTCCAGCAGGTCTTCGCGGTCCAGCGGCAGACGTAAACCGGGGGCGGCGTTCCAGGTCAGTTGCAGACCACGGTTGTGAATCATGCCAAGGGTGCTGATGAGCCCCGGCAATTCCTCGTCGCACATGAACTGCGCACCGGGCAATGCTTCGCCGGCCAGGCGCGCGCGGCCCAATTCGCGGCCCAGGCGTTGTTCTATCTGTTGCAGCTGCTCGCGCAGCGTGGCCTGAATGGCGGGATGGGCGCGCAGTTCGTCGCGCTCGGCGAGGCTGACCAACACGGCCAGCGGCGTTTTCAAGGCGTGACCAAGGTTGCCCAGTGCGTTGCGCGAGCGCAGCAGGTGATCTTCGGTGTGCGCCAGCAGGTGGTTAATTTGCGTCACCAGCGGTTCCAGTTCCTGCGGCACTTCGCTGTCCAGTGCGCTGCGTTGGCCTTGTTGCAGTTGTTCCAGTTGTTGGCGTACGCGTTCCAGCGGGCGCAAGGCGTTGCGCACGGTCAGGCGTTGCAGCAGCAGAATAATCAGCAACGCCCCGGCACCGACGCCTAGGCCGACGTATTGCGCCTGGCGAAAGCTGCTGAGCACCGGGCTGTAATCTTGCGCCACGGTAATCGACATCTGTTGCCCGTAGCGGCGGTAGTCGGCGCGAAAAGTAAGCAGCAATTGCTCGTTCGGGCCATCGGCCAGATCGGCTTGCAGGCCCGCTTGCGTGGCGGGCGTCAGTTCAAAGTCCCACAGCGAACGGGAACGCCAGGGCGCGGGCGTGCCATCGGCAAAGTCGATACGGAAATAACGCCCGGAAAACGGTTGCTGGTAACTGGCTTGCACGCGCTGTTCGCTAAGCTGCAAGCCCGTCGGGCCCCGCACGGTGGCGATCAGCAAACTCTCGGCCTGCTGGCGCAGACCGTCTTCCAGATACCGGCGCAAGCCCAAGTCGAGCAACCACAAGCTGGTTTGCGCCAGCACCAGACCGACCACCAGCAACACGCTGACCAGACCCAGACTCAGCCGGCGCTGGATCGACTTCATGGCGTCAGTCCAATAAACCGATAGCCCTGGCCCCGACGGGTTTCGATTACATCGCGCCCCAGCTTGCGGCGCAGATGGTTGACGTGCACTTCCAGCACATTGGAGTCGCGCTCGGTTTCGCCGTCGTACAGGTGTTCGGCCAGGTGGCTTTTCGACAGAAGCTGCTGCGGGTGCAGCATGAAGTAACGCAGCAGGCGGAACTCGGCGGCAGTGAGCTGAATGTCATCGCCATTGAGGTTTACGCACTGGCGCGTTTCATCCAGCTGCAAGCCGGCCGCTTCCAGGTGCTGCTGGTTGGCCAGCCCTTTGGAGCGGCGCAACAATGCCTGAATGCGCAGCTGCAGTTCTTCGGGGTGAAAAGGTTTGGTCAGGTAGTCATCGGCACCGGCTTTGAGGCCGTCGATGCGTTCGGCCCAGGAGCCGCGTGCGGTCAGTATCAGCACGGGAGTGGCGAGGCCGCCTGCACGCCATTCGCGCAGCACCTCAAGGCCCGGTTTGCCGGGCAGGCCGAGGTCGAGAATGATCAGGTCGTAGGGTTCGGTGGCGCCCTGGTGCACGGCGTCGCGGCCATCGGCCAACCAGTCCACGGCGTAGCCTTGGGCGCCAAGGCTGGCGAGCAATTCGTCCGCCAGCGGCACATGGTCTTCCACCAGCAACAAGCGCATCAGTCGTCTTCCTTGTCCTTGAGAATGCGCCCGTCGCGCACATCGATTTCCAGCTCGCGAACCACACCGTCGGTGGTCAGCAGTTCTATCTCGTAAACCAACACGTCATCCTCTTCCTCCAGTTCAGCCTCTAACAATTTCGCCCCGGGGTGACGCTCCAGGGCGGGTTTCAGCAGCTGTTCCAAAGGTGGGATGCGGCCTTCCTGCCGCAGGCGCAGCACCTCGTCCTGATCCAGGTCGCGGGCGTGCACGGTAAAGCTCAGGGTGAGCACAGCCAGGACCAGGGTGACGATGCCGCAGTAACGCATCAGCCATTTGCTAACGGGTTTGCTCATTACTTGTCTTGATGGTCTTTCAGGATCTGGCCGTTGGTAGCATCAAGCTCCAGATCCCACTCCAGGCCCTGAGCGTCACGCAGTTCAACCTGGTAGATGTAGCGGCCGTGTTCTTCTTCCAGCTCGGTGCCTTTTACGGTGGCACCGGGGTGTTTGGCCAGGGCGGCTTCGTTGAGTTTCTCGAACGACTGAACGGTGCCGGCGTCGCGCAGTTTCATGGCTTCGTCCGGACCCAGGTCACGGGCTTGAGCCATACCGGCGGTGGCAGTCAGGGCAGCAACAGCAAACAGGGCAGTGAGCTTATTCATGGGGTCAGTCCTTTTCTTCAGTTAGTCATGTGTTTCGACGGGATCACCTTATCGCCCGCCGCTTAACTGAAGCTTAAATTCCTTAAGGTTGAAAATCGGCAGGGCTCAAGGCTTGGATGCGATGGCCTTGGCAAGGGCCGCCTGCAGCTCGGGATCGTCCGGCTTGGTCATGCTGGAAAAACTCGCCACCACCTTGCCCTGCCGATCGACCACGTACTTATAGAAATTCCAGCGCGGCGCACTGCTTTGCGCGGCCAGCTCCTTGAACAACGGAATGGCCTGCTCGCCACGTACGTGCTGCGGCTCGACCATGGCGAAGGTCACGCCGTAATTGACGTAACAAACCTTGGCAGTTTGCGAGAGGTCGGCGTCTTCCTGATTGAAGTCGTCGGACGGCACGCCGAGTACTTCCAGGCCCTGATCCTTGTGGCTTTTATACAGCGCCTCAAGCCCTTTGAATTGGGGGGCGAAACCGCAGTAGCTGGCGGTATTGACCACCAGCAGCGGCTTGCCGGCGAACTGGTCGCAGAGGTTGAGTTGTTCTTTGTTTTTGTCGCGCAGCTTGGGCAGTTCGCCTTGCAGCAGTGGTGGGCAACTCGCCGCCATTACCGGCAGCGACAGCAGGGACAAAACGAGGGCAGGAAGAACGGTGCGACGCAGGCTCATGGTGATGGCGCTCAGTGGTCGAGTGACAGTGGGGCCACGCTACCCGTCAAGCGCCGGGCCGTCAAAGGCAACTGCCCATGCCCAGTTGCAGCAACGCCAGGCCGCCACGCTGCCAACCCCACCACGCCAGGGCGAGCAGCCCCGCAAACGCGGCGGCGCCCAGCGCAACGGTCAGTGAACGACTCATGCCGGACTCATGCGCAAACGTTCCACCGGCTGTTCACGCACCGGCCAATTGAGGGCAGCGGCAACCAGGCTGAGGGCGATGGAAATCTGCCAGACCAGGTCGTAGCTGCCGGTGCGGTCGTAGAGATAGCCGCCCATCCAGCCGCCGAGAAACGCGCCCAGCTGATGAAACAGGAACACGATGCCACCGAGCATCGACAGGTTGCGCACACCGAACAGGGTGGCCACCGTGCCGTTGGTGAGCGGCACCGTCGAAAGCCAGAGAATGCCCATCAGCACGCCAAAGGCGTAGGCAGTGAACAAGGTGACCGGCACGCTGATAAACCACACCAGCACCACGGCGCGCGCCAGGTACAAACCTACCAGCAGGCGCGGCTTGGACATGCGCCCGCCCAGCCAGCCGGCGAAGTAGGTGCCGAAGATATTGAACAGGCCGACCAGTGCCAGCACCGTGGTGCCGACGGTGGCGGGCAGGTGCTGATCCACCAGATACGCCGGCAGATGCACGCCGATAAACACCACCTGGAAACCGCACACGAAAAAGCCCAACGCCAGCAGCCAGAAGCCTTTATGCGCCGCCGCTTCACGCAGCGCGGCGCCGAGGGTCTGGTCGTTGCCCAGCACCGGCAGCGGCTTGTCTTTGAGCATCGCCACCAGCGGCACGATCAGCGCAGCCAGTGCACCGAGCGCCACCAAGGCCAGCGACCAGCCCAGCCAGCTCAGCAGCCCCAAGGTGCCGGGCAACATGGCGAACTGACCGAACGAACCGGCAGCCGCCGCGATGCCCATGGCCATGCTGCGTTTTTCCGCCGGCACGGCGCGGCCGACGACGCCGAGCACCACCGAGAACGTGGTGCCTGACAGCCCCAGGCCAATCAACAACCCGGCACTCACCGACAGCGACCACACCGAATCCGCCGAGGCCATCATCACCAGACCCAGCGCATAAAGAATGCCGCCGACCACCATCACCCGTGCCGCACCGTACCGGTCGGCCAGCGCCCCGGCAAACGGCTGCGACAATCCCCACAGCAGGTTTTGCAGGGCGATGGCGAAGGCAAACACTTCGCGGCCCCAGCCAAACTCCGCGCTCATCGGCGCCAGAAACAGGCCGAAGCCATGGCGAATGCCCATCGACAGCGCCAGGATCAACGCTGCGCCCAGGAGCACCCACTTAGTTGCACGCCATGCTGTCATCGCCCTGCTCCGCTGCATTGCATTAATCGAGGGTTTCCAGGTCGTCCAGCAACAGCCAGAGCGCCTCACGTTTTTCCGCGCCGAGGCGCGCTGCTACGTGCCCTTGCGCGTCTTTCCAGGCCTGCGCAGCCTGCTCAAACCGGCTGGCGCCCTGCGCCGACAACTGCACCGTGCGGCTGCGCAGATCACTGCCCTCGCCCATCTGCACCAGGCCTTCGCCTTCCAACACCTTCAGGTTGCGACCCAGGGTGCTGCGGTCCAGGCCCATGGCTTCGGCCAGTTCGGAGATGCTCGGTTGTTCCAGGCGCTGCAAGTGGCTGAGCAGGGAATATTGCGCCACGTTCAAGCCGAGCGGCTGCAGGGCGTCGTCATAGAGACGGCTGACACTGCGGGCGGCTCGGCGGAGTTTGGTGCAGAGGCAATGGGTGGTTAGCATGGATGCGTGTATATACCCGTGTTTGGGTGGGCGTCAAATGGAAGATGCGTTTTGGGGGCTCGATGCTAGGTTCCCCTCATCCTCGCGAAGGCGGCAGTCCTACGATTCGAAATTTAGCGTGTTGGATAAGTTCACGTTGTGTGTCCGACTCGAGAGCCTGGATTCCCGCCTTCGCGGGAATGACGGATGTATTTTTCGCGAGCACCGTCATTCCCGCCTGCGCGCACTGCTGTCCGGAATAATTTCGAGGGGATGTTCTGAAAGGGTTGCGGGCGTTGTTTTTACGGGGTATTCCCCTGAGCGCCAACTCAAAAACAAGCCCGCAACATGTACAGAATAAATCGACTG
>NZ_UPSE01000592.1 GCF_900573885.1 Pseudomonas viridiflava
GGTAATACAACTGCGCTGCGTCACCCGCCAGCAGGTTGAAACCCGTGTATTCACTGGCGCGCGCAGCCATTTCGGCCACGTAATCCTCGGACGATTGCTCACCTGCCAGAAACTTAGCCACCAGCTCGCCACGCGAACGCAGGCCCAAAGTCTGGCCCGGATCACGAATATTGGTCACAGCGGCAAAGCGTCCCTGGGCACCGATGCCCATCCAGGTGCCGCCGGCTTCCAGGTCTCGCCCTGCGTAAACGTTCGGCATGTCCTCCCACTGGCTCAGTGGCCGGGTAGGGCGCGCATAGAATTCGACACGATCGGCCGCCACAATCAGCGGCTTGGCCTGGGAGCGACGCTAGACGAATACGATCAGAGACATCCGGTGCTCCGTTTATCCTGAAC
>NZ_UPSE01000656.1 GCF_900573885.1 Pseudomonas viridiflava
GCGCACTGCTGTCCGGAATAATTTCGAGGGGATGTTCTGAAAGGGTTGCGGGCGTTGTTTTTACGGGGTATTCCCCTGAGCGCCAACTCAAAA
The DNA here is from genome assembly GCF_900573885.1 of Pseudomonas viridiflava. Taxonomy (GTDB): domain Bacteria; phylum Pseudomonadota; class Gammaproteobacteria; order Pseudomonadales; family Pseudomonadaceae; genus Aquipseudomonas. The sequence goes on from NZ_UPSE01000656.1 coordinate 94, forward strand.
ACAAGCCCGCAACATGTACAGAATAAATCGACTGCAACTCCTCATGAAAGGCCTACCTCGTTCCGTATTTGATTGCGGGGTGGAAGAAGCTCAAGGCAACAAGCACAGCAAAGGATTTGGTTGCTGGGACCAGTTGGTGGCGATGGTTTACGCCCAGCTCAGCAATAGCTCTAGTCTGCGTACGCTAGAAGCCGGTTTTAACGCTCAGTCCTCCCACCACTACCACCTTGGCACTCACGCGATTCGTCGTTCGACGCTGAGCGATGCCAATGCCAAACGGTCGGTTAAACCTTTCGAATTCGCAGTCAGATGGCTGATGAACCAGGCCAGCCGCCAGGTGCGGCGTGACAGCCAGGCCATGCTCTATTTGCTGGACTCCAGCTCGTTAACGCTTAAAGGGCGCGGCTTCGATCAGTGGACGCAAGCCACGGCAACGCGCAACACCCAGGGTATGAAGCTGCATTTGCTCATCGCAGCGCATCAAGCCCAGCCGGTGTGGCACTCGATGACACCGGCCAACGTCAATGACATCGACGAAGCCCGCCGCCTTGAGCCGGAAGCCGGCGCGGTATACGTTTTTGATAAAGGCTACTGTGACTACAACTGGTGGGATCAGCTTGATAAAAAAGGCGCCCTTTTCGTCACTCGTTTCAAACGCAACGCCGCGCTACGCGTGCAAGAAAGCAGGCTGATCGAACCGCAGGATGAAGGCCTTGTACTGCGCGACGACCTGGTTCGCTTCGCAAACAAACACCCAAGCGCCAGACGTAAAAATCACTATCAGCGTTCCCTTCGTTATCTGGAAATAGCACGCCCAGAGCACGCCTCGCCGCTGGTTCTGGCAACTAACGATCTCAGCAGCCCCGCCAGAGATATCGCGCAACGCTACAAAGATCGTTGGCAAATCGAGCTTTTCTTTAAATGGATCAAGCAGCACCTGCGGATAAAAAGCTTCTTGGGTCGCAGCGAAAACGCCGTGAAAATCCAGATACTGACGGCATTGATCACTTACCTGCTTGTCGGGCTCTACAAAAAACGCCACGGGCTGACGGCTAGCCTTTGGCATGTCTTGGCAGAGTTACGAGTAAGCCTGTTCAACCGACCGGAAACGGAGGCCCGAGCGGAGCGAAAGCGACGAAGGTGCATGGCTGAATTTCACTTGAAACAGCCGGCGCTTTTTTAAGGTGAAAATATTCCGGACAGTAGTGCGC
>NZ_UPSE01000589.1 GCF_900573885.1 Pseudomonas viridiflava
CCCATGAAAAAGGCCACATGGGCCTGAGCGTAGGCGCCGCCGTATGGATAAAGCGCCAGTGACCAGCCTGCAAACGCAGCGGCAATGATACCGGCCAGGCCATTGGTGCTGCGCAAGGTAGCGAGGATCATCGCTTCGGACGGCAGCCGATTGACCGTGCGCAACCACATACGGGCGCGAATGCCGCACACCAGTGTCAGCAACCCCGGTACAAGCAGGGTCAGCCACATCGGCGCGGAACGATGCGTGAACGCGAGCGCCCAGGTGTTGACCAGCAACACGAAGTACATCAACGGCAGTTGACGGGACAACGCTATGTATTGGGCCTGAAGGAGCCGGGGTTGATCGGTGGGCGCTGATATCAGGGTACGCAGCGTACCCAACAGGTTTTTC
>NZ_UPSE01000626.1 GCF_900573885.1 Pseudomonas viridiflava
CTGAAATAGGCGAAGGGCGAGGCGACGAGCACGCTGATGATCAGCGGGTTGGCCAGCACGCTTTTGAACACGCTCCACGGGTCGGATCTGATCACCGGACTGTAGACCGCAAGCACCTCGGTTGAAAGCGTGTTGTAGAAAACGATGACCAGCGCCGCGAGAATCGCGCAGGGAAATGCCGTAGGAGCCATACATACTGGCGGCCAGCGCCAGACCGATCACCCCGTTGTTGCCACGGAATGCGCCCTGGACATAGACCCCGCGGTCTTCATGCGGGCAACGCCAGATCGCCCAGCCCCAGGTGGCCGCAAAACTCAGGAGCGTGGCTACGCCAAAGAAGATCAGCAG
>NZ_UPSE01000588.1 GCF_900573885.1 Pseudomonas viridiflava
TGTCGACCCACTGGGCCAGAAACTTCCGATGGCGGATCCTATCGCCAAGTCCGAAAAGCAGCGGTTCATGCAGCAAAGCCAACCTTTGATGGCGCGCATGGATCAGGAAAAGGCCACCACGCTGGCCTCGAATAAAAGGTAATCCATGGCCTTCTTCTATATAGGTGTGATGTCCGGCAGCAGCCTCGATGGGATTGATATCGCCCTATTGGAGCAAGACGACCGACCAAGACTTCTGGCAACCCACTACATTCCCATGCCGGAAGACCTGCATGCGGAATTGCTGGGTCTCTGCTCCAGTGGCACGGATGAGCTGACGCGCGCGGCAATTGCCGAGCAGAAGTGGTGCCATCTGGTTGCCAAGGG
>NZ_UPSE01000585.1 GCF_900573885.1 Pseudomonas viridiflava
GGTGGATATGTAGCGAGGGGTTGTCATTGGTTGGAGGAATTGTGGGGTCGTGCTGGTTGCGATGCTCGGCTCGTAATTCTGGATTCCCGCCTGCGCGGGAATGACGGAATCGATCAAGCACCTCCGTCATTCCCGCGCAGGCGGCGGTCCGACGATTCGGAATCCAGAGTCGTTCAGGAGACGCAGTTAACGCCGTGAGCCTCGACCCCGAATCGTCGGACCACCGGCGTCACGGGCGATGACGGAGGACCACATAAAACCTCCGTCATCCTCGTAAAGGC
>NZ_UPSE01000583.1 GCF_900573885.1 Pseudomonas viridiflava
CAACCTGCTCAATCAGAAAGGCCAGGGCGCGGCTCGCCTGCTGACGCTTGTGGGCGTGCACCTGGAGTACTCGCTGTGGATCGGCCTGATGATCCTGTTCTACCTGTTCATCCCGCAACAGATCGAAATCGACTGGCAATGGCTGAGTCTGGTCGACACCGAGAACGACTGGAACTGGCTGGAACACCTGACCAACCTGTTTTACGCATTGCGCTGGTGCTGTGGGAACCCATCTACGCCGCCTGCGGTTTTACGCTCTACCTCAATCGTCGAACCGTGCTTGAAGCATGGGACATTGAGCTGACTTTCCGGCGACTGCGCCAGCGCCTGATGGGCACCGCCTATATGCTGCTGATCGGTGCCGGAGTGCTGTTCTCAGCGGCGCCACAGTCTGCCATGGCTGATTCACCGACCTACAGCTGTCCAT
>NZ_UPSE01000582.1 GCF_900573885.1 Pseudomonas viridiflava
ACACCAGCACCACGTCAATGAACGGCACGACGTTCATTTCGCTGGAAATCCTGCCCCGTGATACCGCGTGGAACGAGCCTTTCTGATTCATGCGCTTTCCCTCGAGGCCATGTGCAGATGACTGCGGGCATGCAGGCTGGTCAGCAGCAGGGTGTGCAGCTCTTCGGCCAGGTCTGCCAGCCGGGTCTGCAAATCGGCGACCTTTTTCGACAGGAAGTTGTAGGCGATCACTGCAGGAATGGCGGTGAACAGACCGATTGCGGTGGCCACGAGCGCTTCGGCAATCCACGGCGCCACTGTGGCGAGCGTCGCCTGCGCCGTGGCCCCGAGTGCCTGAAACGAGCCCATGATTCCTCACACCGTACCGAACAGGCCGAGATAG
>NZ_UPSE01000581.1 GCF_900573885.1 Pseudomonas viridiflava
CCTGCGTCCGCTCAAGGATTACCTGATCGATTCGCTGGAATTCAGCATTCCGCATCTGGCGCGTTTTCCCAGACTGTACAACGGCGTAATGGGGGCAAAGCCGGTCCGTTATCTGCTTGAGCATGTGGCGGGCATGGTCGACAGTCCATTACTGAGCCTGATGGACTTCCGCGCAGCCTGCGCGCGCTGGAACGTCGGCATTGCAACACCTGCGCGTCTCGCAGCGCTGACCGAGCAGGAGCGCCGGCGTACGGTGGTGCTGGTGCAGGACGCGTTTACCCGTTACTTCGAAACCC
>NZ_UPSE01000580.1 GCF_900573885.1 Pseudomonas viridiflava
AATTGCTGCTGGACCTGCTCGACGACAGCGCAACCACCCTCCTGATGGTCACTCACAGCCCGCGCGTTGCGGCACGACTGGCGCGCACACAGGTGCTGCATCTGGGCCGCCTGGCGAACGAAGGCGAGCGCTGACATGCGGGTGTTTTACTGGACCTTGCGCGCCCTGCTCAGCCACTGGCAACGTCATCCCGTGCAGTTCTTCAGCGTGCTGACCGGGCTGTGGCTGGCGACGGCACTGCTGACCGGCGTGCAGGCGCTGAACAGTCAGGCACGGGAAAGCTATCAGCAGGCCAGCCAGTTGATTGGCGGCCAACCGCAGTCCTCCATCGAAGCGGCCGCCGGCAAGG
>NZ_UPSE01000576.1 GCF_900573885.1 Pseudomonas viridiflava
GCCCCAGGCTGAGCCATGACGTAGTGAAACCCTCGCTTTGCAGCGCATAGACCAGCGTATCGGCAATTGCGGCTTCGTCTTCGACAATCAGTATGTGAGGCATGGCATCCGAGCGCTGGGAGAGAGGGCGAAACGTTGCGCGATTTCAGCCCTCTGCGTCAATCAGCAATCGGGTTTGTCAGCGGTATAACGGCGTGCCGGATTGACGGCTGCGTCAAACTCGCGAAGCGCCTTGGCACCGATCAGCAGTGGATAGTTGAAGTGACTGCGATCCACCAGATTGACCTCGACGGTACGCTTCTTGTTGCCCAGGCACAGTTCCATATCCACGACCGGACGCTTGGTCGGATCGATCACTTCATCGTCTTCGTCATCGCCTTCGGAGCGGCCCTTAATCTTGCTGATCCGCGAGACCTTGTGCTCGTAGACCTTGCTGTCGGCGTCCTTGGTGG
>NZ_UPSE01000575.1 GCF_900573885.1 Pseudomonas viridiflava
GGTCTGGGCCGCCAGTTGTACCCCGAGCTTGACCTCTGGAGCACCGCACAACCCTATCTGGAACGCTGGATGCGCGAGCGCGTCACCCCCAAGACACTGGTGAGCAATCTGCAATCGCAGGTCGAGCAGTTGCCGCACATCGCCAACATGACCCGCGACCTGCTCGAACGCCTGTCCCGCCCGCACGCTTCCGGCCCGCCAAACCCATGGCGCGAGAACAGGGACGGCTGGGCCTTGCGCCTGATCGGCTCGGCCTTGCTGGCCGGTGGCGTCATACAGGGCTGGGT
>NZ_UPSE01000568.1 GCF_900573885.1 Pseudomonas viridiflava
CCACGGCCCGCTGCAAATCCTACGCAGCTGATCACCGTGTCGAAGCGTTCGAACACAGCAGCAAGTTCTTCCACGGAGGCGTCGGCGATATCGGCTGTCTCGATGGCCACGCCCAGCGTCCTGATGGTGTCGATTTCCTGTTGTTTTGCCTTGCTCGAACTCTGCACCGTGGCCTGTCGCTGCAGTACGCTGATGCTCATCGATTCGGTTGAGCGGGCGGCCAGTCCCAGCAGTACGGCAAGCCCCAGTTCGCCTGCCCCTAATACCAGAATGCGTTGTTTGACGTTTGAAATAGCAGCCTGCATGGTTAGCCTCTTTTGTCGTACTTAACGTGAGGCCAGGGATCTTGTCATGGACTTTGAAGCGCAAAAAGTAGGTACATCCGTGATACCGAGTGGTCTTGATG
>NZ_UPSE01000567.1 GCF_900573885.1 Pseudomonas viridiflava
GTTGTTGGGGATGCGGATCCCGCCCAACTATGGCCCGCGCTACACCAAGGCCTTCGAAGAGGTCTACAGCAATCTGGCCGAAGATAAAAAGGACCCGTTTGTACCCTTCTTTCTGGAGGGCGTCGGGGGTGTTCCGCAGTTGATGCAGGCCGATGGTCTTCATCCCGCAGCCGCTGCGCAGGGAAAACTGCTGGAAAATGTCTGGCCGACGCTGAAACCGCTGCTTTGAGGCTTTTCCAGGCGGGAGCTTTCGGCTAATGTGGCGCCCCCGATCTGGAGCCCCCCATGCCGCGTCCCGCCTGGTCCCTGTATGCCTACCAAATGCTTGAGCCTGATGAACAGCTGGATCTGTTCGCGTGTCAGGAAGTGCGGGTGCATCTGATTGCTCGTCAACTGGAAC
>NZ_UPSE01000565.1 GCF_900573885.1 Pseudomonas viridiflava
AAAGAAACTGCACCTCGAAGTCTTCAGCCCCGTTGGCGTGCCCGCCTTTATCGAAGCAAGCCGCGCGTGGGCGCAACGGCTACCCGACGCAGAAAAAACCTGGCTGCACTTCCCCAAAGGCACGATGGTAGTCGCCGACCAACCCCACTTCGGCACCGCCCAGCCACCGAGCAAATACTGGCAAAACAGCTTAAGTGCCGCGCCCCTGTCGCTGCCGCGCAACCTTATTGACTCATTGCCTGCCGAAAACAAAATCAATGTTCCAGCGAAGCACGGCGAAGCGGCCTGTACCTGGTACCGACTGGACGGCCTGTTCCACGACACCAATCGAAACCTGCTAAGCGGCTGGGTTTGCGAACACGCGCAAGGCGTCGAATGGCACAGCCCATGGGCATGGAAAGACTGGGACATCGTGTTCAACAGCAACTCCCTGGAACAACTGTTCGCCTCCCAGCTGTGCGCCAGGAATCGCCTCAACGAAGAAGACCTGGCACGGTTCGGGCGCATGGCCAAAAAAGGCGACAAAGGCCCACTGAAAACCGCACTTCGCGAAAAAATCGACCTAGACGACAGCCGCCCACTCACCGCCAACGACGTACAGCAAGCCATCCAACTTCCCGCCTACGCGCAACAGGTTGCCAGCATAATTTTATTCAGCGAAAGCGAATGGATGTACCGCCCTCAGAAGTTAAGTGCGCTGGATAAGCTGACTAGCCGAAGCAAGATAAGCAAGAACCTGAACTGGGAAGCGGAGAAAGAGCGCGCCGAACAGTTTGACTGGATGACGGAGGCGGGAGAGAAGTTGGGGTTGCCTGGGCATGGGCAGATGTATCACTTTCATCCGGTTGGGTTTCTGGCGTCTTTAGGGTGTAACGATGATAACGATTCAAAATGGCTGAAAGTTCCGCGTGGACAACTGACGTTTGACGTAGAAGGCAATGACGTGGAGGACGAATCCAGTCGCCTCTACCAGTATTTCAGCCGAGTTGCTCATTGGCCCGGCGGAGCATCGGGAGTAACTATTGGCCGCGGGTATGACTTGGGACAACGCCCTGACCCAGACGGCGAATTGCGGGCAGCTGGCATTGAAGAGCCATTTCGCTCTTGGCTTATTGGAGCGTCGGGTTTAAGAGGGGAAAAAGCGAAACTCTACCTGGAAAAAGCGTCGAGGGAGATACGAAGCGCAAGAATCTCCCGAAAACAACAATACCTATTATTTGTACCGGTTTATGAGGGCATGAAGCGCACGGTAATACGGATATCATCCGATCAATCAAACGAGGAACGTTATGGCATTCTATATTGGGATGAAATTGACAACATTCTCCAAGACATAATAATAGATCTGACCTACCGAGGCGATTATATCCCCGCCACACGGGCGCTACTGCAAAAATATTTTGTCAAAAATGATAAGATTGGAATGAGGGAAGTTATTTCACTCCGCCAAAATTGGACCACCGTTCCAATCGATAGATTTTTGCGCCGTGCGGATTATTTAAAATGAATAAATTACTTGTAGTTATGGCTTTATTAATCACGATTCAGTGCAACGCTGTCGAGTTCGATTATAGTCGAGTACTTACGTCTGATACCGGGCGAATAGGAAAAATGTTAGTTAGATATCTTTATCCAACGCCTGCCGGCTGCATACTCATTCAAAGTTTGGTACCTGGCGAAGGCGGAAAGATTTCTAGCCAGACAGAATTATGCTCCATAGATGGGAAAAGCTTTGACGATTTTACCTATGTTGGATTTGAGCGAGGCGAGTTTAAGGGCGAAAAATTATGCCTACATCTTAGCATTATACCAAGGCAGCCCGTAGTAGAGCGTGCCGTTGCGTGCGAGGTCATATTTAGTGAGGGGCTGGCGGAGAGCCTGTCCTGTATAAAAAAGGAAAACGCTGCTAATACCTGTGGGGTTAATGCCCAATGAAATACTCAGCCTTTTGTCTGCTGGCAGCGCTAGGGGGTGTATTTGTCAATAGCTCCGAAGCCAGAACACGTTATTTGAACCCTCAGGACACGCTATGCGATGCAGATGAGGCTATTTATATCAGCTGCTCATTAGACGCGGGTTCTTCCCCAAGCGATTATGACGGCCAGATAGCTTCTGTGTGTGCCAAAGGAAACTTATCTCCCAGTACTGGATATGTGCAATACCGTTACGGTATTCCCGGCGCTGAAGTCGAATACCTCTACCCTCAAGAAAAATCTCCGCCCCGAAAAAAATTCAAGATTTACCCCCCAACGAAAGAATTGCGTTCCGCGCTGCGCTTCAAAGATGGCCAATACTTGTATTCTTTCGAGGCGAAAGGCCTCGCAGGCTATAGGTTAATTGTAAAGGTTGGTGAACAAGAGGTAGCCAATAAGCGGTGCGACGAGCCTGGCATAAACCATTTAGTAGATGCAGCCTATCGGGGGATCGAGCCTGGTGAACTTGAAGGAGGTCCATAATGCATTTAGGCCTAGTGCCTTATTATCTCAAATGTATTTAATCATGAGCGGCGTAATCCTTATCGGCGACAAAACTAAAGGTGGCGGGTTCTGTACCTGCAGGCTCCGCCGAGATGAATTTTGACAACACGGGCGTGGCGTATCTTGAAGTGAAACATAAAGACTACAAGCTTTGTATGGCAGTTCTCTTTAGCTGTGGCTTCGAAAATGCGCGAGCCGAAGACGAAGATCTCTGCAGGTCAGGTGAGATAATCATCGCTGCCTGCCAATTATCCGCAGATAATACAAGGCACTCCATCTGCGGAGCGGGAGCCAATAAAATCATTTACCGGAGCGGAACGCTAGACAAGATCGAGCTTGTTGTTGAATTCACAGAAGCGTCTCCTATCAGCCGATGGATTAATCGAGGAACTTACACGACGTACTTTGGGTTCCGCGCCGGCGATTTTGCTCATATATTTGGCGTGCCTGAGGAAAAATACGGCGCCGTTGCATTTTTGGCGCTCACTAAAAACAATATAAGAGAAAGAACTACAGCGTGTATGCATAATTCTTTCGGCGATAAAAAATTCCCGAGCAAGGCGATTAGGGATGTCGACGGTGAATATGCCATACCGGCAAGTTTACGCGCCCTTGACAACAACTGAGCGGCCACGCGCCTCTGGATACCTTAACGGTTAGCTATGCCTAGCTAGCGGAGCGCTATATTGCTACCGAGAAACCGAGGGCGCTCTGCCATGAAAATCTTACTATTTCTCTTAACCATGATGACAATCGGTAATATGACAAAGCTACTCGCCGCAAACGATATTGCGCATGGTTGCCGCGCCGGCGAAACGGAAATCGGGATGTGTAATTTTGAAGCCTCCAAGGACAGATTATTTTCAATTTGCCTAGCCCCACATAAAGAAGTAGTTTCAGTTCGTCTAGGAACCATCGTGCAGTCAGAGGTAGAAGCTGAGTTCTCTCCAAGTCAAAAAATTTACCGATGGATAGACAGCTCCACATACGTAACTTTCTTTGGGTTCAACAGTGCTGGGTTCTCGTACGTGTTTGGCGTTCCGCAAGAAACGATAGATGCCAGAGCCTTTTTATTTATCAATAAAGCGGGTGCCCCGTTAGACTTTGGCGCACCGAATTTATGTGAAACTAATTCTTTTGGGGATAAAAGCGTAATAAGCGACGCGATCCAAGATGTTGATGATAAGGAAGTCCGAAACTGCGGCTTTGTATTTCCGCCAGCGGCTGAACAAATTCAATGCGTGCCGTAATTCAAATGCGGTCCTGGCTTCAAGTTAAAGAATCAAGGTCGCACGGTGGTCTAACCGGGCGATCCAAGTTTCGAAGTGGGAGGATGTTCTATTTATCTCAATCTCTGGTGCAAGAAAGCTTTTATGAAGTTTGCATGCGTACAGCTGTGTGTGTTATCGCAGGGAATTTTTGCAAGCGTAGACGGGGAGTGGTTAGAGGTGTCAAACAATCCATCCAGATCGCTATCCTTAAAAATTACAAATCTTGACGGCGCCAAGGCTTTAAGCTACTTCTTCGTCTTTCATAACGGAGCAAAAATCAACGAACATCCCGCTGAATTGCCACCAGTGTATTTGAAGAATCTAGCAGATGACTGCTTCAAAGCTTCAATATTCGACGAGCATACCGAAGCTACGGCGCTCGTAATATTGTGCAAGGAAGAAGATAAGCTCTATTGGGCGAAACTGGGCAGCGCATTGAGCACCCCCTATATCCCTGAGTATGCAGTATTTATCAGGACACAATCGCTTATGAAATTAACGAAATGAAAACAAAGAACGCGTCATTAAGCAACTTGAAGCTAAAGCTCCCTAATAAATCCGCCCCTTTTTTCCAAATCGTCAGCCGAGCAATAAACAAACGCTTCAAAGCGGACACTCACAAAATGAAAATATCTGTCGCGCTTATCGTCTGCATCTTTTTGACTTGCGAAGCTCCAGCTAGCGAGAAAAACTGCAGCAAACTTAGCTTAAAGGAAGCCTTTAGCGAAACCAAGTTTAAAGATAGCGTCGTATGTTACTTATTCGTTAAAACGACGGATAACGAAAGCGACACATCAGGTCTGTCGGTGGATCCGGACAGTATATCTTTTTATTCTTTGGTTAAGGGTAAGGAAGCTGAGCGCTTGGTAGATCTTCCGTACGCTGGTACCAACGGAAAGATAGTCGATGCATTTATTTCATCTGCTGACGAGGGAGGCGAACCAAAGCTTTACATCGTTCATAGTTTCGAGCTGCCAAGCTCATGGGAGGCGCTAAGCGACATATATAACGTAACCGTCCTAAGCGCCAAAGGCGATAATTTAGTCGTGGATAAAAAAGCATCACGATACTTTGGTATGGGCGCAGATTTGACGAACGCAAATGGCCACATATTTCAATATCCATACAAATCGAAAGAGGGTCTGCAATCAGCCTTAAGCTCCCTCCTGTATAAAAACATTATGCTATCAGCGACCATCAAAGGTAGATTGATTAAAAAAACGCCGTTGTACCTCGGAGAGTTCGAGCCTGTATTTCATGAGAAAACCGGCCTGTACAAAGAAAAGGACAGTGCGGTGTTGATCGATGATTCCACAAAAGGATGGTGTAGAACAAAGAATTTGAAGAGTGAAACGACGATAAATGTATGGTTGGAGTGCAGCGCCCTGTCTTTAGAGGGATATGGACAGTGATAATGGGACAGATTTATTGATTGGCTCTGATTTAGAGGTTTTTAACAGGTCCGCCCCGTTCGTTTAGTCATTAATCAACATTTATGGCGTGCTTGGCGGGACATCAAAGTCACCAGCGGCGACGCGGACCCTGACAAAGAACGGCTGATTGCAGCTTGCGTGAAGAGTGCTGAATGAATAAATATGCCATTCCAACTCTGGTTAATATTTTGATGGCGACCTGCCCAAGCATGGCGAGCGCCGACAAGTTCTGTCACTCCAAAGAAGTAGCCATCGCCACTTGCCAAGCCGATAGCGAAGATAAGATTTTTTCCTTTTGTGCAAACATACCGGGTGATGGCGTTCGGTACAGATCCGGCACGAAATCAGAAATCACTTATGAGCGGCATTTTTCCAATAAAGACCCTCTTAGTCGGTGGACAGATTTAGCAACATATACAGTGTATCTCGGCTTCAGAGACAAAGAATTCACCTATGTATTAGCTGTGCCGGAGGAAAGAAACGACGCAGTCGCCATACTCGAAATCCTTAAAAACAATGAAACCAGCAAGAGGTATAGGTGCGAAGACAACTCCTTTGGAGAAAAAATGTATTCTAGTAAGTCGATAAAGGATGTCGAGGACGAAAAGGTAAGAGGAAATCGGTTCATCTTTCCCCCTGAACCAGAGCAGTAGCCCCTCGTTGAAATCGTCACTCTTTTATATCGTACTCACTGAAACGCGAGACTTTGAACGACTTGCGCAACCACTCCTCGCTGGAGAGTCTTGGCATAATTGTCTAGAGGTGCAGCGCTTTGGTCATATATCACCATGAACTGTTTTGCAGCGGATGAGCTTGTGCGACTTCGAAGGCAAAAAGTTTTCTCATGAGTACTTAGATGCCGGGTTTGACGACGTTCATTTTGACGAGGATGGACTTCACGTCACGCTAAAATTCACCCCGATTAAGCTCTTGAGTGAGCAGACGCGGAAGGCATTGTCGCGGTTGAGGGTGACATTATGAAGCCACTCGAATGTTCGCGCGTTAAGTACTGAATTTGATGTCGACAGGCTGGACAAATCTCAAACGATAGATATGTATGCGGTGCGGTGCACTTTAAATGAATAAATTCCTTGTAGTTATGACTTTATTAATCACGATTCGAGGCAACGCTGTCGAGTTCGATTATAGTCGAGTACTTACGTCTGATACCGGGCGAATAGGAAAAATGTTAGTTAGATATCTTTATCCAACGCCTGCCGGTTGCATACTCATTCAAAGTTTGATACCTGGCGAAGACGGAAAGATTTCTAGCCAGGCAGAATTATGCTCCATCGATGGGAAAAGTTTTGACGATTTAACCTATGTTGGATTTGAGCGAGGCGAGTTTAAGGGCGAAAAATTATTCTTGTATCTTACCATTATGCCAAGACAGCCCGTAGTAGAGCATGCCGTTGCGTGCGAGGTTATATTTAGTGAGGGGCTGGCGGAGAGCCTGTCTTGTATAAAAAAGGAAAACGCCGCTAATGCCTATGGGGTTAATGCCCAATGAAATACTCAGCCTTTTGTCTTCTGGCAGCGCTAGGTGGTTTTTTTGGCAATAGCTGCGAAGCCAGAACACGTTATTTAAACCCTCAGGACACGCTATGCGACGCAGATGAGGCTATTTATATAAGTTGCGCATTAGATGCAGGACCAACCCCAAATGATTATAGTGGCCCGATCGCTTCAGTTTGTGCAAAAGATAACGCGTCGCCTGACTCGGGTTACGTTCAATACCGCTACGGTATTCCCGGCGAAAGCATTCAATCTATATATCCGCAAGAAAAGTCGCCTCCGCGAGGAAAGTTAAAAATATATGAAACTGCCGACGGCGTGGGTGCCTCACTGCGCTTTAGAGACGGCGATAAAGTATATGCCTTTGAGGACTATGGATTCCGCGGTTATAGATTTATTGTTACAGTCGCAGAACGCGCGATCATCAATAAGAGGTGCGATGACCCTGGCGTGATTAATATCACCGACAGTGCTTATACAGGCATCGAAAAAAGTGGATCCCAGTTCGGCCCGTAATGCGTTAGTTTTCGCGACGCACCCAATCCGTCCCCTTGGTTTTGCAACCGGCGCTCTTTACTTGCCCCTCCTTTTCTCCGCCCGCTAAATCGGAAAAATAATCCCCGTTCGCGACGCTGCATTGCGAATGTGCTCCTGCATGGCTTTGCGTGCGGGCTCGTTGGCGTGGCGGGCTAGTTGGCGGAGGATTTTGCGGTGTTCCTGCCAGGTTTCCATGGCCCGCTCGGGGCGGATGAAGGGCAGTTTCTGGCTTTCGAGAAACACCGATTCGCTGGCGCTGATGATGTGTTCGATGGCGAGATTGCCGCTGGCTTGCAGCAGGCGGCGGTGGAATTCGAAGTCCAGTCGCGCGGCCGCTTCGAAGTTGGCGGCGCGCAGTTCCAGGCGCATGGCTTCCACGTTGTCGTGCAGTTCGTCGATGTCCAGTGCGGTCAGGGTGCTCGCGGCGCGGCCAGCGGCAAACCCTTCCAGTACGTAGCGCAGCTGGAAGGTGTCGGCGGCCGACACCTGTTCGGCGTACGGCCATGAGAACGCCTTGGCCGGCGCGCCATTGGCAGCTCGCGTGGCTTGCACGTACACGCCTTTGCCAGCTTGCACGCTGACCAGGCCCAAGGCGCTCAATGACGACAACGCTTCGCGCAACGAGGCGCGGCTGACGCCCAGGCGCTCGGCCAGATCGCGTTGCGAGGGCAAGGCATCGCCGGGTTGGTAGCCGCCTTCGCGGATCAGTTTTTGAATGGCTTGCAGGGCCTGTTCCGGCACCGCGCCACGCACTGCTATTTCGGCCATCTGTTCAGACCAGTGAGAAGAAGTTGCTGCTTTTTACGCTGGTTTTTACCAGTCAGGCAAGTCACGCACCAGGCTGGATCCCTCACTGAAACCCGCGCCCTGTCTGGGTGCGATTAAAACTTGTCGGCTCAATCAGGATGCACCAACTGTTCAGACCAGTAAGACCTTGACTGGCAACGCGCCCAGCTGTTTTGCATTGGCTTTCGGAAAATATGGCATGCCCCGTGCTATCGCCTCTGCACACTTTCTTGCGACGCCACGAGGTTTTTCCCATGCGTACAGTTCGTCACTTGCTGCTCACCGCCCTTCTCGCCAGCGGCGCGTTCATGCACTCGGCGGCTAACGCCGATGCCCTCGCCGACATTCAGGCCAGCGGCACGTTGAAGGTGGCGGTACCGCAAGACTTCCCGCCGTTCGGTTCGGTAGGGCCAGACATGCAGCCGCGCGGTCTGGATATCGACACAGCGAAGCTGATCGCCGACAAACTCGGGGTGAAGCTGGCGCTTACGCCGGTGAACAGCACCAACCGCATTCCCTTTCTCACCACCGGCAAGGTGGACCTGGTGATTTCCAGTTTGGGCAAGAACCCGGAGCGCGAAAAAGTCATCGATTTCTCCAAGGCCTATGCGCCGTTTTACCTCGCCGTGTTCGGCCCGGCTGAAGCAGACATCGCCACTACCGACGCGCTCAAAGGCAAAACCATCAGCGTTACTCGCGGCTCCATCGAAGACATGGAGCTAAGCGCCGTGGCGCCGGAAGGCACGACCATCAAGCGCTTTGAAGACAACAACTCCACCATTGCCGCTTACCTGTCCGGGCAGGTGGAGCTGATCGCCAGCGGCAGCGTGGTGATGAGCGCAATCGCCGAGAAGAATCCGAAGAAAGTGCCGGTGCTGAAACTGAAGTTGAAAGACTCGCCGGTGTACGTCGGCCTGGCCAAAGAGCAGCCCGCGCTGCTGGAGAAAGTGAACGGTATTCTCACCGCCGCCAAGGCCGACGGCAGCCTCAATGGCATTGCTGAAAAGTGGCTGAAACAACCGCTGCCCGCTGACCTCTGAGCGGCCGCAGCCGATGGCATATTCATTTGATTTCCCGGCGGTACTCGCCCACAGCGACCAGTTGCTAAAAGGCGCGCTGTTCACCCTGGAACTGACCGCCATTGGCGTATTCGCCGGGGTGAGCATCGGCGTGCTGGGCGCGGTGATGCGCGCCTGGCAGGTGCGTCCATTCAACTGGTTGTTCAGCGCCTATGTGGAGCTGATCCGCAACACGCCATTTATTGTTCAGCTGTTTTTCATTTTCTTCGGCCTGCCCTCGCTGGGCGTGCGCATGACGGAATGGCAAGCGGCCTCGCTGGCGATGGTGATCAACCTCGGCGCCTACTCCACGGAAATCATCCGCGCCGGCATCCAAGCCATTCCAGCCGGACAAATCGAAGCGGCCTCGGCCCTGGCGATGACCCGCTATGAAATCTTCCGCCATGTGGTGCTGCGCCCGGCCTTGGCCAAGGTGTGGCCGGCGCTCTCAAGCCAGATCATTATCGTGATGCTCGGCTCGGCGGTGTGCTCGCAAATCGCCACCGAAGAGTTGTCGTTTGCCGCCAACTTTATTCAGTCGCGCAACTTCCGTGCATTTGAAACCTACCTGCTCACCACCCTGCTCTACCTGCTGATGGCCATCGCCCTGCGCCAGGTGCTGAACCTGGTGGGCCGCTACGTGATTGTAGGGAGACGCTGATGGATTTCACCTTGTGGGACATCATCCGCAACCTGCTCACCGGCCTGCAATGGACCGTGCTGCTGTCGTTCGTGGCCTTTGTGTGCGGCGGCGTGGCAGGCCTGGTGGTGATGCTTGGGCGCATTTCGCGACTGCGCGCGTTGCGGGTTCTGGCGCGCGGGTACATCGAACTGTTCCAGGGCACGCCGCTGCTGATGCAACTGTTTCTGGTGTTCTTCGGCATCGCCCTGCTGGGCGTGGATGTGTCGGCCTGGATGGCTGCCGCCGTGGCGCTGACGCTGTTCACCAGCGCCTACCTTGCGGAAATCTGGCGCGGCTGTGTCGAGTCGGTTACCAAGGGCCAATGGGAAGCGTCGGCAAGCCTGGCGCTGAACCGCCTCGAACAACTGCGCTACGTCATTCTCCCGCAGGCGCTGCGCATTGCCGTGGCGCCGACCGTGGGCTTTTCAGTGCAGGTGGTAAAGGGCACCGCAGTGACATCGATCATCGGTTTCACCGAGCTGACCAAAACCGGCAGCATGATCGCCAACGCCACCTTTGAACCCTTTCTGATCTACGGGCTGATTGCCCTGGGCTATTTCCTGCTGTGTTTCCCGCTCTCGATGGGCGCCCGCTACCTGGAAAGGAGGCTGCATGTCACTGCTTAGTATCACCGGGCTGCACAAATACTACGGCTCGAACCACGTGCTCAAGGGCATCGACCTCAAGGTGGAAGAAGGCGAAGTGGTGGCCATTATCGGCCGCAGCGGCTCGGGCAAAAGCACGCTGTTGCGCGCACTCAACGGCCTGGAGACCATCAACGACGGCGTGATTGAAGTAGACGGCCAATACCTCGACGCCCAGCGCTCCGACCTGCGCGCGCTGCGGCAAAAAGTCGGCATGGTGTTCCAGCAATTCAACCTGTTCCCACACCTGAGCGTCGGCGAAAACGTGATGCTGGCGCCACAGGTCGTGAAAAAAACCGACCGCACCGAATCGCGGCGCCTGGCCGAAAAAATGCTCGAACGCGTGGGCCTGGCCGACAAATTCAACGCCTATCCCGAACAGCTATCCGGTGGCCAACAGCAGCGCGTCGCCATCGCCCGCGCCCTGGCCATGTCACCCCGCGTACTGCTGTGCGACGAAATCACCTCAGCGCTCGATCCGGAACTGGTCAACGAAGTGCTGAGCGTAGTGCGCGAACTGGCCAAGGAAGGCATGACGCTGATTATGGTCACCCACGAAATGCGCTTCGCCCGCGAGGTCGGCGACAAGCTGGTGTTTATGCACCAAGGCCGCGTGCATGAAGTGGGCCCGCCGAAGGACCTGTTTCAGGCGCCGGCTACGCCGGAGTTGGCGAATTTTATTGGGAGTATTGGTTAGGGGTTCTGGGGGTTGGGGCGAAGTGGCGGATTTATTAAACGGCTTAGAGCTGTTTAATAAATTTGCCCCTTTGTTTGTGCGGGGTTGAACATTCCGGTCCGAATGCTCACGTGCCTGCCGACGCAGCATGCGAGTAAAATTGACTCAGCATAACGGCTCGCCCTTTTTGTGCCGTAGGTGCGTTCAAACCCCATCACCCGTTCAGGAAGTTTGGCTCGCATGATCCCCGTTGCACTGCCCTCCGTCGAACTACTGCTTTACCTTGCCTTTTCCTTCGCCGCGACGCTTTTCTGGTTCGGGTGGACGATAAGGCTGGGGGTCCGATATATCAAAGGTCGGTGGCGCCGCCCTCTCCTCCTGCCCTACATGCTTGTCACCGCATGTGCGCTTTTTACCCTGTGGCAGTCCGCGGCTTTTTATCTCCAGATGCGCAGCTATGAACGGGAGAGAGAGGCAAGTTATCGCCCGGAACTACTAAAGCCGATGCGCCTTGGCCAGATCGACATGCCCACAGGCACACAACTCGAATTAGCCGTTGCGGATCAGCGGGAATCGTTCAAACGAGCCGTGTTTCCAAGCCCTGTGCGTATGCTCCATATGGATGCCGTCGAAGTCGTCCGCTACATCGCGATTCAAACCAACGAAAAATACGAGACGGTGGGCTTCACGCCAGAGAACATGCGGTTAACCGGCCACGGCACAACCCTGCAGAACGGCTGGCGGTGCAATGCGCTGCAACCGGTGGAGTTTGAGCTCAAGCCTGATGGCGGCGTATCGACGTTCAGCACCTGTACGCTTGCCGATGGCAATGTAGTCGATGGCATCACCTTGCCCGAAGGCACCTCGCTCCGAGCCTCGACCGGCAATGCCTATGCCGATGGGTTTGTAGATTCCGACCGTTGGGTTCTCGATATGCCGGAAGGCGTGCCCGTGCGTATCGATAATTTCGAGCTTGCGGATGCCAGCATTGCGCTCGACGCAGAGCGAAAGCTCTATGAAGTCAGAAGTGCGGTGCTTTCGAACGTTGCCACCCTCGCAGAACGCCGTTATGCGGCGGCAAGCGCTATCCGCTTCAATCCGCGCCATATCCGGGAAGACTATGCGGGTGCCTGGTTGATAACCCCACCGCCGGGCGCCGACGGCTCACAGCCGGTAGCGCCTGAGACCATCGTGCAGCGCAGAGACGGAAAGGTGTTGGCCACACTTAGTGAATAAATGCGGGATCGTTTAAGTGAACGGTTGGCCCAGCATGTGCCGGTCACCTTGCCGGGGTGCCGAAAGGCAGAGCCCGACAGCAACAGGTGCAAACCACTTGGTCCCTCTTCACTGCGAGGGCTGGTTGGCCCGAAGCAGGTGCGCCAGTTTTCCCGCAGCGATTTTTACCTGGGCGCGGGTGAGCGCGGCAAAGCCCAAGACAAACGCTGGTCCTGGTTGAATGTTGTGACAAGAATGGCGAAGCGGTTGCAGCTGCAGCCCCACCTGTTTCGCTGCTTCGACTAGGTGGTTTTCGTTTTGGTCTGCAGTCAGCCAGAGAATCAAATGAAAACCCGCGTGTTCACCGCTAATGCGATAGCGCCCCGGCGCCTGGGTGCGCAAGGTATCCAGCATGATATCGCGCAGGATCTGGTATTCCTGCCGGGCGCGGCGTAGATGGCGTAGAAACGCGGGGCCGCGCATAAATGCCGCCAGGCCCAGTTGTTCAGATATTCCCACACTGCGTCCCACCGTGTGCCACAGGAGGAGAATCTGACTATGCAGCTGCGGCGGCGCGAGCAGATAACCGAGTCGAAGGTTGGAAAACAGCGCTTGGTTAAAACTCCCGCAGTACACGACCCTCTGCATGGAATCGATGGATTTGAGCGCGGGCAACGGAGCGCTGTGGTAGTTGAATTCGCTGTCGTAATCGTCCTCGATGATCCAGCCGTTGTGCCGCTGCGCCCAGTTGAGCAGTTCCAGGCGGCGGGTGGCTGACATGATTACCCCGAGTGGCGACTGATGCGCCGGGGTGACATAAGCCAGGCGACAGTTAACCGAGTCTGAGAGGGCGCGCAGATCAACACCTTGCTCATCGATGGGTGCATACAGCAGCGACGCTCCCGCCTCGGCAAAAATGCGGTGCACGGCCGGGTAGCCTGGGTCTTCCACGCACACCTTGTCGCCAGGTTGCAGTACGCACCGCGCCACCAGGTCGATGGCATGGCGGATGCCGTTAGTGATCAGCACGTGTTCGGCCTGACAATCGATACCGCGGTGGTTACGCAGGTACCGTGCGACCTGTTCCCTTAGCGCCCAGGCGCCTTCGGGCTCTGCGCTGCACATTTGCTCGGGCGTCATCGCCGCCATGGCACGTTGCAAATGGGCCGCCCATTCAGCGGGTGCAATCAAAAGCGGATTGGCCAGTCGAGCAACAAATGGCACACCTACCTGGGCGCGATTTTCGGCTTTCGATCCGGCCGACGTCGGGGGGAGCGTGGTGGATTTTTTCGGTGTGGATGGTGGGGTGCGCGTTGCACTCACCGCTTTGAGGTAGCTGTCTGGGATAACTGCACTCACGTGGCTGCCCGAGCCGACTCGGCGAAGGATGTAGCCTTCGAGCTGTAATCGTTCGAACACGTTTTCCAGCGTGCCGCGGGCAATTCGCCAGCGCAGCGCAAGCTCTCGGGTGGACGGCAGTCGATCGCCCGCGTGCAGCAGGCCATTGAGGATCGCTTCACGTATGGCCAGGTAAGCCCGCTCCTGTTTCGTCGTGGCGTTACCTTCTGGAGGCAGGGGCAGGTCCATCGCCGCGAGGGTTTTGCCTTTCATAATGGTCCATTCAAAGTTTGTTTTAATGGCTCTATTGAATGAACCACTTGAGCCTTAGTGTAGCGCCGTCTTCGCAATGGATACGTCTGAGGTCGCCGATGTCACCTGCCGATTATTGGTTGTTTGCGTTTATCGCTGTGGCGCAGGTGGGTTCGCCGGGGCCGTCGACGATCTTTCTAATTAACAACGCCCTGGTTTACGGCCCAGGGCGGGCCATCTGGATTCTCACCGGCGACTTGCTGGCCATCGCGGTGCTCGCCAGTTGTTCACTGCTGGGCATCGACGCATTGCTGATGGCCAATCCCGGCGTGTTTATGGCGATCAAACTGGCGGGTGCCGGGTATCTGGTCTGGCTCGGCTTCCAGCAACTGCACCTGGCGCGCCACAGCGTGGTCACACCCATTGCCGGCGCGCCGAATGAGCGCTGGTCGACGCTGTGGGGAAAATCGTTTGTGGTGGGCATCAGCAACCCCAAGGCGATTCTGTTTTTTTCGTCCTTGCTGCCGCAGTTTGTCGGCAATCCTGAGCACGCCAATCTCGGCTCGCTGCTGGGCCTGATTGCGCTCTTCGTGCTGATCAAATTCATGGTCTCGGCGACCTACGCGTTAACCGCTAAAAAAATGGCTGACCGGCTGGCCAAGCCGGGCGCGGCGACCTGGGGCAAGCGAATCACCGGCGGAGTTTTGGTGATGTTCGGCCTGGTAATGGCAACCGCGGCCTTCGAATGAGCCCCTTGAAACTCACCTGTGTGTGATGTGGATATCAGCGCTCTGGCGATTGGCTACTTGCGCAGCCTGGTCGCAATCGATTCCGGCCAGATTGGCAGCAATGGCCCTGCGTTCCTTTTTCTGCGACACAGCTGACCGTTTGGCGCTACTACCCGAGGGTGAAGGGGCCCTGCACAGTGCGCTAAGCAGCGTCGCTCAGAGGCTCTGCATGCCTGTGAAACGCTGGGTGGCGTAGCACGCGCTACCGTCCCGATGAGTACCGCCTCGCTCGACACGGCAGCAATGAAACGTTCGATCGAACTATTGGGCAGCGAAGTCGCAACGGTTATCCGCGCACTGCCCGCTGCACAGACAGGAGAACGACCATGATTGAGATGATCATCCAGCAGCGGCGCCGTAACCTTGGCGGCGGCGTTGAAATCGGCCGCGTGCTGCCATTCGCCAAACAGCGGATGGTTGGCCCATTTATTTTTTTCGACCATATAGGGCCGCTCGACCTGGCGCCTGAAGTCGGGCACAGCGCTGATGTTCGCCCGCATCCTCACATCGGACTCGCGACCGTGACCTACTTGTTTGACGGCGAGGTCATGCACCGTGACAGCCTCGGCCACCAGCAGGTGGTTCGGCCCAAGGAAGTTAACTGGATGACCGCTGGAAGCGGCATCACCCACAGCGAACGTTTCGAGCGCGCACAGGCGCAGGGTGATCATTTGCACGGTATCCAGGCGTGGGTTGCGCTGCCAACCGAGAAAGAAGAAATCGCCCCGAGCTTTTTCCACTACGCCGGCGACGATTTGCCGAAATGGGACGAAGCCGGTGTGACGGGGCAGCTTATTGCGGGAAGCGCCTATGGTCTGACTGCCGGCGCCGAAACCCACTCACCGCTGTTCTACGCCCATTTGGAAATGTTGCCCGGTGCGACCGCCGAAATTCCGTACGGGCACCCGGAGCGCGCGCTGTATGTTGCGGCCGGCACGGTCGAGCTGGGTGGCGCCCGGCACGAGGCGGGCCGCATGCTGGTACTCGGCGCCAACGCTTCGCGCGTTCGAGCCCTGGAGCGTTCCACGGTAATGGTTCTGGGCGGCGAGCCTGTCGGCAAGCGGTATCTGTACTGGAATTTTGTGTCCTCGTCAGAGACCCGACTCGCCCAGGCGGCTGCCGACTGGAAGGCGGGAAGAATGAAACTTCCGGATGCCGATGACGCGGAATTTATCCCGCTTCCGGACGAGCTTAAGCCGCCGCGCTTACCGTCTGCGGCGTTCTCGACGCCGATAGCGCGGACTGATTTCACCTGACCGCGCAGCCATGCTGCCGCGGCATTGATCAAATCAGCAAAACCTCCTTTGGCGTTACCAAATGATCAATCAGGCTGCCGGCGCAAAACTCCGGCGCCACTGTATTCCGGCGCAAACATAGTCAGTATCTTATTGATATTTAACACTTTTCATAAATTTTATGACGATGGCATAGCCCTTGCTGACCCGCTGACTGTCGCATTGCCTCGCGGTTTGGATCACCACAAATCCCCAGATGGCAATGAGAACGAAGAACGCATATCGAATGGAGCTTGGTAAACGCCATCGGATAAGGCCTGCATCCATAAATCACGGGGCTTTTCGGCAGCCCCTGAACTGGCCCGGACAGTAGCACTTGCGGCTACCGGGACGGGCAGCGTTCTGCTCACGCAGCGACGCATAACGCCGCTTTCGCATCGGTCTACCTATAAAGGAAATCCGCCATGTCCAATAAGCTCTTAGAGGTACTGACCCCGCAAAACAGCCAGGTCATTTTCATCGACCAGCAGCCACAAATGGCCTTCGGTGTGCAGTCGATAGATCGTCAGGTGTTGAAAAACAACGTGGTGGGGCTGGCCAAAGCTGCTAAAGCGTTTGGCATACCTACCACTATCACTACGGTGGAAACCGAAAGTTTCTCGGGCAATACATATCCTGAATTGCTGGCTGTTTATCCGGAAAACAAAATTCTCGAGCGCAGTTCGATGAACTCTTGGGACGACCAAAACGTTCGTGACGCCTTGGCAAAATCCGCCAGTGCCGGCCGCAAAAAGATCGTCGTATCCGGCCTGTGGACCGAGGTCTGCAACACCACCTTCGCACTGTCCTGCCTGCGCGACACGGACTATGAAATCTACATGGTTGCCGACGCCTCGGGTGGCACCTCGGTTGACGCACATAAATACGCCATGGACCGCATGGTTCAGGCCGGTATCGTGCCGGTGACGTGGCAACAGGTGCTGCTCGAATGGCAGCGCGATTGGGCGCGCAAAGAGACCTACGAGGCCGTGATGGCGATTGTTCAGGAACATTCCGGCGCTTACGGCATGGGCGTGGATTATGCCTACACCATGGTGCACAAGGCGCCAGAGCGTGTGCAGCACGGCGAGCACATCGGTCCAAACCCAGCCAGGTAAGCCTGCTGCGAAAGAGCTATGGCGCGCCGTTAGGGCGATAGCTCTACCCCATCGCCGTTATTGTCCAGAACACGAGGTAGCGCATGAAAATGTATGCATTGTCCCTGGCCGCCGGCCTGCTTGTTGGTGTCGTCTACAGCCTGCTGAGCGTGCGCTCACCCGCACCGCCGCTAGTGGCTTTGGTCGGGCTGCTTGGAATTCTGGTCGGTGAACAGATCATCCCGATAGGCAAGCAGATGCTGTGTGGAACAGCGTTCAGCGCGGCCTGTGACAAAACGCACGCTGTGAGTCATGTACTGGGTCAGTTGCCTGGTCGAGCTGCGCAGCAGCAGGAGCAGGTGCAAGAGTCCAAGCAGACGTGAGCAACCAGTTCTGGCGTTCACCTATTTCCAGTAGCAACTGGGAACGGGCTTCGTATTTGTGAGGACCACAACCTATGACATCGCGCCGAAAGTTTCTCGGGGCCGCCTCCACGCTCGCGTTGGGTGGCGTCTTTGGGCACAACGCTTTTTCCGAAACGCTTAGAAAGGAAAGGCCCACCATGAGCGACTCCATTCCCGAAATCATTTTCCGCAATGGTGAGATCACTACATTGGATCGCACCAACCCGGTCGCCAACGCCGTAGCGATTAAAGACGGCAAGTTTCTGGCAGTAGGTTCAGACCAGGAAGTCATGGCGCTGGCTGGTTCAGCTACAAAAATTGTCGACCTCAAGCGGCGTTGCGTACTGCCCGGCTTAGTCGACAATCATATCCACATGATCCGCGGCGGCCTTAACTACAACCTGGAATTGCGCTGGGACGGAGTGCGTTCGTTGGCTGACGCGATGGACATGCTCAAGCGTCAAGTGGCTAACACGCCAGCACCGCAATGGGTCCGCGTGGTCGGTGGCTTTACCGAACACCAGTTCGTTGAAAAGCGCTTGCCCACCATTGCCGAGATCAATGCTATCGCGCCCGATACGCCTGTATTCCTGCTGCATCTCTATGACCGGGCCTTGCTCAATGGTGCGGCCTTGCGTGCGGTTGGCTACACCCGCGACACACCCGAGCCACCCGGCGGGCAAATTTATCGCGATGCCAATGGCGCCCCGACTGGCCTGCTGTTGGCCACGCCCAACGCGACGATTCTTTACGCCACGCTGGCCAAGGGGCCGAAGTTGCCCTTCGACTATCAGATCAACTCCACCCGCCATTTCATGCGTGAACTCAATCGCTTGGGTGTGACAGGGGTAATCGATGCGGGCGGCGGTTTCCAAAACTACCCCGACGATTACGCAGTGATTCAGAAGTTGGACAACGACGGTCAGATGACCGTCAGGCTGGCTTATAACCTGTTCACCCAGAAACCCAAGGAAGAAAAGGAGGATTTCCTCAAGTGGACCTCCAGCGTCAAGTACAAGCAGGGTAACGACTATTTCCGTCACAACGGCGCGGGTGAAATGCTGGTTTTCTCAGCAGCTGACTTCGAGGATTTCCGCCAGCCGCGGCCGGACCTTCCGCCCGAGATGGAAGGCGACCTGGAAGAGGTTGTACGCATCCTCGCGCAGAACCGATGGCCGTGGCGGTTGCATGCCACCTACGACGAAACCATCTCCCGTTCGCTGGATGTATTTGAGAAAGTTAACCAGGACATCCCTCTGGCAGGCATCAATTGGTTCTTTGATCATGCCGAAACCATCTCGGACAAATCGATCGACCGGATCGCTGCCCTGGGCGGGGGCATTGCCGTGCAGCATCGCATGGCCTATCAGGGCGAGTATTTTGTCGAGCGCTACGGCGCCCGTGCCGCAGAGGCAACGCCCCCCGTGGCACGCATGCTGGAGAAAGGCGTGAAAGTGTCAGCGGGCACCGACGCCACCCGCGTCGCCTCTTACAACCCTTGGGTTTCGCTGGCCTGGATGGTCACCGGTAAGACGGTGGGCGGTCTGAACCTGTATCCCCAACGCAACCTCCTCGATCGCGAAACCGCGTTGCGCATGTGGACAGAGAACGTCGCCTGGTTCTCTAACGAGGAAGGCAAACGAGGTCGCATCCAAATTGGTCACTTTGCGGACCTGATTGTGCCGAGCAAAGACTACTTCGCCGTACCTGAAGACGAGATTTCTTTTCTCACCGCCGATCTGACCGTGGTGGGGGGGCGCGTGGTCTACGGTGCGGGCCCTTTCGCCCCGCTTGACGACAACCCGCTACCACCCGCCATGCCCGACTGGTCCCCAACGCGTACTTTCAAAGGTTATGGCGCCTGGGGCGACCCAGAGGGTGCCGGCAAAAACTCGCTGTCGCCCACGCGCGCCCACCTCGCCGCTTCGTGCGGGTGCGCAAGCTCTTGCGGGCTGCACGGGCACGACCATGCCAGTGCATGGGGCTCCAATGCTCCGGTATCGGACCCCCGAAGTTTCTTTGGTGCACTGGGCTGCTCCTGTTGGGCCGTGTAAGAAGAGCCACCGTTATGACGCAGGTGTTGCGCTGCGGTTGCATCGCTGCAAAAGGGGACCGCATGTTCCCCTTTGTGCGACACAGTAAGGCATTTTTTAAGGCTACAAACGCCGGAACTGCAACCCTACTATCCGTTCCATCGGCGCGCTTGCCCAACCTTGGTACGACGGGCGACCCAATAACTGTTAAGCACAAAGGTGAGTAATGATCGATTTGAACGGCAAACGTGCGCTGGTGACGGGAGGCGCTCGCGGGATCGGCGCTGCAATCGCAGTGGCGCTGGCGGAGAACGGCGCCGATGTTGCGTTCACCTACCAGCACTCGATGCAAAAAGCTGAATCCGTGGTTAAGTCCATCGAAGCAAAAGGCTGCCGCGCAATTGCCATTCAAGCCGACAGTGCCAACCCAGCAGCCATTGAAGGCGCTGTCGGGCAGGCCGTCTCGGCGCTCGGCGGCCTCGATATTCTCGTTAACAGCGCGGCGATCGGCTTAAGCGGAATGATCGTTGACATCAACGTGGACGACTATCAAGCGCTGATGGACATCAACGTACGAGGCCCCGTTCTGTTTGCCAAGGCGGTTATCCCGCATCTGTCCGCTGGCGGTCGAATCATCTCAATTGGCTCGGGATTGGCTGAGCGAGTGCCGTTTCCGGGCGTCACCGCCTATGCAATGTCGAAGTCGGCGCTGCTCTCCTTTACCCGCGGCCTGTCCCGCGAACTTGGCCCCCGTGGTATCACCGTAAACCTTGTTCAGCCGGGGTCGATCGACACCGACGCAAACCCAGCAGATGGTCCTGGGGCCGATTTCCAGCGAAGCCTGTCCTCCCTGGGGCGTTTTGGCGAGCCTCATGAAGTGGCGAGCGCGGTGGTCTTCCTGGCGAGTCCTGCCGCGAGCCTGGTGACGGGCTCCATCCTGACCGTAGACGGCGGGGCGATCGCTTAACCTTCCGCATCCAGAAAGGCTGCTCACGGCAGTCGCCTGGCTCGGTCTGCTGGTCAGGGGCCGGGGCACACTTGAGGCCGCTTGCAGAGGCGGGAAGCATTGGATATTGAAGACCTTCAAACCTTTATCGAGGTTGCTGATGCGGGCGGCGTATCGCCTGCGGCGCGGCGCCTGGGTGTCACGAAATCCATCATAAGCCGCACGCTCCTGCGGCTAGAGACCCGGCTGGGCGTTCAGTTAATTGCCAGAACCACCCGGGGCGCCGCAGTTACTGAAGCGGGAGCGGCCTTCCGGGAGTACGCCTCGCGCATCGTGACCGAGTTCGACGCCGCCAAGGAAGCCGTTATTCCGGCTGGAGACCTTCGAGGCCGCTTGCGAATCGCAGCACCCATCTCATTTGGCCCGACGCATATTGCTCCCGTACTTGCGGAAATGGGGCGGCGTCACCCTCAACTTCATATTTATACGAGCTACAGCGATCGAATCGTGGACCTGATCGGCGAGGGATACGACTGCGCTATTCGGGTCGGACATCTACAGAGTTCCAATTTCATCGCTAAGCGTGTGGGCAGCATTCACGGCAAGCTCGTAGCCAGCCCTGACTACGTAAAAGCACATGGGGCGCCAGAGGCCCCCCATGAGCTTCTCGAACACGAATCCCTTATGCAGGGCGTGGAAGCCTGGCGGTTTATGGATGGCGAAAAAACCATAACGATCAATCCACAGGGCCGCTTCAAGGCCGACAATCCTGTCGCGCTCGCTGCGGCAGCCGTCTCCGGCCTGGGGCTGGGGTACCTCTCTGATAGCGTGATTGATGAGCACATTAAAACCGGCGCTCTGGTGCCCGTAATGCTCAGGTACCCACCCATGCGAGCTGGCATTTACATTGTTCGCCCGCACAGCCAATACCCGACGCGAAAAATACGGGTGCTGACAGACATGCTGGTCGAGTGGTTCGCAAACGCCGGCTAGCACCACGCCACCCAAGTGTTTTTTTCGATGCGGCCGATCAATTTGCTTTGTGCTGGTATCGTGAAAGCACGTTGCGCTCGGGCAGGCCGTCTAACAGCGTGCAAGTCAATTTCCTTTGGACTTTGAGTATGAACAAGCTATCTGAAATGCATGCTCTAGTGGCAGTAGGGGACACGGGGAGTATTTCCGAGGCCGCTCGTCGTTTGGGTACGGCCAAATCGATGGTTTCCGAGCGCATCCAGCAGCTGGAAAAACGCCTAGGTTGCATCCTGCTAGAGCGTGGCCGGCAGACTCGCCTGACCGAATCTGGCGAGGTCTTTTACCGTCATTGCAACAGGATCCTCGCCGATATCGAAGATGCCGAAAACGCAGTGCTGACTTCTCAGTCGATTGTTCGTGGGAGTTTACGCATCGCTGTTCCGATGGCGTTCGGTATGCGATATCTGACCCCAATGGTGGCGTCTTTTGCCAAGCAATACCCCGACTTGAACCTGGACGTCGAGTTCGACGACCGCCGCGTCAACTTGCAGGAAGAGGGTTTTGATGCGGCGGTTCGCATTGGAGAATTACCGGACTCTTCGCTGATCGCCAAAATCATTACGCCTAACCGCCATATCATCTGTGGCAGCCCTGGCTATCTAAATAGGCATGGCATGCCTCAGATACCGCAAGACTTGGCTCAGCATTTCGCCATGCTCTACGTTAATCGCGAACCACACGGCATGTGGACGCTGCCGGTGAACGACACATTGCAATCATTTCGCGTGCGCTGCCGAATGCGTACTAACTGCGGCCATCAGTTGATGGAGGCGGCAAAGGCCGGTCTAGGGCTCGCTATATTGCCCACATTTCTGGCCGCGGAGGCAATCGTAGCCGGGGAATTGGTGGAAGTGCTGGAACCTTATGCCCCTCGAGGAGGAAACATTTCTATCGTTTATCGTCAGTCGCAAAAAGCCTCGTCCAAGCTCCACGCGCTGAGCAACTTCCTTAGCGAAGCGATCGGCGATCCGCCAATTTGGGAGCGGATGCTGGCGGTCCGTTCGCAAGCGCAGTATTGAGTCGTTCGAGAAAAACGAAACACCGAACCGGTTTTTCCAGGCTTATGGTCGAGCACTCCACGACTTATTCTTTTCAATGCTCAGCGCGTCAACGCGTCTGGTCCGGTGAGAAGGCGAATGCCCAGGGTTTGCGCCCCGCTGTCGGCATGATTACTAACGCCTTGGTCAGGGCATTGATGCTCTGCGTGCGCCCCGCGCCTTGGCGGCCTTGCTTTGCCAGGTCTGCCCGACTCTAACCGCCCCATTGGCTAGAATCGAGCGACGGCAGGATCGCTCTTTTCAATCCTCTCATTCGGCGCAAAAACTAAACCGACATCAATCGAGGCGTCATTCAATGGTTGCCAGTTACAAGCCGGGGCTCACGTATTCCGGCTTTCAGGACCTGAGCGAGCAGATCCGGTTTCAAAGCACAGAAGGCAAGATCTGGTTTGGCGAACAGAGAATGCTGCTGATGCAAGTGTCGGCGATGGCTAACTTGCGCCGTGAACTCATGAATACGCTCGGGATCGAGCGCGCGAAGGGGTTTTTCCTCAGGCTTGGCTACCAATCGGGCCTCAAAGACGCCGAAATGGCGCGCAAGCTTAGGCCAGACAGTCCGCAGTTGGAGATGTTTCTGGTTGGTCCGCAGCTGCACTCGCTGAAGGGCATGGTCAATGCGAAACCCATTCAGCTTGAGATAGATCAGGAGACCGGCCACTTCTACTGCGAACTTGAATGGATTGACTCCTTTGAAGTCGAGACCTGTCTGACCGAGGTGGGGCTGATGGAGGAGCCGGTTTGCTGGTCCTTGTTGGGCTATGCATGCGCGTACAGCTCTTCGTTCATGAAGCGGGAAATCATCATCCAGGAAACAAGTTGCCGCGGATGCGGGGATGAGCGCTGCATCATCATTGGAAAGCCCGCTGAGGAATGGGAGAACGCTGCGCAGTTCAGACGTTACTTTCAAGCCGACCCCATCATCGAGGAACTGTATGAACTGCAATCGCAGATCAGCTCACTGCGCACGAGTCTCGCGAAGCAGGAAGGTCATTACTACGGCATAGGTCGCTCGCCTGCTTACGTGAAGGTATGCAGGATGATCGACAAGGCAGCCAAGGGCAGGATTTCGGTTTTGCTGCTCGGAGAAACGGGTGTCGGCAAAGAGGTTATCGCCCGGAGCGTGCACCTACGAAGCGAGCGTGCCGAGCAAGCATTTGTAGCGGTGAACTGTGCTGCCATTCCGCAGGATCTGATTGAAGCCGAGTTGTTTGGCGTCGAAAAAGGCGCGTATACCGGCGCCAATCAAACCCGCCCGGGGCGCTTCGAACGCGCCCACGGCGGCACCATTTTTCTGGACGAGGTGGTGGAGCTAACGCCCAGAGCGCAGGCGACCCTGCTGCGGGTGTTACAAGAGGGTGAGTTCGAACGGGTGGGAGACTCTCGGACTCGCAAGATCGATGTGCGAGTCATAGCGGCCACCAATGAAAGCCTCGCCGAAGCAGTCGAGGCGGGTCGATTTCGCGCTGATCTGTATTACCGCCTGCATGTGTTTCCGGTACAGGTTCCGCCGTTGCGCGAACGGCTTGAGGACCTGCCGCTGCTGGTCGAGCACTTTCTAAGCAAATTTCACCTGCAGTACCACAAGCGCACGCTGGGTCTGTCCGACAAGGCTCTGGAACTGTGCCTTCAATACGCCTGGCCCGGGAATATCCGCGAATTGGAGAATGTGCTCGAACGCGGTGTCATCCTGACCGACAGCAATGAAACCATAGGACAAGAGGCGCTCTTCGCCGTCTTCCCGAAGGCGAGCAATCAGCTCGGTGACCGTATCAACGCCGACGGTGCGCTCGTCCAGGCCACCGACGCGCAAAGCGCCGCCGATTGGGTCACGCAGATCTTCGAAATGAACGTAAGCCTGGAGGCCGTGGAAGAACAGCTGATGCGACGCGCAATGGAACTTGCTCAACAAAACGTTTCGCAAGCCGCTCGCATTTTAGGCCTGAGCCGCCCTGCACTGGCTTACCGGCTGAGAAAAAGCGGCATCCTCGACGACGGTCGCGCCGACTGACTGGCATCGGTCGCCTTTACAGGCGGCTCTGACAATGGTGATCCTTCGGCCGGAGGCAACTTCTCACCATTTATCAAATCCGCAACGGCTCACCCTGCCTTGATCAAATGATTAATCCAGAACGCCGGATACGCCCCACCGTCCATTCAGTTTTTTTACTATCCTATTGATATGGAAGGCATTTATATAGGGTCAATAGCCATGGCATAGCCTTTGCTCTAGTACTGCCAGCCGCATTTATACAGTCCCGTATAGAGCGGCACCGCAATGGTAGTCAAAAACGGAGAAGGCTTATGAACACCTATAAAATCAAGTCGCTCGCTGCAGCAATTACGCTTGCCACGTGCATTTTCACGCTCACGCCTGCAGCGGCACAGTCGCCTAGCGAAGCGCAGTCTGCCGCTTCACTTTCGGTTGTCATGGAATTTTTGGCCAACACGGCGCCCGACAAAGTTGAAGCTGCTGCAAAGAGACTTGCGGCTCCAGACGCAACCTATGTCTCGCTCAACTTCGATAATCCGGAACTGCAAAAGATCATGCCATGGACCGGCACTAACAAGGGTCCAACAGCTTTTAGCTCGCTATTCATGCAGGTCTCGGATTACTGGAAGATCGAAGACTTCACCATCACTACCAAAATCGCATCCGGCGAGGATGTTGCGATCTTCGGTAAGTTCACTTACCGCTCCGTGGCGGTCAACCACGTGTTTACCTCACCGTTTTCCATACACGCCAAGGTTCGTGATGGAAAGATGGCCTACTTCCAGTTCATGGAAGACACCTACGCGTCTGCCAGTTCGTTCCGGCAGTCTGGTTCGTGGACCGTAAAGACATCAAAGAACGCCGCCCCCTTCACGGTAGGGGCTCACTGACGCCCTCCATCACGGGGATGAACACTTGCGGGCAGATTCGGCGCAGACCAGTCCGCTTCTGCCGGCAGATGGGCTCCCAGCGGCATAGCCGTTTATGGCGCCTTTCTATCCGTATGCGACTGGACTTCATGCCCATTGAGCAAGGCTTTGCTGACACTTCGCACCAGACAAAATTTGAGAGTTAGTCATGAATATTGATACCCCGCACACCTCCAGGCATGCGTTGAATTGGGTCGGCGGCGAGTGGGTGGGCTCGGATACGATCCGTGGGTCCATCAATCCTGCCACCTACGAGCTTATCGGCACCTATGCCGAAGGGGGGAGTGAAACCGCTGCGGCGTGCATCGTCGCGGCGAAACGCGCAATGCGCGAGACCGATTGGGTACACGACCGCAAGCTGCGTGCGCGTGTGCTCGACAACCTGGCAGACGCTTTCGAACGTAATCGGGGCGCGCTCATCAAGATCCTCTGCGCCGAAAACGGCAAGATTCAACGCGAGGCCGGCTTCGAGGTCGACCTTTGCGCCCCGTCACTACGCTATTTTGCCGGGATCGTGCGCACTGATGCCGGGCGGGTCGTGGACTCAAAGCCGGGCAGAATCGCGCTTGTGATGCGTCAGCCGATGGGCGTGGCGGGGATCATTGTCCCTTGGAATTCCCCGATAATTCTGACGGTACGATCGCTCGCACCTGCCTTGGCGGCCGGGTGCGCGGTAATCATTAAGCTGCCGGGCAAAAGCGCGCAGATCGCCGCAACCCTTTCCAATATCTTCGCCAACATCACGGATCTGCCCCGCGGCGTGATCAATATGTTCACCGATGAGACAGGCGAGGGAGCCAAGCATCTAGTCGCCTCTCCCGAGGTGCCGGTCATCAGTTTCACGGGTAGCACGGCGACCGGAAAAGCGATCGCGCTGAGCGCTGCACCGCACTTCAAGCGCATTGGTTTGGAGCTCGGTGGCAAGACGCCATCGATCGTGTTCGACGATACCGATCTTGATCTCGCGCTACCCATACTTGAAAAGTCAGTGACGACGTTTGCGGGTCAGTTTTGCGTGACCGGCCAGCGCGTGATCGTGCAGGAAGGAATCGCCGACGAGTTTCGCGAACGCTTCGCCAAGCGCCTGCGCTCGGTACAGGTCGGATCTGCGGCGGACCTGTCGAGCGATATGGGACCGATGATCGACCGCGAGAATGTCGAGCGCGTCGATAAAATCGTCGAGCGCGCCATTGCGGACGGCGCCGACGTCATTGTGCGAGGCGGGCCTGTCACCGAGGGCTTGCTGTCGAAAGGCGCGTTCTTTCGCCCCACATTTCTGGAGGTCACCGATTCAACGATGCCAGTCGTCCAGGAAGAGACTTTCGGGCCGGTCGTCACTATGCAGAGGTTTGCTACGGAACAGGAGGCCGTTGCGTTGGCAAACGACAGCATCTATGGCTTGGGGGCCAGTATCTGGACGCGCGATCTCTCCAAGGCGCTGCGGATCGCGCCCAGGATCGAAGCGGGCATGGTGTGGATCAATGAATGGGGAGCACTCGGCGAAGACACGGAGGAAGGCGGCTCCAAGCACTCGGGGATCGGGCGTTTGAATGGTGTGGCCGCGATTGAGGACTTCACCGAGATCAGAACGATCACACTCAACCCAGGGCTGATGAACGTCTAGGAGCGGGCAGCTATGTTCAAACCCACTGAAGACAGGTTTATTCCGCCGCTCAAGTCGTCCGCTGCTGGCCGATAACTGCCTGTGAGCACGGGTCGCAATTGACCAAAAGCGGACGTGGTAACCACCACATCAGGCGGACCCGAAGGCCGTCGCCCTCGCAGCCGCGCACCGTCCAGTCGCCTGGCAACTCATACCTAAAGATGAGCGCGCCACCTGTTCGTAGAATGGTTCGGCGCTGCTCCTGTTCCTATAGTCGGTCGCAACAGGCCGCCCTCTAATCCGTGGCATATCCGGGCGCACTGCACGGCATCACGGCCCCGCACAAACAACAACTTAACGCTGATGGGCTGGCATTGATCCGCGGTTAAGTCTCATGCGTTTAACGCTGTGTCGACAGGCGCCTTAGCAAGGAGTATCGGGATGATGAGCAAAAGATTAATGAGCGCCGCTCCGGCAAATCTGTGCTTCTCACGTAGCGTTGAAGCCGCTGTGGCTAACGAGGCTTTAGTCCGTTCAATTGCCATGGCGTGACCGCTGCGTTGCATGTGAACGCCGACCTGCACAACCCGCTGCTTTGTGTGTCCAGCGTTTGGGATGTGGCCTCCGGAAACCTTTCGTTGCCTGCCATATGGAAGCCTGCCGAGTAGGCATTTAGAGGAAGCAAACATGAGCATGAATGTCTATTCAGGTGCCGACACGGGTCTTTTGCTTGTCGACCCTTACAACGACTTTCTTAGCGAGGGAGGCAAGCTAAATGGCTTGGCCAAGCCGGTGGCCGACAGGGTCGGAACGCTGGCCAATCTTGGAGCTGTAGTGAACGCAGCAAGGGAGGCCGGAATCAAGGTTTTCTATGTGCCTCACCACCGTGCTACGCCCCAGGATTTCCAGGCGTGGAAACACCCGAGCCCGTATCAGCTCGGTGCGGGGCAGGCTCAGGTATTCGCGGTAGGGAGCTGGGGCGGCGAATGGCATCCAGACTTTCTTCCCCAGGAGCAGGACGTTGTTGTGCACGAGCATTGGGGCGCTAGCGGCTTTGCCAATACTGATCTGGATATGCGGCTTAAGCAGCACGGCGTTTGCAAAGTGGTTGTTGTCGGCATGCTGGCAAACACGTGCATCGAATCGACCGCCCGTTTCGCCGCGGAGCTTGGCTATCACGTAACGCTGGTGCGGGACGCCACCGCAGCCTTTAGCGAAGAAGCGCTAACAGCTGCACACGACATCAATGGCCCGACCTATGCGCACGCCATTGTCACCACCGCCGAACTTGTAGGCGCACTTGCCCGGTGAAGGCGCAGCGGTCTCACGTGGCCGCTGCGCTGGCTCAGGTTTTTTCCGGTTTATTGTTGAGGCGCATTGAATAGCGATGCCAATAACCGCCCGATTATCTTGCCGGTAGAATCGCCCACTATCACCTCACGCCATTAACGCTGCCGTGAGGAACCCTCCAATGATTTTTTCGCTGATCAAGCCACCACTCATTCGCCTGTCCGTCCTGGCGATTGCCGGTCTCGCTGTCATCGGTTGCATGCCACGCGCAGCGACTGACGCCGAAACCGCTTACCAGGACAGCCGTATGAAACCCTCCGTCACTTACTTGCGCCTGCTTCGTCATACGCCGTTTTTTACCGAGCTCAACGACGAGCAATTGAAGTGGGTGATCGACAATTCCCGCGAATGGGACGCCCCGGCCGGCACGGTGATAGAGAGTCATGTGGCGGGCGTGTCGACGTCTGCGGACATCTGGATTCTGCTCGACGGCGGCTGGCAGGTTGAAACACCCACGGCGGTTTATGCGGCCGGCAACGGGGCGCCGGGCAAATGGTATAGCGCTGCGCAAACGCCGCCGAATAATCGTCTGGTCACAACCCGGCGCAGCTATGTGATGCGTATCAAGGCAGCCGAGCTGCAGGTGATGCTGGCGCAACACTTTGCCTTCGACACGCACCTGGCCGTTGGTCGCGCCTGGTATGCCCATATCGGCGCCGCGCAACAGAGCGCCGCAGCGCAATAAGCGGCGGCTGCGCGTACACGCCGCTCAGCCTTTGAATATTTCTTTGAGCCAGTCGACAAACACCCTCACCCGCGGCGACAAGTGCCGGTTCTGCGGATAAAGCACAGACACTGGCATGGGCGGCGGCGGGTTTGCGGGAAGCAATTCGCGCAGCACGTCTTGCTCCAATTCCCTGGCGATCCGATAGCGCGGCACTTGAATAATGCCAATGCCGGCGAGCGCTGAAGCCGTATAAATCTCGGCGCCAAACACGGTGATCGCCGTCGGGATAATCACCTCCTGCACGCCGCCCTCGCCCTGGAATTCAAACGGGAAAAGCTTGCCGCTGGTACGCGACACATAGTTGATCGCTTTGTGCATCGCCAGATCAGCCACACGCTGAGGCTGGCCATACCGTTCGATATACGCAGGGCTGGCGCAGGTGACTTGCGGCAAGTCGATCAGGTGCCGGCCGATCAGCGAAGAATCGCCCAGCGTTCCCGCCCGAACCACGCAGTCCACCCCTTCCTCGATCAGATCGACGAAACGATCGGTCTCGCTAAACGACAACTCGATGCCCGGGTAGCGCTGCATAAAGTCGGGTAGCGCGGGAATCACAAAAAACCGCGCCAACGTGCCATGCAGGTCCACCCGCAGGCGCCCTTTCGGAACACTTTGGCGGAAGGCCAGTTCTGCCTCCTCCAGTTCAGCGAGCAGGTTGACGCAACGCCGGTAATACGCCTCGCCATCCAGCGTCGGTCGCACGCGCCGCGTGCTGCGCTCCAGCAAGCGCGTACCCAGCCATTGTTCAAACTGGTTCATCACGTGGGTGAGGGTCGCGCGCGGAATTTCGAGGTCGTCCGCCGCGGCGGTGAAGCTGCTGCGCTCGTAAATACGAACGAAGATTTTCATGGCGCGAACCTGATCCATGGCGCTACTCGGATTGTTGAAGAGGAATGAACAGTATCGCCAGCAACCGTGCCTTTAGCCAAGACAGTAAACCAATAGCCAGTGTGCGGGCCTTCGTTCGGGCCAATCCATTGTTGGTATTTATTGAATAGTGAAGGCAAAAACAGTCTATTTATCCAAGATTACCGCAATGGGAATCTACTCCCACACCAACCCAAACGAACGTTCAAACAGGCGGAAAACACCATGAACACTTCCAACAGCAAAGTAGCAATCGTCACCGGCGCCTCCCGTGGTATCGGCAGCGAAATCGCCAGACGCCTTGCCCAGGACGGCTTCGCCGTCGTGGTCAACTACGCCAGCAGCGCCGGCGAGGCGAACACCCTGGTCGCCACCATTCAGGCACAAGGCGGCCGGGCAATTGCAGTGAAAGCCAACGTTGCCAGCAGCCAGGATGTACGCCAGCTGTTCGACGAGACCGAGCGTCACTTCGGCGGCGTCGATGTCCTGATCAACAACGCCGGCATCATGGCGCTGTCCACCATCGCCGACACAGACGATGAAAGCGCCGACCGGCAAATCGACATCAACTTCAAAGGCACCTTCAACACCCTGCGTGAAGCCGCCAAGCGCATGCGTGACGGTGGCCGCGTGGTGAATTTCTCCTCCAGCGTGGTGGCCATGTTGCAACCCACCTACGGCGTATACGCCGGCACCAAGGCCGCCGTTGAAGCCATGACCAGCGTGTTCGCCAAAGAACTGCGCGGTCGCAGCATCACCGTCAACGCCGTCGCTCCGGGGCCAACCGCCACCGACCTGTTCCTGAACGGCAAGCCGCAAGAAATCATCGATCGCCTTTCCAAGCTGGCGCCGCTGGAGCGCCTTGGTCAGCCGCAAGACATCGCCGCCACCGTGGCCTTTCTCGCCGGCCCCGACGGTGCCTGGATCAACGGCCAGACCCTGCGCGCCAACGGCGGAATTATCTGAGCCAGCCGCGCTGAACCCCACTTTTTCGATACCAGGAGATTGTTATGCAACAGGTCATTGTCATCACCGGCGCTTCCAGTGGTTTCGGCGCACTCACCGCCCGCGCGCTCGCCCAGGCCGGGCATATCGTTTACGCCAGCATGCGCGAAACCCTGGGGCGCAACGCTCCCCAGGTGGAAGAAGTGGCCCGCTACGCCGCACGGCACAAGGTTGATTTACGCAGCGTCGAACTGGACGTGGCGAGCAGCGATTCTGTAGAGGTCGGCATCGGCACCATCATTGCCGAAGCAGGTCGCCTCGATGTGGTCATTCACAACGCCGGGCATATGTCGTTCGGGCCGGCCGAAGCGTTCTCGCCTGAGCAATTCGCCCAGCTCTACGACATCAACGTACTGAGCACCCAACGGGTCAACCGCGCCGCCTTGCCGTACCTGCGCAAACAAGGCAGCGGGCTGGTGCTGTGGGTGTCGTCAAGCAGCGCGCGAGGGGGCACGCCGCCCTACCTGGCGCCCTACTTTGCTGCCAAAGCGGCGATGGATTCACTGGCCGTGTCTTATGCCGGTGAGCTGACCCGCTGGGGCATCGACACCTCAATCGTGGTGCCGGGTGCGTTCACCAAAGGCACCAATCATTTCGTTCACTCCGGCACTCCGGCAGACAGCGCGCGAGCGGCGGAGTACCACGAAGGTCCGTATGCCGGCCTTCCCGAGCAGAGCCTGCAAGGGCTGGCTGCGCTGGAACCTGCTGACGCAGACGTGGCAGACGTGGCGCGGGCCATTGTCGACATCGTTGGCATGGCGCCAGGACGCCGGCCGTTTCGCCGCCACATTGACCCCTCGCAAGACGGCGCCGAGATCGTCAACGCCATGGCGGACCGGGTGCGCTCGGAAATGCTCCGCAGAATCGGTCTCGAAGACCTGCTGCACACGCGCGTAAACGCCCAGCCCAACGCCGTCGACAACGTGCAGGAGCGCAACCAATGAACAACGTCGAACACAACCGCAGCGGCTCCGCTGCCCGCGTAAACGGGTTACTTCAGTTCAACAGCGTTACGGCGGTCGCGGCAATCACCGCTGCCGCAGCGGCGGCACTCAGCCTGTGGATCGGCCTGCCGGTGTGGGCCATGTTTATCGGCTGGGTCGCGTTTTTCTCTCGCGGCCACAGCCTGCGCGACGGCTTCATCAACTACGGCGCCGTGGTCGCTGGCGTCGGCCTGGGCATGGTGGCGGCCCTGTCGATTGCAGCGTTAAGCCCGCTGCTCGGAAAGCTGGCGTTGCCAGCGGTGGTGTTCGCTATCGCCATGACCGTGGTATCGCTGCGCGCCGTTCCGGTCATGAACAACGTAATGGCGTATTTCCTCGGCCTGATCACGTTTTTCGCGGCGCATCTGGAACCCTCGCTAGACACGGCGCTCAGGCTGACGGGCGCCCCCGCCATTGGCAGCATCGCGGCCTGGGCCTCGTTGAAAATGCAGCAACGCGTCAGGTTTTGAGTAGCGAAAATAAATCTGTCCCCTTTCGCGAAACGGCTGCCCGCTAAGCAGCCGCCGTCCTTAAGTAAGTTGGCGCCGTACGCGACTGCCTGCCGCGCCGCCTGGCTGCGGGGGCGCTTCGCTTGCCACGCGGGTGTCGTAGTCGAGTCGGGCGAGTAGCACCGGCTTCATATGGTCCTGAGCCCAGCGGCACATCTGCTCGGAAATGGCGGTGATGCTTTGGCCAAGCGGCGTCAGCGAATATTCCACACTCGGTGGCGCGCTGGCATACACCACGCGCAAGACCAGACCGTCACGTTCCAACAGGCGCAGCGTTTGCGTCAGCATCTTCTGCGTGACGCCGCCCACTTGCCTGCGCAGTTCGCCAAAGCGCATCGGGCCCGATGACAGCGAATCGATGATCAGCAGGGTCCATTTATCCGCCAGCATCTGAATCACGCTACGTGACGGACACGTGACATCGTAAATATCACCGGCCCTTATTTTGCGGATTGTGGAGCGCGAAAGATGGTTGAAGGTAGTATCCATTGGGTACCTATAGCACTAAAAGGTGCCTAATTTACAAAGGAGATCGTGACGCCGAGTATAGCCAGAGCGGCTCTACGTCAGAGCTTTTATCTGAGAAACCAAACCATGAAAAGCTTGATTCAATACAGCGTGGGCGGCCCTGAGGTGCTTGAGCTGGTCGATGTGCCCAAACCCGTTCGCAACTTCACCGAAGTGTTGCTTCGGGTGCATGCCGCTTCCATCAATCCGGTCGACTTGCTGGTGCGCTCGGGCGCTTTCCCCCTCCTCGGCCCGGCGCCCTTTGTACCGGGCTGGGATGTTTCCGGTGTGGTTGAAGAAATCGAGGTGGGCTCTACGCGCTTTAAAGTGGGCGAAGAAGTGTTCGGCATGCCGCTGTTCCCGCGTGCCGTCAATGCGTATGCGCAGTACGTGGCGGCGCCCTCTCGTCATCTGTGGTTGAAGCCGGCTCGACTCAGCCACGCGCAGGCCGCAGCATTGCCGCTGGTTGGCCTGACGGCGTTACAAGCGTTGAGTGAAATCGCGCAGGTGTCGCCAGGGCAGCGGGTGCTGATTCATGGGGGCGGCGGCGGCTTGGGACACGTTGCGGTGCAGATTGCCAAAGCCTTAGGGGCACACGTGATTGCCACCGCCAGCGCCGCGAAACACGACTTCGTGCTTGGCCTCGGCGCCGACGAGGTTATCGACTATCAAACGACGGATTTCACAACGGTACTGAGTGACCTCGATGTGGTGTTCGATACCGTTGGCCATGATTATGCAGAGCGTTCTTTGCCGGTGCTCAAGCCAGACGGCATCGTCGTGACGTCCATTGGGCTCAGTAACGGCCACATGCCCGCGCTGGCTGCTGCGGCCGGGCGACGCTTTTCCAGCGTGGCTGTCGAGGCAGACAGCGCCGGTTTGCAACAATTGGCCGCGTGGGTTGAGTCAGGCCAACTAACGCCGCATGTCAGCCATGAATTTCCGCTAAATGAGGGCGCGCAGGCGCATGCGCTAGTGGCGCAAGGCAGCACGACCGGCAAAGTGGTATTGAGGATTGCATCATGAGCGCGCCGACGACGGTGTCGTTGTCCCCGCCCTGGCTCAATGAACTGGCGCCAAACGTGAACCTGATTTCGTCAGTGCTCAATCGCCCGCTGCAAGGGCGTGAAGGCGTCATACGCGTTGTCCAAACCGCTGGCTCGCTGTATGAAGCACACGCGGTGGTGTTTCATGCCACGTTTGGCGAGCGCGAGTTACTCGAATATGACGCGAAGGCCTTCGGCGGGGTTGACCTCCACGGGGTTCTGACCCTCAGCCGAAACACGGCGGGCGACATCGTTGAAGTCGGCATTCACCACGGGCCGGTGGGCGCCGTGAACCGGCTTTCGGCGGCATTGAAGGAGCGCCTGGCAACCGAACTGGGAGCCGACTACTTCTTGCCGTGAACGCGCCTGCGCTGCCTGGGGTGCGTGGCTTTCAACCGCGCACCCCAGGCACACGCATAGACCTCACAAAGTTGGGAAGCCAACCGTGAAACCTGAACTACGTCCAGCCACCCCTGACGATTTACCCCTCGTGTTCAGACTTGAGCGCGCTTACATCCAGGATTTTGAGCCCGCCTCATTGCAGGGCTGGACCCGGGCGCTCGACCGGCATCTGGAGCAGTGGGTAGCGAATTTATCTCGAATGGTAGTCGCTGAAGTAGCCGGCGAGGCCACTGGGTACTACTTCTGGGAAGCAGAGAATGAGCAAGCCGTCCTAAGCTCCATCACCGTACTAGCCGCTTACCGCCGGCAAGGCATCGGCACGTTTTTGCTCAGGGATTTTGAACACGAGGCGCTGAAAAGCGGCGTGACGCGGCTGACGCTTGGCGTGATCACACACAACCCCGCGAAGCGTTTGTACGAGTCCGCCGGTTACACGTTTGTTCGCCATGAAGGGGACTACTGTTACTACGAGAAATCGCCCGCGGGCGGCGACCCTATTTAATCGGAGAACGCAGCCGGCAGTTGGAACCCCTGCACCTTCCCGAACTTGGCCGAAGGTCGCTACCTGCGACAGGGCCGAGGCAGCGCGCTACATAAACCCGAACCCGTCACCGCCCGCACGAGGCAGCACCGGGTTCAAGCAGCGATCAAAACGCCAGATGGCCGAAAGCTGCCTGTCGTGAACGGCGGCAATCGGCCAGAAGCGAATGTTTAGAGTAGAAAAATAAATCTGTCTCCTTTCTTCTGGTCTTATCGAGGCTGAAAAGGCGGTGCTTGGAATGGGACGCCGAACGTCCCTGGCGCGCGGCATACTCTATATGAAGCGCTTATGCATCCTTGCGGCTAACGATGCGGTTTTTTTACCTCAGGAGGCAAGCCGTACGGTATTTGGCCACGGAGTCGATCACGCGCTGCGCCCAGTTTTCGTCATCGGGGCGCACAACAACCACGTGCGAAAAAAGCGAGAGATTTGTTTCTCTGCTCTAAACGTCCGCTTCTGGCCGATAGCGACCGTGCTCGATAGGCAACAATCGGCAAGAGGCGGTCATTTGCACCGTCAACTTTCGTGGTCTCTTCCTGATTTTTTCGATTGTTCGGTGGGTGCTGCCGGCGCGTTACGCCCATTGGCTGGAGCGCTATCAAGCCAATTGAGGACGCTCAGACCAGGGCTTTGCAGGTTTCAAACAGCAGCGCCCGCACCCACTGCTGGGCTGGTTGATGGTGGGTGCGCTCATGCCAGGCGGCGATTTTGCTGAAGCCGGGAAGGCTCAGCGGCGGTTCGGATATCTGCAAACCTTCGCTCGCCCTGACCAGACGACGCGGCACTACCGCGATCAGATCGCTGCCGCGCAGCACTTCCAACAGCATCAGAAAACTGGTCACCGACAGGCTTACCCGGCGCTCCAGACCCAACTGGGCCAACGCGCTATCGGTAACGCCGCGAAAACCACCACCGGCGTACGAAACAATGGCGTGGTCCAGCGCGCAAAAGCGTTGCAGGGTCAAATCGCTGGCCGCCGGGTGGTTGTGGCGCATCACGCAGACGTACTGCTCGTCATACAGATGCCGGGCATGCAAGCCGTCGTGAGTGGTTTCCGGGGTGAGGATGGCCAGGTCCAGGTCGCCCGCTTCCAACTGACTCAGCACACGGTGGTCGTCCACCGGTAATGCCGCAATGCGGATGCCGGGCGCCTGGCGGCCCAGTGCGGTAAGAAACGGTACGAGGATGGTGCGTTGTGCGTAGTCGGTGGCGGCGATGGTCAGCGTCACGCTGGCGGTCGCCGGTTCAAAACGCTGAGGTTGCAGCAGCACTTCAATTTCACCCAATACACGCTTGATGGGCAAAGCCAGCTCCAAGGCCCTGGGCGTTGGCACCAGGCCACGTTGCGCCCGTACAAACAATGGGTCGGCGAAGCTGTCACGCAAGCGCGTCAACATGCCGCTGACCGCCGGCTGGGTGAGTGCCAGGCGCGCAGCCGCCTTGGTGACGCTGCGCTCGTCGAGTAACGCATCCAGCGTTTTCAACAAGTTCAGATCCACTGTTCTGATATCACGCACGCTTATGCAATACCTCAGAGAAGATGATTGGTCTTATGGAGTGTGGGCGCAGATCATTCTTCCCGTCAAAGGCAGTCATCACTGCCGTCCAATCGACTTAAAGGAATCACCGAATGCACGCAATCATCTGGCCCGACGCCTACCTGCCCGGCACCACTGAAAACTTCGCCTCCAACGAAATCATCGTGGCCGGTGTCAGCGCCGCCGAAATCTGGCAGCAGTTGGACGACACCCGTGCCTGGCCGACCTACTACAGCAACGCCAGCGACATTCACTTTCACGACGGCAGCGGCCCGCTGTTGAGTGACGGTGCGCTTTTTTGCTTCACCACCTTCGGGTTTCCGGTGCAAGCGCAGGTTACTGAACACGAGCCGCCAGCAGCCGGTAAACCGGGCCGCGTTGCATGGCATGGCTGGGTGGACGGTGACGCCGACAGCCGTCTGGACGTGCATCACGCGTGGTTGATCGAAGACCTGGAGGGCGGCCGCGTGCGCATCCTCACCCAGGAAACCCAGAAAGGTAAGCCGGCTGCCGAACTGGCGCTCGCCAAGCCGAATCCGATGATCAATGGGCATCAGGAATGGATTGAGGGTTTGGTCAGCGCCGCACGCCGCGCTCGCGGTTAAAACGCGCGGTTGGGCGAAGGGAGAAAAGAATCGAGTTTTCCCCAGGTCTGAAACGTCCGCTTTTGGCCGATTGCGGCCAGTCGGGATGAAAAAAGGGAACATCTTTGGCCGGCACAGTGAACATCCATAAATGCCAAAATTTGCCGCTCGTAGCCATCAGCGTTCGGTTACGAGCAGCACGGCGGTCTATGTCAAAGCCATTACCTGACCATCGCCGGGAATCAGTAGCCGACTGGCAACGCCGGCTTTGGCTGCCGCACTTGCCAGCTCCTTGCGGGTAACAGGACAGTGGTTGATCGCTTCCAGGTGGTTCGCGATAACGGTGCCTTGGCTCAGACGGGTAAATTCGAGTACATCGGACAAGCCCATGATTATGTCGCTCCCCACGTCGAAACGCGCCCCTCCCGCAGGCACCACACTGACCTGAGGCTGATGCTGCAACACGAAGGCACTTACCGTGGCGGTCAAAATCGTATCGCCGGCCAGATACAGGCTGGGCTCGCCTGGCAGCTCGATCAGGTAGCCGACGCCGTGTTCCATCAGACGTCCAACCACTCCCTCTCCATGGGTGCAACGGATTGTGCGAATCACGCCACCCAGGAAGGGTTTCGGCTCGCCATGACCTTCCGGCAATGGCTGTACATTCAAACCCAGCTTCGCCAGGTAAGCCGCGTCATGTGGCGTGCAGATAACGGGAATCTGCCGCTCTCTCAGCCACCGCGTGCCCGCTCTGTCCAGATGGTCGAAGTGGCCTTTCTGGCAGTGGGTGATCAGGCAGTGAGTGATGGACTCCAAGGCGTCGCGAGCGCCCTCCGGGAGTTCGACGGTCGGGTTCCTCTGACGCCCAGTGAAGACGCGTAACGAAGGCAGAGCGCCTTTGCGGGCCAACATCGGATCGACCAGAATGCGGTGCGCGCCTAGTTCGAGAATGATCGTAGCGTTGCGAATTTGCTGAATGTTCATCATGAGGCTCCTGGGGTGTGGACTCATGGTGCCGGGACAGCAAAATGCTCATAATGGCGTGAACTGACATAAACCATTCATTTATTGCCATGACTACCCCTCTACGAATCGGTCTGTTGCTCTTCCCCGACTGCATGCCAGCAGGGCTTCTGGCGTTCGTGGATATGCTGCATGCAACGAACCGGCGAACGGAGCGCTCGCTGTTCGAAACCTACTTCGTCGCCGAGCAAAGCGGTGCGGTCACTTGTGCTCACGGCCTGGTTCTGACGGCCAATCATGGGCTTCTGGAGCTTGCTCTGGACGCGATGCTGATCCCTGGTTATTGGGCCGAGTCCCCCCAGCAGGTGGATAAAACCCTGCATGACAATGCCTCGCTTTTGGCCGGCCTGGCGAAGCTCGGTAAGCGCTGTCGTATCTGGAGTTATTGCACTGGAGTATGCCTTGCTGCCGCCAGTGGCCGCCTTGATGGCGAGCACGCCACCGCAACCTGGTGGCTGGCCGACACGCTGCTTCAGCGCTATCCCAAGGTGCGATGGCAGTATGAGCAGAACTGCATCTTCAACGAACGCACCGGCACTGCCAGCGGAGTCAACGGCTACCTACCGCTCGCCCAGGCGCTGATTGAGCGGCAGGTTGATGCAACGGTGTTCAACGACCTTAACCGGTTGATGGTACTTCCCCGCCCGATCCAGTCGCACGCGGCCTTCCGGGCCCTCAGTCTGATCGAGCAACCCAGCCAACTGCTGCG
The DNA here is from genome assembly GCF_900573885.1 of Pseudomonas viridiflava. Lineage (GTDB taxonomy): Bacteria > Pseudomonadota > Gammaproteobacteria > Pseudomonadales > Pseudomonadaceae > Aquipseudomonas. Next base: position 38,830 of record NZ_UPSE01000565.1, read on the forward strand.
TAGGTTGCATACGCTGGTGCAAAGGTTGCCAGCCGAGAGGATCACTGTTCGCATCTTGGCGGCAGAGTTGGGAATGACCGAACGGACACTGGCGCGCAAGGTCGGGGAAGAGACCGGGAGCGCGGTAGCCACCTATGCGCGTCGCATCAAGCTGAGCCAGGTGAGCGAACGATTGATCTTGACATCCGTGCCCCTCAAAACCATCAGCAGTGAGCTGGGCTTCAGCAGCGATTCGAATCTCAGAAGAATGTTCAAGGAGCTGACCAAGCTGACTCCCGCTCAGTACCGGCAGCGATTCGCCCGGTTCTAGAGAAGAAAGCAGCCAGTCAACGGGTGTCCGACTTCGGCCAAGAGCGGGCCGTTGTTGGATGGTTACTCCCTCTTCCAAGGTGGATACCCATATACGACCTCGCCGACCACATGCGGCTTACCATCTTTAGATGGAGTGAAAAAGGGGCGGATTTATTAAACAGCTCTAATTTAGAGTCGTTAAATAAATCCGTCCTCTTTTTTTCCTGAATGATTTGCTCATTGGCTGTCTATTCGTGTTTGGGTGCGGCGGCGGTAACTGCCGCCGCAACCTAGTCTTTGAAAAGGGTTACCGAGCCTGGGCGGTGCCTGCAGCTGCGGCTTTCTCCGGGTTGACCCCGTCGAAGCTTTCGAAGACATCCATGAAGCCAGGGACGGTCGCCTTGCGAGCCCAGTCCCGTTGGAATTCACAGAACAACTGAACGCGACTGGTCATCTTGCCGCCCGCCTGCTCGATACGACGCAGCCCTGCCTCGTGTGCGGCGACCGACGTCCCGCCCACGGCATCTACAGGAACGTACACTTCATAACCTTCCAACAGAGCATCGAGCGCGGGGAACGCTAGACACACTTCGGTCCACAGCGCCGTAATAATGAGCTTGCGGCGCCCGAGCGCTTTAACGGCCTGCTTGAATTCGACGTCTTCCCAAGCGTTGACCGTGGTCCGGTCATAGGTCGGTACGTCACCAATGAGGTCCTGCAATTGCTGAATCGGCGGCTTGTTAAGACCGGTCGAAACGTTCACCGTCGAGTGGATGATCGGCACACCGTAGTTGACTGCCGCCTTCGCAATGGCCGCGATGTTAAACACGAGTTCCTCAGGCCGCATGGAACGAATCGAGGAAACCTGGAGCGGCTGGTAGTCGATGATGAGCAGCGCCGAGTTTTCAGGCGTGAGGAGATGGTCTGCGTGGGGGTTGCGGATCGTTTCGCTTGTCATGGATAGATATCCTTATGGGTTGGAATTGAAATCAGCTCAGGCCGAAAAAGCTTCAGACGAAGTCGGTCCAGCTCGACTTCGGATGTCGCGCGTTTCGACGCTAAGGTGATGCTTGATCGCCGGGGCAGATCGGTACATTCAAATGGGAGTTACCCGGCTCGGCGCAGCGCCAGGCTCGATAGGAAGAGCCCCAAAAGCCAGAACAGCGGACCTGCGAGGCCAGGCCACATCGGGACATAGCCAGGAATCAGCACATAGAAGATGAAACCCAAGTCGACTACGCTGATGACCACAAGGTTGATCCACCAGCCGCGGACGTCATTGCGCCAGTTCAAAACCACTGCAACGACGAGCGCGATAACCGAGAGCCAAAGCAGGTTCCAAGCGTCCTGCAAAACACGCCCGCGCGGCATGCCTTCAGCCATGGATTGGCCAAGCTGATAAACGCTCCAGGCCGCATTGAAGTGAAGCAGCGCCCAGATCACGTACGCCACAGCGCCGACTTGGGCGAGCCGAGAAGAGGCTCTGGTTGCGGCGTTCGAATTCGGCATGACGTCCCCTGGTGAGATTATGGTTTTGAGATTTCCGACGCTGATCTGTGCGACGAAACTACGGCCAAACTACGGCAGTTAGGGTTCTCGAAAAACCACCATCGCGAGCACTATCTGTTCTTCCTTCGCGAACCACTTATGGGTTGATTACGCTACTTACCGCCGTCACTATTTGCGCATGGCCGACCGATTTGAAGATATGCGGGTGTTTGTTGCTGTCGTTTCGGCCGGCGGCTTTGCTGCGGGCGCGGAACGTCTCGGCGTGGTGAAGTCGGCGGTGAGTCGTCGTGTCCGTGACCTCGAGGATAGGCTAGGCGCCAGGCTATTTGACCGGACAACGCGCCGCGTCCAGCTCACCGAAGCGGGCCGCGATTTCCATGACCGGGCCGTCGAGGTGCTAGCGGGGCTCGAACAAGCGGAAGAAGCGGCTTCGAGCGCTAGCAAGGAATTGAAGGGGCGAATCCGTATTGCTGCTCCGGTCTCGTTCACCGCGCACTGCCTGGCCCCGGCAGTCGGGCAGTTTCTGGAGCGGCATCCTGCCGTTTCGCTCTCGATCGACACCGACGACCGCACGGTCGATCTGATACACCACGGTTTCGATCTCGCGATCCGCATCGCGCGACTACCGGATTCGTCATTAGTGGCGCGGCGGCTGGTGACCATTCGGCACGTGTGTGTTGCCAGTCCAGTGCTACTTGACCGCCTGGGCACACCACAAAAGCCGGATGAGCTTTCGCGCTTTCCTGGCGTGACTTACTCAAACGTTGATGAAGTGGGTTATTGGAAATTCACCGGCGACGTTGTGCCATCTGTCACTAGTCGTCTCGACTTCGCTAACGGCGATGCCATTCGGGAAGCGGCCATCGCCGGCGTTGGGGTTGCGGTACTTCCGACCTTCATTGCACACGAGGCCATCAGGCGCGGAGAACTTTCGATCGTGCTTGCAAAGCATATGCGGCCACCGATCGCCATGTACGCGGTACATCCGTCGATGCGTAACCAAACCGCACGAGCGCGCGCATTCATCGACTTTTTGGTCGACCGCTTTGGCGGCGAGCCGTTCTGGGATAAAGGCCTGTTCAGTGACTGAAGCGCGTTGGACGAGGCGATATCGGAGCACTCGTTAAACTGGAAAATAAGGTCTCGCTCTCACTCGCGGCTCAGAGCCTCTTGTGGGGCCCGAGCGTGAAGCTGAACCGCTACACCCGAAACCCCTAACCAGGCGCTGACCGCTTTCGAATGTCATCACGAATCAGCACCAGGTAATTGCCCATCCGGTCCTAGATCAATCCCTCGTCGCGCATTGCCTGTTCCACGCCAACCTCTGCAAGCATCCGCTCATGATGCGCCTTCACTGCGGGCCAACTTGCCAATCCGCCCGGGAGCATGAGGGATGCCCAGCGCATCATCGGTACGGAATAGGCATCGACGTAGGTTCGACTGTTTCCGACGATGTACGTACGGTCAAGAAGGTGTGCTTCAAGAAAAACCAGCCGCTTGCGAACCAGGGAGGTTCCTCCTGCGCGCACATTCGCAAGCGAGCTCTCATCGTTCGCGGTCGTGTAGCGCTGGGGCATAAACACAGGACAGAAAGCAGGATGGACGTCGCCGGTGAAGAAACATCCTCCCAATTAACACATCCCCATTTTCACGCCCTCCATCCTTCACCCCTGCCCGCCGCAGCCGACATCTTTCCCCCGCCCTCGCCCGCTACAGTTCCCCATCGCTGAACAGTCAGCGAAGCCGGCTTGGCCGCCGGATTTCACACAAGACGCCACAGCGTCAGCTATAACGGTTAGGCGCTTTTTTATGCCTGCTTTATGGCGGCTGTGCGCGGGACACCTTCGGGTGTGCCGGGTTTCTTGTGTCCGGTCGGCCAACCTGCGTACAGCTGCCACCCTTTTGCTTGGCCGCAATGGGAGGAAGTTCTTCAATCTCACAGGAGGAGTTAAACGATGAACAACCCAACCCCCGTAACCACCCACCAACCCTTCGACCGCATGGACGGCGCCGCGCTGTTTTCCGTTAACCCTGGCGTGCCCGTTTCAGATGCGCTGGAGCGCGCCGGCGACTTGATGCTGTATGTGCAAACGCTCGCAGCGGCGGATGCGTTTGTTAATAAAAATCTGGAGTCGGGCATCATTCAAACGCTTAGCGAAATGGCCAAGGCGTTAATCAATGCGGCCACTCACGGCGATGGCGGCGTCAGGCCTTAGGCAGAGCCGAAAAGAAAGGCCGCTCGGAGGCGGCCTTTCTTAACACCGGTTCCCGCTATTTGATAAAGGCATCCACATCCGCACCAAGGCCTTTGATTGCTTCTTTGAAGTCGTTGGCGGTGATGGCTTGTTTGTCGTTGTCCAGGTTGGTGCCGAACACTTTGCGCACGACTTTAAATTGGAAAAGAATTGGAAAAGGGGACAGATTTATTTTTCTACTCTAAACGTCCGCTTTTGGCCGATAGCTGCCTGTGAGGACGGACTGTAATCGGCCACTAGCGAACGTGGTAACCGTCTCATCAGGCGGCCCCGAAGCCCGTCATTCCCGCGAAGGCGGCGGCAGGAAACCGAGCCCGCCGGGCCATTCTGCATTCCGAATCGTCGGACCGCCGCTTCGCGGGAATGACGGTGGCGGGTTGATATCCTGGTTAGCCGCTTTATCGCGCAAACGCGGCGAACAAGAGAACGAAGCCTGTTTATTCGATGAGCCCGCCTCTGCCGTTGGCTCCCCTGCTCTACTGAGCTTTTCGCCCCGGCACTCAACATCCACCCAATTAACACATCCCCATTTTCACGCCCTACATCCTTCACCCCTGCCCGCCACAGCCGACATCTTTCCCCTGCCCTCGCCCGCTACAGTTCCCCATCGCTGAATAATCAGCGAAGCCGGCTTGGCCGCCGGGATGTTATAGGCGCACGAGCGTCTGCTATAAGAGTCAGGCGTTTTTAATGTCTGCTTTATGGCAGCTGTGCGCGGGACACCTTCGGGTGTGCCGGTTCCTATACCCGGTCGGCCAACCTGCGTACAGCTGCCACCCTTTTGTTTGGCCGCAAACGGGGCGCAATAAATTAGTCGTATAGGAGATTTTTTTATGAACAACCCAACCCCCGTAACCACCCACCAACCCTTCGATCACATGGACGGCGCCGCGCTGTTTTCCGTTAACCCGGGCGTGCCCGTTTCAGATGCGCTGGAGCGCGCCGGCGACTTGATGCTGTATGTGCAAACGCTCGCGGCGGCGGATGCGTTTGTTAATAAAAATCTGGAGTCGGGCATCATTCAGACGCTTAGCGAAATGGCCAAGGCGTTAATCAATGCGGCCACTCACGGCGAAGGCGGCGTCAGGTCTTAGGCAGAGCCGAAAAGAAAGGCCGCCCGGAGGCGGCCTTTCTTAACACCACTTCCCGCTATTTGATAAACGCATCCACATCCGCACCAAGGCCTTTGATGGCCTCTTTGAAGTCGTTGGCGGTGATGGCTTGTTTGTCGTTGTCCAGGTTGGTGCCGAATACTTTGCGCACGACTTTCAGCACGGCTTTGCCGCTCGCCGCGTCAACCAGGTTGGCTTCCACGTACAGTTCGGTGTTCTGGTCGCGCGTGCCTGCGGCGGCCGAGGCTGCGCCTACTACGGCGGTCACGGGCAGCACTTCGTACCACTGCATGCCTTCGGTGGAGGCGGAAACGCCGGTGATAGCGGCGTTGAGTATCAGGGCGCGCCTGCCTTTGGCTGCGGCTTCACTGCCGACCACGCTGTATTTCTTCGCCAGCGCGCCTTTCACGCTGGCGCTGGTTTGCGCTTGCAGTTCCTGCAGGGTTTTGAGGTTCACGCGTTCGTTGGGTTTGGGCGCGGGGTACAGCACAAGCTGGTTGAACACCACGGTGTCGTAGGCGTGAGGGTCGAAGCCCTCGGCTACCCAGCGCATCACCGGCTGGCCGTTGGCGGATTTGGCTTGCTGGAGTCCATCGTAGTTGGGCAAAAAGCCGGAGTACTGGCTTTCGTTGGTGACTTTGGACACACAGCCACTGAGCAGCAAGCCGCCGAGGGCGACGCCCATTAACAATCTTCCGGTCATTTTCATGCTTCGACTTACTCCATGTTGAAACAAAAGCCCAAGCCGGCAATGGCTTGGGGATTGACGCTGCAACGGTCGTGGACTCCCGTTTACGGCGCTTTTTTGCTGCAGCGAGGGTGTCAACCGGCACACCCTTTCTGCGGCAAACCTTGCAACGCGCGGTCGAGCAACTGGAAGGTGCGCCGACTGTGCAGAATGCGGGTGTGGTCTTCGTTGACGAGGTAAATGTGCGCGGCTTCATCTTGCGCCGCGTCGAGCAGTTCGCTGGCCAGCGGCACCACGCCATCGTTGGGCTCGGGCAACAGGCGGCTGTTGCCGGCATAACTGACCAGCAGCCACTGGCGGATGGACGCAGGCAGCGGCGTGGCAAAAAGCTGCTGCAGGTAGGCGCTGCCCGGGGCCATGTCTTTCCACACCGGCACTTCGAGCGGCACGTTTCGGATGCCCTTGGCGGCCGAGGGATGACCGCCCCAGGGCGTGGACAGCGTAACGAACAGGCACACCGACTGACTGCTCGGGCCTTCGAGCTGCTGCAATGCGCGCCGGGCTACCAGGCCGCCCATGCTGTGGGCGAATACGTGCATACGGTCCGGCCCGTAGCGCCGCTGCACGTCGCGAATGCCGGCGCTCAGCAGGTAGGCGCTGTTGTTCAACGGCACACCGCTGGGGTAGTGAAACAGCACAAGCTGGAAACGCCGGGTGTCGATGCCCGCCGCAATGGCTTGCCAGTCGCGCGGCGAGGCGTTGATGCCATGCACGAGGAAGATCGGCTCCTTGCTGTCGTCCCACGGCGCCAGCAGGTAAAGGCCATAGCCGATGTCGCGCATAAAGGTGAGCGGCTGCCACGCTCCGAGCTGAACGATTTCCGGGTTGAAGCGCGGGTCGTCAAAGCGCACCGGTTGCAGGTAGTTGCGCTGCATGCGTGGGTGCTCGCGGCGCAGCACCTCCAGGGTCAGATCCAGCGCGGGCGCCTGGGCAAGATCATCGGCGCGCAGGCCAATCACATTGGTCTGGCTCACGCGTTTGCGCGTGGCGGCATCGGGCTGCACCTGCAGCAGCGTGCTCTGGGCGTTGGCGCGCCAGTGCCGCGGTTCATCGGCGTCGAGCACGAAGTTGCCGTTACGGTCGTCAAACGCGAGGAGCTGGTAACTGGCGGGTGCTTCGGTGAAATAGAAGTCTTCTCCCGGCGCGGCAATGCGATAGGTCACAAGCCGGCTCTGTGCGTCGAGCAGCGCCACCAGCGCGCCGCGCCCGGACGCCGTATCGCTGATATGCCCGGCAATCAGCACCAGCTCGGAGCGGGCCTGCTGCATCTCGCTGTCGAGCGTGAACAGGCTGCAGCCGCTGATCGCACACAGCAGCCAGACCAGCCCCAGTGCTCGGCTGTGCATGAGCGTGGTTACGGCCGGCCGGCAGCGTTAGCGTGAGTGACTACAGATAAAGCGGTCGTCATGGCGGATTACCTTCCTTTGCAAATCTGTCGTTGACGGCGCACTGCCTAAGGGCCGCGACAAAGCTATTCACCAGCCACAGCATAGATGCGCTTTCGGTTAGCGCGAGCCTTGCAGTGAGGTGCGTTCGAATTGAGTCGTATCACCCGCCTCGAAGACAGCAGCGATCGGGTTTAGCAGTCGATCTGAAATGCCAAGGATGGCCCGACGATTCGGGGGCGCACGTCGGTTGCGGTGCTAGTCGACACGCTTCGTCGCGACGCCAAACAGGTGCACCTGCACGAGCTCACCGTCCTTCACTGTCAGCCGCACTGGCGCTGTACCGCCGGGCATTTCAACGTCCACGTCTCCGGCGCTGACCTGCGCGTGTTTCCACAGCGCGCTGGCCACGGCGCAGGCGCTCGTGCCGGAAGACAACGTGGGCCCCTCGCCTCGTTCGAACACCCGCGCCAGAATTTTCCGTTCGCCTGTTGCCACCGCCCATTGCAGGTTGACGCCGCTGGGGCACGGGTTGCCCAGGCCTCTGCTCAGCGAAGCAGGCGCCGACGCTGAAAATGCGATGGCAGCCAGGGCACGGAATGCCGTGGAGCCAAGCCAGTCCATTGCCGGCAATGCGCCGGGGTCGCTAACAAGCGTCACGCAGTGCGGATTTCCCAGGCGAACAAAACAGCTCTGTGTCCAGTCGGCACGAATCGCTTCAAGCACAGGCACCCGATTCGCGCCCGAGCTGTCAGCGTCGTCAACAGGCAGAGCGGCACCGACCGCCTGCGGGCCAAAAGCGGGTGCGCCCATATCCAACCAGACCCCCCTTAGCCCTGTATGCGAGGCGGAAGTCAGGGTTGTGGGCGTAGGAGAAGGAATGTCCGTTGCGTGGTGGTGTACGTGCACGGTGAACTGGGCACCAGAGGCCACAAGCCCGGCGTCCATGAGCGATTGCGCAAAAATCGTCAGTCCGTTACCGCTGCGCTCCGCCAGCGAGCCATCGGTATTGATGATCAGCAGGTCGAACGGAGCGCTGTTTTGAAACGGGCCAATCAGCAAGCCGTCGGTGCTGTGCTTTTTTATCCCGGCAGACGCTTGTTCATCACCTGCGCAGAACAGCGCGATAGCCGCCCGTGCCCATTGGCTGGACGCGCTGGCTGCGTGTGCCGCCGTCGATGGCAGAGCGACGCCCGCTTCAACAACCTGCGCAGGCGTTGCCACCGCATAGCGATTGCCGCGGGCGTCGTAGGTGGTGGTCATCAGGGCTGCCTTGCTATCCGGAAACACGAGCATAAGCCGAAACCGTATGCGCGTTGCTACCCCGCATTAGCCAGCAACGTGCGCAGCTTGCCCGGCGACATGCCGAACTCGCGCTGGAAGTGGCGAATGAAGTGCGGGGCGTCGGCGAAGCCGCATTCGTAGGCGATTTCGCCAATCTGCCGGTCGGAGCTCACCAGCAACCAGCGACCGAAGCGCAGGCGCATCTGGCGGTAGAACTGGCTGGGCGTGCTGCGGGTTTGCTCGACGAAGATGCGTTCGAGCTGGCGTTTGCTGGTGCCCACCAGCGTGGCGATGGTGTCGATTTCCAGCGGCTCGGCCAGGTGTTTTTCCATGAGCATCACGGCTTCGCGCACGCGCCGATTGGGCAGGTTGGCGTAGCCCAGGGCTTTACGTTTGTCGATGCTGCCGGGGCTGGCGGTTTTGGCCACGGTCATCTGGTGTATCACCTTGGCGGCGCGGTCGGCGCCGCAGTGCAGGCCAATCAGGTACACGGCCAGCTCCACCACCGAAATGCCGCCGGCGCAGGTGATGCGCGGGCCGTCCACCAGGTAGTCGCAGTTGTTCACTTGCCGAAGGCCCGGGTGCAGGCGCTTCCAGTCGTCGCGGTGGTAGGCGTGCACGCAGGCGGTACGGCCGTTGAGCAAGCCGGCCTGGGCCAGTACAAAGCTGCCGGTACACAGGCCAATCAGTGGAACATTCGCCGCCGCTGCCAGCTGCAAAAACCGTCCGTAGGCCGCCGGCGCTTCGTTTTCGTTACTGAGCAGCCCGCCGATGACGACGATGTAGTCGAAGCGTTGCGGCTCGCTGAGTACGTCATCGGCGGGCACGTCAAAGCCGCAACTGGCGACGGTGCGTTGGCCGGGCAGGCCAAGAATTTTCCATTGGCAGCGAATCTGCCGGCTCTGGTCACCGATGTCCGCCGCGTGCCGCAGCGCGTCGGTAAGACCCGACAACGACAACAGCGGAAAACGCGGCCACAACAGAATGCCGATCGACAGTTCAAGCCCTGCCTTGCGCGGCGTGGCGGCGGGGGTGTCGAGGCGCTCGATCAGGGCTTCGGTGCTGCTGGCAACATGTCGCGTTTGTTCAATCATCTGTGCAGAACCTCCAACTCCTTTCCTGCCCCTGCGCCCTACAGTGGCGGTGCGGGCCAAGTACCCGTCACGCATCTGACAACAGCCTCAAGGGACGCAGAACATGAACGCAACAAAACCGTATCGGTGGTGGGTCATGGGCGCAGCATTGCTGACGTCCGCCGTATTGCTGCCCGCCGTGCAGGCCGCGCAGACCGTCGAGCCAGGCGCGCTGACCATCGCCTTCAGTGGCGACATGCCGGGCACAGGTTATCAGGACGGTCAGATGATCGGCTACGACGGGGAAATTCTTCAATTGATCGCCGGCAAGCTCGGCCTGAAAGTGAAACCGGCATTGATGGAGTGGTCGGGCACCATCGCCTCGGTGCAAACCAAGCGTGTGGATGTAATGGCCGGCACCATGGGCTGGACCGAACAACGCGCCAAGTTGATGACCCTCAGCGACCCGATTCAGTATTTCAAGAACGGCATTACCCAGACCGAAAAGACCGACTGGAAGACCCTTGCCGACCTTAAAGACAAGCGCGTCGGCACCATCACCGGATTTTCGTTTATTCCGGAATTGCGCAAATTGCCGGGCGTGAAAGTGGCGCTGTACGACACCTCGGATGCCGCCGTACGCGACCTGCTGGCCGGGCGCATCGACGCGGTGATTGGCGACCCGCCGGTGATGCAGTTCGCTATTTCGCGCAACCCGCAATGGCACCTGCGCTTTAACGCCTTTACCGATGACGACCCCAAATACCCGCTGCTGACCGGCCTGGGCCAGGTGGTGTTCGGGTTCAGCAAAGACAACGCCGAGCTGGCCGAACAGTTCAACCAGCAGATCGCCAGCCTTTGGCAGAGCTGCGAGATGCGCAAGATCGGTGAGCGCTACGGCCTTACGCAAGACGTCTGGTACGTGCCGCAAGGCGGTACGCCGCGCCCCGGCCTGGACCGCGCCGTGAGCTGGCAACTGCCGGGCTGCAAGTAAATCGTTTCGCCAGCGGCAGCCCCGTTGCGGGGTGCCGCACCTTCCATTCGCTTGCCGGGACATAACAATGAAAACGCCTGACAGCGCGGTGTTGCTGCGCGTGCATGAATTGCACAAATCCTACGGCGACCTGGAGGTGCTCAAGGGCATCAGCCTGGAACTCAAGGCCGGGGAAACCCTCTCGCTACTGGGCCCCAGCGGCTCGGGTAAATCCACCTGCTTGCGGTGCATCAATTACCTGGAGCAGCCCAGCGGCGGTGAAATCTGGCTGGGCGATGAGCGCGTGGGTCAGGTGCGCAAAGGCTCAGCACTGCGAACCATGAGCGACCGCGAGCTGGCGCCGCAGCGCCGGGAAATGGCCATGGTGTTTCAGCTGTTTTACCTGTGGCCACACCTGAACGTGCGCGACAACGTGGCGCTCGGGCCGATGGTGGCGCAGGGCCTGTCACGCAAGGTGGCTTATGAGCTGGCCGACGCCATGCTCGACAAGGTGCACCTGCGTCACAAGGCTGATGCCTACCCCGAGCACCTGTCTGGCGGCCAGCAACAACGCGTGGCGATTGCCCGCGCCCTGGCGCAGCAGCCCAAGGTGATTCTGTTCGACGAGCCCACCTCGGCGCTCGACCCGGAGCTGGTGGGCGAAGTGCTGGCGGTGATCCGCGAACTGGCCGAAGAAGGCCGCAGCATGATTCTGGTCACCCACGAAGTGCGCTTTGCCCGCGAGGTAGCCGACCGGGTGATTTTCATGGCCGACGGTCACATCGTTGAGCAAGGGCCGGCGATGCGCCTGATCGACGCGCCCGAGCACCCGCGCACCCGGGCGTTTCTCGGCAAGATGGCAGCAGGAGCCTGAGCCATGGAGAGCCTGAACACCTTTCTGAGTTTATTGCCGGTGCTGTTGCGCGGCGCCGTATCGGCCGTGTTGATTGCCGGCGGCGCGCTGGTGGTGGCAACCCTGGGCGGCGCCGTTCTGGCCATTGCCCACAGTTTTGGCGGCCTGCGCGTGCGGGCGCCGATCAACCTGTTTGTGGAATGGATGCGCAATGTGCCGGCGCTGGCCCATCTGTTTCTGATTTATTTCGGGCTGTCGTATCTGGGGCTGAACCTGCCGCCCTGGCTGGCCGCCGTGATCGGCCTCGGGCTGGTGGGCAGCGCGATTCTCACCGACGTTTTTCGCAGCGCCCTGAAAGCGCTGCACCCAGGTCAGCGCGAGGCGGGCCTGACGGTGGGCCTGGCGCCCCGCCAGGTGCTCACCCGCATTCTGCTGCCACAGGCCTGGCGCATCGCGCTGCCCTCCTACGCCAATTACGTCAGCCAGTTACTGAAGGACACCTCGATTGCCTCGGCCATTGCCGTGCCGGAAATCATGTTTCTGGCGCGCAACCTGGTGACCTCAACCTTTGAAACCACGCTGATCTACCTGGCCGTGTTGCTGCTTTACGTGGCGATGATCGTGCCCATCGGTTACGGCTTTGCCGGTCTGGAACGCAAATTGGGGGTGAGCCGATGATCGAGTTCTTTGCGCAGTACCCGGTGTACTGGAGCGATTGGGGTCCGCGTCTGGCCGAAGGCGCCAGGGTTACCGCTCTGCTGTCGCTGGTCAGCTTCGCCGTCGCGCTGGCTTTGGGTTTGCTGCTGACCTGGGCTGCCCGCCAGCCGCGTCGGTGGTTACGGCGCAGTGCCGAAGGCTTTGTGCACTGCATGCGCGCGGTGCCGTTGCTGGCCTTGCTGTTGCTGCTGTACTTCGCCCTGCCGAGCCTGGGTCTGACCCTGTCGGCGTTTACCGCCGGCGTGCTGGGCCTGGGCTTGCAGGGCGCTGCGTACGTCGCCGAAGTGCTGCGCGGTGGGTTGAACTCGCTGCACCGGGGCCAGCGCGAAGCGGCCCTGGCGATCGGCTTGACGCCGCTGCAAGCGTTTGTCCGGGTAACGCTGCCGCAGGCGGTGCGCATCGTGCTGCCGCCGCTGCTCAACACCTATGCCTCGCTGCTCAAGGACAGCTCGCTGTGCGCGCTGATTGCCACCGACGAGCTGATGCTGGCTGCGCGCGCCATCGCTTCGGAGTCGTTTCTGCCGTTGCACATTTTCCTGCTGGTGGGGCTGTGCTACTTCGCCATCGCCTTTCCGTTGTCGATGGTCGCCCGGGTGTTCGAACGCCGTTCCGCCCGTGGGCGCCGCACGTTGTAAGCGCCTTTTTCGCTGCTTTTTTATTCGCGAGGTTTCATGAACAGTTCCCCTACTTCCAGCTTCGCCAGCATCGGCCAGCTCAGTCGCCTGCTGGCCGAGGGCACGCTGCGCAGCGAACAGGTGGTGCAGGACTACCTGACGCGCATCCACCAGTTCGATGGCCAGTTGCACGCCTATATCGACGTGTACAGCGAGCGCGCCCTGGGTGCGGCGCGGGCGGCCGATCAACAGCGCGAGGCCGGCATTTGCCTGGGGCCGCTGCACGGCATTCCCATCGCCATCAAAGACCTGTTCGACATTGCCGGAAAGCCGCTCACTGGCGGTTCCAGAGCGCAACCACCGCGTATTTCCAGCCACACCGCCACGGCCGTGCAACGGCTGCAGCGCCACGGCGCCATCGTGCTGGGCAAAACCCATACGGTGGAATTCGCCTTTGGCGGCTGGGGCACCAACGCGGTGATGGGCACGCCTTGGAACCCTTGGGATAAAACCGAACACCGCGCTCCCGGTGGTTCCAGCAGTGGTTCCGCAGTAGCCGTGGCGGCCGGCCTCGCCTGCGCGGCGCTGGGTACCGACACCGGCGGTTCGGTGCGTATACCGGCCGGCATGTGTGGCCTGGTGGGGCTGAAAACCACCCGTGGTCTGATCAGCCGTCATGGTTTGATTGAACTGTGTCCGTCGCTGGATACCGTGGGCCCGATCACCCGCACCGTCGAAGACGCCGCCTGGATGCTCGATGCCATGCTCGGCCCGGATCCGCTCGACCCGGTGTCGGCCCATGCGCCGACGGTGCTCACCAGCGCGCAGTTGCACAAAGGCGTGCAGGGCTTGCGGGTATGGGTGCTGCCGGAAGCCGAACGCGACCAGATTGCACCGGGCGTGCTGGCCGCCTACGACCGTGCGTTACAGGTGCTGGTCGGCCTGGGCGCGCAGCGGGTGGAACAACCGTTGCCGGTGTCCTTGAGCGAGTGCATGCAGATTGCCGGCGGGCTGATGAGTGCCGAGGGCTACGCCAGCCTGGGCACGTTGTTCGAGCGCGCCGACCTGACCTTCGACCCCCACGTGCAGCGGCGCATTCTGGGCGGCAAGGCTATTGATGCGGCAGCCTATATCAACCTGCACCGGCGCCGGCGCAGCGCGCGGCAGGCCATGCACGAGGCCATGCGAGGTGTCGATATCTGCGCATTCCCCACAAACGCCATTGGCAGCGTGCCCCTGGCTGACGTTGACGAATACGGTACGCCGCTGGCCCTGCTCGGGCGTTTCGCCAACTTGCTGGACCTCTGCTCTGTGGCGCTGCCGGCCGGCTTCGACGAGCGCGGCATGCCGGTGTCGGTGCAGTTTGTCGGCCCAGCCTTTGGCGAGGCGCGGGTGCTGGCCGCCGGTGCCGCGTTTCAACAACACACCGACTGGCACACCCGCGTGCCGCCGGGCTGGCAGTTGCCCGGCCAGGAGGTGGCGTGATGCAGGTGTGCGTAATCGGCGGCGGCATCATTGGCCAGACCAGCGCTTACTTTCTGCGCCAGCAAGGGCACGAGGTCACGCTGGTGGAGCGCGAAACCGGGCCGGGGCTGGGTGCCAGCGCGGCCAACGGCGCACAGCTGAGTTACAGCTACGTGCAACCGCTGGCCGATCCTTCAGTGCTGGCGAGCATTCCCAGGCTGCTGCTGGCGCGTGACAGCCCCTTGAAATGGGTGCCGCAGTTGCATCCGGCGCAGTGGCGCTGGTGCCTGGCTTTTCTGGCCGCGTGCCGCACCTCAATGTCGCAGCAAACCACGGTCGAGCTGCTGCAACTGGCCGAACAAAGTCGCCGCGCCTTTGAACGGTTTCGTCAGCACGAGCAGCTGGATTGTGATTTTTCCGCCTCCGGCAAGCTGGTGCTGTACCCGGACGCCGCCGGCCTGGAAGCGGCCAGACGGCAGGTTGATTTCCAGGCGCAACATGGCAGCCAGCAGCGTCTGGTAACGACGGCGCAGGCCGTGGCAATCGAGCCGGCGTTGCAGGGTTATGCCGGTTCTTTTCACGGCGCCGTGTACACCGAAAGCGAATGCGCCATCGACGGGCTGAAGCTGTGCCAGGCGCTGGACAACCGACTGCGCGCCGACGGCGCAACGCTGTTGTACGGGCACAACGCCGACGGCTTTGTCAGCGAGGCCGGGCGTATTCGCGCGTTGTGGCTAACGGGGCCAGACGGCAAGCGTCAGCAACTGCAGGCCGATCAATTCGTTGTGGCGGCTGGCGCCCTGAGTGCGCCGTTGCTGGCGAACCTGGGCTTAAGGCCGGCGGTGTATCCGCTCAAGGGCTACAGCATCACCGTGCCGGTCCAGGCGGTGCAGCACGCCCCCACCGTCAGCATTACCGACCTGCGGCGTAAAACCGTATTCGCCCGTCTCGGCGAACGGCTGCGGGTGGCCGGACGGGTGGAAATCTGTGGCTACGACCGGGGCATTCCGGCACGTTGCATCGACGATTTGCACAGCGCAGCGTTCGACCTGTTCGGCCAGGGCGCAGCGCAAGTCGAGCGCCACGCCTGGATGGGCTGGCGACCGGCAACACCCACCGGGCGGCCCATTATCGGCGCCTATGGTTTTGACAATTTGCTGCTTAACTGCGGCCAGGGCGCGCTGGGCATGACCCTGGCCTTCGGCAGCGGCGAACGGCTGGCGCAGCTGCTGGCCTGACGCTTTTTACTCAAGAGGAAACTGTATGCCTGACATCCAACGCATTACCCCGAACCCACGCCTCAGCGGCGCGGTGGTCCATGGTGGCCTGGTGTACCTGTCCGGGCAGGTGCCCGACACCCTTGGCGCACCCGTAGAACAGCAGACCCGGGAAGTGCTGAGCAAAATCGAGGCGCTGCTGACCGCCGCCGGCAGCGACACAACGCGCCTGCTCAGCGCGCAGATCTGGCTTGGCGATATCAACCAGCAGTTCACCGCCATGAACGAGGTGTGGCAGGCCTGGCTACCGGAAGGCTGCGCCCCGGCCCGTGCCACCGTTCAGGCAACGCTGGCGCGCGTGGGCATCGATGTGGAGATCATGCTGGTGGCTGCCGTGCGCTGAGCCTTGTGCTGGCTTTACCACGGCGACACCTTCAAAACGCTGGATCCCCGCGTGCGCGAGGATGACGGTGGGATTCGTAAAAGCACCGTCATTCCCGCGAACGCGGCGGTCCGGCAGTTCAGAATCAGCGTTACATCTCGACCTGCGTACCCAGTTCGATCACCCGGTTCAGCGGCAGCTTGAAATATTTCAGGTTGCTGTTGGCGTTCTTCAACAGGAACGCGAACAGGTGTTCGCGCCACCGCGCCATGCCGATGCGTTTGGTCGGCACTACGGTTTCCCGGCTGAGGAAGTAGGTGGTGCGCATCGGTTCGAACCCCAGGTCGTCCAGACGACAGCCGCTCAACGCCGCCGGCACGTCGGGTTCTTCCATAAAGCCAAAATGCAGGCTCACGCGGTAGAAGCCTTCGCCGTAGCCTTCCACTTCGATGCGCTGGCTGGCGGCAATACGCGGGCGGTCTTCGAACACCACGGTGAGCAATACCACGCGTTCGTGCAGCACCTGGTTGTGCAGCAGGTTGTGTAGCAGCGCGTGGGGCACGGCGTCGGCCCTGGCGGTCAGAAACACCGCTGTGCCTTGAACACGGTGCGCCGGCTGCGAGCGGATGCTGTTGATAAACAGGGGCAGCGGCAAGGCCGTTTCGTCGAGGCGCTCGACAATAATTTTGCGGCCGCGTTTCCAGGTGGTCATCAACACAAACAAGGCGACACCGGCGATAACTGGGAACGCCCCGCCTTGAAAAATCTTCGGTGCGTTGGCGGCGAAGTACAGGCTGTCGACCAGCAGAAAACCCAGCAGCAAGGGAATGGCCAGCCAGCGCGGCATTCTCCACATCAGCAGCGCCACGGCGGCTGACAGCAGCGTGGTGATCAACATGGTGCCGGTAACGGCTACGCCGTAGGCAGCCGCCAGGGCGCTGGAGGATTCAAAGCCGATCACCAGCAACACCACGCCCACCATCAGCGCCCAGTTCACCGTGCCGATGTAGATCTGCCCCTGCTCCTGGCTGGAGGTGTGCTGGATAAACATGCGCGGCACGTAGCCCAGCTGTATGGCCTGACGCGTCAGGGAAAACGCGCCGGAAATGACCGCCTGTGAGGCGATGATGGTGGCCAGGGTAGACAGCGCGACCATGGGCAGCAGCGCCCAGTTTGGCGCCAGCAGGTAGAACGGATTTCGCACGGCCTCGGGGTTCTGCAGAATCAATGCGCCCTGGCCGAAGTAGTTCAACACCAGGCCCGGCAGCACCAGCAAAAACCAGGCGCGCGCGATGGGTTGGCGGCCGAAGTGGCCCATGTCTGCGTACAGTGCTTCAGCGCCGGTCAAGGCCAGCACCACCGCGCCGAGAATGGCGACGCCCATGCCCGGATGCACCAGAAAAAACTGCACCGCCCACCACGGGTTCAACGCATTCAGCACCTCGGGGCGCTGCAAGATGCCGTGAACTCCAAGTGCGCCCAGCACCACAAACCACACCACCATCACCGGCCCGAACAGGATGCCGATGCGCGCGGTGCCATGTTTCTGAATCAGAAACAGGCCCACCAGCACCACCACCGACACCGGCACGACCCAGTGCTCGATGCCGTCGAATGCCAGCTGCAAGCCTTCAACCGCAGACAGCACGGAAATGGCCGGGGTGATCATGCTGTCGCCATAAAACAGCGCGGCGCCAAACAGGCCGAGCAGCACCAATACCTTGCTCAAATGTGGATACGCCGCAGCGGCCCGTCGCGCCAGCGCGGTGAGCGCCATGATGCCGCCTTCGCCGTGGTTGTTGGCGCGCAGAATAAACAGCACGTACTTGATCGACACCACCCAGACCAGCGACCAGAAAATCAGCGAGAGAATGCCAAGCACACCGTCGTGATTGACCTGCACGCCGTAGTGCCCGGAGAACACTTCTTTCAGCGTGTACAGCGGGCTGGTGCCGATGTCGCCGTACACCACGCCGACCGCCGCCACCAGCAAGCTCGCGCCGGTCGCTTTGGTGTGTGTATGTTCGTGAGTCAATGCCGCCGTTTCACTCAAGAATGCAACCCTCGCCGTATCGAAAAAAACCGCCATGCGCGCTGCGCCGCTGCCTCGGTCGGGCGTATCGCAGCGGGTGCCGCGCAGGCGAAAAAGGCCGCTAGTATCATTTTTATCCCTGGCTGCGCCCGTAAAGAAAGCGTAAAAAAACGCGCGGACAACAGCGAACGCACAGCGCTGCGGCGCAAAAAAAATGTTCGTTAAAAGGCTGCACGGTTACTGTCAGACGGTAACGCCCACCTCCATTAAGGACCCCCATGCGCTCAGGCATCGCCCACTGCAAAGACGTTGATCTGGCTTACGAAGACTGGGGCGATATCGCCGCACCGCCACTGGTGTTGATCATGGGGCTGGGCGCGCAGCTGGTGTTGTGGCCAAACGATTTCTGCCAGGCGCTGGTAGACCGGGGCTTTCGCGTGATCCGCTTTGATAACCGCGACGTCGGCCTGTCGAGCCGGGTGCCCAAGCCTTATACGACGCCGCAGTGGAAACTGTTCACCCGTGCGCAAGTGGGCCTGAGTTCGCCGACGCCTTACTCGCTTGTGGACATGGCCGACGATGTGGCGCAGTTGATGGACGCGTTGAATGTGCCGCGCGCGCATATCGTCGGCGCGTCGATGGGCGGGATGATCGCGCAGATAGTGGCCGGCACGTACCCCGACCGGGTGAGCGCATTGACCATTCTGTTTTCGTCCACCAACCAGCCGTTACTGCCGCCGCCTGCGCCCGGTGTGTTTCTCAAGCTGATTTCCACCCCGCCGCCCGGTGCCAGCGAGGAAGCGATTGTGCAGCGCCAGCGCGACCTGATCCGCGCCATTGGCAGCGCCGCCTATCCAATGCCGGAGCATGAACTGGATGCGCTGATTCGCTTGCAGATCGCCCGTGGCGCCGACTTTCAGGCCACGGCCCGGCAGTTCGCTGCGGTGCTCGGCGGCGGCGACCTGCGGCCCTACTGCAAACGCGTACGCGCCCCCACGGTGGTGATTCACGGGCTGGCCGACAAGCTGGTGCGCCCGGCCGGCGGCAAGGCGATTGCGCGGGCCATTGCCGGTGCCCGGTTGCAGCTGATCCCCGACATGGCCCACGACCTGCCACGGCCGTTGTGGCCGCAGATTATCGAGAGCATTGCCGGGCGCTAATCCAGCGAGTGCGGGTGGTGCTCCGGGCCGGGCAGCACGTCGAGATCGGCCATGGTGCCGTGGTCCAGTGGCATGGGTTGCTCGTGAGGCGCCGCGCCGTGGTCGGCGAAAATCCAGGCGTCCCAACCCCGAACCCTGCCCACGCATTACATCTTTAGCCATGCGGTAAAACCGTCCCTGATTCGGTGGAATCGCTGCGATCCCGAAATACCTGCTCGTTCAGCTGCCGGCACCGCGCTAAAGGCGCCGCCATTCGCATCATCGACAAGCGTAACCCTCAAGCGCAGACCACAAATTGGCTTCTGCCGGCAATCAGCGAATTCGCCATTGGCCTAAAGCGAACCCGCAAATATGAGTAAGCAAAGGCCCGAGTTAGGCTTAGCACAGTTTCACGAACGCGCCGTGACGAGGCGGCAGAATGCTGAGTTATTCCAGCAATCTGCACCTTGAGCGCGCGCGCCCTTTATTGATGTCACCCGCAATCAAAAGCATTGACAGGTTAGATTACGAACAACATCATTAACGCTCTTGGCCTGGATTCAACCCAACAGGAGCGATGCGATGAGTCAGCCGACGGCAATTGTGTTTGGTGTGGGATCGGTGCGTGGTGTGGGCGGCGCGGTGTGCAAACGCTTTGCGCGCGAGGGGTATCACGTGATCGTGGCGGGCCGCACGCCGGCCAAAATCGACTCGGTGGTGGCCGACATTGCTGCGACCGGCATTGGCAGCGCCGAAGCATTCCCTACCGATGTCACCGACGAAGCCCAGGTGATTGCCGCGTTCGACCGCGCCATGAACCCTGGCCCGGGCCGCGAGCCTGCCGATGTGGTGATTTCCAACGCTGGCAACAATGCCCGCCTCGACTTCACTCAGCTCAGCGCCGCGCAGTTCGAAGACTTCTGGCGTGTGGGCTGCTACTCCGGTTTTCTGATCGGCCGCGAAGCCGCCCGCCGCCTGGTTCCGCTGGGGCGCGGCACGGTGATTTTCACCGGCGCCTCTGGCAGCCTGCGCGGCAAACCTGGCTACGCCCATTTCGCGGCGGCCAAAGCCGGCCTGCGCATGATTTCCCAAAGCATGGCGCGCGAGTACGGCCCCAAAGGCATCCATGTTGCCCACGTGGTCATCGACGGCGGCATTCTCGGCGACCGCCTGCAAGCCGCCCTGCCCGACCGCGTCAACGAGGCGACTGCCGAGCAGTTTCTTGGCTTCGACGCCATCGCCGACAACTACTGGCTGCTGCACAACCAGCCCAGGTCCGCGTGGACGCAAGAACTCGACCTGCGCCCGTTCAAAGAAACCTGGTAGCCGCGCAGCGCTGCCACCACTCCCCTTGCAACCCAACCCTTAGAGAGCAGTGCCCACCATGAAGGCGTTCATCATTGATCGTTACGGGAAGAAAGACGCTGGCCGCATCAGCGAGATGCCCGAGCCCGACGTACACGACGATGATGTGCTGGTGCGTGTACACGCAGCGAGCGTCAATCCGCTGGATTCGAAAATCACAAGTGGCGAATTCAAGCTGATTCTTCCTTACCGCCTGCCGCTGATTCTGGGCAACGACATGGCCGGCACGGTGCTGCGCGTGGGCGCCAAAGTGCGCAACTTCAAAGCGGGCGACGAGGTGTATGCGCGCGCCGATGACCACCGCATCGGCACCTTTGCCGAGCGCATCGCCGTCAACGCGTCGTCACTGGCGCCCAGGCCCGCCAACCTCAGCATGAACGACGCCGCTGCCGTTCCCCTGGTGGCATTGACGGCCTGGCAAGTGCTGGTCGAGACCGCGAACGTGAAGCCAGGCCAAAAGGTATTTATTCAGGCCGGCTCCGGCGGCGTCGGCTCGGTGGCCATTCAACTGGCCAAACACCTCGGCGCCTTTGTCGCGACCACCACCAGCACTGCCAACGTCGAGTGGGCCAAAGCCCTGGGCGCCGACGTGGCGATCGACTACAAAAAACAGGACTTCGCCGACGTGCTGCACGATTACGACGTGGTGCTCAACAGCCTCGGCAATGACGAGCTGAACAAGTCGCTGAGCATCCTCAAACCCGGCGGCCACCTGATATCCATTTCCGGCCCGCCCACACCGGCCTTCGCCGCTGCTCGCGGCCTGGCATGGCCGCTGAAACAGGTGTTGCGCCTGATCAGCCTTGGCATTCGCAGCAAAGCCAAAAAGCGCGGCGTGACTTACACCTTCGTATTCATGCGGGCCGATGGCGCGCAGTTGCGCGAGATTACGGCGCTCATTGAAGCAGGCGTTATTCGCCCGGTTATTGACCGCGTTTTCCCTTTTGCAGACACGCAAAAAGCGCTGGATTACTCCGACAGCGGACGCGTTAAAGGCAAGGTGGTGGTGCAGGTGGTTTAGCGGTTCAGGTGCAGTTCTTTCCCATGTGTGCAATCAGGAAAACAACATGAAAACTACGATCACGCTCGGCAAACGCGCCCTGGTCACTGGCGCCTCCAGCGGCATCGGCGCCGCCATCGCCCGCGAGCTCGCCGCGCTGGGCATCGACCTGGTGCTGACCGCCCGCCGTCGCGACGCGCTGGAAGCTGTCGCCGCCGCCTGCACAGGGGTAAGCGTCGAGATCATCACCGCCGACCTCGGCCAGCCCGGCGCTGCTCAGGAACTATGGCAAGCGGCGAACGCCAAAGGCCCCGTCGACATCCTCATCAACAATGCCGGCTTCGGTTACTTCCGCCGCTTCGATGAAGTGGACTGGGCGCGCGATGCCGAGCTTATTCAACTCAACGTGGCCTCACTGGTAGCGCTGGCGCGCTGCTTCGTTGATGCGCACAAAACCTCCAGCGCGCCGGCGCAGCTCCTCAATGTGGCCTCAACCGTTGCGTACCAGGCCGTGCCTTACATGGCGCTGTATGGCGCGTCGAAAACCTTCGTGCGCAACTTCAGCGAAGCCCTGCACGACGAACACAAAGGCACGCCGCTGTCAGTCACCTGCATCTGCCCCGGCGGCACCGAAACCCCGTTCCACGCCACCTCCGGCGGCGGCAACTACTCATGGATCGCCAACGCCTCCACCAAAAGCGCCGACTTCGTCGCCCACGCCGCCGTACGCGCCATGGCCGCTGGCAAGCGCACCGTGGTGCCGGGTGCGTTCAACATACTGACGAGCTTTGGCGTGCGCTTTCTGTCGCGACCGCTGGCCTCGAAAGTGGCGACCGTGGTGCTGGGCAAGCCGAAAGTGGTTCTGCCGGCGCGGGCGATGGTCCAGGGCTGACCCAGCGCGGGTGGCGTCAGGGAACCGATTGAAAAGCACAAAGTTGAAATCGCCACTAGACGACTGGTCTAATTGCGTCTAGGCTTTGTTCCATGACGACCTCACACGCCCCTGAAATCTCGGATGTTCGCGAGAACATCCTCGCCACTGGCCAGCGCATCATGGCGGGCAAAGGCTTTTCCGCAGTTGGCCTGAACGAGATTCTGCTGACGGCTGGAGTGCCGAAGGGCTCGTTCTACCATTACTTCGGCTCCAAAGAAGCCTTCGGGCAAGCCATGCTGCACAGCTACTTCGAAGCCTACCTGGCCGACCTTGAGCAAACGCTCAGTCAGCCGGGCAAGACCATGGCGCAGCGGCTGCTCAACTACTTTGAGGTGTGGCAGAACACCCAATCGTTTTATGAATGCCAGGGAAAGTGCCTGGCGGTGAAGCTGGCTGCCGAGGTTGCCGATTTATCCGAAGCCATGCGCCTTGAACTCAAGCGCGGCACGGCCGGTATCGTCGAGCGCCTGGCCGGCGCCATCGCCGCCGGTGTGGAGGAAGGTTCGCTGGCAGTAGATGAAACACCGGAGTGCGCCGCACAAAGCTTGTACCAGCTGTGGCTGGGCGCGAGCTTGATGGTGAAGATCGTGCGTACGCTGCACCCCTTCGAATCAGCCATGCTCAGCACGCGCAAGATCCTGCAACTTTCCGATTAAGCCATCCGGAAACGCGCGGTAGGCACTTACAGCAAGTGCCTTTTTTTAGGCCTGACTACTAGACGACTGGTCTAATAATAGACCGAACTTTTACCTTGAAAGGAGCTACACCATGAAAGTATTAATGGTTCTGACATCCCACGACCAACTCGGCAACACCGGCCGCAAGACCGGTTTCTGGCTAGAAGAGCTGGCGGCGCCCTACTACGCCTTCAAAGACGCCGGCGCCGAAGTGGTATTGGCCTCGCCTAACGGTGGCCAACCGCCGCTCGACCCGAAAAGTAACGAGCCCGACTTCCAGACCGAGCACACCCACCGCTTCGAAGCCGATGCGCAAGCGACCGCGCAGCTGGCCAACACCCCGCGTCTGGACAGCATCTCGCAGGCTGATTTCGACACCGTGTTTTACCCCGGCGGCCACGGCCCATTGTGGGACCTGGCTGAAGACCGCACCTCGATCGAGCTGATCCAGGCCTTCCTGGCTGCCAACAAACCTGTTGCCCTCGTGTGCCACGCACCGGGCGTGCTGCGCCACGTGAAAACCGCGCAGGGTCGTCCCCTGGTCGAAGGCAAAAAAGTCACCGGTTTTACCAACAGCGAGGAAGCTGCCGTGGGCCTCACCGACGTGGTGCCGTTCCTGGTGGAAGACGAACTCAAAGCCAAGGGCGGCCTGTACTCCCAAGGTCCGGATTGGGGTTCCTACGTGGTAGTCGATGGCTTGCTGATCACCGGGCAAAACCCGGCATCGTCCGCTGAAGCGGCCACTGTCCTGCTCAAGCACCTGGCCGTTTGAGCAACTGATCGACAGCCGCCGCATCGGCTTAAAAGGCCTCGCGGCGGCTTCCATCTGCTTCCCGTCGTACATAGGTGCATGTAGCCGATGCACCGGCCAAAGCTACTCAAACACCTTCTAGAGACTACTGAGCCATGCCGCACAGCGAACTTTTGCAGCCGATTACTTTGGGCCGCCACACCCTGAAAAACCGAATCGTTTTGCCACCCCTCACCCGCCAACGCAGCGGCCAACCCGGCAATGTGCCCACTGACCTCATGGCGCTGTATTACCAGCAACGCGCCAGCGCCGGTTTCATGGTGACCGAAGGCACGCAGATCGAACCGCGCGGCCAGGGTTATGCCTGGACGCCGGGCATCTACAGCGCCGAACAAATTGCCGGCTGGCGCAAAGTGACCGACGCCGTGCATGAAGCCAATGGCGTTATTTTCGCCCAGCTCTGGCACGTCGGCCGCGTTTCGCACACCGCCTTGCAACCCGACGGCGGCGCCCCGCTCGCCCCCTCTGCCTTGCAGGCAAAGAAGGTAAAAGCCTTTATCGAAACCGCGCCGGGCAGCGGCACACTGGTCGAGCCATCCATGCCCCGCGAACTCAGCGTCGAGGACATTCAGGAACTGGTGGCGCTGTATGCGCAGGCGGCGAAGAACGCCCTGGACGCAGGCTTTGATGGCGTGGAAATTCACTGTGCCAACGGCTATCTGGTCAACCAATTCATCTCCGCCCACGCCAACCAGCGAACCGATGAATACGGCGGCTCACTGCACAAGCGCC
The DNA here is from genome assembly GCF_900573885.1 of Pseudomonas viridiflava. Classification (GTDB taxonomy): domain Bacteria; phylum Pseudomonadota; class Gammaproteobacteria; order Pseudomonadales; family Pseudomonadaceae; genus Aquipseudomonas. The sequence goes on from NZ_UPSE01000565.1 coordinate 63,397, forward strand.
TGCGCTTTCTGCGGGAAGTGGTCGAAGCCGTCAGCGCCGTCGTTGGGCCAGACCGCGTAGGCGTGCGCTTCACCCCGCTGTTCACCAGCACCGACGAAGACCGCGTTTACATCGGCTTCGTCGAAGCCGACCCGCACACCACCTACATCGAAGCCATCAAGGTGCTGGAAAGCGTCGGCATTGCCTACCTCTCAATCGCCGAAGCCGACTGGGAAAACGCCCCCGACCTGCCCGAAGCCTTCCGCCGCGACGTACGCAGCACCTTCAGCGGTCGGATCATGTACGCCGGCCGCTACACCGCCGACCGCGGAGCACCGTTGCTAGCAGCAGGCCTTGCCGACCTGATCGCCTTCGGCCGCCCCTTCATCGCCAACCCGGACCTGCCCGAACGCATCGCCAACGGCTGGCCTTTAAACGCTTTGAATGCAGCCGCGCTGTATGGCGGAACGGAGCAAGGGTTTACTGATTACCCGGCTTATACGGAGGTGGTGTAGGGAGCGAGGGGGACGTTCGACTGATCAGATTCAAGTGATTAAGCTGGCATCTTTTTCAGCGACATGGACGACTGCATGACAGAGGTTTACCAGGGAAGCTGCCTTTGCACGGCAATCCGTTACGAGCTTCTGACCACGCCAAAAGCAGTGACTCATTGTCACTGCGCTCAATGCCGCAAAGGTCACGGGGCAGCATTCGCTTCGTATGCAAGCGTGCCCCGTAGCGCACTACGGATACTCAACGGCGCCGAATACATCACCCAGTATTCCTCTTCCGAATCGGTGCTTCGCGAGTTCTGCGCGCGGTGTGGCTCGACTTTGTTCTGGTCACGTTCCCAAGGTGAATTTACCGATTGGGTTTCGATTGCACTGGGCACACTAGACAGCCCCTTCACGCCTCAGAAGCAAAAACACGTTCATATGGACGCGAGCGTTCACTGGTATACGCCATACAAGTGTGTTCCGGAGTTGGACCCGGCGAAGTTGCCGGCTCGGGTTTTATCTACGTTCGTCGATGCTTCGTACGAGGAAATGGGTAAAACGTGACCCAAGAGCGGACAGTCGACCTTAGCTTCCCAAGCGCGTGCGCAAAGACCAAGTCTTGGGCAACAATCGACCAGACGGGAACGGATCGCAGGTCGGCATAATCGAAGGAATGTTTGTTATGAGCCACCTTAACAACGACTTGAGGGCCGATTTCGTTGAGGCACTTGAGGAAATCTCGACGCTGATGTCCACTGCATACGACCAGCTCGGCCCTGTACCGGAAGACCATGCATTAGCTCAGGCAGGTTTAGAGAATGGTGGTGAAATAGTTCTGGATTATGTCGATCACAACGAGGCTGGAGTAGCGTTCGAACACCTGCTTTACATGATTGACGAACCACCGCTCGTTGTTTCTGAAAAATGCATAAAAATTTTAGCTCGGATCGCAAAGTCCTTGCAGATGCCATTCACGAGGTGACAAAAATTTACCCACCTGAAGGTCAGCTTTTGGTCGATTTTAGCCTTTCGCGATAGGCAGAAATCGGCCGGTTTTTCTGAGCAGTCCAGGCTCGCCCCCTATGGGATATCGAGTCCAGATGTGCAGATGCACGCATCAAGCGCTTGATCTGGGGACTCCCCTTCATACAAGGGCAGCCGAAGCTCCAGCGCCGTGGCAATCACGTCGAGGCTGACATCTTTAAACGTCACGACCCAATGTCTCTCGGCATCGGATGTGTTCTGCGACGTGGCTGGAGAATGCTCTATCAAGTGAAACTCATACGGGGATAAACCCGCCTTAAAATGCGGATGTCTCGACAGCGATTCATCTGTGATGTTCAGAATTCGATGTTCGATCAGTTGCTTGAACACCACGACCGAAAACCATCCATCGATCTGGTCTTCGAAGCAAACATAAAGATGCCCATTAGCTATCCGAGTCGCTGGATGTGCCCAGGTAGGAAACCTTGGGGCGTCGTTTAAAACGTGAGCCTTGGCTGTTCGATTATTGAGAGTTGAGGCCATGATCAATCCGAGACGTGAATCGTGAAAACCGGGACACCGGACTAATCAAGCTGCTCAGGTGAATCTGCCAAGGTAGGTGACCGTCGCAGTGCTTTCAGGCACACGCACGACAGGTTTGATCTGAGCAGAAGTAGAGCGTCGGTCAGCCCAGACTGCATCAGCCGCAAAAGGGGACAGGTTGAACCACCCCCCTATACCCCGCGTCATTACTTACAGTCAGCAAGGAAACTTGCCAGATCTCTTCCGGTGTCCGAAAGCATCCGATTATCGGCAGCACCACCCGTTGCACCAGCCAGCGCAAAGATCCCGCCATACTCCATCGAGTTGTGATAGATGTGAGTTTCATGCACGATTTTCTTCGCAGGGTACTCGTAGAAAGTGACTTTCAACAGAACGGCTGAACTTCCGGCGGAGGGACCTGAAGCAAATCGTTTTTCCCCGTTGACATACTTTATCTTTTCAACTACTGGAACAATTACCAGACCGCGCGCCGCGTCAACAGACTCCGCGGCATGGATGTTTTCAATAAACGATGCCCGTACTGCAAGCTCTTGGTTAAAGACCTCTTGTATTCGTTTTATTGCCCGAACGTTTTCTGCGTCGCTTTTGTAATCAGGATGGACGTCTATAGGGGCAACCATCACTTGCGAGTAACTTGAAACCTTGAAGCCGGGCGGTAGCCTTGTTTCTTTCGGCGCGTGAATATTTGTTTTCGCGCAGCCCGCGAGCACAGCCGACAACATAACCAGAAAATAAACACTGCGAAAATTGCGGCTCTCTATTCTTGTTCTTCTGACTTTGGATATATCGAACATCTACCGCTCCTTAGCGATTGCGCGTTGTGATCTGTAGCGCCGTGTGGAAGGTCGCGATGATAAGCGCTCAGTTAGGCACATAAACGTGCGCGTGGATTTATTTTTGCAGCGCCCTGTCTATAGGGGTGAACATTCGGACCCGGGAAAATAACTCTACAGCTTCTGCCCGTTATTCGCGCAGTGACTCTGCCCACTCTTTGCCGCGTCTCGATAGCCCCTCGCTACCCGGCTGGCGAACCCCCAGCCTGGGCAACTGCTGCAACGCACGGTCGAGCAGCGCGCGAGTGCGTGGTCTGCGCAAAATGCTCATGAAAACAAAGGGGACAGATTTATTAAACGACTCTAAATTAGAGCCATTTGATAAATCTGTCCCCCTTTGTTGCTCTTACTTTCCGGAACGCATATGCAACCTAGAATCTCAGTCATCACCCTCGGTGTCGACGATTTGGACAATGCCGTGGCTTTCTATCGAGACGGCCTGGGACTGCCGACCGACGGAATCGTCGGCACAGAATTTATCAACGGCGCGGTCGCGTTCTTCGACCTGCAAGGCGGGCTCAAACTGGCACTGTGGCCTCGCTCCAGCTTGGCTGCTGACACGGGACTTGCGCATAGGCCCGGCGGTCTTTCTCAATTCACCCTTGGTCACAACGTATCTTCAAAAGCGGACGTCGACGCGGTGATGCAACGGGCCACCGAAGCTGGCGCCACGCTGGTAAAAGCAGCGCAAGACACCTTCTACGGGGGTTACGCTGGCTATTTCATGGACCCAGACGAACATCTATGGGAGGTGGTTTTTAACCCTCAGATGATGCCGAAGGATTAAGCGGCGAGCCCGCTTACGAATGTCTGCTCTTGGCCGACTGCAGCCAGTCGGACCGGCAGCAATGGCCAAAAACGGTCGTTCTGAATAGAGAAATGCCTTATGGATTTCTTGATTAAACAAAGCTTGCGGAGAACTACCGGTGGACGCTTTCGCTGATTTCGACACTTCTTATTGGCAGCCCAAGGACCGCGAATGGCTGGCACAGCGTGAATTGCAGTGGCGTGAACTGGAAAAGCTGCTGTACGTGCTGGATAAAAACAAAAAAGCCAAAAACATAATCAAGCGCTACTTCTTCAAAGGTGAGTTGCCAGACTGGAAAGCCCTGAAAGACTGGAGCGACAGCAGGCGCCATCTGGATCTACTTATTCTTCTATATGCGCATCCCAGCAACGATGAAACGCTGCTGCGCACGTTGCGAGATCAATACCTACGCGGCCGCTACATCTCGCGGGACGACATTACCGTCGGCATCGTCAGCCTGTGTGCAGGAATCGGCTATGTCGACGCCTGCTCAGGGGGCGTGCGGTATTTCTACACCGAGGAGTTGGAGAAGGATCTGCCGCACCTGCTTGATGAGTTACGGCCAGGCACGCCGCAGTTTGAAAACTCGCGGGGCATTGAAGTACACACTTTTCACAATAACGAGCGTTTGTTTGCCTTGCTCTGGCCTGACCCAGCACAGCGCACAATACGTTATGGAAAAAACAAAGAAGAAAGCGACATTTTGCGTCGAGGCTATGAGCTACATGACCTCTGGACAATGAGTCAGTGGTTATGCCTGGAAAAACCACTCAATCGCGGTGCGCGGGATATGATTTTCCAGTACGACAAGCCGCTACTGACCTGGTATCACCAATGCCACCAGGAAGAGCTGCCAAGCAAACCTGATTATTTACGCTTGCTACTGATTGCGCTGTATCGAATCTACCACTTCGATAGCGGCGCAGAGGGTGAAAGCCCTCGCACCGATTTCGTTCGAAAAATTATCAACCTGTTTGATAGCAGAGACTTTTCGGCTTCTTTCAAATGCGCCTGGGAACATGTGAAAAGTGGTGACTTTAAAGTGGAAGACACCTGGACGCACGATCCGGTTCTGACCGCCTCTTCGCGTTATAAATCGGCACAAGGACCTGTCTAAGTGGGGATTGACATCCGCAACGGCAGTTTCCTCCTTCTCGTGCAGTGCTCAAACGCAAATGCAGAAAAGACAAAGGGGACAGATTGAACACCCCCCCTTTCGCTGCGGTGCGTACAGCACATCGTATGGGAAAGAAAACGGAACTAGGCTGTCTGCTTTGTGCGCCGACTGTGCTCGGCGCTCTCACTGCCATGCGGTTTAACAGGAAGAACCGATCATGCACCTCCTCTCGAAAATCATTGGTATCAGCCTGGTGTTGTGGGTGGCCCAACTCCAAGCCGCCGAAGTCCAGCCAGCGGTAAAAGCCGCCGCCGAAGACAAGGCCGAAGTACTGGAGCAGAAAGCCGCCGACAAGGACAGCCTCAAGGCTGCCCCGCAGACGTCACCCCTTAGCAAAGCCGAAGTCCAGGCAGTCGACCCTGCCGGCAAGGCGCCGATGGACGACGCCATTACCTGCCTGTCGCGCACGATTTACTGGGAAGCCAAGGGCGGTGCCAGTGAAGACATGGAGGCCGTGGCGAATGTGGTGCTCAACCGCCTCGGTCGCAAGGAGTTCCCCAATACGGTCTGCGCGGTGGTCAAGCAGGGCTCGGAAAAAAGCCCTTGTCAGTTTTCCTGGTGGTGTGACGGTCGCCCCGATCAGGTCGAGGAAGAAAGCCGCTATGCCGTCGCCAAGGAGATCGCCCGCAAAGCCCTCAACCAGCAACTGCCCGACCGCACCAATGGTGCGCTGTTCTTCCACGACCGCAGCGCTTCGGTGGACTGGTCCAAGACCTATATCAAGACCAAGGAGATCGGCAGTTTCAAGTTCTACAAACCCAAGAGTGTGGCGGCGCGTTAGCGGCGCGGGTAGGTAGGTAGTGGTTGGTGATGAACTATTAGGAGCCTGTTACAACAGACTGGCCATGCCATACATACATGGCTTGCTTGATCGTGCTGGTCTACAGGCCCTTTTTCCTACCTCATTGATTCACCGCTTCGGGCCGATTGCTCCCGTTTAAAAAAAGGGCTGCCTCCGGCCAATGGGTGCTTTAGAGCCGGGTATCAACAAACAAAGAGCAAACAAAGGGACAGATTTATTAAACGACTCTAAATTGGAGCTATTTAATAAATCTGTCCCCTTTGTTGACGCATCCGCGTGTCCATTCTGCTCGGACGTTTTTACACACTTGGGGCCAGAAGCGGACGTTCGGTATGATGTGTGCTTCCAGTCAAAAAAAGGGTTATTCCCCGCAGACTTGTGCTCCTAAAGTTCGCGCTTCCCAAGCCGAAAACCTTCGTTCCTATTTCACGGATGATCTCAAATGTTCCGCTCTGTTTTTTCCGGCGTTGCTTTACTCGCCGTCGCCGCTGCCGGTGTCGTCCAGGCCCAGACCATCACTACTCCCGAACAACTGCTCACCGAACTCTCTCGTTGTGATGCGCAGTTCTTCGAGAGCCTGCGCGACGCTCGCCTGCCGGCCGATACTTTACGTCTGAGTGAATACGGTTCGGTCAAGGCGCCGACCATCATGAATCCATTGCAGGAGGGTGGCACTTATCAACGCTTCGAAGCGCCCCTGATCGTCAACGGCGTGAGTATGGTGGGGTACTACAACCAAGTCCAAACCATCAATGATGTTGGCAATTTTCTGTTCTGGGGTTTCGTAGCCGATGGCTCGCCAGACGAGGTGGCCGCGAAACTCAAGCCGCTGATCGTCGATAACGCACGCTTTGTCCGCCAAGGCGAAGCCATTACCCGCGCCGAAACTCGTCGCGTCGGTGACCCGATCGGCCAATGGCGAACCGAAGGATTAACCGGCCCCGGCGTCGCCACGCCATTTGGTTTCGTAGACCGCGTTTTCATGGTCGACGCGGGCGCCGCTACACCGCCACTCGCAGGCCACACCACTGTGTTCTGCTCGCTACAAGGTACCGTGACCGCGCCGCTTTTGCAGGTCTATCGTCCTGACCTCAACGCTCGGCTGCTTGACTAACAAGGAGGTGTTTTCATGAATGCTTGCTGGCCCGCACTGATCGCATGTGCCTTTATTCTCACCGGATGTGCCGGGGTGCCGAATCCGCAAAAAGCCAACGTCGCACACTGCCAAAATCAGTTGAAGGCGTACAAAGCCGAAAACTACGCGCTGGCGCTGCAGGAAGGTGATCTATGCCTGCAGAAAAACACATTGCCAGCCTCGCTTCAAAGTCTGGTTTACGCAGTGCAGGCTGAATCATACAGCGGCCTCAAGCGCTTTCCTGAAGCCGTGACCGCCAAGGAAAAATCTATGCAGGTGGCGGGCAAGCCTAACCCACGCGACAACCTGGACTTGAGCGCCATGTACCGCGATGCCGGCAACCCGAAAAAAGCCCTTGAACTCGTGCAGTACAACTTGGACAACGGTCTGGGAGAAGCCGGAAAGGGTTCAGGCTTCCGCATGCCGACCTACTATCATTTGGGCCTTGCACTGACAGACCTGGGCCAGTACCGAGAGGCCGCTGAAGCATTCAGCGCCGGCCTTCAGCGCCAGGCGGACTTTGCCTGGGCTTATTATCGACGCGGGATCGCCTACGACCATTTGGCTGACAGGGCGAATGCAAAGGCAGACTTCATGAAGTTCTCGCAGATCGTTGACCAGAAATACGTGCAGCCGGAGCACAAGGCCAAGCTAGCAGAATACGGCGTTTCCATGCCCTAACAGGAGCGCGCGCCTGCTCCTTCCTCTGGCTACAAACGAGCCGAATGCGTCGGGGCCTCGTATAGCCCTGGCGCCACTACGTTTTCAGCCTCGGTCGCTATTCATGGCAGCTTTATGTCCCAGCCCTAATGTAAAGATCGGCTGCTTCTGGCCGATAGCTGCCAGCTCACGAACGCCCCGCGATCGCCCAAAAGCGTCTATTGGAAACAGGCTTCAATCCATACACAGACAAAAGACCTGATCCGTTAAATCTCCTCGTAACCTCCATCGATCACCAACAGCCACAACGCCAGCGCCGACTCAACATCGGCAGCGGGCACTCTGCGTTCTTCCAGTTCCTCGCTCATATCCTGGTCAGCGTAGCGGGTGAAAATGGCGTAGCCGGAACTGAACACCGAGAGCACCACCAACTCCCCATTCTCGCTGCCGCATTCCAGCCAGCAATCGGGATGCTCTTCGTCCTGGTCTGAGAACAAGTCAAGCAGCGCCCTTCTCATTTGCTCTTCGCCAGGGTTTCCAATCGAGTCGCCGTGGCAAGTAGTGAGTTTGATCCATTCGTGCATGTGCAGATTTCCTTGTCATGAGTGGCTGAGTTGAAAAACCGAAGATCAAGGTGAAACAAAGGGCACGGATTTATTAAACGACTCTAAGTCAGGCTGTGATTCGACCCGGTTGCGCCCCGCCGCTTTACCCCGGTAAAGCGCGAGATCGGCTTGCTGCATCGACTCATTCAGCATTTGCGCGCTGGTGAGTACGGCGGAGACTCCAACAGTGACGGTGCAGCGAATCGGCTGAGCCGGATCGAGGCTCTGCACCGAGCTGTGTTCGATGGCGCCACGCAAGCGTTCCGCCAGTTGCAGGGCCCCGGCATGGTCGGTATCCAAGCACACAAGGGCGAATTCTTCGCCACCCAGCCGACAGGTCAGGTCTCCTTGCCGTGCAACAGAGTTGAGTACATCCGCTACGTGGCAGAGCACCAGATCACCCGTCTGGTGGCCGTGCGTGTCGTTGATCTGTTTGAAAAAATCGATGTCGAGGATCATCAGATAGGCCGGCCCCGCTGTGCGCGAGCGAAAATGCGCATCGAGCCTTTCGGTCAGTCCGCGTCGATTCAGCAGGTGGGTCAGCGGATCGTGAGCGGCCATGCTGCGCAGCTCATCGGTAAGCCGGCGCAGTACCAGCCAAACGGCGCAGGGTGGCAGTACCGTGGCAAGAAAGGACATGTAGACGTAGAAGATCTTCTGGAAGTCGCTGTTCAAATCCAGCGCCTGCAAACCGCCCGAGAGTATCAGCCAGAACTTCGCAGCATTGAGCACACAGATGCCACCGACCAATACGGCGAATACCACCATCTCCACGAGCAGGTCCTTGGCCACGGTCCGCCGGACGTATAGCAACGCGATCACCATGGACAGAAACAACAGCGCGCACGAAGCGGACAACATCGCGTGACGCGCTACGTCGCCCAGTGTCGCTTGCACCAGCAGCTGTGCTCCCGTATAGGCAGCCGCGAGTATCAATAGCGGCCGCAATACCGGGGTAGGACGATCAAAAAAACGCAGCGCGCCCAGCACATAAGTAGCCGGGGCACAGAGCGTCAGCGTGTGGTTGATAACACTCAGCCATCCAAAGTTTGCGGAACCGCCGAGCAGTTGCAGGATGTATGCGAGCCCGAGCAGAAGATTGCCCAGTGCGAAAACTTCCATGCCCATCTTCTTGCCGTTCAGCCGCGTGCTGATCAGCACGAACATCAGGCTGAAGCACAGCAAATGCACGCAGAGCATGCCGAGGATGATTTTGGTGACCATGGGTTCGCGAATGTGAAAACAACGATAAAAACCGACCCCAGATAGCGCGCGAATGCGCGAGCACCCTGGCGATACCGGGCGTCCCAGTGTATCCAGCCGAGTCTGTCTGAAACGGCAAATCCTAGTCGCATCCCCTACAACAGGCAATCTGCCAGCCCGTTGCGGCCCCCGCGCGGCAAACAACAGGGGACTGTTCAACAGCGGGAAAAGCGCAGGCGCATTTGCTGTGAATCAAACCAACACGCAAAACGTCCAACGCAGACCTGAAACGTTCAGCAGAGGAGCCCGTGATGGAGCCTGTTCAAGAGTCGACCCGCCATCTTCAGGAGGTACGCAAGTCCACCATATTCCGCTGGGCTGTGGCGTTGCAGTGGTTTGGTTTGGGGGTGTTTGTGCTTGCAGTGGGCCTGGCGTTTTTCACCGACTTGCGCAGCACGGTTGGCGGTATCACCACCATCGCGGTTCTGGGCATGCTCGCGCTGCTGTCGCTGGTGCCCGCCCGTTTCATTCTGACGGTGCAGTTGATGGCGCCCAGAAAAAAGGCCGACAAGCCCGGCCCGGACGTTTGATTCAGCCATCGCTTTGCACGTCGTCCCCGCCACGGCGGCATGTATGGAGAAAGCCGCTGCGATCTGTGTCTATGGGGTGCGTTCCGGGCTCGGTAGCATGCACGTTTTCTCCCTCGGCCGAGCCCCCATGCAACTGACCGACATCCCGTTTGGCACCACCGACTGGTCGACGATAACCGCCACTGTTCATCCCGGCACAACCGGCACGGCTTACTGGCGCACCTGCCAGTTCGGCGCGGTCAGGGTGCGCATGGTGGAATACAGCCCGGGTTATCTGGCCGATCACTGGTGCCACAAGGGGCACATTCTGCTGTGCCTGGAAGGTCGCCTGGAGACCGAGCTCGATGACGGCCGCACCTTTGTGCTGACTGCCGGCATGAGCTATCAGGTAGCCGACAACGCCGAGGCGCACCGTTCCTCGACGGAGACCGGCGCCCGGCTGTTTGTGGTGGACTGAACGGGCAACCGCAGCGGCCCTATTGCACCGGATCGGTATTGCGAATTTCGTACAGCGCATCCTCGGCACGCATCGGCGTGAGGTAGATGAGGTAGCTGGCTTTGGGCTGACCGAGGTTCATCTCGTTGAGGTTGTAGCGCACGTCCAGCTTCAGGTATTTCACCTCGCCGGACTGAACCGAAATGCTGCGTTCGATATCGCGTGGTTCCCAGTCGGCGATTTTGCTCAAACCGGTGATGCGCACGCTGTGGGAGCCGGGGCTCAGTTCGGCGGCGAAATGGCTGTTGAACTTCAGCGGGCCGACACTGCGACCGTCGATTTGCACGTCGGGATACGACAATCGCAACGGCTGCATGCCGGGGTTATCCGCTTTGGGGCGATAGAGGTAGACCAGCGCTCGATCCCCGGTCGGCTGCTGCGGCTCAAAGTAGCCGGGACTGCCGCAGCCGCCAAGCACAAGTGCAAGGCTGAATAACCACGGTGCTGGAAAGCGGGCTGGCTGCATGGCAGACGTCCTTGATAAGAGATGCAGAGGCTGCTTTAGCTAAGCGCAGTTTGGCGTTTGTACAACTGCGGTCGCGTGGCTGTTGATTCGACCGTGCGGGCCGGCATTGTGGAAGGTGCTTTGTGGCGCAGAAAAGCCGACGCGTCGGTGAACCGCTAGCTCACCGAAAAAACATGCCGAAAGCCGCTTGACCTTAAAGCTAGCTTGAACGTTACGGTGCTCGCGCCCCGACTCCCAGGCTCGATGTCTGAGGGGACAACAGCGGTTCCAAGGGCAGGAACTTCACTTCCACGCGAGTACGCACGAACATGAAAATCAGCACAGCGATCACCGCCGCGACGGCGCTCTTCTTCGTCAGTTTTTCCGCTTCACCATGGGCCGAAAATGCGCCGCCCGCTGGCGCAACCACGGTCATCGGCGGCGAGAAAATTCCCGTTGTAGCAGGCGGACTGTACGACCGTTTTCACTCCAATCCGCCGCTCTCGGTGGTCGGGTCTGAAGCGCCGGATATTGATTTGAGCTGGTTCAAAGAACTGAAAAAAACCAAGGTCGACATCGGCTTCGAATCCTATTCGCCCAACTTCTATTACAAGAACAACAAGGTGACGGTGGTCTATACCGCCGACATCGACATGCTGCGTTCGTTGATTCCCGCTAACGTCTCGGAACACGTCAAGCCGCTTCAGGTTTGGCCCGGCCGAGGGCTGGTCGCGCTCACCGCCTACGCGTACGAGTACTGCGACAACGACAGCTACAACGAGATTTCCCTCTCCATCGTCACCAACAAGCCAGGCGACTCCAACCTGGGGCCAGTTTCTCTGGCCAGCCAGTCACTGAGCGACGATTTGTGGGGCTATGTGTTGAAGCTACCGGTCAACACGGAGCTGGCCCGCGTGAGGGGCGTGGTCGGCTACAACCTGCCGAAATGGCTGACGCCGATCAACCGCAGCGAAACCCAAAGCACGGTCCGATTCGAGATCCTCGACAGCGAGACCGGAAAACTCGACGTCGCGCTGGAAAGCACCAAGCTCAGCGACCTGTCCACCGACGTGGAACTGATCACCAACAGCTTCACCAATGTTGGGCACAACAACCAGCTCACCTACGGCTACGCGGTTTCCCGCTACCTGAGCCATGCCTCCAGCTCAGACGAAGACACCGTAAAACTGACGCTGAGCGAGGGCAGCTTGTCGACATACATAAAGGCGTTGGGGTTGGGGAAGATGATCAAGTACGAGTATGTGCCGGCGTTTCAAAGCGCGCTGTATGCACCAGCGCCCTTGCAGTCACTGTTATCGGCTGAGTGAACTGCGCGCAGAAGATTGATTACCGGCTCGAGTCGGAGTCGCTCAACAATGCTCGGCCCTTTCCGTTGCCACTCAAATCGGTCCGGCCACCGTCACCACCGGATCACCGATGCGCTGTATCAGCTCGGGCCCCTCGTTACGCGGATTGCCGATGGCCTTGGGTACGGGGTACCAAGTGAACGCTTCGGCACCGAGGCCGTGCTCGGCGGCGATGAGCAAGGCTTGAACCGGGTCGGTGGCGGGGTCGAGCCATTCGGCGGCGAGGTCTGGCGGCAGAACAACGGGGCGCCGGTCGTGGATATCGAGCAGCCCCGCATCGGCGGCGCCGGTGACGATGGTGAAGCCGTCGCCCTCCCCCGGCTCAAGGCCTTGTGTCACCTGGCACAGCGATGCGAAGAAAAGCGGCGAACCGTCGCGGGCCTTGATGAAGTAAGGCTGCTTGAGCTTCGGGTCGTCGGGATGCCTGACCCATTCATACCAGCCATCGGCCAGCGCCAGTGCGCGTTGCTTCCAGATGCCGCGAAAGAACTTGCCGGTTGCGAGGGTTTCTACCCGGGCGTTTATGGCCGCTGGCAGGTTGCCTTTTGCCCAGTGCGGCGCGTAGCCCCAGCGAACATTTTCGGCCGCCAGGCCATTGCCCGTGTTGTAAATGATGGGCGCGCGCTGCGTGGGCGCGATGTTGTAGCGCGGGCCCGCTGCGGGATCAGTGCGGTCTTCGATGGGCTGCATCACTGCCAGCACATCCCGCCACCGGTTCAGGTCTTGTTCTTTTGCGTATCTGCCGCACATGTCCGCGCTCCTGCTCGTCGCCTTAACGCTAAGACCCGCCCGTGTGCGATGTGTGCGTAATGGATGGCGCGGTCGCCGCCCAACCAGCGATTCCCCGTACGACGTTCTGCACGCGTCCCCACGCGACCAGCCGCACGAATCAAGGCTCGGCTTTCATCCGCCCCTGAAGCGCGATACGCAGGCAGCGCCAGGTGATGAATGCCAAAATCAACACCTCGCCAACGCCAACCAGCACGTTGAAGGAAAAGGTCAGCGGCTGTTCGGCCCAGTAGAAGCTCGAACTCGGTCGCGCGCCGCCATAGCGCAGCCGCCCGGTGAAGAGTCCACGCACTATGCCGATGGCTTGAATCAGCCCCAGCACTGCGGTGAAAGCGCCGATCAGGGTGAGCAGCATGCGGCCGGGAACGCCTATTTTGTCGGTCTGCTCATGCGCCGCAACGGGCGCCTTGTCTTTGGCCTGTTTACGCTTCGCCGACGTGTTGGGGGCTGACGCTGGCGCAGGCCGCGAGACCGCTGTCATTCCGGTTGCAGGCTCTTCGACGACCTCGGTAGGCACTGGCACTTCCAGGTAATCGGCAATTTCGCGGAGCCAGATGTCGGTGCGTTTACTGCCCGGTACAACCGGAACCGTATCGGTGGTCAGGCGGTGTTCGGGGCCGTCGCGCATCACTAGCCACAGCTGGGTGTAGATGGGCTCGGCGTGCTGGCGGCGGCGCAGTTCAAGGCGCTTGGGGCCCCGAATTTTAAACGCTTCTACGCGCTCGCGACGGCCGAAAAAATTCTGCGTGCGGCGCCTGCCGACACCCTCGTCGCGCGCCAGCATCAAGGTTTCACGGGCGCCGATGTAGACCGCCATTGCCGCAGAAATACCGGCAATCAGCAGCATCGCGAGCACGAGCAGCAGCAGGTGCAGCGGATGCATCTCCCCGGGAATTTCCGAAACGATGGCGAACACTACAAACGCCACCGGCCCGGCGATGGAAATCACCCCGGCCGACACGATGGCGATACTTTGCGCGCGGTTGTACGAATGAATGTGCAGGTCGCCCTGGGCGGTGCGCTCAAACCGATGGCCAATCATCATGCCGCTAACTCCCTTTGCGCGACCTCAAGCCCAGCGAACCTGCGCTGGAAACCGCGCCACAAAACAGGTGCCGTTTTCTGCGCTCGACACCACGCTCAGGCTGCCGTTATGTCCGCTTGCGATCTCCGAGGCGATATACAGGCCCAAACCGAGGCCCTCGCCACGCGCACCGACTTCCGAGCGGGTGAAGGGTTTGAACAGCAGCGGCATCAGCTCGGCCGGAATGGGGGGCCCCTGGTTGGTAACGGACAGGACGATTTCCGGCCCGTCGGCGTGGGCGTTAATGGTGATGGGCGTGGCGACGGAGCCGTGCATCACGGCGTTGCCAACCAGGTTGGACAGCAATTGGCTCAGGCGCAGCGGGTCGCAATAGATGCCGGTGGGCAGCGTCACGTGGCGCACGAGCACAGCGTCGGGATTCGATGCGGCGACTTCATCCAGGGTCAGCTGCAGGGTGTGGTCCAGGTCATCGACAACCGTTCTGTGCACGGGAATGCCATCGCCCAGCCGCCCTCTGGCAAAGTCCAGAACGTTTTCGATTAGATGGCCCATGCGCACCGCGCTGTTGCGAATCGCGGTGATGAATTTGTTCGCGCTGTCCTCAGGCGACTTCGCCGCCATCAGGTCGGCACTCATGCGGATGGCGCTGAGCGGCGTGCGCAGGTCGTGACCGAGTACGGCAATGAACTGTTCACGCAGGCGGCTGACGTTATTTGCTTCGATCAGATCTGTCCGCGACACGTTCAGCTGCGCTTGCGTGTCGAGGTTCATGGCAATCAGTTGGGCAAACAGCGTAAGCGTGTTGACGATGGTGGGGTCGTCGAGGTCGGCGGGCACCGAGTCGATGGCGCACAACGTGCCGAAGAATTCGCCATCGGCAGTGATGATGGGAATGGAGATGTAGCTTTCCAGGCCATACAACAACGGCGTGTGGTGCGTGGCGTATTCGGGATGCACGCTGGCGTGGCCGAAGACAACCGGGTTGCGGTGGCCGCGAATCTCATGGCAGATGGTCGAGTCCAGCACCAGCTCGCCGCCGGGCTGCAAGCCGAAGTTGATCGAGTCGTCGACGGCGCAGGCCACCCAGTGTTTGTCCGTCACCCGGGCCACGGCAGCGAAACGCATGCCGGTCAGGTTTTTGACCATTTTGAGAATCAGCGGCACCGAGTCGATGTGCGCGATGGCATCGACCGATGCGGAGAATTCGGGGTTGATCACTGACTGAGCCTCGGTATGCGAGGCGCGAGATTATCACGGCAACCGGAGCGCTCGAAGCACCGCTCAGCCGTAGCCAAGCGGGTTTGGTCTGCGCGCTCATTACGCTGCCCAGCGTTTGAACAGCACGCTGGCATTGACGCCACCAAAGCCGAAGCCGTTCGACAACGCGTACTCAATGGGCATTTCCCGCGCCCCGCCGTGGACGATATGCAACCCGCCGACGGCGTCGTCCGGGTCAGTGAAATTAAGGGTCGCGGGTACCATCTGATCGCGGATGGCGAGGATGGTGAAAATCGCTTCCAGGCCACCGGCCGCGCCCAGCAGGTGGCCGGTGGCGGATTTGGTTGAGGTCACCGCCACGCCCGAACCCTCGCCGAATACCGCCTTGATCGCCGCCAACTCACCTTTGTCGCCCACCTGTGTCGATGTGGCGTGGGCATTCAGGTGCTGAATCTGGCCTGACGTAATTCCCGCCTGGGCGATGGCTTGCTGCATCGCGCGGCGTGCGCCGTTGCCATCTTCCGGGCCGGCGGTCAGGTGATAGGCATCGGCACTGGTGCCGTAGCCCACCAGTTCGGCAATCACCGTGGCGCCGCGGGCTTGGGCATGTTCCAGCGACTCGATCACCAGCAACCCGGCGCCCTCGCCCATGACAAAACCATCGCGGGCTTTGTCGAAGGGGCGCGAAGCCTGCGCGGGGGTGTCGTTGTAAGCGCTGGACATTGCCCGCGCTGCCGCAAAGCCGGCGAGGCTCACGCGGTCGATTGACGCTTCTGCTCCGCCGCACACAGCAATGTCGGCCTCGCCGCTGCGGATCAGCCGCGCCGCGTCGCCAATGGCCTGAACGCTGGCGGCACAGGCGGTAACTGGCGCACCGATGGGACCACGCAAACCGTGCTGAATCGATACATGGCCGGCGGCGAGGTTGGCGAGAAATGACGGAATGGTGAACGGCGACAAACGCCGCGGGCCTTTGCTGTCGGTGGTGCGCACGGCATCGGCAATGGCGCCGAAGCCCCCGACCCCGGTGGCGATGATGGTGGCCGTGCGTTCGCGCTGGTAATCGGTGTTCGGCTGCCAGCCGGCTTGGGTCAGTGCCTGCTGGGCGGCGGCCAGGGCGAACATGATGAAGCGGTCCATCTTTTTCTGTTCTTTGGCGGGGATAAAGACGTTGGGGTCGAAGCCGGCTTCGGGGTCTTCTTCGAGCGTGGGCACGCTGCCGGCGATTTTGCAGGTGATGTCGTCGACTGTTTGGGCGGGCAAGGCGCGGATGCCGGACTGGCCTTTTAGCAGGCGCTGCCAGACGGGTTCGATGCCGACGCCAAGTGGGGAGACGATGCCCATGCCGGTGATGACGATGCGGGTGGGGTGCATATCGGGGGTTCCTTTGTTTGGTGTTTCG
Source organism: Pseudomonas viridiflava (assembly GCF_900573885.1). GTDB lineage: Bacteria > Pseudomonadota > Gammaproteobacteria > Pseudomonadales > Pseudomonadaceae > Aquipseudomonas. The sequence goes on from NZ_UPSE01000565.1 coordinate 79,996, forward strand.
TCACTGGCCGATCAGTGATCGACCGTCATCCCGGCGCAGGCGGCGGTCCGACGATTCGGGATTCAGAATATCCCGTCATCCTCGCGCACGCGGGGATCCAGAATCTCAAGTCGTACGCTCAAACTGGCCTAACGTATTCATTACCGCGTGTGCTGAACGTTTTGTTTCGCGCCTTACGCGCGAGTCACTTGTAGGTTGGGTCGGTCCGCGTGCGGTGAGCCTCGGCGAAGCCCAACGTTACGCAGGTGGTGGGTATTCGTTACCGCGTGTGCTGAACGTTTGCTTTCGCGCCTTACGTAGATCTTTCTTCCAACCTCCGTCATTCCCGCGCAGGCGGGAATCCAGGATCTCAAGCCTTGCACGGTCGATGTGCAGAGGTATTCATTACCGCATTCGCCGAACGTTTTGTTTCGCGCCTTACGCGCGAGTTTCTTTTGTCAGTCGCCACAAAAGAAACCAAAAAGTCTTGCCCCTACCTTGGCCTTCCGCTGCGCTCCAGGTCCCCTCATTCCATCGCCGCTCCGGGGGCACGTCACAACGGGCCATCCATGGCCCGATGCTCCTTTCGCGGCTCCCGGCCGCTCAACCCCCTACTCGTCGACTCCATTCGGCCTGCGATGAATGGGGCGGGTGGATCACAAGCCAGATCACAAGCCGGATCAACAGCGGCAAATCAACAGCGTTAGATCAAGTGCATCGCGGCTGAAGCCGCTCCTACAGGGTCTGTGGGAGCGGTTGGGCGGCATTCCGATTAGCCGCGATGCTTTTCCTCGCCCCCCACCACTTCCCCCGGCGCATTCCACCCTCCTCCCAATGCTTTAAAGCAGTCCACGGCCGCGCTGGCGGCCGCCGCCTGGGCGACCAGGTGTTGTTCCTGGGCTTGTTGCAGGCGGTCGTCGGCGTCGAGGGCTTCGAGGAAGCTGACGCTGCCTTGTCTGTAGGCGGTGTAGGCGGCGGTGCGGGCGTCGGTGAGGGCGTTTACGCCGCTTTCAAGCAACGCGGTTTGCTGTTCGCTTTGGACCAGTTGGGTCATGGCGGTTTCGACGTCGGCAGTGGCTTGCAGCAGGGTGTGCTGGTAGGCGGCCAGCGCTTCGGCGTCGCGGCCTTTGGCGTAGTCGACTTCAGCGCGCACGCGGCCAAAGTCGAAGAGGCGCCAGCGCAGGCCGAGTACGCCCTGGGCCAGGTTGGCGTCGCTGGAGAGCAGGTTGCCGCTGACGCTGGTGGCCGAGCCGAGCAGCGCGCCAAGGGAGAACGAGGGGTAGTAGTCGGCAATCGCTGCGCCAATACGGGCGTTGGAGGCTGCCAAGGTGCGCTCGGCGGCGATTACGTCGGGGCGGCGGCGCAGCATTTCGGTTTGCCCGCCAGCGGTGTTTATACCCGGCGCCACCGGAATGCTCGCGGCATTACCGAGCGTGGCGTGCAGGCTGCCAGGTGCCACGCCGCTGAGTACTTCCAGGCCGTTTAGGGTGCTTTCGATGGCGCTGCGCAGCGGCGGCACTTGCGCCGACACTGTGGCCAGCACGCCTTCGGCCTGTTTGAGTTGCAGCCTGGCGATCACGCCTTTGGCGTATTGCAGCTGCATCAGGTTGACCAGCTCGCTTTGCGTGCGAACGCGGTTTTCCACCACGGCCTGCCGCGCTTGCAGAGCGCGCAGCTGGATGTAACCGCGCGCGGCTGAGGCGGTCACCATCAGGCGCACCGCTGCGTGTTGCGCGACGCTGGCTTGCTGCTCGGCGTCGGCGGCTTCCAGCTGACGACGCAGGCCGCCAAACACGTCCACTTCCCAACTGGCGCCAATGCCGACCTGATACAGGCTGGCGTTGCGGTCATAGCCGGGCGCCGAGCTGGCGAGCCGGCCCATGGGGTCTTCGAGGGATTGATGGGCGCGACTCGCTTGGGCGTTCAGGTCGCCCGAGGGCATCAGCGCAGATCGGGCCGACAGGTTCAAGGCGCTGGCCTGCGAGACCCGCGCAACAGCCTGGGCGAGGTCGAGGTTCTGCGCCAGAACCTGGTTCACCAAGGTCACCAGACCGTCGTCGGCGAAGCCTGTCCACCACTGCGTCATGTCGGCCGCCTGCCCGGGCGTCGAGCGTTGGTCGAGCATCGCCTGATTACGAAACCCTGCCTGCGCGGGTGCTGACAGCGCCTGGTAATCGGGCCCCACGGCACAACCGGTTAGCAGCAGAACCGGCAGCAGACGAGCAATCCAGTCGGGGCGCAGGGCAAAGGGAGGCATGGTCAATCCTGTGGTCGTTTTCGGCTTTTTGTTTACTGCTTTACCAAACAGTAACTCGTAAAAATTGTTCTGCCAATGCCAACCCCATCAAAATAGCTGATTTACGACATTATCAAAAAGCAAGCAAGTTACGCATTTACAATACCGTAAACACAAACGAATAATGCGAGCCTGAATTTTCCGGAGCTCGTCATGTCGATACGTCCCGCTGCCCTTCTCTCCCTCGCTGCCAGTGCGCTGGTGTTAACCGCTTGTGGCCAGCCGCCGCAAAGCGACCCGCGCGTGGCCGACCCGTTGGTGAGCACGGCGGTGGTGCGGCCAGACACCGCCGGCACGCAAACCTTTACCGGCGTGGTGGCGGCGCGGGTGCAGAGTGATCTAGGTTTTCGGGTGTCTGGCAAAGTGGTGCAACGCCTGGTGGATGTCGGCCAGCGGGTGCGCAAGGGGCAAACGCTGATGAAGATCGACCCGGTCGATCTGAACCTCGCCATCACCAATCAGAAAGGCGCCGTAGCCGCAGCGAAAGCGCGCTTTGTGCAGGCCCAGGCGGACGAAGCGCGGTTGCGCACGCTGGTGGCAGCCGGGGCGATTTCGGCGATGAGTTATGACCAGTCGGTGGCCGCGCTGAACAGCGCCAAGGCGCAACTGGACGCCGCCCAGGCGCAGGTCGATGTGGCTGCCAATGCCAGTCAGTACGCCGAGCTCAAGGCCGATGTCGATGGCCTGGTGGTGAACACCGCTGCCGAGCCCGGGCAAGTGGTAACCGCCGGGCAAACGGTGGTGCAACTGGCGAAAGACGGCGCCCGCGAGGCCGCCGTCGAACTGCCGGAAACCCTGCGCCCTGCCCTGCAATCGCGTGCCGATGCGCGGCTGTATGGCAACAGTGGCCAGCCCGCCAGCGCCACCCTGCGCGAGCTGTCGGAAGCGGCCAACCCCGTCACCCGCACCTACGCGGCCCGCTATGTATTGGGCGATACGCTGAATAACGCGCCACTGGGCGCCACCATTAAAATCACCCTGCGCGAGGCCGCCAGCAACGCAGCGGCCGTGACGGTGCCGCTCAGTGCCCTGCGCAATGACGGCGGCGCTTACAGCGTGTGGGTGGTCGAGCCGGCCGCGCTGACCCTGCAGGCCCGCGCCGTTACGGTGCTGAGCCTGGGGCTGGAAACCGCACGCATCAGCGGCGAGGTAAAAGCCGGCGAAACCGTGGTGGCGCTTGGCACCCACTTGCTGCATGCCAACCAGAAAGTTCGCCTGGGTAACGCGCTGGCGGTGACGCCATGAGTGGTTTCAACCTTTCGGCACTGGCGGTACGCGAGCGCTCGGTGACGTTGTTTCTGATCATCGCCGTCACCCTCGCCGGCCTGATCGCTTTTATGAAACTGGGCCGCGCCGAAGACCCGGCCTTCACCGTCAAGGTGATGACCGTAACCGCCGTGTGGCCCGGCGCCACTGCGCAAGACATGCAGAACCTGGTGGCCGAGCCGCTGGAAAAGCGCCTGCAGGAACTCAAGTGGTACGACCGGGTGGAAACCATCACCCGCCCCGGCCTGGCGCTGATGACCCTGACCTTGCTCGACACCACGCCACCGCCCGCCGTGCCCGACCAGTTCTATCAGGCGCGCAAGAAGCTCTTCGACGAAACGCGAAAATTGCCCCAGGGCGTGCTCGGGCCGTTTGTGAACGACGAGTATTCCGACGTGTCGTTTGCCCTGTACGCGCTGAAAGCCCATGGCCTTCCGCAACGCTTTCTGGCCCGTCAGGCCGAGGACATTCGCCAGCAGGTGCTGCAAGTGCCGGGGGTGAAAAAGGTCGACATCCTTGGTGAGCGCCCGGAGCGAATTTTCGTCGAGTTTTCCTATGCACGCCTGACCACCCTGGGCGTAAGCCCGCAGGCGATCTTCGCCCAATTGCACAACCAGAACGCGATCACGCCGGCCGGCTCCATCGAAACCAAAGGCCCGCAGGTGTTTGTGCGCCTGGACGGCGCCTTTGATGATCTGGAGAAAATCCGCAACACGCCCATCGCCGCCTCCGAGGGCCGCACGCTGAAGCTTGGCGACATTGCCGAGGTGAAACGCGGCTATGAAGACCCGGCCACCTTTCTGATCCGCCACAACGACGAAGAAGCACTGGTGCTCAGCGTGGTGATGAAGGAAGGCTGGAACGGCCTGGACCTGGGCAAAGCGTTGCGGGCCGAAGAGCAGACAATTTCCGCCAACCTGGCGCAGGGCATCAGCTTTAGCAAGGTGACGGACCAAGCGGTAAACATCACCGAATCGGTGGATGAGTTCATGGTCAAGTTTGTCGTCGCGCTCGCCGTGGTGATGATCGTCAGCCTGCTCAGCCTCGGCTGGCGCGTGGGCATTGTGGTGGCCGCTGCGGTGCCGCTGACGCTGGCTGCCGTGCTGATCGTGATGCTCGCCACCGACCGCGTGTTCGACCGCATCACCCTTGGCGCGCTGATTCTGGGCCTCGGCCTGTTGGTGGATGACGCCATCATTGCCATTGAAATCATGGTGGTGCGGCTGGAGGAAGGTTATTCACGGGTGGCGGCGGCGTCTTACGCCTGGAGCCACACGGCGGCACCGATGCTGGCCGGCACGCTGGTGACGGTGATCGGCCTGATGCCGGTGGGCTTTGCGCGCTCCACCGCAGGCGAATACGCCGGCAATATTTTCTGGATTGTCGGCTTTGCGCTGATCATTTCCTGGGTGGTGGCCGTGTATTTCACGCCTTACCTGGGCGTGAAACTGCTGCCAGACATCAAGAAAATCGAGGGCGGCCACGCGGCGATTTATTCCACACCGAACTTCCAGCGCCTGCGCCGGCTGGTGAGCGCCGCCATCAAGCACAAATACCTGGTGGCGGGCGGCGTGCTCGGGCTGTTCGTGCTTGCGGTTTTGGGCATGGGCGCGGTGAAGCAGCAGTTCTTCCCCAGCTCCGACCGGCCGGAGTTGCTGATTGAAGTGCAACTGCCCGAAGGCAGTTCGATCAATGCCACCAGCGCGGCTACGAAAAAGGTCGAGGCGTGGCTCAAGGGGCAGCCGGAAGCAAAGATCGTCACCAGCTATATTGGCCAGGGCGCGCCTCGGTTTTTCCTCTCTTACAACCCTGAATTGCCGGACCCGTCGTTCGCCAAAATCATTGTGCTGACCGACGACCACACCGCCCGCGACACCCTGAAACAACGCATGCGCGCGGCGGTGGAAAACCAGTTGGCGCCCGAAGCGCGCGTGCGCGTCACCCAGTTGGTGTTCGGCCCGTACACGCGCTTTCCCGTGGAGTTTCGCGTGATGGGCCCGGACGCCGACACCCTGCGCGGTATCGCCCAGCAGGTGGCCGAGGTGATGCGCAAGAACCCGAACATGCGCCAGGTGAACACCGACTGGTCGGAGAAACAACCGACCCTGCATTTCGTGCTCGACCAGGACCGCTTGCAGGTCATGGGCCTGACCTCCGCCGACGCCGCACAGCAGTTGCAGTTTCTGCTCACCGGCGCACCCGTGACGCAAGTACGGGAAGACATTCGCACCGTGGAGGTGATGGCGCGCACCGGTGACGAGGAACGCCTGGACCCGGCGCGCATGGAAGACATGACGCTCACCAGCGCCAGCGGCCAGCGCGTGCCGATTCGCCAGATTGGCCACGTGGAAGTGCGCGCCGAAGACCCGATTCTGAAACGTCGCAACCGCATGCCCACCATCACCGTGCGCGGCGATATCGATGAGCGGCTGCAACCGCCGCAGGTGTCGATGCAGGTGCAAGCCGAGTTGAAGCCGGTGATCGACGCCCTGCCCCTGGGTTACCAGATTCAAATGGGCGGCAACATCGAGGAATCGCTGAAAGCCAACAAGGCGCTGGCACCGATTTTCCCGATCATGCTGCTGTTTACCCTGGTGGTGATCATGATTCAGGTGCGCAGCTTTGCCGCCATGACCATGGTGGTGCTCACCGCGCCGCTCGGTCTGGTCGGCACGGTGCCGGTGCTGCTGCTGTTCAACCAGCCGTTTGGCTTTAACGCGATTCTGGGGTTGATCGGCCTGTCGGGCATTTTGATGCGCAACACGCTGATTCTGATCGGCCAGATTCACACCAACCAGGCCGATGGGCTCGACCCGTACCACGCCGCCGTGGAAGCGACGGTGCAACGTGCACGGCCAGTGCTGCTGACCGCACTGGCCGCCGTGCTGGCGTTTATTCCGCTGACGTTCTCGGTGTTCTGGGGCTCCATGGCCTACACGCTGATTGGCGGCACGGCCATCGGCACGCTGCTGACGCTGCTGTTTCTGCCGGCGTTGTATGCGATCTGGTTCAAGGTCAAACCGCCGTCCGCCGACACGCCGACAGCCGTGCTATCGCAACCCGCCAGCACCTGAACCGCTTGCTCGGGCGCCGCTGACACGGCGCCCGCTTGCCGGTTTGCGTTAGAATCGGCCCCTTGCCACCGGCTCCCTTATTCAATTCCAGGCCTATGCACAGCGAATCCGAAACCAGCGCTCTTCCCACTTCCGGCCAACGCGGCCCGGCAGACCATGATCGCCGCGTGCAGATCATCACCGTGGCGGAAGGCCTGTTTCGCGAGTTCGGCTACCGCAAAACCTCGGTGGCCGACATCGGTAAAGCCATGGGCATTTCCACGGCGTACATCTATCGCTTCTTTGAATCCAAGCAAGCCATCGGCGAAGCCATCTGCGCCCACACGCTGGAAAAAATGGGCGATAAATTGCGCGCCATTGCCGATCAGGATTTATCCGCCACCCGGCGCCTGCGCCTGTTTATGAAAAGCGCGCTGAAGCTGAGCTACGACTTGCTGGTGGTGGAACGCCAAGTAAACGAAGTGGTGGTTGAAGCCATCAATGGCGACTGGTGCACGGCCGCCGGCCATCAGGCCCAGCTGTACGCCATTCTCGAACGCCTGGCCGACGACGGCCGCAAAGCCGGCGAGTTTGAAAAGAAGACGCCGCTGGATGAAGTCACCGATGGCCTGGCCGAGATGATCTTGCCGTACACCAACGCCCATTGCCTGAATCACCGCTCTTGGGAAGAGTTGGAGAAAGGCATGAACGCGGCGACCAATCTGGTGCTGCGCAGCCTGGCGCCCTGAGCGCCGGTTAAAGGCAGCCCTCTCCCCAGCCCTCTCCCGCAAGCGGGCGAGGGAGCCGATTGCACGTCGACCAGAGTGAGCCCATCGCCGCTGGTCTCCCCTCTCCCGCGTGCGGGAGAGGGGCCGGGGGAGAGGGCCGGCTCCAACGAAAATCTCGCCTTACCGCGTCGCCAGCCAAAACCCCATCGCCACCGCACTGATGCCCGCACCCAACGCGCACACGCCGTCCCACCCAGCATTCGCGTACACCAACGTGGTCGCCAAGGCCCCCACGCCGCTGCCCGCGGCATAAAACAGCATGTACAAACCGATAAGCCGACCGGGCGCCTGCGGGTGGTTGCGCAAGATCAGGCTCTGATTGGTCACATGCAGCGCCTGGCCGCCGAGGTCGAGTAGCACGATGCCGAGCAGCAACGCCCCTAGCGAAGTACCCAACATCGACAGCGGCCACCACGCCAGCAGCAGCGCCAGCAAGGCGGCAAACGTGGTGCGCTGGGCAAAGCCTTTATCCGCCCAGGCCCCGGCGCGAAACGCCGCCAACGCGCCGATCACGCCAACCAGCCCAAACGCGCCGATTGCCGTATGGGAAAACCCGCACGGCGGCGCGCTCAGGGGCAATACCAGAGCGCTCCAGAACACGTTAAACGCGGCGAACATAAAGAACGCCAACAGGCCGCGGGTCTGCAATACACGGTCGTTGCGCAACAGCGTGAACATCGAGTCAAGCAACTGCCGATAACCCAGCGTCAGCGGCGCTCGCGTCGGCACCGGCAGATAGCGCCAGAGCGCGACGGCAAGGGCGAGCATGAGCATCGCCGACAGCCCATACACCCAGCGCCACCCGGCTACGTCGCTGACTGCACCGGCATACACACGCGCCAGCAACAGCCCGACAAACACGCCCCCTTGCGCCGCGCCTACCACACGCCCCTGCTCATTGCCGCCGGCGGTACTCGCCGCCAGCGCGATCAAACCTTGGGTCATGGCCGTGCCCAGCAGGCCGATGGCCAACATACCGCCCAGCAACAGCGCCGTGCTGTCGGCAGTGGCAACCGCGACCAGAGCGAGCACCAAGGCGATTAGCTGCGCGAGCATCAGCCGGCGCCGGTCCAGGCGATCCCCCAAGGGCACCAGCAGCAACAGCGCTACTGCGCAGCCAATCTGGGTGGCCGTAATCACCCCGCCAACCGAAGCGTGGCTGATGGCGAACTCTGCGGCGAGCGCGTCCAGCAACGGCTGGGCGAAATACACGTTGGCCACGCTAAGCCCGCTGGCAGCGGCGAAAAGCGCCACTACGGCGCGCGGCGTGCGGGCTGCACTGTCGCCAACCGAGGGCAACGAAGAAGATCCTGCTAGAGCCATAACCACCCACCTGGTTTCAAATTAAAACCAGTTGAAGGCTAGGTGTTATGGTTTTAAAGTGCAACCACTATCCGTTTCCCCACGAGCAGGCCCATGCCGACAGACGAAACCCAAGCCGTCGAACACTGCCCCGTCGCCCGCGCTGTAGAAGTAATGGGTGATCGCTGGTCGCTATTGATCGTGCGGGATGCCTTCGACGGCAAACACCGCTTCAGCGATTTCCAGCGCAGCCTCGGCGTGGCGAAGAACATTCTGGCCGACCGCTTGCGCCTGCTGGTGCAAGCCGAGGTCCTCACCACCCGCCCGGTTGCCGAAGGCAGTGCGTATCAGCAATACGTGCTGACTGAGCGCGGCGAACGCTTGTTCGCCGTGGTGGTGGCGTTACGCCAATGGGGGGAAACGCAGTTGTTCGGCGATGGCGAAGCGCATTCGCAGCTGATCGACAAAGCCAGCGGGCAGACACTGGCGCCGCTGGTACCGACCACCCTGAACGGCACGCCCGTTGCGCCGAGCGATACCGAAGTGGTCAAAGTGACCGATTAACGCCGACGCTTTCTGTAGGAGCGACCTTGGTCGCGAACCCCTGCAAACGACATTCGTGACTGGCGTTTGCAGGGTTCGCCAGCAAGCTGGCTCCTACAAACAGGGTGGGTGCTACGTCAGCCGCTGATTGATCCAGCTTCGAGCGTACGCCGTGACGCGTTTGCCCATCAGTGTCGGAAACTGAACCACGCCGTGGGGCGTTTCGGGCAGCAGGTTGGCTTCCACATCGGCCACCTCGCCCCAGCGCCTGGCCATTTCAAAGGTGTCGTCACGCAAGGGGTCAAGCTCGCCGGCAAACATCAGCGCCGGAGGCATGTCGGTGAGGTCGCCGTACAGCGGCGACAGCGGCGGTTTCTGCCGTTGTTCGTCCGTAAGGCCAGGCGTCAGCAGGCGCAGCGCATCGACCATGCCGGGGCCGTCGAGCACCAGGGTGTCGGGGCCGGCGTTGCGAACGCTGGGGGTTCCGGTCAGGTCGTAGACGCCGTAATACAGCACCGCGCCCTTCACCCGCTGAAGTAGTTCAGGCGAGTTCTTAAGAGCCAGCAACGTGGCCGCCGCCAGATGCCCGCCGGCCGACTCGCCCAGCACAATCACCGGCAGCCCTTTGAACAGCGCGGTCTGGTCGCTCAGCAACCAGCGCGCGGCTGCCAGGCAGTCAGCGAGCAAGCCCTGAATAGGTGTGGACGTCGCCAGCCGGTAATCCACCGACACCACGGCCACCTCGCAGTCACGCACCATGGCAACGTTCAGGGGATCGTTCATGCGGGCGTTGCCGATGACCCAGCCGCCGCCGTGAAAATCCAGCACCACGCCTTTCGCCGGCCCCTTGGGCTGCAAGATACGCAACGGCACTCGCCCTTGCGGCGTGGTGACGTAGCGCGTGTGCACGCTGATCCCTTCGCGGACCAACTTGGTGTTTCCGCCCAGTTGGCTGACGCGCAACAACGCTTGCAGCACGGTCGGGGCGACGCGGTTGCGGATGCGAAAACGCGGCATCCACTTCAGTTTTTTGTTGAAGCGCTGAATGTCTGCCAGCTCATGTGCATCCGCTGGCCAGCGCTGTTCGGTTAACGCCATCGGTTACTCACTCGAAATGCTCAGGGTTTACCGGCTCACCTGGCTTCATGGCCAACTGGGCGCGTACGTCTTCGAACATGGCGTCGTAGTGTTTGTGAATGGAGCCAATGCTGCTCAGGCTTTTCGGAATGCCGTACTTTTCGGCGATTTTCGTCACGTTACTGGCGAAGTTGTACGCCTCGTCCCGTGGCAGAAAGAAGGTTTCGCGCAGGTCTTTGCCTTGAATGCTGCCATGCATGGTGAAGAGCATGCCCTTGCCTTTTTGCTCATCGGTGGACACTTCGTAGTCGATGCACACGTTGTAGCTCACATCATTGGGGGTCAGCGCGTGGCGCTCGATGTGCAGGTGACCGGGGGTAAACGTAGCCATGTTTTTCTCTCCTGAATAACGGTAGCCATTGCCGTCATAGACGGTTGCATGGGTGATCCTGCTGGGTGTGTACGCTAGTTTTTTTCCCTGATTTGTAAAGCGCAAAACGCCAGGTCAAGCCCCCCGGGGCAACCCTGAGTGATGTTTCACCATTCAGCCCCTAGCGCTCTTATGACGCTCGCATAAACTGAAGGTGCATTAGAAAAGTTGAATCCAGAGTTTTGTTTAGCCAATGACTGAAGCCAGACCGCCTCACCCTGTCGCCCCCGTCAATCGCACCAGCGCTGCTTTGGCACGCGCTTCACTGTTCAAATTTGTCAGTTTGATGGCCAGCGTGTTTGTTCTCGCGGGCTATCTGCTCATTTACCTGGCTCGCGACCTGGACCACACGGAAGAAAGCGAAGGCACGTTTTACACGCAAAAGGCCGTGCAATCTTTTGAGAAGTCCCTGCGCTCGGTGGTTAAAGACTACGCATTCTGGGGCGACGCCTACCGGCACCTGCACCTCAAGGTCGACACTGACTGGGCCTACGTGCGGCAGAACATCGGCCCGTCGCTGTACGAAGACTTCGGCTTTCAAGCCCTGTTTGTGGTGGATGACACCGACCGCACCGTGTATTCGGTGATCCAGGGCCAGCTGCAATCCGTGCCGGCGTCGGACTGGCTCGAGCAGTCGTTGGCGCCGATTCTGGCAGCGGCGCGCGCCGGGGCTGAGGACGAAACGCCGACCACTGCCTTTATCAACATCGATGGCAGGCCGGCGCTGGTGGCCGCCGCCGCCATTACTACCGGCACCGACCCCAGCGTGGAGGCGGACGACCGGCAGAACTCGGTACTGATTTTCGTCGACATTCTCGACAACGCCCGATTAGCCACGTTCGGTAACGAGTTCGGCGTCGAGGCACTGCGGCTGGCGCAGCCGCACGAGCTGAACGAACGCTCGGTACTGCCCCTGGGAGAAAACGGCGTGGCGGGCTACCTGCACTGGAAGCCCGAACGACCCGGCGAGCGTTTACTGGCCTTGGGCTTGCCGTTACTCGGGGCCGTCGCCGTGCTGGTGTGCCTGATGGGGTGGGCCTCGCTGCGCAGAACCACGGCGGGCGCCAAGGCGCTGGACGAAAGCTATCAGTCCCTACACAGCAGCCAGAGCGCGTTGGCCGACAGCGAGGCGCGCTTTCGCGACATCGTTGAAATCAGCTCCGACTGGATCTGGGAAATCGACAGCGACGGGCGCTTCACCTACCTCTCGGAGCGTTTCGAGGCCGTGACCAGCTTGTCGCGCGGCGCCTGGCTTGGCTCGCCTATCGACTCGCTGCTGACCACCGAAACCGGCACCTTGTCGCAGTGGTTGAGCACGGCCAACCGCCGTACGTCCACCAGCGTGCACTGCCGCTACCACGACAACCACGGGCAAGAGCGCATCACCCGCGTGTCGGCCCGGGCCATGGCCGAAGGCGGTTTTCGCGGCACCGCCACCGATGTGACCGGCGAGGTGGAAGCGCGGCGGCAAATCGAATTCATGTCCCAGCACGACGCCCTTACCGGCCTGCCCAACCGCACGCGCTTGCAGAAGTTTCTCGACGGCAAACTGCAGGCCATGCCAACGGTGGAAAAACCGCTGGTGATGCTCAGCCTCGACCTGGACCGCTTCAAGCCGGTGAACGATCTGCTCGGCCATGCGGCGGGTGATGTGGTGCTGAACGTGGTGTCGGCGCGGCTCACCGAATGCGTGCGCCAGGACGATCTGGTGGCGCGCTTTGGCGGCGACGAATTTGTGCTGATTCTCGGCGACCTGACCACCCAGAGCCACGTCGAAACCCTGTGCCAGCGCCTGCTCGATTCCATCGAACAGCCCATTGAGGTGGACGGCCAGCAAACCTTTGTCAGTGCCAGCATCGGCATCGCCATGGCCCCGAACGATGCCATGGAAGCCAGCGAACTGCTGCGTTACGCCGACATCGCGCTCTACGAAGCCAAAGCTGGCGGTCGCAGCACCTGGCGGTTCTACTCGGGCGAAATGAACTCGAAAATCATCGAACGCCGGCGCCTGGAAACCGACCTGCGCTTTGCCATCAAACACGACGAACTGCGCCTGCACTACCAACCGCGCTACCGCATTAGCGATGGCACGCTGGTGGGCGTCGAAGCCCTGGTGCGCTGGCAGCATCCGGAGCGCGGGCTGATTGCACCAGACACCTTTATTCCGATAGCCGAGCAGACCGGGCTGATCATCGCTCTAAGCAACTGGGTGATCAGCACCGCGTGCCGCCAGGCTGCCAGCTGGCCGGATTCGGTGTTTGTCTCCATAAACCTCTCGCCTATCGAATTCAAAAGCGGCGAACTGGTCCAGCGCATTGAAGCGGCACTGCAGGAAGCGGCCATCAACCCCGCGCGGGTGGAACTGGAGATCACCGAAAGCGTGATGCTCGAAGACGCCGAGGGTGCGCTGGAGATCATGCAAACGTTGAAAAAACTCGGCGTGCGCCTGGCCATGGACGACTTCGGCACCGGCTATTCCTCATTGAGCTACCTGCGCACCTTCCCCTTCGACGGCCTGAAAATCGACCGCAGTTTTCTTAATTGCATCGAAGGCAGCGAAGACGACAAAGCCATCATCCTCGCCATCGTCGGCCTGGGGCACGCGCTGTCCCTGACCGTCACCGCCGAAGGCATCGAAACCGCCGAGCATCTGGCCATGCTCAAAGCCGTGGGCTGCGACGAAGGCCAAGGGTATTTCCTCAGCCGGCCGCTGGAAGCAGATGCCATTACTGCGCTGTTGTTCCACTAAACCTCGCCGCTTCAAATTCAACAGCCCCTCACCCCAACCCTCTCCCGTAAACGGGAGAGGGGGCTGACCCTGTACGCCGATCGGTTCCCCTCTCCCGTTTACGGGAGAGGGGCTAGGGGTGAGGGCCAGCCGTACTCGGGCCCGCATGTTTCCAAGTATCGCGACTGAAGTCGCTCCCAAAAAAACACACGGTAGAGCGGGCTTCTGGGCTAGAGCCAGGCAAGGCGAAATCACGCCGGACCGCGCAGCGTACATAAGTACGTGAGCAGGTGTCGCTGCTAGTGGTGGCGTGCCTGGCGCTGCGCGGGGAACAGCTCTGGCTACTGGGCATGGCGCTGGGCGTGGCGGCGTGGTTGGCCGCAAGTGAGAGGCGGCGGCATCGGCAGAGTGAGGGGATGATGCAGCGCGAAGCGGGTAACGCGCGGGTGTGGCTGGTGTTGGGGATGGGGTTGGCGGTGGCAGTGATGGCGGCGTTGTTGGGCTTCGCTTTGCTCAACCCAACCTACGGGGTTTTCGTAGGTTGGGTTGAGCAAAGCGAAGCCCAACGTTGACCCGAAAACCGCCTATCCAATAGACGGGTCACCTACCGGACCCGCCGCCCGAAACCGGCCACGACTGCACCCCGCTGCCCACACAGCCAGCACCGCAGCCACCAGCAACAGCCCGGCACTCAGACCAAAGGTGCCCTGGTAACCCTCGGCGTCGTACAGCAGTCCGCCCGCCGTGGCGCCGAAGGTAATGGCCATCTGCACGATGGCGACCATCAGGCCGCCGCCCGCTTCGGCGTCGTCGGGCAGGGTTCGGGCCAGCCAGGTCCACCATGCCACCGGGGCCGAAGTCGCCACCAGGCCCCACAGGGCCAGCAAGCCGGCGGTCAGCCATTGCGAGTCGCCAAACCGGGTCAGCACCACGGCAATCACCGCCATCAGCAATGGAATGACCACCAGCGTCGGAAACAGCGTGCGGGTCAGCAGCAAACCAATCAGCGCCGTGCCGATAAACCCGCACGCCCCCAGCACCAGCAGCATCAGCGACAAGCCCGAGGCGCTGACGTGGGTGACGCTTTCCAGAAACGGCCGCAGGTAAGTAAACAGGGTGAACTGGCCCATAAAGAACAGGCTCACCGCCAACATGCCGGAGAGTACTTCCGGCCGTTTCAGCACCGTCAGCAGCCCGCGCGCATTGGCACCTGCCAGCGGCACCAGGCGCGGCAACGTCAGCCACTGCCACACAAAGGTGATGGCAGCGAGCGGCACCACGGCAAAGAACGCACCACGCCAGCCGATGATCGCGCCGAGGTAACTGCCAACCGGCGCCGCCACCACCGACGCCAGCGCATTGCCGCCGTTGAGAATCGCCAAGGCACGGGGCACATTGGCGGGCGACACCAGGCGTATCACCGTGGCCGCCGACATCGACCAGAAGCCGCCAATGGCCACGCCGATCAACGCGCGCCCGAGCATGAAAACCGGATAACCCGGCGCCACCGCCACCAGCGTGCCCGACACCACCATCAACAGCGTCAGCCACAACAGCAACACGCGGCGATCCATCTGCCGCGCGAGCTTGGCGATACTCAAGCTGGTAATCACCGCAAACGCACCGGACACCGCAATCGCCTGCCCCGCCTGGCCTTCGCTGATGTGCAAATCGGCGGCGATGGGCGTGAGCAGACTCACCGGCAAAAACTCGGAAGCCACCAGCGCAAAGGCGGCCACCGACATCGCCAGCACAGCGCTCCAGCCGTGCGCAGGGGGTTGGGCAGTGGTGTGTTCAGTCGTCATCGCGTAATCACTTAGGGCAAAAATGCATTTTGAAGGTTTACGGAGGGCGTGATTAGCTGATGAATACTTACTTGGGTTATAAGTAGGAGTGATCAACGTCCGGTCGGGAATTTCGTTTGCAGGGTTCGCTAGCAAGCGAGCTCCTACGGGTGTGCGGAACACGAGGTCGGCTCAAAACACGAGGCGCATACGGCGATGGCAAAACACAATTTCAATGATCTGGTGGCCTTTGTAGCGGTGGCGCGTGAGGGCAGCTTTACCCGGGCGGCGGCGCATCTCGGGGTGACGCAGCCGGCGATCAGCCAGGTGGTGTCGGCGCTGGAAGCGCGTCTGCAAATTCGCCTGCTGACCCGCACCACCCGCAGCGTTTCGCTGACGGCTGCGGGCGAGCGATTGCTGGAGGCCATTGGTCATCGTTTCGACGAAATCGAGGCCGAGCTGGACGCCCTCACCGAGCTGCGCGACAAACCCGCCGGCACGGTGCGCATCTCCTGCGGCGATCACATCATCAAGACCACCCTGCTGCCCAAGCTGATGCCGGTGCTGCGCGAGTACCCGGACATCAAACTGGAGCTGGATGTGAACTACGGCTTTCGCGACATCGTCGCCGACCGTTTCGATGCCGGTGTGCGGTTTAGCGAAACGGTGGCGCAAGACATGATCGCCGTCGCCATCGGCCCCGACGTGCGCATGGCAGCGGTGGCCGCGCCGGAATACTTCGCCGACAGGCCGATTCCGAAAACCCCGCGTGATCTGGTCAACCACCGCTGCATCAATATTCGCTTTCCCACCTACGGTGGCGTCGATGCCTGGGAATTCGAGCGGCGCGGGCAAACCCTGAAAGTGCGTGTCGATGGCCAACTGGTGTTCAACACCACCACGCACGTAGCCGATGCGGTGCTGGGCGGCATGGGCATTGCCTATTTGCCGGAGGAGGAATTCGAGCCGTACCTGAGCCAGGGTTTGCTGCGCCGTGTGCTGGAAGACTGGTGTCCGCCGTTTTCGGGGTATCACTTGTATTACCCGTCGCGCCGGCAGCCTTCGCCGGCGTTTTCATTGATTCTTGATGCATTGCGGGTGGAGCGGTCGAAACGGAAATAGCCAGCACGGGCAGCCGCGCCCCTGTGGGAGCGGCTTCAGCCGCGAGATTTTGATCTTCCTCTTTTGACCTACCCCGCGTAATGAATACGTTCGCCGATCTACCGTGTACGGCTCGAAATACTGGATCCCCGCATTCGCGAGGATGACGGTGGTGGTTGATAAGTCCTCCGTCATCCCCGCGCAGGCGGCGGTCCGACGACTCGCGATCCAGAGTTTTTCGTCTGGCTCAGTTTTGAATTCTCATTCATTACCGCGTGGGCTGAACGTTTTGTGAACGGTGCAGGGTAGACCAAAAGCGAAAGATCAAAAGCTCGCGGCTGAAGCCGCTCCTACAAAATCAATTCACCTCCCCCGCCGTACCCGAACAATATCGGCCATCACCGCCAGGGCGATTTCGGCCGGCGTTTTGCTGCCCAGGTCCAGCCCGATAGGCATGTGCAACCGGGCAATGTCGGCCTCGCTCAAGCCACCAGAACGACGCAAGCGTTCGGCGCGCTTTCTGGAGGTTTGCAGCGAGCCCATTACACCGATGTAAAACGCCGGAGTGCGCACGGCTTCGATCATGGCCAGGTCGTCGATACGCGGGTCGTGCGTCAGCGCGACGATGGCCGTGGCGCCATGACAACCACCCTCGGCGATAAACGACGACGGCAGCACCTTGCGTACGTCGATGCCCGGCACGTTAAAACCTGCCTGCGCATCTTCACGCGGGTCGCAGACGATCACTTCAAAGCCAAGCGTGCGGGCAAATTCGGCGCAGGCGACCGATACCGGTGAGATGCCGGCGATGATCAGCCGGGCCGCCGGGCCGACGCGAATATGTACCTGATGCCGGTCTGGCATTTCGGTCACTCGCTGGCCGAGACCGTCATCGGCAAGCACCTCGGCCGTGCCGGTGCGCATGTCGATCTGGCGAATCACGTGGCGTTGGCCGAGCAAGGTGTCAAGCAGGGTTTCCAGTTGCTCGCGGGTGGCGATGGTTGGCGCCAGACGCTCTACCAGCACCTTGAGGATGCCGCCGCAGGGCAAGGCAATCCGGGCGCCTTGCGGGCCGTCCGGGTCGCCGTAGCGCACGGTGCTGACGTCACGTTCGAAGGCACCGGCCTGCAGACGTTCGAGAAAATCTTCCTCTACGCAGCCGCCCGACAACGAGCCCACGTGCTGGCCGTTTGCACGCGCGGCCAGCATGGAACCGGGTTCACGGGGCGATGAACCGAAGGTGCTGAGTACGGTGCACAGCCACACCGTTTCGCCGGCGCTCGCCCAGGCCAGGGCCTGCTCGGCGACGTGCACGTCGAGGTGCTGCATGGTCAACCGGCCAGCTGGTTGCCAATCGGCAGACGCCGGATGCGCTTGCCTGTCGCTGCCGCCAGCGCATTCGCCACGGCAGGCGCCAGTGGCGGCAAGGGAGGTTCGCCGATGCCGGTGGGCGCCGCAGCCGAGGGCACGATATGCACTTCGACGGCGGGCATGTCGTTGATGCGCAGCGGCGTGTAGTTGTGGAAGTTGCTCTGGTCGGCTTTGCCGTCGGTAAAGGTCACGGCTTCACTCAGTGCCGCTGACAGGCCATAGCCCACGCAGCCTTCAACCTGGGCGCGGACCACGTCCGGGTTGACCACAATGCCGCAGTCCACGGCGCACACCACGCGGTCGACCTTGAAGCGGCCGTTGCTCTGCACGGTCACTTCCGCCACCTCGGCCACAAACGAGCCAAAGGCTTCATGCACGGCGATGCCACGGCCACGACGCTCGCCGTCTTTGCCAGGCGGCAGCGGTTTGTCCCAGCCGGCCTTTTCGGCCGCCAGTTTGAGCACGCCGGCATGGCGCGGGTGTTTGTCGAGCATGCCCAGACGCCAGGCGACGGGGTCTTGCGCCGAGGCCTGGGCCAGTTCGTCGAGGAAGGTTTCGGTGGAAAACGCCGTGTGCGTGGAACCCACTGCGCGCCACCATTGCACCGGCACGGGGATATCGTCGGGGGTGTGCAGGTCAACCAGCATGGCGTCGATGCTGTACGGCAAATTGGAGGCGCCCTCGACGGAGGTGGGGTCGATGCCGTCTTTCATGCCCGCGCCGAAGGGCGAACCGGCGAGCACCGATTGGCCAACCAGGCGGTGCTGCCACGCCAGCAATTTGCCCTTGTCGTCCAGACCGGCGCGCAGGGTGTGGTGAAACATGGGGCGGTAGAGCCCGGCGTGCATGTCGTCTTCGCGCAGCCACACCATTTTCACCGGGGCGCGGGCGTTGATGGCTTTGACGATATGGGCGGTTTCCAGAATGTAATCGGCATTCTTGCTGCCGCGCCGGCCAAAGCTGCCGCCGGCGTACAGGGTGTTGATCTTGACCTGCTCGACCTTCAGCCCGAACAGCTCAGCCAGCACTTGCTGGTTATAGGTTTGCATCTGCGCGCCAAACCAGGCTTCGCACACGTCTTTGCCTACGCGAATTACGCAGTTCATCGGCTCCATGGCGGCGTGGGCCAGGTACGGGAAGTCGTACGCGGCCTCCAACACATGCCTGGACTGGGTCATGGCGGTGTCGGCATCGCCTTTCTTCAGCGCGACGGCGCCGGGTTTTTCGGCGAGCTTTTTGAAGCGTGCTTCCAGCTCGGCCGAGCTGGATTTGAACGCGGCCGTTTCATCCCACTGCACCACCAGCGCGTCGCGTCCACGCTTGGCACTCCAGGTATCGCGCGCCAGCACGGCAACGCCGCTGGGAATCTGCACCACTTCAACTACGCCGGGCACGGCCAGCGCCGGTTTGGCGTCGAAGGATTTCACCGTGGCGCCAAAGCGTGGCGCATGGGCGACCACGGCTGTGAGCATGTCGGGCAGGTGGATGTCCTGGGTGTATTGCGCGGTGCCGTTGACCTTGGCGGCGGAGTCTTTGCGCGGTATCGGCTGGCCGATGAGCTTGAAGTCTTTCGGGTCTTTGAGCTGCACCTGAGCCGGCACTGGCTGGTCGGCGGCGGCGTTGGCCAGCTCGCCAAACGTGGCGGTTTTACCGCTGGCGGCGTGGGTGACGACGCCGTCAGCCACGCGAATGTCGCTCGCCGGCACCTGCCAGCGTTGCGCTGCGGCGGCCACCAGCATGGCGCGCGCCGAAGCGCCGGCATTGCGCAATTGCTCCCAGGAATTGGCGATGGCGCTGCTGCCACCGGTGCCCTGCGAGCCCCATTGCAGGTTGCTGTAGCGGCTGGCATCGGCGGCAGCACTTTCAACCCGCACCTGCGACCACGCCGCGTCCAGTTCTTCAGCAACAATGGTGGCCAGACCGGTGTAGGCGCCCTGCCCCATTTCCAGGTGCTTGGCGTACACGGTGACGCTGTTGTCTTCGCTGATACGCAAGAACGCGTTGGGCTCGAATGCCGGCGCGGCAGCCTGGCCTTCTGCGAGGGCGAGCTGCGGTTTCATCGCCCAGGGGAAATACACCGCCAGGGTAAGCCCGGCAGCGGAGCCTTGCAGGAAGCGGCGGCGGCTCTGGTTTTCGATCGGTTGGCTCATGGCAGTTCCCTCGCTCACGCCAGTGACTTGGCGGCTTGGTGAATGGCAGCGCGGACGCGCACATAGGTGGCGCAGCGGCATACGTTGCCGGCCATGGCCTGATCGATATCGGCATCGGTGGGCGCGCGGTTTTTTTCCAGCAGCGCCACCGCACTCATGATCTGCCCCGACTGGCAGTAACCGCACTGCACCACATCCAGCGCCTGCCAGGCTTGCTGCACGGCCTTGCCCGTGCCGTTGTCGCCGATGTGTTCGATGGTTTGCACCTTGGCCCCGACAGCCGCCGACACTGGCGTTACGCACGAGCGAATCGCCTGACCGCCGAGGTGCACGGTGCACGCCCCGCACATCGCCATGCCGCATCCGAACTTGGTGCCGGTAAGTTTCAAGGTGTCGCGCAGTACCCACAGCAGCGGTGTATCAGGGGCGACGTCCACACGCATTTCCTGATTATTGATGTTGAGCGTGAGCATGAAATCCTCCGGCGGGGAAAACGCGGTGCGGCATGATCGAGGGGATGTTTGGCCGCCAGTATGCGCGGCCAGGCACGCGGTTCAGTTGCCTGATCCGCGCGGGGAATTGCCTGATTCAACGAAATTTTTCGACACAACCGCTGCGCTTGAACGCCCGTGCTAGAGGCGCATGCGGCGTATATCGCGCTGTGGCGGCTCGCCGAACAGGCGGCTGTATTCGCGGCTGAATTGCGAGGAGCTTTCGTAACCGACCATGGCGCCGGCGCTGTTGGCGTCGATGTTCTGGCTGAGCATCAACTGCCGTGCTTCCTGCAGGCGCAGCTGTTTCTGGTATTGCAGCGGACTCATGCCGGTAACCGCGCGAAAGTGCTGACGAAACGTGGACGGGCTCATATGCGCGCTCTGCGCCATGTCGTCGACGCGCAGGGTTTCGCGGAAATTTTTCTTCAGCCAGGCGACGGTTTTGGCGATGTGCTGCTTGGGCGAACCGGCCGCCACAATGTGCAGCAACTGCGGGCCATGCACGCCGCTGAGCAGGCGCACGATGATTTCGGTTTGAATCAGCGGCGCGAGCGGCGCCAGCAGTTCGGGATTGTCGAGCAGCGCCACCAGGCGAAGCAGCGCCTCGACAACGGCCGGGTCAAGCGCCTGCACGGTGATGGGCCGAAACGGCTCGTCACGCATGCGTGGCGCCAGCCTCAGGCTTTCTGCCACCTGCATCACCAGCGCGCCATCAAACGTGAGCATCAGGCCGAGATAAGGCTTGGCCGCACTGGCTTCGGTGACATGGGCAATAACCGGCAAATCGACGCTGGTGACAATCGACTCGCCCGGCCGATAAGTCAGCACCTCGTCGCCCACCGTGACCTGCTTTGAACCCTGCAAGGCCAGACCAATGCCCAGGCCGTACAGGCAATGCATGGGCTCGGTAACCGAGCGGCGACGGAACAGGCTGAGGGCGGGATACGCCGTAACCAGCTCGTCTGCCGCGCCTAACAGTTTGCCCACTGCGCTCGCCAGCTCGGCGATATTGACGTCTGTATCCGTACTGCTTTTAGCGGCGTTTTTCACGGCCCACTCCCACGGATTGATCGCGAAAGTATGCGCAAAAAGCCGCCTGGCGCTTTGCCTGATTTGTTTCGTTTCTTGCCCAATGTGACGAGAGTCGTCGGGGGCGTTGGGCTTCGCTTTGCTCACCGAACGCGGACCGACCCAACCTACGGGGTGTTCGTAGGTTGGGTTGAGCGCAGCGAAGCCCAACAGAATTCCACACGGTCCAAACTCCCCTAACCCCGCCCCACCGCCCGCCACGCCGCTTCGGCCAATTGCTCTCGATACGCTTCAGGGCTTTGCTTGACCCGCGCCGAGAGCCAGGCGCGGCAGTAGTTTTCGGCGGGACCGATGATCAATGACGGAATCAACTCGCGCGGCAGGTCGAGCAATGCTTCACGGTGAGCGGCGTCGCTGAACCACTCGCGCAATTGCGCGCTTCTGGCCAGGTTGGTCTCCTTGAGCTGCTCACTGAAAGCACCCTGCGCCACGCTGTGGCGGGCCTGGTATTGGAAGCGCGCCCAGTCGGGCTCGCGGACTACCCAATCCACATAACTGTGCACCAGCGCGTGCACCCAGGCCTGGGTAGAGGCGATGCCGGCCAGATACGCGTCTCTCAGACGCGCCTGATCATCAAGGGCAGCCATGTACAAGGCCGCCACCAGCCCTTCCTTGTTGCCGAAATGGTGATAGATCGAACCGACGCTGCTTTGGCTTTCGGCGCGCACGGTGTCGATGGTGGTCGCTTCAATGCCCAGGGAATTGAACAGCGCCAGCGCCGTGCGCAGGATCTGCCGCTTGGTGTCGGCGCGACGCCCAGGGTAGCAACGCTCGAGGAGATCAACAGGGTCCATGGTCGCGTCCGGAAAAAGCGCGATGGTAAGACAAACACAGGTGCCCGACGAGCGATTGACAGCCGCCGATTACCAGAATAATGTTCTAGAACAGAATTCTACTTCTGTGTGTAGTTTCTCTTTCTTCACTCGTTAAAGGTCACCCCTCATGAGTCAGACACTCAGCATGTACCAAAGCGTTGGCGCTTCCGCATTCAGTTCCATGGCCTGCCAGATGGCGCCGTACTTCAGCACCATCACTCCGGAAATCTCGGTACTCGAGCCTGGCCGTGGCGAAGTCAAAGTGCCGTTTCGCAAGGAAATCACCAACCACCTCGCCTCCGTGCACGCCATTGCCCTGTGCAACGCCGCCGAGCTGGCAGGCGGCATGATGACTGAAGTGTCGATTCCCGCCGGCGCGCGCTGGATTCCAAAAGGCATGACCGTCGAGTACCTGGCCAAAGCCAAGACCTCGGTGCTGGCCATTGCCGATGGCAGCGACATCGACTGGCAAACCGGTGGCGACAAAGTGGTGCCGGTGGACATCTTCGACGAGGGCGGCGTGAAGGTGTTTACCGCGCGCATCACCATGAATGTGAAGCTCGGCTGATTCACCCACGGCAGCCGCCTGCAATAAGGGCGGCTGCGGTGCGGTTGTGACTGTTGCCCCTAAGCGTTGCTGCCGCTGCCTGCTAGTTAAATCGTCCGACATTGACTAGGCTTCCCTGACCCAAAATTCCGGCCACCTGCGGTCCGCTCCGGCGCACGTTTGGGTCATCTGCGAATATCCGCTAGCGAAGTCATCAGTGACCGGGACGCGCGCGCCGCCTGCGCCCTCCCTACAAAGGATGGTGCGACATGACCGATGAGCGCGGGCTGAGCCCTGATCTGGGCTCGGACATTCTTGAGCTGATTCACGAAAGCATTTTCCTGCGCGACCTCGATGGCCGCATTCTCTACTGGAACGCCGCCAGCGCGGCCCTGTATGGCGTGAGCAGTGCTCAGGCCTGCGGGCGCGCCGTGCAGGATGTGCTGCAAACCAGCCACCCCGCCTCGCTCGCCGAACTGGAAGCGCACGTGCGCGAGCATGGCCGTTGGGATGGCGAGTTGCTGCGAAGCAATGCGGCTGGCGGCCAAGTGCTGATCGAAGCCAGTTGGTCGCTGCGGCGCAATGCCCAGGGTGAGCCCATTGGCATTGTCGAAACCGGTCGCGATATCACGGCCAGACGGGCCACCGAGCAAACGCTGGCGGAAAGCGAATACCGGTACCGAAACCTGTTTCAGGCCATGGCCGCCTCGTTCTGGGAACTGGATTTCACGCCGGTCGGGGCCATGGTCAAAGCCTTGTTTGCCAGCGGCGTCACCGACCTGGGCCAGCACCTCGAACGCCACCCGCTGTTGGTACGCGAGATGATGCGCGCCACCCGCGTGCTGGACGTCAACGAGCAAACCGTGACGTTGTTCGGGCGGGGCAACAAGCACGAATTGCTGACCTCCGTGGAGCCGTTCTGGCCGCAAGCCAGTGGCCAGGTATTTGCGCAAAGCATCGTCGCCGCGGTGTCGCGCAAGGCGAACTTCATCATGGAAACCCGGCTGCAAACTATCGATGGCCGCGAGTTCGATGTGCTGTTCACAGCCTCTTTCCCGCCGGAAAACATGAAGAAAGGCATTCTCATGGTCGGCGTGCTCGACCTCTCCGCGCGCAATCAGGCGTACGCCGCGCTGGCGCAAAGTGAGTTCCGCTACCGCAATCTGTTCGAGGTGATGGCCGTCTCGTTCTGGCAGCTCGATTCGAGCGGCGTCAACGCGTTGTTTACCGAGCTGCGCAAGCAAGGGGTTAGCGATCTCAGCGCCTATATCGATGAACATCCGGGGTTTGTCGATACCGCCATGGCGGCCACGATGGCTATCGACGTCAACCAGCGCACGCTGACGCTGTATGGCGCCACTGACCGCAGCGAAATGCTCGGTCCGGTGACGCGCTTCTGGGTGCCGGGCCGCTACGAGGCCTTTCGCCGCAGCATCGAAGCGGCCTACCGGGGCGAGTCGGCTTATCTGGCTGAGACCAAGACCCGCGCGCTCGACGGCCGCGAAATCGACGTGTTGTTTTTTGTCACCGCGCCGCCGGAAATGCGCGCCAAGGGCATGGTGCTGGTGGGCAATATCGACATCAGCGAACTGGTGGCATCGCGCGCCGCCCTCGACAGCATGCAGTCAGACCTGCTGCATGCGGCGCGGGTGTCGATGCTGGGCGAGCTGACGGCCTCGATTGCCCATGAAGTGAACCAGCCCCTGGCGGCCATCACCACCAATGGCGAAGCGGGTTTGCGCTGGCTTAACCGCGCCGAACCGGACGTGGCCGAAGTGCGTGAACTGACCGCGCGCATGGTCGCCGATGCGCGTCGCGCCTCGGACATCATCGCCCGCATCCGCGCCATGGCCAGCCATCGAATGCCGCAACGGGTAAGCCTGCCGCTGAATAATGTGGTGAAAGAGGCGGTGCAGTTTCTGCGTCACGAATTGCAGGCCCAGCAGGTGGAGTTGAGCTTGGCACTTACGCCCAACCTGCCGCGCCTTCGCGCCGACCGCACGCTGTTGCAACAGGTAATCGTCAACCTGGCGGTCAACGCCATGCAGGCCATGACTCAGGCAAAAACGACGGCGCCACGCCTGACTATTCGCACCGCCAGCCACGACGTGAACACGGTTGAGCTTATCGTCGAAGACAATGGGCCGGGCATTGCCGATGAGCACCTGGAGCGCCTGTTCGACAGCTTTTTCACCACCAAGAAAACCGGCATGGGCATGGGCTTGCCAATCTGCCGCACGGTGGTGCAAAGCCTGGGTGGCAGCATCGAGGCCGGCAACAATGCGCAGGGCTGTGGCGCGCGCTTCAGCGTAACGCTGCCGTCAACGGGCTGAGCGCTGCAAGCCGGGGGCTCAGGCCAGGGCTTTGTCCATGCAGTTGAGCAGGGTTTGCGCGGCGAACGGTTTTTGCAGCAGGCACACCGCACCGCTCGCTCGGGCGCGGGTGTGAATATCCGCTTCGGTGCGCGCGGTCATCAGCACCACTTTGGCCGCGCCATGTTCGGCGATCAGTTTGTGCGTCAGGTCGATGCCGCTCATGCCCGGCATCTGGATGTCTGCCACCACGCAGGCAAAACGCGTCACATCGCCCGCCTCGAAAAACGCTTCGGCGCTGGCGAACAGCTCGGTGACGTAGCCCATCGAGCGCAGCAGGCTTGAGGTTGCCAGGCGCAGCGATTCGTCGTCGTCGATGATGGAAATCAGCGGGTCATGGGGCACGGCTCAGTCCTCAGTGCGCCCTGCCGGGTAAAACCAGGCGGACGGCGAAACGCAGGAGCAGCTTGCCCGAGCCGAAGCCCGGTTTGAATCATACAAACGTTCATGTCAGCGGCTGCCATCGGCCTGAAGTTGCAACGCGCCGGCCATTTTCACCAGCTCGGCCAGCGAGCGCGCGTGCATCTTCTGCATGGCGTGACCCCGGTGAATTTTCACCGTAATTTCACTCAGGCCCAACGTCGCCGCCACCTGCTTGTTCATCTTGCCGGTGGTTACCAGCGCCATCACTTGACGCTCCCGCGGGCTGAGGCTGGCGAAGCGTTCCTGCAGCACGGCGCTGTCGTGGTTCTGCTTGCGCTGGGCGCTGTCTTTGTCCAGCGCGGCGGCGACGGCGTCGAGCATGTCCTGGTCGCGAAACGGCTTGGTCAGAAAGTCCACGGCACCGGCCTTCATGCTGCGCACCGACATGGAAATGTCGCCGTGACCGGTCATGAATACGATCGGAATGGGAATGCCCAACTCAAGCAACTGGCCCTGAAAATCCAGACCACTCTTGCCCGGCAGGCGCACGTCAAGCACCAGGCAGGCTGGGCAATCGGCGCGCTCGGCGGCGAGGAATTCCTGAGTGGAGCCGTACAGGCGCGTGCTCATACCGACGGAGCGGAACAGGCTGTCCAGCGCACGGCGCAATGATTCGTCGTCATCGATGATGTGTACCAGGGCAAGCGGGGCCGCCATCAGGTCCTCCTTGAGCGGTGTGCGGACTCGGTGAGTGCAGTCTAGCCATCGCTTGGGGGCGTGCCCACAGCTGGCAGGCCCCCGCAGCAGACCATTGGTTGTAGCGCCTCATACCTAGGTATAGGTCGTGGCCGCCGGCGCCACGAACGGGCGGCTGCTCATACTTAGATATAAGCGCGCCGACCGTTCGTAGAATGGTTTGCCCCCTGCCCCCTTCCTATAGTCGGTGCCACCAGACCCGCGAACCCAGCGCCGGCCTGAACGACGGCAAATCCGTGCAGTTGCCCGTGGCATACGGAACGCTCCCCCGCAGTCAGCTGCAAAAGGACAGACACATGGCCACTTCACTCTCCACGCTTGGCATCATCCACACCACCCTTAGCCTGCTGCCGGTAATTTCCGGCGCTTGCGCCTTTTACCGCCACGGCCGCATTGATCCGGCAAGCGCCGTGGGCCGTTGGTATCAGGTCGGGCTTCTGGCCTCGGTAATCACCGCCTTCGGCCTGTCCAGCACAGGCGGTTTTACCACCGGCCACGCGCTTGGTCTGGTTGCCCTGGCAGCCCTAGCCGTTGCCCATGGCAGCGCCCATGTGCGGCGGTTGGGCGCCGGGCGCGAATACCTGCAAGTCGGCGCCATGACCTTCAGCTACCTGGTGCTGATGATTCCCGGCCTTAACGAAACCCTCTCGCGCCTGCCGGTTGCAAACCCTATCGGCAACGGCCCGGACTCGCCCGAGGTCAAGGCCGCCCTGTTGGTGGCGTTTCTCGTATTCCTGGCGGGGTTGAGCTACCAGCTGCTGCAGTTGCGCCGCCGCCACGCCCACCTCCCCAGCGTCCAGGCACACGCCTGAGCCTGACCGTCAGCCACTCACGTAAAGGATCACGACCATGAGCACCCTCACCACCCGCGACGGCACCGAGATTTACTACAAAGACTGGGGCAGCGGTCAGCCCATCGTGTTCAGCCACGGCTGGCCGTTGAATGCCGACAGCTGGGAATCGCAGATGATCTTCCTCGCCGACCACGGCTACCGCGTCATCGCCCATGACCGCCGGGGCCACGGCCGGTCTTCGCAGCCGTGGCATGGCAACGAAATGAACACCTACGCCGACGATCTCGCCGAGCTGATCGAAACCCTCAACCTGCACGACGCGGTGCTGTTCGGTTTCTCCACCGGGGGCGGCGAAGTGGCGCGCTATATCGGCCGTCATGGCACCAGTCGTGTGGCCAAGGTGGGGCTGATTTCCGCCGTTCCGCCGCTGATGCTGAAAACCGACGACAACCCTGGCGGCCTGCCGCGCGAGGTGTTCGATGGCATTCGCGAAGGCTCGCTGGCGGACCGTTCGCAGCTGTACAAAGACATCGCGGGCGGCCCGTTCTTTGGCTACAACCGACCGGGCGCGAAACCCTCGCAAGGCGTGATCGACGCGTTCTGGATGCAGGGCATGCTGGCCGGCCACAAGAGCGCTTACGACTGCATAAAAGCCTTCTCCGAAACCGACTTCACCGAAGACCTGAAGAAGTTCGACGTGCCCACTCTGGTACTGCATGGCGACGACGACCAGATCGTGCCCGTGGATGCGGCGGCGCGCTCATCGGCCAGGCTGATGCCCCACGCCAAGCTGGTGATTTACCCCGGCGCGCCGCACGGCATTACCGACACCCACAAAGCCCAGCTCAATGCCGATCTGTTGGCGTTTGTGCGCAGCTAAACAGCCGTCGCACTGACGTTTGCCGCGTCGCTAGCAAGGTCGGCTGCAGGCGCCAGCTTGCTGGCGAACGCGGGCAACGCGAAGCCACTGAAAAGGAGCACAGCCATGAACACGCTCACCACGGCGGCCGGCGCGCCGGTCGTTGATAACCAGAACACGCAAACCGCCGGCCCGCGTGGCCCGGTGTTGTTGCAGGACATCTGGTTTATCGAAAAGCTTGCCCACTTCGACCGCGAAGTGATTCCCGAACGGCGCATGCATGCCAAAGGTTCGGGCGCTTACGGAACCTTCACCGTCACCCACGACATCAGCCGCTACACCAAGGCCGCGCTGTTTGCCCACGTCGGTAAACAAACCGACCTGTTCGCGCGCTTTTCAACCGTTGCCGGCGAGCGCGGCGCGGCCGATGCCGAGCGCGATATTCGCGGTTTCGCGTTGAAGTTCTATACCGAACAAGGCAATTGGGATCTGGTGGGCAATAACACGCCGGTGTTCTTTCTGCGTGATCCGTTGAAGTTTCCCGACCTCAATCACGCGGTTAAACGCGACCCGCGCACCGGCATGCGCAGCGCTCAAAACAATTGGGATTTCTGGACCAGCCTGCCCGAAGCCCTGCACCAGGTGACCATCGTCATGAGTGACCGTGGCATTCCCCGCAGCTACCGGCACATGCATGGCTTTAGCAGCCATACCTTCAGCTTTATCAACGCCGCGAACGAGCGCCACTGGGTGAAATTCACCTGGCGCACGCAGCAGGGCATTGAAAACCTGTCTGACTCAGAAGCCGGCCAGTTGGTGGGCGGTGATCGTGAAAGCCATCAGCGTGACTTGTTCAGCCACATCGAGAACGGCGATTTTCCGCGCTGGACGCTCTACGTGCAGGTCATGCCGGAACGCGACGCCGGCAGCTACGCCATCAACCCGTTCGACCTGACCAAGGTGTGGCCGCACAAGGATTACCCGTTGCTGGAAGTCGGCAGCCTGGAACTCAACCGCAACCCCGACAACGTGTTCGCCGAGGTCGAGCAGGCGGCCTTCAACCCTGCCAACGTGGTGCCCGGCATCGGCTTCTCGCCCGACAAAATGCTTCAGGGCCGGCTGTTTTCCTATGGCGATGCGCAGCGCTATCGGCTGGGCGTCAACCACTCGATGATTCCCGTCAACGCCCCGCGCTGCCCGGTGCACAGCTACCACCGCGACGGCCAGATGCGAGTCGATGGCAATCATGGCGGGCGCCTGGCCTACGAGCCGAACAGCTACGGCGAGTGGGCCGAGCAGCCGGATTTCGCCGAGCCGCCGTTGACGCTCGAAGGCGCCGCCGACCATTGGAATCACCGGGTCGATGACGACTACTTTTCACAGCCCGGCGCCCTGTTCCGCCTGATGTCACCTGCGCAGCAACAGGCGCTGTTCGACAACACCGCGCGCGCCATCAACGGTGCTTCGGTTGAGGTCATCAGCCGGCATATCGGCAATTGCTCGCAGGCCGACCCGGCGTATGGCGAAGGCGTGGCTGCCGCCATCGAGCGGCTCGGTTTGTAGAGAAGGCTCCTTTGCATGGGGCGGCCACCTTTGCGCCTCATGCTTTTTTATTCCCAAAGGCTGGCGCCTTCGCGCCGCCGGGCACCTGGAGAATCACCATGCGTTACAGCACATTTGGCCGGCGTACCGGCTTGCGGGTTTCTGAAGTGGCACTGGGCACCGGCAATTTCGGTACCGGCTGGGGCCATGGCGCCGAGCGTGACGAAGCGCGGCAAATTTTCGATGGCTACGTTGAAGCCGGCGGCAATTTCCTCGACACGGCCAACGGCTACCAGGCCGGCCAGGCTGAAAGCCTGCTCGGAGAATTCATTGCCACCGACCGCGACAGTTTTGTTGTGGCCAGCAAATACACCATGGGCACCACGCCGGCAGCCGGCATTTCGCACATGGGCAACAGCCGCAAAAACATGGTGCGCGCGGTAGAAGAAAGCTTGCGCCGCTTGAACACCGACCATATCGATCTGCTCTGGGCGCACATCAGCGACGGGCTCACGCCCATGGAAGAAATCATGCGCGGCTTCGATGACCTGGTAAGCGCCGGGAAAATCCATTACATCGGCCTGTCAAATTTCCCAGCCTGGCGCGTGGCGCGCGCCGACCTGCTGGCGGAGCTGCGTGGCTGGGCACCCGTAGCCGGCATTCAGCTCGAATACAGCCTGGCTGAGCGCAGCGCCGACCGCGAACTGCTGCCCATGGCCGAAGCGCTGGGCCTGGCGGTCACGCAGTGGTCGCCCCTGGCGGGCGGGTTTCTAACCGGCAAATACCGCAGCGATAACAGCGACAACCGCGCCGCCAAACTGGGCATGCTGGTGCACGCGGAAACAAGCGCGCGGCAGACTGCCCTGCTCGATACCCTGCTCAGCGTGGCGCAGGATACAGACAGCACGCCAACGCACATCGCCATCGCCTGGCTGCTGCACAAGGCGCGGCACTCGTCCACCAGCCTGATTCCGATTCTGGGCTCGCGTACCCGCGCTCAGTTCGACGCTACGCTCGGCGCCTTGAGCGTCAGTTTGTCCGACGCCCATTACGCACGCCTGAACGAAGCCAGCGCCGTCGCCCTTGGCGTGCCCCATGAGCAAACCGAGCAAACTCTGGAAATGCTGAGCGGCGGGCGCGCCCTGGCCCGGGCAAAAATCCCCGTGGCGTAATCGCCGGTTTCACGCATTCACCCGTTCACGTGGCGCAGCTTTGGCCGGTCAGTTCCACCCGGCCAAACTGCGCGCCTTCGTTGAGCGGCGTAATGGCGAGTAGCTGATCCAGACGAATTTCGCGCTCGCCCTGTTCGTCCCTTACGCGCAAGAACTCTTCCTTGCTTGGTGCGGTACGGGTGTCCAGCGCGGTGGCCTGAAGTTCGCCGCCATCTACCAGCTCAATCCGCAACGGATAAGCATGCATGCAGGCGATTTCGAGGTAGTCGTACAGGTCGCAATTCATTGGCTGGTACTGGCTCATGTGGCCTCCTGAAAACCTTGCAGGGTGATGATGTAGTAGCCCTGTTTATTGATCGCGTCCACTACCGAGGGCGTGGCAATTTCGCTGTGGCAGTACTGGCACCGGCTTTGCTGAATCTCATCGGCCGCCAGGCCCCGTGCAGCGAGCCAATCGCTGGCGATCTGGCTGGCCTGGGCGTTGTCGCCCGAGGCGGTTACCACATCGAAATGCAAATAACGGCCATCGCGGGTGCGGACATGGGTGTCGAAAATCTTGACGTTCATAAGGCGCTCCAGGTTCATGCAAAACGCTGAGTGGAAATGCCCGCTCGCCGGCCGAGCGCGAGCGGGCGTCGGGCTTATTTCAGGTCGGCGATGGCGGCACCGAAATTCAGGTGCAGCACCTGGCCGTCGACCACCAGCGCAGGCACCGATTTCACCCCGGCGTTTTCGGCTTCAGCAACGCGTTGCGCCTGTTCGCCCAAGTGCACGATTTCGACCTTGATAGCGGGATCGAGCAGGCCCAGCAGGGTTTGTTCGGCTTCGATGCAAACGGGGCAACCAGCGTGGTAGTAGCGAGCGGTAGTCATGGCAGATCTCCAGTGATTTGTGGTTAGTATCGATTCGATACAGTGCTGGAGACTACGCCCCGCCTCGCCTGGCGGATATAGTTTTTATTCGATACTATCTATTGGCGAATTCTATTGTCCCTTCGCCATGAGGACGCTCACGGTGCTTTACGATCTGCTAGAACGACTTTCAAGCCTGATGCGCGTGTGGTTTCGCCAGCATCCGTTGCTGGCCGATTTGCAGCCCATACAGCTCAGCGCGCTGGTGTACCTGGCGCGCTGCAATCGCTACTCGAACACGCCGCTGGCGGTAACCGACTATCTGGGACTGACCAAGGGCACGGTGTCGCAATCGTTGAAAGCGCTGGAGGCCAAGGGCCTGATTGCGAAAAGCCAGAACGCCCGCGATAAACGCAGCGTGCACCTGCTGGTGAGCGAAGAAGCGCGCGCCCTGGTGGCGGCGGTTATTCCACCTGCGTTTCTGGCTGACGCGGCGTTGCGCATGGGCACGGACGCGGTGCAGCTTGAATGGCTACTGACGGACCTGCTGCGCAACATCCAGCACCACGAAAACGTACCCGGTTTTGGCCTGTGCAAGAGCTGCAATTTCCATCAGACCGTCGAAGGCCGGCCCTTCTGCGGGCTTACTCACGAGCCGCTGGAGCATGGCGACGTCGAGCTGATTTGCCGGGAACATCAATTCGCGCCAGTCGCCGAGGAAACCGAATGACCACCAGCAACCCGGCGCTCGACCCAGTCGTGCTGGACGCCCTGCTCACCGGCCGCGCTGTGCCCTATAGCCGCCCCGGCACCCTGAGCGCCATCGCCAAGACGCCGGTAACCGACGCGCTGCAAATTACCGTCAACGGTTTGCATAGCGATGAACAAGGCGACCTGCGCGTGCACGGCGGCGTGGAAAAAGCCATTCACCACTACCCGCGCGAACACTATGAAACCTGGCGCCAGGAGCTGGGCGACAACGCGTTGCTGGCCGCCCCGGGTGCGTTTGGCGAAAACTTCAGCACCCGTGGCTGGACCGAACACAACGTCTGCATCGGCGACCGCATTCGTGCCGGCACCGCGCTGCTGGAGGTTTCGCAAGGGCGCATGCCGTGCTGGAAACTGAACGACCGCTTCGGCGTGCGCGACATGGCCCTGCGCGTGCAGCAGACCGGCCGCACAGGCTGGTACTACCGCGTGCTGGAACCTGGAATCGTGCAGTCGCAACAAGCGTTGGTGCTGCAAGCGCGGCCCTATCCGCAGTGGCCCCTGGCACGGTTAACAGCCGTGCTGTTCAGCCAGAACGTGGAATTGCCCATGCTCAGCGAATGCCTGGCGCTACCGCTGGGCAGTTCATGGCGGCGCACGTTGGAGAAACGCGTGGAAAAACGTCAGGTCGAGGATTGGAGCCCGCGGTTGCTTGGGCCGACGTAATGGCAGGCATCGCGCCGGCCAGGAGCCGCTGGGCGCACTCCACGGCGGCCCGGCTCAGGCGCTGCTTTTGACAAAGTCGATAAACGCCCGCAACGGCGACGGCAAATAGCGCCGGCCCGGGTAGTACAGAAACGGGCCGGAGAACGGTTGCCACCAGGGTTTCAGCAGCGGCACCAACGCACCGCTTTCGAAGTGCGGACGCAACCAGTCTTCAAACAGATAAACAATGCCCAAGCCGTCGATGGCCGCCTGTACGGCCAGGTCGACGGCGCCACCGACACGCACGATCAGCGGCCCGCTAGGGTCCACGCTGATCACTTCGCCCTTGCGCTCGTAGTCCCACAACGGCATGGCGCCGCTGGGGAACTTGCCGCGGATGCAGGCGTGTTTCAGCAGGTCGCGCGGGTGCCTGGGTTTGCCGTGCAGCGCGAGATAAGCCGGTGATGCCGCCGTGGCGCAGCGCTGGATGCGCGGGCCGATGGGCACGGCGATCATGTCTTGTTCCAGGCGTTCGTCGTAGCGAATGCCGGCATCGCAACCGGCTGCCAACACGTCGACAAAGCTTTCTTCGGCGATGATTTCCAGGCGGATGTCGGGATACGCCTGCAGAAACGGCGTAATGATCGCGGGCAGCACCAGCCGCGCGGCGCTGAGCGGCACGTTGAGTTTCAGCGTGCCGGAGGGGCGGTCGCGAAAGTCGTTGACCACGTCCAGCGCCGATTCCACTTCACTCAACGCCGGCACGATGCGCTCCATCAAACGCGTGCCCGCTTCGGTGGGCACCACGCTGCGGGTGGTGCGGTTAAGCAGGCGCACGCCAAGGTCGGCTTCCACCCGGCGCACGGCTTCGCTGAGGTTGGAGGCCGATTTGCCGCTCAACCGCGCGCCTTCGCGAAAGCCACCCGCGTTGACAACGGTGACAAAGGCCAGCAGGTCTTGAATGTCTGTTTGCATTGTTCGCCGTTCCGCACAACCCGTGCCGATTGCAGCGCATTATCAGCACAGTGGTCAATGCCTATAGTGGCCGCCTTCCCCCACTGCAACGAGGCCGTACCCATGAGCAACGCCAGCACTTTTCTACTCGGCGACCGCCGCGTCAACCGCATGGGCTACGGCGCCATGCAATTGGCCGGGCCGCAGGTATTCGGCCCACCGAAAGACCGCGACGCCGCCCTCGCGGTGTTGCGCGCAGCCGTGGCCGCCGGGGTGAACCATATCGACACGTCGGACTTCTACGGCCCACACGTGACCAACCAGCTGATTCGCGAAGCCTTGGCGCCTTTCGGGGACGAGCTTGTGATCGTTACCAAGGTTGGCGCGGTCCGTGGCGCTGATGCCTCATGGAACCCGGCCCACAGCCCTGCCGAGCTGGTGAGCGCGGTTCACGACAACCTGCGCAACCTGGGCGTCGAGGTGCTGGACGTGGTCAATTACCGGGCCTGGGGAAACATGCACGCCCCCGACGAAGCCTCCATCGAGGAAGGCTTCAGCGCGCTCGCCGAGCTGCAACACCAAGGCCTGATCCGCCACCTGGGGTTGAGCAATGTGTCTGCCGTGCAGGTGCGTCAGGCGCAGGCGATTGCGCCAGTGGTGTGCGTGCAGAACCACTACAACCTCAGCCATCGCAATGATGAACAGTTGATCGCCGAGCTGGCACACCAAGGCATCGCTTATGTGCCGTTTTTCCCGCTGGGTGGGTTTACGCCGTTGCAGTCGGACGTGTTGTCCAGCGTTGCCGCGCGCCTGGAAACATCGGCGCTGCGGGTGGCGTTGGCGTGGTTGCTGCAACGCTCGCCGAACCTGCTGCTGATTCCTGGCACTTCGTCGGTCAGGCACCTGCAGGAAAACCTCAGCGCCAGCGACCTGGTGATTCCGCCCGCGCTGATTGCCGAGCTGGACGCACTGGCCTGAGCCGCGTTAATTCCCTTAGAAATCAGCCGCTCATAAACCCTGAAGTGCCGTTCGACAGAGACACTTTGCAACGACTCGACACTTGAGCCCGCAGCATCGCCTGTTAAATTGTCGCGGCGACGCCGGGCCCCTCTGACAGCTTTCTCAAGCTGCCATGTCGGAGTTGCAGTTTGTACAACTCTGACTTAGGAGGGGCTTATGAGCACCCTGGAACCGTTCTTCATGGCCGAGTTTCTCGGCACCGCCACCTGGCTGTGGCTTGTCTTCATCACCATTGTCGTGAGCCTGCTGGTCTTTGACCTCGGGGTGCTTCACCGTGAGCATCGCGAAATCGGAGTGAAGGAAAGTCTGCTGCTGTCGGGCGGTTACATCACCGCTGGTTTGCTGTTTGGCCTGTGGGTCTGGCAGATGAAAGGCGGCGACGCCGGTATGGATTTCTACACCGGCTTCCTCATTGAAAAGTCGTTGTCCATGGACAACGTTTTTCTCATGGCAATGATCTTCAGCTTCCTGGCCATTCCCCGTAAGTACCAGCACGAGGTGTTGTTCTGGGGCATTCTCGGGGTGATTGTGCTGCGCGCCATAATGATAGGCCTGGGCGCCGCGCTGATCGCCGAGTTCAGCTGGATTCTCTACGTGTTCGGCGCCTTCCTGCTGCTGACTGGCGTGCGCATGCTGTTCAGCAAAGTGGATGATCACCCGGACCTGTCGCAGAACCCGATGGTGAAATTCCTTCGCCGCCATATGCGCGTCACCGACCGCTTGCATGAAGGCCGTTTCTTCGTGCGTCAGCCCAATGCCGAAGGCCGTGGCGTGCTCTGGGCTACGCCGTTGTTCCTGGCCCTGGTGCTGATCGAATGTGCCGACCTGGTGTTTGCCGTGGACAGCGTGCCGGCGATTTTCGCCATCACCCAGGACCCGTTCATTGTCTACACCTCGAACATCTTCGCGATCCTTGGCTTGCGCGCGTTGTACTTCGCCCTGGCCGCGATGATTCACCGCTTCGCCTACCTCAAATACGCCCTGGCCCTGGTGCTGGTGTTTATCGGCTGCAAGATTTTCCTGGTGGGCATCATCGGCAAAACCCCGCCGGTTATTTCCCTGAGCGTAACCCTCGGCCTGCTGTTGGGCGGCGTGCTGCTGTCGTTGTGGAAAACCCGCAACGACCCGCTTGCCGAGTCCCGCACCGAGCACTCGTAATCCACTGCGCGCCCCGCTGAAACCGGGGCGCACAACCTTGCTGGAGAAAGACCCATGACTGCACCACGCCTGACCCTTTTCGCCCTGTTCGCCACGCTTGGCCTGACCCTGAGCGGCTGCGAAATGGCCGAAGACTCGGCACAAAAACTCACCGAAAAAGCGAGCGAAGCCGCGAAAGCGATTGCCCGTGAAACGGTGAGCGAAACGGTGAATGCACTGAACGAACACATCGACAGCGCGCAGAAATCCACCAACGAATTGCTTGGCAAACCCGCTGACGAAACCGCAGAAGATAAACAGCCGCAACGCGAGGACGAAGCGGCTGAAGAGGAACGCAGTGAAGGCGTGGAGACCTGATAGGCGCTACTTGAAAATCGGCACCGGGCCCGACTGGCTGATACCCGCCCGTTGATCTTTCAGGCGCCGTCCAATCTCAGCAATATTTGCCTCCCCCGCCCGCAACGCCTCAGCGTTGGTATGCACCGAGTAATAACCCAGGTGCAGATCATGGGCATGGGGTCTGGCCGAGCCGAGCACAAACACCGCGCCGTCTTTGCCACCGGTCAGGCGTACGGCCTGGCTGCCTTCTTCGAATACCGCCAGCTCGCCGGCTTCGATAAAGTCCGGTGCGCTCAGGTGGCCCCGGCTCACGCTTACCCACAACGAGCTGTGCCCAGCCGGCGGCGTGTATTCCCAGCTTTCGCCGCTGCCGAGCGTCACCAGCAGATAGTTCACGCCCTCGGGCGCTCGCACCGGACTGCGTTGGCCGGCGTGCTCACCGACGATCACTCGCGCCGGACCGGCGTGGGGCATGGCGGCGGCTTCGATGTATTGACTGTCGACCTCAGCGTTTTCCAGCTCAGGCGGCAATGCCAGCCACAGCTGGAAACCTTGAACACGCTGCGAGGTGCCGGCGCTCATTTCCTTGCCGTGCCACACGCCGCCACCGGCGCGCATCCACTCCACGCCGCCATAGGCGATCTCGCCGCTGCCGGCCTGCGGGTCATCGAAATGCAGATTGCCTTCGGTGATCACCGTGACGGTGGCGATGCCGGAGTGCGGGTGCATGGGCATCTGGCCGAGGAACGAGCGGTCGCCCTCGAACAGGTCGAGAAATACAAAGGGTTTGATCAGCTCGCCGAAATCGCTCGGGCTCATCAAGCGCACGATTGCGCCATGTTTGTGGCCGGTGGTTCGGTGACTGACGTGGCGGCCACCAATCGCAGTACGAAGCGCTGAAATAGACATGACGACTCCTGATTGAAGCTGCCGTTGAACGGGGCAGCGGTGAATGTGCAGCGATCATAGGGCGTCGGCATTGCTTTGATTAGCAGCTACAATTGCCTTTCACTCGTCCACTTATGGAGCAATGCCGATGCTGGATCTGAACGACTTGGCCCTGTTTGTTCAGATTGTCGAAGCCGGCAGCTTCGCCGCTGCCGCACGGCGCATGGGCGTGCCCTCGAACACCTTGAGCCGGCGCGTAAAACAACTGGAAGACACCCTTGGCGTGCGCCTGCTGCACCGCACCACCCGCAAACTGGCCCTCACTGACGCCGGCCGCGCCCTGTTCGAGCAGAGCGCCAGCCAGGTAGGCGAACTCCTGGACGTCAGTCGCCGCTTCGTCGATGGCAGCGACGAGCCGGCGGGGCGCGTTCGGGTGGCCGCCCAGGCGGATTTTTTCGACGTGTTCCAAATGGACCTTGTCGCCCGCTTCCTTGAGCAGCACCCGAAAATCCAGTTGGAGTTCGTGCTCAGCGACAACCATGTCGACCTGATTGCCGAGCGCATCGACGTGGCCTTTCGCGCGGGCGCGCTGCCGGACTCCAGCCTGGTCGCGCGCAAAATATTGGTCACCAGCCGAGTGTTGGTGGCGAGTCCGGAGTATCTGAAAACCCACGGAACGCCCGCCGCCATCGAGAAACTGAGCGAGCACCACTGCATTTTCCCGGCTACGCCCAGCGGCTCGACCACCTGGCGTTTCACCGGGCCGGCGGGCGAAGCGCACTGCGACGTGACCGGCCGCGTATGTGCTAACACCGCACAAGCGCAACTGAAAGCGGCGGCGGCCGGATTGGGGATTTGCTTTCTGCCGCAGCCGATTGCCTTTGCCAGCCTCACGGCGGGGACGTTGGTGGAGGTGCTGCCTGAATATCGGCAGCGGGATATTGATATGTACGTGGTGTACCCGAGTCGCCGGCAGATACCGGCGGCGGTGACGGCGTTTGTGGAGCATGCGGTGGGGCATTTGTTGGAGGAGATGGGGCGGCAGCGCTGAGGGGGTACGGCGGGGTTTGTTGGGGCGGTAACGACGGTGGACTATACAAAAACCACCGTCATCCTCGCGTACGCGGTGGTCCGACAATTCGGGATCCAGAATTGCCCGACGAGCGCCGTCACCTGAAAAATTCTGGATTCCCGCCTTCGCGGGAATGACGGGTGTCTCGGTAACAACCTCGGTCATTCCCGCGCAGGCGGCGGTCCGACGATTCGGCATGTCGGGCACCGTCACCCTTGCCCTCACGCCCCCCGAATCTGCCCCATCAAATCCTTCCCGACTATCGCCGACGCGCACAACACCCCACCCACCAACGCGCCAATAACCCCGTCCGTAGCCAGATCCTGCCCGGTGATATACAGCCCTTTCACCGGTGTCTGCGCCCGCAGCCATTTCTGCTGGAAGCGTGCCGGTGAGGATTCGATACCCATAAACCCGCCCCGCTCGCGCTTGGCGAACGTTTCGTAGCTCAACGGCGTCGACACTTCTACATAATCCACAGCATCACGCGCTTGCGGCGGAACGTGGCGGAACAGTTCGTCCAGCAGCCGCTGGCGAATCTCCTCTTTGCGGGCCAGGTAATCGTCGCCACGTTTCATCCACCGCGTGCCGGCCCATTGTTCGAAGTGGCTGTAGTGGGTGTAGGCGTACATTTCCACCGTGGCTTTGTCGGGGAATTCGCTGTCCCACGCGGCATCTTTAGTGGAGGGAAAGGTGATGAATGACCACGGAAACGGCGCGTTGAAGTCGGCCTTGTGGGCGTCCAGGTTGGCTTGCAAGTCGTTGGTCGGGTGCGACCACACGTTCGCGGGCGTAAAGCCCAGCGCTTCGGCCGATTGGTTGAAGCCGATGTTCAGGCCTACCACGGCGTAGGTGTCGGTCACCGTTTCCAGCAGCGCATCAAGGCCCAGCTCGGCGCTGACCGGCGCAGGCAGCAGGCGGCCAAAGGTGTTTTGCACGCCGGCATTGCTGATGATGACCGGGCAGCGCACCACTTCCCCCGAACCCATGCGCACGCCCACAGCAGCGCCCTGCTCCACCACTATTTCTGCCACGTCGGCGCTGTGCAGCAGCACGCCGCCGGCCGCCTCGATGATGGGCGCCATCAGCCGCGAAAAGGCCATGCCGCCGCCCACCGGGTAATGGGCGCCGTTCATATAGTGCTTGGCCAACATGCAGTGCATGGCGAACGAGCTTTTCGTCGGCTCCAGGCTGTAGTCGCCCCAGTTGGCACAAATGACGGCAATCAACTCCTGATCGGAAAACAGCTCCGACAGCACATCGATGGTCAGCCGGTCCGAATAGCTGTGGAAGCTGGAGCACATGGCGTCGTAAACACGCTCGGCGGCAGGGTCTGGTAAGGCTTTTTGGGCGAAGTATCCGGCGGAGCTTTTCGAGACTTTGCCCACCAGTGCCAGGTAGGTGTCGATGGGTTCGGCCTGGTTGGGAAAATGCGCTTTCAGCAGGTTGCCGTACGCCTCGACGCCGGCCGGAATTTCGTACTGGGAATCGCCAATGGCCATGCGGTTGAAGATGCTCGGCATGGGCGTCCACTGCAGCCCGCCGCCGGTGACGTAGTCGAACAGTTTCCAGCCGGCCGACTGCGTGGAGCCGACGTCGCCGATGTAGTGCATGCCCACAGTCCAGCGATAACCATTGCGCGAATACGCCTGGGTCATGCCGCCAATGACGGTGTTCTGTTCCAGCAACAACACGCGCTTGTTTTCCTGCGCAAGCATCGAGGCGACGCTTAAACCGCCCATGCCCGAACCGATGATGATGGCATCGAACTCGCCGCTGATGCCGACGGTTTTGCGATAGGGCTTGCCGACCGTTTCCATGGTGTTTCTCCCGCTGACTGGTGGGTGCGATTGAAGGGATGGGGGCGAGATGTCGTAGCTGACCAGCAAGCGGGTCGCACATCCGTCTCCACCGCATAAGGCGGAACGCTAAGTCATTGAACGCCTGTTTAGTTATTTTCGTAAAGCGGCCGCTCCGTAAATTTTTGTAGCGTTACAAAAAAAAACGAGCTATATGGCTGTTGTGCCGACAATAGGCATAGGTGTACAAACTAAACACACGTTCAGGAGAGTCACCTATGCATTCGTTCAGCTACAGCGAAACCGTAGAAAAAAGCGCCGCCGATACCTGGCTCGCCATGCGCGACTTTGCCGCCATCGCCAGAGCCGGCTTGGCAGAGCGCGTGGCCATGCAGGGAGACGGAATTGGCAGCACGCGCCACTTGCACATGCAAGGTGGCGGCGTGCTGGTGGAGCGCCTGGATGCGCGCGACGACGCGGCGTTTGTACTCAGCTACGCCATGACCGAGCGCGGCCCGATGCCGTTGGCGCAGTACCAGGCGAGCATGCGCATCAGCGGTGCTGGGCAACGCTGCGAGGTGACATTCACCGCGAGCTACGAGCCGCAAGGCATCGACGAAAACAAGGCCAACCGCATGCTCGGCAACGTCTACCGCGCCTTGATTGCCACGGCCCGAACCGACCTCGGCCTTTCGTGATCAGGAGCTTTCCATGGCAGTGCTGAGCTACCTCACCCAGATTCAATTCGACCACGGCGCCATCAAGCACCTGGCCCGTGGCATGCAACGCCTGAACATGCAGCGGCCGCTGATTGTCAGCGGGCCGTCCATTTCCAAAGGCGCGATTGTGCAAACCTTGCGCGAGCAATTGCCCGCCGACGTGCCGTTCGTATTGTTCAGCGACGTGCCCGGCAACCCGACCGAGGCCGCTGTGCTGCAGGCGCTTGCCCTGTACCGCAGCGCCGACTGCGACGGGGTGATTTGCATCGGCGGCGGCTCGCCCATGGACCTGGGCAAAGCCGTGGCCCTGCTCGCCCGTCAGCCCGGGCCGCTGGCGCAATACGCCGCCACCGAAGGCGGTAAACAGAAGATTCGCGACGTCGCGCCGCTGATCGCCATTCCCACCACCGCCGGCACCGGCTCGGAAGCCAGCGTGGCGAGCGTGATCATCTGCGAAGACGGTCGCAAGCTCACTTTTGTCAGCGATTTGTTGCTGCCACGATTGGCCATCTGCGACCCGCTGTTGACCCTCGGCATGCCCGCCAGCCTCACCGCCTCCACTGGCATGGACGCGGTCACCCATTGCATTGAAGCGGTGCTTTCACCCGTGGTGAATCCGCCTGCCGAAGCGGTGGGGCTCGATGGTTTGGAGCGCGCGATTGGTGAGGGGCATTTGCTCAAGGCGTTCGCCGACGGCACCGACCTGGACGCGCGCTGGAACATGATGATGGCCTCCACCGAAGGCGCCCTGGCGTTTA
This sequence comes from Pseudomonas viridiflava, assembly GCF_900573885.1. GTDB lineage: Bacteria > Pseudomonadota > Gammaproteobacteria > Pseudomonadales > Pseudomonadaceae > Aquipseudomonas. The sequence continues at coordinate 121,638 of NZ_UPSE01000565.1, forward strand.
TAAAAGGGCTAGGCGCCGTGCATGCCATGAGCCATGCGGTCGGCCGTTTGCACGCACTCAACCTGCACCACGGCACCCTCAACGCCGTGCTGTTGCCGGCGGTGTTGCGCTTCAACCACGCCTACGTCGGCGAGAAATACCAGCGCATCAAACGCGCCATGGGCCTGGCGCCCAGTGCCGACCTGGCGGACTACCTCAGCGGCCTGAATCAGCAACTCGGCCTGCCCGCCAACCTGGCGCAAATGGGCGTTCGCGCTGAGCACTTGGACGGGCTTGAGCACCACGCCATGGCCGACCTCAACACCATGACCAACCCGCGCCAACCCAAAGCCAGCGATTACCAACGGTTGTTCGAAGAAGCCCTGCACTAGTCGCCCCGTAAAAAGCCCGGCACATAAGGAAGAAAACAAGATGCTTGGATTAATGATGGAAAAACCCCTGCTGGTCAGCAGCCTGCTCGAACACGCCGAGCGCTTTCACCCCAACCAGTTCGTGGTCAGCCGCCTGAGTGATGGCAACATCGTCTACAACACCTACCGCGACATCGCCAAACGCACCCGTCAACTGGCCAACGCCCTGCTCGCCCTCGGCACCCAGCCCGGCGACCGCATCGCCACGATCGCCTGGAACACCCATCGTCACCTGGAGCTGTATTACGCCTGCGCCGGCATCGGCGCCATCTGCCACACCATCAACCCGCGCCTGCATACCGACCAGCTCAGCTACATCATTGAACATGCGCAAAACACGCTGCTGTTCTTCGATACCGACCTGGCCCACGTGGTGGAAAAAGTCGCCACCGTGCGCGAAGGTAATCTGCAGTGGGTGGCCTTGACCGACGAAAGCGGCCTAAGCGAAAAAATGCCCGCCGGCTGCCTGGCATACGAAACCCTGCTCAGCCGCGAGACCGACGCGTTCCTCTGGCCCGACCTCGACGAGCGCAGCGCCTGCGCGCTCTGCTACACCTCTGGCACCACCGGCAACCCCAAAGGCGTGCTCTACAGCCATCGCTCCACCGTGCTGCACGCCTTGGTCAGCGCCCTGCCCGACTGCGCGGCGTTGTCGGCGCACTCGGTGGTGATGCCGGTGGTGCCGATGTTCCATGTCAACGCCTGGGGCATGCCCTACGCCACCCTGCTCACCGGCGCCAAGCTGGTGATGCCCGGCAGCGGCCTGGACGCCGCGAGTCTCGCCGAACTCATGCAGCAGGAAAAAGTCACCCTGGCGCTTGGCGTGCCGACCATCTGGCAAAGCGTGCTCAACTACCTCGACGACAACAAGCTGAAGCTCGATTACCTGGAAGAAGTGTTTATCGGCGGCGCGGCGGTGGATAAATCGCTGTTGCTGCGCTTCGAAAGAATCGGCATCGACGTGCTGCAAGCCTGGGGCATGACCGAACTCAGCCCCATCGGCGCCGTGAACCGTCCCCTGCCCGACTCCGCCCACCAGAACGAAGCGCTGCGCCTGCAGGAAAAACTCAAACAAGGGCGCGGCATCTGGGGCATCGATTTACGCGTGGTCAATGACGTTGGTCAGCCGTTGGGCTGGGACGGATTCAGCGCCGGGCATTTGCACGTCAAGGGCCATTGGGTGGCCGGCCAATACTTCCGCCAGCCAGGCTCGGCCTGCACCGATGACGGCTGGTTCGCCACCGGCGACATCGCCCACATCGACAGCCGCGGTTTCCTAAAACTGACCGACCGCTCCAAAGACGTGATCAAGTCGGGCGGCGAATGGATCAGCTCGCTGGAGCTTGAACTGGCTGCGCAAACCCATGAAGCCGTGGCCCTGGCCGCAGTGATTGCGGTGGCAGACGACAAATGGTCCGAGCGCCCGCTGCTGATCGTTACGCTTAAAGACGGTCACCCGCTGGACCTGCCCACCATTCGCGCGCACTTGCAGGCGCACGTACCGAACTGGTGGCTGCCGGAGCGGCTGGAAATCATCGAACAGATGCCTATGGGCGCAACCGGAAAAGTGCACAAACAAACCCTGCGCGAGCGCTTCACCTGAGCTAGCCACCCATTCCCCTTGGCGCCGTTCAAGCACTGGCTTGAGTGTTGCGCAGCGGGCCAGGCAGCGATCCCTGGCCTTTTTTATGCCCTGTTTTTAATCCAACGCGTCGCTGGTGGGCCGCGGGCGCTTTGCCGATAATGGCCGCTTCGCACGTTGTGCTTTTTTCCTGCCCGATGAGGCTCACGTTGTCCAAACAAGACCTACGCGCCGTGATACTGGACCAAGCCCGCACCCTGTTTCTGGACGAGGGCGCCAAAGGGCTTTCCATGCGCAAACTGGCAACCGTGGTAGGCGTGACGCCGGGCGCGATTTACTGGCACTTCAAAAACAAAGAAGAGCTGGTGAGTGAAATTTTTCTCGAAGGCGTGCACACCTTCTCGCGCTACTTAAGCCGCGCCCTGACCGGCAACGACCCGCTGGACCGGCTGCTGATCTGCTCCGAACAATTCCTCGCCTTTGGCCTTGAACAGCCCAGCCACTACGACGTGTTTTTCCTCAACCGCACGCCGCACGTAGACCCTGAGGTGGTAGAGCAACTGGCGGCGCTACGACGCGGCAACTTCCAGATGCTCATCGACCGCATCCGCGAATGCCGCGACGCCAACCTACTGCGCCCCGACACCGACCCAGTCCGCACCGCCACGCTGATGCTCAGCACCTGCCAAGGGCTCATCACCATGCACCGGTTTGGGTATTTGGGGGACAGTGTTGAGCACTTTCAGAAGATTTATCGGAATACGTTTGGTGGGTTGATGAAGGCGATTTTGGTTTAGCTGGGATGGTTTTTTGTGGGCTATCGGAGGGGACGGTGGGCTTAGTCAAACCATCCGTGGCCTTCGCGGAAATGACGGTGGACTAAATAAAAACATCCGTCATCCTCGCCAAGGCGGTGGTCCGACAATTCGGGATCCAGAATTGCCCGACGAACACCGTTACCTGAACGACTCTGGATTCCCGCCTTCGCGGGAATGACGGTGGACTAAACAAAAACCCCCGTCATCCTCGCGTACGCGGGGATCCAGAATTGCATGACGAACACCGTAACCTGAAAAACTCTGGATCCCCGCGTGCGCGAGGATGACGGAGGTTTTGGCAGGAGTACCGTTACCTGAAAAACTCTGGATTCCGAATTGCCCGACCAACACCGTCCCCCCGAAAAAACGCCCCCCCCAAGGAGAAAAGGAGCAATGAAAGTGGGACTATGGATCGCCGCCATCGCACTGACGCTGTCCACCGGCACCGGCTTGTACCTGCTCTGGAAAAGCGCCAGCGCCATGCGCCTGGCCATCAGCGCCGAGCATTGGCCCACCGCCGTGGCCGAGCTAGAAGGCGTCACGCTGAACACTCACGCGGACAGCGAAGGCACCAGTACCTATGAGGTCAAGGTTGCGTACCGCTATCAGGTCGCGGGGGCCGACTACCCAGGCAACACGGTGAATTTCGGCTACGGCCCCAGCACCGGGCACGCGCAACATGCCAAGCTGCTGGATAAACTGCGCACAGCTAAAACCGTTGAAGTTCATTACAACCCCGCGCGGCCCGAGCAATCGAGCATTGGTTTCGGGCCGACGCGTTCGCATTTCATCAACCTGTCGCTGGCGCTCACCTTTGTGCTCGTCTCGCTGGGTTTCGCAGCGACGATTGCCGCGTTTCAGTCCAGTGATGAACGTCTGCTGGCGCGCATTAAAATTATCCAACCGGCAGCGCAAACGCCCTCGCCGAGTCCAGAGCAAACACGATGAACCGCCGCAAAAAAATCAATCAGCTGCTCAAAGCCCACGCGAAAAAGGCCAGCGCCAAACTCGCGCCGAAAAGTAAGCCGAAATACATCAGCAAAGCTGACCGCGGGAAGCTCGCGGCCGAGGCTGAAAGCGCTGCGGAGCAGAGTAACGAAGCGCACAACGAGGGCTGACTCAGCCGAGGGTTTTCTTCAGGAAAAACCGTGACCGGCCTTTAGGAAATTCCGGCAATTCGCCAAACACGGCATACCCGTGGCGCTGGTAAAGCGCCAGTGCGTCGGGGTTAAACGTGTCCAGCCAGGCGCCGTGGCAGCCGCGCTTCAGCGCTTGCTGCTCCGCCGCTTCCAGCAGCTGGCCGCCGTATCCTTGGCCGCGAAGTGCTTTAGGCACCCAGAGCTTTTCGATAAACAACCAGCCCCACGCCGTATAGCCGCTCAAGCCGCCGAGTACCTCGTCTGGTGCGTCGCCACCGCGGAGCAGAACGGCCAGGGGCTGGTTGCCGGAAGCGCCCACGTCGCCTTCGTTAAACGCTCGCAACCCATCGAGAATCAACTGCTGGGCCTCGGCGCTTGGTGAGTCGGAAACATCCAGGGTGATCGGTTTCATGGCCTGCCCTCCACGCCGCCTGTTAACAGTAGATTTATGCCCGCCGCCGCAAATACCAGTGCCAGCGCGCCTTCAATCCAGCGCCGCGCATGGCGGTAGGCGTGCACCATGGGCGCGGTGGAGAAGATCAGCGCGTAGCCGCCGAAAATACTCACGCTCAGCACCGCGCAGGCGCCCAAGGTGACGACCACAGTCGAGAGCGTGGCGCCGGGCCCCAGACCGAGGGTCATGGTGGCTATCCAGCTCAAAATCGCTTTCGGGTTGGTGAGGTGCATCAGCAAGCCTTGTCTGTACAAGGTCGCGCCGCAAACAGCCGGAGCGGCCGCCAGTGCTTGTTCATGCTGCGCTTGCGAGGTGAGCGCCGAGCGCCCGGCTTTAAAGGCGAGGAATAACAAGTACGCGCCGCCGATGATCTTCAGCACACCGATGGCTTGCGCATAGGTGGTTAGCAACGCCGAAACGCCGGACGCCGCCATCACGCCCCAGAAAAACGAGCCGCTGATAATGCCCGCCGCCAGCATCAGCGCTGGCCGCCGCCCTCGGTGCATAGCCACGCCCATGATGCGCATGTTGCTTGGGCCGGGGCTGGCGGCGCCGAGGGTGTACACGGTGAGCACCAGCAGCAGGTGGTGGAAGTCGAAAGCCATGGGCCGCGCCTATCAAGCGAATGAGCAGGCCGAACAAGTATCACGACGCCAGAGGTCGCTGCCAGACACAGATGCCTCAGTAAAACTCGACCATCTGTGTGTCTATGCGGGCGCCGGGCATCATCTTTTGCAGCCCGTCGATCAACGCATCGCCGGCCGCTTGCAACGCCTCGCCAGGCATGGGCGGCAGCGCTTCGAGGACGAACCACATGCGCGTGGCCGTGCAATCCAGGCGGGTGCGCACGCCTTGGCGCCAGTTCCAGCGCCGGCAGGTAACACCGACATCGTCGCGCCAGATCACTTCGCCTTTGTCCGGCGACTCGTTGGCCGGCGCGCCGTCTTTCAGGGTGTCGAACAGCTCGGTGCCATCGGCAACGGTCAAGCGCGGCGGCCCCACATAGGCGGCCAGGTTTTCGCCGCCTACCGGCACGGCGAATTGCAGGCTGATGGCGTTGTACAAATCCACCACCGGATCGATGCTCGGCAACGTGCCGTCGCGCAGCACGCGCTTGCGCAGTGCTTCAGCCGAACACGGCGTGCGCTGCGGTTTGGCGCCGAACAGGCGAAAGGTGTCCGCCCAGGCGGCCAGGTGCGCTTCGGCCCACGCAGGGCCGCCGGCCAGCAAGGCAGCGCAGGCCTCACGCATGGCGTCAGCGGCCACCTGCGGCTGGGTGATGGGCGCGGCTTCAACGCTAATGCTTAGCGCCCGGAAACCCGGCGCGAGGGTGGCGATTTCGGCGTCGAGAACAGGCAAGACCAGTGACATGTGAACTCTCCCACTCAGCGGCGTTTGAGGTTGCGCATGGCGTAACAGCCCCATGCCGCGTCGAGGGTACGGAGCGTGTGAACCAAGGCGTGGATTCGGTGTTTCAACGGCGTTTTCCTCAGCAAAAGTAAGACCAGGTTCGGCCAGCCCGGTGAATCCTCGCTGCTGAAGACCATCAGGTCTAATGATTAGACCTGATGGTGTATTAGTTTTTCTTATTTCGCGCTTATGCAGTCGTCAATGCGGAAGCGGCCATGGCGAAGCGATTCTTGCCGTGGTGCTTGGCCTCATAAAGCGCCCGATCGGCGCGGCGCATCAGGCTGAACAGGGTTTCGTCCGGCAGATGCTCCGCCACGCCAATGCTGATGGACAACGTGACGCCTACCACCGGCCGGGCATTCACGGCATCCACAATCTGCTGCGCCAGTGCGCGCGCCGCGTCTGCGCCGGCGAGCTGAGCGGCCACGGCGAATTCTTCGCCACCAAGCCGGGCGACGTTATGGCCTTCGGTCTGCTCGCTAAGCACCCTGGCCACGTCCACTAACACCTTGTCGCCCACATCGTGGCCGTGCCCGTCGTTGATTTTTTTGAAGTCATCGATATCGAGCATCAGGAAAAACAGCGGCACGCGGGCAGCGCCAGCGTTAACGGTGGCAGTCAGGCGCTGGATAAAGGCCCGGCGATTGGGCAGCCCGGTGAGGGTGTCGCGGTACGCCATGTCGTGCAGTTGGCGTTGCAGGTCGAACACATCTTTACGCGTGCGGCACAGCGTGGTGCAGACCATGGTGGCGATCATCAGGCTGGCGGCGATCAGCATCAGCGTAAGGGTCAGGTCGAGCTGCCGGTCGAAGCCCGGTTGCACCACGGCAAACAGCGTGGCCCACACCGCAATGCCGGTGCTTAGTGCGTGGCCCGGGTGGGCGTGCATCGCCGACACCGGCAAGCTGAATACCAGGCCGATGGGCAGAAACCAGATGGCGGAATTGCCAATGGCATTGGCCAGCGCACCGAGGCAGGCAGTGCAGGCGCACACCAGCAGCAGGCCGCTGAGCCAGAGTTGCTGCGTGCTGCGCGCTCGCCAGGTAAGCACGCAGATGACCGCCGAAACCAGGCTGAAGCCGTACAGCAGCGGTGAAATGCCGTGGCTTGCATCGGCCACTACCAGCACGATCAGGCAGACCGCGACGGCCAGTATTTCGCTGGAAACCACCAGCGGGCGCAATTGAGCGAAGGACTTCTGCTCAAGGCTTTCTTCGGTTCCGTGCACGCTTACTACCAGAAAGAACGGTCGGGGCGCCCATGGTAGCCGAGCGGTGAGGCCGGCTCACCTCGTTTCTCCGGTGAACCGGCACACGCCCTCACCCGCTCAGAAATCCACCGTCAGCCCCGCATACACCGCGCGACCGTCGGCCGGCGCATGCAGGGACTGCTGAACGCTGGCGGTGGCGTCGTACCACACGTATTCGCTGTAGCGGTTGGTGAGGTTTTTCACTTGCAGATCGACGCTCACGTCGGCGCTGATGCGGTAGTTGGCACCGAGGTTGAGCAAGGCGAAGTCGCCGTACTTGCCGGTGCTGTTGGTGCGTTCCAGGTAGTAGTCGCTTTGCCCGTTGACCCACGCGGAAAGCTGCAACGCTTCGCTGGCCTGGTAGGTGGAACCCAGGGCGTACAGGTGATGGGGAACGTGGTCCATTTCCTGGCCTTTGCTGGCGGGCAGGTTGGGGTTGGGTTTGAGAATTTCCGAGAACTGCCGTGAGTACGACAGCCAGACGCTGGTGGCTTCGGTGGGGTACAGGTTGACCTGGATGTCATAGCCACGGCGAAGGGTTTCGCCGACGTTTTCCGAGTCGCCGACGGCGTCGTTGAGCTTGCGCTGCACCTCGTCCGAGGCTTTCTGCTCCCAGTAGGCGATGCGCCCGTCCAGCCACGACGCCGGGTTGAATTTCAGCCCGGTTTCCCAGCCGTCGTTGATCGAGGGGTTGAGGTCGTCGCGCTGGCTGGCCAGGCGGTAGCTGGCCGAACCGACGCCGATCTGAAAGCTACGGCCCCAATTGGCGTACAGGCTGGCGTGCTCCCACGGGGCATACACCACGCTGATTTTCGGCTGGCGGATCAGGCCGTAGTCGTTGACGTCGGCGCGCTCGCCGGTGAGCTCGTTGGTGTAGTCGCCGAACACCTTGTCCACGCGATACGCCGGGACGATTTTCAGCGACTCGATCGGCTCGATTACCGCCTGAACATAGCCACCGACCACATCCAGGTCGAACTGCTGATCACGGGTTTGCGCGCTGCGGATGCGTTGAGTGGTGCGGTAGCGGCGGCTTTGGTTTTCCTGGCGCTGCACGTCGGCACCGCCTTCCAGGGCAAAGCCATGCAGATGGTCCACTTCCGGGCGCCAGGTCAGGGTGCTGAGGGCGCCGTACTGTCGCTCATCCGCCACCCGTTCCTGCTGGGAAACGCTGCGCCAGTATTGGGTCCAGCGTTGGTCTTTGAAGGTATTCAGGTACGCCTTGCTGGCCCACGACAGGTCGTGTTCCAGGTTGATATCCAGGTGCAGGCTGGCCTGGTGCATTTCCCGGTTGCCCTGGTCGGTGGCGTTGTTGGCGTAAGAACTGCGCGGATCATCGTGGGCGTCGCGGCGGCTCAGGTAACCGGCTTCGTCTGCGTCGCCCTGGTAGTGGCGCAGGATCAGGCCGGCGCGCCAGGCCTCTTCATCGGCGGTGTAGAACCATTTGCCGGCAAAGCTCTGGCGGTCGGCGTTGGCGTGGTCGCGGTAGCCGTCGCTTTGCTGGTAGGCGAGGAAATAGTTCTGGCTCCAGTTGCCGCTTTCGAGCCCTTTGACCACTTGCACTTCCCGGGTATCAAAGCTGCCGTAACGCACCCGCAGCTTGCCGTCGTTGCCGCCGATGCGGGTGTTGATGCTGGCGTTGCCGGCGATGTTGTGCAGGCCGTAGCGCGGGTCGTTGGTGCCGCGCACCACTTCAATGCTGTCGATATCCAGCGGAAACACCATGTCGATAAAGGGCATGTTGCCGTCGTTGGTGTTGCTGGGAATGCCGTCGATCAGCAGCTTCACGGCATTCACTTCGCCTTCGCCATTGAAGCCACGAAACGACAACTTGCCCGAGGTAGTGCCCTGGTTGAATTGGGTGAGCATCACGCCGGGCACGCGGTTGAACAGCTCCCAGCTGTATTGCACCGGCTGCTGTTCAATGATGTCGCTGCCGACCACATCGACCGAGCTGAGAATATTGCGGCTGGCCAGCGGGCCGGCGTCTGGCGCGGTGACATTTACGGCGCCGAGGGTCAGGGTTGAATCGCCTGGCGTGGCGGCATAAGCCAGGGCGGGAACCAGTAGAAACAGGCCGCTGAACGAGCGGAAAAACACAGGTGAATTAGCCATCGAATGAAATCCTGAAAAGCCAGATAAGCGGGCGCACGTTTCCTGCGAAACGGCGCGTCAACAAAGCGCGGCAAGGCGCGCGGGGCAGTTCAGGCGATGGGTGGAGCGCGGGGGTTGAGTGAGGGCCAGCCATGGCGCGGTGACGGTTGCGCGAAGCTGCGAACGACGATGGGCGCAACGCTGCGGGCGGGCACGTAATCCAGGGACCAGGCGCTGGCATTGACCGCCACCGCCGCCGCAAACGAGGAACACAGCGGGCAACTGACCTGGTCGAGATGAACGCTTTGCGCGTCCGAGCCGGTCAGCTGCAAACCTGCACCGCTGTCCGCCGACACCGAGCAAAAGCCGCCACCCAGACCGCTGAGGTTCAGCGCGCTCATCTGGCCGTGGTGAATACCGCAGGCGAACAGACTGAACAGCACGCTGGCGTACAGCAGCCAGGCAGTCAGTGAGCGAGTGTGGCGGGCCATTTTCATGGGGCGCGACTCTAGCACCGCGCTCTGGCATCGAACAGGCAGCGCAGTGGGCGCAATTGCCGCAGGTGGAATGCGTGCGCCCTGCCCTGCGTTTACATCGACGCGTATTGCACAGCTGCCGTACCCGAACGCCAGGCGCTCGGGTTGGTGCCTTCGGTTTTCAGAAAGGTACGGCAGAAATGCGCCTGATCGCAGAAGCCGCACTCGGCGCCAATCTGGGTCAGGCTCTTGTCGGAGTGGGCGATCAACTGCTTGGCCTGGGCGATGCGTTGCTGGTGAATCCACTCTTGCGGCGACAAGCCGGTGCTGCGTTTGAATGCGCGGGAGAAGTGGCTGCGCGACATGGCGCAAGCCTCTGCCAATTGCGGCACGGTTAATCGACAACCGAGATTTTCCGCAATCATCTGTTTGGCCAATCGTTCGCGCCAGGGCGACAAACCACCGATTACTTGAGTCTGTTTGGGCTGTTCAAAATGATCAACCGTGGGCAAAACACAGGCGCGCGAAAGACTCGCCATAACAGATCCTCCTGAAATGGATATAAGGATTGGGTGCACAAATAATTCGGCAGAAGTTCCAGGGCGACTGGCTTGCGAGCCGCGGTACTGCTGGCGTCCGCTGCTGATCAGCGCGGCGCTCGTTATGTATTGTTTATCGCTGTTTGTTGTTTCAGAACGGCTATTTCAAAACGCTTGGCGGTTCCTCTTTTGTAAATAATTAACCAGTACGACACCGGCACTGCACAGCACTAAATAAACCGCCGCCGTAAACAAGTAGAACTCCACTAATTGGCCATTGCGCTGGCCCATTTGCCCGGCAGCGCCGAGAAAGTCGTTGAGGCTGATGACGTACACCAGCGAGGTGTCTTTCAGCAGCCCGATGGTCTGGCTGACCAGCGCCGGACTCATGTTGCGCAACGCTTGCGGCATCACGATCAGGCGCAGGCACTGCAAGGTGCTCATGCCCAACGCTTTGCCGGCCGCCATCTGCCCGCTCTTCACACTGTTGATGCCGGCGCGCACCACTTCGCAAAAGTACGCCGACTCGGCCAGCACCAGCGCGATGATCGCCGAGTACAGGGCCCCCACTGTCAGGTACGGGTCTCCCGTAATCGCCCTGAGCACAAACGGCATCAGAAAAAACATCCAGAAAATCGTCAAAATCAGCGGAATGGCGCGGAACAGATTGACGTAGCCCGCCGCCAGTTTCGCCAACGGCCGCGGGCCGTAAATGCGCACCACGGCCAGCACGCAACCCAGCGAAAATCCCAGCACCAGCGCGACGGCTACCAACAGCAGCGTGGTCTGCATGCCCTGCCACAAATAGGGCAGCGCCGGGATGATGCCGCTCCAGTCAAACTCGTAACTCACCTGAGCGCCCCGGCTTCGCGCAGCTCGGGCACCGCGGTTTTGATTTCCAGATGGCGCATCACCAGCACCACGACGTAGGTAATGCCCATGTAAATCAGGGTGGCGGCGATAAACGATTCAAACGGCTGACCGGAGAACTCGCTGATCTGCCGGCTCTGCCCGGTCAGCTCCATCAGCCCGATGGTCAGGGCTGCCGCGGAGTTCTTGAACACGTTCATAAAGTCCGACGTCAACGACGGCAGCACCACGCGAAACGCTTGCGGCAGCAGCACGAACCGGTACACGCCCCAGCGCCCAAACCCCATGGCCCGCGCCGCCATGGCCTGTTCTGCCGACACGGCCTGCAGCCCCGCCCTCACCTGCTCCGCCACGCCTGCCGTGGTGTACAGCGTCAGGCACATGATCACGCTCAGAAACTGGTTCAGCATCGGGTTCATCTGCTTCAAGGCATCGCCCCAGGCTGTCGGCAGCAGTTCGGGAACCACGAAGTACCAGAGAAACAACTGCACCAGCAGCGGCGTGTTGCGAAAGCAATGCACATACACCGCCGCGCTCCAGCGCACGGCCTTGCTGGCCGAGCCTCGGGCGATGCCAGTGAGCGTGCCCAGCACCAGCGCCAGGCCCCACGACAGCAACGACAGCGCCAGCGTCCACAACACGCCTTCGGCGAGCAGCAGCCCATACAGGCCCTCGCCTGTGATGGACGGTTTGAGGAAGAAGCTCCAGTCCCAGCTGTAATTCATAAACGTGCGGTCCTGAAAGGCTTACTGAAGCGCCCGGTCGTTGGGGTTCTGGTAGAGCTGCGCGTTTTCCGCCGACAGCGGTGCGTGTATCTCCAGACCGCCTTTCACGTTGATTCGGGTGTTGAAGTATTTGTCATAGAGCTGGTGCATTTCCCCGGACTGTTGCATACCGACAATCACCTCGTCGGCCAGTTTCTTGAACGCCGGATCGTCCTTGCGCAGCATGCAGCCGTAGGCTTCGAGCGACTGCGGCGTGCCGACCACGGCCCACAGTTCCGGCTTTTTCGCAGTGGCGATATTGCCGTAGAACATGATGTCGTCACCCATGGAAGCCACGGCGCGGCCGGTTTCGACCGTGGTGAAGTTGGAGATGTTGTCTTTCGATAACAGGATACGGATGTCGAGGTTTTTCTCGCTGTTGAGGGTGCGCAGCAGGCGTTCGGAGGTGGTGCCGGCTTCCACCACTACCGACTTGCCCGCCAGGTCGGCGAAGTCCTGCACACCTGAGTCTTTGCGGGTTAACAGCCGCGTGCCGACGACAAAAAACGTATTGGAAAACGCCACCTGTTTCTGCCGCTCGGTGTTGTTGGTGGTGGAGCTGCATTCCAGGTCGACGGTTTGGTTGGCCACCAGCGGAATTCGGGTTTGCGGCGTGAGGTTGAGGGTGTTGATCTGCAACGTGTCCAAGCCCAGTTCTTGCTGCGCACGCCGGGCGATGCGCTGAGAAATCTCCCAGGCGAAGCCTGCATGGTTGCCGCTGTCGTCAATGAAGTTGAAAGGGGTCGAGGCCTCTCGCGTGCCGAGGGTAATGGCGCCGGTCGCTTTGATTTTGTCCAACGTGCCGGCGGCATGCGCCAGCCCCAGTTGAGCCACCAGCAATAGCGGAGCGAGTGCCAAGACCTTGTTCATCGTATGTGCTGCCCTGTGGTTATTTTTTCGAAAGCGTCGCAAGCGCCAGTTCAAGGTCGCGCTGCAACTGGTCCAAGGGTTCCAGGCCGATATGCAAGCGCACGATCCATGGTGAGTCTTTCCACGGCACAGAGGTGCGCGCGGCACTGATGTTCGCCATTGCCACCAGGCTTTGCGTGCCGCCCCAACTGGCGCCGATCTGAAAGTGCTTCAGGCTGTCGACAAAACGCTCGATGCGGGCCTGATCGGTTTCACGCAGGGTGAAACTGATCACGCCGTTGCCGCCGCTGAAGTAGCGCTTGAAGCGTTCATGCTGGCTGTCGCTTTCCAGTGCCGGGAAAAATACCCGGTCCACGGCCTCCACGCCCATTAGCCATTTGGCGATGTGGTAACCGCGTCTGGCGTGTTCGGCCAGGCGCACCGGCAGGGTCTGCAAGCCGCGCAACACCAGGTACGCATCACTCGCCGCAACGCCGGTTCCCAGCGCCATGAACGCCGTTTTCAGGCGCTCGAACAGCTTGCGGTCTTTCACCGTGCACACGCCCATGCACACGTCGGAGTGGCCGCTAGCGTATTTGGAAAGCGCCGTGCTGACGATGTCGACGCCATGCTCGAAGCAATTTATCTGCCCCAAACCCCATGCGTTATCCATCAACACCAGGCTTCCGTTCTTGTGCGCCTGTGCTGAGATGACCGAAATTTCCTGAATTTCCATGGTGTACGAGCCCGGCGACTCCAGCACTACCAGGCGCGTGGAGTCGGTCAGCCAGGGCTCGATGGTGGCTGCGTCCGCCGGGAAAAACGTGTGGGTGATGCCGTACTGCGCCAACAGCGAGGTGCACAAATCCCGCGTGGGGCCGTACACGCAGTCGGCCAGCAACACGTGATCGCCCTGCTTGAGCAGCGCCAGCATCGGGTGCGTGACGGCAGCCAGCCCTGACGGCACCAGCAAGCTGAACTCCCCACCTTCAATAGTCGCCAGTTGCTTCTCCAGCGCGCGGCCGGTTGGCGTGCCGTACAGGCCGTAGCTGAAGCCGTCGAACATGCGCTCCGAGCGATTCAAAAAGCTGCGCGCCGAGGTGTAGGTCAGCGTGGACGCATGGTGAACCGACATATTCAGCGCCGTGAATTCGGGCATCAGCGCGCGAATGGGGCGAAGGTCAGCGGGCAGAAAGAGTGATTTCACGGAGGGCCTTTGGCGTTGCCAGGTTCTTAGGGTTCCGAAATTGACCGATTGCACGTATAACTTCCAATGCGAAGATGTGTTGCATCAATTCATATTTGATATAGGCAAACGATGAACCCGCGTCAGATCGAAGCGTTCCGGGCAGTGATGGTGACGGGCAGCACCGTGCGCGCCGCCGAGATGATCCACACCTCGCAGCCGGTCATCAGCCGTCTGATCGGCCAACTGGAAAGCAACTTGCGTTTCAAACTGTTCGAGCGCGAGTCGTCACGGCTGCGGCCGACACCGGAAGCCAAATCGTTATTCGTCGACGTGGAAAAGCTCTACTCCGGCATGGACCAGCTTGAAAAGAAGGCGAAAAGCCTGCGCGAGGGCCGCAGCGGTCTGCTCTCCATCGCCTGCTTGCCGGCCATGGCCTATGGGCCGATGCCGAAGTTTCTGGCCGAGTTGCAGCGCCAATTGCCGGACCTTTCGGTGCGCCTGGACATCTGCTCCTCCAATGAAGTGCGCGAACTGATCGCCAGCGGGCGCTGCGACATCGGTTTCGCCGCCGAAGAAATCGACACCCACGGCATCGTCGCGCGCAGCATCGCCCGCCGCCGCGCCTTGTTGGCGGTGCCGGTGGACCATCCGGTGGCGGCGATGAGCGAGGTGTCGGTGCTGGATCTGGCCGACTATTCGTACCTGGGCTTGTCGTCCACCGACTCGACCCAACGCTTTCTCAATGGCGTGATGGCCGAAGCCGGCAAAGCCCTGCGCATTACCATTGAAACACCGTACACGCTAACCATCGCCTCGCTGGTGGTCAGCGGCGCCGGGGTCGGGCTTGTCGACCCTATCGCCCTGGAAGCCTTTGAATGGCCGGGGCTGAAATTGCTGCCGCTCAAAGAAGACATCTACTTCAATACCCTGGTGATCCACAGCGCCACGGCGCCGCTTTCGGCGCCGGGCAATCTGCTGGTGAGCATTGCCGAGCAGCACCTGGCCGGCCACTGACGGTGGCCGGCGGACAATACCGCTTCAACCCCCTACTCTTTGCTATTCGCCAAGCCGGATGTCGTCATGGATAGATTTCAGGAAATGAAGGTGCTGCTGGCCGTGACCGAGGCCGAGAGCTTTGCTGGCGGCGCCAAGCTGCTGGGCATGTCGCCGCCCAGCGCCACCCGCGCCATCGCCGCGCTGGAGAGCCGCCTGGGCACCGTGCTGCTGGCGCGCAATACCCGCAGCCTGCGGCTCACCGAAGCCGGGCGGCGCTATGTGGAAGACTGCAAACGCATTCTGCTGGAGCTTGAAGAGGCCGAGGAACTGGCCGCCGGCAGCGCCTTGCGTGCGCGCGGCAACCTGACGGTAACGGCGCCGGTGATGTTCGGCGAGCTCTACGTTATTCCGCTGATTACCAGCTACCTCGCCGCTCACCCGCAGGTGTCGGTGAATGCGCTGCTGGTGGATCGCCTGGTGCACATGGCCGACGAAGGCGTGGATGTGGGCCTGCGAATCGGCCAGCTGCCCGAGGGCAATTTCAATGCCCTGAAGGTCGGCGAAATTCGCCCGGTGGTGTGCGCAGCACCGGCGTTTCTCGACCGCGTGGGTCGGCCAACGCGGCCGGACGATTTGCTCGGCGCGCAGGTGGTGATGTCTTCGGCCAGCACCTTGCTGAGCCACTGGTACTTCAACGGCCCGGACGGCAGCCAGAGCGTGACGCCGCAGCCGCGTCTGGTGGTCAGTTCCAATCAGGCGGCCATCAATGCCGCGCGCATGGGCTGGGGGTTTACCTGCGTGTTGTCGTATCAGGTGGCCGAAGCGGTTGCCAAGGGCGAGCTGGAAATCGTGCTCAGCGAATTCGCCACCGCGCCCATACCGGTGCACCTCGTTTACCTGAGCGGCAAACAGGTGTCGGCCAAAGTGCGCACCTTTGTCGACCACTGCTACGAGCGCCTGGTGAACGACCCGGCGCTGCAACAGCTCAGCGCCCCATAACGCCATGCGTACGCTGCCCAACCGTCATCAGCAGATGCACGCATTTGCCACCGTCGCCCACACCGGCAGCCTGGCGGCAGCGGCGCGCGAGCTGAATGTGTCCACCGCCACCTTGATGCGCACCGTGGCGGCATTGGAGGCGCGGCTGGGCGCCACCTTGTTGCAGCGCAGCCCGCGCGGCGTAAGCCTGAGCGCCGTGGGCGAGCAATTTGCCGAGCGCTGCCAGCTGATTCTTGCGCAAACCGCCGAGGCCGAACGCTCCGCCAGCGGCCTGCACAGCGATGCCGTGGGCAGGCTGACGGTGTCGATGCCACTGCTGATGACCCACCAGGTATTTATGCCGTTGGCGGTGGATTACCTCGACGCCTTTCCCGACATGCAGCTGCTGACCCAGGCCCGCGAAGCCTTGCCCAAGCTGCTGGACGACGGCATCGACGTGGCGCTGGTGGTGGGCCATCTTCCCGACTCCACCGGCTTTGCCGTGCAGGTCGGCGAGGTGCGGCCGATCATCTGCGCAGCGCCTGCCTACCTCGCGCAATGGGGCGTTCCCGGCAGCGCCGATGAGTTGAAAAATCACCGCACGCTGGTCGCCAGCGCCACTGGCCAGGGCAATGAATGGCGGCTGCATGGTGAGAACGGCACGCGCTCGGTGCGCACCGCGCCGGTGCTCACCTGTTCCACGCAACAAGGCGCCATTCAGGCGGCGGTGTGTGGCTTGGGGCTGATTCGCTGCCTGCGCTATGAAGCCCACCACGAGCTGCAGAACGGTTTGCTTGAACCCGTATTGCACGCCTTCCCGGCGCCGCCGTTGCCCGTGCACCTGACTTACCGCGAAGGTCGCAAAGCCAACGGGCGGGTGCGCAGCTTTGTCGATTTTATCGCCCCGCGCCTGCGTGCCCATCCGGCCTTTCGCCCCTGAAGGCGGCCGGTTATTTCACAAACTGAAATTCTGCATTGCCCGGCGTGGCGATTCTGCTCAACGGCCGGCGGGCGCAGCATGCCTGCACAGCGTCACATTCAGTCGACGCCCCCTCCAGCGGAGTGCACCCCATGCCACAGCAGCCGATCACCCTTTACCACTTTCCCCTCTCCGGCCACGCCCACCGCGTTGAGCTGATGCTTTCGCTGATGGACCTGCCGACGGAGGTGGTGTTCGTCGACCTGGCCAAGGGCGCCCACAAGCAACCGGAATTTCTCAAGCTCAACCCGTTCGGCCAGGTGCCGGTGATCGACGACAACGGCACCGTGCTCGCCGACTCCAACGCCATTCTGGTGTACCTGGCAAAAACCTACGGCGAAGGCCGCTGGCTGAGTGAAGAACCCGCCGCCGCCGCACGGGTGCAGCGCTGGTTGTCGGTGGCCGCCGGGCAAGTGGCATTCGGGCCGGCAGCGGCACGGCTGGTGACGGTATTCGGCGCCTCGTTCAATGCCGAAGAAGTGATCAACCGCGCCCACAACCTGTTCGCCATGATGGAACGCGAACTGGCCAGCACCCCATTCCTGGCCGGTGCGGAGCCGAGCATTGCCGACGTGGCGAACTACAGTTACATCGCCCATGCGCCCGAGGGCAACGTGTCGCTGGAGGCCTATCCCAACCTGCGCGCCTGGCTGGCTCGAGTGGAAGCGCTGCCGGGTTTTGTGCCGATGCCGCCGACCGCTGCCGGCCTGCTCGCCAACTGATCGTCGCGCCCCGCTGCCGGTCAGCCCGGCAGCTCACAAGGAGGACCGCCCATGGAAACCTTGCCCAAACACCGTCGTTCGCCCTGGCATGACGGCGAGCGCGTTCTGCAGCAGAAAGTGGGCGTGCTGGAGCGCATGGAAGTCGCCGGCCAGAAGTTTATCCGCGACTACATGCCCGACCAGCACCGCGAGTTTTATCAACAGCTGCCGTTCATGATCGTCGGCGCGGTGGATGATGCCGGCCGGCCGTGGGCGACCCTGCTTGAAGGCGAGCCTGGCTTTGCCCATTCCGCCGATGCCAGGCAACTGAGCCTGAATACCGTATTGGATCCTCAAGACCCCGCCGCCTCCGGCCTGCAAGCCGGCAACGCGCTGGGCCTGCTGGGCATCGAGCTGCACACGCGGCGGCGCAACCGAATCAATGGTGTGATCACCCACGCCTCGGCGCAGCAACTGGATATCGCCGTGGAGCACGCGTTCGGCAATTGCCCGCAGTACATCCAGCAACGCGCCTACACCCGCGTTGCCGACGACGCTGCCGGCAAACCGGCACGCCAGAATTTCACTGCGCTCGACGCCGACGCCAGCGCCGTCATCACCGCCGCCGACACCTTTTTTGTCGCCAGCTACGTGGTGCATGACGACGGCCAGCGCTCGGTGGATGTGTCGCACCGTGGCGGGCGGCCGGGGTTTATTCAGGTGGAAGGCAATCGCCTGACCATTCCCGACTACGCCGGCAACCTACACTTCAACACCTTGGGCAACCTGCAGACCAACCCGCAGGCCGGGCTGTTGTTTGTCGACTTCACCACCGGCGATGTGCTGCAACTGAGCGGCCATACCGAACTGGTGCTGGAAAGCCCGCTGATTACAGCCTTTGAAGGGGCCGAACGCCTGTGGACCTTCGATGTGCAGCAGGTGGTGCGACGCCCGGCGGCGTTGTCGCTGCGCTGGCAGTTCCAGAGCTTCGCGCCCACCAGCCTGATGACCGGCACCTGGGCCGACGCCAACCAGCGCCTGCGCCAAACCGAAGCGCGCAAGCAATGGCACCCGTGGCGCATCACCCGCGTGGAGCAGGAAAGCCACGATATTCGTTCTCTGTACCTGGAGGCCTTGGACGGCGGCGCCGTGAGCTTTTTGCCCGGCCAGCATATTCCCGTACGTTTGCATCTGGACAATGGCGACAGCGTGGTGCGCACCTACAGCGTTTCCAGCGCGCCGGCCGATGGGCATGTGCGCATCAGCGTCAAAGCCCAGGGCCCGGCGTCGCGGCATCTGCATGAGCAACTGAAGCTCGGTGACGTGCTGGAGATTCGCCACCCGCTCGGTAGCTTCACCCTGAAAACTGACGCCGCGCGGCCGGTGGTGTTGATTGGCGCGGGCGTTGGCATTACGCCGCTGCTGTCCATGGCGCGTGAATTGGTGGCGCAGATTGGCAGCGGGCAACGGCAGCAAGCGGTTTACCTGTTTCAAGGCGGCCGAAGCCTGGCCGACCTGCCGTTTCAGCAGGAACTGCAAGCCCTTCAACAGCGCGCCAACGGCCTGCTCCACCTCACACGCGCGCTGAGCACTGCCGGCGAACAGGCAGCGTTGGGCGTGGACTTTGAACTGGCTGGCAGGTTGAGCATTGCGCAAATCAAAGCCCGTCTGCCGCTCGATGATTACGACTTCTACCTCTGCGGCCCGGCGGCGTTTACCCAGGATATATACGACGGCCTGCGCCAGCTGAACATCCCCGACGCGCGCATTCATGCCGAAGCGTTCGGCCCGTCCACCTTGCGTCGCCAGGGCGACGAGCAGCGCGCCACGCTCGTGCAACCGCCGCCCGCCACCACGCCCGTGCCGGTGTACTTTGCCAACTCCGCCAAGGAAGCACGCTGGACCCCACAAAGCGGCACGCTGCTGGAACTGGCCGAAAGCCGTGGCCTGAACCCCGACTTCAGTTGTCGCGGCGGCTCCTGCGGCACCTGCCGCACCCGGCGCATCAGCGGCCAGGTGCACTACCCCAACCCGCCCGCCCAACTGCCCGACGACGACATGGTGCTGA
Organism: Pseudomonas viridiflava; assembly: GCF_900573885.1. Classification (GTDB taxonomy): domain Bacteria; phylum Pseudomonadota; class Gammaproteobacteria; order Pseudomonadales; family Pseudomonadaceae; genus Aquipseudomonas. Next base: position 141,203 of record NZ_UPSE01000565.1, read on the forward strand.
TCTGCTGCGCCGTGCCAGCCGCAAGCGAAAACGGCGTTCAGCCGCTGGTTCTGGACCTTTAAGGAGACCCCTGATGCGCACATTGACCTTCAACGACGCCGTGTCGCCATGGCACGACCACGCTGAGGAACCCGCCGCGCTGCCTTGTACCAGTTCAGAGCGCGAACTCAGCTACATGCTGCCGCAGCTGGTTTCGCCCTATGAATGCCAGACGCGGCCTTTCATCCCCGACGGCCTGGCCCGCCTGCGCGCCTGGTTCGCGGGTATTTTCGCCCAGCGTTAACGCGTCGGCGCCTGGCCCTTCACCGTGGTGCGGAACATCTCGCGGCGCATGCCGTGGTAATCGGCGATCGGCATATGCCAGGTGCTGCGGTTATCCCAGATCGCCAGGGTGCCCTGGCGCCAGCGCATGCGGCAGGTGAAGGCCGGCGAAGTGGCGAGGCTGAACAGATAATCCAGCAGCGGCTGCGCTTCGGGCGGACGCAGCCCTTTGATGCCCGAGGTGTAGGCCGGGTTGATAAATAACACCTGCTTGCCCGTTTCCGGGTGGCGCGTCACCAGCGGATGACTGCGCGCCTCGTGCGAAGCATCGCTGCCGTAGCGGATCTGCATATTCTCCAGCAGCGCGTTGTGGTTGGCGTTTACACCGTAGGCGCGCTCCGGGCTGTGCTCAGCCTCAAGCGGCGCCACCAGCGCTTTCATGCCGGGCGACAGCCATTCATAGGCCAGCGCCAGGTTGGCGAAACAGGTGTCGCCGCCATAGGCCGGAATGTCGTGGCCGTACAACAGCGTGAAGGCCGGTGGGCGCTCCTGAAACGTCCAGTCGGTGTGCCAGGCGCCGCCAAACACAAACGGCGCTTTTTCGTCCGCCTCTTTCACTACATGCACCACGTGGGGATGGTCTTCCATGCAGGTGACGTAAGGCTCGCGGCCGAACTCGCCGAACTGCTGCGTTACCTGTTCAAGGTCGCTGACACTCAGGGATTGCCCGTGAATGAACAGCACCTTGTGACTGAGCAGCGCCTGGCGTAACTCGGCGAAACCTTCGGCGTTCAACGCGCGTAAATCCAGCCCCTCGACATCGGCGCCCAGCGCGCCGGTGGCTGGCGTGGCGCTGAAATGTTCATAGCGGCCCGGTGGATTGCTGCTGGGTAGCGTGTAGATGAATTCGCTCATTTTTTGTTGTTCTCGCGGCGATGGGCGGGCAATTAGGGATGCGCATTTTGTTGTTATGGCAGTTCTTATAGTTCAACTGTTGGGGGGTGAGGGTTTTGTGCGCCGCTAACGGCCCCTCTCCCGCCCTTCGGGCACCCTCTCCCGCAAGCGGGCGAGGGGTTTGGTCGGCCACCGCGTTCGGCTTTGCTCCCCTCTCCCGCTAGGTCGGCCGGACAGGCGAGAGGGGCTGGGGGTGAGGGTTTGCGTTCGCCGCTAACGGCCCCTCTCCCGCCCTTCGGGCACCCTCTCCCGCAAGCGGGCGAGGGGTTTGGTCGGCCACCGCGTTCGGCTTTGCTCCCCTCTCCCGTCTGCGGGAGAGGGGCTGGGGGTGAGGGTTGCGTGCGCCGCTAACGGCCCCTCTCCCGCCCTTCGGGCACCCTCTCCCGTAAACGGGCGAGGGGATTGCCTGGCCACCGTGTTTGGCTTGGCTCCCCTCTGCCCGCTTGCGGGAGAGGGGTTGGGGGAGAGGGTTGCCCTTGCCTCAATATTTGCCCACGGCGTTAAAGAACCAGCCCTGGCTGCGATACGACAGGTCGGTCAAATCGTCGCTGAAGTCGCTGAAGTTGTAGCCCACGCCCGCTTTGAAGTGGTTGCCGAAGTGGCGATAAACGCCCACGAGCATGCCGGTGCGGCTGTCTTCGGCGGCGAATTCGTCGCGGCGGCGGACTTCGGCCATCAGGTCCCATTTCTTCACGACGTGCCAGTCCACTCGCGCGGCAACCAGTTGCCCACGGCTGTCGAACCAGTCGGCGGAGCTGTCGCGGCTCATGCGCAGTTCGCTCAGGCGGTAGGCGTATTTGCCGCCCACGCTCCAGCGTTCGGTCAGGTCGTAGATGCCGTCGATGGCGAACACGTGGCTGCGCTGGGCGTAGTCCACGGCGGTGCCGGTGGCGGTCGACACCTGATCCGGTGGCGGCAGGTCGGCCAGGTAGGTGTATTTGGTCAGCAGGTTGAGCTTGTCGTTGAACACCGGGCGGTAGGCGTAGCCCAGGGACGCTTCAACGAAGTCGCCGTTGAAGTAGTCGCCACGGTCGGAGTTGCCAACGGAGAAGTCCAGCTTGCCGATAAAACGCCAGTCCGGGTTGACCTTGTAGCTGATGTTGTTGCGCATCAGCCACACGCTGAGGTCTTGCACGTCGCTGCTGTCTTCGCGGTATTCCAGGCGGCTGGCGTAGCGCAGGTCGCCGTTGCTGTAGCCCACCTTGCCACCAATGGCACGGCGTTTCAGGGCGTAGTCGGTCTCTTCGTTGAAGGTGCCGAATTCGGTGGTTACGCCGTAGCTCCAGTGGTCGTCCGGGGCGAAGTCCAGGCCGTAGCCCTGGATCACGCCGGCCTGGTCACCGTGTTGCACGCGCTGTTCGGCGTACACGCTGGTGGTGTCGGTCCAGCGCGAACGGGCGCCGGAGACGAACTGGCCGGTGCGGCCGCTGCTGTCCAGGCCGCTGCGACTGGCGAAACCGTCGTCGCTGCGGTCGCTGTCCAGTTGGTAGTTGAGGTACACGTTGGTGCGGTCCGAGGCGTCGTAGCCCACACCCGCTTTGGCGCCCAGGCCGAGGTTGCCGCCGGACAATTCGCCGTTCAGCGAGGTGCGCTCGTTCAGGCGATAGTCACCGCCCACGCCGAGGCGGTTGTTGGCTTGACGGGTGCCGTCGCGGGTCACGGTGCCTTGGCCGAAGCCGTATACCGACCAGTCTTCCTGAGCGTGGTACAGCGCTTGGAACAGCGCGTCGTTGCGCTCGCCTTCGTCGTAGTCGCCATTGTCGTAACCGGCGTAGGTGCCGGTGTACAGGTTGCGGTAGGCGCCGCCGTAGGTTTGGCGGTCGTTGCGCATGCCGCCGGACAGACGCCAGGCGTCGGTCAGGTCGTAGGCCAGTTGCGCTTCGGCAGCGCGACGGGAGCGGCCGCCGTCTTCTTCGGTTTCATCGGCTTTCACCGTCACTTCGGTTTTTTCGCTCAGCGGTGCGGTGTAGCTACCGCCCACCTGGTCGGTGGCCAGCTCGGACAAACGCCCCGGTGCCGAGAAGCCGGCGTCGCGGTTTTCGAAGTAGAAGGTGCCGCGCCCTTCGGCGTCGTCGACCACGTCTTTGAGGTCGAACGCGGTTTCCACGCGGTTGGCGCGAGCGCGGGAGTCGGTGCCGGCCACTTGCTGACCAAAGCCGAAACCGCCGTCGTAGGAGAAGCGCTGGTCGAGGCTGTCGCCTTCGCTTTGTGCCGATTCCAGTTTCAGCCAGGTGCCTTCGCTGTGGCGCAGCAACAGGTCGCCGCCGCCAAGGGTCTGGTCTTCGCGGCCGGTCTGTTCCTGCATGCTGCCGGTTACGCCGACGCGCACGTTGTCGTTCACCCAATAGGCGGCGCGACCACCGTAGGCGAGGTCGTCGAGCTGTTCCAGGCCCGGCGAGTATTCGTAGCCGACTACCAGGAACACCGGGTTGCCGGACAGGCTGCCGCCGGAGCGGATCAGCGTGCTGCCATCGGCGGTGGCCGACAGCGGCTGGGTGAGGATTACCCGGCCTTGCAGCGCGTTCACGTCATAGTCGATGCCGGCGGAAAGGTCCTGGCTATGCAGCACCAGCCCGGAGTCTTTGTCGCGTACTTCGATGCGTACACGCTCGCTGCCTTCGGTGAGGTCCTGGTGACGCAGGTAGTACAACGAACCCCCAGTGCCACGGAAATCTTCACGGGCCGAGGCGGTGCCGGGTTCGGCGGCGAAGCCTTCGATCTGCGCGCGGCGTTCGCCAAAGGCGGTGAAGGCGTCGTCGCGGTAGCGCACTTGCGCACCGTAGAGGCTGCGGTCGATCTGGGTCAGTTCGGTGTCGCGAATCTGCTCGCGGAAGTTGCCCCACATGGCATGGGACTTCTCGTCCTCCACCTTGACGTAGAACTTGCCACGGGTCGGCGCGTCTTCGATCAGGGTCGAGTCGTCGCCAAAGGTGGCCCAGCCTTTGTCCGAGTCGGAGGTCATGCGGCGCAGGAATTCGCGCGGGTCTTTGTCGTTGAAGTTGCTGAACAGGCTGTCGGCCGGCTCTTCGCCGGTGTCCACGCTGCCGGTCACGGTGTATTTATCGTCCACCTTGCCTTTGGTGTAGAACGCCAGGCGGCCGTCGGCGTAGAGCTTGTCGTCGTAGTAGCGGTCTTCCTGAGTCACCACGCGCGCCGGACCGCTGGTGTCTTGCTGGCCGACGGTGAAGTCGGCGATGGCCACGGTGAACCAGTCGTCTTGCGGCAGGCGCAGGTCGCGGCGGTAGATGCGGCCTTTGCCCTGGTCATCGAGCACGGCCACTTCCACGGTGTGCAGGCCGCGCGGAATGATCTGCGCGCTGGCAAAGGTGCCGTTGCTGTCGACCGGCACCGGGCGGCCCATGACGAACACGTGCTGACCGTCTTTTACCTGCTTGCCGTTGAGCGTAACGGTTCCGCCGGCCACTGGAATGTTGTGGCGCTGCAAACGGTTGCCGCCGTAGCCGGCCAACAGGTCGGCAGCCACGTCTTCGGGTTTTTCCTTTGGCAAGTCGCCACGGCTGACCGATAGCAGTTGGGTGCTGGTTTCGTCGAAACGCCCTTCCGCGTCGTACACGCGAAGTTCGTAATACACCTGTTCCGGCGTGCCTTCCGGCGGCGTCCAGGTGCCGTTCAGTTGTGGATCGAGCACCACGGTTTCCAGCAATTGCGGCTCGCCGAACAGGCGACGTTTACCGAGAATGCGCACCTCGGCACGTTTGATCCAGTGCAGGTAGTTGCTGTAGCCGCTGAAGGTCATCGGCTCGCCGACACGCGCCACCCGCGCGCCGGACACCAGGTTCAGGCGCGGCTTGGCCGACAGGTTGTCGAAGCGCACTTGCAGCAGGTCCTGCGCCAGGGCCACGTCGACGCAGCGTTGCGTGTCGGCGCTGCCCGCCTGGGTGCCGTCTTGCGGCTGGCCGTCGACGCTGATGCTGAAGGGCGTCATCGCAGCCGGTGCCACGCTGCCCGGGGCGCAGGCTTGCGGTTTGGCCGGGGTGCTGACCAGCGCTTCGTCGTACCAGATTTCCACTTCCACGCGGCGGTTCAAGGTCCACGCTTGCGGGCTGTCGCCGGTAATCAGCGGCTGAGTGGCACCCCGGCTGTCGAGCTGAATTTGCTCGGGTTTGAGCTTCAGGCGGTCGCGAAACACCTCGGCCACTTCACGGGCACGCTGCAGGCCGAGGCCCTGGTTGTCCTGGTAAATGGCCTGGCTGCGTTGCGACAAATGTTGCGGGTCTGTGTGGCCGACCAGGCGCACGCGCAGGTTGCGTTTACCCACCAGACGCTCGAGGTGTTTTTCCAGCGCGTCGCTGTCGCGCTCCGGCACGGCCGAACGGCCCGAGGCGAAACGCACCACCGGCAACCCTTCACGCAGCACCACGGCGCTGACGGTTTCGTCGCTGACGTTGACGATCTGGTCGCGGTCGCCCAGGGCGCCGTCGAGTTGCCAGAGAATCAGCTTCTCGCGCGGCAGCTCGCGCTCGGCGTTGGCCGGCAGCGCCGGCAAACCGCCCGGGGTGAACGGCCGGCCTTGCAGCAGCGACTCGTCTTCCATCGCCCCGCGTGGCCCGTGCAGGCCGCAGCCTTTGTTCAGGTCACATTGTTTGCCATCCACTTGCTCGGCTACGGCCAGAGCCAACGGGTTCAGGGTCAAGGCGGCGATGCCGCATACCCACAATTTACGCATGCTCATCGGATCACCTCCACGCTATCAGTCGCCGGTACGATTTCTTCCTCCAGTTGCAGGTCGTAGCAGCAGTCGTGGGGCTCCCAATGGGACTTGATCCAGTCCTTCACATAGTCGACACGGGCACGGGCATCGCTCACTTCACCGTCTACCGGCATGCGGTAGGCGATACGCAGAATCGAGGGCTGTGCGTACAGCAATGGCAGTACTTCATCGAGCCGCGCCAGGTACTGCGCGGTCAGTTTGTTGCTGGCGTCAAAGGCCTCGCTGTTGAGGTCCAGACGCACCACGCGGTGCACGCTGGCGCCGAAGTTGGCTTTCACCAGACGGCCCTGGGTCATGCGCACGACGCGCGGGTTTTCGGTGGTGATGCGGTAGCCGGTTGGCAGGGTGCGTTCGTCCACTTTCAGAATGAAGTTGCTGCCACGCATCTCGCTCGGCACGTCGGCGCAGGCGATGTGGTAACGGCCGAATTCATCGGTGGTAATCAGCCAGCCTTTCGGGGTGGCCAGGCGCACGCCGGGAATGCCGGGCTCGCCTTCGTCCTGATAGCCGTTGCGGTTTTTGTCGTCGAATACTTTGCCGATCAGGTCGGAGCAGTCGAACGTCGGGTCGGCCACCACGCGCACGCTGGCGGTGGCGACGTTGGATACCCGGGCGTTGGCCGACAGGTTCAGGGCCCATGTCTGGTTCACGTATTCGTTGAAGCCCACGCCCGAACCGACTACCAGCAGCAGCTTGATGCTGACCACCTGGCCGCCGTTGAGGGTGCGAGCCGGCCAGCGCAGGCGCCGCCCTTCCACTTCCGGCTCGGTGGGCACGCCGTCCACTTGCGCGGAGTTCTTGATGTATTTGAAGCCCGGCGGAATCTGGTCTTCGATGGCGATATTGGCCAGCGCGCTGGACAGGGTGTTACGTGCGGTCAGCACATAGGGCACCAGCTCGCCACGGCTGACGTTCACTTTTGGCGTGTTCTTGGTCATCACAATCGCGCCGCCCAGAATCGGGTCGAGCGGAATGTGGTTGTTGATCACGTCATCGGAACTGCCGCTCAGGCGGAAGGCCAGGTAGTACTGGGTGGTGCCGCTGCCCACCGGCAGGCCGGCGGCCGAGGCCGGGCATGCGGCCGGGTTATGGGCTGGAATGCCCGGGCCGGGGGCCGTGGCGCCGTTCTGTACCAGCGTCGGTGCGCCGTTGTTGGTGGCGACCAGCGTGGCCTGGCAGCTCGGAATCAATGCCGAAGGCTGCTGCAGGTAGCCCGCCGGTGGCGTCACTTCCAATTGGTAGTTACCGGCCGGCGCGGCTGGCGTCAGGAAGAACTGGTAGAAGCCGTCGCTGCCGGTGCTCTGCACGGCGCTGGCGTTGCCGCCCACCAAATGCACAGCCGGGTTGAAGCCGCTCGGGCCGATGATGCGTACTACCGCGCCGCCAACCGGCTCGCGGGTCACGGCGTCGTAGACCACGCCAGACGGATCGACCGGCAGGTTCTGTTCCACGATTTGCGCACCGCCGGTGACGACGATGTCGATGGTGCGGGTGGCCGGGTTCACCGTGCCGTTTACCGCGCCGTTGGGGTCTTGCGCCACGGGCGTGCCATACGGCGCACGGCTCACGGGGTGGAAGAACGACAGGCTGTAGGCGCCCGGCAACAGGGTCAATTGGTAGGAGCCGTCGTTGGCTGTGGTCGCGGTGGCGAGCACCTGACCGCCCGCGTTGCGCGCCTCTACCAGCCAGCCTTCAAGGCCACGCTCGTTGGCGTTTTGCTGCTCGTCGCGGCTCACCGATTCAAACCACACCTTGCCCGACACGCTGGCACTGGTGGCCGCGCCGTCGCGTTCGCCGAACAGGTAGCCGACCACGTCGGCACCGTTGATTTGCACAGCGCTGATGGCATCGCTGCCGACGCCGCCTGGTGCACCACCGCCGCTGCCGGCTGTGTCGCGACCGTCTTGATAGGCAGCAGGTTGGGCTTCGTTGACGCGGTAGGTGCCGTTGGGCAAACCGTCGAAACGGTAGGTGCCGTCGGCGGCGGTTACCGTGGTGCAGGCGCTCAGGGGCAGCAAGGTGCCGCACACGGCGGTGCCGTCGGCGGTGGTGCCGGTGAGGGTTACGGTGACGCCGGGAATGCCTTGCTCGTCCGGCTCGCGGCCGCCGTTGTCGTTGTTGTCCAGGTACACCAGACCCGACAGGCTGAAGCCGGTTTCGGCGAAGTCGTAGGCGGTGCCGTCTTCATCGGGCGCCACCACAATGGCGCTGATGCGGTCGCTGCCGCCGGGGTTGTTGGTCGCTGTACCGCCCAGGCTGCCGGCGCTTTCGCGGCCATCGGCGAAGGCGTTCAGCGGCGCGCTGTTGTTGGCTTGCTGGGTCAGGGTGTAGCCGCTGGCATCGCTGGCCGGCAGGGTGAACAGATACGCGCCGGTGGCATCGGTTTGCACGGTGCAGGTGGTTTGCACGGTGCACACGTCCACGCCGTTCAGGGTGTTGCCAGACAGGCTGATGCTCACGCCCTGAATGCCCTTCTCCCCCGCTTCGCAAATGCCGTTGTCGTTACCGTCCACGCACACGCGGCCGGCCAGGCTGGCGCTGACCAGCTCGCCGAACAGGTAGCCGGTGGCGGTGTCTTCGCGGCCCAGGGCAATGGCGTTCACTTCGTCGGTGCTGCCGGTCTGCACGTGGGTGCCGCCAGCGGTGCCAACGGTGTCGCGACCATCGAAGTAGCCGGTGGGCAGTACTTCGGTGAGGGTGTAACCGCCCGCATCGGCCGAGTTGAGGTTGTCGAACAGGAAGCTGCCGTTGGCGATGGTTTGCACGGTCACGTCCACGGCGTTGCCGTAGGCGTCGTTACCGGTCAGGCGCACGGCCGCATTGGGGATCGGGTTTTCACCCGCGCCAAAGGCGCCGTCGTTGTTGCCATCGACAAACACCGTGCCGGCAATGCTGGATTTGATCACCCGCACGGTGCCACAGGCGCTGACGTTGTTGCCCGACACCGGGTCGATCTGGTCGGTGGTGGCGGTGGCGCAGGTTTGCGCGGTGCCGCCGGTGGGGTAGCTGGTGAACCGAACCGGCGCGGTGACGATGGGCGTAGCGCCGGCCGTAACGGTGCCGAAGTCGCACGCCAGCGCCTGGCCAGTAATGGTGCAGGTGCCGTTGGTGCCATCGACGGTATTGGTCCAGGTCACCGGCGAGCCGCTGATGTATTCCATGCCCGTCGGCAGGTTGCTGCTCAGGTCGGTCTGACCGGAGGTGCCCGGCCCGTTGTTGACCACTTCGAAGCGCCAGTTGAACGGCTCGCGCACTTCTACCGGACCCTGATTGGGCACGCTGATGGCGATGTCGGAACGCACACGGATGGTGGTGGTTTCGGTGTCGACGTCGTCGGCCGGGTTGGTGTCGTTTTCGTTGGTGGACACTTCGGCGCGGGTGCTGACGGTGTAGCCGCTGGTGTCCGGAATGGTCAGGGCGCGGAACGTCAGGTAGCGCGAAATGCTGGCGCCAGTGGCCAGTTGTGCGTCGTTGCCGGTGAATACGCAGTTCACGGTCAGGGTGGCCGGACCGGTAACGCTGCTGCCCACCTGGTCACAAATGCCCAGATCGGCGCCGCCGGCTGCCGTGGCGATGCCGTTGAAGCGCACGGTTTTGCCGGCCGGTGGCGTCATGGCGTAGCTGAAGCGCAAACCGGTGGCCAGCGACGGGCCCTGGTTGGTGATGCGCGCCAGGTAGTCGATGTCGTTGTTGGCGTTGTCGCCGCCGCCGGTGGGGTCAAAACCCAGCGGGTCGGGGCCGGCTGGCGCGTTGTCGTTGGTCACGATCAACACGTTGAGGGCGGCGTTGCTCACGGTGAGGCTGGCGGTGGCGAAGTTGGTTTGCGGGCCACGGGTGACCGAGGCGTCCGTGCCGATGTCGCCGGTTACGCCGCCAAGGTCTTCAGCGGTGGAGGTGCTGTACACGCGCGCCTGGTTGGTCAGCGTGGCGCTGCCTTGCGAACCGCTTTGCCAGTTGGGGCGCACCACCACGCTGATGGTGCGTTGTTCGCCAGACGGCAGGGTGAAGTTGCTGCAGGTGAGCGTCTGGGTGCCGGCGGTGCTGTACGAGGTGTTGGCGGTAAGACCGGAGCACGTGCCGCCGCCCGTGGCGCTGGCAGAAATAAAGGTGAAGCCCGGCGCGCCGTTGCCAATCAGGAAGTCGTCTTTGACCACCACGTTTTGCGCGGTGCTTGGGCCGACGTTGCGGAAGGTCAGGGTGTAGGTGGCGTTGGTGCCCGCTTCTAGGGTGGTGGGTGTGACCACTTTGGAAACCATGTGCAAATCGGCAATCGGCTGAATGCGCACGTTCACCGAGGCTACGTTGTTGCTGCGGTCCGGGTCGCCCTGGCTGGTGGAGTACACCGAAGCCTGGTTGGTGAAGTCGCCATCACTGAGGGCACGAGCCATGGGAATGCTGACCGTGACGGTGTCGCCGGTTTTCAGCACGCCGCCGTTCTGGTCACAGCTCACCAGGCCAGTGCCGTTTACAGCGCAGGCGAAGGTGGCGGTCGAACCGTTGGTGTTGCTGACTACGGACGTGACGGTGCCCACCACCGTGCCGGTGCGGTAGGCCGGCAGCTGGTCGCGTACTTGCAGGTCTACAGCGTCGATGGCGTTGCTATTGCTGTCGCCCAGGTTGCGCACCACCAACGTGTAGGTCAGGGCGTTTTCGGTGTTGAGCAAGGTGACACGGTTACCCGGCGCCGTAATGGTGTTGGACGGTGTGGTTACCGACTTGGCAATGGCCAGGTCCACCGAGGCGGTGGCCGCCGTGGCGGTGACCGACGCGGAAATCACGCCGATGCTGTTCCATTGGCCCGGATGGGCAATGGTGGCCGAGTTGCTCAGCACGCCGGCCTGTTCGGCGCGGGTGATGATCACCAACGGGTTGTTATCGGCATTGCGCACAGGAACCGGCGCGGTGTTGGTGCACACCACCGAGGTGCGGCCGGCGCTTGGCACGCCCGGCTGCGCGGAGCAGTTCCAGGGGCCGCTGGCGCTGACGAAGGTTTCCTGGTCGTCGTTGAGCACGTCGGTCAGCGTTACGGTGCCGGTCTGCGCGGCGTACGGGCCTTGCACGTTGGTCACGCGCAAGGTGCTGGTCATGTTGGTGCCAATGGCCACCGGGTTCGGGGCTTTGGTTTTGGTAAAGGCCAGGTCCACGGCGTTGTCGGGGCTGACCAGCAATGGACGGGTGGCCGTGTTGTTGCTCGGCACCGGATCAACCGGGCCGGCCGCGCCGCCGGTGATCACCGCGCGGTTGTCGTTCGGGCCGCTGTAAGAGGTCGGCGTGGCATCGTTCGGCGCGGTGGCCGTTACGGTAATGGTGTTGCTGCGCCCGCTGGCGTAGCTGCCAGCGAACGGGCACGTCAGCAGTTGGCCGCTCCAGCTACAGGCGCCCCACCCTGCCCCGCTTGGCGTGGCAGTGCCGGGGGTGAAGCCGGCTGGCAACTGGAAGGTAACGTCGAGGCCATCGGTGGCCGGGCTCGGGCCGGCGTTCACGGCGGTGAGCACGTAGGTGACGGTTTCCCCCGGTTCAACTGGCGAAGGCGACGGCACGGCCTGGGTGATTTGCAGATCGGCGCCTGGGCTGACGCTGACGCTGGCGCTGCTGCTGTTGTTGTTGCCGTTCGGGTCGGCGGTGGCGGAGCTGATGGTGCCGCTTACCGACACGTTGCCGCTGGTAACCGAACCGGCCAGACGCGTGACGAACGACAGCGCCGGGTAAGCGTTGCCCGAGGCAAGACCCGTGGCGCGGGTACAGGTCAGTACCTGACCGCTGGCGGCGCAGTTCCAGCCGCTGCCCGAAAAACTCTGGTAGCTGAGCGTGGCCGGCAAGGTGGTGGTGAAAATCTGGTTGCTGGCGGCGTCGGGGCCGGCGTTGTTGCCGTTGACGGTCCAGGTGATGTCGCTGCCACCCGGCGCATTGGCGGGGCCGGTGATCACGGCGGACAGGTCGGCGCCATTGTTGATGGTGGCGCTACAGGTTTGCTGGTTGTTGGCCGGATTCGGGTCGGTGTCGCCGGAGCCTGCGCTGAATACCGCGTTGCTGCTGATGCTCGGGCCGGTGGGCGCCGAAGTGCGCAGTTGCAGGCGAACCGTGCCGCTGGATGCGCCCGCGAGCGTTGGAAACGCGCACGTCACCTCGCCCGGCGTGGCGCCGTCATGGGTACAGCCGGCCGAAGCCGAACCGGGCACATAGGTGGAGGTGGCGGGCAGCGGAATACGAATGGAGGCGCCGCTGGCAGCGGCCGACGAACCGTTCTCGTAGTTCAGGTCGACGGTTACCACGCCACCGCGAATGCCGGGGTTGGGGCTGGTCAGACATTGCGTCAGGCTCAGATCGGTGGTGGCCGCCTGCGCGGTTCCCGCCAGTGCCCAGACAGTTGCCAACACGGCGCCGTATAAGCGCTTCCTGCGAATCAAACCCGACACAACGCGACTCTCCCTATGGTGCCAACGGGCCTTCTGCGCTCTGCAAAGCAAAACGCTCCTGGAGCTGGCAGCAAAAGCCGCAGCCCTGAAGGTCATTACGGTGGCGTCAAAAAAGTGCGGCGAAGATCGGCGAACGCAGACCCGCGAACAAGCCGCGAACCGGCAACTGAACGGTGCGCAAAAATGCACGGGCGTCCGCGCAAACAAAGGTCGGCAAAGGGGGATAGTTGCGTAAGGAAGTGGGCAAAGCGCCGCTACATCAGGCGGCGTTTACCGGAAACAAGCGCACGCGGACCTTTGCCGGCGCGGACAGGCAAAACCGCGCAGGCAAACAAAGCGGCGACCGGTGGCATGAACCTTTTGTTCAGTACTGTGTCCGCAGCGTCACGCCGAGGGTGCGCGGGTCGCCCACCAGCACGCCGTAGTCACCGGCGCCCAGTTGGGCATACACCGCCGTCAGGTAACGCTCATCGAACAGGTTGCGCACCCAGAGCTCGGCGCTCCAGCTGGCATCGTTTTCGCGCACGCCCAGGCGCAGGTTGGTAATGCTGCGCGACGGCATTTCACTGCCCTGCCCGCCTTCCAGCGTGCCCTGATAACGGCTGCGAAAGCTGTAGTCGAGGCCAACGTACTGTTGCCAGCCGGGCAACCATGGGCGGTGATAATCCAGCCCGGCGCTGGCGCTCCAGCGTGGCGCGTTGAACAGCCGCTCGCCGCTGCGATCGCACACCAGTTGCTGCGAACCGGGGCTGCACGGTGCGTTGGCGAAGTCGGTGTAACGGGCGTCGCTCAGGGCCACGCCCAGGCGCAGGTCCAGACGCTCGGTGGCACGCAGGGCGCCGTCCAGTTCCACTCCGCGCAAACGCACCTGGCCGACGTTGATGAGGTTATTGCGAATCGGCGGGGAGAACTGGTCCGCCGGCGCCGAGTTCGACAGCGCCTGATAGTCATCGACATCGGTCTGGTACACCGCCAAATCCAGCGACGCGCGTTCGTTCCAGAAGCTGTGCTTCAGGCCGACTTCATACGCCGTGGCGCGCTCGGCATCAAAGGTTGGCTCGGCGCCCGGCTGAATCACTTCCAGATTAATGCCACCGGCCTTGTAGCCGCGCGAGGCGCTGGCATAGCCGAGCAGCTCGTCGGTAAAGCGGTAGCTGAACGTCAGTTGGCCGGAGATGTTGTGCTCGTCGATTTCGTCGTCGCGGTAATAGCCGTAAGGCTTGCCCAAGGTGGTGTCGCGCAGGAGCTTGCCACCCAACTGCGAGACCAGGTCATTGCCCAGCGGCGCCAGACCGGACACCGAGCGGGACAACCAGCCGCGCTTCTTCTCGCGGCTGTAACGCAGGCCCGGCGTAACGTCCAGACGCTCGGTGGCGTGCCACGTCAACTGGCCAAACACGGCCTGGCTGATGCTGGTTTGCTCACCGTCGAACGCCTGCCGCGCACCCGCCAACAGTGATTTCGGAATCATCGCTGGGCGAATGCCGAGCTGCTTGATTTCAGGTCGATCACCCAGAAAAAAAGCGGCCGCATCGTCACCGAAGCCCACATCGACTTGCCGGTTGAAATGCTGCTTCAGGTAATACGCGCCCACCACGTAATCCAGCGTATCGCCAAGGGAATCACTCAGGCGCAATTCCTGGCTGAATTGGTGGTGGTCGAGCTCGGCGCCGACCTTGGCGATATCCAGGCCGCCACCGTCGCCGTCCAGATCGGTGGTGTAACGCCAGTCGCGGTAGCCGCTGATGCTGGTGAGCGTGGCGCCATTGCCAAGCTGCTGGTCAAGCTGCAGCGTCACGGCGTTTTGCAGGGTTTGCGTGCTGTTGCGCTGGTCTTGCTGCACCTCGCGCTCGTACGGGTCGACCTTCAGCGGGCGATAGCCAACGTATGCCGAACGCTGCAGGGTTTGCTGGCTGTAGTGGCTGGGCAGAAACACGTTGCTGTGTTCGTCCTGCCAGCCATATTCGCCGATCAGGCGCGCGCTGAACGTGTCGGTTGGCGTGAACAGCAACTGGCCGCGAAAGCCCTGGCGGCTTTGATTGGCCAGCTCGTGGCCGTCGTAACGGTTGTCGATCAGGCCGTCACGGCTGACGTCAAAGGCAGTCAGGCGACCGGCCAGCACACCGTCCACCAGCGGCCCGGAAAACGTGCCGCGATACTGCTGAGTGCCGTGCTCGCCAAAGGTAAGTTCAGCATTGCCTTCGGGGGTGAACGTGGGCGCGCGGCTGAACACGTTCACCGCACCAGCCGTGGTGTTTTTGCCATACAGCGTGCCCTGAGGGCCGCGCAGCACTTCGATGCGCTCGATGTCGGTCAGCTCGGACACCGACATGCCGGCGCGGCCCAGGTACACGCCATCGAGAAACACCCCGACGCTGCCTTCCAGGCCATCGTTGTAGGCGCTGGAGCCCAAGCCGCGAATGCCGTAGCTGGCGTAGCGCTGGTTGGGCACGGAAACCAGCAAGGCCGGCACCGCCTGTTGAATGGTTTCCATGTCGTGCAGCGCCTCGGCGTCCAGGCGTTCGCCGTCGAGCACGTTCATGGCCACGGGCACATCGTCGGCGCGTTCGTCACGGTGGCGTGCGCTTACCCGTACTTCTTCCAATTGCAGCGGCTCGCTTACCGCCGATGTTTGTGGCTTCTCTTCGGCAACGGGCAAGCCGCCTGGCAGCAGTAAGGCCAAGAGCGCAGCAGAGGTTTTCAGGCTGAGTGTGGAGCGGCGCATCAACCCGTCAGCGCCTCGTGTTTGGTGCAGCTCCAGCGTTCGATGCAGGCCAGCAACTCGCCACTGCCCACCGGCTTGAGCAGCACCGCATCGAAACGATCGGTCGCGCCAGCCGGCGGTCTGGCCGGAGACGCCGAATACAGCAAGGCCGGCAGTTGCGGATAACGCTCGCGCACTTTGGCCAGCAGCGCCCAGCCGTCCATGCCGGGCATGTTCTGGTCGCTGATCAACAGGCAGTACGGCGCTTTTGCAAGGTAGTCCAAGGCGCTGGGACCATCGGCGGCCACGTCCACATCGAAGTTGTAACCCGAGAGCAGGTCGAACAGCGCTTCGCGGTTATGGGCCACATCATCGACAACAAGAATGCGCCGCTCGCTGCCATCGACACTGCCGCCATGGCTGTCGAGCAGGCCGCTCTCCAGTTCGTCTTCGGCGGCCAGTTCCAGACTGAGGTCAAAGGTGAAGCGGCTGCCGACGCCTTCCGGGGCGTCCAGCTTGAGCTCCGAGCCCATGTACAGCAGCAGCTGGCTGACGATGGAAAGGCCGAGCCCGGTGCCCTGGAATTGCGCGGCATTGCGGCCCCGGCGGAACGGCAGCAGCAGGTGCTCGCGCTCGTCCGGGTGGATGCCGATGCCGGTGTCGCTCACGGCAAAGCGCAGCACGGCGCTGCCGCCTTCAACACGCAGGCACTCGACGTCAAAACGAATGTCGCCGTCGTGGGTGAACTTGGCGGCGTTGCTCAGCAGATTGATCAACACCTGACGCAGGCGCTGGTAATCGGCGCGCACCAGCGGCGGCAGGTCGGCGCCGAGGTGGCAGGTGAAGCCGTTGCGTTGTCGCCCGGCGAGGAACGCCGCTTCGTCTTCTATTTCGCGCAGAAAACCGTAGAGGTAACCCGGCGCCAGGGTCAGCTCCATTTGCTGCAATTCACTGCGGGAGAATTCCAGCAACTCGTCGATCATTTCCAGTTGCTGGCGGGCGTGGCGCTCGATCTTGCGCGGGTAGTCGCGCGACTCGCCGCCCTGCAGCAGGCGCGCGTAATCAATGATGCCCACCAGCGGCGAGCGCAGGTCGTGGCTGATGCGCGCCATCAGCGAACTACGCGCTTGCAGAGATTCGCGCAACTGGCGGGTGCGCCGCTCTACGGTGCTTTCCAGGCGCTCGTGCTCGGCCTGGCGCTGGTTGTCGAGATCGGTCAACGCGCGGTTTTCCCGGCGGCGGCTGAGGATCACTTCCGTGATCAGCGTGCACACCAGCAGCACCACGCCAGGCAAGGTGGACGACAGGCTGAGAAAGGCATCGCGTGATTGCCCGGGGAGCACGTCGTTGAGCGAGAGCACGTAGCGCACCACAAATTGCACGGTGTACAGGGCCGGTACCGCGTAGGCCATCCAGCGCAAACGCACGCCTTGGCGCCAGGCGGCAAACAGCGTGGCCGGCAGCAGCGCGTAGATGCCGACGCGCACCACCCACTCGACGAAGATTCGTCCGTCCGGGCGGGCCACAAACCAGTCCCAGGCATAACCGGCCAGATACGCCACCAGCAGCAGGTTGAACAGATGGCGCCACACCACCGGCAGCCGGCGCACTTCCAGCAACAGCCGCGCATAGCCCAGCAGGCAGATAAACGAGAGGATGCTGATCAGCGTGGTGATTTCCAGCGACCAGCGCAGCAGGCTGGGCCAGATCACCAGATAGCCGTTGATAACGGCAGTGAGCAGCAGATAAAAACACACCACGGCGGCATGGGCTTGCAGCAGCCGCGAGCCCAGAATCCAGCCGACGATCAGGCTGAACGGCACAATCAGCAGCACAATGCCCAACGTCACGCCGTCGGCCAGATACACCGACTGGCGCTGCTCAAGCAAGGCGTCGTCGGTCCACAGCGTTGGCGCCAGAATAAACAGCGACGGGCCGGTGACCCGAACCAGCACCGTGCCCTGCTCGCCCGCTCCCAGCGCCACGGGGAAACGCGGCTGACGATCGGCCACCGGCCATTGCTCCAGCGGATAAGCACTGCCGGCCCGCATGGAAGCGACCTCAGCGCCGCGCTGAACGAACACCTGAATGTCGTGCAAACGCGGGTTGCCGACCGTGAGCCAGCGCTGGCAGGCGTTCGCGCCGTCGTTGCTGACAGGCAAGCGCAACCAGTAAGCGGCGCGGCCGTACTCACGGACCACGGGCAAGCGTTGCTGGGTGACGAAGGCGTTGCTGGCTTGCACCTGTTCCAGCGTCAGCGCGGCGCTGGGGTCTTCAAGCAACTGCACGTGGCCGGTCAGATCGGTTTTGCCGGCGCCGCACAGCGGCATGGCCAGCGAAAGCGACGAGCAGCACAGGCTGATGAGCAGCAGAACCAGGCGAATCATTGTGCAGGTGGCACCGAGTCCTGCATTTGCTGGCGGAATTGGCTGGGCGTGATGCCCTGGCGTTCACGAAATGCAGTGGTGAAGTTACAGGCGCTGCGAAAACCCACCAGCTCGGCAATGTCTTGCATGCTCATGGCGCTGTCAGCCAGCAACTCCTGAGCACGGCGGATGCGCGCGTCGCGCACATAGGCGAATACGGTGGTGCCCAGGTGCTCGCGAAAAATCGCCGACAGGCGTTTGTCATGGGTGCCGACCTTGCGCGCCAGGTCGGCCAGGCTCGGCAACTCATCAAGGCTCTGGCCGATCAGGCGCATGGCAGCGCGCAGGATCAGTTCGTCGGGCGAAGAGGATTCAGCCGGCGAATGACTGGGCATAACCGCCGCCTCACGCCACGCCAGTTGCAAGTGAATGCGCATGCGCGCCAGCACTTCCTGCGGCTCGCATGACTTGAGCACGTAATCGACACCGCCCAGCGACAAGCCCTCCAGGCGCTCTTCAAGCGAACCGGCGGAGGTCAGGTAAATGATCGGCACGCGCTGGGTGGCCGGTGCTTCACGTAGCAGACGGCCGAGGGTGAAACCGTCCATTTGCGGCATGCGCACGTCGAGCAGAATCAGATCCGGTCGCAACGCCAGGGCGCGTTGATAGCCTTGCCGGGCATCGGTGGCCAGGGACAGGCGCCAGGGCTGGGCACGCAGCAGCGTGAGGATCGAGCGGATGTCTTCCGGCACATCATCGATCACCAAAATCTGCGGCACATAACTCGCCGGCATGTTCATGTTTGCCCATCCCCCTGCTGCGCACTTCGCCCTGATTTGGGCAGCGTCCCCGCATTCAAAAGCCCCACCCGTGGATTCAAAGGTGGGTGGCTGGCGGGGTCGCTACGATAGCGCAACAAACACAGGGGGAAACATGCCCAAGCTCGCGAAATCCGACAACCAACCGTTGTTCAGGCAGCAACCCAAAGCTGTTACCCACGCCAACCTGTTGGGTGATCTGTACTGGTATGTGTGCGTGATCGAAGCGGGCGGCTTTTCCGCTGCGGCCGAACAGACCGGCGTGGGCAAATCCAGCCTCAGCCGGCGCATCGCCCAACTGGAGCGCCAGCTCAATGCGCAACTGCTCAACCGCAGCGCGCGCCTGTGCACCATGACCACCATTGGCGAGCAGGTGTACCGCCATGCGCTGGACATGGTCGCCGCACTGGACGCCGTGCTGCTGAGCGCACAGGAATCGGCCACGCTGCCGGCCGGCTTGCTCAAACTGGCCGTGCCCAGCGCCTTGGCCGACTGGGCATTGCTGACCATGGCCAGCTTCCAGCGCCGCCACCCCGACGTGCAATTCGCCCTGGGCGTTGAAGACGGCCCCATAGACCTTGGCGCCAAACGCCTCGACCTGGCGCTGACCCTCGGTGCCGTCTCGACCACAAGCAGCTCCATGGTGGCGCGCGAGCTGGCCAAACTGCACATGGCCATCGTCGCCAGCCCGGCGATGCTCAAGCAGCTGGGCCACCCGAAAAAACTGGCCACCGTAAACGATCAGCAATTGATCACCTCCGGCAGCGCCGCCCTGCCCGACCCCTGGCAACTGGCCTACGACACCCGCCGCATCAGCCACCCGGCGCTTGTGGTGGAATCGGCGCAAACCGCCTTGAAAGCGGCGTGCGCCGGTCTGGGCGTGGCCTACCTGCCGCTGCACACCTGCCAGCCGGACCTGGCAGCGCAGCGATTGGAACTGGCGTGCCCGAACGAAGCCGTTGGCGTGGTGACCTTGCAGGCACTGACGTTGCCGCACAAAGGCATTTCTTCGGCGACGCGGCATTTTATTGAGCATGTGAAGCAGGAATTGCAGGGGGCGGGGATTTGAGATTCAGATTCCGCGATCCCGTAGGAGCCACCTTGGTGGCGAACCCCTGAAAAAGGAATTCTCGGTCTTCGTTTGCAGGATTCGCCACCAAGGTGGCTCCTACAAAAGCAGGTTTTGCGTCTGCCGCCAAAGGCCCCTCTCCCGCCCTTCGGGCACCCTCTCCCGCGAGCGGGCGAGGGGAATATTCAGCCACCGCGTTCGGCTTGGCTCCCTTCTGCCCGCTTGCGGGAGAGGGGCTGGGGGAGAGGGTTTTGCGTTTGCCGTCCAAAGTCCCTCTCCAGCCCTCGTTCGCACTCTTCACTTACCAAGCCAATCTATTACTACTCGATCTCTCGCGGTTTGTTACTCATTTCCCCCGCATTGAAAGCCTCGGTCCTTAGCATCCGCCCGCCACAGCCGACTTTCCCATTCCCCTCTCAGGCTTAAAGTCCGTTATCGCTGAATTTCAGCGAAGCCGGTTTGGTCGCCGGGATACCGAAAGTAAAGGCGTCGGCTATAACGGCAAGGCGGTTCTAACGTCTGCTTTATGGCAGCTGTGCGCGGGACACCTTCGGGTGTGCCGGGTTCTTTCGGTAACCGGTCGACCAACCTGCGCACCGCTGCCTCCTTGTTGCTTGGTCGCGATAGAGGGGTGGTTCCTCAAACCATACCGAGAGCTACCACTATGAGCACATCTACCGCCGTAACCACCCGCCACCGCTTCGATTTTATGTACGACCTCCCGCTATTTTCCGTTAACGAAGAAGTACCCGTCCAAGAAGCCCTCGAACGCGCGGCAGATTTGATGATGTATGTCGAAGCGCTGGCCGCTGCCGATGCCTTTATCAACAAAAGCCTTGAGTCCGCCATCGTCCAGACGATGAGCGAAATGGCCAAGGCATTGGTTCGTTCCACCAAGCAGGATGGGGCCGAAGCTGCGTCTTGAGGAATGGTTAGCCGAGTGTGAGAAGGCGCCCATAAAGGGCACCTTTTTGTGAACGCAAGCAAGGGCGTAGGTTGGGTTGAGCGAAGCGAAGCCCAACAAAAGGCAAAGGCCCCTCTCCCGCCCTTCGGGCACCCTCTCCCGCTAGCGGGCGAGGGGAATATTCGGCCGCCGCGTTCCATTATTGGCCGCCTCACCCAACCACTCCCCACTCTCCCGTTCTAAGATGCTGCCCACACCGTCACAAGGAACGCTGGCGCCATGCATGCCTCTTTCGAGCCGTTGATTCATGTCGATTGGAAAATCCCGGGAGAGGAGTTGCTGGCGTTGTTTCAGCATTACTACCCGGACCTGCCGCTCTTCGCCGGCCCTTCCTTTGAAGGCCTGCTCGATGAGCTCAGCAACGAAATGGCGGAAACCTGCCTGAACGCACTGGCGCCTCTGCTGGCGGCGCAGGGGTATGACGTGTGGAATCTGGACGCCGGCGCCGACGATTACCGCCCGGTAATCGTGCCCACTGCACAGCGCCAGGCGTTCGCCGAGTATTGGCAAAACTACTCGGGCGAATTGGGGCTGGCGCCCTTCCTGATCGAGCCGCCCGCTCCCGCCGCGAAAAAGCCGAAAGCCAAACGCAGCAAGCTCAAGTGGTTGCACGAGGTACACGAGTACCCCGGCCCGACGTATGTCGACGACTCGCAGTTCAGCAACGGCTACGCCGCCATCACTGAAGAAGATGAAGGCCAGTGGCTGTGCTTTCTGATCGATTACAACCAGTGGCCGCCGGCTGAGCAGGACATGCTGGAGAACCGCAGCGACGAGGTCGACGGCACCGACTTGCGGTTGCTGGAGGCCAGCGCCGGGCACAGTCTGTGGAAGCGCCGCGCGGTGTCGGGCGCGCACAGTCTCGATGATCGTTATGTGTATGAGCTGCGCCGTGGCGATGATATTCAGCCGTTTGGCCCGCCGAGCGAGCAATGGCCAGAGTTCGAGATGCCGAGTCTGGTGATGGATGGCGAGGTTTTTGAGCGGCAGCGTATTTACGAGCCCAGCCCTCACACTCGCGTGTGGCGCATTAGCTCGACCCGCAGCGAAGTGATTTTTGAATTCGAGGACGAGCTGACCATTCTGCCGTTCGGGCCCGGTCGCTTGCTGGTGATGCAGCACAACGGACCGCTGTGCTGGATCTGGAACCGTCAGACGCGGCAGGTCAGCGAGGGCCAACCGCTGCCTTGCTCTGCGTATCACTTGCGCGCTGCCAGCGGTTATCTGGGCGAGGACGAGGTGCTGCTGTTCGGCGAGAGCCATCGACAGAACAGCGAGCACAGCGGCTATCAGGAAACGGTGTTGCAGGCCTGGCGCTTTGATGTGCTGAGCGGCACCGCGCGCAAGGCGCTGCTGGATGGTTTTGGCAGTGAAGTGCGCCAGGAAACGCAGATGCTGACCACCCAGCCCAAACACCCGATCACGCTGCGCACGTTCCATGGCCAGATGCAGGTCGCACGCGGACACGACGACTGGTGGCTGTGGACGTACCGTTCCAGCACGTTTGGTACGCACACCTTGGCGTGGTGGTGGAACCAGCGCAGCCATGAGGTGTTGAAACTGACCAGCCGTGACCTGCCGCGCGTAAAACCGCAGATTCGCTATGTGCCGGCGCAAGACCGCTACCTGGCGTTTGAAACCGACTTTGTGGCACGGCTGCCGGCCTTCGCCGACATGCTCCAGGCCAAGGGCGCCGAAGTGCTGAGCTTCGAATAAGCCTGGGCTTACGAAGCGGCGGGCGCGGTCAGATAGGCCACCAGAGTATCGGCGCACGCGGTGATGGCGCCGTCGAGCACCATTTCGTAGCCGTGGGTGTTTTCCGTGGGAATGGCCAGGCAGCCGGCTTTCGCAGCGGTGCCCTGCCCCATCACGGCGCTGGCGTCGGAGGCGAAGTCGACCAGCAGCGCGAACTGCGGCACGTAGCCACAACGCTCAGCGGCGCGCGCCAGGTCGGTGGCCACGCAGCGTGTGTAATAACCCTTTTGATCACCGGTGTTGATGATCGGGTTGACGCTCAACTCGGTGCCGTATTCGTCGACCACCGGGCCCACTTCGACGGCGATGGCCACCTCGCACGGCAGGCTGCTGGCGGCAAACGCAGCACCGGCGTTGCTCTCTTCTTCCAGGGTGGTGAACACGAAGTACACCGGACGGCTCAGGTCGCCGCGTCGTGCGGCCAGCGCCTGCGCGGCTTGCAGCACAGCGGCTACGGGCGCGCGGTCGTCCATGAAGTGGGCGGCGGTCGCGTCGTTTACCCGCCACGGCGTGCGCCAGTGTTTGCTCAGCACCACCCGCACACC
This sequence comes from Pseudomonas viridiflava, assembly GCF_900573885.1. GTDB lineage: Bacteria > Pseudomonadota > Gammaproteobacteria > Pseudomonadales > Pseudomonadaceae > Aquipseudomonas. Next base: position 163,787 of record NZ_UPSE01000565.1, read on the forward strand.
GGGCCGTACGCCGAGCTGTTTGAGGGTGTCGGGCGACTGGCGGGTAATCACGTGCACATCGGCCCATTTCACCGCACCGCTCTGCACGTCTTTGCCTTGCAGCGAGCCGCTGGTTTCGTGCATGGAGCCGAATGAAAGCACGCCCGGCAGCAAATGGTCGTCAGCAAGAATCTCCACCGGGCACATGCCGAAGTTCACTGGATTGGCGCCACCCAAGGCGATCACACGCAAGGTGCCGTCGGGCTCGACGCGTTTGACCACCATGGCGATTTCATCCATGTGCGCCATTAACGCGATGCCCTGCTGCGGCGCTTCGCCAGAGCAGGAATCGGCGCCAATGACGCCGATAACGTTGCCCGCTGCGTCCACCCATATGTCGTCGCAATACGGCCGGAGTTCTTCCAGGCAAATGGCCCGCACCTCGTCTTCCTGCCCTCCAGGGCCGCGCGCGGCCAGCAGACGCGTGAGCAAGGTTTGCTCGCGTTCAAGAGAGTCAACGTGGTGGCTCATGGCAGTTCCTTATTTCATACCCAGACGTTTGCGCATTTGCGCGGTAATCGTCTGTTTCACCTTGGCGTAGCCGTCCCAGGGGTCCTCGCCCAGCTCGCCGAGACGCTCATGAAGGTTGTGAATATTCCATTGGTTGGCGCTTTTCAGTTCGAAGATTTCGTCGCGGTAAATCGGTACCGACACCGGCAGCCCTTCGCGCGTGCGCACGGCATAGGCGCCGATGGTGGTCGCGCCCTGGCTGTTGCGCAGGTAGTCGATAAAGATTTTGCCGATGCGGTTCTTTGGCCCCGACACCGCCGAGAAACGGTCCGGCATCAGCTTCGCCATATGCTGCACGATGCGCTGACTGAAGTTCTTCACCGCCTCCCAGCTGTCTTTCGGCTTGAGCGGTACCACCAGGTGGATACCTTTGCCGCCACTGGTTTTCAGAAATGCTTTAAGGCCCAGTTCATCGAGCAACGCCAGGGTCAGCTGGATGGCTTCGACCATGGCTTTCCAGGGCAGCGCCGGGTCCGGGTCGAGGTCGAGCACGAAGCGGTCAGGGTGCTGGAAGTCGGCCGAGGTGGCGTTCCAGGTGTGCAGCTCGATGGTGCTCATTTGCACGGCGCCGATCAGCGCCTCGGGGTTGTTGATCATCATCACCGGCTGGCCGGCGAATTCCTTGCCCATGGATTCGATGCCGGGAATCGCCAGCTTTTCGGCGTTCTTCTGGAAGAACAATTCGCCGGCGATGCCTTCCGGCGCACGCACCAACGCCACGGGGCGGTGCAACAAGTGCGGCAGAATCCACTCGGCGACGCTGGCGTAGTACTCGACCAACTGCATTTTGGTGGAGCCGCTGGTGGCATCGATTACCCGCTCGGGGTGGGTGATGCGGATCTGCTCGTTGCCCTTGGTTACCGCGAGCTTGGCTTTGGGCTTGGCCTGCGCTTTGGGTTTGGCCGCAGCCTTGGCTTCGGGCTCGGATTTGCTGGCGGCGCTTTTGCTTTTGTCTTTTGCCGGAGGAGCCTTGGGCACTTCTTCGGTGATCTGTTCGGCGGGCTTGTCATTGCGAAGGCCATGGAATACGGCGTGACGCACTGAGCCGTCGCGGGTCATTTCGGCATACGCCACCTCGGCCAGCAACGACGGTTTCAGCCAGTGCACCCCGCGAAATTCAGACCCGGTCGGCGGGTTGGCGAAGGCCGGCTTTTTCACTTCCAGTGGTTTGAGTTGTGCGTGAACGGTGGCCAGGGTGCGCTCGTTGAAGCCGGTGCCGACCTTGCCGGCGTAGCGCAGCTCGCCGCTGTCTTTGTCATGCAGGCCCAGCAGCAACGCACCAAAGGCGCTGCGGCTGCCTTTGGGCTCGGTGAAGCCGACGATGACGAACTCGTGCCGGTGTTTGCACTTGAGCTTGATCCAGTCGTCGCTGCGCCGGCTGACGTAGCGACTGCCCACGCGCTTGCCGATCAACCCTTCCAGTTGCATCTGGCACGCGCTGTTGAGCATGGCTTCGGGCGACTCTTCAAAGTCGGCGGAGAAGCGCACCACTTCGTCTTCGCTGCGTTCGAGCACCTGCTCCAGCGCAGCACGGCGTTGCTCCACCGGCACCTCGCGCAGGTCCATGCCGTTGAGGTACATGAGGTCGAACAGGTAATAGACGATGGCGCCGCTGGCCCCGCTTTCAAAGGCGTTTTGCAGCGCCTGAAAATCCGGGTTGCCCTGTTCATTGGCAACGATGATTTCGCCGTCGAGCCAGGCTGACTCCAGACCGAGACTCGCCACCGCCTCGGCCTGGCGCGGCATCTTGGCGGTCCAGTCGTGGCCGCTGCGGGTGTACAGGCGCACGTCACCGTCTTGCACGCGGGCAAGAATGCGGTAGCCGTCGAACTTGATTTCGTAGCGCCAGTCACCGCTGGGCGGGGTTTCCACCAGCGTTGCCAGTTCCGGTTTGATGGTTTCGGGCATCGCCGCCTTGACCGCACCGCTGAGGGTGGTGCTTTTTTTACCGGCGCGCTTGGGTGTGGCCGGCTGGCTGGCGACCGGTTTCGGCTCGGCCGCCTTGCCTTTGGCACCGCGTTTCTTCGGCACAATGGTGCGGTCGCTGAGCACGCTGTCGGGCTGCGCTTCTACGATGTCGTAGTCGGCTTCGGGCTTGGCCGCTTCGTCTTGGTGCTTGATCAGAAACCACTGCTCCTTGGCACCCTGCATATGGGTGCGCACCAGGTTCCATTGGCCGCTGAGTTTTTCACCTTCGAGCTCGAACTTGAGCCGCCCTTTTTCGTAAGCCGCTACCGGGTCGCCGACGGGTTTCCAGATGCCGCGATCCCAGACGATCACATCCCCTGCGCCGTAATGCCCTTCGGGAATGTTGCCCTCAAAGGTCGCGTAGTCCAGCGGATGGTCTTCCACATGCACAGCCAGACGCTTCACTTTGGGGTCCAGGCTTGGCCCTTTGGGCACCGCCCAGCTTTTCAGGGTGCCTTGCAGTTCCAGGCGAAAGTCGTAATGCAAGCGTGTGGCGTCGTGCTTCTGAATGCAGAACTGCAACGCGTGCTCGGCGCCCTTTTTCGCGCCGGAGCGCTTGGCGCCGCTGGGTTCGGGCGTGGCGTCGAAGTCGCGTTTGCGGTTGTATTCGTCGAGTGCCTTGGCCATAGAGCAATGTCCGTTTATGCAGGGGCGCCGTTGCCGTCAGGGGCGCTTGTTCAGCTCGCGTTCAACCTCGCGGTTCTTTTCTTCGAGCTGCTCGGCGTCGCGTTCCTTGTTCTTGATCGAGGTCGGCGTAATGACTTTGTCGATGTCTTCGGTTTTCGGGTTTGGCTGCTCCAGCACGGCTTCGTCGTCGGGCAGCGTTTGCCGGGTTTGCGTTTGCGGCGAATTAAGGGGATTGGCAGTTTTGTCAGCCGGTTCGTGGCCTCGGTTGTCGCTCATGGCGTTTTCCTTTTATCGGTCGCTGTTAAGGGTGCAGACGCAACGCAAGGCGCATTAGTTCAGCCGTTTTCACTCGCTCAAGCGAAGCGGGAGGCGGCAGCTTGATATCGTTTTAACTGCGCAGGCCGATACTGATATCGCCTGGCAATCGAAATAATATCTGTTATTTATCAATGACTTATTTTTAAAAAAAGCCTGAACCTCTGGAAACGGCAGCGGCCAGATTTCATGTGGAGGCTAAACGGCTTCCACTACCTCGACGCTAAATTAGGAGTGATGAAAATGACCACTAAAAGCACCGGTAACAACAACCCAGGTAACTTCGCCAACGACCGCGAGAAGGCATCGGAAGCGGGTAAAAAAGGCGGCCACAACAGCGGCGGCAATTTCGCCAACGACCGCCAGAAAGCTTCCGAGGCTGGCAAAAAAGGCGGCCAGAACAGCCACGGCGGTGGACGTAGCTAAGGCTAGGGCCGTGTGAGAAAGGGGGCCTGGATTCCAGGCCCTTTTTGTTGGTGTTGTTTGATTGCTGGCTACGGTTTTGCTTATGAACATGCCCCGTTTAAAGCAGTTTGAAAGCACCCTCGCCCTGCTGCGCGAAGGGTACGAATTTGTTGGCAATGGCTGCCGCGAATTGAATACGCCGGCCTTTGAGTGCCGGTTGCTGTTGCAGCGCACGTATTGCCTGCAAGGCCGCGAGGCCGCCACATTGTTTTACCAAAGCCCGCACCTGTGCCGCACCAACGCTGCGCCCCGCGCATTGGTGCGCACGTTGTTTGGCAAAGGTGCGATTCAGGGCCTGGACGGACCCCGGCATCGGGCCCGCAAGCACGTATTTCTCGGCTTGCTCACCGGCGCTGAAGGCGAGCGCCTGGTGAGCGAAATAGACCGCCATCTCGGTCAGGCAATGACGCAATGGGCGCAGGCCGGCAGCGTCGACGTACTGCCCGCCATGCAGACTGTGCTGTATCAAGCCGTCGCCCGCTGGGCCGGACTACCGGAGCGCGAAATAACGGCCGCCCATCAGCATCAGTTGGTACTGCTGATTGCCGGTGCGGGCAGCAAAGGTCCTAAACATGTGCAGGCAGGTCTGGCGCGGCGTCGAGCCGAACACTGGGCTGCCGGGTTGATTCGCCGACAACGTGAGGATGCTTCAGTGGCGTCCAAAGGCAGCCCGTTTGATGTAATCGTCCGCTTCCATGAGCCCGGCGCAAAGCACGTGCCGGCACGCATTGCTGCCGTTGAGTTGCTGAACGTGCTGCGGCCCGTGGTAGCGGTGAGTTATTTCATTCTGTACGCGCTGGTTGAGTTGGCGCGCCATCCGCAGTGGCTTCCGCGTGTGGTCGATGACAGGCAAGCGCTGCGGGGTTTCGTTCAGGAAGTGCGGCGTCTGTATGCATTCTTTCCCTTCGTGGCCGCCCGGGTGACTCGCGATTTTATGTGGAACGGCCTGCACTTCGTGAAAGGTGCTCGGGTGGTGCTCGACCTTTACGGCAGCAACCGCAACACCGACAGCTGGAACCAGCCGGACATGTTCGATCCGGAGCGCTTCAATAATGTGCACCTGGACCCCTTCACACTTATTTCTCAAGGCGGCGGCGATGCTCATACGGGCCATCGCTGTGCCGGCGAGTGGCTCACCGTGGCGGTGATGGAAACCGTGCTTCATGCCTTCGCCACGCGCCTCACCTACCGCGCGCCCGTGCTCAAGGAGACGCCACGTCGTGATCGTTTCCCCATGGCGTTTGGCCGTCCGTTTGTACTCACCGATGTGGCGCTCAATGAGCCACAACGCGCAGCTCATGACGTGGCGGTTTAACGCGGCCGCCTCAGCGCTTGGCGGCGTCGGGCTCGGCGACGCTGGCCGGATCGCGGCCCTCTTTGAAGCCTGCCGCCTGGATGCCCCACAACGCCGCAAACGTGCCGCCCAGCAAGCGCAACTGTTCCGGCGGACCGTCTTCGACAATGCGGCCCTTTTCCAGCACTACCACGCGGTCGAAGTTGGCCAGTGTCGACAGCCGATGCGCCACGGCGAGCACGGTGCGGCCTTGCATCAGGCTGGCAAGCGCGGCCTGAATTTCTGCTTCGGAATGGGTGTCCAGTGCAGAGGTGGCTTCGTCGAGAATCAGGATCGGCGCGTTTTTCACAAAGGCGCGCGCGATGCCCAGCCGCTGGCGCTGACCACCGGAAAGCATCACCCCACGCTCCCCCACAGGCGTGTCGTAGCCTTGCGGCAGCTCGCGGATAAACGCATCGCAGAAGGCATGACGTGCGGCGTCGACGACTTCTTCATCCGTGGCCTCGGGCCGTCCGTAGCGGATGTTTTCGCGAATGCTGCGGTTGAACAGCGCAGTTTCCTGCGGCACCACGGCCATGCGCGCGCGCAGGCTGTCCTGGCTGACTTCGCTGATGTCTTGCCCATCGATCAGCACACAGCCGCCCTGCACATCGTCCAGGCGTTGAATCAAGCTGATGAGTGTCGATTTGCCCGCGCCCGACGGGCCGACGATGCCCACTTTCTGGCCTACCGGAATATGCAGATCGAAGCCGTCGAAGACCTTGCGCCCGTCCGGGTAGCTGAATTGCACCTGGCGAAATTCGATATCGCCGCGCGACAGCGCCAGTTGCGGCTCGGGGTCATCGAGTTCGTGGGGCTGCACGATGATACGCAGGGTGTCGTCAATGGCACCGAGCTGTTGGGTGGTATCCACCAGCGCCAGCGCCAGGTCACGAGAGCCATGCAGGATACGGAACGTCAGCGCACTGACCATCACCACATCGCCCGCGGTCACGGTGCCGGCGAGCCACAACTTGATCGCCCATATCAGCATGCCGCCGGCCATCAACGACAAACAGATGTCGTGGATGACCCGGGCCTTTTCCAGGTACATCCAGCTACGGCGCTGGGCGCGGGCTTCGAGGCCGATCTCTTCGGCCAGACGCTGCGCTTCGCGGTCGCGGGCGGAGAAGGCTTTGATGGTCCACACGTTGGAGACGACGTCTACCAGTTCGCCACCCACGCGCGCTGCCTGTGCGGCGAAACGCTGGTGCTTGCTGCGGCCGCGGATGCCAAACGAAACGATCAGCACGCCGACCACGGCGACGAAGCCGATCAGTGCCCAGGCCATTTGCCAGTGCACGGTAAACAGCACCAGCACCGCGCCGACAAAGTCGACACAGGGCGGCATGATCTTCCAGGCCAACCCGCCATAGATGGCGCCCGCTGCCTGGCCGGTGGCGGATATTCGATTGCCCAGCGCGCCCGCGTAGTGCTGGGCGAAATAGCGCATCGGATGGCCGGTGAGGTGGCGAAACAGGTCGACGCGAAGGTCGACGCAACTGGCGACCACGGTGCGACAACCGAGCCAGCCGCCAAGACGCCAGAACACGTTTTCGATCACGATCAGGCCGATAAACACGCTCAGTGGAAACCACACATCCGCTTGCTGGCGGTCGCCGGTGGCCATGGCGTCTACCAGCAGTTTCATGCCGTACTGCACGGCGACGGCGCAACTGCCGGCGCCCACAATCAGCAAAAACATGCCGCCGAAATGCCAGGGGCGGCGACGAACGTAATGGGCGAGAAATGCGATGGGCCGCCCCGGCAACGGCGCTTCGCTGGTGGCCGGTCGGCTGCTCATGCGTGCTCCAGCATCTGGCGCTGCAAGGCGGCGAACTGTGCTTGCTGGAAGTGCAATTCATCTGCCAACGGGCTGTGCAAGGGGCGCCTGCCCTGCTCGTCGGCGAACCCGAACAGGCCCACTTCGCAATGGCGGTCGTCGGTCCAGCCGGGGTAGTCGAGTATGGGATACAAACAGATGCCCTCCATGGGAATGCCCCGCTGCATGGCCAGGCGCACCTGCTCGCAGACATAGCGCAACCAGTCGCCACGCAAGTCGCCTTCGGCGCCGGTTTCGGCCACCAGCAGCGGCCGTCGATAACGCTGGTACACCTCGGCCAGCATGCCGCTGAACGGGCGGTACAGCGGTTCGCCTCGCCACAGGGTGCCGCCGCCGGCGAACCACTGGTTATTGTTGTAGAAATTCACACCGATAATGTCCAGGTACTCAGGCTTGCCGCCCAGCCCTGGCCATTGCTTGCCGGCGAGCAGATCCCACGCCTGGAATTGCGACAGCCGATAGCGCTCGGCTTCGGCCTGTTCCGCTGCGCTGTTGCCGCGCGGCACCACATGAATGATGGGATCGACCTGCACGAAGCGCGCACGCGAGTCCACTTCACGAATGGCCTCGATGGCGGCAATGCTGGCGCGCACCAATTGATGTTTGAGCTCGTCGCCACGCCCCTCGCCCAGGGGCGCGAAGTACGCCACTTCGCCACCGGCCCACGACCAGAAAGACATTTCGTTGAGCGGCGAATAGAACGGCACCGCGTCGCTGTGCTCGCGGATCAGCCGCGCGGCAGCAGCAGCGAAGCGCGCGAAGCGCTCGACAAACTCGGGGCGCCAGATGTCGATGTCGTCGGGCCAGCCGTAATGACACAGGTCCCAGATCACCTGCACACCCGCTTCGTTCGCGGCCTTGAGTTGCGGCAGAAAACTCGACCAGTCGTAATGCCCCGGCGTGGTTTCGATCAGGTGCCAACGCAATCCATCGCGCACGCTGCGAATGCCATGGGGCTGCAAGGCGGCGAAATCATTCGCCGCCCAACGGTCGTGGCCGGTGCCTTGCAACAGGTCGAGCCGGCGTCCGTCCTGGCGCCGGTGGGTGGAGCATTCGAAACCGCCGAGAAAAAAACTGCTGAACAGCGAAGGTACGTGCATCTCCACTCCTTATCGCACCCGCTGGGCGAGCGGCTCTTCACGCTCGACGCGCTCCTGCGCAACGGCCTGGCGATGCGCTTCTTCGATACGTTGATACAGCGCCAGCGCCTGCCCCACGACCTGGTCCATGTTGTAGTACTTGTAGGTGCCCAGCCGACCAACAAAGGTAACGCCGGGCGTCTCGGCTGCCAGCCGCTGATAGCGTTTGTACAGCTCCGCGTTTTTCTGACACGGAATAGGGTAGTAAGGATCGCCGTCGGCCGACGGGTATTCATAGGTGATGCTGGTTTTCGCGTGCTGCTGGCCGGTCAGGTGCTTGTATTCGCTGATGCGCGTGTACAGCACATCTTCGGCTGGGTAGTTGACGGTACCGACGGCCTGAAAGCATTCCTGATTGAGGGTTTTGTGCTCGAAGGTCAGCGAGCGATACGGCAGCTTGCCGAAACGGAAGTCGAAGTATTCGTCGATGGGGCCGCAGAAAATCAGGTGGTCGTATTCCACCTCATCGCGAATTTCCCGGTAGTCGGTGTTGATCATCACCTTGATGTTCGGGTGGTTGAGCATGCGCTCGAACATCCGCGTATAGCCGTGCAGGGGCATTTGCTGAAAGGTGTCGCCAAAGTAGCGGTCGTCGGTATTGGTGCGCGTGGGAATGCGCGCGGTGACCGATTTATCCAGCTGCGACGGGTCAAGCCCCCACTGTTTGCGGGTGTAACCCCGGAAGAATTTTTCGTACAGCTCGCGGCCGATCTGGTTGATCACCACGTCTTCGCTGGTGCGAATGTCTTCCACGCGTTCGGCGCGGCTGGCCAGGTAGTCGGCGGCCTGCTCATCGGTTTCCAGGTTCAGGCCGTACAGTTCGTTCAGCGTGGTGCGGTTGATGGGAATGGGCACTTGCTTGCCGTCGACCGCCGCCAGTACGCGGTGCTCGTAAGGACGCCACTGGGTAAAGCGCGAAAGGTAGTCGACGATGCGCTGCGAGTTGGTGTGGAAAATATGCGGCCCGTAGCGGTGCACCAGCACGCCCGCTTCGTCGTAATGGTCGTAGGCGTTACCGCCAATGTGCGGACGACGGTCCACCACCAGCACGCGCTTGCCCAGGCCGGCGGCCAGGCGCTCGGCCAATACACTGCCGGCGAAACCGGCACCCACAATCAGGTAATCGAAACCGTGGCGGCGCGGCTCGGTGGCGTCGTCATTGCTGGGTAGTGCCAGAAAGCTCTCGGGAATCAACGAAGGCATGTGATCATCTCCTGCATGGTCGCCTGGGTGTGATCCCAAGACATGTCGCCGAGCACACCGTCGGCATCGGTTAGAAATTTCTCGCGGTCGGCGTCTATCTCCAGCGCCTTCTCACAGGCCGCCACAAACTCCTCGGCCGTTGCCGCAATCAGCACCACGCCGCTGTCGCCATAGCCACTGACCACATCGGCAATCGGCGTGGACACCACCGGGCAACCGCCAGCGAGGTATTCAGGGGTTTTGGTCGGGCTGATAAAGCGGGTGGATTCGTTCATGGCGAACGGCATCAGGGCGACGTCCCAGCCGCTGAGATACGCGGGCAGTTCGTCGTAGGTTTTGCCGCCCAGGTAATGAATGTTGTCGCGGTGTGGCAGCGTCGACGGGTCGATTTTCACCACTGGCCCGATCATCACGAACTGCCAGTCGGGGCGCAGCGCGGCGATCTGGTCGAGCAGTTCGATGTCAAAGCGCTCGTCGATCACGCCGTAGAAACCCAGCCGCGGCGTGCCGATGGCCGCCTGGTCTGGCGGGTCGCTTTGCGCTTTGCGCGCCGCTGCGAAATGCGCGACGTCCACGCTGCTGGGGAAGGCATGCACGTTCGGGTGCAGGGTGTGTTTGGCTTTCCAGATGCTGAAGCCACCGGTGAACACCACATCGGCGCGTTCAAGCAAGGCCTGTTCACGCTCGACCAACTCAGGCGGCGCACCGCGAAACGCCGAGAGCTCATCCATGCAGTCGTAGATCACCGCACGGGCGTTCAAGTGATCGGCAAAGGCCAGACTCATCGGCGTGTAGTACCAGACCAGCAAGTCTTCGACGCCAAGTTTGCCGAGGTAGTCGTCGAGCAGATAACGCAGCGCGGTATGGGTGCGCTGTTCATCGAGGCCGGCCGGCAGGCGCGGAACCAGCACCTGCACGCCCTCCTCGTCTGGGCGCACTTCAAGCCAGGGCGACACCTCGTCTGTGGGCACCGGCTCTTCGAAAAACAGGACGTTGTACTCGCGCGCGAAGCGCGACATCAGGTGTTGCGGACGCTGGTAGACGAAGCTCCAGCGCAAATGCGAAAGGCATAACAGCGTAGGAATGAGTGGGTCGAAAACCACAGCGGCTTCGGCCGTGTGGTGTGCGTGATGCGATTTGCCAATCGGCTGCTGTGAAGGTCCTGCCCAGCTCATAATTCCATCTCCCATGCCGCGGTCCATGCGTGTGCGCAACGCTCTGGCACCGCCGTTTCGCTTAAAAAATGGCCATACGGAAAAATGGATTGGCCGACATTCGAGGTAGTTCAACCGATCGAATGCGCCATCCGTCGCCCGTTTGGTTTGGTGTGGCAATCAGGCGACTGCGGGCGACGGGCGCCACGCAGTGCGCAAAAAAAGAGGCCCACGCATTGCCGTAGGCCGGTCACGCTTAGCTTTCTTTTTTGTAGGCCGCGCCCATGCCCAGGTCTGCCCCGGTGAGCGGGTCGGCCGAGGGGTCCGACGCGGTGCGCAGGGCCATCTGCTCGACAGTGGCGAGCTGCTTGGACGGGAGATCCACCGTGGCCAGGCCATCACCACCATCAACGGCTGGCGCAGGCGATTCGACGAACTCCCACTCATCGCCCTGATTCCACGAGCCGCGCATGTCACCTTCACCTTGCGACAGGTTGTAGTAGACGCTGACGTACTCGGGCACGCCGGGCAGTTTCCCTTGCGGGAAGTTCGGCTGAATGCTGTGCAGCGCTTTCTCGAACGACTTCTGGTGCGCCAGTTCGCGCGTCATCAAGAAGCCGAGGGCGTCTTTGATGCCAGGGTCGTCGGTGACGTTGATCAGCCGCTCATAAACAATCTTGGCCCGTGCTTCAGCCGCGATGTTGGAACGGAAATCGGCGGTGGGCTCGCCCATAGTGTCGATGTAAGCGGCAGTCCATGGCACACCGGCAGAGTTGGTCAATGCCGGACCACCGCCGTACAGCAGCGAGGTGATGTGCGAGTCGTTTCCGCCGCCGGTCAGCGAGCGATACAGCTCGGCTTCCTGCTCGATGCCTTCAGCCAGATCGCCTTTGGCGCCTTTGTTCAGCATGCCGACAATTGAACCGATGATTTCGAGGTGGCTGAGCTCTTCGGTGGCGATGTCCAGCAGCAAATCCTTACGACCTGGATCGTCCTCGGCCAAGCCCTGGGTGAAGTAGCGCATTGCTGCCGCCAGCTCGCCTTGCGGCCCCCCAAACTGTTCCAGCAACAGGTTGGCCAAACCTGGATTCGGTGCGCCAACCCGCACCGTGTATTGCAGCCGTTTGTTGTGTACGAACATGGTTTTTCCTCTCACGGTTGTACGTGTTCAGTCCATTTCCATTGCTCCTTGGCATGGGACGTTTTCACTGCCCACGAGGTAAATGAGAGGACTGCCCGGAAGAAGGTTCAGGCAGTTTTTTTCGTCTCTCAAAATGCTTGCAGGCCCCGCCGCTTCGCTTGTTCAGCGTTTTTTGCGCAATGCAGAAAGAGTTTGAACCGAGGGGAAAATGCCGCGCTCCCAAATAAGGACTGACCCAAACCGGATCACTTCAGGAGAGTGAAAAATGGCGACAAAACTGGAAAATCTTATGGACTGGCTGCGCGATGCTCACGCCATGGAACAACAAGCCGAACAGATGCTAACGGCGCAGGCTTCGCGTCTGGAGAACTATCCGAAACTGCGCACCCGCATCGAGAAACACATCGAGGAAACGCGCGGCCAGAAGCAACTGCTTGAAGAAGCCCTGCAAAGCCTCGGTGGCGAACCGTCAACCCTGAAAGACATCGGCGGCAAGCTGATGGCGTTCGGGCAGGCAGTGGGCGGCATGGCCATGAGCGACGAGGTGATCAAGGGCGCGATGTCGGGCTATGTGTTCGAGAACCTGGAAATTGCCACCTACACCGTACTGATTGCCGCCGCCAAATCGGCCGGTGCGACTGAGGTACAGCACGCCTGCGAGAAGATTCTGCCGCAGGAAATTGCCATGGCCGATTGGCTGCGCGAGCATCTGGATGAGCTGACTCAGGCCTTCCTCGACCGCTCCGAAGCGCCAGGGCTGGAAGCCAAACGATGAAATCCATTTTCCAGCACGGCTGTTGCGCACAGCGCGACCCTCAAGCGCCGCTGGCAAAAACCCTGTCGTTCGCGGTGCTGCATTTCAGCATCGCGTTCACAGTGGCGTACCTGTTAACCGGAAGCGTGTTGACTGGCGGGCTGATCGCGTTGATCGAGCCCGCCTGCAACACCGTGGCGTTCTATTTTCATGAACGCTTGTGGATGCGCCGTGGCGCGAGCGCGAACCGCGAACGCGGGCATGGCCATGGCAATCTGAGTGGCTTGCTGGGCGCTAATCAGGGGCGTGAGCAGCAGCGCTGAATACGCCCTCGCCGCTCAGGCATTCATCAGGCACAGCAGTCGGTAGGCGCCGTATAGCGCAACCGGAACCACCGCGATGAAAAAGCTCAGGGTGAAACTGAGCCCGAGAAAGGAAAACATGAAGAAAAACGCGGCGACGCCCAGCGCCGTCAGCGCCGGCGCAATCCACCATTCCAGATGAGCGACATCGGTTGCGTCTTTTTTCCAATGGTTGCGCGGTCGGCCATTGATGTCGCGGTGTTTACGCAGCAGAAACACGTCCGCCAGGAAACTCAGAATCCCTTCAAGCAATTCGCCGATGAATCCGAACATTTGGCTTCTCCTCACCACACCGCAAAACGGGCACGGACAGTAATCTAGCAAAGGAGCGCGCTGGATACCGGTGACCGGTCGTGGTTCTTGAGGCGAGGTGCCTGATCGGTTTCGTGAGGCCTATGAACGCGACAGTGCCTTGAACAACCCCAGGCGCTGCCACCAATGTTTGGGCCGCGTGACGCTGTTGCCGGTGTACGTTTTTTGCGAGTACTTGGGGAACGGCCCGAATACCTTGGCCATGCGGTAAGTGTCGAGGCTGTAACCAGCCTCTAGTGCCTCGCGGTGATAGCGGTCGAACAAGGCCTGCAAATCGGGACGCGGGTGCTGCATTACGGTTCCGTCGAACCAGTGCGTGCCGCCTTCGCGCTGCAGTCGTTCGAACGACAACGCATGGGAAAACTGGGTGCCCATGTCCGAGTAGTGAAGAATCTTGATCTGTTCAATGGGCGAATTTTCGCCGTCGATGTTGTTGTATTGCGTATCGAACGGCTGGATCACTTGCGGGTTTTTCTTGTAGTACTTTTTCAGCTGCTGATGAATCTCAGGCTTGCCGCGGAGCTCATCGATTGGCGGCAGATGATCACGCGCGGCGGCGCAATCCCACATCGATACGCAGAAGCGCCACGACTGTTCGCCGCCTTTGGCCATCACCACTTTGCCGGGCTCGAACGGCGTGTTCCAGATTTCCGCCAGGTCGCAGAGCACGATGACGTCGGTGTCCATGTAAATGGCTTTGCCCTGGTAATCGCAAAACGCCGGAATGCCCCAGCGAAAGCCGGAGAACGGCGTGGTCCAGGCTTCGGTGCGCCAGCCTTGTTGTGCTTGCGGATCGGAAAACCAGAAGCTTTCAGGGTCGCGCGACAGCTGCATCCAATGGATGTCGACAGGCTGCGAGCAATGCTTACGGATGCTGTAGTCCAGCACCATCATCTGCTCAAGGTCGCAGTCGTTTGGGTCGCAACCCACAAATACCCGAATGGTTTCCATCATCCCTATGCTCCTTGCTTGCCGGCAGTGCTTGCCAATATGTGGCCTGAAAAAATAGTGCTGCCCCTTCAATATAGAGGCCGCTATGTGACGCCCGTGAGCTAACGCCACGTTCGCGTGTTATTCCGCCCAACGGTCGCGCCGACCTCTGCTCAGCAGTCGCGCAGGCGACGCTGGAGGAACTTCTGATCCGGCTGAAATCTGGCGCTCCACTTACCCATCATTGGATGGCGACGAGCAGCGCCTGTTTAGAGTTTTTTTGCTCGGTGGTGGTGTTGCGGCAAACACCACGCCACAGCGCGAACAGGCAGCTGCATGTCTCGCCTAGACATTCGCCCGTGACCGCACCGCTCTATGGTGGTGGCCCTCTTCCCCGATCCGGAGCTGAACATGGCCAACCCGCCGATTACCGTATTGCGCGACACCCAACCCATGCCTGTCGTGGATGCCTGCAAATGGGAGCGCATCGAGGGCGACCCGCATACGGTGAATCTCAACGCGTACACCTCGGATGACGGCAGCAAAATCATGGGAACGTGGATCTGCACGCCGGGCAAATGGCGGGTGGAGTATGTGAAATGGGAGTACTGCCACTTCCAGGAGGGTTATTGCGTGATAACGCCTGACGGCATGGCGCCGATCCACCTGAAAGCCGGCGACATCTTTGTGGTGGAACCGGGCATGAAGGGCACGTGGGAAGTGGTGGAAACCGTGCGCAAGTATTTTGTGTTTGCCTGATGCGCCGCACCCGCAGGAGCCAGCTTGCTGGCGAACCCTGCACATATCGGTGTGAGCCACACCCTGGCGCTAGAACAGCACCTGATAGCGCGCGAGCCATTTCGCCGTTTGGGTCAGGCCATGGCGCAGCAGTAATTCGATGTAGCCCTGTGGACTGAACGGCGGGTTTTTCAGGGAACGGAAGTGGTGTTGCGCCGCGCCCAGAACTGCCGCCTGGTCGAGGTCGACCAGATCGGCGATGAATTCGTCCGGATGCACAGCCTCAACGGCAAATGCGCTCAACGCCTGAGCGGGGAAATCCTTCAGATTGAAGGTGACGATAACGTCTGCTTTGCAGCGAATGGCGGCCGCCACCACATGGCGGTCGTCGGGGTCTGGCAGGTGCACGGCAGAACACAAACCCTCGTAGCCTCTAACCAGAGCGTCGGGAATGGCCTGGTCCATTAAGCGGGAAGTTCGCTCCAGTTGTTCCGCCGAGATATCGGAACGGTCCTGCAACAGGTTGCGCTTCCACTCATCATGAATCTGTTCGGTCCAGCGGGCCCGGAACAAACCGGACAACCCCAGCCACATTAAAAGATCCCTTAATGGGGCTGGGTACAACACATTGGCATCAAATACGACGGTGAAGGGGGAGCATCTCATTCATATCCCATGCGCAGCGCTTGCGCCTGTTGGGCCAACGCATCCATTGCGGCGGCACTGAGTTGGTCACGCCGGGCCTTGTATGCCATGAGATCGGCAAACAACACGCGGCGATGACGTCCGGTTTTGGTGAACTTCAATTCGCCATTCTCCAGCATCTTGACCAGGTGCGGGCGCGACACACTGAGCATGTCAGCCGCTTCCTGGGTGGTGAGCTCGGCATGAACAGGCACTACTTGCACGGCGTTGCCCAGCGCCAGCTCGCCGAGAATATCCATCAATAAACGCAGCGCCGAGGTGGGCAGTTCGACCTCGTGGGCGACATCGTTTTTGTCGAAAATTTCGATACGCTGGGTAGCGATACCGGTTTCCAGATACGCAGCAAGCGTGCGCTGGCCTTGCACGGCTGCCGCTACTTCACGCTCGGCAGGGGGCAAGGTGGTTTTCAAGTCGGGTTGGGGCATGACAAAACTCCGAATCGCGTCACTGAACGGCGAGCAGATTATTCGCAACAAACGAAAATCGCAACAAACGAAACAGACGCAACAGACGAAACGGAACTCACGCCCGACCAGCGGGCAACATTGCATTGCCCGCCGATCGCAGAGGCTCAGGCGTTGGCGGTCGCAGCCTTGGCGGGCCGGCTGACGCGCAAGGCAACCACGCTGCCCACCACGGTCAGCGCCGCCAGGCTGTAGAGCGCGGCGTCGGTGGAGCCGGTCTGGTCTTTGATCCAGCCGACAATGTAGGGGCTGAGAAAACCCGCCATCTGACCAATCGAATTGATCAGCGCCAGGGCTGCCACCGCCACGCTGGCGCTCAGGAACGCCGTGGGCAGCGGCCAGAACATCGGCAGGCCGGTCAGCGCGCCCATGGTGGCGATGGTCAGGCCGAGAATCGCAATCACCGGCACGGAGGCGAAGTTGGCGGCAATCACCAGACCGATTGCGCCCATCCACATTGGCACCACCAAGTGCCAGCGGCGCTCGTTGCGCAGGTCGGCCGAGCGGCCCACCAACAGCATGAAAATGCCGGCCATCAGGTACGGCACAGCGCTGATCCAGCCAATCACCAGCGCATCGCTAAAGCCCAGGCTTTTGATGATCGATGGCAGCCAGAAGTTGATCGCATACACACCACTCTGGATGCAGAAGTAGACAAAGCCCAGCACCCAGACGAAGGGCATGGTCAGTACCGACAGCACCGACACATTGGCCTGAACCGGTCGGCTGCGGTCGTCGAAGGCAATGTCTGCGGCAACGCGGGCGCGCTGTTCTGGCGTAAGCCAGCGCGCGCTCTCGGCGTTGTCGCACAGCAGCACGAACGCCAGCGCACCGAGCAGCACGGTGGGCAGCCCCTGAATCAGGAACATCCACTGCCAGCCGGCCAACCCGCCCTGCCCTGCGGCGAAGTGGTTGAGAATCCAGCCGGAGAAAGGCCCGCCCAGCAGCCCGGACACAGGAATGGCCGACATGAACAGCGCCATGATCCGGCCGCGGCGCTGGTTCGGGTACCAGCGCGAGAGGTACAGCACGATGCCGGGGAAGAAGCCCGCCTCGGCCATGCCGGTCAGAAAACGCAGCACGTAGAACTCCATCGGCGTGGTCACAAACAGCAGGCAGGTGGAAAACACGCCCCAGGTGACCATCATCAGCCCGATCCAGCGCCGCGGGCCGAAACGGCTCAGCGCCAGGTTGCTGGGCAAGCCGCACAACACGTAACCGATGAAAAAGATGCCGGCGCCGAAGCCGTAGACGGTTTCGCTGAAGTTCAGCGCGTCGAGCATTTGCAGCTTGGCAAAGCCGACGTTGACGCGGTCCAGGTAGTTGAACAGGTAGCAGATAAACAGGAAGGGAATCAGGTGCAGCGTGACGCGACGGTAGACGTGATCGCCTTCAACGTCGCCCACCGCCGGAATCGAGGGGTTAGGCATGGATCATTCCTCTGTGCTTTGTTGTTTTATGCAAAGTTCTGCTGTAAGCCACGTGCTCGGGGCGTTTCGAGCTTAGTGGGTTGAACAACGCAGGGCTTTGGGGCTTTGCACCCCTTTAACGGTCTTTTTCTGTGAGGTCGCACAAAACCAGCGCGCTTTTTCAAGCTTCGGCACGCCTTTATGCCCGTTCAGACACCCGCTTTTGGCAAAGGTGACAATCGGGCTGGAGCTGTTGTTGTATGGTTGCCCAACTGTTTTTGGCTCAGGAACCGGCCCATGTTCGAACTCACCCACCAACTGGCGCAGAACATCGTCGACCGGGCGATGGCCATTCTTCCCTATAACGTCAACGTGATGGACAGCCAGGGCCTGATTCTCGCCAGCGGCGAGCCCGGGCGCATCAACACCCGTCACGAAGGCGCGCAGCTGGTGCTGGCAAACCACCGTATTGTCGAGCTGGACGAGCAGGCAGCAAAGACCCTCAAGGGCGTGCAACCAGGCATCAACCTGCCGCTGATGCACGATGAACGACTAATCGGCGTGCTGGGTATTTCCGGCGATCCGCAAGCGCTGCGCACCTACGCGGAACTGGTGCGCATGACCGCCGAAATGCTGGTGGACCAGAGCCGCATCCAGGCCGAACAGCAATGGCGCAAAACCCGCTGCGACGATTTGCTGGCCGTGATGCTGGGCGAAACCGGTGGCTCGCAACGGCTGATTGATGAAGCCCATCAGCTGGGGCTGAAACCGCACTTGAGCCGCACGCCACATCTGATCGAAATTGCCGACGGGCAGAGCTCGACCGAACTCGCCGACTGGCTGCGCAGCCAATACGCCGACAGCTGGTGCAGCGCTCCGGCACCGCACACGGTGCTCTGGTGCTGCCCCGTCAGCATCGACCCGCAACGCTTCAGTGAGCGCCTGAAAAATCAGGGCTGGACGCTGCAACGCATGGCCTCCGGCATGCCGTGCAGCGACGTGCACGCGCTGCGCCGTTGCTGTCACCGTATCGCCGAGTTGCTGGCTTATGGGCAAGCGGTGAAACCGTATCGCCAGTTGCTGTCGTTGACCCGCTGTCGCTTGCCAACGCTGCTCTGGACACACCGCGCTGAAGACACCCTGAGCGAACTGTTGGTGCCGCTGCACAACATCGTCGCCCGCGACGGCAATGGCCAGCTGCTGCGCACACTGCGCAGCTGGTGCGAACACAACGGCCAGCCGCAGGCCTGCGCCGATGCACTGGGCATTCACCGCAACAGCTTGCGCTACCGCATGGAGCGTATCGCCGAACTGACCGGCAAAGACATGACCCGCCTGGACGATCTGGTGGAGCTTTACCTGGCCGTGCAGCTGATGCCCAGCAGCGGCTGATTTTGTAAGTCTGCACAAACGGCGCTGCGCTGCCTTGTGGCGCTGGCCAAAGCGGCGGCCCGATAAAGCATGCCAGCATGGACGCCTTAACCTGCCGGAGCCTCCTATGAAAATCGTCATCGCCCCCGACTCCTTCAAAGACAGCCTGAGCGCCGCCCATGCGGCCTCAGCCCTGGCGCTGGGATTCAAGGACGTGTGGCCCGACGCCGAGTTGCTCGAATGCCCGATGGCCGACGGCGGCGAAGGCACGGTGGAGGCCATTCTCGCGGCATTGCACGGCGAAGCACGCACCACTCGCGTGAGCGGCCCTCTTGGGCAGCAGGTAAACGCGCGTTGGGGCTGGCTGCCCGATTCACGCACCGCGATCATCGAAATGGCCGAGGCCAGCGGGCTGCAATTGGTGCCTGTGGAATTGCGCGATGCGCGCTTCAGTTCAACGCGCGGTACCGGCGAACTGGTGCTCGCAGCGCTCGACGCCGGGGCGCGGAAAATCATCCTGACCATTGGCGGCAGCGCCACCAACGACGGCGGCGCCGGCATGCTGCAAGCGCTGGGCGTCAAACTGCTGGATGCCGGCGGCCACTCGATCGGGCCGGGCGGCCTGCCGCTGTCGGTGCTGAGCATTCTCGATATTAAAGGCGTCGATCCGCGGCTGGCCGACGTGCAGGTGGAGGTCGCCGCCGACGTCGACAATCCGCTGTGCGGCCCACACGGTGCCTCGTTCACCTTTGGTAAACAGAAAGGCGCCAGCGCCGGGCAAATCGAACAACTGGACGCCGCCCTCGCCCACTTCGCCGATTGTGCTGCGGTGGCGCTGGGCACCGACCGGCGCGACGAACCCGGGGCCGGCGCGGCTGGCGGTATCGGTTTTGCCGCCAAGGCATTTCTCAACGCAACGTTTCGACCGGGCGTCGACGTGGTGGCGGAACTGGCAGGGCTTGCCGGAAAAATACAGGGCGCCACTCTGGTGGTAACGGGCGAAGGCCGCTTCGATGCGCAGACCCTGCGCGGCAAAACGCCATTGGGCGTGGCGCGCGTGGCGCGGCAGTGCAACGTGCCGGTGGTGGTGGTGGCCGGAACCTTAGGAGATGGATACGCCGATTTGTACGAAGCCGGTATCGACGCTGCGTTCTCGTTGGCAAACGGGCCGATGACACTGGAAGAAGCGTGCAAAAACGCGCCCACGTTGCTGCGTGAGCGCGCCCGTGACATCGCCCGGCTGTGGCGCATCGGCGCCGCCAGCCGGGCTCGTTGACCTCACGCGTTTTCGGACATGCTTACACGGTCGCGCACGCTGGGCCGCTCTTGCATACGCGCGTACCAGTCCCGCAGCGCGTCCAGTTCCTGCGGCACCTCAAGCTCAACCAGGCCGGCGAAGATCAGCCCTCCAATCACCGTGATATCGGCCATGGTGAAGCGATCACCTGCCATAAACGCCTGTTGGCGCAACACCGAGTCGAAATAGCGCATGCCGCGCAACGCCTTGTCGCGCTGACGCAACCCCCAATCTTCGTTCTGATAGCGCTCCACATCCGGCCCCAGGCCCGGCGTCGCGTGGTGGAAATACACGCTGATGGCGTCAAGCAATTCCAGCTCGGCGCGTTTGCTCATCATGTGGATCAGGCCCATCTCTTTAGGCGTGCGGCCGGTCAGCGTCGGATTGCCATCCAGCGCATCCAGGTACTGGGTGATGGCCGTGCATTCGGCGAGCAGCGTGCCGTCTTCAAGCTCAAGCACGGGCAAGGTGCCGGAGTAGTTCTTCGCCAGAAAGGCTGGCTTCTTGTGTTCGCCTTTCCACAAATCGACTGATTCGAAACGTACCTGTGATTGCAGGTTTTTCTCGGCGAGTGCGATACGAACGCGGGCGGGGTAAGGGCCGTTGGACCAATCGTAAATCTTCAGTACGGTCATGCTTTTTCTCCTACCTATCAGTTGGTAGGCAAACAATATCCGCGTCGTGAACGACCCGTCAACACCTATCTACCAATTGGCAGGTAATGGTCTTCCCGCTACTATCTGGCATCCGTAAACCATTACTCAGGAGCATCGCCGTGAGCGCAAACGCCCGGGAAGCCATTCTCGACGCCGCGAAAAAAGCCGCGCAGGCCCACGGTTACGGTGGTTTGAATTTCCGCGACCTGGCGCAAACCGTGGGTATCAAGAGTGCGAGCATTCACTACCACTTTCCGACCAAGGCCGATCTGGGCGCCGCTGTGGCAGAGCGTTATTGGCAAGACACTGCGGCGGTGCTGGAGGAGTTGCTCAGGGAAACGTCCGATCCACTCGAAGCCCTGCGCCAGTACCCGAGCCTGTTTCGTCGCTCGCTGGAAAACGGAAATCGCCTGTGCCTGTGCAGCTACATGGCGGCCGAGTACGACGACCTGCCGGAGCCGGTAAAAGCCGAAGTGCAAACCTTTGCCGACGTGAATATCGCCTGGCTGGGCAACACGTTAGGCGCTGCCGGCGTGGTCAGCGCCGAACACAGCGAGCAGCGGGCCCGCGCCATTTACGCGGCCATTGCCGGCGCGCAGCTGGTGGCGAGAAGCCGCGCCAACATCGCGCTGTACGACGAATTGGTGGAGGGATATAGGCAGGCGGGATTGCTTGTCAGTTAGCCACGCAACTTACGGGCACTAGCTGACGCGAAACTCGGCAATGGCCGCCATCAACAATCTCAATAAGCGGCCGTCTACTTCGCCCTCTATGCTTCGCGCATTCCTACCTTGCACGGACCAGCAGACATGACCGACACCCCTACCCTTGATGACGAAACCCTTGCCTTCGCTGAACGCGTCTTCGATGCCGCGCGCGCTGGCGCCACCGATGAGTTGAAGGCCCTGCTAGGGCAAGGCTTGCCGGCGGACCTGCGCAACCACAAGGGCGACAGCCTGGTGATGCTCGCCAGCTATCACGGTCACCTCGACACCGTAGCGATGCTGCTGGAGCAAGGCGCCGATCCGGACCTGCGCAACAACAATGGCCAAACCCCGCTGGCCGGCGCGGTGTTCAAAGGCAACCTGCCGATGCTTGAACTGCTGCTGGCCAAAGGCGCCGATGTGGAGGGTGCCACGCCGGATGGCAAAACCGCGTTGATGATGGCGGCCATGTTCAATCAAAGCGCAGCCATCGACGTGCTCCTCGCCCACGGCGCCAACCGCGACGCTCGCGAACAAGGCGGCCTCAGCGCGCTGGACCTGGCTCAACGGATGAACGCCCCGCAGGCGCTGGCAAGGTTGCAAACTGTTTGAAGGCAAGCAGCGAACCTTGAATACAGCGCTGATTCGGGTAGGCTCGTGACCTTTCTCACAGGAGTTCCTGCCATGCCTAAAGCCACCGCCCGCCACATCCTGGTTTCCACCGAAGCCAAGTGCAATGAACTGAAAGCTGCTATCGAAGGCGGCGCTGACTTCGCCCAGGTGGCCAAAGACAACTCGTCGTGCCCATCCAGCCGTGAAGGCGGCAACCTCGGCTCGTTCGGCCCGGGCCAGATGGTTAAAGAGTTCGATACCGTCGTGTTCAGCGCGCCGGTTAACGTGGTGCAGGGCCCGGTGAAAACCCAGTTCGGCTACCACCTGCTGGAAGTGACCAGCCGCCAGGACTGATCCTGCCATAACGCCCTTGGTGCCCTGCGCGCCAAGGGCGTTTTTGTATCTGCATTCCCCTCCCCGACAGCAGCCGCCAGGGTTTGCTGCCTGCTTTGAAGATGCAACGAGTTCGCATTGAGCTCACCTTGACTCAAGGCAACATCGCCTCGCAAAGGCCGCCGTATAACCGTGCGACCCGCGCTACCGCGCTTCTTTGCCTCGAGGTCCACATGAGCACCATTACATCCGCCGCCATCTGCGCGGCTGCTGACGAACTGAAAGGGTTCGTTGGTTTCAACAGCAAAACCGGCCAGCATCTGGTTCGTTTCAGCGAAGACGCCTTCGGCCTCGACGTAGTCGAAAGCAGCATCACCCCAACAGCGGAGTTTGTCTGGGTGCAGGTGGACGGCGACCTGATGACCCTCAGCCGCGAATGCCTTCAGCTGCTTTTCGATCAGAACATCGACGATCGCCTCAACCTCACGCCGGCACTGCATGTGTATATGGGCCGCCGCGACCTTGCGGAAATCCGCGCCGAACGCCGCGTGAAAAAAACCTGTGGCGGGGAATGCCGCAACGGCACCTGCAAAAACGGCCATAAGCACCACAATGATGCTGAACGGCTGGCCTCCACTACGCTTGTGTAACCGGCCCGGTGAAAAATAATGGCTACGCCATGTCGATTCGCCGGGCAGGCATTCGATTAGAGGTGTAGCCGCTACATCCAGCGGCTCGCCATTTCAGGAGAGCCCATTATGGTCCATGACATTTTCGTCAACCTTCCCGTCAAGAATCTGCCCAACGCCATCGCCTTTTTTACTCACCTCGGTTTTACCTTCAACCCGCAGTACACCGACGAAACCGCCACCTGCATGATTCTTGGCGAGCACATCTACGCCATGCTGCTGACCGAAGAAAAATTTCAGGGCTTTACGCCCAAGGCGCTCTGCAACGCCCACACCCATAGCGAAGTGCTGACCTGCCTGGGCGTGGCCGACCGCGAAACCGTCGATGGTCTGGTGAGCAAAGCCGTGGCCGCCGGTGGGCGCACGCTGAGCGAACCCAAGGATTACGGCTTTATGTACCAGCACGCGTTCGAAGACCTGGACGGCCATATCTGGGAGTTGATCGCCATGCAGGGCGAGCCCGTGGCGTGAGCCGCGCGACAAATCGCAGGCAACAAAAAGCCCGGCCAGTGCCGGGCTTTGAGAGGGTAAAACCTGGCCGGTATCAGGCCAGGGTTTTAGCCTGCAGACGGTCAGCACCACCTTCAGCAACACGGTTAGTGCGCTCTGCGCCACCTTCAGCAACGGTGTTGGTGCGATCGGCACCGCCTTCAGCTACGCGGTTGGTACGTTCTGCGCCGCCTTCGGCAACGGTGTTGGTGCGATCGGCGCCACCTTCAGCTACGCGGTTGGTGCGTTCTGCGCCGCCTTCGGCAACGGTGTTGGTGCGATCGGCACCGCCTTCAGCTACGCGGTTGGTACGTTCTGCGCCGCCTTCGGCAACGGTGTTGGTGCGATCGGCACCGCCTTCAGCTACGCGGTTGGTACGTTCTGCGCCGCCTTCGGCAACGGTGTTGGTGCGATCGGCGCCGCCTTCAGCTACGCGGTTGCTACGTTCTGCGCCGCCTTCGGCAACGCGGTCGATGACCATGTAGCCGCCTTCATCAGCGATGCGGCGATCAGCACCGCTTTCAGCGAGTACGGTTTGAACCACAGCAGGGCTTGCAACAGTGGCAGCTTGAACGGCCGGTACGGTGAACAGGCTGGCGATGAACAGTGCGGCGAATGCTTGGGATTTCATGAGGGTTGCTCCAGAAGATTGGGTGTGTAAGTGGGTACGGGGCCAATCTTACGGATCGCCAGCTGGTTAAGAAGTGAACGCTCGCGATAGCTATCATCGATAGCAATGATACTGCTGAACAGGTTTGCCTATCGTCGCAGTGATAATTGCCCGGGCATAAAAAAGCCCGAGCGTTGCGGCTCGGGCTTCAGACAAACAAGCCGCTCTAAAGCAGCGTTTTGATCGCAAACGCAGCGCCGATGGCAAGGGCGAATGCCAGTACGGCAAGCAGCACCTTGTTCACCGGCCGCGCCTGGGCCACGGCTTCATGCTGCGCCACGGTCGCTGCATTGGCAGTTGCGACTTTCAGCGGATTAACCGTGGCGGCCTGCACGCTGGGCCGTATCACTGTAGGTTTGGGCACGTTGAGAGCGGGCATGAAGAGCGTCGCGTCTTCATCGTCGGTTTGCGCCACCTCCACTTTCGGGCCGATGACCAGCAGCGTGACCGAACCCATTCGCACCTGATCGCCAGGTTGCAGCACTGCCATGGCCACCTTCTGGTGGTTGACGTACACACCATTGGCGGACGCCAGGTCCTTGATCTCCAGCACTTCGTCTTTGAGGAAAAACTCGGCGTGGCGACGGGACAGCTCCAGATCACCAAAGCACATTTCGCACTTCACCGAACGGCCGAACGTCATCGAGCCGGTCACGTGAAACTTGTGTCCCTGGTGCTGCTCGCCGGTGATTACCTGCAAGAACCAGCGCGGCGCAGCGACTGCCTTCGGCTTGCTTTTCGCCGGGTCGACCAGCGTCAGCTCCAGGCCGCCGAGGCGCACTTTGTCTTCGGAGCGCAGCTGATAACGCGCGCCCACCCGCTCGCCATTGACGAACGTGCCGGCGGCGGTGCCGCAATCGGTGAGGTAGTACAGGCCATGGTCTTGGCGGATTTCGGCGTGAAACGGGCTGATGTCGGCGTCGCTCAGCACCAGGTTGTTGCGGCTGTCCTGGCCGATGGTGAAACGCTCGTCTACCAGCCAGATAGGCGCCTGACGGTTGTCGCTAAAGTGAATCCTGAGCATGTGCGGCACGACCTTGAGAAATGACAACCAAACGGGAGCAATTAATCGTTAGCGCGAGGCCCGCCGGAGCCTCGCGCAAAAGAAGTGTCACTTTGCCACTAGTTGAAGAGTTTATTCCACAAGCGTTTGACGACGTTCGGATTATTTTCTTCAGCGGGCGCTGTTGATGCGCGAGTCGTGGTGCTGGCGGCGGGTTTGCGAGCAGGCTTGGCGGCTGCCAGAGCGGCCTTTCTCTTAGCCTCCGCGCGGGCGGCGATGGCGGCCTCGGTTTTGCGCACGCGTTCGTCGTGACCGTTCAGACTCGCAAGCAGCTTTTCGTTGTCTGGCTGCGCTTCCAGGCCGCTCTTGATCAATTGCAGGGCCTGGTCGTATTGCAGTTTTTCGTACGCGGTTTCGCTCAAATCCAGGAACCGTTCAGCGACTGCCTGCAGCCCTGTCAGCGCTTGTTCGTTGCCCGGCGACCAGCCCAACACTTGCTGGTAGTAGAACACCGCGTTGTTACCTTCAGGCTGCAGCAGGTGGTCTTCGGTGGCAGCTTTTTGCGCCAGGTTCAGGCTGTTGGCGATGCGCGCTTGCAACACGCGCTGCAAACCGTCGAGCGCCTCTTCGTTGTTCTTGTCGATCAACAGCACCTGACGATAGAAGTAGTCCGCGTTGTGCTCGGGCGGCTCGACCAGTTTGCCCTCGTTGAGGCTCAGTTCGCCCTGCGTCAGCAACCCGGAAATTTTCTGCTGCTGCTGATAGTAGTAGCCACCCAGTCCGGCGCCGCCAGCCACCAGCACCAGTCCGAGCGCGGCGCCCCACAGGGTGCGCTTGCTCAGCGGGGCTCGCGGCTTCTTCTGCTTTGGCACTTTCACTGAAGCGGGCTTTGTCGCCGCAACCTTGCCCTCGCGCGCAGGTTGCTCCGGGCGCAGGGGAATGATCTTGGCGATGCGGGTGTGGTCGAGTTCCTGCTCATTGAGCTCGGCCAGACTCGCCAACAACACGTGACAGTCGGCGAAACGGTCTTCGGGATTTTTTGCCAGCATGCGGCTGAGCAGGTGCTGGTACTGGCGCAGGTGATCGGGCAGTTCCGGCGCTTCCACCTGCACGTGGTTCATCACGGTTTGCGTGTAGCTCGAGCCTTTGAACGGATTACTGCCGGTCAGCATCTCCAGCAGAATTACGCCGAGGCTGTAGATATCCGTGCGCGCGTCCAGCGGCTCGCACTGGGCCTGCTCCGGGCTGCTGTAGGCCGGGCTGCCGACTGCGACGTTGAAGTGGGTCAGCTCGCTGTTGAGGTCCAGCTCCTTGGCAATACCGAAGTCGGTGATGACTGCGGTGCCGTCGGCGCGGAACAGAATATTTGCCGGCTTGATGTCGCGGTGCACCATGCCCTTGTCATGCACCACCGCCAGGCCGCTGGCGATCTGCCGCACGATGCCCAGCGCGCGCTGCGGCTCGAACACTTCGCCCTTGTGCTGCGCCAGGTCGCCGCCGGCAACGAATTCCATGGCCAGGTAATAGCGGCCGTCGGGCAACTGGTCGATGTCGTGAATGGTGATGATCGAGGGGTGATGCAGCGAGGCAACGATGTGCCCCTCTTTGATAAAGCGCTTGCTGAAGGCTTCGTCGTCAGCGCTGAGCAGCACCTTGATCGCCACCTGGCGGTGCAACGACTCCTGGGTTGCCAGGTACACCTCGGCCATACCGCCTTTACCCAACCGGCCATGCACGAGGTAACCGGGAATTTCTAGCAAGCTGTCATTCATAAGAAGGTGGTACGCGTCTTGTAGTTATCGGCCCAGAGGCTCTAGGTCAGGGGGCGGAGAAAATTCGGCAGTTCCGCTAGCCAGGTATCAGAAAAGCCTGGCGAAGGTTCGCCTAGATTCGGCGCATTTTCCAACAAACTGTCAGAGTTTTCCTAGATTCAAAAGTTTCCTGAGGAAACTTTGTGGGCGTGGATTGGCGCCCATTTGTTCCACGACTGCGAGGCCGATCACGATGCAGGAAATATTGTCGCGCCCGCCCGCCTCGTTCGCCGCCGCTATCAGCTGCTCGACGACCTCGTCCAGCGTACTGGCACCGGCGCTTACAGCCTGAATTTCTTCGTCGCGCAATTCACCGCTGAGCCCGTCGCTGCAGAGCAGCAACAACTCGCCGGGCGCCAGGCTGCCCTGCACCACGCTGACCTCCAGCGTCTGCTCCGGATGCCCAAGGCAACGGGTGACCACATTGCGGCGTGGATGATTGCGCGCCTGTTCGGCGCTTAGTTCGCCGGCATCCACCAGGCTTTGCACCAGGCTATGGTCGCGGCTGAGCTGGGCGATGCCCTGGGCGCTGAGGCGGTAGGCGCGGCTGTCGCCCACCCACGCCAGCTCGAACGCGGCGCCGCTGAAACGGGCCGCCACCAGCGTGGTGCCCATGCCAGCCGATTCCGGATCTTGCTCGCCGGCGCTGATAATCGCCTGGTTGGCGCTGTGGGCGGCGACGTCCAGCGACTCACCCGCCTCGACGGCTTCCAGCAGCGTATCCAGCGCAAGGGCGCTGGCCACCTCCCCGCGCTGATGCCCGCCCATGCCGTCTGCCACCGCCCAGAGTTGCAAAGCCGGGCAGCACAGCAACGAATCCTCGTTGTGCGCGCGCACCCGGCCGCTGACCGAAAGCGCGGCGTAACCGAGTGAAACTGAAGCGCAGGGAGTAGGCATAGGCCGAACGCGGACCCGTCAAGAAGGTGGATAAGGGTTAAAGCGACGTCGAATGATGCGACCGCGCTACCGGGCTGTCATCGGTTTTACGCAAAACTGTTAAACAGTCGAGCCTTGACCATGCGACAGACAACTCGATTTCAGGGGGTGCCAGCGCGCGGCAGAGCGACTAAAATCGGCAACCTTATTTCGTCGCCCCGGTTTTACCGCCTGCAATCGGCCCGTAAACCCCGCGCCACGACCCGCTTATCAACCAGTCAGAGCAAGAGAGCCAGCATGGGCGCACAGTGGAAAGCCAAACCTAGAGAAGCCGCCGCCAACGCCAGAGGCAAGATTTTTGGTCGTTTGGTGAAGGAAATCATGATCGCCGCCCGCAACGGCGCCGATCCGGACCTCAACCCCAAGCTGCGTTTGGCCATCCACCAGTCGAAAAAGGCCTCGATGCCCAAAGACACCCTAGAGCGCGCGATCAAAAAAGGCGCCGGCCTGCTGGGTGACACCGTCACCTTCCACTCGGCCACCTATGAAGGCTTCGCCCCGCATCAGGTGCCGGTGATCATTGAATGCCTGACCGACAACATCAACCGCACCGTGGCTGAAATCCGCGTGTTGTTTCGCAAGGGGCAAATGGGCGCGTCTGGCTCGGTTACCTGGGATTTCGACCACGTCGGCATGATCGAAGCCAGCCCTGAAGGCGACGCCGATCCTGAGCTGGCCGCCATTGAAGCGGGTGCGCAAGATTTCGAACCGGCCGAAGAAGGCGCCACGCTGTTTATTACCGAACCCACCGACCTCGACGCCGTAAGCCGCGCCCTGCCAGAGCACGGCTTTACCGTGAACTCCGCGAGCCTCGGCTACCGTCCGAAAAACCCGGTGACCTCGCTCACGCCTGAACAACTGGAAGAAGTCGAAGCCTTCCTCGAAGCCCTCGACAACCATGACGACGTGCAGAACGTGTACGTCGGCCTGTCGGGCTGATAGCAACAGCCGCTCCTGCACCCAACCTGCAGGAGCGACTTCAGCCGCGATGCCTTTGCATCATCGTTTCACCTTTATCACCTCTCCCGGACTTCCCCAATGACCACCCAAACACCTTCGCCCGACCAGCCAGAACAACCGGGCGAAGTGGACGCCACCGCCGACACCCAGGCAAAAAAACCCGGCTTCAGCTTTCCCTTTTCGGCATTCGCCAAGGGCGCCAAAGACAACATGCCGCTGGGCTACAAGCCAATCGACAAATCCAACCACGATAAAAAGCCCGGCCGTGCCCCGAACGGCACCCGTCGCTCCATGGGCAAACGTTGAGCAGCGTGGTTGCCGGCCTGCTGCTGAAGGCCAACGAAGCGCGAATCGTGACGCTGGCAGGCACCCGCGCCAGCCATGTGTTGATCGCTGAAAAAATGAACAAGCTGGCCGTGGCGAAGAACCCGACCCGTGAAGACGTGGCGGCCTTCGTGCAGGCGCTGACGGCATTCTGCAGCGCCAACAAGGTCGAGAAACTGGTACTCAACCGCCGCGCCACCAGCGGGCAGGGCGCAGGCGGCGCCGGTACGTTTCTGCTGGAAGGCGTGGTATTGGCGTGCTCGCCGGTGCCGGTAGATTTCGTTCACCCTGCCACATTGAAAGCCACCGACCGCAAAGCCGGCGACAGCAAGGCGCAACAGCCTTCAACCGTAGACCTGGGCAAGGCCTACGACCTGGCTTACGAAGGCCTGCTGTAAGCCGCGTCCGCACCCACGAAAAAATCCGCCAGGCGTTCGATCAACAGCGGTTTGCTGTGGGTAAACCAGCGTTTGGCGGCCCGCTCCTGCCATTCCTCTGCGCGATCCAGACTATGGCGCGGTACGAAATCGGCAAGGAACAGGCCCAGGCTCAACAGGTTGATCTCGTGCCCGGCCAGGGTGATTTTTTCCAACAGCTCGTGCAGTGCAGCGCGCAGTTCCGGTGGCCAGTGCTGACCGGCGCAAATCTGCTCTTCCAGCGCGCGACAGGTGTCCAGGCGTTCCAGCATCTGCCCCCTCCTCCTCTTCAGGTTCAGGCCAGCACCGCGACAGATTTCACCTGCGCCCACAGTGCCTGACCGATCTTCAATTCAAGCTGATCCCGGGAAAAACGCGTGATCCGCGCCAGCAGCGGCGTGCCGTGCATGTCCAGTTGCACCAGCACGTGGGCACTGTTTTGCGCCGCCACTTCAGCGACGACCGTCACCGGCAATACGTTGAGAATACTGCTGTGCAGCGGCTTTTCCAGGGCCAGGCTGACGTCGCGGGCCTGCACCTTGAAACGCATCTGCTTGCCCAGCGCCACCGGCGCGTGGGCTACCTGAACGCGCAGCGGGCCGTCGGCGAACCCCAGGCTCAGTAGCTGATAGTCGGCGTTGTAGTCGCACACCGTTGCCTGAAGCACCACGCCGGCGTCGTCGCCTTGGGCCATGGGCAAGTCGAGGCGCGCCAACAAGTCGCCGACCGGCCCGCTGGCCCGCGCGCGCCCTTCTTCCAGCAGCACCATATGGTCGGCCAGGCGCCCTACTTCATCCGGCGCATGGCTGACGTACAGCACGGGAATATCCAGCTCGTCATGCAGGCGCTCCAGGTACGGCAGAATTTCCTGTTTGCGTTTGTAATCCAGCGCCGCCAACGGCTCGTCCATTAACAGCAACTTAGGGCTGGTCAGCAACGCCCGGGCAATACCGACGCGCTGACGCTCGCCGCCGGAAAGATGCTCCGGCATGCGTTCCAGCAAATGTTCGATGCCCAATAGTTCGACCGCCTGAGCGAGCTTCACGCGTTGCGCGGCGGCGCCAATGCGCCTGAAACCAAAGGTCAGATTGGCCTGCACCGACAGGTGTGCAAACAGGCTGGCTTCCTGAAACACATAACCCAACGCGCGCTGGTGCACCGGCAAGAAAAAACCCGTGGCGCTGTCCTGCCACAACTCGCCATTCACCCGCAGATAGCCCGTGCTGGCGCGTTCCAGCCCGGCCACACAACGCAGGCAGGTGGTTTTTCCCGAGCCGGAATCGCCGAACAAGGCGCTGACGCCGCGGCCTGGCAGTTGAAGGTCGACATCCAGACTGAACGCCGAATAATCCACCTTGAAACGCGCTTCGATCATCGCACCACCGCCTTGCGGCCCTTGGCCTGCAACAGCAGCAGAATGGCGAACGAGAACACCAGCATGCCGCCCGCCAGCCAGTGGGCCTGGGCGTATTCCATGGCTTCGACGTGGTCGAAAATCTGCACCGACACCACCCGCGTTTTCTCCGGAATATTGCCGCCAATCATCAGCACCACGCCGAATTCGCCAACCGTGTGGGCGAAGCCGAGAATCGTCGCCGTGACGAAGCCCGGCCGAGCCAGCGGCAGGGCCACGCTGAAAAACGTATCGAGTGGGCTGGCGCGCAATGTGGCGGCCACTTCCAGCGGCCGATCACCGATGGCTTCAAAGGCAGTTTGAATGGGCTGCACCACAAACGGCATGGAGTAGAAAACCGACCCCACCACCAGTCCGGCAAAGGTGAACGGCAAAACGCCCAGACCGAGACCGTCGGTGATCTGGCCGATGAAGCCGTTCGGGCCGAGTGCGATCAACAGATAGAAACCGATTACCGTCGGCGGCAGCACCAGCGGCAACGCCACCACGGCAGCCACCGGGCCTTTGAATTTAGAGCGGGTTCGCGCCAGCCACCAGGCGATGGGCGTGCCGATAAGCAGCAGCAATACGGTGGTCACCGTCGCCAATTGCAGGGTCAGCCAGATGGCGGCGTAATCCGAGCCGGTCAGGGACATTTCAGGAACGCTTACAACTGATAGCCATAGGACTTGATCACCGCTGCGGCCTTGTCACCGCGCAGGTAATCAACCAACGCGTTAGCCGCCGCGCTGTCTTTGCCTTTGCTCAGAATCACCGCGTCTTGCTTGATCGGCTCGTGCAGGCTGGCCGGTACTAACCAAGCGGAACCGCTGGTAAGCCGGCCGTCTTTGTAAACCTGCGACAGCGCGACGAAGCCCAGCTCGGCGTTGCCGGTGGAAACGAATTGCAGCGCCTGAGTAATGCTCTGCCCTTCCACGAGCTTGGGTTTCATTGCATCGGTGAGGCCCATTTTTTCCAGCACCTGGGTGGCGGCCAGTCCGTAAGGCGCGGTTTTCGGGTTGGCGATGGCCAAGTGCTTGAACGCGTTTTTCTTCAACACGTCACCCTTGTCATCGACAAAACCCTCCTTCGCCGACCACAACGCCAGCGAGCCAATCGCATAGGTAAAGCGCGAGCCAGGCACCGTTTCGCCCTCGCTTTCCAGTCTGGCCGGCGTTGCATCATCAGCCGCCAGAAACACCTGGAACGGCGCGCCATTTTTGATCTGGCTATAAAACTGGCCGGTGGCGCCGTAGGAAGCGATCAGTTTGTGCCCGGTGTCTTTCTCGAAATTAGCCGCCAGGGCTTGAATCGGTGCGGTGAAATTTGCCGCAACGGCTACTTGCACCTCATCGGCGAAAGCGTTGCCAAGGGCGAAGATGGCGGAAAGGGCGACAAGCAAGCGAGGCATCGAAGGGTGCATAACAACTCCTTTGTAATGGGCTTAGCAGCGGCGACAAAAATCGCCAAGGCAAGCGCTATGTTCAGAACTATATAGCGCCAGACGGAATGGCGGATAGCGATCAAGTGAAAAACAACTGGCGCATCCTGTAAATTCCTGACCGGCAAGTCAAGACAAGAATTTCTTCCGCCTGAAATCCCGGTGCTACCATCGCCGGCACCGCGCTTGAGCATGTGCCGCAATGAAACTCGAAGGTCAATTCTGGATAACCCACAACGGTAACGACGTCGCAGGTGAGGCGCGCATCGCCCTGCTGCGGGCCATCGACGCCACGGGCTCGATCAGCCAGGCGGCCAAGGCCGTGGGCATCAGCTACAAGTTTGCCTGGGATTCAATTGACGCCATGAACGGCGCGTCCGGCAATCCGCTGGTGGCCCGCAGCGCCGGTGGCAAGGGCGGCGGCGGCACGCAGTTGACCGAGGCCGGGCACGCCTTGATCGCCAGTTACCAGCGTTACCAGCACGAGCACCAGGCCTTCTTGCAACGCCTGGGCGACGATGCCGGCGTGTCGAGCCTGCTGGAATTCATGGAGCGCCTGCGCATGAAAACCAGCGCGCGCAACCAACTGTTCGGCACCGTGGCCGCCGTTCATAACGGCGAGGTCAACGACCTGATCGAGTTTCAGCTCAACACCGGCGAGCGCCTTACCGCCTCGATCACCCACGACAGCACCACGCGCCTGGCATTGCAGCCGGGCGTGGCGCTGTATGCGCTGATCAAAGCCTCGTGGGTGCAGCTGTTGGCCGCCGCCACCGATGTTGCGCGGCCCGGCGACAACCTGCTGCATGGCGAAATCCGCGAGGTTATTCGCGGCTCAACGGAAACCGAGGTGTCGCTCACCCTGGCCGGTGGCGCCACGCTGGTGGCGGTAATGAGCAATGCCCAGGCGGACACGTTGCAGGTGGCGGTCGATCAACCCATCGCGGCCTTGATAGAGGCCGCGCACATGATTCTCGGCCGCCTCTGAGCCAGCGTTATTTCCACCACGGATAAAAAGACGGCATGGCGTTGGCCGACTGTTCGCTGTAGTCCGCCGGACGCTTTTCGAGAAACGCCTGCACGCCCTCTTTGCCGCCGCCGACGCTGGTGTAGAACATCCCCAATGAATCGACCTTGTGCGCCTCCAGCGGATGAGACTGCGCGGCGTTGCGGTACATCATTTGCCGCGTCAGGGCGATTGCCACGGGGTTGTGCTGGGTAATGCGCCGGGCAATTTTGTACGCCTCTTCCAGCAATTGATCGGCCGGCACCACGGCTTTTACAAAGCGCCCCTGCAAGGCTTCTTCCGGCTTGAGAATGTCGCCGCTGTACACCCACTCCAGCGCCTGGGAAATGCCGACGATGCGCGGCAAAAACCAGCTCGAACACGCCTCCGGCACGATGCCGATCTTGTTGAACACAAACCCAATGCGGGCATGTTCGCTGGCCAGACGAATGTCCATGGCGCAGGTCATGCTGGCGCCAATGCCCACCGCCGCACCGTTGATGGCGGCGATCACCGGCTTCTTACACTCATAAATGGCCAGGGTCACGCGCCCACCGGTATCACGTACGCCGTCGCGAATGGCCGGGTCGTCCAGGCGGTTTTGCATGTCTTCCAGGGTCGGCTGCTGGCTTTCGTCCAGGCCGAATACGTTACCGCCGACCGACAAATCCATACCGGCGCAAAACGCACGGCCGGCCCCGGTCACCACAATGGCGCGTACCGCTTCATCATCACTGGCGCGGTTAAACGCATGGATCAGCTCGTGGGCCATTTCCACCGTGAACGCATTCAACTGCTCGGGTCGATTGAGGGTCAGGGTCAGAATGTGTTCATTCACCTGGTAACTGAGGGTGTTGTAGGACATGCGCCGCTCCTGGCAAAACCATTGGGGTTCCTATCATGCCTAGCGAGGCTGCGTGCGCCCCGGCGATTCGTAGGGCATTTGTGCCAAGGCGAACGCGGTAAATGATTTAATGCCGGCGTTTTTTCCAACGACAAACCGCCATGTCCGACCTTTACTACGGCCCTCTCGCCGCCGAATTGCGCCCGCTGCTGAACAAGTTCTACCGTGCGCACCGCTCGCCCATGCGCGCGGGCGCCGAAGAACACCTGTGGGTAGCGAAAGAAACAGAGATTGTCGCGGCGCTGAGCGTGCGCAGCGTTGGCCATGGCGGTGACGACAGTCTCTGGCTGACCGGCCTGTTCGTCGCTCCGGCACTGCGCGGCCAAGGCATTGCCAGCCGGCTTGTGAATGCTGCATGCACTGAAGCGACCGGCGCGGTGTGGTTGTTTTGCCATCCGGCGCTGGGCGAGTTTTACGCTCGTCTAGGCTTTAGCCCTTGTGAACCGTTGCCGGCTCCTCTGGCTGAACGTTTCGCTCGTTACCAGCGGACAAAAACGCTCATCGCCCTGCGCCGCGAAAGCCGGTGATTGGCAAGCGGTTGTCGGCTGTTACACTACGCGCCGCGCGGCCCCGGCTGCCTTCGCCCCACATCGCTTGCGTGTCAGGAACAGCATGAAAATCGACAAAAAAACCGCCATTGCCCGCCGTAACGGCCAACTCGGCAGCGCAGTGCTCGGCGTCAACAACACGCACTTTGCGACCATCAACCTGAACAAAAACATCTGGTGGTTCGACATTCCCGTCGGCCGTCTGAAAATCGGCCAGTACGAGTGGGTGCACCTGCTGATGCACAACCACGTGACCGATGAACTGCACCACCTGCGCGTACCGACCTTGTACTTGCGCACCCATGAAGAGGGTCTGGTGACTCGCAACAAAGGCAGCCGCAACGCCACCGTCAGCCTGGAGCTTTCGGCGGATCGGGATTCGCTGTTTCAGGATGTACGGCCGACGGGTACGGGCGTTAAGTTTGTGGAGTTTGTGCAAGCCTGAGGGGCGACTTGAAATCTTCGGTTGCAGGGATCGCGGCTAAAGCCGCTCCTACAGACTGCGTCTGACCTGTGGTCGCGGTTGGCCCGGCGCTCCGCTTAGCCGCGATCCCTTACAAAACCTTTACACCCCGCCCTGGCACTTCCCCTGCGACGAAACGTCTTACAGATACACCGGAATAACCTAACCCCGGGTATCAGGAGACAACCATGTTCAGTCTGCCCAAAGTTGCCCTGCTGTTAGGCAGCCTTGCCCTCGCCGGGCAAGCGTCCGCCCACGGTGGAGACGGTGGACCTTTCGTATTGGGTGCCGTGGTCGGGGCTGTGGTGGGCGGCGCTGTGGTCGCCTCGCAGCGCGCGCCGGTGTACGTCGAAGCCCCGCCACCTCCGCCAGTGGCCTACTATCCGCCGCCACAACCGGTATATGCACAACCCGTGTACGCCCAGCCCGTATACGCCCAACCGGTTTACTACCAGCCGGTGGTCGTCCAGGCGCCCCGCTATTACGGCCCGCGCTATTACGCACCGCCACCCCGAGCGGTGTATTACGAGCCGCACGGTTATGGACATCGCGGTCGCTGGTAAGCGCCACAGCTAAGAAGCCCATCATTCAGGTGGGCTTTTTTGCGTCATCCCGATGAGGCGTCGTCCTTGATCCGCTCGTTTTCTTCCTGCCACTTCGCCCAGCGCGCGGGCATTACCCGGCCAGCCAGATAGGACTTTTCCTCGGTCGTGCCGTCTTCGTTATGAATGATCAACGTTGCGTCTTTACCGCGCAGGAACCGCTCGGTTTCCTGCAGGAGGCGCGCTTTGGTCACCGCGCGCTTGGAGGGGCGGGTTGCGCCTTTCTTGATCAGTTGCCAGCCCTCTGGCACACGGTTGATGTGGTAGTCGCCCATGCCGTCTTTATCCCTGGATCACTTTCCCATCAGTCCCCGGCCGCTACGCCTAGTGCTTGAAGGGTTTTATCGGTGTGTGAAACATCCGAGCAAACTGCCATTGCGGCAGTTCCGTGTAAGGGATAGGCGGTCATTTCCGCCCTTTTAATTGGCTGGAAATAGTGGAAAAACGGCCGGACATAGTTGGTAAATGCCATTTACGCAAGTTGACCGACACATAAATAAGCAAAAGCGAAGTTGCACTTTAATATCAAAAAACCGTTTGTCGCCAATGACTTAAATTGAGCCGAACGAATGTCCGGCCTTCCCCTTCAGAGTTTCTGTAAGGCCCAGGCGGGTTTTGCGACTACTTGATAGAAGAGGAGAAACCAACATGCCTACCAACAAAAACCCCGGTAACTTCGCTAATGATCGGGCGCGGGCTTCGGAAGCAGGACGCAAAGGTGGTCACAACAGTGGCGGCAACTTTGCCAACGACCCGCAAAAAGCGTCCGAAGCAGGACGCAAAGGCGGTCAAGCCAGCCATGGCAATAAAAGCTGACTGACCGCTAGACCACGCAGTACCTACATTCACCAGCGAGCTGTTGGTTGAATGCGCAGAGGCCCGCGACAGCGGGCTTTTGTTTGCGCGCAGAAAGGTGGCGGTTAGCGATTGCGCTGACGCCAGTCGCCGCCGTTACGGTTGTCGCTGCGATAGTCGCCGCGGCGATCATTGCCACGGTGGCCATCACCGCGACGGCCATCGCGGTCGCGCGCGTGGTGGCGGTCGCGGTCGCCGTTATAGCGATGCGGCGCCGGGTAGTACCCGCGCGGCGGTTGATTCCAGCCGTTGTAAACCGGGCCACGGCGTGGCGAGCTGTAGTAACGCGGCGCAGGCGCCGGCACGTAGTAGCGCGGAGCCGGTGCATGGTAATAGCGCGGCGCCGAATACACCTCGTAGCGCTGCACATACGGCGCGCCGTACACGGTGCCGTAACCGCTGCGGCCGTAGCTGCGGTTGTCGTCGTAGTCATAACCCGCACAACCCACTAAAGACAGGCCTAACACACAGAGCAGCAGGGCTCGATAACGCATCATGGCAGCCTCCTGAGACCGCATGGGAACCGAGCGGCGAATGCCGTTCAGCAGTGTTCCCACGGTGTTGGACAGCACGAATTCAGCCCGGCTTGCTGTAGGCGTATTCATATTCCATTGCCAGTTATTTCATGAGCGCACCAAAGCGCAGCATGCCCTCGGCCCGCGCCTCGTTTTTGCGCACGCCTTCCCTACTTCCAACCCTGCAGAACCGGCTCACGCCTTGCCAGCGCTGACGCGCCTCAACTTGGCACGCCTCTCGCTTTAGTTCAGGCGTGCAGGATTAACCGGGCAGTTGCCTGGGTACGCGGCACCACAATTCGCAATGGATGACTAGGGTTCCGGCTAGCGCTTAAAACGCTCAGTGACTGGTCCGAGAGTTATCGACCTCCAGTGAGGTTACACGGCGGGACAAAAGCCCGGGAGACGAACGCCACGCCGCGTTGCGCCTGCCCGCTTTTATCTCGAACTGGAGGTTTTACATGCGCAAGTCCCCGTTATTCGCCCTCGTTCTCGCCGGCCTTGCCGCCACGTTCAGTTTCAGCGCCCAGGCTGCGCCCAAAGAAAAATTCAGCGTCTGCTGGACCCTCTATGCCGGCTGGATGCCGTGGGAATACGCAGCGGCCGAAGGCATCGTCGACAAGTGGGCGAAGAAGTACAACATCGCCATCGACGTGGTGCAGCTCAATGACTACGTCGAGTCGATCAACCAGTACACCGCCGGCCAGTTTGATGGCTGCACCATGACCAACATGGATGCCCTGACCATTCCTGCCGCTGGCGGCGTGGATTCCACCGCCCTGGTGGTCAGCGACTTCTCCAACGGCAACGACGGCATCGTGCTTAAAGGCAAGGGCAAAACGCTGGCCGACCTCAAGGGCCAGCCGGTCAATCTGGTTGAGCTTTCGGTTTCCCATTACCTGCTGGCGCGCGGGCTGGAAACGGCTGGCATGAGCGAAAAAGACCTCAGCGTGGTGAACACCTCCGACGCCGATATCGCCGCCGCTTTCAACACCAGCGAAGTCAATTCGGTGGTCACCTGGAACCCGATGCTGGCCGAAATCAAAGCCCAGCCCGACACCACGGAAGTGTTCAACTCCAGCCAGATTCCCGGCGAGATCATGGACATGATGGTGGTCAACACCGCCACCCTCAAAGAAAACCCCGCCCTGGGCAAAGCCCTCACCGGCGCCTGGTTTGAAATCATGGAACTGATGGCCAGCGACACCCCGCGCGCCACCGCCGCGCTGGAGCACATGGCCAAGGCATCGGGCACGGACCTGGCCGGCTTCAAGTCGCAGCTGGCAACCACCAAACTCTTCTACACCGCCAAAGACGCCCTCGCCTTCGCCACCAGCGCGCAACTGCCGGAAACCATGAGCAAAGTCGCCAGCTTCTCGTTCGCCCACGGCCTGCTGGGTGAAGGCGCCAAAGATGCCGGCGCGGTCGGCATGAGCTTCGCCAAGGATGTGGTCACCGGCGACCACGGCAACATCAAACTGCGCTTCGACCCGAGCTACGTGCAGATGGCGGCGGATGGCACGCTGTAACCATGTTGCGGGTGAGAACCGTAGGTTGGGTTGAGAGAAGCGAAGCCCAACAGGGAGCCCAACGGGCTCCGCGTGCAGATCTCCCAGGGACCGATACGCGCCGTCCTGTGAACGGCCTGTTGGGCTTCGCCGGCGGCTCAACCCAACCTACGCCAGCACCGATATTCGTCACGAGACCACCATGCGCCTGATCAATCGCCACCCCGACGGTGCCGGCCGGCTGCTGCTGATTCTGCTGCCGTTCGCGCTGTTGCTGTTCGCCTACTTCACCGGCTCTTCGGCGCGGTTGGCGGACAACCCTAATGACAAGCTGCTGCCCAGCGCCGTGCAGATGACGGACGCGGTCAAGCGCATGGCGTTTACCGAAGACAAACGCAGCGGCGGCTATCTGCTTTGGCAAGACACCGCCTCGAGTCTGCAACGCCTCGGCATGGGCCTGGGCATTGCCGCCATTATCGGGCTGTGCCTGGGCATCGCCGCTGGCACCTTGCCGCTGTTCAGTGCGCCGCTGTCGCCCCTGCTGACGGTGCTGTCGATGGTGCCGCCGCTGGCGATTCTGCCGATTCTGTTTATCGTTTTCGGCCTCGGTGAGCTGTCGAAAGTCATGCTCATCGTCATCGGCATCACCCCGGTATTGGCGCGCGATCTGGAGCAACGGGCGCGGGAAATTCCGGCGGAGTTGCTGATCAAGGCGCAGACCCTCGGCGCCTCGACCTGGACCCTGATTTTGCGGGTGATTTTGCCGCAGCTGCTGCCGCGCCTGCTTATCGCCTTGCGTCTGGTGCTCGGTTCGGCCTGGCTGTTCCTGATTGCCGCCGAAGCCATCGCCTCGACCGACGGCCTCGGTTATCGCGTGTTTCTGGTGCGCCGCTACATGGCGATGGACGTGATTCTGCCGTACGTAGTGTGGATCACCCTGCTCGCCTGGCTGATGGACCTGGGCCTCAAGCGCCTGACTCAACTGGCGTTTCCCTGGTATGAGGGAGCGAAGGCATGAGTGCGTTCATAGAAGTTAGAAACGTCTGGCAAACGTACGGCGATCAAGTCGTATTAGAGAATCTCAACATCACTGTCGCTGAGGGTGAGTTCTGCACCTTGGTGGGCACATCGGGTTGCGGCAAATCCACTTTCCTGCGCCTGTTGCTGGGCCAGGAAGTGCCAAGCAAAGGGCAGATTCTGCTCGGCGGCCAAGCGTTGGTCGGCGAGCCGGATGCCAGTCGCGGCGTGGTGTTTCAGCGCTACTCGGTGTTCCCGCATTTATCGGTACTGAATAACGTGGCGCTGGGCCTGGAACTGCCGCGCTCGCCGCTGCTCGGTCGCCTGTTCGGCCGGGCCAAACGCGACGCTCGCGAGCAAGCCGCCGAGCTGTTGAAAAAGGTCGGCCTCGGCCATGCGCTGGACAAATACCCCACGCAGCTTTCCGGTGGCATGCAACAACGGCTGGCCATCGCCCAGGCGCTGATCATGCAACCGCGCGTGCTGTTGCTCGACGAACCCTTCGGCGCCCTCGACCCCGGCATCCGCAAAGACATGCACGCGCTGCTGCTGGAGCTGTGGCGCGAAACCAAGCTGACCGTATTTATGGTCACCCACGACCTCTCGGAAGGCTTCACCCTTGGCACCCGCATTCTGGTGTTCGACAAGGTTCGCCACGACCCGCACGCGCCTAACGCCTATGGCGCACGCATCACCTACGACATTCCCCTGAACCCCGACCGCCGCGCCACCCGCGCCGCCGTCGACGCCCTGCCGGCGCACGTCACCGGCAGCCTGCATTCCGTCTACCAAGGAGCCTGATCATGACCAGTGCCTTGAGCCTGCGCCCCAGCCTGTATGAAGAAACCGTTCCGGGCGGCGGCCACACCTCGTTCGTACTCAAACGTGGCCAACTGCTGCGCATTACCGACCTCGAAGGCGGCGCCAACGTCAGCCTGATGCTGCTCAATGCCGTGGAAAAAAGTGAGCGCCTGAACCTGCCCGACAGCCTCAAAGGCCAGCACACGGCCAAGCTCACCGTCGGCCATTGCCTGTACTCGGACATGGGCCGGGTGCTGGCCGCCATCACCGCCGACACCTGCGGCTGGCACGACAGTTTCGGCGGCGTGCTGAATGCTGCCGAAGTGCAGGAAAAGTACGGCACCGGCCGCTATCAGGAACTGCGCAACGGCTTCTTCCGCAACGGCGTCGACAACCTGTTGGTGGAAATGGGCAAGTGGAACCTCAACCTGCAAGACCTGCTCATGACCCTCAATCTGTTCAGCAAGGTCACGGTCGACAGCGACGGCTGCTTCCAGTTTGCCGAGGGCAATTCCAAGGCCGGCGACTACGTCGAGCTGTATGCGCCGATGGACACCCTGGTGGTGCTCACCGCCCTGCAACACCCCATGGACCCCAACCCCGACTACGCGCCAAAGCCGGTGCAATTGAGCTTCAGCAAGGTCGCCGAAGACGGCATCAGCGTGCTCTGCCGCACCTCGCGCCCGGAAAACGGCCGCGGCTTCCACAACACCGAACGTCTGTACATCTGAGGGCCATACCATGTCGCTTACCCACAGCCCCCACCATGAAGAAGCCGCCGTTTACCGCGCCACCATCGCCGCTGGCGAGCCGTTTCTGAAAGAAGTCAAAGCCGGGCAAACCCTGCGTCTGCTCGATCTGGAAGGCAACCAGGCGGTCGACACCCTGTTCTACAGCGCCCGCAACCCGCGCGAGCGCTACGACGTGCAGCGCACCCTGCGCAAACAGAACCGCGTGTACCTCACCACGGGCACCGTGCTGTATTCCAACCTCGGCAACCCGCTGCTGACCATTACCGCCGACACCTGCGGGCGCCACGACACCCTTGGCGGCGCGTGTGCGCAAGAGAGCAACACCGTGCGCTACGCCCTCGACAAACGCTACATGCACAGCTGCCGCGACAACTTCCTGCGCGCCAGCCTGCACGACGGCCGCCTGAACAAAGCCGACATCAGCGCCAACATCAACTTCTTCATGAACGTGCCGGTTACGCCTGAAGGCGGGCTGACGTTTGAAGACGGCATTTCCGCTGCCGGCAAATACGTGGAGCTGGTGGCGCACATGGACGTCATCGTGCTGATTTCCAACTGCCCGCAACTGAACAACCCCTGCAACGGCTACAACCCGACGCCCGCGGAGTTTCTGGTATGGGACTGATTCGGCGGTGGTTGTTTGCGCTGTGTCAGAGCCGCAGTGGGCAGGTTTTGCAGGTGAGCTCCCCTCGCCCGCTTGCGGGAGAGGGGCTGGGGGAGAGGGCTGCGTCTGACGCAGATTCAAAACCCTCTCCCTAACCCTCTCCCCTGTCCGGGCGACCGCAGCGGGCAGAGGGGACCGACCGAGTAAAGCATTTACACCGCGGACGACCGCCGGTGCACACCCAAATACAGCGGGACGGCCCGCCTCCCCTTTCGAGGGCTTAACGCCATGTTCACCAAACTGCTGATCGCCAACCGTGGCGCCATTGCCTGTCGCATCTTGCGTACCTTGCGCGCGCTTGAGGTGCAGGGCGTGGCCGTGTATTCC
The DNA here is from genome assembly GCF_900573885.1 of Pseudomonas viridiflava. Taxonomy (GTDB): domain Bacteria; phylum Pseudomonadota; class Gammaproteobacteria; order Pseudomonadales; family Pseudomonadaceae; genus Aquipseudomonas. Next base: position 206,265 of record NZ_UPSE01000565.1, read on the forward strand.
GAAGCCGACGCCGCCAGCCTGCATATTCAGCAAGCCGACGAAGCCTTCAGCCTCGGCGAAGGCGCTGCGGCCGGTACGTATTTACAGGTTGAGAAAATTCTCGCCGTCGCCAGGCAAACCGGCGCCCAGGCCATTCACCCCGGCTACGGCTTTCTCTCGGAAAACGCCGCCTTTGCCGAAGCCTGCGAAGCGGCCGGCATCGCCTTTGTCGGCCCAACGCCGGAGCAATTGCGGGTGTTCGGCCTCAAGCACACGGCGCGCGCCCTGGCCAAGCAGCACGGCGTGGCCATGCTTGAAGGCACCGAGCTGCTGGAAAACCTCGACGCCGCGCTGGTGGCGGGTGAGCAGGTTGGCTACCCGGTGATGCTGAAAAGCACCGCGGGCGGCGGCGGCATCGGCATGCGCGTGTGCCGCTCGGCAGAGGAATTGAGCGAAGCGTTCGACGCGGTCAAGCGCCTGGGCCAGAACAACTTCAGCGACGCGGGCGTGTTTATCGAGAAATACATCCAGCGCGCTCGTCACCTGGAAGTGCAGGTGTTCGGCGACGGCGCCGGCGAGGTGATTGCCTTGGGCGTGCGCGACTGTTCCGTGCAGCGACGCAACCAGAAAGTGCTGGAAGAAACCCCGGCCACCAACCTGCCCGCCGGCATGGCCGAGGAACTCTGCGCCGCCGCCATCAAGCTGGCCAAGGCGGTGAACTACCGAAGCGCCGGCACCGTCGAGTTTGTGTACGACAGCGAAGCCAGCCAGTTCTATTTCCTCGAAGTGAACACCCGCTTGCAGGTGGAACACGGCGTGACCGAGCAAGTGTGGGGCGTGGATCTGGTCAGCTGGATGATTCAACTGGCCGCTGGCGACCTGCCGCCGCTGGGCGAACTGAGCCAACACCTGCGCCCGAACGGCCATGCCATTCAAGCGCGGTTGTATGCGGAAGATCCGGGCCGCGACTTCCAGCCGAGCCCGGGCTTGCTGACTGCCGTGCAGTTTCCGCCCGCCGACGGCAAAACCCTGCGCATCGACACCTGGGTGGAAGCCGGCTGCGAAATTCCGCCGTACTTCGACCCGATGATCGCCAAGCTCATCGCCTGGGCGCCGACCCGCGAAGAAGCCAGCACCGGGCTCTACAACGCCTTGGGCGACAGCCTGCTGTACGGCGTGGAAAGCAACCGCGACTACCTGCGCCAGATCATCCAAGACGCACCGTTCGCCAGCGGTAATCCCTGGACCCGCTGCCTCGAACAATTGGTCTACAGGGCCGACACCTTCGAGGTGCTCGGCGCCGGCACGCAAACCACCGTGCAGGACTACCCCGGCCGCCTCGGCTACTGGGCCGTAGGCGTACCGCCGTCCGGGCCGATGGACAGCCTGGCGCTGCGTCTGGGCAACCGTTTGCTCGGCAATGAAGAAGGCGCCGCCGCGCTGGAAATCACCATGAGCGGCCCGACGCTGCGCTTTAACACCGATGCGGTGGTAGCGGTAACCGGCGCCGACATTCCGCTGAGCCTCGACGGCGCGGCTCAACCGATGAACACCGCGCTGCTGGTCAAGGCCGGCAGCACCTTGAGCCTGGGCACCATTGCCGGGGCCGGCGCACGCAGTTACCTGTGCCTGCGCGGCGGCCTGCAAGTGCCGGATTATCTGGGCAGCAAAAGCACCTTCACCCTCGGCCAGTTCGGCGGCCATGGCGGCCGTGCCTTGCGGGCCGGCGATGTGCTGCATATTCCTGCCCTCACCGACACCCGCCACGGCGCCGCCCTGGCCGCCGAGCAGTGCCCGCCACTGCCAGCAGTGCGCAGCATTCGCGTGATCTACGGCCCCCATGGCGCGCCGGAGTATTTCACCCCCGACTACATCGACACCTTCTTCGCCACGCATTGGGAAGTGCACTTCAACTCGAGCCGCACCGGCGTGCGCCTGATCGGCCCGAAACCACAGTGGGTGCGTGAGAGCGGTGGTGAGGCGGGACTGCATCCGTCGAATATCCACGACAACCCGTATGCCATTGGCGCCGTGGACTTCACCGGCGACATGCCAGTCATCCTCGGCCCGGACGGCCCGAGCCTGGGCGGCTTTGTGTGCCCGGTGACGATTATCGAGGCCGACCTCTGGCAACTGGGGCAGTTGAAGGCTGGGGATAAGGTGCAGTTTTTGCCGGTCAGCATTGGCGAAGCACGTTTGCTTGCAGCGACGCCGCTTTGCTCCCCTCGCCCGCTCGCGGGAGAGGGGCTGGGGGAGAGGGCCGCAGCCAGCACAATCCAAAGCCCCTCTCCCCAACCCTCTCCCACAAGTGGGAGAGGGGGCCGACTTGAGTTGGTCTCCCCCATCGTGCTTGACCTCGGCCAAGACGATACCCGCCTCGTCGCCCGCCTTTCCGGCGACACCCATTTGCTCGTGGAGATCGGCGCGCCGGAGCTGGACCTGGTGCTGCGCTTCCGTGGCCACGCGCTGATGCAGGCCCTTGAAGCCAAGCAATTGAACGGCGTGATCGACCTGACGCCGGGCATCCGCTCGCTGCAAGTGCACTACCAGCCGGAAACCCTCAGCCTCACCGATTTGCTCGGCATCATCGCCGGCGAGTGGGACGCGGTGTGCGCGGCGCAGAACCTCGAAGTGCCGTCGCGCATCGTGCATTTGCCGCTGTCGTGGGACGACCCGGCGTGCCAGCTGGCCATCGAAAAATACATGACCACCGTGCGCAAAGACGCGCCCTGGTGCCCGAGCAATCTGGAATTCATCCGTCGCATCAACGACCTGCCCAACCTCGACGAGGTGTACCGCACCGTGTTCGAGGCCAGCTATCTGGTGATGGGCCTGGGCGACGTGTACCTCGGCGCCCCGGTGGCCACGCCGCTGGACCCGCGCCACCGGCTGGTGACCACCAAATACAACCCGGCGCGCACCTGGACGGCGGAAAACTCGGTGGGCATCGGCGGCGCGTACATGTGCGTGTACGGCATGGAAGGCCCCGGCGGCTATCAGTTCGTGGGTCGTACCTTGCAGATGTGGAACCGCTACCGCGAAGTCGAAGCGTTCGACGGCAAACCGTGGCTGCTGCGCTTCTTCGACCAGATTCGTTTCTACCCGGTGAGCGCCGAAGAACTGCTGCAAATTCGCAAAGACTTCCCGCTCGGCCGCTACGCCCTGCAGATCGAACACAGCGTGCTGAACCTCGCCGACTACCAGGACTTCCTGGCCAAAGAAGCCGACACCATTGGCGCGTTCCGCCGTCAGCAACAAGGCGCCTTCAACGCCGAACGCGAGCGCTGGATCGCCAGTGGTCAGGCGCATTTCGACAGCGAAGAAGCGGTGGCCGAACTCGGCGAAGACGCCCCCCTCGCGGTCGGCCAGCACAGCATTGAAAGCCATATCGCCGGCAACCTCTGGCAAGTGCAGGTCGAGGCCGGGCACAGCGTCAAGGCTGGCGATGTGCTGGTGATCCTGGAGTCGATGAAAATGGAAATCCCCCTGCTCGCCCCGCGCGATGGTGTGGTGAAGGAAGTAAGGGTTCAGCCGGGCTCAGCGGTCAGGGCTGGGCAGCGGGTTGTCGTGCTGGAGGAAATCTGAAAACGAAACACTCAACGGCTTTGCTCCCCTCTCCCGCCTGCGGGAGAGGGGCCGGGGGAGAGGGCTGCGTCCGACGCAATTTTAAAACCCTCTCCCTAACCCTCTCCCGTAAACGGGCAGAGGGGACAAATCGCGTTTCGCTCGCTATCTACGTTTGGAGCCAACCATGACCCACCCATTCGACCTGCGCCTGAGCGCCGTCAAAGCCGCCTACCTGGCCGGCACCACCACGCCGCGCCAGCTCATCGGCGCGCTGCGTGAGCATGCCGCTGCGCTGAATCCTGAATTCAATTTGTTCATCCATCTGCTCACCGCCGACGAACTGGAGCCCCACCTCGCCGCCCTTGATGGCAAAACCGCCGACAGCCTGCCGCTGTTCGGCGTGCCGTTTGCGATCAAAGACAACATTGATCTGGCCGGCATTCCCACCACCGCGGCCTGCCCGGCGTTTGCCTATACGCCGAGCGAATCGTCGACCTTGGTCAAGCAACTGCTGGCGCTCGGCGCCGTGCCGCTGGGCAAGACCAATCTCGACCAGTTCGCCACCGGCCTCAATGGCACGCGCTCGCCGTATGGTCCATGCCGCAACAGCGTGAACCCGGACTATCCATCAGGCGGTTCCAGCGCCGGCTCGTCCCTGGCCGTGGCGCTCGGCGTCGCGAGCTTTTCGCTGGGCACCGACACCGCCGGCTCTGGCCGCGTGCCGGCGGCGCTGAATAATCTGCTCGGGCTGAAGGCCACCAAAGGTTTGCTCTCCACGGCCGGCGTGGTGCCGGCGTGCCGCACGCTGGATTGCGTCACCTATTTCACCGCCACCGCCCGCGAAGCGAGTCAGCTACTAGCGCTCACCGCCACGCTCGATCCGGCCGATGAATACAGCCGCAAGAATCCGTTGTGGAATGACGCCAGCGCCTTCGGATCACCGCGCAAAGGCTTCCGTTTCGGTGTGCCGAAACAGCTCGAATTCCTCGGCTGCCCGGAAAGCCCGGCGCTGTTCACGGCCACGGTCAAGCAGCTGGAAGCGCTGGGCGGCGTGGCTGTGGCGCTCGATTTCGAACCCTTCGCCGAAGCCGCGCGCCTGCTGTATGAAGGCCCATGGGTGGCCGAGCGTTACAGCGTGGCCGGCGAGCTGATCGAGGCACAGCCAGACGCCGTGTTGCCGGTGATTCATGCCGTGCTGTCAAAAGCGCCGGGCACCACGGCGGTCGAACTGTTCCGCGCCCAGTATCGGTTGCAGCAGCTCAAAGCGGTGTGCGACCGCGCCATGGCTGAACTCGACTGCGTGCTCACACCCGCCTATCCGCGCCCGGTCACGCTGGCAGAACTGCAAGCCGAACCGGTCAAGCGCAATTCGGATCTGGGCTACTACACCAACTTTATGAACATGCTCGACTACGCCGCCATCGCCGTACCGGCCGGTTTTATGGCCAACGGTTTGCCGTGGGGCGTCACGCTGTTCGGCCGCCCGTTCACCGACCAGTACCTGCTCGGCCTCGCCGATGCGCTGCAACGCCAACACGACGTGCCGCTGGCGGGTGAACGCCGCCTGGACCTCAGCGCACCGGCCACGCCAGCGCGCAACGACCTGGCGCGCGTGGTGGTGTGCGGCGCCCATCTGGACGGCCTGCCGCTGAACTGGCAACTGAAACAACGCGGCGGCCGTCTGCTGACAGCCACCCACAGTTCGCCGAATTATCAGTTGTGGGCGCTGGCCGGCGGCCCACCGTTCCGTCCGGGTATGGTTCGCGTCGCCGAGGGCGGCGTGGCAATCGAAGTGGAGGTGTGGGAATTGCCGAGCAGCGAGCTGGGCTCGTTTCTCACCGGCATTCCGGCGCCCCTCGGTTTGGGCAAGGTGCAACTGGCCGATGGCAACTGGGAGAGCGGGTTTATCTGCGAGCCGTATGGCTTGGAAGGGGCCAGCGACATCAGCCATTTCGGCGGCTGGCGCGCCTACCTGAAAAGCAGATAATTCGTAGGAGCCAGCGTGCTGGCGAAGGGGTCGTCCCACACCCTTCGTCAGCATCTGCTACGTGATCTCTCAAGGGCTCGACTCGCCACTGCTAGCTGACGTCAGCGGGATACCGAGCTAGCATGTCCCACTCCGTCAGAGCTGCTGGTCCAATGCCGTTACGTGCCCCTACCCAAACTGCTCAGCGTTATCTGGTGGTGGCGTTATTGCTGCTACTGGCCAGCGGTTTCCTTGCCACCTCGCTGGTCAGCTATTACGCCTCGCTTGATTCCATTCGCAGCAGCATCGTGGACACCGAACTGCCGCTGACGTCCGACAACGTCTATTCGGAAATTCAGAAAGACCTGGTCCGGCCCATTCTTATCTCGTCGATGATGAGCCGTGACACCTTCATGCGCGACTGGGTGCTTGAGGGCGAGCAGAATCCGGAACAGCTCACGCGCTACCTCGCCGAAGTACAGGCCCACTACGGCGCGTTCACCAGCTTCTTCATCTCGGAGAAAACCCATCGCTACTACCAGGCCAAAGGCCTGCTGAAAACGGTGCGCGAGGACGAGCCGCGCGACGTCTGGTATTTCCGTGTGCGCGACATGCACGCGCCGTATGAAATCAATGTGGATGTGGACATGGCCAACGAGGACCGGCTGACCATTTTCATCAACTACAAAGTGACCGACTTCAACGGCAACTTCATCGGCGCCACGGGGGTGGGGCTGACCGTGGACGCAGTGGTCAAGCTGATCGACACCTACCAGCAGCGCTACGGTCGCTCGGTGTACTTCGTCGATACCCAAGGCAACATCGTACTCACGGGGGCTTCGGGCGGGCCGCTCGGCGCCAGGGTCGGCCAGTCGCTCAATGACGTGCCTGGGCTCGACGAACTGAAGAAAAATCTGCCGAAGCCCCAAAGCGGTAACTTCAAGTATCGGGAACACGGCCGCGACCACTTCCTGAATGTGCGTTATATCCCGGAGCTGAACTGGTATCTGTTTGTCGACAAGCATGAAGACGACGCCCTGGCCGGCGTGCGCAAAACCCTGTACCTGAACTTGCTGATTTGCGCGGTGGTGACCGGATTGGTGTTGCTGCTGGTGAACCTGGCGCTGCGCCGCTATCAGGCACGCATCGTGGCGCTCGCCACCACCGACACCCTGACCCGACTGCCCAACCGCCGAGGCTTCGACATTCTTGCCAATCAGGCTTTACAAGAGGCGGTGCGCGAACAGAAGCCGCTCGCCACGCTAATGATCGACCTCGACAACTTCAAAACCCTTAACGACACCCACGGCCATCTGGCCGGCGATGATGTGCTGCGGGGTTTCGCCGCCAACCTGCGCGGTTGCCTGCGTCAGGCCGACATCATCTGCCGCTGGGGCGGTGAAGAATTCATCGTATTGCTCAAAGACACCAACCCCGCCGCGGCGCAGCTGATTGCCGAAAAAGTGCGCCTTCTGGCCGAGCAAAGCCGCTATGCCGTCGGCGATCAGGTGCTGCAAGCAAACACCAGCATCGGCCTCACCGAGCTGGCGCCAGGCGACACCTTGCACACCCTGCTCAGCCGCGCCGACCGCGCGCTGTACCGCGCCAAACAATCAGGCCGCAACCGCGTGTGCATCGAGCCCGGCCATGCCAACTGACACCGAGCGTTGCCCGCTGTGTGGGCAGGCGAACCAGTGCGCGGTGGGCCGTGAGGATTGCTGGTGCTTCAGCGCCGAAATATCGGCTGAGGCGTTGGCGCGGTTGAGTGATGAGCAGATTGATAAAAGCTGCTTGTGCCCGCGCTGCGCAAGTGGGCGCGTAGGTTGGGTTGAGCCATCGGCGAAGCCCAACGACTTATGAGCTGAAATGCCATGGGTGCGGGCTTGCAAAGAGTCGAGGCGCACGAGTGTGTATCGTTGGGCTTCGCCTGCGGCTCACCGAAGGCAGACCGACCCACCCTATAAACGCGGTTTTGCTCATGCGCCTTGATCGTTTTCTCTCCAACCTTCCCGCCGTCACCCGCTTCGATGCGCGGGCGCAGCTGGCTGCCGGGCGGGTAAAGGTGGACGGGGCGGTAACGCGCGATGGCCTGCTAAATATCCGCGAATTCAATCGCGTGGAGCTGGATGGCCAGTTACTGCAAACGGGCAAACCGGCGCTGTATTTCATGCTGCACAAACCCGCCGGCTACGTGAGCGCCACCGAGCATCACGAGCACCCCACCGTGCTCGACCTGCTGCCCGAAGCCGCCGAGCACGACCTGCACCTGGCCGGCCGGCTGGATCTGACCACCACCGGCCTGCTTCTGCTCACGAACGATGGCCAGTGGTCGCGACGGGTAACACAACCGACGAGCAAGCAGCCGAAGGTTTACTACGTCGAGACCGAGCAGCCGATCACGGACGACTACCACGCAGTGTTCGCCGAGGGCCTGTACTTCGCCTACGAAAACCTCACCACCCTGCCCGCCCAGCTGGAAATACTCACAAGTCACAGCGCGCGGCTGACGCTTTATGAAGGCCGCTATCATCAGGTGAAGCGCATGTTTGGCCACTTCCAGAACAAGGTGCTGCGCCTGCACCGGGAAAGCGTGGGTGCACTGGTGCTTGATGCGGCGCTGGAGCCGGGCCAATACCGTGCGCTGAGTGCGGATGAGATCGCGGCGTTTTGAGGGAAGAACAGCCGCTGCCATGTTGAATAGCGGCTGACTGTAGGAGAGGTTTTAGCCTCGATTCCTGCAAGGGAATGACGATGAACCTAAGCAAAACCTCCGTCATTCCCGCGAAGGCGGGAATCCAGAATCTCGAAAGGGAATACCGATTACAGGCCCTCACCCGACCAGCAAACCACTCCCACCAACCGTCCTCATTTTCTCCCCACCCAAGCAGCCAAAAAATTTCGGGACTAAAGTCGCTACTACTCGCTCAAAACCCATGCAGTCGTTCTGGAGGGCCGTAATGAAGGCGCTGAAGTTGCTCGTGGGTTCGCTCGTTGTCATTTCGCTTACCGGCGCCGTTAGCCCGCCGGCTACCTTGGCCCCATTGCCGTCGGCACAAGAGCTGCGCGAGCAATTGCAGAACCTCAAACCGGGCCAGTTTCTCTGGTACCCGCAGGTGTCGCCGCAGGGGCCGGTAACGGTGGTGGTGAGCCTCACTGAACAGCGCGCCTATGTGTACCGCAACGGCATCGCCATTGGCGTCAGCACCATCAGCAGCGGCAAGAAAGGCCGGGAAACACCAACCGGCGTATTCAGCATTCTGCAAAAAAGCGTCGAGCATAAATCCGACCTCTATAACGAGGCGCCCATGCCTTACATGCAGCGCCTGACGTGGGACGGCATCGCCTTGCATGCCGGCCATCTACCGGGTTACCCGGCCTCCCACGGCTGCGTGCGGCTGCCTATCGACTTTGCGAAAAAACTGTTCGACACCACCGGCTTCAGCTCGACCACCGTTATCGTTTCCGACGCTCACAGCGCGCCGGTGGAGGTGTATCACCCCGGCCTGCTCGCACCGACCGTGAGCGGCGGCAAACCCGTGGCGACCGCCGTGTTAAGCGGCGACACCTTCTGGAATGACCCGGGCATCAGCGCCGGGCCGCTGTCGGTACTGATCAGCCGCGCCGACCTGCGCGCCTACGTATTCCGCGGCGGCCAACTGGTGGGCAGCGCACCGGTACTGGCCCTGGACAGCAACGAGCAGCATCAGGGCATGGCGGTTTTCTCACTGCTGGAGAAACCGTCAACCAACGAACTGCTGCCACCGCAACCGCTGCACTGGTCGGCCATTCAGGTGAGCAATCCGCACTATGGCAACTCGCCGCGCGAGCAGTTGGGCTCACTCAGCGTCGACCCGGAGTTCTTGAAAAACCTCCACGCCGCCATGGACGTCGGCAGCACGCTGGTGATTACCGATCTGGCCTCTACCTCGGAAACCCGCAGTAACGGCAACTTCACCGTAATCACCACCGACGCAGCAAAAGGCCAGTAACCGCTGGTCAAAAAATGATCGGAAGCGCCCTTTCAATTGTGCACAATGCGCGCGCACTCGAACTCAAACAGGGCCTTCTGCTTGTTCACTCGACTTCTTTGGAGAAGCGCTATTCAGCGCTGCGCAGGTGTATTCAGCCTGCTCGCACTCACCAGCGGTTTCGCTGCCCAGGCGCAAACCTTGCCCAGTGCCAACGACCTGCAACGCCTTGCCCCGAGCGCCAGCCTTACCGCGCTGAAGCTCGCGCTCACCGCCTACCAGTGCGCCAGCCAGACCGACCCGAACAAACTGCTGACCGTCATCGACTACTCCAAGCCCTCGCGCGACAAGCGCCTGTGGGTGTTCGACCTGAAGCACAACAAGCTGCTCTTTGAAGAGTGGGTCACCCACGGCAAAAACAGCGGCGCCGATGTCGCCACCTCGTTCTCCAACGTCCCCAACAGCTACCAGAGCTCCATCGGCCTGTATCAGACCGGCGTCACCTACAGCGGCAAACACGGCCGCTCATTGCGTCTGGTCGGGCTGGAACCGGGCTTCAACGACAACAGCCAATCGCGCGCTATCGTCATGCACGCCGCTGCCTACGCCGACCCGAAAGTGGTGCCAGGCCTTGGCCGCCTAGGCCGCAGCCAGGGCTGCCCCGCCGTGCGCCCGGCCATCGCCGGCAAACTGATCGACACGCTGAAAACCGGCAGCTACGTATTCGCCTACTACCCGCAGAAAAAATGGCTCGACACCTCGCGCTACCTTGGCGCGCAGAGCTGCCCCAGCACCGGCGAAACCCTGGCCGTCGTACAAAAGTGAATGGGCTGACCGGCAGGCGAAACCGGTCACTCATCGGACAGCCCTGACCAGAGCCGTTTATTTCCGAAAAAGCCCGGCCACGCGCTTGCAGAGGAAATGAGCGGCTGCTTAAATCGAAGCACAAGGTCAGAGCGTGACTCACCAGTCACCGCGACCATCTAAGCACGTCCCCGGTTACTGACGCTTTGCGTCAATTGGATTCCTGCCTGGTTCACCCCGCCTTCTCGCACGCGTTCCCGCGCCGTGCGGCAGCTGTGTTGTTCGATCCTAACCGCTTTAAAAACAATAACTTACTTATTTTCATGGCTGACATTCAGTTGTCATGTCCAGGCGTTTTGCTGTCTGCCCAACACGGCTCTTTTTAGCGGCTACCCCGCTTACCGGAGCACCACCTTGCGCCAAGGAGGAAAACGACATGAGGCCAGAAACCGCCGTCGTTCATGCAAACAGCCACAACGTACATACCGAGTACTACGCCAACCCGGCGGCGCGTAAAACCGTCATCCTGGTTAATGGCTCGCTGGCCACCACCGCCTCATTCGCGCACACGCTCAAATACCTGACGCCGCAATTCAACGTCGTTTGCTACGACCAGCCCTACGCCGGCCAGTCGAAAGCGCACAACGCCCATGTGCACCCCATCAGCAAAGAAGACGAAGCCGAAATTCTGATCGAGCTGATCGACCACTTCGACGCCGATTACGTGTCGTCATTCTCATGGGGCGGCGTGGCCGCGCTGCTGGCACTGGCGCAGCGGCCCAAACGCATCGAGAAAGCAGTGATCAACTCATTCTCGCCACTGCTCAACGAGCCGATGCTCGACTACCTGGAAAAAGGCCTGTTCTACCTGCACACCATGGACCGCGAAAACATGGGGCACCTGGTCAACGAAACCATCGGCAAACACCTGCCCTCGCTGTTCAAACGCTACAACCACCGGCACATCAGCAACCTGCACGACCACGAATACCGGCAGATGTACGCGCACATCCACAAAATGCTGCACCTGGACACGCACTGCCAAATGGCCTGCCTGCACAGCATCGAAACACCACTGCTGTTCATCAACGGCGAGCGCGACGAATACACCACAGCCACCGACGCCCGCCTGTTCGGCAACCACCTCAACGACTGCCAATTCACCACCGTGACCAACGCCGGTCATTTCCTCGACATGGAACACAAAGGCGCCTGGCAACAAACCCAGACCGCCATGCTCGGCTTCCTGCAAACCGGCCAACAACGCCGCGTCCCGACGTACGAGGTCACGACCGCCATCGCCGTGTAACCCACGTAGGAAAAGCCCGACCACCGCGAAAAACATCGCCCTGTTTATCGCGGCGGGCTTCATTTCCTGGGCGTCTTCTGGTACAAAGTCCCCCGCAAAAGCGGGTGTCGTATAATGGCATTACTCCAGCTTCCCAAGCTGATAACGAGGGTTCGATTCCCTTCACCCGCTCCAGAATTCGAAATACAAAAAAGCCCCGCTGATGCGGGGCTTTTTTTTTGCGATTCATTTCGTCCTCGGACTACCCGCTCGGCTACCGCCCTCAAGCGCTACCGCCCTATTCATCCACTTTCGCAATATAAAACTCACAACCATTTACGCCCCAGGCAAAAATGAGTTTCGCGGCCAGGGCTGCGCAAAGCACCACAGCAAGAACGTTCGCGATGGGGATCAGCAGGATGGAAATTTTCCCAAAGTCGATCAGGGACATGGCCAGCGGAAGATTGACGAAAAGCAGCGGGATAATGCTTAGCAAAAGCGTCAGCCCGAAAAACTTCAGCGCGAATTTCAGGGCAAATCCAAAGCTGGCCTCGGGTCGTTTGGCCGGTGGTGCACTTTTCATATCTGACGGACCCGCGCTGACCATAGGGTCGATGCGAAATTGGCGAGACGCGGCTCGCTCCCCCCGACGGATCTCATCCATCTCGCGAACACTCGCTGAAAGCTTGTCGAAAAACGTGCTCATGGTGCGCCTCCTCACGGCAAAAGCAGCCGCTTCACTTGCTGCAATATTCGCAAAGTATGCACGCCTAACCTTCACAGCTGGTCACACCAACCGCTTCTCCTTGGACGGCCGATACCCGTAATACGAGCTGTAACACCGGCTGAAATGACTCCCCGTCACAAACCCGCATGCCAGCGCAACTTCGGCAACCGACAGCTTGGTGTGCTGGAGTAGCCGCCGTGCTTCGGTGATGCGCAGTTCAAGGTAGTAGCGCTGTGGCGTGGTGCCGAGTTGTTCGCGGAAGAGGCGTTCGACCTGGCGGCGGGAGCGGCCGACGTAGTCGGCGAGCTGGTCGAGTTCGAGCAGTTCTTCCAGGTTGGCTTCCATTAGTTGCACCACTTCGCGGGTGGGGTCGCTGATTTTCAACAAGGATTTGGGATTGACCCGACGATAACGTGAGGCTTCGAAGGCGAGGATGTCTTCGATGCCGTCGACCAGCGCGCGGGTGTGCAGTTGTTTGATCCACTCAAGAATCAGCGTTGGCGCGCCGGAAGCAGACGAGGCGGTCAGGCGGTCGCGGTCGATGACGTAGGGCTCGCTGGTGACTTCGGCTCGTTTCGCCACTTCGGCCAGGGCGGAGCGGTGTTCGGGGTGGATGGCGCAGCGGTAGCCGTTTAAAAGGCCGGCGTTGCCGAGAAACCAGGCGCCGTTCCACAGGCCGCCGAGAGGAATATTCAGGGCAGCGGCGTCTTTTAATAGCCGGTTCAGGTCACCGCTCGCGTGCAAGGCGGTGCGGTAGCCGCCGCAGACCACCAGCAAGTCGAGGGTATTGAGGCAGGCGTGGTTGAAGATGGCGTCTGGCCGAATGACCAGGCCAAGATCGCTGATGACTTCATTGCCGTCGAGGCTGAAGTGGCGCACGGCGAACAGGCCGTTTTGCAGAAGGTTTGCGGTGACCAGGCTGTCGAGGGCCTGGGTGAAGGCCGGCAGGGAGAAGTGTTCGAGCAGCAGAAAACCGACGCGCGTCTGTTTGCTCGCTTCCTTTTTTTCGTCGTCGAGGTAGCGGTAGTTTTTGTTTTTCATCACGTCACTGAAGGTTCGACGTTGCATGCCAGGTGCCTCGCTGTGGTCGCTATGCCCCCGCCATGGTGTCGTAATCAGCGCCTCGGTCCGATTCTGCAAACGACACCGGAGCAGTTCTATTGCGCACTGCCGGGTCAATCGTTGGCAACTCGCAAAAAGGCGGCGTTTCGCTGATGCAGAATTAGTGAACCCCAGCCACGCCACCAACCTAACTGTGTATAAGCTGCGCACCCTAACGCCCTCTCTCGCCAGGCCTCGCTATGACGCACCCAAGAATCGGTTTCGCCTGCCAGTACAAGCATCCTGAACGTGAACTGACGCCCGCTGCGTTGAAGCTGGTGGAGGCTCCGTTTAACCCACGTACCACCACCCTGCGCTGGATGGAAAGCGTGGAGCCGCAGGTAGCGCGCGAGAAGCTGCTGGAGGTGGTGCTGCATAACCTGGCCGCACAGTTGCGCTTGCTGGCGTATGTAGCCGAGTTGCCGCTGCCACTGCGCATGCTGCGGTTGAGCAGTGACTTGTTGCCGTTCTACAGCCACCCCAAAGTGCATGCCTTCTATCAGGACCCGGCCATTGCTCAGCAATTGGTTGACGGTTTTGCCGCGATTGGCACGGCGGCGCGGGCGGCGAATATTCGGCTGTCCTTTCATCCCGGCCAGTACTGCGTGCTGGGCTCGGAGAATCCCGGCGTGGTGGAAAACAGCGTGGCCGAGTTTGAGTATCACGCTGACATGATCCGCATGATGGGCTACGGCCAGCGCTTTCAGGACCTCAAGTGCAACGTGCATATTGCCGGGCGCCTTGGCGTCGAAGGCACGCGCGCGGTGTGGGCGCGGCTGTCGGAGGTGGCGCGCAATTGCATCACCTTTGAAAACGATGAAAAGACCTATGGCCTGGATGACTGCCTGAAAATGGCCGACCTGGCGCCCGTGGTGCTGGATATTCATCACTGCTGGATTCACGAGAACGATTACATCGCACCCGACGACCCCAGGGTTCAGCGCGTGGTCGAAAGCTGGCGCGGGCTGCGCCCCACCATGCACTACTCGCAGCCGCCGGAAAGCTTGCAGGCCCTGGGCTTTGATGCCGAGCAGAAACTGGAAATGGCGGAGCTGCTGAAGGTGGTGTCCAAGCGCGACCTGTATGCCCACAGCGACATGATGTGGAACCGCTGGACCAACGATTACGCCCTGCAGTTTCTTGATTGCTTCGACATCATGCTTGAGGCCAAAAACAAGAACCTGGCAGCGTTGGCGCTTTATCAGTACAGCAATCTCGAGCAAACAGGCCGGTAAGCTACACCGCCATAGAACTCGTCTGATTTATCGCCGCCAAGCCCGGTCGGTACCGTTGCCGCTCTTGTCATCAACCAAGGGCGTAACCGTGACAGTGCTGACGATTTTTTTCTGCGGAACCGGCTCCAACAAGTTTGATTTCAACCATAAGAACTTCTGGGCCGGCGAGCTGGTTTCAACCTTGGCGGGAAATCACCCGGGTCGGGAGTTTGCCGAATGGATCGTGGTGGACGGTCCCGGCAGCGGCAACCTGCAGGCCGATGAGCTGTTCGCTGAAACCAGAGAGTACGGACTCAGCGGGACCTTGTTCGGCCACGGCTGGGACGAAAACGTGCGTCACGCGCTGGATATCATCAAAGGCAAATGTGAGTGGGAACGCAAAGAGCTGACCGAGGCTGATTACAACAGGCTCAAGGCGGCTGGCATTGCGATTGAAGAGGTGAAAGTCGAGGGTTCCTGGCTCTGGCGCACCTACAACTATGGCGAGCGGAGCGTGACGCAGCAGCGCTTGCAAGAGCAGATTATCGCGACGTTCCGTAAAGATGGCGTGATTCCCACGCGCGTCAATCTGGTGGGCTGGAGCCGCGGCGGGATCAGCTGCCACATGCTGGCAAATGCCATGTACAACGACAGCGAGCTGAAAGCCGTTCCAGTAAACATCTTCGCGATCGACCCGGTGCCGGGCATTGCGAACTTCCAACAGGACAAAACCGAACTTCGCGACAACGTTAAAGAGTATGTGGCGATCTACGCGCGCGACGAACGCTCCAAGGGCTTCAGCTGCGTCATCCCCCTGACCGCCCGGAACACCAAGGTAAGTGTCTATCCCATGGCCGGACGCCATGCAACGCTGGTGGGTAACGCTACTTCGTCTGGCGACGCGCCAAGCAACGCCGCTGATTTGAAAGCGCTTGTCGAACCAGGCCGTATAGTTCGGCACCTGGCCGAGGCGTGCCTGAAACGTTGGGGCGTGCAGTTGAACAAAACGCTGAATCTCACCGAGTACGAGCTGGCTGACCTCGCCAAGCGCATTGTCGAGGACGAAGAAAAGTACCGAGCCATGCACCGCGTTTCCTACACGTACTTCACCGAGCTCGATCAAGGCGAGCGCTACGTTTCGGTGGGCAGCAAGGGCGTGCCGTTTTCGCTTGTCAAAGATGCCGCCTACATCCCACCGGGCGGCTTGGAAGTGCCGGTGGGCGACGTATCCACGTATCGCCATCTGCTGTGAATTGACGCCCCCTTCAAACGCTCGGGTTTCGCTTTGTAAACTGAACGACCATTGCCCGCAGAGAGCCCTGGGCTCTCTGCGTTTTCCGTGCAGAAAAGCGGACAGCCTGGACGACCCCACTCATGCTCACAATTCGCCCTTCTCACGCTCGCGATGGCGAGCGCGTTGTGGATATATGGCGCAACGCCGTGGATGCCACTCACCACTTTCTGGCCCCCGCCGACCGCTTGGCGATCGAGGCCGAAGTGCGCGCGTTTTTACCCGATGCGCCGCTCCTGCTGGCGGTCGATCAGCTCGACCATGCCGTGGGGTTCATGCTGCTTGACGGCGGCCACATGGAAGCGCTGTTTATCGACCCGGCCCATCGTGGCCAGGGCGTGGGTCGGCTACTGGTTGAGCATGCCCTGAGCCAATGCGGATTGATGAGCACCGACGTCAACGAGCAGAACGAGCAAGCGGTCGGCTTCTACCAGCGGCTTGGCTTTATGGTTACCGGCCGCTCGCCTCTGGATAGCCAGGGCCGCGCATATCCGCTGTTGCATCTGCACTATTCGGGTTCGGCAAATCAGCTCGCGGCGAGCCGTTCCCTACGGTGAAGCAAACGCACCTGTTGCGCGAGATCCGACACGGTCACATTTTTTCATGGCACGGATGATTGGCATTGAACGTTCTTTCACTTCCAATCTCTACCGAATGGCTCATGACGCGCTGGCTAACGCTGCGGTTGATGCATCAACGGCACAGCTAGGAATACGCGCTCAAACCGGCAACAATGCGCGCCTCAAATAACCACGTTGTACGCGCATCTATCGACGCTGGTTGAGATCAGCAGAGGGCTTGGGTTTGGATCAGTTAAAACGCCTCAAAAGTGGAATCGCCGGCCTGGATACGCTGTTGAAGGGCGGCTTTGTTGCAGGCGCGTCTTACATTATTCAAGGGCGGCCAGGATCAGGGAAAACGATTCTGGCTAACCAGCTTGGCTTCAACCACGTTAACAATGGCGGCCGCGTGTTGTTCGCCACGCTGCTGGCGGAGCCGCATGACCGGCTGTTTCATTTCCTGTCGACGCTGAGCTTTTTCGACAAAAGTCAGATTGGCGAAAACATTCAGTTCGTCAGCGCCTTCGACACGCTGGAGAACGAAGGCCTCGAGGAAGTGGTAAAGCTGCTGCGTCGCGAGATCAGCCGGCAGAAAGCCACCGTGATGATTCTCGATGGGTTGCTCAACGCACGCTCGCGAGCCGAGTCGCCCATCGACACGAAAAAGTTTATTTCCGAGCTCCAGGGGCATGCCGCATTTGCCGGCTGCACCGTTTTGTTTTTAACCAGCTCCCAGTTGGAAGACGGCAGCCCGGAACACACCATGGTCGATGGCGTGATCGAGATTGGCGAAGAAGCCATCGGGCCGCGGACGGTGCGCCGCATCAAGCTGCGCAAAACCCGCGGCAGCGGTGCGTTGCCGGGTGTGCATGAGTTTGAAATCACCGACGACGGCCTGATCGTTTATCCGCGCTTCGAAAGCTTTTTCAATCGCCCCTCGCGCCCCGACAGTGATTATCTCGTGCGAGTGAGCAGCGGCATCGAGTCGCTCGATACCTTCATTGGCGGCGGCCTCGCTGGTTCGTCCGTCACCTTGGTGGCCGGTCCGGCCGGTGCGGGGAAAACCTCTATCGGTATCGAGTTCATCGGCGACTGCACCCCGGAAGAGCCCGGCCTATATTTTGGTTTCTACGAATCGCCGCAACGCTTGCGCCTCAAAGCCGCCGCGCTGGGTCACGACTTCAAAGCGATGGAAGCCAGCGGCGCGCTGCACGTTATGTGGAACGCCACCACCGCCGGCTTGATCGATCGCCTCGGCTACGAGCTGCTGGAAACAGTCGAGAAGCACCAGATCAAACGCGTGTTCATCGACAGTCTCGGCGGAATGGCCCGCGTGGCGGCCGACCGTACGCGCATTCAGGACTTCTACTCGGCGCTGATGGCCGAACTGCGCTCGCGTGGCGTAACCGTGGTGGCGACGTGGGAAATTCAAAGCCTGCTCGGAAGCCAGATCGACGCCCCGGCGCCGGATCTTTCCAGCATTGTGGATAACCTGCTTCTCGTCCGGTTTGAGCAAAATGGTTCTGAACTTCAACGCCAGCTATCGATTCTGAAAATAAGAGATAGCGCTTATGACCCGTCGTTGATGGAAGTTGTCATCGGCAGTCCTGGTATATCAGTGAAGAAGGTCTGAGGCATGCGCTGGGCTACAAAATCAACGCCGGAGACAACGACGTTTCCGCCTGTTTCCAAAGTGCTCTGCAAAGCAGGGGCGCTATGAAAACAGTGCTGATCCTCGACGACGAGTATCTGATCGCGGACATTTTGAGCTACGCGCTTGAAGACGAAGGCATCCTCACCGTAACGGCCGGGCGCGGCCAGAAAGCGCTGGAAATTCTCGACCGCGAACGTCCCGACCTGATCATTACCGACTACATGATGCCCGGCATGACCGGTATTGAATTCGCCGAAGCCGTGCGCGCCCGCGACACGCACCAGAACACGCCGATGATTCTAATGAGTGGTGCGCAGGCGCATCTCGGCGTGGGGCGGCCTGACTTGTTTGTCGACGTGCTGGAAAAGCCTTTCGACATTTTGAAGGTGATCGACAAGGTCAAAGCTGTCTTGAAAATGCCCGTCTGATTTTCTCGCGCCTGTAAAAGCCCCTCTCCCGCCCTTCGGGCACCCTCTCCCGCTGGCGGGCGAGGGGAACGTTCGTCATCCCTCTTGTTTCAAACCTGTCGCGTCGCGGCTCGGCTGCTCGCGGTAGAGGCCAGGCGAATCGCGCTACGGTCGCGGCGGCGCGGGACCATTGAAGACGGTGTACGGCAGAAACAATGTGTCGGCCGCCAGGCTCAACGGGATATCGATGATTACCAGCGGAATGAACGCTGCCAACGGCCCGGCATTGCCGTCGGTGAGGCCTTTCAAATACTCAACGTCTGTAGCCGTTCCGCAATAGGGATGAGCGCCGCATTGCGCGTTGTCGTTGAACGTTTCCCCCAGCGTCGCGCAGCCCGCAGTTGTGGCGAACGCCGCCGCGATCACTGCGCGGCGCATCAGCATAACGATGCATTTCATGGAAAAGCCTCCACCTCAGAACTGAAATCGTCCGTGCGCCAGCAGAACGGTACGCTAGCAGGCGATTTCGCGCGCCCTATCATTTGCTCTCTTAGCTGACACGATGATCATCTTTAACAGGTCGCAAGTTCGCCTGTTCAACGCGGGCCATCAAACCCAGGAGTCAAAGGCAATGAGCAGGAAGAAATTCAATGTCAACGACATGCCGATAATTGACGTTGACCTATCAAAAACAGAGCCTTATCGGACCTCTGACTATCTGAACAGTCCAAAGGCTGTCAGCGAGTACCTCGCCCAGCGCTCTAAAGCCATGGCAGAAGTTAAACATTCCGAAGTGCAAGACGCCCCTCGATCCCCTACCCCTTCATCGCACTAAGCCCCGCGCTCAGCATCAGCCAGAACGCCACCGCGAACGCGGTGGCAAGCACCAGCGTTATCGCAAAGACAATTTTCGCGGCTTTCGACCAACGCACCTGCGTGGCATGGAAATGCTCGTAGCTGGCCCAGCGTTTATGCCGCCACGCCAGGGTGCGACCGCGGGCCGTCAGGTACAGCCACACGCCGACGCCCAGCAGCGTGGCTGATGTGTTGAACACGTTGTATCGCTCGAACATGAACGGCGCCATAAACGCCAGAAAGCTCAGGGCGCCAAACCACACGCGGTTGCTTAGTGCCCAGATACCGCCGAATACAAACGCGCCCCAGCTACCGCCGCGCGCTTGCGGCGGCACGGTGCGCATGGGGTTGCCGGAGGTGTTGGTGATTTCGGGCGTGGCCAGCGAATCGCTCCTCACGCCTTCGCGCGCTGGTGAAACTCGGCCAGGTCTTCCTCGGCGCGCTCCAGCAGGTAGTCGTCGTCGGCCGTGCGGGCGAGTTCTACCCGTTGCTGGAAATAGCGAAGCGCCTGCGCGTTGTCCCCTTGTTCATGGGCCAATACACCCAACTGGAAAAGACCGTCGAGCTCGATGTCGAGCTTGTCGTGCTGACGCGACAGGCTTACCACGCGCTGCAGGTAGGCCTCGCTCTGCGCCATGTTTTTCAGCTCGTACGCGTTCTGCGCCAGGTTGGTGAGCATGCCGGTCAGCTCTGCTTCGTCGGCACCAAACGTGGCCTCGGCATCGGCAAGCAGTTGCTGGTTATGGGCCAGGGCAGCGGCGTAATCGCCATTCATATGCAGCCAGAAGCCCAACTCCTGACGCAAGCCGAACTGCTGACGCACGTCCAGGCTGTGGTCTTGTGGAATCAGGGCGATAGCGGCGCGCAGGTGTTCGATCACCTGCTCCGTCAGCTCCAGCTCCGCAGCGCCCATCGACAAGCTGTAGTGCAGCGCCAGCACTTCGTCGGGGGCCAGTGCCGGGTTGTGTTCCTGAATAGCCAGCGCCTTCAGGCCGTAGCTGCGCTGGTCTTCCCATTTATCCCGTTTGCCTTGCAGCAATGCCAGGGCCGCATACAGCTGGGCCAGCTCGACCGAGTTTTCGCCCCGAGCCTGAGCCAGCGGAATAAGCGCCGTAAGGTCGGTGTGCATCTGCGAGCCGCTGAAAATACCTTCAGGATCAAGCAAGGTGGTTCGCAGCGGCGTGAAGCGTTCGGCAAAGGTGCTATGCGGCAGCGTGACGACCACGGGGGCCGGGGTGGAGTCCTGCATGGGGAAAGTCCTTTTCAGTTGGGTCCGCGTTGTAGAGTGGCTTGAGGCGAGGCCGTTCACTTGTCGCAAGCGAAAGCCTTCGCCATCGATTGTGCTCAACCCTGATTAAACCGGATCCGGTTGCCGAACGGGTCATGCACTTCCATGACCTTTCCCCACGGCATTTCTTCAACACCGGGGCGGCCATAGCCGTATTGTTTGGCCAGCAGCTCGGCGTGAAACGCTTCGATATTCTGCATAGGCACATACACAGTGGAGCCCGGGCAGGCGTCGCCATGGTGTTCGGACAGGTGCAGGCTCAAGCCAGCGCGTTCGATGCCCATGTACAGGGGCAACGACGGTTCGAAGCGGTGTTCGAACTCGACGTTGAAACCCAGAAAGCCCAGGTAAAACTCCCGCGCTTTGGCTTCGTCGAAGATGCGCAGAACAGGAATGGCTTTGGTAAAGCGAATGTCGTCCTGCGTAGGCATCGTTCTTCCTCCTCCAATGGTTTCGAAGCTACTTGAACGCGTTTTCCAGCGCGCCGGAGCACACCATGATGCCGGCGCCGCCGGACAGGCACTCGTAGCGTTTGCGATCGATGCCCTTGCTGGCAAGGCAGTCTTTCAGGGTGATTTCGCCTTTGGCCTGGTCCATCGCATCCACCACCTGGTTGTACTGCGCGGTGGTGAGCTTGCCTGCTTGCTTGCGCTCAAGGGCGATGTCTTTGAGGTTGGGCAGGTCGATGGCCGTCCAGCGCATGGCTTCGCTGCACATCTTTTCATCCGCCGAGCCCTCTGACTTTGTGCTGCTGGCGGTGCTGGTTTCGCTCATCGACCCGGCTGGCGCCGGGGGCGGACCGTCGCTGACATAGCCTTGGTTGATTTTGACTTCCTGCACCGCCTGAGTGGGAGGCGGCTGGTTGCCGAAATGCTTCTGCCCGTTGGCATCTACCCAGGTGTACACCTGAGCCTGAAGCGGCAGCACGCAACCGAGCAGGAGAACGGGAAAGAGGCGACGACCGAGCATGAATTAAGTCCTTTTAATCGCGCGGAGCTGCGCTTGGCGCACTGTAGTCAGCGACTTGCTGGCTTGCCAAGCGGTGCTTGGGTCCGGTTGGCCAGTTTGTGCCATGCACCGCTTTTTTAAGGCGGTGACGGTGTGAAAAACCCTTCAGCCTGCTACTGCACACTAAACATGCGTGCGTCATAGATGAAGGCGTGGGTGCTGACCACCGTGATGTCGAACCGGGCGCGGTGGTTGGGATTGAGCACCAGGTTGCTGGCCAGCGGATTGACGACCGAGGGAACGATCAGGCCGAAGTGGCCGCAGCGTTGCAGAAACTGCGTGCCATAAGCGCGGCTGGGCGCATCGGCGGGCAGGCGATCCCAACCTTGCGGGAGTTCGCTGAGCGAGGGTCGCAGATAAAGGCTGGCATCGTCGGGCAGAGCCAGCTCAACCATCACCAGCGGCAAAAGCGGCGGGCCGCTTTGGTGGACGAAGGTTTCCAGCACGCAGGTAGACGATTCAAGCGCGAGGTAAATGGCCGGCACGTCTTGCTCATTCCAGCGCCCGCCTTCCTGGGCGGCGCCCATGCCGTCGAGGGTGTGTGCCCATTTCGCTTTGCATAATCGCCAGGCCTGCATCAGACCACGCCGCCGTATTCGATGGCGCGCAACACGCGGCGCACTTGCACGGCGCTGATGTCGTTGTCGCACAGCGAAAGCGGGGCGCGGTCGCCCAAAGCCACGTTGTTGCGAGTCATCCAGGCAGTGGCTTTGGCTTCGTCCTCAAACACGTCGGTCGCCAACGCGGTAATGGCGGCGATGCGCATCATGCGTTCGGTGGTTGATGGGTCGAGCAAGGCGTTGTCGCGGCTTTTGCGCGTAAGCGTCGATTCCGATACCAACAGCACTTTGGACAATTCGCCCACAGAGATAGCGAAGGTTTGCCCCATGCTCCGCGCGATATGAGCGCTGAGGCCGTGGCGGATGATGCCGACCTGAAGCTCATCGGTCATGGCCGGCATGCTACGGGCGATGGTGGGAAAATCTTCCGGTTCGTCGGGCCAGACAGCGCCGGGAGGCAAATTCCAGAGGGCTGCCGGAGCCGCATGATCATAGTGGCCAAGCGTTTCAGCGGTTTGCGCGGCTGCGCGTTTGGGCGCGTTTGCCGGCTTGGCGATGGGCATTTTAGTCGAAGGCATTTTTCGGGAAGACATGGAACCTGCTCCTTCAGTCATTTGACTGAACTAGATAACGCAAATGACTTTACACCCTTGAGCGACGGTTGCAAGCTGAACGTCCTGTAGGAAGCCCACCGTAAAACCGGGTTTTCACATCGCGCGCCGCAGCCCGGTACTATCTGCGCCTCCCCTTCTAGCCGTGAGTATTGCCATGAGTCCTGACATCGCCCCGGTGGAATTGCCCAAAGCCTATCGCCTGCTCAACCACGGCCCGACGGTGCTGGTGTCGGCGCGGCATGCCGGTGAAACCAATGTAATGGCGGCTGCCTGGGCCTGCGCGCTGGATTTTTCGCCGCCCAAGCTCACCGTGGTAATTGATAAAGCCACCCGCACCCGCGCGTTGGTAGAAGGCAGCGGCGAGTTTGTGATTCAGGTGCCGACCGCCGCGCAGGCGCAGCTCACCCATACCGTGGGCAACCGCAGTCTGGCGGACGATGCCGACAAGCTCGCCCACGCCGGCGTAGAGCTGTTGGAGTTTTCCGGTTTCGATTTGCCGTTTGTGGCCGGCTGTTCCGCGTGGCTGGCCTGCCGACGCATTGCCGAGCCGCACAACGAGCAAACCTACGACCTGTTTATTGCCGAAGTGGTGGGTGCCTGGGCGGACAGCCGCGCGTTTGCCAATGGCCACTGGCAGTTCGAGCACGCCGACCCGCAACTGCGCAGCCTGCACTATGTGGCAGGCGGGCAGTTCTATCTGACGGGGGAGTCGCGGGTGGTGAAGGTCGACTGATCAGGCGGGAAGAAAGCTGGCGATATCGATTTCATCGATCTGCGCCGGCTGCAGGTAGCGCTTGGCGTACCGCTGCGGCATGCCACTGCGCAGGAACAGCGCGAACAGGTGGGCATCGATATGGCCCTTGTCGCGCAGGTTGGCAAGGATGCGTACCGACTCCGACAGGGTTTTGGCTTTCTTGTAAGGCCGGTCGGATGCGGTCAGCGCTTCGAACACGTCGGCAATCGCCATGATGCGCGCCGGAATCGACAGTTTGTCTTTGTCCAGTTGCCGTGGGTAACCGGTGCCCATGAGGGTTTCGTGGTGGGTGCCGGCGTATTCGGGCACACGCTTGAGGTTGGCGGGAAGCGGCAGGTTCTCCAGCATCATGATGGTCTGGATGATGTGCTCGTTGATTTTGTAACGCTCTTCGGCGGTGAGCGTGCCGCGGCTGACGCTCAGGTTGTAGAGCTCGCCGTAGTTGTACAGGTGCTCGGGCACCGTGACCTTGAAGCCGTATTTGGGGTCGTACTCGCGGCTCGCCAGGCGCGGGAAGATGTGCTGCGGTTTGTCGGCCAGCAGCGCTTCCTGCGCCGGCAATTCCACCACTGCAAGGTGCTCGACGCGGTGCAATTCGCCTTCGGACAACCCCAGGCGATCATCGAAGTGGCGCAGCCAGAGCCGCTTGCCGATCTGATTCAAGCGCTCGATGCGCTCGGGCTCCATCAACTCGCTGCCGATGTTGCATTCAGCCACGTACGCGAAGTCGTCCTGCAATTGAGCCATGGCGCGCTGGTAGTCGGCGCGCGCGACGGCCTCGTCAACGCCATCGCGAATGGCTTCCAGGCAGGCGATATGGGCGTCGCGCAGCAGCACTTCAAAGCGCATGCGCACTTCGTGGATGCGGTTGTAGATGGTTTCCAGTTTGGTGGCTTTGTCGACCACGTGCTCGGGCGTGGTGATCTTGCCGCAGTCGTGCAGCCAGGCGCCGATGCGGAATTCGCGCCATTCGTCTGCCGAGTTGAAGCTGAATTCGGCCAGTGGGCCTTCGCTCACCTTGCAAGCTTCTTCGGCCAGCATCAGCGCCAGCTCCGGCACGCGCTCGCAGTGAGCACCGGTGTAGGCGCTTTTGGCGTCGATGGCACCGGCGAGAATTTCAATCATGGCGTCGATCAAGGCTTTCTGCGCGTCGATCAGGTTGTGGTTATCCAGTGCGATGGCAGCCTGCGAGGCCAGCGCGCCGACAAACGAAAGCACTTGCGGCGAGAACGCGACCACTTCGCCGGTCAGCGGATCCAGTGCGTTCATAAATTGCAGCACACCAATCACTTCGCCCTGACGCGGCGCCAGCGGCACGCTGAGCATCGACACGGTGTGATAGCCCGACTCGGCATCGAAGTGGCGGGTGCCGCTGAGGTCGAAACGGGTTTCGGCGTAAACGTCGTCGATTACCACGGCCTTGTTGTGCAGCGCGGTGTAGGTGGAAACGTGGCGCTCATTGGGCAAACCGCTGACGGGATCGTGCAGCACGATTTCACTGGCCGGCAGGTCATCGTCCATCGAGCGCAACGCGAAGCGCAGGGTGTCGTTCTCGGTCTTCAGGTACATGGTTGCCGCTTGGGCGTTACAGATCAGCTTGCCCTGCATGAGAATGTGCCGCAGCAGCGCGTCTCGGTCGCGCTCGGACGACAGCAGCAAACCGTTCTCTACCAGACTGGCGAGCTTGGCCTGGGTTTCCTGCAGGGTTTGTGTCTGCAGTTGCAACGCGGCCTTCATGCTTGAGTGGTTGCGATTGAGGCTGTCGACTTCATGAAACATCGATGCCTTGGGCTGCTCGCCGGAGAAATCCAGATTGCGAATCAGGCGAGTGTCTTCAGCCAGGCGTTCGATGGTGCGGTTGATACTGTCCATACCGTTGAGCGCCAACGGCAAGGTGCACAAAAGCACCACCACGGACAGACCCAATACGGTGGTTGGCGCAAGGCCGAAAGTCAGTGCCAGAATCGGCAGCAACTGCAGAAGAAAAAACGCGGTTAGAACAACTGACCAGTTCTTAAATCTGAACTTGAAAAATGCTGTTGTCATACTGCAACCCGTTAAAAGAAATTCCTTTTTGCCTTAATACTGGCAAATCCGATTGATCGCAGCTTTTATAAGTAGCGACAATACGACTTCACACCTTTCACGCCGTTTCACCCCAGCTTGCTCAGAGGGTTTTGAGCCCAAGAATTCGGGTCATTCAGGGAGACTAGTATGTTTGTGCCAAAAAGAACCAGCCTATGGTTATGCGCTTTGCTTGCGCCACTGTTTTTTTCGTCGTGGCTGCATGCCGCCGACGAGCCGTCGCAGCAGCCTGCCGCTTCCAAAGCCATTGGCTACGTGATGAAAACCGAGGGTGAAGCGGCTGTCATTGTCGACGGTACGGCGCAGCCCGCCAAGGTCGGAATGCCAGTATTTGTTGGCAGCTCGATCAAAACCGGCGCCAACGGTTCGCTGGGCGTGACACTGGAAGACAACACGCTGATGTCGTTCGGCCCCAACAGCGAGCTGAGTTTCGATGCGTTTGTCTACGAGCCGAGCGCGCAAGACCTCAAGCTCAGCGCGAAAATCACCCACGGCACGCTGAATTACATTTCCGGCGTGATCGCCAAACTCAAACCCGAAGCCGTGGAAATCAACACCCCCACCGGCACCATCGGCGTGCGCGGCACTCACTTCCTGGTGAAAGTCGACTGAGTGTGTTCATGCCTGGGTATTTGATTCGCGGCCTTGCCGTATTGCTGTTGGCGTTGTGCGCTACCGGTTGTGCCACGTCGAAGTCTTACGTGGTGTTGATGGAAAGCCCGGACGGCTCAACCGGCGCCATTGTCGTGCAGACGGCCAACGGCACCACGCGTGTCGATAAAAAGCTCAATGCCGTGGCGCTGGATGGCAAGACCGCGAACACCTTTGCCGTCGAGCCACCCTGTGTTCAGCAGGACTTTTCCGCAGCTCTGGGGGCGCAACCGGCCCTGCCGGTGACCTTCCGTCTGTACTTCGACTCCGGCACCGCCAACCTCACCAAAGAGTCGAAAACCGAATTCCAGAACGTGCTCACCACCTTGCGTGAGCGCGGGCCGTCGGCCGTTTCCGTGATCGGCCATACCGACACTGAAGGCAAAAGCCGCTGGAATGAGCAGATCGGGCTCAAGCGCGCCAAAGCCATCGCCGAGATGTTCAAGAAGGAACGCATCGAGGTGATCGAGCTGGTCGTAACGTCTCATGGCGAAAGCAACCTGTTGATCAAGACCGCAGACGACACCGCCGAGCCGCGCAATCGGCGCGTGGAAATAATCGTCCGCTAGCTCACTTGCGGTTCATGGCAAACGCGTCGCCCTTCTCCCCCGCCATCAACCGCTGCCAGTGAAACTGCACCAGGCCGTCGTCGGGGCGCTGGTCATGCAGCGCCGTGAACGCGGCCAGCGCGCCGTCATCGCCAGCCATCAGCAACAGATAAGCAGCGTCATAGGCCTCGTCCGCTTCTGCTATCGGCTCGAACGCTTCAACGGCGGCCGATTTGCCTTTGAGCTGCACCTTGCCCACGGCCCGCACCGGTACGTCGGGATTGCTGCGGGCAATCGCTGCCGAGATGCACACCCGCGTGCCCAAATGCTGGTTGAGGCTTTCCAGGCGCGAGGTGGTATTCACCGGGTCGCCCAGGGCGCGGTAGTCGAAGATGGTCGAACCGCCAAAGTTGCCCACCACCACTTCACCGCTGTGCACGCCAATACGGGTTTGGCCGAACGCGGTGCCGCACGCTTGCAGCTGCGACACATAGCCTTGGGCAAAACGGTCGATTTCCAGCGCACAGTTAAGGGCCCGCTGCGCATGGTCGGCTTGTGGCAGTGGCGCTGAAAACATGATGGCCACGGCGTCGCCAACAATGCGGTCGAGCGTGCCATCGTGGCGGAAGGCGATGCCGATGACCTCTTCCAGGTAATCGTTGAGCAAGCTGACCACCGCTTCCGGAGATTGCCGCTCCATCATTTCGGTAAACCGGGTGAGGTCGGTAAACACAAAGCTGCACACCTGACGCTTGCCACCAAGGGCCAACTGGCCGGGGTTATCCACCAGGTGTTTGACCAGATTGGGCGATACATAACGTGAGAACGCCTCGCGCACCCAGCGCTGCTCGCGCTCGCTGGCGACGTGGTGGCTGATGCTCGCCACGCTGTAAATAAGCGCCAGCCCCAGGCCCGGCGTGAACAGATCGAGCAGCAAGCGGTGCTCGGTGAAGGCGTACCAGCTGGCGCCGTTCGCTGCGCCGATCAGCAGCACCGTCAACGCCGCCGCCACCAAGGCCGGTAGACGCAGCGCCAGCAAGGCGACGACAAGGCTGCCGATCACCAGCACCAGCGCTTCAACCGCCGCCGCCCAACCCGGCCGCTGTAAAAACTCGCCACTGAGAATCTGCTCCAAGGCCTGGGCATGCACCTCCACGCCGGGAATGATGCCGCCCAATGGACTGAAGCGCAGGTCTTGCAGGCCCTGCGCCGACGTACCGATCAGCGCAATGCTGCCGGCCAGGCCTTCAGGCGCCTGCCCGGCCAGCACCTGCCAGACTGGAATGGTGCGTGCCGCTTGCGGCTCGGTGAAGTGCACCCAGAATTCGCCGCGCCGGTTGGTGGGAATCTGCACGCGACCGATATCGACCTGCTCCACCCCCGCCTCGCCGGTCCGCACCCGGTACATGCCGGCACGCTGTGCCACGCGCAAGGCTTCGGCCACCAGCGACGGGCGCACCTGCTCGCCCAGCGCCAGCAGCAGCGGCACTTTGCGCACCACGCCATCGGTGTCGGGCTCGAACGTCAGCGCGCCGGTGCCGGCCGCGGCCTGTTCCAGTACGGGCAACGCGCGCACCGCCGAGGAATAGGCGGGAAGAAATGCCAACGGCGGCTGCCCGGCGGTCACCAGGCCAAACCGGCTGAGGGGTAGGTCGGCGCCAGCGCTGCGCCGCTCAGTGGCAAAGCCGAGCACCACATTGCTACCGCTCAGCGCGCCGGCCAGTTGGGTGTCATGGTCGGGCAAGGCTTGCAGTTGGCTGATCAGCGCGTCGTCCAGGCCCTGGTCTTTCAGCAGCGACGCCGGCGACGTGCGGTCCGGCTCGGCGAACAGCACGTCGAACACAATGGCCGCTGTGCCGGCTTCGCGAAGTTTGCTGACGAGCTCGGCCACCCGCGTGCGCGGCCACGGCCATTGGCCCAGGCGCGCGAGGCTGCCTTCGTCGATATCGATAATGCGCACGGGCGCGCTGTTGTAGGCGCGCGGCTGCCACCGCTGGTATTGGTCGAACACGGCGTTGTGCAGTTTCTGCACCGGCAACGGCGCCGTCACCAGCACCGCTGCGCTGACGAACAGGGCTATTGCACAACTGATCAGGCTGAGCGTTACACCACGGCGCTTGAACATGCGGCGTTACACCATGGCCAGTGGTTGCTTGCGCGTCGGTGCCGGGAATACGCCGTCGAGCAGGCGCAGGTCGGCGGCGTCCAGGGTCAGTTCAAGGGCAGCGGCATTGGCATGCACGTGGCCCGGCGTCACCGCTTTGGGAATCGCCATCACGCCGCCTTGCTGCACCAGCCAGGCCAGTGCCACCTGCGCCGCGCCGACACCACGGCGCTCGGCGATCTGGTTAAGGGTCACATCGGCCAGCAGCCGACCGCCCTGCCCCACCGGGCAGTAGGCCATGAGCGGCATGCGCTGCTGCTGACACCACGGCAGCAAATCGAAACCGACGCCGCGTTGCTCCAGGTTGTAGAGCACCTGATTGGTGGCGCAGGCGCGGTTGCTCAGTTCGAGCATGTCGTCGAGGTCGAAATTGGAAACACCCCAGTCGCGGATCTTGCCTTGCTCGCGCAACTGCTCGAAGGCTTCCACGGTTTCTTCCAGCGGGTACTGACCGCGCCAGTGCAACAAGTAGAGGTCCAGGGTCTCGGTGCGCAGGCGTTTCAGGCTGCGCTCGCAGGCTTCGATGGCACCACGGCGGCTGGCGTTGTGCGGGTAAACCTTGCTGACCAGATACACCTGATCGCGAATGCCTTGCAGCGCATCGCCCACCACTTTTTCCGCGCCGCCTTCGCCGTACATTTCGGCGGTGTCGATGAGGCGCATGCCCAGCTCCACGCCCAGACGCAGGGCACTCACTTCGGCCTTGTGTTCGCCGGCGCGCTCGCCCATGCGCCAGGTGCCCTGGCCGATGGCGGGAAGGGTTTGGTTGGCCAGTTGAACGGTGTGCATGGGGTAGTCCTTATCCAATTCTTGTTCTGTTTTTTCGTAGGAGCCAGCTTGCTGGCGAAGCTGTTCGTTTCCAGGATTCGCCAGCAAGCTGGCTCCTACAGGGCGGAGTGCGATGGAGCGGCACTTTCCACTTCGGCGTAGCCGTCGCCATTCCATTGCATCAGGCAGAAGCCATGGCCGAACGGGTCGGCGAAGGTGGCGATGCTGCACCAGGCTTCGTGGCGGATCGGCGTTTCGTTTTTTGCTCCGGCAGCTATGGCGCGTTCGCAGGCGGCGGCCAGGTCGTCGACGACGATATCGATGTGCACCGGCGTCCAGTGCCGCTGGTACTGGCGCGCGGCCCCTTTGCACGGGTGGCTGCCGGTGGGGTTGGCGAGCAGGTAAATCGGCACGGGGCCGCCCAGCAGTTCGGCCACCTGCCCATCGAACAGGTAACGGTTCAGTTGAACGTCGAAGGCCTGGGTGTAAAAGGCAATGCCCGCGTCGAGGTCGGGAACGTCGATGTTAAGCAGTAGATTCATGAAGGCATCCGTGGCTGGCTCGGTTTACGTGGACTCGTCTTGCCTGGGCTCAGACGGGAGTCCGGATTTCAGTAAGAGCAGCAGCGACACCGGTTGTTCACTTTCAGGATGCAGCGGCTCTTGCAGCCATTGCAGGCGCCAGTCCGTTTCAGCCAGCAACGTCAGCCACGATTCCAGGGTGCGGAAGAACCAGGGCATCGGTTCGGCAAAGCCCTCGCCGAAGCCTTCGAAATGCTCGACGCGCCAGCCGTCCTGGTATTGCCCTTCGCCGCGCGAGCTCCACGGGTGGATGGTTTGAATCAGCAGCGCGCCGCCCGGCGCTATCAGGCTGTGCAGCGAATTGAGCACCGGCGCCAAGGGTTCGTCGAGCAGGGCGAAGTTGCACACCAGCACATCGAACTTGCCCAGCAGCGGCGCCTGCGCTTCGAGGTCGGCGTAGCCGCACACGCGGTATTGCCCGGAGCAGATGGCCCGCGCCGTTTCGATCAGCGGCACCGAAGCATCGACGCCCACCGCTTCGATGCCATGGGCCATCAAGCCGCGACACAGCCAGCCTTCACCACAGCCGATGTCCAGCACGCGCTTGGGCTCGCAGGCCAGAATGGCGCGCACGATGGCGGCATCCGTAACCAGCCGTCGGCTTTCAATACGGCGTTCGCGCACGGCGGCAGTCCAGGCGTCGGCATTGGCCTGCCAGCTGAAATTGAGCTGTTCACGATGGTCGCGTTGCATGGTCGGACTCGAAGAAAAAAAGAAAAAGTGACGCGCGGAAACGTTAACCGCATTTTGCCGCCGACAACAGCGTCTACGCTTTAACCCATGCAGAGCAACGCAGAGCCAAGGCCAATTCTGATATGGGCGCATTGTGGCAAACGAACAGTACTTCGGCTGAGCAAACGGTGCCCGGCCTGACTTCCTCTCCTTTGCCCAACGCAAAACGTCCACCACCCCGCTCCCCTTGGCGCCGGGCGTTACGCCGAACCTTCTGGCTGACGCTGTTGCTGCTGGTCGTCGCGCTCGGCTGGCTGGCGTATGAGGAAAGCACCACCGCCACCTACCAGTCCCGCGAGCTGAGCCGCTATGCCGCCACGCTCACCTACACGCTGGAAGACGGCCCCACCGATGCCATTCGTTATCCGGCCGACGGCCCGTTTGATAAACGCCTGGGTTATGCCTACCTGCCGCAGATGCTGGAGCGTTTGCACAAGCGCGACTACCTGATCGAGGCGCAAACGCGCTTCTCGCCGGCCTTGATGGAATACAGCCGCCACGGCTTGTTCATTCCCTACCCGGAAAAGCTGCAAACCGGTCTGGCCATTGCCGATTGCGGCGGGTTGCCGCTGTATGGCGTTGCCTATCCACAACAGCTTTACGGGCGTTTCGAGGACATTCCGCCCCTGGTGGTCAACAGCCTGCTGTTTATCGAAAACCGCTACCTGCTCGACCCGCAGCAACCCCTGAGCAATCCGGCGGTGGACTGGCCGCGCTTTGTCATGGCGGCGATAACCCAGGTCGGCAAAAAGCTCGACGTTCAGGGCCAGTCGGCCGGCGGCAGCACCCTGGCCACGCAGTTGGAAAAATACCGGCATTCTCCCGATGGCCTGACGTTGTCGGGCGTCGACAAGCTCAAGCAAATGGCCTCGGCCAGCATCCGCGCTTACCAGAACGGGCCGCAAACCCTGCCGGCGCGGCAGAACATCGTGCGCGACTACCTCAACAGCGTGCCGCTCTCGGCGGCGCCGGGGTATGGCGAGGTACACGGCATGGCCGATGGTTTGCGGGTGTGGTACGGCGCCGACTTCACCGAGGTCAATCGCGTGCTCGGCGATAGCAACGCCGACCTGGCGCAACGCGGCCTGGCCCTGCGCCAGGTGCTGTCGCTGATGATCGCCCAGCGCCGCCCTTCTTATTACCTGGCGCAAGGCCACAGCCAGCTGGCCACGCTCACGGACAGCCATATTCGCATTCTGGCCAGCGGCGGCGTTATCGACGCAGCCTTGCGCGATGCCGCACTGGCCAGCACCGTAAGCTGGCGGGATCTGGCGGCCCAGCCCGGCGTGCAAATGGTTGAAAGCAATAAAGGCATCAGCGTGGCGCGCAGTCGCTTGTCGAGTTTGCTGAATAAGCCGCTGTATGACCTCGACCGCCTCGACCTGGCCGCCACCACCACGCTGAACGGGCCGTTGCAGCAAGCGGCCAGCGATTACTTGCAACGCCTCGCCGACCCGGCGTTTGCCGCCCAGGCGGGGTTGCTCGGCGAGTATCTGCTGACCGCGCAAACCACTCAGGCCGTGCGCTACAGCTTCACCCTGTTCGAGCGCACCGCCAACGGCTCGCGGGTACGGGTGCAAACCGACAGCACCGATCAACCCTTCGATATCAACGAAGGCAGCAAGCTGGAGCTGGGCTCCACCGCCAAGCTGCGGGTGCTGACGACCTATCTGGAAATCATCGACGAATTGCACCGCCGTTTCGTCGGCCAGACGCCCGCGCAGCTGCGAGAGGTGGAGGTGCCGGAGCAGGATTATCTGACGCGCTGGGCCGTGGATTACCTGGCCGCCGGCAACGACCCGAGCCTCACTGCCATGCTCAATGCAGCCCTTGAGCGGCGCTACTCGGCCAGCCCCGGCGAGCGGTTTTTCACCGGCGGCGGGCTGCATCACTTCAACAACTTTCGCCGCGAAGACAACGGCCGCAACCCGACCATGCGCGAGTCGCTGCAAGAGTCGATCAACCTGCCCTTCATTCGCCTGATGCGCGACGTGGTGCGCTACAGCACCTACCAGTCCAGCAACAGCAGCGCCCAGTTGCTCAAGGACGACCACGACCCGCGCCGCCAGGACTATCTGCAACGCTTTGCGGACCACGAAGGCACGGTGTTTCTGCTGCGCTTCTGGCGTAAATACCAAGGCAAGAACGCCACTGAACGCCTCGACACCTTTCTCGACGGCATGCACCCCACCGCTTCGCGCCTGGCGGCCGTACACCGCTATCTAATGCCCGATGTCGACGAAGCCACCTTTGGCACCTTTGTTAACGCGCATCTGGTCGCCGACAAGGTCGGCCCGGCGCGCGTGCACGAGCTGTATGTGAAATACGGCCCGGGCGCTTACAGCTTGCCGGACCAAGGCTATATCGCCCGCGTGCACCCGCTGGAGCTGTGGCTGCTCGGCTATCTGCAACAGCACCCGCAAGCCAGCTTCAACGACGCGGTGACCGCCAGTAACAACCAGCGCCAGGAAGTGTACGGCTGGCTGTTCAAGAGCCGGCACAAGCGCGCACGCGACAGCCGCATTCGCATCATGCTGGAGGTCGAGGCGTTTCTGGATATTCACCAGCGCTGGCAGCGCGTGGGGTACCCGTTCGACCATCTGGTGCCCTCGCTTGCCACCGCCATCGGCAGCTCGGGCGATCGGCCGGCGGCGCTGGCAGAGTTGATGGGCATCATCCTCAACGACGGCATTCGCCAACCCACGGTGCGTATCGACAGCCTGCATTTTGCCGCGGGCACGCCGTACGAAACCCGCCTGGGCATCAACCCGGATCAAGGCAAGCGCGTGCTTTCCAGTGAAGTGGCCACAGCCTTGCGCGGTGCGCTGGCGCAAGTGGTGGCTAAAGGCACCGCGCGCCGTCTGAACGGCAGCTTCACCCAGGACGACGGCAGCGCCATGGTCTTGGGCGGCAAAACCGGCACGGGCGATAACCGCATTGAAAGCGTGGGCGCCGGCGGGCGCATTCTCAGCTCGCGCTCGCTGAACCGCACTGCCACCTTTGTGTTTTACCTGGGCGATCACCACTTCGGCACCCTTACCGCCTTTGTGCCGGGCCGCGCAGCAGAAGGCTTCCGCTTTACCTCGGCGCTGCCGGTGCAAGTGCTCAAAGGCATGGCGCCGACCTTGCAACCGTATTTGCGGGCAGGCACGCAGTGTGTAGCGAAAGAATCGCTGTAGGAGCCACCTTGGTGGCGAACCCTGCAAACGATGATGCTGAAATTCGCGTTTGCAGGGTTCGCTAGCACGCTAGCCCTGCGGGCAGGGTCTGGGCTGGGCGAGCCCCAAGCATTTGCCGCTGCCCCTGACACTGACCCGCTGGTAATATCCGCCACGCCCCATTTCCCTGCTGTCTGGAGTACCCGCTTGGAGTCTGAATCCATCGTCTATGGCTGCATCCGCGACTGGCCGTCGACGGATCCGGAACAGGCGCGTCTGCGTCGGACGATCAACCAGCGTGAATTACGCGCGTTGCCCTCTGGCGATGCCTGGCCGTTTATTGGCCGCGATATGTTTTCGTTCTGCCCGCAAGCGGGTGAAGGGCTGTACCAGACACAGGTCATTCACTTCGGCGCCAGCTACCGCGCCGTGGAGTACGAGTGGACGCTGTGGGTGGAGCAATTCGAAGCGCTGCTCAAGCGCTTGTACTGGGGCAGCGCGGTGGTGCATCTGGAAACCGAGTTGAGCGGCAGCCACACCTTTCGCTGGGAGTCGGAACAGGGTTTCCATAGCCCGCAAGACAGCGGCGGCCTGCTGGTTCGCTGCGCCTGGGAGCGCGAAGGCGCGTTGCACAGTTAACCCCTGCAAAGGCGGTGCCCCCCAATGCTCAATTACCTTTGGTTCTTTCTCGCTGCGCTATTTGAAATCGCCGGCTGCTACGCCTTCTGGTCATGGCTGCGCATGGGCAAAAGCGCCTGGTGGATTGTGCCGGGGCTGGTGAGTCTGGTGCTCTTTGCGCTGTTGCTCACCCGCGTGGAAGCGGCCTATGCCGGACGCGCCTACGCGGCCTACGGTGGCATTTATGTGGTGGCGTCGCTGTTCTGGCTGGGTGTGGTCGAGCGGGCGCGGCCGTTGAGTACCGACTGGATCGGCGCGGCCTTTTGCGTGGTGGGTGCGTTGATTATTTTGTTTGGACCGCGTTTTTCGGCGCCTTGATGATTGTTGGGCTTCGCTTTGCTCAACCCAACCTACGGGGCCGCGCGCAATTCCCTCGTGAAATACATGTGTAGGAGCCAGCTTGCTGGCGAAGCTCTTGAGATTCCGAAGCTTCGCCAGCAAGCTGGCTCCTACAAAAGCTGATTTTCGTTTGGCTCACTCTTCCAGCCATTCCTTCGGCACGTCGTGCTTCATGGCGAGCTGGCACTGTTCACTTTCCACGTCGAACACAATCACCGCCTCGCCTTTGTCGAGGGCGCGGCGTACACGGGCGACGCGGGTTTCCAGCGGGGTTTCGTCGCCGTTGTCGGTGCCGTCACGGGTGACGAAGTCTTCAATCAGGCGCGTCAGGGTTTCAGGTTCGAGCATTTCTTGCGGGATCAACATGGCACTTCTCCAGAAAGCCCGGCGATGTTAACCCACCTGCTGCCATGCCATTAAGACGGCGAAATTTCTTCGCTGGCCGGCGCTTCTTCCTTGGTCGCGAGAAAACGATCAAGGGTCGTGTACAACACCTGACAGTCCAGCGGCTTGCTGAGGAAGTCATCCATGCCCACCTGGGCGCCGTGCTCGCGGTGTTCGTCGAGTATGTGCGCGGTCAGCGCCACAATCGGTACCGGGCGCAGGCGCTGGGTTTTTTCCAGCAGACGGATGTGCCGGGTGGCTTCGAAGCCGTCCATTTCCGGCATTTCGCAGTCCATCAGTATCAGGTGCACGGCGCCTGGGTCGCGGCTGTAGTCCTTCACCGCTTCCACGCCGTTGGCTACCACACGTACGCGGTAGCCACGCTTTTTCAACAAGCCTTGCACCACCAGCTGGTTCACCGGGTTGTCTTCCACGACCAGAATGCAGGCGTTGTTGCCGCTCTGATCGTCGCGAACCGGGCGCGCTTCGCTTCGACGCTCCTGGTAAAACTCCGACAACGCTTCACGCAGCGGCGTAATGGCCAGCGGTTGCGCCAGGTTGAGCAGACGCAGCCCTTTGCTGGGCGGCAGCAATTGGCATTGCTCGGGCGGGCACAGCAGCAGAATACGCTGGCCTTTTTGCAGGCGCGGGCGCAGGGCATCGAGCCAATGCAGCACGCTGCCCGGCCAGGGCGCCATCAGAATCAGCAAGGGCGTAACGGCGAAGTCATCCAGATACGCCTGCAGTTTTTCCGGATTCTGACAACGCTCGGTGCGCATGCCCCAACGCTCCAGCAAACGGCTCAGGGCGTCCAGCCCCAGACCGTCGAGCGAGGTTATCAGCGCCGTCTTGCCTTTGAGCATTTCACGCAACGAATCGTCATTGCGCTCGCCTTCTTGCAACGGCAAGTCGAACGCCAGGCGCGTGCCCTGCCCCGGCGTGCTCTGGACGTCGATATGCCCGCCCATCATTTCCACCAGCTCTTTGCTGATGGCCAGGCCCAGGCCGCTGCCGCCGTAACGGCGCGTGGTGCTGGAGTCGCCTTGGGAGAACGACTCGAACAACTGCGTTTGCGCGTCGCCGGCAATGCCGATGCCGCTGTCGCTGACGGCGAAAATCAGATGCGGGTCGCCCAGGCTGTTGTTGCGGCGGCACACGCTGACGGCAACATGGCCTTCGGCGGTGAATTTCAGGGCATTGCTGAGCAGGTTCATCAGCACTTGCTTGAGCCGCGTCGGATCACCCTTGATGCGCTGGGGCACACCGACTTCCAGGCTCACATACAGGCGCAGGTTTTTCTCCAGCGCCTGGGCGGTGAACAGCGTCATGGTGTCGGATATCAGCACTTCGAGGTCGAACTCGATGTTCTCCAGGCTCAGCTTTCCGGACTCGATGCGCGCGTAGTCGAGGATGTCGTTGATCACCGCCATCAAGGAGCTGCCAGAACTGGCAATTGTGTCGACATAAAAACGCTGGCTGCGGTCCAGCGACGTGCCTTTGAGCAGTTGCAGCATGCCCAGCACGCCATTGAGCGGCGTACGAATTTCATGGCTCATCTTGGCCAGAAAGCGGCTCTTGGCCTGGTTCTCGATTTCCGATTTGGCCGCTGCCTGGCGTGAGCGGAAGCCTTCTTCCTTGAGCAGGTTGATGCGGTCGGCAAGGCCGATAGACAGGGTGATCAACTCGATGGTGACGCCCACCTTGACCATGGTGCCGCCGTAAATACCGAAGATCTCGACGCCCAGCGAGCCGCTGGTGGCAACGATGAATGAGCAGAGCAAAATGCCCCACGCGAGAATGTAGTACGAGCCGTAACGCAGGCCTTGGCGCCAGATGTACACGCCGCTCAGTAGCAACACCAACGACACCGACAGCACTGTCAGGCTGGCAAGAATGTTCCAGGCTTGCAGGCCGATCACCGCCACCGAAGCCATGCAGCACAGGATCAGCACCATCAAGTACTGC
The DNA here is from genome assembly GCF_900573885.1 of Pseudomonas viridiflava. Taxonomy (GTDB): domain Bacteria; phylum Pseudomonadota; class Gammaproteobacteria; order Pseudomonadales; family Pseudomonadaceae; genus Aquipseudomonas. Next base: position 243,923 of record NZ_UPSE01000565.1, read on the forward strand.
AGCGCCCGGTCCAGGCGCGGCGAGAACTGGGCGGTGTGCAGGAACTGCCGGCTGAACTGGGTGGCGCTGAAGCTGTGCAGGAACATCAGCACATAAATGCTCACCGACTGCAGGTCAATGAGGTTCGGCATCAATTTGAACAGCATGCCGTCGAAGCTGGCGGCGAACAGGCCGATGTTGAGGTTGTAAACCAGGTACCAGAAGTACGCCCGTTCACGCAGGGAGAAGAACAGGAACAGGTTGTAGCAGAACATCGCGAACAGCACGCCGTAAAAGGCGCCGTTTGCGCCCATGAGGTTTTCCTGGGCCGCGGCGCTGGCGCTGTAGGTGCTGAAAAACATTGGCACGAACAACGTGCTGGTGCTCTCGATGCGAAGAATTACGGTGCTCTCGCCCTGCGGCAACGCCATGGGAAACCAGAAGTTGCGCACCTGCACCGGGCGCTGGGAGAAAGCGAAACGATCACCGCTTTCCTGTATCGCCACCTTGCCGTCAGCGGTCTTGAGGAAGAGCTGAATATGGTCGAGCAGCGGATAGTTGATTTCCAGATAGCCCGCCAGATCGTGCGGGCGGCTGTTCAGCAGGCGAACCTTGAACCACCACACCGAGGCGTTTTTGCCGACATTGACGTGGTCGCTGCGGGCGCCGGTAAATTCCTCGTCGGGAATGGCCAGCACCTGCTCAAGGCTGAGAATGCCTTTGGGATCTTCGAAATAGCCGACATAAGGCGACAGCGACAGGCGCAGGTCGTCCTGATTAAGCGGGGCAAGCGTCCGTACGCTGGCCCAGGAGCCTCCAGCGAACAGGCACAGCAGCAAGACCAAACAAACACGAGGCATCCGTAAACCTCTGGCAAATTTCCGGCAGAGCTGTCAGATCGCTCCACTCTTGTTTGTCTGGCACTTTGCCTCTATGCCGGCCGCCCATCAAGTGTCGTTTTCACGCGAATTGAGCACGCTGTCTACAGTCGGCACCCGGGTGTCGCTTTCCATCTGCGCATCGTGCTCGATCTGGTGGCTGAAATTCTCCAGCGACTGCCCGCCCGGCTTGGCGTCGCTGGCAAAAACCGGCGGGCTCAAAATGTAGGCGCTGAGCAAACGGCTGAGGCCAGCCAGGCTGTCGATATGGGTGCGTTCGTAGCCGTGGGTGGCGTCACAGCCAAAGGCTAGCAGAGCCGTGCGGGTATCGTGGCCCGCCGCCACGGCTGATTGGGCGTCACTGTGGTAATAGCGGAACAGGTCGCGGCGCACCGGCACTTCGTTCTTTTCGGCCAGGCGCAGCAGGTGACGCGACAGGTGATAGTCATAGGGTCCGCCGGAATCCTGCATGGCCACGCTGACGGTGTGTTCGCTGGACTGTTGCCCCGGCGCCACCGGCGCGATGTCGATACCGACAAACTCGCTCACATCCCAATGCAACGCCCCCGCTGCCCCCGAGCCGACCTCTTCGGTGATGGTGAACAGCGGGTGGCAGTCTATAGCCGGCTCGATACCGCTTTCGACCAGACCTTTAAGCGCCGTGAGCAACGCGGCGGTGCCGGCTTTGTCATCCAGATGGCGGGCGCTGATATGGCCACTTTCGGTGAACTCCGGCAGCGGATCGAACGCGACGAAATCGCCGACGTTGATGCCCAGCGATTCGCAATCGGCACGGGTGCTGCTGTAGGCATCCAGGCGCAATTCGACGTGGTCCCAACTGATCGGCATCTGGTCGATGGCGGTGTTGAACGCATGCCCCGAGGCCATCAGCGGCAGCACGCTGCCACGGAACACGCCGGTTTCGGTAAACACGCTGACGCGGCTGCCCTCGGCAAAGCGACTCGACCAGCAACCGACAGGCGCCAGGCCGAGGCGGCCGTTGTCTTGCACTTGCCGAACGATGGCGCCGATGGTGTCCAGGTGGGTGGATACCGCGCGATCAGGGCTGTTCTGCTTGCCCTTGATCGTGGCGCGAATCGTGCCCCGGCGGGTCAACTCGAACGGAATGCCGAGTTCTTCAAGGCGCTCAGCCACATAACGCACGATGGTGTCGGTGAAACCGGTCGGGCTGGGAATGGCGAGCATTTCCAGCAGCACGCGGCGCAGGTAATCAAGGTCGGGTTCGGGGACTTTTTTCATTCAGGTCTCCTTCTATAAATGACGTCATTCCCGCGAAGGCGGGAATCCAGAATGGCAGGGCGTGCCGCAAATGCCGCAACAACCCCCATGCGGAATCCCCGCGCGCGGAGATGACGGAGAATCAGCCAGCTGTCTGGCTAAGCGGAAACAGCAGGTCGATAAACCGTTCTGCCGTCGGCTGCGGTTGGTGGTTGGCCAGGCCGGCGCGCTCGTTCGCTTCGATAAACACGTACTCGGGCTGATCGGCGCCAGGCACCAGCATGTCGAGACCGACCACGGGAATATCCAGCGCCCGCGCCGCACGTACGGCGGCGTCAGCGAGCACCGGGTGAAGGATCTCGGTGACGTCTTCAAGGGTGCCGCCGGTATGCAGGTTGGCGGTGCGCCGCACGGCCAGGCGTTGCCCGGCCGGCAGCACGCTGTCGTAGTCAAAGCCGGCAGCGCGCAGGGTGCGATGGGTTTCTTCGTCCAGCGGAATGCGACTCTCACCGCCCGTGGCCGCTTGCCGACGACGGCTCTGTGCTTCGATCAGCGCGCCAATGCTGTGGCGTCCATCACCAATCACCTCAGCGGGACGGCGAATGGCGGCGGCTACCACTTCAAAGCCGATCACCAGAATGCGCAAATCGGCGCCTTCGTGAAAACTCTCCAGCAGCACGCGATTATCGAAGGCCTGGGCGCGCTTGATGGCGGCCTCCACTTCCTCTTCGCTGCGCAGGTCGATGGCCACGCCTTTGCCCTGTTCACCGTCTACCGGCTTGACCACCACGCGGCCGTGTTCAGTGAGAAAGTCGGCGTTCTCTTCCGGTTCGCCGGCCAGTTGCTGGGCCGGCAACTGCAGACCCACACGGCGCAATGCGCGGTGAGTGAGCACTTTGTCCTGGCACAGGGTCATGCTCACGGCGCTGGTCAGATCGCTTAGCGACTCGCGGCACCGAATGCGCCGTCCGCCCTGGCTAAGGGTAAACAAGCCGGCTTCGGCGTCATCCACCTGCACCTCGATACCGCGGCGACGGGCTTCGTCGACGATGATCTTGGCGTAGGGGTTGAGCTCCGCTTCCGGGCCGGGGCCAAGAAACAGAGTTTCGTTGATGCCGTTCTTGCGCTTGAGGGTAAACGTGGTGAGGTCACGAAAGCCCAGCTTGGCGTACAGACGTTTGGCCTGGTGGTTGTCGTGCAGCACCGACAAGTCGAGGTAGCTCAGCCCCCGGCTCATGAAGTGCTCAATCAAATGCCGCACCAGCACCTCACCCACGCCAGGCCGCGTGCAGCGCGGCGACACGGCCAGGCACCAGAGGCTGCAGCCGTTGTCGGGATCGTTGAAGGCTTTGCGATGATTGAGGCCCATCATGCCGCCGATGATCATGCCGCTGTCGGCATCTTCGGCCAGCCAGTATTCCGGCCCGCCCTCTTCACGCGGGGTAAGCCGGTCCGGGTCTACCGGCAACATGCCGCGTTCCTGGTACAGGTTGTTCAGCGCCTGCCAGTCTTCCACGCTCTGCGCACGGCGCACGTTGAAGCCACGAAAGCCGCGACGGGCCTGACGATAGTCGGTGAACCACAGGCGCAGGGTGTCGGAAGGGTCAAGGAACAACCCCTGCGGCGCCTGCGCCAGCACCTGATGGGGCGCCGACACGTACAAGGCGATATCACGCTCGCCCGGCTTTTCATTCAGCAGGTCGCTGGCCAGCAGTTCCGGTGTCGGGTAGGTGTGCCCGATCAGAATCCGCCCCCAGCCACAATGCAGGGCTTGGGGCGGATGGGGATTCATGTCGCCATCTTCGGCAAAACGCGCCTGCAAGCGCTCATAAGACGGCGGTTGGCCGCGCAACAGGCGCTGGCTGTAGGCATAGCCTTTCATCAACAAAACTTCCCTTGCAAAACAGACCGTCTGAAAAACATCGCAAATGCGGGCCCGTTACAGGCCCTGCTCGCTTAACCACAGGTTCAGGGCCGCCAGTTGCCAAAGCTTGGAGCCGCGCAGCGGGGTCAGTTGGCCCTGTGGGTCGGTGAGTAACTGATCGAGCATGGTGGGGTTGAACAAGCCGCGATCCTGGCTCGGATCCATCAGCAGGTCGCGCACCCAGCCAAGCGTATTGCCCTCCAGATGCTTGAGCCCAGGCACCGGGAAATAGCCCTTCGGACGGTCGATTACGGCCGAGGGGATGACCAGCCGCGCGGCTTCTTTGAGCACTTGCTTGCCGCCATCAGGCAGCTTGAAGCGACCGGGAATGCGCGCCGAGAGCTCTACCAGCCGGTAGTCCAGAAACGGCGTACGCGCCTCCAGGCCCCAGGCCATGGTCATGTTGTCCACGCGTTTGACCGGGTCGTCGACCAGCATCACGGTGCTGTCCAGGCGCAGCGCCTTGTCAACGGCAGCATCCGCGCCGGGACGCTGGAAGTGCTCGCGCACATAATCGCCAGCGCAGTCGCCGGTCAGCCAGGCGGGCTGCACGGTATCGCGGTATTCGTCGTAGCTGCGGTCCAGAAAGGCGGCACGGTAGGCGGCATAAGGATCGGCCGCGCCGTCCACCATCGGGTACCAGTGATAGCCGGCAAACAGCTCATCGGCGCCCTGCCCGCTCTGCACCACTTTGCAGTGCTTGGCCACTTCGCGAGACAGCAGATAAAAAGCGATGCAGTCATGGCTGACCATCGGCTCGCTCATGGCGCAGAAGGCGGCCGGCAGTTGCTCGATGATTTCGCGTTCGTCGATGCGCAACTGATGGTGGCGGGTGCCGTAGTGCTGGGCGATCAGGTCGGAGTACTGAAACTCGTCGCCGCGCTCGCCGCCGGCATCCTGAAAACCAATGGAGAAGGTCGACAGATTTTCCACGCCGACTTCACGCAGCAAGCCCACCAGCAAGCTGGAGTCGACACCGCCCGAGAGCAGCACGCCAACATCCACGGCGGCACGTTGGCGAATGGCCACAGCCTCGCGCAGGCTGTCGAGCGTCAGGTCGCGCCACTCCGTCAGGCCGTAAGCCTGCTCGTCGGCAGCGGCGCCGTAATTCAGGGTCCACCAGGTTTGCTGGGTGGTTTTGCCGTTGGCATCCACGCGCAACCAGGTGGCCGGCGGCAGCTTGCTGACATTGGCCAGCAGCGTGCGCGGTGCCGGCACTACGGCATGGAAATTCAGGTAGTGATTGAGGGCGACCGGGTCGAGGGTTTTGTCGATATCGCCGCCTTGCAGCAAGGCTGGCAGGGTTGAAGCGAAACGCAGGCGCTCTGCGGTATGGGACAGGTACAGCGGCTTGACGCCCAGACGGTCGCGGGCGATGAACAGCTCGCGCTTGTCACGCTCCCAGATGGCAAAGGCGAACATGCCATTGAGCTTGGGCAGCAGATCGGCGCCCCACGCGTGGTAGCCCTTGAGCAACACCTCGGTGTCGCCGTCAGAGAAAAACTGATAGCCCAGCGCTTGCAGCTCGGTGCGCAGCTCTGGGTAGTTGTAGATGGCGCCGTTGAAGACCATCGACAAACCGAGCTGGCTGTCGATCATCGGCTGACCGGAGGCTTCCTCCAAGTCCATGATTTTCAGGCGCCGGTGGCCCAAGGCGATGGAACCCTGGCTATGAAAGCCATGGGCATCGGGGCCTCGCGGGGCGAGGTGATGGGTGATGCGCTCGACCGCTGCGAGGTCGGCGGGGCGATTGTTGAAACGTAACTCTCCAGATATTCCGCACATAGTCCTTACCGGGTTTCCGTTGGGGATGAAGGGGGCGCGCTTTCACTGCGCTACTGAAGCAGACCGGCTAAGGGGCTGAGAGTTTTAGATAAATGTGTTCTAACCCCGGACTATGCGAGGGGTCGGCTACGCCTGTGCGGTAGGCGAATTCAAGAATCTCCTGTTTATGGGAGCGCAGACAGAACCATCCGTAGGAGCCGATAAGTCGTTGTTGAACGCGACTTACCAGCTCGTACACAGTCAATTGCTAGCGCGCCAGAACAGCGGGCCCGGTCTGTTCCAGCGCTTTGGCTTGACCTGCCCCTGGACTAGGGAGCTACGGGCAGCCGGGTGCCTAGATAAACCCAGTCCGCGTTATCGGTTTTATTGGTTGGGAAGTACCAGTAGAGCCCGGACTTTTTCAAACGAAAGAACTCAACCTGCTGCGTATACGGGTTGGCGTAGATGTAAATGTCGCCTACAACACCCTGCCGCCCGTTCTCGCCCCATTGATGAATGGGGGTGGTGGCCTCGGCGAAGGAAGGCAGATCGTTACCCAGGTACTGCCAGTAGTCGTTGTCTTTCTGATTGGTTGGAAAGTACCAGTAGCGCTGATCGCTTCCCAATGCAGCCAGCCGGAAAAACTCGACCTTCTGGTTGTACGGATTGTTGTAAACAAAGATCTGCCCGACTGTGCCACGACGATCATTTGCGCCCCACTCGCCCGTCCCCAGAACTTTCTGGCTCAGCGCAATGGCGTCATCGCGCAGCCCCCGCTCCATGAGCATCCGGTAAACGTCAGGCCACAGGCTGCTCAATCGGACCTGACCAGTGGCGGACATGTGTTTGCCGGCGACAAGCCCCATAACCCCCGACTCATCGTCGAATTCCCCGGCCAAAATGGGCGCACCATCATCGCCGGTGGTAAATGGCAGCTCGTAGCCTGATGGTGGATTGGTCCAGAGCGTGCGAGCGGGGAAAGGCCCAGGCTGGTAGGAAAAGCCCACGCCAGGAATGCCCGCGCTGACAAAGGAAGAACTGGGATAACCCATGATCGCGCGGAACAGACCATTACCCGAGTACGGGTCTACTGCCGCCGATTGAGGGTTGGCGTTGTAACCCAACACGTAGAAGGGAAGGCCTTCGCGCAGATGTTTACGCTCATCGGCATAACTGAAAACGGGCGCTGTACTCTTTAGAGGGCGAATTGGCTTGTCCCCTACCAGAAAACCTGTGGTCAGTAATACTTTCTTGACCTGTCCGGTGTAGCGGTAACCATCCTTTGGTGATGACAGTTCCTTGCCATCATGCGCGCAGTGACTGGCCGTAACGACCAGGTGCGGAGTAATAACAGTGCCTGTACAGGGATTGGTTACATGGCCCACTAGTAATAGCCAGTCCGGCGTCTTCTGCGAAGGGATGGGGAAGAACGAAGACTGATCGTAGGCGTGTGCCTGGCCAACCAGGGCAAAGGCTGCTGCGAAGGAAGCCGCCAGCAGGCTGGGTCGAAATACGGTGGCGGTAAGCGGCGCAGTGTTCATGAGAGTGTCTCCGGCTCAATCTCAGGACGATTCCTGTGCTAGGCAGCCAGAATGGCCGATAGCGTTTTCAGTATTCGCGCCAGGCAACAGGTGGGCAGCAAGACCGCTCCTTGCGAGCGAAGGTTTTTTCGTAACGATCCTCAGACGGATTAGGGCAACCTGCGAGACCCAGTAAGCGAGTGCCAGAGAAAGCGGATCCGTTTTCGCGATTACAAAAAAAAGGCCCCGTGAGGGGCCAAAAAAGCACTATTCAGTTAAAGCACTTGAGCATTACGCGTCTTGATACTCGCGCTCAGCTTTGTCGAAGCGCGCCAGCATGCTAGCCGACGGGCCTTGGCCAATCTTGCTGAACACCAGAATGGCGATGGAGGCGAAGATAAAGCCCGGAATAATTTCGTACAGGCCCAGGTCGTTGAGGAAGTTTTTCCACAGGATCACGGTCAGCGCACCGACCAGCATGCCGGCGAGCGCGCCGTTGCGGGTCATGTTTTTCCAGGTCAGGGAAATCAGCACCACCGGCCCGAACGCGGCGCCGAAGCCGGCCCAAGCGTAGGAAACCAGGCCCAAGACTTTGCTTTCCGGGTTAGCCGCGATGGCGATGGCTACGATGGCAACCAGCAGCACCATGGCGCGGCCGACCCAGACCAGTTCCACTTGCGAGGCGTTTTTACGCAGGAAGGACTTGTAGAAGTCTTCGGTCAGCGCGCTGGAGCACACCAGCAACTGGCAGCTCAAGGTGCTCATCACTGCCGCCAGAATGGCCGACAGCAGCACACCGGCCACCCACGGGTTGAAGAGGATTTTCGCCAGTTCGATAAACACGCGCTCCGGGTTCTCGGTTACGGCGCCCGCCACTTCCGGGTGCGCCGAGAAGTAAGCGATACCGAAGAAGCCCACGGCGACCGCGCCGCCCAGGCACAGCACCATCCAGGTCATGGAAATACGACGGGCAGCGGCAATCGATTTCACCGAATCGGCGGCCATGAAGCGCGCCAGAATGTGCGGCTGACCGAAATAGCCCAGGCCCCAGCCCATCAGCGAAATCACGCCGATGAAGCTCGCGCCTTTGAGCATGTCGAAGCTGGTGGAGTCTTTCAGCTCGATGGCGGCGAAGGTCGGATCGATACCGCCGGTGGCGAGCATGACCACGATTGGCGTGAGGATCAGGGCGAAGATCATCAGCGACGCCTGCACGGTGTCGGTCCAGCTCACGGCCAGGAAACCACCGATGAAGGTGTAAGCGATGGTGGCTACGGCACCGGCCCACAGGGCGGTTTCGTAGGTCATGCCAAAGGTGCTTTCAAACAGACGTGCACCGGCTACCACACCCGAGGCGCAATAGATGGTGAAGAACAGCAGAATCACCAGTGCCGAGAAAATACGCAGCACCTTGCTGTTGTCTTCGAAGCGGTTGGTGAAATAGTCCGGCAGGGTCAGGGCGTTGCCGTTGTGTTCGGTCTGAACGCGCAGACGACCGGCCACGAACAGCCAGTTCAGGTAGGCGCCGATGATCAGGCCGATGGCGATCCAGCTTTCCGACAGGCCGGACATGTACACCGCGCCTGGCAGGCCCATGAGCAGCCAGCCGGACATGTCCGAAGCACCGGCAGACAACGCCGTAACGAAACTGCCGAGGCTACGGCCGCCGAGAATGTAGTCGGAGAGGTTTTTGGTACGCAGGTAGGCGAACAAGCCGATCATGACCATGGCGGCGATGTACACCACAAAGGTGATCAGCATGGGAGTGCTGGCAGTCATAAGAAGGTCTCTCTTATTTGTTGTTATGCGAAAGCTGGGGATAGCCCGCCTTCGGCGTTGGTTTTTTCAATTGCTGTAAAACCCGATGGCGCTTGTGGCGCTCACCGCAGACAACGCGCGGACCGGGCCGGGCGATGAAAACCAGTACGGCATCCGTCCGTATAAAAACGCTCAACGCTTCACTGGGTTTAGTGCAAAGCCGCGGCCACCGCGAATAAAACGGACGATGGAGGCAGAAAAGCGGAGCACGGAATGTAGAGGCTTAGTGCGACGGGGTTCTTATTAAAAACTCTGGAGTTTTTGCTGGAAACTCTGGCGCAGGGAACTTGTGGCCTTGGCGGCGAACACTGCCCGCAGTAGCTGGCTTGCTAGCGAACCCGGTTAGCCTCGGCAATCAACGTTTTCAGGGTTCGCGAGCAAGCTCGCTTCTACAAAACCCTCTCCCCTAGCCCCTCTCCCGCAAGCGGGCAGAGGGGAATAGACCGTGCCGGGCTGGCCTGATACGCCGATCCGCTCCCTCTGCCCGCTTGCGGGAGAGGGCTGGGGAGAGGGTTTTAAGCGCCGAATCCAACTGCTACCGCTCAATCACCTGTCCGCGCATCGCCGCCAACCGCGCCAACAACCGATTCTGCGCCCGCTGCGGCACGCCCTCGGCTGCCATGGCGTCTTGCAGGTTTTCTACCAGAGCGTTGAAGTCGCTGCGAGTCAGGTTCTGGCCTTTGTGGCTTTCTTCCATGCTGTCACCGGTGTAGGTGCACGGGCCGCCCGCTTCAACGCAGAACTGCTCGACGAGCTTGTCGCGCAGTCGTTCGATATCCACGTCGGTGAAATGCTCGACGATGCGCGGGTCTTTGGCGATGTTGAGCAGCATGCCTTCAACAATGCGGGTGATGCCTTCACGCTCGCCCAGTTCGCGATACAGGCTGTCGTCTCTGGCCGGCTGCTGGGCGCACGCGGTGAGCAGCACCAGCAACAGGCTGATTAGCAGGCGCATGCTCAGAAGCTCCCTTGAATGGACAGGTAGGCGCCGTCCTGGTTTTCCAGCGTGGCAATTTCTCCCAGGCGGGCGTAAGCCAGCACGACGGACACGTGCTTGTTGGGGAAGTAGCCAATAAACACGTCGGCCCAGTCACTTTCCCCGGCGAAGGACAGATTGTCGGGTTTCTCCCGGTATTCCACGCCCAATGCCCAGCGAGGGTTGAACAGTACGGCGACCGAGCCTTCTTTCAACACGCTGCGCTCGTCGCGGCGATCACCGCCAAACCCGAGCAGGCCCAGCTCGTTCGCCCGGCTGTAGCGCAGGCCGCCGTTGAGCAGCAGGTTGTAGCCGAACGCGCCACCGAGGAACAGACGGCTGGCGGTGATATAGCCTTCGGTGTCTTCGTCACGCTGGGCGCCGACGAGGCTGGGGATGAGGAAGTCTTTTTGCCGCTTGTGTTGAATGCCCAGGGAAACCTGTGGCAACTGGTCGTAGATAAGGTCGCCAAACAGGCGAACCTTCAGGCCGAAGATGTCCTGGCTCAGGGTGTTTTCTGGCAGGTTCAGGTCGCGTGCCAGGGTGCCAAGATCCAGGCGTTGGCGCGCGTAAGACAGCTCCACACGGTTGCCGTATGACACCGCGCCGCCGGCCACGTCGAGTCGGTAGTCACCAGTTTCAACCCGGGTCACGAAGGCATTGCCGCCCCACTCGCCCTGCTCGCCGTAGCCGGCCAGCACCGCCCAGGGCGTAATGCCGCCGCCGGCCGCACCGTCGATGCTGCTGGCGCCGCCAGTGGCAAGCAGGCGGCCGTTGTCAGCGAAAACCAGGTGTGTGCTTAACGTAAGGCTGAGCCCCAGGGTCAGCGCGCTCACGGTTTTGATCATCTGTCGTCCCTGTGCTGTTCTAGTGCGCCATTGCCAGATTGGCGTGCAACGGCTGCGCGACCCAGGTTTCAAAAGCGCTGGCCGTGAGCGGCCGGCTGATCAGGTAGCCCTGGGCGGTGTCGCATTTCCATTTTTGCAGCAGGCGCAGGCTGCGCTCGAATTCCACCCCTTCGGCCACCACTTTCAGGCCCAGGCTGTGACTCATTTCGATGGTTGAACGAACGATCACGGAGTCTTCGCTGGCGTCGTCCAGTTCGCGCACAAACGATTGATCGATCTTCAACTCCTGCACCGGCATGCGCTTGAGCTGTGCCAATGAGGAATAGCCGGTGCCGAAATCGTCCACCGACAAGCTGATGCCGCATGCGCGCAAGCTGTGCAGCACTTTCAGGGCGACGTCAGGATTGGCCATGACCGCGCTTTCGGTAATCTCGAAAATCAGCTGATCGGCCGGCACCGCGTACTGAGTGAGCAAGCGGCTCACGCGCGTGGCCAGACCGATATCGTGCAGGTCTTCAGCAGAAATGTTCAGCGACATCAGCACCCGCAGACCGCGCTGGTTCCACTCGCGCAGCTGCCGCAGCACTTCCTCGATCACCCAGGCGGTAAGCCCCTGAATGCTGCCGGTGCGCTCGGCCAGGGGAATGAATTCGCCGGGCGAAACCATGCCGTATTGCGGGTGCTGCCAGCGCAACAGCGCTTCGGCCTGGCGCACATGGCCTTCTTTGATGCTGAGCTTGGGCTGGTAATGAAGCACCAGTTCATTGGCTTGCGCGGCGCGACGCAGGTCGCGGATCAAGCTGATTTGCCGCTCGTGGTCGTCTTCGCGCCCGTGCTGATACAGCTGCAAGCGGCCCGGCGCGCTGGCAGCGTCGCGCATGGCGAGGTTGGCGCGGCGCAGCAGTTCGTCCGGGGTCGAGCCGTCTTGCGGATACACGGCGATGCCGATGGCGCAGTCGATGGCGATATCGTGCGTGCCGACGCGCAACGGCTTGATCAGCAGTTGTTGCAACTGGTCGGCGCTGGCCACGGCGCTGTCGCGGTCGCTGCCGTCGACCATCAACAGAAATTCATCGGCCAGCAGCCGCGCCAGACTGTCGCCGGGGCGCAGCACCGCTTGCAAACGGCGGCTGATTTGCTGCAACGCCAGGTCGCTGCCTCCGGCGCCGCAGGTTTCGTTAATCGAGCGGAAATTGCCAATGCCCAGGTTGAGCAACGCCACCGGCCGCTCGCCAGTAATCGAGCTGCCCAGGCGCTCGATGGCTAGGGTGCGATTGGGCAGACCGGTGAGGCCATCGTGCAAAGCGTTATGGGCCAGCTGCCGTTCGCGCTCGGCGAGGTCGGTCTGCATTTGCTGAAAAGTTTTGGCCAGCACGCCGAGTTCATCGCCGCGCTGCAAGTTCACCGTGCCTTGATAATCGCCCTGCCCCACCCGCTCGGCCACCAATGCCAGTTCACGCACCGGGCGCGAGATGCTGCGGGCCAGCAGCAACGCGCCCGCCAGCGAGGCGACAAGGGCGCAGACCGCAATCAGCAGCACGCGCTGGTCCAGCGGTTTGAATGCGACCAGAGCCTGATCAAGCGAGCTGTGCAGAAACGCCTGCACCTGGTACTGCTTGCCGGTGGCCAACACCAGTTGCTCGTTGAGGTAACGCTGGCCAGAGAATTCGAATTCCTTGAGCGTGGTGGTGCGCTCCAGTTGCAGGTTCGAGCTCATCAGCTCGCTTTCCTGGTCGGCGCTCAAGGTACTGATCAAGCGACCGGAAGAGCCGTCTTCAATGGCCAGGAACGAGACGTCGAGGTTGGTCAGGGCACGCAATTCGGTGGCCAGCGCCTCGTCCATGCGAAAGCCCATAACCACGCGTGCGATGGGAATAGGTGCCAGCACCTGGGTTTCGACCAGCAGGTGCGGTTCGTGGTTGATCGAGGCGATCAGCGCCGATTGCCCGTTGCGCCGCGCTTCGGCCAATTCACTGGCATAGCGGAATGGCTTGCCCTCGGGGAACAGATCGGCGCCTTCCGAGGCTGCGCTCACGGACGTGGCGTTGATCGTGCCGTCCAGACCTAGCAACAGCACTTCAGTGGCGTCGATGCGGCCGCCATGATTGGCCAGCACTGAGCGAATGGTGGCGATATCGCCACTGGCTACGGCGTCTTTGAAACCAAAGTCTGAAGACAGTAATTGCACGGCGTCGCGAATTTGCCGGCTGCGCATGTCCATCAGGCGCTCGAACACCCGCACGCCGACCTCAAGCTGTTCGCCAGCCTGCTTTTTCACCGCTTCGGCGGTGGCCACTTTGACGGCGAAATACAGCGTGCCGATCACCACCAGCAACAGCAGGATCAGGACACCGGCGATACGCGACTGGAAGCTATTGCTGAGTTTCACTCGCGGCCTTCTTGAATGCGTTGCCAAATGCCGAGGGTTTCGGTGCGGCGCCGGACACCGACGTATCCGCCGCTGCGCCCACGTTGACGGCGTATTGCTGATCGCTGCTGGTGTCGCCAAGGCTCAGTTCACCGCCCTTTTGCGGGAGCATATCAGGGGCTTTGGGGTGCCACAGCGTGACGTTGTAATGGCCGGCGGGCAGCTCCAGGCGCACCTTGCCGCTGGCGTCGCTGGATGCGAACCAGGGATCGTCCGTGACATAGATGTAGCCCACCATCCAGTCGTGAATATTGCAGCCCAGCACCACCACGCCCGGTTTGTCGAAGGTAATCGGCTCGGATGGGGTGCCCTCGTAAAGGCGCAATTCGAAACGCTTGGCCGGCGAGAACGAGTACACGTGGTGGCGGATGTTGTCGCTGTTGGGGAACGTGACCTTGGTGCTGCTGTGCACGGCCAGCACCGACGGCGAAAACTGCTTTTGTACCTGGTCCATGATCGCCGTTTGCGCCGGCAACGCCGCATCGGTCGGACCTTGCAAGGTAATCACCGCACCTTCGAGCGGTTTACCCTGGCCATCGACCAGGCTGGCCTGGAAGGTCGCTGCCCCGACCGAGCAACTGGTAAACACCACACACACGGCGGCCAGCGACAGCCACGACGAACACCTGCGAAAGACCTGGGCCAAGCGACGCGATACGGGCATAGCGACTACCTTGAAGTGTTCAATGGGCGGTTTAGAGCGCTCGATGAGCCAGAATGGACCCGCCGCCAAGCAGCCTAACGGAGTTGTACGCGAAACTCACCTGCAAAAACCGGCAATGTGCCACTAGCACAAAAAATCATCAGCCCCTGGCGGCATGTAGCAAATATAGACGGGAAATGGACAAGGCCCAGTCTGCCTGGCAATAAGCGCTATGGTTCGCCACGCAGGCGTTTTGGCGTAAGCCCGAGGTAGCGGCGCATGGCCGTGGTGAGTGCGCTCTGGCTTGAGAAACCGCACTCTTCGGCGATACGAATCAGCGGCATGCTGCTTTCGCGCAATAACCGCGAGGCGCGGTCGAGACGAATTTTCAGCAGGTACTGGTGGGGCGTCAGGCCGAGGCTGTCTTTGAATTGCGCATGAAAATGGCTGGGGCTCAAACAGGCCACATGTGCCAGCTCCGCCACGCTGATACGCCGCGCCAGGTGTTCATCGATATAAGCGTCGAGCCGCTCGACATTGAGCGGCCCCGGCGCGCGCTCGTTGCGTTCGCCAAACAGCCGCACGTGCAAGGCGCGCAGCAGCACGCCGCTCAGCGAGCGCGCCAGCTGCGTGTCGCTGCCATAGCGCGCCAGTTCGGCACCGGCGTAGCTGAGCAGGTTCTGGAAGTCGGCATCCAGCGCCGGATAGCGCGGCATGTCGAACAGACGGGCGAGCAGCTCGAGGTCGTCGGCAGAACTATCCTGTTCATCCAGATCGATGATCAGCATGCGGTTGTCGCCCACGCCGGCGAACTGATGCTCGGCATCGCCCGGCACCAGACAGGCGCGCATGCGACACACCTCGCCACCCCGGCCGTTCACCTCGAACTCGGCACGGCCAGCCAGTGACAACACCAGCTGATGGTGGCCATGGGCGTGTTCGTGAGTCTGGTCGTCAAGACGGAGCAGGCGGGCTTCAAGCATGGCAAAGGCGGGTGAAAAAGAAGCGCGCATGGTAAGCGAATCGGCCGTTTTTTTACAGCCGCGGCCGACGGGCGAACGCCACGCCGGCCCGCTTTTTCCGGGGCCTGCAGCGCCAGAACAAGGGGACATTGCACCGCGCAGACCCTCCGCTTCGCTTGCCAGACAACACGTGCCATTGAATTAGTTGCCCGTCCGACCCATCTACGTAGTCATGTAGTGATCACAGGTGCCGCATGAACGACCACGTTACTGATATCGACGACGAAGACGCGCAGATGCCCGAGGGCCTTCATCTTCCCCACGCCCTGGCACTGCCCAACGTGCGGCCGCCGGAACGGCTGTACGTCATCCCCATTCACAACCGGCCATTCTTCCCGGCGCAGGTGCTGCCCGTTATCGTCAACGAAGAGCACTGGACCGAAACCCTGGAGCTGGTGGGCAAAACCGATCACCACAGCCTGGCGCTGTTTTATGTCGACGAGCCGGTGACCGATCCCCGCCACTTCAACACCGACAGCCTTCCCGAGCACGGCACGCTGGTGAAAATTCACCAGGCCAGCCGCGTGGACGGCAAGCTGCAATTCGTAGCCCAAGGCATGCAACGGGTGAAGATTCGTGGCTGGCTGAAACGGCATCGTCCGCCTTATCTGGCGGAAGTGGAGTACCCGCCAAGCGCCGATGACCGTCGCGACGAGGTGAAGGCGTACGGCATGGCGCTAATCAACGCGATCAAGGAGCTGCTGCCGCTCAACCCGTTGTACAGCGAGGAGCTGAAGAACTACCTGAACCGTTTCAGCCCCAACCAGCCCTCGCCGCTGACCGACTTCGCCGCCGCGCTGACCACCGCCACGCCCAAAGAACTGCAAGACGTGCTCGACACTGTGCCGGTGCTGGAACGCATGGAAAAAGTGCTGCCCATGCTGCGCAAGGAAGTGGAAGTGGCGCGCCTGCAAAGCGAGCTGTCGGCGGAGGTGAATCGCACCATCGGCGAGCATCAGCGCGAGTTCTTCCTCAAGGAGCAGCTCAAGCTTATCCAGCAGGAACTGGGGCTGACCAAAGACGACCGCAGCGCGGACCTGGAGCAGTTCGAGCAGCGCCTGGAGGGCAAAACCCTGCCGGAGCAGGCGAAAAAACGCATCGAGGAAGAGCTGAACAAGCTGTCGATTCTGGAAACCGGCTCACCCGAATATGCAGTAACCCGCAACTACCTGGACTGGGCCACCAACATTCCCTGGGGCGTGCACGGCAAAGACAAGCTCGACCTGCAACACGCCAAACAAGTGCTGGACGCCCAACATTCCGGGTTGGATGACATCAAAGAGCGGATTCTCGAGTTTCTCGCCGTTGGTGCGTTCAAGGGCGAAATTTCCGGCTCCATCGTCCTGCTCGTCGGCCCGCCGGGCGTGGGTAAAACCAGTATTGGTAAATCCATTGCCGAAACCCTCGGCCGGCCGTTCTACCGCTTCAGCGTCGGAGGCATGCGCGACGAAGCGGAAATCAAAGGCCATCGCCGCACCTACATCGGCGCCCTGCCCGGCAAGCTGGTGCAGGCGCTGAAAGATGTCGAAGTGATGAACCCGGTGATCATGCTCGACGAGATCGACAAGCTCGGCGCCAGCCACCAGGGCGACCCCGCCTCGGCGCTGCTGGAAACCCTGGACCCCGAACAGAACGCCGAATTCCTCGACCACTACCTGGACCTGCGCCTGGACTTGTCCAAGGTGCTGTTCGTGTGCACCGCCAACACCCTGGACTCCATTCCCGGACCGCTGCTCGACCGCATGGAAGTCATTCGCCTGGCGGGTTACATCGCCGAAGAAAAATTCGCCATCGCCAAGCGTCACTTGTGGCCCAAGCAGCTGGAAAAGGCCGGCGTGCCTAAACACCGCCTGAGCATCAGCGACAACGCGTTGAAAGCCGTGATCGAGGGCTACGCCCGCGAAGCCGGCGTTCGCCAGTTGGAAAAACAACTCGGCAAGCTGGTACGCAAAGCCGTGGTGAAACTGCTGGGCGACCCGGACAGCAAGCTGAAAATCGGCCCGAAAGACCTGGAAGCCTACCTGGGCATGCCGCTGTTCCGCCGCGAGCAGCTACTGGCCGGCGTTGGCGTGATTACTGGCCTGGCCTGGACCAGCATGGGCGGCGCCACGTTGCCCATTGAAGCAACGCGCATCCATACCCTGAACCGTGGCTTCAAACTGACCGGGCAACTGGGCGAAGTAATGAAAGAGTCGGCCGAGATTGCGTACAGCTACGTCAGTTCGCACCTCAAGGAATTCCGCGGCGACCCGACGTTCTTCGACCAGGCCTTCGTTCACCTGCATGTGCCAGAAGGCGCCACACCAAAAGACGGCCCCAGCGCCGGCGTGACCATGGCCAGCGCCCTGCTCTCACTGGCGCGCAACCAGGCGCCGAAAAAAGGCGTGGCCATGACCGGCGAACTGACCCTGACCGGGCATGTACTGCCCATCGGCGGGGTGCGTGAAAAAGTCATCGCAGCGCGTCGGCAAAAAATCTACGAACTGATTCTTCCGGAAGCCAACCGAGGCGACTTCACCGAATTGCCGGACTACTTGAAGGAAGGCATCACCGTGCATTTCGCCAAGCGGTTTACCGATGTGGCGAAGGTGCTTTTCTAAACACCTGCACGTTTGGAATGCACGGATAGACCAAAGCACCGTCATGCCCGCGCAGGCGCACTACTGTCCGGAATATTTTCACCTTAAAAAAGCGCCGGCTGTTTCAAGTGAAATTCAGCCATGCACCTTCGTCGCTTTCGCTCCGCTCGGGCCTCCGTTTCCGGTCGGTTGAACAGGCTTAC
>NZ_UPSE01000564.1 GCF_900573885.1 Pseudomonas viridiflava
CAGCACGAGCCCTGACAGGTTGACCACGATCCCCAGCAACAGCCCGATGATCAACGGGTTTGCCAGGCCGGCGAACAGCGAGCGGGTGTTGAATGGTTGATCACCGGCCAGGCTGTCGTACAGGCTCTGGAAGGTGAACAGGGTCAGGCTGTGTATCGCGATGACTGTGAACAGCAACACCAGCCCTTGATCACCGAACACACCGACCACCAGCGGAATGCCGATCAGGATGTTGTTGGAGAAGCTGGCGGTCAGGCCGAAGGGCGTCGAGGTGCTGCCAGACCGGTGCATGATCAGATTGATCAAGACAAACACGATCAGGGCAGGCACGAAGTACGCCGCCAGCACCCGCAGATCGAGGCCGTCGTGCAGCGG
>NZ_UPSE01000563.1 GCF_900573885.1 Pseudomonas viridiflava
GTCCATCTCGCATTGACGCTGGGCAAGATCTGCGCGGAAGAACCGACCCTGGTGCGTGTGCACAACATGGACCCGCTGCGCGACCTGCTGATGGTCAAACAGCCAGGCCGCTGGAGCCTGAGAGCCGCGATGAGCGCGGTCTCCAAGGCAGGCAGCGGCGTGGTTCTGCTGCTGGGTCATCCGCTGGATGGCGACGTGGTGCTGGCCCATATCCGCGAAACGGCCGGGCAGCAACCGATCAAGACACCGACCACTTACAGCACCGTCGGCGCGGGTTCGCAGATCCTTCGT
>NZ_UPSE01000562.1 GCF_900573885.1 Pseudomonas viridiflava
CACGACCGTCTGGCCGAGCGTTACGAAGCTGAGGTGATTCCGGGCGTCTGCTCGATGCTGGGCGGCGCTTCGGTGCTGGGTGCGCCGCTGGTGTATCGCAATCAGAGCCTGTCGGTGCTATCTGGCGTGCTTTCCCATGAAGACCTGAAACGCAAGCTGGCCGATGCCGACGCGGCGGTGATCATGAAGCTGGGTCGCAACTTTCATAAGGTGCGAGAAGTGCTGACCGAACTGGGCATGCACGAGCGTGCGCTTTACGTCGAGCGGGCCACCATGGCCAATCAGAAGATCGTGCCGCTGGATCAGGT
>NZ_UPSE01000561.1 GCF_900573885.1 Pseudomonas viridiflava
CGATCGTACTTCAGGACCTTCACATCGATCTCGTCGCCAACGTTGACGATTTCGGATGGATGCTTGATACGCTTCCAGGCCATGTCGGTAATGTGCAGCAAGCCATCGACGCCACCCAGATCGACGAATGCGCCGTAATCGGTGAGGTTCTTGACGATACCTTTGACTTGTTGACCTTCCTGCAGGGACTCGAGCAGAGCTTCGCGCTCGGCACTGTTCTCGGCTTCCAGGACGCTGCGACGGGAAACGACAACGCTGTTGCGCTTCTGGTCCAGCTTGATGACCTTGAACTCGAGCTCCTTGGCTGCCAGGTGGGTCATGTAGCGCAGAGTGCTA
>NZ_UPSE01000560.1 GCF_900573885.1 Pseudomonas viridiflava
TCAGGTCATCCTTGTCAACGACAATCAGCTCGTACTGGTTGAAACGGCTTTCATCGGTGGCGTCCAGCTTCTTCACGTCGGCCAGAATCCGGTCCAGCATTTCGGTGGCCTTGGTGGCATGAACCGTCGGATCCTTGCGCAATGCGATGCTGGTCTTGTAGCCGCTGCGCATGTTGTTCAGGGATTTCTGATAATCAGCGATCACCACGCCCAGCTGCTGGAGCATTTGCACGTTCGCGGGGCTCTTGAACGAGGTCAGCAGCTTTTCCTGGTAGGCCTTGAAGCCGTCCAGCGAGACCTGAACGGTTTCGGCGACCTTTTCATCGCCACCGGCCACCATGTATTGC
>NZ_UPSE01000557.1 GCF_900573885.1 Pseudomonas viridiflava
GGGTGAGTAAATGACCATCATCGCCAGCTTGTTAAGAAGCGCTGAGCTTCCCGATTCCCCGACCGCCCGGCTCGACGCCGAGTTATTGCTGGCCGCTGCCTTGGGCAAGCCGCGCAGCTTCCTGCACACCTGGCCCGAGCGCATTGTCAGCACTGAAGCGGCGCTGGCGTTCGCGGGTTACTTGCAACGTCGCCGTACCGGTGAGCCTGTCGCCTATATTCTGGGCCAGCAAGGCTTCTGGAAGCTCGACCTCGAAGTCGCGCCGCACACCCTGATTC
>NZ_UPSE01000556.1 GCF_900573885.1 Pseudomonas viridiflava
GCCAGATCAGGCAGGGTCAGCGCGTGCAGCATTCCAAGGCGCTGGTAAGCCGGATGCTGAAAATCCCGAACCCTGGAATCGGCGACCAGCGCTTCACGGCCGCGCCTCAGGAAGTGGTCGAGCAAGGGCAGGTTGGCGCGGTCGTAGAGTACGTCTGCGACCGGAATCAGGTCGAAGCGGTCGGCCTCGGCGAAGAAGTCCGCCGAGTAGTTCAAGCGCACGTCGTTGAGGTCTGCGTTGGCCTTGCACGCAGCGATTGCCAACGGATCGAGATCGCAGGCCACCACTTCCAGCGCGCCCGCCTTGGCGGCAGCAATGCCCGCGACGCCTGAGCCCGCACCGAAG
>NZ_UPSE01000639.1 GCF_900573885.1 Pseudomonas viridiflava
GTGTCAAATCCACCGGCCACTGGCCCACGGTTCCACGAATACGCAACATGATATGCACCTGCTGACAGTCAGATGCACATGCTCCCACACGTAGGCGCGCATTCCCACGCTCAGTCACACAGCCAGCGACTCATCAATGCCTCATCGCCCATCATGAAGCTGCCGAACGCCCTGATGTCGTAGACGTTTTCCCAGTGCTCGACGATCTTTCCATCTCGAAAGCGCCACAGACCGCAGAACGGCATGGCGATTTTCTTGCGCTCGCAGGTGGCGCGCATGTAGCCCATGACCGAACCGAAGTGATCGTCCGCAGCGATCTCGTGAACGTCCATGTACAGGGTCTGGCGGGTGTGCTCGATCTGGTCCAGCTCATGGTTCTGCACCAACCTTCTGCCGATGACCATGGACAATCCGCCCCGGGCACCTCGATCCGCCTTGTGCAGCACAATATT
>NZ_UPSE01000555.1 GCF_900573885.1 Pseudomonas viridiflava
TGCTGAATGCGCGGATCCAGCGCGCGGGTTGCCACGTCGATACGCTTGAGCAACTCGACCTTTTCGGCACGTGTCAGCACTTCCAGCGGGTTATCCGGCGCATAAAGCTGAGCCACGTCCTGCGACGTGAATGCCTGCGCGCGGCCGTTCTGGCCTGCGCGGGAGATGGAACGGGCGGCACGCGCGGCGGTGAGCAGCGCTTCCTCGGTGATCGCGTTGCTGTAGGAGAAACCGGTTTTCTCGCCGGACTGGGCACGCACGCCTACGCCTTGGTCAAGATTGAAGCTGCCTTCCTTGACGATCCCGTCTTCGAGCGCCCAGGACTCGGAAATCATGCCTTGAAAATACAGATC
>NZ_UPSE01000552.1 GCF_900573885.1 Pseudomonas viridiflava
CCGGCGAAGTTGCTGGTCATGTTGGCGAACGAATTGACGAAGTCCCGCAGTCGCGAGTCCACCTTGCGCAGCGAATAGGCGCCGAGGATCGAAATCAGAATGCCGAACAGACTCGACCAGAAACTGATCTCCAGGCTGAACTGCATGGCCTGGCGATAGAAGCGCGAATTGAACGCCTTGCTGAAGTTCTCCAGGCCCCAGCCGCTGTCGCTCTGCACGCTGTGGATTGCCACCCAGAACAGCGGGGCGATCTGGAACACGATGAAGAACAGTGCAAACGGCACAAGGCACAGCAGCGCCAGCCATTTGCCTCGGGTAAAGGGGGTCAATTGAGCATCTCCCGAC
>NZ_UPSE01000551.1 GCF_900573885.1 Pseudomonas viridiflava
GCATTACACAACCGCCCTGCAGCTCGTCAACGCAGGCCAGGCGGCATCGGTGTTCGTGACAAGCACCCTCGAGACGGCACTGCATGCGCCGGCTCACAGTGTGGCGGCTGCATTTCTGCATGGCCGCGAGAGCGTCATCCCCCTGATGTTCCAGAGCATTCTCGATGACTGGGGCATCACCGGAAGTCAGGCACCGACGTTTCGCTATTACCTGGAACGCCACATTGAAGTCGACTCCGAAGACCACGGCCCAGCCGCAGAACATCTGCTGGCACGCCTGGTGGCGGGCGATCCGCAACGCGAAAAAGAGGTGTACCAGGCCGCCATCGCCGCCGTGGAAAGCAGGGTTCAGCTGTGGGACACGCTGCGACTCAGCATGCGCGCACCGCTGATGCAGGTCAGCGCCTAGCACCGGTCAGTTCCCGAGGGCTGCCCTCAACGGTCAGCGCTCAAGCCTCTAC
>NZ_UPSE01000550.1 GCF_900573885.1 Pseudomonas viridiflava
GTAGAAAACCGCTGCTGACACCGTATTGATTTGCCTAAGGAGGGCAGTCAATGAAACGCAAGCCTGATTTACTCTGGATTCTGGTCGTATTGTTTGGCTTGGGTGTCGTGACAACCGGTTACGCGCAGAGCCTGTGGACAAGCAAGGAAGACATGCCCGTCGAGATTACCCAGCAACAGCAGAAAGTGCCCGGTCGGCACTGATTCTCCCCTCGATACGCCCCCTCTCGCTCTGACCGCTATACGCCTTCGCCACGAAGCCTGACCGGTCAGAGTGCCTGAGCCAGGTAC
>NZ_UPSE01000549.1 GCF_900573885.1 Pseudomonas viridiflava
CCCTCCCGGAAAGCGACAGTTACTTGTATCGCCTATGCGAGCCCTGATTCAGTAGCATCTCAGTGGTATATCGATCTGCTTAGCGCAGATGGGTGGTAACTGAGATCCTGCCCAGCCGGGCGTGATAAGCGTCCACGCGGGGGCCATCGGAGACGGAGATTGTGGCCGTAGAGCAGCGTCCGCTCGAACGCATCCTGCGAATAATATGGATGCTCAAACTGTTGCGCTGTCAACCCAATGTAGAGAACAGTCCATGTATAGAAAAGCTATTGTTACATTTCTAGACGTATTAGGCTTTCGAAGCC
>NZ_UPSE01000546.1 GCF_900573885.1 Pseudomonas viridiflava
CTACATGGACATCGGGCTGACCGCGATCAAGCTGGGCGAAGAAGCACGAGTCGACCTGCTGAAGTTCGATATCGAAGCCAAAGGCAAGGAGATTAAAGACCTGCGCTACACCTGGAACCGTGGTGGTCGTGATGGTCTTTCGCTGGAGATCTACGAGCAGGGCGAAGCGCCAATCGATGAACTCAAAGCGATATCCGATGCCTGGCTGACCGGCAAGAATGTGCGTGAGAAAGGCTTTTCTCTGGGACGCTTCAACCCCGAGTACCTCAAGTATTTCCGCATTGCGATCGTTCACTTCCAGGGCAAGCCGGTGGCGTTTTCCAACCTGCTGGAAACCACCAGCCACGAACTGGCCAGCCTGGACCTGATGCGCTCGCATCCGGACGCGCCCAAATTGACCATGGAATTCACGATGGTCGGGTTGATTCTGCATTATAAGGCGCAGGGCTACTCCCGCTTCAGCCTGGGTATGGTGCCGCTG
>NZ_UPSE01000545.1 GCF_900573885.1 Pseudomonas viridiflava
GCCTTCACCCACGTCGCGATCTGCGGTGTTCATGCCATCGCGCTACAAAAGCACATCAGTGCCGCTGCCTCTCCGGATAGCCAGATGACTTGTGTATAACGATGAGCGCGGAGCATGGGCACGATCACTGCGCGGTGAGGGTTGATCGTTCCTCACGCTCCGCGTGGGAATGCCTCTCAGGACGCTCCGCGTCCGATCCGAGGCGTTTTCACGGATGTCGTTCCTCACCGCAACGGCAAGCTCGTCGTAGACTTGATTTCCGACAACGCCACGGTCGAATTTACCTCTTGAATCCCCGGCACCAGCGACAGTTTCTCGAAGAAAAACCGCGCGTACGCCTCGATGTCGGGCGTCACGATGCGCAGCAGAAAATCCACTGACCCCATCAGTACATAGC
>NZ_UPSE01000540.1 GCF_900573885.1 Pseudomonas viridiflava
TTTCGTCTCAACCGAGGCGCGCATTCTACAGCGTCCTCTGTAACTGTCAAGCGATTATTTTCTGAAGTTTTCCAAGTTTCCTTATCAACTTCAATCACTTGCGCTTCGATCAACTCTGCGTTGCTCGTCAGCGGGAGGCGAATTCTACAGCGTTACAACCGCGTGTCAAACTCTTTTTTCTCACCGCTGTCGATTCAGACAAACTCGACGGACCTCCTCGCTGACCTCATTCGATAAATCCTTGTAACTCATTGAACTACAAGGCTTTTTCGTTTCCGTCTGCGCCGGAAGTGGTGCGAATTAT
>NZ_UPSE01000541.1 GCF_900573885.1 Pseudomonas viridiflava
TGCGAACACACCCTGAGCGCGGTCATCGCCAAACACCTTCTCCCGGTACTGCACGGAGACGTCGACATAGGACTGCGGCGCCTTGTACTTGTCCTCACGGAACCAGTAGCGCACGCCTGTGCCGACACCCACCCCGCCCGCATTATCGGACGAGGTGCGGTTGCGACCCAGTGCATCGACTTCGCTGCGCATCTTCGAGTCGTAGTCCACGGCGGCGACCACATGCGGGAACACCACCAGCCTTGGGCTGATGCTGTCGATGCGGAAACTGCGGCCGACCTGCCATTCGCTGTTGAAGTAATTGCGCTTGTCCTGCAG
>NZ_UPSE01000537.1 GCF_900573885.1 Pseudomonas viridiflava
GTGCGTAGTTGATGCTGGTCTCGATGCCCTGATGGCGTGTCTCGCCGCGGGCGATGACGGTGTCGTTGGTCTGGTTGCTGTCGTACTGGTTGTCGAAGTTGATCAGGAACGCCCCGATCTCAGCGCGCAGGTTGCCGTTGTCATAGCGCGTGCCCAGCTCCCAGGTGCGTGCTTCCTCGGGCTTCACTTCGCCGCCGGTGACACGGTTTGGCATCTGGCTGTACTGCACGCTGCCGAACGAGCCTTCGGTGTTGGCGTACAGGTTCCAGGTGTCGGTCAGGTGATAAAGCACGTTCAATGCAGGCAACGCGGTGTTGTAGTCGCCCTGGTATTTGACGTTGGTCAGGTTGTTATTCTGCGCGGTGTCGATCATCT
>NZ_UPSE01000536.1 GCF_900573885.1 Pseudomonas viridiflava
GCATGAACCTGCTCGCCCCCATCCTTCGCGAACTCAGTCAGGATGACGATGCACGCTGGCTGACGCTCATCGCGCCGCCATCGAACCTGACCCAGGCATGGCTACGCGATGCCGGCCTGAATCGGGAAAGGATTCTTCTGCTTCAGCCACGCGGCACTCAGAGTGCATTGGAATTGACGCGAGAGGCGCTACGACTGGGACGCAGCCATACCGTGGTGAGCTGGATCAACCCACTCAGCACGTCGTCGCGCCCGCAGTTGATCGGTGCAGCAAGGATTGGTGAA
>NZ_UPSE01000535.1 GCF_900573885.1 Pseudomonas viridiflava
CGACGTGCAGCCCGACGCTGACGTACGCGCAGGAGAAATACCGGAGGCGTCAGCCAGGCCTTTTCATGACACCCGCGAGGGCCGGAAGCGCCAAACCCGCCAGAAAGCCTTTCGAAGGCTCTGTTTCGGCACTTGCAGGAGGGCTGATGATGCAGCTCACGCTGATGCTCACACGCTGTTTTTGACTGCGTAAACGACTGATTTGAGTAGCATCGGGCTTTGCTGTTAAATACACCGCGTGTCGCTGAAGCGTTGTCATCCGGCTTGGCGCATAGGCTGGCCCATCGCTCGTGTATCACGCCTCCTCCTGTTCAGAAGCGTACCGGGCGTTACCCGCTATTTCTTGTAATCCTTCTTGACCTGTGAGCTTTTTAAAAATGT
>NZ_UPSE01000648.1 GCF_900573885.1 Pseudomonas viridiflava
GGTCAGCACGGGCATGGCCAGTTCCATTGGCACGCCGCGCAACTGCCGTTGCAGTTTCTCCACCCGCGCCCAAGCGCGGGCGTGATCGGGCGAGGCGGCCAGCCAGCGCTTCCACGCCTGGCGCTGCGCCTCGTCGGGCGCGCCGTCGTTGAGCTGCACGTACCAGTGCACCGCCCTTTCCAGGCAATGGGCGGTTAGCGCTTGGGCGGCGGGGCTGGCCATCAATCTTCGACCAGCAGCAGGCATTGCAGCAGCGCTTTGCTCAAATGGTTTTTGAC
>NZ_UPSE01000534.1 GCF_900573885.1 Pseudomonas viridiflava
TGAAGTGCGCAACGCGGCCGATAATCTGGCCAGCGCCTCGGAAGAGGTCAGCGCTACAGCTCAGTCCATGAGCCAGGCGACCAGCGAGCAGGCCGCCAGCGTTGAAGAGACCAGCGCGTCGGTTGAACAGATGAGCGCCAGCATCAACCAGAACACCGAGAACGCCAAGGTCACCGACGGCATGGCCAGCAAGGCCGCCAAGGAAGCCACAGAAGGTGGCGATTCGGTGCAGCAGACCGTGGTGGCGATGAAGAAAATTGCCCAGCGCATCAGCATCATTGATGAC
>NZ_UPSE01000533.1 GCF_900573885.1 Pseudomonas viridiflava
CAGTCGATTTATTCTGTACATGTTGCGGGCTTGTTTTTGAGTTGGCGCTCAGGGGAATACCCCGTAAAAACAACGCCCGCAACCCTTTCAGAACATCCCCTCGAAATTATTCCGGACAGCAGTGCGCGCAGGCGGGAATCCAGAGTTTCGGAGCGGAGTGCGATGGCGGGGTCCTCACGTCGCAATGGCCATCTATTGCCTCGATTGCCTTGCTCGACGGGCAACGGAACAACCCCCACTCCCCACCTGTCTCTAGCCATACACCAAACACCCCAAAAAAACCCGACCCACATCGCCCTGTGACATCCCCCCTTCCACACGGCAAACTACCCCACACAACGGAGCCGGAGTGCTCCTGTCCACCGCTCCTCTTTATGGAAAACAGAATGCGCCACAGACAAGTCATCAACGCCTCCGTAAGCCCCAAAGGCAGCCTGGAAACATTGTCCCAACGCGAAGTGCAACAACTCAGCGAAGCCGGCTCCGGCAGCATCTACGCCCTGTTCCGCCAGTGCGCCCTCGCCATTCTCAACACCGGCGCGCATATCGATAACGCCAAGACCATCCTCGACGCGTACAAAGATTTCGAAGTGCGCATTCACCAGCAAGACCGTGGCGTGCGCCTGGAATTGTTGAATGCGCCGGCTGACGCCTTCGTCGACGGCGAAATGATCGCCAGCACCCGCGAAATGCTGTTCAGCGCCCTGCGCGACATCGTCTACACCGAGAACGAACTCGACAGCCAACGCATCGACCTGGAAACCTCCCAGGGCATTACCGACTACGTGTTCCACCTGCTGCGCAACGCCCGCACGCTGCGGCCCGGCGTCGAGCCGAAAATTGTGGTGTGCTGGGGCGGTCATTCCATCAGCACCGAGGAATACAAGTACACCAAGAAGGTCGGCCACGAACTGGGCCTGCGCAGCCTCGACGTGTGCACCGGCTGCGGCCCCGGCGTGATGAAAGGCCCGATGAAGGGCGCGACCATCAGCCATGCCAAACAACGCATCACCGGCAGCCGTTACCTGGGCCTGACCGAGCCCGGCATCATCGCCGCCGAGGCGCCGAACCCTATCGTCAATGAGCTGGTGATTTTGCCGGACATCGAAAAGCGCCTTGAGGCCTTTGTGCGTGTCGGCCACGGCATCATCATTTTCCCGGGCGGCGCCGGCACGGCGGAGGAGTTCCTGTATCTGCTGGGCATCCTCATGCACCCCGACAACCAGGACCTGCCCTTCCCCGTCATTCTCACCGGGCCGAAAAGCGCCAAGGCGTATTTCGACCAATTGCATGCGTTTATCGGTGCCACGCTGGGTGAAACCGCGCAGGCGCATTACCAGATCATTGTTGATGACCCGGCCGAAGTGGCGCGGCAGATGACACTCGGGCTGAAGCACGTGAAACAGTTCCGCCGCGAGCGCAACGACGCCTTCCACTTCAACTGGCTGCTGAAAATTGACGAAGGTTTCCAGCGCCCGTTCGAACCGACCCACGCCAACATGGCCGCGCTGAAACTCAACCGCAGCATTGCGCCCCACGAACTGGCGGCCAACTTGCGTCGAGCGTTTTCCGGCATTGTGGCGGGCAACGTGAAGGCCACCGGCATTCGCCTGATCGAAGAATTCGGGCCGTATGAAATTCATGGCGACCCGGCCGTGATGGAGCCGCTGGACAAGCTGCTGCAAGCCTTCGTTGAGCAGCACCGCATGAAACTGCCCGGCGGCGCGGCGTATGTGCCGTGCTACCGCGTCATCAACGGCTAACCGTTTCGCCTGGATTGTTGGGCTTCGCCGATGGCTCAACCCAACCTACGGGGACCTGTAGGTTGGGTCGAGCGAAGCGAAGCCCAACGTGGCTCCCCCCGATTTCCTCCGAGGTCTCCCATGCGTGAATTTCACTTCTACGAACCCAAACTCGGCCACGGGCTGAAACACGATCCGCTGAATTCCATCGTCGCCCCGCGCCCGATCGGCTGGATCTCGTCGCAGAGCCCCGACGGCGTGCTCAATCTGGCGCCGTACAGTTTCTTCAACGCGTTTAACTACATTCCGCCCATCATTGGTTTCTCCAGCATTGGCTGGAAGGACAGCGTGCGCAACATCGCCGCCAGCAAGGAGTTTGTGTGGAATCTGGCGAGCCGGCCGCTGGCGGAGCAGATGAACACCTCGTCAGCGCTGGTGGCGCCAGAAGTCAACGAGTTCGAGCTGGCGGGCCTTGAAACCGCGCCATCTCGACTGGTGAAACCGCCGCGCGTGCTGGCCAGCCCGGTGTCGTTCGAGTGCCGCCTGAGCGATATCGTGCAGTTGCAGAAAGCCGACGGCGGGCTGCTGGAAACCTGGTTGGTGCTGGGCGAAGTGGTTGCCGTGCACATCGACACGGCTGTGCTGGAAGATGGCGTGTACAACACCGTGCTGGCGCAACCGATCATGCGCGGCGGCGGCCCGACCGATTATTTTTCCATTGAAGAAAGCCAGCGCTTTCACATGCACCGCCCGGTCGTAGATAAATAACGGGACGCTGATGACGCAGGTTTCGCCGCCATGACGAGACCTGCCATCACCCTGGGAAAATATCGCCCGAACCTTCCAGCCGCTGCGCCCTTCTTACGTTACACCGCTGCTTCTTACAGGACGTATCGCATCATGCTGGAACCTCTCTTGCTCGCCGCTACCCGCGTATCTACCTATGACCTCGACCGCCCGCTGACCAACGCCAGCGGCTTTTTTTTCCAGCGCGAAGAGCGTCTGTTTCTGGTCACCAGCCGTCACGTGGTGGTCGACGACCCCACCGACCATCACCCCAGCCGGCTGGAAATCGAGCTGCACACCAATAAAGACAACCTGGCGGAGTCCATCGGCTTTTCCATTCCCTTGTTCAAAGACGGCAAAAGCCTGTGGCGCCAGGCCACCGATTCGGGCGGTGAAATCGATATTGCTGTGGTGGAAATCGACCGTAGCGCCTTGCCGCCGACCACGGCGTATCTGGCCTTTACGCCCGAGCACCTGGCCGACCTGACCAAACCCATCGAAATCGGCAGCCCCTTGTTGGTGGTCGGCTTTCCTTTGGGCTTCCACGACACCCTGCACCACATGCCGGTGGCGCGGCAGGCGAGCATTGCCTCGGCGTTTGGCCTGCGGTTCAAAGGTGAAGGCTATTTCCTCACGGATGCACGTACACACCGTGGCTCGAGTGGCGCGCCGATTGTGATGCGCATGGCCGGTGACGATCGTGAACTGCCCTGGCTGCTGCTGGGCGTGCATTCGTCGCGTCTGGACGTGAACCGCGATCAGGAACTGGACGAAGCGCTCGGCCTGAACTGCGCCTGGTATTCGGACGTGCTGATGACCCTCAGCGAATAAACAGCGGGTGGCGGCGTGGCGTTTGGTTGTGTAAGGTTGCCCGCGGGTGTCACGGCTATCGTTCATTAGCCGGGCAGGTTTCTTGTGTTGGTCGGGCCGCCACACAGTCTGAAAAAGCGAGCGACCATGAAACAACCCGCCAAGGCCCTTCCGGCTGCGCGCCGCGTAGCCGACAAAGCATTCAGCGCCCTCGAGCACTTCCTCCATATTGAAGCCGTGAGCGGCATCGTTCTGATGCTCGCCGCCGCCATTGCCCTGATCTGGGCAAACTCTTCCGCCGCCGACAGTTACCACCACCTGTGGCATATGCCGCTGGGCATCAGCCTGGGCGACATGCAGATTTCCCAGTCGCTGCATTTCTGGATCAACGACGGCTTGATGACCATCTTTTTCCTGGTGGTCGGCCTGGAAATTCGCCGTGAAATTCACGAAGGCGCGCTCGCGTCCATCAAGCTCGCCGCCTTGCCGATGGCTGCGGCCCTGGGCGGTGTGCTGGTACCGGCGCTGATTTACGTCGCCTTCAATACGGACCCGGCTGTGCGCTCGGGCTGGGCAGTACCAACCGCGACCGACATCGCCTTCGCCATGGGTGTGCTGGCGCTGCTGGGCAAATCGATTCCGCCGTCGGTGCGGGTGTTTTTGCTGGCATTGGCGATCATCGACGACATCGCTGCGGTGCTGATCATTGCGGTGTTCTACTCCGGCGGCCTGGAGCCAGTCGGCTTTCTGATCGCCGGCGCGGGCATTGCCCTGGTGCTGATCTTCCAACACATCGGCATTGGTTCCTCATATGCCTACGTGCTGCCGGGGGCCATCTTGTGGTTCGGGCTGTTGAAGACCGGCGCGCATCCAACGCTGGCCGGCGTGGTGCTCGGCTTGATGACGCCGGTGTTCTCGCGCCCCGACACCGAGGGCCCGCTGGACAAAGCCTTGCACGCCCTGAACACCCTCACCCACCGCGACGAGGCGGACAACGGCGACGTGCTGCATTCGGTGAAAGAACTGCGTACCGCCCAGCGTGACCTGCTGCCGCCGGTGATTCGCGTGCAGGCAGCGCTGCATCCTTGGGTTGCTTACGGGATCATGCCGTTGTTTGCGCTGGCCAACGCCGGCGTCAGCCTGGGCGGTGTCGACCTCAACGACTCGGCGTCACTGACCGTGATGCTCGGCGTGCTGGTCGCGCTGGTCATCGGCAAGCCTATTGGCGTAATGGCCAGCACCTGGCTGCTGGTGCGCCTGGGCTGGTGCACCTTGCCACCAGGCATGACCTGGGCGTGGCTGGGGCTGATCGGTTGCCTGGCGGGTATTGGCTTCACCATGTCGATCTTTATTGCCTCGCTGGCGTTCACCGACGAAGGCCTGCTCAGCGCCGCCAAACTCGGCGTACTGCTTGCCTCGGCCACCGCCGCCACCGTTGGCCTGATCATTGGTGCCATCATCGTGCGCCGGGCCCGCCGCTAGTCTCGTGATGTAGCGGTGCCGTGGGTTGGGTCGGTCGCGTACGGTGAGCACAGCGAAGCCCAATACGCTACCGATAGGTCTCCAGCTTCGCCTGCCACGCCGGATCCTCACCCAGCGCCTCTATCGCCCGGTTGAGGTCCGGCAGCAGCGCCGCGTATGCGGTGGGAACCAGCAGGTGACGCGTATAAACCTTCAATGGTGGTTCTGCCACAAACAGCTGTTCGCTCAGAGACGGCTGCTCTCCCAGGAAAAAGGCCAGCGT
Organism: Pseudomonas viridiflava; assembly: GCF_900573885.1. Taxonomy (GTDB): domain Bacteria; phylum Pseudomonadota; class Gammaproteobacteria; order Pseudomonadales; family Pseudomonadaceae; genus Aquipseudomonas. The sequence continues at coordinate 5,083 of NZ_UPSE01000533.1, forward strand.
TCGCCTTCCAATGATGGTGGCGTCTATCCAGCCCCGCTGCAGACGCTCCAGGTTGACCCGCTCATTGACGCTGTCTTCGCGGCTCACCAAACCGGCTTCCAATGCCTGTTCCATTTCCGGGTAGTGGTGCCCGGCTACCAATCCCAACCGGTGCCCATCCAGACTGGCCATGGTCAGGCGACTGCCCGCTCCGGTGCTGCGTGAAACCAGTAGGTTGGTGTCTTCGACAAAGGGTTCGGTAAGGCTGTAATTGCCCGAATTGGCAAACCAGCCGCTGCTCGCACCCAACACCAGACCTTTGAGCTTGCCGTCGGCCAGTTGCCTGTCGAGGCGCCGGCGCGGAATGTCGCGTATGGAAAAATCATAAGCCGGCAACATTTCTTCCAGACGTTGCGCCAGGTCGAAATACAGCCCCTGCTGGTGGGTGTAGTCGATGACGTAAGGCGGCTTGTGCTGGTAGCAGAACAAGGTGACCGGTTGCGCAGCCTGCACAACCGCAACCTGAATAAGCCATACAAGGCCACACCACATCACTCTCACCGCGCGCTCCTGTTTTGCCGAAATCTTATCGATTGACTATAGACAGGAAGAAGCGTGCGAATTGACGCACTTCTCCAACGGTGTTCTCCATCTCGGGTTTGGCGACGAAGCGGCGGAACGGTATAAGGAATGCCAGAAAACAGACGTGTTCGATTGCTACGGATGGGGACAGATGGTGCAGTGGCTCAAAGGTGACGAGCAGATGGTGGCGCGGATCAAGGCCTACGATTGGGCCGCTTCGCCCCTGGGCCCGATAGAAGACTGGCCTGATGTTTTGAAGACCACCGTTGCCCTCACCCTTGGCTCGCGCTTCCCCCAAGCCATTGTCTGGGGCCCCAGCCTGACCACGTTGCACAACCAGGCCTTCAATCAGATTCTTGGCAACAAACCCTCCGCGCTGGGCCGGGCGTTCAGCGACGTATGGAGCGAGGCATGGAGCGACATCAGCGCCTTCGCCGACGCGGCGTTCGCTGGTGAAGCCACGTACCTGGAAGACTTCCCGCTGCTGATCGAGCGCGGTGGCGCGCCCGAGCAAGCCTATTTCACCTTTTGCTACAGCCCCGTTCGTGACCACACCGGCAAGGTGGTGGGCCTGCTCGATACGGTGGCTGAAACCACCTCCACCGTCGTCGCCAACCAGCGCCTGGCTTTTCTCGATGGCCTCGGCCGGGCCGTGGCGACAGCTACCAGCGCCGATGTGATTCTCGCCGCCACGACCCGCATGCTCGCCCAGCAGTTGGGGCTGTCGAACTGCGCCTACGCCGACATGCATGAAGACCAGGACGGTTTCACCATTCGCGGCGACTGGGCGGCGCCGGGCTCGCCGCACATTCTGGGGGTGTATCGCCTGGCCGACTTCGGCGAACTGGCTGTGCGCAACCTCAGCGCCGGCCTGCCGCTGATCATCCACGACAACCTCAGCGAACTGCCGAGCCACGAGGCCGCCTCGTTTCAGGCGCTGGGCATTACCGCGACCATTTGCATGCCGTTGATCAAGGACGGCCGCCTGACTGCCCTGATGGCCATTCACGACAATGTGCCCCGGCAGTGGACGGACTCCGACCTCGGTTTGCTGCGCGAGGTTACCGAGCGTTCCTGGGCGCACATTGAACGGGTGCGCGCCGACGCCGAATTGCGTGAGGCTGCCAATGCGCTGGCCGCGCTCAACAGCACGCTGGAGCAACGGGTGCAGGAGCGCACCGCGAAACTGGTGGAAACCGAGGCCGAATTGCGCCAGGCACAAAAGCTTGAAGCCATCGGCCAGCTCACCGGCGGCGTGGCCCACGACTTCAACAACCTGCTGACCATCATTCGTTCATCCATTCACTTTCTGCGCCGCCACGACCTGCCGCTGGAGCGTCGCGGTCGCTACATCGACACCATCGCCAACACCATCGAACGCGGCGCCAAGCTCACCGGCCAGTTGCTCGCCTTCGCCCGGCGCCAGGCGCTGAACCCGCACGTGTTCGACGTCGGCCAGAAACTCGAAGCCCTGCTCGACATGCTCGACTCGGCGGCCGGCGCGCGCATTCAAGTGGTACTGGAACTGCCTGGACAGCCATGCTTTGTAAAAGCCGACCTCAGCCAACTGGAAACGGCGCTGATCAACATGGCCATCAACGCCCGCGATGCCATGGGCGGCGAAGGTCAACTGACCGTGCGCCTGACCTGCAACCAGCGCATGCCATCGGCTACCGAGTCAGCCGCAGACGCCGGGCTGCTGGCCGCGATCGCCGTCACCGACACCGGTTCCGGCATTGCGCCATCGGTCATGACGCGCATCTTCGAACCCTTCTTCACCACCAAGGAAATTGGCCAGGGCACGGGGCTGGGACTTTCCCAGGTATTCGGCTTTGCCAAGCAGTCGGGCGGCGATGTGGACGTTTATTCCGTGCCCGGGCAAGGCACTACGTTCACGCTGTTCCTGCCGCAAGTGGAGGCGCAAGCGGAACTGCCGGCATCAGTCCCGGACACCCCGCTCGAGCCTGCGACGCGAGCTGGCACGCGGCGGCGGGTTCTGGTGGTCGAAGACAACCGCGAAATCGGCACTTTCGCCGCCGATATGCTGCAAGACCTGGGCTATGACGTGACCTGGGCCAGCAGCGCCGAAGAAGCACTGCAACGCATGGGCCCCGAAGCGCTGGAATTCGATGCCGTGTTTTCCGACGTGATGATGCCCGGCATCGGCGGCGTAAAGCTCGCCCAGGAGCTGCGCCGTCGCCGACCGGATTTGCCCATCATCCTTACCTCGGGCTACAGCCAGACCCTGACCGATAGCGGTTTTCAAGGGTTTACCTTCCTGCGCAAACCGTATTCCGCCGAGCAGGTGGCGCACATGTTGAGTACAGCGCTGAATCAGTAGCGCTTTGCACCGCCGTCGGCCGTAGGTCGTTAGGTCGTAGGTTGGGACGGTCCGCGGGCGGTGAGCGTAGCGAAGCCCAACGATACGCAAAAAAGCAGCCACCACCCCCCTCCCCGTACCGCTCGGCAAATAATCGAAACCTTCCGCCAGACCCGCCCGTCCACTTATTAGCGACGACCCGTTCGCGTAACAGTGGAGAAAAATGGAATGAACACTACCCCGCTCAAACACTTCGGTCTGGCCTGTGTCCTCAGCTTTAGCGCCTTGGCTAGCGCTGTAGCCGCTTCCTCCAATTCCTTTGTCGAGAACGCCGCACAAGGCGGCATCCTCGAAATCGAAGCCGCCAAGCTGGCTTTGGAAAAAAGCAAAAGCACCGACGTGCGCGAGTTCGCCACTCAAATGCAAGCTGACCACAGCAAGGTCAATCAAGAGCTGACCGCCCTGGCCAAAAAGCAGGACATCGAAGTGCCAGACGAAGCCTCGATGATCGACAAAGCGAAAAAGCTGCTGCTGGAAATGCGCGACGAGTCGTTCGACAAGGCGTATGCCAACAACCAGGTGGCCGCCCACGAGCAGACCATCACGTTGTTCAAAAAAGAGGCCGAGTCTTCGGAAAATCCTGAGTTGAAAGCCTTCGCCGCCGAGAAGCTGCCCGCCCTGCAACACCACCTGGAAATGGCCAAGCAGCTGAAAGCCAAGCACGACCATTAATCTGCGGAGGTTGTCATGAAACCCCATCAAACCGCACCGCCTGATCGCGACAGCGCCACGCTGGATGCCGAGCAATGGCCGGCGCAGGACACACCAGCCGATACCCGGGGTTTGCCCGGGTATCCACGCCAGCAGGCCGGCAAGCAGATCGATTCCGAAGCGGACTTCGACCCTGACTCGCCCGACCTCGCCGACCCGCAGATCGACCCGCGGCATCCGCCGCGCATTCCCGATGATGCGCCGGACCCGCGAGCCGAAAAGCGCGCGCCCAGCGATCAATACCCGCCGTATGAAAAACCCTGACGTCCTTGTCGTTCTGCATTAAGGAGCCCGTTATGCCGCTGCACTACGTCGCCTGCCTTTCAGATTTACCGGATGGCCAGATCGGCCAGGCCACGTTAGGTGAGCAGTCGCTAGTGTTGTTGCGAACGGGCGACACGGTGCAGGCCTTCCAAGGCAACTGCCCACACGCCGGCGCACCGCTCGCTGAAGGGGCTATCTGCAATGGCCGACTGATTTGCCCTTGGCACAAGGGCACGTTCCGGCTCAGCGATGGCCACGTCTGCGAGCCGCCGGCGCTGGAAGATTTACAGCGCTTTGCCGTGACCATTCGCGATGGTCAGGTGTACGTCGATGACCAACCCTTACCCGCCTCGTCTGACCTGGATAATCAAGCGGATGATCGGCTATTTGCCATCGTTGGCGGTGGCGCGGCGGGCACCGCGGCGGCGTCGGCTTTGCGTGAACACGGCTTTGCCGGTCGCCTACTGCTGATCGACCGCGAGGAAGCACCGGGCTTTGATCGCACGGTGCTGAGCAAATTCGTGATTGCGGGCGATATGGCGCCTGCGCAGATTCCTGATTTGAAAGGTGACGACTATTACCGTGAACAGCGCATCGAGCGCATCCACGGTGACGTCAACCGTATGGATGCCGAGCGCCGGGAAATCGAGCTGAGCGACGGCCGTTTATATCGCTACGACTCTGCCCTGCTGGCCACCGGCGCCGTACCGAGAACTCTCGATGTACCGGGCGCCCAGCTCGATAACGTGCACGTACTGCGTTCACGCGCCCACGCGGCGAACATTCTGCATGCCACCCTTCCAGGCGATCGCGCCGTCATTATCGGTGACAGCTTTATCGGCTTGGAGGCCGCCAGCTCATTGCGCAAACGCGGACTGGGGGTAACGGTGATCGCCCGCCACGAAGTGCCCTTCGCCAAGCAGTTCGGCATGGAAGTCGGCCGAGCCATTCGCTTGCTGCATGAGAGCAATGGCGTGGTGTTCCGGGTGGGTGAAGAAGCGGTCAGCTTTGAAGCCGGGCACGAGGCTGAAGACCAGCACGTAAAGGCCGTGCGGCTTGCGTGCGGCGAGCGGATTGCCGCCGACCTCGTGCTCATAGGGGTAGGCGTAAATCCGGCGACGGACCTGCTGCAAGGCTTGCGCCTGTGTGATGACGGATCCTTGGTGGTCGACCAGCATATGCGCGCCGCGCCCGGCTTATGGGCGGCCGGCGATATCGCCCGTTTTCCGCTGGCCGATGAACATCTGCGTATCGAGCACTGGCGTGTAGCCCAACAGCACGCGCGGATCGCGGCGCAAAACATGCTCGGCAAGGCGGTCGCCTATGACGGCGTGCCGTTCTTCTGGACCCAGCATTTCGGCAAGCGCTTCGATTACCTGGGGCATGCCAGCAACTGGCAGGAGACCGTGATTGAAGGCGATCTTACCAACCTGCATTTTGTCGCCTTGCTGTGCACGGACGGCGCGGTTAACGGAGTGGTGGCCTGTCAACGCGAGGCGGCGACGGCGCTGTTGGCCGAACGTATGCGCCAGCCCTTGAGCAAGGAAGAGGCGTTAGCGCTGATTCGCGAGTGTGACGGCAAGGCCGCCTGAAAAAGAGTGGCGAGCGTCTCAGGTACGCTCGCCAGCGAACGAACTACTTCGGAAAAATGCCGGTAATGGTAATGCCGTAATCCTTGAGCAACTGCAACGGTGGCTCGTTGGCCGGCTCTTCTGGGTCGCCGAACTCACCTTTTTCCAAGTTCTGTTCAGCCCATTCCAATACGTATTGCACCGCCTCCTCCACAGTTGGTTTTTCAGCCTGCTCGACATCGAGGGTCGAGGTGTTCTGGTCCTTGTTGTAACTGATCACCCATAGGGTCATAAGCGCATCTCCATCGTGTTTTCTCGGCGTCTACTACTGCTGACTGGCACGGAGGAAGAACGGTTCAGCAAGGTTTGTAACCGGGTTACAGGAAATCGGACGGGCGCGTTATCTGCTTGAAAACTTGAACTTTCCGACGTGCGGCTTCCTCTCAAGCCCATGCATGACACGGCGTCCGTCGCCGTATTCAGGGAATAGCCGCCTTCAAGGACCAGGAGTACCAGATGCCGGAACAGGCATGGCCCGAACGCAACCCATCCACTCGCGCAATCCTGCTGGCCATCGCCGCGTGCTTCGCACTGGCAGGCTGCAATGACAAAACCGAAACGCCACCGCACACCCGCGTGCTGGTACAGAGCGTAAAGCCCGGCGATTTCAGCGATCAGGTAGAACTGACCGGCGACATTCAGGCGCGCGTTGAAGCGCAGCAATCATTCCGTGTCGGCGGCAAGATTATCGAGCGCAACGCCGAGGTGGGAGACCGCGTGACTGCCAACCAGGTGCTGGCCCGGCTCGACCCGCAAGAACAGCAAAGCAACATGGATAACGCTCTGGCCGCTGTGCAGGCCCAGGAAGCGCAATTGCGTCTGGCGCAAGTGAGTTTCCAGCGACAGGAAAAACTGTTGCCCAAGGGGTACACCAGCAAGAGCGAATACGATCAGGCCCAGGCGCAACTGCGTTCCAGCCGCAGCTCGTACGCCGCCGCGCAGGCGCAGCTGGCCAATGCCCGCGACATGCTTGCGTATACCGAACTACGCGCCTCATCCGACGGCGTCATCACCCAACGTCAAGCCGAAACCGGCCAGGTGGTGCAAGCCACAGTGCCGATTTTTACCCTCGCCCGCGCCGGCGAGCGCGATGCGGTTTTTGACGTGTACGAATCGCTATTCAACCAAGACCTGGCGCAGCAGCCGGTCACGGTCAGCCTGTTGAACCGTCCAGCCATCACCGCACAAGGCAAGGTGCGGGAAATCACGCCGACCATCGATGCCCAAAGCGGAACGGTAAAAGTCAAGATTGCCCTGGAAAATGCGCCCGACGAGATGAACCTGGGCGCCGTCGTGACGGCGACCGTGCACCCCAAAACCAGCAGCCGGGTGGTGCTGCCGTGGTCGGCATTGTTCAAAAGCCAGAATCAGCCCGCCGTGTGGTTGGTGGATGATCAACAGAAAGTCAGCCTGCAAGCGGTCGGTGATGTCGCCTATGGCAGCGGCACCGTAATGATTGGCAAGGGTTTGCAAGCCGGCCAGAACGTGGTGGTGGCGGGTGGTCAGTTGTTGCACCCCGGTCAGGTGGTGGAAATCGCCACGCCCGACAAGGCTGCCGAGCCTGAGAAGGCTAGAATTGCCGCGCCGCCGCCGGCCGGGAAGCAACCGGGAGCCGGGCAATGAAGCGGCTCAGTCTGGTTCCCCTGTCACTGTGCCTGGCGCTCGGGTTGAGCGCCTGTTCCGAAGAACAGCCGGAAAAGCCGGCGCCACGGCCGGTGTTGTACGCCGACGTAAAGACCCAGCAACAAGCCACGGTCGGCCGTTATGCCGGCACCATCGAGGCGCGTTACGAAACCACCGTTGGCTTCCGCACCAACGGGCGCATCGCCTCGCGCACAGTGAACGTGGGCGACAAGGTCGCCAAAGGCACCCTCCTCGCCACCCTTGACCCCAGCGATCAGGAGAACCAGTTGCGCGCCCGTGAAGGCCAGATGGCCAGCGCCAACGCGCAGTGGATCGACGCGCAGGCCGACGCTCGCCGCCAGAAGGAACTGTTCGACCGTGGCGTGGGCGCCAAAGCCAACCTGGACGACGCGCAGACCCGGCTGAAAACCGCGCGAGCCAATCTCGACCAGATGGCTGCGGACGTGCAAACCGCCAAAGACCAGGTCGACTACACCCGCTTGTTGAGCGATTTCGACGGTGTGGTAACGGCGTGGCGCGCCGAAACCGGCCAGGTGGTTGCGGCAGGCCAGGAGGTGCTGACGCTGGCGCGCCCCGACGTGCGCGAAGCCGTGTTCGATTTGCCAGATGAACAAGTGGCGCTGCTGCCAGCCGACGCGCGCTTCACCGTGCGCTCGCAACTGCAGAGCGATGTGCAGGCCGAAGCGCAAATACGCGAAATGGCGCCGCAAGCCGACGCCACGACACGCTCCCGCCGGGTACGCCTGACGTTGCTCGACAGCCCTGAAGGCCTGCGTTTGGGCACTACCGTCAACATCGAACTCAGCAGCCAGACCCCAGCCCACGCCACCCTGCCGGCGAGCGTGCTGATTGGCGACCGCATCGACAACGGCCGCGCACAGGTGTGGGTGATCGACCCCGACAGCCTTGCAGTCTCCCAGCGCCCTGTTCACGTGTTGAAGCGCGAGGGCGACAGCGTGGTGATCGGTGAAGGTCTGCGGGACGGTGAGCGCGTGGTGCGCGCCGGTGTGAACAGTCTGCAAGCCGGACAAATCGTCAAGCTGGACCAGGGAGCCGTGCAATGACCAGGGAAACGGATAACGAACAAACGGGCGGCTTCAACCTGTCGGACTGGGCCCTTCGGCATCAGTCACTGGTCTGGTATCTGATGGCTGTTTCCCTGGTGATGGGAATTTTTTCCTACTTCGAATTAGGCCGCGAAGAAGACCCGTCCTTTACCATCAAAACCATGGTCATCCAGACCCGCTGGCCCGGTGCGACGGTCAACGACACGCTGTATCAAGTCACCGACCGGATTGAAAAGAAACTCGAAGAGCTGGATTCGCTGGACTACGTGAAGAGCTACACGCGGCCCGGCGAGTCGACGGTTTTCGTGTACCTGAAAGACACCACCAACGGCAAAGACATCCCGGACATCTGGTATCAGGTCCGTAAGAAAATCACCGACATTCAGGGTGAATTTCCGCAAGGCCTGCAGGGCCCGTTCTTTAACGACGAGTTCGGCGACGTGTTCGGCAGTATTTATGCCTTCACCGGCGATGGTCTCAGCTACCGGCAATTGCGCGACTACGTTGAGCAGGTGCGCCTGGACATCCGCAGCGTCGACAACCTTGGCAAGGTGCAACTGATCGGCGAACAGAACGAGGTGCTGTACCTGAACTTCTCGACCCGCAAGCTGGCGGCGTTGGGGCTGGACCAAAGCCAGGTAGTGCAAAGCCTGCAAGCGCAGAACAGCGTGACGCCCTCGGGGGTTATCGAGGCGGGGCCGGAACGGATTTCGGTGCGTACCTCGGGCGAATTCCGTTCGCAGGAAGACTTGCAGGCGGTGAACTTGCGAGTGAACGACCAGTTCTACCGGCTGGCCGATCTGGCCACCATCGAGCACCGTTTCCAGGACCCGCCCGAGTCGCTATTCCGCTTCAACGGGCAGCCCGCCATTGGCCTGGCCGTGGCGATGCGCGACGGTGGAAACATCCAGACCTTCGGTAAGCAATTGCACCAGCGCATGGAGGAAATAACCGCGGAGCTTCCGGTCGGTGTTGGTGTGCATCAAGTATCAAACCAGGCGGAAGTGGTGGACAAGGCCGTAGGCGGTTTCACCAGTGCGCTGTTTGAAGCGGTAATCATCGTACTGGTGGTGAGCTTTATCAGCCTGGGCGTGCGCGCCGGTCTGGTGGTGGCGTGCTCCATTCCGCTGGTGTTGGCGATGGTGTTTGTATTCATGGAATACAGCGGCATTACCATGCAACGGATTTCCCTCGGCGCCCTGATCATCGCCCTCGGCCTGCTGGTGGACGACGCCATGATCACCGTGGAAATGATGGTCACACGCCTGGAGGCCGGCGACACCCGCGCGCAAGCGGCCACATTTGCCTACACCTCCACGGCATTCCCGATGCTCACCGGCACGCTGGTGACCGTCGCAGGCTTTGTGCCGATTGGCTTGAACGCCAGCTCCGCCGGGGAATACACCTTCACACTTTTCGCCGTAATCGCCGTGGCGCTGTTGGTGTCATGGCTGGTGGCGGTGCTGTTTGCACCAGTGATTGCGGTGCACGTTTTGCCGAAATCGCTGAGCCACAAAAAAGACAAGGAGCCCGGCCGACTCACTCGTGGCATGGACCGTGGCCTGAAATGGGCCATGCGCCACCGTTGGCTGAGCATTGGTCTGACGGTGGCGTTGTTCGTGACCTCCATCGTGCTGATGCAGTTTGTGCAACAGCAGTTCTTCCCCTCTTCCGACCGACCGGAACTGTTGGTCGACCTGAATCTGCCGCAGAACAGCAGCCTGGAGGAAACCCGCCAGGTCGTGGACAAGCTGGAAGCCACGCTTAAAGACCACCCGGATATCCAGCGCTGGAGCACCTACATCGGTGAGGGCGCTGCGCGTTTTTACCTGCCACTCGATCAGCAGCTGCAAAACCCCTTCTATGCCCAGTTGGTTATCGTCAGCCAAGACCTGGAAGCCCGGCAACGCCTGGCCGCAGAGCTCAAAGGCCGACTGCGGGAAGATTTCGTCGGCATTAGCAGCCTGGTTCAACCCCTGGAGATGGGTCCGCCTGTAGGACGGCCCATTCAGTACCGCATCAGCGGTCCGAACATCGAGCAAGTGCGTGAATACGCCATGCAGGTGGCGGGGCTGCTGGATGGCAACCCCGACATCGGCGACATGATTTACGACTGGAACGAGCCGGGACGAGTCCTGAAAATCGACGTAGCCCAAGACAAGGCACGGCAGTTGGGGCTGTCGTCGCAAGACGTGGCGCAAACCATGAACAGCGTGGTGACGGGTGCGAACGTCACGCAAGTGCGCGACAGCATCTATCTGATCAACGTGGTGGGCCGTTCCGAGGAAGGCGAACGAAGTTCCCCGGAAACGCTGGAAAACCTGCAAATCACCACGCCGCGCGGCACTTCCATCCCGCTGCGTGCCTTCGCCACCGTCAGCTATGAGCTTGAACAGCCACTGGTGTGGCGTCGTGACCGCAAGCCGACCATTACGCTCAAGGCCAGCGTGCACGGCGACAAGCAACCGACTGACGTCATGGCCGCGCTTAAACCGAAGATCGACGAGTTCGCCGCCAAACTGCCGAAGTCCTACCGGATTAAACCCGGCGGCACCGTGGAAGAAAGCGGTAAGGCGCAAGGACCGATCGGCAAGGTCATTCCGCTGATGCTCTTTCTGATGGCAACGTTTCTGATGATTCAGCTGCAAAGCGTGAAGAAACTCTTCCTTGTGGCCAGCGTGGCACCGCTGGGCTTGATCGGCGTGGTGGCGGCGCTACTGCCGACTGGCACGCCGTTGGGGTTTGTGGCGATTCTTGGCGTCTTGGCGCTCATCGGCATCATCATTCGCAACTCGGTGATTCTGGTGACGCAGATTGATGAATTCCGCAACGCCGGCTCCGACCCGTGGGACGCTGTGATCGAAGCCACCCACCACCGTACCCGACCTATTCTGCTGACAGCCGCTGCCGCCAGCCTGGGCATGATTCCCATCGCCCGCGAAGTGTTCTGGGGCCCCATGGCGTTCGCCATGATCGGCGGAATCATCAGCGCCACGCTGCTGACCTTGCTGTTTTTGCCCGCTCTGTATGTGGCGAGCTACCGCATCAAGGAACCGTCGCAGGACCGTGCTTGACACGTCGGCGAACCCTTCGAGGTTCGCCATCAGTCCAAAAGAGTGGAACCGAACGGCGCCTTCATCCTTCTCAACCTATAGATGCCAACGCAGCCAGCGATGCCTGGCCACGGACCGAGAAGCCGCATGAATACAAAACGCGCCGTCGCGCTACTGAACTTCGACACGCCCCCGCCCGAACATGAACGCGCCGTGCAACAGGTGCTTGCCGAGAAAATCAGCGCCCTGCTCGGCATTCCCATGGACGCGTGCCCTGATGGCCAAAGCGGGTGCTACTGGATACCCAGCGAAACCGTCATCGGCGCCGAACAGATGCGCGCATTGGGCATTCATTCGGCGGCCGACTTCTTCGGTGGCGCCGTGCTGTTCCCCTTTATGGCGTCAAAAGCCATTAGCCATCCGCTGATCGAACAACCCACGGTGACACCCGCCGGCTGGAATGAACGCTTTCATCAGCAGGCATCCGAAGCCGTATTGCGCGGCACCACCGTGTTCGACCTGGCTGACGCGCAACGCGCAGGCGCGGCGCTGCTCAGCCATGGCCCGGTTCGGGTGAAAGCCGTGCGCGGCAAAGCGGGCCGAGGCCAGACACTGGTCGAGAGCTCCGACGAATTGGTCCGCTGCTTAGCGCAGCTGGATGCGCAAGAAATAGCGGATTGGGGACTGGTGCTCGAGGAGCACCTGAAGGAAGTGGTGACGTTCAGCGTCGGCCAGGTCGAGATCGCCGGCATTACCGCCAGCTATTTCGGCAGCCAGCGTCTGACCAGCGATGACAGCGGCGCACACGTGTACGGCGGCTCGGACCTGATGATCGTTCGCGGCGCCTACAGCGCGCTGGCCCAACTTCCGCTGTCGGCCCACGCCCGCCTCGCCGTCGAACAGGCGGTGGCGTACGAGCGCGCGGCGTTCGATTGTCTGGGCCTTATCGCTTCGCGTCGCAACTACGACATCGCTCAGGGCATCGACGCGCTGGGTGAAGAACGCTCCGGCGTGCTGGAGCAGTCATGGCGCATCGGGGGCGCCAGTCCGGCAGAGATTTTCGCCCTGGAAGCGTTTCAGAAAAATCCTGAGGTCACGTGCATCAAGGCGAGTACTTACGAAACCTACGGTCAGGACGCCCCGGTGGATGGGCAGCGTCTGTTCAGAGGCGAAGTTCCCCCCCACGGCACCATCAGCAAATTCGTAAAGGTCGAACTCAATGCCTGCCCATAGCCAGACCATAGATATTCAAGTTGATAACGAAACCCTGGCGGGCACCTTGATGGCGCCAGAACAGAAGGTCCCGGGCATATTGTTTGTTCACGGTTGGGGCGGCAGCCAGCAGCGAGATCTGGCCCGGGCCAAAGGGATAGCCGGCTTTGGTTGCGTGTGCCTGACCTTCGACATGCGCGGCCACGAGCGAACCTCGGCGATCAAGCAAACCGTAACCCGCGAGCAAAACCTGGCCGACATCGTCGCGGCCTACGACCAGCTCGCTAGCCATCCTTCAATTGACCCAGAAAAAATCGCCGTCATCGGCAGTAGCTATGGGGGTTACTTGGCGACATTTCTGACCGAGCTGCGCCCGGTGCGCTGGCTCGCATTGCGCGTGCCGGCCTTGTATTGGGATGACGAGTGGACCGTACCGAAGCAGTTGCTGGACCGCGAGCGCCTGGCGCGCTACCGCCGAACCTTGTGCCTGCCGGAGCAGAACCGCGCGCTGGCATGCTGCGCAAAATTCACCGGAGATGTGCTGCTGGTGGAGTCGGAACACGACGATTACGTGCCCCACACAACGCTGATGAGCTACCGCGCCGCGTTTGAAAAAGCCCATTCCCTCACGCACCGCATCGTCGACGGCGCCGACCATGCGCTGAGCCAGGACGCGGACCAAAAGGCCTATACCTCGATTCTTAATGGCTGGATTGGCGAGATGATCATTGGCGCGAGAACTGCGGACTATCCGCACCACTCGGCAATCTACTCCTAGATTTCACGCGGTCAGGCATCAGTGCAGGGTACGGTTCTGTCCGAACGCCTGCACAACGCTATCGGTGGTACTGCAGACAGGATCAGCCAGCCGATCGAATCGAAAACCGCTGCGGTAAATCACCACATTGCGGTGACGGCCCAGGGTTTTCAGCGCTTCGGTGGTTTCGGGGCCGAGCAGGCGGCGGTTAATCAGCACTCGATCAAACGGCCTGCCAGGAAAATCGATCAGGGCCAGCAACTCATCCAGTGAGCCCACCGTGGCAACGCCGAAACACCCGGCGTTATTCATCATTTTTTCGACATTGAAGCGAAGTTGCGGATCTGCATCCGCAATAAGAATGCGCAGGTGCTTGGCTGACATGAGAAAGGGCTCTTGATAGATGAGCCCGCAAGTGTCACCACGCCCGAGCAGCGCTTAAACGCGACCGTTCCCAGAGCGCCGTAGGAAGTTACTCTTCAACCACCTGGAGAACAGCTGCAACATTGGCCAACTCTTCTTCCAGCGCGTGGAGCCGGGCATTCAGCTCTTGAGCCCCCAGCTGTCCCTTGCAGGCTTCGTGCAATGCCGCAGCGTATTGCTGCACCCCGGTCGCTCCAATGTTTCCCGCAGTGCCTTGCAGCGTATGCGCGAGGCGGGTGGTCACGCTCTCATCGCCCTCCTCCAGGGCCTCTTTGAAATGCGCGGGGAAATCCAGCGCCTGCTGGCGAAACATCTTCAGTAATCTGGTGTAGAGCACAACGTTGTTCATGCACACCGCCATGCCCGCGTCGACGTCTATACCGGGAAGCTCGCCGAGCCCGTCAGCCGATAACGGCGAAACCGGTTCGGCTGCCGCAGAATTCACAGCAAGCGGCTTCATCCACTTGGTAATCGTGGCGAACATGCTCCCCAAATCGAGCGGCTTGGTGATGTAGTCGTCCATCCCGGCCGCCAGTGCTTTCTCCCTGTCACCCTTCATTGCGCTGGCGGTCATGGCAATCACCGGCAAGTGCCGCGTCTTCACGTCTGCGCGGATGGTTTGAGTCGCCGTGTAGCCATCCATTACTGGCATCTGGCAATCCATGAGAACCAGCGCGAACTCTTGGTCCTGGTCAAGAATCTCCAGCGCACGCTGTCCATTGGCGGCCACTACGACCGAAGCGCCTGCTTGCGTTAGCAGCGCAACTGCCAACTCCTGATTGAGCTCATTGTCTTCGACCAGAAGAATGCGAGCGCCGTCCAGACGTGCACCCTGCCCCAAGGCAACCGAGCTGTCGCGCAGTTTCCCAACAGCAGCCGAGCCAAGACCTTCATCCGTTTCGGAAATCGCGCCTATCAACTTTATCGTGGTCAACGGTTTCGACAGCACGGCGTCGAACGCTTCCGCACGTTCCACGCCGGCTGAATCTTCACCGCCTGCCGATCTGATCAGAACAGCGCGGACATCGCCGTGATTGGGCCGTTGCCGAATCAGCTCCAGGCAATAGGCGCCGCCCATGATCGGCATTTGCTCGTCCAAAAGAATCACATCGTACTGGCTACCGGACTGGCAAATTTTGTCGATTGCTATCAAGGCCTCAATACCATTGGCCACCTCGTCTACCCGCAGGCCAAGCGCAAGTCCCATCGCCGCTACCATCTCCCGAGCGGCCGCATTGTCGTCGACCAGCAACACGCGCAAGTTTTTCAGCGACTCGGTTGATGCCGCCAACGCTTGCGGAGCGCTCAGACAGTCGACGTCGATATGGAAATGGAACGTCGAACCCACACCGTATTTCGACTCTACCCAAATGCGTCCATTCATCAGCTCGACCAGTTGCTTACTGATAACCAGGCCAAGACCGCTACCCCCGTAACGGCGCGTCGTGGAGGAATCCGCCTGGGTGAAGCTATTGAACAGCTTTGACTTCTGCGCCTCGGTGAGTCCGATACCCGTGTCCTTCACCCAGAAATGCAGGGTGACCCGTGTATCGACCACCTCAACGAGTTCAACCCCGACGATAACTTCCCCCTGCTCAGTAAACTTCACCGCATTGTTGCCAAGATTAATCAGCACTTGAGCGAGGCGCAGCCGGTCTCCAATCAATAAAGGGGGAACGGTCGCGGGAATATCGAATAACAACTCAATGTTTTTTTGATTGGCGCGTAAGCTGATGGCGTTGGAAAGATCGTCGAACACCTCTTCCAGATTAAACTCAAGGTGTTCGATTTCCATCTTGGTCGACTCGAGCTTACTGAAATCCAAGATGTCGTTGATGATGTCCAGTAATGAGTTAGCCGCCTGATTAACCTTCTCTATGTAATTACGTTGCAACGGATCAAGCGTACCGCGAAGTGCTAAAAGCGACATACCCATAATTGCGTTCATAGGCGTGCGAATCTCATGGCTCATGTTTGCCAGGAACTCGCTTTTTATTTTATTGGCGGACTCAGCAGCACTCATCGCCTTTGCCATTTCACGCTCGGCAACTTTTTGACCGCTGATATCGATAAGCCAACCAAGCGTTCCCGTCTCGCCGAGAAAATCTATCCGTAAAAAATTGACGAGTACGTCGCGCACTTGGTGATTGTTGTCATACACCTGCGTTTCATGCTGCTCAACAAACCCGTGGCGCCGAAGAACTTCTCTGAGCTGCTCGCGTTCTCCTGAGTTCACATACAAGCGCGGCATCGGCACGCCCACTCGAACATCGAAGGTATTGGTAAACAGAGGGTTGGCAAATTTAACGATGCCTTGTGAGCCTACCTGCAAATCGTCAGCGATAATGCATACCGCGACCGGCGCGTTATCCAGTACCAGTTGAAGGCGTTGATGCTGACGGGCAATCTCCAGCGAGTCTCTTCGGCGAAGGCGCAGATCTGCCAGACGGCGGAGCAAAAACCAAAATAATACGCCGCACGACCCTGCAGTCAGAAAGGAAATCCAGAAGCCTTCCTTGAAGCTATAGACCGGAGCCAGTGCACTGATCGTCACCAACTTCCATTTTCCGTTTGGGTCATTCCAATCAACCGGAGCTGACGTGACAGCGTACCGTTGACCGTCTACCACGACGGTATCGTCTGATAGATCAAAAGGAAGCGCTCTTACCAGGCTTTCATCGTCGAAGTACGTGCCAAACAGCTTGCTTGTTGCGATATCCCTTATCTGCTGCGCGGATTTAACGCCATCAGTATGTAAGCTCCATTCGAGACGCCCTGACGTAAAAACCACGCCTTGCGGAGAAATGACGAGACCGATGCGCTGCCCGTCGTCCCTCACGAAATCACCTAATTGAGCGGCCTCAAATCGACCCACTACCGCGCCCGTCACCTCCTCTGACGTTGCGTCCAGGTAAACCGGCGCCGATACGAAATAGACGAGCCGACCGGTCACCGGACTTACGCCCCCGTTAACGCTCGGCAGTCCCCTCATCGCTTGCTGAAAATAAGGTCGGTTGCTCAGATCTACGCCGATAGGCGAGAGATTTTCGCTATTCCATTCGCTCTTGATGATGCCCTTCTCGTCGACCACGAACGCAAGGTTCGCGCCGACACGCTTGGCAATTACCTGCAAGGCCGGACGGGCAATGTTGAATTGCCTGGCGTGATTAATGTCCGTTTCAAGCGATGCAGTACGCACGGACGAATTGATCAAACCCGCCAGCAGCAGCGCGCCCATCCCCTTTCCGTTGAGCGTCACACCTTCAAGACTGAACGCGTTCTCGCGGACCAGAGCCCGCTCGGCGTCACGAAACCTGTCCTCCACCATCAGCCTGTAGGCCTGAGTGGCGGCGAAGCCTACCAACAGTGAAAACGACAGCGCGCCGATCAACACAGGGACTCGGTTAACGCCAATCCACTCTGAAATTTTATTCACACGAAAAGCCCTGGAGCAGGAAGAGAAAAGCATTACATGCTGATGTTATGGCGGTCCTTCCGGACCGGGCCTTTGATATGAAACCTTAGCACCACAATGACATCAGCGTGACGCACGTTAACAAATCCACTGTTATGGGCGTAACAAAAGCTCCCTTATAAGCCGTTTCCTACAACGCAAGGAGATTGGTTGTACATCAACTACGCGAGACCGATGCGATATTTCGGCAACTCATTTTGCGTAGGAACAGCATAAATGTCCCAGACGAAAATCCTGATCTCAGATATTCATCCTCTGGCCAGGCAGGCGTTGATCACAACATTGAATGCCCTAGGCTATAACAACGTTTATGCGGCGCCGAACAAAAAAACCGTTACTGATATAAGCAACATAGAAAAGGACTTCGACATATTGTTCTTTTCCATAAGCGCTCAGCCAGCTGATGACGTGCATTTTTTACGCACCTTGAATGCATACGGGAATATAAAAAATATAGTGGTAATCAGCGACGCTCCGCCGGACATTCAAGCTGCCATCCACAGTCTGGCGCGCGCATTCGGAATAAACGTGCTTGGCCAGCTGCGCAAAAAACACACCAAAAGTGATGTGCATGACGTGTTAGCACGCTGTGCCCCAACGTTGGAATTCCAGAAAACACCGCACATTTACCCGGACTTGCCCGCGAAAGCTATTGCATACGCCGTTCAGCACGATCAATTTATCCCTTTCTACCAGCCAAAAATAGATCTGCAGACAATGAAAGTTGTGGGAGCCGAGCTGCTGATGCGCTGGGACCATCCCGATCTCGGCATCATCAGCCCATTCAGATTCATCGACATCGCAAAGCGCTTCGGCCATCTGGATACCATGACATTTGCAATCCTGCGAAAAGCCCTGCCCTTTTTGAGAGCTAAATCCCTAGACAAAGATTTCAAGTTATCTATAAATATTGATGCGTCGCAATTGGGAAAACCCGATTTCGCCATGAAACTCATCGGCATGTTGGAAAGCTGTTCCGTATCTCCAGAAGCACTGATCATAGAGATTACCGAAACCGGTCTTCTGAAATCGCCGATCGAATGTCTCGCCAACCTCATCCATTTGCGTCTTCTCGGCTGTGGCATATCAATCGATGACTTTGGCGTTGGCTTGTCGTCCTTACAGCGGATTTGCGAACTTCCCTGTACGGAAATCAAACTCGACATGAGTTTCACACAGTCGCTAACTCACAACCGGCGCACCCAGTTATCCGTCTCAAGCATGGCGCGTTTGGCTAAAGACATCGGACTGCAGTTAGTGGTAGAGGGGGTGGAGACTGTTGAACAACTTAAGCTTCTGCAAAGTTTCGGTTGCGCAATTGGTCAAGGCTACCTCTTTTCCCCACCATTACCCGAAGCACGATTTACCAACTGGATAAACGACAGAGAAAATCTGAAATATACAAGTGGCAGCTGAAAGGCCCTTTGCTCGGCGCGTTGATCAGCCTTATTGAATCCACCGTAACAGTCTTTGCAAACGTTTCCGCGCCAGAAGTCTGCTACAACTATAAACACCGACGAGCAAAGTCAGGAAACACAGCTACGCTTACTATATTTGTCACCTGGGGAATGTGATGGACGAGAATAGAACAATGAACAGGACGCATGATAATCCCGCTGCCCGTTACGATGCAGTTTCCGCTAACGAAAGCCCTGAACCGGCACGCCTGAATGTTCTACTGGTTGATGATCATCCTGCCAACATACTTGTTCTGGAACAGCAGCTTCTATCGTTGGGATATACGGTTACCACTGCCGAAGATGGAGCTCAGGCATTAGCACTTGCAAAGAAAACTAAGTTCGATCTAGTCCTCACCGATTGCAGCATGCCGGTAATGGACGGCTACGAACTCACCAGGCAGTTACGTGCACTTGAGTCCACGACCTCTCATCGTTACTGGATCGTGGGTGTTACGGCTCTTGCCCAACAAGATGAACGCCTTCGCTACGAAGAGTGCGGAATGGACGATTGCCTGTTCAAACCAGTAAGCATCGCCGATCTCAAACGCTGCATCACAAACCTCGGAAGCACATCGGCACAGCAAACTGCGGATACGTCTTCCACTTTGAACTTGATAGACAAACAAAGCATTGCTGCGCTGACAAACGGCAACAGCACATTAATCGATTTATTTATAAAACAACTATACGCTTCAAACGAAACAGATTTGGCAAACATGTCTAAAACCTTAGACACATGCCGCTGGGATGAGTTTTCGCTTCTCGTACACCGCGTGAAGGGTGTGGCTCGCCTCATCAATTCCGGAGCCATTCTGGCACCAATTGAAAAATTCGAACAGGCATCCCATAACCCCCCCTCGGACACAGAATTAAAGTCGCTCGCCTACGAAATTTGCGCTGCAGTAAATAAATTACAGCACGCACTTTTGCAAGAAATCAATACACCATCCTAATAATCCATCACTCATTCACAGCGGAACCAAAATGGGCAAGATACTTATCGTCGACGACCATCCTGTCGTAAGACTGGCAATCAAGTTATTACTGGAGCGCGAAGGCCATACTTTACTGGGCGAGACGGATAATGGCGTAGACGCGTTAACGATTATTCGTACGCAGAAGCCCGACCTGATCATATTGGATATAGGTATCCCGAAAATCGACGGGCTTGAGGTACTTGCGCGCATAAGCACGTTGAAGCCCCGACCACGAGTGCTTATCCTGACTTCCCAACCCGCCGACTTACTCGCCTTCCGCTGCATGAAAGCGGGCGCGGCCGGTTTCGTTACCAAGGGCGACAATCTGGAAGAGTTGCAGCGTGCGGTCTGGGCTGCTCTCTCTGGGTATAGTTTTTTCCCAACGGATATTCTGAGCACCGTGAACCCCACTATTTCCGATAGCAGCGAACAGGCAATGCTAAACAGCTTGTCTGACCGGGAAATAATGGTGCTGCAGATGCTTGCTCAAGGAAAATCGAACAAGGAAATCGGCGATTCACTACTGCTAAGCAATAAAACCATCAGCACCTATAAAACTCGCCTTCAATTAAAACTAAACGCATTCAACCTTGTTGCGCTTGTCGATTTCGCCAAACGCAACGGTCTTGGTTAAAATTTACCCTGACTTCATCCGGCTTCGGCTTCCTGTTCTTCAGACCCATCCTGCATCTGCGCTTCCAAGCTCCTTATAACCTCGTTAGCAGTTAACGTGGTCAAAGGAGCGCAGGAAGCGCATGCTTAATTTTTTAATAGCTAGTGATCGGGCGACCATACGAACTCAGTTCAAAAATCTGTGCGCGAGCAGTGGCTTGCATGTATGTGCGGAGGCTGTGACACCTGAGTGTGCTCTACTCCTGACCAAGCGTCACATTCCTGACGTTGTCGTTCTGAATTTTCGCTGTTCGGTGGCGAGGCAGGCGGAGGCGATTTCCGAGATTTCGCGCTTGTTTAAAAAAACCAAAATATTAGTCATAACATCTCGCGAGTCCGCGCGGTCGACCCGCGCATACTTGGCTGCCGGCGCGTCTGCGCTGCTTCCGACTCTGTGTACTTATCAAGATCTAATATCGATTGTTTCCGGAGCCGGGGCGGGTTTCAATATTGTTCCGATAAGATCGCTACCCGCTCCAAAAGTAAAACTAGCCTATCGAGCGGTCGTACCTGTGGGGGACGAAGGCTGCCCGGATGGGTAATCTACATAACGTTGGAATGAGACGCCCCACAGGCTCGCGTCATAGCCGCTGATCCACTTTATAGAACGTTCACGCTTGTTGGCAGCCGAACTCATGTGGCCTTCATTATTCAGAGGGATACAACATGGCTAGCAAAACCATCTGCATGTTACTCATCGTGTTCGGGCTCGCTGGCAGCGGCACGGTCAGCTTGGCGGCGGACGGCATCGACAGTACCGGCCCCACGCCCAGTTCCGGTCCAACCAACCCAACTCCTCCTACGCTGCCGACGCCGGGTACCGGGGTTCACACCGACGCAGGCAGTGGAGCCGGAGCGGATAGCCCAGACGAACCCCCATCCACTGGCACAGCCGACGACCGGGCGAAAAACTCTGCGCCCCCCTCAGGCAAAGCGACCCCGGGTGAGCCCGACGCGGGCCAACCTAGAACCGCTCCCAATTAGTTTTCGGCAGCATCCATCACGCCCCCGCGATCTCGGCTATCGCCCGCCACTCGCTGGCATTCGCCGGGCCAAGCCGCCCGGCAGCTAGCCGCACGCTCCTGCGAACTTTTTTAGAACCTTCTGCATCAGACCTATAACCCAAACATAGGCGGCAGTGGGTGCTTGCTCCTGTCCGCTCACCGCTAAAAACAGCGCCGCAAGGTAGCGGCACTGGAAGAGGGATAACAATGATCAGCCGCCTGCTTGAGCGTTATCTGAACGTACGCCGCCATAGCGAATCGTTGATAGCGACACTTACTGACGAGGATATGGTTGTTCAGTCCATGCCGGACGCGAGCCCTACCAAATGGCACCTCGGCCACACTACGTGGTTCTTCGAAACGTTCGTTCTGGCGAAGCATCTAGCTGACTACAAGCCCTTCGATCCCGCCTTCGCCTATCTCTTCAACTCCTATTACGAGTCTCTCGGCCCTCGCCAACCTCGACCGCAAAGAGGATTGCTGACGCGTCCTTCCATCGCTGACATCCGCGACTATCGGCGCTATGTCGACAATCACATCCAGACGCTTCTGACGGACAACACAACGGCAGACCTGGGCGGCCTTATGGAGTTGGGATTTGCCCATGAAGAACAACATCAAGAATTGCTGCTCATGGATGTTCTGCATCTTTTCAACCAGTCGCCAATAAAGCCGATTTACCTTAAGGAGTGGCTGGCGCCTAAGACCGACAGACCCGGTGATTACCAACTCATGGCGGGCGGTATGGTGGAGCTCGGCCACATCGGCGAAGCGTTTTCCTTCGACAATGAAAATCCCCGTCATGCGACGTGGCTGCAGCCCTTCGAAATCAGCGACCGTCTGGTAACCAATGGGGAATGGCTGGCTTTTGTCGAGGATGGCGGCTACTCCCGCCCGGAATTCTGGCTTTCGGATGGCTGGGCAAAAGTGCAGGCCGAAGGTTGGCAAGCGCCGCTGTACTGGCAACAACAGGAACGAAACTGGCAGCAAATGACCCTGGCCGGCCTGCAACCCATTCAGCATGACGCACCTGTGATGCACATCAGCTACTACGAAGCGTGCGCCTACGCGACCTGGGCCAACGCCCGTCTGCCTACCGAAACCGAATGGGAAATAGCCGCACGCTCAGGCTTGCTCACCCAGATTGAGGACTGCGCCTGGCAATGGACCCAAAGCGCCTATTCGCCCTACCCCGGCTTCAGACCAGCCGCCAATGCAATTGGCGAGTACAACGGCAAGTTCATGGTCAGCCAAATGGTGTTGCGCGGTGGCGCGTGTGTAACCCCGCAAGGCCATTCCCGCCTCAGCTACCGCAATTTCTACTATCCCGGTCAGCGCTGGATGTTTTCGGGGTTGCGACTAGCCCGCGACCTGCCTTCGCAACAACAGCCCGAAAACAACACCAGTGATGCCAAATACACGAGCGACTTCGCCAAAGATGTTCGCGCTGGCCTTGGCGCGACAGAGAAAAGTCTGGCGCCTAAATACTTCTACGACGCGACCGGTTCGGAACTGTTCGAAGCCATCTGCCGCACGCGCGAGTACTACCCCACCCGGGCAGAAACCGCTCTGCTCAAGGACATCGCCCACGAGTTATCGAGCTTCATCCCCGATGGCGCCGCCCTGATCGAGTTTGGAAGTGGCGCAAGCGTCAAAACACGACTCGTCCTTGAGGCGTCACCGCAACTCGACGTCTATATCCCGCTGGATATCAGTCCATCGGCCCTGCATAGCGCCACCGAACAGCTTCAGCAAGCTTATCCAGCGCTTTGGGTAGCGCCCGAAGTGGGTGACTTTTGCCACCTGAAAGACCTGCCAGCTGCAGCTCGCACCCGACCTCGAGTAGGATTTTTCCCAGGCTCAACCCTGGGCAATTTTTGCAAACAGGACTCGGTTGAATTTCTGCGCTCCGTCAGACGCTTTCTTGGCGAAAATGCCCGACTCATCCTCGGGCTGGACATGCTTAAAGACATATCCACGCTCGAAGCGGCCTACGACGACTCCGATGGAATCACCGCGCAATTCAACAAAAACCTGCTGGCGCGCATTAACCGCGAACTGGATGGTGACTTTGATCTCGAACAGTTCCTGCACTTGGCGCAGTGGAACCCGGAGCAAAGCTGCATAGAAATGTTTTTGGTTAGCACCCAAGACCAGGAAGTACACGCGGCAGGCAGCACGTTCCAGTTCAGCGAAGGTGAACGTTTACACACCGAGTGTTCGCACAAATACACACCCGACTCGGTTGCCCGACTGGCTGAAGCGGCAGGTTGGAAAGTGGAACGCCAATGGCTGAGCCCTGCGCCACAGGTCGGGATATTCGTACTGCACGGTTGAGCTAAAACGAAAAAAGCCCCGCAACTCGCTGAGCTGCGGGGCTTTCTAATATGGCGGTGAAGGAGAGATTCGAACTCTCGATACGATTTCTCGTATACACACTTTCCAGGCGTGCTCCTTAAGCCACTCGGACACTTCACCGTGTCTCGACGACGGTTAGGTCTGTCGAGGCGCGCTAATCTAGCCGAAGCGTTCGCTAAAGGCAAAGTTTTTTTAACGGATTCATGCGGTTAAGCGAAGGTGTTGCTGTACGTGAAGGGGTTGGAGGCGTCGCATGTTCTGAGTGGGTGCGCGACTGTACGGTCAGCCTTAGCGCTTTACCTGCCGGTTGCGGCTCGGTAACGTCTGCCCACCTTATATACCTGCCGAGCAAGGATTTGTGCCATGAGCGATCTGATCAGTTACCAACTCGATGACGGCATTGCCACCCTCACGCTGAGCAATGGCAAGGTCAACGCCATTTCTCCGGATGTGATTGCGGCGTTCAACGCCGCGCTGGATCGCGCTGAGCAGGATCGCGCGGTAGTGATCATCACTGGTCAGCCAGGCATTCTGTCGGGCGGCTACGATTTGAAGGTGATGACATCCGGCCCGGAAAACGCGATCAACCTGGTCGCCGCCGGCTCTACCCTCGCCCGCCGTATGTTGTCCCATCCGTTTCCGATCGTCGTTGCCTGTGGCGGCCACGCCGTTGCCAAGGGTGCGTTCATTTTGCTGTCGGCTGATTACCGTATCGGCGTCGAGGGGCCGTTCAGCATTGGTCTGAACGAAGTGCAGATCGGCATGACCATGCACCACGTCGGTATCGAACTGGCGCGTGACCGGTTGCGCAAGTCGGCGTTCCACCGCTCGGTTATCAATGGCGAGATGTTCAATCCGCAGACTGCTGTCGACGCGGGCTTTCTCGACACCGTCGTTGCTGCCGAACAATTGATGCCGACCGCCGTCGCCGCGGCCCAGCAGTTGAAGAAGATCAACATGAAGGCACACAAGAACACCAAGCTCAAGGTTCGCAAGGCATTGCTGGAAACGCTGGACTGGGCCATTGAGGAAGATAAAAAGCACGCGGTTTAATCGACTGCGTACACAAGAGCCCGGCCTATGCGCCGGGCTTTTTTATGGCTGCAAGCCCCGCGAGGCCTGGCTTGCAGCTTGTAACAAAAGACCCAACCAACGGTGATTGCTGAAAATAGTGCACATCCGTACACTGCGCGACCTCTTCTGATACGGGCGTCTCAATGCTTTTCTTTCTGCGCATGTTGCTCATGGGTCTGCACTTTGTATTGGCGGGCGTTGTGGGCATTCTGATTGGCCTGTGCCGCCCGTTTAACCCTGATAACAGTCGCCTGTGCGCCCGCATTTATTCAAAGCCCGCGTTGTGGATTCTGCGGCTGAAGCTCAAGACCGAAACGACCGGGCTGCGCGACCATTCGGCGTCTTGCGTCATCGTTGCCAACCATCAGTCGAACTACGACCTCTTCGTACTCGGCGCCGTGGTGCCGAAACGCACGGTGAGCATTGGCAAGAAGAGTCTCAAGTGGGTGCCGTTTTTCGGTCAGCTGTACTGGCTGGCAGGCAATGTGCTGATCGACCGCGGCAACGCAGCCAAGGCCAAGCGCGCCATGCTGACGACCACCGACACCCTGCAGCACAAAGACACATCCATCTGGGTGTTTCCCGAAGGCACACGCAATTTGGGTAACGGCCTACTGCCGTTCAAGAAAGGCGCTTTCCAGATGGCGATCGCGGCCGGCGTACCGATCGTTCCCGTCTGCGTGAGCACGTACAGCAAGCACATGCAGCTCAATCGCTGGAACAGCGGCTCTGTGACCATCCGCTCGCTGCCGCCGATTTCGACCAAAGGCAAGACGGCCGGCGACATTCCAGCGTTGATGCAGCAGTGCCAAGAACAGATGCAGGCAACCATCGCCGAGCTGGACCGCGAAATCGCCGCTCCGGCACTGGCGACCACCAAGCCGGTTTTGCCGTAAACCGCTCTGCTCGCCCGTGCCCTTGAAAAGCCTCGCCGTTGCGGGGCTTTTTTACGCGTGCTTTACGGCAATGGCTCGCATGCCGTCGTTAAAATCGGCATAAATGAAGCTGTCTTGGCGCCGCGCTTGTCTTACCCTCAGCGGCACGCCGCAGGTGCCATGCTTTGCCTTGGCGTTGGGCGAACAACGCCAGTCGAAACCGGAGCGTACGGATAACAACATGACAAGAGTCGTTGCAGCAGCGGTTTACTCCCACGGCAAAAAAGTTACCGATATCAAACTCGACGAAGGCAGAGACTGGGCCGCCAAGCCTGAGCACTTTGTCTGGATCGGCCTGCACGACCCCGGCAGCGAGGAGCTGCTGAATCTGCAGAAGCAATTCAATCTGCACGAACTGGCCATCGAAGACGCCCTGCTCCAGCACACCCGGCCCAAGCTGGAAACCTTCGGCGATGCGCTATTCATGGTGCTGTACTCGCCCGTTATGGAGGGCGAAAAGCTGGTATTTGTCGAAACCCAGTTGTTCGCCGGTACGGGCTATGTGATCAGTTGCCGATACGGCGAATCACCGTCCTACGGCCGCGTTCGTCAGCGTTGCGAAGCGCAGCCGCTGATGCTCGAACATGGCGAGGATTTCGTGCTGTACGCACTGCTCAGCTTTGTGATCGAAAACTATCGTCCGCGTCTGGAAGAATTCAACGGCGAACTGGAAGAGATGGAGCAGCATGTGCTGCGCAATCCACTAACGCAGGAAGACGTCGAACGCATCCAAGCCATGCGCCGTCACTTGTTGCGAATCCGCCGCTATATCGCGCCGATGGTGGAAATCTGTACAGAGCTGCAGCAGCTGGACTTTCCCTTTATCGACAAACACATGCGCCCGTACTTTCGTGACGTGCAGATACATGTGCAACGCTTGATGGAAGACCTGACAGGCCTGCGCGAAATGGCCGACCACGCGATCGAGATCGGTCTGCTGCTGGAGTCGTCCAGGCAAAGCCTAACCCAGCGAAAGTTCGCAGCATGGGCGGCGATTCTGGCGTTCCCCACTGCGATTGCAGGCATCTACGGCATGAACTTCCAATACATGCCCGAGCTGACGTGGCATTACGGCTACGCGGGGGTGCTAAGCGTCATCTCCATCGGCTGCATCGGTCTGTTTGCCAACTTCAAGCGCATGAAGTGGCTTTAAAAAAACGCGGGGCCCGGTCCGTGCCTGCATCGCTTGCAGTCACGGACCGGGCCCCGCGTTTGATTGTTACGCTAGCCGTACGGCGCCGCGTCAGTTGCCCGATTTGATCTTGTTCCACAGCCGCGTGCGAATGCGGTCGGTGGCCAAGGGCATGGCTTCCAGGGCGAACAACGTTTTCATGGTGTCATCGCTTGGGTACACCTTGGTGTCGGCTTTGAGTTCCGGGCTAACCAAGGCGTCTGCCTTCTCGTTGCCGTTCGCGTAGCGCACGTAGTCGCTGATGGGCGCCATAACCTTGGGGTCCAGCAGGTAATTCATAAAGGCGTAGGCAGCTTTTTCGTCTGGCGCATCGGCTGGCATCGACACCATGTCGAACCACATTGGCGCGCCTTCTTTCGGAATCACGTAGCCGATCTCCACGCCGTTCTTGGCTTCTTTCGCACGGTTGGCGGCTTGCATGATGTCGCCGGAAAAACCGACTGCAACGCAGATCTCGCCGTTGGCCAGATCAGTAACGTACTTGGACGAGTGGAAATAGCGCACATACGGGCGAATCTGCATCAGCGTGGCTTCGGCCTTTTTGTAGTCGGCCGGGTCTTTGCTGTGGTGGGGCAAGCCGAGGTAATGCAGGGTGATCGGCAATACTTCCGGACCGTTGTCGAGAATCGCCACGCCACACTCGCTGAGTTTTTTCATGTTCTCGGGCTTGAGTATCAAGTCCCAGGAATTCAGCGGTACATCGCCCAGCACGGCCTTGACCTTGGCTACGTTGTAACCGATGCCGGTGCTGCCCCACAGGTACGGGAAGCCGTACTGGTTGCCCGGGTCGTTGGTTTCCAGTGCCTTGAGCAGCACGGGATTGAGGTTGCTCCAGTTCGGCAACTGGCTCTTGTCGAGCTTCTTCAACGCCCCGCCCTGAATCTGCCGCGCCATGAAGTGGTTCGACGGGAACACCACGTCGTAACCGGATTTACCGGTCATCAACTTGCCGTCCAGGGTTTCGTTGCTGTCATACACGTCGTACACCGAGGCGATGCCGGTGGCCGCCTGGAAGTTCTTCAAAGTGTCCGGCGCAATGTAGTCCGACCAGTTGTAAATCTTGACGGTGTCGGCGGCCTGACTGACCGAGGCCACGAGCATGAGCGGAGCGATAAGTTTGAGCATGGGATTTCCGGATGTTTTTGTTGTTCGGAGGGAGCTGCGGCTTACTTGAAAATAAGCACGTAGGTTTTGCGTACGGTCTCTTTGATGTCCCAGACACCGAGCGTATTGGCCGGCATCATCAGTGCGTCACCCGCGTTGATTTCCATGGGCTCGCCGCCTTCCGGGGTGAAGGTGCAGCGTCCGGAAATGATGTGGCAGAACTCCTGCTGCACAATCTGCCGGCGCCACATGCCCGGCGTGCATTCCCAGATGCCGGTTTCCACGCCGTCGGTACGCTCGACGCACGTGGTCGAGGCCACGGCCACAACGTCGCTGAGTGGCACGGCGACCGGGAAAGACTCTTCGAGCACGGCGGCCGGGGTGTTTTTGAAGTGGGTGATGGTCATGGGTTTACTCATTTTTCGGTTAAACATTGATCAGTCCCCTCTCCCGTTTGCGGGAGAGGGCTAGGGAGAGGGAGCGGATTCGCGCCGGGCAAAACGTTGCGTAACGCCCTGGCCCTCTCCCCGGCCCCTCTCCCGCACGCGGGCGAGGGGTGAAAAGCCTTTACTTCATAAATCCTTCCATAAACCCCGCCAGCCCTTGGGCGAAGTGGCGGCGCCAGGGCGCGCTGCCGGGGTCGGCGAGCACTTTGTCTTCATGCACGAAGCTGCGGATGATGGCGTTGTAGCCCAGCCAGCGGCACGGCTCCGGTTCCCAGGTGCGCAAGCCTTGCTTGATGCTGCTATCGAGCTGAACCCAGGGCTGGCGGGTCAGCACGCCGGTTTCGCCGAGAATCAGTTGCGCCAGGGTGCGCCCGCCGAGGTTGCTGGCGCCTACCCCTTCGCCGCCGTAACCGCCGGCCAGGGCCACCTGGTTTTTGCGGTCGCAGATCATGTGCGGATGGAAGCGGCGCGACATGCCGAGATTGCCGCCCCATGAATGGGTAATCGGCACCTTTTTCAGCATCGGAAACAGTTCGGTAAACAGGTAGCGACGCAGGTCGACTTCTTCGCTGGAAAGGCTTGAGTCCTGACGCAGCTTGCCGCCGAACTGGTAGCCGCCACGGGCGCCGAACACCAAGCGATCGTCCTTGGTGCGCTGCCCGTAGGTAACCTGCCGGCTGGCTTCGCTGAAGGCCTGGCCGCGCTCCAGGCCGATTTCCGCCCAGGTGGCGGCCGGCAATGGCGCCGTCGCAACGATCAGGCTCTGCACCGGCAATTGATAATTGCCCAGCGGCGGCAATGTCACCGAATAGCCTTCCACCGCCGGTACTACCCACTGGGCGCGGACCTCGCCTTGCGCAGTGCGCACCACGCCGGGTTGCCAGTGGCTCACGCGGCTTTGTTCGAAAATCTGTACGCCCATGCGCTCCACCGTGCGGGCCAGGCCGCGCACCAGTTTGGCCGGCTGAATGGTGGCGCAGTGGGGCGTGAAGATGGCGCCGTAGGGCTTGGCCACGCGCAGTTGCTGATTCAGTTCGTTAACCGACAGCCAGCGGTAGTCGGCCTCGGTGGTGCCGTTGGCGTGAAGCGCCCGCAATTGCCCGCGCAGCGAGGTTTCCTGTTCCGGGTAACGCGCGGCGGTGTAAAGGATGCCGGCCTTGCGGTAGTCGCAGTCGATACCTTCACGCTCGAGCACCTGGCCCACTTCATCGGGAATGCTGTGCAGCAAGTCGAGCGACTCATGCCGAGCGGTTGGCGACAATTGCGCCAGCATGCGGTCCTCGCCCAGCAGATTGCCCATCAGCCAGCCGCCGTTGCGTCCGGACGCGCCAAAGCCTGCGATCTCGGCATCGACCATCACGATGCGCAGCTCAGGCGCCTGGCGTTTGAGGTAGTAGGCAGTCCACAGGCCGGTGTAACCGGCGCCGATAATGGCGACGTCCGCCTCGACAGTGCCGGCCAGGGGCGCACGCGGAATCAGCGGCTCATCGAGCTGATCCATCCACAGACTTACGTTGCGCCACGCGCTCATGCACCGCTCCAGAAACTGTTCGCCATCGAATGGCGCAGAGACTAGAGGCTAGTTTCCTGGCGTGTCTTGCGCGCGGGCCCGCGAAGAAATTTGCTCGCCGGCGCGTTGCTTGAGGTAGGCCTTGGGCGTGAGCCCGGTGTGCTGGCGGAAGCAGCTGTAGAACGCCGACAGGGAATTGAAACCGGCGGCAAACGCGAGCTCGTCAATGCGCACCGGCCCGACGGCCTTGTCGATGGCGGCCAGCAAGTGCTGCAAGCGCGCCTGGTTCACGTAGCGGTAAAAGCTCTGCCCCAGCACCTGATTGAGCAGGTAGGAAATCTGGTTGCGGCTGTAGCCGGTCGCGCTGGCCACCTGCTGCAGATTCAGATCGGCATCCAGATACGGCTGATGCTGCTGGAAGTACTGCTGCAAATCGTCGGCAAGAAAGCCCAACTGCCGTGCCGACAAGCCCAGACGGCTGATGGCCGGACGGTTATCAGCCGCCTCCCCTGCACCACTGCTGGTTTCATGCATGAGCGAGGCGTATTCGTTCACCTGCCAGATAAGACCGTCGCGCACCGTTAGCGCCTCGCTGGTGCGAAACGACACCAGTCTCTCGCCGCCACGCAAGGTTATGCGGTACTGAATGAACGCCGTGTCGCCGTCCACGCGAATGCGGTCACTGTGCTCCAGCGCCTCTTCCGGCGCACGCGGCATGGTGGCGAGCACGTAGTCACGCAGCTCGGCCAGCGGCAGCACGCGGTTCTGGAAGAAGTCGTGGTATTCGACGTCGGGATGATACAGCGCCATCACCCCTTCAAGGTCGCGGTTTTTCCAGCAGTAGTGATAGCGCAGCACCACTTCGCGGGTAACGTCGGTTTGCTCCGGGCTGTCGAAACGCTCGGTCGGCGATACGGCGAAGTTGGGGCTGCGCGTCATGGCTTACGGCTGGGCCGCAGTCCAGTCGATGAGGCCGAACTGCCAGGTCGCCAGAATCAGCAAGCCGAAGGCGATGCGGTACCAGGCGAACAGCGCATAACTGTGGTTGGCAATGAACTTCAGCAGACCGCGCACCGCAATCATGGCGAAGACAAAGGCCGTCACGAAGCCGATGGCGAACACCGGCAGATCGCTCTGCTGGAACAGGTCGCGGTATTTGTAGCCCGAGTACACCGCCGCGCCGACCATGGTCGGCATCGCCAGAAAGAAGGAAAACTCGGTCGCCGTCTTGCGCGACAGGCCGAACAGCAAGCCGCCAATAATCGTGGCGCCGGACCGCGAGGTGCCGGGAATCATCGCCAGGCACTGGGCGAAGCCGACCTTGAGGGCGTCTTTCCAGGTCATGTCATCGACGGTTTCGGCGTGTACCACATGCTCACGGCGCTCGGCCCACAACATGATCACACCGCCAACCACTAGCGCGGCCGCCACAGTGATGGGGTTGAATAGATAGTGGTGAATCAGGTCGGCGAAAATCACGCCGAGAATCACTGCCGGGAAAAAGGCGATCAACAGGTTGCCGGTGAAGCGCTGTGCCTGGCGGTCTTTGGGCAAGCCCAACACCACGTCGAAGATCTTTTTCCGGAATTCCCAGACCACCGCCAGAATGGCGCCGAGCTGGATGATGATGTTGAACGCCATGGCCCGTTCACCGCCAAAATTCAGCAGGTCGGCGACGATAATCTGGTGCCCGGTACTGGAAATCGGCAGGAACTCGGTGAGTCCTTCGACAATACCCAAAATCAACGCTTGCACCGCGCTCCAAAGATCCATGCAACTTCCCCCATCGGCGATGCCCCGCATCGCCCTGTAAATGTTGTCGACGAAAAAGTGTCGGCAGAAAAAACCACGCTCCAGCGAACGACGTCAGCGCCTGGTTGAACCGCGCCTACGGCTACTGGCAAAAGACCTTGCAAGCGCTTGGGAATGCCGCTTTGGCGCCGAAATGTAGCAGACAACTCTTACCGATGCTGCTGCCTTTACTTACATTTCCCCTGTACTGTTGCAAAGCCATCACCAGCGCCTACTTTCAAGGCAGCACAACAATAAAAACCGGTTGGAGTCCCGCACCATGCAAACCTTGCGCAAACTACCGATTCATCGTCGGCTTTGGCTCATTCTCGCTGTCGCGTTGGTCATGCTGGTCAGCCTTGGCCTGTTGATGCTCAAGCAGATCAACCACGACCTCTACACCGCCAAGGTTCAAAAGACCCAACATGTGGTGCAAAGTGCCACCGGCGTGCTGACTTATTTTCACAGCCTGGAAACCGCTGGCACGCTGACCCGCGAACAGGCGCAGAAGCAGGCGATGGAAGCCGTGCGTGGGCTGCGCTACGCCAAGGATGATTATTTCTGGATCAACGATCTGGGTCCGAAAATGATCATGCATCCCACCAACTCGAAACTCGAAGGGCAAGACCTCAGTGCCCTGAAAGACCCCGACGGCAAATTCCTCTTCAACGAGATGGTCACCATCGCCAAAGCCAAGGGCGCCGGCATGGTCGACTACCGTTGGCCAAAACCCGGCGCCAGTGAACCGGTGCGCAAGGTTTCGTATGTTCAACTGTTCCAGCCCTGGAACTGGATCGTCGGCTCCGGCGTGTACATCGACGACATGCAGGCCGAGTTCCGTGAGCAGGCTATCAGCGCATCGGCGCTGGGCCTGGGCATTGCCGTGGTGATGGCGCTTCTGGTGCTGTACATCAGCCGCAGCATCACCGGCCCGCTGAATGAGGTGGTGCGCGCCATGGCCGATATCGCCAGCGGCGAAGGCGACCTGACACGCACGCTGAACAGCGACGGCAATGATGAGCTGGCCGCGGTTGCAAGGTACTTCAATACCTTCACCAGCAAGTTGCGCACCGTGATCGGGCAGATGTTGCAAGCGGCCACGGCACTGAACCAATCCGCCGACACCCTCGGCGGCGTCGCCAACCGCTCGCAACAGGATGCCCAGCAACAAGCCCTGCAAATGGAACAGGTGGCCACCGCCATCAACGAAGTCACCTACGGCGTGCAGGATGTCGCCAAGAACGCCGAGCAGGCGTCCGGCGAAGTGCAAGGCGCCGAGGCCAATGCCCAGCAGGGTCAGGCCAATATCGAACGCAGCCTGCAACAGGTGAACAAGCTCTCGGGCACCATTAATGAAGCGGTCGGCGTGATCCAGTCCTTGGCTCAGGAAACCACGCAGATCGGCGGCGTTTTGGAAGTGATACGCTCCATCGCCGAACAGACCAACCTGCTCGCCCTCAACGCTGCCATCGAAGCCGCGCGCGCGGGCGAACAAGGCCGAGGGTTCGCCGTAGTGGCCGACGAGGTTCGCCTGCTGGCCCAACGCACGCAGAAGTCGACGGCTGAAATTCAGGTGATGATCGAGCGCCTGCAAAACAACTCGCAAGCGGCGGTGAACGTCATCAACGAAAGCAGCAAGGCCTCGCAACTGACGGTGGAGCAGGCGCGTCAGGCCGGGGAAAGTCTCAACCAGATCAGCCAGTCGTTACGCAACCTGACCAGTCTCAACGCCTCCATTGCCAGCGCCACGTTGCAGCAGGCGCATGTGGTTGAAGACATCAATCAGAACGTCACCGACGCCGCGAGCCTGGCCCACAACACGGCAATGGCTGCCGAGCAATCGAGCAGCGCCAGCCAACACCTGAATCAACTGGCCGATGAGTTGAACCGGCTACTGCGCCAATTCCGCGTATGAGGACTGCATGACCAGCATGGAACACCAGGAGATCAACCTCCAACAGCCGGAAAACCAGGACCTGATCTGGGATATGGAAAGCATGGCCCGGCGCGAGCTGGCCGAGCGTTTTATCCGGCTGTTCGAGAACCGCTTCTGCGTGTATTCCGAATCGGTGCGTCAGCTCTACACCAACTACACCCTGCACTTCCCCACCGACCTGGGCCGCAAGATGGTAGTACTGCCCAACGCCTACGCGTTTCACGACACCCTGCATGGCATCGATGCCGCAGCCGTGCGCAAAACCGGATTATGCGTGCTGCCCGGCGTACTGGTGGGCAAACCGGGACTGCTGTTGAGCACCGAGATGAAAGACGACGGCAGCAAGCCGAAAACCATGCCCTTCAAACCCGCACTCGCGCAGATCATCAACAGCCAGAAAAAGCTCGGCGATGTATTCCTGCCGATCATGATGAAAGGCGACCTGCGCGAGTTCGACCAACAGATGCCGTACATCCACCTGCATCGCTTGCAAGTGAACAAACTCACCCACCTGTCCACCTTCGAGCGCGACGACATCCACCAGACCATCACGCGCAAGATGCTGTTGCTGTATCGGCAGGCAGACAGTCT
Source organism: Pseudomonas viridiflava (assembly GCF_900573885.1). Classification (GTDB taxonomy): domain Bacteria; phylum Pseudomonadota; class Gammaproteobacteria; order Pseudomonadales; family Pseudomonadaceae; genus Aquipseudomonas. The sequence goes on from NZ_UPSE01000533.1 coordinate 39,311, forward strand.
GGTGTGTTGAGAAGGACTCGCCTCCCAAATCCCGAGTCTCCTAGGAGCCAGCTTGCTAGCGAACCCTGCAAACCCCGACAACCAGCGTTTGCCCGGTTCGCCAGCAAGCTGGCTGCTACAGCCGTAGGTTGGGTTGAGCTGAAAGCGAAGCCCAACAACACCGTCGGGCAAAGACGGGCGCTAATTAATCCTGACTCACCGCGCCAATCTTGTGAATCGCCAAATCCGCCCCGTAATACTCGTCCTCCTGATTCAAGCGGATTCCGCTGGTGGCCTTCAGCACGCCGTACACCAGCAAGCCACCCGCCAGCGCCACGACCACGCCAAGCCCGGTGCCGATCAGCTGGCTGATCAGGCTCACGCCGCCCAGTCCGCCCAGCATCTGCTGACCGAATATCCCGCAGGCAATGCCACCCCACACCCCACACAGGCCGTGCAGCGGCCAGACACCGAGTACGTCGTCGATGCGCCATTTCACCTGAGTCGCGGTAAACGCCCAGACAAACAGCGCACCTGCCACCAGCCCGGTAACCAGCGCGCCCACCGGGTGCATCAGGTCGGAGCCTGCGCAGATGGCTACCAGTCCGGCGAGCGGGCCGTTGTGCAGGAAGCCGGGGTCGTTGCGACCGACGAACAGAGCCGCGACCGTGCCGCCGACCATCGCCATCAGCGAGTTAACCGCCACCAGACCACTGACGCCCTGCATGGTCTGCGCGCTCATCACGTTGAAGCCGAACCAGCCGACGATAAGAATCCACGAGCCCAAGGCCAGGAACGGGATATTCGACGGTGCGAAGGCCATCAGTTTGCCGTCGCGGTAACGGCCGTTGCGGCTACCCAGCAACAGCACAGCGCCCAGTGCCAGCCAGCCGCCCATGGCGTGAACCACTACCGAGCCTGCGAAGTCGTGGAAGCTGGCGCCGAAGCGCGCTGTCAGCCAGGCCTGAAAGCCGAAGTTGCCGTTCCAGATCAGCCCTTCGAAGAACGGATAAATGAACGCCACAATCAATAACGTGGCGCACAACTGCGGGCCGAACCGGGCACGCTCGGCAATGCCGCCGGAAATGATCGCCGGAATGGCGGCGGCGAAAGTCAGCAGGAAAAAGAACTTCACCAGCGCGTAGCCGTGGTCGGCCGTCAGCTCGCTGGTCGGCACCATGAAGCTCACGCCGTAGGCGATCCAGTAGCCAACAAAAAAGTAGGCCAGCGCCGACATGGCGAAGTCGGAAATGATCTTCGACAGGGCGTTCACTTGGTTCTTTTGCCGGACTGTGCCAACTTCCAGAAACGCGAAGCCGGCATGCATCGCCAGCACCATCACGGCACCCAGAAGAATGAACACCGTGTTGGAACCGTGAATCAGGGTTTGCACGGCGCTGTTAAGGTTTTCCATGGGTAAAACGACTCCGGCAGCGAAAAAGCACCAAAGCAGCTCAACGCTCCACCCGCACGCACCATAAAGACGCCTTCATGCACCAGTTCTGCTCAAGCGAGCGAACCGAATTAGTACCAGGGAGAGGGGCAGATAACGCGAGCGATCAGTTCTTTTCTTTATTTTTCATTCGGTTGAGCAACACTATTGCCACCTGATTGTGAGCAGAAAATGCGCGATTACGGCGCAGCACCTGCCTGTTACGCACCAGCGCAATGCAAGCGCTATACCATTTGCCTGGCACCTTGAGGCAGAGCCTGCGGGCCGCCGTTAGATGGAACCATCCATCCGAGCGGCGACTCGAACCCCAAAGACCTACAATCACCGCCCCACCACGGAGAACCACTTATGGTTAGCAAGGCCAACGAACCTGCCAAGGAAGAACTCGTCGCTGAATTCCAGGCGCTGATCGCCGATACCGAAAAGCTGCTGGCGCACACCGCCAATCTGGCTGGCGCCGAAGCTGATGAACTGCGTTTGAGCATCCACGACAGCCTCAAACGTGCCCGCGACACCCTGCAACTCACCGAATACACCGTGCGCGAACGCGCCGAAGAAGCGCTGGCTTCCACCGAAGCCTACGTTCAGCAGAACCCGTGGCAGGCAGTGGGTATCAGTGCCGGCATCGGCTTCCTGCTCGGTCTGTTGGCTACACGTCGCTGATCATGAGTGACGGAATGGAATCCCTGCCCCCGCCTCCTTTACAAGGCACCGGCCCGTCGCCCAAGCGATTGGGCGCGGCGCTTCTGGGCTTGCTGCACAGCCATGTCGAACTGTTCGGTATCGAGCTGCAAGAGCAGAAAAGCCGCAGCCTGAACATGCTGCTGTTTGCCGGTCTGGCATTGGTGTTCGCGCTGCTGTTGCTGTTGGGCTTGTCCGCGCTGGTGCTGATTCTGGTGTGGGACAGTTATCGCCTCACCGGCATCATCGGCCTGTGTGCGTTCTATGGGTTGGCCGCGCTGTTCTGCGGTCTGCGTCTGCGCGCTGCGGTCACCGATGAATCGTCCCCTTTCAGCGCCACGCTTGAAGAGCTGGCCCGCGACCGTGAGCGCCTGATGCCATGAATCCAGCCAAACCTACCCGCCAGGAATTGCGCAAACAGCTGGTTCGTTTGCGCATGGAAATGCATCGTCATGAGCTGCGCCATGAAACCGAGCAACTGATGCACCCGTTGCGCAGAATGCGCGGCGCTGCCAGCAGTTGGCAGAGCAGCCTGAGCACCACCCGTGCGCCACTGTGGGGCATGGCCGGTGTTTCGCTGCTGGGCTTGTTCGGCAGTAAAAGCAAAAAGCTCAGCCGCTGGCTGAAAATCGGCCTGGGCCTGTACCCGTTGGTTGCCGTTGCGCTAAAGAGTCGTAAATCGCTCTGATCGCGACGCTGCCCTGCAACTGGCCACTTTCTTGCAAACGGAACGCGATGAACAGCCAATCGGCGCTGTTCATCGCCTTGCCGTGTGCGGGTGAAACTGCGAACCGCAACTAAGGATGTGACTGTGATCGACGGGCAACCGCTTGCCTGCTTCCAGCCGTTTATAGATACCGCCACCGGCCGTATCGCCGGTATCGAAGCACTGGGCCGGCTGCAGCAGGACGACGGCCGTCTGGCTTCGGTAGGGCCGTTATTCGCTGACCCCAAATTCCCCATGACCGCCCTGCGCCGACTCGACCGTGAAATACGCGCCGACGCCTTGCAGCGCTTTCACGGCGCGCCGGCCGACTGGTTTCTGAGCATCAATATTTCCCCGCGCTGGATCGGCCGCCTGCGCCCGAACCAGCCGCTGCCCAGCCTCAAGCAGCTGGAAAAATACGGCGTCTCGCCCGAGCGAATCGTCTTCGAAATCACCGAACTGGGCGGCGGCAGTTTGCGTCTGCCGGAAGTGGTGGCGCGCTACCGCGAAGCCGGCGCGCGCATCGCCATCGACGACTTCGGCGCCGGCTACTCCCAGCTCGACCGCGTACTGGCCCTGCAGCCCGACATTCTCAAACTGGACATGCGCCTGTTTCAGGAAGCCGCTCGCGGTGGCCCCAGCAGCGAGGTGGTCAAGGCGCTGGCGCAAATGGCGGAAAAGACCGGCTGCTGGATCATTGCCGAAGGCGTGGAAACCGAAGCCGAGCTGGACTTCGCGCTGGAGTGCGGCTCGCGCTATGTGCAGGGCTTTCTGTTCGCCAGACCCGAGCGCGAATTCTTCCCGGCCGACGCCTTCGTCGAGCGCTTCGCCGAGCTGCGCAACCGTTACGTGCGCAACAAGTTGTCGGAGCGTGCCCGCCTGGTTTCACTGCGCCAGCAACTCAGCGGCCTGATGAACAGCTTCAAGAACTGGGCAGAAGCCGACGCGCCCCTGAGCGCCCTGCCCGGCCCCACCGACTATCCGTGGCTGCTGCGGGTGTACCAATGCGACCCCAATGGCACCCAGCTCACGCCCAATCTGGAATGGACTGGCAGTAGCTGGCGCGAAGACAGCCGCTACCTCGGACATAACTGGTCGTGGCGCCCCTATTTCTATCAATTGCTGGCCGAAGGCTGGGATGAACGTCGGCTGATTCTTTCATCCACCTACCGCGACGCTACAAGCAACCAGTACTGCCTCACCGCCGGGCAATTTATCGACAACGGGCAGCGGTTGTTGCTGTTGGATATTGATGTGGCCGGTTTGTAAACCGCGCACGCCGCTGGCCCTCCCCCCAGCCCCTCTCCCGTAAACGGGAGAGGGGAGCCAAACGGCGTTCAGTCCCCTCGCCCCTCGGGTAGAAGGTTAGGGAGAGGGGGCTGGCCTTCAAGCTCATCACCATCACTTGCAGCCAACCGCCGGAACCGGGAAGCTAGGCCCCATCAGCCACTGAACGGCGAGGACAGGCCTTGGACTGGCACACACTGCTCAACCGCGAACGACTCGGCAAACCCACCCACAGCGCCGACGAGTTGGGGCGTAGCCCCTTTCATAAAGACCACGACCGCATCATCTTCTCCGGCGCCTTCCGCCGTCTGGGCCGCAAAACCCAGGTGCATCCGGTGTCCAGCAATGACCACATTCACACCCGCCTGACCCACTCGCTGGAAGTCAGCTGCGTCGGCCGTTCGCTCGGCATGCGCGTGGGCGAAATGCTGCGTGATGCCTTGCCCGATTGGTGTGAGCCCAATGACCTGGGCATGATCGTGCAGTCCGCGTGCCTGGCCCACGATATCGGCAACCCGCCATACGGCCACTCCGGTGAAGACGCCATTCGCCACTGGTTTCAGCAGGCCGCCGGGCGCGGCTGGCTTAACGGCATGAGCGAAGTCGAGCGCCAGGACTTCCTTCATTTCGAAGGCAACGCACAAGGTTTTCGCGTGCTCACGCAACTGGAATACCACCAGTTCGATGGCGGCACACGGCTCACCTACGCCACGCTTGGCACTTATTTGAAGTACCCCTGGACCTCGCAACACGCCGAGGCGCTCGGCTATAAAAAGCACAAGTTCGGTTGCTACCGCAGCGAACTGCCGCTGCTCGAACAGATCGCCGCCAAGCTTGGCTTGCCGCAGCTGGAGAATGAGCGCTGGGCGCGCCATCCGCTGGTGTATCTGATGGAAGCGGCAGACGACATTTGCTACGGCCTGATCGACCTGGAAGACGGCCTGGAAATGGAACTGCTCGACTACCCGGAAGTGGAGTCGGTACTGCTCGGTCTGGTGGGCGACGACCTGCCAGACACCTATCGCCTGCTCGGCCCCCACGACTCGCAACGACGCAAACTGGCGATTCTGCGCGGCAAGGCCATCGAGCACCTGACCAACGCCGCCGCCCAGGCGTTTGTCGAACAGCAAGACGCACTGCTGGCCGGCACCCTGCACGGTGACCTGGTCGAGCACATGCACGGCGCCGCCAAGCGTTGTGTGCTGGGTGCGAAAAGCATGGCCAGGGAAAAAATCTTTCAGGACAAGCGCAAAACCCTGCACGAGATCGGCGCCTACACCACGCTGGAAATTCTGCTGAACAATTTCTGCGGTGCGGCCCTCGAACTGCACAGCGGAGAAAGCCTGTCGTTCAAAAACCAGCGCATTCTCGACCTGCTCGGATACAACGCACCAAAGGCTGACTGGACCCTGCACCGCTCATTCCTGCGCATGATCGACTTCATCGCCGGCATGACGGACAGCTACGCTACCGAGATGGCTGCGGAAATGACCGGGCGCTCCAGCCCGGTGTAAAGACAAAAACCTCGGCGGCACGCCCCAGAGGCCAGGAATAGAAAAGCTTATGCCCACGCTTTTGCGGCAAGTGTTCAGTTGGCAGTCCGGTCCGCCCGCCTGGGGCCCGGCCATGGTGGCAATGGTCGGTTGCGCACTGCCGCTGATTCTCGGTTTGTTCAGCGGCCATCCCGGTTTTCTCTGGGCCGCCGTGGGCGCGTTTCAGGCGGCCAAGGCCAACCCGCTGCATCGCTTTGGCATGGTGCGCATGTTGCTGCTGATCGGGCTTGGCGCCTGGAGTGCAGGCCTGGGCTTCTGGGGCGCTGAACATCCATGGATCAGCCTTGGCCTGTTTGCCCTGTTCGGTTTTCTGCTGGCCTGGCTGCAGCGCTTCGGCGCCGAAGCCGGCAAGCTCGGCCTCGGCCTGGCTATTTGTCTGTGCCTGGGTCAGGGCCAACACGGCGTCGGCAATCTGACCAATCCGTACGCGGTTGGCATGCTGTTCATTCTTGGCGGGTTGTGGGTGACGTTGCTGGCGTTCGCCCTGCGCGGCGTGCACGGCTTGCGCATGTGGCCGCGCATGCCGCGTCTGGTGGGCATTCTGAAAGTGCTGCGCCGCCACGCCAAGCGCCAGCCGCGCCGCCAGTGGCTGCTGCATGCAATGGGCTGCACACTGGCCTTTGCCCTTGCTGGCCTGACTGTCGAGCTGGCCGATCTGCCTCGCGGGTACTGGCTGACCATCGCGGTCATCGCCACCTTGCAGCTGGAATTTCAGGGCAGCCTGGTGCGCGCCCTGCAAGCCAGCTTCGCCAGCTTTGCCGCGGCTTCGTTGTTGATCTACTTCGGCCACAGCCTGCAAAGCCCACCGGTGATGGTGGCGGTGATGCTGCCCTTGATTGCTTTGAGTCGTGCGTTCCAGGCCCACCACTACGGCCTGTTCGTGCTGCAAACCACCCTGTGCTTTTTGCTGCTGACCGAAAGCCTTTCCCACGACTGGCATCTGGGTCAGGTGCGCGTGCTCAACACCTTGAGTGGCGTGGCAATTGCCCTGTCTGTGGCGCTGCTTATGCACTGGGTGCGGCACTACCTGAATCAATACCTGAACCGGCGTCAGACCAGCCAGCCGGAACCTGCACCGGTTGCCGTAACGCCTTCTTCACAGGAGTGACGTACGCACGCTTTTGCCCCGGCAGAAAAGCCATCTGTTCACTATGCTTGCCTCTTGCTTCGGTAAGGGGTTGAGCGCAGCGACGCCCGCAACACACCGACGTGCAAGATTTCCCTCTGCGCTGTTCAAGGAGTGATGCGCAATGAGCAAGTCCCGTCGCGTGGACCGCCGCTACTCGCTGCATGTGCACATCAGTGTGCTGTTCACTTTTTTGTTGCTGATCACAGGCGTGGTGCTGGGTATTTTCAACTACCGGCAAACCACGCAAATCATCTACTCCAGCAGTGCCGAGCTGTTCAACCGGATTGAGGAAGACGTCCAGCGAGACCTGCTCAATACCTATCAGCCGATTCGCCACTTGCTCAGCCTGCTTGCACTGCAAGAGCACAACCAGGGCACCGACCATTTCCAGCGCATGGCGCTGCTGCCCTCTTTTGCACAAGCGCTGCGCGACAACCCGAAACTGGCCTCGCTGTTTCTGGGATATGACGACGGCGATTTCTTCATGGTGCGTCCGCTGCGCACCCAAGCCTTGAAAGACAAGTTCGACGCGCCGAAAAACGCCGCGTACCAGGTGTGGTCTATCGACCGCGTGGGCGAATCGGCGCAGAACGAGTCGGCGCAGTCGGAATCGGCGTACTTCGATGCCGACCTGAACCTGATCAGCCGCCGGCAAAATCTCAAAGAACGTTACGACCCGCGTAACCGCAGCTGGTTTGCCAGTGCGCTGAGCCGCAAAGAACAGATCACCACGGCGCCGTACGTGTTTTTCTCCACCGGCAACGTCGGCACCACCCTGGCCCGTGCCACCGGCGAGCACGGGGTGATTGCTGCGGATCTGACGCTGGACGATCTGTCCGCCACGCTGGCCAAACACAAAATCACGCCGTCCACCGAAGTGGTGCTGTACGACAGCAACGGCAACGCCATCGCCTACCCCGACGCCAGCCGGCTCATCGTGCACAGCGAAAAAGCCCAACTGGCCAAAGCCCGCGACCTGAACCCGGTGCTGGCTGCCCTGCTCGACCATGACCCGAAGACCCCGCTACGCGGCATCCGTCTGGCCCAGCGTGACTGGGTGGTGTCGCGCAGCCATTTGATCGAAGGCGGGCCGCAAGGCCTGGAGCTGGCGCTGGTGGTGCCCGAAGACGAGCTACTGGCCGACGCCCATCGCATTCGCTGGCAGGGCGCGCTGGTGACCCTGGCGATTTTGTTGCTGTGTCTGCCGCTGGGTTGGCTGAGTTCGCGCATCATCATCCGCCCGCTGCGCAGCCTGGTGCAGGAAGCCGAAGCCATTCGCCGCTTCGACTTCAGCCAGCCGCGCAGCGGCCATTCGCCGATTCTGGAAATCGACCAGCTCGCCACCTCCATGGCGCGCATGAAAGAGACCATATCCAGCTTCTTGACCATTACCTCCAGCCTTTTTGCGCAAAACCGCTTCGAAACACTGCTGGAGCGCGTGCTGGAAGAAACCGTGAAAATCAGCGGGGCCCAGGGCGGGCTTATTTACCTGGTCGATGCCGACACCGGCAGTCTCGAACCCAAGGGCCTGATCCTCGACAACCACACCCGCGAGCTCGCGCCTTTCCACTTGACGAGCTACCCGCCAGCCGCCGACGACCTGCCGGACTGGCTCGACGGTCCTGCCAACGGCGGCCCGAGCAGCACGCGCAGTCTGGGCTTCGACCAGGCCGGCGCGCTGCGCGATGTGTTCCTGAGCCTGGACAGTCCACGTGTGCACCTGGCCGCCACCGGTTTGCACAACCGTCAGGGCCAGACCCTTGGCGTGTTGGTGCTGCTGCAGCGCGACACCGGCCACGTCGATGACAAGGCCATGCTGACGCCCGAACGCATTGCCTTCGTTGAAGCGGTATCCGGCGCCGCCGCGCTGTGCATCGAAAGTCAGCGCCTGCTGGAAAGTCAGAAAAAACTGCTCAACGCGTTTATCCAGTTGATCGCCGGCGCCATTGATGCCAAGAGCCCGTACACCGGCGGACATTGCCAGCGCGTGCCGGAGCTGACGCTGATGCTCGCCCGCGCCGCAGCAGATAGCGACGAGCCCGCATTCGCCACCTACCAGCCCAGCGATGAGCAATGGGAGGAACTGCATATCGCAGCCTGGCTGCACGATTGCGGCAAGGTCACCACGCCCGAGTATGTGGTCGATAAAGCCACCAAGCTGGAAACCCTGTACGACCGCATCCACGAAATACGCACGCGCTTTGAAGTGCTCAAACGCGACGCCTGGATCAGCTATTGGCAGGGTGTGGCAGGCGGTGGCGATGAAGCGCAGCTGGGTGCCCTGCGGGACGAACTGCTGGCGACCCTGGATGACGAGTTCGCCTTTGTCGCGCGCAGCAACCTGGGCGGTGAAGCCATGGCCGAGGCGGATCTGGAACGCCTGGCCCAGATTGGCATGCGCACCTGGACGCGAACGCTCGACAATCGCTTGGGCGTGTCGTGGGAAGAAAACCAGCGCCAGAGCCGCACCCCCGCGCCGGCGCTGCCGGTCAGCGAACCCCTGCTGGCAGACAAACCCGAACACCTGTTCGAGCGCGGGCCGAAAGACAGCATGCCAATCGACAATCCCTGGGGCTTCAGGCTCAACGAGCCAACCTGGAAATTCAACCGCGGCGAGCTGTACAACCTCGGCATCACGCGCGGCACGCTGACCACCGAGGAGCGCTACATCATCAACAACCACATGGTGCAAACCATCATGATGCTCAGCCACCTGCCGTTTCCGCCGCACCTGGCCAACGTCACCGAAATTGCCGGCGGCCATCACGAGAAAATGGACGGCACCGGCTACCCCAAACGCTTGCGTCGCGAAGAAATGAGCCTGCCCGCGCGGATGATGGCAATCGCCGATATTTTCGAAGCGCTGACCGCCGTGGATCGCCCCTACAAACGCGGGAAAACCTTGTCGCAAGCGCTGGGCATCATGGTCGGCATGGTCAATGGTGCGCACATCGACAAAGCGCTGTTCGCCCTGTTCGTGCGCAGCGGCGTGCACCTCGACTATGCCCAGCGCTTTTTGCAGCCGGAGCAGATTGACGACGTTGATGTGGACGCGTTACTGGCACAGGTGGGCTGAAGCCACCGCAACCTTTAGGAGCCAGCTTGCTGGCGAACCCTGCAAACGACGATGCGGGGTGATCCGCGTCGGCCCCTTCGCGAGCAAGCTCGCTCCTACAAAGCGCTTGGCCTGGAATCAGCGTTTGCAGGAAATCGATGCGGATCTGCGAAACAACAAAGGGGCCCGAAGGCCCCTTTGTTTTGCATCTGCTTAAACCGTAAGGCTTATGCGTGCTCGGCGTTGATTTCGTTCTCTGGGTACCAGACGTCGATCAACGGGCTGGCGGTGTAGTCAGTGACTTCACTGCGACCCTTCAGCCAGGCTTCAACGGCAGCGCGTTGTTCTTCGCTGACCGAACCGCGCTTGGCCAGGCAAACCAGACCGTAGTCTTCGCCGCCAACATAGCCCAGGCCGTTGTCTTTCATGGCCACACGCAGGAATTCGTCGAGGAAAGCGTCGATGTCCGCTTCGCTCAGGTCCGCCTTGAGGTTCAGGTTCAGCTCGAAACCGAGCTCCTGGAATTCATCCACGCAGAGTTTTTTGCGCAGGCGGCGGGAACGGTTAGTAGCCATGGAACAATCCTCAAAAGTGATAACGCGCGGCACTTTACCAGCAAAGGCTGCGCCTTGCCCGACTCTCTGCCGGGCGCCCGGGAAGCAGCGGACAAAAATGCGCCACTACCCCGCCAACTGTAGAACGCTTCGGGCATAATGCCGGCACTTTCTCCACGCACTTGGGAACCTGTGAGCCCAAGCGCTTTCTTCTTTACGCCATCTTTCTTTTTTGGCCCTTGCCTGAAGGGTTTCTGCCAATGATCAAATCGCTTCGCCACCTCATCATCGCCAGCCTTTTGTTACCCGCCGCGCTGCCGGCATTTTCCGCCCCGCTCAACACCACACTGCCCGCCTCCGTACAGAAAGCCATGAAAGCCGGCAAGATCGGCAACAACTCCCTCTCGGTCGTCACCCTGCCGATGACGGGCGCCGGCACTCCGACAATCATCAACGCCGACGTTTCGGTGAACCCGGCTTCGACCATGAAGCTGATCACCACCTACGCCGCCCTCGAGTTGCTTGGCCCGACCCATCAATGGCGAACCGAGTTCTACGCCGACGGCCCGCTGAAAGACGGCGTGCTGAACGGCAACCTCTACCTCAAGGGTGGCGGTGACCCCAAGCTGAACATGGAAAAACTCTGGCTGCTGATGCGCGACCTGCGCGCCAATGGCGTGCTGCGTGTAACCGGCGACCTGGTGCTCGATCGCTCGTTTTTCGTCCAGCCGCAATTGCCGGTATTCGATGACGACGGCAAGGACGACAACAAACCCTTCCTGGTGACGCCGGACTCGCTGCTGGTCAACCTCAAAGCCGTGCGCATGATCACCCGCGCCGAGGGCGGCAAGGTCAACGTGATGATGGAGCCGCCGCTGACCAACGTGCGCATCGACAACCGCGTGAAGTACGTGGGCAAAGGCAAATGCGCCGGCGACGTGCGCTACAACCCGGTCACCGAATTCGACGGCACCACACTGGTTGTCACAGGCCAGCAGAATGAAGGCTGTAACACCCAGTCCTACTTGTCGCTGCTCGACCACGCCGGCTACGCCGCCGGCGCCGTGCGGGCGATCTGGCAGGAACTGGGCGGTACGATCATGGGCAAGGACCGCGTCGACGTGGTACCGAAGAGCGGCACCCTGCTCGCCCGGGCGTATTCGCCGGATCTGGTCGAGATCATTCGCGACATCAACAAATTCAGTAACAACACCATGGCCCGCCAGCTGTTCCTCAGCCTTGGCGCGGAGTTTCGCAACAGCGCCGACGGCGACGATGCCAAGGCCGCGCAGCGGGTCATTCGCCAATGGCTGGCGAAAAAGGGCATCACCGCCTCGCACCTGGTAATGGAAAACGGCTCAGGCCTGTCGCGAGCCGAGCGTATCAGCGCCCGGGAAATGGCGACGATCCTGCAAACCGCCTGGAAAGGCCCGTACGCCGCTGAATTCATCAGCTCGTTACCCATCGTCGGCATGGACGGCACCATGCGCAAACGGCTGAAAAACACACCACTCAACGGCGGCGCCCATATCAAGACCGGCACCCTCAACACCGTGCGTGCCATTGCCGGCTTCAGCCGCGATGCCAAAGGCGACACCTGGGCCGTGGTGGCCATCCTCAACGACCCCCGCCCGTGGGGTGCGTCGGCGATTCTCGACCAAGTGCTGCTCGACCTGTATCGCCGGGCGGATTGAGCTACACGGTTCGCCGGTTCCTACAAACAAACGAATGCTTTTGTAGGAGCCAGCTTGCTGGCGAACCCTGTAAACCTCGGTGCCGAGGCCGACGTTTCCAGGATTCGCGACCAAGGTCGCTCCTACAGAAGACCCTGAGTTCCTGTAGGAGCGGCTTCAACCGCGATCCCTGAAAACGCCATTACCCGACCACATTGAGCATCCTCTTACACCGCGACAGGAAATTGGCTACTCCCTTCTTTTTCCCGGCAGCAGATTGCCATCACTCGCCAAACAACCGGCAAGCCGGCGGCAAAAGTCGGCCACATCGCCCGGTAAAACGCCCGTAAACCATTGTTTTATAAACACTTAAAAAACAAAAACGCACCTGGCACACTATTCGCTACAGGCACCTCGTCGCCGCATTTCGCGCATGAGGTTTCAGGACATGGTCCCGCCAAGCAAAACAAATACAATCGACTTTGACGCAGCCAAACTGCAGCGCCTGGGCTTTGCCAGCAACCGCAACCAATCGCTGCGGCCGATTTCCTTGGCGCAATTGCGGCAGAAGTTGAATTTGCAGCTGCAGACCAGCCTGGAAGTCGAGCGCATCCTGGAAATCTTCTTTCGCGAAGTGCAACGCCTGGTGCCGCTGCACGCCGTGGCGTATCAGCAACCTTCCGCTGACCTGCGTCTGGAACTTGGCGTGCGCGCCACCCATTCCGCCGGCTACCGCCTGAACCATGACGGCGAATACCTGGGCGAGCTGATTTTCCGCCGCAACCAGCGTTTCTCCGAAGAAGAGCTAAGCCAACTGGAATCGCTGCTGGCGTGCATGCTGTTCCCGCTGCGCAATGCCCTGCTCTATCGCAAAGCCGTGCAGTGCGCCCTGCGTGATCCGCTGACCGATACCGGCAACCGCATCGCCATGGATCAGGCCCTGCAGCGCGAAGTCGATCTGGCGCGCCGCAACCTGCAACCGCTGTCGGTGCTGATGCTCGATGTGGACCACTTCAAGCACATCAACGACGCCCACGGCCACAGTTCCGGCGACGAAGTGCTGCGGGCTATCGCCGCAACACTCAAAGCGCAGCTGCGCAACATCGACATGATTTTTCGCTTCGGCGGCGAAGAGTTTCTGGTGCTGCTTTCAAGCACCGGCCGCGAAGGCGCCGCCATGGTTGGCGAGCGTTTGCGCTTTGCGGTGCAGGAGCTGCAATGCACCGCCCAGGGCCAGCCCATCGACGTATCGGTCAGCCTGGGCTGCGCCTGCCTGCTGCCCGGCGAATCGGTAGACAGCCTGATGCGCCGCGCGGATAACGCCTTGTATGTAGCCAAGCGCGAAGGCCGTAACCGGTTGACCATGGCGGGTTGATAACCGGGCGCAGGTCTGGCAAAAAATCGGCATAAAAAAGGCCAGTCAATCGACTGGCCTTTTCTTTTACTGCGCAACCCGACTTATTGCTCTTCGGGTGCTTCTTCAGGCATTTCTTCCGGGGCTTCTTCGTCAAGCGCGCCAGCGTCCGGCTGCTCTTCGTCCGGCACGTAGCCTTCAGGCTGTTCTTCGCCCATGCCAGCGCCCATGCCGCCGGCTTTGGACATGACCAACATGGCGAACTCTTCTACCGACATTTTCTGGTCGTTGAAGGTCACTTCATTGTTGGCGTAGTGCACGTTCGACTCGAGCTTGTCGCCTTTGAGCACGATCATCTCGGTGGAAAGGGCCATGCCGCTGCCCATTTCGGTGAACATGTTGGCCTGCTCGTCGATGGCCTTCTGGTCGGTCTCGCCAGCAATGGCCGCCTGCACGCGAACGCCATCGCCGATCACGGCTTTGTCGATCGACAGCTTGGCATCCAGTTGGGAAATAACCTGTTTGGCCATTTCTGGCGGCGGCAGGTCAAACGATGCCGGCTTGGCGAAGTCCACCGCCAGGCTCACCAGCGCTTCACCGTGGGCCGTCTTGATGCTGAATTTCTCCAGCGCCACGTGCGGTTTGCCGGCGAGCAACTGGCCGACGTCGGCTTTGAGTTTCTCTTCTTCTGCCGGAGTGAAGGCCATGTCTGGCGCTTCCTGGCCGAGGGCTTGCGCTTGCTGAACCGGCGCCAGCTTGTCCTTGTAGAGGTTGACCAGCGACTGCACGGCAGCAGAGTCGAAGTCTTTCATGCGCCAGATCATGTGCAGGCCGGCGATGTCCTTGCCGTCAAAGCTGACCTGACCGATGTCATAAGACACGTGGCCTGCCAGCTTGCCGTCGGCCTCTTCAAAGGTGCCGGTCTGGGCGATGTTCTTGATCACCACAGGCGGTTTGTCAGCGAGGACAAATGAGGCGGTTGCCAGCTTGACGCTGCTGTCGCCCAGGTAGAACTCGCCGCTGCCCAGCTTCTGATCGCTGTCGAGGGACAGGTCTTTGAGCTCGATCTTGATGGCTTCGCCGTTGGCATCGGTGCCGCTCAGCAGCAGGCTGTCCATGCCGCCGGTAACGGCCACTTCCTTGGCGTGGGCGCTGGCGTCGAGGTCCAGTTTCATACCGGAAAACTTCACCACCTGACCTTCCTGCGGCGCGAAGTCCAGCGGAGTCAGCTCGATGGTGCCGGTGGTGGAGTTGTCGTAACCGAGGCTGACCTGACCGGTGAGCGGCGACTCGCCCTTGGCCGCGTCGAACCACTTCTGCGTCAGCTCGTTAGGCTCCAGCGCGTAGTTACTGGTGGCCAGCACAGGCCACAGGTTGAGCTTTTTCAGGCGCGCGGCGGGCAGCGGGCCGTGTTGAATGTTGTCGACCAGCAACACTTCCATATGTCGCGCTTCACCTTCGGAAGCCGGCATGTCCAATGTCAGACGGTAGTGAGCGGTACTGGTGAACAAATGGCTGTCGAGCGACAGCAATTCGAGCTTGCTGGTGATGCCGGTGCCCAGCAGCGCATCGGCGCCCTTCTGGTTGGCTTCGGCGATGGAGTTCTGCAATACCGAGGGCAGTTGGGTGCCGGTGTACCACGCGCCGGCGGTGCTGATGATGCCTACCGCAACGACGATGCCTGCAGCGATTCCTGCTGATTTTTTCATGAGTCGACTCAACGAATGTCCATGTTTATGTATGCGCCTTCCTGGCCGGAGTAACTCCGTGCGCCACGGGCGCCGCACAGCGAAAGCGGCGGCGATGGTAGCACTGTGGGGAGACGTGAGGCTGTGTTGCTTATCGCTGTTCGAGAATTTTCACCGGTGCCGTGGCGGGATCGGTCTTCACCCAGTCGGTAAGCAGGCTGTACGCCACCGCGAGCAACGTCGGGCCGAGAAACAAGCCCATAAACCCGAAAGCCAGCAGGCCGCCGAATACGCCGAGCAGCACCACCACCAGCGGCAGGTTGCCGCCACGGCTGATCAGGTACGGCTTGAGCACGTTGTCCACGCCGCTGACGATAAACGTGCCCCACACACCGAGGAAAATCGCGAAACCGTAATCGCCCTTCCACACCAGCCAGAGCGTCGCTGGAATCCATACCAACGGCGGTCCCATGGGAATGAGGCTGAACACGAAGGTCAGAATGCCCAGCAACAACGCTCCAGGCACGCCGGCAATCCAGAAACCGATCAGGGCCAGTACGGCTTGTGCAGCTGCTGTACCGATCACACCGTTGACCACCCGTTGTACGGTGCCCGCAACTAGGTGCAGGTAGTGATCGGCGCGCTCGCCAATCAGACGGTGCAGCCCTTTGCGCACCAGCTCTGCCATAGCCGGGCCGTCACGATAAAAGAAGAACACCAGCACCAGACTCAGGGTCAGCTCCAGCATGCCGCCGCCGATCTTGGCACTGCGCGCCAGCAGCCAGTTGCCCACTTCGCCGAGATACGGTTTCACGCTGGCGAAAATGGCTGTGCCTTGCTGATCGATGCTCATCCACCAGCCCACCAGCCGCTCGCCCACCAATGGCACGTCGTCAAGCCATTCGGGCGGCGCGGGCAAGCCCTGTACTTGCAGGTCCTTGATCAGATTGACGGCATCGCGCACATGGTCGGCAAGGTTGAAGCCAAGCCACACCAGCGGCACCGCCACCAGAAACATCCAGCCAAGAGTGAGAATGCCGGCGGCAAGCGACACCCGGCCGCCCAGCCAGCGCGTGAGAAGCGGCATCAACGGCCAACTGGCAAAGGCCAGCACCGCCGCCCAGAACAGCGCAGAGAAAAACGGCGCCAACACCCAGAGCGCAGCGCCCAACAGGGCCAGCAGGAGAATCTGGACCAGCAATCGGTCGTTATTGAGCATGTAAGGCTCCGAGGGGATCGGCAGACGATCTGGAAGTGACTAGCGCAGCAGCTTAAAGGATAGGCCGTCGCTTTGCGCCGTGTCGATTTCCAGTCGCGCCGCCCTCACCCGCTGGGCCAGCAGCGCGTCGCGCCAGGCTTCGGCGTTTTTCCCCGCCAGGCTCACACGCAGAGTGCTGTCCTGGTTGAGGGTGCGCCCCAGCAACTCGGCCCAGGCGGGAACCGGTTCGCCGTCGAGGCTGGCGAAATTCAGCTCGCCGGTATTGCGCAGCTGGCGGAGCAAGGTGGCCGGCCCCGGCAGCAGGTCGCCGAGTTCGGCACCGTTATCCAGCTGCTCCACATGCAGATAAGCGCGCCGATTACCCCGGGTGATGCTGTACAGCGCCACCAGAGTGTTCTGCTTTGGCTCGGCCAGACGCAGCAATAAATACGCTTGCTGGTCGTCGGCGCCCAGCAGCTTGGCGTTACCAAACACCGAGTTGGCCCACAGGCTGCTGGAACCACACTCGCGGCTCTCGCACCAGTAAAGCAACTCGGCGCCCTGCTCTTGCAGCGCATCGCGCGCGGCATTGAACGCCTGGCCGGAGGTGTGTTCGGCAGGCAGTTCGTAGGTGACCGAACGCATGTGGCCAAGGCTGTCTATCTGCCGCTCATAGCGCAGGGTGCCGCTGATGCGGCGGATGGAGCCAAGGGGATAGATACGTTCCTGGGCAGGCGCGTCACGGAAGTCGACGATTTCGGCGCGGGGGAAGCGCGGGAGTATTTCCAGATCCTGACTGCCCGGCAGGTCGGCAGCAACGGTAGAAGAGCTAGCCAGAGCGGCCAGGGCGATGGCCAGCAGGCGGTACACGCGCATAAAAGGTCTCATTGTTCGTGTCGGCAAACGCGGGCAACCGGTAAAAGGCTGCGCTGCGGAGTCCGCCCAGACTCCGCAGTTGCCCGGGGCAAGTCAAGAAGCGGAAAAAAACCTATTGAAACAGGCTGCTACGGCTTCGGCACCGGCTTCGTCATCCAAGTGCAAATGATGGCCGCCGGCCAGGCGCTGCACCTCGAACGGCAGCCCTTCCAACGCCGACACCACGGCGGGCTGCGCATGCAACATGCCGCCTTCGGCAACCACCAGGCAGGCTGGGCAGGCCACGCTGCGCACAAACACATCGGTGTGCGCCTGGGTAAAACGCAACGGCGACGGCAGCGTCAGGCGGCTGTCGGTGCGCCAGGTATAACCACCAGGCACCGGCATCAACCCGCGCTGCGCCAACAACTGCGCGGCCTCGAAACTGACGCCGCCGACGCCTTTCATCCGCGCCTTCACCGCCTGTTCCACCTTCTCGTACACCGGCTTGCGCTTGCCCGCCAAGGCCAATTGCTCACGCAACGCCGAACCGAGTTTGGCCGGCGCCGACTCAGCTTCGCCCGTGAACGGCACCAGGCCGTCAATCAACGCCAAGCGCTCGATGCGCTCCGGCATCGACGCTGCCAGCAGCACGGAAACAATCGCCCCCATCGAATGCCCCAACAAAGAAAACCGCGACCAGCCGAACTGCTCCGCCACCAGCAATACGTCGTAGGCGTAGTCCCACATTTGATAGTGCGCGCCAGCCGGGCGGTGATCGGAATGACCGTGGCCCGCAAAATCCAGGGCAATAATCCGCAACCCTTCAAGCTTGGGCGCCAGGCGCGCGAAGCTCATGGCGTTGTCCAGCCAGCCATGCAAAGCGATAACCGGCTTGCCGTCTTCCGGGCCGAACACATGGGCCGACAACTCAATGTGCGGCAGGCTCAGACGCACTTCTTCAAAGGAATAATTCATGCGGACTCCAGGCGGGCTTGCCAGCGATCGAACAGGGTTTTGAGCAACTCGGCGGTCGCTTGCGGGCGCTCCAGCGGAAACATGTGCCCGCCCGGCAGCGTCAGGTTCTGGCAATGGGGCAGACGCCGGATCGAGCGCGTGTGATGCGGCAACACCACGCGGCTGTGGCGGCCACGGATCATCGCCAGCGGCACCTGCAACTGCTGCGGGCGCCCCGGATTACTGTGGGGCACGCTGCGATAAATACTGATCTCCGTCGCCGGGTCGAACAACAGACGCAAGCCCTCACCATTGGCCTGCAGGCCGTGCTGAACATAGGCGTCGAGGCAATCCGGATCGAAGCGGCGAAACAGTGACTTGGCCGAAAAATAATCCCGCGCCTCGGCGAAATCGCTGAACTCCTCCCGGCGGCCGAGCGTGCGACCTGCCGGGGTGATGCGGTCAATAAAACCAAAGCGCTTGGCGGCACGGATAACAATGCGGTCAGCCAGGGTCAACACCGGCGAATCGAGCATCACCACCCCGCGATACAGCTCGGGATGGCGCAACGCCGCGTGGTAATGCAACACACCGCCCAGCGAATGCCCCACACCCCACACCGGCTCTGGCAATTCGCGCAGATGATGGACCAGCTCGTCAACGAGATTGCTCCAGTTGTCATTCACCGGAAAACGGGGGTCGTGGCCATGCTGCGGCAAATGCGACACCTCATAATCAGGCGCCAGCGCGGCGAACAGCTTGCCGTACGTGGCCGACGGAAAACCGTTGGCATGGGCGAAAAAAACCGGTTGCGGCATACAGAAAGATTCCAGGACAGACCTGCGCCGATTGTCCGCAAGGTGCTGCGGCGCGGCAATGACTGTAAGTGCCGGGAATGATGGCGATACGGCCATGGAGTATGGGCGCGAGGATTCGCGCGCCCGGGACATAAAGAGCATCGCGGCTAAAGCCGCTCCAACAGGTTGTGCGGTTTCTGTGGGAGCGGCTGGGCGGCATTCCGCTTCAGCCGCGAGTTTTTGATCTTGCGTCACGCCGTTGATCTCGCGTCACCGCGGTTGATCTTGCTTCACCGCTTTTGATCTTGCTTCACCGCTTTTGATCTTGCTTGTGATCTGCCCCGCACCGTTTATCGCAGGCCGAGTGGAGTCGACGTGGAGGGGGTTGAGCGGCCGGGAGCCGCGAGAGGCGCATCGGGCTAATGACATACTCGACCCCAGCGTTCGCGAGGATGACGGAAGTGCTTGAAAAATCCTCCGTCATCCCCGCGCAGGCGGGGATCCAGAATTTCACGTCTGGCTCAGCTTTGAGTCTTGATTCATTACCGCGTGCGCTGAACGTTTTGGTTTCGCGCCTTACGCGCGAGTCACTTTTGTCATTGCCCGGATTGCCGGCCCAGCCAAAAGTAACCAAAAGGTCTAGCTCCTACCTTGGCCCTCCGCTGCGCTGCGGGTTCCCTCCTTCCGTCGTTACTCCGGGGGCACGGCGAGACGGGCCATCCATGGCCCGACACGCCTCTCGCGGCTCCCGGCCGCTCAACCCCCTACGCAACGACTCCACTCGGCCTGCGATAAACCTCGCGAGGTAGATCACAAGCGATAGATCAAAAGCGGTAAATCACAAGCCAGATCAATAGCAGTAGAAGCAGATCAAAAACCTCGCGGCTGAAGCGGAATGCCGCCCAGCTACGGAAGCTCGCAAACTGTGGGGGCGGCTGGGCGGTATTCCGCTTTAGCCTCCATGCTGTTAACCGGTCACACCGGCGGCGGCATATCCCCCAACGGCACAATCGCCATGGTCAACCGCGAAATACAGCTCGGTTTCCCCTGCTCATCCGTCAACCGAATATCCCAAACATGCGTCGTACGCCCCAAGTGAATCGGCCGCGCCACGGCCGTTACGCGACCGCTGCGCACGCCGCGCAAGTGGTTGGCGTTCACTTCCAGCCCCACGCAATAGAACTTCGAGCTGTCGATACACAGGTAGCTGGCGGTGCTGCCGAGGGTTTCGGCCAGCACTACCGAAGCGCCGCCGTGCAGCAGCCCGTAGGGTTGGTGGGTGCGTGAGTCGACCACGATGCTGGCGGTGATCGACTCGTCATCGAACCCATCGAAGCGGATGTCCAGCACTTCGCTGATGGTGTTCTTGCGCAGGCTGTTCAGGGCCTGCAAATCGGGAGTGCTGCGCCACAGGCTCATGCCGGTTCCTTCTTGTCAGTCATGCCAGACCAGCGCTTCGCGTCGCCCGGACCATTCCGCAAAGCGGCTGGCATAGGCGTCTTCGACCACGCTGCGTTTGATTTTCAGGGTCGGGGTCAGGAAGCCGTTGTCCACTGCCCACACTTCCTTGAGCAGTACCAGACCGCTGAGCTGCTCGTGTTTGTCGAGCGCGGCGTTCACGTCGGCCAGCAGCGTTTTAAAGCTGCCTTCAAGCGCCGGTCGCGAGCCGTTCAAGGCTTCTTCCCTACCCACGTCGGACAACACGCACAACGCCATCGGCTGCGGCATGCCATCGCCGACAACACAGACCTGCTCGATACGCGGGTGCACGGCCAACAGGTTTTCGATGGGCGCGGGGGCAACGTATTTGCCTTTGCTGGTTTTGAAGATTTCCTTGATGCGGCCGGTCAGACGCAGGTAGTGCTCGCTGTCTTGCTCGCCTTTGTCGCCGGTGCGCAGGAAGCCGTCTTCGGTGATGGTTTCGGCGGTGCGTTCGGGGTCTTTGTAGTAGCCCTGCATGGTGGCTGGGCTGCGCACCTGCACTTCGCCCAGCTCGCTGATGCGTACTTCCACGCCGGGGCTGGACTGGCCGATCCAGCCGGGGCGGTTTTTGCCTTTGCGGCAGATGTGCGAGTAGCCGCAGTTTTCGGTCATGCCGTAAACCTCGAGCACGTCCAGCCCCAGACGCTGGTACCAGTGCAACAAGGCTTCAGGAACTGGCGCAGCGCCCGATAGTGCGTAGCGAACAGCGTCGAGGCCCAGGCCGGCGAGTACTTTGTGACCGACACGTTTGCCGATAAATGGAATCTTCAGCAGGAAGTCGAGACGCTCAGCGGGCATTTTGCTGTACACGCCCATCTGGAATTTGGTCCAGATGCGCGGCACGCCAAATATCAGCGTGGGGCGCGCGCGGCGCAGGTCGACGAGAAAGGTGTCGAGGCTTTCGGCAAAAAAGATGGTTTCGCCGGCATACAGAGAGTTCAGCTCGACAAACATGCGTTCGGCCACGTGGCACAGCGGCAGGTACGAGAGCAGCCGGTCGTCTTCCGTGGCCTGGAACAATTCGGTGCCATGGCCCGCAGCAAAGGCGAAGTTGCCGAAGTTGTGCATCACGCCTTTGGGCGTGCCTGTGGTGCCGGAGGTGTAGACGATGGTGGCGAGTTGATCAGGGTCGCCGATGGGGTTGTCACGGATCGGCGTGCAGGCTTGCAGGTCGCTCCATTGCACGTCGAACGTGCCCTCGGGGTGCAGCGGCAGCGCGATGGTGCGCACGCCTTCAGGAATGCCCGGCGCCATGGTCGGCCAGTCATCCAGCTTGCCGACGAACACCAGCGCCGCTTCGGAGTGGGTAAGCACCTGACGCACGGAGTCAGCGGTGAGGTTCGGGTACAGCGGCACGGACACGTGGCCGGCCATCCAGATCGCCAGGTCGGTGATGATCCAGTGCGCGCAGTTCTTTGACACCAGCGCAATTCGACTGCCCGGCGGCAGCTCCTGGGCGCGCAGCCAACTGGCAGCGCGGCGTGCCTGGTCGCCGACGTCCGACCAGCTCAATTCGAGTACCTGGCCGCCCGGTAACGGCTGGACCATGTAACGTTTATCGGGATGGCGAGCTTCGCGTTGGAAGAAAATCTCTAAGGGCAACACAGCAGCATTCGTCACAGGGCCTCCTCCTAATTATTTTTGTGGGGAAACAGCATGCGGACTACAACGTGTGAAACGGGCCAACGGTGGAACAAGACCAGCGAGTCAAAGAAAAACCAAGCACTTGCTTGGTTCGACTATTCCACGGCATATGCGAAACGCGCAAGGGGAGAAATGTTTAGAACTGTAGTCAGCCAGCAAACGGGCCATAAACGTCCTTTCTGCAGGTTAACCCTCACACACCATGTAGGACTTTTCTGAGGCACAATAGGAGACGCTTTTTTATACCCCCGGATCGTTCATGTTCAAACCGTTCCCTCTGCAACGCGCCATCCTGGCGCTTGTGCTGGCCAGTGCTGCCGGCTGTTCCTCGAACAACAATGCCGTGTATGAGCACGAGAATTTTGCCGACTCCGGTACGTTTTCCCGTAACTACGCGAGCAACGATACCGCCTCGTGCGAAGCCGCACGCCGGGCGCTATTGAGTCAGGGCTACATCATTACCAGCGCCGACCCGAAGCAAATCAGCGGGCACAAGAGCTTTCAGCAGTCAGGCGACGACCATCTGGAAATCACCTTTAACGTGGTGTGCACCGACGGCGGCTCGTCCGACCATCACTCGACGATGTTCGCCAATGCGCTGCAAGACCGGTATGCCCTGAAGAAGCTCAACAACTCCGCGAGCCTGGGCGTGGGCGTGCTGGGTTCGGTGTCGATGCCGATTGGTTCGACCGATGATTCGCTGGTGAAAGTGGCCAGCGAAACGGTGTCGTCGGCGAAATTTTACGAGCGTTTTTTCGCCCTGGTGGAAGTGTTTTTGCCGCCGCCAGCGAAAGCGGCCGAGCCCGCCCCTGAGCCCGCTCCCGTGCCGCAACAGCTCGGGGTTCCGGAACCCCAGGCCGCTGCGCCTGCCGAAGCGCCGGTTATTCAGGAAGTGATAACGCCGGTAATCGAACCGCCTGCCGCGCCGGCACTTGAACCGCTGGACGAGCCGCCGCTGGAGCCGATGATCATTCTGCGACCGAAAACCGAAGCGCCAGCGAATACAAGCGAACCCGGCTCTACGCCGCAGCCGTGACCTGTTGGGCTTCGCTGTGCTCAACCCAACCTACGGAAGTCGTAGGACCGGTCCGCGCTTGGTGAGCGCAGCGAAGCACAGCAGGTCGTCACTCCGGATGGTTCAGCGACACCAGTGCCATCAACCCCGCCGCCGCAAAATCCCCCTCCAGCTCTACCAAGCTCGCGGTGCGCAAGGCCACTGGCTGTTGGCGATGGCCGTGGATCAACAGGCCGGCCAGCTCGCCGAGAAACGGGTTGTGGCTGACGAGCAGAATCTCGCTTTCTTCCCGCTCATCCAGATAGACCAATGCTTCGCGCAGGCTGCTTTCCGGGGTCGCCCACGGCGCCGTGCCGATTGCGCTGCGAAAGCCGATGGCCTGGCGCACCAACTCGGCGCTCTGCTGGGCGCGCAGATAGGGACTGGCGAGAATGGCGCTGATGGGCCGCCCTTTCAGGTGCTCGGCGCTACTGAGCACCTCGTCGCGGCCGTTCGGCGTCAACGGCCGCTCGGCATCGGTGGGGGCTTGGGGAAAGGCCTCACCGTGGCGCAGTAACCACAGGCGCATCAGAGCTTCGGCTCTTCGTCACGCACAGGGTGCGGGGCCGGCGGAATGCTGTGCGCCGCTTCACCGTCCGGGGTGCGCGCGGCGGGCCAGTCGGCAAACGGCCAGGGTTTTTCTTCGGTGTTGAAGGTGCCGAAGCGGCCGATTTGCGCCAGGTACTGGCTCACGCTGTCGCCAAAGGCCAGCATGCTGGCATTCGGTGCGCCGTAAAACAGGCGATAGCACAATTGCAGCAGCACAACGAAGCCCAGCAGGGTGGCCGCTACCTGCCAGCACAGGGCGAACACCAGCATCCAGACAATGCGCAAGCCGATGGACTCGCGCTCGAGGTTCTTGTTGGGGGTGTCGCTCATGGCATGTTCCTTTTCAAGAAGCGGTCAGAAACCGGTGGTGGAAATAAAGTCGACGTCGGTTTTCGGCTCGGCCAGCATCAGCCGCTCGATCACCTGCGCCAGGGTACGACCCTCGAAGAGGATGGCGTGCAAACCGGTTACCAGTGGCATGTAGGTCTGCAACTCTTCGGATTTCACCTTGAGCACTTTAAGCGTGTTCACACCTTCTGCCACTTCGCCCAGGCGAGTCACAGCGTCTTCCAGGGTCAGGCCTTCGCCCAAGGCGTAGCCCACCTGAAAGTTGCGGCTTTTCGGCGACGAGCAGGTGACGATCAGGTCGCCAACGCCGGCCAGACCGAGAAAGGTCATGGGGTTGGCGCCGAGCTTCACGGCGAAGCGGGTCATTTCGGCGAGCGCGCGGGTAATCAGCATGCTCTTGGTGTTCTCGCCCATCTCCAGCGCGGCAGCCATGCCGGCGATGATGGCGTAGACGTTTTTCAGCGCACCGCCCAGTTCCACGCCAAACCGGTCGCCACTGGCGTATACGCGGAAGGTGCGACCGTGCAGCGCACTTTGCACGCGCTGGCAGAGCTCTTCGTCTTCGCTGGCGACTACCGTAGCGGTCAGTTCATGGCCGGCAATTTCCTTCGCCAGATTCGGCCCGGACAACACGCCGATACGCGCCTGCGGGGCGATTTCTTCGATGATCTGGCTCATCAGCTTGAAGGTCTGCGCCTCGATGCCTTTGGTCAGACTCACCAGCATTTTGCCGGCCAGCACTTGGGCAAATGGCTGAAGGACCGCGCGCAGTGCGCTGGAAGGCAGTGCGACGAATATCAGTTGGCAGGCCTCCAGCGTGGCGGCCAGGTCGGTGACCGGCGCCACGTTGGGGTGAATCTTCACGCCCTTGAGATAGCGCGGATTTTCCCGGTTGCTGCGCATGGCTTCGGCCTGCTCGGGGTCGCGCATCCATTGGTGCACCGGGTTGCCGTTCTCGGCCAGCAAGTTGGCAATGGCGGTGCCGAAGCTGCCGCCGCCCAGAACGGCAATGGGGGGTACTGCAACGGGGTGCTGATCTGTCATAACCAATCCATAGAGAGCCATCGAGCGTGGCGGGCTGCAGGCATTATTACGGAGCAACCGGGCCGCGACCAGTGTTGCACGCTACCCTTGGACAAGCCTTGGGCAAAAACCGCTATTGCCGCGCAAAAGGCGCCGCGCCGACAGCGGTTTGAACAGGTAGACTTGCCGACTTTCAAAGAACGCCCCCGCAGCACTAGGCACACACAGATTCAAACGGGGCGTTGCGCCAGTTCCGGCGACGCAGGACCGAGCGCAGTAAAAAGGAGAGTTTCGATCCCATGAACCTTCGCCGAGGCTGGGACATCCACACGCGTACACAGCTGATCAGCGTAGGCCCTGCCCTGCTGCTGACCTTGCTGCTGACCGGCTTTTTTACCTTCGTGCGCCTGCAGGACCTTCGCCAGGAACTGAACCACACCGGCCAGCTGATCGCTAACCAGCTGGCGCCGGCGACCGAATACGGCGTCATCGCCGGCAATATTCAAGTGCTCAACACCCTGCTTAAAGCCACACTCGACACGCCTCACGTGCGCTTTATCGAAGTGCGCGACCGCCAGGACAATATCCTCGCCTACGAAGAACAGGCATCGCCGCAAGACAAAAGCGCCACGCAGGTGGAAATTTTCCACGCGCCTATCCATCTGCAACGTCTGGCGCTGAGCAAAGCCATGCCCTATTCCGCCGGAACCGGCGACAACCGTCTGGACAACGACTACCTGGGGCGTGTGGTGGTGGGCATGTCCAACGATGCCTTCAACAGCCAGCAACAGGCGATTCTGCTCAAAGCCACCGTGCTTGCCTTGTTCGCCCTGCTGCTGACCTTTTTTGTGGCGCGGCGCCTGGCGCGGCGGTTGTCGCAGCCCATCAGCACCATGGCCGATGCGGTGAAGGCGATTCAGGCCGGCAACTACCGCACCGCCCTGCCGGAGGTGGACGACAACGAGCTCGGCGGCCTGGCGCGGCATATCAACAACCTCGCCAGCGCGCTGGAGCAAGCCAGTACCGAGCAGCAACGAAGCATCGCTCAGCTGGTGAAGGCGCGCGAAGAATCGGAGCAGGCCAACCGCGCCAAATCGGACTTTCTGGCAATGATGAGCCACGAGTTGCGCACGCCCATGAACGGCGTTCTGGGCATGTTGCAGTTACTCGAAACAACTGAAATGACCGATGAACAGGCCGAATATGCGGCGCTGGCTACGGAGTCGACGGAGCA
Organism: Pseudomonas viridiflava; assembly: GCF_900573885.1. Classification (GTDB taxonomy): domain Bacteria; phylum Pseudomonadota; class Gammaproteobacteria; order Pseudomonadales; family Pseudomonadaceae; genus Aquipseudomonas. The sequence goes on from NZ_UPSE01000533.1 coordinate 65,564, forward strand.
CTTGCTCAAGGTCATTAACGACATTCTCGACTTCTCCCGCATCGAGCGTGGCGCCCTGGAGCTGGAGCGCATTTCCTTCAATTTGCTGGAGCTGATTCAGAGCTCGGCGCAGGTGTTCCAGCACAGCGCCAGTCAGCGCGGCCTGACGCTCAATCTGGACACGCAGGCCGGCCTGGATGAGTTGGTCGTCAAAGGCGACCCCACGCGCATCCGCCAGATTCTGGTCAACCTGCTGGGCAATGCGCTGAAGTTTACCGAGGAAGGCACGATTCGCATCGAGACGCGCTGGCAGGCGCTGGATAACGAAGTGCTGTGGTTCAGCTGCGCGGTTCACGACAGCGGCATCGGCATTTCCCAGGAGCGTCTGGAACATATGTTCGACGCCTTCCAGCAAGCCGACACGTCCATTTCCCGACGGTATGGCGGCACCGGGCTTGGCCTGCCAATCGCGCGCACCCTGGCAGAGCGCATGGGCGGCACGCTGAATGCGCAGAGCGAGGAAGGCCGCGGTTCAGTATTCACGCTGGAAATTCCCCTGCCCTTCGCGCGCCACAGCGAGCGGCCCGCCGAACAAAGCATCGACGAGGCCAGTTCCGGGGCCGGCCATAAAGTGCTGTTGGTGGAAGACAATCCGGTTAATCAGACGGTCATCGAAGCCATGCTGCGCAGCCTGGGTTATCAGGTCAGCCTGGTGGGCGACGGTGCCCAGGCGCTCAGCACTGTGGAACGCCACGAATTTGCCGCCGTGCTGATGGATTGCCGCCTGCCGGTAATGGACGGCTATGAGGCCACCCGGCAGATTCGTCGGCTGGCCGACCGCGCCGATCTGCCCATCATCGCGCTCACTGCCAACGCCCTGCAGGGCGACCGCGAAGCCTGCCTGCAGGCGGGCATGAACGATTACCTGGCCAAACCGTTCAAACGCGCCGATCTGCAACGCATTCTTCACGCCTGGGTGGCACCCCGACCTTTGGCGAGTAGCCAGAGCAACTCTTGAAAACGGAACATGCCGGGCTGTCACATACTCGTAATAGCGTTACAACATTGTGCGTAACGGGGTGAAACCCAGCCGGTGTAGACAGTGGTAGAGTGCGTCGGGCACGTTGTGGGCCATGGCTTGCCGGGCCAAATGGAACATTCGGTGTACAACTGTGCTCAGAGCCTGTGACTTTCATTTCAACGCAACAGTCTATGACTACGCTGGTAGCGACGAAGCCCTACAAAATGGGTAAGCAGTGAACGTTCGCACCGGCCTAGATGATTCGCTTAGCCCTGCCGCACGGGGATTATTGAGGAGCTCGCATGTCCAAACAGAACGCTTACACTCGGGAAGATCTGCTGCGCTGCAGTCGTGGCGAGCTTTTCGGCCCAGGTAACGCGCAACTGCCCGCCCCCAACATGCTGATGGTCGATCGCATCACGCATATCAGCGACACCGGCGGTAAATACGGCAAAGGCGAGTTGGTCGCCGAACTCGATATCAACCCGGACCTGTGGTTTTTCGCCTGCCACTTCGAAGGTGACCCGGTGATGCCAGGCTGCCTGGGCCTGGATGCCATGTGGCAGCTGGTGGGTTTCTACCTCGGCTGGCAGGGCAACCCCGGCCGCGGCCGCGCCCTGGGTTCGGGCGAAGTGAAATTTTTTGGTCAGGTGTTGCCCACCGCCAAAAAAGTCACCTACAACATTCATATCAAACGCACCATCAACCGCTCGCTGGTGCTGGCCATTGCTGACGGCACCGTGAGTGTCGATGGCCGCGAGATCTACAGTGCCGAAGGTTTGCGTGTCGGTCTGTTCACTTCCACTGACAATTTTTAAGGGTTATCCGCATGCGTCGCGTCGTGATCACCGGTCTGGGTATCGTCTCCTGCCTGGGCAATGATAAAGACACCGTCTCCGCCAACCTGCGTGCTGGCCGTGCCGGTATCCGCCACAACTCGTCCTACGCTGAAATGGGGCTTCGCAGCCACGTTTCCGGCTCTGTTGACCTGAACCTCGAAGAGCTGATCGACCGCAAGGTGTTCCGCTTCATGGGCGACGCTGCCGCCTACGCTTATCTGTCGATGGAACAGGCGATCAAAGATTCGGGCCTGACCCCGGAACAGATTTCCAACCCGCGCACCGGCCTTATCGCCGGTTCCGGTGGCGCCTCCACCATCAACCAGATGGAAGCCATCGACACCCTGCGCGAAAAAGGTGTCAAACGTGTTGGCCCGTACCGCGTAACCCGCACCATGGGCAGCACCGTGTCGGCGTGCCTGGCCACACCGTTCCAGATCAAAGGCGTGAACTTCTCCATTTCCTCGGCCTGCGCCACCAGCGCGCACTGCATTGGCCAGGCGATGGAGCAAATTCAGCTGGGCAAACAGGACGTCGTGTTTGCCGGCGGTGGCGAAGAAGAACACTGGAGCCAAAGCTGCCTGTTCGACGCCATGGGCGCCCTTTCCACCCAGTACAACGACACCCCGGAAAAAGCCTCCCGTGCTTACGACGCCAAGCGTGACGGCTTCGTGATCGCTGGCGGTGGCGGCATGGTGGTGGTTGAAGAGCTGGAACACGCTCTGGCTCGCGGCGCCAAGATTTACGCCGAGATCGTTGGCTACGGCGCAACCTCCGACGGCTACGACATGGTCGCCCCAAGCGGCGAAGGCGCAATCCGCTGCATGCAGCTGGCGCTGTCCACCGTCGACGGCCCGATTGACTACCTCAACACCCACGGCACTTCGACGCCAGTGGGCGATGTGGCAGAAATCAAAGGCGTGCGCGCGGTGTTTGGCGACAAAGCGCCGCCGATCAGCTCGACCAAAAGCCTGTCTGGTCACTCCCTGGGCGCCGCCGGCGTGCATGAAGCGATCTACTGCATGCTGATGATGGAAGGCAACTTCATTGCCGGCTCGGCCAACGTCGACGAGCTGGACCCGGAAGTGGCCGACATGCCAATCGCCACCAAAACCCAGGAAAACGTCACGCTGAATCGTGTGATGAGCAACAGCTTCGGCTTTGGCGGCACCAACGCCACGCTGGTGATGAAGCGCTGGGCGGGTCAGTGATCTGATTTAGCGATCACACAAAATCGAGGCTGACGCCTCTCCCGTTCGGTTTCATGTGGGAGAGGCTTTAGCCTCGATGCTTTTAAAGGCATAAAAAAACGGGGCTCACAGTGTGGGCCCCGTTTTTTTTATGCGTGTAATTCAAAAAGCATCGCCGCTGAAGCCGCTCCTACAGACCGTGTTTAGTCTGCAGGAGCGGCTTAAGCCTTACTTTGGCTTGCGACCGAACCCCGGACGCTGACCCGAACCGCTCGCCGGCCCGCTGCGCTTTGGCGCTGGCTTGCGGGCGGGACGATCGGCCAGTTCGATACCGACACGCACCGGCTTGCCGGCCGGACGTTTCTTGTTGGTGTCGCTTGGACGCTCCGCTACCGGCGTACCACGGCCACGCGGGGCTGAATCCGGACGTGGGCCGCTACGCTGCGGACGCTCGGCATTTTCCGAACGAGGCGTACGAACCGGACGCTCAGCGCCGTCACCACGAGGTGTACGGGCCGGACGCTCTGCACCCTCGCCACGCGGCGTACGGGTTGGACGTTCAGCGCCTTCACCGCGCGGCGTACGAACCGGACGGTCTGCACCCTCGCCACGCGGTGCACGGGCCGGACGCTCAGGGCCGCCGTCCAGTGCAGGACGCAAGGTGCGCTGTGGACGCTCGCCACGGCCAACCGGCTTGGCCGATTTACGCTGCAAGCGGTCGAGTTTTTCTTTGGTCTTGAGCTTCATGCCCTGCTGCTGCACGGACGCCAGGCCCACTTCAGCGGCGAGAATGTCCACTTCGCTCTGGCTCATTTCGCGCCAGCGACCCATGGTCAGGTCGGAGGTGAGAAACACCGGGCCGAAACGCACGCGCTTCAAGCGGCTGACCACCAGACCCTGGGACTCCCACAAACGGCGAACCTCACGGTTGCGGCCTTCCATCACCACGCAGTGGTACCAATGGTTAAAACCTTCACCGCCAGGCGCTTCCTGAATATCGGTGAAACGCGCCGGGCCATCTTCGAGCATCACGCCGGTCTTCAGGCGTTCGATCATTTCCTCGTCCACTTCGCCACGCACGCGCACCGCGTACTCGCGGTCCATCTGATACGAAGGGTGCATCAAGCGGTTGGCCAGCTCACCGTCGGTGGTGAACATCAAGAGACCGGTGGTGTTGATGTCGAGGCGACCGATATTGATCCAGCGGCCATCTTTGGGCCGTGGCAAACGGTCGAAAACGGTGGGACGCCCTTCCGGGTCGTCGCGGGTGCAGATCTCGCCGTCAGGCTTGTTGTAGATCAGCACGCGGCGGGTTTCTTCGCTGACTTCTTCGCGTTTGAGCAAACGCCCATCAACGGCGATGGCGTCGTGCAGGTCAACGCGTTGACCCAAAGTGGCGACATTGCCGTTCACTTTGACCCGACCTTCGGCAATCCAGGCTTCAACGTCACGACGCGAACCCATGCCAATGCGTGCCAGGACTTTCTGCAGCTTTTCCCCTGCTGGGCTGTATTCTTCCGACTCACTCATTCTGGGCACCTCCCGGTGTAGGTAACAATTCGCCGCCAGCGAGGACTCGCCAGCGGGCGCGCATCATACGCTGCGCCGCCTTTCAAGCCTAGCGCAGGATGTCGAGGGCGTAGGGCCTTTCGGATAATTCCGCGCGGATTACGGCCAGGCCTGCACAAACTCATCAATAGCGATGTCTTGCGGTGTACGCAGTTCCCGCTCCGGGGTACCCAGATAAAGGAAGGCGATGATCTGCTCGTTGTCCGCCAACCCCAGCCCCTTGGCTACCCTGGCGTTGTAGGCCATGTCGCCGGTTCGCCATACCGCGCCAATGCCCTGGGCATGGGCCGCAAGCAGAATGCCGTGGGTCGCGCAGCCAGCCGCCAGGACCTGTTCCTGAGCAGGCACCTTGGCGCTTTCCTGCACACGGGCAATCACAATCACCATCAGCGGCGCGCGCAGCGGCATGGCCAGCGCTTTGGCCAACGCCTCGGGCGGCACATCGGCGCCCAGCGCAGAGGCGAACAGTTCCCCCAGTCGATTGCGTGCGCTGCCTTCCACGGTGAGAAAACGCCACGGCCGCAGTTGGCCGTGATCCGGCGCGCGCAGCGCAGCACGAAACAGCACCTGGCGCTGCAATTGATCGGGCGCGGGTTCGGTCAGTCGGGGGGCGGAAACACGGTTGAGCAGAGCGTCAAGCGCATCCATGGGGCCATCTCCTGAATTGAGTACAGCGGGCATTCTAGTGGGGTAAACGGAAAATAACCGGGCGGATTTACCAGCCGCCCACGCCAGAGCAGAAAGCACGCGCCTTGGCGCCCGTGATATCGCTAGAATGTGCGACTGTCCTTTCCAGAGCCTGTCTGCATGGTCTCACCAACGCTGCGCACCATCGGTTTCATCATCGGCATTTTCCTTATCACCCTGGCCATCAGCATGGTGGTGCCGGTGGTGACGCTGTTGGTATTTGACCGCGCGGCGGAGATCAATACCTTTCTCTGGTCCAGCCTGATCACCTTTCTTGCCGGCCTCGCGCTGGTGTTGCCCGGCAAGCCCGAGCACGTGCATCTGCGCCCGCGCGACATGTACATGCTCACCGTCAGTAGCTGGCTTGCCGTATGCGTATTCGCTGCGCTGCCGTTTCTGCTGACCCAGCACATCAGCTACACCGATTCGTTTTTCGAAAGCATGTCCGGCATCACCGCCACCGGCTCCACGGTACTGAGCGGGCTCGACACCATTTCCCCCGGCATTCTGATCTGGCGCTCGTTGTTGCACTGGCTCGGCGGTATCGGCTTTATCGGTATGGCGGTGGCGATTCTGCCGCTGCTGCGTATCGGTGGTATGCGCCTGTTCCAGACTGAATCCTCCGACCGTTCAGAAAAAGTCATGCCGCGCTCGCACATGGTGGCCAAGTACATCGCGCTGGCGTACACCGGCATCACCATGCTCGGCACGCTGGCCTTCTGGCTGGCCGGCATGAGCCTGTTCGATGCGCTGAACCATGCGATGTCAGCCATTTCCACTGGCGGTTTTTCCACCTCTGACCAGTCCCTGGCCCACTGGGCTGAACCGGCCGTGCACTGGGTGGCCGTGGTCATGATGATTCTCGGCAGCCTGCCCTTCGCCCTGTACGTGGCCACGATGCGCGGCAATCGCCGGGCCTTGCTGCGCGATGAACAAGTGCGCGGCTTCTTCGGATTGCTGTTCGCCACCTGGCTGGTGATGACGCTCTGGTACTGGCTGACCACCGACCTGCCCTGGTACGAAGCCCTGCGCCATGTGGCCGTGAACGTAACGTCCGTGGTGACCACCACCGGTTTTGCCCTGGGCGATTACAGCCTGTGGGGCAACTTCTCGCTGATGATCTTTTTCTACCTGGGTTTTATCGGCGGCTGTTCCGGCTCAACGGCGGGCGGCATCAAGATTTTCCGCTTTCAGGTGGCCTACATTCTGCTGCGCGCCAACCTGCACCAACTCATTCACCCGCGGGCTGTGATCAAACAGAACTACAACGGCCACCGCCTCGACGAAGACGTGGTGCGCTCGATTCTGACTTTCTCGTTTTTCTTCGCCATCACCATCTGCGCCATGGCCCTGGGCCTGTCGCTGATGGGCCTGGACTGGATGACCGCGCTGACGGGCGCCGCCAGCACCGTATCGGGCGTGGGCCCAGGCCTGGGGCAGATCATCGGCCCGGCGGGCAACTTCGCCAGCTTGCCAGATGGCGCCAAGTGGCTGCTGTCGTTTGGCATGCTGCTGGGGCGACTGGAAATCATCACCGTGCTGGTGTTGCTGGTTCCCGCGTTCTGGCGGCATTGATGGTCGAGCGCCATCGCGGCTGAAGCCGCGATGCCCTACATCTGCGCCCGGTACTCGCCCGGCGTACTGTCAAACCAGCGCCTGAACGCCCGAAAGAAATTGCTCGGGTCGGCAAAGCCCAGCAGGTAGGCAATTTCCAGCAATGTCAGCTCCGGCTGCGCCAGATACTGCACCGCCAGCTCGCGGCGGGTGTCGTCGAGCAGCTGCTGGAAACTCGTGCCCTCCTCCTGCAAACGCCGCTGCAAGGTGCGCTGCGACAGGTGCAGGGCCTGGGCAACGGTGTCGCGCTTGGGCTCGCCTTGGGGCAATAAACGGCACAACAACTGGCGCGCCTGATGGGTCATGCGGCTTTCGGAAAACCGCGCCAGATACTCGCCCGCAAAACGATCATGCAGCTGCGCCAGTGCCGGGTTGGCGCTGGGAATCGGCGCATCGAGGTCGGCCCGCTCGAACACCAGGGCGTAGTGCTCGGCATTGAACTGCAGCGGCGCCTGGAACACCTGCTTATAGGGCGCCAGATCGGCCGGCGGTTCGCCCTGGAAACACACCTTGAGCGGGCGCAATTCCTTGCCGGTAATCCAGCGACAAAACGACAAGGTGTAAGCCAGCGACGCTTCGGCGCTCTGCCGTGCCGGAATCAGGCGGTCGCCGTGAATCGCCAGGGTCAGCGCATAGCCGTCGGGCGTCGGGCGAAAGTTGAGGTCGGCGCCTTCGGCGATGATTCGCTGAAAGCGCACCAGACGGGTGAACGCTTCCTTGAGCGTGCGGCTGGACATGCACGCATAACCCACCACATGAAACGACGCCGGGCGCACCACCTTGGCCAGGTTCAGGCCAATAGCCGGATTGCCCGACAACTGCACGGCGCGCCCCCACACGCGGGTCATGCCGTCTTGAGAAAAACGCGCGTCAGGGTCGGTCAGTGCCTGGTAATCGAGGCCCAGCTCGGAAAACAGCTGCCGGCAATCGACCCCACCCATTTCCAGCCCATTGACAATGGCCAGTACCCAGCTCGAAGAAGTCGTACGTTCGCTCATGCAAGAGTTCTTGTTCCAGTCACGGGAGCCGCGCAAAGGCGGAACGAGCGCAAGGATACTAAAGTGGCGCTGATTGTCACTGGCCCACGAAGACACTCGACCTACACTTCAATCCACCGTGCCCTACATACGGCCATACATAAGAGAACAACAGGAGGTGTGCCATGAGCACGCAAACCGCCGAACGTTTCACCAGCTTCGCGCAGTTCTACCCCTACTACCTGCAAGAACACAGCAACCCCATTTGCCGCCGTCTGCATTACGTGGGCAGTTTGCTGGTGCTGAGCATTCTCGGGTATGCGCTCTTTACCCAGCAGTGGTTGTGGTTGCTGGCCATGCCGCTTGCGGGCTATGGGTTCGCGTGGGTGGGGCACTTTATTTTCGAGAAGAATCGGCCCGCTACTTTTGATTACCCCCTGTGGAGCCTCGCCGGGGACTGGGTGATGCTGAAAGATGCCTTCACCGGCCGAATTCCCTTCTAAACGCGCCGGATCTTCGGCCAGGCTGCGTTAAAAACAGGATTCGCAATGCTCATTGGCTACAGCCAACTGCGCTTGCTCACCTGTTTTTGCCTTGCCTGACCTTTGCTCCGACACGTTAAGAAGGGAATTAATCGTGACCAAAACAAAAACAATCGCGGAGAACCTGATGAACGCTCACGCCCGTTTCACCCATATGCAAGACGGTACCGCCGAGGACTGGGCGATCATTGCTCAGGATTTCATGGCCTTTGCCAAGCTGTTGCCCGACCGGGTGATGACTCACCTGAAATTGCTGGACGGCGACTTCGGTGGCTTTCCGGTGGACCGTCTGACCCACTCCCTGCAAACCGCCACCCGTGCCCACCGTGATGGCCGCGATGAGGAATACGTGGTGTGCGCGCTGCTGCATGACATTGGCGACACCCTTGGCACGTTCAACCATCCGGATATCGCCGCGGCCATGCTCAAGCCGTTTGTGAGCGAGGAAAACCTGTGGATGGTGGAGAAGCACGGCATCTTCCAGGGCTACTACTTCTTCCACCACCTGGGCATGGACCGGCTGCTGCGCGAGCAATTCAAGGATCACCCGCAGTACCTGCGCACTATCGAGTTCTGCGCTAAGTACGACGCGGCCGCCTTCGACCCGGCCTACGAGCACCTGCCGCTGGAGTTCTTCGAGCCCATGCTGCGGCGCCTGTTTTCCCAGCCCAAAAACTCGGTTTATAAGGCCGCCACCGAGCAGGCAATCTGAAACCATAGTGCCATCACCGACCGCTGAAGCCCCTGGCTCCAGCCTTTCGGCGGGCGCTATTGGCGCTCCAACTTTTGCTGGTTATGATCCCGCACCAACCAAAAGCATGGCCTCTGTTTTGCAGAGAGCGAAGACGTCCTACAGAGACGTCAGAAAACCAGCAGGGATCGTGTCAACGCCATGAAGTCAGCCAGTATCGATCGTCCGATTGACTTACCTTCTTTACCTTTGCGCGAGTATTACTCGCGGGTTCTGGCTTATATCGCCATGGCGGCCAGCATCGCGGCCGGCACCTTTGTGCAGTATTTCGGCTACAACATCCTCTGGATGGTGCCCTACGCCCTGCTCTATCCCCATCTTGCCCATCACCTGAGCCAGCGCTTCAAACGCGAACACGCGCGCGAAACCGATCTGGTCCTGCTGTTTATCGACTCACTGCATTGCGGCGCCGCCATTGCCCTGCTGGGCTTTTCCGTGGTGCCGAGCCTGATGATCGTGCTGACCCTGGTGTTCAGCGCCTTGATCATTGGCGGCCTGCGTTACCTCGGCCTGGCGCTGCTGATTACCGTCAGCGGCGTGGTGCTGACCAGCGTGATCGTGCAGCCGGAAGTCAAAGCCACTACGCCGACACTGGTGTCGCTGATCAGCGTTGTGTTCAGCACGCTCTACATCTGCATCACCGCCTATTTCGTGCACCAACAAGGGCTGCGCCTGGATGTGGCGCGCAACGAAATCAAGCGTGAGCAGGAAAAGGCGGCGCGTCTGGCCCGAAACCTGGCCAAATACCTGTCGCCGCAGGTGTGGGAATCCATCTTCAGTGGCAAGAAAAGCGTGCGACTGGAAACCCAGCGCAAAAAGCTCACGGTGTTTTTCTCCGACATCAAGGGCTTCACCGAGCTGTCGGAAGAGCTCGAAGCCGAAGCGCTCACCGACCTGCTCAACACCTACCTCAATGAAATGTCGAAGATCACCCTGAAATACGGCGGCACCATCGACAAGTTCATCGGTGACTGCGTGATGGTGTTCTTCGGCGACCCGTCCAGCCAGGGCGCGAAAAAAGACGCGGTGAACGCGGTGTCCATGGCCATTGCCATGCGCAAGCACATGAAAGTGCTGCGTCAGCAATGGCGGGCGCAGGGCATTACCAAACCGCTGGAAATCCGCATGGGCTTGAACACCGGATATTGCACCGTGGGCAACTTCGGCGCCGACACGCGCATGGACTACACCATCATCGGCCGCGACGTGAACCTGGCCAGCCGCCTGGAAAGCGCCGCCGAATCAGGCGAAATTCTGATTTCCCACGAGACCTACTCGCTGATCAAAGACGTGATCATGTGCCGCGACAAAGGCCAGATCACCGTCAAAGGCTTCACCCGCCCGGTGCAGATTTACCAGGTAGTGGATTTCCGCCGCGACCTGGGCGCCGCCTCCAGCTATGTAGAGCATGAACTGCCGGGCTTCTCCATGTACCTGGATACCAATGGCATTCAGAACTACGACAAAGAGCGCGTGATTCAGGCATTGAACCTGGCGGCGGAGAAGTTGCGCGACAAGGTGATTGTTTAAGTAGAAATCGGCGTTTACCGCCGCCCTCTCCCCCGGCCCCTCTCCCGCAAGCGGGCGAGGGGAGACAATCCAAACGGCGATCAGCCCCCTCGCCCGCTTGCGGGAGAGGGTTGGGGAGAGGGGAACTTACGCGATGACCTTAATCTCAAGCTCAACCACTTCCCCGTCCATCAACGGCTGCTGCGCCAGAAACTCCAGCGCCGACACCCGCCACGATTGTTTTTGCGCCGCCTGTGCACAGCGCTGCCGGTCCAGGCTCAACGCGGCCAGGCACGCGCGACGCAGGTCGTCGTCCATCACGCCGCTAACGCCCTCTTCCAGCACGTCCAGCGGACCCGGCACGGGAAACGCCGCCACCGGCGTGCCGCAGGCCAGCGCTTCGAGCATTACCAGCCCGTAAGTATCGGTACGCGAGGGAAACACCAGTACGCTCGCGCTGGCATACGCCTGGGCCAACGCGGCGCCGTGTTGGTAGCCGTGAAAACGCACCTGCGGGTAGCAGCTTTGCAGCTCGGCACGCTGCGGGCCGTCGCCGACGACGTGTTTCTCGCCGGGAAGCTCCAGGCGCAAGAACGCGTCCAGGTTTTTCTCGGGCGCAACGCGCCCTACGTACAAAAACACCAGCGTGCCCGGGGTCTGCAGGGTCGGTGTAAAGCGCGCCAGGTCTACGCCTTTGCGCCACAACCGCAGGCGTTGCAGGCCCCAACTGGCGAACTCGCCACGCAGGCGCTCGGTGGTTACCAGCACCGCCTGACTTGGCCGATGAAACCGGCGCAGGTAGGCGTAGCCCCAGGCCAGCGGAATGCGTGGCCAGCGCGTGTGCACATATTCGGGAAAGCGCGTGTGAATGGCGCTGGAGAACGCCAGCCCGCGTTTGCTCAACCAGCGCCGTGCGGTCCAGCCCAGCGGGCCTTCGGTGGCGAGGTGAACACAGTCGGGGCGAAAGTCGCGTATGGCCGGGCCGACTCGCCACAGGTCCCACACCAGCGGAATCTCCGGGTAAGTGGGACACGGTACGTGGCGAAAATCTGCCGGCGACAGCAGCTTGACCCAATGGCCCAGCCCGCGCAGTTCGGCAATGAGCGCCTGCAGGCTGGTGACCACGCCGTTGACCTGCGGCGTCCAGGCGTCGGTGACGATCAGAATCCTCATGCAGTGGTTTCGCGCGCAACCGCGTCGGCAACCACAGGCGCAGGCGGCGTCGCCATGACGGCACCCAGGGCGGCGGTGGCGACATCGCCTGCCGCTTGCTCCTGCGCCGCTTGCTGGGCCTGGCGCGCGTGGTCATCAGCCAGACGGTAAAGCTCGATGCTGCCGTCCAGGTGTTCGATCAGCGCGGTGCAGCTTTCCACCCAGTCGCCGCAGTTCATGTATTCCACGTCGCCCATCTGGCGAATTTCGGCGTGGTGAATGTGGCCGCACACCACGCCGTTAAAGCCGCGCTTGTTGCATTCGTGGGCGATGGCTTCTTCAAAATCGCTGATGAAGTTCACCGCCGATTTGACCTTGTGCTTCAGGTACGCCGAGAGCGACCAGTAGCCGTAGCCGTACTTGCGCCGCCAGTGGTTGAGCCAGCGGTTCAGCGTAAGGGTGAATTCGTAGGCCGAGTCGCCGAGGAAGGCCAGCCAGCGGTGGTAGCGGGTGATGACGTCGAACTGGTCGCCGTGGATCACCAGCAGGCGACGGCCGTCTGCGGTGATGTGCTCGGCTTCGTCCACCAACTGGATATTGCCAAGAATCAGCTTGGAATAACGACGCAGAAACTCGTCGTGGTTGCCGGTGACGTACACCACTTCAGTGCCGCGCTTGCTCATGGTCAGCAGCCGGCGAATGACGTTGGTGTGGGCCTGGGGCCAGAAGATGCCGCTGCGCAGGCGCCAGCCGTCGATGATGTCGCCTACCAGGTAAACCTTGTCGGCCTGATAGCGTTTGAGAAACTGCGACAGGTGTTCGGCCTGACAATCGCGCGTGCCCAGGTGCACGTCGGAGATCCACAGGGTACGTACACGTTGCTTACGGCTGGGTTTTACGAGCTGAGCGCTGCTCATGGGGCGGCCTCCGGCAGGGTTTAATGGAGGTTGAGGCCTGCGGGTGACCTGCGTGTGACACGGGCAAGACAAACTGATGACAACGCTTTCCCGGCGAGTGCAGCGCGGTAAACTGCGCCTCTGTGCTGAGGAGCCCGCCATGCACTCGATTTTGTCCCTGCGCCATTACAGCGATGAGCTGATCGCCCATAGCCACAGCCACGCGCAAATCGTCTTCGGCCTGAATGGCCGGCTGGAATTTGAAGTGGAAGGCCACGGCAGCCTGCTGCGCGGCCAGCAACTGTTGGTGATTCCCAGCGGCTCCCACCACGCCTGCGAAAGCCGCGAAGGCAGCGATTGCATGGTGTTCGACGTACCCGACAGCGACTGGCTGCGCAGCCGCCTCGGCGCCCACGCCGACAACGGCCAGCGCCTGCTCGACAGTCCAAAAACCCTGAACCTGGGCGGCGCTCAGCAGCAACTGGTGAACTGGCTGATCAACAGCCCGATTGCCGATCCGGTCATCGCTCAGCAAGGCGCGGCATTGTTACTGGCAAGCCTGGCGAGCGCGCCCGCCGCCGCGCCTGTGCATCGCGAGCTGCCGCTGGCGAGCCTCGACCGCTATATCGACCAGCACGCGGCTCACCCCATGCAGGTGGCAGACCTGGCGCGCCTCAGCGGCCTGTCGGCGGCGCGCTTTCACGCCAGGTTTCTTCAACAAACCGGTCAAACGCCGATGGACTACGTTCGCCAGCGCCGCCTGCAACAGGGCCTGCACCTGCTGCGTGAAACCGCGCTGGCGGTTGGCGAGATTGCCCAGCGCGTCGGCTACGCCTCGCAGAGCGCCTTCACCGCCGCCCTCGCCCGCCAGTTCAACACCACGCCACGGCAAGTGCGACGCGACACCTGAGCGGCGAGAGTCTGGCGACAATGCCTGCGAGTCTTGCGACAGACACGCCTGCGGGCCCTCCCTACACTGCCCTGATCATCTTGGGGAGCCGCTATGAACACCATCGAATGGCAAGACTTTGAGCGCGTGGAATTGCGCGTCGGCACCATCCGCCACGCCGAACCCAACGCCAAGGCGCGCAAGCCTGCCTATGTGCTGCAAATCGACCTGGGCCCCTTGGGCATGAAAACGTCGAGTGCGCAGATTACCGACCATTACAGCGCCGAAAGCCTGATCGGCAAGCAGGTGCTGTGCGTCTGCAATTTCGCGCCGAAATCCATTGCTGGCGTGCGCTCGGAGGTGTTGGTCACCGGCGCGTATGACGGGGAAAATCGGGTAGTCTTGGCCAGCTTTGAGCATGCCCTGCCGGATGGTGCGCGGTTGGCGTAGGTCCACGCGATCCTGTAGGAGCGGTTGGGCGACTTTTTCCGAGCAGCCGCGATGCTTTTGAATCAAATTTAAGGACGCCCATGAACCACCGCTCCGCCCTCACCGCCCTGCACTGCGGCGCACTGATGTTTGGCTTCACTGGCGTGCTGGGCAAACTGGCGACCACCACGCCAGGCATGATCGTGTTCGGTCGCGCGCTGTTTGCGGTGCTGGCCTTGGCGGTGTTCGCGGCGCTGATTGCACGCATTCCGTGGCAGCGTTTGCGCGCCAGTGACTGGGCGCGGCTGACGCTGGGCGGCGTGTTGCTGGCCGGGCATTGGGTGAGCTTTTTTATCTCGGTGAAGGTGGCCGGCGTCGCCATCGCCACCCTGGGTTTCACCAGCTTTCCGGCGCTGACGGTAATTCTCGAAGGGCTGATTTTCCGCGAGCGCATTCGCCGCAACGAGATTGTGCTGGTGTGCCTGGTCAGCATCGGTCTGGTGCTGGTCACGCCGGAGTTCAACCTGGCCAGCGGCGCCACTACCGGCCTGTTGTGGGGCGTGCTGTCGGGCCTGCTGTTCGCCCTGCTGTCGCTGGTCAACCGCGCCGGCTCCGGCAAGGTCGGGCCGGTGCAGTCGGCGCTGTGTCAGAACCTGGTGGTTGCGCTGTGCCTGTTGCCGTTTGCCGCACCCGAGCTGGCGAGCGTGTCGGCCATGAACTGGCTGTGGATTGCCCTGCTTGGCGTGTTTTGCACGGGCGTGGCCCATAGCCTGTTCGTGGCGAGTCTGGACGTACTCAAAGCACGCACCGCCGCCGTGGTGTTTGCCTTGGAGCCGGTGTACGGCATTACCTTCGCCTGGCTGATCTTCTCCGAAACACCGACCCTGCGCATGATTGGCGGCGGCGCATTGATCATCTTTGCGATTTTCCTCTCCGCGCGCATGGGCGACGGCAAGCCGGTGGAACCGGTAGACGCGCAAACAGCTCGGCCCTAGCCATTACTCCGCCAGTGAGGCGACCCGGTCGTTATGGCCGAGGTCGCGCTCGGGGTCGATCACATCGCGCACCCGCTGTTTGAGCACCTTGGCTTCCGGGAAGCCGCCATCGGCCTTGCGCTCCCAGATCTGAACGTCGCCGCAGGTAATGCGAAACACGCCGCCGGTGCCCGGCTCCAGGCTGACCTTGGCCAGGTCCTGGCCAAAGGTGGACAACAACTCCTGCGCCAGCCACGCGGCGCGCAGCAACCACTGGCATTGCGTGCAATAGGTGATGGTGACTTCTGCTTTGGCCGTCATGGCAATACTCCAAACCTGTTTCAGGATTAGACGTTTAAAAACACACGTAGGTTGGGTTGAGCCGCAGGCGAAGCCCAACGTAATTGCGCGTCGCCAATGTTGGGCTTCGCCTGCGCAAACCCAACCTACAAGAGCAACGGAAAGCAAAAAGCCCGCGAGCCTTCACTCGCGGGCTTTCTCATTCGGCGCCAGTTAAGCGATTTTCGCCAACAGCCGGGACGCCTCGCGCTTCTGCTCTTCGTCGCCCTCGTTGATCAGCTCATTGAGGATGTCGCAGGCGCTTTCCAGATGACCTTGCTCGATATACGCCAGGGCCTGATTGAACTTGCTCAGGTTGCCTTCGCGCGAGTCGAGATGGTCAAGATCGCCCAGCGTGTCATCTTCTTCAACCAGCGGCTGGCTGAGGTATTCACCGTCGTCCAGGCTCTTGCCGAACCAGCCCTCGTCGTGGGTTTCTTCAACCACCATCGACGATTCCGTGAACGGGCTGCTCAAGTCGATTCTATCCAGCTCCGGCGCCGGATCGTTGCTCGCTTTCTGCGCGGCCTCGGCTTTGCTGCGGGCATTGGCCGAGAACGGGCTGATGAGGTCCCAGTCGGGGTCGAGAGAAAAATCGTCCAGGTTGAACTGGTCCTCCTCGGCCGCCGGCTGGCTCGCCAATGGCGGCGACTCGTCCAGGTCCAGCACCGCATCGTCGAACACATCGGCGGCCGGTTCTTCGGCCAACGGACGCTCGAACATTTCCGGGTGGCGTGCTTTGAGCTGAGCAATGGGCGCATCCGGATAACCGGCATCCAGCAGAATTTCTTCCTCACGCTGGAAGCCACGCGCATCGCCCAGTTGCGCCAGCACTTCGAGCAGGCGGAAACGGATATCGCTGCGCTGCGGCTCGGCATCCAGAGCGCGGCGCAGGCTGCCAGCGGCCTCGCTGAAACGGCCATAGGCGATGTAAATATTGGCACCTTCCAGGGTGTCGGTCGGGCTGGCCGGGCGTGACTCGGCAGCGGCAACCGGGGCGCGCGGCTTCACGGCTACCGGCGCGGTTACAACCGGTGTGGCGTCGTAATCGTCCAGGTCGAAGTCGTCATCGTCCTCGGCCGCAGCGCTTGCCGGAGTCACCACGATAACCGGCTGCGGCTCGGGCTCCTGACGGTTGCGGCGCCAGAACAACAGGCCGATCAGGCCGAGCAGCAACAAGCCCAGCAGGCCCCAGATGGCGCTGAACCAGTTGCCGGTTTCGGCGGCCGGCTGCGCAGTGGCGGGAACGCTTGCCGGCGATGGATTCGCCGCGTCGCTGCCGGTAGCCGGTGCACCTGGCGGCTGGGCACTGAGTTGTGCCTTGAGCTCGGCGAGCTGTTTGTCTTTGGCGGCGGACTGTTCCATCAACTGCTGCACTTGCAGCGTCAGTTCCGCCAGGCTCTGTTGCAGCTTGGTGTTCTCGTCGGCGCGCTGGGCCAGCTCGTTGTCGAGGCGGCGCTGCATCTGCACGATCATCTCGGCCTGCGGGTCCAGCGGCGCCGTCGGTAACGGCAGCGGCTCGTCATCAGGCGATACCACGCTAAGGGTCGGCGGCGGCTCGACATCGCTGGCCGCACCGGCAGCGGCGCGAGTGCTCGCCGCAGTGGCCGTAGCAGGCGGCGTGGCGGAAGCCGGCGCTGCGTCGGGCAGTAACAGGCTGTCGCCCACGCTCAGACGGCTGGTGTCGTTGTCGGGAAATATCTGCGGGTTCAGCGCATGAATGTCGTCCATCAACTGCTGCTGCGAAGCCTTGCTGCCCTGGGCGCGCAGGCGGGCGGCGATGGTCCACAGGTTGTCACCACCGGCCACCACATAGCGTTTGCCCAGGGTCGCGGGCGGCGGCGCGGCTTTCGCTTTCGCAGCAGCCGGCGCGGCGGCGTTGCGGGCGCCGGGCTTGCTCGCGGCAGCAGCGGCTGGCGTGGCGGCTACGGCGTTATAGGCGGAGGAGTTAGGCGGATCGAGCAGCAAGGTGTATTCGCGGTAGAGCTGGCCATTGGGCCGCGCCAGCTCAACGATAAAATTCAGATAGGGCTCGCGAACCGGTTTGCTCGACACCACGCGAATAACGCTTTTGCCGCCGCGCAGCAGCGGCGTGAAGCGCAGGTCGTTAAGAAAGTAGATGCGGTCGACACCCGAGCGGGCGAACACGGCATCGGAGGCCAGGCGCACCTTCATGTCAGAGGCGCTGAGATCGCCCACTTCGAGCAGTTCGATATCGGCTTCAAGGGGCTGGTTGAGCGCTGAATGCAACGTGACATCGCCCAGCCCCAAGGCCGACGCCAATCCTGAATACAAAACCGAGCCGGAGGCCAAGCCTAGTAATAAATGTCGAACCTGCACCATCGACGCCTCCCGGAAAGTACTGCTCCATGTTCACACCACCGCGCAGTATCCGCGCACTTTCAACTGTGTGGTGCTAGCAAAAGGTTTAGCAAAAGACTGAATAACGGGAGACATCCATGTAAGCCCTAGCCTAAGAGTATGGTCACGATTCCCAAATTTGTGACGCAGTTATCCGGCATTTGGCCATGATACGCAAAAGCATAGAAAAACAGTCAAACAAATGGCAAAGAAAAGATGCACTTAGCGACGTGAGACGCCAGTGTCAAAAACTATGCGGGGTGTCTGCAGAATATAAGGGAGGCACGAATGGCCTCCCGGATAGTCGACAACAATTAACGCTTCTCGAGATTGCTGAGAATGCGTGCATGAACCAACTGACAGCGGCGCAATTCTTCCTCGTCGATGCCATCAAACAACTCTTTGCGCAGTTGCGTGGATATCGCCTCAATCTGTTCGATAAGCGGCCGGGCGGAATCGTCCAGGCTGATCTTTTTCGCGCGACGGTCTTCTACTACGGCCTGACGCCGGACCAGGCCCTGGGTTTCCAGGCTGTCGAGCAGGCGGGCCAGGGTGGGCCCTTCCACGCCTACGCTTTGCGCCAGTTCGCGCTGGGTCGGCAATTCATCGCGAAACCGCGCCAGGTGCAAGAGCACCAGCCAGCGCGCTTGAGATAAACCCAGTCCCGCCAGACGACGGTCCAGTTCCGCGCGCCACGAGCGCGACAGCTGGGCCAGCTGCATACCAAAACGGTGTTGATCAGTGTGGGGCATAAAAAACTCGTAATCACAGCTAAAGCTAATGATTAGCGAGCTAACCATAACCGCCGACAAAGTGGAAGAATTGAGTTGTAAGACTTAGTCGCATTTAGCCTGCGAAATTGTCGCAGCTACCATTTCACATACTGGTCTTCGACAAAGCCCCACACGCCGTCGATCACCATCACTGGCCGCCCTTTCGGCCGAAGCTCACCGCGAAACTGGCCGAAAATCTGTTTGAAATTACTGGCGATAAATCCCAGATTGAGCCGTTCCTTGTGCAAGCCGCGGGCTTCGAAGTGAAGGTCAACCTGCCCGTCGAACGACTCGATACGCCAGGCGCTCATCGGGTTCTGGCGGTCGAAGGTAAAGCCCACGGTGTCTACTTTGATCAGCTCGCCATCGAGCCAGAAGCAGTTTTCAGTAAAGCTGGTTTCGTTTACCCCGCACGACAGATTCAACCCGACGCGCTGCGCTCCCGCCTGCCCCGACAGGCACGCCCAATTCCAAAAGGTTTCCGGGCGCATATAGCCCGCCGACCAATCGTGATGGGCGAATGCGTCGATGGTGCCCAGCTCGAAATCGCCCAGGGCACTGTGCACGCTGCCCTCGCAGCGCACCCCGGCCACTTTCTGCGCGTATACCCAGCCGTTCGCCGCCGTCGGCGTGTTCAGGCACATCGGCTGAAAGGCCGACTCGGCTTCGTTGAAGCGAGCATCGATGCGCGTACAGTCGTCCAGCTCGACCCACAGGCGTTTTTCACTGCCCTGGTTCTCCAGGCGCAACAGGTTCTTGCCGCTGTGCAGCTCGCAGACGCCGTCGTTGGGGTGTTGGGAGAACTGGCTACCGATGCCCAGCGGCAGCTTGAACTGGCGCTCGATCATGCGTCCGCTGGCTGGGTGGAACAGGTACACAAAGCCGATGCCGGCGAGGCTCAGATTGGCCAGCGCGCAGCCGCCAATCAGCTGCTCGCTGATCAGACCGAAGTATTGGAATTGGTGAAAGCGCCGCCACTTGGCGAGGGCGCCAAGGCGGCGGCCCATGGGCGAACGGAAGTCGAAGTCGCGGTAGTTAACCTCACCGACCGCGCGGGGAAAAATGCCGTAGTGCGCTTGGCCGTTGGCCTGAATCAGACGGTCCATCGAATGCATTGCTCCCCGGAAATGTCCGAGGATGCTAGCACCGGCCCGAAAGCCCTGGAGTCACCAAATGCGCCACGGCGGGCGACATAATCGGCCAGCCTGATTAGCAAGTAATCAGGCCAGTGAGCGCGTCGGCGGAACTTAACGCCGGCGTCGTTGCGCAGCCATGCGGCGTTGCTGTTCTTCCGTCGGAATCGGGATAGGTTGCAAGCGGGTTGTGCCCAACAGAACGGACAGTTTCCAGGCCAAAGTACGCAGCCACATTTTCATCATTTGTTCCTCTCTAAACAGCGAGTGGGCGGTTGTCTGTTAAATGCAGCCGTCTCCTCGGAACTCAAGCCTTAACGGTTACGTTGGCTTACCAGAACCTGTTTCAAAACTTATTCAAACTTCGGAATCTGCTTACGTTTATAGCAGTCTATCCCGATGAAAGTCCGTTCCGATTGATCCCTGGCAACGTCACGTTACTCTTTTGCGGTCCGCCACACTGGCCGGGCTACACGCTGAGAGTGGCACTAAGACTGGCACCGCGCCACTTTCAAAAGCGCGCCAAACAGCAAAAACCGGCGCTTTGCCGATATACGGTATGTCTTACGCAATCAGTAGACTTGCCCTACAGCCCTTCGCACCAGGACGCCCATGAGCAGCACGCAAACCAGCGCCCCCGCCCTCAAAGAAATTTTCAACCGCGACCGCCTGCGCCATATCGCCGAAGAAACCGCAGCGGTGTACCCGGCGTTTGCCCATACACGTTTCCTCGCGCTGGCCACTGCCGGCCTCGACGACTTGTCGGTCATGCAGCGTATGGCGCGGGTCAGCGAATGCCTGCACGCCACACTGCCCGCCGATTTCGCTACGGCGCTAGGCGTTCTCAAAGACCTGGCGCCGCGCCTGAACAGCGGTTTCGTGAGCATGTGTCTGCCGCATTACGTGGCCCTGTATGGGCGCGAACATTTCGAGCTGTCGATGGAGGCGCTGAAATACTTCACCTGCTTCGGTTCCTCCGAATTCGCCATCCGCCACTTTCTGCTGCAAGACTTCGAGCGCAGCCTGGCGTTGATGAACGACTGGGCGTTCAGCGACAACGAACACGTGCGCCGCCTCGCCAGCGAAGGCAGCCGCCCTCGTCTGCCCTGGTCGTTTCGCCTGCCGCACATGCAGGCCGAACCGTGGCGCGCCTGGCCCATTCTGCAGGCGCTGAACGACGACCCCAGCCTGTATGTGCGCAAGTCGGTGGCCAACCATTTGAACGACATCAGCAAGGACCACGCCGACACCTTGCTCGACCAGCTCGAAACCTGGCCGCTGCACCAGCCGCGCACCGCCTGGATCGTCCGGCATGCCCTGCGCACGCTGATCAAGGCCGGCGACCGCCGCGCCCTGGCACTGCTCGGTGCTGGCGAACCGGCGCAGGTGACCATGACGGCGCTCGGCGTCACCCCTCACACCGTGCCGCTGGGCCACAGCATGACGCTGGCCTTCACGCTCACCTCCACCAGCGCGCATGCCCAGCGGCTGGTGGTGGATTACGCCATCGACTACGTAAAGGCCTCCGGCAAAACCGCCAGCAAGGTGTTCAAGCTGAAGACCTTCGACTTGCCCGCTGGCGCGAGCGTGGTGCTGTCCCGTGCTCAGCAGATGCGCGAGCTGACCACCCGCAAGCACTACTTCGGGCATCACGCCGTACACGTACTGGTAAACGGTGAGCGCCTGGGCAGCACGGGGTTCGATCTGGTGCCGGCTTAGGTCGCGTCGCGCCAGCGTTTCAACAGCTGCACGTAATCGCGCTCGGCGGCGTATTGCACCACTGGCTTGAAGCGCAGGCTGTCGCCCGGCTGCGCTTGCGCCAGACGCGCCAGCGCCAGCGGTGTCAGTGCGCCGACACGGGGATAACCACCGATGGTTTGCCGATCGTTGAGCAGCACGATCGGCTGGCCGTCTGGGGGCACCTGAATGGCACCGAGCGGAATGCCTTCAGAGATCAAAGGCTCGCCGGTGTAATGCAACGCCGGGCCCAGCAAACGCATGCCCATGCGGTCGGCGCGGGTGTCGAGCTGCCAGTGCGAGTTGAACAGGTCGAACAGCGCCTGCCCGCTGAAATCGCCCGCTTGCGCGCCGAGTATCAGCTCCAGCGGTTGCTGCAGGCTCAGCGCGGGAATGTCTCGTTCAGGCACCTGCCGCGCCGCGACGGGTGAGCCGCGCCAGCTCAAGGTGTCGCCACTGAGCAGCGCCTGACCATCACCGTGCAAACCACCGAATCCCTCGCGGCTCACCGTGCTGACACTGCCCAGCGTCGGCAGGCAATCAAAGCCGCCCGGCGCCGCCAGATACGCGCGTATGCCCTGCTTCGGGGTATCGAATTGCAAACGTTGACCGGCGCGCACGGCGAAGCTTCGCCAGGGGTGTAGCGGCTCGCCATCCAGCCTGGCACCGAGGTTGGCACCGGTCACGGCGAGGCAACTGTCGTGCTCGATAAGCACGGCAAATCCACCCAGGGTGATTTCCACCACCGTGGCGTTGAGGTCGTTGCCCAGCAGCCAGTTGGCCCAGCCCATCGACAGCCAGTCCGCCGCCCCGCCCTGTGTTACGCCCAGATGGCAGACGCCGAAGCGGCCGCCGTCCTGGAGCTGCACCAGCGGCGTGCTCCGCTCTACCCGCAAGCGGTTCATGGGAAGGCCTCCAGCGCTGTGTCGTCCCCGCCCAGGCGCACGAACTCGGCGTGATCAATCGGCACAAAGCGCACCCGATCACCCGGCTGCAACAGGCTGTAGCCGTCCAAGGCGCGATCAAACAACGCCACCGGCGTACGACCCAGCACATTCCAGCCGCCGGGCGACACCTGCGGATACGTCGCCGTCTGCCGCTCCGCCAGCGCAACGCTGCCACGGGGAACCCGTTGGCGCGGGGTGACGAGACGGGGCGCCGTCAGTTGCGGATCGACCAGGCCCATATAGGCGAAACCGGGTGCAAAGCCGAGGGCGAACACGCGGTAGTCGTGGTTGCTGTGCAAGGCAATCACCTGGCTGACCGACAAGCCGCTGCGCCGCGCCAGAAGCGCCAACTCCGGGCCCACCTGCGGGTCGTACCACACCGGCAGCGCATGGCTGCGCCCGCTTTTTTCGTCAGCCGGTTGCAGGTCGCGCAGGGCTTCGGTGATCAGCGTGCGCGCCTGAGCCGAGTCGATACGCAGCAGGTCGTACTGCAGCATTACCGTGGTGTAAGACGGCACCAGCTCGACCAACGCATCGGCAAACAGCGCGCGCAACCGCTCGGTGGCGGCGAGCAGCCAAGGCATATGGGCTTCGTCGATGTGGTCGAACAGCCGCAGCATCAGGCAATCCACGGCCACCACTTCAACCCGCACCTTCACGCCGATTGCAGCCCATCAAGTGCCCGGCGAATAGCCTGCACGGCAGCCACCGAGGCGGCGTTGTCGCCGTGCACGCACAGCGTGTCCACGCGCAGCTGCAAGGCGCTGCCGTCGCTGGCCATCAGAGGTTTGCCCTGCGCCAGATCAAGCGCCTGGGCCACGATGCGCTCGGGCTCGTGGTGCACCGCCCCCGGCAGATTTCGTGAAAGCAGATTGCCGGCGCCGTCATAGGCACGGTCGCTGAACGCCTCGAACCACAGCGGCACGTCAAACTCGGCCGCCAATGCCTCAGCCGGCGCGTTATCGGCGCGCGCCATCAGCATCAGGCGCAGGCCATCGCCATAGTTGGCCACTGCCTGGAATACGGCCCGCAACAGATCGGGGTTTTTCATCATGTCGTTGTACAGCGCGCCGTGGGGTTTCACGTATTCCACTTGAGCACCTTGCGCCCGACAGATGCCGGCGAGCGCGCCGATCTGGTAGTGCAGCAGGTCGATGACTTCTTGCGGGGAACAGGCCATGGAACGGCGGCCGAAGCCGACCAGATCCGGGTACGCCGGGTGGGCGCCTATGCGAACCTTGTGTTGCAGCGCCAGGGCCACGGTGGCGCGCATGGTGCCGGGGTCGCCGGCGTGGTAGCCGCAGGCGATGTTGGCGCAGTCGATAAAGGGCATGACGTCGGCGTCAAGGCCCATGGACCAGGCGCCGAAGCTTTCGCCCATGTCGCAGTTGAGTAGGACCACGGTTGTTTTCCGGGCGGGATGGGGAAGGTGGAAGCGTCGCTTAGTGGGGGCGCTGGATCAAGGGGTGCTGGATATTTGCTGAGGCCTCGGCCCTCTCCCCCGGCCCCTCTCCCGCAAGCGGGCGAGGGGTGCAAAACACAATAGAGCCCCACCGCAGACCAGTCCCCTCTCCCGCTTGCGGGAGAGGGTTAGGGAGAGGGAGCGCTTTCAAACCGGACGCCCCTACTTCCCCGTCTTGACCCTCGTCCACGTCCGCGTCCTCAACCGCTCCAACGCCGGCGGCAGCATCTCCAAGCTGTACAACTTCGCCTGCATCTGCGCCGACGGATACACGTTGGGGTTATTGCGCAACGCCGGGCTGATCAAGTCGTCTGCGGCCTTGTTGGGATTGGCATACGCCACGTAATCAGAAATCGGCGCGACCACCTCTGGGCGCAGCAGGTAATTGATAAAGGCGTGTACCTCGTCGACGTTCTGCGCGTCACGGGGGATGGCGAGTACGTCGAACCAGGCGGCAGTGCCTTCTTTGGGGATGCGGTATTCGATCTTGATGCCGTTCTTCGCCTCCTCCGCCCGCGCCGCCGCCTGCATGGCGCCGCCGGACCAGGCCAGTGCCACGCAGATGTCACCATTGGCCAGGTCGGCGACAAATTTCGACGAGTTGAAATAGGTGATCGACGGGCGCAGTTTGTTCAGGTGCGCTTCGGCCTTTTTGTAGTCGTCAGGGTTGTGGCTGTTGGGCGACAGACCGAGGTATTGCAGCACCTCGGGAATGACCTCGGTCGGCGCATCCAGATACGCCACGCCGCACTGTTTGAGCTTGGCGAGAATCTCCGGGTTGAACAGCAGGTCCCACGAGTCCAGCGGTGCATCGTCGCCGAGAATGGCTTTGACCTTGTCGACGTTGTAGGCGATGCCGTTGGTGCCCCACATGTAAGGCACCACGTACTGGTTGCCGGGGTCTTTGCCGGCCAGAACCTTGAGTAGTTCCGGGTTGAGGTTCTTCCAGTTCGGCAGCTTGCTCTTGTCGAGCTTCTGGAACACCTGGGCCTTCATGTAGTTGGGCAGAAAGCTGTCGCTGGGCACCACCAGGTCGTAGCCCGAATGGCCGGAAAGCAGTTTCGCTTCGAGCACTTCGTTGCTGTCGTACACGTCGTACTTGGGCTCGATGCCGGTTTCCTGTTTGAAGCCTTTGAGGGTGTCCGGGCCGATGTAGTCGAACCAGTTGTAGATGCGCACCACCGGTTCGGCTGCCATCACCGTCGCGCTGGCGAGCAGGCTGGCACTGGCGACCAGGCTGAGAATCTTATGCCGACGCATGGGCGACCTCCGCTTCATAGCCCTGCAGCACGTTGACGGCGTTTACGCCGATGGCTTCCACGGCATAGCCGCCTTCCATCACAAACAAGGTCGGCAGGCCGAGGGCGGCGATGCGCTTGCCCATGCTCAGGTAGTCCGGCGAGTCGAGTTTGAACTGGGAAATGGGGTCGTCTTTGTAGGTGTCTACGCCCAAAGACACCACCAGCACGTCCGGCGCATACGCGGCAATTTTGTCGCAGGCGTCATTCAGCGCCGTGCTCCATTGCGCCCAGCCACTGCCGAGCGCCAGCGGGTAGTTGAAATTGCAGCCCGCGCCCTCGCCTCTGCCGGTTTCGTCGGCGTTGCCGAGAAAGTACGGGTATTCGTCCAGCGGGTCGCCGTGAATGGAGGCGAACAGTACATCGCCACGTCCGTAGAAAATTTCCTGGGTGCCGTTGCCGTGGTGGTAATCGACGTCAAGGATCGCCACGCGTTTCGCGCCCTGGTCGAGGAACGCCTGGCTGGCGATGGCGACGTTATTGAGGAAGCAGTAGCCGCCCATAAAGTCGCTGCCGGCGTGATGGCCCGGCGGCCGGCACAGTGCAAAGGCGGTGCGCGCGCCCTGGCGCATGTGGTCCTGGGCGGTGAGCGCAACTTGTGCAGCGCTGTAGATGGCTTGCCAGGTGCCGGCGGTAATCGGCGCCTCGGTATCAAAACAGTAATGCCCCAACTCGCCGATCAGGGCGCGGGGAATTGGTCCGTCGCGGCGCAGGCGACGACCGGGAAAGGTCGAGGGCAACAGGTCGCAGCTGTGCCCTTCTGCCGCCCAGCGTGCCCAGGCGTTTTGCAGAAAGGTCAGGTAAGCCGAGTCGTGCACGCGGGCGATCGGCGCCAGGCCGAAATCCTTCGGTTCGATCACCTCACCGAGGTTTTGTTGACGCACCCGCGCCAGCACCGTGTCGGCGCGGCTGGGCATCTCGAAACAGGGCTGCAGCTGGCCATCGACCAGTTCCGACTGGCCATGGTGAAGACGGTGATCGTCGCTGTACACAGTCAACATGGGCACTACCTCATCAATGTTCTTGTGCCGGCATTGTGGACACGCAACCGCGCTGGCGAGAACGCTGGCAATGGCCAAAAGGGGATCGAAATGGCCAATCTGGTTGGCCGAATAAAGATCACAAGCTCGAGGCTAAAGCCTCTCCTACAGGACGGCTTCGGTTCCCTGTGGCAGCGGCTGCAGCCTCGATTCCTGCAAACGGGAGACTCGAATCTAAACGCGAAAATAACTCGGCGGTTGCCCGCTCCAGCGCTGAAAAGCGTGGCGCAGGCCAGCGGTTTCGCTGAAGCCAAGCAGCTCGGCGATGCGGTAGATGGGCAGGTCGCCCTGTTGCAGCAACTCTTTGGCGCGGCTGAAACGCAATTCGTCGAGCAACTGCTGGTAGCTGGTGTGTTGCTGCTGCAAATAACGCCGCAGGCTGCGCGCCGAGCAGTTCATTTGGCGAGCCAGTTCGTCGAGCCCGGGCGGTTGCTGCAAGCGCTCGGCCAGCAGCCCGCGCACGCGCTCCAGCCAGGCGCGATTGGCGGCCAGTTCGGCGTTTTGCCGGCGGCATTGGTCGAGCATTTCCTGATGGGTGATCGGGTCGGCCAGCGGCAGCGGCTGGTCGAGCCAATGGGCAGCGAAACCAATGGCGTTGCGGGGCTGGTTGAAGTGCAGCGCGCAGGCAAACCCGTCGCGGTAGGCCTGACGCCGCTCAGGGGTTTCGCTGTAGTCGAAATGCGCCGCCAGCAGGGGCAAGGGCTGGCCGAGCAGGTCAGCGCACACCACCTTCAGCGAGGCCAGGCACAGCTCGACGTTGAATGGCCGCAGCGCTTCGTCTTCGCCATAGCCGGTGGCCACCAGCCAGGCAGTGTCGCCTTCGATACTCAAATTGAGGTTGAAGTAGGTGCCAAGCAGCACCGGGTAGCTCAGACCAATGCGCAGCGCTTGGCCAAAGCTCGGCGCCGAGAGCAGCGCGTAGCCGAGCAGACCGTAGGCCGAAATTCGCGTACGCACGCCTAATTGCAAGCCTAGCGCCGGCTGTGCGCTCAGGCGCACGGCGTTGGCGAACACCTGCTGTTCCTGGCCGGGGCCGATCAGACGCTTCATGCCGCGCAGGTCGTCGATGGAAATGCCGCTGCCTTCCAGCACCGCCTCGGCCGGGTGGCCGCTGGCTTGCAGCAGGCTCACGGTAAGCGTCGACATATGCAGCGAGTTAAGCCACGACGAACGGGAAAACAGCGGCTCCGCCATGGGCCGTCAGTTCAGCTGTTCTTTGCGCCGATACGGGAACACGTCGATGACCTTGCCGTCGCGAATCGCGTCTTGAAGGCTTTTCCAATAGTCGGCTTTGTAGAGGTCGCCATGCAACTCGCTGAAGAGCTTGCGCTGACGCATGTCGGCGAACAGGAACGGCGGGAATTCCTCGGGGAATACATCCAGCGGCCCGATGGAATACCACGGCTCGGAGGACATTTCGTCCTCCGGATAACGCGCCGGCGGAATCACGCGGAAGTTGGCTTCGGTGAGCGCGCAGATTTCGTCGTAGTCGTAAAACACCACGCGGCCGTGACGGGTGACGCCAAAGTTTTTCAGCAGCATGTCGCCGGGGAAAATATTCGCCGCCGCCAGTTGCTTGATGGCCAGGCCGTAGTCTTCCAGCGCTTCGAGCACCTGCGCTTCGTTGGCGTGTTCGAGGTAGATGTTCAGCGGCGTCATGCGCCGTTCGGTCCAGCAGTGGCGCACCAGCACGGTGTCGCCTTCCAGCTCCACGGTAGAGGGCGCCACTTCCAGCAGTTCGGCCAGGCACTCGGGGTCGAATTTGGCTTTGGGGAAACGGAAGTCGGCGAACTCCTGAGTGTCGGCCATGCGCCCTACCCGGTCGACGCTTTTCACCATGCGGTACTTCTCGATCACCGTGGCGCGGTCGACGTTTTTCGACGGCGAGAACTTGTCTTTGATGATTTTGAATACGGTGTTGAAGCCGGGCAGCGTAAACACGCTCATGACCATGCCGCGCACACCGGGCGCCATGATGAAGCGGTCATCGGTGTTGGCCAGGTGGTTGATCAACGCGCGATAAAACTCGGATTTGCCGTGCTTGTAAAAGCCGATCGAGGTGTACAGCTCGGCGACGTGCTTGCCCGGCAGAATGCGCTTGAGAAAGCCGACAAACTCCGCCGGAATCGCCACATCAACCATGAAGTACGAACGGGTGAACGAGAAGATGATCGACACTTCCGCTTCGTCGGTAATCAGTGCATCAATCTGGATGCCTCGCTCTTCACGGTGCAGCAACGGAATCACCAGCGGCCACTGTTCGTCGCGGGTGTAGATGCGCCCCACCAGATAGGCGCCTTTGTTGCGGTACAGCACCGAGGAAAACAGCTCGATGCACAGCGCCGGGTCTTTGCACACCCAGTCCGGCAGGTTGGCGCGCAGCTGGCCTTCCAGGCGCGCAAGGTCACGCGGCAGGTCTTCGTACGGCACGCTGAACTGATAGTCGGTGAACACCTGCTCGAGCATGCCGGCCAGGTTCACTTGCGGCATGTACGTGCGGGTTTGCGCGCCGCGTTCGTGGCTGCGCAAGGAAGGCCGCGTGGTGTGAATGAACATGCAGCCGTCGCTGATCAGGTCGTGGCTGAACAGGCCGCAGAAAATCGAGTTGAACCAGGTTTCCGCCAGTTCGTCGTCGAAGCGGCTGTCGATCAGGTTGATGTACGCGCTTTTAACCAGCGGCCAGAGGTGCACGTCGAGCAGCACGTCATCGGCGTGAGCCTGGCGCAAACGCAGGCTGACCTCGTGAACTTTCTCTTCATACAGATTGATGCGCGCGGCCGAGGCCTGCTGAATTTCCTGCCACTGCGCCTGCTCGAAGCGGGCGCGGGCGCCGTCGGTGATCTGTTTGAAATGCTCGCGATAGTCGTCGAAGCCGTCGAGGATCAACCGGGCGATATCGGCGGCGGGCCATTGCTGGGGCATAGAAAACTCTCGGCAGTGAAGGTCGGCAGGTAAAGGTCGGCCGGTGAAGGAAAGCGGCAACAGACGCCGAGCTTAGCCAGATGCCGCGCCAAGAGAAAGCGGCGCGGCAAGAAAGTCATTTGTAGGAAAGAGAGAATATTGGGCAAACACAATTCATACGAGACAAATGCTAACAATTCTCGATAACATCGCCGCGCCCTGCTCCACCGGTTAGCCAAAAGGACGCCCATGTCTCGCCGTAAACCCGACCCCGAAGAAGCGCAAACCTATCGCGGCTTCTATGCGGACATCCTGCATTACCTGCGCAAACGCACGGATAACGCCAGCGATGCGGCCGACATGACCCAGGATGTGTTCACCCAATGGCTGGGCTATCGCGACCAGGCCAGCGTGGAACAGCCCCGCGCGTTTCTGTTCCAGATGGCGCGCAACTTGCTGCGTGACCACTGGCGCAAGCAAAAGGTGCGGCACTCGGTATTTGCCGAGCACCTGGCGCAACCCAGCGACGTCGAGGTGCATGTGACGCCCTTACACAGCAACGAGCCGCTTGCCCGCGCCCAGCAACAACAGCACCTGGAACGCCTGAGCGAGGTGCTCGACGAACTATCGCCGCGCCGTCGCGAAGCCCTTATGCTGCACCGCTTTGATGGCCTCAGTCAGGCGCAGATCGCCGACCGCATGGGAATTTCCGTAAGCATGGTGGAAAAACACATCGCCTTCGCCCTGCTGCATTGCAAGCGCCGGCTGGAGCAGGATCACGGCAAGGAGCCGGGGCAATGAACGCGCCAGTGGAACCCATGCGCGACGACAGCGTCGACGCCCAGGCCGCCGAGTGGTTCAGCCGCAACCGCGGCGCCAACCCCGACCCGCACGCCTTCGCCCAATGGCTGGCCGAGCCTGCACACGCCCGGGCCTATGCCGAGTTCGAAGCGTTGTGGGCAGAACTGGGCGTGTTGCGTAGCGCCGCGGCGCCCGCTCGCCGTTCACGGGGCTGGCGACCGGCATTGGCTGTGGCCGCCGCCCTGCTGTGCGCCTTGCTGGCAATGAACCTGGGCGCGCCGCAAACCCTGTTTAACCAACAGATTGCCGCGCAGGCCAAAGGCGTGCGTGACATCCAGCTGCCCGACGGCAGCACGCTCTACGTCAACGCCAACACCCGCCTGCGCGTGGACTTCACAGCGCACCGGCGCGACATTCACCTGCTGCAAGGCCAACTCTACATCGACGTGGCGCCCGACAAGGAACGGCCGCTGTGGGTGCATTCCGGCGAGGCGCAGGTGCGTGTGGTCGGCACCGGTTTCGACGTGCGTCGCGGCCAGCGGCAACTGGTGGTCACGGTTGCCCATGGTCAGGTGGCGCTGATTCCGACACCCGACGCAGCGCCCACCCTGCTGACTGCCCAGCAACGCGCCAGCTTCGACTACCGCAGCGGCCGCCTGCAGCAAAGCCAACTGGATGCCGCACAGGTGGCCGATTGGCGCAGCGGACATTTGTCATTTCGCAACCGGGACCTCGCCAGCCTGGTGGATGAATTGGCGCTCTACCGCAATCAGCCGGTGCAGTTGAGCGATCCGGCACTGGCCAGCTACACGGTTTCCGGCAGCCTCGACGTGAACGACCCTGATGCCTTGCTGCGCGCGCTGCCTGCGCTGCTTCCCGTTAGAACGGTGATTCTTGGCGACGGACGCGCCAGGATCGAACCACGCAAAAAATAAATGCGAATATTTGTTATTCGCATATGAGGGTTTTCTCCCGTGCCGCGTCTTCCTCCCGTCTGCATTGTCCGTGCAGGCCAATTTTTGGCATTTGCCACATTGGGGGAATTCATGTTTCGCGTGCACCACTACGTCCAAAGCCGCTACGCCCGCCCATCGCTGCTCGCGCTGTGCGTGGCGTTCAGCATGCAGGCTCAGGCGCAAAGCTTCAGCCTGAACCTGCCGGCGCAGCCCTTGGCCACTTCGCTGAGCCAGGTGGCGCAACAAACCCAGGTGCAGCTGCTGTTCGACGAAACCCTGCTGCGCAACGTGCAAGCCCCCGCCCTCACCGGCCAGTTCAGCCCGGACGACGCCATTCGCCACCTGCTGAGCGGCAGCGCGTTCACGCTGGTGAAAGTCGATAACACCTTTGTCGTGCGCGCCAGCGAAGTGTCCGCGACCGAACAGGGCATCAACCTCAGTGCGTTGAGTATTGTCGGGGATGGGGCGCAGGTGGATTCCACCAGCGTGGGCCGCTCAACACTGAGTCAAGTCGAGATTGACCGGCGCCAGCCCAACAACATCGGCAGCCTGCTTTCGACTCTGCCAGGCGTTACCGCTGGCGGCTCCCCGAAACCAGGCGGGCAGACCCTGAATATCTGGGGCATGGGCGATGCCGAAGACGTGCCGTTAACCCTCAATGGCGCACCCAAATCCGGCTTCGAGCGCTATCAGCAAGGCACTATCTTTATCGAGCCCGAGTTGATCAAAAGCATTGAGGTTGAAAAAGGGCCGCACTCGCCTTTCACCGGTAATGGTGGCTTTGGCGGCACCGTGAACATGATCACCAAAGACGCCCCTGACCTGCTTGAACAAGGCCGTGACACAGGCGCCATGCTCAAATACGGCTACAGCAGCAACGACCATCAGCAGATCTACACCGGCGCCACCTACGGCCGCACCGAAGACGGCATGATCGATGCGCTGGTGTATTACACCAAGCGCGACGGCGGCGACCTCAAACTCGCCGAGCAACGTCCCGACCCGGACAACCGATATCCAATCAACCCCAAGCGCCTGCCCAACTCCGCGCAAGACCTGGACGCCGAGCTGTTCAAACTCAACCTGCATCCAAACGACGAACACAGTCTGGGGCTTTCCTACACCCGCTCGAACAGCGAGCGCATGACGCCGTTCTCATCCAACAGCTATCCCACGCCGCCAACCGCCACGAGCATTCGTCAGTACGGGTACGAAGGCGCCCTGCGGCGCCTGCTCGCCGATCGCACCACCGTGGATACAACGTGGTCGGCCAAGTACCAATACCAGCCGCTGGACAACCCGCTGGTGGACATGGAACTCAGCTACTCGCACTCCAAAACCGAGCAGACCGACGAGCGCGGTGAAGGCGCCTTCTACCAGCCCGCTACCGGCGGCAGGAAGATGGATACCTCGTACCGCGATGATGTGATCGAACTGCGCAACACCAGCCTGTTCGACACTGGCCCGCTGGCCCATGCCCTCACCGTTGGCAGCCAGTTGCGCAAACACAAGCGCGACACCTTGATGTACATGCCAGGCAGCACCTACAACCGCCCGCAGTACAACTACGGTTACTACCAGCCGGGCTTTATGCCGCGCGGCAAAGTGGACAGCCAGGGCTACTACATCAAGGACGCCATCACGTTGGGCGATCTGACTATCACGCCGTCGCTGCGCTTTGACGAGGTTCGCAACGACGGCAAGAAAAACCTGGCGCCGCTCTACAACACACCGGGCGTGCACGACTACAGCAGCCAGACGTACAGCGGTTGGTCTCCACGCCTGTCGCTGTTCTGGGCGCCGCTGCCGCAGCTCGGCTTCTTTGCCGACTACAGCAAAACCTGGCGCGCGCCAGTGATCGATGAACAGTACGAAGTACAAAGCGCAACCAGCACCCGCAACCGCACCAGCCGCGACCTTGACCCCGAACGTATTACCGCCCTGCGCGCCGGTACGATTCTGTCGTTCGACATTGGCCGCAACGACAACTTGCAAGTGCGCACCACCGTGTTCCGAAACGAAATCAAGGACGAGATCTTTAAAAATCTCGGCATCGACTGCGAAAACCAAGCTATTAATGGCGGCAGCATCATCCCCCTTTGCGGCGCCGGCAATCGACCTATCTACCGCAACCTCGAAGGCTCGACCATCAAGGGTTTCGAAGTGGAAAGCTTCTACGACTCCAAGTGGGTATTCGGCTCGCTGAGCTATTCGTGGATGACGGGCAAACATGAAGGTGCCTACCTGAACCCATGGGGTCCGGATGTGTGGGCGCGCGACATCCCCTCGCCAAAGTGGAATGGCACCATCGGCGCGAAAATCGTGCCCCTCGATATGCAAGTGGGCTGGCAAGCCGAGTACGTGCGCAAAACCGAACGTGTGCCAAGCGACGACTGGGCCAACGACTACCCCTACGACGAAGCCCAGAACGACAACTACGCCGTGTTCGGTTTCTTCGCCAATTGGAAGCCGCGCCAGCGCGGGTTGAAAGGCACCGAAGTGAACCTGACAGTCGATAACGTCTTCAACAAAGGCTACATACCGCAACTCAGCGGCGACGGCGTTCGCAGCCAGGGCCGCAACGCCAAAGTCAGCGTTACCCGCTTCTTCTAAACCACCCCATCCAGCCCGCGCCGGGCAAGGAATGCGGCCAGAAAATCGATAAAAGCCTGCACCTTGCCCGTGGCCCGGCGGTGGCTGGGGTACACCGCCAGAATGTGCGGGCCAAAGGCGTCGGGGTCGATGTCGTAGTCCGCCATCACGCGCACCAGGCGGCCATCGGCCAGGTACGGCACCACGCTCCATTCCGGCGTATGCAGCAGGCCGACGCCAGCCAGTGCGCTGGCTAACAGCAGGTCGTAATTGTCGCTGCGCACGCGGGTATTGGCCGGGTGCGCGAGGGTCAGGCGCTGGCCGTCGCGCTCGACAAACCACTGGTGCTTATCCAGCGCCGGGTGCTGATAAACCAGCCACTGGTGCGCGTTGACGCTACCCGGCGTCAACGGCTCGGGATGCCGTTGCAGATACGCCGCACTGGCGCATATGAAGATGCGATTGCGCCCCACGCGCCGCGCGATCAGGCCGGGAAAATCACTGTGGCCTTCACGCAGCGCCAGGTCATAGCCGCTCTCCACCACGTCGACAAACGCATCGCACAAGTCGATATGCAGCGTCAGTTGCGGATAGGCCGCTAGAAACCCGGCACACACTTCATCCAGAAACGCCCGGCCAAACGCCAGCGGCGCGGTGATGCGCAAGTTGCCGTGCAAGCCATGTTGCAGCTGGCCAATTTCCTCGCCCACTTCGTGCAGGCGCTGCAGTACCTGTCGCGCTGTTTCCAGATACAGCCGCCCCGCTTCGGTGAGCACCGTGCGCCGAGTGCTGCGCTCGAACAGGCGACTGCCCAGCTCGGCTTCCAGATGGCTGACGGCCTTGGTCAACGCGGAAGGTGTTTTCCCCAACTGCTCCGCCGCGCGACTGAAACTGCCGTGTTCGGCGGTGGCCACAAACATGCCGAGGGCGCTGAGCTTGTCCATGCAGTTTTTCCTGTCAGGCAAAAGGGTTTTGCGCGGCGCAGCCGTTCTGCCGCCTGAGCGCAGCCGCTAGTCTCGCCACCAGACCAATAAATACAAGGGGTTTTCCATGAAAAGGTTCATTCCGAACCTGTTGGCACTGGCGGTGGCTTTTTCCTCGATGGAATCGATGGCGGCTGCTGATCTGGTGTTGTTCAACGGCAAGGTCTTCACCGCCGAAAGCAGCGCGCCCAAGGCGCAAGCCGTGGCGGTGGAGAACGGCAAAATCCTGCAAGTGGGCAGCGACGCCGCCATCAAGGCGCTGGCCGACAGCAGCACCACCGTTATCGACCTCGCCGGCAAAGCGCTGATGCCGGGCATGATCGACGCCCACTCCCACGCGGTGTTCGGTGGCCTGGAAATGGCCTCGGCGAATATGGCCGACGAAGTCGTGCCCCTTGAAGAACTGGAAAAACGCCTGCAAGCCTGGCGCGCTGAGGGCAAAGCCGGGCATGGCGCGGTACTTATCGTAGCCGGGATGAACTCGGCGTACTGGGCCCAGGCCGAAGACTTGCGCAAACGCTTCAACGTCGGCGAATGGGCCGACCAGCCCATCGCCTTTATGGGCAGCGACCACCACACCGGCTGGATCAACGCCGCCATGCTCAAGCGCGCCGGCATTGACGCCGCGCTGATCAACAAGCTGCCGGCCGCCGAAGCCGACACCGTGGGCAAACGCGCCAACGGCGAGCCCAACGGCTTCCTGGTAGATGCCGGCTGGGACCGTGCCGCCGCCGTACTGCCCCCGCCCAGCGAAGCGGTAATGTACAAAGCCGGGCAAACCGCCGTTGCCTACAACAACAGCCTGGGCATTACCGCCTGGATGGACCCCGCCGCCAACGCTGCGCCGGGCGAAGCGGTGTTCGCCATGAAGCCCACGGAAAAATCCGTTGGTGTGCTGCCGGTGTACAAAGCCCTGGCCGAAAAAGGCGAGCTAACGGCCCACGTCGCCGCATTGCTGGTCGCCAACGGCAAGAGCCGCCCCAGCGACCTGGATGTGCTGGCAAAAGTGCGCGACCAGTTCCAGAACGTGCCCAACCTGACGCTACCGGGCATCAAGATTTTCGCCGACGGCGTGCTCGAGTACCCGGCGCAAAGTGCGGCTTTGATAGACCCGTACAACAACTCGCAAAAACGTGGCGAGCTGCTGATCGACCCCGCGCATTTTGGCGAGCTGGTTAGCGCCATCGACGCCCGAGGCTGGCTGGTGCACATCCACGCCATCGGCGACCGCGCCGTACGCGAATCGCTGAACGGCATCGAGCAAGCGCGCAAAGACCGGCAAAGCGGCGTCACCCATTCGATTACGCATTTGCAGTTGGTCAACCCGAAAGAATTCGCCCGCTTCAAACCGCTAAACGTGATCGCCGCCATGCAGCTGCTGTGGGCCGCGGGTGATGAATACACCGTCAACATGGTCAAGCCCTACGTCAGCGCATTCGCCTTCCGCTACCAATACCCGGCGCACTCGCTGCTCCAACAAGGCGCCACCATCGCCGGTGCGAGCGACTGGCCGGTATCGAGCCCCAGCCCGTGGCTGGCCACCGCCCAGGCCATCAGCCGCGAAGGCGTAGAAGGCGTGCTCAACGCCGATGAACGCATCGACCGCGACACCATGTTCTACGCCTACACCATCAACGCAGCGCGAGCCATCGGCCTGGACAAGCAGATTGGCTCGCTGAAAGCCGGCAAGGCCGCCGACTTCGTCATCCTCGACCGTGACGTATTCACCGTCGATGCCAAAAGCCTTGGCGAAACCCAGGTGCTTGCGACGTATTTCGCTGGCAAGCAGGTGTATGCCGCGGAGCAATAACCGTGCGCAGCCTTGCCCTCTCCCCCGGCCCCTCTCCCGCGCGCGGGCGAGGGGAGACCAGCGCAAACTTCAAGCACCGCGATCGTCCCCTCTCCCGCCTGCGGGAGAGGGCTAGGGAGAGGGAGAGCTGCGCGCACGGCCTACCTGACCACTCGCCCTGCCCCATAAAAACCACAACATCGGGATCCCACCATGAAGCACGTTTTGCTCGCAGGCCTCGCCCTGTTTCCGCTCCTCAGCCACGCCGCCATTGCGTTGAACGACGACTTCGCCGTGCAGGTCGATCTGACTGTCGCCAGCGACTACCGAACCCGTGGCATTTCGCAGACCCAGAACGACCCCGCCGCCCAGGCTGGCGCCACGTTGCTGCACAGCAGCGGCCTGTACGCCGGCGCCTGGACTTCGAACGTGGATTTCGGTTTCGGCCTGAAAACCCGTCAGGAAGTGGACTACTACGCCGGCTGGTTCTGGCAGGCAACCGACGACGTGAGCCTGGATCTGGGCTACCTCAAATACGCCTACCCCAAAGAAGGCCAGTTCAACCAGAGCGAGGTCTACGGCATCCTCAGCGCCTACGGCTTCAAGGCCGCGGCGTACTACTCCAACGACGCGCCCAACGTCGTCGGCAAAGACCAGGACACCCTCTATAGCTACGTCGGTTACGAGACCACCCTGCCCGCCGACGTCGGCTTGCTGCTGCGCTACGGACGGATGGATTTCAAAGACCCGCTCTACTGGTCGCAGAACGGCACCGGCACCGACTCGTACCGCGAGAGGGAAGCCAAACTCAGTTATGAATTGTTCGAGGTGCAATGGGGCCTGAGCTACATCGACACCGACCTCTCCGACGACCAGTGCGCGAGCAATTACGGCTTCACCGACACCTGCGGCTCAACCGTGGTGGCGAGCGTCAGCAAGTCGTTTTGACCGGCCCGTTTCCGCCTCAGCTCTAAGGGGCAAAGGCGGAAGCGTCTGTCACTTTCTTGCAACCTTTCCGACTTATTCTCCGGGCACTTTCCACCGCTCTAGAATAAGGTCCTGCCGCATGCCGCGCGCCCCTGCTGTAACCGAACGTGATACTTGGATTCGTACCGTCACCTTCCTGGTTCTGGGTTTTATCTGCTACGCCTTGCCGTGGTCTGTGTTCGCCGCCCTGCCCGCCTCGTCGGGCGACACGCCGGCGCTGCGCATCCAGGGTTCCAACACCATCGGCGCCAAACTGGGTCCGGCATTGGTTAAAGGTTTGCTGGAACAGCAAGGCCTGAAAAACCTGCGCGCCGAACCCACCGGCAACCCCAACGAACAGCGCCTGAGCGGCCAGAATGCCAAGGGCCAGAACGTGGTGATCATCGTCGCCGCCCATGGCTCGGGCACCGGCTTTGTCGCCCTGAAAGACGGCAGCGCCGATCTGGCCGCTTCGTCGCGTCCGATCAAAGACAGCGAACACACCGACCTCGCCGGTTTGGGTGACCTTAAAGGCCGTGGCGCCGAACACATCATCGCCATCGACGGCCTGGCAATCATCCTGCACCCCAGCAATCCCCTCAGCGCCTTGAGCACCGAGCAACTGGCGCAAATATTCTCCGGCGACGCGAAAACCTGGGAAGCGCTGGGCGGCCGTGGCGGCCCGATTCACCTGTACGCCCGCGACGACAACTCCGGCACCTATGACACCTTTAAAGAGCTGGTGCTGACCAGCCACGGCAAAACCCTGAGTGCCGGCGCCAAACGCTTTGAATCGAGCGAGCAGTTGTCTGACGAAGTGGCACAAGACCCGGCCGGCATCGGCTTTATCGGCCTGCCCTACATCCGCCAGGCCAAGGCCGTAGCCATCGCCGACGGCGAGTCGCAAGCCATGCCGCCGTCCACCAGCCTGATTGCCACCGAAGACTACCCACTGTCGCGCCGGCTGTTTTTCTACATGCCACCGCAAGCGAAAAACCCCTGGGCCGACGCCCTGGTGAAGTTCGCGCAAAGCCCGGAAGGCCAGGCCATCGTGGCCAAAACCGGGTTTATCGCGCAGACCGTGCAAGCCATCAAAGTGGCGCCCACACCCGACATGCCGAAAAACTACCAAGACCTCGCCCGCGACGCGCAACGCCTTTCCGTGAACTTCCGTTTTCAGGAAGGCAGCGCCAACCTCGACAACAAATCGCACTACGACCTGCAGCGGGTAATGGACTACCTGCGAGACAACAACAAACTCAACCGTCAGGTGGTATTGCTCGGCTTTGGCGACCCCAAAGCCGACCCCTCGCGCGCCGCACTGCTGTCGAAACTGCGCGCCATGACCGTGCGCCGCGAACTGGCCAAACAGGGCGTGATGTTTCGCGACATCGACGGCCTTGGCGATGAGCTTCCCGTAGCCGCCAACAACGGCGAAAACGGCCGGATCAAAAACCGTCGCGTGGAAGTGTGGGTGTACTGACCGGCAGTAAGGTTCGGCGTGTGCAGGAATCGCGGCTGAAGCCCACAAATAATGCGCTGCACCTGTAGGAGCCAGCTTGCTGGCGAACGCTGCCAACGCCGGTGTCCGCTGTGCCATCGCTTCGCGACGGAGGTCGCTCCTACAGAATCAAAAGATCGCGGCTAAAGCCGCTCCTACGCACGCTTACATTGCTGTATTGTCCGCGACCTGCGCATCGCTTTTAGCGTCGTCGCCTTGCCGCCTGGCTACCACCACCCTTAGCGCAATTGCGAGCCCGCATCTGCCCCGTTACTCTTCGCGCTCGGCGCCGTGGGCCGTGAACAGGGAGCAGTGATGAACAACGTGCATGTCGAGTATGTGAAGCTGCGCGGGCAGCACTGCTGGCGCGTGCGCATCGGCTATCGGGGGGTGACGTTTCAGGAAGAACTGGCCGCCCGTACCTTCGCCGCGCAATTGCATCAGCGCCTCACCTGGCTACGTGCCAGGCAGGCCGATCAGGGTGATCCAGACCACGACTAGCGCAGCACAGTCAAGCGCATGCGCCATGGGGCGAAAGCCCACCTAAGGCAATACGCAAAGTAGAGCGAGCGGCCGGGCAGCATGGCTCCGGCCGCAACGCTTCAAGGCCTACTTCTTGGGCGGCATCGCCTTCCAAATATCTTCCGCATATTCCCGAATGGTCCGGTCCGACGAGAACCACCCCGTCCGCGCGGTGTTCAGCACTGCCGACCGCCACCACTGGTTAGGCTGCTGCCACAACTCATCCACTTTGCGCTGGGCATCCCAGTACGAGTCAAAGTCCGCGCAGAGCATGTAGCGGTCGTGGTGCACCAGCCCGTCAATCAGGCCGACGTAGCGCTCAGGATCGTCCGGCGAGAACACGCCTTTGCTGATGGCCTCCAGCGCGGCATTCAACCGTTCGGATTGCTGAATGACGTGGATGGTGTCGAAGTCGCCGTTGCTCATCCGCGCCTTCACTTCCTGGGCGGTCATGCCAAAGATGAACATGTGCTCCTGGCCGATCAGTTGGCTCATTTCCACGTTGGCGCCGTCCAGCGTGCCAATGGTCAGCGCGCCGTTAAGGGCGAATTTCATGTTGCTGGTGCCCGACGCTTCCATGCCGGCGGTGGAGATCTGTTCCGACAGGTCAGCCGCAGGAATGATGGTTTCCGCCAGGCTGACGTTGTAGTTAGGGATAAACACCACTTTGAGCAGGCCGCGTACGGTCGGGTCGTCGTTGATGGTGCGGCTGATGTCGTTGGCCAGCTTGATGATCAGCTTGGCCTGGTGATAACTGGCCGCCGCCTTGCCGGCGAATATCTTCACGCGCGGCACCCAGTGGGTCGTGGGGTCGTTACGGATGGCCTGGTACAGCGCCACCGTGTGCAGCAAGTTCAGCAACTGGCGCTTGTATTCGTGAATCCGTTTGACCTGCACATCGAAAATCGCCTCGGTGTTGAGGTCGATGTTCAGCCGTTCTTTCACCAGCCGCGCCAGAGCCGCTTTGCTGTGCTGGCGCTGGGCGATGAATTGTTTGCGGAAGGCGGGTTTGTCGGCAAACGGCTCAAGCTCGATCAATGAAGTTTCCGGGCTGTCGAGCACGCCGTCGCCAATGTTCTCCCTGAGCAGTTGGGTGAGCTGCGGGTTTACTTGGTAAAGCCAGCGACGGAAGGTAACGCCGTTGGTTTTGTTGCGGATGCGGTCGGGGTACAGGTTGTGCAAATCACGGAACACGGTTTCGCGCATCAGGTCAGTGTGCAGTGCCGATACGCCGTTGATGCTGTGCGAACCCAGAAACGCCAGGTTGCCCATGCGCACGCGACGACCGTGTTCTTCCTCAATCAACGACACCGAGCGCAACAGGTCGAAGTCGTGGATGTCTTTGGCGCGCAGCGAATCGATGTGGTGGGCATTGATCAGGTAGATGATTTGCATGTGTCGCGGCAGCAGGCGCTCCATCAGCGACACCGGCCAAGATTCCAGCGCTTCGGGCAGCAAGGTGTGGTTGGTGTACGACAAGGTCGCCACCGACAAGTCCCACGCTGCAAACCATTCGATGCGGTATACGTCGACAAGCTGGCGCATCAACTCGGCCACGGCGATGGCCGGGTGGGTGTCGTTGAGCTGGATGGCGACTTTTTCCGGCAGCGAGTGAATGTCGCCGTGCAATCGCAT
The DNA here is from genome assembly GCF_900573885.1 of Pseudomonas viridiflava. GTDB lineage: Bacteria > Pseudomonadota > Gammaproteobacteria > Pseudomonadales > Pseudomonadaceae > Aquipseudomonas. The sequence continues at coordinate 106,318 of NZ_UPSE01000533.1, forward strand.
ATGGCGGTGCAGCAGGTCTTGCAGCGAGGCCGAAACAAAGAAAAATTCCTGGCGCAGACGCAGTTCCTGGCCGGCCTCGGTGCTGTCGGCCGGATACAGCACGCGGGAAATACTTTCGGCGCGCACCACATCCGCCACGGCGCCCAAGTGGTCACCGGCGTTGAAGCGTTCCAGTTGCAGGTCTTCCAGCGCCCTCGCCCGCCATAGCCGCAAGGTGCTGACGCCGGTGCGACGCCAGCCGACTACCGGGGTGTCGTAGGCAATGGCGCGGATAATTTCGGTGGGCTGCCAGTGTTGGCGCGGCACGTCGTTGCGTTCGGTGACGGTATTGACGCTGCCGCCGAAGCCGACGTTGTAGCTCACTTCCGGACGTTCGAATTCCCAAGGGTTGCCGAAGTCGAGCCAGGTTTCGGTGTGTTCGTGCTGCCAGCCGTCGCTGATCACCTGCTTGAACAGGCCGTGCTCGTAGCGAATGCCGTAGCCGTGGCCGGCGATGTTCAGCGTGGCCATGCTTTCGATAAAGCACGCAGCCAGGCGGCCGAGGCCACCGTTGCCGAGCGCAGCGTCCGGTTCCACTTCGCGGATTCGTTCGATGTCCACGTCCAGCTCGGCCAGGGCCTCGCGGGCGGTTTCCAGCAGGCCGAGGTTGCTCAGGCAGTCGACGAGCAAACGGCCGATAAGAAACTCCAGCGAGAGGTAGTACACACGCTTTTGCGGCTTGCGGTCGATGCGCGCTTCGGACTCTTCCCAGTTATCCACCAGGTGATCGCGCGCGGCCAGGGCAATGGCTTCGAACCAGTCGTGGATATAGGCGTTGGCGGGGTCTTTACCAACTGCGTATTTGAGCTTGGCAAGAATGCTTTGCTTGAATGCCTGCACGTCTGCGCCGGAAGTGGCGCCTGCGTTGGGATTGCTGGCAGTGTCATTGGCGTTGGAAGGAGTGGACGTGGCCTCGTCTTGCGACTTGCGTTCGGCGGACATGGGCGTGCCTCGGTCAGCTGGGTTGAGCGCGAGTGAATGCAGCAGCCAATCGGCAGGCAAAAGCTGCCGACGCTACCAGGTGATCAGCTGTTGCCGTGTTAATTAAAGACGGCGTCGTTCTGCGCGTGGCGCGAAACATTAAAAGAGCTGCCACTGTCGCTGGGGTAAAGCGCCATGGTCGACTTCAGCGCGTCGATGGTGATGCCGCCGAGGTGCTCGGTGAGGAAGGCTTTTTTGACCATCCACAGATTTTCATCACGGATCAGGTCGAGCAGATCGTGCCCGGTGAGGGTCAGCGATTTGCCAATACGCACCAGCTCGCCGCTCAGCGGACGGTGCTCGGCGCATTCGACCAGGCCAGCCTGCTCGAGCAGGTGCAGGTGATAGCTCACGCTGTCGCTTGAATGCCCGTCGATACGGTGGGGAAAGAAATGGTGACCCTTTTGCAGGCTCTCGATTTCCAGCAGCATTTCCCGAACCAGCTCCCAATCTCTTTTCATGTTCCTACGCTCCTCGTCCCCGTTTCCTGGTGTCCTTTTCCCGCTCCATGACGATTGCAGCAGGAGGAATTTGCAGGGGACCGTTACCAATGGCCGAAGCCAGTCGACCATCAGGCTGCGCGCAAGAACTCTTGCTTGAGCGACTGGCAGACCGGGCCCCTACAGAATAGGTATGCGTTTGCCCGCGAGAGTTCAACAATTTTGCCCGTGCCGGACCGCTCAGCGAACCGTTCGCGGAAAAAGCTGAACTCCCGGCGAAGGCCCTGGCTCAGAACCTGTAACGGGCTTGCTACAGCCCCGCTTCATGAGGAGAGCGATCATGCCGCGCGGAAGTAAAGACAAGTACACGGCCGAGCAAAAGCGCAAGGCCGAGCACATTGAAGAAAGCTACGAGGCCAAAGGCGTTTCCAAGGGTGAAGCCGAAGGCCGGGCCTGGGCCACGGTGAACAAGCAGTCCGGTGGTGGCGAAAAGGCTGGCGGCTCGGGTCAGCGCAAAGCGCCGGGGGCGAAGAGCGCTGCGCGAAAATCGTCGGCGCGTCAGGCTGTAGCCACCAAGCACGGCGCTCCTCGTCCCGGGCAGAAGCTTGAAGACCAGAGCAAGGCCGATTTGATGATGCGGGCGCGGGACAAAGACATCCCTGGCCGCTCAACCATGCGCAAAGCCGAGCTGGTGTCGGCCTTGAAGAAAGCATCCTGAGGAGTACCCGCATGGCCAATCCTGGTTATCTCGAACGTTTGCTGGCGGTGGCAGGTGGCGCCCTGCTGATTCGCAAAGGCATGTCCATCAAAGGTGTGCTGGGCGCCGCAGATATCGTGCTGGGCGCCGTGGCTATCTATCGCGGCCTGGGCCGGGCGCGCCACGAATTGCCGCCCTCCTACCAGCTCAAGCACCTGCCCGAAGTCGCCCAGCGCGTCCCTCGCAAGCCGGTGCGCCGCGGCTATCAACCGCAAACGTTTGTAGCGGACGAAAACGGGCCTGATGTACCGGTGAAAACGCCTTTTCAGCAGCCCTACAGCTGACGCGTACAAGGCTGAAAGTGCACTTTGCAAGATCGGGTTTTGCCCGATCATGCAAAGTGCACGACCGTTGCGCTCGGAAAATTCTCTAACTCTTTGTTTTTATTGAATATTATCCGCAGGAATTTTCTGGCATGGCATCTGCTGTATTCCCTCCATCTGCAAAAGAATCAATGGAGTACATGGAATGCAACTGGCCATCAAAGAATTCTTCGACGCGTTTCCTCAACACACCGTTGCCATCAAACCTCGCCCAGACGGTTCTCTGCTGCTGTCCCTCGTGGGTCAGAACGGCAAGCCGCTGTGCAAGGCAATCAAAAGCGAAGAGCTGCTGAGCCAGGCGCGCATGCAAACGCTGATTCGCGAGCTGCACCGGGAAATCAAAATTGAAGCGGGTCTGCTGCGCTGGCGCGGCGACGAAGCGGCCTGGGTAGAGCGCGAATTGCCGACCTACGTCGAAGGCCCGATTCACGTGACCAAAGCCAAAACCCTGGCTCGCCGCTCGAATCAGGAACTGCGTCAGCGCCGCGTGCAGAAAGCGGTGGCGTGCTAAACGCCGTCTGATTTGCCCTCTATGGAAAGAGAAAGCCGGACAGCGTCCGCAACGAGGCTGAAGCCTCTCCCCATAGCCTGGCGACAGGTCAAAAAACGGGAGACGCTTCAGCCTTGTAGTGTCTGGACCCCAGCATTGGGGTCCTCCGCATCAGCTTTGCGTTCGCGGCTGTTACGGCGCAGCAGAATCACATCGGTGATATCCACGCCGCACGCCCTCACCCAGTCCAGCACGGGCTGCCCGGCAATTTTCGCCACGGGCGGCTTCTCGCCAAACACCTCGGTCACAGCCCGAAATGCGATGACCTGAATATTCGGCACGGTGCGGGCCTGCAACTGCAGCTGACGCTCAACGTCTTTATATTTATAGGTGACGAGCCAGTCCATAAAACGGGCCTCATGTATCTCGGCAGTAAGTCTTGACTATAGCTGCTGAAAAACTCTGCCGATTGGCGGTTACTGCTGTGTGACTGTGTCGGCATTTTTCTTCAGGCCCCGGCAGTTCATGGCACACAGGCAGAACTGCAGCAGGATCAGCGCATACGCGTGGGTGTACAGCCCCCAAACCACCCACAGCACATTGCTCAGAATAAATACCCAGAACCCCATCATTCTTCGGCGCGCACTTCTGGCGCCAATCAACCAGGCGGCCAACACCGTTACGGCCATGGCCGGCCACTGCAAAAGATCGAGATAGTCCATCGTGCTGCATCATCCTCCGGTCTTGAACGGCGACGGCAACGAAACGCCGCGCTTAATTTTGTGACCGTAGCGAGGAAAAAATGAGCGGGCTTTTTGATGGCTGGTACGGCGGAGATGTTAGACGGGCGCTAACTGCTTGAGGCTGAAGCCTCTCCCACACACCTGATAAGCCTGTGGGAAAGGCGTTCGCGCTGGTCTATCAGGCTGGCACGGCGGCTTTGTCTTGCGCGACGAAACGCATCATCCACTCGGCGACTGCAGCGCCCTGGTGGTCGTGTTGCAGGCTGTCGATGCCGGATTTGTAGATCTTCTCGCCCAGGTGCTGCTGGCGAATTTCCAGCAAGGCGCGGGAATAGTCGTGAATGAACTCCGGATGGCCCTGGAAGCACAGCACCTGATCGTTGATGCGGTAGGCGGCGATCGGGCAAAACTCGCTGGAAGCAATCACGGTGGCGTCTTTGGGCAATGCCGTAACCTGGTCCTGGTGACTGATGAGCAGGGTCAACTCGTTCATCGCCGGGCTCATCCAGCCTGGCTGCTCAGCCACCTGGTAGCGGTGGGTACCGACGCCCCAGCCTTGGTGGGCGCGCTCACTCTTGCCACCCAGCAGCAGTGCCAGCAACTGGTGACCGAAGCAGATCCCCAGAAGCCTGTCGCCACGCTGATAGCGGTCGAGCAAGTAGGTTCTGAGGGTTTCGATCCACGGGTCGGTGCCAAACGAATCGGCCTTGCTGCCGGTCACCAGATAGGCGTCGAAGCGTTCGTCGTCTGCGGGATAGTTGCCTTCCACCACGTTGTACGTCACAAACTCGGCGGCGATTGGCTGGCGGGCAAAGAGCTGCTCGAACATCCGGCCATAGCTCTGATATTGGTCAACCAGTTCCGGACGCAGAATGTCTGTTTCCAGAATGCAGATACGTAACGACATAAGGGATTTCCTGAAGCGATGTAGGTAATGGCCAGCTGTTTGTTTTATTTAACATAGCGGCGCGCGCAAAGAAACCCATAAACCACGGCTTGTCTTGCTTTCGCGGTTTTAAATGCGAATTCGCAGCGGGAAACGCCACCGGCGCGCACGTCAATAAAATTTTACGAAATGACCCGTTTTCCTGAGCAAAGCCGCGTCCTCATACCGCCCGCTTGATAGCGCCGCTGCGCTCTATCACTGGCTTCGATAGTCACCATCGTGACCATTCACTTCTGGCCCCCGCCTCGCTCGGCAATCATGCGACCCATCGGGCAACACCGCCCCCATCAGCATGAGGAACACCGCCATGAACAAATTCGGAGCCATTGCCAGCCTTGTAGCCGCCTCGGCCTTTGCCAGCCACTTGAACGCCGAACTGTATCGCCACAGCGACAAAAACCCGGCCCCCGCCAAAACCGAACAGAAACCCGCACGCCACTAAATGCACCGTAACCAAAAGGGAGAACGCCATGGGCAGCATGTTCAGCGAAACCGGTAAAAACGCCTATGGCGTCACCTACGCCACACTTGATAAAAGCGGCCTGCACTTTGAAACCGAACTGGCGATTCAGTTGATGGATGGCCACCTGGTCACATTGAAAATGCCCACTCAGCTCAGCGAGCGAGAGGCGATCAGTCAGTTGGTGTTTCGGGAAGATGCAGCCCAATAAGGCTTGCGGAAAACCCCCACAATGTTCTCGCAGCGCCGGGAATTTTAACCGCTTAAGTAATCGTCATGACAAACCATAGGGATTTTCGCTACGCAGCTTAAGAAGGGTCCTATTTCTTAGCTCCGATATTTATCCGATATCTGAACAGCGTTCCAGAGCGCTACAGACGCAACGTCTGCTGCGCGCCGAAGCAGGAATGTTTTCAGAGAATGGATACAAGGAGCTCAACATATGATCGAACTTCGAGGCCACATCGAATTACCGCCAACTATTATTACTCCCGATTTCCCGACACCCCCGAGCCGCCCCCCTGCCCCGATATTTCAGGGTTGGAATCAACCCATACTGAGCCCGGATGCGTTTGGCAATTTTCCATTTGACTCTTTCGATGACAGATACACCTATACGGTAGTTGTTGTACTACTCGATAGTATTAAAGCGATGCAACATGCTTACGCGCAGGCGCAAGCTGCGCTGCTTCCTTCCGTAATGGCCGGCCTGACGGAATCCGGATTCAAGGAAGAGTTTGAACAGAGCAGTCTTGCCGAACTTGAAAAAAGCCTAAAGCTTCTAGATGAATTAATTAACACAACCCTGACGCAAATCCCCTTGGAGAACGCCAGGGCACGGGCTTTCTTTGGTGGCCGAAACCCCCACGATTTCACCGGTGTAAAAGCCTTTGATTACATGTACAAACAGTTGGTGCCACGTGGTGCCGTTAATAAAGTCTACAAGGCGTGGATTGATTCTTACCAAGCGCAATACAGGGCTCAATTACTTGAACAACAGCTCACCCATTTGAGCAGGCAGCGAGAGTTTCTGGAGTTCTTTAAAACCAAAGCCGAAAACCAGCCGCCGCCGCCTACCCCACCGCGTCCACAGCCTCAAAAAACCGTACCCATGGCATTGGGCGCACTCGCCGTGCCGGCGAGCGCTGGAATTTCGCTTCGTGCAGCTCTGAGCACAGCGGTAACCCGCGTAGTAACGGCAGGCGCAGCGACGGGCGCGGCGGCAATTGGCAGCACCGTGGCAATAGTTGCTGGCGTTCTGGCATTCCCTACCACGCTTGGCGACGGCACTCGATTTCCCGCGACCCTGCCGCTGAATGATCTGCATACGCCCGACGACGATTTACAGGACCTGGCCGCACGCGAGGGATCCGTCAGCCTGCCCGTGCGCATGGGCCTAATGGGTGAAAACGAGCACGTTCAACTCTATGTAACCAACACCAAGAATGGCGTGCCGGACAATGTTCGAGTGCGCCAAGCCCGCTTTGACGCCACTCAAGGCATCTACAGCTTCACCACCGCCGACACACCGCCGCGCACACTCATCTGGACACCTGTCGCATCTCCCGGCGACTCATCCACTGTTTCACCACCCTCAGACATTCCAAAACCCGACTACAACGGCCCGGTGCTGGTACCGGTCGACCCGTATATAGAGGAGTTTCCGAGCGTAGCGGAAGGCGGGTTCGATGATTACATCATCATCTTCCCCGCGGATTCGGGGCTTGAACCTGTTTATGTCATGTTCAGGGATCCTCGGGATGAACCGGGGGTAGCCAGTGGTGAGGGAGTTCGAATTGAAGGAGCTTGGCTGCCGAGTGCCGCTAATGAAGGTGCGCGGATACCGGAGAGTATTGCGAGCCAGTTAGTGGGGAAAGAATTTACTAGTTTTAATGAATTCAGGAAAAGCTTTTGGCGTGCGGTGAGTGAGGATTCTGCACTCGTCGGCCAGCTTACCGCTTCGCAAATAGCAGCGGTAAGCAAAGGCAACTCACCTATTGCACCTAATTCTGGAATTGTTGGACGGCGAATAAGATATGAACTGCACCACATCACCTATATTTCCAAGAATGGCGAAGTGTACGACATCGATAATTTACGCATCATGACGCCGCGCGCGCACATAGACCTTCATAGCGCTAAGGAGGAGTAAAAATGGACAAAACAACCTTTGAAGAATTTACTGAAACGGAATTTCTTGAATTCGTACGAAAAATTTTTCACTGCGAATACGAAACCGAGCAGCAACAAGACGAGGCCATTTTTGAATTCGATCGGTTGGTCCAGCATCCTTCGCGCTGGGATTTGATTTTCCACCCTGATCCGTCTAGACCTGACACTCCTGAAGCTGTAGTGGACGAGATAAAAGCCTGGCGCGCCGCAAACGGTAAACCGGGCTTTAAACAACCATAGCGTTGGCGAGAACTTGTTAACCCATAGGCGAGCCCAACCCGGCTCGCCCTTGATTACCACTCTTGTTTCATCTCTGGCCCGCTCTAAGGCGATAATGCCTCCCGCATTCGCCCCGGAGCCCGCCCCGTCATGTTTGAAATCCAGCCCTTCGACCCCGCCACCTACCGCCAGCAAACCCGCCGCAGCACGCTGATTGTGGCGGTGATTTTTGTGGCGATGGCCATGCTGCTGTCCAGCCTGGCTGTAATGCTGTTTGGCACGCCGGGGGGCGATAATTTTCGCTGGAATGCCGGCGGCGTGGTGCTGGCGGTGGTGCTGTGCGCAGCCTTGTTCAAGGTCAAGCTGTGGTCGCAACCGTGGATGGCAGCGGCGGTGTATGGCTGGCAGCTGAAGCGCGCGCTGATGAGCGTGACCAACGTGATGCACGACGTTGAAGCAGGCGTGAAGGCCCATAACCCCCGACGCCATGAAGCTGTTGCGCTTCTATCACCAGGGCCTGAGCCAGATGTATGCGCTGGAGGCCAATACCAGCTCGCTGAGCCAGATGACGGCCGAGATCGAGGCGCATAAAGAAGCCATGCAACGTCTCGCGCTGGAAACCGACCAGCCGCGCCTGAATCCACAGTGGCTGGTGGCAGTACGCGGGTCTGCCAAGGCAAAATAGCCGCCAATCGCCTCGCTGAATATTTCTCGAACCATTATTCGCACCCGCCGCTCTGAATTGGGCCAAGCCGTATTGCCTGCCCATTCATCGTGGCTCTGGTCTGAAAGGATGCACCATGAACACCCCTGTCCCTGATTCGCTGACCGACGCCGTAGCGCGCTGTGCCGACGAACCGATCCACATTCCTGGCGGCATCCAGCCCCACGGATTCATGATCGTGGTTGCGGCGGCAGATCTTACGGTGCAGCAAGTCAGCGAAAATGTCCGGCAATGGCTGGGGCTCGAGCCACAGAGCCTGCTGGGCGCCCCGCTCGCCTCCTTATTGAATGAACCGGATCTTCCCGCGCGGCTGGCCGGTTTGTCTGACGAAGACCGCAACCCGTTTCACCTCGGCGACGTGCGCTTTACGCAGGGAACGGCACAAAACTCCACGTTCGCGTTGATGGGCCATCGCAACGACGAACAGCTGATTCTCGAGTTCGAGCAGGCGAGCAATGCCGGCGAGGCTTACGGCGTTCTCTATCCGCTGATGCGCACCTTTGTGGCCGAGCTGCATGCGGCGGACACCATCGAAGCGATCTGCCAGTTGGCGGTCAATGAGTTGAGCCGCATTACCGGCTTTGGCCGCGTGAAGGCGTACCGCTTCGATGAAGCCGGAAATGGCGAAGTGCTGGCCGAGCGTGCCGAGCCGGGTTACGCCAGTTATCTGGGCCATCAGTTTCCCGCGTCGGATATTCCAGCCCAGGCCCGCGCCCTCTATTGCAAGAACCTGATCCGGCTGATTCCCGATGCCAATTACACCCCGTCGCCGCTGATTCCCGCTTTCAATCCGGTCAGCCAGCAGCCGCTGGACCTGGGCTTCGCCTCGCTGCGCAGCGTCTCGCCGGTGCACCTGCAATACATGCGCAACATGGGCACCCTGGCGTCGATGTCGCTGTCGATTGTGGTACGTGATCGCCTGTGGGGCTTGATCTCGTGCCATGACAGCGAGCCGCGCCTGCTTAGCCATAAGACCCGCACCACCTGCGAACTCCTGGCGCGAATTCTGGCGTTGCAGATAGATGCGAGCGAAGCGGCTGAACTGGCGCACCGCAAGCTGGAGCTGCGCCATCTGGTCGTGCGGCTGCTGGCCGGCATGGCTGATTACGACAGCGTCACCGAAGGCTTCCAGCGTTTACCCGATGTGGTGCTGGCGTTTGCCCAGGCGCAAGGCGCGGCAGTCGTCACTGCCGACACCTGCGTCACCGTCGGCAATGCGCCGGCCGATGGGCAGATCATCGAACTGGCTACCTTTCTGGGCAACCAGGATGGCGGCCCGCTGTTCAGCAGCGACAACCTGGGCCGCGACGTGCCGCATCTGCCAGAACTGGCAGCGCACAGTGCCGGCGTGCTGGCGGTCTCGATTTCCAAGCTGCATGCCCATTACCTGATGTGGTTCCGTCAGGAGCGCGTGCAGACGGTGAAGTGGGCTGGTCAGCCGAAGAAGACGCTGGACGAAACCAGCGGTGCCCTCTCCCCGCGCAACAGTTTCGATACCTGGCGTGAAGAGCTGCGCGGCTACTCTGCGCCGTGGGAGGCTGCCGAATGCGAGGGCGCCATGGAGCTGCGCAACGCCGTGCTCGGCATCGTGCTGCGCAAGGCGGAAGAAATGGCGATGCTGGCTGGCGAGTTACGCCAGAGCAATAAAGAGCTGGAGTCGTTCTCGTACAGCGTGTCCCACGATTTACGCGCGCCGCTGCGTCATATCGCCGGTTACACCGAGTTGCTGGGCGAGCTGGAAGGCCAGCAGCTGAGCGAGCGCGGCAAGCGTTTTCTGCTCAATATCAGCGACGCAGCCCGTTTCGCCGGCGTACTGGTCGACAACCTGCTGAGTTTCTCGCAAATGGGCCGCGCGGCGCTACACATGACCGACGTCGACCTGGGCGCGCTGGTCAGCTCCATCCGCGAGGAAATGCGTCCGGACTACGAGCAACGCGATGTGGAGTGGCGCATCCAGCCGCTGCCGGTCGTGGTGGCCGACGCCTCCTTTATTCATATGGTGCTGCGCAACCTCGTCAGCAACGCCCTCAAGTACACCGGCCGACGCGACAAAGCGGTTATCGAGATGGGCGCCGAACAACGCCCCAATGAAATCGTGGTGTTTATTCGCGACAACGGCGTCGGCTTCGACATGCAGTACGCCAACAAGCTGTTTGGCGTGTTCCAGCGCCTGCACCGCATGGAAGAGTTCGAAGGCACCGGCATCGGCCTGGCCAGCGTGCGCCGCATCATCGAACGCCACGGCGGCCACGTGTGGGCTGAAGGTCGTATCGACCACGGCGCCACCTTTTATTTCGCACTACCCCGACTGACTTACACCACTCCACTTGATGACCGGAAAGACTGATGCTCAAACCCATCCTTCTCGTTGAAGACAACCCCAACGATCTGGAACTGACTCTGGTCGCGCTGGAGCGCAGCCAGTTGGCGAACGATGTCGTGATTAAACGCGACGGCGCCGAAGCGCTTGATTACCTGCTGCGACGTGGTGACTACGAAGACAGGGCAGACGGCAACCCGGCCGTGCTGCTGCTCGACTTGAAGCTTCCCAAGGTCGACGGCCTGGAAGTGCTGAAAACCGTGCGCGAAACCCCTGCCCTGCGCAGCATTCCGGTGGTCATGCTGACTTCGTCCCGTGAAGAGCCGGACCTGATGCGCGCCTACGAAATGGGCGTGAATGCCTATGTGGTCAAGCCCGTGGAGTTCAAGGACTTCGTAGCGGCGATTTCCGATCTGGGCATTTTCTGGGCCGTACTCAATGAACCGCCACCAGGTTCGCTGCGTCTGAAGCGCACACGCAAGCACGACGACCAGCACGACTGACTTAGGAACATTGATGCCCGCGTCAACACACATCCGTATTTTGTTGATTGAAGACAGCCCGCACGATGCGGAACTGGCTCAGTTGGCACTGGAGCGTAGCGGTTACACACTCGACGTCGAGCTGGTCTACGACCAGGTCGGCGTGGTGGAAGCCCTGGAGCGGCGCGAGTTTGACCTGATTCTGGCCGACTTCATTCTGCCGGGCTTCTCCGGCAGCCTGGCCCTGCAGGAAGCGCGGCGCCTGGCCCCGCAAACCCCGTTTATTTTTCTTTCCGGTGTTTATGGCGAAGAAAACGCCGTGAACATGATGCGCGCCGGCGCGGTCGATTACGTTCTCAAGCAAAACCTCTCGCTGCTGCCCAAAGCAGTCAACCGCGCCCTGGCGGAAGTCAACGAACGCCGACGCCGGCAACAGGCCGAGCAAGCGTTGCAGGAAGTGGGCGTGCGCGCCCGACTGGCGGTGGAAGCGGCCGGGCTGGGCATGTGGGATTACGAACCGAGCAGCGGCGAGCTGCGCTGTGACGAGCGCTACCGCGCGATGTGCGGCCTGGACGGCGATGAAGTGCTGGACATGAGCGTGTTCGAGCGCCTGTGCCATCCCGATGACCTTCCTGGCCTGCGGTCCAGCATCCAGGCGGTGACGAGCGACCCCCATCACCCCGACTTTGCCACGCCTTACCGCATTCACTTGCCTGACGGCCGCGTGCGCTGGCTGGAAATGCGCGGCCAGGCGTTTTTCGACCGCGGCACCTGCATCCGCTTCGTTGGCGTGGTGATGGACATCACCGAACAGCGCGCGGCCACCGAAGCGCTGAAACAGATGAACGAAACCCTCGGCGAGCGCGTGCAGGAGCGTACCCGCGAGCGTGACCGTACCTGGGAATTGTCCCGCGATCTGCTCGCCGTCACCGGCTTCGACTCGACGACGCTCGCGGTCAACCCGGCCTGGCAGAACATTCTGGGCTGGCGTCAGGATGAACTGCTTGGCATGCCGCTCGTTGCCCTCACCCACCCCGACGACCTGCGCAGCAGCCGCGTCGCCATGGCCACGGTACGCCGCGGAAAAGTGGCGGACCGCTTCGTCAACCGTCTGCGCCACCGCGATGGCGGCTATCGCTGGATTTCCTGGAGCGCCGTGCCCGATGGCGGCCGCGCTTACGTGGCTGGGCGCGACATCAGCAACGAAATCGCCAACATCGACAAACTGGCCGATGCCAACGCCGCGCTGCGCAAGCAGATTCAGGAGCGCGAGAAGGTCGAAGCGACCCTGCGACAGATGCAACGCCTGGAAGCGGTCGGTCAGCTCACGGCGGGCGTCGCCCACGACTTCAATAATTTGCTGACGGTGATTCTGACCAGCGCCACGTTTTTGCAGCGCGATCTTGAGCGCGGCGTGCCGGCCGAGACGAGCTTGCGTCGGGTCAACCACATCCGCACTGCTGGCGAACGCGGCGCCACGCTGACCAGCCAGTTACTGGCATTTGCCCGCCGCCAGCAACTGGCGCCCGCGCCACTGAACCTGAATGAAACCCTGAACAACCTGCACACGCTGCTCAAGAGCACGCTGGGCGGGCGCATCAGCGTGGCCATTCAGGCGCAATCCGATTTGTGGCACGCGCTGGTCGATCCCACGCAGATCGACATGATCATCCTCAACCTGGCCATCAATGCCCGCGATGCGATGAAAGACGGCGGCCAGCTGGTGCTTGCCACCGCCAATGTCTCCATCAGCCAGCCTGCACAGAGCGCCGAGGAACCGGGGCCCGGCGACTACGTGATGCTTTCGGTATCCGACACCGGTACCGGCATGAGCCAGGAAGTGCTGCAAAAAGCGTTTGAGCCGTTTTTTACCACCAAGGAAGTGGGCAAAGGCTCGGGCCTCGGCCTGGCGCAGGTGTTTGGTTTTGCCAAGCAATCTGGCGGCGGCGCGCGAATTTTCACCGAAGTGGACGTGGGCACTACGGTGCAGGTTTATCTGCCGCGCACCGAGCCGGCGGCGAACCGCGCCCTGCCCGAGCACACCGACACCAGCACCGAATTGCTGAGCGGCGACCATCATATTTTGCTGGTTGATGATGACGCGTCGGTACGTGACGTGACCGCGCAAATGCTGAGGCGCCTAGGCTTTCGCGTCACCGAAGCGGCGTCGGGCGCCCATGCGCTGCAGTTGCTGGTTACGGTGGAAGTGGACCTGCTGCTCGCCGACTTCGCCATGCCGGGCATGAACGGCGGGGAGCTGGCGCGTGTGGTGGCCGTGCAGCAGCCCGAGTTACCCATTGTGTTTATCAGCGGTTATGCCGAACTCGACTCGGTTGGCCTCGGCGACAGCCCGGTGATTCAGAAACCGTTCAGCGAAGAGCAGTTGGTGCGCAAGATTATCCACGCCCTGCGCGCCTCGGGCTCCAAGCATGACTAGCCTGCGGCAGCGGTTACGCGAGTTCGGCGCGGACCTGCATCAAGAAGTGGACGACGCCTTTTCTGCGCTCTCCCTGGAAAGCGCGGAAGGCTATCGCCGCTTTCTAAGAGCCCACGCCGCCGCCCTCTTCAGCCTGGAAAAAACGCTGGAACAGAACGGCATTGCTCAGCTTCTCAACGACTGGCCGCAGCGCCGCCGCAGCGAAGCACTGCGCGCCGACCTGTTGGCACTGGGCTGTGCTCCGGTCTCGCCGCTGACCTCGCGTGCCACTGCAAGTGCGGCATGGTGCTGGGGCGCCGCCTATGTGCTTGAAGGCTCGCGCCTGGGCAGCCAAGTGCTCGCCCGTCGCCTGCAAGCCGCGCAACCCGGCGCTCCGATGAATTATCTCGGCCATGCCACCGTCGCCGGCCTGTGGCCTGCCTTTCTACAGCAGTTGGAAACACAGGCGCAGGACTGCGACGAACAAGAGCTGCAGCGCGGGGTACAGGAGGCGTTTTCATTGTTTTTGAGGGCGGCGCAGGGACAATCGACTGCCGCTGCATAAGCGCAACGGTCGGGCTGGCGCTGGACTAAACTACTGTCACTTGGGTCAATCCCGTTTAAGCGAGAACTGCCATGTTCACATCACGCAAGCTGGTCGCCCTGCTTACCTGCCTGACACTCGCCTTGGGCTCTGCCTCGGCAATGGCCGATCCGGGAAACGGCAAGGGCAAAAACAACGGCAACGGCCACAGCAATGATCACGCTCAAGGTGGCAAAGGTAAGGGCAACGACGGCGGAGGCAACGACTGGCATGGCGGCGGTCCCAGCGTCGACCGCAACTCCATATATGGATTGCTGGGTGGGCATCGCGACTATTGGAGCCCAGGCCCTGCGCTGCCACCTGGCATTCAGAAAAACCTCGCGCGGGGCAAACCGCTTCCCCCGGGCATCGCCAAGAAACTGGATGGCCGCCTTCTCGGCCAGCTGCCTCGCTATGACGGCTACGAATGGCAGCAGGTGGGCACGGATCTGATCCTGGTGGCCATCGCCACCGGAATCATTTACGAAGTGCTTAATGGCGCGTTCGATTGAGCAGTTGCACCCGTAGAGTTGGAAATCAGGTTATTGCGCTTGGCCAGTTCGACCAGCTCAAGAATATTGCCGACCTGCAATTTGCTGATCAGCCGGCTTTTGTACGTGCTGACGGTCTTCTCGCTTAACAGGAGTTCGTCAGCGATATCCTTGATGCGGTGCCCGGTCGCCAGGCTGCGCAGCACCGTCATTTCGCGGTCGGACAAGGTTTCCAACAGCTCCTTTTCCGAAGCGAGCTGACCGCTACCGTCCACCGAGGAGTATTCGGTGACCGGGAACAGCTTGTAACCGGACATCACCGTTTGCACGGCGTTGGTCAACTGCTTCAGGTCGCTGTCTTTCGCCACAAAACCCGACGCCCCGGCCCGCGCACAGCGGACGGCGTAGCGGCTCGCGTCAAGGCCGGAGAATACGATTACTTTTGGCGGGTTCGGCTGGCCATGCACGCGCTGCAGCACAGCAAAGCCGTCCAGCTGCGGCATGTCCATATCCAGAATAATCAAATCAGGCGTAAGCGAGCGCAACAGACTCACTACCTCCACCCCGTTTCTGGCCTCGCCGATCACTTCGTGCCCAGCGGTCTCCAACATAATTCGTGTAGCCATGCGGATAACCTCATGGTCGTCAGCAATCAATACTCTAGCCAAGCTGCACCTCGATCTGTAATGACAATGGCTATCGCGATTGAATGGCCATGGCGCTGATCGTAGTACCGTTACGAGGTTTTTGTAGGAAAAAGGGAAGCAAACCGGGCAATACCGGCCGAAATCACGGGAAAGGTTGAGCCACGTCAACGGAAACCCCGGGCCCGAAACACGCGAAGGCTTACACGGGTTGCTGCGGGCGGGTTCATGAACGCGCGGAATGGAGGTTAGGGCTGGCGCTCGCCGTAGTCGCTGCCATCCAAGTGGATCGGCAATACATGCTTTACCAAAGGCTGGCCGTGTTGCAGTCCCATGCGAGTCAGTAGCTCAACCGGGGTTTTCTTATCGAACTCTACAAAGTGGCTGGTGATGAGGCCGTCATCGGTCAATTCCCGCTCATCCAGAATGCACCACTCATCCAGCTCCTCAGCTGTAATGCCCAGCTGATCAGCAATTGCCTGCTGGAAACGCTCTTCGAGCGTGTCGTCAAAATCCTGCATGGGCACCTCCACTGAATGGACCGCCACGTTACCGCACCGCGCGGCCATCGCGGCGCGAAATGCAAAAAAAGGGCCTACGCCGCGTGCGGTCGTAAGCCCTTATTTCATGTGGTGCCCGGAGCCGGGGTCGAACCGGCACGTTCAAAGAACGAGAGATTTTAAGTCTCTTGCGTCTACCAATTTCGCCATCCGGGCGATGGTTGTGGCAGCGGCCGGTGAAAAGGCTGCGGCACAGAACGAGGGCGGAATATATACAGCCATCGAACATGAAGCAAGCTTCAAGGCCCGTAGGAAATGGTTAGCCCTGAAAAGAAAAAACCCCGTAGATCAATGAGCTACGGGGTCTTTCTATAATGGAGGCCGAGGTCGGAATCGAACCGGCGTAAGCGGATTTGCAATCCGCGGCATAACCATTTTGCTACTCGGCCTCAAAACGAAGACGCCGCAAACTGCGGCGTCAACGTCAACAAACTGGAGCGGGAAACGAGACTCGAACTCGCGACCCCGACCTTGGCAAGGTCGTGCTCTACCAACTGAGCTATTCCCGCGTCTTGGTGACGGGCGCCATTCTATAGAATCCAAACACCCCGTCAACCCCTTGATTCAAAAAACTTTATTTTTCCTGATTGGGGTTCAGGTGCGGCCAGGCGGCGATCAGGTAATGCACCATCGACCACAACGTCAGCCCCGCCGCGACGATCAACAGACCAAATCCAACCACTACGCGGAACGTTTCCGAAGGCGGACTCGCCAGCAGAATAACCAGCGCCAGCATCTGCGCGGCGGTCTTCCATTTGCCGAGGTTGGACACGGCAACATGGGCACGCGCGCCCAGTTCGGCCATCCATTCGCGCAATGCGGAAATCACAATCTCGCGACCAATGATGATCACGGCCGGCAACGTCAGCCAAATGGTGTGGTGCTCTTCAACCAACACCACCAGCGCCACGGCGACCATCAACTTGTCAGCAACGGGATCCAGAAAGGCGCCAAACGGGGTGCTCTGCTCCCATCTGCGAGCCAGATAACCGTCCAGCCAATCGGTCGCCGCCGCCACTGCAAATACCGCACTGGCCGCCAGATAGCTCCAGGAAAACGGCAAATAGAACAGCAACAGGAAGATCGGAATCAGCAGAACGCGCAGAACGGTAAGCAGGTTGGGGATGTTCATCGGCACAACTAGGCTGCAAGGTGAGCGGGCATTCTACTCGCTGTGCAAGGCCGCATAAATCGACTCGGCGAGCTTTTTACTAATTCCAGGCGCTTTGGCAATCTCGTCGCTGCTGGCGCGCTTCAATTCCTGCAAACCACCAAAGTGGTTGAGCAACTCGCGGCGCCGTTTCGGCCCCACGCCCGGCACTTCTTCCAGATTCGACGTGCGCCGTGTCTTGCTCCGGCGGGCGCGGTGGCCAGTAATTGCAAAGCGGTGCGATTCATCGCGAATCTGCTGAATCAGGTGCAACGCTGGCGAATTGCCAGGCAAGGTAAACTCATGGGCGGCGTCGTTGAGGTACAAGGTTTCCAGGCCAGGTTTGCGGGTAACGCCCTTGGCCACGCCGAGCAATATCAGGTCCGGCACAGCCAGTTCCTGCAGCACTTCACGCGCCATCGACAGTTGGCCCTTGCCGCCGTCCACTAACAAGATGTCGGGCAGCTTGCCCTCGCCGTCCTTGATCTTGCTGAAACGCCGCGTCAGCGCCTGGTGCATGGCTGCGTAGTCATCGCCACCGGTTACGCCTTCGATGTTGTAGCGACGGTAGTCGGACTTCAGCGGCCCCTCCGGCCCGAACACCACGCAAGACGCCACAGTCGCTTCGCCGCTGGAATGGCTGATGTCGAAACATTCCATGCGCTGCGGAATTTCGTCCATGTTCAGCGCTTGCGCCAGGGCTTCGAAGCGCGCCGCGATGTGTTGTCGGTCGGCCAGGCGCGAAGCCAGCGCCAGCTCGGCATTGGTCACCGCCAGATGCTGCCACTTGGCCCGTGTACCGCGCACCTTGTAGCTGATAGCCAATTCGCGCCCGCGCAGGGAATGAATCGCTTCGATCAGTACCGGGAAATCTTCGTGGTCGGTGTTCACGATCAGTTCACTGGGCAAATCGCGCTCATGGCTGCCCAGATAATATTGCGCAAGGAACGCAGCCAGTACGTCACCCACGCCCTCCTCGATCGCCACTTGCGGGTAGAAATTCTTGCTGCCCAGGACGCGACCGCCGCGCACGCTGATGAGGTGCACGCAGGCGCCGCCGGGGTTGACCATAGCGGCAATCACATCCACATCGCCATTGCCGCCTTCCATGCTTTGCTGGTCCTGAACACGGCGCAGCAGGCCGATCTGGTCGCGCAACTCGGCGGCCTTTTCAAACTGCAGGTCCATGGCCGCCTGCTCCATGCCGGCAGACAACTCATCGGTCAGCGCATTGCTGCGTCCCTCAAGGAACATCACCGAGTGACGCACGTCTTCGGCGTACTCTTCAGCCGTTACCAGCCCGGCTACGCAAGGCCCTTTGCAGCGCTTGATCTGATATTGCAGGCAAGGCCGCGTGCGGTTTTTGAAGTAGCTGTCTTCACACTGACGGACGAGAAAGGTCTTCTGCAGAAGGCTCAGACTTTCACGAATGGCCCCAGCGCTGGGGTACGGACCGAAATAGCGGCCTTTTAGCTTCTTCGCGCCACGGTGGATGCTCAGGCGCGGGAATTCGCCATCAGACAGAAACACGTACGGGTAGGATTTATCGTCGCGCAACAGAATGTTGTACGGCGGCCGCCACTGTTTGATCAGCGTCTGCTCCAGCAGCAACGCCTCGGTTTCATTGGCGGTGATGGTGGTTTCGATCTGAGCGATCTTCCCCACCAGAGCGGCGGTTTTTGGCGCCAGGCCGGTTTTGCGGAAATAACTGGCCAGGCGTTTTTTCAGATTTTTGGCTTTGCCCACATACAGTAACTTCCCCTCGGCATCGAACATTCGATACACGCCGGGGCGGCCACTGCTGGTCGCCAGAAAGGCACTGGGGTCAAACGGTTCGCTCATTTCAACTGGTGGCATCGACCATCCCGTGACGCACCGCCAGCAAGGCCAGCTCTACGTCACTGGTGATTTCCAGCTTTTCGAAAATGCGATAGCGGTAAGTGTTCACTGTTTTCGGCGAGAGGCAGAGTTTGTCGGAGATGGTCTGTACTTTTTGGCAACCGGCAATCATCAGGGCAATCTGGATTTCCCGTTCCGACAGCAGGTCGAACGGCGAACCGCTGGTCTGCGGCTGGAACGATTTCAGCGCCAATTGCTGGGCAATCTGCGGGCTGATATAGCGCTGCCCGCCAAATACCATGCGAATGGCCTGGACCATTTCTTCCAGTGCCGCGCCCTTGGTCAGATAGCCCGCTGCGCCAGCCTGGAGCAGTCGCGTGGGGAAAGGGTCGTCTTCACACACGGTGACGGCGATGACTTTCATATCCGGATGACTGCGAAGAAGTTTGCGCGTGGCTTCAAGACCACCGATGCCCGGCATTTTGATGTCCATCAGGACAACATCCGGCTTGACCTCACGCGCCTTCTTCAGCGATTCCTCCCCAGAATCAGCCTGACCGACAACCTGAAGGCCGTCGATGTCGGCGAGCATGCGCGTAATACCGGTTCTAACCAGATCGTGGTCATCGACCACTAGCACCCTAATCAAGCGACACCTCTTGCGCGTCAAAGCCGCTTGTTTAAGCGGTCTTATGGGAAGGCGGACACCTTAACAAAAAGTCCTCGCATGGCCTAGCTTGGCGCATAACGGTCAAATAGCCAACGCCAGAATATTGAGCACGGCCGATGAGATGCAATGGAAAAACCGGGCTGCGCTGCAGAGTGAGACATGGACGGTGGCGCCGCGCGCGAGATGACTTTAGGCTTCGGTTATGACTGACCAAGCGCCTACTCCGGAACCTGAGAACCCCGAGCGCATCATCGTCGCCGATGATCACCCGGTTTTTCGCGACGGCATCAGCCGCATCGTGCAGCGGGTCTTCCCTCAAGCCAGCATTCAGGAAGCGGGCGATATGGACGAGGTGCTGCGCCTGGCCAACGCTGGACCTGCGCCCAGCCTGTTCCTGCTGGATTTGCTCTTCCCCGGCCAATCGCCACAGGCGGTCAGCACGCTGCGCAAAGCGTTCCGGCGCAGCTCCATTGTGATTGTTTCGATGGTAGACGACAGAACACTCATCGATGAGGTGATGGCCGCCGGGGCCGACGGTTTTATCGGCAAGGCCACCCCGCCGGATGAAATCGTTCAAGCGCTGCTGGCGGTGCGTGCCGGAGAATTTGTATTGGCCACCGGGCCTGCCGGACTGCCGGCGTTTATCAAAAGCGGCAGCGCGCTGGACCAATTGACGCCGCGCCAACGCGAAGTGTTGGTGCTGGTGGCACGCGGCCTATCCAATAAAGAAATTGCACGCGAGCTAGCTATTTCGCCGTTCACGGTGCGCATTCATGTGTCTTCCCTGCTGCATATTCTTGACGTGACAACACGTACCGCCGCCGCCGCAATCGCCGCCAAAGCCGGGCTCAACTGAAGGCTACGACGCCTGCTGTTCCAACTTCAGCGCCACCAGCAATGAGCGCAGTTCCGCCGGATGGACCGGCTTGGGCAGCACCGGAATGCTGGCGTCATTTACCGCTTGCTGCACGCGCCGCACGTCGTGGCCGGTGACGATAATCGCCGGAATATTGCGCCCGCTAAGTTGGCGCACATAGGTGATGCAGTCCGCACCGGACGCCTCGGTATCCAGATCGAAATCGGTGATCACCAGGTCGTAGCGGTTCTGGCTGCGCGGAATCGAGGTGTAACTGTCCACGTTGCAGCCCCACTTCTGCAGCAAGGTTGCGGTCGCCAGCAGCACGTTGTCGTCATCCTCAATCAGGCACACGCGCAAGCCGCCGAGCATGGGCGATACCACAGGTCGAAGCGGCGCCGTGGGGCTCTGGACGGTGGGTGGCGAAACGGGCTCCAGGCCGTCAATCGCCACGACGGTTCCGCTGCCCACGGTGGAGCGGATTCGGATAGACAGCCCCATCAATTGCCCCAGGCGTTTGACGATGGCAAGCCCCAGCCCCATGCCTTCCACGTCTTTGCCACGGGCCTGACGCACGCGGTAGAACTCGTCGAAAATGCTGCCCAGATGCGCTTCGGCGATGCCGATGCCTTTGTCATACATTTCGATGGAAAGCTGGTCACCGCGCCGTCGACGGCCAATCAGCAGCGGCCGGCCCGGCGCATATTTCAGCGCGTTGGTGAGCAGGTTTTGCAGCATGGTGGTGAGCAAACCGGGGTCGGCGCGAACGTACGTTGGCGGGCAATGAACGCGGATAGCCACGCCGGCCCAGCGCGCGGCCTCGGCGTTCTGCTGCACCAGTTGCTGCAGCAAGGCGTGCAGCGCCAGGGTTTCCAGGCGCGGCGTGACGCGACCGCTGTCCAGTGAGTACATGTCGAGAATGGTGCGAAACAGGCGCGACACGCTGTGCAGAGACTTATCAACGTTGTCCACCAGCCGCTGTTGCTCAGCGTCGAGCCGACCATCGCGCAAGCACGCGGTAAACAGGCTGATTGAGTGAATGGGCTGACGTAAATCGTGGCTGGCCTGCGCCAGAAACTGCGACTTGGCCTGGTTCGCCGCGCGCTCGGCCTCGGCGGCCTCATGCGTGCGCTTGAGCAGCGCGTACATATAGCCGGGCACCATCAGCGTGGTGATGATCAGCGTGATGGCCATGAACGGTTGCGCCTGCCAGTACGCCGAGCTGCTGGCGGTTATTGCCAGCGACCCTATCGCCATGGCCGTCGCCACCAACAAATAGCGTGGCCCGTAACGCAAGCCGTAGCCCACCGTCACCCACAACAAAATGCCGTACACCGGCAGCATGGCGGCGCTGCCCACGGCCATGGTCAGCGTGATGCAGCTGAAGTCGGTGAGCAGCGTAAAGGCGCGCCGCACCGGATGGTCGCCGGGGCGGCGGCAGATGTCCCACCACAGCAGCAACGACACCGCAAAGAACAGCAAACCAAAGCAAGCGACCAGCCAGGCGAGCTCACGGTCGATGATCGATTGGAAATACACCCAAAACATGTAGCTGACGGTGATCGGCGTGATGATCAAACGCACCGCCGCCTGGGCGCGTTCGGTGTCGTACGGGCGACTCGCGCGCGTAGGCATAAGCAATCCTTGCAAACCGGCTTAACACAGGCACACCACCCTAAGCGGTCGCCCCCCAGAGGACAAGACGCTAGCAGGCTTGAGGGGCTGAGCGCCGTAGTACACCCGTACTATTCCTCGTGCCTACACGGCACTCATAGACTTCCTGCCTTCGCTTCGGCATTCGGTCGAGGCCCGGTATCCGATAACCCGGCAAACAGAGGGAACTGCAGATGAAGATCAAGGGAACACTGAGCGCATTGTTCGTTTTGCCCGTGCTGGCCACACTCGCTGGCTGCTTGCCGCAAAACACCCAGACCCAAGGCCTGAACAACGTGCAAACGGCCAACGGCCCGTGCGCGCCGAGTGCGACAGCCGACCTGATTTCGACCGGCCGCAGCCTGCTGGCAATCACCAACTCGGTGCTGGAAACCCAGCAAAATCTGAGTGGCAACTCCGCTGCCTACACGCAGCGCGTACAGGCTGCAGAACACGCGCAGAAAGTCGACCAGGGGAACAAGGTGCTGGATAACGTCGAATCGCTCACCGGCGGCATGAACACCGGCTGCACACCTACCAGCGCGTCCCGCTAAGCGCCAATTACTGGCCGAAAAAAAGCCCCGCATTGAGCGGGGCTTTTTGTTTTTCAGATGGCGGAGGCGGTGAGATTCGAACTCACGGACCTGTTACAGTCGGCAGTTTTCAAGACTGCTGCCTTAAACCGCTCGGCCACACCTCCGAAGTGCGGGCGAATCATACCGGAAGGAAACACACTGTCAAACTCTGCGGGTTGGCAGGCACAAGTGCTCTGTTATGATCGGCGAGACTACGGTCACGGAACCCAACAAGCCGTCTATTCAGGAGTGTCGCCATGCACGAACAAGATTACGCACTCGGCCACGCGCAGGTCGAGCAGCAAGAAGTCAGCCGCGTACTGCGCAACACCTACGGGCTGCTGGCCCTCACCCTCGCCTTCAGCGGCGTGGTTGCGTTCTTTGCCCAGCAGATGCGCGTTCCCTATCCAAACATTTTCGTCGTTCTGATCGGTTTCTACGGTCTGTTCTTCCTTACCGTAAAACTGCGTGATTCGGCGTGGGGCCTGGTGTCCACCTTCGCTCTTACCGGTTTCATGGGGTACACCCTCGGCCCGATCCTCAACCGTTATCTGGGCCTGGGCAACGGACCGGAATTGATCAGCTCGGCCTTCGCCATGACCGCTCTGGTGTTCTGCGGCCTGTCGGCTTACGTGCTGACTACCCGTAAAGACATGAGCTTCCTGGCCGGTTTTATCACCGCCGGTTTCTTCGTGTTGCTCGGCGCGGTACTGGTCAGCATGTTCTTCCAGATCAGCGGCCTGCAGTTGGCGATCAGCGCGGCGTTCGTGCTGTTCTCGTCGGCCTGCATCCTGTTCCAGACCAGCCAGATCATTCATGGCGGTGAGCGCAACTACATTATGGCGACCATCGGTTTGTACATTTCGATCTACAACCTGTTCGTCAGCCTGTTGCAAATCTTCGGCATCATGAGCAGCGACGACTGATTCAGGCGTCGTAGAAAAAGCCCGCTTCGGCGGGCTTTTTTATGTGTGAAATCGGCAAAGCGCCGTATTATTCCGGCTGTTTTTTCTGATCGGTCAGCGCCATGAAATTCGCCATCGCCCTGTTCTCTCCACCCCACGCCCCTTCATCGCGACGCGCCCTGCGTTTCGCCGAAGCGGTGCTGGCGGGCGGTCATGAGATTGTGCGGGTGTTCTTTTATCAGGACGGTGTCTACAGCGCCGCCAGCACGCCCGTCGCGCCGCAGGACGAACTGGACACCGCCGCTGCCTGGTCCCGGTTCATCACCGACCATAACCTCGATGGCGTGGTATGCATTGCCGCCGCCCTGCGCCGCGGCGTGCTGAACGAAGAAGAAGCCCAGCGCTACGAACGCAGCGCTGCCGGCCTGGCCAAGCCATGGGAACTGTCGGGCCTGGGTCAGTTGCATGAAGCGGCGCAACTCGCTGACCGCCTTGTCTCGTTCGGAGGGCCTTGAAATGGCCAAGTCCCTGTTGATTATCTGCCGCCAGGCCCCCTGGTCCGGCCCCGGCGCGCGTGAGGCGCTGGATATCGCCCTGGCCGGCGGCGCGTTCGATCTGCCCATCAGCATGGTGTTTCTTGATGATGGCGTGTTCCAGCTGCAAACCGCCCAGCAGGCCGTTGCAGTGCAACAGAAAGACCTCACCGCCAACCTGCAGGCCCTGCCGTTGTTCGGCGTTGACGCTCTATATGCATCCGCCCGCAGCCTCGACGAGCGCGGCCTGACGGGCCAGCCGTTGAGCCCAGCAATCGAAGCGCTCGACGACACCGCCCTCACCGTTCTCATCACCCAACACGACCAGGTGATCACGCTCTGATGGCTACCCTGCACATGCTTTCCCACTCGCCCTTCAGCGACTCCCGCCTGGTCAGTTGCCTGCGCCTGCTTGGGCCGGACGATGGCGTTCTGCTCGCGGGCGATGCCACTTACGCGCTGCAACCCGGCACGGCGCAATGGCAGGCGCTCAGCCTGATGCCGCAGACAATTTCGATCTACGCGCTGGATGAAGATATGCAGGCCCGCCACCTCGCTCCGCCGCCGCGCGTGCAGGTCCTCGACTACGCCGGTTTCGTCGAGCGCTGCGCGGCCTATGCCAAGGTGAATACCTGGCTATGAACGAACTGATCGTTGCCGACCGCGCCATCGCCCTTGATAAAGATGGCTACCTGGCGGACCACCATGACTGGTCGCCCGCCGCCGCCGAAGCGCTGGCCGCTCAGGAGGACCTCGCGCTGAGTCCTGAGCACTGGGAAGTGCTTGAGTTGCTTCGCGCGTTCTATGCCGAATTTCAGCTGTCTCCGGCAACGCGGCCGTTGATCAAATATGCCGCCTTGAAGCTGGGCGCTGAAAAAGGCAACAGCATGCACCTCAATCGCCTGTTCAAAGGCACCCCAGCCAAACTCGCCGCCAAACTGGCGGGCCTGCCGAAGCCGACCAATTGCCTATGACTGCCCAACCGCTGACCCTCGTGACCCCCGCCGAGCATCCGTTCGCCCACTACGTACGCATTCTCGGCAAAGGCAAGCGCGGCGCACGCAACATGACCCAGGAAGAAGCCCGTGACGCCATGGGCATGTTGCTCGACGGCAAAGTCGAAGATACCCAGCTCGGCGCCTTTCTGATGCTGATGCGTCACAAGGAGGAAGGCCCGGAGGAATTGGCAGGCTTCACCCAAGCAGTGCGCGCGAGGTTGAACGCGCCGGCCATTCAGGTTGACCTGGACTGGCCCTCCTATGCGGGCAAGAAACGCCACCTGCCGTGGTACTTGCTGGCAGCCAAATGCCTGGCGAACAACGGCGTCCGCATCCTTATGCATGGCGGCGGTGCTCACACGGCCGGGCGGCTGTACAGCGAACAGGTGCTCGACGCGCTGGGCATCACCTTGTGCCGCGACTGGGCGGCGACCGAGCAGGCTCTTGCTCAACACAACCTGGCATTTTTCCCGTTGCAGGACTGGATGCCGCAACTGCAACGCATGATCGACCTGCGCAACACCCTCGGCCTGCGCTCCCCCATCCACTCTCTGGCCCGCGTGCTCAACCCGCTCAACGCCCGCTGCGGCCTGCAGAGTATTTTCCATCCGGGCTATCAGGCAGCGCATCGCGACGCCAGCCAGCTGCTTGGCGACAAGGCCCTCGTGATCAAGGGCGACGGCGGCGAAATCGAGATGAACCCGGACGCCACCTCCCATCTTTACGGCACCGAGGGCGGCAGCGCCTGGGATGAGGAGTGGCCGCCGTTATCGCCCCAGCGCCACGTTAAGCCCGAGCGTTTGGACCCGGAGCACCTGGCCGCCTTCTGGCGCGGCGAGGTCGACGACAGTTATGGCCGTCTTGCCGTCATGGCGACCATGGCGTTGGCGCTACGTGGTCTGGATACTCCCCGGGATGACGCATTCGCCAAGGCGGAAGCCTTCTGGCAGAACCGCGACAAATCGATTTAACCGATCATTCCAAGGCGCTTTTTTGCGCCATTCGTTCGAACCGATCGGAATAGACTCAGCTCCAACGCAAAATAGCTGAGGATTTGATGATGGGTTTGTTAGTCGACGGCCAATGGCAAGACCAGTGGTACAACACCGAAGACGGCGGCCGCTTCAAGCGCGAAAACGCCCAGCGCCGCCACTGGGTGACCGCCACGGGCGAAGCCGGTCCCAGCGGCGAAGGCGGCTTTAAAGCCGAAGCCGGTCGCTACCATTTGTACGTATCCCTGGCCTGTCCCTGGGCCCATCGCACCCTGATTTTCCGCGCGTTGAAAGGCTTGGAAGACCTCATCGACGTTTCCGTGGTCAGCTGGCTGATGCGTGAAAACGGCTGGACCTTCGATGCATCGCACGGCTCCAGCGGCGATGCGCTGGACAACTTCAGCCTCATGTACCAACGCTACATCGCCGACGACCCCCACTACACCGGACGCGTAACCGTGCCCGTGCTATGGGACAAGAAGCTCAAGCGCATCGTCAGCAACGAATCGTCAGAAATCATCCGCATGTTCAACTGGGCCTTCAACGGGCTGACCGGCAACGAACTGGATTTCTACCCCGAAGCCCTGCGCAGCGAGATCGATGCGCTGAACGACCTCATCTACCCCAATGTGAATAACGGCGTATACCGCGCGGGCTTTGCCACGACGCAGCAGGCCTACGAAGAAGCCTTCGACGGCCTGTTCGCGACCCTTGAATCATTGGAAACCCTGCTGGGGCAGAAACGCTACCTGGCCGGTGCGCAGATTACCGAAGCCGACTGGCGCCTGTTCACCACGCTGATTCGCTTCGACGCGGTGTACCACGGCCACTTCAAGTGCAACCTCAAGCGCATTGAGGACTACCCGAACCTGTCCAACTGGCTGCGCGAGCTGTACCAGTGGCCGGGCGTGGCGCAGACGGTGGATTTTGAGCACATCAAGCACCACTACTACGCCAGTCACCTGACCATCAACCCGACGGGCATCGTGCCCAAAGGGCCGCAGCAGGATTTTACCCGGGCGCATGATCGGAAGCGGTTGTCATGATCGGTAGGTTGGGCCGGGCTGCGAACGGGTGAGCTTTAGGCCCAACCCGACGGCCGTGTCGTTGGGCTTCGCCTATGGCTCACCGCACGCGGACCGACCCAACATACGTCGCTCCTACAGAGCGACGTCACACCTCGGACTGTGCGCCTTCAAACCATGCCAGCTTGTCCCGCAACGTCACCACCTCACCCACGATCACCAACGTCGGCGCATGCACTTCATGCTCGGCCACCAGTTGCGGCAAGTTGCCAAGGGTGCCGGTGAACACGCGCTGGTTCTGGGTGGTGCCTTGCTGGATCAATGCGGCCGGGGTGTCGCTGCTACGGCCATGGCGCACAAGCTGCTCGCAAATGGACGGCAAGCCCACCAAGCCCATATAAAACACCAGCGTTTGCCCAGGCGCGACGAGGTCGGACCACGGCAGGTCGGTGCTGCCATCTTTCAGATGCCCGGTGACGAAACGCACTGACTGTGCATGGTCGCGGTGTGTCAGCGGAATGCCCGCGTAAGCAGCGCAACCGCTCGCAGCGGTAATGCCCGGCACGACCTGGAAGGGAATGCCATGGGCGGCCAGCTCCTCGATTTCCTCGCCACCGCGACCGAATATAAACGGGTCGCCGCCTTTGAGGCGCAGCACGCGCTTGCCTTGTTTGGCCAACGTGACCAGTTGCTGATTGAGCTGTTCCTGGGGCACGGCATGCTCGGCGCGCTGTTTGCCGACGTAAATGCGCTCGGCGTCGCGACGGCATAACTCAACAATGGCCGGCGCTACCAGACGGTCGTACAGCACGACGTCCGCTTGCTGCATCAGACGCAGCGCGCGAAAGGTCAGCAGGTCGGGGTCGCCCGGGCCGGCGCCAACCAGATAAACCTCGCCTTTCACCGCGCCCGTCTCGCCGTCCAGTCGCGCTTGCAGCAGCGCCTCGGCTTCGCTGCCCTGCCCGGCCAACATGCGTTCGGCTATCGGGCCCTGGAACACGTCTTCCCAGAACACACGGCGTTGCTGCAAATCCGGAAACCGTTCACGCACTTGCGCGCGAAAGCGTGCCGCCAGGCCGGCCAGTTGGCCGTAGGCGGCGGGAATCCAGGTTTCCAGCTTGGCGCGGATCAACCGTGCCAGCACCGGCGCATCGCCGCCGCTGGACACCGCCACCAACAATGGCGAGCGGTCGACAATGGCCGGAAAGATCACGCTGCACAGCGCCGGAGAATCCACCACATTGACCGGCATGCCGCGCGCGCGGGCGTCTTGCGACACTTGGGCGTTAAGCGGCTCATCGTCCGTGGCGGCAATCACCAGCGTGCAGCCGTTCATGTCGGCTGCTTCGTAGCCCCGCAGTAACTGCTCGCCACCGCTGGATACCACCAGCGCAGCCAGATGACTGTCGATTTGCGGGGCAACAACGCGCAGCACGGCACCGGTGTCGGCCACCAGACGCGATTTGCGCAAGGCGATTTCGCCGCCGCCAACCACCAACACGCGTTGCCCGCGCAGGTTATGAAACAGCGGCAGAAATTCCATTTAACCGATGACCTCAATGCCGCCCATGTAAGGCTTGAGCACGTCCGGCACGCGGATGGAGCCGTCGGCCTGCTGGTAGTTTTCCAGCACGGCCACTAACGTACGGCCGACCGCCAGGCCCGAGCCGTTCAAGGTGTGCACCAGCTCCGGCTTGCCGGTTTCCGGGTTGCGCCAGCGGGCTTGCATGCGGCGCGCCTGAAAGTCGCCGCAGTTGGAGCACGAAGAAATTTCGCGGAATTTGTCCTGGCTCGGTACCCACACTTCCAGGTCGTAGGTTTTCACCGCGCCAAAGCCCATGTCGCCGGTGCACAGCGCCAGAACGCGGTACGGCAAGCCCAGCAGTTGCAGCACTTTCTCGGCGTTGCCGGTGAGCTCTTCCAGCGCCGCGTTCGAGGTGCTTGGCTCAACGATTTGCACCATCTCGACCTTGTCGAACTGGTGCTGGCGAATCATGCCGCGGGTATCACGACCAGAAGCGCCGGCTTCGCTACGGAAGCACGGCGTATGGGCGACGAACTTCAATGGCAGCTGCTTGGCGTCGAGAATTTCGCCGTTGACGATGTTGGTCAGCGACACCTCGGCCGTTGGAATCAGGTACAGATCGGCCTCGCCTTCGCGGCTGATTTTGAACAGGTCTTCTTCGAATTTCGGCAACTGACCGGTGCCCTGCAAAGCAGGCGCCTGCACGAGGTAAGGCGTATACGCCTCTTCGTAGCCGTGTTCGCCGGTGTGCAGGTTGATCATGAATTGCGCCAGGGCGCGGTGCAGGCGGGCGATGGGGCCGCGCAGCAAGGCGAAACGCGCACCGGACAATTTGGCCGCGCGCTCGAAGTCCAGCCAACCATGCAGTTCGCCCAGGGCGACGTGGTCTTTGATTTCGAAATCAAAGGTGGTCGGCGTGCCCCAGCTGCGCACTTCGACGTTGTCGTCTTCATCTTTACCGACCGGCACCGACTCGTGCGGCAGGTTGGGAATGCCCAGCAAGATGGCGTCGAGGTCGGCCTGAATCTTGTCCAGCTCGATTTTGCCGGCGCTCAGCTCGGCGGCCATGCGATCGACGTCGGCCATCAGTGGCGCGATGTCTTCGCCCCGGGCTTTGGCCTGACCGATGGATTTCGAACGGGCGTTGCGCTCGGCCTGCAACTGCTCAGTGCTGCTCTGCACGGTTTTGCGCTGCGCTTCGAGGGCTTCGATGCGCGAGACATCCAGCTGGAAGCCACGGGTGGCGAGGCGCTCGGCGATGGCGTGCAGTTCGCTACGGATCAGTTTCGGATCAAGCATGGTTGTCTCTCATCATCAGAGTTTGGTCAGGGACAAGCCCACCCAGGTGGCAAGCAAGCCGCCGAACACACTGAGCGCCGCGTAGCCCAGGGCCAGCGGCAGTTGCCCGTTTTCAAGCAGGCGCAGTGTGTCGAGGGAAAAGGAAGAAAACGTCGTCAGGCCCCCAAGGAAGCCGACGATCAGACCTGCGCGCAATTCTATCGGCAGTTCCGGGCGGAGCAAAAAGAAACCATACAGCAGGCCAATCAGCAGGCAGCCAACGATGTTGACCAGAAACGTACCCAGGCTGTAATGCTGCGGCCAGTTCGCCGCGATCCAGCTGCCGGTGGCGAAACGCAACAGCGTGCCAGCGGCGCCGCCAACGGCCACCGCGATAATCAGACGAATCATGATTTTCTCCGCTGCCGGGGGCTTGTCTGGTCTTGCGCAGCCAGATGCTTGAGCTTTTCGCCAATTTTCAATTCGAGGCCACGCGGCACCGGCCGGTAATAACGGCGGGGCTCGAGCGCGTCGGGGAAGTAATCTTCACCAGCGGCGTAGGCGTCGGGCTCGTCGTGGGCGTAGCGGTACTCGTCGCCATACCCCAGCTCTTTCATCAGCTTGGTCGGAGCGTTGCGCAGGTGCAGCGGCACTTCCTGCGAGCCCTGCTCCGCCGCGTCGCGCATGGCCATTTTGAAGGCGTTGTACACCGCGTTGCTTTTCGGCGCGCAGGCCAGGTAGACGATGGCCTGCGCCACGGCGAGCTCGCCTTCGGGGCTGCCGAGGCGCTCTTGAACATCCCAGGCGTTAAGGCACAGGGTCAGCGCGCGCGGGTCGGCGTTGCCGATGTCTTCGCTGGCCATGCGTACCACGCGCCGGGCGATGTACAGCGGGTCACAACCGCCGTCGAGCATGCGGGCGAACCAGTACAACGCGCCGTCGGGGCTGGAGCCACGTACCGATTTGTGCAGCGCGGAAATCTGGTCGTAAAACGCTTCACCGCCTTTGTCGAAACGCCGACGGCTGTCGCCCAGCAGGTTTTGCAGCAAATCGACGCTGAGTTCGCCGTTGTCTTCAGCCAGGTCGGCCGCGTTTTCCAGAAAATTCAGCAGGCGTCGGCCGTCACCATCGGCAGCGGCGAGCAGGATTTTGAAGCTTTCGTCCGGCAAGGTCAGGTGGCGATCACCGAGGCCTTTCGGATCGGTCAGGGCGCGGTGCACCAATTTGCGCAGGGCTTCTTCGTCGAGGCTTTTCAGCACGTAAACGCGCGCCCGGGAGAGCAAGGCGTTGTTCAGTTCGAACGAAGGGTTTTCCGTGGTGGCGCCGATAAAGATCAGCGTGCCGTCTTCCACGTAGGGCAGAAACGCATCCTGCTGCGACTTGTTGAAGCGATGCACTTCGTCAACAAACAGAATGGTGCGGCGGCCATATTGCGCGGCGTGCTGCTGGGCCACTTCCACGGCCTGGCGAATTTCCTTAACGCCCGAGAGCACGGCGGAAATGGTTTCGAAATGCGCATCCGAGACCTGCGCCAACAGCCGCGCCAAGGTGGTTTTCCCGACGCCGGGCGGGCCCCAGAAAATCATCGAATGCAGCGCGCCTTGCTCCAGCGCTTCGCGTAGCGGCTTGCCGCGAGCCAGCAAATGCTCCTGACCGACGTACTCGTCCAGACTGGCTGCGCGCAAGCGGGCAGCCAGGGGTTGAGCGACGGGGGTGTTGCGGAACAGATCCATGGCGGGGCGCAGCGTCTCGTTAGGGGTGAACCAGTGTTATTCCTGAATCACGTCGGCGCCGGCGGGCACTTCGAAGGTGAACTGCTTGGCGTCGACGACCGGGTTCATTTTCACGCTCAGGAACAGAATATTGGTGCGCTGGCCGACGCTGTCGATCAACTGCATATCGTTGATCACGCCTTTGCGGAACGACAAGCGCAGGCTGTCGAACAGCGTGTCGTTAGCCTTGGGCTTGAGGGTGAAATCCACCACATCGCCGGCTTCCTTGAAGCTGATAGCAAAGTTCTGGCGAATTTCAGACACATCGCCCGAGAGCAACAAGGCGGGCGTGTGGGTCAGGCGCTGATCGAGCTTTTGAATCGTCACTTGTTGCAGGTCTGGGTCGTACAGCCAGACTTTTTCACCATTCGAAACCAGCAACTGCTCCTGTGGCTCGTCGGTGTGCCAGCGGAACAGACCGGGGCGTTTAAGCGCCAGTTCTCCGGCTGTCTCCTGCAGCTGAGTGCCGCCGCCATCAAGGGTCAGCTGGGAAAACCGCGCGGTGATGGTTTGAGCCTGGTTGAGCAATTGAGTCAGCTTTTGCACGGCGGCTTCGTCGTCGGCATACGCGGGAATCGCGGCGACAGCCAGGACAGCCAGCAACAGCAAGCGGATCAGGCGCATGTAAATCCTCGTCATTGGGTCACACAAATAGGGAAACGGGCGCGTCAGTCGCGAATCGGCGCCGGGGCAATTACGTCACGCGAGCCATTGGTGTTCATGGCAGTTACCACGCCAGCCATTTCCATGGCTTCAACCATACGGGCGGCGCGGTTGTAGCCGATTTTCAGCTTACGTTGCACCGCAGAAATCGAGGCGCGGCGGCTTTCGGTCACAAACCGAACGGCTTCGTCGTAGAGCGGATCGTCTTCACTGCCCTCGCCGCCTTCACCACCGCCGCCACTGCCGCCGTCGAAGCCGCTGCCGGCCTCTTCCACGCCATTGAGAATGTCGTCGATGTAATCCGGGGCGCCACGCAGTTTCCAGGCTTCCACCACGCGGTGAACTTCTTCGTCGGAGACGAAGGCGCCGTGGACACGAATTGGCAGACCGGTGCCGGGCGGCAGGTAAAGCATGTCACCGTGGCCCAGCAGTTGTTCGGCGCCGCCTTGGTCGAGGATGGTGCGTGAGTCGATTTTGCTCGACACCTGGAACGCCATACGCGTCGGAATGTTGGCCTTGATCAGACCGGTGATTACATCCACCGACGGACGCTGGGTCGCAAGAATCAGGTGAATACCCGCCGCACGGGCTTTCTGTGCGATACGGGCGATCAGCTCTTCAACCTTCTTGCCGACGATCATCATCATGTCGGCAAATTCGTCGACCACCACCACGATGGTCGGCAAGGTTTTCAATAGCGGCGCTTCGTCGTGAATGTTTTCACGCTTGTACAGCGGATCCGGAATCGGCTCGCCAGCTTCTTCGGCGTCTTTCACTTTGCGGTTGAAGCCGGCAAGGTTACGCACGCCCAGCTTGGACATCAGCTTGTAGCGGCGCTCCATCTCGGCAACGCTCCAACGCAGGGCGTTGGCCGCTTCCTTCATGTCGGTGACGACGGGGCACAGCAAGTGCGGAATGCCCTCGTAGATCGACAGCTCAAGCATTTTCGGGTCGATCATGATCAGTCGGGCATCTTCGGGGCCGGACTTGAACAGAATCGACAGGATCATGGCGTTCACGCCCACCGACTTACCCGAACCGGTGGTACCGGCAACCAGCAAGTGCGGCATGCGCGCCAGGTCGGTAATCACCGGGCGACCACCGATGTCGTGGCCCAGCGCCAAGGTAACGGGCGACTTGGCGTCGTCGTATTCCGGCGAAGACAGCACCTCGGAGAAGCGCACGATCTGGCGGTCTTCGTTGGGAATTTCGATACCCACGGTGGTTTTGCCGGGGATGACTTCCACCACCCGCACGCTCATCACCGCCAGCGAACGCGCCAGGTCGCGAGCCAGACCGGAAATACGGCTGACCTTGATACCGGCCGCCGGCTGAATTTCGAAACGGGTAATCACCGGGCCCGGATGCACCGACTCCACGACCACCTCGACACCAAACTCCTTGAGCTTGATTTCGAGCAGTCGCGACATGGCTTCCAGCGATTCCGGGGAGAATTTCTTCTGTTTTTTCTCGGCCGGGTCGAGGATGGAAATGGGCGGCAAGGTGCCTTCCACGGCGCTGTCGACGAACAGCGAAACCTGTTTTTCCTTCTGCACACGCTTGCTCGGCTCGGCGGCTTTCGGCGCAGCAGGCGGCGTGATAACCGGCGCGGGACGGGTTTCGCGCTCGGTCATGTGTTTGCTCAGGGCTTCGTCGCGCTCGATGATGCGTTCCTTGACCTTCGCTTGCTCGCGGCGGTCGTGCACCACGGGAGCGGCGACTTCGCTGACGCGGTCATCAACCTCGCGAAGCTGCGCCACCAATTGCTTGCGCTCGACGCGCGAATTCCACCAATTGGTGATCAGGCTGTTGATCAGCTCGAACAGATCAAGAGTGATTTTGCCGGTGACGTCCATCACCTTGAACCACGACAGG
This sequence comes from Pseudomonas viridiflava, assembly GCF_900573885.1. Lineage (GTDB taxonomy): Bacteria > Pseudomonadota > Gammaproteobacteria > Pseudomonadales > Pseudomonadaceae > Aquipseudomonas. The sequence continues at coordinate 140,417 of NZ_UPSE01000533.1, forward strand.
TCGCTGAATACGGTCAGGCCGAACAGGAACAAGGCGATAAACAGCAAGGTGCTGCCCTGCACATTCAGCGCGACGACCGCGAGCCGGCCCAGGCTTTCACCCAGCGCGCCGCCCGCCGACGCAGGCATCGACGCACCGGAATGGAAATGGATGTAGGCCAGCGCAGCGCCGGAAAGAATCAGGAACACCAGGCCAATCAAGCGCCAGGAGAACAGCCAGCCGTTCCACTGCCACGGCTCATGGCGATTGCGGAACACCTGGACGGTTTTGATCACCAGCAGGCCCGGGAACAGATAAGCGAAATAGCCGAGGGCCATGAACAGAATGTCGGCAAACCAGGCGCCGGCGCGGCCGGCGGCGTTCTGCACTTGCACCACGTTGCTGGTGTGGGTCCAGCCCGGATCGTTCTGGTCGTAGGTGAGCAGTGCCATCCACAAATAGAGGCAGAGCGCACCGAGGGCGATCAGCGCACCTTCCTTGAGTCGGTAGTGCAATTGCTGACGCCAGACAGGTGCTTGAGCGGTGGTGGTGGAATTCTTCAAAACGCGTCTTTTCCTGCGCTTGTGGCGCGTCCAACTAAACGATTGGCGGCGAAAACTCGGCCATTGTACGGATTTACCCGCTTCTTGCCACGCGCCCGGGCTTGCCAATGGCGCGTTTTGCGGGGCTCTGCTGCTTCGGTGTAGCATAGCCGCCAGCATCTTTCGTGCGGCCCAATTGGAGCACGCATTCTCTTTTGTGACAAAGGCTTATGGGGTCTTTTTATGAGTGAAGTCAAGCATTCGCGGCTGATCATCCTGGGCTCCGGCCCTGCCGGTTACAGCGCTGCCGTGTACGCCGCGCGCGCCAACCTCAAACCTTTGGTCATCACTGGTATTCAACCCGGCGGCCAACTGACTACCACGGTAGAAGTGGACAACTGGCCCGGCGACGTCGAAGGCCTGACAGGCCCGGCCTTAATGGAGCGCATGCAGAAACATGCCGAGCGCTTCGACACCGAGATTGTCTACGACCACATCCATACCGCCGAGTTGCAGAGCAAGCCGTTCACCCTCAAAGGCGACAGCGGCACCTATACCTGCGACGCGCTGATTATCGCCACTGGCGCCTCCGCTCAGTACTTGGGCCTGCCGTCTGAGGAAGCCTTCGCCGGCCAGGGCGTTTCGGCCTGCGCGACCTGCGACGGGTTCTTCTACCGCAACCAGGTTGTTGCGGTTGTCGGCGGCGGCAATACCGCTGTGGAAGAAGCGCTGTATCTGTCGAACATCGCCAAAGAAGTGCACCTGATCCACCGCCGCGACAAGCTGCGCGCCGAGAAGATTCTTCAAGACAAACTCTTCGACAAAGCCGCCAACGGCAACATGCGCCTGCACTGGAACCAGAATCTGGACGAAGTGCTGGGCGACAACAAAGGCGTGACGGGCGTGCGCCTGCGCGACAGCCACACCGGCGAAACCTCGGAACTGGCGCTGGCTGGCGTATTTATCGCCATTGGCCACAAGCCGAACACTGACCTGTTCACCGGCCAGTTGGACATGCGTGACGGCTACCTGCTGATCAAGGGCGGCAGCGAAGGCAACGTCACTGCCACCAACATCGAAGGCGTGTTTGCCGCCGGCGATGTGGCAGACCACGTGTACCGCCAAGCGATCACCTCGGCCGGCGCCGGTTGCATGGCCGCGCTTGATGCCGAGAAATACCTGGACCTGTAAGTGCCAAGCGGCGGGCTCTCTGGCCCGCCCTCCTCTCCCCCGGCCGGGCCTGACCATGCTCACTTGGCTGCAACGAAACACCTACGAATTCCCACCGCTGGAAAAAGCGCTGCGCGACCCTGAAGGCTTATTGGCTGCCGGGGGCGACCTTAGTGCCGAACGTTTGATCGCCGCCTATCGACATGGCTGCTTTCCCTGGTTTGCCGAGGGACAGCCGATTCTCTGGTGGTCGCCCGACCCACGCACCGTTTTGTTTCCTGACGAACTGCACGTGTCGCGCAGCTTGGCCAAGTTCATGCGCCAGGGCCGCTACGAAGTGACCTTTGATCAGGATTTCGCCGCTGTCATCGCCGCCTGCGCTGGCCCGCGCAGCTATGCCGACGGCACCTGGATTACAGATGCCATGCAGGCGGCTTACCTCAAGCTACATCGGCAGGGCTTCGCTCATTCGGTGGAGGTGCGCGAAAACGGCACGCTAGTGGGCGGTTTGTATGGCCTGGCGATGGGGCAGCTGTTTTTCGGGGAGTCGATGTTTAGCCATGCGGACAACGCCTCGAAAGTGGGCTTCGCCACGCTGGTCGAGCGCCTCAAGGTCTGGGGCTTTGTATTGATTGACTGCCAGATGCCGACGCAGCACCTGCACAGCTTCGGCGCGCGGCCCATTGAACGGGCGCAATTTGTCGATTTTCTGAAGCATCATCTGGATCAGCCGACCACAGCCGACTGGGTCGCCTAGTCGAGTCCGGAACCCTGGCATACACTTAAGCCCAGGCTCTCAAGAGTGTTGACCATGACCGAGCTGGCGCGCCTTAAGTTCTATGCCACTCAACCTCATCCATGCAGCTACCTGCCCGACGAACAAGCCACCACGCTGTTCCTCGATCCCAGCCAGCCCATGGACGTGGACGTGTACGCCGAGCTTTCGGAAATGGGCTTTCGCCGCAGCGGCGATCACCTGTATCGCCCGCACTGCCAAGGCTGCACCGCCTGCGTTCCGGCGCGCATTCCAGCCGCCCTGTTCCAGCCCACCCGCCAGCAACGGCGCATTCTCAAGCGAAATGAAAACCTGCAAGTGCGCGCCGTTCGGCCGAACTTCAATGAAGAGTATTACGCGCTGTACGCCCGCTACATCGAGCAGCGCCACTCGGACGGCGACATGTATCCGCCGAACCGCGACCAATTCACGACCTTTCTGGTGCGCGATCTGCCCTTCTCGCGCTTCTACGAGTTCCGGCTCGAGGGACGGCTGGTCGCAATCGCCGTTACCGACGTGCTGCCCAATGGCCTTTCGGCGGTTTATACCTTCTACGACCCGACCGAAGAACGGCGCAGCCTCGGGCGCTTCGCCATCCTCTGGCAAATCGCCGAAACCCGGCGTATTGGCCTGCATGCGGTGTACTTGGGCTACTGGATCAAGAGCTGCCGGAAGATGAATTACAAGACCCAATACCGCCCCATTGAGCTGTTCGTCAATCAACGCTGGATAACCCTCACCTGAATACCTTGGCGACGGGCCCTGTTTTCGGGCACAATGCACGCCGCTTTTGCCTGGCGCCAGTTGCACCGGGCCATTCATTGGTAACCGAGGGCTTTACTGCATGTCGAAAGAAGACAGCTTCGAAATGGAAGGCACTGTCGTCGACACCCTACCTAACACCATGTTTCGCGTGGAGTTGGAAAATGGGCACGTCGTAACCGCGCATATCTCCGGAAAGATGCGCAAGAACTACATCCGTATTCTTACCGGTGACAAAGTACGTGTTGAGTTGACGCCGTACGATCTGAGCAAGGGCCGCATCACTTACCGCGCGCGCTAAGCCAGTTAAATAAAAATGCCCAGCAATTGCTGGGCATTTTTGTTGGTGCGGGTTAAGCAACCTGCGCAAGAAACCCTTGCGCAGGTCCGTAGCGCTACGCCATTTCGGCCGTAGTCTCGAACTCGAACGTCATCTCGCCATCCTGCACATCGACGTGAACCACGCCGCCGTGCTCGGCCAGCTCGCCGAACAGAATTTCTTCCGCCAGCGGACGTTTGATCTTGTCCTGGATCAGACGCGCCATTGGGCGTGCGCCCATTTGCGTGTCGTAGCCACCCGTCGCCAGCCAGTTGCGCGCCGCGTCGCTGACTTCCAGCGTGACGTGCTTGTCCTCGAGTTGCGCTTGCAGCTCGGTGAGAAACTTGTCGACCACGCTTTTGATCACTTCGTGGCTCAGGCGACCGAACTGGATGATGGTATCCAGGCGGTTTCTGAACTCCGGCGTGAAGCTCTTCTTGATCACTTCCATGGCGTCGGTCGAGTGGTCCTGATGGGTAAACCCGATCGAGGCCCGCGAGGCCGTTTCGGCACCGGCGTTGGTGGTCATGATCAAAATGACGTTGCGGAAGTCTGCCTTGCGGCCGTTGTTATCGGTCAGCGTGCCGTGGTCCATCACTTGCAGCAGCAAGTTGAAGACTTCCGGATGCGCCTTCTCGATCTCATCGAGCAGCAATACGCAGTGCGGCATCTTGGTGATGGCTTCGGTGAGCAGACCGCCCTGGTCGAAACCGACGTAGCCTGGAGGCGCACCAATCAGGCGGGAAACGGTGTGACGCTCCATGTATTCCGACATGTCGAATCGCACCAGCTCGATGCCCATGGCTTTCGCCAACTGCCGCGCCGCCTCGGTTTTACCCACACCGGTTGGGCCGGCAAAGAGGAACGAACCGACAGGTTTATCTGGCGATTTGAGCCCCGCACGCGACAGCTTGATCGCCGTTGCCAGCGAATCGATAGCAGCATCCTGACCAAACACGGTCAGCTTCAGGTCGCGCTCAAGGTTACGCAGCAATTCTTTGTCTGAACTGCTGACATGCTTCGGGGGAATGCGCGCGATCTTCGCCACGATGTCCTCAACATGCTCGACCTCGATGCGCGCCACGCGCTTCTCGACCGGCTGCAGGCGTTGGTAGGCGCCCGCTTCGTCGATCACGTCAATGGCCTTGTCGGGCATGTGACGGTCGTTGATATAACGCGAGGCCAGCTCAGCGGCAGCACGCAGCGACTCGTCGCTGTACTCGAGACCATGATGCTGCTCGAAGCGGCCTTTCAGGCCTCGCAGAATGCCAATGGTGTCTTCAACCGACGGCTCGGTGACGTCCACTTTCTGGAAGCGACGCGCCAGCGCGCGGTCTTTTTCGAAGATTCCACGGAATTCCTGGAACGTGGTCGACCCTATGCAGCGAATCTCGCCCGAAGACAGCATGGGCTTGAGCAGATTCGACGCATCCATCACGCCGCCCGACGCAGCGCCGGCACCGATGATGGTGTGGATTTCATCGATGAACAAAATGGCGTGCGGACGTTTACGCAGCTCGTTGAGCAGCGCCTTCAAGCGCTTCTCGAAATCGCCGCGGTATTTGGTGCCAGCGAGCAAGGCGCCCAGATCGAGCGAATACACCACGCTTTCAGACAGCAGATCCGGCACCTGGCCATCAACGATGCGCTTGGCAAGACCTTCGGCGATGGCGGTTTTACCGACGCCGGCTTCGCCCACCAACAGCGGGTTGTTTTTGCGGCGACGCGCCAGAATCTGCGCCACACGCTCCACTTCGTTCTCGCGACCCACCAGCGGGTCGATACGACCCAGACGGGCAGCCTCGTTGAGGTTGCTGGCGTAGGCGTCCAGCGGATTGCTCGACGACGACGCTTCACCGCCCTCTTCGTCCTGCATTTCCTGATCGTTGTCGGTCTGGTCGGCGTGACCTGGCACCTTGGAAATGCCGTGCGCGATGAAGTTGACCACATCGATACGCGCGACACTTTGTTGCTTGAGCAGGAATACCGCCTGGCTTTCCTGTTCGCTGAAAATAGCCACCAGCACGTTGGCGCCCGTCACCTCACGCTTGCCCGAACTCTGCACGTGGAATACCGCGCGCTGAAGCACACGCTGGAAGCCCAGGGTTGGTTGGGTTTCGCGTTCTTCGTCGTGTTGAGGAATCAGGGGAGTGGTGGAGTCGATAAACTCCTGTAGATCGTGGCGCAACTTATCCAGATTCGCTCCGCAAGCGCGGAGGACAGAGGCAGCCGCCTCGTTATCCAGTAAGGCCAGCAAGAGGTGCTCAACCGTCATGAACTCATGACGCTTGGTGCGGGCCTCCTTGAAGGCCAGATTGAGGGTGACTTCGAGCTCTCGATTCAACATAGCTTCACCTCATAACCAAGCAGTCGCAATTAACCGTCTTTCTCTATCTCACAGAGTAGCGGGTGTTGGCTTTCTCTCGCGTATTGGTTGACCTGGGTTGCCTTGGTCTCCGCAACATCGCGGGTATACACGCCACACACTGCCCGTCCCTCTGTATGAACGGTCAGCATGATTTTGGTTGCCACTTCCCTGTTCAAACTGAAGAACACTTCAAGAATTTCGACCACGAAATCCATTGGGGTGTAGTCGTCGTTGAATAGGACCACCTTGTACATCGGTGGTGCCTGCAACGCAGGTTTTGCTTCCTGCAGGGCCACGCCCGAGGCGTCATCCTCATGCGGCTCTGGATGGTCCTGATTGAATGTTAGTCGAATCTGGCTACTTACACGCATGTGGGATGAAAGGTTCGTAATTGTAGGAGTGGGACGACAGACAGTTTTTGACCGACTTCGCAGACGGTCGTGCCGTCGCCTTGACTATCAGTAAATCAGTGTTACAAACAGAGAATACCCAATCGAGGGTATCAGGGTCCGCGCGCTTACCAAAGCGGATGATTCCAGCGCGGAGTCGTAACGGATAATACCCCAGTGGTGGGTGTATTTGCAGAGGGACATCAGCATGCTTAGCGGTAAGGTCAAGTGGTTCAACAACGCCAAGGGCTATGGGTTTATCCTGGCTGACGGCCGAGATGAGGACCTGTTCGCCCACTACTCGGCTATCCAGATGGACGGTTACAAAACCCTTAAAGCAGGCCAGCCGGTCAGCTTTGACATCATTCAGGGTCCCAAGGGCCTGCATGCTGTCAACATCAGCTCCATCACCCAAACTGCGGACGCGCCGCCAGTAGCTGCAACACAGCCACAAGCGGTTACGTCCGAAGCCTGATATCTGGCCCTTCGGGGCCAAATTCAATGGGCAGCGGGCAATAAAAAAGGCCGGTCATCAGACCGGCCTTTTTTTGTCGCCTGAAGCTCACATTACATGTGAGCGATCATGGCGTCGCCGAACGCCGAGCAGGACAGCAGCGTGGCGCCGTCCATCAGACGTTCAAAGTCGTACGTAACGGTTTTGGCGGAGATCGCACCGTTAACGCCGTCGATGATCAGATCGGCAGCTTCAGTCCAGCCCATGTGACGCAGCATCATTTCAGCGGAAAGAATCAACGAACCCGGGTTCACTTGGTCTTTACCAGCGTACTTCGGCGCGGTGCCGTGGGTGGCTTCGAACATGGCGATGTTGTCGGACAGGTTAGCGCCCGGAGCAATACCGATACCGCCTACTTCGGCCGCCAGGGCGTCGGAGAGGTAGTCACCGTTCAGGTTCAGGGTAGCAATTACATCGTACTCAGCCGGGCGCAGCAGAATTTGCTGAAGCATGGCGTCGGCGATGGCGTCTTTAACGACAACCTTCTTGCCGGTGTTCGGGTTGGTGAATTGCATCCACGGACCGCCATCCAGCAGCTCGGCACCGAATTCGTTTTTGGCGATTTCGTAGCCCCAATCTTTGAAGGCACCTTCGGTGAACTTCATGATGTTGCCTTTGTGCACGATGGTCAGCGAGTCGCGGTTGTTATCAACCACGTACTGCAATGCTTTACGCACCAGACGCTGAGTACCTTGCTTGGAAACCGGCTTCACGCCGATACCGCAGTCTTCGTCGAAACGGATTTTCTTAACACCCATTTCTTCTTTCAGGAACTTGATGACTTTTTCAGCTTCCGGCGAGCCGGCTTTCCACTCGATACCGGCATAAATGTCTTCCGAGTTTTCGCGGAAAATAGTCATGTCGACGTCTTGAGGCTTTTTGACCGGGCTAGGAACGCCGGTGAACCAGCGCACTGGACGCAGGCAAACGTAGAGGTCGAGCTCCTGACGCAGGGCCACGTTCAAGGAACGGATGCCGCCGCCAACTGGAGTGGTCAGAGGACCTTTGATGGATACAACGTAATCGCGAACGGCTTCGAGTGTTTCTTTCGGCAGCCAGGTGTCCTGGTCGTAAACCTGAGTGGCTTTCTCGCCAGCGTAAACTTCCATCCAGGAGATCTTGCGCTCGCCGCCGTAGGCTTTGTTTACGGCTGCATCGACGACTTTGATCATCACTGGGCTGATATCAACCCCGATGCCATCACCTTCGATGAAAGGGATGATTGGGTTGTTCGGTACATTCAGGGACATATCGGCATTGACGGTGATTTTGTCACCGGTTGCTGGCACCTGGATCTTTTGGTATCCCATGCTGGACTCCGTTGCTTTCGTGGTCTGACATCCCGCCACGCGGATGGCGCAGCGGTATGGAACTTGAATTGGTCTCGGAAAGGCGGGCCATTCTTGTAGTATTTCTACAGAAAGTCACGCACTTTTCTTGAGATTGTCGGACTAAACACCCGCTGCAGGCCGCGTTATTACGGCACCTGACCTATCTCTGTAGTCAAACTACATCACTACTACATTCCACCTGTAGTAGAGGCGCTTTTTAGCCTAGCAGCTTGCCCCGATATTGCCTTTTTCGGCGCCCGCCTGAAACCAAAGCGAGCGCTGATCGCACAGGAGTTACCCATGCGTTTCACCCCTCACGTTACCGTCGCGACCATCGTTGAAGATCAGGGTCGATTCTTGATGGTTGAAGAAACCGCTGGCGGCCGCGCTGTATTTAATCAGCCTGCCGGCCACTTGGAAGCCGACGAAAGTCTCATGCAGGCCGCCATTCGCGAAACCCTGGAAGAAACCGGCTGGGACGTAGAGCTCACCGCTGTCACCGGCATCTATTTATATACCGCCCCGAGCAACGGCGTGACCTACCAACGCGTATGCTTTGCCGCCAAGGCATTGCAACAACGAGAAAACTACACGCTCGACGACGGCATCATCGGCCCGCAATGGCTTACCCGCGAGGAACTGGCCGCCCAACCGGAGCGCTGGCGCAGCGAGCTGGTGTTGCGGTGCATCGACGACTACCTGGGCGGCGAGCGCTTCCCTCTTGCCCTGTTGCGTGACTAGCGTCGATAACCACTGAGCCGGCCGCCCTGATAGAATCGCGTTTTTCCGAAAAGCCCTGCATCCAAATTCCTATGCGTGACAATTCCTCAACTCGCGTGATCGTCGGCATGTCCGGCGGTGTCGACTCTTCCGTTTCCGCCGTGCTGCTGCTGGAGCAGGGCTATCAGGTCGAAGGCCTGTTCATGAAAAACTGGGAGGAAGACGACGGCACCGAATACTGCACCGCCATGGATGACATGGCCGATGCGCAAGCGGTCTGCGACAAAATTGGCATCAAGCTGCACACCGCCAACTTCGCGGCGGAGTACTGGGACAATGTGTTCGAGCACTTCCTGGCCGAATACAAAGCCGGACGCACGCCCAACCCGGACATCCTCTGCAACCGGGAAATCAAATTCAAAGCCTTCCTTGAGTACGCGCTGTCGCTGGGTGCCGACCTGATTGCCACCGGCCACTACGTGCGTCGCCGCGACATCGACGGGCGCACCGAGCTGCTCAAAGGCCTGGACCCGAACAAGGACCAGAGTTACTTCCTGCACGCCGTTGGCGGTGAACAGCTGGCCAAGACGCTGTTCCCGGTTGGCGAACTGGAAAAACCGGAAGTGCGCACCATCGCCGAAAAGCATCAGTTGGCGACGGCCAAGAAGAAAGACTCGACCGGCATCTGCTTTATCGGCGAGCGCCGCTTCAGTGATTTCCTCAAGCAGTACCTGCCCGCGCAGCCCGGCAATATCGAGACCACCGAAGGCGAGATCATCGGCCGCCACCACGGCCTGATGTACCACACCATAGGCCAGCGTCAGGGTTTGGGTATCGGCGGCTTGAAAGATGCCGGCGAAGAGCCGTGGTACGTGCTGATCAAAGACCTCGAACGCAACGTGCTGGTGGTCGGCCAGGGCAACGAACATCCATGGTTGTTTTCCAGCGCCCTGCTCTGCTCTGACATCTATTGGGTCAACCCGATCGATCTCAGCAGCCCGCGAGCCCTGACCGCGAAGGTGCGCTACCGCCAGGGCGACCAGGCGTGCACGCTGGAGAAGACCAGCGAGGGCTATCGCGCCGTATTCGCCATGCCGCAGCGCGCTGTTACGCCGGGCCAGTCCGTGGTGTTTTATGACGGCGAAGTCTGCCTGGGCGGCGGTGTAATAGAAGTCGCGCAGCCCTGGAGCAGTAAGGAAAAGCGCGCATGACCCCGATTCAGGAACAACTGGTTGCGCTGGGCGGCGTATTTGAAGCGGCCTTTCTGGTCGACCAGGTGGCGCGCACCGGACAGATCAGCGAAAGCGCCTTGAGCTGCATGCTCGGAAGCTTGATGGTCCGCGATCCGAAAACCACCCTGGACGTTTACGGCGGCGACGACATTAACCTGCGTAACGGCTACCGCGCGCTGCTCAGCGCGCTGGAACGCGACCCCACCACCTTGCAACGCGAACCGCTGCGCTACGCCCTCGCGATGCTGGGCCTTGAGCGCAAGCTCGCCAAGCGCGACGACATGCTGGAAACCATCGGCAAACGCCTCGACCAGATCCAGCAGCAGGTTCAGCACTTCGGCCTGGTGCATGAGAACGTCATCGCCGCGAGCGGCGGCCTGTATCAGGACACGCTGAGCACCTTCCGCCAGCGCATTCAGGTGCACGGCGACATGCGCAACCTGCAGCAACCGAGCAACGCCGCGAAGATTCGCGCGCTGCTGCTGGCTGGTATTCGCTCGGCACGCCTGTGGCGCCAGTTGGGTGGTCATCGCTGGCAGTTGGTGATTAACCGTCGCAAATTGCTGAAAGAGCTTTACCCGCTGGTTCGCGGATAAACCCCTTCTATACCTGTAGGAGCGGCTTCCGCCGCAATGCTTGTGATCCTAAAAGCATCGCGACTGAAGTCGCTCCCACAGCACCGCGCTGTTCCACGCCTCACCGAAAAACCCGACAGAGCAGTTCGCTGCGCACGGGCCAGGTAAGGTTTTTCTATGTATAATTCGCGCCCCTTTTCGTCGCCCGACTGTCCGAGAACGCCCCATGCAGCTCTCCTCGCTCACCGCGGTATCCCCCGTTGATGGCCGTTACGCCAGCAAAACCAGCGCTCTGCGCCCAATCTTCAGCGAATACGGCCTGGTCCGTTTCCGCGTCATGGTCGAGGTTCGCTGGCTTCAGCGCCTGGCCGCGCATACCGGCGTTCCGGAAGTTGCGCCGTTCTCTACAGAAGCGAACGCCCTGCTCAACGCGCTGGTCGACAATTTCCAGGTCGAGCACGCCGAGCGCGTCAAGGAAATCGAGCGCACCACCAACCACGACGTAAAAGCCGTGGAGTACTTGCTCAAAGAACAAGTCGCCAAGCTGCCAGAACTGGCTGCGGTGAGTGAGTTCATCCACTTCGCGTGCACCAGCGAAGACATCAACAACCTGTCCCACGCCCTGATGCTGCGCGAAGGCCGCGACACCGTGCTGCTGCCGCTGATGCAGCAACTGGCCGATGCCATCCGTGAGCTGGCCCACCGCTTCGCCGACGTGCCAATGCTGTCGCGCACCCACGGCCAACCGGCCTCGCCGACCACGCTGGGCAAAGAGCTGGCAAACGTGGTGTACCGCCTGGAGCGCCAGATCGCTCAGGTGGCGGCCATTCCGCTGCTGGGCAAAATCAACGGCGCCGTGGGCAACTACAACGCGCACCTGTCGGCTTACCCGCAAGTGGACTGGGAAGAAAACGCTCGCGCCTTCATCGAGCAAGAGCTGGGCCTGAGCTTCAACCCCTACACCACGCAAATCGAGCCGCACGACTACATTGCCGAGCTGTTCGACGCGGTTGCCCGCTTCAACACCATCCTGATCGACTTCGACCGTGATATCTGGGGCTACATCTCCCTCGGCTATTTCAAACAGCGCACTATTGCTGGCGAAATCGGTTCGTCGACCATGCCGCATAAGGTCAACCCGATCGACTTCGAAAACTCCGAAGGCAATCTGGGCATCGCCAATGCGCTGCTGCAGCACCTGGCCAGCAAGCTGCCGATTTCCCGCTGGCAGCGCGACCTCACCGATTCCACCGTACTGCGCAACCTGGGCGTCGGTTTTGCCCACAGCGTGATCGCGTACGAAGCCACCCTTAAAGGCATCAGCAAGCTCGAGCTCAACGCTCAGCGCATTGCTGCCGACCTCGACGCGTGTTGGGAAGTGCTGGCCGAGCCGGTACAAACCGTGATGCGCCGCTACGGCGTTGAAAATGCCTACGAAAAACTCAAAGAGCTGACGCGCGGCAAAGGCATCAGCGCCGAAGCCCTGCAAACCTTTATTGACGGTCTGGATATTCCAGCCGACGCCAAGGTTCAGCTGCGCGCCCTCACCCCGGCTGGTTACGCGGGCAACGCCGCCGCTCAGGCCAAGCGTATCTAACCGACATCGCCCAGTTGCACGCCCGGCAGTGCCGGGCGTTTTTATTTACGGGCTCAAATGACTTTCAAAGGCTTAGCGATGAATCCTGATATTCCGCTTCAGATGCTCGGTGGCATTACCGCTCGTGAATTCCTGCGCGACTACTGGCAGAAGAAACCCCTGCTGGTACGCCAGGCCATCAGCGATTTCGAAAGTCCCATTTCCGCCGACGAACTGGCGGGCCTGGCGCTGGAAGAAGAAGTCGAATCGCGCCTTGTGCTTGAGCACGGCGAACGCCCTTGGGAACTGCGCCGCGGCCCGTTCAACGAGGACGAATTCGCCACCCTGCCTGAACGCGACTGGACCTTGCTGGTGCAAGCCGTCGACCAGTTCGTGCCGGAAGTGGCCGAGCTGCTGCAGCACTTTCGTTTTCTGCCGAGCTGGCGCATCGACGATGTGATGATCAGCTTTGCCACGCCGGGCGGCGGTGTAGGCCCGCATTTCGACAATTACGACGTTTTCCTTCTCCAGGGCCAGGGACACCGGCGCTGGAAAATCGGCCAGATGTGCGACTCGGATAGCCCCATGCTCGAGCATGCGGACCTGCGCATTCTGGCCAACTTTGAACAGACCGACGAATGGGTGTTGGAGCCCGGCGACATGCTCTATCTGCCGCCACGTTTGGCTCACTATGGCACCGCCGAGGATGATTGTATGACGTATTCCGTGGGTTTCCGCGCCCCTAGCGCCGCAGAAGTCTTGACCCATTTCACCGACTTTCTCAGCCAGTTTCTGCCGGACGAAGAGCGCTACAGCGATGCCGGCGCTGCGCCTGTCAGCGACCCGCACCAGATTCAGCGCGACTCGCTCGACCGCCTCAAAGCATTGCTCAATGAACACATGGGCGACGAGCGTTTGCTGATGACCTGGTTCGGCCAGTTCATGACCGAGCCGCGCTACCCGGAACTGGTTGCTGGCACTGAGCTGGACGAAGAAGAGCTGCTGGACCAGATCGAAAACGGCGCCATGCTTGTGCGCAATCCGAGCGCTCGCCTGGCCTGGTCTGAAGTGGGCGACGATTTGGTGCTGTTTGCCAGCGGACAAAGCCGCTTGCTGTCGGCCAGCCTGCGTGAACTGTTGAAATTGATTTGTGCCGCCGACGTGCTGCACCTGGAAAACCTGGGCCAATGGTTGGCCGACGATGAAGGGCGTAACCTCGTCCTCGAACTGGTGAAACAAGGAAGTTTGGAGTTTGCAGATGAGTAGCAACGTTCAGGTAAGGCTCGCCAGCTGGCAGAAAGACAACGCAGACCTGCGCCGCATTCGCGAAACCGTGTTTATCGCTGAACAAGCGGTGCCGCCGGAACTGGAATGGGACGCCGAAGATGTCGAAGCCGTGCACTTTCTCGCCGTCGATGGCGATTACGCTATCGGCACCGCGCGCTTGCTGCCCGACGGGCATATTGGCCGGGTTTCGGTGCTTAAAGACTGGCGCGGGTTGAAAGTCGGGGAACAGCTGATGAACGCCGTTATCTGCGAAGCAGAGCGCCGCGGCCTCAAAGAACAAATGCTCAGCGCCCAGGTTCACGCCACGGCGTTCTATGAGCGTCTAGGATTTACCGTAGTCAGCGGCGAATTTCTCGACGCCGGCATTCCCCATGTAGAGATGAAACGCATCAGTCAGTGAGGTCAGGATGATCGATAAAGACGCTCCGCCAACAGACGCCACGGACGGTGTCGCGGAAGAACTGCCAGCCATCGAGTTCGTCTCGCCCGGCAGTTTTACGGTGCACAATCCGCCGCCCTTACAGGCGGAACCGGAGCGTCGCGAACCGGCCCCTTTTCACCTCGGCGGGCCGCGTCAACTCGAACACTTCACCCACGCCGAACAAGGCCAGGCGCACGCCCTGGCCTTGCTGCAACAGGCACAACGCAGCCTGTGCATCTACACCCCAGATCTTGAACGCTGGCTTTACGACCACAGCAGCGTGCAACAGGCTTGTACGCAGTTCCTGCTGGCCAATCCGAAGAATCGTTTGCGCATTCTGGTCAACGACCCGAGCAACGCCGTGAAAGACGGTCATCGCTTGCTGCAACTGTCCCGGCGCCTGCCGAGCAGTCTGCATATTCGCAAGCTCAACCCCAGCTACAGCAACGATGAAGTGGCCTATCTGCTCGCCGACACCAACGGTTTATTGATGCGGCCCAAGCTGGAGCAACTCGCCGGCTACGCCTTGTACAACGACCCGGGCCAGGTGCGCGTGCTGCAAAACAAATTCGATCAGGCCTGGGACGTTAGCGTCACCGACCTCGACCTTCGGAGTCTTCTGGTATGACCCTGCGCTCGCTGTTTGCCGCCCTGTGCCTGAGTGTCAGCTTGCCGGGGCTGGCCGCTACTGAAGTGATGCCGCTGAACTACCGCACTGCCGACGACGTATTGCCGGTGGTGCAATCGGTACTCGGCAACGAAGGCCGGGCCAGCAACTACGGCAACCAGCTCATCGTCAACGCCCCGCCCGCCAAGCTTCAGGAAGTGCGCGACCTGCTCAAGCAGATCGACAAACAACCAAGGCGCCTGCTCATCAGCGTCGACACCACCGACAGCAACCATATGAACGACCAGGGCTACTCGGTGAACGGCTCGGCCAGCGCCGGCAACGTGGAAATTCAGTCCGGCCGCGGCGAAGTGAACGGTCGCGATCAGGTGCGCATCATTCATCGCAGCACCCAGAGCCGAGGCGGCGGCACGCAGCAAGTGCAAACCACCGAAGGCTATCCGGCGCTGATTCAGGTGGGCCAAAGCGTGCCGCTGACCAGCTCGAGCGTCGACGGTTACGGCCGGGTCTACAACAACACCGAATACCGCAACGTCACCCGTGGGTTTTATGTAACCGCGAGCCTTACCGGCGACGTGGTGCACGTCAGTATCAACAACAATAACGACCGCCTCAGCCAGACTCAGCAAGGCGCGATCGACATACAGAACACCAACACCAAAGTGACTGGCCGCCTCGGCGAATGGATCACCATCGGCGGTGTGAATGAGAGCTCTCAATCCGACCAGAGCGGCTTTATTCAGCGCCGTTCAACGCAAGGTCGTGAAGACATGACGCTGCGCCTGAAGGTCGATGCCCTGGACTGATCAGGGCAGCGACACGGCCGGAAAACGTGACCCGTCAGTCGGTCGTCGAACAATATGTAGTAGTCAGAAAAAAGCACTACAAAACGTTTGACGAAGTCTTTTTGCAAAGGCATGATGGCCCCGCTCCCGCTAATCAGAGGCCCCTCACGGAGGTCTCCGGATCGCAACCTGCTTACCGTAGATTCGATTCGTGTTTTACCGCTCAAAAGGCAGTTCGACGAGATTGCGACTGGAACGAAGTTGTCCTGAGGGACGGGGAAGCGTTTAACGAATCGGCCAGTTGGTCACAGCAGCAACACCCATCGGTTTCCACGAACCAGCAAGTGTTAACGCCAGCACCTTCGAACTGTTCGCCCCCTCTGCCCCCTCCTCAGCTTCAATCTCGTCTCAGTCGATATCTCGTTGCGCTGCAGTACACCGCCCGCTGAAAGACCGCGTTTCTTGTCGGTTTTGAAAGGGAAGTGTCGTGCTCAACCAATCAACTTTGAAGGATTGACCATGTCTGCTTATCAAGATGACATCAAAGCCGTAGCCGCTTTGAAAGAAACCGCCGGCAACAGCTGGAGTGCGATCAACCCTGAGTCCGTCGCTCGCATGCGCGCTCAGAACCGCTTCAAAACCGGTCTGGATATCGCCAAGTACACCGCCGCTATCATGCGCAAAGACATGGCTGAGTACGACGCTAACTCCTCCGTCTACACCCAGTCCCTGGGCTGCTGGCACGGCTTTATCGGTCAGCAGAAGCTGATTTCGATCAAAAAGCACCTCAAGACTACCGACAAGCGCTACCTCTACCTGTCCGGCTGGATGGTTGCTGCTCTGCGTTCGGACTTCGGCCCGCTGCCAGACCAGTCCATGCACGAGAAGACCGCTGTTTCGGGTCTGATCGAAGAGCTCTACACCTTCCTGCGCCAGGCTGACGCCCGTGAGCTGGACCTGTTGTTCACCGCTCTGGACGCTGCCCGCGCCGCTGGCGATACCGCCAAGGCTGCCGAGATCCAGGCTCAGGTCGACAACTACGAAACTCACGTAGTACCGATCATTGCCGACATCGACGCTGGTTTCGGTAACCCGGAAGCCACCTACCTGCTGGCCAAGAAAATGATCGAAGCAGGTGCGTGCTGCATCCAGATCGAAAACCAGGTTTCTGACGAGAAGCAGTGCGGCCACCAAGACGGCAAAGTGACCGTTCCGCACGAAGACTTCCTGGCCAAGATCAACGCAGTTCGCTACGCATTCCTGGAACTGGGCGTGGACGACGGCGTGATCGTTGCCCGTACCGACTCCCTGGGTGCCGGCCTGACCAAACAAATCGCTGTAACCAAGACTGCGGGCGACCTGGGCGACCAGTACAACTCCTTCCTGGACTGCGAAGAAGTGTCCCCAAGCGAGCTGAACAACGGTGACGTGGTTCTGAACCGTGGCGGCAAACTGCTGCGTCCCAAGCGCCTGCCTTCCAACCTGTTCCAGTTCCGCGCTGGCACTGGCGAAGCTCGCTGCATCCTGGACTGCATCACCTCGCTGCAGAACGGCGCTGACCTGCTGTGGATCGAAACCGAGAAGCCACACGTTGGCCAGATCGCTGCCATGGTTAACGAGATCCGCAAGGTAATCCCGAACGCCAAGCTGGTTTACAACAACAGCCCGTCCTTCAACTGGACCCTGAACTTCCGTCAGCAAGTGTTCGATGCATTCGTCGCCGAAGGCAAAGACGTTTCCGCTTACGACCGCGCCAAGCTGATGAGCGTTGATTACGACGCCACCGAACTGGCTCAGGTTGCAGACGAGAAGATCCGCACCTTCCAACGTGATGGTTCGCAACAGGCTGGTATCTTCCACCACCTGATCACCCTGCCGACCTACCACACCGCTGCGCTGTCCACCGACAACCTGGCAAAAGGCTACTTCGCCGACCAAGGCATGCTGGCTTACGTGAAAGGCGTTCAACGCGAAGAGCTGCGTCAAGGCATCGCTTGCGTTAAGCACCAGAACATGGCTGGTTCCGACCTGGGCGACAACCATAAAGAATACTTCGCTGGCGAAGCGGCTCTGAAGGCAAGCGGTAAAGACAACACCATGAACCAATTCCATTGATTCACGGAATGGCTCACTAGGCTTCGGCCTGGGGTGTAAAGAAAAGGCGAGCTCAGGCTCGCCTTTTTTTATGCCGGAAAAATGTCGCCTGCGCCGAAAACGCCTGTCTCGGTTAAGCAGAGCGGCGACACAGCCGCCCCGCCCCCTCTCCCGCTTCGCTAAGGCGCCAACTTCGCCTAACGCTTCGCTCGCTTCTGCGCTAATAGCAACTACCCTATTTCGACGTAGGTCGTTTCCGATTGGGTGCCTAAATAACAACGAATATCATCTACAGCACAGTTTGCTGTCATAAACAACAAAAAAGCGGATATGCGACTAACGACGTAGAAACCGTCATAACCCCGGCACCACGGGCTTTGCGCGATTTGCGCCGCTAAGATGTTGGCCCGTAAGTTAATTTTTTATAAGGAAAAATTTACTTACCGTGGCAGACACGCATAAAATTACGAAAATTAGATTGCTGGCTATGGATTACAACCGGCAACTTTCATCTCCCATGATTCCGCCGATGCTTGTCTAAGGAGTACCGGCATGCCTGCTGAAGCTGTCGCAACCATGTCCCACAACTGGGGCTTTGCCATTTTCCTCTTGGGTGTCGTTGGCCTCTGCGCCTTCATGCTCGGTGTTTCCAGCCTGCTCGGTGGCAAGGCCTGGGGCCGGGTTAAAAACGAGCCATTCGAATCCGGCATGTTGCCTACCGGCACCGCGCGCCTGCGCCTGTCGGCAAAATTCTATCTGGTCGCGATGCTCTTCGTGATCTTCGACGTTGAAGCCCTCTTTCTCTTCGCCTGGTCGGTGTCCGTTCGCGAAAGCGGCTGGGCCGGCTTTATTGAAGCTACAGTTTTTATAGCAATTCTGTTGGCAGGTCTTGTCTACCTATGGCGCATCGGTGCTCTTGATTGGGCTCCCGAAGGTCGTCGCAAGCGGCAGGCGAAGCTAAAACAATGAGGCTTTGGCGATGCAATACAAACTCACCAGAATCGACCCGGATGCGCCTAATGAGCAGTATCCGATCGGCGAGCGGGAGACCGTTTCCGATCCTCTAGAGGATCAAGTCCACAAAAACATCTACATGGGCAAATTGCAGGACGTGCTGAATGGCGCGGTCAACTGGGGACGCAAGAACTCCCTCTGGCCGTACAACTTCGGCCTGTCCTGCTGCTACGTGGAGATGACGACTGCCTTCACCGCTCCCCATGACATCGCCCGGTTTGGCGCCGAAGTAATTCGTGCGTCACCCCGTCAGGCTGACTTCATGGTGATCGCGGGCACCCCGTTCATCAAAATGGCTCCGGTCATCCAGCGCTTGTACGAGCAAATGCTCGAGCCCAAGTGGGTTATTTCCATGGGCGCCTGCGCGAATTCCGGCGGCATGTACGATATTTACTCTGTCGTTCAGGGCGTGGACAAATTCCTGCCCGTGGACGTTTACGTGCCCGGCTGCCCTCCTCGCCCTGAAGCATTCTTGCAGGCTCTTATGCTCTTGCAGGAATCGATTGGCCAGGAGCGTCGCCCACTTTCCTGGGTCGTTGGCGAACAAGGCGTTTACCGCGCCGATATGCCGTCGCAAAAGGAACAGCGCCGTGAACAGCGTATTCAGGTAACCAACCTGCGCAGCCCCGACGAAGTGTGATCTAGCTTTTTCTTACCCAGAAAGCCCGCCGGATTCACCCTTTACGTTGACTGATAGCGACCGAGACCATGACTGCAGACACCGCTCTGTACATCCCGCCTTACAAGGCAGACGACCAAGACGTCGTCACCGAATTGAACACGCGCTTTGGCGCAGATGCGTTTACCGCCCAGCAAACCCGCACCGGCATGCCGGTGTTGTGGGTGGCCCGTGAGCGGTTGATTGAGGTGCTGACCTTCCTGCGTCAGCTGCCCAAGCCCTACGTCATGCTCTACGACCTGCACGCTATGGACGAGCGCCTGCGCACGCAGCGTCGCGGCTTGCCGGGTTCGGACTTCACGGTGTTCTACCACCTGATGTCGATCGAGCGGAACAGCGACGTGATGCTCAAAGTCGCGCTGTCCGAAGGCGACCTGAACCTGCCGACCGTGACCAATATCTGGCCGAACGCCAATTGGTACGAGCGCGAAGTGTGGGACATGTACGGCGTCACCTTTGCCGGCCACCCGCACCTGACGCGCATCATGATGCCGCCGACCTGGCAGGGTCACCCGCTGCGCAAAGACTATCCGGCGCGAGCCACCGAGTTTGACCCGTTCAGCCTGTCGGTCGCCAAACAGAACCTGGAAGAAGAAGCCGCGCGCTTCAACCCCGAAGACTGGGGCATGAAACGCGGCAACGAGAACGAGGACTACATGTTCCTCAACCTCGGCCCCAACCACCCTTCGGCTCACGGTGCGTTCCGTATCGTGTTGCAGCTGGACGGTGAAGAGATCGTCGATTGCGTACCGGAAGTGGGTTACCACCACCGTGGCGCCGAAAAGATGGCCGAGCGTCAGTCCTGGCACAGCTTTATTCCTTACACCGACCGTATCGACTACCTCGGCGGCGTAATGAACAACCTGCCGTACGTGCTCTCGGTCGAGAAGCTGGCCGGCATCAAAGTGCCGGAGAAGGTCGACGTCATCCGCATCATGATGGCCGAGTTCTTCCGCATCACCAGTCACCTGCTGTTCCTCGGCACCTACATTCAAGACGTCGGCGCCATGACCCCGGTGTTCTTCACCTTCACCGACCGCCAGCGCGCCTACACCGTGATTGAAGCCATCACCGGTTTCCGTCTGCACCCGGCCTGGTACCGCATCGGCGGCGTCGCGCACGACCTGCCGCGCGGCTGGGAAAAGCTGGTGAAAGACTTCGTTGAATGGCTGCCCAAGCGCCTCGACGAGTACGAAAAAGCCGCCCTGAAAAACAGCATTCTGCGTGGCCGTACCATCGGCGTTGCTCAGTACAACACCAAGGAAGCGCTGGAGTGGGGCGTCACTGGCGCCGGCTTGCGTTCCACCGGCCTGGACTTCGACCTGCGTAAAGCACGCCCGTACTCGGGCTACGAAAACTTCGAATTCGAAGTGCCGCTGGCCGTGAATGGCGATGCCTACGACCGCTGCATCGTGCGCGTGGAAGAAATGCGCCAGAGCGTGAAAATCATCGACCAGTGCCTGCGCAACATGCCATCTGGCCCGTACAAAGCGGATCACCCGCTCACTACGCCGCCGCCAAAAGAGCGCACGTTGCAGCACATCGAAACCTTGATCACCCACTTCCTGCAAGTTTCCTGGGGCCCGGTCATGCCGGCCAACGAAAGCTTCCAGATGATCGAAGCGACCAAGGGCATCAACAGTTATTACCTGACGAGCGACGGCGGCACCATGAGCTACCGCACCCGCATTCGTACGCCAAGCTTCCCGCACCTGCAGCAGATTCCTTCGGTAATCCGCGGCAGCATGGTCGCGGACTTGATTGCGTACCTGGGCAGTATCGACTTCGTTATGGCTGACGTGGACCGCTAACTATGACTACCACCACGCTGATTCAAACCGACCGTTTCACCCTCAGCGATGCCGAGCGCACGGCCATCGAACATGAGCTGCACCACTACGAAGATTCCCGCGCGGCCTCCATCGAAGCGCTGAAGATTGTTCAGAAAGCCCGTGGTTGGGTGCCAGACGGCGCCATTGCCGCCATTGGCGAAATCATCGGCATTCCGGCCAGCGACGTTGAAGGCGTGGCCACCTTCTATAGCCAGATTTTCCGTCAGCCCGTTGGCCGTCACATCATCCGCGTGTGCGACAGCATGGTTTGCTACATCGGCGGCCATGAGTCGGTGGTCAGCAGCATCCAGCAACAGCTGGGCATCGGCCTCGGCGAAACCACTGCCGATGGCCGCTTCACCCTGCTGCCGGTGTGCTGCCTGGGCAACTGCGACAAGGCCCCGGCCCTGATGATCGACGACCATACTTTTGGCGACGTGCAACCAGACGGCGTAGCAGAACTGCTGGAGGCTTACGTATGACGTCCGCTTCAACCAACCGCCTGACCTCCTTCGGGCCGGCCAACAGCATTGCCCGCACAGCGGAAACGCACCCGCTGACCTGGCGCCTGCGTGACGACGCGCAGCCTGTGTGGCTTGAGGAATACCAGGCGAAAGACGGTTACGCCGCCGCGCGTAAAGCCTTCGCCGACCTGTCGCAAGACGACATCGTTCAAACCGTCAAAGACTCCGGCCTCAAAGGCCGCGGCGGTGCGGGCTTCCCCACGGGCGTGAAGTGGGGGCTGATGCCTAAAGACGAATCCATGAACATCCGCTACCTGCTGTGCAACGCGGACGAAATGGAACCCAACACCTGGAAAGACCGCATGCTCATGGAGCAGCTGCCGCACTTGCTGATCGAAGGCATGCTGATTAGTGCGCGCGCGCTCAAGGCCTATCGCGGCTACATCTTTCTGCGTGGCGAATACGTCGATGCGGCCACCAACCTCAACCGCGCCGTGGCTGAAGCCAAGGCGGCCGGCCTGTTGGGCAAAAACATTCTGGGCAGCGGTTTCGACTTCGAGCTGTTCGTGCACACCGGCGCCGGTCGCTATATCTGCGGTGAAGAAACCGCGCTGATCAATTCCCTTGAAGGTCGTCGCGCCAACCCGCGTTCCAAGCCGCCCTTCCCCGCTGCCGTTGGCGTCTGGGGCAAGCCGACGTGCGTGAACAATGTCGAGACCCTATGCAACGTGCCGGCCATCGTTGGCAACGGCGTCGAGTGGTACAAGGGTCTCGCCCGTCCGGGCAGCGAAGACATGGGCACCAAGCTCATGGGCTTCTCCGGCAAGGTGAAAAACCCGGGCCTGTGGGAACTGCCGTTCGGCGTCACCGGCCGCGAGTTGTTCGAAGACTACGCCGGCGGCATGCGCGACGGCTTCACCCTGAAAGCCTGGCAACCCGGCGGCGCCGGCACCGGCTTCCTGTTGCCCGAGCACCTGGATGCGCAAATGTACGCCGGCGGTATCGCCAAGGTCGGCACCCGTATGGGCACCGGCCTGGCCATGGCGGTCGACGACAAGGTCAACATGGTTGCCCTGCTGCGCAACATGGAAGAGTTCTTCGCCCGCGAGTCGTGCGGTTTCTGTACGCCGTGCCGCGATGGCCTGCCGTGGAGCGTGAAAGTACTGCGCGCCATCGAGAAAGGTCATGGCCAGCCCGGCGATATCGAAACCCTCGAGGGCCTGGTCAATTTCCTCGGCCCAGGCAAAACGTTCTGTGCACACGCACCGGGCGCCGTGGAGCCGCTGGGCAGCGCAATCAAATATTTCCGGCCGGAGTTCGAAGCGGGCATTTCCCGAATCAGCACGCCGGTGGCGCCGACGCAATTCGTCAGCGCCTAACGTTTTAACGACGGCGGCCAGAGGACGCTTACCCGGAACTCTGGCCCCATCGAACCGTGATTCTATTAGCCAAGCCCGCCAGTTGAGCGTGGCGAAAACCGCAGCAAATGCGGCTTTCACCCCTGAACAAACGGGCCAACGAAGAAACTTGAACTATGGCCACTATCCACGTAGACGGCAAAGCGCTCGAAGTCGATGGTGCAGACAACCTGTTACAGGCCTGTCTGTCCCTCGGACTCGACATTCCGTACTTCTGCTGGCACCCGGCGCTCGGTAGCGTCGGCGCCTGCCGCCAGTGCGCGGTGAAGCAGTACACCGACGAAAACGACACCCGTGGTCGCATCGTCATGTCCTGCATGACCCCCGCCACCGACAACACCTGGATTTCCATCGACGACGCAGAGTCCAAGGCCTTCCGCGCCAGCGTCGTTGAATGGCTGATGACCAACCACCCGCATGACTGCCCCGTGTGCGAGGAAGGCGGCCACTGCCACCTGCAAGACATGACCGTGATGACCGGCCACAACGAGCGCCGTTATCGCTTCACCAAACGCACCCACCAGAACCAGGAGCTCGGCCCGTTCATTGCGCACGAAATGAACCGCTGCATCGCCTGCTACCGCTGCGTGCGTTACTACAAGGATTACGCCGGCGGCACCGACCTCGGCGTGTTCGGCGCCCACGACAACGTCTACTTCGGTCGCGTTGAAGACGGCGTTCTGGAAAGCGAATTTTCCGGCAACCTCACCGAAGTCTGCCCGACCGGTGTGTTCACCGACAAAACCCACTCCGAACGCTACAACCGCAAGTGGGACATGCAGTTCTCGCCGAGCATCTGCCATGGCTGCTCGAGCGGCTGCAACATCAGCCCCGGCGAGCGCTACGGCGAAATCCGTCGCATCGAAAACCGCTACAACGGCTCGGTGAACCAGTACTTCCTCTGCGACCGTGGTCGCTTTGGCTACGGCTATGTCAACCGCACCGACCGTCCGCGTCAGCCGCTGCTGGCCGCCAGCAATCAGAAGCTAAGCGTGGACGCAGCGCTGGATAACGCCGCTGACTTGCTGCGCGGTCGCAACATCGTCGGCATCGGTTCGCCGCGCGCCAGCCTGGAAAGCAACTTCGCCCTGCGCGAACTGGTTGGTGCAGAGCACTTCTACTCGGGCATCGGCGCTGTTGAGCTGGACAACCTGCGCCTGGTCTTGAACGTGCTGCAAAACAGCCCGCTGCCCATTCCAACCCTGCGCGACGTTGAAGATCACGACGCCGTATTCGTGCTCGGCGAAGACCTGACGCAAACCGCTGCCCGCCTCGCCCTCGCCTTGCGCCAGTCGGTGAAAGGCAAGGCCGAAGACATGGCCGAAGCCATGAAGATTCAGCCGTGGCTCAACGCAGCGGTGCAGAACATTGGTCAGCACGCGCTGAACCCAC
This sequence comes from Pseudomonas viridiflava, assembly GCF_900573885.1. GTDB lineage: Bacteria > Pseudomonadota > Gammaproteobacteria > Pseudomonadales > Pseudomonadaceae > Aquipseudomonas. The sequence goes on from NZ_UPSE01000533.1 coordinate 164,683, forward strand.
TGTTTATTGCCAGCCTCGATGCCACCAAGCTCGACGACGTCGCCGAAGAGTGCGTGCACGCTGCGCCGGATGACTTGGCGCGCATCGGCTTTGCCGTTGCCCACGCCATCGACGCCAGCGCCCCGGCCGTTGCCGGTCTGGACGCCGAAGCCCTGGAACTGGCCCAGCGCATCGCTGAGAGCCTTTTGGCAGCCAAGCGTCCGCTGGTCATTGCCGGCACCTCGCTGGGCAACAAGGCCCTGATCGAAGCCGCCGCCAACATCGCCAAGGCCCTCAAGCTGCGCGAGAAAAACGGCTCCCTGAGCCTGGTGGTCAGCGAAGCCAACAGCCTGGGCCTGGCCATGCTCGGCGGCGACTCTGCCGACGCCGCGCTGCAAGCTGTGGTCGATGGCAAAGCCGACGCCATCGTGGTGCTGGAAAACGATCTGTACACCCGCGCCGACAAAGCGCTGGTCGACGCCGCGCTGACCGCTGCCAAAGTGGTCATCGTCGCCGACCATCAACAAACCGACACCACCGCCCGCGCCCACCTGGTATTGCCAGCGGCGAGCTTCGCCGAAGGTGACGGTACGCTGGTCAGCCAGGAAGGCCGCGCGCAGCGCTTCTTCCAGGTATTCGACCCGACGTATTACGACCCAAGCATTCTGGTTCATGAAGGCTGGCGCTGGTTGCATGCCCTGCGCAGCACCCTGCTCGGCCAGAACGTGGACTGGACGCAGCTCGACCAGGTGACCGCCGCCACCGCTGCCAGCACGCCGCTGCTGGCCGGTATCGTCGACGCTGCACCGGGCGCCTCGTTCCGCATCAAAGGCCTGAAAATGGCCCGTGAACCGCTGCGTTACAGCGGTCGCACCTCGATGCGCGCCAATATCAGCGTGCACGAACCGCGCGCCTCGCAAGACAAAGACACCGCCTTCGCCTTCTCCATGGAAGGTTACTCGGGCTCCGCCGAACCGCGCCAGCAAGTGCCATTCGCCTGGTCGCCGGGCTGGAACTCGCCGCAAGCCTGGAACAAGTTCCAGGACGAAGTTGGCGGTCACCTGCGTGCTGGCGACCCAGGCACGCGCCTGATCGAAAGCCAAGGCGATGGCCTCAGCTGGTTTGCCAGCGCACCGGGCGCATTCAACCCGGCGCCAGGCACCTGGCAGGTTGTGCCGGTTCATCACCTGTTCGGCAGCGAAGAGAACTCCTCGCGCGCCGCGCCGGTTCAGCAGCGCATTCCTGAGGCCTACGTCGCCGTCGCTGCTTCGGAAGCTGCCCGCTTGGGCGTGAACGAAGGCGCGCTGGTCAGCCTCAACGTAGCCGGCCAGACCTTGCGCCTGCCGCTGCGCGTCAGCGAAGAGCTGAGCGCGGGTCTGGTGGCGCTGCCGGTTGGTCTGGCGGGCATTCCTGCCGCGATTGCTGGCAAAACCGCTGATTCGCTGCAGGAGGCCGCGCAATGAGTTGGTTCACGCCTGAAGTGATCGACGTGATCATCGCCGTAATCAAGGCCATCGTCGTGCTGCTCGCCGTGGTGGTGTGCGGCGCGCTGCTGAGCTGGGTGGAACGTCGCCTGCTGGCCCTCTGGCAAGACCGTTACGGCCCGAACCGTGTGGGTCCGTTCGGTGCGTTCCAGATCGCCGCCGACATGATCAAAATGTTCTTTAAAGAAGACTGGACGCCGCCATTCGCCGACAAGGTGATTTTCACCCTGGCGCCGGTTGTGGCCATGAGCTGCTTGCTGATTGCCTTCGCCATCATCCCGATCACCCCGACCTGGGGCGTGGCGGATCTGAACATCGGCCTGCTGTTCTTCTTCGCCATGGCCGGTCTGTCGGTGTACGCCGTGCTGTTTGCCGGTTGGTCGAGCAACAACAAGTTCGCCCTGCTCGGCAGCCTGCGCGCCTCGGCACAAACCGTGTCGTACGAAGTGTTCATGGGCCTGTCGCTGATGGGCATCGTGGCGCAGGTCGGCTCGTTCAACATGCGCGATATCGTTGAATACCAGGCACAAAACCTGTGGTTCATCATTCCGCAGTTCTTCGGCTTCTGTACGTTCTTTATCGCTGGCGTAGCCGTTACCCACCGTCACCCGTTCGACCAACCGGAAGCCGAGCAAGAGCTGGCCGACGGTTATCACGTCGAATATGCCGGTATGAAATGGGGCATGTTCTTCGTCGGTGAGTACATCGGCATCGTGCTGATCTCGGCGTTGCTGGTGACGCTGTTCTTCGGTGGCTGGCACGGTCCGTTCGGCATTCTGCCGTCGCTGTCATTCCTCTGGTTCGCGCTCAAAACCGGCTTCTTCATCATGCTGTTCATTTTGCTGCGCGCCTCGATTCCGCGCCCGCGCTATGACCAGGTGATGGACTTCAGCTGGAAGTTCTGCCTGCCGCTGACCCTGATCAACTTGCTGGTGACCGCTGCCGTGGTGTTGCTCAACACCCCGGCCGGCGTGGCTCAGTAACGGAGAATGACCATGCTTAAGTATGTGCTCCACGTTGTGCATGGCACCTACACCCAGCTTCGCAGCCTGGTGATGGTGTTCTCCCATGCCTTCCGCAAACGCGACACCCTGCAGTATCCAGAAGAGGCCGTGTACTTGCCGCCGCGCTATCGCGGCCGCATCGTGCTGACCCGCGACCCCGATGGTGAAGAGCGCTGCGTAGCGTGCAACCTGTGCGCCGTGGCCTGCCCGGTGGGTTGTATTGCCCTGCAGAAAGCCGAAACCGACGACGGTCGCTGGTACCCGGAATTCTTCCGCATCAACTTCTCGCGCTGCATTTTCTGCGGCCTGTGCGAAGAGGCCTGCCCGACCACCGCGATCCAGCTCACGCCGGATTTCGAAATGGCCGAGCTCAAGCGTCAGGATCTGGTGTACGAGAAAGAAGACCTGCTGATTTCCGGTCCCGGCAAAAACCCGGACTACAACTTCTACCGCGTGGCCGGTATGGCCATTGCCGGCAAGCCGAAGGGTGCAGCACAGAACGAAGCCGAGCCCATCAACGTCAAGGGGTTGCTGCCGTAATGCGCTACCTGCACCTGACTTTGAATTTGGCGACCGGCCGCTGGCTGCCTGTATCCGTCGTGGGAATCTGACTATGGAATTCGCGTTCTACTTCGCGTCCGGCGTGGCGGTGGTGTCCACTCTTCGAGTGATCACCAACACCAACCCCGTGCACGCCCTGCTCTACCTCATCATTTCGTTATTGGCCGTGTCGATGACGTTCTTCAGCCTCGGCGCGCCGTTCGCCGGTGCGCTGGAAATCATCGTCTATGCCGGCGCCATCATGGTGCTGTTCGTGTTCGTGGTGATGATGCTCAACCTCGGCCCGATTTCCGCCGACCAGGAACAAGTCTGGCTCAAGCCCGGCATCTGGTTCGGCCCGTCGCTGTTGGCGTTGTTGCTGTTGGCGGAGTTGCTCTACGTGCTGTTTGGCAACCCGAGCGCCGGCGCTATCGGCCTGACTACCGTCGATGCCAAAGCCGTCGGCATCAGCCTGTTTGGCCCGTATCTGCTGGTTGTTGAGCTGGCTTCCATGCTGCTGTTGGCAGCGGTGGTTGCTGCGTTCCACCTCGGCCGTCAAGAGGCGAAGGAAATCCAATGATGAATTCGATCCCCCTGGAACACGGCCTCGCCGTAGCGGGTGTGCTGTTTTGCCTCGGCCTGGTTGGCCTGATGGTGCGGCGCAACATTCTGTTCGTGCTGATGAGCCTGGAGATCATGATGAACGCCGCCGGTTTGGCCTTCATCGTGGCCGGAAGCCGCTGGGCACAGCCTGACGGGCAAGTGATGTTCATTCTGGTGCTGACCTTGGCTGCCGCCGAAGCCAGCATCGGCCTGGCCGTGTTGTTGCAGCTCTATCGCCGCTTCCACACCCTCGATATCGACGCTGCCAGCGAGATGCGCGGATGAACCTTCTATTTCTGACTTTCACGTTCCCTCTTATCGGCTGGCTGCTGCTCTCGTTCTCGCGCGGCAAATGGTCGGAAAACGTCTCGGCACTGATCGGCGTTGGTTCGGTCGGCCTGTCGGCCCTGACCACCGCCTTTCTGATCTACCAGTTCAACGTCAACCCGCCAGAAGGCGGCGTATACAGCCAGGTGCTCTGGCAGTGGATGTCGGTAGACGGCTTCGCCCCAAGCTTCACCCTGTACCTGGACGGCCTGTCGCTGACCATGCTGGGCGTGGTAACGGGCGTCGGCTTTCTGATTCACCTGTTCGCCTCGTGGTACATGCGCGGTGAGGCCGGTTACTCGCGCTTCTTCTCGTACACCAACCTGTTTATCACCAGCATGCTGTTCCTGGTGCTCGGCGATAACCTGCTGTTCCTGTACTTCGGTTGGGAAGGCGTGGGCCTGTGCAGTTACCTGCTGATCGGCTTCTACTACAGCAACCGCAACAACGGTAACGCCGCACTCAAGGCCTTTATCGTCACCCGTATCGGCGACGTGTTCATGGCCATCGGCCTGTTCCTGCTGTTCCAGCATCTGGGAACCCTGAACATTCAGGAATTGCTGGTTCTGGCGCCGCAAAAACTGCAACAGGGCGACACCTGGATGTGGTGGGCAACCCTGATGCTGCTGGGCGGCGCCGTGGGTAAATCGGCTCAGCTGCCACTGCAAACCTGGCTTGCCGATGCAATGGCCGGCCCAACTCCGGTTTCCGCGCTGATTCACGCGGCCACCATGGTGACGGCTGGCGTGTACCTGATTGCCCGTACCCACGGCCTGTTCCTGCTGGCGCCTGAGGTGCTCGAGCTGGTCGGTATCGTGGGCGGCGTGACGCTGGTGCTCGCCGGTTTCGCCGCACTGGTACAAACCGACATCAAGCGCATCCTCGCCTACTCGACCATGAGCCAGATCGGCTACATGTTCCTGGCCCTGGGCGTTGGCGCCTGGGACGCGGCGATTTTCCACCTGATGACCCACGCCTTCTTCAAGGCCCTGCTGTTCCTTGCGTCCGGTTCGGTGATCGTCGCCTGCCACCACGAGCAGAACATCTTCAAGATGGGCGGCCTGTGGAAAAAGCTGCCGTTGGCCTACGCGAGTTTCATCGTCGGTGGCGCCGCCCTGGCCGCCCTGCCCTTCGTGACCGCCGGCTTCTATTCCAAGGATGAGATTCTCTGGGAAGCCTTTGCCAGCGGTCACACCGGTTTGCTGTATGCCGGTCTGGTCGGTGCGTTCATGACCTCGCTGTACACCTTCCGCCTGATCTTCATCGCCTTCCACGGCGAGGCGAAAACCGAAGCCCATGCCGGGCATGGCATCAGCCACTGGCTGCCGCTGTCGGTGTTGATCGTGCTGTCGACCTTTATCGGCGCACTGATCAGCCCGCCGCTGGCTGGCGTGCTGCCGGAAAGCGTCGGTCACGCGGGTGGCGACGCCAAGCACAGCCTGGAATTGTCGTCGGGCCTGATCGCCATTGCCGGTATCGCTCTGGCCGCCGTGCTGTTCCTCGGCAAGCGCCGCTTCGCCACAGCCGTTGCCAACAGCGGCCCGGGCAAATTGCTTTCGGCCTGGTGGTTCGCCGCGTGGGGTTTCGACTGGATCTACGACAAGCTGTTCGTGCAGCCGTACCTGCTGATCACCCGTTTGCTGGGCCATGACCCAATCAACAGCAGCATCGGTGTGGTCCCGCGTTTGGTACGCCTGGGTAACAGCCTGATGAGCCGTACGGAAACCGGCAACCTGCGCTGGTACTCGGCCTCGGTGGCCGGCGGTGCCGTGCTGCTGCTCGCCCTTCTTCTGATTTTGAATTAAGGAAAACAGCCCGTCATGATTCTGCCTTGGCTAATCCTGATTCCCTTTATTGGCGGCCTGCTGTGCTGGCAGGCCGAACGGTTCGGCAATACCCTGCCGCGCTGGATCGCCCTGCTCAGCATGGTGCTGCTGTTCGGCCTGAGCCTGTGGCTGTGGACTACCGGCAACTTCAACCTGGCGCCCGCGCCGGGCGCGGAGCCGGTCTGGGCCCACGAGTTCCAGGTGCAATGGATCGAGCGCTTCGGCATCACCATTCACTTGGCTATGGACGGTTTGTCGGTCTTGATGATCGTGCTCACCGGGCTATTGGGTGTCCTTTCGGTCCTGTGCTCCTGGAATGAAATCCAGAACCGCGTCGGCTTCTTCCACCTCAACCTGCTGTGGATTCTGGGCGGCGTGGTTGGCGTGTTCCTGGCCATCGACCTGTTCCTGTTCTTCTTCTTCTGGGAAATGATGCTGGTGCCGATGTACTTCCTCATCGCGCTCTGGGGTCACAGCGGCAGCAAGGGCAATACCCGCATCAACGCCGCCACCAAGTTCTTCATCTACACCCAGGCCAGCGGCCTGATCATGTTGGTGGCGATTCTCGGACTGGTGTTCGTCAACTACAACGCCACCGGCGTGATCACCTTCAACTACGCCGACCTGCTGAAAACCGAGCTCTCCGAAGGCACCGAATATGTGCTGATGCTGGGCTTCTTCATTGCCTTCGCAGTGAAGTTTCCGGTGGTGCCGTTTCACTCATGGCTGCCCGATGCACACGCCCAGGCGCCAACAGCAGGCTCGGTCGACCTGGCCGGTATTCTGCTGAAAACCGCCGCTTATGGTCTGCTGCGTTTCGCCCTGCCACTGTTCCCGAACGCCTCGGCTGAATTCGCCAACATCGCCATGTATCTGGGCGTGTTCGCGATCATCTACGGTGCCTTGCTGTCGTTCGCCCAGACCGACATCAAGCGCCTGATCGCCTACTCCAGCGTGTCGCACATGGGCTTCGTGCTGATTGCCATCTACTCCGGCAGCCAGATCGCCCTGCAAGGCGCGGTGGTGCAAATGGTTGCTCACGGTCTGTCGGCTGCAGCGCTGTTTATTCTCAGCGGCCAGTTGTACGAGCGCCTGCACACCCGCGACATGCGCGAGATGGGTGGTATCTGGGGGCGCCTGCCTTACCTGCCGGCCATCAGCCTGTTCTTCGCCGCAGCGGCGCTGGGCTTGCCCGGCACCGGTAACTTCGTTGGCGAGTTCCTCATTCTGGTGGGCGCATTCAAAGCCTTCCCGTGGTTCACGATTGTGGCGGCTACCGGCCTGGTATTCGGCTCGGTGTACTCGCTGATCATGATCCACCGTGCCTATTTTGGTCCGGCCAAGTCTGACGATGCGCTGCGCGGCATGGATGCCCGTGAGATGTTCATGGTGCTGGGTCTGGCGGTGCTGCTGATTCTGCTCGGGGTCTACCCGCAGCCGATTCTCGACACCTCGTCGGCCACTATGCAGGGCATTCAACAGTGGCTTGGTACCGCTTCCACTCAACTCGCATCGGGCCGGTAGCCTGTAATGGAAAGCCGCGTTATGGAATTCACAACTCAACACCTGCTCGCCCTGCTCCCGCTGCTGGTGCTTTGCGCCACCATCGTGGTGGTGATGCTGGCCATCGCATGGCGACGTAACCACAGCCAGACCTTTATCTTGTCGGGTCTGGGTTTGAACCTGTCTCTGCTGTCGATCATTCCCGCGGTAAAAGCCACGCCGCTGGCGGTTACCAGCCTGTTGCTGGTCGATAACTTCGCCAACTTCTACATCGGCCTGATTCTGGTCTCCACCCTGGCCTGCGTGACCTTGGTGCACGCGTACATGGGCGATGACAAGGTCGGTTTCCCGGGCAACCGCGACGAGCTTTACCTGCTGATTCTGCTGGCGGCTGCCGGCGGCATCGTGCTGGTGTGCGCGCAGCACCTGGCAGGCTTGTTTATCGGTCTGGAACTGCTGTCGGTGCCGGTGTACGGCATGGTCGCGTACGCGTTCTTCAACAAGCGCTCGCTGGAAGCCGGCATCAAATACATGGTGCTGTCGGCCGCCGGTTCGGCCTTCCTGCTGTTCGGTATGGCCCTGCTGTACGCCGACGCCGGCACCCTGAGCTTCACCGGCATCGGCGCCAAGCTGGCCGCCACTGGCGCACAAAGCGCCATGGCGCAGTTGGGCATGGGCATGATGCTGGTAGGCCTGACGTTCAAGCTGTCGCTGGTGCCGTTCCACCTGTGGACGCCAGACGTCTACGAAGGCGCCCCCGCGCCTGTGGCAGCGTTCCTGGCCACCGCCAGTAAAGTCGCCGTATTCGTCGTAATGGTTCGCCTGTTCCTGCTGTCCCCGGCCGCCAACGAAGGGCTGCTGACCACCGTGCTGTCGGTGATCGCCGTGGCCTCGATTCTGGTCGGCAACCTGCTCGCGCTGCTGCAGAACAACCTCAAGCGTTTGCTGGGTTATTCCTCCATCGCCCACTTCGGTTACCTGATGATTGCCGTCATCGCCGGTAAAGGGTTGGCCGTGGAAGCGGTTGGCGTGTACCTGGCCACCTACGTGCTGACCAGCCTCGGTGCGTTTGGTGTGGTCACGCTGATGTCCACCCCATTCAGCGGCCGCGACGCCGACGCGCTGTACGAATACCGGGGCCTGTTCTGGCGCCGTCCGTACCTGACCGCCGTGCTCACCGTGATGATGCTGTCGCTGGCGGGTATTCCGCTGACGTCCGGCTTTATCGGCAAGTTCGTGGTAGTCATGGTCGGCGTGCAGACCCAACAATGGTGGCTGCTGGGCGCTCTGGTACTGGGCAGCGCGATTGGCGTTTTCTACTACCTGCGCGTGATGGTCACTCTATTCCTGGTCGAGCCGAACCTGCATCGCCACGATGCACCGTTCAACTGGGGCCAGCGCACCGGCGGCATCATGCTGCTGGCCGTTGCCCTGCTCGCCTTTGTGCTCGGCGTGTACCCGCAACCGCTGCTGGAACTGGTACAGCACTCGACGATGGTGCTGACGCCGTAAGGCCAGCCTGCAAACAAGAAGCCCGGCTCGACGCCGGGCTTTTTTATGGGGACCCATTCGCCGGTAAAAGCCGTTAATGACTTGAATGCGTAGGCGACACTCGCCTTGAACAGCGAAAAAACCGCACAGATACGTGCTTCCTTCCTAAGAAATTTCCGCAGCTCTTTTCAGGTGTCCTTTCCCGCCAGAGCCCAGTAGTTTTGCGCGCTCCCGCTCTCAACTGAACACCCATGACCTTTGCACCTCACCTCACCACCCTGCGCGCTTCACTGATCAATTTTTTGCTGCGTTACTGGTTGCCCAGTGGCTGGTTCGCGTTGCTGACCGGCATGTTCTGGATCGGCGACCGCGCTCTGTATCACAAGCTCTACTACGTCTCTCTGGCCTTTCCCACCTTTGTGCTTCTGTTGTTGCAGCCGCGTTGGTTGTTACTGCTCAAGCGCGTCGCGATCAGCAATCTGTTTCTGCTGTTCGCCAGCTACATGCTGCTGTCATTGCTGTGGTCGCCTGCAGACGTTTCGCTGGTCAGCATGGTTAAGCGTCCGCTCTACATCGTGCTGGCATTTGCCGCAGCCGCTCTCCTTGCCTGCCACCAGCCACCGCGGCTCGCCCAAGCCACAGAATGGGCGGCCCGGGGCGCCGTGGTGGCCGCCGCAGCGACCATCGCGTACTACCTGCATAAAGGCGATGGAGGCCGCCTGAGTGGCTATGGCGCGCTCTACAACGCACTGAAATCAACGCACGTGTTCGGTTTTTTTGCGGTTTATTGGCTGTGCCGCTGGTATCAACACCCCTCGCCCAAGGCATGGGGTCCGATCACAGCGCTGATACCGCTCTGGCTACTGTTGCTGCTGACCGGCTCGCGTACCCCACTGCTGGCCGTGGCGGCCGCGCTTCTCTGGCTGGCGCTGTTGCAATGGCGCCAGCGGGCCTGGTTGATCATCGCTGCCGGGCTTAGCGCTGCACTCAGCTGGCAATTGCTTCAGCCAGCCGAAACCCTGCTAACACGCGGCCTCTCTTACAGACCGGCTATCTGGGCGGAAGCCTTGCGTCAGCTGGACGGTCATTTCTGGTTTGGGCTGGGATTGGAGCACCCTCAGGTATTTCAGGTGACGGGCCTCGACGAAGCACTGGCCGACACCCATAACACCCCGCTGGGAGTGTTGTTTGAAGGCGGCGTCGCGGGCCTCGCACTGTGGCTGGTCATGTACGCCTACGCGCTGGGTTACGCCTGGACGCAGCGGCGACACCGCGATGTAGCCGCTGCTTCGGCACTGGTGGTGTTTGGCCTGGTGGCCGGCTTCACCGAGGGGAGTGGCTTTCTCTCGCGGCCCAACGAGCATTGGTTTTTGCTCTGGATTCCGCTGGCCTTGCTCGCCGCGACGCAACATCAGGCGGCGCGACAAAACCCGTAGCGTTTCAAGCAGCGGCCAGGCAAAGCGTATCTGCAGATGAGCCCTGGCCCGGCTTCTAGCGAGCGGCACCCTTGGGCAGCGGGTTCAGCAGCCGCATCAGCCCACGCAGGGTTTTGCGGTCCCAGGTGCGCAACGGCAGCTGGCGCAGAAGTTGCCACGCCAACGCTTTCTCGCCTCGCGCGGCTTTCAGGAACATTGAGTTGCGGAAATTCCGGCATACCCGTTCGTAGGCGGGATGATCACTGAACTGTGCGTAACTGCGCAGCACGTTGTCGATCATGAACGGGTAATTCTTGTACGTATTCGTCAGGTGAACCCGGTACAGCGCCAGCACCTCTTCAAGCACATCGATGACGTATCCGGCACGGGTGATTTTCAGCTGAATCAGCAAATCTTCCAGGCGGATATCCGTGTCGAAACCGCCGACGGCTTCCAGCGCCTCCCGGCGAAACATGAGCGTGGGCGCGGGCGCGCCCGGCAGACGGTGCTGAAACACATCATCAAAACGGAGACGGCGAGCGGGCAATGGTCTGGCGTCCGCAATTACCCGCCCGGCCGCATTGATTTCCCGAATATTGCCGGCACAAATGCCGACTTCAGGCTTGTCGCGCAGGTACTCAACCTGCCTGCCAAGGCGCGACGGCAGCATGAGGTCGTCGGAGCCAAACGGTACGATCAGCTCGCCTCGCGCCCGAGCGATCGTTTCGTTCAGCGTGCGCGACAAACCCTTGTTTGCTTGCGCAACAAAATCGAAACCGTGCACGGCCTGTAACCGTGCAATCCGCTCAACGCTGTCGTCCTGCGAGCCGTCGTCCACGACCAGCAGTTCTATCGGGCGATAGGTCTGCGCCAGCACGCTGGCAATACTCGCTTCAACGAACGCCGCGTGGTTGTAGCTAGAGATGATCACGCTCACCAAAGGCATTCGGCTCATCTGCACAGGCCTCGCCACCATGGGCCACCAGGGCCTGCGCAGCGATCCGGCCAGGGCTCGCGAAGGAGCTCGCCCACGCGTGTGGCCATGGTCAGGTAACTGTTGCGTGTCTGTACCCAGGCCTGACCCGCCGCTGCGATACGCGCGAGTCGTTGCCGGTCGGCGCGCAGTTGCCTGATGTGTTCGCGCAGTTCATCCACGCCGCTGTACAGCAGCAAATGCTCACCGTCGCGCAGGCCCAATGCGGCTTCCTCGTACTCCTCGCGCCACGCCAGTAATAAACAACCACAGGCCATGGCTTCGAAATTCTTCGCCATGTACTCGGCCAGGCCGATGTCGGCGCTGACGAACATTTGAATGCGATTGAGCATCTGCCGGTATGGCGCGCCCGGTTCGGTACGCAACACTTGCAGCGGCTCGCAGGCCGCCAATCGCTCCAGCAAATGCCGCCTTCCGGAATATTCCACGCTGTTGATGCGGCCGACGAAACCCAGCTCTATATCGCGCTCCAGCGGCTCGGCAAAAAGCTGTTCGGGGTCGTAGCCTTTCGCCAGAAAGCTGGCCTGCGTGCCCTCTTCGCGCAGGCGTCTGGCCACCGTGGCGCCCGTGACCACCACGCGGGCATCGGGCAAACGTTGGTAGAAACGGCTGAAAGCGCCGAAATGGCGGGAGTCAGACAAGTAGTTCTGACAGGCGTCTTCTTCGTAAAACAGCGCAGCGGGCAACGCTGCAAATGCTTTGTGCTGGTGCTGGATATGCCTGAACGGCAGATCGACCAGAACTCGGTCATACGCATCGATATCGATGGCAGCCAGCGTTTTTCCGACTCGTAGCTGTTGCGCTTTATCCAGGCGGCGAACATCGAGCGAAACCTGCTTACCGAGGTGCTGATAAAACGTGGTCAGATCGGGAAGACGGGCTTGGGCGGTGAGCGCCAGTACTCGCATCAGCCACGCGCCATCCGTAGAAATTTGCTCACATAGCCCGGACGCAACGACTGCCACACCGACAGTTTGAGCGCGTGCCGATAAAAGCGTCGCGCCGATGAGCAATCTCCCGCCAGCAGCGCGGCGCGGAACAACGATAAGTAGCGTTGGGCTGCATAACGCTGGCGCAAACGCTGGCACGCTTCGGGCAGGTGGGCGAACACTTCGTGCAGCATGCCGTGGGCCACCGACTCTTCGTCGGCGCGGCTGTGGCGCAGGCTGTCGGCGTGTTTATAAACCCGCGCCAGCGGTTCGCTCGTGGTGACCACCGGACCGCTGACAAGCAGATAAGCAAACACCGCCACGTCTTCACCACTGCGCAGCGTTTCCGGGTAAGGCCGTTGAAGCAGCAAATCGCGGCGAAACACGCAGCGGCTGTGGGAGATGGAAATGCGTTTATCAAGCAGGTAACGCCGGCAGCGCTGCAGCGGCGTGCCCGCGACGGGGGTGGGCAAGCGCAATCGCTGACTGCCATCGGCGTAAACGGAAATCTGCGCGCCCAGCAGCATGGCCGGTGATGGCTGTGCGCTTAACGCTGCCCGTACCGCCGCCAATGCGTCTGGCAACAATTCGTCATCGGCATCGAGCATCAGCACGTAATCGCCTCGCGCCGCCGACACACCTCGATTCCGCGCTGCAGCGGCACCGGCATTGGCCTGATGAAAAACCTGTATCTGCGGATAGCGTCTGGCGTAGTGCTGCAAGACACGTGCGGTGTCGTCCTGGGAGCCGTCGTCAATAACCAGCAGCTCGATGTCCGCGTCCCACTGGTTCAATACCGAGTCGAGCGCCTTGGGCAGCAAATGCGCATAGTTGTAGGTCGGGACAATCACGGTAATCAGCGGCCGGTCTGCCAGGGCAATGTCGGTCGGCAACGCTGGAAGAGGAAGGTTTGGCGCTTGCGCCGCTGCGAAACGGGTTCGCAGCAGCGGCAAAAAAGGACGATGGGCAGGCTGGGAAAGCGGGCCGGCCAACGGTTTTGAAAGGGTGAACGTCATGGCGACCCCGCCTCCAGATAAGGGTCGCCAGCTTGCCGGGCAGGCTGATGCTGTAATGCAGGATCAAGAGTGGCTTCGAGTAGGCAATTACCTAGAGATCAGACGCCCTTTACACGCTTTCAGGAGGGCAGCCGCACCTTCTGATTGCTGCTGGTGAAAATGCCCCAGCAGGAAAGGAACAATGCAGCGATCAATGGACCGATCACGAAGCCGTTCAAGCCGAAGATGGTCAGCCCTCCAAGCGTCGACAGCAGGATCATGTAGTCCGGCATCCGCGTGTCGCGCCCCACCAGAATCGGACGCAGCACGTTGTCGACCATGCCGATTACCAGCACGCCCCACACGCAGAGCGCCACACCCTGCCAGATTGCTCCAGTGGCGAGGAAATACACGGCAACTGGCACCCAGACAATGCCACCACCGACTGCCGGCAGCAGAGACAGAAACGCCATCAATACCGCCCACAACAGCGGGCTGGTAATGCCCAGAAACCAGAACGCCAGCCCGCCGAGCGCGCCCTGAGTGACGGCGACCAGCACGTTGCCTTTGACGGTGGCCCGCACTACCCGGGTGAAGCGCAATTGCAACCGGCGCTTTTGCCCCTCGTTCAGCGGAATGGCACTGCGGATACGTCGAACCAGTTCCTGGCCGTCGCGCAGAAAGAAGAACAGCAAATACAGCATGATCGCGAAGCTGATAAGAAACTCGAACGTGTTCTGGCCCAGAGTGAAGGCCTGGCTGGCGACTGCCTGACTGCCTTGCATGGCACCGCTGATGGCTTTCTCTTTAAGGCCGTTGAGACTGCCCATGCCAAAGCGGTCCATCTGGCCCTGCACATAGGCTGGCAGATGACGTTTGATTTCGAAGATATAGGCGCCGATATCCAGCTCGCCGCTTTCGATGCGTTTGTAGAGTTCGCCGGCTTCCTGCACCAGCAAGGCGGTGGTGAATATCACGGGCAAGATCGCAATACACAAACACACGAGCAGCGTGGCCAGGGCGGTGAGATTGCGCGAGCTCTGATGCCGGCGCGCCAGGTGACGTTGCAGCGGGTTGAACAGAATGGCCAGAATCACTGCCCAGAACACTGCGCCGTAATACGGCAACAGAATCCAGCCGAAAGCGATGGTCACCGCCGTCAGCAATGCCAGGAACAGTTTGTTTTCGATTGCGGGGTCGGCCATGGGTACTCGCGGTTTCTAAAGGCTGATGTGCCATTAGTCCGCGAGCACCGTGGCAAGTGCAGGTTTTATCGAAGCGACGCGTTCGGCGCCGCTGCGACCGTTCTCCATTACGCCTGCATGGCCCAGCCATCCACGTTCATCGCCGCCTGGCGCAGCGCTTCGGAACGGGTCGGGTGCGGATGGCAGGTCAGTGCGATGTCTTCTGCCGAGGCGGAAAATTCCATGGCCACGCAGTACTCGCCAATCAACTCGCTGACGCTTGGCCCGATCAGATGCACGCCAAGAATTTCATCGGTGCGTTCGTCCGCCAGCACTTTTACGAAGCCTTCGCTCTCGTGGTTGATCTTCGCCCGGCTGTTACCCGCGAAGGGAAACTTGCCGACTTTGTAGGCGCGCCCTTCGGCTTTGAGTTGCTCCTCGGTTTTACCCACGGCCGCCACTTCCGGCTTGGTATAGATGACGTTGGGAATCAGGTTGTAATTCACCTCACCGGCCTTGCCGACGATTTGCTCGATACAGGCAATCGCCTCGTCTTCCGCCTTGTGCGCCAGCATCGGGCCAGAGGTCACGTCGCCGATGATCCAGATGCCGGGTACGCCAGAACGGTGCTTCTGGTTGTCCAGCATGCCGCGTTTGTCCGGCGTGATGCCCACAGTTTCCAGACCCAACCCTTGAGTAAACGGGCGACGTCCGATGGCCACCAGCACGTAGTCGGCCTCCAGCGTTTGTTTCTCACCGCCCGCGGCCGGCTCGATTTCCACGGTCACTCCGGTCGCCGAAGCGGTGGCGCTGCTGACCTTACTGCCGAGTTTGAACGAAAAGCCCTGTTTAACGAGGGAACGCTGGAAGGCTTTGCCGGTTTCGATATCCAGGCCGGGGCAGATGCGGTCGAGGTATTCCACCACCGTGACCTCGCTGCCCAGCCGGCGCCAGACCGAGCCAAGTTCCAGGCCGATCACGCCGGCGCCGACAATCACCAGATGCCTGGGCACTTCGGGCAATGACAACGCGCCCGTGGAGTCGAGGATGCGTTTGTTATCGATGACCACGCCTGGCAAGGGCGTTGGTTCCGAGCCGGTGGCGATGACGATGTCTTTGGCAGTCAGCACGTGCTCGCTGCCATCGGCCGCCTTGACCACCACCCTGCCCGGCCCGTCAATGCGGCCCCAGCCCTTGATCCATTCGGCTTTGTTTTTGCGGAAAAGAAATTCGATGCCCTTGGTCAGCGTGGTCACGCTTTCGTCTTTCTGCTTCATCATCTGCGCGAGGTTGAGGGTGGGTTTGACCTCGATGCCCAGCTTGGCGAATTCCGGCCCTGCGGCGGCTTCGTACAACTCCGACGCATGCAGCAGCGCTTTCGACGGCATGCATCCGACGTTCAGGCACGTGCCGCCCAAGGTGTCTCGCCCCTCCACGCAGGCGACTTTCAGGCCCAACTGGCCGGCCCTGATCGCGGCGTTGTAGCCGCCAGGGCCGCCGCCTATTACCACTACGTCGTAGTTGCTCATGCTGTGTTCTCCGGTTGAGAAAAAGTCTTAGCAGTAAAGACTGGAATCGAAGGCGTGGGGCGCGGGGAGCATCGCGGCTAAAGCCGCTCCCACAGATGGATCGATTGAGCTTATGGCGTTTATGCCACCCAGCTTGGCACTTATATTACGGCCTTCATACTTTATTACATGATGAGTGTAATTTAGGCTGTAACCGTGATGCCAGTGCGGCTTTGCATCTTTATTCGATTAGCGCTTGAGAGGTCTTAATGAGCATGTCCCGCGAGGAAAAAATCCAGGCCTGGCTGGCAGCTGCCGACGATTTGCGTGCGCGTCTGGCGGCACCGGACACCATGACCTTGAAGCAAGTGGCCGGCATGAGTCCGCAGGAATTTTTCGACGGTATCGGCAGCGGCCAGTTGCCGTCGCCGCCGATCAACGAGCCCATGGCGATGGTGCCGATGGAATGGTCCAGCGGTCATTTCATCTTCCAGGGCCACCCCTCGCTGATGCATTACAACCCGCTGGGCAGCGTGCACGGCGGCTACATCGCCACCATGCTCGATTCCGCCATGGGCTGCGCCATTCACACCATGCTCAGCAAAGGCCAGGGCTACACCACGACCGACTTGCGCATCAGCTACGTGCGCGCCGTCACCACGGCGGTCGGCCCGGTTCGCGCGGAGGGCCGAATCATTCACGTCGGCCGTTCCACCGCACTTGCCGAAGGCCGGCTCTACGACGTGGACGACAAGCTCTACGCCACCGGCTCCACCACCTGTTTGATCATGAACATGCACGGCTAAGGCCGCGTTGCAGGAGAAGCACCATGGAAAACATCGTAATCGCCGGTTATGCCCGCTCGCCGTTTCATTTCGCCCGCAAAGGCGGCCTGATCAATGTGCGCCCCGATGACCTCGCCGCCCAGGTGGTGAAAGAACTGGTGGGCCGCCTCGATATCGACCCACGGGAAATTGAAGACCTGATCATGGGCTGCGCGTATCCGGAGGCCGAGCAAGGCATGAACATCGCGCGCATCACCAGTTTTCTTGCCGGCCTGCCGGACACGCTAGGCGGCGCCACCGTCAACCGTTTCTGCGGCTCGTCCATGACGGGCGTGCATTTCGCCGCCGGGCAGATTTTGTTGGGTGCGGGCGAGGCCTTCATTTGCGCCGGGGTGGAATCCATGACGCGCGTGCCCATGGGCGGCTTCAATATTTCGCCCAACCCGAAACTGCTGGAAAACTTCCCTCAGGCGTACATGTCGATGGGTCAGACGGCCGAAAACGTCGCCACCCTTTATGGCATCAGCCGCGAAGAACAGGAACAGCTGGCGGTCGAGTCCCATGCCAAAGCTGCCAAGGCGCGCGAGCTGGGTTACTTCAGCGATGAAATCGTGCCCATCACCACGCCCGAAGGCGTGATCAGCGAGGACGGCTGCATCCGCCCCGGCACCAATGCCGAAGCGCTGGCCACGCTCAAGCCTGCGTTTGACGGCAGCGTTACCGCGGGCACGGCATCGCCGCTCACCGACGGCGCGGCGGCTGTTTTCGTTTGCACCGAGGGCTTCGCCAAACGCTGGAACCTCGATGTGCTGGCCCGCGTTCGCGCCGTCGCCGTGGCCGGTTGCCCGCCGGAAATCATGGGCATGGGCCCGCTGCACGCCACCCGCAAATTGCTGCAACGTGAAGGCCTGAGCATCAACGACATCGACCTGGTGGAAATCAACGAAGCCTTTTCCAGCCAGTCGATCGCCTGCGTGCGCGAGCTGGGTCTGGACATGGCCAAGGTCAACCTCGACGGCGGCGCGCTCGCTATGGGTCACCCGCTGGGCGCGACCGGCGCTCGCATCACCGGCAAGGCGGCCTCGCTGCTGAAACGTACCGGCGGCCGTTTCGCCATTGCCACCCAGTGCATCGCCGGTGGGCAGGGCGTAGCGACGTTGCTGGAAGCGGTTTGATGCTTTTTGGCCGCGATGTTTTAACGCAAAAGCATCGCGGCTGAAGCCGCTCCGGCGCTGTTAGAATTACGGCCGGCATTTCTCGTCATCTGGAGGCTGTTGCCATGCGTTATTCCGAAGACCACAAGGCACAAACCCATCAGCGCATCATCGACGAGGCGTCCGAACGTTTTCGCCGCGACGGCGTTGGCGCCACCGGTTTGCAGCCGCTGATGAAAGCGCTGGGCCTGACCCATGGCGGGTTCTACGCGCACTTCAAGTCCAAGGATGATCTGGTTGAACAAGCCCTCAGCGCGGCGGCGGACAAACTCTCCGGCGGCGTAGAGAAAACCTTCGCCGAAGCGCAGCCCCTGCACAACTTTATCCGCTACTACCTGAGCAATACCCACCGCGCCAACCTAGGCAAAGGCTGCCCGCTGACGACCTTGTGCGCCGAGCTGGGCCAGCGTGGGCAACCGAGCCCGACCACCGACACCGTGGTGCAAAGCCGGATCAGCAAAATGGCCGAACACCTGCAAGGTCCGGACGCAGACGAACAAGCCATCGCCATGCTTTCAACCTTGGTGGGTGCGCTGGTGTTGTCGCGCAGCGTGGCCGACCCACAGCTGGCCGAACGCATTCTGCAGGGCGCGAAGCAGCAGTTGTTCAAGCAAGTGAATGCCTCGAACGACGTATAGCGTTACGCAGGCTCGACGCCGAGCTTGGTCCACTGCTCGCGAGTGATGCCCTGGCGGTTGTGATAGTCGTGCCACGGATCGCGCTCGAGACTGTCGAGACGCCCGTGAAGGTTACCGACCGTCCACTGCGCAGCGCTTTCCAGGCCATTCAGCTCTGCCCGTTCTATCGGCACGGACACCGGCAAACCGGGCCGTGCACGCACTGAATAAGCGCTGGCGGTGCTGGCGCCGCGCTGGTTTCGCAGATAGTCGATGAAAATCTTCCCCACCCGGTTCTGCGGTCCCATTTTGTCGGTAAAGCGCTCCGGCTCCTGCTCTGCCATCCGGCTCGCCAAGCCTTTGGCGAAGGATTTGACGGTGTCCCAGCCCGCTTGTTTTCGCAGCGGCACCACGATGTGCATGCCCTTGCCACCACTGGTTTTCAGCCAGGCTTGCAGCCCGAGATCGTCCAGCAGCGCAAGCGTCAAGCTGGTGGCCTCGACCATCGCGCTCCACGGCAATGCCGGATCAGGGTCGAGATCGAGAATCAGCCGATCCGGCGTTTCCACGGCAGCGCTGGTAGCGCCCCAGGTGTGCAGCTCGATGCCGCCCATCTGCACGGCGCCGATCAGCGCCGGCAGGCTGTCGATCTGCATCAACGGCGGGTGCGCAGGATCGATGGCCTGATCGAGATGGGTGATATGGGGAATGGCCAGATGCTGGGCGTGCTTCTGGAAAAAATGTTCGCCTTCCACACCATCCGGCGCACGCAGCAGCGACACGGGTCGGCCCTTTAGGTGCGGAAGAAGCCAGTCACTGATGCTGTGATAGAACTGTGCCAGAGCGACCTTTTGCGTACCGCTCTGGGCATCAATCACCCGCTCGGGGTGACTGATCGACACCTCATCCAGCAACTGGCGCCCCTTTTCACTGGCGTGGGACTGATTGGCGGCCTCGGCCTCGCGGATAGGCAAACGCTTTTTCTTCCCCGGGCTGGATGCCGGGCCGTCCGTGCGCTTGCGGTTGGAATCGCTCATGGCCATGCCCTCGGCGCCTTAGCTCGCCTTGCTGGTTTTGGTGGTTTTGCGCGCCGGCTCTTTCGTCTTGGACGACGACGCTTTGCTCGTTCTGCTGCGCGACGTTTTCGGTTTGCTGTCGCGGGTATCGTCCTCAGACGACGCCTCTGCCGGCGCAGCGCCGCCCTTCTTCGCCGAGGGCTTGCCGCCCAGGCTGCGCTTGAGCAGTTCGGTAAGGTCGATAACGTCGGCAGTGCGGCGCCCTTCTTCGCCGGGCGCCTGTTCCACCGCCTCGATCTTGCCTTGCTGAGCCTTCTGCTCAACGAGCTGCATGATCTTGTCGGTGAAGCTGTCCTGGTAATCTTCAGGGGTCCAGTCGCCGCTCATGTCCTCGACCAGGCGCTTGGCCATTTCCAGTTCGCCTTTGGCCAGCTTGGCATTGCTCGCCGCGGCCGGCAGTTCCAGGCTGGCCAGGCTGCGCACCTCACTGGGCCAGCGCAGCATCACCAGCACCATGGCATCTTCAATTGGCATCAGCGCCGCCAGGTGCTGCTTGGTGTGCAACACCACCAGCGCCAGCGCGACTTTCTTCGTGCTCGCCAGGGTTTCGCGCAGCAACGCATAAACCTTCTCGCCACGCTTGTCGGGGCTCAGGTAGTACGGGGTATCGATGTTTTGCAGGGGAATCTGGCCGCTGTCGACAAAGGAAAAAATGTCGATGGTCTGCGTCGAGGCCGGGTGCGCTTCACGAATTTCGTCTTCGGACAGCACCACGTACTGGCCCTTCTCGTATTCCACACCCTTGACGATATTTTCCCGGTCGATTTCCTTGCCGGTCACTTTGTTCACGCGCTTGTAGCCCACCGGCTCCATGCTGCGTTTGTCCAGCCAGTCGAAATCGACGCCCTGGGACGACGTGGCGGAATTGAGCGCTACGGGGATGTGCACCAGCCCGAAGCTGATGGCGCCTTTCCAGATGGCTCGTGGCATATCGGGCGTTCCTCGCTCTACTGTGCAAAAAGTGGTTCGGCGCTACAACGTCACGCCGTCGCTGTACGTCACGCGGTCGAGCTGATTGATGTCGCGGATCTCGCGCAGCATGTTGTCGGCGGCGGTTTCCGCCTCGTTCTCGCACACGCAACCGGGCACGATTACCCACAACACACGCACTTCAGCCCCCATGCGCTTGGGCTGGTACTCGATCAGCCCCACATAGTTGTGGCCGTCCTTCATGGCATCGGTCCAGGCGATGCAGGTGTCGAAATCGCGGAACATGGCTGGTTTTCCCCCTGTAGGGCCTTGTCTGGCGCACACAAAGTTGGGACCGGCTCGGCCAAAAAAGAGTTGCAGTTTTGTTTGCAGGGCCGCTTTGCCCACAAGTGGCGCAGCAGAGCGGCAGACGCCTCAAAACCGTGCCATCAAGACGCCACGCTCGTCGCAAATTTCCTTTAAAAACAATAAGGTTGCTGCGCCGCTCGCCGCTTCGCTGTAAGTTTGTTCCTACGTTTATCAGCCGCGAGTGACCCCATGAAAACGGTAGCGATGGTGTTGTTTCCCAACTTCCTTCTGCTCGACATGGCCGGCCCGTTCGAAGTGTTCTCGGTGGCAAACCGGTTTCTGCCAGAAGCTGACTGGTACCAGGTGCTGACCATCAGTTCGCATGAGCACCTGGTTCGCGCTTCCAACGGTGTAACGGTGCACACAGACCTCACCCTGGCCGACGGCTGCGAAGCCTACGATCTGCTGCTGGTTCCGGGTGGTCCCGGCGCTTACAACGAGCGCTTCCCCGAGGTGACGGCCTGGCTGAAACTCGCCGTGCAGCGCTGCGCCCTGTACGGCTCGATTTGCACCGGCGCGTTCATTCTCGGCGAGGCCTGTTTACTTGACGATCACCAGGTGACCACCCACTGGAATTACACCGACCGCCTCGTCAAGCGCTTCCCCAAAGCACGCGTCGGTACCGATCAGATTTACGTGAAAGATCGCCGGCTGCTGACGTCCGGCGGCGTCACGGCGGGCATCGACATGGCCCTGGCGGTAGTGGCCGAAGACCACGGCAAGAAGGTCGCGGTGGATGTTGCCAAAGTGCTGCTGGTGGCCATGAAGCGTCAGGGCGGGCAAGCGCAGTTCAGCCCGATGCTGGCGGCGCTGGCCGAAAAGGACTCACCCATCAATCAGGTGCAGACCTACGTGCTGGCCCATCTTGACGAAGATTTTTCCGTGGAACGCATGGCCAGCATCGCCGGCATGAGCGCACGCCATTTCGCCCGCGTATTCAGTCGCGAGGTGAACATGACGCCCATGGAATTCCTCCAGCACGCGCGTATCGACCGCGCCCGCAGTCTGCTGGAAAGTACCGATCTGCCGCTGAAAACCGTGGCCTATCGCGCCGGTCTGGGCAGCACGCGGCACATGCGTTTTCTGTTCAGCGAAAAGCTCGGCCTCACACCTGTTCAGTACCGCCAGCAATTTGGTTGATACCATCGTGCTAGAGGTGTCCGTATTGCGCACCTCGTTGGCCGGAACGGGCCTTCCTTGACCCTTGTTCGCTGTGCCACGCCTGCCACACTCGGGACCAGGCTTTTTGCACAGAGGAAGGACGATGGCCAGTTTTCAATGGATGCCCCGCCGCACGCTTTCACCGGCCGCCGTGACCGACAGCCAGACGCTGGTAACCGGCGGCCTCACGCCCTGGCGGGAACGGCTGGTGAAGACGCTCATTCACACCCTGCTCAGCGAAAAAATCACCGTGCCGCAACTGGCTCAGGCGTGTGCGCTATCGCGCAGTCACTTCTCCCGCGCGTTCAAACGCAGCACCGGCATGTCGCCACAAGACTGGATTCACCGTCAGCGCATCGACCAGGCCAAGCGCCTGATTCAGGAGTCGGACATGACGCTTACGCAAATAAGCGCTGAATGCGGGTTCTGCGACCAGGCGCATTTCTCACGAACCTTTACCCGAACCGAAGGCGTAAACCCCATGGCCTGGCGAAACAGGCGTTCCGGCGGTGGGGCGCAATAACAGGCGCTTCGAGGAAAAGAAAGACCCGTAACTGCGCGCTTCGCACAGCGGAACGCCGAGATTCAATGCAACTAGAGGAAAATGTACTCATTAAAAGGGAGGGCTTTCCTAAGAGCCTCCAAGGGTTTTCCTACATTCTGTTTGCTGCCGATTGGGAATGATGGCGACGCTTTCTCATCCCCTTCGGAGCGTCTCCATGAAAAACCTGTTTATCCTTGCCGCCAGCAGCCTTCTGACCTTGAGCGTGACCATCGGCACCGTCCAGGCAGCTGACCATGGCTGGAGCTACACCGGTAAAAACGGTCCCGATCATTGGGCTAGCCTGGACAAGAACTTCGCCTCGTGCGCCCACAGCAAATCCCAATCCCCTATCGATATCCGCAGTTCGGACAGCCAGACACTGCCGCTGCCTGTACTCGGTTTTGCCTATCAAGGCAGCGGTGCAGAAATCGTGAATAACGGGCACACCGTGCAGGTCAACCTGCAACCAGGCAGCAGCCTGACCGTCGATGGCGTCAAGGCCGAGCTCCTGCAATTCCACTTCCACGCACCCAGCGAGGAGCGCTTCGACGGCAAGAGCTACCCGATGGATGCCCACCTGGTGCACAAAACCGCTGATGGCAAGCTTTCGGTAGTGGCCATTCTGTTCGAGGAAGGTAAAGAGAATCCGGCACTGGCTTCGGTACTGAGCGCGCTGCCTGCCGCTGGCAAGAGCCGTGACCTGGCTGCCTTCAACCCGGCGACCCTGCTGCCGAGCGACCACAGCTACTACCGCTTCACCGGCTCGCTGACCACCCCTCCGTGCAGCGATGGCGTGAGCTGGCAGGTGCTGAAGCAAACCGTGGAATTGTCCAAAGCCCAGATTGATGCCTTCACCGCGCTGTATCCGATGAATGCGCGTCCGGTTCAGCCGCTGAACGACCGTGTGATCGAAGTCAGCCAATAATCAGCTCGCATTACCCAAATGGCTTCGCTTTCGCGAGGCCATTTTTTTTGCGCCTAGCGCAGACGATGCTTGTGCAGCAGGCGATAAAACGTTGGCCTGGAAATGCCGAGCATGCGTGCCGCCACGCTCATGTTGCTGCCATAGCGTGCCAAGGCATCGCTTAATGCCTGACGTTCGGCGTTGCGTTTATACACGTCGAGGGTGGCGAGGGCCGGTGGACTGTCGTGGCTATCGAGCATATCGAGCATGGCGTTCTGCTCCCTGGCATCCGTTATATTTTTCCTAGTAAAAACAACCCGTTTGCAGCCGTAATTTCAACCGTAGCAAGTTTTTTGACACGGCTTGGATGGATTTCTTCTAAGCAGCGCCGCCTCGCTGTAAGAAAGCTCCCCGATATCCGTAAGAACATTAGGTGATTAGCGTCTTGCCAATCCCCTGATTGCTTGGCATAAACGGTCAGCCAATAAAAACGAACAAGGACCGTCGCCATGAAGGTTGTGAAGCGAATTCTGCTTCTGCTGGTATTCGCCGTGTTGGCGGTGCTGGCCGTTGCGCTGTATTACATCGCCAACCCCAACTTGCCCGCGTATCAGCAGCCATCGCAGCTGCACTATCTGGACCAGTGGAGTCCCGAAGCGCGCCAAACCTATTACTACACCCCGCAAGGCACCGAGGTGAAAGGGCTGCGCTACGAATGGTTCACGGCGCTGGAATTGCCGTTTTCCGAAGAACAATTCGCTGCGCCGGATTACCTCGCCCGCTTTGGTTTTCTTACCGAACCCAACCAGAAGCCGACCGCGCTGAACCCGGGCAATTTGCCCGTGGGTTTCGCTCGCCATCGGGATGATGAAACCGGCGTGCAACTGCTCGATATCAGCTGCGCGGCCTGTCACACCGGTGAGTTGCGCTTCAAAGGCCAGTCGGTACGTATCGACGGCGGCGCTGCCCTGCACTCGCTCGCTTCCACTGTTCCTACCTTAAAAGGTGGCAGCTTCGGCCAGGCCCTCGGCATGAGCCTGGCCTTCACCTATTACAACCCGCTGAAATTCACGCGCTTTGCCAAAAACGTGTTGGGCGACAAATACCCCGAAGGCCGCGACCAATTACGCACCGACCTCAAGGTCACGCTCGACCGCATTCTGTCTCAAGCCTGGAACGACACGCACCGCGGTCTTTACCCCACCGAGGAAGGCTTCGGTCGCACCGACGCCTTTGGCCGCATTGCCAACAGCGTGTTCGGCGACGCCATCGACCCGAGCAACTACCGCGTCGGCAACGCGCCGGTGAGCTACCCGCAGCTGTGGGATATCTGGAAGTTCGACTGGGTGCAGTGGAACGGTTCGGCCATGCAGCCGATGGCACGAAATATCGGCGAAGCACTGGGCGTGGGTGCCACGGTGAAACTGTTTGAAGACAACCAGGGCCGCGTGCCGGTGGCCGAGCGCTACGCCTCCAGCGTGCGCGTGCGTGATCTCTACACCTTGGAAGAAACCCTCAAACAGCTGAAGCCGCCCGCCTGGCCGGAGCCGGTGCTGGGCAAGGTCAACATGGAAATGGCCAGCCGCGGCCACGCCCTGTATCAGGAAAACTGCGCTTACTGCCACGCGCCGGATCCCAAAGCACCGGACAAGCGCCTGGCACCCACGCGCGACCCGGAATGGCGGATGCGCATTGTGCCGGTCAGCATCGTCGGCACCGACCCGACCACCGCCGACAACATTGCCGACCATCGCTTCAATATCAGCAAACTCGGCTGGAGCAAAGAGCAGCTCAGCACCCTCGGCGTGAAACTGTTTGACGGCAAGCTGGAAGACCTCAACTTCCGCAGCATCTCCAGCGCCAAGGGCCTGGCCTATATCACCGCCTACGTGGAAAACCGCGCCTACCAGGACGCCAGCATCAGCGGCGAAGAACGCTGGAAAATGGACGGCTACGGCCTGCCCATCGGCGTTCAGGAAAAGCGTGGCTACAAGGCGCGGCCGCTGGATGGCATCTGGGCCACACCACCGTTCCTGCACAACGGTTCGGTGCCCACCCTGTTTGAACTGCTGTCGCCAGTGTACGAACGGCGGGCTGAATTCTGGGTCGGCAACCACGAATACGACCCCGAGCGCGCGGGCTACCGAAGTGAGAAATTCGACGGTGGTTTCCTGTTCAAAACCGGCGTTACCGGCAACAGCAACCAAGGCCACGAATTCCGCGACGGCTGCCGTCAGCAAGGCGTGATTGGCCGTGGGCTGGACCCCAACGAGCGCCTGGCGCTGATCGAGTACCTGAAGGTGCTGGGTAATCCGGCCCTTGAAAGTCAGCTGCAACCTGTTACACCCGCCGCCTGGACACCAGGCCCGAGCTGCCAGGGATGACCCCTCCTGCGGGACACATTGAAAAGGATTCGCTTCATGCTTAAACGCTTCTGGCTGTGGCTGGGCCGTGTGCTCGGCAAACTGATTCTGGTACTGGCGGTGGTTGGCCTCGGCGGCTGGGCGATTGCCGAGCTGTATTACGCCTGGAAATTCTCCGGCCCGGTGCCGGCCGAGGAACAGATTCCGCCCGGCGAAGCGGCGATGACGCGCGGCATTATCGAAGATGCCATTCGCGTGGTTGAGCAGCACAAAGACCAGACCCGCGTGCTGCGCGACGCCCACGCCAAAGCGCATGGCTGCGTGAAGGCGCAAGTCACCGTGCTGCCTGAGCTCAACGATGAATTGCGCGAGGGCGTGTTCAGCGAGCCGGGCAAAACCTGGCAGGCACTGATGCGCCTGTCCAACGGAAACGCCTACCCGCAGTTCGACCGCGTGCGCGATGCGCGCGGCATGGCCATCAAACTCTTCGACGTGCCCGGCGCCAAGCTGATGACCTCCCCTGCCGTGGCCGGTGAGCAGGACTTTGTGATGTTCAATCACCCGTCTTTTTTCGTCAGCGACGTGGCCGAATACCAGAGCAATTTCAAAGCCCAGGCCGACGGCAAAAAGATTCTGGCCTTCTTCCCGAGCCTGGACCCGCGCACCTGGCAGATCCGCCACCTGACCATCGCCCTGAAAACCTTGTCGCCGGCGCCAGACAGCCCGGTGGCCACCACTTACGATTCGGTGGCGCCGTTCAAATTCGGCCCGCACAACATCAAATACCGCGTGGTTCCGGCGCCGCAACGCTGCCCGGCGTACACCTTGCCCGAGGTGAATACCGCCATGCCGAACTTCCTCCACGACGCGCTCTATCAGCAGCTGTCACTGGACCGCATGCCGGCCTGCTTCGAGCTGCAAGTGCAACGGCAGAACCCGGCGTTCTACATGCCACTGGAAGACACCAGCATCGAATGGAGCCAGAAGGTATCGCCGTTTGAAACCGTGGCCACCATCCAGGTGCCGGCCCAGGATTTCGACAGCACCGAACAGACGCTGGCCTGTGACAACCAGTCCTTCAACCCCTGGCATGCGCTGCCCGAACACCGCCCGCTGGGCGGCATCAACCGCTTGCGCAAAGCGGTGTACGAGGCGGTAAGCGCCTACCGGCACGAGCGCAACAACCCTCAATAAAACCGCGTTCACCGTTCTCAGCCTTAAACCGGCCTGAGAACGGTGTCTTCGGAAAAATCGTTAGCTACCTTCCCTTCTCGTCGTTCACTGGCCATGATTAGCGCAGGTTTTCTAGCGAAGTTTCTTCTGCATGCACACCCAACCGCCCAGCTCTCTGGCGATCACGGGGCAAATTCTTGCCGTCGTGTTCTATACCTTTCTCGGCTTTCTCTGCATTGGCATTCCCATCGCCGTGGTGCCGGGTTTTGTCCATGATCAGCTCGGTTACGGCGCGGTTATCGCCGGCCTGACCATCGCCTCGCAATACCTCGCCACCCTGCTCAGCCGCCCCCTGGCCGGACGCCTGGCCGACAGCCTGGGCACCAAGCCGGCGCTGGTGTATGGGCTGAGCGGCATTGCCGTGAGCGGCTTGCTTACGCTGCTCTCCACCCAGCTCAGCCACCTGCCGCTGGTGAGCCTGCTAATCATGCTGGCGGCGCGTCTGCTGCTGGGCGTCACGCAGGGGCTGCTGGGCGTGAGCACCATCAGTTGGGGCATCAACCGGGTTGGCGTCGAATACACCGCGCGGGTCATTTCCTGGAACGGCATCGCCGCCTATGGCGCCATCGCCATCGGTGCGCCGGCCGGTGTGTTGATGGTCGACGCCTGGGGTTACTGGACGCTCGGCGTTGCACTGATGGCGGTGGCGGTGCTGGGTTTGCTGTTGATCTGGAAACGCCCGTCGGCGCCGGTACTGAAAGGCGAGCGCCTGCCTTTCAGCACCGTGCTGGGTCGCATCGCGCCATACGGCCTCGGGCTGGCGCTGGGCTCGATTGGTTACGGCACGCTCACCACCTTTGTCGCCCTGTACTTCGCCAGTAAAGGCTGGAGCGGCGCGGCGTATAGCTTGTCGGCCTTTGGTGTGGCGTTTATCGGCGCCCGGGTGCTATTGATCGACGCCATCAAACGTTACGGCGGCTACAACGTGGCGATCAGCTGCATGGCCATCGAAACCCTGGGTTTGTTGCTGCTGTGGTTGGCGCCAAGCCCGGCGTGGGCCATGGCCGGTGCGGCATTGACGGGGTGCGGGTTGTCGCTGGTGTATCCGGCGCTGGGCGTTGAAGCCATCAAGCGCGTGCCGGATAGCAGCCGCAGCGCCGGCTTCAGCGCCTATGCCGTGTTCTTTGACCTGGCCCTGGCGACGGCCGGCCCGCTGATGGGCGCGGTGGCGTATGGCTTCGGTTACAACGGCATCTTTCTCGCTGCCGCCTTGCTGGCGGTGTGCGGCTTAAGCCTGAGCATCTGGCTGGCGCGGCGCGAAGCGCAAGCCTAGTGCAGCGACGCCTGATGGTTGCGCATGTCCGGGCCCAGCACGGTGCTGAAAAACTCCACCGCTTCGGCGTTCATGCGCCGGTGAATGCGCTGGCGATCGACGCCGTCGGCGTCTTTGCACAGCATCGGCATCAGTTGTTCCTGCTCGGCCGAGCACGGCGACATAAAGATGAAATGCCCGGCGCCATCGAACAGCCGGTAGTCCGGCGGCTGCGGCAGGCTGTGGGTCAGCGCCAGCGCGTTAGTTTCCAC
This sequence comes from Pseudomonas viridiflava, assembly GCF_900573885.1. Taxonomy (GTDB): domain Bacteria; phylum Pseudomonadota; class Gammaproteobacteria; order Pseudomonadales; family Pseudomonadaceae; genus Aquipseudomonas. The sequence goes on from NZ_UPSE01000533.1 coordinate 193,164, forward strand.
TGACAGCAACTGGTCGTCAGCGCCGGCATACATCAGCACCGGCAACTGCACGTCTTGCAGTTCTTCCTTGCCGAACATCAGGCCCAGCGGCGCCAACAGCAACAGCGCTTTTACCCGTGGGTCACTCTCGGCCACCAGGTCGTCACGATCCACCACCAGCTCGCCGTGGCTGCGGCAGGCGTCTTCGTCCGCCGGATGGGCCTGGCAATAATCGCGAAGCAACTGCGGCTGCGGTTGCGCGCCGCCGACGATCAACGCCGTTTCGCCACCCGCGGAATAGCCGATCATGCCGATCCGCTGCTCATCCACGAACGGCTCCAACCAGGGGTCTTGCAAGGCGTCGGTAATGGCCTGGGAAATTTGCATCGGCCGGCCATATAGATTGCTCAGCGTGCCGAGGCGACTCTGGTCGGCGTAGTTGTCGCCAGGGTGAATCACGGCCAGCACCACAAAACCGTGTTTGGCCAGATAGGTGGCGAGGTCGTGCTGCGCCAGCGGGCTGCCGCTGTTGCCGTGGCTCAGCACCAGCAGCGGATAGCGGCCTGGCGCAACGGGCACGTCCTGGCCAGCAGCGATGCGATAGGGGCCGATCAGGCTGACATTGGTTTTGGCGTAGGCCGGGTAGAACGCAACCGCTTGCATCGGTTGCTGGTCGAGTGGATCACGCAGGGTCATGTGGTGAATGCCCACGGTCAGGCGTGAGCCTGCAGCGCCCGCCCACGCAGGCAACGCGCCGGCCAGCAAACCGAGCACTATCAGCAACCCACGCGCAAAAACGGTGCTCACGCCCACCTCCACGATTCAACCGCAGCCACTGTCGCTTGCGGTTAGCACCGAGCATGAGCCCGCCTCCACCGCTTCGCAAACATGAAGCAGAAGCTATGCCAAAAAAAATCCCCGCCGAAGCGAGGATTTTCCAGACGCGATTCACGCGTTACGCAACAGCAAACAACCCGGAAACCTGCTCATTGGCAGCGGCCAGGGCTTGTGCGCGCGGCTCTTCGCCGTAAGCCAGGCCCTGGGCGCGTACCACTTCGATATCGGTGATGCCGAGGAAGCGCAACAGCAACTGCAGGTAGTCTTCGTGGGCAATGCCGCTGGCCTGGCCGGCATGGAGGCCGCCCGAGGTCGACACGATGATGACTTTCTTGCCGCCGGCCAGGCCTTTAGGGCCGTTCTCGTCGTAGGCGAAGGTTTTGCCGGCAACCGAGATGCGGTCGATCCAGGCCTTGAGCTGGGTGGGCACGGTGAAGTTGTACATCGGCGCGCCAATCACAATGGCGTCGGCGGCGAGGAATTCGTTAAGGGTGGCTTCGGCCAGCTCAGCTTCGTGCTTCTGTGCGGCGTCGCGCAGTTCTGCTGGCGTACCGCCGGCAACCAGGGTGGCGGCAGAGAAGTGGCTGTAGGCGTCGGCGGCCAGGTCGCGGTAGCTGACTTGAACGCTGGAGTCGGCGGCTTTCCACGCGCTGACCACGGCTTTGCTCAGTTGGCGCGAAGCCGAGTTGTCGCCGAGGATGCTGGAATCGAGGTGCAGAAGTTTCATTGAGTTTCTCCGAATCAAGGTTGGCCGAAGTGGCTGAAATCTGATGGAGGTAAGCCTACCGATGATTCCAATGGCGTATTAGTCAGCAAAAATGTGATAGTTCGTCCCACCAATAGGACGATGACTACAGCCAGAACCCACCATGCAAGATCTCAACGACCTGTTCTATTTCGCCAAGGTGGTGGAAGCCGGCGGTTTCGCCGCTGCCGGCCGCCTGCTTGGCGTGCCGAAATCACGCCTGTCGCGGCGCATTGCCGAACTGGAAGAACGCCTTGGCGCGCGCCTGCTGCAGCGCAGCACGCGCAAACTGGCGCTGACGGAAATCGGCGAGCATTACTTCCGCCACTGCCAGACCATGATCATCGCTGCCGACATGGCCGACGAAGCCGTGGCCACCCATTCCAGCGAGCCGCGCGGCCGGGTGCGCGTCTCGTGCCCCACCGCGCTGGCCGAGTCGTACCTGTCCCCCATCGTCAACGACTTCCTCAGCACCTACCCGCAGGTGCAGCTGGAAGTGGTGCTGGTGAATCGCCGGGTCGATGTGCTGGCCGAGGGTTTCGACGTGGCGTTGCGGGTGCGGGATGAAGGTGACGAAGACCCCAATCTGATCTCCCGCAAGCTCCGCCCCGCCGTCGCGGTACTGGTGGCCTCCCCCGCGCTGCTGGCCGGTCGGCACATTCAGGAGCTCAGCGACTTGCGCGAGCTGCCCGTGCTCGGCGCCGTGGACACCGACCGCAAGGTGCGCTATCGCCTGGTAGACAGCGACGGCAACAAACGCGAGATGGCCTTCGAACCGCGCCTGGCCATTGAAGATTTTTCCGTACGGAAAAACGCGGCACTGGCCGGTCTGGGCTTTTCCATGCTGCCGCTGATGAACTGCCATGAAGAGCTGGCCGACGGCCGCCTGGTGCAGCTATTGCCGCAATGGAATTTGCCCGGTGGTTATCTGCAGGCCGTGTACCCCCATCGTCGCGGCATGTTGCCGGCCGTGCGCGCCTGGCTGGACCATGTGACCGAACACTTTCGCGGCGACTGGCCGCACCCGGTCTAACGCCCTCATCAACAAAGGAACCGACCATGAATGCCAGCCAGACCGCCGAGTTTCTGCTGCAACTGCCGGGCGTGCGCGAAGACCTGAAATGGGGCGACAACCGTGTGTTCTCGATCGCGCAGAACAAGATGGTCGCCATCATCAACTTTATGGGGGCCGGCCTGGCCTTCAAGGTCGATAGCGATCTGTTCCTCGGCTACGTCGACCGTCCCGGCATACGCCCGGCGCCTTATCTGGCGCGGGCTCACTGGATTCGGCTGGACAGCCCGGAGGTAGTCAGCACGCACGAGTTGCAAGCGCTGCTGACGCGCTCGCACCAGTTAGTGGTGCGCAAGCTGCCGAAGATTCGGCAGGTGGGGTTGGTGCTCGATTCGCTTTGAGTGTGCGGGCTGCTCTCAGCTAGCCGTGGCAAACAACGGCGCCCGCTGCACGTCGCTCATCGACTGGTGCCCGAGGTAGCCATACAACGAACTGGCGATGTCGTTGGCGCGTATCGGCAGCACCGATAGCAAGGTGTCGCTCAAGCCGTGGCTGGCTTGGCAGAAGCCCTGCATATACACCGCCGCCTGGCAGCGCTCGTCGGTGACGATGCGGTAGTCGCGGTCCACTTCAAAATCGCCGAGGTACGGCGCCAGCGGCTCCAGCAACTGACGGTGGGTTTGACGCTCGTAACCGGTGGCCAGCACCACGGCGTCGTAACGGTGCACGTCCAGCTCGCCGCTGGCGCTGTGGCGCAGGGCCAGTTCAATACCGTCGGCCTGGGCGGTAGCGCGCTCCACGGTGCGCAGATGGTGGAAGGCGTGGCGCTGAATGCCCGAGACTTTCTGCCGGTAAAAAATGCCGTAAATACGCTCGATCAAATCGATGTCCACCACCGAGTAATTGGTGTTGTGGTACTCGCGAATAAACCGCTCGCGCTCGGCGCCGGTCTGGCTGAACACCAGGTCGGTGAATTCGGGGGAAAACACTTCGTTCACGAACGGGCTGTCGTCGGCCGGTTTGAGCGCCGAGCCGCGCAGAATCATGTCGACCTTCACCGAAGGGAAGCTGTCGTTAAGGTCGATAAACGCCTCGGCCGCGCTCTGTCCACCGCCGATGATCGCCACGCGCATCGGCTTGCCGCTGACGCAGGGCTGCAACGCCATACGCTCCAGATAATGGGCGTGATGAAACACCCGCGGCTCGCCCTTGAGGCCGCGGAACGCCTCCGGAATACGCGGTGTGCCGCCGGCGCTGACCACCACGGCGCGGGTCTGGCGCACAAAGGTTTCGCCCTGGCTGTCGCGCGACACCACGCGCAGCGACTCGACCTTGTGGTTATGCAGCAGCGGCTCGATGGCCAGCACTTCCTCGCCATAGCGGCTCTGCTCGGCGAACTGCGAGGCGACCCAGCGCAGGTAGTCGTTGTACTCCATGCGGCACGGATAAAAGGTGCCGAGATTGATGAAATCCACCAGGCGGTCATGGGCGTGCAGGTAATTGACGAAAGAGTACGGGCTGCTTGGGTTACGCAGGGTCACCAGGTCTTTCAAAAAGGAAATCTGCAACTCGCTTTGCGTCACCAGCGTATTACCGTGCCAGCGGTAGTCGGCCTGCTTGTCCAGAAACAACACATCCAGCGCGCCCTGATGCTGGGCACGCTCGCGCAGAGCGATTGCCAGCGCCAGATTGGACGGGCCGAAACCAATGCCGATCAGGTCATGGATGGCGGCTGGTGCGAGAGTTGGAGTCATGTCCAGTGTCCTCTGGAGAAGCCACACACAACGGGTGGCAAGGGAATTGGGTGGCGAGCAAAGATCGCCTGTTGTGTAAGAACGAGGACAGGGGAATTAAATTTAGCCGGCGGGGTTGTTGGGCTTCGCCTACGGCTCAACCCAACCTACGGACAGAGTGCATCGTAGGTTGGGTTGAGCCGCCGGCGAAGCCCAACAGGACCACCATCACTCGGCATCCCACTCACGCATGCGCACGCGGCAGTGCTTCATGGCGTTGACGATGTGTTTTTCCACCAGGCTCTGGGAAATGCTCAGGCGTTCGGCAATTTCGCCGTGGCTCAAGCCTTCAAGCTTTCGCAGCAGAAACGCGTCGCGGCACAGGGCCGGCAACTCGTCGAGGGCACGCTGCAACAGTTGCAGGCGCTGATTTTGCGCCAGGTCACGGTGTGGCGAGGGGGTGAAGAATTGTTCTTCTTCGTCGAGCACGTCGAGGGTTTCGGTGCGACGCAGGCTGTTGCGGCGGTGTTCGTCGATCACCAGGTTCAGGGCTGTTCGGTACAGGAACGCGCGAGGCGACTCGATCTGCTCTTGACTGGCTCGTTCCATCACGCGCAAATACGCGTCATGGGCGACGTCGGCGGCCACGTGTCGGTCCCCCAGCCTGGCGCTTAAAAAGCGCACCAGCTCGCGATAATAAATCTCCAAAACAACTCCCGGCCACAGACGTGACGGCGAACAGTGCGATAAGGTTGACCACCCCTGACCGTCATACTGGCAGTATGGAATTATTCATTTTATAATAATTCTCATCAAGCATTTAATCTCATCTGCCAGGGATATAACTTTCTCTGCTCCAGTACCAGGTAACCGGTATTCCCTGATGAACAACGCGCCTTCCCCTGCCAACGACGACCCACTGGTTGAGGTGGCTGCACACTGGTGCATGCGCATGCATGCTCCGGATTGCACGGACGCAGAGCGCGAACAGTTCAAACTGTGGCTCGACGAACACCCCAGCCACTCCATCGAATACGTCGCCATGCTGGAAATCTGGGACCTCAGCGAACACCTCCCGGCCAGCACAACCGCCTCCTCTCCCAGCCCTAACTTGCACCAGGCTCCCGCAGTCCCAGGCCGGCCCGCACGTCCACGCCGCCGTGGCTGGCGCACCCAAGCCAGGGCCATCGCGCTGGCGGTGATGGCCCTGCCGCTGGCGGCCTACGGCGGCTGGATGATGGGCTGGGTGCCCAATTCGTATGAGCATTTCGAGACGGCGCAAAACATCAGCCGCATCACCCTGGGCGATGGCAGCGAAGTGGAACTGAACAGCAACAGCAACCTCAGCTTCAGCAACTACCGCGACCAGCGCCGCGTGCGCCTGAGCAGCGGCGAAGCGTATTTCCACGTGACGCACGACAGCGATCACCCCTTTGTCGTAACGGCCGGCGAAGGCTCGATCACCGTTACCGGCACGCGCTTCAATGTGTGGAAGTACAACAACAGCGTGGTGGTCACCGTTACCGAAGGGTCGGTGCGCGTGCAGAGCGAACGCCAGGGCAACGACAGCACGCTTACGCCCGGCATGCAGGCCAGCTTCAAACCCGGCGACCTCAAGCCCACGGTGAAATCGGTAGACACCGCCACCGCCCTCGCCTGGCGTGACGGCAAGCTGATTCTCAACGACATCACCCTCGGCGAAGCCGTGCCATTGCTCAACCGCTACCTCGACGAGCCGCTGTTGCTCGCCGACCAGAGCACGGCCGACATTCGCATCGGCGGCATCTACAGCACGCGTGACGTCGCCAATCTGGTGAAAGCGCTGCCCAAGGTGCTGCCCATCAAGCTCGAACCTCAGGCCGACGGCACCACGCTGATCCGCCACCGCGCCGCCCGCCTGTAACGGCTAACCCACCCGTAACCACTAAATAGTTGCGCCTCGGCTTCGTTCATTTGGCAGACCCCGAAGAGCCTGCCAATGAGCGCCCTGATTACCCCCCGCCGTCTCGTTCTCACCCTGCTTTGCCTGACCCCGCTGGTGGCCGTTGCCACCTGGCAGGCGTTGCCGTTTCGCAGCAGCGAGCTGGGCACCGTGCAGGTGGCGCGCGGCACGATTGAAAGCAGCGTCAGCGCCCTGGGTACCTTGCAGCCACGGCGTTATGTGGACGTCGGCGCGCAAGCCTCCGGGCAGATTCTGAAACTGCATGCCGAGCCCGGCGAGCACGTTGAAGAGGGTCAGTTGCTGGTGGAAATCGACCCGTCCACGCAACAGGCCAAGGTGGATGCCAGCCGCTATTCCATCGACCAGCTGAAAGCCGAACTGGCCGAACAGCGCGCGCAGAACGAACTGGCCAACCAGCAACTCGCGCGCCAGCAGCAACTGGCCCGAGGCGGCGCCACCCGCACTGAAGATGTGCAAGTTGCGACCGCTCAGGTGCGCGCCAGCCAGGCACGCATCGCCATGTTTCAAGCCCGGATTCGTCAGGCCGAAGCGAGTCTGCGCAGCGACGAAGCGGAACTCGGCTACACGCGCATTTACGCGCCCATGGCCGGCACGGTGGTCGCTGTCGACGCACGCGTGGGCCAGACGCTCAACGCCCAGCAACAAACCCCGCTGATCATGCGCATCGCCAGGCTGTCGCCGATGACGGTATGGGCGCAGGTGTCCGAAGCCGATATCAGCCGCATCAAGCCCGGCATGCACGCCTGGTTCACCACCCTCAGCGGCGACGGTCGGCGCTGGAACGGCACAGTGCGCCAGGTGCTGCCGCTGCCGCCCACGCCGCTGGACCAGGCCAATCAGGGCGGCGGCAGCCCCAATGCCGAAGGTGGCGGACGCGTGGTGCTCTACACCGTGCTGCTCGACGTCGACAACGCCGACGGCGCGCTGATGGCGGAAATGACCGCGCAGGTGTTCTTCGTCGCGGGCAAGGCCGATAACGTGCTGGCCATTCCCGTGGCCGCGCTGCAAGACGCCACCGCCACGCCCGACACGTACAAGGCGCTGGTGCTCAACGGCAAAGGTCAGATCGAAACGCGCGAGGTGCGCACCGGGCTGCGCGATCGCATGTCGGTGCAGGTACTTGCCGGCCTGGAAGAAGGCGAACGGCTGTTGATCGGCCCGCCCGCCGGGGCCGGCGAATGAGCGTGCCGGCTGCGGAGAACGGCTGCGCCACTGCCCTGATCGCCCTCACTGACATCCGCAAGCAATACGGCGGCAATGGCGCGCCGGTGGTCGAGGTGCTGCGTGGCGTGTCGCTGGCGATTTATCCCGGTGAATTCGTTGCCATCGTCGGTGCGTCCGGTTCTGGAAAATCGACGCTAATGAACATCATCGGCTGCCTCGACCGCCCCAGTTCCGGCAGTTACCAATTCAGCGGCATGGACGTCGCCCAACTGCCCGCCGATGAACTGGCCTGGCTGCGGCGCGAGGCATTCGGCTTTGTGTTTCAGGGCTACCACCTGATCCCGTCAGCCAGTGCCCAGGAAAATGTCGAGATGCCAGCCATCTACGCCGGCCTCAGCCCGAGCGAACGCCAGACACGCGCCGCCGCCCTGCTGGAGCGGCTGGGCCTGGGCAGCCGACGGGAGAACCGCCCGCATCAGTTGTCCGGCGGCCAGCAGCAGCGCGTATCGATTGCCCGCGCGTTGATGAACGGCGGCCATATCATTCTCGCCGACGAACCCACCGGCGCCCTCGACACCCACAGCGGCGCGCAGGTCATGGCGTTGCTCGATGAGCTGGCCGAGCAAGGTCATGCCGTGGTGTTGATCACCCACGACCGCGACGTCGCCGCCCGCGCCCGACGCGTTATCGAAGTGCGCGACGGCGTGATCATCAGCGACAGCGCCAGCAGCACGCCGGTGCCCGGCGCCCGTGGCCAGGGGGAGATCGAGCAACTGCAACAGCGTCTCCGTGCGCCAGGCACCCACACCGCCTCATGGTCTGCGGAGGTGCTCGATGCCCTGAAAGCCGCCTGGCGGGTGATGTGGGTGAACCGTTTTCGCACGGCGCTGACCTTGCTCGGCATCGTTATTGGCGTGGCGTCGGTGGTGGTGATGCTCGCCGTTGGCGAGGGCAGCAAGCGGCAAGTGATGGCGCAGATAGGCGCCTTTGGCTCGAACATCATCTACCTCTCCGGCATTGCGCCTATGCCGCGAGCACCGGAAGGCGTGGTCAGCCTCGACGACCTGGCCGCCGTCGGCACCCTGCCACAGGTAAGGCAGATCATGCCGGTGAACGGCGGCGACACCGTGGTGCGCTACGGCAATATCGACTACTACGCTTACACGCGGGGCAACGGCGTGGCCTTTCCCACCATCCTCAACTGGCCGGTAGCGCAAGGCAGTTTCTTCACCCAGGCCGACGAAGACCGCGCGGCCACCGTGGCGGTCATCGGCCAGAAAGTGCGCGATGCGCTGTTCGCCGGGGTTGCCAACCCTGTCGGCCGCTACATCCTGATTCAGAACGTGCCGTTTCAGGTCATCGGCGTTCTTAGCACCAAGGGCGCCAGCTCCGGCGATGACGACAGCGACAAACAAATCGTGGTGCCCTACTCCACCGCCAGCATTCGCCTGTTCGGCAAACACAATCCGGAATTCGTGGTGATCGCCGCCGCCGACGCCAAACGCGTGCACGAGGCCGAGCTGGCTATCGACCGCCTGATGCTGCGCCTGCACCGTGGCGTGCGCGATTTTCAGCTGACCAACAACGCGGCCATGATTCAGGCCGAAGCGCGCACCCAGAACAGCCTGTCGCTGATGCTCGGCGCAATCGCCGCCATCTCGCTGCTGGTCGGCGGCATCGGGGTGATGAACATCATGTTGATGACCGTGCGTGAACGCACCCGCGAAATTGGTATTCGCATGGCCACCGGCGCGCGGCAGCGCGACATCCTTCGGCAATTTCTTACCGAAGCGGTGTTGCTCTCGGTAGTGGGCGGCATCGCAGGCATCGTCCTGGCGCTACTGGTCGGCGGCTTGCTGCACCTGAGCGAGATTGCCGTGGTGTTTTCGGCGCTGGCGATAGCCGGCGCGTTTTTCTGCGCCCTGATAACCGGTGTGGTGTTCGGCTTTATGCCCGCACGCAAAGCCGCCCAACTCGACCCGGTAACGGCGCTGACCAGCCCATGAAAAACGTCTTTCCCGCCCTGCTCCCCGTTTGCCTGGCCATCAGTGCATGCAGCACGCCGCCCGCCGCTATCGAACCGCCGCCCGCGCCGCCGCAGTGGGCATCGCCCCATACACTGAGCGCTGGCGATGGCGTGCAGCGCGACTGGTGGCGCGCATTTGGCAGCCCGCACCTGACCGAACTGATCGCCCAGGCCGAACGCTCCAGCCACGACCTGGCCGCCGCCGAAGCCCGGGTGCGTCAGGCACGCGCCAGCAGCACCGTTGCCGGCGCGGCGCTGCTGCCGGAAGTAAAAGGAGGGTTTGACGCGGCCCGCGAAGAACTGCTCGACGGCGACGGCTACAGCCAGCGCGACACCGACCGCTACGACCGCCGCCTGAACACCTACACCGCCAGCCTCAGCGCCAGCTATGAAGTGGATTTCTGGGGCGGCCGCGCCGCCGCCCGCAACAGCGCCAGACAAGCCCAGCGTGCCAGCGAACATGACCGCGACACCGTGCGCCTGACGCTGCTCAGCAGCGTCGCCAGCAGCTACCTCAACAGCCTGGCGCTGGCGGAACAGCTGCGCATCGCCGAGCAGAACCTGGCCAACGCGCAGCAGGTGCTCGCGCTTATCGACCAACGTTTCCAGGCGGGCGCTGCCACTGAACTGGAACGGGCGCAACAAGGCAGCCTGGTCGCCGCACAGCAACGGCAATTGCCACTGCTGCGCCAGCAAGCCATGGAAGCGCGCATCGCTCTGGCCCAACTGCTGGGGCAGCCGGTGCAGCGGTTGTCCATGGGCGATGAGCGCTTCAGCGAGCTGCAATGGCCGAACATTGGCGCCGGTGTGCCGAGCGAGTTGCTGAGCCGGCGTCCCGACATCGCCAGCGCCGAAGCGCGCCTGGCCGCCGCCAGTGCCGATGTACAAGTGGCGCGCGCCGCCATGCTGCCAAGCCTGACGCTGACAGCCAGCTTGGGCTCGGGAGCTGACGCCTTCAAGGATGTACTGGAAAACCCCTTCTACACCGTGGCGGCCGGGCTTGGCGCTCCAATTTTCAACGCCGGCAAACTCGCCGCCGGCCGCGACCTGAGTCAGGCGCGTCAGGAAGAACTGCTGCACAGCTACCGAGGCGCCATCGACGCCGCATTCGCCGACGTCGAAAAAGCCCTCACCGCCATCGCCGGGCTGGACCAGCAACGCACCTGGCAAGACCAGGAACGCCAATACGCGCAGCGCGCTTTCGAACTGGCGCAGAACCGCTACCAATCAGGCGCCGAGACCTTGCTCAGCGTGCTGGAAACGCAGCGTGTGTTGTTTCAGGCCGAAGAAGGTGGCGTGCAGCTGAGGCTGGCGCGGATGCAGGCGGCGATTGCGTTGTACAAGGCGTTGGGGGGTGGTTGGCGGTCGTAGCAATTGCGTCTGCCGCTGCCCTCACCCCCAGCCCCTCTCCCGCAAGCGGGCGAGGGGTGACGTTGGCCGAACTGACTATGTGAGGCCAATACGCCGCTAAAGCCCCCTCTCCCGCTTGCGGGAGAGGGTTGGGGTGAGGGGCCGTTGCTGTTTCACTCCCGGCCCCTCTCCGCCGCGCGGGCGAGGGGGACGTTGGCCGAACTGACTATGTGAAGCCGATACGCCGTTAAAGCCCCCTCTCCCGCTTGCGGGAGAGGGCTGGGGTGAGGGGCCGTTGCTGTTGGCCCTAAACCGAATACTCCGGCGGCAACGGTGGCAACTCATCCAGCAACTGGCTCAGCCCCTGCGACCACTGCTGGCGAACCCCTTCGAAATACGGATCACTTTCCAGCACGCGGAAACCGGCCGGCACTTGCAGGCTGTCGGCTTTGTACACCACCACGTCCAGCGGGAAGCCGACCGACAAGTTACTGCGGATGGTCGAGTCGAACGACACCAGTGCGCAGCGCAGGGCTTTGTCCAGGTCGGTGTGGTAGTTCAGCGCGCGATCGAGGATCGGTTTGCCGTATTTGCTTTCGCCAATCTGGAAGAACGGCGTGTCGTCGGAGGCGGAGATGAAGTTGCCCAGCGGGTAGATGTTGTACAGCTCCGCCGGCTGGCCGCTGATTTGTCCGCCGACCAGAAACGAGCAGCTCAGATCGACCCCCGCCGCCATGGGCGAGTTGGCGTCGCGGGCCATCACTTCGCGCATGGTATCGCCCACCAGCGTGGTAGCGCCGTACAGGTTGACCACGTTGTTGAGGTGCACGCCGTCGTGGTTCAGGCGCGTACGCAAAAGGTTGATCACCGCTTGCGAGGTGGCCAGGTTGCCGGCGGTTTGCAGCACAATCAGGCGCTCGCCGGGCACGGCGAATACATGCAGTTTGCGAAACGTGGCGATATGGTCGACACCGGCATTGGTGCGCGAGTCAGAGACGAACACCAGGCCTTCGGCCAGGTTCAGAGCAACGCAATAAGTCATCAGAGTCCACACAGGCAAGGACGCCCGGGCAGCAAACACTGCGCCGGGCGTTAAGGAAATTAACCGCTTATTGCGCGGCTTATGAAGTTATTGCTGTTGCACGCGCACAGGCGACACTTCGACGTGGGCGTGCATCTGCTCCACACCACCGCCACGGCGCATACCGCGCACCGGGCAAGCGTCGAGGTAATCCAGGCCGACTGCCAGCTTCAGGTGGCGCTCGGGTTTGGCCAGGCAATTGGTCACGTCGAAGCTGTACCAGGCGCCATCGAGCCAGGCTTCAGCCCAGGCGTGGCTGGACAGGTGGTCGTCGCGGTCGGTGAACAGGTAGCCCGACACATACCGCGCCGGAACGCCCAGGCTGCGGGCGCAGGCGATAAACGCATGGGCCTGGTCCTGGCATACGCCTTTGCCGCCGGCGAACGCTTCGGCGGCGCTGGTTTGTACATCGGTGACGTCCGGCTGATAGCGAATGCGCGCATTGAGGCCGTGCATCAAATCGATCATGCAGGAACGGTCGCGGCGGCTGTTGCATTGCACCATGGCAAACTCGCGCAGCGCCTGGTCGGCCTCGGTCAGTCGGGTGGTGCGCAAGAATGGTAGCGGCGACTGGTCTTCGTGTTCGCACTCGCTCGACTCGTCGATTTCCACTTGCCCACGGGCGCCGAGCAGAATGCTTTCGTGGGGCTCGTCGAGGGTCAGCACATGCAGAATGTTGCCGTACGGATCAACCTGCGCGCGCACCGGACGCGGCAAGTTCAGCTCCCAACTGATCACCTGCTGACGCTCGCTGTCGTGCGGGGTCATGCGCAGGTACTGGATGCTGTTACGCACCTGATCTTCGTAGTGATAGGTGGTGTCATGGCTGATTGAGAGTCTCATGCGACCTCCAGGTAAGACGTTTGAATGGCCTGGCCTAGCTGGCGCACCAGCAGGATGAAATCGGTGAGCCAGCCGTGCAGGCCCTCATCGAGCACTTCGTTGATGCTGGTATAGCGCAAACGCGCCTCCAGCTCTGCCGCCAACCGCTGCGCCGGACGGCCGTTTTCGCCCGGCAGGCTGGCGAGCATCAGGTGCAGTTCGTCCATGCACGCGCGCAAGGAACGCGGTACGTCGGGACGCAGCAGCAACAGCTCGGCCACCTTGCGGGTGCCGGGCGAGCCCCGGTAGATCTCGGCAAATGCCTCGAAGGAAGACAGCGCCCGCAGCAAGGCGGTCCACTGGTAGTAACTGCGCGCCGGACGACCGTCGTTTTCATCGATGTCTTCGCCCAGCATTTCGTAGCGGGCATCGAGCAGGCGCAGGGTGTTGTCGGCGCGCTCGATAAAGGTGCCCAGGCGAATAAAGCGGTACGGGTCGCCGCGCATGATGGTGCCGAAGGTAGCGCCGCGGAACAGGTGCGAACGCTCCTTGGCCCACTCGCAGAAGCGGCTGATGCCATAACGCCCCAGGCCCTGCTCTGCGATGCCGCGAATTTCCAGCCACGTGGCGTTGATGTTTTCCCACATGTCGGCGGTGATGCGTCCACGCACGGCATGGGCGTTGGTGCGCGCCGCTTGCAGGCAGCAATAAATGCTGGCCGGGTTTTCCGCATCCAGCGCAAAGAAATGCAGCATGCGCTCGGCGTGCAACGGGCCGTGACGCTCCAGGTATTCGTCCAGCGTGCCGGTGATCAACAGCGGCAGCGCCAGCTCTTCCAGGCCGTTGCCGCGCCCGTCTTGCGGCATCAGCGACAGCGAATAACTCACTTCCAGCATGCGCGCGAGGTTCTCGGCGCGCTCCAGGTAACGGGACATCCAGTACAGGTCAGAGGCAGTGCGGCTCAGCATAATTAGTCCTCCACCACCCAGGTGTCTTTGGTGCCACCGCCTTGCGACGAGTTCACCACCAGCGACCCTTCTCGCAAGGCCACGCGGGTCAGACCGCCTGGCACTACACGGGTGTCTTTGCCGGACAGCACGAAGGGGCGCAAATCGATATGGCGGGGGGCGATGCCGTTTTCGACAAAGGTCGGGCACGTGGACAGGCACAGCGTCGGTTGCGCGATATACGCCTCGGGGCGGGCAATCAACCGGGCGCGGAAGGTCTCGATTTCCGCCTTGCTGGCGGCCGGCCCAACCAACATGCCGTAGCCGCCGGAGCCCTGGGTTTCCTTGACCACCAAGTGTTCCAGATTGGCCAGCACGTGCTGCAACTCCACCGGCTTGCGGCACTGGAAGGTCGGCACGTTTTTCAGAATTGGCTCTTCGTCGAGATAGAAACGGATCATCTCGCCGACGTAGGGGTAAATCGATTTGTCGTCTGCCACGCCCGTGCCGATGGCATTGGCCAGCACCACATTGCCGCTGCGGTAAGTCGACAGCAGGCCCGGCACACCGAGCATGGAATCCGGATTGAATGCCAACGGGTCGAGGAAGGCGTCGTCGAGGCGGCGGTAAATCACATCCACCTGCTTGGCGCCAGCGGTGGTGCGCATAAACACCTTGTCGTCGCGCACGAACAGGTCGGCACCTTCGACCAGCTCCACGCCCATTTCACGGGCCAGGAACGCGTGCTCGAAATACGCACTGTTAAAGCGCCCGGGCGTGAGCACCACCACGTTGGGGTTATCCAGCGGGCTGGAGCTTTTCAGGGTGTCGAGGAGCAGATTCGGGTAGTGGTCAATGGGCAGCACGCGTTGTGCGGCGAACAGCTCGGGGAACAGACGCATCATCATTTTGCGGTCTTCGAGCATGTAGCTCACGCCGCTGGGGGTACGCAGGTTGTCTTCGAGCACGTAGTACGTGCCATCGCCATCGCGCACCAGGTCGACGCCAGAAATATGCGCGTACAGATCGCGGTGCAGATTCAGCCCCTGCATCGCCAGTTGGTAACCCTCGTTGGCCAGCACCTGCTCGGCCGGAATGATGCCGGCTTTGATAATGCGCTGATCGTGATAGAGGTCGGCGAGAAACATATTCAACGCCTGCACCCGCTGGATGCAGCCACGCTCGACAATCCGCCACTCACTGGCCGGGATGCTGCGTGGAATGATATCGAAGGGAATAAGGCGCTCAGTGCCCTGATCGTCGCCATACAACGTGAACGTGATGCCAGCGCGGTGGAACAGCAGATCAGCTTCGCGGCGGCGCTGCGCCAGCAACTCATCCGGGGTATCGGCCAGCCAGCGCGCGAACTCCCGGTAATGCGGACGGCATTCGCCGTTCGCCAGGTACATCTCGTCATAAAAGGTGCGGGTCATGCCGTACTCCTTGTCACCCGGACGTGCATAGGTATTGCAAAGCCCGAGCCATCCGTCTTATTCGTTGAATATCAACAACTTGAAAATAAGACACTCACCCTGCGCACCAGAATCGCGCATTCCTTGACTCACCGTGCGCGGCCACGCCCTGTTGAGCGGCAGGCCGCTCCGCTTGTGCATTTTTCTATGACCAGCTTAGTCGGGGTTGATTGCAACTAAATACGGGAGTTGTTTCTGGGGGTGTGGATGGGGTGCATCGGTGTGTTTCAGGGCAAGGTCTTTAGTCGTTCCGGCGCAGGGCGGCGGTTCGACGGTTCGGAATCCGGAGCTTCGCTAGAGTTGCATTCCCCTGACCCATTCTGGATCCCCGCCTGCGCGGGGATGACGGTGGTTTTGGTGAGTACTCTAATTCGACTACGTAATCGAAGGTGAGCACCACGATCCCAAAGACCTCGTCATTCCCGCGCAGGCGGGAATCCAGTATTTCGGAAGGATCGCCTTTCCCGGGCCCACTCTGGATCCCGAATCATCGGACCGCCGCGCTCGCGAGGATGACGGAGGTTTGGAAGGATGGCTCTGTTTGGACTCCAGAATCGCAGGAAGACGAAATCCCCAAACAAAACACCCTCCCCATCTCACCCAAACGCCAACCCCAACCACCGCCGATAAAACCCCTCCGCCACCGCATTCAACGCCGCCACCTTCGCCGGCAAATCCTCCAGCATCTTGCGTTTCGACTGCTGACTCGGCTGAGTCTCATCCAGCAAATGCTCAAAGTCGTTCAGCCACAGCCGCACCAGTTCTTCGGTCATTTCCGGATGCCCTTGCAGGGCGAAAATCTTGTCGCCCCAGGCAAACGCCTGGTTAGGGCACCAGGGGCTCGAGAGCAGGCGTTGAGCGCCGGGTGGCAGGTCGAAGGTGTCGCCGTGCCATTGGTAAATGGGGAATTCGTCGGGCAGGTGCTCAAGCCACGGGCTGGGCTCCGTCTGGCTGGCGTGCCACAGCGGCTGCCAGCCAATTTCCCGATAGGGCATGCGGTGAACGTCGGCGCCCAGGGCTTTGGCCAGCAACTGACCGCCAAGGCAATGCCCGATCAGGGGAATGTCGCGGGCGATAAACCGTTGCAGCGCGGCAATTTCGGTTTCCAGCCACGGCAAGGGATCGTTGGCGCTCATGGGCCCACCCATGATGGCCACGGCTTTGGGCCGGTCGAGGTCGTACCCGTCCAGCTCGCCCAGATCGGCGCGCAGCACGGAGAAATCCAGCTGACGCTCGTCGAGCACCCGCGCCAGGTGGCCCGGCGGGCAATAGTCGACGTGGGTAAGAATCAGAATGTCGCTCATCACTGAACCGCCTCTTGTTTTCCACCTCATGAGGCAAACGTCGTGCCGGGGCAGAGTCAGCGTTTCAGAAAAAGTCGCCGCGCACCGACCCGCTTGTGGCCGGCCGGTGCATTCGGGGGTGTGGCGCCTGTTATTGGCGGGTCAGACCCGCAACCCTTTGAGTTCCTGCGTAACACCCCAGCCGTCGAGAACGCCACCCAACGGGGCGACCATCGACTCCAGGTCATGCTCGAACGCACCAATTCCGTCATAGGTGGCGTACATGACTTTGCTGATCAACACGTGCCAGGCCCCGTCATCACGTTCACTGACCTGGGCGTTGAGTACTTCGCTGCGGAATTTTTTCGCCACCATGCGGGCCCGCTCCTCATCGGGAAATATGGCGTAGAACTCGATTGGGTGGATGCGGGCAAAGTCGAAGCCGCCCTCTTTCATCCGGCGCAACACATTGCTGCTGATGTCGTTATGGCTTGCTGTGCTCATGATGCGACCCCCTCACATGCGATGGATGGTTTGACCGCTTTCCCATTGCTGCTGCCAGCTGACTGCGCTGACGTCGCGACAGATCCGAAAGACCCATCACCCGAGGCTTGTTGCATTTGCGTACTGCGGCGTAGAGCGTGTGCTAGCGGGCGCCCAGCGAGGACGCCCTGTTTCAGCGTAGTGCCTTTCCCACATTTGTGCAGCTTTGGTTACAGCGCTTTTTGCGCGGCAACGGCCGCAAAGCGCGTCTGAATAAAACTCGAAACCCGCGTCATGGCCAGATCGGCGATATCCAGCAAGCCGGCGTGGGCCTGGAAAACATGCCAGCAGCCGGGGTAGCGTTGCAGGTGCACGTCAACGCCCGCCGCCGTTGCGCGCTCGGCAAGACGCAGGCTGTCGTTGAGCAGCACTTCGTCTTCGCCGACCTGAATAAGCATGGGCGGCAAGCCCGAGAGATCGGCGTATACCGGCGACAGAAACGGGTCACGCCGGTCGATACCCGGTGGGCAGAACAGCGAGCCGGCCTGGGTGATCCAGGCCACGCTCAGCAACGGATCGCCAGCAGGCGGCTGATGCAATTGGCTGAGGCTGGCATCGGTCAGCGGCGAGAAACACACCAGCGCCGCCGGCATTGGCAGCCCGGCCCGCTTGATGCGCAGCACCAGCCCCAGCGCCAGGTTGCCGCCGGCGGAATCGCCGCCCAGCATGATCTGCTCGCCGCTGTAGCCCTGATCCAGCAGCGCTTGATACGCCGCAACGGCATCATCGAGCCCGGCGGGAAACGGGTGCTCCGGCGCCAACCGGTAATCCAGCGCGCACACCGCCATTTTCCCGCGCTTGGCCAGGTGGCCGGTCATGGCGCGATGGGTGGCAGGCGAGCCGATCAGGTAACCGCCGCCGTGGAAATACAGCATCACCCGCTCGCTGCCCGCCTCTGGCCGCTGCCATTCACAGGCGCGCCCCGCCAGCGTTGCAGACTCCAGACGCACGCCGCGCGGCGTTATGGTCGACTTGGTCAGCACGCGCAGCACCAGGCGCTGCCCGGCAATGGGCATGGCCGGGCGGATAAGGCCGCGAAAGAACAGGATCATGCTGGTACGCAACACACGGGCTAACACGCGCTGGCTCAAGCGCGGCGGTTCAACGAATGCAGTCATAGTGGGCAAGCTCCGGGCGACGGGTTTGGTGGCGGTAAGTAAAGGTGAAGCCAGGCCAGTTATTGGTGTTCTTGCCACTGGCGGTCTTGTACCAACTGTCACAGCCCTGCTGCCAGATCGAACGGTCGATGGCCTTGTGCAGGGACTGGTTGAACTGCGCCTGCACCGTGGGTTTGAGGTCCATGTAGCGCAGTTGATGCTGCTGCAGTTGCTGAAGGCAGCCGAGCACGTAGCTGAACTGGCTTTCGAGCATGTAAATGATCGAGTTGTGGCCAAGGTTGGTGTTCGGCCCATACAGAATGAACAGGTTGGGAAAGCCGCTGACGCTGATGCCCAGATACGCCTCGGCGCCCTCCTTCCAGGCGGCGTTGAGCTCGCGGCCGTTGAGCCCGGTAATGTGCATGGGCGCAAGGAAATCGGTCGCCGCAAAACCGGTGCCGTAGATGATGGCGTCCACCTCACGCTCGCGGCCGTCTGCGGTGCGTATGCCGCTTTCGGTGACGGCTTCGATCTCCTCGCCGACCACCTCGACATTGCTGCGCGCAAGCGCCGGGAAGTAGTCGTTGGAGATCAGGATGCGCTTGCAGCCCATGGGGTAATCGGGCGACAGGCGCTGGCGAAAGGCGGGGTCGGCAATGCTGCGATTCAGGTGCAGGCGAAAGCGCAGCTGCATGGCTTTCATCAGCTTTGGCACCACGGTGAAGGCCAGCACCCGCGCCTCGTGCTGGATGTACTTGAGGCCACGGTCCAGCGTCTGCAGCCACGGCAAGCGGCGCATCACCGCGATCTCCCAAGGGCGATAAGCGCGGTCTGGCTTGTGCAGCACATACGCCGCCGAGCGCTGAAACACATGCAGCTGCGCCACCTGCGGGGCGATCTGCGGAATGAACTGGATGGCGCTGGCACCGGTGCCGATCACCGCCACGCGCTTGCCGTTAAGGTCGAAGTCGGCATTCCAGCGCGCCGAATGAAAGGCCTCGCCCTTGAAACGCTCCAGCCCGGCAATGCGCGGCAACAGCGGCCGATTCAACTGGCCACAGGCACTTACCAGCGCCTGAGCGCTGAACGCCTCGCCATCGGTGCAGGTGACCTGCCACACGCCGGCTTCCGCATCGAACGCGGCACTGGCAACTTCCCGGTTGAAGCGAATGTGCGAGCGCAGCTGATACTTGTCGGCGCAATGCTGCTGATACGCGAAAATTTCCGCCTGTGGCGCGAACTTGCGCGTCCAGTCGGTTTTCGGCTCGAAGGAAAATGAATACAGATGGGATGGCACATCGCAGGCGGCGCCGGGGTAGCGGTTGTCCCGCCAAGTGCCGCCCAGATCGCCGGCTTTCTCCAGCAAAAGGAAATCGCCGATGCCGGCGTGCTTGAGCTGAATCGCCAGGCCGATGCCAGCGAAGCCGGCACCGATAATCAACACGCGCAAAGGCGCGGCTGACGGGGACGTTTTAGTCATTGTTGTTATCCCGATGGTCGTCGGGGCTAAGACTAAAGCGTCGGCGATGGGAGAAACAACGGGTACGTTCGTGCTAGATGAAAACTGACCGGTTATTGGCGGACGAGGCGTCGATTGTCCGCTGAAATGGGCCCGAGGCTGCGGTACGGGTTGATGTCCAGCCCACCACGACGCACGTAACGGGCGTAAACGGTCAGGCTTTCAGGCTGCAGCAGGCGTTGCAGATCAAGAAAAATGCGCTCCACGCACTGCTCGTGAAAGTCCGCGTGCTGGCGAAAGCTCACCAGATACGCCAGCAAACTGGCCGCGTCCAACGCGGGACCACGGTAGCTGACCACCACCGTGCCCCAGTCCGGCTGACCGGTGACCGGGCAGTTGGACTTGAGCAAATGGCTGTGCAGGCTCTCTTCCACCACTCGACTGGTATCGCAACGCAGCAGCTCGGGCTGTGGCTGGGCGTAGTTGCTGATGGCGACGTCGAGCTCATCAACGCAGCGCCCCGGCAATGCCGTCACGCCCTCGGCTTCCACCTCCGCCAGACTGCGTACACGCACGCCTACAGGCTTGCCGGCGGCGGCGCTGAGGTCTTTCTCAAGCACCACCTGCAACTCGCCTGGCGTGGCAAACACGCTCTGGTTTAGCGAATTGAGATACAGCTTGAACGACTTGGATTCGATGATGTTCGGCGAATCGGCCGGAATCGCGAACTCACCAATCGCCACCACCGGCTTGCCCGACGGCATCAGCCACGACAGCTCGAAGCAATTCCAGAAATCGACGCCCTGGTACGGCAGCGTTTCAGCCGTAAGGCCCAGCTCGGCCCATTTCGGCGCACGAGGAATGGGATACAGCAGCGATGGCGTGTAGGTAGCGATGTATTCGCTGGCCTTGCCTAACGGGGAGTGTTCGACGGCGGAATGCATATCGGGAGACCTGGCGTTAAAAAAAACGCGGCAATTGTATACAACTTGCCGCGTCCTGGGGTGTGAGCGAATCGTTGGGCTTCGCTTGTGGCTCACCGTACGCGGATCGACCCAACCTATGGTCTACCGAGGCAGTGGGGGTGCCAGTTATTGGCGCATGCCTCGCCCGCTCTTCAGCAACCGTATACACGCGATGTAAAGCACCGTGGTCGCCGCGACCATAAACGCAATGGCAATGCTGATGCGGATATCCGATACGCCCAGAATCCCGTAGCGGAAGGCGTTAACCATATGCAGCACGGGGTTCGCCAGCGAGACCGTCTGCCAGAACGGCGGCAGCAGGCTGATGGAATAGAACACCCCGCCCAGGTACGTCAGCGGCGTCAGTACAAAGGTGGGAATGATCGAGATGTCGTCAAAGTTGCGCGCAAACACGGCGTTGATAAAGCCGCACAGCGAGAACACCGTGGCGGTCAGCAGCACCACCAGCACGGTGATACCCAGGTGGTGCACTTGCAGCTTGGTGAAGAACAGCGACAGCAACGTCACGATCACGCCCACTGCCAGACCGCGCAGCACACCGCCGATGACGTAGCCGATCAGAATGGTGTGCGGCGAAACCGGCGCCACCATCAGTTCTTCCACCGAGCGCTGGAATTTGCTGCCGAAGAAGCTCGACACCACGTTGCCGTATGAGTTGGTGATCACCGACATCATGATCAGGCCCGGCACGATGTATTGCATGTACGTGAAGCCGCCCATGTCGCCGATCTGCCGGCCGATCAGGTTGCCGAAGATGACAAAGTACAAAACCATGGTGATGGCTGGCGGCAGCAGCGTCTGCGGCCAGATCCGCATGAAACGGCGAACTTCGCGGTAGACGATGGTGTTGAGGGCAACCCAGTTGGCTTGCAGCTCGCTGTTCAGATGGTCGTGTTTCATACCGCCACCTTCGCCAGGTTTTTCTCTACCAGGGACACGAACAGCTCCTCGAGGCGATTGGTTTTGTTGCGCATGCTCAGCACTTGAATGTTCTGCGCGGCCAGTTGGCGGAACAGTTCGCTGATGCCCAGACTTTTTTCCACTTGCACCGACAACGTGTGGTCATCCACCAGTTGCACCGGATAGCCCGGCAGGTTCGGCAACACGGTGAGCGAGTCTTTCAGGTCGAGCAGGAAGGTTTCTACGTGCAGCTTTTTCAACAGGCTGCGCATGCTGGTGTTCTCGACGATGCGACCGTGGTCGATGATGCCGATGTTGCGGCACAGCTGTTCGGCCTCTTCGAGGTAGTGAGTGGTGAGGATGATGCTGATGCCCTGCTCGTTGAGCTCGGTGAGAAAGGTCCACATCGAGCGGCGCAGTTCGATGTCTACGCCGGCGGTGGGCTCGTCGAGAATCAGCAGGCGCGGTTGGTGGATCAGTGCGCGGGCGATCATCAGGCGGCGCTTCATGCCGCCGGACAGTTCACGCGACGCCGAGTTGCGTTTGTCCCACAGGCCAAGCTGGGTGAGGTATTGCTCGGCGCGCTCTTTGGCGATGCGCATGGGAATGCCGTAATAACCGGCCTGGGTTACGACGATGTCGAAGACCTTTTCAAACTGGTTGAAGTTGAATTCTTGCGGCACCACGCCCAGGCAACGCTTGAGCTGCGACGGCTCGCGGTCCAGGTCGTGGCCGAACACATTTACCGTGCCGCTGGACTTGGTCACCAGGGTGGAAAGAATGCCGATGGTGGTCGATTTACCGGCGCCGTTGGGGCCAAGCAAGGCGAAGAAGTCGCCTTCGGCTACATCCAGATCGATGCCGTGCAGTGCTTGAAAGCCGTTGCCGTAGGTCTTGGTCAGGCCACGGATAGACAGGGCAGAACTCATAGGAAATACACACTTGAATAAGAAAATTGAAGCGGGAGACGCGGCCGCCGTGTTCTCAGGCGTTACGGCGGGCCGCGCAGTTTAGCGCCACGGGCAGTGGACTGCTAAACCGCTTCCCAGGTTGTTTTTTTATTGATCAGGTTAGCGCCGTCATCACCGCTGTCTGGTACGCGGGCCGCTGTTTCAGGCGTTCGTACCAGGCCTGCAAATGAGGCAGATCGGGGCGCTGGATGGGCATTTCAAACCAGGCGTAAATGCCGGCGCCGAGTGGAATATCGCCCATGCCGAACTGCTCGCCAGACAAATACGGCTGGCTGGCCAAGGCCTCATTGGGCATGGCCAGCAGCTCACCGCACCGCTGCAAGGCGGCAGCGATTCGCGCTTCGTCGCGCTGTTCGGGCGCGGTACGCACGATGCCCCAGAACAAATCGCGGAACGCACCGGCAAACACCGAGGTGGACCAGTCCATCCACTTGTCGCCAATGGCGCGCTGGGCGGGGCTCTGCGGATACAACACACCGTCGCCGTATTGCGCCGCCAGGTAACGAACGATGGCGTTGGACTCCCACAGCACCAGGTCGCCGTCTTCGATCACCGGCACCAGACCGTTGGGGTTCATGGCGCGGTAGTGGGGTTCGTTCACCACCCCAAAGGCGCCACCCGCGTCGCGTCGCTCGTATGGCACAGCCACTTCTTCGGCGGCCCACAGCGCCTTGCGCACGTTGCCGGAATTCTTGCGTCCCCAGATCGTCAGCATCGGTTTGTTACCTTCTATTTCACTTTTTGGCTCAGGCATCCTACCCGGCTGCGCCAAAGAATACAGACGTGGAAATTGATGTTAGCTATCAAGGCGCTTCATGGTTTCCACAATTCGCCTCTGATTTTGCCTACGCGCATGGCTGCAAACGCTGACTGAGCGGTCACGCATTTCGGGGCTTGCGCGGTGATTTCCAGTGCGAACGGAACAGCCCAAGGGTGGTCACTATCAGTGAAGCGGCCGGGGGCCAGGTGTGAGTACACCTGGGTTCCTGGGGGTGCCGGGTCCAACTCAATGACGCCAAGCCAGGCTTGGCGCCCTTCTCGCCAGTCCCACTCTCGCCACACCTACTAAGCTCGACACGGTCGGCATTCAAGCCGGGCCGTTCCAAGGAGGACGTTGCATGCTTGCTGTCTGGTTAGTTGTTCTGGTGCTGGGCGTGGCCTTTCTGGCCCACCGGCGCCTCTCGCCGTTGCCCGCCATTGGCATCGTCGCCGTCTACCTGGTGCTCATGGGCATTTACGGCCACGCGCCCACTTGGCTGATGGCAGTTCTCTGGCTGATGCTCATCGCCGTTACCGTGCCGCTGGTTCTGCCCGAACTGCGCCGCAAGCTATTCACCGCGCCGCTGTTCGCCTGGTTCCAGAAAACCCTGCCGCCGATGTCGGAAACCGAGAAGGACGCCATCGAAGCCGGCACCGTCTGGTGGGACGGCGAACTGTTCAGCGGCCGCCCGGACTGGAACACCCTGCTCGCCTACCCCAAGGCGCAGCTGACCGAAGAGGAACAAGCGTTTCTCGATGGCCCGACCGAAGAACTGTGCGCCATGGTCACTGACTGGGACATCGGTCAGCGCATGGATCTGCCGGAAGCGGCCTGGCACCACATTAAAGAGCACGGCTTTTTTGCCCTGATCATTCCCAAGGAATACGGCGGTAAAGGCTTCTCGGCCTATGCCCACTCGCAAGTGGCAATGAAATTGGCCACCCGCAGCGGCGACCTGGCCTCCACCGTCATGGTGCCCAACTCCCTCGGCCCTGCCGAATTGCTGCTGCACTACGGCACCGACGAACAGCGCCAGCACTACCTGCCGCGCCTGGCCCGTGGTGACGACATTCCTTGCTTCGCCCTCACCGGCCCGCTGGCGGGTTCCGATGCCGGTGCGATGCCTGACGTCGGCATCATCTGCAAAGGCCAATGGAACGGCGAAGAAGTGATTGGTCTGCGCCTGACTTGGGAAAAACGCTATATCACCCTGGGCCCGGTCGCCACGCTGCTGGGACTGGCTTTCAAGGCGTACGACCCGGATCACTTGCTGGGTGATGAAGAAGACCTCGGCATCAGCCTGGCGCTGATTCCGACCGAAACCCCCGGCGTGGAAATCGGCCGCCGCCACTTGCCGCTGGGCGCCGCGTTCATGAACGGCCCCAACTCCGGCAAAGACGTGTTCGTGCCGCTGGATTACCTCATCGGCGGCGAGCCCATGCTGGGCAAAGGCTGGATGATGCTGATGAACTGCCTGTCGGTGGGCCGTTCCATTTCCCTGCCGGCGGTGGGCACCGGCGCTGCGAAATACACCAGTCTGGTGACCGGCCAATACAGCCAGGTGCGCGAGCAATTCAACGTGCCGCTGGCTGCGTTTGAAGGCATTCAGGAAGCGCTGGCGCGTATCGGCGGTAACGCCTGGATGATGGACGCCGCGCGCATCCTCACTGCCAACGCGGTCGACCTGGGCGAAAAACCCTCGGTGCTCTCGGCGATTCTCAAGTACCACCTCACCGAGCGCGGCCGCGAGTGCATCAGCCACGCCATGGACGTGCACGGCGGCAAGGGCATCATCATGGGCCCGAACAACTACCTGGGCCGCTCGTGGCAAGGCGCGCCGATTTTCATCACCGTGGAAGGCGCGAATATTCTGTCGCGCAACCTGATGATCTTCGGCCAGGGCGCCATTCGCTGCCATCCGTACGTGCTCAAGGAAATGGCCCTGGCCGGCCGCCAAGACCGCGACCGCGCGCTGGTAGAGTTCGATGAACTGCTCATGCAGCACATCGGGTTCGCCGTCAGCAACGCGGCCAGCAGCCTGATTCTCAGCCTGACCTTCGGCAAAATCGGCCGCGTGCCCGGTGACAGCTTCAGCCAGCCCTACTTCCGCGCGTTGAATCGCCTGGCCGCAAGCTTCGCCATGCTCGCGGACTTCAGCATGATGCTGCTGGGCGGCGAACTGAAACGCCGCGAGCGCCTGTCTGCGCGACTGGGCGACGTGCTCAGCAACCTGTACCTGGCCTCGGCGGCGCTCAAGCGTTATCACGACCTGGACTGCCCCGAGTATCTACGCCCGTCCGTAAGCTGGGCGATGGAAGAAAGCCTGGGCAATGCCGAAACGGCGCTGGCCGATCTGCTGGAAAACTTCCCCAACCGCTTCTTCGGCTGCGCGCTGAGCCTGCTGGTGTTCCCGTTTGGGCGTCGCCACAAGGGCCCTTCCGACGCACTGGACGCGCAGATTGCAGAAATTATCGGCCGTCCCGCAGGCGATCCGGCGCTGGAAGCGGTGCTTGCCGGCTGCTACCGCCCGCAAGACCCTACCGATGCCGTGGGCGCGCTGCAACACGCGATCAACCTGCTGGGCGCGGGCCGTGGTCTGCACAAAAAACTGCACGTGGCAGTCAAGGAAGGTCGCCTCGCGCCGCGCCCAGGCGAAAGCCTGATCGATGCGGCATTGGCAGCCGGCGTGCTGCAAGCCGAGGAAGCGCAGAACCTGCGCGACGCGGAAGCGGCGCGGCGTCGTGTGATTGATGTCGACGATTACGCCAAAGAAGACCTGACCCTGGGCGAAGGCAAGGTTCGCTAACGCCCACCCCAGGCGGCAACACGACAACGGGCGCGAAGGCTTCTATACTTCGCGCCCGTTTTTGTTCCTGAGGAGTCGCCATGTCCAGCCCCTATCTCGACCACCATCTGGCGCTGCTGACCCACCTGCGCGGCATTCTGGTTGCGCTGGGCGAAGCCGAACAGGTTCCGGAAGAAAGCCACGCGCTGTTTCTGGAGCGTTTCGACGAACTGCTGACCTTGCTGCCACAAGAGCCGGAGCAAAGCCTGTACCTGGGCCAGGACCTCATGTGCCAGGTCATCCACCGCTACCCGCAAATCGCCCACCTGGTGCCGCGCGACCTGCTGTGGTTCTTCGGCGGCGACTGCCTGCACTTTATGCCCGACGAGGAAATCACCCTGTTCCAGGCACTGGACGAGCGCCGCTACGAAGCCGAACAGAACGACGAACCGTTCGACTGGGAGCGCGAAAAGCAATTCCTCGCCATTCCGCGTGAAGGCAGTACGCATTAAGGGTGGCTACACGGTGCTCTTGTAGGAGCCAGCTTGCTGGCGAACCCCGCTAACAACACCTTTTGCAGGGTTCGCCACCAAGGTGGCTCCTACAAAAACGTTGGCCGGGCCTTCGGACAAATCGCGCACAAACAAAAACGCCGCTCAATGAGCGGCGTTTTTGTTTATTTGGAGCGGGAAACGAGACTCGAACTCGCGACCCCGACCTTGGCAAGGTCGTGCTCTACCAACTGAGCTATTCCCGCAATACATCTACAGCTTGAATGGCGTCCCCTAGGGGACTCGAACCCCTGTTACCGCCGTGAAAGGGCGGTGTCCTAGGCCACTAGACGAAGGGGACATCAACCTTTTTTACCAGCAACGCTTTACAGCACTGCCTTGAAAATCTGGAGCGGGAAACGAGACTCGAACTCGCGACCCCGACCTTGGCAAGGTCGTGCTCTACCAACTGAGCTATTCCCGCATCTACAACTTGGTGTGTTACTGCGTGGAAAATGGCGTCCCCTAGGGGACTCGAACCCCTGTTACCGCCGTGAAAGGGCGGTGTCCTAGGCCACTAGACGAAGGGGACACAGGTTGTGCATGACGCACATTTTCCAACCTTCGCTGCGCTTGCGTATTGCCTTACGCTGCGAAGTGGCGCGAATTCTAGGGAGCCTTTCGAGGGTCGTCAACACTTCAGTGAAAATTAATTTAAATCAATGACTTCTGTGTAGAAGCTGGTCGGCGTCTATCCGCAATAGCACATAGGCACTACACTCGGCCGAAACTCCAGTAGTCGAGAGGTTGTAAAGGTGTCCCCACTCGTAATCACTCTACTGATAGTCGCCGGTATCGCGATTCTGTTCGTGATCGGCTACATCAACCACATGGTAGAGAACAATAAACTGGAGAAGGCCCGCCAGAAGGCCGACCTGTCCGATCGTTTACGCCGCTGCGCAGACGTTTCCGACTCCCTTCCCGGCCAGTTCATGTCCCCTGCCCTCAAGCAGCTTCTCAACCGTCTGATGCTGCAATTTGCCGAACGGTTGCTGGATGTCGATAAAAGCCAGTCAAACGTAAAAGACCGCATCGAAGAATTGCGCGGTCTTATCGGCCAGGGCGATGCACTGGTCGTGCGCAACCCGCCGCAGCCGATAGTTAATGAAGCCAAGGCAAAAGAGGTGCGCGTCGTTCTGGAAATTCTGCACGGGCAAATCACCCGGGCCGCGCAGGACAAGCTTATGCCCACGCCAGAAGCGAAAACCTGGCTGGAAGAAGTGCGGCATATTCTGGTGCAGGTGCATATCGAGCTGTTCACCACGGCCGGTCAGAGCGCCATGCAGCAAGGCCAGCCCGGCCATGCGCGCCTGGCGTTCGAGCGGGGCGTGCAATACATCCGCAAGCAGCCGGATGCCAAGCGTTATCAAACGCCGCTCAGCATGCTGGAAAAACAACTGGCACGCGCCAATGCTCAGGTGCTGGAAAGCAACAAACCGGCGGACGACGAAACCAACGAGCTGAACGAGGGCTTGAACTCATTGGGCGATGACGACTGGAAGAAGAAGAACATGTACGACTGAGTGCTCTCAGCCTTCAACGAAAAGCCCGGCTCGATGCCGGGCTTTTTGTTGGGCGTTAATCGCGTTGGGTTGAGCGCAGCGAAACCCAACACACCGTCAGCTCAACACTCGGTCAAGCGCAAAAAGATCGCCGCCAACGCTTCGATCCCGCGCTGATCCGCTTCACTGAAGCGCGCCAGCTTCGGACTGTCCAGATCGAGCACGCCAATCAGCTTCCCCTCTTTTACCAACGGCACCACCAGCTCACTATTCGAGGCGCTGTCGCAGGCGATATGCCCTGGAAACGCGTGCACATCTTCCACGCGCTGGGTTTGCAGGCTTGCCGCCGCCGCGCCGCACACGCCTTTTCCGAACGGAATACGCACACAGGCAACCTGACCCTGGAACGGCCCGAGCACCAGTTGCTCCTGCTTGTTCAGGTAGAAGCCGGCCCAGTTCAGGTCGTCGAGCTGGGTATAAAGAAACGCGGAAAACTGCGCCGCGTTGGCGATGAAGTCACGTTCATCCGCCAGCAACGCTTCCAGCTGAGCGGTCAACAGGCCGTAGCCTTCCAGACCGGCGCCGGTGTTGTTCAAATCGATCACGACTGTTTCTCCAATAATTGCAGGCCGACCCAATTGCGGGCGAACTGATAGGCACAACGGCCGTTACGGTTGCCACGGCTGGTGGCATAGCGTGCGGCGAGCACGCCCAGCTCTTCGCTCCACGTCCAGTCGAGGCTGGCTTGTCTGGCCAACACACCGATCCAGTGGCGCACCACGTCGTGGAAATGTTCTTGCGTGAAGGGGTAGAACG
This sequence comes from Pseudomonas viridiflava, assembly GCF_900573885.1. Classification (GTDB taxonomy): domain Bacteria; phylum Pseudomonadota; class Gammaproteobacteria; order Pseudomonadales; family Pseudomonadaceae; genus Aquipseudomonas. The sequence goes on from NZ_UPSE01000533.1 coordinate 221,948, forward strand.
ACAGCCACAGCCCGAAGCGGTCCGACAGGGCGATTTTGTCTTCAATCGCTTCGCTCGGATGCAGTTCGCCGTTGACCATTTTGCTGTCCAGGTTATCGCTTTCCTTCTCCGGCACCAGGTGGCGACGGTTGGAAGTGGCGTACAGCAACACGTTGTCCGGCGCCCGCTCCAGCGAGCCGTCCAGCACGCTCTTGAGTACGCGATAGTCGCCCTCGCCCGCTTCGAACGACAGGTCATCGCAGAACAATACGAAGCGCTGCGGCAGCTTGGCGATCAGCTCGACGATGCGCGGCAGATCGGCCAGATAGTCCCGTTCGATCTCGATCAAGCGCAGCCCTTCGCCCGCCAGCTCGGCCAACAGCGCACGAACCAGTGACGACTTGCCGGTGCCCCGCGCGCCCCACAGCAGTGCGTGGTTGGCGGGCAAGCCGGCGACAAACTGGCGCGTGTTGCGGGCCAACTGGTCGCGCTGCGTGTCGACGCCAATCAGGTCGGTCAGGCGCAAGTCGAGGCTGACTTCCAGCGGCTGCAAATAGCCGCCACGGCCTTCGCGGTGCCAGCGCGCGGCGACGGTCTGGCTCCAGTCCACCTCAACGCGCAACGTCGGCAATAACGGATCGAGGCGCGCCAACACCGCGTCGGCACGCTCCAGAAAGGCATTCAAACGGGAGTCCACGATTTACTCCTTTTTTGCGAAGGGAAACTCAATGCAAGCCGGGCAAGCAGCAAATCTATTCAGCTATGCTTGCCTGATGCTCAGAGAAGAGGCTGGCTCATTACCCTATGGATATAACGCTCACCCATCGCCTGTCGTTCAAACAGGCCAGTCTGACGGTTCTCGTGGCGTTGATCCTCGGCACCTTGCTCAGCCTGCTGCAGGTGAGCAGCGATTATGCCAGCGAAGACGCCTCGATCAACCGCGAGATACGCGCGTTGCTGGAGATCAGCCATAACCCGGCCACGCGCATTGCCTACAACATCGACACCGAATTGGCCCAGGAACTGGTAGCCGGCTTGCTGCGCTCCCCAGCGGTGATCAGTGCGCAAATTGTCGACGACACCGGCACCAACCTCGCCAGCGCCGAACGCCCGCGCATCAAAAGCCCGTACCGCATGTTCAGCGACCGCCTGTTTGGCCAGAGCCGGCACTTCGAAGATCCCTTGTTCGTTAACCACTCGCCGCGAGAAACCATCGGCTTGCTGCGGCTGGAAGTCGACACCTTCGCCTTTGGCAGCAATTTTCTGCGCCGCGCGCTGGTGACGCTGCTTAGCGGTTTCGCTTATAGCCTGCTGCTGTCGATGATTCTGTTGGTGGTGTTTTATTTCATGCTGACCAAACCGCTCACCGACGTGATCCAGGCCATCAGCGCCCGCGACCTGCGCCGCCCCACCCGGCAGAAACTGCCCTGCCCGTCCGGCCACGAGAACGACGAGATCGGCATTCTGGTGGATGTCACCAACCAGCAACTGTCGAGTTTGTCCGAGGAAGTCGAGCATCGGCGCAAAGCCGAAGACCAGCTCACGCAGTACCTAGGCGAGCTGGAAAACATCATCTCGGCGCGCACCAACGAATTGAAAGCCAGTAACACGCGCCTGACGCTCTCCAACCAGGAACTGGAGACCGCCCGCGCCCGGGCCAATCAGATGGCCATGGCCCGTGCCACGTTCCTGGCCAACATGAGCCATGAAATTCGTACGCCGCTCAACGGCTTGCTCGGCATGCTGGGCCTGGCGCTGGACAGCCCGCTGACCGCCGAGCAACGCCAGCAACTGAGCATCGCTCACAATTCCGGCAAGGTGCTGGTCGAGCTGCTTAACGACATTCTCGACCTGTCCAAATTCGAAGCCGGCCAGTTGGAGCTGGAGTCGATTCCGTTCGACTTCGCCACCTTGGTTGAAGACACCGCCAACCTGCTTTCGCAAAACGCAGCGAGCAATGTCGAGCTGACCTGCCACATCGACCCACGCCTGCCGGCGCTGGTACTGGGCGACCCGACGCGGGTCAGGCAGATTGTCAGCAACCTGCTCTCCAACGCTTTGAAGTTCACCCACAACGGCCGCGTCGACATCCGCATCGCTTACGCCGATCCCGGTGTCCGCATTACCGTGACAGACACCGGCATCGGCATTGCCGAAGACGCCCAGGCGCGAATTTTCCAGCCGTTCGCCCAAGCGGGAGCGACCATCACCCGGCAGTACGGCGGCACCGGGCTGGGTCTGGCACTCACTCGCCAGTTATGCGAAGCCATGCAGGGCAAGTTACGGCTGAAGTCGGTACTGGGCCAAGGCAGTGAATTCTGCGTGGAACTGCCGCTTGCCGCCGCCGCGCCGCCCGCGTTGCTGCCTGCGCTCAATGGCCGTGTGGTAGCGCTGTGTAGCGCCGACAGTGGCTTGGCGGAACTGCTGCAGTCGGTACTGCCGGGCTGGGGCCTCGGTTATCAACGGCTGGAGACCTGTGCACCGCAACCCTTGCAAACGGCCGATCTGGTGATCACTGACCGTGCAGAAGAACTGGCCAGGTTGCGCGAGCACTTCAGGCACACGGTGCTGTTTATCAGCGCCTACGGCAGCTTTCTGCCTAGCGATCTGGCCAGCAGCCTGGCACCGATTTTCCAGCTGCCTCGCCCGTTGTCTCGCGCCGCCCTGCACAAGGCGTTGCAGCGCTCACTGGACCCGGGCGGCGAAACCGTTGCCGCGCCGGCACCCGCACACACGCCAGTCGCCCTGGAGCAGAAGCGCGTGCTGCTAGTCGAAGACAATGCGGTTAATCAACTGGTCGCCAAAGGCATGCTGAGCAAGGCCGGCTGCGAGGTGCTGCTGGCCGTCAATGGCAAGGAAGCGCTGGACGTGCTCGAACACGAGCAGATCGACCTGGTGCTGATGGATTGCAACATGCCAGTAATGGACGGCTACGAAGCCACTCGCCGCATTCGCCAGCAAACGCGTTGGGCCGACCTGCCGATTATTGCCCTCACCGCCAACGCCCTGCCCGACGAGCGCGAGCGCTGCAGAGCGGCGGGCATGAACGACTACCTCGCCAAGCCGTTCCGCCGCGACGAATTGCTCGCCCTGCTCAACCAGTGGCTGCCTGCTACGGCGCCGCTATAAAGCGATCCAGCAAGCCGCCAAGCTGCTCGCGCAGCCCATCGAGCTCATTCAGATCCAGACCGCTTTCGCACAGCAGCCGCTGCTTGAGCGGCAACACCTGCGCCTTCAACGCCAGGCCTTCGCTCGTAAGCGCCAAATGCACTTCCCGTTCGTCCCGAGCGCTGCGTTGACGCACCACCAGGCCCAATTGCTCAAGGCGCTTGAGCAACGGTGTGAGCGTGCCCGAATCGAGCAACAACCGCTCGCCCAGCGCTTTTACCGTTGGTTGTTCGGGCGGCGTCTGCTGCCACTCCCACAACACCAGCATGGCGAGGTATTGCGGGTATGTCAGGCCCAGTTGATCAAGCATTGGCTTGTAGCCGCGGATCACCGCGCGCGAGGCGGCATACAGCTTGAAGCACAGCTGCTTGTCGAGCTGCAGCGCGGTGGCGGCGTCCCATTGCGCCGCCGCTGGAAAAGCATCGTGTTGACTCATCAACTGGGGCTCACTTGAGCAGCGCTTCGATCTCGCTGGTCAACTCTTCCGGCTTGGTCAGCGGGGCAAAACGTTTCACCACCTGACCGTCTTTGCCAATCAGAAATTTGGTGAAATTCCACTTCACGCCCTGGCTGCCGAGCAGACCTGGCGCGCGCTTTTTCAACTGCACGAACAGCGGATGCGCGTCTGCGCCGTTGACGTCGATCTTCTTGAAAAGCGGAAAGCTGACGCCGTAGTTCAGCTCGCAGAACTCGGAAATAGCGCCCTCGTTGCCCGGCTCTTGCTTGCCGAACTGGTTGCAGGGGAAACCGAGAATCACCAGGCCTTGATCTTTATAGGTCTGCCACAGCTCTTCGAGGCCTTTGTACTGCGGAGTGAAGCCACACTTGCTGGCGGTGTTCACCACCAGAACAGCCTTGCCACCGAAATCGGCCAGGGTTTTCTGCTCACCTTTGATGGTGGTGGCGGGAATGCTGAACAGGGTGTCGCTCATGGGTGCGGGCTCCGCGAAAGGGATAGGTTGAGCGACAAGATAGTTAACAATTGAATTGTGTGCAATTTAAATAACCATGCTAACTCCTGCAGGAGCGGCTGGGCGGCATTCCGATTAGCCGCGATGCTCTACGCAGCATCGCGGCTAATAGCGATGCCGCCCAGCCGCCCCTACAAATCAGCGCCCTACCTCGGCTCCAACTTCAACGAAGCCGAGTTGATGCAATAGCGCATCCCAGTAGGCGGCGGGCCATCCGGAAACAGATGCCCAAGGTGCGCGTCGCACTTGGCGCAGGTGACTTCAATACGGTGCATGCCGTGGCTGAAGTCGTCCTTGCTGGCAATCGCCGCATTCGACGCCGGCTGGTAATAGCTCGGCCAGCCGGTGCCGGAATCGAACTTCGCTTCGGAGTCGAACAACGCCGCGCCGCAGCATGCGCAGTGATACACGCCAGGGGTTTTGTCGTCGTGGTATTTGCCAGTGAATGCGCGCTCGGTACCGCCCATGCGGCACACGTGGAACTGCTCGTCCGAGAGCTCCTCGCGCCAGGCGTCCAGCGGTTTTTCAAGCTTGTCCATGGGGTCACCTCGTTGGCTGAAAAAAGCCCGGCCTGTACCTTTTCCCAGGTTCGGGCCACACGTATGATTGCCGCACTTCAAGGTCCGGCAGACACGGTGTTTAGACGCCAGTCTGTCATCCGCGTTACAGGCTGCCAAGCCACGTTGCCCAGTCTCGGGTCAGCGTTTTACTCAGGACTCCCACATGCAGGTCAGCAAATCGAACAAGCTCGCCAACGTCTGCTACGACATTCGCGGGCCCGTGCTCAAGCACGCCAAACGCCTGGAAGAGGAAGGCCATCGCATCCTCAAGCTGAATATCGGCAACCCGGCGCCGTTCGGTTTCGAAGCCCCGGAAGAAATCCTGCAGGACGTCATCCGCAACCTGCCCACTGCCCAAGGCTACAGCGACTCCAAAGGCCTGTTCAGCGCCCGCAAGGCGGTCATGCAGTACTACCAGCAGAAGCAGGTTGAGGGCGTTGGCATCGAAGACATTTACCTCGGCAACGGCGTGTCCGAGCTGATCGTGATGTCGATGCAGGCCTTGCTCAACAACGGCGACGAAGTGCTGATTCCCGCCCCGGATTACCCGCTGTGGACCGCGGCCGTCAGCCTGGCCGGCGGCAACCCGGTGCACTACCTGTGCGACGAGCAGGCCAACTGGTGGCCAGACCTGGACGACATCAAGGCGAAGATCACGCCGAACACCAAAGCCATGGTGATCATCAACCCGAACAACCCCACCGGCGCCGTGTACTCCAAAGAAGTGCTCGAAGGCATGGTCGAGCTGGCCCGCCAGCACAACCTGGTGCTGTTCTCCGATGAAATCTACGACAAGATTCTCTACGACGAGGCCGTGCACATCTCCACCGCTTCGCTCGCGCCGGATGTGCTGTGCCTGACGTTCAACGGTTTGTCGAAGTCCTACCGCGTGGCCGGCTTCCGCTCCGGCTGGGTAGCCATCTCCGGCCCGAAGCAGAAGGCGCAAAGTTACATCGAAGGCATCGACATCCTCGCCAACATGCGGCTGTGCGCCAACGTGCCGAGCCAACACGCGATTCAAACCGCGCTGGGCGGCTACCAAAGCATTAATGACCTGGTGTTGCCGCAAGGCCGCCTGCTGGAGCAACGCAACCGCACCTGGGAGCTGCTCAACAGCATTCCCGGCGTAAGCTGCGTGAAGCCAATGGGCGCGCTGTACGCGTTTCCGAAGATCGACCCGAAAGTCTGCCCGATCCACAACGACGAAAAGTTCGTGCTCGACCTGCTGCTGTCGGAAAAGCTGCTGGTGGTTCAGGGCACCGCGTTCAACTGGCCATGGCCAGACCACTTCCGGGTGGTGACCCTGCCCCGCGTGGACGAGCTCGACCAGGCCATCGGACGCATTGGAAATTTCCTAAAAACCTATAGCCAATAGACGCCATGGACCTGCAAATCGACGAATTTTATAAAGATGCAGCTGCAGGCTTGCTGCAGCTTTATCAGGCCTTCCCGCGCAAGGTAGGCCTGTACGTCGAAGACCTGATCGGACGGGAAGAACCGGACGAATTCGGCCTGCCCAGCAAACGTCATCAAGCCTGCCTCGGCGCCCTGCTGTGGCTGGCTGATGAAGGTTACCTGCGCTATGAATCGACCATTCACTACGACGCCCTCGACCAGGCGGTGCTAAGCGAAAAAGGCTTCCTGCGACTGTCCCGCGGCGTGCCTCACGCCGTGTCCGAGGGCGATGCGTTGCCACCCAGCGTTCGCCGCGTGCATTCCACCCTCGCACACCAGCTACGGGAAGCGCTGCAGCAGCAACACAGCGAGCGCATCGCACGCCTTACCCGCCTGCTGTTCACCAGCACTCTGACTGGCACAAACGACACAGTTTGAAATAGTCGCCGAGTTGTATAGCGCGGGGGGCCGCCCTTATATACCCCGCACTAGTCGAACGTCTTTTGCTCAAAGGAGAAGCCTTACACCATGATGCGCATTCTGTTGTTCATGGCCACCAACCTGGCGGTTCTGTTAATCGCCAGCATCACCCTCAAACTGCTCGGGGTGGACCGTTTTACTGGCCAGAATTACACCAGCCTGCTGGTCTTCTGCGCCGTGTTCGGTTTCGCCGGTTCCCTGGTGTCTCTGTTCCTGTCCAAGTGGATGGCGAAGATGAGCACCGGCACCCAGATCATCAGCCAACCGCGCACCCGTCACGAACAGTGGCTGCTGCAAACCGTAGAAGAGCTGTCGCGCAACGCTGGCATCAAAATGCCGGAAGTCGGTATTTTCCCTGCTTACGAATCCAACGCCTTCGCCACCGGCTGGAACCGTAACGACGCTCTCGTCGCCGTTAGCCAGGGCCTGCTGGAGCGGTTCTCGCCAGATGAAGTGAAAGCCGTACTGGCCCACGAAATCGGCCACGTCGCCAACGGCGACATGGTGACCCTGGCGCTGATCCAGGGCGTGGTGAACACCTTCGTCATGTTCTTCGCACGAATCTTCGGCAACTTCGTCGACAAGGTCATTCTGAAAAACGAAGAAGGCAACGGCATCGGCTTCTACATCGCCACGTTCTTCGCCGAGATGGTGCTGGGTATTCTGGCCAGCGTGATTGTCATGTGGTTCTCCCGTCGCCGCGAATTCCGCGCTGACGAAGCCGGCGCCCGCCTGGCAGGCACCAGCGCCATGATTGGTGCCCTGCAGCGTCTGCGCTCCGAACAGGGCGTGCCGGTGCACATGTCCGAGACCCTGACTGCCTTCGGTATCAACGGTGGCGTGAAAGGCGGCCTGAAAGCCCTGTTCATGACCCACCCGCCGCTGGAAGATCGCATCGCTGCTCTGCAAGCTCGCGGTTGAGTCTGATGGCGTAACAAAAGGGCGACTTCATGTCGCCCTTTTTCATGCCGAACATTCATCCCGCAAACAAAGAAGGCCGATCAGTGATCGGCCTTCTTTTTTTCCCGCTTAGCGCTTAGTTAACACTTAACTTTGCGCGGTTCTTCTCCAGGGTTGATGCGCCAATACCCTTCACCTCCAGCAACTCATCCACCGAAGTAAACGGGCCGTTAGCCTCACGATAATCAATGATCGCCTTGGCCTTGACCTGACCAATACCGATGAGGTCCTGCTGAAGCGTTTCCACATCGGCCGTATTGAGATTGACCATACCCGCCTCCGCAGCCTTGAGCGGCTGAGAAACGACAGGTTGATTGGGTACGGCTTTGGCGGGCTCGGCAGCAAAGGTGCCGGCGGACAACAGCGTGAGGGTGGCGAACAACAGAGAAGACACGTATCCGATACGCATGATGAAGCTCCTTAAGTGGGTTACGCAGAGCGCGATACGCCCTGCGGTGGCCAACTTAGGGGCTGCCTCAATGCAGTGTCAAATCACCGGACGCAGGCGCCTCCAAACGTTTTTTATGAATTAAATCAACGATTTCGCACTCCGGCAGGTAACCGCTAACGTGTTCGCGGAGCAATTCTCGCAGCCGCTCATAATCGTCACGCTCAACCGCCAGAAAGATCGCATCCAATACGTCCTTGAAAGCCACCCAAGGCAGGTGCTCCTCGTTCGCACGCATAATCATCGGGTGCTCGGTCGGGCTCACGTTGTCGCCAATCAGCAACTCTTCATAGAGCTTTTCACCGGAGCGTAGGCCGGTGAACTCGATCTCGATATCGCCGTGCGGATTTTGCTCATTGCGCACAGTGAGCCCAGACAGATGCACCATTTTTTCGGCCAACTCAGCGATCTTCACCGGCGAGCCCATATCCAGCACAAACACATCACCGCCCTGCCCCATCGAGCCCGCCTGAATTACCAACTGCGCGGCTTCCGGAATGGTCATGAAATAGCGCGTGATATTGGGATGCGTAACCGTAATAGGCCCACCGCGCTTGATCTGCTCGCGAAACAGCGGAATTACCGAACCCGACGAGCCCAGCACATTGCCGAAGCGGACCATGGTGAAGCGTGTTTTATTGGCCTGCGGAATTTTCGCGCCATGCAGCAACGGCTGCTTCTCCGCGCTCAGCGCCTGTAATGTCATCTCAGCCAGGCGTTTGGTACTGCCCATCACGTTTGTAGGGCGCACCGCCTTGTCGGTGGAAATCAGCACAAAATGCTCAACCCCGGCCTGCATCGCAGCCTGCGCCGTCTGCAACGTGCCGAATACATTATTCAGCACACCCTCAGCCACGTTGTGCTCGACGATAGGCACATGCTTGTAAGCCGCCGCGTGGTAAACCGTATTGACACCCCACGTGCGCATCACATCCAGCAGACGCTCGGGACTGCGCACCGAGCCCAGAATAGGAATGAGCTTCACGCTCAAACCCTCATGCCGAATACGCCCCTCCAGCTCACTCTGAATGCTGTAAAGGTTGTACTCACTGTGCTCAAACAGCACCAACGCCGTCGGCGCGGACACCAGAATCTGCCGGCATAACTCGGACCCAATCGAACCGCCGGCACCGGTAACCATCACCACCTGACTGCGGATACACCGCTCAAACAGATCACCCCGCGGCGGCACCGGATCGCGACCCAGCAAGTCGGCGATATCCACCTCCTGCAAATCGGTGACACTCACCCGCCCGCTGGCCAGATCCATAAACCCCGGCACGGTGCGCACATGCACCGGATACTCCTCCAACCCAGCCAGAATCTCCCGCCGCCGCGAGCGCGACGCAGAGGGAATCGCCAGCAACACCTCATGGGCGCCGGTCTCATCAATCATCAGCTGGATGTCTTTCGACGTGTACACCTTGAGCCCGGCAACCACCCGATTAGCGATGCCCTCATCGTCATCAATAAACGCCACCGGGCGCATACCCTTGCCCATCCGCAGCGCGGCAACCAACTGGTTGCCGGCGGCGCCGCCTCCGTAGATAGCCACTTTCGGAAGACTGTCCTCGTGACGCAGAAACGGCACGTGCTGGCCGGCTAGCAGCCAGTCGCCGAGGAAATATTGGCGCATGAACAGGCGCAGGCCGCCGATCATTAGCAGGCTTAGCCACCAGTAGTTGAAAACCAAAGAGCGGGGAACCAGAACATCGGGTTGATACCAATATATGAACAATGTCAGAACAAGAGAGGACAGCGACACCGCTTTGAAGATCGCGACCAATGCTTCGTTTCCGAAATAGCGCATAACGGCGCGGTACATACCCAGCCGGATAAAAATCGGCAAGGCAATCAAGGGGGCACTAACAAATAGCCATAGATAGTCGCCCACCGGGTTTATAGGGTTCGCGATTCCCAAGCGGACAACGAAAGCCAGCCACAATGCCGCCCAGACCAGTACCACATCCGTGGCCAATTGCAGGGCGCGTTTGTAGCGACGACGCAGGCCCACCAGGCGCTCGCGAAGTTGGATTGGGTTATTTCTGTTTGTACGTGGCACTCGAGCCTTCCGTCCCTGACCGAAGTCTGTTTTACCTGGTTACCGGCTTGCGCACGCCGTAAGTTGGTGCGCACAGCCAACGCTATTCATGTTTGCCCGCATCGTACTTGATCGCCAGCCCTACCAGCGGAACACTTGCCAGCATAAAGCCGAGCAGCCCATCCAGTTTCCCGAGCCCAACCCACACTGCAACCGGCAGCAACCACAACAGATTTAGACCAAGCACTGCGATTGTCACTGGCACATGACGCCCAGCGCGACGCGAGGCGTACTGGTAGGCATGGCTGCGGTGCGCCTCATATACCTTGTCGCCTCGCAGCAGGCGGCGCAACAGCGTCCAAGTGGCATCTACCACAAACACCGCGAGGAGAATCAGCCAGCTCCACATTAGCTGCGGCGCCACCCAGGCGGCCTGTATCGACAAAATGCCGAGCACCATACCCAAGAAGCCGCTGCCAGCGTCGCCCATGAATATCTTCGCTGGAGGGAAATTCCAATACAGAAAACCGGCACTGGCGGCAGCCAGCAGCAAGGGCACCACGGCCAGGTCCGCGCGCCCCAGCAAAACGTACAGCAATGCGCCACTCAGGCAGACGGTGACAGCCTCGACGCCGGCGATGCCGTCGATACCGTCCATGAAGTTGTAAAGGTTGAGAACCCAGACCAGATAAACCGCTGCGAGCACATGGCCCATCCACCCCAGCTCGACGGTGGAACCTAACAGGTTTAGCGCGGGAAGACCGCCTATCCAGAATAACGCCCAGACGGCCGCACCGAAGTGGGATAGCAAGCGCCAGCGCGCTGCAATATGGCCATGGTCATCCAGAAAGCCCACGATAGCCACCCAGGCGCCAGCGCCCAGCAACGCGATGGTCGACGCCCAGGGTGAATCCTGCAGCATGGCGAGCACCGGCAAGCTGAGCAAAAAACTCATAACAATCGCCACGCCGCCTCCCCGGGGGGTCGGCACGCTGTGGGAGCTGCGGGCGTTGGGAATGTCTATAAGGCTGCTAGCGAGGGCGTAGCGGCGTAATAGCCAAGTCATTCCCAGCGAAAGTATTAATACGACCGGCAGCAGCCAGCAAACCGCCATCATCTATTTTTCTCCGTGGAGCGCATTCTCTTGTAGCTCCTGCCGGCCTGAACCAGCCCCGCCGCAGTACCGATAACCGGCTGCCAGCCCAATACGTGCTGGGCCTTGCTAGCATCAATGGCCAGCGACTCAAACAGCTGGGTGTAGATGCCGCCCTGCCCCAAAGCGCGAAAGGCTAGCGCGATCAGCGGGCGTGGGAAAGCAAACAACCGGGTGCGCGTGCCCAAGCCTTCGCCCAGATAGCGAACGATATCGGCCGTGGAAACCGCCACATCTTCGGCGACCAAAAACAACTCGTTAGCCGCGGCGGGATGCACGATGCAGCAACGGATCAGGTCCACGAGGTTTTCCAGCGCCACAATCGAGCGCTGATTCGCCAGGCCGGAAAATGGAAGCGGCAGGCCCCTGTCAACGATTTGCAGCAAGCGCCTGAAATTGCCAGGCGCATGGGCCGCGTAGACCAGTGGGGGGCGGATCACGACCAACTCCACCGTCGTGCCGGCAAATAACGCACGCAGCGCCTTTTCAGCATCAAGCTTGGAAACCGCATACGCCGCCTGTGGATCTGCAGGGCTTGCCTCTGTAAAAGGCTGATGGGTCGCAGCGGTACCGTTTACCCCAATCGAGCTGATAAACACAAAACGTCGCACACCAACCGCCAGCGCCTGACGCCCTAGGTTCAACGCGCCCTCGACGTTCGTCAGGCGCAGCAGCGCCAGTTGCTCACCGGCGGTCACATTGCGCACGTGCGCGACGGCAGCCGTGTGTACGACCACATCGACGTTAACCAACGCCGATGTCCAGTCGGTTGTCGCAGCGACATCGCCCACCACGACGGTTTCAACCCCTGGTGTCGTCAGCGACTTCCCGCCCCGCAATGAAGCCACAACCTTGAACAACGGCTCTTCCGCCAGACGCGCGACCAACGTCGAGCCAATAAAACCTGTGCCCCCGGTAACCAACACCTTGATGTCACGCACGATCTGGCCCCTTGAGCATCAGCGCCAAACAGATCACCGCAAAGAACAGCTTGTCCCGCCCGCGACGCCGGCATTGCCAGGCGCGCAGCGTGAGCCCCAACAACGCCTTCCGGTACGAAGAGCCGAGGCGCTGCACCTGCACTAGCTCATTCGCCTGCACGATGCCTGCGATCAACCGCACCTGGGTCAGCCACCAGCCGTTGAAGATCTGCGCGGCCCGTGACTGAAAAGCTTTAGAACCCGCATTGACGCCAAACTGATTGTTCGCGTGCTGCCGGTACAACAGCGATGGCGTCGGGTCGATAAACCAGCGGAACCCATTGGCCCGCGCATAGGCGTAGCAGAACCAATCATGCAGCGCGACATCGCCTACACGGTCCTGCTGACCGCTGATACAGGCCTTTATTTGCGCAGCTAGCGTTGGAGTGAGCACGTACGAGCAACCGGGGCCGGCAGCTTCAAAGTAGTAATCCCATTTTTGCTGCCCCTGGGATTTGTCCACCAAGGCTCGGCGCCCGTCCGGCCAGAATGCGGTGACGCTGCTGGAATAGCCGTCGTAGCCCTGAGCAATAATGCGCTGATGAGCCACAAGGAGTTTGTCCGGCAGCCAGACATCGTCCTGATCTGAAAATGCCACATAGTCGAACGGCTGGAGATCCACGTCCCGCAACAAGCGAAAAAAATTCCTCGCCGCCCCGCCAAATACCTCGCCATAAGGCAGTAGTACCAAGCGGGAATTGGACCGGGCACGCTCAGTGACCCAGTCGAAAGTGCCGTCAGTACACCTATCGACGCTCACATAAACAGTGACGTCAACGCCCGCCTGGCTGAAGATCGAGTCGAGCTGTTCGGGTAGCCACTGCATGCCGTTGTAGGCCGCTAGAAGCACGGCAAAATGCGGAGTATTCAGTTCGTCAGAGCGCAGCACTATTTTTTCCTAAACCGAATTAGCATCGAGCGGACTGGATATTTCATTGCCTCACATAAGCGGGTTGCCAGATAGAGCGTCAGGGACATTTTTCGTTCGTCACGCAAAGCGCATAGCACTTCCAGGTAACTCTGATGCATCAAACGTGCAGAACCCGTTAAACCCGATGCGCCGATGGCCTGTTTAAAACCACCCGCGAGCGGAACGTTGAGCAGCTGGTGGTCGCCGTTAGCGAGATTTTCGTACCAGCATTTATAGTCATCCACCCTGCGAAAGCGTCGATCAAACCTTATAAAATGATCTCGCCGCGCCATTACCGTTGGTGTAAAAAGTGGATTGCCCCAAATGAAGCTATGTTTACCGATGTCTTTTACCCGCAATGCCGCTACGGCTGGAAATTGCTGTTGGCTCAAGTCGAAAATATAACTGTGGGCCGTCATATTCACCGAACGCCCCCGCATATAGTCGTACTGCACTGCAATTTTTTCCGGATGCCAGACATCGTCCGAATCCAGGAATGCGATAAAGGCACAGCTGGCGTTATCGATCCCTATATTACGCGCGTGGGCCGCACCGCAGTTTACCTCGAGGCGAATCAACTTCAGCGTTAGTTGCTCGCGGTAGCGGGCCACCAGTTGCTCCAGCCTGCCGAAATCCGAACTCGCGTCGTCGACGATGATCAGTTCGCTCACCGGCAGCGACTGGGCGAGTACTGACTCGATGCTCCGGACCACGGTGTGCAAAGCGTTATAATGCGGCATCACGACGGAAACAGGTGCGCTCATCGCAGCTCCAGTGCGGAATGCCGGAGGTTCCTTTATAGGTTCGATGGCAGCGTGTCCTTGTATATCTTCAACAATCCGTCACCGAACACGCTGTCCGGCTCCATCAGGTTGCCTTCCGCCCACTCATTCCACGACTTGATAACCAACATGGGCTGTTCCGCACGTTGATGCTTGAGCTGGGTGACAATATTGACCACGTTGGCCTTAAACACCTCAAGGCTAAACCCTTTGTAGAGAGTGCCACGGCGCTTGTGCCTAGGAGTGGTATCCCAACCGGTGAACAGCACAGGAATTTCCCGTTTACTCAAAGCGTCTTTACTGCGCTCCAAGACGGTTTTACGGTAATTGAAGACAATAGGGCCCAAGCGATTCCAATTGTAGCGCTTGATTAACTGTTCTTTCACGAACTGCAGCGGGCTACTGGCTTTGCGCCGCTTGAACGAAGAGCCGGAACTCAAATAGCGGTCAAATAACGGCGTGGACTCCTCCGTGGCGTTCTCCGCGATAAAATAAATACCGGGAAAACCTTCTTTTACCGCAAGACGACGGAAAACCTCGATAAAACACGGCAAATCCGGAACAGCTTGCGGCAAAAATACGCCAAAAACTGGTTTTCCATCGACCTTAATGTAGTTATCACTTTTGAAGTGTGACAAGCGGTTGTAAAAATAGGCGGTGTAATCCACTTCACCCAGATACTTCTGCTCCTGCAAAAGCTGATGGGTAGTTTTGTTCTCCCAAGAGTGGTTGGCCCAGCTGAAGCAATAAGGAAAGTCCAAACCTTTTTTCAACGCTAACTCGGTCGGCTGTTCGAGCAACTGTTTCCCCTCGCCAAACCAGTAGTCCCATACAAGAAAGCCAGTAATACCGTGAGCCATGGCAAGCCGCGCCTGCCACTCTAAGACTTCGGCATTTAGGAGGTTGTACTCATGAAACGGCTCCACCGGCCGGCGAACTTCGTGCCAAGAATAATATTGTGGTGCTTCGCGAAGATTTACCCACTCAGTAAATCCCTTGCCCCACCAGAGATTGTTCTCAGCAATCTCGTGGAACTGCGGCAGATAATATGCCAAGGAAATAATTTTCTTCACAAAACCCTATCCATTCTTCAAAAGAATCAACATCGCAATTCGCGATCTAAACCAGTGACTTGATGATCTTCGCCGGAGCACCTGCAATTACGACATTGGCAGGGAAAACACCCTTAACCACGCTATTGGCCCCCACCACCGTATTATCACCAATCTGGGCGCCAGCAAGAATGACCACCCCGTCGCCGATCCAGCAACGCTGGCCAATCTGAACAGCTGCAATATCAGCTAGGGGTCGTAATATGGGCGCGTATTGAGATTCAGCAGCACAAGTAGAGTCGTCTGCGTAGTGCCCATGGCTGTGATCACCGATGTAGATGTTGCTACCAATCAACGTATCGCTGCCGATTTCGATGCGGTTCACTGCCGAGATATGCACCGAGCCACTCATCGAGATGTTATTACCCAGATTTATTACCGGGCTGAATTGCTGAATGCCTGAATATGTCGGGTAGCTGTTCACCGCCTCGATCCAGCAGCAGTCGCCGATGTTAACGCTCACACCGGTAATAATTCCAACGCCACGAATTTTGCACAAGCGGCCTACGGATGTGAAGCCAGTACCATTCAAGCGATTAACCCACGCCGCCCGCCACTTCGCCTGCGCACGCAGCGTTAAGTGGTAGATCTTACTGAGCATTTCTGCGACTCCGGTATTTTCGAAATGCTTCTATACCATGCTTGACCATGCCAATGGGCAATCGACAGATTACGAACAGCGCATAGAATTTACTCCTGCTGTTAACTGCCAACCAGAACGGATCGTGATAACGCTTAAGTAATTCCGCGGTGAGAAAACCATTCGCGCGCATAACAGCTATTCCGCGCCAGCTCAACAAACCGAAGTTTCGGGCGGCTTTGAGCTTTACCGTAAGTGCATAACTCGGCGGAAGCGAAAATACAAAGTTCACCCACTTTTCAACACCAATTTCGGCCACTCGTGGCGTATCCACCCAGCTGGTCTTCTGGAGATCACCGGCGGCAAGGCTCAGCACAGATAGATCTCCAGCCCAATAAACCGTTACTTCTTTGCCGGCGATGTACTCCAAAAGAATGCCGGTCTGAATGAAATAAGAGTCGTAATAGCGTGGAAACGCCGCCGCGCTGATAAGATCTCTATGATAAATAAGACAGCTCAGGCAGCTAATTACACTGCATACATCGCTGAGTAGCTCACTGCCATCGGAATAGGCGCGCGGCGCTATAGTGAGCTTGCGGCTCAGATTAGTGACAACAGCCGCATAAGTCTGCGATTCTAGCACTTTCAAGACATACTCAAGCGCACCCTCCGGGAGCCTGTAAGTATCGCCCAACAGCCACACATATTCGGCGCACGGAAGCTTAAGGGCTGCTTCAAAATTACGATCCGCGCCTACATTTTTATGATTGCAGGAATAGAAAACGCAGGGCGATTTTTCCATCCACCTGGAGACGACGGTCGCCGTATCGTCTTCCGAGCAGTTATCCGAAACATGGATGGCAATGCCATATTTTTCGGCAAGCGGAACATGCACCTCAAGGGAACGTTCGACAAAAGCAGCGCGATTGTAGACGGGAATGACTATAGCCAGTTTTTTATTAAGCAGCATATAGCTCCCTGCTTCTTCGGTATTTAACAAATACGTAGACAACCCAAGGTAGCGCCCACAGGTAAGCACTGAAAAAACCAAAGAAAAAGAGTTTGAAGGGTAAGTATATGCAGATCAATAAGGTACCCAAACCTACATGGAGACCGTTCAATACAGAGGGAATAACCAACGGCTCTCTTTTGAAGGCCCGCATGTAAACCGCCAGCCCGGTGATCACGAGCTGAAAAAACCATCCGATCGCCAGCAACGCTAGCGAAGTCGGGTCAACTAACCGGCTCGCAAGCGAAAAATAGATATCTAGACAACCCACAACTGCATACAAAATAGCTATGCCGATTATATAGCTGATACCTGCAAAAGCCAGATGTCGAAAAAACATCACGTCCAAAGCGGAGTACTCTTTGCGCGCCACGTAAATATTGATTCTTGGCGTTACAACCGTAATCCACATATTTGAAATTCCAAATATCGCGGCGCACACCGCAACCGACAAACCCACCTGCCCAGCTTCAACGGGTGTGTAAAATTTGAATGCCATGGGCGCGAAAAACGACACGATGAAATATCCACTTACCCAACTAATCGAATAACGCCAGATCAACGGAAGTATCTCACGGAGCCATTGATGCGTATCCGTCTTTGCCAAGCCGAATAGCTGTACAAAAGTATTTCGGTAACTGGCCAGTACCAAAACTCCACCAGCGACGGAGGAAAGCGCAAGCGACAGTGCTAAGGCGTACAGCTCCAGCCCAGCCGTCAAAAATAACAACGTGGCAGCTACGTTGATCACGCCTATCCTGAAGCGAATCTTCTGAATGCTACCCACGCTGTCGCAGCCCTCAATAAAGGACAACAACATACTGTTGATAAACACCAGTACCGACGCCGAACCATAAATGATCCAAGGTAGCACCCACTCAACCTGCGAGTTTTTAGTGCTTAATATGTAAACGCCAACCGTCAAAACCAGCGGAAAAACCACAAAAGCCATCACAACTGACCATTTCATGGCAAATACCCACAAGGTAGCCAAACGCCCAAGGTGTCTGGCGTCGCCGTTCAGAGTGGCGTCCTCATTGAACTTCAAGTGAGCGAATTCATGGGCCGAGAACATCATTAGCACTGCGGAGAAACCCATGTCGGCAAATACCGCAAGTGCGGCTAAACTAACGAAGGTATACCAGTAGCCCTGCGCTTCAGCAGAAAGGTAAAGCGGTATCAATAAAAGCAACAAAGGTCCAGAAATGAGCCTCCAGACCTGGTTGATTGCTGTATGTCGAAAATCATGACTCAGCAAATTTTTAATCTTCATTCCATATCCTAGGGTGACAACTCGAGGTTGCAGGGTTCAACAACCTCTCCACCGAGCATATTACAGCGGCCGGAACCGGCGCTTCGCTTGCCTTTGAGCAGCACGCTCTCAAGTGACAACTTCCGGCTCCCCAGTGAATACCAGGCTTTTGTTTTTAAACAAGTACTCGAATTCATCCATTTCGATATTGCGCGCCATGTTCCAAAGGGCGGGCGCACGGTAGACCAACTCGAACTTATTCAAATCCACTTTAAATTGGTCAGCTTTCACAACACTATCGCGCGTGTGATTGATATGAAAGATAAATTTATTCGACATCCGATTAAAGTGACACAGATAGTTATCTACTGCTTCGACGGACATTTCTGCCAAGCTGTAAGAATTGAACACTAAATCCGCGCTACCATTTTGCATCCGAGCAATCTCAAAGTTTGGCATCAGCACTATATCGTAGTCATCCGGATTCAAGGTTCCGACATCCACCTCGCCATACAACGCTATTTTTTTATCCGGAAAGACACTAAGCAAATAGAACGCCGTTAGCGCTAGGTTTTCTGGCAGGTCAAAATCGTAATACGTAATATCGCTATTATCCCGAACTAGATAATAGGGCATCCCCCCAAATCCCCCTCCCAGCTCAACGACCACTTTGCGCTGTTTTCCGCCCCGAATCAGTCTGGCGATCATCGAGGCGTAATAATGCAGATAATCAGAACCCGCTCGAATAAACACATTATCGATCGTGAGCCCATAAGGATTGCCAACATCTGGCGATTTAAGGCTGCTAATGCTGGCTGATTCGCCGATCGTCGAGCACCATAGTCGATAGCGGTGCAGAAAGTCATTCAAAAAGAGCCTTTTATTTTTCTGCTCAATATTATCAATGAAGAAATTCCGGAACATATCTAGAGGAAACCCATGCAAACCAACACTGCAGGGCTCACGAAAAAAATTATTGTAAATAGCACTGACTTTTTCAACCGAACCAGTCGATAGTGCGTTCATAATTTCGCCCATGTAGCCTTGGTAAATCGGTAGCCACTCATTTCCCACTTGATAAATGCTTGATGCAGATGCTTGGACTTCTTTAGCCTGATTGTAAGATCTGATAATGCGTTCAAAGATTTTTTTGTCGCTGACGTTCGATCTACGATCAGCGAAGCCAGATTGGACAAGATCTGGATTAAAGTGTGGATCATTCGAATAATCCTTGGCGAAGAAAGCTGCCAACATACGACGTCTGACGAAATTTCTCAGCCGAGTGATAAACCCTTTACGAAACACTTTTTTCAGAATACCCATCATATTTCCATATCTATTCGGCACGTAATTATTCGGAGTAAACACACTTCAGTAAGGCACAGACCCGAAGGCCCTCTCTCGTACAAGAGGATCTGATCAACCTCTGCGCTGTGTCTGATCAGGCCTTCTTTGCCAATTCTCGCGCCACTTCGATAATCAAACTCTCCTGTCCTGCAACGACCTTACGCTCCCCGAGCCGGAAAAAGATATCTCGCGCATCCACCTTATACTCGGCCGCCGCCCGCGCCACCGGCTTGGCGAATCCTGAAAACACTCCCGCCAAGCCACTGACAATCGAAAGAGGCGAAATCGAAGGGGCGCCAAACCCCAACTCTTGATCGGCAATGGATGCTGCATCAAGAATTTTGAACAGATCCACGCCAGTATCGAATCCTAACTTGTGCAATACCCCCACAATCACTTCCAGCTGGGTATTACCAGCGCCAGCACCAAAACCACGAATAGTACCGTCAATAATGGTGGCGCCCTCGTTGACCGCGGTGATCGAATTGATTACCGCCATCCCCAAGTTATTGTGACCATGGAAGCCAACGGGAATCGATAGGCCATTTACTAAGGTGCTGATGCGCGCTTTCACATCGTCCACCAGTTGTGCGCCTGCAGAATCCATAATGACGATGGCCTGAGCACCGTAGGATTCCATTTTTCTGGCTTCTTCCAGAAGAGTCTGCGGGCTGGCCATATGCGTCATCATTAACACGCCCCAGGCTTCCTTATCGGCGCCGCGGATATAACTGATATGACGACTAGTAACATCCGCCTCGGTGCAATGGGCGGCAATGCGAAACACATCGACACCCAGCTCAACGGCCTTGCTAAGGTCTTTTTTTATGGTGCAAAAACCTGGAATCACGTGGATGGCCAGACGGGTGCTGGTGAGGTTCTTACGGGCGATGCGCAGCACATCAACATCGCTTACCAGGCTTTCGCCCACCAACATTGAAGAGCCGCCAAGGCCATTGCCATGGCCTACTTCAACTATCGGCACGCTGGCCGTTTCAGCGGCCCGGCAGTAAGCGGCATAACTTTCCGCGCTCAATTTGTGGCCGACGGCATGGTTGCCGTCGCGCAAAGTCGGGTCGCTGATGAGGATCGCCTTAGACATAATCGTATTCCTCCGCCACTGCCGACACCGCAATCAGTTCAGCTACCGCAATAGCCGCACAGTTGATAATGTCCAGATTGCCTGCGTACTTGGGTAAGTAATCGCCTTCACCGATGACCTTAATGGTCGTAAGCACCCGATCGCCCTCAATGGTGGGCGGCACTATCAGCTCATAGCCGGGCACGTAGGTTTTCAGGGTCGCCACCATCTTTTCCACCGACTCACGAATGGCTGAAATGTCCGGATTAGATATCTTGGCGTAAATGGTGGTCTGCATATCGATCGGTGGGTTAGCCGGATTAAGGATCAGGATCGCCTTGGTATGCTGAGCACCTGAAAATCGCATTAACGCTTCTTCTGTGGTCTCGATGTATTCGTCCAGATTGGCACGGGTTGCGGGGCCGGCGCTGCGCGAAGCAATGCTGGAAACCACCTCGATGTAGTCGATCTGCGGGTGCACTGCCGAAATGGCGCTGGCAATCGGGATAGAGGACTGCCCTCCGCAGGTAATCATGTTGATATTGCGCGCGCCGGTGTCCAAACATTCCTGAGCATTGATTGCCGGAATGCAAAATTCCCCGAGTTTAGCAGGCGTCATATCGATTACGGTTTTGCCCAGCTCACGCAAAACGGCCCAATGTTCAACATGGGCATGGGCAGATGTGGCGTCGAAAACTACGTCGCAGATTTTTGGATTGGCAACGATGGCGTCGATGCCACGGTCGGAAACTGGAATACCCAGCTCCGCGGCGCGCAGCATTCCTGCCGAGTTGAGGTTTCGACCGGCAAACAGCGTGCAAATAAGGTGCGCCGAGCGGGTAACTTTCACCAGTAAATCGGTACCGATATTACCGGAACCAATAATTGCGACTCTAACTTTTCGGCTCCGGCTCATAAACTTCTCCAATTCATGTTACTCATTTTTATCACCCGGCTGTTAGCAGCGCTGATATTTCCTCGCGCAACGTATCCAGAGCTGAATACGCCGGTCGATAGCCAAACTCGCCTGCCTTCTTATTGGTTGAGTAGTAGTGTGGCTTTAATCCTGTGGCGTTTACGGGCGCTGCGAGGCCAGGCACTATTTCATAGCGTAGTCCGAAATGCTCATGCATGGTTTGCAGCAGCGCCTGCTTTTCTACGGGCCCAGCCGAGTAACAATCCACAACCATATTTTGTGGCGCAGCAGTGAGAAGACAGCCAATTAGCTGATAAAAATCAGACGGATGCAGGAAATCTCGCGACATCGGATCCGGCGAGGTCTGTAGAACGGCTCCGGACTTTATCGAGTTAATAATATCGACTATGAAAAATCTTGATGCGAGACTCTGATGGCGACTGAAATAGTTGAACACTCGCACGTCGATAATTGCCAAATCAGCCAAAGCCCGATGACGCGCTTCCGCGTGCAACTTTGCAACGGCGTAGTAATTTTGCGGGCCAAGATTATTGACGGCGTAAGTAGCCAGGGTTTCGGTGCGGACCGGCTGATCAAAACTATCGCCATACACTGCTCCGCTAGAAATAAAAAGATAGCGTCGTGCTGGATGTTTTTTTAGCTCGGAGAGGATCAGGCTGTCG
Organism: Pseudomonas viridiflava; assembly: GCF_900573885.1. Classification (GTDB taxonomy): domain Bacteria; phylum Pseudomonadota; class Gammaproteobacteria; order Pseudomonadales; family Pseudomonadaceae; genus Aquipseudomonas. The sequence continues at coordinate 243,755 of NZ_UPSE01000533.1, forward strand.
AATTCGAGCGTGATATCAAATATATCGCCACCCATTTGAGCCGCTCGCGAGGGATCGCCAACTCCTACGAAGTTCACCACCGCATCGTGAGCTTGAGAATCATATTGTCCATAGGCGAACACCTGATAGCGTCCAACTAGGCCCGCTTCTTGCAACCATGCCTCCATAGCAGCTATATCACGAACAAACAGTAGCAGCTCAAAAGCTGTACTCAACGCATTTGAGCGAATCCAGTCTTTGGCTATTTGGCTAGTCGCGCCGATGATAGCTACGCGGCTCATTACAGACGCTTCGACTTTTCGTGCATCCCACCCAACATCGCCTTGTCCAGAACATCCCGCGGTAGCAACGGCGAGAGATCCTCTAACGGCGGCGAAACTAGCGAGCCGTCAGCGTTGGCGACTACCGAAAGTTTCGGGGAAAACAACTGTTCAGGATGCATGAACACTTCGCAGATTACCGGGCCGGTGGCGGCTTGGACTTTTTCCAGCGTGGCGTCGACTTCGTCCCACGTGCGGATTTGGAATGCCGGGATACCGAAGCCGGTGGCAAGTTTGGAAAAGTCTGGGCAAGAAACGCCAGAGGCTCGGTCGGTGCCTACGTAGGAGCCTTTGAATAGCGAGTTCTGGGTGTGCTTGATCATGAGGTAGCCGTCATTGTTGAAAATGAACAGCTTGATGGGCAACTGATGGTGCACAACGGTCTGCAATTCTTGCAGGTTCATCATCATGCCGCCGTCGCAGTTCAGGCACATGACTTCGCCACGGTCCGTGGCGAAGGAAACTCCAATGGCGGCGGGTAAGCCGTAGCCCATTTCGCCGAGCCCCGTGGAGGTCATCAGGCGTTGGCCATCTTTGATACGCAGAATCTGATGGCCGCACAACAGGGCAGTACCCATGTCGGTGACCACTATTTGGTCAGTTTTAAAGAAGCCGTTGAGATGCTGCATAAAGCGATAGGAGTTGATAAAACCGCCCTTGTCGGCGTGTTCCTCACCAACCCAGGGGAATTGCTCTGTGTAGCCACGGCACATGTGCAACCAATCGGCTCTCGACGGCATGCTGAGGTTAGCCAGACGCGACCGTAGCGCCTGAATAAACAGCCTGGCGTCACTGACAATGGCCTGTTCGGTTCGCACGGCGTGTTTCACGGCTTCAACGCGATCGATGTCGACTACATCAATGCGTGCGCCACGGGCCAGCTCGCTGAGATCGTAGCCAACTTGCGGAATGGCCAGGCGTGTACCAATGGCCAGAACGTAATCGCTATTCTGCAAGACAAAATTAGCGGCACGCTGGCCGTAAACACCGGCACGGCCGACGATGAGCGGGTGATCGGAGTCGACCATATCAATACCCGCCCAGCTCACTAGGGCAGGCGCACCCAATGTTTCCAGCAGCGGTACGAGCTGCCCTTCGGCTCCAGCCAGACGAATACCGTTGCCCAGCCACAACAATGGACGTTCGGCGTTAAGCAAAGCCTGGATGACGCTATCGATCTGGGCGCTGACCTCGGCGCTGACGTCTTGGTTTTGTACCGGGGGCTCAAAGCGCAACATGGCTGCCGGCGGGATGTGGCTGGATTGAATATCCATCGGCACTTCTATCCAGGTAGGACCTGGACGCCCTTCAAGGGCCACATGCACGGCTTTTTCCAACTCGTAGACAGCTTGCTCCGGCTTGGTGACGCGCTGAGTGTATTTGCATACTTGGCTGACCATCTGGCACGAGTCGTAACCCTGCACGCCCCACATCCGCAGCGGGTTCTCGGGGAAGCAGAATTTAGAGTTTTCGTTTCCAGCAATTACCACGCACGGAATGGAGTCGGCCCAGGCGGACACCACGCCTGTCACACCATTGGTGGACCCGGCGCCGGTGGTCAGCAGCGCAGCAGCAAGACGACCATTAGTCCGGTAGTAAGTTTGCACAGCCATACAGGCGGCCTGCTCATGGTGCACGCAGACGATTTCCGAGTAACCACGGCGTGTAATGGCTTCGAACAGGTGGACGTTGCCGGCCCCAATAATACCGAACACATGCTGAATGCCCAGAGCTTCCAGCGCTTCGGCAATCTGCTCGCTAACTTTCACTTTATCCTGCGCTGCCATAAGCAAACTCCTTCCGTAAACGCGTTCGGTGAGGCCGGCGGTATTGCATGAATGCCGGGGTGAAACGTCCTGACCGGTGCTGCGTTCGCGCTAATTCTTCGTCGACCCAACCGCTCGACGCGTAAAAAACCCCTGCCGGTGGCGGGAGGCCTGTCAGAAACCGATGCCGAAAAACTCTTCAAGCTTTTCGCCAACAAAATCGAAATGCTCCTGGCCTAAGCCTGGATACACGCCCAACCAGAACGTCTGATTCATGGTGCGATCAGTGTTAGTCAGTTCGCCAACGACGCGGTATTCCAGGTTCTGGAAGTAAGGTTGGCGGGTCAGGTTGCCAGCGAACAGCAGGCGGGTACCGATTTTGTTCTGGTCGAGGAATTTCAGCAGGTCGACACGCTGAACACCGCTGCTTTCTTTCAGGGTGACCGGAAAACCGAACCAGGATGGCTCGCTATTTGGCGTAGGCTCCGCGATCTCTAGAAAGTCGGACAGGCTGGCCAGACGCGCCTTGAGCAATTGAAAGTTGAGTTTGCGCGCGTCGATGAACTCTTGCGCACGCTCCAATTGCGCCAAACCGCAGGCAGCCTGCATGTCGGTAATTTTAAGGTTGTAACCCAAGTGCGCGTACACATATTTGTGGTCATAACCTTTGGGCAGGCTGCCCAATTGCTGACCAAACCGGTCGCCGCAAGTGTTATCGCAGCCCGGCGCGCAATAGCAGTCGCGACCCCAGTCGCGGAACGACTCAGCGATAACCTTGAGTTGCGCGTTGTTGGTGAACACGGCCCCGCCTTCGCCCATAGTGATGTGGTGCGCGGGATAGAAGCTGAGGGTGGCAATATCGCCGAACGTGCCGACCAACTTGCCGTCGTAGGCCGCGCCCAAGGCGTCGCAGCAATCTTCGACCAACCAAAGGTTGTACTTCTCGCAAAGTGCCTTGACCTTGGCCAGGTCGAAGGGGTTGCCCAAGGTGTGTGCGAGCATGATCGCCTTGGTCTTCGGTGTGATGGCTGCCTCGATCAACTCAGAATCGATGTTGTGCGTGGCCATATCGACGTCGACGAACACTGGAACCGCACCGAACTGCACAATCGGGTTTACCGTTGTGGGAAAACCTGCCGCTACACCGATTACCTCGTCGCCTTTTTTTATCGCACGGTCACCTAATTTCGGTGAGGTCAAAGTGCTAAACGCCACCAGATTGGCTGAAGAACCAGAGTTGACCGAAAGCAGGTATTTAACGCCAAGGAACTCCGCGAGTTTTTTCTCGAACTCGGCGTTGAAACGACCCGTAGTGAGCCAACCGTCCAGAGAGGCTTCCACCATCAGCTGCAGTTCACGCGCACCTATCACCTTACCGGACGGCGGAATGACACTTTCTCCGGCCACAAAAGGTTTAGGTGCCAATGCCGCTAGCGCGTACTGCTCAACGAGCTTGCTGATTTCTTGGCGGAGCATATCGGGAGTCATGAATCTTCCTGCTTTATCAATTCGAATGAGGCGTACGTCAGGTACGCTGTGCAGCCATGTCCGCCATATAGGCGGTGATTTCAGCGATACAAGCGGCGCGCATATCCTCGCCAGCTAACCAGGCGCGCTGCCAGTTAATGATGCGGTCTAGCGTCGACGCCAGCGTCCAGGTAGGCGACCAGTGCAGCCGGTGATGAGCCTTCGAAATATCCAGCTTCAGATAACGGGCTTCATGCGGCTGCGGATTCTCGTCCAGCTGCCAACGCGCGTCCTCCCCCCAGGCTTGCACCATGCGATCAAGAATCCACTCCACAGGACGAGCATCCTCGTCGCGCGGACCGAAATTCCAACCTTGCGCAAACGCCTGGCCGTCTTCCCACAACTGCTGGGCCAAAACCAGATAACCACTGAGCGGCTCCAGAACGTGCTGCCATGGCCTTGTAGAGAGTGGATTACGGACAGTTACCGCAAGGCCTTTCGCAAAGGCGTTTAGGATATCAGGAATTAGACGATCTTCAGCCCAATCCCCTCCTCCTATTACGTTGCCAGCACGGGCAGAGGCCAGCGCAGGAGCGCCGGGGGCTTGAAAGAAAGAATTGCGGTAAGCGGCTGTAACCAGCTCTACGCAGCCCTTGCTGTTGCTGTATGGATCGTGCCCACCCATGGGTTCGTTTTCGCGATAACCCCAGTCCCACTCCTGATTCTCATAGCATTTGTCGGTGGTGACGTTCACGATCGCGCGCAAGCTGTCGCATTGTCGCGCAGCTTCTAGCACATGGACCGTACCCATAACGTTCGTCGCGTAGGTTTCCACCGGTTCACGATAAGAAAGACGCACTAGAGGCTGAGCCGCCATATGTATAAGCACCTCAGGATTGAAGCTGACCATGCTACGGGTGATCGCCTGCAGCTCTCGAATATCCCCAATCTGCGATTCCATACCCAGGCCGACTTGCGCAACGTCATATAGCGCGGGAACAGTCGGAGGCCGCAAAGCGAAACCCTGCACCTGAGCGCCCATGCTTTGCAGCCAGAGCGACAGCCAGCTACCTTTGAAGCCAGTGTGGCCCGTCAGAAAAACTTTCTTGCCCTGCCAAAAAGTGGGTGAAACCGCGCCTTTCATCATCACTCCCACGACTTCCACGGCGCTTTGCCGCTTTGCCACAACTCTTCCAAAAGGTGTTTGTCGCGAAGGGTGTCCATCGGCTGCCAAAACCCGGAATGTTCGAATGACATTAGCTGACCCTGAGCGGCGAGCGCCATCAAGGGCTCTTGCTCCCATACCGTGCTGTCGTCAACCAGCAGGTCCAGAACGTTCGGATTGAGAACAAAGAAACCGCCATTGATAAGAGCACCATCGCCTTTGGGCTTTTCTTTGAAGTTGAGCACTTGACCTTCACTTATATCTAGCGCGCCAAAACGTCCCGGGGGATAGGTGGCAGTCAAAGTAGCCCGCTTTCCATGCTTGCGATGGAAATCCAGTGTTGCCTGAATATCGACGTCGCTGACGCCATCACCGTAGGTAAAACAAAACGCTTCCTCATTGCGCAGGTACTCGCCCACACGGCGCAGGCGACCTCCCGTCATTGACTCTTCGCCTGTATCCACCAGCGTGACACACCAGGGCTCAGCCCGGCGATCATGCACTTTCATGGTGTTATCCTGCATATTGAAGGTAACGTCCGACATATGCAGAAAGTAATTCGCGAAGTATTCTTTGATCAAATAACCTTTATAACCACAGCAAATAATAAAGTCGTTCACGCCGTGCGCGGAATACATCTTCATAATATGCCAAAGAATAGGTTTTCCGCCGATTTCAACCATGGGCTTGGGCCGAGTACTGGTCTCTTCGCTTAGACGCGTCCCTAAGCCACCTGCAAGAATTACAGCCTTCATGATCTTTCCTATTAATTCGAACTTACAAATGCGTCGGAGTAAAAACTTTTCGTCGACAAGCCGGCATTAACTAACATGTCGCGCGCTGAATGAATCATTGCGTCTGATCCGCAGGCGTAAACAACCGAAGCGTCCAGCGCCAGCGCATCATCCAAGACCGCTTGCTGAATGTACCCTGTGCGCCCGCTCCATGATGAGTCGGGGCGCGATAATACCGGAACAAACTGCATCGGTAGATCAGCAAAAACCGGCTGCCAATAAAGGTCTTGCTGGGTGCGACCGCCCCAGTAAACGTGAACCGACTTCCCGACAAGCAGCTCAGGCTGGATCGCCATTTGTTCCAGCATCGCTTTGATGGGAGCGATTCCAGTGCCAGTGGCGAGAAAAATCAGATGCTTCGGATCAAGCGTACGTAAGCCAAACGTGCCCAATGGCCCCTCGAGACGCAGCAAGTCATTTGCCTTCGCTTCGCCAAACCAGTACGCACTTAGCACACCCTCTTCTACTCGGCGGATTTGCAGCTCGATCTTTCCGTCAGACCGCGGGAAATTAGCAATGGAATAGCTCCGACGCATGCCGCGAGCAATCACATCAATGTACTGGCCAGCCAAATAATTCATTCCATTATTCGGCGGAAGTCTTAACACGACCCCGACGACATCGTCGGCAAGTGGCGTAATGGAGTCCACACGGCAGGGTAAGGTTTTAGCAGGGCATTGAGCGAATTGACTTAAATCTTCGACATCGAGATCAAGATCCGTAAGTGCCGAACGGCAGCACGTCAAAATATAACCTGCTGCAGCCTCCTCGTCTGATAGCGCTTGCTCTTCCTGACGAACCTCAGTGCGTCCTTGGTTTACGAGAGCTTTGCATACGCCGCATCGGCCCGTTCTGCAGCTATATTCGAGAATAATATCTCTCGACTTGGCACAATCAAGCACCGTCTTATTTAGTTCGGCGTCGAAGGTAACGCCATTGGAGAGCTGGACGATGGGCATATAAAAATTAGAAATAAGGCCGCGCGACCGACTATCGCGACGCTAGGCGAGGTAAAAAGAGAGCGCGGACATCGCTCTTAGCAAGGAGAGGATTATCTATGAGTGCGAATCGGTTTGGCTAGCAAGGCTCGAAGATAGACAGCACGCAGGCGAAAAGGAAATCAGAGATGACGTTGGAACTGCTGATCACTCATCCTCATTAACCCGATCCCGCAATTCCTTCCCCGGCTTGAAATGCGGCACAAACTTCCCATCCAACCGAACCGACTGCCCGGTCTTGGGATTGCGCCCAACTCTCGGTGCGCGGAAGTGAAGTGAAAAACTGCCAAACCCTCGAATTTCGATCCGATCTCCCGTGGCCAAGGCCTGGGACATCTGTTCCAGCATGGTCTTGATGGCCAGCTCGACGTCTTTTGGGGACAGGAGTCCTTGGTGGGTGACGATGCGTTCGATCAGTTCGGACTTGGTCATGATTTTCCCTTCGTTTTCAAGCGACTAGATCAGCTTGCAAAGGTTTTAGCATGACCGCAGCGCTTTGAACAGCCCCCTGAACGCTGCAGCTTGTTGAATTCAAAAACAAAAAAGGGCGACCGAAGTCGCCCTTTTTCTTAACGGAAGCTCAGAACTTAGTTCTGGTTTTCCATTTGTGCGCGGATCAGATCACCGATAGTGGTCGGACCAGCAGTTTCAACTTCCTGCTTGCGCATTTCTTTGATGGCTTCTTTTTCGTCTTCAACGTCTTTCGACTTGACCGACAAGCTGATTACGCGGCTCTTACGGTCAACGCTGATGATTTTAGCTTCTACTTCTTCGCCTTCTTTCAGCACGTTGCGGGCGTCTTCAACGCGGTCGCGGCTGATTTCGGAGGCTTTCAGTACAGCTTCGATGCCTTCGGCCAGGGTGATTACAGCGCCCTTGGCGTCTACTTCTTTGACGGTGCCGCGAACGATCGCGCCTTTGTCGTTGGTAGCAACGTATTCGGAGAACGGATCGCTTTCCAGTTGCTTGATGCCCAGGGAGATGCGCTCACGCTCTGGGTCAACCGACAGGATCACGGTGTCCAGCTCGTCGCCTTTCTTGAAGCGGCGTACAGCTTCTTCGCCTACTTCGTTCCAGGAGATGTCGGACAGGTGAACCAGGCCGTCGATGCCGCCATCCAGACCAATGAAGATACCGAAATCGGTGATCGACTTGATGGTGCCGGAGATCTTGTCGCCTTTGTTGAACTGACCCGAGAAATCTTCCCACGGGTTAGTTTTGCACTGCTTGATGCCCAGGGAGATACGACGACGCTCTTCGTCGATGTCCAGAACCATAACTTCCACTTCGTCGCCAACTTGTACGACTTTCGACGGGTGGATGTTCTTGTTGGTCCAGTCCATTTCGGAAACGTGTACCAGACCTTCAACGCCTTCTTCCAGCTCAGCGAAGCAGCCGTAGTCGGTCAGGTTGGTTACACGAGCAGTCACGCGAGTGCCTTCTGGGTAACGCGCTTTGATAGCAACCCATGGGTCTTCGCCCAGTTGCTTCAGGCCCAGGGAAACGCGGTTACGCTCACGATCGTACTTCAGCACTTTTACATCGATCTCATCGCCAACGTTGACGATTTCCGATGGATGCTTGATGCGCTTCCAAGCCATGTCGGTGATGTGCAGCAGGCCGTCCACGCCACCCAGATCGACGAATGCGCCGTAGTCGGTGAGGTTTTTGACGATACCTTTGACTTGCTGGCCTTCTTGCAGGGATTCCAGCAGAGCTTCACGCTCGGCGGAGTTCTCGGCTTCGAGGACGCTGCGACGGGAAACGACAACGTTGTTGCGCTTCTGGTCGAGCTTGATGACTTTGAATTCCAGCTCTTTGCCTTCGAGGTGCGTGGTGTCGCGCACTGGGCGAACGTCAACCAAAGAACCTGGCAGGAACGCACGGATGCCGTTAACGTCGACTGTGAAGCCGCCTTTAACCTTACCGTTGATAACGCCCTTAACCACTTCTTCAGCTGCGAAAGCCGCTTCCAGAACGATCCAGCACTCTGCACGTTTGGCTTTTTCACGGGACAGCTTGGTTTCACCAAAGCCATCTTCAACCGCGTCCAGCGCAACGTGTACTTCGTCACCGACCTTGATGGTCAGCTCGCCAGCGTCGTTGTAGAACTGCTCGAGCGGGATGACGCCTTCAGACTTCAGACCGGCGTGGACAGTAACCCAGTCACCATCGATATCAACAACGATACCAGTGATGATTGCGCCCGGCTGCATGTCGAGGGTTTTTAGGCTTTCTTCAAAAAGTTCTGCAAAGCTTTCGCTCATGTTAATTCCTGATTGATCTAGGACGGATAAACCCGCCCAGCATCCACACTCCAGACAATGTGGGTTTCGTTAGTTTAAAAGCCGGATGTGGGATAAAGACTGGGTTCCTCACAGACCTGCTCTGTCATCCAGCGAGGTCGCGGTTGGCGACTTCGTTCAGAATGCGTTCCAGCACCTGCTCGATCGAGAGTTCGGTGGAATCCAGCAGAATGGCGTCAGCCGCTGGTTTAAGCGGTGCCACCGTACGCTGAGTGTCGCGCTCATCGCGCAGACGAATCTCGTCTAGCAGACTCGCAAGATTAACATCGTCGCCCTTGGCCTTCAACTGCAAGTACCGGCGTCGAGCACGCTCTTCCGCGCTGGCCGTCAGGAAAACCTTAAGCGGAGCGTCGGGGAAAACCACGGTGCCCATGTCGCGACCATCAGCCACGAGCCCTGGCATTTCCTGAAATGCGCGTTGGCGCTGCAACAGCGCATCCCGCACGGCGCCTAGTGCGGCGACCTGCGAAGCCCCGGCCCCAATCTGCTCGTTGCGAATCGCATCAGTCACTTCTTCGCCTTCAAGAATGATGCGTTGCGGCTGGCCATTGGCGGCCGCCACGAATTGCACATCCAGATGAGCGGCGAGCAGTTTCAGCGCCTCTTCGTTGGTCAGATCGACGCCATGGTTGCGCGCTGCGAATGCCAGCAAGCGATACAGCGCGCCAGAATCCAGCAAGCTCCAGCCCAGTTTTTTGGCGACCAAGCTGGCAATGGTGCCTTTGCCCGAACCACTTGGACCGTCGATTGCGATGACTGGCGCCTGAATGCTCATGACTTGCCCTCTTCAGCTACACGGATACCCACTTGCGCGGCCAGGCCGAGGAAGTTGGGGAACGAGGTGGCGACGTTGGCGCAATCGTGAATGCGGATTGGCGCCGTAGCGCGCAGCGAAGCGACGCTGAAGGACATGGCGATGCGATGGTCGCCATGGCTGTGCACTTCGCCGCCGCCCAGCGTGCCACCGTCAATAATGATGCCGTCCGGCGTCGGCTCGACTTTCGCGCCCAACGCCAGCAGCCCATCGGCCATCACCTGAATACGGTCGGACTCTTTAACCCGCAACTCTTCCGCGCCACGCAGCACGGTACGCCCTTCAGCCACCGAGGCAGCAACGAACAGTACCGGGAATTCATCGATGGCCAGCGGCACCAAGTCTTCCGGAATGTCGATACCTTTGAGCTTGGCCGAGCGAACGCGTAAATCGGCTACCGGCTCGCCGCCCACTTCCCGCTGGTTTTCCAGCGTGATGTCGGCGCCCATCAGACGCAGGATGTCGATCACGCCGGTACGGGTCGGGTTAATGCCGACATGTTCCAGCACCAACTCGGAATCTTCGGCAATCGAACCGGCAACCAAGAAGAAAGCAGCGGAGGAAATATCCGCCGGCACTTCGATGTGCGTCGCGGTCAGTTTGTGGCCGGATTCAACGGTCGCCTTGTTGCCTTCGACGGTCACCGGGTAACCGAAGCCGCGCAGCATGCGCTCGGTGTGGTCACGCGTTGGCGCAGGCTCGATCACGGTGGTGGAGCCCGCAGCGTACAGACCGGCGAGCAGCAGGCACGATTTCACCTGAGCACTGGCCATCGGCATTTCGTAGGTCATGCCACCCAGGCGACGGCCGCCGTGAATGGTCATGGGCGGACGCCCTTCAGCAGCGGTGTCGATCAAGGCACCCATTTCACGCAGTGGCTTGGCCACGCGGTTCATCGGACGCTTGGACAGCGACGCATCGCCCGTCAGGGTGACGTCGAACGGCTGCGCGGCCAGCAGGCCCGACAGCAGACGCATCGACGTGCCGGAGTTGCCGAGATAAATCGGGCCGGGCGGCGCCTTCAAACCATGCAGACCAACGCCGTGAATGGTCACGCGGCCGTGATGTGGGCCCTCAATGACTACGCCCATGTCGCGGAACGCTTGCAGGGTCGCCAGGGCGTCTTCGCCTTCGAGGAAACCTTCTACCTCGGTCACGCCTTCAGCCAACGAGCCGAGCATGATCGAGCGGTGGGAAATGGATTTGTCGCCCGGTACACGAATACGGCCGGACAAACGGCCACCTGGGTTGGCCAGGAAAATCAGATCGTTGGTATTCATAGCGTCCACATAGGCCCGACGGGCCAAAATTTTGCTGAAATGCTCACGGGCCACTCGAGCGCGAGTAAAAACGCCCAGAAGCTGATGCCCATCCCCGGCATCGACCGCGTCGCGCAGGGCGTCGAGGTCGCTGCGAAAAGTGTCCAGCGTGCGCAGCACTGCCTCGCGGTTGGCGAGAAAGATGTCATGCCACATCACCGGGTCGCTGCCGGCAATCCGCGTAAAGTCGCGAAAACCGCCAGCGGCGTAACGAAAGATCTCCAGGTTCTCGCTGCGCTTGGCCAGCGAGTCGACCAGCCCGAATGCCAGCAGATGCGGCAAGTGGCTGGTCGCGGCCAGCACCTGATCGTGGTGCTCCACCGCCATATGTTCAACGTCGGCGCCCAGCGCACGCCACAGCGCGTCGACCAGGCTCAACGCTGCCGAATCCGTCTGCTCAAGCGGCGTCAAAATGACTTTATGACGACGGAACAACTCGCTATTCGAGGCCTCAACACCGCTCTGCTCCGACCCGGCAATCGGGTGACCCGGCACGAACCGCGCCGGCAAACCGTCGAAGGCCAGACGCGCCGCGCGCACCACATTGCCTTTGGCGCTGCCGACATCGGTCAGCACGGCGTCGCCCAGGTCGAGCTTGGCCAATTCGCGCAGCAGCTTTTCCATCGCCAGAATAGGAACCGCCAGCTGAATCACACTGGCGCCCTGACAGGCGGCAGCCAACTCGGCCTCGCAGCGATCCACCACACCCAACTCGACGGCCATGCGCCGCGACTCGGGATCAAGATCCACGCCGACCACTTCCCGGCATAAGCCGCTTTCGCGCAAGCCTTTGGCGAACGACCCGCCGATCAAGCCCAGGCCAATTACCACCAGGCGCTCGATCATAGGTGCACGCTGTTGCGCCGCCATGACATCAGCCACTGGCGAGAACCTTGGTCAGCGCATCCAGAAAGCGGGTGTTCTCAGCCGGCAGGCCAATGGTGACGCGCAGGAAGTTCGGCATGCCGTAGTTGGCAACCGGACGTACGATCACGCCTTCGCGCAGCAGGCCTTGATACACCGGCATGCCTTCGCGCCCGAGGTCCACAGCGATGAAGTTGCCTTTCGAGGCAATCCAGCTCAGGCCCATTTTGCGGAAGCCCTGCTCCAGTTGCTGCATGCCCGCGTCGTTGAGCGCGCGACTTTCATCAAGGTAGTGCGTATCCGCCAGCGCCGCACAGGCCGCCGCTTGAGCGAGGCTGTTGACGTTGAAGGGCTGGCGAACACGGTTGAGCACGTCGGCGATGGCGGGTGACGAAACACCGTAGCCCACACGCAACGCAGCCAAGCCGTAGGCTTTGGAGAAGGTGCGGGACACCAGCAGATTCGGGTGAGCCGCGAGGAAATTCAGCCCATCCGGCAATTCGCCGCCGGTGGCGTATTCGATATACGCCTCGTCCAGCACTACCAGCGCATGGGCCGGCACGTTGGCGAGGAAATGGCGCAATGCTTTGGCATCAAACCAGGTGCCGGTCGGGTTGTTCGGGTTGGCGATAAACACCACGCGGGTGTTGGCGTCGATGGCCGCGAGCATGGCGTCGAGGTCGTGCCCCCACTCCTTCGCCGGCACCACTTTGGCCTGAGCGCCGACCGCCTGGGTGGCGATGGGGTACACGGCAAACGCATGCTCGCTGAACACCGCGTTCAAGCCCGGCGCCAAATACGCACGGGCGACCAGTTCAAGAATGTCGTTCGAGCCGTTGCCGAGCGTCACTTGATTCGTCTGCACACCGCAGCGCTCAGCCAGCGCCGCTTTCAATTCGAAGCCATTGCCGTCCGGGTAACGCGTCAATTCGGCGGCCGCCACGCGAATGGCCTCCAGCGATTTCGGACTTGGCCCCAGCGGGTTTTCGTTACTGGCCAATTTGACGATGCTGGCCGGGTCGAGATTCAGCTCCCGGGCGAGCTCGTCTACCGGCTTACCCGGCACGTAAGGCGAAAGCTTTTGCACGCCGGGCTGGGCCAGGGCGAGGAAATCACTGCTCATGGGTTCTCCTCAGAGAATCGTGGAGGTCACAGCACTGCCTTGGGGTACGAGCCCAATACTTTCAGTGCGACCGCTTCCTGATTGATCTTTTCCAGCACGTCACGGATCAGCGGATCACGGTGATGGCCAGCAAAGTCGATAAAGAACACATAGGTCCATTTGCCGCTGCGCGAAGGCCGCGTTTCGATGCGGGTCAGGTCGATGCCATTGGCATGGAACGGCACCAGCAGCTCGTGCAAGGCGCCCGGCTGGTTGCGCATCGAGGCGATGATCGAGGTCTTGTCGTCGCCGGTCGGCGGCACTTCCTGACTGCCAATGATGAGGAAGCGCGTGGAGTTATCCGGACGGTCTTCAATCTTCTCGGCCAACTTACTCAAGCCGTACAACCCCGCGGCCATATCGCCGGCAATTGCCGCCGAATTCCACTCGCTCTTCACCCGTTTGGCGGCTTCGGCGTTGCTCGAAACTGCTACGCGTTCCACGTTCGGGTAATGCGCGTCCAGCCACTTGCGACACTGCGCCAGCGACTGGGCGTGGGAGTAAATGCGGGTGATGCGGTCGGTTTTGGTGACATCGCCGACCAACAAGTGATGGTGAATGCGCAGCTCTACTTCGCCGCAAATCACCATGTCGTGTTCGAAGAAACTGTCGAGCGTGTTGTTCACCGCGCCTTCGGTGGAATTTTCCACCGGCACCACGCCGAAATTCACCGCACCGGCAGCTACTTCACGGAACACTTCGTCGATGGCAGCCATCGGCACGGTAATCACCGCATGGCCGAAATGCTTCATCGCCGCCGCTTGGGTAAAGGTACCTTCCGGGCCCAGGTAAGCCACTTTCAGCGGCTGCTCGAGCGCCAGGCACGACGACATGATTTCACGGAACAAACGCGCCACTTCCTCATTCGGCAGCGGGCCTTTGTTCAGCTCCATGATGTGCTTGAGCACCCACGCTTCGCGCTCTGGACGATAGAAAACCGGCTTCTCGCCTTCCGGCAGCGCAGCCATTTTCACCCGCGCTACTTCCTGGGCGCAGCTGGCGCGCTCGCTGATCAGGTCGAGAATTCGCTTGTCGAGGCTGTCAATGCGAACCCGCAGCGCTTTGAGCTCGTGCTCGGAAGGTACACCTGTCATTAGCCGTGCTCCTTTTCGAACTCCGCCATGTAGGCAACCAGCGCTTGAACGCCATCGAGGCCGACGGCGTTATAGATAGAGGCACGCATGCCGCCGACCGAACGGTGGCCTTTAAGGTTGAGCAGGCCACGGGCATCGGCGCCGGCCAGGAATGGTTTGTCCAGGCGCTCGTCGGCCAGGCGGAACGGTACGTTCATCCAGGAGCGCGCGTTAATGGCAATCGGGTTGCTGTAGAGACCGCTGGCATCGATGGCGCCGTACAGCAGCTCTTTCTTCGCGCGGTTGCGCTGTTCCATCGCCGCAACACCGCCCTGCTCTTTCAGCCATTCGAATACCAGGCCAGAGAGGTACCAGGAGAAGGTCGCCGGGGTGTTGTACATCGAACCGTTATCGGCTGCGACTTTGTAATTGAGCATGGTCGGTGTGCTGGAACGCGCACGACCGAGCAGGTCTTCACGCACGATCACCACCACCAACCCGGACGGGCCGATGTTCTTCTGCGCGCCGGCGTAGATCAGGCCGAACTTCGACACGTCGAGGTTGCGCGACAGAATGTCCGAAGACATATCGACCACCAACGGCACGTCACCGGTTTCCGGAATCCAGTCGAATTGCAGACCGCCGATGGTTTCGTTGCTGGCGTAGTGAACGTAAGCGGCATCTTTGGTCAGCTGCCATTCGTTCTGGCCGGGAATGGCGAAGTAGTCGTACGGCTTGGCGCTGGCAGCGACGTTGACGTTGCCGTAGCGACGCGCTTCTTCGATGCTTTTCTTCGACCAGATGCCGGTGTCGATGTAGTCGGCCGTGCCGTCTTCGGGCAGCAGATTCAGGGCGATTTCGGCAAATTGCTGGCTGGCGCCGCCTTGCAGAAACAGCACTTTGTAGTTCGACGGAATAGCGAGCAGGTCGCGCAGGTCTTGCTCGGCTTTTTCAGCAATGGCCACGTAGTCATCGCTGCGGTGGCTCATCTCCATCACTGAAAGGCCTTTGCCGTTCCAGTCCAGGAGCTCGGCCTGAGCACGTTGCAGTACAGCTTCGGGAAGCGCGGCTGGGCCTGCGCAGAAGTTAAAGGCTCGCTTGCTCACGTCAGTCTCTCTCGTTCTACACCGTCAACCGAGCGACGGTGCATGCTGTCATTCGTGCAGGTGTGAGGCGCGCCACCAGGGGCGGCGCGCCCTCCCCGCTTACTCTTCGCCTGGCGCCTCGGCGGCGTCGTCGGACACCGCGTCAATCGCGTCGTCCAGATCGGCGCTGTGCAGGTCAGCTGCATCCAGCTCGGCGCCTTCCAGCACTTCACCGTCTTCGCCAACCAGCACTTGCCCTTCCACTTCCGAAGGTTCCTGCACGCGCTCAAGGCCAACCAGGGTTTCGTCGGAGGCCAGCTTGATCAGCGTGACGCCCTGGGTGTTACGGCCCGAACTGGACACTTCGTCCACACGGGTACGCACCAAGGTGCCCTGATCGGAAATCAGCATGATTTCCTCGCCGTCCTGCACCTGAATGGCGCCGATCAGCTTGCCGTTACGCTCTTTGGTGACCATGCCGATAACGCCCTGACCACCACGACCACGGCGGGGGAACTTGCTCAACGCGGTACGTTTGCCGAAACCACGCTCGGAAGCGGTGAGAATCTGCGCACCGGATTCCGGAATCAGCATGGAAATCAGCGTCTGCCCTTTGCCCAGACGCATGCCGCGAATACCGCGGGCGCCACGACCCATGACGCGGATCGAGCTTTCAGCGAAACGAATCACCTTGCCGGCGTCGTTGAACAGCATCACTTCCTTGGCGCCGTCGGTGATGGCCGCTGCGATCAGGGTGTCGCCTTCTTTCAGCTTCAATGCGATCAGGCCGCTGGTACGCGGACGGGCGAATTGCGACAGCGGGGTCTTCTTCACGGTGCCCATTGCGGTGGCCATAAAGATGTACTCGCCGGTCGGTTCAGCCACCCACTCAGCGGTCTCGCCTTCGACTTCTTCGATTTCCGCCGCTTCTTCGGCTTCCACCACTTCGCCTTCGATCACGTCTTCGGCGTCATCCAGATCATCGTCGGCACCGGCAGTTTTCTGCAGGGCTTCGAGGTCGATCTGCAGCATGGTGGTGATGTACTCACCCTCGTCCAACGGCAACAGGTTAACCAATGGACGACCACGGGCAGCGCGGGACGCTTCCGGAATTTCGTAGGTTTTCAGCCAGTACACCTTGCCCTTGCTGGAGAACAGCAACAGCGTGGCGTGGCTGTTGGCAACCAGCAGGTGCTCGATGTAGTCCTCATCTTTCACGCCGGTGGCCGACTTGCCTTTACCGCCGCGACGCTGGGCCTGATAAGCCGACAACGGCTGGGTCTTGGCATAGCCACCGTGAGAAATGGTGACCACACGCTCTTCTTCGGTGATCAGGTCACCCAAGGTGAGGTCCAGACGGGTGTCGAGAATTTCAGTACGACGCTTGTCGCCGAATTCGGCTTTCACGCCTTCCAGCTCTTCGCGGATCACTTCCATCAGGCGCGTGGCGCTGGTCAGGATGCGGATCAGCTCGCCGATCTGGTCGAGAATTTCCTTGTACTCGGCCAGCAGTTTTTCATGCTCAAGGCCGGTCAGGCGGTGCAGACGCAGGTCAAGAATCGCCTGAGCCTGTTCCGGTGACAGGTAATACTTGCCGTCACGCAGGCCGTATTGCGGGTCGAGGTCTTGCGGGCGGCACGCTTCGGCGCCCGCCGCTTCAACCATGCCCTGCACGGCACTGGATTCCCAGGCCTGGGAAATCAGCGCTTCCTTGGCTTCAGCCGAGCTCGGCGACGCCTTGATCACGGCAATTACCGGATCGATGTTGGACAGCGCAACCGCCTGGCCTTCAAGGATATGGCCGCGCTCACGGGCTTTGCGCAGCAGGTAAACGGTACGACGGGTAACCACTTCACGGCGGTGAAGAATGAACGCTTCAAGCAGATCCTTGAGGTTCAGAATCTTCGGCTGGCCGTCGATCAGCGCCACCACGTTGATGCCGAACACGCTTTGCAGCTGGGTTTGTGCGTAGAGGTTGTTGAGGATTACCTCCGGCACTTCACCACGGCGCAGCTCGATGACGATGCGCATGCCGTCTTTGTCGGACTCATCGCGCAGCTCGGTGATGCCTTCGAGCTTCTTCTCTTTCACCAGCTCGGCGATCTTTTCGATCACGCGGGCTTTGTTGAGCTGATACGGCAGCTCGGTGATGACGATCTGCTGGCGGCCGCCGACCTTGTCGATGTCTTCGAACATGGCGCGGGCGCGAATCTGGATGCGACCACGACCTGTGCGGTAGGCCTCGATGATGCCGGCACGACCGTTGATGATCGCCGCGGTCGGGAAGTCCGGACCGGGGATGTAGTGCATCAGGTCGTCGATCGTCAGCTCGGGGTTGTCGATCAGCGCCAGGCAACCGTCGATAACCTCGGTGAGGTTGTGCGGCGGAATATTGGTCGCCATGCCCACGGCAATACCGCTGGAACCGTTAACCAGCAGGTTGGGGATCTTGGTGGGCATAACGGCCGGGATGATTTCGGTGCCGTCGTAGTTGGGCACCCAGTCGACCGTTTCTTTGTCGAGGTCGGCCAGCAGTTCATGGGCCAACTTGGTCATGCGCACTTCGGTGTATCGCATGGCGGCGGCGTTGTCGCCGTCTACCGAACCGAAGTTGCCCTGGCCGTCGACCAGCAGGTAGCGCAAGGAGAAGGGCTGCGCCATACGGACGATGGTGTCGTAAACCGCCGTATCACCGTGGGGGTGGTACTTACCGATTACGTCACCGACCACACGGGCGGATTTCTTGTAAGCCTTGTTCCAGTCGTTGCCCAGCTCGCTCATCGCGTACAGAACGCGACGGTGCACGGGCTTGAGGCCGTCACGTGCATCCGGCAAGGCGCGTCCTACGATCACGCTCATTGCGTAGTCGAGGTAGGACTGTTTCAGCTCGTCTTCGATATTGACCGGGAGGATTTCTTTGGCCAGTTCGCCCATGAGAAGCCTGGTTCCTTTTTCTGGTGAAACTCCGCGCATTCATCCTGAATGACGGGGAGTTCGCCGTTACCGCCTTCAGGCCGTAACGACACATGACAAATCAACGAGTTATGGCATGGATCTGCGCAATTGGGGCGGCCGTGACAGGCCCCCTTGAAAACTGACGGAGAGTACCACAACCGATGCCCCGAACCTATCCCTGCGGCGCACGCCGCGCATCAGGCGAGGCCATATAAATGACATCACCTGAACGGCCACAAACGCTAATAAATGAAGGCGTTAGTGCAGGCGCTTGCGGCACATGAGCAACGCCATCTTGGCTTTGTCCGGACGCTCGACCACGCCCTTCTCGGTGACGATGAAATCGATCAGGTCGGCAGGGGTCACGTCGAACACCGGGTTCACGGCTGGCACATCGGCCGCCACCCGCTTTCCGCCCAGCTCCAGCAGCTCACTGCCGGCGCGCTCTTCAATCGGAATGTCGTCGCCGCTTTCCAGGTTCATGTCGATGGTGGAGCTCGGCGCAACCACCATAAAGCGCACCCCGTGGTGCATGGCGTTGACCGCAAGCTGGTAGGTGCCGATCTTGTTGGCGACGTCGCCATTGGCGGTAATCCGGTCTGCACCGACGATTACCCAGGTGATGCCTTTGGTTTTCATCAGATGCGCCGCCGCCGAGTCGGCGTTCAGGCTCACCGGAATACCCTCATTGAGCAGTTCCCACGCGGTAAGACGCGAGCCTTGCAGCCAGGGCCGGGTTTCGTCGGCGTACACACGCTCGACCAAACCATCCAGATATGCCGCGCGAATCACCCCCAGCGCCGTGCCAAAGCCGCCAGTGGCCAAGGCCCCAGTGTTGCAGTGGGTCAGCAGGGTTTGCAGATTGCCTTGATGGCGGCGAATCAGGTCGACGCCCAGTTGCGCCATGGTCAGATTGGCTTCGCGGTCGCTCTCGTGAATGGCCTGCGCTTCGGCATTCATGATTGCCAGCGCGTCGTCGCTGTCTTTCAAGCGGTACAGGCGTTCGCGCATGCGGTTCAGTGCCCAGAACAGATTGACAGCGGTAGGCCGGGAGTTATTGAGGATTTCAAAGTCCTCCTCCAGCGCCATTTGCCAGTCATCGCCTTCGGCCATTCGCGCCCGAATACCGAGCGCCAAACCATAGGCGGCGGCAATGCCGATGGCCGGAGCGCCACGCACCACCATGTCTTTGATCGCCTGGGCGACGCTCGCCGCCGAGTCGTAGCGCACCCAGGTTTCCTCGAAGGGCAACGCACGCTGGTCCAGCAGGTACAGCGCGCCATCCCGCCAATCGATGGCCTTGACCTTCTCTGCTGCCAACAATTGCTCGCGCATGACCATCCTCGTACTCAAAAGCGAAAAGCCGCGGATTATAGCGAGCCCCTGACTTGGGCGCTCGGGTATACTTCGTCAGCGCAAAAAAGCGTCCAGGCCGGCGTTCCGAACCTGGCGTAATCAACCTCCTACGTAGACGTAGGCGATACTGTCAAAAGCCCCACTCCTACTCGCTCATCGTTATAGCCTCTGGATACCGCCATGCCCAACACCGCCGCCCCGCTCGACCTGCTGCTTCTGCCAACCTGGCTGGTGCCTGTCGAGCCTGCCGGCGTGGTGTTACAGGAGCACGGCCTGGGCATTCGCGACGGTCGCATCGCCCTGATCGCCCCCCGCGACGAGGCCCTGCGCCATCCGGCGAGCGAGGTGCGCGAGCTGCCGGGCATGTTGCTTAGCCCCGGCCTGATCAACGCCCACGGCCACGCAGCGATGAGCCTGTTTCGCGGCATGGCTGACGACAAGGCCCTGATGAACTGGCTGCAAGATCACATCTGGCCGGCCGAAGCCAAGTGGGTGGATGAAGCTTTTATTCGTGACGGCACCGAGCTGGCCATTGCCGAGCAGTTGCAGGGCGGCATTACCTGCTTTTCGGACATGTACTTTTTCCCGGAAGTCTCCAGCGAACTGGTGCACACCAGCGGCATTCGCGCGCAGATCACCATTCCGGTACTGGACTTTCCCATCCCGGGCGCCCGCGACGCCGACGAGGCGCTGCGCAAGGGGCTGAACCTGTTCGACGACCTGCGTTTGCATCCGCGCATCAAGGTCGCCTTTGGCCCGCACGCGCCCTACACCGTCAGCGACGACAAGCTGGAAAACATCCGCATGCTCGCCGAGGAGCTCGATGCCGGCATTCATATGCACGTGCACGAAACCGCCTTTGAAGTGCAGCAAAGCCTGGAGCTGCATGGCGAGCGCCCGATGGCCCGTCTCGCCCGCCTCGACCTGCTCGGCCCGCGTTTCCAGGCTGTGCACATGACCCAGATAAATGACGAAGACCTGCAGCTGCTGGTCGAAAGCAATGCCAGCGTCATTCATTGCCCCGAGTCGAACCTCAAGCTGGCCAGCGGGTTCTGCCCGGTCGAGCGCTTGTGGCAAGCGGGCGTGAACGTGGCCATCGGCACCGACGGCGCGGCCAGCAACAACGACCTCGACCTGCTCGGCGAAACCCGCACGGCCGCCATGCTGGCCAAAGCCGTCGCCGGTTCTGCCACCGCGCTCGATGTACACCGCGCCCTGCGCATGGCCACCCTGAACGGCGCCCGCGCGCTGGGCCTGGAAAATGAAATCGGCTCGCTGGAAATCGGCAAGGCCGCCGACATCGTGGCATTTGACCTCACCGAATTAGCGCAACAACCGGTGTACGATCCGGTCTCTCAATTGATTTATGCCAGTAATCGCAACAGCGTCAAACATGTCTGGGTCGGCGGTAAGCAGTTGCTCGACAACCGCCGCCTGACCCGCATGGACGAAGACAAACTGCACGCCAGCGCCCGCGCCTGGGGCCAGAAAATCGCCGCCAGCCGCGCCCCCTTGAAGTGACCAAGGCCGCTGTGCCGCCACCGAATTCGATTTGAGGAAACCTGTATGAGCAACGTCGACCACGCCGAAATCGCCAAATTCTCCGCCCTCGCCCACCGTTGGTGGGACCGCGAGAGCGAGTTCAAGCCGCTGCACGACATCAACCCGCTGCGCGTTAACTGGATTGATGAGCGCGTCAGCCTGGCCGGCAAGAAGGTGCTCGACGTCGGCTGCGGCGGCGGCATTCTCAGCGAAGCCATGGCCCAGCGCGGCGCCACCGTTACCGGCATCGACATGGGCGAAGCGCCGCTGGCCGTTGCCCGGTTGCACCAACTGGAATCCGGCGTTCAGGTGGAATACCGCCAGTGCACCGCCGAAGCCCTGGCCGAAGAAATGCCCGAGCAGTTCGACGTGGTCACCTGCCTGGAAATGCTCGAACACGTGCCCGACCCGGCCTCGGTGATTCGTGCCTGCTACGCCATGGTCAAACCCGGCGGCCAGGTGTTTTTTTCCACCATTAACCGCAACCCCAAGGCGTACCTGTTCGCCATCGTCGGCGCCGAATACCTGATGCGTCTGCTGCCGCGCGGCACGCACGATTTCAAGAAATTCATCCGCCCGTCCGAACTCGGCGCGTGGAGCCGCTCCGCCGGCCTGGAAGTCAACGACATCATCGGCTTGACCTACAACCCGCTGACCAAGCACTACAAGCTGGCCGACGACGTTGACGTCAACTACATGATCCAGACCGTGAAGGGGGCCTGATGCGTCTGCAAGCGGTTCTTTTCGACATGGATGGCACGCTGCTCGACAGCGCGCCGGACTTCATCGCCATCGCCCAGGCCATGCGCGCTGCCCACGGTTTGCCGCCGATGGAAGACAAGCTGATTCGCGACCACGTATCAGGCGGCGCCCGCGCCATGGTGTTGCGCGCCTTTGACGTGGACCCGATGTCCGAGCAGTTCGAAGCCCTGCGCCTGGAGTTTCTGGAGCGTTATCAGGAACACTGCGCGGTGCTGACCAAACCGTTCGACGGCATCGCCGAGCTGCTGGCCGATATCGAACACGCCAAGCTGATCTGGGGCGTGGTCACCAACAAGCCGGTGCGCTACGCGGCGCCGATCATGGAGCAATTGGGCCTGGCGGAACGCTCAGCCATTCTGATTTGCCCGGATCACGTCACCAACAGCAAACCCGACCCCGAGCCGCTGCTGCTGGCCTGCTCGCGCCTGGGCCTGGACCCGGCGAGCGTGCTGTATATCGGCGACGACCTGCGTGACATCGAGTCGGGCCGCTCCGCCGGCACCAAAACCGCTGCCGTGACCTACGGCTATATCCATCCCGACGACAACCCGCGTCACTGGGGTGCCGACGTGGTGGTTGATCACCCGTCGGAACTGCGCGCCGTGCTTGATCGGGCGCTGTGTAGCTGCTGACCGTTTGATTCCCGCTCGGCCGCTTCCCGGCGTCCGATCGGCTTATTCCTAGAGAGACTGCTGATGTTCGACTATTCCGCCCGCCCGGACCTGCTCAAGGGCCGCACCATTCTCGTGACCGGCGCTGGCCGTGGAATCGGCGCCGCTGCTGCAAAAACCTACGCCGCCCATGGCGCCACCGTTCTGCTGCTGGGTAAAACCGAAGCCAATCTGAGCGCTGTGTACGACGAAATCGAAGCGGCCGGCCACCCGCAGCCGGTGGTGATTCCCTTCAATCTGGAAACGGCGCTCGCTCACCAGTACGACGAACTGGCGGTGATGATCGAAAACGAATTCGGCCATATCGACGGCGTGCTGCATAACGCCTCCATCGTAGGTCCGCGCACGCCGCTGGAGCAGCTGTCGGGCGACAACTTCATGCGCGTGATGCAGGTAAACGTGAACGCCATGTTCATGCTCACCAGCACGTTGCTGCCGCTGCTGAAACTGTCGGCCGATGCGTCGGTAATCTTCACTTCCAGCAGCGTCGGGCGCAAAGGCCGGGCTTACTGGGGCGCTTATGGCGTCTCGAAATTTGCCACCGAAGGCTTGATGCAAACGCTGGCCGATGAAGTGGCCGACGTGACCAACGTGCGCGCCAACAGCATCAACCCGGGCGCCACCCGCACCGACATGCGCGCCCACGCCTACCCCGGCGAAAACCCGGCGAAAAATCCGCTGCCCGCCGAGATCATGCCGGTGTATCTGTACCTCATGGGGCCAGACAGCCAGGGCGTGAACGGCCAAGCGTTCGACGCGCAGTAAGCGTTTGCAAAAAAGCCGCTCAGTTCAGACCGTGTGAAAACGTAGCGAGCGAGGGTTTAGCAAGGCAAAAACAGGCGGCGAAGCGGAGTTGACACGCAGTCAATGAGCATTCGCCGCCTGTTTTTTACGCCGCTAAACCGAGCGCAGTAGTTTTCACACGGCCTGAGTTGAGCGGCTTTTGTGGGCGACAGGTCGTTATTTCGCCATCAAGCGCCACGCACGGTGGATTTTCGCGTTGCGGGCGAAGTCCGGATCGAGCGTGCTGGCGGTGATTTCTTCCACTTGATACCGCGCGGCCAGCCCTTCATCGAGCTGGAATTTGCGGAAGTTGTTGGAGAAATACAGCACGCCACCCGACGCCAGACGCGCCATGGCCAGGTCCAGCAACTGCACGTGGTCGCGCTGTACGTCGAACACGCCTTCCATGCGCTTGGAGTTGGAGAATGTTGGCGGGTCGATAAAGATCAGGTCGTATTCCTCGCGGTCTGCGGCCAGCCAGCTCATCACGTCGCCCTGCTCCAGACGGTTCTTGTCCGAGAAACCGTTCAGGGACAGATTGCGGCGCGCCCAATCCAGGTAGGTTTTCGACAGGTCGACGCTGGTGGTACTGCGCGCGCCGCCTTTGGCCGCGTGCACGGACGCCGTGGCGGTGTAGCAGAACAGGTTGAGGAAACGCTTGCCGGCCGCCTCACGCTGAATGCGCAAACGCAGCGGGCGGTGATCAAGGAACAGGCCGGTGTCGAGGTAATCGGTGAGGTTGACCAGCAACTTCACGCCGCCTTCGCTCACTTCGGTAAAGGTGCCCTGACTGGCCTGGCGCTCGTACTGCTTGGTACCGCTCTGGCGTTCACGACGCTTGATCACCACTTTCGACTTGTCGATGCCCAGCGCCTGCGGAATGGCAGCCAGGGCATCGAACAGCCGGGCCTGAGCCTTGTCGGCGTCAATGGTGCGGGGCGGTGCGTATTCCTGAACGTGCACCCAGTCGTGATACAGGTCGATGGCCAAGGCGTATTCAGGCATGTCCGCGTCATACACGCGGTAGCAATCCACGCCCTCACGACGCGCCCATTTGCCCAGCGTTTTCAGATTTTTCTGCAGGCGATTGGCAAACATTTGCCCGCCTTCGCTCAGGCGTGCCTGCTCGATTGGTGCGCTGGCCGGCGCTTCTGCTTCGTTGCCCAAAGCCGCTTGCTCACGGTCGCGCTCGCGTTGCTCGGGCGTGCGGCGCTCGCCGGTAACGAACTGCTCGGGTTGCACCTTGATCAGCAGCAGCTTGCACGGCAACGCGCCGTTCCAGAACGCGTATTGCTTATGGCTGCGAATGCCCATGCGCTTGCCCAGATCCGGCGCGCCGGTGAACACCGCCGCCTCCCAATTCATACACGCCTGACGCAGGCGCTCGCCCAGGTTCTGGTAGAGATACAGCAAGCTGGCTTCGTCGCCCAGACGCTCGCCATACGGCGGGTTGCAGACTACAAGGCCGGTCTGATTGTGGTCCGGACGCGGCTCGAACGTGGCGACTTCGCCCTGGTACACCTTGATCCAGTTGGAAAGACCGGCGCGCTCGATGTTGTTGCGCGCGGGCTGAATCAGACGCGGGTCGGCCTCGTAACCACGAATCCACGACGGCTGTTTCGCCAGGCCTTCGTCCGCGCGTTGCTGCGCCTCGGCGTGCAGCTTCTTCCACAGCGCCGGCACGTGGCCCAGCCAGGCGGTAAACCCCCAGCGCTCACGCTTGAGGTTGGGGGCGATATCGGCGGCGATCATTGCCGCTTCCACCAGGAAGGTGCCGACACCACACATCGGGTCGGCCAGCGCGCCACCGGCAGCGGCGATGCGCGGCCAGCCGGCGCGAATCAGCACGGCGGCGGCGAGGTTTTCTTTCAGCGGCGCGGCGCCCTGCTGCAAGCGGTAGCCGCGCTGGTGAAGGCTGTGGCCTGAGAGGTCGAGGGAGAGAATGGCTTCGCCGCGGTCCAGGCGCAGGTGAATGCGCAGGTCCGGGTTGAGCTTGTCGATGGAGGGGCGCTCGCCGTTGCTGGTACGCAGCTTGTCGACGATGGCGTCTTTGACTTTCAGCGCGCCGAAGTGGGTGTTGTCGATGCCCGAACCGTTGCCACTGAACTCGACGGCCAGGCTGCCGGCCGCGTCGAGGTGTTCGGCCCAGTCAACGTCAAGCACGCCGTCGTAAAGGTCATCGGCATTGGCCATGGGGAAACGCTTAAGCACCAGCAACACGCGGTTGGCCAAGCGTGACCACAGGCACAGGCGATACGCCGTTTCCATCTGCGCAAAGCCGCGGATCGCCGAGGTGTGTTCGCGGGTTTCTTCCAGTCCCAGCGCGGTGGCTTCCTCAGCGAGCAAGCCTTCCAGGCCTTTGGGGCACGTAAGAAACAGTTCAAAACGATCCGACATATGTATTCCGTGCCTAAGCGTAATGGCGCGCAGTTCAGCTGCACGCCCGGTTAAAAACCGGGGTTCTACCCGCCGGTCCCGCGCGTCGAAATGACACGCTGTGTGAGCCTTACGGCTCGAGCTGCCAGGCCAGCCCGTGTGAAAGCAGCCTAGACGCAACCCCCTCGCCACGCCTGCGAGCAGGTGTGGCGGCGTTATCCGGCCCTCAATAAAAAGGTGACGGACACCGCAAAATACCCATTCCAGACCCTTCGTCGGAATCGATGAACATCGCAAGTGCGAAAAGATCGCACTGGCCAATCGCCGTTATTTGCCGCTACAGCCCCGGCCCCGTTGGTCCTGAAGCACAAACCACCGTTTGCTTATGGCCTGACCACTACAAACGTTACGTGCTTATGACAAAACGATCATTCCCAGCACCCGCTGCATTGGTTAGAAATCAACTCAGCCCCAACGTCGCAACGCCGTTGGGAGGAGACCGTAACGCCGGCAGCGGGCTCCGCTGGCAGAGGCTTTCTGCCAGGCCTCGACAAGAGGCGAACCAGGACATAACAGTCAACAAGTGAGGGCAACACCCTATGAGAAGACTTAAGCGTGATCCTTTAGAAAGAGCTTTTTTGCGCGGCTATCAATTTGGCGTCCATGGCAAATCTCGTGAATTGTGTCCATTTACTCTTCCGTCCGTGCGCCAAGCCTGGATCAACGGCTGGCGAGAGGGTCGCGGTGACAACTGGGACGGACTGATCGGCACCGCCGGTATCCATAGGCTTAATGAACTCAACGCAGTCGGTTAAACAGGGACAATCCGACTACTTAGCTACTCTCCGCTTAACCATGCACGTCCCATCCGGACGGCGGGCGAGAGCCCAGGGCCTCCTTTAAGGAGGCCTTTTTATTGCCTGCGTTTCAGGCCTTGGGCATCGCTCCAATGGCGTCCACGGCTTCGCGAATCAGCGCGGGGCCCTTGTAGATAAAGCCCGAATAGATTTGCACCAGGCTGGCGCCCGCAGCGATTTTCTCAGCTGCATGTTTACCTTCGGTAATGCCGCCAGCGGCGATGATCGGCAAACGCCCACCCAACTCGGCCGCCAGCGCACGCACGGTGTACGTGCTTTTCTCGCGAACCGGTGCGCCGGACAACCCGCCCGCCTCGTCACCATGTTCCAGGCCTTGCACACCGTCGCGGCCGAGCGTGGTGTTGGTGGCGATGACTGCATCCATCCCCGCCTCGATCAGCGCACCCGCTACTTCGACGATTTCCTCGTCGCTCATGTCCGGGGCAATTTTGATCGCCAGCGGCACGCGCTTGCCGTGCACTTGGGCGAGGTCTTCCTGACGCTGACGCAGCGCTTCCAGCAACTGTTTGAGCGAGTCGCCGAATTGCAGGCTGCGCAGGCCCGGCGTATTCGGCGAGCTGACGTTGACGGTCACATAGCTGGCGTGGGCGTACACCTTGTTCAGACACAGCAGGTAGTCGTCCACCGCGCGCTCGACCGGGGTATCGAAATTCTTGCCGATGTTGATGCCCAGCACGCCCTTGTATTTGGCCGCCTGAACCCGGGCCAGCAAATGGTCAACGCCATGGTTGTTGAAGCCCATGCGGTTGATGATGGCCTCGGCTTGCGGCAAGCGGAACAGACGCGGCTTGGGGTTGCCCGGTTGCGGGCGCGGCGTCACGGTGCCGATTTCAACGAAGCCAAACCCCAGCTGGGCAAAGCCGTCGATGGCGTCGCCGTTTTTATCCAGGCCGGCGGCAAGGCCGACCGGGTTGGGAAAGTCCAGACCCATCACCCGAACCGGCACACGCGCCGGCTGTTTGCAGAGCATGCCGTTCAAGCCCAGGCGGCCGCCAGCGCCGATCATGTCGACCGACAGCTCATGGGAGGTTTCTGCGGAGAGTTTGAAAAGCAGGTCGCGGGCCAAGGTATACATGGGCAGGCTTCGCTCGAGAAAAAAGGTCGGCGATTATAGCCTTGTGCGGCCCCGCTCTGCGAGGCGCTAGCGTGTTCCGGCAAGCCGCCTGAGCGCTACAAGCTCGCCGGCGCTGTTAAACTCCAGCTCGAAGGAACCGTAGACTCCGTCGTGGGTCAGAAATGGCCGCAAGTGATGCGCCGGCAGGCTGACTCGCCGGCCATCGCGGCTACGTAACAGGATTCGGTTGGCCTGCCCTTGATAGACCGCGCGCAAACGTTCGGAAGATAGGGCAATATCCAACTCCAGGCTTGGCATGGAGGCTACCTCGCAAATGATTCCCGCAATACTGCCACAGACGGTCAACAGGCCGCAGGCGCATGGCCGCCGGCTGGGCTCGCTTGGCTGTGAAACAGCTGTAATGGGTTTGACCATTGCTTCGGCACATTTGCACATCGTCTGCCACACTGGCTCTGATGACCCAGGAACTAGCATTTGGCCATGAGTCCCAGCGAGCACTCCTCCTCCCTTACCGAACGCATTTCAGCCCTGGCCCAGCGCCTGGGCCTGAGCGGTCGTGGTCCGCGGCACGTGCTGCAGCGAGCAAGCGAATTGCACCTGCCCTTTCAGGTATTGCCTCAACCCAGCGAGCAGATCTGGTGGCAGAACGGCGCACCGCTGCAACGCCTTGTCGACCTGCCACGCAATGCGTTGTCCGGTCCGGTGCAGGAAGACAAAGCCGACGCACACGCCATGCTGATCAACGTGGTCGAGCACGACACCCAGCACCTCAACGCCTTCGACCTGCGCCTGATCGATGGCCTGTGCGGCAGCGACCTCGGCGCCGCTCCCTTCGCCAGCTTCGAGCAATACGCCAGCAGTGAGGCGTGCCGGGGCATTCGCATCATCAGCTACAAAGATTTCGTCAAAGTCATCAGCACCGCGCTGCCGCGCTTTCTCGCTGGCGAGCGCATCGTGCTGCGCCAGGCAAACTGGGTGGGCAATCGGGTGTATTGGGCCGGCGAGCATCACCATGAAGCGTTTGCCAGCGCCATTGCCTATGCGCGGCTGCGTGGGCTGGATGTCAGCCTGCCTGCGGAACTCACTCGCTACCGCTTAAAGCTGTCCGGCCTGCAGGCTCTGCAAGCCGGTTACCACATGCTCGCCATGCCGGTGCAGGCCTGGAGCGACCCGCAGTTCATGGGTTTGCTGCTGGACAAGGGCCTTCCCTATGCGCGCCTGGCCATGTTGCGCTCACCCGGCGCGCCAGAGTTTTTGCTGCTGCCCAAACACTCGCCGGAAGCCACCGCGCTGGGCGAAGGCTTGCGCCTGGCCGGCGCGCCGGACGTTGTGGCTTACCTGTGCCAGCTTGCGGGCGCTATCGATCAGCGCTGAGCATCGTCCTGTCCAGTCACGTCTGCTGCACCCTGCTCTGCCTCAAGTGCCAACTGACGCGCCTGCAGCGCTTCGCTCTCGCTGATCAGTTGCAGCTGCGGCTGGTGACGTTCGGTCCAGTCTTCCAGGGTAAGCCCGATGTTTTCCAGCAGCACGGGGTTGCGCTGCACCAGATACACCGCATTCAGCTGGCCTGAATCCGCCACCTTCAAATCCATCAAGTCGCCGTCTACCGAGCCGCCGTAGGTAATCCAACGGGCGAACTCGGGGTACAAGCTGCACACCTTCTCGAAATCGATGTCGTGCATGCGCTGCTGGCCGCATTCAATGTTTTCCAGGCGCTTCCTGTCGATGCCGGTCAGTTTCTCGAACGCCGGACGGCTCAGGCCCATGAGCTCGCGCAAGCCACGCAGCCGTTGGCCAGCGGTGAAGAGAAAACGTTGATTGTTCATCCGTACTTCCTGTCGAGATAACCGTATTTCTGCTTTTTACTACCAGTTAGGGATATCGCGATTGATAGCCTAACCATTAGTAATAGAATGCGGCCGTGAGATTGAGTTAACCAAACCTGTCAGTGCAATGACAGGCGACGATGGTGCAGGAAGCCCTATGAAAGAAATACCGCTCACCCAAGCCTGGTTCAAAGAGTGCCCGCGTTACCTGAGCGTGAACCGCTTCTGCGAGGCTGCCGGCCTGATCAGACGGCAAAAGCGCATCGAAAGCCTTGTAGATCAAGGCATGTTACCCACCCGCCGCATCGGTCGTTACGTGATGCTGGACATGCATCAGCTCATGTTGATGCTGCCGTCCGACACCGAAGATTACTTCGATCTCGAGGACTTTGAGTGCGAACCTACACCATGATCAAACCGATCTGAATGGGCAGGCCGTGGTATTCGCGGCAACAAAATCCGGATGTCCGACTTAGCGCCGTAAGCAATTTCAAGCGCAAGAATCGGATTTGCCATTCAGAGAATCACCGGCAACACTCTCGCCTCTTTATAAAGCGTGGAGAGTGTTGTGAGACTTGCCGATTACGTTCGCCTGCTGAGCCTGGCCGCCATCTGGGGCGCCAGCTTTCTGTTTATGCGCGTGATCGTGCCAGTGCTCGGGCCTCTGCCCAGCGCGTTCTTCCGTGTCGCGCTCGCCGCCGTTGGCCTGGTCGTGATTCTCTGGGTGATGCGGGTGCAGTGGAACTTCCACGGCAAGTGGCGGCACTTGCTCGTGTTGGGCGTGATCAATTCAGGGCTGCCGGCCACCATGTACTGCCTGGCCGCCATGGTCTTGCCGGCCGGCTACTCCTCCATCTTCAACGCCACTACACCGCTGATGGGTGTGCTGATCGGCATGCTGTTTTTTGCCGAGCCGCCGACGCCAACCAAGACCGCGGGCGTGGTGCTGGGTTTGCTGGGCGTCGGTTTGCTCACCCGCACGGGCCCGGTGGCCTTTGATGCACAACTGCTATGGGGCGCCCTCGCCTGCCTTGTGGCGACCACCTGTTATGGCTTCGCCGGTTTCCTCACGCGCAAATGGCTCGGCGGCGTGCCCCTGGATAACCGGGTGACCGCGTGCGGCAGCATGTTTGGCGCCACGCTGTTTTTGTTGCCGCTCTTTGGTTACGCCCTGGTCGAACAACCGCCGGCCAGTTGGGGCGGCGCCACCATGTGGCTGTCCCTCGCGGGGCTGGGGCTGGTGTGCACGGCGTTCGCCTATGTGTTGTATTTCCGCCTGATCACCGACATCGGTCCGATCAAGGCCTCGACCGTCACGTTCGCCGTGCCGCCCTTCGGCGTGCTGTGGGGCGTGCTGCTGCTCGGCGAGCCGCTGTCGTGGGCCTACTTGTACGGCGGCGTGCTGATCGGGCTGGCCCTGTGGCTGGTGGTCAAACCGACGCCGTCGGCCAAGGTTGCCGAAGCCTCCTGAGTTCGGGCCTCACGACACACTGCAGCAACCCCCTACTCTCCGCTGACCGGAGTTGAGCTGGGCCGAGCCTGGCGCTCAGCCCAACCAACGCCGGTTTATTGGACGAGTTCCTGCTCCTCGAACATGTCGCTGAACAACATGCTGGTGAGGTAACGCTCGCCGGAGTCGGGAAGGATCACGACGATGGTTTTGCTCTGCATTTCCGGGCGTTCAGCCAGGCGAACCGCCGCCGCCATCGCTGCGCCGCACGAGATGCCGCACAAAATGCCTTCTTCGCGCATCAAGCGCAGGGCCATGGCTTTGGCTTCGTCATCGCCCACGGTTTCCACGCGGTCGACCATGCTCAGGTCGAGGTTCTTCGGCACAAAGCCGGCGCCGATGCCCTGAATTTTGTGCGGTGCCGGGCGCAGCTCATGGCCACCCAGTTCCTGGGTAATCACCGGCGAGCTGCTGGGCTCCACGGCCACGGAAAGAATCGGTTTGCCGCAGGTGTTTTTGATATAGCGCGACACACCGGTAATGGTGCCGCCAGTGCCGACGCCCGAGACCAGCACGTCGATGGCGCCTTCGGTGTCGTTCCAGATTTCCGGGCCGGTGGTTTTCTCGTGAATCGCCGGGTTGGCCGGGTTCTCGAACTGCTGCGGCATAAAATATTTGCTGCTATCGGAAGCGGCAATTTCCGCCGCTTTTTCGATCGCGCCTTTCATCCCTTTCGCCGCTTCTGTCAGCACCAGCTCGGCCCCCAGCGCCTTCAATACCTTGCGCCGTTCCAGGCTCATGGAAGCCGGCATGGTCAGCAGCAACTTGTAACCGCGCGACGCGGCAACGAACGCCAGGCCGATGCCGGTGTTGCCCGATGTCGGTTCAACGATGGTCATGCCCGGCTTGAGTACCCCACGCTCTTCGGCGTCCCACACCATGTTGGCGCCGATGCGGCACTTCACCGAATACGCGGGGTTGCGCCCCTCGATCTTGGCCAGAATGGTCACGCCCTTGGGGCCCAGGCGGTTGATGAATACCAGCGGCGTATTGCCGATGGACTGGGCGTTGTCTGCGTAGATGCGGCTCATATCCTCTAATCCTTGATCGATGGCGAAAGAAAAATAGCCTATGCCCGCCAACGGGCAGGCGTCCAGCCTGAAAAAATCCGAACCGGACAGGCTCGCAACAGTCTAGCTAGTACTTCAGACGAGATTGCCGGGCGAAACGCGCGCGCCATTTCAGCGATGCCGAACCGCCAGCAAATCGGAGCCAAACTCATGAAAAGACGCTACAGCTGGCCACTCCGAATTCTGCTTGGACTGGTGGTGTTGCTGCTGGTTCTGCACTTCACCCTGCCCTACGTGGTTCGCGACTACCTCAACGGCAAACTCGCCGACATGGGCGACTACACCGGCCACATTAACGACGTGGACCTCGCCTGGTGGCGCGGCGCCTATCAGCTCAATGGGCTGAACATTCATAAAGAAGAAGGCAATGTGCCGGTTCCGCTGCTCGAAGCGCCGCAGATCGACATCGCGGTGAGCTGGCACTCGCTCTGGTATGACCACGCCGTGGTGGCTGAGGTCATGTTCATTGCGCCAACTTTGAATTTCGTCGACGGCGGTAAAAACGAAGCCGCAACGCAAAGCGGTAAAGGCGTGAACTGGCGCGAGCAGTTGGAAAAATTGCTGCCGATCACCCTCAACGAGGTTCGCGTAATCGACGGCAAGCTAGGTTTCCACAATTTCACCTCCACCCCGCCGGTGGACATGGAAGCCACGCAAGTCAACGCCAGCCTCTACAACCTCACCAACGTGGCCGACAAGAACGGCGAGCGCGTCGCGCATTTCGAAGGCAAGGCCCTGCTGCTCGGCCACGCGCCGCTGGAATGCACGATTGTGTTCGACCCCTACGAAAACTTCGAAGACTTTGAGTTTCGCCTGCGCGCCCGAGACGTCGAGCTGCGCAAGCTCAACGACTTCTCCAGCGCTTACGGAAAATTCGACTTCAATGCCGGCCACGGTGACCTGGTAATCGAAGCCAACGCCAGAAAAGCCCAGCTCAGCGGCTACATCAAACCGCTGCTGCGCGACGTTGACGTGTTCAATTGGCAGCAAGACGTGGAGGAAAAAGACAAAGGCTTCTTCCGCTCGATTTGGGAAGCCTTGGTCGGCGGCGGCGAAACCGTGCTGAAAAACCAGCAGAAAGACCAATTCGCCACCCGCGTGGAGCTCAGCGGCAACGTGCACCAACAAGACATCAGCGCCTTCCAGGCGTTTCTGGCGATTCTGCGCAATGGCTTCGTACAGGCGTTCAATGCCCGGTATGAGCGGGGCAAGCCAACGGAAGAATAAGCTCGGCCCTTACCAATGGGCGGTCACTAACACGTTAGCCGTGGTGACTGCCCATTCAGTGACTGAATGGTGCGTCCGCGTTCACAGCCGTGGGACGGCCGCGCTATAGTCGGCGTCTACATCTACTGAAACCGCCAGGTTCCATAGGAACTTGCTGCTATCCGTTTGAGGATTTTCCGATGAAGTTCGAAGGCACCCAGGCTTACGTCGCAACCGACGACCTTAAATTGGCAGTCAACGCTGCCATCACCCTGGAGCGCCCGCTGCTGGTCAAGGGTGAGCCGGGCACCGGTAAAACCATGCTGGCCGAGCAACTGGCCGCCTCGTTCGGCGCCAAGCTGATTACCTGGCACGTGAAGTCGACCACCAAAGCGCACCAGGGCCTGTACGAGTACGACGCGGTAAGCCGCCTGCGCGACTCGCAGCTGGACAGCGACAAAGTTCACGACGTGCGCAACTACATCAAGAAGGGCAAGCTCTGGGAAGCGTTCGAAAGCGATGAGCGCGTGATTCTGCTGATCGACGAAATCGACAAAGCCGACATCGAATTCCCCAACGACTTGCTGCAAGAACTCGACAAGATGGAGTTCTACGTTTACGAGACCAACGAGACGATCAAGGCCAAGAAGCGCCCGATCATCATCATTACCTCGAACAACGAAAAAGAGCTGCCAGACGCCTTCCTGCGCCGCTGCTTCTTCCACTACATCGCCTTCCCCGATCGCGCCACGCTGCAGCAGATCGTTGACGTGCACTACCCCAACATCAAGAAAGACCTGGTGGCCGAAGCGCTCGATGTGTTCTTCGACGTGCGCAAGGTGCCGGGTCTGAAGAAAAAGCCTTCCACCTCCGAACTGGTCGACTGGCTGAAGCTGCTGATGGCCGACAACATCGGCGAAGCGGTACTGCGCGAGCGTGATCCCACCAAAGCGATTCCGCCGTTGGCGGGGGCGCTGGTGAAGAACGAGCAGGATGTGCAACTGCTGGAACGCCTGGCCTTCATGAGCCGCCGCGCCGGCCGGTAACAAAGTCAACTGCTGTGCACCCCTCGCCCGCTTGCGGGAGAGGGGCCGGGGGAGAGGGTCTTAGCAGGCGACACCGTGTCGCCTGCCCCCCTCTCCCTAACCCTCTCCCCAAGGGGCGAGGGGACAGATTCGTGTAGGAACGCAACTCCAACGGAGACGCAGCCATGCTGCTCAACCTATTCAACGAAATGCGCGCCGCCAAGGTTCCGGTCTCGGTGCGTGAGCTGCTGGATCTGATCAATGCGTTGAAGCACAACGTGACGTTCGCCGACATGGACGAGTTCTATTTCCTGTCGCGCACGATTCTGGTCAAGGACGAGCGCCATTTCGACAAGTTCGACCGTGCTTTCGGCGCCTATTTCAAAGGCCTGGAAAACCTTAACCAGCACATCGAGGCGTTGATCCCTGATGAGTGGCTGCGCAAGGAGTTCGAGCGTTCGCTGACGGACGAAGAGCGCGCCAAGATCGAGTCGCTCGGTGGTCTGGACAAGCTGATCGAGGAGTTCAAGAAACGCCTCGAAGAGCAGAAAGAACGCCACGAAGGCGGCAATAAGTGGATCGGCACCGGCGGCACCAGCCCGTTCGGTTCAGGCGGCTTCAACCCTGAAGGCATTCGCGTTGGCGATGCCGGCAAGCGTCAGGGCAAGGCGGTAAAAGTCTGGGACCAGCGCGAGTACAAAAACCTCGACGACCAGGTGGAGCTCGGCACGCGCAATATCAAAGTGGCCCTGCGTCGCCTGCGCAAGTTCGCGCGTCAGGGTGCGCAGGATGAGCTGGATCTGGACGGCACCATCGACTTCACCGCCCGCGATGGCGGCTTGCTGAATATTCAGATGCGCCCGGAACGGCGCAACGCGGTGAAGCTGCTGATTCTGTTCGACATCGGCGGTTCGATGGACGCCCACGTGAAGGTCTGCGAAGAGTTGTTCTCGGCGTGCAAAACCGAGTTCAAGCACCTGGAGTATTTCTACTTCCACAACTTCGTTTACGAGTCAGTGTGGAAGAACAACCTGCGCCGCACGTCCGAGCGTTTTTCCACGCAGGATCTGCTGCACAAATACGGCGCCGACTACAAAGTGGTGTTTGTCGGCGACGCCGCCATGGCGCCCTACGAAATCACCCAGGCCGGCGGCAGCGTCGAGCACTGGAACGAAGAGCCGGGTTACGTGTGGATGCAGCGCTTCCGTGAGAAATACAAAAAGCTCATCTGGATCAACCCATACCCCAAAGACACCTGGAACTACACGGCTTCCACCAACATCGTTCGCGAGTTGCTGGAAGACCATATGTATCCCTTGAGCCTTCGCGGGCTGGAAGACGGGATGAAGTTCTTGTCGAAATAAGCGGCGTTAAGCCAATAAAAAAACGGGCCTCGAAAGGGCCCGTTTGTTTTATTGGCTGGCGGTTGTTGGGCTTCGCTGCGCTCAACCCAACCTACGGTTTCGGCGTAGGTTGGGTTGAGCGCAGCGAAGCCCAACAAACCACGCGACAGTCACCGCCAGGGCCGCTGCTCATGCTGGGTGACTTTATGGGTGCGGTTCACGCCCAAGGTCCACCCTGCCCCCAGCACCACCAGCTCAATCAGAAACGCCAACAAGAACGCGCAGAAAACGCCCCAGGCAATCGCCTCCGGCGCCAGCAGCACCTGGTAGCGATACCCGTCGTAGGTTTCCTTGAACAGCTCAGGATTGGGATTGAACGCCACGTGCCACACCCGCCCGTACCACGGCCCGGTCATGGCTTGCCATTCGCGGTCCAGCAGGCGCGAGCGCACCAGTAGGTTGGTCAGGCTATTAGCGTCGCTGGCAAATACCGGGTCGCTACTGGCGCGGTAGTGGGCGACCAGCGCGTCGAGGTCGCCGTTAAAGAACTGATTGGCGGTCTGGCGGAAGCCGCTGAGGCTCTGTTCCGATTCCTTCCAATGCGCTTCGATGCGCTGGCTGTAGTCGTTGATAAAGCCCGGAATCTGCACGCCGACCAGCAGGCCGACGGCAAACAACACCAAACGTAGATAACTTCTGAACATGCCCGCTCCTTAATGCTCCCTGAAGGTTCGCTGCCCGACTTAGCTGCGTCCGTTGGCGATGCATTCGCCCCGGCGCCACAAGCTCCATTCGCCAGGTTGGTACAAGCTCCAGCTTTCGTTTTCCGTCAGTGGCTCGGTGGCCAATACCGTCACCACATCGTTCGGCGTGGTTTCGGCCTGGAAGTCGACGATCACATCCACATCCTTCAACCGCGCCGGCCCGAACGGTGAGCGGCGGGTGATTTGCGCCAGCTTGGTCGAGCAATAGGCAAACAGCCAGTCACCATCGCTCAACAGACAATTGAACACCCCTTTGGTGCGGTACGCCGTGCAGGCGCGTACCAGGGTCGGCAAGAGCATTTCCACCGACACCGGGCGCGGGAACGCGCTGCGAATCTGGTTCAGCAGATCGCAAAAGGCGGCTTCGCTATCGGTGTCGCCAACCGGCCAGTAAAAGCTCGGTGCCGGGGCGAAGTCGGCCAGTTGGCCGTTGTGCGCGAAGCACCAGTTGCGGCCCCACAGTTCACGTACGAATGGGTGCGTGTTGGCCAGGCAAACCTTGCCGACGTTGGCCTGACGAATGTGGCCAATCACGGTTTCGCTTTTGATCGGATAGCGCTGCACCAGCTTGGCCACTTCCGAATCGACGCTCGCTTGCGGGTCCTGGAACAGGCGCAAGCCGCGTCCCTCGTAGAAGGCGATGCCCCAACCGTCGCGGTGCGGGCCGGTGCCGCCGCCGCGCTGCATCAGGCCGGTAAAACTGAACACGATGTCGGTCGGTACGTTGGCACTCATGCCCAACAATTCACACATGGCTCAACTCTTCCAGACAGCTGGATTGGGCAGGGGCTTAAAGGCGAGGCTCGATTCGCTCGCGACGGCCGCCCCCGCCACTGGCGGGCTGCGTACGGGTGTCGGCGGCTGGTCTGATATAGGGCTGGCCTTGCGGCTCGCGCTCCATCAATTCACGCAGGGTCGGTTCGTCTTCAGCAATCGGTGCGGGCTCGGCCTTGGCGGCTTTGCGCTTGTTCCAGGCGCGCTCGATGGGCCAGCGGATCAGCACAAACACGATATAAACCACCAGCGCGATCATGCCGTACATGGCCAGATCAGACACGGCGGTCCACATGTTGCTGCCCACTTTGAACAGTAGATCCAGCGCAGTCACTGCCACAGCCGGGGCGTACAGTTCTTTGCCGGGATCGACCACAGTAGGCGTGAACAGCAGCACTGCAATCACCAACCGCAGCGGCTCGCGCAGGTAGCGCCACATCCAGCCTGTCATCAGGAAGCTCACCAGCAAACAACCCAGGGCAGCAATGGCATACAGGCCCCAGGCGAGGACGTAATCGTGTTCGTTCATGCGGTTCGTGGCGATGCTGGCGAAGGGGCGCTTATGATAGCGGCTTTTCTCCTGCCCGGCGCGTCTGACGTCGGCCGCCTTTGCTCTGGAGTTCTGGTATGCCGCAAGCCCCTATCGCCCGCATCGAAAACGGCAACGATCCGTACCACTGGCTGGAAAACCGCGACACTTCCGAGGTACTCGAATACCTCAACGCCGAGAACGCCTACCTCGACGCGCAACTGGCCGAACAAACTGAGCTGCGCGAGCAGTTGTTCGCCGAAATCAAAGGGCGCATTCGCGAGACCGACCTGTCGCTGCCCTCGCCCTGGGGCCCGCACCTGTATTACACCCGCACCACGGCCGGCGATGAATACCCGCGCCATTACCGCTGCGCTCGCCCGGCCGATGGCAGCCACACCGTGGACGAAGCCAGCGAGCAACTGTTGCTCGACCCGAACGAACTGGCGAACGGCGGCTTCCTGTCTCTGGGCGCTTTTAGCGTCAGCCCCGACTACGCCCGCCTCGCCTACAGCCTGGACACCAGCGGCGACGAGATTTATCAGCTGTTCGTGAAAGAGCTGGCGAGCGGCGCCATCACCGCCCTGCCCTTCGACGACTGCGACGGCAGCATGACCTGGGCCAACGACAGCCAGACCCTGTTTTTCGGCGAACTGGACGACACCCACCGCCCTTACCGCCTGAACCGCTACGCCCTGGGCACCGAAGGCGCCGAGCGCGTATTCGAAGAGCCCGATGGCCGCTTCTTTGTGAATTGCTACCGCAGCAGCTCCGAACGCCAGCTGTTCGTGCTGCTCAACAGCAAAACCACCTGCGAAACCTGGGCGCTGGACGCCGATACGCCACACGGCACGTTCACCTGCCTGGCGCCGCGCGAGGAAGGCCACGAATACTTCGTCGACCACGGCCGCCTGGTCCATGGCGCCGACGCCGGCCAATGGGGCTGGGTAATTCGCAGCAACCAGACCGGCATCAACTTCGCCCTGTACCACGCCGCCACCGCCGGCGTGCCGGCGCGCAGTGACTGGCAAGAACTGATCGCGCATAACCCGGACGTGATGCTCGAAGACATCACCCTCAACGCCGGCGCCATGGTGCTGAGCCTGCGCGAAGGTGGCCTTCCGATTCTGCAAGTGCACGGCCTGGGCCAGGCGCCCGCGCGGGTGCAACTGCCCGACGCGGCGTACAGCCTGCACGTGCAAGACAGTCTGGAATTCGACAGCGAGGTGATTCGGCTGCGTTATGAAGCGCTCAACCGCCCGGCCCAAGTGCGCCAGCTGCACCTGGTGACTGGCGAGCAAATCGTGCTGAAAGAAACGCCGGTTGAAGGCGTGTTCGATGCTGATGCCTATGTCAGCCAGCGCCTGTGGGCGACGGCCGCCGACGGCACGCAAATCCCCGTCAGCCTGGTGGCGCGCCGCGACGTGCTGGGCAAACCGGCGCCGTTCTATCTTTATGGCTACGGTGCTTACGGCTCCAGCCTGGACCCGTGGTTTTCCCATGCCCGCCTGAGCTTGCTGGACCGTGGGTTCGTCTTTGCCATCGCCCATATCCGTGGCGGCGGGGAACTGGGGGAAGCGTGGTACCGCGCCGGCAAACTGGAGCACAAGGCCAATACTTTCAGCGACTTCATCGCCTGCGCAGAGCAGGTGATTGCCGAGGGCTACACAACCCGCAGCCAGCTCGCCATCAGCGGCGGCAGCGCCGGCGGTTTGCTGATTGGCGCGGTGCTTAACCAACGCCCCGACCTGTTCGCCGCCGCCATCGCCGAAGTGCCGTTTGTGGATGTGCTGAACACCATGCAGAACCCCGACCTGCCGCTGACCATCACCGAGTACGACGAATGGGGCGACCCGAACGACCCCGACGTATTCCAGCGCATCAAAGGCTACGCACCGTACGAAAACGTAAGCGCCCAGGCCTACCCGGCATTGCTGGCCGTGGCCGGTTACAACGACAGCCGCGTGCAGTACTGGGAAGCAGCGAAATGGGTGGCCAAGCTGCGCGCGCACAAAACCGACGACAACCTGCTGCTACTGAAAACCGACCTCGGCGCCGGTCATGGCGGAATGAGCGGGCGGTATCAGGGCATAAAGGATGTGGCGCTGGAATATGCGTTTCTGCTGAAGGTGTTGGGGTTGGCGGGGTGACTCCCGTTCTCCTCGCCCTCTCCCCCGGCCCCTCTCCCGCAAGCGGGCGAGGGGTGACGTAAGGCTACAGGCGAGCCCCATTCGCGCCCTCTCCCGATTACGGGAGAGGGCTGGGGTGAGGGGCCGTTGATGTGGGCATGCCCTATTCCTCAACCCTTGGCCTCACCGGCTCCGCCGGTTTGACCTTTGGCGTGCTCGGCGCCTGCTGCATTTGCGGCAAGCCGTTGTCGCGCGGGTTGACGGTATTGGCCGGTGGCGCCGTGCGCGGGTTATAGGTGCCCGGCGTGGTGGGCCGTGCGGCGGGTGCCGGCATCGGCACGGAGCGCGGCTGAATGGTCTGGTAGGGATTGGGCGTGGCTGTGCCAGGCGAACCCGGCGTGGCCGCCATCGTTGCGGCCGAGGCCAGAACACCGGCACTCAGCACCATCAATCTGAACAGTTGCATAACGCACCTCCGTAA
This sequence comes from Pseudomonas viridiflava, assembly GCF_900573885.1. GTDB lineage: Bacteria > Pseudomonadota > Gammaproteobacteria > Pseudomonadales > Pseudomonadaceae > Aquipseudomonas. The sequence continues at coordinate 283,943 of NZ_UPSE01000533.1, forward strand.
CCGTGACGTGAACGTTAGACTACGCGCCCCGTATAAGGCTCACCCTCAATGAAACGCTTTGTTCTGCTCGACACTGCCCCCATCCCCGAAAACGGCGGCGCCCTGTGCCTGTTCGAGTACGGCGAAGATTTCGTCATCAAGATTCAGGGTGGCGACGGCGGCCAGTTGATGAACACGCGTATGCACGGTTCCGAAGATGCGCTGGCTGAAATCCCCTGCAAGCAGATCGCCCACCGCCCTGCCCCGCGCGTGCTGATCGGCGGGCTGGGCATGGGGTTCACCCTGGCCGCCGCCCTGAAGAATCTGGGCGCCACGGCACAGGTGGTCGTGGCCGAACTGGTGCCCGGCGTTATCGAGTGGAACCGCGGCCCGCTCGGCTTGAAAGCCGGTATGCCGATTGACGACCCGCGCGCAGAAATCCGCTGTGCCGACGTCGCCCAGGTGCTGCAAGGCGAACCGGCCGGCTTCGACGCCATCATGCTCGACGTCGACAACGGCCCCGAAGGCCTCACGCAAAAAGGCAACAGCTGGCTCTACTCCGCCGCCGGCTTGGGCAGCTGCCACCGCGCGCTGCGGCCTAAAGGCATTCTGGCGGTGTGGTCGGCCAGCGCCGACCGCAAATTCTCCGAGCGCGTGGCCAAGGCCGGGTTTTCGGTCAAAGAAGTGCAGGTGTATGCCCACGGCAACAAAGGCACGCGCCACACCATCTGGATTGCGGAAAAACGCTGAAGCCCTTGAGAAGCCCGCGCGCCGGGCTCACCATTACCGCACTCTCAACCTGGACTGAACAGGACATCCCATGAGCACTGAAAAATCGGCGGCCACCCTTAAAACCGACCGGCTGATCGCCGAAGCCCAGCGCAGCCGTGAAGAAGGCTATCGAGCCAAAGCCCTGAAGATGTACCCGCACATTTGCGGGCGCTGCCAGCGCGAGTTCGAAGGCAAACGCCTGAGCGAACTGACCGTGCACCACCGCGACCACAACCACGACAACAACCCGCAAGACGGTTCCAACTGGGAACTGCTCTGCCTGTTCTGTCACGACAACGAACACTCGCGCTACACCGACCAGCAGTACTTCAGCGAAGGCTCCACCGCCAGCCCGACCGGGCCGAAAGTCACCCACAAAGCCTTTGCCGACCTGGCTGCCCTGTTGAAGAGCAAAGAATAAGAGAGTGTTTCGTGGCTAATCGTCGCTACAGCTGTATTGGTTTGTTCAACCCCAAATCCCCTGACAACGTCGGCGCCGTCATGCGCGCCGCCGGCTGTTATGGCGTGAACTCGGTGTTCTACACCGGCAAGCGCTACGCCCGTGCGCAGGAATTCGCCACCGACACCAAGATGGTCCACCAGGACATTCCCTTGATCGGCATCGAAGACCTGCAAAGCATCATTCCACTGGGCTGTACGCCGGTGGCGGTGGAGCTGGTAGAAGGCGCAAAACCATTGACCGAATACACCCACCCCGACCGCGCCATTTACATCTTCGGCCCCGAAGATGGCTCGCTGAGCAAAGAGGTACTGGCCTGGTGCGAAGAGGTGATCTACATCCCCACCAACGGCTGCATGAATCTGGCGGCGACAGTAAACGTGGTGCTGTATGACCGACTGGCAAAGGGGCTGAATACCAAGTCCGGGCCGCTGTTCGGGAAGTCGTTTCAATCCTGACGGGCCATGGGCAGGCGAGCTGCTGCTACGCCGAAATATCCTAACTACTATAGAAAACGGGCCACAGCGCAACGCTTACAGTCCTACTTAAAAGCGTTCACTACAGATCTATTCTGCCCCTCCATCACTAGGTAACGAGAGGGGCCTGGCGCATGCTCTGTAGCATCAGAGACATTACCTTCGGGCGCGAGAGCAAACAATTACTTAATCAGATAGAAGGCTATTATCGAAACGGTAACTTTCTGAACATGTTCATATCCGGCGGCGTTATTATCCAATTGTTCGCCAAGAACCACGCACTACCTGCCGCTTATTCAGTATCGCAATTCGATTTCGATCTATATTCCCTAACCGTGGCCAGCGCACCGAAATTGGTCAGATCCCGAGTTAGACTCGCAGCTGAAATCACTCTACTGTATGGCAACATCAGCGCTGCAGAAAGAGCATTCTGGAAGTGCATTAAAAATGCACACTAAAGTTTTCTTCTTATCTCTTATTGCATTAACCGGCCATGCAAAAGCATTGTCTCCAACAGAAGAACTCGAACTAAAAATAAAGTACATGGTACCTTTTGCAAAAGCTTTTGCAGATTACGGTCTCAAATTTTCCTCTTGCAATAACGAGGAGAGGGACAAGCCGCCATTAAATATCTCAGACTTGGCATTTCTAAATCAGAAACAAGCCCAAATTTTACTTCTCAAAGAGCACAGACACCGAATATCCACATGCGCTCGAACGCAAGAGGACATTGTCATCCGCAAACACGTCGAGACGTTAGCCCTTCTACGCGACAAAGATATACTTCCAGCGGACCAGGAAATACTCGTTCAAACAATCGACTTTTACCCCGGCCTCGAAAGAGAGGCCGATGAACGACTTAACAACGAAGCCGGACTTATCCCGCCAATGTTGCGCGAGCGTTTTTATCGAGTCGTAAAGGACAAGAGCCTGGACGTTAACGTATTCGATATCACCGAATCCTTGCCTGAATAGGCGCGGTCCGTACCCGCACGTGAATCACTCTACTGTGTCGCAACATGAGCGCTACAGGATGAGCATTCTGGAACTGCATAAAAAATGGACACTAAAATTGCTCTCTTAACTCTACTTCTCGCGGCGTCAAGCGCAGCTTTTAGCGCTGACACTCAAGAGTCGGATTTCGAAGCGCTAGATCGATACATGTTCCCCATGCGCAAGGCCACCGCCGACTTCGAAGAAAAATACAAACACTGCGAAAAGATAGAGTCAGAAAAACCGCCTCTAAAAGTTTCGGACATCTCCTTCCTGAAGCAAAGACAGGCACGATTGATGCTGCTTCGGGCGCAGAGACTGAGAACATCAGCTTGCATCTACCCGGAAGAAAACACGCTTATCCGCAAGCACATAGAACTTTTAACTTTCTTCCGTGCAGAGAACTTGTTTCCAGCCGAAGTCGAGCGCCTTGAACAATCTCTGGATCTTTATTACGGCCTTGAAGGGAATTATGACCGAAGGTCGAGAGAGGAATACGGCCTTATCCCGAAGGAAGTTCGAGAAAGGTTCGAGCAGGTTACTAAGGATAAGGGTCTTAAAATTAACGCATTTGAAATAACCGCTTCTTTGCCGGAATAGTTGTAGCCCGACCTGCTCAGTCACCGAAGACAATCCCGTAGGAGCGACCTTGGTCGCGAAGGTGGCGAGCCGGTCGAGAGGGCCTTTTGCAGGATTCGCGACCAAGGTCGCTCCTACGGATGGATGCATCGAGACCTATTCGGGCGCCTTCAACAGCGCCGTATCCAGCACCTTGGACGGCCCGCCGATTACGTCTTCGCTGACGCTGATGAAGTCTTTGGTGCTCACTACGTCCAGGCGCATCAACCCGCGGCTTACGTCGTCGAGAGAGTGTTTGTTGTCGGTGCGTTTGCGGATTTCGCGGTCCAGGTCTTGTAGCAAAAGCACCGCCCGGGCGGTGGCCTTGCCGCTGATGCTGTCGCCGCGCAGGGTGGTGACTTTGCGGCTCCATTTCTTCAGCTTGTCGTTTACCGCGTGGTAGCGCTCTTCGTTCATGCCGCCGGCGCGGTGCAGCAGTTCGATGGCGTAGTACTCGGCCAGACCTTCGCTGATCCAGTCGCTTTTGTCGGTGTCGCGGATGCGGCTGAATACATGCACCAGTTCATGAACCAATGAGCTGGTGCCGTTTTCGCTTACCAATGGCCGGTCGGCATGCATAAACAGCGAGTTGGATGCCGACAGCCCGCCGCGCCACATCGGATCGCCTGCGCCTACCACCAGCAGCTTGGCCGGGTCGCGCGGGAACACCGCCTGCACCTGCGGCCAGACGAAGGTCAGCATGGTCAGCACGTCCATGCGCCGCACGCCGGAGCCAATCGGTGCGGCGACGGTGACATCGGTTTCGCCCAGCTTGGTGCGTCGGCTGCCGATTTTGCCGGCCAGAATCCAGCCCGTCGGGCGATCAAACAGGCGCGAGGGATTGTCGATGCGAAAACGGTTTTTGCCGATACGCGGCCAGCCGGTTTCGACGCTTTTCCAGCCTTTTGGCAGTTCGAACTGCAGCCGCGATACCAGCTCGGTGCCGTCGTGTTGGTCCAGGCGTGCGCTGGGGATCAGGTCGTCACCGCGCAGCAACGCCCAGTCGGCGGTCATGCGGGCGTCGTAACTGGTGGGCTTGTCGCCGGACGTGGGGCGCGGGTGGCTGATGCGCACGCGGTAGCTGAGGCTGGTTTTACCCTTGCCCGGCTGCCATACGCCTTGCTGCTCGCCGGCCTGAGCGCCGTTGAGCTGCCAAGTGCCGTCGGTGTTGAAATCGCTGTAGTAGCCTTTATCGCCCAGATCGAAACTCAGGCTGCGTACCGCTTCGCCGCGCTCCAGCGTCAGCCGCACTTCGGCCTGGTCGCTGTCAGGCAGCAGGCGCACGGTGTAATCGAGGTCGACTTTTTCCACGGCCCAGAGCGGCGTGCTGGCAAGCAGCAAGGTGGTGGCGAGCAGTGCGTGACGGAGGCTGGGCATGCAGACAATTCCTTTGTGATGCGGCGCGGTACGTCCGTATGACCGGGCCTCGGGTTTTTGATTCACCGCCATCGTAGGTTGGGTTGAGCAACGCGAAGCCCAACAGGCCCCACCGGTACCCCCAATCAGCCCGACCGGAAGATCATATAGTCTTCCCAGTCATCCTCGGGCACAGCGGTCTCACTGAGCATAGCGCCTGCCTGGGAAATACCGGCGTTGTGCACCATTTCCGGGTCGCCGCATACCAGCGGGTGCCAGCTTTCCAGATCTTTACCTTCAGCCACCAGCCGATAGCCGCAGGTGGGCGGCAGCCATTGGAATTCGCTGGCCTGGCCGGGCGTGAGCTGGATGCAGTCGGGCACGAAGTCGCGGCGCTTGGGGTAATTGCTGCAGCGGCAGGTTTTCAGGTCGAGCAATTTGCAGGCGATGCGCGTGTAGTAAACGCTGCCGTCATCTTCGTCTTCGAGCTTTTGCAGGCAGCACAGGCCACAACCATCGCACAGCGATTCCCACTCGTCCTGGTCGAGCTGGTCGAGGGTTTTGCGTTTCCAGAAAGGTTCGACTTTAGCGGCCATGGCGAGGTACGGGCTGGTGAAAAGGCCGGCAGTCTAGCGCCTGCCTTGGCACCGGCCAAGGCCGCATTGCCAAACGGTTGCAGGCCATTTGACCGGCCTGCGAACCAGTCTTAATAACCCTTGGAAAAGTCCACTTCGCCGCGCAGCGGTTCGCCGTTCTCAAAGCGTTTCAAGTTGTCCAGAAACAGCTGCGCCATCAACGGCGGTTGCGTCGGCGCCGAACTGTGCCCGGTGAGCAACAGGCCGAACGCCGTCCAGAACGGATGACGCGCCGGCAGCGGCTCCTGGCGGCACACATCAATAATGGCACCCGCCAGATGCCCGTCACGCAGCGCGGCGACCAAGTCGGCATCCACCACCGCCACCCCGCGCCCGGCATTGATAAACAACGCCGTCGGCAGAAACTGCGCGAACAGCGAGGCGTTATAAATATCGTGGGTACTCGGTGTGTCTGGCAGCAGGTTGATCACGTAATCCGCCTGCCCCACCAGCCGTGGCAACTGATCCATCGCCGCCACTTCCTTGAACGGCGCCAACTCACGCGCCGAACTCGCCACGCCATACAACTCCACCCCAAACGGCGCCAAGAACTGCGCCACGCTCAGGCCGATATCACCCGTACCGACAATCACCACCCGCCGCCCAGCCAGGCTGCGCGGTGCATGATTATCCCAACGCCGTTCCACCTGAGCCGCCAGCCGCGCCAACACCTCGCGCTCGTGCGCCAACATATAAGTCAGCACATACTCAGCCATCACCTGACCGAAAATGCCCACCGCGCGAGTCAGCCGATAGCCCGTCGGCAAATCCTTCGCCAACAACGGCGTAATGCCCGCCCATGTCGACTGAAACCACTGCGGCACGTGGCCCTTACGCAACACCGACGCCAACAACCCCGGCTCCCCCAACCACACCCCACACTCTGGCGCCAAGCGCGCCAACTCGGTGGGATCATCACTGGCCACCAACTCCAGACCCGGTTGAGCCCCGCGCAGCAACTGCGCATACAAAGCGTGATCATGTTCAGCAACTAAAACGCGCATGTGACAGAAAAACCTTAAGACACGGGCTGCCTGAAGCAGCGCCTAAAAATGGATTCGCCAAGTTCCGCTGGCTTTTGACGTTGATTTTGCCTTTGCCTTTGCCTTTGCCTTTGCCTTTGCCTTCGCTTTGGCCCCTTCCGAGCTTCTGAGCTAGAGCCAGGCAAGGCGCCCCGGAGCTTTAAAGCGGAGCGTGCTGCTGCACGTGAGCATTTAAAGCGAGGACGCAACGCGGCATGGCCGACGCCCAGGAGCTCGCCCACGAAAGCTACTTCCGACCTCCTGGGCTAGCGCCAGGCAAGGCGCCCCGGAGCTTTGAAGCGGAGCGTACTCCGGTACGTGAGCATTCAAAGCGAGGACGCAACGCAGCATGGCCGACGCTCAGGAGGTCGCTGCTACACAGGGTCGTTTCGGCGAAGGAGTTCTTCGGGTAGATGTTGAATGTACTCGTCCTCCGCCGGCGGCATCTGCAAGTGATACCCCTGCCCCTCAAGGTTCTCCAACACCTTATTAATGTCCTCGCGCGCCAGCTGCCGCTCCGGACTCAACACCAAATCAAACGCATGCTTGGGCGGCCCAAACGCCACCAACAACGACTCCGGCACCTTCTTTAGGGCATCAGCCTTAAGCACATACAAGTACATCTCGTTTTTCTTCGGACTGCGGTAAATCGAGCAAATCTGTTTCATGCCTGTTGTTCCTGGGTGTGGGCTGCCAGGCTGTCGAGCAGTTCCTGGCCCATCAATTCACGTCGCCAACCGCGCAGGGACTCGGGCAGTTGGTAAGGGCCGTTGGGGTAGCCGCTTTTAAGCAGCGCCTCGAGTACTTTTTTGCGCAGCATGATTTCCGGCGCGATATCCAGGCGCTCGGCTTCACGCTGGCCGACGGCGCGCAAGGTTTTCAGCAAGGCCGCCGCTTCCACCGGCAACGGCTCTGGCAGCGGCTCTGGCCATTGTTCGGCGGGTTTGGCGGCGGCTTGTTTGATCAGGCCGAGCAGAAACTCGCCGTCCTGGCGCACGGTTTTCGGGTGCATGTCTTCGATGCGCGCCAGTGCCACAAGGTTGTCGGGCTGGGTGCGCGCCATGGGCCACAGCGAGTTCTCGCGGATTACCCGGTTGCGCGGCAGGTTGCGCAAGCGCGCCTGCTGCTCGCGCCAGGCATAGAGTTCGCGCAGCACGGCGAGTTTGGCCGGCGGCAGTTTCCAGCCGAGCTTGGCGTCGCGGTACACCTCGTTGGGGTCGATCTCGCGGCGCAGGTTGCTGACCATTTCTTCGCCGTCTTCCAGCACCCAGTCGAACTTGTCCGGGGCCAACCGCGCGCGCAGGGCCTGAAACACTTCGGCCAGGTGCAGCACGTCTTCGGCGGCGTAGCTGATTTGCGTCTCGGAAAGCGGCCGCTGCAACCAGTCGGAGCGGGTTTCGCCTTTGGGCAGGTCGATGTCCAGCACGCTCTGCACCAGTCGCGAGTAGCCCATCGAAAAACCAATGTTCAGGTAGGCCGCTGCAATTTGCGTGTCGAACAACGGCAGCGGCAAGGTGCCGGTAAGGCGGGAAAAGACTTCGAGGTCTTCGCTGCAGGCGTGTAGCACCTTGAGCACGGCAGGGTCGGACAGCAGCTCGGCGAAGGCATCCCAGTTCTGAATCAGCAGCGGGTCAATCAGAAAAACCTGGCTGCCGTCGCACACCTGCAACAGGCCGGCGATGGGATAGAAGGTGTCGACCCGCATGAATTCGGTGTCGAGGGCCACATAGGGCAGAAGTCGCCATTGGGCACATAACTGCGCCAAGCTGGCGTCATCGCGGATCCAATTGATTTCGATGGCCACATGCCTCTCCTTAAATTTGCCGCGCAGTATATATCGAGCCCGGCTATGGCCGGTGATTCGAGCAGTGATTCACGGCTTGCCCTGTGGTATCGGCGCTCCTATGCTGCGGTCGTTTTGTCCGACAATAACCAGAACAAGGATATGTCATGAAAAAGTTTCTGGGCCTGGTGGCCCTGCTGCTGGTCATCGTGGTGGTGTACCTGCTGATCAAACCCAGCCCGATCGACCCGCTGGCCTGGACGCCGCCGCACGAGCCGGCCATGACCGGCGTGCTGGAACCCAACGATTCGTTGATGAAAGCCGAACTGCTCGCCAAAGGCCAGGTTCACGGCCCTGAAGACACCGCCGTCGACGCCGAAGGCCGCGTGTATGGCGGCACCCATGACGGCAAGATCATCCGCATCAAAACCGATGGCTCGGTCGAAACCTTCGTCGAAACCAAGGGCCGCCCGCTGGGCATGGACTTCGACGCCAACGGCAACCTGATCGTTGCCGACGCCTACAAAGGCTTGCTGAGCATCGACCCGCAAGGGCAGATCACCGTGCTGACGACCGAAGCCGGCGGTGTGCCGTTCCGCTTCACTGATGATGTGGACATCGCCAGCGACGGGCGTATTTATTTCTCCGATGCCTCGAGCAAATTCGAACAGCCCGACTACCTGCTCGACCTGCTTGAAGGCCGCCCGTATGGGCGTCTGCTGCGCTACGACCCGGCGAGCAAAACCACCGAGGTGCTGCTCAAAGACCTGTACTTCGCCAATGGCGTGGCGCTGTCGGCGAAAGAAGAGTTCGTGCTGGTTAACGAAACCTACCGCTACCGCATCAGCCGGCTCTGGCTCAAGGGTCCGAAAGCCGGCACCCACGACATCTTTATCGACAACCTGCCGGGCATGCCGGACAACCTGCAAGGCGACCGCGCCGGCACCTTCTGGGTCGCCCTGCCAACGCCACGCAAAGCGGACGCCGATTTCCTCCAGGGCCAGCCATTCCTGAAAGCACAAATGGCCAAACTGCCCCGCGCCCTGTGGCCGAAACCGGCGAAATACGGCCTGGCCATTGCCGTGGACGAGCAAGGCAAAATCACCCGCAGCCTGCACGACACCAGCGGCAGCAACCTGCGCATGGTGACGTCGGTGAAACCAGTGGGCGGCTTCCTGTACTTCGGCAGCCTGGATAACGACCGCATCGGCAAACTGAAAATCGACTGAAACAAGCTGTTGTAGGAGCCACCTTGGTGGCGAACCCTGCAAACGGAATTCTCGATCTGCGTATGCAGGGTTCGCTAGCAAGCTAGCTCCTACGGGGCGGCGCGCTGGTTTTGGAGGCGGGCCTGGAAAAGGGCCGCTGTGGCCAAACGCGTTTATGATGAGCCCCCGATTTGTTCTCAGGTGCCCATCATGTCCCTCGCGCAACTGATCTCTCCTTCCGAGCTCGCCGGCCGCCCTGCCGGCCCCGAGCGCTTGTTGCTTGATTGCCGCTTCGCCCTCGATGACCTTGCGTATGGCCAACGCAGTTACGCCGAAGGGCACATTCCCGGCGCGGTGTTTGCGGATTTGGAGCGCGACCTGTCAGGCGCCATCGTCAAAGGCCTCACCGGCCGCCATCCCCTGCCCGACCCACAGCAGCTCATCGACCGCCTGCGCGCCTGGGGGCTGAACAATGACAGCGAAGTCATCCTCTACGATGACGGCCCCGGAGCCTTTGCCGCCCACGCCTGGTGGCTGCTGGTCTGGCTGGGTAAACGCGACAAGGTGTTTTTGCTCGACGGCGGTTTGAAGGCGTGGCGCGAGGCGGGTTTGCCGCTGGACAAAGCCGTGCCCGAGCCCAACGCCGGCAGCTTTACTGGCCACGCCGATGGCAAATTGGTGCTCAACGCCGAGCAGGTGCAGCAGCGTCTGAACGATCCCCAATTGACCTTGTTGGACGCCCGCGCTCTGCCACGCTTTCGTGGCGAAGTGGAGCCGATTGATCCCGTGGCTGGGCATATTCCCGGCGCGCAGTGCGCGGTGTTCACCGACAACCTGGGCAGCGACGGGCGTTTCCTGCCGACCGAACAATTGCGTGCGCGGTTCGCCGCGCAACTGGGCAACCGTCCCGCCGACGGCGTGGTGGCGTATTGCGGCTCCGGCGTAACGGCCTGCCATAACCTCTTCGCCCTGAGCCTCGCCGGCTACCCGCTGGCGCCGCTGTATGCCGGTTCATGGAGCGAGTGGATTACCGACCCGAGCCGTCCTGTGGCGACCAGCGATTAAAGCGCGACACCTATAACGTGGCGACACCGTGCACGCGGTTGCGCCACTGGCGCCACGTATACAGCGGAATGCCGGCCATCAGCACCAAAAAGCCCCAGAAAATTGCTTGCTGGCCGGTGCCGTACAGCGCCCACATGGAATAGATAAAACCAAGGCTGCCGATCGCCACCATCCACTTGCGCTCCCGGGGTCTGAAGGCCTCGGGCTTCACTGCCAGAAATTGCAGCAGTGCGGCGGTGCAGAAGGCGTAAGGCACCACGCCGGTCATGGTGCCGAGCAAGATGATGACGTTGAACACGTCCACCAGATCGCCCTGCCCGTCTACCAACACCAGCAACGTCACCAACACCCCTGAAACCAGCAAGCCATTGGCCGGCACGCCGCGCTTGTTGGTTTTTGCCAGCGACTCCGGCAGCAAGCCATCGCGCGCAGTGGCCATGGGAATTTGCCCTTGCAGCAGCACCCAGCCGTTCAACGCCCCCAGGCAGGCGATCACCGCACCGCCGGCAACGAAGTAGTACCCCCACGGGCCCAACAACACCTGCGCGGCATCGGCGAACGGCGCGGTCGAACGTACCAGCACGTCGGGCGGCAATACGCCCTGCACAGCGGTGATGGAAAGGATGTACACCGCCGCTGCCACCACCGTGCCGAAAATGGTCGCGCGAGGAATGGTGCGCTTCGGGTCTTTGACGTGCTCGGCCGGCACCGTTGCCGACTCCAAGCCGATAAACGACCACAGCGTCAGCGCGGCCGTGGTAGCGATGGCCGTTGCATAGCCTCCGCCGCCGGGCAGGTCTTCCACGGGCGGAATGCGCAGGTATTCGGGATGAAAGGAAAACCAGCCGAGCACGCCGATCAGCAGCAGCGGAATCAACTTCAGGGCGGTGAGCACGTTCTGCACCACGCCAAAGGCGCCGATGCCGCGCAGATTGATCAGGGTGCATAACCAGATGGCGGCGATGGCGGTGCCAATTGCCAACGTCGGATCGCGCAACGCAGGAATGAACACTTGCAGGTAACCCACCAGCGTCACCGAAATGGCCGCGTTGCCAATCCAGGCGGCCTTCCAGTAAGTCCAGGCGCAGAGGTAGCCGGCAAAGGAGCCGAAACCATCACGGGTGTAAGCGTAAGGCCCGCCGGCTGCGGGGCTGAGCCGTGATAAACGGGCGAAGGTAAGCGCCAGAATCACCGCGCCAACGCTGGAAATCAGCCAGCCGAAAAGACTCAAGCCACCAAAAGCAGCGAGACTCGACGGCAGTAGAAACACCCCCGAGCCGATCATGTTGCCCACTACCAGCGCCGAGCAGGTCCAGAACCCCATACTCCCTGTCGCGTTCTGTTGCGCTTGATCCTGCATGAATCCCCCGAAACCGAATTACTCCTTGATGCAGTCAACGGTATAGCAGCGGCCTTCTGGGCTGTCTTGGTGCTGCAAGCCGTGCACGTCGGTATCGAAGCCGGGGAAGCTGCGGTCGAAGGTGCGGGCGAACGCCAGGTAATCGATGATCGAGCGGGTCGCTTCGGTGAAGCGCTCGCCCGGCATGATCAACGGAATGCCAGGCGGATACGGCACCAACATCACCGCCGCAATACGCCCCTGAAGTTGATCAATCGGCACCGCTTCCACTTCGCCGCGCACCAAGTGGTTGTACGCATCGGCGGGTTTGATCGCTAGCTCCGGAAGCACGGTGTACATACGCTTCAGCGCTTTCGGAGTGGCGTTGTCGCGGTAGCAGGTGTGCAAGGCATCGCACAAATCACGCAGGCCCATGTGCTGGTAGCGGGCGTCTTCGCGCACGATGGAAGGCAGGCAATTGCTCAGGCGCACGTTGGCGTCGTAGCTGCGTTTGAACTCCAGCAACTCGGTGAGCAAGGTGCTCCATTTGCCCTTGGTGATGCCCATGGAGAACAGCACCAGGAACGAATACAGACCGGTCTTCTCTACCACCAGCCCGCGTTCCCACAGGAACTTGCTCACCACCGCCGCCGGAATGCCGCGCTCGCTCAGCGCGCCGCCTGCGGTGAGGCCCGGCGTTACCAGCGTGACCTTGATCGGGTCGAGCAACACGTAATCGTCGGCCACATCGCCGAAGCCATGCCAGTCGGCCTGCGGCTGCAGCACCCAATCGGCTGTAGTCAGCTGCTCGGCGCCGTCGGCCATGGTGGGCTGCCAGATGCTGAACCACCAATCATCCGCGCTCAGGTTCTGCCGCAGGTTGGCCAGGGCGCGGCGGAAGCTCAGGGCTTCGTCGAAGGTTTCCTGAATCAGCGAACGGCCCGCCGGGCCTTCCATCATGGCCGAGGCCACGTCGAGCGAAGCGATGATGCCGTACTGCGGCGAGGTGGAGATGTGCATCATGAACGCTTCGTTGAAGCGGTCGCGGTCGAGCTTGCGAGCGCCGCCATCCTGCACGTGAATCATCGAAGCCTGGCTGAACGCGGCGAGCAGTTTGTGGGTGGAATGGGTGGTAAACACCAAAGGGCCGTCATCGGTGCGCGAGGTGCCCATGCCGTAGCGGCCGGCGTAGAACTCGTGAAAGGCGGCGTAGGCGTACCAGGCTTCGTCGAAGTGCAGCACTTCCACGGTATCGCCCACGGTCTGCTTGATCAGCTCGGCGTTGTAGCAGAGGCCGTCGTAGGTGGAGTTGGTCACCACCATCAGCTTCACCTTGGGCTCGCGGCCACGGGCAAGCGGGCTGGCGTCGATCTTGGCCTGGATCGATTCGCGGCTGAATTCGCTCAGCGGAATCGGCCCGATAATGCCCAGCTCGTTGCGCTCCGGGCTCAGGTACAGCGGGATGGCCCCAGTCATGATGATCGAATGCAGAATCGACTTGTGGCAGTTGCGGTCCACCAGCACCAGATCGTCACGGCCGACCATGGAGTGCCACACGATTTTGTTCGCGGTCGAGGTGCCGTTGATCACGAAGTAGGTATGGTCCGCGCCGAAATTGCGCGCCGCGCGGGCTTCCGCTTCGGCCAGTGGCCCGGTGTGGTCGAGCAGCGAGCCCAGCTCGGGCACCGACACCGAGAGGTCCGAGCGCAAGGTGTTCTCGCCGAAAAACTGGTGAAACGCCTGCCCCACCGGGCTTTTGCGATACGCCACGCCGCCGCCATGGCCCGGCGTGTGCCAGGAATAGTTGGACTCGGCCGTGTGCTGCACCAGCGCCTTGAAAAACGGCGGCAGCAGACCATCCAGATAAATACGCGCAGCGCGTGCCACCTGCCGTGCCAGGAACGGCACGGTGTCTTCGAACAGATAAAGCAGACCGCGCAGATGATTGAGATCGGCCATGGCCTCGGCCGGCGCATTCTCGATGGTCACTTGTTCACCCAAGGCGAAGATCGGCAACTGCGGCGCACGCACGCGGGCAGCGCGGATGAGTTCGATCACATCGTGCAGCAGACGCTGGTTTTCCCCTGCTCCTTCGGCGGCCACCAGAATGCAGGCCAGGCCATGGTGAGTCGAGGCCACGATGCGCCCCTCGGTGGAGCTGGCGGTGGAAATAATGGTGAAGCCTTCCAACTCCAGCTCGCGGGCAATTTCCCGCACCCGGTCGCCAGCCACGGTATCGGCCTTGATATCGCGGTGCACGATGAGAACGGGAAACTTGAGGTCTTTATACATGCTGTTATCGCCTGAAGATTAACCGGGCCGTGCCCGCGCAGCCCTCAGGGTAGAGACTCGCCCCAACGCGCGTAACCCCCTGCGTCGGGGGCTGTACGAAAACGTCGCACGCGGATAAATCGGCGGGAAGTGGCGGGATGGAGGTGGACGAAAGCACCGCAGCCCGAGCCGCTGCCACAAGTCTGCTTATGGCCGACAAAGAACCGGAATAAAACGCCGTCATCCCCGCGCAGGCGGGGATCCAGAATCTTGAAGGGAAACACGACCTGTAGGAGCGGCGGATGGCATCGAAGGGAAATACCAACCGTAGGAGCTTGCTAGCGAACCCTGCAAACTTCCTTTTAGAAAGTCGTTTCCAGGGTTCGCGACCAAGGTCGCTCCTACAAAAGTGCTTATGCGGTTTCGGCAGGCTCGGCTTCCACTGCCGGCGCATCCATTTGCACCCACAGCGGCAGCGCGCCGGAGGCTTTTTCCAGCAGGCCCATGCGCACGGCGTGGGCGGCGAGTTCTTCTTCGTTGGCGCGTACTACTCGGGTACGCGGGCGGTCGGCGGGCAAGCGGCGGATTTCGCTGGCCTGGTTGGCGCCACCATTGCCGCCGTTGCCGTCGGAGGCGTTGCCGGCCAGGGACAGACTGGTCTGGCCGCCGGTCATGCTCAGGTAAACGTCGGCGAGAATCTCGGCGTCGAGCAAGGCGCCGTGCAGTTCGCGGCCGGAGTTATCGACGCCGTAGCGTTTGCACAGGGCGTCGAGGTTGTTGCGCTGCCCCGGGTGACGTTCACGGGCCATCATCAGGGTGTCGAGCACGCTGCAGTGCTCGGTGATGTCGGCGCGATCGTCCTGGCCCAGCAGGGCGAATTCGTTGTTGATAAACCCGATGTCGAACGCGGCGTTGTGGATGATCAGCTGCGCGTCTTTGATGAATTCGAAGAATTCGTCGGCCACTTCTTTGAAGCGCGGTTTGTCGGCAAGGAATTCGTCGGTAATACCGTGAACCGCGATGGCGCCTTCGTCGCTCTGGCGATCGGGCTGCAGGTACACGTGGAAATGGCGGCCGGTGAGGCGGCGGCCGATCAGTTCAACACAACCGATTTCGATAACCCGGTGGCCATCGGTAACCGGCATACCGGTGGTTTCGGTATCCAGTACAACACTACGCATGCTTGATTCCTCGTACTTCATCGACGCCGCGGTTGGCCAGCTGGTCGGCCCGCTCGTTGCCGGGGTGGCCGGTGTGGCCGCGCACCCACTTCCAGGTCACGGTGTGGCGGTTGACCTGTTCGTCCAGCGCCTGCCAGAGGTCAGCATTTTTGACCGGCTGCTTGGCCGCGGTTTTCCAGCCGCGCTTCTTCCAGTTCACCAACCACTCTTTCATGCCTTTCATTACATATTCGGAGTCGGTCACCAGCAGCACTTCGCACGGGCGCTTGAGCTCTTCCAGCCCGCGAATGGCGGCGGTGAGTTCCATGCGGTTGTTGGTGGTGTTGGCTTCGCCACCCCAGAGTTCCTTTTCCACGCCTTTGAACACCAGCAAGGCGCCCCAGCCGCCAGGGCCGGGATTACCTTTGCAGGCGCCGTCGGTGAAGATTTCAATCTGTTCGCTCATGAATCCTGCTGCTTGTGTGTCACGGTTTTGAATCACGCCGGCTGACTTTGGCCACCGGCATGGGCATCAGCTTGCCCATGGGCGCTCGCTGTGCCTGACGCAAGGGGCGCAAGCCGATGACCAGCTTGCGCGCCACTAATAGATAGAAGCCTGCCCCGGGCATTTGCCAGGCGCCGCCCCACTGTTCGAGACGGCTGAGGCGCGATTGCCAGGCTGGCGAGGCAAGCGGCGGACGATAGCACCCGAAGCGGCGTTTCTCCAGCGCGAAACCCAGCAGGCGCAGCCAGTCGGTCACCCGGTTCGGGGCGATGCAACGGGCATCGCCAAGGGCATCGCGGGCGAAGATGTGGCGCAACCCCCAGGTGCTTCGAGGGTTGATGCCGATGATGATCAGATGCCCGCCCGGCCGCACGCTGCGGGCAGCTTCGCGCAGCAGGCCATGGGGCGACAGGCAGAAGTCCAGACCGTGTTGCAGCACCAGCACGTCGGCGGCGGATTCGGTCAGCGGCCAGGCTTGCTCTTCGCAGACAATCTCGGCGCCTGGCAGCGGCGCGCCGACGTGAACGCAGCGCTGAATCTGTTTGGCGCCGGACGGTTTGTCGGCGTGGGGGCCGTAGTGCACCAGGTAGCCGCCAAAGAACCGCGCCAGTTCGTCTTCCAGCAAGCGCCGTTCTTCGCCGAGCATCATTTGCCCCAGCGGGCCGTCGAGCCAGCCGCGCGCGGCGCTGATCAGCTCGAGCCATTCGGGGTCAGCTTGGGCGAAGGCCTTGTCAGTCATAACCGTTCCTCACTTCATGGGCACCGCATTGCGGGCACAGCACCAGACCACGCGAAAAACCAATAAGATGCGTCGTCACCGTCAGCTTAGCGACCGCGCCATGATACAGATCGATGCCCTACCCGCTTTCAACGACAACTACCTCTGGTTGTTACAAGACACTGCCACGCAGCGCTGCGCGGTGGTCGATCCCGGCGATGCCGCGCCGGTGCTGGCCTGGTTGAAGGCCAACCCCGGCTGGCAGTTGAGCGACATTCTGGTCACTCATCATCACTTCGACCACGTCGGCGGCGTGGAGCAATTGAAAACCGCTACCGGGGCCAAGGTCTATGGCCCGTCGCAGGAAAACATTCCGGCCCGCGACGTGGCCCTGGACGACGGCGACCAGATCGAAGTGCTAGGCCTCACGCTGCGCATCTTCACGGTGCCGGGCCACACCCTTGGCCATATCGCCTATTACGCCGCCAGCGCCCCGACCGAAGCCGACGTGCCGCTGCTGTTCTGTGGCGACACCCTGTTCGCCGGCGGCTGTGGGCGTTTATTCGAGGGTACGCCGGAGCAAATGTTCAGCTCCCTGGGCCGCCTGGCGGCGCTGCCTGACGACACGGCGGTTTATTGCACCCACGAATACACCCTGAGCAACCTGCGCTTTGCCCAGGCGGTGGAACCGCAGAACCCCGAGGTGACGGCGCGCCTGGCGCAGGTGACGGCCTGGCGCGAAAACGGGCAGATCAGCTTGCCGTCGAATCTGGCGCTGGAGCGGGCGACCAATCCGTTTTTGCGCGCCGAGGTTGCGAACGTGGTCGCAAAAATCGACGAACGGGACGGCCCCACTCAGCGCAAGCCTAGCGAGGTATTTGCTCGCCTGCGGGCCTGGAAAGACCAGTTTTAAGTCCATTGCCGCCTAACAGGGCGGCCGGTTAAAACTTGACCACATTAGGCGGCGTTCCTAGAATCGCCCGATCTTTTTGCCTGGATCACACCCGCCGCCAATGTCGTCAATCGCCCAGAAGTCCCGGAAATTCGACACATTGGCCCGTCTGGCTCGTGCGCTCCCGGTTGTCTTCGCGGCCATTCTGGCGGGCTGCCAAAGCAGCGGCGGTCACACTCCCACCTCTTCGCCTGCCGTCACCCTCACCAGCCGCACCCAGCCGCCCGAGTGGATGACCGACACCCCCGGCACCGACAAACCACAGGACATGTGGGACCGCATGCGCGCCGGCTTCAAGCTGCAAGACGAAATCGGCATCAACCCGCGCATCGAACAACAGCGCCTGTGGTTCGCCAGCAAGCCCTCGTACCTGGAAAGCGCCAGCGGTCGCGGCAGCTTGTATATCCATTACGTGGTCGAGCGCCTGGAAGCCCACGACATGCCGCTTGAGCTGGCGCTGCTGCCGGTGATTGAAAGCTCGTACAACCCGTTTGCCCTGTCGCGCAGTGACGCCGTTGGCCTGTGGCAGTTCATCCCGTCCACGGGGCGCAACTTCAATTTGCAGCAGACCACCTGGTACGACGGCCGCCGTGACATCACCGCCTCGACCAACGCCGCCATCGAATACCTGTCGCGCCTGCATGAAATGTTCAACGGCGACTGGCTGCTGGCCCTGGCCGCTTACAACGCTGGCGAAGGCACCGTTAGCCGCGCCATCGAGCGCAACCAGCGCCTGGGCTTGCCGACCGACTACTGGAACCTGCCGCTGCCCAAGGAAACCCAGGACTACGTGCCGAAATTACTGGCCCTGTCGCAACTGGTGAACGCCCCGGCGGCGTATGGCATCAACCTCGACCCCATCGCCAACGAGCCGTACTTCGAAGTGGTGGAAATCGACAAGCCGATGGACCTCACCCGCGTCGCCGCCATGGCCGATATCGACAAAGACGAGTTGATCCAGCTAAACCCCGCCTTCAAACGCAACATTACCCGCGGCGGCCCTTCGCACCTGCTGGTACCGACACAGAAAGCCGAGCGCCTGACCACCTCGCTGGCGCAGATTCAGCCCAGCGACATCACCGAATTCCAGGAATACCGCGTGCGTAAAGGCGACAGCCTGCATGGCATCGCCAGTCGCTACCAGCTGTCATCGGCGGAATTGAAAGAAGCCAATGACCTGTCAGGCAACAAGCTCAGCGTCGGCCAGACCCTGACCATTCCCCTGACTGCCGGCTCCGCGCCGCCGCCCTCGCCTTTCCCCACCAGCAAACCAACCGCCGTTGCCAGCAGCACCACCACCAGCGTCAAGCTCAAGAGCTACAAGGTGAAAAACGGCGACAACCTCTGGCAGATCGCCAAGGCCAACAAGGTGGATGTAAATGAACTGCGTCGCTGGAACAACCTGCCAAACAACGCGGTAAAACCGGGACAGACGCTGGCGCTGCAAGGCACCCAGCAAGTCATTCGCAGCATCGCCAGGAACAGCCCGGCGCAGGGCCGCGAGACGGTTACCTATTACAAGGTAAAGAAAGGCGACTCGATGTACATGATCGCCAAGCGCTTCAACGTAGAAATGCAGAACCTCAAGACCTGGAACCCGAAGACCAGTCACGACCTCACTCCGGGCCAGACCCTGACGCTTTACCTCACCGACCGCTGATCAACGCGCCACCCAGCCCTAACGCAATGTGGGGCTGAGCATGATCAACAGCGTGCACACCAGGCCGACGATCCATACCAGCGACCGTTGCCAGTGCATATCCGCCCAGTACAGAACCAGATAGAGCACGCGGGCCACCACGAAGATCACCGCCAGGGTATCGACGAAAAAGCCCATGGTTTGCGTGACGTGCGCCATCAGCACAGCGGCGGCGAACAACATGAAGGCTTCGAAGGTGTTTTGGTGAGCGGCATAGGCGCGAGCGCCAAAGCCGGTCAGGCGCGCTTGCTGGGCGCGAGGATGATGGTTGTCGTAGCCGCCATCTTTCTTCATTTCGCGAGCCACCGGAACCTTGGCCACGTAAATCAGCAACGCAGTAATGAATACACACCAGAACGGCAGACTCATCGGTTGTTTTCCTTGTTATGGGGATGAGCCTGGAGTGTAGCCCGGCATCCGCGCGCTTAGGTACGGCGGTGTAGCGGGAAGCGAGCGTTGCACTCGCCTCCCAGAGTGGCGCTTAGCCGAGATTGAGCAGCACGCGACCGACCATTTTCCCGGCCAGAATGCGCTGCAAGGCGGCTGGCAGTTGCGGCAGGTTCACTTCTTCAACCAGCGGTTCGAGGTCGAGTTTCCATTGCAGGGAAAGGCGATCCCACATCGATGCCTTGACCACCATCGGCAGCTCAACCGAATCGACGCCCAAGAGGTTTACGCCGCGCAGAATGAACGGCATCACGCTGCCCTTGAAGCCCACGCCGGCGGTCAAACCGCAGCAGGCGACACTGCCGCCGTATTGCAGGGCCTTGACCACGTTGAAGAGAATGTCGCCACCCACGGTGTCCACCGCGCCGGCCCATTGCTCTTTGAGCATGGCTTTGTCGGCGCCGGCTTGCAGGTCTTCACGGCTGACAATCTGACTGGCGCCCAGGCCCTGCAGAAACGCCGCTTGCTCGGCTTTGCCGGTAGACGCCGCCACGGTGTAGCCCAAGCGCTTGAGCAGCACCACGGCAATGCTGCCGACGCCGCCGGTAGCGCCGGTGACCAGCACGGTGCCGCTGTCCGGGCGCAGGCCGGCTTGTTCGAGTTTGTCGACGCACAACGCAGCGGTCAGGCCGGCCGTGCCGAGCACCATGGATTCGCGCAACGACAACCCCTGCGGACGCTTGATCGCCCACGCGGCGGGAATGCGAATGTACTGGCCGAAGCCACCAGCCGTGTTCATGCCCAGGTCGTAGCCGGTAACGATTACCTCATCGCCAACAGAAAACTCGCCAACGCTGGACTGTTCCACCACGCCAGCGGCGTCGATGCCGGGCGTGTGCGGAAAGTTGCGGGTGACGCCGCGATTGCCGCTGGCCGACAGCGCGTCTTTGTAGTTGAGCGACGAGTAATGCACACGGATCAGCAACTCGCCGGCTGGAAGGTCCGCAGTGTCTCGCTCGATCACCTGCGGCTCGAACACGCCAGCCACTTCACTGACTTGTAGTGCGTTGAACTTACTCATATCGCTCTCCTGCGTTAGCGCTTGTTATTGAACGCGACACCGTGCCCGGCTACTTACCAGAAGCGCTGCTGCTGCAACCGGCTCAGCCAGGTCA
This sequence comes from Pseudomonas viridiflava, assembly GCF_900573885.1. Lineage (GTDB taxonomy): Bacteria > Pseudomonadota > Gammaproteobacteria > Pseudomonadales > Pseudomonadaceae > Aquipseudomonas. The sequence goes on from NZ_UPSE01000533.1 coordinate 304,515, forward strand.
GCAACAGGCGGTCGACCGACAGGCTGGCCGCCAGACCCACACGCTCCGGCAGACTTTTCTTGTGCGCGTAATGCAATTGGTACACGTCGGCGGTTTTCGCTTTGGTGGCGATGTATTCATCGCTGGTCATCAGCTCATCCACCAGTTTCTTGCCCAGCGCGGCCTGACCCAGCCAGACCTCGCCCGTGGCGATTTCGTCCATCTGCAACTGCGGGCGGTAGCTGGCGACGAAGTCTTTGAACAGCTCGTGGGTAATTTCCAGGTCTTGCTGGAATTTCTCGCGGCCCTTCTCGGTGTTCTCGCCAAATACCGTCAGCGTGCGTTTGTATTCGCCGGCGGTGAGCACTTCAAAATCAACGTCGTGTTTCTTCAGCAAGCGGTGCACGTTAGGCAACTGCGCCACCACGCCAATGGAGCCAAGAATGGCGAACGGCGCGGAAATAATTTTCTGGCCGATGCAGGCCATCATGTAACCGCCGCTGGCTGCGACCTTGTCGACGCACACGGTCAGCGGCACGCCGGCCTGACGAATGCGCGCCAGTTGCGACGAGGCCAAGCCATAACTGTGGACCATTCCGCCGCCGCTCTCCAGGCGCAGCACCACTTCGTCTTTCGGTGTGGCCAGGGTCAGCAATGCAGTCACTTCGTGGCGCAGCGCGTCGGTGGCAGAGGCTTTGATGTCGCCATCGAAATCCAGCACGTAAACGCGGGGTTTGGCCTCGGGGTTTTTCTTCGCCAGTTTGTCGGCCTTGGCTTGAGCCTTGTGCAGAACCTTCAGTTGGTCCTTGCTCACAATCGAGCCTTGCAGGCGCTCGTGCAGTGCTTTGTAGAAGTCGTTAAGTTTATGGACCTCCAATTGCCCGCTACGTTTGCGGCCTTTTCCACGCAGCGCGGCGATGGTCAGTAGCACCACTAAAATGGCCACCACCACCGTTAATGTCTTGGCCAGAAAGCCAGCGTAATCGGCTAGAAACTCCACGCGTTGTTCCTCAAGAAATCAGATAAGCGCCCGGCATCGGGCGGCGAGTAAGGGGCCCAAGCATACCGACGCAACCCTGGCCCGACCAGCCGCGCAAAGCCGCCGTTTGTTACCAGGCTGTGCGTCTCGCTTGCGTCATAGAGCGCGGTGATAGCGATTCAAACAAGCGTATGTTTTTTCGTTGACAGGCCCACCCTATCCTCATACCCTCGCGAAACTTTCACCGTAGCGGGATGACGCTCACGTGGGCAGCATTTACATGATTCGCCATGGCCAGGCTTCCTTTGGCGCCGACGATTACGACGTGCTGTCCGAGCGCGGTGTGCAGCAAGCCGAAATTCTCGGCCGGCACCTGGCGCAGCTCGACGTACGCTTCGATCGTTGCCTGGCCGGCAGCCTGTTGCGTCAGCAGCACACCGGCAAATCGGCCCTCGCTCAACTCCAGGCCGCAGGCATTGCCACGCCGGAACTGGAAACCGACGAAGCCTTCAATGAATTCGACGCCGACGCCGTCATTCGCGCCCTGCTCCCCGACTTGCTTCCCGAAGAACCCCACGCTCTTGAAACCCTGCGCAACGCGGCACAAAACCGTGGCGAGTTTCAGCGCCTGTTCGCCCTGCTGATCGGTCGCTGGATTTCCGGCGAGCATCCCAAACCGGGCCTGCAAAGCTGGAAGGAATTCGTTGAACAAGTGGAAGGCGGCTTGGCGCGGATTCTCGAACGGGCTGCCAGCAAAGACAGCGTCGCGGTGTTCACATCCGGCGGCACCATTACCGCCATGCTGCATCTCATAACTGCAATACCGGCAGCGCAAGCTTTCGAGCTGAACTGGCAAATCGTCAACACCTCGCTCAACCGCTTCAAGTTCCGCGGTCGCGAGGTGGCACTGGCTTCCTTCAACAGTCACGCGCATTTAGAGCTGTTGAAGGCGCCGGAACTCATCACTTTCCGCTGAGTTCCGGACTACTGTGGCCCGCAAGGCCGCGCGTAACCCAAGAAAACTATAAAGGATCGAATCATGACCACAGTTGCTGACATCGCTAAAACCATGCAGTCCAAATTCAACGCTTCCGCTGCTGCCGGCCTGGACCTGGTATTCGGTTTCAAAATCGAAGACGGCGAAGACTTCTACCTGACCGTTAAAGACGGCACGTGCGACCTGACCGAAGGCACCGCGCCAAACGCCAACGTCACCCTGATCATGAACACCGAAACCCTGGCTGGCATCACCTCCGGTGAAACCGACGGTATGCAGGCGTTCATGGGCGGTAAACTGCGCGCTGAAGGCGACATGATGCTGGCCATGAAACTGGGCGAACTGTTCCCGGTTTAAGGCGATTTAGCGTCTACGCTAGATGACAAACCGGAGTCTTTGGACTCCGGTTTTTTTTCGTCTGCGTGCTGTCAGTTGCGTAGGCTGTAGCCGGCAATCAGGCCGGATGATTATCCAAAAACACGCTCACCAATAAGGGCCCGCGTGGCTTGTGAGGCCTGCGGCACGGCATTAGATTAGCCAATAATCTAAGGCCCTCATTATAAGTAGAAGGGATAAGTATGGCGCTTACCGACCAGTCCACCCGAATCCGTAATGGCGAAGAACTCGACGCCGCCGTTATCGACCCGTACTTGAAGGCGCACATTCCTGGCCTGACTGGCACGCCGGTAATCAGCCAATTCCCCGGCGGCGCTTCGAACCTCACCTACTTGCTCGAATACCCGGATCAGGAATTCGTGCTGCGCCGTCCGCCGTTCGGCCACAAAGCCAAATCGGCCCACGACATGGGCCGCGAATTCCGCATTCTCAACCAGCTCAACGACGGCTTCCCCTACTGCCCCAAAGCCTACGTGCACTGCACCGATGAAAGCGTAATTGGCGCCGAGTTCTACGTGATGGAACGCGTCAACGGCATCATCCTGCGCACCGATATGCCGCCTGAACTTAACTTCAGCCCCGAGCAAACCCGCGAGCTGTGCAAGAACTTCGTCGATAAATTCGTCGAGCTGCACAACGTCGACTACAACGCCTGCGGCCTGGGCGATCTCGGCAAGCCGGAAGGTTATGTAGAGCGGCAGATTGGCGGCTGGACCGACCGCTACGAAAAAGCCATGACCCCCGACGCGCCGACCTGGGACGTGGCCAAAGCCTGGCTGCGCGACAAGATGCCCGCCGACCACCACAAGCCGGCGATCGTGCACAACGACTACCGCCTCGACAACGTGATTCTCGACCCCAACAACCCGACGCAAATCATCGGCGTGCTGGACTGGGAACTGACCACCATCGGCGATCCGCTGATGGACCTGGGCAACACCCTCGCCTACTGGATTGACGCAGCCGACTCGGCGCCGATGCAAATGATGCGTCGCCAGCCGAGCCACGCGCCGGGCATGTTTACCCGTCAGGAATTCGCCGACTACTACGGCGAGCGCGCCGGCGTGGAAGTGAAGAACCTCGACTTCTACTACACCTATGGCCTGTTCCGCCTGGCCGGCATCGTGCAGCAGATTTACTACCGCTACTTCCATGGCCAGACCCAGGACAAACGCTTCGCCTCGTTCATTCAGCTGAACAAGCTGCTGGAGCAAGCGAGCCTGCAGGTCATCAACAAGTCCACGCTGTAATCATGCGCAACCCGCCGCCCGGCCTTCGGCTGGCGGCGGGTTCAGCCACCTGGCCGTCGCTAACCCGACGCTTATAAAAACCCGCAATCAGGGGAACCCCATGTCCAAGACCAACCTGTTCGACCTCGACGGCAAAGTCGCTTTCGTTTCCGGCGCCAGCCGCGGCATCGGTGAAGCCATCGCCAAATTGCTGGCCCAGCAAGGCGCGCACGTGATCGTTTCGAGCCGCAAAATCGAAGGCTGCCAGGCCGTGGCCGACGCCATCATTGCCGACGGAGGCAAAGCCACCGCCATCGCCTGCCACATCGGCGAGATGGAACAGATTCAGAACGTGTTCGCCCAGATTCGCGAGCAGTTCGGCCAGTTGGACATTCTGGTCAACAACGCCGCCACCAACCCGCAGTTCTGCAACGTGCTGGACACCGACCTGTCGGCCTTCCAGAAAACCGTTGACGTAAACATTCGTGGCTACTTCTTCATGTCCATCGAAGCCGGCAAGCTGATGCGTGAAAAAGGCAAAGGCAGCATCATCAACGTGGCCTCGATCAACGGCGTATCGCCGGGCGTGTTCCAGGGCATCTACTCGGTGACCAAGGCCGCCGTGATCAACATGACCAAAGTGTTCGCCAAGGAATGCGCGCAATTCGGCATTCGCTGCAACGCCCTGCTGCCAGGCCTGACCGACACCAAATTCGCCTCGGCACTGGTGAAAAACGACGCCATTCTGAACACCGCACTGCAACAGATTCCGCTCAAGCGCGTGGCGGATCCGAGCGAGATGGCGGGCACTGTTCTGTATTTGGCGAGCGATGCTTCCAGCTACACCACGGGTGTGGCGCTCAACGTCGACGGCGGTTTCCTTTCGTAACTAACCGATCGGCTGCGCGTCGGCGTGGCTGCGTTAAAAAAAGACTTTGAATGCTCATGGGCTACAGCCCACTGCGCTTCAAAGTCTTTTTTTGCCTTGCCTCTTCTAGCTCGCTCGATCTTGATCGGCGTGGGTTCGCGAACGTTCTACATTCGACCCCACGGCGCAAACCTCACTTCTTGGTCAACGCCTCCAGACACCGCCCGGTCAACTGGGTAAAGCGCTGAAACGCCACAAACTGTTCATGTTTCAGCGCCCGCCCGGAAATGCGGCTGTCGGCGTAGAGCACGCCGATCTGCCGGTTGCCGGCCAGCAATGGGGCGATGAAGAACATGCCTTGGCCGAGCCATTGGCGAATTGGCTGGGTCACCAGTTCGTTGAGGTTGTAGCTGGCCGGCACGCCCATCCACAGCGCTTCGCGATGGCGCAGTACGTAGCTGAAGATGTGCGGCTGCTCGGCCTGTTCGGCGGGCAATATGAAGTCGCTGAGCCAGCGTTCGGTTTTTTCACCGACGGCGCGCTTGGCTTTGAAGCGGGTCTGCTCGTCGGCCAATACCGCCAGCATCACGCGTTCCAGCCCAGCGCCCTGGTGCAGGCCTTTGAACAGCGTCTCGAGAATCAGGCCAACGTCGGCCCGTTTGGACACCATCATGCCGAGGTCTTGCAGCGCCTGTTGCAAGATCAGCAGGTTGGGCTGCAGCAGCCGCGCCTTGCGCTGTTCCTGTTGGGTGCGGATCAGTTCCGGGTCGGTGGAGGGAATCAGCCGGCACAAGGAGCTGGCGCCAAACGTGGCGGCCACTTTTACCGCTTCGTCGGCGCTGTCGAGCACTTGTTGCAGCGCTTCTTGTGGTGTCACGCCAATAAAGGTCGCCATCTGATTGATGAGGCCTTCCATTTCCGGCGAGTCCCAGCCTTCCAGCGCCGCTTCGCTGATGCGTGCACCGAGGTGCACGGCAAAGGCGGCAGGGTCGTTATGGTTGCTGATGTTGTGGGCCAGGCTGGCGATTTCGCCGAGGTTCCAGCTTTTCACCAGGCCTTGGGTCAGCTGACGAAAACTGGTGCCGAGCACCTCACGCACCACTTCGTCTTCGTTGACGCCAGGGCGCGCCAGGGCGGCGCCGAGTTCATCGGCCTGCTCCCCGCCACAGCCCCAGAACGCCAGCGCGCCGAGGTGATACAGCAACGCGGCAATAAACACTTCTTCCTGGTGCTTGGTCAGCACGTAGCCGGCCATGTTGCGCGCCTGCACGGCGGCGTGGAACGAGCGCGCCAGCAGTTCGTGCAATTGCTCGCTGGAGGCGCGCCCCAGCAAGCCGTCGATCAGGCTGACCGACAAACCGATCAGCCGCACGTTGTCGAAACCGATCAGCACGATGGCGCGCGAAATGGTCCGAATCTGTTCCTGGGCGGGGTTGTAGTAAACGCTATTGCCGACGCGCAGCACTTTGGAGGTTAACGAGGCGTCGCGCAGCAACACATCGGCCAATTGCTGCACCGACGATTTTTCTGCCTGGGCCAGGCGGTGCAAGTCCTGCACTACGGCGGCCAATGCCGGTAACTCGGCCTGATTCAAACGATCGATCCATGACTGCAATCCATGGGTGCGTGTTGCCAAGATGAAAACCTCGCGGAACATTCTTTCATTGTTGCCATTAGCGGCTTAAACCGGCCTCTGGGCTTTCTCTTTTTCCAGCGGATACAAGCTGTTACTGTACCGCCACGAAGCTCAATGCCGCTACGGAACGGACCACCTAGCCTGATGCGTTGCCTCCTTTCGCTACTCTTGAGTCTGGCTCTGTGCGTTCCCGCTTTCGCCTCCATCAGCGAAAGCCATGGGTATGCGCAATTCGGCACACTCAAATATCCCGCCAGTTTCACTCACTTCGACTGGGTTAACCCAGACGCGCCCAAAGGCGGCACGATTCGAGTGATGGCATTTGGCACCTTCGATACTCTAAACCCTTATACCTTTAAAGGTAGCAGCCCTTCGTCTACTCCCAACTTCGCCCAATACGGCATTGGTGAATTGAACGAACCGCTGATGGCCGGCACCGGCCAGTACGACCCCTCGGGCGACGAGCCGGCGTCCAGTTACGGCCTTATCGCAAAATCGGTGGAATACAGCGAAGACCGCAGCTGGGTGGTGTTCAACCTGCGCCCCGAAGCGCGCTTCAACGACGGCAAACCGATTACCGCGTTCGACGTCGCGTTTTCCTACCGCACACTGCTCAAGCAGGGTCATCCGCAATACCGCACCAATCTTCAGGAAGTCACGCGGGTAGACATTCTCAACCGCCACCGCATCCGCTTCGTGCTCAAGCGCGCCGGCAATCCGCTGTTGATTCTGCGCCTCGGCGAGCTGCCGATTCTGCCGCAGCATTATTGGAAGGACCGCGATTTCAAAGCCACCACCTTTGACGCCCCGGTAACCAGCGGCCCGTATCGGATTACCGAAGTCACACCGGGGCGCAGCCTGGTGTTCGAGCGCGTGAAAGACTGGTGGGGCGCCGACTTGCCGGTGAACCGTGGCAAGTACAACTTCGACCGCATGGAGGTCGAGTTCTACCGCGACAGCGACGTGGCTTTCGAAGCCTTCAAAGCCGGCGAGTTCGACTTCTACATCGAGCATCAGGCGAAAAACTGGGCCAACGGTTACCGCTTCCCGGCGGTAAAACGCGGCGACGTGATCCGCGCGCAGATTCCCCATCAGATTCCGACCCAGACCCAAGGCCTGTTTATGAACAGCAGGCGTCCGAGTTTTGCCGACGACAAGGTTCGCGAAGCCATGGGATTGATGCTCGATTTCGAGTGGACCAATCGCACCCTTTTTAATAATTCATACACCCGCGCCAGCAGCTATTTCCCCAACAGCGAATTCAGCGCCACCGGCAAGCCCGAGGGGCGCGAGTGGTTGCTGCTGTCGCCGTTCCGCGAACAGTTGCCGACCCGCCTGTTTACCGAGGCCTTCGCCGTGCCGAAAACCCAGGGCAACGGCGTTCCGCGGGAAACCCTCAGGCGCGCGCTGGGTCTATTAGCCGACGCCGGCTGGAAGCTCAACGGCCAGCGTCTGCAAAATGCCAAGGGCGAACCGCTGCGCTTCGAGCTGCTGCTGGTCAACCCCAACCTTGAGCGCATTCTTCAACCGTATGTGGAAAACCTGGCCAGCATCGGCGTACAGGCAAACTTGCGCACCGTAGACCGGGCGCAATATAAACAGCGGCTGGACCAATTCGACTTCGACATGATTTTAATGACGCTGCAGCAAAACCTCAGCCCCGGCCTTGAACAGTGGCAGTACTTCCACTCCAGCCAGGCCAGCGTCAAAGGCAGCAAGAACTACGCCGGTGTTCGCAGCCCGGTGGTCGACAGCCTGCTCGAAAGCCTGCTGGCAGCTCAAACCCGCGATGAACAGGTGGCCGCGACCCGCGCCCTGGACCGTGTGTTGCTGTCGCAGCACTACATGATTCCCAACTGGTACATCAATTATCACCGCCTGGCGTACCGCAACCGGTTCGCCTCCGTCACCACGCCGCCTTACACCCTCGGGTTGCGCGCCTGGTGGCTGAAGCCCACGGAGAAGGCTTTATGACCTTGTTTTTGCGCACTGTGCTGCGCGTTGGCAGCGGCGCCCTGCTCGCCGGCCTCTGCCTGGTAGCCGAAGCGGCGCCGCAACATGCCATTACCCTGTACGACGAAGCGCCCAAATACCCCGCCAACTTCAAACACTTCGACTACGTAAACCCCAACGCCCCCAAAGGCGGCACCTTGCGCCTGGCTGGCAACGGCGGCTTCGACAGCCTCAATCCGTTCATTCCCAAAGGCGTATCGGCCGATCAGTTGGGCCTGATGTACGACAGCCTCACCTACCATTCGCCGGACGAGCCCTTCACCGAATACGGGCTGCTGGCGGAGAAAATCGAGAAAGCCGCCGACGACAGCTCCGTACGCTTCTTTATCAACCCCAAAGCGCGCTTCAACGACGGCACCCCCGTCACAGCTGAAGACGTGATTTTCACCTTCAACACCCTGCTGAAAAACGGCGACCCGATGTACCGCAACTACTACGCGGACGTCGCCCAGGTCGTCGCCGAAGCGCCGCTTACCGTGCGCTTCGACTTCAAGCACGCCGGCAACCGAGAGCTGCCGCTGATTCTCGGGCAAATTCAGGTTTTGCCCAAACACTGGTGGGCCACGCGCGACTTCAACAAAGCCAACCTGGAAGTGCCACTGGGCAGCGGGCCGTACCGCATCACCAAGGTGTCGCCGGGCAGCAGCATTCGCTATGAACGCAACCCCGACTGGTGGGCCAAAGACCTGCCCGTGACGCGCGGCTACTACAACTTCGACACGGTTCAGATCGACTACTACCGCGACATGTCGGTCGCGCTGGAAGCCTTCAAGGCCGGCCAGTTCGATTTCAATCTGGAGTACTCGGCCAAAGACTGGGCCACCGGTTATGACTGCCCGGCCCTGCGCGATGGCCGCATCGTCAAGGAAGCCCTGACCAACCACAATTCCGTGGGCATGCAATCGTTTGCCTTCAACATCCGCCGGCCGAAATTCCAGGACCCGCGCGTGCGCGAGGCCATCAGCCTGTTGTTCGACTTCGAATGGTCAAACAAGCAGTTGTTCTTCAGCTCGTACAAGCGCAACAGCAGCTACTTCGAGAACTCCGACATGGCCGCCCACGAGCTGCCCGACGAAGCCGAGCTGAAGCTGCTGGAACCGCTACGCGGCAAAGTGCCCGACAAAGTGTTCACCGAGGTGTTCCGCCCGCCCGTGTCGTCGGGCGACGGCATGATTCGCGAACAAAAGCGCAAGGCTTACAAGCTGCTGCTGGATGCCGGTTACAAGATCGAAAACGACAAAATGGTCGGCCCCGACGGCAAGCCGCTGGCGTTCGAGTTCATGCTCTATCAGCTGAACATGGAACGCATTCTGCTGCCGTTTATGCGCAACCTCGCCGAGCTCGGTATCGACATGCAAATTCGCCGCGTCGACGCCTCGCAGTTCGTCAACCGCCTGCGCTCCCGTGATTTCGACATGACCAACGCCACCTGGGGCCAGTCCAACTCGCCGGGCAACGAGCAGCGCGAGTATTGGCATTCCAGCAGCGCCGACAGCCCCGGCAGCCGTAACTTTATCGGCCTGCGCGACCCGGCCATCGACGAGCTGGTCGACGGCCTGATTCGCTCCGACTCGCGCCAAAGCCTGATCACCCATGCGCGCGCCCTCGACCGCGTGCTGCTGTGGGGCAACTACGTGATTCCCAACTACTACATCGACACCTGGCGCATCGCCCGCTGGAACAAATTCGGCCGGCCCGCCATCACGCCGAAATATGACTTTGGCCTGATGACGTGGTGGCAGAGCAGCGAAAAGGCCGAGGGCACCTCGCCTGCCGCCACGCCCACTGCCACCAATGCTGCGCCGCCGGAAGCGGCCCCACAGGATGCCCAATAGATGCTCGCCTACATTCTGCGGCGCCTGCTGCTGATCATTCCAACGCTGCTGGGCATCCTGCTGCTCAACTTCATCATCATTCAGGCGGCGCCGGGCGGGCCGGTGGAGCAGATGATCGCTAAACTGGAAGGCTTCGAAGGCGCCACCAGCCGCATTTCGGGTGGCGGCGCCGAAGTCTCGGTGGCCGGCTCCAACTACCGGGGCGCACAGGGTCTGGACCCGGAGCTGGTGAAAGAAATCGAGAAAATGTACGGCTTCGACAAATCGGCCCCGGAGCGTTTCTGGCTGATGCTCAAAAGCTACGCCCAGCTCGATTTCGGCAACAGCTTCTTCCGCGACGCCAAGGTGGTCGACCTGATCGTGGAAAAGATGCCGGTCTCCATCTCCCTGGGGTTATGGAGCACGCTGATCATGTACCTGGTGTCCATTCCGCTGGGCATCGCCAAAGCCATGCGCAACGGCAGCACCTTTGACGTGTGGACCAGCTCGGCAATCATTGTCGGCTACGCGATTCCGGCGTTTCTGTTCGCCATTCTGCTGATCGTGCTGTTTGCCGGTGGCAGCTATTACGACTGGTTTCCCCTGCGCGGCCTGACCTCGAACAACTTCGACCAGATGAGCATGGGCGGGAAAATTCTCGACTACTTCTGGCACCTGGTACTGCCGGTGACGGCGCTCGTGATCGGCAACTTCGCCACCCTCACCTTCCTCACCAAAAACAGCTTTCTCGACGAAATCAACAAACAGTACGTGGTCACCGCGCGGGCCAAGGGCCTGACCAACAACGCGATTCTGTACGGCCACGTATTCCGCAACGCCATGCTGTTGATCATCGCAGGCTTCCCCGCCGCGTTTATCAGCATCTTTTTTACGGGCTCGCTAATGATCGAAGTGATCTTCTCCCTCGACGGCCTGGGCCTGATGAGTTTTGAAGCGGCGATCAACCGCGACTACCCCATCGTGTTCGGCACGCTGTTTATCTTCACCTTGCTAGGCCTGGTGGTGAAGTTGATCGGCGACATCACTTACACCTTGGTCGATCCGCGCATCGACTTCGCGAATCGGGAGGGTTGAGCGTGGGCACTGCATTGAAAATGTCTCCCCTCAACCGTCGCCGCTTTGAACGCCTGAAAGCGCACAAACGCGGCTGGTGGTCGCTGTGGCTGTTTGTCGTGCTGTTCGTACTGAGCCTCGGCGCCGAGCTGATCGCCAACGACAAGCCGCTGGCCGTGCACTACGACGGTGGCTGGTACTTCCCGGTGTTCAAGCGCTACCCGGAAACCACGTTCGGCGGCGAGTTTCCGCTGGAGGCGAACTACAAGAGCCCGTATATCCGCGAACTGATCGCCGAAAAAGGCGGCTGGACGCTCTGGCCACCCATTCCGTACAGCTACTCGACCATCAACTACGACCTGAAAGTACCCGCGCCCGCACCGCCCTCCCCGGACAACCTGCTGGGCACCGATGACCAGGGCCGTGACGTATTTGCCCGGGTGATTTATGGCTTCCGCATCTCGGTGCTGTTCGCCCTGACGCTGACTATTTTCAGCTCGGTTATCGGCGTGGTTACCGGCGCGCTGCAAGGCTTTTACGGCGGCTGGGTGGATCTGCTCGGGCAGCGCTTTCTGGAAGTGTGGTCGGGGCTGCCGGTGCTGTATCTGCTGATCATTCTCGCCAGCTTTGTACAGCCCAACTTCTGGTGGTTGCTGGGCATCATGCTGCTGTTCTCGTGGATGACCCTGGTAGACGTGGTGCGGGCCGAGTTCCTGCGTGGCCGCAACCTGGAATACGTGCGCGCCGCGCGGGCCCTGGGCATGGAAAACGGCGGCATCATGTTCCGCCACATTCTGCCCAACGCCATGATCTCGACCATGACCTTCATGCCGTTCATTCTCACCGGCGCCATTGGCACGCTGACCGCGCTGGACTTCCTCGGCTTTGGCTTGCCCGCCGGCTCGCCGTCGCTGGGCGAACTGGTGGCCCAGGGCAAATCCAACACCCAGGCGCCCTGGCTTGGCATCAGCGCTTTTGCCGTGCTGGGCCTGATGCTGACCCTGTTGGTGTTTATCGGCGAGGCTGCTCGCGATGCCTTCGACCCGAGGAAATAACATGGGCCAGAACCCTAAAACGCCGCCAAACACCGCGCCGGAAAATCTGATTGAAGTACGCGACCTGGCGGTGGAGTTCACCGCTGGTGACAGTTGCCAGTGCGTGGTGCAAGGCCTGAACTTCGACATCCGCCGGGGCGAAACCCTGGCGCTGGTAGGCGAAAGCGGCTCGGGCAAATCGGTGACCGCACACTCGATTCTGCGCCTGCTGCCCTACCCGCTGGCTCGCCACCCGGCCGGCACCATCCGCTACGCCGGGCATGATCTGCTGACGGTCAACGAGAAGAAGCTCCGGCACATCCGTGGCAACCGCATCGCCATGATTTTCCAGGAGCCGATGACTTCGTTGAACCCGCTGCACAACATCGAAAAGCAGATCAACGAAGTGCTGGCCCTGCACAAAGGCCTGACCGGCAAAGCCGCTACCAAGCGCACCCTGGAACTGCTCGAACTGGTCGGCATTCCCGAGCCGCATAAACGCCTCAAGGCCCTGCCCCACGAATTGTCGGGCGGGCAACGCCAGCGCGTGATGATCGCCATGGCGCTGGCCAACGAGCCGGAGCTGCTGATCGCCGACGAGCCCACCACCGCGCTGGACGTCACCGTGCAGCTGAAAATCCTCGAACTGCTGAAAGATTTGCAGGCTCGCCTGGGCATGGCGCTGCTGCTGATTACTCACGACCTCAACCTGGTTAAGCGAATTGCGCACCGGGTATGTGTCATGCAGCGCGGAGTGATCGTCGAACAGGCTTCATGCGATGAACTGTTCGACAATCCGCAGCATCCCTACACCCAGGAATTGCTCGGAGCCGAGCCCAGCGGTTCGCCGGTCGCCAACGCAGCCGGCAAGCCAGTGCTCGAAGTCGAAGACCTGCGGGTGTGGTTTCCGATCAAAAAAGGCGTGCTGCGCCATACGGTCGATCATGTGAAAGCGGTGGACGGCATCCACTTCAGCCTGCACCAGGGCCAAACCCTGGGCATTGTGGGCGAAAGCGGTTCCGGCAAATCCACCCTCGGGCTGGCGATCTTGCGGCTGATAGGCAGCAAGGGCGTGATCCGCTTTCAAGGCCAGGACATGCACGACCTGACCCAGCATCAAGTGCGGCCCTTGCGGCGGCAGATGCAGGTGGTGTTTCAGGACCCGTTTGGCAGCCTGAGCCCGCGGATGTCGGTGTGTCAGATCATTGGTGAAGGGCTGCGCATTCATAAGATGGGCAGCGAGGAAGAACAGGAGCAGGCAATAATCGATGCACTGTTGGAGGTAGGTCTGGATCCGGAAACCCGGCACCGCTACCCCCACGAGTTTTCCGGTGGGCAACGGCAGCGAATCGCCATCGCCCGGGCACTTGTGCTCAAGCCGGCATTGATTCTGCTGGATGAACCCACTTCGGCACTGGACCGTACCGTGCAGCGCCAGGTGGTGGAATTACTGCGATCGCTGCAGCGCAAGTACAACCTGACCTATTTGTTCATCAGCCATGACCTGGCGGTGGTCAAGGCGCTGAGTCACCACTTGATGGTGGTCAAGCAGGGTCGGGTTGTGGAACAGGGGCCAGCCGAAGCCATTTTCGCCGCCCCGCAACACGTATATACGCAGCAGTTGCTGGAGGCCGCTTTCCTGGTCCCCGCCACTGCCGATTAATTCTTGAAAGCAGGAAGAGGAATAACACCATGGGTTTTCTCGCCGGTAAGCGCGTACTGATCGTCGGTGTCGCCAGCAAGCTGTCCATCGCATCCGGCATTGCTGCCGCCATGCATCGCGAGGGTGCTGAACTCGCCTTCACCTACCAGAACGAAAAGCTCAAGGGCCGCGTCGAAGAATTCGCCGCCGGCTGGGGCTCGAACGCCGACCTGTGCTTCCCGTGCGACGTGGCCAGCGACGAAGAAATCGCCAACGTATTCGTTGAGCTGGGCAAGAAATGGGACGGCCTGGACGTGATCGTTCACTCCGTAGGTTTCGCCCCTGGCGACCAGTTGAACGGCGACTTCACCGAAGTGACCACCCGTGACGGTTTCCGCATCGCCCACGACATCAGCGCCTACAGCTTCGTGGCCCTGGGCAAGGCCGGTCGCGAAATGATGAAAGGCCGCAACGGCAGCCTGCTCACCCTCTCCTACCTGGGCGCCGAGCGCACCATGCCGAACTACAACGTGATGGGCATGGCCAAGGCCAGCCTGGAAGCGGGCGTACGTTACCTGGCAGGCAGCCTTGGCCCGGAAGGCACACGCGTAAACTGCATCTCTGCCGGCCCGATCCGCACCCTGGCGGCCTCCGGTATCAAGAGCTTCCGCAAAATGCTCGCCGCCAACGAAGCGCAAACCCCGCTGCGCCGCAACGTGACCATCGAAGAAGTTGGCAACGTCGGCGCGTTCCTGTGCTCGGATTTGGCATCGGGCATCAGCGGTGAAATCACCTACGTGGACGGTGGTTTCAATACCACGGCCATGGGTGCCATCGAAGAGTAAGAAAGTCGCTATGAAGAAGCCGCTCGATTGAGCGGTTTTTTTTTGCGTTTTTGTAGGAGCCACCTTGGTGGCGAATCCTGCGAGCGAAAATTCTGGATCCTCGTTTTCGCGGCGCTACGAGCTGAACGGCCCCTCTCCCCAGCCCTCTCCCGCAAGCGGGAGAGGGGGCCGAACGAGTGGCGTCGCTGGCAGTCGTCACCCCTCGCCCGCTTGCGGGAGAGGGGCTGGGGGAGAGGGGCCGTTGATCGTTGTGATCGCCCTACCCCCGCTCCTGAACCAACACCCACGGCGCCACCACCACGGCCCACAGCGTCGGGTCACGGTCGAACAGGTCTTGCGCCACCTCTGCTTCAACCTTGCTCACCACCCCATCCGCCAACCACTGCGCCACCTTCGCGCCGTTGTCTTCGGCAAAGCCCATGGCCACCTCAATCAGGTCACTGCCCGGCGCCACCCACAGCAAGGCACCGCGGGCGAAGAAGGGTTGCAGTTCCTGCCAGGTAATGGGGGCGGTTTCGCCTAGCAACTTGGCGTACAGCGGGTCAATGGCATCGGTCATCGCGGGCTCTTTTGTTCGACAAAATGTAAAAGGCGGCATTACGGCCGGGCGGCAATGATAGCGGCGTTTGGCGGCGGAACAAGATCGGCCTGACGCTCTGCCCGGCAGTCGCGACACGCCGTTTTTCTATACATTTATTTCGATTTAGCGACATTGCCTACAGACAGCGTCAGTCGCCGCTTTTCAAGGCCTAAATCGGCACTCTAAACTCCGCCGTTAAAGTTGCCAGGGCCTCTTGTGTTCATGGGGACTTGGGGCTCGGGGCTTTGTCCTGGCTCCGCAGCTTCGGCCAACAGGGCATGAACCGTTCGCGCAGCACGCGCGGGTGGATCTTATAAAAAACGAAAAAACATAAGAGTGGAGCACTATGAACAAGGCTACTAAGCAACTGTTTGCAGCCATGGCTATGGCCGGCGTCGCCAGCTATTCACTAGCAGCTGACACCATCAAGATCGGCCTGGCTGGCCCGGTTACCGGCGCTGTCGCTCAATACGGCGAAATGCAATTCGTCGGTGCCAAAATGGCTATCGAACAGATCAACAAGGCTGGCGGCGTAAACGGCCAGCAGCTCGAAGGCGTGGTGTACGACGACGCTTGCGACCCGAAACAAGCCGTGGCCGTGGCCAACAAAATCGTTAACGACGAAGTGAAGTTCGTGGTTGGCCACCTGTGCTCCAGCTCCACTCAGCCAGCTTCGGACATTTACGAAGACGAAGGCATTCTGATGATTACCGCGGCCTCGACCAGCCCGGAAATCACCTCCCGTGGTTATCAACTGGTGTTCCGCACCATCGGTCTGGACAGCCTGCAAGGCCCGACCGCCGGCAACTTCATCGCCGACCACATCAAGCCGAAAACCGTTGCCGTCATCCACGACAAGCAGCAATACGGTGAAGGCATCGCCACCGCCGTCAAGCAGACCCTGGAAGCCAAAGGCGTGAAAGTGGCGCTGTTCGAAGGCATCAACGCCGGCGACAAAGACTTCTCGGCCATGATCTCCAAGCTCAAACAAGCCAACGTCGACTTCGTGTACTACGGCGGCTACCACCCGGAACTCGGTCTGCTGCTGCGTCAGTCGGCTGAGAAAGGCCTGAAAGTTCGCTACATGGGTCCGGAAGGCGTGGGTAACAAAGAGCTGTCGGCCATCGCTGGCCCGGCTTCCGAAGGCCTGCTGGTCACCCTGCCGAAGTCGTTCGACCAGGACCCGAAAAACCAGGCGCTGGTTGAAGCGTTCAAAGCCAAGAAAGAAGACCCTACCGGTCCTTTCGTATTCCCGGCTTACGCAGCGGTACAAGTAATCGCCGAAGGCATCAAGAAAGCCGGCGACACCGACACCGCCAAGGTAGCGGCCGCCCTGCGCGCCAACACCTTCAACACCCCGACTGGCGACCTGAGCTTCGACGCCAAAGGCGATCTGAAAGACTTCAGCTTCGTGGTCTATGACTGGCACGCTGACGGCACCAAAACAGAAGCCAAGTAAGTAACAAGCCGCAACCCGAAGCCCACTGCACACGCAGTGGGCTTTGTTTTAAGAGGTAAACGGGTCCACGCTCAGCCACAAGCGAATGAGCGCCGCCCACGCGAAAGCTTCAAAACCCCATTCCCCAGCTAAATAGCAAGGCAGACCGGCACTGGCAGGTCTGAGCGGCGCGAGCCGACCCCGCACGGGGCGAAGCACAAGGCGTGCTTCGTGATGGAAGTGATTGACCACACCGCTTGGCTGTAACCCCAGCTGACTGTGCCCACACCAGGTGGATGCAGCCCTTACCGGCCTGCAGGGAACATCTCGACCTGACACAGCTATCGAGTCGCGCAACAGGTTTTGCAAGTTTTCAGGAGAGTTTTGATGCCTGACATCTACCATTTCTTACAACAGCTGGTTAATGGCTTGACCATTGGCAGCACCTACGCCTTGATCGCCATCGGTTACACGATGGTGTACGGCATTATCGGCATGATCAACTTCGCCCACGGCGAGGTGTACATGATCGGTTCCTACATCGCCTTTTTGGTGATCGCCGGCCTGACCATGATGGGCCTGGACAGCTTGCCGATCATTCTGATCGCGGCGTTTGCGGCCACCATCATCGTCGCCAGCGCCTACGGTTACAGCATTGAACGGGTCGCGTACCGACCGCTGCGTGGCAGCAACCGTTTGATCCCGCTGATTTCGGCAATCGGTATGTCGATATTTCTGCAGAACGAGGTCCTCCTCGCGCAGAACTCCAAAGACAAAGCGATTCCAAACCTGATCCCCGGCAACTTCGTATTTGGCGAGAGCACCATGAACGGTGTGGTGATCTCCTATATGCAGGTGCTGATCTTCGTCGTCACGTTCCTGGTGATGGCCGGCCTCACGGTGTTCATCTCCCGCTCTCGCCTGGGCCGCGCCTGCCGCGCCTGTGCCGAGGACATCAAGATGGCCAACCTGCTGGGCATCAACACCAACAACATCATTGCCCTGACCTTTGTCATTGGCGCCACCCTGGCGGCCGTTGCGGCGGTGTTGCTGGGCATGCAGTACGGCGTTATCAACCCGAACCTGGGCTTCCTGGCGGGCATCAAGGCGTTTACCGCAGCGGTACTTGGCGGTATCGGCAGCATTCCGGGCGCCATGCTTGGCGGTCTGGTGTTGGGTGTGGCCGAAGCGTTTGGTGCCGACATTTTCGGCGACCAATACAAAGACGTGGTGGCGTTCAGCCTGTTGGTGCTGGTGCTGTTGTTCCGCCCGACCGGCATTCTCGGTCGCCCGGAGGTTGAAAAGGTATGACCAGTTCTATTAAAGCCAAACAGCTGAAGACGGCGTTTTTCAGTGCCCTGCTGGTGCTGGCCGTGGCCTACCCGATTCTGGGCCTGAAGCTGAACATCGTCGGCATCAAGCTGGAAGTGCACGGCGCCAGCGCGCCAGTGCTGTGGACCATTTTCGCCTGCGCCATCGGCATGTTCTTCTGGCAACTGTTCCGCAGCCAGTTGGGCAATGCCTGGGACGCCGTGCCGAAAGTGCCGGGCGTGCCGTCGTCGGCTACCAACTTCCTGACCCTGCCCTCGACCCAGCGCTGGTTCGTGCTGGCCCTGGTGGTGGTGGCGCTGGTGTGGCCGTTCTTCGGTTCGCGCGGCGCGGTGGACATCGCCACGCTGATCCTCATCTACGTCATGCTCGGCCTTGGCCTGAACATCGTGGTCGGCCTGGCGGGCCTGCTCGACCTGGGTTACGTCGGCTTTTACGCCGTCGGCGCCTACAGCTACGCCCTGCTCTCGCACTACTACGGCTTCGGTTTCTGGCTGTGCCTGCCGATTGCCGGCCTGATGGCGGCGCTGTTCGGCTTCCTGCTGGGCTTCCCGGTGCTGCGTCTGCGTGGCGACTACCTGGCCATCGTCACCTTGGGTTTCGGCGAGATCATCCGCATTCTGCTGCGTAACCTCACCGAGCTCACCGGCGGCCCGAACGGCATCAGCAACATCGACAAACCGACCCTGTTCGGCCTGAGCTTCGAGCGCAAGGCGGCGGAAGGCCTGCAAACCTTCCACGAATATTTCGGCATCGCCTACAACTCGATCTACAAAGTGATCTTCCTGTACCTGGTGGCCTTGCTGCTGGTGTTGGTCGCGCTGTTCGTCATCAACCGTCTGCTGCGCATGCCCATCGGCCGTGCGTGGGAAGCCTTGCGTGAAGACGAAATCGCCTGCCGCGCGCTGGGCATGAACCCGACTGTGATCAAGCTTTCGGCCTTTACCCTCGGTGCCTGCTTCGCCGGTTTCGCCGGCAGCTTCTTTGCCGCGCGCCAAGGCCTGATCACCCCGGAGTCGTTCACCTTCCTGGAGTCGGCCACCATTCTGGCCATCGTGGTGCTCGGCGGTCTGGGCTCGCAGCTGGGGGTGATTCTCGCCGCCATCGTGATGATTCTGCTGCCCGAACTGATGCGTAACTTCAGCGAGTACCGGATGCTGCTGTTCGGTGCCCTGATGGTGTTCATGATGATCTGGCGTCCGCAGGGCTTCTTGCCCATGCAGCGTCCGCATTTGGAGTTGAAGCAATGAGCCGCCCGATTCTTGAAGTAAGCGGCCTGTGCATGCGCTTCGGCGGTCTGCTGGCCGTGAACGGTGTGGGCCTGACCGTGCAAGAGAAACAAGTGGTGTCGATGATCGGCCCGAACGGCGCCGGCAAGACCACGGTGTTCAACTGCCTGACCGGTTTCTACAAACCCACCAGCGGCACCATCCTGCTCGACGGCGAGGCCATTCAGGGCCTGGCCGGTCATGAGATCGCCCGCAAGGGCGTGGTGCGTACGTTCCAGAACGTGCGGCTGTTCAAAGACATGACCGCCATCGAAAACCTGCTGATTGCCCAGCACCGGCACATCAACACCAACTTTCTGGCCGGTCTGTTCAAGACCCCGGCGTTTCGCAAAAGCGAGCGCGAAGCCATGGAGTTCGCCGCGCACTGGCTCGACAAGGTCAACCTCACCGAGGTTGCCAACCGCCCGGCCGGCACGCTGGCGTACGGGCAGCAACGCCGCCTGGAAATTGCTCGCTGCATGATGACCCGCCCTCGCCTGCTGATGCTCGACGAGCCGGCGGCCGGTCTCAACCCGAACGAAACCGAAGAGCTCAAGCAGCTCATCGGCGTGCTGCGCGATGAATACAACGTCACGGTGCTGCTGATCGAACACGACATGAAACTGGTCATGAGCATTTCCGACCACATCGTCGTGATCAACCAGGGCACGCCCCTGGCCGATGGCACCCCGGAGCAGATTCGCGACAATCCGGAAGTGATCAAAGCCTATTTGGGGGAAGCGTAACCATGCTGTATTTCGATAACGTTTCCACCTTCTACGGCAAGATCCAGGCGCTGCATAACGTCAACGTCGAAGTGCACAAAGGCGAAATCGTCACCCTGATCGGTGCCAACGGTGCCGGCAAGTCGACGCTGCTGATGACGCTGTGCGGCTCGCCGCGCGCCGCCAGCGGCAGCATTCGCTATCAGGGCGAAGAACTGGTGGGCCTGGACTCCAGCGACATCATGCGCAAAAGCATCGCGGTGGTGCCTGAAGGCCGCCGCATCTTTGCCCGCCTGACCGTTGAAGAAAACCTGGCCATGGGCGGCTTCTTCACCGACAAAGGCGACTACCAGGAACAGCTCGACAAAGTGCTGCACCTGTTCCCGCGCCTAAAAGAGCGCTACAGCCAGCGCGGCGGCACCATGTCCGGCGGCGAACAGCAAATGCTCGCCATCGGCCGTGCGCTGATGAGCAAACCGCAACTGCTGCTGCTCGACGAACCGTCGCTGGGTCTGGCGCCGATCATCATCCAGCAGATCTTCCAGATCATCGAACAGCTGCGCAAAGATGGCGTGACGGTGTTCCTGGTGGAACAAAACGCCAACCAGGCGCTGAAGATTGCCGACCGGGCGTATGTGCTGGAAAACGGGCACGTCGTTATGGAAGGCACGGGTGAGGCGTTGCTCACCGATCCGAAAGTGCGAGACGCCTACCTGGGTGGCTAAGCGATCGGCTGCGCGTCGGCGGGGCTGCGTTAAAACAGTTTTTTAAATGCTCATTGGCTACAGCCAACTGCGCTTTAAAAACCTGTTTTGCCTTGCCCCGCTCTAGCTCGCTCGATCTGGATCGGCGTGCGACAAAGCCCAAGCTCATTTCCCCCTTAAAATCCGCGACGCTTCTGATCTTCATCCCTGCCATTCAAAATGAGTGAAAATAATTTAATCCCCCCTGTAACAACCCCCCGCCTCATTTCTCTACTTCACTAAGCAGGCCACTACGGCTTGTTTCCTCCCACTGAAGAGAGACACTTCCATGAACAACAAAAACCGCCCTTTGCATACCGCCGCCCTCGCTCTGGCTTTGGGCAGCGCCTTGAGCATTGCCGCTGCACCCATGGTTGCCCATGCCGATGACAGCAAGGGCGAAAAGTGTTTTGGCGTTTCCATGAAGGGTAAAAACGATTGCGCAGCAGGCGCGGGCACCACCTGTGCTGGCACGTCCACCAAGGACTACCAAGGCAGCGCCTGGAAACACGTACCGGCCGGCACCTGCGAAAAAACCGCCAGCCCAACCTCCCCGACCGGCTTCGGTCAGATGGCAGCGTTTAAAGAAAAAGCCTAAGTACGCGGGGCGCGCCGTCATGAATCAGTCCGTTATCGCTACCCATGGCGCGCCTCTCGCCTCTGTTTCAAACCTGCCCGCGCGTGCGGGCTTGGGTTTGAAGTCCCAGCATTACCAAGCCATTCTCGCCAGCCTGCCCGCCATTGGTTTCTTCGAAATTCATGCGGAAAACTACATGGTCGCCGGCGGCCCCTTTCATCATTACCTCGGGCAAATTCGCCAGCATTACCCGCTGTCGCTGCACGGGGTCGGGTTGTCGATTGGCGGCGCCGAGCCGCTGGATCGCGACCACCTGCAACGCCTCGCGACCCTGCTGGAACGCTACGAGCCTGCGGCGTTTTCCGAGCACCTGGCCTGGTCCAGCCACGGGCCCACGTACCTGAACGATCTGCTGCCCGTGGCCTACGACGAAACGACGCTGGCGCGCGTGTGCGAACACATCGACCACACTCAAACCGTGCTCAAGCGCCGCATGCTCCTGGAAAACCCAGCCACCTACGTCGAGTTCACCGCCTCAAGCCTGAGCGAGGCCGCGTTTATCCGCGAGGTGGTGCAGCGCACCGGCTGCGGCCTGCTGCTGGACGTCAACAACCTGTACATCTCGTGCATCAACCATCAGCGCGACGTGCAGGCTTATCTCAACCAACTGCCGTTGCACGCCGTGGAGCAGATTCACCTCGCCGGTTTTGCCGAAGACCAGGACAGCAGCGGCGCCCGCCTGTTGATCGACAGCCACGGCGCACCGGTAGATGACGCCGTGTGGCAGCTGTATGCCGAACTTATCGCCCGCCTCGGCCCGCTGCCGACGCTGATCGAACGGGACAACGACGTGCCACCCTTGGAACACCTGCTCGCCGAAGCGCAGATGGCCGAACGCGTGCTGGCCGGGAGCGCGGCGCCATGACCCTGCACGCCGGGTTTCACCGCGCCCTGCTCAGCGACGAGCTCACCACGCCGACTGGCTTGCGCACCTGCAACGGCTCCGACCCGGCGGCGCGTTTCGCCGTGTACCGTAATAACGTGCTCAGCTCGCTGATCAATGCGCTGGCCGACACCTATCCCGTGGTGCAGCAACTGGTAGGCGATACGTTCTTCCCCGCCATGGCGGCAATTTATGTGAAAAGCAACCCGCCCACCTCGCCGCTACTGGTGCAGTACGGCAATGACTTCCCGCTGTTTATTGACACCTTCGAGCCCGCCGCCGCGCTGCCCTATCTGGCCGACGTGGCGCGCCTGGAAGTGATGCGCGTAAGTGCTTATCACGCTGCCGACGCCGAGCCGGTAGCGCATGACGCATTGGCCGGCGCCCTGGGCGACAGCGAGCGCCTGGGCGATCTGGTGTTTCAGCTGCACGCCTCCGTTCATGTGCTGACATCGGCCTACGGGGTTCGCTCGTTGTGGGCTGCGCACCAGGGCGAACAGGCAATCGAGCAGGTAGCGCTGGGCACGGCCGAACACAGTCTGGTGCTGCGTCAGCACCTCGACGTGCTGGTAATCGGCATCGACGCCGAGTGCGCCGGCTTTATAACTCGCCTGCTTGGTGGCGAAGCATTTGCCGACGCAGCAGCCTACTGCGGGGAAGACTTCGACCTCGGCGCCTGCCTGGCGCTGCTGATTTCCCACGGTGCGATCACTGCGCTGTCTTACCGAGAAACCCCATGAACCTGCATCGCGTGATCGACCTGTTCGAGAAAATACCCCACAGCCTGATCGCCTTTGTCGCGCGGTTTTCCATTGCCGCCGTGTTCTGGAAATCCGGCCAGACCAAAGTCGAGGGCTTTGCCGTCGACCTGGTCAGCGGCACGTTTATATACGACAACCCCCATCTGGCCGACTCGACGGTTCCGCTGTTCAGCAGCGAATACCCCCTGCCGCTGATTCCAGCGGAAACAGCCGCGTACCTCGCCACGTTTAGCGAACACCTTTTTCCGCTGCTGATTCTGCTGGGCCTGGCCACACGCTTTTCCGCCCTGGCGCTGCTGGGCATGACGCTGACGATTCAACTGTTCGTCTACCCCGACGCCTACCCCGTGCACGGCACCTGGGCGGCGGTGTTGCTGCTGTTGATGGCGCGCGGACCGGGTGTGCTGTCCATCGACCACCTGCTGGCGCGGCGCCACAGAACGGCGCGAACCCTGTAGCATTACCGCCCCTCGCCAGCCAGTGAATACCGGGCCCGTCCATGTCAGTCGAAGTTTCCGCCGCCGCCACCAATGACCTCAGCGACTTCCTCGCGCTGCTGGAAAAGAGCCTGGTGCAGAACACCTTGGTCAAGGTGCTGCTGAGCAAATACCACGGCGAGGAAACCGAGCTGCAACGGCTGGCAATCCGCCCGGTGACCGTGCGCGGCCAGGCGTGTTTGTCGTTCGTGTACACCTACAAAACCCGCGACATCACCAAGAACTTCCCCCACGCCGAGGCCCTGGCCTTGATCGGCGACATGCTGCCGGCCGCGTTCAAAAACGCCCACCTGCTGTCGCTCACCGACGACGTGCAACTGACCTTCGGCAAGAAAAACAAAAGCCGGCTGTTTATTGGCAAGGCCGTGGAGCGTGAAGGCGCCCAGGCTGGCCATGACCGCGAGAAGAAGCGCTTTCTGGAACTGACCCGCCCGTTCCTCACCGACCTCGGCGTGACCACTGCCAAGCACGAACTGGTGCCGGCCATGGCGCGCAAGTGGAAGCAGATCAATAAATTCGTTGAAGTGTTTTCCCACGCCCTGGCCAGCTCGCCGCTGCAACAACGCGGCGCCGACGAGCCGATTCACGCGGTGGACTTCGGCTCCGGCAAGGGCTACCTGACCTTTGCCATGCACGACTACCTGCGCAACAGCCTCGGCCGCCAGGGCAAGGTTACGGGCGTAGAATTGCGCGAAGACATGGTGCGCCTGGGCAACGATGCCGCCGCGCGCCTGGAGCAACCGGGCCTGAGCTTCGAACACGGCGACGTGCGCACCTACACGCCGGCCGCCATCGACATCATGATCGCCCTGCACGCCTGCGACGTAGCCACCGACTACGCCATTCACCTGGGCATTCGCAGCGACGCCTCGATCATCATGTGCTCGCCGTGCTGCCACAAACAGATCCGCCCGCAGATGCAGACCCCGGCCCTGCTGCGGCCGATGCTGCAATACGGCGTGCATCTGGGCCAGGAAGCGGAAATGGTCACCGACAGCCTGCGCGCCCTGCTGCTGGAAGCCTGCGGGTATGAAACCAAAGTGTTCGAATTCGTCTCGCTGGAACACACCAACAAAAACAAAATGATCCTCGCCGTAAAACGCCCCGAACCGGTCGACCCGGCGCCAGTGATGGAGCGGATTCAAGGAATCAAAGCGTTTTATGGGATTCAGGAGCAGTGTTTGGAGACGTTGCTTAAGGCTGATCAGCGCGTTTGACCCCACCCTCACCCCCAGCCCCTCTCCCAGAGGTAGAGGGGAGAGGAAATCCTGCGAGCACCTCGATATGCCCCCTCTCCCCTCTCCCCTCGCGGGAGAGGGTTGGGGTGAGGGGGGACGTTAAGGCGCCACGGTCGTCAACCGATCCAACTCCCCCCGCCGCTGTTCAAACCACGCCAGCAAATAATCCGCCAACACCTGCGTGCGCTTGGGCAACCCATGCTGATAGGCATGCACCAGAAACACCGGACTGATGCGCGTCTGGTAATCGCGCAGCAGCCACACCAGCGTGCCGTCGAGCAGTTCCTGATGCACCAGGTACGAAGGCAACCGCGCGATCCCCGCCCCGCCCAAACAGGCTTTTTTCAGCAGGCTGTAGTGGTTGCTGGCAAACGGACCATTCACCCGCACGCGGGTCAGTTCATGCTGGCGGTGATACAGCCACTCCTCGGCGCCGCTGTAGTGGCTGTTGAGCAGGCATACCTGCTCGCCCAAATCCTGCGGCTGACGCACCTGCCCGTGGGCCGCCAGGTACGCCGGGCTGGCGCAGGTCAGTTCCTGCATCGATAACAACGGCCGCGCCACCAGGCGATCATCACTTTGCTCACCGCTGCGAATGGCCAAGTCGAAGCCGTCGGCCACCAGATCGCGGTAGCTGTTGCTCAGCTCCAGCTCGATGCGAATGTGTGGATAGGCGCGGGCGAACTCCAGTTGCAGGGCGTCGAAAAAGGTATCGCCCAACGACACCGGCGCCGTGATGCGCACCACGCCGCTCGCCTCCTCCTGCAAGCGTGCCAGGGTTTGCCGCGCCCGCGTCGCTTGCGCGACCAACGCCTGCGCTTCCGGCAACAAAGCTGCGCCCGCAGCGGTTAGCGACAGCCGCCGCGTGGTGCGGTGCAGCAAGCTGATGCCCAAACCCTGCTCCAGCACGCCAATGCGCTTGGACAACTGCCCCTTGCTGCACCCCAACCGCAGCGCTGCGGCGGTAAAGCTGCCGGCCTCCACCAGCGTGGCGAAGGCGGCCAGATCATCCATTTCACTCATGGCGATTGTTTCCTGGCGAGAACCAAAGGTTTCCAATTAGACGGATTATCGCCCACAAACTGCCGTCTTACACTGCGTCAACACCCAAACCCCAAGGAGCAGTGCCATGAAAATCATCCTGATCGGTGCCAGCGGCACCATTGGTCAAGCCGTAGAGCGTGAACTGGCCGAGCGCCATGAACTGATTCGTGTCGGCCGCAGCAGCGGCGACTTCCAGGTCGACATCCGCGACGCCGCCTCCATCCGCCAGCTGTTCGAAAAAACCGGCCGCTTCGATGCACTGGTCAGCACCACCGGGTCGGTGCACTTCGGCGCCCTGGCAGACCTGCAAGCCGAGCAGTTCGCCATCGGCCTGAACGACAAGCTGATGGGCCAGGTGAACCTGCTGCTGATCGGCCGCGAATTCATCAACGACGGCGGCTCGTTCACCTTCACCTCCGGCATCCTCAGCGACGACCCCATCGTTGCCGGCGCCTCGGCCAGCATGGTCAATGGTGCGCTCAACAGCTTCGTCAAAGCCGCCGCCATCGAACTGCCGCGCGGCCTGCGCGTGAACGTGGTCAGCCCCAACGTGCTGGTCGAATCCATGGAAGGCTACGGCCCGTTCTTCCGTGGCTTCAAGCCGGTGCCGGCAGCGGACGTTGCCCTGGCCTATTCGAAAAGCGTCGAGGGCAAGCAAACCGGGCAGGTTTATACCGTCGGCTAAACCACCTCGCACTTGTGCCAACGGAGGGTCGTGAGTAACGTGGCCGCACTTCTCAGGAGACCCTCTTAATGCGCGCCGTTCGCCCTCTGCTGTTTGCCCTGCTGCCCCTGTTCGCCAG
Organism: Pseudomonas viridiflava; assembly: GCF_900573885.1. Lineage (GTDB taxonomy): Bacteria > Pseudomonadota > Gammaproteobacteria > Pseudomonadales > Pseudomonadaceae > Aquipseudomonas. The sequence goes on from NZ_UPSE01000533.1 coordinate 330,967, forward strand.
TTGCGCGATGTTTGATCAACAGGACGAAACGCCGGTGTCGCCCGGCACCCGCATGCAGGGCGAACTGAGCGTCAGCAACGGCAAACTGCTGCTGCGCCCGTGTCAGGAACAACGCCGCTTCGTGATTAACGACAGCGGCAATACCGGCCTGCTGCAAGAGTCTGCCTCCCTGCTCGACAGCCGCGACGCCACGTTGTTTGCCGACGTCAGCGGCAACCTCGGCGCCAGCCCTGCGGCCGGCACCGACGGCCAACTCAACCTCACCCGTCTGTACCGCGTGCAGCGCGAAGGCCATGGCTGCGACGACCCCAACTTCAAACGCCAGATGCTGCGCGCCAGCGGCCACGAGCCGGGCTGGAGCGTGAGCGTCAACGCCAAAGGCATGGTGCTCGAACGTCCGGATCAGGAACCGCTGGCGGTGCCCTACCTGGAAGAACAACTGCCCAACGGCCGCTTCAACCTCACCAGCGAGGCCAACGGTTTGAAACTGGAACTGTGGATCGCCCCGCAACGCTGCGTCGACAGCGCCACCGGCGCCGTGCAATTTCTCTCTGCCGAGCTGCGAACCAACGGCAAGGTCGAGCGTGGATGCGCTTACTTCGGCGGCTCGCGCACGCAATAACCGGCCCTGGCTTTCACCGTTTTTTCACAGCGATTTGATCAACGTTTCACCCGCCGATTCCTAGCATGGGCGCCCTTACTTGGGGAGTTTTCATGCGCAGGTCATATCGTCTGGCGGGTATCGCACTCGCATTTGCTGCACTGGTGTTCGCCGGTCTGCTCGTACAGTTCCGACCGGCCCACGCCACCGCGACGCCGCTGCTGAGCGCCGCGCAAACCGAAACCTGGGCGCGGCCGGTAGACAGCAGCTTCAAGCTGTTCGAAATGTCGCCAACGCTCTACCGCAGCGCCCTGCCAAGCGCCGGCAACCTGCCACTGCTGCAGCAGCTACAAGTGCGCACCGTGGTCAGTCTGAGCAAAGACGACGACAGCCCCTGGCTCGCCCACAGCGGCATCCAGCTGATCCACATTCCCCTGCACGCTGACCGCGTCAACGACGCCGACGTACTGCGCGTGCTCAACACCCTGCAACTGGCCGAAACCCGCGGGCCGGTGCTGATGCACTGCAAACACGGCAGCGACCGCACCGGCCTGATGGCCGCGATGTTCCGCACCGTGGTGCAAGGCTGGAGCAAACAGGAAGCGCTGAGTGAGATGGTCAACGGTGGATACGGCCAGGCCGACGACATGGAGGATGCGCGGCGCTATGTGGAACGGGCCGATGTCGGCAAGTTGCGCGAGGCGTTGACCAATGGGTGGTGTGATACGTCGTTGGTGTCGACGTGTTATGTGAAGGGGTGGTTTAACGCGGCGACGTCAGCGGCCATCCGGTGATGGGTGACGGGTGGTGTCCGTCGTGTCACTGCATCGCGGCTGAAGCCGCTCCCACAAAACCGCACGAATAAGAAGCCGCTTCAGCCGCGAGACGTTGATCTTGCTCAAACGCTCTTGATCTGGCTCTACCGCTTTTGATCTGGCTTGTGATCTACCCCGCACCGTTTATCGCAGGCCGAGTGGAGTCGACGTGGAGGGGGTTGAGCGGCCGGGAGCCGCGAAAGGCGTGTCGGGCCATGGATGGCCCGTCTCGCCGGCCCCCGGAGCGGCGACGGAGGGAGGGAAGTCGCAGCGCAGCGCAGACCCAAGGTAGGGGCTAGACCTTTTGGTTACTTTTAGGGCAATGCTAAAAGTGACTCGCGCGTAAGGCGCGAAACAAAACGTTCAGCGCGTGCGGTAATGAATACCTGCGCGGATCTACCGTGTACGGCTTGAAATTCTGGATTCCCGCCTTCGCGGGAATGACGGTGGTGTTTGAAAAATCCTCCGTCATCCCCGCGCAAGCGCACTGCTGTCCGGAATAATTTCGAGGGGATGTTCTGAAAGGGTTGCGGGCGTTGTTTTTACGGGGTATTCCCCTGAGCGCCAACTCAAAAACAAGCCCGCAACATGTACAGAATAAATCGACTA
>NZ_UPSE01000530.1 GCF_900573885.1 Pseudomonas viridiflava
TGACAGACCTTGGCGACGAGGCGCTGGCTGAGCTGGGAGGTGTTTTGCGCAGGACCGAACAGCTTCTGATGCGGGTGTATGAACCATGGAAAGTGATCGTCTACAAACTGGGTTTCTCGGCAGGCTTCAATCTGCATTTTCATGTGGTGCCAGTAACCAAGGCATTGCTCGCAGAGATAGCAGCGCATCCTGAGTATGCCGCTGAGCCGGATGGAAACGACGTGATACTTTTTGTGAGTCGTGAGTATCGCGAGCGGTTGTTGAGTGCGGAGGAGAGGG
>NZ_UPSE01000528.1 GCF_900573885.1 Pseudomonas viridiflava
GTGGACGGGGAGTCAGGCTGGTTGCTGATGACGATGCCGATAATCTTGGCCGGATCGATCTTCACTGCATGGCTGCCAATCCGCGAATCGGCTTCCAGCACCGGAATCGGCAGGCGCGTAGGTCGGTAACTCGGAATGTAGACGTCATGGAGGCCTTCCAGCTCAAGCGGCTGGGCCAGGTTGATCTCGACGATCACCTGTTTGGCGAGAATGGCGAAGCTGGCGGAGTTTCCCACCGAGGTGCTCAACACCAGATGACCGTCCTCGGTGATGGCGACACATTCGATCACGGCCAGGTCGACCGCCTTGATCTGGCGATTGCGCAATTGCTCGACGGTATCGGAC
>NZ_UPSE01000526.1 GCF_900573885.1 Pseudomonas viridiflava
AGTCGGCGTTTCGGTGGTAGTCGGCGAATTCATTTTCGGTATCGGCATGCAACTGGGCGGCAGCTGAGCCTCCGGAACCCTGTTCACGGCAGGCGGCGGCAATGCGCGAATGCTGGTGACCCTGCTGTTCTTCATTCTCGGTTCGCTGATCGCCACTCACAACGTCGATTGGTGGTTCGCGCTGCCGTCGTTCCCGGCCACTTCGCTGGTCAAGAGCTTTGGCGTGATCCCGGCGCTGATCGGCAACCTGGCCCTGTTCGCCCTGATTGCCTTTGTCACGGTGCGCCTTGAAAAACGTCGTCATGGCGAACTCGAAGCGCCTGTCACCAGCGAGCACACAGGTCTTCGACGACTGCTGCGCGGCCCATGGGTATTGGTCTGGGGTGCTGTGGCG
>NZ_UPSE01000525.1 GCF_900573885.1 Pseudomonas viridiflava
CAGTTGCGGTTATCGATTACGGCATGGGCAACCTGCACTCGGTCGCCAAGGCCCTGGAGCACGTTGGCGCAGGCCGTGTGCTGATCACCAGCGACGCCGATGTGATCCGTGAAGCCGACCGTGTGGTGTTTCCGGGTGTGGGTGCGATTCGCGACTGCATGGCCGAAATCCGCCGTCTGGGCTTTGACTCGCTGGTGCAGGAAGTCAGCAAGGACCGTCCGTTTCTGGGTATCTGCGTCGGCATGCAGGCGTTGCTCGATAGCAGCGAAGAGAGCGACGGTGTGGACTG
>NZ_UPSE01000566.1 GCF_900573885.1 Pseudomonas viridiflava
AGCTTGGGAAGCAGCATGGTTTTGGAAGTGATCGCCAGGGTCAGCACAGGCGTATCTGCCGGGTTGACCTTGTTGTAGACCGGTAGCGCAGGCAGGTCAGTCGGCAACAGGTTGGTGGCGCCATTGATGGCGGCCTGCACTTCCTGCTCGGCCACGTCCATGTTGATTTCCAGACTGAAGCGCAGCGTGATGGCCGAAGCGCCGCCCGAACTGGTCGAGGCCATCTGGGTCAGCCCCGGCATCTGGCCGAACTGACGTTCCAGCGGTGCCGTCACGGCACTGGTCATCACCTGCAGACTGGCGCCCGGATACAGCGTCAGCACACGAATGGTCGGGTAATCCACCTGAGGCAGCGCCGAAACCGGCAGCAGGCCATAGGCAATCAAAC
>NZ_UPSE01000538.1 GCF_900573885.1 Pseudomonas viridiflava
GCTGATCTCGATCATTGATCCGCTGTATTACAAATGGCTCGCGCCACGCCGCTGGCTGTTCATGGCCCTGCACACCCTGACCCTGTTCGCGGCGCTGCTCACCGCGCTGCCTAACATTGTGCACCTGACCACCGCCGAGAGTTACAAGCTGGCGCTGGGTGTCGCGATGCTGCTGTCGTTTCCAAGCCTGGCGTCGAGCTTCCCGCTGACCAACTGGCGCAACGCATTGATGGTCATCACGATGATTGTGGTGGCGGGCGGCGCGGGCTGGCTGCTGCGTTCCTGGGTACCGCCTGCGACGCTGTGGCTGACCGAAGTGGCTGTCAGCCCGGACTTCGACGACAAGAAC
>NZ_UPSE01000522.1 GCF_900573885.1 Pseudomonas viridiflava
GTAATGGTCAGAAAGTTCTTCAGTGCGGTGTAGACGGGTTTGGGGCTGGCCTGCAGATCCAGCAGGCCATAGCCCTGATCGCGGGCCGAGGCGCGCTCGTCCAGGTCGCTGAGGTTGAACAGGAAGATGCGCTGGAAATCCAGAGCGCTCATCAGGGCCAGGCGACGCAGGGTGTAGTCGGCCTGACCGGACGTGCCGATCAGTCTTTGCATTTCCACCGGGCCGTCGTAGCTCGACCAGCCCCACTCGGTGGCCCACACCTGGCTGACGCCATTGCTGTGCAGCAGGTTGTTCATGGCATTGGCACGCACCAGAAAATCCCGGTCCGGGACCGAATCGCCTTCGGGGTATTCGG
>NZ_UPSE01000521.1 GCF_900573885.1 Pseudomonas viridiflava
ATTCCGAGGTGCTGCTCAGCGAACTGGGGCAGGGCACGGCGGACTGGGTACCGAACTTTGACGGCACGCTGGACGAACCGGCTGTCTTGCCTGCGCGTTTGCCGAATATCCTGCTCAATGGCACCACGGGTATCGCCGTGGGCATGGCAACCGACGTACCGCCGCATAACCTGCGCGAAGTCGCCAGCGCTTGTGTTCACTTGCTGGACGAGCCAAAGGCGACCATTCAGGAACTGTGCGAGCACATTCTGGGACCGGATTACCCGACCGAAGCGGAAATCATCACGCCTCGCGCCGACCTGTTGAAGATTTATGAAACCGGTCGCGGTTCGGTACGCATGCGTGCGGTGTACCGCATCGAGGACGGCGACATTGTGGTCACCTCGCTGCCGCATCAGGTCTCCGGTGCCAAGGTGCTGGAGCAGATCGCTGCCCAGATGCAGGCCAAGAAACTGCCGATGGTGGCCGACCTGCGTGACGAGTCGGACCACGAGAACCCGTGTCGCATCGTGATCATTCCACGCTCCAACCGCGTCGAGCTCGACGAGTTGATGCAGCACCTGTTCGCGACCACCGAGCTGGAATCCAGCTACCGGGTCAA
>NZ_UPSE01000520.1 GCF_900573885.1 Pseudomonas viridiflava
CAGAATTAGGGGTGTCGTTGACATCAAAAGCGAGTAGAATCTCGCCCCCCGATTTGCCCTTGCGCTGCTTCTCGATGGCTGTCCTGGCTGCACTTTCCGTTGTCATTAATGCACTCTCTATTTTTCTGAACGCTTTGCGCATAATGCGGCTGGCACTCATTCGGCACGCACGGAGTCGTTATGGTATTTGACTTGAACAGCCTGTTGTTCGGCCTGGGCGCTGCAGCGTCGCCGTTGCTGGCGTGGGTCTGGCAGTTACAGCGCCGTCTGACGCGTCGCGATGCCGATACTGCCTTGCTGGACGAGCGCCTGAGCATGGCGCAGATGGCTCAGGACGGTCTCAATGCACAGCTGGACGCCAGCCGTGACGAGATCAGCGACCTGAGCCAGGCCAACGCCGCCAAGCAGGCTGACCTCGCAGCCTTGCGCAGGGAGGTCGAGTTGTTGCGGCAGGAGTACGATAACGCCCGTGATGTCACGCAGGGGCTTAA
>NZ_UPSE01000519.1 GCF_900573885.1 Pseudomonas viridiflava
GACTTTCGGTAGCGGTTTGATCTGCTGACGTTGAGGCCTGAAAATTCGCCGTTTTCTGGGGCACCACTGGATTTCGAGATATTCATGGACTTCTACGGCCATGCCTGTCAGGAAGCAAGCGGCCCAGACCATGCTCATCGGTATGAGCGCCCATAACGGCAGTGCCTTGGCCGTTGCTATACCTGCCCAGACCAACAGGCCGTAAGCGGTGGCTGCTGAAAACACTGCGCGCGGCAAGGAGCGAGGCCGTGATGTTTCAATAAGGCGTCGGTAGATAC
>NZ_UPSE01000518.1 GCF_900573885.1 Pseudomonas viridiflava
CTAGGCCAGGCGCCCAAGCCTTTACCTCCCGGCCCGAAAGACTTCGATCCCGACCTGGGGAAAACCCAGTTGCGCGAAGCGGCTTATGAATTCGGAGAAGCCTTTCGCGACCGTAATCATCTGGCCTCCCGAATTGACCGAATCGTGCCGGCCGCAATCGGCTCGCCGGATGTATTCGACAATTACCATGTCAACGTTGGTGTGGAGTGCCTGCAATTGAAGGCGGCAGGTCGGGCGCGAGTCAGAGAGCTATTCCCGCCGCCTGAAGGCTTCAACAACCACACCGACGATCATCGCCGTGGCGAGGTCGATGAAAGCCGCAACGCGTCGAGCCCTGAAGGGCTATTGCGTGCGCTGTTCGATGAGCATGTGCATGACTCGCGCGCCTGGTTTCTTTACTCCTGGGGCCGCGAGCCGTTAGGCAGCTTCTTCCGCGAGCGCATGGTGTTTTTCGGGGACGCCAGCAGACGACAAATCGTGCTCAACGAGCAGGAGACGCGCGAACTACTGGCCTATCAGACGCCGCCTGCGGAAATCAGTGAGCGCTGGGCCGAGATTCAACGAGTGCGCACCGATAAATGGCTAGCCGAACGCGCCGTGACCCATGGGGAGGTCGACCATGACGCGGCTTAGGCACGTCAGCCAAACGCACAG
>NZ_UPSE01000510.1 GCF_900573885.1 Pseudomonas viridiflava
GTACTATCGTCTGGCGAGCTGGCGCACCGCCGGTGACGACATCAACTGGCGGCGTTTCTTCGACATCAACGAGCTGGGCGGCTTGCGCGCCGAGCGTCCGAATGTCTTCGAAGCCACCCACGGCAAGATCTTCCAACTGATCGCCGACGGCCTCATCGACGGCCTGCGTATCGACCACATCGATGGCCTGGCCAACCCACGCGGTTACGGACGCAAGCTACATCGTCGCGTCCAGGGTCTGTTGAGCCAGCGACCGGCCGAAGCCAGACTGAATCATCTGCCGATTTTCGTTGAAAAGATTCTCGGCCCTGATGAACCCCTGCGCGAAGACTGGAGCGTGGACGGCACCACCGGCTACGAATTCATGAATCAGGTGTCGCTGCTGCAACACGACCCCAAGGGTGAAGCCCCGTTGGGCGCGCTGTGGAGCCGCCTG
>NZ_UPSE01000509.1 GCF_900573885.1 Pseudomonas viridiflava
AAGTGGACCTCAGCCGGTATCGAGCTGAGTGGGCGCCGGGATAATCAGGTGAAGATTCGCGGCTTCAGGGTCGAGCCTGAAGAGATCGAGCATTGTCTGCGGGCCAGTCAGCTGTATCGCCAGGTCGCGGTGGTCGTTGATGCGCAGCGGCGCATTCTGGCCTTCGTCGCTCAGCCTCATGGTGTCCAGAGTGATGACTTGACGCTGAGCGCGTTGAAGGCTCATACCCAGCAGTTGCTGCCTGACTATATGCATCCAGTTGCCTATACCAAGGTCGATGCCTTGCCATCTGCCAGCAATGGCAAGACTGATCGCAAGGCATTGCTGGAG
>NZ_UPSE01000629.1 GCF_900573885.1 Pseudomonas viridiflava
GGTCAATGCCGAACGCCAGCGAACGCACCACCAGACCCGCCGGGCGAAGGATCATGTCGATGCCTTCCGGGGTCTCGATGGCGATGCGGGTATCCAGCGGCGTCTGCTGCGCTGCAATCCCTTGCGAAGCGGGAGGAGATGGCATGGTGGGGAGGCGTTACCTGAAGGCGAGACCTGATGCTAGCTACCACTGCGGTGCTAAGCAACCGGCGTTGCTAAACAGTGCCTGTAAGAAAAAGTGTCGCAGGCCCGCGGCGTGTTCCGATTAGCCAATCGTCTGCTTCGCACCCTACACTTCAAGGGTCTCTTGTTCAGGATCAGCCCGTGACCTCCAGCATCTTTTGGTACGACTACGAAACCACCGGTATCAACCCGCGCAATGATCGCGCGCTGCAGACGGCCGGCATTCGTACCGATGCCGAACTCAATGAAATCGAACCGCCG
>NZ_UPSE01000508.1 GCF_900573885.1 Pseudomonas viridiflava
GTCGGTGCCTTTTTGTTGTTATGTTGCGCAGTCGCCGAAGGCAAAGATGTTTTCGTCGCGAGTGGTTTGCAGGGTCGGCAATACATGAAACTGGTTGATACGGTTGCTTTCCAGGCCGTCCAGCTCGTGGAGGATCGCCGGGGCACGAATGCCTGCCGCCCAGACTTTCAGGGTTGCAGGGATGACTTCACCGGCTGCCGTGATCAGGCTGTCGGCCGTGACTTCGCTCACGGCAGCGTTGGTCAGCACCGTCACGCCGAGCTTGTTCAGGGTCTTGTGGAC
>NZ_UPSE01000600.1 GCF_900573885.1 Pseudomonas viridiflava
CAGTTCCCAGTGCGGATAGACCTGCTGTCTGACGCTGTCGATGGCCTCGCGAAGCATATCCAGCGGTGGATCGAAGACCGGCATGATGACCGAGACCAGCGGAGGACTTTCCCAATTGCCGATCTCTTCCACCATGGCGTCAAGAGCGCTGTCATTCATCGTGTCATAGCGTTTGATTCACGCCGCGTAACCATCACGGTCAGGTGCCTCGTTTTCGGGTGCCGCAGCGTGACCTACGGCATTGAACCAGCGCACGCGTTCGATGAGACCACGCACCCCGTGCTCGCGCAGTACCGTGGTGGCGGGCCGTGTGGTGGCGTTCAACCCGCCGCCGCGGTGAATGAGCGC
>NZ_UPSE01000507.1 GCF_900573885.1 Pseudomonas viridiflava
CGCAGTCGACGCTGGCGATGTAGAACTGATAGCGATTGCGCGATCTGGCCTTGGCCAGGGTCATGGTCTGCTCGGCCTTTTGCAGCAGCTTCTCGGGGCTGTCGCCATCCTCCGGGAACAGCGTGATACCGATGGTTGCGCGCAGCCGAATGGACTGGCCATCCACAGTGAACGGAGCTTCGAGATCATCTAGTACGTACTGCGCCAGCTCGGCCGCTTCGTAAGGCTCTGCGATGTCCGCCTGGACCAGCGCAAACTGATCACCGCCCAGACGTGCCAGCGCACCCAGTCGACCGCTGTGGGCGCGCAGCCGGTCCGCCAGGGCCAGTAGCAGCTGATCGCCTGCC
>NZ_UPSE01000506.1 GCF_900573885.1 Pseudomonas viridiflava
CACGTGCCCTGCTCGGTCTGCCGGAAGAAAGGCAGGTCGAAGGAGCGCGACACGTTGTCGCACGCGGGCTGACCGTACGCCAGACTGAAGCACTGGTCAGGCAGTGGCTCAGCGGTAAGGAAACCCCTGCGGAACCTGCCAAGGCCGACCCCGACATCAGCCGCCTCGAGCAGCGTCTGGCCAAGCGTTTGGGGTCTGCGGTCCAGATACGCCACGGGCAGAAGGGAAAAGGACAATTGGTGATCCGCTACAACTCGCTGGATGAGTTGCAAGGTGTGCTTGCTCACATCCGCTGAAACAATTGCTCTGTAGCGTATAGTCGGA
>NZ_UPSE01000505.1 GCF_900573885.1 Pseudomonas viridiflava
GCGCGGGCAGCGGGGCGAACGAGAAACCCGAGGACAGATCCAGCTCCACTTCCGGCCAGGCATCGCGGAACTGGTCAATGGTCGGCATCAGCCACTGAAAACAACTGTGGCATTCAATGGCCATGTGCAGACGACCCGCCGTGCCGCCCGCCAGCCGCGCGATATCCCGCTCGGCAGCGCGAAGCTGAGGCAGCAACGAGTCGGCCAGTTGCAGCAGGCGCAGACCGGCACTGGTGAACCGAACGGGTTTGGTCTTGCGCACGAACAGCGGCATGGCCATGCGCTCTTCCAGTTCCTTGAACTGATGTGAGAGCGCCGACTGGGTCAGAT
>NZ_UPSE01000504.1 GCF_900573885.1 Pseudomonas viridiflava
AAGACGACTCGGCCGACCGTTTATCCAGCATATACAGGCGAACGCCCGCCCATAGCCCCCAGCCAATGACCGCACCGATGATCATGTCTTCCCACTCGTTGTAACTGACCGAGTACCCGAGCACTGCACCGCCCACTACCAGACAAATCCAAAGCACGCGACGACATCCTTTTCGATGTGTGAAGGTTTATCGATGCGCAGTATAGGGGAGAGCGAGGGAGGCCAGTAGATTCAGTCGGTATCTGGCGCTGGAATGGAGGGCTTGATGGATAAGCTCACCTTCATCAGGCAACACTTGACTTCTTGGGGGACACTTTTCGTGGGAGGCGCCACCACGTCTTCGACGTAGCGCTGTCGCGCAGCAAACTCAGTGGGAGCGGACTTGTCCGCGAATGCAGTATTTCAGCCACTGCATATGCGTCGGATGTACCGGCCTTTTCGCGGACAAACGGAACGCCGCCCGGTCCGCTCCCACAAAATCCAGTTTCTTCAGTGGTTTACAGGTTGTTTGATAAGAGGCGGCTTGCCGGCGATGAACGATGACGCGATTTTCCTGACATACCGCGTCGACTGCATCGCCGGCAAGCCGCCTCCCACAAAAACGTGTTCATTCAGCAGATTACGTGTTGTTTGATAAGAGGCCCAGCGATCACACAGAAAAAAGCCCTGCATCCTGATAACTGAGCATCAGTTCATCGAACTCGCCGACGTCCTGGCGAGTTCGGGCGATCAACTGCGCCCCGGCCACAGCAGTGAAAATGGCACGCGCACGGCGTTCGCATTTTTCTGCGCTTCCCAGTCCCGCGTCAGCCAGCACCCGAGCAAGCCATGCCACGTTGGCATCTGCAAACGCCTTGACCTCGCTCTTCACTTCCTCAGGCAGATCTTCGTATTCGGCCGCCATGAAACTGGAAAGACACAGCCGGTTGCCGTTCTCCAGCGACATGCGAAAGATTGACGGATACAGCTGCAGGCAGCGTGTCGGATCGGTGTTCTCG
>NZ_UPSE01000500.1 GCF_900573885.1 Pseudomonas viridiflava
ACCTCGAGCAACTGCATCCTTCTGCCATCGACATGGGGCTGGATCGGTCGCGAAAGGTGGCGCAGCAACTGGGGCTCACACGTCCGGCGCCTCGGGTCATCACGGTAACCGGTACCAACGGCAAGGGTTCGACCTGCGCCTTTGTCGCGTCCCTGTTGCAGGCTCAGGGGCTCAAGGTGGGTGTCTACAGCTCCCCGCATCTGCTGCGTTATAACGAGCGGGTGAAGGTGCAGGGTGTCGAAGCAACCGATCTTGAGTTGTGTGATGCCTTTGCAGCGGTCGAATCGGCGCGTGGCGATGTCACGCTGACCTATTTCGAAATGGGCACGCTCGCCGCGTTCTGGCTATTCGAGCAGGCGCAGCTTGACGCAGTCGTGCTGGAAGTCGGTCTGGGCGGTCGCCTGGACGCCGTCAATCTAATTGATGCCGATCTCGCCCTGGTCACCAGCATTGGTGTTGACCATGCCGACTGGCTGGGCGACACGCGCGAATCCGTGGCTTTCGAAAAGGCCGGTATCTTCCGTGCCGGTCGCCCGGCACTCTGCGGCGACCTCGATCCGCCTGAGCCTTTGCTGGCCAAGGCTCGAGAGTTGGGC
>NZ_UPSE01000499.1 GCF_900573885.1 Pseudomonas viridiflava
CAGTCGATTTATTCTGTACATGTTGCGGGCTTGTTTTTGAGTTGGCGCTCAGGGGAATACCCCGTAAAAACAACGCCCGCAACCCTTTCAGAACATCCCCTCGAAATTATTCCGGACAGCAGTGCGCCTTCGCGGGGATGACGGAGTTTTTCTCAACATCGTCGTCACTTCCGCGAAGGTGACGGAGGTTTCTATCAAGATCCTCGTCGCCCCGCGAAGGTGGCGGAAGTTTCTCTCAACATCGTCGTCACTCCCCCGCAAGCGGCAACGACAGTGGCTTTTCCAGCCATAACCTACACCCCCACCAGCCCCCTCCGCTTGGAACCACTTCCCTAATCCGTAACCTGTCGAGTGCCCTCACCCGAACAGGACGTTCACCATGCTGCAACGGATTGCCCTCCTCATCTGCGCCACCTTCCCTCTGCTTTGTCTCGCTGCGCCCTGCCCGCCCTGGTCGCCGGAGCGCGCGACGCTCGAACTGAATTCGCTCAGCGACCAGATCGGCCGGTGGAACGACCACTATCGCCAAGGTCAGGTAATGGTTGCGGACGACATTTACGACCAGACCCTGCTGCGACTTCAACAATGGCGTGCGTGCTTTCCTGCTGTCGATTTCGCCGAGCCGAAAACCGCCCCCGGCAAGGGCGGGCCGCTCACGCATCCGGTTGCCCACACGGGGCTCAACAAACTGGCCGACGCCCAAGCCGTGGCCCAATGGCTGGCCCATCGCAGCGATGTCTGGGTGCAGCCCAAGGTCGATGGCGTGGCGGTCAGCCTGGTGTACCGCAACGGTGTGCTGCAGCAAGCCATCAGCCGCGGCGACGGACTGACCGGGCAAGACTGGACTGACCATGCGCGAAAGATTCCGGCCATTCCCGCACGCCTGAGCGCCGCCGTGGGCGAGACAGTTGTGCACGGCGAACTTTATTTACGGGCTGCCGGCCATGTACAGGCAAAGCACGGCGGCCGGGGTGCGAGGGCGGCGGTGGCGGGCATGCTGAACCGACAACAATTGTCGGATGCCGAAGGCGCACGCGTGGGGCTGTTTGTGTGGGAGCTGCCCGGCGGACCGCTGGATATGCCCGCACGTTTAAGGCGTTTGAGCGAGCTGGGATTTAGCGAGACGGCCGCGCTGACCAAACCCGCCAACTCGCTCGCCGAGGTGGAGCAATGGCGGCGGCGCTGGTACCAAAGCGCCCTGCCGTTTGCCAGTGACGGCATCGTAATCCGCCAGGGCCATCGGCCTGCCGGCGACCGCTGGCGCAATGCGCCGCCCGCTTCGGCAGTGGCGTGGAAATACCCGCACGCCCAGGCATTGGCAGAGGTGCGCCGGGTGGAGTTCAAAATCGGCCGTACCGGACGTATTACGCCACTGCTGCACCTGGAGCCGGTGCATATGGACGACCGCACCATCCGTCGAGTCAGCGTCGGTTCGCTAAAGCGCTGGCAGCGCCTGGATATTCGCCCCGGCGACCAGGTGGCAATCGCCTTGGCAGGGCTAACCATTCCGCGCCTCGAAGGCGTGACCTGGCATACGCAGACTCGCCCGCCCATCGAGGCACCCGATGCTGATCGCTATCACCCGTTGAGTTGCTGGACACCCGAGCCCGAATGCGCCAGCCAGTTTCGCGCGCGCCTGGAATGGTTGAGCAGTAAAAAGGGGCTGGCCATGGCCGGCGTAGGGCCAGGCACCTGGGAAAAACTGCTGAATGCCGGGCGCCTCGGCGGGCTACTCGACTGGCTGGACCTTAGCGAAGCCGAACTTGCCAGTCTGCCGGGCTTCGGTAAACGCAGCGCCAGCACCGTGCACGGCAGCTTTCGTCGCGCGTTGCAGCAGCCTCTGCGCACTTGGCTGAAAGCGCTGGGCTTGCCGCCAACGGGTGAGGCGAGCCTTGCCGAAAGCTGGGACGCGCTGGCGCAACGAACCGAACGCGACTGGCTCGACCAACCCGGCGTCGGCGAAACACGCGCTCAGCAATTGACGGCCTTCTTTGGCGATCCGCAGGTGCAGGCGCTGCGAGAAAAATTGCAGGCGGCGGCAGTGCCGGGATTCTGATCTGCAGGGCCGGGCTGCCAACAGCCTGTTTTCTATGGGATAGACTTCTGGCCATCGCGAACGTGAACCAGCGTTCGCTCGCTGCCCTTTTTTTACTGCCAACGGAGCGTTGAAATGTTGTCTTCCACCTTCCTGCGTCACCTTCTACCGGTGACCCTGCTCGGCCTGCTGGCTACCTCAGCGGTCGCTGCCGAAACCACCAAAACCCTCACCGGTTGCGCCGCCAAGCGTGACGAAATACAGCAACAGATCGAACAGGCCAAAGCCGCCGGCAATAGCGCGCAGCAGGCCGGGCTCGAAACGGCACTGAGCCAGGTCAAGAACAACTGCACCGACGAGCAGTTGGAGAAATCGCGCGAGCAGAAAGTGCTGGAGGCTCAGCACGAGGTGAAACGCCGCGAGAGCGATCTGCAGAAAGCCATGGCAAAAGGTGATCCGCAAAAGATCGACTCACGCAAAAACAAATTGGCTGAAGCGCGTAAAGAACTCGACGACGCCAAGAAGGAGCTGGAGCGTTAATCAGTGATTACGGAAGACCTTGTGGCAGGTTTCACACGCGTCTTCCACAGCCTGCACGGGCGCCTCGAGCTTTTTGGCATCCAGCGCGGCGTCCTTGCTGGCAACCACCAGCGCAGCGGTTGCAGTTTCGAGGTCTCTGGCTAGCTGCTGAAAGCGCGCCTGGTTTTCCCACACTTCGGGCCGGGCGCTGCTTTTGTCGGTTTCCTGCACCTGAGGAAAATACTGCCAGGGCTGTCTGGACAGCTCGTCGAGCTTCACCGCGCCGGCAGCGAATTTCTCGCTGTCGAACTGCACCCTTCCGCGCAGCATGCCGCCCAGGTTTTCGCCGGTTTTGAGCATTTGTTTGAATATGGCCTGACGCTTGCCCTGCGGGGAATTCGGGTCAACGCCGCCGCAGGCGGTCAGGGCCAGGCAAGAGAGAAGGATCAGGAACGACTTTTTCGAAATCATGGCGAGGCTACTTTTGGCTGTTCAACGGCGGCCGCCAGTATCCTCGCCTTGGGCGTGATTAAAAACCTCGTCGTTAAACGCTGACGAAGAAAAAGCTCGCGATCAGCGCCATGCCAACGCCCCACACCAGCGAGCGAATCGGCGCCCAGTCGGCCAGGTAGCAAATGATGTAAAGGATGCGGCTGACGATAAACCAGATCGCCAGCAGGTCGATGGTGGTCTGCGCGGCGTGGCCGATCTGATGGGCGATGATCACCGCAGCAGCGAATGCCGGCGTCACTTCGAACGCATTGAGCTGAGCGTTGTTGGCGCGTTTCGCCGGCCCGCTCAGGGTCGCTTGAAGCGCCCGCGGGTCGTGGTTGTGCCGGGGTGTGAAACCGCCACCCAGGCCTTTGGCCAGGCCTGTGCAAATGTAGGGAAGAAACAACGCGATCAGCACGCACCAGTAAGCAACGGTCATAACAGCTCCTCGGGTTTATTGTTCCGCAGAGCTTGCCTTGATGTGCATGCGTAATCCATGGCCAGCCGCACGCTGGCCTATGGCATATCAGTCAATCACCCGGCTTATGCCGAACCGCCCTCTTCCTTGAACTGATCGCGGATATAGGTGATTTCGGTTTTGCCGTGGGGCGCCGGGTTGCCGTTTGCGTCGACGTTGACGAACACCATCTTGTCGATGGTCAGGATGCTCTTGCGGGTGATCTTGTTGCGCACTTCGGCGCGCATGGTCAGCGAGGTGCGGCCGAAGTCGGTGGCCGTGATGCCCAACTCGATGATGTCGCTCTGGCGCGCCGACGACACGAAGTTGATTTCCGAAATCAGCTTGGTCACCACGTGCTGGCTGCCCAACTGAATGATGGCGTAAATCGCCGCTTCCTCGTCGATCCACTTCAGCAAGCTGCCGCCGAACAAGGTGCCGTTGGGGTTGAGGTCTTCGGGCTTCACCCATTTGCGTGTGTGGAAGTTCATACCTGCTCCTCGTAGTGGGACGCTGCGAAGCATGGCAGAAGCGATGCGAGGCTGTCGCAACAACTCTGTTAATAGTGGCTATAGCACGTTGCGACAGAAAGCCTTGGGCAAGCTCGCCGGCACAGCTATAATCCCCCAGCTTCAAAGCGGCCCCTGGATTAGCGGGTCGCTCCCGCCACCTGTTCGAGGGGCGCTGCAGCAGGTTCTTCGTTAACGAAGTGGCCTGTCAGGCTCGAACAGGGCGTAGAGAACAGCCATTTCACTGGCTGTTAAAACGCATCAACGGCGCCCATTCGCACACCACGAATGGAGTTACACCATGAGCGCTGCTTTTACCGACTATAAAGTCGCCGATATATCCCTGGCTGCTTGGGGCCGTCGCGAAACCATCATCGCCGAATCCGAAATGCCAGCCCTGATGGGCCTGCGCCACAAGTACGCGGGCGAGCAGCCGCTGAAAGGCGCGAAGATCATCGGCTGCATCCACATGACCATCCAGACTGCCGTGCTGATCGAAACCCTGATTGCCCTGGGTGCCGAAGTGCGCTGGTCGTCCTGCAACATTTTCTCCACTCAGGATCAGGCCGCTGCCGCTATCGCCGCTGCCGGTATTCCGGTATTCGCCTGGAAAGGCGAGACCGAAGAAGAGTACGAGTGGTGCATCGAGCAAACCATCCTCAAGGATGGCCAGCCGTGGGACGCCAACATGATTCTCGACGACGGCGGCGACCTGACCGAAATCATCCACAAGAAATACCCGGCCATGCTCGACAAGATCCACGGCGTGACCGAGGAAACCACCACCGGCGTTCACCGTCTGCTGGACATGCTGGCCAAGGGCGAGCTGAAAATCCCGGCCATCAACGTCAACGACTCGGTGACCAAGAGCAAGAACGACAACAAATACGGCTGCCGTCACAGCCTGAACGACGCCATCAAGCGCGGCACCGACCACCTGTTGTCCGGCAAGCAAGCGCTGGTCATCGGCTACGGTGACGTGGGCAAGGGCTCGGCTCAGTCGCTGCGTCAGGAAGGCATGATCGTGAAGGTCACTGAAGTGGACCCGATCTGCGCGATGCAAGCCTGCATGGACGGTTTCGAAGTGGTTTCGCCGTTTATCGACGGCAACAACGACGGCACCGCCGCCAGCATCGACACGCTGCTGCTGGGCAAAATCGACCTGATCGTCACCACTACCGGTAACGTCAACGTCTGCGACAGCAACATGCTCACCGCCCTGAAAAAGCGCGCCGTGGTCTGCAACATCGGTCACTTCGACAACGAGATCGACACCGCTTTCATGCGCAAAAACTGGGCATGGGAAGAAGTGAAGCCACAGGTGCACAAGGTTCACCGCACCGGCGCCGGCAGCTTCGACCCGCACAACGATGACTACCTGATTCTGCTCGCCGAAGGCCGCCTGGTTAACCTGGGCAACGCCACCGGTCACCCGAGCCGCATCATGGACGGCTCGTTCGCCAACCAGGTTCTGGCGCAAATCTTCCTGTTCGGCCAGAAGTACGCCGACCTGTCGGCCGCTGAAAAAGCCGAGCGCCTGACTGTGGAAGTGCTGCCCAAGAAACTCGACGAAGAAGTGGCCCTGGAAATGGTCAAGGGTTTCGGCGGCGTTGTGACCAAGCTGACCAAAACGCAAGCCGACTACATCGGCGTGCCGCAGGAAGGCCCGTTCAAACCACACGCCTACCGCTACTGATGTGCCCGGCGCCCGCACCCGCGGGCGCTTTGCCGCGAAGTACAGGCTCGCTGCTTTCCACACTGGAATGCCGGGCCTGTCGACCATTCGCCAGCGTTTCCGAGAGCACTTTTAAATGAGCAAAGAACGTCGCTACAGCTTCGAGTTCTTCCCGACCAAGACCGACGCTGGGCATGAAAAACTGTTGGCCACCGCCCGTGTACTGGCTGGCTACAACCCCGATTTTTTCTCCTGCACCTACGGTGCCGGTGGTTCGACCCGCGACCGCACGATCAACACCGTGCTGCAACTGGACAGCGACGTAAAGGTGCCCACCGCACCGCACCTGTCCTGCGTGGGCGACAGCAAGGCCGAACTGCGCGCCCTGCTCAAGCAATACCAGGAAGCGGGCATCAACCGCATCGTGGCCCTGCGCGGCGACCTGCCATCGGGCATGGGCATGGCCAGCGGCGAGCTGCGTCACGCCAACGATCTGGTCAGCTTTATCCGTGAAGAAACCGGCAGCCACTTCCACATCGAAGTCGCCGCCTACCCGGAAATGCACCCGCAAGCGCGCAACTTCGAAGACGACATCGCCAACTTCGTACGCAAGGCCAAGGCCGGCGCCGACAGCGCGATCACCCAGTACTTCTTCAACGCCGACAGCTACTTCTACTTCGTCGAGCGCGTGCGCAAGATGGGCGTCACCATTCCCATCGTGCCGGGCATCATGCCCATCACCAACTACAGCAAACTCGCGCGCTTCTCCGACGCCTGCGGCGCTGAAATTCCACGCTGGATTCGCAAACAGCTGGAAGCGTACGCCGACGACATCGACAGCATTCAAGCGTACGGCGAGCAAGTCATCACCGAGATGTGCGATCGCTTGCTGCAAGGTGGCGCACCCGGCTTGCACTTCTACACCCTGAACCAGGCAGAGCCGAGCCTGGCCATCTGGAACAACCTCAAACTGCCGCGCTAAGCGAACGTTTGCAGCGCGTTAAATGAACAAAGCGCGGAATTGAACTGTCAATTCCGCGCAACGTGGTTAATGAAGCACGAAGCACACTGCACACGAGCGCTCCTGGACTAGAGCCAGGCAAGGCGGAGTGAAATCAAAAAGCGCAGCGTACTCTAGTACGTGAGCATTTTTAGTTCGCTCCAACGCAGCATGGCCGACGGCCAGGAGTGCGCAAGGCCGACAGCCAGGGGTGCGCAGCCGTACACCGACGTATATACTCCGGGCTCCCGCTGGCTTCGCCCGGACGCCGGCCCTCCTAGAGGCCCGCAGGACCGGACGGGAACGCGCCCTCAACGCGTTTCATGCACGGCAGAATTTCCCCCATGGGCCACGCCCTCACTAAACAGGATTACTCATGTCCTTTGCTTCCCTCGGTCTCTCCGAGGCTTTAGTCCGCGCCGTCGAGGCTGCTGGCTACACCGAGCCCACTCCAGTGCAACAGCGGGCCATTCCCGCCGTGTTGCAAGGTCGCGATCTGATGGTTGCCGCCCAGACGGGCACCGGTAAAACCGGTGGCTTCGCCTTGCCGATCCTCGAGCGCTTGTTCCCCAATGGGCACCCGGACCGCGAACATCGCCACGGCCCGAAACAGCCTCGCGTGCTGGTGCTGACGCCCACCCGAGAGCTGGCCGCGCAAGTGCACGACAGCTTCAAGCTGTATGCCCGCGATCTGAAATTCGTCTCCACCTGCATTTTTGGCGGCGTTGGCATGAACCCGCAGGTGCAAGCCATGGCCCGAGGTGTGGACGTACTCGTCGCCTGCCCCGGCCGCTTGCTCGACCTGGCCAGCCAGGGCAGCGTCGACCTTTCTCACGTTGAGATTCTGGTGCTCGACGAAGCCGACCGCATGCTCGACATGGGCTTTATCCATGACGTGAAAAAGGTGCTGGCGCGCTTGCCGTCCAAGCGTCAGAACCTGCTGTTCTCGGCGACGTTCTCAAAAGACATCACCGACCTCGCCGGCAAATTGCTGCACAACCCCGAGCGCATCGAAGTGACGCCGCCGAACACCACGGTCGAGCGCATCGAGCAACGGGTGTTCCGCCTGCAGTCCAACCACAAGCGCGCCCTGCTCGCTCACCTGATCACCGCCGGCGCGTGGGAACAGGTACTGGTGTTCACCCGGACCAAGCACGGCGCCAACCGTCTGGCCGAATACCTCGACAAACACGGCCTGCCGGCTGTGGCGATTCACGGCAACAAAAGCCAGAACGCGCGCACCAAGGCACTGGCTGATTTCAAAGCCAACGCCGTACGTGTGCTGGTTGCCACCGATATCGCCGCGCGCGGTCTGGACATCGACCAATTGCCCCACGTGGTCAACTTCGAACTGCCCAACGTTGAAGAAGATTACGTGCACCGCATCGGCCGTACAGGCCGTGCCGGTCGCAGCGGTGAGGCCATTTCGCTGGTCGCGCCGGATGAAGAGAAATTGCTCAAAGGCATCGAGCGCATGACCAAGCAGAAAATCGCCGACGGCGACCTGATGGGCTTCGATGCCAGCACCGTGGAAGCGGAAAAACCGGAAGTGCGCGAGCGCCCTGAAGGCCAGAACCGTGGCCGTGGCGGCCCGCGTGACCCGAACAAACCGGGCGGTGGCGGCGGCGGTGATCGTCGTGGCAGCGGGCGTAAAGACAAAGGCAAGGACGGCAAAGACAAACCTGCCGCTCAGGGCCGCGACAAGCCGGCCAACCAGGGCCGTCAGCAGCAGCCGCGCCAAGGTCAGCCACGCAGCAACGAGCCACGCCAGCCGCGCACCAGCAGTGCTGCAGCGGTGGTTCCGCCATTGCCAGCGGATCGCGCGCCGGACGAGTTTCTCGACGACGAAATCGATAACTTTGGTAACCGCGCTGACTACGTCAGCCCGAACCAGAACAATCGTCAGCAGAACCGTGGCCGCAAGCCGGCCGCTGCTGGTGCGGCGCCCAGTGCACCGCGCGCCGCCGGCCAACCTCCACGCGGCCAGTCGCCCCGTCCGCAGGGTCAGGGCAAACCGCAAGGCCAACGCGCTGGTGCAGGTGCAGGCGCCAACGCTCAGGGCAAACGTCCGCAGCGCAGCGGCGGCCAGCCACGTCGCGACGATTCGCGCGCCCGCCCCGACGCCCTGCGTCAGGAACCGGCCGTTCGGGGTCCGCGTGAACCTCAGCACCAGCCGGTAATCGTGCACAAGGAGTCGAAAATCGACCGCACCTTGACGCCCGAGCAGCTGGAGCAACTGGACAAACTGCCGAGCCGCAGCCGTGGCGAGAAACCGGCATTGCTGACGCGTAATCGCGAGGGCTAAGCCTCAGCGGCTTGAACAAAAACACCGGCTAAGGCCGGTGTTTTTGTTTGTGCGATTTGGCGCCTAGTAGGTTGGGTTGAGCGCAGCGAAGCCCAACAGCGTACCCGCGAAGACCGATACGCGCCGCCCCATGGGCGGCATGTTGGGCTTCGCCTTTGGCTCAGCCCAACCTACGCCGGCGTTCTGCGTTATTTACTTCTTTACACCTTCAAACGAAATCTGCAGTTCCAGCTCTTGGGATTTTGGGCCCAAGTCTTTCTGGATGTCGAAGTCTTTCAGCTTGATGGTGGTGGTGCCTTCGAAGCCTGCGCGGTAGCCGCCCCATGGGTCTTTGCCTTCGCCCAGGAAGGTTGCCTTGATCACAACCGGCTTGGTCACGCCGTGCAGGGTCAGATCGCCTGTGACGTCGGCTTTGCCTTCGCCAGTGGATTTAACCGAAGTGGACACGAACTTGGCTTCCGGGTATTTGGCCACGTCGAGGAAGTCGGCGGTGCGGATGTGCTTGTCGCGCTCGGCGTGGTTGGTGTCGACGCTGGTGGTTTTCAGGGTGACGTCGATTTTGCTGGCTTCCGGGTTCTTGGCATCAAAGCTGAACGAACCGTCCCAGTCTTTGAACGTGCCGTAGATGTAGCTGTAACCCAGGTGGCTGATCTTGAAGTCGATAAAGGCGTGCTGGCCTTTCTTGTCGATGGCGTAGTCGTCGGCCATGGCATGACCCGCGCTGAGCATGGCGGCGCCCAGCGCCAGAGCGGCCACGGATTTCTTCAGGGTTGCGTTGAACATTGCGTAAGTCCTTCTAGTGCAGTGAGGGAGTTAGTCGGCGTTACGGCCAAACATACGGGTCAGGGTTACATCGTGATCAATAAAGTGGTGCTTTAAAGCTGCTAACGCGTGAACACCGGCAAAAATTACCAGGGCCCACGCCAGATAGAAGTGCACCGCGCCGGCCACATCTTCCTGGTCAGGAATGCTGGTCAAGGTGGCGGGCACGGAGAACAAACCGAATACCTCGATAGGTCGGCCATCGGCCGTGGAAATCAGGTAGCCGGCAATCAACACGGCAAACAGCAGCACGTACAAAGCGCCATGGCCGAGCTTGGCACCCAGGCGAGTAGCACGGCTGTAGCTGCTCAGGGTCGCCGGCGCCGGACTGACAAAGCGCCACAGCAGGCGCAGGATCATCAGGCCCAGCAAGGTCAGCCCGATGCTTTTGTGCAGCGCAGGGGCGGAATGGTTGTATGGGCTGTAGTAATCGAGCGTGACCATCCACAACCCCAAACCGAACAATCCGAATACCGCTAATGCGATGCCCCAGTGCAGGACGATGCTGACCAGACCATAACGGGATGGGGAGTTGCGCAGTTGCATAGAAGGGTTTCCCTAAAAAAGCAGTGGGCTAAGACTAGCCGTTAATCTATCGAGTTAAAGCGAAAAATTCTGCTTTGAAATATCGGGAAATACGATGGGTCAGCGCGTGCCAGACGCGGTGATCGCCCGCCGCCGAACACCGCTGAAGCAGCGGTGTTCGGCGGCGTCGCAGCGAAGAACGGCGCTAGCCGTTACGTGCCTGGAGAAAAGCCAGAAAGGCTTCGCGGGTGGTGTAGCGCGGCTGGTAGCCGAATTCTTCTTTGAGGCGACGGTTGCTGAGCACCGGGCGATAGCGCAGAAAGTCGAGCTGCTCGGGGCCGTACTGGCTCAGCCCAAGGGGTTTGAGAATGCGCAACGCGCCGCTGATCAGGCCCGCTGGCAACGGCCGGTAGGGCTTGCCGAGCAACTGGGCGATTTCCTGCAAACTCAGGGCGCCATCCCCCGCCAGATTGAAAATGCCCTGCGCTCCCTTCTCCAACCCCTGGCGAATGATGTTGACGACATCCTGATCCCAGATAAAAACGAAACGGCTGTCGCTGCCCTTGATGCCCAGCACCGCGCGCTTGCTGAACATGTCGGTGATCTGGTTATTCACGCGCTTGCCCAGAATCGTGCCCGGGCGCAGCACCAGCTGTTTCAGCTGCGGATGATGCCGGCGGGTGTTAGCCAGCAGCAGCTCCACTTCCCGTTTGTGTTTGGCGTAGGCGAAGTGCGCATGGCCGCGCAGCGGATCGTCTTCATCGATCCACTCGGCGTTCTCGGGGAAATAGCCATACGCGGCGCCGGAGCTGGTCACGATGAGTTGCTGCACGTTATTGGCCAGTGCTGCTTCGACAACCGAACGTGTACCGCCCACGTCGATGGCGTGCAGTTGCGCGTCGCTCATGCCCCGTGGCGGCGTCACAACCGACGCCAGGTGCACGATGGCCTCGGGCTTCCAGGCGGTCACGCATTCGTGCACTTGATTGGCCTGGCTGATGTCGAGCAGCACCGGCTCCACATTCATCTTCAAACCCTGGACAGTTTGCGAGCGTATGTCAGCGGCGATCAGCGTCCACTTCGGATGCTGGGTGGCCAGATCGTTAAGCACTTGCTGGCCGATAAAACCCGCCGCACCGGTAATCAGGACGCGCATGTCAGCGACTCCTTGTCACGACCGACATCCGCCAATGGCCGGTTGCGCCAGAACAGCACCAGCAGCAGCCCGCTCACCAGATGCCAGGTGCCCCATAGCGCCGCAACCAATGCCATGTTCGCCTCGCCACCAAACTGGGAAAAGATCAGCCCCAGCGCCAGCCCGGAGTTGTGCATGGAAATCTCGATAACCATGGCGCGCAGATTGGCGCCACGCTGGCGCGCCAGCTTGGCCATCAGCCAGCCAAGCACAATGGCGCTGGCGTTGTGCAGTACCACCAGAATAAACACCAGCCCGAGGGATGCGGTGAACATCTTCCAGTTGCCGGCCAGCGCTCCGATCACAAAAAGCGCAAACGCCAACAGCGCAAAACGCTTGAACCACGGCATGATCCGCTCGGCCACGTGCGGCCACAGATTGCCCACCAGCATCCCGAGCGCCAGCGGCAAACCGAGCAGCCAGAGCAAATTGAGGATGATGCTCATCTGATCCACCTGCAGGCTGCTCAGGCGCTCGGCCAGATACGCCGATGCCTCGGGGTTGCAGGCGCTGGTGAGGGCAAAGTTGAGCGGTAGCAGCACCAGCGCCAACAGGCTGGAAAGCGCCGTCATGCTCATCGATAGCGCCGTATTGCCGCGCGCCAGGTGAGTCATCACGTTGGAAAGGTTGCCGCCGGGGCAGCAGGCCACCAGGAGCAAACCGAGTTCCAGACCCGGATGCAGGTCGACCAGCAAGGTCACCACTAACGTCAGCCAGGGCAGTAGCAGGCATTGCCCCAGCATGCCGGCAAGCACCGGCTGCGGGTGCCGCACGATGGCGCGGAACTGCGCCAGGCGCAGCTCCAGCGATACGCCGAAAATCAGCGCCGCCAGCACCAGGCCGAGAATGAGTTGGGAACTCGCGTCGTAATTCATGAACCGGCCTTTTATTTTTGTTTGAGCCCGCAGCACTGTACGGGCGCAAACGGGCTGGCAACAGTGGCAAGCCCGGCCAGCGGCTGTGGCGATTTGCGCCATGGGCGGCGGCGAACAAACAAGCGCAACGTAATCCTGCCGCCGCACTCCTACTTAAAGCGCCACCATGGACCCCTGCTTTGTCCGCCCGTATTCTGCGCACCACTTTATTTAGCTGCCGACTGCCACCGTGATGCTCATCTGGAAAACCCGCGCACTTGCACTTATCGCCCTGCTGCAACGCTACCCGGGCGTCGTGGCGGCGTTCGGTTTTGTCTCGGGTGTGCTCAGCTTCATGCTGGTTGATCGCCAGGCGCGGCTGGCCACACCGATTGCGGTCATGCTACTGATCAGCTGGCTGTGGCTGACGCTGGAAAGCGTCTTCACCCGCGTGTTTGCCCGGCTGTTCGGGCGCGAACTACCGCAGCCGCTGGTGCGCTACCTGACGCAGATGATCCACCAGGAAAGTCTGTTTTTCGTTCTGCCGTTTTTCATCATCACCACCACCTGGAACAGCGGCCAGTTGATGTTCACCGGGCTCCTTGCCTGTGCCGGCCTGGTCAGCATCATCGACCCCATCTACAACAAATGGCTGGCCCCGCGCCGCTGGCTGTACCTGGCGATGCACACACTGACCCTGTTCGCCGCGCTGCTCACCGCCCTGCCGATCATCCTTCACCTGACCACCGCGCAGAGCTACAAGCTGGCCCTGGGCATTGCCGTGGCGCTGTCGTTTCCCAGCTTGCTGGTGACCTTCCCCATCCAACGCTGGTGGCGAGGACTGGCCTTGATCGGCCTGACACTGGCGCTCGGCGGCGCCGGCTGGATGCTGCGTTCCTGGGTGCCCCCGGCAACGCTATGGCTCACTGAAGTGGCGGTGACCACCGAACTCGACGACTTCAACCGCTCCCCCGGCGAAAGCCTGAGCACCATGACGGCCAGCGACCTGCGCACCAAAGGGCTGTACGCCTACACCGCCATCAACGCCCCGCGCGGCCTGGCCGAGCGCATTTACCACGTGTGGCGCCACGACGGCAAAGAAATGGACCGCATTGCTCTGGACATCAGTGGCGGCCGTAAAAAAGGGTACCGGTCGTGGACGCACAAACAGAACTTCCCCGAGGACGTGGCCGGGGATTGGGAAGTGCGGGTGCTGACTGAGGATGGGCAGGTGATTGGGGTGTTGAGGTTTGAGGTGACGCCGTAGGGTTGGGTTGGGTTGGGTTGGGTTGTTTTCTGCGCGATGGCACTTCGATTCAATACTCTGGATTCCCGCCTTCGCGGGAATGACGGAGGTTTCACAAGGGTCACCGTCATTCCCGCGAAGGCGGGAATCCAGAATCTTCCGGCGGACAAAGCGACCCGGCCGATTTTCCCATCGAAGCCTGGCGATAACCTGAGCCCCCCTCAAAGCAAGGCATTCCATGGAACGGATTCCGACCGTCTACATTCTCGCCAGTCACAAAAACGGCACCCTTTACACGGGCGTGACGTCCAACCTGGTCCAGCGCATCTGGCAGCATAGAACCGACGCCGCGCCCGGATTCAGCCAGACCTATGGCGTTCACACCTTGGTGTACTTCGAGGTGCACGAAGACATGCTCAACGCCATCACCCGCGAGAAACAACTCAAAGGATGGCGACGCCAATGGAAAATCAACCTCATCGAAACCACCAACCCAACCTGGTCCGATCTCTGGCCTGCCCTGGTCTGTTAACCGCTATAAGCGAAACCGCTGCACCATCCCATTCAAGTCGCTCGCCAGCTTGGCCAACTGATCACTCGCCACCGAAGTCTGATGCGCGCCCGTGGCGTTCTGCTCGGCAATATCGCGGATGGCCACCAGATTACGGTCTACTTCCCGCGCAACGCTGGCTTGTTCTTCCGCCGCGCTGGCGATCACCAGGTTCATGTCGTTGATCTGGTTCACCCGCTCGGCAATCAGCTCCAGCGCACTGTCGGCCTGACTGGCCATGATCTGGCTGCGGCTGGCGTATTCGCTGCTCTGTTCCATGGCGCTCACCGATTGCTGACTGGCGCTCTGAATGGCGCTGATCATTCGTTCGATTTCCTGAGTGCTGGTTTGCGTGCGTTGCGCCAGTGCCCGCACTTCGTCGGCAACCACGGCGAAGCCCCTGCCTTGATCCCCCGCCCGCGCCGCCTCGATGGCGGCGTTCAGGGCGAGCAGGTTGGTCTGTTCGGCGATGGTGCGGATCACTTCCAGCACGCGGCCAATGGCAATGGCTTCGTCAGCCAGCGTGGCGATGGTGGTGGAGGTGATGGTCAAGCGCTCGGTAAGCTGCTCAATGGTGTTGCGCGTGCTGCTTACCTGCTCTCGACCGGCCTGGGCCGTTTCCTGGGCTTCACGTGACGTGTCGGAGGTGTGGTTGGCGTTACGTGCCACTTCATCGACGGCAGCTGACATTTCGGTGACAGCCGTGGCGGCCATTTGAATTTCATCGTTCTGTCGGGTGATACCCCGCGAGGAGTCGTCCGTGACCGCATGCAACTGTTCAGCGGCCGAGGCGAGCTGAGTGGCAGAGCTCTGAATGTTCAGCAGCGTTTCGCGCAGGGTGCCTTGCATGCCGCCCAGTGAGCGCTGCACCTGGGTGACTTCGTCGGCGCCGTCAGCGGGAACGGGTTGGCTGAGGTCTCCGGACGCAATGCGCTCGGCCGACGCGGCAAGAATGGCCAACGGCCGGGTGATGCTGCGGCTCAGCAGCACCGCTGCAATCACAGTAAAAATCACACTGGCCAGCAGGATGAGGCTGAAGGTCACGGTGGCGTTATTGGCGCTGACTTCCGCTCGCGCGCCAGCTTCGGCCGCGCCGCGATTGTTGAGGGCAATCAGCGCATCGAGGGAAGCGATCAGCGCGTCAAAAGCTTGTTCCGATTGGGCTGCAACCGCCGGGGTTACGCCACCATCGGCCATGTCTGCCAGCACCGCATCAAGGGCCTTCTCGTAGACATCGCTCTTGGCTTCATAGTCGCCGAACAAACGCCGGTCTTCGTCGAGAATAATTGTTCCCGCATACGCTTTGTCGTAGCCGTGCACGCGGTCGGTGATGGTGCGGATTTCCGCGCTCAATGCGGGCAGTTCAGCAGGCTGGGCGATGATTTCGTTTTCATCCAGCCGCATCGCCTGGCGGTCGGATTTGATCTTGGCCATCAGGTCCAGGCCACTCATCCAGATGTCTTTCACTTCCACCAGATCGTCGCGCAGGCTCGATAATTCGCTCAACGCCACGCCGCCCGTGACCAACAGGCAGAGCGTCAACACGCCAAAACCGATGAAATTACGCAGACCCACACTGACTGAACGTAGAGACATAACCCACTCCAAACCGTGATCGCGGTTCGATGAGTTTAGTCAGGGCTCCCTCGACTGCATGGCGACTCGTCGCGTCGCGCGCTTAGCCAAAAAACCAGTAGCACACCGAAATAGCCGCCACCACGCCGGCAAACTCCGCCAGCAACGCACAGCCCACCGCATGCCGCGCGCGCTGAATGCCGACCGCACCAAAATACACAGCCAGCACATAGAAGGTCGTTTCGGTACTGCCCTGAATGGTCGCGGCGACCAGCGCGGGAAAGCTGTCGACGCCCTGGCTTTGCATGGTTTCGATCAGCATGGCGCGGGCCGCACTGCCGGAGAACGGTTTCACCATTGCCGTGGGCAAGGCATCGACGAAGCGGTTGTCCCAGCCCAGCTGCTCGACTACCCAGCGAACGCCATCCAGGCCGATGTCCAGTGCGCCCGAGGCGCGCAATACGCCTACGGCGCATAGCATGGCGACCAGATAGGGCAGCAAACTTTTGGCGACGTCGAAGCCTTCCTTGGCACCGTCTACAAAGGTTTCGTAAACCGGCACTTTGCGCAGCGCGCCCACCAGCACGAATAACAGAATCAAACCGAACAGCGTCAGGTTGCCCAGCAGCGACGACAAGCCGGCCAGCGCCGTGGCCGACAAACCGGCCAGCAGGGCCATAAAGCCGCCGAGCAGCAACGCGCCCGGAATCAAGTACGCCAGCACCACCGGGTCCCAGAGGCGCAGGCGCTGCATCACCGCCACCGACAACAACCCCACCAGGGTCGAGGCGCTGGTTGCCAGCAGAATGGGTAGAAACACCAGGGTTGGGTCGGGCGCGCCTTGCTGGGCGCGGTACATAAAGATGGTCACCGGCAGCAAGGTCAGCGATGAGGCGTTGAGAACCAGAAACAGAATCTGCGCGTTGCTGGCGGTGGTGCTGCTGGGGTTGAGCTCCTGCAGCGAGCGCATGGCTTTGAGGCCGATGGGCGTGGCGGCGTTGTCAAGACCCAAAGCATTGGCGGCAAAGTTCATGGTGATCAGCCCCAGCGCCGGATGGCCCGGTGGCACTTCCGGCATCAGGCGGCGGAACAGCGGCCCCAGCACCCGAGCCAGCCAGTCGACGATGCCGGCCTTCTCGGCAATGCGCAGAAACCCGAGCCACAGGGTCAGCGTGCCGAACAGCAACACCATCACTTCAACTGACAGCTTGGCCATGGCGAACAGGCTTTCGACCATGGCGGCAAACACGCCCGCGTTTCCACCCACCAACCACTGCGAAAACGCGGCGACGGCCGCGACGATGAAAAAGCCCAGCCACAAGCCGTTGAGCATGGTGTGTCCTCTTGGTGTGCCGCGGATGATAGCGGCGCGCCGGACTGCTTTTCTACCCAAGTGCGGTTTAGCGTGAATGCGGTTCGTGCAATGCCTTTTTGGCAGGCAATAAAAAACGCCCTCTACAGAGGACGTTTTGGGTAGTGCTGATCGACGTCAGACTCGACCGCGACGGCCGAAAATCAGCGAAACCACGAACATCACCAGGAACACGACAAAGAGAATTTTCGCGATGCCGGTTGCGGTGCCCGCAATACCACCAAAGCCCAACACTGCTGCGACGATGGCGATGATCAGAAAGGTAATGGCCCAACTCAACATGATGTCTCTCCTTACGTTTGTTTTTGGGTTCGAGACCCTGTTTGTCAGGAACCCTTACTGGGTTGGAACCATGCCTTTCTGGCTTGGTTCAGGTTCCTTGTTTCGTGTTGCGTAAAAAAATCGGTAGAGCGCGTTAAAACAAAACCTGTGGTGGCGGGCTGTTGGGCTTCGCTTTGCTCAACCCAACCTACGATGTCACTTGGCTCGTAGGTTGGGTTGAGCAAAGCGAAGCCCAACGAACACCGAATACAGGCTTACTTCATCGAATGCTTCAGTTCACGCATGCGGTCGTGGCAGGCGCGCACTTTCGGCATTTCCACGGCCAAAGCGGCGCGCAGATCCGGGTCGGCATCTTCCATGGCGTCTTCAAAGGCGTGCAGGATCCGGTCTTCGGTGTCTTCCAGTTCAGCAACGTAGGCAGCGCCTTCGTCCTTGGACATGCTCGCTTTGGTGTCGGCATAGACCTGACGCAGCTTGCCCATCATGGTGCCGCCCTGAGCCGGCGTTTCATGGTTGGCGGCTACTTTTACTGCCAGCGCCTGGATCACCTGGATCTTGGCCTGCGACATGTCGCGGAACAGGGCTTGCAGTTGAGGATCTTTCACTTCGGTGCGGGCGTGCTCGTAGAAGCGCTGACCGTCACGGGTGATTTCGATCAGTTCGTTCAGTTGGCTGGTGCGACTGCTCATGATGATTTCCTCTCGGTCTAGGGCCGTTCTTGGCCTGTTGCAAGGGATATCGCAAGCGCTGTGCCAGCTTTGCTTAACTTTTTAATTCGTTTAAAAACAACAGGTTAGGTATGACAAGCGAAACGCCATCCCATGCAGCTTGCAGGATGGGTTTAAATCCACCGTGCAAGTTGCACGAACTTGCCCGTACTTTCCGTGACTAACGCTCACTGCAACCGATCTGAGACCGAACATGGAAGCCTCAAGCCCGAAAAGTGGCCGTATTTTGCTCGTCGACGACGAGTCGGCAATTCTCCGTACATTTCGCTATTGCCTCGAAGACGAGGGCTACACCGTAGCCACCGCGACCAGCGCCATGCAGGCCGATACCTTGCTGCAACGCCAGGTCTTCGACCTCTGTTTGCTGGACCTGCGCCTGGGTGAGGACAACGGCCTCGAAGTGCTGGCCCAGATGCGTCTGCAAGCGCCGTGGATGCGCGTGATCATCGTGACCGCGCACTCGGCTATCGACACCGCCGTAGACGCCATGCAGGCCGGCGCCAGCGATTATCTGGTGAAGCCGTGCAGCCCCGACCAATTGCGCATGGTGGCGGCCAAGCAGCTGGAAATCCGTTCTCTGGCCGCGCGCCTGGAACAACTGGAAGGCCAGGCGCGCAAGCCAGGTGACGACCTCGACTCCCACAGCCCGGCGATGATGGCCGTACTGGAAACCGCGCGGCAGGTAGCCGGCACCGATGCCAACATTCTGATCCTCGGCGAATCCGGTACCGGTAAGGGTGAACTGGCCCGCGCCATTCACGGCTGGAGCCAGCGTTCGAAGAAAGGCTCGGTGACCATCAACTGCCCGTCGCTCACGGCCGAGCTGATGGAAAGCGAGCTGTTCGGTCACAGCCGTGGCGCGTTTACCGGAGCCAGCGAAAGCACACTGGGCCGCGTCAGCCAGGCCGACGGCGGCACCTTGTTCCTCGACGAAATCGGTGACTTCCCGCTCAGCCTGCAACCCAAGTTGCTGCGCTTTATCCAAGACAAGGAATACGAACGGGTCGGCGACCCGGTGACCCGTCGCGCCGACGTGCGCATCGTTGCGGCCACCAACCTCGACCTCGACGCCATGGTGCGTGAAGGCAAGTTTCGTGAAGACCTGCTGTATCGCCTGAACGTGATCACCCTCAAGCTTCCGCCGCTGCGCGAGCGCGCCGATGACGTGCTGATGCTGGCCGAGCGTTTTCTCGCCCGCTTCGTCAAAGACTACGCCCGCCCCGCCCGTGCCTTTACCGAAGAAGCGCGCAACGCCCTGCTCGACTACCAATGGCCCGGCAACATCCGTGAGCTGCGTAACGTGATCGAGCGCGCCAGCATCATCTGTCCGCAGGAACTGGTGGACGTCAGTCACCTGGGTCTTGTTGCGCCAACCAGCAACAACGCCCCGCGCGTGGGTGCCGACCTGAGTCTTGAAGACTTGGAAAAAGCTCACATCGCCGCGGTACTGGCCACCAGCGACACCCTTGACCAAGCCGCCAAAACCCTGGGCATCGACGCCTCGACGCTCTATCGCAAACGCAAACAGTACAACCTATGAAGCCAGCCATGACCCTGCGAACGCGGTTCTTCCTGAGCTTCTCAGCGTTGATTACCGTCGCGCTGTTGGGCTTGCTCTTGGGAGTTGTCAGCGTGCTGCGAATGGCACAAACCCAGGAAGGCCTGATTCAGAACAGCTTCGCCACCATCGACCTCAGCCAACGCTTGCGCACCAGCTTTGGCGACCAGTTGACCATCATGCTCAGCGTTAAACCGGACATGACGGCGCTGCGCGCTTCTCAGGCGCAATTTCGCAATCTGCTGGAAGAAAGCCTGGACCTGGAAAACCGCCACGACCGTGAAGGGTTTGAGCGCATCGAGAAAGCCTACAGCGCGTTTCAGGTGATTCTCGATGCGGCCGACCCGGCGAACGGTGGCGTCAACGACGACGACACCGTCAGCCAGGCCTTCAACGACGTGCGCAAGCACATGCTCGAAGTGCAGCAAATCGCCATCAACAACGTGACCATGGCCGAAGCCCAGGCACGCGATCGGGCCAGGCTGATCGCCCTGCTCCTGAGCCTGTTGGGCGGTGCCGTGCTGCTGATCGGGCTGCTGACGGCACAAAGCATCGCCCGTCGTTTTGGCGGCCCCATTGAAGCGCTCGCCACTGCCGCCGACAAAATCAGCCAGGGCGATTTCGACGTGGCGTTACCGGTGTCTTCGGTCAGCGAAATGGCCTTGCTCAGCCGCCGTTTCGGGCTCATGGCAGATGCCCTGCGTCAGCTCAAGGAAACCAACGTCGAGGCCTTGCTCGCCAGTCAGAAACGTCTGCAAGCGGTGCTCGACAGCATTGACGATGGCCTGGTGATCATCGACGTCAACGGCAACATCGAACACGCCAACCCGGTTGCCATCCGCCAGTTGTTCTGGGAACACGACCTGCTGGGTAAAAGCTTCGGCGCCGTGATCAATCGCCCGGAACTCGATGAAGCCGTGCGCCTGGTACTCAGCGGCAAACAGCTGGAACAGGTGCCGGAAGATCTGCTGATCGAAACCGCTGGCGAGAAGCGCTTGCTGGCCTGGGCACTGACGCCGGTGCACCATGTTGACGGGCGCACCGTTGGCGCCGTGATGGTGCTGCGCGACGTGACCGAACAACGCGCGTTCGAGCGCATTCGTATGGAGTTTGTGCTGCGTGCTTCCCACGAGCTGCGCACGCCGGTAACGGGCATGCACATGGCCTTCAGCCTGCTGCAGGAAAGACTCAAATTCGCCGAGGAATCTCGCGAGGCGGACCTGATCCGCACCGTGGACGAAGAGATGGCGCGCCTGGTGCAACTGATCACCGACCTGCTGAACTTCTCGCGCTACCAGAACGGCCTGCAAAAGCTCGAACGGGCACCGTGCGACCTTCACGAATTGATCGCCACCACCCAGAAACGCTTCGCCGACAAAGCCAGCGAACGCGACATCAACATTGTGGTGGAAGTGCTGGAGCCGCTGACTCAGGTAAACATCGACCGCCAGCAAATCGAGCGGGTGCTGGACAACCTGATCGGCAATGCGCTGCGGCACAGCATCAGCGGCAGCGAAATTCAGGTGCAAGCGCGGCGCCATGGCGAACGCCTGATCATCAGCGTGCAGGACTATGGCGAAGGCATCGACTTCAGCCAGCAGGCGCGAATCTTCGAGCCGTTTGTGCAGATCGGCAAACGCAAAGGCGGCGCCGGGTTGGGGTTAGCGCTGTGCAAGGAGATCGTGCAATTGCACGGTGGGCGAATCAGCGTGTATTCGCGGCCAGGGAAGGGTTCGCAGTTCTATATGGCGTTGCCGATTTAATCGCCGTTCACCGTTAAAGATCGAGGCTGAAGCCTCTCCTGCAGAAAACGTTAAACCTGTAGGAGAGGCTTCGGTCTCGATGCTTTTCGGCCCTTACAAAATGCTCAACGGATATTCGATGATCAGACGAACCTGATCGGAATCCACGTCCGAGGTGCCGGAAATCCGGTGCGTGGCTTGCCGAATGCGGAAGGACAAGTCCTTCGCCGGCCCGTCCTGCAAGACGTATTTCACCGAAATATCCCGCTCCCAGTGCTTCTCGTTGTCGGCGTAATAGTTGTACGGACTGCTGGCATCCATATGACTGCCGTCCACATTGTCGCCACGGGTGTAGCCCGCGTAGAAGGTCAGACCGGGCACGCCGTAGGTGGCCATGTTCAGGTTGTAGCCCAGGCGCCAGGATTCTTCCCGCGGGCCGTTGAAGTCCACCAGTTGCATGGAGTTGGCCAGGTAGATCGAGTCTTGGAACACGCCGCCGCCGAGCACCAGATAGTCGAATGGCTGGTCGCCATGGTTTTTCTGGAAGGCCAGCGTCACCGTGTGCGCGCCGAGGGTGTAACCGGTGGCAAACGACCACGCGGTGGTGTCGATGGTGCCAGCCAGCGATTGGCCTTCGTCCAGGGTGCGGTAGATGTTGAAGTCGAAGCTCAGCGACTGGTTGTCAGTTAGCGCCATCACGTAGTTGGCGTTGCCGTAGTACTGCTTCCACAAGTCTTCGTATTCGGAGCCGTAGCCCGTGACACTGAGGGTGTCGGTGATGCTGTAGGTCGCGCCAACAAAGGTGACGTCGCCGCCTTCCTTGCCCGCATACCCCGCATAGAAGCCATCGTGGCTGCCGGACTGGTTGTTGTCTTTGGACGAGGTGAAGTGACCGGCGTCGATTTTCAGACCTTTGACTTCAGCACTGTCCAGCTGAAAGCCGGTGGCGGTAGCGGGCACGAGGCGCGCGTCGGCCATGGCGATGACAGGATTGTAAGGGTGCAGGTCGCCGTATTTAAGCGTGGTGTTGGACAGGCGAACCTTTACGGCGCCGCCCAGGGAAGAGAAGTCGTCTTCGGAGTTACCGTCCGAATCCTGGGGAAACATTTTCGAGCCGGCACGGCCACCGCCGCTGTCGAGTTTGATGCCGGCGTAGGCGCTCATGTCGACGCCAAAACCCACAGTGCCCTGGGTGAAGCCAGACACGTAGTCCAGCTGAAAGCCTTGGCCCCATTCGCGGTTATCGCTGGTGCCGGTGTCGTGGCGGTCCATGTTCCAGTAGAGGTTGCGCGAGATCAGATCGAGCGAACTGTCTTCAATGAAGCCCTTGGAATCTGCCTGCCCCGCTTGCGCTGCCGACAAGGTAAAAACGCTGGCGCTCGCCACGGCCAGTGCCAATCCGGTGTGTTTCATTTTCATTGTCTAGTCCCCATGAATTGAATGTGTCGGCATGCACCCGCACCAGCGCCCGGGCGTCATTCAAATGGGTTGAGCGTGGCGACCACCTATTGCACCCTGCGATGGCCGTCCGCTCGCTCAGTCTGTGCAGCGGGAGATGCAATCCGCACTGCTGGCCGAGTTACCCATGGGCCTGAAAAAAGCCCCATTCATTGCCCCATGCTCGGCAACTAAGGCATGTTCAATTCACGACACTTTGACGTGCTATTACGCCAAGGCCGTTGGCGTGAAAAGTTGACCACGGCGCTGTGATTTGTCGCATCGGACAACTAATAAGAACGCCACTTTCAGTGTTTCCGAAACAGCCTGATTCGGCGCCATAACATTGATAAATAACGGTTTTTAGAGAGCTTTATTATTACGTGCGCGCCCCGGAACCGACACTTAACACGCCAACTTCGGCAACTTCAAAACACTCACATTAGTTAGCGTTATCCGAAGTATTAGTGCGGGCTGGATGAACGTTTGAGCCCTGCTGGCAGCGCCGCACGCGTGCGCCAAGGAGAATTTCACACACGCTCTGGGCTATGCTTGCCGCCCCTATCGCTAACTGCCATTACGCCATGCGCCTCTCCCGATTCTTTATTGACGCCCCCCTCTCCATCGGCCAGCACGACCTGCCAGAAACCCAGGCTCACTACATCGGCCGCGTACTGCGCCATGCCGTCGGCGATGCGGTGCAGCTGTTCGACGGCAGCGGCCAGGAGTTTCTCGGGGAGCTGATCGAGGTGGGCAAAAAGAACGTGCGCGTTGAACTGCGCGAGGCGTTGCCGGGCCAGACACCGTCGCCGCTGCATATTCATTTGGGCCAGGGCTTGTCCCGCGGCGAGCGCATGGACTGGGCGATTCAGAAGGCCACCGAACTGGGCGCCAACGAGATCACGCCCATCGTCAGCGAACGCTGCGAGGTGCGCCTCAAAGGCGAGCGCGAAGACAAACGCCTGGAGCACTGGCGGCAGGTCGCGATTAGCGCCTGCGAGCAATGCGGGCGTTCGGTGTTGCCGGTGATTCATCCGCCGGTTGTTTTAGCGCAGTGGCTTGAGCAGTGTCAGGCCGACCTGAAGCTCGTGCTGCACCCGGTGGCCAAGCCGCTGACCCGCCATGACAAACCGCAGTCGCTGGCGTTTCTGATTGGGCCGGAGGGTGGGCTGTCGGACGCCGAAGTGGCGCAGGCGCAGGGCCGGGGGTTTCAGGCGGCGCGGTTAGGGCCAAGGGTGTTGCGCACGGAGACGGCGCCTGTGGTGGCCTTGAGCGTGGCGCAGCAGTTGTGGGGGGATTTTTAGTTTTACGTTGACCCCGGGCCCTCTCCCCTAGCCCCTCTCCCCAAGGGGAGAGGGGAACTGAGCGGCGACTCGATTGGCTCCCCTCGCCCGCTTGCGGGAGAGGGGCTGGGGGAGAGGGCCGGGCACAACGCCTATCCTTAAGAATCCTTCAACAAATCCGCCAGATCATCGGCATGCTCTTCTTCCTGCGCCAGAATCTCTTCAAAGAGGCGGCGCGAGGTTGGGTCGTCGTTGCCGAGGTAGTTGATGATTTCCCGGTAGCTGTCGATGGCGATACGTTCGGCCACCAGGTCTTCGGTAATCATCTCTTTCAGCGTCGCGCCTTCTACGTATTCGGCGTGGGAGCGTGCGGTAAGCGATTCAGGGTTGAAGTCCGGCTCGCCACCCAACTGCATGATGCGTTCGGCCAGTTGGTCCGAATGCGCCAGTTCCTGCTGGGCGTGCTCGAGAAACTCGGCAGCGGCAGCGCTGGCTTTCAGGCCGGTGGCCATGAAGTAGTGGCGCTTGTAACGCAGGTAGCACACGAGTTCCGTGGCCAGCGCGGTGTTGAGCAGCTTGATCACTTCTTCGCGGTTGGCCGAGTAGCCCTCGGTAATCGCGCCTTCCTCAATGTGCTGGCGCGCGCGTTGGCGCAGCGTGGCCACGTCGGTCATCAGAACAACAGTCATTTTTCACTCTCCATCAGCTGAACGGTCGGTAGCGCAGGCTCTAGCGGCCGGCGTCTCGGTGTACTGAGGTGTGAGTGGCGAGGCGGGGAAAAGTTTGAAGTTTTGTGAAGGCGGGCGTTGGGCTTCGCAGTGCGAAGCCCAACGAGCGGGCATCAGATCAAGCCGGCATCCGCGAGCATCTGTTCCAGCGCCAGCAGGTCGGGAATCTTTGCCACGGCTTCACCGAAGCTCACGGCGTCCAGCTCCAGCGGCGCCAGCGGCACGTCGGCGCGGGCCAGCTCGGTGCCCACTTTCAGCGAGCGCGGAATACCTTGCACCAACAGGGCGAGAAACTTCACGGTGGGCCGGCCGCCCAGGGCGTTGATCACGGCCACGCGAGCGCCGGGGCGAATCTGCGGCTGGCCGTCGGAAGCGGCTTCAAACGACAGCAGCGGCAAGCTCAAATCCCGCCAGGCCATTTGCCCGAGAAACCAGGCCGGCATGCCGGGCGTTACTTGCGGCGCGCGATACGGAATCAGCTCGGCCACCGCCACGTTCGGCAGCAGCAACGTGCGGTCGGCCAGCGGCACCAGCAACCCGGTGATGCTGGTTGTGGTGGACGTGGTGGTTGGGGTGACGGCTTGGCTCATGGGGAAATCCTGTCGGCGCTATCAGGCGCACTGCGACGCTAAATGGTTGACCAGCGTTTCCGCCAGCTCGCGCGGGTCGCCACTGTAGGCGCTGTAGCCGCCTTCGCGCAGGCTGTCGGGCATGCTGGCGCAGGCGCAACTGTCGGCGCGCTGGGTCCAGATGGCGCCGCCCTGACGCCGCACATAGGCTGCTGCGGCGCTGCCGTCGCTGCCCATGCCGCTGAAGGCAATCACGCCGCTCAGGGCACCGAAATGCTGGGCGAGGTTGAGCATCATCTGGTCAATGGACGGGCTGTACGGTTCCGGCCAGCCACGGTCGGCAATCTTCATGGCGCCGTCTTCGGCAAAGCCCAGTTCGTATTGAATGGGCGCCACCACCACTTCGCCACACCGTACGGCGTCGCCCTGGCGTGCAGGGTTGACGTGCCACTGGCTGTGACGGCCGACGGCTTGCGGCAGGGTGGCTTCGAAACTGGCATCGATGTGCTGGGCGTAGATAAAGCCAATCGGCAAGCCGCCCGGCAGCGCATCGAGGAAGGCTTTGACCGCCGCCGGGCCGCCCAATGAAGCGGCCAGCAGCCACACCTGGCGCGCCGGCGCACCAGCGGCCAGCGGGGTGTTGGCCAGCGCCGTGGGTAAATCCAGTCGCGCCGGACGCTGCGCTTCGTCAAACAAGGCTTGCAGGCTTGGGCCGACCGCTTGCGTGGGGTCGCCCACCAAGCGCTTGAGCTTGCCGACCAGGCGGCGCTCCCAGCGCGGGTAGTTTTCCGAGTGCCGCTCCGGCGCATGGCCTTCGCCAAACAGCACCGGCACGTCTGCATGTTCCAGCAGGGTGTCGATCAGCGGCGAGTCTTCAGACTGGGCCAGATCCACCAGCCACAGGTCTGCTTCACAGCCCGCCAGTGCCTCGGCGTCAAGGCGCGCCGGGTCGGTGTTGAGCACCACGTTGTAGCCGCTGCCCGTCAGCGCCTGTTGCAGCACGTGGCGCTGCAACGAGGTGTCTGCAAGCACGGCGATGCGTGCGCTGTTTTTTTCGGTCATGTGCGTTTAACCGGGTGTTCGGCCACCAGCCTGGCGATGGTTTCTAGCAGCAACGACTCCTGGTACGGCTTGCCGAGGTAATCGTTGACGCCAATGTTCATCGCCCGCTCACGGTGTTTATCACCGGTACGCGAGGTGATCATGATGATCGGCAGGTCTTGCAGGTTCTGGTCGTGGCGCACCAGGTTGGCCACTTCGAAACCGTCCATGCGCGGCATTTCGATGTCCAGCAGCATGATGTCCGGCTTGTGCTCTTGCAGCAGCGAGATGGCGTCCACACCGTCTTTGGCGGTGAGTACGTTCATGCCGTTACGCTCGAGCAGGCGGCTGGTGACCTTGCGCACGGTAACCGAGTCGTCGACCACCATGACCAGCGTCGGACGTTCCACTTCCACCTCGGCGGGCAGGGCGGTACGGCTGACGGTACGGGTTTGCAACTGGTTGAGCAGGTGCGCGTGACGCACCCGAATGGTCGCCAGCAGGTCGAGAATCACCACCACGCGACCGTCCCCGAGGATGGTCGCACCGGAAATACCATGCACACCGGCGAACTGCGGGCCGAGGCTCTTCACCACGATCTCGCGCGAACCGGCCAGTGAGTCCACTTGCACGGCCACGGCGTGGTCGCTGGAGCGCACCAGAATCACCGGCAGCGGCAGGCTCTGGCCGACCAGTTTCGGTTGCTGGCCGTTGTTCAGCAGGTCGCCCAGGTAACGCAGCTCGTACGCTTGGCCGGCGTATTCGAAACGCGGCGCATCCGGAGCGTAATAGGCTTCCAGTTCGTACGGCGAAACGCGCACGATACCTTCGATGGTGTTCAACGGAATGGCGTACAGGTCTTCACCGGAAAGCACCATCAACGCGCGGTTTACCGACACGGTGAACGGCAGGCGGATGCGGAAGGTGGTGCCCTCGCCCGGTACCGAATCGATGCTCATGGAACCGCCGAGTTGTTTCACCTCGGAGTGCACCACGTCCATGCCCACGCCACGCCCGGAGATCTGCGTGACCTTCTCGGCGGTGGAGAAACCGGCTTCCAGAATGAATTGCAGAATTTCGTAGTCGGTCAGGTCCGAGGCGCTGTCCATCATGCCGCGCTCGAGCGCTTTGCGGCGCACGGCCTCAAGCTTGATGCCGCCACCGTCGTCGGCCAGGGTCAGCACAATGTCGCCACCCTCGCGGCCAAGGCTCAGGCGAATGGTGCCCTGCTCGCTCTTGCCTGCGGCGCGGCGCACATCGCTCTGTTCAATGCCGTGGTCCACGGCGTTACGCAGCATGTGTTCCAGCGGCGCGACGATACGTTCGAGAACGGTACGGTCCATCTCGCCTTCGGCGTTACCGACAATAAAGTCGACCTGTTTGCCCAACTCGCTCGCCACCTGGCGAACGATACGGCGCAGACGTGGCACCAGGCGGTCGAACGGCACCATGCGCGTACGCATCAGGCCTTCTTGCAGTTCGGTGTTGACCCGCGCCTGTTGCAGCAACAGGGTTTCGGCATCGCGGTTACGCGCGGCCAGGGTTTCTTTCAGTTCCAGCAAGTCGGAAGCGGACTCGAACAGGGCGCGCGAGAGCTGCTGCAGCTGCGAGTGACGGTCCATTTCCAACGGGTCGAAGTCTTCGTACCCGACGCGCTCGGCTTCGAGCTGGATGCGGCTGATGATCTGCGACTGGGTTTCGATGTCGAGGCGGCGCAACTGGTCGCGCACCCGGTCGATGGTCGCTTCCATCTCGCCGAGGGTGAAACCGAAGTCGCTCACCTGCTGTTCGACACGACCACGGAAAATCGAGGTCTCACCGGCCAGGTTCACCAGGCCTTCAAGCAACTCGGCGGGTACTTTCACCAGTTCCTGTGGCGCGCGGCGGGCAGCAGCGTCCAGCGCGGCTTCCTGCGCGCGGCGCACGAACGGCAGCACTTTGGCCGCAGCCGGCGCCGAGGAGAATTCGCTGGCAGCGACAATCGGGCTGGCCAGCGTGTGCACGGCCGGCAAGGTGCTCGGCGCGGGCGCTTGTGGCTCCGCCGGTTCCTGGCTGGCTTGGGCCAGGTCGGCGGCCATGCTGTCGTTGACCCGCTGACGCAGTTGGTCGAGTTCGCCTTGCAGCGCTTCGAAGCCCGACTGCACATCGAGGAACAGACTTTCCGGCCAAGGCGCGCCTTGTTGCTGCGCCTCGGTCAGGTGTTGTTCCAGATTGTGGGTCAGGTCGCCCAGGGCTTTCTGACCGGCCAGACGCGCACCGCCCTTGAGGGTGTGCAGAATGCGCAGCATGTCGTCGATGGCATCGCTGTCGTCACGCTTCTCTTCCCAACGGCCGATGGCGCTTTCCATGCTTTCCAGCAGGTCGTCGGCCTCTTCCAGGAAGATGTCGAGGATGTCGTCATCTTCGGCATCGTCCGCTACGGGCTCCTCGACGGCGGCAACCAGGTGCACGCTCGAAGGCATGCTCAGTTGTTCGTCGGGGTTGGCGCGAAAACGTTTGATGGTCTCGATCAGGTCGTCGCCCTTGGGCACGTGACGCTTGTCACGCACGGCTTCGAGCATTTCGGCAAGACGGTCGTGGCAGCTCTGCAGCAGCACGAACAGCCCCGGGCTGGCGCGCAAACGGCCATCGCCCAGGCCTTCGTAAAGAAATTCCAGTTCATGGGCCAGGTCGCCAATTTCGCGAATCTCGGCCATGCGCGCGCCACCCTTGAGGGTGTGCAAATCACGCTGCAAGGATTCCAGTTCAAGGCTGTTATCGAGGTCATCTTTCCAGCGCTGCAAGGCGGCGCTGGAGCTGTCGATGATGTCGAACCCTTCTTCGAGGAAGATTTCCACCAGCTCCGGGTCGCGGTCGTCATCGAAGGCGGTCGGGGCCGGGGCTTCGTACACAACAGGCTGCGGCTCGGGTTCTGGTTCTGGTTCTGGTTCTGGTTCTTGCAGCGCTGGCAGCTCGACGACCTCTGCAACTGGCGCGGCGTCTTCTTCGCTATCGAACTCTACCGGCTCGGGTTCCGGCAGCACGTCGTGAAGCTCTTCGGCGCTCAGCTCGGCGGTGGCCGTCACATCGTCAAAATCAATGACCTGCGGCTCAAGCTCGGCTTCCACCGGCTCTACCAGCGGCAACGCTTCCAGCTCGTCTTCGGCGGCAATGAGTTGCGCTTCGGGGCTCGGTACGTCTTCAACCAGGGCCGCGTCGATGTCGGTCAGTTCAACCGGTTCAGCGAGGTCGAGGTCATCGAGCATTACCGCTGCGGCGGAGAGGCTCTGCGCGCCGCCCTGGCGAAAGTTGCGGATGTCCTGAACCAAGTCCGCCGGGTCGTGCAGCGGCTGGTTAGCCTGCAACTGATCCAACAGCACGGCGAGTTTGTCGTGGCTGCGTTGCAGCAGGCCGGCTAGCGCAGGCGAATAGCTATAACGGCGGTCGACCAAGCCTTCGTAAAGGGTTTCCAGCTCATGGGCCAGATCGCCGATCGGGCGAATGGCGGCCATGCGCGCGCCACCTTTAAGGGTGTGCAAATCGCGCAGCAAGGAAGACAGGGCCAAGTGGTTGTCCGGCTCACCGAGCCAACGGTCCAGAGCCTGGCCCGAGCTTTCGAGGATATCCACCGCCTCTTCGAGGAAGATTTCCACCATCTCGGCATCGAGCGGATCAGCCTCGGCTTCAACCACTGGCGCTGGTACTGGTGTTGGCTCTGGCACCGGCGTCGCAACAAAGGGCTCCGGCGCGGGCTCGATGGCGGCCAGTTCTTCAACGGCAGGCATCAGATCGTCGGCAGGCAGGGGCTCGTCCGCCAACTCTTCCACGTTCGGCAATGCGTCGAACGCCGACAGGTCGTATTCCCCCATCGGTTCGTCGGTGCCGGTGTCGTTGCTCCACTCGGCCATTTGCAGGTCGGCGGTAGCCTCGTCCAGTTCAACGATGTTCAGGCCGGCTTCACCGCCAGGGCTGAGCAGCGCCAGGGTTTGCGGGTCCAGCGCTTCGCCCAGCAGCTGGCGCAGGGCTTCCACGCGCTGCGGCTCGGCAGTTACCTGCAAGCCCGCGGCGACCTGATCCATCATGCTGATCAGCGCTTCGTGGGCACTTTCGGCTTCACTGAAGAAGCGTTCGCTCACCGCCAGGCTGCCTTCCTCGACGGCACCGTAGAGGTCCAGCAGGGCCTCGCACAGCTCATCGATTTGCGGCAGCTCGGCCATCTCGGCGCCACGGCCAAGGGTGGTCAGTTCGTCCAGCAGCGCACTCAGTTCCTGACGCTCGGACGGGTGCTCGCGCCATTTGCGCAGCAGGTCCTCGGCGTCCAGCAGAATGTCCATGCCTTCGGAAAGGAAAATGCCGATCAGTTGCGGGTCGCGCCTGTCGCTGCCTTGCAGGTCTTCGCGGGCCGACTGGGCGGTTTCCAGGCGTTCCTGGTGCAGTTTGGCGACGCGTTCGAGGAACTCGGGCGCCCCTTCGATCGGTGCCAGCGGGTGAGTTTCGAGTTGCTCCAGACCCTGACGGAACAGCTGCTCGGCGGTGTGCAGCAGTTCCGCTTCGGCCAGGTCCATGGGGATCAGGTTGGTTTTGAATTCCTTGGCCAGCTTTTCCAGCGGCGTGGCAATTTCTGCAATCGGCAGAATACCGGCCATGTGCGCGCTGCCCTTGAGGGTGTGCAGGGCGCGTTGCAGGTTATCGGTGATTTCCTGTGGCAACTGCTGGGCGCAATCGGCGAGGAAGCCCACCAACGTGTCGAGGTGGGTTTCCGCTTCATTGCGGAAAATCTCGATCAGCTGCGGGTCCAGCGCTTCGATTTCTGGCAAGGTGACAGCCGCCGTTTCGCCCACGGCGTCGGCTGCCTGCACGGGCGCCGGGGCTTCAGGTTTTGGGCGGCGCTGCCCCCGCGCCAGGGCGTGGGCGGTGGCGGCCAGGGCATCAACGTCGTCGCGCTGGCGCTGGGCCTTGGCGGCAAATTCGTCGACCAGAGCGGGCATCAGCGCAACCACGTCGGCAATCACTTGCTGCACGTCTTCGTCGGGCTGAATGCTGCGGTCGAGCACGCGGTTAAGCAGGTTTTCGATGGACCAGCCGAGCTCGCCGATAATCAGCGCGCGCACCATGCGGCCACTGCCCTTGAGGGTATGGAAGGCGCGGCGCACTTCGCTGAGTGCGGTTTTGTCGTCCGTGTCGGCGCGCCACTGCGGCAGGTATTCGGCGATGGTTTCCAGCACCTCGCCCACCTCTTCGATAAAGACTTCCAGCAGGTCTTCATCAATAGGCTCTTCGCCTTCGGGCGGTGGCAGCAGGCTCGGCGGCACATCTTGCGCGGGCGGGTTGATGGCCTGCACCGGGGTGGCCATGACAT
Source organism: Pseudomonas viridiflava (assembly GCF_900573885.1). Classification (GTDB taxonomy): domain Bacteria; phylum Pseudomonadota; class Gammaproteobacteria; order Pseudomonadales; family Pseudomonadaceae; genus Aquipseudomonas. Next base: position 31,838 of record NZ_UPSE01000499.1, read on the forward strand.
CGGCCATCGACATCGGCTTTTCAACCGGAGCCGCAGCAACAGGCACTTGCGGCTCAGCAACAGGCAGGTCGACTTCGGGCAATTCCAGTTCGGCCAGTTCGGCTTCGTTCCAGTCAGCCGGATTGTCGTCCAGCGCTTCCAGGCTCAGCTCTTCAAGACCGCCCTCTTCCAACGAGAACACCGGTGCCTCAGGGGCGTCCAGTTCAAGGTCGCGCAGTTCCAGACTGTCACTGGTCCACTCGGTCGAAGGTTCGCCAAGGGTCAGCGGTTCGTCGTTGAGGTCCAGCGTTGGCAGCTCTTCAAACGAACTCAGCTCAACCACTTCGCCTGGTGCGGCGGGAAGGTCTTCGAGGGTCCAGCTGTCTTCGAGCGCCAGCAGGTCAGGTTCGGCGATTTCCAGCTCGACGCTTTCCAGTTCACTGAAGCCCAGGCTCAACTCGTCGTCTGGCTCCGGCGCTTGCAGATCTTCCAGGGAGAATTCGATACCGCCGGCGTCGCCGCTGGCGGGTGCACTCGCCGTCTCGACAACCGGCAGGTCTTCGAGGCTGAAGCTTTCTTCGATGACGTCAAAGTCCGATTCGAACGACGACGGCTCGGCCTCAAACGGCGCGGGAGCCGGCTCGGCTTCTTCGGCCAACTCGGGCGCTTGTTCCAGCACGTCGATGTCGTGCATCGGGTCTGAGAGCGGCGCGAATGTTTCCGGCTCGGGCTCGACGCGATCAAGGATCGACGGCTTTTCTTTAAGCGGATAGCCCAGGGCTTCCAGGCTTTCCTCGGCCACGTCGAGAATCAGGTCGCCTTGGGCAGCGTGATCTTCGCTCAAGCGTTCGAGGTAGTACTCGACGCTGGTGATGGCGTCGGCCAGGGTGTCGAGGCTCTGCCAGTTCGGCACGGCTTTGCGCGCCAGCAGTTGTTCCTGGATATAGCGGTTGCACGCCTGCAGCAAGGCGGCGGCACGCTCCAGCGGAATCATGGCCAGGCCGCCACGGGCCTGGGTCAGCAGCTCTGGCACGCGGGCCAGGTGCTCGTGGTTCCACTGCGAGGCGATGAATTCGATGATCGCGTCTTTGGCCTGTTCCAGGCCGTTGCGCGCTTCCTTGATCACCAACTGGTGAATCTGGCCAACGTCGGTGGTCGGCAGATGGCTTTCTTCGCGGCGGCCGTCATCGGCAGGGCCGACCATGCCGGCCAGGGTCGCTTCCACGTACAGCAGCGCACCGGCAACATCCATCAACACCGCATCGCTAGGTTCACGCTGGCCGAGGGACAGGCCATGCACCACATCGATCTGGTCGAGAATGACTTTGCGCGGCTGGCCAAAACCCAACACGGCCAAGGTGTCGGCGATTTGCTTGAGCGGCGCCAGTTGGCTGTCCAGCTCGGCGACCTTGCTGCGGTCGCTGCGCACGAACAGGTCGAGGCTGTCTTTGACGCGCACCAGTTCTTCGCACAGGGCGGCGACCACCGAACGCATGGCGTCGCGGTCCGGGCCGGCGAGGCGCGCGCGCTCTTCGTCGACGATATCGTCGTCAGGCAGCGCTTCGTCGAGGCGGTACTGTTCTTTGAGCTGGCGGATACGCGGCGATTGCGGGCTGGACTTGGCGACGTAGAACAGCAGGTTCTTGGTCAGCTCATCCGGGGCCGGCTGGTTGATGCCGTCGGCACCTTGCTCCAGCAGGCGTTTGAGTTCTTTATCGACCTGGCGCAGCAACGTGCGCACGGAGCTGCCGTTGAGCACGCTGCCGTTGGACAAGCCTTCGACGATGCCCGAGGCAATTTGCCAGAGCGGGCCCAGCGGCGCGTCTTTGCACAGCACTTCAAGGCGCGCGAACACACGGGCCATATAGCCGAGGTTGGTGCCCAGGTCTTGATTGCGGATGACGCCAATCAGCGCCATTTGCAGCATCTGGCGCAGTTTGCGCAGCAGCACCGGCAAGTCGGCCGTGCGCAGTTGTGCAAGCGAATCAGCCGACAGCGCCGGCTGGCGCACGGTCATGTCGGGGGAGAACAGGCTGGTTTCGGACAGTAGCTTTTCGCCACGGGCCGAGCGCAAATCGTTAAGCAGCGGCAGCACGACCATCGGCAGGTCGCGGCGAGCGGTTTGAATGCGGTCGAGGTAAACCGGCAGTTGCAGAATGGCCTGCATCAGCACTTCCAGGGCTTCACCCTGGTTGCTCACGCGGTTTTCCATCAAGGCCTGGGCAAGGTGTTCCATCTCTTCGGCGAGCAAGGCTGCGCCGTAGAACTCCACCATTTGCAGAGTGCCGTGAACCTGGTGTGCATAGGTCAGGCAGAACCGCATGCGCGTCGAGTCCTCGGGGTTCTCAACGAACGCCTCAAGGGCCTGCCGTGCCTGTTTCAGGGTTTCTGCGATCTCGCCTTTAACCCACTCCAGGGCGACATAATCGTGCCGATCACCCATAGCAACTCCACTCATAAACCGCTCGTTACCCCTTTCGGGTAAAAGCCAGAACTCGCTCGTCGGCCACCGGCTCCAGGTCCGGGTGCTGCCAACCGACCACTTCACCGACGCCGACTACCAACAGACCACCTGGCGCAAGGCGTTCAGCCAGGCGGTTGAGGATCTCGCGGCGACGCCAGCGACGAAAATAGATCAGCAAGTTCTGACAGAAAATGACATCCATGCCGGTCATTGGCGCTTTCGCCAGTTCCAGCACGTTGAGCCTTGCACAACACACACGTGCGGCCAGGCTCGGTATTACTTTCAAACGACCATCGTCCTGCGCGTCGAAGTAACGCTCGCACAGGTCTATATCCATCTGCTCGAACTTGCGCGCGGCGTATTCCCCGTCACGCGCCTTGCTCAAGGCATTCATGCTGATATCGGTGCCCGTCACGCCGAAATGGCCGGGCATCTCGCTATCACGCAGCACTTCCGCAGCACTTATGGCCATGGAGTACGGTTCTTCTCCGCTGGAGCAACCCACGCTCCATAACGCCCATGGCTGTTCGCCGGGCTGGGCCTTCGCCAGGCGCAACGCCAGGTATTGCTCAAGCACTTCAAACGAAGGGCGATGGCGGAAGAAACGGGTTTCTTGAACGGTCAGGCGGTCCAGCAGGGTTGACCACTCCACGGCACCACGCGGACCCGCCGTGACTTGCCGGTAGTAGCTGGCGTAGTCCGGAACATCCAGCTCACGCATGCGCGCGCTGAGATTGGTCTGCAAAAAGGCCTGGCGCTGTTCGTTGATCACCACACCGGTGCGCTCTTCAAGCAGCGCTTGCCAGTCGTGGAATTCGGCGGGCGTCATGTCGACCAAAGGCTTCAGGGCCCAGGTCCCACTTGGCGCTCCACCCGGCGCCCCGCTCGGTTGCATGCCGTCTCCCTCGCTCATGGCCCAGTGACGATGACCCTTTCAGGTCATCGCGCTTTCCTCGATCAGGCCTGGTCCGCTGCTTCTGGCAGGGTAAAACCAGAAACCGAACGACGCATCTCACTGGCCATTTTGGCCAGGTTACCAATGCTCTTGGCAGTAGCGGTGGTACCCGAGGACGTCTGCGAGGTGATCTCCTGAATCACGTTCATGGTGTTGGAGATGTGGCCCGCAGAGGACGCTTGCTGACGGGCGGCGTTGGAGATGTTCTGGATCAAGGCCGCGAGGGTCTTGGATACCTTTTCAATCTCTTCCAGTGCCACACCGGCGTCTTGCGCCAGACGCGCACCGCGTACTACTTCGGAAGTGGTTTGCTCCATGGAGATAACCGCTTCGTTGGTGTCGGTCTGAATCGTTTTAACCAGCGCCTCGATCTGCTTGGTTGCAGCGGAGGAACGTTCAGCGAGGCGTTGTACCTCGTCCGCTACCACGGCGAAGCCTCGACCGGCGTCACCGGCCATGGAGGCCTGGATCGCGGCGTTCAGTGCGAGGATGTTGGTCTGGTCGGCAATGTCGTTAATCAGGCTAACGATGTCACCAATCTCCTGGGACGACTCACCGAGACGTTTAATACGTTTCGACGTGTCCTGGATCTGCTCACGGATGTTATCCATGCCGGTGATGGTGTTGTGCACCACCTCGTTACCCTTGTTGGCGATGGCTACGGAACGTTCTGCTACCGCAGACGATTCCGAGGCGTTCGCCGATACCTGGTCAATGGACACGGCCATTTCGTTGATTGCCGCCGACGCACCGGCAATTTCTTGCGCCTGGTGCTCGGATGCTTCGGCCAGGTGCATTGCCGTTGCCTGGGTTTCCTGGGCGGCGGCGGCCACCTGTACGGCTGTCAGGTTGATCGTGGCAACGAGGTCGCGCAGCTGGTCGATCGAGTAGTTGATCGAGTCGGCGATGGCACCGGTGAAGTCTTCGGTTACGGTGGCCGCTACGGTCAAGTCACCGTCCGCGAGGTCGGCAATTTCATCGAGCAGTCGCAGAATCGCCGCCTGGTTCCGTTCGTTTTTCTCGGCGGTTTCAGCCAGTCGGCTGCGGGTGCTCTGCACCATGACCAGACCGATCAATACGATTGAGGCGATAGCCAGCAGACCCAGCACGTAGCCGGCCAGGGTGTTCATGGAACGCGCGCCCACCAGGTTTTCAAAGCCGCCGGCGAGTTTCGAGGCTTTGTCCAACAGGGTTTGCGACACGGTAAAGATGCTGCTCGCCGATTCACGAACCTGGAACAGTTCAGGCGAGGTTTCGAGAATTTCGTCTACCGAACCGGATACGAACTCGAACAGCTCGGAAATCTCGGACAGACGCTCCAGGGCTTCCTGGTCGCTGACCTTGGTGATCTTCATGGCGGCGTTGCCTTCGATCATCGCCTTGAGTACGCGACCGAACAGGCTGGCGTCACGACCGAACATGTCGGCGGCTTGTACCGAGTCTTCGTCACCGGCCAGTACCTTGTTCACCGAACCAAGGATACGTTCGGCCAACAGCGACTGACGCTGGGCAACCGATACCTGGGCAGCGGTCGCGCCGCTTTCCAGCAGAATGTCGACCACTTCTTCGTACTCGACCTGCAGCTGCGGAATGGTTTCGGCCAAGGTGGCAGCAACCTGGTGCAGAGACAGTACGGTTTGTTCGCTGGCGAGAATGGCGTCGGCGTTTTTACGCAGGCTGTCCCAGTCTTGCTGCACCGCGTCCATTTCCGGTTTCACGATGGCAGGCGCTGGCGGCAGGCCGGTGTTGTTGTCACCGGAAACCAGGAAGCTCCAACGCTTTTCGAAGTCGTTGCGCGCGTCTTTCAACAGGGCGAAGGCCTCTGTCTTACCCGCTGCTGCTTCCGTGGCGTTTTTCGCAATACGTTGGGAAAGTACACGCAGCTCACCGGAGTGGCTGATGTATTCCTTGTCGTAGTTCGACTGGGTGTTGATGTAGGCGAAGTTGGCGAAGAGCAGCACGATCGACACGATCAGGACGATAAAGAGTCCTGCGATCAACGAGCTACTACGCACTCCAGCCAATAGATTGCCTGCGTTCAGTTTTTTCATTGTATGGCCCCCGCCTGGACCCACCGCACTACGTTTTCCCGTGTAACGCCAAAGGGCCGGCAAATGCCGACCCAACCTGATTACTTAATACGCAACGTCGAGAAAGCCCGGGTGCTGTGCCAGTGCGTGAGGACTGAACACAAGCCACGGTTGTTCGCGTTGAAAAACCCCATGTATGAAGGGCTCAATAGCCGCTTCGAGCGCTGGCAACTGCTCGGAAAAGCTGTCCACCGGGAAGTGCTGCATACCAAACACTTCGTCGACGGTCAGGCCAGCGAAAACATCCTGGTGGTCTACGACCAGCACCCGGCGTTGCTTGCGCAGCGCAGAGAGCTCGGTACCGAAGTAGCCACACATATCCATTACCGGCAGCAAGCGTCCACGTACGTTGGCCACGCCCTTCACCCAGCTTTTGACGCCGGGCAACAGGGTGAACCGGGGTTCATGGAGCACTTCGCCGATTTCGCCCATCGGTGCTACGAACAGGCGGTCGCCCATGCGAAAGCCGATTCCACTCCAGGTCTGCACCACGGCCCGCTGCGACGGCAAGCCGGCAGCCAGCAGTCGACAACGCTGGTCGATTTCGAGGAGGAGCTGAAAGGGAGTCTGCACGTCCGACATGTCGGCCTTAACCTTCTAGTTTTTATAGGTGTGGTGGCGGTGTTAGCCCGCCAGCACCGCATTCAAGGTTTTCAGCAGCGTGTCTTCGTCCACCGGTTTGGTCAGGTAGTCACGCGCGCCTTGGCGCTTGCCCCAGACCTTATCGGTTTCCTGGTCTTTGGTGGTGACGATAATTACCGGAATGTGATTGGTATCAGCATCTTTGGTGAGTTGACGGGTTGCCTGGAAGCCATTGAGGCCCGGCATGACGATATCCATCAACACGGCGTCGGGCTTTTCCTGACGGGCAAGCGCCACGCCATCAGCACCATTTTCGGCCTTGAGCACCTGATGACCGTGCTTTTCGAGCATCGCGGTCAGCTTGTACATTTCGGTGGGAGAGTCATCAACAATCAGAATTCGAGCCATGGTGTTTCCCTATGGAAGGTTGCGTCACCGCCCTAGCGGTCGAACGTCAAGATGCTTGTTCCACCGGGGTGAAATCTGGCACATGTGCCTTGATGGCGCCGAGCAACTCTTCCTTACTGAAAGGCTTGGTGAGGTACTGATCGGAACCCACGATTCGGCCTTTGGCCTTATCGAACAGACCGTCCTTGGAGGACAACATGATTACCGGGGTGGACTTGAAAGCACTGTTATTTTTGATAAGGGCGCAGGTCTGATAGCCATCTAACCGCGGCATCATGATGTCGACAAAAATGATATTGGGGTGTGTGTCAGCGATTTTGGCCAAGGCATCGAAACCATCGACGGCGGTAATCACTTCACAACCCACTTTTTTCAGCAGGGTCTCAGCGGTGCGACGAATCGTTTTCGAATCGTCGATGACCATGACCCTTAATCCTTCGGAATGCTGTTCCATGTTCGCCCTACCATCGCCTCGATGAGTCGTTATTTTTCTACGTTTTCAGTGCGCCTGAGGCCTACCAGCTACGGGCTGCGACCCAATCGTAGGCCTTTTTAGCACACTCTCCGGAAGCAATCTATAAGCCCCGGAAGCGTAAGGTTTTTCCTTGACCGAAGTGGTCGCCATCGCCACTCTGGCGCCACATAGTCTAGTCGCGACACATTTCAACTGTCGCATTCGTTTCGCGGAGGATTTACCCCATGAGCGTTCGCCTTGGCATAGTCATGGATCCCATTTCGGGCATCTCCTATAAGAAGGACAGCTCGCTGGCCATGCTGCTGGCCGCTCAGGCCCGTGGTTGGACATTGTTCTATATGGAGCAGCACGACCTGTATCAGGTTGCCGGGGAAGCCAAGGCGCGCATGCGTGCCCTTAAGGTCTTCGCCGATCCTCAACACTGGTTCGAACTGGGCGATGAAACCGACGCGCCTCTGAGCGAGCTGGATGTGATCCTGATGCGCAAGGATCCGCCCTTCGATATGGAGTTCGTCTACAGCACTTACCTGCTGGAGCAAGCGGAGCGGGCCGGGGTGCTGGTGGTTAACCGCCCTCAGAGTCTGCGCGACTGCAACGAAAAGTTGTTTGCCACGCAATTCCCGCACTGCACGCCACCGACACTGGTCAGCCGCCGCGCCGACATTCTGCGCGAGTTTGCCGTTGAGCACCGTGACATCATTCTCAAACCCTTGGATGGCATGGGCGGCGCCTCGATCTTTCGCCACCGCGAAGGCGACCCTAATTTGTCGGTGATTCTCGAAACCCTCACCCAACACGGCCAGCAGCAAATCATGGCCCAGGCCTATCTGCCAGCCATCAAAGACGGCGACAAGCGCATTCTGATGATTAACGGCGAACCGGTGCCGTACTGCCTGGCGCGCATTCCTGCCGCCGGCGAAACCCGTGGCAACCTTGCCGCTGGCGGCCGGGGCGAAGCGCGACCGCTAAGCGAGCGCGACCGCTGGATTGCCGCCCAGGTCGGCCCGACCTTGCGCGAGAAGGGCCTGCTGTTTGTGGGCCTGGACGTGATTGGCGATTACCTCACCGAAATCAACGTCACCAGCCCGACCTGCATTCGCGAAATCGACAACGCCTTTAATACCGGCATTGGCGAACAGCTGATGGCGGCCATCGCTGCTCAGTTGGACGCGCGCTGACGAAACGTTGCTCCGCGCGCCGAATTGTCTTGGCGATATCAAGGACAAGAGCGACGCGGCGGAGCGACACGAGACCCACAGCGCAGAATTGCCCAGTGCTTCACCAAGCCGCGCAGTGCTTCATGGACTTTTCACCGAGCCCTCGGCAGACTGCGCGGCAACCTGAATTGACCCCGTTGTGCGATGAAATCACCCGCCGCCTTGCCCGAGCTTCCTGACTACGGCGTCCGCCCTGCGGACCGGCTGGGCTTTACCCTGTTTCTCGCAGCGGCCGTGCACGCGGCGCTGATCCTCGGCGTGAGCTTCACCCTGGCGCCACCGAGCCAGATCAGCAAAACCCTGGAAATTACCCTGTCCACCTTCAAGAGCCAGGAAAAGCCTAAAGAGGCCGACTTCCTCGCCCAGGACAACCAGCAGGGCAGCGGCACCCTTGATAAAAAGGCGGCGCCGAAAACCACCGAGCAAGCGCTGTTCCAGGACAAGGAAATCAAGCGCATCACCTTGCCTACGGCGCCGGCACCTGCGACCAAACAGCAGGCACCAAAGGCCGCCGTGGCCACCACCGCGCCAAAGCAGCAGAAAACCCCGGTCAAACGCGAAGAAGCCAAACCGCAACCGGACGCACGCAAAGCGCCAGCCTTCGACACCGAGCAGCTGTCTGCGGAAATTGCCGGTCTTGAAGCGGAATTGGCGAAAGAACAGCAGTTGTATGCCAAGCGCCCGAAGATTCACCGCCTGAACGCGGCCTCGACCATGCGCGACAAGGGCGCCTGGTACAAGGATGACTGGCGCAAAAAGGTCGAGCGCGTGGGCAACCTCAACTACCCCGAGGAAGCGCGCAAGCAACGGGTTTACGGCAGCCTGCGGTTGCTGGTGTCGATCAACCGTGACGGCAGCCTGTATGAAGTGCAGGTACTGGAATCATCTGGCCAGCCGCTGCTGGACCAGGCCGCGCTGCGCATCGTGCGGCTGTCGGCGCCGTTCGCACCGTTCACCGGCGATCTTGCCGACATTGACCGTCTGGAAATCATCCGCACCTGGCGCTTCGAGCGCGGCGACAAGCTCTCCAGCAAGTAGCCTTACGCCAGCGGCAACGCGTCGCTTGAGCAAATCGCCCCCTCAGCTTGTCATCGCCACCGGCCAGCGGCGACACTACGCGCCATGAAAGCAGCCAACCCCAGCTACCTGAAAAATCATCTTCTGATTGCCATGCCGCACATGGCCGATCCGAATTTTGCGCACACCGTCACCTACCTGGTGGAGCACAACGAGCAAGGCGCCATGGGCCTGGTCATCAACCGCCCCAACGGCCTGAACCTCTCCGACGTGCTTGAGCAGCTGCGCCCCGACACGCTACCGCCGGCCATTTGCCAGAGCCTGCCGATTTTCTCCGGCGGGCCGGTGCAAACCGATCGCGGCTTTGTGCTGCACCCCAGCGGCCCACAGTTTCAGGCCACCGTTGAACTGGGCGAGCTGGCGCTAACCACTTCGCAAGACGTGCTGTTCGCCATCGCCGACGGCTTCGGCCCCGAAAAGCACATCATCGTGCTCGGTTACGCGGGCTGGGAAGCCGGGCAACTGGAGCATGAACTGATCGACAACGCCTGGCTGACCTGCGCGGCCGATGCCAACATTCTGTTCGAGGTGCCTTACGACAAACGCCTGGAAGCCGCGGCCGCCCGTTTAGGCATCAACCTCAGCCTGCTCACTTCCCAAGCCGGACACGCCTGATGGCCGACAAGCCTCTACGCCTGCTGCTCGGCTTCGACTACGGCACCAAGCAGATCGGTGTCGCAGTCGGCCAGGTCATCACCGGCCAGGCCCGCGAACTCTGTGTACTCAAAGCCCAGAACGGCGTGCCGGACTGGCAGAAAGTCGAAGCCCTGATGCGTGAATGGCAGCCGGACGCCATCGTTGTCGGCCTGCCGCTGAACATGGACGGCACCCCGAGCGACATGAGCGAGCGCGCCGAGAAATTCGCCCGACGCCTCAATGGCCGCTTCAATTTGCCCGTGCACACCCACGATGAGCGCCTGACCACCTACGCTGCCAAAGGCGAGCGCCTTCACCAGGGACAACGCGGCGGTTATCGCGACAACCCGGTCGACGCCCTCGCCGCCGCCCTGCTGCTTGAGGGCTGGCTGGCCGAACACAGCGGCGCCTGAAGCTTTGCGTTTTTTGCGATTCAAGGAGAGACCATGAAGCTACCCAACCCCGCCGAGCTGCTGCCGCAAATGGCCAGCGCGCTCACCGACCACCTGCTCAAGCGCAACATCACCGCGCCGCGCTTTATCGGTATTCACACCGGTGGCGTGTGGGTGGCGCAGGCATTGTTGAAAGAGATGGGCCGCGACGACGAGCTGGGGGTTCTGGACGTGTCGTTCTACCGTGACGACTTCACCCAGAATGGCCTGCACCCGCAGGTGCGCCCGTCTGCACTGCCCTTTGAAATCGAAGGTCAGCATCTGGTGCTGGTAGACGACGTATTGATGAGCGGCCGCACCATTCGGGCCGCGCTCAACGAACTGTTCGACTACGGCCGCCCCGCCAGCGTGACCCTCGTCAACCTGCTGGACCTCAACTCCCGCGAGCTGCCGATTCGCCCGGACGTGGTTGGCGCCACCCTGTCGCTGGCCCCCAATGAGCGCGTCAAAGTGCTCGGCCCCGCTCCGCTCACCCTCGAGCACCAGGCTCCCGCCTCCGCTGCCCACTGAGACCTTTCCGATGATGCCAACAGACGCCAAGCGCCCGCTGCAGCTCAACGACCTGGGCCAGCTGCGCCACTTTCTCTCGCTCGACGGCCTGCCTCGCGAGTTGCTGACCGAAATTCTCGACACCGCCGACTCGTTTCTCGAAGTCGGCGCCCGCGCCGTGAAGAAGGTGCCGCTGCTACGCGGCAAGACCGTGTGTAACGTGTTCTTCGAAAACTCCACGCGCACGCGCACCACCTTTGAACTGGCGGCGCAGCGCTTGTCGGCAGACGTGATCACCCTGAACGTGTCGACCTCCTCGACCAGCAAGGGCGAAACCCTGCTCGACACCCTGCGCAACCTCGAAGCCATGGCGGCCGACATCTTTGTGGTACGCCACGCCGACTCGGGCGCCGCGCACTTCATTGCCGAGCACGTGTGCCCGGACATGGCGATCATCAACGGTGGCGACGGCCGCCATTCGCACCCGACCCAGGGCATGCTCGACATGCTCACCATTCGCCGGCACAAGGGCAGCTTTGAAAACCTGTCCGTGGCCATCGTGGGCGACATCCTGCATTCGCGCGTCGCGCGCTCGAACATGCTGGCGCTGAAAACCCTGGGCTGCCCCGACATCCGCGTCATCGGCCCGAAAACCTTGCTGCCGGTGGGTATCGAGCAGTACGGCGTGAACATTTACACCGACCTGGCCGAAGGCCTGAAAGACGTCGACGTGGTGATCATGTTGCGCCTGCAACGCGAACGCATGACCGGCGGGCTGCTGCCCAGCGAGGGCGAGTTCTACCGCCTGTATGGCCTGACCAGCGAACGTTTGAAGCTGGCCAAGCCCGATGCGCTGGTCATGCACCCGGGGCCCATCAACCGCGGCGTGGAAATTGAATCGGCCGTGGCCGACGGCCCGCAGTCGGTGATTCTCAACCAGGTCACCTACGGCATCGCCATTCGCATGGCCGTGCTTTCCATGGCCATGAGCGGACAAACCACGCAGCGGCAGCTGAATCTGGAAGCCCAGGCCAACTCCGCAACTGAGGAGCACAACTGATGCGCATTGAAATCCTCGGTGCTCGCGTAATCGATCCGAAAAGCGGCCTGGACAAGGTCGCCGATCTGTTTATTGCCGACGGCAAGATCGCCGGCATCGGCTCCAGGCCAGCCGGGTTTGAAGCGGATAAAAGCATCGACGCCAAAGGCCTGGTTGCCAGCCCTGGACTGGTGGACCTGAACGTCGCCCTGCGTGAGCCGGGCTACAGCCGCAAAGGCAGCATCGCCAGCGAAACGCTCGCCGCAGCGGCCGGCGGTGTCACCAGCCTGTGCTGCCCGCCGTTCACCAAACCGATTCTCGACACCCCGGCGGTAGCCGAGCTGATCCTCGACCGCGCCCGCAGTGCCGGACACACCAAGGTGTTTCCGGTCGGTGCGTTGAGCAAAGGGCTGGCGGGCGAGCAACTGGCTGAGCTGGTGGCGTTACGCGATGCGGGCTGCGTCGCGTTCGGCAATGGTCTCGACAGCTTTCGCAACAACCGCACCCTGCGCCGTGCACTCGAATATGCGGCCACATTCGATCTGACCGTCGTATTCCATTCGCAAGATCACGACCTCGCGGAAGGCGGCCTCGCCCACGAAGGCGCCACCGCCAGCTTCCTGGGCTTGCCCGGCATTCCGGAAACGGCCGAAACCGTAGCCCTGGCGCGGGATTTGTTGCTGGTAGAGCAGACCGGCGTGCGCGCGCACTTCAGCCAGCTCACCAGCGCTCGTGGCGCGCAACTGATCGCCGATGCCCAGGCGCGCGGCCTGCCAGTCACGGCAGACGTGGCGCTGTATCAACTGATACTCACCGACGAGGCGCTGATCGACTTCTCCAGCCTCTACCACGTGCAACCGCCGCTGCGCACCAGCGCCGACCGCGACGGCCTGCGTGCTGCGGTGAAGGCTGGCGTGATTCAAGCCATCGCCAGCCACCATCAGCCGCACGAAGCCGACGCGAAGCTGGCGCCATTCGGTGCTACCGAACCCGGTATCAGCAGCGTTGAACTGCTTCTGCCGCTGGCCATGAGCCTGGTACAGGACGGCCTGCTCGATCTGCCGACCTTGCTTGCACGCCTGAGCGCCGGCCCGGCGGCGGCATTGCGACTGCCGGCCGGCGAGCTGACAGTGAACAGCCCGGCGGACGTACTGCTGTTCGACCCGCAAGCCTCCACCGTGGCAGGCGAGCGCTGGTTCTCCAAAGGTCAGAACAGCCCGTTTATGGGCCATTGCCTGCCAAGCGCGGTGCGTTACACCTTGGTGGATGGGCATATCAGCTATCAGGCCTAGCTGGTCGAGCCCACAAAACAAAAGCCCGCCATCAGGCGGGCTTTTTTACGTGCGTTGCGGCTAAAGGCGCTGGGCCACGTTACGCACCGACACCTGATCGTTCAGCGTCCAGAAATCGTATAGCACGCCTATAAAGAACAGCCCGCTGGTGCACAAATAGATCAGGCCGCTGATCCATTTGCCCTGATACATGCGGTGCACCCCAAACACGCCGAGAAAGGTCAGCAGAATCCACGCCACGTTGTAATCCAGGCCGCCCGCGTTGAATCGCAGATCCGCTTCGCGATCCATCGAGGGAATCAGAAACAGATCGATGATCCAGCCAATGAAAAACAGGCCGAAGGTGAAAAACCAGATGGTGCCGGTCACGGGCTTGCCGTAATAAAAGCGGTGCGCGCCGAGAAAACCAAAAATCCACAACAGATAGCCGATGACCTTGCTGTGGGTGTCTCGCTGTACGTTCATTTACCGGTTCCTCAAAGAGTCGCGACGTTGGACCAAGGCTAAAGCAAAGCGTTGCGCATTCAACTGTTGCGGGTTGCTCCTGTAAAAGAACGGCCTGCGATCGACGTCTTTTCGGGAGATTCAGAATCTCGACCCTCACCGGATGCCGGGGGCTGCGACTCATAACCTTCGTAAGGAATCACTCAGGATTTGTCCCTGCAAAGCGTGAAAAACCAGGGTTTAATCACTGCCTTTTGACCGTCGGACCAGAGTTCCAATCGACCAATGGTCAAAAAATGAGCAAAAAAGCTGTTATAAAGTTGCGCTTCGTGAAACCAAGAGCTTTGCCGTATGCGTTTTTTTCATCAAACCTGGCTATCTGTCTGCCTGTGTTTCCCGCTTGCTGCTGCCCTGAATCCTGCCGAGGCCAGCAACCGGTATCAACCATTACCCGCCCATTCCACCGGGCACACCGCCAGCTCCAACTCCTCGTCCACCGCTGCCACCCCAGCCGTCGCCACTTCAAACGAAGCGGCGAAAAACAGCAGCTCCGTACTCGGCCGCGCCGTGAATACGCTGGGCGTCCGCTATCGCTGGGGCGGCAGTTCGCCGGAGAAAGGTTTCGATTGCAGCGGCCTGGTGCGCTACGCCTTTAACGACATCGATTCGGTCGATCTGCCCCGCACTTCCAGCGCCATGGCTCGCGCTCAAGGCAAAAAAGTCTCGCGCAGCGATCTGAAGCCGGGCGACCTGCTGTTTTTCAACCTGCGCGGCGCTCGCGTCAATCACGTTGCCATTTACCTGGGCAACGACCGCTTTATCCACGCGCCACGACGCGGCAAGGCCGTCACCATCGACACCTTGAACAAACCGTATTGGAAAGATCGCTACGCCCTGGCCAAGCGCGTGCTGCCAAGCAGCGAGCCGCAGCTGCGGGTTACATCGAGATAAAAAGCGAAGCCCCGGACGGGGCTTCACTCAATGCGGCCATCAGCGGAAGCGGCGTCCGCTGTCTTCGTCGCTGGCTTCCAGCGACAGGCCTTGCGACATGGTGGTCAGATGATCACCGTCGGTTTCCGAACCCAGCTTGATCATCAAGCGCAGGTCGTTCGCCGAGTCGGCGTAAGCCAACGAGTCTTCGTACGTGATTTCGCCCTGGCTGTAGAGCTGATACAGCGCCTGGTCGAACGTCTGCATGCCCTGTTCAGTCGAGCGCTTCATCAGCGCTTTCAACTCGTGCACTTCCCCTTTGCGAATCAGGTCTGCGGCCAGCGGGGTGTTGATCAACACCTCGATCACCGCGCGGCGACCTTTGCCGTCCGGCGTCGGGATCAGTTGCTGGGCAACGATGGCCTTGAGGTTCAAGGACAAGTCCATCCACACCTGCTGCTGACGGTCGGCGGGGAAGAAGTTGATGATCCGGTCCAGCGCCTGGTTGGCGTTGTTGGCGTGCAAGGTGGCCAGGCACAAGTGGCCGGTTTCGGCGAAGGCCACGGCGTGGTCCATGGTTTCGCGGGTTCGCACCTCACCAATCAGAATCACGTCCGGCGCCTGACGCAGGGTGTTTTTCAGCGCCACTTCGAATGACTCGGTATCGATGCCCACTTCGCGCTGCGTGACGATGCAGCTCTGATGCTGGTGGATGTATTCGATGGGGTCTTCGATGGAAATGATGTGGCCGCTGCTGTTCTTGTTGCGGTAGCCGATCATGGCCGCCAGCGACGTCGACTTGCCGGTACCGGTAGCGCCCACAAACAACACCAGCCCACGCTTGGTCAGCGCCAGCTTTTTCAGCACTTCAGGAAGCTTGAGGTCTTCAAGCGTCGGAATATTGGTCTCGATGCGACGCAGCACCATGCCCGCGAGGTTGCGCTGGTAGAACGCGCTGACGCGGAAACGGCCGATGCCACGGGCGCTGATGGCGAAGTTGCATTCGTGGTTTTCAGCGAAATCGCGACGCTGCTGCTCGTTCATCACCGCGTGCACGGTTTCCCGCGCCTGCTCCGGCGACATCGGCGTCTTGGTGATCGGCATAATCTTGCCGTTGACCTTCATCGAGGGCGGCACGCCGGCGGTGATAAAGAGGTCAGAACCGCCCTTTTCGACCATCAAACGCAGCAGCTTTTCAAATTCCATCGAGGTTCTCGCCTATCACGCAGCTGGGCGACGGCGATTGCCGTCAGCCAATAGGACGAATCGGCAGCGCGCGTGTACCGCCACCGAGACAAATAAGACCGACATAGTCTGCTGTCTGGACCACAGTTCCAAGACAGCAGAGACGCAGGATGGGATATGCGTCAGAAATTTTCCGGGGTTTTCGCTTTTTCTTTTGCGGCATCGCGCGAAACCAGACCTTTGGCAACCAGACCCTTGAGGCACGAGTCGAGCGTCTGCATGCCCAGCGCGCCACCGGTTTGAATGGCCGAATACATCTGCGCCACTTTGTCTTCGCGAATCAGGTTTCGAATTGCCGGGGTGCCGATCATGATTTCGTGTGCCGCCACCCGACCGCCGCCGATTTTCTTCAGCAGGGTCTGGGAGATAACCGATTGCAGCGACTCGGACAGCATTGAACGCACCATCGACTTTTCTTCCGCCGGGAACACGTCGACCACGCGGTCGATGGTTTTGGCGGCGGAGGTGGTGTGCAGCGTGCCGAATACCAAGTGACCGGTTTCCGCAGCGGTCAGCGCCAGGCGGATGGTTTCAAGGTCACGCATCTCACCTACCAGGATAATGTCCGGGTCTTCCCGCAGGGCCGAGCGCAATGCTTCGCTGAAGCCGAGGGTGTCGCGGTGCACTTCACGCTGGTTGATCAGGCATTTCTTCGACTCGTGAACGAATTCGATCGGGTCTTCGACGGTCAGGATGTGGTGATATTTGTTGCTGTTGATGTAGTCGAGCATGGCCGCCAGGGTGGTGGATTTGCCCGAACCGGTCGGCCCGGTTACCAGCACCAGACCGCGCGGCACGTCGGAAATCTTCTTGAAGATTTCGCCCATGCCCAGGTCTTCCATGGATAGAACCTTGGACGGAATGGTCCGAAATACCGCACCGGCGCCACGGTTCTGGTTAAAGGCGTTTACCCGGAAACGTGCGACGCCCGGCACTTCGAACGAGAAGTCGGTTTCCAGGAATTCCTCGAAATCTTTTCGCTGCTTGTCGTTCATGATGTCGTAAATCAGCGCATGCACTTGCTTGTGATCCAGTGCCGGCAGATTGATCCGGCGGACATCGCCGTCGACCCGGATCATCGGCGGCAAACCCGCCGAGAGGTGCAGGTCCGAAGCGCCCTGTTTCGCGCTGAAGGCGAGCAGCTCAGTGATATCCATGGAATTCCCTAATTAAGTGCGTCTAATGACGAGCATCAAATGACAAGCAAGCAGGTAGAATGCCGCTGAACCACGGGCGGCTGGTGTAGGTAATGTCCACGATAGCAGAGAATATTGCAA
The DNA here is from genome assembly GCF_900573885.1 of Pseudomonas viridiflava. GTDB lineage: Bacteria > Pseudomonadota > Gammaproteobacteria > Pseudomonadales > Pseudomonadaceae > Aquipseudomonas. The sequence goes on from NZ_UPSE01000499.1 coordinate 48,889, forward strand.
AGCTCGGTGAGCGTATCCGTGAGGCGGCGCAAGCCTCTCAGCGAGATTTTTCACAGGTCGGCCTGTTGGCCGTGAGCAAAACCAAACCCGCACAAGCGATTCGCGAAGCGCACGCTGCCGGGCTGTGTGATTTTGGCGAAAACTACCTGCAGGAAGCACTGGGCAAACAGGCCGAACTGACCGATTTGCCCTTGATTTGGCACTTCATCGGCCCCATCCAGTCGAACAAGACCAAAGCCATAGCCGAGCATTTCGACTGGGTACATTCGGTGGACCGCCTGAAAATCGCTCAACGCCTGTCTGAACAACGTCCCGCGCATCTGCCGCCGCTGAATATCTGCCTTCAGGTAAACGTCAGTGGTGAAGCGAGCAAATCGGGATGCACGCCGGAAGACCTTCCTGCCCTCGCCGCCGCCGTCGCGCAATTGCCGCGCTTGAAGCTGCGCGGGTTGATGGCCATTCCCGAACCCACCGACGACTACTGCGCGCAACATGAAGCCTTCGCCACGGTGCGGACCTTGCAGGCAGAGCTGAACATGCCCGCGCTGGACACGTTGTCGATGGGCATGAGCCATGACCTTGAGGCCGCAGTTGCGGAAGGTGCCACCTGGGTGCGCATCGGCACGGCGCTGTTCGGCGCCCGCGACTATGGTCAGCCAGCCGGTTCTGCCACCCCATGAATCTGACCCCATGATCGGTCGCAATCCATGCCTCTATAAAGGAAGCGTTTTATGAGCAACCCCCGTATTGCCTTTATTGGTGCCGGTAACATGGCCGCCAGTCTGATCGGCGGCCTGCGTGCCCAGGGCATGGACAGCAAACACCTCTGCGCCAGCGATCCGGGCGCCGAGCAGCGCAGCAAAATTTCCGGCGAGCACGGCATCGAAGTCTTCGCCGACAACGCGGACGCGGTGAAAGACGCCGACGTGGTGGTGCTTTCCATCAAGCCGCAGGCGATGAAGAGCGTATGCCTGGCCTTGGCGCCCCACCTGAAAAGCAACCAACTCATCGTCTCGATTGCCGCCGGCATCACCTGCGCGAGCATGCAAACCTGGTTGAGCACAGCGTCTGCGCCGACCCGCCCCATTGTGCGCTGCATGCCCAACACCCCGGCGCTGCTGCGCCAAGGCGTGAGCGGCCTGTTTGCCAACCCCGACGTATCCGTCGACCAGCGCGCCCAGGCGGAACAACTGCTGTCGGCAGTTGGCGTGGCGTTATGGCTGGATGAAGAACACCTGATCGACGCCGTGACAGCCGTGTCGGGCAGCGGCCCCGCTTACTTTTTCCTGCTGATCGAAGCGATGACTGCAGCCGGCGAAAAGCTCGGCCTGCCCGCCGCCACTGCGGCACAGCTGACGCTGCAGACCGCGTTGGGCGCCGCTCGCATGGCGGTGGCCAGTGATGTCGACGCCGCTGAGTTGCGCCGCCGCGTGACCTCGCCCGCCGGCACCACCGAAGCGGCGATCAAAAGCTTCCAGGCCGGTGGCTTTGAAGCGCTGGTCGAACAAGCACTCAACGCCGCGGCACATCGCTCGGCGGAACTGGCCGAGCAATTGGGCCAATAAGGAGCTGACGATGATTGGATTGAACACTGCTGCCGTTTACATCCTGCAAACGCTGGGCAGCCTGTACCTGTTGATCGTGCTGTTGCGGTTCATCCTGCAACTGGTGCGCGCCAACTTCTATAACCCGCTGTGCCAGTTCATTGTTCGCGCCACCCAGCCGCTGCTCAAACCGCTGCGCAAAATCATTCCGGGTTTTGGCGGGCTGGATGTTGCCTCGCTGGTACTGGCGATCGTGCTGCAGTTCATCCTCATCGCGCTCACGCTTCTGCTCACCTACGGCATCGTCGCCAATCCGTTGCAGATGCTGATCTGGTCGCTGATCGGTATCACCGCGCTGTTCCTCAAGGTGTTCTTTTTTGCCCTGATCATCAGCGTGATTCTTTCCTGGGTCGCTCAAGGCAGCCACAACCCGGGCGTTGAGCTGGTGAATCAGATTTGCGAGCCGGTGCTGTCGCCGATCCGCCGCATCATGCCGAACCTGGGCGGGCTGGATCTTTCGCCGATTTTCGCCTTCCTGGCGTTGAAGCTGATCGACATGCTGGTCATTCAAAACCTGATGATCATGAGTGGCATGCCGGACGTGCTGCGCATGTTGCTGTAACGAATCGGACCGCCGGGTGGCAACGCCTGGCGTTATCGACCGCCTGGTCACTCGGGCCGACCATAAGGCGGACTGCAATCCCGAGCTGATTGACGCGTAGGACGCTTCCCCCATAATGCCCGGCGATGGCACGCTGCCACCTTGGCGTGCACGCGTCACAGAGTGCCGCCTGGCCGCTTGCAGCGGTCGTTGGCCGAGCCGATGATCTTTGAAAAATCAGTCGCAGGATGCGTTGCCCACAGGAGTGCAGGAATGAGCATGGAACGTCTCAGCCAACAAGTCAGTGCATACGTCGGCTGGAAGCGCGAACTGGTCCGGGAAATCACCCGCTACCGCAGCTGGCTCGCCACCAACCGCCTGATCACCGATGCCGTCGAAGCCAAACTCGACCGCGCCCTGCGCACACTCCGCACCGATCACATCACCCTGGCGTTTGTCGGCGAGTTTTCTCGCGGCAAAACCGAGCTGATCAACAGTCTGTTTTTTTCCGAGTACGGCCAGCGCATGCTGCCGTCCCACGCCGGGCGCACCACCATGTGCCCGACCGAGTTGTTTTTCGATCCGCGCTCGGAGCGTTCTTACATCCGTCTGCTGCCCATTGAAACGCGCATGGCCGATGCCAGCGTCGCGCAGTTCAAGCGCATCCCACGGCACTGGGTGAATATTCCGCTCGACATCACCGACCCCGACAACATGGTGCAAGCCTTCACCCAAGTGGCGAAGACCAAACCCATGGCGGTGGAGCACGCCATTCAGCTGGGCTTCCACCCGGACATGCTCGAAAGCGCCGGCAAGCCCGGCCAGGTGCTGGTGCCGGCCTGGCGCCACGCCATTGTCAATTTTGACCATCCGCTGCTGCGCCAGGGCCTGCGCATTCTCGACACGCCCGGCCTTAACGCCCTGGGCAGCGAGCCGGAACTGACGCTGTCGATGCTGCCAAGTGCCCAGGCAATCATTTTCTTACTGTCGGCAGACACCGGCGTCACCGCCAGCGACATGGCCGTGTGGCAAACCCACATCCGCCAGCTCGATGAAGAGACCCAGAGCAGCCTGTTTGCCGTGCTGAATAAAATCGACGTGCTGTGGGACGACCTCGCCGGCGAGGCGTTTGTGCAGAACGCCATCAGCCAGATACAGACCGCCACCGCCAAGCAACTGGGAATCGGCATTGAAGACGTGCTGCCGCTGTCGGCCAAGCAGGCGTTACTGGCCAAGGTGCGCAAAGACCAGCCGCTGCTGGAACGCAGCCAGCTGGGTCATCTGGAAAACCTGCTGTGTGAGCGCATCGTCGCGCAGAAAGAGCGCCTGCTCGAAGACCGCGTGGTCAATCAGGTGTTGGCGCTGCTGCAAAACAGCCAGCACGTGCTCAACCTGCGCCTGGAAAAGGTGCGCGAACAACAAACGTTGCTGGCCAACCATCAGCAGGATAACGGGCAACTGTTGTTTGATCTGACCGCCAAAACCAAAGACGACCATAGCCAGCACCATCGCCGCCTGCTCGGGTTGAAGACCAACCAGCGCTTGCTCAAACGCCAGGGCGAGCTGTTGCGCAACGCCGCCCGTTCCGAGCGCCTGGAAGAACACCTGAACAAGGTGCGCATCAACCTGACGGGAAGCTGGACCACGCTGGGCATCAACCAGGCGATTCTGCATTTCTTCCGGTCCGTGGACCACGACCTCGCCAACCTCGGGCAGGAAGTGGAAATGGCCAATAAAATGGTCTCGGCCATTTACCGTCGCCACAACGACGAGAACCCGTTGAACGGCGTGGACGCCCCGCAGTTCAACGTCAAACGCTACCAGCGCGAGCTCAAGGGTCTGCAAGGCAAGGCCGACCAGTTCCGCCTGCACCTGCGCACGCTCCTCACCGAACAACGCACCCTGACCCGCCGCTTCTTCGCCACGCTGGTGCAGGAAGTCATCGGCATGCATCAGCGCCTGCGCCGGGAAGTGGACCAGTGGGCAGCCGACGCGTTGATGCCGCTGATGCAGCACACCCTGGAGCACAAGCAACTGCTCGAAACCCACATGCTGCGGCTGAAATCGCTGGCCCAGAACACCCAACAGGCCCGCGCCCGCAGCCAGCAAATGCTGGGCTATATGAAAGGGCTGGAGCTGCAACTGAGCCAGGCCAACGAAATGCTCCGCACCCTGCGCCGCCCCGCGCCGATCTCGCGCCAGGGCAAAGTGGTGACGTTGCCGTCTTCGGCTCGCCAGGCGTTGACGAGCGAGTAAGGCGGTTGGCTTGCCTGGCCAAACCTCCTATGCTGCCGACTTAGCCACAAGCGGAGGTTAACGATGAATAGCCAGAACGGTTTCAACCTGATCACCTCTCAGGATGACCCCAGCGACTCGCAGCTGTCAGAGTTGATGTCGCACGTGAGACAAGTCGCCCGCAGCCGAGTGGCCCGCGTTGATAGCCAGCTCAACGAGAGCTTGAGCAAAGCGATCAGCGCCAAAAAAGACCAGCAAATCCGCCGCTCCTGATGGCTGACATCAAGCCAAAGCTGCTGGTATTTGCCGGTCCCAACGGCTCCGGGAAAACCTCCATCACTGAAATGCTGCGCGAACACCATTGGCTCTCCGATTGCACCTTCATCAACCCCGATGAGATGGCGCAAGAGGAGTTTGGCGGATGGAACTCCGAAGAGGCGTTCAAGCATGCCGCCGATAAAGCGGAGCAACTGCGCGAACAATGCCTGCTGGAGAAACGCAGCCTGGCCTTTGAAACAGTGCTTTCAACGGACAGCAAAATCGACTTCATCCTGCGAGCTATCGAGGCCGGCTTTTTCGTCCGGGTCTTTTTCGTCAGTACCACGCACCCAGCTATCAATGCCTACCGGATTACCTACCGCTACATGGATGGCGGTCACGAAGTGCCCATCAACAAAATCGTTTCGCGCTACACCAAGTCGATAGCCAATTGTGTGGTGCTCGCGCGGCTGGTTGATCGTTTGTATGTGTACGACAACTCAGTAAATGATCAGGAGCCACGTCTGCTGTTTCGTACGAGCCAAGGTCTGCTGAGCAAGACCTACGCTGATGACGGCGAGATTCCCGAATGGGCCCGGCAGATCAAGGAATGCACTGCTGATTGAGCCCCGAGCTGTTCTTGCCGCACGGGACGGTGCTCTTTAGACTGGCGCCTCCTTTTTGCGAGAGCAGGGTCGATGCCCACCGCCTTTCCCGAAGACTCCGTTGGTCTGGTTACGCCGCAAGTCGAGCACTTTGCCGAGCCGTTGGCATTGGCGTGCGGCCGCAGCCTGGGTCAGTACCAATTGATGTACGAGACCTATGGCGAACTGAATGCAGCCCGCAGCAATGCCGTCCTCATTTGCCATGCCTTGTCGGGGCATCACCACGCCGCCGGCTACCACAGCCCCGATGAGCGCAAGCCCGGCTGGTGGGACAGCTGCATCGGGCCGGGCAAGGCCATCGATACCAACCGCTTTTATGTGGTCAGCCTCAACAACCTCGGCGGCTGCAACGGCTCCACCGGGCCTTCGAGCGTCAACCCTGCGACTGGCAAACCCTACGGTGCTGACTTCCCGGTATTGACCGTGGAAGACTGGGTCAACAGCCAGGCGCTGTTGGCCGATCGACTGGGCATCGCGCAATGGGCCGCGGTGGTGGGCGGCAGCCTCGGTGGCATGCAGGCCATGCAATGGGCCATCAGCTACCCGGATCGCATTCGTCACTGCCTGGCGATTGCCTCGGCGCCCAAGCTCTCGGCACAGAACATTGCCTTCAACGAAGTGGCGCGTCAGGCCATTTTGTCGGACCCCGAATTTCACGGCGGGCACTTCCAGGAGCACAGCGTCATTCCCAAACGCGGGCTGATGCTGGCGCGCATGGTTGGGCACATCACCTACCTGTCCGATGACGCCATGGGCGAGAAATTCGGCCGAGGCCTGAAAAGTGAAAAGCTCAACTACGACTTCCATAGCGTCGAATTCCAGGTGGAAAGCTACCTGCGCTATCAGGGCGAGGAATTCTCCGGCCGCTTCGACGCCAACACGTACCTGCTGATGACCAAGGCACTGGACTACTTCGACCCCGCCGCCGCGCACGATGGCGACCTGGCGAAAACCCTGGCTGACGTCAAAGCGGATTTCTGCGTGATTTCCTTCACCACTGACTGGCGCTTCTCGCCGGCCCGCTCGCGGGAGATCGTCGACGCGCTGATGGCTGCACGCAAAAACGTCTGTTATCTGGAAGTGGATGCGCCGCAAGGCCATGACGCCTTTTTGATGCCGATTCTGCGTTACCTGCAAGCATTCAGCGGTTACATGAACCGCATCAGCCTCTGAGGATTGTCGTGAGAGCCGATCTTGAAATCATCCAGGACTGGATACCCGCCGGCAGCCGCGTGCTCGACCTTGGCTGTGGTAACGGCGAACTACTGGCCTGGCTGCGCGACCATAAACAGGTGACCGGCTACGGGCTGGAGATCGACCCGGACAACATCGCCCAGTGCGTAACCAAGGGCGTCAACGTCATCGAGCAGAACCTCGACCTCGGGCTGGGCAACTTCGCCAGCAACAGCTTCGACGTCGTAGTCATGACCCAGGCGCTGCAAGCGGTGCAGTACCCGGACAAGATTCTGGAAGAAATGCTGCGCGTGGGTCGCCAGTGCATCATCACGTTCCCGAACTTCGGCCACTGGCGTTGCCGCTATTACCTGGCCCGCAATGGTCGTATGCCGGTGTCGGACTTCATGCCGTACACCTGGTACAACACGCCGAACATTCACTTCTGCACGTTTAAAGACTTCGAAGCCCTGTGCCTGGAGCGCAGCGTGAAGGTGCTCAACCGCCTGGCCGTCGACCATTTGCACCGGCACAGCTGGGCCAGCCGTATGTGGCCTAATCTGCTGGGTGAAATCGGCATTTATCGCGTTAGCGGGCCTGGCGTTCAGGAACACCGCATCGCTGTTTGATCCGCCCTCGTTTCAGGAGAATTCCCATGCGTCGCCTCGCCGTTTTCCTTCTCAGTATGTGCCTGGCCTTGCCGGTGCTGGCCGAGCGCAAAGTCAGCTTTGGTGAGCTGGATGTGCACTACAACGCTTTCAACTCCGGCTTCTTGCAGCCCGATATCGCCGCTGCCGCTGGCCTGACCCGCAGCAAAACCCTGGGCGTGCTCAACGTGGCCGTCCTCAAATCCGGCAAGGCCAGCGCCGCCAACGTCACCGGTACGGTCACCGACCTGCTGGGCAAAGCGCGACCGCTGGAATTCAAGCAAGTCACCGAGAGCGGCGCGATTTATTACCTGGCGCAATTCCCTTTTGAACAACGGGAAGTACTGCGTTTCAAACTGACCGTACAGGTTGGTGAAGGCGCGGCGAACAGCCTCGATTTCAACCAAGAATTTTTCCCGGACGACAAATGAGCCACGCTACTTTCGACCTCAGCCAACTGGTGCTCGCCAGCCACAACGCCGGCAAGCTGAAGGAGCTGCAAGCCATGCTCGGCGACGCCGTGCAGGTGCGCTCGGTCGGCGAGTTCAGTCAGATCGAGCCGGAAGAAACCGGCTTGTCGTTTATCGAAAACGCCATTCTCAAGGCCCGCAACGCGGCGCGCATTTCCGGCCTGCCCGCGTTGGCAGACGACTCCGGCCTGGCGGTGGACGCCCTTGGCGGTGCGCCAGGCATCTACTCGGCACGTTACGCCGACGGCCAGGGCGACGCCGCCAACAACGCCAAGCTGTTGCTGGCCTTGCAGGGCTTGCCGGCCGAGAAGCGCTCCGCGCAGTTCGTGTGCTGTCTGGCCTTGGTGCGCCATGCCGACGACCCGTTGCCGATCATTTGCGAAGGCCTCTGGCATGGACGCATTCTGGAACAGGCGGAGGGCGAACATGGCTTCGGCTACGACCCGCTGTTCTGGGTGCCCGAGCGTAACTGCTCCAGCGCCGTACTGACCCCCGCCGAGAAAAACCAGTTGAGCCATCGCGCCCGTGCCATGGCGTTGCTGCGCGAGCGTCTGGGCCTGGCATGAACGACACCAAAGGCGGGCTGATCTTTCCGCGCGCCGCTGATCAGGGTTCGTTAGATAACGGCAACCTGCTGCAAATGCCGCCCTTGGCGTTGTACATCCATATTCCCTGGTGCGTGCGCAAATGCCCGTACTGCGACTTCAACTCTCACACGGCGAGCCCGGAGCTTCCGGAAGTCGCCTACGTCGACGCGCTGCTGGCGGATCTTGAGCGTGATTTACCGCTGGCCCATGGCCGTGAGCTGACTTCGATTTTCTTCGGCGGCGGCACGCCCAGCCTGTTCAGCGCCGAGGCGTTGGGGCGATTGTTGGAAGGCGTCGAGCGACGCATCCGCTTTGCCGGCGACATCGAGATCACCCTGGAAGCCAACCCGGGCACGTTTGAACAGAACAAGTTCAGCGCCTACAGGCAACTTGGCATCAATCGACTGTCCATCGGCGTGCAAAGCTTCCAGCAGGCCAAGCTGCAAGCGCTCGGCCGCATTCACAACGGCGACGAAGCCATGCGCGCCGCCGACATGGCGCGTAACGCCGGCTTCGATAACTTCAACCTCGACTTGATGCACGGCTTGCCCGATCAATCGCTGGACGATGCCTTGGGCGATCTGCGCCAGGCCATTGCGCTGTCGCCGACGCATTTGTCCTGGTATCAGCTGACGCTGGAGCCGAACACGGTGTTCTGGAACCAGCCGCCGACGCTGCCGGAGGACGACACCCTGTGGGATATCCAGGAAGCCGGCCTGGCGCTGCTGGCCGAGCACGGCTTCGCCCAGTACGAAGTGTCGGCGTACGCCCGCGACGGCAAGCGTGCGCGGCACAACCTGAACTACTGGAGCTTTGGTGATTTCCTCGGTATCGGTGCGGGCGCCCACGCCAAACTGAGCAGCCCGGACGGGCAGATTCTGCGCACCTGGAAAACCCGGCTGCCCAAGGATTACCTCGACCCGACGAAAAACTTCCAGGCCGGCGCCAAAGCACTGACCGCCGATGAGCTGCCGTTCGAGTTTTTGATGAATGCGCTGCGCCTGACCGAAGGCGTTCCGGCTGCGTTGTTCAGTCAGCGCACGGGGTTGCCGCTGGCGGAGTTGGCTCGCGCCCGTGAACAAGCACAACAGCGCGGCTTGCTGGTAGCCGATCCGGATCGGCTGGTGGCAACGCCTGAAGGTCAGTTGTTTCTCAACGACCTGCTGCAGTATTTTTTGCCCTGACCTTTTTTGCCCTTAATGGCTTGCCCTGACTTTGATGCCCACCTGGGCTAAGGACACCAGATGGACCTGATTCTCGACCTGATCGCCACCGTTTCACGCTGGACTCGCGGTCACCTTTACGACATTTCCCTGGCGATCATGGCCACCGTCCTGGTGTTGTTCGGGCCTGGCATCAATGCGTGGATACAGCAGCGTATTGGCGGCCTGAATTTCATCTTCCGCACCTTGCTGTTCGTACTGATCTGCGCAGTGGGTTACGGCCTGGCCATGATCTTTCTCACGCCGTGGGTGGCCAAGGGGCTGGGCTATTTCAATAACTACACCCTGGCGCCGGTTCTGCTACTAGTCTTCTTTCTCATCGGCGTGATCGCCGACCGCAACTAAGCCGCCGCAACTCAACTGGCGGCCCGTGCGGCAGCCAGCGGAGGAGCAAGGCTATGAAAGCGCTCAAACACCTTTATCTGTATTTTCAGGACGGCCAGCGGCTGATCATGCGCTTCCCCGAACAAAGCGAGGATCCCGTCGCGATTGCTCGCGCCTTGCGCAAACAGCTTGAATCGCCGTTCCTGAGCATCGCCGTGAATGGCGACCTGCTGATGATTCCGCGAGAGAGTATCAAGTACCTGCAAATCAGCCCGGCCCCGTCGGCACTGCCAGAGCCAACCCTGGTCGGCGCGGTGTTGGTGGATTAAACGCCGCCCATAAAAAATCGCGGCTAAAGCCGCGATGTTTTATGGGCTAACTCAGGCAGGTTGGGTTGAGCAACGCGAAGCCCAACACTACGCATCAAGGGAGACGTTAGGCTTCGCTTGAGCTTACCGAACGCGGACCAACCCAACCTACAAGCAAAGCAATGCGCGGGGAAATCCCTTCGCAGCGCTTAGTTACCTTCGCGGCGCAGCGCCTGCGGTGTGAAATCACCTGGCCCCAGCTTGGCGTTGAAGTCGTACATGATTTCGTTGTTATCCATGCCATCGGCAAAGTAGCGCTTGCCAGCGAAGTCATAGATGGTTTCCAGCGTGCTGCCGAACATCGGCACGTCGTAGTAGCTGATCGGGTGGCTTTCCTGCAGACCGACAAGCTCGTCGTTCTTGTCATACAGGTCTACCGCAAGAATCTGCCAGCTGTCTTCGTCGAGGTAGAAACGACGCTTGGCGTACGGGTGGCTGAAGCCTTTGCGCAGCGACGCTTCGACGATCCACACGCGGTGCAGCTCATAGCGCAACAGCTCAGGATTCACGCTTTTGGCTTGCAGAATGGTGTCGTAGGGAATGCCCTTCTGGTGCACCGCATAGCTGTTGTACGGAACGAGCATTTCCTTCTTGCCCTGCAGCGTCCAGTCGTAGCGATCCGGCGCACCGTTGTAGGAGTCGACCATATCGGCAGTGGCCATGCCGTTGGTGTCTGGCTGCAGGGTGTCGAACGCCAGCATCGGCAAGCGACGCACGCGGCGCTCGCCCCGGTTGAAGCGCCACGCTTTGCGGATCGACAGCACCTGGTCCAGCGTTTCCTGCACCACCAGCGCCGAACCGGCGAGCTTGGCTGGAGCGACAACGCTGTACTTGTAGAAGAACAGGGTGTTGTCCAGATCAGACGGGGTAACGCCTTCGCGGCCGTAGCGGAAGTAGATGTCGCGGTCGAGCTTGAGCAGGTTGTACGCGCCGTTCGACAACACCGCCGCCTGGTTGGTGACGAAGTGAATCTGCTCGCCGCGGTAGCGCATCACATGGTTCCAGATGGCTTCCTGACCGGTTTGCGGCTGCGGGAATGGAATACCGGACGCCGCGCCTTGTACGCCATTGCCGCCGGAAATCAGCTCGGCATTGCTGGCGTTGTAACGGGTGGCGTCGTAGATACGCTGCGGTGCGGCTGCACTGCGGTGGGTCGGAAATACGCGCAGGTAATAGTCCGGATTGGTTTCCAGCAAGGTTTTGAGGCCGACCGGCAATTGCGCCTGATACTGCGCCACGTTTTTGCTGTTCACCGTGTACTGAACGGACTCGTTAGCGTACGGGTCCGGGTGGTGCATACCGGGTTTGTAGCTGGGAATCGGCTGCGCCAGACCACCGTCCCATTCCGGGATAGTGCCGGCAGCGTTGCCTTTGCGTTCGCCTCCCAGCGGCGTTAGATCGCCGTTCAGGCGATTGGCCTGAACCGCGTCGACCTTGGCGTGCGCATTAACTGCACACACTGCAAGCAGTACTACTCCAATACTTCTCAGCACAGACTTTCTCCTTGGGGCGAGTCGGTAACGCGCCACCTTATTATTTATACAGCCAGTCTCGCGTGTTGCTGTGGTGAGGTAGCCGGCTTGAGCCGATCTGGTTTTGCAGCGGTGCAGCAAGTTGTTTCAGGTCGCCCATGGGTTGCACCAGCGTCTTGTCGCGGCACCACGTGGCGACATCCGATCAGTCTAGACGCTCAAACTTGAGATCCCACACCCCATGGCCCAAACGCTCGCCGCGGCGTTCGAATTTGGTGATCGGGCGCTCTTCCGGGCGCGGTACGTAGGTGCCGTCTGCGGCCTGATTTCGATATCCCGGAGCAGCCGCCATGACTTCCAGCATGACCTCAGCGTAAGGCTGCCAATCGGTAGCCATATGCAATACGCCACCGATCTTCAGCTTTTTGCGCACAAGTTCGGCGAATTCCGGCTGCACAATACGACGCTTATGATGACGCGCCTTGTGCCAGGGATCCGGAAAGAACAGCAGAAGGCGATCAAGACTGGCGTCTGCAACGCAACGCTTGAGCACTTCAATGGCATCGCAGTCGTAAACGCGCAGGTTTTTCAAATCCTGGGTCAGCACACCATTGAGCAGCGCGCCAACACCGGGGCGGTGGACCTCAACGCCGATAAAATCCTGCTCAGGCGCAGCTGCGGCCATTTCCAGCAGGGAATGCCCCATGCCAAAGCCGATCTCCAGCGTGCGCGGCGCCGAGCGGCCGAAGACCTGATCGAAGTCCACAAAATCGTCCGCCAACGGCAGCACGAACAGCGGCTTGCCGATGTCCAGCCCACGTTGCTGCCCTTCGGTCATGCGGCCGGCGCGCATGACGAAACTCTTGATCGCGCGGTGCTTGCGTTGATCGGCCTGGGGCTCGCCCTGTGCGTCAACCTGAGTGTCTAGCGGTTCAGTCATGGTGGCTCTTACTTGATCAGACCATCCAGCGGCGAAGACGCGCTGGCATAGAGTTTCTTCGGCATGCGCCCGGCGAGGTAAGCCATGCGTCCAGCCACAATGGCGTGCTTCATGGCTTCGGCCATCAGCACCGGGTTTTGCGCATGAGCAATGGCGCTGTTCATCAGAACGGCTTCGCAGCCCAACTCCATGGCAATCGTCGCATCCGAAGCGGTACCCACACCCGCATCAACCAACACCGGCACTTTGGCCTCTTCAAGGATGATCCGCAGGTTGTAAGGGTTGCAAATGCCAAGGCCCGTGCCGATCAAACCGGCCAGCGGCATGACGGCAATGCAACCCATCTCGGCTAGCTGGCGGGCAATGATCGGGTCGTCGCTGGTGTACACCATCACGTCGAAGCCATCTTTAACCAGCACTTCAGCTGCTTTGAGCGTTTCAATCACGTTAGGGAACAGCGTTTTCTGGTCTGCCAGCACTTCCAGCTTCACCAGCTTGTGGCCGTCCAGTAATTCGCGAGCCAGACGGCACGTGCGCACGGCTTCAGCTGCGTCGTAGCAACCTGCCGTGTTGGGAAGAATGGTGTAGCGGTCCGGCGGAATCACATCGAGCAGGTTCGGCTCATCAGGATTCTGGCCAATATTGGTGCGGCGTACCGCAACGGTGACGATCTCGGCGCCAGAAGCTTCGATAGCACGGCGGGTTTCATCGAGATCCTGATACTTGCCGGTACCTACCAGCAGACGCGATTGGTATGTACGCCCGGCCAGGGTAAAGGGCTTATCGGTACGAGATTGGCTCATCGAAATTCCTCTTGCAGTAGCGCTAATGGGTGCGGCATTCGTGGCCAGAGCTACTAGCCGCCGCCAATGGCGTGCACGACTTCCAGCGTATCGCCTTCGTGCAGGACGGTTTCGCCATGCTGGCTACGCGGCACAATGTCCAGATTCAGCTCGACGGCCACACGCCGACCGGTCAAATCCAGGCGTACCAGCAGGTCCGCGACCGTCTGGCCATCGCTCATTTCGAAAGGTTCACCGTTCAACTGAATGCGCATAACAGGCAATCACAAAAGTGAGGGGGCCGGCATTCTAGCCCCAACAAAGGCGCCGACCAAGGCAAACGCGCGCCATTCGTCTCACAATTGACGCCGCGGTCAGGTTGTTGTCACACCCGATCAATCCTGCCCGCGCCAGGCCGCCAGCGCCAGACAAAGCCACCCGCCGAGAAACGCGACGCCGCCAAACGGCGTGACGATGCCCAGCTTCGATATGCCGGTAAGCGTAAGCAGATAGAGGCTGCCCGAAAACAGCACGATGCCCGAGGCAAACAGCCAACCGGCAGCATTTAAGAGGCGACCCGGCAGATGCGCTGCCAGCAAGGCGACGGCTAACAGTCCAAGCGCATGCAGCATCTGGTAATGCGTACCTGTCTGGAATATCGCCAGGTACTCGGGTGTCAATTTCGCCTTCAGCCCATGCGCGGCGAAAGCCCCTAGTGCAACCCCCGTAAAGCCAAAAAACGCGGCAAATAACACCATTCGACGCAACATGATCACGCTCCGCAGCGGTAAAGAAAAACGCCGATTATGCGCTAGTGGACATCGAGGCTGACGGTAAAAGGCACCGAGAAGTGCTGAGGCGCGGGCCGGTTCGCGGTGGTCTGGTAGTACTTGAGCGTAAGCGAAGTGCCGCCCAGCCCCCGATTGGATCCCGATGCGGCCCCGCCGTCGACCCAGCTGGCATTGCTCATGTCATCGCCGCAGTCCGCCCGGCAGTAGTGCCCATGAGCGGTGTAGAGGGTTCCGCTGTCGGGATCTTTGAATGCACGCCCTTGCGTGTCGTAGCTCACAGCGACCCAGGGCAAGCTAACCGACGCCGTGCCAAACGAAACGGGTGAATCGTTTAGCAATAACTGAATGCCCACGTCGCTGTTTGCCGCCGGCATCCCCACACCGTCCGCGCCGTTATTAAAGGGGAATGTCGAGTCGAAGGACACTGAAACCGCGCTGCTCAGCGAGCCGTCGCAAGTGAAAAGAAGAGGGCCATGATGTTGGGCAACTTCAATCGCACCTGGACCGGAAAATTCACCATTAGCGACCGGCACCATTCGCACCGTAGCCAACGTGTTTCCAACGCGCCCGCCTGCGCTGGCAATCTCCTCTGCTCGACAGGAAGGGGCTCTGGCATTAGCCAAAACCGGCTTGCCGCCCGGGGGCGCAGCGTTAAATAGCGAAGAAAGGACCAGTTGATTTTCCTCAATCGCAATCACGTCGTTACGCCCGGCCGCAAAATACCGGACCAAGCCGAGGCCGTCGGCAAAAGCGACGACCGACGCGGCGGACGTGCTGGAAAATGAACCGGTCTTCACAAGCGACAGGCGGACGCTGATTGGAGGGATACCGGTTCTGTTCAGCAGCAATTGCCCTCCCGGCCTTACCCGCTCAGTGCTCGTGCCAATCAGCATCCCGCCGGCGCTCATCGCTCCCGATGGAAACTCGACAAGCATGGCAACGCCCTGAGCGCTGCCAGGAATCAGGAAACCTGCGCCGTGAGGCTTGGCGTTCATAGGCGCGATGTAATGCACATCCAGAAAACTGCCGCTCAGTTCATACAAGCCACCGCACAGGCGAGCACCGAGGGTCAGGGTATCCCTCGCCAACAGTGAACCGACGGGAAATCGCACGTCGTCGCGCCACGATCGGTTTACAAGCATTCTGGAGGTGGCCTTTTCCAGGACGACCGGCCTGGCGCCAACGGAGCTTACGATGCCTGCTGTGGTGCCGGACCAGTCGCAACCGGCGTAAGCGGCAGGATTGAAAAGGACAACGCCGAAAAGAACAAAGATTGACGAAATCCGAAGAGCAACGCGAAACGAAACGCCTTCCATGGTTGACCGCCTTTTGCAAATTCCATTTGCGGGGAAAATCTAATACCGAAGCCCTGATTCTGAACTGCGATGCTTCTTGTCCAATGCGTAAACCTGATCACAAAAGATCCAACGTAACGGTAAAGGGCACCGATATGGAACCAGGTTTAACCGGGCCGGAGCCGGTCTGGTAATACTTAAACGTGACCGTGGCGTCCAAGCCCTCGTTGGTACCACTGCTGGCCCCGCCAGTGACCCAATTTGAACCGCTCATGTCGACGTCGCAATTCTTCGAACATACCAACCCCTGAATATTCAGCTGGCCATAGGGCCCACCATTTACAGACGAATCCAAGGGGGAAGCGTTCCACAGCAGCGGGCTTGAGTTGACGTTGAAAACTACAGGTACGTCATTTAGAAGCACTTGTATGCCTACACCAATGTCATCCTCAGGCCTGGGCTTGCCTACCCCGTCCACTCCACCGTTGAATGGGTATGTTGCATCAAAGGAAACCGCCGGCCTGGTGGCCGTGGTGCCGGTACAAGCAAACCTCAAATGCTGCGATTTCGCAGCCTTGGAAATCGGCCCGCCCGAAACGCCCGCAAAATCATTTGTACTTACCGAAGCCATGCTTATCGTTGGGGATATATTCCCCAGCGAAGCAGTTCCCAAAGTAACGAATCTGCAGGCTGGAGCACGTGCAGCTCCGACATTCATTCCGGGACCCGCGGTCGCCCCGTACCGCTCAGGTAATAGCAAGTCATCCCGAGAAGGAGACTCTCTGCCGGGATCTTGAGCGGAGAAGTAACGGAACGAACCCAGGCCGCCATCTACTCTTATGTTTCCGCTGGTAATTTGTTGGGAAACATCGGCGAACGCGCCGGTTTTAACCACCGACATTTTTACCGGAACAGTTGGAAACCTCGCAGCAGAGCCCAGGAATGTGCCATTGTTGGGAACATTCACTGCGCTCGCGGCAACCAGAATTCCGCGCGAATGTGGCACGCCGTCGGGAAACTCAATATCAATCGCGACGCCCGGCGCACTGGTCGGAACCCGGTAACCTCCGCCAATGGGGACTCCGTTAATAGGAGGCGTGTAAACAACGTCCACCCGGTGTCCACTCAGCGCACCAAGGTTTCTACACACGGCGATCGTCAACGTTGTTAACGACATGCCCATGTACGAACCAACCGGGTAGCGAGAGTCTTCATACCAGAGTTTATTACCTAACATCTTGTTGCCTGCCGTTTGAAAAACAATCGGCGAGCGAAAGCTGTTTGGAATGGAAGCACCGCCCCAGTCGCATGAAGCTGAAGCACCGAGCGAAAAGAAAGTTACCGCTCCCAAACAACTAACCGCAACTACCCGCCGCGAAACCCGTATAACTAGCGCAAGCATGATGTTCACTCAAATCTGCAAACAGTGGAGGAACGATCCTTATTTAAAGCGCGCCTATCCGAATTCGCAGCGCTGCCGTCGGTGAGATGGGTGTAAAACATTGTGCAGCTTCTGCCTTCCAACTTGACCAGTAGCTTGCCTTCAGCATCGACGCCTCGTGCAAATATGCTGCCGGCCTGTCCTACATAACCCACCACGTCTTGTGATCCGTCTTTCAGTACCACTGCACCGAATGGCAATGGACTTCCATCTTCGAGGACACCGTTGATAATTACAGTATTCTCTCGCAGCGTCGCAAACTTCACCTTCACGATCGAACCTGCAACCGGAATCGCCTCGGTACTTGTATCGGCAATTGTGATATCGGAAGAAAGCCCTTCAGGGTCGATGTCGACACGGTTTCGTGAATACGGTGACAAATAAGGCGCAATTCCGTAGCCGGCGCCGTCGACTGTGGCACCATTAGCGCTGGGAATACGCGCCCCGCTTGCATCCTTTGCCTCAATCAACGCGACTGTTTCTCCGAGAGTCTGTCCCATCGTGACGCCGTCGGAGTGAGCTAATACAGAACCAGACAAACCCAGGGAAGTTTGTTGGTAACCCTTCCCTCTTGTATAGCTGCCGGTGACAAAACCTTTCCCGCCTTGATAGGTGCCATTCAATCCGTAGCTTTCTTCGGCGTTTTCACTATCAAGCCCTCGTGCTGACGATATCCCGTAAGTAATTTCCTGATCGTCACCGGCGATACCGCCCAACTGCACCTGAGCATAACCGCCGGTTATGTCGTTACGGGTCGTGCTTGCCGATATATAGTTGCGGCTCGAGCTGGTTGAAAAAATTGGAACGCTGAGGTTAAGACGGTATTCATTATATTGCCGATCGTCTCGATCCTTGACCCGCGACGCGGATACATCATACGTCAGGTCTTTAAACCGATTCGAATACGATAGACGGAACTGTGTATCAGACCCAGCGTGATCCCAGAAATTGCGCGTGGACCCGTTGATTGAGAACGAGCCGAAGCTACCAGGCAACCGCTGGCGCACATTCATATCGAAACGGCCCTTTTGTTTTGCACCGAAAAAATAGGGTAGATCAGCGCTTTGGGAACTGTTCCAAAGCTGCGACTCCTGGTTCGAAACGAGCTCATTAAAAGACCAGAAACCTCTACTCGAAAACCTATAGCTCGACAACGTTATGTTAGTACCAGTGGGCTCATACAAAGCTGAGTAAATAAACCTGACGCTGTCACCCGTCGAGGAGCCGCTTTCCCTAAACTGCGCATCGGCATACGTGTAATCCACAGACAAACCACCCAAAAAGGTACTGACGGCGCCACCAAGTGCAAGCGCAACATAATCTTCGCTCGCCACAGCGCCGCCAAAGGCGGTTAGATAATTATTCACACCGTACTGATAATTGAATTGTCCAACCATTGGCCTGTAGCTATTTGAAAACGGCGCCCACGCTTCGCCTAAACTTGCCGAATATTTGGAATAGCCAGGACGGAGCAACTGCACGAGTGGTGAATACGCCACCGTATACTTCTTGGTCGCGCCGTCTGCCTCCGTTACTTCCACTTCAAGGTCGTTACCGTACCCAATCAACTGAACATTTCTTATTTCAAACGGTCCCGGTGGTACGGACCGTTCGTAAACAATTACGCCCCCCTGACGAACAGTGACCTTCGCCGTTGTGTCTGCGGTACCTGATATCACCGGCGCGTAGTTACGCATTGACGGGGCCAGCATGCGGATATCGGTTGAAATAAATGCGCCTTGCAGACCATATGAGTTAAAAATCTGGCCATCCGTATAGTTTTGGCCAATCGTAAGCGTGCTGCCCAGCTTTTCGATATCAGTTTGCGCGTAGCTACGCTGATTTTCGAAGCGATGTCCGGAGTCGTCTACAGATAGTGAAGACGTGTTTCGTACCCTCCACCCTTCAATATTAATTCCGCTTTCGAAGTAACCGTAGCCCTGAGTGGTTGAGCCACCCTTATTACTCATATTAAAGGCGTCAACCGAATAATTTAAACGCGCCGCGTTTATGCCACGATCCCATTCGAGCGGATTAATGTAGTCTTTAGGACGCTCAACAAGATATGCCTGCGGAATAAACGTCTCCAGTCGCTGCTCAGAGAAATCAAAGTTAGCGACTGCGCCCGGGACTAAACTATCCAACGTTCTACAGTCTGAGGAATCTGACTCGCTGGTTAGCCACCGTGCCTCGTTTTCGCCCAGCTTCGCTGCATCCAGCCCGAGCAATAACACATCGCGCGGGACGAAACAGGCCACAGCGGAACTACTGTTTTCCACTGGAACAAATTTAAAGGTGCTGGAACGCTGCGACTCGCCATTAAGATACAAATCCGCCTTGATGTCTCCCGCCGGAATCGGATTTCCATCCGCAAAGCGAGAAAGATCGGCGTTTGCCTTATCTTGAGGCGCGCCCCAAAGCATTCGGCTGTCAAACTCCAGATGGGCGTGCTTATCCTCCGCAAACAGCGCGGGAGAAAAAATCATGGCAAAAAGATGGCCAAAACTCAGCCATCCCGCGAATAACTTGCGGCTGATATTAATCATAGTGGTAACCAGATTACGTTAAAAATCAGTAGCCGTTTTCTCCCACACCGGAGCTCCGCCGTAGTCGTTTACTGATTTAAATTTTATAGCGGGCGTCTTTAGCGCAACTCGTGAGTTCTTCAATTCAAAATTTTCGGTTGAATGCGGCGTAAGCATTACCGCCTCGATCACCCCGCCATCGGCGTTAGCACCGACCTCGAGCGAGTTGATGCTAATATGATAAGGAGTTGGGTTTTCGATTTGGATATGGCCCGGCTTATACTTGACGTTTAGTTTTCCAGGCGCATCGTTTGCAATGCCCTCTAAACCTTTAGGACGTAAAAACACCTTGATCCGGGTACGATAGCGAAACTGAAGGTAATTCTCGTCTTTGATCGCCGTGGGCTTCGCTGGAATTTCTAATACATTAAGCCAGTATACCGACTCTCGATCTGATGGAACCGGCATGCTTTTCGTGTACTGAATTTTGGCAACCTGACCTTTCTTTGGATCCATACGGAATATTGGTGTTGTTACAACAAATGGGACGCGCAGCGTGTCAGGGGTTGCCTGCTTGTCGCCATCATCAATCCACACTTGTACCAACTTGGGCTCTTCGCCCTCATTTGTCATGCGAACTGTTACCTCAGATTTGTCCTCAGGATAAATTACCCGTGTGCCGTCTAAGACCACTGACGCGCTTACGGCGCTGCTTAAACCAAACGCAGCAATTACAAACAATAAAAAATGAATCGAAGATCTAGCCACCTGAATATTCTTCATACCTATTCCTAACTATTGACGTTTAAATCAAGGCCACTCCACTAAAAACGTCACTGAACCGGAAACTAGTCCGCCAGTAGACTGCCCGATAGCGTAATACTCGACGAAATAATTAAACTCTTTTGTTCCCGAATCGGCTCCTGCTACGTCAACTGGCGGGGAATTAATACTGTCTACGCCGTTAGCGTTGTTGATATCCATAACCGTTCCAGTGTTATTGCGTATCTGCAACTCGACATTTTTAGCTCCACCGCCTTTCTCGGCGGTATTGATTAACCTACCTTCGGAGGAAATCATCGCGTCCGGCTGGAAACTTACGTACGGGGCGTCACCACAACCAACAACAGTAATTTTGAAAGCGGTTTTTCCGTATGTATCGCCATTATTCTTTAAACGTGTCTGTGGGGCTTGGCGGAGCAGGACTTTATCGCCAGTGACTCTACATGTTGAGCCCGTTATCTTGCCCTCCACTGTAAAGTTAGTAGTCTGGGCATTGACGATTCCTGAAACGAGAAACACTGCATAAGCCATTAATTTTTTCACGCAGTCCCCTTTAAGATTGGTGCCCGACGCTCCAGGCACCAATTTGCTACTTACTGGTATTCGATATTATATTCGAGGTTAGCTGTCAGCCGCCCGGGAGTAGCCTGGCCTGTTGCATAATACTGAACATAATGCCGGATGGACGCTTTAGCAGTCCCGCTGGTACCGGTAATGTTTGCTACGGTAGTATGTTGCGGTGAAGTGTTGGTAAGGTTAATGCTTGAGAGGTCCGAGTTCAGAACCTCGATATCCACATTCTGAACCCCGTTAGTGGTGGTAGTGTTACTTAGGCGGCCTGCACTGTTAATATCCTGACTTGCCAGAAAATAGACGCGCGCAGTAGATGCTAACGTCGCTGCGGAGGCGCATCCCGTCAATTCAAAGTTAAGAAAAGCACGACCTGCGGTTTTGCCCGGAGCGTCCAGCGCGCCCGGCCGAACGACCGGGAGTACCACTGTCGCATTTCCGCCGGTGGTGTTGTTTACCGTCACTGTGCAGGTAGTGTCCGAAACGCCGCCCTCGATATCGATTGTTCCAGTGCCGGCATTTGCAACTTGTGCCACACTCGCGAAGATCAAAGCGGAGCTTAATAAAGCCAGTTTCTTTTTCATGATGTTCCCACGATGTTAGTTGAACTATTGCCAATCTAGTCGCGTTAACAGCGGAGTTGATTCTACGCAGCGAGAAAATTGGCACAGCAATCACCATCCGGCATATCTATCGGAAAAGTCCGTAGCTTCGCGTAAGTACGTATGAGGAAAAGGCGTAATAGCTGTGAGCCACGTTCGTGTCGGCTCACCGGGCGGAACTTCTTTTGCGCCTTTGGCTAAGTTGGGGTGACAAAGGAGCCCAATAGCATCCCGCCCGGACGTTGAGCCCGACGCATTGGCGTTAGGCGCGCCCCGATAACAGCGCGACGCTATACTGGGCGACTACTCCTCAGGCCCGCCCCCGAATGTTTCGCAAACTCCTCACCCGCCTGATAAAGCTTCTGCTCTGGTTTGCTGCTGCCTCGGCGCTGGTGGTGCTGGTCTTTCGCTGGGTGCCACCGCCCGGCTCGGCTCTGATGGTCGAGCGTAAGGTTGAGTCGTGGATTGAAGGCAAACCCATTGACCTTCAGCGCACCTGGCGGCCTTGGTCTGAACTTTCCGATGACCTGAAAATTGCGGTTATCGCGGGAGAAGACCAGAAGTTTGCCGAGCATTGGGGTTTTGATGTGCAGGCCATCCAGGCGGCGCTTGATCACAACGAACGCGGCGGGAATTTGCGGGGCGCCAGTACGATCAGCCAGCAGGTGGCGAAAAACCTGTTCCTGTGGCCCGGGCGTAGCTGGGTGCGCAAAGGCCTGGAGGTGTGGTTCACCGGTTTGCTGGAGTTGCTCTGGCCCAAGCAGCGGATACTCGAGGTTTACCTGAACACGGTGGAGTGGGGTGATGGAGTGTTTGGTGCCGAGGCGGCAGCACACAAGCATTTCGGCGTGGGTGCTCCATACCTTTCGGCCCGGCAGGCAAGTCTGATGGCAGCCGTTTTGCCCAACCCGCTGAAGTGGAGCGCCGGCAAGCCGACCGGCTATATCAATCGCCGTGCTAACTGGATTCGCCAACAAATGCGCCAGTTAGGCGGTAATGACTACCTGGTGCAGATGCAGAAGGGCCGCAGCGCCTTGTAGGCGAGCGGCTACTGTTTGAGCGAACTGCGCGGTACTACGTGCAGGAGCAGAAGCGTTCCGTCCTCCACGTGAGCCGTCAGCCCTTGCATAGGATAGACCCAGCCCTCTCCGCTATTGAGCTGCAAGCGCAAGCGCGGCGCGCCAAAGGTGGCAGCTACCTGATCCTCAGCCACCGGTTGTTGAGGACGTAGCGTCAAAACAGAGAGGCTGTGGCCGCTTAGCTCGGTGAGCAGTTGGCTACTCAGGGGCTGCTCCGGGTCGGCAGGTTTGAGCCCCGTCGCAGTCATCAAGCTGGCGTGCTCCTGCTCGGTAAGTACCAGAGCGGCTTCAAGCTTCCACTGCTCACCTACATCGCCCAATTGTGAGCGGAAGAGCAGTTGCGGGCCGTCCAGCCGAGGTTTCAGCCACAGCTCTCCAGTGCTAACCGCGTTCAACTCTCCGAGCGTGAGCGCGCCTTCCGCCATCGGCGACACGATCTCTTTTTGCCAGTGCGCCATGCCGGGCAGCGGCTCGGGCGCGCTTGTGCTGCGCATCAACCAGCCGCCCCACGCAAAGAATGCGATGGCGATCACCACAAATAGCAGCCAGTGCTGCATGCGTAGCGGTGGCATGGACATAGAGCGTCTCCGAGACAGGGGTAAACACACGGGCAGAAAAAAGCCGCACCTGAGTGCGGCTCTAGTCAGTTCACGGTGAGACTCAGGCGGCGATAGAGCCTTTGAGTTTGTTCATCGCGTTCTTTTCCAGCTGACGAATACGTTCGGCCGAAACGTTGTACTTGGCCGCCAGCTCATGAAGCGTCGCCTTTTCTTCCGCCAGCCAGCGCTGGTAGAGAATATCGCGGCTGCGCTCATCAAGGCCTTCCAGCGCCTCATGCAGGTTCGCGGTGGCGCTGTCGCTCCAATCGGAATCTTCAAGCTGGCGAGCAGGGTCGTAGCGATGGTCTTCCAGGTAATTGGCTGGCGACTGGAAGGCGCTTTCATCGTCCGCCTCGGCAGCTGGATCGAACGCCATGTCGTGCCCCGTCAATCGGCTTTCCATCTCGCGCACTTCGCGCGGTTCAACGCCCAGGCTTTCGGCCACGGCGTGAACTTCATCGTTATTGAGCCAGGCCAGACGCTTTTTCTGGCTGCGCAGATTGAAGAACAATTTGCGCTGAGCCTTGGTGGTGGCCACTTTAACGATGCGCCAATTGCGCAGGATGAACTCGTGAATTTCAGCTTTGATCCAGTGCACGGCAAACGACACCAAACGCACACCCATTTCAGGGTTGAAGCGTTTGACGGCCTTCATCAGGCCAACATTGCCTTCCTGGATCAGGTCGGCCTGTGCCAGGCCGTAACCGGAATAACTTCTGGCGATATGGACAACAAACCGCAGGTGCGCGAGCACCATTTGGCGAGCGGCTTCGAGGTCTTGATGGTAAAAAAGACTCTCGCCCAGTTCGCGCTCCTGCTCAACAGTCAGCAGCGGAATGCTGTTGACCGCATGCACGTAGGCCTCCAGGTTTGCGCCTGGGACTAGAGCATGGACAGGTTGCAAAGAATTGCTCATGCGAATCCTCCGACTCACGAAACTCGTGCCTTTTGAGCACTGCCCGGATAAGACCAGACAGTTGACCCGAAAGTTCAAAAGCACGAAAAAACACTAATAAACAATAACTTACTACTTCGGGGCTAACTCGTTCAAGTGACGGGCCACCGCAAGCCAGGCGCCAATATACCCCAACAGAACGGCGCCAAGCAGCAACGATAGACCATCGGATAATGGCACCCCAGCCAGCGCGAAGTCGCTGCCGTAAAGGCCGGCCAGGCGAACCACCGCACCGTTAAGCCAGTCCAGCCCGAACGCCAGCACAGCCCAGGACAACACACCCGCGCCGAGCCCATAAAGCGCCCCCATATAAAGGAAGGGACGCCGCACGTAGCTGTCGGTTCCACCTACCAGCTTGATGACTTCGATTTCAGTGCGCCGGTTTTCGATGTGCAAGCGGATGGTGTTGCCGATCACCAGCAGCAATGCCATGACCAGCAACAGCGTCAGCCCGAAAACAAACCGCTCGCCCAGCTTCAAAATGGCGCTCAGGCGTTCGACCCACAGCAAATCCAGCTGCGCCTGCTGCACCTTGGGCAACTCAGCCAGGCGCAGACGCAAGGCTTCCAGCGCGGCTTTATCCACTTCCTTCGGGGTCACCAGAATCACGCCTGGCAACGGGTTCTCCGGAAGCTCTTTCAGCGCCTCTCCCAAACCGGACTGCTGCTGGAACTCGGCGAGCGCCTGTTCACGGCTGATCCATTCGGATTCGGCCACGTCGTTCATTTCTGCGATTTGCGCGCGCAGCTTTTCGCCGTCGGCTTCGTTGGCGTCGAGCGTCATGAACAACGAAATCTGTGCCGCGCGCTGCCATGACCCGCCCAAGCGCTCAACGTTGTTGAGCAGCAGCGAGAGGCCCATCGGCAAGCTCAGTGCGACCGCCATCACCAGGCAGGTGAAGAAACTGCCGATTGGCTGCTTGGCCAGGCGACGCAAACTGTCGATCAGGCTAGAGCGATGGGCCTCGATCCAGGCGTGCAGCAGCGTGGAGAAATCCGGGCTGCCGTCGTCCTTCTTATGATCATTTTTCTTTGGTGCAGCGCCTACACGCTCGGCAGCCGACGACGGCTCCTGCGGATTACGAGTTGCGGTCATTAACCAGCCTCCCCATCGCCAATAAGGCGGCCGCGTTGCAGCGTCAGCATGCGATGGCGCATGCGGGCGATAAGCGCCAGGTCGTGGCTGGCGATCAGCACGCTGGTGCCCATGCGGTTGATGTCTTCGAACACACCCATGATTTCAGCGGCCAACCTGGGGTCGAGGTTACCGGTCGGTTCGTCCGCCAACAGCAACGCTGGGCGGTGCACGACGGCGCGGGCAATGCCGACGCGCTGTTGCTGGCCGGTGGAGAGGTCGCCAGGAAACAGATCACGCTTGTCGCTCAGCGCAACGCGCTCCAGCGCGGCGTCGACGCGCTTGGCGATGTCGGGCTTGGACAACCCGAGAATCTGCAGCGGCAACGCCACGTTGTTGAACACGGTGCGGTCAAACAGCAGCTGGTGGTTCTGAAACACCACGCCAATCTGGCGACGCAGGAAAGGAATCTGAGCGGTGGTGATTTGCGCCAGATCCTGGCCTGCCAGCAGCAGCTTGCCCGAGGTGGGCCGCTCCATTGCCAGAATCAAGCGCAGCAAGGTGCTCTTGCCGGCGCCGGAATGCCCGGTGACGAACAGAAATTCGCCGCGGCGCACGCGAAAACTCAGCTCGTGCAGGCCGACGTGGCCATTGGCGTAGCGTTTACCCACCTGCTCAAAGCGAATCATGCGTGCTCCCGCTCGGCGAACAAGGCCTGAACAAAGGCTTCAGCTTCAAAGGTACGAAGATCATCAATGCCCTCACCCACGCCGATATAGCGGATAGGCAGGCCAAACTGCTTGGCCAGCGCGAATATCACGCCGCCCTTGGCAGTGCCGTCCAGCTTGGTGAGTGCCAGGCCGGTGAGGTTCACGGTCTGGTTGAATTGCTTGGCCTGGCTGATGGCGTTCTGTCCGGTGCCGGCGTCCAGCACCAGCAACACTTCGTGCGGAGCGGTTTCGTCCAGTTTGCCGATCACGCGGCGCACCTTTTTCAGCTCTTCCATCAGGTTGTCTTTGGTGTGCAGACGGCCAGCGGTGTCGGCGATCAGCACGTCGATGCCACGGGCAGTTGCGGCCTGAACAGCGTCGAAGATGACCGAGGCGGAATCGGCGCCAGTGTGCTGAGCGATCACCGCAATCTGATTACGCTCGCCCCACACTTGCAGTTGCTCGACGGCTGCCGCGCGGAAGGTGTCGCCCGCAGCCAGCATTACCTTCTTGCCTTCCTGCTGAAGTTTCTTCGCCAATTTGCCGATGGTGGTGGTTTTGCCGGCGCCGTTGACGCCCACCACCAGAATCACGAAGGGCTTCTTCTCAGCCGGAATCACCAGCGGCTGCTCGACCGGTTTGAGCAGCGACGCCAGCTCTTCCTGCAGCGCCTTATATAAAGCACCGCTGTCGACCAGCTGCTTACGTGCGACTTTCTGCGTGAGGCTCTGGATGATCGCGGTGGTGGCTTCGACGCCAACGTCGGCGGTGAGCAAGCGTGTTTCGATCTCATCAAGCAGGTCATCGTCGATGGCCTTTTTACCGAGGAACAGGCTGGCCATGCCCTCGCCGAGGCTGGCGCTTGTTTTCGACAACCCTTGCTTGAGCCGGGCGAAGAAACCGGCTTTGCTTTCTGTCGATGCCGCAGGCGCAGGCGCGACCACCACTGGCACCGCGCTTACAGGCGGCGCGACTGGCTCGGCAACAACCGGTTCAGGCGTGGGAAGAATCGGCTCTGGCGCGGGAACGGGCGCCGCAACAGGTTCCAGAACCGGCGCGATAACCACGTCGGGCTCCGTGGTCAGTTGCTGTTCCTGGGCGGGCAGCTCGGTTGCCGGAGCGTCGATGACCGGTGGCGTTTCGGCAGGCGCGGGCTCGGCCGGCGCTACGGTTTCGACCGCAGCATCAGGCGCCGCAGCGGGCTCCTGAGGCTTTTTGCGCAACCAGCCAAACAGGCTTTTTTTCTCGCCAGTCTTCTCGTCGGAAGGGGCCGGAGCGTTGTTCCCAGCAGCGGCTGGGGTCTTCTTGTCGTCTTTGGAACCAAACATGGAGAGCGGCTATCTCAAGGGTGCGACGCGCCAACAGGGTAAAAACCCAACAGCCGTGGCCGCCAATAAAATGGATGAGTATCCTAGCACCTCCGCGCCCGCCGACGCTAAGACCAAGCGGGCCTTCTCGACAGGTCATTCACTTCATGAAAATGCTTGCCCGCAGTGCCACCGGGCTGCTGCTCGCGGCCCTTTGCCTGCCGCTGTCCACATTCGCCGCCGATACCCAACCCACTGAAGAGTTCACCCTCGCCAACGGCCTGAAGGTCGTGGTGCGTGAAGACCACCGCGCGCCCGTTGTGGTTTCCCAGGTTTGGTACAAGGTCGGCTCCAGCTATGAAACGCCCGGGCAGACCGGCCTTTCCCACGCCCTCGAGCACATGATGTTCAAGGGCAGCGCCAAGATGAAACCCGGCGAAGCGTCCCTTGTGTTGCGCGAGCTGGGCGCTGAAGAGAACGCCTTCACCAGCGACGACTACACCGCCTATTACCAGGTGCTGGCTCGCGACCGTCTGCCGGTGGCCTTCGAGCTGGAAGCCGACCGCATGGCCAGCCTGCGCCTGCCGCCGGAAGAGTTCCGCAGCGAGATCGAAGTCATCAAGGAAGAGCGCCGCATGCGCACCGATGACAAGCCCAGTTCGCTGGCTTACGAGCGCTTCAAGGCCATGGCGTATCCCGGCAGCGGTTACGGCACGCCGACCATTGGCTGGATGGCCGACCTGCAGCGTATGAGCGTCGAAGAACTGCGCCATTGGTACGAAACCTGGTACACGCCCAACAACGCCACGCTGGTGGTGGTCGGCGACGTCACGGTCGCCGAGGTTAAAACCCTGGCCGAGCGCTACTTCGGCCCCGTCCCCAGCCGCCCGATCCCTACGGCAAAAGCGCCACTGGAACTGGCTGAGCCTGGCGAGCGACGCTTGCGTCTTTTCCTGCAAACACAATTGCCGAGCCTGATGATGGGCTTCAACGTGCCAAGCCTGGCCACCGCCGCCAACCCGCGCGATGCCCACGCCCTGCGCCTGATTTCGGCGCTGCTCGACGGCGGCTACAGCGCGCGACTGCCCACGCAACTGGAGCGCGGCGAAGAGCTGGTGTCTGGCGCCTCTGCCAGTTACGACGCCTATAACCGCGGCGACAGCCTCTTCATGCTCTCTGCCACCCCCAACGTGCAAACCGGCAAAACCCTGGCCCAGGCCGAAGCGGGCCTGTGGCGTCAGCTGGAAGCCTTGAAGAAAACACCGCCCACCGCCGCCGAACTGGCCCGTGTTCGCGCACAGGTCATTGCTGGCCTGGTGTATGAGCGCGACTCCATCAGCAGTCAGGCCAGCACCATCGGCCAACTGGAAAGCGTTGGCCTGTCGTGGAAATTGATGGACCAGGACCTGGCCGCCATCGAGGCCGTTACGCCCGACGATATCCAGCAAGCCGCCCGCACCTATTTCACGCGTGAACGCGTGAGCGTTGCCGAAGTACTGCCGAAGGAAAAAACCCATGAGTGAACGCAACGGCCTGCGATATGGCCTCTTGGGCCTGAGCCTGCTGGTCTTGCTGGCGGTACTGGTGTTTGTCATCAGCCGCCCGGCCCAGGCGCCAACCGAACCCGTCAGCAGTGAACCCGCCGCCACTCAACCGGCGACGGCAACTGCCGCGAAAACCGAGGGCCACCTGGAATCGCTGGCCGCGCTGGAAGGCCAGGCGCCGAGCCATCGCGCCATCGACATTCAAACCTGGAAAACCGCGGAAGGCGCCAAGGTGCTGTTCGTCGAAGCGCACCAGCTGCCGATGTTCGACCTGCGCCTGACCTTTGCCGCCGGCAGCAGCCAGGACGGTGATATGCCCGGGCTGGCAATGATGACCAACGCCATGCTCAACGAGGGCATTGCCGGTAAAGATGTAAGCGCCATTGCCGCCGGTTTCGAAGACCTCGGTGCCGACTTCGGCAACGGCGCCTACCGCGACATGGCAGTAGCCAGCCTGCGCAGCCTCACCGCCGCCGACAAGCGCGAACCGGCGCTGAAGCTGTTTACCGAGGTGCTGGGCAAACCGACCTTTCCCGCAGACTCGCTTGCGCGCATCCGCAATCAGGTGCTGGCCGGCTTCGAATATCAGAAGCAGAACCCTGGCCGCCTGGCCGGGCTGGAGCTGTTCAAGCAGCTGTATGGCACGCATCCATACGCGCATTCCAGCGATGGCGACGCCACCTCCATTCCACGCGTAACGGTTGCGCACATGCAGGCTTTCCATCGCAAGGCTTATGCGGCCGGCAATGTGGTGATTGCGCTGGTCGGCGACTTGTCCCGTGCTGACGCCGAAGCCATGGCCGCTCAGGTGTCGGCTGCCCTGCCCAAAGGCCCGGCGTTGCCCAAGGTGCCGCAGCCGAGCGAGCCGAAGGCTGGCCTGACGCACATCGAGTTTCCGTCCAAACAAACCACGCTGATGCTGGCGCAGATGGGCATCGACCGCGCCGAGCCGGACTATGCCGCACTGTTCCTTGGCAATCAGATTCTCGGTGGCGGCGGCTTCGGCACGCGCCTGATGGATCAGGTGCGGGAAAAGCGCGGGCTCACCTACGGCATTTCCTCGGGCTTCACTGCCATGCAGGCGCGTGGCCCGTTCATGATCAGCCTGCAAACTCGCGCAGAGCAGAGCGAAGGCGCGCTGAAACTGGTGCAAGACATCCTGCGCGATTACGTCGCCAACGGCCCCACGCAGAAAGAAGTGGACGATGCAAAGCGGGAACTTGCGGGCAGCTTTCCGCTGTCTACCGCCAGTAATGGCGATATAGTTTCGCAATTGGGCGCCATTGGCTTCTACGATCTGTCGCTGACCTATCTGGAAGATTTCATGCAGCAGGTACAGGCGCTGGACGTGGCGAAAGTGAAAGCGGCGATGGCCAAGCATCTGAATGCCGATGCGCTGGTCATTGTCACCGCCGGGCCAACCGTGCCGCAGAAGCCATTGCCGCCTCCCACCGATCACCCTGCCGAGCCTGCGCTTGGCGTTCCGGAGCACTGATGGCCCGTCCCGTAAAACCAGGCAACGCCCCCGCCCATGGCGGCGAAGGCCAGTTGCGCATCATTGGCGGCGAGTGGCGCAGCCGCCAGTTCAGCTTTCCCATGGCCCATGGTTTGCGACCCACGCCGAACCGGGTGCGCGAAACCCTGTTCAACTGGCTGGCGCCCTATGTTCAAGGCGCGCGGGTGCTCGATCTGTTCGCCGGCAGCGGCGCGTTGTATCTGGAAGCGTTGTCACGCGGGGCCAGCCTGGCCCTCGCGCTGGACCTCAATGGCGCCGCCATCGCCAGCCTGCGCCAGACGCTCGACACGCTGAAATGCGCCACCGGCCAGCTGCTGCAAACCGATACGCTGCGCTACCTGGAAACCCAGACGCCCGCCCAATTCGACCTGGTGTTCCTCGACCCGCCGTTCAATCAGAACCTGCTGCAGCCCACCTGCACCCTGCTGGAAGAAAAAGGCTGGCTGGCCGATGACGCTTGGGTATACACGGAAAGCGAAAACCCGCCGTCGAGCCTCACCATGCCCGCCAACTGGCGCCTGCACCGCGAGCAGAAAGCCGGTCAGGTGTATTACGCCCTGTGGCAGCGCACGGCGTAGTTCATGAGCAGCGCTTTCACCGCCGCCCGGGGGCTGGCCAATCCGCATCTGCAAACCTTGTGGAATTCGCTGTTTCGCAAGCCCCCCGCCCTTGACCGCCAGCGCGAGCGGCTGTGGCTGGAAGACGGCGACTTCCTTGATCTGGACTGGCACGGCCCGCATAAGGCCGACGCCCCGTTGGTGCTGGTTCTGCATGGGCTGACGGGTTCGTCGAGTTCTTTGTACGTGCTGGGTCTGCAACAGCAACTGGCGGCCCAGGGTTGGGCCAGCGTGGCGCTGAACTGGCGCGGCTGTTCCGGTGAGCCCAATCTGTTGCCGCGCGGCTATCACTCGGGCGCCAGCGAAGACCTCGCCGAAACAATCCGCCACTTGCGCGCCAAGCGGCCCATGGCACCGCTGTACGCAGCCGGGTATTCGCTGGGCGGCAACGTACTGCTCAAGTACCTGGGCGAGAGCGGCGCCGATAGTCAGTTGCAGGGCGCGGTAGCGGTGTCGGTTCCGTTTCGGCTCGACCAGTGCGCCGACCGAATCGGCCTGGGGTTTTCCAAGGTTTACCAAGCGCATTTCATGCGCGAAATGCTCGCCTATGTGAAAGAAAAGCAGCGCCTGTTCGCCCACAAAGGCCAGGCGGATCAGCTGTCGATTCTGGAAAAACTCGGGCCGCTCACGAACATGCGCACGTTCTGGGATTTCGACGGCCGCGTCACGGCGCCGCTGCACGGTTTTGCCGATGCCGATGACTATTACAAGCGCTCATCGAGCCGCTATTTTCTCGGCCGCATCCAGACGCCGACGCTGATGATTCAGGCCGCTGACGACCCGTTCGTATTTCCCCACAGCCTGCCCGAAGCGGACGAACTGGCGAGCTGCGTGCAGTTTGAATTGCATGCCCAGGGCGGCCATGTCGGGTTTGTTCAGGGCTCTTTGCGCCGCCCCGAGTATTACCTTGAGCGGCGTATTCCGCAGTGGCTCATGTCGCTGGGCTAACGCTTACACCATGCCGTCGAGCGGCACGAATAAACGCTGTTGCAGCGCATCCACTGCTTCGCGCGCCTGCGGTGCGATGTACCCGCCTTCCAGCGCCAGCACCTGATAAATGCCACGGCGCAGCATCTCTTCGCTGAGATCACCCATGTCGCCGCGCGAGGTGCAGAGAAAGCGCACCCACGACGTCATGATGATCCACGCATTCAACGTCAGCGCTTCGATCTGACGTTCGCCCATCACCAGAATCTTCGCCTCGACAAAGCCCTGATAAATCGCTTTGGCCTGAGCCATCGAGCGCAGCGAAAACCGCTGGTACTGCTCCGCCAGACCGGCGTCGCTTTCCAGCAAATGTTCCAGATCGCGGTGCAGAAAGCGGTAATGCCACATCGCAGCCAGCAGCGCTTCGAGGTAGAAGGTTTTGTCTTCCACCGTCATTGGCCGCCCTTGCGGCGGGCGCAGAAAGGTGTCGACCTGATGCTCGTACTGACTGAACAGTTCGGCGATGATCGCCTGCTTATTGCGGAAGTAGTAATACAAATTGCCGGGGGAAATCGCCAGGTGCGCGGCAATGTGATTGGTCGTCACATTGCGCTCGCCCTGCAGATTGAACAGCTCCAGGCTGGCCTGGATGATGCGCTCACGGGTTTTCATTGGCGCGGCCATGGCGCTTGTACCTCACACACTGTTTCTTGAACAAAAAGCCGTCAGCAACTGCATCCTGCCCCAACGGTCCAGCTCCATTCCTGCGCCAAAGGTACACGCACAAGCGCGTCAATTGTTACCCATCAACACAGCGACTGCGCACCCTAACTTTTCGTTGGGGTGCATCGTAGAGCCCTTCTCGGCATCCTATTTGACACATTAGAGTAATTGCTCTAAAAATCCAGCGACGTTGTTCTGCGCAACCCTAAACCGACCTCAAGACGGTTCCGGGTTCCCTTTACTGGACTGCCCCAGGAGCCTTCGAAAATGGTCGCCGACATTGCTTACCTGCAACACAACCAACAACAGATCGACCAGCTCGACTCGCTGCTGCAGCGCCAGCGCGAAGCATTCCGCGCCAACCCGATGCCGGAGGCTGCGCAGCGCATCCAGTGGCTCAACAGCCTGTGCGACCTGCTGCTGAACGAGAAAGACACGCTGGTTCAGGCCATTTCCCAAGACTTCAGCAACCGCGCCGCCGAGGAAACCTTGCTCGCCGAGGTGATGCCCAGCGTGCACGGCATTCACTACGCCACCAAGCGCATCAGGAAATGGATGAAGCCCTCGCGCCGCTCGGTGGGTTCGGCCTTCCAGCCGGCGAGTGCGAAAGTGATTTACCAGCCGTTGGGCGTGGTCGGTGTGATCGTGCCGTGGAACTACCCGTTGTTCCTGGCCATGGGCCCGCTGGTTGGCGCTCTGGCAGCCGGTAACCGGGTGATGATTAAAATGAGCGAATCCACACCGGTGACCTCGCAGCTGATCAAAGACCTGCTGGCGCGCATCTTCCCGGAAGACCTGGTGTGCGTGGTGCTCGGCGAAGCGGAAGTGGGCATGGCCTTTTCCAAACTGCCGTTCGACCATTTGCTGTTCACCGGCGCCACCAGCATCGGCAAACACGTGATGCGCGCTGCTGCTGAAAATCTGGTGCCGGTAACCCTGGAGCTGGGCGGTAAATCGCCTGCCATCGTTTCCGCCGACGTGCCCCTGAGCGACGCCGCCGAGCGCATCGCCTTTGGCAAGACCATGAACGCCGGGCAAACCTGCGTGGCGCCGGATTACGTGCTGGTGCCGAAGGATCGCGTCGAGGGCTTCGTCGAGGCGTACCGCAAAACCGTGCAGAGCTTCTATCCAAGCCTGAAAGACAACCCCGATTACACCGCCGTCATCAACGACCGCCAGTTGAACCGCCTCAAAGGCTTGCTTACCGACGCCGAAAGCAAGGGCGCCAAGCTGGTGCCGCTATTCCCTGAAGGGCAAGGTCGACGCATGGCGCAGACGGTGGTGCTGAACGTGAACGACGACATGAAGCTGATGCAGGACGAAATCTTCGGCCCGCTGCTGCCCATCGTGCCGTACGACCGCCTCGAAGACGCTTTCAATTACGTCAACGACCGCCCTCGCCCGCTGGCGCTCTACTACTTCGGCTACAACAAGGCCGAGCAGAAACGCGTGCTGCACGAAACCCATGCCGGCGGCGTGTGCCTGAACGACACGCTGCTGCACGTGGCGCAAGACGACATGCCGTTCGGCGGCGTCGGCCCCTCGGGCATGGGCCACTACCACGGCCACGAAGGGTTTCTGACGTTTTCCAAAGCCAAGGGCGTGTTTATCAAACAGCGCTTCAACGCCTCGAAACTGATCTACCCGCCTTACGGCAAGGCCCTGCAGAAACTGGTGCTGAAACTGTTCATCCGCTAAACCAAGCTGAGCTTGCGGCGCCCGGTTCAGCCTGCCGGTGCGCCGTTTTAAAACGCGCTAGCGCGAGGTCAATAATAAAAATGAACGACTCGGTAATCGCTACATCCGGCTTGTCCCGTCGCGGCTTGTTGAAAGTCGGCCTGATGGGCTCCGCCTTTCTCGCCACTGCCGGCCTCACGGCCAGTTTGACCGGCTGCTCAGCCAGCACGCCCGCGAACGGCTTCGCCATTCTGCGCGACTCCGACTTGCCGTTTCTCAAGGCGCTTGTTCCGGTAATGCTGGCCGGCGCGGTGAAGCCGGAGCAGATGCCGCAGGCCGTCGACGCCACCCTGCAAAACCTCGACTACAGCCTTAATCGCCTGTCCCCGGAAATGCTCAAGCTCACCGTGCAACTGTTCGACGTACTGAGCATGGCCGTCACCCGTGGCCCGCTCACCGGCGTGTGGGGCAGTTGGGAAAACGCCAGCAGCGACGAGGTTCGCCACTTCCTCGACCGCTGGCAGAACAGCTCGCTCAGCCTGCTGCGCATGGGCCATGCCTCGCTGCTGCAACTGGTGATGATGGCCTGGTACGGCCGCCCGGAGTCCTGGGCCCATTGCGGTTACCCCGGCCCGCCCAAGGTCTGAGTGCCGTCTGCTGTACCTCTACTAATAAGAATTGACTCCCGAGACCGCCTGTATGCCCGTACCCGATCTGTTTGCCGAAGGCCTGAGCCGCGGCTGGAAAACCTACAACGGCTCGCGCCTTGAACAGGACCTGACACTGGAAGCCGACGTGGCCATTGTCGGCACCGGCGCAGGCGGTGGCACCACGGCCGAAATTCTCAGCGCAGCGGGTTACAAAGTGCTGCTGATCGAAGAAGGCCCGCTGAAAACCAGCAGCGACTTCAAAATGCAGGAAGCCGAGGCCTACCCGAGCCTGTATCAGGAAGGCATCGGGCGCATGAGCAAAGACGGCGCCATCACCATCATGCAGGGCCGGGCGGTGGGCGGCACCACGCTGGTGAACTGGACCTCGAGTTTCCGCACACCGGAACCGACGCTTGAGCACTGGGCCAAAGAGCACAACGTCAAAGGCCATAGCCCGGAAGAAATGGCGCCCTGGTTCGAGAAAATGGAGCAACGTCTCGGCGTAGCGCCGTGGATCATGCCGCCCAATTTCAACAATGACGTGCTGCGCGTGGGCTGCGACAAACTCGGCTACCACTGGAAAGTGATTCCGCGAAACGTACGCGGCTGCTGGAACCTCGGCTATTGCGGCATGGGCTGCCCGACCAACGCCAAGCAATCGATGCTGGTGACGACCATTCCGGCCACCCTGGAAAAGGGCGGCGAGCTGCTGTACCTGGCGCGCGCCGACAAGCTGCTGATCGACGGCGACAAGGTCACCGGCATTCAATGCCAGGCCATGGACGACCGCTGCGTGGCGCCCACCGGCCGCACCATCACCGTGAAAGCCAGGCACTACATTTTGGCTGGCGGCGGCATCAACACGCCGGCCATTCTGCTGCGCTCGAATGCGCCGGACCCGCACAAACGCGCCGGCAAGCGCACGTTTATTCACCTGGTTAACTTTTCGGCCGCGCAGTTCGAGCACGTTGTGAACCCGTTCTTCGGCGCGCCACAGTCAATCTATTCCGACCATTTCCAGTGGGACGACGGCACGACCGGGCGCATGTCGTTCAAGCTCGAGGTGCCGCCCATGCAGCCGGCGATCACCGCCACCCTGCTCGGCCGCTTCGGCATCGACAACGCCATGCGCATGGAGCAACTGCCGCACACCAACGCGATGCTGGCGCTGCTGCGGGACGGTTTCCACCCTGACAGCGCCGAGGGTACGGTGGAGCTGCGCGGCGACGGCAGCCCGGTGCTCGACTACCAGATGACCGACTACACCTGGGACGGCATTCGCCGGGCCTTTCACACCATGGCCGACATCCAGTTCGCCGCCGGTGCGAAAAGCGTGCTGCCGCTGCATGCCGACGCCGACTACGTGAAAACCCTGGGCGAAGCGAAAACCCTGATCGACGGGCTGAGCATGGAGATCTACCGCACCCGCCTGGGCAGCGCCCATGTCATGGGCGGTTGCGCCATGGGCGAAGACCCCACACAAGCGGTAACCGACAGCCTCGGGCGGCATCACCAGCTGAGCAATCTGTCGATTCACGACGGTTCGCTGTTCCCCACCAGCATCGGCGCGAACCCGCAATTGTCGGTGTACGGCCTCACGGCGCAGCTCGCCAGTCAATTGGCCGATCGTTTGAAAACCGCATGAGACTAAGGGCCGAGGAATTATCCTACGCTGCGGGGCGGCGATGACTTGGCCCACGGGGGTTGCTGCGCTACCATCCGACTCCCCTATGGCCTGCGCCAGGACGTCACGATGAATCGAGTGTTGTACCCCGGTACCTTTGACCCCATCACCAAGGGTCACGGTGACCTCGTTGAACGCGCCTCGCGCCTGTTCGATCAAGTGGTTATCGCCGTCGCGGCCAGCCCCAAGAAAAACCCGCTGTTCCCGCTGGAGCAACGCGTCGAGCTGGCCCGTGAAGTCACCAAGCATTTGCCCAACGTGGAAGTGGTCGGTTTTTCCACACTGCTGGCGCATTTCGCTAAAGAACAGGGCGCCAATATTTTCCTGCGCGGCCTGCGCGCGGTGTCCGACTTCGAATACGAATTTCAGCTGGCCAACATGAATCGCCAGTTGGTGCCGGACGTGGAAAGCCTGTTCCTCACGCCCTCCGAGAAGTACTCCTTCATCTCCTCCACCCTGGTCCGCGAAATCGCCAACCTGGGCGGCGACATCAGCAAGTTCGTCCACCCTGCGGTGGCCGAGGCGTTGCTGGAACGCTTCAAGAAGTAGTTTGGGTGGATTGCCAGGCGGCCAACCGCCGCTGGCACCCCCTACGGCTCAACGCCCGCGGGCCGATTCACCCCAGGCCGCGACAGGGCATACGTCGCCCAGGCGCCTAACACCGATTGGCGCCTCCCCCGACAATCCGGCACAATTTGCGCTCCGCTGTCCGAACATGCCGTGGCTGACGCTGCGGCAGGAGTTGTGTTTCATGTCTTTGATCATCACCGACGACTGCATCAACTGCGACGTTTGCGAGCCTGAGTGCCCGAACGCCGCTATTTCGCAGGGTGAAGAAATCTACGTAATCGACCCCAACCTGTGCACCGAATGCGTCGGCCACTATGACGAGCCGCAATGCCAGCAGGTGTGCCCGGTCGACTGCATCCCGCTCGATGAAAACAATGTCGAGAGCAAGGATGAGTTGATGCACAAGTATCGAACCCTCACAGGAAAAGCGTAACGCCATGCACAGTCGCCGCCGACTCAGCACCTTCTCAACCAGGGCTGCTTTGGCGGCCTGGCTGCTTCTTGTTGTATTCAGCGCCGGCGCGGCGCCTCTGCCCAACCAGGCAGCCATTTCCAGCGCGCACCCGGCCGCCACCATTGCCGGCCTTGAAACCCTGGCCGCTGGCGGCAACGCCTTCGACGCTGCCATTGCCGTTAGCGCCGCGCTTGCGGTGGTCGAGCCGTACAGCTCAGGCCTGGGCGGCGGCGGTTTCTTCTTGTTGCGCCAGGCCGGCGAGCAACCGCAGTACCGTTTCCTCGACGCCCGTGAACGCGCGCCACTCGCGGCCCACGCCGACCTGTACAAGCGTGACGGCAAAATAGACCCCAAGCTCTCGCTCGACGGTAGCCTCGCTGCTGCGATTCCAGGCTTGCCGGCCGCGCTGGTGGAGCTGGCGCGCAAATACGGCCGCCTGCCGCTGATGGACTCGCTGGCCCCGGCCGTTCGCCTGGCCCGCGACGGTTTCTCCATCGACCCGGTATACCGCGAGCGCGCCCAATGGCGGTTGTCGGCACTGCGTGATAACCCGGAAACCGCGCGGCTATTTCTCGACGACAAAGGTGAAATTCCCGAAGCGCTTGCCCTGCTGCGCCAACCCGAGCTGGCCAATACCCTTGAGCGGCTCGGTCGCTACGGCAAGCCAGGCTTTTACAGCGGCGAAACGGCGCAGCAACTGGTGGAGGGTGTTCGCGCCGCTGGCGGCATCTGGACCCTCGCCGACCTTGAGCAATACCAAGTGGTGGAACGTCAGCCGCTGCGTTACCCGTTACAGGACGGCCGCGAGCTGATCAGCGCTCCACCACCGTCGGCCGGCGGCATTGCCCTGGCGCAAAGCCTGGCGATGCTCCAGCAATTGCCGTGGCGCGAGGCGGACAAACTGCAACGCGCGCATTACGTCGTTGAAGTGCTGCGCCGCGCCTACCGCGACCGTGGCCTGCTGGGCGACCCGGACTTCATTGCCAACCCGGTGGTTAAACTCCTTGATCCCACCTATCTGAAACAGCTCGCCAGCGGCATCGACCCGCAAAAGGCCACGCCCAGCAGCGCCCTGCCGCCGTCGCCGGCCTGGAAAGAAGGCAATCACACCACGCACTTTGTGGTGCTGGACGCCACGGGCAATGCCGTGTCCGCCACGCTGTCGGTCAACCTGCCCTTCGGCGCAGCCTTTACGCCGCCGGGCACGGGCGTATTGCTCAACAATGAAATGGACGACTTCGCGGCCAACGTTCAGGGCTCCAATGCCTACGGCCTGAGTGGCAGTCAGGCCAATGCCGTTGCGGCCGGCAAGCGGCCGCTGTCGAGCATGAGCCCGAGCTTTATCGAAAGCCCCACGCAATTCACCGCGTTCGGCACGCCGGGCGGCAGCCGCATTCCGAGCATGGTGTTGCTGGCGATGCTGCAATACCTCGACGGCCAACCGGTGGCGAGCTGGCCAGCGGCGCCGCGTTATCACCACCAGTACCTGCCCGACGTGGTCGAGTACGAACCGAACGCCTTCACCCCCACCGAACTCGATGCCCTGCGGGCACGGGGCTACACGCCGAAACCGGTGGCGCGGCCCTATGGCAACCAGCAAGTGTTGCTGTGGAACAAAGACAGCCGCACGGTGGAAGCGGCGAGCGACCCTCGCGGCATTGGCCAGGCGAAATTATCGACGGGCGCCAAGCCCTAACCGCCAGAGTCAACAAAACCCAGGCGCAAAAAAGCCGGTCACAGGGACCGGCTTTTTTATGTCGCCGAGCGCGGCGGGTTATTGCTGCTCAGGACGCTTGTAACCGCTTTCGGTGCAGCCCAGGCAGCGCACGAAGGCTTCACGGCCCGGATCAACCACCAGCGCCTTGCCGGCTTCGCCGACGTTACCGCCAGCGGCGGTGAACGGCAGGCTGACAACAAACGCAGCAGCACCGATGACGGTTGCTGCAATCAGCAGCGGACGGGCAACGATCAGGTCGCCCATCATCGCCCAGGCAGGTGGCGCCTGAACGTCATAAGCAGGGTCGCCGCTCTGGTTGGTAGGACCGGACCCATTTGCCATTACCGGCAGTGCCAGGAAGCCAGTGGTCAGCGCCAGGACGACAGCGGTTGAGCGGAGCAGGTTCATGAGTGCGGTCCTTCATCGATTCAAAGTGCGGTGGCTGTAACTATAACAGCGCCCCGGAAATTGTCAGCGTGACGGCCGTCAAGCGCTGGAGATCGCATTCTGCGGGTTTTGCCGGGCAATTGGCGAGCGAAAAACCGCCTGTAACTGTGCGCTTACACACGCCCTGCAAAAGGCGCGCTCAGACCCGCTGGTTTTTCGCCGTTGTGTCAGCGCTGACACCGGGGGCAATACACGCTGGCGCGCTGTCCCAGTTTCACTTCGCGCAGAGTGGTACCGCAGGTTTTGCAGAACTCGCCGCCGCGCCCATAGGCAAACAATTCCTGCTGAAAATAGCCCGGTTGCCCGTCGCCGCCGACGAAGTCGCGCAGCGTGGTGCCGCCGCGTTCGATGGCGTGGGCGAGGATGCGTTTGATCTGCAGCGACAGCTCCAAATAGCGCGCGCGGGAAATGGAACCGGCTTCGCGTCGCGGATCGATACCGGCGGCGAACAGCGCTTCGGTCGCGTAAATATTGCCGACCCCTACCACCACCGCGTTGTCCATGATGAAGGGCTTCACCGCCATGCTTTTGCCGCGCGAGAGTTTGAACAGGCGGTCACCGTCGAACAGCTCGGTCAGTGGCTCCGGCCCCAGCTTCACCAGCAATTCATGCAGCAGCGGCTCGGTGCTCCAAAGCATGGCGCCGAAACGCCGGGGATCGGTGTAGCGCAGCGCCAGGCCCGACTCCAGCTCGATATCCACATGCTCGTGCTTGCCCACGGGGGTATCGATAGGCACCAGGCGCAAATTACCGGACATGCCCAGATGGCTGATCAAGGTGCCCGCTTCAGCGGTAAGCAGCAGGTACTTGGCGCGCCGCGTCACGCTCTCGATGCGCTGGCCGGAAAGCCGTACGTCGAGGTCTTCCGGAATCGGCCAGCGCAGGCGGCGGTCACGCACAATCACGCGACTTACACGTTGACCTTCCAGATACGGCGCAATGCCGCGACGCGTGGTTTCGACTTCGGGCAATTCAGGCATGGGTTCGCTCAGGCATGACGCAGGGTCGGAAATAGAGGGTGCAGCACCTTGGCAAGGACGGCAGCAAACCGGAGGCTCAGTGCACACCCAGATCGCGGATGCTTTCCTTCAAGGTCTGGAAGTCGTACTCCGACAGGCCGACGTACTCCAGCACAAGCTGCTCGATGCTCTGCCACTCGAAATCGTCAGTCTGGTTACCCAGCACGCGATGACTTTCGCAGATGTGCTCAGACATCTTCAGAATCGCCAGCAGCGTTTTCAGCTGCGCATCACGCACCGAATCGTCGGTAAAAATCGACAGGGCGTTGTGGTGATTGGCGATGGCGTCGCACAGGTGCAGCGGCAAATTCCACGACTTGGCGGTGAAGTAGCCGACCACGGCGTGGTTGGTATTGAGCACACGGTTTTCCGTATCGACGATGCGCCGCTCGGCCGTAGCGCTGGCGTAGGCCTCTTCCAACACGGTCATGTAGTCGGGGAAGCGCTTGATCATCAGCGGAATGCCGCAGTTGTGGAACAGGCCCAGGGTGTAGGCCTCATCAGGCGACTGATAGCCGATGCGCTTGGCCAGCGTCAGGCAGGTCATGGCCACATCCTGCGCGGTGTCCCAGAAACGGTTGAGCGTGACGATGGCTTCGTCAGTCATCTCGCCCTTGATCGACTGCGCGTTGATCAGGTTGATGACCGTGTCGCAGCCCAGCAGATTGACCGCCTGCTGAATCGAGGCGATGCGGTTCGACAGGCCGAAAAACGGCGAATTGACGATTTTCAGCAATGCGCCAGACAAGCCGGGGTCCTGGCTGATCAGCTTGGCGATGCTCTTCAGATCCGGGTGCGGCATCACCTGCTCCATTTGCAGGTCGACCATGATCTGAGGCTGCGGCGGCACGCTGATGCCTTGCAGGACTTTCTGGATTTGTTCGGCGGAGAGTTCGTGGGCCATGACTGCACGGGCTGGGTAGCGTGACGAGTTACACAGTCTAACCGCCAAGTTGGCAGACGTAACCCTCACAACCGCAGGAAAATGCCGACAGACGGAAAGATATCAACAACGGCGCGGGCAAGCGGCCGTCGCCGCTCGTCTGGAGTAAACAGCCTGAACTTTCCCCTCGGCAGCGCCCTCGGAAATACACCTTCCACGAAATAAAAGGAGCTCCCATGACGACCTCTCTGCAAGGTAAGCGCGTTGCCCTACTGGTGACCGACGGCTTTGAACAGGTTGAACTGACCGGCCCGAAAGAAGCGTTGGAACAAGCCGGCGCGACGGTCGACATCTTGTCCAAGAGCACCGGCCAGGTGAAAGGCTGGAACCACGACAAGCCCGCCGACGATTTTCCTGTCAGCAAAACCTTTGAAGCGGCCAACATCGACGACTACGACGCGCTGGTATTGCCCGGCGGCGTGATGAACTCCGACACCATCCGCACCATTCCCGAGGCACAGAGCCTGGTGGTGCAGGCGGCGCAGAAAGAAACGCCGATTGCCGTAATTTGCCACGGCGCCTGGTTGCTGGTGTCCACGGGTCTGGTAAAAGGCCGCACCATGACCAGTTGGCCTTCGCTGAAAGACGACATCACCAACGCCGGCGGTAAATGGGTGGATGAAGAAGTGGTGCAAGACGGCACCTTCATCAGCAGCCGCAAGCCGGATGACATTCCGGCGTTTAGTAAGAAGCTGATTGAAATGCTGGCGGCGTGACGATCATGTCATCCCACGTAACACGTAGGTTGGGTTGAGCGCAGCGAAGCCCAACAACAACGCGCGCAGAGTAGCGACTTTGGGCTGTTGGGCTTCGCCTCCGGCTCAACCCAACCTACGCTATACTCCCGCTCTTTTTTCGGAGAGCGCCCCCATGTCCCTGCCCAGCCTGCGCCTAAAAGCCAATGCCGATCGCCGTCTGCGCGCCGGGCATTTGTGGGTTTACAGCAATGAAATCGATGTCGCCGTCACGCCGCTTTCCGGCTTCC
Organism: Pseudomonas viridiflava; assembly: GCF_900573885.1. GTDB lineage: Bacteria > Pseudomonadota > Gammaproteobacteria > Pseudomonadales > Pseudomonadaceae > Aquipseudomonas. The sequence goes on from NZ_UPSE01000499.1 coordinate 91,382, forward strand.
AGGCCGGCGATCAGGCCATTCTCGAAGCCGCCGGCGGCAAGCCGCTGGGCGTTGTGGGCATCAGCCCCAACAACCTGATCTGCGCCCGCCTGCTGTCGCGCGACACCAAACACGAACTGGACAAATCGCTGCTGGTGCACCGCATCAACGTGGCCCTGTCGCTGCGCGAGCGCCTGTTCGATCAACCCTGCTACCGCCTGGTTTATGGCGATTCCGACCTGCTGCCGGGTCTGGTGGTGGACCGTTTCTTCGACATTCTCGTGGTGCAAATCAGCTCGCCGACCATGGAGCGTCACAAAGACGACGTGCTCGCCGCTCTGGTGCAAGTGCTGCAACCGCGTGGCGTGCTGTTCAAAAACGACTCGGCCGCCCGCGATGCCGAAGGTCTGCCGCGTTACGTGGAAACGCCGTTCGGTGTGGTGCCGGAATGGGTGGCGCTGGAAGAGAACGGCGTGAAGTTCGAAGCGCCGGTAATTGAAGGCCAGAAAACCGGCTGGTTCTATGATCACCGCATGAACCGCGCGCGCCTGGCGCCGTACGTCAACGGCAAACGCGTGCTCGACCTGTTCAGCTACATCGGCGGCTGGGGCGTGCAAGCGGCGGCGTTCGGCGCCAGCGAAGTGTTCTGCGTCGACGCCTCGGCAACCGCCCTGGACGGTGTAGAGCGCAACGCCACTCTTAATGGCGTGGCCGAAAAGGTGACCTGCATCGAAGGCGATGTGTTCGCCGCGCTGAAAGAGCTGAAGTCTTCGGAAGAACGTTTCGACGTGGTCGTCTGCGACCCGCCCGCCTTTATCAAACGCAAAAAAGACATCAAAAACGGTGAAGCCGGCTACCGTCGCCTCAATGAAATGGCCATGCGCCTGCTCAGCAAGGACGGCATTCTGGTCAGCGCCTCGTGCTCCATGCACCTGGAAGAAGACAACCTGCAGAACATCCTGCTGCAGAGCGCCCGTCACCTGGACCGCAACATCATCATGCTCGAACGCGGCGCCCAGGGCCCGGATCATCCGGTGCACATGGCGATTGCCGAAACCCGCTACATCAAGAGCCTGACCTGCCGGTTGCTGCCCAACGCCTAAACCGTAGGTTGGGTTGACGAAGGAAGCCCAACACGCCGCTCCCGTTGGGCTTCCTTCGTCAGCCCAACCTACCGCCAGCCTTTCCTCCCCCGCGCTCTGCGGCGTAGAATCGGGCCCATTCCTCGCCAACCATCCCCGGCGGGCTTATGAGCCCCGGCCGCACGAGCGGTGACCCCGTTTCGAATTGCGACCTGCCCCGACCGCACGGCCATCTGCCGTTGCCCCGGGCTCTGCTCAAACACGTATATAAACAGACACCTGATTAGCCGCAGGAACACGTCATGCCTGATTACCGCTCAAAAACGTCTACCCACGGTCGCAACATGGCCGGCGCCCGCGCCTTGTGGCGTGCCACCGGGATGAAAGACGAAGATTTCAAAAAGCCGATCATCGCCATCGCCAACTCCTTCACCCAGTTCGTGCCCGGCCACGTGCACCTGAAGGACCTCGGCCAGCTGGTTGCCCGTGAAATCGAAAAAGCCGGCGGCGTGGCCAAAGAATTCAACACCATTGCCGTGGACGACGGCATCGCCATGGGCCACGACGGCATGCTCTATTCGCTGCCGAGTCGCGAAATCATCGCCGACTCCGTGGAGTACATGGTCAACGCCCACTGCGCCGACGCCATCGTGTGCATCTCCAATTGCGACAAAATCACCCCCGGCATGCTGATGGCCGCCTTGCGCCTGAACATTCCGGTGATCTTCGTTTCCGGCGGGCCGATGGAAGCGGGCAAAACCAAGCTCGCCAGCCATGGCCTGGACCTGGTCGACGCCATGGTCATCGCTGCCGACTCCAGCGCCTCCGACGAAAAAGTCGCCGAATACGAGCGCAGCGCTTGCCCAACGTGCGGCTCGTGCTCCGGCATGTTCACCGCCAACTCGATGAACTGCCTGACCGAAGCCCTGGGCCTGGCCCTGCCGGGCAACGGCTCCACACTGGCCACCCACAGCGACCGCGAGCAGCTGTTCCTGCAAGCCGGCCGCACCGTGGTCGAGCTGTGCAAACGCTACTACGGCGAAGGCGACGAATCGGTTCTGCCGCGCAACATCGCCAACTTCAAAGCCTTCGAAAACGCCATGATGCTCGACATCGCCATGGGCGGCTCGACCAACACCATCCTTCACCTGCTGGCCGCCGCCCAGGAAGCTGAAATCGATTTCGACCTGCGCGACATCGACCGTCTTTCGCGCCTGGTGCCGCAGTTGTGCAAAGTGGCGCCTAACATCCAGAAGTACCACATGGAAGACGTGCACCGCGCCGGCGGCATCTTCAGCATTCTCGGCTCGCTGGCCCGTGGCGGCCTGCTGCACACCGACCTGCCGACCGTGCACAGCAAGTCCATGGCCGAAGCCATCGCCAAGTGGGACATCACCCAGACCGACGATGAAGCCGTGCACCACTTCTTCAAAGCCGGCCCGGCGGGCATTCCGACCCAGACCGCGTTCAGCCAGTCGACCCGCTGGGAAACCCTGGATGACGACCGTGAAAACGGCTGCATCCGCAGCTTCGAGCATGCCTACTCGCAAGAAGGCGGCCTGGCCGTGCTGTACGGCAACATCGCCCTGGACGGCTGCGTGGTGAAAACCGCCGGTGTGGATGAGTCGATCCATGTATTCGAAGGCAACGCGAAAATCTTCGAAAGCCAGGACAGCGCCGTGCGCGGCATCCTCGCCGACGAAGTGAAAGAAGGCGACATCGTCATCATTCGCTACGAAGGCCCGAAAGGCGGCCCGGGCATGCAGGAAATGCTCTACCCGACCTCGTACCTGAAATCCAAGGGTCTGGGCAAAGCCTGCGCCTTGCTCACCGACGGCCGTTTCTCCGGCGGCACCTCGGGCCTGTCCATTGGCCACGCCTCGCCAGAAGCGGCCGCAGGCGGTGCGATTGGTCTGGTGCGCGACGGCGACAAAGTGCTGATCGACATCCCCAACCGCAGCATCAACCTGCTGGTGACGGACGAAGAAATCGCCCACCGCCGCCACGAGCAAGACAAAAAAGGCTGGAAGCCCGTGGAAAAACGCCCACGCAAAGTCACCACCGCGTTGAAGGCGTATGCCTTGCTGGCAAACAGTGCCGATAAAGGCGCCGTGCGTAACAAGGCCATGCTCGACGGGCTGTAATGGTTCAGCGCTGAGATGAAAAAGCCCCGCCTCGTGCGGGGCTTTTTTGTGCAAGATCAAAATCGAGCCCTCTCCCCTAGCCCCTCTCCCGCAAGCGGGCGAGGGGAACAGATAGGTGCACGACTATCCGCCGCAGTCGGGCCCCCTCTCCCGCTTGCGGGAGAGGGCTGGGGAGAGGGGCTCTTTTGTGGGAGCCCTACTGAATCTCCTCCGGCTTCACCACCACCCAGTTCTTATCCGCCGTCACCGGCAACCCTTCCTTGGCTTCCGCCGCGGCATGCTTGGCCATCATGGCGTTGATCTGGCCCATGTATTTGTCCTTGCGGTTAACCCACAGGTGAATGCCGCCTTTGGCCACGTCGACGCTGTGGAACAGCATGTAGCCGTCGCTGCTTGGCGTGTCGCCACCGACCAGCACCGGTTTTTTCCATTCGTCGATGTAGGTGAGAATGGCCGCCTGCTTGCCGGCCATCCACGTGGCTGGGGTCCACAGATACGGCGTGACTTCCAGGCCCAGGTTGGCCTTGGCGTCGTAGGTGCCAGCGGTGATCTGTTTGCGCGCGGTGGTCAGCGCGCCGGTTTTGCGGTCTTTGAGCAGCAGGCTGACGCCGATGACGTTCTGCGGTTTGACGTTGTAGCCGTACGCCGGGTCCGAGGCGACCATGCGCACCAGTTCTTCCGAGGCGGCGGTCATCACGTACACCTCGATGCCGTTCTCCATCAGTTTGTTGTACAGCTCGGCCTGGCCAGCAAATACCTTCGGCGGCTGCACCTCGATGGTCTTCACCACATCGCCTTCGAAGTAGGTGCTGGGCACCGGTTTGTTCGAGGCCATCAGCTCATTGACATAGCCTTTGAGCTCGCTCAGCGTGAAGCCGGAAAATACCTGCGCCACCCACGGGTAGCAGACCATGTCGTCGATCTCGCACAGGCGGTAGTAGTAGCTGAACAGACTTTCTTTATGCTCGGCGGTGTCTTTGAAGGGGATCAGTTTCAACGACGGGTCCAACTTTTCGCGGGTCAGCACGCCCTTGTTTTCCATGAACGGCAGCAGCGATTCTTCCAGGTCGTACCGGTAGCTGGTGTTGTCCATATCGAAGACGGCGAAGTTGCCCTTGTTGGCGTTCGCCGCAATCATGGCGTCTAGTTGCTTGGCGGCTTCGGCGGGCCAGTGCTTGAGTTCAGTAGCAGCGGCGGCCGGGCCGGCCAGACTCAGCGCAACGGCGGCGGCGAATACGGTGTGGGCGAATGTCATCGTCGATCCTCCAGAATGAAAGCCCGACGCTAACAAATGGACATGACAGGCCCGGTCCGGCAACGACAGCGCGCTCGCTCTGCGCGCCATGCACTGTCGTGAAAACGTCAGCAAAACGCGGCGAAAACGACTCGTCGTCCACAACCCTATGTTTTTTAACGGCTTAGCCGGTAGGAGGAAACGCCCATGAAGATCGGCCTGATCTCCGACACCCACGGCCTGCTGCGCCCCGAAGCGCTGGCAGCCCTCGAGGGCTGCGACCGTATCGTGCACGCCGGCGACATTGGCAAACCGGAGATCCTCGAAGCCCTGCGCGACCGCGCGCCGCTGACCGTGGTGCGCGGCAATAACGACCAGGACGACACCTGGGCCAGCAGCGTGCCGACCCATGCGGTGCTGCGCATTGATGGCATCGGCGTGTATGTGGTGCATGAAATGGCCGATGTGCCGGAGCAACTGCCCGCCGGCATCGACGTGGTAGTGACCGGCCACTCCCATAAGCCGCTGCAAAAACAGCAGCACGGCGTGCTCTATATCAACCCTGGCAGCGCCGGACCGCGGCGGTTCAAGCTGCCCATCAGCGTTGGCTTTTTGCACATTGCCGACGGCCAGGTGACGGGCGAGTTGCTTGAGCTGGCGGTGTAGTTCGGCGCTACGGCTTCATCTGCTCGCTGACGTAATCGAGAAAGCAGGTAATGCGCGAGGCCAGCGCGGTGTTGCGGTAGTACACCGCGTGAATGGGCTGGCGAACGTCGACGGTGTGCGCCTGGAGCACCTGCACCAGCCGCCCTTCGGCGCGGTCGTCGTGGGTCATGAAATCGGCCAGGCACACCAGGCCCACCCCTTCTATCGCCAATTGCCGCAACGTTTCGCCGCTGGACGCTTTGACCGTCGGCGTGGTCTGCCAATGCTGGCCCGAGGCATGGCGCAGCGGCCATTGGTTGAGCGTTTCCGGCTGAGTGAAGCCCAGCACGCTGCGCTCGCTCAGTTCTTCCACCGTCTGCGGCGCGCCCCATTGTTCGAGATAGCCGGGGCTGGCGAGCACCCGTAAGCGGTTACTGCCCAGCGGCCGGGCGTGCAGGGTGGAATCGCGCAGCGGGCCGATGCGGATTGCCACGTCGGTGCGCTGTTCGATGAGGTCGATGATCTGGTCGCTGCTGTGCAATTCCAGTTCGATGTCCGGATACCGCGCGCGAAAGCCCGGCACCAGCGGCACGATCACATGCAGCATAAAGGGCGACGCGGCGTTCACCCGCAAGCGCCCCGCCGGACGTTGGCGGCGCAGCGCCATCTGCTCCTCGGCGTCCTCCACGCTGGCAATGATGCGCCGCGCTTGCTGCACAAACGCGCGCCCCTCCTCGGTGAGCTCGAGCCGGCGTGTGGTGCGATGCAGCAAGGTGACGTCGAGTTTTTCTTCCAGCCGACTCAGCGCCCGGCTCACGCCCGACGCGGTCTGCCCCAGTTGTTCGGCCGCGGCGGTAATGGAACCGCTGTCAACTACCGAGGTGAACGCAAGCAGCTCATCCAGAGTGGTTTTCATTGTTGCTCGATGCTCACAACTGAGCGGGCCAGCCCCGCGTTTTGCGCACAAGTGTGACGCACCTGCAGTTTATCGCCAGTAGACCACACTCATTTCGTGGCCTGAGCGCCATATGGGGCGTCGATGCAACGCGAGAACTGGTTCAAAAACAACAAGACCTCCAGGTTTCCTTTCCGACTTAACCGTAAGCAACGTCTTAGAACGCCAACTCAAGACCTGCAAAAACACTGGAGTGTTTATGAACGAATGGTTCGGCAACATCAGCGTCAACAAAAAACTCGGGCTCGGTTTCGGCCTGGTTCTGGCCCTTACGGTGATTCTCGCCGTGACCGGTTGGAACAGCTTGGGCAGCCTCATCAACCGCAGCATCTGGATGGGCGACATTGCTCAACTCGACGCGGCGCTGACCAAACTGCGCGTCACCCGCTTGCAATACATGATCGCCAACGGCGACGAGACCATTGCGCAAACCGTGCAAACCACCCTCGAAGGCTTCGCCAGGCAGCAGCAAAACCTGCTCGATACCTTCAAAAGCCCGGAAAACGTCAAGCTGCTAAACGAGCAGAAAACGCAGATCGAGGCTTATCAGAAATCGCTTAACGCCATGCGTGCTGGCTACAAAGCCAACAATGCCGCGCGAGCTGACATGGGCAGTAATGCCGAAGCGGCGCTCAAACTGCTCGACACGCTCAACGCCGAAGCCGGACAACGCGGCAGTCTCGACGCCTTTCAGACCATCACCCGGGCCCGCGAGCAACTGATCCTGGCGCGCTACGAGGTGCGTGGCTACACCGCTGCACCCAACGCCGACACTGAACAAAAAGCCATCAAGCAGCTGGACGCGGCGGTCGCCGGCTTGCAAAGCCTGAGCGGGCCGTTTGGCGATACCCATGCTGCCGAGTTACAGCAGCTCGACGTCCATCTGCAGGGCTATCGCGCGGCCCTTGGCCGTTTCAAAGCGGCTACGGACGCCATTGCCGTGGCGCGCAAGGAAATGACCGATCAGGGCGCGGCCATCGTTTCGCTGAACGAAGCGTTGAATAAAATTCAGATCACTCGCCGCGACGCTGAAAGCGCCCAGGCCCGTGAAATGCAGCTTGGCGCCACCTTGCTGGCCCTGCTGCTTGGCGTGCTCGCCGCCGTGGTCATTACCCGTCAGATCACCCGCCCGCTGGCCGAAACCCTGGCCGTGGTGCAGCGCATTGCCGACGGCGACCTGACGCAAAACCTGAACGTCACCCGCCGCGATGAACTGGGCGTGCTGCAGCAAGGCATTCAGCGCATGGGCACCACCCTGCGTGAACTGATTGGCCACATTCGCGATGGCGTTACGCAAATTGCCAGCGCCGCCGAGGAGCTGTCCGCCGTCACCGAGCAGACCAGCGCCGGCGTCAACAGCCAGAAAATCGAAACCGATCAGGTGGCAACCGCCATGCATGAAATGTCGGCCACTGTGCAGGAAGTCGCGCGTAACGCCGAAGACGCGTCCCAAGCTGCCAGCCTCGCCGATAAAGAAGCACGGGAAGGCGACCGCGTAGTGGGCGAAGCCATTGCGCAGATCGAACGCCTGGCGGATGAGGTGGCGCGCTCCACCGAAGCCATGCATGTGCTGCAACAGGAAAGCGACAAGATCGGCAGCGTGATGGATGTGATCAAAGCCGTCGCCGACCAGACCAACCTGCTGGCCCTCAACGCCGCCATTGAAGCGGCGCGCGCCGGTGAAGCCGGCCGTGGGTTTGCCGTGGTGGCTGACGAAGTGCGCAGCCTGGCCCAGCGCACCCAGCAATCCACCGAAGAAATTGCCGGGCTGGTCGCCGGCCTGCAAAGCGGCTCGCAGCGGGTCGCCACCGTCATGAGCAACAGCCGCACCCTCACCGACAGCAGCGTGCTGCTTACGCGCAAAGCCGGCACTGCGCTGGAAAGCATCACTGCCACGGTGTCGAACATTCAGTCGATGAACCAGCAGATCGCCGCAGCCGCCGAGGAACAAAGCGCCGTGGCCGAAGAAATCAGCCGCAGCATTCTCAACGTGCGCGATGTGTCGGAACAGACCGCCGCCGCCAGTGATGAGACCGCCGCGTCCAGCGTGGAACTGGCGCGTTTGGGCGGGCAGTTGCAGCAATTGGTGAGTCATTTCCGGGTGTAGAAACGCCGGTACTGCATGTACCGTAGGTTGGGTTGAGCGCAGCGAAGCCCAACGCAACGCACGCAACGCAACGCGATGAAGATCGGCGGCGCCTTGTTGGGCTTCGCCGTTGGCTCAACCCAACCTACGGAGCGCGTTGCCCAATAAAAAAACCGCCACACCCTTTCGGATGTGGCGGTTTTTTATTAGGCGACGCTGCGCTTATTTACGTGCGCCGCGTACCCCTTCGGCCAGTTCGGCGCACAGGCCCAGCACACCTTTGACGGCGTCCTGCTGGCTGGCGGCATTGGCAATGTGGTCGATCAGCGCCGAGCCTACGACCACACCGTCAGCCAAACGCGCGATGGTGGCGGCGTGTTCGGCGGTGCGGATGCCAAAGCCGATGCTGATGGGCAAGTCGGTGTGGCGACGCAGGCGGGCCACGGCCTGCTCAACGTGTTCCAGCGTGGCCGAGCCTGCGCCCGTTACGCCGGCAACCGACACGTAGTAAACAAAGCCGGAGCTGCCGTTGAGCACTTTCGGCAGGCGCTTGTCGTCGGTGGTCGGCGTGGTCAGACGAATGAAGTCCAGCCCCGCTGCCTGCGCCGGGTCGCACAGGTCGGCGTTATGTTCGGGCGGCAGGTCGACCACGATCAGGCCGTCGACACCTGCTTCCTTGGCGTCGGCGATAAAGGCCGGCACGCCGTATTTGTGGATCGGGTTGAAGTAGCCCATCAGCACCAGCGGCGTGTCGCTGTTGCCTTCGCGGAATTCACGAACCATTTGCAGGGTTTTCGCCAGGTCTTGCTTGGCCGCCAGCGCGCGGATGTTGGCGAGCTGAATGGCCGGGCCATCGGCCATCGGATCGGTGAAGGGCATGCCCAGTTCGATCACGTCGGCGCCGGCTGCCGGCAGGCCTTTGAGAATTTCCAGCGAGGTGGCGTAGCCCGGGTCGCCTGCGGTGATAAAGGTCACCAGGGCGGCACGGTTCTGTTGTTTCAGTTCGGCGAAACGGCTTTGCAGGCGGCTCATATGTGTTCTTCCTGTTCGTCGAAGTGGTGCATGACGGTTTGCATGTCCTTGTCGCCACGGCCCGACAGGTTCACCACCATGAGGTGATCGCTCGGCAATTTTGGTGCGCGCTTGAACACTTCGGCCAGGGCGTGAGCGCTTTCCAGCGCCGGAATAATGCCTTCCAGGCGGCAGCATTTGTGGAAGGCAGCCAGGGCTTCGTTATCGGTGATCGAGGTGTATTCGACGCGGCCGATGTCGTGCAACCAGGCGTGTTCCGGGCCAATGCCGGGGTAATCCAGGCCGGCGGAAATCGAGTGGGCGTCGATGATCTGGCCGTCGTCGTCTTGCAGCAGGAAGGTGCGGTTGCCGTGCAGCACGCCCGGTACGCCGCCGTTCAGGCTGGCGGCGTGCTTGCCGCTTTCGATGCCGTGGCCGGCGGCTTCAACGCCAATGATCTGCACGCCTTGGTCATCGAGGAATGGGTGAAACAGGCCCATGGCGTTGGAACCGCCGCCAATGCAGGCCACCAGCGAGTCCGGCAGGCGGCCTTCCTGGTCCTGCAATTGGGTGCGGGTTTCTTTGCCGATCACGGCCTGGAAGTCACGAACCATGGCCGGGTACGGGTGCGGGCCGGCCACGGTGCCGATAAGGTAGAAGGTGGAGTCAACGTTGGTCACCCAGTCGCGCAGCGCTTCGTTCATGGCGTCTTTCAGGGTGCCGGTGCCGGCGGTGACCGGAATCACCTCAGCGCCCAGCAGCTTCATGCGGAACACGTTCGCCTGCTGGCGATCGATGTCGGTGGTGCCCATGTAGATCACGCAGTCCAGGCCAAAACGCGCGGCCACGGTGGCGGTCGCCACGCCGTGCATGCCGGCGCCGGTCTCGGCGATGATGCGTTTCTTACCCATGCGCCGTGCCAGCAGAATCTGGCCGATGCAGTTGTTGATCTTGTGCGCGCCGGTGTGATTGAGCTCTTCGCGCTTGAGGTAAATCTTCGCGCCGCCGCAGTATTCGGTCAGGCGTTCGGCGAAATACAGCGGGCTCGGGCGGCCCACGTAGTCGCGCTGAAAGTAAGCCAGCTCCTTGAGGAACGCCGGGTCTTCCTTGGCTTTCTCGTATTCGGCCGCCAGGTCGTGAATCAGCGGCATCAGGGTTTCGGCAACGTACTGGCCGCCGAACGAACCGAACAGGCCGGTGGCGTCTGGACCGCTGCGGTAGGAAGTCTGGGTCATGGTGGGCTCCTGCTGGAAGCTGGATTTCGATGGCGTTCACTCTAGGCGCGACGTACGCGGGAATAAAGCGATAAGATCGCCACCATCTGTTAGAAAAACTCACAGGTTGAACAGCAATGGCCCGCGACCTTCCCCCGTTGAATGCACTGCGCGCGTTTGAAGCAGCGGCGCGCCTGCAGAGTCTGAGCAAAGCGGCGCTAGAGCTTAGCGTGACCCATGGCGCCGTGAGCCGGCAGCTTAAAGTGCTGGAAGAAGACCTCGGCCTGGCGCTGTTTAGCAAAGACGGTCGCGGCCTAAAACTCACAGATGCCGGCAGTCGTCTGCGCGATGCCAGCGCCGATGCCTTCGAGCGCCTGCGCACGGCCTGCGCCGAGCTGAAACAACAGACTGTCGATGCGCCCTTTGTACTGGCGTGCCCGGGCAGCCTGCTGGCGCGCTGGTTTATTCCACGCCTGGACCGGCTAAACCGCGAGCTGCCGCATTTGCGCTTGCAGCTGTCGGCCAGCGATGGCGACCTGGACCCCCGCCGGCCCGGTATCGATGCCACGCTGTGGTTTGCCGAACCGCCATGGCCTGCGGACATGCAGGTATTCGAGCTGGCGGCCGAACGCATCGGGCCGGTGTTGAGTCCGCGCTATGCGGAGTTCTCCCGGCTCAACGGCGAATTGCCGGGCACGCTGACGAGCGAGGCGCTGCTGCACACCACTTCACGTCCGCAAGCGTGGCCCCAATGGGCAAAACGCCACGGCATCGAGCGCGCCGATCTGCAGCTCGGGCAAGGGTTTGAGCATTTGTATTACTTGCTGGAGGCAGCGGTGGCGGGACTGGGCGTGGCGATCGCGCCGCAACAACTGGTCGCTGATGAGCTGGCCGCAGGGCGGCTGGTCGCGCCGTGGGGCTTTGTTGAAACCAGCGCAAAACTGGCGCTGTGGGTGCCCGCGCGTACGCCTTCGTCGCGAGCCGCCGAGCTGGCGCACTGGCTCGCGCGTCAACTCGGCTGAAGCGGCGAAGTGATCAGTCGTTTCTGCGGAAAATCAGATAGCCCGCCAACGCCACCACGCCCAACGCCAGGCTGGCCGAAGCAACCGGGTGTTCGCGGGTGTAGTCACGGGTGGCAACGCCGGCCTGATAGGTTTTTTCCTTAACGTCTGCGTAGGTGTCGCTGAGCAGATCGCGGGAATGGCCGAGTACGCGCTCAGCGCTGCTGCGCAGGCTTTTCAGCGACTTTTGCGACTCGTCGCTGACTTCACTCTTCAAGCTGTCGAGGCTGGAGATCAGGTGCTCGATTTCGGTTTCGATGCTGTGCAGCGATTTATTGCGAGAAGCAAAAATGGCCATGGTCCGTAACTCCTGTCGATTGAATAGCTCGTAGGGGTGTGACTGCGACTCAGTGGGAAAGTGCAGCTAATCTGAACTTATCAAGCGCTAGGCGGGACTGAATCTGTACAAGCGTTTTCATAAAAAGAGGACACCAGCATGTCGGATCATCACACCTACAAACTGCTCGATATCGTCGGCTCGTCGCCATCCAGCATCGAAGACGCCATCCAGAGCGCGCTCGCCGAAACGGCGAAAACCGTGCGCAATCTGGAATGGTTTGAAGTGGTCGAAACCCGCGGTCACATTGTTGACGGAAAAGTGGGGCACTATCAGGTGACGTTGAAAGTCGGCTTCCGCATCGACGCGAGCTGATTGACCATTTAACGCACCGAGGCCCGCCCGGTGTCTGGTTTGGCGACTGCGGTCGCCATTTTGCTGCTCGAGGTCAGGCGTGGTGTTCGAGCATTGTTGTTACCAACGAGGGAGCGTTACCCCATGAAAAAAGTGATGTTGGCCGTCGGCCTGTTAGTAATGACCGGTTCGGCTTTCGCAGCGGCAAAACCCTGCGAAGAGCTGAAGTCGGAAATTGACGCGAAAATCCAAGCCAAAGGCGCTTCGTCCTACAGCCTGGAAATTGTTGAAAAAGGCAGCGCTGGCGACAAGCAAGTTGTTGGCAGCTGTGAAGCTGGAAGCAAAGAGATCGTCTACCAACGCAATTGATCGCGCGAGTAGCGTTACCCGAACCGGCGCCTGTGGCGCCGGTTTTTTTATGGGGCAGCGAGCGGCTGCGCGTCGGCACTGCGACGTTTCGCCTAGCGCCGCTCTGCCTCGTTCACTCTCGATTTGCGTGAAGTTGAAATCGCAAAAGCGGCTGTTTGTTTGCCCGGGGGGTTGCAGAGCAGTACATTAAGCCCCACTTAAACAGTCGGGTATTACTGTTTTCCCCTCTCTCAGATTTCCGGCTCCGGCTTGAAAATCGCCCTCGGAGTGCAATTATGAAGACCATTTCCGACATCAAAATCTCCGTTCTCGACCTCGCGCCTATCCGCGCCGATGGCGGTCCCGAGCAGGCTTTGCGCAATTCTCTGGCCCTCGCCCAACACGCAGAAAAGCTGGGCTTCACCCGTTTCTGGGTAGCCGAGCACCACAACATGGACGGTATCGCCAGTTCGGCGACGTCGGTGCTGATTGGCTACCTCGCCGCCGGTACCAGTTCCATCCGCCTGGGCGCCGGTGGCGTGATGCTGCCCAACCACGCGCCGCTGGTGATTGCCGAACAATTCGGCACCCTGGCGACTTTGTATCCGGGCCGCATCGATCTTGGCCTTGGCCGCGCGCCAGGCGCCGACCAGTACACCGCGCACGCGTTGCGCCGTGAGCGTTCGGGCAGTGCCGATGATTTCCCTGAAGACCTCACCGAGCTGCAAACCTACCTTGGCCCGCTGCAACGCAACCAACGCGTGATCGCCATGCCGGGCGCCGGCACCGAAGTGCCGATCTGGCTGCTCGGTTCCAGCCTGTTCAGCGCGCAGTTGGCGGGGCAGCGCGGCTTGCCCTATGCCTTCGCCTCGCACTTTGCGCCGCGCATGATGCACGAGGCGATTCGTGTGTACCGCAATCACTTCAAGCCGTCAGCCGTGCTCGACAAACCCTACGTGATGCTCGGCGTGCCGCTGCTGGCCGCCGATACCGACGAACAAGCGCAATACCTGGCCACCAGCGCCTATCAGCGCATTCTTGCGCTGCTGCGCGGCCAGAGCCTGGTGCAGAAGCCGCCGGTTAACAGCATGGAAGGTTTGTGGCTGCCCCATGAGCGCCAGGCGGTTGGCGAGTTCTTTGGCCTGGCGATGGTCGGCGGCCCGGAAACGATCCGCAGCCACGTCAATCAGTTGCTGGAACAGACCGACGCCGACGAGCTGATTTTCACCAGCGACATGTATGACTTCGTCGACCGCCTGCATTCCTACGAGGTGCTGGCCAGCCTGCGCTAGGCCGAACGGCGGCGCCTGCCCGAAAAAGACGCCGCTGCCAGAAAAAGGCGCCGCTGCCAGAAAAAATAGGAACGACTGCCGCTTCGTCGCCTCTGAAACCTATACTCATAGGTAAGGAGAACGACGATGAAAAAGACAGCATCTGCTCACTGGCAAGGCGGCATCAAAGACGGCAAAGGCACCATCTCCACGCAAAGCGGCGTGTTGAAACAAAGCCCTTACGGCTTCAACACCCGCTTTGAAGATGGCCCTGGCACCAACCCGGAAGAACTGATCGGCGCGGCCCATGCCGGCTGCTTCTCCATGGCCTTGTCCAAGGAACTGGGTGAAGCCGGCATGACGGCCGAAAGCATCGACACCCAGGCCGAAGTGACCCTCGACAAAGTAGACGGCGGCTTCGCCATTACCGCCGTGCACCTGAAACTCAGCGCAAAAATTCCCGGCGCCGATCGTGACGCATTCGAAAAAGCCGTGGAAACCGCCAAGACTGGCTGCCCGGTATCGAAAGTGCTGAACGCGGACATCACGCTGGAAGCAACGCTGGAAAACTAAACTCCCGCTGAGCTCCAACACCGGCGTAGGTTGGGTTTGAGTCGTAGGTTGGGTTGAGCCGCAGGCGAAGCCCAACACTCGGCCCTACCTGGCGCCATCCGGGCAAGCCAATCCCCGTTGGCCTTCGCCTTTGACTCACCGTACGCGGACCGAGCCAACCTACCTACCCCGCCGCCCCTTCACCCGCTCATACCGGTCCAGCAACGGCTGCGTGGTCAGCCCGTGCAAGCAAATGCTGAACGCAACTACCGATAACGTCAGCCCGATCGCCTCGTGCGCCGCGTCGCCTTCCAGGCCGTGGTTCAGCACAAACGACAGGTAGTACAAGCTGCCGATACCGCGAATGCCAAACCAGCCCATCAGCCAGCGTTGCCCTTCGCTCAAGGAGTTGCCGCGCACCAGGGCGACCACGCTGAGCGGTCGAATAATGCAGAACAGCGCCAGCCCCAACGGCACGGCGCGCCAGTCCCAGTGGAACGCCAGCAGCGCACCGAGCAGGGTGACGAGCAGCACTTCCAGCACCCGCTCGACGATGTCGCCAAACGACAGAATCTCGCCTACCAGCAAACCGGCCACCACCTTGGGTTCGTCGGTGTGACTGACCTGCTCTTTCACTTCATCCAGCGTGCCGCCTTCTTTGGGAACCGCAAGCGCCACTTCCTCGGCGGGCACGCTGGAGTTGTCGGACGAGTCCACCTCAGCATGGCGCAGCCCGATACCGGCCGCGAAGGCCGCGAGAAAGCCCCAGGCGCTAACGGTTTCCGCCAGCCAGTACGACAGCGCGATCAAAGCCATCGCCAGGAAGTCGTTGGGGGAAATCGCCGCATCGCGGTGGCGGGTGCGCAGGTAAATAGCCAGGCGACCGACGCCACGCCCCAATACGAAGCCGATCAGCAAACCAGCCGGTACGGCCCAGAGCAGGCGGTGCAGCGCCCATTCACCGGCCCATTCCTGCGGCGCGCCTTCGTGCTGAATCCATAGCAGCGCAAAAAATACAAAGGGAAAGGCCATGCCATCGTTCAGCCCCGCCTCGCCCGACAGGCCATAACGCAGGCGGTCGAGGTCCCGCGCGTGGCTCACCTGCACCAGACTCGCCAGCACCGGGTCGGTGGGCGCCAGCACCGCACCGATCATCAGCGAAAGCCCAACGCTCAACCCGAGCCCGTAATGGCACGCCAGCGCCACGCCCAGAATGCAGGCCACCATCACCGGCCCGGCCAGTAAATAAGCGCTGCGCCAAGCCGGGTCGGAAAAGCGCAGGCGCAGCTTCATGCCGCCGCTGAACAGGGAAAACAGCACCGCGATCTCCGTCAGGTGCTCAAGCCAACCGGCTACGTCTTCGAACTTCATCTGCCACAAGCCCAGCCCCAACGGGCCGATGGCCAGGCCAAACAGCAGATAAAGGGCTGAGGTGGAAATCGGTAACCAACGCAGGTAGGCCGAAGCCAAGGTGAGAATCAGCAGAATGCTGCCGAGCACCGCCATCCAGTGCAGAAAGCTCATCGCCTGAAATGCCCTCGGTGCCTGGCGCGTCGGAATGACGGCGCGCTATGTAGGTTCGAGGCGAGGGCAGGCTTTTAGGTTCAGGCCATCGGTTGCGCTTAGATCGGCCCGCACTTCTCTACGCTTACTTGCTTGAGCGCCTTGCGCGGCGTGGCGTACAGCCAGGCCTGTGTGCTCATGGCCACGGGCCGCGCTTCAAGGCGGTAGCGCTGACCGGCAACGAAGTCGTACTTCACTTTCAGGTGGCAGGTGATCTGACGAGGATTGCCCATGGTGCCGCCGCCGTTCTCGACATCGAACTGGAAGCGCGCACGCAATTCATGGCTGCCGGGGCTGACCTGAAAGTAACGGCCATCGCTGACCTTCTCGCCGTCCAGCTTTTGCGCCATCAAGGTATTGCCCGGCGTGCTGTACAGCTCAATCCAGGCCTGCTGCGGATCAGCCTCGGGCAAGCCGGCGGCGCAGGCGGTCAGCGGCAAGGCAAGCAACAGAATCGGCATCAGGCGCATGGTGGTCTCGTCTCGTCCGGTAAGCGGTCATCATCACGGCATTGAAACGTCGCCGCAACGCCCTTGGCGAGCGCGGGCCAGCAACTGGTGCTGCTCGTCATAAAGCTTGGCCCAGGGGCGGAATCCAATGCTGCCGGCGACTACTTTGTAGCGCTGCCCGGCGGCGAATTCCGGGTACTCGAGTTTGAGCACGCAGGTACGCTCCAGGCCCTGGCTGTCGGGGCCGACATTGCTTGGCGTTACCGCAAACTGCAGGCGCATATGCAGTTCGTGCTGGCCCGGGGTTACCTGGAAAAAGCGGTCATCTTCAAGCTCGCTGGCATCCACTTTCGCCGCTTGCAGGGTGTTGCTCTCGCTGGTGCGCAAATCGACCCACGCCTGGCTTGGGTCGTGGGACGGCATCATGGCGCAGCCGCCAAAACTGAGCAGGCTGGTGGCGAGCAAAAATCGGTGCATGGCTTGGGCTCCGTGGTCGGTCTGATTTTTATAGGGAATGGCCTGGAGCGCGCCGCTGCGATGGGGTAGGTTTTCGACGTGCGCCTATTCCCCTGCCCGGATCGCCCGATGCTGCCCTGCTTATCCTGGTTACTCGACCTGCCGCGCTGGCGCTGGGTTCCGCTACTGCTGGTTTTGCTGCTGAACGGTTGCAGCTATTACACGCAACTGTTCACCGGTCAGCTCGAGCTGCTGAGCCGCCGCGAACCCATTACCGAGCTGCTCGCCAGACCCGACCTCGACCCTGCCTTGCGCCAGCGCCTGCTGCTGGCCATCGACGCGCGTCGATTCGCCAGCGACTCGCTCGCCCTGCCGGATAACCAGAGCTATCGCCTGTACGCTGACCTGGGGCGTCCTTATGTGGTGTGGAATCTGTTCGCCACGCCGGAATTTTCTCTGGAGCCGCAAACCCATTGTTTCCCCATAGCCGGGTGCGTGGCCTATCGCGGCTTTTACGACCAGAACCGCGCGCGGGGCGCTGCAGCCCTGGCGAAACAGGAGGGGTTGGACACTTACGTAGCCGGCATTGAGGCCTATTCCACCCTGGGCTGGTTCGCCGATCCGCTGCTCAACACCATGCTGCGCTGGGACGACCAACGTTGGGTGGCGGTGATTTTCCACGAGCTGGCGCACCAGCAGTTCTACCTGCCGGGCGACACGGCTTTCAACGAGTCTTACGCCAGCTTTGTGGAGACCGAAGGCTTGCGCCAATGGCGCCAGGCTCGCGGCCTGAAAGCCCTGGACGACGGCGCCCGCGAGCGTCAGCGCGAGCAATTCAGCGCCCTGGTACTGGCCAGCCGCGAGCGCCTGCAAGGGCTGTATGCCAGCGGCAAACCGCAAGCGCAGATGCGCATTGAGAAAGCGGCGGAGTTCGAGCGCCTGCGTCGCGACTATCTTGCGCTACGCACTACGCAGTGGGCCGGCGACGGCCGTTACGACGCCTGGATATTCAGCCCGCTCAACAACGCCAAGCTGCTGCCCTTCGGCCTGTATGACCAATGGCAGCCGGCGTTTGCGGCGTTGTTCAAACAGGTGAACGGCGACTGGCCGCGCTTTTATGCCGAGGTGAAACGCCTCGGCGAACTGCCGGATGCACAGCGGCAAGCGCGCCTTGGCGAGCTGCAACGCGAGGGCAATTAACAGCCAAAGGCGGCGTGTAATTCAGCCAGGGTGCGGAAGTGATAGGTCGGATTCTGCGCCTGAATTTCTTCCTCACTGCCGAAGCCATAGCCCACCGCCACGCTCTCCAGCCCATTGCTGCGCGCGCCGATCAGGTCGTGCTTGCGGTCGCCGATCATCAGCGTCTGGCCGGGGTCCAGTTGTTCCTGCTCCAGCAAGTGGGCGATGAGTTCGACCTTATCGGTGCGGGTGCCGTCCAGCTCGCTGCCGTAAATCACTTTGAAGTGCTTGGCGAAGTCGAAGTGGCGGGCGATTTCGCGCGCGAAAACGTGAGGCTTGGAGGTGGCGATATACAGCGTGCGACCTTGCGCGTTGAGACTGCCAAGCAGCTCGGCGACGCCGTCGAACACGTGATTTTCGTAGAGGCCCGTGACCTTGAAACGCTCGCGGTAGAAATTCACCGCCTGCCAGGCCTTGGCTTCGTCGAAGCCGTAGAACTGCATGAACGCTTGCAGCAACGGCGGGCCGATAAAGTGTTCGAGTTGGCGCAGGTCCGGCTCATCGATACCAAGCTGGGCGAGGGCGAACTGGATCGAGCGGGTAATGCCTTCACGGGGGTCGGTGAGGGTGCCGTCGAGGTCGAAAAGAATGGTTGGCTGATGCATGGCAAGGCGCGCCCAGAGTTCGGGGAGCGCCATGATAGCAAGCGGGGCGCAGGCGCGAACGCCGCTAGACGGCCCGGCGCCGGAACCACCCGGTCAGCGACAACCGTTCCCGCGTTGCCGGCAGCACTTCGTGGGGCAACCCGGCGGACATGAAAATTACCAGCCGCCCGCCCACGGGGGCGATGTCGCAAGGCTGCTCCGCGGGATAGATGCGCAAGGCACCGCCCTGCTCCGTAGTCCAGCCCTCGTTCAGGTACAACACGGCCGACACGGTGCGGCGGTCGTCGTCGCGAAAGCGGTCGACGTGGCGTTGGTAGAAAGCGCCCGGTGGGTACAACGCGAAATGGCTTTCGTAGTCTTCCAGGCCCAGGTAGAGCGCCTGGTTCAGGGCAAGACGCAGTTGATCCATCACCGCCAGATAAGCATCGGTTGCCGCGCTTTCGCCCGACTCCAACCACTGAATACTGTCGCCGCGCACGCCCTCGCGCACCTGCGCGGCGGCGCCACGGCCTACCGCAGCGGGTGCCAGGCGGCCGTCGGCGGCACGTTGTTGGCACTCAGCGGCCAGTTCGCGGGTCAGAGCCAGTGGAATAAACAGATCGTGCTGCGACCAGCCCTTGTCGGCGAGGTCGTCGACGATGGTCGTCAGCAGCGCGTGATCGAGCAGTAGTGTTTCGGATGGAGTTGGCATGCCGGGGATTCTAACAGCGCCGCTCACGCGCCTCGACAAGCCCGGGCCATGCCGCTGAAAATAGCGGCCTGCCCGACAGGAGTCTTTATGCGCGCCCTTTTCGCCCTCGTTTTGTTGTTCTGTTCGCTGCCAAGCCTGGCCGACGGGCACAGCCAGCTCTATGAAACCGCCGGCTGGCCGCAACAACGCGCGCACTTCAACGCCGCACTCAAAGCCGCGCAGGAACGCTACCGCAGCAGCCTGCCGCCTGCCGTTTATCAAGCCTTGGTGGACAACAGCGATAAGCGCTTTGCCCCGCAGGCGATGGACCAGCGCGGCGAAGCCACCCTGCGC
Organism: Pseudomonas viridiflava; assembly: GCF_900573885.1. Lineage (GTDB taxonomy): Bacteria > Pseudomonadota > Gammaproteobacteria > Pseudomonadales > Pseudomonadaceae > Aquipseudomonas. The sequence goes on from NZ_UPSE01000499.1 coordinate 110,931, forward strand.
GAAAAGCTGCCAGACCCGGCGCCGGCACTGGCGTTTTTCCAGTCGCCGCTGGGGCAAAAAATCGTTAAGGCCGAAGTGGATGCCACCCGCCCGGAAGAGCTGGCCAAACACGCCAACGGCATTCCGCGCATTCAGGCCGAAGCCACCCGCGCCTTGTTGATTCGCCACCTGGCCCAGGCGCTACCGGCCAAGGAAGCCGGCGCCGAAGTGAGCCTGGCGCTGGCGGGCGTCGCAGCCGACAGTTTGAGCCAGATGATTCCCGGCCTGCTGGGCGGTGGGCAGGCGCAGGGCATGCTGCAAAGCCAGCGGCAGCGGTTGATGCAGCAGATTGGCGCCGACGTGGATAACACGCTGTTGTATGTGTACAGCGGCCTGTCGGACCCGGAGCTGGATGAGTTTGTAATGTTCGCTGAATCGCCCGATGGCAAGGCCTACTACCAGGCGGCGCTGGAAGCGATGCGCGCCGGCCTGGCGGTGGGCCAACCGGCGGCGGTGGCAAATCCGGCGGGCGATCCGGGCATTTGAGCCCGAAAAATCAGCGCGAGAACTGCTCACTCAAAAACGCAAAGTAGCGCTGCCTGATTTCCGCGCTTTCATTCGCCAGATGGTGCCGCCCGCCTTCCACCATCAGCACCGTCACCTCACTGAATTTGCTGCGCAACACCTTGAGGTTGTAGCGCCAGTCCACGGTCATGTCGGCGTCGCCCTGCACAATCACCACGCGGCGCTGGATCACCTTGGCGCGCTCGATACCCGGCACCCAGCGCGACAATGCCCCCACCCAGGCGGTGGGCAAACTCAGGGGTTGCAGCGGATCGGTCTGAATAAACGCGAGAAAGTCGGCGTCATTCGAGTTGGGGCTGAAGCGCCGGGGAATTTCCGTGACGAAGTGGCGCAGCACGCGGTAGCTGAGCTTCGACCAGCCCCAGGCACGCGGCCGCACTAGCGGCGCCAGCAGCAGCACCTGGCCAATCTCCGGACGCAGCGGATTGTTGAGCAGGAAGTCGACGATGATCGCCCCGCCGGTGCTCTGCCCGCACAGGTGCCACGGCTGCGGCAAGTCGAGGCTCGCGGCCTCGCTCAGCACGGCCTTGAACACGGCCTGGTACTCGGTGAATTCACCGATGCTGGCGCGCGGACCGCTGGATAAACCATGGCCCGGCAAGTCGCACGCCAGCACGGCGAACCCCATGCCCAGCGCCCAGGCGATCACGTGTCGGTAAAGGCCCATGTGGTCGTAGTAACCATGTTGCAGCACCAGCGTGGCGGTAGGCGCCGACGGCAACCACAGCTGCGTCACCACCTCGTAGCCGTCCACCATTACCACGCCAAGGCGGCAGCTGGCGCCGGGAATATTCAGCCCGTAGAACTGCCGATAAACCTGCGCCTCGGGCGGCTCGGCTTGCGCTGCGGCCAAGGGTCGCAATTGGGCGCGCAGGGAATCGGGCTGAACGGGTTCTGACATGAGGCATCCACGGCTGGCGGAAGAAGATCGGCGGCCAGGCAAACGGCACCGCAACGGTTTGGAAGTTTCAGCCCCGCAGCCTTCCGTGGCAAGCTAGCAACCCGCCATCGAACGATTTGTCATGCACCCGAGCCGAAAAGCCGTACTCGCCACCTTGCTTGCCATCGTCTGGCTGGGCGCCATGCTCAGCGCCTTCTGGTGGTACGAGTCGCGCTACATCCGCCCGTTTGCCGAGACCACTGCGCTGTTCTCCGGCGACCCGCTGCAACTGCCGGCGCAACTCGCCGGGCCGGGGCCGATTCGCGTGGTGCATTTCTGGGACCCGGCCTGCCCGTGCAATGTCGGCAACCAGCAACACCTCGCCGAGTTGCTCGCGCGCTTCGGGCCACAAGGCGTGGCGTTCTATGCCGTGCAGAAACCCGACACGCGCGGCCAGTTGCCCGACACCTTAAGCGCATTGCAACCGCTAACCGCCTTCCCCGGCGCGGAGCATTTGCCGGCCAGCCCGGCCGTGGGTATTTGGGATAAAAACGGCAACCTCGCTTATTTCGGTCCTTACAGCGAAGGCGCCACGTGCACCTCCAGCAACAGCTTTATCGAGCCGATTCTCGAAGCGTTGGCACAAGGTCGTTCGGTGAACGCGACCCACACGCTGGCGGTGGGCTGTTTTTGCCAATGGGCTACGCCGGCGGCCGCACCCTGAGCTGATAGGCCTGCGGCGTCATGCCCTGCCAGCGGCGAAAGGCGCGGTAGAACGGCGACAACTCGGCGAAGCCACAGGCGCGCGCCACTTCCCGAATGGGCTGCCCCGCTTCCAGTAACTGCATGGCGTGCTGACGCCGAACCTCTTCGTGCAACTCGCGAAAGCCGCTGTTCTTCTGCGCCAGCGCGCGTTGCAGGGCGCCGGGGTTGAGGTGCAGCGCCTCGGCGCAATTGAGCAAGGTGCACTGCGCCTGGCCCAGGTGCGCGTGCAGCCAGTAGCGCACGCGGTTGAGTAGCTGGTTCTCGCCTAACTCCTGCAATTCCAGTTCGGCCTGCTGACTGAGCAGGGCAAACAGGCGCGGGTTGGCACTGCGCGAAGGGCGGCTGAGCAGGTGGCTGGAAAACACCAGCGCATCATGGGCCTGGCCGAATTGTGGCGTCAGGCCGAACAGGCGTTTGTGTTCGCTTAACCGGCGCGGTACGGGATGGCGAAATTCCACAGCCTGCACGCGAAACTCCTCGTCGGTGACGCTGCCAAGCATGTTGATCAGCAGTAGCGCCAGGCATTCGATCTGCTGGCGCAACGAGCCGAAGCCGCGGTAATTGAGGTCCAGCACCAGCCGTACGCTGTCGCCTTGCTCGTCGAGGTACGCGGCGAAACCACCCGAGAGAATGTGCTGATAACGCACGAAACTGTGCAGCGCTTCGCGTAGGTCGCGGCTGGCGAGCAGCAGGTAACTGACCACATCCAGAGGGCGCGGCTTCATCACTTCAGCCAGATGCAGGCCGATGTCGCAATCGCCGGTGAGCTCTTGCAGGGCTTCCCAGAACAACGGCGCGTTGTCGTGCTCCTCGCGCCCGGAGAACGACGGCGGCGCCAGCGGCACGCCCTGATAGGCGCGGCGGTAGGTGTCGGTCGGGTCCCACCCCAGGCTCATCAGCCCTTCGTACAGCAGGCGGCGCATGGTGGGTGAATGGGTGAGCACGGCACTGGCAGTGGACATGGCGGTCTGGCGGCAACGGAATTGACCGCAGATTTTCATTGTTCGAATGTCCGGTCAATGCCGTCAGCCAAACGCGGCGCGCAAAATGCAGCACGCGCGCCCCGCCGTCGCTGCGCATAACAATAAGGACTTCACAATGAAACGCACCCTGACCGCCCTTGCCGTGGTGGTAGCCGCCGTTGCCGCTGGCGCCACCTGGTACATCCACAGCAAACAGCCCCTGCGCGATGGCCAAGTAGAACTGGCGCACCTGGATGGCGCTGTCAGCGTGCGTTACGACGAACGTGGCGTTCCCCATATCAAGGCGCAAAACGAGGCCGACATGTACCGCGCCCTTGGCTACGTGCATGCCCAGGACCGGTTGTTCCAGATGGAAATGCTCCGCCGCCTGGCCCGTGGCGAACTGGCTGAAGTGCTCGGCGCCAAGCTGGTAGACACCGACCGCCTGTTCCGCACCCTGCGCCTGCGCGAACACGCCGACGCCTACGTCCCCAGGCTCGACCACAACACGCCGGCTTTCAAAGGGCTGGAGGCGTATCTGGATGGCGTCAACCAGTTCCAGGCCAGCCACCCGAAACCCATGGAATTCGACCTGCTGGGCATCACGCCGCGCCCATTCACGCCTGAAGACACCCTGAGCGTGGCCGGCTACATGGCCTACAGCTTCGCCGCCGCCTTCCGTACCGAACCGGTGCTGACCTATGTGCGCGACGAGCTGGGCGCCGACTACCTGAAAATCTTCGACCTCAACTGGAAGCCGCAAGGTGCCATTGGCCAGGCCGCGCTCGCCAGCAGCGACTGGAAAGACCTCAACGCCATTGCCCGCCTCAGCCACGACGCGCTGGTGGAGGCCGGCCTGCCGCAGTTTGAAGGCAGCAACGCCTGGACCATTTCCGGCAGCCGCACGCAAAGCGGCAAGCCGCTGCTGGCCGGCGACCCGCACATTCGCTTCGCCGTGCCGGCGGTGTGGTACGAAGCGCATCTGTCGGCGCCGGGCTTTGAGCTGTACGGCCACCACCAGGCGCTGAACCCGTTCGCCTCGCTAGGCCACAACATGGAGTTCGGCTGGAGCCTGACCATGTTCCAGAACGACGACCTCGACCTGATCGCCGAAAAGGTCAACCCGGACAGTTCCAATCAGGTGTGGGTCAACGGCCAGTGGGCCGACCTGCAAACCCGCGAGGAAGAAATCAAGGTCAAGGATGCCGAGCCGGTGAAACTGACCCTGCGCCAGTCGCCCCACGGCCCGATCATCAACGACGCCCTTGGCGCGTCGGCCGGCAAAACGCCGATTGCCATGTGGTGGGCGTTCCTCGAAACCGAGAACCCGGTGCTGCAAGGTTTTTACGAACTGAACCGCGCCAACACGGTAGAAAAAATGCGCAGCGCGGGGGCGAAAATTCAGTCGCCCGGCCTGAACCTGGTGTGGGCCAACGCCAAGGGCGACATCGGTTGGTGGGCCGCGGCGCAACTGCCTGTTCGCCCCGAAGGCGTGAACCCGACGTTCATCCTCGACGGCAGCACCCACGAAGCGGACAAAAACGGCTTCTACCCCTTCAGCGCCAACCCGCAGGAAGAAAACCCGGCGCGTGGCTACATTGTGTCGGCCAACTTCCAGCCGGTGTCGCCCACCGGCATGGAAGTGCCGGGCTACTACAACCTCGCCGACCGTGGCGCGCGCCTCGACGAGCGTCTGGCTGACAACAGCGTGAAGTGGAACCTGGAAAACAGTCAGGCGCTGCAACTGGACCCCGGCACCGACTACGGCAACCGCGTTCTGAAACCCCTGCTGCCCGTGCTGCGCACCGTCGTCACCGATCCCAATGAAATTCCGCTGCTGGAGCAGTTGAGCACCTGGAAAGGCGATTACCCGCTGGACTCTGTGAGCGCGACGATCTTCAACCAACTGATCTACCAACTGGCCGACAGCGCCATGCGCGATGAACTGGGCGATGCCTTCTTCACCAACCTGCTGGCCACCCGCTCCTTCGACGTGGCGTTGCCGTTGCTGGCCGCCGACGAAAACTCGCCATGGTGGGACAACCGCAACACGCCGGCCAAAGAAACCCGAGCCGACATCGTCAAAGCCGCTTGGCAAGCCAGCCTCGCACACCTGAAAACCACAGCCGGTGATGATGCGAAAAACTGGCGATGGGGCACGCTGCACACCCTCACCCACGGCCACCCGCTGGGCGCGCAGAAGCCTTTGGACAAGCTGTTCAACGTCGGCCCGTTTGAAGCACCGGGCAGCCACGAAGTGCCCAACAACCTCAGCGCACCGGTTGGTCCGGCGCCGTGGGGCGTGATTTACGGACCGTCCACCCGCCGCCTGATCGACTTCGGCGATGCGGCCCACAGCCTGGGCATCAACCCGGTTGGGCAAAGCGGCGTAGCGTTCGACGCGCACTATGCCGACCAGGCGCAAACCTACATCCAGGGCGGGTATGTGCCGCAGCACTTTGACGAAGCGGAAGTGGCGGCCAATACCAAAGGGACGTTGAAGTTGGTGCCGGCTAAGTAAGGAACGCTGGATGCAAAAGCCCCGCGAGTGCGGGGCTTTTTTATGGGCTCGGGATTTGCGTTGGGGCTGGCCCTCTCCCCCCGCCCTCTCCCGCAAGCGGGCGAGGGGGCCTAACCGCGTAACAGGCTAAGTCGGTGATTCAGTTCCCCTCTCCCGCTTGCGGGAGAGGGGCTAGGGGAGAGGGCCGAGCCAACGCCTATTTCTAGCTCAATAAAAAAACGCCCCGAAGGGCGTTTTTCACAACCAATCAATTACGCAGTAGCATGCTTCTGCGACGGATCCCGACGACTATCCGGCCCGGCCGCATTGGCCGCACCGGTGGTTTCGTCCATGGCCTGCTGAATCGCTTTCAGGCGACGCTTCTCGGCCTTGCGGCTGAAGAACCAGACCAGGAAGGTGAACATCGACACCACCAGCAGAATCAAGCTGGCTACGGCGTTGATCTCTGGCTTCACGCCCAGACGCACGGCGGAGAACACTTCCATCGGCAGGGTGGTGGAACCCGGGCCCGATACGAAGCTGGCCAGCACCAGGTCGTCCAGCGACAGGGCGAACGACATCATGCCGCCCGCTGCCAGCGATGGCGCGATCATGGGGATGGTGATCAGCATGAACACCTTCCACGGTCTGGCGCCCAGGTCCATGGCCGCTTCTTCAATGGACATGTCCAGCTCACGCAAGCGCGCCGACACCACAACCGCTACGTACGAGGCGCAGAAGGTGGTGTGGGCGATCCAGATGGTCAGGATGCCGCGCTCTTGTGGCCAGCCGATCATCTGCGCCATGGCTACAAACAGCAGCAGCAGCGACAGACCGGTGATCACTTCCGGCATTACCAGCGGCGCAGTGACCAGACCACCGAACAAGGTGCGACCCTTGAAGCGGGTGATGCGGGTCAGCACGAATGCCGCCATGGTGCCGAGCACCACCGCAGAAATCGCGGTGTAGAAGGCGATTTCCAGCGAGCGGCCCACGGAGTTCATCAGTTGGGTGTTGTCGAGCAGACCGACATACCACTTCACCGACCAGCCACCCCACACCGTCACCAGCTTGGAGGCGTTGAAGGAGTAGATGACCAGAATCACCATCGGCATGTAGATGAACAACAGGCCCATCACCAACATGATGTTCGAGAAACTGAAGCGCTTCATGCTTTGCCCTCCAGTTCTTTGGCCTGGCTACGGTTGAACAGAATGATTGGCACGATAAGAATCGCCAGCATCACCACCGCCAGAGCAGACGCCACCGGCCAGTCGCGGTTGTTGAAGAACTCGCCCCACAACACTTTGCCGATCATCAGCGTTTCCGGACCGCCCAACAGTTCAGGAATCACGAACTCGCCCACTACCGGAATGAACACCAGCATGCAGCCGGCAATAATGCCGTTCTTGGCCAGCGGCACGGTGATTTTCCAGAAGTTGTTGAAGTTGGTCGAACCCAGGTCCGAGGCGGCTTCCAGCAACGACAGGTCGTGTTTCACCAGGTTGGCGAACAGCGGCAGCACCATGAACGGCAGGTAGGAATAAACCACGCCGATATACACCGCCAGGTTGGTGTTGAGGATTTGCAGCGGCTCGCTGATCAGCCCCATGCCCATCAACGCGGAGTTGAGCAGGCCGTTGTTGCTGAGAATGCCCATCCAGGCATACACGCGGATCAGGATGGCCGTCCAGGTCGGCATCATGATCAGCAGCAGCAACACGGTTTGCGTGTCCTTGTTGGCGCGGGCGATGCCGTAGGCCATCGGGAAGCCGATCACCAGGCACAGCACCGTGCTGATAAAGGCCATCTTCAACGAGCCGAGGTAGGCCGAGATATACAACTCGTCCTCGGTGAGCATCACGTAGTTGCCCAGGTTGAGGAGCACCTGCAGCTTCTGCTCCACGTAGGAGTAGATCTCGGTGTATGGCGGAATGGCCACGTCGGCTTCAGCGAAGCTGATCTTCAGAACGATGAAGAACGGCAGCATGAAGAACAGGAACAGCCACAGAAACGGCACGCCAATGACGGCCTGCCTCCCCGTGGGGATCAGTGCTTTGAGTTTTCGACTTTTCATGAGCGCAACGCGACCCCGCTATCGTCTTCCCACCAGACGAACACTTCATCGCCCCAGGTTGGACGGGCGCCGCGACGTTCGGCGTTAGCCACGAACGATTGCACGATCTTGCCGCTTGGCAGCTCGACGTAGAACACCGAGTGACCGCCCAGGTAGGCGATGTCGTGCACCTTGCCGCGCGACCAGTTGTATTCGCAGGTTGGCATTTCGGTGGTGACCAGCAGCTTCTCCGGGCGGATGGCGTAGGTGATCTGCTTGTCTTGCACCGAGGTGGTCACGCCGTGGCCAACGTAGATGGCGCGTTCCAGATCCGGACTGGCGATCAGGGCGTGGCCTTCCATGTCTTCAACCACGCGGCCTTCGAACAGGTTCACGTTGCCGATGAACTCGCAGACCATGCGGCTGGTCGGGGTTTCGTAGATGTCGATAGGGCTGCCGATTTGCGCGATCCAGCCCAGGTGCATGATGGCAATGCGCTCGGCCATGGTCATGGCCTCTTCCTGGTCGTGGGTCACCATTACGCAGGTCACGCCCACGCGCTCGATGATTTCCACCAGTTCGAGCTGCATTTGCGAACGCAGTTTTTTGTCCAGTGCGCCCATGGGCTCATCGAGCAGCAGCAGCTTCGGGCTCTTGGCCAGCGAACGGGCCAGGGCCACGCGCTGACGCTGACCACCGGAGAGCTGATGCGGCTTGCGCTTGGCGTACTGGGTCATGTGCACCAGCTTGAGCATCTCGTTGACGCGCTCGTCGATTTCAGCCCTGGACATGCGGTCCTGCTTGAGGCCGAAGGCGATGTTCTGCGCCACGGTCATGTGCGGGAACAACGCGTAAGACTGGAACATCATGTTGATCGGCCGCTCGTAGGGCGGCATGTCGGTGATGTCCTGGCCGTCGAGGAAAATCCGTCCCTCGGTTGGGCGTTCAAAGCCTGCCAGCATCCGCAGCAAGGTGGATTTACCCGATCCAGAGCCGCCGAGCAGGGCGAAAATCTCGCCCTTGTTGATTGTCAGGGACACATCGTCCACTGCAATCGTCTCGTCGAACTTCTTGGTCACCCGATCGATTTTGACCAAAACCTCTTTAGGTTTCTGGTCGCCCTCGAGGGCTTTCTTGTAGGCGCCGGAGGCAACTGCCATTACAAAACTCCCAACTTTATTTTGAGGGCCGGCCCACTACGGACCGGCCTTTTTTCATCGTCACCCGACCGTTGTCAGGTGATTACTGGGTTATTAGCGCCAGGCGCTTCACTCGTTACGTGTTCAGTCGTTATTTGCCGGACTTGATCTTGGTCCACGAACGGGTCACCACACGCTGCAGCTTTTGCGGCAACGGCACCGATACGTACAAGCGGTCGAGGACTTCTTGCGGCGGGTAAATCGAAGGGTCGTTACGCAGCTCCTGGTCCATCACCGCATCAGCCTTGCTGTTGGGGTTGGCGTAGCCGACGTATTCGCTGATCGGCGAGATGACGGCCGGGTCCAGCAGGTAGTTGATAAAGGCGTGGGCCTCTTTGGCGTTCGGGGCGTCGGCCGGAATGGCGAGCATGTCGAACCACAGGTTGCCGCCTTCTTTCGGAATGCTGTAGGCAATCTCGACACCCTTGCCGGCTTCCTTGGCGCGCTCAGCGGCCTGGAACACATCGCCGGAGAAACCTACGGCCACGCAGATGTTGCCGTTGGCCAGATCGGAGATGTATTTCGAGGAATGGAAGTAGGTGACGTAAGGACGAACTGCCAGCAGTTTGGCTTCGGCCTTTTTGTAGTCGTCAGGGTTGGTGCTGTTGGCATCCAGGCCCATGTAATTGAGCATGGCCGGGAACATTTCATCCGGCGAGTCGAGGAAGGCGACGCCGCACTGGCTGAGCTTCTTGATGTTCTCCGGCTCGAACAGCGTGGCCCAGGAATCGATATGGTCGACGCCCAATACCGCCTTCACTTTTTCCACGTTGTAGCCAATGCCGTTGGTGCCCCACAGGTACGGAACGGCGTAGACGTTGCCCGGATCGACCTTGTCGAGCTGCTTGAGCAGCTTGGGATCCAGGTTACTGAAATTGGGCAGCTGGCTGCGGTCGAGTTTCTGGAACACGCCGGCCTTGATCTGCTTGGACAGGAAGTTGTTCGAGGGCACCACCACGTCGTAACCGGTGCGGCCAGCGAGCATCTTGCCTTCGAGGGTTTCGTTGGAGTCGAACACGTCGTAAACCGGCTTGATCCCGGTGGCTCTCTGGAAATCTGCCAGGGTGGTTTCGCCGATGTAGTCGGTCCAGTTGTAGACATGCACGGTCGGCTCGGCCTGGGCCAGGGCACTGACACCCATCAGGGCGACGGCGCTTATCAGGGTTTTGCGCAAGGTTATTGGCACATGTCCATCCTCATTTTGTTTTCACTATGGCCATCAACGGTGGCCAGTTGGTTAGCGCGGTTGCCCCTGTTGTACGGCTCACAGGTGGCAAAACAACAATTGCAGGGCGCAAAAAACTGCAAACGCCAACTGCTTGGAGCCCGTGAGCAATACATCTACAGAAGAACCCTGGGCATCGTTGACGCCCGGGTTCCGGACACACCTCCAGCGGCATCCACCGCCGGAGGCGTTGGTTCGCTTACTTGCCGGACTTGATCTTGGTCCAGGAGCGGGTCATCAAACGTTGCACCTTGGCCGGAAGGTCAGGGAACGCGTAGAGCTTTTTCATCACGTCGTCGCTTGGGTAAATGCCCGGGTCTTTACGGATGGCTTCGCTCACCAACGGCGTGGCGGCGGAGTTGCCGTTCGGGTAAGACACCTCGTCACTGATCTCAGCAATGATTTCCGGCTTGAGCAGGAAGTCGACGAACTTCAGAGCGCCTTCCGGGTTTGCGGCATCCTTTGGAATGGCCACGGTGTCGAAGAATGCGCCAGCGCCTTCCTTCGGAATGTTGTAGCCAACGTTGACCTTGTTCTTCGCTTCTTCAGCGCGGGACTTGGCCTGGTAGATGTCGCCCGAATAGCCGATAGCCACGCAGATGTTGCCGTTAGCCAGGTCGGAAATGTACTTGGACGAGTGGAAGTAAGCGGTCGAAGGACGCACTTTCAGGAACAGCGCTTCGGCTGCGGCCAGCTCTTTCGGGTCCTGGCTATCTGGCTTGTAGCCCAGGTAGTGCAGTGCCGCCGGGAGCATTTCGGTTGGCGAGTCGAGGAAGCTCACGCCGCACTCTTTCAGCTTGGCCATGTTCTCTGGCTTGAATACCAGGTCCCACGAATCGACCGGTGCGTTGTCGCCCAGAACGGCTTTGACCTTGTCGACGTTGTAGCCGATACCGATGGTGCCCCACAGGTAAGGAATGGCGAACTTGTTGCCCGGGTCGCTGATTTCCAGGGTCTTCATCAGCTCGGGGTTGAGGTTCTTGTAGTTCGGCAGCTTGCTGCGATCGAGCGGCTGGTAAACGCCGGCTTTGATCTGCTTGGCCAGGAAGGAGTTGGACGGCACCACGATGTCGTAGCCCGACTTGCCGGCCAGCAATTTGGCTTCGAGCACTTCGTTGCTGTCATACACGTCGTAGACGACTTTGATGCCGGTCTCTTTGGTGAATTTTTCAACGGTGTCCGGTGCAATGTAATCGGACCAGTTGTACACGTGTAGCACTTTGTCATCGGCCTGGACCGCGCCGACCATTGCTCCCAATAAGGACAACGCGAGAAAGGACTTGCCGAATGTTTTCATGCGTACAGCTCCTGTTTTATGTAGTTATCCGAACAGTGGCGTTGCTTGGAGACCGGAGTATCCGTTCCCGTGGCGGCCACCCTTCGGTGAGCCTGGCCAACGCACCGTGCAGTCTGGCAAGGACAAGCGCGGGTTTACAACTTTTCGGCGCACTCGAAGCGAAATTTCCCACTCCGAGCGACCCAGCCCAACTACTGCTTAACCGAGTACTGCACTGGCGGTCAGATCCAGACACTTGCGTGCCTTGGTCACCAGTTCATCGATTTCGTCTTTGCTGATTACCAGCGGCGGCGCAATGATCATGGTGTCGCCTACGGCGCGCATGATCAGACCGTTGTTGAAGCAGTGGCCGCGGCAGATCATGCCGACGCCCTTGCCCTCGAACCGCTCGCGGGTCTTTTTGTCTTTCACCAGCTCAATGGCGCCGAGCATGCCAAGACCGCGCACTTCACCCACCAGAGGGTGATCCGCCAGCTCACGTAAACGCTTTTGCAAATACGGTGCCGTTTCGGCGCGCACCTTCTCGAGAATTTTTTCCTCGCGAATGATCCGCAGGTTTTCCAGCGCCACGGCGGCCGCCACCGGGTGACCGGAATAGGTGAAGCCGTGGTTGAAGTCGCCGCCTTCGTTGATCACGTCGGCAACCTTGTCGCTGACAATCAGGCCACCCATGGGGATGTAACCCGAGGTCAGGCCTTTGGCGATGGTCATCAGGTCTGGCGTGTTGCCGTAGTAGTCACTGCCGAACCACTCGCCGGTGCGGCCAAAGCCACAGATCACTTCGTCCGCGGCAAAGAGGATGTCGTACTTGGCGAGAATTTCGCGCACCTTCGGCCAGTAGGTGTCGGGCGGAATAATCACGCCGCCTGCGCCTTGAATCGGCTCGGCAATAAACGCCGCGACCTTGTCTTCGCCGACTTCGAGAATTTTCTTTTCCAGCTGCTCGGCAGCCCAGATGCCGAATTCGGCGGGGCTCATGTCGCCGCCTTCACCAAACCAGTACGGCTGCGGGATGTGCACGATGTCGGGGAGCATGCCGCCCTGCTCGTGCATGCCTTGCATACCGCCCAACGCGGCGCCGGCCACGGTGGAGCCGTGATAACCATTGAGGCGGCCGATGATGACTTTCTTCTGCGGCTTGCCCTTCACCTGCCAGTAGTGACGGACCATACGCAGCATGGTGTCGTTACCTTCCGAACCCGAACCGGTAAAGAACACGTGATTCATGTGCGGCGGCGCCAGCTCGGCGATGGTTTTCGCCAGCTCCAGCACCGGTGGGTGCGCGGTCATGAAGAAGGTGTTGTAGAACGGCAGCTCTTTCATCTGCCTGGCCGCCGCATCAGCCAGCTCATCGCGGCCGTAGCCGATGGCCACGCACCAGAGGCCGGCCATGGCGTCGAGAATCTTGTTGCCTTCGCTGTCCCACAGGTACACGCCATCGGCCTGGGTAATGATGCGCGGGCCCACTTCCTTCAGCTGTTTATAGTCACTGAATGGCGCCAGGTGATGGTCGTTGCTCAGCGCTTGCCACGCGCGCGTCTGCGGGTTTTTCATCGGGCTGGTCATTGCAAACCTCAATTCAAACAAGCCCGGCGTGTGCCGGGCCTGGTGAGTCTCTGATTAAACCGAGAGCAGCAGGAACTCGCGTTCCCAGGAGCTGATTACGCGCTTGAAGTTCTCGTGCTCGGCACGCTTCACGGCGATGTAACCGCTGACAAACTTGTTGCCCAGGTACTTCTCGACAGTCTTGGAGTTTTCCATGCGCTCCAGGGCGTCTTCGATGGTCAGCGGCAGGCGCAGGTTACGGCGCTCGTAGCCACGACCTTTAACCTGGGCGCTCGGGTTCAGCTGCTCCACCATGCCGATATAGCCGCACAGCAAGCTGGCGGCGATAGCGATATAGGGGTTGGCGTCGGCGCCCGGCAGGCGGTTTTCCACGCGGCGGTTCTGCGGCGACGCATCCGGTACGCGCAGGCCCACGGTGCGGTTTTCTTCGCCCCATTCCACGTTTACCGGCGCCGAGGTGTCGGGCAGGAAGCGGCGGAAGGAGTTCACGTTTGGCGCGAACAGCGGCAACAGCTCAGGAATGTATTTCTGCAGACCACCGATGTGGTGCAGGAACAGCTGGCTCATGGTGCCGTCTTCGTTGGAGAAGATGCTCTTGCCGGTGGTGATGTCGATGATGCTCTGGTGCAGGTGCATCGCGCTGCCGGGCTCGCCGGTCATGGGCTTGGCCATGAAGGTGGCGGCCACGTTATGTTTCAGCGCGGCTTCACGCATGGTGCGTTTGAAGATGATGATTTGGTCGGCCAGGTGCAGGGCGTCGCCGTGACGGAAGTTGATTTCCATCTGCGCGGTGCCGTCTTCGTGGATCAGGGTGTCCAGATCCAGTTCCTGCAATTCGCACCAGTCATACACGTCTTCGAACAGCGGATCGAATTCGTTGGCGGCGTCGATGGAGAACGACTGGCGACCAGTCTCGGCGCGGCCGGAACGGCCAATCGGGGCTTGCAGCGGATAATCCGGGTCGTCGCTGCGCTTGGTCAGGTAGAACTCCATTTCCGGCGCGACGATAGGCTGCCAGCCCTTCTCGGCGTAGAGCTTGAGCACCTTCTTAAGGATGTTGCGCGGCGACAGCTCGATCGGGTTGCCTTGCTTGTCGTAGGTGTCGTGAATCACCTGGGCGGTAGGCTCGATGGCCCACGGTACGAGGAACACGGCATTTTCGTCCGGGCGGCAGATCATATCGATGTCAGCCGGGTCGAGCAGGTCGTAATAAATGTCGTCTTCCACGTAGTCACCGGTGACGGTCTGGAGCAAAACGCTCTCAGGCAGGCGCATGCCCTTCTCGTCGATGAACTTGTTCGTGGGCGCAATCTTGCCGCGCGAAATGCCGCTTAGATCACTAATAAAGCACTCAACTTCGGTGATCTTGCGCTCTTTCAGCCAACTGGTGAGTTGGTCGAGTTTGGGACTCATAAAGACCTCAGGGGGGATTTAAAACCTAGCTCTATAGCTAAGCTCAGCGTTGACTCGCCCGCTTGCGGCAGGCATCTCCAAATGCCTGGAAGATGGCGAGGTATTCGGGGTTGGAGGCCACTTGCCATTCGGGGTGCCACTGCACGCCGAGGGCGAAGCTTCTGGCTCCCTCTACCGAGACCGACTCGATCAGTCCGTCTGGGGCCAGGGCCTCTACACGCAGGCCCGGCGCCAGACGTTCAACGCCCTGACCATGTATGGAATTGACGCGAATCTCGCCTGGCAAACCAAGGCCGGCGAGCACGCCACCCGGCTGCACATGCAGCGGATGGCTGGGTGAATACTGCACTTCCACGGGCTCGTTTTCCGGCTCGCGGTGATCCATGAAGGTGCCGGTTTCGTGAACTTTCTGGTGCAGGCTGCCGCCAAACGCGACGTTCATTTCCTGAAAGCCGCGGCATATACCGAATACGGGCACACCGGCGGCCACGGCTGCGCGAATCAGGGGCAGCGTGGTGGCATCGCGTTCAGGGTCATGAAGCGTTCCGGGCGCACTCGCCGGGCCGCTATAAAGGTGGGGTTCTACGTTGGACGGCGAGCCAGTGAACAACAGGCCGTCTAGACTCTCCAGCAGGGCGTCGAAATCGAGCAATTCGGCCAGCGAAGGAATGATCAATGGCAGGCCACCTGCGCCGACGGCCACTGCCCGAACGTATTTGTCACCCGCTATATGGTAGGGATGGAGGCCGACCTGCTTGGTGCAGGCGGTAACGCCGATTAACGGCAGGCGCGACATGGGACACCCGTTTTATTGCTGTTATGGGTTTGAACCGGAGCTTAGCCTTGTTCATTTTTTTACACAATAGTGATGTAAAAAATCTAACACGGCTCGCTGAGCGCCGCGCCAGACAAGGGCGCCAAGGGGGTTCAGATGCCCTGAAACGCCCTAAAAATGGCCACTGCGCCCCGAATCAGGGCAAAATGTGGCACTATTGACAGCCTGAGGCGATTAAGATTGACTCACACCCCATCAGTCTGATGATTGATATTTTTAACAATAAAGGTGTTGCATCATGTCGGTACCCCCGCGTGCCGTTCAGCTTAACGAAGCGAACGCGTTCCTTAAGGAACATCCTGAGGTCCTGTTCGTCGACCTTCTTATTGCAGATATGAATGGTGTGGTGCGCGGCAAGCGCATCGAGCGTGCGAGCCTGCACAAGGTTTACGAACGCGGCATCAACCTCCCGGCTTCTTTATTCGCACTCGATATCAACGGCTCGACAGTGGAAAGCACTGGCCTGGGTCTGGATATCGGCGATGCCGACCGTATCTGCTACCCCATTCCGAACACGCTATGTAATGAGCCTTGGCAGAAGCGTCCGACCGCGCAACTGTTAATGACCATGCATGAAATGGAAGGCGAGCCGTTTTTCGCCGATCCACGCGAAGTGTTGCGGCAGGTGGTCGCGAAGTTCGACGAACTGGGCCTTACTATTTGCGCCGCGTTTGAACTTGAGTTTTATCTGATCGACCAGGCAAACGTGAACGGCCGGCCTCAGCCGCCGCTGTCGCCGCTGTCGGGCAAACGTCCGCACTCCACTCAGGTTTATCTCATCGATGACCTGGACGAGTACGCCGAATGCCTGCAAGACATCCTCGAAGGCGCTAAAGAGCAGGGCATTCCTGCTGACGCCATCGTCAAGGAAAGTGCTCCGGCGCAATTCGAAGTGAACCTCCACCATGTGGCCGATCCCATCAAGGCGTGCGACTACGCCCTGCTGCTCAAGCGTCTGGTGAAAAACATCGCCTATGACCATGAGATGGACACCACCTTCATGGCCAAGCCGTACCCCAACCAGGCGGGTAACGGTCTGCATGTGCACATTTCGATTCTGGACAAAGAAGGCAACAACATCTTTGCCTGCGATGACCCGGAACAGAACGATGCCCTGCGCCACGCCATTGGCGGTGTGCTGGAAACCATGCCGGCCTCGATGGCGTTCCTCTGCCCTAACGTCAACTCGTACCGCCGTTTCGGCGCACAGTTCTACGTGCCGAACTCGCCGAGCTGGGGTATCGATAACCGTACCGTAGCCTTGCGCGTGCCTAACGACACCCGCGATGCCGTGCGTATCGAACACCGCGTTGCCGGCGCCGATGCCAACCCGTACCTGCTGCTCTCGGCAGTGCTGGCCGGCGTGCACCACGGCCTGACCAACAAGATCGAGCCAAGCGCACCGGTAGAAGGCAACTCCTACGAGCAGAACGAGCAGAGCCTGCCGAACAACCTGCGCGACGCCTTGCGCCTGTTGGACGACAGCGAAGTCATGGCCCGTTATATCGACCCGAAATACATCGACATCTTCGTCGCCTGTAAAGAGAGTGAACTCGCCGAGTTCGAAAACTCCATTTCGGACCTCGAGTACAACTGGTACTTGCACACGGTGTAAGTACCCATTCAACGCCGGCCCTCGGGCCGGCGTTGTTTTATCCGCTTAACCACTTGAATTGCCTACACCGCAGCCTCGCGCTGCGGTGTTGTTTGTGTGCCATGGCCAGCCCAGACGTGCATCGAATCCACAGACATGTCGCGGCTCGCTCAGTTGTAAAGGATTTGAGCGAAACTCCGTTCGCCGCACGGTGTGTGCGGCCCATGCTGTGAACCGACACGTAAGGAAGTCGTCATGCCACGCTTTTTAGCCGCACTGCTGTTTGCTGGCTCATCCGTTTTGCTCGCCGCCCCGGCCGTTCATGCCGAAGACTTGGTGGTCTACAACTGGAACGACTACATCGCCCCGCAGGTGCTGGTCGATTTCGAGAAAGAAACCGGCATTCATGTCGATTACCACACCTACAGCACCGCCGAGGAACTTGAAAAAGCCTTGGCCAGCGGCGAGTCCATCGATATTGCCGTGCCTTCCCACGACACGCTGCCCGCCCTGATCAAAGCCGGGCGCTTGCAGCCGCTGGACCTCACCCGCCTGCCGAACCGCTCGCACCTCGACAAACAGCTGCTCAGCAAGCTCAACGCCGTGGACCCGCAAAACCGCTACGCCATTCCGTATCTGTGGGGCGCCGTCGGCCTGGCCATCAACGTGCCGCAAGCGGAGAAAGCCTTCGGCGGTCCGCTGCCGAACAGCTGGAGCTTGCTGTTCGATCCGGCGCAAAGCGCCCGTCTGGCCAGTTGCGGTATCAGCGTGCTGGATGCGCCGGATGAAGTGATGTCGGTCGCCATGAACTACCTCGGCCGCAGCCTGGCCCACAGCCCGCCCACGCAGATCAAACAGGGTGGCGAGATGTTGCAGGCGGTTCGCGGCAACATCCGCTACGTCGACAGCGAGCGCTATATCGACGACTTGAAAGAAGGCCGGCTGTGCATGTCGCTTGCCTGGGTGGGCGATGCGTTGGGCGCCAGCGCCGCTGGGCAGAACGTGCAGTTCGTGGTGCCGGACGAAGGCTCGGTGCTGTTTATCGACAACCTGGTGATTCCCAGCAGCGCCCGTCGCGCCGACCTCGCCCATCGCTTTATCGACTACGTGATGCAACCGAAAGTGGCCGCACAAATCACCGCCGAAACCCTGTACCCGAGCGGCAACGCCGATGCGCGCCAATTCCTAGACCCGGCCCTGCGCGACCAGCCTGGCTTGTACCCAGACCGCGCCACCAAGCGCCGACTGGCTGCGCTGGAAGTGCTGCCGGAGAAAATCTCGCCGATCAAAGACGAGGTGTGGGGCAAGTTTCGTAGCGGCAGTTAAGGCCTAAGCCCAACGGTGCCGGCCACACGCTACGTCCGACTACCAAGATTGCCGACCTGTCCGCCAAGTCAGTGCAGTGAGGGCGGGCATGTGCGTATCGTTGGGCTTCGCCTTTGGCTCAACCCAACCTACCCCCCGCTTGCCCCCACCGTGCGGCGTGACGTCCAATAGCGCCTCGCCAGAGGAGAGTTCTATGCAGCGTCCCGCCACCGCCCGCAAACCCCGCGCCAGCAGCCAGGCGCGCATCGCGTCCATTCTGGATGCCGCGCGCGGTTTGTTGGCCGAAGAAGGGGTTGCCGGCCTGTCGATTTACAGCGTGGCCGAGCGCGCGCTGATGCCGCCCTCCTCCGTGTACCACTTCTTTGCCAGCGTGCCGGCCATTCTCGAAGCGCTGACGGCCGATGTGCACGCCGCCTTTCGCGCCACCCTCGAATGCCCCATCGACCACGCCAGCCTGCAGCACTGGCGCGACCTCTCGCGACTGGTCGAGCAACGCATGCTGGACATCTACACCGGCGATGCCGCCGCCCGGCAGCTGATCCTCGCTCAGCACGGCCTCACCGAAGTCACCCAGGCCGACCGCCAGCACGACATCGAACTGGGCCGGCTGCTGCACGCCCTGTTCGACCGCCACTTCCCCCTGCCGCAATTGCCCACCGAGCTGGATGTGTTCGCCCTGGCGCTGGAACTCAGCGACCGCGTATACGCCCGCTCGGTGCAGCAATACGGCGAGATCACTCCGCGCTTGGCCGAAGAAGGCATGCGCGTGTTCGATGTTTATCTGGGTTTGTACCTGCCGGCGTTCCTGCCCAAGCGCGAAACGCGGGCGGAATAACCGATATTTATCTGCTTATTTATCGATAAATAGCCACCAATAGACAAAATCACCTTCTAAGTCGGATTTTTATCGACTATAAAGTGGCACCTGCAAAACGGCCTTTGCGCCTGCCAACAAGAAAAGAGGTGTTTGATGTCTCGTACCGTAACTGTCGCCGCCACGCAGATGGCCTGTTCCTGGGACCGTGCCGCGAATATCGCCACGGCGGAAAAACTGGTTCGTGAAGCCGCTGCCAAGGGCGCGCAAATCATCCTGATTCAGGAGCTGTTCGAGACGCCGTATTTCTGCCAGAAGCCCAACCCCGATTACCTGCAACTGGCGACGCCGACCGAAACCAACGCCGCCATCGCCCATTTCCAGAAGGTGGCCAAAGAGCTCAGCGTGGTGTTGCCCATCAGCTATTTCGAACTGGCCGGGCGCGCGCGCTTCAACAGCATCGCCATCATCGACGCCGACGGCAGCAACCTCGGCGTGTACCGCAAAAGCCATATTCCCGATGGCCCCGGCTACCACGAGAAGTACTACTTCAACCCTGGCGACACCGGTTTCAAGGTGTGGAACACCCGCTACGCCAAGATCGGCGTGGGCATCTGCTGGGACCAGTGGTTCCCCGAATGCGCGCGCAGCATGGCGCTGATGGGCGCGGAAATTCTGTTCTACCCGACCGCCATCGGCAGCGAGCCGCATGACAACACCATCAGCTCGCGCGACCACTGGCAGCGCGTGCAACAAGGCCACGCCGGCGCCAACCTGATGCCACTGATTGCCTCCAACCGCATCGGCAACGAAGCGCAAGACGGCTACGACATCACCTTCTACGGCTCGTCCTTTATCGCCAACCAATTCGGTGAAAAGGTCGAAGAACTCAACGAAACTGAAGAAGGCGTGCTGGTGCATACTTTCGACCTGGACCAACTCGAACACATCCGCAGCGCCTGGGGCAGCTTCCGTGATCGTCGGCCGAATCTGTACGGCCCGATCAAAACCCTCGACGGTGCGCTCGAATCCTGACACCGACCTGTAGGAGCGGCTTTAGCCGCGATGCTCTTCTCCATCAACAGCATCGCGGCTAAAGCCGCTCCTACAAGTACCCAACAAGGTATTTGCAATGACCACACTGACCACCCCCCCCCGCGCCGACGGGTTCTCCATGCCAGCCGAGTGGGCGCCCCACAGCCAGACCTGGATGGTGTGGCCGCAGCGGCCGGACAACTGGCGTCTGGGCGGCAAGCCGGCGCAAGCGGCGTTTACCGCCGTGGCCAAGGCCATTGCCCGCTTTGAGCCCGTGACCGTGTGCGTGAACGCCGACCAATACGAAAACGCGCGCGCGCGCCTGGATGCCGACAATATCCGCGTGGTGGAAATCACCACCGACGACGCCTGGGTACGGGACACCGGCCCGACTTTCGTGCGCAACGCCAGCGGCGAAATTCGCGGCGTGGACTGGACCTTTAACGCCTGGGGCGGCTTTGACGGCGGGCTATATTCGCCCTGGACCCGCGACGATCAGGTGGCCAGCAAGATTCTCGAAATCGAACGCCGCGACCGCTACCGCACCGAAGGGTTTGTGCTGGAAGGCGGCTCGATTCACGTGGACGGTGAAGGCACGGTGATCACCACCGAAGAATGCCTGCTCAACCGCAACCGCAACCCGCACCTGAGCCGCGAAGACATCGAAGCGGTGCTGCGCGATCACCTCGCGATCGACACCGTGATCTGGCTGCCCGACGGCCTGTTCAACGACGAAACCGACGGCCACGTCGACAACTTCTGCTGCTACGTACGCCCCGGCGAAGTGCTGTTGGCCTGGACCGACGACACCCAGAACCCCAACTACGAACGCTGCCAGGCCGCGATGCGCGTGCTGGAAAGCGTGAAGGACGCCAAGGGTCGCCAACTGGTCGTGCACAAAATGCCGATTCCCGGCCCGCTGTACGCCACCGATGAAGAATGCGCGGGCGTGGATTTAGTGGCGGGTACGCAAGAGCGCGACCCGTCGATTCGCCTGGCCGGTTCCTACGTGAATTTCCTGATCGTCAACGGCGGCATCATCGCCCCCAGCTTCGACGACCCGAAAGACGCCGAAGCCAAAGCCATCCTGCAGCGGCTGTTTCCGGAGCATGAAGTGGTGATGGTGCCGGGACGGGAGATTTTGCTGGGCGGTGGCAATATTCACTGCATTACGCAGCAGCAGCCGGCCTGACCGCGTAGCCCGCTGCCCTCTCCCCCAGCCCCTCTCCCGCACGCGGGCGAGGGGAGCAGAACACCGATCAACCCGACAACGCCGCATCGCCCCCTCTGCCCGCTTGCGGGAGAGGGCTGGGGAGAGGGTTTGGGTCGAGCCGCTTAAGCCCGAATAATCCGGTTCTTACCCTGCCGCTTGGCGTTGTACATCGCCGCATCTGCGCGGGCAAAAAGGGTGTCGAGGGTGACGTCGGCATCGGTCAGGCTGGTCAGGCCCTGGCTGACCGTCACGCCAAAGGTCACGCCGCTGCAGCTGAATACCAGCCGCTGAATTTCCCGCTGCAGCCGTTCGGCAATCTGCAGGGCCAGCTCTTCGGTGCAGCAGGGGAATAGCGCGGCGAATTCTTCGCCACCGATGCGCCCGAACAAATCGCCACGACGCAACGCGGCGCTGCCGCACTGGGCGATGCGTTGCAGCACCACGTCGCCCATCTGGTGGCCGTAGGTGTCGTTGATCTGCTTGAAGTTGTCCACGTCCAGCAGCAGGAACGCCAATGGCGCATCTTCTTGGGTGGCTTGCTGGAATTCGGTGTGGGCGCATTCGAAGAAGTAGCGGCGGTTGCTGCTTTGCGTCAGCACGTCCGTGGTGGCCAGGCGATGCAGTTCGCCTTCGAGGTGTTTCTTCTCGGTGATGTCTTCGGCAATGCCGACCACAATCAGCGGCTTGCCGGCTTCGGCCTGGCGACTGATAAAGCATTTGTCACTCAGCCAGCGCAGTTGGCCGTCGGCGCGCAGAATGCGGTATTCGCGGTCTTCCACGGCACCTTTGACCAACACCTCGGCGAGGGTGGCGGCGGCATGTTCCATGTCGTCGGGGTAGATGCTGTTGAGCCATTCGCCGTAGTCGGCCATCAGCAACCCTGCGTTACGGCCGAACACCCGCTCGTAAGCCGGGCTGACGTACAGAATGCGTTGGGCATCCCAGTCGAACGCCCACAGCACGATGTTTACGCTGTCCAGCAGCGAGCTGAACATTTGCTCACGTTCGCGCAAACGCTCCACTTCGCCGCGGCTATGCAGCAGCGCCAGAGTCAGTTCTTCCAACTCGGGGGAAAGTGGCGGTGTTAATGGGGAATGTTCGTCCATTAGATGTCCTTTTCTATCAACGAAACTACGACCATCCGCGCAGCATAAGGTGCCAATCCATGACACAGAAAAAAGCCCGCCGTTCGGCGGGCTTCGGCGCTCTATGGCGCAGTTATAGCCTGTTTACAGCGCGTTTGCCGGACGCAACGAGTAGGTTTTGAGGTGCTCCGCAAAATCACGCAGCGATTGAATGCCGCTGGCCTCCGCTTCGTGCACCCACACCTTCATTGCTTCGAGCATGTCATGGCCATTGCTGCTGGTTTTAATCCAGATCTGCTGCAGCGCCAAACGCTTTTCGTAAATCACTTTCAGCGCCTGGCTCTGTTCCAGCATGGCCTGAATTCGCAGGTGATGGCGCTCTTCCAGCAAGCTGGTTTCACGGGACAACAAGCCCTTGGCGCGGTGGAATTTGGCCCGAACCGAGGCGTCGGCCTTGGCCAGTTCGAGCTTCACCAGCGGCCCGATCACCGCTTTGCGGTACTGGGCCATGATCTGGAAGCGGTTGTTGAGGATGGCCATGGCGGTGTCCATGTCCAGATAACCCTTGCCGGTCACGCGGTGGGCAATTGGCGCCACGCGCTGCACCTTGGCCAGGCGCAGAAAGCTGAACAGTTGAATCCAGGCCCAGCCGATGTCGAATTCCCACTTGCGTACCGACAGCTTCGCCGAGTTCGGATACGTGTGGTGGTTGTTATGCAGCTCTTCGCCACCGATCAGAATGCCCCACGGCACCAGGTTGGTGGCGGCGTCGCGGCATTCGAAGTTGCGGTAGCCCACGGCGTGGCCCAGGCCGTTGATAACGCCTGCGGCCCATACCGGAATCCACATCATCTGCACGGCCCACACGGTGATGCCGAGGGCGCCGAACAACGCCAGATCGATCACCGCCATGATGGCGATACCACCCAACGGGAAGCGCGAGTACACCTTGCGCTCGATCCAGTCTTCGGGGCAGTTCTTGCCGTAAATACGCAGGGTTTCCGGGTTTTCCGCCTCGGCGCGGTACAATTCCGCGCCTTTGCGCAGCACGGTCGACAAGCCTTTGATCACCGGGCTGTGAGGGTCGTCAGCGGTTTCGCACTTGGCGTGATGTTTACGGTGAATGGCGGTCCATTCACGGGTGTTCTGGCCAGTGGTCATCCACAGCCAGAAACGGAAAAAGTGCTTGAGCGCAGGGTGCAGTTCCAACGAGCGGTGCGCGGAATAGCGATGCAGATACACCGTCACGGACACGATGGTCACGTGAGTCATCAGCAAGGTAACCGCCAGAACCTGCCAGGCCGACAGGTCGAGAAAACCGTTGTACCACATAGATGGAGCTACCTCGGGAAAGTGAACGCCGGCTAGATCAGCCTGGCGTGGGCATTATCTCCAAGCAGTGTGAGAAAACCACCCTACTGTTAGATCAAAATATGTTCAATTTCTGGCCAAGCGTTACGGCTGGCAATCAACCGAAGGCCGTTTATCGCATGAGAGCCTTACGCCCCACCCTGATTTACCTGGTACTCGCCACCTTGTGGGTCACGCTTACCGATCCGTTGTTGAGCACTTTCACCACCAGCGTCGGGGCTTTCGAGCACCTGAGCATCATCAAGGGGCTGCTGTTCGTCGCCTTCACCTCCGTGGTGCTGTTCGGTGCCCTGCGCCTGAAAGAACGGCGACGGATGGAAACCGAAAAAACCCTGCGCAGCCACATGTCCAACCTGCGTCAGGCCGCAGCGGTGTTCGACAGCACCCAGGAAGGCGTGCTGGTGACCGACGCCCAGATGCGCATCAGCCACCTCAATCCGGCGTTCACCCGCATCACCGGTTACGCACTTGAAGAAATAATCGGCCGCTCACCGCAATTGCTTAAGTCCGGTCGTCATGATCGCGCCTTCTACCAGCGCATGTGGTACGAGCTGGCCCACCATGGCAGTTGGAGCGGCGAAATCTGGAACCGGCGCAAGAACGGTGAGATTTACCCGCAGTGGCAATGCATCCGCGCCATTCACGATGACACGGGGGCCATCAGCCATTACGTGGCGGTGTTTTCCGATATCAGCGTGCTCAAAGAATCCCAGAACGAGCTGGACCACCTCGCCCACCACGACCCGCTCAGCCGCCTGCCCAACCGGTTGTTGTTCGGCGAGCGGGTTGCCCGCGCCGTGGAACGCAGCGGGCGTGATGCGACCACTGGCGCGGTGCTGCTGATAGACCTCGACCACTTCAAACACATTAACGAAAGCCTCGGCCACAACGCCGGCGACGAGCTGCTGAAAAGCGTCAGCGAGCGCCTGCAAGCGCTGCTGCACAGCGGCATGACCCTCGCCCGGCTGGGCGGCGACGAGTTCGGTCTGCTGTGGGAGCACTGCCCACAGCCGGAGCAGGCGGCCAACCTTGCCGAGCAACTGCTCGGCGCCCTGCGCCAGCCCTTCACCATTACCGGGCAGGAGCTGTTCATAGGCGGCAGCATCGGCATCAGCCTGTTCCCCGCCGAGGCGCAAAGCGTTGAGCAAGTGATGCGCAACGCCGACTCGGCGCTGTTCAAAGCCAAAAGCAGCGGCCGCGCCACCTATGCGTTCTACAGCCAGGAGCTGACCAGCCTCGCCCAGCAACGGGTGGAGCTCGGCGCGCAACTGCATCAGGCGCTTGAGCAGCAGCAACTGCGGGTGTTTTATCAGCCGATTTACGACCTGCAGAGCGGCTTGCTGGTGGGCGCCGAGGCACTGGTGCGCTGGCAGCACCCCGAGCGCGGGCTGGTGCCGCCGGATCAGTTCATTCCAATTGCCGAGGAAAGCGACCTGATCGGCAGCATCGACGCCTGGGTGCTCGCGCAAGCCTGTGCGCAGATGACAGCCTGGCAGCGCGACGGCCTGACGCTGGAATTCATGTCGGTGAACATCTCCAGCCGCATCTTCAGCCACGGCACGCTCGACGGCCTGGTGACCGAGGTGCTGGCGGCGACCGGGCTGGACGCCGGCTTGCTGGAACTGGAGATCACCGAAAGCGCCGTGATGGACGACGCCGACGCTGCGCTGAAACTCATGCAACGCCTGCGCGCCCTGGGCGTGCGGCTGGCCATCGACGATTTCGGCACCGGCTATTCATCGCTGGCGCGCCTCAAACGCATGCCCGTACACAAGCTCAAACTCGACCAGAGCTTTGTACGCGGCCTGCCGGGAGACCACGACGACGCGGCCATCACCCGCGCCGTAATCGCCTTGGGTCATAGCCTGGGCTTGCAGGTGCAAGCCGAGGGTGTGGAAGACGCCAGCCAGGCGGCGTTTCTGCAAGGCCTGGGCTGTGAATTGGGGCAGGGTTATTTGTACGGCAAGCCGCAGCCGGCAGCATTTTTAAACCCGGATCAAAAGCATCGAGGCTGAAGCCTCTCCCACAACAAGCGCCAAGGCGATCCCTGTGGGAGAGGCTTCAGCCTCGATTTCCCGGAAACATCGGTGCCGGCAACTTACAGCTTGGCAATCGACACTTCGGTGGACTTCACAAACGCAATCACCTCACTGCCCACGCCCAGCTCCAGCTCTTTTACCGAGCGGGTGGTGATCACGGAGGTGACGATGCCGGAGGCGGTTTGTACGTCGATTTCCGACAACACGTCGCCCAGTACGATTTCCTTGATGGTGCCTTTGAATTGGTTGCGTACGTTGATGGCTTTAATGGTCATGGTGTTTCTCCTGGTACGTGAGTAGTTGTTTCGAGTGAGTGGCTTACAAGGCCCAACGCAATTGCGTGGGCAGGGGTGAAACCGGTTCGGGTGGCGGTGGGCCCGGTGGAATTTCGAGAACACGGTTGAGCACTTCGGCTTCCAGCGCGGCCAGGCGCGCTGAACCCCGCTGCCGTGGACGTGCCAGGTGCACGGGCAGGTCCAGGCCGATGTGGCCGTCTTCAATGAGAATCACGCGGTCGGCAATCGCCACCGCTTCGCTGACGTCGTGGGTTACCAGCAGCACGGTGAAGCCGTGTTTCTGCCAGAGGCTTTCGATCAGTTGCTGCATTTCGATGCGGGTCAACGCGTCGAGGGCGCCCAGGGGTTCGTCGAGCAGCAGCAAGCGCGGTTGATGAATCAGCGCACGAGCCAGGGCAACCCGTTGCTTCTGCCCGCCTGACAACGCAGCCGGCCATTCGTGGGCACGTTCGGCCAGCCCGACAGCCTGCAAGGCTTCCAGCGCCCGCGGGCGCCAGTCGCCGCCAAGGCCCAGGCCGACGTTGTCGATTACTCGCTTCCACGGCAGCAGGCGCGAGTCCTGGAACATCAGACGGGTGTCTTCGCGCGCTTCGCTGAGCGGCGCGGAGCCGGCCAGCAAGGCGCCGCTGGTGGGCGTGTCCAGGCCGGCCAACAGACGCAGCAAGGTGCTTTTGCCGCAGCCGCTGCGGCCAACCACGGCAACGAATTGCCCGGCCGGAATCAGCAGCTCGATGTTGTGCAGGACCTCGCGCTCGCCAAAGGCTTTGTGCAGGCCACGCACCGCCAGCGGAATACCGCCTTTGAGGTGCTGCGGGGCCACGTGGTTTGCGTTGAATGCATTCATGCGGCACCGCCTTTTTTAACCTGGTAAGCCGGGTGCCAGCGCAACCACACGCGCTCCAGACCCCGCGCCGTGGTATCGGCCAGTTTGCCCAGCAAGGCGTAGAGCAGAATCGCCACCACCACGACGTCGGTTTGCAGAAACTCACGGGCGTTCATGGCCAGGTAGCCGATGCCGGAGCTGGCCGAAATGGTCTCGGCCACAATCAGCGTCAGCCACATAAAGCCCAGCGCAAAACGCACGCCCACCAGAATCGACGGCAAGGCGCCCGGCAGAATCACCTGACGGAACAGGCCGAAGCCCGACAACCCGTAGCTGCGCGCCATTTCCACCAACGCCGGGTCGACGTTGCGAATGCCGTGGTAGGTGTTGAGGTAAATGGGGAACACGGTGCCGAGGGCGACCAGAAAAATCTTCGCCGACTCGTCGATGCCGAACCACAGAATGACCAGCGGAATCAGCGCCAGGTGCGGCACGTTACGGATCATCTGCACCGTGCTGTCGAGGAAGCGTTCGCCCCACTTCGACAGCCCGGTGATAAAGCCCAGCGTCAGGCCGATGCTGCCGCCAATCAGGAAGCCGATGCCGGCGCGCCAGCCGCTGATGGCGAGGTGGTGCCAGATATCGCCGCTGCCAATCAGCGCCACCGCCGCATCGAACACCGCACTCGGCGCCGGCAGAATGCGCGTCGACAACCAACCGGCGACCACCGCCAATTGCCAGATCGCCAACAGCGCCACCGGCAGCACGAACGGCGCAAGGCGGTTAAGGATGTTATGCCCGGCTTTCATTTCAAGCCCCCGTAGGAGCGAGCTTGCTCGCGAAACTCTTGGCGTCGCTGGCCGATTTCGGCAGCACATCGTTAGCAATCATCTCGCCAAACGGGCTGACGTAACTGGCGCCTTCCGGCCGTTGTGGACGGGCCACGTCCAGGTGCGGAAACAGCAACTCGGCGACGCGATACGACTCTTCCAGGTGCGGGTAGCCAGAAAAAATAAAGGTGTCGATGCCCAGGTCGGCGTATTCCTTCACCCGCGCCGCCACCGTCGGGCCATCGCCCACCAGCGCCGTACCGGCACCGCCGCGCACCAGGCCAACGCCGGCCCACAGGTTGGGGCTGACTTCGAGGTTGTCCTTGCTGCCCTTGTGCAAGGCGGCCATGCGCTGCTGGCCCACGGAATCGAAGCGCGCGAGCGAGGCCTGGGCGCGCTTGATGGTGTCTTCGTCCAGGTGTGAGATCAGGCGATCCGCCGCTGCCCAGGCTTCTTCATTGGTTTCGCGCACGATCACGTGCAGGCGAATACCAAAGCGCACGGTGCGGCCATGTTTGGCAGCCTTCTCGCGAACCTGGGCGATTTTCTCGGCCACGGCGGCCGGCGGTTCGCCCCAGGTGAGGACCATTTCCACCTGCTCGGCGGCCAGGTCTTGCGCGGCGCCGGAAGAGCCACCGAAATACAGCGGCGGACGCGGTTGTTGCAGCGGCGGATAGAGCAACTTGGCGCCCTTCACGCTGATGTGCTTGCCGTCGTAATCCACGGTTTCGCCCTCCAGCACGCGGCGCCAGATGCGGGTGAATTCCACCGAGGCTTCGTAACGTTCTTCGTGGTTGAGAAACAGGCCATCACCGGCCAGTTCATCCGGGTCGCCACCGGTCACCAGATTGAACAGCGCCCGGCCGTTGGACAAGCGGTCCAGCGTGGCCGCCTGACGCGCCGCCACGGTGGGCGAAATGATGCCCGGGCGCAGAGCGACGAGAAATTTGAGTTGGGTGGTCACCGGAATCAGCGAAGCGGCGACCAGCCAGGAATCTTCACAGGACCGCCCCGTCGGGATCAGCACGCCACCAAAGCCGAGGCGGTCCGCCGCCTGGGCAATCTGTTGCAGGTAACCGTGATCGACCGCGCGAGCGCCCTCGGCGGTGCCAAGGTAATGACCGTCGCCGTGGGTGGGAAGAAACCAGAAAATATTCAAGCTCATGGGAGTTGTCTCCTTGATGCCCTCCCCAACCGGGGAGGGATGCTGCAATGGGGTGTGTTAACGGCGTTGCAATTACTGGGCGGTGGCCACGCTGGCGGGCGGCGTCCAGATCACGTCCTTGATGCTCAAGGGCTTTGGAATCAGCTTGAGCTGGTAGAAGGTGTCGGCGATTTTCTGCTGCGCGGTGACCACTTCCGGGGTGATGAAATGGGCGCCGTAACCCTGGCGCTTCACCGCCTTGAGGGTTATGTCCTTGGACAGGCCCAGCAGCGGCGCCACCTGATCGGTCACGGCTTGCGGGTCGGCTTTGGAGTCTTCGCCCACGGCGCGCACTTCATCGATCAGGGTGGCGATCACTTTCGGGTTTTTCTGCGCGTAGGGTTTGGTGGCCAGATAGAACTGGTGGTTATCCACCAGGCCCTGGCCGTCACGCAGGGTGCGTGCGCCCAGCTGATTTTCCGCAGCGGCCTGGAAGGGATCCCAGATCACCCATGCATCCACACTGCCGCGCTCGAAAGCGGCACGGGCATCGGCGGGTGCCAGGAAGGCAACATCGATGTCGCTGTATTTCAGCCCGGCATCTTCCAGCGCACGCACCAGCAGGTAGTGCACGTTGGAGCCTTTGTTGAGCACAACTTTCTTGCCCTTGAGCTCTTTCACCGACTGGATCGGCGAATCCTTCGGCACCAGGATCGCTTCGCTAAGCGGCGCTGGCGGCTCATAGGCCACGTAGGTCAGATCGGCACCCGCCGCCTGGGCAAACACGGGCGGGGTTTCGCCGGTTACACCGAAGTCCACCGAGCCCACGTTCAGGCCTTCAAGCAACTGCGGGCCGCCGGGAAACTCGGTCCATTTAACGTCTACGCCTTGCTCGGCCAGACGCTTTTCCAGCGTGCCCTTGGCTTTGAGCAGCACCAGCGTGCCGTACTTCTGATAACCGATACGCAGGGTTTCGGCTTGTGCCTGGGTGATGGCGCCGAAAGCAGTGGCCGCAACAAACAGGGCGACCAGACTCCGACGCAAAGTAACTGGGCGCATGGCGCTCTCCTTTGCTGTTCAAGTGGTGTCGCCTGCTTGCCCGTTGGCGGGTGAGTAAGGCTGATGATTTTTTGATTTAAAGCCCCCTCTCCCTGAGGGAGAGGGCTGGGGAGAGGGGGAAATTTCAGAGGCCCCTCTCCCCCCGCCCCTCTCGCCTACCCGGCCGGCCTAGCGGGAGAGGGGAGTCAAAGCGTCAAATACTCCAGTTCGCCGCCAGCAACCGCTGGTTCAGCACGTTCGGGTCCAGGGGTTTTGGCCGGCGCGCCAGAGCGCTGTGGAACTGTTCAAGCGCTTCGTCCAACCGTTGCTCCAGGCTTGCCGCCAGCTGCGCAGGCGCGCCGTTTTCGCCGTAGGCGATCTGGCTGTCGTCTGCGAATACGCCGTGCTGCACTTCCTGCGCTTTCAGCGCGGTCAGCACCGGACGCAGGGCGTAGTCCACGGCGAGCATGTGCGCCTTGCTGCCACCGGTGGAAAACGGCAGCAGCACTTTGTGCTCCAGGGCGCGCTCGGGCAGCAGGTCCAGCAACACTTTCAGCGCGCCGGAAAACGAGGCTTTGTACACCGGCGTCGCAATCAACAGACCGTCCGCCGCCGCCACATGGGCTTGCAGGGTTTGAATCTGCGGACTGTCGAACCGGGCATGCAGTAATTCTTCGGCGTTGAAATCCTGAATGCGGTAGCTCACCACTTCCACGCCATGCTGTTGCAGCCAACGCTGCGAGCGCTCCAGCAAGATTCCACTGCGGGATCTCTGACTGGGACTGCCGCTCAACGAAACCACTAACATTGCTTACTCCTTGCCTTGCCGACTTGTTGCTGGAGGCCGCAGCCTCGAGACTCAAGCGCGCTCAGGTAGTAACGGCTGCCGGTAATCAGCGGTTGGGTTGTGGGGTCAGGCGCAGGTACGGTTTCACCGCGCGGTAACCTTTGGGAAAGCGCTGCTTGATTTCGTCTTCGTCACGCAGCGACGGCACGATCACCACTTCGTCACCGTCCTGCCAGTTGGCCGGGGTGGCGACTTTGTAGGTGTCGGTCAGTTGCAGCGAGTCGATCACCCGCAGAATTTCGTTGAAATTGCGACCGGTGCTGGCCGGGTAGGTGATGGTAAGACGCACCTTTTTGTTCGGGTCGATCACGAACAGCGAACGCACGGTGAGGGTGTCGTTGGCGTTGGGGTGAATCAGGTCATACAGGCCCGACACCTTGCGGTCGGCGTCGGCAATAATCGGAAAACCCACCAGCGTGCTCTGGGTTTCGTTGATGTCGTCGATCCACTTCAGGTGCGAATCCACCGGGTCTACCGACAGGGCGATGACCTTGACGCCGCGCTCAGCGAACTGGTCCTTGAGCTTGGCGGTGAAACCCAGTTCGGTGGTGCACACCGGAGTGAAATCGGCGGGGTGAGAAAACAGAACGCCCCAGCTATTGCCCAGCCACTCGTGAAAACGAATGCGGCCTTGGCTAGAGTCTTGTTCGAAGTCGGGGGCGATGTCGCCGAGTCTGAGGCTCATGGTGCAGCTCCTGTGCATGTCGATGCGTGGGGCTCACTATGCTCAGGCGAAGATCAAATTAAAAAGAATAAATAACAATTTATTTATACGATTTAGAAATATACAGATTAAGCCGCTCGGCTGACAAAAGGCATAAGCAAGGAAGCAATTATTCTTTATCAGAATAAACGGAAGCTTTTATCATCCGCCGGTTGACTCACGTGCCCATGGACTCAGGACTTAGGAATTACTCGATGAAGCGATTGCTCACCACCTCCCTGCTCGCCGCTGGCCTGGCCCTGGCCTCCAGCGTGCAAGCCGCCACCCTGCTGAACGTTTCCTATGACGTGATGCGCGATTTCTACAAGGACTACAACGCCGCGTTCCAGAAACACTGGCAAGCCGAGGGCAACCCGGCGCTCACCTTGCAGATGTCCCACGGCGGCTCCAGCAAGCAGGCGCGCGCGGTAATCGATGGCCTGCAGGCCGACGTGATCACCATGAACATGGCCACCGACATCAACGCCCTGCATGACCACGGCAACCTGATTCCGGAAAACTGGGCCACCCGCCTGCCGGACAACAGCGCGCCGTTCACCTCCGCCACCGTATTCATCGTGCGCAAAGGCAACCCGAAAGCCCTGAAAGACTGGCCAGACCTGCTCAAAGACGGCGTGGAAGTGGTAGTGCCCAACCCGAAAACCTCGGGCAACGGTCGCTACACCTACCTGTCGGCGTGGGGCTATGTGCTCAAACAAGGCGGCGATGAAAAAGCGGCGCGCGAATTCGTCGGCAAGCTGTTCAAACAAGCACCCGTGCTCGACACCGGCGGCCGTGCGGCCACCACCACCTTTATGCAAAACAACATTGGCGACGTGCTGGTGACCTTTGAAAACGAAGCGGAAATGATCGCCCGTGAATTCGGCCGTGGCAGCTTCGAAGTGGTGTACCCAAGCGTGTCGGCCGAAGCCGAGCCGCCGGTGGCAGTGGTCGACAAGGTGGTCGACAAGAAAGGCACCCGCAAGCAAGCCGAGGCATACCTGAAATACCTGTGGTCGGACGACGCGCAGCGCATCGCCGCCAACAACTACCTGCGCCCGCGCAACGCCACGATTCTTGCCGAATTCTCGGATCGTTTCCCGAAAGTGGAATTCCTGCCGGTGGTGAAAACCTTTGGCGAGTGGCCGGAAATTCAGAAAACGCACTTCAACGACGGTGGGGTGTTTGATCAGGTTTACAGCGGGCAGTAAATGCCTCGGCGCTCGCGAGAAGCCCGGCCAAGTGCCGGGCTTTTTTGTGGGCAAGATCAGGCGCGTAGGTTGGGGTTCTCACAGCGAACACCGTTGGCCCGCCTGTTTGTGTTCGTCGCAAAACTCTGGATCCCCGCCTTCGCGAGGATGACGGAGGCGTATGAGGATTCATCGTCATTCCCGCGCAGGCGGGAATCCAGAGTCTCGCGCCAAGTAAAGCAATCGAAGGTCTCGCGACAGATTGAAGCTCTATACGAGGTGCCGGAGCTCCGGGTTCTCATGGCAAACACCGTTGGCCCGCCTGTTTGTGTTCG
This sequence comes from Pseudomonas viridiflava, assembly GCF_900573885.1. Lineage (GTDB taxonomy): Bacteria > Pseudomonadota > Gammaproteobacteria > Pseudomonadales > Pseudomonadaceae > Aquipseudomonas. Next base: position 143,876 of record NZ_UPSE01000499.1, read on the forward strand.
TCGCAAAACTCTGGATCCCCGCTTTCGCGAGGATGACGGAGGCGTATGAGAGTTCATCGTCATTCCCGCGCAGGCGGGAATCCAGAGTCTTGCGCCAAGCAAAGGAATCGAAGGTCTCGCGATAGATTGAAGCTCTAAACGAGGTGCCGGCGCTCCAGGTGCCCCACTACGCTGATTCCAAATCGTCGGACCCACGTGTCTTGTTTGTGGGATTGAATCACCGTTTCGCAGGCATGAAAAAGCCGGGCACTGAGCCCGGCTTTTTTGTAGTGCGTTACAGCAATGCGCCCTTACAACAGCGGCAGGGTGTAGCTGACGATCAGGCGGTTTTCGTCCTGGTCGTTCTGGTTCGCCACGGTGCTGCGCAGCGAGGCGTTACGCCAGGAGAAACCAACACCTTTGAAGGTGCCTTGCTGAACGGCGTAGTCCAAACGGAAATCGCGTTCCCATTCGGATTGCTCGCCCGTGGCCGAGTCGATGTTGTCGCCTTTGAGATAGGTGACGGTGGCCTTTAGGCCAGGTGCACCGATTTTGGCGAAGTCGTAGGCGTATTCGGCCAACCAGGTGCGCTCACCTGCACGCAGGAATTTGCCGATCTGGCGATCAGTGATCAAGTACGCGGTAGCGCCATCACCCTGGTCCAGGTAAGGAAAGTTGCTGTCGCCCGACACTTGCTGGAAGCCGGCGCTGATGGCGTGGCTTTCCAGGGTGTAGGTGAACTGGCCGCTCCAGGTGCGGTTGTCGACTTCGCCCGTGGTGGTGGTGCGGCGGCCATTGGACGGCGTGGTGCCGTAGTAGCCAGTTGCGTAGTAACCATCGGCACGGCCTGAGACGCTGTCGTTCTTGCCGTCGGCGGTGCTGTAGAAGTAGCGCACGTCAGATTTCAGACTGCCCACTGGCAATGCCAGGTTGTGGGTAAGGCCGAGGAAGTGCTGCTGATAGAACTCGTTCAGCGTGCCGTAGTAGTACTGAGCCAACAGGTCCTTATTGACCTTGTAGTCGAGGCCGGCGAAGTAAAACTCGTTGTTGAATTTGCCGGTTTTGGCATTGTTCGCGCCGCTGATCGACAGGCCTTCGCTGCTGCTTGAGGTACGGCCTTTGGCGTGTTCCAGCTTGCCGCCGATGAGCGTCAGGTTGTCGATTTCGTTGGACGTGATCTGGCCGCCTTCAAACGTTTGCGGCAGCAGGCGACCGTCGTTGAACGTCACCACCGGCAGCTTGGGCTGCAAGGTGCCGATACGTGCTTCGGTTTTGGAAATCTTGATCTTGCCGGTCAGCCCGAGGCTGGAGAAATCGTTCACCGCTTCGCCGTTGCTATCGGTCGGGAACACGATGCCGCCGTATGCGTTGCTGGTGGGGTTGTAATGGGTGCCCTTGCCCGAATCCAGACGCACGCCCAACAGGCCCAGCGCGTCTACGCCAACGCCAACGGTGCCTTGGGTGAAGCCGGAGGTGTAGTTGAACATGAACGCCTGACCCCACTCTTCCTGCTTGTTCGGGGTGGTGGCGGCGGAGTTGCTGCGCGCTACGTTGCGGTTGTCGGCGTTGATGTAAAAGTTACGCAGACCCAAGGTAGCCTTGCTGTCTTCAATAAACCCGGCCGCGCCGGCTTGCTGTGCGATGACGCCGAGGACGACGGCCAACGCCAGAGGGGATTTGGTCATGGTGCTTACTCCTGGTGCAGATCTTTTTTAGTTTTCCGACACTGCAAGGAGTCCAGCGCTTTCATCCTGCGTGGTGCGGGTCGTGCCAGGGGGCCCGGCGGCGACGGCGCAACAGTAATAAAAATTCCATAAATCTAAAAAGACTTATTAGTTAGTTTTTAATGCTTTTTAAGAATATTCGACACATTTCGCAAAACTTCGTCGCCGGGTGGGTCATGTAGGAAACCGGGCGGCGAAGATTCCGCCGCTTAGTGACCTCAATTCCCGCTGGCGACTCAGTTTGAACGCCCGTTCCAAGCCTTACGCGGCCAGAAACTCCTCGGCAGAGATGACCGGTGCGTAGCCAAATGCCAAGGCGGCCATAAACGCGGCGTGTACCTGAGCGGCAGGCACTTTCACGCCGTTGAATTCCAGGTCGAGGGTGGCGCAGGCGTCGTGAATAACGGTGGTGTCGTAGCCGAAATCCACCGCAGCGCGGGTGATTCCATGGGTGCACATGTGGCTCATGCTGCCGACGATCACCAGCTTGTCGATGCCGTGTTGGTCGAGCACAGCGCGCAGGTCGGTGTCGCGGAATGAGTTGATGTGCTGTTTGACGATCACTGGTTCGTCGGCACGGTTCATCACTTTGGGGTGCAGTTGCGCGCCTTCGGAGCCGGGTACGAAAAACGGCGCGTCGGCGGTGGGGAATTCGTGGCGGATGTGCACCACCAGATCGCCGGCGTCGCGGAACGCTTTAATGATCTGTGCGGCTTTGTCGGCCGCCGCTTCGGCGCCCACCAGCGGCCATTTGCCGGCAGGGAAATAGTCGTTCTGGATATCCACTACGATCAGCGCTTGCTTGGACATGATGTATTCCTCGTTTCAGGTGGGTAGTGTTGAACCGCTTGTGTGGGACGAAGTATTGGCCTGCAGACGCCGGGCGCGAATTAGCCGGAACGACAATAGCGGTGGGAAAAATGACAAAGCAGGACAATCAGGCGGTGATCGAAATCGGTTTGCTGGTTTACCCCGGCGCGCAAACCGCCGCCGTGTATGGCCTCACCGACCTGTTCGCGGTCGCCAACCGCATGGCCGCCGAGCACCACGCCACGCAACTGCCCACGCTGCGCATCAGCCACTGGAGCGGCAGCGTCAGCCACCCCGAACCGCAACGGGTGTACGACAGCCTGCCCGACGCCACCGGCCACCTCGGCGCCGTGGTTATTCCGCCGTCGCTCGCACAAATGCCCAGCGCTGAAGAGGCGCAACCGTTGGCGGACTGGATCAAGCGCAGCCACAGCCAGGGCGCCATTGTCGGCTCGATCTGCCTTGGCGCTTTTCTGCTCGCCACCACCGGCTTGCTCAACGGGCGCAGAACCACCACCCACTGGACCTACGGCGAGGAATTGGCCAAGCAGTTTCCAGGGTTAAAAGTGGATGTCGACAAAGCCATCATCGATGACGGCGACATCATCACCACGGGCGGCTTGATGGCCTGGGCAGAAATCGGGTTGCGTCTGGTCGACCGCCTGCTCGGCCCCAGCATCGCCACCCGCACCGCACGTTTTCTGATGGTGGAACACAGCGACAGCGCCCGGGAATGCGGCAGTAACTTCGCGCCGATTCTGGCCCACGGTGACGCCGCGGTGTTGAAGGTGCAGCATTGGTTGCAATCCAACGGGGCGGTAGACGTCAGCCTCGCCGCGATGGCCGATTGCGCCGGGCTGGAAGCGCGTACATTCTTGCGCCGCTTCCGCGCAGCGACCGGGCTGAAACCCACGCAGTACTGCCAGCATGTGAAGGTGGGCAAAGCGCGGGAAATGCTTGAGTTCACTAACGGCACCGTCGACCACATTGCCTGGACTGTCGGCTACCAGGACCCCGGCGCGTTTCGCAGCGCGTTCAAGAAAATCACCAACTTGTCGCCGAGCGAGTACCGCAACAAGTTTGGGGTGAAGCCGAGTGCCGCAGCTGCCAGAGAAGCCGGTTAAATCAAAAAAATCGAGGCTAAAGCCTCTCCCACAATTTTCAGTTTCCTGTGGGAGAGGCTTTAGCCTCGATTCCTGCAAACGAATCCCCCGTGTCGAGCCTCCATGTCCCTAACCCCTGAACAACTCGCCCAAATCACTGCCCTCACGCTCCAGCATTACAACCAGAGCGCTGAAAGCTTCCGTGAAGGCACGCGCGACCACGACGTGAGCCAGAACATCGCCGCCCTGTTGCGACACATCCAGGCGCCAGCGCCGTTGCAGATTCTCGATTTTGGCTGCGGCCCGGGCCGTGATTTGAAGGTGTTTCGCGACATGGGCCACGTTGCCGTCGGCCTCGACGGCTCGGCCAGTTTCGCCGCAATGGCCCGTGCCGACAGCGGCTGCGAGGTCTGGCAGCAGGACTTTCTGGCCCTCGATTTACCCGCTGAGCGCTTCGACGGCGTGTTCGCCAACGCGGTGCTGTTCCATGTGCCAAGCCAGGAGCTGCCGCGCGTACTGGGCCAACTGCACGCCACGCTAAAGCCGGGCGGTGTGCTGTTCAGCTCCAACCCCCGTGGCGAGAACCAGGAAGGCTGGAACGGCCCGCGCTATGGCAGTTACCACGACCTGAGCACCTGGCAGCAGCACCTTATTGACGCCGGTTTCACCGAACTGGAGCATTACTACCGCCCCGCTGGCTTGCCACGGGAGCAACAGCCCTGGCTTGCCAGCGTGTGGCGGAAAAGCTAACCGGCTACACGTTGCACCAGCGCCTGCAACTGGGCGGCGCCGTGTTCGCCGGCGCGTGACAGCCACTGCCGCAACTGCTGCTCGATGGCCGACAACGGCGCGTGAACGCCAGCCAGTTCCAGGTGCTCTGGCAGAATTTCTTCGCCGCTGCTGACCAACAAGGCGAAGTGGATAACGTTTTCCAACTCACGGGTGTTGCCGGGCCAGTGGTGCCATTCCAGCACCTGCTGCGCGGCGGCGCTGATGAAGGGCATGGTCAGGCCCAGACGCTGGCTGTAGATGCCGAGGAAGTATTCGGCCATCGGCAGAATGTCGCCAATTCGCTCGCGCAGGGGCGGCAAGGCCAGACGACCCTCGTTCAGGTATTGGAAAAGGCGTGGGTGAAACTTGCCGGCCTCTACCGCTTTGCCCAGGTCGATGCTGGTGGCGGCCACCAGGCGCACGTCCACCGGGCTGGCGTGGCCCGCGCCAACGCGGGTGACTTCGCGGTTTTCCAGCGCGGCCAGCAATTTGTCTTGCAGGGCCAGCGGCAGGTCGCCGATTTCGTCCAGGTACAAGGTGCCGCCGTTGGCCGAGCCAAACCACCCTGCCCGGCTGCTGGCGGCGCCGGCATAAGCGCCGGCGGCATGGCCGAACAGCTCGGCTTCGGCATGGTTCTGGCTCAGGCTGCTGCAACTCAAGGCCACGAAAAGCCCGGCGCGGTCGCTCTCGCGGTGAATGTGGCGTGCGAGCAATTCCTTGCCGGTGCCCATTTCTCCGTGAATCAACACTGGCAGCACGCTGGGCGCCAGTTGCGTCACTTCCGCGCGCAGCTGCCGCGAACGGGCGTCGATAAACACCAGGGCTTTGGCACGAATACTCAGCGGGCTTTTGTCGGCGTCGGGGAACGTCAGCAGTGGCTGACCGGGTTGTGCAGTGCGGGACATGACAGAAACTCCAAACCAGGCCGACTGCGCGCAGCGGCCTGGGGAAAACGGGACGCGTGAAACAGATCAGGCGCTGCGGCGGGCGTGCTGTTCGATGCGACTTTGCAGGCGGTACAGGTAGGAGAAACCACGCTCCCACCGCTGATGCCCAGACTTCACATTGATATGCCCCACGCCACTGAGAATCGCCGTCTCGGCGCCCCACTCACGGGCCAGCTCGATGGCGCGTGCGGCACTGGCGGCCTGATCGTTGTCCGAGCCCACTAGCTGCGTGGGGAACGGCAACAGTTCGCGGGGAATCGGGGCGAAACCTTTTAACGGCGCCGGGCAGGCCGGGCGTTCCACATCCGCTGGCGCCACCAGCAGGGCGCCGCGTACCCGGCGCAGCAATTCGACCGGGGCGCTGGCTGCCCAATGCGCCACGGTGATGCAACCCAGGCTGTGGGCGATAAGAATTACCGGCGTGCTGTGCGCGGCAATGGCGCGGTTGAGTTGGCTCACCCAGGCGTCGCGGTCGGGGTTGAGCCAGTCGGCCTGCTCCACGCGGTGACTGTTGGGCAGGCTGCGTTGCCAGTGGCTTTGCCAATGCTCGTCGGCCGAGCCTTGCCAGCCCGGCACAATCAGATAACGGATCGGTTCGCTGCGCATGGAAACGCCTCCTGCGAAGTACGTGTGGAGGCCAGTATAGGGAGCGGTTTTATACGCGTTAAGGAATAAGAAATTATTTGCTTATGCGATTTTCTAATTTTTGCTGCTGACAGCCAGGCGCCTCGCTTTTTCTATCGTCCCCTCTGAAGGCCTCTATTTACGGGCCTCTGCGCGTGCTGCGCGCACTCAGCGCGCGCTCGCGCGTCGCGGTATAGAGACAGACCCTGGCCGAAAATACTTTTGGTTATATAAAAATTCTTAAATAGTATTTTTAAGAATATTAGGTGCCCTCTACTATCCGCTCCACGCCCACTTACCCCGTCTAAATCAGGGCATTTTTTCAAGGAGCAGATTCATGAGCGCACCCCTTCGCAGCGTTGAGGGCCAGGACGAAGCCGGCATCCTCCGCGAAATTTCCGCCGCCCTGCAGGGCCTGCGTTTCGGTTCGGTGGAAATCACCGTGCACAACGGCCAGGTCGTGCAAATCGAGCGCAAGGAAAAATTCCGTTTGCAGCCGCCGGCCGCTGGCAAACAAGCCTGACCGACCCACCCGCCTACTGGACAACCGGAGGGCAGCACCCTGAACACCCAGACCCGATTTTCAGCAACACGCCGGCAGCCCATGCGCTGCCAGCCGCGAATGCGGCAGTCCTTATAAGAAACTCAGCCACAACACTTGAACAAAATTTGAAATCTCAGGAGTTACACCCATGTCCATTCGCCGTTTCGCTTTGGCTGCTTTGACCAGCGCCCTGTTCGCCGGTACCGCCGTTGCCAAGGATTACGAACTGCTGAACGTTTCGTACGACCCCACCCGCGAGCTGTATCAGGAATACAACGCTGAGTTCATCAAGTTCTGGCAGCAATCTCACGCCGACGACAAAGTCACCATCCAGCAATCCCACGGTGGTTCGGGCAAACAAGCCCGCGCGGTGATTGATGGTCTGCGTGCCGACGTAGTCACCCTGGCGCTGGCCGGCGACATCGACGAAGTGGCGAAACTGGGCAAAAGCCTGCCGGAAAACTGGCAAACCCGTTTGCCGCAAGCGAGCACGCCTTACACCTCGACCATCGTGTTCCTGGTGCGCAAGGGCAACCCGAAAGGCATCAAGGATTGGGGCGATCTGATCAAGAAAGACGTCTCGGTTATTACCCCGAACCCGAAAACCTCCGGTGGCGCGCGCTGGAACTTCCTCGCCGCCTGGGCCTATGGCCTGAAAGCCGGCGGCAGCGAAGCCAAGGCTCAAGAATATGTAGAGCAGCTGTTCAAGCACGTGCCGATTCTGGACACCGGCGCGCGCGGCTCAACCATCACGTTCGTGAACAACGGTCAGGGCGACGTATTGCTGGCCTGGGAAAACGAAGCCTTCCTGGCCCTTAAAGAAGATGGCGGTGCCGACAAGTTCGACATCGTGGTGCCGTCGCTGTCGATTCTCGCCGAGCCGCCAGTGGCGGTGGTCGACAAGAACGCCGAGAAAAAAGGCACCAAGGAAATTGCCACGGCCTACCTGAACCACCTGTACAGCCCGGCCGGTCAGGAAATTGCCGCGAAGAACTTCTACCGCCCTCGCGATGAAAAGGTAGCGGCCAAGTACGCCGGGCAATTCCCCAAGCTGGACCTGGTGACTATCGACAAGGACTTCGGCGGCTGGAAAACTGCGCAACCGAAATTCTTTAACGATGGCGGCGTGTTCGACCAGATCTACCAGGCCCAGTAATCGTTAGCGGCTCTTTAATCCGAACGCTTGCGGGCAACACCTCGAGAAGACGCAAGCGTAGCGAGCGAAGGTAAGACAAGGCGGCCGGGTGGGGGAAAGCGCAGTTGGCTGTAGCCAATGAGCATTTTCACCCACCCGGCCAACGCCGTATTACCGAGCGCAGTAGCTTCCACAAAGGACATTTATGTCGCGCAAGATATCCCCTGTCATACCCGGCTTCGGGCTGACCCTGGGTTACACGCTGGTGTACCTCAGTCTGATTGTGCTGATTCCCCTGGCGGCCATGTTCGTCCACGCCGCGCAACTGACCTGGGACCAGTTCTGGACCATCATCACTGCTCCCCGCGTTATCGCCGCGCTCAAACTGAGCTTTGGCACGGCGCTGTACGCCGCGTTGATCAACGGCGTGATCGGCACGCTGCTGGCCTGGGTGCTGGTGCGTTACACCTTCCCCGGGCGCAAGGTCATCGACGCCATGATCGACCTGCCCTTCGCCCTGCCTACCGCCGTTGCCGGTATCGCACTGACAGCGCTGTACACGCCTACCGGGCTGGTCGGCCAGTTCGCCGCCGACCTGGGTTTCAAAATCGCCTATTCACCGCTGGGCATCACCTTGGCCCTCACCTTCGTGACGCTGCCCTTCGTGGTGCGCACGGTGCAGCCGGTGCTCGCCGATATTCCGCGCGAAATCGAAGAGGCCGCCGCCTGCCTGGGCGCCAAGCCGTTTCAGGTGTTCCGCTACATTCTCGCGCCGGCCCTGCTGCCCGCCTGGCTGACCGGCTTTGCGCTGGCCTTTGCCCGTGGCGTGGGCGAGTACGGTTCGGTGATTTTCATTGCCGGCAACATGCCGATGAAAACCGAGATTCTGCCGCTGCTGATCATGGTCAAGCTCGACCAGTACGACTACCGCGGCGCTACGTCCATTGGCGTGTTGATGCTGGTGGTGTCTTTCATTTTGCTGCTGCTGATCAACCTGCTGCAGCGCCGCATCGAAAAACCTTAAGGAGCGCGCCATGTCTACACCAACGTTAAGCGCGGCCGCTTCTGCCAACGCCGCACGCCGGGGCAGCGTCAATGCCCGCCGCGTACTGATCGGCCTGTGCTGGCTGGTTTTTGTGCTGTTTCTGGTACTGCCGCTGTTCATTGTGGTGTCCCAGGGTTTGAAAAATGGTGTGGGTGCCTTCTTCACCGCCATCTTTGAACCCGATGCATTGTCGGCGTTGAAGCTCACGCTGTTTGCGGTGCTGATTTCGGTACCGCTCAACGTCATTTTCGGCGTCAGCGCCGCCTGGTGCGTGAGCAAGTATTCGTTCAAGGGCAAAAGCATTCTGGTAACCCTGATCGACCTGCCGTTCTCGGTGTCGCCGGTGATTGCCGGTCTGGTCTACGTGCTGATGTTTGGCGCCCAGGGTTTGCTCGGGCCATGGCTGCAGGAGCACGACATTCAGATCGTGTTCGCCTTGCCGGGCATTGTGCTGGCGACCATCTTCGTGACCGTGCCGTTCGTGGCCCGCGAGCTGATTCCGCTGATGCAGGAGCAAGGCACACAGGAAGAAGAAGCCGCGCGCCTGCTCGGCGCCAACGGCTGGCAGATGTTCTGGCACGTAACCGTACCGAACATCAAATGGGGCCTGATTTATGGCGTGGTGCTGTGTACGGCGCGGGCCATGGGTGAGTTTGGCGCGGTGTCGGTGGTGTCCGGGCATATCCGCGGCGTGACCAACACCCTGCCGCTGCACGTTGAAATTCTCTACAACGAATACAACCACGTCGCTGCCTTTGCTGTGGCCAGCTTGTTGCTGATCCTGGCGCTGTTCATCCTTCTGCTCAAGCAGTGGAGCGAGTCCCGTATCAACCGCCTTAAAGCCAAAGCGGACGAGGAATAAGTCATGAGTATCGAAGTCCGTAACGTCAGCAAGAACTTCAACGCCTTCAAGGCGCTCGACGCGATCAATCTGGACATCCAGAGCGGCGAGCTGGTGGCCCTGCTCGGCCCGTCCGGCTGTGGCAAAACCACCCTGCTGCGCATTATTGCCGGCCTGGAAACCCCGGATTACGGCAGCATCGTGTTCCACGGGGAAGACGTGTCCGGCCACGACGTGCGTGATCGCAACGTCGGTTTCGTGTTCCAGCATTACGCGTTGTTCCGCCACATGACCGTGTTCGACAACGTGGCCTTCGGCCTGCGCATGAAGCCCAAAGGCGAGCGCCCGACCGAAACCCGCATCGCCGAAAAAGTGCATGAACTGCTGAACATGGTGCAGCTCGACTGGCTGGCCGACCGCTACCCCGAGCAACTCTCCGGCGGCCAGCGCCAGCGTATCGCCCTGGCCCGCGCCCTGGCGGTGGAGCCGAAAGTGCTGCTGCTCGACGAACCCTTCGGCGCCCTCGACGCCAAGGTGCGGAAAGAACTGCGCCGCTGGCTGGCGCGCCTGCACGAAGACATCAACCTGACCTCGGTATTCGTGACCCACGACCAGGAAGAAGCCATGGAAGTGGCCGACCGCATTGTGGTGATGAACAAAGGCGTGATCGAGCAGATCGGCTCACCGGGCGAGGTGTATGAAAACCCGGCCAGCGACTTCGTCTATCACTTCCTCGGCGACTCCAACCGCCTGCGCGTAGACGGCGACAACCACGTACTGTTCCGCCCGCACGAAATCTCGCTGTCGCGCCAGGAAGTGGAAGACCACCACGCCGCCGAAGTGCGTGACATCCGCCCACTGGGCGCGACCACACGGGTAACGTTGAAAGTGTCCGGGCAGGACGAACTGATCGAAGCCGAAGTGGTGAAAGACCATGACAGCCTGACTGGCTTGGCCAAGGGCGAGACGTTGTTCTTCAAGCCGAAGGTGTGGCAGAAGCAGCTTTGATCGCCGAGTAAGAGCCCCTCTCCCCCAGCCCCTCTCCCGCAAGCGGGCGAGGGGAGCACATCTGCGGGGCTAAACCAATCGGTCCCCTCTCCCGCCTGCGGGAGAGGGTTAGGGAGAGGGCAAGCGGCAAACGCGAACCCTGCGTCCTACCGCTCATGGCTCATATGCCGAACCGCCGCAAACCGGTTGAAAAACCGGTGCAGCGCGAACACGGCAAGCAGCGTGACGAACACCGCCATACACACCGAACTCAGGCGATACGCCAGGCTGAACATCATGTCCTGATGGGGCGTGAGGTATTGGCCGAACACAATCGCAATGGTGGTCAGCGCACCAAACCCTACCCCTTGCGCCCCTTCGCGCACGTGAATGCGCGCGCAGAAGAACGTGGCGATCCAGTACAGCAACGTCACCAGCGGCAGCACGTTGTAGTGGTCGTACAGCACCAGCTGCAAGGTCATGCCGACCGCACACCCAAGTAACGTGCCCAACGCGCGAATGCGGCCGGCGAAGCGGATGCCGTGCCAGTGCATGGGGAACAGCACCAGAATCGAGGCGATTTGCGCTGACAGCGAGTCGCGCAAATCCGCGCTCTGAAACAGCATGAACGACAGCGTGGCGATGCTGGCGCCGAGCAGCGCTTCGTGGCGCTGGCTGGGCAGGTCTTTGCTCACCGGCGGCCTGGCCGGGCGCGGTTCCACGTCGGGGAACAGAAAGAACATCAGCCAGGCGATGAGCACCGTTTGCACCGCCGCCACCAGATTGCTGGCCAGCAGGTCGTACAGGTGCGTGTCCGGGTAGCTGGCGAAGTGCAGCAGCATCGATAAAAACACGCAGCCCAAGGCGCCGAACATAAACAACGGACCCTGTGCCATCAGCCGGAAACGCCAGAAGAACGAGGCGAATACCAGCGGCACAATCAGCAGCGGGCGGTCGCCGAACAGGCCGTAAATCAGCAGCACTTCCAGACACGCCACCACCGCCTGCGCGAGAAACTGGCGAATCACATGGGCGTTGATCACCGGTGTCAGCCCCAGCAGCAGCATGGGGTACACGGCGAAAAATGAGCCGTTGTCCCAGTCCATCAACTTGCTGATCAGCAACCCCAGCGTGCCGCCGCTGGCCAGGCGCAGGCATTGGCGCAGGCCGTTGTCGGTAAGTGCGGGCAGGTTCATCGCAGGCTCAGTAGATGTAGTGCAGCAGGCTGATCAGGCGAATTTGCGCCCGGCCGAAGAACGCCGCCAGCGGTGCGTCGTGCGGGTACAGCTGCACCGTGGCCTTGGCGCCGCTGGGCAAGGCTTGCGGCAGCGGTTGCGCCAGGGCTACGTGCAGACGTTGGCGCTGCGCATCGCGTACCCAGCGGTCGGAGATGGCCGGCGCGGCGAGGTCGCCATTGGCCTCCAGTTGGCCTTCTTTCACCCCGGCATCGACGGCACTCACGGTGCCGGCAAACACCTGGCCGGGCAGTCCGTCGAACACGACTGACGCCGCGTCTTGCAGGTGCACATAGCGCAGGGATTTTTCCCGGAAGTCGGCGCTGATATCCGCCTGATCCGCCACCAGCGCTGCCACCGCACTGCCGGCCGCCACATAGGCGCCCGGTGACAACTGCAGGTTGCTCAACGTGCCGCTACGCTCGGCGCGCACTTCGCTGTAGGCCAGCTGCAATTTCGCCTGCTCCAATGCGTTGCGGGCCAGGCGCAGCGCCAGGTTCTCGCTGCCGGCTTCGCCCCGCTCCACCGTCAGCTCGCGAATACGCGCAGCGGCTGCGCTGACCTTGGCCTGGGCCGCTGCGGTTTGCGAGGTGGTTTGTTCGTAAAGCTGGCGCGACACATGCTGGGTGGCCAGCAACTTGCCAAGCCTCACGCCTTCGCGCTGCAACTCGCTGGCAGTGGCCTGCGCGGCCTGATGGTCGGCACGGGCAGCCGCCAGCGCCGCATCCAGTTGCGCGTTGTTCTGTTCGGCCTGCTCCTGCGCCAGCTCGGCTGCGTGCACCGCCAGGCGGAACGGCTCCGGGTCCAGGCGAAACAGCAGTTGTCCGGCCTGAACATGGGCGTTGTTGCCCACGGCAATTTCCAGCACTTGCCCGCTCACCCGCGGCGCAAGGCGCAGCACCGGACGCGTAAGTTGCGCCTGCGGGGTGATCGGCATCCATAAATCGGCGGCCAGAAAGTAACCAAACAACAACACGAAGGCCGCAATCGCGACCCGCACACGGCGAGCGAAGCGCTGCTCAGCGGTCATGCGCACCCCTGAAAAAAATGGAGAAGACGGAAAGGACGCCATCGGCGAAGCCGAAGCGGTGACAGCTCACGCGTCCAAGTATATTTGGACGCCCAGAGCAGATAATCAGCGTGTCTGGTAGAGCAGCCTTACACGCTGCGCAATAATTGCCGCACCACCGCTTACCGGAGAACCGCCGATGGACACCCTACAAAGCATGCGAGTATTCGCCCGTGTCATCGACACCGGCAGCTTTACCGCCGCCGCGCAGGCGCTGGGGCTTTCCACGGCGCAGGTGTCGCGGCTGGTGTCGGAGCTGGAGCAGCAACTGCAGGCGCGGTTGCTGCACCGCACCACACGGCGTCTGGCCCTCACCGAAACCGGCGAGCGCTACCTGCAACGCTGCCGGCAGATTCTCAGCGAGGTCGACGAAGCCGCCGCCGAAGCGCGCGGCGCGCACCTGATTCCCAGCGGCCGCCTGCGGGTGCACACCATGACCGGCCTGGGCTTGCAGCACCTCACCCATTTGGTGGCGGTGTATGCCGAGCGCTACCCGCAGGTGGTGGTCGATTTAACCCTGTCGCAACGCACCCCGGACCCCATCGAAGACGGCCACGACGTGGTCATCACGTTCGCCCGCGAATTGCCCGATTCGCAGCTGGTGGCGCAGAACCTCGGTGCCATGTACAGCGTGCTCTGCGCCGCGCCTGCGTACCTCGCCAAACATGGCACGCCGCGCAGCCCGGCCGAACTGCGCGACCACCGCTACCTGCGCTTGCTCGACCCGCTGTACGTGGATAACTGGGTGCTCGACGACGGTGAAGGCGGTGCCAATGGCAGTTACGAAGTGCTGCCCACCGAGGCCTTCCAGGTGAACATCGCCGAGTCGCTGGCCAAGGCGGCGCAGGCCGGCATGGGCTTCTGCCTGCTGCCCTCATTCGTGGCCTGCCCGTCGCTGCTCGACGGCAGTCTGGTGCGCCTGCTGCCGCAATACCGCCTGCGGGAACGCAATATCTACGCGCTGTATCCGTCACGGCGTTTTCTCGATGCGAAGATCAAAACCTGGGTGGAGTTTTTGAAAGAAGAATTGCCGCCACTGTTCGCCCAGGACGAGGCGATTCTCGACGACCCGGCCCACTGGGCGCCCTGACTACTGTTACGTTTCAGGTAACAACCCTTCACCAGATCCACGATTTTTCCGGAACGGGCGCCTCGTTAGACTGGCCACGTTTTCTCCGATGAGCCCGCTTGAGGATCACGTTATGTCCCGTACTTTGATTTTTACTGCCGTTTTTGCCACCAGCTCGCTGTTTTTCTCCACCGTTAGCGTTGCCGAAGAGTCGCCGGCGTTTGTTGCGCGAAACGAGGCCATTCAGCAGAAGGCGCAAAGCGCCAACGCTGAAGCCGTTGCGGCGCAGAAAGCCGCCGACAAGACCGCGCAAGACAGCTGACCTGCGGCGCCGTTCGCGGCGCTTGCACCTGTTCTCCTGACATTGATGGCGGTAGCTCCTCAGTCAATGTCTCTTCCCCGCCGCTCTGCCCTTGGCTGAGCGGTTTTTTTTCGCCTGGCGGAAATCGGCTACGCGTAAGCCAGCCGTCTTTAAGCGCGCGTTGAAAGTGCTTGTCCAGGCCGACGGTGTTTCCCGTCCGCAGCCATTGCCACGATGTTGCCCCCACCCCGAACCCGGAGCGACACCATGATTCGTAACCCTCTCAACGCCGCGCTGCTGTCAGCCGGTCTGCTGTTATCCACCACGGCCATGGCAGCGCCCACCACCTGGCCGAACGGCGAACAGCTGGTGATTTCGGTGTCCATGCAAGTGGAAGCGGGCGGTGAACCGGACGGTGCCGAAAGCCCGTTTTCGGGCAGCCCGATTGCCAAGGGTTTCCCGGACCTGCCGGCCACATCCTGGTTCGCCTATGGCTACAAGGAAGGCGTGCGCCGCATGCTGGATTTATGGGACGAAAACCAGATCAAGGTCACCTCGCATATCGTCGGCGAGGCGGCGCAAAAGAACCCGGAAATGGTCAAGGCCATCGCCGACCGCGGCCATGAAATTGCTGCCCATGGCATGCGCTGGGCCAGCTCGTACAACCTGCCTTACGAGGAAGAAAAACAGTTCATTGGCGATGGCGTCACCGCCGTGGAAAAGATTACCGGCAAGCGCGCCGTAGGGTTCAACGCCAACTGGATGCGCCGCAGTCCCAACACCCTCAAAGTGCTGCAAGACCTCAACTTCACCTACCACATCGACGACCTCAGCCGTGACGAACCCTTCGTCACGCTGGTGCGCGGCAAGAAATTTGCCGTGGTGCCTTACACCGTGCGCAACAACGACATTGTGCTGATTGAGGGCCGGCACTTTTCTGCCGACCAGTTCTACAAGCAGCTCAAGCTGGAGTTCGACCGCCTGTATGCCGAAGGTGCTTCGCAGCGGCGCATGATGTCGGTCGCGCTGCATGACCGTATTGGCGGCACACCGGCAATGGTGAATGCCGTAGACCGCTTCATTCGCTACGCCAAAACACACCCACGGGTGGCATTCATGCGCAAAGACCAGATCGCAGACATCGTGCTCAACGAAAAAGACCCGCTGATGGATAACGGCGAAGCTAACTGGAATGAATAACCTGCGCCGCCCCGCTTTGCGCAAGCGCACCCTTTAACGGCAAGCCCTCTGCGCTTAAGGCTGCCGCTAGGCGGTAGCACTTAAGCGCGACGCCCCTCCCACAATTCATCCACTCGCTTATTAATACCGGCGCAAATCACTCTTTGGGGCTAATTTCCTTAGCGTGGCGGTGCAGTACGCTACGCGCGGGGAAATTACGTCCGCACTGCTCAAAAAAATAATAAGGAGCACCTCGGTATGCGCAGTACGTCCATGCTTCACGTCTGGCTTGCCTGCCTGTTGGCAGCGCTGGCCAGTGTCCCGGCCGCAGCAGCCACCGCCCAGGAACACATGCAGGTACAGGCCTGCCGCGCGGTAGGCAGCATGTTGCTGTACCGCGGCGAAGGCTACCAGGCCAGCTACGCCGAACGGGTCGAAAGCGACCTCGCCGCCCTCGCCGCCGCTGTGCAAAGCAGCCCGAATGCCAGCGGCGAATTGCGCACAGCCCAGCAGACCCTTGTTACCCAGATCAAACGCGGTGTTTCTTTCGGCCCCAATGAAGAAGATGTGCCGTGGGGTTACCAGAAAGAACTGAGCAAAGCCCTGCGTGACTTCCTCATCAGTGCCCGAGGCCTGGCGCCTGCCAAGCCCGAAGATGAGCTGCCGGTAAAAGTTGAATACCTCTCCGTGCAGTACCTGTTCCGCTCATACGTCGGCAGCTTCGAACTGGCTCGCGAACACGCCGACCAGTACATCGGTCAGGACGAGCGTCTGTTGGTGCCAGAGATTGATCAGCAAATGAACGCGCTGGCCGAGCAGGACGCAGCGGTGAAGAAGAAGCTCGACACGCGCTGGAGCTACCTGCGCGTGGCGTTGGCGGACATGAACAGCGGCGTTACGGCAATGACCAGCCTCTCGGGCCGGCCCTTCGCCCCGACCATCGTCGACCGCCATGCACGAGCGATGAGCGATCAGTTGATGGCCGCGAAGTAGCCTGGACCAGACGCCTTATACCAAGGCGTCTTTGCCACGAATGTGCGTCGCACCGGCGCGCTCTTCAATGGCCTGGCGCAGGTCGTCGCGAATGCCGACCAGAAACAGCAGCTCGGCGACCACAAACAGCGGGCCGATGATCAAGCCGGACAGATCATCGACAAACGCCGGCTTGCGGCCCTCGTAGTAGTGGCCAACGAACTGAATGATCCAACCCACCACAAACAGGCCCACGCCGGCGCTCAGCCACACGAGCGTACTTTCCGCCGCCAGGTTGGCACCGCCCCACAGGCTCAGCCCAAGCAAGGCGCTCATCAGTAACCCCAGACGCATTTCCAGGCGCAGATAGAACACCGCCGACGCGAGCGCGCACAACGTGGCGGGCGACAACCACAGGCCGAACGCGCTCATGCCGGGGCGAGACAGCAACACGGTGACGGCAAAGGCGATCATGGGCACGCCAATGAAGTGGGTGAAGATATTGCGCCGGTCGCGGTGGTAGGTGGCGTACTGCGAGAGGTGGTCTGTCAGGGTTTTCATTTTATGTCCTCGGAGGCTGCCTCTATTCGGGCTGGATGAATCATGCAGGTTGGGTAAGCTGCAACTCTGTCAGGTAGCTGACAAACCTTAGCCCGCACCCGGATCAGCCATGAAAGACGTTTCGCCGTACCTGCCCCTGTTGCGCACCGGCCAGTGGTTCAGCCATCTGCCGCAGCCGTTGCAGGATGAATTGCTGGATCACGCCCAGGTACGCCGCCTGCAAAGCGGCGAACGGCTGTTCCACCGGGGCGACCAGCCGTGCGGGCTGTACGGAGTAGTCGAAGGCGCCATGCGCGTGGGCGCAGTGAGCGTCAACGGCAAGGAGGCGCTGCTGACCTTAGTGGAGCCGCCGTACTGGTTCGGCGAAATTTCCCTGTTCGACGGCCAGCCGCGCACCCACGACGCCTTCGCCGAAGGCACGACCGTTCTGCTGCATGTGGCGCAAGGTGCCCTGAGCGCCATGCTGCAGCGCCAGCCCGCGTACTGGCGCGATTTCGCCTTGCTGATGAGCCAGAAACTGCGGCTGGCGTTTATCGCCCTGGAGCAGATCAGCCTGCTGCCTGCCACGCCGCGCCTGGCCCAGCGGTTGCTGATGATTGCCGACAACTACGGAGAGGGCGACCCGCGCCGGGTGTTGCACCTGGCACAGGAACAGCTGGCGCTGATGTTGGCGATTTCTCGGCAGACGACCAATCAGATTCTCAAGGAACTGCAGGCGCAGGGGATTGTGCGGTTGACGTATGGGGAGATCGAGATTGTGGATGTGGAGCGGTTGCGAGGGGTGGCGGAGGGGCAGGTGTGATGGGGGTTTTGGCGTGAGGGGTCGTTGGGCTGCGATTTGTGTTTCATCCGAGATTCTGGATCCCCGCCTTCGCGCACTACTGTCCGGAATATTTTCACCTTAAAAAAGCGCCGGCTGTTTCAAGTGAAATTCAGCCATGCACCTTCGTCGCTTTCGCTCCGCTCGGGCCTCCGTTTCCGGTCGGTTGAACAGGCTTAC
>NZ_UPSE01000635.1 GCF_900573885.1 Pseudomonas viridiflava
GTACTGGTGCGTGCCGGTCGTGGGCTGGTGCTGACGCCGCGTGCGCTGGCCATGCAGGCGCAGGTGCGCGAACTGGTCGAACAGGCCGCTCAGGTGTTTCAGGCCCGCGATGAAGTGGACATGAGCACCCTGGAGCGCTGTTTCAACGTGCGCTCCAACGACGTGTTCTTCGGCTCGTTCGGTGCCCATGTGCTGGAGGCGATCCGCATCGGTGCGCCCGGCTGCACCCTGCGCTTCGTGCCTGAGGGGGCTGACGACGATGACGCGCTGCGCGAAGGCAGGATCGACCTTTACATCTCGTCACGGCTCAATTTCGGTCCGGAGATCAAGATTCAGAGCCTGTTCAACACTCGCTTCTGCGGTCTGGCACGTGAAGGGCATCCCATCTTCGACGGACCGATCACAC
>NZ_UPSE01000498.1 GCF_900573885.1 Pseudomonas viridiflava
GGCTAAGCGCCTCCTGATCCGTGTCGGCAAGGTTTCTGAACGCGCGCACGACACTGCCTTCGCGTGGCGACAGGCTGTCGTTTTCGATTGATCTCGCGACGCCCGTGACCAGATATCCCACATCAACCCCGATTGCCGAAATGGCTGCCAGATAGTCTGCTCTGGGCGTGCGCTCCCCGCGTTCATAGTGCCCCTGGGCGTTGACCTCGACGCCTGCAAATCTTGCGAAATCCTCCTGTGACAAACCTAACCGGCTCCTTTCGGCTCTAAGGCGAATTG
>NZ_UPSE01000496.1 GCF_900573885.1 Pseudomonas viridiflava
GGTCAGCCTCGCGCAACTGGGCATGGGCTGGAGCATGAGCCGTCTGCCCTCGCCCACGCAGTTGCTCGAATACCCGGCTGTCGCCTCAATCGATTTCAAGGCCTTGGCCGTCATCGGCGTCGCAATCGGCGCCTACGCCCTGTCGATGCTGTTGTGGCTGCTGGCCCTGCGCAGCCTGTCCCTGAGCCGCGCCTATTCCTTGCTGAGCATCAGCTACGGGCTGGTGTACGTACTGGCCGCTGGCCTGCCGTTTTTCCACGAGACGTTCACAGTTTCGAAAACTGTGGGTGTCATCCTCATCGTGATGGGGGTTCTGAGCATCAACCTTCGGCGCGTCTCTCGCATCTCTCCTCAGGGTTCTTCCCATGAAAATCAGCGTTTTCGGT
>NZ_UPSE01000495.1 GCF_900573885.1 Pseudomonas viridiflava
GGTTCGCCAGCCAGGGCGCGGCGATTTTCAGCACGTCCAGTTTGCCCAGCGATGCCAGACCGACCTGCAACGCTTCGCGGCCCAGGCCGTAATGGCTGGTGACGGTGTCCTGTTCAGCGAAGCCACTGGCGACCAGCGCCTGCAAGTAGCGATGCACCTTGGCGGCAGGCATGCCCAGGTGTTCGGCCAGTTTCGACAGCGGCGTGGAAGGTGCCAGCTCTGCGAGAGCCTTGAGCACGCCAAGGCCCACTTCAGCAGCCTGGACCTTCTGTTCGCGTCCGTTGGCCGGACTTTCGGTCTCTTGAGTCATTGGGTAGTGCGCCGATCTGGGA
>NZ_UPSE01000494.1 GCF_900573885.1 Pseudomonas viridiflava
GCGTACGCTGGACCTGTTCAACAGTTTCGAGCCGGATTTGGTGGTACTGGACTTGCACATGCCCGAGTTCGATGGCTTTGCAGTCCTGGAGCAACTGAACCGGCGCATTCCCACCAATGATTATGTGCCGATCATGGTTCTGACAGCGGATGCAACGCGTGACACTCGCCTGCGCGCCCTGGCACTGGGCGCACGGGACTTCATCAGCAAACCGCTCGATGCGCTGGAAACCATGCTGCGGGTCTGGAACCTGCTGGAAACACGGGCGCTGTACAAGACCCTGCGCAAGCTGGTGCCGCCCGAGCACATAGAACTGCTGCGCCAGCCACGTTCGCTGGCACAGCAATAGCCGACGGCTTACTTGATAAGCGTCACCG
>NZ_UPSE01000491.1 GCF_900573885.1 Pseudomonas viridiflava
CTGACATTTCCCGAAGACCTGATTACCATCGTGCAGGGCGACGCCGAGGTCGGCATGGCGTTTTCGCGCCTGCCATTCAACCATCTGCTGTTTACCGGCGCGACCAGTGTCGGCAGGCACGTGATGCGGGCAGCTGCCGAAAACCTGACACCGGTCACATTGGAGCTGGGCGGCAAGTCGCCCGCTATCGTGTCCCACGACGTGCCACTTGAAGACGCCGCCGAGCGTATCGCCTTCGGCAAGACACTTAATGCAGGCCAGACCTGCATAGCGCCCGATTACGTGCTGGTGCCAGAGGAAAGTCTGGCCGGGTTCGTCAATGCCTACCGGCAGGCAGTCAAACGCTTTTATCCGATGTTGATCGATAATCCGGACTACACGTCGATCATCAATCAGCGCCAACTCGACCGACTGAGCCGCTATCAGGAAGACGCCATCAGTAAAGGCGCAACCCTTATCC
>NZ_UPSE01000490.1 GCF_900573885.1 Pseudomonas viridiflava
GCATAGGGGATGATGTTCGCAAGGCTGCCGTCGTTGCCGGTGCGATGGTCATGGCTCAGCGCTTGTCCATGAACGTGGTGGTGGAGGGCGTCGAAACCCTGGATGACTTTCACAGCGTGTTGGCGCTTGGCACACCGGCCGTTCAAGGCTATTTCATTGCCCGGCCGATGGCCCCGGTGGATCTGGCACGATGGCTGTTCGAACGCACCGCGGCTTCCCACGCACATGCCGCGGCGCTTACGACAGACCATGTTCCTGCAGATACATGAACAACGCTGCGTCATTCGCCACACCCAGCTTGCGCATGGCGCTTACTTTCTGAGCGCTGACGGTCTGCTTGCTGCGGTTGAGCTGAATCGCGATCCGGCCCACGGCATGGCCGGCCGACAACAGGCGCAGTACTTCCAGTTCTCTGGGCGACAACTGTTCGAGCGCCAGCGGTGAATCAGGCCCCAACTGCTGAGCGTCCTGC
>NZ_UPSE01000487.1 GCF_900573885.1 Pseudomonas viridiflava
GTGCCGCCCAGCAGGGCGTAATTGAAGTTGGTCTGGCTGGTGCCGAAAAAGGCGTTATAGAGGCTTATGGCGCCGAGAATCACGACGATCACAGAAGCGAATATAAAGCCCAGGCTCACCAGCGGGCTGCCTTGAAGCTGGGCCAGCCAAGTCGCCCGCAGGGTTTTTGGGTGCGCGGAAGGTTGCATGCAGAGTGTTACCTTTTGCTGTAGGCCGATCGCCGGAGTCATGAGCTGAACAGGATCAAACAGGTTGCTGAATTCGGAGCCTGAAAATATGCCGTTGGTTCAATGGAACCCCCGAAGGGCACGATCATCCTAGAAGTGTCAGTATTCAATCAGGGGCAACACCATGGGTTCCACATTCAACGGTCTGGTCGGCTTGATCATCCTCGCGCTCGATATTTGGGC
>NZ_UPSE01000503.1 GCF_900573885.1 Pseudomonas viridiflava
GTTTCTCAGTGAGCCACTTTCCGGGCGCACGACAGCCTTGGGCTTGTAGGCGCAGTAGCCGGGACGTGGGCCAATCCTGGGATGGTTGCGGCACGTATCCGGGCGCTTGTCGTAGATGGTGCACAGGCGGCTCTTGCGATCCAGGTACAGGCAGTCGTTGTTGCTCATGCGCTGCAGGGTGAAGATCTCGGTCTTCTGGTTGTAGCGCTCGACGATCCCTTCCTTCTGCAACCGCTTGGCGATGTTCTTCGCAGGCTCGCCACGTTCGAAATCATCGACGATGCCTATGCGGATCAGGTCCTTGATCTTCACTTCGACCGGCAGCGTGCAGCAGCTGGACACGCAGCCTCCGCACATGTGGCTGGAGTACTTTGCCCAGGTATCGATGCGATCGAGTTCTGCCGCGGCGATCAAGGTGGGTTTCATTTGAATTCAGACTTCCGGGTGAATCGGGCGCGCGATCATACCGGGCTCGACGGTTTTGGAGTAAGTAAAAATTGTCGGGGTGACTGTCGGTCGTGCAGGTCTGCGTACGGACAGC
>NZ_UPSE01000485.1 GCF_900573885.1 Pseudomonas viridiflava
GCCCAGCCCCAGGCAATGAATGACCTTGGTGACGGTCACCTGATAACTCTTACTGGCCCCCGATGCATCGGTGACCGAGATCGTTGCCGTGCCTTTGCCGCGCACGGTCGTCAGACCATTGCCGTCCACCTTGGCCACCAGCGGGTTGCTCGATGTGTAACGGTAAGGTGTCTGTCCACCCGTAGCCTGTCGCCTGACGCTGGTGCCAGCCGGAAGCGAAGGCAGCAGATCCGGCACGCTCGGAATCAGATAAACCTTGCCCGCCAGCGTGACGGGCGAGGTATCGAACACCAGCTCCTTTTCCACCGTGAGCCACAATGGGACTGAGCCCTTGGAAACGCTGTCACGCGTCACGGTGTAGGTGACGCTGGCAGAACCGCCTTGCGAAGCGATGATCCATGCCTTGGGT
>NZ_UPSE01000484.1 GCF_900573885.1 Pseudomonas viridiflava
CGGCAGCATGGGTCTGCAGGTAGGTCTGGGCCAGTTGCACGCTGGCGCTGGCGTCGAGGGTGCGTGCCGGAATCTCCGGCTGCATCCACTGGGTGATCTCGTTCTTGAAATACGAGAGCGTCCCGGTCAGGAAAATCGCGAACAGCAACCAGCCGAACAGAAGACCGATCCAGGTGTGCAGCCAGGCCATCGCCTGACGGAAGCCCTCTTTCATGACAACCACCTGCCACACGCGTACGCAGCACCGAGCACAGCGCACGGCGCCAGCACGCCGACCCAGGCCTGCAGCGC
>NZ_UPSE01000481.1 GCF_900573885.1 Pseudomonas viridiflava
CTACGGTGGGGCCTAAGTTCAGGCTGACGCTGCAGGATTCACAAAGCTCAGCGCCCTGCGGTTGCGTATTGCCGCAAACAAAGGCCGCAAGCTGTTCGGATGCGTTCTCTCGCTTGAAAATGCAGCCCTTTCGGGGGCTGCATTCTGATATGTCTACCGAACCTTCAGTCGGTGCAGGCATTCAATGCCTGGCTTCTCCTGCCTTGTGCGATTTCCCGCCTTTGGTTCCATGCGCCGCTTTTTGTTCGCCTTCGCAGCTTTTCGAAAGCACATAAGGTGAGCTCAAAAAGTTGATCAACTCCTTTTTCTTCAGGCTGTAAC
>NZ_UPSE01000479.1 GCF_900573885.1 Pseudomonas viridiflava
GCAATGACCTGATCACCCGGTGTGCGCATCTCGATGTTGGCGCCTTCGCGGGAGAAGTACGGCTTGCGTACCCAGCCTCTGGGCACAGCCTGCCGGGGATCACGATCCACGTGGGACTCCAGCAGGTTGGGATGGCCTTCGTTGAATTGCCACAGCAGCGGCAGAATGCCTTTGTTGCTGAGAATGGCCTTCCAGGCCGGCTCGACGAACTGTGTGCCGCTGGCCGCGACATACTCGCCGAACGACTCGTTAAAGATGTGTTCCCAGGCATGCAGCTTGAACAGACGTTCGATGGGTTGTGCGTCCAGGTCGACAAAGCGTCCGTCGGCGGTCAGACCGATGTCCTCGATGTCGATGTGTCG
>NZ_UPSE01000478.1 GCF_900573885.1 Pseudomonas viridiflava
GGATCAACTGATCGTTCCCGGCTTCTTCGCACTTGGTCAGGATGTGTTTCATTTCCTGAGGCGCGAGAAACTGGGCCTTCTTGATATTGATGACAGCACCGGTTTTCGCCATCGCGACCACCAGGTCGGTCTGGCGCGACAGGAAAGCCGGCAGCTGGATGATGTCGCACACTGCGGCAACCACAGCAGCCTGCTCGGGCTCATGCACATCAGTGATCAACGGCACGTTGAAGGTGCGCTTGATCTCTTCGAAGATGCGCATGCCCTCTTCCAGCCCGGGACCACGGTAGGACGTCACTGAGGAACGGTTGGCCTTGTCGAAGCTGGCCTTGAACACATAAGGGATACCGAGTTTTTCGGTAACCCGTACGTATTCTTCGCAGACCTGCATGGCCATGTCGCGGGACTCCAGCACGTTCATGCCACCGAACAGAACCATTGGTTTGTCGTTGGC
>NZ_UPSE01000477.1 GCF_900573885.1 Pseudomonas viridiflava
CCTTGTTCAACTGGGTCAGTTCATCAGCCAGCGTGGTCTTGAGCGTGTAGCCTGCCACGGGCTTGGCCAGAATGCGTTTGATGCCCGCGTTACGGGCGATGATCTTGCTTGGCGCATTGCTGATGCCGGTCAGCATGATCAGCAGAATGTCGTGGTTGAGGCTTGGGTCTTCCTTGATCTTGGCCGACAGTTGCATGCCGGTCATGCCGGGCATGTTCTGATCCAGCAGCACTACGTCGAAATAATCCCGCAAGTGCGCCTTGGTGCGCAGCAGGGCCAGCGCTTCCTTGCCGGAGGCCACGGCGCTGACGTCCAGGCCCCAGGCGCTGCATTGCTGCACCAGCACCTTGCGGCAGGTGTCATTG
>NZ_UPSE01000636.1 GCF_900573885.1 Pseudomonas viridiflava
GGTTCACGAAGACCTCAGCACCGGCTTTCCACTGTTTGAAATGCTCAAGCACTGGAACGGTGGTTTGGACTGGAACCGCATCGAGCTTCAGGGCAGCTTCGTAATCCCGGCCTGTCCGAACCTGCGCTTCACGCCATTCCCGCTGCGCAGCGCCGCTCCGCCCTACTCGCCGCACCGTTTCGACCCGCACCCGGGCGACAACATCGGTTTGCTGGTGGAAGACACCCGCACCGGCGGCAAGCTGTTCTATGCACCGGGCCTGGGCAAGGTCGATGAAGCACTGGCCGAGAAGATGCGCGACGCCGACTGCCTGCTGGTCGACGGCACGATGTGGGACGACGACGAGATGCAGCGCCGTGGCGTGGGCACTCGCACCGCCCGGGAAATGAGCCACCTGGCCCAGAACGGTC
>NZ_UPSE01000476.1 GCF_900573885.1 Pseudomonas viridiflava
CCGCTGAGGCCCGTCGCCGACAATGATCAGCTTGAGGTTGCGTTGCGGGTAACTCGCCTTCAGCGTCTCGAAACTGGCCTTGAGCAGCCCCAGATTCTTCTCTGGTGCGAGCCTGCCGACATGAATTACCCCCGTGTCATTCGCCCCCAGACCCCAGCTTTCGCGCAAGGACTGTGAACGCCGTGAAGGGTGAAACAGTTGACTGTCCACGCCCCGCGACAGCAACTCGATGCGCTCGAAACCGCGCCGCTCCAGCTCCACTTTCTGGCTGACGCTGGGCACCAACGTGATCCGCGAACGATTGTGGAACCAGCGCAGGTAATGGGTGATCAGGCGAGTGA
>NZ_UPSE01000475.1 GCF_900573885.1 Pseudomonas viridiflava
TTCCAGAACAGGTCGCCGCCAGTGGTTTCGTTGCGATAGCGGGTCGCGTGCAGGTAGGACGCTTCCAGCGGGAAGTTCAGATGGGTCAACAGCTTGCCCGAAAAGATCAGGCCGCCGTTCATGACGCAAAACACAACCGGGTTGCGTTCAGCCAGTTCGGCATTGATCTGCGCGCCGACACGAGCGATGGCAGCATCGACTTCGGCTTCTGTGTACAGGCAGTCAGCCTCGCGCATGATTTGACGGATATGCTCGAGATCAGCAGACATGAAGTGCTCTCCAGGTGGGGGCAGTGTAAGAAAAGCGGGCAAAGGTACGCATCCGTTCGGCTCAGAGC
>NZ_UPSE01000474.1 GCF_900573885.1 Pseudomonas viridiflava
GTCCTTTCGAGCAGTTGCACGGCGTCTGGACGTTCAAGCAGTTGGGCGAAAAGGCCTGCAGGATCAGTCTGGATCTTTCCTTCGACTATGCGGGCCCGATCGTGCGTGCAACCCTGGGGCCGCTGTTCAATCAGGCTGCCAATACCCTGGTGGACGCATTCTGCCAGCGCGCCAAGCAGTTGCATGTCTGACACGCTGATAACGGTCGAGGTGGTCTATGCCGCCGTCGATCGTCAGGCATTGCTGAGTGTAGAGGTGCCTGCTGGCTCAACGGTGCGACAGGCGCTGGCTGCTTGCGGTATTGATCGGCAGTTTCCAGAACTGGACCTGGCGGGCTGTCCAGTCGGCATTTTCGGCAAGGTGGTCAG
>NZ_UPSE01000473.1 GCF_900573885.1 Pseudomonas viridiflava
GTACCGTGAAAGGAACACCGATCTGAGTGAGCAGTTCGCGACGGCGCGGCGAGCCAGAGGCCAGATAGAGCGAGGGCATAAGGACATCTCCGTGTCGGTGGCGGTGAACGCGTACGCTTCAGGCGCCGCCCTCACGCTGCGCTTAATTGATTTTCAAACGTATGCGCAATCCACGCAGGCCATAACTGACCCAAGGCCACAACAGCGCACTGACCAGCGCGGGCAGAACCAGCGCCAGCGTAGGCTGACGGTTGCCGGTCAGGGCGCTGAGCCAGAGCTGTGCGAGCTGCGCCAGACCGAACACCACCAGCAACACCAGGCATTG
>NZ_UPSE01000493.1 GCF_900573885.1 Pseudomonas viridiflava
CCGAACTCAGTAGTGAAACGACGCATCGCCGATGGTAGTGTGGGGTCTCCCCATGTGAGAGTAGGTCATCGTCAAGCTTAAATTCCAAACCCCCTACTCGTGAAAACGGGTAGGGGGTTTGTTTTTGTGCGCAGAAAAGTTAGCGAGGTTGGTCAGGAAGAAATGTGGAGGTCGGCGAGCTCGATGTCCGCTTAAGGGATGTAAGGAAGGTTTACCCAGCCTCCACTCCTTCCACCAAACCCCAATTCGATAGCAAGATTCAGCACGTCTCCCAAGGGAGCGCCTGATACCGTACGCTCAGCTTCCAATCGCGAGCTATACGATGAGTTCCAGACTCGACAAAAACACCCGCATCGCCCAAACGCTTTCCGACCCACGCTGGCTCGCCGTGCAGGCACGGGACAAGGCCGCCGATGGTCAGTTCGTGTATGCAGTGACATCCACGGGTATCTATTGCCGTCCCTCCTGCTCAGCCCGTCAGGCGTTGCCCGAGAATGTTCAGTTCCACCACGATTGCCCTGCAGCGGAGGCGGCCGGTTTTCGCGCCTGCCTGCGCTGTAAACCGAACCAGGGGTCACTCGCTGCTCAGCAACATCTGTTAATCGAACGTGCCTGTCACCTAATAGAACACGCCGAAACGCCGCCCCTACTAAATCAGCTCGCAGCCGAAATCGGGCTTAGCCCGTATCACTTTCATCGACTGTTCAAGGCAGCCACCGGCCTCACGCCAAAAGCCTATGCCAACGCGCACCGGGCAAAGCGCGTTCGTGACCAGCTTAATAAGCGTGAGTCGGTCACCGACGCTCTATACGAAGCCGGCTTCAATTCCAGCGGACGTTTCTACACCGTGGCCAATCAGCTATTAGGCATGACCCCAAAAGCCTACAAGGCCGGTGGCGCCAATGTGCGGATTCACTATGCCGTGGGTGCCTGCACGCTCGGTGCATTGCTGGTGGCGCAAAGTGAACGGGGCATTTGCGCGATTCTGTTTGATGACGAGGCGCCCGCGCTTGAAGCGGATCTGCACCGACGATTTCCCAATGCCCGTATCGAAGCGGCCGACGAGGCATTCAGTCAGACCCTCGCCGAGGTCATCGCTTTTGTGGAGGCGCCCGGCCAAGGACTGAGCTTGCCTCTGGATATTCGCGGCACGGTGTTTCAACAGCGTGTTTGGCAGGCGCTGCAAGCAATTCCTGCAGGGAAAACCGCCAGCTATCGCGAGGTCGCCGAAGCCATCGGAACGCCTCTTGCTGTGCGTGCAGTTGCCGGTGCGTGCGCGGCTAATTCCTTGGCGGTTGCCATTCCCTGTCATCGCGTCGTTCGCAACGACGGTGGCATTTCAGGTTATCGCTGGGGTGTCGAACGCAAGCAGAAATTGCTGGAGAAGGAGCGCGGGTAAGGCTCAAAGACGGCTTAAAGCAGGCGCCGAAAATTCGTTTCGGTCTCTATTTAGGTCTTCTATCTGATTGATTTCGATAAACAAAAGTCAGCAATCAATCGTATCGATGGTCACTATTGGGTCCTTTCACTTCTGCGAAAAATCTCGGTGAGTACCATAGGCTCCGTACCCACTTACCAGCCCCTGTAAGGAGCCTCAAAATGAAAAGCCAAGTATTCGCCAGCCTGATCCTGGCAAGCCTCTCCGCTAGTGCGTTTGCTCTGCCATCTGACCAACCTCAGTTCACCTTTGGCGGTCAATTTGTTCACTCGTCGATGGTTGCTGAAGGTGGCGCTGACCGCTCCGCTGCCAACCGTGTAGCTGAAGGCGGTGCTGATCGTACTGGCGCTAACCGTGTAGCTGAAGACGGTGCCGATCGTACTGGCGCAAACCGTGTAGCTGAAGGCGGCGCTGATCGTACTGGCGCAAACCGTGTAGCTGAAGGCGGTGCTGATCGTACCGGCGCAAACCGTGTAGCTGAAGGCGGTGCCGATCGTACTGGCGCAAACCGTGTAGCTGAAGGCGGTGCTGATCGTACCGGCGCAAACCGTGTAGCCGAAGGCGGTGCTGATCGTACCGGCGCAAACCGTGTAGCTGAAGGCGGTGCCGATCGTACTGGCGCTAACCGTGTAGCTGAAGGTGGCGCTGATCGTACCGGTGCCAACCGTGTGGTTTGATGGTTCGCGTTACCTCACCTGAAAAACCCGGCCAACCAAGCCGGGTTTTTTTATGGGCGTGTGGTTAACGCGCCTGGAGGCAATCACTAAACAGCTGCTGAATGGGTAAATTTCGCTGGCTATGTCGCAGCAGCATGATGAGCTCGCGGTGAAAAGTCAGCTCTCCCAGTTCGATAATTCGCACCTTGGCGCCTAATTCGAGCCACAGTCCGGCCAGAGGAATCAGCGTAACGCCGAGGCCGCATTCCACCATCTTCACAATCCCGTCCAGTTCGTCCAGCTCTAGCGCTACCTGCACATCCAGACGCTGCTCGCGTAAGAATCGACTTACCAATCGGCCACCAAACGATGTGCGGTCATAACGCACCAGCGGTTGCTCGCTAAGAATCTGCAGGGGGTCGTCGCCTTGCAGTCCCTCCGGAACCACCAGCACGAACGGCTCCTGGCGCAACAACCGGGTGTGCAGTTCTTTTGGCAGTGGGAATGGCGGGCGAATCAGAATGGCAACATCCAGCTCGCCGGCATCCACTTGGCTGAGCAGATTGAGCGAAACGCCCGGCACCAGCTTCGGCTCCACCCTTGGCGCTGCCTGGCGCAATCGCAACAGTGCGCTAGGCAACAACCCGGTCTGTACGCTGGCAATCGCCCCGATGCGCAACTCGCCGCTGCATTCTCCAGGGCTGTCCACAGTGGCCATGCGGTTGAACAGGTCGAGCATTTCACCGGCCATCGGCAGCGCGCGCTTGCCGGCGGCGTTGAGTACGGCCTGGCGACCCGTGCGATCAAATAATTGTTGGTTCAGCGCGCGTTCCAGGTTGCGAATCTGCGCGCTTACAGCCGATTGCGTGAGGCCAATGTGCATGCCCGCTGCGGCGAAGGTGCCGTACCGCTCTACGGCGAGAAACGTCTTGAGTTCACGCAGCATCGGCTTGGCTCGTGTGTGGGAGTGATCGAAATAATTTGTGCTCGGTGCAAAAAATACCGTCTTTCAAATCATAACTACAAGGCTAGACTCAATCGTGAGCAGTTATTCCCACGTTTTGTTGAGGCAATTCGCATGAGTCTTTCTCCCTTTCATTTGGCTATTCCTGTGTTCGATCTGCCCGCTGCGCGTCAGTTTTACGGTGAGACCTTTGGTCTGGCAGAGGGCCGCTCCAGCGAGAAGTGGGTCGATTTCAATTTCTTCGGCCACCAGCTGGTTATTCACGAACACCCGAAAACCTCAACCCAGGAACAGGTGATGACCAACGAGGTAGACGGCCACGACGTACCCGTGCCGCATTTCGGTGTGGTATTGGGCTGGCAGGAGTGGGAAGACTTGTCCAAGCGTTTGCAGGACAAAGGCCTCATGTTTGTAATTGAGCCGCACATCCGCTTTCAGGGTGAGGTGGGCGAGCAAGCGACCATGTTCTTGTTCGACCCATGCGGCAACGCGCTGGAGTTCAAGGCCTTTAAAGACATCGGCCAACTGTTCGCCAAATAGCAGGGCTTGCACCTTCGCGATATCCTTGGCGCCCTCAATTCAGCCAGGACCCGCTCCCCATGAAAGACCAACTCGTAGAACTGATCAGCAAAATAAGTTCGGGGTGCATGGGCGCCGAGGAAATCGACAAGATCGCGGACGAAGCGGCGCAAGCCTACGCCGATCCGGCTGCCTTTCTGGCGGCCAACCCGGACATCAACTACGACGATACCTTCCCCATCCCGCTCGGCGAATGGGTGGTGGTGGGCAGCCTGCCGGAAACGGTGCTGTTTCAGGCAGACACTTACCCCGATCTGCTGCAACAGATCATCGACTCGTTTGGCAAGGACGTGACGTTCAACATCAAGCCCAAGCAACTGCAGAAAACCGAACCGCTCACGGCGATGAACCGTATTCAGGTGCAACTCAGCGCCTTGAGTCCGGAAACCAAAGGCTATGTGTTGGTGGATTTCAGTCAGCCGCTGGACGACGAGATGCAAGCGGTGTTGGTGTACACCACCGATCTGGAACGGGTGTTGGAGTTGAGCGCAGCGGTGGGCATTGCTGCGGCAGGTTCTTACGAGGCGTTGCGAGTGGCGGTACACGTTTAAACGGTGTTGGCCGCATCGAGGCTGAGGCCTCTCCCACAGAGCAATTGTCGTGCGGGAGAGGGCTCCGTAACGTCAGGCTCGTCGGCTTAGCTCACCAGCAGCCAGGCCCCAGCGCCAGCCGATACCGCGCCAGCAATCCGCACCAGCGGCGCGGCAGCGGATGGAAGTACGCGAACCAGCCCATACCCGGCCGCGTGCAGTGCTGCAGTCGCGGCCACGAAGCCGGCCGCGTAGCCCCACGGGCTCGTTACTTCAGGCAATTCCAGACCATGGGCCACGCCATGGGCCAGGGCGAACAGCGCAGTCAGCG
Source organism: Pseudomonas viridiflava (assembly GCF_900573885.1). Lineage (GTDB taxonomy): Bacteria > Pseudomonadota > Gammaproteobacteria > Pseudomonadales > Pseudomonadaceae > Aquipseudomonas. Next base: position 4,499 of record NZ_UPSE01000493.1, read on the forward strand.
CCATTGCCACGGCCACCGGTGGACGCACCGCCACTGCCACCAGCAAGCCCAGCGCCAACACCGATGCGGCAATACCGGTTTCCATAAACGGCAGTTGCAGCCCTTCGAATCCCAGTACGCCGCCCAGCAGCATGGTGCCGACGAACGTTACCGGCAGCGCCCAACGCGCCATCCCTTTCTGTTGTGCCGCCCACAGCCCGACCGCCAGCATGGCGAGCAAATGGTCGAGGCCGGTGACCGGGTGAGCGATGCCGGCGAGCAGGCCGCTGCTGTCGTGCCCTGGGTGAGCAAATGCCACGGCGGGGGACAGAAACAGCGCGAGGCTAAACAGGGCTTTACGCAGATTCATGTGAGCTCCTTTTTATAAATTGGGTGCGTTTCAGGCTGCAGTGAGCAGACCCTGTTTTTCGATAAAGGCGATGATTTCGTCGAGGCCCTGGCCAACTTTCTGATTGCTGAAAACGAAGGGTTTGTCGCCGCGCATCTTCTTGGTGTCGCGCTCCATCACTTCCAGCGACGCGCCTACCATCGGCGCCAAATCAACTTTGTTAATCACCAGCAGGTCGGATTTGCAGATGCCCGGCCCGCCCTTGCGTGGCAGCTTGTCGCCCGCCGAGACATCGATTACGTACAGGGTCAGGTCGGACAGTTCCGGGCTGAACGTAGCCGACAGGTTGTCACCGCCCGACTCGACGATGATCAGGTCCAGGCCAGGGAAGCGGCGATTGAGCTGGTCGACAGCTTCCAGGTTGATGGAAGCATCTTCACGAATCGCGGTGTGCGGGCAGCCGCCCGTTTCCACGCCGATGATGCGTTCTGGCGCCAGCGCTTCGTTTCGTACGAGAAATTGCGCGTCTTCCTGGGTGTAAATGTCGTTGGTCACCACGGCCAGGTTGTAGCGTTCGCGCAGTGCCAAGCACAGGGCAAGGGTGAGCGCGGTTTTGCCGGAGCCTACCGGGCCACCGATACCGACGCGTAGAGGTTGGCTGTTCATGTGTGTCTGTTCCTTTTGGCGATCAAGAGCGGAAGAGGCGGCTGTACTGGCGCTCATGCGCCATGCTGGCCAACGCCAGGCCAAAGGCCGCGCTGCCTCGTTGTTCGGGTGAGCAGTGTTGTGCCTGAACGTGGGCGTGCTGTAGCAAAGGCAGCAGCTGAGACGTCAGGCGCTGTGCGGCTTGCTGACCCAACGGCAGGGTTTTCATCAGCACCGCCAGTTGGTTCTCCAGCCAGCCCCAGAGCCACGCGGCCAGCGCGTCGTCAGCGCTAATCGCCCAGGCGCGTGCGGCCAATGCCCACATCACGGCCAGACCAGGCTCGGATTGTTGGGCGAGGAAGCCACGGGCGTCGTCGTCCAGTTCCGGCAAGCCTTCAAGCAGTTGTTTGAGCGAATAACCCATCTGCCGGCTTTCCTGCTGCAGCTCACGGGTTTCCCGACTAGCACGGTGTTGTTCGCTAAGCGTGGCCAGCGCGGACCAGTCGCCGGCCAGCGCGGCGGTGCAATGGGCCAGCAATAGCGGGGCTTCGAAGCGGGCGAGGTTGAGCAGCAGTTGATCGGCGATCCAGCGTTGGGCGCTTTCCGGGTTGCACACCAGCGCGCGCTCGACCGCCATTTCCAGGCCTTGCGAGTAGCTGTAGCCACCGATTGGCAACTGCGGGCTGGCCAGGCGCATCAGCGCCCAGGCCGGGCTCAGCGGGCCAATGCTCACGTGCGCACGCCAAATTGGTGCAGGCGCGGCGCGTAGCTGAATTCTTCATCGCCAGCGTGAGAATGGTGGTGGCCGCCGCCGTAAGCGCCTTGCTCGGGTTGATAGGGCGCGTCGATGAGTTCGACCGTGGCGCCCAACTGCTCGAGCATCGCTTGCAGCACATAGTCTTCCGGCAGGCGCAGCCAGCCATCGCCCAGTTGAAGCGCTACATGGCGGTTGCCCAGGTGATAAGCGGCGCGGGTCAGTTCGAAGGCATTGGCGCAAGTGACGTGCAGCAAGCGTTCAGGGCTGGCGCTGACACGAACGACGCGCCCGTCTTGCGCCTGAAGAAACTCGCCATCGTGCAGCGCCGGCTGGCCACGTTCCAGGAACAGACCGACGTCCTCGCCAGAGACGGTGAAGCAGCGCAGGCGACTTTTACTGCGTGCGGCGAAGCTCAAGTGCAATTCGGCGTCCCAGCTCTGCTGTGGCTGGATACGGGAATGGATGACCAACATAACGGTGTACCGGCAGATTCAATAACGGGTGCAGAGCAAGGGCGGTGCCAAACCCGCCAAGGCCCGTGGTGGGCGGGGTGGGGTAAAAACTGGGGCAGTGGTCAGGTTTTATTTGGTGCGGGCGTTTCGCATGCGCACCGTTACGGTGCGGCGTGAGGCGCGTAGGAGCGAGCTTGCTCCTACGATTACGGCGTTTACTACCGAGCTGCTGCAATCGCCACCGCCGCTGCGGCGGTGCGGGTTTCCACGCCGAGCTTCACGTACACGTGCTCCAGGTGTTTGTTCACGGTGCGCGGGCTCAGGCCGAGAATGTCGCCGATGTCGCGGTTGGTTTTGCCGCAGCTCACCCATTGCAGCACCTCCACTTCCCGTTCCGTCAGTTGAAAGCGCTGGGCCAGCGCTTCCTGGGTTTGCGCCTGGGTCGGCGCAGCGCGCAGGGCGGGTACGCTGCGGGCCGATTGCAAACTGCGGGCGGTGCGCAGGTGGGCGGCGACGCGGGCGAGCACTTCGTCAGGGCGAATCGGTTTGGTCACGTAATCGATGCCGCCGGCGGCGAAGCCTTCAACCACGTGTTCGCTGTCGCACAGGGCGGTCATGAATAGCACGGGAATGTCGGCCAGCTCGGCCTGCGCCTTGATCCTTCGACAGGTTTCAAAGCCATCCAGCCCAGGCATCATCGCGTCCAGCAGCACCACATCCGGGCGACGGCGCTGCATGCGCTCCAGAGCGCTGGCGCCGTCGAGGGCGACCAGCACCATATAGCCGGCCATGTCGAGCGCGTCGGATAACAACGCCAGGTTGTCTGGCGTGTCATCGACGATCAGCACGATGCCTTGGTGGGTGGTCAGCGCGTTCATGGCGTCTCCTCGGCAGGCGCGTCGGTGGGGTGAGTGAGGTGTTGCAAGGCGTCTTTTACCCGGCGATTGAATTCGTTCAGCTGGAAGCGTTTCACCTGCGCGCGCAGGCTTTGCGTGTACGTCGCGCTCACCGGTTCTTGCGTGTCGAGCCAGTCGAGTTTTTCCAGAATGCCTTTGATGTAGCCCAACTCGCCCAGCTCGTAGAGTTCGCTCAAGGCGCCGGCCGAAGGCACCACCAACGCCTGCGCAGGGCCGGCGCTCACATTGGCGCGCTTCACCCAGCGCAACCCCAGATACAGCTGAATTTTCTCCAGCAAGGCGGGCGTATGGACCGGCTTGGCGAGGTAATCGTTGCAGGCAGCGGCCACGCTTCGCTCGCGGTCGTCGGCAAAGGCGTTAGCGGAAATGACGATGATCGGCGCCAGTGACAGCGCGTTGCGACGGATCAGCCGGCTGGTTTCCCAGCCATCCATGTGCGGCATCGACAGGTCCATCAGAATCAGGTCCGGGTTCAGCAGCGCCACCTGGCGAATCGCTTCCTGCCCGCTGGCGGCCTGGGCGATATCAAAACCCAGCGGCTCGAGCATGCCGGCAAGAATGCGCCGGTGCTCGACATGGTCGTCCACCAGCAGAATCAGCCGGCGTGGGCCCTGATAACCAATGATGTCGTGTTCTACGTGCACCACCGCCTGCGGCACGCGCACTTCGGAAAGAAACAGGCGGACCTGAAAACAGGTGCCTTGGTCCGGCACGCTGCGCACCGACAGCTCGCCGCCCATTAACGAAGTGAGCATGCGCGTGATGGTCAGGCCCAGGCCCACGCCATTGTCCTGGCGCATCAGGTCGCCGCGTTCGAACGGCTGGAAAATCCGCTCGATCTGCTCCGGCGCAATACCGATCCCGGTGTCGAGGATTTCAAACGTCGCCGTCTCGCGCATATAGCTCACGCGCAAGCACACCTCGCCGCTGTCGGTGAAGCGCACGGCGTTGCCGAGCAGGTTGATCAGAATTTGCCGCACGCGCTTTTCATCGCCGCGCACCACGGTTGGCATACGCCCTTGCTGCTCCAGGCGAAAGTGCAGGCCTTTCTCTTCGGCCTGTGGCGTGAACATGCGCTGGAGGTCGTGGATGAATTCCGGGAAGGGAATTTCGCTGAGTTCCAGTTGTAGCTTGCCCGCTTCAATTTTCGCCACGTCCAGCAGCCCATCGATCAGCGAGAGCAGGTGCGAGCCGCTGCGGTAAATGGTGGCCAGGGCGTCGTGGTGCTGGCCGGGCATGGCGCTGTCGCGTTGCAGAATCTGGGTGTAGCCAAGAATGCTGTTGAGCGGCGTGCGCAGTTCGTGGGACAGCCCTGTCACGTAACGGCTCTTCGCTGCGTTGGCGGCTTCCGAGGCCTCTTTGGCTTTTTGCAGCGCCTCGTCGGTGCGGCTGTGGGCTTCGATTTCCTGCATCAGCAGCACGGTTTGCCGGTCCGATTCTTCCTGCGCCACGCGCCTGCTTTCCCGGGTCAGCACCACCCACCAGGCGAGAATGGCGGCGAACACGGTGAGGGTGAGAAAGGCTTTGAGAAAGGCCAGGTACAACGTCTGCTGCACCTGCGGCGAGTGCGGCAAAAGGCTGTGGGACACCTGGCTGTAAATCATCAGCAGGGCGCCAAGCAGCAAAGCCACCAGCACCAGCAGTAGCCCGAGGTATTGCGCCAGGCGGCTGTGCAAGCGTGGAATCGAAGCGCGGGGGAACAGCCAGCGCACGAAGTTATCCATCTGATCGACCAGCCGCGCCTGCGGCTTGCAGGCGTCGCCGCAGCGCGCGTCGAGCGAGCAGCACAGCGAGCAGATCGGCGTGCTGTAGGCCGGGCAGAACGCCATGTCCGGCGCCTCGAAAGCGTTGCTGCACAAGCCGCATTGCAACTGCGCGACCGGCCCGGCGGGGTAGAGCAATTGCGGCGCGCTGCTGCGGGCGATGTAGAAGCGGCCCTTGGTCAGCCAGGCAATCAGCGGCGCGGTGACAAAGGCGGTGCCCAGCGCCACCACCGGCGACGCCGCTTCCAGCATGGCGCCGAATACCCCGCCGTGGGCCAGCACCGACAGCAGCGAGGCCACCAGCATGGCGCCGACGCCGACCGGGTTGATGTCGTACAAATGCGCGCGCTTGAACTCGATATGGCGCGGCGACAGGCCCAACGGTTTATTGATGACCAGGTCGGCGACCACCGCGCCAATCCAGGCGATGGCGACGTTGGCGTACAGCCCCAGCACCTCTTCGATGGCCTCGAACACACCGAGCTCCATCAGCATCAGCGCAATCGCCACGTTGAACACCAGCCACACCACGCGGCCAGGGTGGCTGTGGGTGACGCGGGCGAAGAAATTCGACCACGCCAGCGAGCCGGCGTAGGCGTTGGTCAGGTTGATTTTTACCTGGGACACAATGACGAACAGCACCATCGCCGCCAGCGCCAACTGCGGCGATTCAAACACGTATCCGAACGCCACGAGGTACATCTGCGTGGGCTCGGCGGCGCGCTCCATGGGAATTTCATGCTGTAACGCGAGGAACGCCAGAAACGCCCCGGCGAGCATTTTCAGTGCGCCCGGAATAATCCAGCCGGGCCCGGCCATCAGCAGCGCGGCCCACCAGCGTTTACGGTTGGCGGCGGTTTTTTCCGGCAGAAAACGCAGGTAGTCGACCTGTTCGCCAATCTGCGTGATCAGCGCCAGGGCCACCGTGCAGGCGGCGCCGAACGACAGCAGATTGAACGCGCCGCCTTCCCCTTCGCGGCCGGCAAAGCTGGTCCAGTCGCTCAGTGCTTCCGGATTTTTCCACGCCACAAATAGATACGGCAGCAGCAACAGCACAATCCACAGGGGCTGCGTCCACAGCTGCAAGCGGCTGATCAGCGTCACCCCGTAAGCGGCCAGCGGAATTACCAGCACCGAGCAAATCACATAAGCCAGGGCCAGCGGAATGTGGAAATACAGCTCCAGCGCCAAGGCCATGATCGCCGCTTCAAGGGCGAAAAACAGAAAGGTGAAGCTGGCGTAAATCAGCGAGGTGATGGTGGAACCGATATAGCCAAAACCGGCGCCGCGGGTGAGCAGGTCCATGTCTACGCCATAGCGCGCGGCGTAGTAGCTAATGGGCAAGCCGGTAAGAAAAATCACCAGGCTCACCGCCAGAATTGCCCACAGCGTATTGGTGAATCCGTAGCTCAGCGCCAGCGCGCCGCCGATCGCTTCCAGGGCCAAAAACGACACCGCGCCAATCGCCGTATTGGCGATGCGCCACTCCGACCATTTGCGAAACGAGCGTGGGGTGAAGCGAAGCGCGTAGTCCTCCATGGTCTCGTCGGCGACCCAGCTGTTGTAGTCGCGGCGAATCTTGACGATGCGCTGGGTGCCGGTGGGTTGCACGTCGGGCTCCTGAAGCTCGGAAGGAAAAGGCCTGCGGGGTGCCGAGCAACTTCCATGCCCCGGCCGGTTTACGGCCTGCGCCCCCGTTAATACGCGCGCCTGCTGCGCCTGGGCTTTTGTCTGGCTGCGTGGCGTGCGGCTAGCTTGCACCAGGCCGGGGCAGGCGGCTGTACGTCAGATGACGTATGCGCTTACGTCAACCTGCGTATACCGCCACCACGCTGCTGCGCCCCATCCTTGCCGCAACCCCAAGCCGGTACCCGAAAGGCGAGCCGGGGAGGCCAACTACCAGAGGAGCAGCATCATGGATTCACGATTGACGAGCTTTCTTCCCCGTCGGCTGGCGCTCGGTGCGGCGGCACTGTCGCTGCTGGCGGCGAGCGTGTTCAGCCAGAGCGTGCTGGCGGATGCGGCCAATACCACGGGCCTGGCGGTTACCGACACCACCGTCACCGTCGGCCAACTGCACTCGGCCACCGGCACCATGGCCATTTCCGAAACCGGCGCCATTCAGGCCGAGCGCCTGGCCATCGACCAGATCAACGCCTCGGGCGGCATTCTGGGTCGGCAGATCAAGGTGATTCAGGAAGACGGCGCCTCCGACTGGCCGACCTTCGCCGAAAAAGCCAAGAAGCTGCTGGAGAGCGACAAGGTGGCCACGGTGTTTGGTTGCTGGACCTCGGCCTCGCGCAAAGCGGTGCTGCCGATTTTCGAGAAAGACAACGGCTTGCTCTACTACCCAACGTTTTATGAAGGCCTTGAGCAGTCGAAAAACGTGATCTACACCGGCCAGGAAGCCACCCAACAAATTCTCGCCAGCCTCGACTGGATCGCCAAAGAGAAGGGCGCGAAAACCTTCTACCTGCTGGGCTCGGACTACATCTGGCCGCGCACCTCCATGAAAATCGCCCGCAAGCACATCGAAAACGTGCTCGGCGGCACGGTGGTTGGCGAGGAGTACTACCCGCTCGGCAACACCCAATTCGGTTCGCTGACCAACAAAATCAAACTGAAGAAACCCGACGTGGTGTTCGCCGCCGTGGTCGGCGGCTCTAACGTGGCCTTCTACAAACAGCTGAAAGCCGCCGGCATCACCAGCGACAAGCAAACCCTGCTGACCCTGTCGGTTACTGAAGACGAAATGCTCGGCATCGGCGGCGAGAACATGAAGGGCTTCTACTCGTCGATGAAGTACTTCCAGACCCTGGATAACCCCAACAACAAGAAGTTCGTTGAGGAATTCAAAGCCAAGTACGGCAAGGACTCGGTGATCGGCGACGTCACCCAGGCTGGCTACCTCGGCCCATGGTTGTGGAAAGCCGCAGTGGAAAAAGCCGGCAGCTTTGATGTGGACAAAGTGGTCGCCGCCTCGCCAGGCATCGAACTGACCACAGCGCCCGAAGGCTACGTGAAAGTGCACGACAACCATCACCTCTGGAGCAAGGCGCGCATCGCCCAGATTCAGGCTGACGGTACGTTCAAGGTGGTGCATGAGTCGGAGCTGATTGAGCCGAATCCGTTTCCTAAGGGTTATCAGTAGGGGCTCACGACGTTGGGTTTGATTTGAAATCCAACCCCCTCTCCCTAACCCTCTCCCCGCTGGGGCGAGGGGACTGAACGGCGTTGCGGCTACTGGCACGTATCACCTAACCGCCCCCTCGCCCCTCGGGGAGAGGGCTGGGGAGAGGGGGGCGTTTCCACACCGATTTCCCCTCCACCCACCACCCATCAGGAGTCCACTCATGGAATGGCTTACCGACTTCGGCGCAATCGCCGTCATGCAGGGGTTCAACGGCTTGTCGGTGTTCTGTGTGCTGCTGCTGATGGCACTCGGCCTGGCGATTATTTTCGGGCAAATGGGCGTGATCAACATGGCCCATGGCGAGTTCCTCACCGTTGGCGCTTACACCACGTACGTGATTTCCACGCTCACGCTGCACTACGTACCGGCCCTGCAGCCGTACTACTTTTTCTTCGCGATCATCGCCTCGTTTTTTATCGCCGGTGCCCTCGGGTGGCTGGTGGAGTGGGCGATGATCAGCAAGCTGTACCACCGGCCGCTGGACACGCTGCTGGCCACCTGGGGGTTGTCGCTGGTGATGCAGCAAGCCTTCCGCTCGATCTTCGGCGCCCGTGAAGTGGGCGCGGAAATGCCCGAGTGGATCATGGGCTCATGGAGCCCCACGGCCGCGGTGGACATTCCCAAGAACGGCCTGTTTGTCATGGCCCTCACCGCCGCGCTGACCGCCACCATCTTTCTCATGCTGTACCGCTCGCGCTGGGGCTTGCAGGTGCGCGCCACCATGCAGAACCGCGTCATGAGCCGTGCCGTGGGCATCAACACCAAGCGGGTCGACCGCATGACCTTTGCCCTCGGCTGCGGCGTGGCTGGCGTGGCTGGCGCCGCGTTCACCACCATCGGCTCCACCGGGCCGACGGCGGGTTCGCTGTACATCGTCGACACTTTTCTCACCGTGGTTTTCGGCGGCGCTGCCAGCCTGGTGGGCACCATCGCCTCGGCATTCACCATCGCCCAGGCGCAATCGATCATGGAGTTTTTCCTCTCGGGTTCGATGGCCAAGGTGCTGACGTTGTCGGCGGTGATTCTGATTTTGATGCTGCGGCCGCAAGGGCTCTTTTCGATCAAAGTTCGCAAATGAGCTTGCTGGCGAAATGCACGAATACACGATAGGAAACCGCCCATGAAAAACGCATACGAAAGCCTGCTTGGCGGCAAGCAGGGCGCCATCGGCCTGTTGGTGCTGGCCACGCTGATACTGGTGGTGTTCCCGCTGCTGCTCGACACCTTCCGCCTGAACATGGTCGGCAAATACCTGACCTACGCCTTCGTCGCCGTTGGCCTGGTGTTGTGCTGGGGTTACGGCGGCATTCTCAGCCTCGGCCAGGGCATTTTCTTCGGCGTTGGCGGCTACTGCATGGCGATGTTTCTCAAGCTCGAAGCGTCCGATCCCGAGAGCACCAAAATCCAGTCCACACCCGGCATTCCGGACTTTATGGATTGGAACCAGATCACCGAACTGCCAATGATGTGGCAGCCGTTTCACAGCTTCAGCTTTGCGCTGTTGGCGGTGGTGGCAGTGCCGACGTTGCTGGCGCTGATCATCGGCGTGGCGATGTTCAAACGACGCGTGGGTGATGTGTATTTCTCCATCGTTACCCAGGCGATTGCGGCGATTCTGACCATCCTGATCATCGGCCAGCAGGGGCTCACTGGCGGCGTCAACGGCATCACCGATTTGAAAACCCTGCTCGGTTGGGACATCCGCCCGGACAGCTCCAAAACCATTCTCTACTTCGTTAACGCGTTCCTGCTGTTGGGCTGCGTGCTGCTCGGGCGTTTCATCCTCACCTCCAAGCTCGGCCGCCTGCTCATGGCCATGCGCGACAAGGAAGAACGCGTGCGCTTTTCAGGCTACGACGTGGCCAGTTTCAAGATTTTCGTGTTCTGCGTGGCGGCGGCGTTTTCGGCCATCGGCGGGGCGATGTTTGCCTTGCAGGTGGGGTTTATGTCGCCGAGCTTCGTCGGCATCGTGCCGTCGATTGAAATGGTCATTTTTGCCGCCGTAGGCGGGCGCATGTCGCTGCTTGGGGCGGTGTACGGCACCTTGCTGGTGAGCTTTGGCAAAACCTACTTTTCCGAGAGCTTTCCCGAGCTTTGGCTGTACCTCATGGGCGGGCTGTTTATTGTCGTGGTCATGTACTTCCCCAACGGCATCGCCGGGTTGTGGGAAAGCCACGGGCGCAAATGGCTGTCGCGTTTTGCCCTGGGTAAAAAACTGTTTGGCGTGCCGGAAACCAAAGCCCGCGTGTTTGCCGCCAAGCCTGAGCCGAAAACCGCACCTCGCGAACTGGAGACCACGCCATGAACAGCCCAGCCGGATTTCAAGCGGCCAAACCGGTGTTGGCCATCGAAGGACTGACGGTTTCGTTCGACGGCTTCAAAGCCGTAAACGACCTCAACCTGTACGTCGATCGCAATGAAGTGCACGTGGTGATCGGCCCTAACGGCGCCGGCAAAACCACGGTGCTGGACCTTATTTGCGGCAAGACCAAATCCACCGCCGGCAGCATCGAATTCGAAGGCCGCGAACTGACCAAAATGCGCGAGTACGACATTGTTCGCGCCGGCGTCGGCCGCAAGTTTCAAAACCCCTCGATCTACGAAAACCTCACCGTGTTCGAGAACCTGGAAATGTCGTACCCGGCCGGTCGCAAAGTGTTTGGCGCGCTGTTTTTTAAACGCAGTGCCGAGGTGATTTCGCGGGTGGAGGAGGTGGCCGGTGAAATCTTCCTCAGCGACTTTCTCGACAAACAGGCCGACCTGCTTTCCCACGGCCAGAAACAGTGGCTGGAGATTGGCATGTTGCTGATGCAGGACCCGGCACTGCTGATGCTCGACGAACCGGTGGCCGGCATGAGCGTGAGCGAACGGGTGCAAACCGCCGACCTGCTCAACCGCATCAGCCAGGGGCGCTCGGTGCTGGTGATTGAGCACGACATGGAGTTCGTGAAAAGCATCGCCCACCGCGTGACCGTGCTGCACCAGGGCAAGGTGCTGGCGGAAGGGAGCATGGAGGCGGTGCAGAGTAATCCGAAGGTGATTGAGGTTTATCTGGGACATTGATTTTTAGCTCCCCTCTCCCGCTTGCGGGAGAGGGGCTGGGGGAGAGGGCAGCAGGCGACTCGGTGTAACGGCCGGCCCTCTCCCGCCCTTCGGGCACCCTCTCCCGCGGGCGGGCGAGGGGATTGGAAGGAAATCGCGTTTGAGCTCCCCTCTCCCGCGAGCGGGAGAGGGGCTGGGGGAGAGGGCAGCAGGCGACTCGGTGTAACGGTCGGCCCTCTCCCGCCCTTCGGGCACCCTCTCCCGCAAGCGGGCGAGGGGATCGGATTGAGACTGCGTTCTGGCTCCCCTCGCCCGCTTGCGGGAGAGGGGCTGGGGGAGAGGGCAGCAGGCGACTCGGTGTAACGGCCGGCCCTCACCCGCCCTTCGGGCACCCTCTCCCGCAAGCGGGCGAGGGGATCGGATTGAGACTGCGTTCTGGCTCCCCTCTCCCGTAAACGGGCGAGGGGAACGTTTGAAAATGGCGTCTTCCTGAAAAATCGAACAAGAGGCACACCCTATGTTCACCATTTCCAATCTGGTGTCCGGCTACGGCCAGAGCCAGATCCTCCACGAGCTGAACCTTGATGTGGCGAAAAAAGAAATCGTCGCGGTCATGGGGCGCAACGGCATGGGCAAAACCACGTTGTTCAAAAGCCTGATGGGCGTGCTGCCGCAATGGGGCGGGCAAATCTCGGTAGACGGGCACGACGTGTCGAAGCTGGAAACCCACCAGCGCGTCGAACACGGCATCGCCTATGTACCGCAAGGCCGGATGATTTTTTCCCACATGACCGTGCTGGAAAACATCCAGACCGGCCTGCCCGCATCAGCCAAAGGCAAGGTGCCGGACGACCTCTACGCGTTGTTCCCCGTGCTGCACGAAATGCGTTCGCGCAAGGGCGGCAATCTCTCCGGCGGCCAGCAACAACAACTGGCGATTGCCCGGGCCTTGGCCACCAACCCCAAGGTGTTGCTGCTCGACGAACCTACCGAAGGCATCCAGCCCTCGATCATCAAAGACATCGCCCACAAGCTCAAAGAAATCCGCAGTCTGCGCGACCTGACCATTGTGGTGTCCGAGCAGGTGCTGAGCTTCACCATGGAAATCGCCGACCGTTTTTTGGTCATCGAAAAAGGCAAATTCGTGGTCGAGGAAACGCGCGATAACGTGGATGAAAAAACCATCAGCCGGTACCTGTCGGTGTGATTGCCTGTTCCAGAAATCGCGGCTGAAGCCGCTCCCACAGGTGCGCGTACACCTGTGGGAGTGGCGTTAGTCGCGATGCTTTTCGCCCGCCCGAAAATCCGCTGTAGCCCCCGTCATTCAAGCCCTGCACGCATACGTCATCCAACGTATTTATCCATTTCCCCAGCCGAACAAGACTAGCTCCGTACCCCGGCGCTTCACTGCGCACCACCCTCACAAGGTCCAGGAGCTTTGTCATGACCGATACGCTGATCAAGGTTGACCTCAACCAGGCCGCCACCGAAAACGAGCAGATTCACAACCGCTGGCATCCGGACATTCCGATGGCCTGCTGGGTAAAGCCGGGCGACGATTTCATTCTGGAAACCTATGACTGGACCGCCGGCGCGATCAAGAACAACGACGACGCCAGCGACGTGCGCGATGTGGACCTGACCACCGTGCACTACCTCTCCGGCCCGGTGGGCGTGCACGGTGCCGAACCGGGCGATTTGCTGGTGGTTGATCTGCTCGACATCGGCGCCAAGCCGGACTCGCTCTGGGGCTTCAATGGCTTTTTCTCCAAGCAGAATGGCGGTGGTTTTCTCACTGATTATTTTCCCGAAGCGCAGAAGTCCATCTGGGATTTCAAAGGCATGTTCACCAGCTCGCGGCACATTCCGGGCGTTAACTTTGCCGGCCTGATTCACCCCGGCCTGATTGGCTGCCTGCCGGATCACAAAATGCTCGCCGACTGGAACAAGCGCGAGCAGGAACTGATCGACACCAACCCAAACCGCGTGCCGCCGCTGGCCAACGCGCCGATGGCGCCGACCGCACACATGGGCAAGATGAAGGGCGAAGTCCGCGACCTGGCCGCCATGACCGGCGCCCGCACCGTGCCGCCACGCGAGCACGGCGGTAACTGCGATATCAAGGACCTGTCGCGCGGCTCGAAGATTTTCTTCCCGGTGTATGTAGACGGCGCCGGGTTGTCGGTGGGCGATTTGCACTTCAGCCAGGGCGACGGCGAAATCACCTTTTGCGGCGCCATCGAAATGGCCGGTTGGGTGCACATGAAGGTCGAGCTGATCAAAGGCGGCATGGCCAAGTACGGCATCAAGAATCCGATCTTCAAACCCAGCCCCATTGTGCCGACGTACAACAATTACCTGATTTTCGAAGGCATCTCGGTAGACGACGCCGGCAAGCAGCATTACCTCGACGTCAACCTGGCCTACAAACAGGCCTGCCTAAACGCCATCAACTACCTGACCAAGTTCGGCTACTCGCCGGCACAGGGCTACTCGCTGCTCGGCTCCGCGCCGGTGCAGGGGCATATCAGCGGCGTGGTGGATATCCCCAACGCCTGCGCCACCTTGTGGCTGCCGACTGAAATTTTCGAATTCGACATCAACCCGAATGCCTCCGGCCCGACCAAGTACCTCGATGGCAGCATCGACCTACCCAAAGCGCCGGACAAATGAGTTTCGTCGCCTGGGCGGTGCCGGGGCCGGGCGGCGTTGGCATGGTCCAGGTGATGAAACCCTGATGTAGAGAACGTTGTTTTCAGGTCTGGCCAATCGCGGCTAAAGCCGCTCCTACAGAGGGTGCGGTTTGTAGGAGCGGCTTTAGCCGCGATTGGCCCTCAAGGGATAACCCAATGCCCATCTACGAATACGACTGCGCCGATTGCGGCGACTTTACGATGTTGCGTCCCATGGCGGACCGCGACGAACCCTGCCTGTGCCCCGCCTGTGGCAGCACCAGCAAACGGGTGATTCTCTCGGCGCCGTGCCTGTCCACCATGGCTGGCAGCCAGCGCCGCGCCCACGCTGCCAACGAGCGCAGCGCCCATGCGCCGCAGACGCTTGATGAGTACAAACAAGCGCGCAAACACCCGGCGGGTTGCGGCTGCTGCAGTGCCAACAAACCCTTGGCGCCGACCAAGGCCAACCCCCACGCTATGAAGGGCAAGCCGGCCGGGCGGCCGTGGATGATCAGCCATTGACGGACCATTTATCAGGTAGTGGCGGTTTGCCGCCCCTACACGGCTGGCGGCGGCGTAAATTCGCCACCCTCAGCCAGCAATACACCGTCGAAAGGCTCTAGAAAGGGCGCGTGGGTTAAGCTGGCGGCGGGTATGTGTCTTGCTAAGGTTAGGTAACGACTCATACCACCAATAAAAACAGCTGTTGGAACCCCTATGCCCAGAGCCTCCCACCATGCGCTGCGCGGCACCTTCCGTGCGTTGCTGTCATCCGAATTCTGCTACCACACCGCGTCGGTGTTCGACCCCATGTCCGCGCGCATTGCCGGCGACCTTGGTTTCGAAGTCGGCATTCTCGGCGGCTCGGTTGCCTCCCTGCAGGTACTGGCTGCGCCCGATTTCGCGCTGATAACCCTGAGCGAGTTCGTCGAGCAGGCCACCCGCATCGGTCGCGTCGCCAACCTGCCGGTCATCGCCGATGCCGACCACGGCTACGGCAACGCGCTGAACGTAATGCGCACCGTGAAGGAACTCGAGCGCGCCGGCGTCGCCGCGCTGACGCTGGAGGACACGCTGCTGCCGGCGCAGTTCGGGCGCAAGTCCACCGACCTGATTCCCGTGGAAGAGGGCGTCGGCAAAATTCGCGCAGCGCTGGAAGCCCGCGTCGATGCCGCGCTGGCAATCATCGCCCGTACCAATGCCGGCGTGCTGTCGGTGGATGAAGTCATCAGCCGCACCCTGGCTTATCAGGCCGCCGGCGCCGACGGCATCTGCATGGTCGGCATTACCGACTTCGAACACCTGGAACGCATCGCCGCGCACCTCACCGTGCCGATCATGCTGGTGACCTATGGCAACCCGTCGCTGCGTGACGACGCCCGTCTTGCCAGCCTGGGCGTGCGCATTGTGGTAGATGGTCATGCCGCCTACTTCGCCGCCATCAAAGCCACCTACGACTGCCTGCGCGAACAGCGGCAAGTGGTGGCCAGCGACCTCAGCGCTTCCGAGCTGTCGCACAAATACACCCACCCCGAAGACTATTTGCTCTGGGCTAAAGAATTCATGGAAGTGAAGGAATAGTCCGACCGTTCGTACCGTCACCCGCCGCCCGCGCTTGTAAAAAAGCAGTCGCGCGCCCATATCTTTCTCTAACGCATAACGAGCGGGAGACAGATCATGGCCGGCGGTTGGGCAAGTGACGGAGCCGTACAAGAGCAGATCGACAGCAGCATCGAAGACGCCATCGCGCGTGCACGCAGCCAGCTGCCCACAGGCGAAAGCCTGAAACACTGCGAAGAATGCGACGCCGCCATTCCCGAGGCGCGGCGCAAAGCCATTCCCGGCGTGCGCCTGTGTGTCGCCTGCCAGGCTGAACACGACAAGGCAAACTCGGCCAGCGCCGGGTATAACCGTCGCGGCAGTAAAGACAGCCAACTCCGATGAAAAACTACTGATCAGGCAATTGCCATTGCCGAATGCCGCTTTCCCGCTGACTGTAAAAACGTAGCGAGCGAAGGGAAAGCAAGGCGAAAGGTGGTGAAAAAAGCGGAGTTGGCTGTAGCCAATGAGCATTTTTGAATCCACCTTTCAACGCCGCTTAACCGAGCGCAGTAGTTTTTACCCGGAGTGACGATGGACTTTAAGGACTACTACAAAATCCTGGGCATCGAGCCCACCGCGGATGAGAAAGCGATCAAAGCCGCCTACCGCAAGCTCGCGCGCAAGTACCACCCGGATGTGAGCAAAGAAAAGGACGCCGAAGTCCACTTCAAGGAAGTGGCCGAGGCCTATGACGTGCTCAAGGATGCCGACAAGCGCGCCGAGTTCGATGAGCTGCGCAAGTACGGCCAGCACGGCCGGCCGTTTGAGCATCCGCGTGGTCGCCAGCCGGGCGGTGGTGCGTTTACCGATGCCTACGGCGGCGATTATTCCGATTTTTTCGAGTCGATATTTCGCCGTGGCGGCGGCGCTGAAGAGGCACGCAACCGCGCTCGCAAAGGTCAGGATGTGGAAATGGAACTCCCGGTGTTTCTTGAAGAAACCCTGACTGGCGAGGCGAAGAAAATCTCCTTCCAGTTGCCCGCTGCCATGGGCCAGCCGGCGCAAAGCAAAAGCCTCAACGTGAAGATTCCCTTTGGCGTCGCCGACGGTGAGCGCATCCGCTTGAAAGGGCAGGGCGGGCCCGGCAGTGCGGGCGGGCAGCCGGGTGATCTATACCTGAACGTGCGCTTCGCGCCCCATCCCTTGTTTGATGTGCAGGGCAGCGACCTGGTGCTCACCGTACCGTTGGCACCCTGGGAAGCCGCGCTGGGCACCAAGGTCGAGGCGCCGACGCTCAATGGCCGTATCACCCTGACCATTCCGGCCAACAGCCAGAGCGGCCAGCGCCTGCGCATCAAAGGTCGCGGCCTGGGCACCAAGGCCGGCGAGCGCGGCGATCTGTATGCGCAGCTCAAGGTCGTGATGCCGAAAACCACCAGCGACGATGCGCGCAAACTCTGGGAAAAACTGGCGCAGAAGGTCGACTTCGATCCCCGCAGCGAATGGAGCAAATAACCATGAGCAATCCATTGGGCATGCAAGAACTCTGTCAGACCGTGGCGATTCCCACCTCACTGCTGATGGAGATCGTCGAGCACGGCATCATCTATCCGGCCGGGCGCGGGCCGGACACGTGGCAATTCGACCAGCATGCGCTGATCACCTGCCGCCGCGCCGCGCGGCTACAGCGCGAACTGGAACTGGAATGGTCGGGCATCGCCCTGGCCTTGCAACTGCTCGACGACCTTGAGCAAGTGCGCCGCGAGAATAGCCAGCTGAAAAGCCAGCTCGGCCGATTTCTCAGCGAGTAAACGGCGCGGTTAGAACAGCGACCGCTCCGCCTTGAACATGAAGTAATCCTCGCAATAGCCGTTGTGCCCCGAATACGCCACGCACTGCGGCCCGCTCAAGGTTGAACCGCTGTACGACAGGTTCAAATCAATGCCCGCCCACGGGCGCGACAGGTTCAGTGACCAGTCGTTGAACACCCGCACGAGCCCGCCATCGCCGTAAGTCACCGCGTCGTCCAACGTGTGGTTGGCGTATTTCATCGATAGGTTCATCGCCAAGGGCGGGTTTAACGCCAGGTCCATCAGCAGCGTGCTGTCGGTGCGCCCGGGCGCCTGGCTGAAGGCTGCGCCGAAGCGGCTGTCGAGCAAGGTCAGGCCGGCGTAGTACTCGTTGCTGTC
The DNA here is from genome assembly GCF_900573885.1 of Pseudomonas viridiflava. Taxonomy (GTDB): domain Bacteria; phylum Pseudomonadota; class Gammaproteobacteria; order Pseudomonadales; family Pseudomonadaceae; genus Aquipseudomonas. The sequence goes on from NZ_UPSE01000493.1 coordinate 22,002, forward strand.
ATTGGCGCTGAACCCCGGATGGCTGTAACGGATCAGGCCCATTTCGTAGCCGAAGCGGTTGTTGAACGGCCGCTTGAAGCCGCTGTAGGAATCGAGCTCCAGCTGGCTGTCCGGGGCGATGCCCATGCTGGGCGACCATTGGCCCAGGTACCAGCCGCTTTCGTGAGTCAGGTCGAGGCCGCCCTGAAAGGTGCCGTTTTGCGCCGGCTGCACCAGGCCCTGCGCCATGCTGCGAGTGGGGGTGGTGCCGAGTTGCAGATCGTAGGCGCCCAGTTCGCGTTCCAGCACCTGGCCGTGGGCAGCGGCGCAGGCAACCAGTGTGGCGGCCAGCACTGTGGCCTTTAAAGACGTGATCATTGTTCACTCCAGATGTTGATCAAGGAGTGGCTTGCACGCTGGCAGGGGCGCTCAGCCTGTAACGGCAGCGGTTGGCACGCTGGCGTTACCCGTGTGTTGTTGCCTGCGGTGGGCTCTCTGTGGAGCTTTTATGACGCGGAGCCGCAGGCTAGAGCGGTCCGAGGTTACCGCCATCGGCAGAGAGTGGGCGGCCATTCGTCGATAGGGCGGGAAAAATCGACGGGCTGTCAGAAAGGCCACTATCTCAGCGCAAAGGCGCTGGCTAGACGCTACCAAGACGCTAGTAGGGGTTGTGTCCGCCCAAGCGGCCCGGCAGGATACTTGCCAAGCTAACGATCTCGCCTTCTGCCACTTTTCGTCTGGAGCGGTAATGTTTTCCCAGATTCTCTCAACCCTCATGCCGGTGTTTTTGATCACCGGTTGCGGCGCGCTCTACGGTCATTTGCGCAAGCCCGACATGCGTGGCCTCAACACCCTGAACATGGAATTGCTGGTGCCGCTGCTGGTATTCGCCGTGCTGGCCGACAGCAAGGCGGCCCTGCAGGACTACGCCAGTCTGGCACTCGCCGGGGCCGGAGTGGTGTAGGGTTCCGGGCTGGTGCTGTGGCCGTTCGCGCGCTGGCTCAAGCTCGACCTGCGCACCTTTCTGCCACCGATGATGTTCAGCAACACCGGAAACATGGGCTTGCCGCTGATGGCCCTGGCATTTGGCGAGAAAGCGCTGCCGGCGGCGGTGGTGTTGTTTATCGTGGAAATGCTGCTGCACTTCACCGTCGGCCTGCGCATGCTCGACCCGGCCACGCCGGTGTGGCGCCTGTATCGAATTCCCGTGGTGCTGGCGACTATCGCTGGTTTGGCCATCAACCTTAGCGGCCTGCACCTGCCGCACTGGCTACTGGAATCGGCCACCATGCTGGGCACCACGAGCGTGCCGCTGATGCTCTTCGCCCTGGGCGTACGCATGCTGGACGTCGACTTCAGCGCCTGGAAAATCGGCCTGCTCGGCGCAGTTGCATGCCCCGCGAGCGGCTTGATCCTCGCCTGGCCGCTGATCCAGCTCCTCGATCTGCAAGGCCTGCAACTGGCCTGCCTGTGGGTCTTCGCCGCGCTGCCGCCAGCGGTGCTCAACTACATGCTCGCCGAGCAATACCACCGCGACCCGCACAAGGTCGCGGCGATGGTTTTGATCGGCAACCTGGGCACTGGAGCGGTAATGCCGGTGGTGTTAGGTTTATTGTTTTCCGCCGGCTATGGCGCGCCGGTGGTTGTGCCGTAACCGCTCAACGCTTTGGCAACATCACAGTGAAGGTGGTGCCGTCGTCGTGGTTGGAGGCCACTTGAACGGTGCCGCCGTGGGCGAGCACCACTTCGTTGACGATGAACAACCCCAGGCCCAGGCTGGTTTCGCCGGCGCGGTCACTGGTGCTGCGTACCAAGGGGAAGAAGATGGTGGAGATGGCGCTCTCGATGATGGGCTCGCCGTGGTTGTGCACCGTCAAGGTCACGCTGTCGGTTTCACCGGTCAGGCGTACGGTGATGGGCAGGTTGGTGGCGCCGTGTTGCAGGGCATTGCCGATCAGGTTTTGCAGCAGTTGTTCGATGCGGCCTTGATCCCACTCGCCGGCGGTGTCTCCGCTTATTTCGAAGCGCAGGTCGCTCATTGGCTGGCCGGCGCTGGCTTCGTCGATAGCGGCCTGACAGAGCAGGCTCATGTCCACCGGCGAGCGCACGATGGGCAGGCTGTTGCCCAGGCGACTGCGCACGAATTCCAGCAGATCGTTGACCATGCCGCTCATGTGCCGCGTGCTGTTGCGAATGCGCTGCACATGGCTGCGGGCCTTGTCGTCCAGCCCCGCTTTGCTCGCCAGCAATTCGCTGGACATGCTCACCGCCTGCAACGGTGCGCGCAGGTCGTGGCCGAGAATGGCGAGGAAGATGTCGCGAGAGTGGTTCACTTGTTCGGCGTAGGCCGCGGTGGATTCGGCCAGCGCTTCGTCGATGGCTTCGTTGAAACGGATCAGGTCGCGCATGTGCACCAGTTCCATCTGCACCAGGCTGTCGGTCCACAGACGGATGACGCTGGCGCGCAGATGGCGGAACTCGGACGTCATTTGCACCAGGTCAAACCCCACTTGATGGCGCAGCTCGCCATGGCTGGCAGCGGCCACGTCGAGACTCGGGGTTTTATCCGGGCCTTCGCCCATGGCTTTGGCGGCGCTTTCCATGCGCGTTTGCGCAGTGTTCATGTCGCGCGCGGCGGCCAGCAGAATGGCCTTGGCGTGGTCACGCAGTTCGACCTTGTTCATGCTGTCGGCGGCGGGACGAATGGTCATGGCAAAGGCCTCCCATTCGTCGACGATGCGGTCAACGGTGGCGACGATAAACTCGGCAAGACGCATGGCTTGAACACCCCGGACAGCTACGACGATCAGGCATATTAGCTGCTTTCGTTGCGCTTGCTAGCGGCGTTTTGCTGGCGTCGGTTTTCAGCGTTTTACGTCGACCGGGCGGTCATTTTTCAGGCGCAGGGCGATCACCACCGGCAGGCTTGGAAACTTGGGTGAATCGTCTGCGGAATTAGCCATGGCGGGGATTTTGACGCCGCTGGCTTTGTACCGACTGGCGGTAGAGCATGGCGCCGGTAGCCGCTCCTGCAGGATGTGCAATCTGTAGGAGCGAGCTTGCTCGCGAAGGGGGTGACGCGGTTTGTCTGGTGATCGCCGTTTTCAGGAATTCGCGAGCAAGCTCGCTCCTACAAGAACGATGCTGAAATTCCCAACCTACAACGTCGTCGCCTTGAACGTATCGCACCCACTCACCTTGCCGCCTTCATACCCGGTCTTGAACCAACGCACTCGCTGCTGCGAGGTGCCGTGGGTGAAGGAGTCTGGCACCACACGCCCGCGTGCCTGTTTCTGCAAGCGGTCGTCGCCAATGGCGTTGGCCGCGTTCAAGGCTTCTTCAAGGTCGCCGGGTTCCAGCCAGTTCAACCGTTGCTGCGCATGGAAGGCCCAGACGCCGGCCAGGCAGTCGGCTTGGAGTTCCTGGCGAACCAGCAGGCCGTTGGCGCCTTCCATCTTCGCGCCGCTCTGGCGTGCGCTGTTGACCTTGGCCGACACGCCCAGAAGCGTTTGCACGTGGTGGCCAACTTCGTGGGCAATCACGTAAGCCTGGGCAAAGTCGCCGGCTGCCGAGAAGCGTTGGGCCATTTCCTTGAAGAAGTCGAGGTCCAGATACACCTGACGGTCGCCCGGGCAGTAAAACGGCCCGGTGGCCGAATCGGCAAAGCCGCAGGCGGAGTTCACGCCGCCGCGAAACAGCACCAGGGTGGGATCCTGATACTGCTGACCGGCTTGCTGGAAGATGGCGCGCCAGGTGTCTTCGGTGTCGCCAAGTACGGAGCGCACGAACTCGGCTTGTTCATCATTGGCTGGCGGCGCGTGGCCTTCGGTTTGGGTTGGGGCGGTGGATACGCCCGCCTGGTTGGCCAGTTGCCCGAGGATTTGCATCGGGTCCTGCCCGGTGACCAACCCGAACACCACGATAATTGCCACGGCGCCCAGGCTCAGGCCCTTGCCGCCACCGAAGCGCATACCGCCGCCGCCCCCGCCGCTGTCGCGGGCATCCACTACGTTGTCGCTGCGTCGGCCTTTTTTCCAAAGCATGGTGTATCTCCTGTCCGTGGCGCTTGAGTGTTGCGGTTGGAAGGGTGCTCGCGCCAGGCCGACAGGGTGTTACATCACTTGCCGTCGTAGTGGGTCAGCACCTGCTCGGCGCCGTTAGTCTGCACACCGATCACATCATAGGCATCACGAACGTCGCCATGTTCCATCCCTGGTGAACCCATCGGCATTCCGGGCGCTGCGGCGCCGATCAAATCGGCGCGGGCGCGCAGTTTGAGAATGTCGCTGGCAGGGACGTGGCCTTCGACAAACTTGCCGTCGATGACGCCGGTGTGACAGCTGCCGAGCTTGTGGGGAACGCCAAGGCGGGTTTTGACGGCGCTCATGTCGGTTTCCACATGGTCGGCCACTTTGAAACCGTTGGTTTCCAGGTGGCTGATCCAGGCTTTGCAGCAGCCACAGTTGGCGTCGCGGTAAACGTCGATGGCGATGGGCTCGGCGGCCTGCAAGGTGCCGGCGAACAACAGGGAAGCGAGAGCAAAGCGGCGCATGGCGGTAACTCCACAGGTAAAGGTGCCGTGCAGCATAGTCGCTGGCAGCGCGGCGTCTAAGTGGGGCGCTGTTTATAGATATGTCAGAACCAACCCCAAGGCGCATGGGTTTGCTCGCAGTAGAACGGCTATCCTGCAGCCTTCCCCAAAAGCTGGAGCGTTCCGATGGTTTTTGCTCGCGTGTTTCTGCTGTTTCAGGCTCTGGTGTTGGGTGGGTTTGGCGTGGCGTATTTCGTTTATCCGCAAGAGATGGCCAACCTCACCGGCATGCTGCTGATGCAAACCGCTGCCGTGGTGGATGTGCGTGCTTATTACGGCGCCTTGCAGTTGGGGCTCGGCGTGTTTCTGTTGTCTGCCGCCTTTCGTCCTGCTTACTGGCGCCCGGCGCTCAGCATGCTGACGCTGCTGTTCGCGGCGCTCGCCCTTGGCCGGGTTGCCGGCCTGTATCTGGACGGGCTGGTGGGCCAGAGCTTCAACTTTTACGCGTTGGGGTATGAAGCGGCTTCGGCGTTGTTGGCGTATGTGGGTTTTCGGCGCTTGCCTGCTTAGCCGTTCGCACCAAAACGAGCCCCGTTGTATGGCCAGGTTTTTAAAACGGGGCAGGCTCAAGGCCCGTGCTTGAGCGCAAGCGAGACAATGCGGCGTTAGCGTAGTGGCACTGTGCTTGCACGACCCTGTGTCTAACAGGGAGAACACAACTATGTTGCTAATGCGCACAAAAGCCCGTCGAGCCGAAGACGATGGCGCCTTGAGCTTGCTGGTGGACCACCTTGACCTGACCAGTCAACTGTCCACCGTGCAGCCCATCAACAACCGTCTTAACCGCTTCACCCAGACCTTGCACAAACGCCTCGGCGACAGCCTCGCCGCGTCGGTGGATATTGCCGCCCACGCCCCGGAGCTGGCGCGCATCGCCAGCGAAACCGAGGTCAGCGGCCAGCGACTGGCGCAAGCCTCCGAGCTGATCGCCAGTGCCAGCGAAGAAGTCAGCACCACCCTCGACAGCGAGCTGGTGCCGGGCGCGGCACAAGTGGCGAAACTGGCGGCTGAAGTGTCCGGCACCCTGCGCAGCTGCCAACAGACCGGCGACGCCGTGCTGCGCCAGGTGGATGCCATTGATGCCAGCGAAGCGCAGCTTGAGGGCGTGATCGGCCAATTGGTCGGGCAGTTGGAAGAAGTCAGCCAGGTGCTCGGTGTGATCGCCAGCATTTCTCAGCAAACCAACCTGCTGGCCTTGAATGCCGCCATCGAAGCGGCGCGTGCCGGCGAGCATGGTCGTGGTTTTGCCGTGGTCGCCGATGAGGTGCGGCGCCTGGCCGGGCACACCACCGAGGCCACTGGCAAAGTCAGCCAGATCATCGAACGCTTTCGCGACGGCATGGCCCAACTCGGCACCGCCGGCCAGCATATGCACAGTGCCGTGGCCGATGGCCGCGACGGCATGACCCGCATGGGCGAGGACCTGCGCAACACCCGCGCGGCCATGGACCAGCTCGATCAACGCGTCGGCCATATCGCTGCCGGAACCGAGCAGATCGGCATCGCCGTACACGCCATCAACGGTGACGTGCAAAACATCGCCGGGGTGGCGGCCGACTTGCTCAGCAAAGCCGGTCAGGTGTCGACCCACAGCCAGGCCGTGCGCCGCAGCGGCGACCTGTTGCTCGATGGCTTGGGCGCGTTTCGTCTGCAGATTCATAAAGACGTGCAAGCCAGCGTCGAACGCCTGGCCATGGAGGCCTCGCTGCACGGCGACGTCGCCCGCGCCGAAGAATTCCTGCGCGATACCCTGCGCCGCGACTCGCGCTTCGAATTGTTCTACCTGGTGGGCAGCGACGGCACGCAACTGAGCGAAAACGTCTTCGCCCAAGGGCTGGACAAAGGCGATAGCTGCAAGGGGCGCAACTGGGCGCAACGGCCGTGGTTCCGGGCGGTGGCCGAACAACTGAGCAGCCACATCACCCCGGTGTACCGCTCCAGCGCCACCGACGCGTTTTGCTTCACCGTGTCGGTGCCGGTGTTTACTGCCAGCGGGCAACTGCAGCGGGTGTTGGGGGCGGATGTGCGGTTATCGGCGTTGGTGTAGGGGAGGGCGGCGGTCCGACGATTCGGGATCCAGGGTTTTGAGTCGTATGAAAACCGGCGACACATCCGAGATTCTGGATCCCCGCCTGCGCGGGGATGACGGAAGTTTTTCTTTAGACCTCCGCGACTCGAGGCTCAAACCCCCGTCATCCCCGCGCAGGCGGGGATCCAGAGTTTCAAGTCGTACGAAAACCGGCGACACAACCGAGATTGTGGATCCCGAATCGTCGGATCCCCGCATACGCGAGGATGACGGAGGTTTTTCTTGAGGCCTCCGCGAGACGATGCACAAACCCACCGTCATCCTCGCGCAGGCGGCGGTCCGACGATTCGGGATCCAGGCTCGTTCAGGAGATGAAGCTTTCGCGGCTGACCGCAGCCCTCTCCCCCAGCCCCCGCGAGCGGGCGAGGGGAGCCTGACCGTGCGCGATCAGGCCAGCACTGCATTCCCCACCGCCGGCAACGGCAGCAACGGCGCATGGGGATCCTTGGCGATGGTCTCTCGCCAACTCTCCATCCATTCGCCCGGCTCGTTTTCCCAAACGGCAGCATGCAGCCGCGCCATGGCAACCGGATCACTCAACAGGGCCATACGCGCTGCGCCGTCGAGCTGCTTCGGCCCAACCTTCAAGGCATGGCGCACTTGCTCCGTGCGTTGCCATTCCAGCGGTTCGGCCTGGCGATGGCGGGCGGTGGCCAGGGCATAGGCGAGGGCGTTCTGTTTGGGGTCGACCACTGCATGCACGAAGCCGTTGTGCAGGGCGTGCCAGTTGTTTTCGTGGTTGTACTCGTCGGTGGCGACCAGCTCGCGCGGCGGTTGGTATTCCTCGGGAATCAGGAACAGCTGCTGATCCTTGGCCTTCAAGCCCAGGCCCACGCGGCTCGACAACACCGACAGCGGAATCGACAACATCAGCGATCCCACAATCGGTGCCAGCCACCACAGAAAGCTCGGGTTCAGCCAGGCCACCAAGGCCGTCCACACAACACCGAGCGCGGTTTGCGGGCCGTGGCGCAGCGCCGCTTCGCGCCAGGTGGTGGAACCGTCGTCACGGCTCGGCGAATGCCACACGGCTTCCCAGCCGAGAAACGCAGCCAGTACAAAGCGGGTGTGAAACAGCATGCGCACCGGCGCCAGCAGAATGGAAAAGAGCATCTCCAGCAGCATCGACGCTGTCACCCGCAACCTGCCGCCGTAGGCTTTGGCGCCCTTGGCCCAGACCAGCACCACGCTCAGCAGCTTGGGCAAAAACAGCAGTACCACGGTAGTGGAGAACAGCGCGATGGCCTTTTCCGGGTGCCACTGCGGCCACAGCGGATACAGCTGGCGCGGCTCCATAAAGTACTGCGGCTCCATCAGCGTATTGGTTGCCAATAGCGCGGTGGAGAGCAACAAGAAGAAGAACCACAACGGCGCCGACAGGTACGACATCACGCCGGTCAAGAACACGGCGCGGTGCACCGGGTGCATGCCTTTGACCATGAACAGGCGGAAGTTCATCAGGTTGCCGTGGCACCAGCGGCGGTCGCGCTTGAGCTCATCCAGCAGATTGGGCGGCAATTCTTCGTAACTGCCCGGCAAGTCGTAGGCGATCCACACGCCCCAGCCGGCACGGCGCATCAGGGCGGCTTCGACGAAGTCGTGGGAGAGAATCGCCCCGGCAAAAGCGCCCTTGCCCGGCAGCGGCGCCAGGGCGCAGTGCTCGATAAACGGCTTCATGCGGATGATCGCGTTGTGGCCCCAGTAGTGCGATTCACCCAGTTGCCAGAAATGCAGGCCAGCGGTGAACAACGGCCCGTACACACGGGTGGCGAACTGTTGAATGCGCGCATACAAACTGTTCATGCCCGAGGCGCGCGGCGCGGTCTGGATGATGCCGGCGTCCGGCGTGGCTTCCATCAAACGCACCAGGCTGGTCAGGCATTCGCCGCTCATGACGCTGTCGGCGTCGAGCACGACCATGTAGCGGTAGTCGCTGCCCCAGCGGCGGCAGAAGTCGTCGAGGTTGCCGCTTTTGCGTTTTACCCGACGGCGGCGACGGCGGTAAAAAATCCGCCCGAAACCCTGCGTTTCCCGGCACAGGTCGAGCCAGGCCTGTTGCTCGGCCACGGCGATGTCGGCGTCGTTGCTGTCGCTGAGCACGAAGAAGTCGAAGTGCGCCAAATCGCCCGTGGCGGCCACCGACTCATAGGTAGCCCGCAGGCCGGCGAATACCCGCGCCACGTCTTCGTTGCAAATCGGCATGACGATGGCGGTGCGCGCGTCAGCGGCTATCGGTTCGTTGCCGGCGCTGGCGCCGGAAATTCGGTACTTGTCTCGTCCGGTGAGCAATTCCAGAAAGCCCATCAGCGCGGTCCAGAACCCGGCCGACACCCAACAAAACAGAATGCCAAACAGCAACAAAATGCTGCCCTGCAGGAAGTACGGCAGCACCTGGGTAACGGTTTGCAAAATGCTTTGCTGGCGCACTTCTTCCCATTCGAAAAACGCCCAGCCCTGGTACGGCATGATGCCTTTCATGTACCAACCGGCGACGAGCGTTTGCCCCAACATCAGCACCAGCAGAATGTAGCGGCGAATGGAGCCGACATGCCGCCAGCGCGCCGACGGCAGCTCGCGCTTGGGTGCGCGCGGCGGGTTTTCCCGACCGCGAAACGTGCGCCAGGCGCGCACCAGCACATTGGTGCGCCAGGGCTCGGGTATCACCCGCGTGCGTTTGATCGGCGGCGTCGCCTTCAGGCGCACGCGGCCTTCGGCATCGGCGTCGAGCAGTTGCGCATCGGTGCTGAGCAACGTCAGCCGTTGCGCCACCGAGGCGTGCACCGCCGCTTCGCTATCCGCGACAGGCTGTGCGGCGAGGCGCTGGTGCACTTCCAGCAGCGAGGCGCTGTCGCTGAGCTCGGCGCGCTGCGCTTCGCTCAGGGGCAGATGCGCCAGGTATTCGCGCACGGTCATGGCGGCTGGCTTATTCATCGGCGGGCAACTGGTTGCTCCAGGTTTCCGTCAGCACCTGCACGGCTGGAGAGGCGGGCGGCACGTCATTGGCCGGTGCAGTTGCGGGCGCTGCCGGTGTGGCCGATGTTGAGGTGGGCGCAGCGGCCACATTGCCCGGCGTGCTCGCAGCATTGGCCGGCACGGCGGCTGGCGCAGGTACCGCTGCCGGCGCGTTGGCCACTTGTTCTTCGTCGACCGCAGCCGGCACTTCCACTGGCAGGTCACGCACCAGCGCCGCGCGCATTTCCACCGGCTTGCTCGGGTCGTTGACCATAAAGCGCAGCGTCAGGCGCCAGCCCTTGGTTTCCGGGTTATAGCGCACGTTGTTTTCCATCAGCTTGGCATTGTCATCCAGGCTGATCTGGCTGCGCACGGGGGTGTCTTCCAGCAGCGCTTTCAAGGCCGGGCCTTCGAAATCGACGAGGAACGCCACGCTGCCATCGGGCTGACGAATCAGGTTGGACTGCTTCACATCGCCGGTGGAACGCAGGGTCTGTTTGACCGTGGCCAACTCCTGCGGGCCCAACGCTTTTTCATCGTTGCTCCAGTGCAGGCGATAGCTGAAATCAATCGGCTGACCGGCCTCGGGCAGCGATTCGGGTTTCCAGAACGCCACGATGTTGTCGTTGGTTTCGTCGGCGGTGGGAATCTCCACCAGGTTGACGGTGCCCTTGCCCCAGTCACCCTGCGGCTCGATCCAGGCGCTCGGGCGCTGGTCGTAACGGTCGTCGAGGTCTTCGTAGTGAGAGAAATCACGGCCGCGTTGCAGCAAGCCGAAGCCTTTCGGGTTTTCCACGGCAAAGCTGCTCACACCCAAGTGTTTGGGATTGTTCAGCGGGCGCCAGATCCACTCATCGTTGCCGGTGTGAATCGACAGGCCGTTGGAGTCATGCAGCTCGCGGCGATAGTTAAGGGTTTTCGGCGGCTGATTGGCACCGAACAGGTACATGCTGGTTAGCGGTGCAACGCCCAGCTGTGCCACGTTCTCGCGCAGGTACATGCGGGTTTTCACGTCCACCACCGAATCCGTACCCGGGCGCAGCACCAGGCGATAGGCGCCTGTGGCGCGCGGCGAATCCAGCAGGGCGTAAATCACCAACTGCTTCTCGCCGGCCTTGGGCCGCTCGATCCAGAACTCGGTGAAATGCGGAAATTCTTCGCCCGATGGCAAGGCCGTGTCGATAGCCATGCCGCGTGCCGACAGGCCATAGGTCTGGTCTTTGCCGATCACGCGGAAGTAGCTGGCGCCGAGCAGGGTCATGATCTCGTCCTGCTTGTCGGCCCGGTTGATCGGGTACAGCACGCGAAAGCCCGCGTAGCCCAGTTGCTCAGTTGCTTTGGTGTCGAACTTGAGGTCACCGAAATCGAAGCGGCTGGGGTCGTACTTGATTTCGTTCACCGTGGTGGCGGTGACTTCGTTGATCTTCACCGGCGTATTGAAGTGCATGCCCTGGTGATAGAACGACAACTTGAAGGGCGTTTTCAGGTCTTGCCATTCGGCCTTTTCGGAGCGGAAGCGGATCTTCTGATAATCCGCGAACTTCATCTCGCTGAACTCGCTGGGCAGATTGCTTTTCGGCACCACGTACTTCTGCGCCGCCAGGTTTTTAGCCTTGTCCGCCACATCGTCCAGGCTGAACGCCCAGAGCTGCCCGGCAGCCATCAACGACACAAGCGCCGCCATCGTAGTGAGGGAATGACGCAGTCGTTTGCGTTTACCGGTTGCTGCATTTGGGGTGCTGAAAGTCACTGAGGGCTCCTCGCCGAAATCCATGGTTGCCTACCTCGCCGTGGGCGTGACAGGCGGGGAGGCGAGACAAGGTTCCGACTGCGGTTTTTTTCAGATGGTTCCCAAGCGGCGCGTCAAGCACGGGCCTGCGCTGCCTTTGCAGCCTGCTTCACGCTTAAGCGAAACGCCCCGATGCGAGTAACCACGGGGGCTGAAAGGGAGATGGCGTTTTGCTTTTTGGCGCGATGAATGGTCGCCTGCCGAGCGGTTGGGGAAAAAAGCTGAACACATCAGTTTTTCGCTCAGTCGTAACCCATAGACGCAGCCAACTGCGCCGCCGCCAATGCGCGGCCCGCCGATTACCGTGAGGCTTCTATGAGTACGACTCTGACTGGCGAAGGCCTGGACACTGAGCGTGATGATCTGTTCGCGCTGCATACCCTGCGTTTCACCATCAATGGCGAGCAGCGCCGCGTTCAGGTGACGGCCTGGACCACGCTGCTGGATATGCTGCGCGAGCAACTGCAACTCACCGGCACCAAGAAGGGCTGCGACCATGGGCAATGTGGCGCGTGTACGGTGTTGCTCGATGGCAAGCGCATCAACAGCTGCCTGACGCTGGCGGTGATGCACGACGGTGCCGAGCTGACGACCATTGAAGGCGTGGCCAATGGCGAGGAACTGCATCCGTTACAGCGTGCGTTTATCAAGCACGACGCCTTTCAGTGCGGTTACTGCACGCCTGGGCAAATTTGCTCGGCGCTGGCGATGGCGGGCGAAAACCGCGCCCATAGCCCGGACGAAATTCGCGAGCAAATGAGCGGCAATCTGTGCCGCTGCGGTGCGTACAACAACATTCTGGCGGCCATTGAAGAGGCGCTGCCGGCGTGTCGCGGCGGGCTGGAAGCCAGCGCGCCGGCCATCGTCAAGAAGGGGGATGCGGCATGAGCCCTTTCGCCTACGCACGGCCCACAGCCCTGGACGAGGCGCTGCGTCTGGCAGGCCCCCATGCGCGCTTTATTGCCGGCGGTACCAACCTGCTCGACTTGATGAAAGAGAACGTCGAGCGCCCCCAGCGCTTGATCGATATCACCGGCTTGCCGCTGCATGAAGTCACCGACACGGTGGACGGCGGCCTGTTGGTCGGTGCCTTGGTCAGCAACAGCGATCTGGCCTGGCACCCGCGCGTAGAGCGCGACTACCCGTTGCTGGCGCAGGCGATACTGGCTGGCGCTTCGCCGCAGTTGCGCAACATGGCCACCACCGGCGGCAACCTGTTGCAACGCACCCGCTGCCTGTATTTCTACGACACCGCCACGCCGTGCAACAAACGCGAACCGGGCTCGGGCTGTAGCGCGCTGAGAGGGTTGAACCGCAACCACGCCATTCTTGGCGCCAGTGAACATTGCGTGGCCACCCATCCTTCGGACATGTGCGTGGCGCTCGCTGCCTTGCAGGCCAAGGTGCACGTGGCCGGCCCGCAAGGCGCTCGGGTTATTGCCTTCGCGGATTTTCACCGCCTGCCGGGCGATGAGCCGCAGCGCGACAACGTGCTGGCTCAGGACGAGCTGATCACCGCCGTCGAACTGCCCGCCGCCGGGTTTGCTGCCCACAGCCATTACCTGAAAGTGCGCGACCGTGAGTCGTACGCCTTTGCCTTGGTTTCCGTGGCAGCGGCGCTGGATATCGACGGCCATGTGATTCGGGAAGCCCGTATTGCCCTCGGCGGCGTGGCGCACAAACCGTGGCGCAACCCCGACGCCGAAGCGGCGCTGGTGGGCAAGCCGGCGACGCCTGCGAACTTTCGTCTGGCCGCCGACTTGCTGCTGGATGGCGCCAACGGCCTGGGCCGCAACACCTTCAAAATCGAACTGGCGCGCCAGGCCGTGGTGCGTGCCCTCAACGATGCCGCGAAAGCAGGGGAGGCCGCATGACCGCCACCGTCACACCCATTCATGCACCGCTCGAAGCACCCATGGGCGTGCCGCTCGACCGTGTTGACGGCTACGCCAAAGTCACTGGCGAGGCGCGTTACGCAGCGGATTTTCACAACGCTGATCTGAGCTATGGCTGGGTGGTTTCCAGCCCCATCGCCCATGGCCGTATCGTCGATATCGATGCCCGCGCCGCCCTGGCCTTGCCTGGCGTATTGCTGGTGCTCAGTCACTTGAACCGCCCGGAACTGGCCAGCTACGACGAGTCGTACATGGACGCCGACGCGGCCGATGGCTCGCCGTTTCGTCCGTTCTATAACGACCGCATTCTCTACAGCGGGCAGCCGGTGGCACTGGTGGTGGCCAAAACCCTGGAGCAGGCGCGCATGGCCGCCGCCCAGGTGCAGGTTGAATACCGCAGCGAGCCTCACAGCACCGACCTGCGTGAACAGTTAGGCAACAGCCACAAAGCGCCCGCCGAATTGCCGGAGCCGCGCGGCGATGTCGACGCGGCGCTGGCCCGCGCCAGCGCCCGCGTCGACGTGGAATACGAAACGCCGGTCGAACACCACAACCCCATGGAGCCCCATGCCTCCACCGTAGTCGTGCAGCCCGATGGTGGCCTGCTGATTTACGACAAAACCCAAGGCACGCAAAACTGCCGCACCTATGTCGAGCAGGTGTTCGGGCTGGAGCCGGGCAGTGTGCGGGTGGTGGCGCACTACGTAGGCGGCGCCTTTGGTTCCGGCCTGCGGCCGCAGTATCAACTGACGCTGGCGGTGATGGCCGCGCTGAAGCTCAAACGTTCAGTGCGGCTGGCACTCACCCGCCAGCAGATGTTCACTTTTGGCTACCGTCCGCGCACGATCCAGCGCCTGAGTCTCGGCGCCGACGCCCAGGGCAAGCTGCAAGCCATTCGCCATGAAGCGATTGCGCAGACGTCGCGCATTGAAGACTTCACCGAGCACCTGGTGGAGTGGTCCGGCATGCTTTACCACTGCGATAACGTGGCGCTCGACTACCACCTGGTGCCGCTGGATGTGTACACCCCGCTGGACATGCGCGCACCGGGCGCCGCCAGTGGCGTGCTGGCGCTGGAATGCGCGATTGACGAGTTGGCCTACGCCGCGAATATCTGCCCGTTGAAGCTGCGTATTCAGAACTACACCGAGCGCAACCAGAACGAAGACAAACCCTACTCAAGCAAGGCGCTGCGCGAGTGCTACAGCGAAGGCGCCGAGCGCTTCGGCTGGGCCCGACGCTCGCCCGAGCCGCGCAGCATGCGCGATGGCAACGACCTGATCGGCTGGGGTGTAGCGACCGGCGTGTGGGAAGCCATGCAACAGAAAGCCAGCGCCCGCGTGGTGCTCGACGCTCACGGGCGCTTGCACGTCAGCAGCGCGGTCACCGATATCGGCACCGGAACCTATACCGCGCTCACGCAAATCGCCGCTGCGGCCATGGGCCTGGATACCGACGATGTATCGGTGTTGATCGGTGATTCCAGCCTGCCGACCTCGCCGCTGCAAGGCGGCTCGTTCACCATTTCGTCCGTCGGCAGCGCCGTGCAACAAGCGTGCACGGCTTTGCAGAAACAACTGCTCGACGCCGCGCAGAAACTGGACGACTCACCGTTCGCGGAGGCAAGCCGCGATCAGGTGGAATTCGTTGACGGCGCCTTGCGCCTGAAGGCCGACCCTGGCAAGCGCGTCGAGCTCGCTGAAATAGTGCGAGGCAGCGGCAGCGGGCATATCGAAGCGCTGGTGGATGCCGAGCCGGATCAGGAAAAACGTGACCCCTACGCCACCGCTACCCACTCCGCCGTGTTTGTCGAAGTGCGGGTAGACGAAGCCTTGGGCAAAGTGCGCGTCAGCCGTGTGGTCAGCGCCATCGCCGCCGGGCGCGTGGTCAATCCGAAAACCGCCCGCAGTCAGATTCTTGGTGGCGTGGTGTGGGGCATCGGCATGGCATTGCAGGAAGAAACGCAGATCGACCACAACCTTGGCCGCTACATGAACCACAACCTGGCCGAATACCACGTGCCGGTGCATGCCGACATGGGCGACATCGACGTGATTTTTGTCGACGAGCCCGACACCATCGTCAACGCCCTGGGCTCAAAAGGTGTGGGTGAGATTGGCCTGGTGGGCGTCGGCGCGGCAATTGCCAACGCCGTGTATCACGCCACCGGCAAGCGCATACGCGAATTCCCGATTACGGTGGAGAAGGTGTTGTAGCTTCGGCCGGTTGCGGCGCGCTGAGGGTTTCGCGGTTGGCGAGGGTGGGGAACAGCTTGTACCAGGTGCCGGTGACCAACAGCGTACCGACCCCGCCCATGACCACCGCGTTCACCGTGCCGAACCAGTGCGCAGTGAGCCCGGATTCAAACTCGCCCAACTGATTCGATGCACCGATAAACAGGCCATTCACCGCACTGACGCGGCCGCGCATGGCATCCGGCGTTTCCAGCTGCACGAACGCGCCGCGAATGACCATGCTGATCATGTCGGCCGCGCCGAGAATCACCAGCACCAGCAGCGAAAACCACAACGACGTCGACAGCCCAAAGGCGATGGTGGCCACACCAAACACGCCGACCGCAATAAACATCACGCGGCCGACCTTGCGCTTGATCGGGAAGCGCGCAATCCAGAACGCCATCAACAACGCCCCCACCGCTGGTGCCGACCGCAACATGCCCAGGCCCCACGGGCCGGTGAGCAGAATGTCCTTGGCGAACACCGGCAACAGCGCCGTGGCGCCGCCCAGCAGCACCGCGAACAGATCCAGCGAAATGGCGCCGAAAATATCCGGGCGACTGCGAATAAAACGAATGCCCGCCAACAGCGAATGCACCGACGGGCGCTCCTGACTGAGCTTGGCCTGATTCTTCGGCAGGCTCAGCATCAAACAGCAGGCCAGCACGTACAGCGCCGTGGTGGGCGCATACACCCAGATACTGCCAAACGCATACAGAAAGCCGCCCAGCGCCGGGGCGACGATAGTGGCCGTTTGAATCGCCGAAGAAGACGCAGCGATGGCCGCCGGAAACAACGCCGCCGGCACCAGACTCGGCAGTAACGCCTGCGTCGCCGGCATCTCGAAGGCCCGGGTGCTGCCGAGCAGAAACGCCAACACAAAAATCATCTCGCGCGTGACATCGCCGCTGGTGCTGCCCAGCACCAACGCGAGGGCAATCACCGCCTGACAAGCCTGACAAAACGCCGCCACCTTGCGCCGGTCATAGCGGTCCGCCACGTGGCCGGTGTGCAACATAAACAGCACACGCGGCAAGAACTCCACCAGGCCGACCCAGCCCAGATCCATCACGCTGCCGGTGAGCTGATACATATGCCAGCCGATAGCGACCGTGAGCATCTGAAAACCACTCGCCGTGAATACGCGGGCGAGCCAGAACGTGAGGAACGGAACGTGATGACGCAAGAGCACGGGCGTGGTGGTGGACATAGTTCATCTGGGGAGTTGGGGCGGGGAGGGCAGAGGCTAGCATGACGGTAATGGGCCATGGCTGCGAAGCGGCCAGTGATCGCCCGGTTTTTTGCGCGGCCGTGCAGAAACGGCCCCTCTCCCCCAGCCCCTCTCCCGCGAGCGGGCGAGGGGAGACATACCTCGTTCACCGGGCTGACACGTTTAACCCCCTCACCCGCTTGCGGGAGAGGGCTGGGGAGAGGGGCGTTTGATCGATGCTTTTGATTTGGCTCGTGATCTACCCGCCCCATTCATCGCAGGCCGAGTGGAGTCGACGTGGAGGGGGTTGAGCGGCCGGGAGCCGCGAAAGGAACATCGGGCCATGGATGGCCCGTTGTGACGGCCCCCGGAGCGGCGACGTAATGAGGGGAGTCGGAGCGCAGCGGAGACCCAAGGTAGGGGCAAGCCTTTTGCCCCGCTTTTCGCTGGGCCGGCACTCCGGCGATTGGAAAAGCGGGTCGCGCGTAAGGCGCGAAACAAAACGTTCAGCACGCGCGTTAACGAATACGAGAGGCCAGCTTGGGCGTACGGCTGGAGATTCTGGATCCCGAATCGTCGGACCGCCGCGTTCGCGAGGATGACGGAGGAGGGGCCGGATAGGCCGTTTTAACCATCAAAAAACCTCGCGCGACAATCCACCGCATCAGCCTCCAACCCCCAAAAGCGTTAGGCTTTGACCCAAATCAGCACGCCGATTATTAAGGCGTGCAGGGCCCAACCGCCCATCCCGCAACACGCCGCCATAACAATAATTTCCTGAACCGATCGCAAATTTTCAGGGCTAAACCAAAAGCCCCACGAACGCGCGACAACCGATTTCTGACGAGGAATATCCATGTTTGGCTTAGAGGCGCTGGATCTGGCGCGAATACAGTTCGCGTTCACCATTTCCTTCCACATCATCTTCCCCGCCATCACCATCGGCCTGGCCAGCTACCTCGCTGTGCTCGAAGGGCTGTGGCTGAAGACCCGCGACGAAACCTACCGCGACCTCTACCACTTCTGGTCGAAGATCTTTGCCGTGAATTTCGGTATGGGCGTGGTGTCCGGTCTGGTCATGGCCTACCAGTTCGGTACCAACTGGAGCGCGTTTTCCGACTTTGCCGGGGCCATCACCGGGCCGCTGCTCACGTATGAAGTGCTGACCGCGTTCTTCCTCGAAGCCGGTTTCCTCGGTGTGATGCTGTTCGGCTGGAACCGCGTCGGCCCCGGTCTGCACTTTTTCTCAACGGTGATGGTGGCCGTCGGCACGCTCATTTCCACGTTCTGGATTCTCGCTTCCAACAGCTGGATGCAGACGCCGCAAGGCTTCGATATTGTCGATGGGCGCGTGGTGCCGCTGGACTGGTTTGCGGTGATTTTCAACCCGTCGTTCCCGTATCGCCTGATCCATATGTCCATCGCCGCGTTCCTGGCGACGGCGTTTTTTGTCGGCTCTTCGGCGGCCTGGCACTTGCTGCGCAAACGCGATAACCCGGCCATTCGCCGCATGCTCTCGATGGCGATGTGGATGGCGTTGATCGTGGCGCCGATTCAAATGGTGGTCGGCGATTTCCATGGCCTGAACACCCTCAAGCATCAGCCGGCGAAGATCGCTGCCATCGAAGGCCATTGGGAAAATGTCGGTAACGAGCCGACCCCGTTGATCCTGTTTGGCTGGCCCGACATGAAGGCGGAGAAAACCCGCTTTGCGGTGGAAATTCCGTATATGGGCAGCCTGATTCTGACCCACAGCCTCGACAAACAAGTGCCGGCGCTGAAGGAATTCAAGCCGGAGGACCGCCCCAATTCCACCATCGTGTTCTGGACCTTTCGCATCATGGTCGCGCTCGGTCTGCTGATGCTGCTGACCGGCGTGTGGAGTTTGTGGCTGCGGTTTCGCGGCAAGCTGTTTGAGTCCAAGCCGTTTCTGTATCTGGCGTTATGGATGGGGCCGTCCGGCGTCATCGCCATTCTGGCCGGCTGGTTCACCACTGAAGTCGGCCGCCAGCCGTGGGTGGTGTATGGCCTGATGCGCACGGCGGATGCGTCGTCCAACCACAGCGTCGCGCAAATGAGCCTGACCCTGATCCTGTTTGTGGTGGTGTATTTCGCGCTGTTCGGCGCGGGCTTCGGCTACATGATGCGCCTGGTGCGCAAAGGCCCGATCACCGACGAAGGCCGCGAGCCACGCGACGGCGGGCCGGGTACCAAACGCACACCGGCGCGGCCGTTGTCGGCGCCGGGTGAAGGCCTGGAAAGTGACCAGAACCTGGGCAGGGGTAACTGAGTATGGGCGGTATCGATCTTTCGTTGATCTGGGCGGTCATCATCGTCTTCGGCATCATGATGTACGTGGTCATGGACGGCTTCGACCTGGGCATTGGCATCCTCTTCCCGTTTGTAAAAGACGACGGCGAGCGGGACATCATGATGAACACCGTGGCGCCGGTCTGGGACGGCAACGAAACCTGGCTGGTGCTGGGCGGCGCGGGCCTGTTCGGCGCCTTTCCGCTGGCTTATTCGGTGGTGCTCAGTGCCTTGTACCTGCCGCTGATTTTCATGCTGCTGGGCCTGATCTTTCGCGGCGTGGCGTTCGAGTTCCGCTTCAAAGCCAAAGACCACAAACGTCATCTGTGGGACAAAGCCTTTATCGGCGGCTCGCTGACGGCGACCTTCTTCCAGGGCGTGGCGCTGGGTGCGTATATCGACGGCTTGCCGGTGGTTAACCGCGCTTATGCAGGGGGCTCGCTGGACTGGCTGGCGCCGTTCCCGTTGTTCTGCGGCGTGGCCTTGATTGCCGCTTATGCACTGTTGGGCTGCACCTGGTTGATCATGAAAACCGAGGGCCGTCTGCAGAAGCAGATGCATGACATGGCGCGCCCGCTGGCCTTCGCGCTGCTGGGCGTGACCGGCGTGGTCAGCTTGTGGACGCCGCTGGCCCACAGCGAGATCGCCGAGCGCTGGTTCAGCCTGCCGAACCTGTTCTACTTCCTGCCGGTTCCGGTGCTGGTGCTGGTGACCTTCGTTGCCTTGCTGCGCGCCGTGGAGCGCAACCGCAACTACGTGCCGTTCCTGCTGACGCTGGTGCTGATTTTCCTCGGCTACAGCGGTCTGGGCATCAGCTTGTGGCCGAACATCATTCCGCCGTCGGTGAGCATCTGGCAGGCCGCGTCGCCGCCGTCGAGCCAGGGTTTCATTCTGGTGGGGGCGCTGTTCATCATTCCGTTCATCCTGATGTACACCGCGTGGAGCTACTACGTATTCCGCGGCAAGGTGACACCGGATCAGGGCTACCACTAGGAAGCGCCGCTAATGGATACCACCGAGAAAAAACCCTTCTGGAAACGCCTCGGCTGGCTGGTGCTCATCTGGACCGCCAGCGTGCTGGCCCTGGGCGCAGTGTCGTACCTGCTGCGCCTGTTCATGCAAGCGGCAGGCATGAGTACGCCGTAGGTTGGGTCGGTCCGCGTTCGGTGAGCGCAGCGAAGCCCAACAAACCGGCCGCAGGCCGGTGCGTATCGGTCCCGTTGGGCTTCGCTTTGCTCAACCCAACCTACATGGACCATCTCTCATTTGAAATCAATTCTCAACAAAGGTATGTTGCGCTTCCCTCGTTTCAGCCGGACGCCGCTGTGCCTTCGCCTCTCGACCCTCACTCTGCGGATGATCAGTTCCAGCGCCATGCCGGCGAGTTGCTGCGTTTTTTCCGTCGGCAGCTGAAGTGTGCCGAGCTGGCGGCCGACCTGCGTCAGGAGGCGTGGCTGCGCTTCAGCCGCCGCGAGCAAACGGAGGACATCGGCAACCTGCGCGCGTTTCTCTACCGCATTGCGCGCAATCTCATCATCGACCACCACCGTCAGCAGGAAGCCCGGCCGGCGCAGGAGGCGATGGACGATCAGCTCGAATCCGAACTGCCCGGCCCGGAGCGCATCGCCAGCGGCGCGCAAGGGGTGAATCGCTTGCAAGAAATTCTTGACGGCCTGCCCGAGCACCTGCGCCAGGCGCTGCTGTGGAACCGGCTCGACGGCCTCACCCAGCGGGAAATCGGCGAACGCCTCGGCGTCTCGGAAAGTATGGCCGGACGCTATATCCTCAAGGCCCTCGAAACCTGTCAGCAGCACATGGACGCCGGCCAATGACGCACCCCCAATCCGCCACCGACCTGCCTCTGGCGCAAGCGCGCGAGTGGCACGTGTTGCTGCATTCCGGGCGAGCGACCGCGGCAGACCATGCGCGGCTGGAAGCCTGGCGCGCGGCGTCGCAGCAAAACGCCGAGGCCATGCAGCAAGTGGAAAGTCTGTGGTCATTGCTTGGCGACGTGGCGCGGCCGGCGCCGAGGCTCAGCATGGCCAAGACAAACCGGGGGCGCCGCGCCACGCGTTGGGGTTTGCCGTTGGCCGCTGCGGCGGCGTTGCTGCTGGCAGCGTGGTTGCCGCAAGGCACGTGGGTCGGCCTGTATGCCGACTATCACACCCAGCCCGGCGAGGTACGCGAGGTGCGCCTGAGCGATGGCTCGGTGCTCACGCTTAACGGTGATACGGCGCTGGACTGGTCGGTAAGCGAGGGCCGTCGAGAGGTGAAGCTGTATCGCGGCGAAGCGGATTTCCAGGTAGCTCACGATGCCAGCCAACCGTTTTTCGTGCTCGCCGGGCCGGCACGGATTCGCGTGACGGGCACACGTTTCGACGTGAATGTCAGCAGTGACGACCAGATACACCTTGCCGTGAGCCAGGGCCAGGTTCAGGTCAGCGATAGCACCCAGGCATCGCAGTACGTAAATGCCCAGGAGCAGATCGCCTGGCATGACGGTGCGCTGCAAAGTCTCGAACCGCTCGACGAAGCCCAGCGCCTGGCATGGCAGCGGGGGCGCCTGGTGTTTCGCTCGCGACCGTTGACGGACGTGTTCGCCCAACTGCAACGCGTGCAGGGCGACCGTGTGCTGTTTCTGGACGATGGCGCCCGTCACCTGCAAGTGACCGGCGTATTTGCCAGCGCCGACCCGAACGCGCTGCTGCGCGCCATCGAGAGCAATCTGCCGGTTCGCCTTACCCGTCTGCCAGGACTGTTGCTGGTGTCATCCGCCCCTGCCGCAGCCCGCTAATTCCAAGGCCTGCGCGCCGCGCCGAAAAATAGTTGAAAAATAATCGCGAGGTCGGTTCAGAAAGCGCCAGCGCTTACGTCTTCTGTTTCTGCAAATGCGAAGTTCTCGCAAAAGAGAACGAAAGCAACCAGACAGTCGGGCAGAACAGGACACCACCATGGGCCGCAAGCCGTCGCGCATTTTTCATTCTTTCCTGGCCATTCCTCTGGCCTGCGCCAGCCTGGCGGCGTCGGCCGTCGAACTGAACGTACCGGCGCAAAGCCTGGAAGCGGCGCTGACCGATTTCGCTGAACAAGCCAACGTGCGCTTGCTCTATGACGCCGGCCTCACGCGCAGCCAGCAGGCCCCGGCATTGCAGGGCGATTACTCGGTAGCCGACGGCCTGCAACGGCTGCTGCAGGGCTCTGGCCTGACCTACAGCATCGACGCCGACGGCACCGTGAGCTTGCAGCCGATTCCCGCGGATACCGGCGCGGTGGAATTGGGGGTGACCAACGTCAACAGCGTCGCTGACGGCCGCCGCGACCTGCCGGAAACCTACGCCGGCGGCGACGTGGCCCGTGGGGCGCGCGTCGGCGTGCTGGGCAATCAGGACATGCAAGACGTGCCCTTCAGCGTGGCGAGCTACACCAGCCAGTTGATCGAAAATCGCCAGGCCCGAAGCCTTGGCGAGGTGATGGACAGCGACCCGGCGGTGCGCCAGTCCTACGGTTTTGGCAACTTCTCGCAAGTGTTCGTGATTCGCGGCTTGCAGCTGTATTCGGACGACATCTCACTGAACGGTTTGTACGGCGTGCTGCCCCGCCAGATCATTTCCACCGAAGCGGTTGAACGGGTGGAAGTGTTCAAAGGCTCGAACGCCTTTCTCAACGGCGTTTCGCCGGGCGGCAGCGGCGTGGGCGGCGGTATCAATATCGTCTCCAAACACGCCGAAGACACGCCCACCCGCAGCGCCACGCTGGATTACAGCAGCAGCGACCGGGTTGGCGGCAGCTTCGATCTGGGCCAGCGTTTCGGCGAAGACAACAAGTTTGGTGTACGCGTGAACATGGCCAAACGCGATGGCGAAACGGCGGTGGACGACGAGCATCAGCACTTCAGTCTGGTGGCGTTTGGGTTGGACTACCGTGGCGAGCGGCTGCGCGTGTCCACCGACTTTGGCTACCAGAAGCAGCGCGTCAACGAAGGCCGCTCGGTGGTCTACCTCACGCCCACATCGTTGCGCAAAACCCCGAAAGTACCAGACGCCGACCACAACTACTCCCAGCCGTGGGCGTATTCGCAAATGGAAGACACCTTCGGCATGGCCAACGTCGAATTCGACCTCAACGACACCTGGACCCTCTACGGCGCCGCTGGCGGCAAGTACACCCGTGAGAACGGGGTGTATTCGTCGCTGTACGTGAGCAGCCTGGACGGCACCGGACGAGTAGGGCGCCTGTACGCCCCGCGTGACGAGGAAAGCCGCAGCGCCCTCGGCGGTTTGCGCGGCACCTTCGACACCGGGCCGGTCAGCCACAAGCTCAACTTCGGCTTGAGCGGAAACTGGCGGGAATGGCGCAGCGCGAATGAGTCGACCCTGATAGCCAACCGCTTGCCGGGCAATCTCTATGACCCGTTCGAGAGTCCCATACCACGCGCGGAGGTTAACGGTGATATTCACGATCCGCGCAAAACCGGCTCGTCCATCGCCCGCAGCGCCGCTATTTCCGACACCTTGGGGTTTTTTGACGAGCGCGTGTTGTTCACCCTTGGCATTCGTCGTCAGCAGATCGTCACCAGCGCCTGGAGCGCCCGCACCGGTGTGCGTAGCTCGGACTACGACCAGAGCATCAACACGCCCGTGTATGGCCTGGTGATCAAACCCACGGAATACCTGTCGTTCTACGCCAACCGCATCGAAGGCCTGTCACCGGGCCAGGTCAGCACGGCGGCCGGCAACACAGGCGAGATGTTCCCCCCGTATCGCTCGAAGCAAATCGAGGCGGGCGTGAAGCTCGACTGGCAAACCTTCGGCGCCAGCTTTGGCGTATACCGCATCGAGCAGCCGCAGCTGGTGACCGTCAACAACGTCTCCAGCGTGGATGCCGAGCAGCGCAACCGGGGCGTTGAAGTGAGCGTGTTCGGCGAACCGCTGCCGGGCCTGCGCCTGTTGGCCGGCGGCACCTGGATAGACACCGAGTTGCGCGGCACGGTCGGCACCGTCGGTACGCCAGGCCGCCAAGTGCGCGGCCTGAACGACGGCAACCGCGCCGTGGGCGTGCCGAATTTTCAATACAACCTGAGCGCGGATTGGGATGTGCCGGGCGTGCAAGGCCTGGCCGTCAACGGCCTGCTGCTGCGCACCGGCGGGCAGTACTACGACTCAGCCAACGACCTCAGCATTCCCGCCTGGACCCGCATCGATCTGGGGGCGCGTTATGCCTTCAAACTGGATGAGCGCGATATCACGGTGCGGGCGGGGATGGAGAACGTGGCAAACAAGGATTATTGGGAGTCGGCCAATGGCGGGTACCTGACCCAGGGGGCGCCGAGGACGGTGAAGGTGTCGGCTACGGTGGATTTTTGAGGGTGGGGTTAGTTTCGGGGTTGGTGCTCGGCTGACGACTCTGGATCCCGAATCGTCGGACCGCCGCCTGCGCGGGAATGACGGCTTATGGATTTTCGAACGTGTTTAAGTAAACACCGTCATTCCCGCGCAGGCGGGAATCCAGAATGCTGCGTCGAACTCGGTCCCGGCATCAACCCCCAAAAACCTACTTAACCCCCTTCAACACCACAAACTTCGGATTAGCCGCCACCTGCTCAACCCCCCGAAACAGCCGCTTCAGCTTGGCGTGGTACCCCAGATGCCGGTTCCCCACAATCCACAGCTCGCCCCCCGTCACCAGCGCCGCCCGCGCCTGCTGAAACATGCGCCACGCGAGAAAATCACCGACCACTTGCTGCTGATGAAACGGCGGGTTGCACAGCACGATATCCAGCGAGTCTTCTGCCTGCTCCGCCAAGCCATCGTCGGCACGAATGGTCACCGCCCGGTCGCCCAACGCTGCCTGCCAGTTTTCAGCGGCGGATTGCACGGCCATGTACGACTCATCCACCAGCGTCAGCTGCGCATCCGGATTGGCCAGGGCGCAGGCGATGCCGAGTACGCCGTTGCCGCAGCCGAGGTCGGCTACGCGGGCGCTGCCGATGTTTTGCGGCAGGTGCGGAAGAAAGGCGCGGGTGCCGATGTCGAGGCCTTCGCGGCAGAACACGTTGGCGTGGTTGAGCAATTCCAGGCGCGGTGCGTCGAGCAGATAACGGCTGGGGTAGGGCGAGACGACGGCGGCTTTTTCAGTCGGCGTCACCAGCAGCAAGCGCGCCTTTTTTACCGCCAGCGAGGCCTGCACCGGGCCGATGTATTGCTCCAGCAAATCGCCAGCGCTGCGCGGCAGGTGCTTGACCATGCCGGCCGCCACTACCCGTGCGCCGGGAGCCAGTTGGCCGTGCAGGCGAATCAGTTGCTCTTCCAGCAGTGCCAGGGTTTTAGGGATGCGGATCAGCACCCAGTCGAACGGCCCTTGCACGGTCTGGCTGGCCGGCACGAACTGCACGCTGTCCGCCGCCAGGTCGTTGCACGCCAAGTTGTTGCGCAACGCCAGCGCGCCCAGGTGCGAGTCGCCGCTGCTGATGATCTGCGCTTTGCCGGCAAGGCTCGCGGCCAGGGCGCCAAAACTGTCGTTGAGCACCAGTACCCGGGCGTCTCGCGCCAGGCCCTGCTCGGCGAGGTGGTTGAGCAGGTATTCGTCTGCCGCATCGAACGCCTGCAACGGATCGTCGCGCTGGGGCGGCTGGCGGAACAGGTCGAGGGAGGCGAAGGGCGTGGTGAAAACTGGCATGGCACGAACCGCTGCAGAGCAAAGGGCGGCAATGATGGCGGATGTCGCCGAGGCTGCAAAGTAGTGCGAGCCGGGCGCTCGTCGTAGCGGCGCCCGGCTCGCACAGCGTTCAGCTGGCCGAGCGGATATTGCTAGGGTCCAGCGAACCGCCGGTTTCCCGTTGTGCGGCCAGGCGCGCGCCTTCTTTGGCGGTCAGGCTGTACAACTGCTCGGGGTTGGCCACGCGCAGTTTCAGGGCCATGGCCTCGATGCCTTCTGCAATCGGAATTTCACGCTGGCGCTCGGCAAGGCCGGCGAGAATCTGCTCGGCGGCGACCGTTACGTCCATGCCGTTTTCGATGTTCGGGTCGGAATGCCCGCGCGCGCTGCCATCGCCGGAAAGCGCGTTGATGGCCACCGAGGTGTGCACCGAGCCCGGCAAAATCACACTGACGGCAATACCATAGGCTTCTTCGACTTCGGCGCGAATGGCCTCGAAGTAGCCGATCACCGCATGCTTGGCGCCGCAGTAACCACTGCGCAGCGGCGTACCGACTTTACCGGCCACCGAGCTGACCACCGCCAGGTGCCCGGCGCGACGCTCGACCATTTTCGGCAGCAGCAATTGGGTCAGGGCCAGCGGCGCCATGTAGTCCACTTCGATCAGTTGCCGGTACACGTCCAGGTGGGTGTCCAGCGCCAGGCTGCGTTGGCTGATGCCGGCGTTGTTGATCAGCATATCCACCTGGCCATTCCAGCCCCATGCGTGCTCCACCACAGCAGGCAGCGCGGCGTAATCGGTGGTCTCGAAGGGCAACACCAGGCAGCGTTCCGGTGCCTGGGCGGCAACGCGGTTGAGTTCCTCCACGCGCCGTCCAGACAGAATGACCTTCGCGCCGTGCTGCAGAAACGCCGTCGCCAACGCTTCGCCGATGCCTGACGACGCGCCGGTAATCCAGATGGTTTGAGTCGCGAATGCCATGGGTGCCTCCGTTGTTTTTGTTGTGAAGTGCGAGCGCCTAACACTCTGCCGATCGGCCGTTGGCGTCCATGGCCTGCACGGCCAAAGCGCTGGCTGCGCCGGCTAAAACCCCATGCTTTGCAGGTATTGCCGCGCTGCACTTTGCGCGACACTGCGCCATTGGCTTGGAAAGGATGTGTGCGTATGACCGCTAGCGAAGACAAGTTCACCCGCGAAACCTTGCTGGACGTGCGGCCCTGGTCGCCAACGCTGTTCAGCCTGCGCTGCACCCGCGACGCCGGCTTTCGTTTTCGCGCCGGGCAGTTCGCGCGCCTGGGCGTGCAAAAGGCCGACGGCAGTGTGGTGTGGCGCGCCTATTCAATGTTGTCGGCGCCCCATGACGAACACCTGGAGTTTTTCTCCATCGTGGTGCCGGGCGGTGAATTCACCAGCGAGCTGAGCCGCTTGCAGGTTGGCGACGAACTGCTGGTGGAGCGTCAGGCCGTGGGCTATCTGACCCTCGACCGCTTTGTGGATGGGCGCGATTTGTGGCTGATCGGCACCGGCACCGGGTTGGCGCCGTTTCTGTCGATTCTGCAAGACTTCGAGGTGTGGCAGCGCTTTCAGCGCGTCGTACTGGTGTACAGCGCCCGCAGCAGAACCGAACTGGCTTATCAAGACATGATTGCCGGCCTGATGCAGCGCGAATACCTAGCCGAATACGCCGACAAGTTTGTCTACGTGCCCATCGTGACCCGCGAGGAAGTGCCGGGCACCTTGCATGGCCGGGTGACTGGTTTGATCGCCAATGGCGAACTGGAAAAAGCGGCAGGGCTTGAGCTGACGCCGGAGCATTCGCGGGTGATGCTGTGCGGCAATCCGCAAATGATCGACGACTGCCGCGCCGTGCTGAAAACCCGCGATATGCAGCTGAGCCTGACCCGCCGGCCTGGGGCGGTGGCGGTGGAGAATTATTGGTAGCTGCTGTTCTGTTGGCGGAGTGTGCGACTCGCAACGCGGACCGATACGCGCCGGGCTGTGCCCGGCTTGTTGGGCTTCGCTGCGCTCAACCCAACCTACGGGTGAAGTCGCCGATTACTTCGTCAAAAATCGCTAACGCCTGCGCTACCTGCTCGGGATTCACGATGCAGGGCGGCACTACGTGAATGCGGTTTTCCACGATAAAGGTGAGTAACCCACGCGCCTGAAATGCTGCTTTCATCTGCGCCATCACTGGTGGCGCCAGCGGTGTTTTCTTCTGCCGGTCGCTGACCAGTTCCAGCGCCCAGAACAGGCCAATGCCGCGCGCTTCGCCGATCAGGGCATGCTTGGCGGCCAGTGCTTTCAGGCCTGGCCCGAGGTATTCCTGGCCGATCATGCGGGCGTTGTCGACGATGCCTTCTTCGGCCATTACATCCAGCGTGGCAACGATTGCCGCCATCGCCAGCGGGTGCCCGGAATAGGTGAGGCCGCCGGGGAAGAAACGGTTCTCGTAGAACTCGGCAATCGGCTGCGAAATCATCACGCCGCCCGCCGGCACGTAGCCTGAGTTCACGCCTTTGGCAAAGCAGATCAGGTCGGGCACCACGTCGAAGTTGTCCAGCGCCAGCCAGGCGCCGGTGCGGCCGAAGCCGGCCATCACTTCGTCGAGAATCAGCACAATGCCGAACTCATCGGCCAGCGCTCGCACGCCTTTCATGTAGCCCTTGGGCGGCACCAGAATACCGGCGGTGCCGGGCACGCTTTCGAGCAGAATCGCCGCCACCGAGTTCGGCCCTTCGCACTCGATAATCCGCCGCAAATGCTGCAACGCGCGCTCGCATTCCTCCTCTTCACTGCTGGCATAAAACTCGGTGCGGTACAGGTACGGGTTGAAGAAGTGCACATGGCCACGGGCAAATTCATTGGGCACGCGGCGCAGGTCGCCGGTCGCCGCAATCGCCGAGCCGGTGCTGCCGTGGTACGAGCGATAGGCCGAGAGAATCTTGTCGCGGCCGGTGAACTGGCGCGCCATGCGCATGGCGTTTTCGTTGGCGTCGGCACCGGCGTTGGTGAAGAACACTTTGCTGAAGTTGCTCGGCGCGTGGGACAGGATGCGTTTGGCCGCTTCGCCGCGCATCAGGTTGGCCGTGGCAGGTGCCACCGTTACCAGCGAGCCGGCTTGTTCTTGAATGGCCGCGATCACTTTCGGATGTTGGTGGCCGATATTGGTGTTGACCAGCTGGCTGCTGAAATCCAGGTAGCGATTGCCGTCGTAATCCCACAGCGCACAGCCCTCGCCGCCGGCGATGACCAATGGGTTGAGCGCGCTCTGGATCGACCAGGAATGGAAGACGAACTGGCGGTCGAGGGCGTGGACGTATTCGTTGGAAATCTGAGTGCTCATGGCGGACCTCGCGAGCTGAACGGGGAATGGGGCCACCTTAGGAATAAACGTCGGCCGGGTCGTAGGGCCAGATGGGGGGAAAGGGTGGGTCAGGAGGAATTCGTTTGCAGGTTGCCCTCTCCCCTAGCCCCTCTCCCGCAAGCGGGCGAGGGGAACCTAACCGCGCACGCTGCTGGTCTCCCCTCGCCCGCGGGAGAGGGGCCGGGGGAGAGGGCCGAATCCACCACAACTTCATCTGGCCCATCGCGCCGGCCCATCTGCCCCTATCCAATCCAGCCAGCCCCGCTAGTCTTACCCCATCGCTATCCCATCAGGAACCCGCCATGGCCCACGCCTTCGAACTCAACCGCGCCCCCGCCGCCGAGGTGCTTGCCGCTGACCTCAACAGCCCAGCCATCCGCGAGGCGCGAATCGACCTGGCGGCGTGCTTTCGCATGGCCGCCCACTTGGGCATGGGCGAGGGCATCTGCAATCACTTCTCGGTGGTGTTGCCCGGCCATCCGCAGCTGTTTCTGGTTAATCCCTATGGCTTGGCGTTTGCCGAAGTCACGGCGTCGTCGTTGCTGATTTGCGACTTCCAGGGGCGTGTGGTGCTTGGCGAAGGCAAGCCCGAGGCCACGGCGTTTTTTATCCATGCCCAATTGCATCGCCTCAACCCGCGCGCCACGGCGGCCTTTCACACCCACATGCCCAACGCCACGGCGCTGTGCATGCTTGAAGGGGAACCGTTTGTGTGGGCCGGGCAAACTTCGCTGAAGTTCTATGAGCGCATGGCCGTGGACGAGCATTACAACGGGCTGGCGCTGGACAACGCCGAAGGCGAGCGCATCGCCCGCGCGGCCGGCAATGCCGATGTGGTGATGCTGAAAAACCACGGCCCGCTGGTGCTGGGCCCAAGCATCGCCGAGGCCTGGGACGACCTCTATTACCTCGAACGCGCCGCCGAGGTGCAGCTCAAAGCCATGAGCAGCGGCCGCCCGCTAAAGCCTGTGCCGCATGACATTGCCAGTGCGGCGAGCACGCAGATGCTGATCGGCAACGCCGAGAGTGCGCGCCTGCATCTGGACAGCGTGAAGCGACAGTTGGCCAAGCGCGAGCCTGAGTACAGCGTTTAAATCGCCACCAACCCGCGCACCCCATCCGCTTCCATGGTTTCGCCGCGCCCTTGCTGCACGATCTCGCCGCGCGACATCACCAGATACTGGTCGGCCAGCTCCGCAGCAAAATCGTAAAACTGCTCGACCAGCAGGATCGCCATGTCACCCCGGGCGGCGAGCTTTTTGATCACCACGCCGATTTCCTTGATCACCGAGGGCTGAATGCCTTCGGTGGGCTCGTCGAGAATCAGCAGGCGCGGGTTGCTTGCCAGGGCGCGGCCAATCGCCAGTTGCTGTTGCTGACCGCCGGACAAGTCGCCACCGCGGCGCTGTTTCATTTCCTTGAGCACCGGGAACAGTTCGTAGATAAACGCCGGCACTTCCTTTGCCTGCGAACCGGGGAAACGCGACAAGCCCATCAGCAGGTTTTCTTCCACCGTCAGGCGCCCGAAAATCTCCCGGCCCTGGGGCACGTAAGCGATTCCGGCGTGCACCCGCTGGTGCGGTTTGAACTGGGTGATGGGCTTGCCTTCCCACTGCACCGCGCCCTCCTTGGAAGGGATCAGACCCATCAGGCACTTGAGCAACGTGGTTTTGCCCACGCCGTTGCGGCCCAGCAGGCAGGTGACTTCGCCAACCTTGGCCTCGAACGACAAGCCGCGAAGAATGTGGCTGCCGCCGTAGAACTGGTGGAGTTTTTCGACTTGAAGCATGTGTGTGTCCTTGGTCTGGTGGGGCAAGGGCAACGGCCCCTCTCCCCCGGCCCCTCTCCCGCAGGCGGGCGAGGGGAGCAAAACAAAGCGCGATCAGTCCCCTCTGCCCACGAAGTGGGAGAGGGTTAGGGAGAGGGTTTTCCTACCGCCCCAAATAAACCTCAATCACCCGCTCATCCGCCTGCACATCGGCGAGCGACCCTTCGGCCAGCACGCTGCCCTGGTGCAGCACGGTGACGTGGTCGGCGATGGAGCCGACAAAGCCCATGTCGTGCTCGACCACCATCAGCGAGTGCTTGCGCGCCAGCGATTTGAACAGCTCGGCGGTGAATTCGGTTTCGGCGTCGGTCATGCCGGCCACCGGTTCGTCGAGCAGCAGCAGTTGTGGGTCTTGCATCAGCAACATGCCGATTTCCAGGAACTGTTTCTGCCCGTGGGAAAGCAAACCGGCGGTGCGCTGCCGCGAGCTGTCGAGGCGAATGGTGGTCAGCACTTCGTCAATGCGGTCACGCTGCTCTCCACTCAGTCTGGCACGCAGGCTGGCCCATACCGACTTGTCTGTTTTAAGCGCCAGCTCCAGGTTTTCGAACACGCTCAGGGCTTCGAATACCGTGGGTTTCTGGAACTTGCGACCAATGCCGGACTGGGCGATTTGAACTTCGCTCATGCGCGTCAGGTCGAGGGTTTCGCCGAAGTAGGCTTTGCCGTTATCGGGCCGGGTCTTGCCGGTGATGACGTCCATCATCGTGGTCTTGCCGGCGCCGTTCGGGCCGATGATGCAGCGCAATTCACCCACACCGATGTACAGACTGAGATTGGTCAGCGCCTTGAAACCGTCAAAGCTGACGTTGATGTCTTCCAGGGTCAGGATGGTGCCGTGGCGCACATCCAGTCCCGGCCCGGCGGCGCGGCCCAGGCCCAGAGAATCGCGGCTGGTGCCGGCGTCGCTGTTGGGGGTCTGATTCGCCGGGTCGTAAGCTGGTTCGAGCATGAATTCGGGTACGGGCGTGGCGCGCATTTACTGTTCCCCCTTTTTACGCAGCAAGCCGATCACGCCCTTGGGCAGATACAGCGTCACCAGAATGAACAAGGCCCCGAGGGCAAACAGCCAATACTCGGGAAAGGCCACGGTGAACCAGCTCTTCATGCCGTTGACCAGCCCGGCGCCGAGCAGCGGCCCCACGAGACTGCCGCGTCCGCCGAGCGCCACCCACACGGCGGCTTCGATGGAGTTGGTCGGCGACATTTCGCTGGGGTTGATGATGCCCACCAACGGCACATACAAGGCACCGGCGAGGCCGCACAACACAGCGCTCAGCACCCAGATGAACAGCTTGTAACCGCGCGGGTCGTAGCCGCAGAACATCAGGCGGTTTTCCGCATCGCGCAGGGCAGTCAGCACCCGACCGAACTTGCTTTTCGCCAGGCGCCAACCCAGCAACAGGCTGGCGGTCAGCAACGCGACAATCGCCAGAAACAGCACGGTGCGGGTGCCTTGGGCGGTGATGTCGAAACCCAGAATGGTGCGGAAGTTGGTGAAGCCGTTGTTTCCGCCAAAACCGGTTTCGTTGCGGAAAAACAGCAGCATGCCGGCGAAGGTCAGGGCCTGGGTCATGATCGAGAAGTACACGCCCTTGATCCGCGAACGGAAGGCGAAAAAGCCGAACACCAGGGCCAGCAAGCCGGGGGCCAGCACCACCAGGCACATGGCCCAGAGGAAATGCTGAGTGCCGGTCCAGTACCACGGCAGTTCGGTCCACGACAGAAACACCATGAACGCCGGCAAGCCGTCGCCCGCGCTTTCGCGCATCAGGTACATGCCCATGGCGTAACCGCCGAGGGCAAAAAACAGGCCGTGGCCCAGCGACAGCAGCCCGGCGTAACCCCACACCAGATCAAGCGCCAGAGCGACGATGGCGTAGCAGAGAATCTTGCCCACCAGGGTCAGCGTATAGGCCGACACTTGCAGCGGGTTGTCGGCGGGCAGCAGGTGCAGCAGCGGCAGAATCACCAGAATGGCGAGCACCACGGCGCCTGCGGCGAGGGTCAGTTTGGGGCCGGCTTTTTGCGCCAGCGTAAGGCTTAGTGGCTGGTTCAATCGATCACCCGACCTTTCAGTGCAAAGAGGCCCTGCGGACGTTTCTGAATAAACAGAATGATCAACGCGAGGATAAGAATTTTGCCCAGTACGGCGCCGATCTGCGGTTCCAGAATCTTGTTGGCGATGCCCAGGCCGAAGGCGGCCATGACGCTGCCCGCCAGTTGCCCGACACCGCCGAGCACCACCACCAGAAACGAGTCGATGATGTAACTCTGGCCGAGGTCCGGGCCGACGTTGCCGATCTGGCTCAGCGCCACGCCACCCAGCCCGGCAATGCCGGAGCCGAGGCCAAAGGCGAGCATGTCGACCCGGCCGGTTGGCACACCGCAGCAGGCGGCCATGTTGCGGTTCTGGGTGACGGCGCGAACGTTGAGACCCAGGCGGGTTTTGTTCAGCAGCAACCAGGTGAGCAGCACCACGAACAGGGCGAAACCGATGATCACCATGCGGCTGTGAGGCAGTACCAGGTTCGGCAGCACCTGCACGCCGCCGGACAACCACGCCGGGTTGGCCACTTCCACGTTCTGCGCGCCAAACAGCACCCGCACCAACTGGATAAGAATCAGGCTGATGCCCCAGGTTGCCAGCAAGGTTTCCAGCGGGCGGCCGTACAGATGGCGAATCACCGTACGTTCGAGCGCCATGCCGATGGCGGCCGTGACAAAGAACGCCACCGGCAGCGCCACCAGCGGATATAAGGCCAGCGCCTCGGGGGCGAAGCGCTGGAACAGGATCTGCACCATGTAGGTGGAGTAGGCGCCGAGCATCAGCATTTCGCCGTGGGCCATGTTGATCACGCCCAGCAAACCAAAGGTGATCGCCAGACCGAGGGCTGCCAGCAGCAGAATCGAGCCGAGCGACAGGCCGCTGAACGCCTGGCCCAGCAACTCGCCAAACATCAGCCGGCGCTTGACCTGCGCCAGGCTGGTTTCGGCGGCGGTGCGCACGCCGGCATCGGTTTCAACCGCCGGGTCGAGCAAGGTTTCCAGTCGCGTACGCGCCAGCGGCTCGCCGGTTTCGCCCAGCAGGCGCACGGCGGCGAGGCGAATCGCGGGGTTGGGGTCAATCAGCTGCAAGTTCGCCAGCGCGAGTGAAAGGGCGTCGCGCACGGTGTCGTCATCTTCGCTGGCGACCTGGGCATTGAGCAGCGCCAACTGCGCAGGCTTGGCACTTTTTTGCAATTGCTGGGCGGCGTTCAGGCGAACGGCCGGGTCTTTGTCAAGCAACTGATGACTGGCTTGCGCGGTGCCGATCAAGCCACGCAGACGGTTGTTGA
Organism: Pseudomonas viridiflava; assembly: GCF_900573885.1. Classification (GTDB taxonomy): domain Bacteria; phylum Pseudomonadota; class Gammaproteobacteria; order Pseudomonadales; family Pseudomonadaceae; genus Aquipseudomonas. Next base: position 56,242 of record NZ_UPSE01000493.1, read on the forward strand.
GCGGGATTTTCTTCGGCGTCGAAGCCGGTTGCGCCTCGCCACCTTCAGCGGCTTGCCAGCCGGTGTCGGTTTGAATGAACGGGGCTTTATTGCTGTCGCTCGCCAGTCGGCCTTTTTGCAGGGCTTCGATCAGAGGCAGGCGAGTGGCGTCTGGCTGCGCGGACCAGGTTTCCAGCAACGTGGCTTGTTTGGCGGCGTTGGCGGCAACGAAGTCGGCGGCATCGCCGGCCTGAACGCTGGGCGCGAGGAGGGTGAGCAGCAGCATGAGAAAAAGTGGGGGGCGGAGCAGGGCAGTGAGCATGGAAGCGTCCTTGAGGGTGGTGCCGGACGAAGGGTGCAGGGTGCGTTAGCCGCAGCCCTCTCCCCCAGCCCCTCTCCCGCAAGCGGGCGAGGGGAGACAAACCAGGCAGCGCAGGTTTCAAACTGTGCGCCGCTCAGGCCCCCTCTGCCCACGCAGTGGGAGAGGGCTGGGGAGAGGGTTTTGTCTTTTCGAGCGGAACCGTCTTACTTCGACTTAACCGCGTAATCCGGCTTCTTGTCGTTCCCTGGGATGTACGGGCTCCACGGTTGGGCGCGTACCGGGCCTTCGGTCTGCCACACCACGTTGAACTGACCGTCTTCCTGAACCTCACCGATCATCACCGGCTTGTGCAGGTGGTGGTTGGTTTTGTCCATGACCATGGTGTAGCCGTCTGGCGAGACGAATTCCTGGCCTGCCATGGCTTCGCGCACTTTGTCGACGTCGGTGGTGCCGGCTTTGTTGACGGCCTGTGCCCACATGTTGATGCCTACATAGGTGGCTTCCATCGGGTCGTTGGTGACTGCGGTCTGGTAGTTCGGCAGGTTCTTCGCCTTGGCGTAGGCCTTCCAGCTGTCGACGAATTTCTTGTTGGTGGGGTTATCTACCGACTGGAAGTAGTTCCAGGCAGCCAGTTGGCCCACCAGCGGTTTGGTGTCGATGCCGCGCAGTTCCTCTTCGCCCACGGAGAACGCCACTACCGGCGTTTCGGTGGCCTCGATGCCCTGGTTGCCCAGCTCTTTGTAGAACGGCACGTTGGAGTCGCCGTTGACGGTGGAGATCACCGCAGTCTTGCCGCCAGCGGAGAACTTCTTGATGTTGGCGACGATGGTCTGGTAATCGCTGTGGCCGAACGGGGTGTAGACCTCTTCGATGTCTTTGTCGGCTACGCCTTTGCTGTGCAGGAACGAGCGCAGGATTTTGTTGGTGGTGCGCGGGTACACGTAGTCAGTGCCCAGCAGGAAGAAGCGCTTGGCGGCGCCGCCGTCTTCGCTCATCAGGTATTCAACGGCCGGAATCGCCTGCTGGTTTGGCGCAGCGCCGGTGTAGAACACGTTTGGCGACATCTCTTCGCCTTCGTACTGCACCGGGTAGAACAGCAGGCCGTTGAGCTCTTCGTATACCGGCAGCACCGATTTACGCGACACCGAGGTCCAGCAACCGAAGGTCACCGCGACTTTGTCCTGGGTCAGTAGCTGGCGGGCTTTTTCCGCGAACAGCGGCCAGTTCGAAGCCGGGTCTACCACCACAGGCTCCAGCTTTTTGCCGAGCACGCCACCTTTGGCGTTGATTTCGTCGATGGTCATCAAGGCCATGTCTTTAAGCGACGTTTCCGAGATGGCCATGGTGCCGGACAGCGAATGCAGAATGCCGACCTTGATGGTTTCGGCAGCTTGCAAGGTGTAAGGGAACAGGCCGCTGAGCAGCAGGGTACTGGCAGCGAGGGTAGCTTTGAGGAACGGGCGGCGTTTCATCGGGGGAAGCTCCTGGGCGGTCCGTGCACATCACTGGTGGAAGGCAAATGGTTTTTATCAGTGGGTGCGCTTGTCTCTAAGGCACCAATCTCTAGCCACAGCGGGCAGTTGCGTGAAGTCCGGCTGCGCGTCAAAGCAATGGCAGCATCCGTGCCAAATCGCGCAAACCGCGTGCCCATGCGGTTGACTGCCTTCTCAGGTTTTTTCCTCTGCTCCCTAATGCCCTTTAATGGTGCGATTTTCAGTGTTTTTTCGCGGGCCGGGCGCGTTTGTGTTCTGTTTTGTCGCTTTCAGAACAGGAGGCCAGAAATTGCACTTGCGGTACTGTCTTTATGTACAGTATTTTGTGCGTCTTCTCCTGGCCGGAAACCTTCCCCGCTTTCCGGCCCATTAAGCAGCTCCTCGTTGAGCTGCTTTTTTTTTGCCTGCCTGTCGACAAAACGCTTCCTACGCAGCCGGTCAGAGAAAGCCGGTTTTATTAGTTATATCTCTGAGTAGCAAAGAACTCTCTTAGTCGCACTTCAGACCCGGGCGATTTGTTTACACCACCAGCCTGACTACCTTCGTTTCTCGGACAGCCGTAGCGGATGTTGCGGAGTACTTAACTTATCCTCAGTCAGGAGTCGTACATGGGTCGTTCACAATCGATAGCGCAGATGCAAGCCAAAGAAGATGAATACCGTGCGTATATAAACAAAATCGAGAATGAACTTGAGGAAAAGGCGAAGAAACATAGCGAAGAGATGCAGGCGAATATAGATGCCTATTACAAGGATAACGATTACGACAAGACCGATTTTATCTCGGGTCGCAATTCGGACTTTATGCAGGCCTCGGATTGGTCGTTAGGTAATGTTCAGAAGATTATCGACTCCATTGCCAAGGCAGTGCTGGGCGGCGGCGGGAAAGTACCGGACGGTGTAGAAGTCAATAAAGACATAGACCTTGGCAAGTCAGTCGCCAACCTGACCAGCCTGCAAACCTACGTAGCCGGCAAATGCTTCGAAGTACTGGGCGGCATCGTTGAGAGCTTCGGCAGCGCCAGTTCGGTATCGTTTAATTCCTCCTACAAGAGCCAGCCGCTGGGCAACGGCATGCATCTGTTCGCCACTGTGGTGTGCGATTCGTACAAGTCGACCAGTTTCTTCGAGAATCAGCAGATCTACCAATACCTCTATATTTACGAAGTCAAATACTCGGTGGGTGAAGCGCAAACACAAGCGAAAATGGAACTGACCAAGCTTTACGAAGACCAGATTGCTACGTTTAGCCAGAAAGTTCACGGGTTCCTTGATCAACTCGCTGCGGACAAAATAACGCCTGAACAGTACGAGTCGAACGTCGCGATTTACAGCGACCTGATTGCAAAAAGCACCCAGGCACTTGCCGGACTGCGCATGAAACTTCTGCTGGCTAGCCGCTGATCATTTATCACTAAAAGTGGCAGTCCGCTGCTCGGGCTGCCATACGCACAAGGTCAAAAATTATATGAGTTATGAAATAGCGTTGTGGCGCGTGCCTGCGCCCGTTGTGAAAGAAGGCAAGTATTCGAGCGTTATCGAAGACCGGGGCGTGCTCAAGAAAGCGATTGCCGATAGCAACTCCAATTACCTGTTTAGTGAGGTGGGTCCGGGCGTGCAGCCGCTGGCCATCATCGGCACGCGTATGGAAGTCGCCGCCTACCTGATCGGCAAGAAAGACAAGAAGATCGTTAACAAGATTACCGCACTGCCCGACATTTACATGGGCGTGACGCCTTACAAAAAGGGCGAACGTTTTCGCGGCTTGTTTCCCGCTCAGGACTTTGGCATCCAGCTGTTCAGCCAGTTAGCCAAATTCTTCCCGAACGTCGCCGACCTCAAGGTTCCAGCCTTCGTCGACGCAGCTGGCTTGCCGGGCGATGCCAAAGAGCTGCTGTCCACGCTGGAGCGCTTCAATAACGAGCAGGGCGAATCGCAAGGCGATCTGATTTATTTGAAGCTCAGCTATTTGCCTGAAGATCAGATGAGCAAAATCGGCACGTCTGAAATTTCCTTCGCCGCCATCCTCAACCTGCTGGCCGTCGCCAACAAAAAGTAAGTGAGCCGGGGAGGCCGCGATGAATATCGACAACACTACCTATCGCTCGCGTCTGGGCTTCGACAGCCGCGTGCGCTTTCTCGTCATGCATTACACCGCATGCGACTTCGCCGCCTCCATCAAGGCGCTGACCGGGCCTAAGGTCAGCGCGCACTACCTGGTGCCAGACCCCGAAGACTCAACGTATCAGAGCGCCGGATTCACCGGGATCCGCGGCTTCAATCTGGTGGATGAATCAAAGCGTGCCTGGCATGCAGGCGTGAGCGCGTGGCGAGGTCGCAATAACCTTAATGACAGCTCCATCGGTATTGAAATCGTCAACGAGGCCGGCCTGGACGCTGACGGTTTGTTGGTTTTTCCACCCTACAGCCGGGCGCAGATCGATGCGGTGAAGGAGATCGCGCTGGACATATTGCAACGCTATCCGGGCATCGAGCCGCGCAACGTGGTGGGGCACAGCGACATCGCGCCGCTGCGCAAGAGCGATCCGGGCCCGCTGTTTCCCTGGCAAGAGTTTTATCGAGCCGGCATAGGTGCCTGGTACGAGGAGGCAACCAAAAGTCGCTACATGCAGGAATACAGCATGGCGGGCGTTGATCCTCGGGAGTTCTTCCAGCTTCTTGGGCGCTTCGGATACGACGTGAGCATCGCGACGGATGTAGACGCCAAGCGTTACCTGATTCGGGCGTTCCAGTTGCACTACCGGCCCGGCAAGTACGACGGCGTGCTGGATGTTGAAACCGCAGCCATCGCAGCTGCGTTAACCGAGCGCTATTGCTGAGACCCACCATGCCCGTATCTGCAGATCAGCTCGTACAGATATTTCCCGGTGCTGCGACGCGCGTCGCCGAGTTCGTCTCGGCGCTGAACGCCGCCATGCAGGCCTGGCACATCGACAGCCCCGCTCGCATGGCGGCGTTTATTGCCCAGACTGGCTACGAAAGCGCGCATTTCAATCACCTCGTCGAGGGCTTGAACTTTGACGCGACGCGTTTGGCCGCCATCTGGCCCAACCGTTTCGCCGATGCATCTGGCAAACCCAATGCCCTGGCGCAACAGTTGGGCGGGCACCCGGAGGCCATTGCCAATTCCGTGTACGCCAACCGTCTTGGAAACGGGCCGCCGGAGTCGGGAGATGGCTGGCGCTTTCGCGGGCGTGGACTGATTCAACTGACCGGGCGCAGCAACTACCGCCAGGCGGGCATCGCGTTGAACCTGGACCTGGAAAGCACGCCGGAGCTTCTTGAACAGCCGCGCTACGCCTGTTTGTCTGCCGCGTGGTTCTGGGCAGCGCACGGCTTGAGCGAACTGGCTGACGTTGGTGATTTCAAGGCGATTACCTTGCACATCAACGGCGGTCTCAATGGCTATGACGGTCGCGCCGCGCTGTGGGCGGCGACGCAGCGGGTGTTTGCGGAGCGAGCAACGGCGTAAACCGTGAAGCCGGCTTTAAGGGCTGGCCTGGGCGGGCAGGGGAACATGAGCCAGCGTGTTTTTGCGTTTACACTGCGCCGCTTTAAACCAGCGATATGACCCCATGCAAAACCCCGCTCTAGCCGCCCTTGCCCAGCACCTGTCAGCCGAGCTGACCGGCGATCTCAGCCATGCCCGCCGGCTGTTCCATGGGCGTGGCCTGCGCTGGCAAGGGCTCGAGGAAATCACTGTCGACTGGCTTCAGGGCGTGGTGCTGGTTTGCCTGTTTCGCCAGCCTGACGACCACGAGCTGGCGGCGCTTATTGCGATGCTCCTCGATCTGGCGCAATCCCCTGAATGGCAACGCGCGCACGCGCATAGCCTGTTGCTGCAGCATCGGTACAAGGAAGGCGAAAGCGCGCAGGGCGAACTTCAGCGCAGCCGCGCGGAATGGATTGTGGGTGGGCCCCATTCGGAATGGACCATCAGCGAAGACGGTCTGCGTTTTCAGCTCGACCTTGGCCAGAAACAAAACACCGGGCTGTTTCTGGACATGCGTTACGGGCGGCGCTGGGTAAAGGCGCAGGCCGAGGGCAAACGGGTGCTCAATCTGTTCGCCTATACGTGCGGCTTTTCGGTGGCGGCCATTGCCGGTGGCGCCAGCCAAGTGGTCAATCTGGATATGGCCAAAGGCGCGCTCAACCGCGGGCGCGATAACCACCGGTTGAATCAGCAGGATCTCGCCCGGGTGAGTTTTCTTGGCCACGAGCTGTTCAAGTCGTGGAGCACGGTGAAGCGCCACGCGCCGTACGACATGATCATCATCGACCCGCCCACCTTCCAGAAAGGCAGCTTCGCCCTGACCCAGGATTACGGCAAAATCCTGCGCCGTCTGCCCGATCTGCTCAACCCCGGCGGCGTTGTACTGGCCTGCGTGAACGACCCTCACATCGGCCCTGACTTTCTGATCACCAGCATGGCGGAACACGCGCCGGCGCTGCGCTTTGAGCAGCGCCTGGGCAACCCGCCGGAATTCGCCGATGTGCACGAGCACGGCGGACTCAAAGCCCTGGTGTTTCGCCAGGCAAGTGACGCGCAAAAACCCCCGGCACCCGACGCGTAAAACCCCTAAGCTGCCTCGCTTGCATTCCCGTAAAGGAGCTCCGCATGTCTGACTTGTCCGCGTTTCCCATTACCGCTAAATGGCCGGCGCAGCACCCCGAGCGCATACAGCTGTATTCGCTGCCAACACCCAACGGCGTAAAGGTCTCGATTCTGCTGGAAGAAACCGGGCTGGCATACGAGCCGCACAAGGTGCGGTTTGATCAGAACGATCAACTGTCGGCGGAGTTCTTGTCGCTCAACCCGAACAACAAGATTCCGGCAATTCTCGACCCCAACGGCCCGGATGGTAAGCCGCTGATGCTGTTCGAGTCCGGTGCGATTCTGCTGTACCTGGCGGACAAGGCAGGCGCGTTTATCCCGAACGATGCGGCTGCCCGTTACCAGACCATTCAGTGGTTGATGTGGCAAATGGGCGGCGTCGGGCCGATGTTCGGCCAGCTCGGGTTCTTCAACAAATTCGCCGGCAAGGATTACGAAGACAAGCGCCCCCGCGACCGTTATGTCGCCGAAAGCAAACGCCTGCTTGGCGTGCTCGATCAGCGTCTGCAAGGCCGCGACTGGATCATGGGCAGCGAGTACAGCATTGCCGATATCGCCACCTTTCCCTGGGTGCGCAACCTCATCGGTTTTTACGAAGCGGGCGATCTGGTGGGCATTGATAATTTTCCCGAGGTCACCCGCGTGCTGAACACCTTTCTCCAGCGCCCCGCTGTGATCAAAGGCCTGACGATTCCCGAATGAAACCGGTTATTCGTGATGCCCGCGACGACGACATGCCGGCGGTGCAGGCCATTTATGCCCAGCACGTGCTCACCGGCATTGCCAGCTTCGAGTTACACGCGCCGAGCCTGGAAGAAATGCGCCGCCGGCGCGCTGATGTGCTGAGCAACGGCTTGCCGTATCTGGTGGCCGAGCTGGACGGCGAGGTGGCCGGCTATGGCTACGCCACGCTCTACCGTCCGCGCCCGGCTTACGGCAACACGGTGGAAGACTCCGTGTATGTGAAAGACGGCATGGGCGGGCGCGGTATCGGTCAGGCATTGCTGAGCGAAGTGATCGAGCGCTGCATCGCCAACGGTCGCCGGCAGATGGTGGCGGTGATCGGCAACAGTGAAAACCATGGCTCCATCGCTTTGCACACACGCATGGGGTTTCGCCTGGTGGGGGTGTTCGAGTCGGTGGGGTTCAAGCACGGCCGCTGGGTAGACACCGTGCTGATGCAGCGCCGTCTCGGTGATGGCGCCGATACGCTGCCTGAGGCCTAGGCGCTCATCACCTGGTCTTGCAGCAAGGTCAGTAATTCGCGTTGCAAGGCGGTGACCACGCCGCCGCTGACCAGCGCCAGTTCAGTCGGCGCCAGGGCTGGCATGTGCTCGCAGAGGTGATGCTCGGCAAGCACGGCGCTGGTGGGCAGCACGGAAATGCCAAGCCCTGAGGTCACGGCCGCCTGGATGCCCGTAAGGCTGTGACTGCCGAAGGCGATACGCCAGGGGCGCCTGGCTTTGTCCAGGCTGGCAATAGCGCGCTGGCGATACAGGCACCCTTGTGGAAATAGCGCCAAGGGCACCGGTTGATCGTTCAACTGCAGCTGTTCGCTTTTCACCCACACCAGGTTTTCCGGCCAACTGGCCAGGCAGTCGCCGCTGCCCGGTTCGCGTTTGATCAGGGCGATATCCAGCTCGCCGCTCGCCAGTTTTTCACGCAGATCGGTGCTCATGCCGCTGACCGTTTCCAGCCGTGCTTCGGGGCGTGCGTGAGAAAAACCGGCGAGCAGGGCGGTCATGCGGTGAGCGTCGAAATCTTCCGGAACGCCCAGGCGCAGCGGCAGCAGCGTTCCGTCGTTGGCCAAGGCTTCTTCGGCTTCCTGGGCCAGGCTCAGCAGGCGCCGGGCGTATTGGGCCAGCAGCTCGCCTTGCGCTGTTGGCGTTACCTGACTGCCGCTGCGGTCGCGCAGCAGCAGGCCATGCCCGACCGTTTCTTCAAGCCGCCGAATCTGTTGGCTCACTGTCGACTGCGTTCGGTGCACGCGTTCGGCGGCGCGGGTGAAGCTGCCTTCGTCTACCACGCATACCAAGGTTTTGAGCAATTCGAGGTCGAGCATGGCGCAGGTCCGCTTAGTTGTATTTCCACTGAGGTGAAGAGGTTAATTTAATTTAACACTATGAAACAGCGCTCCTATGCTGCCGGCTCACATTCTTCAGGAGCGGGCCCATGTCCCTTGAACACACGCCTCGGCCGTTGTGGCTGACCTTCGATTGTTACGGCACGCTGATTCAGTGGGACGAAGGCTTGCTGGCGGCCGTCGGTAAAATGCTCAGCCAGCGCCCCGGCCACGCCATCGAGCCGGCACGTTTTATTGAGGTGTACGACCACCACGAACACGCGCTGGAACAAACCCCGCCGCATCGCTCGTTCCGCCATGTCACCCGCGAAGGGCTGCGGTTGGCGATGGAGCAGCTCGGGCTGCCGTCCCGCCCCGCCGATGGTGAGCTGCTGGCCGACAGTATTTCTGCCATGCCGCCGTTTGCCGAAGTGCCTGCCGCGCTCGCCCGGTTGAAGACCATGGGCTTCAAGCTGTGCATCGTGTCCAACACGGATGACGACATCATTGCCGGCAACGTCGCCCAGCTTGGCGGGTACATCGACCGGGTGATTACGGCGCAGCAGGCCGGCGCGTACAAGCCGGCGCCGCGTCTGTTCGAATACGCCCATGAGCAGTTGGGAGTCAGCCGTGACGAGGTGGTGCACATCTGTGCCAGTCCGCATCTGGACCACGCCGCCGCGCGCGATATGGGCTTTCGTTGTGTGTGGGTGGACCGCGGCACGGGCCGGCAATTGCTGCCCGATTACCGGCCCGACGCCACGGTCGCAACGCTTGATAAGGTGCCGGACCTGTTCGCCAGCCTAGGCTGGGCGCGGGAGCAAGCGGCAGTGCCGTTTCGATAAAGCCTGAACCATTTGCCTGACCTCGCACTCAAGTTTTATAGGCCCCACGTAGGAATCGAGGGGCCATAAAGCGCAACGCGTGAGGAAAACAATAATGCTGAATTCAGATGCTTATGTAGCTGCCTTGGATGAATCTTCCACCGCCTCCGGAGTTTCCTGGGCGGCGGTGTTTGCTGGTGCGGTCGCAGCCGCGGCGCTGTCGCTGATCTTGCTGCTGCTTGGCTCGGGTCTTGGCTTTTCGGCGATCTCGCCGTGGGCGGACAAGGGCATGAGCGCAGAGGGCTTGGGCATTTCAGCGATTATCTGGCTGGCCTTTACCCAATTGGTCGCCGCTGCCATGGGCGGTTATCTGGCGGGCCGACTGCGTAAGCGCTGGGCGACCCTGCATGATGACGAAGTGTATTTCCGCGACACCGCGCACGGCTTCCTGGCCTGGTCGGTGGCAACCCTGCTGATGGCCTCGTTGATGGTCGGTTCGGTCAGCAGCCTGGTCGGTGGCACCGCGCAAGTAGGCGCGACGCTCAGCAACAGCCCGGCTACCCAAGACATGGCGAACGCCGACAACAGCGACAGTTACTTCATTGACGTGCTGTTCCGCGACAGCCGCGGTGCTCCCGTCACTCAGGACGCTGCTCACGACGTAGCCGCGCGCATTTTTGCCCGCAACCTGGCTTCCACAGACGGCGCCTTGAATGCCGACGACCGTGCTTACCTGAGCCAGTTGGTGGCCCAGCGTACCGACCTCAGTCAGGCCGACGCACAAGCTCGCGTCGATGCCGTTTATGGTCAGGCGCGTCAGGCTGTGCAAGACCTGAAAGTGGCTGCTGATGCCGCCAAGAAAGCCGCAACCCACGCCACCCTGTGGATGTTCGTTGCCCTGTTGATTGGCGCCTTCGTGGCCAGCTTCGCTGCCATTTTCGGTGGCCGTAGCCGTGACGCCGTAGTGATTGTCGACGACCGTCGCACCACCACGCTTCGCTAATCAGCAGTCATCCCTTTTCTGCAAGGAGAACAACAATGCGCTCACTACTGCTCTGGTTTCTCGGTATCCCAATTCCAATCATCATTTTGATTGCTCTGCTGACATAGCAGAAAACCCGGGGGCGCTTTTGCGCCCCTTTTTCTTAAAAGGAGAAACACCCCATGGCGACTCCTGTGATCCATTACAAAACCGCTGGTCATCTAGCCTGCGGCCGGGAAACCGGCCAGCTCGCTGCGACCACGGAATTGGCGCGGGTGAAATGCCGTACCTGTCGAAACTCCGAGGCGTTCAAAAGTGCGCGCAAAGACACCCGCAATGCGGCGCGTCGTGCGGCACGCAAAGCCAAGGCCACCCACAGTTCTCTCGACTGGCGCGCAGGATGGCGCGAGCAGATTGGCGCGTTGCCCGGCCACAACCGACTACCCCGTGGTTTCGGCAGCCAGCCGTTTGTGTAAGCAGTAACTGATGGGGAAGGGGCCCGGCAGGCGACTGTCGGGCCTTTTCTTTTGTGCAGTAAACTTCGCAGTCTCCAGCAGCGGTAGAGCGAACCATGAGCGACGAATTGCAGATTGAAGACCTGACCCTCGGGGACGGCAAAACCGCCGTAAAGGGCGCGCTGATCACCACGCACTACCGTGGCTTTCTCGACGACGGGAGCGAATTCGACTCGTCCCATTCGCGCGACAAACCATTCCAGTGCGTGATCGGCACCGGCCGCGTGATCAAAGGGTGGGACCAGGGCCTGGTGGGCATGCGCGTTGGCGGTAAGCGCATGCTGCAGGTTCCGGCGCATCTGGCTTATGGCGAGCGCGGCATGGGCTCGCGGGTGCCGGCAAACGCCAACCTGCGTTTCGAAATCGAGCTGCTCGAAGTGCTCACGCGCGACGACTGAAAACCGGTGCTCTGCCGTTGTCTAACCCGCGTGCTTGAGCGGCGCGGGTATACTGCCGGCCTTTGTCGATGAGGATGGTGCGGTGCTGGATATCGTGAGCTTTGTTTTACTCGGTATGGCCATGGGCACCATGGGCGGCCTGTTCGGTATTGGCGGCGGGCTGGTGACCATTCCGATGCTGGGCGTGCTGTTCAATCTCGATCAGCAACTGGCGCAGGGCACTGCACTGCTGATGGTGTTGCCCAATGTGCTGCTGGCGCTGTGGCGCTACAACCAGCGCAACCGGATCGTGCCACGCAACGCCCTGATGCTTATCGTGCCGAGCTTCTGCCTCGCCTGGCTGACCTCGCTGTTTGCCGTACGCCTCGACCCGCAGGTGATGCGTATCGCCTTCGTAGGCTTCCTGCTGTTGCTGGTGCTGTTCAACGTCGGCCAGATGTTCTGGCACAAACCCACTGGCGTACGAGAACTGCGCCACGAGAACCGCCTGTGGCTGTTGGGCGCATTGTCGGGTATGACCGGCGGCCTGTTCGGTGTGGGCGGCGGCGTGGTGGCAACGCCCGTGCTGACCAGCCTGTTCGGCGCCAGCCAGGTGGTGGCGCAAGGGCTGGCACTCGCGCTGGCGGCGCCTTCCACGGGCATCACGCTGGTGACCTATGCGGTGCATGACCATGTGAACTGGGCGATGGGCATTCCGTTGGCAGTGGGCGGTTTGCTCAGCATCAGTTGGGGCGTGCGCCTGGCCCATGCGCTGCCGGAACGGGTGCTGCGCTCGCTGTTCTGTGTGTTCCTGGTGCTATGCGGCGCGCTGCTGCTAATGAAGGTGTAGGCATGACGGAGCAACCCCGCGAGCAACGCTGGCATCACCTGTTTCCGCTGATCACCGTGCTGATCTGGAGCGGCAACACGCTGGTGACGAAGCTGTCGTCAGGCCTGATCGCCCCGCCGTCGATCACGTTTTATCGCTGGGCGTTGGCCTTTTTGCTGTTGTCGCTGTTCATGCTGCCCGGCGCGTGGCGCGCGCGTCGGCAACTGCTCGGCCTGTGGCCGAAACTGATGACACTCGGCCTGCTGGGCATGTTGGTGTACCAGGGCCTGGCGTATTACGCAGCGGCCACCACCAGCGCCACCAATATGGGCATTCTGATTGCCCTGTCGCCGCTGTTGTCTTCGCTGTTTGCCAGCGTGCTTACCGATGAGCGCCTGACGCAGGGCGCGCTGGCCGGTGGCGTGGTGTCGTTTGCTGGCGTGTTGTGGTTGATCAGCGGCGGCCAGCCGCAGGCGCTGGTGAATTTTCATTTGAGCCCCGGCGATGCCCTGATGTTGCTGGCCGTGATGGCTAACGCGTTGTATGGGGTGTTGCTGCGCCGCTGGAATTTCGACCTCAGCCGCTGGCTGCAACTGTATGTGCAGATCGGCTGTGCCCTGCTGTTTTTGACGCCGTGGTTTCTGCTGACCGAGCCGTCGCCGCTGACTGCGGAGAATCTGCCGCTGGTGCTGTATGCCGGCACGTTGGCGTCCATTGGCGCGCCGTGGTTGTGGATCAAGGGCATCCAGACGTTGGGGCCGGCGCGGGCCAGCTTGTACATGAACCTGATGCCCGTGATGGTCGCCGTGGCCGCCATGTGGCTGCTGGATGAAGCGCTGGGCTGGCACCATCTGGTCGGCGGCGGGCTGGCCTTGGCGGGCGTGTGGCTCGGGCAGAGTTTGCGCAAACCGCTGCGCCAGAGCGCCTGACGTTCTGTTTGCGCGGGCGTTCGGCCCGCGTGATTTTCTTTCCTTTTCGGTTTCTTCAAGGCGCGGGCTTTTCAGCCCGGGCGACTGCGTGCTTTACTTGTACATACAAGTTCGTACGAGTTGTCTTTTTCTTCGCCTGCGGGCGTCAGGGAGCCTTTCATGAGCACGTCCAATCGTTACCGTGACACCGTTATCCGCGCCGCCCGTGGCACGCAGCTCAGCGCCAAAAGCTGGATGACCGAAGCGCCGCTGCGCATGTTGATGAACAACCTCGACCCGGAAGTGGCGGAGAACCCCAACGAGCTGGTGGTGTACGGCGGCATCGGTCGCGCGGCACGCAATTGGGAGTGCTACGACGCCATCGTCAAAGCGCTCACTGCGCTGGAAGACGACGAAACCCTGCTGGTGCAATCGGGCAAACCGGTTGGCGTATTCAAAACCCACAGCAACGCGCCGCGTGTGCTGATCGCCAACTCCAACCTGGTGCCGCACTGGGCGAGCTGGGAACACTTCAACGAGCTCGACGCGAAAGGCCTGGCCATGTACGGCCAGATGACCGCCGGCAGCTGGATCTACATCGGTAGCCAGGGCATCGTGCAAGGCACCTACGAAACCTTTGTCGAGGCCGGCCGCCAGCATTACAACGGCAACCTCACCGGCAAATGGGTGCTTACCGCCGGCCTCGGCGGCATGGGGGGCGCGCAGCCGCTGGCAGCGGGCATGGCCGGCGCCTGTTCGCTGAACATCGAATGCCAGCAGAGCCGCATCGATTTCCGCCTGAAAACCCGCTACGTCGATGAGCAGGCCGATGACCTGGACGACGCCCTGGCGCGCATCGCCCGCTACACCGGCGAAGGCAAAGCCGTGTCCATCGCCCTGTGTGGCAACGCCGCCAACATTTTGCCGGAGCTGGTTCGCCGCGGCGTGCGCCCCGATATGGTCACCGACCAAACCAGCGCCCACGACCCCCTGAACGGCTACCTGCCCAGCGGTTGGACCTGGGACGACTACCGCGCCAAAGCGCAAACCCAGCCGGCCGAGGTGGTGAAAGCCGCCAAGCAATCGATGGCCGTGCACGTCGAAGCCATGTTGGCGTTCCAGAAAATGGGTGTGCCGACCTTCGACTACGGCAACAACATTCGTCAGATGGCCAAAGACGAAGGCGTGAGCAATGCCTTCGATTTTCCCGGCTTCGTGCCCGCGTATATCCGCCCGCTGTTCTGCCGTGGCGTCGGCCCATTCCGCTGGGCCGCGCTGTCGGGCGACGCTGAAGACATCTATAAAACCGATGCCAAGGTCAAAGAGCTGATCGCCGACGATGCGCATCTGCACCGCTGGCTCGACATGGCCCGCGAGCGCATCGCGTTCCAGGGTTTGCCGGCACGTATCTGCTGGGTCGGCCTGGGCCAGCGCGCCAGGCTGGGCCTGGCCTTCAACGAAATGGTGCGCAGTGGCGAGCTTTCGGCGCCGATCGTGATTGGTCGCGATCACCTGGATTCCGGATCGGTGGCCAGCCCGAATCGTGAAACCGAAGCGATGCGCGACGGGTCGGATGCAGTGTCCGACTGGCCGCTGCTTAACGCATTGCTCAACACGGCCAGCGGCGCCACCTGGGTGTCGCTGCACCACGGCGGCGGCGTCGGCATGGGCTTTTCCCAGCATTCGGGCATGGTGATTGTCTGTGACGGCACCGATGAAGCCGCGGCGCGTATCGCCCGTGTGCTGCACAACGACCCGGCAACGGGAGTGATGCGCCATGCCGATGCGGGTTACGAAATCGCGATTGATTGCGCGCTGGAGCAGGGCTTGAACCTGCCAATGATCACGCGATGATGCTTTGCTCCCCTCTCCCGCCGGCGGGCGAGGGGCCTGAACGTGAACGCTTCACCGGCTCGGAGGTTCCATGCTGCACCTTTGGTTCAACTGCCACGCCGCCACGCTGGCCGGCGGCACGTATTCGACCATCGAGAACGCCGCCATCGTCACGGCCAGCGGGCTGATCAAGTGGATTGGTGCGTATGCCGACGTGCCGGCCGGCGAGTATGCGCAGCGCCATGACCTGCAAGGCGCCTGGGTCACCCCCGGCCTGATTGATTGCCACACCCACGCCATTTTTGGCGGCAACCGCAGCGCCGAGTTCGAGCAGCGTTTGCAGGGCGTGAGTTATGCCGATATCGCGGCGGCGGGCGGCGGCATTGCCAGCACCGTGCGCGCCACCCGCGCCGCCAGCGAAGATGAATTGCTCGCCAGCGCTACCCAGCGGGTGCGGGCGTTGTTGCGTGATGGCGTGACCACGGTGGAAATCAAATCCGGCTACGGTCTGGACCTGCCCACCGAACGCAAGATGCTGCGCGTGGCCCGCCGTCTGGGCGAGACGTTGCCGGTAACGGTGCGCAACACCTGCCTGGCTGCCCACGCGCTGCCGCCGGAATTTGCCGGTCGCAGCGATGACTACATCGAGCACGTGTGCACAGAAATGCTGCCCGCTCTGGCCCGTGAAGAGCTGGTGGATGCGGTGGACGCGTTCTGCGAGCACCTGGCGTTTTCCCCGGCGCAAGTGGAGCGGGTGTTTATCGCAGCGCAGCAGTTGGGGTTGCCGGTAAAGCTGCACGCCGAGCAATTGTCGGCACTGGCTGGGTCTAGCCTGGCGGCGCGGTATCAGGCGCTGTCGGCGGATCATCTGGAATTCCTGACGGCCGATGACGCCAAGGCCATGGCAGCGGCCGGCACCGTCGCGGTGCTGTTGCCGGGCGCGTTTTATTTCCTGCGCGAAAGCCAGTTGCCGCCCGTGCAGTTGTTGCGCGAACACGGCGTGGCGATGGCCATTGCCAGCGACCTCAATCCCGGCACCTCGCCGGCATTGTCGCTGCGGCTGATGCTGAATATGGCCTGCACGCTGTTCCGCCTGACGCCGGAAGAAGCATTGGCCGGTGTCACCCTTAATGCCGCCAAAGCGCTCGGTCTGGGCCGCAGCCATGGCAGCCTGGAAGCAGGCAAAGTGGCAGATTTCGTCGCCTGGCAAATCGCCCGACCTGCCGAGCTGAGTTATTGGCTGGGCGGCGAATTGAATAAACGCGTAATCCGCCACGGCCGGGAGCTGATTGATGTCTGACCTGATCGAACGTCCTTACGCATTTTCCCAAGGCACGCTGCCGTTACTCATCAGCATGCCCCACGCCGGGTTGCAGCTGACGCCGGCAGTGCAGGCCGGGCTGGTGGCTCAGGCGCAGGGTTTGCCGGATACCGACTGGCATATTCCAGCGCTCTACGCGTTCGCTGCCGACCTGGGCGCCAGCACCCTGGCCGGCAACTACTCGCGTTATGTGATTGACCTCAATCGCCCCGCCGATGACCGCCCCCTGTACGCCACGGCTACGACCGGTTTGTACCCCGACACGCTGTTCGACGGCGCGCCGCTGTTTATCGAAGGCGGCATACCGTCGGCGCTTGAGCGGGAGCGTTACCTGCAGGAAATCTGGGTGCCGTATCACCGCGCCCTGAGCGATGAGCTGGCCCGGCTGAAGGCGCAGTTTGGCTATGCGCTGCTGTTCGACGCCCATTCCATTTGTTCGCGGGTGCCGCGTTTGTTCGACGGCAGACTGCCGGACTTCAACCTCGGCACCCATGATGGCGCCAGTTGCAATCCGGAACTGGCGCAGCAGCTGGTTCAGGTGTGCGCAAGAGCGCCGCGTTACAGCCACGTGCTCAACGGCCGCTTCAAAGGCGGGCACATCACCCGCCATTACGGCCGTCCCGCCGAGCGGGTGCAGGCGGTACAACTTGAAATCGGCCAGCGTATTTATATGGATGAGCAGGCGCCGTTCACCTTTCGCCCGGAGTTGGCGGAAGAGGCGCAGGTGGTTCTGCGAGGGTTGCTGAAAAATTATGTGGCGTGGGCGCAGGCCCATTACGCCAGCAGCGCCGCCACGGTTTAACCCCGACCGGCGCGGCTTATTTCCAATCGATGCGCGCCAGCTTCCAGTCTTCTCCTTCCAGCCACCACTCCAGCTTCACGCTGTAGTGGTTGGCATTGTCTGGAATCAGTCCTTCAGCTCCGGTAACCGCTACCTGCGCTTCGGTGTAACCCTTGGTGGACGAGGCCGGGTCAAGGCTGCTGGTTTTGCTCAGGGCAATCACCCGCACGTTGTTGTAGCGCAGGAACAGGCCGAGCATCGTGCGCTTGGCCCATTCGCGGTCGTACTGCTGCTGGGCGCGGAATTCGGGGTGCAGCTGCTCCATGACGTCGCTGCTGCGCTTTGCTTCGAGGTTGTCTTGCAGCTGTTGCACGGCCGCTTCGAGGGCCGCCTTGGGGTCGCTGTTGGAACAGCCGGCGAGCAGCGTCAGCGCCAGGGCTATAAACCACAGGCGGGCGAAGGGAATTATCCGGTCTGACATGCTCAACTCCGTTTTCATGGTTATGATGCCCGGCAGAGCTCAGGCGCCTTTGCGGGGAAATGTACCCGACCCACAGGGATTGCGCGTGCAGGCGTCTTAATTAACAAGGGAGTGCAGCATGCAGACTTTGTATCCGGAGATTAAGCCTTACGCGCGCCACGAACTGGCCGTGCAGGCGCCGCACGTGCTGTATGTTGACGAAAGCGGCACGCCGGATGGTCTTCCCGTGGTGTTTCTGCATGGCGGCCCGGGCGCCGGGTGCGATGGCGCCAGCCGCCGTTATTTCGACCCCAACCAATACCGCATCATTACCTTCGACCAGCGCGGTTGCGGGCGCTCCACACCTCACGCCAGCCTGGAAAACAACACCACCTGGGATCTGGTCGCCGACCTTGAAGCGATTCGCCAATTCCTCGGCATCGATAAATGGGTACTGTTCGGCGGCTCGTGGGGTTCGACCCTGTCGCTGGCCTACGCGCAAACCCATCCCGAACGCGTACATGCTTTGATTTTGCGCGGCATCTTCCTGTGCCGGCCGCAGGAAATTCGCTGGTTTTACCAGGAAGGCGCCAGCCGCCTGTTCCCCGACTACTGGCAAGACTACATCGCGCCGATTCCACCGGAAGAGCGTCACGACCTGGTCTCGGCCTTCCACAAGCGCCTGAGCGGCACCGACCAGATTGCCCAGATGCACGCTGCCAAAGCCTGGTCGACCTGGGAAGGCCGCACCGCCACCCTGCGCCCGAACAGTCAGGTGGTGGAACGCTTTAGCGAGCCGCAGCGAGCGCTGTCGATTGCCCGGGTCGAATGCCACTATTTTATGAACAACGCGTTTCTTGAGCCGGACCAGCTGATTCGCGACATGCACAAGATTGCCCACCTGCCGGGCATCATCGTGCACGGGCGCTACGACATGATCTGCCCGCTCGACAACGCCTGGGAACTGCACCAGGCCTGGCCCAACAGCGAGCTGCAGATCATCCGCGACGCCGGCCACGCCGCCGCCGAGCCGGGCATTACCGATGCGCTGGTGCGCGCCGCCGAGCAAATCGCCCGCCGCTTGCTCAACCTGGCGCCCGACGAAGCATGAAGGGACTGATTCAACGCGTCGCTCAGGCGCGTGTAGAGGTATCGGGCGAAACCGTTGGCGCCATCGAACAGGGCCTGCTGGTGCTGGTTGGCGTCGAACCGCAAGACAGCAAAGCCAGCGCCGACAAGCTGCTGCATAAACTACTCAACTACCGCGTTTTCAGCGATGCCGACGGCAAGATGAACCTGTCGTTGAGTGACGTGGCGGGCGGTCTGTTGCTGGTGTCGCAATTCACCCTGGCCGCCGACACCAAAAGCGGCTTGCGCCCGAGCTTCTCCAGCGCCGCGCCACCGGCATTGGGCGCTGAGCTGTTCGACTATCTGGTTGAACAGGCGCGGGTGAAACACCCGGTGGTTGCCACCGGGCGTTTTGGTGCGGATATGCAGGTGTCGTTGGTCAACGATGGGCCGGTGACCTTCCTGCTGGAGAGCTAAGCGTCGAGGTGCTTCTCAACTCCGGCGTTGTGGTCTCTTTGCCATTCTTGACCAAGCCTTAGCCGCAAAAGACTCGGCAGATACACCGAGCCTATGCTGAATCCGCCACCGTTCCCGTGCGCATCAGGCGATCCGCACAGGAGCGGCGGCGGTATTCAGGAAGGTGACAAGTGCGGCATTCGCTAATGCAAACCTGCAACCGTCGAAGTGCGACTAACGCGTAGGCCCCGTTGGGGCAGAGGTCGCGCCTTGGGCTGTTTGTGCAGGCACCGCGTTAATCCAACCGGACGAACCGGCGGTGCCCGATGGGGCCGAGATTGTGCCTTGGCTTGGGGCCGGTACGGCGATAATCGAAACAGACGATCCGGAGTTGCCCGGTCGGACAGAGCCTTGGCTTGGGGCAGGCACGGCGATGATGCCAACGGACGAACCGGCGGTGCCCGATGGGACCGAGATAGTGCCTTGGCTTGGGGCAGGTACGGCGATTATCGAAACAGACGATCCGGAGTTGCCCGGTCGGACAGAGCCTTGGCTTGGGGCAGGCACGGCGATGATGCCAACGGACGAACCGGCGGTGCCCGATGGGACCGAGATAGTGCCTTGGCTTGGGGCAGGTACGGCGATTATCGAAACAGACGATCCGGAGTTGCCCGGTCTGACAGAGCCTTGGCTTGGGGCAGGCACGGCGATGATGCCAACGGACGAACCGGCGGTGCCCGATGGGGCCGAGATAGTGCCTTGGCTTGGGGCAGGTACGGCGATAATCGAAACAGACGATCCGGAGTTGCCCGGTCGGACAGAGCCTTGGCTTGGGGCAGGCACGGCGATGATGCCAACGGACGAACCGGAGGTGCCCGATGGCGCCGAGATTGTGCCTTGGCTTGGGGCCGGTACGGCGATAATCGAAACAGACGATCCGGAGTTGCCCGGTCTGACAGAGCCTTGGCTTGGGGCAGGCACGGCGATGATGCCGACGGACGACCCTGATGGGCCCGATGGGGCAACGATTGTGCCTTCAACCTGACCAGAGTCCGCGCCATTAAGATTTCCAAGGGTACCGTGATACAGCAACTCGGAAGATTGTGGATTAAAAGCTCCGTTTATGATTCCGATCTGTATGAGATCGTTATCACTGACCTTAAAGCCGCCCATTCTAAAAATGGCGCCGCCCTTGATATCCTGCTTGGTAGCGTAGTAATAGGAACCTCCATTGTTAACCTGTCCCAAGTATCGCCCGTTTACCCAAACAACTACCTCGCGGCCAGCATTGATGAGCTCTGAACCCATCGTTACCGCGACAGCACCATTTTCCAGTTTTACGTCAGCAATCCAGGGTAAGAACGTGGGGTTGTCATCCGCAGAGCGAAGTTCTCGCGCGTGATCCATATAGCGGACCGCGCTTTTTATCGCTGTTATTTCTCTGGATATACCGTGGAAAACGTCTGCGGTGGAGCCGTTGCTCAGGCGGGTAGAACCCCCGACAACTCCCACAACGTGTCCCCCGATTATTAGAGGGCCACCTGTATCGCCATTTTCTGGCCTGCCGGTCAGGGGTTGGGTGTAAATTGATTCGCGAGGATCTTTTGCACTTCCCAGCCCATGTCCGTCGACTGAAACATTGAGACGTTTCTGGCTGTAATGGTATTCCATACCATACCCGTATACCTCTCCTGCCGAGCCATTTGGAATTGGACGTTCCATATCAAGATAGTCAGGGCCGAGTTTTGCGTATTCCGAAAGAACATGGTCCTGACTCAAGAACAATATCTGCAGGTTTTCAGAGAGCGGGATGTGGTCGTTCACGTGCACCCTGGTGCCGTCTGGGTAGTAGACCTCATTCGGTTGGCCGCAACTTGCTGCAGTAAGAATGGCATTGCGGGTGATTGCCGAACCGGTGCAGGAGCCCGTTGGTCCTCCCATCATGGTTGTTTGCACAACCCAGGCTTTGGAGGTACTGAGGCCATTGGAAATGGCCAATGCCGACGGAGACATGAACGACGCCGATATGGCGAGTATTGCTGCAACTGTTGGCGCAGTGAAAGCACTTTTTAATATGTTTGTATTAATCGATCGATCATGCTTGATTGTTTCGGCACACTTTATCAAGTCGCTGATATTCATCAGAAATACTCCGGTTTAATGCCATGTGAGTGATTTTAAGATCATGGATTTCCCTGCTTAGGGAACCTTCTTCACTATGTAGCGAAGACCGGATCAGGTTCGTCCTGCCCGACAAGAGTTTCAATATCGAAACTTCTGTTAAAGGTGCGTCTTACACGTAAATAATATTTTTCTTAGCGCTTAATGTAGTGGGGCGCTTCCCAAGTGAGACGTATCTATGCGTTTAAAGTTTGAACCAGTAGCGGTCTTAGGGGTTTGCTGTTTTAGTTGTGAGTAAATGGAAATTAATGGTCTCTATTTCAACAGCAAATTACGCTGCGCTTAATTGCCCGGCACACTTTTCGGAACATTTAAGTTTCGAGCACTTCGCTCTTGCATGACATTCAGCGATTCCCCGCCAAGACGAATTTTTCGCGGGCGGCTTGTTTTTCGTGATTGTCGCTCGCAAACCAGGAGCGGCTACGCCAGCGCGGCGGCACCTGCTTTAGGAGCAAGCTGTTTGACTACTGGTTAAGCAGGCGAGGGAAAGCACCCGGTGGTAGCCACCGGGCGTTTGGAGCGGATAGGCAGGTGTTGCTTGATGAAGTTGCTGCTAAAAATTGATTAGCGACTCAGCGCTTCGGCAACAAAGTCGAGGCGATCCTGGCCGAAGTGCATTTCTCCGTCGACAAAGAACGTCGGCGCACCAAACGCTCCGCGTTTGATGGCGTCTTCGGTGATGTCTTTCAAACGCTGCTTAACCGCTTCGTCATTCACCAGCCGCTCGAACTCCGCCGGCTCCAGCCCGGCTGCGCTAAGCACCTGCGCGACCACGGCCGGGTCGCCCATGTTCTTCTGCTCCACCCACATCGCCTTGAACACCGCTTCCACGTAAGTATGGAAATTCGCCGTATCCAGGTAGCCCGCCGCGCCCCGCATAAGCACCAGCGTGTTGATCGGGAAGAACGGGTTGAACGCCATCGGCACGCCGTAGCGAGTGGCGAAGCGACCGAGGTCGCCAAAGGTGTACTTGGCCTTCGCCGGAATCGCCACAGGCGACTGGTTGCCCGTGGCCTTGAACACGCCGCCAAGCAGCATCGGTTTCCAGGTGATTTCCACGCCGGCGTCAGCGGCGATTTTCGGCAGCTGGGTCCACGCCAGATAGGTGGTGGGGCTGCCGAAGTCGAAGAAGAATTCCAGGGTTTTGCTCATTTTTTGGTCCGCTGTTTTTGTTGGTTGCTGGAAGGCGCCATTACGGAATTCGAGGTTTTCGGGGCTAAGGCCTTGCAAGGCGCCCCGCAGCTTTAAAGCGCAGCGTACTTAGGTACGTGAGCATTTAAAGCGAGGACGCAACGCAGCAAGGCCGACGACCCGGAAACCGTCCGTTGACTAGAAGGTTTCGAGCCAGGGGCGTAGGTCTAACTCGTGGGTCCACGAGTCTTTGGGTTGCAAATGAATCTGCCAGTACGACTCGGCAATATGGTCCGGATTCAAAATCCCGTCCTGCTCCTTCATCGCGTAGCGCTCCGGAAAGTTATCGCGGATAAACGCCGTGTCGATGGCGCCATCGATGATTGGATGGGCCACATGGATGCCCAGCGGCCCCAATTCCCGAGCCATGCTCTGGGCCGTGGCACGCAAGGCGAACTTGGCGCTGGCAAACGCCGCAAAGCCCTTGCCGCCGCGCAGCGACGCCGTGGCGCCGGTAAAAATGATGGTGCCGCGCGCGCGGGGCAGCATCACCCGCGCGGCCTCACGACCAGTGAGAAAACCGGCGAGGGCGGCCATTTCCCAGACTTTGCGGTACACGCGCTCGGTGGTGTCGGTGATGGAAAAGTGCACGTTGGCGCCAATGTTGAACACCACGACTTCCAGCGGCCCGATTTCCCGCTCGATGGTGGCGAACATCTCGACCACCTGATCTTCGAGCCGCGCGTCGCAGCCGAAGGCGCGCGCTTGGCCGCCAGCGGCGGTGATCTCGGCCACCAGCGGTTCGAGTTTTTCGGCATTACGCCGCGCCACGCAGGCCACATAACCCTCACGGGCAAAGCGCTTGGCTATCGCGCCGCCGGTGGCATCGCCGGCTCCCACCACTAACACTGCTTTGCGTTCGCTCATTGTTGTTCTCTCGTCGGTTGCGTGAGTAAGTTCCTTTTTGGAACTGAGCTAGATAGTCAGTTCCTTTTTGGAACCTGTCAAGCTAGAGTAGCCGGCAGAACGTTCTGGAGAATCGTCATGCGCTGGGAAGAACTGGGCGATCAGCCTTGCTCGCTGTCTCGCACGTTATCGGTGGTCGGCGACCGCTGGGCGCTGCTGGTGCTGCGCGAATGCTTTATGGGCGTGCGCCGTTTCGACGACTTCGAAAAGCGCATGGGCATCACCCGCCATGTGCTGGCCGAGCGGCTCAAGCGCCTGACCGAGCATGGCGTGCTGGTGAAAAGCGCCTACCAGCAACGGCCTGTGCGCGAGGAGTATAGGTTGACGGAAAAGGGCCACGACCTTTACCCGGCAGTGCTGGCCTTGGTGAATTGGGGCGACCGGCATATGAGCGGCGACATCGGCCAGCCGATTCGCCATGTACACAAAACCTGCGGTCAGGAAGTGCACGGCGTGATGGTCTGCTCGGACTGCGGCGAACCGCTGCACGCGCGGGACATGAGCCTGCGTGAAGCGCCGGAATTGGAAGGGAAGTTGTTGCCGGCGCATTGGCATGCGAAGAAGGCGTGAAAGTGTTGGGCTTCGCTGCGCTCAACCCAACCTACACACTGATCAGGCCACGTCATCGCTTTGTAGGAGCCAGCTTGCTGGCGAAGCTTTTTGTGCTCGGATTCAAGGACGCTTTCGCGAGCAAGCTCGCTCCTACAGGGTATTCGTCACGCCCGAGAGAGCCGCGTGGCCTAAAACAACCGCGCTATCAGCGCCGTCACTGCCGTTTCCACCCGCAAAATCCGCTCGCCCAATTGCACCGGCTGCAAACCTGCCTCGGCGAGCTTGTCCACTTCGTAGGGAATCCAGCCGCCTTCCGGGCCGATGGCCAGGGTCACCGGGCCTTCAACGGCGCGCGGACATGCCGGGTATTGGCCGGGGTGACCAACCAGGCCCTGGGTGCCGGCGCATAGCCGCGCCAGATGATCTTCCACAAACGGCTTGAAGCGTTTTTCGATGCGCACTTCAGGCAGCACCGTATCGCGCGACTGTTCCAGCCCGAGAATCAACTGCTCACGAATCGCTGCCGGTTCCAGGAAGGGCGTCTGCCAGAAGCTTTTTTCGACGCGATAGCTGTTAAGCAGAATCAGGCGCGGCACGCCCATGCTGGCGACCGTTTGCAGCACACGACGGAGCATTTTCGGACGGGGCAGCGCGAGCAGCAGGGTGAGGGCCAGTTTGGCCGGTGGCGGCTGGTCGAGGACGATTTGCAGCTCGGCTTCGCCGGCTTCCAGGCGCAGGATCTGCGCTTTGCCCATCAACCCGCCGATACGGCCGACCCGCAGGCTGTCGCCCGATTCGGCGCGGTGCACGTCCTGCAGATGGATGAGGCGGCGGTCGCGCAGAATCACGCGGTCGGCGCCGACAAAGTCGGCGTCTTCCAGGAGCAGCAGGTTCACGGTTGCGTGGCGGGCGGTTGTGCGTCGTCGCTGGCGGCTTCTTCACGCGGGCGCTTGCGCACCATGGCGCCGAAGAACACACCGATCTCAAACAGCATCCACATCGGCACGGCCAGCAGGGTTTGCGACAGCGGGTCCGGCGGGGTGAGGATCATGCCGACCACAAAGCAGCCGATGATCACGTAGGGCCGAATCTTGCGCAGGTAGGCCACATCCACAATGCCAATGGTCACCAGCAGCACCACGGCCACCGGAATCTCGAACGCTACGCCAAAGGCGAACAGCAACGTCAGAACCGAGTCGAGGTAGGTGTTGATGTCGGTCATCGGCGTTACGCCGACCGGCGCCGAGCCCAGCAGGAAGTGGTAGATCAGGGGCAGCACGAGGAAGTAGGCGAACGCCATGCCGCCGTAGAACAGCACCACGCTGGAGGTCAGCAGCGGCACGGCAATGCGTTTTTCATGCTTGTACAGGCCCGGCGCAATAAAGCCCCATGCCTGGTACAGAATCACCGGCATGCTGACAAACAGCGCGACCACCATGGTCAGCTTCAGGGGCGCGAGAAACGCCGAGGCCGGGTCGATGGCAATCATCGTCGCGCCTTCGGGCAGGAAGCGCCGTAGCGGCTCGGAAGCCAGGGTGTAGATGTCGCGCGCGAAGTAAAACAGGCTGGCGAAAATCAGAAAGGTGGCCGCTACGCAGCGCAGCAAGCGCGAGCGCAGTTCGGTGAGGTGCGAGACCAGCGGCATTTGCTGGTCGTTTTCCGGGGTGTCTGCGCTCATGGGGCTCGCGGCGGTTGGGGGCTGACAGGCAGTTCCAGTTGGGTTTGCTGCTGCTCGGGCGCGCTGGCTTCCGACGTTGTGGCGGCAGCCGGCGCGGGCGCTGGCGTTTCGGCGGCCGCAACGGCGGGCTGAGTAACCGGCGGCGCAACGGGCGTGGCCTCGGCAATGGGCGCGGCTGCCGGCACTTGAGGCGGTGCAATGGCGTTCCGGGCTTCCTGCTCCAGCGCCAGAATGTGCTCGTTGTGCAGTTGCCGACGAATTTCGTCAGCGCCGATTTCGCGTTCCACTTCCTGTTTGATCGCATTGAAGCTGCGTTTCAGGCGCCCGATCCACAACCCCGCCGTGCGCGCGGCACCAGGCAGGCGTTCAGGGCCGAGCACCAGCAGGGCCACCAGGCCCACCAGCAGCAATTCGCCGAAGCTAATGCCAAACATGGGTTAGTCCTTGCGCGCCGGCTCTTCGACTTTCTGGGCTTGCGCGTCGATGGTGTGCGGTTGGTTCAGCGGCGCGCTTTGCGCTTGAGTCGGCTGGGTGGGCGCCGGTTGTTCGGCCGGTTTTTCGTCATCGTTCATGGCTTTGCGAAAGCCCTTGATAGATTCGCCGACGTCGCTGCCCAGCCCCTTGAGCTTCTTGGTACCAAAGACCAACACGACCACGATCAGAATGACGACCCAGTGTTTCCAGTCAAAAATACCCATGGAACGGTTCCTCTCGAGATGTTGAGTTGCGCAGCGCAGGCTGCGAATAACGCATTAAAACGGGTTGATCAGGACGGCTCGCGAGCGGCTTTTTCAACGTGGCCCGACAAGCCGAAACGCCGGTCCAGTTCGTCCAGTACCGCCTGCGGATGCTGGCCCAACGCGGCAAGCATGACCAGGCTGTGGAACCACAGATCGGCGGTTTCGTAGATCACGTCGCTGCAGTCTCCACTGACGGCAGCATCTTTGGCGGCAAGAATGGTTTCGACCGATTCTTCGCCGACTTTTTCCAGAATTTTATTCAGGCCCTTGTGATACAGGCTGGCCACATAGGAACTGTCGGGCGCGGCGCCTTTGCGCTCTTCAAGCACTTGGGCGAGGCGGGCGAGGGTGTCGTTCATGGCTGCGTTATTCAGGCCTGGGTTACTCATGTGTGTGTCCGCCGGCATAAATCGCGTGGGGGTCTTTGAGCACGGGGTCGACTGCCTTCCACGCGCCGTTTTCGTACACACGGTAGAAGCAGCTTTCGCGACCGGTGTGGCAGGCGATGCCGCCGAGTTGCTCAACCATCAGAACGATCACGTCTTCGTCGCAGTCCAGGCGCATTTCGTGCAGCTTCTGTACGTGGCCGGATTCTTCGCCTTTGCGCCAGAGTTTGCCACGCGAGCGCGACCAGTAAATGGCCCGCTGCTCGGCGGCGGTCAGGCTCAGGGCCTCGCGGTTCATCCAGGCCATCATCAGCACGCGCCCGGTTTTGTAATCCTGGGCAATGGCCGGCACCAGGCCGTCACTGTTCCAGTTGATCTCGTCTAACCAATCGTTCATTGCAATTCCGTCGTTCGGGCGGGCACATCGTTGGGCGAGTTTGCCAGCTGAGGCCGCTACTGGCTATCGGCGCAAAATCAGGTACAGGCCGCTCGCTGCCATCAGCCAGGCCGGCCAGGTGGTCGCTGCGGTAATGCTCGCCGCTGCCAGTGCGAGCGTAATGCCGCCACCCAGCAGGGCAGTGCCCAGCAGGCGCAGCGTCCATTTATCGCCGCCGCCCGGTTGCTGTTGCATGGGCGGGTTGTACAAGTGCGGCTGGGCCATGCGTTCGAGCAGTTCGCGGGTCATGTGCGCCAGGTGCGGCACTTGTTCCACTTGCGATTGCAGGTTCTGCAGCAGGTTTTTCGGGCTGACGCGCTCACGCATCCAGCGCTCCAGGTACGGCTGGGCGGTGGCCCACAGGTCCAGGTCCGGGTACAGCTGACGGCCGAGGCCTTCAATGTTCAGCAAGGTTTTTTGCAGCAGCACCAGTTGCGGCTGAATTTCCATGTTGAAGCGCCGCGCCGTCTGGAACAGACGCATCAGCAGCAAGCCAAAGGAAATGTCTTTCAGCGGCCGCTCGAAGATCGGTTCGCACACGGTGCGAATCGCCGCTTCGAAGTCGTTCACTTTGGTTTCGGCGGGCACCCAACCGGAGTCGATGTGCAACTGCGCCACCTTGCGGTAGTCGCGTTTGAAAAAGGCCACGAGATTGCGCGCCAGGTAGTCCTGATCTTCCGGCGTCAGGCTGCCGATGATGCCGCAGTCGATGGCGATGTACTGCGGGCTCCAGGGCGTGCGCGTGCTGACGAAAATATTGCCGGGGTGCATGTCGGCGTGGAAGAAGCTGTCGCGAAATACCTGGGTGAAAAAGATTTCCACGCCGCGCTCGGCGAGCACTTTCAAGTCGGTGCGCTGGTCGGCGAGCGTCGCGAGGTCGGTGACCTGCACGCCGTAGATGCGTTCCATTACCAGCACCTGCGGGCGGCACCAGTCCCAGTACACCTGCGGCACATACAGCAGCGGCGAGCCTTCGAAGTTGCGGCGCAACTGGCTGGCGTTGGCGGCCTCGCGCAGCAGGTCGAGCTCGTCGTAGATGGTTTTTTCGTAATCGCTGACCACTTCAACCGGGTGCAGGCGGCGGGCTTCGCCAGACACGCGCTCGGCCAGTTTCGCCAGCAGGAACAGCCAGGCAATGTCGGCGCGAATTATCGGCTTCAAACCTGGGCGAACCACTTTCACTACCACTTCTTCACCACTGCGCAATTGCGCAGCGTGCACTTGTGCCACCGAGGCGGAAGCGAGGGGCTGGGTGTCGAAGCGCGCGAACACTTCGCCCACTTTGGCGCCCAGTTGCGCTTCGATGAGGGCCACTGAATGGGCCGGGTCGAAGGGCGGCACCTGGTCTTGCAGGAACGCCAGCTCATCGGCCATATCCAGCGGCAGCAGGTCGCGGCGCGTGGACAGCAACTGGCCGAACTTGATAAAGATCGGACCCAGATCCTGCAGCGCCAGGCGCACCCGTTCGCCCCGGGTAAGCGCCAGCTTGCGACGCGGCAGCCAGCGCCACGGCAGAAAATAGCCGACGCTGCGCAGCCACCACGGCAGCGGCAGCTCAAGAATCAAATCATCGAGACGGTAGCGAATAACCACGCGCTGGATGCGCAACAAACGGCGGACGGCAAGCAGCTTCATTCGGGTTCGCTAGGTGTTGAGTTGAGGGTGAGGGCCAGCCGTTCGA
This sequence comes from Pseudomonas viridiflava, assembly GCF_900573885.1. Taxonomy (GTDB): domain Bacteria; phylum Pseudomonadota; class Gammaproteobacteria; order Pseudomonadales; family Pseudomonadaceae; genus Aquipseudomonas. The sequence continues at coordinate 84,838 of NZ_UPSE01000493.1, forward strand.
CGCGGGCATCGAGCCGGTCGAGGGCGAGCTTGAGGTCATCCAGCTCGGCAAACCGGGCTTGGGCTTCGTTCTCGCCAACCAGGGTTCGCGACTCTTCGCTGAGATAATCCGCGAGGTTCTGGCGCAGGCTGTCTAGGTTCTGGCTGGACCAGCGAGCCCGACTTTTCAAATGGCTGCTGAGCAACTGGCTGCCTATCGGCCCGAGCCAGCGGCCAACTTCATATTCCCAGTCCAGTTCGAGGTCTTGCAGCACACCGGCCAGGTCGAGCAGTACGGCGCTGTCGCCGTCCAGTTCCACCTCGGGGCTGTGCAGTACCGCGGTCTTGTCTTTGCTCACGGCCAGGCGCACCAGGCTGCTTGCCGGTGCGCGCAGGCGGCAGGCGATATCGCCTTCCCAGCGCGAGGCCAGGCGCAGGCCGGCGCCGTCGGCCAGTACAAACGCTTTCACGGCTGGCGAGCTGCACTCGACCGCAATCACCTTGCCGGCCAGGTGCGCGAGGCGTGGCAGGGCGGTCGCGTCGAGGCGCAGCACGCGGTTGATGCCGGTCTCGGCCGCAGCCAGAAGCGCCTGGGTCAACATCAGGGTTTGATACCGCGGTGCAGGGCGACAATGCCGCCCGTCATGTTGTGGTACGTGGCCCGTTCGAAACCGGCCTCGATCATCATGGCTTTCAGGGTTTCCTGATCCGGGTGCATGCGGATCGACTCGGCCAGGTAACGGTAGCTTTCCGAATCGTTGGTGATCAGTTTGCCCATCAGTGGCAGCAGGCTGAACGAATAGGCGTCGTAGGCCTTGGACAGCAGATTGCTGGTCGGCTTGGAGAACTCCAGAATCAGCAGACGGCCACTCGGCTTGAGCACGCGCAGCATGGAGCGGATCGCTTCATCTTTATGGGTGACGTTGCGCAGGCCGAAGGCAATGGTCACGCAGTCGAAGTGGTTGTCGGGGAAGGGCAGCTTTTCAGCGTCGGCCTGCACGAACTTCACATTGTTGGCGACGCCGCTGTCGAGCAACTTGTCGCGCCCGACCTTGAGCATTGATGCGTTGATGTCGGCCAGTACCACTTCGCCAGTGGGCCCCACCAGGCGGGAAAACTGCCGGGTCAGATCACCCGTGCCGCCCGCGATGTCCAGCACCCGATTGCCGGTGCGTACGCCCGACAGTTCGATGGTGAAGCGCTTCCAGAGACGGTGAACGCCGCCGGACATGAGGTCGTTCATCAGGTCATATTTGGCGGCTACAGAGTGGAAAACCTCGGCGACTTTGTCGGCCTTCTGGCTTTCCGGCACGCTTTGGTAGCCGAAGTGGGTAGTCGGTTCGGCATCACTGCCTTTGCGCGGATCGTTCATATGCGGTCACCGGAAGAAAGTGCCGGCCATTCTAATCGCGGTCACCGGCTTTGTCTTGGCAAGGCGTGCGGCGGCGATCAGGGGGCGACTGCCCTTGGCGTGGCGCTCGCGTTATAGTCGCGCGACTTTTGGTCGCATGAGTTATCAACTATGGCCCGCATTACCGTCGAACGTTCACACACTCTTGGTACGCAAGGCGCCCGCGCCAAGGCCGAAGCACTGGCCGAGCGCCTGGCCGAAGAGTATTCCGTGCGTTATCAGTGGAAGGGCGACGTGTTGGAATTCAAGCGCAGTGGCGCCGACGGCACCATTGAAGTGGCTGAAGACAGCGTGCGCGTCGAGCTCAAACTGGGCCTGCTGTTGTCGGCCATGAGCGGCACGATAAAACGCGAGATTGAAAAAGGCCTGGACGAGTCTCTTGGTTGAGCCCGTGCATACCTAGTATGTGAATTCTAATTTTCCCGGCTAATTTCGGTGCAGGCCTGCAAAGAGCAGGCGTTTCTTCCTTCTCTTTGTGAGGTGCACCATGGCCAAAGTTACCGCTAAAAAAGTTGCCGTAAAAAAAGACCAAGTCGAAGCCTCGCTGCTGACCGATGTTAAACATTACAGCCGACAAATCTGGCTGGCCGGTCTGGGCGCGTATGCCAAAGTCGGCAAAGAAGGCGCGGGCTATATCAAAGGCCTTGTCAGCGAAGGCGAAGGCATCGAACGACAAGGAAAAAAACTGGTCACAACGCAAGTCGAAGCGGCGAATAGCCAGCTCGACTCGGTTAAACAAACTGTCAGCAGCAATGTCTCCAGCGTCAAAAGCAAAGTTGAAGTGCAGTTCGACAAAATCGAAAAACTTTTCGATCGTCGGGTCGCCAGCGCGTTAAATCGCGTGGGTATCCCTTCGCGCCAGGATGTTGATGCGCTCTCTGCTAAGCTGGACGTGCTGAATGCGTTGGTTGCACGTGTCGCTAAGACTCAATAAGGAGAGCGGGATGGTTGCTAAAAAGAAAGTCGAAAAACAAAGCAGCTCGTGGGTTGGCGAAGTTGAAAAATACTCGCGCCAAATCTGGTTGGCTGGGTTGGGCGCCTATTCGAAAATCAGCAAGGACGGCACCAAGCTGTTCGACACGCTGGTAACCGATGGCGAGAAAGCTGAAAAGTTGGCCAAGACCGAAGTCGAGAAGCAAGTTGGCGCCGTCAAGTCGTCCGCTAAAACATCTGCCAAGTCGGCAAAATCCAAGGTCGATGAAGTTCGCGGCCTGGCGATTGGTAAATGGGGCGAGTTGGAAGAAGCCTTCGACAAACGTCTGAACAGTGCCATTTCGCGTCTCGGCGTTCCGAGCCGCAATGAAGTGAAAGACCTGAACAGCAAAGTTGATGTGTTGACCAAACAGCTGGAAAAACTGACGGGCATTTCTGCCAAGACAGTTGCGGCTAAACCCGCGCCGAAAGCTGCTGCCAAACCGGCTGCTAAACCTGCTGCCAAGGCCGCTGCGAAACCTGCAGCCAAGCCAGCGGTAAAAGCTGCTGCAAAACCTGCAGCCAAGCCGGCAGCAAAAGCGGCGGCTAAACCTGCTGCCAAAGCTGCCGCAAAACCAGCGGCCAAGCCTTTGGTAAAAGCCGCAGCTAAACCAACTGCTAAACCAGCCGTCAAAGCCGCCGCCAAGCCTGCTGCTAAACCGGCCGCCAAGCCTGCTGTTAAAGCCGCTGCCAAGCCTGCGGTGAAAGCTGCCGCCAAGCCCGCTGCAAAACCAGCCGCCAAGCCCGCCGCGAAACCCGCTGCAGCCAAGCCGGCCGCCAAGCCTGCGGTAAAACCTGCACCGAAGCCGGCTGCTGCCAAGCCTGCTGCTCCGAAGCCAGCGGCTGCTGCTGCCAAACCGGCAACACCAGCGCCAACGCCAGCGACTGCAGCTACCGCTGCAACCACGCCGGCTGCGACGCCAGCTGCACCGACGACGCCAAGCACGTCGTCCTGAGTGAATGTGCGGTAAATGAAAAACCCGGCCAGATGGCCGGGTTTTTTTATGGGTATTTACGGTTCACACGATCGCGGTCGGCGCCACGTTTGCGAGGTGGCGACTCACGCTTGCAGGTAGCGCTGCGCCAATAGTTCAGCCGTGCCGCGTGAGTCTTCGCGCAAGTGCGGCGTCACCAGCATCATCACTTGAAACACCACCAGCCGAAGCTCGCCAACGTTGCCCAGAATGCGCTGGTAGTCGAGGGAGAACAGGAGCGTCAGGGTGATTTGCTCGACCAGCAAACCCAGCGCCTGAGTATTGCTGGTGACATGCCCGTCGGCTTTCAAACCAGCCAGCAATGCCGCCAGGGTGCGCTTCAGCGAGTTCAGCCACAGACGAATGCCGCGCGCCAGTTTCGGCAGGCGCCCGGCCAGGTTTGAGAGGTCCTGAAACAGAAAACGATAGTGCGCCAGACGCTCGACGATCAGGTGCAGAAAGAGCCAGTAATCCTCCACATCCAGGCGCGCCCCGGCTGGCGGGTCGAGCAACGGCGCCATGTCGGTTTCGAAGCGTTCGAACAGCTCCATCACCAGCGGCTCTTTGCCGTGAAAGTGGTAGTAGAGATTGCCCGGGCTGATTTCCAGCTCGTTGGCGATTTCCAGGGTGGAGACGTTGGGTTCGCCCTGGCTGTTGAATAACGTCAGGGCACATTCAAGGATTCGGTCGCGGGTTTTCATCCAGTCTTCTTATGTCAGACGATCCATTGGCCGACGTTAACTGGCCAGACGCCGCCTGGCCAGTGTTGTTGCGGTTTAGACCTCGTGCACGTAGGTGCCGGGTGCGGCTTGCATGGGCGGGTAGTTCTGGTTGCCGATCGCCAGCAAGGTTTCACGCTGCTCGCCCGAGCGCGCCTGAATCCACTCCATCCACACCGGCCACCAACTGCCGGTGTGTTGCTTGGCATCGTAATACCAGGCGCGCGGGTCGGAGGTGAGCTTGGCGTTCTCGAAGAAGTTGGCTTTCGGGTTGCCCGGTGGGTTGAGGATGCTCTGGATGTGGCCGCTGTTGGACAGAATAAAACGCCGGTCGCCGCCCATCAGCAGGGTGGAGCGGTACACCGCGTCCCACGGCGTAATGTGGTCGTTGATGCCGGCCACGCTAAAGCTGTCGACGTTTACTTTTTGCAGGTCGATGGGCGTGCCACACACTTCCAGTGCCCCGGGCCGGGTCAGCGGGTTGTGTTTGAAGAAGTCCAGCAGGTCGCCGTGGAAGGCAGCCGGCAGGCGGGTGTTGTCGTTGTTCCAGTAGAGGATGTCGAACGCGGGCGGCTGCTTGCCGAGCAGGTAGTTGTTGACCCAGTAGTTCCAGATCAGGTCGTTGGGGCGCATCCAGGCGAACACGCGCGCCATGTCGCGGCCGTCCAGCACGCCGTTCTGGTAGGAGCGGCGTTTGGCGGCTTCGAGGGTTTTCTCGTCGGCGAACAACATGGCCGGGCTCTCGATCTGGCTGTCGAGCAGGCTCACCAGATAGCTGGCGCTGCTGACCCGGCGCAGTTGCCGCTTGGCCAGCAGGTGGCCCTGCATCGCAGCGATGGTCAGGCCGCCTGCGCAGGCGCCAATCAGGTTGAGGTCTTTGCTGCCGGTAATGGCTCGGGCAACGTCGGTGGCGGCTTCCAGCGCTTGCACGTAGCTCGACAGGCCCCATTCGCGGTGACGAGCGTCCGGGTTGCGCCAACTGACCATGAACACCTGCAGGCCATTCTTCAGGCAGTACTGGACGAAGCTCTTTTCCGGGCTGAGGTCGAAGATGTAGAACTTGTTGATTTGCGGCGGCACGATCACCAGTGGTTTGGCGAACTGTTTTTCGCTCATGGGCTTGTACTGGATCAGCTCCAGCATCTCGTTGCGAAACACCACGCTGCCCGGCGTGGTCGCCAGGTTGCGGCCGACTTCGAAAGCGGTTTTGTTCACTTGCCGAGGCAGGCCACTGTTGTGCAGCAGGTCGTCATAGAGGTGGCGCACGCCCTTGAACAGGCTGGTGCCGCCGCTGTTGAGCAGCTCTTTGATGGCCAGCGGGTTGAGCACGCTGTTGGACGGCGACATGGCATCGCCCAGCAAGGTCGCGATAAAGCGCGCGCGTGTGCGGTCGTCGGCGGGCAGGTCGCTTTCCTCGATCCAGCGGTTCAGTTGCTGTTGCCACGCGAGGTACGCCTGCAAGCTGCGGCGGTAGAACGGGTTGAGGTGCCAGGTGGGGTCGGCGAAGCGCGCGTCGTTGGGGTTGGGTTTGTGCAGCGTATCGCCGATAAGCACGCGGCCTAACTGCCCGCCCAATGCCAAGGCGTGCTTGGCGCTGTAAACCGGTCGGCGCAAGCCTTGCAGTGCCACGGTGCGCACGGTGCTGAGCAGATCGCGGCCGCGCAGACCCATCACCGCGTTCTGCGCGTTCATTGGATTGGCCGGTGTGGTCGTCACCGGGGTGGTCACAGATTTGTCTCGCATGGGGCAACACTCCGTCGTCAAACCAGCAAGGGACTCAACGTCAATTGGTACAGAGCAAGGCTTGTACCAAGGCGCGCCGGAGGTGCATTCCAGACAACCGCGCAAAGAACAGCAGGTGGGACGCCCGGCGCCCTAATGGGTCAGGCGCGCACTGCTCGAACTGAATCAGTGCGCACCGCCGGGCTGCTTGTTGTTAGGTCAGTGATCGCGAGCCGGCGAAGGTGTCGGCTGTGGATGCATCACTGCACGTTGGCGTTCCTCTTGTAAGAATTTCATGATGATTGGCGCGACCGCTTCTGCCCGCGTAATGAGGAAGAGGTGGCCGTCGTCGATCACATGCAGTTCCGAATTCGGAATTCTCCAGGCTAGCAGACGCATGTTGATCAGGGGGATCAACGGGTCGTCATCGCCGGCCAGTACCAGCGTTGGCTGGGTAATCTTGTGCAGCCAGTGAATGCTGGTCCAGCCCATGCCGGCGAACAGTTGCCAGTAATAACCGAGCTTGCCGGAAGAGCGCACTTTGCTGGCATGGGCCATGGCCAGATTGGGGTCGCGGCGGAAGGCGCCGCCGTAAATGTCGGGGGCAATCTGCACGCCGTAAGACGGCTGCACGTAGCGACGCGGACTGGCCATGCGCCACAGCACTTTCGGTTTGCCCGGCACCATTACGGCGCCAGCCGAGGTGGCGGCCAGCACCAGTTTTTTGCAGCGCTCGGGGTAGTCGTGAGCAAACTGCTGGGCCAGCGCGCCGCCCCACGACACACCGATGGCGTTGACCTGGCCGATGTCCAGGTAGTCGAGCATGCGCGCCGCCAGCTTGGCCAACCCGGGAAAGCGGTAAGGCCGATTAGGCGTCGACGAACCGCCTACGCCCGGTACGTCGAAGGCGATCACTTCGAGGTCGGGGTCCAGGGCGGCAACGAAGGGAAACACCAATTCGAGGTTGGCGCCGATGCCATTGAAGATCAGCAACGGCGTCAGGTGCGGCTTACCCGGTCGGACCGCCGTGCGAATGGTTTGCCCATCGAGGTCGATGGTGCGGAAAACAAATGGTAACGGCATGCGCTAGCCCTATGGGTGACCCTACGAAGCTCTGGCGGCGCCGTCCCGCGCGCCTGTCCAGAATAACGAAACCGGCTTCCGTGCTGGTTTCGTGTCCACTGCGGGCCGGTCAGGCGCCAGCAGTGGGCGGCACATCCGGGTGCCGCGGGCAATGTATGCAGTCAATCGTGTTGCTGATGCCGCTCGGTCGCCCGAGCATCGGCCGCGCGTATTGCAATCAGCCGCTCGCTCTCACCGCTCGTGAACATAAGTGCCGGGCGACGCTTCGCCTGGCGTGTACTGTTTGTTGCCCAGAACGGCCGGGGCCTTTTTCAGTTTGCCGGAGCGATCGGCCAGCCATTTCTGCCAGTGCAGCCACCAGGAATCGGTGTGCTTGGTGGCGTCTTCCTGCCAGGCTTTCGGGCAGTCCGGCAGGTCGCCTTCGCTGGTGGAAAAGCGCGCTTTCGGATTGCCGGGCGGGTTGAGAATGCTCTGGATATGGCCGCTGTTGGACAGCACGAATTCAATCTTGCCGCCGAACAGGCGCGCCGAGCGGTAGCAGGCTTCCCACGGCGTGATGTGATCGTTGGTGCCGGCGAGGCTGAAGATGTCGGCGGTGACTTTCTTCAGGTCGATGGGCGTGCCGCACACTTCCAGCGCGTCGGCGCGGGTCAGCGGGTTGGTTTTGAACAGCTCGATCAGATCGCCGTGGAAAGCGGCCGGCAAGCGCGTGGTGTCGTTGTTCCAATACAGAATGTCGAACACCGGCGGCTCGTTGCCAAGCAGGTAATTGTTGACCCAGTAATTCCAGATCAGGTCGTTGGGGCGCATCCAGGCGAACACCTTGGCCATGTCGCTGCCTTCCAGCACGCCGGCCTGATACGAGCGACGCTTGGCGGCTTCCAACGTTTGCTCGTTAACGAACAGCGCCACCTGGGTGTCGAGTTTGGTGTCGAGCACGCTGACCAGCAGGGTCAGGGCGTTCACCTTCTTCTCGCCAATGGCCTGATAGTGGCCGAGCAGGGCGGCGGTGGTGATGCCACCGGAGCAGGCGCCGAGCATGTTGACGTCTTTGGCGCCGGTGATCGAAAGGATCACTTCGATGGCTTCTTTTAGCGCCTCGATATAGGTCGACAGGCCCCATTCACGCTGTGCCTTGGTCGGGTTGCGCCAGCTGACGATAAACGTCTGCACGCCGTTGCGCAGGCAGAAGCGCGCCAGGCTTTTTTCCTGGGACAGGTCGAATACGTAGAACTTGTTGATTTGCGGCGGCACCACCAGCAGCGGTCGCTCGTGTACCTGCTCAGTGGTGGGCTTGTACTGGATCAACTCCAGCAGGTTGTTGCGAAACACCACAGAGCCTTCGCTGAGCGCCAGGTTCTTGCCGACTTCAAAGGCATCCATATTGACCTGGCTCGGCATGCCGCCGTTGTTCACCAGGTCTTTGGCCAGGTGGCCGAGGCCATCGAGCAGGCTTTTGCCGCCGGTTTCGAAGAAGCGTTTGAGCGCGGCCGGGTTGGCCATGCTGTTGCTCGGCGCCATGGCTTCGGTCAGCAGGTTGATCACGAAGTGGCCCCGACTGATGTCGGTCTCTGACAGGTTGCTGTGCTCGACCCAGCTGTGCAGTTCTTTGCGCCAGGCCAGGTAGCTTTGCAGGTAGCGCTTGTACAGAGGGTTCTGACTCCAGGCCGGATCGGCGAAACGTTTGTCGCCGGCATCGGCGTCCAGTTCGGAGCTGCCGAGCAGGACGTTTTTCAATTCGACGCCCAGGTGGGCAATGTGTTTGGCACTGTGCAGCGGTTGCTTATAGGCCTGTGCGAGGATCATGCGGGCAGAAGCGAGAATGTCTTTGCCGCGCAGGCCAATGACAGGATTGAGCCCTAAAGTGTTGTCCGAGGCCTGGCGTTGCAGGTCTTCATTATTTTTGTTGCTCATCAACGACGCTCCATTGTCCTGAGGCTGATACCGGCATGCTGCTGTGCACGGACACAGGGCTTTAGCGCCTGGTACTGCTCGGGTTACCGGGGGCGGAGCTAGCTCCGCTTCATTCATTGCATCTGACACAGTCAAATGCACGGAACCTGCCAGGTAGTTGGTTACCCGAGTTTCAGCGTTTGCGCAAGCAGGCCAGTCATTTGGCCAAGCGCGTAGGGGAGTATGCCGAGGGGGTTTAGAAAGTTCGCCCTAACCTGTCGGAAGGGTTGAACTAGAGCATCAGCTTGACGACGGACACCGCCGGATCACGCGACTTTTCGGCACGTGCAAGCTCCTGAAGATAATCCGTCCAGAGTTCTTCCTGACGTTGCGCCAGTTGCTCAAGGTAATCCCAGGTGAACAATCCGCTGTCATGTCCGTCGTCGAAGCACAACTTTAGTGCGTACTGTCCGGCGGGTTCGATACGGCTTAAGCCGACACCCAATTTGCCAAACTGCAAAATCGGTTTGCCATGGCCCTGCACCTCGGCCGAAGGCGAATGCACGCGCAGAAACTCGGCAGGCAACGTATAGGTTTCGTTGTCGCCGTACTTCAATGTGAGGGTTTTTGAGGCTTTGTGCAGCTCGATGGCGGTGGGAATACGCATGGTGAAGGATGCTCTGAACTAAGCCCGAACGACTGTAGGAGCCAGCTTGCTGGCGAACCCTGAAAACCTCGTTTCCCCGGTTCGCCAGCAAGCTGGCTCCTACGAAAAGATGACCGCGTTAGAGAATATAACGCGACAGGTCTTCGTCTTGCGCCAGCTCGCCGAGGTGGCTGTTGACGTAGTCGGCATCGATGCTGATGGCGGTGCCATCCTGGCTGCTGGCCAGGTCGCCAGCGCTGAACGACACCTCTTCGAGCAAGCGTTCAAGCAACGTGTGCAAGCGACGCGCACCAATGTTTTCGGTCTTCTCGTTGACCTGCCAGGCAATTTCGGCCAGACGCTTGATGCCGTCTGCGGTGAAGTTGATGGTCAGGCCTTCGGTCAGCAGCAGCTCGCGGTATTGCTCGGTGAGCGAGGCGTGGGGCTCGGTGAGAATGCGCTCGAAGTCGTTCGGCGTCAGCGCCTTCAACTCAACGCGAATCGGCAAGCGGCCTTGCAGCTCCGGCACCAGATCGCTCGGCTTGCTCAGGTGGAACGCACCGGAGGCGATGAACAGGATGTGGTCGGTTTTGACCATGCCCAGTTTGGTGTTCACCGTGCAGCCTTCGATCAGCGGCAGCAGGTCGCGCTGCACGCCTTCGCGAGACACGTCGGCGCCGCCGACATTACCGCGCTTGGCGACTTTGTCGATCTCATCGATAAACACGATGCCGTGCTGCTCGACGGCTTCCAGCGCCTGGGCTTTCAGTTCTTCTTCGTTGACCAGCCGCGCTGCTTCTTCGTCGCGCACCAGCTTCAGCGCTTCCTTCACCTTGAGCTTGCGGGCTTTCTTTTTGCCTTTGCCCATATTGGAGAACAGGCTCTGCAGCTGGTTGGTCATTTCCTCCATGCCGGGCGGGGCCATGATTTCAACGCCGCCGGGCACGTCAGCCACTTCGATCTCGATGTCTTTGTCGTCCAGCTGCCCTTCGCGCAAGCGCTTGCGGAAGAGCTGACGGGTGTTGGAGTCGCTGCTCGGCGTCTGGTCTTCGTTAAAGCCAACGCGGGCCGGCGGCAACAGTGCATCAAGGATGCGCTCCTCGGCAGCGTCTTCGGCGCGGTGACGGACTTTGACCAACTCTTGCTCGCGCAGCATTTTGATCGCTGCGTCGGCGAGGTCACGAATGATCGATTCAACGTCACGGCCGACGTAGCCGACCTCGGTGAATTTGGTCGCTTCCACTTTCAGGAAAGGAGCGTTGGCCAGCTTTGCCAGGCGGCGGGCGATTTCGGTTTTGCCGACGCCGGTCGGGCCGATCATCAAAATGTTCTTCGGCGTTACTTCAGCGCGCAAGTCGGCAGGCAACTGCATGCGGCGCCAGCGGTTGCGCAGCGCAATGGCGACGGCACGCTTGGCTTCGTCCTGGCCGATGATGTGGCGGCTCAGTTCGTGAACAATTTCGCGGGGAGTCATGGGCATGGAATGGTCGGGCCTCAGACAGCGAGGTCCAGCTCCTCGATAGTCAGATTGTGGTTGGTGAACACGCAGATATCGCCGGCGATACCCAATGCAGTTTCGGCCACTTCGCGGGCACCGAGTTCACTGTGCATCAGCAGCGCGCGGGCGGCAGCCTGGGCGTAAGGCCCGCCGGAGCCCATGGCAATCAGGCCGTCTTCAGGCTCAACGACGTCGCCGTTGCCGGTGATGATCAACGAGGCGTCTTTGTTCGCCACGGCGAGCATGGCTTCCAGGCGACTCAACGAGCGGTCGGTGCGCCATTCTTTTGCCAATTCGACGGCGGCGCGAACCAGATGGCCCTGGTGTTTTTCCAGTTGCCCTTCGAAGCGCTCGAACAAGGTGAAGGCGTCGGCGGTGGCGCCGGCAAAACCGGCAATAACCTGGCCGTGGTACAGGCGGCGGACTTTTTTCGCGTTGCCTTTCATCACGGTGTTGCCGAGAGAAACCTGGCCGTCGCCGCCCATAACGACTTTGCCGTGGCGACGAACTGAAACGATGGTGGTCAAGGGGAAGTCTCCACGCTGGGGGCGAAAGTGCCCTGATGGAAACTCATATGGGGGAAGGTGCCGGGCATTTCAACCGCAGTCGGCGAATGGGGCGGGGCCGGCGTTTGCGTCTGTTTGTGTCAGGCCGGTGAAGCAACATAAAACAGCGAGGCAGGCGCCTCGCTGTTTCAACCTAACGTATCAAATCAGTTGCGGGTCCAGGCCATTTGCCAATGCGAACCGGTGCCCGGCTCGTAATGGGTTGCCCCGGTGCTCCACTGCACGCAGTAGCCGCTGTAAGGGAACGGCTTGCAGGTGTAGGTGTTGCCATCACGGGCCAACACTTTAGTCCCGGCCTTGTAGCTCTTCAGACTATTGGGGAACACATAGTCGTGGGCGCTGGCGGTCGGGGCTTCAATCGTGAAGCGGTGGGTTTTCTGCAGGGGTTCGCCTTGTTCCGGCTTCGCCACCACCACCAGGTCATAACGGCCGCCTGCCGGCTTTTGCAGGGTGAACATCAGGTGCGGCGAGGTAACGCCGGCGGCGCTCTGCTGGTACGCCACGCTTTCGCCGGCGGCGTTGAACACCGTGGCGTCAACGGTGTACGGGCCACCCTCGGTCATCGCGTTGAAGTGCAGCTGAACGTTGCCGCCGTTTACCTTGTAGGTGTCTTGCAGACCGTTGAGTTGCAGACTGCCTGCGGTACCTGCCTGAGCCTGAATCTTCTGGATCTCTACCCGCACCACGTCGCTGCCCGACTTGGTGTACAGACTGTTCTGTCCGTAGTTCGGCGCCACTTCGTTGCGGGTGTTGAGCTCGCCCATCAAATAACCCGCATTGGCCTTGGCGACTTTTTGCGCCAGCAGGAAAGGCCAGATATTGGCCTGGGCCTGTTCGGCGGTTTCGATAGTCAGCGAGGTTTGCCGGTTGGTTTGTTCGCCCTGCGCGGTGAACACCCGGGTTTTCACGGTATCGCCAATGTTCAGTGCTTGCGGTTGCACGGTGCCGATGTTTTTCCAGGCCGCCGCCGGCACGGTAACCGGTGGCGTTGCGGTGCCCGGCGCGCTGGCGCTGGCGCCGTTGCCGCTGATGTTGACGTCGATCACCTGATAGAACGTGGCTGCGGTGTCGGCGATTTTCCAGGTGGCGAGAATCACGTGGTAGCCGCTGCGATCAGCCGGAATGTTCACCGTATGGTCGCTGGTGCCGCCGCTTGGTGGGCGGACGCCGTAGGCATCTTCCTGCAGTAGGGGCGTCAGCTCGAAGGCGTCGCGGGTGAGGGGCTGATTGGGATTCCAGTCTTTGCGGGTGATGAAAAACTGGTAGTACGACGTGGCGTGGCCGGCGGTGTAGCGCCACTTGAACGTGTTGGGGCCAGGGTTGATCGGATTTTTTGCCCAGCGCGTGGCGGATTGCTCATTGAGTTGACCAAACGCCGCCATGCCGGCAGCGGCGATGGTTTCGTTGGCCGGGCCGCATTGAGTGAAATCACCCGCGCAGTAGCCGCCGTTGAAGTGATGATTGACCGACGGGCCGTATTCGAGACTCTGCGGCTCATAGGCCACGCTGCCGCAGTTGCTGTTCAGGTTGCCGCCGGAAGCGGTGCACATCACGGCACGCGACTTCGGTTGTTCCACGTAGCCGTGGGCCGAAGCCTGTTGCGCAGCCAGACCGGCCAGGCTTATCGCTGCCAGCAGCGGCAAATGACGCAGGGGCGAGTGGGGGGAGGAGGTGTTCATACCAAGCGACCTTATAAAAATGAGGGGACGCTCAGGCTTGTTCCATTGGTGGATAGCGTTTTTAAACGACAAAGCCCGAGCGGCATCAACAATGCCGCTCGGGCGCTGGCAGTTATGTCAGAAGCCTCCCAGCGAAAGGGCGGCCGCTTTTTCGACTGAAGTGGGCTAACGACCTTGGCGCTGTTGCAGCAGCAGATTGCTGAAGCCGCTGCCGGCCAGTTTTTTCTGTGCTGCGGTCAGCTGCTCGCGGTTGCTGAACGGCCCCACTAGCACGCGGTACCAGGTTTCTTCGCGCACCGTGCCGGACTCCACCTGCACGTCCTGACCAAGCAGAATGATTTGCGCGCGAACCTTGTCGGCATCGTCTTGCTTGCGGAACGAACCGGCCTGCAGGAAGTACTGGGTTACCGCCGCTTTTACCGCAGTGGGCAAAGGTGGCGGAGTTTCACCTTTCAGCGCCGCTTCAGCGCGCGCGGCGTCGGCCTTGGCGAGTTCAGCCGGAGTGGCCGGTGGCGGTGTTTTCTCCGGTACGGCTTCCGGCGGCACGATCACTTCAGACTCGGGCAGCAGCGTGTAGAAGTCGTACTTGGGTTTGACCGGGCCGCTGGGCGTTGGCGTGTTCGCGTTGGCTGGGGTCTTCGGTGCGACGGTGGTTCTGCTCGCTTTATCGTCCGGTTTTTCACGCTGAATTTCTTTGCGTCCCGGCTCCAGCTTCATCAGCACCACAATAAAGGCGCCGATCGCCAAGCCGCAAGCCAACCAGATCCAGCCTGGTACAGGGCGTTTGGCAGGTGCCTGGTAGCGGCTGGCGCCGCGCTTGGGTGCTGGTTTTTTCTTGGCCGCCAACTTACATGCGCTCCAGGGTTTCCAGGCCCAGCAGTTCCAGCCCTTGCTTGAGGGTGCGGCCAGTCAGGGCCGCCAGACGCAGACGGCTTTGCTGAGTGGCCGGCTCTTCGGCGGCAAGAATCGGGCAGTGTTCGTAGAAGCTGGAAAACAGACCGGCCAGCTCATAGAGGTACGTGCACAAGGTATGCGGCGTGCCTTTCTCGGCCACGTTGGTCAGCACCTCACCAAATTGCGCGAGCTTGGCGGCCAGGTCTTGCTCCTGCACGGCGTCCAGACGGATCTGGCCTTCCACTTCGTCGTAGCCCTTGCCCAGCTTGCGGAAGATGCTCGCGACGCGGGTGTAGGCGTAAAGCAGGTACGGCGCGGTATTGCCTTCAAAGCTGAGCATCTGCTCGAAGTTGAAGCTGTAGTCGCTGGTGCGGTGCTTGCTGAGGTCGGCATATTTCACCGAACCGATCCCTACCACGCGGGCGATGGTGCGCAGCTCGTCTTCGCTGAGCTCCAGATTCTTTTCTTTGACCAGCGCGTAGGCACGTTCCTGCGCCTCATCGAGCAGGTCGATGAGTTTGACGGTACCGCCATCGCGGGTTTTGAACGGTTTGCCATCGGCACCGTTCATGGTGCCAAAGCCCATGTGCTCGAGCTGCATGCCCGGGTGGACGAAGCCTGCGCGGCGTGCCACTTCAAACACTTGCTGGAAATGCAGGGCCTGGCGCTGGTCGACGAAATACAGCACACGGTCGGCCTTGAGCACCTGGCTGCGGTAGCGCATGGCGGCCAGGTCCGTGGTGGCATACAGGTAACCGCCGCCGGCCTTTTGCACGATGACCGGCAGCGGATTGCCTTCAGCGTTTTTGAATTCGTCGAGGAACACGCACTGGGCGCCATTGCTCTCGACCAGCAGCCCGGCGCTTTTCAGGTCGGCGACCACATTCGCCAGGTCATCGTTGTACGCGCTCTCGCCTTTCACGTCGGCTGGCGTCAGCTTCACGTTCAGGCGGTCGTAGGCTTTCTGGCAGTGAGCCAGGGAAATGGCGTTGAAGCGGTGCCACAGGCGCATGCATTCCGGTTCGCCTGCTTGCAGTTGCACAACCAGCTCGCGGGCGCGATCAGCGAATTCAGGCGACTCATCGAAACGCTGCTTGGCGGCGCGGTAGAAGCCTTCGAGGTCGGACAATTCGGTTTCGCTGGTGGCCGGGTTTTCCTGCAGGAACGCCAGCAGCATGCCGAACTGGGTGCCCCAGTCGCCCACGTGGTTCTGGCGGATAACCGTGTCCCCAAGGAATTCCAGTACGCGCGATACCCCGTCCCCAATGATGGTGGAGCGCAGGTGGCCGACGTGCATTTCTTTCGCCAGATTGGGCGACGACAAATCGACAACCACGCGCTGCGCCGGCCCGCTTTTGCGCACGGCCAGCTTGCTGTCGGCCAGAGCCTGCTCGAGGCGCTCGGCGAGCGCCTGGGTGTCCTGGTAGAAGTTGAGAAAACCGGGGCCGGCGATTTCGGCCTTGCGGATCTGTGGGTCGGCCGGCAGGGCCGCGATGATTTTTTCCGCCAGGTCGCGCGGCTTCATGGCGGCAGGCTTGGCCAGCATCATGGCGATGTTGCTGGCGAAATCACCGTGGGTTTTGTCTTTGGTGTTTTCGACCTGAATCACAGGCGTCAGGCCTTCGGGCAGTACGCCTTCGCTGACGAGACGGGTGAGGGCTTGCTGGATCAGGTGGCGAATGGTGTCTTTCATGGTCTGCTCGTGCGGCCATCGAGGCGCCTGGGGCGCCGGAAAGCGGGTGGAAAATAGGCCATTATCCGTGGCGAAGGCGGCATTGCCAACCGCACCGGCCATCAGTGTGACGGCGACGCGCCCTGATAGCGTGTATGAAAAACGGCTCGTTGCCTGCGTTTTTCTAGAACAGGTCGATCGGATCCACGTCCAGAGACCAGCGCACGGCGCGCCCGCTTGGCATTTTCTCCAGCGCCGTCATCCAGTAGTTGAGCAACTGATGCAGCGGTGCCCGGGCGTTGGCTTGCACCAGTAACTGAGCCCGATAGCGCCCGGCACGGCGTTCCATCGGAGCGGGCACCGGCCCCAGTAGTTCAATGCCGCTGAGGTTCAGTTCGCCGAGCAGATGCTCGGCTTCGGTACAGGCATCATCCAGAAAACCTTCGGCCTGACCGGGCTTGTGCGCTTCGGCGCGCAGCAATGCCAGATGGCAGAACGGCGGCAGGCCGGCCGCGCGGCGTTCGCTCAGCGCTTGTTCGGCAAAGGCGAAATAGCCTTGCTCGGTCAGTTGCACCAGCAGCGGGTGATCGGCCAGGTGCGTTTGAATGATCACCTTGCCCGGTTCTTCAGCCCGGCCCGCGCGCCCGGCGACCTGCACGATCAATTGAGCCATGCGCTCGCTGGCGCGGAAGTCCGCAGAAAACAGGCCGCCGTCGGCATCCAGAATGGAAACCAGCGTCACCCGTGGGAAGTGATGCCCTTTGGCCAACATTTGCGTGCCGATAAGAATGCACGGCTCACCTTTGTTGATGGTGTTGAACAGATTCTGCATCGCATCTTTGCGCGACGTGCTCTCGCGGTCGACGCGCAGCACCGGCACATCGGGGAACAGAGTGGCCAGGCGGTCCTCGGCGCGCTCGGTGCCTGCGCCTACCGGGCGCAAATCGACCTGAGCACATTTCGGGCAATTGCTCGGCTGGCGCTCGACATGGCCGCAATGGTGGCAGCGCAATTCGCGCGAGCGCTGGTGCACGGTCATGCGGGCGTCGCAGCGCGGGCATTCCGATAGCCAGCCGCAGTCGTGGCAGAGCAGCGTCGGCGCAAAGCCGCGACGGTTGAGGAACACCAGAACCTGCTGGCCCGCCGCCAGGGTCTGGCCGATAGCTTGCTGCATCGGCCCGGAAATGCCGCTGTCCAGTGGCCGGCTTTTTATATCCAGCCGCAGAAAGCGCGGTTGCTGCGCACCGCCGGCCCGCTGGGTCAAACGCAGCAGACCATAGCGGCCTGAGTGGGCGTTTTGCAGGCTTTCCAGCGATGGGGTCGCCGAGCCGAGCACGATGGGGACGTTCTCCTGCCGCGCTCGCACCAAAGCCAGATCGCGTGCGTGATAGCGCAGCCCTTCCTGCTGTTTATAAGAAGCGTCGTGTTCTTCGTCGATGATGATCAGGCCGGGATTCTTCATTGGCGTGAACAAGGCCGAGCGGGTGCCAATGATAATGTCGGCCTCGCCGTCACGGGCGGCGAGCCAGGCGTCGAGACGTTCGCGGTCGTTGACGGCCGAGTGCAGCAACGCGATGCGTGCGTTGAACCGGCGTTCAAAGCGCGCCAGTGTCTGTGGCCCCAGGTTGATTTCAGGAATCAACACCAGCGCCTGCTTGCCAGCTTCCAGGGTTTCGCGGATGAGCTGCAAATACACTTCGGTTTTGCCGCTGCCGGTGACGCCCGCAAGCAGAAAGGCATTGAACGTGCCGAAGCCGCTGCGGATGGCTTCGGTAGCGGCGCGTTGTTCGGGGTTCAGCGGCAGTTCAGGCTGGGCAAGCCAGTTGCCGTGGCGCTCGATGGCGGCGTGGCGACGGGCTTCGACGGTAACCAGCCCTTTTTCACGCAGCAGATCCAGGCTGTCTTTGTTCAGCTGCAATTGACTTAGCAGTCGGTGCGCCACGCCGTGCGGGTGCTGCGCGATGATTTTCAAAGCGTCGCGTTGGCGCGGAGCGCGGGCCAGTCTTGGATCATCTGCCGACGCGCCGTCAGCCACTTGCCAGAAACGTTCCTGGCGCGCTTCGGCCGGTTCGCCCTGGCGCAGCAAGGTAGGCAGCGCCCAGCTGAAGGTGTCGCCGAGGCTGTGCTGGTAGTACTGCGCGGTCCACAGGCACAACTTGAAAAAAGCCGGCGGTACGGGCGACTGGTCGTCGAGCAGGGCGATGGCCGGTTTGAGCTTGTCGGCCGGCACGTCGCTGTGATCGGTGGTCTCTACCAGGATGCCGATTATTTCCCGTTTGCCGAACGGCACGCGCAGGCGCATGCCCGGCTGCAAGTCGCTGGCTGACACGCCTTTGGGGGCCAGGTAGTCGAACAGGCGGCGCAGGGGAGAGGGCAGGGCGAGGCGCAATATGACGGCGGGCACGCGGAAAGGTCCTGGAAAACGAGGCGCGATGTTAGCACGCACATGACTGACGATCGGTCTTGCGTGACCGCCGCACTCTGATAAGATACGCGGCCTAATTCCGTGCGGTACTCGACAATAGTGTTGGGTGGCGGCGCGATAGGCCTGAGGAATACACCATGAAAGCTGATATCCATCCAGTATACGAAGCCGTAACCGCTACCTGCAGCTGCGGTAACGTGATCGAGACTCGCTCCACCCTGGCCAAGCCGCTGAGCCTGGACGTGTGCAACGAGTGCCACCCGTTCTACACCGGCAAGCAGAAAGTGCTGGACGTTGGCGGCCGTGTTGATCGCTTCAAGCAGCGTTTCGGTGTGTTCGGTTCCAAGGCCTGATTGGTCTTGTTGCCTCGGAAGGCCTGATGGGCTTTTCGGTGATAGTGAAAAAGGCGTCCCTTGTGGGCGCCTTTTTCGTTTCTGCTGTTTTTCTTCCGCCGGCCGCCGCGTTTTGTCCGACGCCCGACGGGCTTCCTGTCGTTCGCGTACAAAAAGTGGTCGATGGCGACACGGTTCGTTTGACTGACGGTCGCAGCGTCCGGCTCATTGGCATTAATGCGCCGGAAGTCGCCCACAAGCAGCGCCCCGCTCAGCCGCTCGCCGAACAGGCCAGGCAGCGACTGCAGGCATTGGTGGCGGCAAGCTCCGGGCAGGTTTCGATACAGGTTGGTCAGCAGGCCAAAGATCATTACGGTCGCACCCTGGCGCATATCTACGATGCGACGGGACGCAACCTCGAAGCGCAGCTGCTCGCCGAAGGGCTCGGCTTCCAGGTCGCCATCGCGCCGAATGTGGCGCTGCTGACGTGCCAGCAAGCCGCAGAGCGCAGCGCTCGTACTGCGCGGCTGGGTGTGTGGCGTCAACCGCCGGCGCGTGCGGCCTCTCAGCTCAACGACAGTGGCTTCGCATTAATTCAAGGCCAAGTCGTAAAGGTTGAGCAGAATCGGGGCGGCATCTGGTTGCAACTGGATGGACCGCTGGTGGTGCAGGTGGCTAAAAAGGCGTTGCCAGCGTTCGATGCAAAAACGCTACGCTCACTGCAGGGCCGGCGTATTGAAGTGCGCGGCTGGGTGATTGATCGTTCGCGTCGGGGCAATCAGCAGCCTGATCAGGCCCGCTGGATGTTGCCGCTGACGCATCCGGGAATGCTGGAGGTTCTGCCGTGAGAATCCGTCTGTTGGGCCTGCTGGCAATGCTCATGCTGCAAGGCTGCGCGCAAAACCCGGCCACGGGCGAAAGCAATTTCGTGATGATGAGCGAGCGCCAGGAACTCGAGCTCGGCCGCAGCTACAGCCAGGAAATCGCCAAGCAGTACCCGCGCTATCCCGATGAAAAGCTTCAGGCTTACGTTCAGCAAGTGGGCGAGCGCGTCGCCCGGCACAGCCATCGTGGCAACCTCACCTATCACTTCACGGTTATCGACAGCCCCGATATCAACGCCTTCGCGCTGCCGGGCGGCTACATCTATATCCACCGTGGGTTGCTCGCGTATCTGAGTTCCGAAGCCGAGCTTGCCGCTGTGCTCGGTCATGAAGTCGGCCACGTCACGGCGCGCCATAGCGTGCAGCAGCAAAGCCAGTCACAGGCGTGGGGCATTCTTGGCCAGGCGGTTGCCATCGGCACGGGCGTTGGCGCTGCGGCGGATGTGACCAGCGCTCTGGGCTCGGCTTTCGTGCGCGGCTACGGGCGTGACATGGAGTTGCAGGCGGATGGTCTCGGTGCGCAATATCTGGCTCGCGCCGGGTACGACCCGCAAGCGATGATCGAAGTGGTCGAGGTGCTGAAAAGCCAGGACGACTACGCGCGCGACGAGGCCGGGAGGGCTGGCAAGGCAGAACCGACTTCCAGCTACCACGGCGTGTTTGACACCCATCCGGGCAATGATCAGCGCCTACAGCAAGTCGTGGGGCCGGCTCGGGCATTGGCCACCGGGCAACAGGAAGTGGGGCGCGACGTGTTTATGCAGCACCTCGACGGGCTGCCTTACGGCGACTCCGAGTCGACGGGTATTCGTCGTGGGCAGCAGTTCTATCACGCCGAACTGGATTTCACCTTCAGCGCTCCGCAGGGCTGGGAACTGGTGAATCGACCAGACGCCGTGATTGCCCATACGGCCGGGCAGGATGCGTTTATCGCGGTGGTGTTGGAAAAGCCCAAGCCTGGGCAAACGCCCCAGCAATTCATCCGCTCGAAGGTGCAAGGCAGCCTGACGGATGAGCGCGATCTTCAACAGGCCGGGTTGCAGGGGTACACCGCAATCATTCCCGGGCGTCCGGCAAAGCGGGTGGCTGCAATCTATAAAGGCGATTCGGCGTATGTCTTTATCGCCAGCGTAAAAGCGCCTGCTTCGCTGCAAACCGAAGACGAAAATTTCCTCAAAGTGATCAATAGTTTTCGACCTCTGAGGGCGGACGAGCGTAAGCTAGCGCAACCTCTCCGGCTGCAACTGGTGCGTGCCACAAGCGCGCAAACCATGACCAAGCTAGCTCAGGGCAGTACGCTGCCCGGTGACGCCGAGTCCCGTCTGCGCCTACTCAATCATCTATACCCACGTGGCGAGCCCCGTCCTGGGGATTGGCTTAAAGTCGTACGTTAGAGCGCTTGACAGACGTGACTGATCAGTCTTGTTCGGGTTCGGCATCTTGCGTATCCTCGCTGCCTGTCTGATTAACAGCATAAAAATGCGGAAATGCCACCATGTCTGATCTGAAAACTGCCGCTCTTGAGTACCACGCCCATCCACGTCCGGGAAAGCTGAGTGTCGAGCTGACCAAGCCCACTTCCACGGCCCGTGATCTTTCTCTGGCTTACAGCCCAGGCGTGGCTGAACCGGTGCGTGAAATCGCCCGCGATCCGGAGCTGGCTTACAAGTACACCGGTAAAGGCAACCTGGTTGCAGTGATCTCCGACGGCACCGCGATCCTGGGGCTTGGCGACCTTGGCCCACTGGCTTCCAAGCCGGTAATGGAAGGCAAAGGTGTACTGTTCAAGCGCTTCGCCGGGATCGACGTGTTCGACATCGAAGTCGACTCGGAAAGCCCGCAGGCGTTCATCGACACCGTCAAGCGCATCTCCATCACCTTCGGCGGTATCAACCTCGAAGACATCAAGGCGCCTGAGTGCTTTGAAATTGAGCGTGCACTGATCGAACAGTGCGACATCCCGGTTTTCCACGATGACCAACACGGCACCGCAATCGTGACCGCCGCCGGCATGCTCAACGCATTGGAAATCGTTGGTAAAAACCTGTCCGATGCCAAGATCGTTTGCCTGGGCGCTGGCGCTGCCGCCATCTCGTGCATGAAGTTGCTGGTCAGCATGGGCGCCAAAATCGAAAACATCTTTATGGTCGACCGCAAAGGCGTGATTCATGCCGGCCGCGATGACCTGAACCAGTACAAAGCCGTGTTCGCTCACGAAACCCCAAAACGCTCGTTGTCGGACGCGTTGGACGGTGCTGATGTGTTTGTGGGCCTGTCCGGTGCCAACCTGCTGACTGCGGAAAACCTGAAGCGCATGGCGGCTGACCCGATCGTTTTCGCCTGCTCCAACCCTGATCCTGAAATTTCGCCGGAGCTGGCGCACGCCACCCGTGATGACGTGATCATGGCGACCGGTCGTTCGGATTACCCGAACCAGGTAAACAACGTGTTGGGCTTCCCGTTCATTTTCCGTGGCGCGCTCGACGTTCGTGCGACCCGCATTAATGAAGAGATGAAAATCGCCGCGGCGGTTGCTCTGCGTGAACTGGCGAAGCTTCCGGTGCCTAAGGAAGTGTGTGATGCCTACGGTGGCGTTGAGCTGTCGTTCGGTCGCCAGTACATCATTCCGAAGCCAATGGACGCGCGTTTGATCACTGTGGTCGCCGATGCCGTGGCCAAAGCGGCTATCGAAAGTGGCGTGGCAACGCTGCCGTATCCGAAGCACTATCCGCTGACCTCGGTTGAAGATGTATTCAACGGCTAAGCGATAGTTGCGCAATAAAAAGCCCCGCCTGGTGCGGGGCTTTTTATTGGCCGGCGATCAGAACAGATCGATAGGCGCAGCGTCGTCCGCTGGCAATGGGCTGCCGGGGGCGCTGGTGCCGGGGTCGAGTTCGCTCATCGGCGGCGGCGAGTCCTCATTTTTAAACAGCTCGAAGTAAGCGTTCGGTGTGCCTGGTGAGGCAGCGCGACCGCTGACCGGATCGATGCGAAGCGTCAGCAAGCCCGGTGGCTCCGGCAGCGTGTGCATGGGTTTGTCTTTGAGTGCCGCGCTCATGTAATTCATCCAGATTGGCAGCGCGACGGTGCCGCCGAACTCGTGGCTGCCGAGGCTTTCCGGTTGGTCGAAGCCGGTCCAAACGGTGGTCATATAGTCGGCGTTGAAACCGGAGAACCAGCTGTCTTTCGACTCGTTGGTGGTGCCGGTTTTGCCCGCGATGTCGCTACGGCCCATGGACAGGGCGCGGCGGCCAGTGCCGCGTTTGATAACGTCTTGCAGCATGCTGGTGAGGATGTAGCTCGTGCGGGCGTCAACAATACGTTCCGCCACAACCGGGGCCGGGGCGCTGCTCGCTTGAGCCGGAAGATTCTCGGCGATTGCTGCCGGGTCGATTACGGTTTCCGGTTGGTCTTCGTTTTCGCCCGGCGCGCTGGGCGGATTGGCGACAAACAAGGGCTCGCCGTTACGGCTGTGAATGCTTTGAATCAGGTAGGGCTGCACTTTGTAGCCGCCGTTGGCGAATGTGCTCCAGCCCCCGGCGATTTCCACCGGAGTGAGGTTCGCTGTGCCCAGCGCCAGGGACAGGTTGCGCGGCAGATCCTGCTTGTTGAAACCGAAGCGGCTGACATAGTCGAGGGCGTACTCGATGCCAATGGCCTGCAGCAGCCGAATGGATACGAGGTTGCGCGACTTATAAAGGGCCTCGCGCAAGCGGATCGGGCCAAGGAACGTGTTGGTGTCGTTCTTTGGCCGCCAGACCTGGTCCAGATACTCATCCACGAAAACAATCGGGGCGTCGTTTACCAGCGTGGCGGCGGTGTAGCCTTTATCCAGTGCGGCGCTATAAATGAAAGGCTTGAAGCTCGAGCCGGGCTGGCGTTTGGCTTGAGTGGCGCGGTTGTAATTGCTTTGCTCGAACGAGAAACCACCCACCAGCGCGCGAATCGCGCCATTTTTTGGATCGAGTGAAACCAATGCGCCCTGAGCCGCCGGGATTTGGCTGAAGGCGAGGCTGCCATCTTCCTGGCGTAGCACGCGAATCAGGTCACCAACTTGCACAACGTCGTCCGGCTTCTGTGGGCGCGGACCAAGGCTGTTGGTGTTCAGGAAGGGGCGTGCCCACTTCATGCTTTCCCAGCTGACCGTCTCTTCCTGCCCGCTGCGGGTGAGCACCAGAATTCCGCTTTTTTCGACCTGGGTAACGATGGCGGGCTCGATGCCGTTCTGCACCTTCTGCTTGGTCAGCTCGGCTTGCCATGCCTCCCGTGTCATGCCCGGAAGGCGGGTCTCCGGGCCGCGAAAGCCATGGCGCTGGTCGTAGCTGATCAGGCCGCTGCGAACTGCTTCGTTGGCTGCTTCCTGAAGGTTGCTCGGAACCGTTGTGGTGACGTGAAAACCTTCGGTATAGGCCTCGCTGCCATAGCGTCCGACCATTTCTGCCCGAGCCATTTCGGCAATGTACGGGGCCTGAACTTCGGGTGTCGGGACGTGGTAACTGGCGTCGATAGGCTCGGCAAGCGCGGTCTCGTAGCGGCCCTGGTCGATCTTGCCAAGCTTGAACATGCGGCCCAGGATCCAGTCTCGGCGTTCCTTGCTGCGCTGCGGATTTACCAGCGGATTGAAGCGCGAAGGTGCCTTTGGTAAGCCGGCGATCATTGCCATCTGTCCCAGGCTCAAATCATGCATGGGTTTTCCGTAGTACACCTGCGCGGCTGCTTCGATGCCGTAAGCGCGATTACCGAGGTAGATCTTGTTGACGTACAGCTCAAGAATTTCGTCTTTGCTCAGCTCACGCTCTATTTGTAACGCCAACAGGATTTCATTGATCTTGCGCGAAAAGCTGCGCTCGTTAGTGAGGAAGAAGTTCTTCGCCACCTGCATGGTGATAGTGCTACCGCCCGACTGGATTTGGCCGCCGCTTTTTAATAATTGCGTGGCAGCGCGCATCAGGCTGCTGAGGTCGACGCCATAATGATTGGCAAAATTGTCGTCTTCGGCAGAAAGCAGCGCTTTGATGAAGTCTGGAGGGATGTCGGCGAAGCGGATTGGAGTGCGGCGCATTTCGCCAAACTCGGCGATCAGCTTGGCGTCGCTGCTGTAGATGCGCAGCGGGATCTGCAGCTGGATGCGGCGCAGCGAATCCACGGATGGCAAACCGGGGCTAAGGTACAGATAAGCGCCGGACAGACTGAGCAACAGTCCACAAAAAACGGCTACGCAGGACCACCAGAAGAACTTCAGCAGGCGCATCAAAATGTTTGGATTTCCAGATAAAAGAAAGAGTTAAGCGTAGGGCGATGTCGAAAGGGAAAAACTGTTCACATTATAAGCGCTTTTTTTGCCAGGTAGCCATTTGCGCTTATGTCAAGACTGTTATTTAATGTGAAAAAACATAAATAGTCCGTAAGTCGCGGATGCCAATAGGAAATCGGTCGTGCTAGGGCTCTTCAATAAGAAAGCGAATACGCTGCTGGGGATCGATATCAGTTCGACCTCGGTCAAGCTCCTCGAATTGAGTCGCTCAGGAAGCCGCTACAAAGTAGAGGCTTATGCTGTAGAGCCGCTCCCACCAAACGCAGTGGTCGAGAAAAACATTGCTGAACTGGAAGGCGTAGGCCAGGCATTGTCACGCGTATTGGCTAAAGCCAAAACCGGCGTCAAGACCGTTGCCGTTGCTGTTGCCGGTTCTGCGGTCATTACCAAGACCATCGAAATGGAAGCCGGTCTTTCAGACGATGACCTGGAAAACCAACTCAAGATAGAAGCTGACCAATACATCCCTTACCCACTGGAAGAAGTTGCCATCGACTTCGAAGTGCAAGGGCCTTCTGCGCGCAACTCCGACCGCGTGGACGTGCTATTGGCGGCGTGCCGCAAAGAAAACGTGGAAGTTCGCGAAGCTGCCTTGGCGCTGTCTGGCATGACCGCCAAGGTCGTCGACGTCGAAGCGTATGCGCTTGAGCGTGCGTACGGTTTGCTCGCAGCCCAGCTGGGCAGCGGTCATGACGAACTGACAGTGGCGATCGTCGACATTGGCGCCACCATGACGACCCTGAGTGTTCTGCACAACGGCCGGACCATTTACACCCGCGAACAACTGTTCGGCGGCCGTCAGCTCACCGAAGAGATTCAGCGCCGCTATGGCCTCTCTGTCGAGGAAGCTGGGCTCGCGAAGAAACAAGGTGGTCTTCCGGATGACTACGACAGTGAAGTATTGCAACCGTTCAAAGAAGCCGTTGTGCAGCAGGTTTCTCGTTCGCTGCAATTCTTCTTCGCTGCCGGCCAGTACAACGATGTCGATTACATTCTGCTGGCAGGTGGTACCGCCTCTATTCCCGATCTGGATCGTTTGATTCAACAGAAAATCGGTACGCAAACATTGGTCGCCAACCCGTTTGCCGACATGGCGCTTAGTGGCAAGGTCAATGCAGGTGCGCTCGCTAGTGATGCGCCAGCCTTGATGATTGCCTGTGGTCTGGCGATGAGGAGTTTCGACTAATGGCGCGTATTAACTTACTGCCGTGGCGGGAACAGCTGCGCGAGGAGCGCAAACAGCGGTTTCTGGTGACGTTGGCAGGTGTATTGATTGTGGCTGGCGGTGCTGTGTTTCTCGGCGATCAATACTTGAGCGGCGCAATTGATCAACAGAACGCACGCAACGAATTCGTCAAGAAAGAAATTGCTGTTCTCGATGCCCGCATCAAAGAAATCAGCGAACTGAAAACCCGCCGCCAGCAACTGCTTGAGCGGATGAAGATTATTCAGGACTTGCAGGGCAACCGTCCGATTATCGGGCGGGTGTTTGATCAGTTGGCTAGAACGCTGCCGGATGGTGTTTATTTCACCTCGCTTTCGATGAAAGGCAAAACCATTGCTATCAACGGTGCTGCCGAATCCAACAACCGTGTTTCGAACTTGATGCGAAATCTTGACGGGTCGGAGTGGCTGGTTTCCCCTAATTTGACCGCCGTGAAGGCGGTGACCGCCGGTGAGCTGGATCAGGCCAACGTGTTTCAGTTGAGCGTTCAGCAAACCCAGCCAGCAGCTGATGAAGGAGTCAAGAAATGAGCCTGTCTGACTCGTTGGAAAGTCTGCGCAAGATCGACGTTTCGGATCTTGACTTAAATAACCTGGGTTCTTGGCCTGCTCCCGTTAAAGCCATTGCCTGTTTGATTCTCTTAATCGCGGTGCTGGCGCTCGGTTATAACTTTCATTTGAAAGATCTTCAGACAGCGCTGGATGTTCAGCGCGGCGAAGAAGTGACATTGAAAGAGCAATACTCTGCCAAAGCGTTTCAGGCGGCTAATCTCGAAGCATATAAAGATCAAATGAAGGAAATGGAAGTTTCTTTCGGTGCTCTGCTGCGCCAACTTCCAAGCGATACTGAAGTGCCTGGTTTGCTTGAGGACATCACGCGTACAGGGCTGGGTAGCGGGCTGGAATTCGAGCAGATCAGTTTGCTGCCAGAATCTGCGCAGCAATTCTATATCGAGCTGCCGATCCAGATTTCCGTTGTTGGGGCATACCACGACTTGGCCACTTTCGTCAGCGGCGTAGCGAGTCTGCCGCGAATCGTTACTTTGCACGATTTCGATATTGTGCCGGTTAGTTCGGAAAGTACGTCGAAGCTGCGGATGAATATCTTGGCTAAAACCTATCGCTACAACGATAAGGGAGCGGCCAAATAATGAAGATCTCTAAACTTCTTCTCGGTACGCTCTTTCTGGCCACTTTGGCTGGCTGCGATACGAGTGGCGATTTCGCAGACCTGCAAGCTTACATGGACGAAGTACGCGCCCGCCCGAAAGGGTCAATCGAGCCGCTACCGAAGTTCCAGCCGTACGAAGCGTTTACTTACAGTGCTGCTGCGTTGCGTAGCCCGTTCCAGCCGCCTGTAAAGATCGACCTGGTTAATCGCCAGAAAGGCTCGAAAGAAATCAAGCCTGACGAAACCCGCATCAAACAGTTCCTGGAAGGTTTCAATATTGAAGTCTTCCAGATGGTGGGCACGCTCTCGAACGAAGCCGGCATGTTTGCCTTGGTGAACGGCGCTGGCGGTGTACATCGTGTGAGAGTAGGCGACTACTTGGGACGTAACAATGGACGCATCATCGCCATCAACGAGGGCAAGATCGACGTGGTCGAGATTGTTCCGGATGGTGAAGGTGGCTGGCTAGAGCGGCCACGAAGCCTCTCTCTCAAAGAGCGCTCTTAAAGGGTGGGGTGGAAGATGAAAAACAATTACCGGTCGGTACAACGGAACCTGAGTATGAAAAGCTCGCTGTCGCGCATCTGCATATCTGTTTTGGTCGCGGTTATCTCGCCAACTCTGTTGGCTGCTAACTTGAAAACGCTTGATGTCGCCGCTTTGCCGGGTGACCGTGTCGAGCTCAAATTGGCATTCGACGAGCCGGTGGCTGCGCCTCGTGGCTACACCATCGAGCAACCGGCGCGTATTGCGCTGGACCTGCCGGGCGTTACCAACCAGACCGGCGCCAAGAACCGCGAGCTGGGCGTAGGTAATGCGCGCAGCGTTACCGTTGTTGAGGCCAAAGACCGCACGCGTCTGATCATCAATCTGGCCACTCTTGTTCCGTACAGCACCCGCGCTGAAGGTAACAATCTGTTTGTTATCGTTGGCGAGGGCGCGCTTTCTGGCGCCCCTGTGGCCACTGCTGTCGCCCCGGCTGCGCCGATCGCCGCCGCTCCGGCGAAAAAGAACTTCGCGCCAGTTAACAAGAGCATCGCCAATATCGATTTCCAGCGCGGCGAACAGGGCGAGGGTAACGTTGTTATCCAGCTGTCCGATGCGTCGGTGAATCCTGATATTCAGGAGCAGGGCGGGAAGATTCGTCTGGCATTTGCTCGCACCGATCTGCCTGAGTCTCTGCGCGTTCGTCTGGATGTAAAAGACTTCGCGACCCCGGTGCAGTTTGTTAGCGCCGTTGAAGAGGGCGACAAGGCGATTATCACGGTCGAGCCTACCGGCATGTACGACTACCTGGCTTACCAGGCTGATAACAAACTGACAATTAGTGTCAAACCGCTGAGCCAGGAAGATGCGGAAAAACGTAAGCAGGATCGCTTCGCTTACAGCGGCGAGAAGCTCTCGCTCAACTTCCAGGACATCGACGTTCGCTCGGTTCTGCAACTGATCGCTGACTTCACCGACCTCAACCTCGTGGCCAGTGACACCGTTCAAGGCAACATCACCCTGCGCCTGCAAAACGTGCCGTGGGACCAGGCGCTGGATCTGGTGCTGAAAACCAAAGGCCTGGACAAGCGCAAAATCGGCAACGTGTTGATGGTGGCGCCAGCTGATGAAATTGCTGCTCGCGAGCGTCAGGAGCTGGAGTCGCAGAAACAAGTGGCCGAACTGGCTCCGCTGCGTAAAGACATCATCCAGCTGAACTATGCCAAAGCCTCGGACATCGCCAAGATCTACGAAGCTGAAGGCGCCAAGGGCACCTTGAAAGACGACATGCGTGGCTCGGTGATTTTCGATGACCGCACCAACAGCCTGATCGTGACCCTGACTCAGGAGCGCATCGACGAGCTGCGTCGCATCATCACGCAACTGGACATTCCGGTTCGTCAGGTGATGATCGAAGCCCGTATCGTTGAAGCCAACGTCAACTATGACAAGAGCCTCGGTGTGCGTTGGGGTGGTACCCAGCTGTTCGGTAACGGTCGCGGCTCGGTCTACGGTAGCGATGATAACGGCGACGAAGCTGGCGATGACGGCGAAGACAGCAACGGTAACTACCCGTTCGTTGACATGGGCGTTGCAAACCGCACCGCAGGTATCGGCATCGGTTTTGTTAGCGACAACCTGATCCTCGATCTGGAGCTGTCGGCCATGGAAAAAACCGGTAACGGTGAAGTGGTTTCTCAGCCCAAGGTTGTAACGTCGGACAAAGAAACCGCGAAAATTCTCAAAGGTTCTGAGATTCCCTATCAGGAAGCCAGCTCCAGTGGCGCGACCAGCACCTCCTTTAAGGAAGCTTCTCTGTCGCTGGAAGTAACGCCGCAAATCACCCCGGACAATCGCATCATCATCGAAGTGAAAGTCACCAAGGATGAGCCTGATTTCGCCAACGCCCTGAACGGTGTTCCGCCGATCAAGAAAAACGAAGTCAATGCGAAGGTACTGGTCAGCGATGGCGAAACGATCGTGATTGGTGGTGTGTTCTCGAACACCCAGACCAAGTCGGTCGACAAGGTGCCGTTCCTGGGTGACCTGCCGTACCTGGGTCGCCTGTTCCGCCGCGACGTTGTCTCCGACAACAAGAACGAACTGCTGGTTTTCCTGACTCCGCGTATCATGAACAACTCGGCAATCGCTGTGAGTCGCTAAATCTGTGCGAAATCTGATTCTTGTAGGCCCGATGGGTGCAGGGAAAAGCACCATCGGGAGATTGCTGGCAAAAGAGTTGAAGCTGTCATTCAAAGACTCTGATAAGGAAATCGAGCAGCGCACCGGAGCCAACATTCCCTGGATCTTTGACGTCGAAGGGGAAGCTGGTTTCCGCGAGCGCGAGCAGGCGGTTATCGGTCAGCTCTGTGAGCTCGATGGTGTGGTGCTCGCTACCGGTGGTGGCGCTGTGCTGCGTCCGGAGAATCGCTCGGCGCTGCGTGCTGGCGGTCGAGTTGTGTATCTGCACACATCGGTTGATCAGCAATTGGACCGCACCTCGCGGGATCGAAATCGCCCGCTGCTTCGTACTGCCAATCCCGGAAAAGTGCTCGCCGACTTGATGCATATACGTGACCCGCTGTATCGGGAAATCGCGGATGTGATTATCGAAACGGATGAGCGTCCACCGCGTATGGTGGTGCAGGAAATTCTGGAGCGCCTCGAGGCGCTTCATCCACGTTAAAGCGCACGTCGATATGCGCTATCCTATGGCCCTTTTCTCGTGGGGGCTTCATGCAGACTCTTCAAGTTGAGCTGGGCGAACGTAGTTATCCCATCTATATCGGCGCGGACCTTCTGGGTCAGGCCTCGTTTTTCTCCCGACACATTGCGGGCAAGCAAGTTGCCATCGTCAGCAATGAAACCGTTGCTCCGCTCTATCTCCAGTCCTTGATGCAGGCGCTGGCCGGCTTTGATGTGGCGACTGTCATTCTTCCGGACGGCGAAGCCTACAAAGGCTGGGAAACGCTGCAGCTGATTTTTGATGGTCTGCTGACGGCGCGGCACGAGCGCAGCACCACCGTTATTGCCCTGGGCGGCGGTGTGATCGGCGACATGGCGGGTTTCGCTGCTGCCTGTTATCAGCGCGGCGTCGACTTTATTCAGGTCCCCACCACCCTGCTTTCCCAGGTGGATTCCTCAGTAGGCGGAAAAACGGGCATCAATCACCCGTTGGGCAAGAACATGGTTGGGGCGTTTTACCAGCCCAACGCCGTGCTTATCGATACCGCGACACTCAATACCCTGCCCGCGCGGGAACTCTCGGCCGGTCTGGCTGAAGTCATCAAATACGGTTTGATCTGTGACGCGCCGTTCCTGAGCTGGCTTGAGGCCAACGTCGACGCGCTGCGCGGTCTTGACCAGGCCGCCCTCACCGAAGCCATTGCACGTTCGTGTGCAGCCAAGGCAAAAGTAGTCGGTGCGGACGAGCGTGAGTCGGGAGTCCGCGCCACGCTCAATCTCGGTCACACATTCGGCCATGCCATCGAAACCCATATGGGCTACGGCGTCTGGTTACACGGTGAGGCCGTTGCTGCCGGTACGGTAATGGCGCTGGAAATGTCTTGCCGGCTCGGATGGATCAGCGCGGCCGATCGCGACCGTGGCATCCGTCTGTTCCTGAAGGCGGGCCTTCCCGTAATTCCGCCAGAAGAAATGACCGCTGAGGACTTTCTCACCCATATGGCGGTCGATAAGAAAGTTCTTGGCGGCCGGTTGCGCCTCGTCCTGCTTCGCCAGATGGGCGAAGCGGTTGTGACGGGCGATTTTCCCCGCGAGATTTTGGATGCCACTCTGGTTGCGGACTACCGCGCCATGGTGGAACACCTTGAAGACTAATTGAGAGCCACATGACCAGTCTGCACGCCGACGAGGCCTTTCTCGGCCACTACCAATTCAGTCACGACCCCTTTGCCGCTCGCGTCCCTGGCTTCAAGTTTTTTCCGGCTCAGCGCAAGCCTGTGCTTGGCCAACTGCACCATCTGGCGCGCTACAGCCAGCTGCTGCTGGTAGTCAGTGGCCCGCAAGGCAGCGGTAAAACCTTGCTGCGTCAGGCGCTGGTTGCCAGCACCAACAAGCAAGCGGTGCACAGCGTCGTGTTCTCCGCGCGCGGCACCACAGACGCTGCCGGCGTGATGCGGCAGATCGCTCAGGGGCTGAACGTGCAGCAGGCGGACGCCCGTTCGTTGCTGTCGCAGGTTGCGCAGCTGTCGTTGACTGGGCAGGAAGTTTATTTACTGATCGATGATGCGGAGTCGCTGGCTGACGACGCCCTGGATGCGCTGTTGGCCCTGGCTGCCGGGAATGCCGAAGGTCGTCCCCATGTATTCCTCTTTGGCGAGTCCGCATTGTTGCCGCGTTTGGAGTTGCTGGCCGACGGCGAAGAACGTTTTCACGCCATTGAGCTGGACCCCTACAGCGAAGAGGAAACGCGCGATTACCTGGCGCAGCGTCTGGAAGGCGCGGGACAGGGCATTGAGCTGTTTACCGATGAACAGATCGCCGACATTCACATGCAGTCCGCTGGCTGGCCGGGTGCGATTAATCAGGTGGCTCGCGAAACCTTGATCGAGTCGATGCTGGCGAATCGTGGCGGCGCAGCCAAGGCTGGGATGGCGTTCAAGTTACCGAAGAAACATCTATTGGCGCTCGTGGTGGTGGCAATCGCCGTCGGTGCAGCCTGGATGATGCAAGGGCGCAGCAAGCAAGAGCCTGAGGCGCCTGCTTCCGCGCAGCTGCCAATGGGTGGTGCGACGGCGCCGGCAACCGATCCTTCCGCACCGGCAGCGCCTGCCGACGGCAAGGGCCCGTCCGTTGAATTTGCCGGTTCGACCCAGCCTCTGCCTTTGCCTTTGGTAGGTCAGGCTCAGCCCGTTATTCGTGAGCCGCTCGCGCAAGCGTCCGGCTTGGGGGATAGCGACGATGACGGGGCAGTCGAGCCGCCGGCAAGCGCTGTACCGCCGACCGTTACCAGTATGGCGCCGCCGCAGGGCGCTACGGCCAGCACTCCGCCCGCTGCGCCGGTGATTGCTCCGTCTGCTCCGGTTGCCGCGCCGGCTGGGCCCACTGTAGCTACCGCAGCGAAGCCGCAAGCGGCTACTCCGGCGGTCAAGCCGGCTGCACCAGCCACACCGGCGGCTGCCCCGGTAAAACCAGTTGCCAAGGTTGAAAAACCCGCCTCGCCAGCTGCCAGTGGTTCGTCCGGTGGTTGGTACGCGAGTCAGGCCGGCGGCAACTTTGCGCTGCAGGTGTTGGGTACCGGATCGGAAAGTGCTGCTCAGGCATTTGTTCGTCAGAACGGCGCCGACTATCACTACTTCAAGAAAACCCTGAACGGTAAACCGTTGTACGTCGTAACGTACGGCAGCTTCGCCAATCGTAGCGCCGCCCAGGCCGCGATCAAGAACCTCCCGGCCAAGGTACAGGCCGGCAAGCCGTGGCCTCGCACTTTCTCCAGCATCCAACAAGAAGCTCAAGCGCGCTGATCAACGCGCGCTTACACTGCAATGACCGGGTGGTCTTTAGCACGACCGCCTGGTACTTTCTTATAAAAAGGCGACATAAGGTTTCGCGGTTTCGCCGTTGAACATTTGTTCGTCGATATTCGTCTGTGTACAATGACCCCCCTTTTGCCTGCGCAAAGCTGGCGCAATGACCTGCGCGCACGGTAAGTGTTTGAAATAGATCAAGTTTGCCTGGTGAGAGTCCCTATGAAAGCAGGTCTATACCATCCTGATGAGTTCAAGGATAACTGCGGCTTCGGCCTGATCGCCCATATGCAGGGCGAGGCGAGTCATCACTTGCTGCAGACGGCTATCGAAGCCCTGACCTGTATGACGCACCGTGGCGGCATCAACGCCGACGGTAAGACAGGTGACGGCTGCGGCCTGCTGATCCAGAAGCCTGACGCCTTCTTGCGTGCCGTTGCCAAAGAGCAATTCGCCGCTGACCTGCCGGCTCAGTACGCCGTCGGCATGGTGTTCCTCAACCAGGACGCCGCCAAAGCCGACGCTGCGCGCGAGAACATGAACCGCGAAATTCTCGCCGCCGGCTTGCAACTCATCGGCTGGCGCAAAGTGCCGCTGGATACCAGCGTTCTTGGCCGTCTGGCCCTGGAGCGCCTGCCGCAGATCGAGCAGGTATTTATCGGCGGTGAAGGCCTGAGCGATCAGGAATTCGCGATCAAGCTGTTCAGTGCCCGTCGTCGTTCTTCGGTGGCTAACGCTGCCGACACCGACCACTACATCTGCAGCTTCTCGGCCAAGACCATCATCTATAAAGGCTTGATGATGCCGGTCGACCTGCAGCAGTTTTATCCGGACCTCGGTGACGAGCGTCTGATGACCGCTATTTGCGTGTTCCACCAGCGCTTCTCCACCAACACCCTGCCGAAATGGCCGCTGGCCCAACCGTTCCGCCTGTTGGCGCACAACGGTGAAATCAACACCATCACCGGCAACCGCAACTGGGCCCTGGCCCGTCGCACCAAGTTTGCCAACGACCAACTGCCGGACCTCGACGAACTGGGCCCGCTGGTCAACCGCGTGGGTTCCGACTCCTCGAGCATGGACAACATGCTCGAGCTGATGGTCACCGGTGGCATGGACCTGTTCCGTGGCATCCGCATGATCATTCCGCCGGCATGGCAGAACGTCGAAACCATGGACGCCGACCTGCGCGCGTTCTACGAATACAACTCCATGCACATGGAACCGTGGGATGGCCCGGCCGGTGTGGTGCTGACCGACGGCCGCTACGCGGTCTGCCTGCTCGACCGTAACGGTCTGCGCCCGGCACGCTGGGTGACCACCAACAACGGCTACATCACCATCGCCTCGGAAATCGGCGTGTGGGACTACAAGCCGGAAGACGTCATCGCCAAAGGCCGTGTCGGCCCGGGGCAAGTGCTGGCCGTCGACACGGAAACCGGCCAGGTGCTGCACACCGACGACATCGACAGCCGTCTGAAATCGCGCCATCCCTATAAGCAGTGGCTGCGCAAGAGTGCCGTGCGCATTCAGGCGACCATGGACGACGACCACGGCGCCGCCAGCTATGGCAGCGACCAGCTCAAGCAGTACATGAAAATGTTCCAGGTCACGTTCGAAGAGCGTGATCAGGTGCTGCGTCCGCTTGCCGAGCAGGGTCAGGAAGCCGTGGGTTCGATGGGCGATGACACGCCGATGGCCGTGCTGTCCCAGCGCGTGCGGCCGACCTACGACTACTTCCGTCAGCAGTTCGCGCAGGTGACCAACCCGCCGATCGACCCGCTGCGCGAAGCGATCGTGATGTCGCTGGAAATCTGCCTGGGCGCCGAGCGCAATATTTTTGAAGAGTCACCGGCTCACGCTTCCCGCGTGATCCTCAGCTCGCCGGTGATTTCGCCGGCCAAGTGGCGTTCGCTGATGAACCTCGACGCGCCTGGTTTCGAGCGTCACGTCATCGACCTCAACTACGACGAGAGCATGGGCCTGGAAGCAGCCGTGCGTAACGTTGCCGATCAGGCTGAAGAAGCCGTTCGCAGCGGCAAATGCCTGCTGGTTCTCACCGACCGCAACATCGCGCCGGGCAAACTGCCGATCCACGCCTCGCTGGCTGTCGGCGCTGCGCATCACCGTTTGATCGAAAAAGGCCTGCGTTGCGATTGCAACATTCTGGTCGAAACCGCCACCGCTCGTGACCCGCACCATTTCGCGGTGCTGGTGGGCTTTGGCGCGTCGGCGGTGTATCCGTACCTCGCGTACGAAGTGCTGGCCGACTTGATCCGTACCGGCGAAGTGCTGGGCGATCTGTATGAAGTATTCAAGCACTACCGCAAAGGCATCTCTAAAGGGTTGCTGAAAATTCTGTCGAAGATGGGCATCTCCACCGTGGCCTCGTACCGCGGCGCTCAATTGTTCGAAGCGGTCGGCCTGTCGGAAGAAGTGGTCAACCTCAGCTTCCGTGGCGTTGCCAGTCGTATCAAGGGCGCGCGCTTTGTCGATATCGAAGCCGAACAGAAGTTGCTGGCCGCCGAAGCCTGGAACAACCGCAAAGCCATTCAGCAAGGCGGTTTGCTCAAGTTCGTGTACGGCGGTGAATACCACGCCTACAACCCGGACGTGGTCAACACCTTGCAAGCTGCCGTGCAGCAAGGCAGCTACGCCAAGTACAAGGAATACGCGACGCTGGTTGACACCCGTCCGGTATCGATGATCCGCGACCTGCTGAAGGTCAAAGAAGCGGAAACGCCGCTAGCCCTCGACCAGATCGAGCCGCTGGAAGCGATCCTCAAGCGCTTCGACTCCGCCGGTATTTCGCTGGGCGCCCTGTCGCCAGAGGCGCATGAAGCCATCGCCGAAGCCATGAACCGCCTCGGTGCGCGTTCCAACTCTGGTGAAGGGGGTGAAGATCCGGCGCGTTACGGCACTGTGCGTAGCTCGAAAATCAAGCAAGTGGCCACCGGCCGTTTCGGTGTGACACCGGAATACCTGGTGAACGCCGAAGTGCTGCAGATCAAAGTTGCCCAGGGTGCCAAGCCGGGCGAGGGCGGTCAGCTGCCAGGCGGCAAGGTCAACGGCCTGATCGCCAAGCTGCGCTACGCAGTACCGGGCGTGACCCTGATTTCGCCGCCGCCGCACCACGACATCTATTCCATCGAAGACTTGTCGCAGCTGATTTTTGACCTCAAGCAGGTCAACCCGTCGGCATTGGTTTCGGTGAAACTGGTGGCCGAGGCGGGCGTGGGCACCATCGCCGCTGGCGTGGCCAAGGCCTATGCCGACCTGATCACCATTTCCGGTTACGACGGCGGCACCGGCGCTTCGCCGCTTACCTCCATCAAGTACGCCGGTGCGCCGTGGGAACTCGGCCTGGCTGAAACCCACCAGACCCTGCGCGGCAACGACCTGCGCGGCAAGGTACGGGTACAAACCGACGGCGGCCTGAAAACCGGTCTCGACGTGATCAAGGCCGCTATTCTCGGCGCCGAAAGCTTCGGCTTCGGCACCGCGCCAATGATTGCGCTGGGCTGCAAATACCTGCGTATCTGCCACCTGAACAACTGCGCCACCGGCGTCGCGACTCAGAACGACAAGCTACGCAAGGACCACTTCATCGGCACCGTGGAAATGGTGATGAATTTCTTCACCTTCGTGGCCGAAGAAACCCGTGAGTGGCTGGCGAAAGTGGGCGTGGCCAGCCTTGAACAACTGATCGGTCGTACCGATCTGTTGGAAATGCTGCCGGGCGAAACCGACAAGCAGAAGTTCCTGGACCTCAGCCCGTTGCTGGGCAGCGACCATATTCCGGCCGACAAGCCGCAGTTCTGCCAGGTCGACCGCAACCCGCCGTTCGACGAAGGCAAGCTGGCCGAGCAAATGGTCGGCATGGCCAAGTCGGCCATCGACGGTCTGACCGGCGCTGAGTTCGAGATGGATATCTGCAACTGCGACCGTTCCATTGGTGCCCGTGTGTCTGGCGAAATCGCCCGTGTGCATGGCAACCAGGGCATGGCCAAAGCGCCGATCACCTTCCGTTTCAAAGGCACGGCGGGTCAAAGCTTCGGCGTGTGGAACGCTGGCGGTCTGAATCTGTACCTGCAAGGCGATGCCAACGACTACGTGGGCAAAGGCATGACCGGCGGCAAGCTGGTCATCGTGCCGCCGGCCAACAGCGCGTTCAAAACCCAGGACGGCGCCATCGTCGGCAACACCTGCCTGTACGGCGCTACCGGTGGCAAGCTGTTCGCCGCCGGGACTGCCGGTGAGCGGTTCGCGGTGCGTAACTCCGGCGCTCACGCCGTGGTGGAAGGCACAGGCGATCACTGCTGCGAATACATGACGGGCGGTTTTGTCTGCGTGCTGGGCAAGACGGGCTACAACTTCGGTTCGGGCATGACCGGCGGTTTCGCCTACGTGCTCGACCTGGACAACACCTTCGTTGACCGCGTGAACCATG
Source organism: Pseudomonas viridiflava (assembly GCF_900573885.1). Lineage (GTDB taxonomy): Bacteria > Pseudomonadota > Gammaproteobacteria > Pseudomonadales > Pseudomonadaceae > Aquipseudomonas. Next base: position 122,320 of record NZ_UPSE01000493.1, read on the forward strand.
AGCTGGTGGAAATCCAGCGCATCAGCGGCGAGTCGATGGAGTCGTACCGTAGCCACTTGCAACGTGTGCTGGCTGAGTACGTGCAGGAAACTTCCAGCGAATGGGGTCGCAACCTCCTGGAAAACCTGGACGACTACCTGCGCAAGTTTTGGCTGGTCAAGCCGAAAGCCGCCAGCCTCGGGTCGCTGCTCTCCAGCACCCGTGCTAACCCACAATAATTTGCGCCTGCCGTAGTGTGATGAGGTTTTTACAATGACTGAACGTCTGAACAACGACTTCCAGTTCCTCGATGTCGGGCGCAAAGATCCGAAGAAGAAGCTCTTGCGCCAGCGCAAGAAGGAATTCGTCGAGATCTATGAGCCCTTCAAACCGGCCCACGCCGCTGACCAGTCGCATCGTTGCCTGGGCTGCGGTAACCCGTATTGCGAGTGGAAGTGCCCTGTGCACAACTTCATTCCGAACTGGCTGAAGCTGGTATCGGAAGGCAATATTCTGGCCGCCGCTGAACTGTCGCATCAAACCAACACCCTGCCGGAAGTGTGCGGCCGCGTGTGCCCGCAAGACCGTCTGTGCGAAGGGGCTTGCACCCTGAACGACGGTTTTGGTGCCGTGACCATCGGCTCGGTGGAGAAGTACATCACCGACACCGCGTTCGCCATGGGCTGGCGTCCGGATATGTCCAAGGTTGTGCCGACCGGCAAGCGCGTCGCCATTATCGGTGCTGGCCCGGCTGGCCTGGGCTGCGCCGACGTGCTGGTACGCAACGGTGTGTCGCCGGTGGTATTCGACAAGAACCCGGAAATCGGCGGCCTGCTGACCTTTGGTATCCCCGAGTTCAAGCTGGAAAAAAGCGTACTTACCCGCCGTCGTGAAGTGTTCACCGGCATGGGTATCGAGTTCCGCCTGAACACCGAAGTGGGCAAAGACGTCACCGTCGACCAATTGCTCGAAGAATACGATGCCGTGTTCATGGGCATGGGTACGTACACCTACATGAAAGGCGGCTTCCCTGGGGAAGACCTGCCGGGTGTGCACGACGCGCTCGACTTCCTGATCGCCAACGTCAACCGCAACCTGGGTTTCGAGAAAGCGCCTGAAGACTTCATCAACATGAAGGGCAAGCGCATCGTTGTTCTGGGTGGCGGCGACACGGCGATGGACTGCAACCGCACTTCGATTCGCCAGGGCGCCAAGTCGGTAACCTGCGCGTATCGTCGTGACGAAGAGAACATGCCCGGCTCGCGCAAAGAGGTGAAGAACGCCAAGGAAGAAGGCGTGAAATTCCTCTACAACCGTCAGCCAATCGCCATCGTCGGTGAAGACAAGGTTGAAGGCGTGAAAGTGGTCGAGACCCGTCTCGGTGAGCCGGACGCCCGTGGCCGTCGCAGCCCAGAGCCGATTCCGGGCTCCGAGGAAATCATTCCGGCGGAAGCCGTGTTGATCGCCTTCGGTTTCCGTCCAAGCCCGGCGCCGTGGTTCGAGCAGTTCAGCATTCAAACTGACAGCCAGGGCCGCGTGATCGCGCCGGAGCAGTCCAAGTTCAAGCACCAGACCAGCAACCCGAAGATCTTTGCGGGCGGCGATATGGTGCGCGGTTCGGACTTGGTCGTGACGGCGATCTTTGAAGGTCGGCAGGCGGCGGAAGGGATTCTCGACTACCTCGAGGTTTAATCCCCCGTCTTTAGCGGCGATGCTCTTGAAATCAAAAGCATCGCCGCTAAAGCGGATCGCCGCCCGGCCGCTCCTACAGCGTCTGGCGCGCGACAAATTGACTCCATAGACAAAAGGCACGGCGCTCGCCGTGCCTTTTGCTGTGCGCTCTGCGAAAATGCCGGCACTTTTTTGCTGCCTACTTTTTCTCAGGAAATGACATGACCGCCCTGAAGAACGACCGCTTCCTTCGTGCCTTGTTGAAACAGCCAGTCGATGTCACGCCCGTATGGATGATGCGCCAGGCCGGTCGTTACCTGCCGGAGTACCGCGCCAGCCGCGCCAAGGCCGGTGATTTCATGGGCTTGATGCAGAACCCGCAGTTCGCCTGCGAAGTCACCCTGCAGCCGCTGGACCGTTATCCGCAGCTGGATGCGGCGATTCTCTTTTCCGACATCCTCACCATCCCCGACGCCATGGGCCAAGGCCTGTACTTCGAAACCGGCGAAGGCCCGCGTTTCAAGAAAGTCATCAGCAGCCTGGCCGACGTTGAGGCCTTGCCGATTCCCGACCCGGAAAAAGACCTCGGTTACGTGATGGACGCCGTGCGCACCATCCGCAGCGCCCTTGACGGCCGCGTGCCGTTAATTGGCTTCTCGGGCAGCCCATGGACGCTGGCGACCTATATGGTCGAAGGCGGCTCATCCAAGGATTTCCGCAAGTCCAAAGCCATGCTCTACGACAACCCGCAGGCCATGCACCTGCTGCTCGACAAGCTCGCGCAGTCGGTAACCCTGTACCTCAACGGCCAGATCCGTGCGGGCGCGCAGGCGGTGCAGATTTTCGATACCTGGGGCGGCAACCTGTCGTCGGCGGCGTACCTGGAATTCTCGCTGGCTTATATGAAGAAGATCGTTAGCGGTCTGATTCGCGAGCACGAAGGCCGCAAGATTCCGGTGATTCTGTTCACCAAGAACGGCGGTTTGTGGCTGGAGTCGCTGGCCGACGCCGGCGCCGACGCGCTGGGTCTGGACTGGACCTGCGACATCGGCGAAGCCCGCCGCCGTGTGGGTGAGCAGGTATCGTTGCAAGGCAACATGGACCCGACGGTGCTCTACGCCCAGCCAGCAGCAATCCGCAACGAAGTGGCGCGCATTCTGGCCAGCTACGGCAAGGGCAGCGGCCACGTGTTCAACCTCGGCCACGGCATCACGCCGGAAGTGAACCCGATCCACGCCGGCGCGTTCCTTGAAGCGGTACACGAGCTATCGGCGCAGTATCACCAGTGAGGTGATAGGTCAGACAAAAAGGGCGCCATATGGCGCCCTTTTTGTAGGTAGGTTGGGTTGAGCTTTCAAGCGAAGCCCAGCACAGCGGTCAACCTAAGGCAACGGCGCAAACGGCGATCCACCGTCCGCCGTCTGCAACTCAATCAAGTAATTACGAAAAATCTGCCCCAGCACCTGCGTAGCAATTTCCAACTGCTCGCGCGGCATTTGCGCGGCCACCTGGTCGGCTGTATCCAGCGCATCTTCGGCGCCGTTCACCGCCGCCATCTTCAGCACGATGTACGCCTGCACGTTATTGGCCGGCACGCCTTCGCCGCGGAAGAACATCATGCCCAGCCGATACTGACTTTGTGCATGGCCCTGCAGCGACGCTTGTTCAAATAGCGTTAGCGCCTGAGCCAGATCCCGCGGCGCGCGTTGGCCGTCGTAGTAATACTCGCCGAGTTCGTATTGGGCTTCGGGGTCGCCGCTTTGAGCGGCTTGTTGGCAAGAGGCCAGGGCTTCTGCCTGGTCTTCCGGCAGGGTGTTGAGCGAACAACGGCCAGCGGCCGGAATCAGCAAGGAGTTGCCGCCCGCCGATGCAACCAGTGGCAGCAAAAGCAACAGGCAGCCCAGGGACAGGGTGCGGCCGATGCAATTCATAACAATCAACACGCCTCATCAAACAGTGCGGGCCAGGCCCGGCCGACGGAACGCGACGGCCTGCGCATTATGGAATAAGCCGGACGCCTGTTACAAAGTCTTTACCGACTTTTGTGTCCGGTCTGTCACGCCTTCCTGGCCGTGCACCTGTAAAAGCAGCCAGGCCAGCAGTGGGTAAGCCAAGCTTAGCAGGCCGTGAAACAGGTCGACCCGCAGGAACGGCCCGAGGTTTCCCTGGGTTCCGACCAGCAAGCCGGCGATCACAAAGAGCGCCACCACACCCGACGCCGCCAGCAGCGAATTTCCACCCTGAGTAAAGCCGGCGTATAGCAGAGCGAGCATCGTCGCGAGGCTGATTGCCAGCCCATAGCTGTCCAGCCAACCCCAGCGCTTGGCGCCTTCAAACAGCACGCTCAGGCTGATAACCACCCAGCACCAGCCCAACCGTTGCCAGTGCGAACCGCGGGTCAAGGTAAGCGCCGCGACGCCAAACACCGGCAAGGCGAGCAGACTGCTGGCCTGGCTGAGTTTGGCGTGCAGCGGTTGGTAGCTGGCGTCGACACCGAAGTGCAGCACGCCGATCGCCGCAGTGACGCCGGTCAGCAGCAGCGCGGCGATAACAATCAGCCACGTAGCGCGCAGCCCTTTATCGCCCCAGCGCCGGCTGCGCCAGATGCCGATCACGCTGGCCAGACAGGCCAGCGCCAACAGCGCATCCGACGCGGCGGTGCTGTACTGCATCAGCGCAAAGCCGCGAACGCACGCTCGGCGGCGTCCAGGGTGATTTGCAGCTCTTTGTCACCGTGGGCAATGGAGGTGAAGCCGGCTTCAAAGGCGCTCGGCGCCAGGTACACGCCGCCTTCCAGCATCAGGTGGAAGAATTTCTTGAAGCGCTCGGCGTCGCTGCCCATCACATCGTCAAAGGTGACGATGTCGTCAGCGCCGCTGAAGTACAGGCCAAACATGCCACCCGCCTGCGTCGTTACGAACGGCACACCCGCGGCGTCGGCGCGCTGTTGCAGGCCATCGAGCATGCGGCTGGTGTAGGCGGTGAGTTCGTCGTGAAAGCCTGGACGGCGAATCAGGTTTAGCGTGGTCAAACCGGCTGCCATCGCCAGCGGGTTACCCGACAGCGTGCCGGCTTGGTAGACCGGGCCGAGCGGGGCGATCTGCTGCATGATTTCGCGCTTGCCGCCGAAGCAGCCGACGGGCATACCGCCGCCGATGATCTTGCCGAAAGTCGACAGGTCTGGCGTTACGCCGTAGTGCGCCTGGGCACCGCCGAGTGCGACGCGGAAACCGGTCATGACTTCATCGAAAATCAGCACAACGCCATGTTTGTCGCACTGCTCGCGCAGGCCTTCAAGAAAGCCCGGCGCCGGCGGCACGCAGTTCATGTTGCCGGCCACGGGCTCGACGATGATGCATGCCACGTCTTTGCCCACTTCGCTGAGCATTTGCTCGACGGCGGCGATGTCGTTGAAGGGCAGGGTCAAGGTGTGTTTGGCGAATGCGGCCGGCACGCCCGCTGAACTAGGCACGCCCTGGGTCAGGGCGCCGGAGCCGGCTTTCACCAGCAGGCTGTCGGAGTGACCGTGGTAACAGCCTTCGAATTTGATGATGCTGTCGCGGCCGGTGAAACCGCGCGCCAGGCGAATCGCGCTCATGGTCGCTTCGGTGCCGGAGCTGACCATGCGCACCATTTCCATCGACGGCACGATGGCGCACACCAGCTCGGCCATTTCGGTTTCCATGGCGGTCGGCGCGCCGTACGACAGACCGTGTTCGAGCTGCTTGCGTACCGCTTCCAACACGTCCGGGTGGCTGTGACCAAGAATCATCGGGCCCCACGAGCCGACGTAGTCGACGTACTGCTTGTCGTCTTCGTCCATCACATAGGCGCCGGCCGCGTGCTTGAAGAACAACGGCGTGCCACCGACGCTGCGGAATGCCCGCACGGGCGAATTCACGCCACCGGGAATGTGTTTTTGCGCGCTGGCGAACAGGGCTTCGGAACGGGACTGGGTCATGGGCAGACTCCTCTAACTAAACAGATGGCAGCTGGCAGGCGAACCTGCCGCCGCTGGGAATTCGGCGGTTAAGACTGAAACAGGGCGCTGAAAGCGCGAGCGCGGCGGTTTACTTCTTGTGCAGTGTCGGCGCTGAACAGGGCATGAATCACAGCTATTAAGCTGACCCCGCCTGCCACCAGAGGTGCGGCATTTTCCAGGTCGATGCCGCCAATGGCGCAGATCGGCAACTGCACGCTGGCGCGCGCTTGCTGCACCAACTCGAGGGTGGCAGCCGGTGCGCCGGGCTTGGTTTGCGAGTTGAAAAAGCGGCCGAAGGCGACGTAACTCGCGCCTTCGCGAGCCGCCTGTTCGGCCAGCGCAAGCTGAGCCAGACAGGTGCCACCGATAATGGCTTTGCGGCCGAGCAAGGCGCGGGCGGCGGACAGCGAACCGTCGCCCTGGCCCAGGTGCACGCCCACACCCAAACGGGCGGCCAGCTCGGCATCGTCATTAATCAGCAGGCTTGCGCCGTAACGCTCACAGAGGTTTTTCAGCGCTTGGGCTTCACGCAAACGACGGGCTTCGTCGCTGCTTTTGTCACGGTACTGCAGCAGCGTGGCGCCGCCATCGAGAGCAGCTTCCACGTACGGCAGCAGCTTGCCCCCGGCCAGTAACTGGCTGTCGGTGATGGCGTACAGGCCGCGCAGCGTCACGAGTTGAAGTCCAGCGGCAAGCGGCGCGGCACGTACTGACCTCGGCCCAGTTGCTCGGCGTCGCGCAAGGTTCGCCAGGTGTACTCAAGGGCAGATTTGACTGCGCTGACCAGTTGTTCGCCCTGGGCCAGCCGGCCGGCGAGGGTACTGGCCAAGGTGCAGCCCGAACCGTGATAACTGCCCGGCAGACGTTCACAGGTGAAGGTGTGCTGGCTGCCGTCGCGGCTGTACAGGCGGTTGTGGACCTGGGCTTCATCACCATGGCCGCCGGTGATCAGCAAGTGCTGGCAGAACGGCAGAAGTCTGGCTGCGCATTCGTCTGCGGTGCCTTCCGGCAGTTCCGCGAGAATGCGGGCCTCGGGCAGGTTGGGCGTGGCGATCGTTGCCACGGGCAGCAAGCGTTCGCGCATGGCAAAGCCCACTTCATCCTTGCCCAGTGCGCCACCGCCACCGGCTCGCAGCACGGGGTCGCATACCAGCGGCACGCCGGGCAGTTTCTGCATGATTTCCAGCACGGTTTCGACCATCTGCACCGAGCCGAGCATGCCCAGTTTGACGGCGGCGACCGGCATGTCGGCAATCACTGCATGGGCCTGGGCCAGCACCCATTCGCGGTCAAGCACGCGGAAGTCGCTGACGTTGACGGTGTCTTGCACCGTCAGCGCGGTTACCGCCGGAGCGGCGTGACAGCCTTGCGCGAGCAGGGCTTCGATATCGGCCTGAAGACCGGCGCCGCCACTTGGGTCGTGACCGGAAAGGCAGAGAACAACGGGGCGGGAGGTATAGGTAGTCATGGTGCGCGAGCTTATCACTTTTCACCTTTTTTGCCGCTGGCGGGAGCGAGGTTGAGAGGGTGAGTAATGAGATGGCGAGCGTAACGGGCGGGGCACTCTGTTTTTTTGCCGAACGGGTGGCCAGTATTGCTGATGGCGCGCGCCATCCCTTGCGGGGGGCGGCTTTCAGCGTACGGCGGCTATGCTAGAGTGGCCCCCATTTGAATAAATCAGGTCGGCAGGTGACGTCGCTTACGGAGATGGGGCTCCGACGTCAACCGCCAGGCCTTTGCGGGGCAGCATGCGCTACGGTCTTTTACTTGTTCTGTGTTTACTGGCGAACCTGGCCCATGCGGTCGAATTCGACGAGTACACCACCCAGCTTGTGCTCGGTCAGGAAATGGACGTGTTCGAAGATGTGCGCGGCGACGCCACCATCAACGACATCACCTCGCCGGCCCTGCAAGCCAACTTCCGCCGCCACGACAAACCGGTGCTCAACGCCGGTTATTCCCACTCCGTGTTCTGGCTGCGACTCGACCTCGCGTACCGCCCGCAGGCGCTGCTCGGTCAGCAACCCTGGTTGCTGGAACTGGCCTATCCGCCGCTCGACCACCTTGACCTTTACCTGCCCGACGGCCGGGGTGGTTTCCAGCTGGCGCAACGCACCGGCGATTCCCTGCCGTTCTCCAGCCGGCAGATCAAACAGAACAACTACGTGTTCGAACTCAACCTGCAGCCCTATCAGCCGCAACGTGTGTACCTGCGCCTGGAAAGTCAGGGCTCCATTCAGGCACCCCTGAATCTGTGGTCCCCCAAGGTGTACATGGAACAGATGTCCGGCCGCATCTATGTGCTCGGCATCATCTATGGCGTGCTGCTGGGCATGCTGATTTACAACCTGTTCATCTTCCTCAGCGTGCGCGACCCGAGTTACCTCTATTACATCCTGTATATCGCCTCGTTCGGGCTGTATCAGGTGTCGGTAAACGGCGCCGGCATCGAGTATTTCTGGCCGGACAATCCCTGGTGGGCCAACGTGTCCACGCCGTTCCTGGTCGGCTCGGCAACCTTGTTTGGCTGCCAGTTTGCGCGAACGTTTTTGCACACGGGCGAGCACAGCCCGTGGGTTGATCGCACGCTTCTGGCGATCATGGGCGTCGGTGCGCTGGTGATGGTACTGGCGCTGACGGTCAGCTACAGCGTGTCGCTGCGCCTGGCCACTTACCTGGCGTTGCTGTTCACCGTGGTGGTGTTTTCCGCCGGGCTTATTGCCTGGCGCCGCGGCATGCGCGTGGCGCGCTATTTCATCTTTGCCTGGACCACCTTCCTGATTGGCGGCGTGATCAACACCCTGATGGTGCTCGGCTACCTGCCCAACGTATTCCTCACCATGTACGCCAGCCAGATCGGTTCGGCAATTGAAGTCGGTCTGCTGTCGCTCGCCCTGGCCGACCGCATCAACTCCATGAAGGAAGAGCGCGCACGCATCCTTTACGACTCGGGCCGCAAGCTGGAAACCCTCAACCTTGAACTCGCCGACAGCAACCGCCTGAAAGACGAATTCCTGGCCACCGTCACCCATGAATTGCGCACGCCCATGAACGGCGTCATCGGTTCGCTGGAACTGATGCAAACCGTGCCCATGGACGTCGAACTGGAGCAGTACCAGAAAACCGCCAGTGCCTCGGCGCGCGACATGATGCGCATGGTCAGCGACATCCTCACCCTCACCGAACTGCAGGCCGGCAAGCTTTACCCGTGGCGTGAGCCACTGAGCCTGCGCGGGCTGTTTGGTGGGCTACGCAGTCAGTTCGCGCCGCGTGCCGAAGAGAAGGGCTTGGGCTTCACCCTGGAAATGGACGAAAGCCTGCCCGACACGCTGGAAGGCGACGCCGGCAAGCTCAGCCAGTGCATCGGTTACCTGCTCGACAACGCGATCAAGTTCACCCCGGGCGGCGCCGTGACGTTGCGCGTCGCAGCGGTGGAGCGCGGGCGCGAAGGGCTGGTGTTGAAAGTGGGTGTAATCGACAGCGGCATCGGCTTCAGCACGCCCAAAGACGGCTCGCTGTACCAGCGCTTCCACCAGCTCGACGGCTCCATGACCCGTGAATACGGTGGCCTGGGCGTTGGGCTGGCGATCTGCCGCAAACTGGTCAGCCTGATGGGCGGTGGCTTGAGCCATACCTCCGAGGTGGGGGAGGGCAGCCACTTCGAATTGACCGTGCCGCTGTTCCTCTCGAACAAGGACACTCATCTTTCCAGCGACGCGCCGCGAGAACCCGCGCGCCCTGCAGGTGGTCAGGCGCTGCGCCGCCCCGATGATTGCACCGTGCTGGTGGTCGAAGACAACGGCATCAACCAGTTGGTGATGCGTGGCATGTTGCTCAAACTGGGCTACCGGGTGCGCTGTGCCGACAACGGTGCCGACGCCCTTGAGCTGCTGCGCCGCGAACCGGTGGACGCCGTATTGCTCGACTGCCAGATGCCGATCATGGACGGCTTTGCCACCTGCCGCGCGCTGCGCGCCATGTCCAGCTGCGCCGATTTGCCCGTGTTGGCCATCACCGCGCACAGCCACAGCGGCGATCGCGAGCGCTGTCTGGCCGCCGGCATGAGCGACTACTTGGCCAAACCAGTGAAATTCGAACAGCTGCAAGCGCTGCTCCACGACTGGCTGCTCTGCCTTGAGCCGCCGGCGCCGGTGCGGGTGTCCTGAAGTCCCGTCCGTCCCGTAGGAGCTAGCTTGCTAACGAAGCTCTTACGATTGCAGGGATCGCTAGCAAGCTAGCTCCTACGGGTTTTTCAACCTGCGCCTTTGGCCAGAATGCCCCTTCTTCCAAACTCTGAATCCTGATTCACTAGCGCCAAATGAATCAGGATTCAGACTATGGCCTACCGACACAGCGCCGCCCGCATCGACCGCGATCAGGAGCAACGCGAGCGCATTTTCGATTGCGCCTTGCTGCTGGTGGTCGAGGGCGGTTTCGCCGCCTTGACCATGCACAGTCTCGCCGAGCGCGTTGGCATCGCCACCGGCAGCTTGTACCGGCACTTTCGCGGTAAAGGCGAACTGGCCGCCGAAGTGTTTGCCCGCGCCAGTCAGCGTGAGGTCGACGCCATGGCCAATGCTCTGGAGCTGTCCGGCTCCGCGCCGCAACGCCTGGCCGGCGCCCTTCAGCAATTTGCCGCCCGCGCCTGGCAAAGCCGCCAGTTGGCGTTCGCGTTGATTGCCGAGCCGGTGGATCCGGAAGTGGATGAGCGCCGCCTGGAATTTCGCGAGGCGTACGCCGCGCAGCTCAGCACCGTTATTGAACAGGGCGTGGCCTGCGGCGCGTTTCGCACCTCGTCGGTGGCGGTCAGCGCCGCCTGCCTGGTGGGCGCCATCAGCGAAGCGCTGGTCGGCCCGCTCTCACCCCAAGCCCGAGCCGCCCGTGAAGCGGGTGAGCCTGCCTTGCAACTGGCGGACGTCAGCGCCGCCCTTGTGTCCTTTTGTTTACGCGCCCTTGCCGCCGAGGAGTCACTGCCATGAGCTCTGCCGTTAATAACTACGCCGCGTTTGCCGAAACCCACGAAGTGAGCAACCAGCCGCCATCGCTCGACGGCATCAACCTGTACCGCGCCGACTTGCCCTTGCAAGAGTGGACACACCACTTCGGCGGTGGCTGGGCGCAAGATCGCATCGACGCCTATGGCGCGTTGGCCGGCGGCCCGCTGATGGCGGCAGGCTTTCTCGCCAACGAAAACAAGCCGGTGTTCAAAAGCCACGACCGCTACGGCAATCGCATCGACCTGGTGGAGTTTCACCCCGCTTACCACGAACTGATGAAAGCCGCCGTCGAACACGGTCTGCCGTCCCTGCCCTGGACCGATCCGCGCCCCGGCGCCCACGTCGCCCGCGCCGCCATGACTTACCTGCACAGCCAGGCCGAAGCCGGCACAGGCTGCCCGCTGACCATGACCTTTGCCAGCGTGCCGGCGCTGCGCATGCAGCCAGACGTTGCCGAAGTGTGGGTGCCGAAAGTGCTCGCCACCCAATACGACCCGCGCAACGTCCCCATGGCGCAGAAGGCTGGCGTCACCATCGGCATGGCCATGACGGAAAAACAAGGCGGCACCGACGTGCGCGCCAATACCACCCGCGCCTACCCGGTCGGCGTTCCCGGCCCGGGTCAGGCGTACGAGCTGGTGGGGCATAAATGGTTTTGCTCGGCGCCGATGTGCGACGCCTTCCTCACCCTGGCCCAAACCGACAAAGGCTTGAGCTGCTTCCTGCTGCCACGCCATCGCCCGGATGGCACGCGCAACGAGTTCTACATCCAGCGCCTGAAAAACAAACTCGGCAATTGCTCCAACGCCTCCAGCGAAGTGGAATACCGCGGCGCGCTGGCCTGGATGCTGGGCGAAGAAGGGCGCGGCGTGCCGACCATTATCGAAATGGTGTCCATGACCCGGTTCGACTGCATGGTCGGCTCCAGCGCCCTGATGCGCCAGGCGCTGAGCCAGGCGGCCAACCATTGCGCGCACCGTACGGTGGGCGGCCGGGTGCTGAGCGAACAAGCGCTGATGCAAAACGTACTGGCTGATCTGGCGCTGGAAAGCGAAGCCGCCATCGCCTTGAGCATGCGTATGGCCAAAGCGCTGGATAACGCCCACGTTGAGTCCGAAGACAAATTCGCCCGCCTGGTAACGGCCGTGGGCAAGTACTGGATCTGCAAACGTGCGCCGGCCATGATCAACGAAGCCGCCGAATGCATGGGCGGCGCCGGCTATGTCGAAGACAGCATCCTCCCGCGCCTGTACCGCGAAGCGCCGGTGAACTCCACGTGGGAAGGCTCGGGCAACGTGCAGTGCCTGGACGTATTGCGCGCGTTGTCCAAAGAACCCGGCGTGCTCGACGTATTGTTCAACGAACTGGGCGACGGCCATGGCGATGCGCGTTTGAAGGCGCATATCGAAGGGCTCAAGGCGGGCTTTCGCGACACCGCCGACATCCAGTACCGCGCCCGCCAGCTGACCGAAGACGTTGCCGTTGGCCTGCAAGCCAAACTGTTGCTCGAAAGCGGCAACGCGGTGGTGTCTGACGCCTTTATCGCCAGCCGCCTCGGCCAGAGCGGCCGCGCCTATGGCACCTTGCCGCGCGGGGCGGACGTGGAGGCGTTGGTCGCGCGCAGCACGCCGCATGTTATGGGGTGATGCGATCGATGGAATGTTGGGCTTCTCCCTCGGCTCAACCCAACCTACGACGAACATGCGTAGGTTGGGTTGAGCGGAGGCGAAGCCCAACGGCCCCAACGAGACAGCCATGCCTTTTGCGAACGATGCAGGCAAGATAGGCCGCATGCGAGTCCAGACAGGAAGGCCGATCGTGACCAGCAACACCGACAGTTTTGTAATCGCCCACACCCCCGAAGACGCCGTAGAACGCCTGGCCGAGTTGCATGAACGGGCCGTGGATGGCCTTAGCCAGGCGCTCAAGGCGTACCTCAAGGATCGGGTAAAACCGGACCCGAGCCAGCGTGATCTGTTCCGCTATCCCGAACTGCGCCTGACCTACCTGTGCCAGGGCGAAGTGCCCACCACCGTGCGCGCCTACGCCAAGGTTCAGGTGCCTGGCACCTACAGCGTGACCGTCACCCACCCGGCGGCGTTTCGTAAGTACTTGCTCGAACAACTGCGCCCGTTGATGAACGACTTCACCGTGCAGGTGGAAGTGGGCGTCAGCCAGCAGAACATTCCCTATCCGTACGTGGTGGAAGCCGGCGACGAGCTGGCCGGCTCAGGCGTGACGGCGGCTGAATTGTCCCGCGTATTCCCCAGCACGGATTTGTCTGCCGCCACCGACGGTATCGCCGATGGCCTGTACGACTGGCAAAACATCGACCCATTGCCGCTGGCCTTGTTCGACGCTGCGCGCGTGGACTTTTCCCTGCGTCGCCTGGTGCATTACACCGGCAGCGACTGGCGCCACGTGCAGCCCTGGATTCTGCTGACCAACTACCACCGCTACGTCGACCAGTTCATTCGCCACGGTCTGGCGCAGCTGCGTGATGACCCGCGCTTTGTGCGCATGGTGTTGCCGGGCAACGTGATCATCGAGCGCGGTACCTCGGAAGAAGATGCGCAAGCGGTGGCTGATGCGGTGGTCTGGCACCGTTATCAAATGCCGGCGTATCACCTGATCGCCGCCGATGGCCACGGCGTTACGCTGGTGAACATCGGCGTTGGCCCCTCGAACGCAAAAAACATCACCGACCACCTGGCTGTGTTGCGTCCGCATTGCTGGCTGATGATTGGCCATTGCGGCGGTTTGCGGCAGTCGCAAACCATCGGCGACTACGTACTGGCCCATGCCTATATGCGCCGCGACGGCATCCTCGACCGTGTAGTGCCGCCCCACGTGCCGATTCCGGCCTTGGCTGAAGTGCAACTGGCCTTGCAGGAAGCGGCGGCTGCCGTCACCGGCGAGAAGGGCGAAGCGCTGAAACGGCGTCTGCGCACCGGCACGGTGTTGACCTACGACGACCGCAACTGGGAACTGCGCTGGGCCCAGGAGCGCCCGCTGATCAACCTGGCCCGCGCCATTGCCGTCGACATGGAAAGCGGCACCATCGCCGCCCAGGGCTACCGGCTGCGCGTGCCGTACGGCACCTTGCTGTGCGTATCGGACAAACCCCTGCACAGCGAAATCAAACTGCCGGGCGCAGCGGGTGCGTTCTACGAACGCGCGGTAAACCAACACCTGCACATCGGCATCGCCGCCCTTGACCTGATGCGCACCCAACTCGACTCCCTGCATTCGCGCAAACTGCGCAGCTTCGACGAGCCGCCGTTCCGCTGATCAATCTTGTAGGAGCCAGCTTGCTGGCGAACCCTGGAAACCCCGGTGGGAATGTCGTTTCCAGGGATTCGCGACCAAGGTCGCTCCTACAAGAAGGTAGTCAAGGAATCGCCCACGAATCCCCCGGCTGCGGCACGCGAAAGGTTTGCGCGTCCACGTCCTGTTCTTGCAACGCCGCCGCCAGATCCGCCGGCGGGGCGAACTGGCCTTCGTCGGTCAGGCGGAAGGTGCCGAAGTGAATCGCCATGCTGTTTTTCGCCTGCAGTTGCCGGTGGGCCTGCACGGCGTCGTCGGGGTTCATGTGGTGGTCGCGCATAAACCAGCGCGGTGCGTAGGCGCCGATCGGCAGCAGGGCAAGGCGCATCGGCCCGAAGCGTTCGTTGATCAGTTTGAATTCCGGGCCCAGCCCCGTATCGCCCGGGAATAACAACGGACCGCCCGGCGCTTGCAGCACAAAGCCCAGCCACAGCGTGTGGTTGGTGTCGCTGCGGGTGCGTGCCGACCAATGCTGCACCGGTACGCCATGCAGGCTGAGGGTCGGGCTGATGGTCAACTCCTGCCACCAATCAACCTCTACCACGTCGGCAAAACCGGTCTGTTTGATCAGCCCGCCGTTGCCAAGGCCGGTGACTACTTTGGCCGCAGGGAAACGCTCGGCCAGTTTGCGCAGGCTTTCCAGGTCCAGGTGATCGTAGTGGTTGTGGCTGACCAGAATCAGATCAATCGGCGGCAGTTGCTCGATGCTCAGCCCCGGCTGCTGGAAGCGCTTGGGGCCGATAAAACTGAACGGACTGACGCGCTCGGACCACACCGGATCAGTCAGGATGTTCAGCCCCTGATGCTGCAATAGCACCGTGGCGTGGTTGATATAGGTGGCTTGAAGCTCATCGCCCATCACCCGCTGCGCCAGCACTGGCGGCGCTTTGGCAGGAGGCTGGCTTATCCAGGCGTCGGTGCGCTCACGGTTGAGCTGCCACTTGAGCAGGTCGCGCAGGCTTTTCTCGGCGGTGGGCTGAATATTGTGAAAGCGCTCGCCGTCGAAGTGGTCGCTGGCGGGACCTTGGTAGGCGGAGTTATTACAGCCGGCCAGGGTCAGCAGGCTCAGTAACCAGGTCGGGCGGAGGTTACGTGGCATGGGCAAAAAACTCACGGGGGAAGATGCAGGCAAACCTAGCACGGCCGCTTGGGTTTGCCTGCTCCCCTACATCTTTTGCAACTTAACGCAGCGCTTATTTGCTGGCGTCGAGTACCACGCGGTAGCGGGCTTTGCCGGCGCGCAAATGGTCGATGGCCTCGTTCACTTTGCTCATGGGGAACATTTCCACCTGCGGCACAATTTGATGCCGGGCGCAGAATTCCAGCATCTTCGCCATGTTTGCCGGCGAGCCTACGGGCGAACCGGAAATGGCTTTTTGTGCCGGAATCAGACTGAACACATGCACGGGAATGGCGCTGGGCACGATACCCACGAAGTGCAGACGGCCACGGCCACGCAAGGTGGCGAGCAGGCTGTTCCAGTCCAGATCGGCGCTGGCGGTTACCAACAGGAAGTCCAGAGTGCCGGCAATCGCTTTCATCGCTGCGCTGTCGGTGGAAGCCACCGCTTTATGCGCGCCGAGGCGCTGGGCTTCTTCCTGCTTGCTTGGCGAAGAGGTAAATGCCGTGACTTCACAGCCCCAGGCGTTGAGGAACTTCAGCGCCAGGTGGCCGAGGCCGCCGATGCCGACCACGCCCACGCGGTCGGTGGGTTTGATGTCCAGATCCACCAGCGGGCTGAACACCGTAGAGCCTGCGCAGAACAGCGGGCCGGCCAGGCTCGGGTCGATGGCCTCTGGAATCGGAATGGCCCAGGCCCAATGGGCGCGCAGGCGATCAGCGAAGCCGCCGTTGCCGCCAATAATGGTGGGTTGCACGGTGCGACACAGTTGATGCGAGCCTTCCATGCACGAGGCGCAATGCATGCAGCTGCCTTTGTTCCAACCGATGCCCACACGCTGGCCGAGCTTTAGGCCGCGCACCTGATCGCCCACGCGTACCACGGTGCCCACCACTTCGTGGCCGGGAATAAACGGATAGCGCGTGCGGCCCCATTCGTTGTCGATCATCGATTGATCGGAGTGGCAGATGCCGCAGAACTCGACCGCCACTTCAACGCCTTCGGCGGCCAGCGGGCCTGGGTCGTACGCGTAGGATTGCAGCGGGGCTTTGGGCGCGGTGGCGGCCCAACCGGTGAACTTCTCGACCTCGGACGTGCTCATGCAAGAATTCCTTGTGGGTTAAACGGCGCAACGCAGCAGCATAACCATAGACGGCAAATGATGAAGCGAGATAAGCCCGGCTGATGGTGCGTGCATGGCCTCGGGTTACACTGTGCAGCCCCCTCGCTTAGCCGGATTGTTCATGTCGCGCCCACCTCGTCCTGCTCGCCCAGCCCCCCGCCGCGTCGCCAAGGCGCCACCTGCCGAGCCGAAACTGCTGCTGTTCAACAAGCCGTTCGACGTGCTCACGCAGTTCAACGACGAGCAGGGCCGCAGCACCCTCAAAGACTTTATTGCCGTGCCCGGCGTTTACCCGGCCGGGCGCCTGGACCGCGACAGCGAAGGCTTGCTGCTGCTCACCAACGATGGCCAGCTGCAAGCGCGGATTGCCGACCCCAAACACAAGCTGGCGAAAACCTACTGGGTGCAGGTGGAAGGCGAGCCGACCGAAGCGCAGTTGCAACAACTGCGCGATGGCGTGACCTTGAACGACGGGCCGACCTTGCCGGCTGAAGCCAGGCAACTGGAAGCGCCCGAATTGTGGGAGCGCAACCCGCCGGTGCGTTTTCGCAAGAGCATTCCGACGTCGTGGCTGGAATTGGTAATCAGGGAAGGGCGCAACCGCCAGGTGCGTCGTATGACAGCGGCGGTGGGGTTGCCAACGTTGCGGCTGGTGCGGGTGCGGATCGGGCCGTGGAGTATCGACGGGCTGGGGTTGGGGGAATGGAAGGAGGTTGAGGCGCGGCTTTGAATGGGTAGGTTGGGTTGGCTCACCGAGCGCGGACCGACCCAACCTGCTCGGAATGTCTTGTTCGGCTCTAGAAGCCTTCCAGGCTTCCAATCACCACTGTCTTGATGATGAAGCCCAACACGCCCAGGCCGAGGGCGAGGAAGAGGATCATGGTGCCGTAGCGGCCGGCTTTGGATTTTTTTGCCAGGTCCCACACGATAAAGGCCATGAACATCACCAGGCCGCCGACCAGGATGATCATCATCCACTCTTCAAACTTTTCCGGTTCCATCACAACCTCAGGTATTCGTCAGACACAACCATACTGCCGCAGGCCTCAAGGCCGGGCGTTGGCGGGCGATTATACGTCAGCCTCCACATCTGTGGCCGCAGGTTGTCGGGGCAAGCGTTCAGCTGCGCAGGTGTTGTAACGGCAGTTGGGTGCTGGAGATCACCTGGTTGAGCACGAAGCTCGAACGCACGCTGGTCACGCCTTCGATGCGCGTGAGTTGGCCCAGCAGAAACTTCTGATAGTGGTCCATATCCGGCACCACAACCTTGAGCTGGTAATCCGCGTCCATCCCGGTGACCAGGCAGCACTCCAGCACCTCCGGGCATTGGTTGATCACCGCTTCGAAGTGCTCGAAACGCTCTGGCGTATGGCGATCCATGCCGATGTTCACGTACGCCGTCAGGCTTAAACCGAGCTTTTTGCGATCCAGCAACGCCACCTGGCGAAGGATGTAACCGTCGTCCTCCAGTTGTTTCACTCGGCGCGAGCAGGGCGAAGGCGACAGGCCTATACGTTCGGCAAGCTCCTGATTCGAGATGCGTGCGTCGCGCTGCAATTCGGCGAGGATGTTCAGGTCGTAGCGGTCGAGGTTGTTCAAGATGGCGCTCCATTCGGTGCAAATTGCGCATCATGGTGCTTTAAGAGCTAAAGATTGCGCAACATCTCTGTCGATCAGCAATATTCGCAATCCTGTGTCGCGCCGCCGAGCTTACACTTTCTCCCAAGTTAAACGACTCGGACGCAAGTCCAACTGGCCCGCTCAATCAGGCGCGCCAGAGCCGCCGATCCTACCGGGTCGCCCCGGCAACCGGGTCCGCACTGCCCAACCAGGCGGGCGATACAGGCGGCGACACAATCGCCAGCAGAGGACAGAAATGGGCCCCCCGGGGCCCTTTTTGCGTTTTATGGCCGATCGGCTGCGCGTCGATCTGGAGCGGCGGGGCGGCAGATATTTTTTGGGTGGAGCGTTGGCTTCTGCAACTCCGCTAGTGGCCGTTGTCGAAGTGGTTACCGATGGGCTACAAATGCCGGCCGTTCTGCAATACGGGTGGCAGGTGTGTCGCGGTCTTTTCCTCTGGAGTAGCAGTCATGAAGTCGCAGTTGTGGCGTCTGGCAGGTGTAGGCGTTCTTTCCCTGGCAATGGGTGCCAATGCGCTGGCCGACGACGGGCCGGATGTGCGTTCGGTGATGGGCGGCGGTTCGCAGCGTGATCAAGGACGCGGCAACAGCGGCGGCAATCAGGGCGGGCAGCCGCAAGCGCGTCCGCAGCAACAGCAGGGGCCGCAAGGCGCAGCCCGCACGCTGGGTGGCAGTAGCTCGTCGCGGCGCGACCGGGATGATCACGGCGGCAACGGCAACGGCAACGGCAACGGCAACGGCAACGGTCACAACGGCGGTTACAACGGCGGTGGTAACAATCAGGGCGGCTATAACGGTGGCGGTTATAACCAAGGCGGTTACAACGGCGGCGGCGGCCAGAACCATAATGGCAACGGCTACAACGGCGGCGGGCGCGATGACGACGACCGTGGCCGCCCGAGCAATAACGAGCCACGCGGGCCGCAAGGTCCGGCGCGGCAATTGGGCTCCAAGTCGCCGCCGCCGCCCGGCAATCAATGGCACGGCGGGCGCCCCGGCGGTGGTTGGGGCCCCGGCCCGCGCTGGCAGCCGGGCTATCGCGTGAACACCATTCCGTCCGGGCGCTGGCGCGTTCCCCACGGCGGCATCGATTACTATTACGCCGACGGTTACTGGTATCGCCCGTATGGCCCGAGCTACATCGTCGTCACGCCGCCCTATGGCGTTCGGGTGCGCACGTTACCTTCCTATGCAGAGCAATTGTGGATCGGCAGCGCGCTGTATTTCATCGCGGCCGGCACCTATTACCTGTACCAGGCCGACCGCCAGGAATACGTGGTTACCAACCCGCCGGTGCAGGTGACGAGCAGCAACGGCTGGCAGGGCAACGGTTATGACGTTGTCGCTTATCCAGCGCGCGGTCAGAGCGAGGCGCAGTTGGCGCAAGACCGCTATGACTGTCATCGCTGGGCCGTCAACCAGAGTGGTTTCGATCCGTCGCAAGCCACCTACGCACCGGCGCAAAACGTGGCAGATATTTACCGTCGCTCGCTAAGCGCCTGCATGGCCGGGCGCGGTTACAGCGTGAACTGACGATTCAGCGCGCATAAAAAAGCCCCGCGTTTTGGCGGGGCTTTCTATTGGCCGACCATCTACAAACGCTTTAGCAGTCCCTCAAGCAAAACGGCCTGATCCTCGGCAAGGTCGATGATGTGAAAACCGGACCAGCAATGCTGGCCGTCCGCGCCGGGACGGCTCCATAGGCAGTCGGCTCCCAGGCGAACTTCGGTCAAGCCTTCCACGGGCGGGTAAGACACCAGCCGGCATTCGAGCAGGGCGTCGGCTTCTTGCGGGCAGTCACCGAAGAGCATGAAGCCCTCGGCTGAAAGGTCTACCACGCGACCCAGATGGCGCTCGGTGTGCAAGTCGTACACTTCCAGATGTAACTCGGCGGCGTGTCGGCTGTGCTGGCGACGATCGTCCATTACGGCTCCTTAACTGTTGTCGGCGCGACCGGTGAAGCGTTGCAACACCCGGTAGATGGCGGTCAGGGCGCGATCCACCAGCGGGGCCTCGCGTTCGGTTTGGAGGATGCGAACCAGACCTTGTTCCATCTCATTGGCTAAAATTGTCAGCGGTTTTATGGCCACGCGCTGGCCGCTGTGGTCGACGAACATGTAGTTGTGCGTGGTCGGGCTGAACCATGACAGCTTCAGGTTACGCACCTGCGCGCCGTCGATGAATTCAAACCAGGTACCGAATTCGATACGGCCCAGCTCCTTGGCAATCAGCTGTGCCTGATACGACAGCCCCGACGCTTGTGGCGCGCTCGTCGCCAATGCGGCATCTTCGCCGAGCATGGCGCCGAGCGGGCTTTCCGACAGTACCGGATTGAGCTTGGCCGCCACCAGCGGCTGCTTGGCTTGCACGGCGTGCTGGCAGGCGACGATGTCTTGCAGCAGACGACGGATGCCGTCTTCGTGGTAACCGCCGAGAATTTCCAGGCCTTTGCGCAGGTCTTCAAGCAACTGCACACGAATCGACTGCAAACGCTCCTGGCCGGCTGCGTTCAGCGGCGTGCTGCTCCAGGCAAGCTGCTCGGCCACATCGCTGTAGCGTTGCCACTCGGGGCTGCGTTCGCCGTGGCGCAAGAGCACGAACACCAAGGCGTCGGTCCAGGTCAGCTCGAGAAAGTTGCGGATCAGCGGCGGCGGCTGACGGTTGGCCAGGGAGCGGGCAATGATGTCTACGGCTTGCTGGCGGGCGCCGAGTAACTTGTCGCGACCCTTGGCCGCTTCCACAGCACGCCGCTCACGCAGCGCCACCTTGTGTTGCAGGTTGGTGGTGAACTCGGTGAACTCTTCCAGCAGGCTATCGAACAGTTTCAGCTCGCCGTTGAAGCCCTGGATGACGCGCTCGACTACCCAGTGGATTTTTGCCAACAGGCCACGGTCGTCTTCTTCGCCGCCATACAGCACGCCGGCCTGCGCCATGGCATTGAGCAAACGCCGCGCCGGATGATGGTGTTGGGTGAACAACGCCTTATCCAGCAACGCCACCTTGAGGTAGGGCGTATGCAGGTGGGACAGGGCGGTTTTGCAATTGTCCGGCAGGTTTTCATCATCAAGGATGAAGTCGAAGAGCATGCCCACCAGGTCGATCACATCCGCTTCCTGGTCCGACAGTTTCTGCTGGCCGGGTTCGCTGCTGTGGGTTTCCAGTTGCTGCTGCAGGTCGACCTTGAAATCTTCGACTTGCTGCGGGCGCTGCAGACGCTGGGAAAAATCCAGTGCCGACTGCTGCTGCAAACGGTTCAGCGCATCGAGCAGATCGCTGGCCGCATAAGTGCGTGTCGCGCCGCTGGGGGCGAAGCTGGCAATGCTGCGCGTGCCGCCCAGAAGCGGAGCGTCAACGTTGTAATGGCGACGCTCGCCAAGCAGGGCGGCCAGGCTGCTGAACAGCGCGGCTGAATCGGTTGGTTCCGGACCTGAGGCGTCGTAAGGCACGCGCGGGGCGTCGGCGCCTGGCGCGGCGGCGACTACTACGGGCGCTGTGCCGGCCGGTGCCGGCTGGGCATTTCGCACGGGCTCGGTGGCTGGCGCGGGCGCTGCACTGGCGGGCTCACGGGGTGCCGTAGGCGCGCGGCGGGCGTCGGGCGTGCGCTGCGGCGCGTATTTCAGGTTGGGTAACACGCCGGCATCGATCAGGCGTTGATTCATCGCTTCGTACAGACGGTCGAGGCTCTGCATGACGTGGCGATCAAACAACATATAAAGAATGGTTTTGATCTGAGGCGGAAACGGCGTCGGCGCCAGCGCTTCGCGGAAGGCCTGGGCAATTGCGCGCGGCCCGAACGGGTTGCTGTCTTCGCCCAGCTTCTGGCCGTTGTTCAACACGGCCAGCCGTTGCTCAAGAGCAAACAGCGGCTCGGCGCAGCGCGCTTTGACCCGGCTTACCATATTGGTGACTTGCAGGCTTTCTTCGTAATCCTCGTTTTGAACCAACGACAGATCTTCAGCGCGCACTGCCGAAGCGTTCGCTTCGGGCTCGAGCGTGCCTTCAAGAAAGTTGGAAAAATTCTGCGCGACACGCTGGTGATAGCTGCGCTCGATTTGCGGACGCTGCCGACGAATTTCGCGCATGTTGTCGAAAAACAACGACTGCACTTTATTGTTCTCGGCTTTCTCGGCGCATTCGAACAGCGTGTCATCTACCTGGCCGAAAACACCGGTGAGGTGCTCAGCCAAACGATTCATCGCAAGCTTGCGGCAACCCTGCACCAATTCACCGAACCGCGGCTGAATTCCGCGGCTGGCAAGTGTCTGGTGGGGTCTTGGTGGTGGCGGTACGTCCTGCGTGCTCATGGACTGTCCTGTTCAAGCCGGGCGGCTTATGCATCCTGCGGCGATCATATCTCACGCAAACATAGAGTGGTGATCACGTCGCTGCAAATCATTGTCTTAAAAGCTATTTAGGGGGTTGACAGGGTCGCGGATATCCTTAAAATGCAGCGCCTCGATACGGCAAATGGCTAACGCCAAATGACGTAGAGAGATGGAAGCAAGTAGTTCCGCGATAGCTCAGTCGGTAGAGCAAATGACTGTTAATCATTGGGTCCCAGGTTCGAGTCCTGGTCGCGGAGCCAATCTTTCAACCGGGGTATAGCGCAGTCCGGTAGCGCGCCTGCTTTGGGAGCAGGATGTCAGGAGTTCGAATCCCCTTACCCCGACCATTTTTGGGTCGTTAGCTCAGTTGGTAGAGCAGTTGGCTTTTAACCAATTGGTCGTAGGTTCGAGTCCCACACGACCCACCATTTTTGGCTCTTGATGTTAGAGGGTTGAATCTTAGGCAAAACACTTAACGGTGCAGAGCCATCAAAAAAGGCGTCCTTCGGGACGCCTTTTTTGTTTGTGCATTTTTAGATATGCCATGACTCCCAAGGCACG
The DNA here is from genome assembly GCF_900573885.1 of Pseudomonas viridiflava. Lineage (GTDB taxonomy): Bacteria > Pseudomonadota > Gammaproteobacteria > Pseudomonadales > Pseudomonadaceae > Aquipseudomonas. Next base: position 145,045 of record NZ_UPSE01000493.1, read on the forward strand.
TAGGTTGGGTTGAGCGCAGCGAAGCCCAACGGGGCGATTGGTGGCCGCGCTCGTTGTCATCGAGCGCGCCGACCCGCCCTATCAGTGCAGCTTCAACCGCGGCTCAGTGCCGCGCCCAATCCGATCGCTAAGCATCAGCATCATGGTGCGGAATACGCCGTACAACGCCATCTGGTGCATGCGATACAGCGACACGTAAAACATCCGCGCCAGCCAGCCTTCCAGCATCACGCTGCCCGTGAGGTTGCCCATCAGATTGCCTACCGCCGAAAAACTCGCCAGAGAAATCAGCGAGCCGTAATCACGGTAGCGATAGGTGGGGAGTGCCTTGCCTTCGATCCGCCACTTCAGCGATTTAGCCAACAGCGAAGCCTGCTGATGCGCCGCCTGCGCGCGTGGCGGAACGTTGCGGCCGTCTTCGCCCTGCGGGCAGGCCGCGCAATCGCCAAAGGCGAAAATATTGTCATCGCGGGTGGTTTGCAGAGTAGGGCGCACTTGCAACTGATTGATGCGATTGCTCTCCAGGCCATCGAGGTCTTTCAGGAACTCAGGCGCGCGTATGCCGGCAGCCCACACTTTGAGACTGGCTGGAATATCTTGCCCTTGCGCCGTTCTCAGGCTGTCGCGTGTCACCTCACTGACTGCCGCATTAGTCAGCACCGTCACCCCGAGTTTCTCCAGCGTGTTATGCACCGGCTGGCCGATCCGTTCCGGTAGCGCGGGCAGTACGCGCGGGCCCGCTTCGATCAAGGTGATGCGCATGTTTTCCGGCTTGATGCTGTCCAGCCCGTACGCTGCCAGTTCATGGGCTGCGTGGTGAAGCTCGGCTGCCAGCTCTACACCGGTGGCGCCGGCGCCGACAATCGCCACGCTAATCTGACCGGCGCTGTCGGTCTGATTGGCGTGGGCACGCATGTAGTGGTTGAGCAACTGCCGGTGGAAGCGTTCGGCTTGCACGCGGGTGTCGAGGAACAGGCAATTCTCAGCAGCGCCGGGCGTGCCGAAATCGTTGGTGGTGCTGCCAACCGCAATCACCAGCGTGTCGTAATCCAGCGTGCGTGCCGGCACCAGCTCTTCACCGCCTTCATCGACGGTCGCCGCCAGTTGAATTTTTTTCGCGGTGCGGTCGAGCCCCTGCATCCGGCCCATCTGAAATTCAAAGTGGTTCCACTTGGCCTGGGCGACATAATTGAGCTCATCTTCGGATGAATTCAACGAGCCGGCCGCGACTTCATGCAGCAACGGTTTCCAGATGTGGGTGAGGTTGGCGTCAACCAGGGTGACGCGCGCGATGTCGCGTTTACCCAGGGTTTTACCCAGACGGGTGGCAAGCTCCAGGCCGCCGGCGCCGCCGCCGACAATAACTATGCGATGGGACATGGTGAGTACTCACAAGGCTTCTAAGGATTCGGGGTAAAGCCGGTGAGGCGAGCGCGAGGCAGCTCATAGCACTAACCGGCTGAGTAAACGGCTGAGAAGACCAAGGCCGATAACCGTGGCCAGCACGATAAAAAGCAGAAACCAGGGACGAAACGGCCGGCGCTCGACTTGATGGTGGGGCGCGCTGAGGTGCTGATCCACGCGTTGCTGATCGTCTGGGCTGAGTCGGCTGGTCATGGCTGGCCTCGTTTGAGATAAATCCATTCTAGTCGTGGGATTTAGTCTGGCTCAACGTAAAGCATGTCCTGCAGACGAATAATCCCGCTTTCCAGCACCCGGGCGGTAATGCCGCCATGTCCGCGCGTTGCCTGGAAGGTTCCGCGTCCAAGCCTCTGTTCCAGGCGGGCGCAGGGTTGGCACCAGCCGGTGGTTTCCAGCAATGCCTGACCCAAGCGAAAGCGCCGGTTCTTCAAACTGAACAAGTTGATGCCACTGACCGCAATATTGCGGCGCATGTCCGCTGGCGTGATTGCTTCTTCGGCAGGTCTTCCCAGCAGAGCGCTGATCACCGCCAAATGTTCCCATTGGATCAACGTCACCTGCCGGGCATTGCGTGGGCCCGGTCGGGTGTGATCGCCGGTAAGGCCCGCTTCGCGCCGCGCTTCCACGGCATCCAGTTCAATCATCGGCTCTCGCGACACGGGGCGCACGCCAATCCAGCGAACTTTGCCGTGTTGCGGTACGTCGGCGATGAGTTCCAGCAGTTGGCTCATAAACTGATTCCAATATCGAGCAATACAGTGCGGCCGAGATTACGGCGCAGAAAATCCGGAGCGCCGGGGTGAGCAAACAACACCCGGGCAAAGTTGGGCCCTAACACAGACAGCGAGCGCCAGCCCTGGTGCAGAAACTCGGTCGGCGGCGGGAAGGCGCTGTTGAAGTCGGTGATTTCGCGCTTGAGGTTTACGTAGGCGAGCATGTCGAGCGTGGCGGTGTCGATGCCGCGTTCGCGGTAGCTGGCAGTTTTTTTGCGCAGCGTCGGCGCCAAACGATTATGCAATTGGGCAGCGCTGATTTTTCGGGGTCGCGGCTCATGCTCGACCAGTTGGCTGAGGGAATACGCGTTGCGCCGCCGTTCCAGTTCCTGACGCCACTCGTCGTTGAGACGGCGCCCCTCATCCAGCACAAAAAACACCTCGAAATGCGCATCGTGAAACAGCACATCGGGCGGATCTTTTTCGGCAGCGCCGAATTCCTCCAAACGATGCGGCACGTTCAGCGCCTGCAAAAACCGTCGGCACACCCAGCGCTCACGCTCCCACTTCTGCGCGTTCGACAGCAGAGCGTTGGCCTGTTCGGCTTGATCGGTTAACAGACGCAGGTAGTCAGAATCATCCATGTCCGCAAGTTTAGACGTCTGACGAGGCCGGTGTAGACTGCCTTCTCGCCCAGGCAGGAGTCTTTCATGTCGATTCGCCGCAAGCTGCCCACCCGCCACACCACATTGATCGGGCTATGGAGTATTCGCGTACTGGCGGAGGGCGTACCGTCGTGATTGCCGCCGAATTGCTATCCACCACCACCCTGACCGCCGGCTGGCTGCTTTACCTGCCGGTTGTAGCCTGGGCCGTGTTCCGCTCGCCCTGGCTGGAGCTATTCAGCGACACGCGACGCCAGCACCTGCTGTTCGGCACGGTACTGGCGTTGTTTGCACTGTGGCTGGTCCGGCGCGATTTCGACGTGGGCGTCTCTTTCCACTTCATCGGCATGACGGTCGTGACCCTGTTGCTCGACTGGCCGCTGGCAATTGTGGGTGGCCTGGTCGCCCAACTGGGCTTACTCGCCATCGGTCGGCAAGACCTCGCGGCCATGGGCGTTAACGGCGTGCTGCTGGTGCTGGTGCCTGTTGTGGTCACCGAAGTCTGCGCGCTGTGGGTAGAACGCCGCCAATCGCAAAACCTGTTCGTCTATATCTTCTGCTCCGGCTTCTTTCCGGCTGCGTTGGCCGCACTGCTCTGCGTGCTGTTGGGCCTGTGGGTGCTGTGGATGGACGGGCGATTTCCCATGCCGTTCTGGCTGGAGGACTTTATCGGCTACCTCTGGCTGGTGATATTTCCGGAGGCCTTTATCAACGGCATGCTGGTCACTGCGCTCGTGGTGTTCAAACCGGAGTGGCTCGAAACCTTCAACCGCGACCGCTACTTGCAAGCGTCGTGGAAAGATGACGAGTAATTCGCCGTTTTTATAGCGCCGCGCCGCTTGATCTGAGTCACCGTCGCGCCGTGCACGCTTGCCACTCTGCGGCCTGCCGCACCGGCATAAATTGAGGAGATCGGGAAATGAGTGCACACGCCTGGGCCAGCCAACAACTGCAGCGCAGCCTGGAGGAGGCCGCCGCTCAAGGCCTTGAAACAGGCTTGGCGCTAAGGGCATTGCTCAGCGCGGTGATCGAGCAGAGTAAACACCACCGCAGCCCTGCGGACCTGGCGCAGGAGCTGCAGTTTCTGGCTGACAACCTGGACGATGACCGCGACTACAGCTTCATGCGGCCCTGAGATCAGTGGCGCTGCGGCGGAACGTCGAAATCGCTGGAGAACACTTCGTCTTCCACCGGATCACCCGGAATCGCATGTTCGCCAGACGCCCAGGCGCCAAGGTCAATCAACTTGCAACGCTCGCTGCAAAAAGGACGGGTGACATTTTTCGGCGTCCATTCAACCGGGGCGCCGCAGGTTGGGCATTTAACGACGGGAGCAGGGCTCATGGCTGGCCTCCATGAAGAGTGAGATAAAAGCGGTGCAAGCGTTCAACTTCGCTATGCAGCCAGGGTAAATCGCGGTCATTGAGCAACACGTCATCGGCATGTTTCAAGCGGTCCTCGCGCAAAGCCTGCGCCTTGAGAATCGCGTGAACCTGCTCCTGCGTCGCGCTATCGCGCAGCATTGTGCGCTCAAGTTGCAGACTCTCGGGAGCGTCCACCACCAACACCCGTTGCGTCAGCTTGTACTGACCCGACTCGATCAACAGGGGCGAAACCAGGATGGCGTACGGCGACGTAGCGCTGGCAAGACTGGCCATGATTTCCTCGCCAATCAGCGGATGCAGCAGCGCTTCTAGCCAGCGGCGTTCTTCCGGCGCTTGAAAGACAAGACCGCGCAGCGCCGTGCGGTCCAGCTCGCCATTGGCCTGCAACACCTGCGGGCCGAAGTGCTCGACGATAGCGGCTAGCGCCGGTTTGCCCGGCTCAACCACCCAGCGAGCGGCGTGATCAGCGTCCACGCAATGCACGCCCAGATCGATAAAGTGCTGCGCGACCGCACTCTTGCCACTGCCGATGCCGCCTGTAAGCCCAAGAATCCAGGGTGTAGTCATTTAAATCCGGCGATTTGAAGATAGGTGCCGGTTATTTGATCACCCCAGAGCAACGCAATCCAGCCGGCAATTGCCAGATAAGGACCAAACGGAATCGGCGTGCTGGTTTCCGCGTTACGCAAGCGCAGCATGATCACCCCCAACACCGCGCCCACCAGCGACGACAACAGAATCGTCAACGGCAACACCTGCCAACCACCCCAAGCGCCGAGCATGGCCAGCAACTTGAAATCGCCATAGCCCATGCCTTCCTTACCCGTCACCAGCTTGAACAGCCAATACACCGACCACAGACTCAGATAACCGGCGATAGCACCGATCAACGCATCCTGCGCACTGGCAAACAAGCCAAACTGATTAACGATCAACCCCACCCACAGCAGAGGCAACACCAAATCGTCTGGCAATAACTGATGGTCCACATCAATCAAACTCATCGCCAACAAACCCCACGTCAGCAACAACATCGCCCCGGCTTGCCAGTTGAAACCGAAATGCCAGGCAACGTACGCAGACAGAAGGCCGCAGGTGAGTTCGACGAGTGGGTAGCGTTTGCTGATCGGGGATTTGCAGGAAGAGCATTTGCCGCGCAGGGCTAGCCAGCTGACGACCGGGATGTTTTCCCAGGCTTTGATTTCGTGTTTGCAATGCGGGCAGCTTGAATTGGGCAGGATCAGATTGAAGGTTTCGCCCTTTGGCTCAGCCGGCAGCTCAAGAATTTCCCGCGCCTGGTTTTGCCAATCGCGCTTCATCATTACTGGAAGGCGGTAGACGACCACGTTAAGGAAGCTGCCGACGAGAAGGCCAAGACCGAGGGCAAAAAAAACAAAGGCCAGCGCGTGGCTGGCCAAAAGTTCGATGACTTGCATGGATTAGACGACAGAGCCCAGTTGGAAGATTGGCAGGTACATCGCGATTACCAGGCCGCCGATCAGCACACCGAGAACGGACATGATCATCGGCTCCATCAGCGCAGTAAGGCCGTCAACGGCGTTGTCCACTTCGGCTTCGTAGTAGCTGGCCACTTTGTCGAGCATCACATCGAGCGCACCGGACTCTTCACCAATTGCGGTCATCTGGATAGCCATGGAAGGGAACACGCCAGTGGTGCGCATCGAGAAGTTCAGCTGCATACCGGAGGTTACGTCCTGCTTCACCTTCAGCACCGCGTTGCGGAACACAATGTTACCGGTAGCGCCGGCTACCGAATCCAGAGCTTCAACCAACGGTACGCCTGCGGCGAAGGTAGTCGACAGGGTTCGAGCGAAACGAGCTACCGAAGACTTGTAAGTGATGTCGCCAACGATCGGCGCTTTCAAAACTAAACGGTCCAACGCGTCACGCATTTTCGGAGAACGTTTTTTGGTTTCGGTGAACGCGAAGATGAAGCCGACAATACTGATAAGGTAAACGAACCACCATTCCTGAAGCCCTTCGGAAAGACCCACTACGAATCGCGTAAAGGCCGGAAGTTCGGCACCGAAACCGGCGAATACCGAAGCAAATTGCGGCACCACTTTAATCAGCAAAATGGCTGATACCACCACTGCAACCACAACCACCGCGATCGGGTAGTTCATGGCCTTTTTAATTTTGGCTTTCAGCGCTTCGGTTTTCTCCTTATAGGTAGCGACGCGATCCAGCAGGTTTTCCAGCGCCCCCGCCTGCTCGCCAGCATCAACGAGGTTGCAGAACAAATCATCGAAATACAGCGGTCTGGTACGCAGGGCAGCGGCAAAGCTGTTACCGGCGGCAACGTGCTGTTTGATCTCTTCAACCAGTTTGCGCATGTTCTGGTTTTCAAGCCCTTCGCTGATGATGTCGAAAGACTGCAACAGCGGCACGCCGGCTTTCATCATGGTCGCCATTTGACGGGCGAACAACGCGATGTCCATCGGCTTGATTTTTTTGCCTTTCCCGCCGAACAGCGAAACGGCTTTTTTGCGGACCTTCTGCGGATTGATGCCCTGCTTGCGCAGCTGCGCTTTGACCAAGGCAGGGTTCTGGCCGGCCATCTCGCCCTTTACCTTGGAGCCCTTCTTATCCGTGCCTTCCCAAGTGAAAGTGCTGGTTTTTATCGCTTTAACGGCCATGAATTAGTCCTTAGTCACGCGATTCACTTCTTCGAGGCTGGTCACACCCTGCATGGCCTTCAGCAGGGCTGAGGTACGAAGGTCGTTAAAGCCGTCTTTGCGCATTTGCACCGAGATATCGATGGAGTTGCCTTCTTCCATAATAATCCGTTGCAACGCAGGCGTGTTTTTAACCACTTCATAAATCCCGACACGGCCTTTGTAACCGTGGTTGCACAAATCGCAGCCGACCGGGCCGAAAATCTTGAAGGTACCGATCTTGTTTTCCGGAAAACCTTCTTCAATTAAAGCCTCACGCGGAATTGGGACTTCTTTCTTGCACGAGTTACAGAGCTTGCGCGCCAATCGCTGGGCAATGATCAGGTTTACCGAAGTAGCGATGTTGAACGACGGCACGCCCATATTGCGCAAGCGAGTGAGTGTTTCCGCAGCGCTGTTTGTGTGCAGCGTCGACATAACCATGTGACCGGTTTGCGCCGCTTTGATAGCGATGGATGCGGTATCCAGATCTCGAATCTCGCCGACCATGATGATATCGGGGTCTTGTCGAAGGAACGATTTCAGCGCTGCCGTGAAATCCATCCCCTGTTTCGGGTTCACGTTGACTTGGTTGATGCCTTCCAGATTGATCTCGACCGGGTCTTCAGCCGTCGAGATGTTTACGTCGACAGTGTTGAGAATGTTCAAGCCGGTATACAGGGAAACCGTCTTGCCCGAGCCGGTAGGACCGGTCACCAAAATCATGCCCTGCGGCTGTTTGAGAGCCGACATGTAAAGGTCTTTCTGCGACTCTTCATACCCCAGCGCATCGATACCCATCTGGGCGCTGGACGAATCCAGAATCCGCATCACGATCTTCTCGCCCCACAGCGTAGGGCAGGTGCTGACCCGGAAGTCGATCGATTTGGACTTGGAAATCCGCATCTTGATCCGTCCATCCTGCGGCTTGCGTCGCTCGGAAATGTCGAGGCTTGCCATTACCTTCAGGCGTGCGGAAATGCGCGGCGCTAGCTGAATTGGCGGGCGAGCGATTTCGTGCAGGATCCCATCGGTGCGAAAACGCACGCGGTAGCTTTTTTCGTAGGGCTCAAAGTGCAGGTCGGACGAGCCCATCTTGATGGCGTCCAGGAGCATCTTATTGACGAAGCGAACTACCGGGGCGTCGTCGGCTTCCTGGGTTTCCTCTTTGCCGGGGCCATTTTCGTCGACGGCTTCGATGTCGAGGTCGAGGTCGCCAAGGTCGTCCATGGCCGTATTAGCGCTATCGAAGAACTTATCGATGGCTTCGCCGAGCTTGTCGTCCTCTACGAGAATCGCTTCGGTATTGAGGCCGGTGCTGAACTGGACGTCTGTAATGGCCTGGTGATTGGTTGGGTCTGAGATGCCAAGGAATAACTTATTGCCGCGGCGCCACAGCGGCAGGACTCGGTGTTGGCGAACGAGCTTCTCGGCGACAAGATCCTTTGGCTGGGTTTCCTTATCGAGGCTGCTCAGATCGAGAAACGCCACGCCGAATTGTTCCGCCGCCACTTCCGCAAGCTGCCGGCTCTTCACCAGCTTGTTCTGCACCAGGTAAGTTACAAGAGAGGTTTTATTGCGCTGAGCCTGGGTTTGCGCTTGGCGAGCGTTTTTCTCGTCAAGTAACTCTGCCACGACGAGTTGCTTGGCTAGGCCGGTCAGGTTCACGAGGTCATTCATGGTGTGCCGCTCACGGAAATCATCCTGCCTTATAGCCTAGTCGCCAGCCCGTGCCAAATGGCGGAATATCAACTGCCAAAAAGCGTCACTTTTGAGTTTTTTAGGTGAGTAGGACAGCGTGGAAGCAGACCCTTTTTAGCAGTGCTTGGTCTCAAAAGGGCGGTTCGAATAGAAAAACGAAAGCTGGCACGCAAACTGCTTTTGTACTCCGCAGACGTAGGGCGTTCCATATCGCCATAGGTCAACTCAACTATCCAGGGGATACACATGAAAGCTCAAATGCAGAAGGGTTTTACCCTTATCGAATTGATGATCGTAGTTGCGATCATCGGTATTCTGGCTGCCATCGCTCTGCCGGCCTACCAAGACTACATGGGCCGTTCGCAAATGACCGAAGCCATGACTTTGGCTAGCGGTGCTAAGACTTCGGTTGCTGAGTTCTACTCGAACAAGGGTTATTTCCCTGCGACTAACGAATCGGCGGGTCTTGCTACTTCGACCATGATCAAAGGTAAGTATGTTGCTTCCACTATCTTGGGGACTGGCAACCAAGCTGGCAAAATCATTGCAACTATGGCACAAAATGGTGTAGCCGCTGGCGTGGCGAACTTGACTCTGACTCTGAGTCCAATCACTAGTTCCGGCGCTGTTAGCTGGAAATGCAGCGGTAGCGGTGCTACCGGTGAAACCGCTAAATACTATCCAAGCTCCTGCCGCAATTAATTCGGCCTGAGCTTCAAGTTGCCCGCCTCGGCGGGCAATTTTATTTCGCAGATGAATAGTGTGCGCATGCTCAAGGCTTCTTCGCTTAATCCCGTTTTTCTTCTTTGCTCTGTTCTTGCGCTGGTGTTGCTGATTTATTTTCCAGGATTGCAAGGTGGATTTTTATTCGATGATTTCCCTAACCTCCAAGAGTTAGGTACCTACGGCGGCGTTGTCGATGTCAACTCGCTGAAGGCTTTTGTTTTAAGCGGCTTTTCCGGCCCCACGGGTCGGCCTCTTTCGTTGTTGAGCTTTCTGCTCAACGACAATTCGTGGCCTAGCCACGCATACAGTTTCAAACTCACAAATCTGTGGATTCATCTGTTAACCGGATTGACGCTGTGCTGGGCAACGCTACTCCTACTGCGTTTATATGGAGTGGCCGAGCGGCGCGCCGTCTGGGTCGCTGTAATTAGCAGTAGCATCTGGCTGCTTCATCCTTACTTTGTCTCTACTACTCTGTATGTCGTTCAACGTATGGCCCAGTTGGCGGCACTTTTTATGTTTGCCGGTATCGCGGGTTATGTGCACGGTCGCTTGTTGCTGGCGACCAGACAGCGTGCCGCTTATTTATGGATGACCGGTTCCGTTGGCTTGGGGACCCTTCTTGCGGTTCTCAGCAAAGAAAACGGCGCACTTTTACCGCTTTTGATCATCGTGTTGGAGTTTTGTCAGCCAAAAATGGGCGCGGCATTTCCTGCAAGGCTCTGGCGAGCGACTGTCATTTGGATACCCGCGCTAGTAGTCGTGGTGGCCTTGGCAAGGATGCTCGATTTTTCCCCGGACCTGTGGCCGGCGAGGGAATTCAATCAACCCGAACGCTTGCTTAGCGAGGCGAGAATTCTCTGGGAGTACCTCTTCTGTCTTTTTGTGCCGCAGATTGAGGGGCGAGGTCTTTTCCAAGATGGTTATCAGATTTCGCGGGGCTGGTTTGCGCCGGCTTCCAGCTTTTATGCGGTAGTCGGGCTGCTGGCACTGTTTATGTCCGCATTACTTCTGCGTAGAAATTGGCCGTTTTATAGCTTGGCGATTTTGTTCTTTTTTGCCAGCCACTTGATGGAATCATCTGTAGTTGGGTTGGAGCTCTATTTCGAGCATCGCAATTATGTTGCTGCAGCCTTTCTTTTTTTGCCGATAGTGATAGTGCTTGCCCGCACCTGCGAAAAAGTGAGGCCTGCAGTGCCAGTCGCGATCGTCGCCGTGCTCTTCGCGGTAATGGCCTTCATGACTTGGCAAAGAGCGAGTCTGTGGAGTGACACCAATAAGCTTGAGCTTTATTGGGCGGTATCCACCCCCGATTCTCCTAGGGCACAAAACGCTATTGCTGCTTTTCTGATCAATCAGGGGCGTTTGCAAGAGGCTGATTCAGCGCTTGAAGCAGCCATGGTTCGGTTGCCGAACAGCGCCCTGTTGACCATTCGGCTGCTTTTGCAAAAGGTCTACACCGATACAGCTACACATGTCGATTTTGTCAGCGCCGCAAATAGACTGTCGACACAACCCTTTGATGCGCAGGCATTAGTAGGATTGCGTAAGCTGACTGATTTTGTGACTGCTCCTACAAGTAAGGCCTCATATTTGACCGATACTATAGTTCTTATTGATGCTTTGAACGCCAATTTGAATTATCAGCGGATTTCCGTTTTCAAACGCACCGTGCCATATCTGAGAGGGAGAATTTATCTGGCCCAGCAGTTGCCGGAGGCAGCCTCTGCCGAGTATTCGCGGGCAATGGTTCTGTATGCTGATGCCGAAGCATCGTTAATGATGGTTGCGGAGCTGGCGCGCGCTGGTTATCAGACGCAAGCGTTGCAGTTGTTGCCCCAGGCGAAAGCGGTCTACAGGGATCAAAAGCGTGGTGACCTGCGACGTACGGCTACCGAATACGATGAAGAATTTACGCGTTTGGAGGCAGATCTCCATAAAGATATTGCCAATAAAAAGTTAAAGGGCGCTGCTGATGACTAACTCTAAAACTGCACTCGTAAATTTTTCGGCGATGAGCACTGATGACCTACCTCCGGCCGCGTCGAATCGACTCAGCATTGTTCTACCCGCAAAAAATGAGGTGTTGGCCATCGGTGCGGTGGTCGCTAATTTGTGTGCGACCTACCCTGGCGTCGAAGTCATCGTGGTTGATGATGGGTCTACGGATGGCACTGGCGAAGCGGCCTACTCTGCTGGAGCACGTGTCGTCTCCCACCCCTACAGCAAAGGCAACGGCGCCGCCATCAAGTCCGGAGCTCGCGCCGCCACTGGCGAGTTCATCGTATTTATGGACGCTGACGGCCAGCACGACCCGAGCGATATCCCGCGACTCCTAGCGCGACTCGAATCCGGTTACGACATGGTGGTGGGCGCCCGTCAGCAAGGTTCTCAAGCAAACGTTGGCCGTGGTCTCGCTAATAAGTTCTATAACCGCTTGGCGACATTCATGACGGGTCAGGTCGTTGAAGATCTCACGTCTGGCTTCCGTGCAGTACGAGCCAGCAAATTCCGCGAGTTTCTCTATCTCTTGCCGAATGGATTTTCCTACCCGACTACCAGCACTATGGCGTTTTTTCGCGCCGGTTATTCGGTTGCTTATGAACCTATCCACGCAGCAAAGCGGGTAGGTAAGAGCCATCTAAGGCCGCTGAAGGATGGGCTGCGCTTTCTGTTAATCATCTTCAAAATCGGCACGCTGTATTCGCCGTTGAAGCTGTTCGCTCCCGTGGCGGGTTTGCTGTTCTTCGCTGCGACTACTTGGTACGGCTACACGCTCTCGACGGCAGGGCGTTTCACCAATATGAGTGCCTTGCTTTATACGGGCTCGGTTATGGTTTTCCTTATGGGGCTGATTTCCGAGCAGATCACGGCGTTGATGTACAAGGATGACGGTAATAAATAGCGGCGCCTTTTCTGGAGAGCTTGCCAGGCTCGCCATTGTTACGGTCACTTTTCACCCTGATTTGGCCGTGCTTTCGCGTCAGATGTCTGCATTGCCCTTAGAGGCGCGGTGGGTGGTTGTTGATAACGCCTCACTACCGCAAGAGGTGGCGGCGCTAAAGGCGCTTATCGCGGGCAGGCCGAACGCCCAGTTACTGGAATTCGATAAAAATCTTGGGTTGTCCGCCGCGCTGAATGCGGGTGCGGCGTTGGCGCCTGATGCTGACTTTTTTTTGCTGATGGACCAAGACAGTGAGCCGCAGCACTGCGCCATCGAGTCGTTGCTTCAGGGGTTTCTACGTCTCGAGCGGCAGGGCGTTGCGGTTGGCTGCGTGGGGCCCCGGCTAGTGGACGATACGACGGGGCTGCAACACGGTTTTCATTGTGTTGATGGCTGGCGCTGGGTTCGGCGTTTTCCTGAAAGCGGCGACAGTCCGGTTGCGTGTTCCAACCTGAACGGCAGCGGTACGTTAGTTCGACGATCCCTTTACGACGCGCTTGGTGGGCTGGATGAAGACTTTTTCATCGACCATATCGATACCGACTGGGCGTTCCGCGTCTCGGCGTCGGGCTATGGACTATTCGGCATTCCGGAGGCGGCCTTCACTCACCGCATGGGAGATAGCAGTCTGAGGTTTTGGTTGTTCGGCTGGAGAGTCTGGCCGCAACGGTCGGCTCTTCGCCATTACTATCTCTTTCGCAACGCCTTGCGTTTGCTACGCCGTCCATACGTGCCGTCCGTTTGGAAAGGCTGGGCAGTGGTTAAGCTGCTACTGACGTTCGCAGTGCACATGGTCGTCGACCCGCAGCGCGTCGCTCAAGCACGAGCGATGTTCCGTGGGGTTAGAGACGGATTAGCTCCTGTCCCTAAAAACTAAGGCCTGCTTGATGCTCGGACATATCGGTTTACTGCTTAATTATCGCGATGCTGCGCGCAGCGTGAGCTGCATCGATTCGTTGCTGTTGCAGGGCGTCGAGGTTGTGCTGGTTGTCGATAACTCAGCCGATCAAGGTGCTAGCGCGGCGTTGATCAGCCAGCACTTTGCCCAGGATCATCGAGTGGTTGTGGACATCCGTCCGAATAACCTCGGCTTTGCAGCCGGAGTGAATCGAGGTGTTGAGCGGTGCCGCGACTTACGCCCAGGCAGCCGTATTCTGTTGATCAACAACGACGCAGTATTGCTCGCGGGTGCTCTGGAAAAACTGAGTGCCGCGCTTGATCGCTCGCCGTCGAGCGTATTGGCGTTTGCCGATATAGATCAACACGGTCGTATTAGCGGTCCCGCGTATTACCAGCGTTTGACCGGTTTGCTGACGATGCGGCCAACCCCGGGCAGCTTTATGCACGCCAGTGGTTGCTGCCTGTTGGTAGACAGTTCCCGTATGGAAGGCCCTCTGTTTGACGAAGACTTCTTTATGTACGGAGAAGATTGCGAGCTCGGCTGGCGGTTGTGCTTGCAGCCCCAGTCCATGGCCTATGTTAGAGAGACACTTGTCTACCATGAAGGCACCGCGAGCAGTGGTTTAGGCACCGTTTTCTATGAAGAACGAATGGTCGCGGCGCACTGGATACTGGCCAGTAAACTGGCGAGCAGTCAGTGGGAAAAACCGCTTCTGTATGGTGCTCGCGCCTTAATGCTTGGAGCGCGAGGCACCTTGCGAGCGCTGCGTTTCCGATCTTCGGTGCCAATCAAGGCGTTATGGGTGGGCTGGAGAATCGCGTTTATAGAAGACCCCATGCTCGGTCGTGCGGCGATTCGGGGAGGAAAGGAGGGCGCATAGCAGGAGGCTCGTTCGGCGCCGAGGTCGAAGCCGCTAATTCGCTAAATGATGATTTACGCCTCTGCCGAACTCGCTCCAGCAAAAGCCAGCGGCGAATGCTTCGCAAGACTTGCGGTAAGTAGTCGCCTCCTCAATCTGGTTGATCGTGAAATGAGCAAAATTTTCGTAATCATCAATTTCAACTAATTGTCCCGATCGCCCTGGCGCCACCGCATCAACCACGCCCCCATTAGCAAAAGCGACCGTTGGCAACCCGTGCGCAGCAGCTTCAATCGCCACCATTCCAAATCCTTCTGGATCGCCGGCGATCTTGCGGATAGGAAACACATGCACGGTGGCTGATCGATAAGCGTCCGAAAGCGGTTCACCATCCGGCACCAGTCCAAGAAAGCGAATGTTGCCGCTCAGACCCAGCGCATCGGCTTCGCGCTGCAAACTCTCTTTGCTCTGCATCGTGGCATGAAGCGAATCGTTGGGCGTATCGCCAACCACCGCCAGCACCACGTCCGGGTGAGCAGCCGCGATTGTGGGAAGCGCGTGGCGGACAAATTCGAGCAGCCCTTTGCGGGTGGTCAGGCGCCCGACCGAAAGAAGAATTGGACCGTCGCCCAGTTTGTATTTTTGTCTAAACGTACTGGGCTGGGTCGGTTCGCCGGGCAGTGTCACACCCGGGAAAACGATTCCGATGCGCTCGCCCTTCACGCCCGCTGCTTTGGCCAGTTCGGCCGTCGGGTTGCTGTTGGCTATCACCCGATCCAACCGGCGAATCGCTGGTAACCACAGCGAGCGATAAACCGCGTGGTCCACCGAAATATCCAGCCCATGGACATAGGCAGCTGCCTTGGCGCCGCTTAACCGCGCGGCGACGAGGGCGATGGGCGCGGTGAGCCCGCTGCCTGCGAGGACTACGTCGGGCTTCCAGCTCCTGGCTTTGCGTAGGGTTTGCCATCCAGCCTGCAAAAGAAATCGCGATAGCGGCCGCAATGGCGCGGGGGAAAAGCCGACATTTGCAGGCTTCTGCAGTTCCGATTCAGCAGGTCCGACGACATGAACGTCGGCATATTTGGACAGCTCATCGGCCATGTGCCAATTCAGACGCTCCATGCCGCCTACCAGTGGTGGAAGGTTGCGGGTGACGATCAGGATCCGCTGACGGCGAGCATCAGGCGGCGACAATGTTTGGCCCTTCCGCGAGACGCCCGCGCGTATCTACTAGCAATTTCGAGGCGACGCTCAACATCTCATAATCAAACAAATCATGATCCGTCGTCAGCACCACGCAGTCATACGCCGCCACGCTCTCTTCTGTCAGTGCCACCGATTTCAGGTCGAAGCTGTATTCGCGCATTTTGGGAAAACTCGGCACATGCGGGTCGGAGTAGGCGATGTCGGCACCTTTGTCTTGCAGCAGTTTCATGATTTCTACCGCAGGCGACTCGCGGCTGTCGTCGATGTTCTTTTTGTAGGCGAGACCCAAAACCAGGATGCGGCTGCCTTTGATGGCTTTGCTGCGTTCGTTCAGGGCGTCGGCGACTTTCTGCACGACCCACTGGGGCATGTAGTGGTTGATTTCGCCGGCCAGCTCGATAAAGCGGGTGTTGATGCCGTATTCCTTGGCTTTCCACGTGAGGTAGAAGGGGTCAATGGGGATGCAATGCCCGCCGAGGCCCGGGCCGGGTGTGTAGGCCACGAAACCGAACGGTTTGGTCGCGGCCGCGCGGATGACTTCATGGATGTTGATGCCCATTTTGTCGGCGACGATTTTCATCTCGTTCACCAGTCCGATGTTCACGGCGCGGTGGATGTTTTCCAGCAATTTGCTCATCTCGGCCACCTTCGGGCTGCTGACCGGCACCATGGTTTTGATCGCTTGCTGGTACAGCGCAACGCCCAGGTTCAGGCACGACGCGGTCATTCCGCCGATGACTTTGGGAATGTCGTGTGTGCCATAAACGGGGTTGCCCGGATCTTCGCGCTCGGGGGAGAACACCAGGGCGCAATTTTCGCCAGGTTTGAAGCCCCGGGCTTCCAGACGCGGCGCTAATTGCTCGTCGGTTGTGCCTGGCCATGTGGTGCTTTCCAGGCTAAGTAACTGCCCGGCGCGGAAGAAGGGCAGCAAGCTTTCGACGGTGTTGATGACGAAGCTCAGGTCCGGCTCGCGATGGGCGTTAAGCGGCGTCGGTACGCAGATGATGAGAGAATCGGCTTCGCCGGTACGGGAGAAGTCGCTGGTGGCCTCCAGGCCCGCCTTCGCGGCGGCCTGAATCTGCACTGGCTGGATGCGCTCGATGTAGCTGCGGCCGTTGTTGAGGCTGTCGACCTTGTGTTGGTCGATGTCGAAGCCGATCACTTTGACACCTACTTCGGCGAAGCGAAGGGCGAGCGGCAGGCCAACGTAGCCGAGGCCGTAAATGCCGACTACGGCTTTGCCTGCTGCAATCTTTTCCCTAAGCAGTTCCAACTCATTCATTTACTTGGCTCTTTTCGCAGCGTAGAGAGGCGTTTCGTGCCTCGCAGCATGCCAGATAGGCTTGACGCTCGCCCACTTCAGGAACTGATTTTGTGCGGCAGGTGGCGCTTGGTCCTAAATGCTCAACCGCATCGACAAATCCACCGCCTTAACATCTTTGGTCAACGCCCCAATCGACACATAATCCACCCCGGTCTCAGCAATCACCCTCAGCGTCGTCTCATTAATCCCCCCCGACGCTTCCAACTTGGCCTTCCCGGCGGTCATCGCCACGGCTGTGCGCATTTCGTCCAGGCTCAGTTCGTCGAGCATGATGATGTCGGCGCCAGCATCCAGCGCTTCCTTTAGTTCGGCCAGACTCTCTACTTCAACCTCGACCGGTTTGCCGGGGGCGATGCCGTGGGCGGCTTTGATGGCTTGGGCGATGCCGCCGCAGGCGGCGATGTGGTTTTCTTTTATCAAGAAAGCGTCGTACAGGCCGATGCGGTGGTTATGGCAGCCGCCTTGGGTGACGGCGTATTTCTGTGCGAGGCGTAAGCCGGGCAGGGTTTTGCGGGTGTCGAGCAGTTTCACGCCGGTGCCTTCGACCAGGTCGGCGTAGTGGCGGCAGCGGGTGGCGACGGCGGAGAGGGTTTGCAGGAAGTTCAGGGCGCTGCGTTCGCCGGTTAACAGGGCGCGGGCGGGGCCTTCGAGGTGAAATAAAGGTTGGTTAGGCTGCACCCGGTCGCCGTCCTGAACTTGCCAGTGCACAGCGACGCGCGGATCTATTTGGGCGAATACGTTGTCAACCCATGCGCTGCCGGCTATGACGGCGGCGTCGCGGGTGATGATGGTGGCGTGAGCCAGGCGTTCGGCGGGGATAAGTTGCGCGGTAATATCGCCGCTGCCGACGTCTTCGCGAAGTGCACGGCGTACGTTGGCTTGAATTTCTGCGCCAAGGTCGGCGAGGGCAAGGTTCGGCATTGGGAGCTCCCGTTTCGGATGGGGGCAATTATAAGGAGGCGAAGGTCTCTGTGCAGCGCCATTTATTTAGGCGGATCTGTGCGGAGTTTCGCGCGTTGGTCGTCCGTTAGTAGCCGTTTGGAATCAGATGCGGTACATGTGTGATGTAGGTCATATCTGGGCAAGAAGTAGGGTTTCATCTTGCTCGGGCTCTCTATAATCGCTTTTACTGCTTATTATTGACGCCATGCCCTTGACGTAAAACGGATGACGCTCAGTTGATCGTTATGCAGATGTGAGAGCCAGATGGCCGGTCTGCGGGAGAGTTGCAATGACTGATGCGAAAGTGGTGCACCTCAACAAGGTTGCCCCCGAGCACTCGCCAACATCACCGGCGGGGAGGCTGCCCGTGGCACTCATTCACGTGCGCGACAAAGCTGCCCAGCAGCTGAAACAAGCCTTGCAGGCGTTGTTTGACAACGCGGACGACACCCTCTTCGAGATGGCCGACCGTGCGACCAGTAACGCTGAGCAAAACGCCTTTTTCGAGGCCATGCGTGACCTGCGCCTGAAGCGCAAGGGCATTGAGCGCGGCTTCCTGCAGAAAGTCTTCGAAACCTTCGCCAACCTCAATCAGTACGAGATCGGCCGGGCGCCGCAGTTGGATGCCGTGTCGTTCGACACCCTGGCGCTGGTTCAGAACGATGAACTCGAAGAAACCGTGGCGCTGGATTCCATGGTTGCCAAGGTGATGAGCCGTGACGCGATTGCCCTGGGCCACCTGACTACGCGCATCAATGCGATGGTCAGCAAGAAAATCGACGACAAAACCAACCCGCTCGGCCCGACCGTTCTCTGCGAGTTTTTCCTTGAGGCGTGCAGCCGTCTGGGCGTTGAGATCAAGGTCAAGCTGATCATTCTCAAGCTGTTTGAGAAATATGTACTGGCTGATCTCGACCAGCTGTATTCCGACACCAACCAGCAGCTGATCGAAGCCGGCGTGTTGCCCGAGTTGAAGACGGCGCCGGTGCGTCGCAAAACCGGCCCGGCCAGTGCTGGTGTGCGCGGTGGTGCTTCCAGCGGTGCTCCGGGCGAAACCAGCCATGGTGGCGGTTACGCCGATGAGGGCGTGCAGGAAGTATTTGGTGTGCTGCAAGAGTTGCTGTCGCAGGTGCGTGGCAGCGGTTTGCCGCGCCGCGAAATGCCGGCTGACGCCTTGCCGATTTCCAGCAATGATTTGATGCGCCTGCTTTCCCATATGCAGCAGCGCCCCGCCTTTACAACGGCTGTGCAAGACGACTTCGATCTGCGTAATCAGCTTGAGCAGTTGCTCGTTCGCGCCAGCGCCAAGAGCGGCAAGTCCCGCGTGGTGGGCGAGGTTGATGAAGATGTGATCAATCTGGTGTCGATGCTGTTCGAGTTCATCCTTGACGACCGCACCCTGTCCGATTCACTGAAAGCGCTGATCGGCCGCCTGCAAATTCCGATGTTGAAAGTCGCTGTTCTCGATAAGACCTTCTTTAGCCGTGGCAGCCATCCGGCGCGCCGCCTGCTGAACGAAATCGCCTCTGCCGCGTTGGGCTGGGCTGAACAGGACGACGCTCAGCGCGACAGCCTGTATCAGAAGATTGAGAGCGTTGTGCAGCGTTTGCTTAACGACTTCGTTGACGACCCGGCGATTTTCTCCGAGTTGTTGGCCGATTTTCTTGCGTTTACTGGCGATGAGCGCCGCCGCAGTGAATTGCTGGAACAACGTACCCGTGACGCCGAAGAGGGCAGCGCCAAGGCTGAGCTGGCCCGTCGTGAAGTGGAACATGCGCTGAACGAACGTCTGCTCGGCAAAACGCTGCCGGAAGTGGTGGTTCGCTTGCTTCAGGAAGCCTGGAGCAAGGTGATGATGCTCACCTGCCTGAAGCACGGCGTGAATTCGCCGGAGTGGGAAGCCGCGTTGAGCACCATGGATGACCTGGTGTGGAGCGTTGCCCCGCATGAAGATCCGGAAGCGCGCTTGCGCTTGCTGGAGCTGGTTCCCGGTCTGTTGAAAGCCCTGCGCGAAGGCATGGCCAGCGCGGCGTTTGATCCATTCTCCACCAGCGAGTTTTTCAGCCAGCTGGAAAACCTGCACGTTCAGGCATTCCAGCGCTTCAAACGGCCTATGCCGGAAGTGGTTGAGCCTGACGCCGAGTCTGCTGCCGCTGTCGACGGTGACGCGCCGCTGTTGGAGCTGCCGCCTGAAGACGACGCCGACGCTGTACCGGCGATGGTCGAAGTGGTTGAAGAGATCGTGTTGCTGGCGCCCGGCGAAAACCGTACCCCTGAGCCTGAAGTGGTACTGCCGGACGACGACGAGGCCCTGGCCCGTGTCGACGGTCTGGGCGTCGGTAGCTGGGTCGAGTTTCAGGAAGACGAAGAGCACAAAGTGCGCTGCAAGTTGGCCGCCATCATCAAGCCGACCGGCAAGTACATCTTCGTTAACCGCACGGGCATGAAAGTGCTGGAGAAAACTCGCATGGGGCTGGCGGTCGAATTCCGTCGCAATGCGATCCGTCTGCTCGACGACGCCCTGTTGTTTGATCGTGCGCTTGAGTCGGTCATCGGCAATTTGCGCCGGTTGAAGAACGCTTAAGCGCAGCCTGCCATTTCAACGACGCCCGGCCTTTGCCGGGCGTTGTCGTTTTCAGGGTTGGCCGCGGCGATGGCCTGCTCTAGAGTGGTCGCAGTTCAAAGGCCGGGCATGCCTGGCCTGCTTAAGGAGAGTGTATGCAGCTGGACCCGACCACGGGCTGGTGCAACGGTATTCGCTATTGCCCATCGCCGAATTTCAACGCGCGGCCCGGTGGCGAAATTTCGCTACTGGTGATTCACAACATCAGTCTGCCGCCGGGGCAATTTGGCACGGGAAAAGTCGTTGAGCTGTTCCAGAATTGCCTGTGTGCTGACGAGCATCCGTACTTTGCCGGTATCGCCGAGCTGCGCGTGTCGGCGCACTTTCTGATTCAGCGCGACGGCGACGTCATTCAGTTTGTGTCGTGCCTGGATCGGGCGTGGCACGCGGGGCTGTCGTTGTTTGAAGGGCGCGACAACTGCAACGATTTTTCTGTAGGCATTGAGCTGGAAGGCACCGATGACCAGCCTTTCACCGATATTCAATATGCCGTGCTGGCGCAACTGAGTGCGCAGCTGTGTGCGGCGTATCCGGCGATAACGCCGGAACGGATTCGCGGCCACAGCGATATCGCGCCGGGCCGCAAGACCGATCCGGGCGAATGTTTTGAGTGGCCGCGCTTTTTTGCCGGCCTGGCAAATCAAGGAATGGCGGGCGCACGTCGGTCGTCAGAGGGAGGCGTGTCATGAGTTTTCTAGTGCTGCTCTTGGTGTTGTGGGTCGAGAAGTTTTCGTCCTGGCGCGCCAGAATCCAGCAAGACGGTGCCTGGCTGCGCCTGTTGGCGTGGGTCGAGCGGCAGACGGCGTTTCGCCACAATCCCTGGCTGCAATTGGCGATGTTGGTGCTCGTTCCCGTGGCGGCGTTGGCGCTGCTGTTGGCGGTGCTCGGTGTGCCGCTGCACGGCTGGCTGACCTTGCCGGTGCATTTATGGGTGCTGGTTTACAGCCTGGGCCGCGGCGATCCGCTGGTGGCGCTGGGACCATTCCGCGATGCCTGGCGTCGGGAAGACGTTGAGGCGGCTTACCTGGTGGCGCAGCGCGACCTTAACGTCGAGGCGCCGGACACCGCCGGCCTGTTGCAGCAAGCCCAGGGTTTCTTGCTGTGGCAGGGTTATCAGAGCTTTTTCGCCGTGATCTTCTGGTACGCATTGCTTGGGCCATTGGCGGCAATTGCCTATCGCCTGCTGGCGTTGACCGTCGAGCACGCCGAAGACCCTGCATTGCGCGTGCGGGCTGGGCAGTGGCGTCATGCGTTCGACTGGTTACCGGTGCGCCTGCTGGCCGGCAGCTTTGCGCTGGTGGGCAGCTTTGTCGCGGTGAGTCGCGTGCTGCTTAACGAACTGCTGAACTGGAACATTTCCGCCGCTCAACTGATTGCCAACAGCGGCCGCGCGGCCGAGGATTTCGGCGCGCCGACGCTGGGTGAAAGTGGCGTGTCGAGCCTTGACGGTTTGTGGCAGTTACTGGTCCGCGCCGGGGTGTTCTGGTACGCCGGTTTTGCCGTCTGGACCTTATTGTTTTAACTCTTCTCTTGGCACCGTCGGTCGGGCGCAAAAGCCCGACCTGTCTGGGCTGCCGTCATCTGTGGGTGTGAAGTGCCATCACTCAGATCAATGGCCCGTCCTGGCGATGGACGCTCACTTAACCTTAAGTTACAAAGGTGCGTGCCGATATCGGGTATACAGAGTGCCGCGCCCGGCAGTTTGTGACTCGCGTCACGCACGACTGCACGGTTACGCGCACTGCGACGCACGCGGTTCGGCAAGGACACAAGCGACTGACCCGCGCTACGTCCACCGCTCTGCCCTGTGACGATCAATAACAATAATGTGATCAGGAGACGTCTTGTGAAGACCGTGCTGTATCCGGCCATCGCGCTGATGAATCGCCTCAGTTTTGGTATGAAATTCAGCTTGATCAGCGTCCTGTTCTTTCTGCCGATGCTGGTTACCAACTTCTATTTGGTGCAGGACTCGTACAACGAGTTCGTCGGCACGCGCACCGAATTGCAAAGCCTCGACTTGATGAGTGCCAGCCTCAAGCTGCGCGGCGATCTGGAAAACCTCAACGACATGGTCGAGATCAATGCCGCCGTCGGCCAGTCCGGCAAGGCAGGCGATCTCGAAGCGCGTATTGGCGCGCTAAGCAAACGCATTGAAGCCGACCTGCTCAAGCTGGAACCGGTGGTTACCGATCCTGACCAGGTCGAGCTGTTCACCAGCAAGCGCGACGAGCTGGAAAAAGCCCTGAAAGCCGCCGATGCGGAAACCTCGCTGCAAAGCAAGGCGCCGATGATCGAGAAGCTGCAGGGCAACATGCAGGTGCTGATCAAAATCATCGCCAACCAGGCTGGCCTCAGTCAGGACAGCCAGACCACCGTGCGCCAGATGATCGAGTTGGTCACCAACGGCACCACCTCCGTTACAGCCGCCCTCAGCACTGGCCGTTCGCTGGGCGCTTCGTCACTGGCGCAGGGTTTTCTAAACTCCTCCGCCAGCGGCAAGTTCGATGAATTGCTGCTGCTTTTGGAAAAGCTTCACGTCGAATATGGCCTGACCATCAACGACGCACTCGACGGCAGCCCTGCCGCGCAAGACGCGTTGAAAGCCCAGGCCGAAGCGAGCCGCGCGACCCTGAAAGAAAGCAGCACGATGTTTGAAGACCAAGTGGTGATGGCCGACTCGCTCGACGCGCCCTGGCAGGAGTTCTACGACAAAGTCTCGGTGTCGATGGACAAAACCTACCAGTTGAACGACGCCGCCCTGGTATTCCTCAAGCAACAGCTGCAAAAACGTCTGGAGCGTAAGCAAACCCAGATGGTGCTGCTGGTGGTGGCGCTGTTGGTGGTGTTTATCCTCATTGGCTA
The DNA here is from genome assembly GCF_900573885.1 of Pseudomonas viridiflava. Classification (GTDB taxonomy): domain Bacteria; phylum Pseudomonadota; class Gammaproteobacteria; order Pseudomonadales; family Pseudomonadaceae; genus Aquipseudomonas. The sequence goes on from NZ_UPSE01000493.1 coordinate 168,002, forward strand.
CCTCTACGGCGCGTTCTATGTGTCCACCCGCACCACGCTGAAAAGCCTGGGCAAGGTGATGGACCAGGTGGCAGCCGGTGACATGACCGTCAGCTTCCGCGCCCAGAGTCGCGACGAGTTGGGCGAATTGGGTGAAGTGTTCAACGGCACGGTGCAGAAGATTCATCACCTGATCGAGCGCGTCGGCCACACGGTTACCGCAGTGGGCGTACAGGCCGACCGCGTGGAAGACGTGTCCGCGCAAAGTAACCAGGCAGTTGCCGGGCAGCGTAGTCAGATTGAGCAAGTGGCGACCGCCATGAACCAGATGTCCGCCACTGCCCAGGAAGTGGCCCGCAGCGCCGCCGCTGCCGTGGACAGCGCGCAGAGCGTTAACCACGAAACCGTCAGCGGTCGCGCCTTGGTTGAATTGCAGGTCGGCAGCATTCAGCGCCTGGCCGATGAGATTGACCAGTCGGTAAGTGTGATCAACCAGTTGGCCAGCGACAGCGCCTCGATCAGCCAGGTGCTGGATGTGATCAAAGGCATCGCCGAGCAGACCAACCTGTTGGCACTCAACGCCGCTATTGAGGCAGCGCGTGCGGGTGAGCAGGGCCGGGGGTTTGCCGTGGTGGCGGACGAGGTGCGTAACCTTGCCAAGCGCACGCAGCAGTCCACCGAAGAAATCGAAAAAATGATCGCCAAGCTGCAGGGCGGCGTCGGTGCAGCAGTGAAAACCATGCACAGCAGCCACAGCATGGCCGACAACACTGTCGCCGAGTCTGGCAAGGTGCAGGTGGCGCTGGAGAATATCCTCGGCGCGGTTGGCATGATCGTGGACCAGAACCAGCAGATTGCTGCGGCGGCAGAGCAGCAGACGGCCGTTGCCCATGACATCGACCAGAATATCGTCGAGATCAACCTCGCCGGTGAGCGCACGGCCGAGGGCGCGAGCCAGACCGAGCAGGCGAGCCGCGAGTTGTCGGGCGAAGTGGCGCATCTGAAACAGCTGATCAGCGCCTTCCGCGTCTGACCGATGCTGATAAACAACAAAGCCGCCCTTAATGGGCGGCTTTGTTGTTTTCCGGTGGCGAAAGCTGTTTACCAGCCAAAGACAGCGCGAGCGTTTTCGCTGCTGATGCGCGCCAGTTCTTCCGTCGTTTCGCCGCGTATTTCGGCCAGGGCTGCGCAGATGTCTGGCAGGTGCTCCGGGCTGTTGCGCTGTTCCGGGTACATGGCTGGAGCCATGTCGGGGGAGTCGGTCTCCAGCACTACCGCGTCCGCCGGCAACTGCGCGACCACTTTGCGCAGGCGCAAAGCCTGCGGCCAGGTGGGGGCGCCGCCCAGTCCCAGTTTGAAGCCCAACTTGATGTACTCCCGCGCTTCCTCATAACTCCCTGCAAAAGCATGAACAATGCCCGGGCGCTTCAGCTTGAAGCGCTTGAGGGTAGCGATGACCTGCGCGTGGCTGCGGCGTACATGCAGCAGCGGCGGCAGCTCGAACTCGGCAGCCAGGGCGAGTTGTGCTTCGAACAGGGTTTGCTGGCGATCCCGGTCCAGCTCGGGCAGATAGTAATCCAGGCCAAACTCCCCGATTGCACAGAGCTTGCGGGCGCCGGCAAGGCGTTCCAGCCAGGTTCTCAGTTCGCTCAGGTGCTCGGGGTGGTGCTGGTCCAGGTAGACCGGATGCAGCCCAAGGGCAGCATAGATGCCTTCATTCTGCTGGGCCAGATCCCATACCCGCTGCCAGTTGCTCTGATAGACGCCCAGCACGATCAGACGCTCCACTCCTTTGTTCCGAGCGTTGGCCAGGAGCTGGCTGCGATCGGAATCGAAGTCGGGGAAGTCGAGGTGGGTGTGGGTGTCGATCAGGTGCATGGGGGTAGGGTAAATGGATTTACGCGAGCGTGCCAAAGGGATGCGTGGTGGGGCGACGGAGGCGGAGCGGGTTATGTGGTTCAGGTTGAGGGCGAAACGGTTTTTGGGCTTGAAATTCAAGCGTCAGGTGCCGATGGGCAATTACATCGTTGATTTCGCTTGTATGGAACTTCGGTTGATCGTCGAACTGGATGGCGGACAGCACGGAGAACAGATGGCGTATGACGGGCGACGAAGCGCGTGGCTTGAAGGGCGTGGGTTTACCGTGTTGCGGTTTTGGAATAACCAGGTGATGGCTGAATTGGAGGCTGTGCTGGAGAGTTTGCGGTTATGGGTTGAAAGTCAAAAGCCTGCCCTCTCCCCCAGCCCCTCTCCCGCAGGCGGGCGAGGGGAGACAAGCTGACGCCATCCGTCTGGAGAAATGCGATTGGAACCCCTCTCCCGCGTGCGGGAGAGGGGCTGTTATGAGGCCATCGCTAAATCAATGATGCTCCCGCGTAGCCCTGAATTTCACCTCAGGCCAGCGCTCTTCCATCAGGCTCAGGTTCACACGCGTCGGCGCCAGGTAGGTCAGGTGCCCGCCGCCGTCGATGGCCAGGTTTTCCACGGCCTTGACCTTGAATTCCTCCAGCTTCTTCTTATCGCTGCTGTCGATCCAGCGGGCAGACCACACGGTGATCGGCTCGTATTGGCACTCGACCTTGTATTCCTCTTTCAGCCGGCTGGCGACCACGTCGAACTGCAGCACACCTACGGCGCCGAGGATGATGTCGTTGCTGCGCTCTGGGAAGAACACCTGGGTGGCGCCTTCTTCGGCCAGTTCCTGCAAGCCCTGGCGCAGTTGCTTGGATTTCAGTGGATCCTTCAGGCGAACGCGGCGGAACAGTTCCGGGGCGAAGTGCGGGATGCCGGTGAAGCCGAGGTTTTCGCCTTCGGTGAAGGTGTCGCCGATCTGGATGGTGCCGTGGTTGTGCAAGCCGATGATGTCGCCAGCAAAGGCTTCTTCAAGCTGTTCACGTTCGGAGGAGAAGAACGTCAGGGCGTCGCCGATGCGTACGTCTTTGCCCAGGCGCACGTGGCGCATCTTCATGCCTTTGTCGTATTTGCCGGAGCAGATGCGCATAAAGGCGATGCGGTCGCGGTGTTTGGGGTCCATGTTCGCTTGAATCTTGAACACGAAGCCGCTGAATTTCTCTTCCTCTGGCACCACGGTGCGCTCGTTGGCCACGCGGGCCAGCGGTTGCGGGGCCCAGTCGACGACGGCGTCGAGCACGTGGTCGACGCCGAAGTTGCCCAGGGCGGTACCAAAAAACACCGGGGTCAGTTTGCCGTCGAGAAATTCTTGCTGGTTGAACTCGTGGCAGGCGCCCTGAACCAGTTCCAGCTGTTCGATAAAGCGCTCGTACTCGTCGCCCAAGTGCGCGCGGGCTTCGTCGGAGTCCAGTTTCTCGATGATTTTGGTTTCGGTGCGTTCATGACCATGGCCCGGGGTGTAGACGATGATGTAGTCGTCGGCCAGGTGGTACACGCCTTTGAAGTCGCGGTAGCAGCCAATCGGCCAGGTCACCGGCGCTGCCTTGATTTTCAGAACGGCTTCAATTTCATCGAGCAGTTCAATCGGGTCGCGAATGTCGCGGTCCAGCTTGTTGATAAAGCTGACGATGGGCGTGTCGCGCAGGCGGCATACGTCCATCAGGGCGATGGTGCGCGGCTCAACGCCTTTACCGCCGTCGAGCACCATCAGGGCCGAGTCCACTGCCGTCAGGGTGCGGTAGGTGTCTTCCGAGAAGTCTTCGTGGCCGGGGGTGTCGAGCAGGTTGATCATGTGCTCGCGGTAGGGGAACTGCATGACCGACGTGGTAATGGAAATACCGCGCTGCTTCTCCATTTCCATCCAGTCCGAGGTCGCATGGCGGTCGGATTTACGCGATTTCACCGTACCGGCCACGGCAATGGCTTTACCCATCAACAGAAGTTTCTCGGTAATGGTGGTTTTACCGGCGTCGGGGTGGGAGATGATGGCGAACGTACGGCGTTTCGCGACTTCGGCGGCCTGAATGGACATGCGAGAACCTGGTCGTGGAGCTGGAAATTGGGCGCGAAGTATACAGGATGCCCCGCCTCGATGGGCGGCCGTGGCGTAAGCGCCGGTCGCTCCGTTGAGTCGATCCAAATGAACCCTGATGGTGATAGCCGGTCTGTCAAAAAAGGCCCGGATACTTCCCCTCAGCACCTGCGCTGGAAGCCAAGCGCCGCAACGGTTTGTGCAGCATTCCGGACGTTTTGTTTGGAATCCAAAACGGTCAATCGGCAACGCGACAATCAGGTGCAAAACAGCGGCATTTTTTGATTGATCTTGCCCCCACATGCTCCTAAAGTTCGCGCCCGAACGTCCATGCTGGAAACGATCCATGCGGCTCAAGTACTGACGACGAGAGATCGGTTTCGATACTCGGCGACAAGCCTTGGGAAGTAGGCGAACCAAAGTGGGGAAACGGATTAGACGTTCGCGGCTTTGTCACAAAGCCACCCCTTACTACCTTTGTTTGTTTTGCCCATGGAGTCCCCCGCATGTCGATTAAGGTCGAAGACTACTACCCGCGCGAAACCTTCCAGAAAATGAAGGCGTTCGCCGATCAGCAAGAAACCCCGTTCGTGGTGATCGACACCACTATCATCAGCCAGGCCTACGATGACCTGCGCGCCGGTTTCGAATTCGCCAAGGTCTACTACGCCGTCAAGGCCAACCCTGCCATCGAAATCATCGAGCTGCTGCGCGACAAAGGCTCGAACTTCGACATCGCTTCTATCTATGAGCTGGACAAAGTCATGTCCGCTGGCGTCGGCCCGGAGCGCATCAGCTACGGCAACACCATCAAGAAATCCCGCGACATTCGTTATTTCTACGATAAAGGCGTGCGCCTGTACGCCACTGACTCCGAAGCCGACTTGCGCAACATTGCCAAGGCCGCGCCGGGCTCGAAAGTGTATGTGCGCATTCTTACCGAAGGCTCGACCACTGCGGACTGGCCGCTGTCGCGCAAGTTTGGCTGCCAGACCGACATGGCCATGGACCTGCTGATTCTGGCCCGCGACCTAGGCCTGGTGCCTTACGGGTTGTCGTTCCACGTGGGTTCGCAGCAGCGCGACATTTCGGTGTGGGACGCGGCAATCGCCAAGGTCAAAGTGATTTTCGAGCGCCTGAAAGAAGAAGACGGCATCGAACTGAAGCTGATCAACATGGGCGGCGGCTTCCCGGCCAACTACATCACTCGCACCAACAGCCTGGAAACCTACGCCGAAGAGATCATTCGTTTCCTGAAGGAAGACTTCGGCGACGATCTTCCGGAAATCATTCTGGAACCGGGCCGTTCGTTGATTGCCAACGCCGGCATCCTGGTCAGCGAAGTCGTACTGGTGGCGCGTAAGTCGCGTACAGCGGTCGAGCGTTGGGTGTATGTGGACGTGGGCAAGTTCTCTGGCCTGATCGAAACCATGGACGAGTCCATCAAGTTCCCGATCTGGACCGAGAAGAAAGGCGAGATGGAAGAAGTGGTCATCGCCGGCCCGACCTGCGACAGCGCCGACATCATGTATGAGAACTACAAGTACGGCCTGCCGCTGAACCTGTCGATTGGTGATCGCCTTTACTGGCTCTCCACCGGTGCGTACACCACCAGCTACAGCGCAGTGGAATTCAACGGCTTCCCGCCGCTGAAAGCGTTCTACCTGTAAGCCTTAGCTGAACGATAAAGCCCCGCCATGTGCGCCGCCATGAGCGGGGCTTTTTATTGCGCTGAATTTGCCAACATCCCGCGCTGAACTTGCGAACAACCACCGTCGTCCTCGCGCACGCGGGGACCCAGTATCTGCCGCCGTACGCGTTTTCTGAACCACCCTGGATTCCTGCCCGCGCTGGAATGACGAAAGCGTGAATCAGCAGCGCGCAGCGTAAGCCTCTCGGTCGCTGTCATCCCCCAGTTCGGCCGCACGACGAAAGTAATCCGCCGCCACGGCCCGAATTTCCGGCTGCTCGGCATTTTGCAGCGACTGCCGCGCCACCCGCAGAAAATTCAGATTGCCGTGCTGCAGCGCCAACTCCAGCCAGGCCGCCGCCGCACGCACATTGCCTTTTTCCGCCAGAACGGCGGCGTAGCTGAATTGGCCGCGAAAGTCGCCGGCCTCGGCGGAGCGGCGATACCAGTCGTGGGCCAGTGCCACGTCGCGGATCACCACCTGACCTTCCTCGAAATAACGGCCGACCAGGTTCATGGACTTCCCATGACCCTGAGCTGCGGCGCGCTTGTACAGGGCAAACGCCTGCGGCGGATCGCGCACTACGCCCCGGCCGGTGGCGAGCAAGTTGGCGAGGTTGTATTGGCCCCAGTCCAGCCCGGCTTCTGCCGCGACGCGGTACTGTTCGGCGGCCTCGGCGAGGTTCGCTTCAATCCCCCAGCCATGTTCCAGACAACGGCCGAGCATGTTGTAAGCCATGGCGTGGCCTTTTTGCGCGGCGATGCGGAACCAGGTGACGGCCAGCGCCGGGTCACGCTGGATGCCACGGCCTTCCAGCAAAAGCTGGCCAAGCATGGTTTGTGCGTCCAGCGAGCCCTGTCGGGCAGCGGTCAGTACGGCGTTGGCGGCGCGGCCGGGATTGCTCGCCAGCAGCGCTGCCAGGTCGTCGGTGTCGAGGTGTTCTTCGCGGCGCAGCAGGGCGTTCAACGGCTTAAACCTCGGCCCAGCGGCGTAGCAGGTTGTGGTAATTGCCGGTCAGCTGGAGAAGGGCGGGGTGGTCGGGAACCGCCTGGGTCAGTTGTTGAATGGCCTGGTCCATTTCGAACAGCAACGCGCGCTGGCTGTCTTCACGCACCAGGCTTTGCGTCCAGAAAAACGAGGCGAAGCGCGCGCCGCGAGTCACGGCTTCGACCTTGTGCAGGCTGGTGCCGGGGTACAGCACCATGTCGCCGGCCGGCAGCTTGATGCGCTGGTTGCCGTAGGTGTCCTGGATTACCAGTTCGCCGCCGTCGTATTCGTCTGGGTCGCTGAAAAAAACGGTGGCGGAAAGGTCGGTGCGCACCCGCTCCACGCTGTTTTTCACTTGGCGAATGGCATTGTCGATGTGGAAGTCGAAGGAGCCGCCGCCGGTGTAGCAGTTGAACAGCGGCGGGAAGACCTTGTGCGGCAAGGCGGCCGACATGAACAGCGGGTTCTGCCACAGCCGGGTGAGCATTTCGCTGCTGATTTCGCGCACCAGCGGGTGGTCTTCCGGCAACTGCAAATTGTGTTTGGCCTTGGCCGATTGATGACCGGCAGTCACCTTGCCATCGGCCCATTCGGCCTGCTCCAGGGCGTCGCGAATCTGACGAACTTCATCGCTGTTGAAAACGCCCGGAATGTGCAAAAGCATGGCGGAACCAGTTGTATTTGAAAGTAAGTCGCAAATGATAATTCGCTGCGCGGCTCTCTTGCAACTGTTTGCAGGCCAATAACGACGGGGCGTTCAGGGGTTTTTCGGAACTGTAAACATTGTGTAAAGATTGTTACATGCGAATTATTGCCAATTGCTAATGGCTAACTGTTGCTCTACATTCCGCGGCCTTTGCCATTCCTGGGGAGGGAAACTGCATGTCCGCCACGTCCACAGAATCGACTGTTTTTTCGCCACGTTTGCTCGCCACTGCCGTCGGCATGGCTATGTCCGCTTCGCCGCTCGCGCACGCCGCTGAGCCGGTTGCCCTGGAGGCCACCAGCGTTGTCGGCGAACAGGAGCAGGCCGATAACTACAAAGTCGAAGAGTCGGCGTCGAAGAAATACACCGCGCCGCTGCGCGAAACACCGAAAAGCATCACGGTGGTCAGCGAGCAGGTGATCAAGGACACCGGTTCCCTTTCCCTGGCCGACGCACTGCGCACCACCTCCGGCATTACCTTTGGTGCGGGCGAAGGCGGCAACCCCGCGGGCGACCGTCCGATCATTCGCGGCTTCAACGCCGAGAGCGACATGTTTATCGACGGCCTGCGTGATGTCGCTTCGCAAACCCGTGAAGTGTTCAACATCGAGCAGGTGGAAGTGAGCAAGGGTCCAGGCTCTGCCTTCACGGGCGCCGGCTCTACCGGTGGCAGCCTCAACCTGATCAGCAAAACCGCCAAGCAGCAGGACTTTGCCGACGCCGGCTTTACCTTTGGTTCCGACCAGACCCGCCGCTACACGCTGGACGTTAACCGCGTGCTCACCGAGAACATCGCCGCGCGCATCAACCTGATGCAGCACGACGCCAATGTCGCCGGCCGCGCTGGCGTAGACGTCAGCCGCTGGGGCGTGGCGCCGACCGTAACCTTCGGCCTGAACACGCCGACCCGCGCCACCGTTTCGTACTACCACGTCGAAGGCGAAGACACCCCGGACCTCGGCAACCCGCTGCAAAGCACCGTGGGCGCCGATGGCGTGCGCACCCCGACTGGCAACAAAGACAAGTTCTACGGCTTCGCCTCGCGCGACTACCGCGACAGCACGACCGACACCGGCACCATCAAGCTTGAGCACGACCTGAACGAAAACGTGACCGTGTCGAACAGCTCGCGCATCGTGCGCACCACGCTGGATTACATCGCTACCAACCCGGATGACTCGCGCAATAACGTGGCACGCGGTTTCGTGCAGCGCTCGGCCAAGAGTCGCAACTCCACGTCCGAGGGGTTGATCAACCAGACTGACCTCAGTGCCCGTTTCAATACCGGTTTTATCGAGCACTCGCTGAACACGGGCGTCGAGTTCAGTAAAGAGGGCGTGCATAACCGCAACTACTTCGTGACGCAGCGCGTAACTGGCAACACCTGTAACACCGCGATGCTGAACTCGAACGACTGCACCACCCTTGCCGATCCGAGCTACAACGACACCTTCCACGGCACAATCACCGATAGCGCCGCATACACCGACACTGACAGCAAAACCCTATCGGCGTACGTGTTCGACACGTTGAAGTTCAACGAACAATGGTCGATCAACGGCGGTGTGCGATACGACGATTATCAGACCAAGTCCCAGGGGCTTACCGCGAGTGCCGCCAATCTGGTCTCGGGTTCGTTCGACAACGAAAACAACTCGCACTTCTGGAACTACCAACTGGGCGTGGTCTTCAATCCACTGCCAAACGGCAGCATCTATGTGGCGTGGTCGACCTCGAGCAACCCCGTGGGTGAAACCAGTGGCGAAGGCGCGGACGCCATTGCTGTGGGCACTCAATCCCTTGAGCCAGAGCGCAACCGCAATTACGAAGTGGGCACCAAGTGGGACTTTTTCGACGAGCGCCTGGGCGTGAATGCGGCCGTCTTCCGCACTGAAAAAACCAACGCCCGCGTGAGTGATGAAGTCGGCCTGACCCAAAACATTGGTGAAACCCGCGTAGATGGTTTCGAAGTGGGTGTCAGCGGCAAAATCACTAACAAGTGGCAGGTATTCGCCAACTACACCTACCTTGATGGTGAGCTGGTCGACGGCGGTGTGATCAACACTGCTGGCCGAGGCGCGCCGCCGGTGTATGTGGAGGGTCTGTACGACGGCAACGACATCCCCAGCACCCCCCAAAACAGCGCCAGCTTCTGGACCACCTACCAGGTACTGCCAAAGCTGACCCTGGGCGCCGGCGCCTACTACGTGGACTCGCGTTTCGGCAACACCGCCAACACCGTGCAAGTGCCGGACTACTGGCGCTACGACGCCATGGCCAAGTACGTGGTCAGCAAGAACCTGGACCTGCAACTCAACGTGCAGAACCTGACCGACGAGCGTTATTACGATCAGGTTTATTCGACGCACATGGCACACGTGGCCGCAGGCCGGACCGCCCTGGTCTCGACCAACTTTCATTTTTGAAAATGAGTTGGCTTGACGCGGTCGAGGGCTGATGGCCGGCGCCAAACGAAACCCCGAGCAAATTCGCTCGGGGTTTTTCTTTGCTAGGTAAACGATCAGTAAAGGTTGCGCGGTTGCTATAAATTCTCAAATAGAATTCGCCGCTATTAACGGTTGGTCGCGCTGTGAAGCGCCGGTTCAGGTGAGGTTGTCGTGTTCAAGAACGTGTTGTTCCAGTTGCATTGGCTCTTCGGCATCACGGCCGGGTTGGTGCTCGCCATCATGGGCCTCACCGGGGCGCTGTATTCCTTTCAGCCGGAAATCTCCACGGCGCTGAATCCGGATGTGTTGCAGGTTCAGGTGCGCGAAAGCGGGGTGCTGCCACCGGGCCAGTTGGTGGAAAGACTGGAAGGCGCGGCCGGCATGAAAATCGTCGGCATGCGCGTGTACACGCTGGAGGGCAAAGCCTCACAAGTGTTCTTCGCGCCCAAGCCGGGCGAGCGTCGTGGGCCGACGCGTTATTTCGATCCGTATACCGGCGAACTGCGTGGGGAACCGGCGGGCAAGGCGTTCTTCGACCTGATGTTCCAGCTGCACCGCTTCCTGGCAATGGGCGAATTCGGCAAGCAAATCACCGGCGCCTGTACCTTGATGCTGCTGTTTTTCTGTTTGTCCGGCCTTTATCTGCGTTGGCCGCGCAAGGCGCTGAGCTGGCGGACATGGTTGACGTTTGACTGGGCGAAAAAAGGCCGCGCTTTCAATTGGGATCTGCACGCCGTGGCCGGCACCTGGTGCCTGGTGTTTTATTTGTTGGCGGCGGTTACGGGCCTGACTTGGTCGTATCACTGGTTTAACGACGGTGCCCGGGCAATGCTCAGCAGCGCGCCTGCCGGCCAGCAGGGCGGTAAGCCGGGCGGCGGTCGCGGTGAACGCAAAGGCCCGCCGCCGCAGAGCGCCGAGGCGGTTCCGGTTAATTACGAAGCGCTATGGCCGACGGTTACTGGCATCGCCGGCCCGCAGTTGGCGCTCTATAACTTGCGTTTGCCGCAGGCGGCCAAGCAGCCGGTTACCGTATTGTTTCTGCTGGCAGATTCGCCTCACGAGCGGGCGATGAATGAAATTCAGCTGGACCCTGATACCGGTGCCGTTAAGAGTCAGAAGCGCTACGACGATCAGCCTCTGGGTGAGCAGTTGCTGACCAGTATTTATGCGCTGCATGTGGGCAGTTACTTCGGCCTCACCGGTCGCATTCTGATGACCGCAGCCAGCGTGACCATGCCGCTGTTCTTCATCACTGGCTGGTTGCTGTACCTCGACCGCCGCCGCAAAAAACGCCAGGTGCTCGCCGCCCGAAAAGGCGTCAGCGCAGGCGCGGCTGACGGCGACAACTGGCTGATCGGCTTTGCCAGCCAGAGCGGTTTTGCCGAGCAACTGGCCTGGCAAAGCGCCGGGCAACTGCAAGCCGCTGGTCATGCGGTGAACGTGCAGCCGCTGGCGAGCCTGAGCTCGAACCAACTGCGCGAGGCGCGCAATGCGTTGTTTGTGGTCAGCACCTTTGGCGATGGCGAAGCGCCGGACAGCGCGCGTGGCTTCGAGCGCAAGCTGCTGGGGCAGAACCTGGGGCTGGGTGAACTGAAATATGCAGTGCTGGCCCTGGGTGATCGCCAGTACGCGCACTTCTGCGGTTTCGCCCACCGTTTGCAGCAGTGGCTCAGCCACGAAGGTGGTGCGCAGCAGTTCCCCACTGTGGAGGTGGATAACGGAGACGCTGGCGCGCTGCAACAGTGGCAACAGCAAGTGGCGCAAATCTCAGGCGGTTCGGTCGCCGCGCCTTGGCAGACTCCGACTTATAGCAACTGGACGCTCGGCGCCCGCGCGCTGCTCAACCCGGGCAGTGCCGGTTCGCCGACTTACCTGCTCAGCCTGACGCCGCCGGATGACCAGGCGGCGTGGCAAGCCGGTGATCTGGTGGAAGTGATGCCGCGTAACAGCGCGGCCGCTGTCGAGGCCTTTATCGCCGGGCTGGGCATTGCTGCCACTGCGGCCGTGCAGGTCGGCGGCTTGCAGGAAACACTGGCGCAGGCGCTGGCCAATCGGCAACTGCCAGCAAGCCGCGAGCATCTTGTCGGTTTGCATGCCCAGGCATTGGTGGACGCGCTGGTGCCCATCACCGCGCGCGAATACTCGATTGCCTCAGTGGTTGAAGACGGCTCGCTGCAATTGCTGGTGCGGGTTGAAACCCACCGCGACGGCACGTTCGGCCTCGGCTCCGGTTGGCTCTGTGTGCATGCGCAAGTTGGCGAAGGCATCAGCCTGCGCCTGCGCCGCAACAGTGGCTTCCATCTGCCCAACGAGCCGCGCCCCATGATTCTACTGGGCAACGGCACCGGTCTGGCGGGGCTGCGCAGCTTGTTGAAAGCGCGCGTGGCTGAAGGCGCTACGCGCAATTGGCTGTTGTTTGGTGAGCGCAACGAGGCTCACGACTTCTTCTGCCGAGACGAGCTGCAGGGCTGGCTGGCGACGGGCGGGTTGGCGCGGTTGGACCTGGCGTTTTCTCGGGATCAGGCAGAAAAAATCTACGTGCAGCATCGCTTGCTGGAAGCGGCCGACGCGCTTAAGGCGTGGGTGGAAGAGGGTGCGGCAATTTACGTTTGCGGCAGTCTGCTTGGCATGGCCGACGGCGTGGACCAGGCGTTGCGCCAGGTATTGGGCGATGAGCGCGTTGTACAGTTGACCGAGGAAGGGCGTTACCGGCGCGACGTTTATTGATCTTTTGAGGTTAAAAGCATCGCGGCTTTAGCCGCGATTGCTTTTAACCACCTCACAACCCGTTAATCACCTCGGCGTGGTGACACGCCACTTGCCGCGCATCGAGCAGGCGCAGTTGCGGCTCCTCGTTGATGCAACGTTCGGTGGCATGGGGGCAGCGTTTGTGGAAGGCACAGCCGCTCGGTGGGTCTAGCGGGTTGGGCAACTCACCGACAATTTTGATTTTCGGCTTTTCCGGGTCCGGGTGAATGGTCGGTGTCGCCGACAGCAGCGCCTGGGTGTAAGGGTGCAGGGGCCTGGCGTAAATCTTCTCTTTGGGCCCCATCTCTGCCGGGCGGCCGAGGTACATCACCAGCACGTCATCGGCCACGTGCTGAACCACGGCCAGGTTGTGCGAGATGAACACATAGGCCGTGTTGAACTCGGCTTGCAGGTCCATGAACAGGTTGAGCACCTGCGCCTGAATCGACACGTCCAGCGCCGACGTCGGTTCGTCTGCCACCAGCACTTTCGGGTTGAGCATCATGGCGCGGGCCAGGGCGATACGTTGGCGCTGGCCGCCCGAGAACATGTGCGGATAGCGCTGGTAATGCTCAGGGCGCAAGCCGACCTGCTGCATCATCGCCTGCACTTTTTCCCGGCGTTCGCTGCGCGACAGATTGGTGTTGATCAGCAGCGGCTCGGCGAGTTGATCACCGATCTTCTGCCGTGGATTAAGCGACGCGTAGGGGCTTTGAAAAACCATCTGCACATCGCGACGCAGCTGTTTGCGTTCAGCCTTGCTGGCGCCGTTTACTTCCTGTCCTCCGATTTTCAGGGAGCCGGAAGAAGGTTCTTCGATCAGCGTCAGCGCGCGGGCCAGGGTCGATTTGCCGCAACCCGATTCGCCTACCACCGCCAGGGTTTTCCCCGCTTCCAGTTCAAACGACACGCCGTTCAGGGCACGTACCGTGGCGTGCGGTTTGAACAACCCACGGGAGACGTCGTAGTGGCGAGTAAGGTCGCGAGCCGTCAGTACTACGCTCATCGTGCGGGCTCCTGATTCTCTGGGTGGCTGGGGGCGGTGTTCTGGTTACGCGGGAAAAAGCAGCGCACTTCGCCCAACTCGCTGGGGTCCAGCGCGGGACGGAAATCACGGCATTTCTGTTGCACGTACGGACAGCGCGGCGACAGCAAGCAGCCGGCCGGCCGGTCGTAACGGCCAGGCACGATGCCGGGCAGGGTGGCCAGGCGTTTGGCGCCCTGGCTGTGTTCCGGAATCGCCGCCAGCAACGCTTCGGTGTAGGGGTGTGCCGGTGCGTCGAACAAGGCGGGTACTTTGCCCACTTCCACTGCCTGCCCGGCATACATCACGCATACGCGGTTGGCGGTTTCCGCCACCACGGCCAGGTCATGGGTAATCAGCACCAGTGCCATATCCTTGTCCCGTTGCAGGTCGAGCAACAGGTCCATGATTTGCGCCTGAATGGTCACGTCCAGCGCGGTGGTGGGTTCGTCGGCGATCAGCAATTTCGGTTCACCGGCAATCGCCATGGCAATCGCCACGCGCTGGCTCATGCCGCCCGAGAGCTGGTGCGGGTAAGCGTTAAGGCGGCTGGCGGCGCCAGGAATCTCCACCCGCTCAAGCAGTTCCAGGGCGCGCTGGCGTGCGGCTTTGCCCGACAGGCCCAGGTGTTGGCGAATTACTTCTTCAATCTGAAAACCCACGGTGTAGCTGGGGTTCAGTGCGGTCATGGGGTCCTGAAACACCATGGCCAGGTCTTTGCCGATGATTTTGCGACGCTGGCGGCTTTTCAGCGTCAGCATGTCGTGGCCATCGAAGTTCAGGGCGTCGGCCTTGATGATGCCGGGGGCGTCGATCAGGCCCATCAGCGCCATCATGGTGACCGATTTGCCGGAACCCGACTCGCCGACAATCGCCAGCACTTCGCCTTTTTCCACGCTCAGGTCGAGGCCGTCGACCACCGGTACGGCATTGGCGTCGCCGAAGCGCACGCTCAGGTTTTTGATATTCAGCAGGCTCATTACGGGCTCCTCAAATGGCGTTCTTGAGTTTCGGGTCGAGCGCATCGCGCAACCCATCGCCCATCAAGTTGATTGCCAGCACGCTGAGCAAAATGGTCAGGCCCGGCAGGCTCACGACCCACCACGCACGTTCGATGTAATCGCGTGCCGAGGCCAGCATGGTGCCCCACTCAGGCGTTGGCGGTTGCACGCCCAGACCGAGGAAGCCCAGGGCGGCGGCATCGAGAATCGCCGAAGAAAAGCTCAAGGTCGCCTGCACAATCAGCGGCGCCATGCAGTTGGGCAGCACGGTGACAAACATCAGGCGGAACAGCCCGGCGCCGGCCAGGCGCGCAGCCGTCACGTAGTCACGGTTCAGCTCACCCATTACCGCCGCACGGGTCAGACGCACGTAGGAGGGCAGCGACACCACCGCAATGGCGATCACGGTGTTGATCAGGCCCGGGCCGAGGATGGCGACAATCGCCACGGCCAGCAGCAGCGAGGGCAGGGCGAGCATCACGTCCATCACGCGCATGATGGTCGGGCCCAGAATGCGCGGGAAGAACCCGCCCACCAGGCCGAGGAAAATGCCCGGAATCAGCGACATGAGTACCGAGGCCAGGCCAATCATCAGCGACAGACGCGCGCCGTGAATCAGCCGCGACAGCAGATCGCGCCCCAGCTCATCGGTGCCCAGCAGGAACTGACTATTGCCACCGGCCAGCCAGGCCGGCGGTGTAAGCAGGAAGTCGCGGTATTGCTCGCTTGGATGATGTGGCGCGACCCACGGCGCGAACAGCGCGCAAAACACGATCAGCAGCATAAACAGCAGGCCAGCCACCGCGCCTTTGTTGCGGGCGAAGTGTTGCCAGAATTCTTTTAGCGGCGACGGGTAAAGGGTGCTCGGGTCGGCCAAAGCCGGCGCAGGAGACGGTGCGTTGGTGGTCATGTTCAGGCCTCCCTTAACGTTGATGGCGGATGCGTGGGTTGGCCAGACCGTAGAGGATATCCACCACGAAATTGACCAGAATCACCAGGCAGGCGATCAGCAAAATGCCGTTCTGCACCACCGGGTAGTCACGCGCGCCAATCGACTCGATCAGCCACTTGCCGATGCCCGGCCAGGAGAAAATGGTTTCGGTCAGCACGGCACCGGCCAGCAGCGCGCCGATTTGCAGGCCGAACACAGTGAGCACCGGAATCAGCGCATTGCGCAGGCCGTGGACAAAAATCACTCGAGTTGGCGACAGGCCTTTGGCCCGCGCGGTGCGCACGTAGTCTTCGCGCAGCACTTCGAGCATGGCCGAGCGGGTCATGCGCGCGATCACGGCCAGGGGAATGGTGCCGAGCACGATGGCGGGCAGAATCAGGTGGCGCAGGGCGTCGAGAAAGGCGCCTTCTTCGTCGCTGAGCAGGGTATCGATCAGCATGAAGCCGGTGACCGGTTCGATGTCGTAGAGCAGGTCGATACGCCCCGACACCGGCGTCCAGCCCAGCCATACGGAGAAGAACATGATCAGCAGCAGGCCCCACCAGAAAATCGGCATGGAATAACCCGCCAGCGAAATGCCCATCACCCCATGGTCAAACAGCGAGCCGCGCTTGAGTGCGGCGATCACCCCCGCCAGCAAGCCCAGCGTGCCCGCGAACAGCAACGCCGCCAGCGACAGCTCCAGAGTGGCCGGGAACAGGGTGAGGAATTCGTGCCACACGCTTTCACGCGTGCGCAGTGACTCGCCCAGATTGCCTTGGGCCAGGTCGCCAATGTAGTTCAGGTATTGCTCGTAGAGCGGCTTGTTCAGGCCCAGACGCTCCAGCGCCTCGGCGTGCATCTGCGGGTCTACGCGGCGCTCACCCATCATCACTTCCACGGGGTCGCCGGGAATCAGGCGAATCAGGGAGAAGGTCAGCAAGGTGATGCCAAAAAACGTGGGGATCAGTAACCCCAATCGTCGGGCAATGAAAGTGAACATCGCGGGGCGGTACTCCTGGTCTGGTACGACTCATCAGCCGGTTAGGCATACCTGGCGGGGCTATGGGTCAGCGGCGCCGGGCGTTTTTATTGCTTCGCGTGGGTGTTCGCGAGGCTGTTATAGGTCAGCGGGTGAGTGTGGTGCCCGTGACGGTGGTGTTCGTTTTGATTCGTTTCGCCCTCTCCCGCTTGCGGGAAAGGGCTAGGGAAAGGGCAGAACTTTGCCGTTCACGCTGTGCATTGGGCTGATATCCAGCCCCCTCTCCCCAGCCCTCTCCCCGCTGGGGCGAGGGGGCTAAATGCATTGCTACGTTTTCCTCGGTCGGTCCCCTCTCCCGCTTGCGGGAGAGGGTTAGGGAGAGGGCAGAAATTTGCCGTTCACGTTGTGCATTGGGCTGATATCCAGCCCCCTCTCCCCAGCCCTCTCCCCGCCGGGGCGAGGGGGTTGAATGCGTTGCTACGTCTTCCTCGGTCGGTCCCCTCTCCCGCTTGCGGGAGAGGGTTAGAGAGAGGGCAGAAATTTGCCGTTCACGCTGTGTATTAGGCTGATATCCAGCCCCCTCTCCCCAGCCCTCTCCCCGCTGGGGCGGGGGGGTTAAATGCGTTGCTACGTCTTCCTCGGTCGGTCCCCTCTCCCGCTTGCGGGAGAGGGCTAGGGTGAGGGCAGGCGTCTCGCGAACTATTGAGCCCAACCTCGTACGCAGGTTCAGTCTCTGCGCACACCCTGGCAAAAAGGGCGCGTATTTTTCTCGCATTCGCCAACCCGTGCAACACAGCATAGGCATTGCCTGACGGTCGGCCTCAACGGGCGCGCCAAGCGTTGCAGGTTCAATCGGTGGGCGCATGGCGCGTCACCTTGGCGAAATTGTTCGAGCCCATTGGGCTTAGCACGAAGCCCTGCACGTCGCGGCGGATCACGCTGAATTGCTTGGGATGGGCCAGGGGGATCCACGGTGCTTGCTGGTGAAAAATCCCCAGCGCCCGGCGGTACAGCTCGGCGCGCTGAGCCTGGTCACTGTTCAGTCGCGCCTGGGTAATCAGCGCGTCGAATTCGGCGTTGCACCAGCCGGCCTGGTTCTCGCCGGAGCGCGCGGCAGCGCAGGAGAGGTTGGGGGTGAGGAAGTTGTCCGGGTCGCCGTTGTCGCCGGCCCAGCCCATGAACACCAGATCCTGCTCACCATTCTTGGCGCGCTTGATCAGCTCGCCCCACTCGTACACGCGAATAGTGGCCTTGATGCCGAGTTGGGCCAGGTCGTTTTGCAGCAACTGCGCGCCGATGCCCGGATTGGGATTGGTCGGCCCGCCGCCGGGGCGGGTCCAGATGGTCAGTGCGAAGCCGTCACCATGTCCGGCTTCTTTCAATAACTGCCTGGCCCGCTCAACGTCGTGCGGCCAGTCCTTGATGCTGGGGTCGCTGCCCCAGAGGGTTGGCGGGTACGGCGCAACCGCTGGCGAAGCGCCGCCTTCGCCGAATTGCGCGCGCAGATACACCGCTTTGTCGAAGGCCAGGTTGATGGCCTGGCGCACCCGTACATCGTCCAGCGGTGGATGACGCGTGTTGATTCCCACGTAGGCAACCAGCAGCGAATCGAGCTCCAGCACCTTCAGCTCCGGCTCGGTGCGCAGGGCTGGAATATCGGTAGGCCGCGGAAACACTGCCACTTGGCAATCATTGGCCTTCAGCCGTTGCAGACGCACGTTGGGGTCGGGGGTAATGGCGAAGATCAGCCGCGTCAGTTGCGGTGCGCCATCCCAGTAATCGGCATTGCCGCGAAAGCGGATCTGCGCATCTTTGCTGTAGCGCTCGAACACAAACGGCCCGGTGCCGATGGGCTGCTGATTGAGCTGTTCGGTGTTGCCGCTGGCCAGCAGTTGCGCGGCGTATTCGGCGCTGTATACGGAGGCGAAGCCCATAGCCAGGTTGGCCAGAAACGGGGCTTCCGGGTGCTTGAGGGTAAACACCACCGTGCGCGCGTCCGGCGCTTCGATGCGTGCGACCAGCGCGGCCATGCCCATGGCTTCGGCGTAGGGAAAGCCGCGACTGGCCAGCTTGTGCCACGGGTGTGCCGGGTCCAGCTGACGCTGAAAACTCCAGAGCACATCCTCGGCATTGAAATCTCGGGTCGGCGTAAACGCCTTGTTGCGATGAAACTTCACCCCGGCTCGCAGGTGAAAGGTGTAGGTCAAACCGTCTGGGGAAATCTGCCAGCGTTCAGCCAGCCCCGGGATCAGTTCGGTGCTGCCAGGTTTGAAACTGACCAGCCGATTGAACACGGTTTCTGATGATGCATCGGCCGTAGTTGCGGCGGTGTACTGGACGATATCGAAGCCTTCAGGGCTGGCTTCGGTGCAGACCACCAAGGACTGTTCAGGCGCTGCAAAAGCAGCAGGTGCCAAAAGACCGGCCGCTAGCAGCAGCGCCCTGAAAAAATGGGTATTTTTCGCAGTCTTCAAACAAGCGCCTCTGCAATCGAGACCGTCCGGCGCGATGCCGGACGGTCGACGCGATAGCTATTTCTCTACGCTGACGCCGTAGAAGGAGTTAAGCGCGAACGGGCTGATCTTGAAGCCCTGTACGCTTTTGCGCATCGGCTGATACACCGTGGAGTGGGCGATCGGGGTGATCGGCACCTGGGCTTTCAACACCTGCTGGGCTTGCTTGTACAGCTCGGTGCGTTTGGCCTGGTCGGTGGTGCGTTTGGCCGCCACTACCAGCTTGTCGTAGTCCTCGTTGCACCATTTGGAGAAGTTGTTGCCGTTGACCGCGTCGCAGCTGTACAGGGTGCCCATCCAGTTGTCGGGGTCACCGTTGTCGCCGCTCCAGCCGATCAACATGATGTCGTGCTCGCCGCCTTTGGCGCGCTTCATGTACTCGCCCCATTCGTAGCTGACGATCTTGGCCTTGATGCCAACCTTGGCCCAGTCGGCCTGCAGCATTTCAGCCATCAGCTTGGCGTTGGGGTTGTACGGGCGCTGGACCGGCATGGCCCACAAGGTGAACTCGGTGCCCTCGGCAACGCCCGCTTCTTTAAGCAGCGCCTTGGCTTTCTCAGGATCGAAGGACGGGTCTTTGATGCTGTCGTCGTAAGACCATTGGGTCGGCGGCATGCCGTTGGTGGCGAGCTGGCCGGCGCTTTGGTACACGGCGTCGATGATGCCTTTCTTGTTCACTGCCATATCCAGCGCCTGACGCACTTTCAATTGCTCGAACGGCTTGTGCGTGACGTTGTAGGCGATGTAGCCGAGGTTAAAGCCCGCCTGCTCTGGCAGCACCAGATTCGGGTCTTTCTTCAGCGACTCCAGGTCAGCCGGACGCGGGTTCAGGGTGATCTGGCACTCGTTGGCCTTGAGCTTTTGCATGCGCACCGAAGCGTCGGTGACGATGGAGAAGATCAGGTTGTCGATCTTCACGTCTTCCGGCTTCCAGTAATCCTTGTTGGCCGTGTAACGAATCTGCGCATCTTTCTGATAGCGCTTGAACACGAACGGACCGGTGCCTACAGGCTTCTGGTTGATGTCCGAAGCCTTGCCGTCTTTGAGCAACTTGTCGGCGTATTCGGCCGAGAGGATGTCGGCAAAGCTCATGGCCAGGTTCTGGATAAACGCCGCATCGACCGCCGCGAGGGTGAACTTGACGGTTTTGTCGTCGAGTTTTTCGATCTTGCTGATGTTGGTATCCATGCCCATATCGGTGAAATACGGGAACTCGGTTGGATAGGCTTTACGGAACGGGTGATCTTTCTTGAGCATGCGCTCGAAGGTGAACAGCACGTCGTCGGCGTTGAATTCGCGGGTCGGCTTGAAGTAGTCGGTGGTGTGGAATTTCACGCCGTCGCGCAGGTGGAAGGTGTAGGTGAGGCCGTCCGGGGACACTTCCCAGCTGGTCGCCAGGCCTGGCTCTACCGCGGTACCGCCGCGTTCGAACTGGGTCAGACGGTTGAACATGGTTTCGGCCGCCGCATCGAATTCGGTGCCGGTGGTGTACTGCGCGGCATCGAAGCCAGCGGGGCTGCCTTCAGAACAAAACACCAGGGTGCTGGCGGCGTGGGCGAAAGGAGCGCTGGTCAGCAATCCGCTTGCAAGTAACAAAGGAAGGGCAACTTTCTTTTGCATGGTGGCCTCAGGTTGTTGTCGTTTTTTGCGAGTTCGGCTTTCAGATCGTGAACGGCCGAGTGGCTGAAAAGTATGCAGGGCACATGCCCACTGCAAGCTGCATAGGTCAAAGAGTGTAGAAGCTGTGGCGGGATCGTCTGAGGATGTCGCGTTTTTATAAGTGTGGGCGGCTGGACCGGGCGGTCGGGGAAAGGCGAGGCATCTGCCGGTGGGGCGAGTGCTTCGAAAAGGAGCACCGGGGTGGGGCGAAGAGCATCGCGGCTGAAGCGGTTCGCCGCGATGCAGGCTTGCAGATAGGTTCGACTTACGGCATCTGCACTTCAATCACGCCATCTGCCGCCACGGTCACTTCGCTGGTGCCGGCTTCAATTTCCTGCGGCGCAGCAGATTTGCTCATGCTGGCCATGGCGTCCATGCGCATTGGGCGAATCGGTTGGAAGCCGGCGCTGTTGAGGTTGAGGCTCACCAGTTTGTAGCTCTTGCCACCCACGGCTGCGGTAGCGATGTCGGCACGTGCTTTGAAAGCGGCCACGGCTTCTTTAAGCAGCTCGTCTTCACTCTTTTTGCGGGTGGCGTTGGAGATGGCGAAGTCCATGCTGGCCACTTTCAGGTCTTTCAGCAGGTCGGCCGTGAGCTTGGACAGCACGGCGAAGTCGCTGCTTTCCAGGCGAATTTCGCCACGCTCACGCCAGCCGGTGATCTTCTGGCCGTCGTTGTCGTAGATCGGGTAGCTGTTGCGGCTGCCGAGCTTCACGTTCACGCCTTTGGCCTGGCGGGCACGCTCAACGGCGATGTTCAGGGTTTCGCTGGTGGCAGCGGCGAGCTTGGCCGGGTCGCTGTTTTGCGCTTCGGTGTACAGCGTGACGTTCATCAGGTCGTGCGGCACGTCCTGATTGACCTCGGCGCGCAGGGCAACCTGGTTGTAACGCGCCTCCTCGGCATGGCTGGGCAGCGCCGTGAGGGTGGCGGCACTGAGGGCGATGGCAGCGGTAAGGCGGCTGAGCGAAGACATGCAAACTCCTTTTGGACACTGGGCAGGGTTACGCGGATCAGACTGTAGCGGCAGGGGCGGGTTCCGTCACGGTGCCGCTCGCGCAGGAGCGACCTTTGTCGCGAATTCTGCGTGAAACGCTGGAAGTTACGTTTGCAGGGTTCGCCAGCAAGCTGGCTCCTGCGGGGTGCTGTACTGAATGGCGTTGCGACGGGTTGCCGCAGTTGGCACGGTTTGTCGCACCGCTGGTTATACTCGCCCGTCATTTGTGGCTCTCATCAGGAGCGCTCATGCTCGCCCCCGTCCTACTGCTTTCCGCCAGCCGCCAGAACCTGTGGCGCTTGAGCCTGATCCGCGTGCTGGTGCTGGCCGCGCAGGCCACGTCGGTGGGCGTCGCCTACCTGCTCGACCTGCTGCCGCTGCCCTGGCTTCCTCTGTGTTTGACCCTTCTCTGTTCAGCCGTGCTGTGCTGCCTGACCGCCTTACGGTTGCGTGGGCCATGGCCGGTAACGGAGCTGGAATATGCCGGCCAACTGGCGTGCGATCTGCTGATTCACAGCGTGCTGCTGTATTACTCCGGCGGTTCGACCAACCCCTTCGTTTCCTACTACCTGGTGCCGCTGACCATCGCCGCCGCCACGCTGCCGTGGCTGTATTCCATGGTGCTGAGCGGGCTGGCGCTGACCGGCTACACCGCGTTGCTGATCTGGTACCACCCGCTGCACCTGCATGGCGTGCAGCACGAGGCGATGTTGATCAGCCTGCACCTGTTCGGCATGTGGCTGAATTTTGCGCTGTCGGCGGCGTTCATTACCTTCTTCGTGGTGAAAATGGCCGGCGCGGTGCGGCGCCAGGTGCAGTTGCAGGCCGAGCGCCGGGAAGAAAGCATGCGCGACCAACAACTGCTCGCCGTCGCCACCCAGGCGGCCGGCGCCGCGCACGAGCTGGGCACGCCGCTGGCGACCATGAGCGTATTGATCAAAGAACTGCGCCGGGAACACCCCGATCCGTTGCTGCAGGAAGACCTGGCCGTGCTGCAAGAGCAGGTGAGCCTGTGCAAAGACACCTTGCAGCAACTGGTTCGCGCCGCCGAGGCGGACCGCAGGCTTACGGTTGAAGAGCAGTCGGTGGCCAGTTGGCTGGAAACCACGCTCAACCGCTGGCACCTGATGCGTCCGGAAGCCACTTACCGTTATCAGATTCTCGGCATTGGCGCGGTGCCGCGTCTGGCCCCGCCGCCCGATCTCACCCAGGCCCTGCTAAACCTGCTGAACAACGCCGCCGACGCCTGCGCCGACAAGCTCGACATCCGCGTGGACTGGAACGTGCTGGAAATGTGCATCAGCATTCGTGACCACGGTGCTGGCGTACCGCTGGCCATTGCCGAGCAATTGGGCAAACCCTTTATCACCACCAAAGGCAAAGGTTTCGGCCTGGGTCTGTTCTTGAGCCAGGCCAGCGTTACGCGGGCTGGCGGTTCGGTGAAACTCTACAATCATGAAGATGGCGGCACGCTTACCGAGCTGCGCCTGCCTCGTCAGCCAAGCTGAACCGGAGAAGCCAATGAGCGAAGAAACCCCCATCGAAGGCGAAGAACAACCGCATCTGCTGTTGGTCGATGACGACGAAACCTTCACCCGCGTAATGGCCCGCGCCATGAGTCGTCGAGGTCTGCGTGTGTCCATCGCCGGCTCCGCCGAAGAAGGCCTGGCACTCGCCGAACAGGACATGCCGGACTACGCCGTGCTCGACCTGAAAATGGAAGGCGACTCCGGGCTGGTGCTGTTGCCCAAACTGCTCGCGCTGGATGCGGAAATGCGCGTGGTGATTCTCACCGGGTATTCCAGCATCGCCACGGCGGTGGAGGCGATCAAACGCGGCGCCTGCAACTACCTGTGCAAGCCGGCCGATGCCGACGACGTGCTGACCGCGCTGGTTTCCGAACATGCGGACCTTTCCACCCTGGTGCCAGAGAATCCGATGTCGGTGGACCGCCTGCAGTGGGAACACATTCAGCGCGTACTGAGCGAACACGACGGAAATATCTCGGCCACGGCACGTGCGTTGGGTATGCACCGTCGGACGTTGCAGCGCAAATTGCAGAAGCGCCCGGTACGGCGCTGAACCGGCCGCGAGACAGGCTATCCAAGGGGGCTGGAAACTGTCTTAATCAGCGCCCCCACATGCAGTAAAGCGCCTGGTTAGGCGCTTTTTTTTCATCCCGTCTTGAGTGCCACTCATGAGCAAGAACGCCGAATATTCAGCGGTCAACGATGCGCTGCCCAGTCACTTTTTCTCCCGCGTCTGGCACCTCGCCAGCGCCTATTGGCGCAGCGAAGAAAAAGGCATGGCCTGGTTGCTGCTGATTGCGGTGATCGCCATGTCGCTGGTGGGCGTGGCGATTTCGGTGTGGTTCAACAGCTGGTACCGCGACTTTTACAACGCGCTGCAAAACAAAGACCTCGAAGCCTTCACGCGACTGATTCTGTACTTCTGCGGCATTGCAGCGGTGGCGATTCTGATCGCGGTGTACAAGCTCTATCTCACGCAGATGCTGACCATCCGCTGGCGTCGCTGGCTGACGGAAAAACACTTCGCTGCCTGGCTCGCTCACAAGAACTACTACCGCCTTGAACAAGCCGGCTACACCGATAACCCGGACCAACGTCTGGCCGAAGACCTCAACAGCTTTACCGACAGCACGCTGGGCCTTGGCCTTGGGCTGATTCGCAACGTGGTCAGTCTGGTGTCGTTCTCGGTGATTCTCTGGGGCGTGTCCGGCAGCATGGAGATTTTTGGCGTCGACGTGCCGGGCTATATGTTCTGGGCGGCGCTGTTGTATGCGCTGGTCGGCAGCTGGCTGGTGCACTTGGTGGCGCGGCGGTTGATCGTGCTCAACAACAACCAGCAACGCTACGAAGCCGACCTTCGTTTTGGTCTCGTGCGTATTCGTGAAAACGCTGAAAGCATTGCGCTGTACAACGGCGAGCACAACGAACAGCAGCGGCTGATGGGGCGTTTCACCAAAGTGTGGAGCAACTTCTGGGAGCTGATGAAGGTGCAGAAGCGCCTGACGTTTTTCAGCTCGGGCTACGGCCAGATCGCCATCATCTTCCCCATGATCGTCGCTGCGCCGCGCTACTTCTCCGGCAAGATTCAGCTCGGCGATCTCATGCAAATCAACTCGGCGTTCAGCAACGTGCAGGAAAGCATGAGCTGGTTTATCGACGCCTACGCCAGCCTCGCGGCGTGGCGCGCCACCTGCGACCGGATTCTGAGTTTCCGCCAGGCGCTGGCCGAGGGTGAACATCTGGACGCCAATCCGGCGATTGCCCGTACGCGCAACGCTGAGCAGTTGAGCCTGAATCAGGTGCAACTGAGCCTCGCCGATGGGCGCACGTTGCTGAAGCCGACTTCATTGAATATCGCGCCGGGCGAGCACGTGCTGATCAGCGGTGCCTCGGGCAGTGGCAAAAGCACCTTGCTGCGCGCGCTGAGCGGGCTATGGCCGTTCGGCAACGGCGCGCTGAACGTGCCGGACAGCAGTCTGTTCCTGCCGCAAAAACCGTATCTGCCCATTGGCAGCCTGCGCGCTGCGCTGAGCTATCCGCAGGCGGACGATACCTATTCCACCGAGCGCCTGAACGAAGTGCTGCAGACGTGCAACCTGGCCCATCTTGCCAGCCGGCTGGACGAGGAAGATCACTGGGAGCGGGTGCTTTCGCCGGGCGAGCAACAGCGCGTGGCCATTGCCCGTGCGTTGCTGGTGCAGCCGCGCTGGTTGTTCCTCGATGAAGCCACCTCGGCCATGGACGAGGCCAATGAGACGGCGGTGTATCGCCTGCTGACCGAGAAACTGCCGGGCAGCAGCCTGATCAGCATTGGCCATCGGGGCAGCCTCAAGCAATTCCACGGGCGGCAGTTGCGCCTGGAAGAGCAGGGGCTGGTCGAGGCTTAGTGTGTGTTGGGCTTCGCCTTTGGCTTAGCCCAACCTACGATTTTGGCGCGGCCGGTTCGTAGCTTTCGATGACTTCCTGCGCAGCGCGGAAGGCGTCGATGGTGGCCGGCACGCCGGCGTACACGGCGCAGTGCAGCAGCGCTTCGCGAATTTCTTTTACCGTGCAGCCATTGTTCAGTGCGCCGCGCACGTGGCCCTTCAGCTCTTGCGGGCATTTCAGCGCAGTGAGGGCGGCGAGGGTGATCAGGCTGCGGGTTTTCAGCGGCAAGCCTTCGCGGCTCCACACCGAACCCCAGGCGTGCTCGTTGACGAAATCTTGCAGCGGCTGGGTAAAGTCAGTGGCGTTGTTGAGGGCGCGGTCGACGAAGGCATCGCCCATCACCTGACGGCGCATCTGCTCGCCAGTTTTGTTCTGTTCGCTCATGGCGTTCCCCGAAGTAGTCAGTCGAGACTCTGCACGCGCACCGGTGCGACGCCGCTGCGTAACATGCCGAGTTGCTCGGCGGCAGCATGGGACACGTCGATCAACCGTTTGCGGCTGTAAGGGCCGCGGTCGTTAACGCGCAGAATCACGGATTTGTTGTTGTCCAGATTGGTCACCCGAACCTGAGTGCCGAAGGGCAGGGTGCGGTGGGCGGCGGTGAGTTGCGCCTGGTCGAAGCGCTCGCCGCTGGCGGTCTTCTTGCCGTGGTGGCGGGCGCCGTAATACGAGGCTTCGCCACGTTCATCGTAATGACCGTTGTAGGCCGGCGTGTTATCGCTGGGGCTGCCGCGAAAGGAGGGAGTGGTACAGGCGCTCAACAGCGCGATACAGCTTCCTGCGAATAACAGACGCCACATACCTGTGTCTCCGTTTGGTTTGGGAGGAAAATCTATAACCCTCTCCCCCGACCCCTCTCCCGCAAGCGGGCAGAGGGGAGCTAAGCGGCAACTTGGTCTGGTTCCCTCTGCCCGCTGGCGGGAGAGGGTTAGGGAGAGGGTCTGCCGTTAGCCTTCCAGCTTCTGCTTCAACAGCTCATTAACCTGCTGCGGGTTGGCTTTGCCTTTGGAGGCTTTCATCGCCTGGCCCACAAAGAAGCCGAACATCTTGCCGCGCTTGGCTTCATCGGCGGCGCGGTACTGTTCAACCTGCTCGGCGTTGGCCGCCAGCATTTCATCGAGCACGGCGGAAATGGCGCCGCTGTCGGTGACTTGCTTGAGACCTTTGGCTTCGATGATTTGATCCGCGCTGCCTTCGCCATTGGCCATGGCTTCAAAAACCATCTTGGCGATCTTGCCGGAGATGGTGTTGTCTTTGATGCGCAGCAGCATGCCGCCCAGTTGCTCGGCGCTCACCGGCGAGGCGTCGATTTCCACGCCTTGTTTGTTGAGCAGGCTGCCCAGCTCCACCATCACCCAGTTGGCCGCCAGCTTGGCGTCACCGCTGATGCTGACCACCTGCTCGAAGTAATCGGCTTGCTCGCGACTCGACGCCAGCACGCTGGCGTCGTAGGCCGACAAACCGAACTGCGCCTGGAAGCGCTCGCGTTTTTGCGGTGGCAGTTCCGGCAGGGTCGCGCGGGTGGTGTCGAGAAAGGCGTTGTCGATAATCACCGGCAGCAGGTCAGGGTCGGGGAAGTAACGGTAGTCGTTGGCTTCTTCCTTGCTGCGCATGGCACGGGTTTCGTCTTTGTTCGGGTCGTACAGGCGGGTTTGCTGAATGACCTTGCCGCCGTCTTCGATCAGCTCGATCTGGCGCTGCACTTCGGTGTTGATCGCCTTCTCGATAAAGCGGAACGAGTTGACGTTCTTGATCTCGCAGCGCGTGCCGAATTCGGCCTGGCCTTTGGGGCGCACCGACACGTTGCAGTCGCAGCGCAGCGAGCCTTCGGCCATGTTGCCGTCGCAAATGCCCAGGTAACGCACCAGGGCGTGAATGGCTTTTACGTACGCCACTGCCTCTTTGGCACTGCGCATGTCCGGCTCGGAAACGATTTCCAGCAGCGGCGTGCCAGCGCGGTTGAGGTCGATGCCGCTCATGCCGCTGAAGTCTTCGTGCAGGCTTTTGCCGGCGTCTTCTTCCAGGTGCGCGCGGGTGATGCCGACGCGTTTGACGGTGCCGTCTTCCAAGGTGATATCCAGATGGCCTTTGCCAACGATGGGCAGTTCCATCTGGCTGATCTGGTAGCCCTTGGGCAGGTCCGGGTAGAAGTAGTTTTTGCGCGCGAACACGTTGTGCTGGCCGATCTCGGCGTCAATCGCCAGACCGAATTTCACCGCCATGCGCACGGCTTCTTCGTTGAGCACCGGCAGCACGCCGGGCATGCCCAGATCGATCAGGCTGGCCTGGGTGTTCGGCGCCTGGCCAAAGGTGGTGGCGCTGCCGGAAAAAATCTTCGATTGGGTGGCGAGCTGGGTGTGAATCTCCAGCCCGATAACAACTTCCCATTGCATGGTGTTTCTCCTCAGAAGCCTGTCGGTGTGCGCGTGTGCCAGTCAGTGCTGAGCTGATACTGGTGAGCGACGTTGAGCAGGCGACCTTCCTGGAAGTAGGGCGCGAGCAGTTGTACGCCAACCGGCAAACCGTCGACGAAACCCGCCGGCATGGAAATGCCCGGCAAGCCCGCGAGGTTGGCGGTGATGGTGTAGACGTCTTCGAGGTAGGCGGCGACCGGGTCGTTATTCTTGGCGCCGATTTTCCAGGCCGGGTTCGGCGTGGTCGGTCCGAGAATCACGTCCACATCGTGGAAGGCGGCCATAAAGTCGTTTTTGATCAGGCGACGAATTTTCTGCGCTTGCAGGTAATAGGCGTCGTAGTAACCGGCAGACAATGCGTACGCGCCGACCATGATGCGGCGCTGCACTTCTGCACCGAAGCCTTCGGCGCGCGAACGCTTATAAAGGTCGGTGAGGTCTTTGGGGTCTTCGCAGCGGTAGCCAAAACGAACGCCGTCAAAGCGCGAAAGGTTGGAGGAAGCCTCTGCCGGGGCGATGACGTAGTACGCCGGAATCGCGTGTTGCATGTTGGGCAGGCTGATTTCCTTGACCACCGCACCGAGCGCTTCCAGCTGTTTGACGCTGGCGTGAATCAGCGCGGCAATGCGCGGGTCCAGGCCTTCACCGAAGTATTCCTTGGGCAGGCCGATGCGCAGGCCTTTGAGCGAGTCGTTGAGGGTGGCGGAATAATCCGGCACCGGCTCATCGACGCTGGTGGAGTCTTTCGCGTCGAAACCGGCCATGCCTTGCAGCAGCAGGGCGCAGTCTTCGGCGGTGCGGGCCAATGGGCCGCCTTGGTCGAGGCTCGAGGCGTAGGCAATCATGCCCCAGCGCGAAACACGCCCGTAGGTGGGTTTGAGGCCGGTGAGGTTGGTCAGTGCGGCAGGCTGGCGGATCGAGCCACCGGTGTCGGTGCCTGTCGCAGCAGGCAGCAGGCGCGCGGCTACGGCAGCAGCAGAACCACCGGACGAGCCGCCCGGCACGTGCTCAAGATTCCACGGGTTTTTCACCGCGCCGTAATGGCTCGACTCGTTGGCCGAGCCCATGGCGAATTCGTCCATGTTGGTTTTGCCCAGACTCACGGCGCCAGCGGCGGCGAGCTTGGCGACCACAGTGGCGTCGTAGGGGGCGGTAAAGTTGTCGAGCATTTTCGAGCCGCAGCTGGTGCGAATGCCCTGGGTGCAGAACAAGTCCTTATGGGCCAGCGGCGCGCCAAGCAGGGCGCCGGTTTCGCCGCCGGCACGACGGGCGTCAGCGGCCTTGGCCTGCTGCAACGCGCTGTCTTCGGTCACGGTAATAAAGCTGTTGAGCTGCGGATCCAGTGCGGCGATACGCGCCAGCAAACTGAGGGTCAGCTCTTCGGAGGAGAATTTCTTGGCCTCGAGGCCACGGGCAATCTCGGCCAGGGTCAGTTGGTGCATGTCCACGTCCTTACTCACTCGATAACCCTCACTCGATTACTTTCGGAACCAGATACAGACCGTCTTGCACGGCCGGGGCGATGGCTTGGTAAGCCTCGCGCTGATTCTGTTCGGTGACGGTGTCTTCACGCAGGCGCTGGGTTGCTTCCAGCGGGTGGGCCAGCGGCTCGATGCCGGTGGTGTCGACCGCTTGCATGCGGTCGATGAGGCCCAGAATGTTATTCAGTGTTTCGGTGGTGCGAGGGATATCGGCTTCGTTCAGACCCAGTCGGGCCAGATGAGCGATTTTCTCCACCTCGGAGCGTTCGAGCGCCATCGGGTGTTCTCCAATTAAATAGAACGGCCTGCGAGAGGCGAGTAGAAGTCCGTAGGGAATGTCGTACGGAACGGATAAGATCAGCGCGCGGTCATAAGCCGCTAACTGGGCGCTAATGCCGGGAAAAGGCGGCAATTTAACATATTGGCGCCTTGCCCAAAATCCCCGTCGTTGTTAGAGTTTGCCGCACTTTTTTACCCACGCGTTGCCTAGGGTCCCTATCCCATGTTTAAGAAACTGCGTGGCATGTTTTCCAGTGATCTTTCGATCGACCTGGGCACTGCCAATACCCTGATTTATGTTCGCGAACGCGGCATCGTGCTCAATGAGCCGTCCGTGGTCGCCATCCGTACCCACGGCAACCAGAAGAGTGTCGTGGCAGTCGGAACCGAGGCCAAGCGCATGCTTGGTCGCACTCCCGGCAACATTGCAGCCATTCGCCCCATGAAAGACGGCGTGATCGCCGACTTCAGCGTCTGCGAAAAAATGCTTCAGTACTTCATTAACAAAGTGCACGAGAACAGCTTCCTGCAGCCAAGCCCTCGCGTGCTGATCTGCGTACCGTGCAAGTCCACCCAGGTAGAACGTCGCGCCATTCGTGAATCGGCCCTCGGTGCCGGTGCCCGTGAAGTGTTCCTGATCGAAGAGCCGATGGCCGCTGCCATTGGTGCCGGCCTGCCGGTAGAGGAAGCACGCGGTTCCATGGTGGTGGACATCGGTGGTGGTACCACTGAAATCGCCCTGATCTCCCTGAACGGTGTGGTGTATGCCGAATCCGTGCGTGTGGGCGGCGACCGTTTCGACGAAGCGATCATCACCTATGTGCGCCGTAACTACGGCAGCCTCATCGGTGAATCCACCGCTGAGCGCATCAAGCAGGAAATCGGTACCGCCTACGCTGGCGGCGAATTGCGCGAAGTGGATGTACGTGGCCGTAACCTGGCTGAAGGCGTACCGCGCAGCTTCACCCTGAACTCCAACGAAGTGCTCGAAGCGTTGCAAGAGTCGCTGGCCACCATCGTGCAAGCGGTGAAAAGCGCCCTCGAACAATCGCCGCCAGAACTGGCTTCCGACATCGCCGAGCGCGGTCTTGTGCTGACCGGTGGTGGCGCCTTGCTGCGTGATCTCGACAAGCTGCTGGCCCAGGAAACTGGCCTGCCGGTGATCGTTGCCGAAGACCCGCTGACGTGCGTAGCACGTGGCGGCGGCAAGGCCCTCGAGATGATGGACCGTCACACGATGGATCTGCTTTCGAGTGAATAACTTGGTTATTCGGCAGTCGTGATGCAGTAGATGTTGGGCCCACTCCGGTGGGCTCATTGCATTTAGGGCGGCCACTGCCGTTACACTTCGCGCGTTAGAATCCACGCCCACCAGCCAGCGATGCGGACCGTATGAATATTCACTTCAGCGTCGGAGCACTCAGCCATTAAGCCGCTCTTTGCCAAAGGACCGTCATTGGGTGTGCGCCTGCTGGTGCTGGTTGTGCTGTCGGCCACGCTGATGGTGGTCGACGCCCGTTTCGAATCCCTCAAGCCCATGCGCAGCCAGCTCGGTCTGGTGCTCACGCCGTTCTATTGGCTGGCCGATTTCCCCGTGCGTATGTGGGACGGCGCCACCGCGCAGTTCACCAGCCGCAGCGAGTTGCTCGGCGAGAACGAGAAACTCAAAGCCGAAGCCCTGCTGATGCAGCGTCGCTTGCAGAAACTCGCGGCGCTCACCGAGCAGAACGTGCGGTTGCGCGAACTGCTCAACTCGTCCTCTCTAGTGGATGAGAAGGTACTGGTGAGTGAGCTGATTGGTGTCGACCCCAACCCGTTCACGCACCGCATCCTCATCGATAAAGGCGGCAAAGACGGCGTGTTCCTCGGCCAGCCCGTGCTGGACGCGCGCGGCCTGATGGGCCAGGTGGTGGAAGTGATGCCGTATACCTCACGTGTGCTGCTGCTCACGGACATCACCCACAGCATTCCCGTGCAGGTGAACCGCAATGGCTTGCGCGCCATTGCCAGCGGCACCGGCAACCCGGAGCGCCTGGAACTGCGCCATGTCGCCGACACGGCAGACATTAAGGAAGGCGATTTGCTGGTCAGCTCCGGTCTTGGTCAGCGCTTCCCGGCTGGCTACCCGGTGGCGGTGGTCAAGGAAGTGGTGCACGACTCCGGTCAGCCATTCGCCATCGTCCGCGCGGTGCCGACTGCCGCGCTGAACCGCAGTCGCTATGTATTGCTGGTCTTCACCGACACCCGTACGCCGGAACAGCGGGCGACGGATTCTGCCGAGGCGCAGGAAAAGGTTGATCGCCAGGCTGAGCAGAACGCCGCCGAGGCGCTGCAAGGTGGAGGGGCTGGCGCTGCGCCTGCCACCGCGCCGGCGCCTGCTGCGACTCCCGCTCCCGCCGCCAGCGCGACACCGGCCCCGGCGCCCGCCGCCCCCGCGAGGCCTGCGACCACGCCGGCCAGGCCTGCTGCTCAGGGAGAGCGTCGATGATTGGTTTGCGTCCGCGTAATGGCTGGGTGATCTGGTTCAGTCTCGGTCTGGCGTTATTGTTGAGCGTGGCGCCGCTGCCAGACTTCATGGAAGTCGGCCGCCCGCTGTGGCCTGCGCTGATTCTCACCTATTGGGTACTGGCCCTGCCGCACCGTGTGGGCATGACCACTGCCTGGCTGCTGGGTCTTGGCGTCGATGTGCTGTACGGCACATTGCTCGGGCAGAACGCGCTGGTGCTGACCCTCATCACCTTCCTGGTACTGAGCCTGCATCAGCGCCTGCGTATGTTCCCCATGTGGCAACAAAGCCTGGTATTGCTGGTGGTGTTTGGCTTGGCCCAGCTGGTGCAGTTGTGGCTCAATGCGTTGACCGGCAACCGCCCGCCCACCCTGACCTTTGTGTTGCCCGCGCTGGTTAGCGCGCTGCTCTGGCCTTGGATTTCGGTGGCATTGCGCGGTGTGCATCAGCGTCTGAACGTCAACTAAGCGGGGCAGGGGCCTGGGCCACTGCCTCTAACTGCTCGACAGGGAGAGGTCTGCATGGCCACGCTATACCTGGCCTCCGGGTCTCCACGCCGGCGCGAACTGCTGACGCAGATCGGCGTCGGCTTTTCTACTCTCGCTGCCCCCATCGACGAAACAGCCTCCCCCGGCGAGTCGGCCGAGCACTATGTGCAACGCCTGGCGCTCGCCAAGGCCGCCGCGGGCCTGGCGACATTGCCGCCCGCTGCCGATGCCGTGGTGCTCGGCGCCGATACTGCCGTTGTGGTGGATGGCCAGATTCTCGGTAAACCCGCAGACCAGGCCGACGCCCTGGCCATGCTGCAACTTCTTTCCGGCCGTGAACATCAAGTGATGACCGCCGTCGCGCTGGCTACTCGCCAGCGCAGCGAGGTGCGTCTGGTCAGCAGTGACGTCAGTTTTCGTCCCGTTTCCGTTTCCGAAGCAACCACCTATTGGGCCAGCGGCGAGCCGCAGGACAAAGCGGGCGGCTACGCTATTCAAGGCCTGGCCGCCGTGTTTGTGAGCGGCATGCGTGGCAGCTATTCGGCCGTGGTCGGCCTGCCACTGTGTGAAACCGCCGCCTTACTCGCCGAATTCGGTATTCCCTGCTGGCAGGCCATGAGCGAGAGCCGTCATGAGTGAAGAAATCCTGATCAACATCACGCCCATGGAATCCCGTGTGGCGGTGGTGGAAAACGGTGTGTTGCAAGAGGTGCACGTCGAGCGCACCCAGCGCCGTGGCATCGTCGGCAATATCTATAAAGGCAAGGTGGTGCGCGTATTGCCGGGCATGCAGGCGGCATTCGTCGACATTGGTCTGGAGCGCGCGGCGTTTATTCACGCCTCGGAAATCTCTACCCGCGAAGGTGCGGCAGTAGAAAGCATCAGCGCCCTGGTCCACGAAGGCCAAAGCCTTACCGTGCAAGTGACCAAAGACCCCATCGGCAGCAAAGGCGCGCGCCTGACCACGCAACTGTCGATTCCTTCGCGCTACCTGGTGTACATGCCGCGCACCAGCCATGTCGGTATTTCGCTGCGAATCGAAGATGAAGTAGAGCGCGAGCGCCTGAAGAAAGTAGTGGCCGACTGCATCGCTGCCGAAGGCATTGAAGAGGCCGGCGGCTTTATTTTGCGGACCGCTGCCGACGGCGCTGGCGCAGACGAAATTGTCGCGGACATCCGTTACCTGCGCCGGCTCTGGAGTCAGATCGCCACGCAAATGAAAACCGCGCCAACGCCCTCGGTCATTTACGAAGACCTCAGCCTGGCGCTGCGTACCCTGCGTGACCTTGTCAGCTTGCGCACCGAGAAACTGCGCATCGATTCGCGGGAAACCTTCCAGAAGGTCACCCAGTTTGTAGATGAACTGATGCCCGAAGTGGCCGACCGTATCGAGCATTACCCCGGCGAGCGGCCGATTTTCGACCTGTACGGCGTGGAAGACGAGATCCAGAAAGCGCTGGAACGCAAGGTGCCGTTGAAGTCCGGCGGTTACCTGATCATTGATCCGGCCGAGGCGATGAGCACCATCGACGTCAACACCGGCGCCTTTGTCGGCCACCGCACGCTGGAAGAAACCATCTTCAAAACCAACCTGGAAGCGGCCACCGCCATTGCCCGGCAGCTGCGCCTGCGCAACCTGGGCGGCATCATCATCATCGATTTCATCGACATGGAAGACGAGGAGCACCAGCGCCAGGTACTGCGCACGCTGGAAAAACAGCTGGAACGCGACCACGCGAAAACCAACATCATCGGCATTACCGAGCTGGGGCTGGTGCAGATGACCCGCAAGCGCACCCGCGAAAGCCTCGAGCAGATTCTCTGCGAGCCGTGCGTCAGCTGTCAGGGGCGCGGCAAACTGAAAACGCCTGAAACCATCTGCTACGAAATCTTCCGCGAGATCTTGCGCGAAGCCCGTGCCTATCAAGCCGAGAGTTACCGGGTGCTGGCCAACCAGAAAGTGGTGGACCGCCTGCTGGACGAGGAATCGGGTAATGTGGCCGACCTCGAAAGCTTCATTGGCCGCACCATCAAGTTTCAGGTCGAGAGCATGTATTCGCAGGAACAATACGACGTGGTTTTACTCTGACTCATCTCGCGACCCTCTCCGGCGCCGCGTTTCGTCGCAGTCCGGCAGCGTCGGCCCGGCCAAACAATAAAAGGAAAGCCGCCTGATCATGCAGCGCCTCGCCCGCCTGATTGCCACCCTGACGCGCTGGGGCCTGTACCTCTGCGCCACGGGCCTGATCGTGGCAGCGTTGTACGTGAGCATCGGCCGCATGCTGGTGCCGATGGTGGCCGACTACCGTCTGCAAGCCGAAGACCGTCTGCGCGAAGCCGTCGGCTTGCCTGTGACCATCGGCAGCCTGGAAGGCAGCTGGCGCGGTCTGGCGCCGCTGCTGGTGGCGCACGACGTGCAGGTGGGCGACGGCGCGAGTGCGTTGCGCCTCGATCAGGTTCGGGTCATACCCGCGTTGTGGGCGAGCATCAAGGCACAGCAAGTGCGAGTGGGCAGCCTGGAAGTCGATGGTTTGCAGCTCAGCGCCGTGCAGGATGCCGACGGCAAATGGTCGATGGAGGGGCTGCCAAAACGCGAGAACGAGCCGCCCCTGGACCCTGAACAACTGCTGCGCAGCCTCAAACGCGTGCAACAGTTTTCCCTCTTCAATAGCCAGCTCACGCTGGAACCGCATGACAGCGCGCCGCTGACCTTTACCTACATCAACCTCGATCTGCTTACTGGCTCCAGCCGCCAGCGCCTCGATGGTCGCGTCACCCTGCCTGACGGCCAGCCGCTGAGCCTGAGCATCGATGCCCGGGTGAAGCCGAAAACGTGGCGCGAGGCGCAGGCGCAGGTTTATTTGAGCTTGCCGCAGAGCGACTGGGCACGCTGGCTGCCGGCCGGCGTCACGCGTGACTGGCATGTGGAGCGGTTGCAGGCCGGTGGCGAGTTCTGGTTGTCGTGGGCCGACGGTACGGTGCAGCGCGCTGTGGCTCGTCTGCATGCGCCAGAGCTGCGCGCCGCTTATGCCGAGCGCAAGGCCGTGCAGGTCGATGACCTGGCGGTGATGGCCTACCTGAATCGCACCGAGCAGGGCTACAACGTGCTGCTCAGTTCGTTGGCCGCCACGCTCGGCGAAACGCGTTGGGGCGAGGTGCAAGTGGGGTTGGTGTATCAAAGCGCTGCTGAAAATCGGCCGCAGAGCTGGCAGGTTACCGCTGACCGGCTTGACCTCGCGCCGCTGGCACCGGCCATCGAAGCCCTGGCGCCGCTACCGGCGAAAGCCGCCGAGGTGCTGCACGGCCTGAAACCGCAAGGAGCACTGCGCAACCTGCAACTGAGCATTTCCCCCGACGCGCAGAACCGCGATCAGCGCGTGCAGTTTGCCGCCAACCTGCAGCAAATCACTTTTAGCGCCTATGGCGGCGCGCCGGCTGCCGAGAACGTCACGGGCAGCATCAGCGGCGACCTGGGCCATGGCGAACTGCGCATGGACACCGAAAACTTTGCCCTGCACCTCGACCATCTGTTCCCCAAGCCCTGGCGTTACCAAAAAGCCAATGCACGGCTGACCTGGACCCTGAACACCGATGCGTTCACGCTGATCGCGCCCTACATGAAGCTGGTCGGCGACGAAGGCAAGCTGGCTGGCGATTTCCTGATTCGCCTGACCCTGGCGCCCGACACCGAAGACTACATGGACCTGCGTGTCGGCCTGCAGGAAGGCAACGCGCAGTACGTAGAGAAATACCTGCCGACCCTGGTGCCGAGTTTCAGCCAGGATCTGGCCAAGTGGCTGACAACGGCGATCCACCGTGGGGCCATTGATGAAGGT
Source organism: Pseudomonas viridiflava (assembly GCF_900573885.1). Taxonomy (GTDB): domain Bacteria; phylum Pseudomonadota; class Gammaproteobacteria; order Pseudomonadales; family Pseudomonadaceae; genus Aquipseudomonas. The sequence continues at coordinate 204,567 of NZ_UPSE01000493.1, forward strand.
TATTTCCAGTATCAGGGCTCGCTTAACAAAGGCGCCGATCCGACCGCTACCAGCATTAGCCTGTTCTTCAAGGTGCATGACACCGAGCTGGCGTTCCAGCCGGGCTGGCCTGCGCTGCAAAACGTCAGCGGCGATGTGCTGATCGAGGACAGCGGCGTGCGCGTTCGCGCCCCGAGCGGCCAGTTGCTGAACAGCACGGTGAGCAGCGTGAATGTCGAGGTGCCGCATGTAGCCAAAGGACAGCCGTCGCGCCTGCTGATTACGGGCGACGTCGACAGCTCCGTGGCCGACGCACTGAAAATTCTGCAGGAAGCGCCCATCGGCACCGCCTCGATATTCGAGGGCTGGGGCGGCGAAGGTGCGCTCAAGGGCAAACTCAACCTCGATATCCCGTTAAGCAAGGGGCCGCCGACGCGGGCCATCGTCGATTTCTCCGCCAACGGCGCCACGCTTGACATCGCCACGCCCAAGCTGGCGCTCAGTCAGGTCAAAGGCGATTTCCGCTATGACACGGCCACGGGCCTGAGCGCGCCGGATATCCGCGCACACGTGTTTGGTCGCTCCGTTCGCGGCAAGGCGCTGGCGAGTAAAACGGTAGGCAAGCCTTCGAGCCGTATTGAAGTTGCCGGGCAAGTGCCAGTGAAAACCTTGACCGAATGGTCGGGCATCACCCGGCCGCTTCCTGTTTCCGGTGAACTGCCGTTGCAGCTCGCGGTGGTGCTCGATGGCGACAATAGCCAGTTGCAGGTGGACTCCACGCTGAAAGGCGTAGCCATCGACCTGCCGGCACCGCTGGGCAAGGCGGCAGCAGACGAGCGTCCCAGCCAGTGGCGCATGAGCCTGCAAGGCGCGCAACGTTCCTACTCGCTTACCTATGCCAACCTCGCCAGCCTTGCTGCCAGCGCACCGGCCAGCGGCTTCAGCGACGGCCGCGCCGAACTTCGCCTGGGCAGCCAGCCCGCACGGGTTCCCGAGGCAAAAGGCCTGCAGGTGAATGGTGACATCAGCGAACTTGACGCCACCGCCTGGCAAGACGTCGCCAAGCGCTACGCCGGCGACCAGGCCGCCAGCGCCAAACAATTTTTCAACAGCGCCGACCTGCATATCAGTACGTTCCATGGTTTGGGCGCGGACATCGACAACCTCAACGTGAAGATGACCCGCATCGCCAGCGGCTGGAACGTCGGCCTCAGCAGTGAACGGGTGAGCGGCGTGGTCGGCTTGCCAGACGCAGACGGCGCGCCCATCGACATCCAGCTCAAACACTTGCGCTTCCCTGCCGCGAAACCGCCGCAGCCCGCCGACCCCAACGTGCCGGAGGTGGAAGAACCGGACGCGTTGGCGGACGTCGATCCTCGGCAAATTCCTGCGCTTAACGTCAGCATCGACCGCGTGTATCAAGGTGATGCGCTACTGGGTGCGTGGTCGTTGAAAGCGCGGCCCAATGCCAATGGCGTGGCGTTCAACGACGTCGCCATGGGGCTCAAGGGGCTTCAAGTGGAAGGCGATCTGGGTTGGGAAGGGCTACCCGGCGCGACCAATAGTTGGTTCAAAGGGCGTATCGGCGGCGGCAATTTGTCCGACGTGCTGCTGGCCTGGAATTTCGCGCCGACGGCCACCAGTCAGGACTTCCATATGGACATCGACGGCCGCTGGCCGGGATCGCCCGCCTGGATCAGCCTCAAACGCTTCAGCGGCACGCTCGATCCGACGCTGCGCAAGGGCCAGTTTGTCGAGGCGCAAGGCTCGACGGCGGCACTGCGGGTGTTCGGTCTGCTTAACTTCAACTCCATCGGCCGTCGCCTGCGCCTGGACTTCTCCGACCTGCTGGATAAAGGTCTGAGCTATGACCGGGTAAAAGGCCTGTTGGTCGCCACCAACGGCGTGTACGTAACCAAGGAGCCGATCACCCTCACCGGGCCGTCGAGCAACCTGGAAATGAACGGCACGCTGGACATGGCGAGTAATCAGGTAGATGCCAAACTGTTGGTAACCCTGCCGCTGACCAACAACCTGCCACTGGCGGCGCTGATTGTGGGTGCTCCGGCCATTGGCGGGGCGCTGTTTGTGGCCGACAAGCTGCTGGGCAAGCAGGTCGCCCGTTTCGCCAGCGTGCAGTACAGCGTGAAGGGTTCCTGGCAGGACCCGAAAATCGCCTTCGACAAACCCTTCGAAAAACCTCGCTAACCTTAGGGAGCGCGCATGTCCCTCGCGGTGATTCAGATGGTCAGCCAGGACGACGTGCTGGCCAACCTCGCCCAGGCCCGCCTGCTGCTGCAGCAGGCCGCCGAGCAGGGCGCACAATTGGCGGTGCTGCCGGAAAACTTTGCCGCCATGGGCCGCAGAGACCTCGCCACGCTGGGCCGCGCGGAAGCGTTGGGCGAGGGTCCGATACTGCCGTGGTTGAAACAGACCGCCCGCGACCTCACGTTATGGATAGTAGCGGGCACCTTGCCGTTGCCGCCGCAGGGCCAGCCCGAGGCGAAGTCCCATGCCTGCTCGCTGCTGATCAATGCAGACGGTGAACAGGCGGCGCGTTACGACAAGCTGCACCTGTTTGACGTGGATGTGGCCGACAGCCGTGGTCGCTACCGCGAGTCGGATGATTACGCGTTCGGCAGCAACGTGGTGGTGGCCGACACGCCAGTAGGGCGCCTGGGGCTGACGGTCTGTTACGACCTGCGCTTTCCCGAGCTGTACGGCGCCTTGCGTGAAGCCGGCGCCGAGCTGATTACCGCGCCCGCCGCGTTCACAGCCGTCACGGGCGCTGCGCATTGGCAGGTGCTGCTGCGGGCGCGGGCGATAGAAACGCAGTGCTACATCCTGGCCGCCGCACAGGGCGGTCTGCACCCGAAGGGACGCGAAACATTCGGCCATGCGGCAATCATCGACCCCTGGGGTCGAGTGCTTGCCGAGCAGGCCCAAGGCGCGGCTGTATTGCTGGCCGACCGCGATGCGGTTGAGCAGGCAGACATCCGTCAACGTATGCCGGTGCACACGCACCGCCGTTTTGCAGTGTCGTCGCTGAAGGCGCCGACCTAGAGGCTCACCAGAGCCTATGGAGTAACTAAATGAGCGACATGTTGCTGTCCGTGAGCGAGCACCTGCTGGGCCCTGGCGGCTTGAGCATCGAGCAATTGCCGGGTGTGCTCGGCGAACTGGCCGGGCCGGGTATCGATGCAGCGGATTTGTATTTTCACGGCCAGGTTTCGGAAACCTGGGTGCTGGAAGACGGCATCGTCAAAGAGGGCAGCTTCAACCTCGACCAGGGCGTTGGCGTACGCGCGCAGTCTGGTGAGAAAACCGGTTTTGCCTACAGCAACGCCATTACCCCGCTGGCGCTGAGCGAGGCTGCGCGTGCCGCCCGCTCGATTGCCCGGGCCGGCCAGAACGGCAGCGTGCAGGCGTTTGTCAGCCCTGAGGTGGCGCGTTTGTATGCGCCGGAAAACCCGCTGGAAGTGCTGACCCGTGCGGAAAAAGTCGAGCTGCTCAAGCGCGTCGACGTTGCCACGCGCGCGCTGGATCCTCGTATCAAACAAGTAACTGTCAGTCTCGCTGGCGTGTGGGAGCGCATTCTGGTCGCTGCTGCCGATGGCAGCCTGGGTGCCGACATTCGACCGCTGGTGCGTTTCAATGTCAGCGTGATCGTCGAACAGAACGGCCGTCGCGAGCGCGGCGGGCATGGCGGTGGAGGCCGCTCCGACTACCTGTACTTCCTGACCGAAGACCGCGCCATGGGCTACGCCCGCGAAGCGTTGCGCCAGGCGTTGGTAAACCTCGAAGCCATTCCCGCGCCGGCCGGCTCGATGCCGGTGGTAATGGGCGCGGGCTGGTCAGGCGTACTGCTGCACGAAGCAGTTGGCCATGGCCTGGAAGGCGACTTCAACCGCAAAGGCAGTTCGGCCTACAGCGGTCGCATTGGCGAAAAAGTGGCCTCCAGCCTGTGCACCATCGTCGACGACGGCACGCTGTTTGGCCGCCGTGGCTCGTTGAGCATGGACGACGAAGGCACGCCCACCCAATGCACCTCCTTGATCGAAAACGGCGTGTTGAAGGGCTATATGCAAGACAAGCTCAACGCCCGCCTCATGGGTGTTGCGGCCACCGGTAACGGCCGCCGCGAATCGTACGCGCACCTGCCGATGCCGCGCATGACCAACACCTACATGCTGGCCGGCGAAAGCGACCCGGAAGAAATTATTCGTTCGGTTAAGAAAGGCATCTACTGCGCCAACCTCGGCGGTGGCCAAGTCGACATCACCAGCGGCAAATTCGTGTTCTCCACCAGCGAGGCCTACCTGATCGAAGACGGCAAAATCACCGCCCCGGTCAAAGGCGCGACGCTGATTGGCAACGGCCCGGAAGCCATGAGCAAGGTGTCGATGGTCGGCAACGACTTGGAACTGGACAGTGGCGTGGGCACCTGCGGCAAAGACGGGCAATCAGTGCCGGTCGGCGTGGGGCAGCCGACGTTGAAGATTGATTTGATTACGGTGGGCGGGACTGGGGCGTAACCGGTGGAACAGGTAGGTTGGGTTGAGCGCAGCGAAGCCCGACTGGGACCGATACGCACCGGCCGGTGGCCGGTTTGTTGGGCTTCGCTGCGCTCAACCCAACCTACGCCTCCCGCAGAGGCTTAACGCAAGCCGCGCTTGGTTTCGTCCAGGTCGCGGATGTATTTGAAGATTTTGCGCGTCGCGGCGGGGGCTTTGTTTTGCGCGGCTTCGTGCTGGGCCTGGCGGATCAGCTGACGCAAATGGGTGCGGTCGGCGTCCGGGTATTCGGCGACGAAGGCTTCGAGCACGTCGTCGGTGCCGGCGGCCAGGCGATCACGCCAGCGTTCCAGGTTGTGGAAGCGTTCGTTGTATTGCCGGGTAGAGGCATCTAGCTGGTCCAGCAGTACCAGAATTTCATCGACGTTCTGATCACGCATCAGCTTGCCGATGAATTGAATGTGCCGCTTGCGAGCGATGTTCGCCGTGTGTTTCGGCGCATCGGCCAGGGCGCGACGCAGGGCGTCGGTCAGTGGCAGTTTCTCGATCAGGGCGGGTTTGAGCGTGGTCAGGCGCTCGCCAAGGTCAACCAGCGCGTGCAGTTCGCGCTTTACTTGGCTTTTGCTCTTCTCTTCGGAGAAGTCGTCGGAATAGTCAGACATGGGGTCGATCCAGTTGGAAACGCCGCCATGATAACGAGTCGAAGGCCGCTTGTCCGGCCTGGCCAGGTGACTGGTCTCTGAACTGGAGTTGTAGGTTATGAGTGCAGCAGACGTAGTTGGGCCGCAGGCCCTGCCGCAATTGCAGGAGCAAGTCGCGCGGATTATCGCCGAGGCCAAGGCCCAGGGCGCCAGCGCCTGCGAAGTGGCGGTTTCGGTGGAGCAGGGGTTATCGACCTCGGTGCGCCAGGGTGAAGTGGAAACCGTCGAGTTCAACCGCGACCAGGGTTTCGGTATCACCCTTTACCTCGGCCAGCGCAAAGGCTCGGCCAGCACCTCGGCCAGCGGCGATGCGGCCATTCGCGAAACCGTGGCGGCGGCGTTGGCGATTGCCAAACACGCGTCTGAAGATGAGTGCTCGGGGCTGGCTGACGCCGATTTGATGGCCCGCGACCTGCCGGATCTGGACCTCTTCCACGCTTGGGACATCACCCCGGAACAAGCCATCGAACGCGCACTGGAATGTGAAGCGGCGGCCTTCGCTACCGATTCACGAATCAAGAACGCCGACGGCACTAGCCTGAACACTCACCGTGGCTGCCGCGTGTACGGCAACAGTCATGGCTTTGTCGGCGGCTATGCCAGCACCCGGCAGAGCCTGAGCTGCGTGATGATCGCCGAGGCCGATGGCCTGATGCAGCGCGACTATTGGTATGACGTCAGCCGTCGCGGCGAAGACCTGGCCGACGCGGTGAGCATCGGCCGTCGGGCAGCGGAACGCGCCGTTAGCCGTCTGGGCGCACGCCCGGTGCCAACCTGCGAAGTGCCGGTGTTGTTTGCCGCAGAGCTCGCCACGGGGCTGTTCGGGCATTTCCTCTCGGCGGTGTCGGGCGGCAATCTGTACCGCAAATCGTCTTTCCTTGAAGGCACGCTGGGGCAGGTGTTGTTCCCCGAGTGGCTGAGTCTTGAAGAGCGTCCGCATATTCGCGGGGCGTTGGGTAGCGCGGCATTCGATGGCGACGGGCTGGCGACGTACGCCAAGTCGTTTGTCGAAAACGGCGAGCTGCGCTCCTACATTCTCGGCACCTATTCGGGACGCAAGTTGGGCATGCCGAGCACCGCCAACTCGGGCGGTGTGCACAACCTGTTCGTCAGCCACGGCGACGAAGACCAGAAGGCGCTGCTCAAGCGTATGGGGCGCGGTCTGTTGGTCACCGAGTTGATGGGCCACGGTTTGAATATGGTCACCGGGGACTACTCTCGAGGCGCCGGCGGTTACTGGGTAGAGAATGGCGAGATCCAGTTCCCTGTTCAGGAAGTGACCATCGCCGGCAACCTGCGCGACATGTTCAAGCAAATCGTCGCCGTGGGTAACGATCTGGAGCTGCGTAGCAACGTGCGCACCGGGTCGGTATTGATCGAAAAAATGACCGTCGCAGGCAGCTGATTTTCATTTCCCTCCCGGCGCACGTATTCACGTGCGCCGCCTCTGGCTTGGCCCGTCTTCACCGCTAAAAATCGCAGTTCGCGACTTCAATCGCTGCGCTCGTTTGTAGATAAAACCGCTTGTTAGCAACGCGTTGATGGCGTTTTCGCGGTACTTGGCGTCTTCTCGAATCTCCTATTGAATATTCTTCGCGAATAAGAATAAATGTCATTAGGTTTTATGGAGGCTGGCGATGGCGCTGCGATCCCCCTTTGGTCCGTGTCTGGATTGCTGGTATTGGCAAGGCGTGCGCATTCGTTGCGCGCTTTTGCCGAACGAACCCCGACTGCTTGATGTGCACTGGGCGCAAGGATGCGAGCTGGTAGAGCACGGTCAGATTTGCCCGTGGAAGATGTCGTTGAGCACCCTCAATCTGCTGCTCGACACCGCGTGCGATCCGGTCCTGCCTTGGCACTGGCGCAACGTGTGCCTGGACCAGGCGTATCGCTCGCTTTATGCCCTGCAGCATCTCGCCCACGAAGTTGCGCAGCAGCGCACGCTCAATGCGTTGCGCAATCGGCTGGCGACGCTGCGTCTGATTCCTTCCATCGCGTTTTCCGAGTTGGCTCAAGGGAACCCGTATGCGTAGTGGCCTGCGAGTCTCGTGTGTTCCTGAACCTGTGCAGGAGTGATCCATGAAGCATTGGCAAAGCATGATGAAGATTGGCAACCAGTTGTTCGGCGCCGGCGATTTCTACTCGGCGCGTGAGCAGTATTTGCAGGCGCTGGCCGTGGCGCAGGTGTTGTTCGACCGCTGGGCCAATGCTGATGAAGCGGTAGCGGCGCTGGTCATTTCGCACCACAACCTGGCGGATCTGCATCTTCGCATTGGTCAGCCGGAGGAGGCTGCGGAGTATCTGTGCGCTGTGCACGAGTACCTTCTGCAAGCCTCGCGCAATCGGCGTCTTGGCGATGCGCTGCGCGAAGCCGCATTGCGCCACAGCCAGCGCACTTATACCGAGTTGCTTGCTTTCATCAGCGAGCACGGCCAGTACCCAAGCACCGACTACCTGCTTGCCTGCTCGCGCATCACCCATCACCCGCAATCTGCGTTCGAGTCGGGGCGTCGTGCCGATGGCTCGCGCATTTATGGAGAGCATTGAGATGACTTACAGCCTGCCGCCCTTGCCTTACGCCTACAACGCGCTTGAGCCGCACATCGACGCGCAAACCATGGAAATTCACCACAGCAAGCACCACCAGACCTACATCAACAATCTCAACGCGGCGCTTGAAGGCAATCCGCTGGGCGAGCTGCCAGTTGAAGAACTGCTGGGCCGCCTGAGCGAAGTGCCGGAGAACCTGCGCAACGCGGTGATCAATAACGGCGGCGGTCACGCCAATCACTCGTTGTTCTGGCAGGTCATGGCCGAGAACGCCGGCGGCTTGCCCCCGGAAGAACTGGCGACCGCCATTGAAGAGCAACTGGGCGGGTTCGATGGGTTCAAGGAGGCGTTCACCAAAGCGGCTCTCACCCGTTTCGGCAGCGGTTGGGCCTGGCTCAGCGTGACGGCGGACAAGAAGCTGGTGGTGGAAAGCACTGGCAACCAGGACAGCCCGCTGATGGTTGGCAATACGCCGATTCTCGGGCTGGACGTGTGGGAGCACGCTTATTACCTGCGTTATCAAAACCGGCGCCCGGAATACATCGGCGCGTTTTTCAACGTGATCAATTGGCCGGAAGTACTGCGCCGTTACCGCTTGGCGCTGAGTTGAGCCCACGCCGCCGGTGGTTTGCTGACAAGGTTTATCCATGCCCGTTTCTTTGCATTTGCTGACCACCGTTGGCAGCAAGCCGCTGCGCCGATCGTTGGGTCTGGCCATTGTGCTGGCCGGCGGTGTGCTGCTGTTTCGTCAGGCTGAGGCGCTGTTGTTGGCGCATCCCCATCTTTGGCGCGCGTTGCAAGGCGGGCTGCTGTGTTCGCTTGGCACGGCGCTGGGCGCGCTGCCGGTTTTGCTGTTACGCCGGGTGGCCGCCAGCGTGGCTGACGGCATCATGGGCGCGGGTGTCGGTGTGATGCTGGCGGCCACCTCTTTCTCTCTCATCATCCCCGGCCTCGACGCGGCGCGGGCGCTAGGACACGGCGAAGTGGCGGCAACGGCGCTGGTGAGTGCTGCGGTGTTTGTCGGCGCCATTGCGTTGTTCGTAGCCGGCAAGCTGTTGCCGCAAACGCCGATGGTGCATGAGCTGCCGGCCCACCAGACGCTGCCGGTGTTAACGCCCAAAGTATTGTTGTTTGTGGTGGCGATCGTGCTGCACAACATTCCGGAAGGCATGGCGGTGGGCGTGTCGTTTGGCGCCGGCACCCATGCCGCAGACGCGCTGACCATGGGCATCGCCCTGCAAAACGTGCCCGAGGGGCTGATCATTGCATTGGTGCTGGTGGCTGCCGGCATGTCACGGATAAAAGCGACGGCCATTGGCGTGGCGTCAGGGTTGGTCGAGCCGCTGTTCGCCGTGCTGTGCGCCTGGCTGGTCGGGCTTTCGGAAGTGCTGTTGCCGTGGGGTTTGGGACTGGCGGCGGGGGCGATGCTGTTCGTGATCACTCACGAAATCATCCCGGAATTGCACAGCAAAGGTAACGGTACTTACGCCAGTCTCGGGCTGGCGGCGGGCTTCTGCTTGATGATGCTGCTGGCTGCGGTGCTGGCGCGCTAGGCGCCGGATGGGTTATTCGCCTTCGTCGAAACGGTTGTTGATCAGTTCCACCAGGGCCGCGAGGGCTTCGTCGCCTTGCTCGCCTTCGGTGATCAAGTGAATGGCGGTGCCTTTGCCTGCGGCCAGCATCATCACGGCCATGATGCTTTTGCCGTCCACGCAGCTTTCCGGGCTGCGCCCGATGCGAATCTGGCAGGGGAAACGTCCCGCCACGCCAACGAATTTGGCAGCGGCGCGTGCGTGCAGGCCGAGCTTGTTGATGATGGTGATTTCACAGGCAGGCATCGCTGCTTAAGTCCTTCTATAGAGTCCCGCGGTTCTAGAGATCGCGGTGACGAACCTGGATGTTTTTCAGGGTTTTCTTCAGTTCTTTGCCCAGCCGGTCCGCCAGGTATACCGAGCGATGATGACCGCCCGTGCAGCCAATGGCGACGGTAACGTAAGAGCGGTTGCTGGCAGCGATGCGTGGCAGCCATTTGTGCAGGTAGGCGTAAATGTCGTCGTACATTTCTTGCACGTCCGGTTGTTCTTGCAGGTATTCAGACACCACTGAATCCAGGCCTGAATGCTCGCGCAGCTCGGGCTTCCAGTACGGATTGGGCAGGCAGCGCACGTCGAACACCAGGTCGGCATCAACCGGCATGCCGCGCTTGAAGCCAAACGATTCCACCAGAAAGGCGGTGCCCGGCTCGGGCTTGTTCAGCAGGCGCAGCTTCAGGGTGTCACGCAGCTGATAGAGGTTCAGGTGCGTGGTATCAACCTTGAGGTCGGCCAGGTCGGTGATCGGGCTCAGCAGCAGGCTTTCGTCGTGAATGGCCTCGGCCAGGGAGCGCTCGTCGGTGGTGAGCGGGTGGCGGCGGCGGGTTTCGGAGAAGCGCTTGAGCAGGGTTTCGTCGTCGGCGTCCAGATACAGCACATCGCACTGAATGTGGCGAGCGCGGACTTCGGCGAGCAGTTCGGGAAAGCGTTTCAGCTGGCTGGGCAGGTTGCGCGCGTCGATGGACACGGCCACGAGCGGTTGAACCAGTTCGGTGTGCAGCAGAGAACGTTCGGCCAGCTCGGGCAAGAGCCCGGCGGGCAGGTTATCGATGCAGTAGAAACCGTTGTCTTCGAGCACATCCAGCGCTGTGCTCTTACCTGAACCGGACCGGCCACTGACGATGATCAAACGCATGCACAGTCACCTGTTCGTCTAGCGGCCGTTTTGTACGTCGACGACGACCTGGTAAAGACTTTCGCTGGTCGGTGCGTGGCGCAATTGCTCACGAACCTCGCTGCGATCGAGCATGCTGGCGATCTGGCGAAGCAGCTCCAGGTGTTCGTCGGTAGCGGCTTCAGGCACCAGCAGCACGAACAGCAAGTCGACCGGCGCGCCGTCGATGGCGTCGAAATCGACAGCAGAGTCGAGGCGCAGCAGGGCGCTGATGGGAGCGGTGCAACCGGGCAGGCGGCAATGGGGAATGGCGATGCCATTGCCAAAGCCGGTGGAGCCGAGCTTTTCGCGCGCCACCAGACTTTCGAAGATGTCCTGGCCATCGAGGTCGGGCAATTCGCGAGCGACCAGGTTGGCGATTTGTTCGAGTACGCGCTTTTTGCTGCCTCCCGGCACGCTCACGAGGGAGCGGCCGGGGGTCAGGATATTTTCAAGTCGGATCATGGGTTGGGATGGTGTCAGCGAGCTGTGGCGCCTTGCAGGCGACCCAGTTGCTTTTCCTTATGTTTGATAAGTTGGCGGTCGAGTTTGTCGGTGAGTAGATCGATGGCTGCGTACATGTCGTCATGTTCGGCGTTGGCGACTACTTCGCCCCCGGCGATGTGCAAAGTCGCTTCGATTTTCTGCTTGAGCTTCTCGACCTCCATGGTCACTTGCACGTTGGTGATCTTGTCGAAGTGGCGTTCCAATCGACTGAGCTTCTCGTCGATGTAGTCGCGTAGGGCGTCGGTCACATCCAGCTGATGTCCACTGATGTTGACTTGCATACCGCTTTCTCCTTATTGCCGTGTGTAAGAGACAAGCTATCGGGCTTGTCGCCGGAACACTTTGGCCTTGGATCAGTGTAGCCGTCTTGCCGGAGCAGGGTTCGCGGGGCAGATGCCGGTGCGAACCGTGCGAGGCGTTTACATCAGTCGCTTACGTTCACTGGAAGGCGCTATCCCGAGGGATTCGCGGTATTTGGCGACTGTGCGACGGGCTACCTGAATGCCCTGTGCCTCCAGTAAACCAGCGATCTTGCTGTCACTCAACGGCTTTTTCGCATTTTCCGCCGCAACCAGTTTTTTGATGATTGCGCGTATCGCCGTGGACGAGCATTCGCCGCCTTCGGAGGTGCTGACGTGGCTGGAGAAGAAGTACTTCAGCTCGTAAATGCCACGCGGGGTGTGCATGAATTTCTGCGTGGTAACGCGCGAGATGGTTGATTCGTGCATGCCCACCGCTTCGGCGATGTCATGCAGAACCAGCGGTTTCATGGCTTCGTCACCGTAGTCGAGGAAGCCGCGTTGATGCTCGACGATCTGGCTGGCCACTTTCATCAGCGTTTCGTTGCGGCTCTGCAGGCTCTTGATAAACCAGCGCGCCTCTTGCAACTGATTGCGCATGAACGTGTTGTCGGCGCTGGAATCGGCGCGACGAACGAAACCGGCGTACTGGGGATTGACCCGTAGCTTGGGCATCGCTTCCTGGTTCAGTTCCACCAGCCAGCGGTCGTTGTGCTTGCGCACGATGACGTCAGGCACCACGTACTCCGGCTCGCTCGCTTCAATTTGCGAACCCGGGCGCGGGTTGAGGCTTTGAATCAGTTCGATCACCTGACGCAGCTCGTCTTCCTTGAGCTTCATGCGGCGCATCAGTTGGCTGTAGTCGCGGTTGCCGAGCAGGTCGAGATAATCGCCTGCCAGGCGCTGCGCTTCGGCCAGCCATGGGGTTTTTGTCGGCAATTGGCGCAGTTGCAGCAACAGGCATTCACGCAGGTCGCGGGCGCCAATGCCGGAGGGCTCGAATTGCTGGATGCGGTGCAGTACCGCTTCCACTTCGTCGAGCTCGATATCCAGTTCAGGGTCGAACGCGTCCAGAACTTCTTCGAGGGTTTCTTCCAGGTAGCCCTGGTCGTTGATGCAGTCGATCAGCGTGACGGCAATCAGGCGGTCCTTGTCGGACATGGGCGCCAGATTGAGCTGCCAGAGCATGTGGCTTTGCAGGCTCTCGCCGGCCGAAGTACGGGTGGTGAAGTCCCACTCGTCATCGTCGTTGGAGGGCAGGCTGCTGGCGCTGGTCTGGTAGATGTCTTCCCATGCGGTGTCGACGGGAAGCTCATTTGGAATGCGTTCGCCCCATTCGCCATCTTCCAGGTTGTCGACGGTGGGCGCCGAGGTTTCCTGATAGCTGGTGTCCTGGTAGGACTCTTCGTTGTTCGGCGCTGGCGGTGCGCTTTCGGCACCATCGGCCAGCGGATCGCTGTTATCGAAGTCCTCGCCTTCTTCCTGGCGTTCGAGCATGGGATTTGACTCCAGCGCCTCCTGAATCTCTTGTTGAAGATCCAGCGTGGACAGTTGGAGTAAGCGGATGGCTTGTTGCAGCTGCGGTGTCATCGTCAGCTGCTGGCCCATTTTTAGGACGAGCGATGGTTTCATGGAGGGGGCTTAAGACCTTATTCGCCGGCGCATACGCGCTTCCACAACGAGGGCGCCGAAGCGCCACCAGGAAGCAAATTATATGCCTATGTTTGAGGTGTTTGCCTAGTCCTCAATCGAAGTCTGTAGTGCACACCTGAATGTGGCTACAGAAGAGTCTTACAGACGGAACTCGTGACCCAGATAAACCTCTTTCACCAACTGGTTGGCGAGGATGGTTTCAGCGTCGCCTTCTGCAATCAACTGACCGTCGTTGACGATATAGGCGGTCTCGCAGATATCCAGCGTTTCACGCACGTTGTGGTCGGTGATCAGCACGCCAATGCCTTTGGCCTTGAGGTGATGAATGATCTGTTTGATGTCGCCCACCGAGATTGGGTCAACGCCTGCGAAGGGTTCATCGAGCAGGATGAACTTTGGCGCAGTGGCCAGCGCACGGGCGATTTCCACGCGTCGGCGTTCGCCGCCGGACAGACTCATGCCGAGGTTGTCGCGAATATGGGTGATGTGGAATTCCTGCAGCAGGCTTTCCAGCTCTTTGCGGCGACCGGCGCTGTCGAGTTCTTTGCGGGTTTCGAGGATGGCCATGATGTTGTCGGCCACCGACAGCTTGCGGAAAATCGACGCTTCCTGCGGCAGGTAGCCGATGCCGGCGCGGGCGCGGCCATGCATGGGCAGGTGGGTGACGTCTTGCTGGTCGATCAGTACACGGCCCTGATCGGCATTGACCAGACCGACGATCATGTAGAAGCAGGTGGTTTTGCCGGCGCCGTTAGGACCAAGCAGGCCAACGATCTGGCCGCTTTCAATCGACAGGCTGACATCACGAACCACCTGGCGGCCTTTGTAGGCTTTGGCCAGGTGTTGGGCTTTGAGAATTGCCATTACTGCGCCTGTGGGTCGGCTGGCTGGGCACCAGCGGGTTTGTTCTTGGGCTGGATAACCATGTCGATACGTGGGCGCGGCGTGGTCACGTTGGTGCCATTGGCTCGGCCGGCGTTAACGATCTGGCGCTGGGTGTCGTAGACGATCTTCTCGCCCTCGAAGGTGTTGCCTTCCTGAATCACCTTGGCCTGGTCGATCAGCACGATGCGGTCTTTCTCGGCAAAGTACTGGATGGTCAGGCCGTACGCCTTGACGATCTCTTTGTCTGCCGCTGGCTTCTGCTCGTAGTACGCAGGGGTACCCACGGCGGTGAACACTTCGATATCGCCGCTGCCGTTTTGCGTGATGGTCACCGTGTGGCCGGTGATTTTCATGCTGCCTTGCGTGATCACCACGTCGCCGCGGTAAACGGCTACGCCTTTTTTGTCGTCGAGTTCAGCGCTGTCGGCCTGCACGCGAATCGGTTGCTCGCGGTCCGTTGGCAACGCCCAGGCGCTGGAGCTGGCAATCGCCGCACCCAGACTCATGAGCAAAGACAGGGTGTGAAGGGAGAATTTATTAACGAACCTCATGCTGGCCTCTTACGTTGGACAGCAGGAGCACCCGGCTGTCTTTCAAATACGCTTTCATTCCGTTAGCCGTGGTCACTCCATTGGCGGCCTCGATTCTAACGGCTTGCTGGGTCTGCGCAAATTCCTTGTCCGGGAACACGGTCATGCGACTGCTGGTAATGATGGTCGGGCGATTCTTTTCGTCGGTGCGGGCGATGCGCACGTTGTCGATCAGTTCGACCTCGGTGCCGCCGGGCGACACTTCGCCGCGCTCGCTTTTCACATGCCAGGGCTGCTCGGTGCCGCGATAGAGCAAGAGGTCGGGCTTGGTCACCAGGCTCTTGTCGCTGTCTTTGAGATGCTCGACCTTGTCGCTGGTCATCTCGTAGCGCAGCTTGCCATCGATCTGGTATTCGACGCTTTTGGCGTTGATGACGTAGAAGTCGACGGCGTTGTCGGTGCTGGCCTGCGGCTTCTGCTCAAGCAGACTCTCCGGGTTCAGGTTCCAGTAACCGAGCGCGGCAACCAGCAGCGCGGCGAGGCCGAACGATAAGGTAAGAAGCAGTTTGCGCAGCATGATCGGCTCTATAGATAGGCGGCTTGCGCCGCTTCGAGGTTGCCCTGCGCTTGCAGGATCAGCTCGCAGAATTCCCGGGCAGCGCCTTCACCGCCACGGGCCTGGGTCACACCATGGGCATGTTGACGGACAAAATCATTGGCATTGGCGACAGCCATGCCCAGGCCGACACGTCGAATGACCGGCAGATCGGGCAGGTCGTCGCCCAGATAGGCGACTTGCTCGTAGCTCAGGCCCAGTTCGCCGAGAAGCTCATCAAGCACAACCATCTTGTCTTCACGCCCCTGATACAGGTGCTGAATACCCAGATTCTGCGCGCGACGCTCAACAACCGGCGTTTTGCGGCCGCTGATGATGGCGGTCCGCACGCCGGAGTTGATCAGCATCTTGATGCCCTGACCATCCAGCGTATTGAAGGTTTTGAATTCGCTGCCATCGACGAGGAAGTACAGCTTGCCGTCAGTCAGCACACCGTCTACGTCGAAAACCGCCAGTTTGATGGCCTTGCCGCGTTGCAATAGATCAGCACTCATTACATCACTCCGGCGCGCAGCAGGTCGCCCAGGTTGAAGGCCCCTATTGGGCGGTCTTGGTCATCGACCACAATCAGTGCGCCGATTTTGTGGTCTTCCATGATTTTCAATGCTTCGGCCGCGAGCATTTCCGCGCGGGCAGTTTTGCCGTGCGCGGTCATAACGTCGTCGATGGTGGCCTGACGGATATCCAGGTCGCGGTCCAGCGTGCGGCGCAAATCGCCGTCGGTAAAAATCCCGGCCAGCGTGCCATCGGCTTCGAGCACGGCGGTCATGCCGAGGCCCTTGCGGGTCATTTCCATTAACGCGTCGCGCAGCAAAGTACCGCGTTGCACCTTCGGAAGCTGCTCGCCGGTGTGCATTACGTTTTCCACTTTCAGCAGAAGACGACGGCCAAGCGCTCCACCCGGGTGGGAAAAGGCGAAATCTTCAGCAGTAAAGCCGCGCGCTTCCAGTAGGGCGATGGCGAGAGCGTCGCCAAGAACAAGGGAAGCGGTGGTGGACGAGGTGGGTGCCAGATTCAGTGGGCAGGCTTCCTGCGCCACGCGCGCGTCAAGGTTGACTTCGGCGGCTTTGGCCAGCGGCGAATCGGGGTTGCCGGTCATGCTGATAAGCGTGATGCCCAGGCGTTTGATCAACGGCAGCAGGGTCACGATTTCGGCCGTGGAGCCGGAGTTGGAGAGGGCCAGCACCACGTCGTCCGGGGTGATCATGCCCATGTCGCCATGGCTGGCCTCGGCCGGGTGGACGAAAAACGAGGTGGTGCCAGTGCTGGCAAGGGTCGCGGCAATCTTGTTGCCGATGTGCCCGGACTTGCCCATGCCGACCACAACCACGCGGCCTTTGCTGGCCAGAATCAGTTCGCAAGCCTTGACGAAGGCTGCGTCAATGCGTGGAAGCAGGCCTTCCACCGCTTCGATTTCAAGGCGCACGGTGCGCAGTGCCGATTGGATCAGGTCGTTGGTCTGGTTCATAGCTGGAGACAATGGCCGCTTGAAAAGGCGGGGATTATAACGACAAAGCCCGTCGGGCTCATCCTGAATGTAGGAGCGTTCATATAGCCATGACTTCGTCGCACTTCACACACTCGGTGACAGCTTTGCCGTTGCGGGGTGTTTCCGCCTTGGGCGCGGCTGGATGCCGGTGATATAGTTGCCGCCCTATCCGGCATGTTCACTCCCGTGGTGTCCCCACCGTGAGACATGGCGTCCGATAGGCGGCTGCACTAAGGAGTTCAGATGAGTGCCGATCACGCCTACGCGGTCGAGCTGAAGGGCGTGTCCTTCATGCGCGGTTCGCGCAGCATTTTCAAGAATGTCGATATTTCCATTCCTCGCGGCAAGGTCACCGGCATCATGGGGCCTTCCGGGAGTGGTAAAACCACCTTGCTCCGTTTGATGGGCGCCCAGCTGCGGCCCGCTAGCGGCCAAGTGCTGGTGAACGGCCAGAATTTGCCGGACCTGTCTCGCAGCGATCTCTTCGATATGCGCAAACAAATGGGTGTGCTGTTTCAAAGCGGCGCGCTGTTCACCGATCTCGACGTGTTCGAGAACGTGGCCTTTCCTCTGCGCGTGCACACCGAACTTCCCGAAGACATGATTCGCGACATCGTCTTGATGAAGCTCCAGGCAGTCGGCCTGCGCGGCGCCTTCGAGCTGATGCCGGACGAGCTCTCGGGCGGCATGAAACGCCGCGTTGCCCTGGCCCGCGCCATCGCGCTGGACCCGCAAATTCTTATGTATGACGAACCCTTTGTGGGCCAGGATCCGGTCGCCATGGGCATTCTCGTGCGCCTGATTCGACTGCTCAACGATGCGCTGGGTATTACCAGTATCGTGGTGTCCCACGACCTCGCCGAAACCGCCAGCATCGCCGACTACCTGTATGTAGTGGGCGACACTCAGGTGCTCGGTCACGGCACGCCGAAGGAATTGATGGAGTCGGATAACCCGCGCATCCGTCAGTTCATGAAAGGCGTGGCCGATGGCCCGGTGCCGTTCCATTTCCCGGCTGCGGATTACCGCGACGACCTGTTGGGGACGCGTTGATGCGCAGAAAAACCATTGGCGAACGTATTCGCCTGCTTGGCCGTGCCGGCATCGACGTGGTCGGTTCGCTCGGCAGTTCCACCCTGTTTCTGCTGCGCGCACTGTTCGGTCGGGGCAATGTCGGCAATGGCTTCGGTCATTTGCTGGTCAAGCAATTGTTCTCGGTCGGCGTGATGTCGCTCGTCATCATCGTTGTGTCGGGTTTGTTCATTGGCATGGTGCTGGCGCTGCAAGGCTTCAATATTTTGTCCAGCTACGGTTCCGAGCAGGCAGTGGGGCAGATGGTTGCGCTGACGCTGCTGCGTGAGCTTGGGCCAGTGGTGACCGCGTTGCTGTTCGCCGGTCGCGCGGGTTCGGCACTGACCGCTGAAATCGGCAACATGAAATCTACCGAGCAACTGTCGAGCCTGGAAATGATCGGCGTCGATCCGCTCAAGTACATCATCGCGCCGCGCCTTTGGGCCGGTTTCATCTCGCTGCCGCTGTTGACCATGATTTTCTGCGTGGTCGGCATCTGGGGCGGCGCCATGGTGGCCGTGGACTGGCTGGGTGTGTTTGAAGGCTCGTTCTGGGCCAATATGCAGAACAGCGTGTCGTTCGAGAAGGATGTGCTCAACGGCCTGACCAAAAGTATCGTGTTTGCCTTTGTAGTGACCTGGATCGCTGTGTTCCAGGGTTACGACTGTGAGCCCACGTCTGAAGGGATCAGTCGCGCTACCACCAAAACAGTGGTTTATGCCTCGCTTGCCGTGCTGGGCCTGGACTTCATCTTGACCGCCTTGATGTTTGGAGACTTCTGATGCAAAACCGCACCCTGGAAATCGGTGTCGGCCTGTTCCTCTTGGCCGGTCTGCTGGCCTTGCTGCTCCTGGCATTGCGCGTCAGTGGCCTGACGGTCGGCGCAGGACAAGACACCTACAAGCTGTACGCCAATTTCGAAAACCTGGCCGGGCTCACCGTGCGCGCCAAGGTGACCATGGCCGGTGTCGGCATCGGCAAGGTCACCGCCATTGACCTGGACCGCGACACCTTTACCGGTCGCGTCACCATGGAACTGGAAAAGCGTGTGGATAACCTGCCGGCCGACTCGACCGCGTCTATCCTCACTGCCGGTTTGCTGGGCGAGAAGTACATCGGCATCAGCGTGGGCGGCGACGAAGCGCTGCTCAAGGATGGCGGAACCATTCACGACACCCAGTCGTCGTTAGTACTGGAAGACTTGATCGGCAAGTTCCTGATCAACTCGGTTAACAAAGAATCCAAGTGAGGAATACAGGCATGGTTAGCGCTCTGCGTCGCGGTTTGCTGGTGCTGTTGGCAGTTTTTCCCCTGTTGGCGGTGGCAGACCAGGCCGCTCAACAGATTGTGGAAAAAACCACCAACGAGCTGTTGAGCGACCTCAAGGCCAATAAAGACCAGTACAAGGCCGACCCACAGAAGTTTTACGACTCGCTGAACCGCATCATCGGGCCAGTGGTGGATGCCGACGGCATCTCCCGCAGCATCATGACCGTCAAATACTCGCGCAATGCCACACCGGCGCAGATGAAGCGTTTCCAGGAAAACTTCAAACGCAGCCTGATGGAGTTCTACGGCAACGCCTTGCTGGAATACAACAATCAGGACATCCGCGTACTGCCGAGCAGCGCCAAGCAATCCGACCCGGACCGCACCAGCGTGAACATGGAAGTGCGTGACACCAAGGGCACCGTGTACCCGGTCAACTACACCATGACCAAAGTGAACGGTGAATGGATGCTGCGTAACGTGACCATCAACGGCATCAACATCGGCAAACTGTTCCGTGATCAATTCGCCGACGCCATGCAGAAAAACGGCAACGATCTGGACAAAACCATCGACGGTTGGGCGCAGGTTGTAGCCAACGCCAAGAACACCGAAGAAGGGCAGAAGGCTGCCGGTAATGACGACTGATAGCGTGATTCGCCAGCAGGCCGATGGCGTGCTGCAACTGGTTGGCGTGCTGGATTTCCGTACCGGTGCCACGCTGCGAAGCGAAGGCGAAAAGCTCATTCGCGCCACCCCGGCCGCTACCGTGGTGGTCGATTGCGCGCAGGTCGAGCATTCCAGCAGTGTGGGTTTGTCGCTGTTGCTGGCCTATATGCGCGTGGCCCAGCAGGCAGGCAAGCAGCTTTCTGTGCGCGGCTTGCCGGCGGACATGAAAAAAATTGCCGAGGTTTCCGGCCTGCTCGACATTCTGCCGTTGCAGGCCTGAGGCCGTTGCGCTGCCCGTTGCGGCGCCAGGTAGCAAAAAACCAAAGCCCTCTGTCACTGTTCCGTTTTCCGGGGTTCGCAGGCGGGGGGCTTTTTTGTATCATGGCCGACCCGCGCGCGTAGGGCGCCGATCGAGGTTTAGCATGCAGGCCATAGAAGTAAAAAGCCTCCTTGAGGAAAAGCTGTCCGACACTGAGGTCAACGTGGAAGGCGAAGGCTGTAATTTCCAGTTGAATGTGATCAGTGATGAATTGGCGGGCATGAGCCCGGTCAAACGTCAGCAGCAAATCTATGCCCACCTCAATCCGTGGATCGCCGATGGCCGAATTCACGCGGTTACCATGAAATTCTTCAGCCGCGCCGCTTGGGCCGAGCGTTCCTAAGCCCACGGGCGACGAGACTCCTATGGATAAATTGATTATTACCGGCGGCGTTTGCCTGAATGGCGAAATCCGCATCTCCGGCGCGAAGAACTCCGCGTTGCCGATTCTGGCTGCCACCTTGCTGGCCGATGCGCCGGTAACCGTGTGCAACCTGCCGCACCTGCACGACATCACCACCATGATCGAGCTGTTCGGGCGCATGGGTATCGAGCCTGTGATCGACGAAAAGCTCAGCGTTGAAGTGGACGCACGCGCCATTAAAACGCTGGTTGCGCCGTACGAATTGGTGAAAACCATGCGTGCGTCGATTCTCGTACTCGGCCCGATGGTGGCGCGTTTCGGTGAAGCCGAAGTGGCCTTGCCTGGCGGTTGCGCCATCGGCTCGCGTCCGGTGGACCTGCACATCCGTGGCCTCGAAGCCATGGGCGCGATCATCGACGTTGAAGGCGGCTACATCAAAGCCAAGGCGCCTGAAGGCGGCTTGCGTGGTGCGCATTTCTTCTTTGATACCGTCAGCGTAACCGGCACCGAAAACATCATGATGGCCGCCACCCTGGCCAAAGGCCGCAGCGTTCTGGAAAACGCCGCTCGCGAACCGGAAGTGGTCGACCTGGCCAACTGCCTGATCGCCATGGGCGCGAAGATCTCCGGCGCTGGCACCGACACCATCACCATCGATGGCGTTGAGCGTCTCGGCGGCGCGCGTTACAGCGTGATGCCCGACCGTATCGAAACCGGTACCTACCTGGTTGCCGCAGCGGCCACCGGCGGCAAGGTAAAGCTGAAAGACACCGATCCAACCATCCTCGAAGCGGTTCTGCTGAAACTGCAGGAAGCGGGCGCCGAAATCACCACTGGCCCGGACTGGATCGAGCTGGACATGAAAGGCAAGCGTCCGAAAGCGGTGAACCTGCGCACCGCGCCGTACCCGGCTTTCCCCACCGACATGCAGGCGCAGTTCATCGCACTGAACGCCATTGCCGAAGGCACTGGCGCGGTGATCGAGACCGTGTTTGAAAACCGCTTTATGCACGTGTACGAAATGACCCGCATGGGCGCGCAAATTCAGGTTGAAGGCAACACCGCCATCGTCACCGGCACGCAAACGCTGAAAGGCGCACCGGTTATGGCAACCGACCTGCGGGCATCGGCCAGTCTGGTGATTTCGGCATTGGTGGCCGACGGCGACACCCTGATCGACCGCATCTACCACATCGACCGTGGTTACGAGTGCATCGAAGAGAAGCTGCAGTTGCTGGGCGCGAAAATCCGTCGCGTGCCCGGCTAGTCGGCCAAGGCCTCGTTCGGCAGCGTGCCGGGCGGGGCTGCGCAACCGCTTGTATTCAGGTTTTAAGGACATCCCGCGCCATGTTGACCATCGCCTTATCCAAAGGCCGCATTCTTGACGACACCCTGCCATTGCTCGCCAAGGCGGGGATCGTGCCGACCGAAAATCCGGACAAGAGCCGCAAGCTGATTATTCCCACCACTCAGGACGACGTGCGTTTGCTGATCGTGCGGGCCACTGACGTGCCGACCTATGTCGAACACGGTGCAGCCGACCTCGGCGTAGCCGGCAAAGACGTGTTGCTGGAATACGGCGGTCAGGGCCTGTACGAACCGCTGGACCTGAAAATTGCCCGCTGCAAGTTGATGACTGCTGGCGCCGTAGGCGTGCCGGAGCCCAAGGGCCGGCTGCGCGTGGCAACCAAGTTCGTCAATGTGGCCAAGCGTTACTACGCTGAGCAGGGCCGTCAGGTTGAAGTCATCAAGCTTTACGGCTCCATGGAACTCGCACCGCTGGTGGGCTTGGCCGACAAGATCATCGACGTCGTCGACACCGGCAATACCCTGAAAGCCAACGGTCTTGAAGCCCAGGAACTGATCGCTCACATCAGCTCCCGCCTCATCGTCAACAAAGCCTCGATGAAGATGCAGCACGCGCGCATCCAGCAACTCATCGATACGTTGCGCGACGCAGTCGAAGCCAACCACCAAAGCTGATACCTCTCCACGCGGCCATAAGTCGCGTGTGCCTATCCTCGTTATAGCCATTTATCTCGGGCGTCCACAGGATCGGCTTGGTAGCCTAGCGACGCTCGAGAACCGGTTGGTCCGGCATTGGCCATCAACCGCTCTTAACGTCCCTGTCTATCACGAGGTCCGTCATGACTGCTCCCATTGCTCTTCGCCGACTCAACGCCGCTGACCAGGACTTTTCCAAGCATCTGGATCATCTGCTGAGCTGGGAAAGCGTGTCGGATGACGGCGTCAACGAGCGCGTGCTCGACATCATCAAAACCGTACGCGAGCGTGGCGACGCCGCACTGGTGGAATACACCCAGCGCTTCGACGGCCTCAGCGTCAACAGCATGGCCGACCTGATCCTGCCGCGTGAGCGTCTGGAACTGGCCCTGACCCGCATCACTCCAGCCCAGCGCGAAGCGCTCGAAGTCGCGGCCGAGCGCGTGCGCAGCTACCACGAAAGACAGAAACAGGATTCATGGACCTACACCGAGGCCGACGGCACCGTGTTGGGCCAGAAGGTCACGCCGCTGGACCGCGCCGGCCTGTACGTGCCAGGCGGTAAAGCTTCGTACCCATCCTCGGTGCTGATGAACGCCATTCCCGCCAAGGTCGCCGGTGTGCCGGAAGTGGTGATGGTGGTGCCAACGCCCCGTGGCGAAATCAACGAAATCGTTCTGGCCGCCGCCTGCATCGCCGGCGTTGACCGCGTGTTCACCATCGGCGGCGCGCAAGCTGTTGCGGCCCTCGCATACGGCACTGAAAGCGTGCCGCCAGTGGACAAGATTGTCGGCCCGGGCAACATTTATGTCGCCACGGCCAAGCGCCACGTGTTTGGTAAAGTCGGCATCGACATGATCGCCGGCCCTTCGGAAATTCTGGTGGTATGCGACGGCCAGACCGATCCGGACTGGATCGCCATGGACCTGTTCTCCCAAGCCGAGCACGACGAAGACGCCCAGTCGATTCTGCTCAGCCCCGACGCCGAGTTCCTCGACAAAGTGGCCGCCAGCATCGCCAAGTTGCTGCCAACCATGGAACGCGAAGCGATCATCCGCACCTCGCTGGAAACCCGTGGCGCACTGATTCAGGTAGCCGACATGCAGCAGGCCATCGACGTCGCCAACCGCATTGCACCGGAACACCTGGAGTTGTCAGTAGCCGACCCGGATGCCTGGCTGCCGCAGATTCGCCACGCCGGCGCGATTTTTATGGGCCGCTACACCGCAGAAGCCTTGGGCGATTACTGCGCAGGTCCTAACCACGTGCTGCCGACTTCCGGTACCGCGCGCTTCTCTTCACCGCTGGGCGTGTACGACTTCCAGAAGCGTTCATCGATCATTCATTGCTCGGCAGACGGCGCGTCGGAACTGGGCAAAAGCGCCTCCGTGCTGGCCCGTGGCGAGTCGCTGACCGCCCACGCCCGCAGTGCCGAATACCGTATCAAGAACTAATGGTGCGGGCGCTTCGGCGCCCGCTTATACCTGCCGCATTCGAGGAGAGAAGGGCAATGAGCAAATTCTGGAGCCCCTTCGTTAAAGACCTGGTGCCGTATGTGCCCGGCGAGCAGCCGAAGCTGAACAACCTGGTCAAGCTCAACACCAATGAAAACCCCTATGGCCCGTCGCCAAAAGCGATCGCGGCGATGCAAGCCGTACTCAACGACGACCTGCGCTTGTACCCGGACCCCAATGGCGAGCGTTTGAAGAATGCCGTGGCCGAGTACTTCGGCGTGCAGGCGGCGCAAGTGTTTGTCGGCAACGGTTCCGATGAAGTGCTGGCCCACGCTTTTCATGGCCTGTTCCAACACGGCAAACCCCTATTGTTCCCGGATATCAGCTACAGCTTCTATCCGGTGTACTGCGGCTTGTATGGCATCGAATTCGACGCAGTGCCGTTGGACGAGCAGTTCCAGATTCGCCCGCAGGATTACGCCAAAGCCAACGGCGGCATCATCTTCCCGAACCCGAATGCGCCCACCGGATGCGTATTGGCGCTGGATGCCATCGAGCAGATTTTGCAAAGTAATCCGGACTCTGTGGTCTTGGTAGATGAAGCCTATATCGACTTCGGCGGGCAGACGGCGATTGACCTGGTGGATCGTTACCCGAACCTGCTGGTGTCGCAGACATTGTCCAAGTCCCGTTCATTGGCTGGCCTGCGAGTTGGCTTTGCTGTCGGTCATCCCGACCTGATCGAGGCGCTGGAACGAGTCAAAAACAGCTTCAACTCCTATCCGCTGGATCGGATGGCAATTGCCGGTGCGGCGGCGGCATTTGAGGATAAGGCGTACTTCGAGCACACCTGTCAGGCCGTGGTCGACAGTCGCGAGAAGCTTGTAGCCGAGATGACGGCGCTTGGGTTTGACGTGCTGCCATCGGGTGCGAACTTCATTTTTGCTCGCCACCCTGAAAAAGATGCGGCCGCGTTGGCTGCCGGCTTGCGGGAGCAGAGCGTCATCGTTCGGCACTTCAACAAGCCACGGATTGACCAGTTCCTGCGGATTACCATCGGCAATCCGGAGCAGAACCAGGCGTTGGTGGAGGCGTTGAAGCAGTTGTGATGGTTGCGTGAATAAAAAGCCCGGCCAAGTGCCGGGCTTTTTATTCAAGCGCCTGTTGGGCTTCGCTAAGGCTCAACGTTTGCGCACCTACTCGCTGTGCGCGCTGCCGACAAAGGTCAAAGAAGTAAACAACCCACGCTCGTCGATATCCGCATCGCCCTTCACTGGCACCACAGTTTCGGCGGCGATGATGTTCAAGCCTTCGTTACGCACTACCACCTGCGCTTCACCGTTTTTGTCGGTGGTTGCGCTGGTGGTAGATGGTTCGCTGCGGTAGTCGCCTATCAGTTTCAAGCCGGCCGCCGGTTTGCCATCCAGCAGCACCTGCACGCGCAGCGGTTTGCCCGGCCCAACCTTGAGCGGATCTTGTAGCGGCTTGATCACCAGCTTCAGCGCACTCAGGTCTGGCAACACCGCGCCTTCCTTATAGATGGCCAGGCTGTATTTCCAGGTGTGCAAGGCGTGCACGGCGTTTGGTACTTTCGAGCGCCCTTCGTTGATCCATTTCTTGTCTGGCGTTTGCGACCAGGCGCCGTTGTCCAGGGCGACGGCCAGGCTGGCCGGGCTCGTCGTCGGGTGGACGCGGGCATGGTCGTCGAGGCGTTCGATGTTGACGGTAATGGGCTGACCTTTCAGGTCATAAGCCCAGGCGTCCGAGATTTTCTTCGACTTGAACGCATCGTCTTCAGCACCGTGGCCGTATACCACTTCGATGTTGCCGCGACGTTGCTCGGTCCATAGCCCGTGGGCTTGAACTTCCATGGTGAAGAGGGCGGCGATAAGCAACAGGTGAGCTTTTGGCATGGGACTTCCTTGGCAGTACGTGAGTTATAGGGAAAGGGTCAGGCTGACGCTCAGGTTGCGCGGGTCGCCGGGCAGCACCCAGGTGCTGTTGAACGAGCGCTCGTAGTATTTGCGGTCGAAGAGGTTGTTCAGGTTGAGGCCCACGGTGAGGTCTTTGCTGGCCTTGTAATGGGCGAGCAGGTCGACGGTGCTATAAGCGGGAAGCTCGAATTGCGTGCCGGTCTGGCCTGAGCGATCACCCACGTAATTGCCGGCAATGCCCACGTCCGAGCCGCGCAATTCGCCGTTCTGGAATTCGTGCACGGCCATCACGCTGGCGCTGTTGCGGGCAATGCCCAGCAGGTCGCTGCCTTCGGGAATCACGTTGTCTTGGGTGACCTCGGCATCGATATAGGCGTAGGCGCCGATCACCCGCACCGCGTCGGTCAATTGCCCGCTGAACTGCATGTCCAGCCCTTGGCTGCGGGCTTTGCCGGCGGCAATGCTGTCGCCGTTGCCGTCGGTGGTCAGCACGTTTTCCTTGTCGATATGGAACAACGCCACAGTCGCGCCGAGGCGGCCGTCCAGCAGGTCCAGCTTGAGACCGGTTTCGTAGCCGATGCCTTTTTCCGGTTTGTACACCTGGCCCTGGGTGTCGATGCTGTTTGGCTTGAAGGAGGTCGAGGCGTTGGCGAACACACCGACTTGCGGGGTCAGTTGGTAGAGCGCGCCGATGCGCGGTGTGGCAACGTCTTTCTCCTGCACGTTGTCGACGCCAGTGCTGCGATTGAGCGCGTGTTGTTCAATGCGCTCCAGACGCACCCCGACCAGGCCGCGCCAGCGCTCGGAGAACACGATCTGGTCTTGCAGATTGAGTGCGTAACTTTCGGTGTGCTCGAAGAAATCGTTTTTGCTCGCCAGAGCCGGCTTGGGCTGCCCGTAGACCGGATTGAAAACGTCGATGCCGTAGCCGAGCGACGTGAGGCTTTGCGGGTATTTCTGGCTGTTGCGGTAGTTTTCGTACTCCAGGCCCGTAAGCGTCTGATGTTCCCAGCCACCCAGTTCGAATGTGCCGTGCAGCTCGGCCTGGGTGATGCTGTCGTTCCATTCGAAGTCGCGCTGGCGATAGAAACGCGACACCTGGTTACCGATCAAACGCTGCGGTTCCGAGCTGTCGCCCTTCAATGTGCCTTGGCTGTAATGGGTAGCCAGGCGGGTTTTCCAGTTGTCGTTGAGGAAATGTTCGAGGCTGATTTGCAGCAGCTGGTTGTCGTTGCGGATGTCGCCGTCGTTGGGTTCTCCCAGAAACGTGGAGCGCGACACCGCGCCCATTTCGCCGTTTATAGCGGGTATGCCGCGGTCGAACACCGACTCGGTGCGGCTGAATTCGCTTTCAATCGTCAGGAAGGTGTCGGGGCTGAGCTGCCATGACAGCGTCGGGCTTACGAGCTTGCGCTGGCTGGTTACGTGGTCGCGAAAGCTGTGGTTGTCTTCCACTGCCATGTTGACGCGAGACAGCACGGTACCTTCGTCGTTGAGTGGCGTGTTGACGTCAAGGCTGCTGCGGTAGCGGTCCCAGGTACCGGCGCTGAGCTGGAGCGAATTGAATGCTTCTGCCTGTGGCTTCTTGCTGACGATATTGACCAGGCCGCCGGGATCACCGCGTCCGTACAAGCTTGCGGCAGGGCCTTTCAACACTTCGATGCGCTCGATGGTGGCGGTGTCTGGCGCGCTATTGCTGCCGCGGTTGTAGGCAAAGCCATTGCGATACAGCTCGCCCGTGGTAAAGCCGCGCACGCTGTAGTTGAGGAACGTCAGGCCACCGAAATTGTTCTGGCGCGAGACGCCGCCGGCAAAATCCAGGGCGCGGTCGATGCGCGTGCTGTTGAGGTCGGTCAGAACCTCGGCGGGAACCACGTTGATGCTTTGCGGGGTGTCGCGAATATCGGTGTCGGTGCGCGTGGCAGCGGCCGAGCGCGTGGCCCGATAACCGCGAACGGGGCCGTCGGCACGCTCGTCGGCATGCTCGGCGGAAATACTGGTTTCTTCCAACTCCAACGGTTGAGCGGCGACGACGAGGGGGGCGTTTAGTAATCCTGCGGTTAACAAAGCGAGCGGCGTCAAAGCGGGGGACTTCATGTCGGGGTTCCGTGGTTAAGATGTAATAACATAACATTTTAGTCATGGAAAACGGGCGGCGTCATCTGCTGAGTCAGGTAAGGTCAAATCGCGTGCAAAAAAAAGGCGCCTTGCGGCGCCTTTCCAACGATCGATTATTCTGAATTTCCACTGGTGGCGGGCGGTGGACGCAAGCCAATCTCGGCTTTCAATTCCATGGCTTTGCCGTTACGCATGATTTCAATGCTCGTGGATTCACCCGGCTTGGCGCGCGCCACCTGATTCATCGAACGACGCCCGTCGCTGGCTGGCTCTCCGTCGATGCTCAAAATCAGATCGCCCGGCTGCAAACCGGCCTTTTGCGCCGGGCCGTCACGATAGATACCCGCGACGATAATGCCGGGGCGACCTTCCAAACCAAACGACTCCGCCAGTTCCGGCGTCAATGGCTGCACTTCGATACCCAGCCAGCCGCGAATTACCTGGCCATGCTCAATGATGTTTTTCATCACATCCAGCGCCAGCTTGGTTGGAATGGCAAAGCCGATGCCTTGCGAGCCGTTGGATTTCGACAGAATGGCGGTGTTGATGCCGACCAGGTTGCCGTGCGCATCGACCAGCGCGCCACCCGAGTTCCCGGGGTTGATGGCCGCGTCGGTCTGAATGAAGTCTTCGTAGGTGTTCAAGCCCAGTTGATTGCGCCCCGTGGCGCTGATGATGCCCATGGTCACCGTTTGCCCGACACCAAACGGATTGCCGATGGCGAGGGCGACGTCACCGATGGCGACGTTGTCGGAACGGCCCAGGGTGATCGAGGGCAGATCCTTGAGATCGATCTTGAGTACGGCGAGGTCCGTTTCCGGGTCGCTGCCGATGACACGCGCCAGGGTTTCACGGCCATCTTTGAGTGCCACCACAATCTGGTCGGCGCCGGCGGTCACGTGGTTGTTGGTGAGCAGATACCCTTCCGGGCTCATGATCACGGCCGAGCCCAGGCTCGATTCCATGCGTCGTTGCTTGGGCAGGTTGTTGCCAAAGAAGCGGCGGAACTGCGGATCTTCAAACAGTGAGTTGGCCGGTTTGCTGACGATTTTGGTGGTGTACAGGTTGGCAACGGCGGGAGCGGCGATGGTTACCGCGTCGGCATAAGACACCGGGCCCTGTTGCGCCAGACCGTACCGCGGCGCCTGCTGCATATGCACATCCTGGCGCGGCAGACCTACCCATTGCGGGTAGTACTGAATAATCAGCAACGCGAGCAACACGCCGACCAGCAGCGGCCAGCCAAGATAACGCAGAGCCTTGAACATCGATAAATCCTGAGGGTTGCGAGGGCCATGGCAGGCCCTTAAGGTGGCGCCATTATAGAGGCCGTCGCGGCAATAAAAAGCAGATTGGATTTGTACGGGAGAGTAAATGTTATGGCGATTTCGCTGACAACACTGATGGAAGAAGCCGAACGTTTTCTTGGTGCCGCGCGCATTGCCGATTACTGCCCCAACGGTCTGCAGGTAGAAGGACGGCCGCAGGTGAGGCGTATCGTCAGCGGTGTGACCGCCAGCCAGGCGCTGCTCGACGCAGCGGTCGAAGCCGACGCCGATGTGGTGCTGGTGCACCATGGCTATTTCTGGAAAGGCGAAAATCCATGCGTGGTCGGCATGAAGCAGCGGCGCCTGAAAACGCTGCTCAGCAACGACATCAGCCTGCTCGCCTACCACCTGCCGCTCGACCTGCATCCCCAGGTGGGCAACAACGTGCAGCTTGCTCAGCAACTCGACATTACCGTGGAAGGTCCGCTGGATCCGGAAAACCCCAAAGTCGTCGGCCTGGTCGGCTCGCTGGACGAACCCATGAGCGCCCGCGACTTCGCCCGCCGCGTGCAGGATGTGCTCGGCCGGGAGCCGCTATTAATAGAAGGCTCGCAAATGATCCGCCGCGTTGGCTGGTGCACCGGTGGCGGCCAGGGCTATATCGACCAGGCTATCGCTGCCGGCGTCGACCTGTACCTGACCGGCGAAGCTTCTGAACAAACCGTGCACAGCGCGCGTGAAAACGACATCAGCTTTATCGCTGCCGGCCACCACGCCACCGAGCGTTACGGGGTGCAGGCTTTGGGTGAGTATCTGGCGAAACGCTTCGCCCTGGAGCATCTGTTTATTGACTGTCCTAACCCCGTTTAGCGGGCATATGACTAGATCGTTTAGGTCTAAGTAGCTGCCTGATTAGAATAGACCGCTGTGCTAAAGTGCCGCCCTCGTCCACGGCCCGTAGGCCGTCCAATAACGCTCTCTTCGTGAGAAAGCCGTGAGTAGCCATGCTCGATAAATTGACGCATCTGAAGCAGTTGGAGGCGGAAAGCATCCACATCATCCGCGAGGTCGCCGCCGAGTTCGATAACCCGGTGATGCTGTACTCCATCGGTAAAGATTCCGCGGTCATGCTGCACCTCGCCCGCAAAGCGTTTTTCCCCGGCAAGCTGCCGTTCCCGGTCATGCACGTGGATACACGCTGGAAATTCCAGGAGATGTATTCGTTCCGCGACAAGATGGTGACCGATCTGGGTCTGGACCTGATCACTCACATCAACCCGGACGGCGTGGCTCAGAACATCAACCCGTTCACCCACGGCAGCGCCAAGCACACCGACATCATGAAAACCGAGGGCCTCAAGCAGGCGCTCGACAAGCACGGCTTTGACGCTGCGTTCGGTGGCGCGCGCCGTGACGAAGAGAAGTCGCGCGCCAAAGAGCGTGTGTACTCGTTCCGCGACAGCAAGCACCGCTGGGATCCGAAGAACCAGCGCCCTGAGCTGTGGAACGTTTACAACGGCAAGGTCAACAAGGGCGAGTCGATCCGTGTGTTCCCGCTCTCCAACTGGACCGAGCTGGACATCTGGCAGTACATCTACCTCGAAGGCATCCCGATTGTGCCGTTGTACTTCGCGGCCGAGCGCGACGTGATCGAAATGAACGGCACGCTGATCATGATCGACGACGACCGCATCCTCGAGCACCTGTCGCCCGAACAAAAAGCCAGCATTCACAAAAAGATGGTGCGGTTCCGCACCCTCGGTTGCTACCCGTTGACCGGTGCAGTGGAGTCCACCGCCACCAGCTTGACCGACATCATCCAGGAAATGCTCCTGACCAGAACCTCCGAGCGTCAGGGTCGCGTCATCGACCATGACCAGGCCGGTTCGATGGAAGACAAGAAACGTCAGGGGTACTTTTAATATGTCGCACCAATCCGATTTGATCAGCGAGGACATCCTCGCCTACCTGGCGCAGCACGAGCGCAAGGAAATGCTGCGCTTCCTCACCTGCGGCAACGTCGATGACGGCAAAAGCACCCTGATCGGGCGCCTGCTGCATGACTCGAAAATGATCTACGAAGATCACCTCGAAGCCATCACCCGCGACTCGAAAAAAGTCGGCACTACCGGTGAAGACATCGACCTGGCGCTGCTCGTAGACGGCCTGCAAGCCGAGCGCGAGCAAGGCATCACCATTGACGTGGCGTATCGCTACTTCTCTACCGCCAAGCGCAAATTCATCATCGCCGACACCCCCGGCCATGAGCAGTACACCCGCAACATGGCCACCGGTGCGTCCACCTGTGACCTGGCGATCATCTTGGTCGACGCCCGTTACGGCGTGCAGACACAAACCCGTCGCCACAGCTATATCGCCTCGCTGCTGGGCATCAAACATATCGTCGTGGCCATCAACAAGATGGACCTCAAAGGGTTCGACGAAGGCGTGTTCGAGTCGATCAAAGCCGACTACCTCGACTTCGCGGCCAAGGTATCGCTGAAACCGACCTCGATTCATTTCGTGCCGATGTCTGCCCTAAAGGGCGATAACGTGGTCAACCACAGCGACCGCTCGCCCTGGTACAGCGGCCAGACGCTGATGGAAATTCTCGAAACCGTGGAAATTTCCGCGGACCGCAACTTCACCGACATGCGTTTCCCGGTGCAGTACGTCAACCGTCCGAACCTGAACTTCCGTGGCTTCGCCGGCACCCTGGCCAGCGGCATCGTGCACAAAGGCGATGAGGTTGTGGTGTTGCCGTCGGGCAAGAGCAGCCGGGTGAAATCCATCGTCACCTTTGAAGGTGAACTGGAAAGCGCCGGTCCAGGCCAGGCCATCACCCTGACCATGGAAGATGAAATCGACATCTCCCGTGGCGACCTGCTGGTGCATGCCGACAGCAAGCCGCAAGTAACCGACAGCTTCGAAGCCATGCTGGTATGGATGGCTGAAGAGCCTATGTTGCCGGGCAAGAAATACGACATTAAACGCGCCACCAGCTACGTGCCGGGCTCAATTGCCAGCATCGTTCACAAGGTGGACGTGAACACGCTGGAAGAGGGTGCCGCGAGCGCGTTGCAGCTCAACGAGATCGCCAAGGTCAAAGTCAGCCTCGACGCTTCCATCGCCCTGGACGGCTACGACCGTAACCGCACCACCGGCTCGTTTATCGTGGTCGACCGCCTCACCAACGGCACCGTTGGCGCAGGCATGATCATCGCCGCGCCGGTTGGCGGTCAGGCCGGCGGCGTGCACGGCAAGCTCGCTCACGTTGCCACTGAAGAGCGCGCCGCGCGCTTCGGCCAACAGCCGGCCACCGTGTTGTTCAGCGGCCTCTCGGGCGCGGGCAAAAGCACACTGGCCTACGCCGTGGAGCGCAAGCTGTTTGACATGGGCCGTGCGGTTTACGTGCTCGATGGCCAGAACCTGCGCCACGACCTGAACAAGGGCCTGCCGCAGGACCGAGCCGGGCGTACCGAGAATTGGCGTCGTGCCGCGCACGTGGCGCGTCAGTTCAACGAAGCGGGTCTGATTACTCTCGCCGCGTTCGTGGCACCGGATGCTGAAGGTCGTGAACAGGCCAAGGCTCTGATCGGCAACCAGCGTTTGCTCACCGTGTACGTTCAGGCATCGCCGCAAGTCTGTGCCGAGCGCGACCCGCAAGGGCTGTACGCGGCGGGCGGCGATAACATCCCGGGCGAGTCGTTCCCGTACGACATTCCGCTGAATGCCGACCTGGTGGTCGACACCCAGAGCGTGTCGGTAGAAGAGGGCGTGAAGCTGGTGCTGGACCTGCTGCGCAGTCGCGGCGCGATTTGATCGCGTCGTTGGGCTTCACTTCGTTCAACCCAACCTACCAGCGGCGTAGGTCGGGTTGAACGAAGTGAAGCCCAACAGATATCGACAGCAACAAAAAGCCCCGCATAGTGCGGGGCTTTTTGTTGCCGGCGAATTAACGCGGCGAGGTGTCGCTTACCGGTGGCTTCTTCAAACCAAAGGTGGCATCCAGCATGCCCGGTGCATCGTCACTTTTCGGCGCGTAATCACGTGGTACCTGCGCATCACGCGGCGGCGTCAAACGCTCGCGGCTGCCGGGTTTCTCATCATGCAGGGCGGCCAGCAAACGCTGGCGGGTGAGTTCGTCCAGGGCCAGGCGGTTAGCACCTTCGGACAAATGCTCCTGCACTTCCTGGTAGCTCTGCGTGAGCTTTTTCACCAGGCTGGCGGTGGTGTTGAAATGGGTGACCACTTCGCTCTGGTAGCTATCGAAGCGCTCTTGAATTTCGTCCAGTTGCCGTTGGGTACGGCTCGGTGCGGCGCTGGGAACCAGGCGGGCTACCAGAAAACCGATGGTCACACCTGCGAGCAGGGCGAGTGCCGGGAGTAACCAGGCCAATAGGGTCTGTTCCACGAGTCCTTCCTCTATAAACGGCTTTGCTTTACGTTAACGGCTCACACCTGCGCTGTATAGCGCGGCGCAGTCCTGAAGGGGCGGGCGTCGCTTGGAAGCGTCCGCAGGTTGCTGATCACAGGATCTTTTCCAACGAGATCTTTCCCAAGACGTGTCGACCCTATCTCGGGTCACGGAGTTCCGCCGTTGTCAGTTCGCGAAGTCTCTCTGTTTATTGACGGGCCCACCGGGCAACTTGAAGCGCTTTACCTTGATCTGCCCGAGGCCCGTGGCCTGGCGCTGATTTGTCACCCCAACCCGGTGCAGGGCGGCACCATGCTCAATAAAGTCGTGTCGACCTTGCAGCGCACCGCCCGCGACGCCGGTTTTGCCACCTTGCGTTTTAACTACCGGGGCGTTGGCGCCAGTGAGGGCGTGAGCGAGATGGTCAGTGGCGAAGTCGATGACGCCGAAGCCGTGGCCAACTGGCTGCTCGCCGAGCAACCGGACTTGCCGCTCAACCTGTTCGGCTTCTCCTTTGGGGGCTTCGTCGCCGCCAGCTTGAGTGGCCGCCTGGAAGCACGCGGCGTGGAAATCGAGCGCCTGTTCATGGTCGCCCCTGCCGTCAGCCGTTTGAACGAGCAAACCCCCATCGCCCGGCACGGCGCCCTGACGCTGATTCAGCCGGAGCAGGATGAGGTCATCGCGCCGGAAACCGTTTTCGCCTGGTCGGCAAACCTTGAGCGTCCCCACGAGCTGCTGAAAGTGGCAGAATGCGGGCACTTTTTTCACGGCAAACTCACGGATCTCAAAGACCTGTTGCTGCCGCGCCTGTCGAACTGACTGAATAAGCGATCGCCATGACCACTCGTATCCTCACCGGTATTACCACCACCGGCACCCCGCACCTGGGCAACTACGCCGGCGCCATACGTCCGGCCATTGTCGCCAGCCGGGCCGCCGACGCCGATTCGTTCTACTTCCTGGCGGACTACCACGCCCTGATCAAATGCGACGATCCGGTGCGCATTCAGCGCTCGCGGCTGGAAATTGCCGCCACCTGGCTGGCTGCCGGTTTGGATATCGACCGTGTAACGTTCTATCGCCAGTCCGATATCCCGGAAATTACCGAACTGACCTGGCTGCTCACCTGCGTAGCCGGCAAAGGTCTGCTGAACCGCGCCCACGCCTACAAAGCCTCGGTGGATAAAAACCTCGAGCAAGGCGAAGACCCGGATGCCGGCGTGACCATGGGCCTGTTCAGCTACCCGGTGCTGATGGCCGCCGATATTCTGATGTTCAACGCGCACCAGGTTCCGGTGGGCCGCGATCAGATTCAGCACGTGGAAATGGCCCGTGATATCGGCCAGCGCTTCAACCATCTGTTTGGCAAAGGCCGTGAGTTCTTTGTGATGCCGCAGGCGCTGATCGAAGAAAGCGTCGCCACCTTGCCCGGCCTCGATGGCCGCAAGATGTCCAAGAGCTACGACAACACCATCCCGCTGTTCAGCAGCCCTAAGCAACTGAAGGCGGCGGTGTCCTCCATCGTCACCGACTCCCGTGCACCGGGCGAAGCCAAGGATCCGGACAGCTCGCACCTGTTCACTCTCTATCAGGCCTTCTCCACTGCGAAGCAGCAGGAAGAATTCCGCAGCGACCTGCTCGGCGGCCTGGCCTGGGGCGAAGCCAAGCAGCGCCTGTTCGAGTTGCTCGACAGCGAACTGGGCGAGGCACGCGAGCGCTACAACACGCTTATCGAACGGCCTGCCGACCTGGAAGACATTCTGCTGACCGGTGCCGCCAAGGCGCGCAAGATCGCCACGCCGTTCCTCGGCGAGCTGCGCGAGGCGGTGGGTCTGCGCTCGTTCCGTAGCGACGTGCAAAGCACTCAAGCCAGCAAGAAAAAAGCCGCAAAAGGCGCACGCTTTGTCAGCTTCCGTGAAGACGACGGCAGCTTCCGCTTCCGCCTGTTGGCCGCTGATGGCGAGCAACTGCTCTTGTCGAAGCACTTTGCCGACGGCAAAACCGCCGGCCAGGTGAGCAAGCGTCTCCAGGATGGCAGCGCGCTGGACGTGCGCGTCGACGGCAATAGCTTTGCCGTCTGGCTGGATGACGAAACCGTCGGCCAAAGCCCGGTCTTTACCGATGCCGCAGCCTGCGAGCGCGCCGTCGCTCAGTTGCGCGAAGCACTGGCGCCGCAGCCAGAGTGATGCGCGATGGCTGGCCGATTGCCAAGCAACGGGGTCGCCGCTAAAGTGACGACCCCGTTTTTGCGGTCTCGGGCGTTTTAGACCCACCACGCGCACCACAGCACGTCGGCCAAACGCAGACCCTGGGTACTGTTTACTCGTTACCTGCCCATCACCTGTCTCGCGATGCCCGTCACTCGGCCCGGTCGCGAGCTAGTAAATAGTTGAGAGCATTACGCGATGACGCCCCTCGAGCGATACCAGGCGGACCTCAAACGTCCCGACTTCTTTCATGACGCCGCGCAGGAAACTGCGGTGCGCCATCTGCAACGCCTTTACGACGACCTGATCGCCGCCGGCGACAACAAGCCCGGTCTGTTCGGCAAACTGCTGGGCAAAAAGAACCACGATCCCGTCAAAGGCCTGTACTTCTGGGGCGGCGTTGGCCGCGGCAAAACCTACCTGGTCGACACCTTCTTCGAAGCGCTGCCTTTCAAAGAAAAAACCCGGACGCACTTCCACCGTTTCATGAAGCGTGTGCACGAAGACCTGACGTCATTGAGCGGTGAAAAGAACCCGCTGCAAGCTATCGCCAAGCGCTACGCCGCCGAAACGCGGGTTATTTGCTTCGACGAATTTTTCGTCTCGGACATCACCGACGCGATGATTCTGGCGACGCTGCTCGAAGAGCTGTTCAAAAACGGCGTCAGCCTGGTGGCCACCTCCAACATCGTGCCGGACGGGTTGTACAAAGACGGCCTGCAGCGCGCGCGCTTCCTGCCGGCCATTGCCCTGCTGAAAGAGCACACCGTCATCGTTAACGTCGACAGCGGCGTCGACTACCGCCTGCGCGCGCTTGAGCAGGCCGAGCTGTACTACTGGCCGCTCAATGAAGGCGCCGAAACCAGCCTGAACAAAAGCTTCGTCAGTCTGGTGCCCGACTGCGTGAAGGCGCAGGAAAACGAAGTGCTGATGATCGAAAACCGTGGCATCACGGCGCGCAAAGTCTGCGACGACGTGGCCTGGTTCGAATTCCGCGAACTGTGCGATGGCCCGCGCAGCCAGAACGACTACATCGAACTGGCAAAAATCTTCCACGCGATTCTGATCTCCAACGTGGAGCAGATGGGCGTCAACGAAGACGACCTGGCACGCCGCTTTATCAACCTGGTGGACGAGTTCTACGACCGCAACGTGAAGCTGATCATCTCGGCCGCCGTCGAGTTGAAAGACCTCTATACCGGCGGCCGCTTGAACTTCGAATTCCAGCGCACCTTGAGCCGGTTGCTGGAAATGCAATCCCACGAATTCCTGTCGCGGGCGCATAAGCCGTAAGTAATTCGAGCGTGAAAAAAGGCTGCCAAAAGGCAGCCTTTTTGTTGGGCTTCGCGGTGCTCAACCCAACCTACAGAGCCGCGTAGATTGGGTTGAGCACCGCGAAGCCCAACACGATCGGCGAGCCGCACGTTGCCCCGATTAATTCTGCGCCACCTTCTGCTCATGCTCTTTGAGCAGCGCTTTGGCATGTGCGACTTCCAACGCTTCCATGGCATTGATCGGCTTGAGCGCCACCGCTTGCTTCAGGTGCTGAATCGCCTTGGCCTCTTCGTCGTCGCCATACACGTAGCTCAACGCGTTGGCGTATTCGTAATGACCGATGGGTAGGTTGTCAGCCTGCTTAAACGATTGGGCGAAGTAGGTTTCCATCTTGTCGGCGCTGACGCCGTAGGTCATTTTCCCCACCATTTTCCCAACCTTGCGGATCACGCCGGCTTCGTAGCCGCCGTACAACGCCAGGGCGAACGGTTGGTCCGGTTGCTTAGCCAGCAGCGCATCAAGCTCTTTCGGAATCTGGCTGGTATAGCCGCGCTTGAGCACGACGGGTACCGACAGTTCTTCACCGAGTCGCGCCTTTGCGTAGACGCGGCCGAACTGCGCGACGATGTCGGCCTGTACCAGCTCGCCGGCCTTGTCGGTGTAATCAATGACTTCCTCCAATAGACGGTGCTTTTCTTCCTGGTTCGGCACCAGAAACATTGCATATACCACTTGGGCAAACATCGCGGGCACCTGCCCGCCCACGCCCAGGGCAAGGCCTTCTTTTTTGGCTTGGGCGAAGTCGCCTTTGAACACCAGCCGCCAGACGTTTTGCAGCTTCTGCGCGTACGCCTCGGCGTCTTCCGGCTTGCCCGAAAAGCCCGTGTTGCCGGCTACGGTCATTTCCAAAGCTCTCGGGTAAGTGGTGGCCATCTTCATGACCCACTGGGCGTCGGGGAACGGATAGTTGTCGCCAAAGCCGCGGGTCAGCTGCGGCCAGGCCTGCCGCAACTTGTCACCCGAATAGTCGAAGCCGCTTTGATCGTAAGGAAAGGGTTTCCATTGTTCGTCTGCCACAGCCACCAGGCTGCACAGCGTAAGCAGGGCAAAGATAAACGAGCGCATGACAAGTACCTGTTTTTGTTAGAGGTTCACAGGCCCGATCATAGGTCGCAGGGCAGGGCGACCAACCCCCATCCTAGGAATGGCTGTCCTTCTGCTGGAATTGGCGCCGGTACTGGTTGGGCGACAATTCTGTGTGCTGACGGAACAACCGCGCGAAGAAGCTGGCGTCGTCGTAGCCCACTTCGTAGCTGATGGTCTTGATGCTTTTGCGGGTGGCGCTGAGCAAGCCCTTGGCTGTTTCGATCCGTAACCGTTGCAGGTAATGCAGCGGTTTGTCGCCGGTTGCCGTCTGGAAGCGGCGCATAAAGTTGCGAATGCTCATGCCGTGCTGGCGCGCCACGTCTTCAAAGCGAAACTTCTCGGCGAAGTTTTCCTCCAGCCATTGCTGGATTTGCAGAATGGTCACGTCCTGGTGCAGCTTCTGGCCGCCAAAGCCGATACGGCCCGGCGTGTAGTTGCGCTGCACTTCGTAGAGGATATCGCGGGCAACGGCCTGGGCAACGCTGGCGCCGCAGAAGTGTTCAATCAGATACAGGTATAAATCGCAGGCCGAGGTGGTGCCGCCGGCACAGTACAAATTATCGCCGTCGGAAAGATGCTTCTCTTGGTTCAGCAGCACCTTGGGGAAGCGTTCGCTGAACTCGCGGAAAAAGCGCCAGTACGTCGTAGCCTCTTTGCCGTCCAGCAAGCCGGACTGGGCCATCCAGAACACGCCCATGGCTTCGCCACAGATCATGCTGCCCGCGGCGTGCTGCTTGCGCAGCCAGGTCAGAATTTGAGGATAGCGTTGGCACAGCGTGTCGAAGTCGCCCCAATAGGCCGGGAGGATGATGATGTCCGCCGGCTCCAGACCCCCTTCGACCGGCAGCACCACGTCGCTGAAGCTGCGCGCGGGTTTGCCGTCGGGGCTTACCAGATGAATCTCGAAGGCAGGCGTTAGCCCCAATCCCAGCTGGCGGCCGTAACGCAGGCTGGCCATGTGGAAAAAGTCTTTGGCTTGCATGAGCGTGGAGGCGAATACGCCTTCGATGGCCAGAATGGCGACGCGTTTGAGGGCGCTGGACTGAGCAGTTGGCATGGATGCTTATTCTTATTAGGGGATAGTGGTCAGTGGCTGGCTGGATCGTCTTATTTTTTGTCGCATGTGTCCAGTGCGTCTGAACGTTTGACTGTCCTACAGTCGGCGCCATGCCAATCCCGGCTCCAGACGTATTCAGTGGGTAAAAACAATGATTCCAAGAACCCTGTTCAGCTCGGACCACGAACTGTTTCGTGACAGCGTGCGCAAGTTCCTTGAGCAGGAAGCCGTGCCTTATCACCATCAGTGGGAGAAAGACGGGCACATCGATCGCGCGTTGTGGAACAAGGCGGGCGAGGCCGGCATGCTCTGCTCGCACCTGCCCGAGGAATACGGCGGCATGGCAGCCGACTTCCTTTACAGCACTGTAGTGATCGAAGAGATCAGCCGCCTTGGGTTGAGCGGCATCGGTTTTTCGCTGCATTCGGATATCGTTGCCCCCTACATCCTGCATTACGGCTCCGAGCACCTGAAGCTCAAGTACCTGCCGAAGCTGGTCTCGGGCGAAATGGTCACCGCCATTGCCATGACCGAGCCAGGCGCCGGTTCTGACTTGCAAGGTGTGAAGACCACGGCGGTGCTCGATGGCGACGAATACGTGCTCAACGGCTCGAAGACCTTTATCACCAACGGATTTCTCGCCGACCTGGTAATCGTAGTGGCGAAGACCGATCCCAAAGCCGGCGCCAAGGGCACCAGTCTGTTCCTCGTTGAAGCCGGCACGGCGGGCTTTTCCAAGGGCAAGCGCCTGGAGAAAGTCGGCATGAAAGCGCAGGACACATCCGAGCTGTTCTTTCAGGACGTGCGCATTCCCAAAGAAAACCTGCTCGGCCAGGCCGGCATGGGTTTCGCCTACCTGATGCAAGAGCTGCCACAAGAGCGCCTGACTGTGGCGCTGGGGGCGCTGGCCAATGCCGAGGCCGCGTTGAAATGGACGCTGGATTACACCCGCGAGCGCAAGGCGTTCGGCAAAGCGATCAGCGACTTTCAGAACACGCGCTTCAAACTGGCGGAAATTGCCACAGAAGTGCAGGTAGGGCGCGTATTCGTCGACCGCTGCCTGGAGCAGCATCTGGAAGGCAAACTGGACGTGCCGACTGCCGCCATGTGCAAATACTGGACGACCGACCTGCAATGCAAGGTGCTGGATGAGTGCGTACAGCTGCACGGCGGTTACGGCTACATGTGGGAATACCCGGTCGCGCGCTCCTGGGCCGACGCGCGGGTGCAGCGCATTTACGCTGGCACCAACGAGATCATGAAGGAAATTATTTCCCGGTCACTGTGAGGCGTTTACGCAAATGAAAAGCCCGGCTGTGTGCCGGGCTTTTTCGTTTTCGCTGCGAATTACGGCGCCGGGTTCGGTTGGGTTTTGTGGATGGCGTCAATCTGTTCCAGCAGCTCGGTGCTCAGTGTGAGTTCTGCGCTGGCGAGGTTGCTGCGCAACTGCTCATTGCTGGTCGCGCCGATGATATTGCTGGTGACAAAGGGACGAGCTGTCACGAATGCCAGTGCCATCTGCGCAGGATCCAGACCGTTCTCACGCGCCAATGCGACATAGCGCGAGCACGCCGCTTCTGCCTGCGGATTGGTGTAGCGCGTGAAGCGGCTGAACAGACTGATGCGCGCATTGGCAGGGCGGGCGCCGCCTTCGTATTTGCCGGAGAGCATGCCGAACGCCATCGGCGAGTACGCCAGCAGGCCGCATTCTTCTCTGATCGCCACCTCGGCCAGACCGACCTCGAAGCTGCGGTTCAACAGGTTGTAGGGGTTCTGAATCGACACCGCGCGCGGCAAGCCGAGGTGCTCGGCGAGCTGCAGAAATTTCATGGTGCCCCACGGTGTTTCGTTGGACAGCCCGATGTGGCGGATTTTGCCGGCCTTCACTTGTTCGTCCAGCGCTTCGAGGATTTCGGCGATGGGGGTGAACTCTTCGTCTTTATGTTGATAGCCGAGCTGGCCGAAAAAGTTGGTGCTGCGCTCAGGCCAGTGCAATTGGTACAGATCGATATAGTCGGTTTGCAGGCGCTTGAGGCTGGCGTCGACTGCGGCCACGATGTGCGCCCGGTTGTGCTTCAACTGGCCGTCACGGATGTGGGAAATGCCGTTGCCGGGGCCTGCGATCTTGCTGGCAAGAATCCAGTCGCTGCGGTTGCCACGGGCCTTGAAATAATTGCCGATAATTTGTTCGGTGCGGCTGTAGGTCTCCGCGCGCGGCGGGACAGGATACATTTCCGCGGTGTCGATGAAGTTCACATCGGCGGCGCGGGCGATGTCGATCTGCTCGAAAGCTTGCTCCTGCGTGTTTTGCTCGCCCCATGTCATGGTGCCGAGACAGATGGCGCTGACGTTCAAATCGGTGCGGCCGAGCTTACGAAACTGCATGAATTTCTCCTCGTGCAAAAGTGACCATCAAATCAGGTTGATATTTTTCCTGCAATCGGCATAATTCCGCAGCTGTTTTCAGCAGGGGATGCCTAGCCTGCTTGAATCCGCCGTACGGACGTGATGACCCGAGCCCCCGATAGCGTCCGTCTCTGGCTGCCTTTGCTTGTCAAAGCGCGCACTATTCAGTAAGATCCGCCGTCTTATTTTCAGGGCGGCCCCTGAGGCTATTAAAGAATGAAAACTTTTACTGCTAAACCGGAAACTGTTAAGCGCGACTGGTTCGTCGTCGACGCTGCAGGTCAGACTCTGGGTCGTCTGGCCACAGAAATCGCTAGCCGTCTGCGTGGCAAGCACAAAGCCGAATACACTCCGCACGTTGACACTGGCGACTACATCGTCGTTATCAACGCTGAGCAAGTACGTGTAACCGGTGCTAAGACCACTGACAAAATGTACTACTCTCACTCCGGTTTCCCGGGTGGCATCAAGTCGATCAACTTTGAAAAGCTGATCGCCAAGGCGCCTGAGCGTGTGATCGAGACCGCGGTTAAAGGCATGCTGCCGAAGAACCCGCTGGGTCGCGACATGTACCGTAAGCTGAAAGTGTACAAGGGTGCTGTTCACCCACACACTGCTCAGCAGCCCCAAGAACTGAAGATTTAACGGAATAGTTCATTATGTCGGCGACTCAAAATTACGGCACTGGCCGTCGCAAGACTGCAACCGCTCGCGTTTTCCTGCGTGCAGGTACTGGCAAGATCTCCATCAACAACCGCACCCTGGAAAACTTCTTCGGTCGCGAAACTGCCCGCATGGTAGTTCGCCAGCCGCTGGAGCTGACTGAGACTGTCGAGAAGTTCGACATCTACGTCACCGTTCTGGGTGGTGGTGTTAGCGGCCAGGCTGGCGCAATCCGTCACGGTATCACTCGCGCTCTGATGGACTATGATGAAGCTCTGCGCCCTGCTCTGCGCAAAGCTGGTTTCGTCACTCGCGACGCTCGTGAAGTTGAACGTAAGAAAGTCGGTCTGCGTAAAGCGCGTAAGCGTCCGCAGTACTCGAAGCGTTAATTCGCACTTCGTTCAAAGGCGCCCAGTTTCCCAAAGGAACTGGGCGTTTTTTATGGGCGAAAGGTTTAATTGCGACAACTTGCCGCACCGGTAAATGCCGCGTCCGACAAGGGTTTCAGCCATTTTGTATCCAGTAATTGCCTTGTCAGAAATGGGGCTTTTCTTTACCATTTGGCAAATTTTTTGCGCGGCTTGAATTTTACTTAGTAGATGCCTGACTAACAGGCCACAAAAGCTGATGGGAGACGACTGAATGAGCAATGACGGCGTGAATGCAGGCCGGCGTCGCTTCCTTGTAGCAGCCACTTCGGTGGTAGGTGCTGCAGGAGCGGTGGGTGCTGCGGTCCCGTTCGTGGGGTCATGGTTCCCGAGTGCCAAGGCCAAGGCCGCTGGTGCTGCGGTGAAGGTGAATGTCAGCAAGGTCGAGCCAGGTCAGCAGATGATTGCTGAGTGGCGCGGCCAGCCGGTGTTCATCGTTCGCCGTACAGATGAAATTCTGGGCAACCTGACCAAGATCCACGATCGGATTTCCGACCCTGAATCGAAAGCCTCCGTGCAGCCCACTTATGTCGACCCTACTGTGCGTTCGATCCGCCCGGAAATTCTGGTGCTGGTGGGTATCTGCACTCACTTGGGTTGCTCGCCGTCCTTCCGTCCTGAAGTGGCTCCTGCCGACTTGGGTCCGGATTGGGTAGGTGGTTATTTCTGCCCTTGCCACGGTTCGCGCTACGACCTCGCGGGTCGTGTGTACAAATCGCAACCAGCTCCGTTGAATCTGCCAGTGCCGCCTCACTCTTACGAGTCTCAGGACGTCATTGTCATCGGTGTGGACCAGGAGAAAGCCTGATGAGCAAATTCATG
This sequence comes from Pseudomonas viridiflava, assembly GCF_900573885.1. Lineage (GTDB taxonomy): Bacteria > Pseudomonadota > Gammaproteobacteria > Pseudomonadales > Pseudomonadaceae > Aquipseudomonas. Next base: position 247,926 of record NZ_UPSE01000493.1, read on the forward strand.
GAGTGGGTAGATGCGCGCTTTCCCGCCACAAAAATGTGGGAAGACCATCTAAGCAAGTACTACGCACCGAAGAACTTCAACTTCTTCTATTTCTTTGGCTCCCTGGCGCTGCTGGTTCTGGTTAACCAGATTCTGACTGGCGTCTGGCTGACCATGAGCTACACCCCATCCGCCGAAGAGGCTTTCGCCTCCGTCGAATACATCATGCGTGATGTGGAATACGGCTGGATCATTCGGTTGATGCACTCCACTGGCGCCTCGGCGTTCTTCATCGTGGTTTACCTGCATATGTTCCGTGGCTTGCTCTACGGCTCGTATCAGAAGCCGCGTGAGCTGGTGTGGGTATTCGGCATGTTGATCTACCTGGCGCTGATGGCTGAAGCGTTCATGGGTTATCTCCTGCCATGGGGTCAGATGTCTTACTGGGGTGCTCAGGTAATTATCTCGCTGTTCGGTGCCATTCCCGTTATCGGCGATGACCTGACTCAGTGGATCCGTGGTGACTATCTGATTTCCGGCATTACCCTGAACCGCTTCTTCGCATTGCATGTGATTGCATTGCCGATCGTGATTCTCGGTCTGGTCGTGCTGCACATTCTGGCGCTGCATGAAGTGGGTTCGAACAACCCGCAAGGCATCGACATCAAGAAGTTCAAAGACGAAAACGGCGTACCGTTGGACGGCATTGCTTTCCACCCGTACTACACCGTGAAAGATATCGTCGGCGTGGTGGTGTTCCTGTTCATCTTCTGTTCGATCATCTTCTTCTTCCCTGAAATGGGCGGATATTTCCTCGAGAAGCCGAACTTCGAAGTAGCGAACTCGTTCAAGACACCAGAACACATTGCCCCGGTTTGGTACTTCACTCCGTTCTACGCGATTCTGCGTGCGGTACCGGACAAGTTGCTCGGCGTAATCGCCATGGGCGCTGCGATTGCTGTTCTGTTTGTACTGCCATGGCTTGACCGTAGTCCGGTTAAATCCATGAAGTACAAAGGCTGGATGAGCAAAGTCTGGCTGCTGGTGTTCTGCGTGTCCTTCGTGATCCTAGGCGTGTTGGGTGTATTGGCACCTACCGACGAGCGCACGCTGCTGTCGCGTATCTGCACCTTCCTGTACTTCGCATACTTCATCCTCATGCCGTTCTACACCAAGCTTGAGAAGACCAAACCGGTTCCGGAAAGGGTGACTGGCTGATGAAAAAGCTATTTGCTGCACTAGTTTTCGCTGTACTGCCAGCCTTCGCGTTCGCCGCCAGCGGCCATGGCCCCGAGCTGGATTCGGTTGATATCGATCTGACCGACAAAGCTGCCATGCAGGACGGCGCACGTACGTTCGCCAACTACTGCATGGGCTGCCACAGCGCCAAGTTTCAGCGTTACGAGCGCGTTGCCGATGACCTCGGCATCCCGCACGAGCTGATGCTCAGCAACCTGGTTTTCACCGGCGCGAAAATTGGCGACCTGATGAAAAACAGCATGTCGCCAGTTGATGCCAAGAAGTGGTTCGGTGCGGCTCCGCCCGACCTGACCCTGGTGGCTCGCGTTCGTGGTAACGATTGGCTGTATAGCTACCTGCGCGCTTTCTATGAGGATCCAACGCGTCCTTGGGGTGTGAACAACAAGGTGTTCCCGAACGTGGGTATGCCGAACGTTCTGGTTGGTCTGCAAGGTCGTCAGGTTGTAGGTTGCAAACAAGTACAAGTGGTTGAGGACGGTAAAAAGCAGTACGACCCGCTCACCGGTACTCCGCTGACCCACGAAGCCTGTGACCAGCTCACCATCGTGCCGAAAACTGGCAAGTTGAACGAAGCCGAGTTCGACGAGAAGGTTAAAAACCTCGTCACCTTCCTGGCTTACTCGGCCAACCCAGTGAAACTGAAAAGCGAGCGCATCGGTACTTACGTACTGCTCTACCTCGCCTTCTTCTTCGTGTTCGCGTATCTGCTGAAGCGTGAATACTGGAAGGATGTGCACTAAGTAACTGGTATTCTCCGCTGTCGACTTGCGCGCCCAATTGGGCGCGCACGTTTTTCTGCTTCAGATAACTTTAACAAGCGAGGAGGATCGCCATGGGCGTGACCAACCGGTTGGCCTGTTACTCCGACCCCGCCGATCACTATTCCCATCGCGTACGTATCGTGCTCGCCGAGAAAGGTGTTAGCGCGGAGATCATCAACGTAGAGCCGGGGCGCACGCCGCCCAAGCTGGTAGAGGTCAATCCTTACGCCAGTCTTCCGACGTTGGTGGACCGTGATTTGGCGTTGTACGAATCTACGGTGGTGATGGAATATCTTGACGAGCGCTACCCCCATCCGCCGTTGTTGCCGGTCTATCCGGTAGCGCGCGCCAATAGCCGTTTGCTGATGCATCGCATCCAGCGCGACTGGTGTGTACTGGTGGATCAGATTCTTGATCCGCGCAGCAAAGAGCCGGCGCGCGTTCAGGCGCGTAAAGAACTGCGCGAGAGCCTGACAGGCGTTTCGCCATTGTTCGCCGACAAGGCTTACTTCCTCAGTGACGAATTGAGTTTGGTAGATTGCTGCCTCTTGCCGATCCTGTGGCGGTTGCCGATATTAGGCATTGAACTGCCCAAGCCGGCGAAACCGTTGCTCGATTACATGGAGCGCCAGTTTGCCCGTGAGGCCTTCCAAATCAGCCTGTCGGGTGTAGAGCGCGATATGCGCTGAAGCTGAAGGAGCTTTTTGATGAACTCCAGTCGTCCGTATCTGATTCGCGCTTTATACGAGTGGATCGTCGATAACGATTGCACGCCGCATTTGCTGGTTAACGCTGAATACCCGAACGTGCAGGTGCCGCAGGGCTTTGCCAATGACGGTCAGATTGTCCTTAACGTATCGCCCAGCGCGGTTCGTCATCTGCACATGGATAACGAGGCCGTCAGCTTTGAAGGCCGTTTCGGTGGCATTGCCCATACGTTGTTCATCCCGGCATCTGCCGTGTTGGCGATTTATGCGCGGGAAAACGGTCAGGGCATGGTCTTCGACCTGGAATCGCCGGTGGCTGACGAAGAGCCGGATGATGATCCGGACGGCGACGGTCCATCAGGTTCGGAGCCGCCGCGTCCGAGTGGTCGCCCAAGCTTGAAAGTTGTGAAGTAAAGCGACCGGCTGCGCGTCGGCGAGGCGGCGTTAGAAACACCTTTGCAATGCTCATTGGCTACAGCCAACTCCGCTTGCAAATCCGTTTTTGCCTTGCCCTGCGCTAGCTCGATCGGTCTGGATCGGCATGAGCTCCAACCCCAATAAAAAAGGCGATCAGAAGATCGCCTTTTTTATTGCCTGTCGATTGGCTCAGTCGACGTATTCGAACAGTTTCACGATCTTCTGCACGCCCGACACGCCTTGCACCAGGTTGGTCGCCAGTTGCGCTTGCTGACGGCTTACAACGCCCAGCATGTAGACAATACCGTTCTCGGTGACCACTTTGATCTGCGAGCTCGACACGGCGCTATCGGCCAGCATCGCGGTTTTGATTTTGGTGGTCAGCAGCGCGTCGTTGCTGCGGGCCAGGGCGGAGGAGGGCGCCGTAACCTGCAGCTCGTTGTAGACCTTGCGCACGCCTTGTACGGAGCGCGCAGCTTGTTCGGCGGAGGCTTTCAAATCTGCCCGAGGGGTTTGTCCGGCGAGCAACACGATGCCGTTGTAGCTGGTGACAACGATGTGCGAGCCGCTGGCCAGATCAGGGCTGGCCTGTTTGATTCGTTGCTCGACATTCGACGGGATGAATTGGTCATCGATCTTGTTGCCGAACGAACGGCTGCCGCACCCGGAAAGCACCAGGGTGACGGCAAGGGCGGCAAGGATTAATGGCGAACGGGTCATTCTTCACTCCCAAACAGTTGGCTATCAATCAGGTCGCACAGGCAGTGGATGGCCAGCAAATGGACTTCCTGAATGCGTGCGGTAACTTTCGATGGAACGCGGATTTCCACGTCTTCCGGTAGCAGCAGCGAGGCCATGCCGCCGCCGTCGCGGCCGGTCAGGGCTACTACGATCATTTCGCGGTCGTGGGCAGCCTGAATGGCCTGGATCACGTTGGCGGAGTTGCCACTGGTAGAGATAGCGAGCAGTACATCGCCTGGCTGCCCCAGCGCGCGAATCTGCTTGGAGAACACTTCGTTGTAGCTGTAGTCGTTGGCAATCGAGGTGATGGTGGAGCTGTCGGTGGTCAGCGCGATGGCTGGCAAGCTTGGGCGCTCACGTTCGAAGCGGTTGAGCAACTCCGAGGAAAAGTGCTGGGCGTCGCCGGCCGAGCCGCCGTTGCCACAGGTAAGAATCTTGCCTTCGTTGAGCAGGGCTTGAACCATGACCAGACTGCCGTGCTCGATGTAGGGAATCAGCACTTCCATGGCTTGCTGTTTGGTTTCGATACTGGCTTGAAACAGCTGGCGGATACGGGCTTGCATGTCCATCGGGATGACCTTCAGTGTGGCTGCTGATCAGGCGGGCCAGGGTGGTGCTGGCGCCTGCCTGTTACAGGTAAAAATCGCTCGGCGCCGCAGTGGTTGCTGGGCTGTGCCGAAACCAGGTTCGGTCTTGCACTAACTTGCTGCCGCACAGCGTACTGCCGGCAATCGATTGTGTTGGGTCAGGCTGATTCAGGTATCAAACGCGTTGCGAATCCAGTCCAGGCGGCTTGCCTGGGTGTGGCCCGTATTGATGGCTACGACATCGAAACGGCATGGATGTTTGGCCCAGCGAGGTTGCTGCTGCAGAAAGGTGCTGGCGGCGATTATCAGCTTTTGCTGCTTGCGGCCGTCAACGCTCTCAACGGCGCCACCCCAGGCACTATGCCGGCGGGCGCGAACTTCGACGAATACTACTGTATCGCCGTCCAGCATGACCAGATCGAGCTCGCCACCCTTGCACCGCCAGTTTTTACTCACCAGCGTGAGGCCGTGGCGGCGCAGATGCTCGAACGCCTCTGCTTCGCCTTCACGGCCTGCGCTTTGCGTGCTGGCGGCAACCAATCAGAAGCCGCTGTCTGGCAGGCGCTGCACGGTACCGTCGCGGAATTCAGCCCATGGCAGCTGGCGCTCTACGCGCTGGCTGGCGGTCAGGCTCAGCGTGCCGGACAGGCCGTCGACGCGGCTTTGCGGCAGCGCCTTGAGCTCGCTCAGGCGCGGCGCCAAACGGTACGCGTCAACGCCCATGGCATAGAGGCGGCCGAGGCTGCCGGCGGCCTGTGGCCATTGGCCGCTGACTTGCTGGCGCAGCGGGTCGTTGGCGTCCAGCAGCCAGGGTGTTTCGCAGAAGCGGATGCCGTTCAGATCCTGATACTGCGCCGGGTTGCTGCCACCGGTGAACAGGTGCGAGGTGGCGTACACCGGCACGTCGCCGGCGTACTGGAAGGCCAGCGTGGGCTTGATCTGTTGGGCTTGCTGAGGCGTGGCGGCCAGGAAGATGAAGTCGATGTCCTGGCGGCGTGCAGGTTGTGCGGCAACTTGAGTGCCCAGCACGCTCTGCAGGCGTTTGGCGCGTGCTTCGCTCTGGCGCAGCTGGAACAGGTCGGCAATCTGCTGAGCGAGCTCTACGGGTTGGTCGACGTGTTCAGCTGCGATCAGGCTGCCGCCTTTGGCTTGCCAGCTCTGACGGAAGGCATCCAGCACGCGGTCGCCCCATTCGCCGCGCGGCACCAGAGCGACGGCGCGACGCATGCCGTCATCCCACGCCCGGCGCGACACTTCGCGCGCTTCGTCTTCAGCGGCGAGGCCGAACTGGAACAACTGTGGTGGGCCTTCGCGGCCGACGTCGCTGTAGTTAAGCGCCAGCGTGGTAATGGGCAACTGCTCGCGATCACTCAGTTGCTTGACCAGATTTTTCTCCAGCGGGCCAATCACCAGCTGCACGCCAGACGCCTGCGCCTGACGATAGAACTCGTCCATCGAGGCCAGGCGCGAGCTGTCGTAAAGCTCGACGCTTGGCGGATTCTGGCCGGCTTGCTGGGCCTGGAAGTGTGCGGCCATAAAACCATCACGCAGGGCGCGGGCCACGGAAGCCAGTTGGCCGTCCTGAGGCAGCAGAAGAGCGACTTTAGTCAGCGGCTGGCTGGCCAGTTCCTTGAGTTTGGTCAGCGGAGCGGGCAGATGTTCGGCCGCGGGGTGCTGCGGATTCTGCTGGCGCCAGGTGTCGATGGCGGCTTGCTGCTGTTGCAGCGTGCCGGCGGTTTTCACCACGCCTGCCAGTTGCAGCCAGCCGGCGAGATCGGCATCACCGCCGCCTTGCAACTGATCGGCAGGCAATGCAGATACCAGCGCCCAGATGTGCTCATGGTTTTCGACAGCGCGGTCCCCGCTTAGCAGTGGCGCGATAAATACGCGCTCGCGGGCCGCAGCGAGCGTCTGGCCGTCTGCTTCCAGCGCCTGGGCGCGAACCAGTTGGGTGCGCACCTGCTGTTCAACCGGCAGCTCAGCCAGGCGTTGCATGCCGGGCTGGTCGAGCGCCGTCAGGGCATTTTTCGGTTTGCCTCGGGCCAGCGCGAGTTCGGCGCTCAGCGTGGCGGCAAACACTTGCTGGGCAGGTTTCAACGTGGCGATCGGAACCTGATCGAGAATCTGCGCGGCGCGGCCAACGTCCTTTTGTTGATAGGCCTGATCGGCAGCAGCCAGACGCAACGAGGCGGCTTCTTCCGGCTTGGCTTCGTCGGCTTGCTGCAATAGCTGGTCGATGCTGGCCTGCGGCGTGCGCGGCAATTCGCCAAGGGTGGAGGACGGCGAGCTTGAGCAAGCGGCCAGGAGAGCGGCGAGGCTGATAGCGAGGAGCGGGCGCAGGCCGGCGGTCAGGCGGTTGATCATGTAGGCGTTCCTGGTACTTGATCGAAGAGGGCGGATTGTACCCAAGGGGCACCCCAGGCGCGATGTCGATGCTGTGAATCGGGCTACAATGCGCGCTTTCCGAGAATTAAGAGGTGTGCGTTGTGACCACTCAGGGTGCTTTGAATTCCACCGCCGGTACCCTCTATGTAGTGGCTACGCCCATTGGCAATCTCGACGACATCAGCGCTCGTGCGCTCAAAATCCTGCGAGACGTGACCCTCATCGCCGCTGAGGACACCCGCCATTCCATGCGGCTGATGCAGCACTTTGGTATCCCGACGCCACTGGCTGCCTGCCACGAGCACAACGAGCGCGATGAAGGCAGTCGCTTCCTTTCCCGCTTGCAGGCGGGTGACGACGTTGCGCTTATTTCGGACGCCGGTACTCCCTTGATTTCCGATCCCGGCTACCACTTGGTGCGACAGGTTCGCGCCGCTGGCATAAAGGTCGTGCCCGTGCCTGGGCCGTGTGCGCTGATTGCTGCGCTGTCGGCTGCCGGACTGCCGTCTGATCGTTTTATCTTTGAAGGTTTTCTGCCCGTCAAGGCAGTCGGCCGCCGCGCGCGACTGGAAGCGGTGAAAGAAGAGCCGCGCACACTGATCTTTTACGAGGCGCCGCACCGCATTCTCGAGTGTCTGGAAGACATGGAGCTGGTGTTCGGTGGCGAGCGCGTGGCGCTGCTGGCCCGTGAGCTGACGAAAACATTCGAGACCCTGAACGGTTTGCCGCTCGCCGAATTGCGTGCCTGGGTAGCGGGTGACAGCAATCAGCAGCGTGGCGAATGCGTGGTGCTGGTGGCGGGCTGGCAAGCCCCGGAAGGTGAGGAGGCGGTAAGCGCTGACACCCTGCGCGTACTCGATTTACTGCTTAAGGAAATGCCGCTTAAACGCGCGGCTGCCGTGGCGGCGGAGATCACCGGGGTGCGCAAGAACCTGCTCTATCAGGTGGCCCTGGAGCGGCAATAACGGATTTCGGCTTGTTCAAACAGAAGGCTGCCGCTACCCTAGGCGGCGGAGAGTCGATTGGACAGTCGCTGCCTCGTTTCGTTCACGCGAGCGGGGGGGAGGAAAGTCCGGGCTCCATAGGGCGGAGTGCCAGGTAACACCTGGGAGGCGCGAGTCTACGGAAAGTGCCACAGAAAATAACCGCCTAAGCGCTTCGGCGCCGGTAAGGGTGAAAAGGTGCGGTAAGAGCGCACCGCACGTCTGGTAACAGTTCGTGGCTAGGCAAACCCCACTCGGAGCAAGACCAAATAGGGTTCCATGGCGTGGCCCGCGTCGGAACCGGGTAGGTTGCTAAAGGCGTCCAGTGATGGCCGTCGTAGAGGAATGACTGTCCTCGACAGAACCCGGCTTACAGATCGACTCTCCACCTCCTTCCGCTGTTTCGTTTTACCTCCCGTCGCTGCGTTTCTAAATCCGAAAAAATCTAACTCTTAAGAAGTTACTTTAACTTCGGGACGCAGCTCCTTGAGTGTGTTCGCGTACACCCCTTCAAACACCCCCGAAACAGCCTTTCATCCCTTCAGAAAGTTCGCTAAATCACCGTCCCATAAGGATTTTTCCCTTCAAGCGCGCCTTGACGGTGGGGTAGCTGCGTTCCTATAGTGTGCCGAAGTGGTACAAAGTGGTACGAAGTGGGTTTTTTAGGCATGGAAAGCTAGTAAAAAAGGGGAAGCGCTGTCGTGTTTCGCGGAGCTAACGCAATCAGTCTCGACGCCAAAGGGCGCCTCGCGATGCCAAGTCGGTATCGGGACGAGATCGTGTCGCGTTCGGCTGGCCAGCTCATCGTTACCATCGACGCCATTGACCCCTGCCTCTGTGTCTACCCGCTGCCCGAGTGGGAAATCATCGAAACCAAACTCCGTGAGCTGCCATCGCTGCGTGAAGAAAGCCGTCGCCTGCAGCGTTTGCTGATTGGTAACGCGGTGGATATCGAGCTCGACAGCGCCGGCCGCTTCCTGGTGCCGCCGCGTTTGCGCGAGTACGCCAAGCTCGACAAGCACGCGATGCTGGTCGGGCAACTGAACAAATTCCAACTGTGGGACGAAAACGCCTGGAACGCGCTTGCTGATGCGGACCTGGCAGCCATTAAACAGCCGGGCGGTCTGCCGGACGAACTGCGTGATCTGATCCTGTGACAACCCCGACTACCAGCGGCTTTCGCCACATCACCGTACTGCTCGACGAAGCCGTAGAGGCTCTCGCTGTGCGCGCGGACGGCTGCTATGTAGATGGCACATTCGGCCGCGGCGGACACAGCCGGCTGATCTTGCAGAAGCTCGGGCCAGGTGGACGGCTACTCGGATTTGATAAAGACCCTCTGGCAATTGCGACCGGAGAAGCGCTGGCGGCCGAAGACGGCCGCTTTGTCGTTGTGCAGCGCAGTTTTGCCGAGCTGGGCGAAGCCGTCGCCGAGCGCGGTGATGCGGGCAAAGTGTCCGGCATTCTGCTCGACCTAGGCGTGTCGTCGCCACAGCTGGACGACGCCGAGCGCGGCTTCAGCTTTATGAATGACGGCCCGCTCGACATGCGCATGGACCCTACTCGTGGCATCAGCGCCGCGCAGTTCATTGCCACCGCTGCCGAAGAAGAAATTGTCCGCGTGTTCAAGGAGTACGGCGAAGAACGTTTCGCCAAGCGTATGGCGCGCGCGGTGGTGCAGCGCCGTGACGTGCAGCCGTTCGAGCGCACCGGCGATCTGGCCGAAGTATTAAAGGTTGCGAACCCGGCGTGGGAAAAGGGCAAGAACCCGGCAACTCGCGCCTTCCAGGGCTTGCGCATTCACGTGAATAACGAGCTGGGCGACCTGGAGCGCGGCCTGCAAGCCGCAATGGACGTGCTCGAAGTCGGTGGTCGTCTGGTGGTAATCAGCTTCCACTCGCTGGAAGACCGCATCGTCAAATTGTTCATGCGCCGTCTGGAAAAAGGCGAGGCGGACAAGCTCCCGCGCAACCTGCCCGTGCGCGTCGAGCGATTCGAGCCAAAAATTCGCACCATCGGCAAAGCTCAATTCCCCTCCGATGCCGAGCAGTCGGCCAACCCGCGCTCGCGCAGTGCGGTGATGCGTGTTGCGGAGAAGTTGCGTTGAGCCGCTCCTTCACCAAGCCGCTTCCGGCCGGCAGCACTGTGCTGCTGCTTCTATTTATAGGCGTGCTGGTGTCGGCCATCGCGGTGGCCTACAGCGCGCACTGGAATCGTCAGTTGCTCAACTCCCTGTACGGCGAACTCAGCGTGCGCGACAAAGCGCAAGCCGAATGGGGCCGCCTGATTCTTGAGCAGAGCACCTGGACTGCCCACAGCCGCATCGAAACCCTCGCCAGCGAACAGCTGAAAATGCGCATTCCCGAGCCAGCCGAAGTACGGATGGTGGCGAAATGATGAAGCTCGAAGGCGCTCTCTATCCTTGGCGGTTCCGCGTGGTGCTGGGCCTGCTCGGGATAATGGTCGCTGCCATTTGCTGGCGCATCATCGATCTGCAAGTGCTCGACCACGCCTTCCTGCAGGGCCAGGGCGATGCGCGCAGCGTGCGTCACGTACCGATTCCTGCACACCGCGGCTTGATCACCGACCGTAACGGCGAGCCTTTGGCCGTCAGCACGCCGGTCACCACCCTGTGGGCCAACGGCAAGGAACTGCAAGCCGGCAAGGATCGCTGGTCGGCGCTGGCCGCCGCGCTTGGTCAGGAGCCAAAAGCCTTTGCCGCCAGGCTGGAGGAAAATGCCGGGCGCGAATTCATGTACCTGGTGCGGGGGCTCACCCCGGAACAGGGCCAGTCAGTGCTCGACCTCAAAGTGCCAGGCGTCTACTCCATCGAGGAGTTTCGTCGTTTCTACCCGGCCGGCGAAGTGACCGCGCACGTGGTTGGCTTCACCGACATCGACGACCACGGCCGCGAAGGCGTGGAACTGGCGTTCGACCAGTGGCTGTCGGGCGTGCCCGGCAAGCGCGAAGTGTTGAAGGACCGCCGCGGCCGCCTGATCAAAGACGTGCAAGTGACCCGCAACGCCAAAGCCGGCAAGGCACTGGCACTGTCTATCGACCTGCGCCTGCAATACCTGGCTCACCGCGAATTGCGCAACGTGGTCACCGAGTTTGGCGCCAAGGGCGCAAGCCTGGTAATGCTCGACGTGAAAACCGGCGAAGTGCTGGCCATGGTTAACCAGCCGACGTACAACCCCAACAATCGCCGCAATCTGCAGCCGGCGATGATGCGTAACCGCGCCATGATCGACGTGTTCGAGCCGGGCTCCACGGTCAAACCGTTCTCCATGAGTGCGGCGCTGGAAAGCGGGCGCTGGAAGCCAACCGATACGGTTGACGTTTATCCAGGCACCCTGCAGATCGGCAAATACACCATCCGCGACGTTTCCAAGAACGAAGGCGTGCTCGACCTCACCGGCATCCTCATCAAGTCCAGTAACGTCGGCATCAGCAAGATCGCCTTCGATATCGGCGCCGAGCCGATTTACAACGTTATGCAGCAAGTCGGTTTGGGGCAGGACACCGGCCTGGGCTTCCCTGGCGAGCGCGTTGGCAATCTGCCCAACCATCGCATCTGGCCCAAAGCTGAAACCGCGACCCTGGCGTACGGCTACGGCCTGTCGGTAACCGCCGTGCAGCTCGCCCATGCCTATGCCGTGCTGGCTAACAACGGTCGCAGCATTCCCATGACCATGACCCGCGTCGATGGCCGCATGCAGGATGGCGTGCAGGTCATTCCCGAAGACACCGCGAAGACCATTCAGGGCATGCTCCAGCAAGTAGTCGAAGCGCCGAGTGGCGTGTTCCGCGCCAAGGTGCCGGCCTACCACGTGGGCGGTAAATCCGGTACGGCGCGTAAGGCCACTGTCGGCACCAAGGGTTACACCCAGAACGCCTACCGCTCGCTGTTCGCCGGTTTCGCACCGATCAGCAACCCGCGCATTGCCATGGTTGTGGTGGTCGACGAGCCGAGCACCGGCGCCTATTTCGGTGGCCTGATCTCGGCCCCGGTATTCGGCAAGGTCATGGCCGGCGCCCTGCGCCTAATGAACATCGCCCCAGACAACCTGACCCCGGCTGACGTTGCGCCCGCCGTGGCGCTCTCTATTCCTCGGGAGTTAGCGCGCTAATGCCAATGCCACTGAACCAACTGCTGCCACAAGCCGAGAGCTCGGTGCTGATCCGCGAACTGACGCTGGACAGCCGCAAAGTGCGCCCCGGCGATTTGTTCCTGGCCGTGCCCGGTGGCCAACAGGATGGTCGCGTGCACATCAGCGATGCCATTGCCCGTGGCGCTGCCGCCGTTGCCTATGAGGCCGAAGGCGCTCCGGTTATCGACGCGCAAGGCGCTGAATTGGTGGCGCTGAAAAACCTCGCCGGCCAACTGTCGGCCATCGCCGGCCGCTTTTACGGCGAGCCGAGCCGTGGTCTGCATCTGGTGGGCGTAACCGGCACCAACGGCAAAACCAGCATCAGCCAATTGGTGGCCCAGGCGCTGGATCACTTCGGCGAGCGCTGCGGCATCGTCGGCACCCTGGGCACCGGTTTCCACAATGAACTGGAGCAAGGCCGCCACACCACGCCAGACCCGATCGGCGTGCAAGCGGTGTTGGCCAACCTGAAACAGGCCGGCGCTCGCGCAGTAGCCATGGAAGTGTCGTCCCATGGTCTGGATCAAGGCCGCGTCGCCGCTCTGGCCTTTGACGTGGCGGTGTTCACCAACCTGTCGCGCGACCATCTCGACTACCACGGTTCGATGCAGGCCTACGGCGAAGCCAAGGCCAAGCTGTTCCGCTGGCCGAGCCTGCGTTGCCGCGTGCTGAATGTTGATGACGAGTTCGGTCGCCAACTGGCCGCCGAGCACCATGATTCTCGGCTCATTACCTACAGTCTCGAAGACCGCAACGCCTACCTGTATTGCAGCGAAGCGGTGTTCGACGACCACGGCGTGCGCGCCAAGCTGGTCACGCCCAAAGGCGAGGGCAGCCTGCGCAGCTCGCTGCTCGGCCGCTTCAACCTGAGCAACCTGCTGGGTGTGGTTGGCGCGTTGCTGGGCCTGGATTATCCGCTGGACGAAATTCTGAAGGTGCTGCCCAAGCTCGAAGGCCCGGCCGGTCGCATGCAGCGCCTGGGCGGCGGCACGCAGCCGCTGGTGGTGGTCGATTACGCCCACACCCCCGACGCGCTGGAAAAAGTACTGACTGCCCTGCGTCCCCACGCCACCGGCAAACTGCTGTGCCTGTTCGGTTGCGGTGGCGATCGTGATCGCGGCAAACGTCCGCTGATGGCCGAAGTGGTAGAGCGCCTCGCCGATGGCGTGATGGTCACCGACGACAACCCGCGTACCGAATCGCCAGAACAGATTTTCGCCGACATCCGTGCCGGTCTCACCGCGCCGCAAAACGCCCAGTTTGTATACGGTCGCGGCCAGGCCATCGCGCAACTGATCGCCAGTGCCAGCGCTGCCGACGTGATCGTGTTGGCCGGCAAAGGCCACGAGGACTACCAGGAAATCAACGGCGAACGTCAGCCGTTCTCCGACCTGCACCAAGCCACCACGGCCCTGGCCGCCTGGGAGGCCGCCCATGCTTAAAGCCTTGCGGTTGAGCGAAGTGGTCAATGCCCTCAATGGTTGCCTGGTCGGTGCCGACGCCACGTTTAGCGCAGTGAGCACTGACAGCCGCGCGATCAAGCCGGGGCAGCTGTTTATCGCCCTGACCGGCCCGCGTTTCGACGGCCATAGCTATTTGCAGGAAGTCACCCAAAAAGGTGCGGTCGCCGCTTTGGTAGAACGCGAAACCGTGGGCGTGAGCATTCCTCAGTTGGTGGTAGCAGATACCCGTCACGCGCTGGGCCAACTCGCCGCCTTGAACCGCCAGGCCTACACCGGCCCGCTGGCCGCCATCACTGGCTCCAGCGGTAAAACCACGGTCAAGGAAATGCTCGCCAGCATTCTGCGCGCGGGCATCGACGGCGCCGTTCTGGCAACTCGTGGCAACCTCAACAATGACCTCGGCGTGCCGTTGACCTTGCTTGAGCTCGGCGCGGAGCACAAAGGTGCGGTGATCGAGCTGGGCGCCAATCGCGTCGGCGAAATCGCTTACACCGTGGCGTTGGCCAAGCCGCAGGTGGCGGTGTTGAACAACGCCGGCACCGCTCACATCGGCGAGTTCGGTGGCGCCGAAAAGATTGTCGAAGCCAAAGGCGAAATCATCGACGGCCTGAGTGCCAGTGGCGTTGCCGTACTTAACCTCGATGACAAAGCCTTCGGCATCTGGAAAGCCCGTGCCGGCGAGCGCAAGGTGCTGACCTTCGCGCTGAACAACAGCGCCGCCGACTTCTACGCCAGCGACCTGGGCCGCGATGCCCGTGGTTGCCCATTCTTCACTCTGCACTCGGCCGAAGGCAGCGCCAGGGTGCAGATCAATCTGCTCGGCACGCACAACATCGCCAATGCCTTGGCGTCAGCTGCAGCCGCCGCTGCGCTTGGCCTGCCGTTGGTCAGTATCGTTGCCGGGCTGGAAAACGTGCAGCCGGTCAAAGGCCGCGCGGTAGCGCAGTTGGCGACTAATGGCGCACGGGTGATCGATGACACCTACAACGCCAACCCGACTTCCATGTGTGCCGCCGTTGATATACTCGCGGCCTTTTCCGGCCGCACCGTTCTGGTTCTGGGCGATATCGGCGAGCTGGGCGAGTGGGCTGAACAAGGCCACCGCGATGTCGGCGCATACGCCGCCGGGAAAGTCGATGCTCTTTATGCCGTCGGCCCGAACATGGCCCACGCCGTGGCCGCCTTCGGCGCCAATGGCCGGCACTTTGCCGATCAGGCCAGCCTGATCGCCGCCGTCAGTGCCGAGCCAGGCGACACCACCATTCTAATTAAAGGATCGCGCAGCGCAGCGATGGAAAACGTCGTTGCGGCTTTGTGCGGCACTCAGGGGAGTCATTAAATGCTGCTGCTGTTGGCCGAGTACCTGCAACAGTTCTACAAGGGCTTCGCGGTCTTTCAATACCTGACCCTGCGCGGGATTCTGGGTGTATTGACCGCGTTGTCGCTGTCGCTGTGGCTGGGCCCCTGGATGATTCGTACCCTGCAGATTCGTCAAATCGGCCAAGCTGTGCGCAACGATGGTCCGCAATCGCACCTGTCCAAATCCGGCACGCCGACCATGGGTGGCGCGCTTATTCTCTCCGCCATCGCCATCAGTACCTTGCTCTGGGCCGACCTGACCAACCGCTACGTGTGGGTGGTGCTGGTGGTGACCTTGCTGTTCGGTGGCATCGGCTGGGTGGATGACTACCGCAAAGTCATCGAGAAAAACTCGAAAGGCCTGCCGAGCCGCTGGAAGTATTTCTGGCAGTCGGTGTTTGGCCTGGGCGCCGCCGTATTCCTTTATATGACTGCCCCGAGCGCCGTTGAAACCACGCTGATCGTGCCGATGCTTAAAGACGTGAGCATCGCCCTGGGCGTTGGTTTCGTGGTGCTGACCTACTTCGTCATCGTCGGCTCCAGCAACGCGGTCAACCTGACTGACGGGCTCGACGGCCTGGCAATCATGCCAACCGTAATGGTCGGCGGCGCGCTGGGCATTTTTTGCTACCTGTCGGGCAACATCAAATTTGCCGACTACCTGCTGATTCCCTACGTACCAGGCGCGGGCGAGCTGATCGTGTTCTGTTCCGCGCTGGTAGGGGCGGGCCTGGGTTTTCTCTGGTTCAACACTTACCCCGCACAAGTATTCATGGGCGACGTCGGCGCACTGGCGCTTGGCGCTGCGCTGGGCACCATCGCCGTGATCGTGCGCCAGGAAATCGTGCTGTTCATCATGGGCGGCGTGTTCGTGATGGAAACCTTGTCGGTGGTGATTCAGGTGGCTTCGTTCAAGCTCACCGGCAAGCGCGTGTTCCGTATGGCGCCGATCCATCACCACTTCGAACTCAAAGGCTGGCCTGAACCGCGCGTAATCGTGCGGTTCTGGATCATCACCGTAATTCTGGTGCTGGTCGGCCTCGCCACTCTGAAACTGCGTTAAGGACAAGGACCCCAATGAGCCTCATCGCTACTGACCACTTCCGCATCGTTGTCGGCCTCGGCAAAAGCGGCATGTCCCTGGTGCGCTTCCTCGCGCGCCAAGGCATCCGTTTTGCCGTGGCCGACACCCGTGCGAACCCGCCGGAGCTGGCCGCCATTCGCGCCCAGTACCCGCAGGTGGAAGTGCGTTGTGGCGAACTGGACGTGGAATTCCTCTGCCGTGCGGACGAGCTGTACGTGAGCCCGGGTCTGGCCCTGGCCACTCCGGCGCTGCAGGCTGCTGCTGCCCGTGGCGTCAAATTGCTTGGCGATATCGAACTGTTCGCCCGCCACGCCAAGGCGCCGATAGTGGCCATCACCGGTTCCAATGCAAAAAGCACCGTTACCACCCTGGTAGGCGAAATGGCGCTGGCGGCTGGCAAGCGTGTGGCGGTGGGCGGCAACCTCGGCACGCCGGCGCTGGACCTGCTGGGCGACGACGTCGAGCTGTACGTGGTCGAGCTGTCGAGCTTCCAACTGGAAACCACCGACCAGCTCAACGCCGAAGTCGCCACCGTACTGAACATCAGCGAAGACCACATGGACCGCTACAGCGGCCTGCCGGCCTATCACCTGGCCAAGCACCGGATCTTCCGTGGCGCGCGGCAAGTGGTTGTAAATCGTCAGGATGGTCTGTCCCGTCCGCTGATTGCCGAAAGCACGCCGTGCTGGACCTTTGGCTTGAACAAGCCGGACTTCAAAGGCTTCGGTCTGGTGGAAGAGCAGGGCGAGAAGCACCTGGCCTTCCAGTTTGAAACCCTGATGCCGGCGCGCGAGTTGAAAGTGCGCGGCGCCCATAACCAAGCTAACGCTCTGGCCGCTTTGGCCCTAGGCCATGCCGTCGGCTTGCCGTTTGCGCCAATGCTGCAAGCGCTGCGCGAATTCACCGGGCTGGCGCACCGCTGCCAGTGGCTGCGCGAGCGTGACGGCGTGAGCTATTACGACGACTCGAAAGCCACCAACGTCGGCGCCGCGCTGGCTGCCATCGAAGGCCTGGGTGCAGACATCGCTGGCAAGCTGGTGCTGGTTGCCGGCGGTGACGGCAAAGGTGCGGATTTCTCCGCCCTGCGTGCGCCGGTCGCCGCCCACTGCCGCGCAGTGATTCTGCTGGGTCGCGACGCGCCCCTGTTGGCCGAAGTGCTGGCTGATACCGGCGTGCCGCTGATTCGCGTCAGCTCGCTGGATGAGTCCGTAGCCAAGGCCGCTGAACTGGCCCAGAGCGGCGATGCCGTGCTGCTGTCGCCAGCCTGCGCGAGCCTGGATATGTTCAAGAATTTCGAAGAGCGCGGACGTTTGTTCGCCCAGGCAGTCGGGGGGCTCAACTGATGCTCGCTCGCTTGCTCAGCATTCTCCGTCCGTATCCGTCGCCGCTGTTCAGCCGTCGCGGCATCGACCTCGACTTCCCGCTGCTGGCCGGTTGCCTGGCACTGCTTGGCCTCGGGCTGGTGATGATCACGTCGGCGTCCACCGAAGTGGCGGCCGTACAGACCGGCAACCCGTTCTATCACATGATCCGCCACGTCATTTATATGGTCATCGGCCTGGGCGCCGCCGGCCTGATGCTGGTAATTCCGATGTCCACCTGGCAGCGCATGGGCGGCACCTTGCTGGTGGTCGCGTTTGGTCTGCTGGTGCTGGTGCTGGTGCCAGGCATCGGCCGCGAAGTGAACGGTTCTATGCGCTGGATCGGCTTCGGCGCGTTCAACGTGCAGCCGTCGGAAATCGCCAAAGTGTTCTCGGTCATCTACCTCGCGGGCTATCTGGTGCGCCGTCAGGAAGAAGTGCGCGAGAGCTGGATGGGCTTCTTCAAACCCTTCATCGTGCTGCTGCCGATGGCCGGCTTGTTGCTGATGGAGCCGGACTTCGGTGCCACCGTGGTGCTCATGGGCGCTGCCGCCGCCATGCTGTTCCTGGGCGGCGTCGGCCTGTTCCGTTTCTCGCTGATGGTGGCCCTGGCGGTCGGCGCGGTATTCGTGCTGGTGCAGGCGCAGCCTTACCGGATGGCGCGTCTGGTGACCTTCACCGATCCGTGGGCCGACCAGTTCGGCTCTGGCTACCAACTGACCCAGGCGCTGATCGCTTTTGGTCGCGGCCAATGGCTGGGCGTCGGCCTGGGCAACAGCGTGCAGAAGCAGTTCTACCTGCCGGAAGCGCACACCGACTTCGTGTATTCCGTGCTTGCCGAAGAGCTCGGCCTGTTCGGTTCGCTGGCCACCGTGGCGCTGTTCGTGTTCGTCAGCGTGCGTGCCTTGTACATCGGCCTGTGGGCAGAGAAAGCCAAGCAGTTCTTCTCCGCGTATGTCGCGTTTGGTCTGGCCTTCCTGTGGATCGGCCAGTTCCTGATCAACATCGGCGTGAACGTCGGCCTGCTGCCAACCAAAGGCTTGACCCTGCCGTTCCTCAGCTACGGCGGCAGCTCGCTGGTGGTTTGCTGCGCTTGCCTGGGGTTGTTGCTGCGTATCGAGTGGGAGCGCCGCACCATTCTTGGTAGCGAAGACGTCGATTTCGTCGAGAGCGATTTCGCTGAAGAACCGCCAGTCAGCAAAGCGTCCAAGGAGGTGGTCCATGGCCGCTAATGTTCTGATCATGGCCGGCGGCACCGGCGGCCACGTGTTCCCTGCGCTGGCTTGTGCCCGCGAGTTTCAGGCCCGCGGTTACACCGTGCACTGGCTCGGTACACCGCGCGGCATTGAAAACCAGCTGGTCCCGGAAGCCGGTCTGGAACTGCACCTGATCAATGTGGCCGGGTTGCGCGGCAAGGGTTTCGTCAACCTGCTGAAGGCGCCGTTCAGCTTGCTGCGCTCGCTGTTCCAGGCGCGCCGCATCGTGCGCACATTGAAGCCTGTGTGCGTGCTGGGCATGGGTGGCTATGTCACTGGCCCCGGTGGCCTGGCAGCGAAAATGGCTGGCGTGCCGTTGATCATTCACGAGCAGAACGCCGTGGCCGGCACTGCCAACCGCAGCCTCGTGCGTTTCGCCACGCGGGTGTGTGAAGCCTTCCCGAATACGTTCAAGCAGTCGGCCAAGCGCCGCACCACCGGCAACCCGGTGCGTGAAGAGCTGTTCCTGGAGACACCACGCGACACGCTCCAAGGCCGCCGTCCGCGTCTGTTGATTCTCGGCGGCAGCCTCGGCGCCGAGCCGTTGAACAAATTGCTGCCCGAAGCGTTGAGCGAAGTGGGGGTCGAGATCCGTCCGGAAGTGGTGCATCAGTCCGGCAAGAATCACGACGAAATCACCAAGGACCGTTATGACGCGGCGGGTGTCCAAGCGCACGTCGCGCCTTTTATTAAAGACATGGCCGGCGCTTACGCCTGGGCCGACCTGGTGGTTTGCCGCGCTGGCGCGCTGACCATCAGTGAACTGGCTGCTGCCGGTCTGCCGTCGATGCTGGTGCCGTTGCCGCACGCCATTGACGATCACCAGACCCGCAACGCCGATTATCTGGCTCGTGAAGGCGCTGCCTTCCTGCTGCCGCAAGCGACTACTGGCGCCGCCGAACTGGCCGAGCGCCTGACCGAGGTTTTGATGCATCCCGAACGCCTTATCTACATGGCCAGCACCGCGCGCCGCCTGTCCAAGCCCGACGCGACCCGCTCCGTCGTCGACATCTGCCTGGAGGTGGCCCGTGGTTGAGAGCCAGAAAGCGTTCCCGCAACCCGAAATGCGCCGAATCCGCCGCATTCACTTCGTCGGCATCGGCGGTGCCGGCATGTGCGGTATTGCTGAAGTGTTGTTGAACCTGGGCTACGACGTGTCCGGGTCCGACATCAAGGGCTCGGCCGTTACCGAGCGCCTGCAGAACTTCGGCGCCCAGGTGTTTATCGGCCACCGCGCCGAGAACGCTCAGCACGCCGACGTATTGGTAGTGTCCAGCGCCATCAACACCGCGAACCCGGAAGTGGCCAACGCCCTTGAGCGCCGCATTCCCATCGTGCCGCGCGCCGAAATGCTCGCCGAGCTGATGCGCTATCGCCACGGCATCGCCGTCGCCGGCACCCATGGCAAAACCACCACTACTAGCCTCATTGCTTCGGTATTCGCAGCCGCCGGCCTGGACCCGACTTTTGTGATCGGTGGCCGCCTGAACGCTGCCGGCACCAACGCCCAGCTTGGCACCAGCCGTTATCTGGTCGCTGAAGCGGACGAAAGCGACGCCAGCTTCCTGCACCTGCAGCCGATGGTGGCCGTGGTCACCAACATCGACATGGACCACATGAGCACCTACGAAGGTGACTTCAACAAGTTGAAGAAAACCTTCGTTGAATTCCTTCACAACCTGCCTTTCTATGGGCTGGCGGTAGTGTGCGTGGACGATCCGGTGGTGCGCGAGATTCTGCCCCAGGTGAAACGCCCGACCATGACCTATGGCCTGAGCGAAGACGCCGACGTGCGCGCCATCAACCTGCGCCAGAACGGCATGCAAACTTACTTCACCGTGCTGCGCGCTGGCCGCGAGCCGCTGGATGTGTCGGTGAACATGCCGGGCAACCACAACGTCCTGAACGCGCTGGCGACCATCGCCATTGCCACCGACGAAGGCCTGACCAACGAGGCCATCGTTCAAGGTCTGTCGCAGTTCCAGGGCGTGGGCCGACGCTTCCAGGTGTACGGCGAGCTGCCGGTTGAAGGCGGTCACGTCATGCTGGTGGACGACTACGGCCATCACCCGCGCGAAGTGGCAGCGGTCATTAAGGCTGTACGCGGTGGTTGGCCGGAGCGCCGGCTGGTGATGGTTTACCAGCCGCACCGTTACAGCCGCACCCGTGACCTGTACGACGACTTCGTGCAGGTGCTGGCCGACGCGAACGTGTTGCTGTTGATGGAAGTGTACCCTGCGGGCGAGGAGCCGATTCCCGGCGCCGATAGCCGTCAGCTGTGCCACAGCATCCGTCAGCGCGGCCAGCTGGACCCTATTTATATCGAGCGCGGCACTGAGCTGGCGCCGATCGTCAAACCGTTGCTGCGCGCTGGCGACATCCTCTTGTGCCAAGGCGCCGGGGATATCGGTGGCCTGGCGCCGCAGTTGTTGCAGAGCCCGTTGTTTGCCGGTGCGGTTGTCGCCGGTGGGAGTAAGAAATGAGTCGCCTGCTCGATCGTAACCTGACCCCCGAGGCCTTCGGCCGCGTCGCCGTGCTGTTCGGCGGCAAGAGCGCTGAGCGCCCGGTGTCGCTGAAGTCTGGCGCTGCCGTATTGGAAGCGCTGCAAGCCGCTGGCGTCGACGCGTTCGGCATCGACGTGGGCGATGACTTCCTGCAGCGTCTGGTCAGCGAAAAGATCGACCGCGCCTTTATCGTGCTGCATGGCCGTGGCGGCGAAGACGGCAGCATGCAGGGGCTGCTGGAGTGTGTTGGCATTCCTTACACCGGCAGTCGCGTGCTGGCGTCGGCCCTGGCGATGGACAAACTGCGCACCAAACAGGTGTGGCAGAGCCTCGGCTTGTCGACCCCGCGTCACGCGGTATTGGCCAGCGTCGATGACTGCCGGTCGGCGGCCACGGAACTGGGTTTCCCCCTCATCGTCAAACCGGCGCATGAAGGTTCCAGTATCGGTATGGCTAAAGTGAACAGCGTCGACGAGTTGATCAGCGCGTGGCGCGATGCCAGCGGCTACGACTCGCAGGTGTTGGTCGAGCAGTGGATCAGCGGTCCGGAATTCACCGTCGCCGTATTGCGCGGGGAAGTGCTGCCACCCATTGGTCTGGGCACCCCGCACAGCTTCTACGACTACGACGCCAAGTACCTGGCCAATGACACCCAGTACCGCATTCCGTGTGGGCTGGACGCCGCCAAGGAACAGGAACTCAAAGACCTTACCGCCCGCGCCTGCGATGCCGTTGGCATTCAGGGTTGGGCGCGTGCCGATGTGATGCAGGACAAAGACGGCAAATTCTGGCTGCTGGAAGTCAACACCGTTCCCGGTATGACTGACCACAGCCTGGTGCCAATGGCCGCTCGCGCAGCAGGGCTGGATTTCCAGCAACTGGTCGTGGCGATTCTTTCCGACAGCGTTGAGGCCCGAGGTTAAGACCATGCACGGCGCAACCCTCCGACATCAGCAACCCGTTCCCGGCCGTGGCGTTCTGCCACGCAAGCCGGCGCAGCGGGGTGCCAGCCGGATGGTGGCCAAGGAACCGTTGTCGGCGCGCGTGCCGAAACCCAGTTTCTCGGCAATCAAGCGTGTGCTCTGGCCGGTGATGCTGTTGCTGTTGGGCTTCGGCACCTACGAAGCCGCACAGCGCCTGCTGCCGTACGCGGACCGCCCGATTGCCAAGATCAGTGTGCAGGGCGAACTCAGTTACATCAGCCAGCAGGCTGTGCAGCAGCGCATCGCACCGTTTGTGGCGGCGAGCTTCTTCACCGTTGACCTGGCCGGCATGCGTGCCGAGCTGGAACAGATGCCCTGGATCGCCCACGCCGAAGTGCGCCGCGTTTGGCCCGATACCGTGACCATTTCGCTGGAAGAACAACTGCCGGTAGCCCGCTGGGGCGACGAGGCGTTGCTGAACAACCAGGGGCAGGCGTTCACGCCGCGTGAGCTGGCCAACTACGAAAACCTGCCGCAGTTGGTGGGCCCGCAGCGCGCCCAGGAAGACGTGATGCAGCGCTATCAGATGCTCAGCCAGATGCTGCGCCCGCTGGGCTTCTCCGTGGCGCGCCTGGAACTGCGTGAGCGCGGCAGCTGGTTTATCACCACCGGGGTGAACAACACCGGACAAAGTATTGAGTTGTTGTTAGGTCGGGATCACTTGGTCGAGAAAATGCGCCGCTTCGTGTCCATCTACGACAAGAGCTTGAAAGACCAGATCGCGAATATTTCGCGCATCGACCTGCGTTATTCCAACGGCCTGGCCGTGGCGTGGCGTGAACCGATTGCGCCGGCGACGGACAAAACCGTCGCGCAGCAGTGAATTAGGAGAAGGCAGCAACATGGCAAACGTGCAGAGCGGCAAGATGATCGTCGGCCTCGATATCGGCACCTCCAAGGTGGTGGCGCTGGTAGGCGAAGTCACGGCTGATGGCCAGCTGGAAATCGTCGGGATCGGCACGCATCCATCGCGCGGCTTGAAAAAGGGCGTGGTGGTGAATATCGAATCCACCGTGCAATCGATCCAGCGCGCCATCGAAGAAGCGCAAATGATGGCCGGCTGCCGTATCCATTCGGCCTTCGTTGGCGTGGCGGGCAACCACATTCGCAGCCTGAACTCCCACGGCATCGTCGCCATTCGCGACCGCGAAGTGAGCCAGGCCGACCTTGAGCGTGTGCTCGACGCCGCTCAGGCCGTGGCCATTCCGGCTGACCAGCGCGTGCTGCACACGCTGCCGCAGGATTACGTGATCGATAACCAGGAAGGCGTTCGCGAGCCGCTGGGTATGTCGGGCGTGCGCCTGGAAGCCAAAGTGCACGTCGTGACCTGCGCGGTGAACGCGGCGCAGAACATCGAGAAGTGCGTGCGTCGCTGCGGCCTGGAAGTGGACGACATCATTCTCGAACAGTTGGCTTCGGCCTACGCCGTGCTGACCGATGACGAGAAAGAGCTGGGCGTGTGCCTGGTAGACGTCGGTGGCGGCACCACCGACATCGCCATCTTCACCGAAGGCGCGATTCGCCACACCGCTGTGATCCCGATTGCCGGCGACCAGGTCACCAACGACATCGCCATGGCGCTGCGTACACCGACCCAGTACGCCGAAGAAATCAAGATTCGCTACGCCTGCGCCCTGGCCAAGCTGGCCGGCGCTGGCGAAACCATCAAAGTGCCAAGCGTGGGTGATCGTCCGCCGCGTGATTTGTCGCGACAGTCGCTGGCCGAAGTGGTCGAACCGCGTTACGACGAGCTGTTCACCCTGGTTCAGGCTGAACTGCGCCGCAGCGGCTACGAAGACCTGATCCCGGCCGGCATCGTGCTGACCGGCGGCACCTCGAAGATGGAAGGCGCGGTCGAACTGGCCGAAGAAATTTTCCACATGCCCGTTCGCCTGGGCATGCCGCAGGGCATCAAGGGCCTCGGCGATGTGGTGCACAACCCGATTTATTCGACCGGCGTGGGCTTGCTCATGTACGGGCTGCAAAAACAGAACGACGGCATCTCGCTGTCCGGTGGCAGCAGCTACAACGACGAACCAAAGACACCTGTACTGGAGCGGCTGAAACGCTGGGTCCAGGGCAATTTTTGATGTTAAACCGCGTGTGCTGTAGGCGTTACAACTAGAAAAGCAAAGGAGAGGGGACCATGTTCGAGCTCGTAGACAATATCCCGCAAAGCGCTGTTATCAAGGTAATCGGCGTAGGTGGTGGCGGCGGCAACGCTGTTAACCACATGGCGAAAAACAACATCGAAGGCGTTGAGTTCATCTGCGCCAACACCGACGCTCAGGCATTGAAAAATGTCGGCGCGCGTACCGTGCTGCAACTCGGTACCGGTGTAACCAAGGGCCTGGGCGCTGGCGCCAACCCTGAAGTCGGCCGTCAGGCTGCAATGGAAGACCGCGAGCGTATCGCCGAAGTGCTGCAAGGCACCGACATGGTCTTCATCACCACTGGCATGGGCGGCGGTACCGGTACCGGTGCGGCGCCGATCATTGCTGAAGTGGCCAAAGAGATGGGCATCCTCACCGTTGCGGTGGTGACCCGTCCGTTCCCGTTCGAAGGTCGCAAGCGCATGCTGATCGCCGAAGAGGGCATCCGTGCCCTGCAGGCCAGCGTCGACTCGCTGATCACCATTCCGAACGAAAAACTGCTGACCATCCTCGGTAAAGACGCGAGCCTGCTGTCGGCTTTCGCCAAGGCGGACGATGTACTGGCCGGTGCCGTTCGCGGTATCTCCGACATCATCAAGCGGCCAGGCATGATCAACGTCGACTTCGCCGACGTGAAAACCGTGATGAGCGAAATGGGCATGGCGATGATGGGCACTGGCTGCGCCAGCGGTCCGAACCGTGCACGTGAAGCCACCGAAGCAGCCATCCGCAACCCGTTGCTGGAAGACGTCAACCTGCAAGGCGCGCGCGGCATTCTGGTGAACATCACTGCTGGTCCTGACCTGTCTCTGGGTGAGTACTCCGACGTGGGTAACATCATCGAGCAGTTCGCTTCCGAGCACGCCACCGTCAAGGTCGGCACCGTAATCGACCCGGACATGCGCGACGAATTGCACGTGACCGTGGTGGCCACCGGCCTGGGCGCGAAAATCGAGAAACCGGTCAAGGTTATCGACAACACCGTGCAAGCTGCCGCCGTTCCATCGGCCGCCGCACCGCGTAACGAGCAGCCTTCGGTTAACTACCGCGACCTGGATCGTCCTACCGTAATGCGCAATCAGGCTCATGCTGGCGCTGCTGCAGCGGCCAAGCTGAACGCGCAAGACGACCTGGATTACCTGGATATTCCAGCGTTCCTGCGTCGTCAGGCTGATTAATGAAATTTATCAGGAGTATTGGGGTGATTGGTGTTCAGCACGGGTCGGGTCTGGTATTATCCCCGGCCATTGTTGAAAACAATTCGCAACTAGTGTTATAGCGGCCAAGCCATGATCAGACAACGCACCCTGAAGAACATCATTCGCGCCACTGGCGTCGGCCTGCATTCCGGGGAAAAGGTTTACCTGACCCTCAAGCCGGCACCGGTCGATACTGGTATCGTGTTTCGTCGTACCGACTTGGACCCCGTCGTGGAAATTCGCGCCCGGGCCGAGAATGTCGGTGAAACCACCATGTCGACCACTCTGGTCAATGGTGATGTGAAAGTGGACACCGTGGAGCACCTGCTTTCGGCCATGGCTGGCCTGGGCATCGATAACGCCTACGTCGAGCTCTCCGCGTCCGAAGTGCCGATCATGGATGGCAGTGCTGGTCCCTTCGTATTCCTGATTCAATCCGCAGGCCTGCAAGAGCAGGAATCGGCGAAGAAATTCATCCGCATCACCCGCGAAGTAACGGTTACAGAGGGCGACAAGCGCGCCACCTTCGTTCCTTTCGATGGTTTCAAGGTGAGTTTCGAGATCGACTTCGATCACCCGGTTTTCCGCAATCGCACCCAAAGCGCGAGCGTGGACTTCTCCAGCACCTCCTTTGTAAAAGAAGTGAGCCGTGCGCGCACCTTCGGTTTTATGAGTGACATCGAGTTCCTGCGTTCGCAGAACCTGGCACTCGGCGGCAGCGTAGAAAACGCCATCGTGGTTGATGAGTTTCGCGTACTTAACGAAGACGGCCTGCGGTACGAGGACGAATTCGTCAAGCACAAGATTCTCGACGCCATCGGCGACCTCTACCTGCTGGGTAACAGTTTGATTGGCGAGTTCCGCGGCTTCAAGTCGGGACATGCGCTGAACAACCGTCTGTTGCGCACCTTGATTGAGCAACGTGACGCTTGGGAAGTGGTGACTTTCGACGACGTGAAGAGCGCGCCGATTTCGTACATGCGACCAGTTGCGGCTGGTTGAGTAATACCCTCCTTAGCTGTTTTTTAAAGCCACCCTCGGGTGGCTTTTTTTATGGGCGTCTGGAAAGGCCTGATTGCTCCGAAGACCGTAGGAGCCAGCTTGCTGGCGAACCCTGCAAACGTACTAGCTGGGGCATAGACCGCTTCGCGACCAAGGTCGCTCCTACAAAGTTAGCCGCCGAAAGTGACGTCAGCCCTTGCCATGCCGCGCGAGTCGTTCCAAGGCCGCACGCAGGCCCGGATCGCTAATCCCTTCCGCCACTTCCTGAATGCCTTCGGCCGTTTCCGTGGAAAGCTGCATGGTGTGGCCGCGGAGTTTCGCGACGCCTACGCGCGGCTGCACTTTGAACAGAATGCGGTTGAGATTGCGGAACGGTTCCAGCGCTTGCAACTGGCGCTCCAGACGGCGCTGTTGGTAGCGCAGGCGCGTGGCCCAATGGCCGTCGGTGACGATCAATAACAGACACCCTTCGCGCCACGAGGCCACATGGCAATGCTCGCGCGCCGCCGGCTGCAATTGGCTTTCCACCAGGCGCTGCAAATGATCGAGGCGGTGCGCCTGATTGATCAGCGCCTGCAAAGGTTTGGCGTCGCGCAGGAGCGCGGTGTGACCTTTTGCGGGTAGGGGACGAAATGCCATGGCGAAGTGCCTGAAATAACCGGGAGCCAATGGTAGCAGAGCGATGATTTCTCAGCAGAACCGTAGGGGTTGATTGGCTGGCGTTCACCCCCATATAAGGGCTTCGGGGAAAGCGGTGGTGCCGTTCACCGATTCGTCATGCTCGTTGCGCCAGCGGACCATGTAGTCATTTCCGCAAGCTGCCGAGCGTGCTGGCACCGTGCAACAACGCTACTTTCCTCGCTAACGATTCCGGGTAGAATGCCCGCTTCGCAAGCAGCCATGAAGGCTGCGCGGGCGACTCACGGGGCCGCCCTCCATCCCTATGTGTGGAAGATCCTGCCGATATGTTTGCGCCTTTGTTAAAGAAACTCTTTGGAAGCAAGAACGAGCGCGAAGTTAAGCGCATGCAAAAGACGGTGGTAGCCGTCAATTCGTTCGAAGAGCAGATGCTGACTCTGTCCGACGAGCAACTGCGCGGCAAGACCGAAGAGTTCAAGGCCCGTCTGGCCAAAGGCGAAACCCTCGACCAATTGCTCCCCGAAGCCTTTGCTGTAGCCCGTGAAGCGGGCAAGCGCGTGATGGGTATGCGTCACTTCGACGTGCAGCTCATTGGTGGCGCCACCCTGCACGAAGGCAAGATTGCCGAGATGCGTACCGGTGAAGGTAAAACCCTGGTAGGTACGCTGGCCGTTTACCTCAATGCCCTGTCGGGCAAAGGCGTACACGTAGTTACCGTGAACGACTACCTGGCCCGCCGCGACGCCAACTGGATGCGTCCACTATACGAATTCCTCGGTCTGTCGGTCGGCATCGTCAGCCCGTTCCAGCCGCCGGAAGAAAAGCGCGCCGCCTACGCCGCCGACATCACCTACGGCACCAACAACGAATTCGGTTTCGACTACCTGCGCGACAATATGGCGTTCAGCGTGGAAGAGAAATTCCAGCGCGAACTCAACTTCGCTGTAATCGACGAAGTCGACTCGATCCTTATCGACGAAGCCCGTACACCGCTGATCATCTCCGGCCAGGCTGAAGACAGCTCCAAGCTGTACATGCAAATCAACCTGCTGATTCCGCGCCTCAAGCAGCACATCGAGGAAGTGGAAGGCGTGGTGACTCAGGAAGGCCACTTCACCGTTGACGAGAAAACCCGTCAGGTCGAACTCAACGAAGCCGGTCACCAGTTCATCGAAGACATGCTCACCCACGCCGGCCTGCTGGCTGAAGGCGAGAGCCTGTACTCGGCGCATAACCTCGGTCTGCTGACCCACGTGTATGCCGGTCTGCGCGCCCACAAGCTGTTCCACCGCAACGTCGAATACATCGTGCAGAACGATCAGGTGTTGCTGGTAGACGAACACACCGGCCGCACCATGCCGGGTCGTCGCTTGTCCGAGGGCTTGCACCAGGCCATCGAAGCCAAGGAAGGTCTGCCGATTCAGGCCGAGAGCCAGACCCTGGCCTCGACCACGTTCCAGAACTACTTCCGCCTCTACAACAAACTGTCCGGCATGACCGGTACGGCCGACACTGAAGCGTTCGAGTTCCATCAAATCTACGGTCTGCCGGTGGTTGTGATTCCGCCGAACAAGCCGCTGGCGCGTAAGGATTTTAACGACCTGGTGTACCTGACCCAGGAAGAAAAGTACGCCGCCATCGTCGCCGACATCAAAGAAAGCCAGGCTGTCGGCCGCCCGATTCTGGTGGGTACTGCCTCCATCGACAGCTCTGAATACGTGTCGCAGCTGCTGACGAAAGAAGGCATCGAGCACAAAGTCCTCAACGCCAAGTTCCACGAAAAAGAAGCTGAAATCATCGCCCAGGCCGGTCGCCCCGGCGCGCTGACCATTGCCACCAACATGGCCGGTCGCGGTACCGACATTCTGTTGGGCGGTAACTGGGAAGTTGAAGTCGCTGCGCTGGAAAACCCCACCGAAGAACAGATCGCGCAAATCAAAGCCGACTGGCACAAGCGTCACCAGTTGGTGATCGAGTCCGGTGGCCTGCACGTAATCGCTTCCGAGCGTCACGAATCGCGCCGTATCGACAACCAGTTGCGTGGTCGTTCGGGCCGTCAGGGTGACCCGGGTTCCAGCCGTTTCTACCTGTCGCTGGAAGATAACCTGATGCGTATCTTCGCCTCTGATCGGGTGAAGAATTTCATGAAGGCGCTGGGCATGCAGTCCGGCGAAGCCATCGAACACCGCATGGTCAGCAACGCCATCGAAAAGGCCCAACGCAAGGTTGAAGGCCGCAACTTCGACATGCGTAAGCAACTGCTCGAGTTCGACGACGTCGCCAACGAGCAGCGCAAAGTGATCTACCACATGCGCAACAGCCTGCTGGCATCTTCGGACGTGGGCGACACCATTGCCGAGTTCCGTCAGGAAGTGCTCGACAGCACCATCAATGCCCATATCCCGCCGCAATCGCTGCCGGAACAGTGGGACATCGCCGGCCTGGAAGCCGCTCTACTGAACGACTTCAGCATCAAGCTGCCGATTCAACAGTGGCTCGACGAAGACGCTCAGCTGTACGAAGAGCCGCTGCGCGCGAAAATTCTGGAAGCGCTGCTGGCTGCCTACAACGAGAAGGAAGACCAGGCCAGTGCCGAAGCACTGCGCACCTTCGAGAAGCAGATTCTGCTGCGCGTGCTGGACGACCTGTGGAAAGATCACCTGTCCACCATGGACCACCTGCGCCACGGTATTCACCTGCGTGGTTACGCGCAGAAGAACCCGAAGCAGGAGTACAAGCGCGAGTCCTTCACCCTGTTCCAGGAGCTGCTGGATTCGATCAAGCGCGACACCATTCGCGTGCTGTCCCACGTTCAGGTTCGTCGCGAAGACCCGGTCGAAGAAGAGGCGCGTCTGCGTCAGGAAGCCGAGGCGCTGGCCGCCCGCATGCAGTTCGAACACGCCGAAGCGTCGGCGCTGGACGAGCCGGAGCTGGAGCCGGTGGGCGAGATTGCAGTGCCGACGTATTCGCCAGCGCGTAATGATCAGAAGATTGGTCGCAATGAGCTGTGTTATTGCGGCAGTGGTAAGAAGTACAAACACTGCCACGGTCAGATCAGCTAATAGCAGGTCCACGATCTTTTGGACGTCGGCCATACGGCGTTGAAAGCGTCATTTAAATGCTCACGTACTGCAGTACGCTGCGCTTTAAATGACGCTTTCGCCTTGTCTGGCTCTAGCCAAAAGGATCTTGAGTTACGGCGGCAAACAGCTGCGTGAATCAATCGATCTCGAATGCAACACCAAGAGCCCTGTTTGCTCTAACGTTTCCACGCCGTGACCGGTCTACCGTTCGCGGCGTTTTTGCCTGAATCGATGCTGCGCCGTGGTGGCGTGGTTTACCGTTTTTTCTGCCAAGGAGCTCGCCCCATGCCTGTTGGTCTCGGTCCTCTGCCTACGCTGCATCCGGTTGCCGGTTTTGAATTGGGTATTTCGTCTGCCGGTATCAAGCGCGAGGGTCGCAAGGATGTGGTGGTGATGCGCTGTGCCGAAGGCTCCAGCGTAGCGGGCGTGTTCACGCTGAATGCGTTCTGCGCGGCACCGGTGATTCTGGCGAAGAAGAATGTGGTTGGCCCGGTTCGTTATCTGCTGACCAACACCGGCAACGCCAACGCCGGCACTGGCGAGCCGGGCCTGCAAGCCGCCGCCCGCACCTGCGCCAAACTGGCCGAGCTGACCGGCGTGCCGGAAACCGCAGTGCTGCCGTTTTCCACTGGCGTGATCGGCGAGCCGCTGCCGGTAGAGAAAATCGAGGGCGCGCTGGCCGCTGCCCTGGCTGATCTTTCGGTCGATAACTGGGCCGCTGCCGCTGCCGGCATCATGACCACCGACACCCAGCCCAAAGGCGCCAGCCGCCAGTTTGTGCACGACGGCGTCACCGTGACCGTCACCGGCATCAGCAAGGGCGCCGGCATGATCAAGCCGAACATGGCGACCATGCTCGGCTATATCGCCACCGACGCCAAAGTGTCCCAGGGTCTGCTGCAAGACCTGCTGCGCGACGCGGCCAATAAGTCGTTTAACCGCATCACCATCGATGGCGACACCTCCACCAATGACTGTTGCATTCTCGTGGCTACTGGTCAGGCCGCACTGCCTGAAGTGACCCAGGCCAGCGGCGCGTTGTTCGCCGAGCTCAAGCAAGCGGTGCTGGATGTGTCGATGGAGCTGGCGCAAGCCATCGTCCGTGACGGCGAAGGCGCGACCAAGTTCGTCACCGTGCAAGCCAATGGCGGCGCGACCCATCAGGAATGCCTGGACGTCGCTTACGCTGTCGCGCATTCGCCGCTGATCAAAACCGCGCTATTCGCCTCCGACCCGAACTGGGGCCGCATTCTGGCCGCTGTTGGTCGCGCCGGTGTGGCGCAACTGGATGTGAGCAAAATCGACGTGTTCCTTGGCGACGTGTGCATCGCCAGCCGTGGCTGCCGAGCTGCCAGTTACACCGAAGAGCAGGGCGCTGCGGTGATGGCCCAGGAAGAAATCGGCATTCGTATCGAGCTTGGCCGCGGTACGTGCAGTGAAACGATCTGGACCACCGACCTGTCCCACGAGTACGTGCGCATCAACGCCGAATACCGCTCCTGACCGGTCACGGCCGCTGCGCTCTGCGGCGGCCATTCCTGCGGCTTATCCGCACATGAACAATCGGAATTTGCCCTCGTCCCGCGCGCTGCCTATTGTCGCAGTTCGATAAATGGACGCTAAAAACGGGTGACTCAAATGGCTTTGAATTTGGTAATCGGCGACAAGACTTACTCCTCCTGGTCGCTGCGCGCAGCGCTGGCTTTGGAATTGAGCGGCGCGCCTTACGCTGAGCAGCTCGTTCGCCTGAATCAGCCCGACAGCCGCGAACGCATTCTCGAACATTCGCCCACTGGCAAAGTGCCGTTGCTGAAAACCGACGAGGGTTCCATCTGGGATTCCCTGGCCATCAGCGAATACCTCGCCGAAACCTACCCCGAAGCTCACCTGTGGCCGCGCGGCGCGTTTGCCCGTGCCATCGCGCGCAGCGTTTGCGCAGAGATGCACAGCAGCTTCGTGCCGCTTCGCGTGGCCATGCCCATGGACCTGTCGCGCGACGAAGCGCTGGCGCAGGTGCCGGCCGACGTGCTCGCCGATATCGAACGCATCAGCGCCATCTGGGCGCATTGCCGCCGAGAATTCGGCCAGGACGGGCCGTTTCTGTTTGGTCACGTGAGCCTTGCCGATGCGTTTTTCGCCCCGGTGGCCGTTCGCTTTCGCGGCTACCGCGTGGCACTTTCGGCCGAGGCGCTGGCCTATGTTGAAACCATTTACCAGTGGCCAGCCTTTCAGCGTTGGCAACAGGCAGCACGTGAGGAACAGCAGGCGTGAAACGAGTGCATGTGGCGGCAGCGGTTATCCGCGGTAAAGACGGGCGCATTTTGCTTGCTCGTCGGGCAGACGATAAACACCAGGGTGGACTGTGGGAGTTTCCCGGCGGCAAGGTCGAGGAGGGCGAGTCGGTACGCGCCGCGCTGGACCGCGAGCTTGCCGAGGAGCTAGGCATTCAGGTGACTGCTGCGCGGCCGCTGATTCAGGTGCGCCATGACTACGCCGACAAACACGTGCTGCTGGATGTCTGGGAAGTCGGCGCGTTTACCGGCGAGGCCCACGGGGCCGAAGGGCAGCCGTTGGCCTGGGTGAGCAACCGCGAGCTCAGCGACTATGAGTTTCCGGCCGCCAATCGCCCCATCGTCGCCGCTGCCCGTTTACCTGAGCACTACCTGATCACGCCCGACAACCTCGAGCCCAAGGAACTGCTGCTTGGCCTCAAAACGGCGCTGGAAAGTGGCATTCGCCTGGTGCAGCTACGCGCCCCGAACATGTACGACCCGCAATACCGCGACCTCGCCGTGGACGCCGTGGGCCTGTGCGCCGGTCGCGCGCAATTGATGCTCAAAGGCCCGCTGGAATGGCTGGGAGATTTCCCCGCCGCTGGCTGGCATTTGACCTCCACCCAACTGCGCAAGCTGGTCACCGGCGGGCGTCCGTTCCCCACAAACCGTTGGCTGGCGGCGTCCTGCCACAACGCAGAAGAGTTGGCGCTGGCGGCGGAGATGGGCGTGGATTTCGTCACGTTGTCGCCTGTGCAAGCCACGCAAACTCATCCTGACGCCCAACCGCTTGGCTGGGACGCGGCGCAGGAAATGATTGCAGGCTTCAACCAGCCAGTGTTTTTGCTCGGTGGTGTGGGCGCAGGCGATACGGAGAAGGCGTGGCAGGTCGGCGCGCAAGGTGTCGCGGGGATCAGAGCGTTCTGGCCTCAGCCTGCTGACTGATCAGCTATATGTGGGAGCGGCTTTAGCCGCGATGCTTTTGCTTGTTAAAACCTCGCGGCTAAAGCCGCTCCTACAGACGGCGACACCCGATTTGCAACTCACTCCGGCTTCGCCGCCGCCTCCCACAGCACCTCATTAATTTGCATCCGCCGCCCAATCAGTCGCGCGGCCACAAATAGCAAGTCCGACAGCCGATTCACATACGCCAGCCCGACCCCACCCAGCGGCTCGATGGCATTCAATTGCTGACACCGCCGCTCCGCGCTGCGCGCCTGCGCCCGGCATATATGTGCCTGGGCCACCAGCAATGAACCGCCCGGCAAAATGAAATTTTCCAGCGGCCCCAGCTCTTCATTCCACAGGTCAATTGCCGCTTCGAGGCGTTCCACTTCGGCCTGGTTCAACGCTTGGTATTGCGGCATCGCCAGTTCGCCACCGAGGTCGAACAGGCGATGCTGACACGGGCTGAGCACGTCGATCACTTCGCTCAGTCCCGGCCACATGACTTCATGCTCCGCCAGCCCGGCCAGCAGCAAACCCAGCTGGCTGTTGAGGCTGTCGAGCTCGCCCATGGCTTCTACGCGCGGGTGGTCTTTCGGTACGCGGCGGCCATCGGCCAGGCCGGTTTCGCCGGCGTCGCCGGTGCGGGTGTAAATCTTTGACAGGCGAAAGCCCATGGCTCAGCTCACTTCAGGGTTGTCGGAGGGCGTTGCCAGCGGCAAGCGCAGGGTGAAGCAGGTGCCTTGGTCCGGGGCGGACTGCACCTCCATCTGCCCTTTGTGGTTGTTGGTGATGATGAAGTACGAAACCGACAGGCCAAGCCCCGTGCCCTGGCCGACTTCCTTGGTGGTGAAAAACGGTTCGAAGATGCGCTTGCGCACCAGCTCCGGCATGCCAATGCCGTTGTCTTCCACCTGAATCTCCGCCCACGGCTCGACCAGTCGGGTACGCAAGACAATCCGGCCTGGCTCCAGCAGTGAACCTGCTTTCGCCTCGCGCTGGTGAATGGCTTGGGCGGCGTTTTTCAGCAGATTCAGCAGCACCTGCTCCAGCTCGTTGGCAATGCCGGGCACCAGGCCCACTTGCGGGTCGAATTCCCGTTCGATATTGAGGCCCTTGAAGTCAAAGCCCTCGGTGAGGTCGAAGTCGTTGCCGGCAATTTCCACGGCTTGATCCAGCAGGGCTGGCAATTGGCATGGCGCCAATTGCCGGTTGCTCATACGGCTGAAGCTGAGCATGTGCGAAACGATTTTCGCGGCGCGTGAACCGGCCTGTTGGATGCCGTCCAGCAATTGCGGCACTTCACGGCCGTGCAGGTAGCGATTGACCGTTTCCAGCGACACACCGACGGTATCCGCCACGTCCTGATTGCGCGGCAGCTCGCTGGAAAGGCGGCGGCGAATGTTCTGCACGTTATGCAGAATCGCCCCCAGTGGGTTGTTGATTTCATGGGCCATGCCAGCGGCCAGACCGCCTACCGAAAGCATTTTTTCCGATTGCACCATCATTTCTTCCAGCGACAGGCGCTGGCTGATGTCGTCGATACGGATCACCACGCCACGTCCGGCGCCACCCATTAGCGGGTAGAACGTCAGGGCGTAATGGCACTTGGTGTCGCCGCGCGTCCAGGTGACGCGCTCGATTTTCTCCACCGTATGGCGCTCCGCCGTGCGCTTGAGTTGCTGCAGGTAAGGCTTGAGCGGCGGAAAGGCGAGAAACACCGGCTGGTTCAACGCTTCGTCCAGCCGCGTGCCGGAGAGCACGCTGGCTTCCTGGTTCCACTGGCTGACGTACAACTGCTCATCCAGAGCAATCAGCGCTGACGGCATGGAGTCGATGATGCTGTTCAGGTAGTTCTGAAACCCGGTGAGTTTCTTCTCGATCTTGCTGCGAACCTGAACCTCAAGTTCCAGCTTGCGGTTGGAGTGACGGGTTTCTTCCGCCAGTCGCTGGGCCTGGTCAAACGCCATTTGTGCGTCATCACGGGCGCGCTTGAGCTGCTGCTCGCGGGCTTCGATGCGCGACAGCATGGTGTTGAACGCTTCGGCCAGGCTGCCGATTTCATCCTGATTGCCACGGGCAGCGCGCAGCGCATAGTTCTCTTCGCGCGTGACCTGACGGGACAGTTCCTCAAGCCGCCGGATCGGCCGGGTGACAAGACGCCGGATCTGCCGGGCCACCAGCGACCACAGCAGTACGCTGCAGGCCAGAATTACCAGGCTGGCCGTTAATGTGCCGGTGTAAAAGGCGCCGGGCAATTCGCTGGATGCCACCAGCAGCAGGTGGCCTGGCGGTTTGCCTTCCTGGGGCAGCTCGAACAGCTGATTGGTGCGGAATTCGCCGTAGCGCCAAGTGGAAAGCTGTTCGATGCGGCGTGGCAGGTGCAGTTTGTCGCCATTTTCCAACTGCGCCAGGCGGCGACCGTCGCTGCCATACAGCGCAGCGGCACGCAGGGGGCTGTAGCTGTCGAGGCGTTGCAGCAAATCTTCGGCCGTGGCACGTGAGCTTAAGGCTTCGTTACTCAGGGCCGGTGTGGACAGCAGCCGGCCGACCGTCTCCAGCGCCTGGGGCGCCATGTTTTCCTGGGAAATCCAGTACGCCGCGCTGATAAACGCCAGGTTAGCGACCAGCAACACCGTGGTCAGCAACGCCAACAATGCCGCCAACAACTTGCGGCCGACTGAAAGGTTTTCCAGGCGCTTGCGCAGGGTCATAAGCCAAGGGTGCCTTCAATAGAGAGTTACGCAGGGTAGCGCCTGGCCGGTGAGGGCTCAACGACTTCGACGGTTGGCCGCCCAGCGAGCGTAGGTTGGGTTGAGCGTAGCGAAGCCCAACGGGACTTGGCATCGACGGGATCAGGTTGGCCTTCGCCAGGCTCCCCGAACGCGGACCGCCCTGACCTATCGCCCTGACCTACGTAGTCACCAGGCCTTTGCTGTGCAGTTCGGTCTGCAAGCGCTCAAGCAATAACTGCAAGTGCGGGGCCGGGCAGTTGTGGCGCTGGGCCACGGCGCACACGTGGCCCAGCAGGTAACTGATTTCAGTGCGTCGCCTTTGGGCGACGTCCTGGTGCATCGAGGAATAATTGGCCGCGGTGGCTTTGATTACGCGCTGCACTTCTTCGGCAAGGTTTTGCGCCGCAGCGGGTTGGCCGCATACGTCGAGCACCTGCGCAAGTTCTGCGCATAGCGTCGCCACTTCGGCTGGGTGCTCGAGCAGGCCACCGTTGCGGCAGTCATGCAAAACCGTCAGTGGGTTGATAGCGCAGTTCAGCGCCAGCTTGCGCCATACGCGGCTAAGAATATCGGGCGCCCATTCATGGGAAATTTCAGCGCCTTGCACATCGGCCAGCCAAACCGGTGGCGCGGGATTGAGCGGGTCGCCAAGCCAGGTGTGGCCATGGCCGGCAAATACCACGCGGAAATCGCCATCGCGAAAGGCCCCCT
The DNA here is from genome assembly GCF_900573885.1 of Pseudomonas viridiflava. Lineage (GTDB taxonomy): Bacteria > Pseudomonadota > Gammaproteobacteria > Pseudomonadales > Pseudomonadaceae > Aquipseudomonas. The sequence goes on from NZ_UPSE01000493.1 coordinate 284,647, forward strand.
CTGTGCTGGACGCCAAAATACACCGCGCGCGAGGCAGGCGAGCCGCCACGGCGTCCTGGCTACCCATGCCGTTTTGCAGCAGTACGACCTCGGCATCGGCGGTCAGACGGTGTGCCACGCTGGCGGCAGCGGCTTCGGCGTCGTAGGCCTTGCAGGCGAGCAACAACAGGCGGATCGGGCTGGTGTCGTCGATGCTCTGCGCCGGCACCGGATACAGGCTGGCCAGGCCCTGTTCCGTCAGCGTCAACCCACCCGCTTGCCGGTAACTGGCCAGGCGTTGGCGATCTCGAAGCAGGAGGGTAACCGGCACGCTGGCCCGTGCGAGGCGGGCGGCCCACAAAGTGCCCAGGCTGCCCGCGCCGAGAACGTGCCAGTGCATTTACTTGTACAGCGGCAAACGCAGCGCCGCGACACGGCCGCTGCCATAAGCTTCGGGAAGCAAGCCGGCGGCGCGGTCGATGAGTTCTTGTGGCTGGATGGGCAATGCTTTGGCGTCCATGCCCACCAGACTGATGCCGGCCTTGAGGGTGATAAACCCTTCGCTGGTTTTGAACGCCTTGAGGTTGAGCCCCTCGTGCAAGCGCTTGAAGCTGCTGGGCGAGCATTCCTGCAGATCTTCCAGCAGGGTCAGCAGGCCGAAGTGGTGATCGTCCAGGCGCACCAGCACATCCAGCGGCCGCACCAGCTGTTGCAGGCGACGGGCGACGCCGTGCAGCAACTCGTTGTAGAAGGCTTCGCCGTACTGCTGGCGCAGGTTGGGCGCGTCTTGCAGGCCGATCAGCAGGTAGCACACAGCACCGCCGCGCGATTCCACCTGACGGATGCTGTCCACCAGCATTTGTTGCAGGTAGCGCGGATTGCCCAGCCCGGTCAGCGGGTCGACCAGGTTGCGCTCTTCAAGGCTGGAAATGTTCTTCGTGAGCATGCGATTTTCCTGCAACAGACGCTGCAGGGTGTTGCACAGACGGTCGGCGGCGTACACGCGCGGCACCAGCTGTTCGCTCATGGCCGACTTGCTGACGAAATCGTCGACGCCCCGGTCGAAGGCCTCGCTCAACACGTTTTCGCCTTCTTTGCCGGTGAGCAGCATCACGTAGGTGTAGTGATCAGCCATTTCGTCGAGCTGGCGCACGCGGCCGGTGAGCTCCAGGCCGTCGATTTCCGGCATCAGCCAGTCGGCGAGCAGCACGCTGGCGGGACGTTCTTCCAACAGCGTCAAGGCCTCGAGCGCGCTGCTGGCGAAGCGCACATCGAGGTAACCGGCCTGGCTCAGGGCACGGCCGATCATGGCGCTGGAGAACTTGGCGTCGTCCACCACCAGGATGCTGAGATGGGGGTTGGGCATTGGCGAACTCGAGAGAAATAATAGAGGCGCCGGCTCATCGCCGGGCGGTGTTTGTATCGGCAGATATATAATGATCCGGCATTTTAACCGTCAAGCCTGGCGTGCACTGTCTGTAAGACTTATCGCGCCGTCTATCTGGAGATTTCCCATGCCCTCGTTCGACGTGGTGTCCGAACTGGACAAACACGAAGTAACCAATGCTGTCGACAACGCCATGAAAGAGCTGGAGCGTCGCTATGACTTGCGTGGCAAAGGCACCTTCGAATTCAAGGAATTGACCATCAACATCACCGCTGACGCCGAGTTTCAGCTGGAGCAGATGGTCGAGATTCTCAGACTCAGCCTGGTCAAGCGCAAGATCGATGTGCAGTGCCTTGAGCTCAAAGATGCCTATCCATCGGGCAAGAGTGTGAAGCAGGAAGCGATTCTGCGCGAGGGCATCGACAAAGAGCTGGCGAAGAAAATCGTCGCCCACATCAAAGAAGCCAAACTGAAAGTGCAGGCCGCCATCCAGGGCGAGCAGGTGCGGGTCACCGGCAAGAAGCGCGATGACCTGCAAGAGGCCATCGCAGCCTTGCGCGCTAAAGAGTTTGGGATGCCGCTGCAGTTCAACAATTTCAGGGATTAAGCCTTCCTAAATTGTGGAAACGATGGGGCGGCATTCTGATTAGCCGCGAAGCGCTTTTGGTTTGAAAGCATCGCGGCTGAAGCCGCTCCCACAGGAAAAGCACCGGGAATTGTCGGGAACCATCGCGCCTCTGGCAGCGTCGCAAAAGACGCAGCCGCTGTTTTTCATGACTGGCATCTGGGCGGTCAGACAGCGAAGGAGGCGCTATGGATTTCGATGCACAACTGGATCACTTGGTCGATGCCTCGCAGGCATGGCTACCCATCATCATGGCCTACAGCGGCCGCGTGTTGCTGGCGCTGGTGGTGTTGGCAATAGGCTGGTGGCTGATCAATCGGGTTACCGGCAACCTCAGCGCGCTGATCGGCAAACGCCTCGGCGACCCCGCGTTGCAGAGTTTTATCGGCACCCTGGCCAACATCATTCTGAAAGTGCTGCTGGTGATCAGCGCCGCTTCGATGATTGGCGTGGAAACCACCTCGTTTATTGCGGCCATCGGTGCGGCCGGTCTGGCGATCGGGTTGGCGTTGCAGGGCAGCCTGGCCAATTTTGCGGGCGGTGTGCTGATTCTGTTATTCCGCCCGTTTCGCATCGGCGACTGGATTGAAGCCCAGGGCGTGGCGGGCACGGTAGATAACATTCAGATCTTCCACACCGTACTGCGCACCGGCGACAACAAAACCGTCATCGTGCCCAACGGCAGCCTGTCCAACGGCATCATCACCAACTACAACCGCCAGGCCACGCGCCAGATCATCTACGACATCGGCATCAACTACGATGCCGACCTGCAAGCGGCCAAGCGCGTGTTGACCGAGATGGCCGAAGACGAGCGCGTGCTCAAAGACCCGGCGCCGGCGGTGGTAGTGGCCGGGCTGGGCGATAGCTCGATCAAGATGTCATTGCGCGTATGGGTGAAAACCGCCGACTACTGGAGCCTGACGTTCAAATACAACGAAGAGATTCGTGATCGCTTGCAGGCCGCTGGTATCGAGATTCCGTTCCCGCAGCGGGTTATTCGCATGGTGCAGGAGAACGCTTAGCGCTCGGCAACGATTTCCGGGTCGTCGTCCATGCTGCGTTGCGTCCTCGCTTTTAATGCTCACGTACTGCAGTACGCTGCGCTTAAAAGCTCCGGGGCGCCTTGCCTGGCCTTAGCCCCGAAAATCTTAATCTGCGGAACAGAAAAAGCCGGCAATTGCCGGCTTTTCTGGGCTAAACCTGTTCCGGTCTGGCCTTGTCCTCTGTCGTCGCCGGCGCGTCTTCAACTTCCGGCACCTTCTGGCTCGCCATGCGTTGCCACTGCCAGCAAATCAGAATCAGCGTCGGAATGCCGAGCAGCGCGGTGATGAGGAAGAATTTGTGGTAGCCCACGCTTTCCACCATCACGCCCGAGTAACCGCCGATCAAGCGCGGTAGCAGCAGCATGATGGAGCTGAGCAGGGCGTATTGGGTGGCGGAAAACTTCAGGTTGGTCAGGCTCGACAGGTAGGCCACAAACGCAGAAGTGGCCAGGCCGGCGCTGAAGTTGTCGGCGGAGATGGTGAGAATCAGCATGTCCAGATTCGCGCCCATGTCGCTCAGCAACATGAACAGCAGGTTGGTGCTGGCCGACAGCGCGCCACCAATCAGCAGAATCGGCATGATGCCGAAGCGCACGATCAATAGCCCTCCCGAGCCCGCGCCGAGTAGCGTCATCACCAGCCCGAACAGTTTGCTGACGCTGGCGATCTGCTCCTTGCTAAACCCTTGGTCGATGTAGAACACGTTGGCCATCACGCCCATGACCGTGTCGGACATTCGGTACGTGGCAATCAGCCCGAGCAACAACAACGCCTGCCAGCGATAGCGCTGCACAAACTCGCTGATGGGCGTGACCACGGGCGCCATCAGCAGCCGGCCCGGTGCCGAGAGGCAGGCCATGGCGATCAGCACGTACATGGTGCCGCGCGGCCAGGCGCCGCTGGTGAAGGCTTTGGCGGCGGCTGCGGCAGTGACGAGAATGATGATCAGCACAATCATCGACACGGCCTGGTGAACGAAGTCGAAGTTGGGAATGACCTTGCCGCGGGCCGCAACGATCAGCTGCTTGCGCTGCTGGCTGAGCAGATCACGCACAGGCGCAATCAGACGGCGGCCGGCGGGCATCAGGCAGGCGCCCAGAAAAATCGCATAGAGCGCAGCGCGCGGCCAGGCGCGGTCGAGCAGGCCGGTGATCATCGCCGGCAGCGAGATCAGCATGACCAGCAGAATAAGCACCGAATACAACTGATCCTTGAGCTTGAAGCGCGACGTGGTGGTTTGAACCGGCACGTCGACATGGGGTTCGCGCATCCACAGCGACGTGAGCAGCCCGGGCACCATCAGCACGGCGAACAGCAGATAAGTGCTGGCCCAGGCGCCGAATTCGTAGGCAGTTGTGGTGGAACCGAACCACTCCGCGAAATACAGCGCGCCGGCCGTGGCGAGCAGGGCAGCGACGCGGTAGCCGAGCATGTAGCTGGCGGCGAGGGCGGCCTGGCGGGTGTCGTCGGCGATTTCCAGGCGGTAGGCGTCGACAGCGATGTCTTGAGTCGCGGAGGCAAAGGCCACCAGTACCGCGATGGCAACCAGCCAGGTCAGGCTGGTTTGCGGGTCGCATAGGGCCATACCGATCAAGCCCAGGGCGATCACAATCTGCGAAAGCACCAGCCACGAACGTCGACGCCCCAGGCGGCCGAGCAGTGGCAGACGCCATTGGTCGAGCAGTGGCGACCAGATCCATTTAAAGGCGTAAGCGAGGCCGATGAGACTGGCGAAACCGATGGTTTCACGGGACACGCCGGCTTCGCGCATCCACACCGACAAGGTGGAGAACACCAGCATGTACGGCAGGCCGGCGGCGAAACCGAGAAGCAAGAGGGCCAGACTGGCCGGCGAAGCGTAGGCGGCGAGTGCCGCGCGCCAGGTTTTACGGGGCATTGGGCTGTGATCTGCCTGGGTTTAGCAAAACGTGGAGTGCCCAGTTGGTCAGGCCGAACTGGATGGCAAAAACAGGGCGCACTCTAACCGCTGTGCTCCATTGGGCGCCACCCATGGCGCTTGATATCCACGCGCTGATTAACCATGCGCACGCCTTCGGCGCGCAACCGGGCGCGCTGTTCTTCGCCAGACACAGTGCCTGACGCCAGACTCAACCGACCGCCCGCGGCAACCACGCGGTGCCAGGGCAGGGTGCTGCCGTCGGGCAACTGGCTCAAGGTGCGGCCCACCCAGCGCGCCGCGCGGCCCAGCCCCGCCAGTTCGGCCAACTGGCCATAACTGACCACGCAGCCGCTGGGCACCTGCGCCAGCGTCAGGTAAAGCGCGGCGCGCCGGGCTTCGGCGTTTTCGCTGGCGACGTCGGCGGCGAGTGTCTTGGTGTTGTCTTGTTTGGCTGGCATGTTCTGACCCTGCGGGTAGCGGCGCGTGACGGGCAGCTTAACCGAGCGATTTTTTCGATCAAATGCCCATACCGCCGTGGCGCCCCAGGCGCGGTCGATCAAGCGCAGCGGCAAGGGCTGGCGTGGCGCTTGCTAGGCAATAGGGCGGAACTTGCAGGACAGCCATCGGTCACTCCTTGCAGTGTTTTTTGGGTCAGCGGCTTTTTATCTTGGATAATGCCCGCCCTTCACATTTACGGAGCGGTACATCTCCCCATGCGGTTATCCAACAAGCTGTCCTACGCCCTGTCCTGCGCCGCGCTCACGCTGGCTGCAACCCCTGCAATGGCCGACACCGTATGGTTGAAAAACGGCGACCGCCTGACCGGCACCATCAAACTCTTCGACGGCGGCAAGCTGGTGGTCGAAACCAGTTATGGCGGCACCATTCCAGTCGATTGGAAACAGGTCAAAACCCTGGAGAGCGACCGTGAGCTGCTGGTAAAGCAGGATGACAACACTGGCGAGCGCGCCAAGTCGCTGCAGGCTGCCGATGACGGCAAGGTCACCCTGGTCAATGGCGAAGCGCCGAAAACCGTCGAGCTGGCGAGCATCGAACAGATCATCAAACCCAAGCCGATCCTTGAAGACCTGGTGTGGAAGGGCAACGTCGACCTCGGGCTGGACTACAAACGCGCCGAGAGCGACACCGACGACTACGACGTCGACTTCAAAACCACCGCGCGCCATGGCGCCTGGCGGCACAACGCGGAAGGTGGCTACAACCGCGAGTCCCAAGACGACATCACCACCACCAACAACTGGAACGCCGAATACGCACTCGACCGTTTCCTCGACGAGCACTGGTTCTGGCAAGGTCGCCTGAGCTACACCCGCGACCACGTCGAAGACGTGTCCAGCCAACGCACCATCGGTACCGGTCCGGGTTACCAGTTCTGGGATGACGAGCTGGGCGCATTCTCCCTGGCCACGCTGGTCAACCAGAACGACTACGAATACAAAGACGGCGGCAGCGACAACTTCTACTCGCTGGGCCTGAAGTGGGACTACAACCGCTACCTGGTCGGCAAAACCTTCGAGATGTTCAGCAACGGCGAAATCGGCAAGCCGATTGGCGGCGACAGCGAATATGAATTCGATGCCGAAGCAGGGCTTCGCTACAAAGTCACCGACTGGGCTTCGCTTAACGTGAAGGCCGAGAAGAACATCGTCAGCGGCGCCAAAGACGGCGAAGTGGACGAGACCCGGTATAGCGTCGGGTTCGGTGTGGGCTGGTAATCACCGTTTGCAGCAATCGCGGCTAAAGCCGCTCCTACAGAAATACGCTTACTGTGGGAGCGGCTTTAGCCGCGATGCATTTGATCTTCGAGCTCGGCCGCTCCTACGAATACCGAGCGCAACAAAAAGCCCCGCATTTAGCGGGGCTTTTTGTCAGGTCGCGTTGCGTTGAGCTTCGAACTCCGCAGCCAATCGACCGATTACAACCGCATGCCGCCGTCGAGCTCCAGAATCCGGCCCGTGTAGTACTCGTTTTCCAGAATGTAGGCCACCGAGTGCGCAATCTCTTTCGGCTGCCCCAGACGCTTGAGCGGAATACCGGAGGTCATTCTTTCCAGCGCTTCGGGTTTCATGCTGGCGACCATCTCGGTCTCGATAAAGCCCGGTGCTACGCCTGCGACGCGAATCCCGTAACGCGCCAGTTCCTTGGCCCACACAACGGTGTCCGCGGCAACGCCGGCTTTGGCAGCCGAGTAGTTGGCCTGGCCCATGTTGCCGGCGCGAGAGATGGAGGAAATGTTGACGATCGCGCCCTGGTTTTTCAGCTCGATCATTTTCGCCGCCACTTCACGGGTGCACAGGAACACGCCGGTCAGGTTGACGTCGATAACCGACTGCCATTGCGCCAGGCTCATCTTCGACAGCTCGCCGTCTTTCACCTTGATGGTCAGGCCATCGCGCAAAATGCCAGCGTTGTTGACCAGGCCATTGATGGCGCCGAAGTCATCAGCGATCTGAGCCACGGTGTGAATGACCTGCTCTTCGTTGGCCACGTTGCAGATATAGGCGCGGGCATCGCCACCGGCTGCTTTGCAGGCGGCAACGGCTTCGTCCAGGCGCTCCTGGTTGAGGTCTACCAGCGCCAGCTTGGCGCCGCGCGCGGCCAGGTATTCGCCCATGGCACGGCCGAGGCCCTGGCCACCGCCGGTAATCATGATGATTTTATCTTTGAGTTCCATAACCACATCCCCGAAAAGGTGGTTGAGCACAGGCGCCATCTGCTGTGAACGCGCTCGCCAACCGGATACGTTGTTCCCCGCCGGTGCATGCAGCCGTTAAGCTGGGCACCTGTTCGTCTCTGATACGAATTCTTAGCAAGGAGTCATAAGGTGAGCGTGAAAGTCGGCAAGCATGCCCGAGAATTGCTACTCAAGGAATACCGTGGGGCGCTCTCCACGCTGTCCAAAGCCATGCCCGGCTACCCGTTTGGTTCCGTGGTGCCGTACTGCCTGGACGCCAATGGCCACCCGCTGATTCTTATCAGCCGCATCGCCCAGCACACCCACAATTTGCAGGTTGAACGCAAGTGTTCGCTGCTGGTGGGCGAGCGCGGCGCCGAAGACATCCAGGCTGTCGGCCGTCTGACCGTGCTGGCGCAGGCGCGCAAAATTACCGATGAGGCGGCCACTGTCGCCGCTGCCGCACGTTACTACCGCTACTTCCCGGAATCCGAGGGCTATCACCAGGCCCATGATTTCGACTTCTGGGTGCTGGAGCCTGTGCGCTCGCGCTATATCGGCGGCTTTGGCGCCATTCACTGGCTCGATGAAGTGACGCTGGCCAATCCATTTGCCGGCGACATCGAGCTGAGCATGGTCGAGCACATGAACAGCGACCATGCCAGCGCGATCGCCCATTACGTTCAGCTGGCCGGGCTGCCGAGTCACGTGCCTGCCGAATTGGCCGGCATCGACAGCGAGGGGTTCCACCTGCGCATTGGCCAAGGCTTGCACTGGCTGCCATTTCCAACATCCTGTAACACTGCGCTGGAAGTGCGCCAGGCCTTGGTAGCGCTGGCGCGGGCTGAAAGCTGGCCGGCTGCCGGGCAAGAATCTGCTTGAATTAAAAGGTACAGGGCACCACCTAATTCTTTCCGGTGATCAATCGCTTGCCGGTCAAGCGAATCGCCGCCCGGCCGCTCCTACAGGAACCCCATTGATGCGTGCTTTTCTGTTTTTGTTTTTGCTGTTCCCGATCATCGAACTGGCGGTGCTGATCAAAGTCGGCAGCGCTATCGGCGTGCTGCCAACGCTGCTGCTGGTGATTGGCAGCGCCGTGCTCGGCAGCGTGTTGCTGCGTGTGGCGGGTGTTGCCACCGCGTGGCGCGCCCGTGAGCGTCTGGCTCGCGGTGAGTTGCCGGAACAGGAAATGCTCGAAGGTTTGCTGATTGCCGTGGGCGGTGGCTTGCTGCTGTTGCCAGGTTTTATCAGCGATATTTTCGGTTTGCTGTGTCTTATTCCGTTCACGCGCCGGCTGATGGTTGGCAAGCTTCGCCAGCGTGCGGCTGAGCAGGCATTGCGTCAGCGTGCCTTCGCCGATGACCTCGCCGCGCGCTCCGGGCAGGCTCGCCCGAACGTGATCGAAGGTGAGTTCGAGCACCGCGATCCGAAGTGAAACCCGGCCGTATGAGCGTTGCCCGCAGCGCTCAGTGTCTGGCGAAAACCGTGTAAAAAATTTTCACCCCCGCCCTTGTAATCCTTTTCCTCGCCCCTATGTAGTGGTCACCGCAAGGTCTCTGTCGGTTTACGACAGTCAGTCTTCCGCGTGGCCGCACTGCGGCTCGCGACCGGCCACGCCGGATAGCAAACAACCAGCCGGTGGATAAACCGGCGGCTTTAAACCACCTTACTTGGGAGAGATCGACAATGAAGCTTCGTCCTCTGCATGACCGCGTCGTCATCCGTCGCAGCGAAGAAGAAACCAAAACCGCTGGTGGCATCGTTCTGCCAGGCTCGGCCGCTGAAAAGCCGAACCGTGGCGAGATCCTCGCTGTAGGCACCGGCCGCGTGCTGGACAACGGCGAAGTGCGCCCACTGGCCGTTAAAGTCGGCGACAAAGTGGTGTTTGGCCCTTACTCGGGCAGCAACACCATCAAGGTTGATGGCGAAGACCTGCTGGTCATGAGCGAGAACGAAATCCTGGCCGTTGTTGAAGGCTGATTTCCCGCTCCGTTGCTACCACTTGCGTTAACGAAACGAATTTGAGGAATAACGATCATGGCTGCAAAAGAAGTTAAGTTTGGTGACTCCGCTCGTAAAAAAATGCTGGCTGGCGTTAACGTCCTGGCCGACGCGGTAAAAGCCACCCTCGGCCCGAAAGGCCGTAACGTGATCATCGAAAAAAGCTACGGCGCGCCAACCATCACTAAAGATGGTGTGTCCGTTGCCAAAGAAATCGAGCTGAAAGACCGTTTCGAAAACATGGGCGCGCAGCTGGTTAAAGACGTTGCCTCCCGTGCCAACGACGACGCCGGTGACGGCACCACCACTGCTACCGTTCTGGCTCAGTCGATCGTCAACGAAGGCCTGAAAGCCGTCGCTGCCGGCATGAACCCGATGGACCTCAAGCGCGGCATCGACAAGGCGACCATCGCCATCGTTGCTCAGCTCAAGTCCCAGTCCAAGCCTTGCGCTGACACCAAAGCCATCGCTCAGGTCGGCACCATCTCCGCCAACTCCGATAGCTCCATCGGCGACATCATTGCCCAGGCAATGGAAAAAGTCGGTAAAGAAGGCGTGATCACCGTTGAAGAAGGCTCGGGCCTGGAAAACGAATTGTCGGTGGTAGAAGGCATGCAGTTCGACCGCGGCTACCTGTCGCCGTACTTCATCAACAAGCCAGACACCATGGTTGCCGAGCTCGACAGCCCGCTGATCCTGCTGGTCGACAAGAAAATCTCCAACATCCGCGAAATGCTGCCGGTGCTGGAAGCTGTTGCCAAAGCTGGCCGTCCGCTGCTGATCGTGGCCGAAGACGTTGAAGGCGAAGCCCTGGCGACTCTGGTTGTGAACAACATGCGCGGCATCGTTAAAGTCGCTGCTGTCAAAGCACCGGGCTTCGGCGACCGTCGTAAGGCCATGCTGCAAGACATCGCTGTTCTGACTGGCGGTACCGTTATCTCCGAAGAGATCGGCCTGAGCCTGGAAAGCGCTACCCTGGAACACCTGGGTAATGCCAAACGCGTCATCCTCAGCAAAGAAAACACCACCGTTATCGACGGTGCTGGCGTTCAGGCTGACATCGAAGCGCGCGTTGCTCAGATCCGCAAACAAGTTGAAGACACCTCGTCCGACTACGACCGTGAAAAACTGCAAGAGCGTCTGGCCAAACTGGCTGGCGGTGTTGCCGTGATCAAGGTTGGCGCCGGTTCCGAAGTGGAAATGAAAGAGAAGAAAGCCCGCGTTGAAGACGCCCTGCACGCAACCCGCGCAGCCGTTGAAGAAGGCGTGGTACCTGGCGGTGGCGTGGCACTGGTTCGCGCTCTGCAAGCCATCTCCGACCTGAAAGGCGACAACGCTGATCAGAACGTGGGTATCGCTCTGCTGCGTCGCGCTGTTGAAGCACCGCTGCGTCAGATCGTTTCCAACTCCGGCGACGAGCCGAGCGTTGTGGTCGACAAGGTCAAGCAGGGTTCCGGTAACTTCGGTTACAACGCTGCCACCGGCGAATACGGCGACATGATCGAAATGGGTATCCTCGACCCGGCCAAAGTGACCCGTTCTGCTCTGCAGGCCGCGGCCTCGATCGCCAGCTTGATGATCACCACCGAAGCGATGATTGCTGAAATCGTGGAAGACAAGCCAGCTGCCGGCGGTATGCCGGATATGGGTGGCATGGGTGGTATGGGCGGCATGATGTAATAGCTGTTGCCGTAAAAAACCCCGCCTTGTGCGGGGTTTTTTTATGGCTTCTGCGAGCTCCGGGCCGTCGGTCATGCTGCGTTGCGTCCTCGCTTTTAATGCTCACGTACTGCAGTACGCTGCGCTTAAAAGCTGCGGGGCGCCTTGCTTGACCTTAGTCCCGAAGCTCGCGATCGGCGTCGCCAAGGTTCGCCAGCAAGCTGGCTCCTACAAACAAAAACCGCGTCACACGCAGATGTCTTTGTAGGAGCGACCTTGGTCGCGAAGCTTTTGATTGTGCATGTCAGGTGTTCTGCCCAATCACCGCGTGCGGTAAATCCTCTTTGGCAGGCCTATACAACACCGCCCAATACGACCCCAAACAAATCAACCAACAAAACACCGCCGTCCACAGGTTGTGGGAGAAGAAGTGCGCGCCTTGCAGCATGCGGCTTACGGAGAAGACCGTGCCGAGTGTGAGGGCGAAGATGAAACCGGCGCGGGCCAGCCGGGGGCGGCGGTCGCGCCAGACGAAGTACAGGGCAAATAAGGTGAAGCCCGCAGCGGCGTGGCCTCCGGGCCAGCAGCGGCCGGGTTTGTCGGTGGCGGGGCGGTGGCTGAGCAGAGGGCTGTAGATTTCCTGCCCGCCGAACTGGCTCAGGCTCCAGGGGCACTGCACGGCGGTGACCGCTTTCATGGGGGTGACGAAGCTGGTGGAGAGGCCCATCGCCAGAACCAGGTAACCCAGTTCTCGCCGCATCGGTTTCAGCCGGCTTATAAAGAAGCTGCCGGCGAAGCCGAGAATGGCCAGCACGGCGAAGGCGATCACGGCTTGTTTCGCGCGGTCGTGCAGGATGTCTTCGAGAAATGCGCTGTGTTTTCCTGCGAAACCGACGCCGGGTGTGTACATCAGATTGGCCAGGGCGAAGTCCAGTCGGGTGGGTTCGATCAGCAGCAGCAACGCGGCGATGACCAGCGGTATTCCCAAGGCAATGCCGAAGTTTAGGCGAGGCGAGAAAGCGGAGAGTGGAGTCGACGACATGCTGAGCCCAAGCGTAGCGAAAGGAGCCTGCATGCTCCTGTTGCGGCCGTCAGCAGGGCGTCAAGTTGCCGTGAAAAAATCGTGAAAGCCGCTTCAATCAGTGAATGTTGCGGTAATGTCGCCCCCCAAGACGTACCCGTAGCACCCGCCTCAAGGAACACCCATGCGCATTCTGATTGTTGAAGACAACCGCGACATCCTCGCCAACCTCGCTGATTACCTGGGCATGAAAGGCTACAGCGTCGACTGCGCGCAGGACGGGTTGTCAGGCTTGCATCTGGCCGCCACCGAGCATTACGACCTGATCGTGCTCGACATCATGATGCCCGGCATGGACGGCTACACCCTCTGCAAGCGCCTGCGAGAAGACGCGCGCCGCGATACGCCGGTGATCATGCTCACCGCCCGCGACCAACTGGATGACCGCTTGCAAGGTTTCCGCTCCGGCGCGGACGATTACCTGCTCAAGCCCTTCGCATTGTCGGAACTGGCCGCGCGCATTGAGGCGGTTCTGCGCCGCAGCCAGGGTGGCGGCAAACGCATTCTGCAAGTGGCCGATCTGGTCTACGACCTGGATACCCTGCAAGTGAGCCGCGCTGGGAAAACGCTCAAACTCAACCCCATCGGCCTAAAGCTGCTCGCCGCGCTGATGCAGAAAAGTCCGCACGTGCTGCGCCGCGAAGTACTGGAAGAAGCGCTTTGGGGCGATGATTGCCCGGACAGCGACAGCCTGCGCAGCCACATTCATCAGCTGCGTCAGGTGATCGACAAGCCATTCGAGTTGCCGCTGCTGCAAACCGTGCACGGCGTGGGCTATCGCCTGGCGGAAGTCACCGATGGAGTTTAAGCAAAGCCTTTCACGCCGCATCGTAATCGCGTTTGTGTTGATGACCACCCTGGTAGCAGCGGCCTTTGCCATCGGCATTTATATGGCCGTGCACATGCTGGAGGAAAAGCTGATTTCCGGCGTGCTCAGCGGCGACCTCGACCGCCTGCTGCACATGGACAACATGGATGAATGGCGCACCCGTCCTGAGCCCGACCAACTGTTTTACTTTTCCGGCGGCCATGGCGACTTCGCCCTGCCGGATTACCTCACCGGCATGACGCCTGGCTTCCATGAAATCTTCCGGGAAGACTCGTCGTATCACGCCTTTGTGCGCGTGGTAGCGGGGCAGGAATATGTATTGCTGCAAGACCAGAGCGAGTTCGAAGAACGCGAGCGCACGCTCTACACCACGGTGTGGATCGGCTTTGTGCTGTGCGTGGCGCTGGCGGTGTTGCTCGGGCAATTTCTCGCGCGCAAGGTGATCGAGCCGGTGTCGCGGCTCTCGCGGCAGGTGCGTCACCCTGACCAGTTGTTGTCGATGGCGCCGCCTTTGGCGCCAAACTATGCCGCCGATGAAGTCGGTCAGTTGGCAGCGTCGTTCGACACCACACTGGGCTTGCTGCGCCATGCCCTGACCCGCGAGCGCCTGTTTACCAGCGACGTCAGCCACGAGTTGCGCACGCCTTTGATGGTGCTCGCCAGCTCATGTGAATTGCTGCTGGAAAACCCCAACCTCGACGACCGTGCCCGCGCGCAGGTGCAGCGGATATTCCGTGCCTGTGAAGACATGCGCGCGCTGGTGCAAACCTTCTTCCTGCTGGCTCGCGCGCAAAACACCGATGTCAGCCAGATTCCGACCATCAGTGTCGAAAGCGCGGCGTGTGAGTTGCTCGAGCAGTGGCGCAAGCCCATCGAAGGCAAGGGGCTGACCCTGGACTACCGCGCGGAACAGGTGATACCCGGCGAGTTCAACGCCACCCATTTACGCACCGTGATGAGCAACCTGCTGCGCAACGCGCTGCATTACACCGACAGCGGTCATATCAGCCTCACGCTGGTGGCCGATGGTTTCGAGGTGGAAGACAGCGGCGTCGGTATTCCGGAGGAGCAGCGCGAGGCCGTATTCCAGCCGTTCGTGCGTGGCGATAGTCAGCGCGGCGACGGTTTGGGGCTCGGGTTGTCGCTGGTGCAACGTATTTGTGCAAGCCAGGGCTGGGAAGTCAGTCTGCATCCGGCGCAGCCAAGAGGGTGCCGGTTCAAGGTGGTGCTGGTGCAGCCCGCGAGCTAAAAGGGCTGTCGCTTGATAGTCGTAAGTTGGCCGACGTTCGGTAGGAATTTTCGGAACTTGGCCTCCATTGTGCAGACAAAGGCTGCTACATTCGTCGTCGGTCGAGCCCTACAAGAACTCACTCGACCGCGTCAGCGCCTTCCCAGGCCTCAAGGATATGGTCGCCCACGGGTGACAGTTTTCTATCTTCTGTACAGGACATTCCCGCATGACATTAGCGCTGCACTCGCCGGCTCCCGGTTTGTTTGAACAATGGTGGCAACAACAGGGCGAGTGGGTTGAAGAACCCAATAGCAGACGCGGTGGTGTCAGCGGTGTGCAACGAATTCATGATCGCGACGGCAGCTTGCTCTATGCCAAGCGCCAGGTCGGCCACATCTATCACAGCTTCCTGCACCCGTTCGGCCGCCCCACGGTGCTGCGTGAAGTGAAGGCCCTGACCAGTTTTGCCCGGCTGGGCATCAACGTGCCGCAAGTGGTGTATTGCGGCGCCGAGCGCGATGCCGACAACGCCTGGCGTGCCTTGCTGATCACCGCCGAGTTGAAAGGGTTTATCGAAATAAACCACTGGCACGCTGACGGCGGTCGCGAACGCCACGGCGAAGCGTTTCACCAGCGGGTGATGGAAGCCGTCGGCGCAATGATTGCGCGCATGAACAATGCCCGTTGGCAGCACAACTGCCTGTATTCCAAGCACGTATTCATCCGCGTGGAAGGCGAGGGTGAGCAGGCCACATTTGAAGTGGGCATGCTCGATCTGGAGAAATCCCGTCGTCGACTGACCCGTCGCCAAGCCGCTCGTCACGATCTGCGTCAATTGCGCCGCCATTCGTCGTGGAGTTCAGCAGACTGGCAGCATGTTATCTATGGTCATTCCACGGCGTTTGGCAGCGCTATCAAAGGGTTGTGACATGAAGCTAGATATTGCACGAGGTGTATTCCTCATTGGCGCACTGGGTGTGGCCTCTCTCGCGGCAGCGGCCTGGCATGAACCGGGCCCCGAAGTTCTGCATTCGGCGTCGGCCGCCAAGCAGTGTTCGATGCCGGCAAAATTAAAGTCGTCGGTGGCGGTTCGGCCGGATCAGGATTTGCTCTTGCTGATGTTTGGTCTGGCGCAAGGCGGCACGCGTTAACCGCTCCCGCTCTCTGTAGGAGCGGCTTTAGCCGCGATTGCCGGCACGAGCAGCGCGGCTATAGGCGTTTCGCCCAGCCGCTCCCACAAGGTTTTGATGGGTCCGGGCATCGCCCCGCAGGTCGCGCTTGCGGGCGTCGTGGCTTATCATTAGCCACCTAACGACACTCGCCCGGTTCCGCTCTCCATGTTCGCGATCATCGCCGCCACCTTCGGCATCACCATGCCGGTGTTTGCCATGTTGTTTCTCGGCGTTTTCCTCAAACGCCTGGCGCTGATCGACAGCCACTTCATCAATACTGCCTCGGCGCTGGTGTTCAACGTCACCATGCCGGTCATGCTGTTTCTCGCGATTATTCACGCCGACCTCAGCACTGCGATGCAGCCTGCCGTGCTCGGCTATTTCGTGCTGGCCACCGTGGTGGGCTTTCTGGTGGCGTGGGGCTGGGCGATCTGGCGGGTGCCCGTGGCAGATCGCGGCATCTACACCCAGGGCGCGTTTCGCGGTAACAACGGCATTATCGGGCTGGCGCTGGCCACCAGCCTTTATGGCGATTACGGGCTGTCGCTCGGCGGCATTCTGGCCGGCGTGGTTATCCTTTCCTACAACAGCCTTTCGGCCATCGTGCTGGCGATCTACAGCCCCAGCGCCAAATCTGATGTGTGGAGCATCAGCAAAAGCATCATCTGCAACCCGCTCATCATTGGCGTGTTGTCGGCCATTCCCTTTGCTTACTGGAAAATTCCGCTGCCGGCCTGGCTGACGACTTCCGGCGAATACCTGGCGCAACTGACGTTGCCGCTGGCGCTGATCTGCATTGGCGGCACCCTGTCGCTGGCCTCGTTGCGCAAGAGCGGGGCGCTGGCCGTCAGTGCCAGCATGATGAAGATGGTCTGGCTGCCGATTCTTTCCACCGCCGGCGCGTTCGCCTTTGGCTTTCGCGGCGCTGATCTGGGCGTGCTGTTCCTCTACTTTGCCAGCCCGACGGCGGCGGCCAGTTTTGTCATGGCCAAGGCTGCGAATGGCAACCACGAACTGGCGGCGGCGATCATTGTCATCACCACGCTGGTGGCTGCGATTACTACCAATATCGGTATCGTTTTCCTGCAGTGGGGCGGTTGGATGTAAGCCGCCGACCATGGCCGGTGTGAGCCATTTGGTAACTCTTACAAATTGTGTCGCAAGGTCATTGTCAGGCACCTGAGCTAGGGATACCTTTGCCGCCTCCCGCGCGCTAAAGGATTACGCATGCGCTCCCTGTTGTTGTTCTGCCTGGCCGCTTTCTGTGCGTGCGCCGTGGCTGAACCTTCTGCTGACTTGCAAACCCCGGTCGCCGGCTGGCGATACTCCGGACTGCTTGAGCGTGCCGACGAGGCGCGCGTGGCGTACCCGACGCCGCCGATTGACCGTGGCGCCCAGCGCGGTCGCACCCTTATTCAAGGCACCCTGAAAAACCTGCAAGGCAGCGGTCAGCCCCATCGTCTGGTGGTCAACGGCAATCCGCTGCCGCTGTACACCGACGAGGAAGGCCGCTTCGTGCGCCCCTACAACCTGGGCGCCGGCTCCAACAGCGTGGAAGTGGTGAGTGGCGACGGCCAGTCGCTTAAGCGCGTGCAGTTTTACGAAGCCAATAACAGCAAGACGCCCGCGCAGGTGCGTATCGCCCTGGGCTGGGACGACCCCAAGGCCGAACTCGACCTGCACGTGGTAACCCCGGACGGCCAGCACGCTTTCTGGGCCGACCCGGTGATGAGCAATGGCGGCGGTCTGGACACTGACAGCGTCGACGGCCCCGGCCCCGAGATGTTCACCATGACCGCGCCGCTGCACGGCCGTTATCTGGTGTTCGTCAATTACTGGGGCAACCTCAACAACCAGGGCTACAACTTCGACGAAGGCAGTAACCAGAACGAAGTGATCACCGCGCAAATAAACCTGGTGTTCAACGAAAACACGCCGAACGAAAAACGCGAGACCTTTATCGTGCCGTTGCGCGGTATTGGCGATCTGCAACTGATCAAGTCATTCAACTATTGAGCTAGCGCCCGCACTCGGCGCCCTGCTAACAGCGCCGAACGGACGAATTGGGGTTTCATACATGAGCGATAACACCACCCAGAACGGGGAAACCGGTTCCACGGAAGGCAAAGCCGGGCGCAAGCGTCGCGTGCTCATCGCCCTGGCGGTTGCCGTGCCGCTGGCCGCCGGTGCCGGTGTGCTTGGCTGGTTGCAGCAGAACATGGCGCCGCCGCGCACGCTGGCCGAAGCCACTGAATTGCAGCTCGACCTGCAGCACCCACAGGTGCTGATCGAGAGCGAATCGCTGAGCCGTCTGCCCAAAGACCTGCTGGCCGTGCCGCTGCTGCGCGACACCCTCACCGAAGACCTGGTGTTCTATTACGAAGCCAACCCCGATCGCCTCGGCCTCACCGGCAGCCTGCGTCGCATCATCTACGAGCACGACCTGCAGTTGCAGGACACCCTGCTCGAGCAGTTGCTCGACCAACCGGCCCAGGTTGCCCTGTGGCGCGGTGCCGACGGCAAGCTGAAGAACTTCGTGGTGCTGATGGAACGCGGTGGTCTGGCACGTTTGCTGGAGCCGCTGGCCCACGTCGCCACCGACGATACCCAACTGCGCAAAGTGGCTGAGCTGCAAGTGGATGGCGACGCCGTGCCTCTGTATCGCCTGCGCTACAACGGCGAGCGCGCGCTGCTGTTCGCCAGCTACGGCGACAAGCTGGTCATGCTCTCCAACCCGAGCATGCTGCTGGAAGGCGACTTCGACGGCGCCAACCTGGGCAAGGGCGCCACCGAAGCCGTGGAAGCCATGCTCAATGGCGACACCGTGTTCACCGAAGGCTTTGGCCTGAAAGAACGTGGCGAACTCAAACAGCGTATTTCCCTGGGCAGCGACTACGTTGCCATGGGCTATCAGCGCTTTATTCCGAGCTTTGCCGGGTTGCGTTTCGAGATGGACGGCGCCGGCTGGCACAGCTTCCTGGCCCTGAACGACAGCGACGAAAAGACCAACCTCGACTTCAACCCCATCTGGCGCGCCATGCCCATGGGCGCCAGCGCCTGCGTGGCCTTGCCCGTGGCGCCGACCGTGCACGAAAAAATGCTCGCCAAGGTCGGCGCCCAGCCAGAGGTCGCCAGGCAACTGGCAGAGCACATGACCGGTGCCGCCGGCCTGTGCTGGTATCCGAATTCGCGCCTGCACAGCCCGTTGCTGGTCGGCCAACTCGACGACAAAGCCGGCACCAACCTGGACGAGAATCTTGGCAAGTTGTTCGGCTCGGTGATCGGCGCGTGGGAAGCCAACGTAGAAGGCGGCATCTTCCCGCTGAGCGATGAAACCCGCGAAGACGGCACCCATGTCTGGCAGCGCGAAGTCAGCTCCAATTTCGGTCAATACCCGATCAGCGAAGCCGAAGTGCCGGACGCCATGGCCGCCAGCGGGTTCTTCCGCGTCAGCATGGCGCGTCAGGGCTCGACGCTGCTGTTCTCGCTGGACGACAGCATCGTCAACAAAGGCCTCGACGCGCTTAACAAACGCTTCCCGCCGCTGGCCGACGTGTTGCCCAAGGACGCGGTAGTGCCGGCGTATCTGGCGCCGTCCACGCTCTCGGCCTTGTTTGAACAGGAAACCCTCGACGCGCTGCCAAGCGACATCGAACCGGTATTCCGCAATGCCGCGCAAACGCTGTTGCTGCCCAAACTGAAAGCATTGGCCGGGCACAGCAATTACGCCCTGACCTTACCGGCCGACGCTGCGCCGGACTCCAACTGGCAGTGGCTGCCACTGGAGTGGCGTTCGCTGTGAAATCGCGCGCTGCCATCACGCTGGTGCTGCTGGGCAGCCTCTTGCTGCCCTCGCTCGCCTGCGCGACTGCATCGGCCATTACTCCGCTGGATGCCGAGCAGTCGCAGATTTTCCGCGCCTGGTTTGTGCGCATCGCGCAAGAGCAACTGCGTCAGGGCCCGAGCCCGCGCTGGCACCAGCAAGACTGTGCCGGCCTGGTGCGTTTTGCCGCCAACGAAGCGCTGAAAGTGCACGACGCCAAGTGGCTGCGCGCCAACGGCCTGAGTAACCGCTACCTGCCGCCGGAATTGCAGGTGCAAAACGAACAACGCAGCCTGGCCCAGCAATGGCAGCAGGGCGGCGGCAAGGTTGGTCCGTACGTCAACGCGATCAAACTGATTCAGTACAACAGCCAGTTTCTGGGCCGCGACCTAAACCAGGCGCGCCCGGGCGATCTGATTTTTTTCGACCAGGGCGATGAGCAACATCTGATGATCTGGATGGGCCGCGAAATCGCTTACCACACAGGCACCACCACGCCGACCGATAACGGCATGCGTTCGGTCAGCGTGCAACAACTCATGAAATGGAAGGACACCCGATGGATACCCGACGAAGCCAATCCGAATTTTATCGGCATCTATCGCCTGCAATTCCTCGCTCGATGAAAGCTGCTGCGCTCGGTCTGGCTGCCCTTGCCGTAGTGGCCAGCGCGCTGTTGCCGCTGGGCACTGTGCACGCCGAAGACACGGTAAACCCCAGCGGCTATTCGCCTGTGGGCGGGGAGTCGTTCTTCCTGCTGGCCGATGCCAGCTTCGCCACCGACGAAGTGGCCAAGGTGCGCCTTGAGGCGCCGGGCCGCGATTACCGTCGTTACACCATGGAGTCTTACGGTGGTGTGGACATGCGCGTATACCGCATCGACCAGCCGCTGGAATTTCTCAAACGCCAGAAGAACCTGCACCGCGTCGTCGCGGAAGGGCAGTTCAAGGGTGAAGGGCTGTCCAACACGCTCTCTTACCTGTGGGATAACTGGTACCGCAAATCCCGCCGGGTGATGCAGCGCGCGTTCTCCTATGAGTCGCGCAAGAACGTCACCGAAGAAGCGCCGGAACTGAAAATGGGCACGGCCATTGCCACGCCGACCCAATACGAAAACACCCCGCAATTCGCGCCCATGAAAGGCCTGCCGCTGGTGGCGCAATTCCGCTATCCGCTGTGGGATGCCAAAGCCATTCAGCCGCCCAAGGGCGTGGAACTGGCCGGTTCGTCCAGCGACTTCGTCAGCGTTAACCCAGGCAATGTTTATGTTCCGCTGGGCAAACTGAAGCCCGGTCTGTATCTGGTCGAGGCGCTGGTCGGTAAGTACCGCGCCACCACCATGGTGTTCGTCTCCAACACCGTGGCCGTGAGCAAAATTGCCGGCGACCAGTTGCTGGTCTGGACCGCGCGCAAACACGAAGGCAGCGTGGTGCCGAACGCCAAGGTGTTGTGGAGTGACGGCCTGGGCGTGATGAGCAGCGGCGAAACCGATGCCCAGGGCCTGGTTCGCCTCAAGCATGCCAGCCCCGAGCGCTCTTACGTGCTGGGCGAAGACAGCGAAGGCGGCGTGTTCGTCTCGGAAAACTTCTACTACGACAGCGAAATCTACGACACCAAGCTGTATGCCTTCACCGACCGCCCGCTGTACCGTCCCGGCGATTGGGTAGAAGTGAAAATTCTCGGCCGCGAATTCAAGAACGCCCGTGACTCGGTGGCGCCCACCAGCGCGCCGGTGAAACTCACCGTGCTCGACGCCAACGGCACCGCCCTGCAAACCCTCGACCTGAGCATGGACAGCAAAGCCGGCAGCCAAGGCCGCTTCCAGTTGCCAAGCAACGCCGTGGCCGGTGGTTACGAACTGCGTTTCGGCTACCGTGACCAGCAATACAGCAGCGCCTTCCGCGTAGCCGACTACATCAAGCCGCACTTTGAAATCGCCCTGGACCTGGCCAAGCCAGACTTCCGTACCGGCGAAGAAGTGAAGGGTAATCTCGTGCTCGTCTACCCCGACGGCAAGCCGGTAAAAGATGCCAAGGTGCAACTGACCTTGCGTGCCCAGCAGCTGTCGATGATCGACAACGAATTGCAGTACCTCGGCCAATTCCCGGTTGAACTGGCGACCACTGAAGTCACCACCGACAGCCAGGGCCGCGCCGAACTGAAACTGCCCGCTGCCGACAAGCCCAGCCGTTACCTGCTCACGGTATTTGCCAGCGATGGCGCGGCGTACCGGGTCAAAACCAGCAAGGAAATCCTGATCGAACGCGGTGCCGCCCGTTACCGCCTCAGCGCTCCGCAGCGCTTCAGTGCGGCGAAGGAAAGCGTGCGCTTCAGCTACCGCAGTGAAACCGCCGCCGGCCAGAAAAAAGAAAGCCACAAACCGGCGCATTACGAGTGGGTTCGCCTGGAAGACCAGAGTAAAGACGACGGCAGCCTGGCCGCCGACGCCGATGGCTTCGACCTGAGCTTCGAGCGCCCCGGCAGCTACAGCATCACCATCAAAGACAAAGACGGCCTGATCCTCGGCGCCACCGGCCATTCGGTCAGCGGCGAAGGCGTGAAAGCGGTCGCTGGCACCATTGAAATCGTGCTGGATAAAACCGAATACAAAGCCGGCGAAGAAGCCCTGGCCCTGATCACCTTCCCCGAGCCGGTGGGCGATGCCCTGCTGACCCTGGAGCGTGATTCGGTTGAAGCCACCGCCTTGCTGAGCAAGGGCGCCGACTGGCTGAAGCTGGAAAAACTCAGCGACACCCAGTACCGCGCGCGCATTCCGGTTACCGAGCAGTTTTCGCCGAACCTGACGTTCTCTGCCCTGTACACCAAAGGCGGTGACTACAGCTTCCAGAACGCCGGCATCAAAGTGGCCGCACCGCAAATCGACATCGCCATCGCCGCCGATAAAGAGCAGTACCAACCGGGCGATCTGGTCACCATCGACCTCACCACCCAGTTCGCCGGCAAGCCGGCCGGTACGCGTCTGACCGTCAGCGTGGTGGACGAAATGATCTACGCGCTGCAGCCGGAAATCGCGCCGAGCATCGACCAGTTCTTCTACCACCCGCGTCGCAACAACGTGCGCACCAGCGCCAGCCTGTCGTTTATCAGCTACGACGTGGCGTTGCCGGGTTCGCCCACCGCGCCGGGCAAAGCCAACCGCAGCGACCGCAGCGTGAAAGTGCTGGAGCGTCCGCGTCGTGAAGAGGTCGACACTGCGGCCTGGCAGCCTGACCTGGTGACCGACGAAAACGGCCGCGCCAAGCTGACCTTCCGCATGCCGGACTCGTTGACCCGCTGGCGCATCACCGCCCGCGCCGTGAGTGAAGCCGGCACCGTGGGCCAGAAGAAGCAGTTCATCCGCTCGGAAAAACCGCTGTACCTGAAATGGAGCGGGCCGACCCAGTTCCGCGCGGACGACCAACCGGCCATGGGCGTGTTCGTGTTCAACCAGGGCGAACAGGCGACCAAAGCCGAATTGGTCAGCCACTTCAACGGCCAGGAAAAACGCACGCCGATTGATCTGGAAAAAGGCATCAACTACCTGCCGCTGCCAAAAGTGCCGGTCGCTGCCGGCGAGTGGAAAGCCGAGCTGTTGCTCGACGGCAAGCCGGTGGACGCCCTGAGCGTCACCCTGCGTACCGTTGGCAAAGGCTGGCAAG
The DNA here is from genome assembly GCF_900573885.1 of Pseudomonas viridiflava. GTDB lineage: Bacteria > Pseudomonadota > Gammaproteobacteria > Pseudomonadales > Pseudomonadaceae > Aquipseudomonas. Next base: position 307,734 of record NZ_UPSE01000493.1, read on the forward strand.
ACCTGCAAACCCAACGTGTGACCGCCAACGCCGGCGCCAATGCCCTGCAACTGCCAAGCGATGCCCGTGACATCAGCGTGCGCCTGGACGACAGCGCCAAGGCGTTGTTCAACAGCAACCTCGACGACTTGCTGGAATACCCCTATGGCTGCGTTGAGCAGACCGCCAGCCGCCTGCTGCCGTTGAGCCTCGCCTACCCGCTGCTGAGCAAAGCGGAGCAGGGCAATGCCGAAGGCGGCCGCATTGAAAAACGCGTCACCGACCGCCTGCGTCTGATCATGCAGAACAGCCGCCTGCGCCTGGTGCAAATGGCCGGGCCGGAAGCGTTGTTCACCTGGTGGGGCGAAGGCGCCGAGCCCGATGCCTTCCTCACCGCTTACGCCTACTACGCAGACTGGCACGCCAGCAAGGCGCTGGAACTGAGCCTGCCTGCCGATCACTGGCAGCGTGTGATGGACATCTACGCCAAGCAAGCCGCCACCACGCCGTTGCTGCAACGGGCATTGATTCTGGCTTTCGCCAAAGACATGCACCTGCCGATCAATACGCTGGTGGAAGGGTTGGCCACTGATCTGGCCAACCAGGAAGCGCAGGCAAAAGCCGACGCGCAAGTGGCGGCAAAAGTGGATGCCGCGACTGAAGCGAACAGCGACGAAGCCGAAGTGACTGCCGATGCACCGCGCACCGACGTCGCCAACGTGCAGCCGGCCGAAGCCGAACCGACTCCGAGCGACGATGGCCTGACCAGTCTGGTGCTGGCTGCACCCAACTCAAGGCTCGGTCTGGCCGTGGCGCGCGTACTGACAGCTGACTTGGCTAAACAAAGCAACGTGACCACGCCGGCTGCCTTCAACGAGCAACTGGTCGGCGCGCGCGAACGGGTAAACGCCAGCGAGCATCCGTTCGTGGCCAGCCTGAAAGCCAAACTGGCGGGCGTTGATCAAGCTCAGGCCAAAGATTTGCTGCAGCGTCTGGCACCTGAGCAGTCGACTTTGGAACGCGCCCTGGCGCTGACCTGGCTGCAAGCCGCAAGTCAGCAGAAAGCCGCTGCCAGCGAACTGAAACTGGGCGAAGGCTGGCAGGCGCAACAGCGCGCCAGCGGCGAAACCCAGTGGGTATGGACCGGCAATGGCGTGCCGGCCAACCTGGAGTTGCCAGCCTCGGTGACCGAGCCGGTTAACGTTGCCGTGAGCTACCGCAGCGCGCAGAGCAAACCGGGCGTGTTGCCGGTGACGCTCAACCGCCGCCTGCTGCGGCTGGTGCCGGGCGATGCAGCATTCGAGTTCAGCGTGAAGGAAGTCGGTGAAGGCGACGCCATCTCCGGCGACGACCTGTACCTGGACGAAGTGACCCTCACCAGCGAAGACGCCCGCGCCCTGCGCTACGGCTTGCTGGAAGTGCCGCTGCCGCCGGGTGCCGATGTGGAACGCACCACCTGGGGCATTCAAGTCAGCGGGCTGGATTCGGAAGAAGCCGCGCCGCTGGAAAAGGCCCGCTATGAAGACGGTCAACTGCTGTACGCCGTGCCGGTCGACAGCCTGCAAGGTGGGCTGACCGTGCGCCACCTGGTGCGCTTCTCGCAGAAAGGCGAGTTCTCGCTGCCGCCAGCGCGCTACGTGCGCATGTACGCGCCGCAAGATCAGGCGCTGGAAAGCGAACCGAGCTACGGCAGCCTGAAGGTCGAGTAAGCCGTGCGCCTGGGCTGGTTGTGCATCGTGCTGCTTCCCCTGCTCGCCAGAGCCGGGGACGCACCGCTGCAACTGGCCATTGGCGCCGCGCCCGACACGCAGCTGCTGCAAGTGAACACGCAAGGCGTGCTGAGTCGCGGCCCGTTGCCGGCTGACCTCAGCGCGCCACTGGGCAGCCTGTGGAAATTGTTCGTGTATGCCTACCTGGTGGACACGCACAAACCCGAGGTCGGCTACACCTGCAAAGGTCAGGACCGCGACGAGGTTTACTGCTGCAAAGCCGGTGAACGCATCGAACGCGACCAGGCGCTGACGCAAAGCTGCGGTCTGTATTTCTCCCCCGCCAACCTGAAGCTCGATGCCGCCGACTGGCGCGCCTATTGGCAGCAACGTCAGGCGCCGTTGTGGCTGAGCGACATGCCACAGCTGCAACCGCAACAGCGCGTGGCCGTGGCTGAACTGCTGCAACAACTCGCCAACCTGCCGGCACAGGATCAGGCGCGGCGGGTGTTGCTCGACGTGCTGCTGAATGCGCCTGACGGCGCCACGCTGGGCGCGCTTGGCGGTCGGTTGCGGGTTAAAACCTGGAGCTGGCTGGCCGACCACGATGCGCAGGCGCGGCAGGGTGGCTTTGCCGGTTGGCTGGTGGACGGCACGCCGGTCTGGGCCGGCGGCAAAGGCACCAGCCAACGCATTCTCAAGGACTATGCCCAAGCCCTCGGCAGCGCGTTGCCCACGCCGGTGGCAATGGATGCAGGGCGCTGCGTGCAGGTGCAACTGTTCGCCCGCTACCCGGTGCGGCAGGTGCGCAGTAAAGCCAGCGGGCAGCTCGTGAGCGCCGGTGCCTTGCGCGGCGACTACGAGGTGCAGTTCGCCAATGGCAACCGCTTGCCCATCACCAGCGAAGGCGAGCTGTTTGTTGGCGCCGACGGCCAGCTCACCGCGCGCCTCAGCCGCGAAGACTACGTGGCTCGCGTGCTCGACCGCGAAGCCTCGGCGCAACCGGCCGAAGCGGCCAAAGCGCTGGCCGTAACCATTCGCACCTACCTGCTGCAAACCGCTACCCGCAATGGCGAATGCCTGAGCATCAGCGACAGCAGCGCCAGCCAGCGGGTGGCGCCACGCCCTGCCAGCGAAGGCGCCCGGCACATTGCCGCCTGGACCAGCGACCTGGTATTGGCTGGCAGCCCGGTGAATTACCACAGCGACAAAGCCGGAACGGATCGTCTGTCCTGGCAGCACGCCGTGGAACAAGCGGGGCAGGGCCTGCGCTATGACGCCATTCTTGCCCGCGCCTTTCCTCGCGCCAGCCTCAGCCGCTGGGACCAACCCACCGCCGCCTGCCAGGCGCTGGGCAATGCCGAAGCCTGGTTGAAGAAACAGCAACCTGGCTGGCGCCAACGCCTGCAGCGCGAAGCCGGTTATGTGGAAACCGGCGACTTTGCCGTCTGCCAGTTGAGCGGCGGCAAACCCCATGTCGACCGTGAGCGCCAACGCATTTTTGTTCGAGGCTTCTACTCCCTGCAGGACCGCCTCGACCTGACCCACGAATACCTGCACCTGGCCTTTGCCGCACACCCCAACGGCCAGGACGAAACCTACATCGAAGGCCTCGCCCGCCACCTACTTCTGGAATAGCCCCATGCGTGTACGCCTGACTGAAATCGCCCTGTTCCTCGCCTGCCTGCCGTTGGCGGCGCTCGCCACCGACGGTGTGCAAATCGACACGCCGGTCGGCGGCTGGCGCAAAGGCTCCGACGAGGGCGCGCACTTTATGCAGGAAGTGAATTACCCGGCTTCTTCGGTGAACAGCGCGGCCGACCAGGCCAACACCGCGCGTATCGCCGGGCAGATCACGGCCACGCCAAAAGACCCGGGCAAGCCGGCGCGCTTGATCGTCAACGGCATCAGCATGCCGCTCAAAGTGCAGGAAGACGGCAGCTTCGACCGGCCGTTCGTGTTTCCCTCCGGCAGCAACAGCGTGGAAGTGCGCAACCCCGAAGGCACCGCAAAGCACCGCGTGCAGTTCTATAACCGGGGCAGTGGCGAGACGGCAGCCAAGTTGCGCGTGGTGCTGTCATGGGACAGCGACAACACCGACCTCGACCTGCATGTTGTGACACCGGACGGCGGTCACGTGTGGTACGGCGAGCGTGCCGTAGCCAACGGCGGCGCGCTGGACGTAGACGTGACCACCGGCTTCGGCCCGGAAATGTTTGCTTCGCCGACACCGCTCAGTGGTGAATATCTGGTGTACGTAAACTACTTCGGCGGCGGCTCCGACAGCGACGAGTACGGCGCCGAAAGCCCGGCACAAATTCTCACCACCGCGCAGGTCACCGTCATCACCCAGGAAGGCACCGCCAACGAAAAGCAGGAATCGTTCATCGTGCCCATGCGCGCCACTGGCGAGTTGACCATGGTGAAGCGCTTCGCCTATCCCTGAGCCAACGCTCAATGCAGCTCGGGCGTGGCCCGCAGCTGCCGCAACCGCTCGCTGAGCAACAAGCGCTGCGCCGTGTCTTCGCTTAACAGCAGCGCATGCTCCACGTCGTAGCGCTCGGCTTGCGGGCAGTCGAGCTGGCGGTAAATATCGGCCCGCGCCAGGTGGTCGACCAGATTCGGCGGGCCGAGCAAGAGCACCCGTTCCGCATCCTTCAACGCTGCCAGGGGCTCCTGCGCATGGGTATGCAAGCTGCGTAGATTGCGCGAAAGGCGCTGCAGCATTTGCCGGGCGTTACAGCTTTGCAGGTGGGTGGCATGCAGCTCCGCTTTCGGGCCGAGGGTGCGCAAAAGCAGCTCGCGGCAATCGCGGGTGTACAGGCGACGGCCGCTGCCGGGGTCCAGCAAATGATCGGCGCCCGGCACACGCAGCAAAAAGTGGCCGGGGAAATTCACCCCTTGCAGGGGAATGCTCAGCCGCTCGGCCAGTTCCAGTGCAATCAGCGCCAGCGACAGCGGCTGCCCGCGCCTGCGCAGCAACACCTGATCAAGCAGGGCCGAGCGGGGCAGCAACGGGCTGCTGTCGTCTTCGTGGAAATCGAGTTCGCCCAGGCGCCGCAACAACGGTTGCGCCAGCTCATGGGCGGGCAGGTTGGGGAGGCCGCTGCTGACTTGATGAACCAGGCCGGAGAACTCACGCAGCACCTGTTGCGGCACCAGGCTGTCGTCGTGCTCAGCCGCAATCCATAACGCCGCTTCAAACAGCGCAGGGGGTTCACGGTCCAGACAGGCAAGGCAGGCTTGGCGTGGGGTCATGGGCTTCTCCGGGTCGCCCTAAGGTTGTAGCGGTTCGCTAACACTTCGTCCAGCGCGGCGTTATGCCAGGCTTTGCGGATCGCAGCGTTGCTTATGCCCGCCTGGTCAGTTGGGTCGTATACGGCCACCTATACTGCTCGGAACCACAACAATAAGGAGTCACCACATGTTCGCTTTAATGGAAGCGGCACGTGTCGAGGCCCTGCACTGTTTCAACGATGCGGCCACCGGCCTGCGGGCCGTCATCGTCATCCACAACAGCCGGCTCGGCCCGGCGCTGGGCGGTTGCCGCTACCTCAGTTACCCCGACGAAAAAAGCGCCATCGACGATGCCGTGCGCCTGGCCCAGGGCATGAGCTACAAGGCCGCGCTCGCCGGCCTGGCGCAGGGCGGCGGCAAGGCGGTGATCTTGCGCCCGCCAGGCGTGGACAACCGCGCTGCGCTGTTCGAAGCCTTCGGTCGTGCCATCGACAGCCTCGGCGGCCAGTACATCACCGCCGTCGACAGCGGCACCCTCAGCGCCGACATGGACTGCGTGGCGCAATACACCCGCCACGTCACCAGCACCACCAGCGCCGGCGACCCTTCGCCACACACAGCCATGGGCGTGTTCGCCGGCATTCGCGCCACCGCCCAGGCACGCCTGGGCAGCGATGATCTCGAGGGGCTGAGAGTGGCGATTCAAGGCTTGGGCAACGTGGGCTATGCGCTGGCCGAGCAACTGCATGCAGCGGGTGCCGAACTGCTGGTAAGCGACCTCGACCCTGGCCGCGTGCAACTGGCGTGCGAGCAGCTCAACGCCCGGCCCGTGGCCAACGAAGCGCTGCTCTGCACGCCGTGCGACATTCTTGCGCCGTGCGGGCTGGGCGGTGTGCTTAATTCCGCGAGCGTGGCCAAACTGCGTTGTTCTGCGGTGGCTGGCGCGGCCAATAACCAGCTGCTCAGCTCCAACGCCGCAGATGAACTTGAAGCGCGCGGCATCCTCTACGCGCCGGACTACGTGATCAACTCCGGCGGGCTGATTTACGTCGCGCTTAAACACCGGGGCGAAGAACTGCCCGCCATTACAGCGCACCTGACGCAAATTGATCGTCGATTGACGGAAATCTATGGCCACGCCCAAGCCGATAAACGTTCGCCGGCCAGGGTGGCGGATGCCTTGGCGGAAAAGATTCTGTATGGGGCGCGATAACGCTCGCATAGATACAAGGGCGGATTCAGAGATTTATAACGTCGCACCCAAGAGGGTTCGTACTCTTATTGCAGTCCCGTCAATCTAACCTTGAATACCGCCACTGTTTAGGCTTTGCCGACACGTTTCTTCTCATCATGTGTTGGAGCTTGAACATGCATAAGCCACTGCTATTGCTGGTGCTTTCCTTGTCCCCGTTGTTAGCCGATGCCGCCACTGAGTGGAAGCCATGGTGGGGATCCTACGTGCGCCTTGAAAACGACGGGAATATAGCCTGTGCAGCAGACACCGACCCAAAGGAGTGCAACTGGACTAGTAAAAGCGTTCCTTCGGCTAATGCCCCGTCATTAGCCTGCGGTGCACAGCATTTAAAACTTCTCGGCATCACCGGGTACGACAAGGTCGACCACTGGTGCAATAAAGCCTACGCAGATGTGTACGCGACCTGGACGCTAGGAAACTTTTCCGGGTTTGACGTTTACCTCTCGGCGAATCCGGCGGGTGAACTGATGTGCTACTCCTCCACTGGCTTGAACTGCTATTGGTATCAGGCCGCAAACGCTGCCAAGCCGGTCAAACCCATCAACCCTCTGGTGTGCGGAGGAGTTCATAAAGCGATACACGGGAACGACGACACCAATCCGGATCACTGGTGCAATCAGGCGCGGATCCAGGTCGACTATCGTGACTATTCCGATAGCAGCTGGGCCAACGCAACGTTCGACTACGACCGAGGCTGGGCGGGAATAGGTTTCGGTTTAACCGGCACCCAGCGCGGCGCGCCGGAATCGATGAGGATCACCAGCAAAGATGGCTATCGGGGGCTTGGAATAAAGTCGCTGGTGCGTGATGCGGCCTGGTTCAAGCAACATCCGACGGGGCCATACAGTACGGCGGACCGTGAGGAGCAAGATGATTTGTTTATGTACGGCAAGAAAGTGTGGCAGGCCGAGGACGAACCCATAGTTGTGATGCACATATACCGGCCCAAGGGCACCACGGTGTCGCTGCGTATGCCGTCCATATATAAAAATCGCGGTGCTGAAGACAAGCGTTGGCCCGGAGTATGGTTAAAGCCTGAAGGGATACGGTTAAGAACGGTGCAGGGTGACTATTACGTCGCGGACGCAGCGTTGGAGAATTCGGAAGGGCGTTGGTGGACCCTGGGGATGAAAATTACCAAAGACGGGGATATTGAATATTACGCAGCAGCGAACTGGATCGACTCGCCGTTCGATGACTCTTACCTGCGTGGTAAACAAAGTACATTGTTAGGCTCGTCGGCATTCAACGTAATTCGCCAGGCAGACGCCGTTGTGATGATTTCCAATGTATTACCCAATAATGCCGAGGCAATTATCGGAGATATCCGCTATGGCATGAAGACCCTCGGGCAGAAAGCGTCTGCCAATCAACGGGACCCAAAGTGAGTCACTTTTAAATCAGAGTCGCTTTCTTCTTTATAGACTATCCAGATGAGTGTGGCTGATGTGGCGAACACCTGCTCCTCGTTGCTGCCTGGCTGCTTGAAGAATTAGTTTTTTCTTCCCGGCTTAATAAAGATTGTTCCTATCTTAGAGCCGGCTGCATATGGGTGAGTCAACACTTTTAGAAAGTTAGGCTTGCGGATTCATTCTGCTCTATTTGTCGTGGAAGTTAATCATGAAAAGAACTGCGTTCAGTTTATTACTGCTGCTGTCGCCAATAATGGCCACTGCTGCAACGCCATGGACAAAGTGGCACGGCGCGTATGTGCGTCTCGAGGCTGACGGTAATATTTCCTGTGCCCGGTGGGAAAACAGCAAAGAGTGCAACTGGAACTCGGCCGTCACGCCGCCTGCCAATGCACCGGCATTGGTGTGCGGGGCCGGGCCCTGCTGGCGCATTAATCTGGGGACCTGAAACCTATGGGCCGGACCATCGGTGCCAGCAAGCACGTGTGCGGTTGGATGAGCGTGACTATTCCGAGCCCAAGTGGGACAAGGAAGTGTTTCGTTATCACCAAGGGTGGGCCGGTACCGGCTTCGGGTTGACCGGCACGCAGCGCGGGGCGCCGGAATCCATGACCATCGGGGAGAAGGACGGGCGTAAGGGGCTTGCGATCATGTCGCTGGAGAGAGACGCGGCCTGGTATCAGCTTCCCCAACACGCGCCTGGCATCGCCAGCTCAATCTACGGTCGGCCCGACGCCGAAAGGCAAGACGATCTCTACATGTATGGCAAAAGCTGGACCGCTGTCGACGAGCCGATGGTCGCAATGCATATCTACGTGCCGCAAGGAAATACCACATCGCTGAGAATGCCGGTCTTTTCCATGAACGGCGCCGGTGAGGAGAGAGCGTACCCTGGCATTTGGGTGACCTCTACGTCCGTCAGAGTGCGCACCGTGGTAGGGGATTACCCCGTAAACGTGTCTACCGGCAAACCGGAAGGCTCGTGGTGGACGCTGGGATGAAAGTCACGGCAAATGGAGATATTGAATATTACGGCGTGCCTGAGTGGCGCACGTCTCCCTTCCATACATCTGCGTTGCTGGCCAGGCAAAGCGCGCTGTTAGGCACCGATGCGCGCAAGGTGCTCAGACAAATCGATGCAACGGTTATGGTGTCGAGCTCCATGTACTCGAATGAGCCAATCATCATTGGCGACATTCGGTACGGCATCAAAACCAAGGCGCAACAGACCAGGCCTTGATTCCACTGGCCGGGGCGGATAGCCGCAAGGTTACCCGCCCTGGCTATTTACAAATCAATCTCGCCTTCAGCCTTGCGCTTCCAGCTGTCGTTACCCGGCAGAATCAGGTTCAAGGCGATGGCAACGATGGCGCACAAGGCGATGCCCTTCAGGCCCACATCATCCGGCCCGGTACCGGTGCCGACCAGCACGCCGCCGATGCCGAACACCAGGGTCACCGACACAATCACCAGATTGCGCGCTTCGCTGAGGTCGACCTTGTGGCGAATCAGCGTGTTCATGCCCACCGCCGCAATCGAGCCGAACAACAGGCACAGAATGCCGCCCATCACCGGTACGGGAATGCTCTGCAGCAGTGCGCCGAATTTGCCGATGAACGCCAGCACGATGGCGAACACAGCTGCCCAGGTCATGATTTTCGGATTGTAGTTTTTCGTCAGCATTACCGCGCCGGTTACTTCGGCGTAAGTGGTATTAGGCGGGCCGCCAAACAGACCGGCCACCGACGTGGCGATGCCATCACCGAACAGGGTGCGGTGCAGGCCGGGCTTTTTCAGGTAGTCGCGACCGGTCACGCTGCCCACGGCAATCACGCCGCCGATGTGTTCAATCGCAGGTGCCAAAGCCACCGGCACGATGAACAGAATCGCCTGCCAGTTGAACTCCGGCGCAGTGAACTTTGGAAGCTCCAGCCAAGGTGCGGCGGCAATCTTGGCGGTATCGACCACGCCGAAATAAAACGACAGGGCGAAACCCACCAGCACGCCGGAAATGATCGGCACCAAACGGAAAATGCCTTTGCCGAACACCGCCACAATCAAGGTGGTGAGCAGCGCCGGCATGGAAATCAGCATGGCGGTCTTGTACGGAATCAGCTCGGCGCCATCGCCCGATTTACCCATCGCCATATTGGCAGCGATAGGTGCCATGGCCAGGCCAATGGAAATAATCACCGGGCCGATCACCACGGGCGGCAGCAGACGGTCGATAAAACCGGTGCCTTTGATTTTTACCGCCAGGCCGAGAAAGGTGTAAACGAAGCCCGCGGCAACGATGCCGCCCATGGTGGCCGCGAGGCCGAACTGGCCCTTGGCGAGAATGATCGGCGTGATAAAGGCAAAGCTCGATGCCAGGAAAACCGGCACCTGCCGCCCCGTGACTATCTGGAACAGAATGGTGCCCAGGCCGGCGGTGAACAACGCCACGTTGGGATCCAGTCCGGTAATCAGCGGCATCAGCACCAATGCGCCAAACGCCACGAACAGCATCTGCGCGCCGGACAGTACCGTGCGCCAGAGTGGGTCGTTGAATTCGTCTTGCATGACTCAGGCGTCCTTTTGCTTGGTGCCGAAAATCTTGTCGCCGGCATCGCCCAGCCCGGGAATGATGTAGCCGTGTTCGTTGAGTTTTTCATCGATGGAGGCGGTGAAAATCATCACCTCGGGATGGGCGTCCTGTACCGCTTTGATGCCTTCCGGCGCGGCCACCAGCACCATGGCGCGAATGTCTTTGCAGCCGGCTTTTTTCAGCAGGTCGATGGTGGCGACCATCGAGCCGCCGGTGGCGAGCATCGGGTCGATGATCAACGCCAGGCGCTCATCGATTTCCGGCACCAGCTTTTCCAGATAGGTGTGGGCCTGCAGCGTTTCTTCATTACGCGCCACGCCCACCGCGCTGACCTTGGCCCCTGGAATCAGGCTGAGCACGCCTTCGAGCATGCCGATGCCGGCGCGCAGAATGGGGACGATGGTGATTTTCTTGCCCGCAATTTTTTCCACGTGAACGGTGCCGCACCAGCCATCAATGGCGTAGTTTTCCAGAGGCAGATCCTGAGTGGCTTCGTACGTGAGCAACGCGCCCACCTCTTGTGCCAGTTCGCGGAAGTTTTTCGTGCTGATATCGGCGCGACGCATCAGACCTAGCTTGTGGCGGATCAGTGGGTGGCGGATTTCGCGGATGGGCATGGGGTGGGCTCCGAACGTGCTGGCAAAAAATTGTGCCAAGAGTAAAGCATTCGATATGCCAAGTGGCGTCGTGACCGGGCGGTCGCCTACATTTCCTGTACCGGCAGACAGGAAATGTCGCCAACAGATACGCCGCGCATCATTGGCGACACGTGACCGATGGGGCTTGCTCCACACCGATGTGATGCGTACCTTTGCCGACTTTTATTTTGACGCCTTGATCAGGTTTTGATCGGCGCACCCACACCCCGTGAGGAATAGTCCATGTCCGTCGATATCGCCCACATCCAGCAAGTGATGGCCGAAGCCGATTGCCTGTACAGCAACGCCGAGGTCGAAGTGGCCATCGACACCATGGCAGCCGCCATCAACAGCGAAATGGCCGAAAGCAATCCGGTGGTGTTTTGCGTCATGAACGGCGGCCTGATTTTCTCCGGCAAGCTGCTGCCCAAGCTGAACTTCCCGCTTGAGCTCTCCTACCTGCACGCCACCCGCTACCGCAACGAAACCAGCGGCGGCGAGCTGTTCTGGAAAGCCAAGCCGGAAATCTCGTTCATTGATCGTGAAGTGCTGATCATCGACGACATTCTCGACGAAGGTCACACCCTGGGCGCCATCATCGACTTCTGCCGCCACGCTGGCGCCAAGCACGTACGCATCGCCGTGCTGGTCGACAAAACCCACGACCGCAAAGCGCGTCCGGATTTGAAGGCGGATTACGTTGGCATGCCGTGTGTAGACCGGTATGTGTTTGGTTATGGCATGGATTACAAGGGCTATTGGCGCAATGCCCCAGGGATCTATGCCGTCAAAGATATGTAGAAAACCGATCGGCTGCGCGTCGGCCCTCCGGCGTTAAAAAGCCCTGCTGAAATGCTCATTGGCTACAGCCAACTCCGCTGTAGGTTGGGTTGAGCCAGCGGCGAAGCCCAACGGGCGGTTGGCCTGGAAGCGGCGTTTGCCCCATGTTGGGCTTCGCCTGCAGCTCAACCCAACCTACGAGCTGCATGCAGCCCAATCACCCGTTGGGCTTCGCTTCGCTCAACCCAACCTACGGCGCGATGCTTTCATAACCCTACATCCAACAACACCGGCCGCTTGGCCAGCGCTTTTTCCATCACGCTTTCCACAAATTGCCGATCACTGTCGGGCAGCGCCAGGCGCGGTGGGCGGGTGAGGGCGGTGCCGCGTTGCATGATCTGTTCGCAGAGTTTGATGCACTGCACCAGGTCCGGGCGGGCGTCGAGGTGCAGCAGCGGCATGAACCATTCGTACAGCGGCATCGCCTCGGCGAAGCGGCCGGCTTTGGCGAGGCGGAACAGGGTTTCGCCTTCTTTGGGAAAGGCGTTGGACATGCCCGACACCCAACCCACCGCGCCCACGGCAATGCTTTCCAGCACCACGTCATCAAGCCCGGCGAACAGCACGAAGCGGTCGCCCACTTCGTTGCGCACGTCGATAAAGCGGCGGGTGTCGCCGGAGGAGTCTTTGAAGCAGACGATGTTGTCGCAGTCGGCCAGGGAAATGAGAATGTCCGGCGTCACGTCGTTTTTGTAGATCGGCGGGTTGTTGTAGACCATCACCGGCAGATCAATGCTGGCCGCCACGCTGCGAAAGTGCGCGGCGGTTTCGAACGGTTTGGAGGAGTACACCAACGCGGGCATCAACATGATGCCGTCAGCGCCCACGCGCTGAACTTCTTTCGCCACTTTGCTGGCGTTGAGGCTGGTGAATTCTGCCACGCCGGAGATCACCGGCACGCGCCCGGCCGAGGCGTCTTTGGCCACCTCCACCAGACTGATTTTTTCCTCGACGCTCAGCGAGGTGTTTTCCCCCACCGTGCCGCAGATAACCAGGCCCGACACGCCGTCGCGCACCAGCCCGCTGATCACCGCATGGGTGGCGTCCAGGTCCACGGAAAAGTCAGAACGAAATTGTGTGGTGACAGCGGGAAATACCCCGCTCCAGCTAGGCTTGTTGCTCATGTGTGACTCCTGCGATGGTGTAGGTAACAGACGAACGCCCACGCGCCGACGCGGAAACGTTTCCGGACGGCATGCGATCAAGGGCGGTTAGTGGGCGAGGCTTTCGCGGTAGCGCGTCGGCGACAATCCGGTAAGGGCTTTGAACTGGCGGCTGAAGGCACTGTGGTCGGTGTAGCCACAGAGCAGGGCGATTTCGGTGATCGGCAAGTCGCCGGCCAACAGCTGCGAGGCAGCGCCCAGGCGCGCTTTGTGAATCATCTGTCGAGGCGTGAGCTGGAAGATGCGCTTGCAGTGACGCTCCAGTTGCGCCACCGACAAACCCGCCAGTTGCGTGAGGTCGCGCAAGCTGATGGGCTGGGCGTAGTGCTGGCGGATATGGGCGTCGACGCTGGCCAGTTTCTGGTACGCCGGATGGCTGGATTGCGGCGCCAGCAGGTCGTAGGAAATGCCCGCCATGCCGATGATCGCGCCGTGCACATCGCGCAACGCCAGCTTGTGGGTCAGGCACCAGCCGGGCTCGCGGCCGGGATACAGGTGCAGCTCCAACTGGTCGCTGAGCGGGTTGCCGGCGCTCATCACGTGTAGATCCTGCTCGGTGTACAGCGAGCCAAAACGCGCGGGAAATACCTCGGCCGCGGTCTTGCCCAGTAGCTCGTTTTTTTCGCGCAGACCGCAGCGCTGCGCCAGCGTCTGGTTGGCCAATACGTAGCGCGCCTGCATGTCTTTGATAAAGAACACCACGCCGGGCATGGCATCGAGCAGCGGCGCAATTTGCGTCAGGCTGCCGAGCAGGTCGGGCAAATCCCGTGGAGTGGGCAGCGCGGCGGGAAACATGGGCGGTGATGGCTCCGGTCATGATGGCAGCCCTTACTCTACGGCCGGCTGCGCGGCGCTGGGAAGCAGGCTTTCAACCCGCGCCGGCACGAAGGGCGCACGCAGGCCCGGCGTTGGCCAGTCGAGCAGAAATTCAGCGGCCGTGCCGCACACCCGGCCTTGACAGGCACCCATGCCGCAGCGGCTGTGCACTTTGGCCTGGCGCCAGTCGGCAAACCCGGCCACCGCGCCGTAGGGCACGTCTTCGCAGCGGCACAGCACCGTGTCGGCGTGGGGCAGATTTTTCAATTCCGACCTGATGGCGAAACAGCGCTTCAGCAGATCAGCGAAGCGTTGCCAATGCTCGCGCTGGGCAAACAGGGTCTCGGCTCTATCGAGCAACCCGACCGCTGAGTAACCGGCAATGGCGCCTTCGACCCGCGCCAGTTCGTTGCCGCCGATGCCGGTGCATTCGCCGGCGGCAAAATGGCCGGCGCGGCTGGTGCGCTGCTGGCTATCGACAACAACGGCCTGTTGCTGCACCTCGCAACCCAGGGCTTCGGCCAGCTCGCTGTTGGCGCGCAAACCAAAGCCACAGGCCAGGCGCGTACAGGCTATTTCCCGCACCCGATTGCCCTGGCGAATACGCACGGCTTCCAGGCGTTCGTCGCCCAAGGCTTCAATCACGTGGCTATTCATACGCAAATGCCAGTCAGCCAGTTGCACGGCCTGCCGCAGCTTGCCCGGCCAGCGCGGCAACTGCGCCGCAAACGCAGCGATTGAGCGGCCCGGTGCCTGTTCGGCGATGGCCACAACCCGCGCCCCCGCGGCCTTGGCGCTGGCCGCGCTGGCCAACAACAACGGCCCGCTGCCGGCGATGACCACACGTTCACCACGAACCGGAACGCCGCCCTTAACCAGCGCCTGCAACGCCCCCGCGCCGGTAACGCCGGGCAGCGTCCAGCCGGGGAAAGGCAGCAAAATTTCTCGCGCGCCGGTGCAGAAAATCAGCTGCCCATAGTTCACCTGCCAACTGTGCGACGCGTTCTCCAGAAGCAATTGCTGGGCGCCGGTTTGAGCGATGACGCGGGTGCCAGTGAACAGCTCAATGTTGTGGGCAGCAGCCAATTGCGCGCGCAGTGTTTGCGCAGGTTGAGGGGCGGGGGCATGAACATCCGCTCGCCAGATTTGCCCGCCAGTGGTCGGGGTGTCATCGAGCAGGGCGATGCGTTGTCCGCTGCTGCTGGCCGCCACGGCAGCGGCCATGCCGGCCGGGCCGGCGCCGATAATCAACAGGTCGAAATCGCGGGTCATGGTTGCGTCTCCACCTGCATGCCCTCGGCACACAAGGTTTGGCAGGCAAGACGTCGCTGGCCGTCGATGCTCACGCGGCATTCCTGGCACACGCCCATGCCGCAGAACGGCGCGCGACGTTTGCCGTCCAGCGCTGTGCGGCTGGTTCCATCACCGGCCAGGCACAACGCCGCCGCAACGCTGGTGCCAACCGCTACACGTACGGCGCGGCCGTCCACGTGCAATTCGATGGCCGCGCTCATGCCGGTTGCTCCGCCATGGCAAAGCGCAAGGGCGAGTAGGGCGCAGAGTCGATGGCGCTGGGTTGCTTGAGCACCTGGTTCACCAGCAACTGCGCGCTGCCCGGTGCGGTGGTCACGCCCAGGCCTTCGTGCCCCAGCGCCAACCACAAACCGGGTTGGCTCGGGTGCGGGCCCAGCAGCGGCAAACTGTCGGGCGTGGCGGCGCGAAAACCGGTCCAGCTACGGATGGCGTTCATCTTCGCCAGCGCCGGTAAATAGTCGAGGGCGCGGGCCAGCATGCGCGCGAGCACGTCGTGGTCCACGGCGGGGTCGAGGCTGTCGAACTGGCGCGACGAGCCGATCAGAATCTGCCCGGTGGGCCGCGGCTGGGCATTGAATGCCACCGAGGTGCCGCTGCTGCTATGGGCGCTGCTCACGTAGCCCAGTTCCACCAACTGATGGCGGATGCGGGCTGGGTAACGGTCGGTGATCAGCAAGTGACCTTTTTTCGGCCGGATCGGCAACTCCGGGCACAGGTCGAGGGCACTGCCCGAGGCCAGCACGACGGCCGAGGCGCTGAGCCATTCGCCGCTACTCAAGCGCACGCGGTTGCCGCTCACTTCGCTGACTGTGGCCTGGCGCTGACGAATACGTTCGGGCTGTTGCGTAAGTAACCAGCGCACCACGTTGGGCGCGTAAACGATGCCGTCGCCGCTGACGTGCAGTCCACCCACCAAGCCCGGCCGCAGCATCGGTTCGGCCTCGCGTACGCCGTCGGCGCTGAGCATTCGGCAACCCAGGCCCTCGGCTTCCAGCAGCGCGCGCTTGTGCTCGGCCACCGCCAGTTCTTCATCGTTGGTTGCCAGCCACAGGGTGCCGCAGTTCCGGTAGGCGCAGCCGTCATCCAGCGCGGGCGCCAGGCGTCGCCACAGGCCCAGCGAGTATTGGCTGAGCGCCAATTCTGCGGGGTTGTCGTCCATCACCACCAGGTGGCCCATACCGGCAGCCGTAGCGCCGCCGCGCAGGTCGTCGAGCAGCAACACATCGAGGCCGTGCTGGGCGAAGGCATGGGCGCAGGCCGCGCCGACAATGCCGGCGCCGACGATGATGACGTCAGCATTCACAACACGATGCCCCAGGCGAACGGGTCGTCGTCTTGCATCAATAGCGTGGCTTCGGCGCTCAGATGCGCGCGGCCGCGGATGGTGGGAATCACCCGGCCCGGCTCGCCGTCATTGAGCCAGGTGTAGCTGCCTTCGAACTGGCTGCCGATAACGCTGGCCTGCCGCCAGATTTCGCCTGGCTTGAGCGTGCCGTCCGCCGCCAGGCACGCCAGCTTGGCGCTGGTGCCGGTACCGCAGGGCGAGCGGTCGTAGGCTTTGCCCGGGCACAGCACGAAGTTGCGGCTGTCAGCCTGATCGTCGTCGGCGAACAGCTCGATGTGATCGATAACGCCGCCATCTTCGCCAACAATACCGTTGGCTTGCAGCGCCGCGCTGACGGCGACGGTGTAGGCGGTGAGGGCGTCGAGGTTGCGGCCATCGATGCCCTGGCCGTGCTCGCTGATAAGGAAGAACCAGTTACCGCCCCAGGCGATATCGCCGGTGACAGCGCCGTAGCCCGGCACCTGCACCTGTACGGCCGAGCGATAGCGGTACGCCGGCACATTGCGCACGCTCACCGAGTGGTCGTCGTGCAACGTCGCCTCCACCGTGCCCACGGGTGTTTCGATGCGGTGCGTGCCCGGGCCGATGCGGCCCATGTGCGCCAGGGAAATCACCAGGCCGATGGTGCCGTGGCCGCACATGCCGAGGTAGCCGCTGTTGTTGAAGAAGATCACCCCGGCGCAAGCCGTCGGATCGACCGGCGCGCAGAGCAGGGCGCCGACCAGCACGTCGCTGCCGCGCGGCTCCAGTACCGTGGCGGCGCGGTAGGCGTCGTAACAGTCCGCCAACAGGGCGCGGCGCTCGGCCATGCTGCCGGTGCCCAGATCGGGAAAGCCGTCGATCACCAGCCGGGTCGGCTCGCCGCCGGTGTGGCTGTCGATAATCTGCATGCGGCGCATTGGGCGTCTCCGAAACCGTAAGAAGGTTCTGCAAGACTGAGCGTTGCGAGGCCACCCGGCTTGATGGTTTTGCGCCGTGCGGATGACGAAATCGGCACAGCGCGTTAATCGTTGGTCGCCGGAAAACGCGGTGCTAATGTGGCGCGCTGATTTATCCGAGGACCTGACCGTGCTGCGTGTTTCCTTAGTTGCCCTGTTTCTCTGTGCCGCCCCGCTGGCCAATGCCGCGTTGCCCCACGAACAGTACTTGCCGCCCGACGAGCAGAACCTGCGCCGTGAAGCGCCAGAACAGCAGCAAGTGCTGCAAGTGACGGAATATTCCGTGGTGGTCGGCAGCCAGCGTGAGTCGAACCAGCAGCCCATTCCCATTACCTCGCCGGCGTGGCTGCTGCTCAAGACCAAAGCGGTGAGCAAAGGCGCCACCGTCACGAAGGTGCTGGTGCGCTTCGAATCAGAGGGCAAAAGCCTCAAGCGTCCGAGCCTGGACGAAGCCAGCAAAACCCTGAGCCTCAACTACCCGATGGCGCAGTACCGCGTATTGCTCGACCTGCTGCGCAACGGCGGCGTTTATGTGCAATTTTTGAGTTACCCCAATGGCCATGTCTGGGCAGATCTGCACACCGCCGCCCAGCGCGTGCGTTGAGCCGGCGCCCCGGCGCGGAGTAAACTGCCGGCCCGGCGTTCCCCCGTTAAGAGAAAAGACCCATGCGTAAAGACAAGAAACAGGTGATTGGCGAAGAGATTGGTGACGAGCCGATCAAGCTGTTCCTCGCGGTGGAACCCGCCGATGACACGCCGCCGTCGCTGCACAAGCTGGTCAAGGCCTACCGTGGTTTGCGCATCGACGATTTCGAGCGTTTTCTGACCTTCTTCGTTGAAGCCGGCTACGACCTCAACGCCAAAGACGTCAAGGGCAACGACTTCGTCGCCCTGATTCAGGACCAGCGTCTGGCTGAGCCCTACATCGAGGCGATCAAAACAGCTCGCGGCTGAAGGGTATTGCGATGCTGAAAAGCCCGTCCATGCGACGGGCTTTTTATTGTCGGCCCTATGGCGTAGCGGCCAGGGTGCTGGTGCTGCGGCTGGTGTCGAGCAGGTAGGTTTCGAACTGTTGAACGATTGCCGGCCAGCCCTGGCGACTGGCGTGCTGACGAGCGTTTAGCCGCACACGGCGCAAGGTTTCCGGGTCTTCGAGCAGCCAGCAGGCGCTGTCAATAAACGCCTCTTCATCACCCGGCATCGCCAGCGCGCCGTTGTGGCCGTGACGAATGTGCTGGGCCGCTGCCGCCTGGTCATAAGCGACCACCGCGAGCCCCGATGCCAGCGCTTCGAGCAGCACATTGCCGAAGGTTTCCGACAGGCTGGGGAACAGGAACAGATCGGCACTGGCGTAGTGCGCGGCGAGTGCCTGATCACGCTGCACGCCGCAGAACACGGCGTCTGCCAATTCCTTTTGCAAACCCGCACGCTGCGGGCCATCGCCGACCATGATCAACTTCAAACGCTGCCCGGGGTAACGTTCTTGCAGTGCTCGAAAGCTGCGTACCAGCAGCGCCAGATTCTTTTCGGCGGCGATGCGTCCTACATGGATAACCGCCAGGTCGCCGTCCTCCACACCCCACGCGCGGCGCAGCTCTGCACTGCGTTTGGCCGGGTGAAACAGCTGACTGTCGACGCCACGGGCCAGCAAATGCACGCGCTCGAAACTGCGCCGCTGCAACTCCAGACTCTGACTGGCACTGGGCACCAGGGTGAGCTGTGAGCGGTTGTGAAACCAGCGCAAATAGTTGGTGAGCACGCGAGTCAGCATGCCCAGCCCGTAATGGCTGCTGTATTGCTGGAAATTGGTGTGGAAACCGCTGATTACCGGAATGCGCAAACGCCGGGCGGCGCGTAGCGCGGACAAGCCCAGCGGGCCTTCGGTGGCGATATACAGCACATCCGGCCGCCGCCGTTTCCAGCGCCGCAACAGTTTATGCATCGACGCCTGTCCCCACTGCAAACCGGGGTAACCCGGCAACGGCCAGCCGCGCGTCAGTAGTAACTCGTCAGTGCTCCTCTGCCCGTCATCCGCGCTTTGCCGCGGTCGCACCAACTGCAACTGATGGCCGCGCTCACGCAGCCCCGCACACAAACGCCCCAGCGTATTGGCGACGCCGTTAATTTCCGGAGGAAAGGTTTCGCTGATCAGCGCGATGTGAAGGGAGGATTGGCTCATGACGCCAGTGTGGAGGCGTCCTGTTTAACAAACGTGACAGTTAAAAGGCGATTAGTTGACTGCGAAAATAAGCTTTATTCGTTCGGTCCTTATGCATTTGTAGGATGAATAAGTGCATGGGTTAAGTTGCGCCCTACAAGGGTAGTAGAGGGCGGTCGTTAAGGTTTTCCCCCCGCTTCCGACCCTTTGATGGCCATCATGAACAACCGCTGCTTCCGCCTCATTTTCAGCAAGCCGCTTGGCTTTTTAATTCCCGTCGCCGAGATCACAACTTCCCAGCGCAAGCCGGGGCAGCAGGCTTTTTCACCGGTCTCCCTTCCATTAATCCCTCCCGCCTTTTCCTTAAAACGCCTCGTGCTTTCCGTGCTGCTGGCAACTACGCCCGGCTGGGCTGCGGCGGAAATTCTGCTGGATCGAAACTTTGGCGGTACTTCTGTGGGCAGTGCTGCCAATGGTGTTCCGGTCATCGAGATTGCCAAAAGGCCGGCCCGGTCGACGAGGAAAAGGGCTCGTCGCTGAGCGTGATTTCCGGCGGCAATATTGATCTGATCGGCGCCACCACCGAGTCCGACAACGTGCTGCTGCAAACCAGCGGCACGGGGAAATTGGTATTGCGTCGGGCTTTGCTGACGGCCTTAAGGCCGTCTCGAACCAAGAATTGAGCAAACTTCCTGGCGTTTCAGATGGTTTTGCCTCGGATGCCTGGCTGGCGAATTGGGACGTGATAGGTAACAACCGCGGCAATCTTTTGAAAGACGGGGACAGTGGATTGCGCGTCGATACCGGCGGCGCCCTCCTATACCGTGCGCGCGGTGAGGCCAAGGGCAACAAGTTTGAGGCCAATGCAGTTTCGGAACTGCATACACTAAGGGATGCGGCTACAAACCCGGATGCTGCTCCGATCTTTTCAGGGCTTACTAACGAGCAGATCAAAGCGTCAATCGACAAGGTCGTGAGTGTTTCGGATGACACAATCAAGACGCTGTGCAAAGCCTGTGGGCCAGGTACGGCGGAGCAACGTGATCAGTTAGCGCTTGATCTGATCAGCCGTAAGAACATATTGTCTGATTACGCTCGGCAGCTAGCGGAAAAGATCCAATCCAACAGTGCTGACTAACCATGACTAAAGATCGCTCGCGTTGAAATGAAAAGGCAGCCCTCGGGCTGCTTTTTAATGGGCGATGGTTCAGCGTTCATCTGTTAATAGCGGTGCGCTCACGCACCCAGAACAACGTAGCCCCGGCCACCGCCGCCGGCATCATCACTACGTTAACGCCGGGAATCAGCAGCGCCAGGTACACCGAGCCGCCAAAACCCAGACTCTGCCAGCGTTTTTCCCGCAGCCAGGCGAGCATTTCGTTCCAGCCGAGTTTGTTGTTGTCCGCTGGGTAGTCGATGTACTGCACGCACATCATCCAGATGCCGAACAGCACCCACAGCGGCGCGGCAATGATGTTCAGCCCGGGAATCAACGAGAGAATGAACAAGCCGATGGCCCGTGGCAGGAAATAGCCCAGCTTGCGTGCTTCGCGGCCCAGGGTACGCGGCACCATGGCGACCAGTTCACCCCAGCGAAAGGGCGGGAAGGTGTCTTCGCCGCGTACCACCACTTCCACTTTTTCCGAGAGAAAGCCGTTGAACGGCGCGGCGATGATGTTGGCCAGGGTCGTGAAGGTGAAGAACACCATCAGCAGAATCAGCACGAAAAAGATCGGCCAGAGAATAAAGCTCAGAAAGCTCAGCCAACCGTCCGGGTTTGGCATCAGCGCGTGGATCCAGCCATTGAATTGCTGAGTGGCGAAGACGATCAAGCCGACGAATAAAATCAGGTTTATGGCCAGCGGCAGCAATACGAACAGGCGCAAGCCGGGGCTGAGCACCAGCTTCAGGCCTTCGCGAAGGTATTGCGGGCCGGAGAGGACGGGAGCGGGCATGGTGGTTTCCTTGAATAAGACCGGCCGACCTTAGCGCCTTCGCTCAGGGATCGGAAGCGGTCGGCTGTAACGGTGTGTCTGTCGCGGGATAGCGTTCAGCTATTGCTCACATAAGTATTCGACATTTCCTAGACCGCAATCGGCTCCGTAACCTTGCCGCCATTGCCGTCCGCCACGCGGACATGGTTTACGGGGCCACCTCTCTTCAAAGCCTTCCCCAAGTGCTCGGGTGGTCTCTTTTTATTTCCGGCGATGCCGGAGGAGGCGGTCCATGGCTGTTCGTCACGCTCGTGTGATTATTCTCGGCTCCGGCCCTGCCGGTTATTCGGCTGCGGTGTATGCCGCGCGCGCCAATCTCAAACCGCTGCTGATCACCGGCATGCAGGCCGGCGGCCAACTGACCACGACCACGGAAGTGGATAACTGGCCCGGCGACGTGCACGGCCTGACCGGGCCCGCGCTGATGCAGCGCATGCAGGAACACGCCGAGCGTTTTGAAACCGAGATCGTCTTCGACCATATCAATGCCGTGGACCTGGCCGGCAAGCCGTTCACCCTCACCGGTGACAGCGCCACCTACACCTGCGATGCCTTGATCATCGCTACCGGCGCCAGCGCTCGTTACCTGGGCTTGCCGTCCGAGCAAGCGTTCATGGGGCAGGGCGTTTCGGCCTGCGCCACCTGCGACGGCTTCTTCTACCGCAACCGCGAAGTGGCGGTTGTCGGTGGTGGCAACACCGCCGTGGAAGAGGCGCTGTACCTGGCCAATATCGCCAGCAAGGTAACCTTGGTGCACCGTCGCGAAACCTTCCGGGCAGAGAAAATTCTGATCGACAAACTGTATGCGCGGGTCGCTGAAGGCAAGATCGAACTGAAGCTCAATGCCTCGGTAAACGAAGTACTGGGCGACGACAAAGGCGTGACCGGCGTGCGCTTGCAGCACAACGATGGTGGCACTTCCGAGCTGAAGGTAGACGGGGTGTTTATCGCCATCGGCCATACGCCGAACACCGCGTTGTTTGAAGGGCAGTTGGCGTTGAAGGATGGTTATCTGGTCGTCAACGGCGGCCGCGAAGGCAATGCGACCGCCACCAGCATTCCCGGCGTGTTTGCGGCCGGTGATGTGGCTGACCACGTTTATCGGCAGGCCATCACATCTGCCGGGGCAGGCTGCATGGCTGCCTTGGATGTTGAAAAGTATCTAGAGGCCTAGTCGGCTTCCGGAGCTTCGACCATGCTGCGTTGCGTCCTCGCTTTTAATGCTCACGTACTTGAGTACGCTGCGCTTAAAAGCTCCGGGGCGCCTTGCCTGGCCTTCGCTCCGAAACCCTCTACTGCGTGATGGCGACCATTATTCTTTGCGCCGAACTCAGGCTTCTTCGGTGCTATTTAGCTCGTTCAAAGCCTCAGGGTTTTTGAACGCCTTGGCGAAAACATCTCTGTTTTTGGCCATGTAGATCCCGATTTCCTCAACCTGCTGCTCGCTCAGCGACGGCACGGCTTTCTGCAGCACCACGGCCAGAGATTCGGCCAGTTCCAGCATCTTGTCGTAACGATCGGCTTCGGCTTTATCCATGAACAAACGCTCCGGATCGCGACTGCTGCGGTACACCACTTCGACGGCCATTCATCACCTCACCTTCTAGCAACGATTACTGTGTATTTATACAGGTGGACGAGCATAAAGGACTCGCGCCCGGTTGAACAGTGGCACCCCGCAATCAGGGTTTGGGCAACGGCGAAAACTCGATGGGCACCCAGGCAAAGCCCGTGCCTTTTTTGCGCACGTGGCCGATGCCGGGGAAGGGCAGGTGGGCGCCGGCGACGAGGAATTTCTCTGCGCTAGCTTCGGCGAAGATGTGTTTGCGCGTGGCGATGGCTTGTTTGGCGTCGCTGTCGAAGTCGATGGCCACTTGCGGGTGAGCGAACTGAATCGAGTGGCTGTGCACCACATCGCCCCACACGAGCAGTTTGTGCCCTTTGGAGGTGAACATGAAGCCGCTGTGGCCAGGCGTGTGGCCATACAGCGCCATGTCTTTCACGCCGGGAATCAGCTCGCTGCCGTCAGTAAACAGCTTCAGTTTGCCGGCAGCTTTATAAGGCGCGGCGCTGGCGGCGATCATTTTCAGCCGGGCCTGTTTGTCGGCGGGCGCCTTGGCCAGCAACTCGGGGTTCAGCCAGTAGTCGGCTTCGGCTTTGTTGAGCATCAGCGTAGCGTTGGGGAACGCGCGCTCGCCCTTGGCGTCGAGCACGCCGCAGGCATGGTCGGGGTGCAGGTGGGTAAGCAGCAGGGTGTCGACCTGTTCCAGCGTGTAGCCGGCCGCTTCGATATCGCGTTGTACGTTGCCCAGGTTATCGGTCAGGCACTTGCCGGCACCGCTGTCGACCAGCACCAGGTGGTCGCCGGTGTTGATCAGGAACGCATTCACCGCCGTTTGCACGCCATTGGTGGCATCCAGAAACTGCCGGGCCTGCGCGCTCTGCAGGGTTTCGGCACTGGCACCCTTGAGCAGCTTGTTGTTGATCATGTTGAAGCCGTCGTACAGCGCCGTCACTTCGAAGTCGCCCAGCGCAAGCCGGTAATAGCCGGGCACCTGGGTGTTCTGTTTGGCTACCGGGGCGGCGATGGCGAGGCCGGGGTGCATGAGGCTGAAAGCGCACATCAGCACCAGCACGATCATTAGCAGCGCCTGGTGCGGGCAGCACACTGGATTTTTCATCTTGAAGCTCCCTTGCGAAGTGGTCTCAACCACCATAGACGGACGTGGGCCGGACGCAGGTTATCGCTGGGAAATAACCACCGTGTCCAGCCCCCTGCGCTGTCACAGACTGTTTCCGTCTGCCGGCCATGGCCTTTAACCTGCATACGAGGTTGTCATCTGCTGGCCATACCCTTGGCTGCACAGTCCTCAAGGAAGCGCGTGTTGAAAATCAAATGGGCGGAACACCTCAAGCACTCCATGCATGGCCTGGCCGAGTCGCTAGGCGATTTGCTGGTGGAGAGCTTTCACTACCTGGCGCTGTTCGGCATCGGCGGCATTACCGCCTGGGCAGCGGTCGGGGCCTTTCTGCAGATGCTGGAGAAGGGCCACATCACGGTCGATGACATTCTGCTGTTGTTCATCTACCTGGAGCTGGGTGCCATGGTCGGCATCTACTTCAAAACCAATCACATGCCGGTGCGTTTTCTGATTTACGTAGCGATTACGGCGCTCACCCGGCTGCTGATTTCCGATGTGTCGCATCACGAAAGGCCGGATATGGGAGTGGTGTACGTGTCGGGCGCGATCTTGCTGTTGGCCCTGGCGGTGTTGGTGGTGCGCTACGCGTCGTCGAACTTTCCGTCGGTGACGGCGAAAGGGGAAAGCAGAAGCGCCTCGTCCTCACGCTCGACCGAAGCCGAGGCAGCGGACACCGACTAGGCGCTGTGCTTGAACAACCAGCGTGTTGACCAGAACCCTAAACCGCAGCGTGTTCGAGCTCGATGCGTTGCTGCAGCGAGCGGATCACGTTGCGCAGGCGTTTTTCGTCGTTGCGCTGGTCAGGGCTGATCAGACGCTTGGCCACGACGGTCTGGTCTTCGGACAGGGTCAACATGATGCTGCCATCGAGCCGCTCGATGCTCAGGTTGACGCGGTATTGCGGGTGGAACGCTTCGGTCAGTAACTGAAAGGGATTGTGCATGGTCCATTACCTGTTTGCTAAATAGGGCTGAATAAACTTGGCAGGGGCAGGTAGTTAAAACAGCCTGGTTTGCACACCAGTTAGGCAAGTCTTGTTATTCAAGTCTTGGTTGTTGACCGGACACGCTCGTACAAAGTTCTACGCTTCGGACAAGTTGTTTTTTAGCGCGCCGTTTTTCAGCGTAGACGTGCCGTTGGCAAAGCTCCAACTCCTGTTGGCAATTATTTTAATGGCACTTGCTGGCCCACTAGTGGCACCGTTTGCTGACTGCCCGGTTAAGGGGCAAGTGGTTGTTTGCGGTGCACTTTTCGCTTAAACGGGCGTGTGAATAAACGGGCTAAAAACGGCCTTGGCAGGGCGCAGAACTGCCAAGTCGGATAAATAACGACCAAAAGCCTTTCATTCACGACCGCCTGTCGCGTTGCATGGGGAGTTGGCCTCCGACTTGCGAAGGGGTAAGCAAGTAATGAACAAACCGAGGTATGAGGCCATGGTTAATCCCTTTAAATATGTCAGCGACTCTTTTAAGGATGAGTTTCTGGTGCGGTTCAGCATTGGCGGCCCGGACGGCAGCGCAATGCTTTCGCTCTCCAATGATCAGGGGCGTGTCGCCCAGCGGATGCTGAGCAGCGACCAGTTGGCGGATATCCAGAAACTCGAGCAGGTGATCATCAGCATCCGCTTTGGTCTGGCCATCGACCAGGGGCGCGGGCTGTCGTGCCTCGGCAAGCTGAGCCCGGCGGCGAACGAAACCTTGGTGTGATTCCTGCTGCGTGACACTGTGTCTTATTTGAAATATATTCGCATTTAAGAACGTGTCGCCCATTCAGGTGCTGCTGTGCCAGCTCACTCCGCCTTTTCGTCTTTTCTGTCCGCGCTCTACCACGACCATCATCGATGGCTGAATGGCTGGCTGCGGCAACGTACAGATTGCCCGCACAACGCCGCCGACCTTGCGCAGGACACCTTCGTACGGGTGCTGCTGCAACGCGAAAGCAAAGACCTGCGCGAGCCGCGCGCCTTTCTCGCCACCATTGCCCGTGGCTTGCTGGTGGACCATTACCGCCGCGCCAGCCTGGAGCGTGCTTACCTTGACGCGCTGGCCGTGCTGCCAGAGCCGGAAGTGCCCTCGCCGGAAGCTCGCGCGCTGATACTCGAAACCCTGATTGAAATAGACCGCCTGCTCGACGGGCTGAAACCGCGCGTGCGCGAGGCGTTTCTGCTGTCGCAACTCGATGGCCTGACCTACCCGCAAATAGCCGAACGCATGGACTTGTCGCTCAGCTCCATCCAGCAATACATGACCCTCGCGTTCAGTCATTGCTACAAGGCGCTCTATTCATGAGCGCGCCGTTGAATATGGCCGTGGTGGAACAGGCGATTGCCTGGCGCGTGCGTCTGGCCTCCGGCGCAGTGGCGGCCGATGAAGTGAGCGCCTGCCAGCTTTGGCGGGCGCAGCACCCGGACAACGAACTGGCCTGGCAGCGTCTGGACGCCTTGAGCGGGCGCTTTGCGGCCGTGGGTTCGGGCGTCGGACGCGCGACCCTGGACGGCGCCCGCCACGACCCGCAGCGCCGCCGCGCCCTGAAAGCGCTGGCGATCCTTGTGGCCGCCGGCGGCACGGGCGTAATCGCCCATCGCAACGACGCCATCCAGCCGTGGCTGGCCGATGTGCGCACCCGTATCGGTGAGCGGCGAAAAATCGTTCTGCCCGACGGTGGGCGCCTGCACTTGAACGCCGACACGGCGGTGGACATCCAGTACTCCAGCGAGCAACGGCTGATCCGTCTGTACCGAGGCGAAATTTTCGTCGAGACCGCGGCGGACCCTCAGCGGCGGCTGTTCTGGGTAAACACGGCCCAGGGCCGCTTGCGCGCCTTGGGCACACGTTTCCTGCTGCGTGAACAGGGTGAGTCGTGCGACGTGGCGGTGTATGACGGCGCGGTGGAAGTTCACCCCGGCGATGGCAGCAACGCCAGTGTGGTCAATCAAGGCTGGCAAACCCGCTTCAACACCCACGCCGTGTTGCCACCTCAGGCGGCGGAAAGCGAGCGCAGCAGTTGGATCGACGGCGTGCTGGTCGCGCGGCAGATGCGCCTGGCGGACTTCACCGCCGAATTCAGCCGCCAGCGCCGCGGCGTGTTGCGCTGTGATCCGGCCGTGGCCGAGCTGCGCATTTCCGGCGTATTTCCGCTGGATGACAGCGAGCGCGCCCTGCAAGCTGTGGCGCGAACCCTGCCCGTGCAAGTGCTGTATCGCACGCGCTGGTGGGTGACCTTGGCCGCTGTTTAGGCCGCTGGCGTACACACCTTGTTAAGAACAAGGCGCCATTCAGTCACGCGCTGATTGCAATTTCCTCGCCGATGTAAATAATTCCCAAAAAGTTTTGCAGGTTTTTCGGAGTTGCTCGGCCTCCCTTCCGCTAACCACTTTTTCTAGCCGAAGGATTCGTTCATGGCCGTTCTTTGCACTCCGCATCTCCTGGCCCGCGCGGTGCGCGTGGCGTTGCTCAGCGTCAGCCTGCCGTTGGCCTGCTTGCCGGTCGCGGTCAGCGCCGCGCCTGGCCAGAATTACCAGATTCCGGCCGGTTCGCTGGACAGCGCCTTGAACGCCTTCGCCCGGCGTGCCGGTGTGCTGCTCAGCTTTGACCCGCAAGTGACCGCCGGGCGCACTAGCGCCGGGCTGAACGGCGAATATCCGGTGCAGCAGGGTTTTGCCCGGTTGCTCGCCGGCTCGGGATTACGCGCAGTGCAGGCCAGCGATGGCAGTTTCCGTATTGAACAGGCGCCGGCCCTTAAGGAGGGACAGGTGGAATTGGGTGACGTCAACATCAACAGCAGCAGCCAGGTCGACTCCCCCGTCGGCCCGGTAGGCGGTTATGTGGCCAAACGCACCCGAGTCGGCACCAAAACCGACGCCTCGATTCTGGAAACGCCGCAGTCCATCTCCGTGGTCAGCCGCGAACAAATGGATGCCCGTGGCGTAACCACCGTCGAACAAGCCCTGCGCTATACCCCGAGCGTCAGCGTGCCGTACGGCTACGACCCGCGTTACGACTGGGTCAGCCTGCGCGGCTTCGACTCGAAAAGTTCCACCTTCGTCAACGGCCTGCTCATGTCGCGCGGCACCTACGGGATGATGCGGCCCGACACTTATTTGCTTGAGCGCGTCGAAGTGCTGCGCGGCCCGGCCTCGGTGCTGTATGGCCAGAGCGAGCCGGGCGGGGTGATCAACCTGGTCAGCAAACGCGCGCCAGACAAACCCTTGCACCAGGTAAGCGTTCGCGCCGGCAGCGATGAACTCGCTGAGCTGGCGGCAGACTTTGGCGGCCCGCTGGACGATCAGGGCACCCTGGCGTATCGGGTAACCATGCTCGGCAACGACATGAACGGCCAGGTCGACAAAACCGACAACCAGCGGCAGGCCTTTGCGCCGACCCTGACCTGGAGGCCCAACGACGACACCGAGCTGACGGTGTTGGCCACCTACCAAAAAGACGACGGCAACTTTGCCTTCAGTCGCGCGTTCGCCCCGGAGCTGATGCAAGCCTTCCGCCTGAAAGACAACCGCGACCCCGACTTCTACGAAGGCGACCCGAACTTCAACAAGTTCGAGCGCACCCATGCCTCGCTCGGCTACGAGCTGTCGCACCGCCTCAATGACGTGTGGTCGCTGCGCCAGAACGTGCGCTACGAAAACATGAATTACGACTACCGCTACCTGAACAATATTGGCGTGCGCTTCGACGGCCGCACGCTGACGCGCAGCTCCAACGTAAAGGACGAGCAGTTCGGCGCCTGGTCGATGGACAACCAGGCTGAAGCGATTTTTGACACCGGCCCCGTGAGCCATGACCTGCTGCTGGGCGTGGATTGGCGCCGGCTCGACAACCATGAAATCAGCCGCCTGGGCACCGGGCCGACGCTGGATCTGTACAACCCGCAATACGGCCTCGATGTGCCACTGCCAGCCAAGGATTCCGACAACGACATCTTGCGTCGCCAGACCGGCTTCTATGCGCAAGACCAGATCAAGTTCGACGAACACTGGAACCTGTTGCTCGGCGGGCGTTACGACATCGCCAAGGGCAACACCACCAACAACCTCAACGGCAGCCGCGTGAGCCGCGACGACGAAGCGTTCACCGGTCGTGTGGGTCTGGTTTATGTCGCCGACAACGGCCTGGCGCCGTACGTCAGCTACAGCGAGTCGTTCAACCCGACTACCGCTACCGACCCGGTAACCAATCAGCCGTTCGAGCCGGAAACCGGCAAACAGTACGAGGCGGGCATCAAATACCAGCCGGAAGGCTCGCGCAGCTTTGTGAGCGTGGCGGTGTTTGATATCACCAAGCAAAACGTGGTCAGCACCAACCCCAACAACATCACCGAAGTGCGTCAGGTCGGTGAAGTACGCAGCAAGGGTTTCGAAATCGAAGCGCTGGCCAGTCTGGCCGAAGGTCTGGACCTGACCGCCAACTACAGCCGCACCGACGCCCGCGTGCAAAAAAGCGTCAACGCCTGGGAAGAAGACACGCGCATGCCTTACGTGCCGCGTGAATCGGCCGGCGCCTGGCTGGATTACACCCACCCGAGCGGCCCGCTGGCTGGCCTGGGCGCAGGGTTTGGCGCGCGTTATACCGGCGAAACCTCGTACACCGGCCGCAACGCCCTGTTCGGGTTGTACGGTCCGCGCATCATCAATGTGGAGACCGGCGGCTACACCTTGTTCGACGCCAGCCTGCATTACAAAATCGACGGCCTGAAACTGGCGGTGAATGCCAGCAATCTGGACGATAAGGAATATTTCAGTTCGTGCACCGAGCAAGCCTGCTACTTCGGCTACGGGCGCACGGTTACAGCGAGCGCGACCTATGACTGGTAACGCTGGGCAATAAAGGAGTCCCGTGAGTAACGCTATCTCGAGCAAAAGCGGCGCCGGCAACTGGAGAACGTCTCCAGTGCTGGCAACCGCGTCGCGCATCGTCGCGGCCATCTTCGCCGGTTATGGCCTGGCCTACGCCAGCACCATGTTCCTGACGGTTTACCTGCCGCTGGTGCGCAGCGACCGCGTGGTGTTCGCCAGCCTGGCGAGTTTTATCGTCTATGCGGCGGCCATTATTTATACCTTCGCCGCCCGGTCCGCCTCGCGGGCCTGGCTGGTGTTGGTGGGGTTGAGCGTGGTGCTGGCGGTAGCGGCCTTGGTAGCGGGTGATTTTGGAGCACGGCGATGAGTTCGGAACAGAGCACGGTAAAAAACAAAAGCCTGCGCCAGGCCATGGCCGGGCTGCACACCTGGGGCGGGCTGCTGCCGTCCTGGTTGCTGTTTGTCATCTTGTTCGGCGGCAGCATTGCCTGCTTCGACAAAGAGCTGGAAGTGTGGATGCGCCCGACCCTGCACCCGGTTGGCGAAACCTCGCTGACGCTTGACCAGGTCAGCGCCTGGGTGCAAACGCAGGCGCCGAAGCCGCCGCACGCCATCTGGATGCGTCCGCCCGACGAGCGCCAACCGTACTGGTACGCCGGCTACGAGCCGCAGAACGAGCTGGAGCCGTTCGTTAGCTTCACCCTGGATCCGCAAACCGGCGAGGTGCTGCCGAAAACCCTCGGCGGCAACTTCTGGTTCACCCTGCACTACAACCTGTTTGGCGGCATGCTCGGCATGTACATCGTCGCCATTGCCGGCATGTTTATGCTGGTGGCGCTGGTCAGCGGCATCATCATTCACCGGCGCATTTTCAAAGACTTCTTCACCCTGCGCCCCGACGCCAACGGCCAGCGCGCCTGGCTCGATGCCCACAACCTGTTCGGCGTGGTCGGCCTGCCGTTCCACCTGCTGATCGCCTACACCGGCCTGGCGATTTTCGTCACCTTCTATATGCCGGCGGGCCTGAAGGTGGGCTACAAGGGCGACATCGAAAAGATGTTCTCCGAAGTGCAAGGCCAGTTCGGCCGTGAAGAACTCAAACGCAAAACCGACCACGCCGCCTCCATCGACAAGCTTGTGCTGGACGCCAAACGGCGCTGGGCCGCGAGCGGCGAAGGCGGTACCGAAACCGGCTGGATCAGCGTGCACCACCCAGGTGACAAAGCCGCTGTGGTAGACATTCGCCGCTACGACCGCTCCCGCGTGGTCGACTTTCAGTGGATCATGTCGTACGACGCCACCACCGGCGCCTTCCTTCACGAACAGAAACCGTACAAACCCGGCTATACCGCTTACGCCTGGCTGACCAACGTGCACATGGCGCAGTTCGGCGGCGCCATCGTGCGCTGGTTGTACCTGGGCCTTGGCCTGATGGGCTGCGCCATGGTTGCCGGTGGTTTACAGGTGTGGCTGCGCAAGCGTGAGGCGAAGGGCGGTTGGGGCGTGGGTTTTGTTCGCGCCATGAATGGTGCGGTTATTGGCGGTCTGCCGATTGCCAGCCTCGGTCTGCTGTACGGCAACCGCCTGATTCCGAACACCGTCAACCTGCGCGACCACTGGGAGGCTTACACCTTTATTGGCGTGTGGGTCATCGCCGCTCTGTGGTCCATTGCCCGTCGCAACAGCGGCCGCGTAGGGCGCGACCTGTTCGCCGTCGGTGCGGTACTGGCCCTGGGGCTGCCGGCGCTGGATGTGCTCACCGGTCAGCCGGGCGCCCTCAGTGCCGCTATCGCTCGCGGCGACTGGCGTGTGCCGGGCATCGACCTGGCAGTTTTCGCCGTCGGCCTGCTGTGCGCGAAACTGGCGTGGTGGCCGCGTGTTGCCAGCGAGGCGCCGGTGAAAGGCCGGAGCAAGCGCGAACGGCGTGAATTGGTCGAGGAGGGCGTGTGATGTTGTTTCTTGCATTCGGCCTCAACTACCTGGGCATGACCGCCCTGTGCCTGGCCATGTCCCGCCACCACAAAGCGCTGCTCAGCAGCGCGCCCTCAAACGCCCGCACCTACGGTCTGCGGGTGATTGGCGCGTTGTTGCTCGCGCTGGGCATGGCATTGAACATCGTCGAGCTGACGGCAGACATGGGCATCATCACTGGGCTGTTGCAGCTGATGCTGGCGGGTCTGTGTGTGGGGCTGCTGATGGCCTGGCGCAGCGGCTGGGTGCTGCCGTTGAGTGGAATTCTGCCGCTGAGCGGGTTGATCGCGTTGTTGGCCTGAAGGTCAAGCTCCCACAAAGATCGGTCTTCTGTAGGAGCGGCTTTAGCCGCGATGCTTTTAAAGCCGCAACGCCGCCCGATACTCCCCAGGCGTTGCCCCCAACGCACTGCGAAACCGATTACTGAAATGACTGGCACTGGCAAACCCACACGCCAGCGCCACATCGCCCAGCGGCAGAGCGGTGTCTTTAAGTAGATGCTGAGCCCGCATCAGGCGTCGCGCCAATAGATAACGGTGCGGCGGCACGCCAAAGCTTTCGCGGAACATGCGCGCGAAGTGGTATTCCGACAACGCCGCCAGCGTCGCCAGTTGGCCCAGGCTGATGGGCTCACTCAAGTGCGCTTCGATGTACTCGCCCAGCACACGGCGCAACGCCGGCGCCAGTCCGCCTTTCAAGCGCAGGTTTTGCCGTTGCCCTACCTGGTTGAGCAGCGCGTGGCTGATCATTTCGTGGGCCAGGCTGCTGGTCAGCAAACGCTCGCCAGGCTCATTCCAGTTCAGCGACGTGAGCTGGTGGAAGCGTTGGGCTTGCAGCGGGTCGTCAACAAAGGTGCCTTCACGCAGTTCCACTTCCCGTGGCTCGCGGTCCAGCAGGCTGACGGCGCTCAGGGCGAAGCGTTCGGGGCTGATGTACAGGTGCGCCAGGCGAATATCGCCGTTTATGACCCAGGAAGAATCGTGGCCCACCGGCATGATGCACAGCTTGCCCGGCGCGCCTTTTTCACCCGGTTTTTCGCGCCGAAACGTACCGGTGCCGCCCGCCAGATAGCACGACAGCGTGTGGTGACTCGGGCCTTCGTACTCGCGGGCGTCGTGATGGTTGCTCCACATGGCGGCGCTCAAGCCGTCGCCCAGCTCGGCGCAATGCTCAAGCTGCGCATTGGGCGAGCTGTTGAGCGCCTGGAACACCTGAATGTGGGAGAGCTGCGTCATGGCACGGGGCGCTGGTAAATGGCGATGACGGCTATGGTAACCCCCGCGCTCGAGCCTGCCAGCCGCCGCCGGTAAATAAGCGCAAGTTTGTGCAAGCGCGCGCCACGAGGGCTGAGCAGACTGCCGGCATTGCTCAGGAGCCTTGCCATGAACCTCTCGTTGTACCTGCTTACCGTGCTGATCTGGGGCACCACCTGGATCGCCATCAAGCTGCAAGTCGGCAGCGTCGCCATTCCACTGTCCATCGCCTACCGCTTCGGCCTCGCGGCGCTGGTGCTGTTTGCCGTGTTGCTGCTCAGCCGCCGCCTGCAACCGCTCAACCGCCGCGCGCAATGGCTGTGCCTGGCCCAGGGCTTGTGCCTGTTCTGCGTGAACTTCATGTGCTTTTACACCGCCAGCCAGTGGATTCCGAGCGGGCTGATCGCCGTGGTGTTTTCCACCGCCACGCTGTGGAACGCCATCAATGCACGGGTGTTTTTCGGTCAGCGAATCGCCTTCAACGTCATGACCGGCGGCTCGCTCGGGCTGGCCGGGCTGGCGTTGTTGTTCTGGCCGGAAATGGCCGGCCATGAAGCCAGCCGCGAAACCCTGATCGGCCTGGCGTTGGCGCTGTTCGGCACGTTGTGTTTTTCCGCCGGCAACATGCTCTCCAGCCTGCAACAAAAATCTGGCTTCAAACCGCTGACCACCAACGCCTGGGGCATGCTCTACGGTGCGTTGATTCTGAGCGGCTATTGCCTGGTAACCGGCACACCGCTGAGTTTTGATGCGAGCGCGCAGTACGTGTGGTCGCTGCTGTACCTGGCAATTCCGGGTTCGGTGATTGGCTTTACCGCGTACCTGACCCTGGTCGGGCGCATGGGGCCGGACCGGGCGGCGTACTGCACGGTGCTGTTTCCGGTGGTGGCGCTGAACATTTCGGCATTTGTTGAAGGCTACCAATGGAGCGCACCGGCGTTGATGGGGCTGGTGCTGGTGATGGTGGGGAATGTGTTGGTATTCAGGAAGCCCAAGCCGGCGGCGGGGGTGGCCTTGGCGCGGTGAAGGGCCTCTGGACGGTGTAAATCGGCAGCTCGCGATTGGATTCCCCTCGCCCGCTTGCGGGAGAGGGGCTAGGGGAGAGGGGCCGTTGATCTTGTTCGACCGGCCATTGACCCAATTCTGACCCACGGGTTTAATTCCCGCTCTTCCAACGGAGCACGCCCGTGTTAACCCATCTCGACTCTCAAGGCCGCGCCAATATGGTCGATGTCACCGACAAAGCGGTGACCTTCCGTGAGGCCGTAGCCGAAGCTTACGTGCGCATGCAGCCGCAGACGCTGCAACTGATTCAGTCTGGCGGTCATCCCAAGGGCGACGTGTTTGCCGTTGCGCGCATTGCCGGTATTCAAGCGGCGAAGAAAACCAGCGACCTCATTCCCCTGTGCCATCCGCTGATGCTCACCGGCGTCAAAGTCGAGCTCAACGCCGAAGGCGAAGACCGCGTGCACATTCAGGCGCGGTGCAAGTTGTCCGGCCAGACCGGCGTGGAAATGGAAGCCCTGACCGCCGCCAGCGTCGCCGCGCTGACGCTGTACGACATGTGCAAAGCGGTGGACCGCGGCATGGTCATCGAGTCGGTGCGCCTGCTGGAAAAACTCGGCGGCAAGAGCGGCCATTTCAAGGCCGACGAGGTGCAGTGATGATCCGCGTGCAGTATTTCGCCCGTTACCGCGAGGCTGTCGGCATCGACGCCGAGCAAATCAACGACACCAGCGCCTTCGCCACCCTCGACGCCCTGCGCCTGCATTTGCTGGCCCGCGGTGGGGTGTGGCACGTGCTCGGTGAGCAGAACCTGATGTGCGCCCGCAACCAGGAACTGTGCAGCCTCGACGAGCCCCTGGCAGACGGCGATGAAGTGGCGTTTTTCCCCACCGTGACCGGAGGCTGACATGGCCATTCGCGTACAAGCTGCCGCCTTCGACCCGGGCCTGGAACTCAACGCCATGCACGCCGCCAATGCCGGCGTGGGGGCGGTGGTGAGCTTTGTTGGCTACGTACGCGACTTCAACGACGGCCGTGATGTGTCCGGCATGTTCCTCGAACACTTCCCCGGCATGACCGAAAAAGCCCTCGGCAAAATCGCCGACGAAGCGGGCCAGCGCTGGCCGCTGCTGAAGGTTGAGGTGCTGCACCGCATCGGCCGACTGGAACCGGGCGAGCCCATCGTATTCGTCGCCACCAGCAGCGCCCATCGCCAGGCGGCGTTTGACGCCTGCGCATTCATCATGGACTACCTGAAAACCCGCGCGCCGTTCTGGAAACAGGAAGACACCCCCGAAGGGCCGCGTTGGGTTGAGGGCAAGTGCAGCGATAAGGATGCGGCGCAGCGGTGGGAGAAGTAACGGAGGTTTTGTTGGAAGATTTCGTCAATCATAAAAAAGCCCGTCACAGAGACGGGCTTTTTTGTGAAACCACCAGCGCTTCAGTGCTTGCGCGGCACCGGCGTCAGCAACTCGGTTGGCGGCGTCTCGCAGTTGATCTTGCGACCCAGCAATTCTTCAATCGCTGGCAACTGGTACGAGTCGTCTTCGCCGGCAAAGCTGATCGACACGCCACTGGCGCCCGCACGCCCGGTACGGCCAATGCGGTGTACGTAGTCGTCCGGCATTTCCGGCAGGGTGAAGTTGATTACGTGGCTGATGCCGTCGATGTGAATGCCGCGACCGGCCACATCGGTGGCGACCATCACGCGAATCTTGCCTTCACGGAAGCCTTCCAGGGTTTTGATGCGTTTGTGCTGCGGCACGTCGCCAGACATCTGCGCGGCGCTCACGCCATCACGAAGCAGGCGTTCTTCAATGCGGCGTACTTCGTCTTTGCGGTTGGCAAACACCATCACGCGCTCCCAGTTGTTCTGGGTGATGAGGTTGTACAGCAGCTTGTATTTATCGCTGCCGGCGACGGCGTAGATGTGTTGCTCCACGCTGTCGCTGGCGACGTTTTCCGGCTCGATTTCAACAATGGCCGGGGTGGTGGTCCATTGCTTGGCGAGGTTCATCACGTCTTCGGTGAAGGTTGCGGAGAACAGCAGTGTCTGGCGTTCGTTCTTCGGCGGGGTCTGACGAATGATCTGCCGAACCTGCGGAATAAAGCCCATGTCGAGCATGCGGTCGGCTTCGTCGAGCACCATCACTTCGACCATGTCCAGGTGCACTTCACCGCGCTGGGCGAAGTCCAGCAGACGGCCCGGCGTGGCCACCAGAATGTCGCAATAACGCGACTCGAGCTGCTTGAGCTGCTTGTCGAAATCCATGCCGCCCACAAACGACATCACGTTCAGGCCGGTGTACTTGGTCAGCGCCACGGCGTCTTTGGCGATCTGCACCACCAGCTCGCGGGTGGGGGCGATGATCAGCGCACGCGGCTCGCCCATGTAGCGCTCTTTTGGCGCCGGGGTTTGCTGCAGCTGGGTGATGATCGAAATCAGAAACGCAGCGGTTTTGCCGGTGCCGGTTTGCGCACGGCCGATGGCGTCCTGACCTTTGAGCGTGTACCCGAGCACTTCGGCCTGAATCGGCGTGCAGTACGGGAAGCCCAGGTCATGGATGGCGTGCATCAGCTCAGGCGACAGGGCGAAGTCGTGGAAACGGGTTTTGCCAGCTTGCGGCTCAACGGCGAAGTCTTCCAGTTTCCAGGTGCTTACCACCGGCGCAGGACGGGCACGGCGTGGTTTTTCAGCGGGCGTGGCGGGCGCGCTAGGCGCTGGGGCGGCATCGGTGCGCTCGGTTTTGGCTGCGCGTGGCGGCCGCGGCTGGCTGGTGTTGGCCGGGCGGGGGCTGTCTACGGCAGGAGAAGGCGCGGAAGAGGGGGCGGCAGGAACAGACGCCGGCTGCTCGCCTTCGCCTTTGCCAAACATTTTCTTGAGTGCTTTGAGCACGGGAATCTCTTCAATTGGTTAAGGAATGAACGCCCGCCAGTGTAAAGCAATAAGCCGGTGCGGCGAAATGTTGCACGCAACCGGCGAAATATCTGCTAGCGACAGACGTTCCCTCCGTTCACCTCACGCTTCTGGCAGCGTTTTCAGCAGCAGGCGCTGCACATTGCCGCCCATGATCGCGGCCACGTCTTCGGCGCTGAAGCCGGCCTTGAGCAACCCCTCGGTCAGCTGCGCCAGGCCGGTGCTGTCGAACGGGGCATGAATGGTGCCGTTGAAGTCCGAACCCAAGGCCACGTGCTCCACGCCCACTTTGTCTGCGGTGTAGCGAATGGCTTTGACGATGGCCGGCACGCTGGTTTCGCACACCGCGGTTTCCCAGAAACCGATGCCAATCACGCCACCCGTGGCGGCAATTTTCTGGATGTGGGCGTCGCTAAGGTTGCGCGTGCCGGGGCAGGTGCCTTCCACGCCCGTATGGGAAACCAGCACGGGGCGGGTGGCCATGGCGAGTACGTCGTCAATGAGCGGGCGCGAGGCGTGAGCCAGGTCGATGAGCATGCCTTTCTGTTCCAGGCGCGTAATCACCTGACGGCCCAGCGGCGTGAGGCCGCCCTTGTCCCAACCGTGGGCCGAGCCGCCCACTTCGTTATCGAAAAAGTGCGTGAGGCCGGCGATGCGGAAATCGGCGTCGTACAGGCGGTCGACGTTTTCCAGCTTTCCTTCGATCACCTGCAACCCTTCGGTGGCCATGATGCCGGCGACGCGGTGCGGGTCTTTTTTCCAGGCCTCTATAAAGGAAGCCAAGCCGCTGCGGGTGCGGATAACCACCAGCTTGCCTTCGCTGCCGGCCGCCGCTTCGTTGAGCTTCTGGCTCTGGTACAGCGCGCGTTGCAGCAGGCTTTTCCAGGTGTTGGTCGGCCAGCGCTGAGCCATGACCAGCAGCGTGATGTCGTCGCTGTCGCTGCCGTTCTTTTCGTAATTGAGGTTGTGCGGGGTTTTGGTAACGGTGGAAAACACCTGCAAGGCCACGCCGCCTTCGATCAGGCGCGGCAGGTCGGAGTGGCCGTAGCTCACGCGCTTGAGCATGTCGCGCTGCCAGAGCAGTTCGTCGTTGTGCAGGTCGGCCACAAACAGGGTTTTGTGCAGGGTTTCGGCTTGTTCATCGGCGGGGTAGGGCGCCGGGTTTTCCACGCTGTTGAGCGTGCGATCCAGGTAGGTGGGCAGGCTGAAAAACACCCCCAGACCAATGGCCAGCAGAACCAATATCACAATCGATAACTTACGCATGGGGTGCTTCCGAGCTTTGTAATTGTGGGCGCGACTCTAGCAAATCGCAGAGCAGGGGTGGGGCTGGCCCCTGTCCCCTAAACGCAGCAGCGCGGCACAAATTTAGCGGGCGATGGGGATCAAGCTCCCTCTCCCGCAAGCGGGAGAGGGTTGGGGAGAGGGCCAGCCGTTAGGCGACCTTTGGCATTCGTCGGAAACCCAGGCAGCGCCGACCGCCTGGAGTAGAATCCGCCGCCGTAGCGCCCCGAATCCGGTCGGTGCACGGTTAGCCAGGGCCTTTCGATGTGGCCCTGAAGGTGAGGTTGTTGATGTCGCTGCAAACGCTGTTTTCCGTCGCGTTGTCCCACCCGGCTCAATCCATCAATGCGCTGGCCCTGTTTTTCGCCGTCGCCGGCAGCTGGCTGTTGATCGCCACGCACATACGTCAGCGCCGCGCCGTGAGTGGTCTGGTTGCCGACAGTGCTGAACTCGCTGCGTTGGACGTGTCCACCCAGCAGCTCAATCGTTTTTTCACGGGTTTTGGTTACGCGTGTTTGGGCGTTGCGCTGGCGGTGTCTTGGTTTAGTACGCAGGTGTGATCGATTTGTTGGGCTTCGCTGCGCTCAACCCAACCTACGAACACAGACCACGTAGGCGGTGAGCAAAGCGAAGCCCAACAAAACAAAAGGCGGCACCCGGAAAACCGGGGCCGCCTTTTTTATTGCCTGGCTGACGGCTACAACGGCAAGCCGGCCTTGATGCGGTACTGATTACGCACAGGCGTTGCGTACTGCACCACCAGGTAAGGCCGCTGCTCGGCCGGGCAACTGTCCAAACGCTTTTGCCACTCGGTCTGCGCCGCCGCCAATTCTTCGGCCGGAAACAACTCGGTGGCATCCGGCACCTGCAGCGTCGGGTCGCGATCTGCCCATTGCGCATACGCCAGGTAATGGGCCGGGAACAGGCGGTAGCCGCTGAGAATCTGCCGGTCCATTTCCACAGCCAACTGCTTGGCGTCCTCGAAGCCTTCGGTTACCGGCGGTGCGAAGTTCAAATGCACGCGCCCCTTGTAGCCGGTAATGCCCAGACCGATGCTTTTGTCATCTTCCCCGGCGGCTTTTTCGTAGGTGCCGGTGGCGGCGCGGATGTATAGCTCGCGAGCCTTGGCCTGATCGCACGGGTCGTATTCGTAGCTGATGGAAACGGGCACCAGATTCAGCCCGCCGATCACTTCGGCGAACGGCTCGTTTTTGCGGCTCATGTGGAACATCTTGAGAATGGCCGAATCGGTACGGTCGTCGCCGTCTTTGGCGCGGCCTTCGGCCTGGGCGATCCAGATGGACTCGCTGTCGTTACGAATCGAATGATTGATATACGCCGACAACAACTGAAACGCGGCCAGTTTCTCGCGACGTCCGGCAATTGAACGGTGCACGATAAAGCTCTTGTTCAAACGCATCAGGTCGCTGACAAAAGGCTTTTGCAGCAGGTTGTCGCCAATGGCGATGCGCGGCGTCGGCAGGCCCGCGTGGTACACGGCGTAATTGACGAAAGCCGGGTCCATCACGATGTCGCGGTGGTTGGCCAGAAACAGATAGGCGTTACCCGCCTTCAAATGCTCCAGACCGCTGTAGGTCACGCCATCGGTCGCATGCTCAATGCTGCGGTCGACATACACCTCAACCTTGTCCTGCAGCGCTGCCACCGAGTTGATCGAGGCAAATTGCGAACGCAGGCGGTGAGCGATCAGCGGCTTGAGCAGCCAGGAAAAATGGCGAGACAGACGCGGAAAACGGAAGTGGGTAATGATCTGCAAAAACGCGGGGTCTGCCAGCAGGCGCGCCAAAACGGCAGGGACCTCGGCGTCAGCGTACGGTCGGATGGCATCGAATTCGCCCATCATGCTCTCTTGTTCTGCGAGTGGAATGGCACTGTGGGTGCGCGGTCAGCAATAGACCGGCGATTATACAGACAAGTCACAGCGCAGCTTGCGCCTTAATAATTAGGCGGAACGGCGGCGTCTGGAGTCTTATGCTTACTAGCTCAACGTGAGAGGCCTTGCCCATGCTGGAAACCCAGTTCTACGACTGCCCTTACTGTGGCGAGCCCGCCGAAGCGGTGCTCGACCTGTCTGGCGGCGATCAGCAGTACATTGAAGATTGTCCGGTGTGCTGTCGGCCGATCGTGTTTGATCTGCGTACCGATGGTGATGGCTGGGAGCTGGATGTTCGCGCGGAGAATGACTGATGCAACGCATATATGAGCCACAAGATTTGCTCGAGGCCGAATTGCTCACGCGCATGCTGGCCAGCGAAGGGGTCGAAGCCCACGTGACCGGCGGGCACTTGCTCGGCGCAGCAGGGGAGCTGCCGGCGTTGGGCTTGCTCGGCTTGATGGTGGCGAATCAGCAGGCGGAGCACGCGCGCAGCCTGATCGCCGCGTACAATGCCGCGCTGCCGTTGCCGGGCGACGAACCGCCCGATGAGTTGCACGGCGTGCTGCTCTGTTGATTCCTCTTTTATGTGAGCCCGTTGCCTGATGTGTGGACGCTACGCCCTGTTTCGCTGGACGCCCGCGCTGGCGGCAACCCCTGGTTTTCCTGCCGCGCAGCAGCCGGGCTGGAACATCGCCCCGGCCAGCCAGGTGCTGATGCTGCGTCAGGTTGAAGGCGAGCGCCACGCGGCACTGGCGCGCTGGGGCCTGACGCCGCCATGGCTCACTGATCTGTCGAAAACTCCCGCACACGCCCGCGCTGAAACCCTGGCGGAACAGCCGATGTTCCGCGACGCTTTTCGCCTGCGTCGCGC
The DNA here is from genome assembly GCF_900573885.1 of Pseudomonas viridiflava. Lineage (GTDB taxonomy): Bacteria > Pseudomonadota > Gammaproteobacteria > Pseudomonadales > Pseudomonadaceae > Aquipseudomonas. The sequence continues at coordinate 348,828 of NZ_UPSE01000493.1, forward strand.
ACTGCTGCCGGCCAATGGGTTCTACGAATGGCGCGGTACGGTGCGCAAGCGGCCTTACTGGATTACCCGCGAAGAATCGCCGCTTTATTTCGCGGCAGTCTGGGAGGCGTTTCCGGTGGAGGGGCACACCTACCTGAGTGTGGCGGTAGTGACGCAGCCCGCGAACGGCCTGCGCCGACCGCTGATTCTCGACGCCCGTGGTCAGGACGTCTGGCTGGCCGACGACACGCCACTGCCGGCGCTGCAAGAGTTGCTCTGCCAGCCCAACCCGGTGCTGCGTGAACGGGCGCTGGCGCACTTTGTGAACGACCCGAAACTCAATGCGCCGGAGTGCCTGACACCGGCTTAAGGTTGCTCGGGGAACAGGTTTTTATCGCTGAACTGTGCCAGCAAATGGTCGAACACCAGGCGTACCCGCGGCGACACCGGCCCGCGTTGCGGCCGATAGATAAACAAATCCCAAGGACTCGGCGCCAGTTCATCCAGCACGCTGACCAAGGCGCCGCTGCGCACATGCGGCACGGCTAAATAGCTTGGTATCTGCGCATAGGCCAGTCCAGCCAGCACCACTTCCAGTTCCGCCTCCGGGTCGTCGCTCGTAAAAGCGGCAGGCTCGGGAAACAGCTGCTCGTTATTGGCAAACACCCACGGCCACGGCCTGCCGCTGCGGCGGTCGATCAATGCGCTCAGTGGCTTGTGCTGCAACTGCGCCAGGGTTTTCGGCACGTCACCTGTCGCCAGCAGGTGCGGGCTGGCGACCACATGCAGCGGCGCTTTCGCCATGGGCCGGGCGATGTAGCGGCGGTCGCGGATCATGCCGACGCGAATGCCAATATCGATCTGTCCGGCTACGGCATCGGTCATTTCATCTTCCAGACGCAGCTCCACTTGCAAACCAGGATGCTCGCGGAGCAACGGCACCAGCAGTCGCACCAGAAAACGCCGGCCGATGGCATGGGGTGCGGTAATGCCAACCCGTCCGCTCAGGACTACCGCCTGGCTGCGCGTGTTGCGCTGAAACAGCTCATCCACACTCTCCAGCGTCTGCTGCGCCTGCGCGGCTATACGCTGGCCGAAGGCGGTGATTTGTACCTGGCGCGTGCTGCGGTGAAAGAGGATTTCGCCGAACTGCCGCTCCAGCTCCTGAATCGCCCGCGTCACGCTTTGCGGTGAAATGCTCAAGCGCGTGGCGGCCTCGCGGAAGCTGCCGGCCTCAGCGGCGGCGCAGAGAATTTTCAGCAGTTCCATGCGGTTGAGCATTGTGTGGCGCCTTTCGTATTGTTCCAGATTCAGGAATAGCAAAATCCTATCTGTTCCATTCTCAGATGCAAGCCTGCTCTCCATACTCGCCCTCAACCGGTGCCAACGACCTGGCCCGACACCCTGAGGACTGCAGCATGAGCACGAACATTTCTGGAAAAGTAGTGGTGATCACCGGCGCCAGCAGCGGCCTGGGCGAAGCGACGGCCCGTCATCTTTCGGCCCTGGGCGCCTCGGTGGTACTCGGTGCGCGCCGCAAAGACCGCCTCGACAGCCTGGTCGCCGAACTGACCGCAGCCGGCGGCAAGGCCGTGGCCTACACCACCGACGTTACCCACCGCGCCGAGGTCGAAGCGCTGCTGCAAGGCGCCGTCGACACCTTTGGCCGCGTGGATGTGCTGATCAACAACGCGGGTCTGATGTCCATCGCGCCAATGAGCGAAGTGAAGGTGGACGAGTGGGACCGCATGATCGACATCAACATCAAGGGTCTGCTCTACGGCATCGCCGCCGCCCTGCCACGCTTCCAACAGCAGAACAGCGGCCACTTCATCAACGTCGCTTCGATCGCCGGCCACAAAGTGTTCAGCCCGGGCGGCACCGTTTACAGCGGCACCAAGTTCGCCGTGCGCGCCATCAGCGACGGCTTGCGCCACGAAGTGGGCGGTGCGATTCGCACCACCGTCATTTCGCCGGGCGCCGTGGACACCGAGCTGAAACACGGCAGCTCGCACAAGGCCAGCAGCGACACCGTTAATGAGTTCTACAAAATGGCCATACCAGCGGACTCGGTCGCGCGGGCGATTGCGTTCGCCATCGAGCAGCCGGCGGATGTGGATGTCAGCGATATTTTGCTGCGCCCGACCGTGCAGGACTTCTGACGATCGGCTGCGCGTCGGCCGGGCGGCGTTGAAACGAGGTTTCCAATGCTCATGGGCACCAGCCCACTGCGCTTGTAAACCCCGTTTCGCCTTGCCCGGCTCTAGCTCGCTCGATCTTGGTGGTGTGATGCAAAAGAAATCCAAAGCATCGAGGCTAAAGCCTCTCCTACAGGGAACGGGTTCCGTTGGGGAAACGGAGCTCTTGTAGGGCGTAGGTTGGGTTGAGCGCAGCGAAGCCCAACGGGGTTTACAACCTATCAATCCTTACGACGCTTAAGCTGATCCATCAACTGCGTAGGCAAGTTGCGGATGGTCAGTGTGCCTTGTTCTTCGTTGTAGTCGATGTTCGAGCCCAGCAAGTGCGCTTCAAAGCTGATCGACAAACCTTCCGCCCGGCCGGTGAAGCGGCGGAATTGGCTGAGGGTGCGTTTGTCGGCCGGAATCTCCGGCGACAGGCCGTAGTCTTTGTTGCGGATGTGGTCGTAGAACGCTTTCGGCCGTTCTTCGTCCAGCAGGCCAGACAATTCCTGCAGCGTCATCGGCTCGCCGATTTTGGCCTGGCTGGTGGCGTAGTCCACCAGGGTATCGGTCTTGGCGCGGGCCTGTTCTTCGGGCAGGTCTTCGCTTTCCACGAAGTCGCTGAAGGCTTTGAGCAGGGTGCGGGTTTCGCTTGGCGAGTCGACGCCTTCCTGGCAGCCGATAAAGTCGCGGAAGTATTCCGACACCTTCTTGCCGTTCTTGCCTTTGATAAACGAGATGTACTGCTTGGATTGCTTGTTGTTCTGCCATTCCGACAGGTTGATGCGCGCCGCCAGGTGCAGTTGGCCGAGGTCCAGGTGTTTGGCGGGGGTCACGTCCAGCGCGGCGTTCACTGCTACGCCTTCACTGTGGTGGAGCAGGGCGATGGCCAGGTAATCGGTCATGCCTTGCTGATAGTGGGCGAACAACACGTGGCCGCCGGTAGAGAGGTTCGACTCCTCCATCAGCTTTTGCAGGTGCTCCACGGCCTGACGGCTGAAGGCGGTGAAATCCTGATTGCCCGCCTGGTATTCCTGCAACCAGCCACTGAACGGAAACGCCCCCGACTCCGCCTGGAAAAAGCCCCACGCTTTGCCTTGCTTGGCGTTATAGCTTTCGTTCAAGTCGGCCAGCATGTTCTCGATGGCTTGCGACTCGGCCAGCTCGCTGTCGCGGGCATGGAGCACGGCAGGTGTGCCGTCGGGTTTCTTTTCGATCAGGTGGACGATGCAGTGGCGAATGGGCATGGGATTACCTTTGAAGCGAATTCGGGTAGCAGCGCAGAACCCGCCAGAATTGCTCTGGCCAGACCCGCGTGCACGTGGCGCGAAGTGTACCTGAGCTATTGCGCCGAAGGGCACGGCGGCGCGCTTGTGGACGGTCATCCTGACTGGCTAAAGTAGCGGCTTTATTGCTGGCCACGGACGGTGTCGATGCATTCTTCAAGCACTTTTGCGCCCCAAATGGAGAGCGCTGCAACCGCGCAGACCCTTGCTCACATCGAAGCGTTGGTGGAGCGCGGCCTGTTTGCTCAGGCTCACAGCCTGGCGCAATCGCTGGGTGACTACCGCCAGTGGCGCGGCCCGGTTGCCATGGCGCTGGCGTCGCGGTTGGTCAACCAACTGGGCGTACCGCGCCTGGCCGATGTGCTGGCCTACCTTGGCTACAAACGCTATCCGCTGGCACCCGAGTCGCGGCTGCGCTATGCCTATTTTCTGCTGGCACGGCGAGGGCCGTATCGGGCCTGGCAGTTTATGCGCCAGCTCGCCGAGTGGTGGCCCGAACACGCCACGCACCGTGCCGAGTGGCTGGCGTTTCAATCACGGGTCTACGCCCAGCTTCGCGACTTCTCCCGCAGCGCCGAGTTGCACGCCCAGGTGCAAGCCTGTGCGGTGGACGATCCGTGGCTGGACGTACAGCGCAGCTACAGCCTCGAGCGCGAAGATCGTTTTCACGAAGCGCTGGAACTCTGCGAAGCGGCGTTGTTGCGCCATCCCGACCATCACCATGCGCTGTTGCAGGCGGCCGATTTGCAGTTTCAGCTAAACCAGGACGAACAGGCCCTGGCTCGCCTGCGGGCGGCTGCAGCGCGCATGGAAAGTTCGGCGATGTGCGGGCAACTGGCCGAACAGTTGCTGGAGCGTCAGCACCTGGATGAAGCGTGGGAGTGGTTTGACCGCTCCCAGCAATGGGCGCTGTTGGCCGATAAAAACGGTGGTCACTGGTACGCCGGTCGGCGCTGCGACATCGCCTGTCTTCGCGGCGACTACGAAGCGGCTGCGGGCTACGCCGAAGCGGCCGGCGGCGGCTTCTATCAGGCGATACGCGAACGCCTGGCCGCGCCGCAGGGGCAGCGCAAGGTGCTGCCGGTCACGTTTATTCGTCAACACCACATGACCTGCGCCCCGGCCACGTTGACCGCGCTGTCGGGCTACTGGGGCCGCGCCGTGTCGCACCTGGAGGTTGCAGAGGCTATCTGCTACGACGGCACCAGCCATTTAGCTGAGCGCACCTGGGCGCAGAACAACCAGTGGCTGACCGTGGAATTCACCGTCGACTGGCCGACCAGCGTGGCGCTGATTGACCGCGGCGTGCCCTTTACGCTCACCGTTCAGTACACCGGCAGCGGGCACCTTCAGGCCGTGGTGGGCTACGACGAACCGCGCGGCTCGCTGCTAATTCGTGATCCGGCGCAGTCACAATTTGCCGAGTACCTGGCCGAGCCGCTGTTTATCAATCAGGCCGTGGCGGGGCCGCGCGGCATGTTGATGCTGCCGATGGACGAAGCGGCGCGAATCGACGGCGTGCACCTGCCCGATCGCGAGCTATGGGACATCTATTACCGGTTCAACGCCGCCCTGCAAAACCACCAGCGTGCCGACGCCGTGGCGTGCGTCGACGAGCTGCTGGCCTCTGCCCCTGACCATCGCTTGACCTTGCAGGCCCAGCGGGCGCTGTATGGCTACGACGGTCGCGAGCAGCAAACCCTGGAGGCGGTGGAAAAGCTGCTGGAGCGTTTCCCCGCCGATTCCAACCTGATTTTGTCGAAAACGTCGTCCCTGACAGTGCTGCAGCCGCGCGATGTGCAACTGGCGTGGTTGCAATCGCACTGCCAGGAACGCTGGAGCGATCCGCTGATTACCCTGCGCTACGCCGACTTGCTGAGCGCGGACGAGCGCATGAACGTGCAGGTGCAACTGCTGGCGGAGCGCGCGTTGCGCCAATCGCCTTTCGAGCCGCACGGCTGGCGAATACTGGCCGGTCAACGCTGGAGCGAAGGGCTGCGCGAGCAAGCGTGCGAGTTGTACCGCATTGCCAGTTGCCTGAACGGCACCCTGGAAGGCTTCGCCGGCGAATACTTCCGTGCCATGCGCTGCGTCGGGCGGGTGGATGAAGGCCTGCTGTTTCTACGTCAGCGTCAGGCGCGGCTGGGGCGATTGGACGCAGGGCCGAGCCTGACCCTCAGCGAGTTCCTCGAAGAACTGGAAATGAACCGCGAAGCCCGCGCCGCCTTGGAGCAGGCGCAGCAATGGCGACCGCAAGACGCCGATGTGCTGCTGAGTCTGGCGAGCTTTTGCAGCCGCCACGGCGACCATGAGCAGGCGCTGGCCTGGCTGCAGCAGGCCGAACCCTACAGCCGCCGCAGCAGCTGGTTGCGCGCCTCGGTACTGTGCAGCCAGCGCAGCAATGGTGATTTCAACCAGGCACTGGCCTGGTGTCAGGAAGCGGCAGCACTGGAACCGCTGAATATGGTGTCGCACCGCATGCTGGTGCGCCTGTTGGTGCTTACGGAAGGCGATGAAGCGGCGGACGCTTATGTTCAAGGGCTGATAGCCGAGCACCCGCACCATTACGGCATCGCCGAATTACATGTGCAGCGCGCTCAGCGTATTTCCCTTTCCCACGCCGAGGCAGCCTTGCGGCGCTTGCTTGAGCACCACCCGCAAGACGCCTGGGCATTGCGCGAACTGGCTGTTGTGCTAACCCGCCAGGGCCGACCTGACGAGGCATTGACCCTGTGCGAGCTTGCGAAGAGCTTCAACTCCAACACGCCCGCGCTCTACCAAACCCTGGCCTATGTGCTGCTGCAACATGGCCAGCGTGAGCAAGCGCGCGACGCACTGCGTACCGCTCTGCGTCTGAGCGTCGACAGCGACTACGCCATCGGTGTGCTGGTCGACACCGGCGACAGCCGCGAAGAAGCCCAGCAAGACCTTGCGTTTATTCACAGTGAACTGGCGCGCCAGATTACCTTCGGTGCCGGCTGGATGGCTTACGCCGAGCAGGCGCAAGGCCTGATTGAGCCGGAACAAGTGCTCGAACAATTGAGCGACGCATTGCACCACCGCTCCGACCTTTGGCAGCTGTGGGTGGTGTTGGCGCGCCAACATGGGCGCATGGGCCAGCCGGAAAAAGCCGGCAGCGTGTTGCAAAGTGCCATCGAGCGCTTTCCGTTCCTGCCCCGGTTGTCACTGGAAAAAGCCGACCTGCAAAAACAACAGGGTCAGCTCGAAGACAGCCTCGCCACCTTGCGCGAAAGTTTCCGCATCAGTCCCCATTGGACGGCCACCGTCAGCCTCTACGTGGATTGCCTGCTGGAGCTGGGGGGGCGGTTGCCGGAGGCCGAAACCCTGCTGCGCGATGTGCTCAAACGCGAGCCTGACGACAGCGAGCTGCGTGCCTACCTGGCCTATGTGCTGGGCGAGCAGGAAATTTATGTGTACGCCGCCGATGAGGCCGAACGCGTGTTGCGCGACGAACCCGGCAACGGCTGGGCCTGGAACCAATTGCGCCGTTACTGCGAAGCGCTGAAAGAACCCCGGCGGCCATTGCAACTGGCGCAGGAATTGGTTCAGCGGCGCAGTGCCGATGTTGACGCCTGGCTGGCCCTGGCGATTCTTGAAGCAGACGCTGAAGCCAAAGAGCGGGCGCTGCGTGAAGCGCTGCGCTACTCGCCGCGTCATCGCCAAGGCAACGAACGCCTGCTCAACCTGCTGCTGCAAGCCAAACGCTATGACGAGCTGCATGCGCTGCTCGCCGCACCGGTTTGGGGTGGTTCTGTGCCGGTGGAATTGGCGGTTTTCGGCCCGCGCGCGCTGTATGAAGCGGAGCAGGTAGAGACGGCAATTGCCGGTATGCAGCAGCTCGTCGAGCTGCACCCAGCGTACCGCGACGGCTGGGAAGAGTTAGCCAAGTGGTACGACGCTCAGGAGCGTTATGCCGACTACCTCACCGCGGCTCAGCAGTTAGTGCACATCGAACCCAAGTCGGCCGTCAGCTATGGCTACCTCGGGCACGCTTTGTTGGTTAGCGGGCGTGACGAAGAGGCGCTGCCCATGTTTGAAAAGGCCTTCGCGCAGGACCCCGAGTACGCATTCGCCGGCTTCCGCGAAGTCGACCTGAAATTGAAATTGCGCTCGCCGGCCGAAGCGCTGGAAACGGTGCAGCGCTTGCTGCAATCCTGCCCATCGCCGGAGGCGTGGACGCTGGGCCTGAAAGTGGCGCGGGCCGCCAACGATTTGCCGTTGAAGGAACGTGCGCTGCTGGCGCTGGCTACGGAGGGTGAGGCGCAAAACGCCTGGAAACAGGCGATGAGCGATTATCCCTGGAAAGACAAAGTGCTCGCCCGCCAGCTCGAAGTGGGCGTCGAACAGGGCACCTTGCACGAGGCGGCGTTCGATACCTGGTTCCGGGCGCAGGAACGTAAATGGGGGCTTGAACCGCTGGTCAAGGCGTTCAAAAAAGCCCTGCGCAACGACCCGAACCATGCGGCGAAAACCGCCATGCTGACGCTGTTGGCCGACCGGCAGAACTGCAATCGCCAACTGAGCCTGGCGCTGGACGCCGCCCGCCCGGCCATTGCTACGGATGGTGCGCTGTGGGGCACGCTGACCTATGCACTGATGCGCCACGGTCGCTACGAAACCATGTTCGCCTGGCTAAGCGATTGGCAGCGCGACGACGTGCCGGTGTGGGGCATCGACAACGTGGCCACGGCACTGCGAATTCGCGGTCGCCACAAGAGTGCCCATGCCGTGTCGTTGCGTTCACATGAACGTGAACCGGACGGCGTAGACGCCATGGTCTGGCTGGCATTCGATGCCGCAGTGGCAGCCGATCATGATGCGCTGGCCCATTGGCTACAGAGCATCGGCGACGCCACGCTGCGCCCGTACTTCAGCGCCGTCTGGCACCTGCTCAAAGGCTATGCCAGGGCCGTGGAGGGCGACGATAGCCAGTTGGCCGTCTGGTATTTCCAAGCCGGCAAGGCCCTGGCCAAGCGCGAGCGTCACCCGCCGTTCAAACATTTATTGCGGGTGCTGAGCAAACGCCTGGCCAATGGTGCAATGACGCCTTCCTGGCGGCGTCCGGCGCGCTATCTGCAGCTGCGCTTCTAAACGCCGTTGGCCGGCGCGTGTTCGGCAACGAGCGCGCGTCGCCGCTGCAAGGCCTGCAACCGCTCGATCATGTAGCGCAAATGCATGTGCAGCTCATACAGCTCGTTGGAGTAGGACAGCGGCACTTCGACCCGCGCCAGTTCGTCTTCCAGTTGCTCCAGCCGGGCGATTTCGGCGCTGAGGTCGCTGGGCAGTTTGCCTTTGTAGAGCAGTTGATCGATTTCACGCAGGTGTTTGTACCAGCGATAAATACGCGCGCGAATGCGCCATTGGTAAATAGGGCCGATGGCTTTGAATAACGGGAACAGCAGCACCAGCAGCGGAATCGCCAGAATGATGTAGCGGTCGGCCAGGGACGCGATGCGGAACGGCAAGTAGCGTTGCAGAATCGGCAGGCCTTTTTTGTAGTAATAGTCGGCCTCGTCCAGGGTGCGCAGCGACAACGGCGGTGGCGCCGGGTAGCTGCCGGCGGGGTCGAGCAGGCTGCCGTTTTTCAACACGGTTTTTGCCGCTTCCAGAATCAGGGCGGTGAGCGAGGAATGGAAGTGTTCGCCGCTCACCAGGGTTGCCATGGGGCCGAGGGTGACGATGTCGTGATCGGGCGTGTTTTGCGCCATGTCGAGCATGCCTTCGCCCACTTCCAGCTGGCTCAGGTACGGCAGCCGGGCGAGATAAGCGGCCGTGCGGCGCAGGCTGACCAGTTGCAAGGTGGGGTCGGCGGCCAGGCGTTGAATCAACGGGTTTTCGGCAGGCCCGACGAAAAACGCGGCGTCCAGTTCACCGGCAATCAGCGCGTCCGCTGCTTTGCCGCCGCCCAGCGCTTGCCAGGTGCCGGGGTATTGCGCAGGGTCTATTCGGTTGGCGGCAAACAGCGCGGCGGTCACCGCTTGCGTGCCGCTGTCTTCGGCGCCGATAGCGACGCGCATGTTCATCAGATCGGCGAGGCGGTCGAAGCGGGCGTTCTTGCCTAGAAACAACCACAGGGGCTCGCGGTACATCACGCCCAGGCCACTGAGTTTGTCGCGTTCCTGCGCGGCGATGCTGAGTTCCTGGCCGCTTTGCACCAGCGCCAGTTCCACTTCGCCGCTGGCGAGTTTGTTGAGGTTGTCTTGCGAGCCTTTGCTTGGCACCAGTTCCAGGGTGAAGCCTTGCTTATCCAGTTCGGCTTTCAGCTTTTCAGCGAACGCGTGATAGCCGCCACCCGCCGCGCCGGTGGCCATACGTGCGTGCATCGGCGGCGGCGGGGCGACGAAGTAGAAGAGGGCGCCAACCAGTGCCGCCACTACCGGCACAATCCATAGATTGGTCAGCAACATGATTTTCAGGTCACGCAAAATCCTACGCATTGCACATCCTTAGCGGCGCTCGACAGTGAGTAGAGCGTAACCGCGAAGACGTGTTTTTGCTTGCCGGCATCCGCTATCGGCATCGCTACGTAGGAGCGAGCTTGCTCGCGAAGCTTTGCGCTAGTGCGCGATAGGGCCAATGCGCCGAGACCGCACCAGATCCATCGCCGCCAACGCCAGCAACAGGCCCACCGCATACCAGGCGTCATTGCCCAAGGCGACCATCACCAGTGCGCACAGCAGCGCGCTGAACGCCGCCACCCAGCGCCACACACCTTTGAGCAGCACCCAGCCGGCCGCCATGCTGAACAGGTAAATGAGCACGAAGTTGCCGTTGGCGTAGCGAATCAATTGGTCCACCGACACGTCCAGCAGCGCGGTCAAGCTCACGCATATCCCGCAGCTCACCACGACCAGCAACAGCGCCCGGGCCGGCACGCCATGCCCGTTGCGCTGCGCCAGGGAGCGCGGCAGCTTGCCCTCGTCGGCCAGGCTCCAGATCAACCGGGCAAAGCCCTGCATATATACGTTCATGGACGCGAAGCAGGCCAGGTAACCGATCAGCGCACTCAGCCAGCGCGCCTTGGCGCCAAACAGCTGGTCGAGCATGCGCGGCAAGGAGGCGGCGTCGGTGGTGACATCGCCATAAGCATGAAAGCTCAACACCGCCAGCGAACAGGCCCAATACACCAGCCCCGCCAGCAGCACGCCCAGTAGCAAGGCGAGGGGGAAATCGCGGTGCGGGTGTTTGAATTCTTCGCCCATGTGGGTGAACGCTTCGATGCCCACAAAACACCAGAACATCACCCCCAGCGCAGCCGGCATCAGGTGCCACGAGCCCGTCAGTTCAGGCAGCAGCGGTTGATTGGCGCGGGGCAGATCACCGGCCCACCAGATGAGGGCGACGGTCGCGATAATGGCTATCGCGATAGCGCCCTGCACCATGCCCGACGCTTTCGCCGGCCGTTGCCCAAGCCACAACATGGCTCCCAACGTGGCCAGCTGAATGGCCAGCGCCTCGCCGCGTCCCATATCGAACAGCGCCTGGAAAAACCCGGTGGAAATGTTCAGCGCGGCTGGCAACCCGACCGGCAACGCTGCCAGAAATAACAAGGCACTGACCCGCTCGGAACGCGGCCCGAATGCGCGACCAACCAAGTGCGGCGCGCCGCCGGCATGGGGAAAGTGGCGACCCAGTTGGGCAAAGGTAAAGGCCACCGGCAACACCAGCGCAATCAGCAGCACCCACGCCCACAGCGAGGCACCTCCGGCCGCCGTGGCAGCCAGTGCCGGCACAACGAAAATGCCCGTGCCGAGCAGGGATGTGCTCAGCAGGCCGATGCCCTGCAACAGGCTTAGTTCTTGGTTCAAGCGACTCATGGGGTATGCTCTGCGGTCCGTCGTTGCCCATGGTAAGCCGCGCGTTATTTTTGCGGTTTGGACAGACTGTCGGCATTGCCCGGCAAACTGGCGGAAGTCGCCGTCAACCTGCTTTCAGCGAGAAATTCCGTGGACAAATTCGATCAGCAGATCGTTGCCTTACTGCGTGCCGACGCCCGCCTGGCCGTGAGCCAGATCGCCCGTGAAGTAAACCTGTCGCGCTCCGCCGTGAGCGAGCGGGTTCGCCAACTGGAGCAAAGCGGCGTTATTCAGGGCTACCACGCCCGCATCGGCGAACCGCAGAGCGCAATCAAAGCGTTTCTGGAACTGTTCTACGAAGGTGGTCCCTGCGAAAGCTACGTTGAACGCCTGCGCGTATTCAGCGAAGTGCGGCGCTGCAACGGCATCAGCGGCGAAACCGACATGCTCGTCTACATCGAAGCGCCGTCCATGCAGCGGCTGGCGGAAGTGCGTGGCGAAATCGAAAAGTTTCCCGGCATGCGCAAGGTGAAAACCCATGTGGTGGTTAAGGCGTGGGAGTTTTAAACCCCTCGCCCGACTGCGCAGCGCCCTGGTCGCAACGCGCAATGGGCAGCCACCTGGTCTCTGGTTTTCGATGACGAATCAGCGCTGGCTGTAGGGCTTGATACGGCCTTCTGTGGCCTCCCTCTGAAACCGCATCCAGGGGCTTGTTCCCCTCTGGCACCACGCCAGAATCCCGCTCCAGCCGCCGTCTCTTCTTTCTGCTTCCTCCATCGAAACCGCCAAGGCTAGGCCGTGTTCGCCAGCCAGGATGGTTATGTCCGATCAGCCCCATGCCACCGCATCAACGCCCTCGCCCGACAGCGGCCTGACCTGCCTGATGATGCTCGCCCGTTACCACCAGGTGGCCGCAAGCGCCGAGCAACTGAGCCATGAATTCGTTGAGAGCGGGCAGGTGTTTACCCGACCTCAATTGCTACTGGCGGCTAATAAACTCGGGCTGAAAGCCAAGGCGGCGCGCAGTCGGATCGAGCGCCTGGCGCTGCTGCCGCTACCTGCCATTGCTCAGGATAGGAACGGTCAGTTTTTCGTACTGGGGCGGCTCGATGGCGACACCGTGCTGCTTCACACCGCGAAAGACACAGGGCCGGAACGTATGACTCTTGAAGCCTTCGCCACCTACTGGAGCGGCGACCTGATTCTGTTTCGCTCACAAGCAGGCTCGGCGAAAGAGACGTCCAGGTTCGACTTCACCTGGTTTATTCCGGCCATCGTCAAATACCGCAAGCTGCTTGGCGAAGTGTTGCTGGTGTCCTTCGTGCTGCAAATTTTCGCGTTGCTAACGCCGCTGTTTTTCCAGGTGGTGATGGACAAGGTTCTGGTGCATCGCGGCTTCAGCACCCTGGATGTAATCGCCGTGGGGTTGCTGGCAGTCATGGTGTTCGAAACCGCATTGAGCGGCCTGCGCACCTATGTATTCGCCCACACCGCCAGCCGCATCGACGTTGAATTGGGGGCGCGTCTGTTCCGCCATCTGGTCACGCTGCCACTGAGCTATTTCCAGGCGCGACGGGTGGGCGACTCGGTTGCACGGGTGCGCGAGCTGGAAACCATCCGCAGCTTTCTCACCAGCAACAGCATCACCCTGGTGCTCGACGTGCTGTTCTCTGTGGTGTTTGTCGCCGTGATGTTTTTCTACAGCGGCTGGCTGACATTGGTCGTGGTGGCATCGCTGCCGTTGTACTTTCTGATCTCGCTGCTGATAACCCCGGTGCTGCGCGCGCGGCTCAACGAGAGCTTCAACCGTGGTGCCGAGAATCAGGCGTTCCTGGTGGAAACCATCAACGGCATCGACACCTTGAAATCGATGGCCGTCGAGCCGCAGATCACCCGCAAGTGGGACAACCAGCTCGCCGCCTACGTAGCCGCCAGTTTCAAAACCCAGACACTGTCCACCCTCGCCAATGAAAGCGTAGGGCTGGTGGGCAAGCTGGTAACCGTCGCCACTCTGTGGCTGGGCGCCCGCCTGGTGATCGAAGGCGAACTCAGCGTTGGCCAATTGATCGCCTTCAACATGCTCGCCGGACGGGTTGCTCAACCCATCATGCGACTGGCCCAGCTATGGACCAGCTTTCAACAAACCGGTGTGTCGGTGCAGCGCCTGGGGGACATCCTCAACAGCCAGACCGAAATGAGCCAGGCAGCCCGCAGCAGCCTGCCGCCGCTCAAAGGTCAGATCGAGTTCGACCAGGTGCACTTTCGCTACCGCGCGGACGGCTCCGAAGTGCTTCGCGGCGTCAGCCTAAGCCTCAAACCCGGCGAAGTGATTGGCGTAGTAGGGCGCTCCGGTTCGGGGAAAAGCACACTCACACGCCTGTTGCAGCGCCTCTACACACCAGAGCGCGGCCGCGTGCTGGTCGACGGCATGGACCTGGCGCTGGCCGATGTCACCTCGTTGCGCCGGCAAATCGGCGTGGTGCTGCAAGACAACCTGCTATTCGCCCGCAGCATCCGCGAGAACATCGCCTTGACCGACCCTGGCATCCCCATCGAGGCCGTAATCACGGCGGCGCAAATGGCCGGCGCCCATGACTTCATTCTCGAATTGCCGGAAGGCTACGACACACTGGTGGGCGAGCATGGCGCCTCGCTGTCTGGCGGCCAGCGCCAACGCATTGCCATTGCCCGCGCACTTATCGGCAACCCGCGCATTCTGATTCTCGATGAAGCCACCAGCGCCCTGGACTACGAGTCCGAGCGCATCGTGCAGCAGAACATGCGCCGCATCTGCCAGGGCCGCACGGTCATCATCATCGCCCACCGCCTTAGCGCCGTGCGCGACGCCCACCGCATCGTAGTAATGGACCGTGGGCAGATCGTCGAGCAAGGCAGCCATGCCGAATTGCTCGCCCAGCCCGACGGCCATTACGCCCGTCTCCACAACCTTCAGCAGGGCTGAGCCATGAGCGCGAAAACCGACTTGCTCGACCGCTACCGCCAGGTATGGCGCCACGCCTGGGGCCAGCGCAAGGCCATGGAAAGCCCCGCCTACGAGCGCGATGAAATGCAATTCATGCCCGTTGCGCTGGCCCTGCAGGAACAGCCCGTGCACCCCGCGCCGCGCTACGCGCAATGGCTGATCATGAGCTTCGCCCTGCTGGCGCTGCTCTGGGCCTGCTTTGGCAAGATCGACGTGGTAGCCAGCGCCAGCGGCAAAATCGTCCCCAACGGCAAGACCAAAGTGATTCAGCCGAGCGAGGCCGCAGTGGTCAGCGCCATTCACGTGTACGACGGGCAAACCGTGCGGGCCGGCGAGCTGCTGGTGGAACTCGACAGCCAGATCACCGCCGCCGACGTGCAGCGCACCCGCAGCGACCTCAGCGCCGCGAAGGTCGACAACGCGCGCGCCAGCGCCTTACTCGAGGCCATCGCCCACGACCGCGCCCCTGCCTCAATGAGCGGGCAGTTGCACGACGTAGACTCGGACCAGGCAGCCGCAGCACAGCGCTGGGTTGAAGGCCAATACCAGGAACTGCGCAGTAGCCTCGACCAGGTGAGCGCAGCCATCGACCAGCAAACCGCAGGCATCCGCGCAGCCCAGGCCAGCGTCGCCTCCTTGCAAGAGACCCTGCCCATCGCCCGACAACTCGCCACCGACTACAAAAACCTGCGTGACAAAGGCGTTCTCGGCAAACACGCCTGGCTGGAAAAAGAACACACCCGCCTCGGCCAGGAACGCGAGCTGGTCGTCCAGCAAGCCCGCGTCACCGAACTGCAAGCCGCCAAAAAAGAAGCCCAACAGCGCCGCGAAAGCGTACTGGCGCAAACCCGTCGCGCCATGCTCGACCTGCAACAGGAAGCCGCCCAGAAAATCGCCGCCTTGAGCCAGGAACTGAAAAAAGCCCAACAACGCGACCGCCTTACCCAACTCACCGCACCGGTAGCCGGCACCGTGCAACAACTCGCCATCCACACCCACGGCGGCGTCGTCACCCAGGCCCAACCCCTGATGATCATCGTGCCAAGCGACCAGCCTGTCGAAGTGGAAGCCATGGTCGAAAACAAAGACATCGGCTTCGTCACCCCAGGGCAGGACGTCGAGGTAAAAGTGGAAACCTTCAATTTCACCAAATACGGCGTCATACCCGGCACCGTCATCTCACTCTCCAACGACGCCATAGACGACGAAAAACGCGGCTTGGTTTACAGCGCGCGCATCCAACTTAAAGAGAAAGTTATTCAAGTAGAAGGCAGAACGGTGGTGCTGTCGCCAGGCATGGCCGTTACGGCGGAGATAAAAACCAACAAACGGCGGGTGATTGACTACTTCCTGAGTCCGTTGAAGGCGTATGCGAATGAGAGTTTGAGGGAGAGGTAGGTTTCAAATAACGTGCAGTGGTCCATTAGTTAGGAGGGTTAAAGGTATCAGTGTATTCCCCCGAAGAAGAAGTTGTTGAAAGCTAGTTTTAAATCGCCATGGAACGTGGACGTCTTTGTAGTCCTTATGCTGACCGCTTGGTCCGGATTCAGCGCGTGTTCAAACATGGTGTTAATCGTGGCTTACTGCGTTCTTAGGATTTGCGTGGCTTCTCGTTTGCACATTGAGCTCAGCGAATTTATCCTGAAAAATTATGCGTTCCCCCTTTTAACAGGGCGCTGGTCTTAAGGGAAACATTAAGCGCTAGAAATAAGGTGGCTTGATAAATTTATCTCCTTTTTTAGTAAATGGCCCGGTCCCATTGTTTCGCTATTAAAAATTGGCCGTCAGTGGATCTGCGATTTATCTCGGAAACGTCTGGCGTGCTCATTCTTTAAGTCTTAGGTCTGCACTTTGTTCTCACCGTCCGCTTAAAAGACATCTGGTTCCATTTTTAGATGAATTCCCACATAAGTCTCTCCTAGTGGCCATGTTTTCTAAGTGCACCGTAGGAATTTGGCTACTGAATATATAGACGCGGCAAGGTCTTACCTTTTTCTCTGATCTCTGCAACCTTAAGCATTGTTATGCATCAGCAACGATCTAGGGCGTCCTGTATGAAGTCACATTGCTCAGTAAATATTTATACAACTAGGTTTCCAGAAGGGTGAGCTTGATCTATGAAGCTCGACCTCAATGCGCCTATGCCCTCAGCTGTCATGGTGGTTGTCGTTGGTATTGGGGTGGGTTTTGTACTGGCCAATACCTCAGGGAGAGCCAATGCGGAACATTGAGGCGGAAATTATTCGCATAAAACTATCCGGCGTCGACTTTGATATACCGATTAATTACATGTATAGCGAGTCGATGGAGGTGTATGGAGACAGGCCGAAATGAAAGATGAGGTGTAGAGGATGAAGTGTTCACGTTGAGCGTGTTATTGCCAGACTTCCGTCCTTACGATCCAGAAGACGAGTCCTGATTATTTTTGAGACTTATGCCAAGTGAAAGAGCCATCGACAATAAATCCCCTTTTAGGAAAACAATATTACCTTTTTTTCTAGGCGTGATGTTTGCCTGCTTCTTGAGTTTCTCTGTGTCGATGACTAACGGGCAGATTAATTCACTATACCAAGCGACGAGCGCCCCCTGTGTCTTAATTATGTTATTTGGAAGCTATTTGTATCGTTTCGATAATAAATGGGTGAGCGTGGCGGGTAGCTTTCTTATGAGGCTCGCTTCAGCGGTGTTTGGGATCTCCAGTGTGTTTTTTGTTCAAAGGCTTTTTTTTCATTAAGGTGGAGGTTCAAATGGATATTAGAGGCAGTCTACTCGTCAGTAGGGAAGATATTCGCCAAGGCGTGTTAGCGTTTAGCTGTCTAAACGCATCGTGTTAATAGGTCGCGTGCGCTGAGAAAACGCTATGGTGGCATGGAATTAACTATGTATTGAAAAGGTCGGGGTTTTTTCTCATGCAGCACTTAAAAAAGAATTTCCCCGTTAAGTTCTACCTTGTAGAAATCTTGGTTGGAGCCGGCTTGGGTCTATTAATTAATTCCCACTTAACTCCGATTGATTTTCATTTGCTACGAAACAGCATTTACCTGGCCTGTGCAGGTGCTGCAGCAGTTGGGTTGTTCTTATATCAAAGTAATGTCGAATGGATAGAGGCGGTGGGGTCGGTTTTTACAAAGGTTGCACTCAATCTTCTTGGGGTGCTGGTGATAGTTTCCAGTTAATTATCTTTTGAAAGGATAAAATAATGACCGTTACTATGGATCATCTCCAAAAATCGGCCAAAGCGATGGGCGCGGCTTTTGCTACGCAGGGGCTGGTTGCAAATCCGCCTAAAGCTCTCGGTTTTCAAGCTGTCGGGTGACGGGTTTCCTTTAGTGTAAACCTCGGTGCCTTATTTCTGGTCAGCAACTAGGGTGAAAACAGCACGCGATGGGCAGTCGGAACGGCCAGTTGCGGTTCTAGAGGTCGAAGCTTGCTCATATGGGCGCAACTTGGTTAGTAGACCTCGGAGAGCGTGCAGATATTAAAAAGCATGGCGGCACCTAGCTTGCAAATTCAAATGTGCTAAGTGATAAATCATGTGGGACGTGTCTGAATTTGCTAACCCATATTGATCTCGAGTCTTGAAAAGAGCACATTTATTTAATCTTGGATCACAAGTGTCGATTGCGCAATGAAAAGTTTCGGTAGATTCATGCTTGTTATTATTGCGATAGGGCTTTTTTCGTTCGTTGTCTGGCTGCGAGAGGGAATTGTCAACGCGCGGTGGGCAGTTGATATCGTCGGAGGAGACGCAATATTAGCTAGCTCCGTAAAGATTGCACCACAGGATATGGATTTTATGATGTCCTTGAGGGGCCGGCAGACTAGTGATGAGGCATTAACTATTCTTTCCCAAAGTGCTTGTTTGGACCTGTCCGTGAAATGCAAAGATCAAAACTTGGCTATTGCGAACATTATTGCTATGTCTGGTCGGGACTTTCAGACTGCGATAGATACTATTGAGGTTTACAGTTCGATAGATCAAGAGGGCTGCCCAATTAGATCCGAAATTTCGCGATTGGTATACCATACGTCCTACCTTGCAGCTAATCCGAGCAAGCATGCAGCAAATGATTTGCTGGCGAAGATCAAAGCGAAAGGTGGAACTCAATATTCAATTCTGACAGAGAATTGCCAAAGGGATTTTGCCGAGTCTCCTTATCTTGCAAAAGCCTATTTATTGTATATTTCTATTCTGATGGGTATGAGCGATTTCTCTCCAGAGTCAAGCTGGCTGTATCTGTTTTATAGATCGGATGGAAATGCTTGGACTGGTATAGGTGGAAATTAAATGGATGTAAGTAAAAGTGGCTTAAAATGCTCGCGATTCTTTAGTGGCGTTTCGATTATTGATTTGCGATGTGGTCAATTTCAGCGAGTTTTATCCTCTGTTTAGCTCGAGGTTTCCTACAAGCTATCAATATTAGTGATTAAATTTTCTTGGGGTTAGGTTTGTAGGACTGTTCGCAAGTTAAAAAACGTGGATTGACTTAAGCCATAAATCGGTAAATCCTAATTTTGCCTGCTGTTTTTTACTCTCATCCTTGGTGCGCTGCTTCGAATATTTTGGAGAGTGTTGTGGAGAATTTTTTTCACCGTCTAGCAGCTGCAACTTGTGAGCGCAAAATATTGCGTTTTTTCCTAGTGCCTGCCGTTATTTTGCTTCTACTTTATGGTTGCGATAGCGAGCGGGAAAAGGAGTGGAAAAGATGGATGATTGAAGTTGATAAAGTAGATTATCGATGCGGAACGTTTGGAGATTATGAGCTGAAAATAAGTAAGGCCTATTTGTTTTACTGGCCAACTTACGAGGGACGCAGCGACTGGGAGTCTAACCCGCCACCTCCCCTAAGCTGCACTGCCAAATTAAAAATGATGCCTATTGAGGCGTACTGGCCTGGAATGGTGCCTGCAGGAAGGCGACCGCTTTCTGTCACGAATTCAGGAATCGATGAGCCGGATTACATCAGTATAAGGGTTAGGTCTGCGCCTGATTTTATCCCGTGGAAACTAGATACGCTGTTGAACTACAGGTTGAACAATGGAGATGATCCTAAGCTTAGTTACGGCGAACATATTTACACGGAGATAGGGCTATACAGAACCGAAAAGCCGTACGTGCGTTCTCCATTATCCAGCGTAACCTACTTCTGGGAGGTTGGGCCAAACAATACGGTTAAGACATTTGTAGATTGCATTCTGTTAGACAATGGGCGTGTGAACTCTTGCCGTCAAATCCAATATCTCCCTTGGCTTCGTGCAGTTTTGGAAATCAGATATCAACGTCCGCAGCTTGAAAATTGGCGAGTCATCGCCTTCGAAGCAGAAGATTTTATAAAACACAATTCTACTTATATGGGGGAGTGCGTAGATTTATTAAATCGAAATTCAGAAGTCTAATACGTGGGTTCCCCTTCTTACAGTGTGCTGGCCTTAAGTAAGAAAATAAGCTTTGGAAATTTGAGAAGTGGCTGTACGAAGCTTCTGGGCTTCGTTTGTAGGCGTTAATCTGGATGGATTTCTTGCTAGTGTGTCATTCCGCAGTCATGAGGAGTATCCAAGGTGTGGCTACATACGACCCCGCGCTATCTCAAGTGCGCATATGCTGGCATGCTTGTTTTTACGCTGGCTGGATGTTTAGTTTACCTCTCTGCTTTGTGGTTTAGCACTGCGGTTCTTGTTGAATTTCTTGATTTTGCGCTGCCTGTTTCCAAGGGACAGCTAAACGCCATCAATGTTTCGCATGTGTACAGCTCTGATGCTACACCGTTGCGGGCTGTTTTCCTTTACGCTGCGCTGGCATACCCTGTTTTGATTTTATGGATCTGTTTTTCTTCCCTAGCTCGGAAGGACGCAAGGGAGTTGTTCCGCCGCCATATGGGCGTACTTGTTAAACGGCATGATTCTGAATATGTATTTCGCTTAAAAATGTCAGTTATCGTTTTATTTAATTGTACTGTATCGCTTTCGGCATCGGTGGTTATGCTCTATCTCGAACCGTTTTTTTCTCCGGTATCTAAGATTGCAAGAGCGTGTTGTTCGCCAGGTTTTTTTTCTGTATCTGTTACGCTCACAGTTTTCTCTTTATTTGGTTTCGTGTTTTGCGCAGGGTTAATCGGTATATATATGTGCACGCGAAGATCTCTAGCATAGGAATTTATTTATGACTAATCAGGTTTTTGAAAGTATCACTATTGACATAGTAATTGACGGGTTTGGCGCGATTGGCGAAGGGTTAACGTCGCAAGCCCAAGCCGCTCTTTTAGAGTCATTCCAGTTAGCAGCAAACGCGAGTGATCTAGCGTCAAAACTTTCTATATCGGTCCCGCTTGTAGCAGTAACTGGAGCTAAGGTCATCTCATCGCATGGGGCTGATGTCTACAAAATCAGCATCGCCATTTCTAGCGACGACCCTAATTTAGTTGCCAAAGAGGTTTTTTCTACCGCAATCGGGGCGTTGGTAGCGGCAGGCGCGACACCGCTTGCTCGTGTGGGTCTTTCGTTTATTCCTGGTGCCGGCCTTATCATTTCGGGTGTGGGCGGTACATTAGTTGGCATAACTGCAGGCGCGACAGCTTCATACGCGGTTGGTGAATATTGGGACGACTACATAGCGACGAGCGCTGCTGGTAAGTGGGCAGTCGCAGGGGGCGAAGGCATTCTTCAAATTAAAGATCTTCTCGGTTCTGGGTTAGGTTTTGGTTTGAGCGTCACACAGGGGCTCGGCGGAAATCAGTCGCCGCCGCCTAGCATCGTGAGCAGCCCCAGCTTGAGCGACTTCGATTTCGGACAATTCGGGAGTTTCGGTGGATTTAACCAGGCTCAGAATTTTGACTACCAGATAAGGCGGCTGGGTGAGCGTGTTGGGTTTGGAACTGATTTTTTCAACGACTACGGAGAATGGTTTTCTAAAACGCTCATTAGGAATTTTGTATCGGAGCAAACCTCGCCAGAGTTTAACTACGGTCTGGACGTGTCCGGCCTGCGCTACACCCCCATCGGCGCCTTCTACGATTCCCGCTCCCTAGCCACCGATACCGCCACCTCCATCGCCGAAAAAACCCAGACTCTTTTCGACAGCAATGGACGCGGCCTCACCGCAGCCCAGCTCCTGTTGCGCGACGCCAACAAGGATGGCCAACTTTCGGCCAACGAACTCAACGGCGTGACTTCCTGGGCCGACACAAACGAAAACGGCCAGGTCGACGCTGACGAAATGAGGACCCTCGCGCAGCGCGGTGTGGTGAATATTCGTGCGTCGGATTATGAGCTTTTTACTCAGGGCAACAATCAGTTCGGTGGCACTGCCGCGCCGCCAATTCGTCCATCTGAAACGTCTAATCGGCCTGCCTATGTGAATCGCTCGCGCGGTGGGGCGCCTGCCAGTAATTATCAGGCGCTGCGTACTAGCGATGAGATATTCGCGACGGTCGATGGTTATTTTTTCTGGCGTGCTGATCAGGTGAAGGTGAATTACAACAACCAGAATTATCTGATCGGCACCGATGGTGATGACTCGTTCAATGCGCAGTATTACGCGTCCAGTTCGCGCTATATCAATATCAATTTGCTGACCCATTTCCTCGGCGGCGCAGGTAACGATAGCGTCGGCGGCAGTGGGCGTGATGATTCGATCTGGGGCGGTACGGGCAACGACAGTTTGTGGGGGTATGGGGGTTACGACAGCCTTTATGGGGAGGAGGGCAACGACCAACTCTCGGGCGATGACGGTGATGATTATCTCGATGGCGGCGTGGGTAACGATTCGCTGTTTGGCGGTACCGGCGATGACGTACTAATGGGAGGTGATGGCGCTGACTATCTGTACGGCGAGAGCGGCAACGACGTGCTCTACGGCGAATCGGGCATTGATGTGCTGGTCGGCGGCGCGGGTGATGATTATCTCGATGGCGGCTACGAGGACGATCAACTTCATGGCCAGGCTGGTGCCGATACGCTCGTGGGCGGTTACGGCGCGGACCAGTTGTTCGGCGGCGACGGCAATGACCAGTTAGTTGGCGAAGCCGGTAACGACCGGCTGTTCGGACAAACCGGTGACGACACCCTGTGGGGCGGTGCCGGCGACGATCTGCTGGTGGGTTTTACGGCCAGCAATGAAACCAAGCAGACCCTGCTGTTCGGTGAGACGGATAACGACACGTTATATGGCGGCGCCGGTAACGACAGCCTGTACGGCGGTCTGGGCGACGATGTGCTGGATGGCGGTGATCATGATGATTTTCTCGTCGGTGACGAAGGCAATGACCGCTTGTTTGGCGGTGCCGGTGCCGACGAGTTGCAGGGCAATGCGGGCGATGACCTGCTGATGGGCGAAGCGGGAAATGATCGCCTGTTTGGTTACGTCGGGAACGATGTGCTGTGGGGCGGTGATGGCGATGATGTGCTCGTGGGCTTTTCGCCGACCAATGATGCGAAGCAGAGTCTGAGCGCCGGCGAAACCGATGACGACATCCTCTACGGCGGCAACGGCAATGATTACGCCCTCGGTGGCCTGGGCAACGACACCCTGTACGGCGAGGCCGGCAACGATGACCTGGAAGGTGGCGCCGGCAATGATTTCCTGTACGGCGGCGACGGTATGGATCGCCTCTTCGGCCAGGTCGGCAACGATGTGCTGTATGGCGGCGATGGCGACGACCTTCTTATGGGTTTCACCGCAAGCAATGAAGCCAAACAGACCCTGAATATCGGCGAAACGGATGACGACTGGCTGTATGGCGGTGCGGGCAATGACCGGCTGGTAGGCGGGCTGGGCAATGATTACCTCGACGGCGGTGCTGGGGCCGATGAGATGGAAGGCGGCCAGGGCGATGACACCTATGTGGTGAACAGCGTCAACGACTCCATTCTGGAGTTCAAAGGCCAAGGCTACGACCGGGTGATCAGCAGCACCACGTACCTGCTCAACGCCAATATCGAAGAGCTGCGCCTGCTCGAAGGTTTCGATATTCATGGCACCGGTAACGCGCTGGATAACCTGCTTATCGGCAACAGCCGCGACAACATTCTCGATGGCGTGACCGGCGCGGATCGCATGATCGGTGGCGCGGGCAACGACACCTATTTTGTCGATAACCTCGGCGACGAGACCGTCGAGCTAGCCAACGAAGGCACCGACACCGTGCAGGCCAGCATCAGCCATACGCTGGCCGACAATGTGGAAAACATCATTCTGCTGGACTTCTCCAAGGCCGAGCGCGGCACTATCGACGGGCAGGCCAGCCTGGTTTATGGCTACCCCAAGGCCAATGAACTCGACTATATGCAGGGCGACGCGGAGCCCACGTTCCGTGGCACCTGCGCCTTGACCTCGATTGCCAACCTGCTCAGTCAGGCGGACCGCCCCACTACCGAGGGCGAAGTACTGCGTGTGGCCATCGATAACAACTGGGCGGTGCAAGACCCGGAATTGCCGGCTTATCAGCGCGGCGGCTCCAACTATGTTCAGCAGCAGGCGATTCTGAACAGCTATGGCATCCGCAACGACTTGATCGTGGGCTACAACGAAGCCGGCACGGCCAACCTGTTGCGCAGCGGGCGCGGCGTGCTGCAAGCGGTGAATGCCGGTGCGCTGTGGGACGACCCGGCCTACAACGACAACGGCGCGATCAACCATATGGTCACGCTCACCGGTGTGGCGTACAGCGAAACCAGTGGTGAGTTGCTGGGCTTTTACATTGCCGATTCGGGCCGTGAAAAAGTCAGCGACATGACCCGCTTCGTCGGCCTGGAGCAGTTCCGCCGGGCGGCCAATGTCGCCGGTGGCTACGCGATTTACACCCTCGAACCGCTGAAGCTGTGGGACGAGGACATCAACGCAACCGGCAACGCTCAGGACAATCTGCTGGTCGGAAACCGCGGCGACAACCTGCTCAGCGGCGGTGCTGGCAACGACACGCTGGAAGGCCAGGGCGGCAACGATGTGCTCGACGGCGGGCTGGGCGCCGACGTCATGAATGGCGGCAGCGGTAATGACCGCTACATCGTCGAAAACGCCGGTGACCGCGTCATGGAAATGGCCGACGGTGGTCTGGATCAGGTCGACAGCAGCATCAGCTACACCCTGGGCGCCCATGTGGAAAATCTCACCCTTACCGGTAGCGCTGCCATCAACGGCACCGGTAATGCGCTGGCCAACACGCTGCGCGGCAATGCCGGCAACAACGTGCTGAACGGCGGTGCCGGCAATGACCTGATGTTTGGTGGGGCAGGCAACGACCGTTATATCGTCGACTCGGTAGATGACCGCGTCGTGGAGTTGGCAGGCGAAGGCATGGATCGGGTCGACACGTACGTCGATTACACCCTGAGCGATAACGTGGAGAGCCTGACCCTGGCCGGCACACGGGCAATCAATGGCACCGGCAATGACCAGCAGAACTGGATCGGCGGCAACGCGGCCGGGAACGTGATCGATGGCAAAGGCGGCACCGACATACTTACCGGCGAAGGCGGTGGCGACACGTATATCTTCGGGCGCGGTTATGGACACGACACCATCATCGAAAACGACAGCGACATCAGCAGCCTTGACCGGGTGCAGTTTCTGGACGAAATCGGTCTGGATCAGCTCTGGTTCAGGCGCTACGCCAATAACCTCGACGTCACGATTCTGGGCAGCAGTGACAAACTCACCATTCGCGATTGGTATGTCGACGAAAGCCGGCAGGTCGAGGCGTTTTACACCGCCAATGGCGATGCGCTGATCGCTGCGAAGGTCAACCGCTTGGTGGAGGCCATGGCCGCGTTTGCACCGCCCAGTTCGGCCAGCAGCAATTTGCCGCCTAATTATCAGGCGGCATTGGAGCCGGTGTTGGCAGCGAGCTGGGGTTAAAACCGCTTCGGCAGGCGCCGTTGGACTGAATTGCGATTGCCGCGTTCTGCCGTCCAGCGGCGGCTGTAGGAGCGACCTTGGTCGCGAACCCTGTAAACGACAATCGCGAAACGTCGTTTGCAGGGTTCGCCAGCAAGCTGGCGCCTACGGCATCTGCATTTTGCTTTACACCAATACAGCCTTCGGCGGTTCGCGGCGCAGGCGTTCAACCAGCGCAGGTAGTTCGTCCATGTGTTTAATCAGGTGCTCGACGCCTAGCTCGCGCAGGGTTTCGCCGTGTTCCGGCGGAATATGGCTGGCGCCGAGAAAGCCGATTACGCGCATGCCGGCGGTAAGCGCGGCGGTTACGCCAGTGCTGCTGTCTTCCACTACCAGGCAGCGCTCGGGCGGTACGCCGTTGGTTTTCGCGGCGAACAGGTAAACGTCGGGCGCGGGTTTGGGGCGGGGTACTTGCTCGGCGGCGAAGATGCCGCTGTCGACGCGTTCGGTGAGTTCGCAGCGGTGCAGGGAGCGGACGATGCCGTCGAGGTTGCTGTTCGAGGCCACGGCCAGCGGCAGGTCGATGCTCATGTAGGCTTCGCGCGCGCCAGGAATGGGCTGCGCCAGTTCGTGAATGCGCGAGGCGGTGCCGTGTTGCAACTCGCGGATAAAACTGGCGGGCAATTTGATGCCGAAGTGCGCTTGCACGCGCGCCAGAATGTCGCGCCCTTGCAGGCCGAATGTGCCATGCAGCACGACATCCAGTTCGTGGCGTGGAACCAGGGTGGCCAAGGCGTCACGCAGGATGCGCTCGGCGACGATTTCGCTGTCGATCAGTACGCCATCGCAATCGCTGATCAACAAGTCGATGTAGCTGGCTGTTGTCATGGGAATCAAGCTCCAGAGCGCTGCGACGACAGCGCGGTGTGATTTGCCAAGGGGGGCGCTTTGATTCAAGGTTGGCGCCTTGAAAACCGCGAGAATAAAACCGGGATGCGCATTCTGCACAGCTCTGACTGGCACCTTGGCCAGCATTTTATGGGCAAGACCCGCCAGGCCGAACATCAGGCTTTTACCACATGGTTGATTGAACAATGTGTGGTGCATGCCGTGGATGCACTGATTATCGCCGGCGATATCTTTGACACCGGCGCACCGCCCAGTTACGCCCGCGAGTTGTATAACGAATTTATCGTGGCCTTGCGCGCCACCGGCACGCAGTTGGTGGTGCTGGGCGGCAACCACGATTCGGTGGCCATGCTCGGCGAAAGCAAGAGCCTGCTGGCGCACCTCAACACGCGCGTTATTCCTGCCGTGTGCAATCCGCTAAGTGAGCAGTTGCTGGAGCTATACGACCGCGCCGGCAACCCCGCCGCGCTGCTGTGCGGCATTCCCTTCATCCGCCCGCGCGACGTGCTGTACAGCCAGGCCGGGCAGAGCGCGCAAGACAAACAGTTGTCGCTGCAAGAAGCCATTCACCAGCATTACCAGCATCTGTTTGCTCTGGCTGAAAGTCGCCGCGATGAACTGGGCGGTGCGCTGCCGATTATTGCCACTGGCCACCTCACTACCGTTGGCGCCAGTGCCAGCGAGTCGGTGCGCGAGATTTATGTCGGTGCGCTAGAAGCCTTTCCCACCAGTGCGTTTCCGCCGGCCGCGTATATCGCGCTGGGTCATATTCACCGGCCGCAAAAGGTCGGTGGGCTGGAGCATATTCGCTACTGCGGCTCGCCGATTCCTTTGAGCTTTGATGAAGCCAGGCAAAGCAAGGAAGTGTTGCTGGTGGAGTTTGCCGGACGTGAGTTGGCGAGCATTCAGGCGCTGTCGGTACCGCGTTCGCAGGCGCTGATTTCGGTGCGCGGTTCGTTGACCGAGTTGCAACAGGCGGTCACCGAAGCGGCTCAGCAGGGCACAGCCGAGCGGCCGGTGTGGCTGGAAGTGTGTGTGAGTGGCGATGACTACCTGAGCGACTTGCAAACCCGCATTCAGGCAATGACTGAAGGCTTGCCGGTGGAGGTGCTGCGCATCCGCCGTGAGCGCGGCAATGCCAGCGCCAGCCTGCAGGGCAATGCCAGGGAAACGCTGGATGAGCTGAGCACCGACGATGTGTTCGCCCAGCGCCTCGCCAGCGAAACCGTGGAGCCCGAACTGCATCAGCGCTTGCATGGCCTGTATCGGCAAGTGGTCAGCGAGCTGCGCGAGGAGGACGTATGAAAATCCTCAGCCTGCGCCTGAAGAATCTTAATTCTCTCAAGGGCGAGTGGAAGATCGACTTCGCTGCTGAGCCGTTCAAAGACAACGGTCTGTTCGCTATCACCGGGCCGACCGGCGCCGGCAAAACCACGCTGCTGGATGCCATCTGCCTGGCGCTCTATCACCGCACGCCGCGCATGAGCACCTTGTCGGCCAGCGCCAACGAACTGATGACGCGTCATACCGCTGATTGCCTGGCTGAGGTCGAGTTTGAAGTGAAGGGGCAGCGTTACCGCGCTTTCTGGAGCCAGCGCCGCGCGCGGGACAAAAGCGACGGCGCGTTGCAGGCGCCGAAGGTAGAGCTGGCCAAAGTGGATGCGGATACCGGCGAGGGCGAAATTCTCAGTGACAAGATCAACGAAAAATACCGTCTGACAGAAAGCCTCACGGGTCTCGATTTCGAGCGCTTCACCAAGTCCATGCTCCTGGCTCAAGGCGGTTTTGCCGCATTTCTGGAGGCCAATGCCAACCAGCGCGCGGAGCTGCTGGAAGAGCTGACCGGAACCGACATTTACGGGCAGATTTCCCAGCGCGTATTCGAGCGCACCCGCGAGGTCCGTGACGAGCTTGGCCAACTGCGCGCCCGGGCCGAGGGCGTCGAGTTGCTTAGCGAGGAGCAGCGGCAGGTGCTGGAAGAGGAGGGCGCGCAACTGGCCGCCAGCGAGGCCGCGTTAGTTGCCGAACAACAGCAGGTGCAGCAGCAGCGGCAATGGCGCGAAGACCTCGCGAAAGCCGAGCGTCAGGTGCAGGCGGCGGCGACCCAGGCGCAACACGCGCAAGCGCAATGGGCTGAGGCTCAGCCGCAATTGCAGCGCCTTGCTGCCTGCGCCCCGGCGCTGAAGTTGCAGCCAAGTCATAGCGCCTGGCAACGGGCGTTGCAGTGCGTGGCGCAGCGTACTCAGGAAGTGGAAAGTACTGAGCAGGCGCAGCGCCAGGCCAGTCAGCAGGTGCAACACGACCTTTGGCAGGCCTGCCAGCTGAGCCAGCAAATCTCTGCCGCTCGCCACACGCAGGTCACGCAACTGGCTGCCCAGCTGCAGAGCCTGACCCAGCAGCTTGCCGAGCAACCGCATCATGCCCAGTTGGGCGAAAAGCTTGGAGTATGGCGCGCGCAGTTCGCAGCCGACGCGGAGCTGGCCGCCGAGATGGGCAGCCTTGAGCAGCGCCGGGCGTCACTCGCGCAAACCGCCGCCAGCGTGGCGCAGCAACTGCTTTCGATGACAGCGCAGGTGGCGGAGGCGGAGCAGCACCTGCAGCGCACCGCGGCTGCTGAACAGGCGCAGCACCAGGCGTTGCAAACGCTGCTGGCCGGCCAGACTGAAGGGGAACTGCGCGATCATGGGCAACGCCTGATAGCGCAGGGGCATGGCCTGGAGCGCTTGCAGCAGATCGGACTGCAACGCCAGCAACTGGCGCAACAGGCCAGGCAGCTGGAAGCGGCAGCTGCCGAGCTGGCGCTGGAAAAAACGGCGAAAGAGCAAACCCTTCACGCGCTTCGCGAGCAGTACAAAGACGTGCAGCAGCAGGTGCGCGACAAGGAAAAACTGCTGGAGCAAGAGCAGCGTATTCAGGCGCTGGAAGCCTACCGCGCGCAATTGCAGCCGCACGAACCGTGCCCGCTGTGCGGCGCCCTGGAGCATCCGGCTGTCAGCGCGTATCAACAGCTCGACAGCTCGGCCACGCAACGGGAATTGCTCACGAAAAAAACGCAGCTAGAGGAGTTGCGCGCCCAGGGCGAAGCCCTCGGTGCAGAAGTGGCGGCGTTGGTCGAGCGGGCTCAGCAGCAGACGCAACAAGCGCAAAACATAGAACGCGAACGACTGGCGCAGGCGCAGCAATGGACGGAGCAGTGCGCCGTATTGGGTGTGCAACTGGAGGACAACGCCGGGCTGAAGGCCGAGCAGGCGCGTCATCAGCAAACGCATGAACAGCTGCACCAGCGCCTCGCCGCCGTGGATGCACTCAAGGCCGCCATCGAGGCGGCGCGCGAGGCCAGCCAACAGGCGCAGCAGCAGCATCGCGACAGCAGCCAAAAAGTCGCGTTGCTGAACAAAGACCAGCAAGCCGCCGCTCAACAGCAGCAAGCGCTCGACGGGCAATTGGCTCGCGTACACGCCCAGCGCCACGAACAGCAGACACGCCTCGCCGCTGCGTTAACCGAACTCGGCTACGCCCTGCCCGACGACGGCGCCCAGTGGTTAGCTGAACGTGAGCAGGAGTGGAGCCGCTATCAGGCGCGCCAGCGCGCGCTGGTTGACGTGCAAGGGCAACTCACCGACGCCCGGCAC
This sequence comes from Pseudomonas viridiflava, assembly GCF_900573885.1. Lineage (GTDB taxonomy): Bacteria > Pseudomonadota > Gammaproteobacteria > Pseudomonadales > Pseudomonadaceae > Aquipseudomonas. The sequence continues at coordinate 378,445 of NZ_UPSE01000493.1, forward strand.
GCATTGCACAACGCCACCGAAGTCAGCGCGCTGTGGCAGCAACGCTGGCGCGCGCAGGGCGAGAAGCCGCTGGCGCCGGTGCCCGAGCATCAGGATGCATTGGCACGCCTGGCAGCCGTTGAGCAGGACTACAACGCAGCGCTGCAACACGTCAGTGCCTTGCTCGGTAAACATCAAACCCTTAGCGAGCTGCTGGAAGACGACCAACGCACCCTGCAAACGCAGCAACAGGCGTGGCGCGAGGCGTTGGCGCAAAGCCCGTTTGCCGACGAGGCGGCGTATCAGGCCGCGCTGTTAAGCGAGGCGCAACAGGCACAGTTGCAGGCGCTGAAAACATCGCTGGAAAAAGCCCTCACCGAATCGCAGGCCCTGCATGCCGCCAGCAGCGGAACACTGGCGCAGTTGCAAGCCACGCCAGCGACTGAACTGGATGCCGAGCAGCTTGATGAGCAGTTGAGGTCTTTGAACGAGCAGCTCAAACAGCTCAGCCAACGCCAGGGCGAAATCCGCGCGCAACTGCACGGTGACGCCACTCGCCGCGCCAGTCAGCAGGCCTTGTTTGCGGCGATTGAAGACAAGAGCGCCGAGCATGACCTGTGGCAGCACCTCAACGGCTTGATCGGTTCGGCGGACGGCGCCAAGTACCGCAAGTTTGCCCAGGGCCTGACGCTCGACCATCTGGTGTACCTCGCCAATCAGCAACTGCAACGCTTGCATGGCCGCTATCAATTGGCGCGGCGCGGCAGTGGCGAGCTGGAGCTGGAAGTGCTGGACACCTGGCAAGGCGACGTCGCACGGGACTGCAAGACGCTGTCGGGCGGCGAGAGTTTCCTCGTCAGCCTGGCGTTGGCGCTGGCGCTGTCAGACCTGGTCAGCCACAAAACCAGCATCGACTCGCTGTTCCTCGACGAAGGCTTCGGCACGCTCGACGGCGAGACGCTGGAGGTGGCCCTCGACGCGCTCGATGCGCTGAATGCCAGCGGCAAAATGATCGGCATCATCAGCCACGTGGAAGCGTTGAAAGAGCGCATACCGGTGCAGTTGAAAGTGCACAAAAGCGTGGGGCTGGGTTACAGCGCGCTGGATCGGCGGTATGCGGTAACGCCCGGCTGATGTCTGTTGGGCTTCGCTGCGGACCGACTCCTACACGTCCTCGTAGGAACTGGCTTTCTGGCGAATCCTGGAAAAGGTGGTCCAGCCGAAAATGCCTTTTCCAGGGTTCGCGACCAAGGTCGCTTCTACAGGGAAGTGGTGAGTTGCGCGGGCGCTACTCGACCGAACTTACCGCTTTTATCTGTTCTTCGGAGTACGTGTCGCGGTAAAACGCGGCCAGGGTGCCGTCGCGTTTCATTTCGTCGAGCACGGTTTGCCAGCGCTTTACTGTGCTGTCGGGCGTGGCGAGGGAAAAGGCGATGTACAGCTCGCGCATTTCCAGTTTGAGCACCCGGGTGATGACGTTCGGCGGCAAATGATGGGATGCCAGATAGGCGTCTTTTTCGATGTCGCTGGTGGCCCACAGCGCCACGCGTTTGTGCAGCAGCATGCTCAGGCACTGCTCGGGCAAGGTGGGCCTGGCCAGATTGGCGAAGCCTTGCTGAATCAGTAAATCGGCACTGCTATCGCCGTTGTAGGTGCAAATGCCAGCGGCGGCGCGTGCATCTTCCAGTCGCTCCAGTGCCTGGCCGTTTTCTTCCAGCGCGTACAGCCCGCGCGCTATGCGTTTGATTGGCCCAACCCACTTGAACAGGTTTTCCCGCTCGCGGGTGCGGGCGGTTTCAAACAGCGCCACGGGCTGGTCGCTGAGGGCGTAGTCGTAGCCGCGCTTCCAGGGGTGCAATTCGATTTCCACGCTTTCGCCCGCGCGGCGCATCAGCTCGCGAACCATTTCGGCAGTCGGGCCGGTTACCCGGCCCGAGGCGTCCAGATATTCGCCGGGCGGCGAATGTTCGGTGAGCACGCGTAGCTTGGGGGCGGCGTTATGTGGCTCGGCCGCGACGAAGCAGGGAAGGGTTAGCAGAGCAGTGAGGAGCAAGCAGCAGGTGGTACGAACACGACGGGCACACACGGCCATGCGGTCGGTCTCCTCAGTCATGTTTCACCTGCTCTGGCCAGTCGATGGAACCGGAAGGCTATCAGAACTGTGCCGCTTCGACAGGGCATTTTGATGCCCTGATTTAGTGCGGTTTAGAGCGGCTGCTGGCCTGTTGACGCCCCTCGCGTATCAACTCGATAAAGTGCTGCGCGCCAAGGCCCAACGGCTTGCTGTTGGACCACACCAGGTCCACCCACAACGCCAGTTTGGAGATATTGCTCAGCTGCAACTCCACCAGGCTGCCGGCCTGCAACGTTGGGCGTACCAGAGACTCCGGCAAGTAACCCCAGCCGAGCCCGGCCTGCATCATGCGCAGGGCCGCGGTATGGCTGTCGGTGCGCCAGTGATGATGGGCTTGCAAGAAGCGCGGTTGCAGCGGTTCCGGGTCGCGGCCGGCGACGACGATTTGCCGGTGTTCAGCCAGTTCATCGATGCGCAGCTGCCGGCCGCTGGCGATCGCGGGATGGTGCGGGGCGATCACCGCCAGCAAGGTTTCCTGGGTGGTTTCCTGGCAACACTCGCGGCTGTCGAAGTTGGGGTTTTCGAACACCAGCGCCAACTGCACGCGGCCTTCGTGCAGCAGGCGGATGGCGTCAGCTTCAGGCGCGGCCAGTACTTCCACGTCGAGGGTTGGATAGCGTTCGGCAAGTCTGGCCAAGGGCGTGGCCCAGTCGGAGGCGAGCAGCTCCGGGGCGATGGCCAGGCTCAGGCAACTTTCCAGGCCGGTCGACAGCGCCAGGGCTTGCGCTTCCCAGAGCTCGAACTGCTGCAACATGAAACGCGCTTTGGCTTGCAGCGCCAGCGCGGCGGCAGTCGGTTGCGGCTCGCGACCGGAGCGGTCGAACAGCACCAGATTAAGATCAGCCTCGAGGTTGCTGATGGTCATGCTCACGGCCGAAGGCACTCGGCCGATGCTACGGGCAGCGGCGGAAAACGAGCCTTTGTCGAGCACGGCGAGAAACACTTGCACGGCATCTTTGCTAAGGCTCATCTATCAATAATCCTGAAAGAAGCTGACTGAAGATTTCAGCGCATTAGAAATACAGTGGCGGCACATTGGCAAGTACGAGCATGCAGTGATGCAGGGTAAAAAACGCAAAGTGGTGCAGGCGATCAGTTACGAAGCGTTGGCGCTGCTCTTTATCACACCGGCGATGGCGTGGGCGTTTGACGGCGGTCTAGCCGCAACCGGCGCCCTGGCGGTGGCGCTGTGTCTGGTGGCGCTGGCATGGAACATGGTGTTCAACAGCCTGTTCGAGGGCTGGGAAAAGCGTCAGCTAAAACCACGGCGTACGGTGGCGCGGCGAGTGGTTCATGCCGTTGCTTTCGAATTGGGTTTGCTGCTGATGACGGTGCCGATGCTGGTGTGGGGGCTGAGCATCGGCTGGTGGCAGGCGCTGGCCACCGACTTCTCACTGATGCTGTTTTTTCTGTTGTACGCGTTTGTATTTCAGTGGGGCTTCGATCTGCTGTTCGGTGTGCCGAGTGCAACGTTGGGGACGGGGCAGGGTACGTAGGCCGGCGCTGGAGGGATGTTGGGCTTCCTTCGTCAACCCAACCTACATGCTGCTGTTCGGTGTGCCGAGTGCAACGTTGGGCCAATCCTGACCTAACCCACCGTCATTCCCGCGCAGGCGGGAGTCCAGGAGCGTTGCGGCGGTCTCGATAGAGGCGAACGCTCTGAGATTCTGGGTCCCGCTTTCGCGGGGACGACGGGGAAGTGGCTTGGTTTTAAATTATCCCCAGCGCGCCTTGCGCCAGGCGCGGCGCTGGTTTTTGTCGAGAAAGGTCCAGGCCACGAAACGGCTTTGTTTCTGCCCCTGGGCCATGTCCACCACGCGAATATCGCCGGCGCCCAGTGCTTGCAGTCGTGACTCCAGCAAGGGCACGTTGCTGATTTTCGACACCAGCGTGCTGAAGCAGAACACCTGCGCGCCCACGGCTACGCTTTCGTCGGCCATGCGGCTGATAAAGGCCAGTTCGCCACCTTCGCAGTGCAGTTCATTGCTCTGTCCGCCGAAGTTCAGTTCGGGCAGTTTTCGGCTGGGGTCGAGCTTGCCGAGGTTTTTCCATTTGCGCTGGCTGCCGCTGCGGGCTTCGTCCAGCGAGGCGTGGAAGGGTGGGTTGCAGAGGGTGAAGTCGAAGCGCTCGTCGCTGCCGATCAGGCCGTGGAAGATGTGCGCGGCATCGGCTTGCTGGCGCAATTCGATAGCCGCAGCGGCCTGCGGGTTGGCGCTCAGGATGGCAGCAGCGGAGGCCAGCGACTGCGCATCGATGTCGGCGCCGACAAAGCGCCAGCCGTATTCGTGCTGACCAATCAGCGGATAAATGCAGTTGGCGCCCACGCCGATGTCCAGACCGCGCACGCCGGCGCCGCGCGGAATCACGCCGTCGTGGCTGGCGCCCAGCAGGTCGGCGAGGTAGTGCAGATAGTCGGCCCGGCCCGGCACAGGCGGGCACAGGTAGGCCGGGGGAATGTCCCAGCCGCGCACGCCATAGAACTGTTGCAGTAGCGCGCGGTTGAACGCTTTCACCGCAGCAGGATTGGCGAAGTCGATGCTTTCCTTGCCGTAGGGATTGATGATCACAAAGGCGCCCAGTTCGGGGCTGGCTTTGATCATCTGAGGGAAGTCGTAACGGCCTTGATGGCGGTTGCGTGGGTGCAGCAGGGGCTTTTTTTCAGCCGCCGGCGCCGGTTTTTTCGAGGACATTACGGATAACCCAGCACACGTTTTATTTGCGTGAGATTGGCAGCAATCCACTGCTTGTCGATGGCGCCCCAGCTGCGAATTTCGTAACGCCCGGCGTTATTGCGCTCGCCGGCCTGCTGGGCGAACTGGCAGTCGATATCCAGATCAGCCAGGGCCAGCAAGGTGTCCTGCGCGGTGCGTCGCGGCATGCCGGTGGCGTCCATCAGCGCCGGCACGCTGCTGGCGCCGCCGCTATCGATGAGCCAGGCCACGTACAGGCGACGGTAAAAGCTGCTTTTGGTTTTGCTGACATCCATGGCGGCGGCCTCGATAAGAAACGGCCCTGAAGATCAGGGCCGTGGAGGGAGGAGCTTAGAGGCTGGCGATGCGGGCGCGCTGTTCGGTGAACTTGGCCACGGCCTGCTCGGCCTCTGCCAGCTTGGCGCGTTCCTTGGCGATGACGTCGGCCGGAGCCTTGTCGACAAAGGCGGCGTTGCCGAGCTTGCCACCGACGCGTTGCACTTCCTGGGTCAGGCGCTGAATCTCCTTGTCCAGGCGGGCCAGTTCGGCGTCCTTGTCAATCAGGCCAGCCATCGGCACCAGCACCTGCATGTCGCCCACCAGCGCGGTGGCAGACATCGGTGCTTCGGCATCGGCTGCCAGCACGGTGACGTTATCCAGCTTGGCCAGTTTGTTCAGCAGCGGCGCGTTGTCGTTGAGGCGACGCTGGTCTTCGCTGCTGACGTTCTGCAGGAACACGTCGATGCGTTTGGCCATGGAGATGTTCATCTCGCCGCGAATCTGGCGCAGGCCCAGCATCAGCGCTTTCACCCATTCGATATCGCCTTCGGCAGCGGCATCGATGCGCGCTTCGTTGGCCACCGGCCAGGCCTGCAGCATGATGGTTTCACCGCTGACGCCGGCCTGCGCTTTGATGCGCTGCCAGATTTCTTCGGTGATAAACGGCATGAACGGGTGCGCCAGACGCAGGATCACTTCCAGCACGCGCACCAGGGTGCGACGGGTGCCGCGCTGACGCTCGATGGGCGCGTTCTCGTCCCACAGAACCGGTTTGACCAGTTCCAGGTACCAGGCGCAGTACTCGTCCCACACGAATTCGTAGAGGCTTTGCGCAGCCAGGTCGAAGCGGAAGTTGTCGAGCTGACGGGTCACTTCGGCTTCGGTGCGTTGGAGCTGGGAGATGATCCAGCGGTCTACCGACGACAACTCGACTTCTTCGCCGTTAACGCCGGTGTCCTGGCCATCGGTGTTTTCGATTACGAAGTTGGCGGCGTTCCACAGCTTGTTGCAGAAGTTGCGGTAGCCCTCGACGCGGCCCATGTCGAACTTGATGTCGCGGCCAGTAGACGCCAGCGAGCAGAAGGTGAAACGCAGGGCGTCGGTGCCGAAGCTGGCGATGCCTTCGGGGAACTCAGCCTTGGTCTGCTTGGCGATTTTCTCGGCCATTTTCGGCTGCATCAGACCGCTGGTGCGTTTTTCCAGCAGGGTGTCGAGGTCGATGCCGTCAACGATGTCCAGCGGGTCGAGCACGTTGCCCTTGGATTTGGACATTTTCTGCCCCTGGCCGTCGCGCACCAGACCGTGCACATACACGGTCTTGAACGGAATCTGCCCGGTCAGGTGCGTGGACAGCATGATCATCCGGGCAACCCAGAAGAAGATGATGTCGAAGCCGGTCACCAGCACGTCGGTGGGGTGGAAGGTTTTCAGGGCTTCGGTCTGGTTTGGCCAGCCGAGGGTGGAGAAGGTCCACAGGCCCGAGCTGAACCAGGTGTCGAGCACGTCTTCATCCTGGCGCAGGGCGATGTCGCCGAGGTTGTGCTTGGCGCGCACCTCTGCTTCGTCACGGCCTACATAAACCTGGCCGGCTTCGTCGTACCAGGCCGGAATGCGGTGGCCCCACCAGAGTTGTCGGCTGATGCACCAGTCCTGGATGTCGCGCATCCAGCTGAAGTACATGTTCTCGTATTGCTTGGGCACAAACTGAATTTCGCCACTCTCTACCACCGCGATGGCTTTTTCGGCCAGCGGCTTGGTGGACACGTACCACTGATCTGTCAGCCATGGCTCGATCACGGTGCCCGAGCGATCGCCCTTCGGCACTTTCAGCCCGTGGTCGTCGACTTTTTCAAGCAGGCCCTGGGCGTCGAGGTCGGCGACCATTTGCTTGCGCGCGACGAAACGGTCCATGCCGGCGTATTGCTGCGGCAGGGTGGCGTCGAACTCGGCGTTGACGCTGCCGTCGATGTTGAACACCTGGGCGCGGCCGAGCAGGGCGGCGTTCTTGTCCAGTACGTTGATCAGCGGCAGGTTGTGGCGCTTGCCCACTTCGTAGTCGTTGAAGTCGTGCGCCGGGGTGATTTTCACGCAACCAGTGCCGAATTTAGGGTCGCAGTATTCGTCGGCGACGATAGGAATGCGGCGGCCAACCAGCGGCAATTCGATGAACTTGCCGATCAACGCCTGATAGCGCTCGTCGCTCGGGTGAACGGCCACGGCGCTGTCGCCCAGCAGGGTTTCCGGGCGCGTGGTGGCGACGATCAGATAACCCAGGCCATCGGCCGTCTTGGCGCCGTCGGCCAACGGGTAGCGCAGGTTCCAGAGGAAACCTTTCTCGTCGTGGTTTTCCACTTCGAGGTCGGAAATGGCCGTGTGCAGCTTGGTGTCCCAGTTCACCAGGCGCTTGCCGCGATAGATCAGGCCGTCTTCATGCAGGCGCACAAAGGCTTCCTGCACGGCTTCGGACAGGTCGGGGTCCATGGTGAATTTTTCGCGGCTCCAGTCTACGGACGAGCCGAGGCGGCGGATTTGCCGGCTGATATTGCCGCCGGACTGGCCTTTCCATTCCCAGACTTTTTCCAGGAATTTCTCGCGGCCCAGGTCGTGACGGCTCAGGCCCCGCGCGCCGATCTGGCGCTCCACCAGCATTTGCGTGGCGATACCGGCGTGGTCGGTGCCTGGCTGCCAGAGGGTGTTGCGGCCTTGCATCCGGCGGAAGCGGATCAGCGCATCCATGATCGCGTTATTGAAGCCGTGGCCCATGTGCAGGCTGCCGGTGACGTTCGGCGGCGGGATCATGATGGTGTAGGAGTCGCCGCTCCCCTGCGGGGCGAAATAGTTCTTCGACTCCCAGGTTTCGTACCAGGAGGTTTCAATGGCGTGGGGCTGGTACGTCTTGTCCATGCGGATCGGGACCCTGTTTTGGCAGCTAATCGGAAAGCCGGGAAGTATAACGGGGATGGCTGCGATCGGGGAGCGCGAGTGAGGCGGGGTTGAGGTGGCCCACCGGTTTGCTTGGGTTATAAGCGGTCCGACCGGGAAATGGTTGCGGCTGCATTAAAACCGCATCCCTCTGCGCGAGCCTGGATCCCCGCTTTCGCGGGGATCACGGTTGTTTGGGGCGGGGTAGGGCGTGACTTGCCGGTAATGCAGGCAAGCAATTGGGCCGGCTCAACCTTTACGCGGCGGCAACAGTCGGGTCAGGCGCGCTTCGAGGCGGCGTTTGAGTTCGGCTTCTATTTGCGGCACGAAGTCATCGATCACGTCTTGCAGAATCAGCTGTGCGGCGGCGCGCAGTTCGGCGTCCAGGCGCAGCAGGTCGCTGGCCGTGTTGCTGGGTTGCACGCTGCGCTGCGCGGCCTGGGCAATGCCGGGCGCCGGGGAGGGCGTTGGCGTAGCGGCGGCAGGCGAAGGGTCGGGACGGGCCACAGCAGGTGGCGGCACATGCGCCGGCGCGGCAGGGATGCTTGGGCGTGGCTGTGGCTGTGGCTGTGGCGAAGCGTGGAGATGCGACTGCGGCTGCGCAGTGACAGGCGTCGTCGGGCCGGGCGCGACGATGTCGGAGAGCAGCGGAATCTGGCCCATTTCCACCGAGTCGGTGAGCAGGGGCAGATCCTGAAAATCGTCTGGGGCTGCAGTGACGGTGGGTTCCTTATGGCTCAGAAACTCACGAATCGACTCCAGATCGTCCAGCAGGTGGTGGGGCTTTTGCGGCGGTTTTGGTGTGTCCATGGGCAGGCTACAGTTCAACTCGCTTGGGGTCATAACCCTGCTGGCGGTAGGTGCGGAAGTTTTCCCGCGAACTCGCCAATTGTTCGGGTTGCTGGTTAACGATTTCGATCACCCGGCTGAAACGCTGCACATGGGGTGACAGGCTGCTGTTGAGGTTGATGAGCAAGCCCTGGCTGGCGGCCGGCTCGTCGTCCAGGCCGATCACCACCGGCGCATCGGGTGCGTCGCGGTGCAGGCTGTGGGGTACGAAGGTTTCGGCCTTGAAACGCCACAAAAGTTCGTCCACTTCACTGCATTGCGCTTCATCGCTGGCACGCATGAACACCGGCATGCCATGGCGCCAGGCCTTCATCGCCAGCTGGCACGCCGCACGCAGTCGGTCGGCGGGGGCGGTGGAGGAGAGGACGTAGAATTCGATGCGGGGCATGGTGGGTTCGGAATCTTCAATGAAACAGCGGTGGGGCCATCGCGGCTAAGCCGCTCCTGCAGGTCGTGCATTCTGTAGGAGCGGCTTTAGCCGCGATGCTTTACAGGGTTTAAACCTTGATGCGATCCAGCAGGTATTGCGTCAACAGCGGCACCGGGCGGCCCGTGGCGCCTTTGTCTTTGCCGCCGCTGATCCACGCCGTGCCGGCGATGTCCAGGTGCGCCCAGTTGAGGTTTTTGGTGAAGCGCGACAGGAAGCAGGCAGCGGTGATGGTGCCGGCTTTCGGCCCGCCGATGTTGGCGATGTCGGCGAACGGGCTGTCGAGCTGCTCCTGGTATTCATCGAACAGCGGCAACTGCCAGGCGCGGTCGTCAGCGGTCTGGCCAGCGGCGAGCAGCTGTTGCACCAGTTCGTCGTTATTGCCGAGCAGGCCGGAGGTGTGGCTGCCGAGGGCAACGATGCAGGCGCCGGTCAGGGTGGCGATGTCGATGACCGCCTGCGGCTTGAAGCGCTCGGTGTAGGTCAGGGCATCGCACAGCACCAGACGGCCTTCGGCGTCGGTATTGAGGATTTCTACGGTCTGGCCGCTCATGGTGGTGACGATGTCGCCCGGGCGAGTGGCGCTGCCGCTGGGCATGTTCTCGGCGCAGGCCATGACACCCACCAGGTTGATCGGCAGCTGCATTTCCAGCACCGCTTTGAACGTGCCGAACACACTGGCGGCGCCGCCCATGTCGTATTTCATTTCGTCCATGCCGGCGGCGGGCTTGATGCTGATGCCGCCGGTGTCGAAGGTGATGCCCTTACCGACCAGCGCAAACGGCTGCTCGCCTTTCTTGCCGCCGTTGTATTGCAGCACGATCAGGCGCGGCGGCTGCACGCTGCCTTGAGCCACGGCGAGGAACGAGCCCATGCCGAGGTCTTTGAGTTTTTTCTCATCCAGCACCTCGACCTTCAGCGACTTGTAAGCCTTGCCCAGGGCTTTGGCTTGCTCGCCCAGGTAAACAGGGTGGCAAATGTTCGGCGGCAGGTTGCCAAGGTCGCGGGTAAATGCCATGCCGGCGGCAATGGCTTGCGCCTGAAGGCTGGCGCGCTCGACATCGGCGAAGCTGGCTTTCTCGGTTAGCAGGGTAATTTTGCCGAGAGGGCGGGGTTTGCTCTTCTGGCTTTTGAATTGTTCAAAGCTGTACTGGTTGTCGGCCAGGGTTTCCACCACCAGACGGGTTTTGCTGTAGGTGTCGCGACCTTTCACCTGCAAATCGTCGAGGGCCAACACGGCTTCTTTGCCGCCCAGGCTTTTCAGCACGCCCTGGGCTGCGGTGACTACCTTGCGCACCTGACGGTCAGAGAGTTCGCTGTCTTTGCCGACGCCAACCAGCAATACGCGCTCGGCTTTGAGGTTGGGCAGGCTTTGCAGCAGCAGGGTCTGGCCGACTTTGCCGGTCAGGTCGCCGCGTTTGAGTACGCTGCTGATTGCGCCGTTGCTGGCGACATCGAGAATCTGGGCGGCGCCGCTGAGTGCGCGGTCTTCGCCGACGGCGACTACCAGGGTGGCGGTTTTCAGTGCGTCTGGACGTGCGTTCTTAACAACAAATTCCATGGCGAGGAGTCCCCAAGACAACCGGTAGGTATTACAGGATAATGCCGCGCTCGATCGGTGTTGAAACCGCGCGGCCAGAAAAGGCCTTTTGCAAAAACGGGCTCGGACTGCGCAGCTGGCTCTAGTAAACTCCGCGTCCTTGTCGTTGTTCGGCAGGCGTGAACCGCGTTGGTTTCGTATCCACACCTGCAAATTTTTCGGTCGTCGGCCTTATAGGGCCGGCAACAGGCAGCTAGTTTGAGCTTAGCCGCCTGAGCCTGACAACCCTGGAGTGTCTGGTTTGATTGTCTTCCGTTATCTGTCCCGTGAAGTGCTGCTGACCCTCAGCGCGGTGAGTGCCGTGTTGCTGGTGATCATCATGAGTGGTCGCTTCATCAAGTACCTGGCGCAGGCTGCGCAGGGTGCGCTCGATCCGGGCGTGCTGTTTCTGATCATGGGCTTTCGCCTGCCGGGCTTCCTTGAGCTGATTCTGCCGCTTGGGTTGTTCCTCGGCATTTTGCTGGCGTACGGGCGCCTGTACCTGGACAGCGAAATGACCGTGCTGGCCGCCACCGGCATGAGCCAGCAGCGCTTGTTGGCCTACACCCTGGCGCCGGCCACGCTGGTCGCGCTTATTGTTGCGTGGCTGAGCATGGGCCTGGCGCCGCAAGGCGTGGCGCAAGTGGCGAAAATCCTCAACGAGCAAGACGCCCTTACCGAATTCGATACCCTGGTGCCCGGCCGTTTCCAGGCCATGCGCAGCGGCACGCGGGTCACCTACACCCAGGAAATGTCGGATGACCGCAGCCAGTTGGGCGGCATCTTTATCTCGGAAAAGCGCCTGTCGAAAGAGGGCGATAAAGAGCGCGGCATCACCGTGCTGGTGGCCGATAAAGGCCGCCAGGAAATTCAGCCCGACGGCAGCCGCTACCTCATTCTTGAAAACGGCTACCGCTACGACGGCAACCCTGGCGCCGCCGACTACCGCACCATCAAGTACGACACCTATGGCGTGCTGTTGGTAAAGCCGGAAGTCAGCAGCGACATCAGCGAGCGTGAAGCGTTGACCACCCGCGAGCTGATCGGCAGCAGCGAGCCGCGCCATCAGGCCGAGCTGCAATGGCGCATATCGATTCCGCTGCTGGTATTTGTGGTCACCTTGCTGGCAGTGCCGCTGTCGCGGGTTAACCCCCGTCAGGGCCGCTTCCTCAAGTTGCTGCCGGCAATCCTCCTTTATATGGCCTACCTGTCGTTGCTGATCGCCGCTCGCGGCGCGCTGGACAAGGGCAAGATCCCCATGAGCGTCGGCTTGTGGTGGGTACATGGTGTGTTTTTGCTGATTGGTCTGACGCTGCAATTCTGGGAGCCGTTGCGCCTGAAGTTGGCGGGTCGCCGCACGGCGCAGGAGTTGGCGCATGGTTAAGCTGGATCGTTACATCGGCACGAGCGTGTTTTTCGCCATTCTGTCGGTGCTGGGCATCATTGTTGGCTTGGCATTGCTGTTCGCTTTTATCGACGAACTGGGCGACGTGCAGGGCAGCTATGGCCTCGGCGACGCGGCGTGGTATGTGCTTCTGACCTCGCCACGGCGGGTGTATGAAATGCTGCCGATGGCCGCGCTGATTGGCTGCCTGATCGGCCTGGGCAGCCTGGCAAGCAGCAGTGAGCTGACCATCATGCGTGCGGCCGGGGTGTCGGTCGGGCGTATTGTCTGGGCCGTGATGAAGCCGATGCTGGTGCTGATGCTGGCCGGCATTCTGATCGGCGAATACCTGGCACCGTGGAGCGAGAATATCGGCCAGGCCAGCCGTTCCATGGCGCAGGGCGGTGGCGAAGCGCAAAGTTCCAAGCGAGGCCTGTGGCACCGTCAAGGCGATGAGTTTGTGCACATCAACGCCGTGCAACCGAATGGCGTGCTGTATGGCGTTACTCGCTACACCTTTGATAAAGAACGCCACCTGCAATCGTCCAGCTTTGCCAAGAAAGCCCAATACCAGGGCGATCACTGGCAGCTTGAAGACGTGGCGACCACGGTATTCCACGAGCGCAACACCGAAGTGGTGCAAACCCCGACTGAGCGCTGGGATGTACAGCTGACCCCGCAACTGCTCGGCACCGTGGTGCTGGAGCCGGAAGCGTTGTCGGTGACCGGGCTGTGGCGTTACATCCATTACCTCGCCGACCAGGGCCTGGCCAACGGCAAATACTGGCTGGCGTTCTGGACCAAAGTGCTGCAACCGGTGGTGACCGCCGCGCTGGTGTTGATGGCCATCTCGTTCATCTTTGGTCCGCTGCGCTCGGTAACCCTGGGTCAGCGTGTATTCACCGGCGTGCTGGTGGGCTTTGTGTTCCGCATTGCGCAGGATCTGCTCGGGCCATCGAGCCTGGTATTCGGCTTCCCGCCGCTGTTGGCAGTGCTGATACCCAGCCTGATCTGCGCAGTCGCCGGATTCCTGATGTTGAGGCGAGCGGGGTAAATTCCGCGCAATGAAAAGCCGGCTTAGCGCCGGCTTTTTTGTACCCGTTTTCATCGCGCTACTGTTTTTTCTTCTTCGGAATATGCACCAAGCGCGTCTCCGAATAGATGTCATGCCAGCTGCGTTTTTGCTTGTCCCACAGCACCCAGAAAAAACCCAGGCCCAGGCACAGCCACGAAGCGATCGATACCATGAAGCGCAGCAGCGCCTGCCACAGGCTGATGGCGCTGCCATCGGCGTTCTGCACGCGCACGCCCCACACCTGCATGCCGAGGGTCTGGCCGGAGTAGGTCCAGAATTTGGCGAAGAAGGCGAAAATGGCCAGCAGCACCACGGTGGAAAAGAACGGATCAACGTCCAGCGCTTTGTTATTAGCCATTTCCAGCAGGCGCTCGCTGCCGAAGATCAGGCGCAGCACCACCTGTTGATAGAGCAGACCGGTAACGATGGCGATGGCCACGCACAACAGAAAGTCGTAGAACATCGCGGCAAAGCGGCGGGGCAGGGCGACAGGGGGAAAGTCACCCTGAGGCTGGAGAAGACGTTTGGGCATGCAAGGCTCGCGGTGAGTGAAAAGCGCGAGGCACTTTACTGCAAAAGAATGGGATTGGAAAAACTGGGAATTTGGAGGGAGCCGACGATGAGGTCGAGATCGAGAACCCTGCAAACCTCGGCGAATGGCGTTTGCAGGGTTCGCCAGCAAGCTGGCTCCTACAACAAAAAGCCCCGCACGAGGCGGGGCTTTTTGTTCGCGTTCGGATTAACCGATCACTTGAACCTGGTCGGCTTGCAGACCTTTCTGACCCTGTACCGAAACGAAGCTGACTTTCTGGCCTTCTTTCAGGCTCTTGAAGCCGTCGCCTTCGATAGCGCGGAAGTGCACGAACAGATCCGGACCGCTTTCTGGAGTGATGAAACCAAAACCTTTCTCGTCGTTAAACCACTTGACGGTACCGTTCTGACGATTCGACATATCTTATTTCCTTGGAACTTGAGTTGATGACAGCCTCGGTTTTTCTATCGAGGGCTGGACTGGTTGCAGGGAGTAAGAAAAGCCGAGCGGGATGTAGCAAATCGAAGATCTACTGCACCAGGTCGCGATTCAACGGCGACCCATGCAAACACAGTGGGCGAAAAGATACGCCAACTTTGTAGCGAAAAACAACCCCCGAAAACACGCCGCATAGCGCCTGAATCCGGTGCTTCCAGAGCTTTTTGGCATAGGGTCAAAACCACTCGGAATAGCGGTGTATTGTTCGGCTGAAACACAGTTGTAAAGTCTGTATGCGGCAATTGACGCGTGGAAATTTCCGAGAATACAATTAGCTTGCTAACTAATTAGTTCCTCGTGTTTTCGATGACCCCCCATGACACCTTGCTCACTCTTCGCGTCGCTGACATGAAAGCGACCTCGGGAGAGGCGCGCACGTCTGGCAGCGTGAGTTCAGGCTTCAGCGGGACTGCGCAATGACCGGCTTCTTCGCCGGCATGCCGCCCGCACGAGACTGGTTCTACGGCGTGCGCACCTTTGCCGCCTCGATGCTCGCGCTGTACATCGCCATGGTGATGCAAATGCCTCGTCCGTACTGGGCGATGGCCACTGTTTATATCGTCTCCAGTCCCTTCGTTGGTCCCACCAGTTCCAAGGCGCTGTACCGCGCGGTCGGCACATTCGTCGGCGCGGCAGCGGCGGTGTTGTTTGTGCCGATGTTTGTGCAGGCACCGCTGATTCTGTCGGTGGTGGTGGCGCTATGGACCGGCACCTTGCTGTTTTTGTCACTGCACCTGCGCACCGCCAACAGTTATGCGCTGATGCTCTCGGGTTACACGCTGCCGCTGATTGCCTTGCCGGTGGTGGATAACCCCGGCGCGGTGTTCGATATCGCCTCGTCGCGCACTCAAGAGATTTTTCTCGGCATCGTCTGCGCTGCGGTGGTGGGTGCGGTGTTCTGGCCGCGTCGCCTGGCACCGGTTTTCATGGATGCAGCCCAGGCCTGGTTCGCCGATGCCACACGCTACAGTCAGCACTTTCTTACCCGAGGCGCCTCGCCTGCCGAGGTAGGCAGTCTGCGCGCCGCCATGGTCGCCAGCTTCAACTCGCTGGAGCTGATGATCGGTCAGCTCCCCCACGAAGGGGCGCGGCCCCAGACCCTGCGCAACAGCAAAGAACTGCGCGGGCGGATGATTCATCTCTTACCGGTGATCGACGGGCTGGACGACGCATTGATTAGCTTAGAGCGTCGTTCGCCCGATCTGGTGGCGTTGCTCACGCCTTTGTTGGAGCACACCCGACACTGGCTTCTAAGCACTGACGTAGACGCTGACTCCCGCCGCTGGCGCGAACTGCGCGACCAGTTGGAAGCGCTGCAACCGGATGCTGAAGCGCTCGACGAGCGCCGGCAGTTGCTGCTGTCCAACGCGTTGTACCGGTTGGGGGAATGGATCGACTTGTGGCAAGACTGCCGCAGCTTGCAGCACGCGCTTTTGCTGGATGAACAAACGCCGTGGCGCGCGGTTTATCGCCACTGGCGCCTGGGCCGCCTGACGCCGTTTTTCGACCGGGGTCTGATGCTGTATTCGGTGTTTTCCACTGTCGGCGCCATCATTGTTGCTTCGTTACTGTGGATCGGGCTGGGCTGGACCGACGGCGGCAGCGCAGTGATTCTGGCCGCCGTGGCCTGCAGCTTTTTCGCCGCCATGGACGACCCGGCGCCGCAGATTTATCGGTTCTTTTTCTGGACCGCGATGTCGGTGTTGTTCGCCAGCCTTTACCTGTTTCTGATCCTGCCGAACTTGCACGATTTCCCCATGCTGGTGTTGGCATTTGCGGTGCCTTTTATTTGCGTGGGCACCCTCACCGTGCAGCCGCGCTTTTACCTGGGCATGTTGCTGACGATCGTGAACACCTCGTCGTTTATCAGCATTCAGGGCGCCTACGACGCGAATTTCCTGAGCTTTATCAACAGCAACCTCGCCGGGCCGGTGGGGTTGTTGTTTGCGTTTGTCTGGACGCTGGTGATGCGCCCGTTTGGCGTTGAGGTGGCGGCCAAACGCATGACCCGTTTCAGCTGGCGCGACATTGTTGCCCTCAGCGAACCGGCGACGCTGGCTGAGCATCGGCGCATGGGGGTGCGCATGCTCGACCGCCTGATGCAGCACTTGCCGCGCCTGACCCAGACTGGACAAGACACTGGCGGCGCGCTGCGCGATTTGCGCGTAGCGCTGTGCATGCTCGATGTGCTGGCTTACTTGCCGCGCCTGCCAGACCTGGCGCAACGGCAGTTACAGCAAGTGGTAGGCGAGGTGGGCGACTACTTTCGCGCGTGCCTGAAAGCCGGCGAACGCCTGCCGGCGCCCAAGGGTTTGCTGATGACCATGGACCGCGCCCGCCGGGCGTTGAATTTTTCTGCCTGCGCTGACGCTGAGCAGGCGCGGCTGCAAAGCCTGCTGGCGCTCAGCGGTCTGCGTCTGGCACTGCTCCCCGGCGCGGAAGTGTTGGTCGAGCCCGGCCAGGAGCCTGAGCAACTTCCTTACGGTATCGATGGAGCCTCTTTGTGATCGGTGATCTGGATATCAGCGGCGTGTTTCTGCCGACGCTGCTGGTGATGATGGCGTTTACCTACGTGCTGTACCTGGGGGTGCACGGGCTGTTGAACCGCGCCCACTTCTATCGCCTGGTCTGGCACCGGGCCCTGTTCAACGTTGCCCTTTATGCCGTGCTGCTTGGCGCGGTGGATGCCATTTGCCGAAGCCTGATGCTATGAAAAAATCGATGTTGACCGTGGGCCGCTTGGTCCTGACGTTGTTGATGGTGACCCTGGCGGCCTTCGTGGTGTGGCGCATGGTGATGTATTACATGTTCGCGCCGTGGACGCGCGACGGGCATATCCGCGCCGACGTGATTCAGATTGCCCCCGATGTGTCGGGCCTCATTGAAGGCGTGAACGTGCATGACAACCAGCCGGTAAAACGCGGCGATGTGCTGTTCACCGTTGATCAGCAGCGTTTCACCCTGGCGCTGCGCCAGGCCGAAGCCAGCGCAGCCGAACGTAAGGAAGCACTGGCGCAGGCGCAGCGGGAAGCCAGGCGCAATCGCGGCTTGGGCAATCTGGTGGCGCGTGAACAATTGGAAGAGAGCCAGTCGCGGGAGAGCCGCGCGCAATCGGCCGTGGCGCAGGCGCAGGTCGCCGTGGATGCGGCAAAGCTCAACCTCGAGCGCTCGATCATCCGCAGCCCGGTCGACGGCTACCTCAACGACCGCGCGCCACGTGCTCACGAATTCGTCACGGCCGGGCGGCCGGTGTTATCGGTGGTGGACGGTGAGTCGTTCCACATCGATGGCTATTTTGAAGAAACCAAGTTGCAGCACATTCGCGTTGGCCAGGCCGTGGACATTCGCGTGCTGGGCGACAACACGCGCTTGCGCGGCCGTGTACAAAGCATCGCCGCCGCCGTCGAAGACCGCGATCGCAGCAGCGGCAGTAACCTGCTGCCCAACGTCAATCCGGCGTTCAGCTGGGTGCAACTGGCCCAACGAATTCCGGTGCGCATTGCCCTGGACGACGTGCCAGCTGACTTCCGCATGATTGCCGGACGCACGGCCACGGTGTCGATCATCGAGGACAGCGACAGGGCGGAGCCTGGCCAATGAAACGGTATGCGGTAATAGGGTTTGCCTTGGTGTTGTCTGCCTGCCAGGCGGTCGGCCCGGATTATGAGGTGCCGGCCGATGCAGCCGTTGAACGCGGCGATTTGCAGGGGCAGCTGGCAGCGGGCAACAGCGACGTCGTGTCGGCGCCGGTTCCAGCCGATTGGTGGCGGCTGTATCAGGACCCGCGGCTGGATCAGTTGGTACAGCAGGCGTTAGCGTCCAACACCGATTTGCGCGTGGCGGCCGCCAACCTGGCGCGCGCACGCACGCAGGTAGAGGAGGCGCAGGCCGAGGGCGGTTTCGGTGGCAGCGCGCGTTTTGGCGCTGAGCGTTTGCAGGAGTCCGGCGAGGCATTTTTGCTCGAAGAGAAAGTGCCGGTGGCCAACATTGGCAGCGGCTCGATCAACACCTCCTACCAGTTTGACTTGTGGGGCACCTTGCAGCGCGGCATCGAGTCGGCGCAGGCGAATGCCGATGCGGCTCAGGCTGCGGCCGACACGGCGCGCATGACCTTGGTGGCCGAGGTGGTTCGCGCCTACACCCAGGTGTGCGCCGCCAACGAAGAGCGCCATATCGCCCAGCAGTCGCTGGACCTGCAAGAGAAGGGCGTGACCCTGATGCAGCGCCTGCGCGATGCCGGGCGTGGGGATGAAACCCAGGTGACGCGCACGCAAACCCAGTTCAAATCGCTGCGCGCAGAAATGCCGCGCTACGACGCTGCCCAGCAGGCCGGACTGTTTGCCTTGTCGATGCTGTTGGCCAAGCCCGTCAGCGAACTGCCTGCCGGTGTGAGTGACTGCGCCGAGCTGCCCCATATCGCTCAACTGGTGCCGGTGGGCGACGGCGCGCAACTGCTCAAACGGCGGCCGGATATCCGTCAGGCCGAGCGCAGTCTGGCGGCCGCTACGGCAAAAATTGGGGTGGCGACCGGGCAGCTTTATCCGGACATCAGCATTGGTGCGACGGTCGGCACGGTGGGCATTCTCGAGCATTTGGGCGAGCCGGCCACCAATCGCTGGGGCTTCGGCCCGCTGATCAGCTGGACCATTCCCACCAACGGCGCACGGGCACGGGTTCGCGAAGCCGAGGCGGCAACACAGGCGGCGCTGGCGCATTTTGACGGTGTGGTGCTTAACGCCGTACGTGAAACCCAGATCGGGCTGGTGCAATACAGCGCCATGCTCGACCGCCGCGATGCGTTGGCCGACGCCGAGCATTCGGCGCAGCAGGCAGCGGACCAGACGCACCGATTCTTCCAGGCCGGCCGCGCCTCGTTTCTGGCCGACCTGCAAGCCACCAAAACCTACACCGACATGCGCGCGCAACTGGCCGCGGCGAACACGCAAGTGGCGATGGCGCAGATCAATTTGTTTTTGGCGTTGGGTGGGGGTTGGCAACAAGCAACGCCCTAAAAGCATCGCGGCTGCAGCCGCTCCCACAGGTACGCGTGGTCTGTAGGAGCGGCTTTAGCCGCGATGCTTTTAGCTAAAACGCAGGCATAAAAAAGGCCTTGCTGAGCAAGGCCTTTCTAATGTGCTTGGTGCCCCGGGGGAGACTCGAACTCCCACTCCTTTCGAAAACGGATTTTGAATCCGCCGCGTCTACCAATTCCGCCACCAGGGCACATAGGGCGCGCAGTATAGGGAGAGCTTTGCGTGTGGTCAACGGGGTTGCGTGGTGAATTTTGCGTATTTCCGTTAAACTTCGCGCCCCTGAAAAATGACCTCCCACCATGCGTGTTGCCGATTTCAATTTCGAGCTGCCAGACGCCCTGATTGCGCGTCATCCTCTGGCCGAACGCCAGGGCAGCCGCCTGCTTTGTCTCGATGGTCCGACCGGTGCGTTGGCCCATCGGCAGTTCTCCGATTTGCTCGAATACCTGCGCCCCGGCGACCTGATGGTGTTCAACAACACCCGCGTCATTCCCGCGCGCTTGTTTGGTCAGAAGGCATCTGGCGGCAAGCTGGAGGTGCTGGTGGAGCGCGTGCTGGATAACCGCCGCGTGCTTGCCCACGTGCGCTCGAGCAAATCGCCGAAACCGGGTTCGACCATTCTTATTGATGGCGGCGCCGAAGCGCAGATGCTCGCGCGCCACGATGCGCTGTTCGAGCTGGGTTTCAACGAGGACGTATTGCCGCTGCTCGAACGCGTCGGCCATATGCCGTTGCCTCCTTATATAGACCGACCCGACGACAGCGCCGACCGCGAGCGCTATCAAACCGTTTACGCCGAGCGTGCCGGTGCGGTGGCGGCGCCTACAGCTGGGCTGCACTTCGATCAGTCGTTACTTACAGCCATCCGTGAACAAGGCGTTGAGACTGCGTTTGTTACGCTGCACGTAGGCGCTGGCACTTTTCAGCCAGTGCGCGTGGAGCGCATTGAAGACCACCACATGCACAACGAATGGCTGGAAGTAACCGAGGAAGTGGTCGACGCCGTAGCTGCCTGTCGCGCACGCGGCGGCCGGGTGATTGCAGTGGGTACCACCAGTGTTCGCTCGCTGGAAAGCGCGGCGCGCGATGGTCAGCTCAGGCCCTTCAGCGGTGACACCGACATCTTTATTTACCCAGGCCGGCCGTTTCATGTGGTCGACGCTTTGGTGACCAATTTCCATCTGCCCGAATCGACATTACTGATGTTGGTTTCCGCATTTGCCGGCTACCCGCAAACCATGGCGGCCTACGCCACGGCGATTGCCGAGGGTTACCGATTCTTTAGTTACGGTGATGCCATGTTCATTACCCGCAACCCCGCCGCGCGCGGACCCGAGGAGCACGCATGAGCCGCACCTGCCGCATGAGTTTCGAATTGCTGGCCACCGACGGCAAAGCCCGCCGCGGTCGCCTGACCTTCCCGCGGGGCGTGGTCGAAACGCCGGCGTTCATGCCGGTCGGCACCTACGGCACCGTGAAAGGCATGCTGCCGCGCGACATCGAGGCCATTGGCGCCCAGATGATTCTCGGTAACACCTTTCACCTGTGGCTGCGCCCGGGTATGGAAGTGATCAAGCAGCACGGCGACCTGCATGACTTCATGCAGTGGAAAGGTCCGATCCTTACCGACTCGGGCGGCTTTCAGGTGTTCAGCCTGGGCGCGATGCGCAAGATCAAGGAAGAGGGCGTGACCTTCGCCTCGCCAGTCAACGGCAGCAAAGTGTTCATGGGCCCCGAAGAATCGATGCAAGTGCAGCGCGACCTGGGCTCCGATGTGGTGATGATTTTTGACGAGTGCACGCCGTATCCGGCGGACCTCGACGTGGCGCGCACCTCCATGGAGCTGTCGCTGCGCTGGGCCAAGCGCTCGAAGATCGCCCATGGCGACAACACCGCCGCGCTGTTCGGCATCGTTCAGGGCGGCATGTACCAGGATCTGCGCATGCGCTCGCTGGAAGGCCTCACCGAGATCGGCTTCGATGGCCTGGCCATCGGCGGGCTGTCGGTGGGCGAGCCCAAGGAAGAGATGATTCGCGTGCTGGACTACCTGCCCGGGCAGATGCCAGCGGACAAACCGCGTTACCTCATGGGCGTTGGCAAACCGGAAGACCTCGTCGAAGGTGTGCGCCGTGGTGTGGATATGTTCGACTGCGTGATGCCCACGCGTAACGCGCGCAATGGTCATCTGTTCGTCGATACCGGGGTTCTGAAAATCCGCAATTCGGCTCATAAGCAAGACAACAGCGCGCTTGATCCGACCTGCGATTGCTACACCTGCCAGAACTTCTCCCGGGCCTATTTGCACCACCTGGACAAGTGCGACGAAATGCTCGGTAGCATGTTGAATACCATCCACAATTTGCGTCATTACCAGCGCCTTATGGCTGGTTTGCGCGAGGCTATTCAACAGGGTACATTGGCCGCCTTCGTCGATTCCTTCTACGCCCGGCGCGGGCTCACCACACCGCCGCTGGACTGATCGTTCACCTTTAAAAGAATCTCTAACAGGAGTTTTACATGGGCTTTTTCATTTCCGACGCGCTCGCTGAAACGGCACCAGCCGCTGCTGCTGGTCCGGTTGGCGGCGACAGCATGTCGATCATTTTCCTGGTCGGCTTCATGGTCATTTTCTACCTCATGATCTGGCGCCCGCAGGCCAAACGCGCCAAAGAGCAGAAGAACCTGCTGAGCAATCTGCAGAAGGGCGACGAAGTGGTCACCTCCGGTGGCATCGCCGGCAAGATCACCAAAGTGACTGACGATTTCGTGGTTATCGAAGTGTCCGACACCGTTGAACTGAAAATTCAGAAAGGCGCCATCGGCGCGACGCTGCCCAAGGGCACGCTGAAAGCCATTTAACTTCACTATTTTTACCATTCGACGGGGCGCTAAAGGCGCCCCGCGTCATAAGCGGGCGGCGTCATGCTGAACAAATACCCTCTGTGGAAATACCTGCTGATCGTCGTAGTTCTGGTGATCGGCTTCATTTACTCTGCGCCCAATCTGTACCCGGACGACCCGGCCGTACAGATCAGTGGTGCCAGCACCGCGTTGCAAGTCAGCCAGGCTGACCTGGACCGCGCGAGCAAGGCGCTCACTGACGCAGGTATCGAGGTCAAAGCGGCCACCTTGGCTGCGCAGGGGAAGGGCGGTCTGATCCGTCTGGTTAAAAAAGAACAGCAATTGCCGGCCAAAGACGTCATCCGCAAAACCATGGGTGACGACTACGTTGTGGCGCTGAACCTGGCACAAACCACGCCGACCTGGCTGCGCAATCTGGGCGCGAGCCCGATGAAGCTGGGTCTGGACTTGTCCGGTGGTGTGCACTTCCTGCTGGAAGTGGACATGGACAAAGCGCTGGACGCCCGTCGCAAGGTGTACGAAGGCGACGTTAAAAGCCTGCTGCGCAAAGAGCGTGTGCGCTACCGCAGCCTGCCTGAGCAGGCCGGCGCGATTCAGTTGGGCTTCAGTGACGAAGAGTCGCTGACCAAAGCAAAAGACCTGATCCGCAAAGATTTCACCGACTTCCAGGTGACCGAGGCCGAGCGCAACGGCATGCAGGTGCTGCGTCTGGAGCTGACCCAGGCCAAGCTGGCCGAGATTCGCGAATACTCGATCAAGCAGAACTTGACCACCGTACGTAACCGCGTAAACGAGCTGGGCGTAGCCGAGCCGCTGGTTCAGCGTCAGGGCGCCAACCGCATCGTGGTTGAACTGCCGGGCGTGCAAGACACCGCCGAAGCCAAACGTATTCTCGGTAAAACGGCCAACCTGGAATTCCGTCTGGCCGCTGGCCCGGATGCCACCAAGGCCACCACCGAAGCGTTTGAGTTCCGTGAACCAGGCCGTCCGCCGGTGCAACTGGAGCGTGGCCTGATCATCACCGGTGACCAGGTTACCGACGCATCGGCCAGCTTCGACGAAAACGGTCGTCCGCAAGTGAACATCCGTCTGGATGGTCACGGCGGCGAGCTGATGAGCCGCGCCACGCGCACTAACGTTGGTCGCAGCATGGCGGTGATCTTTATCGAGCAGAAGCCAACCACGCGCTACACCAAGCAAATGGTCGATGGCGTCGAGAAAGACGTAGCCGTTCAGACGTTCAAAGAAGAGAAGAAGATCATCAGCCTGGCGACCATTCAGTCGCCACTGGGCAGCCAGTTCCGTATCACCGGTCTGGAAGGCAAGGGCGAATCGTCCGAGCTGGCGCTGCTTCTGCGTGCTGGTGGTCTGGCCGCGCCGATGTACTTCGCCGAAGAACGCACCATCGGCCCGAGCCTGGGTGCGGACAACATCACCAAGGGTGTCGACGCGTCCCTGTGGGGCATGTTGCTGGTCTCGCTGTTCATCATTGCGATCTACCGCTTCTTCGGTGTGCTGGCGACCGTGGCGTTGGCCTTCAACATGGTCATGCTGCTGGCGCTGATGTCGCTGCTGGGTGCCACGCTGACCTTGCCGGGTATCGCCGGTATCGTGTTGACCATGGGTATGGCGGTGGACGCCAACGTGCTGATCTTCTCGCGGATACGTGAGGAGATCGCCAACGGCATGTCGGTGCAGCGAGCCATTCACGAAGGTTTCGACCGCGCTTACGCAGCGATCCTCGACGCCAACCTGACCACGCTGTTGGTCGGCGGCATCCTGTTCGCCATGGGCACCGGGCCGATCAAAGGCTTCGCGGTGACCATGTCGCTGGGTATCGTCACTTCGATGTTCACCGCCATCATGGTTACCCGCAGCATGGTTAACCTGATTTTCGGTGGTCGTGACTTCAAGAAGTTGTGGATTTAAGGGGCCGATATGAAACGTACGATTAAGTTTATGGCCGTGCGCAACATCGCGTTCGGCTTCACCTTGGTGCTCACCGCCATCGCGCTGTTCAGCCTGTTCACCAAAGGGCTCAACTACGGCCTGGATTTCACTGGCGGTACGCTCATCGAGCTGAGTTACGAGCGCGACGCCAACCTGATGCAGGTCCGTGAGGAGCTGCAGAAAGCCGGGTTTAACGATGCGGTGGTCCAGAGCTTTGGTGCGGCTAACGAATTGCTAGTGCGTATGCCGGGTGACGATCCGCAGCTGGGTTCGCGGGTTTCCGACGCCCTTCGCGCGGTAGACGGCGACAATCCGGCGACCGTCAAACGCGTTGAGTTTGTCGGCCCGCAAGTGGGTGAAGAGCTGCGTGACCAGGGCGGTCTGGGCATGTTGCTGGCGCTGGGCGGCATCATGTTGTACCTGGCCTTCCGCTTTCAGTGGAAGTTCGGCCTGGGCGCCATTGCCTCGCTGATTCACGACGTGATCGTGGCGCTGGGCATTATTTCCTACTTCCAGATTACCTTTGACCTGACGGTGCTGGCGGCGGTACTGGCGATCATCGGTTACTCGCTTAACGACACCATCGTGGTATTCGACCGTGTGCGGGAAAACTTCCGCGTCCTGCGTAAAGCCACGCTGGTAGAGAACATCGATATCTCCACCACGCAAACACTGCTGCGCACTATGGCAACGTCGATTTCGACCTTGCTGGCTATCGCCGCGCTGCTGTTCTGGGGGGGCGACAACCTTTACGGTTTCTCCATCACCCTGTTCATTGGCGTATTGGCGGGTACCTACTCGTCGATCTACATCGCCAACGTCGTGCTGATCTGGCTGAACCTGAGTGTTGAAGATCTGATTCCGCCAGTCTCCACAGAAGAGGTAGACGAACGCCCCTAAGGCGCTTTGTCTTACCAGGCCGCGATGGCGCCTTGCAGCGCATCGCGGTTTTTTTTCGTCGGCACTTTTGAACTGGCTGTAGGAAAAGTACTCCAAGGCTAGGAGAAAGGCGCTACGGCGTCTCGGTGTAAACCAGGAGGTTAAAGTGAACAAGTCGATGCTGGTTGGTGCGGTGCTGGGCGCGGTAGGTGTTACCGCCGGAGGTGCTGTTGCAACTTACAGCTTGGTGGGTGGCGGTCCTGAGTACGCGCAAGTGCTCGCGGTGGAACCGATCAACGAAACCATCAAGACCCCACGGCAAGTTTGCAAAGATGTAACCGTCACTCGGCAAAAACCGGTTAAAGATCAACACCAAATCGTCGGTAGCGTGCTGGGTGCTGTAGCAGGTGGTCTGCTCGGTAACCAGGTTGGCGGCGGTAACGGCAAGAAAATTGCCACCGTAGCGGGTGCTGTTGGCGGCGGTTATGCCGGCAACAAGGTGCAGGAAAACATGCAGGAAGGTGACACCTACACCACCACGGAAACCAAGTGCAACACGGTAACGGACACCAGCGACAAGCTGGTCGGCTACAACGTGAAATATCAGTTGAATGACAAGGTTGGTCAGGTACGTATGGATCGTGACCCGGGCAGCCAGATTCCGGTTGATGAAAAAACCGGTCAGCTGATTCTTGGTCAGAACCAGCCGGTGCAATAAACCGGCAGCCATAAAAAAAGCGCCCCTCGGGGCGCTTTTTTGTTGCGGCAACCGTTAGCGCTTGTGGGCAGCGGCCAGGTGCGGCTGGATTGCAGTGAGTACGGCCTTGAAGCATTTAGTGTTGCCGGCGACCACGTGACCCTTCTCGAGGAATTCGTGGCCACCGGTGAAGTCGCTGACCAGACCGCCTGCTTCCTGAATCAGCAGTACGCCCGCTGCCATGTCCCATTCCGACAGACCGGCTTCCCAGAACGCATCGAAACGGCCGGCGGCTACGTAGGCCAGGTCCAGGCTGGCAGCGCCAGCGCGGCGGATACCGGCGGTCTGGCCAACCAGGCTGCGGAACATGCCAAGGTAATTGTCGAGGCTGTCCATCTGGTCGTCACGGAACGGGAAGCCGGTGCCGAGCAGGGCGCCTTCGAGGCTGGTGCGCCCGCTAACGCGCAAGCGGCGACCGTTCAATTGGGCGCCACGGCCGCGGCTGGCGGTGAATTCTTCCTGGCGAACCGGGTCGAGCACCACAGCGTGTTCCAGGCGGCCTCGGTATTTGCAGGCGATGCTGACCGCGAAGTGCGGGATGCCACGCAGGAAGTTGGTGGTGCCGTCGAGTGGATCAATGATCCAGAGGTAGTCTTCGCCGTCGCCACTGCCTGGGTGCAGGCCGGTTTCTTCGCCGAGGATGGCGTGGGTCGGGTAGGCTTTGCGCAGCGCGTTGATGATGCTGGTTTCAGCGGCGCGGTCCACTTCGGACACATAGTCCTTGGCGTCTTTTTCGTCGACCTTGATGGTGTCCAGGCGCTCGATGGAGCGGAAGATCAGTTCACTGGCGCTGCGGGCGGCGCGCAGCGCGATATTCAGCATAGGCTGCATGGAGGGTCACCTGGGTCGTTAAAGAAAGCCGAGCATTCTAACAGAAAACCATAGATGAAGAAGGCCCACCTGGCGTGCGCATGGTGTTTGCACAGGTGCTTCTGTAAGATTTGCCTCCCTTTGTAGTCCGTGTGAGCGCTTTCGTTGCTGGAAAATATCCGCGTCGTTTTGGTCAATACCAGTCATCCCGGCAATATCGGCGGTGCCGCGCGGGCGATGAAAAACATGGGCTTGTCGCGCCTGGTGCTGGTCGATCCGCAAGACTTCCCCAGCCATGAGGCCAGTGCGCGGGCGTCCGGTGCAGATGGCATTCTGGAGGCTGCGCAAGTTGTCGCCACGCTCGAAGAGGCGCTGGTGGGTTGCACGCTGGTGCTGGGCACCAGTGCCCGTGACCGTCGCATGCCGTGGCCGATGCTTGATCCTCGTGAGTGTGGCGTGCATGCCGTGGAGCGTGCTGGCGAAGGGGGTGAAGTGGCCCTGGTGTTTGGTCGCGAATACGCCGGCCTGACCAACGAAGAGCTGCAGCGCTGTCACTACCATGTGCACATTCCGTCCGACCCGGAGTTCAGCTCGCTTAATCTCGCTGCAGCCGTGCAAGTGCTCGTTTATGAAGTGCGCATGGCATGGCTTGCGAGTCAGGGGCAAAGCAAGCGCGCGGAAAAAAACGAAGTGGCCTCGCCGCGCAGCGAGCAGTTGTCGACCATGGACGAGCTGGAGCGGTTCTACGGCCATCTGGAAAGCACCTTGGTGCAAATCGGTTTTCTCGACCCGGAAAACCCCCGGCATCTGATGTCGCGCTTGCGTCGGCTGTTCGCTCGCAGCGCGGTCAGTCAGTCGGAAATGAATATTCTGCGGGGCATTTTGACCGAGACTCAAAAGGCCGCTCGCGGAGAGCCACATAAGCGGAGAAGTGATGATGTTTGAGCGCGTACGAGAAGACATTCAAAGCGTATTCCACCGAGACCCGGCGGCGCGTAACGCTTTTGAAGTTCTGACGTGCTACCCGGGTTTGCACGCCATCTGGTTGCATCGCCTGTCCGGCTGGCTATGGCAGGCCGGCTGGAAATGGCTGGCGCGCATGGTCTCCAATTTTGGTCGCTGGTTGACCGGCATCGAAATTCACCCGGGCGCCAAAATCGGCAAGCGCTTCTTTATCGATCACGGCATGGGCATCGTCATCGGCGAAACCGCCGAGATTGGTGACGACGTCACCCTTTATCAGGGCGTAACCCTGGGCGGCACCAGCTGGAACAAAGGCAAGCGCCACCCGACGCTGGAAAACGGCGTGGTGGTGGGGGCGGGCGCCAAGGTGCTTGGTCCGTTCACGGTTGGCGCCAATGCCAAGGTCGGTTCCAACGCCGTGGTGACCAAGCCGGTGCCCGCCGGTGCAACGGTTGTCGGCATTCCGGGGCGCATCATCGTCAAGGCCGATGACGAAGCAGAAGCCAAGCGCCAGGCCATCGCCGAAAAGCTCGGGTTCGATGCGTATGGCGTC
Source organism: Pseudomonas viridiflava (assembly GCF_900573885.1). Taxonomy (GTDB): domain Bacteria; phylum Pseudomonadota; class Gammaproteobacteria; order Pseudomonadales; family Pseudomonadaceae; genus Aquipseudomonas. The sequence goes on from NZ_UPSE01000493.1 coordinate 406,600, forward strand.
AGTCCGGACATGCCCGACCCCGTGGCCAAGGCCATCGGCCAGATGCTCGATCACTTGCAAGCCGTGGATGGTCGTCTGGAAGGCATGTGCTCAGCCCTCAAGGCGCTGGGCAGCGATTACTGCGCGAAAGAGCTGCCGACTTTGCGTGATGAAGACTTCAACGACGTCTGCAAAGGTCTGGACGACAAGCCGGCCGCCTGATGCGCGTCTCCGGGCGATTTTTGCTATGATTCGCGCCCTTCATTTCGCGCAATCCCGAGTGTTTTAATCGGTCTTATAGTTGACCTAAATACTCGGGAATAGCATACTTACGGCATATTCAGTGATCTTGCGGTACAAGCCATGCGACTGACTACCAAAGGCCGTTACGCCGTGACCGCCATGCTCGATTTGGCACTTCATGCCCAGCATGGTCCGGTTTCTCTGGCGGATATTTCCGAGCGCCAGGGCATTTCCCTGTCCTATCTCGAGCAACTATTCGCCAAATTGCGTCGCGGAAATCTGGTTTCCAGTGTGCGTGGTCCCGGTGGCGGATATCAGTTGTCGCGCGATATGGGCGGCATTCAGGTGGTTCAGGTGATCGACGCTGTGAACGAATCCGTCGATGCCACCCGCTGCCAGGGCTTGAGCGGTTGCCACGATGGCGACACTTGTCTGACCCACCATTTGTGGTCCGACCTGAGCCAGCAAATTCACGAATTTCTTAGTGGTATCAGCCTGGCCGACCTTGTCACCCGTCATGAGGTGCAAGACATCGCCAGGCGCCAGGATCAGCGTCACTGCTCAGGCAGAACGCCACGCATGGATAAAATTGAAGCGTCCGCCATCGATTGAGTAGGGCGCCAGGCTGACCGGCCTACACCTGATTAGGAGACATCAATGAAATTGCCGATTTATCTCGATTACTCCGCGACCACACCGATTGATCCTCGTGTGGCGCAGAAAATGAGCGAATGCCTGTTGGTCGACGGTAACTTCGGTAACCCGGCCTCGCGCTCCCACGTGTTCGGCTGGAAAGCCGAAGAAGCGGTGGAAAACGGTCGCCGTCAGGTGGCTGAGCTGGTGAATGCCGATCCGCGTGAAATCGTCTGGACCTCCGGTGCCACCGAGTCCGACAACCTGGCCATCAAAGGTGTTGCGCACTTCTACAAGAGCAAGGGCAAACACATCATCACCTCGAAGATCGAGCACAAAGCCGTGCTGGACACCACGCGCCAGCTTGAGCGCGAAGGCTTCGAAGTGACCTATCTCGACCCGCAGGAAGATGGCCTGATCACCCCGGCCATGATCGAAGCGGTATTGCGTGAAGACACCATTCTGGTGTCGATCATGCACGTCAATAACGAGATCGGCGTTATCAACGACATCGCCGCCATCGGCGAACTGACGCGCTCGCGCGGCGTGTTGTTCCACGTCGATGCGGCTCAGTCCACCGGCAAGGTCGATATCGATCTGAGCAAGCTGAAAGTCGATTTGATGTCGTTTTCGGCGCACAAAACCTACGGTCCTAAAGGCATCGGCGCGCTGTACGTCAGCCGTAAGCCACGTGTGCGTCTGGAAGCCCAGACCCACGGCGGCGGTCACGAGCGTGGCATGCGTTCCGGCACACTGGCCACTCACCAGATCGTCGGCATGGGCGAGGCGTTCCGCATCGCCAAAGAAGAAATGGCTCAGGAAAACCAGCGCATTGCCGCCCTGAGCGAGCGTTTCTTCAAGCAGGTTGATGGTCTGGAAGAGTTGTACGTGAACGGCAGCAGCACTGCCCGCGTGCCGCACAACCTGAACCTGAGCTTCAACTATGTGGAAGGCGAGTCGCTGATCATGGCCCTCAAAGACCTGGCGGTTTCGTCCGGTTCGGCCTGCACCTCGGCATCCCTCGAGCCTTCGTATGTGTTGCGCGCTCTGGGCCGCAACGACGAACTGGCACACAGCTCGATCCGTTTCACCTTCGGCCGCTTCACTACCGAAGAAGAAGTTGACTACGCCGCGGCCAAAGTACGCGAAGCAGTTACCAAGCTGCGCGAACTGTCGCCGCTGTGGGACATGTTTAAAGAAGGTGTCGATATTTCCAAAGTGGAATGGGCGGCACATTAATTAGCTGCCAGTAAGAGCGGCACCTGCTCCTGATGAGAGAGAAATGAATCATGGCTTATAGCGAAAAGGTCATCGACCACTACGAGAACCCGCGCAACGTCGGCAAGATGGACGCGGAAGACCCTGATGTCGGCACCGGCATGGTCGGCGCGCCGGCGTGCGGCGACGTGATGCGTCTGCAGATCAAGGTAAACGAGCAGGGCGTAATTGAAGACGCCAAGTTCAAAACCTACGGCTGCGGTTCGGCTATCGCCTCCAGTTCCCTCGCCACCGAGTGGATGAAGGGCAAAACCCTGGATGAAGCCGAAACCATCAAGAACACGCAGCTGGCTGAAGAGCTTGCTCTGCCGCCGGTGAAGATCCACTGCTCGGTACTCGCCGAAGACGCCATCAAGGCGGCCGTTCGCGACTACAAGCAGAAGAAAGGCCTGCTCTAACCAGCAGTCGTTTGCGACTAAGGAGTTCTCATGGCTATCAGCATGACCGAAGCGGCGGCCCAACACGTACGCCGCTCCCTCGACGGGCGTGGCAAAGGTGACGGTATTCGCCTGGGTGTTCGCACCACCGGCTGCTCGGGCCTGGCCTACGTCCTGGAGTTTGTCGACGAAGCACAAAGCGAAGATCAGGTGTTCGAGAGTCACGGCGTGAAAGTGATCATCGACCCGAAAAGCCTGGTGTACCTCGACGGCACTGAACTGGACTTCGTCAAAGAAGGTTTGAACGAAGGCTTCAAGTTCAACAACCCCAACGTGCGCGGCGAATGTGGCTGCGGCGAGAGCTTCAACATCTGAGGCTGGCTGTGGGCACCCCTTGTCACTTTGCATTGTTTGATTTGCAACCCAGCTTCCGTCTGGATCTTGAGCAGCTGGCTACGCGGTATCGCGAGCTGGCGCGCGGCGTGCACCCCGACCGTTTTGCCGACGCCCCCGAGCGCGAGCAACGGTTGGCGCTTGAGCATTCGGCGAGTCTCAACGAGGCCTACCAGACGCTGAAAAGCGCGCCGAAACGTGCGCGTTATCTGTTGGCGTTGCGCGGTCACGAGCTTCCCCTGGAAGTCACCGTGCAGGACCCCGAGTTTCTCATGCAGCAAATGCAGTGGCGCGAGGAGCTCGAAGACTTGCAAGACAGCGCCGATCTGGCCGGTGTCGCCACCTTCAAGCGTCGTTTGAAGGCTGCTCAGGATGAGCTCAACGACCGTTTCGCCGCGTGTTGGGATGAGACTGCGCGCATCGACGAGGCCGAGCGCCTGGTTCGCCGCATGCAGTTCCTCGACAAGCTCAGCTACGAAGTGCGCCAGTTGGAAGAGCGCCTCGACGATTAATTCCGCGCCGCCCAGGCGGCGCGCCTGATGCGCAGACAAGCATGGCATTACTGCAGATCGCTGAACCCGGGCAAAGCCCGCAACCGCATCAACGGCGTCTGGCCGTTGGTATCGACCTGGGCACTACCAATTCGTTGGTAGCAGCCTTGCGCAGTGGCGTTTCCGAGCCAATCGCCGACGCCGATGGCGAGGTGATTTTGCCGTCCGCTGTGCGCTATCACGGTGATCATGTCGAAGTAGGGCGCTCGGCCAAGACCGCTGCGGCCAGCGACCCCTTCAATACCGTGTTGTCGGTGAAGCGCCTTATGGGGCGCGGCCTGGCAGACGTGAAACAGCTTGGCGAGCAGTTGCCTTACCGGTTTGTCGGCGGTGAGTCGCATATGCCGTTTATCGAGACGGTGCAGGGCGCGAAAAGTCCGGTGGAAGTGTCGGCCGAGATTCTGAAGGTTCTGCGTGCGCGAGCCGAAGCGGCCCTGGGCGGCGACCTTGTTGGTGCGGTGATTACCGTTCCCGCCTACTTCGACGACGCACAGCGTCAAGCGACCAAAGATGCGGCCCGCCTGGCTGGTCTCAACGTACTGCGTTTGCTCAATGAGCCCACCGCCGCGGCTGTGGCCTATGGCCTCGACCAGAAAGCCGAAGGCGTCGTCGCTATTTATGACCTGGGCGGGGGCACCTTTGATATTTCGATTCTGCGCCTGACTGGCGGCGTGTTCGAAGTGCTCGCCACTGGCGGCGATACCGCCCTGGGTGGCGACGATTTCGACCATGCGATTGCCGGCTGGATTGTCGAGCAGGCGGGCCTCTCCAGCGATATCGCACCCGGTGAGCAGCGCGGTTTGTTGCAGGCCGCTTGTGCCGCCAAAGAAGCGCTTACAGACGCCGATTCCGTAGCCGTCAGCTTTGGCGCGTGGAATGGTGAACTGTCGCGCGTCCATTTCGACAGCCTCATCGAGCCGATGCTGCAGCGCAGCCTCAAAGCGTGCCGCCGTGCGGTGCGTGATGCGAGCATCGAAGTGGATGAAGTCAAGGCCGTGGTCATGGTCGGCGGTTCAACTCGCGTGCCGCGTGTACGCACGGTGGTGGGCGAGCTGTTTGGCCGCACGCCGCTGACCGATATCGACCCGGACCAAGTGGTGGCCATCGGCGCCGCGATTCAGGCTGATACGTTAGCCGGCAACAAACGCAATGGCGAAGAGCTGCTGTTGCTGGACGTCATTCCGCTGTCCCTGGGGCTGGAAACCATGGGCGGCTTGATGGAGAAAGTCATTCCGCGCAACACCACGATTCCAGTGGCCCGCGCGCAAGACTTCACCACTTATAAAGACGGCCAGACGGCCATGATGATTCATGTGCTGCAAGGCGAGCGCGAACTGATCAGCGACTGCCGTTCCCTGGCTCGCTTCGAGCTGCGCGGCATTCCTGCAATGGTGGCGGGTGCGGCGAAAATTCGCGTGACCTTCCAGGTCGATGCCGATGGATTGCTCAGCGTTGCCGCACGGGAGCTGGCGTCGGGTGTTGAAGCCAGCATTCAGGTGAAACCGTCTTACGGGCTCACCGACGGCGAAATCGCCCGCATGCTTCAGGACTCGTTCCAGAACGCCGGGGATGACAAGGTCGCCCGCGTGTTGCGTGAGCAACAAGTGGATGCGCAGCGCTTGATCGAGGCCGTTCAGGCCGCGCTGGAAGCGGACGGCGAGCGCTTGCTCGACGCAGAAGAGCGCATGGTCATCGACCTGCAACTGCAAGAATTGAGTGACTTGATGAAAGGCTCGGATGGGTATGCCATCGAGCAGCAGACCAAGCGTTTGTCGCAGGTCACTGACGCCTTTGCTGCCCGTCGCCTGGACTCGACGGTAAAAGCCGCGTTGGCGGGGCGCAATCTGAACGAAATCGAGGACAACTGATGCCGCAGGTCATTTTTCTGCCCCACCCGAAATTCTGCCCTGAGGGCATGGTTGTCGAGGCTGAGCCGGGTACGTCCATTCTGGACCTGGCGCACGAGCACCATATTGAAATGGAAAGCGCATGCGGCGGCGTTTGCGCCTGCACCACCTGCCATTGCATCGTGCGTGAAGGGTTCGATTCGCTGGAAGAGGCGGACGAACTCGAGGAAGATTTTCTCGATCGTGCGTGGGGCCTTGAGGCTCAGTCGCGCCTGGCCTGTCAGGCTATCGTGGGTACTGAAGACATCACCGTCGAAATTCCGAAATACTCGCTCAACCACGCTGCCGAAGCGCCCCATTGATTCAAGGAAATGTCATGAGTCTGAAGTGGACTGATGTACTGGAAATTGCGATTCAGCTGGCTGACAGCAAGCCCGACGTTGATCCGCGTTACATCAATTTCGTCGACCTCCAGCGCTGGGTCATCGCGCTGCCTGAGTTCAGCGACGATCCGAAACGTGGCGGTGAGAAAGTATTGGAGGCCATTCAGGCGGCGTGGATCGAAGAAGCCGACTGAATTCACCTCGGTCTGGCGCACCACGGCTGGGCGCCAGCCCTACGCATTTAACAGGAACCCGCGTATAATTCGCGGGTTTAATTTTTGGCTTAACTCATAGTTTCTGGAGCTTCACATGGCTGTTCAACGTACTTTCTCCATCATCAAGCCCGACGCCGTTGCTAAAAACGTAATCGGCGAAATCGTTACCCGTTTCGAAAAAGCCGGCCTGCGCGTCGTTGCTTCGAAAATGAAACAGCTGTCCAAAGCCGAAGCTGAAGGCTTCTACGCTGAGCACAGCGCCCGTGGCTTCTTCGGCGAACTGGTTGCTTTCATGATCTCCGGCCCGGTTGTTGTTCAGGTTCTGGAAGGCGAAGACGCCATTGCCAAAAACCGCGAACTGATGGGCGCTACCAACCCTAAAGAAGCTGCTGCCGGCACCATCCGCGCTGACTTCGCCGATTCGATCGACGCCAACGCCGTTCACGGTTCGGACTCCGAAGCCGCTGCTGCTCGCGAAATTTCGTACTTCTTCGCTGCAACCGAAGTAACTGCACGTACTCGCTGATCAGCGAACGGGCGAGGGTGAAGACATGACTGAAGCTACCGGCAAAATCAATCTCCTGGGTCTGACCCAGCCTGAGATGGAACAATTCTTCGACTCTATCGGGGAGAAGCGTTTTCGTGCCGGTCAGGTGATGAAGTGGATTCACCACTTTGGCGTCGATAATTTCGCCGCCATGACCAATGTCGGCAAGGTCTTGCGCGAAAAGCTCGAGGCCCGTGCCGAGATTCGTGGGCCGGAGGTGGTGAGTGAAGACATCTCCACCGACGGCACCCGTAAGTGGGTTGTGCGTGTGGCGTCCGGCAGCTGTGTCGAGACCGTATACATTCCCCAGGGCAGTCGCGGCACCCTCTGCGTTTCGTCGCAGGCCGGTTGTGCGCTGGACTGCAGTTTCTGCTCCACCGGTAAACAAGGTTTCAACAGCGATCTGACGGCGGCCGAAATCATCGGCCAAGTGTGGATCGCCAACAAATCGTTCGGCAGTGTGCCGGCGAAAATTGATCGCGCCATCACCAACGTGGTGATGATGGGCATGGGCGAGCCGCTGCTGAACTTCGACAACGTGGTCGCCGCCATGCATCTGATGATGGATGACCTTGGCTACGGCATTTCCAAGCGCAAGGTGACGTTGTCCACCTCTGGCGTGGTGCCGATGATCGACAAGCTCGGCGAAGTCATCGACGTATCCCTGGCCCTGTCGCTGCATGCGCCTAACGATGCGCTGCGCAACACACTCGTGCCGATCAACAAGAAGTATCCTCTGGCAATGCTGCTCGCTGCGTGCAAGCGCTACGTGGCACGCCTTGGCGAGAAACGCGTGCTGACCATCGAGTACACGTTGCTCAAAGACGTGAACGACCGCACCGAACATGCCGAGGAAATGATCGAGTTGCTCAAGGACATTCCTTGCAAGATCAACCTGATTCCGTTCAACCCGTTCCCCCATTCCGGTTACGAGCGGCCCAGCAACAACAGCATTCGCCGCTTCCAGGACCTGCTGTATAAAGCAGGGCACAACGTAACCGTGCGCACTACGCGCGGGGAAGACATCGATGCCGCCTGCGGGCAACTCGTTGGCCAGGTCATGGACCGTACCCGCCGTAGCGAGCGCTACATCGCGGTGCGCCAGCTGAGCAACGAGGCTGACGCTCCACGTACCGCTGCAAACCGAACCTAAGGTAGGACACCTATGACATTGCGCACTGCGCTGCTGCTTCTGTTCACTGGCTTACTGTTTGGCTGTGTCTCGACGGGTCATGTCGATCCGATGAAAACCGACAAAGGGCGTGACGAAGCGCGTGATGCGTACATTCAACTGGGCATCGGCTACCTGAATCAGGGCAATACCGAGCAAGCCAAGGTGCCGTTGAAGAAGGCCCTGGAGCTTGATCCGGGTAACGCCGATGCCAATGGCGCGCTGGCGATCCTGTTCCAGACCGAAATGGAGCCGGAGCTGGCTGACGAGCATTTCCGCAAAGCCATTTCCAGCCGTCCGGACCCGCGCTTCCTGAATAATTACGGTGGCTTCCTGTACGAGCAGGGCCGCTACAAAGACGCCAAAGAACGCTACCTGGAAGCGGTCAAAGACAACATGTATCCCGAGCGTTCACGGGTGTTTCAGAACCTGGGTCTGGTGTCGCTGAAACTCAACGAACGCGCTGAAGCCAAACAATACTTCGAACGCTCGATTCGCCTGAACAAACGTCAGGCGCGCCCGCAGCTGGAGTTGGCCAAGCTGGCTTACGAAGACAAGGAATACGTGCCCGCGCGCAAGTATTACGACGCCTTCAGCAAGCTCACCGAACAGAACGCTGAAAGCCTGCTGCTTGGCGCTCGACTGGCCAAAATCTTTGATGACCGGGACAAAGCGGCAACCCTCGGTCTGCAGCTCAAACGCCTTTATCCCGGTACGCCGGAATACAAGCAATACATGTCGGAGCAATGATGAAAGCGGTGCATCCTGAAGCTCTAGCTGTGTCTCGCAGCAACCCGGGCGAGACGCTGCGTAAAGCTCGCGAAGACCGGAACTGGTCGTTGGCCGACGCCGCGGGTCAGCTCAATCTGACCACCCAGCGCCTTAGCCAGCTGGAAGCAGGGCAGTTCGATCAATTGCCTGGCCACACATTCGCGCGCGGTTATGTGCGGGCCTATGCCAAGTTGCTGGGCATGGATCAAACCCTGATTGTTCAGGAGTTTGACCAGTACACCGGCACCAATGCCACAGGTGCCGCCGTGCATGGCCTCGGCCGCATCGAAGAACCCATGCGCCTGTCGCAGAACCTGCTGCGTCTGGTGTGCTTTCTGCTGCTAGTGGCACTGGCTGGCGGCGGCTTCCTCTGGTGGCAAGACCAGTCCGCCGGCCGAGCTGCCGAGACCGGTGGCATCAGCCTCGGCCATGTTGAAGTCGACGGCGCCGATGGCAAGACGGAAATTCATCCGCTGGACGAGCCGGAAGATCAGGCCCTGGTTGACGCTGAAAGCGGCAGCGAAGTCGCGCCCGCTGAGGTGTCGCCTGAATTGGCCGCCCAGCCTGAAGCGCCCGCAGCCGAAGCCTCTGCAGGCGCGCCAGTCGCGCCGGCAACAACTGCCCCTGCTGCCCCAACAGCGCCTGCCGCTGTCGCCACGCCTGCGGTACCTGCCGCGCCTGCTGCCCCGGCCCCGGCCGCGGTTTCCCCGGCACCGCAAGTCGCACCCGCCGCGCCGGTCGTGGCCGCTGCGGGCGAAGGCGTCGTTGCCTTGGATTTCACAGCCAATTGCTGGATTCAACTCACCGACGGCAACGGCAAAGTGGTGGTCAGCGGTCTGAAACGCGCGGGTGAGAAACTCGAAGTGTCTGGCAAAGCGCCGCTTGAACTGCGGTTGGGCTATGCCCGCGGCGCTCAGGTGCGCTTCAACGGTCAGTCGATCGACACTGCGCCATTCACCAGTGGCGAAACCGCCCGTATCAAGTTGGGACAATAACCATGCACGCCGAATCGCCAATCATCCGTCGCGTCTCGCGCAAGATCTGGGTCGGTTCCGTACCGGTCGGCGGTGACGCGCCGATTGCTGTGCAGAGCATGACCAACACCGATACCTGCGACGTTGCCGCCACTGTCGAGCAGATCCGTCGCCTGGAAGAAGCCGGCGCCGACATCGTGCGTGTGTCCGTGCCAGACATGGACGCTGCCGAAGCCTTCGGCAAGATCAAACTGCAAAGCAACGTGCCGCTGGTGGCCGACATTCACTTCGACTACAAGATCGCCCTGCGCGTGGCTGAGCTTGGCGTCGATTGCCTGCGGATCAACCCGGGCAACATCGGCCGCGAAGACCGCGTTAAAGCGGTAGTCGAAGCGGCTCGCGACCGTGGCATTCCAATCCGCATCGGCGTAAATGCTGGCTCGCTGGAAAAAGACCTGCAAAAGAAATACGGCGAACCCACCCCGGAAGCCTTGGTGGAGTCCGCCTTGCGCCACGTCGAACACCTCGACCGCCTGAATTTCCCCGACTTCAAAGTCAGCGTGAAAGCGTCTGACGTATTCATGGCTGTGGCGGCGTATCGCCTGCTGGCCAAGCAAATCGAGCAGCCGCTGCACCTGGGCATCACCGAGGCTGGCGGCTTGCGTTCGGGCACGGTGAAGTCGGCTGTGGGCCTGGGAATGCTGCTTGCCGACGGAATTGGCGATACCATCCGCATCTCGCTGGCGGCAGACCCGGTGGAAGAGGTGAAGGTCGGTTACGACATCCTCAAATCCCTGCGGTTACGCTCGCGTGGCATCAACTTTATTGCGTGTCCAAGCTGCTCTCGCCAGAACTTCGACGTGGTGAAAACCATGAACGAGCTGGAAGGGCGCCTGGAAGACTTGCTGGTTCCGCTGGACGTGGCCGTAATCGGCTGTATCGTCAACGGTCCCGGCGAGGCCAAGGAAGCACACATCGGCCTGACTGGCGGTACACCCAACAATCTGGTGTACATCGACGGCAAGCCCGCTTCCAAACTGACAAACGAAAATCTGGTGGATCAGCTTGAACAGATGATCCGCCAGAAAGCGGCCGAAAAGGTCGAAGCCGACGCAGCGCTGATCGCTCGCGGCTAATAAGAAGAACTCTAAGGATTCTGTGTGAGTAAGTCCCTGCAAGCCATCCGTGGCATGAACGACATTCTTCCCGAGCAAACCCCGCTCTGGCGCTATTTCGAAAACAGCGTCGCCGGTTTGCTCGACGGCTACGGCTATCGCCAGATTCGCATGCCGATCGTGGAAGCGACCGAGCTGTTCAAACGCTCGATTGGTGAAGTCACCGACATCGTCGAAAAAGAGATGTACACCTTCGAGGACCGCAACGGTGATTCCCTGACCCTGCGTCCGGAGGGCACCGCCAGTTGCGTACGTGCTGTGCTGGAACACGGCATTTCCGGTGGCGGCCAGGTGCAGAAACTCTGGTACATCGGTCCGATGTTTCGCCACGAGCGTCCGCAAAAAGGACGCTATCGCCAGTTTCACCAAATCGGCGTGGAAGTATTCAACCTCGACGGTCCGGACATCGACGCTGAGTTGATCATTCTGACCTGGCGTCTGTGGGGCCTGCTGGGCATCCGCGATGCGGTCAAACTCGAACTCAACAGCCTGGGCACCAGCGAAGCACGCGCTACTTACCGCGATGCGCTGGTGCAGTATCTGTCGGCCCGCGCCGACCAGCTCGACGAAGACAGCAAGCGCCGTCTGCACAGCAATCCGTTGCGTGTACTCGATAGCAAAGTGCCGGAAACCCAGGCGCTGCTGGTCGATGCACCGAAGCTGGCTGACTACCTCGACGACGCCTCGCGCCTGCACTTCGAAGGGCTTAAAACGCGTCTGGACGCTGCCGGCATTCCCTACGTGCTCAACAGCAAGCTGGTGCGCGGCCTGGATTACTACAGCAAAACCGTATTCGAATGGGTCACTGACAAACTCGGCGCCCAGGGCACCGTGTGTGCGGGCGGCCGTTACGACGGCCTGGTTGAGCAGATGGGTGGCAAGCCAACTGCCGGTGTGGGTTTCGCCATGGGCATTGAGCGCCTGATTCTGCTGCTCGAAACCCTGGAAAAAGTGCCGGAAGAAATTGCTCGTCAGGTCGATGTGTACTTTTGTGCATTCGGCGATGCTGCGGAACTGGCCGGGCTGCAACTGGCCGAGCGCCTGCGTGACCAGATTCCAGGCCTGCGCCTGGTGGTCAATGCCGGAGCTGGCAGCTTTAAAAGTCAGTTGAAGAAAGCCGACAAGAGCGGCGCGTTGTTCGCCGTGGTGCTGGGCGAAGACGAACTGGCTCAGCAAATGGTAGGTTTCAAACCGCTCCGTGGTCAGGGCGAACAAGAAAATATTGCCTGGGATGCTCTGGCCGAGCACCTGGTAACCCGCTTGCAACAGGTGTGACAGCGGGTTCAAAACACAACCGGTGTGAACACCAGGTTTGAGCATTCAGCAGGTTTAAGGAGCATTGGCGTGTCGAGTACCGAAGACGAACAACTGGCGGACATCAAGGACTGGTGGAACCGCAACGGCAAACCCCTGCTGACTGGCGGCGTGCTTGCCCTGGCAGTGGTGGTGGGCTGGAACTACTGGCACAAGTACCAGGACACCCAGGCGCAGAACGCCTCGATGCTCTACCAGCAATTGCTGGAAACCACTTTCGACCCGGCTGGCAAACCCGACGTCGCGAAAGTGGCCGAGCTTTCCAACAAGCTCAAAAACGATTACGCCGGCACCTACTACGCGCAATACGCCAGCCTGTTCGCGGCGAAGATTGCGGTGGATGCCGGCAAGCTCGATGACGCCGCTGCAGAGCTGAAAACCGTCGTCGACAAGCCCGTTGATCAAACCATTCAGGAGCTGGCGCGCCAGCGTCTGGCCCGTATTCTGGCTGCCCAGAACAAGGCTGAAGAAGGTCTCAAACTGTTGGATGGCGATGCGGAAAAAGCATTCGTTGCCAGCCGCGAAGAGTTGAAGGGCGATCTGCTGGTTAAAGTCGGCCGTGCCGACGACGCCCGCAGCGCTTACGAAAAGGCCAAGGCAGCGCTGTCCGATGAAGCGGCAGTAGGTGGCTTGCAAATGAAGCTCGACGATCTGGCCAAAGGGGATGCGTGAAGTGATGCGCTGGAAATATGCCGCACTGCTGGCCCTGGCCGTTCTTGCCACGGGTTGCAGCAGCACTAGCAAGAAAGAACTGCCACCGGCCGAATTGCCCGACTTCACCGAGGAAGTCGAGCTGAAAAAAGAATGGAGCCGCTCCATTGGCGATGGCCAGGGCGAAACCTTCAACATGCTGGTGCCCGCCATTGACGGCGATACCATCTTCGCCGCTGACGTTAACGGCGAAGTCATGGCCATTAACCGTTTCTCTGGCGACAAGCTGTGGGAAACCGAACTCGACCTGCCGGTATCGGGCGCGGTTGGCGCCGGTAGCGGTCTGGTTCTGGTCGGCACGCTCAAGGGTGAAGTGATTGCCCTGGACGGCGCGACCGGCGAAGAGAAGTGGCGCGCCAAGGTGACCAGTGAGGTGCTGGCACCGCCGGCCACCAACGGTGACGTGGTTGTCGTGCAAACCCAGGACGACCGCATCATTGGCCTTGAAGCCAGCAGCGGCGCCCAGCGCTGGATCTACGAAAGCACGCCTGCCGTGCTGACCCTGCGCGGCACGGGTGCCCCGGTGGTCGATGACCGTCTGGCCTACGCGGGTCTTTCCACTGGCAAGGTCATCGCGCTGGATACTCAGCGCGGTCTGCCGGTTTGGGAGCAGCGTGTTGCCGTTCCGCAAGGTCGTTCCGAGTTGGACCGTGTCGTCGATATCGACGGCGGCCTGCTGTTGTCGGGCAGCACCCTTTACGCGGTGACCTACAACGGTCGTGTAGCCGGTTTGGATGCGAGCAATGGCCGCATCATCTGGCAGCGTGAAGCGTCGAGCAACGTCGGTCTGGCAGAAAGCATCGGTAGCGTTTTCTTGTGCCTGGCCAATGGCACCGTGGAAAGCGTTGACGAGCGTTCCGCCTCCGCATTGTGGAGCAACGAGTCCCTGGCTCGTCGCCAGCTGTCGGCACCGGAAGTGTTCTCCAGCTACATTGCTTTTGGTGACTTCGAAGGTTACTTGCACCTGGTCAGCCAGGTAGACGGTCGTTTTGTTGGGCGCACGCGCATCGACAGCGACGGTCTGCGTGCCCGGCCGTTGGTGGTCGCCGACTGGCTGTACGCCTTCGGTAACAGCGGTGAGCTGGTTGCGCTGACCATCAAGTAGGTTTCGTTCGGCCGGTTGCCTCGTTGACGGGGCCCGGCGGGCGAACCTGCGCTTTATGAGTCCGGCCGCTGCCGTTCGACGGTAGCGGCCTTTGTGTTTTCTGCAATTGAGTGGAGGGGCCGCATGGTTCCCGTAATCGCCCTGGTGGGCCGTCCTAACGTCGGCAAGTCCACCCTGTTTAACCGCCTGACCAGAAGTCGCGACGCCATCGTCGGCGACCTGGCTGGTCTGACCCGTGATCGCCAGTACGGTGAGGCCAAATGGCAAGGGCGAACCTACATCCTGATCGACACCGGCGGTATCTCCGGTGACGAGCACGGCATGGACGAGAAGATGGCTGAGCAATCGTTGCTGGCCATTGAAGAAGCTGACGTGGTGCTGTTCCTCGTGGACTCGCGCGCAGGCTTTACCGCCGCTGACCAGATGATTGGCGAGCACCTGCGCAAGCGCAACAAAACCTCCTACGTGGTCGCCAACAAGGTCGACAACATCGACCCGGATCTGGCGCGCGCCGAGTTCTCCCCGCTGGGCATGGGCGACGCCATCCCGATTGCCGGCGCCCATGGTCGCGGTATTGCGCAGATGATGGAAATCGCTCTCGGCGGTTTCCCTAAAGATGACGCCGACGAGCCGGAAGAGGGCGAAGAGGAAGAAGTTGCCGAAGGTCAGGAAGCCAAGCGCATTCCGGGCCCGAGCGAGAAAGACGGCATCAAGATCGCCATCATCGGCCGCCCCAACGTCGGCAAATCGACGCTGGTGAACCGCATGCTCGGTGAAGACCGGGTAATCGTGTACGACCAGCCCGGCACCACCCGCGACAGCATCTACATTCCCTTCGAGCGTAACGAAGAGAAGTACACGCTGATCGACACGGCGGGCGTGCGTAAACGCGGCAAGATCCACGAAGAGGTGGAGAAGTTCTCCGTCGTCAAAACCCTGCAAGCGATCAAAGACGCCAACGTGGTGATCTTTGTCATGGACGCCCGTGAAGGCGTGGTCGATCACGACCTGAACCTGCTGGGTTTTGCCCTGGAATCCGGCCGTGCCCTGGTTATCGCACTGAACAAGTGGGATGGCATGGAGCCGAGCGAGCGCGACTACGTTAAAACCGAGTTGCAGCGTCGCTTGTTCTTTGTCGATTTCGCCGATATCCACTTCATTTCCGCGCTGCACGGCACGGGCGTGGGCAACCTGTATCAGTCGGTACAGAACGCCTTCAAATCGGCCGTTACCCGCTGGCCGACCAGCCGTCTGACACAGATTCTTGAAGATGCCGTTAGCGAACACGCGCCACCCATGGTGGGCAGCCGCCGTATCAAATTGCGCTACGCCCACTTGGGCGGTGCCAACCCGCCGCTGATTGTGATCCACGGTAACCAGGTGGAAGCGGTACCGAAGTCTTACGTTCGTTACCTCGAAAATACCTACCGCCGTGTCTTGAAGCTGGTCGGTACGCCGATCCGGATCGAATTCAAAGGCGGCGAGAACCCGTACGAGGGCAAGAAAAACACCCTGACCGATCGCCAGGTAAACAAGAAACGGCGCCTTATGTCGCACCACAAGAAGGCTGACAAGAAGCGCCGCGACAAGAAGTGATGGGTTCGGCATCGATCGGCTGCGCGTCGGCATTGCTGCGTTAAAAATGGATGTTGAATGCTCATTGGCTACAGCCAACTGCGCTTCAAAATCCATTTTTGCCTTGCACTGCTCTAGCTCGCTCGATCTGGACCCGTGGCGCTTCGCAGGGCGGTAGATCAAAAACATCGCGGCTGAAGCCGCTCCTACAAACAGCCCGCCACTCTGAGGTTTCTGTAGGAGGCCGTAGGTTGGGTTGAGCCGAAGGCGAAGCTCAACGGGGTTCTGGTTATAGCGATAGACGAAAGGGCACCTGCGGGTGCCCTTTTTCGTGTCCGGCCGATCCGTTATTCTCGCCCGTCATGGCCGGATCAGGGCCATCACCATGCACCTCAGGAAGACGTGATGATCACCAGCAAGTTGCCCAACATCGGCACCACCATTTTCACTCGCATGTCTCAGTTGGCTAACGAGGTGGGTGCGCTGAATCTGTCCCAAGGCTTCCCGGATTTTGACGGCCCACAGCCACTGCTCGATGCGGTGGCTCGTCATGTTCACAGCGGGCATAACCAATACGCGCCGATGACGGGGCTGCCGGCCTTGCGTGAACAGGTGGCGGCCAAAATTACGGCGTGCTACGGCCGAAACGTCAGCGCTGACAGTGAAATTACCATCACGCCCGGCGCAACCCAGGCCATTTTTTGCGCCATCCAGACGCTGATTCGCGCTGGCGATGAAGTCATTGTGTTCGACCCCAGCTACGACAGCTACGAGCCTTCGGTTGATCTGGCGGGCGGGCGTTGCGTGCATATCCCTCTCGCCCAGCCGAACTTCGCCATCGATTGGCAGCGCCTGGCGGACGCCATTTCTTCGCGCACCCGTCTGATCATCCTCAACAGTCCGCATAACCCGAGCGGCGCGTTGATCTCCCGTGCCGATCTGGATCAGCTGGCAGAGTTGATTCGCGACCGCGATATTTACCTGATCAGCGACGAGGTGTACGAACACCTGGTTTTTGATGGCGCCAGACACGACAGCGTGCTGGCCCATGACGAACTGTATGAGCGGGCCTTTGTGGTCAGCTCGTTTGGCAAGAGCTACCACGTAACCGGCTGGAAAACCGGCTATGTAGTAGCGCCGCCGGCGTTAAGCGCTGAGCTGCGCAAAGTGCATCAGTACGTCAGCTTTTGTGGCGTTACCCCGCTGCAGTGGGGACTGGCGGACTTTATGGCGGCCAATCCGCAGCATGTGAATGAGTTGCCGGCGTTCTACCAAGCCAAGCGCGACCTTTTCTGCGACCACCTGCAATCCTCGAAATTTCGCTTCACCCGAACGGCAGGCACTTTCTTCCAGCTGGCTGACTACTCCGCCATTCGCGATGATCTGGACGACGTCGCCATGGCCGAGTGGCTCACCCGCGAGCACCGCGTGGCGGTCATCCCGATTTCGGTGTTCTACCAGAAGCCTCCAGAGGGGCTAAGACTGGTGCGGTTCTGCTTTGCCAAACGTGAACAAACCCTTATCCAGGCCGCGGAGCAGCTATGTCAGATTTAACCAGCGCACGGGACTTCAGCAGTCTTCCGGACCTCAAGCTGGCGTTGGTACAAACCACGCTGGCCTGGCATGACCCAGTGGCCAACTTTGCCCACTTCGAAGCGTTGTTGGAGCAGGCTCGTGGCGCTCATCTGGTGGTGTTGCCGGAAATGTTCACCACCGGTTTTTCGATGGACTCCGCCACCCTGGCCGAGCCGGAGGAGGGCGCCACCTATGCCTGGCTTCGTCAACAGGCCAGGCGTCTTGATGCGGTAGTTACCGGCAGCGTGATCATTCAGGCCGCCGACGGCAGTCACCGCAACCGGCTGCTGTGGGCACGGCCGGATGGCGAAATTCTGCACTACGACAAACGCCATCTGTTTCGCATGGCGGGTGAACACAAGCACTACAGCCCTGGCGAGCGGCAGGTGCAAATGGAGCTTCACGGCTGGCGCATTCGGCCGTTGATCTGCTACGACCTGCGTTTTCCGGTTTGGAGCCGCGACCCGCACAACACCGACTTGCTCCTGTACACCGCCAACTGGCCGGCCGCCCGGCGCCTGCACTGGAAGCGGTTGCTGCCGGCACGGGCCATCGAAAACCTGTGTTTCGTGGCGGCAGTGAACCGAATTGGCAGTGACGGCAAGGGGCATCCCTATAGCGGCGACAGCCAGGTTCTGGATTTTCAGGGAGAGCCACTACTGGAGGCGCATGCACAAGATGGCGTGTTTCACGTGGTGCTCAAGGCCGCCGATCTGGCAGCGTATCGATCGCGCTTTCCTGCCTACCTGGATGCCGACGCCTTCACGCTGTAGCCGCTTTATTGTCAGAACCTGAGTACGTCCGCGCTTGACACAATCTCGCCTTTTTCCATCAATTGGCCGCCGTCGGTATTCGAAACCCTGCCGATGATATTCAAGGTTTCAAAGCCATGAATGAGCGAGTTGCGCCGGTTGTACACCTCTTGGGAAGTTATGTTGACTCTACGGCCAGCAATCATGGAATCCTGGTCGTTGGTGGCCATCCCCGTCGCGTTGATGAGGACCTCGTCGCCCCCATAAATAATCGACCCGTTGCGGTTCAAGAGATAGCCGCCACTGCTAAGCCGAATGGTTTGGGTAGCGAATAACAAGGCGCCTTCGTCATTTATCAAATGCTGCCCGCTGTTGATGTCCAGTGAGTCGCTGAAGATCACCCCGGTATTGGTGAGGTTGCCACCGCTGCGCAAGGTTGTCCTGGTTCCGGAATCGATGTTCGCTGCCGTGCTCAGAACATCCCCGGCCGTTATCTCAACATCACCTGAGGCCACTATCTCGGCGCCACGCTGAATGACTACGCTGTCGTTCGCCTGAAGAGCGATTTGTCCAAGGGCCGTGAGTCTCGCAGTGCTGTCCAGGCGCAAATCCCTGGCGGCAACCGCCAGCCGGCCACCGGCGCCAATAGCGTCTTTGATAACCAGATCAAAGACGCTATTGGCAGAAAAATCACCCTGCGCCCAGATGCCAGCATCGACTGTGATCGCTTCGTCTGCCCACAGGCGGATGTTTCCCTGGGCCACCAGCCCGGATGGCTCGAACGCGGGGCGGGTCGGGTCAGTGGACTGTTGGGAGTCCACACGCACCAGTTCAATATCCCCGGCGGCGCTGATGACAATGTCTCCTTTCGAACGGATCGCGCCAGCGTGGCGCACGCCTGGGCCGCTCTCAGTGCTGATCAGCGTTATGTGGCGCCCGTACATGGCCCCTGCGGCGGAGCCCTCGATCGCAATTCGAGGCATGGCGTGGTCAGAATTAGCCAGTCGTGAGGACGTTCGGGACTCTGCGTCGTAACGGTTGAGCCCGGCGATGATGTTTATGTCGGCGTCTGACTCAGGCGCGCCGATCTGTCCATTCAACTGGACCACTCGCGCGACCACGTCAAAGTAACTCAACCCTGCAGTTCCCACTCCTTCGGCGCCAATCACGACTCTGGCGTCGTTGCCTTCGACGCTGAACTGAAGCCGGTCGGCCAGTTCCGTCACGCCGGTAGTCACGGTTAAGCCGCCTGCGTTGAGTGTGCGGACGCCGTTGAGGATCAGGCCGTTCGGGTTCGCGATGATGAGGTCGGCCTTGGCGCCGAAAACTTCAAGGGCACCGCTGATGCTGCTGACTTCGGTGCCCGTGACTTCGCTGAGAATGAGTCTGGCGCTTCGGTCCAGGTTCGGATTTGCCTCAAGGGTTCCGCCCAACTGGCTCTCGCCTCGCACCAGGCTGTTGTTGAAAATCACGCCGGGGCGCTCGACATTGAAACGGTCGAATCGGTTGTGGGAAATGCCGTTGCCGTTGGGGCTGACGATGTTGATGACGGGCACGCCATTGTTGCCAGCGCTGGCCGACGGTGGCGCAGATCCGGCACCGCTGTTGATCATGATTTCAGCCCCGACTCCGCCTGAATAGAGCGCCGATATAACGGCGGCCACGGAGCAGATCGGTGCAATGTGCTGAAAGTAGCCTGAGCGCCAGCCGTTCGCTGAAAATCGTTTCATGAGCGTGTTCCCTATCGGTGATTGATAGAGACACAGGCTAACGACCCGGAAATTTGCGTATGCAGCACCCAACCCGCCGAGCCGTAAGTCAGGTCTTTACTGCGAGGGATTAATCGGCAAGAAAACGTCGATTTCCTTCTGCGCAAAAAAAAAGGGCAGCCCCCAGGCTGCCCTTTCTCATTGCTGACGTGTCATTCCGCCAATGCCACTTCCGGGGTCTCCGGCGGCTTGGGCAGCGACGACAACAGCGCCATGATCAGCGCGGCCAGGTATGGCAGCGACTGCACCAGCAGCATCGCCACCCAGAACTTCACGTCATTGCTCGGGAAGCCCTGCACGATGCCGATGCCCACCGCTGCGCCCCAGAGCAGCAGCATGATGAACACTTCTTCACGCGCTTCGGCCATGGCCACCATAAAGCCGTGGCTGGAGCGCATTTTCGGCGTGCGGAAGAACGGGATGCTGGTGGTGAAGAAGCCGTACAGCACCGCCTTGGCGATGGTGTGCGACAGCGCCAGGCCAGCCAGTGCTGCGCAGAACGCGTCCTTCAAATTAACGCCAACCGCGCGCTGGTAGAGGAACACGATTTTGCCGAACTTGAAGAAGAACAGCGCCAGTGGCGGAATGGCGAAAATCAGCAGCGGCGGGTCGACCCGTTGCGGCACGATGATCATTGCCGCCGACCACAGCAAAGCGCCGGCAGTGAAGAAGATATTCAGACCGTCTGCTACCCACGGCAGCCAGCCGGCTACGAAGTGGTAACGCTGACCGCGTTTGAGCTCGGTGTCTTTACCGCGGAACAGCTGGCGAGCATGGCCTTTCATAATCTGAATGGCGCCATAGGCCCAACGGAAGCGCTGTTTCTTGTAGTCGATAAAGGTGTCCGGCATCAGACCCTTGCCGAAGCTGTCGTAGGCATAGGCCGCGGAGTAGCCTTTTTCGAATACGCGCAAACCCAGCTCGGCATCTTCGCAGATGGTCCAGTCAGCCCACTTCAGTTCGTCCATGACGGTGCGACGAATCATGGTCATGGTGCCGTGCTGGATGATCGCGTCGCGGTCGTTGCGGGTCACCATGCCGATGTGGAAGAAGCCTTTGTATTCGGCGTAGCAGAGCTTTTTGAAGGCACTGCCGTCCTGGTCGCGATAGTCCTGTGGCGACTGCACCACGGCGATTTTCGGATCGGCGAAGTGCGGCACCATGTGCTTGAGCCAGTTCGGGTCGACGCAGTAATCCGAGTCGATTACCGCGACCACTTCGGCATCCGGCGCGGTGTGCGGCAGGATGTAGTTCAGCGCGCCGCCTTTGAAGCCATGCAGGGGCGCCACGTGGAAGAAGCGGAAGCGCGGACCGAGCTGTTCGCAGTAGGCTTGCACCGGTTCCCAGACCGCCGGGTCTTTGGTGTTGTTGTCGATGATCAACACTTCAAAGTCGGGGTAATCCAGAGCGGCGAGGGCGTCCAGGGTCTGTTTGACCATCTCCGGCGGCTCGTTGTAGCAGGGCACGTGAATCGATACTTTCGGTCGATACGTGCTGTCGCCACTCACAGGAATGAACGGGCGGCGGCGCTTGTGTACCCACACCGCCTCGGCCAGCTCGTGCGCTTCTGTGAGCAGCACGATAAACACGCCGATGGCGCCGATGCCGAGCAACAACCCGACTGTGAGGCTGAACCAGGTGCTGTATTGCTGGCTGTAGTCGTAGCCGATCCACACCAGCACCGAACCGCCGGCAAAGGCCACGAAGGTCAGGAAGGTGCGGCCGCGTTGACGCAGGGCGCTGCCGTCGATGAGCAGCAAAGCCAGAGCCAGCATCGCCAGAACCACCGAGCCGATGGCCAGCACGCGCCACTGCGGAATGGCGACTACCGGGCCTTCAAAGGCGAATTTCTGTTGGCGAGCGGCGTTGAACACGCCCCAATACGCGCCGACGGAACCTTCGTCGCTGGCTTTCCATGGCTGGTCGAACGCTTCAATGACGAAGTAGTTGTAGCCCTTGGCGTTCAACGTGGTGACCAGGGTGCGCAGGTAAATGGCCTGGTCTGCCTGAGTGGCGTCGGCACCGCCGCGCATGCGGCCGTTGCTCGGCCAGCCTACTTCCGAAAGCAGCAGTGGTTTTTTCGGGAAGATACGCTTCAGATCGCGCGCACGGTCGAGCACGAACTGCGTGGAGTCTTCCATGGGAATGAATTCCCAGTACGGCAGAATGTGCGCCGCCACCAGGTCGGTATGGTTCGCCAGCTGCGGGTATTTCTCCCAGATGTGCCACTGCTCGGACGTGGTAACCGGCACCTTGACCTGCGCGCGCACGCGGTCGATGAAGGTGATCAGTTGCTTGGGCGTCACTTCGCGGCGGAACAACGCCTCGTTACCTACAACGACGCGAACGACGCTGCGGGATGAGTTGGCGATCTCGATGCCGCGTGCGATTTCGCGCTCGTTGCGCTCCTCGTCCGGGCTGATCCAGATGCCGAGGGTAACGCGCAATCCGAACTCTTCAGCGAGCTTGGGAATATTGCCCAAGCTGCCGTCCACCGAATAAGTACGCACGTTATCGGTGTGCTTGGCGAGAAGACTCAGGTCTTCGCGCATTTGCTCGTCGGTAGGGTATTGATCCTTCTGCGGGTTCTGGTCCAGCCGGAACGGCGAGAACGAGAAGCCGGAGATTTGCTCGGGCCAGTCGGGGGCCGTGACCGGACGGTTATACAGCGCCCAGATACCGGTGAAGAGCGCGGCGATTGCCACGAATACCACCAGGTTGAGTCCAAATTTACGCGATGACATAGACGTTTCAGGTTCCAAAGGGTGGAACGGAGAGGTGCCGGCGAGCGCCGGTCGGCGCGCATCCTACTCCGGCGATAAATGGCTGTATAGCTCGAACCATTTACCCGGTTTTATCGCCCGCAAACCTTGGTCAGCGCCGCCTGTCATTAGTTCGCCATCAGCCAGGCAGCGCGGCATCCGTCGGCTTGCAGTACCGGTGGCAGTTAAGCATAAGCAGGCCTGGCTGCGCACCCGCTGAGCCATACTCAAACGTGCGCAATGGCACGCGCTGAACAGCCCGTTTGGCAACCGGCACTTGGGCCACGCCACCACGCTCCCTATAATGCGCGCCGATTCGCCGGCCGCTCGCGTTGAGTGAGCGCCGTTTATTAGAGGTGCGGTGATGAATACAGATGAACAACGCTTTGGCGGCATCGCCCGCTTGTACGGTCGCGACGGCCTGGCGCGGCTCGCTGCCGCCCATGTGGCCGTAGTCGGCATTGGTGGCGTTGGCTCATGGACGGCCGAGGCGCTGGCGCGCAGCGGGGTCGGCGAAATTTCCCTGTTCGACCTCGACGACGTCTGCATCAGCAATACCAATCGGCAGATCCATGCATTGCAGGGCGCCATCGGCCAGTCGAAAGTCGACGTCATGGCCGAGCGCATCCGCGCGATCAACCCGGCCTGCGTGGTGCACGCGGTAAGCGACTTTGTCACGCGCGACACCATGGCCCAGTACATCACGGTGCAACTGGACTGCGTGATCGACTGCATCGACAGCGTCAACGCCAAGGCTGCGCTGATCGCCTGGTGCAAGCGGCGCAAAATCCAGATCATTACCACCGGCGGCGCGGGCGGCCAGATTGACCCGTTGCTGATTCAGGTCGGCGACCTCAATAAAACCGTCAATGACCCGCTAGCCTCCAGCGTGCGCTCGGCGTTGCGTCGCGACTACGGTTTTTCCCGCACGCCGGGTCGCCACTACAGCGTGCCGTGCGTGTATTCGCGAGAGCAGCTGCGCTACCCGAAACCCGACGGCAGTATCTGCCTGGAGAAAAAGTTTGTGGGCGACGGCGTGAAGCTCGACTGCGCCGGCGGTTTTGGCGCGGTGATGATGGTGACCGCCACGTTCGGCATGGTGGCGGCGGCCAAGGCGGTAGACAAACTGGTTGCCGGGGTTCGCCGGCCCGCTGAACGCCTGCCTGCCGACTTGGCGACGTCTAATTAGCGGTCAGTTCTGCCATGCGCGTTAGCACGGCCTGCAAGCCGTTGCTGCGCGACGGTGACAGGTGACGGGCGAGGCCGAGCCGGGTAAACCAGTCGGCAAGGTCGAGCGGGTTGAGTTCTTCCGCCGGCAGGCCATTAACCCGCACCAGCAAAAGCGCCAGCAGCCCGCGAATCAGCCGGGCATCGCTGGCGGCGCGGAAAACCCAGCCGTCGCCGAGCGGCTCGCCCACCAGCCACACCTGACTTTCGCAGCCGTTCACCAGAGTGGCGTCGGTGCGCTCGCTATCGGCCATCGGCACCAGCTGTTCGCCCCAGTGCATCAACAAACGGGCGCGTTGTTCCCAGCTCATCGGTTGGCTGAAGGTGTCCAGCGCAGCCTGGGCGGGAGCTGGCAGGCTCATTGCAAAATCTCCAGGGCCTGGTCCAGTGCGGCGAAGAAACGCTCCAGGTCGCTGCCGTCGTTGTACAGCGCCAGCGACGCGCGAATCGCCCCCGGTAACCCGAGCCCTCTCAGCAGCGGCATGGCGCAATGGTGCCCGGCGCGCACGGCGATGCCTTGTTCGGTGAGCAGGTGCGCCAGATCGGCGCTGTGCACGTCTTCAACTACAAAACTGGCCAGGGCGATATCCGGCGCGCCTAACAGGCGCACGCCGGCGCGAGCTTTAAGACCCGCCACCAAGGCTTGATGCAACGCCGTTTCGTGGGCGAGCACCGCTTGTGCGTCCAGGCCGGCGAGGTATTCCAGCGTCGCGCCAAAGGCGATAACAGAGGACACCGCCGGCGTACCGGCCTCGAACCCGAGCGGGGCCGGGCGGAATTTGGCGGTGTAGTAGTCGGTTTGCAGAAGCATTTCACCGCCGAACTGCCACGGCAGCACACGCTCCAGAGCGGCGCTGCGGCCGTAGAGCAAGCCCACGCCGTCCGGGCCGTAAAGCTTGTGGCTTGAACACACGTAGAAGTCGCAACCCAGTTGCTGCACGTCGTGACGCCCATGCACCACGCCTTGCGCGCCATCGATCACGGTGATGGCGCCGTGGGCTTTTGCCATAGCCAATAACTCGTTCACCGGTTGCCAGGTGCCGAGCACGTTGGACAGCTGGCTCACCGCCAACAAGCGGGTACGAGGGCCGATCAATTGCTCGGCAGCCGCCGTATCGATGCGTCCTTCGGCGGTCAGTGGCAGCACGATCAAGGTCAGGTCTCGACGCTGGGCCAGTTGTTGCCAGGGCAACAGGTTGGCGTGGTGTTCCAGCGCGGAGATGACAATTTCATCGCCGCAATGGAAATGCTCTTCGAGCCCATAAGCCAGCAGGTTCAACGCTTCGGTGGCGCCGCGCGTGAAAACGATTTCTTCGCTGCTGGCGGCATTCAACCAGCGCGCCGCTGTGCCCCGGGCTGCTTCGAATGCGCGCGTGGCCCGCTCACCTGGCAGGTGCTGGGCACGGTGAACGTTGGCCGCGCCCGCGCTGTAGTAACCGAGCAGGGCATCGATAACAGCCTGCGGTTTTTGCGAGGTGGCGGCGCTGTCGAGATAGGTCTGGCCTTCGGCAGCGAGGGCAGCGAGGGCTGGGAAGTCATTGCGCCAGGGAGAGTGGATGAGCATCTGAAACCCTGGGTCGATTTACGGAAGGGGTGGGCCGGTATTCCGGTTCGGCCGCGAGGCTTTTGCTTTAAAAGCTCGCGGCTCAAGCCGCTCCTAAAGGAGTCGACCGGCGTCTGTGGTCAGTTGTGCGCGTGCAGGGCTTCGTTGAGTTCGATCGCGGTTTTGTGCGATTTGGCTTCGACGGCGCCGGTCTGTGAGTTGCGGCGGAACAGCAGGTCCGGCTGGCCGGCCAGGTCACGGGCCTTGAGCACTTTTACCAACTGGTTCTGATCATCCAGCAGTGCCACTTTGGTGCCTGCTGTGATGTACAGACCCGACTCCACGGTGTTGCGGTCGCCCAGAGGAATGCCAATGCCGGCGTTGGCGCCAATCAGGCAGCCTTCGCCCACGCTGATAACGATGTTGCCGCCGCCAGACAGTGTGCCCATGGTCGAGCAGCCGCCGCCCAGGTCCGAACCCTTGCCAACGAACACGCCGGCCGACACGCGGCCTTCGATCATCCCTGGGCCTGCGGTGCCGGCGTTGAAGTTGATAAAGCCTTCGTGCATGACAGTGGTGCCTTCGCCGACGTAAGCGCCAAGACGAATGCGCGAGCTGTCTGCCAGACGCACGCCAGCAGGCACCACGTAGTCAGTCATTTTCGGGAATTTATCCACCGAGAACACTTCCAGCAGTTCGCCTTTGAGGCGCGCTTCCAGTTGGCGCTCGGCCAGTTCGCTCAGATCGACCGCGCCCTGGCTGGTCCACGCCACGTTAGGCAGCAGCGGAAAAATGCCGGCCAGGCTCAAACCATGCGGCTTGACCAGACGGTGCGACAGCAAGTGCAGCTTCAGGTAAGCCTCGGGGGTGGAAGTCAGGGCGGCGTCTTCGGCCAGCAGCGTGGCCACCAGCGGGCGCTGGCTTTCGGCCAGACGGGTGAGCAGGGCGGCTTGGGCGGCGTCGACGTTTTTCAGCAGGTCGGCCAGTTCGCCAGCCTGATTGCTGGTGAAAGGAATGGCCTGGTTACCGCCGGTGTAGCCCAGCTTGGCGGTGATCTTGGCCACCAGCTCTTCAGCGGGGTTAAGCAGCGGCAGGGCGTAGAACACTTCCAGCCAGTTGCCTTCGCGGTTTTGGGTGCCGACGCCGAAGGCCAGGCTGAACAGGGAATTGGACATGGTGTTTCCTCTTGCTGAATTAGTTTGACGCGCCGATTGGCGGCGGCTGTCACGGTGTTATTGCGCGTGCCTGGTCATGGCCAGTCCACGGGTTATTCGCGGTGCAAGTGCCCTAATTGAAAGCGGCCGAATAGGTGTCGGGCTTGAACCCCAGCAGGGTCTTGCTGCCGAGGTCGAGCACCGGGCGTTTGATCATCGATGGCTGCGCCACCATCAGTGCAATCGCCTTGGTCTGGTCGAGGTCGCTTTTGTCAGCGTCGCTCAGTTTGCGAAAGGTCGTTCCGGCGCGGTTAAGCACCTTTTCCCAACCGTGTTCGCTGCACCATTGCTGCAAGTGCGCACGGTCGATGCCCACGGCCTTGTAGTCGTGAAAGGCATACTCGACCTTGTGCTCGTCCAGCCAGGTGCGGGCTTTTTTCATCGTGTCACAGGCTTTGATGCCGTAGAGGGTGATGCTCATGCGTTTGCCTTGTTCTGAAGGAAGGCGCGAATCCGCGTGGCGGCTTCCACGCATTCGGCCAGCGGCGCGACCAATGCCATGCGCACGCGGCCGGCGCCGGGGTTGAAGCCGTCGACCTCGCGGGAAAGATACGAGCCAGGCACCACGGTGACGTGTTCCTGAGCGAACAATTCACGGGTGAAGTCCGCGTCGTCCATCGGCGTTTTCGCCCACAGATAAAAGCCGCCGTCTGGGCGTTGAACGTCCATCACGGGCTGCAGTATTGCCAGCACGGCGTCGTATTTTTCCCGGTACAGGTCGCGGTTGGCGCGTACATGGGCTTCGTCGTTCCAGGCGGCCACGCTGGCCAGCTGGGTTTGTACCGGCATGGCGCAGCCGTGGTAGGTACGGTACAGCAGGAATGATTTCAGGATTGCGGCATCGCCGGCGACAAACCCCGAGCGCAGGCCCGGCAGATTCGAACGCTTGGACAGGCTGTGGAACACCACGCAGCGGGCAAAGTCGCTACGGCCCATGGCCGCACACGCGCTGAGCAGGCCGGCGGGCGGGTTGGCTTCGTCGAAGTACAACTCGCTGTAGCACTCGTCGGCGGCAATGACGAAATCGTACTGGTCGGCCAGTTTGATCAGCTTTTGCAGCGTTTCTTGCGGGATGAGTGCGCCGGTCGGATTGCCCGGCGAGCACAGGAACAGAATCTGGCAGCGCTGCCAGACGTCGGCCGACACCGCGTCGAAGTCCGGGTTGAAACCGTTCTCCTCCAGGCACGGCAGGTAGTGCGGCTTGGCACCGGCCAGCAGGGCTGCGCCTTCGTAGATCTGGTAGAACGGATTCGGGCTGACCACCAGCCCCTCATCGCTGCGCTGCACCACGGTTTGCGTGAAGGCAAACAATGCTTCGCGGGTGCCGTTGACCGGCAGCACGTGGCGCGCGGCGTCGAGCCAGCCGGCCGGCACGTTGAAACGCCGTTCGCACCAGCGTGCAATCGCTTCGCGCAGCGCGGGGATACCCAGTGTCGTTGGGTACACTGCCAATTGATCAAGGTTGTCGCTCAAGGCCTTGGCGACGAAATCGGGGGAGCGATGTTTGGGCTCACCGATCGACAAGGCGATGGCGCGCTTTTCTGCCGGCGGCTGAGCATTGGTCAGCAGGGCGCGGAGCTTTTCAAACGGGTAGGGCTGCAGGTTGTTCAGGGCGTCATTCATGTGCGGCGTGTCGTTCTATTCAAATACTGATTCGGGAGAGCTCGACCCGATTGCTGTCGGCATCGGAGAGCTGTTCGATGATCGCGTTCTGCAAGCGGGCACACAGGTCGGGATCGGAAAGCGGCTGGTTGCGCGCATCGGTGACAAAGAACACGTCTTCCACGCGCTCGCCCAAGGTGGCGATCTTGGCGTTCTGCAGCGACAGGTCGAAGTCGAGGAAAATTTTGCCGATGCGAGCCAGCAAGCCGGGGCGGTCCGGTGAGGTCAGCTCCAGCACGGTGACGGGTCGGCCGGCATCGTTGGAAATGATCACTTGCGGGGCGAAGGCAAAGTGCTTGAGCTGGCGCGGCACACGACGCTGGATGATGGCCGGGTAGTCGTCCGGGTGACTCAGTGCGCCGACCAGCCCTTCGCGAATTTCCTTGATACGCGCCGGGTTGTCGCCAATCGAACCGCCTTCGGCATCGAGCACGATATAGGTGTCGAGGGTGAACTGGCTGGTGGACGTGATTACCCGGGCGTCGTGGATGTTCAGGTTTAGCTGATCCATCGCCGCCACGGTTACGGCGAAGAAGTCGTGCTGGTCAGGCGCGTAGATGAAGATCTGCGTGCCGCCTTCAAATTCGCGCTGAGTGGTTTCCTTGATCAGCACCAGCGGGTCATGCGCCGAGCTGTGCTGCAGGATGGCATCGGTGTGCCAGGCCACGTCGCCAGCGGTATGGCGCAGGAAATAGTCGTCGCCCAATTGCGACCACAGTTGTTCCGCGTCGTCCGGGTCGGTGCCGCTGCGTACCAGAATATCCAGCGCGGCATTCTGGGTTTGGCGGATCTGCTCCTCGCGATCGACCGGATGCTCCAGGCCCCGGCGCAGTGCACGCTTGGTCTCGCTGTAGAGCTGGCGCAGCAGGCTGGCGCGCCAGGAATTCCACAGCGTCGGGTTGGTGGCGTTGATGTCGGCCACGGTGAGGACATAGAGGTAGTCGAGGTGCACCTGATCGACGACCAATTGGGCGAAATCGTGGATAACCTGCGGATCGGACAGGTCCTTGCGCTGGGCTGTGGTCGACATCACCAGATGGTTCTGCACCAGCCAGACGATCAGGCGGCTGTCCCAGGCGGGCAGCTGATGGCGCTCGCAGAACGCCTGGGCGTCCACCGCGCCAAGCTCGGAGTGATCGCCGCCGCGGCCTTTGCCGATGTCGTGATACAAGCCGGCCAGGTAGATCAATTCAGGCTTGGGCAACGTGCCCATGAGCTTGCTGGCGAGCGGGAATTTCTCGGAAATCGGCGTGTACTGCAGTTTGCGCAAGTGCTTGATCAGGTTCAGCGTGTGCGCATCGACCGTATAGATGTGAAACAGGTCGTGCTGCATTTGCCCGACGATGTCGCCGAACTCGGGCAGGTAGCGGCCGAGAATGCCGTAGCGGTTCATCCGTCGCAGGTTGCGGTGGATGCCGATTTCGCACTTGAACAGTTCGATAAACAGGCTGGTGTTGCGGATGTCTTTGCGGAACTCGTCGTCGATCAGGTGCCGGTGCTCACGCAGCAGGCGCACGGTATCGGCGCGCACGCCTTTGATTTCCGGGTTCTGCGCCATCAGCACAAACACCTCGAGAATCGCAAACGGCGTGCGCTTGAAGACGGTGGACGCGGTCACTTCGATATAGCCGTCGCGCAACTGGAAGCGACTGTTGATCGGCACTACCTGGCGGCCCTCGTCGCTGCGCAGAATCACTTCTTCAAAGTGCTGCACCACCAGCTCGCTGAGCTCGGAAATGCTCATCACCACGCGGTAGTAGTTCTGCATAAAGTGTTCGATGGCCAGTTTGCCGTTGCTGTCTTCAAAGCCCAGCAGCGTGGCGATGGCACGCTGATGGTCGAACAGCAGGCGGTCTTCGGCGCGGCCGGCGAGCATATGCAGGGCGTAGCGCACCTTCCAGAGAAATTCCTGGGAAGAGGCGAGCAGGGAGTATTCGCTTTCCAGCAAAAAGCCCTGGCCGACCATGGCGTGCAGGTTCAGCGTGCCGAAGTGACGGCGGGCCACCCACAGAATGGTCTGAATATCGCGCAGGCCACCGGGCGAGCCTTTGACGTTTGGCTCCAGGTTGTACTCGGTGTCGTTGTACTTGGCGTGGCGGGTGGTCTGCTCGGCGCGCTTGGCCAGGAAAAACTCTTTGCTGGGCCACATCCTGCTGGTGCTGGTGACCTCGATCATGCGCTGGCGCAAACGCTCGGGGCCCGCAATGGTGCGGCTTTCCATCAGGTTGGTAACCACCGTCAGGTCGGCTTGCGCTTCCGAGGCGCATTCATCCACCGAGCGCACGCTTTGGCCCACTTCCAGACCAATGTCCCAGAGCAGCGTTAGAAAGCGCTCGATGGAGTCGCGGAAAATCTCGTGATCAGCACTGTCGAGCAACAGTAGCAGGTCGATGTCGGAATACGGATGCAGTTCGCCACGGCCATAGCCGCCAACGGCCAGCAGGGCAATATCGGCGTCTTCGCTCCAGTCGAATTGCGCCCAGGCCTCCCGCAAGATCTGGTCGATGCACCAGGCGCGATCTTCGACCAGGCGGCGCACGTCACGACCTTCCTTGAAGCGCAGATCAAGCACCTCATGGGCACGGCGGATGGCTTTCTTGAACGCCGCAATGGGGCTGGCTTTCAGCGCCAGTTCCGCCTGGAACTGGCCGCGGTCGAACAACTCGGGATCCACCTGCGGCATTCAGCAGCTTTCCTTTCTATCTATACGGGAGCGGGCGTCGGCGCGGCGATGCGTCAGGCCGACGTGCGGGCAATGGTGTCATCGGAACGCAGGGTGAAAATCTCGTAACCGCTAGCGGTCACCAGAATGGTGTGTTCCCACTGCGCCGAGAGCTTGCGGTCCTTGGTAATGGCAGTCCAGCCGTCGCCCAGCAGGCGCGTTTCGGCACGGCCCTGGTTGATCATCGGCTCGATGGTAAACGTCATGCCTTCTTTCAATTCCATGCCGGTGCCCGCGCGGCCGTAGTGCAGCACTTGCGGCTCTTCATGGAACACCTTGCCGATGCCGTGGCCGCAGTACTCGCGAACCACCGAGAAGCCGTTCTTTTCAGCGTGCTTTTGAATGACCTCACCGATATCGCCCAGGCGGGCGCCGGGTTTGACCAGTTCGATGCCTTTATACATGCATTCCTGCGTGATTTTGGACAGGCGCACCGCCCACTCAGGGACATTGCCGACGTGGAACATTTTGCTGGTATCGCCGTGGTAGCCATCCTTGATCACGGTGATATCGATGTTCAGCACGTCGCCATCTTTAAGCGGCTTCTCGTTAGGAATGCCATGGCAGACCACGTGGTTGATCGAGGTGCAGATGGATTTCGGGTAGCCCTTGTAGTTCAGCGGGGCGGGAATGGCTTGTTGAACGTTGACGATGTAGTCGTGGCAGATGCGGTCGAGCTCGTCGGTGGTGACACCGGGCTTGACGTATTCGCCGATCATCTCCAGCACTTCACTGGCCAGACGGCCGGCGATGCGCATTTTTTCAATTTCTTCGGGCGTCTTGATAGTGACGGTCATACACACTCTCTCAGCGCCCGTTGGCGCCTGGTAAAAATACGGAAACCGCGATTCTAGCATTGGGAACGGGCTATCTAGCCAGTTTAGGGGTGATCCCTACGGGGGGTGGCGGCTTTCCTTATACTAAGGGAGCGCTGGGACTGAAGCTTTCACGGCGTTTCGGGCAACTTTTCGGGTTCCGTTCCGGCGCCTCCTGTGCTATAAAGTGCGCCGCTTTCAGGGCAGCAGTCCGAAAGCCTAAACCCCACACACGTATCGACACGATGGCCTGGGTGCCTTTCAGTTAATTGTTCGCAGTTAATTGCTGAAGGTTGGTCATTGGGATGCGTGGAGGCCTAACCCGACTTATCAAGGAACTATCATGTCCCAAGTCAATATGCGCGATATGCTGAAGGCCGGTGTGCACTTCGGCCACCAGACCCGTTACTGGAACCCGAAAATGGGCAAGTACATTTTCGGCGCGCGCAACAAGATCCACATCATCAACCTCGAAAAAACCCTGCCGATGTTCAACGACGCGCTGTCGTTCGTTGAGAAGCTGGCTTCGGGCAAAAACAAGATTCTGTTCGTCGGCACCAAGCGTTCCGCTGGCAAGATCGTTGCTGAAGAAGCAGCACGTTGCGGTTCGCCGTACGTCGATCACCGCTGGTTGGGCGGCATGCTGACCAACTACAAAACCATCCGTCAGTCGATCAAGCGTCTGCGTGATCTGGAAGTTCAGTCGCAAGATGGCACTTTCACCAAGCTGACCAAGAAAGAAGCGCTGATGCGCACTCGCGATCTGGAAAAACTGGACCGCAGCCTGGGTGGTATCAAGGACATGGGCGGCCTGCCTGATGCCCTGTTCGTAATCGACGTTGATCACGAGCGCATCGCTATCACCGAAGCTAACAAGCTCGGTATCCCGGTTATCGGCGTAGTCGATACCAACAGCAGCCCTGAAGGTGTTGATTTCATCATCCCGGGTAACGATGACGCCATTCGCGCCATCCAGCTGTACATGGGTGCAATGGCTGACGCAGTAGTGCGTGGCCGCAGCAACGCCAACGGCGGCACCGACGAATTCGTCGAAGCCCCGGTTGCTGCTGAACAAGCTGAAGGCTGAGTAGGCCGCGTCTAGCGTCTCTCGGTTAGCAAAAAGGGGGCTAGGCCCCCTTTTTGCCACCTTAGAATTGATCATCATCCGGCTCGCCGGGTGGGACTTATCCAAGAGGATTTCGAAATGGCAGAGATTACTGCAGCGCTGGTTAAAGAACTGCGTGAGCGTACCGGCGAAGGCATGATGGATTGCAAAAAGGCCTTGACCAAGGCTGGCGGCGACATCGAGAAAGCCATCGACGATATGCGTGCTTCGGGCGCCATCAAGGCTGCCAAGAAAGCCGGTAACGTGGCCGCCGAAGGCGCCATCGCGGTTAAAGTTGCGGCTGACAACAAGCGCGCCGTGATCATGGAAGTGAACTCGCAGACCGACTTCCTGGCTCTGCAAGACGACTTCAAGAAATTCGTTGCAGACAGCATCGACCAGGCTCTGGCCGAAAACCTGACCACCGTTGAGCCGCTGATCGCTGCTCGCGAAACTGCCCGCGTTGAGCTGGTGGCCAAGGTTGGTGAGAACGTCAACATTCGCCGTCTGACCGCTGTTGAAGGCGACGTGCTGGGTGCTTACGTTCACGGCAACAAAATCGGTGTGATCGTTTCGCTGAAAGGCGGTACTCCCGAACTGGCTCGCGACATCGCGATGCACGTTGCTGCCAGCAACCCTGAGTTCTTGCTGCCGTCGGAAGTTTCCGCTGAAGCCATCGAGCGTGAAAAGGGCGTTTTCATGTCCCTCAACGAAGACAAGATCAAAGGCAAACCAGCCGAGATCGTTGAGAAGATGGTTGCCGGCCGTATCTCCAAGTTCCTGGCTGAAGCCAGCCTGGTAGAACAAGCTTTCGTCAAGGATCCAGAAGTCACCGTTGGTGCTCTGGCCAAGAAAGCCGGCGCTGAAATCGTTTCCTTCGTACGTTACGGCGTAGGCGAAGGCATCGAGAAAGTTGAATCGAACTTCGCTGACGAAGTTGCGGCTCAACTGGCTGCCAGCAAGCAGTAAGACGGGTTTCAACCTGTCGCCCCGAAGAGGCTGCCCGCTCACGCGCGCAGCCTCTTTGTCGAAGTGGGGCCGACAATTGCATGTGTAAGCGGTATTGGTGCACTGTGCTGCACCAATTGCCATGGGCGCTGTCCAAGCGCTCGATCAATGCGGGCATATAGCCTGTTCAGAATTCAAACGCCGCAGGAGAGACACGCATGGCTCAGCAGGTGAGTGGTCGCCAACCTCGCTACAAACGCATTCTGCTCAAACTCAGCGGCGAAGCCTTGATGGGATCGGAAGATTTCGGTATCGACCCCAAGGTGCTCGACCGTATGGCCCTCGAAATCGGCCAGTTGGTCGGTATCGGTGTACAGGTAGGCCTGGTGATTGGTGGCGGTAACCTGTTCCGCGGCGCGGCATTGAGCGCTGCCGGCATGGACCGCGTCACCGGCGACCACATGGGTATGCTGGCCACGGTGATGAACGCCCTGGCGATGCGCGACGCGCTGGAACGCTCGAATATCCCCGCTATCGTAATGTCGGCGATTTCCATGGTTGGCGTGACCGACCATTACGACCGCCGCAAAGGCATCCGTCATTTGAATTCCGGCGACGTAGTAATTTTTGCTGCGGGCACCGGTAACCCGTTTTTCACCACCGACTCCGCAGCCTGCCTGCGCGCCATCGAAATCGATGCCGACGTGGTGTTGAAAGCGACCAAGGTGGACGGCGTTTACACCGCCGATCCATTCAAAGACCCGAACGCAGAAAAGTTCGACAAGTTGACCTACGACGAAGTGCTGGATCGCAAACTCGGCGTGATGGACCTGACGGCCATCTGTCTGTGCCGCGATCACAAGATGCCGCTTCGGGTCTTCAATATGAACAAGCCCGGCGCACTGCTGAACGTAGTAGTGGGCGGCGCGGAAGGAACCCTGATCGAGGAAGGCGAGCAATGATCAACGAAATCAAGAAAGATGCCCAAGAACGCATGCAGAAAAGCCTGGAATCGCTTGTCCACGCTTTCAGTCGCATCCGCACCGGCCAGGCGCACCCTAGCGTGCTCGGCGGCGTGATGGTGCCTTATTACGGCGCCGACACCCCGCTGAACCAGGTTGCCAACGTTACCGTTAAAGACTCCCGTACCCTGCAAATTGTCGCCTTCGAGCGCAACATGCTGTCGGCTGTCGACAAGGCTATCCAGAGCTCTGGCCTGGGTCTGAACCCGACCAACCTGGGCGAGCTGTTGCTGGTGACCATGCCGGCGCTCACCGAAGAAACCCGTCGCGGTTTCACCAAGCAGGCTCGTGACGCTGCTGAAGACGGCCGCGTAGCCGTGCGCAATATCCGTCGCGATGCACTGAGCCAGCTGAAAGATCTGGTGAAAGAGAAAGAAATCAGTGAAGACGAAGAGCGCCGTGCGGCTGACGACATTCAGAAGCTGACGGACAAGTTCGTCGGTGAGATCGAATTGGCTGTGAAGCAGAAAGAAGCGGATTTGATGGCCGTTTAACGGCTGGTTTCGTCATGGAAAAGACCGTAAAGGCCGGCTCGCCGGGCGTGCCACGACATGTGGCAATCATCATGGATGGCAATAACCGCTGGGCCAAGAAGCGCCTGCTTCCTGGCGTAGCGGGGCACAAAGCCGGTGTTGATGCGGTGCGTGCGGTTATCGAAGTGTGCGCTGAGGAAGGCGTGGAGGTGCTGACCCTGTTTGCCTTTTCCAGCGAAAACTGGGATCGGCCCGCAGATGAAGTGGGCGCCTTGATGGAGCTGTTTCTCTCCGCCTTGCGGCGCGAGGCGAAACGCCTGAATGCCAACGGCATCAGCTTGCGCATCATCGGCGACCGCTCACGCTTTCATCCTGAACTGCAAAGCGCCATGCGCGAAGCAGAGGCATTGACTGCCGGCAATGATCGGTTTGTTCTGCAAGTGGCGGCCAACTATGGCGGTCAGTGGGACATCGCTCAGGCCGCTCAGCAGTTGGCGCATCAGGTGCAGTCGGGTCATTTGCGTCCTGAAGACATCACCCCGCGTCTGCTTCAGGGTTTGCTGGCTACCGGCGACCAGCCGCTGCCTGACCTGTGCATCCGCACGGGCGGCGAACACCGCATCAGCAATTTCCTGCTGTGGCAACTTGCCTACTCCGAGTTGTATTTCTCCGACCTGTTCTGGCCGGACTTCAAACACGACGCCATGCGCAAAGCGCTGGCCGATTACGCTACCCGCCAGCGCCGCTTTGGTAAGACCAGCGAGCAGGTGGCTGCGGAGGCTCGCGCACAATGTTGAAGCAACGCATCATCACTGCCCTGATTCTGGCGCCCATCGCCCTTGGTGGCTTTTTTCTGCTCAATGGCGCGGCGTTTGCCCTGTTCATTGGTGCGGTAGTTACCCTGGGTGCGTGGGAGTGGGCGCGATTGGCCGGCTTCGAGGCTCAGCCAATCCGTGTCGCGTTCGCCGCAGTGGTGGCTGTGCTGCTGTTTGCGCTGTACCAGTTCCCTGGCCTTGCCCCGTGGGTGTTGCTGTTCGGCATTCTCTGGTGGGTGGTGGCGACGTTGCTGGTGCTGAGCTTCCCTAACAGCCATGGCTTCTGGTCCGATAACACGCCTGTAAAGGTGCTGATCGGTTTGCTGATTCTGCTGCCCGCCTGGCAAGGTCTGGTGCTGATCAAGCAGTGGCCGCTGGCGAACTGGCTGATTTTCGCGGTGATGGTTCTGGTGTGGGGCGCGGATATCGGCGCCTATTTCTCCGGTCGCAAATTCGGCAAACGCAAACTGGCGCCGCGTGTGAGTCCTGGCAAAAGCTGGGAAGGCGTTTACGGTGGCTTGGCTGTTTGCCTGGCTATCGCCGTCGTTGTCGGAATTTTTCGTGAGTGGAGTGCCGGCGAGTTTGTCTTCGCGCTGCTCGGTACCGCGCTGGTAGTGGCGGTCTCGGTGGTTGGTGATCTGACTGAAAGCATGTTCAAGCGTCAGGCGGGTTTGAAAGACAGCAGCAACCTGCTGCCAGGCCACGGCGGCGTGCTGGATCGTATTGATAGCCTCACGGCTGCCATTCCGATGTTCACCGTGTTGCTGTGGAGCGCGGGCTGGGGTTCGCTGTGACTCAACCGCAGCAGATCACGGTGCTCGGAGCCACTGGCTCCATCGGCCTGAGCACACTCGACGTCATAGCCCGTCATCCCAACCGTTATCAAGTGTTTGCCCTGAGCGGCTTCTCCCGTCTGGCTGAACTTGAAGCGTTGTGCCTCTTGCATCGACCGCGCTACGCCGTGGTGGCCGATGCGGCGGCTGCCGATACATTGCAACGTGCTTTGCAGCTCGCCGGTTTGAATACGCGTGTGCTGGAAGGGCAGGGCGGTCTCTGCGAAGTGGCTGCGCACCCGGAAGTGGATGCGGTAATGGCTGCAATTGTCGGCGCCGCCGGGTTGAAGCCCACTCTGGCAGCCGTAGAGGCCGGCAAGAAGGTATTGCTGGCTAATAAAGAAGCGCTGGTGATGTCCGGTGCGCTCTTTATGCAAGCGGTGCGCAAAAGCGGTGCCGTGCTGCTGCCGATCGACAGCGAACACAACGCGATTTTCCAATGCTTGCCCACCGATTACGCCCGCGGCCTTAATAATGTCGGCGTGCGCCGGATTTTACTGACCGCCTCGGGTGGTCCGTTCCGTCAGACGCCATTGGGCGATCTTCAGCACGTCACCCCTGAGCAAGCCTGCGCCCACCCGAACTGGTCCATGGGCCGCAAAATTTCCGTCGACTCCGCCAGCATGATGAACAAAGGCCTCGAGCTGAT
The DNA here is from genome assembly GCF_900573885.1 of Pseudomonas viridiflava. GTDB lineage: Bacteria > Pseudomonadota > Gammaproteobacteria > Pseudomonadales > Pseudomonadaceae > Aquipseudomonas. Next base: position 443,728 of record NZ_UPSE01000493.1, read on the forward strand.
TGAAGCGTGCTGGCTGTTTGACGCGCCGCCCTCGAAGATCGAGGTGGTTATCCATCCGCAGAGCGTTATTCACTCGCTGGTCGATTATGTCGATGGTTCGGTGCTGGCGCAGTTGGGCAATCCCGACATGCGTACGCCGATCAGTCACGCGCTGGCCTGGCCTGAACGCATTGATTCCGGCGTGTTGCCGCTGGACCTTTTTGCCATCGCGCGCCTGGACTTTCTGCCGCCCGATGAGCAGCGCTTTCCATGCCTGCGGCTGGCGCGGCAGGCTGCCGAGGCGGGCGGAACGGCCCCCGCGATGCTTAACGCTGCCAACGAAGTAGCAGTGGCGGCGTTTCTCGAACGGCGCATTTGTTTCCCGGAGATCGCGAGTATGATTGACGCGGTCTTGAATGCTCAGCCGGCCGTGCCGGTGGACAGTCTCGACGCCGTGCTGGCCGCTGATGCCAGTGCGCGAGCTCAAGCCGAGCAATGGTTGAGTCACCACGGGCGTTAAACCCGGAGGATGTAAATGAACATGCTGTATATGGTCTGCGGCCTGCTGGTCGCCCTGGGTGTGCTGGTTACCTTCCACGAGTTCGGCCATTTCTGGGTCGCTCGCCGTTGTGGTGTGAAGGTGCTGCGCTTCTCCGTAGGTTTCGGCACGCCACTGGTGCGCTGGCACGACAGACACGGTACGGAGTTCGTTATCGCCGCCATCCCGCTCGGCGGCTACGTAAAAATGCTGGATGAGCGCGAAACCGACGCGCAGATCGCTGCCGAAGATATTCCCTTCACCTTTAATCGAAAACCGGTGCTGCAACGCATCGCCATCGTTTCCGCCGGGCCGATCGCCAACTTCCTCCTGGCCATTTTCTTCTTCTGGATTCTGGCGATGATGGGCAGCCAGCAGGTTCGTCCCGTCATTGGTGCTGTAGAACCGCAGAGTATGGCGGCGCAGGCGGGTCTGAAAACCGGCCAGGAAATTCTCGCCGTTGATGGCGAGCGCACCAGCGGCTGGAGTGCGATCGGTCTGCAATTGGTCCGCCGACTGGGTGAGACCGGGCAGATTGAAGTGCAGGTCCGTGAGCCAGACAGCAACGCTGAAACCTCGTATCAGGTGCAACTGCAAGACTGGCTAAAAGGTGCCGACGAGCCTGATCCGATCTCCTCTCTGGGTATCCGTCCTTGGCGCCCCGTGCTTGAGCCGGTTCTGGCTACCCTTGATCCCGAAGGCCCGGCTCAGGCAGCGGGGCTCAAGGTCGGCGACCGGTTGGTAACCCTCGACGGCGCGGCGTTGAACGATTGGCAGCAACTGGTCGATGGCGTGCGTTCGCGTGCCGGCCAGCGCGTTGTGCTTGCCATTCAGCGCGACGGCCAAAGCCTGCAAGTGCCAGTCACGCTGGGCTCCAAAGGCAAAGACAGCGCGCAGTCCGGCTATCTGGGTGCAGGCGTGCAGGGCGGTGAATGGCCGGCAGACATGCTGCGTGAGGTCAATTTCGGTCCGCTCGAATCGGTGTCCGAAGCGCTCAAACGCACCTGGACAATGAGCCTCTTGACCCTTGATTCGCTAAAGAAAATGCTCTTTGGCGAGCTGTCGGTAAAAAACTTGAGCGGGCCGATAACCATTGCTAAAGTGGCGGGCGCTTCGGCCCAGTCCGGCCTGGGGGATTTTCTGAATTTCCTGGCTTACCTGAGCATTAGTCTGGGGGTTCTCAATCTGTTGCCGATTCCCGTGCTTGATGGGGGGCACCTGCTTTTCTATCTGATTGAATGGGCGCGAGGCCGTCCGTTGTCGGAGCGAGTGCAGGGGTGGGGGATGCAGATCGGCATCAGTCTGGTGGTTGGCGTGATGCTGCTGGCGCTGGTTAACGACCTGAGTCGGTTCTAAGTTTCAGCGAAACACCGTTCACCGAATTACAAAAAGTGCCGCAATTGCGGCAGATTTTTTATTGTCAGTTGGAATAAGAAAGGACTTCATGAAACGTCTGCTGCTGCTACCTGTGGTGCTCTTCGCACTGATGATCGCCGAAGTTCACGCCGAGTCCTTCACCATCTCCGATATCCGCGTCAACGGCCTGCAGCGGGTTTCCGCTGGCAGCGTGTTCGGCGCCCTGCCTCTGAACGTAGGTGAAACCGCTAGCGACAGCCAATTGGTCGAAGCGACCCGCTCGCTGTTCAAAACCGGTTTCTTCCAGGACATTCAACTGGGTCGTGACGGCAATGTGCTGGTCATCACCGTGGTTGAGCGCCCGTCGATTTCCAGCATCGAAATCGAAGGCAACAAGGCCATCACCAGTGAAGACCTGCTCAAGGGTCTGAACCAGTCCGGTCTGTCCGAAGGCGAAATCTTCCAGCGCGCCACCCTCGAAGGCGTGCGCAACGAACTGCAGCGTCAGTACGTGGCTCAGGGCCGCTACTCGGCCGAGATCGAAGCAGAAGTCATTCCCCAGCCGCGCAACCGTGTCGCGCTGAAGATCAACATCAACGAAGGCACCGTGGCGGCCATCCAGCACATCAACGTGGTGGGCAACACCGTATTCGCGGATGAAGACCTGGTTGATCTGTTCGAACTGAAAACCACCAACTGGCTGTCGTTCTTCAAGAACGACGACAAGTACGCCCGCGAAAAGCTCTCCGGTGACCTGGAGCGTCTGCGTTCCTACTACCTGGACCGCGGCTACATCAATATGGATATTTCCTCCACTCAGGTATCCATTACCCCGGACAAGAAGCACGTCTACGTCACCGTCAACATCGACGAAGGCCAGAAATACACCGTTCGTGAAGTGAAACTCAGCGGTGACCTCAAGGTGCCCGAGGACGAAGTCAAAGCGCTGCTGCTGGTGAAGAAAGGCCAGGTGTTCTCCCGCAAGCTGATGACCACCACTTCCGAGCTGATCACCCGTCGTCTGGGTAACGAGGGCTACACCTTCGCCAACGTCAACGGCGTGCCTGAAGCTCACGATGATGACCACACTGTTTCCATCACGTTTGGCGTCAACCCTGGCAAGCGGGCTTACGTAAACCGCATCAACTTCCGCGGCAACACCAAATCCGAAGACGAAGTGCTGCGCCGTGAAATGCGCCAGATGGAAGGCGGCTGGGCATCTACTTACCTGATCGACCAGTCGAAAACCCGTCTGGAGCGTCTGGGCTTCTTCAAGGAAGTGAACGTCGAAACCCCTCAAGTGCCAGGCACTGACGACCAGGTTGACGTGAACTACAGCGTGGAAGAACAAGCGTCCGGCTCGATCACCGCCAGCGTCGGTTTCGCCCAGAACGCCGGTCTGATCCTTGGTGGCTCGATCAGCCAGAACAACTTCCTGGGTACCGGTAACAAGGTCAGCATCGGTCTGACCCGCAGCGAATACCAGACCCGCTATAACTTCGGCTTCGTGGACCCCTACTGGACCGTCGACGGCGTGAGCCTGGGTTACAACGCCTTCTACCGCACCACTGACTATGATGAGCTCGATACCGACGTATCCAGCTATGCGGTAGACAGCTACGGTGGCGGCGTGAGCATCGGTTACCCGATCAGCGAAACCGCGCGACTGACCTTTGGTTTGACCGTGCAGGAAGACGAGATCAAAACCGGTGACTATACCGTCGACGAAATCATCAACTTCCTCGAGCAGGAAGGCGACAGTTTCCTCAACTTCAAAGGCTCCGTGGGCTGGTCCGAGTCGACCCTGAACCGTGGCGTGTTGGCCAACCGTGGTCATTCGCAAAGCCTGGTTCTGGAAAGCACCATTCCAGGTAGCGATTTGTCCTTCTTCAAGCTGGACTACCGCGCACAGATCTTCGCGCCGCTGACCACCAACACCACCATGCGTTTCCATACCGAGCTTGGCTATGGCGACGGTTACGGTTCCACCTCCGGTCTGCCGTTCTATGAGAACTACTACGCCGGTGGTTTCAACTCGGTTCGTGGTTTCGAAGACAGCAGTCTTGGCCCGCGCAGTACGCCGAGCTTCGTGCCTGGCGGTGGTCGCGACAAATACGGTCGCTACACCGACCCGGACCAGGATCCGCTGCCATTCGGCGGTAACGTGTTGATCCAGGGTGGTGCGGAATACCTGTTCCCGCTGCCTTTCGTGAAAGACCAGCGTTCCCTGCGTACCTCGTTGTTCTGGGATGTGGGTAATGTGTTCGACACCAACTGCAGCTCCACGCAGAAAAATCGTGGTGACAGCGGTTGCGATCTCGACCTGAGCAGTCTGGCCAGCTCCGTGGGTGTTGGCGTGACCTGGATTACTGCGCTGGGTCCGCTCAGCTTCAGCTTGGCCATGCCAATCAAGAAGCCGGACGATGCAGATACACAAGTGTTCCAGTTCTCTCTCGGTCAGACTTTCTAATTACCTGATCACACAACAGTTTTGCAGGAGTACATCGTGCGCAAGTTGATTCAGTTGGTGTTGTTAAGTGCTGTCGTTCTGGCAGGTCCTGCGTTCGCAGACATGAAAATCGCTGTGCTGAACTATCAGCAGGCGCTGCTCGAATCCGACGCGGCCAAGAAGTACGCCGTCGATGCCGAGAAGAAATTCGGTCCGCAGCTGACCAAACTCAAATCCCTGGAAAGCAGCGCCAAAGGCATCCAGGATCGTCTGGTAAAAGAAGGCGAGAAAATGCAGCAAGGCGAGCGTGAGCGTCTGGAGCTTGAATTCAAGCAAAAGGCCCGCGATTTCCAGTTCCAGTCCAAAGAACTGAACGAAGCCAAAGCCGCGGCTGACCGTGAAATGCTGAAAAAGCTGAAGCCGACTCTGGATAAAGCCGTTGAAGACGTCATCAAGAACGGCGCCTTTGATCTGGTGCTGGAGCGCGGTGCGGTGATCGATGTCAAACCTCAGTACGACATCACCCGCCAAGTCATCGAGCGCATGAACCAGTCGCGTTAATCATGACAGCTCTGGTTTTCTCCCTCGGCCAACTGGCCGAGCGCCTCGGCGCCACGTTGCGCGGCGCCGAGGACACTCGCATCACCGGTCTGGCTACCTTGCATGAGGCAGGCCCGGACCAGCTGAGTTTTCTCGCCAATCCCCAATACCGCAAATACCTCGCCGACAGCAAAGCTGGCGCGGTGTTGCTGACGCCAGCCGATGCCGAAGGCTTTGCGGGTGCGGCGCTGATCGTACCCAATCCCTACCTGGCGTATGCCGAACTCTCCCATCTGTTCGACCGCAAGCCGCGCGCGGCTGCCGGTGTGCATGCCACCGCCGTGGTTGCTGACGATGCGGTAATCGACGCGACCGCCAGCGTTGGTGCGTATGCGGTAATCGAGAGTGGCGCGCAGATTTCAGCGGGCGTATCGATCGGAGCTCATTGCTTTATCGGCGCGCGCACGGTGATCGGCGAGGGCGGTTGGCTGGCTCCGCGGGTAACCCTTTACCACGACGTGCACATCGGCAAGCGCGTGGTGATTCAGTCGGGCGCCGTTATCGGCGGCGAAGGCTTCGGCTTCGCCAACGAGAAAGGCGTGTGGCAGAAGATCGCGCAGATTGGCGGCGTGACGTTGGGCGATGATGTAGAAGTTGGCTCCAACACCACCATCGACCGCGGCGCGCTGGCCGACACCCTTATTGGTAACGGCGTGAAGCTGGATAACCAGATCATGATCGCGCACAACGTTCAGGTCGGTGACCACACCGCCATGGCGGCCTGCGTGGGCATTTCCGGCAGTACCAAAATCGGTAAGCACTGTATGCTTGCCGGCGGCGTTGGGTTGGTCGGGCATATCGAGATTTGCGACGGCGTGTTCGTCACCGGTATGACCATGGTCACCCGTTCCATTACCGAACCCGGTTCGTATTCTTCCGGCACCGCCATGCAAACGGCTGCGGACTGGCGCAAAAGCGCTGCCCGTTTCCGCAACCTGGATGACATGGCCCGTCGCCTGCAGCAGCTAGAAAAGCGTCTGGCCGCCGTGACCCCGGCCGACGATGCTTCATCTGATGCGTGACTGACAGCATTCGTCAGTCCCCTTCCTCTCTTACAGGCTTTTCCGAACATGATGGACATTAACCAGATCCGCGAATACTTGCCGCACCGCTACCCGTTCCTGCTGGTAGACCGTGTGGTCGACTTGGATGTGGCAGACACCAAGACCATTCGCGCCTACAAGAATGTCAGCATCAACGAGCCTTTCTTCAACGGTCACTTCCCTGAGCACCCGATCATGCCAGGCGTGCTGATCATCGAAGCCATGGCGCAGGCCGCCGGCATCCTCGGTTTCAAGATGCTTGACGTGAAGCCTGCCGATGGCACTCTTTACTACTTCGTTGGCTCCGATAAGCTGCGTTTTCGTCAGCCCGTCACCCCCGGCGACCAGCTGATCCTCGAAGCCCGTTTCATCAGCAGCAAGCGCAGCATCTGGAAATTCGAGTGCCGCGCCAGCGTTGATGGCAAGGAAGTCTGCTCGGCAGAAATCATCTGTGCGGAACGCAAACTATGAGTTTGATTGACCCTCGAGCGATCATCGATTCGACTGCCATATTGGCCGACGACGTCGAAGTCGGTCCTTGGTCGATTGTGGGTCCTGGTGTGGAAATCGGTGCGGGCACGGTGATCGGGCCCCACGTGATCCTCAAAGGGCCAACGCGTATTGGTAAGCACAACCGCATTTACCAGTTTTCGTCCGTGGGCGAAGACACGCCGGACCTCAAGTACAAAGGCGAAGACACCCGTCTGGTAATTGGCGATCACAACGTGATTCGCGAAGGCGTGACCATTCACCGTGGCACCATTCAGGACCGCGCTGAAACCACCATCGGCGATCACAACCTGATCATGGCCTATGCCCACGTCGGCCACGACAGTGTCATCGGCAATCACTGCATTCTGGTCAACAACACCGCACTGGCCGGCCATGTGCACGTGGACGACTGGGCAATTCTGTCCGGCTTCACCCTGGTGCATCAGTTCTGCCACATCGGCGCCCACAGCTTTTCCGGCATGGGCACGGCGATTGGCAAAGACGTGCCGGCCTACGTCACCGTATTCGGCAACCCGGCTGAAGCGCGCAGCATGAACTTTGAAGGCATGCGTCGTCGCGGTTTCAGCGAAGAAGCGATTCAGGCCCTGCGTCGTGCTTATAAAGTGGTGTATCGCCAGGGGCTGACCGTCGACAAGGCGCTCGCCGACCTCGCCGATTCAGCTGCGCAGCACCCGGAAGTCGCCGTGTTTGTCGACTCCATCAAAGCCTCCTCTCGCGGTATCACTCGCTAATCATGGCGGGTCCTGTGCGCATCGCCATTGTTGCCGGTGAGGCTTCGGGCGACATTCTCGGCGCCGGCCTGATGCAGGCCCTCAAGGCGCAACACCCTCAAGTCGAGTTCATCGGTGTGGGCGGTCCGCGCATGCAGGCTCAGGGCCTGAGCTCGTATTTCCCGATGGAACGTTTGTCGGTCATGGGCCTGGTGGAAGTGCTCGGTCGTCTGCCGGAACTGCTGTCGCGGCGTAAACGCCTGGTGCAGACCTTTATTGCCGCCAAACCCGATGTGTTCATCGGCATCGACGCGCCGGATTTCAACCTCGACCTCGAACTCAAGCTGCGCCGTGCCGGCATCAAGACCGTGCATTACGTCAGCCCCTCCGTGTGGGCGTGGCGGCAAAAGCGCGTGCTGAAAATTCGCGAAGCCTGCGACCTGATGCTGACGCTGTTCCCGTTCGAGGCGAAGTTCTACGACGAGCATCAGGTGCCTGTGCGCTTCGTCGGTCACACGCTAGCCGATGCCATTCCACTGGAAGCCGACCGGGCAGCCGCCCGCGCTGAGCTGAAGCTGCCCGATGACGCGCCGGTGGTGGCGCTGATGCCGGGCAGTCGCGGCGGGGAAGTGTCGCGTCTCGGCGGCCTGTTTCTGGATGCAGCGGTACGTTTACGTGCATTGCGTCCTGGGGTGCGTTTTGTGCTGCCTTGTGCCAGCCCGGAGCGGCGCACGCAAATTGAAGCCCAACTGGCTGGTCACGATATTCCCGTGACCCTGCTCGACGGCCAGTCGCACACCGCCTTGGCGGCCTGCGACGCAGTGCTTATCGCCTCGGGCACCGCGACCCTCGAGGCGCTGCTGTACAAGCGGCCGATGGTGGTGGCGTACCGTGTGGCGCCAATGACTTACCGCATTCTCAAGCGCATGCTGAAAAGCCCGTACGTGTCGTTGCCCAACCTGCTGGCCGGTCGTCTGCTGGTGCCCGAACTGCTTCAGGACGACGCCACGCCGGATGCCCTGGCAAACACCCTGGCCCCGCTGCTGAACGGCGGCGAAGCGCAAACCGAAGGCTTCGATCAGATTCACCGCACCCTGCGCCGCGATGCCTCCACCGAGGCTGCCAAAGCGGTGCTGGAATTGGCGGGAGCGCGCTGATGCAGATGGGGCTGGACTTCACCTTGGTTGAAGAGCTGGTTGCCGGCGTCGATGAAGTCGGTCGCGGGCCGCTGTGCGGCGCGGTGGTGACGGCGGCGGTGATTCTCGACCCGACGCGGCCGATTCTCGGCCTGAACGACTCGAAGAAGCTCACCGAAGCCAAGCGCGAGCTGCTGTTCGATGAGATCAAGGAAAAAGCCTTGGCCTGGTGCATCGCCCGCGCTGAAGTGGAAGAAATCGACGAGCTGAATATTTTGCACGCCACCATGCTGGCGATGCAGCGCGCCGTGGAAGGCCTGAGCGTGACGCCGCGTCTGGCACTGATCGACGGCAACCGTTGTCCGAAACTGAACGTGCCAAGCGCTCCGGTGATCCAGGGCGACGCTCAGGTGCCGGCCATCGCTGCCGCGTCCATTCTGGCCAAGGTCAGTCGCGACCGGGAAATGCAGGCGCTCGACCTCATCTACCCCGGCTACGGCATGGCCACGCACAAAGGCTACCCCACGCCCGTGCACCTAGAAGCCTTGCAGCGCCTGGGCCCGACGCCGATTCATCGGCGCTCGTTCGCGCCCGTTCGTGTGCTCGTTGAAGCAGCTGCGCTGATCAAGGTTTAACAACCGCAAGCTGATGTTTGCGCCAAGGCCCGGTACAATCCGGGCCTTGTCGTTTTTGCGCTTTATAGGATCAGCATGCCGGCCACTTTTGTTCACCTGCGTTTGCATACCGAATTTTCTCTGGTCGATGGTCTGGTACGGGTCAAGCCCTTGGTCAAGGCCGCCGCCAGCGCCGGCATGCCGGCCGTGGCCGTGACCGACCAGCGCAACCTGTGCTCGTTGGTGAAGTTCTACAAGGCTGCCATGGGCGCCGGTATCAAGCCCATTTGCGGCGCCGACCTGATGCTCGCCAGCAAAGACGAAGACGGCCCGGTGAGCCGCATTACCCTGCTGGTGATGAACGCCAAGGGCTACCGAAACCTCACCGAATTGATCTCGCGCGGCTTTACCGAAGGGCAGCGCAATGGCGAAGTGATCATCGAGCGCGAGTGGGTTAAACAAGCCTCGGAAGGACTGATCGCTTTGTCCGGGGCGAAAGAGGGCGAGATCGGCCTCAATCTGCTCGCTGGCAATATCCAGGAAGCCGAAGCCAGCCTGCGCGAATGGCAGGACGTGTTTCCGGATCGCTTCTACCTCGAACTGCAACGCACCAGCCGTGTTAACGACGAAGAATATCTGCACCTGGCCGTCGACCTGGCCGGTCGCTGCGACGCCATGCTGGTGGCCACCAATGACGTGCGCTTTATCAAGCAGGGCGACTTCGAAGCCCACGAAACCCGCGTCTGCATCGGTGAAGGCCGCGCCCTTGACGATCCGCGTCGCGCCCGCACCTACAGCGATCAGCAGTACCTGAAATCGCCGGAAGAAATGTGGGAGCTGTTCAGCGATCTTCCCGAGGCGCTGGAAAACACCGTCGAAATCGCCAAGCGCTGCAACATCGAAATTCTGCTGGGCAAAAGCTTCCTGCCGAACTTCCCCGTGCCGGATGGCATGACCATGGACGAGTTCTTCCGCAAGATCTCGTTCGAGGGCCTGGAAGAACGCCTGGCTGTGCTGTGGCCCAAAGAGACCACGCCCAACTATGAAGAGAAGCGTCAGGTTTACATTGATCGGCTGAATTTCGAGCTGGATATCATCATCCAGATGGGCTTCCCCGGTTACTTCCTGATCGTGATGGACTTTATCCAGTGGGCCAAACGCAACGGTATTCCGGTCGGGCCAGGCCGGGGGTCAGGTGCCGGTTCGCTGGTGGCCTATGTGCAGAAAATTACCGACCTCGATCCGCTGCAATACGACTTGCTGTTCGAACGCTTCCTGAACCCCGAGCGGGTATCGATGCCCGACTTCGATATCGACTTCTGCATGGACGGTCGCGACCGCGTAATTGAATACGTGGCCCAGGCATACGGGCGTAACGCGGTCAGCCAGATCATCACCTTCGGTACCATGGCCGCCAAGGCGGTGGTGCGCGACGTGGCGCGGGTGCAGGGCAAGTCGTATGGCCTGGCCGATCGTCTGTCGAAGATGATTCCGTTCGAGGTCGGCATGACCTTGGAAAAAGCCTACGAGCAAGAAGAAGCGCTGCGCGATTTCCTCAAGATCGATGAGGAAGCGGCGGAAATCTGGGAGATGGCCAAGAAGCTCGAAGGCATCACCCGTAACGTCGGCAAACACGCCGGTGGTGTGGTGATTGCGCCGACCAAACTTACCGACTTCGCCGCGATTTATTGCGATGACGAAGGCGGCGGTCTGGTTACCCAGTTCGACAAAGACGACGTGGAAGCTGCCGGCCTGGTGAAGTTCGACTTTCTCGGCCTGCGCACCCTGACCATCATTGACTGGGCGCTGAAAACCATTAACCGCGAACAGGCCAAGGCTGGCCTGGAACCGCTGAACATCGACTTCATTCCGCTGGACGACAAGCCGACCTACGCCTTGCTGCAAAAGGCCGAAACCACCGCCGTGTTCCAGCTTGAATCGCGCGGCATGAAAGAGCTGATCAAAAAGCTCAAGCCCGACTGCCTCGAAGACCTGATCGCACTCGTAGCCCTGTTCCGTCCGGGTCCGCTGCAGTCCGGCATGGTGGACGACTTTATCAACCGTAAGCACGGCCGCGCCGAGCTGGCGTACCCGCATCCAGACTACCAGTACGACGGCTTGCGCCCGGTGCTGGCGCCGACTTACGGCATCATCCTGTATCAGGAACAGGTGATGCAGATCGCCCAGGTCATGGCCGGCTACACCCTCGGTGAGGCAGACATGCTGCGCCGGGCCATGGGTAAGAAAAAGCCCGAGGAAATGGCCAAGCAGCGCGGCGGCTTTATTGAAGGTTGCGCGAACAACAATATCGACGCCGACCTCGCCGGTAACATTTTCGACCTGGTGGAAAAGTTCGCCGGTTACGGCTTCAACAAATCTCACTCCGCGGCCTACGGCCTGGTGTCGTACCAGACCGCGTGGCTGAAAGCGCATTACCCGTCGCCATTCATGGCAGCGGTGTTGTCGGCGGATATGCACAACACCGACAAAGTGGTCACGTTGATCGAGGAATGCCGCAGCATGAAGCTGCGCCTCGATGCGCCGGATGTGAACACCTCGGAATTCAAATTCACCGTGAACGACGATGGCCGCATCGTCTACGGCCTGGGCGCCATTAAAGGCGTGGGCGAGGGCCCGGTGGAGGCGATAGTCGAATCGCGTCAGGCCGGCCCGTTCAAAGACCTGTTCGACTTCTGCGCCCGTGTAGACCTCAAGCGCATCAACAAACGCACCACCGACGCCCTGATTCGCAGCGGTGCGCTGGATCGTCTGGGTCCGTATTTCCACGACGAAATCAAAGCCTACCAGGCCAACATCGACCGCAATCGCGCAGTGCTCCTCGCCTCGATGGAAGAAGCCATTCAGGCTGCCGAGCAGACCGCACGCAGCCATGACAGCGGCCATGCCGACCTGTTTGGCGGCGTGTTCGCCGACACCGATGCCGACGTGTATGCCAAGCACAAAAAGGCCAAAGAGCTGTCGCTCAAAGAGCGCCTGCGTGGCGAGAAAGAAACCCTCGGCCTGTACCTGACCGGCCACCCGATTGATGAATACGAAGGTGAAATCCGCCGCTTCGCCCGTCAACGAATTATTGATCTCAAACCCGCTCGCGACAGTCAGACCATTGCCGGCTTGATCGTTAACCTGCGGGTGATGAAGAACAAGAAGGGCGACAAGATGGGCTTTATTACCCTCGATGACCGCTCGGGGCGTATCGAGGCCTCGCTGTTTGCCGAGGCCTTCAACTCGGCGCAGGCGCTGCTGCAGACCGACGCGCTGGTGGTGGTGGAAGGCGAGGTGAGTAACGACGACTTTTCCGGCGGCCTGCGCCTGCGAGCCAAGCGCGTGATGAGCCTGGAAGACGCGCGCACGGGTCTGGCCGAAAGCCTGCGCGTTCGGGTGAAAAGCGACGCTTTGAAAGGTGATCGCCTACGCTGGTTGGCGGAGCTGTGCAAGCGTCACCGTGGCGGTTGCCCGATTACGCTCGACTACACCGGCAGCGAAGCCAAGGCGCTGTTGCAGTTCGGTGAAGGCTGGCGGATCGACCCGGCCGATGGATTGATTCAAACATTGCGTGACCAGTTCGGGCGCGACAACGTCTTTTTGCACTATCGCTAGAAGGCGAGCGGCGCCGAGCGCCACTTTTACCCTCGACCTGAATGCGCCTGTTCCCGTAAGGTAAGGCGCTCAACGGACTCAGCCGCCGGCCCCTGGCCAGGCGCAAGACGGATGACTATGAACCCGAATTTTCTCGATTTCGAACAGCCGATTGCCGATCTCCAGGCCAAGATCGAAGAGCTGCGCCTGGTCGGTAACGACAACTCGCTGAACATCAGCGATGAAATTGCCCGTCTGCAAGACAAAAGCAACACGCTGACCGCCAGCATTTTCGGCAGCCTCACCAGCTGGCAGATCGCTAAGCTGGCTCGCCATCCGCGTCGGCCGTACACGCTCGACTACATCGAACATATCTTCACCGAGTTCGACGAACTGCATGGCGATCGTCACTTCTCCGATGACCCGGCCATTGTGGGCGGCGTGGCCCGTTTGAATGACCAGCCCGTTATGGTTATCGGTCACCAGAAAGGCCGCGAAGTACGCGAGAAGGTTCGTCGTAACTTCGGCATGCCGCGTCCTGAGGGCTATCGCAAAGCCTGCCGTCTGATGGAAATGGCCGAGCGTTTCAAAATGCCGATTCTGACCTTCATCGACACCCCCGGCGCCTACCCCGGCATCGACGCGGAAGAGCGCGGCCAGAGTGAGGCGATTGCCTGGAACCTGCGCGTGATGGCGCGGCTGAAAACGCCAATCATCGCCACCGTTATTGGCGAAGGCGGTTCCGGTGGCGCATTGGCCATCGGCGTGTGCGACCAACTGAACATGCTGCAGTACTCCACCTACGCGGTGATCTCGCCGGAAGGTTGCGCCTCCATTCTGTGGAAAACCGCCGAGAAGGCGCCGGACGCTGCCGAGGCCATGGGCATCACGGCTGAGCGCCTGAGAGGGCTGGGCATTGTCGATCAAGTCATCGACGAGCCATTGGGCGGCGCACATGCGGCGCCGGCCGTTGCTGCTGAATCGATTCGCACCGCGCTGAGCGAGCAGCTGCAATCGTTGCAGAAGTTCGATATCGACGGGTTGCTGACTCGCCGTTACGAGCGCCTGATGAGCTACGGCGTCTAAGTGAGCCTGCACGCCAGGTTGCTAGCGGGTCTGGCACCCTGGCGCAGCGCGCCGGCCTGGCAGGTGGCCTTGTCCGGTGGGCTTGATTCCACCGTGTTGCTCCATCTTCTGGCTACGCTCGGGCACACCGAGCGCCTGCCACCTCTCTTTGCCCTTCATATTCACCACGGCCTTCAAGCGGCGGCCGACGCGTGGCCGGCGCATTGCCAACAGCTGTGCGACGGGCTGGGCGTGCCGTTGCGTGTGGTGAACGTGCAGGTGGCTGCTGGCGCGAGTGTCGAACGCGCGGCGCGGGAAGCGCGGTATCAGGCGTTTGCTCAGGTGCTCGGGAAGGGCGAGGTACTACTGACCGCGCAGCATCGCGACGATCAGGCAGAGACCCTGCTGTTCCGCTTGCTGCGTGGCGCTGGAGTCCGAGGGCTGGCGGGAATTCCTCAGAATCGCGCGCTGGCGGCCGGTGCTGTCGTGCGGCCATTGCTGGAGTGTTCCCGTGCCGAGCTGCTGGCGTATGCGCTCGAGCATGGCCTGAGCTGGGTGGAAGACCCCAGCAATGGCGACACCGGTTTTGCCCGCAATCATCTGCGTCATCAAGTGTTTCCCCAACTCGCCGTGCACTGGCCGCAAGCGGCGCAGACCATGGCGCGCACGGCTGCGCATTTGCGCGAGGCGCAGGGGCTGCTGGATGACCTGGCAGCGCTCGATCTCGCGCCTGCGCAAAGCGCCAATCCGCTGCTGTGGCTGAACGTGCCGTCATTGGAATTGCAGCCGCTGCTGAGCCTTTCCCCCGAGCGACAACGCAACGCGCTGCGTCATTGGCTGGCGCCGCTGACGTTGCTGCCAGACAGCGAACACTGGGCGGGCTGGAATGACCTGCGCGACGCGGCGGGCGATGCAAAACCTGTCTGGCGGTTAGCCGATGGCGAGCTGCATCGCAGCGGCGGCCGCCTGTGGTGGCTGACGGGCACCTGGCTCGCGGCACCAGAGCCGCCACCCGTGTGGACTCGCCTTGACCAGCCGTTGGCGTTGCCCGGCAATGGCGTATTGCGCATTGAAGGCGAGGCGCCGGAAGGTCCATTGCAGGTTCGCTATCGCCAGGGCGGCGAGGTGATGAATGTGCCTGGCCGTGGTCATCGCGACTTGAAACGGCTGCTCAACGAGCACGCCCTTCCCACATTTGTGCGCAACCGGTTGCCTTTGCTGTACCGCGAAGACGAGCTTCTGGCGGTGGCGAATCTGGCTGCACTCCGCGGCCCTGCTGACGCTGGCTTGCGATTGCACTGGCAGCCACCGACGAATGACCAACGTTTGAGCTGAAAGGGTAGTTCCGGTAGACTACGCTCCCGTCTCATACAGCTAATGCGCAGGCCTTCTGGTCGGCACGGCTATCAATTTTCAAGGCACGGCCATCAGGCTTTGCTGGTAATGGTGGGCAGCAGCCCTCATTCAGCTTTCCCCGGCGGCGCAAACCGCCTAAACGCAGACTTCTAGGGTTTTTCATGACGCGCTACATATTCGTCACGGGCGGTGTTGTTTCTTCATTGGGGAAAGGCATCGCCTCGGCTTCATTGGCGGCTATCCTGGAGGCGCGGGGCCTGAAGGTCACGATGCTCAAACTGGACCCTTATATCAACGTCGATCCGGGCACGATGAGCCCGTTCCAGCACGGTGAAGTGTTCGTCACTCACGACGGCGCTGAAACCGACCTCGACCTTGGCCATTACGAGCGGTTCATCCGCACCACGATGACCAAGGGCAACAACTTCACCACCGGTCGCGTCTACGAAGACGTGCTGCGCAAAGAGCGCCGTGGTGATTACCTGGGCGCGACCATCCAGGTTATTCCGCACATCACCGACGAAATCAAACGCCGCATCATCAAGGGTGCCGGTGATGCCGACGTGGCCATGGTGGAAATCGGCGGTACCGTTGGCGACATCGAGTCCCAACCGTTCCTCGAAGCCATTCGCCAACTGCGTGTGGAAGTGGGCGCCAAGCGCGCCATGCTGATGCACCTGACGCTGGTGCCGTACATCGCCACGGCTGGCGAAACCAAAACCAAGCCGACCCAGCATTCGGTGAAAGAACTGCGCTCCATTGGCCTGCAGCCTGACGTGCTGATCTGCCGTTCCGACCACCCGATCGACGTGTCGTCGCGCCGCAAAATCGCCCTGTTCACCAACGTGGAAGAGCGCGCGGTAATCGGTCTGGAAGACGTCGACACCATCTACAAAATCCCTTCCGTGTTGCACGCCCAGGGCCTGGACGATTTCGTCGTCGAGCGCTTTGGTCTGGAATGCGGCGGCGCCGATCTGTCCGAGTGGGAGCGCGTAGTCGACGCCAAGCTGAACCCGGAAAAAGAAGTCAACATCGCCATGGTCGGCAAATACATGGAGCTGCTGGACGCTTACAAGTCGCTGATCGAAGCGATGAGCCATGCCGGCATCCAGAACCGCACCAAGGTCAATCTGCGCTACATCGACTCCGAAGACATCGAGCAAAAAGGCACCGGCCTGCTGGAAGGCGTAGACGCCATTCTGGTACCCGGCGGTTTCGGTCTGCGCGGCGTGGAAGGCAAGATCACCACGGTGCAATACGCCCGTGAAAACAAGATTCCCTACCTGGGCATCTGCCTCGGCATGCAAGTGGCCGTTATCGAGTTCGCCCGTAACGTGCTGGGCTGGACCGACGCCAACTCCACCGAGTTCGACAAAGTCAGCGGCCACCCGGTCGTAGGCTTGATCACCGAGTGGGAAGACGCCGGCGGCGGTGTGGAAATTCGCACCGAAGCCTCCGACCTCGGCGGCACCATGCGCCTTGGCGCGCAAGACTGTCATCTGGAAGCGGGCTCGAAAGTATTCGACTGCTACGCCAAGGAAACCATCGTCGAGCGTCACCGTCACCGCTACGAAGTGAACAACAACCTGCTGCCGCAACTGCAGCAAGCCGGCCTGAAAATCACCGGTCGCTCGGCAGACGGTGCGCTGGTTGAAGTGGTTGAAGCACCGGATCACCCGTGGTTCGTGGCGTGCCAGTTCCACCCCGAGTTCACCTCCACGCCGCGCGATGGTCACCCATTGTTCAGTGGCTTCGTTAACGCCGCACTGGCGCAGAAAGCGAGAAAGGCATGACCCAGAAAGTCGTCAAAGTCGGCGCCATTGAAATCGCCAACGACAAACCCTTCGTGCTGTTCGGCGGTATCAACGTTCTAGAGTCGCGCGACCTGGCCATGAAGGCCTGTGAAGAGTACGTACGGGTTACCGAAAAACTCGGCATTCCCTACGTGTTCAAAGCCAGCTTCGACAAAGCCAACCGCTCCTCCGTCAGCTCCTTCCGTGGCCCGGGCCTGGAAGAGGGCATGAAGATTTTCGAAGAAGTGAAGAAAACCTTCGGCGTGCCGGTGATCACCGATGTGCACGAGCCCGAGCAGGCTGCGCCGGTTGCGGCGGTGTGCGACATCATTCAGTTGCCAGCCTTTCTTTCGCGCCAGACCGACCTCGTGGTCGCCATGGCCAAGACCGGCGCGATCATCAATATCAAGAAAGCCCAGTTCCTCGCTCCGCAAGAAATGAAACATATCCTGGCCAAATGCGTCGAAGCCGGGAATGACCAGTTGATCCTGTGCGAACGCGGTTCCAGTTTTGGCTACAACAACCTCGTGGTAGACATGCTCGGCTTCGGCATCATGAAGTCGTTTGAATACCCGGTGTTCTTTGACGTGACCCACGCCTTGCAAATGCCGGGCGGACGCTCCGATTCGGCAGGCGGTCGTCGTGCGCAAGTAACCGACCTGGCCAAAGCGGGCATGAGTCAGGGCCTGGCGGGCTTGTTCCTCGAAGCTCACCCGGACCCGGACAACGCCAAGTGCGACGGTCCGTGCGCCTTGCGTCTGGACAAGCTGGAGCCGTTCCTCACCCAGCTCAAAGCGCTGGATGATCTGGTCAAGAGCTTCCCCCCGATTGAGACTGCCTAAGCGCGGAAATCTTCGGTAAAGTGCCGCTCGGGCGAGCTCTGACCCGTGAGTCAGAGAGTCGTCGAGCGGGCTGGTTTGGTCAGCAGCCTGCATCAACCTCTCTGCAGCGCCGTTTTCGTCAAATTTTGGAGTGTTAACAACAATGGCAAAGATCGTCGACATCAAAGGTCGTGAAGTTCTCGACTCCCGTGGCAACCCGACCGTCGAAGCGGACGTCATTCTCGACAACGGCATCGTCGGCAGCGCGTGCGCACCGTCGGGCGCTTCCACCGGTTCGCGCGAAGCGCTGGAACTGCGTGACGGCGACAAGAGCCGCTACATGGGCAAAGGCGTATTGAAAGCCGTGGCCAACATCAATGGCCCGATCCGCTCCCTGCTGCTGGGCAAAGACCCGGTTGATCAGAAGGCCCTCGACCACGCGATGATCGCCCTCGACGCCACTGAAAACAAAGCCAGCCTGGGTGCCAATGCCATCCTCGCTGTGTCGCTGGCCGCTGCCAAAGCCGCCGCACAAGACCAGGACCTGCCGCTGTACGCCCACATCGCTAACCTCAACGGCACCCCCGGCGTTTACTCCATGCCGGTGCCGATGATGAACATCATCAACGGCGGCGAGCACGCGGATAACAACGTCGACATCCAGGAATTCATGGTTCAGCCCGTTGGCGCGAAAACCTTCGCCGATGGCCTGCGCATGGGCACCGAAATTTTCCACCACCTCAAAGCCGTACTGAAAGCACGCGGCCTGAGCACCTCCGTCGGTGACGAAGGTGGTTTCGCACCCAACCTGGCTTCCAACGAAGACGCCTTGGCTGCCATCGCCGAAGCCGTTGCCAATGCCGGCTACAAGCTGGGCACCGACGTGACCCTGGCGCTGGACTGCGCTTCGAGCGAGTTCTTTGAAGGCGGCAAATACGACCTGGCCGGCGAAGGCAAAGTGTTCGACGCAGCCGGTTTCGCCGACTACCTGGCTGGCCTGACTGAGCGTTACCCGATCATCTCCATCGAAGACGGCATGGACGAGTCGGACTGGGACGGCTGGAAAGTGCTGACCGATAAAATCGGTAGCAAGGTGCAACTGGTTGGCGACGATCTGTTCGTCACCAACACCAAGATCCTTAAAGAAGGCATCGACAAGTCGATCGCCAACTCGATCCTGATCAAGTTCAACCAGATCGGCACCCTGACTGAAACCCTGGAAGCCATTCAAATGGCCAAGGCTGCCGGTTACACCGCTGTGATCTCCCACCGTTCGGGTGAAACCGAAGACAGCACCATCGCCGACCTGGCTGTGGGCACTGCTGCCGGCCAGATCAAAACCGGTTCGCTGTGCCGTTCGGACCGCGTATCCAAGTACAACCAACTGCTGCGTATCGAAGAGCAGTTGGGTGCAAAAGCACCGTACCGTGGTCGCTCCGAATTCCGCGGCTAAGCTGACGGTGGTAAAAGGGGCAGCGAAAGCTGCCCCTTTTCATATGAGAAAATGCCCGATTCATGCGTAGCCCTTATTGGTTATTCGTCGTTCTGATCCTTGTGCTGGCAGGCCTGCAGTACCGCCTGTGGGTGGGCGAGGGCAGCTTTGCGCAGGTCACCGACTTGCAGCGACAAATCGCCGAACAAAAGGGCGAAAACGAAAACCTGCTGGAACGTAACCGTATCCTCGAAGCTGAAGTAATGGAGCTGAAGAAAGGTATGGAAACAGTGGAAGAACGTGCCCGTCACGAACTGGGCATGGTCAAAGAGGGCGAAACCCTCTATCAGCTAACCGAATGACTTCTCCTGTTTTGCCTGCCTTTTGGGCCTTGATCCCAGCCGCAGGCGTCGGCGCCCGAATGCTCGCCGACCGGCCCAAGCAGTACCTGCAACTGGCCGGGAAAACCATTCTCGAACATACCCTCGACTGCTTTCTCGACCACCCGCAACTGCGCGGTTTAGTGGTGAGTCTGTCTGCAGACGATGCTTATTGGCCGACGCTGCCCTACGC
Organism: Pseudomonas viridiflava; assembly: GCF_900573885.1. Lineage (GTDB taxonomy): Bacteria > Pseudomonadota > Gammaproteobacteria > Pseudomonadales > Pseudomonadaceae > Aquipseudomonas. The sequence goes on from NZ_UPSE01000493.1 coordinate 463,303, forward strand.
CTGTAACGAACGTATTCAGCGCGCGGATGGTGGTGCCGAGCGTGCCGACTCCGTGCTAAACGGCCTGATTCGCCTGGCCGAACTCGGTGCCGGTGAAGACGACTGGGTGCTGGTGCACGACGCCGCGCGGCCGAACCTCTCGCGCTACGACCTGGACTTGTTGCTCGGCGAATTGGCTGACGACGAGGTGGGCGGCCTGCTGGCCGTGCCAGCGCGCGATACCTTGAAACGTGCCGGCGCCGATGGCCGCGTGGCCGAGACGGTTGACCGTTCGGTGATCTGGCAGGCCTTCACACCGCAGATGTTTCGCCTCGGCACATTGCACCGCGTGCTGGCGGATGCGTTGGTGTCCGGCGTGCAAGTGACCGACGAAGCGTCGGCCATCGAATGGGCCGGGCAATCGCCGCGCTTGATCGAAGGGCGGGCGGATAACCTCAAAGTCACCCGGCCGGAAGATTTGGAATGGTTGCGGCTGCGCTGGGCGCATAAGCGCTAACGGCCACTCTCCCCAACCCTCTCCCGCACGCGGGAGAGGGGGCTTGATCGGGGTTCGTCGTGACAACGCGGTTAGGCTCCCCTCGCCCGCCTGCGGGAGAGGGGCTGGGGGAGAGGGGCGGCCGTTACGCCTAACCCAAATGCCCCAACCCCGCCTTCAAGTGATCCACCAACTGCCTCACCTTTGGCGACAGATGCCGCTGCTGCGGATACAGCGCCCACACCGCCGTGTTCGGCGCCTGATGCTTTTCCAGCAGCGACACCAGCGCGCCACTACCCAAATGTTCCTGCACGTAATAGTCCGGTAACTGGCACAACCCCAATCCCTGCAACGCCGCATCCAGCACCGCCTGCCCGCTGTTGCAGCGCCAATTGCCGTGTACGCGCTGGGAGAGTTCGCGGCCGTCCTGCTGAAAGCTCCAGCTGTCGGTGCTGCCGATCAGGCAGTTGTGCTGGCTGAGCTCCGACAAACTGTGCGGCCGCCCGTAACGCTGCACATAGCTTGGTGCCGCACACAGGTACATGCGTCGTGGCGCGAGACGTGTGGCCACCAGTCGCGAGTCCTGCAAACGGCCAAGGCGAATCGCCAGGTCCAGGCCTTCCTGCACCAGGTCGAGGGTACGGTTGCTCAGTTCTATATCCACCTTCAACTGTGGATGGCGACTCATGAACTGAGTGACCAGCGGCACGATAAAGCGCTCGCCGTAGGCTACCGCGCAGGTCATGCGCAGCAGGCCTTTCGGCTCGCTGCCTAAATCGCCGACTGCACGCAGCGCTTCTTCGCGGGCGTCTTGCAGGCGCTGACAATGCTGCAGAAAGGTTTGCCCGGCTTCGGTCAGCGCTACGCGGCGGGTGCTGCGGTAAAACAGGCGGGTTTGCAGGCTTTCTTCAAGGCGAGCGATCTGCCGACTGACTTGCGAAGACGACAGCCCCAGCCGCTGAGCCGCTGCGGTGAATTGCCCACACTCGGCCACCGCGACAAACTCATCCAGCCCATCCCAACTGCTCATGGCGCGCTCCGTACCCTGTTGGTAAAGCTGCGATTATCCCTCATTGGCAATAATGTTTTGCTGGCTCGGCGATTATTTACAGAAAGCACTGTGGACTACACTTTGCGCCACTGTTTAAACCCGCTGGAGAGCGACCATGATCAAGTCCCGTGCTGCCGTAGCCTTTGCCCCGAACGAGCCACTGAAAATTGTCGAAGTAGACGTGGAAGCGCCGAAGGCCGGCGAAGTGCTGGTGCGCATTGTCGCCACCGGCGTGTGCCATACCGATGCGTACACCTTGTCGGGCGCGGACTCCGAGGGCGTGTTCCCGGCCATTCTTGGCCACGAAGGCGGCGGCATCGTTGAAGCGGTGGGCGAGGGCGTGACCTCGGTGAAAGTCGGCGATCACGTTATCCCCCTGTACACAGCCGAATGCCGCGAGTGCAAATTCTGCAAATCCGGCAAAACCAACCTGTGCAGCTCGGTGCGTGCCACCCAGGGCAAAGGCCTGATGCCCGACGGCACCAGCCGCTTCTCTTACCAGGGTCAGCCGATTTATCACTACATGGGCTGCTCGACCTTCTCCGAATACACCGTGCTGCCGGAAGTGTCGCTGGCGGTCATCCCTAAAGAAGCGCCGCTGGAAAAAGTCTGCCTGCTGGGCTGTGGCGTCACCACCGGTATCGGCGCCGTGCTGAACACCGCGAAAGTGGAAGAGGGTGCCACCGTGGCCATCTTCGGCCTGGGCGGCATCGGCCTGGCGGCGATCATCGGCGCAAAAATGGCCAAGGCGTCGCGCATCATCGCCATCGACATCAACCCGGCCAAGTTCGACGTGGCCCGCGAACTGGGCGCGACTGACTTCGTCAATCCAAAGGATTACGACAAGCCGATTCAAGACGTAATCGTCGAGCTCACCGACGGCGGCGTGGATTACAGCTTTGAATGCGTCGGCAATGTGCAGCTGATGCGCGCCGCGCTGGAATGCGCACACAAAGGCTGGGGCGAGTCGGTGATCATCGGCGTAGCCGGTGCCGGTCAGGAAATCAGCACCCGTCCGTTCCAACTGGTAACCGGTCGCGTATGGCGCGGTTCGGCATTCGGCGGCGTCAAGGGCCGCACCGAGTTGCCGAGCTATGTCGAAAAAGCGCAGAAAGGCGAAATTCCGTTGGATACCTTCATCACCCACACCATGGGTCTGGACGAAATCAACGAAGCCTTCGACCTGATGCACGAAGGCAAAAGCATTCGCACCGTCATCCATTACTGATCAGGGCGGGCATTCCCATGACCCTAGAAATCGTTTCCAGCAACAAAGCATTCGGCGGCTGGCACAAGCGTTATCGCCACCGCTCCAGCTCGCTCAACTGCGACATGGTATTTGCCGTGTACCTGCCGCCCCAAGCCGAGCAGGGCGCCAAGCTGCCGGTGCTGTACTGGCTCAGCGGCCTGACCTGCACCGATGAAAACTTTATGCAGAAAGCCGGCGCTCAGCGCCTGGCGGCCGAGCTGGGGTTGATCATCGTGGCGCCGGACACCAGCCCGCGCGGCGAAGGCGTGCCGGACGACGCAGCCGGCGCTTATGACTTTGGTCTGGGCGCAGGCTTTTACGTCAACGCCACACAGGAGCCGTGGGCGCGGCACTATCGGATGTACGACTACGTGGTCCAGGAATTGCCCGAGCTGATCGAAGCCAACTTCCCGGTATCGGACAAACGCGGCATCAGCGGCCATTCCATGGGTGGCCACGGCGCGTTGATTTGTGCGCTGAAAAATCCGGGGCGTTACCAGTCGGTGTCGGCGTTCGCGCCGATTGCCAATCCGCTGAATTGCCCGTGGGGCGAAAAAGCCCTTGGCAATTACCTGGGTGCCGACCGTTCGCGTTGGCGTGAATGGGACGCCAGCGTGCTGATCGCCGAAGCCAGCGAAAAGCTGCCGATTCTTGTGGACCAGGGCGACCGCGACGACTTCCTCGAAGGGCAACTCAAACCCCAGGCGCTGGAAGCGGCGGCCAAGGCAGCGGGCCATCCGCTGACCCTGCGCATGCAGCCGGGGTATGACCATAGCTACTACTTTATCGCCAGTTTTATTGATGACCACTTGCGCCATCATGCGGCGGCGTTGGAGGGGTAGGCGGCGTTTGGGGCGTTGGGCTTCGCTACGCTCACCGAACGCGGGCCGACCCGAACCTACGGTTCGGGCCTTGTAGTTGCGTAGGTTGGGCTGAGCACAGCGAAGCCCAACTGGCCTCAACGGCCCTCACGGTGCAGATGCCAGCGGCGCGGGCCGGGCCCTTCGGGTAAACTCGCGACTTTTCCTAGGACCCCTCGGCTCATGCGTATCGGCCACGGCTACGATGTTCACCGCTTTTGCGACGGCACCTTTATTACCTTGGGTGGCGTGCAGATTCCCCATAAGTTCGGCCTGCTCGCCCATTCCGACGGCGACGTGCTGCTGCATGCCTTGAGCGATGCCTTACTGGGCGCTGCGGCGCTTGGCGATATCGGCAAACATTTCCCCGATACCGACCCCAATTTCAAAGGCGCCGACAGCCGAGTATTGCTGCGTCATGTGGTCGGGCTGATCAAAGCCAAGGGCTGGAAAGTCGGCAACGTCGACGCCACGATCGTTGCCCAGGCGCCAAAGATGGCGCCCCATATCGAAACCATGCGCGCGGCCATCGCCGCCGACCTTGAGGTCGCGCTGGATCAGGTCAACGTCAAAGCCACCACGGAAGAAAAACTCGGCTTTACCGGCCGTGAAGAAGGCATCGCCGTGCACGCCGTCGCCCTGTTGGTGGCGCAATGAACGAATTCGAACTGCTCGGTCCGCGGGCGTTTGGTCAGGCCGCTGGGCGCGCGGTGCTCAAAGCGACTGCCGAGGATTTTCAAGTCGATGAAGTGCTCGACATTCCCCTGGCTGGCGAAGGCGAACACCTATGGTTGTGGGTGGAAAAGCGCGGTCTGAATACTGAAGACGCCGCGCGCCGCCTGGCTAAAGCCGCTGGCGTACCGTTGCGCATGATCAGTTATGCCGGCCTCAAGGATCGTCAGGCGCTGACCCGCCAGTGGTTCAGCCTGCACTTGCCAGGCAAGGCCGACCCGGATTTTTCCGCTGCGCAAAGTGACAGCCTGATCATCGTCAAAACCGCCCGGCACAAACGCAAGCTGCAACGCGGCGCCCACTCGGCCAACGGTTTCACCTTGCGCCTGACCCAATTGCAAGGCGACAGCGCGACCCTCGACGCGCGGCTGGAGCAAATCAAAGCCCATGGCGTGCCGAACTATTTCGGTGAGCAACGCTTCGCCTATCAAGGCGGCAACGTGGTGCAAGCGCGCGATTTTGCCAGTCGCGGCGAGCTGCCGGATGCGCGCAACGTGCGCTCGCGTCTGCTCTCGGCGGCGCGCAGTTACGTGTTCAATCAGGTATTGGCCGCGCGTGTCGCCGACGGCAGCTGGCAGCACGCGCAGGTCGGCGACTTGCTGGCCTTTACCGACAGCCGCAGTTTTTTCCCGGCCGGTGAGGCCGAGTGCAGTGACCCGCGTCTGGCCATTCTCGATCTGCATCCCACTGGCCCGTTGTGGGGCGAAGGGTTGTCGCCGGCCGCCGGTGCGACCCATGAAATCGAGCAAGCGGTCGCGGCAAAAGAGGCGGCGTTGTGCGACTGGTTAATCTCTGCGGGCATGGCTCACGAACGGCGTATCCTGCGCCTCCCCATCGGCGGTTTGACGTGGCATTATCCCGAGCCTGACATTCTGCAACTGGAATTCGTCTTGCCGGCTGGATGCTTCGCCACCGCTGTGGTGCGTGAAATCGTCGAGTTGTTGCCGGCAGGGCAGACGGACAACTCATGCGTATTCTGATTTCAAACGACGATGGGGTGATGGCTCCCGGCCTCGCCGCGCTGCATGGCGCGTTGGCGGATTACGCCGAGTGCGTGGTGATTGCCCCCGACACGGACAAAAGCGGCGCCAGCAGCTCGCTGACACTCGATCGCCCGCTGCACCCGATGGTGTTGCCCAACGGTTTTATCAGCATCAACGGAACGCCCACCGACTGCGTGCACCTGGGGCTCAATGGCTTGTTGCCCGAACTGCCTGACATGGTGGTTTCCGGCATCAATCTGGGCGCCAACCTGGGCGATGACGTGTTGTACTCCGGCACTGTGGCGGCTGCGCTCGAAGGACGTTTCATCGGCTGCCCGGCCTTTGCCTTTTCTCTGGTTTCCCGGCAAACCGAAAACCTGCCGGCCGCTGCGTACATCGCCCGCCGTCTGGTGGAAGCGCGAGACAAACTCGATCTGCCGCCGCGCACCGTGCTCAACGTGAACATTCCCAACCTGCCGCTCGAGCATATTCGCGGCATTCAGCTGACCCGCCTTGGCCATCGCGCCCGTGCCGCTGCGCCGGTGAAAGTGGTGAACCCGCGCGGCAAGGAAGGCTACTGGATTTCTGTATCGGGCGACGCCGAAGATGGCGGCCCGGGCACCGACTTCCATGCAGTGGTGCAAGGCTTTGTGTCGATCACGCCGCTGCAGCTGGACCGCACCTTTAGTGAGGCGTTTGCAACGATCGAGCCTTGGTTGGAGGGTCTGCTCTGATGTCGCGTGGGCAAGACGATCTGCAACACCGTGGTATTGGCATGACCTCGCAACGCACCCGCGAGCGCCTGATTCAACGTTTGTACGACGAAGGGCTGTCCAACGCCCGCGTGCTTGAAGTCATTCGCCGCACGCCGCGTCACCTGTTTGTCGACGAAGCCTTTGCGCACCGTGCTTATGAAGACACGGCGCTGCCCATCGGCCACAACCAGACCATCTCGCAACCTTATATGGTCGGTCGCATGACCGAACTGTTGCTCGCGGCCGGGCCGTTGGACAAGGTGCTGGAAATCGGCACCGGCTCTGGCTACCAGACGGCGGTGTTGGCCCAATTGGTTGAACGAGTGTTCTCAGTGGAGCGTATTCAGGCTCTGCAAGAGCGCGCGAAAGAGCGATTGCTGGCACTCAACTTGCGCAACGTGGTCTTTCGTTGGGGCGACGGTTGGGAAGGCTGGCCGGCGCTGGCCAGTTACAACGGCATTATCGTGACGGCCGCTGCGGCTGAAGTGCCACAAGCCCTGCTGGACCAGCTCGCTCCTGGCGGCCGTTTGGTCATTCCGGTGGGTGCGGGTGACGTACAGCAACTGATGCTGATCATTCGTGAGGAAAATGGCTTCTCCCGTCACGTTCTGGACGCGGTGCGTTTCGTGCCGTTGCTTAACGGGCCGACGGTTTGAGTCGGGCGAGGGCGACACCGCTCAGCCTGGCTTTAAACGTAACAAGTTTTTTCAACGGTCACCGGAAAGGGAGAGGCGGGTGAGTCTCACAGCCATTCAGCAGTGGATTTGCATCGCAGGCGCCAGACGTCTGGTGAGTGGCTTGATCCTTGGAGTGTTACTGGTCGGTTGCAGCAGTACCCCACCTGGCGGCGTGCGTGTGGTTGATCGTACCGCTGGCGGTTCGACCAGCAGCACCAGCGCCGCCACACCGCAGCGTCCCGCGACCACCACCGGCCAATACCGCGTTCAACGCAGCGATACCCTTTATTCCATCGCCTTCCGTTTCGGCTGGGATTGGCGCGCGTTAGCGGCGCGCAACAACATTCCAGCGCCTTATACGATCAAAGTCGGGCAGGTTATCCGCTTCGATGGTGGCCGCTCGCCTACCGTGGTGAAGGCGCCGGTCGGCACTGCCAATAGCGGCAAAAATCCGCCTCTGGTCGTGGTGCCGACCAACACGGTTCCGGTCATTGCCAGGCCTGCTCAACCCCCGGTTGTTACCACTCCGGCCACTACTCCGGTGCAGGCTGTGAGTCGTTCCGCTACAGGCTGGGCGTGGCCTACAGGGGGTGTTTTGATCGGTAAATTTTCCTCAAACGGTAGTTTGAATAAAGGAATTGATATAGCCGGGGAATTGGGCCAGCCTGTTCTTGCCGCGTCGGATGGTTCTGTTGTGTACGCCGGAAGTGGATTACGGGGCTACGGCGAATTAGTGATCATCAAACACAGCGATACCTACGTAAGCGCTTACGGTCATAACCGCAAGTTGCTGGTAAGGGAGGGGCAGCAAGTCAAGGTCGGGCAGACGATTGCCGAAATGGGTTCCACTGGCACCGATCGGGTGAAGCTCCATTTTGAGATTCGCCGACAGGGTAAACCTGTGGATCCGCTGCAATTTTTGCCTGCGCGTTGATAGGTTGTCAGCCCGCTCCAGCCACGTAGGCCGGACGGGCTCAGGGATTGCCATGGATTGAGGCGATGCCGGGGCTTATGTCGAACTCAGCAAGGGATAAGAACAATGGCACTCAACAAAGAAGCGCCGGAGTTTGACTTGGATGATGACGTGCTGCTTATGGAGCCCGGCATCGTCTTGGACGACGTGCTTAACGATGAGCCGGAAGCTCCGGCCAAACGCACGAAGGCCAAGCAGTCCACTGCGGTCAAGCAACACAAATACATCGACTACACCCGGGCGCTAGACGCCACTCAGCTATACCTCAACGAAATCGGTTTTTCCCCCCTCCTGACTCCCGAAGAAGAAGTCCATTTTGCGCGGCTGGCGCAGAAGGGCGACCCTGCGGGCCGCAAGCGCATGATCGAAAGTAACCTGCGCCTGGTGGTCAAGATTGCTCGCCGTTACGTCAATCGAGGCTTGTCGCTGCTCGACTTGATCGAAGAGGGCAACCTTGGGTTGATTCGTGCGGTGGAGAAGTTCGACCCCGAGCGCGGTTTCCGTTTCTCCACCTATGCCACGTGGTGGATTCGGCAGACCATCGAACGCGCGATCATGAACCAGACGCGCACCATTCGCTTACCCATTCATGTGGTCAAGGAGCTAAACGTCTACCTGCGCGCCGCGCGCGAACTGACGCAGAAACTTGATCACGAGCCTTCCGCCGAGGAAATCGCCAACCTGCTGGAAAAACCCGTGGGCGAGGTCAAGCGCATGCTTGGTCTCAACGAACGGGTGTCTTCGGTGGACGTTTCCCTGGGCCCGGACTCCGATAAAACCCTGCTCGACACGCTGACTGATGACCGCCCGACTGATCCCTGTGAATTGCTGCAGGACGACGATCTTTCGCAAAGCATTGATCAGTGGCTGTCGGAACTGACTGACAAACAGCGCGAAGTGGTGGTCAGACGTTTCGGCCTGCGCGGCCACGAAAGCTGTACGTTGGAGGAGGTCGGCCAGGAAATCGGGTTGACCCGCGAGCGCGTGCGGCAGATTCAGGTGGAAGCGCTGAAACGCCTGCGGGAAATTCTGGAGAAGAACGGCTTGTCCAGTGATTCACTGTTCCAGTAGCCCTCGCTTACAGGCGTAAAAAGAACCCGGCTCAGGCCGGGTTTTTTGTCGGGACGTTCCTGCAAGCGGCGGCTTTGTAAGACATTGCTTACACGGCGTGTAAGTGATGCGAGGAATGATTAGCCGGCGTATCGCCTGTGATACACATCGAAAGCGTTATAAGTGATTGAATCAAAAGGTTTTATTAGGAAATCGTAGATGCGATCAACTATCTTTTAGGCGATTTCGCGACTTGAACGGTAAGTGGATATCGCTAATATCACCCCTGTGCTTACGGACTAGCACGGGCTGAAAGGGATAGCGGCCAGGAACAATCGAAGGACACGATTCATCAGGACGATGAGCGGGAAATAGAGGGACTAGGGACGAAAGAGTGGGCGGGTCATACCGCCCCTTTTTTTGCCTGCCGAAAGGTGGGCACAACAAAAGGCCCGCATTGCGGGCCTTTTGTCTTTCACGGTATCTGTCCTGCCGCGGGAAGCACTCGTCGGTGCTTTCTCTCGCTCTGGAACCTGGCGCTTAGCGCTCCAGGAGTTCCAGCTTGTTCTTCTTGCCATCCCACTCTTCAGCGTCTGGCAGCGCCTCTTTGCGCTCGGTGATGTTTGGCCAGATGTCGGCAAGATCGGTGTTCAACTGAATGAACTCCTGCATGTCTTCAGGCACTTCATCTTCCGAGAAGATCGCTTGGGCCGGGCATTCTGGCTCGCACAGGGCGCAGTCAATGCACTCGTCCGGGTGGATCACCAAAAAGTTCGGGCCTTCGTAAAAGCAGTCCACCGGACAGACTTCTACGCAGTCGGTGTACTTGCACTTGATGCAGTTGTCGGTGACGACGAAGGTCATTTCTAATTCTCTCCTCAGGCGGCTGGGGAGCCCGGTTCAGTAATTGGGCTCCTCGGCTCGGGAAACGAGAGCGGCAGTCCAGGCTAATAGACGGCCGCTTTCCCAAAGCGCGCGGGATTCTAACAGCTTGCGAGCGCGGGCGTTAGATGCGTGCCTTCAATGTATATAACAGTTCGAGGGCGCGGCGCGGGGTTAAATCATCGGGATTGATGCGGCCCAATTCTTCAATTACCGGGTGCGGCGCACTGGCGAACAGATCGCTTTGCACTGGCACCGCGGGTTTACCTGGCTCGCTGCGCGGTTGCTCGTGGGGCAGGGCAGTGGTTTCCAGGCGGGCCAGATGCTCCTTGGCCCGCACAATCACATCGCCGGGAACGCCTGCCAGTTGCGCAACCGCCAAACCATAACTCTGGCTCGCCGGCCCAGGTAGAACGTGGTGCAGGAACACGATGCGCTCGTTGTGCTCGGTGGCATTCAAGTGCACGTTGGCGACAATCGGCTCGCTTTCCGGCAACACCGTCAGCTCGAAGTAATGCGTGGCGAACAAGGTGTAGGCACGTAATTGTGCCAAATGTTCGGCTGCTGCCCAGGCCAGCGACAGGCCGTCGAACGTGCTGGTGCCACGACCGACTTCATCCATCAGCACCAGGCTGCGCTCGGTGGCGTTGTGCAGAATATTCGCGGTTTCGCTCATCTCCACCATAAAGGTGGAGCGTCCGCCGGCCAGGTCGTCGCTAGAGCCGATACGGGTAAAGATGCGGTCGACCAGCGACAGCTCGCAGCTGGCCGCCGGCACGAAACTGCCGATGTGGGCGAGCAGCACAATCAGTGCGGTCTGACGCATGTACGTAGACTTGCCGCCCATGTTCGGGCCGGTGATGACCAGCATCCGCGTGTTGTCATCCAGGCTCAGATCATTGGCCACGAACGGCGTAGTCAATACCTGTTCCACAACCGGGTGACGGCCCTGGTTGATGCGCATGCACGGCTCGTCAACAAAGCGTGGGCGGTTCAGATCGAGCGTCAGTGCGCGTTCGGCCAGGTTGCTCAACACATCCAGCTCAGCCAGCGCGCCGGCCGAATCCTGCAAGGGGCCGAGGTGGCCGATCAGGCGCTCCAGCAGTTCGTCGTACAGCAGCTTTTCCCGAGCCAGCGCGCGACTTTTTGCCGAGAGTGCCTTGTCTTCGAATTCCTTGAGTTCCGGCGTAATAAAACGCTCGGCGCCTTTAAGTGTCTGGCGCCGGATGTAATCGGCCGGCGCCGATTCGGCTTGTTTGCTCGGCAGCTCGATGAAGTAGCCGTGAATGCGGTTGTAGCCGACCTTCAGGTTGGCCAGCCCGGTGCGGGCTTTTTCCCGGGCTTCCAGGTCCATCAAAAACTGGCCGGCGTTTTCGCTGAGCGATTGCAGCTCGTCCAGCTCCGGGTCGTAGCCCGTTTTCAATACGCCGCCGTCGCGGATCACCGCCGGCGGGTTGTCGATAATCGCCCGGGCCAACAGTTCGGCCAGCTCCGGGTAGGTGCTCACGGTACCCGCGAGTGTTTGCAGGTGCGGGCTCTCCAGATTGGCCATAGCCATTTGCAACTCCGGCAGCGCCGCCAGGGCGTCGCGCAGACGCGCCAGGTCGCGTGGCCGCGCATTGCGCAAGCCGATGCGCGCCAGGATGCGTTCGACGTCTCCAATCTCTTTCAACTGAGGCTGCAAATTCTCGAAGCGATAACGCTCGAGCAGGCAGGCGATCGATTCCTGACGGGCATCCAGAACGGCGCGCTGGCGCAGCGGACGGTTCAGCCAGCGGGTCAGCAGGCGGCTGCCCATGGCGGTCTGGCAGCGGTCGACCACCGATTGCAGCGTGTTGTCGCGGCCGCCGGCGAGGTTGGTGTCCAGCTCCAGATTGCGGCGGCTGGCTCCGTCGAGGATCACCGTGTCGTCGATACGCTCATGACGCAGGCTGCGCAGGTGGGGCAGGGCGGTGCGCTGGGTTTCCTTGGCGTAGGCCAGCAGGCAACCGGCGGCGCCGATGGCCAGGGTCAGGGTTTCGCAACCAAAGCCCTTGAGGTCTTGCGTGGCGAACTGTTGGCACAGGCTTTTGTGCGCCGAGTCGCGCTCGAAATCCCATGGCGCGCGGCGACGCGAGCCGCGGCGTTTCTCAGCCGGCAGGCCTTGCGGCCAATCGTCCGGAATCAATAACTCAACCGGATTCAGGCGCTCCAGTTCGGCCAGCAAATTCTCCCAGCCCGGAATTTCCAGCACGCTGAAACGGCCGCTGGTGATATCCAGCACCGCCAAGCCAAACAGGCGTTCGTCGCCCAGCACGGCGGCCAACAGATTGTCGCGGCGCTCGTCGAGCAGGGCTTCGTCGCTGACCGTGCCGGGCGTGATGATGCGCACCACCTGGCGCTCCACCGGACCTTTGCTGGTAGCCGGGTCGCCGATCTGCTCACAAATCACCACCGACTCACCGAGCTTCACCAGCTTGGCCAGGTAACCCTCGGCCGCGTGGTAAGGAATGCCGCACATGGGAATGGCCATGCCCGCCGATTGGCCGCGCGCGGTCAGGGTAATGTCGAGCAATTTGGCGGCTTTCTTCGCGTCTTCGTAGAAAATCTCGTAGAAGTCGCCCATGCGGTAAAACATCAACTGGTCGGGGTGCTGATTCTTCAGCCGCCAGTACTGCTGCATCATCGGGGTGTGTGCGGAGAGATCGCTCATTACCAGGCCTTGCGCGCAAAAGGCGCTAGTGTACGGTATCCCCCTCATCCTCTTTAAGCCCGGAGATTGCCTTGGACGCGATTACTCAACTGGCCGCGCAACTGGGCCAGCGTCTGCGTGCGCTGGACGCGCGCGTCACCACTGCCGAGTCGTGTACCGGCGGCGGGATTGCCGAAGCCATTACGCGAATTCCGGGAAGCTCCGCCTGGTTTGAAGCTGGTTACGTTACCTATTCCAATGCGCAGAAAACCCGCCAGCTCGACGTGCCGCCCACCTTGTTCGCGTCGGTGGGCGCGGTGAGCCGGGAAGTGGTCGAAGCCATGGCACGGGGCGCACAGCACAAAAGTGCGGCGCAATTTTCCGTCGCGGTCAGCGGCGTTGCCGGTCCGGATGGCGGTTCGGTAGACAAGCCTGTAGGCACCGTCTGGTTCGCCTGGGCGAATGAAGACCAGCTGTTTACCCATAAGCGCCTTTTTGCAGGCGACCGCGATGCCGTCAGACGACAAACGGTGGAGGCCGCGCTAGCCGGGCTCATCCGACTAGCTGCAGGAGAAATTCCGGATCAGGGGTAGGCGCTCGACTTGCGCTGTGGAATAATACTGGCTACTTATACAGTTGTTAGCGGCCGCTAGGCCCTCTTGATCACGTGAGGATTCAATGGACGAGAATAAGAAGCGCGCCTTGGCTGCAGCCCTGGGTCAAATCGAAAAACAATTCGGTAAAGGCGCAGTCATGCGCATGGGCGACCACGAACGTCAGGCCATTCCGTCGATTTCTACCGGCTCGCTGGGCCTGGACATCGCCTTGGGTATTGGCGGCTTGCCACGCGGTCGTATCGTAGAAATCTACGGTCCGGAATCGTCGGGTAAAACCACACTTACCTTGTCGGTAATTGCTGAAGCCCAGCGCATGGGCGCCACCTGCGCCTTCGTCGATGCGGAACACGCACTCGACCCGGACTACGCCGGCAAACTCGGCGTCAACGTTGATGACCTGCTGGTTTCCCAGCCAGACACCGGCGAACAAGCGCTGGAAATCACCGACATGCTGGTGCGCTCCAACGCCATCGACGTGATCATCGTCGACTCCGTTGCCGCCCTGGTGCCGAAAGCGGAAATCGAAGGCGAAATGGGCGACATGCACGTCGGCCTGCAAGCCCGTCTGATGTCGCAAGCGCTGCGTAAAATCACCGGCAACATCAAAAACGCCAACTGCCTGGTTATCTTCATCAACCAGATCCGTATGAAAATCGGCGTGATGTTCGGCAGCCCGGAAACCACCACCGGTGGTAACGCCTTGAAGTTCTACGCCTCCGTGCGTCTGGACATTCGCCGTACCGGCGCCGTGAAAGAAGGCGACGAAGTGGTCGGCAGCGAAACCCGCGTGAAAGTGGTGAAAAACAAGGTTGCACCGCCATTCCGTCAGGCTGAATTCCAGATTCTGTACGGCAAGGGCATTTACCGTAACGGCGAGATCATCGACCTGGGCGTGCAGCTCGGTCTGCTGGAGAAATCCGGCGCCTGGTACAGCTACCTGGGTAGCAAGATTGGCCAGGGTAAAGCCAACTCGGCCAAGTACCTGGAAGACAACCCGGAAATCGCCAAAACCATCGAGAAGCAGATCCGTGATCAGCTGCTCATGGCCGGTAAGGACGCAGCCGCAGCGGCCGCCGCTGCCGCTGTGAACAACACCGAAGACGATCTGGCAGACGCCTGAGTCTGTTATGTCCGTCGTACTCGACAGCCCTGCCGCAGTACGACGGACAGCCATGGACTTGCTCGCACGCCGCGAGCATGGCCGTGTCGAGCTAACCCGCAAATTGCGCCAGCGCGGCGCCCCGCCTGAACTTATCGAACCGGAACTCGACCGCCTGACGGAAGAGGGTCTGCTGTCCGAAACCCGCTACCTTGAAAGCTTCGTGTCCTACCGCGCCCGTTCCGGCTATGGGCCTGTGCGTATTCGGGAGGAATTGGGACAGCGAGGATTGGCACGCGCGGATATCGAACAGGCGCTGCGTGAATGCGGAATCGACTGGCGCGAACAGATGGCTGAAGTCTGGCAGCGCAAATTCGGCGAGCAACCGAACGATGCCAAGGAACGCGCCAAGCAAGGCCGATTCCTCGCCTACCGGGGTTATTCCATGGATATGATCAGCCGCCTGCTGCGCGGTGAGCTGTACGATTGAAGTTCCCTTCGTGCCTATCTGAAACCTGACAAGCAGCGCAGCACCGTAGGAGCGGCTTCAGCCGCGATGCTCTTGATTGGCGCCCCGCGCTCCTGCGAGTCAAGTTGGGTTTACGCCCAATTCTCCGGCGTATTCACAAAGTCATACAGCTCACGCAATCGCCCATATTCCCGGCCGCGAAAGGCAAAGGCCAGTCGATGGAATCGAGCCAGTTCCGGCTCGTCGCCTTCATTCTCGAACGCGCCTTGCTGCTGCACAAAACCGCCGGTTTTGCATAAATCGGCAAACAGCTCGGGCAGTTGACTGACCGCCTCAGCTGAAAGCTCGTGGTTCAGCCGGACCACAAAGCGATCCTTCAACCAGCGGCTCGAATGGAAGTTGCTGTAGAACCGGGTGATCTGTTCAACCGCCTCGTCGGCGCTTCGGGCCTTGGTCAGCAGCTTCATGTCGCTGGGCAGAATGTAGCCGTTGCCTTCCAGCTGCCGCTCAATAAACGCCAGCGCGTCTTTCCAGAAGCTGCCGTTCGGTTCGTCCAGCAGCACCACCGGAACCAGCGGGCTTTTGCCGGTCTGGATCAGGGTCAGCACTTCCAATGCTTCGTCCAGCGTGCCGAAGCCGCCGGGGCAGAGCACCAGCGCGTCCGCTTCTTTGACAAAGAACAGCTTGCGCAAAAAGAAGAACTTGAAGGACAGCAGGTTGGTGCTGCCTTGCATCGTGGCGTTGGCGCTCTGTTCGAAGGGCAGGCTGATATTCAGGCCAAGGCTGTGCTCCAGGCCCGCGCCTTGGTGGGCAGCGGCCATGATGCCTCCGCCCGCGCCGGTAATCGCCATCAATTCCTGAGCGGCCAGGGCGGCGCCCAGTTCTTTCGCCAATTGGTAAACAGGGTGATTGGCCGGCGTGCGCGCCGAGCCAAAGACGGTCACTTTGCGGCGCCGTTTGAACTGCTCCAGCACGCTGAAGGCGTGCTCCATTTCGCGCAGGGTTTGCAGCATGATCTTCGCGTCCCAGCGATTGCGGTCGGCTTGGGCCATACGAATGACGGTGGAGAGCATGTCGCGATAAAGCGACAGGTTGACGCTGGGGTCGGGCGTGGCCAGTGCGAGCAATTCGTCCACTTTGGCGGCCAGGTCAACGCTCGCGGTTTGTACGTGACGGTTCAGGTAATCGTCCGGTTCGTCAGGCATTGAACAGCTCCTTGAGGGTGAACCTTGGATCGGCAAGCGGCGCAGGTTGGGTGTAGTCGTTGGCGGCTCGACCCAACCTGAAGTAAAGCTTATTTGATCGAGCAGTCAGCTTTGCTGAAGTTTTCGGCGGCGATGTAGTTGTTGGTTTTGTATTCGCTGAACTGGTAACGCAGCACGGCGCCACGGGCCAGCAGCTGGCGGAAACCGTTGTTCTGGCAAACGCTGCTGCCCAGCTGTTTGCGCACGGCGTCCGGGTTGCCGCGCATTTGTGCAGCGTGTGCCGGTTGCACGCTCAGGTGGTTGATCAGCACGTTGCCGTCAACGGTGTAGCCCTGATCAAGAATGTCTTCGTTGATAGCGCGGGGCGTGCCTTCGCTGCTTTGGGTGGCGACCTGATTGAGCAGCTTGTTCAGCTCGAAGTCCTGCAGCGAGGCCGCGTGCGCAGCGGGAAGGGCGAAGCAAAGGGCCAGGGCCGTGAAGCGCAGCATGTAAGTCTCCATATCCATAAAGCGGGTTGGACCCTGACCTCAAGGCTAGGTTCGTCAGCTCGCAACTATTACGCAGGCCGCCACGCGGCCCGCGCTGCATCCTGACCAACCGCCTTGCGCAGATCAAGCGCGAGCACAGAAGCCGCTTGGCGCTTCTGCTTTTATTTGCGACCAACGCCGCTCACTACGCCGTTATCGTCGGCAAACGCGGCGGTTCCTTTGAACAGCGAAAATCTTCGAATTTATTCGAATTATTTGGTCATACAAATCTGTACGTGGGGGTGTGAAACGGTAACGGTTTTATTACACCCGCTGAACGGGCCAGAAGCCCCTAGCGGCGGGCTTCGGCGGAAGTCGACATTTTGCCAGGTGCAATCCGGCCAAGTTCACATCGGCTCGGGTGTTACCCCGGGTCGGGTCAGGCAGGAACGCGGGCAGTACGAAGGATTGGGGATCGTCAGCAAAGGAGGCCGGTCACAGGTCGCATACCGCTTCATTCGAAAGTCGGTTTTATCGCTGCGCTACAGCAGTTCCGGTTGGCCTAACCGGAGATGTATAGCGGCTTATATCGTGCGTGTAGGAGTCGAGAATAATGATAAGAACTCGCCCATCTTGCTGGCAGACCGCGCTTTACAGCGGGAGCTTGATGTTGGTCTGGTCTTCCGGAGCGCTGGCTTCGGGTTACCACTTTGGTTCGCAGTCTGTAGCAGCGCAGGGCACAGCCCACGCCAACGGCGCGGAAGCGGTCGACCCTTCGACCATTTTTTACAATCCCGCAGGCCTTGCGCGCTTACCCGGTACGCAGGTCACCAACGGCATCACCATTGTCGTTCCCAAGGGCAGCTTCAAAGACACCGGCAGTACCGACGTTTTCGGTAATCCATCTGGCGGCACAGGCGCGGGCTCTTACCTGCCAGACGCCGCCGCCGCGCCGGACTTCTACTTTTCCAGCCAGATCAACGACAACATCACCGTCGGCCTGGGCATCTTCGTGCCCTATGGCGCGAAGCTGGATTACAAAGAGAACTGGAGCGGTCGCTACGGTATTCAGTCCGCGAACCTGGAAACGGTGAACATCAACCCGAGCATTGCCTATCGCTTCAATGAGCACCACAGCATTGGTTTCGGGCTTTCGGCGCAGTACATCAAATCAATTCAGCGCGGGGCGGCGGATGTGCAGGGTGCTTCGCGGCAGCTTGCCGGGCAGTTTGTGCAAAGGAACCAGGCTTTGACGGAGCTGGCAGCCAACCCGATCGGACAGATCGGCATTCCTTTGCTCTATCCAGGCGTAACCGTGCCGGACGAAATCACCAGTTGTAACGGTCAGCAGAACGACGCCTTCGTCGATTGCGTGGCGCAAAATTTCGCCAGCAATGTAGAAGGCGATGGTTATTTCCGGGTCAAGGGTGACGACTGGGGTTTTGGCTGGAATATCGGCTATATGTTCGAGCCCACCGACAAAACCCGTTTCGGTATCGCCTACCGCTCCCATATCAAACACACCATGGAAGGCGAGTCGAAGTGGAGCTTTGCCGACGCCAGCGGCGCTGTTCCAGACCCGTCCACCGATCTGACCCCAGACGGTACTACTATTCTGGGCGGCCTCGGCCTGCCACCGCGCGAGCAGCTGGAACAGGTGCTCGACCCGAGCAATTGGGTTAACCCGGCATCTCTGGCCGCTTCGCGTCTGCACCCAAACTCGACTGCCAAGACCAATATCGATACTCCCGAGTCGTTCTCGATCAACGCCTTTCACCAATTGAACGACAAGGTGGCATTGATGGGCGACGTGACCTGGACTCGTCATTCGCGGTTAGACACGGTCGCCATTCAGCTTGATCAGGTTCAGGGCTATCCATACCTCAACGGCGTAACCGAAGGCGACGCCACCGTCGACCAAGACTGGAACGACACCTACAAAATCTCCCTCGGTATGAACTACCAATGGGATAAAGACCTGATGCTGCGCACCGGTGTCGCCTACGACAAATCGCCGGTCAGTGGCAGCGACAAGCGCCACCCGGCGTTCCCGGATGCTGACCGCTACTGGCTCTCGTTCGGCGCCAACTACAAGTTCGACCAGGACACCTCGGTCGATCTCGCCTACAGCTACGTGCAGTTCGCCAGCGGGAAGATGGATTACAAGGATGGTTGCTCGCCGGCGGGCTGGGCGCCGGGCGGGGGCAGTCTGTATGTCGACAGTGGTGTGCGCTGCACCGGCAACGGCGGCAACTTCAAGGGCGAGTACGAAACCCGTATCCACTTCATCGGCCTGGCCTTCAACCAATCGTTCTAAGCGCTTCTTGAGGCGGGTCGCCTGTCGACCCGCCTCAAGCCTGCTGCGGATTTGCCCAGCGCCTCTGCTAGACTCGCCGGCCTCTTTTTGATGGTCGGATGCAGTTTGATGATCTCCCTTTCTACCCGTGCGGGCCGCCTGCAATGAGCCACGCCGTCTCGCGTTTGCGCCTGGAGCGGCTGGAGCTCAGCACCAAGCCGTTCACCGCGCGGGGTTCCCGGGCGCCGCGTTGCGAGGGCTGTCGTGTGGTTCCGGAATATTGCCTGTGCGCGCTGCGGCCAAAGGTTGCGACCAACGCCGGCATGTTTCTGCTGATGCATGACGTCGAGCCGTTGAAGCCGACCAACACCGGCTGGCTGATCGCCGACCTGGTTAGCGATACCTTCGCCTACCGCTGGTTTCGCACCTCGGTGGAACCGGAAATTCCCGCGCTGCTCAATGACCCGCAGTGGCAACCGTATGTGGTGTTTCCCGGCGAGTTTGTTGCGCCGGAACGGGTGGTCACCGAAGTGAAGATGGAGGAGGGCAAACGGCCCCTATTCATTCTGCTGGATGCCACCTGGACCGAAGCCCGCAAGATGTTTCGCAAGAGTCCGTACCTGGACAAGTTCCCGGTGCTCAGTTTGCAGCCGGAACAGCTGTCGCGTTATCGCCTGCGTCGCTCCAAGCGTGACGACCATTTGTGTACGTCGGAAGTGGCGGCGCTGTGCCTGGAGCTGGCGGGCGAGCCGCGTGCCGGGGCGGCGTTGGATGCTTATCTGGACGTGTTCACGGCCCATTATTTGGGCGCCAAGTTTCAGCGGCCGGTGGATCTTGAGGATGAGGTGCATCGGCGGATGGGGGAGTATTTGTAGGGTGAGCGGCTAAACGCTTGCCCTCTCCCTAACCCTCTCCCGCAGGCGGGCGAGGGGACTGACCGAATCGCCTGTTAGCTCCCTCGCCCCTCGGGGAGAGGGCTGGGGAGAGGGGGCTACGGTCTAGAGCCGGAACGCCCTAAACCACCTTCCCCTCAACCACTTCCTCCGCCACCTTGCGCGGCCATAGCTGGGCCACCAGCATGCCGGCGAACATCAGCGCGCAGCCGATATAACCGCGCAGATGCAGCGACTCATCAAGAAACACCGCCCCCGCCACCGCAGCAAACACCGCTTCCAGGGAAAAGATGATCGCCGCGTGCGACGCGATGGCGTGCTTCTGCGCGATCACCTGCAGGGTGTAAGCGATGCCAACCGAAATGAGTCCGCCATAGATGATCGACGGCCCGGCGATAACAATGCCTGCCACCTGAATGTCTTCCAGCGCGACCGCAAGCGCCAGGCTGATTGCCGCGCAGACGGCAAATTGAATGGCGGCCAGGCGGATCGGATCGAAGCGACCGGCGAAATAGCCCACCAGCAATACATGGGTGCCCCACACAAACGCGCCCGCCAGTTGCAGCCAATCACCTGAAGCAACATGGAACCCATCGCCAACGCTGAGCAGAAACATGCCGACCACCGCGAGGATGCAACCGAGCCACGTGCCGATGCCGGTTTTATGGCCGAGAAAAAGGCCCACCAGTGGCACGATGATCACGTACAGCCCGGTGATAAAGCCGGCGTTGGTCACGCTGGTGAACAGCAGCCCCACCTGCTGCAAGTTGATGCCCAGCGCCAGGACGACGCCCATCAACCCGCCGCCTATAAACAGGCCGCGATTGAACGGCTGTTTGTTGTTACGGCTGAGCACATAGACCACGGGCAGCAACACCAGCGTGCCAAGGGCGAAGCGCAAGCCGGAGTACAGATACGGGCCGATGGAGTCCATGCCGATGCGTTGCGCAACAAAGGCGCTGCCCCATATCAGCGCGGTGGTCAGCATTAACAGGTCGGCGCGCAGGGCTTGATTTCGCATGGTCGGTCTCGGCAGGAAAAGCCTCGAACTGTGCCGCAAACCTAAAGGCTTGACCACCCCATTCTGGCTGGGCATGCTGGGCGCCGCCGCTGCGCTGCACACCACGCGTGGCGGTACTTTCGTACCGCGAAAAGCGCCCCCTAAAAACAAGAGCAGCCCATGGCCGACTACGAAATCCTGATTGCCGACGATCACCCGCTGTTTCGCAGTGCGCTGCACCAGGCCCTGACGCTGGGCCTGGGTCCGCAGGTGCGTCTGGTCGAAGCCGCGAGCATCGCCGAACTTGAAGCGCGGCTGGGGGAAAAGTCGGATTGGGATCTGGTCTTGCTCGACCTCAACATGCCCGGCGCTTACGGCTTCTCTGGCCTGGTGATGGTGCGCGGGCAGTATCCGCAGGTGCCGGTGGTGATGGTGTCGGCGCAGGAAGAAGCAGCGGTGGTGGCCCGTGCCCGTGAATTCGGCGCCAGCGGCTTCATTCCTAAATCCAGCCCGCTGGAAACCATTCAGCAAGCGGTGCGCGAAGTGCTCGACGGCGACGTCTGGTGGCCGCCACAGGCTGAGGAAAGTGCCGGTTTGTCGGCCGAGGCAAAGGCAGTAAGTGCCGGTCTGGCCAGCCTGACGCCGCAGCAGTTTCGCGTGCTGACCATGGTCTGCGATGGCTTGCTCAATAAGCAGATCGCTTACGAACTGAGCGTTTCCGAAGCCACCATCAAGGCCCACGTCACCGCCATTTTCCGCAAGCTGGGTGTGCGTACCCGCACGCAAGCCGCGCTGCTGTTGCAACATCTGGAATCCATTCCCGCCAGCTAAGCGTCAGCAGGTTATTGGTTTTTCACGCATTTTTGACCGCAGTTGACGTAGCCTGCGGCCTCACAAATTTTGGTCGTATCTCTCATGTCGCCATTCAAAGGCCAGACCGGTCTCAAACGTATCCTCAACGCCACCGGCTATTCCTTCGACGGCTTGCGTGCTGCCTTCGTCGGCGAAGCGGCGTTTCGTCAATTGGTACTGCTCAATGTGGTGCTGATTCCACTGGCGTTCTGGTTTGACGTCAGCCGTGGCGAGCGCGCCTTGATGATCGGCGTGTGCCTGGTGGCGCTGATTGTGGAATTGCTCAACTCGGCAGTGGAGGCGGCGATTGACCGGATTTCGCTGGAGCTGCACCCGCTGTCGAAAAATGCCAAGGACATGGGCAGCGCGGCGCAGTTCGTGGCGCTGAGTCTGATTGGTAGTGTCTGGTTGGTCATTCTTCTGGGTTAAAGCAAACAGCATCGCGGCTAAAGGCGCGATGTTTTTCAAGCAATCGAGGGCAACACAATCTCATCGCTGCGCCGAACTCCGGCGGTGAGCTTGCGGCACTGTTCGAGAAATTCGCGCATGGCGCTGGTCTGGTATTTCTGCTTGTGCCAGATGAAATAAAACTGCCGCGTCAGATCCAGTTCGGGGGTTTCCACCGGCACCAGGCTGCCGCGGCGAAACGCATCGCGCAGGGCCAGGCGGGAAATGCAGCCGATGCCCAGGCCCGATTCCACGGCGCGTTTAATCGCTTCGGTGTGTTCCAGCTCCAGGCGTATGTTCAGCGCCGTCGGGTGATGACGCATGGCCTGGTCGAAGGTCAGGCGCGTGCCCGAGCCTTGTTCACGGAGAATCCAGGCTTCCTGCGTCAGCTCCAGCAGCGAGGCGCGGCCGTTAATGGCCAGCGGATGTTGCGGCGCACAAAACACCACCAGTTCATCTTCGACCCAGGGCTGCACTTCAATGTCCGGGTGCTGGCAGTCGCCTTCGATCAGGCCCAGGTCAATTTCGTAATGCGCCACTTGCTGTACAACGTGCGCCGTGTTTTGCACATGCAGTTTTACCCGGCATTCGGGGTGTTGCTGCATGAAACTGCCGATCAGCAACGTAGCCAGGTAATTGCCGACCGTGAGCGTGGCGCCCACAGACAGCGAACTGAAGCCACCCTGGCCGTTAAGCATGCGTTCGATCTCTTTGGCCTGGTCGAGCAGGGCAACCGCCTGGGGTAATAACTGATGACCCAAGGCATTGAGCGCAAGCCGTTTGCCGGCGCGGTCGAACAGTTGGCAGGCAGACTGGCGCTCCAGTTCGGTCACCGCCGTGCTGGCAGCAGACTGCGACAGCGCCAAAGACTCAGCCGCCCGCGAGACGCTTTCCTGCTGGGCGACGGCAACAAAAACCTGAAGTTGGCGGAGTGTGAAACGCATATCTATATAACCGATAACCTATATCTTAATAATCCACTTAACAGATATGGTTGTCGCCCTTAAAATGCCGCGCATTAGCACCCGTCGGTCGGGTGAGCGCGATTCATCGAGGAAGCAAGCATGAGCAACTTGAACGTCGAGCGTGTGCTCAGCGTCCACCACTGGAACGACACCCTGTTCAGCTTCAAAACCACCCGCAACCCGGGCCTGCGTTTTGAAAACGGCCAGTTCGTAATGATTGGTCTGCAACAGGAAAACGGTCGCCCCCTGATGCGAGCTTACTCGATTGCCAGCCCGAACTATGAAGAGCACCTGGAGTTCTTCAGCATCAAGGTTCCGGATGGTCCGCTGACTTCCCAACTGCAACACCTGAAAGTCGGCGACGAGCTGATGGTCAGCCGCAAGCCTACCGGCACCCTGGTGCTCGACGATCTGCTGCCAGGCAAGCACCTTTACCTGCTCAGCACCGGCACCGGTCTGGCACCGTTCATGAGCGTGATTCAGGACCCCGAAACCTACGAGCGTTTCGAAAAAGTCATCCTGATTCACGGCGTGCGTTACGTGAACGAAGTCGCTTACCGCGAGTTCATCACCGAGCACCTGCCGAAGAACGAATTCTTCGGTGAAGCGCTGAAAGAAAAACTCATCTACTACCCGACCGTGACCCGCGAGCCGTTCGAGAACATGGGTCGCCTTACCGACCTGATGCGCAGCGGCAAGCTGTTCACCGACATCGGCCTGCCACCCATCAACCCGCAGGACGACCGCGCGATGATCTGCGGCAGCCCGAGCATGTTGGACGAGACCAGCGAAGTGCTGGATAGCTTTGGCCTGAAGATTTCGGCGCGCATGGGTGAGCCGGGTGATTACTTGATCGAACGCGCATTCGTGGAGAAGTGATGAACAACCCGCCGATATGGCGGGTTTTTCATCACTGACCGATCGGCTGCGCGTCGGCATTGCGGCGTTAAAAATGTTTTTTGAATGCTCATTGGCTACAGCCAATTGCGCTTAAAAAAACATTTTTGCCTTGCACTGCTCTAGCTCGCTCGATCTCGATAGGCGTGATGCTGAGATCGCACAAGAGCGGTACGGCGGTTACGCTGCAACCACCTCAACCACACAAATCCGCTCGGGCGTCGGGTAATGCCAGCGCACCTGCACATCCCACAATTGCGTGCCGTAGATTCGGCTCGGCTCGGGCTGCTGATACGCAGGCCTCGGGTCTTGCGCCAGGCACTGTTCGATCAATTCCTGCACCGGCTGCTGCAACCGCTGCCCATGGTCCAGCGCCTGGACCAGCGCCGCTTCGGCCCACGTCACCTCAATCAGCGCCGGTGCGCCAGCAGCTATGTGGTTGAACGCGCCGGTTACTGAGTCGGCATAGGGCACATAGGGTTTGATATCCAGCACCGGCGTGCCGTCGAGCAGGTCGATGCCCGACAGCCAAAGCTTGCCGGCCTCAACCTTTTCAAGCTTGACCACCGACTGACCGATGCCATTGGGCCGATGCGTAGCGCGGGTGGCGAATACGCCCATGGATTGGTTGCCGCCCAGGCGCGGCGGGCGCACTTTCAGGCGCGGTTTGTCTTCCAGTGCCTGGTGAAAGAGAAACAGCAGCCATACGTGGCTGACTTGCTCCAAGCCCGCCACGGCCTCGCCGGTGTCGAACGGCGGCAACAGCTCCAGCACACCGCGCGCGGCCGGGGCCAGTTGCGGCTGGCGGGGAATGGCGAACTTCTCCTTGAAGCAGGAGCGCACCACGCCGATGGGGGAAACCGAATAAGACATAAAAAAGCCCGGCTGAAAAACCGGGCCAATCATACCTGTCACACCTGACGTTTAGAAAAAGCTCTTGAGTTGGCTAACTGCTGTACGGCTCTTGAATCACGCTCTTTCGGGCTAAGACCAGACAAGGCGAAACCTCGTTTTGAAGCGCAGCGTACTGCAGTACGTGAGCATTCAAAACGAGGTTTCAACGCCGTATGGTCGACGACCGGAAGAGCGTTACGGTCTACATCGCAAAACCGCCGTCGATGGGGACCACTGCACCGGTCATATACGCGCCGGCCTTGCTCGCCAACGCAATCGCCAACGCGCCCATTTCCTCTTCACGTCCCCAGCGCTTCATCGGGATGATCGCCGTGTCTTCGGCCATGGCTTCTTCATCATTGGCGATATGGCTGGTCATCTTGCTCGGGAAGCGGCCTGGGGCGATGACGTTGACGTTGATGTGCTGGCCGACCAGATCCCGCGCCAGCGAACGCGACAGATGATGCAGCGCCGCCTTGCTCGGGCCGTAGGCGTAGGCCTCTTCGCCATAGGAGGTGATGCCCGCCACCGAGCCGATATTGATTACCCGCGCCGGGCTCTCACTGTTGCCGGCTTTACGCAGCAGCGGCAGCAGCTTCTGGATGCACAGGAATACCGAGGTCACGTTCAACTGCATTACTTTTTCGAAGCCTTTGACCGGATAGGTTTCCAGCGGCGCGCCCCAGGTGGTGCCAGCGTTGTTGACAAGGATGTCGAGCTTGTCGATTTGCCCGCTCAACTGCTCTGCCAATGCGACCACGCCTTCCTCGTGGGCCAGGTTGGCGGCGATGCCATGGCATTCGCCAAAGGCCGATAACTCGGCGGCCGTGGCGGCGCACGCTTCGCCATCACGGGCGCACACATACACGCGGGCGCCGGCTTCAACGAAGGCCTTGGCGATCATTTTGCCAATACCACGGGTGCCGCCGGTGACCAGGGCGGTGCGGCCTTGCAGGGAAAAGTAGGAATGCATGGGGAGCGCTCTTGTCAGGGTTGTTGTGGAACTACCCTAATGCGCGAAGCGGGATTACGCAGGAACTATTGCCGCTGAGAATGCGGGGGTATGCGGTGGGGTGTTGGGTTAAGTGTTGGGCTTCGCTTTGCGAAGCCCAACGTTGCGACCTCAACTCAGCCGCGCACGCGCTGCGTCAGACCCTTGAGGAAGTTGCGCAACAACTGGTCGCCACAGGTGCGGTAGTTGCTGTGGCCGAACTTGCGAAACAAGGCGCTGAGCTCTGGCTTGCTCACGGGGAAATCCACGCTCTGCAAAATCTCGTGCAGGTCTTCTTCCTTCAGCTCGAAGGCGACACGCAATTTTTTCAGCACCATGTTGTTTGTGACCGGCAGTTCGATGGGCTGCGCAGGGCGGCTGTCATCTTTGCCGCGCAGGTGGAAAATCAGGCCGTCGAGAAAATGCGCGAGCACTTCATCGTCGCACTCCAGGTAACCCTCTTCCTCGTCCTTTTTCAGGTACGCGCGAATGGTGTCGAGGTCCACGTCCAGGCCGGACAGTTGAATGACCTGCACTACCTTCGGGTCGCTGAGGTCGAGCATGTAGCGCACGCTGCGCAGTACGTCGTTGTTGATCATGGAAGCGGTCCTGAAAAGGGGAAGGGCGGCGCGGCGGCCTCAGAATTTTTCGGTTTTGGCCAGGTAGCGCCACTGGCCGGCAGGCAACTTGCCCATCGACACGCCGCCGATGCGGATGCGCTTGATGCTGGTCGGCGTCAGGCCAACGCTGGCACACAACGCAGCGACCAGGCCTGGCGCCGGATTCTTCAGGGCAAAGCGCAGGCGCGTTTCGCTCTGCCAGCTGGCTTTTACCGGCGGCAGTACCTGGCCTTTGTGGGTGCGGCCCTGGTTGAGGCGGCTCAAACCGTGCTCGATCATGTCGCCGCTCACTTCCACTACATATTCCTGCTCCAGCTTGGCCAGGTCGTCGGTGAGCTTGCGCAGAATCTTCCAGTCCTGGGTAAACACCAGCAGGCCCGATGCGTTTTTCTGCAACGGCGCGCCGCTGTTCAGACGCAGGAAATGGCCTTTGAGCGGGCGTGTGCCGAAGCGATGTTCTGCCGACAAGGTGGCGGGGCTGATCAGCGCGTGAGCACCGTCGATGTCCAGGTCCGGCAGTTGGTTGAACAGGATGGTGACCGGCTCCGGCGCGGTTAGTACCGCGTCCGGCAGCAGGGCGACGGTTTGCTCGCCGACCTTGAACTGCGGCTCGTCGACCACCTCGCCATCCACCGTCACCCAACCGCCTTCGATATACAGTTCGGCCTCGCGGCGCGAGCAGCCGATCACTTCGATCAGGCGTTTGGAAAGGCGAATGGGGTCTGTCATGACGAGGGCCGTAAAGAAGTGGGCGGGCATTGTACCCGCCTGGGCTGAGTAAGGCCCGACTGATTGGCTCGGGCGCAACGCATCACGTCAGTTACCTGCATAGGCTTTGCGCAGCGTGGCGATATCCAGCTTGATCATGCCGAGCATCGCGGTAAAGGCCCGCTGCGCTGCCGTCCTGTCGGGGCTGTTGAGCATGTCGTAAATCGCCGTGGGCACCACTTGCCAGGAAACGCCGTATTTATCGGTTAGCCAGCCGCATTGCACTTCCTCACCGCCGTCGAGCAACGCGGCCCACAGCCGGTCGACTTCGAACTGGTCGGCGCAATTGGCAACGAACGACACCGCCGGCGAAAACTGAAACTCGGGCCCGCCGTTCAACGCAATGAATTCTTCCCCATCAAGGCTGAAACGCACGGTCATTACCGAGCCTGCCGGCTTGGGCGCGCCTTCGAGAAAGTGGTTGGTTTCGATGATGCGGGAATTGCGAAACACCGACACATAGAAGTTCGCCGCTTCTTCGGCCTGGGTATCGAACCACAGGCAAGGACCGATCTTTTGCATAACGGAGCCTCCGGTTTATTGGAGCGTGGAGGTACCGAGTTTAGACGCTGGTCCGCAAAGCGCCGCCTTGGCGTAGGAGCCAGCTTGCTGGCGAACCCTGGAAACGGCGTTCGCCTGCGCGACCGCTTCGCGAGCAAGCTCGCTCCTACGCAGTGGCAACGGCGGGATATACGGGCTGCTGTTGTAGGAGCCAGCTTGCTGGCGAACCCTGGAAACGGCATTCGCCTGCCTGACCGCTTCGCGAGCAAGCTCGCTCCTACGGGAACGAGGCGGCGAGCGGCCATAAAAAAGCCCCGCATCGGCGGGGCTCTTTCGTTACAGGGTTTCGGCCCAGAGGTCGTACTCGTCGGCGTCGGTGACGCGGCACATTACTTTGTCGCCTGGCTTGAGGTCCTTGTCGCTGTCGACATACACGCGGCCGTCAATTTCCGGGGCGTCGAAGAAGCTACGGCCGATGGCGCCTTGCTCGTCCACTTCGTCGATCAGGATTTCGATTTCCTTGCCGATTTTCAGCTGCAGGCGGGCGGCGCTGATGGCTTGCTGGTGTTCCATGAAGCGGTCCCAGCGCGATTGCTTGACGTCATCCGGTACTACCTCAGCGTCCAGCAGGTTGGCCGGAGCGCCTTCAACGGGCGAGTACTGGAAGCAGCCGACGCGGTCGAGCTGGGCTTCGGTCAGCCAGTTGAGCAGGTATTGGAAGTCTTCTTCGGTTTCGCCGGGGAAGCCGACGATAAAGGTCGAGCGAATGATCAAATCCGGGCACTGTTCGCGCCAGCTTTTGATGCGGGCCAGGGTGCGGTCTTCAAAGGCCGGGCGCTTCATGGCTTTGAGGATTTTCGGGCTGGCGTGCTGGAAGGGGATGTCCAGGTACGGCAGGATTTTGCCCGCCGCCATCAGCGGAATCACGTCGTCGACGTTCGGGTACGGGTACACGTAGTGCAAGCGCACCCACACGCCCAGCGTACTGAGGGCCTGGCACAGCTCGAGCATGCGGGTTTTCACCGGCTGGCCGTTCCAGAAGTCGGTTTTGTATTTCACGTCTACGCCATAGGCGCTGGTGTCTTGCGAAATCACCAGCAGCTCTTTGACGCCCGCTTTTACCAGGCGCTCGGCTTCGCTCAGCACGTCGCCAACCGGACGGCTGACCAGCTTGCCGCGCATGGACGGAATGATGCAGAAGCTGCAGCTGTGGTTGCAGCCTTCGGAAATTTTCAGGTAGGCGTAGTGGCGCGGGGTGAGCTTGATGCCTTGTGGCGGCACCAGGTCGATAAGCGGGTTGTGGTTTTGCGGCGGAGCCACGGCGTCGTGTACGGCAGTGACCACCTGCTCGTACTGCTGCGGACCGGTAACGGCCAGTACGCTGGGGTGCACGTTGCGGATGGCGCTTTCTTCCACGCCCATGCAACCGGTGACGATGACTTTGCCGTTTTCGGCAATGGCTTCGCCGATTACTTCCAACGATTCAGCTTTGGCGGTGTCGATGAAACCGCAGGTGTTGACCACCACCACGTCGGCGTCCTGGTAGGTCGCCACGACTTCGTAGCCTTCCATGCGCAGCTGGGTGAGGATGCGTTCGGAATCGACTAAAGCCTTGGGGCAACCCAGGGATACGAAGCCGACTTTCGGCGTGGCGACGGTGGACATGACTAACCTCAGGCGTTTGGACGGGCGCCTTGGGGCGCCTCTGGTCAAAAAGTGCGCAATTCTAGCGGCAGGCCACCCGCTTGACCAGCCTCCATCCGGCGGCTGATGCCTCAGCTATGCTCTGGGCGGGCGCGGGGTGGGCAGTAGCGCTTGAATGGCGCGTAGCAACGGTCGTTCGTTTATATAAAAGTCGTGGTTGTGTGGTGCGGTTAGCCGGTTTAGCCGGCGCAAACAGATGCTGCGGGCGCTGGTATTCAGGTATAAAGCCGCCCAGTTTCAGGTGCACACGATTCACTCAGGAGCTTAGTGCATGTCCAAAGCGCAGTCCGCGCCGGGTAAGTCATCGACCGTCAGCCTGATGGTCGCCGCTGTCGGTGTCGTGTTTGGCGATATCGGTACCAGCCCGCTGTACACCCTTAAGGAAGTGTTCAACCCGCACTATGGCGTGCAGGCCAATCACGACGGCGTGCTGGGCATTCTGTCGCTGATTTTCTGGTCGCTGTTCTGGGTGGTGTCGCTCAAGTACGTGCTGTTTATGTTGCGGGCCGACAACCAGGGGGAGGGCGGCGTCATGGCCCTCACCGCGCTGGCGCGGCGTGCCGCCCATGATTATCCGAAGCTGCGCAACGTGCTGGTGCTGCTGGGCCTGTTCGGCGCCGCGTTGTTTTACGGCGACAGCATGATCACGCCGGCCATTTCGGTGTTGTCGGCGGTGGAAGGCCTGGAGCTGGCGTTCGACGGCATCGACCATTGGGTGGTGCCGTTGTCGCTGGTGGTGCTGGTGGCGCTGTTCCTGATTCAAAAGCACGGTACGGCGCGTATTGGCATTCTGTTCGGTCCGGTGATGCTCACCTGGTTCAGCGCCCTGAGCGTGCTGGGCATCTACGGCATCATGCAGAGCCCGGAAGTGCTGAAGGCGCTCAATCCCTATTGGGCCGTTAACTTCTTTATTTCCCACCCGGGCATCGGCATCACCATTCTCGGTGCGGTGGTGCTGTCGCTGACAGGCGCCGAGGCGCTGTATGCCGACATGGGCCACTTTGGCCGCAAGCCGATTGCCCGCGCCTGGTTTGTGCTGGTGCTGCCGGGCCTGGCCTTGAACTACTTCGGCCAGGGCGCGTTGTTGCTGCAAAACCCGGAAGCCGCGCGTAACCCGTTCTACCTGCTGGCGCCAAGCTGGGCGCTGGTGCCGATGATTCTGCTGTCCACGTTCGCCACCATCATTGCGTCGCAAGCAGTGATTTCCGGTGCGTTCTCGCTGACACGTCAGGCCATTCAACTGGGCTATGTGCCGCGCATGTTCATTCAGCACACCTCCAGCCACGAGCAGGGCCAGATTTACATCGGCGCGGTGAACTGGACGCTGATGGTTGGCGTGGTACTGCTGGTGCTGGGCTTCGAATCGTCCAGCGCCCTGGCGGCGGCGTATGGCGTGGCGGTGACGGGCACCATGCTGATCGATACGTTACTGGTGTCCTCGGTGGTGCTGTTGCTGTGGCGCTGGTCGCCCTGGGTGTCGGTGCCCATGCTGCTGGCCTTCTTTCTGGTCGACAGCCTGTTCTTTGCCGCCAACCTGCCCAAGGTGCTGCAAGGTGGCGCCTTCCCGGTGATCGCCGGTACTGCGCTGTTTATTCTGATGACCACCTGGAAACGCGGCCGCCAGTTGCTGGTGGACCGCCTCGACGAAAGCGCCATTCCGTTGCCGCTGTTTATCAGCAGCATCCGTGTGCAGCCGCCGCATCGTGTGCAGGGCACCGCCGTGTTCCTCACCGCCCGTGCCGACGCCGTGCCCCACGCGCTGTTGCATAACCTGCTGCATAACCAGGTGCTGCACGAAACGGTGGTGTTGCTGACGGTGATGAACGAAGACGAACCGCGCGTTCCCAACGAACGCCGTTTTGAGGTGGATGCGTTCGGCGAAGGCTTCTACCGGGTGGTGTTGCACTTCGGCTTTATGGACGAGACCGACGTGCCCGCTGCGCTTGGCCTGTGCCACCTCGAAGGGCTGGACTTCAGCCCCATGCGCACCACGTTCTTCCTCAGCCGCGAGACCATTATTTCCACCAAACTGGTGGGCATGGCGCGATGGCGGGAGATGCTGTTTGCCTTCCTGCTGAAGAATGCCAATGGCAATTTGCGCTTCTTCAACCTGCCGTTGAATCGGGTGATCGAGCTGGGGACGCAGGTCGAGATTTGATCTTGCTTCAAAGGCGTTGGGCTTCTTTCGTCAACCCAACCTACGCTCTGTAGGTTGGGTTGACGAAAGAAGCCCAACAATCTGCTACGGCGCTGGCCGGCTTTCGATGTCTTTGATCAAGCGTGTCGCCAGGGCCGGGTAGTCTTCGTCGAAGTGGTGGCCGCCGGGCAATTCCAGGCGGTCGCCGACGGCCGTGCTTTCGGTGCAGCCGCTCTCCGTTGCTTCGTCTTTGCCGTATACGCACAACACTTTTGCGGCTGGCAGCTTCGCCACTTCCGGCCCGGTGGCGGCCTCTTTGCCGACGGTGCCAAGCCAGCCCTGCACTTCGATTTCAAAGCTGCCACTGCGTGCCAGGGCGATCAGTTGAATGCTGCGCACCTGTTGCTGTTGCGCAGCGGGCAGGCGGTTGTAGATAGCGGGCAGCACGTCGGCGCCAAACGAATAACCGATCAGCACGAAATGCTTCGCGCCCCATTTTTCCTGGTACAGCTTCATCAGCTTGGCCAGGTCAGCGGCGCTTTGTTCCGGGCTTTTGTGTTGCCAGTAATAGCGCAGGGCATCAACGCCCACCACCGGGTAGTTGCGCTTGGCCATTTCCGCGGCCACGTCTCGGTCGAGGTCGCGCCAGCCACCGTCACCTGAATAGAAAATGCTGACGGTGTCGGATGCTTTGTCGGCCTCAACCGCAGCCACTTCCACCACGGGCATGGCATCGCTTTCACCTTGCAGCAGGTTGCGCAACTCCTTGTCGAGTACCTGCGGCAGGGTGGTGTCGTAGTCGCTGATGCTGGTCACGCCGTTGGCTTGCTCGCGGGCGAACGCGGCGCTGGGGTCGTCGGGGTTGTCGTTCCAGGCGGCCACCCAGCGACCATGAGGGGCTTTCGCCGCAGGAGGGCAATCCGGTTTTTCGATGGAAAAATCCACCGACAGGGCTTTGGCCTGGTCGCTGGTTTGCGTTGCCAGCCAGTTCCAGGCAAGTGTTGCGCCTGGGCCGATGCCGGCTACCAGTGTGGCCGGGCCGTTCAGGTAGGTGAGACTTTCCTGCAGGCGCTGGCGCTGCACGGCGCAGTCGTTGCCGTCGAGGACGAACTGCACGAGCTGCGCCTGGCTGTCATGGCTGAGCGTCAGCAGCTGCGCGTCAGTCAGCCGCATATCGGGCGGCACGCCGACGGCGACCTGGGCCTTGGCGGCACCAGCCGGCACCACGCGCGACACCGCGCTGCCGTCGCTCAGTTGCAGATGTTCCACCGACGGCGCGCCGCCGCCACTTTTGTACAACAGCGCGGCCACTGCCACACCGGTCACCAGCAGTGCGACCAACAAGGGTCGCCAGTAGCGTCGAGTCATCAGCGTTTCACCAATCCTGTCAGGCCGCCTGCAATCAGCGCGGCGGTGTCGGCCAGGGCCACAAGCGGGTCGAGGCCAGCGGGTACGGCCATATAGCGCGGCTCCCAGTCGGGCTGGAATTTGTCTTTGAAGCGCCGCAGGCCCTGAAAGTTATAGAGCTGTTCGCCGCGACGAAACACCATGGCGCCCAAGCGTTGCGTCAGCGGCGCGCCGCGTCGCGGTTGCAGGCCCGACAGCGGCACCATGCCCAGACTGAAACGGCTGAAGCCGGCCTGCTTGTAATGAAGGATCAGGCCGAGCATCAGAAATTCCATGGTCAGCTTTGGCGCCTCGGGGTGGGCGCGCATCAGGTCGAGGCTGGCCAGCTCGGTGCTTTGGGTTTCCAGCAAGTTGGCGAATGCCACCGCGCGGCCTTCAAAGCGAATCACGGCAATGCGGAAGTGCTTGAGGTACGACTCGGTGAAGCGCCCCAACGAGAAGCCTTTCTCGCGCACGTTCTTACCCTCCACCCATGCCGCCGAAATGGCTTGCAGCTCGTCCATGGGGGCCGCGCCGGCCTCGAAGATTTCCAGAGACAACCCGTCGCGCCCGCCACGGTTCCAGGTGTAGCGCAGGTCTTTCATCTCTTTGCCCTTGGCCTCGAGATCAAACGCTTTCAGATCGACGCGGGCTTCCTCGCCAAGTTTCAACGCGGTGAGGCCGATATCCATATAGAACGGTAGGTTCTCGGCACGCACCTGATAAAACACCGGACGGGCGTGGTGCAGGTCGCACAGGTCGCGGAATTGCCAGATCAGTTCGGCACGCTGCTGCGCCGGGCCGATGGGGTCGTACAGGGCAATCATGCTGCGGCCACGGCGGGCGTACATAAGAAAGGCGTCGTTGTTGTTGTGGAACAGCAGCGCCTTGTCGCCAGTCAGGGCCAGGCCACCGTCGGGCTGATCGGAGGCGCGCAGGATGCGGGCGGCGTTTTCCAGTTCGGCTTCATCTGGCAGGCGAATCTCCGGCGGCGTGGTACGCAGCAGCCAGGTCAGCACCACAATTACCAGCAGCAACGCGCTGCCGAGTGCCGAGCGCAGCGCGCGGGGGGCGTTGCCATCCAGCGCGAATTGCCACCACAGCTCATCGTTGTACGGCACATCCTGGTAGGCGAAGAACATCAGCCACACCGAGGCGCCGAGCACGCACAGCGCAGCGACCATGTACACCGAAGAAAACGGCAGTTCCAGCAAGCGGCTGGGGCGATAGAACGACCGGCGAAACACTGCCAGCAAGCTGGCGGTAAGCAGCAGCAGGCTCGCCTCTTCCCAGTCGAAGCCCTTCATCAGCGACAGCATGGCGGCGACCAGCAGCATCACCATGGTCAGCACCCAGGCGGCCGACAAGCGCCGCCGCAGGCCCTGCGCCAGTAACAGGCAGAGCACGCCGATCAGGCTGGCGCCCAGGTGCGAGGCGTCGATCAGGCGGTGGGGAATCAGAAAACCGAGGTCTTCAAGGCGCGAATCAATGGCCGGAGTGGCGCCGGAGAACAGCAGCACCACGCCGGAAATAAACACCAGCAAGGCCAGCACCGGCGCTGCCAGACCGGACGCAACACGAACGGCCTGGTGCTTGACGATTAACCGATAGGCTTCATTGCACAGCAGCGACAGGCACGCCACCAGCAGTGGCAACACCACATACATGAGGCGGTACAGCAGCAAGGCGGCGGCCAGCGGCGCACTGCCCAGTTGATCGGCAAATGCGGCGAGCAGCACGGCTTCGAACACACCAACGCCACCGGGCACGTGGCTGAGCACGCCAGCGGCGAGGGCCAACAGATAAATCAGCAGAAACGCGCCGAAGGGTGGCGCCTCCGGCAAAAGCAGATACAACACCGTGGCTGCTGCGGCGACGTCCAGCGCGGTGATCACCAATTGCAGCGCTGCCAACCGCATGCCCGGCAGGCGCAAGGTGCGGCGGCCCAGTTGAATCAGCACGTTGTCAGGGAACGGTTGTTCGGGCAGACGCCGACGCTTGATCGCCATCAACAATGCCCCGCAGCCCAGCAGAATTGCCACGGCAACGGCGGCTAGCACACCGGCCGGCAGGCGCAGGGCGCTGGCAGCGGCGGGAAGGTCACTCAGCGTGGCAAGCGCGGCAAGAATGGGCAGGGCGCACCCCAGCGACAGGCTGGCAAACAGCGTCATACGCGCCACTTCACCGGGGCCAAGGCCATTACGCGCATACAAGCGGTAACGTACCGACCCGCCCGACAGCATCGACAGGCCCACCGCATTGCCAATCGCAAAGGCGTTGAAGCCACCAAAGGCCAGGGTCGGCAGCGGCAGCTTCACATTGGCGAAGCGGCTGGCGGACCATTCATAGCCCAACAGAATGACGAAACCGACCACGGTCGCGGCGAGTGCGCCAAGCAGCGCGGTAATGGGCACATGCAGCACTGACTCGCGTAGGGAGTCGGGGTCCAGGTCATTTACCAGGTGGCGGCAGGCAATCAGGGCGATGGTAAACAGCAGCAGCGTGACGGCCAGGCCGATGGGCTGACGATACGTGCTCAGGCGCTCCATCCATTGCAGGCGCGACGGATGAACATCGGATGCTGGCGGGTGCTGGGCATCGGGAGGGTTAGCGCGCATGCGGAACCTCGAAGGCAGAGTGGGTTGCCGATAGGCGAGCAATACGGAAACGGGCAGTGGGGGCAGGTCGCGAAGCGCAATGCGTGACGGGAAAAAGCATGCAGGACTCCCTATGGCAAACGAGCCCGGCAATAATCGGCTGCGCTTGAGCGCGTAGCAACCGGTTTGCATCGTCTGGCTGCGCTTTCGCCGGGGGGGGGGCCGGAAGGGCGGGGCGCAATTTGCCAAACGCCAGAAACACAAAAGGCCACTTGTTTCCAAGTGGCCTTTAAATGTTTGGTTGCGGGAGCCGGATTTGAACCGACGACCTTCGGGTTATGAGCCCGACGAGCTACCAGACTGCTCCATCCCGCGCCGGCAATTCTACAGTTCGACGCGCTTGTGTCAACCGCTAATTTCTTTTTTATCAAAGAGTTAGGCGACTCAAAAACGCCAGGCAACAAAAAAGGGCCACTTAGTGATAAGTGGCCCTTTGTTTGTCTGGTTGCGGGAGCCGGATTTGAACCGACGACCTTCGGGTTATGAGCCCGACGAGCTACCAGACTGCTCCATCCCGCGCCGCACATTCTACAGTCGAAGTCTTGCCTGTCAACCCTTAATCCTGAAAAACTGTTGTTTGTTCAGATGCTTAGCGCAGCCGCGATGCTACACTGCGCCTTCCCAGCCCATGCCAGGCGGGGCTTACCGGACTTTTCGTGCGCAAGATTATCCACGTGGATTGTGACTGTTTTTACGCAGCCATCGAGATGCGCGACGACCCGCGCCTGGCCAACAGACCCATCGCGGTCGGCGGTTCGGCTGATCGGCGCGGGGTGATCGCCACGTGCAACTACGAGGCCCGCGCCTATGGAGTGCGGTCGGCAATGTCGTCGCGCCATGCGCTCAAGCTGTGTCCGGACCTGCTGATTCTGAAACCGCGCATGGACGTATATAAAGAAGCGTCGCGCGAGATTCAGGGGATCTTTCGCGAGTACACCGACATCATTGAGCCGCTTTCGCTGGATGAAGCCTACCTGGACGTGTCGGATTGCCCGCACTTCTCGGGCAGCGCCACGCGTATTGCCCAGGATATTCGCCGACGTGTGTCCATGCAGGTGCATATCACCGTGTCGGCCGGGGTGGCGCCGAATAAATTCCTCGCCAAGATTGCCAGCGACTGGCGCAAACCCAACGGGCTGTTTGTCATCACGCCGGATGAAGTGGAAGGCTTTGTCTCGGTATTGCCTGTGAACAAACTGCACGGCGTACGCAAGGTGACTGCCGACAAAATGCTGCGCTTGGGCATCGAAACCTGCGCGCAGTTGCGGGAGTGGAGCAAGGTAGAGCTGGCGCGGGAATTCGGCAGCTTTGGCGAGCGCCTGTGGAACCTGGCGCGCGGCATCGACGAGCGTCAGGTGCAGGTCGATCATCGGCGCCAGACCATGAGTGTCGAAACCACCTATGACAAAGACTTGCCCGATCTCGAGGCCTGCCTGGAATGCCTGCCTGGGCTGCTGGAAGAGCTGGAGCGGCGCATGCAGCGCCTGGACGGCAGCTATCGGCCCGACAAACCGCTGGTGAAACTGAAATTTCACGACTTTACCCAGACCACACTGGAACAGGCGGGCGCCGGGCGGGATCTGGACAGCTACCGGAAATTGCTCAGCAACGCGTTTGAACGCGGAGGCAAGCCGGTGCGGTTGATTGGCGTGGGGGTGCGGTTAATCGATTTGCGACGGGTAAGCGAACAGCTGGAGTTGTTCGAACGGTAGGAGCGAGCGTGCTGGCGAAGCTGCAGGTTACAGAAGCTTCGCGAGCAAGCTCGCTCCTACGGTGGCCGAGCGGGGTGGTGGGTTACTTGTATTCCGCTGACCACAACCGAATGGGTTTGCCTTCGGCTGGCCACAGTTGCAGTTGATCAATCGAGGAAATATCCCAACGCTCCACCGCGCTCAGCGCATCGAGGAAGCGTTGTTCCTGTTCCATAAGCGCCGGGGCGCACATTTTGCGGGTGCTGCCGGCCTGGCTGAAACTGATCTGCTGGCCTTTCAGACTGTACGCGGCGAACCAATGGTTGCAGCCGGCGCTGCCAAAGGCGCGGCCGTCGGCGCCGAGCGTGAGGGTGAGGTGGCTGCTGTCGATCAGCGGGCGTTCGCCGATCCACTCCACTTGATAGGCGCTGTCTTGTTCCAGTTGCGGGGAGGTGCTGGCGCAGCCGAGCAGGCTGAGGGCGAGGGCGCCGATGGCGAGGGGTGCTTTCATTGCTAATCCTTGGTTTGGCAGGCCGGGCACACGTGGCGACCATCACGGTTTTGCCAGTGCAGCTCGGCGATACGGGCTTCGGCGGCGGGCGCATGGGCCTTTTTGCCAAGGGCCGCGTCCACCGCGAATTCAAAATCCAGCTGCTTGTCGCAGCTGTCGCACTTCACGTGCCAGTTGAGGATAGACAACTCGGTGAACACCGGACCTTGAGCTACGGCAACCCATTGGCCGGTTGGGTTGATCAGGTGGCGAACCTTGTCGACATTCAAACGCATGCTCAAATCGCGGCTGCCTTTAAGGGTCACCAGCAGCACGTCGCCGCTTTTCACCGAGCCGCCGTTGCCGGTGACCTGATAGCGGCCGGGCACCAGGGCACGGCATTCGATCAGGGTGTGTTCAGGGTTGAGCAGGTTGTAGCGAAAGTCGTGTTCGGCCATGGCGCAAGTTCAATTCGGTAAGAAAAACGAGGTCGGCATGGTAGCACGCGACTCGCCGTTTGCCGGGGCCGGGCAGCCCCGTGCGTCAACCGGCACCGGCTGTTTGCGCCAGACGCAGCATGGCCGCGTCCAGATCATTCAGCGCTTCGTGATAAGCAGGGTCGGCCTGTTTCAGCAGGGTTTCGGTACGCTGGCACACGGCGCGAAGTTGCGGCACGCCGCAGTAGCGCGTGGCGCCATGCAAGCGGTGCACGTGTTCGATGAGCGCGTTGCGGTCATCGGCTTCGCGCGCGTTGCGAATGGTCTGGCGGTCGCCTTCCAGCGAGGCCAGCAACATGCTCAGCATATCGGCGGCCAGATCGGCTTTGCCGGCTGCCAGACGCAAACCTTCCTCGGCATCGAGCACTTTGTGCGATGGCTGCGGCGGCACTTCCACCGGGCGCTCGGCGCCTTGATTGCGCAATGACAACCCCGTCCACTTCAGCACCACTTGCGCCAGTTGCCTTTCGTTGATGGGTTTGGTCAGGTAGTCGTCCATGCCGCCTTGCAGCAGGGCGCGTTTTTCATTGGCCAGCGCGTGGGCGGTAAGGGCGATGATCGGCGTGGGCACCGCTTCCTGTTCAGCTTCCCAATGGCGGATTTGCTCCGTGGCCTGGCGCCCGTCCATGCCTGGCATCTGCACGTCCATGAACACCAGGTCGAAGGTTTTGTGCTTGACCACATCGACCGCCGCATAGCCGCTGTCCACTGCCGTCACGTCTGCGCCCATGTCGCTGAGCAGGGTCAGCACCAGCTTGAGGTTGGCCGGGTTGTCGTCGACGCACAGCAGCTTCGGCGGTCGACTGATGGCGGCTTGCGGCGGTGGCTCGCTCGGCTGGTGGCGCGGGCCGAGCAGCTCGATCAGCGCGCGCTGCATTTTGCGCGTGCAGGCCGGTTTGGCTTGCAGTTGGCTGTGCGCGTCAGGCAGCGACTCGTGGTAAAGCGCCTGTTCCGTGGTGGGGCAGAGCACCAGGCTCTTGCAACCGATGCGCTCCAGGTCCCACACGCGCTGGCTCAGTTGCTCAGGCGGCAGTTCCTGAGTGGTCACGCCCAGCACGGCAAGGCTGATGGCGTTTTCGGTGTATTGCTGACTACTCACGGCGCTGAGCAGGCTGTCCAGATGCTGGTGATGAACGACCACCAAGCCGCAATCTTCCAACTGGTGCTGCAAGGCCTGGCGCGCCAGTTCATGCTGTTCCACCACGGCCACGGTGCGCCCGAGCAGCGGCGCGTGGGGCTGGTCTTCAGCATCTTCGCGGGCTTTGGGTAGCGTCAGGCTTACCCAGAATTCCGACCCTTCGCCGGGCGTACTGGCTACGCCGATTTCGCCGCCCATCTGCTCGATAAGACGTTTGGAAATCACCAGCCCCAACCCGGTGCCGCCGGCCTGACGCGACAGCGAGTTGTCGGCCTGGCTGAAGGCCTGAAACAACGCGCGCAAATCTTCGTCGGACAGGCCGATGCCGGTGTCCTGCACGCTGATACGCAGTTGCGCGCGCTCGCCGCTGTCTTCCTCGACCATGGCGCGAATGGCGATGGTGCCCTCGCGGGTGAATTTGATCGCGTTGCTCACCAGATTGGTAAGCACTTGCTTGAGCCGTTGCGGGTCGCCGATCAGAGAGATTGGCGTGTCGCGGTACACCAGGCTGACCAGCTCCAGGCCCTTGGCATGCGCCGTTGGCGCGAGAATGGTGAGGGCGTCTTGCAGCACGTCGCGCAGGTTGAAGGGAATGTTTTCCAGCACCAGCTTGCCGGCCTCGATTTTCGAGAAGTCGAGAATTTCGTTGATGATGCCCAGCAGGCTGTCCGCAGACTTTTCAATGGTGCCCAGATAATCCTGCTGGCGCGGGGTCAGCTCACTTTTTTGCAGCAGGTTGGTGAAGCCGAGAATGCCATTGAGCGGGGTGCGAATTTCGTGGCTCATGTTGGCCAGAAATTCGGACTTGATGCGGCTGGCTTCCAGCGCTTCCTTACGGGCGAAGTCGAGTTCGATGTTCTGGATTTCGATGGTTTCAAGGTTCTGGCGCACGTCTTCGGTGGCCTGGTCGATGCTGTGCTGCAGTTCTTCCTGGGCGTTCTGCAGGGTCTCGGCCATGCGGTTGATGCCCGAGGCCAACTCGTCCATCTCGTGACTGCCCAGCGGCGGCAGGCGGGTTTCAAGGCGGCCTTCCTTTAATAGCGCCACGCCTTGTTTGATGCGCCGCAGCGGATCGTTGATCGAGCGGCTCATCTGCACCGCCAGCAGCGCGGTCACGCCCAGGCCGGTGATGATCAGCAGAAGGCTGGCGAACAGGCTGCGGTAGCCGCGCAGCAAGGTGCCGTGATGGGACAGTTCCAGTTCTATCCAGCCGAGCAGGCGGTCGGGGTCGTCGGCGACGGGGTCACCCGACAGGCTGCGATGGCGGCCGAATACCGGCAATAAAAAGCGCGTGGCGTCGTTGCCGCTGCGCAGCAGCAATGCGCGGCCATCACCTTCGGGCATCGGGTTGAGCATGCTCGGGCCGGCATGGGCCAGGCGCGAATGGTCTTCGCCGAGGAAATGCACCGAGCGTACGTCGGGTTGCTCGAGCACTTCGTTGGCGATGCGCTCGAGCAAGGCGGCATCGCTGCGCGCCAGGGCAGGCGCAGCAATCGGCGCCAATTGTTCGATGGTCATTTGTCCGCGTTGCAGCAACTGCGCCTGCAAATCAGACAACTGCATCCAGGTGAAATAGCCGCCCAATACCAATGCCAACAAACTGGTGGGAAGCAAAGTGAGCAGCAACACGCGGCCCTTGATGCTGAGATCCTTGAACACACCGCCCTCGCTGAAAATACCGGCTCCAAGCCCTGTTGCGCAGTGTAGCGTCTGGGCTTTGCTCGTAACGCCTGAATTTTACTCAAGTGCTGGCGCTTGGGGCGCTGCTCGGCGGGTTGTTGGTGTTGGCTGTTGCTCAGCCCACGGTGAGCAACCCAGGCTCGCGCATCGACGATCAGGAGGTTGCGCCGGCAAATTCTCGCTATCATGTCGCCCCCGCTGGAACGGATCGGACCGCTTTCATGACTACCTCTATTACCTACCCGACTATCGCCGACACCGTCGGCAACACCCCTCTGGTGCGCCTGCAGCGTTTGCCGGGCACTACCAGCAATACGCTGTTGGTGAAGTTGGAAGGCAATAACCCCGCCGGCTCGGTAAAAGACCGCCCGGCGCTGTCGATGATCACCCGCGCCGAACTCAGCGGCGCGGTAAAGCCTGGCGACACGCTGATCGAAGCCACCTCCGGCAACACCGGCATTGCCCTGGCGATGGTCGCGGCCATCAAGGGCTACCGCATGATTCTGATCATGCCGGACAACATGAGCGCCGAGCGCAAGGCGGCCATGACCGCCTACGGCGCCGAGCTGATCATCGTCACGAAAGAAGACGGCATGGAAGGCGCGCGCGATCTGGCCGAGCGCATGCAGGCCGAAGGCAAGGGCATCGTGCTGGACCAGTTTGCCAATGGCGACAACCCCATTGCGCATTACACCGGCACTGGTCCCGAGCTCTGGCGCCAGACCCAGGGCAGCATCACCCACTTCGTCAGCTCCATGGGCACCACTGGCACCATCATGGGCACCTCGCGTTATTTGAAAGAGAAGAATCCGGCGATTCAGATTGTCGGCCTGCAACCGATGGAAGGCTCGGCCATTCCCGGCATTCGCCGTTGGCCGCAAGAGTACTTGCCAAAGATTTACCAGGCCGAACGCGTCGATCGCATCATCGACATGCATCAGCAGGAAGCCGAAGACACCATGCGTCGCCTGGCGCGCGAAGAGGGCATTTTCTGCGGCGTCTCTTCTGGCGGTTCGGTGGCGGCAGCGTTGCGTCTGTCTAAGGAAGTGGAGAACGCCACCATCGTCGCGATCATCTGCGACCGTGGCGACCGTTACCTGTCCACCGGCGTTTACGATGACCCGCGCTAATGGCTAAGAAACCAGCCGGCCTGCGCTTTCAACCCAGCGGCGGCACGCGTGCGGTACAAATTCCGGTTGGCAAGAAACAGCGCTTGCTGATCGAGCGCCTGGCCAACGACGGCCGTGGCATCAGTTTTTTCGAAAACCGCACCTGGTTCGTCGCCGGCGCCTTGCCGGGCGAAGAGGTGGAAGCGCGGGTGCTCGCCGCTCGCAGCCAGATTGTTGATGCCCGCGCGGAACGTATTCTGGTGGCCGCGCCTTCGCGTCGCCCGGAGCCGTGCCGGCACGCGAAGGTGTGCGGCGGTTGCAGCCTGCAACACATGCCCCATGAGCAACAGTTGCTGCTGAAACAGCAACAGTTGAGCGAGCAATTGAGCCGTATCGCCGGCGTGCAGCCGCAAGAATGGGCAGCACCGCTGGTTGGGCCGGAGTTCGGTTACCGTCGTCGCGCGCGCATCGCTGTGCGCTGGGACGCCAAAGCCAAACGTCTGGACGTGGGTTTCCGCGCCGCCGCCAGCCAGGACATCATCGCCATCTCCGAATGCCTGGTGCTGGTACAGCCCTTGCAGACCATCGTGCAGGTGTTACCGCAGGTGTTGCGTAGTTTGTCCAGGCCGCAGGCGCTGGGCCACGTGGAGTTGTTCAGCGGAACGGCCAGCGCCGTTTTGGTGCGCCACACCGCGCCGCTGCCAGAGGCTGACGTGGCGTTGCTGCAAGCTTTCTGCGCCGAGCACGACGCGCAACTGTGGCTGCACGGCAGCGACGACCCGCAACCTTTTGATACCACGCAGGCACTGGGGTACCGATTGCCCCAGTGGGATTTACAGCTAGCCTATCGCCCCGGTGATTTTGTGCAGGTGAACGCGCCGGTTAACGAGGCAATGATTGCCCAGGCGCTAGACTGGTTAGCACCACAGCCCCGGGACCGGGTGCTGGATTTGTTTTGTGGCCTCGGCAATTTCAGCTTGCCGCTGGCCCGGCAGGTGCAGGAAGTGGTCGCAGTGGAAGGCGTACAAGTGATGGTGGAACGAGCAGCGGCCAACGCTCAGGCCAATGGTCTGAGCAACGCGCACTTTTTCCAGGCCGACTTGTCGAACTCGCTTGCCGCTGCCCCCTGGGCCGCTGAAGGTTTTTCCGCAGTACTGCTGGACCCCCCGCGAGACGGCGCGTTGCAGGCCGCTGAGAGCATGGCGAAACTGGGTGCCAAACGCGTTGTGTACGTGTCATGCAACCCCGCCACGCTGGCTCGCGACACGGCAGTACTGGTGCAACAGGGTTACCGGCTAAAACGTGCCGCAATCCTCGACATGTTTCCGCAGACGGCGCATGTCGAGGCGATGGCGTTATTTGTGGCGGACTAGGACGTTCGCGTAACCGACTGGCCCGCAGAGGTCAGCGTATTCGGCGCGTTTACTGCGCGTCGTAGGGAAGGTAAACGATGGTACAGGTTAGAGCGCAGCAACCGATCAACACGGATGGCAGCATCAACCTAGAGGCCTGGCTCGATTACGTGCTGAGCGTCGACCCGGCGCTGGATCGAGAGGCCCTGCGGGCCGCGTGCGAGTTCGCTCGCGAAGCCGAGCAGCAAGCCAACGCGGCGCAGAACCTGTGGACCGAAGGCACTTCCAGTTTTCGCACGGGCCTGGAAATCGCCGAAATTCTCGCCGACCTCAAACTCGACCAGGATTCCCTCGTGGCCGCCGTTCTGTATCGCGGCGTGCGTGAGGGCCAGATTCCCCTGGCCAACGTGCAGCAGCGCTGCGGTGCGGTCGTCGCCAAGCTGATCGAAGGCGTGCTGCGCATGGCCGCCATCAGCGCCAGCCTCAACCCGCGTGAATCGCTGGTGCTGGGCACCCAGGTACAAGTCGACAACCTGCGCAAAATGCTCGTGGCCATGGTCGATGACGTGCGCGTGCCGCTGATCAAGCTGGCCGAACGAACCTGCGCCATCCGCGCGATCAAGAACGGCGACGACGAGAAGCGCCAGCGCGTGGCCCGCGAAGTGTTCGATATCTACGCACCGCTGGCCCACCGCCTGGGTATCGGTCATATCAAGTGGGAGCTGGAAGATCTGTCTTTCCGCTACCTCG
The DNA here is from genome assembly GCF_900573885.1 of Pseudomonas viridiflava. Classification (GTDB taxonomy): domain Bacteria; phylum Pseudomonadota; class Gammaproteobacteria; order Pseudomonadales; family Pseudomonadaceae; genus Aquipseudomonas. The sequence continues at coordinate 507,233 of NZ_UPSE01000493.1, forward strand.
AACCTGAACAGTACAAACAGATCGCCACGCTGCTGCATGAGCGCCGGCTGGACCGCGAACGGTTTATCACCGACGTCATGGCTCAGCTCAAAGACGAACTCGCCGCCACTGGCGTGCAGGCCGACATCAGCGGCCGGGCAAAACACATCTATTCCATCTGGCGCAAAATGCAGCGCAAGGGCCTGGCGTTCAGCCAGATCTACGACGTGCGTGCCTTGCGCGTGCTGGTGCCGGAAATGCGCGATTGCTACACCGCGCTCGGCATTGTCCACACCCTGTGGCGGCATATTCCCAAGGAGTTTGACGACTACATCGCCAACCCCAAGGAAAACGGCTACCGCTCGCTGCACACTGCCGTAATCGGTCCGGAAGGCAAGGTGCTGGAAGTGCAAATCCGCACCCACGCCATGCACGAAGAAGCCGAACTCGGCGTATGCGCGCACTGGCGCTACAAGGGCACAGACGTCAAGTCTGGCTCCAATCACTACGAAGAGAAGATTTCCTGGCTGCGCCAGGTGCTGGAATGGCACGAAGAATTGGGCGATATCGGCGGCCTGGCCGAGCAGCTGCGCGTGGATATCGAGCCGGACCGCGTGTACGTCTTTACCCCGGACGGTCACGCCATCGACTTGCCCAAAGGCTCGACGCCGCTGGACTTCGCTTACCGCGTGCACACTGAAATCGGCCACAACTGCCGTGGCGCGAAGATCAACGGCCGCATCGTGCCACTCAACTACAGCTTGCAAACCGGCGAGCAGGTGGAAATCATCACCAGCAAGCACGGCGTGCCGAGCCGCGACTGGCTGAACAGCAACCTCGGTTACGTGACCACCTCGCGGGCACGGGCCAAGATTGTTCACTGGTTCAAACTGCAGGACCGCGACCAGAACGTGGCCGCCGGTCGTACCATGCTGGAGCGCGAGTTGGCGCGCCTGGCGCTGCCTGGCGTCGATTTCGACAAAGTGGCAGACAAGGCCAACATGCGCACCGCCGAAGACCTGTTCGCCGCCCTGGGCGCCGGCGACCTGCGCCTGGCGCAAGTGGTCAACGCGGCGCAGCAATTGGTCGAGCCGGAACGTGGCAACGAGCAACTGGAGCTGATTCCGCGCCGCCATACCGCCTTCAAACCGGGCAAGCGCGGCGACATTCAGATTCAGGGCGTCGGCAACCTGCTCACGCAAATGGCCGGCTGCTGCCAGCCGTTGCCGGGCGATGCCATCGTCGGTTACATCACCCTGGGCCGTGGCGTCAGCATTCACCGCCAGGACTGCGCCTCGGTGCTACAGCTGGGTGGCCGCGAACCCGAGCGCATTATCCAGGTGAGCTGGGGGCCGGTGCCGGTGCAAACCTACCCGGTGGACATCATCATTCGCGCCTACGACCGCTCCGGTTTGCTGCGAGACGTGTCGCAGGTGTTGCTCAACGAGAAGATCAACGTGCTGGCGGTCAACACTCGCTCCAACAAGGAAGACAACACCGCGGCGATGTCGCTGACCATCGAGATTCCGGGGCTGGATGCGTTGGGTCGCTTGCTCGGTCGCATTTCTCAGTTGCCGAACATCATCGAAGTGCGCCGCCACCGAACCTCTTAACGCGTCGTCCTGCAGGAGCGGCTGGGCGGCGTTCCGATTAGCTGTGATGCTCTTTAAGCTCAAAGGCATCGCGGCTGAAGCCGCTCCTACATAGAGTTCGTATCGGCCAAGGATTTTTATGTACCAGCTTCCTGACCTCCTGCACCTCATGGCCCGCCTGCGCGATCCGCAGTACGGCTGCCCGTGGGATTTGCAACAGAACTACGCCAGCATCGTGCCGCACACCCTCGAGGAAGCGTACGAAGTGGCCGATGCCATCGAGCGCGCCGACTTCGAACATTTGCCGGGCGAGCTGGGCGATCTGCTTTTTCAGGTGGTGTATTACAGCCAGCTGGCGAAGGAGGAGGGGCGCTTCGAATTCGCCTCGGTGGTCGATGCCATTACCCGCAAACTGGTGCGTCGTCATCCCCACGTGTTCCCCGACGGCGACCTCTATGGCGCGCCCGACATGGCTCGGCTAAGCGAAGCCGCCGTTAAGCAGCGTTGGGAAGAAATCAAAGCCGAGGAGCGCGCCGAGAAAGCCGCAGCGCCAGAACAGCTGTCGTTGCTCGACGATGTGCCCGCCACGCTGCCCTCGCTGTCGCGCGCCGCCAAACTGCAAAAGCGCGCGGCGCAGGTCGGCTTCGATTGGCCGGAGGCGCTGCCCGTTGTCGATAAAGTGCGCGAAGAACTCGACGAAGTACTGGAAGCCATGAGCGCCAACGACAGCGAGGCGATGACCGAGGAGATCGGCGATTTGCTGTTTGTAGTGGTGAATCTGGCGCGGCACCTGAAGGCCGACCCTGAAACCGCCCTGCGTGCGGCCAATGCCAAATTCGAGCGACGCTTCCGTTTTATCGAGCAGGTGCTGCGCGAGCAAGGTCGGGATATTCACGCCTGCAGCCTGGAAGAACTGGACGCCATCTGGGGTCAGGCCAAACGCGAAGAGCGGCAGGCTGGCGTGGGCAGTTGTGGATAGTCTGGCCGGCTAGGTGTTAGCGCCTGGCTTGTGGAAGAATAACGGCGTTTTTTACCGGTGCCCTTGAGAGAGTCATCAACGAATGAGCATGTCATTGCGTGACCAGCTGCTAAAAGCCGGCCTGGTCAACGAGAAGCAGGCCAAACAGGTCAGCAAGGAAAAGCAGAAGCAGAAGCGTCTGGAGCACAAAGGCCAGGTCGAGGTTGACGACTCGCAGCAGCGTGTCGCCCTCGAAGCCAAGGCCGAGAAGATTGCCCGCGACCAGGAACTCAATCGTCAGCAGCAGGAAAAGGCGCAGAAGAAAGCCGAAGCCGCGCAGATCAAGCAATTGATCGAGTCGAGTCGCCTGCCCAAGCTGACCACCGAGGATTACTACAACTTCGTCGACGACAAGAAGGTCAAGCGCCTCTCCGTCAACGCCCTGATGCGCAACAAGCTCAGCAGCGGCTCGCTGGCCATCGTTCAGCATGGCGGCGGTTATGAAGTGATTCCCCGCGAAGCCGCGCTGAAGATTCAGGAACGCGACCCTCGCCGTATCGTGCAACTCAACGTGCAAACCGAGGAAAACGACGCCAACGATCCGTACGCGGCGTACAAGATTCCCGACGACCTGATGTGGTGATTTGATTCACCGGATGTGGGGCGTACCGCACATCCGGTGATGCCGTTTGGCCATCAATTAAAGTTCGCACACTCTGGAACGTGTCCGGTCCAACCCCCTAGACCGTCACTTCCGGAGCCTAGCCAATGGCCGATATCCACAACCTGCAACGCTTTGTAGACGCGCAAGCTTCCACCTACGATCAGGCCCTCGCCGAAATCCAGGCGGGACAAAAACGAAGTCACTGGATGTGGTTTATCTTTCCCCAGCTCAAGGGCCTGGGACACAGCGCCAATTCCGAGTTCTACGGCATCTCCGGCCTCGACGAGGCCAACGCCTACATCACTCACCCCATCCTCGGCCCGCGTTTGCACGCCTGCACCACCGCCTTGCTGGCCTGGCCCGACCGCAGCGCCCGCGACATCCTCGGCAGCCCCGACGACACCAAACTCTGCTCTTGCATGACCCTTTTCGCCACGTTGACCCACGAGCCGAATATTTTCTCGCAGGTGCTTGAGCATTTTTTTGCCGGGCATGCGGATCCGTTGACGTTGGCGCGGGTGGGGTAGCTTGGCTGTTAGTGCACGATGGGAAAGTGCGAGACCCCAAATTTTTCTGCGAGCTCAGCCAAGCGTTTGTCTAGCGTCCAGAGCCGTGCGCCAGGGGTAATGAGCGTTGATGCTAGGAGAGTAAGGTCTACCAGGCCGCACCCAAGCCCATACAATTTTTCACTTTCGATAAATGTCATCACTTCGTCGATGGTGGCTTGAGTGCACGCTTCTAGAAGCTCTATGTACTGCAACGTAGCGACCCGTGGGGCGGGTGGTGTACCGCACGCGATTTCTCCAATGACCATTGGATGAGTTATGGCGAGGTCTTGGCCTAACAGATGGACCAATGCCTGATTGCCGTTGCGGAAGTGATCCACCCATACGGATGTATCGATCAGCACGCCCACTAAAGCGACGCTCCGCGGTCACGTACAGGGTTCTGCATCTCCGGGGCGGCGCCACCCAGAGCGGCTAAGCGCTTTGCTGCTTGAACTCGAACGAACATTTTGATCGCCTCCCTGAATATGTCGGCTTTATCCATGCCGGGCTCCGCCATCTGCAGAGCTCGTTGGTACAGCGCGTCTTCAAGGGTAACTGTGGTACGCATAGTTGATTTCCTTTCGCATCATATTTGATGATAACTGTCATCAAAAGTTGAATCTAAACCTTGGTGCTCAGGATCGCAACCAGGAAAAACGCATCACGGACTAAGCGTCTTGTTTTCAGGACTTTTCCCTTCCCGCATCTTCCCTAGCACCCGCTCGGCGTTATCGCCGCAGCCCATGCCTTCGGGCCTGTTTTCGATATCGCTAATGATTGCGAGCAGTCGCGCCTTGTTCTGGGCCAGACGCTGTTGCATGTCTTCTATCTCGGTGACTTTGCGGTTCAGGCTGACGAGGATCTCGGCGTGGTCGAGCCCCTGCGGGTTGTTGTCCGGCAAGAAGCGGCGGATTTCGTCGAGGGAGAAACCGGCGCGCTGGGCGTTGAGGATGATTTCCAGGGTGCTGACGGTGTGGGCGGGGTAGTGCCGGTAGCCGTTGGCATGACGCTGAGCGGCAATCAGGCCGCTGGCTTCGTAGTAGCGAATGCGCGAAGGCGCCAGGTTCATGCGTTGAGCCAGTTCGCCAATTTTCACGGTTTTCTCCACAGGCCAGGTTTGCTTTGAGAATTGGGGGTTGACCTTAAAGCTGACTTTAACCTTAGTCTGCCGTCATCTGCCAACCGCATTTCCCCGTGGAGTTATAGATGACTGCCTTTTCGCCGCTGCAATTGCCCAACGGCACGACCCTGCCAAACCGTCTCTGCAAAGCGGCCATGGAGGAGAATCTGGCCGATGCGGAGCAAGGCCCGTCGCCTGCGTTGTTTCGCTTGTACCAAGCCTGGGCGGAGGGCGGCGCCGGGTTGATTCTGACCGGCAACGTGATGGTCGACCGCCGCGCCATGACCGGCCCTGGCGGTGTGGTGCTGGAAGATGCGCGGCAGCTGGATAAATTTCGTCAGTGGGCCAGCATCAGCCGTAGCCACGGCGCTCAGGTGTGGATGCAGATCAATCATCCCGGCCGCCAGATGCAGGCGAGCCTGGGGCAGCAAACCGTCGCACCGTCAGCCGTTTCCCTGCAACTGGGGGGCATGTCGAAAATGTTTGCCGAACCAAAACCGATGAGCGAGGCGGACATCGCCGCGCTGATCCAGCGCTTCGCTACCACCGCGCAGCTTGCCGAGCAGGCCGGTTTCAACGGCGTGCAGATTCATGCCGCGCATGGCTATCTGCTTAGCCAATTCCTGTCGCCGCTTAGCAATCAACGCACCGACCGCTGGGGCGGCAACGTGGAAAACCGTGCCCGTTTACTGGTTGAAGTGGTGAAAGCGGTACGCGCGGTGGTGGCGGCGGACTTTGGCGTGTCGGTAAAACTCAACTCGGCCGACTTCCAGCGGGGCGGGTTTGATGACGCCGATGCGTTGAGCGTGGTCAAGCTGCTCAATGAACTGCCCGTGGATCTGGTTGAGCTGTCTGGCGGCAGTTACGAAGCGCCTGCCATGCAGGGCCAGGCACGAGACGGCAGAACCCTGGCGCGTGAAGCCTATTTCCTCGAATTCGCCAGCGAGATCGCCAAAACGGCGCGCATGCCGGTAATGGTCACTGGCGGCATTCGCCGTCTGCCCGTTGTGGAACAGGTACTCGCCAGCGGCATCGCCATGGCCGGTATCGCCACGGCGCTGGCCATCGACCCAGCTTTGCCCAAACGCTGGCAAGCCGGGCAAACCAGTAGCCCCGAACTGGCGCCGATCACTTGGAAAAACAAAGTGTTCGCCTCGCTGGCCTACATGGCGGTGGTGAAGTTTCAACTCAACCAGCTCAGCCGTGGCAAACAGCCAAAGCCGGATGTATCGCCGCTCAAGGCACTGGTGATGGAACAGCTGAAAACCCTGCGCCGCACCCGTCAGTACAAGCGGTGGATGGCGGCGGATTAAGCGAAAGTGCGGCGTTAGGTGTAGCCGCGTTCCCGCATGTTGTTTTTGGGGTGGTAAACGAAGTGCTTGACGGGCAGCATTCACGCTTTAAAAATATACGCAAGTTGCGCATACTTATGAGAGCTACGTTTATCGAAATGCCCGCTTTCGCACGTCAACGGCTCGAATATTTCGACGACGTTGCGTTTGCAGATTTTCAGCAGGCGCTACTGCAGCAACCTGACGTGGGAGATGTCATCCAAAACACGGGCGGCTTGCGCAAGGTTCGCTTCGGCGATGCAGCGAGAGGGAAAGGGAAACGAGGAGGGCTGCGAGTAATTTATTACTGGTGGCAGGGTGGAGCGCAATTCTGGCTGTTCACGCTTTACGACAAGGATGATTTCGATGATCTCAGCTACGACCAACGCAAATTGTTGAAGCAACGATTAGAAGCAGAGATAACAGAGAGAAAAATGCCATGACCCAAAAGCGCGATATTTTTGCAGACTTGATGGAAGGCTTTGATGCCCTGGCTGAACAGCGCCAAGGAAAGGTCACGCTGCGCACCCACGACGCCGTAATCAAACCTTTGGCGCCCGCGACCGCGGAAGAAATAATCGCAGTGCGTAATAAACTGAACATGTCACAGCCCGTATTCGCTCAACACCTGCACGCGACGCCTGGCACGGTCAAAAATTGGGAACAGAACCGTTCCAAACCGAACGCACAAGCTACGGTGCTGATTCGCCTGCTAAATGCCTACCCGGAAACGGCGAAGCACCTGGCTCAAATTTGCTGAGGGCTACGCCGACCACACCGCCAACTCATACCCATCCAGATCCAGAAACTGAAACCGGCGCCCGCCCGGAAAGCTAAACACTGCTTTGCTGATCGAGCCGCCGGCTGCTTCGACACGGGCCTGCGTGGCGGCCAGGTCATCGCCATAGAGGATGATCAGCGGGCCGCCCGGCCGCACCGGTTCGCCGGTGGTGAAGCCGCCGGTCAGGCGGCCGTCGGTGAATTCACAATAGGTGGGGCCGTAGTCGGTGAAGGTCCAGCCAAATACGCTCCCGTAGAACGCTTTGCTGCGTTCGATATCGGCGACGTTGAATTCGATGTTGTCGATCTGCCTGTCGGTACCGCGAATGCCCATTCCTGTTCTCCTTGTTGAAGCTGTTCAAGCCAGGTCTCGCAGCGCGTCTTCGAGACGTGGATAGCGGTAGGTGAAGCCTGCCTCTAACAGTCGGGTCGGCACCACGTTCTGGCCGTCGACGAATAATTGCGCCATCTCGCCAGCCAATAAACGAACCGGTGCGGCTGGCAAGTGCAGCCACACCGGGCGCTTGAGCACGCTTCCCGCCGTTGTGGCGAACTGCGCCTGGCTGACTGCTTCAGGGGCGACGGCGTTGTAGGTGCCGTGCAGGGTCGGGTCGGCCAGCGCTCGGGCGAACAGGCGCAGCAGGTCGTCGCGGTGAATCCAGCTCATCATTTGTTTACCGCTGCCCAGGCGTCCGCCGAGGCCAAAACGGTGTGGCAGCAGCAGCGGTTGCAGCGCGCCGCCGGGGCCGAACACTACGCCCAGTCGCATCACCACTTTACGCACTCCGGCTGCTTCGACGGCGGCCGCCGACGCTTCCCAGCGGGCGCAGAGTTCGGCCATGAATCCGCCACCCTTGGCGCTGTCTTCGGTCAGCAATTCTTCCGGGCTGCGTACGCCGTAATAGCCGATGGCCGAGGCTTGCAGCCATACGCCGGGTTTGTGTCGGGCCTTGCCGAGCCAGGCGACCAGCGCTTCAGTGACACCCACACGGCTGGCGAGCAACTGCGCCTGGCGTTTGGCTGACCACCTTGGCCCCGCCACAGGCGCGCCGGCCAGGTTGATGACGGCGTCGAAAGCGTTCCATTCGGTAAGGGCGGCAAGGCTGCTGATGCACCGGGCGCGGCCGTTGAACTGGTAAGCGGCACGTAACGGGTTGCGGGCGAAAACCGTAACCTCATGACCGGCGTCCAGCAGTTGCGTCACCAGCGCTTCGCCGATAAAGCCGGTGCCGCCAGTGACCAGCACGCGCTGATGCGCTACGTCGGTGAACGGGTTGTTTGGCGAGACGTCGGCGGTCGTCTCCGATGCGGCGCGGTCACTGTCGTGGCGGTAAAGCCAGACCAATGGCACCAGCAACGCAACCATGGCGAAGCAGTCGACCCATACGTGCGACCACACCCCGGCTTGCAGCGAAATCCAGATGTCCTGCGGCCCCCACAACAGAATGCCGGCGATCAATACGCTCCACACCACGCGGCTGCGATAGCGGTTGCCCAGGTACACCAGCGCACCCATGAACACCGCGTAGCTTTGTACCGTCGCGCCAAACAGGGCGAACCACCACACTTGCAGACCGTGCAAACCGGCCGGCGCGCCGTTGCCCTGAAAGGCGGCTTCGATGTTTCGGTGGTAATCCGCCAAACCGGCGGCATCACCTGCGTAAGTCATCAGCAAACCGCCCGCCAGATGGGCCGCTGCGACTGCGTACAACCAAAGAACAAGCCAGGGCCTGAGGCGGATTTTGTCTGCGCGTTGCATGGGATTCGCCTGTGCGGTTTGTGGGATGCCGTTCGCTCGATGATAGCAGCGGCGGTGAGTGCCTGAGGCGTCGGCCACTGGTTAAAAACCTGCCCGTTCCAGCGCGGCGCGCACTTTCGCCAGCGCTTGCGGCAGCACCGTGAGTGGCAATGAACCCAGTGCCAGCCGCAATGCGTGCGGCACGCTGGCTGCGGTGCAGAACGGTTCGGCGGTGGATACCGACACGCCCTCGTTTAGCAATGCCATCGCCACCCCGTCTGCGCGGACGTCTTCGCCCAAGGAGAGCCAGGTGAAGTAGGACGCAGAATGGCCAACCAGTGCGTAGCCATTTAACGATTCGCGCAGGATGGCCTGCCGAGCGCTGGCGTCGCGACGCTTTTGCGCTTCCAGACGCGCGACGGTGCCGTCTTCCAGCCAGCGGCAGGCGATGGCGGTCATGACGCTCGGGGTGTTCCAGGTGGTCGCTCGAATGCAGCGTTGCAACGCTGCGATGTGCGCTGGCGGCGCCGCGACAAAACCGACGCGCAAGCCGGTAGCAATGCTCTTGGAAAATCCCGACACGTACACAGTCAGCTCGGGTGCCAGCGTGGCAATTGGCGGCGGTGGCGCAAGCGGCGGATCATCGGCGAGAAAGGCGTAGGCCGCGTCTTCGATAATCAACAGGCCGTGCTCGCGCGCAATCCGGGCCATTGCTTGCCGCGTGGCGAGGTCAAGTACCCAGCCGAGCGGGTTGTGCAGCGTCGGCATGCAGTACAGGGCTCGTACACGGCGGGTTTTGCACAGCCGGCGCAAGGCGTCGAGATCCGGCCCGTAGGCTGTGACGGGAATTGCTGCCAGCTCCAGGCGATAGGCTTCGGCAAGCACCTTAAAGCCGGAGTAGGTCAGGGCGTCCACGGCCACCACGTCACCGGGGCGCAGCAGCGCCATGGCGGTGATCGCCAAACCATGCTGCGCACCGCTGACCAGCAACACCTGTTCAGCCGCCACGCTTACCCCGCGCTCGCGCAGATGGGTGGCCACGGCTTGCTGTTCATGCTGACGGCCGCCATGGGGCTGGTAGCGCAGTAGCGCCTCCATATCGCCGGCCATGGCTAAATCGCGCAGCGCTTTGCGCAGAAGATTGGCTTGGTCGGGTAGGGCGGGGTAGTTGAAGTTGAGGTCCAGCATGTCGGCGCCGGCGGCGGTCTGATCGATGCCCTGCCCGGGCGGCAGGGCGGTTTCGCGAACAAACGTGCCGCGCCCGGTTTCGCCGCTTACCAGCCCCATGCTCTCAAGTTCTGCATAAATTCGCGTGGCCGTGGCGAGGGCGACGCCGTGTTCCTGGGCCAGTTGCCGGTGCGTCGGCAGGCGGGTGCCGGGCACCAGAAGGCCGCTGCGGATGTCGCCAGCGAGGGTGTCGACCAGTTGTTTATAGCGGGCGCGGGGCACGTAAATGTATCCATCACAATATTTTGATTGTGCTGAATATCGGTGAATAAGATGCCGGCGAGCAACCTTCTTTTCTTCTGGAACGTACCGCCATGCACATCGCCATTCTGACCTTTGACGGCTTCAACGAACTCGACTCGCTTATTCCTTTCGGCATTCTGCAGCGGGTCAAAACGCCGGGCTGGCGTGTGTCCCTCGCCAGCCCGTCGGCGCGGGTGCGCTCAATGAACGGTGTGTGGATGGATTCGCATATCTCCCTGGAGCAGGCATGCGCAGCGGATGCGGTGCTGGTGGGCAGCGGCATCGCCACGCGTGAGGTCGTGGAAAACGCCGAGGTGATGGCGCAACTGAAGCTGGACCCGGCGCGGCAACTGATCGGCGCCCAGTGCTCCGGCACGCTGATTCTTGCCAAGCTCGGTTTGTTGCAAGGCGGTGTCGCCTGTACCGATCTGACGACCCGACCGTGGGTGGTGGAAGCGGGCGTGGATGTGCTGAATCAACCGTTCTTCGCCAAGGGTAACGTCGCTACGGCGGGCGGTTGTCTGGCTTCGCAATATCTGGCGGCCTGGACCATCGCTCGGCTTGAAGGCCTGGACGCGGCGCGTGAAGCGATCCACTACGTGGCGCCAGTGGGCGAAAAGGACATTTACGTGGAGCGGGCAATGGGTGCCCTTGCTGCCTATCTGTAAGCCCCTATCAAGTATCGCTTGCAAGCTGTACTTAAATAAGTACACTTGAGGCATTAGCCATGCACAAGGAGTGCTGCAGTGGGGCTCAAAGGAATGGAATTAACCGTGCGCTTCTACCGGACGGCGTCCGGCTCAGAACCGGTCCGCGACTGGTTGCGCGAGCAACCGCTGGATATCCGCAGGACGGTGGGAACCGATATCAAAACCGTGCAGATCGGCTGGCCATTGGGTATGCCGCTGGTACGCAAGATGGCCGCCGACCTCTGGGAAATCCGCAGCCGGTTTTCCGCCGGAATTGCGCGAGTACTGTTCACCGTGGTGCGCACTGAAATTGTGTTGCTCCACGGCTTTATCAAAAAATCTGAAGCCACACCGTTATCCGATCTGGCGGTGGCCAGAAAGCGTCATTCCATCCTCCGGGGAGATTCCTGATGAACAAGCATGTAGGCAGCGACTTCGATGAGTTTCTGCAGGAAGAAGCGTTACTGGAGGAGGTGACGGCGGCGGCGCTCAAGCGTGTGGTCGCCTGGCAGATTAGCGAACTGATGAAAGCGCAGCGCGTAAGCAAATCGGCACTGGCGCAACGCATGCAAACCAGTCGAACCGTGGTGGCGCGGGTATTGGACAGTGATGACGCCGGCCTTACCCTGGCTACCTTGGCGAACGCCGCGCGGGCGCTGGGGCAGCGAGTCGAAATTCGGTTTGTGCCCGAAAGTCGCGCTTAACCGGCGTTGCTTTCGCCGGCGCGCTCGGCGCGAAATTGCAGCACTTCAATCTCGATTTCGATGGCGTGGGCAATAATTTCCACATCTTCTTCGGAAAGCGTGGTGCCGCAAGGAATGCAGGTGATCACCACCAGGTTTTCACCGGTTTTGGGGTCGTATACCCGAGCAGTCATGGACGTTGGCGAGCTCAACACGCCTTCGAAGCCGAGTGGCGCGAAGTGGTTTTGCAGCCTGGCGCAAGCGGCAGGGAAGATCATTCTGGCCATTAATGACCCTCTGGGAAAAGTCCGTCGGTGCCAAGGATAATTCAACAGAGCAAAATGTGACAGGCTGCTCAATGTTGCTGTGAGGCAGTCGTCACCCGAACTCTGTACTGCGCCGGTGTTTCTCCGGTTTGCTGCTTGAAAATCCGGCTGAATGAACTGAGCGTCGGGTAACCCACCGCCAGCGCAATATCGCCCACCAATGCAGCGCTTCGCTTTAACAATAGCTGAGCCCGCTCAATCCGTAGTTGCATTAGCCAGGCGGCGGGGGCTATGCCCGTCGCGGCGGAGAATGCGCGAACGAAGTTGGAGCGCGACATGCTCGCGCACGCCGCCATGCTTTCAACTGTCCAGGGGTTGCCTAAATCTGCAAGTAACGCCTGCGCTGCCTTGGCCAGGCGCTTGTCGCGCAGCAAGGCGAAGACGCCGGCCAGGTCGTGCTGCTGTTCGCAAACGTGGCGCAGCACCACGGTAAACAGAATCAGCGACAGCCCGTCCACCACGGATTGATTGGCCAGTTGCTGACCTTCGGCCTCCAGCCGCATCAACGCCACCAGCGCTTCAAGTCGCTCGCGCTGCGGCGGCGCGCTGGCATTGATCACCAGCACCTCCGGCAAGGCAGCCAGCAAAGCGGCTTTTGGCAGATAGTCGATGCGCCCGCACAGCATGCTCAGCCCGCCGCTGCCGTCACCATTGCGCAACTGCGTGATTCGCCCCGGCTCGGCAATCCGGCTCAGCGCCAACTTCGGTTTGTGCCTGCCATCGCCGCCGGCCAACACATGCACAGCGCTGCGTGGCAGCAACACCAGGTCGCCCGCTTGCAGGGGAATGGGCGGCTGGCCGGGCAATTCCAGGCGGCACTCGCCTTCAAGTATCACGTGATAGCTCGCTTGCCCGGCGGGCAGCGGCGCGTGGTCCAGCGCCCAGTCGCCTTGCAGTTGGCAGTGCAGGTCGAGCACGCCGCGCAGGTTGGCCAGGGCAATCAGATGGTCGAAAGCGTGCATTCAGGACGATTCGCTAAATGGATGGGCGTTGCGGAAAAGCCAGAGAAAAGCGGGCAGCCGACACTGGGTTCGTCGGCCGGTACGGCCATCCGCAACATAGGAGAATCGAACATGCTCTTCAACTGGTCTGAATACGTTCCCGCCGTCAAAAAAGCCTTCGGGAAACTCGGCAAGACTCACCCGAAGATGCTGCAGGCTTACGGCGCGCTGGAAGAGGCTGCGGCCGAAGGCGACGCGCTGGATGCCAAAACCCGCGAGCTGATTGCCATTGCCGTGGCGATCACCACCCGCTGCGACGGCTGTATTGGTGTGCACGTGCAAGCGGCGCGCAAAGCCGGGGCAACCGAGGCGGAGCTGGCGCAAACCCTGGCCACTGCCATTTCGCTGAATGCCGGCGCTGCTTATGTGTATTCGCTCAAAGCGCTGGAGGCCTACGAGCAATCGGCGGCGTGACGGGCCGCGCCTGGATTGCGCAATGGAAGGGGCTGGCTATATTCCTTACTATGCGCGGCCGCTGAGCCGCCTGGTCTGGCGCCCCTGCGCATCACAGCGTGGGGGCAAGGCCGGGTGCGCAGGCAGCGGTTCCGGAGTATCGCCACCATGAATTCCCCCCACACAGGTCGCCGCTGATGGCTGGCAAGCGTTTGCAGCAGTTCTGGAATTCGTCGGACCTTGCCCTGATTCATCATCGTCGTGAACGACGCGTTCGGGTGCTCGCCAGCTTTGTGATGTGGGTGCTCGGCGGCATCTGGGCGGTCTACTTTTCCCTGCAAGGCAACTGGCTGATTGTCGGCGTCGACCTGATGCTGATGGGCACTGGCGTGGCCGTGTTCGTGCTCAGTTGGGTGCACCACGACCGCAGCGCGCGGCTGCTGCTGTTTGGCGTGTTGCTGCTGGTGATTATCGGCATTTCCCTGGTGCTGGACGTGCCCAACGCCACGACGCCGCGCTCCACCCATTTGTACCTGCTGCCGTTGGGCGTGGCCGCCATGATGGCGTTTCGCGACGAGCCCCGCTGGCTGCGCTACAGCGTCATTGCCGTGTGCCTGCTGAGCTTTATCGGGCTGGCCGGCAGTTACTGGACACCGCTGCCTGGCCACAGCTTGCCCGATACCACGCGCGGCCCCGGCACCTGGGTAAACACCTGCGCGGCGATTCTTTCGCTGTTCGCCATGCTGCACGTGCTGCAAACCGACGCCGTGCAGCGCTCGGCCTGGGAAAGTGAATTGCTGGAAGCGTTAGCCACCGGCCAGTTTCAACTGCACTACCAGCCACAGCTGGATATTCATGGCCGCGTTATCGGCGCCGAAGGGTTGCTGCGCTGGTTTCACCCCAAACGCGGCATGATCCCTCCGGGCAAGTTCATTCCTCACGCTGAGGAAACCGGACTGATTATTCCGATAGGCAAATGGGTGCTGGAGACGGCATGTGTGCAATTGCGCGGCTGGATGAACGAGACGGGCCTGGAGCATTTATGTCTGGCGGTGAACATCAGCCAGAAGCAATTCAACCAGGCCAACTTTGAATCCGAAGTGCTGGGGCTGATCAAGCACTACGGCATCGACCCCAGCCGTCTGGAACTGGAGGTCACCGAAACCATGGTGGTCAAAGACATGGAAGAGCTGTCGCGCAAGATGGCCAATCTGGTAAGCCACGGCATCACCTTTGCGCTGGACGATTTCGGCACCGGTTACTCGTCCCTCAGTCACCTCAAACAATTGCCGCTGACCAAGCTGAAAATTGATCAGTCTTTCGTCTGCGACGTGCTCACCGACCACAACAGCGAAGCCATTGTGCGCACCGTTATCGGCCTGGGCAGCAACATGGGGCTGACCGTGATTGCCGAGGGCGTGGAAACCGCTGCCCAGCATCAATTTCTGCTCGACAACGGTTGCCAGCAATTCCAGGGCTACCTGTTCAGCAAACCGCTGCCGCTGGTGGCCTTCACCGAATTCACCCTTGGGCGCAACGCCTGAGTCGCCGCGTTACTTGATCAGCGGCACCTTGGCGGCGCGTTGATACGGCCCGAACACCACCGGCACCCAGGCGAAACCTTTGCCTTCCACTCGGATATGGCCGATGGCCGGGAAGGGCAGGTGGGCGGCAGCGACCCAGGTGTTATCGCGCGCGACTTGAGTGAACAGTTTTTTGCGCGCGGCAATCGCTTCGGCGCTGTTGTTATCGAAGCCGATGCTCACTTCCGGATGAGCAAACTGCACGGCAAAGCTGTGGATCAGATCGCCCATGAAAATGATGCGCTGACCTTTGGAACTGAACTCATAACCCGCACTGCCTGGCGTATGCCCGGCCAGGTTCAGCGTACTAACGCCGGCAATCGGTTCCTGGCCCGGCGTAAACGTTTTCAAGCGACCGGCTGCCACGTACGGCGCGGTGGAATTCTGCGCGATCTGGAAAAATCCCTGGGCTTCTTTTGGCGCCTTGGAGAGGTTGTCTTTGCTCAGCCAGAAATCGGCCTCGGCTTTAGCGGCGTACACATCGGCGTTGGCGAATACCGCCGCGCCCTTGTCGTCGACCAGACCGCACACGTGGTCCAGGTGCATGTGGGTGAGCAACACGGTATCGACCTGGTCGGGGCTGTAACCCGCTGCGCGAATCACGTCCGGCAAGCCGCCAGCCGTTGGGCCGATGCACGTGCCAGCGCCGGTATCGACCAGCACCAGGTTCTTGCCGGTATTGATCAGAAAAGCGTTGAAGGCCGTCTGTACGCCTTCGCTGGTGATGTTCTTGCGTGCCAGCAACGCGCGGATTTCATTCTGCGACAGGCCTTTGAGCAACGACGGCCCAAGGTCGTTGTAGCCATCGAACAATGCCGTTACTTCATAGTCGCCTACGGCCAGGCGTTGAAAACCAGGCGCCTGGGTTTTTATTGGCGCAGGCGGTGCGGCCTGGGTGGCAAGCGGTGCCAGGGCTGCGCCCAGCAGCAGCAATGGAGTCAGCAACAACGCGGCGTTCGAGCGAGTGGTGCGCATGGCGAGCCTCTTTCAGGTGGGCACGTGGGCCCCTGTGGAAAAGACTCGATAGTGGCGGGTCAAGGCGTCGGCGGATTGCACCGATGTGCTGAAACGAAACGGGGTGAGCACCGGTTTCCCAGTGCTCACCCCGTAAGCTGTCAACCTGGCGCCGGGCGATGCCGGCGCGGTTGATCAGAAGATTTCCAGCGGGTATTCAACGAACGCGCGAATCTCGTTCAGGTTCGGGCCCACGTCGCGGTCGGCACGGTAGATCGAGTTACGCAGTTTCAGCGACAGGTCTTTCAGCGAACCGTCCTGCACCACGTATTTCACCTGGTTGAAGAACTCGCGCTCGGTGCCGTCCTGCTCGCCGCCAGCATCGATGTTGCTGCCGCGCACGTAGGCGGTTTTGTAGCTCAGGCCGGCGACGCCGTACTCGGTGAAGTCCAGCTCGTAGCTCACTTGCCACGACTCTTCGTCTTTGAGGTTGAAGTCGGAGTAGTAGGAGTTGGCCACGTAAATGGTGCTGCCACCGTCGCCGTAGTCATAGGCGTAGCCAGCGTCGCCGCTGTTGCGCTGATGCGCCACGATGAACGCGTGAGCGCCCACGCTGTACTTGGCCGCCAGGCTCCACAGGGTGTTGCTGTCGTTATTGCCGTCGCCGCCCATATCCAGCGCGGCCTGGGCGTTGTCGTCGTAGTCGGTGCGGTAGATGTTGAAGTCGAAATTCAACGCCTGGTTCTCGCTGAGCACCTGGGTGAAGTTCACGTTGCCGTAGTACTTCTTGAAGGTGTCTTCCACGTCGGAGTGGTAGGCGGCCACGCTCAGGGCGTCGTTGATCACATAGCTGCCGCCGATCACGTCGATGCTTTTCAGACGGTTCGGGTCGCGGGCCGGGTCGCCCATCGGGCTGTCACCGGTGAAGCGGCCGGCGTTCAGTTCCAGGCCTTCGATTTCCTTGCTGGTCACCAGGGTGCCGGTGAACGCTTGTGGCAACAGGCGCGAATCGTCGGAGGCCAAAACCGGCAGCGACGGGAACTGATTGCCATAACGCAGCACGGTATTGGAAACGCGCAGCTTCACGACGCCACCGGCTTCGGACAGGTCATCGACCGGATGGCCGTCGCTGTCGGTGTCAAAGAACGCGCCGTAGTTGCGACCGCGGCCGCTGTCGAGCTTGATGCCCAGCAGGCCGTAAGCGTCAACGCCGAAGCCGACGGTGCCTTGAGTGAAACCCGACTCGAACGTGCCAATGAAGCCCTGGCCCCAGACCTTGCGATCAGCGGCGCGGTTTTTGTAGTCGCGGTTGAAATAGGCGTTGCGCAGCAGCAGGTTCAGGCTGCTGTCTTCAACAAAGCCCTTGGACTCGGATTGCTCGCTGGCAAACGCCGGCGTGAGCGTCAGCGAGGCCAGCGCGCAGGCCAGCGCGATGCGTGTGCGATTGAACATAGGTGCTCCCCATAACGGTTCTTGGCATTGGATGTTGTTGCTAAAGGCGGCAGGCGCTGCAGGGCGCATCGACAGTCAGCCTGGTGGGCAGGCTGGTGCCGGCGGGAAGATATTTATAGGAAATTTCCCAGCCTATGCAGCGGATGGGATAAATACGCGCTTTGAAATAATCAGTAAAACTGCTTATTTCAATTTTTACTATCGACGCTATTGATGGCGGGTTTTGCAGGAAGCGGCTTACTCTTGACCGCGATGAATCCCCAAAGCACTGAATTCAGAGACTAATTCAGTGCATTGCTCCCTTCATCACCTTTGGTTTATTTGCCGCCTCAAGTGGGCGGCTTTTTTATGGGCGGTTTTTTTCCACAAACTAATCGAGGCCGTCGATGAGTTTTGGCGGCGCTTCAGCGATCCAGCAGCGTACGCACCCGCTCCAGCAGATCGGCGCTGTGGAACGGCTTGCTGAGCATGTCCATGCCGGTGCCAGCCAGATCCTGACGGTCGAGGGCATTCTCGGCGTAGCCCGAGACATACAGCACGGGAAGGTCAGCGCGCATTGTCCGGGCGAGGGCGGCCAGATCGCGGCCGTCCATGCGCGGCAGGCCGATGTCGGTCAGCAGCAAGTCAATCGAGGCATCGTTCTTTAGCGCCTGTACCGCGCCTTCGGCGTCGTACACCTGGGTGAAGCGGTATCCAGCATCGCTGAGTATTTCCGCCACCAGCGCGCTGACCGAGGCCAGATCCTCGACAATCAGAACGTGTTCGCCGCTGCCGTTGACAGGCATCCGGGCTTCCACTTCTTCAGCGATGGGAAGCGCGTCTCCGGCAGGCAGCAGCAATACCACCTCTGTGCCTTTGTTGATGCGGCTGCGAATACTCACATCGCCGCCGGACTGGCGGGCGAAACCGTAAATACTCGACAGACCCAGGCCGGTGCCCTGGCCCACCGGCTTAGTGCTGAAAAACGGATCGAAGACCTTGCCGATCACCGACTCATCAATGCCGATGCCGTCGTCACGAACCGACAGGGCAATGTAGGTGCCGTCTTCCAGCTTGGCGTTGCCCGACACCACCGTTGCATAGGTGGCGATGCGAATGCTGCCGCCTTTGGGCAAGGCGTCGCGCGCGTTGATGATCAGGTTGAGCACCGAGCTCTCGAACTGGAACGGGTCGACCATCGCAATCGAGGTGCCGGCGGTCAGCTCAAGCGTCAGGGAAATGCGTTCGCCAATGGTGCGACGCAGCATTTCTTCCAGCGACAGAACGTGTTTGTTGATATCGATGGGGCGCGTGTCCAGCGGCTGCTGGCGCGCGAAGGCGAGCAGGCGGTGGGTGAGTGCCGCGGCGCTGTTGGCGGAGCTGAGCGCCGCATCGGCGTAGCGCATCAGGGTGTCGTAACGCTGGTCTTCAACGCGGCGTTTGATCAACTCCACGGCGGCGATGATGCCGGTGAGCATGTTGTTGAAGTCGTGAGCGATGCCACCGGTGAGTTTGCCCAGTGCGTCCATTTTCTGTGCTTGCAGCAACTGCTCTTCGGTGCGCGCACGCTCGGCCACTTCCTGGGCAATGCGGGTGTGGGCCTTGTCCAGTTGCTGACGCTGGGAGCGATCACGCTCACGGTGTTCGGTCACGTCTTCAACGAACACCAGGCTATGGCCCGGCAGGCGGTACGGCGAAACCTGCCACTCGGTTTCCCGGGCTTCGCCGTTCAGTTGCAGATCAAGGTTGCCCTGCCAGCGCTCGCCGGCCAGCACGTGTTTGCGCAGCTCTACCAGATGCTCGTCCTGCCCGGCACCAAGGTGCTGCAGCAGGCGTTCATCGCCGTGTACCAGTTGGGCGAAGGCCTGGTTGCTTTCGATGACATTGAGGTGTTCATCGATAACGGCAATCGGGGCCGACACGTTGCGGAAAATCTCGCGGAAGCGTGCTTCGCTTTCGCGTAGCGCGTTCTCGCTGTCGCGCACCCGCAGCAGGGTGCGCAGGGTGGCCATCAACACTTCGGGGTCGATAGGGTGTGTCAGGTAGGCGTCGGCACCGGTTTCAAGGCCGGTGACAATGTCGTGGGTCTGAATCGAGGCGGCCGACACATGAATCACCGGCACCAGTTCGGTTCGCGCGTGCTGGCGAATCTCACGCACGATATCGAAGCCGGTCATGTCCGGGAGGTTCACGTCCAGAATCAACGCGTGGTACTCATTTGCCGCAATCAGCGCCAGGCCTTCAGCACCTGTGCCTGCTTCGTCGATGACATAGCCTTGCTGCTCAAGGCGACGACGCAACGCATACCGCGTCGCCACGTTGTCGTCGACGATCAGCAAATGAACGTCATTGTTCATCGGGTTTTTCCTGATCAATTGCAAACGGAATAATCACGTAAAAGGTTGAGCCGACGCCGGGTTCGCTTTCCACCCCGACGCGCCCGCCGAGCAACGCGGCGAAGCGTTTGCACAATGACAGACCCAGGCCGGTGCCGCGAAAACGTTTTTGCAGCGGTGAGTCCACTTGCGAGAAATCTTCAAACAGCGTGCCGTGCATTTCTGCCGGAATGCCGATTCCGGTATCCGACACGGCGAAGCGCACCTCGGTGTCGCTTTCCAGACGCGCGGACACCCGCACTTCGCCGCGCTGGGTGAACTTCAATGAGTTGGAAATGAAGTTGCGCAAGATCTGCGCGAGCTTTTTATCGTCGGTGTACAGCCTGGGCATGTTCACCGGTTCGGCAAATACCAGGTCTACCGCTCTGCCGTCGACGATGGGGCGGAACATGCCGCGCAGGGCCGAGAACAGGTCGAACATATCGAACCAGTCCGGCGAAATGCTGATGCGCCCGGCCTCGATTTTCGCCAGGTCGAGCAGGTCGTCGACCATGTCGCTCAGCTCGCTGGCGGCGGTCCGCACAAAACCCACTTGCTTGTGCTGCTCGGGACTCAGCGGGCCGTCGAGTTCATCATCCAGCAGGCTGGTGATGCTCAGAATCGAGCCCAGTGGCGTGCGGAATTCGTGACTCATGTAAGAGAGGAAACGGCTTTTCAAATCCGACGCCTGACGCAATTCGTCGGCTTGCGTATCCAGCTCGGCGTACAAGGCCAGCACGCCCTGATTGGTTTCTTCGAGCTCTGCGCGCAGCGCTTCGTTTTCAGCCAGCACGGCTTGCAGGCGCGCCTGAATATCGCTGTCAGCCATTGGCTGCCTCCAGTGGAACGACCAATACGGTTACATCGTCGCGGCCCCGGCAAAAGTCCCGGTGCAGCACGGCAGCAATTACCGCCGGGTGGCGGTGCGCCAGACCGGGGTAGTCGCGCAGGTTCCAGCGCGACTGCAAACCATCGCTGAACATCACCAGCAATTGCCCCGCGCAGTCGGCAAAGTCGAAGCCCTGGGCTTTGCGAAACTGGGCGCCAAGAATGCCGGGGTGTGACGCCAGACCTCGGCTCTTGTCTGCCGTGATAAGCGTAGCGCCAATGTTGCCAATGCCGGCGAAGTGCAGGCTACCGGTGGTGGCGTTGTATTGCGCCACCGCGCCAGCGCCACCGCGGGTTCCGCACATGGCGCGGTGCAGCTCGTCTATCAACACCACCGGCACTGAAAACGGCGCTGCAGCGAAGGCCAGCGCGCCTGCGCGGGCGGCCTCTTCGGCTTCTTCACCGTGGCCGAGACCGTCGATGATCATTGCGCTGACGTTGTTGCCTTCCACTGTCAGATGCCAGGCGTCGCCGCACGCCGGTACGTTGTGCAGTGAGTGCTGGGTGACGCCAAAGCGAAAATCGGCGCTGTGCTTGCCGCGCGGGTATAACCGCGCCATCAGCACGGCGCCGCGGGCATCGGCATACACATCGAAAACATCGGACAGACGATCAACCGCGCCCATGCCGATGCCTTGCGTGCCACCGGTGGAATAGCCGTCTGCCAGGCAATTGTGCAGGTCGAAGCCCGGTCCGCGATCAACCGCCACCAGTTCGATACCGGTGGCTTCGCTGAAGGGCAGGGTGCGCACATGCAACTCGCCTCGGCCGGCGTGCTTAAGCAAATTGCTGGTCAGCTCGGTGGTCACCAGCGCCGCGCGGCCTGCATCGGTGGCGTCGAAGCCGCTGTCTTCCGCAAGCTTCTGCACCACCCGGCGGGCGTGGCCTACCTGGCTTTCATCGTCGATATGCAGCACGAGCGTGAGGGAACTGCTCAGGTTCACGTCCATCGGGTAATCGTCACGCGGGTGCCTTTGCCGGGCGCGGTGTCCAGCTCGAACTCGTCGACCAGACGTTTGGCGCCGGTGAGCCCCAGACCCATGCCGCTGCCGGAGGTCCAGCCATCGGTCATCGCCAGTTTGAGGTCGGGAATGCCGGGGCCTTCGTCACGAAAGGTCAGGCGCAGGCCGGTGCGGCCGCCGTCGTCGAGCACTTGCCAATCCATGTCGCCGCCACCGCCGTAGACCACGGTGTTACGGGCCAGCTCGCTGACGGCAGTCACCAGCTTGGTCAGGTCGATCAGGCGCATGCCGCATTCCTGGGCCAGCTTGCGCGAGGTTTGCCGGGCCATTACCACGTCTTGCTCGATGCGTACCGGTTGCGTGCCGCTGCTGCGCACGTTCATTGCGCGCCAACCCGCTCGCGCAAGAGCTTCATGCCGCGCTCAACGTTGAGCGCAGTGCTCACGCCCGGCAGGGTCAGACCCAACTCCACGAGGGTGATGGCAACGGCCGGCTGCAAACCGACCACCACGGTTTCGGCGTCCATGATGCGCGACAGGCCGGAAATGGTGCCGATCATGCGTCCAATAAACGAGTCGACCATGTCCAGCGCCGAGATATCGATAAGGACACCGCGCGCCGAGGTGGCGCTGATGCGTTCAGACAAATCGTCTTGCAGGGTCATGGCCAGTTGGTCGTGCATGTCCACCTGAATGGTGACCAGCAGGAACTGACCCATCTGCAGAATGGGGATGCGCTCCATGATTACTGCGCCTTGGTCACGGTGACGCCCAGGCGGCGTAGCGCCAGTGCCAGGGCGTCGGCCAGGTTAGCCTTGGTGACAACACCTTGCAGATCCAGGCCCAGGTGCACGATGGTTTGCGCAATCTGCGGACGCACGCCGCTGATGATGCAGTCGGCGCCCATCAGGCGAATGGCCGTTACGGTTTTCAGCAGGTGCTGGGCAACCAGGGTGTCGACGGTCGGCACGCCGGTGATGTCGATGATGGCGATTTCCGAACCGGTATCGACGATGCGTTGCAGCAGCGATTCCATCACCACCTGGGTGCGTTGCGAATCCAGGGTGCCGATCATTGGCAGCGCCAGCACGCCGTCCCACAGCTTCACCACGGGCGTCGACAGTTCCAGCAGTTCTTCCTGCTGGCGACGGATCACCGCTTCGCGCGAAGCCTGATAGGTGCGAATGGTGTGCATGCCCAGTGCATCAAACAGCTCGGAGGCTTGCAGCAACTGGCTGGCGAACAGCTCGGGCTGGCTGCCGAACTCGGTTTGCAGCAAGGCGAAGAACGGGCCTTTGAGGGTAAAAATAAAGTTCGCGGTCTGGCTGGAGTCGTGGCCCAACTGGGCACGGCTGCGCGACAGGCGTTCGAGAAATAAACGGGTGTCTTCCCACTGGGCGGTGCCAAGGGCGGCGCCGGCGCCATTTTCCAGCGCGGTGGAAATCAGATTGATGAATTCGCGAGTGTCGGCTCTGAGCTCGTCTTCCTTCAGGTTGCGCGTGCCTCCGGTGGTTTGCAGCGCGGAGATCCATGCCTGAGACAGTTGCGACTCAGCGGCTTTGATTTTTTGAACGGCGTCTTGACCCAGTGCGGCCATGCGGAAAACTCCTGTGTTGGCTGTTCTTTTAATAGGGGCGTGCGAGGTGCGGCCTGCCGTTGATGGCACACAGCCTTCACCTTTGGAGATGGTTTGACGAGATACAGCAACGCGGGCGATCGGTAAAGAACCTGCACGCATTTAGCAGACTGATTCGCATCTGCCAGATGCAGCCAAACTACCGACGCGCTCGTGCCTACGCGTAGGCCACGGGTCGTTATATTAGTTCAGGAAGAATGACAGCTGGGCGCCGGGATTGCTGAGCAGCGAGCGCTAGAGAAGGGGAATCGGGCTCATCCGTGAGCAAGGCTTGAATCCCTTAAGCCATCCGTAAAGCAGTGCATCCAAAACGGTGAATCAGTGCGGCGCGTGTACGCCGCACGGGTGTGACAGGTTAAGCGCGCATCCACTGACGTGGAGCCTGCTCCAGGCGCTGAGCGCGAGCGGCTTCGTTGGCACGGTTGGCCAGGAAAGCGCCTTGTTCAACGTTCAGGGTCAGGGCGCCGCTGGCGATGCGCATGTCACGGCGCAGTTCGCGAATCAGGCGGCCAACCATCTTCTCGTTAAAAATCATCGCCGGCTCGATCACTTTGGTGAAAGTCTCGCGGGCGTTCTTCAGGGTCAACAGAACCGAAGTGTCTGGACGTGGGCTGAAGCTGATTTCGTAAGTCGGGAAGGCGTTGAACAGGTGCTTGACGGGATATTTCATTTTCTCACCGCTCCATGGGGTTTTAAGTCGTTGCAGAACATAGAGCAGCAGACGTGCCAACTTTTTAGAAGCGCTACAGGCCAGTAAAGCCGGGGCTTTGCGGGTTTTTGCAATCAGCCTGCCATTAGCAATTTGCACGATTGCCCATAGGCCACCATGCAAATCGCATGAAGTGCTTAGCGAGGCCGGCGCATCATCAACAGCGCGACTGCAACGGCCGCTGCCGCGCCGACACTGGCGATGACGCCAAGGCTCTCCAGGCCGAGATGCCGAATACCCAAACCACCGAAAATCGCCCCCAGACCGATACCCGCGTTAGCCGCCGAAATATTCATACTGGCTGCCAATGCCTGTGCGCTGGCGCCGGCCTGCATAACCCGCACCTGGCAAATCGGGAACAGCGCGGTATGGGCAATGCCCCACGCGGTAAGCGCCACAATCAGCCAGAAGGTGTGCCCGGCTGCCGGTACGGCGGCGAGCATGCCGGCGGCCAGCATCAGGAGGAAGAGCACCATGGCGGCCAGCGGATTGCGATCAACCATCTTCCCGCCGAGGTGATTGCCGAGCATGCCGACGGCGCCAAAGCCCATCAGCCACCAGCCCACCTGGGCCGACGGAATCGCCGCCAGGCGTTCCAGGGTGTCGGCCAGGTAGGTGTAGGCGGCGAACATGGCGGTAAAGGCCAGCGTCGAGAGCAGCACGTGGGCAAGAAAGCGCGGTTGCTTGAGGATGTCGGTCTGGCGTTTGCCGGTTGCCTGCACCGGAGCGGCCGGCATGGCGGGCAGCACCAGCTGAATGAGCAGCGCAATCAGCAACGCCGCTGCCGCCAACAGCCAGAAACTGCCGCGCCAGCCGAGGGAATCAGCTGCCAGCGTGCCCAGTGGAATGCCGAATACAAAGGCCGCCGAAATGCCCATGTACACCTGCGCTACGGCTTTGCCGCTGTTGCCGGGGCCCGCCAGTTGCCCGGCCGTTTCACTGGCGGTGCTCCAGAACACGGGCAAAAACAACGCTGCCATAAAGCGCGCGATGGCCAATACCCAAATGGACGTCGACAACGCGGCCAACGCGTTCGAGGCCACAAACACCAGCAGCACAAACACAAACAGCTTTTTACGCGGCAAGTGCGCCAGCTTGGCGGTCAGCAGCGGGCCGAACAGCATCACCGTAAAGGCGAACAGTGTGACCAACTGGCCCGCCAGCGGAATGGAAATATTCAGGTCGCGCGCCAAGGCTGGCAGCAGGCCGAGAATCAGAAACTCGGTGGTCAAAATGATAAAACCGGCGATGGCCAGAATCAGAATGGACAGGCCGGCGCGAGGCGCGGCTTCGCTGGTGGGTGTCAGGGTGGATGAATGCATTACCGGTTGCTCCTTGGAAATCCAGGCTGCAAGCTTATTGGCGAATGCAGTTCCTATTTGCGCTGGTTTATCCCGATTGTAATGACCAGAATTCCCTAATGGACGGGCGCCATGTTTTCCTCTGAACGCCTTAAAGGCATCGACCTGTTTGTTTGCGTAGCGGATTCCGGCAGCTTTACGGCTGCGGCCGAGCGCCTGAACCTCACCAGCTCGGCTGTGAGCAAAGGCATCGCGCGGCTGGAGTCACGCTTGAACGCCCGGCTGTTCCAGCGCACCACGCGGCGGCTGGCGCTGACCGAAGCCGGCGTGGATTTCTACCGCACCTGCACGGCGGTGCTGGCCGAGCTGGAAGAGGCCGAGCTGGCGCTGCACGTACAACATGGCGAACCGTGCGGCAAAGTGCGTATCGATTTGCCGGCCTCTTACGGGCGCATGCACGTGCTGCCGGTGATTCTCGACTTCGTGGCCGAACACGGTTTGCTGCAACCGCACGTGTCGTTCTCCGACCGCTTTGTCGACCCGGTGGAAGAGGGCATCGACATTCTGGTGCGCATCGGCGGCTCGGACGTATGGCCCGCCGCGCTCGGCCATCGTTTCCTGGGCGCCGAGCGCCTGATTTTCTGCGCAGCGCCACGCTACCTCGCCCGCCACGGCGAACCGCACAGCCTGCAAGACTTGGAGCAGCACAGCTGCGTGGTGTACGGGCGCAGCGACGGCGGCGTGAACCCCTGGCTGTTTTCCGGTGAGCACGCCGGGGATCGCGAGCGCCGCGTACTGCCGGGGCGAGTAGCAGTGGGCGACGGCGAAGGGCAAGTGGTGGCGGTGGTGGATGGCCATGGCATCGCGCAACTGCCGTTATGGCTGGTAGAAGACCAACTGCAGGCCGGCACGCTGGTGCAGGTGCTCCCGCATCTGGCGCTGGATGGGTTGCCGATGAATCTGGTGTGGCTGAAAACCCGGCAGAACTTGCCCAAGGTCAGCGCATTGCTTGAGGCGCTGGCGGCTGCGTTAACACCTTCGGGACGGCGCCGCTAAGCGTCGCGCAGCAGGTCGTTGGCGTTGAGCAGGTCGAAGGCGATTTGCGGGGTGTGTTCCATGCCACGGCGAATGGCGGCGGGAATGGCCTGGCGGGTTTTACGGCAGAGGCCGGGCTGGTCGTGCACATGAATGGCGATGCCGCGCATGCTGCGCACTTCGGTGTGGCCGGGGCCGATGTCCAGGCGTATACCCAATTGCTCGTGCATACGCCGGCACATGTGTTCAAGGTCGGCCAGGCTGTCGACGCGCTCCAGGCGTTCGAGCAGCTTTTTCTCTTCCAGACGCGTGAGCCGTACGATGCGCAAATCGGCATCAACAGCCGTGCGCAGCTCTTCCAGTCGGCAAATGCAGACACCGGGCGGGCAGGGTTGGCGGATCGGCGTGGCGCTATTCATGGGCTCCGATCATAGCCAGCCCGCCCGGGCCTTGCCCATGGCTTTTTATCTGGCGCTGCGCCAGGGTGGCTCAGGCCAGCGAGGCCATGTCGATCACGAAGCGATAACGCACGTCCGAGCGCTCCATGCGTTCGAATGCCTCGTTGATCTCATCCATGCGGATCATTTCGCAGTCCGGAAGGATGTTTTTCCGTGCGCAGAAATCCAGCATCTCCTGGGTTTCCGCAATACCGCCAATCGGCGAGCCGGCCAGGCGGCGGCGACCCAGCACGAAGGGCAGGGTCAGCTGTTGGTCGATGGGGCCGATCTGGCCAACGATCACCAGCGTGCCATCCACATCCAGCAGCGACATATACGGCGACACGTCGTGACGCACCGGCACGGTGTCGATAATCAGGTCAAAACTGGACGCTGCTTTCTTCATGGCGTCTTTATCGGACGATACCAGCAGCGCGTCGGCGCCCAGTTCCAGGGCGTCGGCCTGCTTGTCGCTGCTGCGGCTGAGCACCGTGACCTGCGCGCCCATGCCGGCCGCCAGTTTCACCGCCATATGCCCCAGGCCGCCAAGGCCGATGACCCCAACGCGGCTGCCGGGGCCGACATTCCAGGTGCGCAGCGGCGAATAGGTGGTAATGCCGGCGCACAGCAGCGGCGCGGCTTTGGCCAGGTCCAGCGCGTCGGGTACGCGCAACACGAACTCTTCACGCACCACCAGATGCTTGGAATAGCCGCCGTAGGTGGGTTCCTTGCTGATGCGGTCGCGGCTGTTGTAGGTCTGGGTATTGGCTTGTCTGCACAGCTGCTCTTCGCCTTTGCGGCACTGGTCGCATTCCTGGCAGGAGTCGACCATGCAGCCCACGGCCACAGCATCGCCGACCTTGTAGCGTTTCACGGCGCTGCCAACTTCCGTTACGCGGCCGACAATTTCATGGCCCGGCACGATTGGAAAGGTGCTGAAGCCCCAGTCGTCCCGTGCCTGGTGCAAGTCGGAATGGCACACGCCGCAGTAAAGAATCTCCATCGCGACATCGTTCGGACGCAGGGCGCGACGTTCAAATTTGAATGGCGCCAGCGGCGATTTTGCCGTTTGGGCGGCGTAACCAATGGTGAGCATGAAAACCTCCAGAACGAAAAACGTGGGCACGGGGAAGGAATGGAAAACGACGGGCCGGCCGATGGCATGTCATCGCGAGTGCCGGTCAGGCCTTATGCTAGACACCTGCGTGGCGCAAACGCTCAGTTGTCCATCGCGCTATAGCGCGTGGCGCCGTGTTCGCCGACACTCATGGCACAGTGGCATGGGTGAACCTTACCCGCCCCGCTGCGCTCTGATTAGGCATATAAACCTGCATGCCGTTATACGCTCTGCTAATAAGCTGGCCGCTAAACGCCGGCAGATTTGCCGGGGCAGGGCGAAGATAAATCGCTGATCATGGGGGCAGTCCGCTCAAAGGGAGAGTTACATGCGCGTCCGTTCAACCGTTGTGCCAGTTGTGCTGCTGTCGTTATCCGCGCTTACCACCACGCCGGTGTGGGCGGATGATGAAACGCAACTGGTACAGGCCATCAACGCCTACCGCGGTCAGGTTCAGCGTTGCGAAGGCCAGGCCTCGCCGGAGCTGCCGCCGCTGGCTGACGACCCGCGCCTGCGCCTGCGTTCCGACAGCTTTGGCGGCCTGCAAACCGCGCTGGCCAAGAACGGCTACCCCATGGTCAACGTGCAAGCCATCAGCCTGGCCGGCGCGCGTGACAGCGCCGCCGCCATGAAGGCCGTGCAGGAAAGCTTCTGCCGAGTGATTCTGGATCCGCAGTTCGTCGATATCGGCGTGCGCCGCGAAGGCGATTTGTGGCGCATCACGCTGGCCCGGCCCATGCTCACCGCGCGCATGGGCGACTGGCAGAGCCAGGGCCAGCAGTTGCTGCAAATGATCAACACGGCCCGCAATCAGGCGCGCCAGTGCGGCACCCAGGCTTACGCAGCAGCCGCGCCCCTGAGCTGGAACAACACACTGGCAGGCGCCGCTGAAGCCCATAGCCGGGCCATGGCCAATGGCAACTTCTTCGACCACAAAGACCGCGACGGCCGCACCCCTGGCGACCGTGCAGAACTGGCTGGCTATAGCGGCCAGGCTATCGGCGAAAACATCGCCGCCGGCAATGACAGCCCGCGCAAAGTGCTCGACGGCTGGCTGGCCAGCCCCGGCCATTGCGCCAACCTGATGAACCCGCAATACCGCGAGCTGGGCGCCGCCTACGCGCTGGACCCACGCAGCGACGCCGGTATTTACTGGACGACCATGTTTGGCAGCCAGTAATAAAACGGGGGCTTAAATTACCCCGGTGTCATCGTCGTTAATCAGCTTGTGCAGCCCGCCCAACGCCTCACGCGATTGGGTACGGCTGAGCAGTTTGGTCTGTGCAGCCGGCGGCAGGTCGGTGATGCGCAGCACGCCTTTGTTCATCAGCACTGAGATCAAGTCATCGATAACCCGGATCATTTCCAGGTCGCTCTGCTTGAGCTGCATCAGGTTGCTTTCAACGCTCTGGTTGGAATACCAGGCCAATACGTCTTGATCGTCCGCTGGCAAGGTGCCGGTCATGCCCTCGAACTCGGCGGCTTCTACGCGCGTCAGCTGGCCCTGCTCGTTGCGCTGGATATACAGCATCAGCAAACCCCTTTTATGTTTCGCTCAAAACGTTGGTTGAAAGACAGAGCCGCAGACCCTGCCAGTAGTGTGTAGCGCCTGCAATGCTTTCTTGCCAGGCAAAAAAACGGCGCGAACTCCAAACTGCTAGAGAACGCGCCGTTTCGTCCCGCCCTAATCAATGATGATCGGTTTTCACCACCGGATCTGTGCCTGCCACCAGCGACTTGATGATGTCTGCCGAGGTTGAACCGTAGTTGTTCAGGTCGACGCCTTGCAGGGTAATGCTGACGTCCGAGCCCTTGTCGATGTTGCCGCTGGTGCTGACCTGAATGGTCGAGGTCGCGGTGTCCACTTTCAGGTAGCTCAACACGTTGGTGTCGGTGATGTCCGGCAACAGGTCGCTGAGGTTGATGCGGTCGCCTTCGCCAGCGTTGAAGTCGGTGATGGTCGATTTACCGACATCCCCGGCCTGCCAGGTGAAGGTGTCTGCACCGGTGCCGCCAGTGAGAATGTTGTTGCCGCTGCCGCCGTACAACAGGTCGTCGCCAGCACCGCCGATAAGAATGTCATTACCGGCGCCGCCAAACAGCGAGTCGTTGCCGTTGCCGCCTTCCAGACGGTCATGGCCCGCCAGGCCGTTAAGGGTGTCGTTACCTTCACCGCCGCGCAGCAGGTCGGCTGCCGAAGAACCGTTGAGCGTGTCGG
This sequence comes from Pseudomonas viridiflava, assembly GCF_900573885.1. Lineage (GTDB taxonomy): Bacteria > Pseudomonadota > Gammaproteobacteria > Pseudomonadales > Pseudomonadaceae > Aquipseudomonas. The sequence goes on from NZ_UPSE01000493.1 coordinate 537,150, forward strand.
CGCCTGTGGTGCCGGTGGCCAGCACCGACGTGCCGTTGGCCAGTGTCAGCGCCTGGTACGTGTTGCTCACATCGCCGTTGGCGGCGGTGTTGGTGCCGGTGAAAATAAGCGTGCCCGAGTCGGTGCCGGTGTGGCTGAGGGTCAGGCTGCTGGTGGTCCAGTCGCTCAGATCGATCAGCGAATCGACACCGGTCGAGGTCGCGGTGTGGCCGTTGCCGTCGCTGATGATCATGCCGGCTTCCAGGCCGCTCACTTTCAGCACGCTGGCAGTGTCGGTGACGCTCAGGCTCAGGGTGCTTTCGTTAGCGGTGGTGGCGTTGGCGATCGCGGTGCCCTGGTAGCCATTTTCCACGTGGTGGATGGCCGCCACTTGGTCAGCGCTCAACACGCCGCTGTAAATGCGCAGGTCGTCCAGCGCGCCCTTGAAGTAACTCGTGTCATTGGCATCTTTACCGTTGCCGGTGAAGGCATTGGTCGCGCCAATTTCCAGCAGCTGATTCAGCGCGCCTGTGAAGGCGGCGTCTACCGGGCTGCCGGTGGCTTCCAGCTTGCCGTCGACATACACGTTGACCAGACCCGATGCGCTATCACGGGAAATGGCCACGTTGTGCCACTGGCTGTCGTTAACCGAGGTGGTGCTGTACACGCCGTCGACGTTGCCCAAACCGAAACCGATTTTGCCGGCGGAGTTGATGGCGCCCCACTGAATGTCGTTGCCGCCACTCACTTGTTCGCTGCCGATAATGCTCGGGTTGCTCCACGCGCTGCCGGCGCCGTTGGCGTTGCCTGCCTGGGCGGTATTGATCCAGAACGTCAGCGTGGCGGTGCTCATCAGCGCAGCCGTTACCGAGGTGCTGACTTCAACGTGGTCACCGCTGTCGCTGCCGGCGTTGAACACCAGATTCTTGCCAGCGCCTTCGGCACGGCTGGTGGAACTGAGCTGCGGCAGGTCGGTGTTTTTGTTGCCGTCGGCATCGGCCAGCGTGCCGGTCTGCTTGGTGATTTCGTTGGTCACCGTGTTGTTGGAATTGCCACTGGTGGAGTCGAAGGTCCAGTAACCCTTCGGCATCACGCTCACAACCGGTTCCGCCGCATCGCTGACCGAATTGACCATCAGCTTGACGGTCGAGGTTTCGGTCACGCCGCCCGAGGTCACGGTGTAGGTGAAATTCGACTGGCCGTGGTAGTCAGCAGTCGGGGTGAACAGCAACTGGCCGTTAACCAATTTCACCGAACCGTGGTCCACCGCTACCGAGCCATTGCTGGCAATGCTGGTGCCGTTGATGGCGCTGATGACGGCGGTGTTGCTGAAGCCGTCATTGCCCAGCACGTTGAGGGTGACAGCAGTGTCTTCATTGGTCACGCCAGTGTCCGCGACGATATCGGCCACCGGTTTAACGGTGAGCACAGCGCTGTCTGCAGTCGCCACGGTGCCATCGCTGACGGTGTAGCTGAACTTGACTTCGCCGTTCCAGTCTTTGCTCGGCGTGAACGTCCAGGTGCCATCGTTGTTGGCAGCCAGGGTGCCTTCGCCGGATGTTTTGCTCAGGCCTACCACGGTCAGCGCATTGCCGTCCGGGTCGGTGGCATTGCCCAGCAGTTGTGCCGAGGTAATGGTGATGGCGGTGTCTTCGTTGCCGGTCAGGGCAACCGGTGTAACCGACACCACCGGGGCGTCGTTCACCGGCGTTACGTACATCGTCACGGTGGCGCTGGCGGTGCCGCCTTTGCCGTCGCTGACGCTGTACTGGAACGTGGCAGGCCCGTTGTAGTTGGCCTCTGGCGTGAAGGTGATCACGCCGTTGAGCAACGCGACGGTGCCGTGTGTGGGGTTCTGCACGCTGGTGAGCGTCAGGGTGTTGCCGTCCACGTCGGAATCGTTTTTCAGCAGGGTGCTGGCATTGATGGTCAGCGCCGTGTCTTCGGCGGTTACCAACGAACCGGTGTTACCGCTGGCGCCGAGCACGGTGTAAGCGGAGTCAGCGGCGCCCGCTGCTTTCACTTCCACTTTCAGCGCCGCGTTGCCGCCTTGATCCCAGTACACGATCTCGATCTGGTGCGCGCCGCCGGTGGGAATAGTGAAGTTGGCAGTGGTCGATGCTGCGCTGCGGTTGCCGTCGAACTTGACCACGTCCTGGCCATCGATACGCAGGATAAAACCGTCGTCCGAGGTCACTTTGAAGGTGTAGTTGCCGGCCGCCAGGCTGATCTGGCCGCTGAGCTTGATGATGGCGTCGCTGGTGTTGCCCGGGTCGGTCGACAGGCTGGCCTTGTCATTGCCCAGGAACGTTTGCAGGTTGGTGCCTTCGCCCAGGTTGCTGCTGACGCCGCCGTAGTTCAGGTTGGTGGAAACGAACGTGGCATCCGGGGTTTTGCCGGCGATCAGCGATTCAACCTGAGAAATGGTCGTCAGGTTGGCGCCGTTGCCTTGGGCATACCCGTAGTACTGGCCAGTGAGGCCCAGCACGTAGGTGTCAGCCACAGCCACCGGCGCATCGTTGGTGCCGGTCACGTTGACGTTGATCACCTGCGTGGTGGTGCCGCCCAGGCCGTCGGACACCTTGGCGATAAAGGTTTCGGTGCCGGTGCTGCCAGCGCCCAGGGCTTGGGTGGCCGGCTTGCTGTTGTCCAGGGTGTAGGTCCACACGCCGGCGCTGCTCATGGTCAGCGAACCGTAGGTGCCGGCGCCGCTTTCCACGGTCCAGGTGGTGCTCGAGTTGTTGTCCGCATCGCTGGCAGTCAGGGTGCCGGTGGCCGACGGGGTGCCCGCTGTGGCCGCGCCCGCTGGCGTCAGACCCGCCTCGATCACAGTGCCGGTCGCGGCGCTGGCGGCGGAGGTAACCACCGGCGCATCGTTGGTGCCGTTAACGGTGACGGTGATGACTTGCACCTTGCTGCCGCCCTGACCGTCGGAAACGGTGGCGTTGAAGGTTTCGGTACGGCTTTCGCCCACCGCCAGCGCTTGGGTGGCCGGCTTGCTGTTATCCAGCGTGTAGGTCCAGGCGCCAGCGGCGCTCAGGGTCAGCGAACCGTAGGTGCCGGTGCCGGTGCCGCTGGCCAGGCTCCAGCTGGTGCTGGAATCGTGGTCCACGTCGGTGGCTGTCAGGTTGCCGCTGGCCGTGGCGGTGCCAACCGTGGCAGCGCCGGCCGGGGTCAGACCGGCTTCGGTGACGGTGCCGGCTGCGGCGGCAGCGTTCGAGGTAATAACCGGTGCGTCGTTGGTGCCGGTGATGGTGATCACGGCCGTTTGCGCCACCACCGCGCCTTTGTCGTCAACCACGTTGTAGGTGACGGTCAGCGTCTGCTGTTCGCCGGCTTTTAAGGCCTGAAACGCGGCATTGCTTGGGTCCACGGTCAGCACGCTGCCCACGCGGGAAACGCCTGCCGGCAAGGTGCCGACATTGGCCACGCTAAGGCTGGAACCGCTGTCCACGTCGCTGGCGCCGGCCAGCAGGTTAACGGTAAAGCTCGCGCCGTCTTCCACACCCGAAGCAGTGACTGCGCCACTGACCACGGGCGAGTCGTTGGTCCCCGTGACGTTAACGGTAATCACCTGAGTCGCCGTGCCGCCCTGGCCGTCGGAGACGAGGGCTGTAAAGGTTTCTTTGCCAACCTGACCTTCGGCCAGGGCTTGGGTCGCGGCCTTGGCATTGTCCAGGCTGTACGTCCACACGCCTGCGGCGGTGAGCACCAGCGTACCGAAGCTGCCGGCGCCGCCGTTTGGCAGGCTCCAGCTTGTGGTGGAGTTGTGGTCCACATCGCTAGCGGCCAGCGTGCCAGTGGCCGACGGCGTGCCCGCGACCACAGCGCCCGGATCGGTATTGCCGGCTTCCACCACGGTGCCGATGGCGTCGGCGGCGGAAGAGGTCACCACGGGCGCATCGTTGGTGCCGGTGATGGTGATCACGGCCGTTTGTGCACTCTTGGCGCCGAACTGATCCGCCACGTTGTAGCTGATGACCAGGTTTCTCGTCTCGCCCACGCCCAGCGACTGGAAGCTGCTGTCTGACGGGTTAACCGTGAGCGTGGTGCCCGAAACCGTAACCCCGGCCGGCAAGAGGCCGACATCGGTCACGCTCAGCACTGCGCCGTTATCAACATCGCTGGCATTGGTCAGCAAGTTGACGTTGAAGCTGGCGCTGTCCTCGGCACCGGTCGCGGTCACAGCGCCGCTGACAGTTGGCGCGTCGTTGGTGCCGGTTACGGTAATGGTCGCGGTTTGCGGCGTGACGGCGCCTTTGTCGTCTTCCACGTTGTAGGTAACGCTGATGACCCTGGTTTCGCCCTGCGCCAACGACTGGAAGTTGGCGTCTGCCGGGTTCACGGTCAGGGTGCTGCCCGACAGGCTCACGCCGGCTGGCAAGGCGCTAACGCCGCTCACAGTCAGCACAGCGCCGGCATCCACATCGCTGGCGCCATTGAGCAGATTGACGACGATAGCGCCGCCATCTTCATCACCTGCCGCAGTCAGTGCCGCGGCGACCACTGGCGAATCGTTGGTGCCCGTGACGTTGAGCGTGATGGTCTGGGTGGCGGTGCCGCCCTGGCCATCGGATACGGTGGCGGTGAAGGTTTCTGTACCGGTCTGGCCTTCGGCCAATGCCTGAGTCGCGGCACTGGCGTTGTTCAGTGTGTAGGTCCAAACGCCCGCAGCGGTAATCGCCAGGCTGCCGTAATTGCCGGCGCCGTTGGCAACGGTCCAGGTGGTGACCGAGCCTTGATCAACGTCGGTGGCAGTCAGCGTGCCGGTAACGCTCGGCGTGCCGGCGACGGTGCCGCCTGCATCGGTATTGCCAGCTTCCACCGCAGTGCCGGTAGCGGCGGCGGGCGAAGTCACAACTGGCGCGTCGTTGACCGGCGTTACGCCGATGCTGATCACGCTATCAACGGTGCCGCCTTTGCCGTCGGAAACGGTGACGGTAAAGCTGTCGGAACCGTTGTAGTTGCTGCTCGGTGTGTAGGTGAACGTGCCGTCGGCATTGAGCGTTACGTTGCCGTTGGCAGCCGGGGTTTTCACGTTGTAGCTGAGGCTGTCGCCATCGACATCGGTGCCGGTCACAGCGCCGGTAAGCGGCGTGTCTTCGGCGGTGGTCAGCGATTGATTGCCGGTGGTCGGCGCATCGTTAACCGGCGTTACGCCGACGGTGATCACGCTATCAACGGTGCCGCCTTTGCCGTCGGAAACGGTGACGGTGAAGGTGTCGGAACCGTTGTAGTTGCTGTTCGGCGTATAGGTGAACGTGCCGTCGGCATTTAGCGCGACGTTGCCGTTCGCGGCCGGGGTTTTCACGGTGTAGCTGAGGCTGTCGCCATCCACATCGGTGCCGGTTACGGCGCCGGTCAGCGGGGTGTCTTCAGCGGTGGTCAGCGACTGGTTGCTGGTGGTTGGATCATCGTTGACCGGCGTTACGCCGATGCTGATCACGCTATCAACGGTGCCGCCTTTGCCGTCGGAAACAGTGACGGTAAAGCTGTCGCCGCCGTTGTAGTTGGCGTTCGGGGTGTAAGTGAATGTGCCGTCGCCGTTGAGCAACACGGTGCCGTTGGCGGCCGGGGTTTTCAGGTTGTAGCTGAGGCTGTCGCCATCGACATCGGTGCCGGTCACAGCGCCGGTCAGCGGCGTGTCTTCGGCGGTGGTCAGCGATTGATTGCCGGTGGTTGGATCATCGTTAACCGGCGTTACGCCGACGGTGATCACGCTATCAACGGTGCCGCCTTTGCCGTCGGAAACAGTGACGGTGAAGCTGTCGCCGCCGTTGTAATTAGCGTTCGGCGTGTAGGTGAAGGTGCCGTCGGCATTCAGCGCGACGTTGCCGTTCGCGGCCGGGGTTTTCACGGTGTAGCTGAGGCTGTCGCCATCGACATCGGTACCGGTTACGGCGCCGGTCAGCGGGGTGTCTTCAGCGGTGGTCAGCGATTGATTGCTGGTGGTTGGGGCATCGTTAACCGGCGTTACGCCGATGGTGATAACGCTATCAACGAGGCCGCCTTTGCCGTCGGAAACGCTGACGGTGAAGCTGTCCCCGCCGTTGTAGTTGGCGTTCGGGGTGTAGGTGAATGTGCCGTCGCCGTTGAGCAACACGGTGCCGTTGGCGGCCGGGGTTTTCAGGTTGTAGCTGAGGCTGTCGCCATCGGCATCGCTGCCGGTCACGGCGCCAGTCAGCGGCGTGTCTTCGGCTGTGGTCAGTGTTTGGTTGCCCACAATCGGCGCGTCGTTATCCGGCGTTACACCAATGGTGATGGTGCTGGTGGTGGTGCCGCCTTTGCCGTCGCTGACCAGGGCCTGGAAGCTGTCCGGGCCGGTGTAGTCCTTCACGGGCGTGTAGGTGAAGCTGCCGTTGGCATCGAGCGTTAGGGTGCCGTGGGCCGGGCCGCTGACCAGGCTGTAGGTCAGGGTGTCACCGTCGATGTCGGCGCCGGTTACGGTGCCGGTCAGCGGGGTGTCTTCTCCAGTGGTCAGGCTTTGGTTGGTGGCGGTCGGTGCGTCGTTTTCCGGGCGCACGGTCACGGTCAGCGGCAGGGTCGTGGTGGCGCTGCCGCCGGTTGCCTCGGTGGAGGTGGCGCTGACGTGCAGCACGATGGTGCCGTTGAAGTTCGCCGGCGGCGTGAGGGTCAGGCTGCCTTTGGCCCAGCCGGTGATGTCGACCGGGCTGCCGGTGCTGGTCACGGTGTTGCCGTTGCCGTCGCTCAGTACCGAGCCGGCCGGGGCGTCGTCGATGGTGATTGTGCTGATGCTTTCCGAGCCGTCGGTATCCGTCACCGCAGCGGTAATGCTGGACAGGCGAATGGCGTGGTCTTCCAGACCCACGTTGACCTGCTGGCCAAGGCTGATGTTGTCGAGCAGGCCGCCGACCGAGTTGCTGTCGGTGGCGCGGAATTCAAGGGTGTAGTTGCCGGCCTTGTCGGCTGGCAGCGTGAAGCTGTAGTCCTTCAGCCCGGCGCTGGTGCCGCTCAGGGTGCCGACTTTCACACCGCCCCAGAACACGTCGATGCTTGAGTTTGCTTCGGAGCCGCTGCGTGGCGAGTACTGCAATTGCACCACGAACGTGTCGCCGGCTTGCGCTGCAACGGTGGTGTACAGGTTGCTGGCATCACCCGGGTTGCGTTCCAGTTCGATGACCTGGTTGCTGCTGCTGCCGCCGTTGATGTAGGTGCCTTCGCTACCCACTTCCACCGCGTTGCCGCCGTTACCGGTGTGCCACTGGCCGCTGCCCAGGGTGCCGTCGGAAACGCTGTTGCTGAAACCGCCGCTCAGGTTGATTTCCTGGAAATCGGTGGCTGCCAGCTGGCTGCCCGCACCGAAGGTCAGGGTGGGCGCATCGGCCACTGGCGTGACGTTGATGGCAGCGCTGCCGGTGGTGGAGCTGGCGCCGCTGTTGTCGATGGCTTTGAAGTCGAACGTGGTGCTGCCGCCCCAGTTGGCGGTGGGTACGAAATACACCGGGCCGCTGACCACTTGGCCAACGCTGATGGCCTGGGTGCCGGCTGCATCGGAATAGAGGGTGCCGTGATCCGGGAGCGATTCAATCGAGTAGCTGCCAACGGTGCCGTCCACATCGCTGCCGGCCAGGGTCACGGCAATCGGCGCGGCCGAATCTTCGTTGCCGCTGGCGACCACGCTGCTGCTGGCAACCGGCGCATCGTTGGTGCCGTTGATGGTTACGGTCACGGTGGTCGGCGTGCCATCGGCACTGACCACGGTGAAGGTGTCGCTGACGCTCTGGCCCACGTTCAGGTTGTTGTAAGCGCCGTTGGCCTGGTAGGTCCACACGCCGTTGGCGTTGACGCTAAAGGTGCCGTAGGTGCCCGCGGTGTTGGTTTGCGCGGCGAAGGTGGCCGGGCTGTCGATGTCGGTAATGCTCAGCGTGCCACCGGTGGTGATGGCGGCATCGGTTTCGGCCACGGCCACGTTCGCCGGGGTTAGCACGGCAGCATCGTTAACCGGGTTGACGTTCACGGTCACGGTCGCGGTTTCAGTCACGCCGCTCGAGGTTACGGTGTAGGTGAAGGTGTCGGTGCCGTTGTAATTGGCTACTGGCGTGTACACCAGCGTGCCGTCGGCGTTGAACGTCACGCTGCCATGGGCGCCCTGGGTCACCGAAGTGACGGCGCGGCCGGCGTTTTCGAACGTGTCGGCAGTGCCGCCGCCCACGCCGGTAATGGCGTTGAAGGTGAGCACGTTGTCTTCGTTGACGCTGACGGTATCCGGGCGAATGTCGGCCACGGCATCGACGCGAATGGCGACGTTGCTGTTGCTGGTCAGGCTGCCGTCGGTGCTGCTGATTTTCAGGTTGTCGACGCCGTTGTAGTCGGCCGTCGGCTTGTAGTTCAGGCCTTGCAAGGCGGCGTTTATGGCCGCCGAGCTGCCGGTGAGCACCAGGCTGCCGGTGCCATTGCCGGTCACGGTCACACCGCCGGCCAGTGGGCCGACGGTCAGGGTGCCGTGGTCCACATTCAAGGTGGTAGTCAGGTTGGCGCTGTCGATGTCGCCAGTGGCGACGCTGTTACCGCGCAGCACAGAGAACACTTTGCTGGTGTCTTCGCTGGTTACCTGCACGCTGGTCGGCGCGGTTATGAAGGGCGCGTCGTTAACCGGCGTTACGTTGATATTCAGGGTGGCGGTGCTGGTGGCGGTGCCATCGCTGAGCGTGTAGGTCACGGTCGGCACCGGGCCGTTGTAGTTGGCAACCGGGGTAAAGGTGAAGTCACCGTTGGCGCCTATGGTCAGCTTGCCAACAATGGTGTTCAAGGTTTCGCCGGCATTGGCACTGAGCGTGATCGGGCCGATGGAATAGCTGAACTTGGTTACGGACAACACCGCGCCAGTGTCTGCGTCGCTGTCGTTGGCGATCACGTTGCCGGTGATCACGGTGTCTTCGCTTCCCGACTTCACATCGGCCACGGCTACCGGCGCGTCGTTGCGGCCGTCGATGGTGATGGTGGCGGAGGTCGGCGTAACGCCGCCTTTGCTGTCGATCACGTCGTAGGTGTAGTTCAGCACCAACTGCTGGCCGGCTGCCAGGTAGTTGTAGGCGTTCGGATTGACGCTCAGGGTGCCGTCGGCATTCAGCGAAACGCCGCTGGTATTGCCGCCGCTGGTTTCCTGCAGGTTGCTGACGCTGAGGCTGTCGCTGGCGTCGACGTCGGTGGCGTTTTGCAGCAGATCAACCGAGAGCGGTGCAGCGTCTTCATGGGTTGTTGCGCCAACGGCAGCGCTGACCACCGGCGCATCGTTCACGCCGTTTATGGTGATGGTCGCGCTTGCCGGCGTAACGCCGCCGTTCTGATCAACCACGTTGTAGGTGTAGGTGAGGCTGACGCTTTCACCCACTGCCAGGTAGTTGTAGGCACCCGGATTGACGCTCAGGGTGCCGTTGGCATTGATGGTCACGCCGGAGGCATCGCCTGCGCCGGACTGCGCCACATTTGTCACGCTGACCACGTCGCCGTTATCCACATCGCTGGCGTTGGCGAGCAGGTTCACGGTCAGGCCGCTGGCGTCTTCGTTGGTGGTAACGGTGACATCGCCGCTCACCACCGGGGCGTCGTTCACGCCGGTAACGGTCAGGGTGAGCACGTTATTGCTGCTCAGACCGCCGCTGTCGGTAACGGTGAACGGCACGTTCAGGGTGATCTGCTCGCCTGCTGCCAGGTTCTGGTACGCCGCGTTGCCCGGGTCCAGAGACCAGGTGCCGTTGCTGTTAAGAATGAAACCGGCTGGCGCGGTGACGCCGGGTTGCAGCGTGAAGGTCTGGGTGTCGCCGCTATCAACGTCGCTGGCGGTCAGTTGGCCAGAGATGACGGCGCCGTCTTCGGTGGCGCTGCCACTGGCAGCATCGGCAACCGGCGCATCGTTAACCGGGGTTACGCCAATGTTCACGGTCAGGGTGTCGCTGCCGCCACGGCCGTCTGTGACCACCACCTGGAAGCTGTCCGGGCCGTTGTAGTTGGCAACCGGGGTGTACACCCACACGCCTTGCGGGCTGAGCGTCAACGAACCGTTGGCCGGGCCTGCGCCCACCACCGCATACGTCAAAGCGTCGCCGTTGTTATCGACGGCCGAGAAGCTGCCGTTGAAGGACACGTCTTCGTCGGTTGTGACGTTAATTGTCGGACTTGCATCATTTCCGTCGGCCGTCAGAAAACGCGGTGCCACGTTTTGCTCGGTGCCGAACGCTTGCTCTTGAATAACGCTGTCGCCGTCCGCTGTGTTGGTGAAGTCGATGCCGATCTCTGGCTGCACTTCGCCTGCGGTTTCGCTCAGCAATACAAAGCTGCGGCTACCACCTGCTGCGCCACCGGCCGCACCGCCAGCACCCGGGCCGGCAGCGGTAGGGGCGAGGTCTTGAGTCGGGTCGGCGCCGGCGACGATGGCGCGCTGCACATCCACCACTTCGGCGCGGGCTTCGGCAAGGCTCTGGGCCGGGGTGTCGGTGGTCTGGCTGGCAGCGTCAGCACTGCTCCACTGCGTGGAACGGCCCAGGTCGAGCGAGCGCCCGTCGGCCAGTTCCAGCGTCACCATGCCGCTCGCGCCAGTGTCCAGGGTGTCACCGGTAAACAGTCGATCGCCTTCGACAAGCACGCGTTTCGCGCCCTCAGCGGATGTCGCGATTACTTGGCCAACAATGCTTTTAACGATGGCGACGACGGTGCTCATGTGAAGACTCTCCCTGGAAACTTCAGGTAAACGGCAGTGCAAATAAGGGGGGTTGGGTCAAGCGGCCAAACGGGTGACAGCGAATAAGGCAAGGATCTTGCCAGTAGAAACCGTCTAAAACTTGGCGTCAGTAATTTGGCTGAAAAGTCGATTGGTTCATGTTTTTGCCAAACTATTGACCTATTTTGCGACATCCTAAACAATCCATTTCGTAATGTCACTTTGATAGTAGTTTGGAATCGGCCCCGCCAATCGAGCGGTCGGTGCCACTTATTTTCTTGGCATAAAAACCAATAAACATCTGCCGCTTTCGTGCCCATCACAAGCCTGTAGTTGGCGTCCGTAGTAGGTTTCAGGGGAAACATCCACCATGCGTTTTGGTCTTCTTGCGTTGCTGCCGCTCGCCGTCAGTGCCAGCTTTTCCGTGTCTGCCCAAACCCTTCAAGAGGCGATGCAGCAAGCAATCACCGACCACCCAGAGGTTCATGCGGCAGTTAACCGGCGCCTGGCCGCTGACTCCGGTTTGCGTGCTGCGCAAGGCGGCTACTTGCCGAAGGTGGATGTGCTGGCCGGTTATGGCCGCGAAGGCACCGACAATCCATCGAGCCGCGCCGAAGCCGGCAGCAATGACTGGAATACCCTGAATCGTGGTGAATCCACCGTGCGCCTGAGCCAGATGCTGTTCGACGGTTTCGCCACGTCCAGCGAAATCGGCCGCAACAAGGCCACCGTCAATTCCCGTGCTTACGCCTTGCTCAATACCTCCGAGCGCACGGCACTGACCGTCGCCCAGGTGTACCTGGAAATGCTTACCCGTCAGGAACTGGTGCGCCTGGCGCAAGACAACCTGTCCAGCCACGAACGCATTCACGACCAGATCACCCTGCGCACCAACCGTGGCGTGGGTCGTCTGGCCGACCTCAACCAGGCCGAAGCGCGTCTGGCTCAAGCCCGCAACAACCTGATCACCGAGCAGACGAACCTGGTTGATGCGCAAACCAACTTCTATAGCGCCGTGGGCGCTGATCCGGTCGACCTGCAACAGCCGGCCACCGGCGTGCAGCTGCCGGAAACCCTGGCCCAGGCGCGTCAGCAACTGATCGAAAACAGCCCGGTACTGCGCTCGGCCGAAGCGGATATTGCCGCTGCCGAAGAGCAATACAACGCCGCCAAGTCCACCTACTACCCGCGTTTCGACGCCGAGCTGGGCCGCTCCGCCAACAACGACATCGACGGCCAGGACGGTCACTACAACGAATGGGAAGCCATGGTGCGCATGCGCTACAACCTCTACAGCGGCGGCAGCGACAAGGCCACGCTGGAGGCGCGTTCCTACCAGGCCGGCGAAGCGCTGGACATCCGCAACAACGCCTTGCGCCAGCTCAACGAAGAACTGGGCCTGGCCTGGAACGCCCTGAACAACGCCCGCGCCCAGTTGCCCATTGCGCAGAAATACGTCGACGAAACCAGCGAAGTGCGCAACGCCTACCAGAAGCAATTCGGCCTGGGCGAACGCACCCTGCTGGACTTGCTCGACAGCGAGAACGAACTGTTCACCGCCCAGCGTCGCCTGGCGGAAATCAAACTGGCCGAGCAGTACACCCAGTACCGCCTGCAAGCCACCCTCGGCACCTTGCTGAAAACGCAGGGCGTTGTGGCGCCGATGGAGACGGTGGTGCAGAACGACGTGAAGCCGAAGATTGCGTTGCCGGGGTTGAACTGACACCCCTCGTTAGCGGGAAAATTTATCGCGGCTAAAGCCGCTCCCACAGGGTGTGATGTGCCTCTGTGGGAGCGGCTTTAGCCGCGATTGGTTGATGCAGGAAACCTCAATTAGCCCCCTCGCCGACAACCAGCTGAAGTCCAGGCACCCTTGTTGCATTGCCCTGCGTCTTCATCAGACGTTGCCGATATACATGGCTCAAGTACACCCCACCTCCAGCGTCAAGAGTGTTTAGCGTGGAATCAGACGTTCGCCCCACCCAGCCTCACCATGATCCCCGTGCTCAGCATGACGACCCTTTGCTCGACAGCCTCTTGTCGCTGTGCGCGCTGCATCAGAAACCGGTCAGCCGCGCCATGCTTACCACCGGTCTGCCGCTTCCGGCCCAGCGCCTGAGCGCCGACTTGCTGCCACGTGCCGCTGCCCGCGCCGGGCTGCAAGGCCGCTTGCTGCAACGCAAACTGGCGCAAATTCCAGCCATGGCGTTGCCCGCCATGCTGCTGCTGAAAAATGGTCGCAGCGCCATTCTGGTTGCCATCGACGCCACGTACGCGCGCCTGCTGCTCAGCGAAAGCGACGGCGGCGAAGTGCAAGTGGCAGTGGAAAAACTGCAAGAGGACTACAGCGGTCAGGTGTTCTTTGCCCAGCCGCAACACAAATTCGACGCCGACAACGGCTCGCTGATTCCGCGCACCTCGTCGTGGTTTCGCGACACCCTCAAGCGCTCGCGCTGGCTGTACGCCGACGCCATCGCCGCCAGTCTGCTGATCAACATTATTTCCCTGGGCGCGCCGCTGTTCGTCATGAACGTGTACGACCGCGTGGTGCCCAACCAGGCCGCCGCCACCCTGTGGGTGCTGGCCATCGGCATCAGTGGCGCGTACCTGTTCGACATCCTGCTGAAAAGCCTGCGCGGCTTGTGCCTGGACCTGGCCGGGAAGAAAACCGACCTGATCATTTCCGCCACGCTGTTCGAGCGCATCGTCGGCATGTCGATGAAATTCCGCCCCAAGCGCGTCGGCAGCTTTGCGCAGAACATTCACGAATTTCAGACCCTGCGCGATTTTCTCGCCTCGCTGACCCTCACCAGCCTGATCGACCTGCCATTTACCTTGCTGGTGCTGTTGGTGATCGCCCTGTTGGGTGGCCATCTGGTGTGGATTCCGGTGATGGCGTTCCCGCTGGCCTTGCTCATCAGCTGGGCGCTGCAAAAGCCGCTGACCGAAACCATCGAACGCAGCATGGCACTGGCTGCCGAGCGTCAGTCCAGCCTGATCGAAACCCTCGCCGGGCTCGACGCGGTGAAGGTCAACAACGCCGAGAGCGAACGCCAATACCAGTGGGAGCAAACCATCGGCACCCTTAGCCGTCTGGAACTCAAGGCGCGCATGCTCTCGAACCTGGCGATGAACTCGACCATGCTGATTCAGCAGCTGGCCGGGGTGATCATGATTATTTTCGGTGTGTACCAGATCATCGACGGCAACCTCAGCATGGGCGGCCTGATCGCCTGTTACATGCTCAGCGGCCGCGCGCTGGGGCCGTTGTCGCAGCTGTCGGGGCTGCTCAGCCGCTACCAGCAAGCCAAGGTCACCATGGCCTCGGTCGACCAGATGATGGACTTGCCGCAAGAGCGCCAGGCCGACGACCGCCCGCTGACCCGTCAGCGCGTGCAAGGCGCCATCGAACTGCGCCAGCTCAACTTCAACTACCCGCAGCAGCAGAACACCGCGCTGATCAACATGAACCTGGTGATTCGCCCGGGCGAGAAGGTCGGCATCATCGGTCGCAGCGGCTCGGGCAAAAGCTCGCTGGCCAAGCTCATCGTCGGCCTGCACCAGGCCGACTCCGGCAGCCTGCTGATCGACGGCGTCGACATGCGCCAGCTCGACATCAGCGAACTGCGCCACAACATTGGCTACGTGCCGCAAGACATCCACCTGTTCAGCGGCACCCTGCGCGACAACCTGGTCAGCGGCGCCCGCTACGTGGAAGACGAACTGGTGCTGCAAGCGGCCGAATTGGCCGGTGTGCATGAATTTGCCCGCCTGCACCCGCAAGGCTACGAACTGCAAGTGGGCGAGCGCGGCCATCAGCTTTCCGGCGGCCAGCGCCAGAACGTTGCGCTGGCCCGGGCGCTGCTGCTCGACCCGCCCATTCTGCTGCTCGACGAACCCACCAGCGGCATGGACAACACCGGCGAAGTGCACCTCAAACAACGGTTGCAAGCGATGATTGCCAACAAGACCGTACTGCTCATCACCCACCGTTCTTCCATGCTCGATCTGGTGGATCGCCTGCTCATTATCGATAAAGGCCAGATCATTGCCGACGGGCCAAAAGGTGCTGTTATGGACGCTCTGAAGAAGGGGCAAATCAGTGTCGCTTAAAAGCCTCGCCCGTTACTTCAAAGGCCGCGACTCCCTCGAAGGCGAGCCGCTGCCGGAGCTCAGCAAAGCCCTGGTCGAAGACGCGCCGCGCGTAGTGCGCCTGACCATCTGGGGCCTGATCGCGTTCTTCGTATTTATGTTCGGCTGGGCGCATTTCGCCGAGATCGACGAAGTGACCCGTGGCGACGGCAAAGCCATTCCGTCGTCGAAAATCCAGAAAATCCAGAACCTCGAAGGCGGCATTGTTGCCGAGCTGTTTGTGCACGAAGGGCAGATCGTCAAAATCGGCGACCCGCTGGTGCGCCTCGACGACACGCGCTTTGTTTCCAACGTGGGCGAAACCGAAGCCGAGCGCCTGGGCTGGCAATTGCGCGTCGACCGCCTGGTGGCTGAAACCGAAGGCAAGCCGCTGGCCATCAACCCGGATATCAGCGCCAAAGTGCCGAGCCAGGCCGCCAGCGAACTGGCCCTGTACCAAAGTCGCCAACAGCAACTCAGCGACGAACTGGCCGGCCTGCAACAGCAACTGGTGCAAAAGCAGCAGGAACTGCGCGAGTTCCAGTCCAAGCAGGAGCAATACCGCAACAGCCTGAACCTGCTACGCCAGGAAATCGCCATGAGCGAGCCGCTGGTAGCCCAGGGCGCCATTTCGCAAGTGGAAGTGCTACGCCTGAAACGCGCCGAAGTGGAAAACCGCGGGCAGATGGACGCCACCAGCCTGGCCATTCCCCGGGCGCAATCGGCCATCACCGAAGCCGAACGCAAAATCGACGAAACCCGTGGCAAATTCCGCAGCGACGCCCTTACCCAACTCAACGAAGCGCGCACCGAACTCTCCAAATCCCAGGCCACCGGCCGGGCCTTGGAAGACCGCGTAAACCGCACCCTGGTGACCTCGCCCGTGCGCGGCATCGTCAAGAGTCTGCTGGTCAACACCATCGGTGGCGTGATTCAGCCGGGCAGCGACCTGGCCGAAGTGGTGCCGCTGGACGACACCCTGTTGGTGGAAGCGCGCATTCGCCCGCAAGACATCGCCTTCCTGCACCCCGGCCAGGAAGCGGTAGTGAAATTCACCGCCTACGACTACACCATCTACGGCGGCCTGAAAGCCAAACTCGAACAGATCGGCGCCGACACGGTGACCGACGAAGACGGTAAAACCACCTACTACCTGATCAAACTGCGCACCGACAAGAGCCACCTCGGCACCGAGGAAAAACCGCTGCTGATTATTCCCGGTATGGTGGCGTCGGTGGACATCATCACTGGCAAGAAAAGCATCTTGAGCTATTTGCTGAAGCCGATCTTGCGGGCCAAATCCGAGGCATTGCGCGAGCGGTGAGGGTTGTGCCCGCGGTGTGTTGGGCTTCGCGTTGCTCACCGCACGCGGACCGACCCAACCTACGTGTTCGATGCAGATACGTAGGTTGGGTTGAGCGAAGCGAAGCCCAACAATTCACGACAATTCTCGACTCCTATCCCCGCAAAACAGCCAACAACGCACTGGGCGCCAGCCCGGTCCAGCGTTTAAACGAGCGACGAAAATTCGTCGCATCGTGAAAGCGCAAATGGCTGGCCACTTCATCATTGCTGTAGCCCTTGAGCTGATACAGATACAGCGCCACCAGCATGCGAATCTGGTCGTGCTGTTCCTGATAGCTGGTGCCATGTTTGTGCAGTTTGCGTTTAAGTGTCGCCGGGCTCATGGCAAACGCCGCTGCGGCATGGTCGAGGTTGGGCGCTTCGCGAACGTGGCGAAATAACCAGCGTTGCAGGGTGTCGAGCAAACTCGCTTCGGCGCCTAGGTCATGCAGCTGCTGCCGCGCTTGCTGGCACGCAACCTGGGCGGTGCTCTGGACGGTTTGCGGCCAGCTGCGGGTGAGAAATTCCCGGGGCAGACGCAACAGGTTGTACGGCCGGTTGAAGTGCAGGTCTTCGCCAAGGTTGACCCAGTACTGCTCGATGTAACGTGGCGGCGCCTGGCGGAAGTGGCATTGCCAGGGCAGGTGTTCGCCGCCCAGACGGCGGCTCATGGCGATTACGGCGGTCATGTTGGCTTCCAGTAGAAACCGCGACTGGCTGCCGGCGCCGCAGCTGTCCAGCCAATACAGATACGCATGTCCATCATCCAGCAACAAGCGCGGGCTCAGCAGCGGCGAGAGCAGGGCGCGCAGTTCGCCGAGCAGTTCCAAGGCTTGTTGCAGGTTATTGGCCAGCGCCAAGGCCTGGCTGGCGGCGCCGTGGTGGCCGGGCAGCAGGCGTTGGCCGAATAGAAAGCTGGAGTCGTCAGCGCCGAGCAAGCGCTGGGCGTTGTCGATCAGGGTGAGAAATTGCGTGGGGCTGATCAGCGTGTCGGCGTTGGGTACATCTTCTATAAACAGGCCGGTGCCACGCAGCAGCCGGTGGCTGTCGAGGCCACGCGACAGGCACAGCTCGATCAACGTCGCCGGCTGCTGATGCGCGGCGATGATGCGGCTGTCGCACTCGTACCAGGGGCAGGGCAGGGTCATGGCCGCCTCACGCGCTCAGGGCCAGCGGGCGCTTGGCTTTGGCCAGCGCCAGGTTCAGGCGTTGCAGCAGGCTGTCCGGGCTTTCCTGCAGGGCCATGACGGTGGCGACGGTGGCGCTCAGTTGAATGCGTTCACCGTGCTGGCGCGACTTGTGCGCCAGGTGCCGAACCGCTTCGGCCAGCTCGCCTGCGAATTGCGTGGCCAGGGTTTCACCGGTGGCGGGCAGCAGCACCACAAACCGGTCGCCGGCCAGGCGGCAGAGCAGGTCTTGCTGGCGCAGGTTGAGCAGCAAGACTTGCGTCATGGCTTGCAGCACGCGGTCGCCTTCGTCATGGCCGTAGCGCTGGTTGATGCCGTCGAAGTTGTTGATATCCACCACCACCAGCGACAGCGGCTGTTGCGCCCGGGCGCTGTGCTGCACGCTCATTTCCAACTGCCGACGCAGGTAGTCGGCGCCGCCCAATGGCGTGAGTTTGTCGAACAGGCGGTGTTCGCGGAACAGGCGTTCGCGCTTTTCCATTTGCTGGGAAATGGCCAGTTGCTCGTGGTGCCAGTGGTAGATGCCATAGGTCAGAAACAACAGGCCGACCGGCATGGGCGCCGACTCCAGCCAGTGATCCCAGACCACGCTGTCGGGCAGGCGAATGAACTCGTCGAGCAGGTCGATCCACCAGGAAAAGAACACACAGCTCAGGCCGATGGCCAACAGATTGGTCACCCGCCCCGCTGGACGGCTTTTCAGAATCAGGCCCAGCCATACCAGCGCCAACAGCGCCGACCCGCCTTCGCCGATCAGGTCGAGCCACACCCACTCGGCCATCGCCTTTAAATCGCCCGCCGCCAGGTGCAACAGCAAGCCGAGGTTGGCGGCGAGAAACAGCGCCGTGAGTTTGAGGCGGTGGTGGTGAAGAAGGTTGGACACGGTGCAACTCCCGGCAATCAGCGTTGGGCTTCGCTGCCGAAGGTGAAGCCCAACAACCCGAACAATCAATAGCGCCCACCTCACCAGAGCTTTATGACGCTCAGGTTGCAGCGGGGGAGGTCAATTGGGCTCAGGCATTCGTGCGGTTTTTTTGCGTCACGGCTGTACCTCGCCGGAACGCGCGGTGCGGCGCAGCAAAAGGGCGGGTCATTTCAGCCCATTTACGCTGTGTAATCGCCCGGAACCCCCGGTTTTACTGGCGTAGCGGCCCGCGCTGTCACAGAAGCGTCATGGCTGCTGCCTAGCGTGTCGCTCCACTTGCCGGTTCCTGCCGGCCTCTTGGGGAGTTACCAATGACCATTAGTTTTCGCCAAGCCCGCCGCGCCGGGCATGCCCTCAGTGCCTTGACGCTGGCCGTGGCCGCCAGCGCCGCGTATGCCGTCGAGCCCGCTGGCGAGACCGAGCACGTGAACGTGGTTGGCCAGGCCGTGAGCATGGACAAAGCCATCAAAGAGCAGCGCACCTCCGACGCCGTCAAGAGCGTGGTCAGCGCCGACGGCGTGGCGCAACTGCCGGATGAGAACGTCGCTGAAGCGGCGCAGCGGTTGCCGGGTGTGAGCGTGGAGCGCGACCAGGGTGAAGGGCGGTTTGTCAGCGTGCGTGGTCTGGGCCCGGACCTGAACAGCGTGAGCATCAACGGCACGCTGATTCCCTCGCCCAACAGCGGCACCCGCGCCGTGGCTCTGGACGTGCTGCCCTCCGAGCTGGTGCAGTCACTGAGCGTGATCAAAACCCTTACGCCGGACATGGACGCCAACTCTTTGGGCGGCACCATTGAAGTTCAGAGCCTCTCCGCGTTCGACCACAAAGGCCTGTTCTACACCGGCAGCGTCGAGGGCAGTCACGACGACAACACCGGGCAGAACAGTCCAAAAGTCTCCGGGGCGGTGAGTGACCGTTTCAGCCTGGGCGAGGGCACCAATAACTTCGGCGTGGCGGCGGCGGTGAGCTGGGGCAAGCGTGATTTTGGTTCCGACAACGTCGAAACCGGCGGCAACTGGGACTTCACCGACGGCGCCAAGCTGGAAGAATTCGAGCAGCGCGATTACGACATCACCCGCGAGCGCACCGGCCTGGGTTTGAACTTCGACTACCAGGCCGACGACTACAACAGCTATTACCTGCGCACCCTCTACAGCCGCTACAAAGACACCGAAACCCGCAACGCCGCCGGCGTCGAGTTCGCCGATGCGCAAGCCGCAGGCGAGCTGGGTGAAAGCGAAGGCTGGCGCGAGCTGAAAAGCCGCGAAGAAACACAAAAGATTCAGAGCTACGTGCTCGGCAGCGAACACCTGCGTGGCGACTGGACCATCAACGCCCAGGCCGGCTGGAGCGAGTCCAGCGAAGACAGCCCCGGCCACATTGCCTCGGCCACGTTTGAAGGCACCGACGACTTCGCCAACAGCGGCTTCGGCAGCACGCGCAAACCGCGTTTGAACATTGGCAGCGACTTCTACAACCCGGCCAATTTCGAACTCGACAGCGTGGAGTGGGAAGAGCAGAACACCACCGACACCGAGAAAAACATCAAGCTCGATTTCGCCCGCGACTACGAGCTGGCCGGCAACAGCGCGCAGGTGAAATTCGGCGGCAAAGTCAGCCGCCGCGACAAAGACAACGACACCAACAGCTGGGTATACGAAGACTTCGATAACTTCGGCATCACCGACGACGAACTGTCGCTGACCCAATACACCAAAGGCACCGTGCATTACGGCCTGGACAACTTCGGGCCTGGCATCAGCGCCAGCTCGATCAAAAACCTGCTCGGTCGGCTGGACCGCAGCGAGTTTTATGACGAAGAACAATCGCGCGTAAACGACTTCGACATGAGCGAAGACATCAACGCCGCCTACCTCATGCACACCGTCGACGTAGAGGACTGGCGCATCATCGCCGGCCTGCGTTACGAGGGCACCGAGTTCAAGGCCAAAGGCACGGGCATTGAAGACGGCGACTTCGTCTCCAGCGAAGCCGATAGAAAATACGACCACTGGTTGCCGGGTCTGCACGTGCGTTACCAGATCGACAAACAGACCCAGGTGCGTTTCGCCTGGACCAACACCGTGGTGCGCCCGACCTTCGAGCAACTGGCGCCGGGGTTTGTGATTGATGGCGACGAAGCCGAATTCGGCAACCCGGATCTCGACGCGCTGGAGTCGAGCAACTTCGACCTGGGCATTGAGCACTACCTGAATGACGACGGTGTGGTTTCGGCCTTCGTGTTCTACAAAGACATCGAAAACTTCGTCTACAACACCGACCTGGCCGGCACCGGCCGCTGGGCAGCGTTCGATCAGGCCAACACTTTCGCCAACGGCAGCAGCGCCGATCTGTACGGCCTGGAATTGGCCTGGCAGCAGAAATTCAGCAGCCTGCCGGCGCCATGGAATGGTTTGCTGATGGGCGCCAACGCCACCTTCAGCCGCTCCGATGCACAGATTGAAGGGCAGGGGCAGAAGCGCGATATCGACTTGCCGTTTCAGTCCGACAGCGTTGGCAACCTGATGCTCGGTTGGGAGAACGACACGCTCAGCCTGCGCCTGTCGGCCAACTACAAATCCGACTACCTGTTCGAGGTGGCCTCGGTGGATGACAAAGCCCACGACCTGCACGTGGACGACCAGACCTTTGTCGACTTCACCGCGCGCTATTTCCTGACCAAGAACCTGCAACTGTCGTTCGAGGCGCAAAACCTCACCGACGAGTCGTACTACGTGTACACCGGCAGCCGTTCTTACAACGCCCAGTACGAGGAATACGGTCCGACCTACAAGCTCGGCCTGACCTTCACCCACTTCTGATCCCGCCCGCGCGCCCCCGTGCGGGGCGCCGTGGCGTGTGCGTTTTGTACAAGGACTCTGTGAATGACACCGTTGTTTATCAACACATGGTTTGCGCCAACCCTGCTGGCCGCCGCGTTGCTGCTGGCCGGCTGCGATGGCCTGCCGAAAACTTCCGAAGCCAGGCCAGTCGTGAGTCTGTCGCCGTGGGGCGGGTCGGCGAAAGTGAAGGCCGAAGACGTGCGCTTTCTGCCTGCCGATGTAGCCGGCAGCGGCGACCTGCGCCTTGCCGCCAGCGAGCGCAATGGCTTGCTGTTGCTTCAGGGCGACGGCGCCGAGCTGGCGCGTTTGCCCGGCGCTTATAGCGGGCTCGACAGCCGTTCTCTGGGCAGCAAGGTGCTGGTTGCCAGCGTAGACGGCGCGACCCAGCAAGCGGCGCTGGTGGTGCTCGATCCACGTACCCGCCAGTGGGCCAAGCCGCTACTGCTGCCGGCGCGTGACTACGCCGTGTCGGGCCTGTGCCTGTACCGCGACGAAGCCGCCAACCTGCACCTGTTTCTGCTTGGCGAAGACGGCAAGGGCGAGCAATGGCTGGTGGGCAGCGGCGCGCAGGTGAACAAGGAACCGTTGCGCCTGCGCGGTTTGCCGACGCCGCCGGGCGCCGAATATTGCCACGCCGACGATGCTGCCAATCGCCTGTATGTGAACGAAGAAAACGTCGGCCTGTGGGCCTTCTCGGCGGCGCCGGAAGCCGATACCGCGCGGGTGCCGGTGGATATGCGCGCGCCGTTCGGCAGCCTGGCTGGCAGTCCGCAAGCAATGGTCAGCCTGCCCGGTGGTCTGGTGGCGCTGGACGCAGAAAACGCCACGCTGAATCTCTATCAGCAAGACGCTGAACAGTGGAAAAGCGTCGCCAGTCTGCACCTTGATGGTCTCAAGGAGCCCGAGCGCCTCGACGCCCGGGTGACGGCCAATGGCCTGGAATTGCTGGTGGAAGACGGCGAGCAAAAGCGCGTCTACCACGGCCAGCTCAACTGGAAGCCGACACCGCAACCCTTGCCGCCGCGCCTGCCCAGCGTGCCGGCGTTGCGCCAGACCGAGCCGGTAGGGCGCCAGGGCGATGCTGCGGATGACCCGGCCGTGTGGCTGCATCCCACGCAGCCGCACCTGTCACGCGTGCTCGGCACCAACAAAAAGCAGGGCCTGCTGGCGTACGACCTCGATGGCCGTTTGCTGCAAGAGCTGCCGGTAGGGCGCTTGAACAACGTGGATGTGCGCGCCGGTTTCACCCTGGGGGGCAAACCCATTGATCTGGCGGTTGCCAGTAACCGCGATCGCAACAGCATCAGCCTGTTCGCCATCGATCGCGCCACGGGCGCCTTGCGTGAGGCCGGCGAGGTGCGCACGCCGCTCGCGGAAATTTACGGCATCTGCCTGTTCCAGCCGGCCCCCGGCGAGCTGTATGCCTTCGCCAACGGCAAGGACGGCACCTTTCTGCAATACCGCCTGAGCGACGTGCAGGGCCAGATTCAGGGCCAGCAAGTGCGTCGCTTCAAAGTCGACAGTCAGCCCGAAGGCTGCGTCGCCGATGACCGTCAGCAACGTCTGTTTATCGGCGAGGAAGACGTCGGCGTATGGACGCTGGACGCACGCCCCGACGCGTCGGGCGAGCTGACCAGCGTGCTCAAGGTGGGCGACGTGCTCAAGGCCGACGTTGAAGGCATGGGCCTGTTTCACGGGCCACGTGGCAATTATCTGGTGGTGTCCAGCCAGGGCAACGACAGCTACGTGCTGCTCGATGCGCAGCCGCCATTTGCCATGCGCGGTGCCTTTCGCGTTGGCCTCAATGGCGCACTGGGTATCGACGGCGCCTCGGAAACCGACGGCCTGGAAGTGACCGGCGCCAACCTCGGCGGCGCCTGGAGCGAAGGCTTGCTGGTGGTGCAGGACGGCCGCAAACGCATGCCCGAGAGCACGCAGAACTTCAAGCTGGTGCCCTGGAGCGACGTGGCCAAGGCGCTGCGTCTGCCGTAAGGCCTGTCATCAGCCTGCAACATCAACGTAATCGAATAGCCGATCACAACCCCGTCACGGCGGGGTTAGAGAAGAAGGAGCCGCACCATGCACAGCACACTCGAACAAATGAGCGTCTGGAGCCTGATCAACGATGCCTCGCTGCTGGTAAAAGGCGTGATGCTGATTCTGCTGCTGGCCTCGGTGGTCAGCTGGTATCTGATCGTGCAACGCAGCCTGTTGCTGGGCCGCATCGAGCGTTTGCTCAAAGAGTTCCAGCTTCGTTTCCGCAACAGCAGCGACCTGGCGCAACTGCACCGCGACAGCAGCGAAAACGCCGACGATGACGCCTGCCTGCAGCGCATTTTTCACGAGGGCTTCAGCGAATACAGCCACCTGCGCCGCGAGCCTGGCATCACCCCTGAAGCAGTGGTCGATGGCGTGGAGCGCCGCCTGTTGGTGAGCATCAGTGAAGAACAGGAACGTCTGGAAAAGGGCCTGGCCTTTCTCGCCACGGTCGGTTCGGTAAGCCCCTACATCGGCCTGTTTGGCACCGTGTGGGGAATCATGAATTCCTTTATCGGCTTGTCGCAGGTGCAACAAGCCACCCTGGGCACCGTGGCGCCGGGCATCGCCGAAGCGCTGATCGCCACCGCCATCGGCCTGTTTGCCGCCATTCCTGCGGTGATCGCCTACAACCGCTTCGCCGCCCGCGTGGAAACCCTGAGCACGCGTTTCTACAGCTTTGGCAATGAGCTGCAAGGCCGCCTGCACCGCGCCTTGCAAGCGTCCACGCGCCTCGCGCACGCGGCCTGAGGAGTTCGCCATGCGCAAGCCTCAACGCAAGCACGGCCCCAAAGCGGAAATGAACGTGGTGCCCTACATCGACGTTATGCTGGTGCTGCTGGTGATCTTCATGGTCACCGCGCCGATGCTCACCCAGGGCGTGAAAATCGAATTGCCAAAGGTCGCCGCCCAGGCGTTGGCGACGACAAGTCAGCAGCAGATTCTCACGCTCTCGGTAAAGGCCGACGGTGGCTACTACTGGAATGTCGGTGCCGAGCTGGACAGCCATGAGCAGCAAGACAGCGCCGTGGGCCTGGAAGAAATGACCGCCAAGGTCGGCGCCATCATTGCCAGCCGCGGCGACACTCAGGTGTACATCCGCGCGGACCACAACACTGATTACGCCACGGTGGTGGCCGGCATGGCGGCGCTGCAAAAAGGCGGCGTGCGCAACCTCGGCCTGATCACCGAGGCGCCGCAATGAGTGCTGCGCTGATGCCAAGCCTGCAACCGCTGCCGAGCCTGCAACTGCCCACCCGCAAATGGCTGCGTCAGGCGCTGGCGATGGCTGTTGCCGTTGGCCTGCACGGCTTGGCGATCGTGGCGTTGGTCAGCCATTGGCAGCCCACGCCGCCGCCTGAGCCTCAGGTGCAAACGCTGACCACGCAGTTGATTACCCTGGCGCCGCCCGCGCCCATGCCTGCCCCTGTGCCTGAGCCGGTTCAAGAGCCGGCCCCGGCCGAAGTCATCAGCCCGCCGGCGCAGCCGGTCGAGGTTGCCAAACCCGTGGAGCCGGCTAAAACCCCGGCCAAGCCCAAGCCAGTTCTCGACCACGCCGCCCTGGCGCGAAAACGTGTGCAAGAGCAGGAAAAAGCCCAGCAACAACTTCAACAACAGCAGGCCCAGGCACGTCAGCTGGAACAGCAGCGCCAGGCCGAACAGCAGCGTCAACAGCAAGCCGCCGCTGCCGCCCGCGAAGCCAGCGCCCGCGCCGCTGCCGAAAAGCTGGCGGCCGAGAGTCGCCCGTATCTGCCGGTGAGCAAGGAACCCCCCGAGTACCCGGACAAAGCGCTGGAAAAAGGCATCGAAGGCGACTGCACCGTCACCTACACCGTAACCCCGCAGGGCCGGGTGGATAACCCGCAAGTGCTGGGGCAATGCCACCCGCTGCTGGTGCGGCCATCACTCGCCGCCGCGCGCACCTTTCGCTACCAGCCACGTATCGTCGACGGCCAGGCCGTCAGCGTGGCCAACGTGAAAAACACCTTTCATTACCGAATCGAGTAAGTCCGCACGCCGGACGTTTTTTCTTCAACTTTCAAGAGCCTTGCCATGCGCCATGACCACGAGCAGTTCCATCAACAACTCGAAAGCCACGACGACATCGCCATCAACCCCAGCAGCAACCCGAGCCTGGCCGAGCTGTTGAACCCCAGCCGGCGCAACGTGCTCAAGGGTGGGTTGAGTGTGGCCATTCTGGGCTTCTTCGGCGGCGTCAGCGCCTATACCAAAGCCGGCGCCAGTCCGTTGCTGAACTTCAAGGGCGTGCCCGTGCAGCTCGACCCGAACTTTGACCGTGTGCTGGTCGCCGAGGGCTATCGTGCGGTGCCGTTTTTCTCCTGGGGCGACCCCGTGGAAGCGGGCGCGCCGGCCTGGAAGCCGGACGCCAGTGATGACTGGCAAGCGCAGTTGAAACAGGCCGGCGACAACCACGACGGCATGGACTTTTTCGCCTTCCCAGGCGAAACCGACCGCGGCCTGTTGGCGATGAACCACGAATACATCAACCCCCATCTGCACCCTTCAAGCACCATCGACCAAAGCAAACCGCGCCCGCTGAACGAAGTGCGCAAGGAGCAGGCCGCCCACGGCGTGTCGGTAATCGAGGTGAAGAAGGGCGCCGACGGCCAGTGGCATCGCGTGCTCGATTCGGCCTACAACCGGCGCATCAGCATGCTCACACCCATGCGCGTGGCCGGGCCGTTGGCCGGGCATGCGCTGATGAAAACCGCGAGCGATCCGAGCGGTCTGGAAGTGCTCGGCACCTTGAACAACTGCGCCACCGGCATCACGCCGTGGGGCACGTTTCTGACCTGCGAAGAGAACTGGCCGCACTACTTCATCAATCGCGACCAGGCCGACTTCGCCAAGCGCGTAGCGCACAAACGCTACGGCGTGGCCAGCAGCGGCACGAGCAAGAACTTCGCCTGGGAAACCGCCGACCCGCGCTTCGACGCCACACCGGATGCCAGCCAACCCCACGGTGGCCATGTGAACGAGCCGAACCGTTTTGGCTGGGTGGTGGAAATTGATCCGTTCGACCCCAAAGCGCAGCCGATCAAACGCACCGCCTTCGGCCGCTTCAGCCGCGAGTGCGCCGCGCTCAGCATGGGCGACGACGGCAAGATGGCCTTCTACTCAGGTGATGACGCCAAAGGCGAGTACATCTACAAATTCGTGCCGGCCGGCAAGCACGACGCCAGCAACCCCAAAGCCAGCCGCGACCTGCTCGACAGCGGCACCCTGTACGCCGCCCGACTCAACCCCGACGGCACCGGCGAATGGCTGGCCCTGGTGCATGGGCAAAATGGCCTGAGCGCCGAGAATGGTTTTGCCACCCAGGCCGAGGTGCTGGTTAACGCCCGCGCAGCCGCCGACAAAGCCGGCGCAACACCTATGGACCGCCCCGAATGGGCCGCCGTGCACCCGCGCACTCGCGAGGTGTACGTAACCCTCACCAATAACGATGGCCGTGGCACCAAGCAGCCGCTGGACAAGGCCAACCCGCGTGCGCAGAACCTGCACGGGCACATCCTGCGGTTTAACGAAAAAGACGCCAACCCGACCGCCGCCACCTTCACCTGGGAGCTGTTCTTGCTCGCTGGCGAAGCGCAGGGCAGCAAGGGCAAAGACGGCAAGCCGGTGCCCGCCAACCTGACGGGCACCATCAACGGCGACGTGCTGTCGTCGCCCGATGGGCTGGCGTTCGATGGGGCAGGGCGGCTGTGGATTCAAACCGACTACGACGACGTCGATCCGGCGATGCAGAACATGGGCTGTAATCAGCTGCTGTGCGCCGATCCTTCGACCCGTGAAGTGCGGCGTTTTCTGGTCGGGCCGCGCGGCTGCGAAATTACCGGTCTGGCCTGGAGCCCGGACGGCAAGGCGATGTGGGCCAACATCCAGCACCCCGGCATCAGCTTTCCCGCCAGCGACGGCAAAACCCGGCCGCGCTCGACCACGCTGCTGATTACGCGGCTCGATGGCGGCGTAATCGGCGCATAGTCATCAGGGCAATTCAGGAGAAATACAGCGTGGCCTTGGCCTGCTGCGTGACGGTGCCGGAGAGCTCTTCTCCGGCAAACCGCACAATCACATAACTGGCACCGGTGGGTAATTCCCAGTCGGTGGCGGCGGCGGAATAAACGCCTAAGCGTTCTTCACGAATAACGGCGGGTTTGCTTAGCTCGATGGAACCTTGAGCGAAGCACAGAATGATATCGGCAGGGCCCTCATGCAGAATGCGGCGCGGCATGGTTGGCTCTCATGGAATCAAGCTGAGGCGGTGGACGGTTGTCGTTTTTTCGCATCGTCACGCATGATTGCCACGTCTTTCGGCGCAGCAATTCCAATACGCACCTGATTGCCATTGACCTCCACAACAGTGACGGAAATGTCATTACCAATCTGAAGGGTTTCACCAACGCGGCGGGTAAGAATCAACATGAGCGTGCTCCAGTGGCGCAAGAGCGCCTCGGAAATGGCACTCCCTATTGAAGGCTCTGACCCGATAGATTGCGCAGAGGTTTCAACAATTTTTGCCCACGTTTAGAACTGTGTCGCACGGCGTTGGGTTCAGCCCCTCGGCGAGGGGCAATCTGGTTGAATAGGCGAGAATTTCTTACAGCGAGATCGCGATGACAGCTAGCCCCTTTTTCCATCCGCGCCGTCTGCTATTGGTTGCAAGTCTTTTCGCGTTTTCGCCCCTTGTTTTTGCCGCGTGCTCAGTCACCACGCCGCCGCCCGACTGGGCATCAGCGCAATGGGACGGCGAATGCACCGACGACCAGGCGGATGGCCTCGGCGTACTGAAAGAACTGCAAGGCGCCGAAATAAAACGGATATTCCTCGGCCGCACCGAAAACGGCGAGTTGACGCTGGGCGTCGTGGATATTCCCGAGCAGGGATATATGGCAGGGCGGTTCGAAGGGGGCCGTGTTGTCGACACCGACAACCGACAGACCCTGCTGAACGCATTCAACGCTGGGGCTGACGCGGCTGCCGCTCTTGCCGAGCATTTCGAGAGTTACGGCAATAACGGCTCGGCGCAGTTTTATCGGTTGAAAGAACGGATGTTGCGGGAGCAGATGGATTGATTGGTGGCGGGGACGGGTTTTTTACAGGGTTGCCTGGTTTGGTGTAAACAAACTAAGGAACGTCGTTTGTATTCTTCCTCGGCGCCATATTCAAAATTCTGGATTCCGAGTCGTCGGACCGCCGCCTTCGCGGGAATGACGGTGGACTTTTCAACGCCTCCGTCATTCCCGCGCAGGCGGGAATCCAGAATCTCAGGCCGTATAACCAAGTGGAGAACAAGGCGCAGCGCCTCCAGGCCTATGCAAGCGTCGAAGCCCCCCGCAAACCGCGCCCCGCACAGACCCCTTCGTTTCCCTACACCGCCAGCGCCGCGATTTTAATCAGGGTTTTGGCATGCTCTTCATTCAGCTCCGACTCGCCAATCAGATCCGCTGCCAGGCGCGCCTTGCGGCTCACCAGAATCAGGTCGGGAAACTTCGCTTCGATGCTGTCCAGCGCCTGGCGCATCGCATTGGCGCTGGGAAACGGGCCAAACCGGCCAAACGGCGCACGCTGCACGTGAACGTCGTCGAGGATGAAGTAAGCCACATAACCGCCTTCGCGAATCCACGCGGAGCGGCCGATGGGTGCGAGTGCGGGCGACTCGATGCTACCGATCAGCGAGTCGACCACCGCCTTGGCAGATTGCAGGGTGTGGTGTGTCAGCCAGGCCGCGTTGTCTTGCAGGGGAAGGTGGCCCATGGCGGCGTCCAGAATGCCGTCTTCCAGGGTGTTCAGCAGGCACGACACGCTGGTCAGTGCGTCCACAATGGGTACGTTCGGGGCGACGCTGAACAGTCCGGGTTTGTGTTCAGTCTGGCCGGTGGAGTGAAAGCGGTGGCCGTCTTCGGTGGTGATGCGTTCCTGGCTCATGGTTGATTCCTTTCAAAGCGCGAAAGTGCGCGCAGTGAGAGTGACGCCCGAGGCGCGGCAGTCGAAAGAGGAAGGCGATCAGGGCTGCGTAGGAACGAAATGGCGCGCTGTGGCCGCCATTCGCTGAAAAGCGGGTGAAACCGACAGCGACCGGCTACGCCGCACTGATGCGGTTGCGGCCTTGTTTCTTGGCGTCATACAAGGCGGTATCGGCCAGTTGCAGCAGTTGCTGCGGCGATGTGTCGGCGCCCGGCAGCAAGCTGACTACGCCGATGCTCATGGTCACATGCCCAAGCGGCGAGGTTTCGTGCGGCAGCTGCAGCGCTGCTATGGCCTGCAGCACTTTGTGCGCCATGGCCTGCGCGCCGGCGGCGTCGGTCATGGGCGCCAGAAAGACGAATTCCTCGCCGCCGTAGCGCGCCACCAGATCGCTGGCGCGGCACACCGTACCCGACAACGTCTTGGCGATTTGCTGCAAGCAGGCATCGCCAGCGGGGTGGCCGTAGTGGTCGTTGTACGGTTTGAACCAGTCGACGTCCATGATCGCCAGGGCCAGCGGCGAGCTGATGCGTTGCGCGCGCGCCCATTCCTGGGCAAGCACCTCGTCAAAGCGGCGGCGGTTGGCGATGCCGGTGAGCCCGTCCGTAAGACTCAGGTTTTCCAGCTGCGCGTTCAGCACCTGCAACTGCTCGGTGCGTTCGGCCACGCGCTGTTCCAGTTCGCGTTCGGAGTTTTGTAGCGTCAGCACAAGCTCTTCTTGCGTGTGCAGCAACTGTTCACGCACCCGGGCTTTTTCCCGGCGCAGCACGTTGTAGCGATCGGCAAGGGCAAAGGCCAGCAGCAGCATTTCCATTGCGGAGCCGAGCTGCAAGCCGTCTACGGTAAACAGATTGGTGGGCATGATGCCCATGGCGCGCAGCGAGGTCATGGCGCCGCCCAGCATCAGCAAGGCGAACGCAGCCAGAAAGAAGTACGCGCTGCGTTGCCGTTTCAATGCGGCAGCCACGCCCACGGCAACCACCACCAGGGCCGTCAGCAGATTCAACACAATGCCCGCACGGGAAAAGTAAGGCAGCGCGGCGGCGTACGCGAAGGGCGTGATCAGGTACACCACGACAAAGCCAAGCAGTACGCGGTCGATGCGCGGCAATAGCTGCTGGGTGCCGAGCATGCGTCGCATAAAAAGCAGCATGGCGGCCAGCGCCAGCGAAGTGCCGGAGTAGTAAATCACGTTCGAGTTAAGCGGCACGCCCGCCAGCGTCAGGTCCGGAGCCAGCCCGTTTTTGATGGCCAGCGAGCCGAACGTCAGCGTGGCGAAGGCTACATACAGCAGATAGATACGGTCGCGCAGCGATACCAACAGCATCAGGTTGAACAGGATCATGGCCGTGGCGATACCGAAGTACCACGCCTGGCCCACGTAGTCGTCGCGCTCGTGCCTGTGGAACGCCTCGGGCGCCCACAGTTGCAGGGGAATCAGCAGGCCCACGGTAGATTCCATGCGCAGGTAAATCACCTGCTCGCTGTTGGGCGCCAGGGTGAGCGGGAATATGAAATTGCGGTTGGGGTACGCCTTGCTGTTGGCCGGTACATCGGAGCCGGTGGTCACCGCGCGGTAGTTGCCCTGCGCGTCGGGCAGGTAGGCCTGAATGTGGGAAATGCGCGGATTTTCCACCGCCAGCATGCGCTGCAAAGTGTTGGCGCTGGTATTGCGCAGCGGCACACGCAACCACCAGGCCGAGCGGGTAAAACCCAGGCCCAGGGCGCTGGTGGCCGGCAGGTCGGTCTGGAAGCGACTGGCGTGGTCGGGCTGCTGAATGTCGGCCAGCGTCAGGGCGCGGACGGGGTCTTCGAGCAAGCCGATAAAGGGCGTAAGCGAGGCTGGCTGCTCGCGCACGGCGGCGGCGTCGAGCGATTCGGCAGCCCAGATCGGCATCGCCATCACGGCAACAAGCAGCAGCAAGCAATGCTTCAACACGCGCCGACTGGAGCAGAAACCACGCATTCGAAATAACCAAGGCCAGTAAGGCCGGGGAGTCTACAAGAGCGGCGGCGATCACCGCAAAACCGCCCGTTCAAGCGGGTTGTATTTGGCCGATTGGCCCGCTAGGCTTGGCGCAATCGACCGAAAAACGCATAAACCCGCATAAGTAGGCATGAGTATGCAGAGTCAGCACGTGGTGACCGACTTGCCCCAGGTTCGGCGGCAAAAGATTTTGTTGATGCTGGAGCGTGATGGGCGCGTTCTGGCGAGCGAGCTGAGTGCGCACTTTGAGGTGTCGGAAGACACCATCCGCCGCGACCTGACTGAACTGGCCAATGCCGGGCTGGTGCAACGCGTGCACGGCGGCGCGCTGCCTCGGCCGAAGGATTCGGGCAAAGACTATTTCGCGCGGCTCAATGAAACCGATGAGATGAAACGCCAACTGGCACAACTCGCGGCTCAGCGTGTGGAAGATGGCCAGGTGGTGATTTTCGATTCTGGCACCACGCCGCTGCATATCGCGCGCTCGTTGCCACTGGATATCCGCATTACCGCCATTACTGGCTCGCCAATGACCGCCGTGGCGCTTGCCGAGTACCCGGGCGTCAGCGTGATTCTGGCCGGCGGCCAGCTCAATCCAACCACCATGGCCACCAACGGCCGTGAGGCGCTGGAGCTGATCCGCAGCGTTAAAGCCGACCTGTTATTTACCGGCGTGTGCGCCTTGCACCCGGAAATCGGCCTGACCACGCCGCGCTTCGAGGAAGTGGAGTTGAAACAGGCACTGCTGGACAGCGCCTCGCAGGTGGTTGCCGTGACCACTGCCGACAAGCTGGGCGCCGTGGAGCCGTTTCTGATCGCACCCTGCGCGCGGGTGCACACGCTTTTTACCGAAGCCCGTGTGCCGTCTGGCGATATCGAAGACTACCGGCGCGTCGGCCTCGAAGTGGTGGTGGCCGACGCCTGAAGCGCGATCAGGCGTGCTCGGCACCGGCACGCTTGAGCAGCGTTTTGCAGCGCTCGGACAAATGCACCACACGCAGGTGCTTGCCGGCTTTGGTGTAGCGCTCGCGCAGGGTTTTAAGCGCGGTGATGGCGGAGTAATCGACAAAACTCAAATGCTGGCAATCGAGCGTGACGTGCTCAGGGTCCTGGGCAACATCGAAGTGGTTGAGAAACGGCGCGGTCGAGGCAAAGAACAGGGTGCCGTGCAGGCGATACAGCTTGCTGCCGTCGGGCTCCAGGTGAACATCGGCGTACAACTCGCGAGCGTGCTGCCAGGCGAAGTTCAGTGCGGCAATGATGATGCCCAGCAACACCGCGGTGGCCAGGTCGGTAAACACCGTAATCACGGTAACCGCCACAATCACCAGCATGTCGTTCAACGGCACTTTGTGCAGCACGCGTAGCGAGGCCCAGGCGAAGGTTTGCTGCGACACCACAAACATCACGCCCACCAGCGCTGCCAGCGGAATACGCTCGATCAGCGGCGACAAGAACAACACAAACAGCAGAATCATCACCCCGGCCACTACGCCCGACAAACGCCCACGCCCGCCGGAGCTGAGGTTGATCACCGTCTGGCCAATCATCGCGCAGCCGCCCATGCCGCCAAAGGCGCCCGACACCATGTTGGCCGCACCGAGGGCCACGCATTCACGGTCGGGATAACCACGGCTCTGCGTCACTTCATCGGTGAGGTTGAGGGTCAGCAGGGTTTCCAGCAGGCCGACCATAGCCATCAGCACGGCGTACGGCGCGATGATTGTCAGGGTGTCCAGCGACCATGGCAGATCGGGCAGGGCGAACGTCGGCAGGCCGCCGGCAATGTGCGCCATGTCGCCAAGGGTGCGGGTTGGCAGGTCTAGGAGGTACACCGCCAGGCCGACGCCGAGAATCGCCACCAGGGCGGGGGGCACCGAGCGGGTAAGGCGCGGCAGCAGATAAACGACAGCCATGGTCAGCACGACTAGGCCCAGCATCAGCGCCAAAGGCGATCCGCTCAGCCATGTTTCGTCGGCTTTGAAATGTTCAAGCTGGGCCAGGGCGATGATGATCGCCAGGCCGTTTACAAAGCCCAGCATCACCGGGTGCGGCACCATGCGTACCAGCTTGCCCAGGCGCAACAGCCCGAACAGCACCATGATCGCCCCGCCCAGCAACACCGTGGCCAGCAAATACTGCACACCGTGCTGCACCACCAGCGCCACGATAACGACCGCCATCGAACCCGCCGCTCCCGAGACCATGCCCGGCCGTCCACCGAACAGGGCGGTCAGCGTGCAGATAATAAAGGCGCCATACAGCCCCATCAGCGGGTTGAGGTGCGCTACCAGCGCGAAGGCAATGCACTCCGGCACCAGAGCGAATGAAGTAGTGAGGCCAGCGAGGAGATCGGCGCGAAGGCGAGCGGGTTTCATAACGGCGGCTGCGGCAGGGCAAAAGGGGGGGCGGATAATACGGAAAAACAGGCCGGTGCGGCCAGTTAGTGCGATGACTGGATTTTCGTTTTGTGGCTGAACTTGCGTGTGAAAGTGTAAGAAATAATTCTGCTTAATGCTGTTCTGTAATTCTCCTGTCCCAATCGTTTGTAGGGAAGTTCCTTGGCGTGGACAAGTAACTTTTTAACTTGTTACCGTCCGCGCCTGTTGTTTTTGCTCGTCCCTCCCTTCTTGCCAAAGCTCCGGCGCTGATGACGGTAACTAATTATCTGCGCGCATATCTAGGTGCTGTGAGCGAAGTATTAAAAAAGGAAAGATTATGAATGCATTCAAGTTGAACGTTATATGTGTAGTGGTTGCGCAGATTATTGCCGCTCAGGCGCTCGCTGCGGATCATGACGCCAGCGCAGACGGCGCTTTCACCGCTGACGCGGCCTTCGCCGGGCAGGATGTGGTGCTGGCCAATATAAAAAATACATTCCGGCCGAACACTACGGTAGATTTTTCGGAAAACAGCGAACTAAGGGCGACGGTTGAAAGTGCAATAACAGCCGGGCGACAGAACTTCAAAGATACCGCAGGAGTTGTGGTGTCCGCCAAAGATGCTATCAATGGCGGTCGGTTGACGTTTTCGGATGCCAGCTTTATACGCGTAACTGCAACAGACGCAATTGCCGGCGCGTTATTGACCTTTAATGATAAGAGTTATTTTGAACTTGATGGCGCCGACCTGAACAGCAAGATTATTGCAGTGGATTTAAAGGATGCCGGAACAGCATTCATACTCGCCGGCAGGAATGCGACAGTGGGTGGGCTCGTAGGTAAAGGCACGGTTCGCAATGGCGGTACCGCCAACAGCACCTTAACCGTGGATACCGGTGCGTTTGGCTCGGCCACATTCGATGGTGTACTGGAAGATGGCGGTACTGGCAGCCTCAGCCTGATTAAAGCCGGCCTCGGCGAATGGATATTCAACGGCGACGGTAGCGGCATGACCGGCGCCACGGCCGTCAACGGTGGCCAACTCACGGTGAACGGCGACCTGTCCAAATCCGCTGTCACGGTAAACAGCAGCGGCGTGCTGAGCGGGAAGGGAACGGTCGGTAGCGTTGATGTAAAGCGCGGCGGCGCAGTAGGGGCGGAATTCTCCAGCGACACCCTGACCATCGACGGCAAGTTGCAAATGACACTGGGCTCCACTTTTTACGTAAGTGCGGGGCCGGACGGCAAAGCCGGTCTGGTAGACGTGCGAGACACCGCTTCGGTCAACTTTGCCAGCGTGCAGGTAGCAGCAGGTATGGGCGCTTATGAGCCCAACACCCGTTACACCATTCTGACTGCCGCCAACGGCATTACCGGCAAGTTTGAAGGGGTGAAAACCAATCTGTACTTCCTCGATCCGAAGTTGATTTACAACGACAAGTCGGTCGAGCTCGAACTGCATCGCAACGACAAATCCATCGTTTCCGCAGCCGGCACCGCCAGTGCCGTGAACGCGGCTCAGACCATTGGTGTAACCACGCCCGGTCTGATCAATCATTTGCTGGTTAGCGATATCAAAACTGCCGGCCTGGCACTGGAGCAACTCGCTGGCGCCGCCAACGCCAGTCGTGTGTCGGCCATGTTGGCGAGTACCGGGCAAGTCAGCAGCGGCATGCTGCAGGCCATGCAGCAAATGGAGAGCCGCGGCAACAGCTTGCAGGCAGCGATGCTGCGCGACGATGGCCCGCTGCTGGTGGCCACGGGCACGCCAAACGATGCCCGTGGTCTGCAAGACCCTAAAGCGCAGAGTCGCGTCTGGCTGCAGGCGCTTGGCAGTCAGGGCACCTTCGAGCAAGACGACAACCCCAGCGACCTCAAACAGCGCACCAGCGGCGCACTTGTCGGCGCTGATTGGGCCCTGTCCCCTGACTGGCGTCTGGGCGTGGTAAGTGGCTATTCGAAGACTGACCTCGATGCCGGCGCATTTCTGACCGGCGCCGTTAACAGCTACCACGTCGGCGCGTATGCGCTGCATCAGAACGGCGCGCTGGCCACCCGTATGGGGCTGGCATACAGCGGGCATAGCGGCACCAGCAAGCGTGAACTGAGCTTTAACGAATTCACCGACACCCCACGCGCCGACTATTCGGCCAAAGGCCAGCAGGCCTTTGTAGAGTTGGGCTATCAGACCGCCAGCGGCCGCTTACTGAAAGAACCCTTTATCAACCTCAGTTACCAGCGCTACAGCCGCGAGGCATACGACGAGAAGGGCGGCGCAGCGGCGCTGCACGTGGATGATCAACAGCAAAACAACCTCAGCGCCACGTTAGGCTTGCGCCTGGCTCACCTTGGAGTGCTCGACAACGGCATGAGCGTAACCCCGCGTGCGAGCGTTGGCTGGCGGCGGATGTTCGGCGATGTCGAAGTCACCACCCAGCAGTCCTACCGCTCCGGCGGCAGCACGTTCGACGTATATGGCAGCGCGCTGGATCGCAACAGCATGATGCTTGAAGCGGGGGTAGACCTTGGCCTCAGTGCCACGCAGAACGTGGGCATCGGCTATACCGGCGAAATGGGCACCAACGCCCGCAACCATGGCTTGCAAGCGGAGTGGCGTTTTAGCTTCTGACACGCGCCCACCCAGCCAAAAACGCCGTCAGCTGACGGCGTTTTTTTTATTTATTGCTTGCGCAACTTGGCGATTTTCTTCGCGACAACCTTCGTCTTTGTCCGCCGCAGCCGACATCCACGCCCCGGCGCTCAGCCTAAAGTTCTCCATCGCTACGTTCAGCGACCCGGTTTAGTCGCTGGGGAATTAAGGAAGCAGAAGCGCAGCCGTCGCCTGATGTTCGCGCCTTTGTACCGATGCCTCTTCGATGATGGTTCAGCTCATCTGGAGGTTTCCTCACGCCAAGGAAAGATGAATATGAAAACCGCAGTAACCACCCAACAACCCTTCGACATCGTCGATGACCACGCCCTTTTTTCCGTTAACGCCGGCGTGCCCATCGAGGCGGCTCTAGAGCGCGCCGCCGACTTGATGCTGTATGTGCAAACCCTGTCCGCTGCCGATGCCTTCATCAACAAAGATCACGAAGCCGGCGTTATTCAACAGCTCAGCGAAATGGCCAAATCGTTGGTGAAAGCAAGCCAGAGCGGCATGCGTGAACGTGCCTGAGCGTTTGCGACCACCTCAACGAAAGGGAGCTTGGCTCCCTTTTTTAACGGATATTTTTTGCCTGGACTCGTCAGGCGGCGGTACTGGAAACTCCCATGGCGCCCAAGACACAGGCGGACCTTGATCAACCGGGGACGCTCATCAATCGTTTGGCCGTTCGGACAAATCAGGGTATCCGTGCGGACCATGAACATATGGCGTCGCCGCTGTCTGGCCACGTTTGCATCGGATGCGGCTACGGAGAATCAGCGTTCGTCGCACCTAATTCTTCCTATAAAACTGCACATTTTTTTACCGGTTTTTTTCGGCTGGAGGCCTTTATAGTCGGCAGTTTCCGGATTCAGCCTAGCGATCAGCCTTCACATTTTTCTGCACGTTTTTTCGCACCTTTCATGCGGTACTCCCCCGGCGTCAATCCCGTCCAGTTTCGAAATGCCCGAAAGAACACGCTGGGTTCGGAATAGCCCAGCAGCAAGGCGATCTCGGCGGCCGGTAGTTGCCCGTCGTCGAGGTAGCGTTCGGCCAGGTGCTGGCGGGTGTCGCTAAGCAATTGCTGGTAGCTGCTGCCTTCTTCGGCCAGACGCCGTTGCAGCGTGCGTTCGCTAAGGTGCAGGGTGCGAGCCAGTTCAGCGCGGTCGGGTTCGCCGTGGGCCAGTTGCGCGCCCAGCAGGGTGACGACACGGGGGATCAGGCCCTCGCTGGGCAGGCGGGCGAGCAGCGCTTCGGCGTGTTGGCGCAGCAGGGTTTGCAGGGGCGGGTTGGCTTGTATCAGGGGCGCATTGGCCAGTTGCAGCGGCAGCGCCAGAACGTAGTCGGGGCGGGCGAACGAGATTTCGGCGGCGAACGCGTCGAGATACGGTTGCAGGTCAGGCGCCTGCACGTGGGTGAATTCGGCGCGTAGCAAGCGATAGCCGGGAATTAGCGGCCGCATCATGTGCACCCAGAACATCATCAATGCCAGCACGCGGGTTCGCGTGGCTGGCAGCTGCGGGTGCACAGGGCGATACAGCACGCGCAACTCATCGCCTACGGTATGCAACTGCAGCTCGCCACCTTCGCCCACCAGACGCTGGTACCGCAGCGCTGCGGCCAGCGCTTCGCCAAGGGTGGCGCTGCTTTGCAGCAAATAGCCCAGCACACTGAGCGGCCCCGGCGCGAGGTTGGCGCCCACCAGCAGGCCGGGTTCGCTGGTGTCCAGGCGGTTATCGAGTTCTTGCCAGAGCTGTTCGTGGGCGCTAAAGGCAACGCGGCCGTCGGGGTCGGCCAATTGCTGTTCGTTCAAGCCGCAGGCGGCAAGTAGCTCGCTGCGCGCCAGGCCGAGGCGCACAGCCGCGTGCAGCACAGACTGAGTAAGGCTGGCGCTGACGGACGCGTGGCGAGGGTCGATGGCTGTAGGCATGGCGCCAGATTCTGCCCAAGCCGCAAGTTAAAAGACAGCGCTCAACGCGTCGCGGAGTCTGGCTCCGGGGCGTGCATGTGGGTGGCTGCTTGCACGGCCGTTTCCGCGTGATCGTCTTCACTGTCGGCCAGCGCGCCATGCTCATGACTTTCCAGGGCGGCATAAGCGCTGCTGCAAAACAGCGAGTTCAGCCGCTTCATATCGGCGATCAGATCCAGGTGCAGCGAGCTGGTTTCGATGCTTTGCACAATCTGGTGATGCAGGCGATACACGTGGGCGTGGGCCATGCGCCGCTCCTGCGCGCGAAACCGGCGCTTCTCGCGCAGCAGCTGCCGCGCGCTGTGGGCGTCGCCCGATAAAAACACACTCAGCCCCAAGCGCAGGTTGGCCACCAGTTGCTGGTGCATTTCGGTCAGCTCCTGCAGCCCGGCTTCGGAGAACGAATGCTGCTGCGCCGTCTTCTGGTCCTGCACTTTGGCGAGCATGCGTTCGAGCAGGTCGGCGGCTTGTTGCAAGTCTACGGTCAGCTCGATTATTTCCGCCCAGCGCCGCCGGTCATGCTCGCCCAGCGCTTCACCGGGCACTTGCGCCAGGTACAGCTTCACCGCGCTGTAGAGGGCGTCGACGTCATCGCGCAGGCGGCGCAGTTCCTTGCCGGCCAAGGGCTGCGGGCCCTGAAGCACGGCGAGAAAATGGCTGAGCATGGTTTCGATGATGTCGCCGATGCGCAGGGTTTCGCGCACGGCGTTGTTCAGCGCCAGGCTGGGCGTGTCCAGTGCGGTCATGTCCAGGTGGCGCGGCTTGGCGATGCCGTTGTCCAGCTGTCGGTCGGGCAGCAGCCAGTTGCAGAAGCGCGCCATCAGATTCACGGTCGGCAACATCAGCAGGCAGCGGGCGACGTTGTAGGCCAGGTGAAAGCTGATCACCAGGGTTTGCGGGCTCATTTTCCAGGTGCCCAGCCAGTGCACCAGCGGATGGATAAACGGGCTGATCAGCAGCAGGCCGATGATTTTGTACAGCAGGCTGCCCAACGCCACGCGGCGCCCGGCTTCGGTCTGCATGCTGCTGCTGAGCAAGGCCAGAATGCCGCTGCCGATATTGGCGCCGATCACCAGCCCGAGCGCCACCGGCAAGCTGATCAGCCCGGCGCCGGCCATGGTCGCGGTGAGCAGCACGGCGGCGAGGCTGGAGTAGGAAATCAGGGCGAACAGGGCACCGACCAAGGCGTCGAGCAGTACGTCGCCGGTCAGTGAGGAGAACAACACTTTGATGCCGTGGGCTTCGGTAATCGGCAGCGCGGCGCTGACGATCAGTTCCAGTGCCAGCACGATCAAACCCAAACCAATGCCGACACGGCCCAACTG
Source organism: Pseudomonas viridiflava (assembly GCF_900573885.1). GTDB lineage: Bacteria > Pseudomonadota > Gammaproteobacteria > Pseudomonadales > Pseudomonadaceae > Aquipseudomonas. The sequence goes on from NZ_UPSE01000493.1 coordinate 576,571, forward strand.
GCCGGCGCGGCTCTGTTTGCGCGAAAGAAAAAAGATCACCCCGAGGAAAATCAGCAGCGGCGACAGCCACGATAAATCCAGGGTCAGCACCCGCGCCATCAAGGCGGTGCCCACATCGGCGCCCAGCATGATGGTCAGGGCCGGCGTAAGCGCCATCAGCCCCTGGCCTACAAACGAGGTCACCAGAAGCGCGGTGGCGTTGCTGCTTTGTACGAGCGCAGTCACGCCAATGCCGGCGACGAAGGCCAGCGGGCGCGTGTTCATGTTGTGGCTCAGCACTTTGCGCAGTTGCGAGCCGTACACCCGGAGGATGCCGGTTCGCACAATATGAGTGCCCCAAATCAGCAGGGCGACGGCAGAAAGCAGGTTGAGCAGGGTCAGCATCAGCGCGGCCTCCCTGGCAGCATGGCGAATATGGGCAGTGGACCGGGCAAGAACCGCGGTCGTTCGATTTTTTCTTGTGCGCCATAGAGTTAGCTGTAGTTGGCGAACACCGTTCACGCCAGTATTTGCGCGCGATTTGACGATCCCGAAGCGCCGGCCGAGCTGTTAACCTAGGTGCCATCTCCGCCAGCGACTGCGCCCATGCTCACGCTCTACCACGCCCCCGATCTGGAAACCCTCGGCGAGTTGGCCACCACCTTGCTGGCCCAACCGCAGCGCGAACCGTTTGCGCCCGCTTTGGTGGTGGTGCCTAGCCAGGGCATGGGCCGCTGGTTGACCCTGGAGCTGGCGCGCAAGCAGGGCATTGCCATGCAACTGGAGGTGCAGTTGCCGGCCAAGTTTGTCTGGGAAATTTCCCGGCAGGTGCTAGGCGATTTAATTGATCAACTGCCGGAACAGTCGGCGTTTTCGCCCACTACCTTGACCTGGCGCCTTTACGACTGGCTGTGCGAGCCGGCCAACCTCGAACAGGCGCCTCGGCTCGCGCACTATCTGCAAGGCGGCGATGAGCGCCGGCGCTTGTCGCTGGGCGCGCGCATTGCTGACGTCTTCGACCAATACCTGCTGTACCGCGACGACTGGCTTGCCGCCTGGGAGCGCAACGAGCTGCTTGATCTGGGCGCCGACGAAGGCTGGCAAGCTTTGCTTTGGCGTGAACTGACCCGCGACGGTCACCCGCACCGCGCCCGCCTGCTCGACGACCTGCTGCGCCGCCTGCACAACGACACGCCCATCGCCGGCCTGCCCGAGCGCCTGCTGGTGTTCGGCATCAGCAGCTTGCCGCCGCACCACATGCGCGTGCTCGACGGCCTGGCCCGGCATGTCGAGGTGGTGATTTGCGCCCTGAATCCATGCCGCGAAGCCTGGGGCGACATCCGTGACGTACGCGAACTGGCCCGCCAGCCGGTGCTTAACAGCGCCACTGCTGCGGATGACTGGTACCTGGATGTTGGCCATCCGTTGCTCGCCAGCCTTGGCAAGCAGGGGCGCGATTTTTTCGACGCGCTGTTCAGCCTCGGCGGTCAGGAAGTGGGGCTGTATTCCGAAGACGCCGACCTGCACGACACCTCGCTGCTGCGCGCCCTGCAAAACGATATTTTGCGACTGCGCACGCGCCTGCCTGAAGAGCGGCTGTTGCTGCGTGACGATGACCGTTCGCTGGAAGTGCATATCGCCCATTCGCCACTGCGCGAAGTGGAAATTCTTCACGACCAGTTGCTGGCGCGCTTTGCCGCTGACCCCACGCTGACGCCCGATCAGGTGGTGGTGCTGACGCCCGATATCGAACGCTACGCGCCGTTTATCGAAGCCGTGTTTGCCACCCGCGACAGCCACGGTCGCGGCCCGCGTTCGCCGCGCATTCCGTTCAGCCTGGCCGACCGCAGCTTGCGTGCCGAGCTGCCGATTATCGAAGCCTTCCTTGCGCTGCTGACCCTGGAGCAAAGCCGCTTCGGCGCCGAAGAAATTCTTACCTGGCTGGAGCAACCATCGATTGCCCGCCGTGCCGGTATCGAAAACGAAGACCTGCCGCTGCTGCGCGACTGGTTGCGCGAAGCCGGTGTGCGCTGGGGCCGCGACAGCGAGCACCGCGAGCAACTGGGTTTGCCCGCTGACGCCGCCTTTACCTGGCGCCAGGGCCTGGACCGCCTGCTGCTCGGTTTTGCCGCACCGCCGCAACTGGCCGGGGATGCCGCGCCGCTGTTGGGCGACACCTGGCCGCTGGACGCCCTCGAAGGCGCCCGCGCGCAACTGCTCGGCCGCCTGGCCGGTTTCGTTCAGCGCCTCGCGTCCCTGGCGGAAGACCTGCAACGCCCGCGTTCGCTGGCTGCCTGGGCCGACACGCTGCAAGCGATGATCGACGCGCTGTTTGACGAGCGCGAAGCCGGTGACACCCTGCTGTTGCTCAGCCAGGCCTGCGCCGCGCTGCGCGAACAGGCGAAGGCTGCGGGCATCGAACGGCCGCTGGAGCTGGCGCTGGTGCGTCAGCAACTGAGCACAGCGCTGGAGCAGGGCAGCGGGGCGTCGGGTTTTCTCACCGGCGCGGTGACCTTCTGCACCATGGTGCCGATGCGCAGCCTGCCGTTTCGTCTGGTCTGTTTGCTTGGCCTGGACGACGGCGCGCTGCCACGGCGCACGCCCGCTGCCGGCTTCGACCTGATTACCCAACACCCGCGTCGCGGCGACCGCGCACGGCGGCTGGATGACCGTTACCTGCTGCTGGAAATTCTGCTCTCGGCGCGCGATGCCCTGTATCTCAGCTATGTTGGCCGCGACCCACGCAACAACGCCGAACTGCCGCCCTCGGTGCTTATCAGCGAAGTGCTCGAAGCCGTCGACCTCACCGCCCAGAGCACCTGTAGGAGCGGCTTCAGCCGCGATGCCCTTGAAGTTCAGGAGCTGGCCAGCAAACACCTGACCATCGCTCACCCGCTGCAACCCTTCTCGCCTGGCAACTTTGCCGGCGGCGCCCAGCGCAGCTACGCCGCGTCGTGGTTCCGCGCCGCCCAGCGCCTGGCCGAGCCGCCGCAAACCAGCCCGGCCGCGTTTGCCGGGCGCCTGCCGGAGCCGGACGCCGACTGGCTGCATATTGAGCCATCGCAGCTGTTGCAATGCTTCCGCCACCCGGCGCGTTTTCTGCTGGAACAACGCTTGGGCCTGCGCCTCGCCGACAGTGACGAAGCCTTGGCCAGCGACGAACCGTTCGTTCTCGAAGGCCCGGCATGGCGCGGTTTACGTCAGCTGGCGCTGGAAGCCGTGGAGCGTGACTGGACGCTGGAGCAGGAACGCGACGTTGCCCGTGCCGCCGGCTGGTTGCCGACTGGCGAATTGGGTCAGGCGCTGTGGGGCAAACTTCGCGGCCCGGTGCGTGCCTTTGCGCCCCGGCTGTTTGAAGCGCGCCCGGAAGAACAGCCGCAGCCGCTGCTGGTCGATGTGCAACTGGCCGGTGTGCACATCCACGGTTGGCTTGAGGGCGTGACCTCCAGCGGCCTGTTCGAATGGCGCCTCAACGCACCCAGTGCCTGGGACCTGCCGTCTTTCTGGCTGCGCCATGTGCTGCTCAACCTCAGCGCCACGGCGGATATCGCCCGTGAAAGTCTGTTGATTTCGCCGGTCCACGATTGGCAACTGGGCCCGCTGGCCAACCCGCGCGAGTTACTCGAACCGTGGCTGCTGGCCTACCGCGAGGCGCTGTGCGAGCCGCTGCCGCTGATGTTGAAAAGCAGTTATGGCTTTGCCGAGGGGCTGCTCAAACCCGGGCGCAAAGAGCCGATTGAAGCAGCGCGCTACAAGGCCAAAGTCGCCTGGGAAGGAGCGGACTTCAGCCCGTTGCCCGGCGAGTCGCAAGACCCGTGGTACGCCCTGGCGTTCCGTGATCGCGAGGTGCTCGGCGAACGCTTCGAAGCCCTGGCGCAATCGCTGATTTTGCCGGCGCTGCAAGCCTTGGCACCGGAAGGGGAGGATGACGAATGAGCCTCGACCTTCACGCGTCCTCATTCGCCGGGCGTTCGCTGATTGAAGCCAGCGCCGGCACCGGCAAAACCTGGACGCTCACCGCGCTGTACGCGCGCCTGCTGCTGGAGCGGCAACTGAGCGTCGGGCAGATTCTGGTGGTGACTTACACCACGGCCGCCACCGCTGAATTGCGCGAGCGTATTCGCGGCCGTCTGGCCGAGTTGCTGGCCGTTTATGAAGGGGCACCGAGCAGCGACGAGTTCCTCACGCGTCTGCATGCTCAATACCCCGGCGAAGAGGCCCGTCGGCGTTTGCTGCTGGCCGTTCATGGTTTCGATGAAGCGGCCATTTTCACCATTCACGGTTTCTGTCAGCGCGCCCTGCAAGACGCCGCGTTCGAAGCCGGCGGCGATTTCGACAGCGAGCTGGCCAGCGATGACCGCGAAGTGCTCGATGCCTTGCTCACCGACGCCTGGCGCCATGAACTGGCGGCGGCCGACCCGGCGTGGGCACGCTTTCTAGCGAAGAAAAAAATCACCCCGGCGCTGTTGCGACAGCGCCTGCGTCCGCATCTGGGCAAACCGTATTTGCGTATCGAGCCCCGCATCGATGAGTCGGCGCCGGCTTCGGACGAACTGGCCGCCGCCAGCCAAGCCTGGAATACCGCCGCGAACATGTGGCGCCGTAGCGGCTACGGCTGGATCGAGGAACTGCAAGAACATGGCGGCCTGAGCCAGAGCACGCACAAGGTGGCGAAATTGCCGCTGTGGTCGGCCGAACTGGACAGCTATTTCGCCGACCCGGCGGCGCTGTTCGATGCGCCGATTGGCTTGGGCAAACTCACCGGCAGCGCCTTGTTCAAGGCCACCAAGAAAGGCCACAACGCGCCGGTAAGCGCCATTGCCGAAGCGTTCGATGCGCTGCTGCTGGCCATCGCCGACGCGCTGCCGGCGGGCGAGCAGCGCCTGATTGCCCTGCAAGTGCGCCTGCTTGATCGCCTGAACGCCGAGCTGCCCGCGCGCAAAGCCGCGCAGCGCATGCTGGCCTTTGACGACCTGCTCAACCGCCTGAACGAAGCCCTGCAAGGCCCGGTGGCCGACACCCTGGCGCAGACGCTGCGCACCCGTTATCCGGTGGCGCTGATCGACGAATTCCAGGACACCGATCCGGTGCAGTACCAGATTTTCGACCGCATCTACCGCGAGGGCGGCGACCTGTGTTTTGTCGGCGATCCCAAGCAGGCGATCTACGCGTTTCGCGGCGCTGACCTGGCCACGTATTTAACCGCCCGCGCCGCCGCTGAACGGCGCTACGACTTGCCCTTCAACTATCGCTCCACCGCCGAGCTGATTGCCGCGCTGAACCTGCTGTTTGCGCGGCCGCAGCCGTTCGCCGTCGAGGGTCTGGATTACCCGCCGGTAAAAGCGGGTGCCAAAGCCCGTTCGCAACTGGTGCTGCCGCCCGGCAACGAAGCGCCGCTGTCGCTGGTATGGCTCGGTGATGAGCCGCTGAACAAAGGCCGCGCCGACGCCCTGGTGGCGGTCGATACCGCGCAACGTATCGCCACGCTGCTGGCTGCCAGCGCGCAGGGCCAGGCGTACTTTGAAAAAGACGGCATACGCACACCGCTCAGGGGCGGCGACATTGCCGTGCTGGTTTCCAACCACCGGCAAGCCTCGGAAGTGGCCGAGCAATTGGTGGCGCGTGGCGTACCCAGCGTGCGGCGCGGCAACCAGAGCGTGTGGCACAGCGAGGAGGCAGCCGAGCTGGCGGCGGTGCTCGCGGCCTATGCCGAACCCGGCCGCGAAGGCGTGTTGCGTTATGCGTTGTCTACCCGTTTGCTCGGCCGGGATGCCCAGCAACTGGCGCGCTGCCAGGACGATGAACGCGCCTGGGACCGGGAGCGTGAGGACGCCGAGCTGTATCACCAGCTCTGGCAGCAACAAGGGTTTATGCGCGCCTTCCGCGCCTGGCTCGATCAGGAGCAGGTAGCCGAACGCCTGCTGGCTGCGCCCGATGGCGAACGGCGGCTGACCAACGTGCTGCACCTGGCTGAGCTGCTGCAAGCCGAGAGCCAGCAGCGGCCAGGCTTTGAACCGTTGCTGGCGTGGCTCAATGCGCAACGCGGCAGCGAGGGCGCCGGCGAAGATGCTTTGCTGCGTCTGGAAAGCGATGCCGAACGCGTACAGATCGTCACCATTCACACCAGTAAAGGGCTGGAATACCCGTTGGTGTTCTGTCCGTACCTGTGGAACGGGCGATTGCTCGGGCAACACAAAGACAGCGCCACCTGCCACGACGAAAACGGCCAGCCGTTGCTGGACATGGGCAGCGAAAACCTCGACAGCAACCTGCAGCGCGCCCGCGAAGAAGTGTTCGCCGAGCAACTGCGCCTGGCCTACGTGGCCCTGACGCGCGCGCGCGATCGCCTGTGGTTGCACTGGGGCCCGGTGGCAGTGCCGGCGCCGGTGAAGAAAACCGGCCTGCTGCCAGAGGAAGGCCTGCACAGCAGCGCGCTGGCGTGGCTGCTGCACGGCCGCGAACTGACCGGCGCCGATGCGCTGGGCGAGCTGGCCCAGCACCTGAACGAACGCAGCGGCGAAGTGTTGGCTGGCGAAATCGATCAACTGGTGGCCCTTAGCCGCGGCACCTTTGCCCGCTTGCCGCTGCTTGATAGCGAAGCCTCGGCGGCCGGCGAACAGCGTGCGCCCGCGCCGCAGCAGCTCGGCCAGTTTGAGCGCAGCCTGCACAGCGCCTGGCGCATCGGCAGCTTTACCGGCTTGTCGGCCGGCATGCACATGGAAGCACCCGACCGCGACAACCTGAGCATTCCCGACGCCAGCGACCCGGGCCTGGGCTTTTTCGCCTTTCCCCGAGGCGCCCGCGCCGGTACGTGCCTGCACGCCGTATTGGAAGACTGGGCGCGGGGCAAAGGTGACTTGCCAGTGCTGGTGGATGACGCGCTGACTGACCACGGCCTGTCCCGCGATTGGACCGAATTGGCCGCCGACCATTTGCAGCGCGTGCTCGACACCAACCTCGACGGCCACGGCCTGACGCTTGCCAGCCTGGTATCGGCGCGGCGTCTGCCCGAGCTTGGCTTTACCTTTCCGGTGGCCAACCTGGATGTGCATCGCTTGCGCGCCATTCTCGCCGACCCGCAACACGGCCTGGCGGCACCCATGCGCGAGGCGGCGCAGCGTCTGGAATTCGACAGCCTCAAAGGCTTTCTGAAAGGCTTTATCGACCTGACCTTTGAGCATGAAGGCCGCTGGTACATCGCCGACTACAAATCCAACTGGCTGGGCCCGGACGCCAGCTTCTACAGCGGCGAGCGCCTGCTGCAAGCCCTGGCCGGCGAGCATTACTACCTGCAATACCTGATTTACCTGGTCGCGCTGCGGCGCTTCCTGCGCCAGCGCCTGGCCGACTTCACCGACGCCCAACTGGGCGGCGCCTATTACCTGTTTTTGCGTGGCATGCCGACAGCGGGCGTGTATTTTTCGCGGCCCGCCGACAGCCTGCTCGATGCCCTCGATCAGTTGTTCAATGAGGAGCAGCCATGAGCCTTGCCGATCTGCCCCTCGGGCCGCTGGAGCGCGCGTTCGTCGCCAGCTTGCAGCGCCTGGACGAAGACGCCAGCGAGCCGGTGCTGCTCGCCGCAGCACTGACTTGCGCCGCCTTGGGCAATGGCGATGTGTGCCTGGTGCTGCGGCGCTGGGCGGGGCAGCGGGCGTGGCCTGAAGTGGGCGGCGGTTTGCTGCTGCCGGCGATGGCGCTTTGGGTTGAGCAATTGCGGGCCTCGCCGCTGGTTGGCGCGCCCGGTGAGTTCGCGCCGCTGATTCTGGACGGCGAGCGCCTGTATCTGGCGCGTTATCACCACTACGAAACGCAGCTGGCGGCGCAGTTGCTGGCCCGAGGCAGCGCCAATCCTGAAGTGGACGAAAGCGTGCTGGCCGACGGCCTGGCGCGCCTGTTCGCCCGCAACAACAGCCAGGTCGGGCCGGACTGGCAGCGTCTGGCCGCCGCACAAGCGGTGCGCAGAAACCTGGCGGTTATCTCCGGCGGCCCGGGCACCGGCAAAACCACCACGGTGGTGCGCTTGCTTGCGGCGTTGCTGGAGCAACCGGGCGGCGAGCGCCTGGCCATTGGCCTGGCGGCGCCGACGGGCAAAGCGGCGGCGCGCATGGCCGAAGCCATTCGTAACGCCAAGGCCGAGCTGCCCGTGAGCGAGGCGATCAAGGCGGCCTTGCCGGAAGAAGCCCGCACCTTGCACCGTTTGCTCGGCAGCCGAGGCGACACGCCGCGCGTGCGCCACACGGCGGCCAGCCCGTTGCCGCTGGATGTGCTGGTGGTGGACGAAGCGTCGATGGTCGACCTGGCGCTGATGGCCAAACTGCTCGACGCGTTGCCTACTCACGCGCGTCTGATTTTGCTCGGCGACAAAGACCAACTCTCCGCCGTGGAAGCCGGTGCGGTGTTTGCCGAACTGTGCGAAGGCCGAGGCTTTACTGCCGAAACCGCCGCCGACTTGCAACGCCTTACCGGTCAACCCGTGGAGCCGCAAACGCCGAGCTCGCGGCTGGGCGATGCGGTGGTGCTGCTCACCCACAGCCACCGATTTGCCGGCGACAGCGGCATCGGCGAGCTGGCGCGCCGCATCAACAGCGGCGATGCCACCGGCACGGTGAACCTGCTGAAAGAGGGCAGGGCAGACCTGGCCTGGGAGAACGAACCTGCACCCGGCGCCTTGCTCGATCGTCTGGACAAGGGCTACGCGCCTTTCCTGGCGGCCGCGCGCAGCGGCGATGTGGCGGCTACGTTCGCCGCCTTCAACCGCTTCCGCGCGTTGACAGCGCAACGTCAGGGCGCATGGGGCGTGGAGGGTATCAACGAGGCACTGGAAGCACGCTTCAAGCGGCGCTTCAGCCTGCCGAGCCGCGAGCGCTGGTACCCCGGCCGGGCGGTGATGGTGCGGCAGAACGACTACGCCCTCGGTCTGTTCAATGGCGATATCGGCATTTGTCTGGCCAGTGAAAACGGCCTGCGAGTGTTCTTTGAACGTGCCGGCGAAATCGAGCCCACCTTCCGCCCGTTTTCCCCGGCGCGGTTGCCCAGCCACGACAGCGCGTTCGCCATGACCGTGCACAAAAGCCAGGGCTCGGAATTCAGCGAAGTGCTGCTGGCGCTGCCCGACACGGCCAGCCCGCTGCTCACGCGCTCGCTGTTTTACACCGGCATTACCCGGGCCAAGCACAAGGTGGAAATCTGGGCCTTGCCGGCGCGGTTGATGGAAGCCGTCAGCACCCGTGCCGAACGGGCGGCCGGGTTGGCTGAGCGCTTGCGGGTAGACGGCTTTGTGGCGCCGGTCGCTGCAACCGAGCCTGCGCCCGAACCGCCGAAAAGCCCGGAGAACAAGCCGGCAGGCGGGCAGGATCAGTTGAGTTTGTTTTAAGCGGCGGCGCTGTTGGGCTTCGCCTTTGGCTCAACCCAACCTACTTGACCGTAGTGGCCTATGCTTGGCGGCAGCAGTGTTTCCCACCTTTCGACAAGGAACGGTCATGGCCAAGCGTCCTGTTGCCTCCGGGGCTCGCGCCAAAGCGGCGAGCGCCGGCAAAAAATCCGCGTCCACAAAAAGCCCCGCCAGGAAGCCCTCGGCAAAAAAAACTGCGCCGCCAACGCTGGACGTGCGCCGCGACTCCATGGATTTTCGCGACCTCACCTACAGCGCCTCGCTCACGTCGTTGCCCGATGAGTTGTACCCGGTGTGGCCGCACCTGACGATTCTCGACCAGGGCACGCAAGGCGCCTGCACCGGTTTCGGCCTGGCGGCGACAGTCAATTACCTGCGCGCGGGCCGGGGCCAGCAAGGCCTCGTCAGCCCGGCCATGTTGTTTGCCATGGCGCGCCGCTATGACCAGTGGCCCGGTGAGCGCTACGACTACAGCAGCGCACGCGGGGCGATGAAAGGCTGGCACAAGCACGGTGTGTGTCTAGCCGAGAGCTGGCCGATCACGCGCAAGGCCGGCGTCACCCCGGCCATTCAGAAAGAAGCGCTGGATATTCCCCTCGGCGCCTACTTTCGCGTGTTCTCGCGCATCAATGACGTACAGGCCGCCCTGCGCGATGTCGGCGTGGTGTTTGCCTCGGCAAAAACCCACAGCGGCTGGGAGGCACCGCGCAACGGCACAATCGCCTGGCGCCCGCAGGCCGGTGAAGAAGATGGCGGCCACGCCTTCGCCATCGTCGGCTACACCCGCGACGGTTTTCTGGTGCAGAACTCGTGGAGCGGCTGGGGCGGTTTCACGGTCGGCGAGCACACCTATACGGGCGTGGCGCTGTGGAGCTATGCCGATTTCGAAGCGAATATCTGGGACGTGTGGGTGGCGCAGCTGGGCGTGAAGGTCAACTTCGAAGTGACCGATACCGCCAGTCGTTACACCGCCGACGGCGGCGTGGCGCGCGCCTCGCAACCGGCGCCGCCACAGGAATCGATTTACCTGCATTACCTGCACATCGACAACGGCCGCCTCGACGATCAGGGCCAGTACGCCTCCGACACCACCCAGCTCGACGCCATCATCGCCTCGCTGCAAACCACCCAGCCCAAGCACATCGTGCTGTACGCCCACGGCGGCCTGAATGCGGTGGAAGGTTCGGCCATGCGCGCTTTCAAATGGCGGCCGGTATTCGAGGCCAACGGCATCTTTGAGCTGCACTTCATTTGGGAAACCGGCTTGTGGAGCGAGCTGGGCGACTTGCTGCGCATCAAGAAACCGGCGGTGGATGAGCGCGTGGGCGCTGCCAGTTCGTGGTGGGACAATCAGGTGGAAAAGCTCACCCAGCCACTGGGGTTCTCGCTGTGGCAGGAAATGAAGCTCGACGCCCAGCGCGCGTTTGTGCCGCAAGGCGCCGGCACGCAGGTGCTGAAGCGTTTGATCGCGTGGCTGGCGGGGCAGGGTAGCGCGGCGCCGAAAGTGCACTTGGCCGGGCACAGTGCCGGTTCAATCTGGCACGCGCATTTGCTGCAGCGCTGGCAGGCACAGGGCGGCCCGCAGATTGCCAACCTGCTGCTATTCGCCCCGGCGTGCAGCGTGGCGTTGTATGAGCAAACGTTCTTACCTGCGTTGGGCAGGACGATTGCCCAGCAAAAGCTGCTGGTGCTCTCTGACCAGGCGGAGGAAGACGACAACGTCGGCCAGGTGTACAGAAAGTCGCTGCTGTATCTGGTTTCCAATGCCTACGACAACAAAACCGCGCGCATTCCGATCTTGGGCATGGAGATTTTTCAACCAGAGCGCCAGCCGAAAAACAGTACGTTGGTGGTCGCCAGCAGTGCCAGCGCGCAAAGCAGCAGTCGCAGCCACGGCGGTTTCGACAATGACCTGCCAAGCATGAACAACCTGCTGCAAACCGTACTGGGCAGCGAGGTGCGGCGTTTGTTCAAGGACGAGGAGATGCAGGGCTATTGAAACGCCGTTTTGTCTGCGGTCAGACAAAACGGCGTGAGGAAACCATACAGATCACAGCGTCCAGAACGGACGCAGCGCCTCATGGTTGGCTTCGGCACGGGTAATGCCGATGTCGGCGAGTTGGGCATCGGTCAGATTCAGCAGCGCGCGGCGGGTGGTCAGTCGCCGCCAGAAGGCGCTCCAACGCGAGGCGTGCGGCGCCGCCACGGCAGTATTGAACGCCGCTGCCTTGGCGTGCGCCAACCTGCCCACCAACTCTTTTTGACCCAAGGTCAACCGAACATCGCTAAGCCCATTCATTTCCCTCACCTGCTCTTGTGTGTATGTGGGAAGCATGATGCCGAGCCGAACAGAAACCCGACAGATTCAAAAAATGGGTATTTGCTCCATACAGATAATCGCCCTCTGCACCTGAATGGTGTTTTTCCACGGCATCTGTATGGGTGTTGCCAAAACGGCGTATAAAACGCAGGATCTGTGCTTTCACCGCTTCCACAGGCGCGCGCCATGACCCTCTACGTAAACCTTGCCGAGCTGCTCGGCGCCCGCATCGAGCAAGGCTTGTATCGCCCTGGTGACCGCTTGCCGTCGGTGCGCGCGCTAAGCGCCGAGCACGGCGTGAGCCTGAGCACGGTGCAACAGGCTTACCGGCATCTGGAAGATCAGGGGCTGGCGCTGCCGCGTCCGAAGTCGGGCTATTACGTACCCGAAGAACGCCAGCAACCGGCGTTGCCCATGGTGTCGCGAACCGCGCAGCGGCCGGTGGAAGTGTCGCAGTGGGATCAGGTGCTGGAGTTGATCAGCGTGGCGCCGGGCAGTGACGGCTTGCACCAACTCGGGCGCGGCCGCCCGGATCACACCAGCCCGACGCTCAAACCCTTATTGCGTTCGCTGTCGCGGCTCAGTCGTCGGCAAGACCTCAATAGCCTCACCTACGGCTGCATTCGCGGCCACCTGCCGCTGCGTCAGCAGATCTCGCGGCTGATGCTCGACTCCGGCTGCCAGATTCCTGCCGAAGACGTGGTGGTGACCACCGGCTGCCACGAGGCGCTGTCGGCCGCTATTCGCGCCATTTGCGAGCCGGGCGATATCGTCGCGGTGGACTCGCCCAGCTTTCACGGCGTAATGCAGGCGCTTAAGGGGTTCGGCATGAAGGCGCTTGAGCTGCCCACCGATCCGCTTACCGGCATCAGCCTGGAGGCGCTTGAACTGGCCTTGGAGCAGTGGCCGATCAAGGCTATTCAACTGACCCCCACGTGCAACAACCCCATGGGCTACATCATGCCGGACGCCAACAAGCGCGCCCTGATCGCCCTGGCCCAGCGCTATGACGTGGCGATTATCGAAGACGATGTGTACGGCGAACTCGCCTACCACTACCCGCGTCCGCGCACGATCAAGTCTTACGACGATGACGGCCGCGTGCTGCTGTGCAGCTCGTTTTCAAAAACCGTGGTGCCGGGGCTGCGCATCGGCTGGATTGCGCCGGGTCGCTATCTGGAACGCGTGCTGCACATGAAATACATGGGCACCGGCACCACCGCGCAGCTGCCGCAACTGGCGCTGACCGAGTTCATCGAAGGCGGCCACTACGAACCGCATATTCGCCGCATGCGCGCGCAATACATGCGCAGCCGCGACCAGATGACCGAATGGGTACGCCGCTATTTCCCGGTGGGCACACGAGTGAGTCGGCCGCAAGGCAGCTTCATGATCTGGGTGGAAATGCCCGAAGGCTTCGACAGCCTGCGCCTGAACCGCGAACTGAAAGCGCACAAGATTCAGATCGCACCCGGCAGCATTTTTTCGGCGGCCGGCAAATACCGCAACTGCTTGCGCATGAGCTACGCGAGCAAGCCAGATGCCAAGACGGAGGCGGCGGTGAAAGTGGTAGGGGAGACGGTAGCGCGGTTATTGGTGGAGCACGCCTAAACCGTCAAGGCCCCTCACCCCTAGCCCCTCTCCCGCAAGCGGGCGAGGGGAATTTTAACGACGCGGTCAGCTCCCTCTCCCGTTTACGGGAGAGGGTTGGGGTGAGGGCCAGCGGCAAACGCTATTCCCCCCCGGCCGCCTTCGCTTGCGTGTGCTCACCCAACCCATTCCCCCGCCACAACAAGACCACAAACCCTGCTGCGCCCACCGCCATCAACAGCGGCAACGCATGCCCGCTGATCCATTGGCTCACGGCGCCGGTCAGCAGCGGCCCGATCAGGCAACCAATGCCCCAAAGCTGCGAAATGTGGGCGTTGGCGCGCACCAGCTGGTCATCGCGAAAGCGCTCGCCAATCAGAATCAGCGACAGGGTAAACAGCCCGCCCGCACTGGCGCCGAACAGCACCCACACCGGCCAGATCAGCGGCGTATGCAGCAGCACCGGCACGCACAGGCTGGAGATCAACAGCACCAAACCGCAACCCAGAAACAGGCGCTCGCGCGACATGCGATCGGCCAGCCAACCAATGGGCAGCTGCAGCAGCGCATCGCCCACCACCACCACGCTGGCCATCAGCAACGCCGTCTCCTGAGTGAAGCCCTGACGCAGACCGTAAACCGGCAGCAGGGTGAGCATCATCGCTTCGAAGGCGGCAAACAGACTGACCGCCCAGGCAATCGCCGGCATGCTTGCGCAAAACGCCAACAGGCCGCGACCCGAGGCGCTGTGGCCGTCGACCTTTGGCGCGCCGGTACGGCCGATCAGAATCAGCGAACCGCCAATCAACAAGCCGGTGCCGGTCCAGAAACCCAGGTCAGTGGCGGTGCCCAGCAGGCTCAACACCAGCGGACCGCACAGTTGGCTCAGCGCATAGCCGGTGCCATACAGCGCCACCAGCCGCCCGCGCCAGCGATCCACGGCCAATTGATTGATCCAGCTTTCGCCGAGGATAAACACCACGGTCAGCGCTACGCCCAGCAACAAGCGCAGCACCAGCCAGACCGGGTAGCTGGGCAACAGCGCCATGGTGCTGACGCCCAGAGCGCTGACCAGCAAACAGATTTGCATCAAGCCCGTGGTGCCAAACCGCGCCGCCAACCGGCCCGCCAACACCGAGCCCAACAGCACGCCCACCGCGGGCATCGCCGCCATTACACCAATGGCGAAGTTGCCGTAACCCCAGCCCTCCAGACGCAGCGACACCAACGGCATGGTCACGCCCAGCGCCAAGCCGATGCTGACCACCGAGGCCACCACGGCGAAATAGGTTCCCCAACGCATCACCACGGACTCTTCCCTCCAGTCGCGCCACACAATAAAACGGCCGGGTCTCTTCGCAGAAACCCGGCCGCAGGTATGGCTCCAAGAGCCGGCTCGTAAAGAGCGGACCTATAAATCGAAACCCCCTCAATAAAGGTTTCCGGGGCTAAGGTCAGGCAAGGCGCCCCGCAGCTTTAAAGCGCAGCGTACTCAAGTACGTGAGCATTTAAAGCGAGGACGCAACGCAGCCTGGCCGACGACCCGGAGACCGTCCCGATATCGCTTACAGCTTGATCCAGGTGGATTTGAGCTCGGTGTACTTATCGAAGGCGTGCAAGGACTTGTCCCGACCATTGCCCGATTGCTTGAACCCGCCAAACGGCGCGGTCATGTCGCCGCCGTCGTACTGGTTCACCCAAACGCTGCCGGCACGCAGGGCCTTGGCGGTGAGGTGGGCTTTGGAGAGGTTGCTGGTCCAGACCGCAGCGGCCAGGCCGTAGATGCTGTCGTTGGCGATTTCCACCGCTTCTTCAGCGCTGTCGAAGGCGATAACCGAGAGCACCGGGCCAAAGATTTCTTCCTGGGCGATGCGCATGGAGTTGGTCACGCCGTCGAAAATGGTCGGCTCAACGTAGGTGCCCCCGGTGGATTCCAGCGTGCGTTTGCCGCCAGCCACCAGCTTGGCGCCGTCGGCGTGGCCGGCTTCGATGTAGCTCAGCACGTTGTTCATCTGCTGGGTGTCGACCAGTGCACCCACGTTGGTTTCCGGGTCCAGCGGGTTGCCGGCTTTCCAGCCTTTCAAGGCGTCGATCACCATCGGCACGAATTTGTCTTTGATCGAACGCTCGACCAGCAGACGCGAACCGGCGGTGCACACTTCGCCCTGGTTGAAGGCGATGGCGCCCGCAGCGGATTCGGCAGCGGCTTGCAGATCCGGCGCGTCGGCGAAAACGATGTTCGGGCTCTTGCCGCCCGCTTCCAGCCAGACGCGTTTCATGTTCGATTCGCCCGCATACACCATCAGTTGCTTGGCGATTTTGGTCGAGCCGGTGAACACGATGGTGTCGACATCCATATGCAGCGCCAGCGCCTTGCCAACGGTGTGGCCGTAGCCGGGCAGCACGTTGAGTACGCCAGCCGGGATGCCGGCTTCGATGGCCAGTTGGGCGATGCGGATGGCGGTCAGGGGCGATTTTTCCGAAGGCTTGAGCACCACCGAGTTACCGGTGGACAGCGCCGGGCCGAGTTTCCAGCAGGCCATCATTAGCGGGAAGTTCCACGGCACGATGGCGCCAACCACGCCGATTGGCTCGCGGGTTACCAGGCCCAGTTCGTTGTGCGCGGTGGCGGCAACTTCGTCGTAGATCTTGTCGATGGCTTCACCGCTCCACGACAGCGCGCGGGCGGCGCCCGGGACGTCGATGTTCAGCGAGTCGCTGATGGGCTTGCCCATGTCCAGGGTTTCGAGCAGTGCCAGTTCTTCGGCGTTCTGATCGAGCAGGGCGGCGAAGCGAATCATGATTTCTTTGCGCTCAACCGGTGCCTTGCGCGACCACACCCCGGAGTTGAACGTGGCGCGGGCATCTTTTACGGCGAGGTCGGCATCGGCCTGGTCGCAGCTGGCAACCTGACCCAGCACACGGCCGTCGACCGGGCTGATGCAGTCGAAGGTGTCGCCCGATACCGCTGCGGTGTATTCACCGTGGATAAAGGCGCGGCCTTCGATCTTCAGATCCTGGGCGCGTTTTTCCCAATCGGCGCGGCTCAAGGTAGTCATGTGTGCGTCCTCTTATTAGTTGAGCTTTATCAAGACGAAACAGGCGAAGCATGCACGCGCGCCTGTCAAAAATTCTGCAAGCCTGCTCGGCTCGCCGGTGCCGGCCACACTAAACCAGAGCCGGGCGCCTTTCCAATATTTTTTACACGAAGGCAATAAACACCCTTGTCATGTTCGTTTTATTAAACATAGACTGCGACGCTCCGCTGCCAGGGCTGTCGTCTCGACATTCAAGGCATCGAGCCGCTGCGCTGGCCAGACTGCCTGCGCAGAAAAACACACACTTATTACGCGCTTGGACTGGGACCAGACCATGAATATTGCCGCCATCGTCGACTTTGCCGCTGCCACCACTGCTGCCGACCACTATCGTCCCGCTGCGGAAAAGGTGCTCAAGGGCGACCCTGAGCAAAGCGTGCGCAATCACTACTCCAGCCCGTGCGGCCAGTTTGCCAGCGGCATCTGGGAAGGCGCGGTGGGGCAGTGGACGGTGAATTACACCGAACATGAATACTGCGAAATCCTGCAGGGTGTCTCGGTGCTGCGCGACGGCGAAGGCAACGCCAAAACCCTGCGCACCGGCGACCGCTTCGTAATCCCGGCCGGCTTCTCTGGCACGTGGGAAGTACTGGAAGCGACCCGCAAGGTCTATGTGATTTTCGAGCAAGCGGCGAGCTGATACGCCGCCACCACTGATTTCCTGCGTGAACTTTATAGCCCGCTCCCCGCGGGTTTTTTTATGCCGGTCAGTTTGTACGTGTCTTCCTTTAATAGGCCGTACAGCTACGCCAGCGGTTTTTCATAAAAAGGGGGGCATAGCAGTTGCGAAATCTCCCGCGCCCGCATTCCAGGTACCTCCCACCCAGCATGGATAAAAGCGTCGGAGAAGGTCACGACTGCGCAGTTTTATTGCGCATCAGGTGGATAGACCGTCGTAATTTTGCGGATATGAACAATTTCCCGCATTTCTGACTAATGGATGCTTGAGCCCCCTTACCCGCACAGTTGCTTGGAAACCCGAGAAAATCTGTTTTTGGGGCCCCTCAACAGAAAAAACACCTGCGAGAAATTGAAAACTGTACTGGTCGTGAGAAGAGGAAGTCGGGAAACCTGCCTCATGTGACAGGTTTTTTTGGGTAAAAATGCCTCAATAATGGGCGTGCCAGTACAGTTCGCACCGTTATGGACAAAACAGTTTGGGTAGGAACTTCCCAGCACCAGAACAATTCTGCGGAACTGTGACTACAAGGTCAGCTGTGCAAGGCGCAACATACGCTTAAGTTAAATAACCAGTCCCGCCATAAGCGGAAGGAAGCAAACCATGGAACGTACCCTCAGTTCCGACATGTTCGTAAGCGAAAAAAGTTCGAAAGCCCAAGCTGCTCTGCCACTGCGCATCGTTTCCAATCTGCTGCTCTGGCAACGCCGCATGTCCAGCCGCCATCAACTGGCCCGTCTGGATCCACGCCTGCTGGCAGACGCCGGTATCAGTGAAGCCCAGCGCTTCGCCGAGCTGAGCAAGCCGTTCTGGCGTTAAGTGTTGTATCCGGCTGAGGCAGAGTAGTAGCCGCAGCCACCGAATTGAGAAAACGAAGCCCGCCGCAGGAAACTGCCGGCGGGCTTCGTCGTTTCCGGCCTGCTGTAACCCGTCGGACAGCTGTGCGCGGGAAGGGCGGTACAGTTTTAAATAATCGGCGACTGAGGCGGTACAATTTTTGTTCGCTGTGACTGCCGCGTTTATTACTGCTGGGAGACTCTATTTCCCCATACCCAGCACTCGCGATACAGCGAGAAGGAACGTGCCATGGAACGCGCACTCGGCCAAACCGTCGCTCTTTTGCCCACCCTTGCCCAACGCCGCCCTCTGATCAAACGCATCGCCGGCTCGATTGCCGTGTGGCTGCGTAACGCCCGAACTCGCCGGCAACTGGCGCGGCTGGATGAGCGTCAGCTGGCGGATGCGGGCATCAGCCTGTGTGAGCGGGACGTGGAGTTGAGCAAGCCGTTCTGGCGCGAGTGAACGAACCGTGGTGTTGGGCTTCGCCGAGGCTCAACCCAACCTACGCAAGTTGCGAGTTTTTCCGCGGCTGGCGCGAACCTTGTCTGCTCATTTCCCTCCAACACCGATCCAAGCGCCACCGCTGCGCTAGGCTATTGCCTGATGTGCCCCCGTCTTTTATCTGGAGTTTCGCCATGACCACCCTGCGCCTGCTTACCGCTGCCGCACTGTTGACCGTCGCCGCCACTGCCTCGGCCACCAGCTTTGTGTACACCACCGACGCCGTGGTCGGTGCCGTTAAAGGCACGTCCAACGTCACGTCCGACATCTCCTCTTCTTTCGGCGACGACAAAATTGTGCTGGCCGCCCGCGAAGACGCCGCCAGTTTTGTCGCCAGCAAGGGCGATATCCGTGGCGCGCAACTGGAAGCAGCGCTGGCGCACATCCGCCAGCAAGTGCCTCAGTTGCAAGCGCGCAGCGACATGCAATTGGCTCAGTCCATTCTGGTGTTGTAAAACCGGCGGAGCGGGCGTGACGCTGGTTCCGCGTCGCGCCTTCGATTAGCCTTGGCGCCCGCTGTTGCGGGCGTTTTTGCGACCGCCATCAAAGAGCCATAATTGGCTTGGAACTGCTAACGCGCAAATTCGTCCAAGTGTTCAATCTGCTACCTGTCCTTTCCCGCATTTGTTTCGGAGATTTCGTTATGCGTCGTACGCTTGCTGCTTTCGCTCTGCTGCTCGCCACTGGTGCTGCTCAGGCCCAGACCCTGGTGCAGACCAGTGAAATCATCGTTCGCGCCTTTGGCCGTACCATCGATTTCACCTCCGATACCACCACCTCGGTGCGCGACTCGAAAGTCGTGCTCGAAGCCCGTGACGACGCCGCCAGTTTCGTCGCCAGCGAAGGCTCGATTCGTGGCGCTCAGTTGGAAGCCGCGTTCAGTACTGTTCGCGACCGCGTACCCGAAGCCCGCGATGCCAGCGACCTGACGCTGGCCGAGGCTATTCTCGCTCTGTGAGGCAGCTTTTGACGTGGGGCGGCGCCTGGCTGGCCGGCGCCGTGTTGCTGTGCGGCGCCAGTGTTGCCCAGGCGCAACTGCGCCTGGAGTTGCAAAGCGATGGCCTTGGCGCGAACGAGCAGCAAGCCAGCCAGCTGCTGCTCGACGAAGCGTTGAACGCATTACCGCCTGCCTTTGTGCAGCGCCTCGATCGTTCGGTAAGCGTGCGCTGGACCGACGACCTGCAAACCGACGCCTACGGCCAGGCGCGCAACGCTACGCTGCTGGTGTTGAACCAGCGCTTGTTGGCCTCGTTGGCTGACGGCTCGGCGGCTCGAGAAAAGACCAATCGCCCCCACGGCACCGTGCGCCAGGAATTGCTGGCCACGGTGGTGCACGAACTCACCCATATTTACGACCGCGCGCGGCTCTGGTCGCCGGCTGAAAAAGCCGTGTTGCTGCGTTGCCAGCGCCAGGCCAAAACGCTGGGCGTCATCGGCCAGATGGATGACTGCCGTGGTCAGACCGAGCGGCGCTTTACCCTCAGCGACGACCCGCGGCTGCTCGACCTGGCGGGCTGGCCGCAATACGTGGGCCGACGTGGCGAGCGTGAAACGAACAATGGCCAGGTCGCGCGCAGCCCGGATATCTACGAACTGAGCAACCCGCGCGAATTCGTCGCCGTGAACATGGAGTACTTCCTGCTCGACCCGGCTTACGGCTGCCGCCGTCCTGCGCTGAACCGCTATTACCGCGAGAGGTTCGACGGCTGGGCGCCGGCCAACGCCGAGCCATGCCCGAGCACGTTTGCCTACCTGAACGCCGGCCGCGACTTCGCCCGCCAGCCATTGGGCAAGCTCGATCCCGAGCGGGTGTATGAAGTCGATTACCTGCTTGCCGAGGCCAACGACCAGTGGGCCAGCCGCTGGGGCCACAGCATGTTGCGCCTGGTGATCTGCGCGCCGGGCCGGCCTCGCGGACCCGATTGCCGACTGGATATGGATCAGCATCTGGTGCTGTCGTACCGCGCGTTTGTTGGCGATTTGCAGTTGTCGAGCTGGGACGGCCTCACCGGCGTGTATCCCTCGCGCTTGTTTGTGCTGCCGCTCAGCCAGGTGATCGAGGAATACACCAAGGTGGAACTGCGTGGCCTGGTCTCGGTGCCGCTCAAGCTTGATCGTGCGCAGCTAGAAGCGCTGGTCGAGCGCTCCGCCGAGCAGCATTGGAGCTACGACGGCAACTACTACTTCCTCTCCAATAACTGCGCCGTCGAAACCTTGAAACTGCTACGCAGTGGTACCGAGCAGGCGCAGTTGCAAACCCTCGACAACATCATGCCCAACGGCTTGCTGGAAGTGCTGGCGGGGCGTGACCTGGCAGACCTCAGCGTGCTTGATGATCGCCGCGAAGCACTGCGTCGCGGCTACCGGTTCGACTCTTTCCGCGACCGCTATCAGGCCATGTTCGACGTGCTCAAGGCGCGCATGCCCATCCCGCAGCAAGCGGTGGACGAGTGGATCAGCCTGAGCGCCGAGCAGCGCCGCGCCTGGTTTGCAAAAGCCGACCTGCGCGCCAGCGCCGCCATGCTGTTGTTGGAGCAAGCGTCGCAGCGGCGGCAGTTGCTATTGGCCCAGGACGAACTGAAGCGCCGCTACCTCAGCAGCCGGGCACTGGCGGATGGCAGCAGCGGTGAAGCCGGTAAAACCCTGGAAAAAATTCTCGCCAACAGCGGCTTTCTGAGTCGTCCGGCGGAGCTGCTGGATGGCGGTTACGGTCTGCCGCAAGCCGGTGAGTGGCAGAAGCTGCAAGCCGAAAGCGACAGCCGCCAGAAACAGCTGCGCCAGCTTAGCGATGACCTCGACAGTCAGGTGCGCAGCTTGCTCGAACCCCAGCGCCTGGCCGAACTGGACGCCGGCGACGCCAACCTCAAACTGCTCAGCGAGCACCTGCGCGCGCTGCACAAAGCCTCCGGCGGTCTGGTGCTGCCGTAACCTCAGGCGCTCTCGCCATCCTCTGACGGCAACTGTTCGTCCAGATGCAGCCACGGCAAGCGGGTCGTCACCCAGATGTGCCGGTGGGGCCTGGCCTGTTCGGGATGGTCGAGCGTGCCAACGGTGATATCGAGGGTCTGCGGGCTGTGCTCGGTATGAAAGGCCAGGTGCGCGCCGCAGGTTGGGCAAAACGAACGGGTACAGCCGGGTGAAGAAACGAAGCCTTGCGGCGTGCCCTGGGTCCATTCGAAGCGCTCCAGCGGCACGGTAAACCAGGTGGTGACCACGGCGCCGCTGGTGCGTCGGCACATGCCGCAGTGGCAGTGGGCAACGTCGTTGAATGGCGCGTTGAAGCGATAGCGCAGGGCCCCGCATTGGCAGCCGCCGGTGTGGATGTCCGTCATGGGTCGGTCTCCTTTAATTGCCGACAGCACGCCCGTTTCGTGTTGCGCCTCGCGCCTTGCCTGCGCAAGATGCCGGTTCGAGCCTGTCGGGGAGTGTGTCGTGTTGCAGTTGTGGTTGGCCCTATGGCCATTGTTCGCCTTGATTGTCGCCGGTTTCTTGCTCCGTCGTTTGCGCTTTGCCGGTGACGAGTTCTGGCCGACGGCCGAGCGCCTTAATTACTTCGTTCTCTTTCCTGCATTGTTGTTCAGCAATTTGGCCACCGCGCCGTTGGGTGATCCGGCGTTGCCGCGCCTGGCGTTGGCCGTGCTGCTGGGTCTGGGCGTAGCCTGGGCGGCGCTGCTGCTGTGCAAACGGTTGCGTCACTGGACGGCCGCGCGTTTCGGCGCCATCAGCCAGGGCGTGCTGCGGTTCAACACCTATCTGGGCCTTGCTGCCGTTGGCAGTTTGTACGGTAAGGAAGGGCTCACGCTTGCCGCGCTGATGCTGGCGATGATGGTGCCGGCGGTAAACCTGCTGTCGGTGTGGGCGCTGACCGCGGAGCGGGGCGTGAGCGCACGCAACCTGCTGCTGCCGATAGTGCGCAACCCGCTGATTCTTGCCTGCGCCGCTGGCGCGCTGGTCAATGTGCTGGGCATCGGGTTGCCCGGTGGCAGCGACCGTTTACTCAACCTGCTGGCGGTCGCCAGTCTGCCGCTCGGCTTGCTCTGCGTCGGCGCGGCGTTGCGCCCGCAGGAGCTGGCGGGCGAGGCGTCGGCATTGGCCTGGAACTGTGTGGCTCGCTTGCTGCTGATGCCGCTGCTGGCCTTTGCGGTGGCCCGCGTGTTGAGCCTGCCGCCGTTGCCCAGCAGCGTGCTCATTCTGTTTTTTGCCTTGCCCACCGCGCCGACGTCGTACGTGCTCACCCGCCAGTTGGGCGGCGACAGCCAGCTCATGGCCGGCATCATCACCCTGCAAACCCTGCTCGCCGCCGCCAGCCTTCTGCTGGTGCTCAGCCTGGTCGGCTAAGGCCGCTGCGCGTTGAAAGCTGGCTGAAAGTTTCGCCCCTTAGCATCCAGTCACCGCCGGCACCCGACCGGCCGCCGGCCGCCCTGTGCGTGCCGGCGAGATTTCCAACAATAAAAATTGGTGATTGCCATGCCCCGCTGCGCTGTTTCTGCACCCGCTCTCCGTCCCCCTCGAGCCTGTCGCTAAGCCCGTCTTCCCAGACGGCTGCCTGTCCCCACGCCCGCTATTGCACGGAGAATTGCTATGTTGACCCTCCTTGGCTTTGCCATGGTCATTACGTTCATGTACCTGATCATGACCAAGCGCCTGTCGGCGCTGATCGCCCTGATCATTATCCCCATCGTGTACGCCTTGATCGGCGGCTTTGCCGGCCAGATCGGCCCGATGATGCTCGAAGGCATCACCAAGCTTGCGCCCACCGGCGTGATGCTGATGTTCGCCATTCTCTACTTTGCGCTAATGATCGACTCCGGCCTGTTCGACCCGGCCGTGCGCAAGATTCTCAAGCTGGTAAAAGGCGATCCGCTGAAAGTGTCAGTGGGCACCGCCGTGCTCGCGCTGGTGGTGTCGATGGATGGCGACGGTGCCACCACCTACATGATTTGCGTGGCCGCCATGCTGCCGCTGTACCAGCGTTTGGGCATGAGCCCGCGAATCATGGCCGGTCTGATCATTCTGGCGGGCGGGGTGATGAACATGACCCCGTGGGGCGGGCCGACTGCTCGCGCCGCCAGTGCGCTGCATGTGGACCCCTCCGACATTTTCGTGCCGATGATTCCGGCCATGGGTGCCGGCGTGCTGGCCATTCTTGCCATCGCGTACTTCTACGGCAAACGCGAGCGTGCGCGTTTGGGCGAACTGCATTTGCCGGGCGATGACATCGGTGGCGGCGAGATCAGCGTGTCGCAATTTCCCGACGCGCGCCGGCCAAAACTGCTGTGGTTCAACGCCGGTCTCACGGCGGCCTTGATGGTCGCACTGGTCCAGGGCCTGTTGCCTTTGCCGGTGCTGTTCATGCTGGCGTTCGGCATCGCCATGATCGTCAACTACCCGTGCCTGCAGCAGCAGAAAGACCGCGTAGCCGCCCACTCGGCCAACGTGCTGGCGGTGGTTGGACTGATTTTCGCGGCAGGGATTTTCACCGGCATTCTTTCTGGAACCGGCATGGTCGACGCCATGTCGAAAAGTCTGTTAGCCGTCATTCCACCCGCCATGGGTCCGTACCTGGCCGTGATCACGGCGGTGGTGAGCATGCCGTTCACCTTCTTCATGTCCAACGACGCCTTCTACTACGGCGTACTGCCGGTGCTGACCGAAGCCGCCAGCCATTACGGCATCAGCGCGGTGGAAATGGCCCGCGCATCCATTGTTGGTCAGCCGGTGCATTTGCTCAGTCCGCTGGTGCCCTCCACCTATTTGCTGGTGGGCCTGGCCGGCATCGAATTTGGCGATCACCAGCGCTTCAGCTTGAAATGGGCAGTTCTGGTTTGCCTGTGTATTCTTGTCGCCGCGCTGCTGATGGGAATTTTCCCACTCGTGGGCGGCTAGTTATTCTGTTTTGTAGGAGCCAGCTTGCTGGCGAATCCAGGTTTGCAGGGTTCGCCAGCAAGCTGGCTCCTACAGGGTTTGAACTTCACATATTTTGGAAAGACGAGGACGCTGTACATGGAATGGCTGACCAGCCCGGAAATCTGGATTGCATTTTTTACCCTGACGGCGCTGGAAATCGTGCTGGGGATCGACAACATCATCATGATCTCGATCCTGGTCAGCCGCATGCCCAAACACATGCAGCCCAAGACCCGCTTCTTCGGGCTGGCGCTGGCGATGGTCACGCGCATTCTGTTGCTGCTGTCGATCACCTGGGTGATGCGCCTGACCGCCGACCTGTTCAGCATCATGGGTCACGGCTTCTCCGGGCGTGACTTGATTCTGTTCTTCGGCGGCCTGTTTCTGCTGTGGAAAAGCAGCACGGAGATGTACCAGAGCCTTGAGGGCGAAGACGAAACCAACGACGCGCCCAAGGGCATGGGCAGCGGCTTTGTCGGCACCATCATTCAAATCGCCATTATCGATATCGTGTTCTCGCTGGACTCGGTGATCACCGCCGTGGGCATGGTGTCCCATGTGCCGGTCATGATTGCCGCCATCGTCGTCGCGGTGATGGTGATGATGCTCGCCGCCGGCACCATCAGCGCTTTTATCGACAAGCACCCGTCGCTGAAAATGCTCGCCTTGTCGTTCCTGATCATGGTCGGCACCGTGCTGATTGCCGAAGCCTTTGATGTGCATGCGCCGAAGGGCTACGTGTACTTCGCCATGGCGTTCTCGCTGGCGGTGGAAGCGGTGAACATCAAGATGCGCACCGCGCGTGACCGCAAGAAGAATGAAGCGGTGAAGCTGCGCAAGGATATTCCTGGGCAGTAATCGCGCAGGCGGTTGAGGTAAGAAAATCCCCGGTCATGCCGGGGATTTTTTTATCCGTGGTTTTCCTTGTACTGAGCCAGGGCCGGCAGCAGTTGCCGGGAAATGGCTTCGCGCACGGCGGGCAGCATGACGGCGCCGCTGCCGAGCATTTGCTCGACGAGCTTGCGCAGGGCCAGGGCGCGCGGGCCGTCGAGCCCGAGTACGGCGTGTTCGCAGGCCTGTTCCGGGGACGCGCCGGGCGGCACGGTGAAGCCCAGGGTTTGCAGGCGGTCGCGCAGGTCGTCCTGGTCGATCAGGTCAGCGTGCATCATGGCCGGGGTCCTATGTGTGGGGGAGGTGGGGTCGATTCTGGTGAGGGGTTGGGCGGGCTTCAAGGGTGATGGCTGTTATATGCATGAAGAGGTCGTTTTCAACTAATTATCGGTCGTTCGCGATGGGCACAATGGCGGTCAGAGTGTCAGCCTTGATTGGCGGGCGTTGGCTGTTTTGGTTGGGTTTGGTCACCTGATCGAGGTTGTCCGGTTCGACGTTGGCGCTCCCTGTTAGAAGCATTTAGGCCCCCCGTGCTGTGTCGGCTTTTCGGGGGGCTTTTTTTTGCCTGCTGGATTGGCGTTTGGCGCAGGCGGCGGCAAAAAACACCCGTCATTCCCGCGCAGGCGGGAATCCAGAATTTCCAGGCCGACGTAGTTGTGGAGGTATTCATTACCGCGTGTGCTGAACGTTTTGTTTCGCGCCTTACGCGCGACCCGCTTTTCTAGTCGCCGAAAATCGGGTTGGACGGTTTGTTGGGCTTCGCAGGCTCAACCCAACCTACGTGTTACGCGGCGGAAGGCTGATACCCGGCCGGCGTATTCGGGCTTTTTCATCTCGCCTTACGCGACGTAGGTTGGGTTGAGCGCAGCGAAGCCCAACGTTACGCGGCCTTACCTCCGTCATTCCCGCGCAGGCGGGAATCCAGAGTCTTAAGCCGTGCGCCGATGTGAGGTGCAGCGATATTCATTACCGCGTGTGCTGAACGTTTTGTTTCGCGCCTTACGCGCGACCCGCTTTTCCAGTCGCCGAAAAGCGGGGCAAAAGGCTTGCCCCTACCTTGGGTCTGCGCTGCGCTCCGACTTCCCTCCTTCCGTCGCCGCTCCGGGGGCCGTCACAACGGGCCATCCATGGCCCGATGCTCCTTTCGCGGCTCCCGGCCGCTCAACCCCCTCCACGTCGACTCCACTCGGCCTGCGATAAACGGGGCGGGTAGATCACAAGCCAGATCACAAGCGAGATCAAAAGCGCTGAGCAAAAGCGGTAGATCAAAATCTCGCGGCTGAAGCCGCTCCGACAGGGGTAGAGGTGGCGGTATTGGCGGCGGCGTTGCTTTGTTTTTTTTCGGAGCGGCTGGGCGGCATTCCGATTAGCCGCGATGCCTTTGCGCCGGAAGGTTGATTATCCGGCCGGCATATTCGGGCTTTTCCATCTCGCCGTGGGCGACGTAGGTTGGGTTGAGCGCAGCGAAGCCCAACGTTACGCGGCCTTGATTCCAGCCTCCGTCATCCTCGCGAACGCGGGGATCCAGAATTTCCAGCCGAACGCAGTTGTTGGAAGTGTTCATTACCGCGTGTGCTGAACGTTTGTTTTCGCGCCTTAAGCGCGACCCGCTTTTCCAGTCGCCGAAAATCGGGTTGGGCGGTTTGTTGGGCTTCGCGGGCTCAACCCAACCTACGTGTGACGCGCCGGTAGGCTGATTATCCTCCCGGCATATTCGGGTTTTTCCATCTCGCCTTGGGCCACCATAAGTCCTTCAATCCTGGCCAATGTCGTGGCACTAAACGGCGCCGATTTCGGCCCGTTGGTGTCTACGTGCAGCAGCATCTGTTCGCTCACGGCCACGGCATCTTTTTCCCCGTCGCGGTACAGGCTCAAGTACAGGTGCAGCCGTTTCTGGTCGTGCCCTAGCACTTGTAAACGAACTTCCACGGCTTGGTTTTCTTTCAGTTCGTGCAGGTAGTTGAGGTGCACTTCCAGGGTGAACAGGCTGTGGCCGCTGGCTTCGCGGGCGGTGGCTTCGAGGCCGATAGTGTCCATCAGCGCGTCGACGGCCTGGCTGAAGATCAGCAGGTAGTAGGCGTCGCGCAGGTGGCCGTTGTAGTCGACCCAGTCGGCGCTGATGTGGGTGCGAAAGAGGGGGTGTTCCATGGGCGGGTTCCTCAGTCGGCGAAGGCGAAGCCGTGTTTGGTTTTGCAGGTTTTGATGGCGTCGAGCACGGCCATCAGGCAGTCGTCGCGGTAGCGTTCCAGTTCGGCGATGGAGCGTTCGCCTTGTTGCTCGCTGGTGCCGGCGACCACGTCGTCGATGAGTTTTTCGGTCAGCTCCGGCGCGGGCAAATAGGTCCAGGGCAGTTGCAGGGCGGGGCCGAATTGGGCCATGAAGTGGCGCATGCCAGCATCGCCGCCGGCCAGGGTGTAGGTGAGAAAAGTGCCCATGAAGGACCAGCGCAAACCCGCGCCAAAACGAATCGCATCGTCGATTTCACCCGTGGTGGCAACGCCGTCGTTGACCAGGTGCAGGGCTTCGCGCCACAGCGCTTCGAGCAGGCGGTCGGCGATAAAACCGGGCACTTCCTTGCGTACGTGCAAGGGCCGCATGCCGAGACGTTGGTACACCTCGATGGCGGCCTGCACCGCTGCCGGCGCGGTGTGTTGGCCGCCGACCACCTCCACCAGCGGCAGCAGGTAAACCGGGTTGAATGGGTGACCGACGATGCAGCGTTGCGGGTGCGTGGCGTCGGCGTAGAAGTCGCTGGGTAACAGGCCAGAGGTGGAGGAGGCGATCAATGCGTCGGGCTTGGCCGCCGCGCTGATTTTGGCGTGCAGGTCGAGTTTCAGGTCGAGGCGTTCCGGGGCGCTTTCCTGAATGAAGTCGGCGTCGCGCACGCAGGCTTCGATGCTGTCGACAAAGCGTAAACGCGAGAGCGCCGCGCCGTCTGCCACGCCTTGTTTGACCAGCGCCGGCCAGGCGTTGGCAACGCGCTGGCGCAGGGCCTGTTCGGCGCCGGGCGCGGGGTCCCAGGCGATTACGTCTAGGCCGTGGGCCAGGGCACGTGCTACCCAGCCGCTGCCGATTACGCCGCTACCCAGGGCTGCAAATGTCTTGATGTCGGTGATAAAGCTCATAGCCACTCCAGCAGTAAAAAAGCAGGTCAGCCGCGACGGCTGAGGTTCATTTTTGCCCGGCCCTCGGCCGGCGTCAGAATGCGTGCGCCAAGACGGGTGAGAATTTCGCTGACGCGCTCGACCAGTGCGCCGTTGCTGGCGAGCACGCCTTTGTCCAGCCACAGGTTGTCTTCCAGCCCGACCCGCACGTTGCCGCCCAGCAACACCGCTTGAGCGGCCATGGGCATTTGCAGGCGGCCGATGCCAAAGCCGGCCCAGGTGCAGTCGGCGGGCAGATTGTCGACCATGGCTTTCATGGTGGTGGTGTCGGCCGGCGCGCCCCAGGGAATGCCCAGGCACAGTTGGAACAACGGGTCGTGCAGCAGGCCTTCCTTGATCATCTGTTTGGCAAACCACAGGTGGCCGGTGTCGAAAATTTCCAGCTCGGCTTTTACCCCCAGCTCGGTGATGCGTTTGGCCCCGGCGCGTAGTTGGGCGGGGGTGGAAACGTAGATGGTGTCGCCGTCGCCGAAGTTGAGCGTGCCGCAGTCCAGGGTGCAGATTTCCGGCAGCAATTCTTCCACGTGGGCCAGACGAGCGAGCGGGCCGATCAGGTCGGTGTTGGGGCCGAATTCCATGGGCCGTTCACCGGCGCCGATTTCCAGGTCGCCGCCCATGCCGGCGGTGAGGTTGACGATGATGTCTACGTCGGCCTCGCGGATGCGTTCCATCACTTCGCGGTACAAGGCCACGTCGCGGCTGAATTTGCCGGTGTCGGGGTCGCGCACATGGCAGTGCACCACCGTCGCGCCGGCTTTGGCCGCTTCCACCGCAGCGGCGGCAATTTGTTTGGGGGTGATAGGCACCAAGTGGCTTTTGCCGGTGGTGTCGCCGGCACCGGTCAGGGCGCAGGTAATGATCACGTCGTGGTTCATGGCATGTCCTTCAACAAGCAGGCAGGGCAAGCCGCTGCGCAGTCACGGTTGGCTGCGCAGCGGTCGGTGGCAGGTCAGGGATTGGTGCTGAGTTTCAGGTGTTCGCTGGCCGGGCGGCCGTCGAGGGTGGTCACGCCTTCAAGCCAGCGTTGCTGGTCTTGCGGGTGGTCTTTGAGCCATTGCTTCGCCGATTCGAGCGGGTCTTTGTGGTCAAGCAGCGGCTGCATCATGCGGCTCTCGTCGGCGGCGGTGAAGTGCAGGTTATTGAGCAGTTTTTCCACGTTCGGGCAGCGGCTGGCGTAGTCCGGCGCGGTGACGGTCCAGACGGTGGCGCGACCTTCGTCCGGGCCGAGGGCGTCCTGGCTGTCGGATAGGTAGGTCATGTCTTGATTGACGTTCATGGGGTGCGGCGCCCAGCCGAAGAAGACGATGGCTTCCTTGCGTTTCACCGCGCGGCTGACGGCCGACAACATGCCGGCTTCGCTGGATTCCACCAGCTGGAATTTGCCCAGGCCGAACTGATCTTTGGCGATCATTTCCTTGATCTGGGTATTAGCGCCTGAGCCCGGTTCGATGCCGTAGATTTTCCCGCCCAGCTCTTTCTCGAATGTGGCGATGTCGGCAAAGGTTTTCAGGCCTTTCTCGGCCAGGTAGGTCGGTACGGCGAGGGTGGCGCGGGCGTCGTCGAGGCTGGGTTTGTCGAGCACGCGCACCTGCTTGGCCTCGATAAACGGCGTGATGGTGCGCGTCATGATCGGGTTCCAGTAGCCCAGGAACAGGTCCAGGCGTTTGTCGCGGATGCCGGCAAAAATGATCTGCTGCGAGGCACTGGTCTGCTTGGTTTCATAGCCCAGGCCGTCGAGCAGTACCTGGGTCATGGCGCTGGTGGCGATCACGTCGGTCCAGTTGACCACGCCCAGGCGCACGTTCTTGCAGGAGGCCGGGTCGGCGGCGAACGCGGTCTGGCTGGCGAGCACTAACAAACAGCAACTGAGTACGGTCTTCATCGGTGTTCCTCATGTGGCTGACTTCTCGTCAGCGCGGTGCTGACGGAAGTACTTGTTGTCGAGTGTGGAGCCAGCGATGCCTTGCCAGCTGTGGGCCAAATTACCGGCAGCGCAGGCGGCAAAATCACACGGTAGCGACCCGCATTTGTACGCAGGCGACCTGCTGCATTGCTAAAGCTGCCGCAACGGCGTAAGCCACGGCTATTCCCTTGCCGAGCCGTGTCATGCCTTCCACTACAGCCACTGAAGACTTCTGGTTTCTGCTGCTGCCGGGTTTCTCGATGCTCGGCTTTCTGTCGGCCGTGGAGCCGTTGCGCGTGGCCAACCGGTTTCACGAAGGTTTGTACCGGTGGCAGGTGATGAGTCTGGACGGCGGGCCGGTATTGGCCAGCAATGGCATGTCGATCAATGCCGACAGCGGCCTGGCGCCGCTCGCGCGTAATGCGCGCTTGCTGCTGGTGGCCGGCTTCGAGCCGTTGCAGGCTTACAGCCCGGCGCTGGCGCGTTGGCTCAAGCGTCTGGACAGCGACGGCGTTACGCTCGGCGGCATCGACACCGGCGCCGTGGTATTGGCCGAAGCCGGGCTGCTCGACGGCCACACCGTGACGCTGCATTGGGAAGCGCTGGACGCCTTCAAAGAGTCGTACCCGCGCTTGCACGTGACTCAGGAATTGTTCGAGGTGGACCGCTCGCGCATCACCTGCGCCGGCGGCACGGCGTCGATTGACCTGATGCTCGACCTCATCGCCCAGGCCCACGGCGCCGAGCTGGCGGTGCAGGTGTCGGAGCAGTTTGTGCTCAGCCGCATTCGCCCGCGTCAGGATCACCAGCGCATGGAAATCGCCACACGTTATGGCATCAGCAACCGCAAGCTGGTGCAGGTGATCGGCGACATGGAGCGGCACACCGAACCGCCGCTCGACACCCTGGAACTGGCCGAGCGCATTCAGGTGACGCGCCGGCAACTGGAGCGCCTGTTTCGTTTGTACCTCAATGACACGCCCTCGAACTTCTACCTGCGCCTGCGTCTGGAAAAAGCCCGGCAACTGCTGCGCCAAACCGACATGAGCGTGCTGGAGGTGAGCCTGGCGTGCGGCTTTGAATCGCAGTCGTATTTCTCCCGCTGCTACCGCACCCGCTTCGCCTGTTGCCCGCGCGAAGACCGGCATCCGGTGCCGGCGCGCTCGCGCAAAACCCTGGCGCCGCTGCTGGGCTGAGGCGCCAGCAGCGGCGTTTCAGAACACGTCGTTGGGCTGCACGATGCCGTGCTTTTTCATCTTGCGGTACAGCGTGGAGCGCGAGATGCCGAAGCTCTCGGCGGCGGCGGTGATGTTCCATTGATGCTGGCGCAGCGTCGCGTACAGGTGGCGCACTTCATCGCCGTCCAGTTGCTCGGCCAGCTTGTTGCTCAGGTGGGCGGTGCTGGCCGTCGCAGCGATGGGCGCGGTTGGTGGAAGCATCGCGCCCTGTAGCTCGGCGGGCAGGCAGTCGGTGTCGATCACGCCGTCTTCGGCCAGCGCCACGGCATAGCGCAGGCAGTTGAGTAGCTGGCGGATATTTCCCGGCCAGCCGTAGCCGAGCAAACGCGCCCGTGCCTGTTCATCCAGACGCAACCCGTGAGCGCCCTGCTGCGCAGCCAAGAGCTGCTCGATCAATTGCTTGCGGTCGCTGCGTTCGCGCAAGGCGGGCAGGTGCAGGGTCATGCCGCTCAGGCGATAGAACAGGTCTTCGCGGAACTGCTTGGCGCTGATCATGCCGGCCAGGTGCTGGTGGGTGGCGGACACCACTTGCACGTCGAGGCCGACCGGCGTTTCGGCACCCAGCGGGGTGATTTCCCGCTCGGCCAGCACCCGCAGCAAACGGGTTTGCAGGTGGGCCGGCATGTCGCCAATTTCGTCGAGAAACAGCGTGCCGCCATTGGCCAGTTCCAGCTTGCCTTTCATGCCTTTTTTGTTGGCGCCGGTGAAGCTTCCGCTGCGGTAGCCGAACAGTTCGCTTTCGATCAGGGTTTCCGGAATGGCCGCGCAGTTGAGCGCCACGAACGGACCGTGGCGCCGCGCACTGGCCTGGTGAATGGCGCGGGCAAAGGCTTCTTTGCCGGTGCCGGTTTCGCCGGTAATCAGCACGGCAATGCCTTTATCGAGCACCTTGCGAATGCGCCGCACGCCTTGCTGCAACACCGGGTCGTTGCCGCCCAGCTGGTCGAGCTGCGGATGCTGCTGCGCGGTGCTGCGCGCGGGAAGCGGGCTGACGGTCGCCTGGCTTCCTTGCGCAGGGCGCACGCGGCCGGCGGGAATGCGCAGGCCAACGTCGACCAGGGCTTCGTCCACCAGCGCACGCATTTGCACGCCGCGCGCGCCGCCGCTGGTCATGCTCAGCAGCTCATCGACGCTGGCGGGCAACAGCGTGTCGATTCGCCGGCTCAACAGCGCCTGGTTCTGCGTTTGGTCGTAGGCCACAAACGCTGCCCGGTTGGCGCCGACGATGCGGCCGCTTTCGTCGATGGCCAAGAGCTGTTCGTTGGCCAGGTCGGTGATGTCGTCGCGGGGTTTGATCGCCAGGGTCAGGCAGTCGCGGTAGCGCTGGCGGAAGTGGGCGTTCTCGATCAACCGCGCATACATGATCACCAATTGCAGGGTCAGGTATTGGGCTTCCTTGGGCCCGTCGCTGTTCAGGCTGGTGGCATTCAGGCAGCCGCGCAGCAAGCCCTGCGCGTCGAAAATCGGCGCCACCGAGCAGCTCAAACGGAAGTTCGAGGTGAGGAAGTGTTCCTCGCGGTGGATGGTCATTGCCTGCTCGGCGGCCAAGGCGGTGCCGATGCCGTTGGTGCCGGCCACGGACTCATCCCAGCGTGCCCCGACAATCAGGCCCGACTGGGTGTACGGGTCGCGCTGGTTGGGCAGGCGCGAATCGAGGGTGATGCCTTTTTCATCGCTCAGCAGCACGGCAAAACCGGCCTGCACCACGCGCTTGGCCAGGCCGCTGACGCCCTGGCTGGCAATGGCCAGATACTCCTGATGTTGCTGCTGGTGCTGACGAATTTCTTCTGCGGTGAGGATGTGTTTGACGTTCACCGCACGGGGGTTGAGCTGGTGCTGGTTGACGCTGCGGTACCAGGACTGGGCGATAACGCCGTCCGGGCGAATGCCCCGTTCGGGGAAGTGATCGTTCACAAAAGCGGCCAGTTCACTGGCCGTGGTTTCCACGGCATGCAAGGGCATAACAGCTCTCCCGGTGGCCGATGTCG
The DNA here is from genome assembly GCF_900573885.1 of Pseudomonas viridiflava. GTDB lineage: Bacteria > Pseudomonadota > Gammaproteobacteria > Pseudomonadales > Pseudomonadaceae > Aquipseudomonas. Next base: position 610,060 of record NZ_UPSE01000493.1, read on the forward strand.
CGGTGCGAATCGGCGTCTTGTTCTTGTGGTGAATCGGCGCAGTTGTGTCGCGCTGTAACGGCGGCCTGGCGCTGCGCTGGTGAGACAACCATAGCCTGATGGTCTGCCTCTTGCAGTCATCCTTCCGTCGCATGCGGGTGTTGCAGCAAGCGACATGCCCAAAGCCGTGCACCTGCCCACAAGGCCCGAGCCAGCGCGGTGCAAGGGATGCAGGGCAATGAAGGGCGGTGTGGCACGGATGACACACCTGTCGCAACTGACGGCTTCACCTGTTGCGACAACGCGACCCTGGCAGGCGCAAAACCGTTCGAAAGTCGCATTCGGTTGGTTATGCGACGAGTGCTTTACTCCGTTCGGCGCTGACGGCCGGGGTGAACTTTCGAGCGGCTATATGGACCAGAGCAATAGCAAGCCTCAGCGTTTAAAACGTAATTCAACAACACCCACTCAAAACAAGAGGATCGACCCATGTGGACTAAACCCGCCTACACCGACCTGCGTATTGGTTTCGAAGTGACCATGTACTTCGCCAACCGCTGATTTCTCGCAGTAACGATGAGCCCCGGTCCGCCGGGGCTCTTGGCGACCACGGTGCGATAACGAGCCCGACTTATGTTTATCCAGATTCTTGGTTCTGCTGCCGGTGGTGGTTTTCCGCAGTGGAACTGCAACTGCCGTAACTGCCGTGGCGTTCGCGATGGCACTGTGCGGGCCGAGCCGCGCACGCAATCTTCCATTGCCCTGAGCGATGACGGCGAGCACTGGATTCTGTGCAACGCCTCGCCCGATATCCGCGTGCAGCTCGAATCATTTCCTGCCCTGCAGCCGGCGCGCAAATTGCGCGACACCGCCATCGGCGCGGTGATTCTGCTCGACAGCCAGATCGACCACACCACCGGCCTGCTAAGCCTGCGCGAAGGTTGTCCGCATCAGGTGTGGTGTACCGACATGGTCCATCAGGACCTGAGCAGCGGCTTTCCCTTGTTTCCCATGCTCAGCCACTGGAATGGCGGCTTGCAGCACCACCTGATTCGCCTCGACGGCGAGCCGTTCAGCATTCCCGCGTGCCCGGCACTGCGCATCACCGCCATTGCCTTGCGCAGCAGCGCGCCGCCTTACTCGCCGCACCGGGGCAACCCGCATCCGGGCGACAACATCGGCCTGTTCGTGGAAGACACCCGCAGCGGCCGTTCGCTGTTTTACGCGCCGGGCCTGGGCCAGCCTGACGACGCGTTGCTGGCCTGGATGGCCCGCGCCGATTGCCTGCTGGTGGACGGCACGCTGTGGCGCGACGACGAGATGCGCGTGTGCGAAGTGGGCGACAAGCTCGGCAGCGAAATGGGCCACCTGGCGCAAAGCGGACCGGGCGGCATGATCGACGTGCTCGATGGCCTGCGCGGGCCGCGCAAAGTGCTTATCCACATCAACAACACCAACCCGATTCTGGACGCCGATTCGCCCGAGCGCGCCGAGCTTGCCGCCCATGGCATCGAGGTAGCGTTTGACGGGATGGGAATCGAGCTTTGACAGACGTGGGTTGGGTTGAGCAAAGCGAAGCCCAACAGGGAGCCCACAGGGCTCCGCGTGCAGGTCTTAAGCTGCAATGCCAGGCTCCGCGTGCAGGTCTTAAGCTGGCAATGCCAGGCTCCGCGTGCAGGTCGTGAGGCCGCGATGTTGGGCTTCGCTTTGCTCAACCCAACCTACGTAACAGGAACCGTATATGCCTACTGCCCTGACTCCCGCCGAATTCGAGCAAGCGCTGCTGGCCAAGGGCGCGTATTACCACATCCATCACCCGTTCCATGTGGCTATGTACGAAGGCCGCGCCAGCCGTGAGCAGATTCAGGGCTGGGTGGCGAATCGCTTTTACTACCAAGTGAATATCCCGCTCAAAGACGCCGCCATTCTGGCCAACTGCCCCGACCGCGACACGCGCCGCGAATGGGTGCAGCGCATTCTCGACCACGACGGTGCGCCGGGTGAGGAGGGCGGTATCGAGGCGTGGCTGCGTCTGGCCGAAGCGGTGGGGCTGGACCGCCAGCAGGTGCTGTCGCAGGAACTGGTACTGCCCGGTGTGCGCTTTGCCGTCGATGCTTACGTGAACTTCGCCCGCCGCGCCAGTTGGCAGGAAGCGGCCAGCAGCTCGCTGACCGAGCTGTTCGCACCGCACATTCACCAGTCGCGGCTGGACAGCTGGCCGCAGCACTACAGCTGGATCGACCCGGCCGGCTACGACTACTTCCGCACGCGCTTGAAACAGGCGCGCCGCGATGTGGAGCATGGTTTGCGCATTACCCTGGCGCACTACACCACCTTTGAGTCGCAGCAGCGAATGCTGGAGATTCTGCAGTTCAAACTGGACGTGCTGTGGACCATGCTCGATGCCATGACCATGGCCTATGAACTCAAACGTGCGCCGTACCACACCGTCACTGCCGCCAACGTCTGGCACAGGGGAATCGACCTATGACCGCCACGCTCGACGCCGCCGAAACCCTCGGCAAAGTGCCGGCCCTGCGCCGTGGTTATCGCTTTCAATGGGAACCAGCCCAGAACGGCCATGTGCTGCTGTACCCCGAAGGCATGATCAAACTCAACGACAGTGCCAGCGAGATTTTCAAGCTGATCGACGGCCAGCAAAACGTCGCCGCCATCATCACCACCTTGAGCCAGCGCTTCCCCGACGCGGCCGATATCGACCAGGACATTCTCGCCTTTATGGAGGTGGCCAGTGCTCAGTTCTGGATCGACCTTCGCTAAGCCAGACGTGGCCAAGCCGGGCCCGCCGCTGTGGCTGCTGGCCGAGCTGACCTACCGGTGTCCGCTGCAATGCCCGTATTGCTCCAACCCGCTGGACTTCGCCCGGCACGGCAAGGAACTGACCACCGCGCAATGGATTGACGTGTTCCGTCAAGCGCGGGAAATGGGCGCCGCGCAGTTGGGTTTTTCCGGCGGCGAACCGCTGGTACGTCAAGACCTGGCCGAGCTGATCAAAGCCGCCCGCGACCTGGGTTATTACACCAACCTGATCACCTCCGGCATCGGCCTCACCGAACAGCGCATCGCCGAATTCAGCGACGCCGGTCTCGACCATATTCAGATCAGTTTTCAGGCCGCTGACGAGGAGGTGAACAACCTGCTCGCCGGCTCGAAAAAAGCCTTCGCGCAAAAGCTCGCCATGGCCCGTGCGGTCAAAGCCCACGGCTACCCCATGGTGCTCAACTTCGTCACCCACCGGCACAACATCGACCGCATCGAGCGCATCATCGACCTGTGTCTGGAGCTGGAAGCCGACTTCGTCGAACTCGCCACCTGCCAGTTCTACGGCTGGGCCGAACTGAACCGCGCCGGCCTGTTGCCGACCCGTGAGCAACTGGCCAGGGCCGAGCAAATCACCAACGCCTATCGCGCCCGCCTGGAAGCACAGAACCACCCGTGCAAACTGATATTCGTCACCCCCGATTACTACGAAGAACGGCCAAAAGCCTGCATGAACGGCTGGGCCAATCTGTTCCTCGACATCACCCCCGACGGCACCGCATTGCCTTGCCACAGCGCGCGGCAATTGCCGGTGCAGTTTCCCAACGTGCTTGAACACAGCATCGCCCACATCTGGAACGACTCGTTTGGCTTCAACCGCTTTCGCGGCGACGACTGGATGCCCGAACCGTGTCGCTCGTGCGACGAAAAACACAAAGACTTCGGCGGCTGCCGCTGCCAGGCGTTTATGCTCACCGGCGATGCCAGCAATGCCGATCCGGTGTGCAGCAAATCCAGCCACCACGGCGTAATTGTCGCTGCCCGCGAAGAAGCGGAGCAGGCGGTGGCGGGCATCCAGTCACTCACCTTGCGCAATGAAAAAACCTCGCGCCTGATCGCCAAGGTATGAGGCCTCAGAGGTAAGCCAGCCATGCAGCACAACGCAGCGCGATACGGCTTTTTCCCCAGCGACTGGTCGGCGCAGCATGCCGCGTCCGCCAGCCGCGACTTCGCCGACCTCAAAGCGGGCGCCGACGGTTTGTTCTGGATTGAATTCAGCCCCGAAGACGGCCGCAATACGCTGTGGCGCTGGCAGCAGGGAAGCGCGCGCTGCCTGACACCGGCCCATCTTTCCCTGCGCAGCCGCGTACACGAATACGGCGGCGGCGCGTTCTGCCTGAGCGACGACGGCGTGGTGTTCGTCAACGACCACGATCAGCAGCTATACCATCAACGCTTGAGCGACCTTCAGGTCCGGCGTATCGGCGAAGCCCTGGCGTGCCGCTATGGCGACCTCACCTCTGACCGCCACGCCCACGCCGTGCTTGCCGTCGAGGAATGCCATGGGCAAGCGCCGGTGCAAAACCGGCTGGTCAGCATCGCCGTTGCCGATGGCCATCGCAGGGTGGTAGCGGAGGGCGCCGACTTCTACAGCTCGCCTGTGCTCAGCACCGATGGTGAGCGCCTGGCCTGGATTGAATGGCACCGCCCGGCGCAGCCCTGGACCCGCACCCGACTGTGCAGCGCCCGGCGTGACGGCCTGGGGCGCTGGTCCGATGTGCAGGTGATTGCCGAGGATGAAGCGTCCTTGCAGCAACCGCGCTTCGACCCGCAGGGCCGCTTGCTGTGCCTGAGCGACCGGGACGGCTGGTGGAAACCCTGGGGCGAAGTCGGCGAAACGTGGCAACGCCTGCCGCACGCCACCGCCGCCGACCACGCCAGCGCACCCTGGCAACTGGGCGCATGCAGCTATATGCCGCTGGAAGACGGTGCGCTGTTACTCAGCCGCCTGATCGATGGCTGGGGCGAGCTGGTGATTCAGGCAGCCGATGGAGCCGAACAGCATCTTGCCGGCGACTTCAGCCGCTTCCGTGCGCTGGCAGCGGATCACACGTTCGTCTACTGCATCGCGGCGGCGCCGCATTGCCTGTCCGCCATTCTCGCCATCCGCCGTGCCGATGGTCAGGTGCAATGCATCGCCGGTGGCGAGCAGCCGTTGCCAAGCGAGCAACTGAGCGAACCGCAGACACTCGACTACCCCAGCGGCGGCGAGCGCGCCTACGGCTTCTTCTACCCGCCGGTACGAACAGCCGCAGGAAAGCCGCCGCTGGTGATATTTCTGCACGGCGGGCCGACCTCCGCCTGCTACCCGGTCTTCGACCCACGCATCCAATACTGGACCGCCCGCGGCTTCGCCGTGGCCGACCTCAACTACCGAGGCAGCAGCGGCTTTGGCCGCGCCTACCGGCAGCGCTTGCAGGGCCACTGGGGCGTAGTCGACGTTGAAGACGCCGTGGCAGTGGTGCAGCACCTTGCCGACGCCGGCCACATCGACCCCACCCGCGCCTTCATCCGCGGCGGCAGCGCCGGCGGTTACACAGCCTTGTGTGCGCTGGCATTCCACGACGTGTTTCGCGGTGGCGCGAGTTTGTACGGCGTGAGTGATCCGCTGGCATTGCGGCGGGTGACGCATAAGTTTGAAGGGGATTATCTGGACTGGTTGATCGGCAACCCGCTAACCGACGCGGCACGCTATGAAGCGCGCACGCCGCTGCTTCATGCGCGGCAGATTGGTGTGCCGGTGATTTTCTTTCAGGGCGGGCGGGATGCCGTGGTGCTGCCGGAGCAGACCGCGAGCATGGTGGCGGCGCTGCAGGCCCAGGGGGTTGAGGTTGAGCAGTATGTGTATCCGGATGAGGGGCATGGGTTTCGGCAGGCGGGGCATTTGAGTGAAGTGCTGGAGCGGGAGTTAGGGTTTTATCAGCGGTTGCTTTAGCGAACGCGGCGCCATTCACATCAACAGTTCGCGGCTGAAGCCGCTCCTGCAAATTGCACAATCTGTGAGAGCGGCTTCAGCCGCGAAATGTTGATCTGGCCGTTGATCTATCGCTTCTGATCTATCGCTTCTGATCTGGTTTTTGATCTGGCTTGTGATCCACCCCGCACCGTTTATCGCAGGCCGAGTGGAGTCGTTGCGTAGGGGGTTGAGCGGCCGGGAGCCGCGAGAGGCGTGTCGGGCCATGGATGGCCCGTCTCGCCGTGCCCCCGGAGTAACGACGGAAGGAGGGAACCTGGAGCGCAGCGTAAGGCCAAGGTCGGGGCTAGACCTTTTGGTTACTTTTGTGGCAATGACAAAAGTGACTCGCGCGTAAGGCGCGAAACAAAACGTTCAGCACACGCGGTAATGAATACCTGCGCATCAATTCCAGATCATCCTCGCTTTTGAATCTCAGTACTTCTTCGTTACCGCGGTGGCGCGGCATTTTGTTTCGCGCCTTACGCGCGAGTTTCTTTTTTCAGTCGCCAAAAAAGAAACCAAAAAGGCTTGCCCCGACCTTGGGTCTCCGCTGCGCTCCGACTTCCCTCCCTCCGTCGCTACTCCGGGGGCCGGCGAGACGGGCCATCCATGGCCCGACACGCCTTTCGCGGCTCCCGGCCGCTCAACCCCCTACGCAACGACTCCACTCGGCCAGCGCTGACGGGGCGGGTAGATCAAAAGCGTCGATCAAAAGCGTAGATCACAAGCTGATCCGTCGCGTCGGATCAAAACCTCGCGGCTGAGCCACTTGTGCAAACGGTAGGAGCGGCTTTAGCCGCGATGCTTTTTCGCGTAGGCCCCCTGGCCTACTCAATCGCCTCATACGGCAAGCCCACGTAATTCTCCGCAATCGTCTTGCGCCCCGCTTCCGACCCCACAAAATAATCCAGCTCCGTCTGCTGCATCCGCTGACTGAACGCATCGGTATCGGGAAAGCGATGCAGCATCGACGTCATCCACCAGGAAAAGCGCTCGGCTTTCCATACCCGGCGCAGGCAAATTTCCGAGTATTTCTCCAGCAAATCGGTACGGCCCTCGCCGTATACCTTCAGCAGAATCCGATACAGCGTGCTCACGTCGCTGGCCGCCAGGTTCAGGCCCTTGGCGCCTGTGGGCGGCACGATGTGCGCGGCGTCGCCGAGCAGGAACAGCCGGCCGTATTGCATGGGTTCGACAACAAAGCTGCGCAGCGGCGCGATGCTTTTTTCAATCGAGGGGCCGGTGACTAGGCGCGCCGCTACGGGTGCGGGCAGACGCTGTTTGAGTTCGTCCCAGAAGCGCTCGTCGGACCAGTCTTCCACTTTCTCATCGGCACCGACTTGCACGTAGTAACGGGTGCGGGTGGGGGAGCGCATGCTGCACAAGGCGAAGCCACGTTCGTGGTTGGCGTAGATCAGTTCTTCGTTTACCGGCGGGGTGTCGGCGAGGATGCCGAGCCAGCCGAAGGGGTAGATGCGTTCGAATTCCTTGAGCACGCCAGCCGGGATGGACTGGCGCGATACGCCGTGAAAACCGTCGCAGCCAGCGACGTAGTCGCAGTCCAGGCGCAGGGGCTGGCCGTTGTGTTCGAAGGTGACGTAGGGGTGCTCGCTCTTCATGTCGTGCGGCTGCACGTTGCTGGCGCTGTAGAACGTTTGCGCGCCGGCGGCCTCGCGGGCTTGCATGAGATCGCGGGTGACTTCGGTCTGGCCGTAGACCATTACGGTTTTGCCGCCGGTCAGGCCCTTGAGGTCGATGTGTTCGCTGCGCCCGTCGAAGGCCAGTTCGAAGCCGTCGTGGATCAGCCCTTCGGCGTCCATGCGCTCGCTTACGCCGGCTTCGCGCAGCAGGTCGACCATGCCTTGTTCAAGCACGCCGGCGCGAATGCGGCCAAGGATGTAGTCGGGGGTCTGGCGTTCGATGATGACGTTGTCGATGCCGGCTTTGTGCAGCAACTGACCAAGCAACAAGCCGGACGGGCCGGCACCGATGATCGCGATCTGGGTTTTCATGGGCGTTGTCCTGTGCAGCCCGACCCGTGGCCGAGGGCACTTAGTTGTTTTTATGACTCCTGTATTTTTTGTGGTTAAAGGCCGGCCGGGAAGGCAATATCGGATCGCGTTTCTGTACTTTTCGTGGGTGATGGCTGTGCTGAAAGCTGCTGAAAATCCTGTTCCGGTGTTCAAGCTGTATGGCGAAACGGCGGCCTGGCCGACGCCGGATCTGATCCATTGCGAGACCATTCCGGCGCGCAGCCGTTTGCACCATTGGGAGATCAAGCCGCATCGCCATGGCGATCTGGTGCAACTGCTGTATGTGCAGTCGGGCCAGGCGCAGTTGCAGATCGAGGGTTCGCTGACCGAGGTGCTGAGCAGCTCGCTGCAGGTGGTGCCGGCGTTGTGTGTGCACGGTTTTCGGTTTTCGGACGATGTGCAGGGTTACATCCTCAGCCTGGCGCAACCGCTGGCTGAACAATTGGCGGCCACGCTGGACAGCCAGGTGCTGCGCCAACCTGCGTGTTTTGCCATCGACCGGGAAAGCGGCAGCGAGGGGCGCAATCTGGATGCGCTGTTCGAGTCGATTGCTTCTGAGTACGACCAGCAGCAAAGCGGCCGCGATGTGATGCTGCAGTCGCTGATCAGCGTGTTACTGGTGTCGCTCAGTCGCCGCGCCCAGGCGCAATCGCTGGCACACGGGCCGGACCGCGGGCGTGAGCATGTGGATGCGTTCACGCGTTTGCTGGAAGCGCACTACCGCGAGCATCGGCCCATTGAGCATTACGCCAGTGCGTTGAACATCAGCACGGCGCATCTGAATGCGCTGTGCCGACGTCTGGCCGGCCAATCGGCATTGCAGATGATCAATCAGCGGCTACTTTTAGAAGCCAAACGCTGCCTGGTGTACAGCGCCATGACCGTTAATCAGGTCTCTGACCGCCTGGGGTTTTCCGATCCGGCTTATTTTTCGCGGTTCTTCAAGCGCGGCACCGGGCTGTCGCCCAAGGGCTTCAGGATTCAGCGCTAGCGCAGGCGAGAAGCGCTTGCTAGCTTCAAGGGGGTAGCCCACACGCGTTGTCGGTGCGCTGAAAAAAGTTTGCCTATGCTGTCCTTACACGCCGTTCAACTGAGAGTGAGCTCATGGATATAGAAACGCTGTTTGCCGACCTGCATGCCCTGCCGAGCATTCCCAAGGTGGCCCTGGAACTGATTCAGCAATTCGACAGCCCGTCGTCCAGCCTGGACGCGGTGGCGCGCAATATCTCTCTGGACCCGGTAATTGCTGCGAAGGTGCTGCGTTTGGCGAACTCGTCGCGCTATCGCGGCGCGCGTGAGTCCACCAGCATCGAAGACGCCGCCTCGCGCCTGGGCTTCAACACTTTGCGCACCCTGGTGATGGCCTCGGCGGTGACGGGCGCGTTCAAGGCCGACGCCACGTTTGATCTCAAAGGCTTCTGGATTCACAGTTTTCAGGTCGCCAGTATCAGCCGCCTGCTGGCCAAGCAGGCCGGGCAGGACGCCGACACCGCGTTTACCTGCGGCATGATGCACAACATTGGCGAGCTGCTGATTCAAACCGGCGCCCCGCAATACGCGCCGCAACTGAACAACAGCAAACACGCCAACGCCGCTGGGCGCGCCGCCAATGAAACCTTGCAGTTAGGTTTCGGTTACCCGGAAGTGGGCGCCGAGTTGGCCCGTCGCTGGCAACTGCCAAAACTGATCCAGACCGCCATCGCCATGCAGGGCCGCCCCAGCCAGGCGCCGGCTGACCAGCCCCTGGCCAAAACCTTGGCGCAAGCCGTGTTGATTGCCGAAGCCATGCAGGCTCACGGCGGCGCCACGGAAGAGGCCAAAGCCTCGTTGAGCGGACCGTTGGTGGAAGATCTGGATCTGGATGCCGTGTTTGCCGCGCTGCCCGCCGTGCTGGAAGCGGACAAGGCGTTTGCGGAGTTGCTTGGGTAAAGATCAAAAGCATCGCGGCTAAAGCCGCTCCTACGCACCCTTGTGGGAGCGGCTTTAGCCGCGATTCCTGGAAACGCTCATGCATCAGTTGGGTAAGGATCAACAGCATCGCGGCTAATCGGAATGCCGCCCAGCCGCTCCCACAAACCACTGCGTCCACCTAGGGCAACCGACACCGCTGCACTTCCCACCACGTCGGCAACAGCCGCCGCACGGCCGCCTGGCTGAAGCGGTCGTCCATCAAATAGACCACGCCATTGTCTTGCTGGGTGCGAATGACGCGCCCCGCGGCCTGTACCACTTTCTGCAAACCGGGGTACAGGTAGGTGTAGTCGTAGCCGCTGCCGAACATGGCCTGCATGCGCTGTTTGATCTGCTCGTTGATCGGATTGATCTGCGGCAGCCCGAGGGTGGCGATAAAGGCGCCGATCAGGCGGTTGCCGGGCAGGTCGATGCCTTCGCCAAAGGCGCCGCCCAATACGGCGAAACCAATGCCTTGACCGTCTGCGTGAAAGCGTTCGAGGAAATGCTGGCGTTCGGCTTCGTCCATTTGCCGCGATTGCACCCAGATGGGCACCAGCGGATGGGCGGCGATAAATTCGTCGCGCACCTGTGCCAGGTAGGCGTAGCTGCTGAAAAACGCCAGGTAGTTGCCCGGCCGCTCGGCAAACTGCCGGGCCATCAGCGCGGTGATCGGCGCCAGCGAGCGCTCGCGGTCGACGTAGCGGGTAGACAGGTTGCTCACCGCCTGCACGTTTAATTGCTCGGCCAGAAACGGCGACTCCACGTCCACCCAGGGCGTGTGTTCCGGCAGACCGAGCAGGTCGGCGTAGTAATTGGCCGGGCTCAAGGTGGCGGAGAACAGCGTGCAGCTGTGGGCCGCTGCCAGACGTGGTGCAAGGAAGGGGGCGGGCACCACGTTGCGAATGCACAGGGTCGATTGGGCAGTGCCGCCCGGGCCGAGGTGGCGGCTGATGTCGAACAGCGAATGCGGGCCGAACACTTCGGCGAGCCGGCAGAACAGCATGGCGTCGAGGTAGAAGTGCAGCAGTTCGGCCTCGTTGCCGGTGGGCTGGTCGGTGAGGTGATCGGTAATTGCGCTCACGGCTTTTTGCAGGGCCATGATGAACAGGTCCGGCGCGGCCGGGTACACCTGGTACAGCGCTTCCTGATCTTTATGCAGCTGGTTCCAGTGGCGATTCACCCGGTCCAGCACGCTTTTCAGGGCCTTCGGGGCGAGGCCGCGCATGGTCTTGAAACGCGCTTGCTGCAGCTCGGCGCTGTACATGCCGCGCCCGCGCTCCACCAGGTTGTGGGCTTCGTCGACCAGCAGCGTCACCTTCCATTCGTTGAGTTGGGTGAGGCCGTAGAGCAGGGCGGTCATGTCGAAGTAATAGTTGTAGTCGCCGACCACCACGTCGCTCCAGCGACACAGTTCCTGGCTCAGGTAGTACGGGCAAATGCCGTGCGCCAGGGCCACGTCGCGAACGGCGTTCTGGTTTAGCCACTGGCTGTCGAGGGCGGCCTTGCGCGCGGCGGGCAGACGGTCGTAGAACCCTTTGGCGAGCGGACAGGAGTCGCCGTGGCAGGCTTTGTCGGGGTGTTCGCAGGCTTTGTCGCGGGCAACGTGCTCCAGCACACGCAGGGCAATCTTCGGCTCCTGGGCGCGCAGGGTTTCCAGTGCATCCAGTGCCAGTCGCCGGCCCGGCGTTTTCGCGGTGAGGAAAAACAGACGGTCGAGTTTCTGCTCGGGAAAGGCCTTGAGCTGGGGAAACAGCGTGCCGATGGTTTTGCCGATGCCGGTGGTGGCCTGCGCCATCAGGCTGTGGCCGTCACGGGCGGCGCGGTACACCGCCTCCGCCAACTGGCGCTGGCCGCTGCGAAACGTGGCGTGGGGGAAGCGCAGGTGGCCGAGGCTGTCGTCGCGCTCGATGCGGTGCGCCTGTTCCTGTTTGGCCCAGGTAATAAAGCGCTGGCAATGCAGCTCGAAAAAGGCCTGCAAGGCGCTGGCGCTGAAGGTTTCGCGGAAGCTGGTTTCCTTGTGGGTGAGCACGTTGAAATAGACCACGGCGAGGTCGACTTCTTCCAGCTCGTACTCGCGGCACAGCAGGGCGCCGTACACCTTCACCTGCGCCCAGTGCAGCAGTCGATGGTTTTCCGGGATGCGCGAGATGTCGCCACGGTGGGTTTTGATTTCTTCCAGCAGGTTTTCGTCCGGGTTGTAACCGTCTGCCCGGCCGCGCACCAAAAGCCCTTCGTACTCGCCGCTCAACGGCAACTCCGAGACATACCCCGAACCGCGCCGGGCCACCACGCTCATATGCCCGGCGATGCCTTCCTGGGCGGTGGGCGAGGGGGTGAAGCGCAAGTCGAGGTCGCCCTGTTTGGCGGTGAACTCGCAGAGGGCGCGCACGGCCACCTGATAAATCACGCGTCGCTCCATTGCACGTAGCAAACGTCTACCGGCATGCCGTGCTCGGCGCAAAACGCCAGCCAGCGCTTTTGATTGTCTTGCAGGCGGTCGCCGGGGCCTTTCACTTCGATCATGCGATAGCGCTGTTCGGCGGGCCAGAACTGGATAAGGTCGGGCATGCCGGCGCGGTTGGCTTTGATGTCGCCCAGCAAGCGCTGAAACCAGGCGCGCAGGTGGGCGGCGGGCAGGCAGAGCAGGGCGTGGTCCAGCAGTTCTTCGCTGAGCAGGCCCCAATACACGAAGGGCGACTGAATGCCGAACTTCTCGGCATAGGTGGCGCGGATGCGTTGCTTGTAAGCATCGGAGTTCAATGCGTCCAGGCAGTCGGCGAATTGCGCCGCACGGCGCTGGCTGAAGTCGGCACGCAGCAAGTCCACGGGGCCGGCATGAAACGGGTGGAAAAACGCACCTGGCAGCGGCGCATAAATCGCCGGCCAGCAGAGCAGACCAAACAGGCTGCAAATCAGGGCGTTTTCCACGTAATACACCGGCGCGCCGTCTTCGCTCAGGTGCAGCTGTACGCGCTGCTCCACGCTGAAATCGGGGTGAAACGGCAGGCTCAGCTCGATCAGCCCGGCTTCCACCTTCGCCGGGCGGCTGGCCTTGGCCAGACCCAGCTGCCGGTTCAGTCGAGTGAGGGCGCGGCCCACCAGTTGGGCTTCGGCATCGTTCACCGGGGCGGCCGCCGCCTGCTGAGCCAGGGCATGAGCCTGCTCAAAATCACTGAGGCGCTCCAGCACGCGAATCTGCCGCTGACGCGCCTGTGGATAGTGGCTAACGCCATACAGCGCCAAGGCGTGTTCCAGCTCGCCGAGGCGCTCCAGATGCTGGCCTATGCGAAACAGCAGTTTGCCGCGGCGTTCCAGCAGCAACGGGTTCTCGGTGTGCACCTGGGCGATCTGCTCAATCACCTCGGCCAACGGCTCGCCCGCTTCAAAGCGCTGGCGGCAACTCCACAGGTGGATATAGGTGTCGACGTCTTCCCTGCGGGTAAACCCGCGAGATTCGGCGCTGAGCTCGACCTGTTCGTAGCGGAAGATGCCCAGGTCCGAGAGCACGAACTCCACCCAGTCCTGGTGCAGGTTGCCGAAGAACATCAGGCGCAGGCGGTCGACCAGTTCGCCAATGGCCAGCGTCAGCAAGGGATCGTCGAGCGCCGGGCACCACTGATTGAACGGGCGCTCGCCGGGCAGGTGCTGTTCGAGCTGTTCCAGCAGCTGCGGCTTGTTGGCCGTGCGGGTGAGCAGCAAGGCGCCGAAGTGATTGAGTACTTCGTCTTTGCGCAGGTACGCGAACAGCTCGGCGAGGGTCAGTGCCTGTTCGTTATGCACCCAGCCGTGCGCCAGCAATGGCTCGGCGGCCTGACGCGGGCAGCCGATTTCCTCATAACTGAGCTTGCTGGCGCGAAAGTGCGGTCCTTTGCGCATGATCATGCGCGTGAGCAGCGCTTGCGAAGGCAACGGCAGCTCGACAAACACGCGCACGAACGCCGCCTCGTCAGCGCTTAGCAGGTCGCTGTAGCGCGCAGCAAGCCAGGCCAGCGCCTTGTGAAAGTTGGCCAGATAATAAAAACGGGGATCGTCGAGGGAGTGCATCGGTACGCCAAACCACTGTGTGCATGTACAGATACCAGCGCCCGGGCGCGCTGGCAAATATAAATAGATCGGTGGCTTGGCGAGCTGGGCGGTGGTCAGTTGCAGGTGATGGTGATCACCGGGTTGGCGAGGTCGGTTTGGCTGCCGTCGAGCGAGGCTATCTGACTGTAAGTGCTGAGCCTCCGCGTGCGCAGGCGTCGTTTGCGGGAATGACGGTGGCCATAACCTGGACGTCCGTCATTCCCGCGAAGGCGCCGGTCCGACGAGTCGGAATCCAGAGTGCCGCGTCGAGCGCCTCCAAACGGACAAACGTAAAAGGCCTGATGGCCGCGTCGCGGCAATTTCCACCCACAAAAAAGCCCCACACAAGGCGGGGCTTTTTCGCAGCGTTCAGGCGTTAACTGCCTTTGACCGCCTTGCCATCGACGCTGCCGTCCTTGAGCATGATCTGGTATTCCTTGCCGTCTTTCTCCACCTGATACAGGCGAACCAGCAAGTAATTCCAGTCTTTGGCAAACCACAACACGGTTTTGCGGCTGCTTTGGGTCGGGTCGCGCACGCGCTCGACTTTGATGGCGTCAACGCTGCCGGCCATGGTCTCGACTTTCTCTTCACCCAGCACGCGGAAGTCGTAGGTTTCGATCTCGCTGCCGTCGACTACCTGGTAGCTCATGGTTTTCTTGCCAGCCGCGACGTCGGCTTGCAGCACAACCTGATAGGTGGATTTGTCTTGCACGCCGCGGTTCAGCGGCAGGGACACCTGATCGCCACGGTCGCTGCCAATGACTTTCTTGGCTTGCCAGTCGAAGTCCAGCTCAACCGCTTTGCCTTTGCCCAGGCCGCTGCGTTCGTAGCGGTAGGTTTGCGGCAGGAAGGCGTTGTTTTCGATGCGGAAGGCGCTTTCTTCGGTGAGGCTGGCCACCAGCATCGAGGCTTTGAAATTCAACAGCCAACGGCCGTCTGCTTGCTTTTGCAGACTGCGCTCGGCAGTGCCGCTAACGGGAAGCTGTTTCCAGTCGGCGGTGTAGCTGGCCGAAAAGGGTTTCAGCTCCAGGGCCTGCGCCGGCAGGGTGAGCACGGCGAGGACGAACAGCAAGGCACGACGCATAAAGTCTCCTAGGTTCGAATCAAATGGCCAGTGGCCGGTAACAACTGCTGGTGGAGCATTGCCCCCTCGCGGGTCAGTTGCAAGTCGCCGGTGGCGTACCAGCGAACCGCGAGCGGGTAAATACGGTGTTCCTGTGCGTGCACGCGGTTGGCCAGGGTTTGCGCCGTGTCGTCGGAGCGAACCGGCACAACTGCTTGTACGACCAGAGGCCCTCCGTCGAGTTCCTCCGTTACAAAGTGCACGCTGCAGCCATGCTCGCTGTCGCCGGCATCCAGCGCCCGCTGATGGGTGTGCAGGCCTTTGTATTTGGGCAACAGGGAAGGGTGGATATTCAGCAGGCGGCCTTCGTAATGACGCACGAAGGCGCTGCTCAAAATACGCATGAAACCGGCCAGCAATACGAGCTGTGGCTGGCAGCTGTCGATCAGCGCCATCAGCGCGGTGTCGAAGCTTTCACGGTCGGCAAAGGTTGTGTGGTCGAGCACGTGGGTGGCGATGCCGGCCGCCCTGGCCCGTTCCAGGCCATAGGCGTCGCTGCGGTTGGAGACGACGGCGCAGATCCGCGCGGGACGGCTCGCGTTCGAGCCGGCCGCGCCGTGGAGATCATCGATCAATGCCTGCAGATTGCTGCCCGAGCCGGACAGCAACACCACCACGTTGCAGGGCGAGGCGTCTGGCATTAGTGGGCTTTCAGGTTGTTCAACACAACGCGTTCAGCGTCGGCGGCACCGGCGTTGATCTGGCCGATTACCCACGGTTGTTCGCCGCTGGCGCGCAGGTTGGCCAGAGCAGCTTCCACGTGTTCCTGAGCCACACAGATCACCATGCCCACGCCGCAGTTCAGCACGCGGTGCATTTCGGTTTCGTTGACGTTGCCTTGCTGTTGCAGCCAGTCGAACACGGCCGGGCGTTTCCAACTGGCTACGTCGACCACAGCCTGGGCGCCGTCTGGCAGCACGCGGGGAATGTTGTCCAGCAGGCCGCCGCCAGTGATGTGCGCCATGGCTTTTACGGCGCCGGTGTCTTTGATCAGCTTGAGCAGCGGCTTGACGTAGATACGGGTCGGCGCCATCAGCAGTTCAGTCAGGGCTTTGCCTTCGAGCTGAACGGTTTCGATGTCGGCACCGGACACTTCGATGATCTTGCGAATCAGCGAGTAACCGTTGGAATGCGGGCCGGAAGAGGGCAGGGCGATCAGTGCGTCGCCGGTTTGCACCTTGGAGCCGTCGATAATTTCAGACTTTTCCACCACGCCAACACAGAAACCGGCCAGGTCGTAATCTTCGCCTTCGTACATGCCTGGCATTTCGGCCGTTTCACCGCCAACCAGCGAGCAGCCTGCCAGTTCGCAGCCGGCGCCGATGCCGGTCACTACGGTGGCAGCCACATCAACGTTGAGCTTGCCGGTGGCGTAGTAGTCGAGGAAGAACAGCGGCTCGGCGCCGCATACCACCAAGTCGTTGACGCACATGGCGACCAGGTCCTGGCCGATGCTGTCGTGTTTGTTCAGGTTCAAGGCCAGGCGCAATTTGGTGCCCACGCCGTCGGTGCCGCTGACCAGTACCGGCTGTTTGTAACCAGCGGGGATCTCGCAGAGCGCGCCGAAGCCGCCCAGGCCGCCCATTACTTCCGGACGCGCGGTGCGCTTGGCCACGCTTTTGATGCGTTCGACCAGGGCTTCACCTGCATCGATATCGACGCCGGCGTCCTTGTAGCTAATGGAGGGTTGCTTGCTCATAGATCCAGGCCTTTAGAAAGGGATGTTCGGGGAGCGACCGGGACACGCGGCGGCACATGGGCCAGCACGCGATGGAGGCACGGTCTGCGAAGGCGCGCGATTTTATCAGGCTTGCCCGTAGGCGGCCATCCGCGCAGCCGGATGGCCAGAAAATTAATCGAACGTTCGCCGTTCAGCCTTACAGACGAAAGCGATCGACGGATAACGACAGCTGTCCGGCCAGGCCCGAGAGTTCATCCGTGGTGTCGGCGGTTTTGCCCATCACCGCGCTGTTGCTGACCGACATGCTGGCGATGGTTTCCACCTGATGGGCAATTTCGTTGCTGGCCAGGCTCTGTTCGCCGATGGTGCGGCTGATGTCGTTCACCAGTTGCGTGGTGCTCAACGTGGCGGCAAGGATTTCGCGAATCGCCCGTTCCACATCGGCGGTCACGGCCATGCCTTTATCCACCTGGGCGACACCGGCTTCCATGCTGTTGGCGGCCTCGCGGGTGCTGGTTTGAATGCGCTGCACCATGGCGGCAATTTCCTGCGTGGAGGCGCTGGTGCGGCCGGCCAGGCTGCGCACTTCATCGGCCACCACGGCAAAACCACGGCCTTGCTCGCCGGCACGTGCCGCTTCGATGGCGGCGTTGAGCGCGAGCAGGTTGGTCTGGTCGGCGATGCCCTTGATCACCTGGATGATGCTGAAAATCTGCTCGGACTCCTGATCCAGCGTGCGGATCACCTGCGCCGATTGCTGCACCGAACGGGCGATGCCGTCCATGTCTTTGACCACTTGATGAATCACTTTGCCGCCGTCGTTCGCCAGGCGTTCGGCCTCGTTGGCCATGTCCAGCGCCTGGCCGGCGTGGCGGGTGATTTCCTCGATGCTGGCGGTCATTTCGCTGGCCGCCGCAGCCATGGTGTTCGACGCTTCGCTTTGCTGGCTGCTGCTGTTGGCCACTTGATGGCAGCCGGCGCTGAGTTGCTGGGTGAGGGTGTTGACGCTGGTAGCGTTGCTGCGCACCACGCCGATCATGCTGCGCAGGTCGCGCTGCATGGTGGCGAGGCTGCGGATCAGTGCGCTGGCTTCGTCGTGTGTGGTCGGCTCATCGATACGCCGGCCGAGGTCGCCCTGGGCGATGCTGCTGGCGATCTCGCTGGCGGCTAGCAGGGGACGCATGATGCCGCGAATAATCCATGCACCTTGCAACACCAGCAGCACTAGGCTGGCGATCAGTACAACGGTCAGGGTGAGGTTCGCAGTGCCGATGGCGCCTTCGGTGTCTTTGGCGGTCTCGCCGGTATTGCTTTCGATCAGCTCGCTCAGACTGGCCATTTCGTCTTCGAGCTGGCTGAACGCGGTATTGAACGTGGGCAGTTGCGTTTGCGCCGCGTCCGGGTTGGTCAGCGCCTGGGCAACGATGGCTTCGGCTGCGGCGATATAGGCGTCGAGGCTGGGTTTGACCGTGTCCAGGCCGGTTTTGATTGCCACATTCACCGGCAGCTTCATGTTGGCGGCGAGCACTTCGCGAAAGTGTCCGGCATGTTCTGCCAGGCTGGCCTGTGCCTCGGCCGCCGAGGTGGTGCTTTTTCCCAGTCCCACCAGCATGGCCTCCAGCACATCCGCGCGCAGGGCGTCGTGCATCATGTCGGCTTCCATATGGTTGCGCAGGGCATTGAGGCTTATCTGGTTGGCACGTACGGCATCGGCGACGTGGTAGTTACCCACGAAGCCAACCAGGCTGAGAATCAGCGCAGCCAGAAGGCCGGTACCGGTCAGTAGCAGCAAACGTAATTTTATCGACACCGCATGTACCCCTTCCTTTGTTGGCCAGACGGCGCCTTTCTTGCGCGCCCATTGTGCTTATGTGCTGCTTATCGGCTTGCGGCTGCGCTTATTGAGCGACTCATCTGATTGGGTGGCTTTGATCGAGTAGTTAAGCCGCTATTTTCACTGCGCGCCGGATCAGCACAGTGTCAGCGCTCGACAGCCCGTGAGGCGCCTGTTTAAGGTAGGGACTTTGAATTAAGGTAGTGCGCTTTGCAGCCGTGTCGTGCCTTCAGGCACCCAGCCGCGCTGACGCCCCTTCCCGAGCCGAGAGCCCATCATGCGTTTGTCCGCCTCACTGTTCAGTCCGTTGCTTGCCCTGGGTTTGTCGCTTGTCAGCCTGGCGCCGCAGGCGGCTTCCGTCGAAGACCTCTATCAAGTGCGCCAGCCGGTGACCAGCCAGCAACCGGAAGAACGCGCCGCGGCCCTGAGCAGCGCCCTCGACACGCTGGTCGTGCGTCTGACCGGCGACAGCAAGACCCTGAGCCACCCGGCCATTGCCGAACTGCGCAAAGACCCGCAGCAGTTGGTGAGCCAGTACGGTTATGAAAACGGACCACCCGAAGTGCTGGTGGTCGACTTCGACGCCATCAGTACCGACCGCAGCCTGCGTCAGGCCGGCATTGCGCTGTGGAGCGCCAATCGCCCTGCGGTGCTGGCCTGGTGGCTGAACACCACGGCCGAGGGCGCCAGCCTGGTTGGCGACAGCCAGCCCGCCGCCACCGCGCTGCAACGCGCCGCGCAGAATCGCGGCTTGCCCTTGCGTCTGCCGATTGCCGACTTGAATGAACAACTGGCCGGCACGGCTGAGAACCTTGCTGCCAGCAATCCCGATGCGCTGAAGGAGCCGTCTGCCCGTTATGGCGCCGACGCCTTGTTGGCTGTCAACGCCCAGGAAGACGGCGGCAAATGGCAGGCCCAGTGGCGGCTGTGGTTGGGCGAAAGCCGTGAACAAGGCAAAGCCGAAGGCGTCGACGCCGATGCGGTTGCCGATGCGGTGATGCTCGCCGTCAGTCAGCGCCTGGCCACTCACTTCGTCGCTGCACAAGGCGCCGCGCAAACGTTGACGCTGGACATACAAGGCGCTGACCTCAACCGTTACGCCGAGCTGCAACGCCTGCTCGAACCCTTCGATGCACGCCTGCAAAGCGCCGTGGGTGACCGCCTGACTTATCAGGTGAAAGCCAGCCCGGAACAACTGCGTGCGCAGCTGGCCTTGGCGCGCTTGCGCGAACTGCCGCCGGAGCCGGCTGCCGCCGCGCCGGTGGATGCCGGCGCTGCGCCTTCAGGCCAGGCTCCTGCGCCGTCGCCCGCGGTACCGGCAGCGGATGCCAACGTGCTGCATTACGGCTGGTAAATTCTTCTCCCCTGAGGTTGTTGAGCATGACTGACTCACGTCATTGGCCATGGATTGCCGCGCTCGTTGTGCTCGGCTTCTTGCTGTACGCGATTCACCCGATTCTTTCGCCGTTTCTGATCGGCATTCTGCTGGCCTATATAGGCGACCCGCTCGCCGACCGCCTCGAACGCTGGAAACTGTCGCGCACCTGGGCGGTTATCGTGGTGTTCAGCGTGTTTACCCTGATTCTGGTGCTCGCCCTGCTGGTGCTGGTGCCCATGCTCGGCAAACAGCTGGTGCGCCTGTATGAACTGGCGCCGCAAATGATCGACTGGGCGCAGCACAGCGCCCTGCCGTGGGTGCAGGCCAAGCTTGGCCTGCAAGAGGGTTTCTGGAAGTTCGACCAGGTGAAGGCAGCGGTCACCGAGCACTTGGGCAAAACCACCGACATCGTTGGCGCGGTGCTGGCGTCGGCAACCGCTTCAAGCCTGGCGGTGCTTGGCTGGCTGGGGAATGTGGTGCTGATACCGGTAGTGAGCTTTTACCTGCTGCGCGACTGGGACGTGATGGTCGCCAAACTGCGCGGCCTGCTGCCGCGCAGCCGCGAAAGCTTCATCGTGCAACTGATGGGCGAATGCCACGAAGTGCTTGGCGCCTTTTTGCGTGGACAACTGCTGGTCATGCTCGGCCTCGGGGTGATCTACGCCAGCGGTCTGATGCTGGTGGGGCTGGAGCTGGGACTGCTGATCGGGGTTATCGCCGGGCTCGCGAGCATCGTGCCGTATATGGGCTTTGTCATCGGCTTCGGCGCTGCCATCACGGCCGGTCTGTTCCAGTTCGGGCCGGAGTTCTACCCGTTGCTGGGCATCGCTGCCGTCTTTACCGTCGGCCAGTTGCTTGAAGGCATGCTGCTCACGCCACTGCTCGTTGGCGACCGTATCGGTTTGCACCCGGTGGCGGTGATCTTCGCCATTCTTGCTGGCGGCCAATTGTTTGGGTTTACCGGCATTCTGTTGGCCCTGCCGGTGGCCGCGGTGATCATGGTGCTGCTGCGCCATGTGCACGATTTCTATAAGCAGTCGGACATCTATGACGACGGCCAGCCGGTAGCGGTGGTCGAGGTAGTGCCAACGCAGCCTGTGGACACGCAACCGCTGCCGTAGTGGCGCGTCCCGCCCGTTCCCGTTAACAGGTCGGGCTTGGCCTGGCGGAGCTCAATGATCCGGCAGGAGCCCCTCGTGCCTTTGCAGGCAGTGCGGGGAAGGGGTCCTGATCTGGCGTGTGCTGAGTGCTTTGTTCCTCGCATTCGGGGCTGCGCTGTGGTCACCCGGCGCCACCCGTTTCAACTTTTGTTTGCATGGTCGCGAACCGCCGCTCTGCTCACGGCCCTGCCAACCCCTTGTGACAAAACGTAGCCGCCTATTCCGCCCAGCAAAGTGCCCAGGGTGTTTTCGGTTAACAGTTTCGACATGCCCAGCACACAGATCACAATCAATATGACCATCACCGTAGCGAATTGAATAACCTGGCCCGATGCGATCAGCTCGATTTGTATTTCCGATGGGAATATCCGAACCGCCAGAAACATCAAAATGCCGAATGCGCAGAAGACGCCGATGATCAGCCCAAGCTGATCGGCAACCTTGGTTGCAGGCGCACTTTGCTCTTCAATCGATTTAAGCAGCGTGTCCCGGTATTTTGACCAGGCTTCGCTTAACGCCTTCGCCCGCGGTACACGCTCATTGATCAGCGATATTTCCTCGGCCAGTTTCTTGCTGGCGATGTTGATCGTGGATTCGAGTTGATTGCGAATGCTCTGAAAGCGCTCCTCGTCGCCATACATCTGGCAAATGACGTCCGGGCTCAGGCTGAGGAAATGCACCACGTCGTCGATGGTGGTGGCTTCGCTTTCAGTGAGCGACTGATCCTCTTGCGGAGCGGAAAAAATGTCGAAGCTTATAGTGTTGTCGAACTGCAAGAGTTGACGCCTGATGGTTAACACATTTTCCGCGATATCTGTCCGGCGACAGTCTTTGATTAGCGCTGGGAGTCGGTTCATCGAGGCCGTGGTTTTGCTTTTGATGACATCGACCGAGATGTTTTGAAGTGCGCCAAGCTCGTTGGGAAGTTGTGCATAACGCGCCGCTGTTTCGCGGGCCTCGGTCAGCGCCTCCTGGTTCAGCACCGGGCTTCTGGAGGGCGTGAGTTTTTGCACACGGTCGATTTCATTCCTGGTTGACTCGTCAGAGGCCAGTATTTCCGAATCGATCATCCCGTAGGGGTATTTCGCCTGAGCTGCGTTGGCAAGTGGCAAGCCGCAACCAATAAATACCGTCAGTAGCGGGCACAGGAGTTTGATTGCTAGCGGGTAGAGGGTTTTCATGGGCTGGTCTGATGGTTTGTGAAAGGGCGAGTAGTGATGGTCAAGTGAGGCCGCGAACTGTGGGTGCGATGTGACGGCAATCGTAACCATGGAAATGCAGGTGGAAAGCCATGGGCGAAAACGCGCCCGCTATGAAGGTGGGCTTATTGATAGGTAGCTGCTATTAGCGCTCTTCGCGCTTCCAGGCGCTGGCGACCTGGCAATGGCGCTCGGGAATGCCTGGTGAGCGAGACACCACGTGGCTTGCGTGTGAAGGCTGACGTTCGAGGCTTCTTTAAGCTCTCGCTGCCCCAAGGTGGAAGAGCATTGGCAGTGCCACTCTGCTGGAAAGCATCTCTACTGACTTGTGAAGGTTGCCTACAGCCGTTTACTACAGTTCACGCGTTGCTGGCAGATTCGCGCCTGCTGCAAAAGCGGGTCGGGCGACGTGGCGATTTCGAGCAAGCACCACGCCGGCTCTGGCGCGCCTGATCGGGCGAGCATTCTTTCGGCTCTGACCTATGCTTTTGCCATCAATGACTTAGCGCCAAGAAGCCGATAAACTTCGCCCCCTTTGTCGCGCGCCTTCCCGGCGCCGCCCGGAACCGCCCGATCCTGCATGAAACCGATACAACTTCCCCTTGGCGTGCGCTTGCGCGACGACGCCACCTTCGCGAATTACTACCCCGGCGCCAATGCTGCCGCGCTCGGCTATGTAGAGCGTTTGTGCGAGGCGGACGCGGGCTGGACGGAAAGCCTGATGTACCTCTGGGGCAGCGACGGGGTGGGACGTACCCACCTGCTGCAAGCGGCGTGCTTGCGGTTCGAGCAGCGTGGCGAGTCGGCCGTGTATTTGCCGCTTGCCGAGGTGGTGCAACTGGGCCCGGAGCTGCTGGATAACCTGGAACAGTGCGAACTGGTGTGCCTGGACGATCTGGACGCCGTCGCCGGCAACGCGGTGTGGGAAGAGGCGTTGTTCCATCTGTTCAACCGCCTGCGCGACAGCGGACGGCGGTTGCTGTTGGCAGCCGGTGCCTCGCCTCGGGAATTGCTGGTGCAGTTGCCAGACCTGAAATCGCGCCTGACCCTGGCGCTGGTGTTTCAACTGCAAACCCTGTCGGACGAAGACAAACTGCGTGCCCTGCAGCTGCGCGCGTCGCGCCGTGGCCTGCATCTCACCGATGAAGTGGGGCGCTTTATCCTCACCCGAGGCACCCGCAGCATGAGCGCGCTGTTCGAGTTGCTCGAACAACTGGACCAGGCCTCGCTGCAGGCGCAGCGCAAGCTGACCATTCCATTCCTGAAAGAAACGTTGGGCTGGTAGGGCCAGGCGCGGTGGCAAGCCACTGTCACCCTCGCGTAGGGCGTCGGTCCGACGATTCGGGATCGGGAAAGGTGGGTAAATCCACTGTCATCCTCGCGAACGCGGGGATCCAGAATGGCGAGCCAGGCGCGGTGTCAACGTTTTCAGGCACCGCGGCTGGGCGGCATTCCGATTAGCCGCGATGCTTTCAGCTCACTCGCCCGCCAACTTGCGGTCATGCTGAAAGCGCCAGCGCGTGTACAGCAGCGCGCTGGTGAACAGCACCAGGCTCAGAATCGCTTCGCTCCAGCCCAGCCAGCTGCGGTGCGGATCGAAGGCCGCAAGCACGCCTTTGATGAAGTACAGGTTGACCACAAAACAGGTCCAGGCATGGGCACGGGCGTTGCCCATCAGCAAGCCCGGGGCGAGCAGGGCCAGTGGGCCAAGCTCGATGCAGAGAATCACCCAGGTGCGCGCGCCGTGCAGGTCGGCATAGACCAGATTCCACACCAACAACAACGCGGCCAGCGCGAAGAAGCTGATAAGCGTCAGCACGCGGCTGACTTTCAAACGCGGGGCCAGCCAGCTCAGTTCCGGCAACGGCTTCGGAGTTTTAGCCACGGGTGTTCTCCAGCGGCGCGCGCAGGCGCAGGGCGGTTTCGGCCAGGCGCTTGCCGAGGGCCCGGCACAAGCTGATTTCATGTTCGTCGAGCGGGCGTTTGCCATCTTGCCCGGCGTGATGGCTGGCGCCGTATGGCGTACCGCCGCCGCGGGTTTCCAGCAGCGCGCCTTCGCTGTAGGGCAGGCCGGCGATCAGCATGCCGTGGTGCAGCAGCGGCAGCATCATCGACAACAACGTGCTTTCCTGGCCGCCATGCAGGCTGGCGGTGGAGGTAAAGACGCCGGCCGGTTTGCCCACCAATTCGCCGGTCAGCCACAGGCTGCTGGTGCCGTCGAGGAAGTACTTCAGCGGCGCGGCCATGTTGCCGAAACGGGTAGGGCTACCAAGAATCAGCCCGGCGCAACTCTTCAAATCATCCAGCGTGGCGTACGGCGCGCCCTCGGCCGGAATGCTCGGCGCCACGGCTTCGCATTCGGTGGAAATGGCCGGCACGGTGCGCAGGCGCGCATCGAGTCCGGCCAGTTCGACGCCCCGGGCGATCTGTTTGGCCATCTCCAGGGTCGCGCCGTTACGGCTGTAGTAAAGAACCAGAATGTACGGTTGGCTCATGGCAGCAGCTCCAGAACACGCTCGGGTGGACGGCCGATAACAGCCTTGTCTCCAGCGACGAGAATCGGGCGTTCGATCAGTTTCGGGTGGCCGGCCATGGCGTCAATAAGCTGCGCGTCGGTCAGGCTGGTATCGGCGAGATTGAGGGTTTTGTACTCGTCTTCGCCGGTGCGCAGCAGCTCGCGGGCCGGCAGTTGCAATTTGCTCAGCAGGGCGCTGAGTTCGCTCGCGCTCAGCGGTGTTTCGAGGTAGCGCACCACGGTCGGTTGCAGGCCGCGGGCTTCAAGAAGCTCCAGCGCGCCGCGAGATTTGCTGCAGCGCGGGTTGTGATAAAGCGTCAGGTCGGTCATGTGCATATCGCATCTTGCCTAGGGTGGCGGCTATTCTACCCGCGTCGGCAGCCAGGCCTGAATACGGCGATGCGCGCACGGGGCGAATTACTTCTGAACAAGGGAAAGGGCATGCGCCAAGGTTTCGATGATTTTGTGGAATTCTGGCGATTTCTCCTGCATCGCTTTCTGGCCGATCACGGCCCCAACAGCGCGGCAGCCCTGACGTACACCACGCTGTTCGCCGTGGTGCCGATGATGACGGTGACCTTCGCCATGCTCTCGGCCGTACCGGCCTTTTCCGGCGTGGGTGAGCAGATTCAGCATTTCATCTTCCATAACTTTCTGCCCGCCTCTGGCGAAATGGTGCAGGAGTACCTGAACAACTTCACCACCCAGGCCCGGCAACTGACTTGGATTGGCGTGGTGTTTCTGGCCGTCACGGCGTTTGCCATGTTGGTGACGGTAGAAAAAGCGCTGAACAACATCTGGCGCGTGCGTCAGCCGCGTCGCGGCATTTCCAGCTTTTTGCTGTATTGGGCGATTCTGAGCCTGGGCCCGTTGCTGCTTGGCGTAGGGTTTGTGGTGAGTACGTACGTCACCTCGCTGTCGCTGATTTCCGGCCCGGACGCTGTGATCGGTGCTCAGGCCCTGCTGCGTCTCACGCCCCTGATATCGAGCATGGCGGCGTTTACGCTTATCTACGCCTCGGTGCCCAACACGCGCGTACCGCTGAAAAACGCATTGCTTGGCGGCGTATTTGCGGCGGTGTTGTTTGAGGTGGCGAAGGCCTTGTTTGGTTTGTACGTGCGACTGTTCCCAGGCTTTCAACTGATTTATGGCGCATTCGCGACGGTACCGCTGTTTTTGCTCTGGCTCTATCTGTCGTGGTTGATCGTGCTGTTTGGCGCCGAGCTGGCTTGCAATTTGGGGTCTTCCCGGCACTGGCGGCGGCGGGCGTTGCCGCGCCTGCTGGTGACACTCGGCCTGCTACGGATGTTTCACGACGCCCAGGTGCGCGGCGAAGTGCTGCGGCTGAACGACGTACACGCTCAGGGCTGGCGCTTGCCGGAAGATGAGTGGGACGAGATCGTCGAGTTTCTTGAGAGCGAGCTACTGATATGCCGCGCCAGCGGCGGCGGGTGGGTGCTGTGTCGCGATCTGGGCCAATACACGCTGCATCAGTTGTTGCTGCATTGCCCATGGCCGCTGCCGCGTGTGGAACAGCTACCGGCGCACATGGATGAAGCCTGGTACCCGGGCATGCGCGCGGCGTTAAAGGCGCTGCATGAAGAGCAGGCGAAACTGTTCGGTGCCAGCTTGCTGCAGTGGCTGGAAGCGGCGCCTGAGCAGGAGGGCGGTGCGGACTGACAAAAAGTGTCAGTTTGCGCGTAGCGAAGCGAGAACCGGGCTGCGGCGCGGCGCGGGAAACCACGAATTGGCGGTCACGGCAGTTGGCACG
Source organism: Pseudomonas viridiflava (assembly GCF_900573885.1). Lineage (GTDB taxonomy): Bacteria > Pseudomonadota > Gammaproteobacteria > Pseudomonadales > Pseudomonadaceae > Aquipseudomonas. Next base: position 636,551 of record NZ_UPSE01000493.1, read on the forward strand.
CTTTTGGCTCTCTTACCGGTAGATTGCTATCAAACTGCCAGCCTGGCACGGACTAGCCAAGGAATCGGGTGCTATGAGTAAGCCCAACAGTTACACCGCGAAAAAGCAGGGCACCGTGATCGCTCTGCAACACAGCCATCCTGAGCAGGCGCTGGAAGGGCTGAATCGCATCACGGGCCTCAGCTTTGCTTGCTGGCCTGAATCGCTGGTGCCGCTGGCGTCTGTTCAGCAAGACGCAGATGTCGAATACGTACCTGAGCGCGCTACGGGCAATTGCACGCCTCGCTAGATACACGGCTTAAGAACGAAAAAACCCGCAGCCAAAGGCGCGGGTTTTTTGTGGGTGGCAGTTAAGCGTGGTGTGGTTTACGCCAGCGCCTGCTGGCTCTGCGCAACGGCTGCTTCCACGGCCTGCACGAACAATTCTTCAACGACCAGGCTGGTCGCCGGAACGGCCGAACGCAGGCAAACCTGCATCTCTTCAATTTTCTGTTTCACCGGCACACGGCCGATGCCCGACAGCAGAATTTTCCCCTGCGCGTTGACCTTGCCATGGTCCACCAGCACTTCGCGACGCGCACCGGCGTCGCGGTAGCTGATCATTAGCGACACCGGCAAATTGGCCAGCCCCGGCAATTGCAGCCAGGCGGCGACATTGAAGTCGGCAACGCGACCGTCGTATTCGGTAACGAGGAGGCGGGCGGCGTCGGTGATGCGCGATGGCACGGGGCCGATCAGCTTGTCGTGGGCTTGAGACATGGAGGCTTCCGGGCTGATTTTAGAATGGGGTGTGGGCACAGACGGCCGAAATTATAGGCACGGCGGTACAAGCAAACTGTGCGCTTGGCCGCCGGTCGGCGTGATCGGTCTCGCAGTTTTGACTATTAGGCCAGCTTCAACGGATGACGGCTGACCGAGGGCGTTTCCAGATTCGCCGGGGGCAGCGGCAGAGCGGCCTGGTTGTGCACGCTGACCAGTTGCAGCCAGAGGTTTTCGCCGGTGCTGAACTGCCCGCTCGGCAGCCACAGGCCGTGATTCCAGCCGCCGCCGACCACGGGAGTGCTCTGTAATACACCGGGATGGGTCTGTGTGCTGGGGCTGCGGCGCAGCCAGACCGGACGCGGCAAACCCTTCAAATAGCGCAGACCCAGGTGCAAGCCGTCGGCGTTCTGGTGCCGCCAACGCAGGAGCGCCAGGGTCGGCGTGCCGCTGTTACTCAGCAGCAATACCAGTTGCCCAACCGGCAACAGACGACCCTGGTCGGCATGGCAGATCAGGCGCGCACCGCCGGAACTGGTATCGAGCATTTGCGCCGCGCAATGGCCAGGCCGGTGCTCCAGCAACTGCGCATGAATGGCAGGCAGGCCAACCACCAGACTGCAATCGCCGACCTGATCGGAACGCTCGTGGCGCCGCTGTTGACGACCCAACCAATGGTGCCGAACCCGTTGCAGCAGTTCACCTTCCACTGTGGTTCGCAGCGGCGCCGGCTCGTGCAATGCCACCAGCAACGCGCCCAACTCGAAGCGGCGCAGGTACACAGGGTCGCTCTCGGCTTGCTGTTCAAAGGCCAGGCTGGGTTGCGCTTCAGTGAGGTCGACGATGGGGCCTTCGGTGTCATCTTCGTCGTCCCAGGGAAGCAGACGCGCCAGACTCGCCAGTGGCGCCAGTGCATTGAACAGCTGCGGACTTTCGCCCTCGGCCAGGTGGAATGGGTTGCTCAGGGACAACAGCAGCATTTGCTGATACAGGCCGCGCAGGGTGTTGGCGGGCAGAGGATGGAATGCAGCGGCGACCGGTTCGTCGAGACAGTCTTGATGTTCGCCAATCCAGTAGAGCAAATGGCTATCGCTCCACAGGCTGGCCGGTGGCTCCTGATACAGCTGGTAGTGACGCAACAGGCTCTGCGCCAGAAAGTGCTGCGCCATGTACAGGCACCACGCCAGATGCGGGCGCGAAGGCTGCCGGCCCTGCAGAATCTGCAGCAGCAAGCGCTTGAAGCCGATGGCCATTTCGCCACAGAAACGCACGAACAACATCGGCGGCGTGTTGCCCTGACGGTAGTGCTCGGCGTAGTGGCGATACTCATCGCTCAGACTTTGCAGCGCGCGTTGCCTTTCGAGTAAGGTCATGGCGCTGCGATTGAGGCGAAACAACAAACCCAGCACCAGGTGCAGCGCGCCTTCATGGGATTGCAGGCGGGCCTCGGCCAGGCGCTCATTGAGATCGGCCAGCGGCGCGGCCGCTTCGTCGAGGATGTCCGGCACCTCAAGGCGTAGGGCGTCCAGTGTCATACCACCCCTGCAAGTACGAGGATCGAATGCATGGTTGCGCTTGCGCGTAGGGTCATCAAAAAAATGCTCTTGGGGCAGATTGCTCTGGCTATCTGCGCGGGGCTTTTGCTGGGCGGCTGCGCTGAAGACTTCGGCAGCGATCAGCATGGAAGAAAGGTAACGGCTGAGCAGTTGGAAGGCCAGTGGTTAGTGATTAATTACTGGGCCGAGTGGTGCGGGCCTTGCCGCACGGAGATTCCGGAGCTAAACAGCCTGGCCGAACAGCTTAAAGTCCAGCACGCGCAAGTGCTGGGCGTTAACTTCGACGCGCTGCAAGGCGAGGCCCTGAGCAAGGCCTCCGACGCCATGGGCATCCGCTTTACCGTATTGGCGCAAGACCCTGGCGAACGCTTCAAACTGCCGCGCAGCGAAGCGTTGCCGGTCACCTATCTGGTTGACCCCAAAGGCCAGGTACGCGAGCGCCTGATGGGCGAGCAAACCGCAGCAGGCCTGGCAAAGCGCCTGACTGAACTGCAAGCAAAGGAGTAAGGCGATGGCTCGTATCTGTTTACATGGCTACGTCAGCGGCAAGGTGCAGGGCGTGTTTTTTCGCCGCAGCACCGAAACCGAAGCCACCCGTCTGAACCTGGATGGCTGGGTGCGCAACCTGGCTGACGGTCGGGTTGAAGTGCTGGTGGAAGGCGAGGAAGAGGCGGTGCGGGAACTGGCTGCGTGGCTGGAGAGCGGGCCTAAGAAGGCCAAGGTGACTGCGGTGGAATTGCAAGAGCATCCGCTGCAAGGAATTGCCGGGTTTGTGGTTCGCGGATAAAACGCCGGCCCTCTCCCCAACCCTCTCCCGCAAGCGGGAGAGGGGGCTGATCGCCTTCGGTCTCAAGCCATGCATCGCTCGAATTCCCCTCGCCCGCTTGCGGGAGAGGGGCTAGGGGAGAGGGCAGGGCAAACGCCGATTAAAGCTACGGCCTCACGTACCAATAATCCTGCCAATACCCGACCACCTTCCCTGAATACGTGGTTTTACCCAGGCTGCCGTTGTACCGGGCGAGAGCACGGTTCAGGTCGCCTTTTTCTTTTTTCAGGTAGTAGCTGAGGATGGTGCAGCCGTAGCGCAGGTTGGTGGCGTTGTCGGTGAGGTTGTCTTGCTCGCGGCCCAGTTCGGCTTTCCAGAAGGTCATCACCTGCATCATGCCCTGGGCGCCAACCGAGGAAATGGCGAAGCGGTTGAAGCGGCTTTCGACGTGGATCAGCGCCATCACCAGCTCCGGCTTGAGCCCGGCTTTGCTCGCTTCGTGGTGCACCTGTTTGAGGAGCGTCAGGCGTTCCTCAGGGTCCGGCATGTAGCGGCTGAGGCGTGTGGACATGTCGAGCAACCAGACTTCGGCGTCATAGCGATCAACAAAACTGTCCGCTTCGGAAACCGTGCGTTGCAGCAGGTCGCGCAATTCCGGTTCGGGGGCCTGGCGCACGCTGGCGCTCAGGGGCAGGGCGAGCACTAGCAGGCAGCACAGCGCCAGGCGCAAGCAGGCGGTCATGCCGGGCTCAGTTGTTGGCGCCGGGATCGGCCACGAGGCGGCCGGCATCCTTGCGCAGCGAAGTGAGAAATTCCTGCTGCAGTTCGGGGTCGTTGCGGGTCAGTTCAATCAGGCTTTGCTCCAGCTCGTTGGCTTCTTCTTCAAGGCCAAGATCGGACAGCCGTTTAACGCGGTGCACCCACTGCGCCACTTCGTCGTCTTCCAGATCGTCGTAGATCAGCGCATGGGCTTCCAGCAATTTACCGCGCAGCGTGCGGCTGACTTGCAAAGTCGCCTCGGCGCGGGTTTTGTCTTGATCGTCTTCCACGCTCAGCAGCAGTTTGCCGACACGGCTGACATCCTGTTCGGCAAACGGGCCGTCTAGCAGATTCAGGCGCAGCACGCCGTTGCGGTCGGTGCTCAGTTCGTGGGTCTGCGGGCCGGCAGTAATCAATACCGGACGCTCAGTCCACGGCAGGCTGGAGTACTCGGTGCGTTTTTCTTTCTGTTGTTCGTTGATGCGTGCCAGATTCTGTTCCGAGCGGCCGTTGGACTGCACGTTCATGAACGGGTTGAGCCCGGCGAAACCGTAGTCGATCCAGCCTTTGGTGGCCGTTTCCGGCACGTTGCCAAGCAACACCACGTTCACCACGTTCGCGCCAACGCCAGCCACTACCGCCACCACACCCAGCGGCACTTCATACAGCTCGCGCCATGCCTGGTAGGGCGTGTAGCGATCGTAGATGCGGGTGACTTCGAACTCGGTCACCTCGAAGGTTTTCTGGTCCTGGATACGCACGCGCCGTTGCGGCAGTTCGAGCACTTCGGGTTGCCCCACGTCGATCTGCAGGCTGTGGTTAAGCAGTTTTCGCTCAGCGCGGTCCTCGCGCTCGGCGCGCTGCGACATGTGATTGGCGCAGCCGCTGAGCAGCAAGGCGCCGCACAGGGCGGCGCCGATGAGGCTAATGGAACGTGGCTTGAACATGGGAGCTCTGGCTAACAATCAACGACCGGTACGGGCCTGGATAAAGGACAACACGTCGGCAACTGGAATGGCCTGCGCCTCGGTTTCACGACGGTTCTTGTATTCCAGATTGCCGTCGGCCAGACCACGGTCGCTGACCACGATGCGATGCGGGATGCCGATCAGTTCCATATCGGCAAACTTGATGCCGGGGCTGGTTTTCTTGTCACGGTCGTCCAGCAGCACTTCGAAGCCGGCGGCGGTGAGGTCGGCGTAAAGCTTGTCGGTCGCCGCGCGCACCTCTTCGTTTTCGTAACGCAGCGGCACCAGCGCGATCTGGAAGGGCGCCAGGGCGTCGCTCCAGAGAATGCCGCGCTCGTCGTTGTTCTGCTCGATGGCAGCCGCAACCACACGCGACACACCGATGCCGTAGCAACCCATAGTCAGAATGGCCGGTTTGCCGTTCTCACCCATAACGGTGCAGTTCATGGCTTCGCTGTATTTGCTGCCGAGCTGGAAGATATGCCCGACTTCAATGCCGCGTTTGATTTCCAGCGTGCCTTGGCCATCCGGGCTTGGATCGCCAGCGACGACGTTACGCAGGTCGGCCACTTCCGGCAGCGGCAGATCGCGCTCCCAGTTCACGCCGAAGTAATGCTTGTCGTCGATGTTGGCGCCGATGGCGAAGTCGCTCATCAGGGCCACCGAACGGTCGATTACGCAAGGCAGCGGCAGGTTCAGCGGGCCAAGGGAGCCGGCGCCAGCGCCAATGGCGTTGCGCAGCTCTGCTTCGGTCGCAAATTCCAGCGGGCTGGCGACCTGCTCCAGATTGGCGGCTTTGATTTCGTTGAGTTCGTGGTCGCCACGAACGATCAGCGCAACCAGCTTGCCTTCTTCGGCACCGTGCACCACCAGTGTCTTGATGGTTTTTTCGATTGGCAGATTGAAGCCTTCCACCAGCTCGGCGATGGTTTTGGCGTTCGGCGTATCGACCAGGCGCATTTCCTCGGAAGCGGCGCCGCGTTCGGTTTCGCGCGGAATGGCTTCGGCTTTCTCGATGTTGGCCGCGTAGTCCGACACGTTGCTGAACGCGATATCGTCTTCACCCGATTCGGCCAGCACGTGGAACTCGTGCGAGCCGGTGCCGCCGATAGAGCCGGTGTCGGCTTGTACCGGACGGAAGTTCAAGCCCAGGCGGCTGAACACATTGCAGTAAGCCTGGTGCATGCGGTCGTAGGTTTGTTGCAGGGACGCCTGATCGATATGGAACGAATAGGCGTCTTTCATGGTGAATTCACGGCCGCGCATCAAACCGAAGCGTGGGCGGATTTCATCGCGGAATTTGGTCTGGATCTGGTACAGGTTGATGGGCAACTGTTTATAGCTGCTCAACTCGTTGCGCATCAGATCGGTAATGACTTCTTCGTGGGTAGGGCCCACACAGAAATCACGGGCGTGACGGTCTTTCAAGCGCAGCAACTCGGGACCGTATTGTTCCCAGCGCCCGGATTCCTGCCACAGTTCGGCCGGTTGGATGGCGGGCATCAACACTTCCAGCGCGCCGGCAGCGTTCATTTCTTCACGAACGACAGTTTCAACCTTGCGCAACACACGCAAGCCCATCGGCAGCCAGGTGTACAGGCCGGAGGCCAGTTTGCGGATCATGCCGGCACGCAGCATAAGCTGGTGGCTGACCACGACGGCATCGGTTGGGTTTTCTTTCAGGGTCGAGAGCAAATACTGACTGGTACGCATGTTTGGCCGTTATATCAGTTGCGAAGGCGGGGAAGTGCTCGGCATTGTACGGGGCCTGTACAGCCGCGTACAGGATTCAGGCCATCGCCGAGTAAGGGGTTTCCAGTGTCTGCTTTGACCGCTGAGGAAGTACAAGTATTGATCCGGTTCGGGGTGCCAATGGCCGAAGATATCGACCTGTGCATCGACCGGCTGGATGCCGACAACGCCTACGCCCGCGTACCCTTCCAGGCCAAATTGGTGCGCCCGGGTGGCACCGTTTCGGGGCCGACCATCATGGCCCTGGCCGACGCTGCCATGTACGCCATGGTGCTGGGGCGGCTGGGAAAGGTGGAGATGGCCGTGACCTCCAATCTGAACATTAACTTTCTGGCAAAACCAAAGCCGGTGGACCTGATTGCCCACGCGCAAATACTTAGATTGAGTCGTCGTCAAGCAGTATGCGAAGTGTCTTTATATTCAGTTGGCGATGATGACAATCTAGTGGCTCATGTAACGGGCACCTATGCACTTCCGTTGTAAGTTAGTTATCCCGTGCCAACTTCCAGACGAAAAAAAGCCCGGCTAATGCCGGGCTTTTTCTTATATCGAATTACCTGCTGAGTTCTGGATTACAGAATGCTCAGTGGGTATTCGACGATCAGGCGCAGTTCGTCGATCGAAGGCGAAGAACGCAGGTACACGGCGTCGCTCGAACGGTAAGTAGCTTGACGAATACGCAGGCTCAGGTCTTTAGCTGGGCCGTCTTGCAGAACGTATTTAGCTTCGATATCACGTTCCCACTCTTTACCGTTGTCGGTCGACTCAACGTTCGCGCCTTTACCGGTTACGTAGCGGGTCATGAACGACAGGCCAGGAACGCCGAGGGTGGCGAAGTCCAGGTCATAACGAACGCCGTACGATTTTTCGTCTTCAGTGTTGAAGTCGGAACGGGCGATCGAGTTGTTCAGGTAAACAGTACCGCCGCCGTCTACGCCGTAGGCGTAGTCGCCGTCACCCGTTACGTCCTGGAAGGACAGGGTGAATTTGTGAGCGTCGATGCTGTAGGAAGCTGCGAAGCTGTAAGTCAGGTTGTCGATGTCGCCGCCGTCAACGCTGTTGTCGCCATCAGCCAGGCCGTCGCCAATGCTGTCAACTTTATAGGCGTTTACATCGAGGCCGAACGCTTGGCCTTCAGTGATAGGCAGGGTCCAGTTTACGTTCGCGTAAATCTTCTTGAAGTAGTCTTCAACACGCGAGTAATACAGGGTGGTCGACAGGGAGTCGCTAAACGCATAAGTGCCGCCGAATACGTCAGCTTTGGTCAGACCCAGGCCATCGTGGTTGGTGGAGTCTTGTGCGTTGATACCGGTGAAATGACCAGCTTTCAGCTCAAGGCCTTCAATTTCATTGCTGGTGATCTGGAAGCCTTCGGCAACTTCTGGCAGCAAGCGGCTGTCGTCTGTTGCGAATACCGGCATGGTGGTGAACTGATCGCCGTACTTCAGAGTGGTGTTCGACAGGCGGATTTTAACCGCGCCGCCAGCTTCACCGTAGCTGTCTTCCGAACGACCATCGGAGTCTTCTGGGAACAGGCCTGTGCCTGCACGGCCACGGCCGCTGTCCAGCTTGATGCCAGCCAGGCCGATCGCGTCAACGCCGAAACCTACAGTGCCTTGGGTGAAGCCGGACTCGAAAGTGCCGATGAAGCCTTGGCCCCATTCTTCAACGCGGCTTTGCTCGGTGTTTGGGTTGTTGCGGCGGTCACGGGAGAAGTAGAGGTTGCGAGCCAGAACATCCAGGCTGCTGTCTTCTACGAAGCCCTTGGAGTCGGACTGTTCGCTGGCTACTGCCAGTTGGGTGCTGCCCGCTACTGCGAGGGCGATTAAGCTCCACTTCATCACTTGCATCGTGATTGCTCCTTTGGTTTAGAAGTTGCGCTGCCCATCTTATTTGTTGTATGGGCTAGCTCTTTCTTTTTGTGTCGGCGCTAAGTTATAGCACGGCGACAATGTTGGCGACAGATAGTGCAGAGACCCTACAAATTCTTTACGGCGATGTCGCAAAAGCTTATGTGACATGTCGCAAATTCGTAGTTTTACGCTTGCATCCCAGCGATTGTTTTTCCGTGACTTCTGATGATTAACGAGCCGATAAAAACCACTCTCATTAATCCCTCTTAGGAGCAACGGTTAATTCCTGTCCGTAGGGTTAACTGTTGTTCCGGGCAAGGTACACAAACACTGTAGGGCGTATGTGCTCATTGATCTTGAATGGGATAAAGCAATTAGCGTGCACAAACGTAGGAAAAGTCGTGAAAATTTCGTCATGTGTGATTTTTCGAGCGTTGCGTTGTGAAAAATGGAGCAGAAGCGGCGTTTGCCGCTGCGCTTGGGTGGCGCGATTGGCAGGTGGTGACCGTTACTGGCGGTGGCGGTAACGGTTGGAAAGTGGGGCTTGCGGCGAATGGGTAACAAAACGTGCACAGCGGCGGTGCATTCGGAAGCGGCCGTTGTCGGGATCGGGCGCCGTTTTGGTGCGGCTCTGGGCGAGGCTCATACCGTCGGGTGATAACGGCGCTGCGGGCTCGTTCCTCCATCGTGATCTTGCTCTGCCGCTTGGGGCGAATTCTTGGCTAAGCAGGTATTCTTGGGCCACTGCGCGGTCGGCCTGGTCGGAGCGCTTGGCATCGTTGTACCTATATATAAGTAGGAGTGTGTATGTTCGCCCTGGATTCTCGATTGCAGAACGACACGTTGCTGATCGGCGACTTTCCGTTGTGCCAATTATTGTTAATGAATGACGACCATTACCCCTGGTTCATTCTGGTTCCGCGGCGCGAAGAGGTGAGCGAACTGTTCCAGCTCAGCGACGACGACCAGAAGCAGCTGTGGCATGAAACGGTCACCCTGACCGAATTGCTGAAAGACACCTTTGCCGCCGACAAGATGAACGTCGCTACATTGGGCAATGTGGTGAGTCAGCTGCATATGCATGTGATCGTCCGTCGTCGCAGCGACGCCGCCTGGCCCGCTCCGGTGTGGGGCAAGTTTGCGGCGCAAGCCTACGACGCCCAGCAGGTCGCCGCGATTCGCGCGAAGCTGCGTTCGGTATTAGGCAGCGACTTTGTGTTTGCCCAGGAGTAACGCATGACGCTTGAAGCACGAGTGATGGAGCTGGAGACCCGGCTGGCTTTTCAGGACGACACCATTCAGGCGTTGAACGACGAGCTGGTCGCTCAGCAGCGAAACATCGAGCGCTTGCAGATGCAGATCGCTGCATTAGCCAAGCGTCAGGAAGATATGCAGAGCGGCTTTGGCATGTCGGAACACGAGGCGCCACCTCCGCACTATTAATAGAGGCGTTTCGACAGGTATTAAAAAACCCGCCATCGGCGGGTTTTTCATGGGCGCTGCTGTTAGCGATTAGCGCCGCTGCGGCAGGGCGGCGATCACGTCTTCAGCCTGCAAGCCTTTGTCGCGTTGCATAACAGAGAACTCCACGCGCTGGCCTTCGACCAGTACGCGGTGGCCTTCGCCGCGGATGGCGCGAAAGTGCACGAAAATATCGTCACCGCTGTCGCGCGAGATAAAGCCGAAGCCTTTGGATGTGTTGAACCACTTCACGGTGCCGGTCTCCCGGTCGCCCAGGTCTTGCGGCACTGCTTTGCTGCGGCCCTTCATGCGCAGGTTCGCGCACAGGTGCAGCACCACAGCCAGCAACACGGTGAGCAAGCTCAGCAATACGGCGGGCTGCCCGGCAATAACAGGAAGCGGGGCGAGCAGAATGAGTACTTGCAGCACCACGGCGAGTACCAGCAATGCACTGACCAGACCTTGAACCTGCTGGCGAGCGCCCATGTGCCAGATTGGGAAAAGTGGAGCCAGCAGCAGGTTCATCAACCCAAAAAGGGCGAGGTAGATCGCGTCGGGTTGTTGCAGGTAGGGAAGACTTTCAGCGTGCAGACTAGGAACAAAAGAAAGGAGTAGTGCGGCGACTCCTACAAGCAGGTGGACGATTTTCAGCATGTGCAATGAGCTCACTCGATAAGGGTATTCAGCAGAAGAGCTGTTGGGGCGCGGGTTGCCATCACTGAAAATCGGCTCTCGACACGCATTCCATCAGCCTATGCACCGCATGAAGCGGCAGCACGGGGGGTATTTAACAGCAAAGCGGAGGGCTACTCAAATCAAGCGCTTAGCGCTGGCTCGGGCAGGTGAGGGTGAACCTGATTGCGGCCGCTGCGTTTTGCTTGATACAGGGCGTCGTCCGCTCGGGTGAGCAGACTTTCAAGGTTGTCGCCCGCTTCGGCCAGGGCGAAACCGAACGAGGCAGTAATGGTGTCGAGGATTTCGTCGGTGCGGCGCACTTTCACCCGGAGCGCCTGAATTTTCAGGCGTAATTGTTCCGAAAACGCGTGGGCAGTTTCCAGGTCTGGGCATTCGCGCATGATCACGCAGAACTCTTCGCCGCCATAACGGGCGGCCATCGCGCGCGGCGGGAGCAATTCCCGCAGCAGTTGCCCGACGTGCTGCAGCACGCGGTCGCCCAAGGGGTGACCGTATTGATCGTTGAAGTGCTTGAAGTGGTCGATGTCGAGCATTACCAGCGCGACGCCCTGATGACCGTGGGCGAGGGTTTGCTCCAGCAGGCGGGTGAAGGCGTGGCGGTTGAAGACGTTGGTCAGGCTGTCGAGTGTCGCGGCCATGTGCGCGCGTTCGAGCTGCCCGCGCAGGTGCGAAATTTCTTCTTGAGCGCTGCGCAGGCGGTAGAGGAATTTTTCCTGCTGATCCTGCATCAGCTGGGTGCTTTGCTGCAGGTCGTTGAGCACGCTGGGCAAGTCGTCGATCAGCGGCTCCTGCAAGGCGCTCAGGCCATGATTGAGGCTGTCTTGATAAGCCCTGCTGGTGCTGACGCTTTGCGAAACGCCGCCTTCGATATCATCGACCAGCTCGATCACTTGCTGCTGGCCGGCGCGGGCTTCTTCCAGTTCGCCGCGAATGATGAAGTCGCGAAACAGCTTGGCAGCGGTTTCCGGCGGAAAACTATCGAAATCCTTGACGGCTTTGTCGAGGCGACGATTTAGCTCTGGTTCCTTGCCCTTGCTGTAGGTGTACCAAAGCGCGTAATGCATGGGGTTTGGCGGAATGTCGTGACGCACCATGAGGGGGACGGCTTGCTTTAACAGGTCCGCTGCCTCGCGGGTCTCCTCGGGGTAGAGACTGAGTATGGTGGGCGATTTCGGCGGCTGGCTCATGCGTCGTACAAGTTCAAACTATTGATTGCCAGAGCATAGAGCAGCCCTACAGGTTGCGCCTAGCAAAAGGCCCGGTTTTGCGCCGGGCCTTTGCTGTTTTTTGCGGTTGGATCACGCTGCCAGAAGGCTGCGGAGCATCCAGGCGGTTTTTTCGTGGATCTGCATGCGCTGGGTCAGCAGGTCGGCAGTGGGCTCGTCGCTGACTTTGTCCAGCAGCGGGAAAATGCCGCGCGCGGTACGTACTACGGCTTCCTGACCCTGGATGAGCTGCTTGATCATGTCTTCGGCGTTCGGCACACCTTCTTCTTCCTTAATAGAAGAGAGGCGAGCGTAAGCGGCGTAAGTGCCAGGGGCGGGGAAGCCAAGGGCGCGGATGCGCTCGGCAATGGAGTCCACGGCCAGGGCCAGTTCGGTGTATTGCCCCTCGAACATCAGGTGCAGGGTGTTGAACATCGGACCGGTAACGTTCCAGTGGAAGTTGTGGGTTTTCAGGTACAGGGTGTAAGTGTCGGCGAGCAGACGAGACAGGCCTTCGGCGATGGCGGCGCGGTCCTGTTCGGCGATTCCGATATTGATTTCCATGGCGTTTCTCCTTTTTCAGGCTAATGAGAGCGGGCTAGAGCGATGGCAAGAGCCTAGCATGGGCCCCGGGGTGGCTGTCGCGGTATGCGGGCCAATAAATGCTATTGACCGACTGCATTGAACACTTAGATGTCTGCGTCATTAATCCCGTTCAGTTCATGCGCACGCTTTCGGGCGTAATTGACCGTTATCAGCCGCTTGCGCGCACGGTTTTTGGGTTTATTGCCAGGCGTGATCCGTCATATACTCCCGCACCTTGCTGCGAACGGCCGCACCCTGCGGTGTCGCGGCACGCTCGGGAACTGCTCCGGGCCGATTTCGCAGAACGCATGCCGAGATGAGCCAAATGCCAATTTACGATTACCAATGCGCTTCCTGTGGCCATCAGATGGAAGCCATCCAGAAATTCAGCGACTCGCCTCTGGTCGATTGTCCGACCTGCAAGGCTCCCGAGTTGAAGAAGTTGTTGTCCATGCCGGGCTTTCGTTTGAAGGGTAACGGCTGGTACGAAACCGATTTCAAGACCGGCGCTAAAAAGAACCTCGCTGGCGGCGACAAAGCCGACTAAGCAGCACCCCCGATCAGTCGAATTACGAGAAGCGAAACCACCATCATGATGCGCAGCCATTATTGCGGCCAATTGAACGAGAGCCTGGAAGGTCAGGAAATCACCCTGTGCGGTTGGGTTCATCGCCGCCGAGATCACGGCGGGGTGATCTTCCTCGACATCCGCGACCGTGAAGGTCTGGCCCAGGTGGTATTCGATCCGGACCGTGCGGAAACCTTCGCCAAGGCCGACCGTGTACGTAGCGAATACGTGGTGAAAATCACCGGTAAAGTGCGCCTGCGTCCGGCTGGCGCCAACAACGCCAACATGGCATCCGGCGCTATCGAAGTGCTGGGCTATGAGCTGGAAGTGCTCAACGAAGCGGAAACTCCGCCGTTCTCGCTCAACGAGTACACCGACGTTGGCGAAGAAACCCGCCTGCGCTATCGCTTTATCGATCTGCGCCGTCCGGAAATGGCCGAGAAGCTCAAGCTGCGCTCGCGCGTGACCAGCAGCATTCGCCGCTACCTCGACGACAACGGCTTCATCGACGTGGAAACGCCGATCCTCACCCGCGCCACGCCTGAAGGCGCCCGTGACTATCTGGTGCCTAGCCGCACCCACCCCGGTAGCTTCTTCGCCTTGCCGCAATCGCCTCAGCTGTTCAAGCAATTGCTGATGGTTGCCGGCTTCGACCGTTACTACCAGATTGCCAAGTGCTTCCGCGACGAAGACCTGCGTGCCGACCGCCAGCCTGAATTCACCCAGATCGACATCGAAACCAGCTTCCTCGACGAAGACGACATCATCGCCATCACCGAGAAGATGATTCGTCAGTTGTTCAAGGAAGTGTTGAACCTGGAATTCGGCGAATTCCCGCATATGCCGTTCTCCGAGGCCATGAGCCGCTACGGTTCCGACAAGCCGGACCTGCGCATTCCGCTGGAACTGGTAGACGTTGCCGATCAGCTCAAAGATGTGGACTTCAAAGTGTTCAGCGGGCCGGCCAACGACCCGAAATGCCGCATCGCTGCCCTGCGTGTTCCTGGCGGTGGCGCCATGCCGCGCAAGCAAATCGACGACTACACCAAGTTCGTCGGCAACTACGGCGCCAAGGGCCTGGCGTACATCAAGGTCAACGAGCGCGCCAAAGGCGTTGAAGGCCTGCAGTCGCCGATCGTCAAAAACATTCCGGAAGCCAACCTCAACGTCATTCTTGACCGCGTAGGCGCTGTGGATGGCGACATCGTGTTCTTCGGTGCCGACAAAACCAAAATCGTGTGCGATGCCCTCGGCGCGCTGCGTATCAAGGTTGGCCATGACCTCAATCTGCTGACCTGCGAATGGGCGCCGATGTGGGTTGTCGACTTCCCGATGTTCGAAGAAGCCGACGACGGCAGCCTGAACTCGCTGCACCACCCGTTCACCTCGCCAAAGTGCACCCCCCAAGAGCTGGAAGCCAACCCGGCCGCCGCTCTGTCGCGCGCTTACGACATGGTGCTGAACGGTACTGAACTCGGTGGCGGTTCGATCCGTATCCACGACAAGGCCATGCAGCAAACGGTATTCCGCGTACTGGGCATCAGCGAAGAAGAACAGGAAGAGAAATTCGGCTTCCTGCTCGACGCCCTGAAATTCGGTGCACCGCCCCACGGTGGTCTGGCCTTTGGTCTCGACCGTCTGGTGATGTTGATGACCGGTGCGCAGTCGATTCGTGAAGTAATTGCCTTCCCGAAAACCCAGAGCGCTGCCGATGTGATGACGCAGGCGCCGGGCGAAGTCGACGCCCGTCAGCTGCGTGACCTGCACATTCGTTTGCGCGAGCAGGTTAAAGCCGACTAAGCCTTCAGTCGGGCTTTACAGCGCCCCTCTCTCATCCGGGACAGGGGCGTTTTCTATTTAAATGGTTGTGAGCGGAAAGGACGGAGCGAGTTATGGCGGGTCATTCCAAATGGGCCAACATCAAGCATCGTAAAGGGCGTCAGGACGCCAAAAAGGGCAAGATTTTCACCAAGCTGATTCGCGAGCTGACCGTCGCGGCCAGCCAGGGTGGCGGCATTCCAGCCGACAACCCGCGCTTGCGTCTGGCGGTGGACAAGGCGCTGGGTGCCAACATGACCCGCGACACCATCGACCGCGCTATTGCCCGTGGTGTTGGTGCGGATGACGGCACCAAGGTCGAGGAATTGAGCTACGAAGGCTACGCACCGAACGGCGTGGCCGTGATTGTCGAAACCATGACCGACAACCGCAACCGCACCGCCGCAGCAGTGCGCCACGCCTTCACCAAGTGCGGGGGCAACCTCGGCACCGATGGTTCGGTGGCGTACATGTTCGACCGCAAAGGCCAGATCAGCTTCGCTCCCGGCGTTGATGAAGACGCCTTGATGGAAGCTGCGCTTGAGGCTGGCGCCGACGACGTAGTCACCCACGAAGACGGCTCCATTGATGTGTTCACCAGTTTCGTCGACTTCATCTCGGTCAACGAAGCGCTGCAAAAGGCCGGCTTCAAAGGCGAAGAGGCGGAAATCAACATGATTCCTTCGATCACCGTCGAACTGAGCGAGCTGGAGACGGCGCAGAAAGTGCTCAAACTGATCGACATGCTGGAAGACCTGGACGACGTGCAGAACGTGTATTTCAACGGCCAGATTCCGGAAGAAATCATGGAGCAGATGGGTTAAACCATCGCCTGTAGGCGCTAGCTTGCTAGCGAACCTGCAAACCTCGAAGTTGCTTCTAGCGACAATTTTTCGCGAGCAAGCTCGCTCCTACAAAAAGGGGAGCGGGCGACTCGCCGCAACCGTCGCTATGCGCGTCCCCCGTCTGCCTTTAAGCTGGCGCCCACACAACTTTTCGCCCATTCGCAGGTGCTATGACCCTTATTCTCGGCATTGACCCCGGTTCCCGCATTACCGGTTATGGCGTGGTGCGCGACATCGGGCGTGGCTGTGAGTATGTGGCCTCGGGCTGCATTCGCACGGGCGCCGGGGAGCTGCATGAGCGTTTGCAGATTGTGTTTCGCGGCGTGCGCGAGGTGATCGATACTTACGGGCCGGTCACCATGGGCATCGAGAAAGTGTTCATGGCCAAAAACGCCGATTCTGCGCTCAAACTTGGCCAGGCAAGGGGCGCAGCGATTGTTGCCGCCGCCGAGCATGGGCTGGAAATTGCCGAATACACCGCCACCCAAGTGAAACAGGCGATTGCCGGCACGGGCGGGGCGGACAAGCAGCAGGTGCAGATGATGGTGATGCACTTACTGAAATTGACACAAAAACCTCAGATCGATGCCTCCGACGCGCTGGCAATTGCCTTGTGTCATGCCCACACTCGCTCCAGTTTGATTCCTCACGGCCTGGTCGGCGCTCGCAGTCGCGGCGGGCGCCTGCGTTTGTGAGGCTGCGCTTCTTTATTAAGGAACTGATGTTGTGATTGGACGCCTGCGCGGGACCTTGCTGGAAAAGCAGCCGCCGCACCTTATCGTCGATGTGAATGGCGTTGGGTACGAACTCGAAGTGCCCATGACCACGCTGTATCGCTTGCCATCGCTGGGCGAGCCGGTGACGTTGCACACCCATCTGGTGGTGCGCGAAGACGCTCATCTGTTGTTTGGTTTCGCCGAGAAGCGCGAGCGCGAGCTGTTTCGTGAGCTGATTCGTCTCAACGGCGTAGGGCCGAAGCTGGCGCTGGCGTTGATGTCTGGCCTGGAAGTCGATGAACTGGTGCGCTGCGTACAGGCGCAAGACACCTCGGCGCTTACCCGCATTCCAGGCGTCGGCAAAAAGACTGCCGAACGCCTGCTGGTTGAATTGAAAGACCGCTTCAAAGCCTGGGAAACCGTGCCGGGCATCGCCACTTTTGTGACTGAACCTCGTGCCGGTGGCACAGTCTCAAGTGCGGAGAACGATGCCGTGAGCGCCTTGATTTCCTTGGGCTTCAAGCCGCAGGAGGCGAGCCGCGCGGTGTCGGCGGTGCAGGAAGAAGGGTTGAGCAGCGAAGAATTGATCCGTCGTTCATTGAAAGGAATGGTTTAAGTGATAGACGCCGATCGCCTGATCACCGCTTCTGGCCGTGACCGCGATGAACAACTGGACCGCGCCATTAGGCCGCTGCGTCTGGCCGAGTACATTGGTCAGCCGAAAGTGCGTGAGCAAATGGAGCTGTTCATCCAGGCCGCGCGCGGTCGCGCCGAATCCCTTGACCATACGTTGATTTTCGGGCCGCCCGGTCTGGGTAAAACCACACTCGCCAATATCATTGCCCAGGAAATGGGGGTGTCGATCAAGAGCACCTCGGGTCCGGTGCTCGAGCGCCCCGGCGATCTGGCAGCGATGCTGACCAACCTTGAGCCTGGCGACGTGCTGTTTATCGATGAAATCCATCGCCTGTCGCCCATCGTTGAAGAAGTGCTGTACCCGGCGATGGAAGATTTCCAGCTCGACATCATGATCGGCGAAGGGCCGGCCGCTCGTTCCATCAAACTCGATTTGCCGCCCTTTACGCTGGTCGGCGCAACCACTCGCGCGGGCATGCTGACCAATCCGTTGCGTGACCGTTTCGGTATCGTTCAGCGCCTTGAGTTCTACAGCACCGCAGACCTGGCCACGATCGTTCAGCGTTCGGCCAGCATTCTCGGCTTGCCACTGGATGCCGACGGCGCGTTTGAAATCGCCCGTCGTGCCCGTGGCACGCCGCGTATCGCCAACCGCCTGCTGCGCCGCGTGCGCGACTTCGCTGAAGTGCGTGCGAAGGGTCATATCACCCGTGCGATTGCCGACCTGGCACTGAATTTACTGGATGTCGACGAACATGGTTTCGACCATCAGGACCGGCGCCTGCTGTTGACCATGATCGAGAAGTTCGACGGCGGCCCGGTCGGTGTCGACAGCTTGGCAGCGGCCATCAGCGAAGAGCGCCACACCATTGAAGACGTGCTTGAGCCGTACCTGATCCAGCAGGGCTACATCATGCGCACGCCGCGCGGTCGCGTAGTGACCCGGCATGCGTACCTGCATTTTGGTCTGAATGTGCCCAAGCGCATGGGTGACCTGCCGCAAGCCGATATGTTTGCAGTGGACGAATAAGATGAACTTGCGGTTGCAAATGGATGAATAAGATGAACTTGCGGTTGCAAATGGATGAAAAACAGTTGGTTTGCCCAATTGGCAACCCGGGGAGTAAGCACTAGAGTATGCGCGCGCAAAATGGGCTTGAGCCGTTCACGCATCGCTGTCGGGTTTACTACGAAGACACCGATGCCGGCGGCATCGTTTATTACGTCAACTACTTAAAGTTTATGGAGCGGGCCCGCACCGAGCGGCTACGCGATCTGGGCTTTTCCCAGTCGCAGCTGGCGGGCGAAATGCTGTTTGTCGTGCACTCCAGCGAAGCGCGTTATCACGTGCCGGCGCGGTTGGACGATGAGCTGCTGGTGAGCGCCGATGTAATCGAATTAAACCGTGCCAGCCTGCGCTTCCGTCAACAGGTGCGGCGGGCTACGGATAAAACGCTGCTCTGCGAAGGGCAGTTCCTGGTGGCCTGTGTGCGCGCCGACAGTTTGAAACCCCGGGCCATTCCCGAAGCGTTGCGTGCCGCCTTTGCCGGCGCAAGCGACGCGGGTACATCCAAAGCAGGAGATTAAGCGTGGAAGCCACCGTCGTCGACCATACCTCTATGTGGAGCCTGATCAGCAACGCCAGCATCGTGGTGCAGCTGGTCATGCTGATTCTTGTAGGCGCATCGGTTACCTCATGGATCATGATTTTCCAGCGCAGCACCATGATCCGTGCCGCTCGCCGCTCGCTCGAATCCTTCGAGGAGCGTTTCTGGTCGGGTATCGATCTGTCCAAGCTGTATCGCCAGGCTGGCGCCAACCCCGACCCGGATTCGGGCGTCGAGCAAATTTTCCGTGGTGGCTTCAAAGAGTTCTCGCGCCTGCGTCAGCAGCCGGGCGTTGACCCGGACGCAGTCATGGACGGCGTGAACCGCGCCATGCGCGTCGCCATTTCCCGCGAAGAAGAAAAGCTCGAACAAAGCTTGCCGTTCCTGGCCACCGTCGGCTCCACCAGCCCGTACATCGGTCTGTTCGGCACCGTATGGGGCATCATGAACTCGTTCCGTGGTCTGGCCTCTGCACAACAAGCCACGCTGGCCACCGTAGCGCCGGGTATTGCCGAAGCCCTTATCGCCACGGCCATTGGCCTGTTCGCTGCGATCCCGGCAGTAATTGCCTATAACCGTTTTGCCGCGCGCGGCGAGAACCTGATCGGCCGCTACTACACCTTCGCCGATGAATTCCAAGCCATCCTGCACCGCAAAGTGCACACCAGCGACGATTGATACGCCGGTATTACTGAAGGCTTTAGGAAAGGTTTTTACACATGGCACGTATTCGTCAAAGACGTAAACCAGTCGCCGAAATGAACGTGGTGCCCTACATCGACGTGATGTTGGTGCTGCTGGTCATTTTCATGGTGACGGCTCCAATGCTGAACCAGGGCGTGAAAGTGGACTTGCCCAAGGTGTCGAGCGATGCCTTGCCGCAGGACAACAACACCCAGGTGCTGACCATTTCGATCAAGGCCGACAAGACTTATTTCTGGAACCTTGGTAATGAAGTGGACACCGACAAGCAGCAGGCCAAAGCCCTGACGCTGCCGGAAATGACCACTGCCGTGACCGCGATCATGAATCAGAGCCGCGCCCAGGGTAAGCAGACGCAAGTGTTTATCCGCGCTGACAAAGTGGTCGACTACGGCGCCGTGATGGCTGCCATGGGCGGGCTGCAGCAAGCGGGCGTGGGTAACGTCGGCCTGATTACCGAGGCGCCCTGATGCAGGAACGCGAGCGCTCCTCATCGGAAGGCTATTTCTGGCCAAGTATCTGGGCGGTAGGGCTGCATGTCCTGCTGTTCGGCATGCTGTTTGTCAGCTTTGCTTTTACGCCGGAGCTTCCACCGACTAAACCCATTGTTCAGGCCACGCTCTACGAGCTCAAATCCAAGAGTCCGGCGACCACGCAGACCAATCAGAAAATTGCTGGCGAAGCGAAGAAAACCGCCGCCAAGCAATATGAAGTCGAGCAACTGGAAGCCAAGAAAGTCGAGCAGGAAAAGCAGGCCGTAAAGGCCGCGGAACAAAAGAAAGCGGAAGAAGCTCAAAAAGCCGAACAAGCGGAGCAGGCCGAGGCCGAAGCCGCCAAGGCAGCCGAAGCGAAGAAAGCGGCTGAAACAAAAGCGGCTGAAGAGAAGAAACTCGCCGACATCGCGAAAAAGAAAACCGAAGAAGAAAAGAAAAAAGCTGAAGAAGAGGCGAAGAAAAAAGCCGAAGCCGAAGCCGCGAAGAAAAAAGCAGACGATGCCAAGAAAAAGGCAGCGGATGCGAAGAAAGCAGCAGACGCTAAAAAGAAAGAAGCGGAGGCTGTTAAAAAGAAGGCAGCCGAAGCCGCGCGTAAATCCGCCGAAGATAAAAAGGCGCAGGCGCTGGCAGAACTGCTGTCGGATACAACCGAGCGCGAAGCGACAACCGCTGATGAAGTGGGCGACACCGTTTCCGGTAACTTCGATGATTTGATTCGTATGCGGGCCTCGGAAGTGTGGACCCGTCCACCAGGTGCCCGAAATGGTATGGCGGTGGTTCTGCAGATCACCATGCTGCCGGACGGCACCATTACCAGCGCAAGTATTGCCAAATCGAGCGGTAACGCGCCGTTTGATAACTCGGCTGTAGCCGCAGTGAAAAATATTGGGCGTTTAGTAGAAATGCAGGGTCTGAGTCCTACTGACTTCAATCCGTACCGTTCATTCAAGATGACCTTCAAACCTGAGGATCTAGATTTGTGATCAACCTTCTTCGAGGAATGCTCCTGGTCCTTTGCTGCGCTGCAGGACTGGCAGTGGCAGAGGAAAAAAACATTGTGGTTGGCACCGGTTCTGACCGCGCCATCCCGATTGCCGTGGTTCCGTTTGGCTGGCAGGGCGGCAACGTGTTGCCCGAAGACATGTCCGACCTGATCGGCAAAGACCTGCGTAACTCCGGTATTTTCGAACCGATTCCGCGCCAGAACATGATCAGCTTGCCGACCCAGGCCAGCGAGGTGATCTTCCGCGACTGGAAAGCACTCGGCGCCCAATACGTGCTGGTCGGCAACATCGTGCCTAACGGCGGCCGTCTGCAAGTGCAGTTCGCCTTGTTCAACGTTGCCACTGAGCAGCAAGTGTTTGCCGGCAGTGTTGGCGGTACTACCGATCAGCTTCGCGATATGTCGCACTACGTTTCGGATCAGTCGTTCGAAAAACTGACTGGCATCAAGGGCGCGTTTTCTACCCAGATGCTGTACGTGACCGCTGAGCGTTTCTCCGGCACCAACACCCGTTACACCCTGCAGCGCTCCGACTATGACGGCGCCCGCGCCGTGACTTTGCTGCAATCACGCGAGCCCATTCTGTCTCCGCGTTTCGCCAGCGACGGTAAGCGCATTGCCTATGTGTCGTTTGAACAACGGCGCCCGCGCATCTTTATTCAGCACATCGACACCGGCCGCCGTGAACAGATCACCAACTTCGAAGGCCTTAACGGCGCGCCGGCTTTCTCGCCCGATGGCAGCAAGTTGGCGTTCGTGCTGTCCCGTGATGGCAACCCGGAAGTTTATGTAATGAACCTGGCTTCCCGGCAGATGACTCGGGTCACCAATCACTACGCAATTGATACCGAACCGTTCTGGGGCAAGGACGGTCAGACTATTTACTTCACTTCGGATCGCGCTGGGAAACCACAGATCTACAAGACGAATATTGCCGGCGGTGCAGTTGACCGGGTGACCTTTGTAGGTAACTACAATGCCAACCCTAAACTGTCTGCTGACGAGAAGACGTTGGTGATGATTCACCGTCAGGACGGGTTCACCAACTTCAAAGTTGCGGCGCAGGACCTTCAAACGTCCCGTTTGCGCATTCTTTCAGATACTAATCTGGATGAGTCGCCTACTGTTGCGCCCAACGGCACCATGGTAATCTACGCCACCCGCCAGCAGGGCCGTGGAGTCTTGATTCTTGCCTCCATCAATGGACGAGTAAAACTCCCGATTCCAACCGCGCAAGGCGAAATCCGAGAGCCATCCTGGTCGCCCTTCCTGAACTGACGCGGCGCTACACCTTTTACTTAACACACTGGGGTTCATTAGGAGTTTTACTATGGAAATGTTGAAATTCGGTAAGTTCGCAGCTCTGGCTCTGTCCATGGCCGTAGCAGTAGGTTGCTCCTCCAAAGGCGGCGACAACGCTGGCGAAGGCGCTGTTGATCCAAACGCTGGCTACAACGCTAACAACAGCGGCGTAGACGGCAGCATGAGCGAAGAAGCTGCTCTGCGCGCTATCACTACTTTCTACTTCGAATACGACAGCTCGGATCTGAAGCCAGAAGCCATGCGCGCTCTTGACGTTCACGCCAAGGACCTGAAAGGCAACGGCGCTCGCGTCGTTCTGGAAGGCAACACCGACGAGCGCGGCACCCGCGAGTACAACATGGCTCTGGGCGAGCGTCGCGCCAAAGCTGTTCAGCGCTACCTCGTGCTGCAAGGTGTTTCCCCAGCTCAGCTGGAACTGGTTTCCTACGGTGAAGAGCGTCCAGTTGCTACCGGCAACGACGAGCAATCCTGGGCTCAAAACCGTCGCGTTGAACTGCGTAAGTAATTCGACATGCGAACGTGCCGTCGTGCTCTGACTATATTGACTCTCAGCCTTCCGCTTTCAGCGTGGGCTGCGGTTCCGGTGGTAGAAGACAACGCCAGTAATGGCGGTGGCAGCTATCCACCTGCAGGTTATGGCACGACCGGCGCCTATGCAGGGGGAGGGGTTACAGCCCCTGCCTCGGCACAGGGCGAGCTGTTCATGCAGCTGCAACAAATGCAAGACGAGGTCGCGCGTCTGCGCGGCATGGTCGAGGAGCAACAAAACGAAATTCAGCGCCTGAAACAAGAAGGCCTGGAGCGTTATCAAGACCTCGACAGACGTATAGCTGGCGGCGCCACTGGTGCTTCTGCCGCTACCCAAGATTCCAGCAACGCCGGGGCTATCAATGCCGGCGGTGCGCCTGTTCAGCCGGCAGCGCAACAGCCTGCAAGCACTGAACCAGGTGATCCGGCGAAGGAAAAGCTCTATTACGACGCTGCCTTCGACCTCATCAAAGCCAAGGATTTCGACAAAGCCAGCCAGGCTTTCGCCGCTTTCCTGCGCAAATACCCGCAAAGCCAATACGCCGGCAACGCACAATATTGGTTGGGCGAAGTAAACCTCACCAAGGGCGATCTGCAGGGCGCTGGCCAGGCGTTTGCTAAAGTCAGTCAGCTGTATCCGACCCATAACAAGGTGCCGGATTCTTTGTACAAGCTCGCCGATGTAGAGCAGCGTCTGGGTCATACCGACAAAGCCAAAGGCATTCTTCAGCAAGTGATTGCGCAGTACCCCGGTAGCTCGGCCGCACAGTTGGCCCAACGGGATTTGCAACGTTTGTAAAAGCCTGACTTTCTGTTCAATAAACCCGCGCCTGTCGCGGGTTTTTTGTTTAGAATCGCCGCCCCAATTCCCGCAACGGAGGCGGATGGCCTGTTTCGCCGTCACGCCCGTGGCCGATATGCAAAAAAACCTGCGCATTACCGAGATTTTCTACTCGTTGCAGGGTGAGACGCGCACCGCCGGTTTACCGACAGTGTTCGTCCGCCTGACTGGCTGCCCGCTACGCTGCCAGTATTGCGACACCGCCTACGCATTCAGCGGCGGCGAAATCATGTCCCTTGACGATATCGTTGAGCAGATCGCGGCCTACAAACCGCGCTACATCTGTGTCACTGGGGGCGAGCCGTTGGCTCAGCCCAACTGCATTCCTCTGCTTGAGCGCTTATGCGATGCGGGCTTCGAGGTGTCGCTGGAAACCAGCGGCGCGCTCGATGTGTCGGCGGTGGATCCGCGTGTGAGCAAGGTGGTTGATCTGAAGACCCCGGGCTCCGCTGAAGTTGCTCGCAATCGCTACGAGAATATCGAGTTCCTGACGGCGAACGATCAGGTCAAATTCGTTATCTGTTCCCGTGAAGACTACGACTGGTCTGTCTCCAAGCTCATCCAGTACGGTTTGCAGAACCGCGCGGGCGAAGTGTTGTTTTCGCCCAGCCATCAGCAAGTAGACGCGCGTGCGTTGGCCGACTGGATCGTTGCCGACAATCTGCCGGTGCGTTTGCAGTTGCAGCTTCACAAGATTCTTTGGAACGACCAGCCGGGGCACTGACATGACAGATAAAAAAGCGGTAATTCTGCTCTCCGGCGGCCTCGACTCCGCCACCGTTGTGGCGATGGCCAAGGCTGACGGTTACGCCTGCTACACCATGAGTTTCGACTATGGCCAGCGCCACCGTTCCGAGCTGCACGCAGCCGAGCGAGTGGCGCAGCAGCTCGGCGTTATTGAGCATAAAGTGATTGGCTTGAACCTCAACGGAATGGGCGGCTCGGCGCTGACCGACAGCAGTATCGCCGTGCCGGAAACCCCCGGCGAAGGCATTCCGGTTACGTACGTTCCGGCACGCAACACCGTGTTCTTGTCGCTCGCACTGGGTTGGGCTGAAGTGCTGGGTGCGCGGGACATTTTCATTGGCGTAAATGCAGTCGACTATTCGGGCTATCCCGACTGCCGTCCCGAGTTCGTCGAAGCCTTCGAGCGCATGGCCAATCTGGCGACCAAGGCAGGCGTGGAAGGGCAGGGTTTTCGTATCCAGGCGCCGCTGCAGTTCTTGAGCAAGGCACAAATCGTTCAGGCGGGTGTGGCCCAGGGCGTCGACTATGGGTTGACCGTCTCGTGCTATCAGGCGGACGCCGATGGCCGCGCCTGTGGCAAGTGCGATAGCTGTCGTTTGCGTGCGGCCGGCTTTGCCGAGGCCGGCGTGAAAGACCCTACGAGATATTTCTAAATCTTTACCGCATGCTGTTGATTTTGTGAATTAAATCAGTATTATGCACACCGCGGGTCGTTAGCTCAGTTGGTAGAGCAGTTGGCTTTTAACCAATTGGTCGTAGGTTCGAGTCCCACACGACCCACCATATTTCCTTCGCAAGAAGGACCGGAAAACCCGGAACATTTCACAGTGAATGTTCCGGGTTTTTTCGTTTCCGTCGTCCCAGTTTTCTTTTTGCCGTGCGCTTGCGCTGACATCGGGCGGGTATACTCCGCCTCACTGAAAGCATATTCAGAGCCTGATGACATGACCCAGATTTCCGAACGCCTGTTGGTTCAGGCGCACCTCGATGCCAAACAACCCAAGCCTTTGACGCCGGAAGAAGAAGCGCGTCTGCGCGCAGAGATTGCGGCCGAACTGAAGGCACAGGATGCGGTATTGGTCGCGCACTACTATTGCGACCCGGTGATTCAAGCGCTGGCCGAAGAAACCGGCGGGTGCGTGTCCGACTCGCTGGAAATGGCGCGCTTCGGCAACCAGCACTCGGCGAAAACCGTGCTGGTGGCGGGCGTGAAGTTCATGGGTGAGACGGCAAAAATCCTCAACCCGGAAAAGCGCGTATTGATGCCGACGCTGGAAGCGACCTGCTCTCTGGACCTCGGCTGTCCGGTGGACGAATTTTCTGCATTTTGCGACCAGCATCCCGAGCGCACGGTGGTGGTGTACGCCAACACCTCGGCCGCCGTTAAGGCGCGTGCCGATTGGGTGGTCACTTCCAGTTGCGCGCTGGAAATCGTCGAAAGCCTGATGGATAACGGCGAGAAAATTATCTGGGCGCCTGACAAACACTTAGGTCGCTATATCCAGAAACAGACCGGCGCCGACATGCTGCTCTGGGACGGTGCCTGCATCGTTCACGAAGAGTTCAAATCCAAGCAGCTTGAAGACATGAAGGCGCTGTACCCGGACGCCGCCATTCTCGTGCACCCGGAATCACCTGAGTCGGTGATTGATCTGGCCGACGCCGTGGGCTCGACCAGTCAGTTGATCAAGGCCGCGCAAACGCTGCCGAACTCGACGTTCATCGTCGCCACTGACCGCGGCATTTTCTACAAGATGCAGCAGCTGTGCCCCGACAAGATCTTTGTGGAAGCACCTACAGCAGGCAACGGCGCAGCCTGCCGCAGTTGCGCGCATTGTCCGTGGATGGCGATGAATACGCTCGAACGTACGCTGCAGTGCCTGCGTGAAGGCAGCAACGAAATCTTCGTCGACCCGGCGCTGATTCCGCGAGCGCTCAAGCCGCTCAAGCGCATGCTGGATTTCACCCAGGCGGCGCGGTTGAAAGTGGTCGGTAACGCCTGATCGATTGTCGTTGCTGCTATCGCGGCTGAAGCCTCTCCTACAGGTCGTACTGATTTGTAGGAGTGGCGTTGCGATCAGCCGTAATGCTTTTTAGCGCATCAACTGCTTGATCATGCGCTGCTGCTCCATGATCTCTTTCTGTCTGGCGTCGATTTTCGAGGCCAGCGGGAAGTTGTTGATGGCGCGGCGTTTGGCAAAGTCCAGTTGTTCCAACGCCTGGTCAAAATCAGCCATCAATGCGAAGTATTCGGCACGCGCCTGATGCAGGCCGATGATATCGCCCGCCTGACCTCGCACTTCGGCGATCTGGTACCAGACATCTGGGTCGTTAGGCCGCGCTTTCAGCAGTTCTTCCAGCGCTTTCTGCGCCTGCGGTGCCTGGTTCTGTTTCAGCATCAGATCGATCCGGCTCTGTTGCAGCGGATAGTCGTCCGGGAACTGGCCCAGCATTTTGTCGACGCGCTGTTTGGCATCCGGCAGGCGATTGGCGGTGATATCCAGGTCAACTTGCGCGAGGTTATAGGTGATGTTGTTGGGCTCTTTTTTCAGCAGGATTGCCAGGCTGTCGCGGGCTTCGTTTAATTGGCCGTTCTTCACCTGCGCCAGCGCCAGGCCGTAGCGCGCGGCGTCCATGCCCGGATCATCCTGCAACATGGCGCGGAAGCGCTTGCCGGCGATGCCGGGCGTTTCTTCAAAGGTGAGCTGCACGCGTGCGCGCATCAGCTGGTATTGCAGCGTGTCTTCACGACCCGTCGCGCCATATTGTTCGGCGCGGTTGCGGGTGTCAGCGATACGCGATTCGGTTACCGGGTGAGTCAGCAAGAATTCGGGCGGACGTTTGTCGTAGCGATACTGGCGGGCCATGCGTTCGAACATGTTTGGCATTGCACGCGGGTCGTAACCGGCGCGCTCCAGATTCACCACGCCTACTCGGTCTGCCTCCTGCTCGTTCTGACGCGAGAAGCGCAACTGGTTCTGAATGGCCGCCGCCTGGGTGCCCATGATGGTTGCCATACCGACGTCCCCCGCACCTGCAGCCGCCGCGATAATGCCGGCCAGCATCGCCGCCATCACCGGAATCTGCATCTGCTGTTGGGCCTGCAAGCCTCGGGCGTAGTGGCGTTGAATCAAGTGCCCCAGTTCGTGCGCCAGTACTGCGGCGTATTCCGCCTCGGTCTGGGCGTACAGGAACAGGCCGCCGTTCACGCCGATCACGCCACCGGGCGCGGCGAAGGCGTTGATCTGCGGGTCTTTGATGAGGATGAATACCAGGCGGTGGTCGTGCAGGTCGCTGGTTTCGGCGAGCTTGTACACGCTGCTTTCCACAAACGCCTTGAGCTGCGGGTCGTTCAGCTGCGGCACCTGGCTGCGCACCACGCTCAGCCAGGCACGGCCCAGTTGAAACTCCTGCTCCGGCGAGACGATCGACGAACTCGAGTCGCCCAGCGAGGGCAGGTCGTCGGCGATGGCAGGGGAGGCGAGCAAGCAGGCGAGTGACAGCAGAGTGGGGCGCAGAAGATTCATGCACGGAGCTCTTGGAGGCAAAGTCGCTACTGTAGCCGCCATGGCGGTCGGCTGACCACCTCGGTATCCTGATCCACCGATTTTGGAGCCCGATTTAATGAGTGATGCTGTGAACGTGGATGCCGAGCTGGATGCCAGCGGCCTCAATTGCCCGCTGCCGCTACTCAAGGCCAAGCTCGAACTCAATCGTCTGGCCAGTGGCGCCGTATTGAAAGTCACTGCCACCGACGCCGGCTCGCAACGGGACTTCCACGCCTTCGCCAGGCTCGCCGGCCACACGCTCTTGCATGAAGAAGTAGACGCTGGCGTTTACCGCTACTGGTTGCGCAAGGCCTAGTTCAAGCCGTTAAGGAATTGTGATGTTCAACGTGTTACGCAATTGGGTGCAGCGCTATTTCTCGGACGAACAGGCCGTGGTGCTCGCGGTGCTGCTGGTGGTGGCATTCGCGGTCATTCTGACCTTTGGCGGCATGCTGGCGCCGGTACTCGCCGGCCTGGTGCTGGCGTTTCTGATGCAGGGTCTGGTGCGTACCCTGCAGCGCATGCGCGTGCCGAAGGTGGCGGCGGTGTGGCTGGTTTTCGCCTGCTTCCTCGGTCTTTTAGGCGTTTGCCTGCTGGTGATGGTGCCATTGCTCTGGCAACAAGTGATCAAGCTGTTCAACGAACTGCCGGGCATGCTCGGCAAGTGGCAGTCGCTGCTGCTGTTGCTTCCCGAGCGTTATCCACAGCTGGTTTCCGACGAGCAGGTGCTGCACCTGATAGAAGTGGTGCGCAATGAAATCGGCAGTTTTGGCCAGATGGCGCTGACGGTTTCGCTGTCCAGTCTGCCCCTGCTGGTCAATGCCATGATCTATCTGGTTCTGGTGCCGATTCTGGTGTTTTTCTTTTTGAAGGACGGCGCGTTGATCGCGCGCTGGATGCGCAGTTACCTGCCCCGAGAACGCACCCTGATCACGCGAGTGGCAAGGGAAATGAACCAGCAGATCGCCAACTACATCCGCGGCAAAGTGATCGAGATTCTGATCTGCGGTGGTGCTACCTATGTGGCTTTTATCGCGCTGGGCCTCAACTACGCGGCACTGTTGGCACTGCTGGTCGGGCTTTCGGTTGTGGTGCCTTACGTCGGGGCCGTGGTCGTGACGGTGCCGGTTGCTCTTATCGCGTTGTTCCAGTGGGGCTGGGGCGATCAGTTCATTTACCTGATGGCCGTGTACGGCATCATCCAGGCGCTGGATGGCAACGTGCTGGTGCCGCTGTTGTTCGCCGAAGCGGTGAATCTGCATCCGGTCGTCATCATTTGCGCCGTACTGCTGTTTGGCGGCCTGTGGGGGTTCTGGGGAATCTTCTTTGCCATTCCGTTGGCAACGCTGTGCAAGGCATTGCTCGACGCCTGGCCCCGGCAGGAACCGGTGGTGGCGCCGTTGATGTGAACGCTTGCCGCTCACGCACAAAAAAGCCCGGCATCTAGCCGGGCTTTTCGTATGCGGTCGGTGTTGCTCAGTTGATGTTCAGGGCCTGCGCGGCGGCCAGAACGGCATCGACATGCCCAGGCACTTTCACGCCACGCCACTCCTGACGCAAAACGCCATTGGCGTCGATCAGGAAGGTGCTGCGATCCACGCCCAGGTACTCCTTGCCGTACAGCTTTTTCAGCTTGATCACATCGAACAACTGGCAAAGCGCTTCGTCTTTGTCAGACAGAAGCTCGAACGGGAATTCCTGCTTGCACTTGAAATTCTCGTGGGACTTCAAGCTGTCGCGGGACGCGCCGAACACTTCCGTGTTCGCCGCTTTAAAGGCCGCGTACTGATCGCGAAAGCCCTGGCCCTCGGTGGTGCAGCCCGGCGTGCTGTCTTTGGGATAGAAATAAATCACCACCTGCTGGCCTTTCAGCGCCGAGAGAGTGATTTGCTTGCCGCTGGTGGCCGGCACGGTGAAGTCCGCCACAGCCTGGTCGAGAGAAACGCTCATGCGGGACTTCCTTATGCAGGCGTTTGCGGACGCCAGGGTTCGATCAGGGCATCCAGGTTCAACGCGTCGGCGAAGTCGAGGAATTGGTCGCGCAGCCAACTGATCTGCGTGCCGGCTGGCAGCGTGACGGTCAGCGTGGCGTTGAGCATGGTGCCGCCGGTTTGCGGCGCGAGGTAGGTGTCGCAGGTGAGGTTTTCCAATTCCACATTGTGGTCGAGGAAGAACTGGCACAGCTCATTGAGAATGTCGGGACGGTACGCCGAGCTGACATAAGCGACATAAGGCAGCGCCTGCGGGCGGATTTCGGCAGCGGCGCTGCGCACCACGCTGGCGGTGAAAGCGTGCTTTTTAGACAGCGAGGGCAAGCTGGTTTCGAGGCGGGCCAGGGCGTCCCAGCTCCCCGACACCTGAACGACCAGCGCACTGTATTCACCATGACGACTCAACCGCGTGCTGACCACGGCGCAACGGTTCTCGTGGCTCGCGCGGCAGAGAATGTTGGTCAGCTCCATCGGGTTGGTGCCAAGGGCACTGATGACAAGGAATTGTTCGCGGACGATGGGGGTGGACATGCAGCATTCCTAAAGCGATGAGCGGTCGGCAGGTTAACTGTCGATCAAAGCCGGAAGGTTAGCGAAAACTGTCGCCGAGGGGAATGCTCATAGCGCGGTACTTCGCTTGTGCAAGGCAGGTGGCGCCAGTACCATTACGGCTCTCTTTTTCCGGCAGGAGCGGTTGCATGATTGCGGGCAGTATGGTGGCACTGGTCACGCCTATGGATGCGCAGGGTCGTCTTGATTGGGACGCGCTGAGCAAGCTGGTGGACTTCCACCTGCAAGAAGGCACCAACGCCATTGTCGCGGTCGGCACCACCGGTGAGTCGGCGACCCTGGATGTCAACGAACACATCGAAGTGATCCGCCGCGTAGTCGATCAGGTCGCGGGCCGTATTCCGGTCATCGCCGGCACGGGTGCCAACTCCACACGCGAAGCGGTCGAGCTCACCACCAATGCCAAGACCGCCGGCGCCGATGCGTGCCTGCTGGTCACTCCGTACTACAACAAACCGACCCAGGAAGGCTTGTATCAGCACTTCCGCCACATCGCCGAAGCCGTGGCCATTCCGCAGATTCTGTACAACGTTCCGGGCCGCACCGTGTGCGACATGCTGCCGGAAACCGTTGAGCGCCTGTCGAAGATCTCCAACATTGTCGGCATCAAGGAAGCCACGGGCGACCTGCAACGCGGCCAGGAAGTGCTGGACCGTGTGAGCAGCGATTTCCTCGTGTACTCCGGCGATGACGCCACCGCTGTAGAGCTGATGCTGATGGGCGGCAAAGGCAATATTTCCGTGACTGCCAACGTTGCACCGCGGGCCATGAGCGAGCTGTGTGCAGCCGCGATGGCCGGCGATGCCGTGACAGCCCGGGCGATCAACGACCGCCTGATGCCGCTGCACAAAACGCTGTTCATTGAATCCAACCCGATTCCGGTGAAGTGGGCCCTGCAGGAAATGGGCTTGATGGTTGAAGGCATTCGTTTGCCGCTGACCTGGCTCAGTCCGCGTTGTCATGAACCGCTGCGTCAGGCCCTGCGCCAGTCCGGCGTATTGGTTTAATTGAAGGAAGCACTACGCATGAAGCGACTGGCCGGACTTTCTGCCCTTGCCTTGATCATTTCCAGCACCAGCGGTTGCGGGTGGCTGTGGGGTGAAGATGGTTATTTCCGTGATCGTGGCAGTGATTACCTGACCCAACACCAGAGCCCGGCGATGCAAGTGCCGCAGGGCTACGACGTGAAACCGCTGGACCCCTTGCTGCCCGTTCCGCGCAACGTGGCCGACTCCACAGTGCAGGGCGAATACGACGTACCGCGTCCGCAACCGTTGGCTACGCAGGCCGATGCCAGCGAATTCAGCCTGCAGAAAAGCGGCGACGCCCGCTGGCTGGTGGCGCAACGTCCGCCGGCAGAAGTGTGGCCTGTGGCTCACCAGTTCTTTGAAGACAACGGCTTTCGCATCAGCGAAGACCGTCCACAGACCGGCGAATTCAGCACCGACTGGCAGCGCTTTGAAGAACTGTCCGCACCGATGGCCCGTCGTCTCAGCGGCCGTGTCGCCGATGTCGACCCGAAAAGCGAAACCCGCGTTCGCGTGCGTATCGAGCCGGGCGTTCAGCGCAACACCAGTGAAATTTATGTCGTAAGTGCCGAGCGTCCAGCCGACAGCACCGCCGACATCGCGTTCCCGAGCAAATCGACCAACGCCAGCCTCGACGCTGCGCTGCTGGACGAAATGCTCGCAAGCATGGCGCGCAGCGCTGAGCAGGGCGGATCGGTTTCCCTGCTGGCCGCACGCGATTTCGACGCGCCAAGCCGCGTCAGCCTGACCGAAGACGGCAACAACAACCCGGTGCTGAACCTCGGCGCCGACTTCGACCGCGCGTGGTCGAGCGTGGGCCGTTCGCTGGAAACCGCCAACGTTCGCGTCGACGACCTAAACCGCAGCCTGGGCGTGTACTACATCAACCTGGCCGAAGGTGCGGAAAGCAAAGACAAGGAGCGCGGGTTCTTCAGCCGTCTGTGGAGCAGCGAGCCGACCAAAGAAGAGATCGACGCCCGTGCCGAACGTTACCAGGTGCGCTTGACCAAAGCCGCCGATAACGTACAAGTCACCGTGGAGAAAGACCTCAACACCGTGGCGCCGGCCGAAGTGGCCCGTCGCGTACTGGCTTTGATCCAGGAAAACCTGGGCTGATGTTCCAGCCGCCCTGGTTGGGCGGCAGGAGCGGGGCCTGAGGGTCCGTACAGCTCGCTCGATATCGATAGGCGAAACCCCATGGTTTCGCCTGTTTCGTTTAATAAAGGCGGAAATTTCCATGACCACTCCCTCCACCTTGAGCTTGAAGAAAATCTATTCCGGCAAGGTTCGTGACCTCTACGAAATCGACGACGCGCGCATGTTGATGGTCGCCACCGACCGTCTTTCTGCTTTCGACGTCATCCTCGCCGAGCCGATTCCGGACAAAGGCAAGATTCTCACCGCCATCTCCAACTTCTGGTTCGACAAGCTCGCCGACATCGTGCCCAACCACTTCACTGGTGATCGCGTCGAGGACGTTGTGCCAGCGGCCGAGCTGCCGTTGGTGGAAGGACGGGCCGTGGTGGCCAAGCGTCTGCAGCCCATCGCGGTAGAGGCGATTGTGCGCGGCTACATTGTTGGCTCCGGCTGGAAGGAATATCAGAAAAGCGGCACCGTCTGCGGCATCCAGTTGCCGGCAGGGCTGAAAGAGGCTTCCAAGCTGGCCCAACCTATTTTTACGCCATCGACCAAAGCGGCCGTGGGCGATCACGACGAAAACATCTCGTATGAGCAGTGCGAGGCCGTGATTGGTAAGGAGCTGGCCGCCAAGGTCCGCGATACCGCCATCGCCTTGTACAGCGCAGCGGTGGAGTACGCCGCAACGCGCGGCATCATCATTGCTGATACCAAGTTCGAATTCGGCCTGGATGAAAACGGCACCCTGACCCTGATGGACGAAGTGCTGACGCCTGACTCCAGCCGTTTCTGGCCTGTCGAAAGCTACGTTGAAGGCAAGAACCCGCCCAGCTTCGACAAGCAGTTCGTGCGTGACTGGCTGGAGTCCACCGGTTGGAACAAAGAGCCACCAGCGCCCGCAGTACCCGCTGGCGTCGCCCAGAAGACCGCCGACAAATACCGCGAAGCGCTGACCAAACTCACCGCGTGACGCTCAGGTTGGCAACGCAAAAGAGAGGCTCCGGCCTCTCTTGTGCGTTTAGGCGAGGGAAGGCCGCAAATTAGCGCAACCACCTGAAAGCAGGCGAAAATTTTCCATTTTTGGGTTTCACCAATCGCGTTTGTGCTGTTATCATGCGCGCCGCTGGGGAGATGCCGGAGTGGCCGAACGGGACGGATTCGAAATCCGTTGTGTTAGCGATAGCACCTAGGGTTCGAATCCCTATTTCCCCGCCATTATTCAAAACGAAGGCCCTCGAAATCGTCGCGATTTCGGGGGCTTTTGCTTTTACGGCTCGGGCGTTCCTTGCCAAGCAACCTTCAAGGGCCGTTTCGCAACCATTGCCGAGCGCCATCCGTTGATCATCAGCCCCCGATTTCTATCCCATCAACCGGTAAAACTCTGCCTTCCTCGTTTTCGCTGATTCAATAGGATTGTCTCGGCCATCGGTACATCCTCCTCGCTCCGATGTCAGTCGTAATTGCCAGAAATTTCACTTGGATTTTCTCATTCGTCTTAACGGCGAGCAGATGCCAATAGAGACCTTTATGACTTCGCCTTAGCGATTCTCGCGTGCTGCAACTCAATGGCAGTAGTTGTCTGTTGGCCGGAACGTTCTGGGAAGCCGCGTTCTTGCGATCGCTATTTAGCGGGGAGGCTGGAATTGTCGCGCTGACGTCTTTCGACAAGGGCCTTGCGGTGATGGGGCGGCAAGCCACGCGTCCTTCATTTGTCATCGCCCTGAGGCTGCATGATGAAGCCGATGCGTTCGCTGCAATGGCGCTGGTCACGACCTTTATGCAGACCCGCTACAGCGGCGCGCAGTTCGTGCTGGACTGGCCCGGTTCGCGGTTGTTGCCACTGAACGAATTGCTTGATCAGATTCGGCTCGTAGCAGTTCTGGTTGGGGCGCTGATCATGTTGATCTCAGCCGTGGCGATGGCTAACGCGATGCTCGCGCAGATTGGCCAGCGGCGTCGCGAGTTCGGTATCCGCTTGGCAATCGGTGCCACCCCGGGGGACCTGATACTGCAAACGCTGTTCGAGGTATTGGGCATCTTCGGCGGCGGCATGCTGGCCGGATTCGCTATTGCGCTCGCAATGATGTTCGCGTGGTGCGAGTTATCGGGATGGAATTTCGTGCTGTCGCCCTGGTTGTTCGTACTGAGCGCCAGCGTCACCTTCGTCTGCGCGCTGTGCAGTGGCGTTTACCCGGCTCTGAAGGCCGCGAGTATTCAGCCGATCGAGGCCATGCATCAGATTTAGGGCACGCCTCATTCCAGAAAGCAGCGATCAAACAAGTACAGGCTGGCAGGTTTGATGTTTTCCAGTGTCGCCTGTGGCCGTCCGCCGTCGCCGCTTTTCTTGCGGCCGGTTTCTCGCAAATAGCCGGCTTCGGTCATTTTCATCAAGCGCTGACGCATGCTGGTTTTCAAAACGGGGCGGGCCAGCACCTGGGAAAAGATCATTACCGCTTCCGGCGCGCTGAATTCGTTGCCGAGGAACATGAGCGGCAAACTGCTGTATAGCGACTTCGACAGCAGCCGTTCGTGTGCCGCGGCCACCAGGGCGTTGTGGTCGAAAGGCAACTTAAGCGAAGCGTCTGATACATCCGCCAACGGGAAAAAAGCCTGCGCGCTGTTGAGCGCTACGTCTTTGTGGGCGACTGCCAAGTAGAAGGTTGATGAAGACCAGCACCGTGGATCGCGAAACGCATCGCCGACGGTGCCCACTTGCTCAATGTAGGCTAGCGCCATGCCCACCTTGTCGGAGGCGCGCAGGCGGTCTACAGCATCGTCCAGCGTCAAATCGGCCGTAGCGCCGTTCACCACAATTCCAGGCAATGCCCAATGGCCGGCAAAGGGTTCGGCTTCGCGCTTGTTCAGCAGAATTTCAAGGGCCTGGCTGTCGCGGCAGTAGCGCACGACGCACAGGTCGATGGTGTGGAGATAGGCGCTTCGTTCTTCTCGATGATTTGGCATGTCAGTCCGGTAGCCGCAGGGTGGTCGCGCATCGCTTTGGTGCAGTTAAAGGTATATGTCATGTACTTCTACTTCAAGGGCGTTGGAAAAATTGCTAGAAAATCCAGAAAATATGCAAAGCGCCTGTTGAACTGTAAGTACACGACGTGTACCGTGTGAGTTGTGTACAGGAGAGATGCCATGAACAGTGCCGTGATGAACACCGCTTCCTTCGACGTTGATGCACAGAAAAGCTTCACCCCGCTGTGTCCGGATGAATTACCTGTCGCTGGCGGCGACCAGATTGGCGCCGAGCTGAACCTGATGGCGAGCCTTGCTCGGGTACGTGTCGGCAGCAAAGATGCCCACACGCCAATGGCGCCCTGGGTGGTGGCACAACCTTCGGAGATGCTCCAGGCGACCGGCCTTGCGCACGCAGATCTTACGTGGGTGAGTCACTGCGTTCCGGGCACCGAAGGCTTCACGTTGCTGGACGAGCTGCCCACTCCGTACGAGTACGACTACTTCGTGTGGAAGGGCGTGGAGCCCGACCTTCATCCCTATGGCGCGTGCTACCACGATTTGCACAACAAACTCTCCACTGGCGTTATCGAATACCTGCGGGCTCAGGAAATTTCGCGGGTCATCGTCGGCGGGCTGGCACTGGATTTCTGCGTGAAGACCACTGCGTTGCAATTGGCATCTGCGGGGTTTGAGGTAATCGTCCATCTTCCCGCCTGCCGCGCGATTAGCGAAGATGGCGCCCAACAAGCGGTTGCCGACATGCAGGCGCAAGGCATACGCCTGAGCAGCAGCCGTGAACAGTTAGCCTTGCTGCAAGGCCAATAAGGACATCACCATGGAAAGTGCTTACGGCCGCGAAGGCGGGGTGATCCAGAGTCTTCTGGATACCGACTACTACACCTTCACCATGATGCAGGCGGTGTTGCACCAGCACCCGAACGTCGATGTGGAATACCAGTTCATCGTGCGCTCCAAGGAAAATCTCAGTCACCTGATTCCTGAAATTCGCGAAGAACTGGAGAAACTCTCCACTCTGCGCATGCGCGATGATGAACTGCGCTTCCTGTTCAACCGACGCTTTCGGGAATACCTCACACCCGACTTCGAACAGTTTCTCGGATTGTTCCGCTTCAATCTGCGTTACATCCTCGTCAACGAGGTGGACGGGCAACTGAATATCCGCGTCCGTGGCCCGATGCTGCACTGCATCATGTTCGAGCAGCCGGTGCTGGCGTTGGTCAGTGAGCTGCGCAACCGCGAGAAATACGCCGATATCGAACTGGAAGACGTCACGCGTCGGCTGTATCAGAAGTTCGAATGGCTGGAAAAAAACGTCAGCAAGGAAGAACTCGCCGACTTTCGTGTGTCTGACTTTTCAACACGTCGGCGTTTGTCGTTCAACGCGCAGCGTGAGGTGGTCGACATCATGCGCCGCGATTTTCCCGGCGTGTTTGTCGGCACCAGCAACGGCCACCTGGCCTATGAATTCGATCTGCCCCTGATAGGCACCATGGCCCACCAGTGGTTGATGGTTCACCAGCAATTGAGCCGTTTGCGCGAAAGCCAGAACGTGGCCCTGGAAAATTGGGTGCATGAGTACCGCGGGCGCTTGGGCATTGCCCTGACCGATTGCATCAGCACCGATTTTTTCCTCAAGGATTTCGATCTGTACTTCGCCAAGCTGTACGACGGGCTGCGCCAGGATTCGGGCAACCCGATCGTCTGGGCCGACAAGGTGCTGGCCCGGTACGACCAGTTGGGCATCGACCCGATGACCAAAGAATTGATGTTTTCCGATGGGCTGAATTTCGAGAAATGCCTGCCCATCCTGCGGCATGTTCGCGGCAGGGCGAAATTCGGCTTTGGCATGGGCACCAGCCTGGCCTGCGATGTCGATGGTGTAGAGCCGTTGAGCATCGTTATGAAGCTGGTGCGGGTACACGGCGAGCCGGTGGTGAAATTCTCCGACGACCCGGTAAAGAATGTCTGCGAAGACGCCTCGTTTCTGCAGTACGCCTCCAATGTATTTGGCGTACGCGACACCAATCAGCAATTAGGAGGAGTGTGAAATGGCCACGGCAAAACAAGATGCGATTGCTCGCGAGTTAGGTGTAAACCGCCAGCTGGTGCAGGGTGGGGAACAGGCGGAAATTACCCGTCGAGTCGACTTTATCAAAGGTGTGGTGCGCAATTCGGGCTGCAAGTCGCTGGTGCTGGGCATCAGCGGTGGCGTCGACTCGCTGACGGCAGGGCGCTTGTGTCAGCTCGCCGCCGAGCAATTGCGCGACGAAGGTTACGAGGCGCAATTCATTGCCGTGCGCCTGCCGTACAAAACCCAGGCTGACGAGCACCACGCGCAGGCGTCGCTGGACTTTATCAAGCCGGACCAGATCACCACCGTTAACATCGCCGACAGTGTCGAAGGGTTGATGGCCAATATCGCCATCGAAGGGCTGCAACCGAGTGAAGGGCTGATTGACTTCACCAAAGGCAACGTCAAGGCGCGTACGCGCATGGTGGCTCAGTACGCCATCGCCAATTTCACTAACGGTTTAGTGGTAGGGACCGACCACGCCGCCGAGGCGTTGATGGGCTTCTTTACCAAGTTCGGCGACGGCGCCTGCGATCTGGCGCCGCTCAGTGGCTTGTGCAAAAGCCAGGTTCGCATGGTGAGCGCTGCATTGGGCGCGCCCCACGAGCTGGTGTTCAAGGCGCCCACCGCTGACCTTGAAGAACTGGTGCCGGGCAAGCTGGATGAGGATTCGTACGGTTGTACGTATGAAGATATCGACAACTATCTGCTGGGCAAGGAGGTTCACGCCGAGGCGGTCGAGATCATCGAGAGCGCCTACGCCAAAACCGCGCACAAGCGCGCGCTGCCCCTCGCTCCATAACACGCCTGCCGTTTTCCGGGCGCCCCTAGAGGGCGCCCGGTGTCTTGTTCAGCCCTGGTTTTTGCGTTGTTCCGCGTCGCGGTAGGCCAGGTATTTGCGCTGGGTCGCGATATGGTCGGCGATGATCTTGGCGTCATGCCAGACACCCCAGATAAACGTCGAGCCGCGGCGCAATAGCCATGGCAAACCGAGAAAATAGACGCCCGGCTCGCTCGACACGCCGCGCTGATGTTGCGGCTTGCCATTGGCGTCGAACGCATTCACCTTCAGCCAGCTGTAATCCACCGCATAGCCAGTCGCCCAGATGATCGAGGTGACGCCTGCTTGGGCCAGATCAAGCTGCAAGATCGGTCGAGCGACGCACTCCGGTTCCGGCAGGAAGTAACGGGCTTCCGGTTCTTCAGGAAGATCCAGTCCGTTGCGCGCGATATAGGCATCGGCCGCGTCCAGCAAGGACAGGTAATTCTGGTCGCCATTTGCCAGATTTTGCGCAAGGTCTGGCTTGAAACGCACCACGCCCTGCTGGAACGAATCTGTCAGGCCGACCAGCGTGATGCCAAGCTTCGCCAGGGCGCGGAAGTCGACCGTATGGCCGCCACGCGCGCCGCTGACGGCGATGGTCACATGCTCTTTACCCGGCTTGCTGGCCGGCGCATCCCATTCCCCCAGAACGCCCAGCCACCAGCAGAAATCACGGTTGCGGTAGGAACGCGGCGGACGGTCGTGGGCGCCCACTGACAGATAAACCTGTTTGCCTGCTCGCTGAAGTTCATCCGCAATCTGCACACCTGACGAACCTGCTCCCACCACCAATACGGCGCCTTCTGGCAGTTGCGCGGGATTGCGGTAATCGGCCGAGTGAATCTGATGAATTGCACTGTCAGCAGGGGCAATCGGCGGGATGACCGGGCGCTGGAAAGGTCCGGTGGCTGCAACAATGCGGTTGGCTTCGTACACGCCTTCAGAGGTTTCGACGGTAAAGCCTTGGCGGTCGGCGTTGCGCGTGACCTTCTTCACTTCGACGCCGGTGCGAATTGGCGCATTGAATTGCTCGGCATAGGATACGAAGTAGTCCGCGACACGCTCTTTTGAGGCGAAGGCGTCGGGGTCCAGGTCGTCGAATTCCAGGCCTGGAAAGCGGTCGTGCCATACCGGGCCGTTGGCTACCAGAGAGTCCCAGCGCCCGGATCGCCAGGCTTCGGCGATGCGGCTTCGCTCCAGCACCACATGCGGTACGCCGAGGTTGCTCAGGTGTTCGCTCATGGCGATACCGGCCTGGCCTGCGCCAATCACGAGCGTGTCGGTGGAGAATTTTTCGGCGGTCACTTCGCGGTCCTTCTGAATGGCGTTTGGCCTTTTCCGGCGGTGAGGAGCGAATAGGTCGCTGTCGCCACTGCCGAGGAGATAGGGCGCATTCTGTTCAGAGGAAGGGAATAGCGAAAATATGATTTATGTAGTCGCTAGCTAGGAAAAAGATGCCTCTGCAAACGCCGGGCAGAACGTTGCGCCAGCGGTTTACTGGCAATTGGCACGCACGGTGCGACAGAAGAGGTGCGGGGGTTTTAATGCACTGCGCAATGCGTTGTGTCGGGCTGGGGCTTTAGCAGATACTGCGCGAGGATTTTTTCACTCACTCCAATCACGAAAGGCTCAGCGATGGGCATTCAGGGAGTGGGCGCGGTGCTAAGGATGGCAATCGACAGGTTACGGCATGCACCCTCAGAGGCGCAGCCATGAGCAGAACCGTAATTGCATCCAGAAACTGAAACAGGCGCCGCATAAGGACACTGAATGAAGCGTCTTTTAATACTGCTGACCGTACTGGCGATTGCCGGCTGTTCGTCGTCCCCTACGGTGCACAAGAAGTACGGCAAGAAAGCAGGTTTGCATATCAGCTGTTCCGGACTGACTTCCTCCTGGGAAGCCTGTCTGGCAGAAGCTGCCAAAAACTGCGGCAGCGACGGTTACAAAGTGCTGGCGAAGTCGGGTGTGGGAGAAGGGGATTACGATGAAAATTACCCTTTCGGCCTGAACCCGGACGGCTTTTCCAGCCGCAATATGATCGTTCTCTGCCGTTAGTAGTCAATTGAAGGGCAACGGGTTTGCAAATGCTCACCGAGCGCTCACATGGGTATGACTATGGCTAAGTTGGGCTGGGGAATAGTGGGGGGCGCCGTATTGTTACTGGCGCTGAACGGCTGCGCGACGGTCAACCAGACGATCACCAAGAATGGCGATCAGGCGTTGAGCATCGACTGCTCCGGTCAGGCACTCAAGTGGCAGCACTGCTATGAGAAGGCCACGCAGAGCTGTCCGACGGGCTACGACGTGGTCGGCAAGAAAGGGCGTGCGGACGCCGCCCCAGATGATCGCGTGTTGGGTATGGAACCTGGCGATTATGCGTTTCGCAGTCTGGTGGTGACGTGCCACTGAGGTCCTGCAAGCGGCCATAAAAAAAAACCGGAATCCGAGCGATCAGATTCCGGTTTTTTTATGGCCGGACGACGGTCAGGCCGGTATGTAACTCATGACCCCGGCATTATCCACCAGTTGCTTGCGCATCTCCGAAGAGAGTGAGCCGGCACGCACGCACAGCTCGCGGCGTACACCTTCAACGACCTGGCCGAACACTTCGGCGCTGACCACTTCATCCGAGCTGATAACGCGGCTATAGGCCATTTCATCGTTGCTGTCGGCGAGGGTCAACACCACGCTGCCATCGGGGCGCAGCTGGCCAAGAGAAGGGCGCAGCGGGTGGAAGGCTTTTTCGAGCAGGGCGAAATTAACATGACGCATATAAGCGCTCCGTCGCGGGTGAGTTAGGTCAGACCGTCCCGCTTGACGGAGGTTCAGGCCGCCAGGCCTTTGGTTGCCAGCGATTGACGCGTGCGGTCGATCACGTGTTGCAACGAACCGTTTTCATACTGCTCGGGATACAGACGTTCGCAGTGACGGGCAACGCCACGCTCGTTGACGATGGTGAAGCTGAAGCAGCCATTGCGCACGGCCTGGATATGGCAGGCCAGAGGGGCGAAGGCGTTACGGAGGGTGCTGATTGCATCCTGAACTTGGGGTTGGGTATTCATCATTATTAGATGTTCCTACACATGCGGCGTCTTGCCGCTAATAAAATAACTCCGATATTGGCCGCCAAATGGGCGAGCTCAAATGACTCTGATCGGAGCAGGACCGCACGCTAAAAGTTCCGCCAATATGCGGTGCTCCTGGTGCAGGTAGGTACTTCGGAGGGCAGGTGCCACGGAACACGTTAAGGTGTGGTTCCGGTGGTGGTCCTGATCAATCGACAGATTGGCGTTGCAGAGTTGGAGGCAGCACGGCGATCTTTGGAGAGGGCGGTGAAGCTTTATCTGGAGGCCAGCCAGGTGTGCCGAAAAAGCGGTCACTTGGCATCAGGCACTTCGCATCAGCTAGGCTCGGTTGAGCGAGGAAGCTGGAGAGGAGGGCGTAAATTGACTTTCAAACGTGGTACTAACCGGCCGGCACCCTACGGGAAAAACGTGGGCATGACCAGTCAGTCTGACCAGCGGTTACGTTGTCGGCGCATGTGGTCGTTGTTTGGGCATAGTCAGCCGCCCATAAAAAAGCCCCACCGAAGTGGGGCTTTTTACATTCATTCAGCGCTGAGCTGAATCAGGCAACCTGAACTTCTTCAGCTTGCATGCCTTTCTGGCCTTTGGCAGCTACGAAAGTAACCGACTGGCCTTCTTTCAGGCTTTTGAAGCCATCGCTCTGGATAGCTTTGAAGTGTACGAAAAGATCGTCGCCGCCCGATTGTGGAGTGATGAAGCCGTAGCCTTTTTCATCGTTGAACCACTTAACGGTACCCGCTTGGCGATTGGACATGGTGTAGCTCCTTGAACAAAGTTAACTGAGGTCAAAAGACCAGGTTCGGACTGAGTGCAAAGAGTAAAAGGAGTCGTGGAGCAAGAGCTAGCTTCCATTGCGATTCACGGTGACACAAGCAGCACAGTGGCGACACCATACAAGGTTTATTGGCCGAGTGCGAGCCCTTCGCATCGCCGAAAATCACGCTATTTTTCGCGCTGTTTTTACTGGCTAAATGATGTGCGCGCCGACGTCGTTGCGCTCAGAAAATTTGCTTAAAAATTGCTGCGTCCGCGCCTCGCGCGGGTTGGCAAAAAGGGCCTTGGCTTCGCCCTGTTCAACGATCACGCCCTGGTCGATAAACACCACGCGATTGGCTACGTCACGGGCGAAACTCATCTCGTGCGTAACGATGATCATGGTGCGATTTTCTTCGGCCAGACCGCGAATTGTCGCGAGCACTTCACCGACCAGTTCCGGGTCGAGCGCTGAAGTGGGCTCGTCGAACAAGATCACGTCAGGCTCCATGGCCAGGGCTCTGGCGATGGCCACACGCTGTTGCTGGCCGCCTGACAGACGCCGTGGATACGCATCTTCCTTGCCCGCCAAACCTACCTTCGCGAGCAGGGCGCGGGCCCGCTCGACAGCCGTGGCGCGCGCTTCTTTTTTCACCACCAGCGGTCCTTCAATAATGTTCTCCAGCGCCGTGCGATGAGGAAACAGATTGAAGTTCTGAAACACGAAGCCGACGCGCTGACGAAGGCTGCGAATCAACTCCTTTTGCTTGGCCAGCGGCTTGCTCGCATCGATGAACATGTCGCCGACGCGAATGGTGCCGCCGTCCGGTTCTTCGAGCAGATTGAGGCAGCGCAGCAAGGTGGTTTTTCCCGAACCGCTGGGGCCAATGATCGCCACCACTTCGCCGGTCGCCACGTCCAGGTCGATGCCCTTGAGCACCGTCTGGCCGTTGAATACTTTTGTCAGGGCGCGCACTTCAATCATCGGTTTTTCATGGCTCTTGGTTGTGGCGGTTCACCCGCGCTTCCAGATGGTTCTGCAGCAACGCCAATGCGCTTGCCAGCAGCCAGTAAATCAATGCGGCGGCGAGGTACATGGTGAAAATTTCAAAGGTTCGCGCCGTGATCAACTGCGCCTGACGGAACAGCTCCGGCACCTGAATGGTGGCGGCGAGCGCGGTATCTTTAACCAGTGAAATAAAACTGTTGCCCAGAGGCGGCAGAGCCGTGCGTGCGGCTTGAGGAAGAATGGCGCGACGCAAGGTTTGTGCGCGAGTCATGCCGATGCTCGCGGCAGCTTCCCACTGGCCTTTGTCGATGGAACTGATGGCCGCGCGCAAAATTTCGCAAACGTAAGCGGCCATGTTCAACGAGAAACCCACCAGCGCAGCGGGCAGCGGATCCAGCTGGATACCCAGCTGCGGCAAGCCGTAATAGATCATAAATAGCTGCACCAGCAGCGGCGTGCCGCGGAAGAACGACACGTAGATGCGTGACGTCCAGCTCAGCAACCGCAACGCGGACAGCCGCATCAGCGCCAGGGCAAAGCCCAGCAGCAGGCCGAAGAACATGCCGCCCAGGCTCAGCACGATGGTGTACATCGCGCCCTTGAGCAGGAAGGGCGCCGAATTCAGCGCTAGTTGTAGGCTTTGTTCCATTATTTGGCTTCGATCATTGAGTTACGTCGGCCTTGAACCACTTCACCGAAAGCTTCTGCAAGGTGCCATCAGCGCGAAGTTTGGCGATGGCCTTGTCGATGGCGGCGAGCAGTTGCGGGTTGCCTTTGCGCAAGGCAATGCCGGCTTCCTGCGGCGCGAACGGCTTGCCGGCCACTGCCAGGGTGTCGCCGGTTTTTTCGATCAGTTCGAAGGCTGCGAGGCGGTCGCCGAGAATCGCGTCGAGGCGGCCGACGCGTACGTCCTGGTTACGGCTTGCGTCGTCATCGTAGGTGCGGATATCGGCTTCTGGCACGTTCTCTTTCAGCCACTGCTCGTAGTTGGTGCCCAGAACCACCCCGACTTTTTTGCCGTTGAGATCGGTCGGTTTGGAGAAGTTGCCTTCCTGACCTTTGCGCGTCAGCACTTGAATGCCGGAGATGGTGTACGGGGCAGAGAAATCGTATTTCTTTTT
Organism: Pseudomonas viridiflava; assembly: GCF_900573885.1. Taxonomy (GTDB): domain Bacteria; phylum Pseudomonadota; class Gammaproteobacteria; order Pseudomonadales; family Pseudomonadaceae; genus Aquipseudomonas. The sequence goes on from NZ_UPSE01000493.1 coordinate 680,864, forward strand.
ACGCTCTTGCGAGATGGTCACCTGGTTGACCACGATGTCCAGACGCTTGGATTCCAGTGCGGCGAGAATACCGTCCCACTTGGTCGGCTGGAATTCGGCCTTCACTCCCAGTTCTTTAGCTACCGCTCCAGCGAACTCCACTTCGAAACCGGTCAGCTTGCCGCTTTCATCCTGGAAGTTGAAGGGCGGGTAGGTGCCTTCCAGACCGATCTGAATGGTGCCTTTTTTCTGGATGGTTTGAAGCAGGTCATCGGCAGCCTGGCTGGTGCCGATAAAGCTGGCGCCGAGCACAAGGCTCAAACCGCCGAGAATGAAAGTGCGGCGCAGTGCGGAAATCGTCATGGCAGTGTCCCTGTTAGCGGTGAGTAGCGTTAAGTGGGGATAACTATAGAGCGAAAAATACTATGCAATTAAATAATAAAAAAATAGATGTGGCGCACTTTTCAGAATAAGCGCAGCGGTTCGATTTGGCTTCTGTCAGGTCGCGCTTGTCGGTTGATAGGCGAACAGCGCGGGAGAACCGCCGGTGTGCAGAAATAATAGAGGCCCGTCGCCCTCGAAACGTTGGGATGAAATTCCATCGAGCAGGCCGGCGAACGCCTTGCCGGTATAAACCGGGTCGAGCAATACACCTTCCAGGCTCGCTAACAGCTTGATCGCGGCCAGCGTGCCGGCATTGGCTTCACCGTAACGCGGGCCGAAATACTCATCCCATAGCTGCACCTTGAACTGCCGCGGTAGAGCCATTCCCAGCAGCTCGGCCGTGCGTTCCGCCAGGCTTTGTACCTTTGGCTGCTGCGTTTGCACCGGGCGCGAGACAGTAACGCCAATCACCGGCAGTGCCGGCCGCCGCTCGGCCAGCGCCAGTGCGAGGCCGCTGTGGGTGCCGGCGCTGCCGGAAGCCAGCACCACCGCCGCAAACGTCTGGCCGCTGGCCTCTATCTGATCAGCCAGTTCCAGACCTGCGCGCACATAACCCAAGGCGCCAAGGGCGTTGGAGCCGCCAATGGGAACCACGTAAGGCCGCTTGCCTTGCTGGCGCAAACGCTCGGCAGTTTGGTGCAGCAGTTCGTCGGCCGTATCGAGGTTAGCCACAAGCTCGACCTCGGCGCCGAACAGGTCCAGCAGCAAGCGGTTGCCGTTGCTCAGGTAGTTCTGGTCGGTCGTGCCGATAGGATTTTCCAGCAGCGCTACGCAGCCCAGGCCCAGACGCGCAGCGGCCGCGGCTGTCTGGCGAACGTGATTGGACTGAATCGCCCCGGCCGTGACCAGCGTATCGGCACCAAGGTGCAGGGCATCGGCGAGCAGGTATTCGAGCTTGCGCACCTTATTGCCGCCGAGGGCGAATTGGGTGGTGTCGTCGCGCTTGATATACACCTGGCGCCCCACCTGAGCCGACAGACGCGGCAGATGTTCGAGCGGAGTGGGAGCTGTGAAAAGCGGCAAGCGTGCAACGGCTTCAAGGCGATGGCTGATCATAAAATTCGGCAGCATTGGGGTGGCGGGCAGCAGAGGACTATAGGCAGCCATCGGTCGCGCGACAACTGGAAAAGCTGCTGGTGCATGGTGGCTGTCTGCCGTCCACGCACAGCTTTAGCGCACCGCCGGCGACGCCTTCGTTTCAGTAAAAACCGCTTTGCTGGCGCTGCCGGGAATGCGGCTAGCAAATTTCCGTGATGGTTGTATGTCAGGGAAAACCATGGCGACCGGGCGTAAGCGCAGTAGTTCCAAGGGTTCCAGCAAAGGCTGTAGGAAAACTACCGGTATTGATCACTCTTGTATCGTCAGAAGCGCCCTCAAAAAGGGCGCCAAGCAAGCGAGCGTCAAAACTTGTGCACAATTGGGACGCGAGCCTTTTCATCCAGCGGAAAATCCTATAAGGGCGTTCAAGTTTTTTGCGTGGTCGATTAAGTCAATGAAAAATATAGCTTTTTTTGGCTGGTGAAAAAATCATCAATTCGACTTGGAGCCCCGTTTCATCGGCCTTCGCGGCGCTTGCGCCCAAGTTACCCACTGAGTTATCCACAGCTTCTGTGGATTGTCCCAAGCGCTTGCTCTAGATCGCGGGTGTGCATTTTTTGCAAGACTTTACTGACATAAAAATCGGAGTAGAGTGGCCGCCCTCTATCGCCATTGCCCACCTTTATGCCGCGCAATTCCACTAACGCCGTTCTCCAGACCCCACCGCGTTTTCCGCTGCGGGTTGCTTTATGGCTATTGGACAGCCCTCGCTTTGGTCGTCGCGTCGGCACCAAACAGTTCGCCGGCCGCCTGCTTAAACAACCGGCCCGTCAGGGGGTGGTGGTGGCGCAGACGCGCTTGGGTGAACTGCTCTGCCGCGACTGTGGCAATGCCCGCGACCGGCGCATCGGCTTTGAGCTGCTGCGCCAGGCCGGCCGCGCCCACGACCCGCGTGCACAGCTTGAGCTGGGCCGTCTTTATAGCCAGCCGCGTCATTTCGACCTGGCCGAAGCCAGGCATTGGCTGGAACTGGCCGCCGCCCATGGCTGCGAAGAAGCGGTCGAGCGTTTGCAGGCTTTGCCGCAAGCGCAATAAAAGCTTCGCAAGCACGCTCCTTCCGGCGATTGCCAACCTCCCGTAGGAGCGAGCTTGCTCGCGAAGCCGTGGAACATTCGCGCAGCCTAAAGCGTGCTGATCTGCCCCCTGGAACCCTGGTTATACTGCCCGCCATTCTCGCGCGGAGCCTTTCATGCCTATCGATGTGCCCACTCTGTTACTTGGTCTGGCTGCCGCCGCCGTGCCGTTGCTGGCGCTGCTCTGGCAGCAGCAACGGCGTCTCGCGCAGGCGCAGGCGCAGGTTGCGCTTCTTGATGAACGCTTGAGCACTGCGCAACTGGCTGGGGATGGTCTGGCTGCGCAGCTGGATGGCTACCGCAGCGACATTGCCGAGCTGATCGAAACCAAAGCCGAACAACAGGCCGAACTGGCTGCATTGCGCCGTGAAACCGACTTGCTGCAGAGCGAACGAACCCGCGCCCGCGAAGCGGCGCAGGAGTGGCGCCAGGAACGCGAACAAAAGGAAGCCGAACTGCGTCAGCTGTCGGCCGATCGCGCCAGCCTCAGCGCGGAGTTGCGCGAGCAGCAGGAAAACCACCAGCAACGACTCAATGACCTTCAGGGCTCGCGCGACGAACTGCGGGCTCAGTTCGCCGAACTCGCCGGCAAGATTTTCGACGAGCGCGAGCAGCGCTTTGCCGAAACCAGCCAGCAGCGCCTCGGTCAGTTGCTGGACCCGCTGAAAGAACGTATCCAGTCCTTCGAAAAACGCGTGGAAGAGAGTTATCAACAAGAGGCCCGCGAGCGCTTTTCTCTCAGTAAAGAGTTGGAGCGGCTGCAGTTGCTGAACCAGCGACTGGGCGACGAAGCCACCAACCTCACGCGCGCGCTGCGAGGGCAGAAAACTCAAGGCAACTGGGGTGAGCTCGTACTGGAACGGGTGCTTGAACATGCCGGGCTGGAGAAGGGCCGGGAATACCAGACGCAGGTCAGCCTGAAGGGCCAGGACGGCGCGCGCTTCCAGCCCGACGTGCTGATTCAGCTGCCTGGCGAGCGGCAGGTGGTGGTGGACGCCAAGGTCAGCCTGACCGCGTATCAGCAGTACGTAGTTGCCGATAACGACGGTGCGCGCCAGCACGCGCTGAAGCAGCACGTGGTGTCGCTGCGCAGTCATTTGAAAGGTCTGTCGCTAAAGGACTATCAGCGCCTGGAAGGGCTGCACAGTCTGGATTTCGTGCTGTTGTTCGTGCCGATTGAGGCGGCTTTCGCGGCTGCGTTGCAGGCCGATCCCGGGCTATTTCAGGAAGCCTTCGAGCAGAACATTGTGATCGTCAGCCCGACCACCTTGCTGGCAACGTTGCGGGTGATCGACAGCCTGTGGCGCCAGGAACGGCAAAGCCAGAACGCCCGGGAAATTGCCGAGCGCGCCGGCGCGCTATACGACAAATTCGTGGCCTTTATCGTTGATCTGGATGAAGTGGGCAGTCGCCTCGGTCAGCTTGATAAAGCCTATGCCGCCGCGCGCAACAAGCTTGCCGACGGGCGCGGCAATATCATCAGTCGCGTGGAAAACCTCAAATTGCTCGGCGCGCGCGCGAGCAAAAGTCTGCCCAGCGACTTGCTCGAGCGCGCCGCAGGCCTGCCGCATTTCGACGATTCGGACGAACCCGCCGACGCTCCCAACTCCGCCGACATCCCCAATCCGTAGGAGCCAGCTTGCTGGCGAAGCCGTTTCCAGCGTTCGCCAGCAAGCCGGCTCGTGCGTCAACGGAGTTCCTGCTCTGCAACGAACTCTCGAATCCAGGTTGCCAACTGCGCGGGCTCGGCGAGCAGTTGCCAATGGCTGGCCGCCACTTCCCGACGCAATAGAGTCGGCGCCCAATGCTGCAGGTTGTCGAACAGGTGTGGTCGCACGAAGCGGTCGCGGGTGAGCACCACCAATTGCACGGGCACTTGGGTAAAACGTTGGCGCGGCGTGAACAGGCTGCGGATGAAATTCGCCCGGTACAGTTTTATGCCGTACTGACCGTCTTCGCTCTGGGTCGGATTGATCCGCACCGGGCGGATGCCTTCCATGTTGCGCAGAAAGCGCGGCCAGAGTTTGGCCATGCCGTTGCGCCAGGCGAGTTCAGGCAGCCAGGGAATATGAAAAAAACCGATGTACCACGAACTGAGCAACTGGCCGACCATCTGCCTGAGCCCGGCAAAGGTTCCGGATTTGCCGCGCTGGCCCATCCAGTAACCGATGTGGTCCAGGCATGGCCCGGAGATGCTGGTGTAAGAGGCGATCCGGTGCTGAAGACGCGGTTCGGTAACGCCCTCCCAACTTTGGATCGAACCCCAGTCGTGGGCAATCAGGTGAACGGGTTTGTCGGGGCTGTGGGCCAGAATAACGGCCTCCAGATCATCGGCCAAAAGCGGTAAGCGATAGTCGCGGCGATGCCCGGGTTTATCCGATGCGCCGGCGCCGCGCACGTCGTAGGCGATGATGAGGTAATCGTCCGCCAACTGGTTTATCAGCGGCAGCCAGATGTCGTGGTTGTCGGGGTAGCCGTGCACCAGCAGCAACCTCGGCCCGTCCGGGTTGCCCCATCGATAAGTCGCCAGTTGCACGCCGCCGCTGTCGACCATTTGCTGGTCGATGACAGCGGCGGGGCGGGTGAGATGAACGGCAACAGTCATGGCAACACTCCAATTCAGGCAGGTCGTCAGTATTGAAGGCCAATGGCGCGGGAGGCCAGTGGGCGGAGCGCCGTGCTTAGGTGATGCGCAAACGCCATCCCTGCCGACAGGCGCCGCGCTAGAGCGGTGGCCCTCATTTATAGGTCAGGCCTGAGAGAACGAGTTCCAACCCAAGGATGGGGGGCGGCGTGTTGCCACGTTGGGCTTCGCTAGCGCTCAACCCAGCCTACGCATACACCGAAATGGCCGAACCCGTAGGTTGAGCGCAGCGAAGCCCAACAATAAAACCATCCCTCACCGCAACGGCAAATGCCGACTCAACAACGCCCGCAACGCGGCCGGCTTCACCGGTTTGGGCAGAAACTCCAGCCCAGCCGCATGCACCTGGGCGATCAGTTCCGGGCGGCCATCGGCGCTGATCACAACCCCGGGCACCGGCTCGCCCAGGCGCGTGCGCAGCCAGGCCATGAGCTCAGTGCCGGTTTCGCCTTCGTCCAGGTGATAGTCGACCAGAGCCAACTGCGGACGCACGTCTTCGGCCAGCAAGTGCTCACACTCCAGACGATTGCGTGCTGTCCACACCTGGCAGCCCCAGCGTGAGAGAAGGCTGTGCATGCCCACCAGAATGCTGTCTTCGTTATCCACGCACAGCACGTGAGCGCCGCTGAGGTGGTGGCCGCTGGTATCGGCACCGTTGCCGTTCACGGCCGCTGGCGCGGGGGTTCGGGCCAACGGCACGGTGACGCTGAACACGCTGCCTTTGCCCGGCCATGAGCGCACTTCAAGCTTGTGACCCAGCACGCGGCACAGTCCATCGGCAATCGCGAGGCCCAACCCCAGGCCTTTTTCGGCGCGGGTCTGGTGACTATCCAGGCGTTTGAATTCTTCGAAAATGACCGCGCGTTTGTCGTCTGGAATGCCAGGCCCACGGTCCCACACTTCCAGGCGTAAACCTTCGCTGCAGCGGCGTACGCCCAGCAGCACGTGGCCGCTGGCGTAGCGGAACGCGTTGGTGAGGAAGTTTTGCAGCACGCGGCGCAGCAGTTTGATGTCGCTGTCGATGCGCAAGTGGCTGCCGCGCAGGTGGAAGGTCACTCCTTGTTCCTGGGCCTGGGCTTTGAATTCGGCACCCAGGGCATCGAACAGGGTGTTGAGTTCAAACGCGTGGCGCTCGGGGGTGATGCGGCCGTTTTCCAGGCGCGAAATATCCAGCAGGTCGCTGATCAGGTCTTCGGCCGAGCGCAGCGAACTGTCGAGGTGGCGGATCAGTTGCTGCGCTTCGCCCGGCAGCGCGTCGGCCTGGTGGGCGAGGGCGGCGGAGAACAGCCGAGCGGCGTTCAGCGGCTGCATCAAGTCGTGGCTGACGGCCGCGAGAAAGCGCGTTTTCGACTGGTTGGCGTGTTCCGCCACGCCCTTGGCCTCGCTCAGCGCCAGATTGAGTTGCGACAGTTCGTGGGTGCGCGAGGCAACACGTTGCTCCAGTCCTTCGTTGGCTTCTTTCAAACCTTGCTCGGCATCACGGAACGCGGTGATGTCGGTAAAGCTCATTACAAAGCCGCCGCCCGGCATCGGGTTGCCGATCAGCTCGATGACGCGGCCATTGGGGAACAACCGTTCTGAGGTGTGCGCCCGGCCCTGGCGCATCCAATACAGGCGGCGCTCGACGTGGGCATCCGCTTCGCCCGGACCGCAGAGGCCGCGCTCGGCGTTGTGGCGAATAATGTCGGCAATCGGCCGGCCCACGCTGATCAGGCCGTCCGGGTAATCAAACAGCTCCAGATAGCGGTGGTTCCAGGCCACCAGCCGCAGCGACGGGTCGACCACGCTGATGCCCTGGGTAATGTTTTCAATCGCACCCTGCAACAGGGTGCGGTTGAACTGCAGCACCTCGGACGCTTCGTCGACGATGCGCACCACGTCTTCAACCTGCATATCGCGGCCTTCGATGGCCGCTTTCACCACTGCCCGCGTAGAGGACGCGCCGAGTACGCCGGCAAGCAACCGTTCGGTATGGGCGATCCACTCACCGTTGGCCGGCTGGTCGGGATTGAAGGTTTTTCCTTGGCGGTAGGCGAAGCGGATAAAGCTTTGTTGCGCACGTTCTTCGCCGACAAAGCGGCTCGCCAGCGTCAGCAGATCGTCCACCTGCACCGCGAGCTGGTTGCGGCTGCTGGGCTTGTTGCCGAACTCCTGGCTGATAAACCGTCCCGCCTGCCAATGTTCGGCCACGCGGGTGCGGGAAAAATACGACACCCACACAAACAGCGTGCAGTTGCTGGCAAGCGATAGCACGACGCCACGGGTAAGCGGGTCGACCTGCATGCCAATGGATTGATACAGCAGGAATTCCAGCCCCGGAAATTTCGCCAGCGACCAGCCGAGACTGTGCGCCACCACGGGCAATACCAAGGTGTAAAACCACACCAGGCAGCCGGCCGTGAGCCCGGCGAACACGCCCCGGCGGTTAGCCTGTTTCCACAGCAGCGCACCGAACATGGCCGGCGCCAGTTGGGTAATGGCGGCAAAGGAAATCTGGCCGATGGTGGCCAGGCTGGCGTTGGAGCCGAGCAGGCGGTAGCAGACATAGGCCAGCAGCAGAATCACCACGATGCTGACTCGGCGTACCGAAAGCATCCAGTGGCGAAAGACTTCAAAGGGCCGTTCGGCGTTCTGCCGGCGCAGCAGCCAGGGCAGCAACATGTCGTTGGACACCATGGTCGACAGCGCCACCGCTTCGACAATCACCATGCCAGTGGCGGCCGAGGCGCCGCCGATAAACGCCAGCATGGCGAGCGCCGGGTGAGCGTGAGCCAGCGGCAAACTGATAACAAAGGAGTCGGGAATCACGCCCGCCGGCAGCAGCATTTTTCCGGCCAGGGCGATGGGAATCACAAAGAGTGCAGCCAGCGCCAAGTAGGCCGGAAATACCCAGCGAGCCAGGCGCGTATTTTTCGGTTCGATGTTTTCCACCACCGTGACGTGGAACTGTCGCGGCAGGCAGACAATGGCCATCATCGCTACACCGGTTTGCACAATCAGCGACGGCCAGTTGATCGTTTCTTCCCAGAACGATTCAAGCTGCGGGGAGGCGGCCGCCTGGCCGAACAGGTCACCAAAGCCGTTGAAAACGCCCCACGTTACGTAAGCGCCAACGGCCAGAAAGGCGAGCAGTTTCACCAGCGACTCGAAGGCAATTGCCAGCACCATGCCGCGGTGGTGCTCGGTGGCGTCGAGGTTGCGGGTGCCAAACAGAATCGAGAACAGCGCCAGTACCAGCGACACCACCAGCGCGGTGTCCTGCGAACGGGTTCCGGTGGTGTCTTGTACGTGTCCGGTGCCGATCAGCATGTTCACGCCAAGCACGATGCCTTTGAGTTGCAGGGCGATATAAGGCAGCACGCCAACCAGGCAGATGAGCGCGACCACCACCGCCAGCAACTGCGACTTGCCGTAGCGCGCGGCGATAAAGTCGGCGATGGAGGTGATGTTCTCCTGCTTGCTGATCATCACCATTTTCTGCAGCACCCAGGGCGCAAACAGCATCAGCAGAATGGGGCCCAGGTAGATAGGCAGGAACGACCACAACTGGCCGGCCGCCTGGCCGACACCGCCAAAGAATGTCCAACTGGTGCAGTACACCGCCAGCGACAGGCTGTACACCCACGCTTGTACATTGGCCGGCATCGGCGTGCGGCGGCGATCGCCGTAAAAGGCGATGGCAAACATAATGGCCATGTAGCACAGGGCGACCGTGGCGATCAGCCCGCTGGACAGCGACATGCGTACTCCGAAAACAACTGGTTTATTTGGCGCATTGAGGTGGCGAGGTGGAACGCCCGGACGCTGCCGAGTGTCGCATCAAAGTGTTATCCAGTCAGGCGCGACTAAGGTCGCACGCAGCATATTGTCGCATTCGCGCGCCGGCAGCCGTTCATAGGAAATAAGTCATGTTCAAGCCCCAACTCATCACCCTGCAGCGTGGCGCGCTGCGTCTGGAACCGCTGCTCGAGGCGGATATCCCTGCGCTGGTCACCCTTGCCGAAGCCAACCGCGCCGAGCTTGTTTACATGAGTGGCCCGCTGCGCCTGGACTGGTACCGCAGCGCGCTGAGCCAGCAGCGCGAGGAACAGGCGCTGCCGCTGGTGGTGCGCCTGGGTGATCGATTGGTAGGCACCACACGGTTTTTCGACTTTCATCCGGAACTGCCCTCTTGCGAAATCGGCGGCACCTGGCTGGACGTCAGCCAGCATGGCACCGGGCTGAATCGCATGATCAAGTACCTGATGCTGCGTCACGCTTTTGAAAGCTGGGGCATGGTTCGTGTGCAACTGCGAACCGCCGCCAGCAACGCTCGCTCGCAAGCGGCCATCGAGGCCCTGGGCGCGGTGCGCGAAGGGGTATTGCGCAATCATCGCAGGCTGGCCGATGGGCGCCTGGACGACAGCGTGCTATATAGCCTGACCGACCGCGAGTGGCCGGTAATCAAGCAGCAATTGGAGGCGCGTTTCAGCGGGTAGCGATGGCAGCGGCGGGCGAGCAGACACGGTTTTGGCAGGCAGAGGACCTGGGCGGCGTTGAGCTGCTGCATGCTCACTACATTGAACAGCGCTTCGCCCCGCATGTGCACGACGGCTATGTGTTCACCGTCATTGAACGCGGCGCGCAGCGCTTCAATCACCGCGGCGCCGAACACCTGGCGCCAGTGGGCAGCATGGTGCTCATCAACCCCGATGAGTTGCACACCGGCTCCAAAGCCCATGACGAGGGCTGGCTGTATCGCGCCTATTACCCGGAAATTGATCAGGTCAGTTCAGTGTTCGAAGAACTGGACCTGGCGCCCAGTGGCCTGCCTTCGTTCGCCTCCAGCGTTTTGCAGGATGCGCCACTCGCCACGCAGTTCAGTGGCTTGCACCGCCTGCTCGGTGACCCTCAAGCCTCGACGCTGGAGCGCCAGACGGCATGGCGCGAAGCCGTGCTCTTGCTGTTTCAGCGCCACGCCAAAGTACGCCACGCCGCAGAAGCCGGGCGTGAGCCGGTGGCGGTGTCACGCGCCAAGGAACTGCTTAACGCGAGGCTGGCAGCGCCGCCTTCGCTGGAAGAGTTGGCCGCTACGGTGAACCTGTCGCCCTTTCATTTTGCCCGCGTCTTCCGCCGTGCTACCGGCTTGCCACCGCATGCCTGGGTAAAGCAGCGGCGCATCGAACAGGCGCGTGCCTTGCTCAAGGCCGGCTGCGCGCCGGTGAATGTGGCTGTGCAATTGGGCTTTGCCGATCAGAGTCATCTCACTCGCCAGTTCAAACAAGCCTATGGCGTTGGGCCGGGGGAATACCGCCTGGCCTGCGCAAGATCGTTCAAGACGCTGCCCTGCGACTGACGTAGCCTGAGGTTCAGGAGGAGCCTTGATGACCCGCTCGCAGTTGTTTGTTTATGGTTTGCGCGACAGCGTGCCGATGATTGTCGGCATTGCCCCCTTCGGCATTATTTACGGCACGCTGGCGAGCGTGGCGGGGCTCAGCCTGTGGCAGGCATTGGGCATGTCGCTGTTGGTGTATGCCGGCTCGGCACAGTTCATTGCTATCAGTCTTTTAACGGCCGGCACTGGCGCGGCGGTCATTCTGTTCACCACCTTGATCGTCAACCTGCGCCATGTGCTGTACAGCGCTTCGTTGCAGCCCTACATCGCCCACCTTCCGCAAGCGTGGCGTGTGCCGCTGGCGTTCGGCCTGACTGATGAAACCTTCGCTGTGGTGCAACGCCGCTACCTGGCTCATGGCGCTGGCGGCAATGGTCACTGGTACCACGCCGGGGTGGCGCTGGCCTTGTACCTGTGCTGGATCAGCTCGTCGTTGCTCGGCGTGTTGTTCGGCCAGGCGATGCCAAGCCTGGCCGGTTGGGGACTGGATTTCGCCATGCTGGCAACCTTTATCGGCATTGTCGTGCCGCTGCTGCGCAACACGCCGCAAGCGGCCGCTGCGGTGGTTGCAGGCGCTGTAGCGGTGGCGTGTCACGCGTTGCCGTACAAGCTCGGATTACTGGCGGCGGCCATGGCCGGCATTGTCGTGGGTGTGGTGCTGGAGCGCCGCGCGATCAGGCTTGCGACCGGGGAGGGCGCGTGATGCAGACGTGGTGGCTGATTCTCGGTATGGCGCTGATCACCTTTGCCGTGCGCTACAGCTTGTTTGCCTGGCCAAACCTGCGGTTTCCGCCGCTGGTGCTGCAAGGGCTGCATTACGTGCCTACTGCGGTGCTGACCGCAATCGTGGTGCCGGGCATGTTACTGCCCGATGGTGAACACCTGGCGTTGCGGCTGGACAACGCCTACCTCCTGGCAGGCGTGGGCGCGATTGTGATCGCGGCGCTTACCCGACATTTGCTGGCAACCATCGGCGGCGGGCTCGTGCTGTTCTTTCTGCTGCGTTGGTGGCTTGGTCAATTGCCGCTATAAAACCGCGGACATTTTCGCTTTTTCCTGCACAAAAACCGTTTCGTCCTGTGGCTTTGTGTCACGCATTTGCAGTCCAATGCTGGACGGCCGGCGTGGCCTCACCACAGGTACACAGGGATCATGACCACACACTCGCAGTTCGCTTTGCTGGGTAAAAAACGCTTCCTGCCTTTTTTCGTGACGCAATTGCTGGGCGCCTTCAACGACAACATCTTCAAGCAGTCGCTGATTCTGGCCATCCTTTTCAAGCTGAGTATTTCCGGCGACCGCACCGTACTGGTGAACCTGTGCGCGCTGCTGTTCATTCTGCCGTTCTTCCTGTTCTCGGCACTGGGCGGCCAGTTCGGGGAGAAGTTCGACAAACACCGGTTGATCCGCGCCATCAAGCTCGCGGAAATTCTGATCATGGCTGTGGGCGCTGCGGGCTTTTTGCTCAACAACCTGACGTTGATGTTCGTGGCCCTGTTCGGCATGGGCACGCATTCGGCGCTGTTTGGTCCGGTGAAGTATTCGATTCTTCCCGCGGCCTTGCGCGATGACGAGCTGGTGGGTGGCAACGCGTTGGTGGAGATGGGTACCTTTCTCGCCATTCTGGCCGGCACCATCGGCGCGGGCATCATGATGTCCGAGCAGGCTTACGCGCCGTTGGTGGCCACGGCCATCGTTGCGATCGCCGTTGCCGGTTATGTTGCGAGCCGCAGCATTCCGTCGGCGTCGGCGGCGCTGCCGGGGTTGGCACTGGACTGGAACATCTTCCGCCAGTCCTGGGCCATTCTGCGCATGGGGCTGGGCCAGCGGCCGGCGGTGTCGCGCTCGATTGTCGGTAATTCGTGGTTCTGGTTTCTCGGCGCAATTTACCTGACGCAAATTCCCGCTTATGCCAAAGAATGGCTGTTCGGCGACGAGACGGTAGTAACCCTGATTCTCACCGTGTTCTCTGTGGGCATCGCCTTGGGCTCGATGCTGTGCGAGCGCCTTTCAGGACGCAAAGTCGAGATCGGTCTGGTGCCGTTCGGCTCTATCGGTCTTACGGTATTCGGCATCTTGCTGTGGTGGCATTCCGGCAACTTTCCACAAAGCGCTGAGCCACACAGCTGGCTGCAAGTGTTGAGCTACGGCCAGGCATGGTGGGTGTTGGGCGACATTCTTGGCATCGGCATTTTTGGTGGCTTTTACATCGTGCCGCTGTACGCCCTGATTCAGTCGCGCACCGCGGAGAACGAGCGCGCGCGGGTCATTGCGGCGAACAACATCCTCAATGCCTTGTTTATGGTGGTGTCGGCCATCGCTTCGATTCTGTTCCTGACGGTAGCCAAGCTGACAATCCCGCAGTTGTTCCTCGTCGTGTCGCTGATGAACATCGCGGTGAACAGCTACATCTTCAAAATCGTTCCCGAGTTCACCATGCGTTTCATGATCTGGCTGCTCAGCCATTCCATGTACCGCGTCGAGCATCGCGAGCTGCAACGGATCCCCGATGAAGGCGCCGCCGTGCTGGTGTGCAACCACGTGTCGTTTGTGGATGCGCTGCTGATTGGTGGAGCGGTGCGCCGGCCGATTCGCTTCGTCATGTACTACAAGATTTACAACCTGCCGGTGCTCAACTTCATTTTCCGCACCGCAGGCACCGTGCCGATTGCCGGGCGCAGCGAAGATTTGCTGATCTACGATCAGGCGTTCAAAAAGATTGGCGACTACCTGAAAAACGGCGAGCTGGTGTTGATCTTCCCGGAAGGCAAACTCACCTCCGATGGCGAAATCAGTGAGTTCAAAGCCGGCGTGACGCGCATTCTGGAAGAGAATCCGGTGCCGGTGATCCCGCTGGCGCTGCAAGGCTTGTGGGGCAGCTTTTTCAGCAAAGACCCGAATAAGGGCGTGTTCCGACGGTTGTGGTCGCGCATTACGCTGGTGGCCGGCGCACCACTGGCGCCGGAAACGGCAACGCCGGCCGTGTTGCAGGCGCAGGTGGCGCAGTTGCGTGGCAGCGTCAGGTAATGGTTGGTAGGAGCCAGCTTGCTGGCGAATCTTCGAAACGACATCGCTCTCGTCGTTTGCAGGATTCGCCAGCAAGCTGGCTCCTACAGGATTGCCATGGCTAATGGCTGAGCTTGAGCCCGATCAGTCCGCAAATAATCAATGCCACGCTACCCAGCCGAATCAGCGTTACGGCTTCGCCAAACAGGATGATGCCGGCGATAACCGTGCCCACCGCACCAACGCCCGTCCAGATCGCATAGGCAGTGCCTAGCGGCAGCTCTTTCATGGCCAGACCCAGTAGGCCCAGACTGACGAGCATGGCGCCAACGGTAAGTGCGGTGGGGAGAGGGCGGCTGAAGCCGTCGGTGTATTTCAGGCCGATGGCCCACGCCACTTCGAACAAGCCGGCGATGATCAGAATGATCCAGGACATGAGACTGGCTCCACAGAGTTGTGGGGTCGTCCCCGAGTGAAAGGCAGGCCAGAGGTCGTCCTCAGGCTGTGCAGTATTTTGCACATTGGGTATCCAAAGGCAAGGTTGGAAGATGTTTCGGGATGAAGCCTAGGCAGATTCTCTCGGTTGCTCAGCGGCTTCCCGATCATCGCGCATTCGGCGGAACCACGTTGCCAGCAGCGCCCCGGAAATGTTGTGCCATACGCTGAACAAGGCGCTGGGCACCGCCGCCAAAGGGGAGAAGTGTGCGCTGGCAAGGGCAGCGCCGAGCCCGGAGTTCTGCATGCCCACTTCCAGTGCCAGCGATTTACGTTGCGCCAGCGGCAACTTGAAGAGCTTGCCGGTGAAGTAGCCAAGCAGGAAGCCGAAGCTGTTGTGCAGAATTACCACCGCCATGATCAGCAAGCCTGACTCGGCAATCTTCCCCTGACTGGCCGCCACCACGGCGCTGATGATCAGCACAATGCTGACCACTGACACCAACGGCAGCACATCCACCGCCAACCGGGTGCGCTCGCCGAGCAGCCGTTGCGCCACCACACCGAGCACGATGGGCAGCAACACCACCTGCAGAATCGACCAGAACAATTCGGCGAACGACACCGGCAACCAGGCAGACGCCAGCAGCCATATCAGCGCAGGCGTAAGCAGAGGGGCGAGCAGGGTAGTGACGGCTGCGATGGCCACTGACAACGCCAGATCACCTTTGGCCAACCAGGTCATGACGTTCGAGGCGGTACCGCTGGGGCAGCAGCCGACCAGAATCACACCCACAGCAATCTCTGGCGGCAGGTAAAACAGCTGGCAGAGCAGCCATGCCACGCCGGGCATGATGACAAAGTGCGCGACCACACCCAGCGCCACCCGCCACGGATGGCGTGCGACCTCGGCGAAGTCGTCGAGCTTGAGCGTCAGGCCCATGCCAAACATCACCACGCCAAGCAGCGGCACGATCGCGACCTTCAAACCGATAAACCAGCTCGGGAAGAAGAACGCCACCACGGCGAACAGCAGCACCCAATAGGCGAACGTGTTGCCAACGAAGCGACTTAAGGCTGCGAGTGCACGCATGGTGATGACCTGGACCTCTGTTAAACGCCTTGCGGAATTTCTTCGCCGCCAAGTGCTTCGAACAGCTGCGGCAGGAACTCGTTGAACGTCAGCATCATCAGCGTGAAGCTGGCATCCAGCTGGCCGAGGGCTTCATCGCCACCGTCCTGTTCAGCCTGGTCGGTGAGCAGGTCTTCGAAGCGCAGGCGCTTGATGATCAGCTTGTCGTCGAGCACGAACGACAGTTTGTCTTCCCAAGCCAGCGACAGCTGGGTGACGAATTTGCCGGACGACAGATGCAGCTGAATTTCTTCGCTGGTCAGGTCCTGACGTTTGCAGCGAACAATGCCGCCGTCTTCCTGGGTGTCGCGCAGCTCGCACTCGTCGAGCACGTGGAAACCCGGCGTCGCGGTTTGGGTTTTGACCCACTCGGTCATGGTGGCGGTCGGCGCAACCTTCACCGAAAGCGGACGCACTGGCAGAGAGCCGATAGCTTCACGCAAGGTCGACAGCAAGTCTTCGGCACGTTTCGGGCTGGCAGCGTTTACCAGAATCAAACCTTGCTTCGGTGCGATGGCGGCAAAGGTGGAGGAGCGACGAATAAACGCGCGGGGCAGGAAAGCCTGGATGATTTCATCCTTGATCTGGTCGCGTTCTTTTTTATAGACCTTGCGCATTTGCTCGGCTTCGATTTCGTCGACCTTCTCTTTAACCGCATCGCGCACGACGCTGCCGGGAAGAATGCGGTCTTCTTTGCGCGCAGCGATCAGCATGAAGTCCTGGCTGACGTGAACCAGCGGAGCGTCTTCACCCTTACCGAAAGGGGCGATAAAACCGTAGGTGGTCAATTCCTGGCTGGCACAGGGGCGAGCGGGTTTGGCGGCCAGTGCGGTTTCCAGTGCTTGCGCATCGAAGGGCAGATCTTGGGTGAGGCGATAGACGAGCAGGTTGCGGAACCACATGAGGGAAGAACTCCATTTTTCGCAAAGCGCGCATTATTCCCCCCTGAACGCCATTGGCCAACCCTGCGCTAAGCCTTTGGAACGTCAGTAAAAATTATTTTAAAAAGGGCTTGCCAGGGTGAGGATCGCTCCGTAGAATGCGCCCCACTTCGAGAGTGAAGGGTGATTAGCTCAGCTGGGAGAGCATCTGCCTTACAAGCAGAGGGTCGGCGGTTCGATCCCGTCATCACCCACCAATCGAGGTTACGCGCAGCGGTAGTTCAGTCGGTTAGAATACCGGCCTGTCACGCCGGGGGTCGCGGGTTCGAGTCCCGTCCGCTGCGCCATATTACGCGTCTCTATAGACTGAAGTAGAGACACACGGGAAAGCGGCCATTGGCCGCTTTTTTCGTTTCTGCACCCTCGTTTCAAGCCCTCCTTTATGTCTCTGTAAGCAGCTCACCTGAGCGGCCTGCAATTCCCGATATTTTTCAAAAAGTGCGCGCGATTTTTCCTACCATTCTTGCGGAGAAATCCGTTTGTACGCCTGAACTTATGGCACTTTTCCCGTTCGTATCCCCGTAGCCAGTGATCCCGGCGGCCTGCTAAGCTCCCCGCTTCACTTCACTCGATTGCCCTCTTTAGCACTAACAAGGAATGAGTATGAGACAACATCGTTTAGCGGCGGCGGTGGCCTTGGTTGGCCTGGTGCTCGCGGGCTGCGATTCGCAGACCAGCGTTGAGCTGAAAACCCCCGCGCAAAAAGCGTCCTACGGTATCGGCTTGAACATGGGCAAAAGCCTGGCTCAAGAAGGTATGGACGATCTCGATTCCAAAGCAGTTGCTCAGGGCATCGAAGACGCCATCGGCAAGAAAGAGCAGAAACTGAAAGACGAAGAGCTGATGGAAGCCTTCGCTTCGCTGCAAAAGCGTGCCGAAGAGCGCAGCGCCAAGCTCGCTGAAGAATCGGCTGCAGCCGGCAAGAAATTCCTCGAAGAAAACAAGAAGCGTGACGGGGTAACGACCACTGAGTCGGGCCTGCAATACGAAATCGTCAAGAAGGCAGACGGCGCTCAGCCTAAAGCCTCCGACGTGGTGACCGTTCACTACGAAGGCAAGCTGACTGATGGCAAAGTGTTCGACAGTTCAGTCGAGCGCGGCAGCCCGATCGATCTGCCTGTTAGCGGCGTGATCCCTGGCTGGGTTGAAGCCCTGCAACTGATGCACGTTGGCGAGAAGATCAAACTCTTCATTCCAAGCGAACTGGCGTACGGCGCCCAGAGCCCGAGCCCGGCGATTCCTGCCAACTCGGTACTGGTTTTCGATCTGGAACTGCTGGGCATCAAAGACCCATCCGCAGCACAGGCTCCAGAAGCCGCTCAGTAATACCTCGTGTCATCCCAGCGCCCCGTCTCGACGGGGCGTTGTTGTTTCTGCGGGTGTAAAGTCGAACCACGGGTTGACTGGCGGGTCTCAAATAAGCATGGGTGTTACGGTTATGCACATTTCGCGAACAACTCCCATTGCCGCCAAGTGACACTTGCGTACTAACTCTTTCTTTTGAATAACTAGCTGATTTTATTGGTTTTTTTACGCTGATTAAAAAATGCCCGATCTGTAGCAAAGCCCCGCGCTGTGGGCTTCGGCTTATGCGGTCGACGGTTTGTTCACAAGGTTATCCACAGCTTCGGTGGATAACCCAGCCAGCCCAGTAGGCACGCGGGTTGAGGAGCCTCATCCATGAAAGCACCCTGGAATTTCACCCGTTACCTTCCCATTGCTCAGCGATTCATCGCGCGTGGCAGGTTGCCGGCTTTACTGTTAGCGGTGACGCGCAAGAGCGCATCTCAGGGCGGTCGTCTGGGCGCTGTGAAGGCAGAACTGCGGGTGTTACTTGCGCTGTGTATGGCGTGGTGGCGTGGCGAGTACCGCGGCATCAGTTCTCAAGCATTGCTCTCTGTAGTGGCTGCGCTCCTGTATTTCGTTTCGCCCATCGATGCGATACCCGACGCCCTCTTGGGATTCGGTTTTATCGACGACATTGCGGTGCTCGGCTGGCTGCTGCGCACATGGAACGTCGAGCTGGACGAATTTCGCGCGTGGCTCGCTGCACGCAGTCCGGCTCAGCAGGAAGAATTGCTGAAGTTGCCATCATCCGTGCCATCACGCGACAGCGAGTCGGCGTCGTAAAAAGGCGGAAAACTTGCCCTGGCCATCACGCCCCGATTTTGTTTCGGGCTGTTAAGATGCGGCCTTACAAGGAAAGTGCTGAAGCAGTCGGCACTGCTTTTCCATGGGGTGGGCGGTGATGGATGTTCAGGTAATCATGCGTGATGGCGAAGCCGAATATGCGGTGCTGCCATGGGCCGAATATCAGGCGCTTTTGCATGCGGCGGGCCGCGCGCCAGCCGCTGTTTCGGCACCGGCGGGCGGCGTCAGCGAAACGCCAGCAGCAGCTTCCAGTCTTGACGATTTACGCGCGCTGCGCGAAGCAAAGGGTCTTACCGTAGAGGCGCTTGCGCGGACGGTGGGCATCAGTCCTCATTACCTCGAAATGATCGAAAGCGGCGAGCGCCAGCCGGACTCAGCTATTCGCCGCGCTCTGGCGTGGAATCTGGGCGTCAGCAGTTGGGAGGCCGATACATGAGCGTCAGTATCAGCCGCCAACATTGGCAGGCGCTGTTGGGTGAGCTTGCGGAGGCGCGTCGCCAGCGGCACTTGCTGACTTACCGCGCCCTGATCGAACGGTTGGAGCTACCAACCCCCGCCATGCAAACCCTGACCGCTGCCCTTGAACACCTGGCTGCTCTGGACGCGCGCGCCGAAAACCCGTTGCGCAGCGCGTTGGTTATCAGCCAGGGCGCGAGCCGACTGCCGCGTACCGGTTTTTTTGAATGCGCTGTCCGGTTAGGGCGTTTTAGTGGGCCGAGCGACGGCATCGCCGCTGCGTCCTGGCACGCTGCCGA
The DNA here is from genome assembly GCF_900573885.1 of Pseudomonas viridiflava. Lineage (GTDB taxonomy): Bacteria > Pseudomonadota > Gammaproteobacteria > Pseudomonadales > Pseudomonadaceae > Aquipseudomonas. The sequence goes on from NZ_UPSE01000493.1 coordinate 699,896, forward strand.
AGTGGTGCGTGTGTTCGAGCATAATTACCCCGAAGAGGTGTAAGTGGTTTATTGGCGAGTCAAAGCGCGGTTGGGGTATGTCGTCGCCCGGCGCCTGATGCGCTGGCCTGCAGTGGTTAAACAGCCGCGCGTATGGGCGTGGATGGAAGGCCAGTTTGCGCGCATGGCAGCGCTGGACGACGTCGCCGCGCAAAGTTTCTACGGGCACATGCTGGTCTTTCGCGGACGAGGCTTCGGCGCGCGCGAAGAAGGCATTCGGCTGCTGGGAAAAGCCGCTGCGGGCGGCGATGCCAAGTCGGCTTACCAGCTCGGGGTGCTGAGCCTGGCCGGTGACACGCGCAACGCGCCGGATGGTGTCGAGGCTGCGCGGTGGTGGACTCTGGCCGCAGACGCAGGCCATCCATTGGCAGCCCGCCGTCTGGCGCAGTTATATGCGCACGGGGAGCACGGCCTGGCGGCAGACCCGGCGCTTGCCGAGCGTTATGCCCAACGCGCCAGCGAATTGGGCCTCTAGTCAGGCCGACAGTTTTTCCGTGTCGATAATGTGCAGGCTATAGCCGGGCACGTTTTTCGCCTGGCGTTTAGCTTCCGAAGCCAGTCCGGCCAACTGCGCCGCGTCCAGGTTCGCGCAACTGGACGGGTGCAGATGCACCACACCCAACGACAGCGACAACAACGGAAACTCTTCGCGGTGGCCTTTGCGGTTATGGGCGATAAAGCAGCCGGCCTCCAGATGTTCTGCGCTGTAGAAGCGCCGGCACTGGCCTTGGAAGTCCTCCAGCAGCTGATTCAGGCGCGCACGCCAGTCTTCCGAGCCCAACACCAGAAGGAAGTCGTCACCGCCGATATGGCCGACGAAATCGCGAGTGGGGTCTACACGTTCATTCAGGCATTGCGCCAGGCACAACAGAATTTCGTCGCCCTTGGCGTAGCCGTACAGGTCGTTGAACGGCTTGAAACTGTCGATATCCACGTAGCAAATCACCGCCTCGCGGCTCTGTTGCAAGAGGCGAGTGAGGCATTGCTGAATCGGCACGTTGCCTGGCAGCAAAGTGAGTGGATTGGCATGCCGTGCCTGCTGAATTTTCAGTTCGGTAATCAACTTGAGTACGTCGATTACACGTCCCAGGCCGAGGTAACGACCCTGCAGGGTGATGATGAAATCCTCTTCCATGCGTTGCCGCGCGCGGCTGGTGAGCAGGCGGCTGACCTTTTGCAGGCTCTGGCCGACGTCCACAGCGAGGAAGTCTGTGCTCATTAAACGGCTGATCGGTTTGCGCGCGAACAGGTCGGTTGCGAAGGGTTTCAGCAAGGCGTCGGACAGCGAGTGGCGATGCACGATACCGACCGGCTCCTGATCCTCGTTCAATACGGCCAGGGAGTTGAGATTGGCCTGGGCACGGAATGCTTCCAGCACGGCGGCGATGGGCAGGCTTTCGCTCACGGCGGGCTGTTCGTTGAGGAGCGCGCTGAGGTCGCTGCCTTCATCACTCAATGCCGGCGCGCTGGCGTCCAGTTTCGGCAGCAGGCTGCGAGCATCCCGTGGCGGCAGTTCCTGCGGGCGGCTGAGCAAATAGCCTTGCAGCAAGTCGACGCCCATTTCCGCCAGCACGGTCAGCTCTTCGGTCAGTTCGATGCCTTCGGCAATCACCTGAGCGCGAGAGGCTTTGGCCATTTGCAGAATGGACCCGACGAACTCGCGCTTCACGGCATCCTGGTGAATGCCGTCGATAAAGTGCCGATCAATCTTCACGTAGTCGGGGCGCAGTTCGGACCATAAACGCAGGCTCGAATAACCCGCGCCGAGATCGTCCAGAGCAATCGAGAAACCCATGGCGCGGTAGTGGTGGAGGGCCGTGTAGAGCAGCGAAAAATCCTCGGTAGGGGATTGCTCCGTCAGCTCGATGACCACCTGGCTGGGCGGAATGCCGTATTTCTGCAGTAACTGAAGCGTGCGACCCGGCTGGTGGGAGGGCTCCAGCAAAGAATCCGGCGAGACGTTGAGGAACAGTTTGCCTTCGAGCGTTTGCTCGCTGAACGAGCGGCACGCGCTTTTGCGGCAGGCGAGTTCAAGTTCGCTCAGGCGGCCGGCGTGACGCGCGACACCGAACAGGTTTACCGGGGAGTGCAGTGGGCTATTGGACGGGCCGCGCGTTAGCGCTTCGTAGCCGAGTATGCGTCGCTCGGACAGCGACACGATGGGCTGAAACAGGCTATGCAGGTCGCCGTGAGCAAGGATGTGGTCCAGCGCGCTCAACTGCTCGGTGACGGTCATGGGTCGCTCTCAGTCCTGAAAAAACAAAGGGGCTGATATCGCTATCAGCCCCTTATTTCACGACAGTTTGATGACTGCTTGATGACGCTCCGTCACTGCTTGGCCATCGCCGAATTCAGACCCAGATAGTCGAGCAGAATCTGGCCCGTTTCGGACAGGTAGGCATCGTCTTCAGGTTTCAGTTTATCGTCTTCAGTTGGCAACGCGTCTTCGTCCACCTTCTTGAGTTCTTTCAACGGCTCCTCGCCTTTGGCAGCACGGCGGGTGTTCTCCATGGCCAACTGCTGGGTTTCGATGTCGGTGTGCTGGGCGCGTCGTTTGACTTCATTGAGGCTCACGGTGGTTTCGTGGCTCAGCTTTTGCGCCAGTTCCAGGCGCTCGCGGGTGAAGACAAAATCGGCATCTTTGGCTACGCGAGCGTCATGGCGGGCTTTCAGCTCGACGAGGAACGGTTTGAACGGGTCGCTCTCGGGCTTGATCGCCGGGCGAATGCTGTCCCATGGCATGGCTTCGGGCAGGGCGCTTTCGCCGATTTCCTTGGTGTCGACCACCGCCGGGTAGGCGATGTCCGGTAGCACGCCCTGGTGTTGAGTGCTCTGGCCGGAGACGCGGTAGAACTTCGCCAGGGTCAGTTTCAGCTCGCCATGGTTAAGCGGCTGAATGGTTTGCACGGTGCCTTTGCCGAAAGTCTGACCGCCGAGAATCAATGCGCGGTGGTAGTCCTGCATGGCGCCGGCAAAAATCTCCGAAGCCGAGGCGGAAAGACGGTTCACCAGCAGTGCCATCGGGCCGCTGTAGTAGGTGCCGGGATTTTCGTCGGCCAGCACGTCGACGCGACCATCGGCGTTACGCACCAGTACGGTCGGCCCCTGGTTGATAAACAGGCCAGTCAGCTCGGTGGCTTCCTGAAGCGAGCCGCCGCCGTTGTTGCGCAGGTCGATAACCACGCCATCGACTTTTTCTTTCTGCAACTCGGCCAGCAGCTTCTTCACGTCGCGCGTGGTGCTTTTGTAGTCCGGGTCGCCGGCGCGGAAGGCTTTGAAGTCCAGGTAAAACGCAGGAATTTCGATAACGCCGAGCTTGTAGTCACGGCCATCGTGCTTGAGTTTGAGCACCGACTTCTTCGCCGCCTGCTCTTCAAGTTTCACGGCTTCGCGGGTGATCGAAACGACTTTGCTGGTCTGGTCATTCGGGCCATTGGTAGCAGGTACCACTTCCAGGCGAACCACCGAGCCTTTCGGGCCGCGAATGAGTTTGACCACTTCGTCCAGGCGCCAGCCAATCACATCGACCATCTCGCCGTTGCCTTGGGCAACGCCGACGATCTTGTCAGCCGGGGCAACCTGTTTGCTCTTGTCGGCAGGACCTGCCGGCACCAGGCGCACGACTTTCACGGTGTCGTTATCGCTTTGCAGCACGGCACCGATGCCTTCGAGCGACAGGCTCATATTGATGTCGAAGTTTTCCGCGCTGTCGGGCGACAGATAATTGGTGTGCGGATCGTAAGACTGGGCGAAGGTGTTGATGTAGGCCTGGAAAATGTCTTCGCCACGGGTCTGCTCAAGGCGCGACAACTGATTCTTGTAGCGCTTGCTGAGCAGCTCCTGAATGGCAGCCGTTTCCTTGCCGGCAATTTTCAAGCGCAGCACTTCATCTTTCACGCGCTTGCGCCAGAGCTCGTCGAGCTCTGCGGTGTCTTTGGCCCAAGGCGCTTTTTCGCGGTCGACCATCAGGCTTTCATCAACGCCGAAGTCAATCTTGTCGATGCCTTTGTTAAGCAAACCGGTGGCGTAATCGAGGCGCTGTTTCAGACGGTCGAGGTGACGCTTGTAAATGATGAACCCCGGATCGAGATCGCCACTCTTAAGGAAATCGTCGAACTGTGTGCGCCACTTATCAAACTCGGCGATATCGCCGGCGGTGAAGTAACTGCGCGAAGGATCGAGGAGCTTGAGATAGCTCTCGTAAATGATCACCGAGCGCTCATCGTTGAGCGGCGGTTTGCTGTAGTGGTGGCGCTTGAGCAGCTCCACTACGTTGAGACTGGCGATTACCTGCTCGCGGTCTGGTTGCAACGTATCCCAGCTGTTCTTGGCGGTGGCAGTGGCGCACGCGGCAAGCGGAAGGGCACTGAAACCGATCAAAAGGGCTAAGGCGGAACTGGGGAAAAAGCGCTGCATGCTGAGTCGACGCGAGGGTAGTTGATAACGCATATTAGGCCGTCTTTGAGAGCGCCGGTTCCGTTGGCCCCGGCTGCATAATGCAAATAGCTCGATGGTTCGCACCGGGCTCAGTCCGAACTCACTATGGAGGCACCGTGAAGGCATTGCAAGGCGTTGAAGGACGCGCTGAATGGGCAGATCGACCAAGTCTCACCTGCGACGTCGGACAGATCCGAATTCGCGTTGCGGCGGCCGGTCTCAATCGAGCCGACCTGCTGCAGATTGCCGGTCATTATCCGCCGCCTCCGGGTGCCAGCGACACGCTGGGGCTGGAGTGTTCCGGGGTTATCACCGAGGTGGGCGCAGGCAGTTCATGGCAGGTGGGCGATCGCGTTTGCGCGCTGTTGGCGGGCGGTGCGATGGCCGAGGAAGTGGTGGTCGATGGCCGTCACGCTTTGCCAGTACCGCAGGGCCTGAGTCTGGTTGAAGCGGCCGTGATTCCCGAGGTGTATGCCACCGCCTGGCTGAACATTTTTCAACTGGCGCAGTTGAAGCCGGGTGAGAAGGTGTTGCTGCATGCCGGCGCCAGCGGCGTGGGGTCGGCCGCTATTCAGTTGTGCAAGGCATTTGGTAACCCGTGCTGGGTCAGCGTCGGCTCGGCGGATCGTCTGGCCTACTGCGAAAACCTTGGCGCCCAAGGCGGCGTGCTGCGAGACAAAGACCTCGAAAGTCTGCGCGATTTCGCACCCTTCGATGTGATTCTGGATCCGGTGGGCGCGAACTACGCCGAGCTCAACCAGCAGGTAATCGCGCTTGATGGGCGCTGGGTGTCCATTGGCGTAATGGGCGGCCGCAAAGCGACGTTTGACCTGGGCTTGATGCTGGCCAAACGCGTGCAGTTCTGCGGCTCCACGCTGCGTAGCCGAAACGATCAATTCAAGGCCGATTTGCTGATCGACTTGAGTCAGCACGTCTGGCCGTTGTTCACCGAGGGTCGACTAAAACCGCAATTGGAGCGTACCTTTGCCAGTAAGGATGTGGAGGCCGCTTTTGCTGCGCTCGCCAGCAATACTGTGTCCGGAAAGGTTGCGTTGCTGTTGGATGAATCTCTAAGTTAATCAGCAGTTTCCATTGCGCTTTTATATTGCTGTTCCGTGGCATCGATTGGGTAAAGCAATCGTTGCCATGGTTTCAATCAATATGCTCTTTCAGGCAGATCGGCCTACTATCCTTCCTGTAAATTTTCCAACCAGAAGGATTTAGCGAATGTCTCTGATCAATACCGAAGTCAAACCGTTCACCGCCAATGCTTTCCACAACGGTAAATTCATCGAAGTGACCGAGCAGTCCCTGAAGGGCAAGTGGTCGGTCCTGATCTTCATGCCGGCAGCATTCACCTTTAACTGCCCGACCGAAATTGAAGACGCCGCTAACAACTACGCTGAATTCCAGAAAGCCGGCGCTGAAGTGTACATCGTCACCACCGACACCCATTTCTCCCACAAGGTATGGCACGAAACCTCGCCAGCTGTTGGCAAGGCTCAGTTCCCGCTGATCGGCGACCCGACTCACCAGCTGACCAACGCTTTCGGCGTGCACATTGCTGAAGAAGGTCTGGCACTGCGCGGTACTTTCGTGATCAACCCTGAAGGCCTGATCAAGACCGTAGAAATTCACTCCAACGAGATCGCTCGTGACGTGTCTGAAACTCTGCGTAAGTTGAAAGCTGCTCAGTACACCGCTGCTCACCCAGGTGAAGTGTGCCCAGCCAAGTGGAAAGAAGGCGAAGCCACCCTGGCTCCGTCTCTGGACCTGGTCGGCAAGATCTAAAAAACGACTCCAAGCCCGCTGCGCAGTCACGCGGCGGCATTGAAAAACAGATCCGCCATTTCGTAGTCAGCCGGGTTTGGAACTCGTTTAAGCAAGCAGCGCTGCGGGGCTCTATCGGCTCCGCACGCCCAATGCCTGGGCGCGATCCGCTCGGGCATTTTTTTCCCTGAATTTTGTAAACGGAAGGTACCGCATCATGTTGGACGCCACTCTGAAGACCCAGTTGAAGGCTTACCTCGAGAAGGTTACTCAGCCATTCGAGATCGTCGCGTCCCTCGATGACAGCGACAAATCCCGTGAACTCAGCGGCCTGCTGAACGACATCGTCAGCCTGACCGACAAAATTACCCTGCGTGAAGATGGCAACGATGCCCGTAAGCCGTCTTTCGCTTTGAATCGTCCTGGCGCCAATATCAGCCTGCGTTTTGCTGGTATTCCCATGGGCCACGAATTCACTTCGCTGGTGCTGGCCCTGCTGCAAGTCGGCGGCCACCCATCGAAAGTCGCTGCGGAGGTGATCGAGCAGATCAAGAACATTCCGGGCGAATTCAATTTTGAAACTTACTTCTCGCTGTCCTGCCAGAACTGCCCGGACGTGGTGCAGGCGCTGAACCTGATGGCCGTGCTCAATCCGAACATCCGCCACGTTGCTATCGACGGCGCGCTGTTCCAGGAAGAAGTCGAGCAGCGTCAGATCATGTCGGTGCCAAGCATTTACCTGAACGGCGAACTGTTCGGTCAGGGCCGCATGGACGTTGAACAGGTACTGGCGAAAATCGACACCGGCGCTGCTGCCCGTGACGCCGAGAAGCTCAACAGCAAAGAAGCCTTCGACGTATTGGTGGTTGGCGGTGGCCCAGCCGGTGCCGCAGCCGCTATTTATGCCGCTCGTAAAGGCATCCGCACCGGTGTGGCGGCGGAGCGTTTCGGCGGTCAGGTGCTCGACACCATGGCCATCGAGAACTTCATTTCCGTGCAGGAAACCGAAGGCCCGAAACTGGCCCGTGCCCTTGAAGAACACGTGAAGCAGTACGAAGTCGACATCATGAACCTGCAACGTGCCAGTGCCCTGGTGCCTGCAAAAAATGCCGGCGAGCTGCACGAGATCAAGTTCGAAAGCGGCGCGTCGCTGAAGGCCAAAACCGTGATTCTGGCCACCGGTGCCCGCTGGCGTGAAATGAACGTGCCGGGTGAGCAGGAATATCGCAATCGCGGCGTGGCGTACTGCCCGCACTGCGACGGCCCGTTGTTCAAAGGCAAGCGCGTGGCAGTGATCGGTGGTGGTAACTCTGGTGTGGAAGCGGCCATCGACCTGGCCGGTATCGTCAGCCACGTGACCCTGATCGAATTCGACAGCAAGCTGCGCGCTGATGCCGTGCTGCAACGCAAACTGCACAGCCTGCCGAACGTCAACGTGATCACCAGCGCGCTGACCAGCGAAGTGAAAGGCGACGGCCAGAAAGTCACCGGCCTGGTGTACAAAGACCGCAACTCCGATGAGTTCATCAACATCGAGCTGGAAGGCATCTTTGTGCAGATCGGTCTGCTGCCAAACAGCGAGTGGCTGAAGGGCACCATCGAGTTGTCGAACCGTGGCGAGATTATTGTCGACGCCCGTGGTGAAACGTCGCTGCCAGGCATCTTCGCTGCTGGCGACGTGACCACCGTACCGTACAAGCAGATCGTCATCGCGGTAGGCGAGGGTGCCAAGGCTTCCCTCAGCGCGTTTGATCACCTGATCCGTACCACCTGATTGCTTGGGTGATATGCAAAAAAGGCAGCCTTCGGGCTGCCTTTTTTTGTGGGCGCGGTTGCCAGTGTTGGGCTTCGCTTTGCTCAACCCAACCTACGGTTTGCAATTCCCCGATAGCCAGCCCAACGAATCAGCGTTAACGCCAGCTCAGAATTGGCCAACCCGCTTTCACTGCGTGGTCGCGCAACACCGGGTCCGGATTCACCGCGTGCGGGTAACTGACCTGGCTCAACAGCGGTAAGTCATTGCGAGAGTCGGAGTAGAAGTACGCGCCATCCAGGCTCTCGTTCTGCTCGGCCAGCCATGCATGCAAACGTGTGACTTTGCCTTCGCGGTAAGTCAGCACGCCGCGTGTGTTGCCGCTGTAATGTCCGTGAGTTTCTTCCAGATCAATCGCCAGCACTTCATCAATCTTCAGCCGTGCGGCAATGGCGCTGACCAGAAAATGGGCTGAGGCGGAGATCACCAGAATGCGATCGCCGGCTTCGCGGTGTGTGGCCAGGCAGCGGGTGGCGTCGCTGAAGAAAATCGGCTCGATTACATCTTCCACAAACGGCTCGACCACAAACGCCACTTCCTCGGCGGTGCGGCCTACCAGCGGCGACAGGCTGAAGGTCATGTAGTCCTCCATGGCCAGTTTGCCCTCGGCGTACAAGGCCATCAGCTCGTGGTCTTTTTTTACAAACGACTCGCCGTCCACCCAGCCGATGTCGGCCATGTGCTCGCTCCAAAGACTGGCGCAGTCGCCGTCGATCAGGGTGTCGTCGAGGTCGAAAATCGCCAGGGCCATTACGCCACCTCCCGGATCGCGTCGGTGTCGATGCTCAGCGTCAGTTGCGTACCGTTGTCATGCACGTCAGCGGCGCTGCGGTTCAGCACGTCCACCAACAATTCGACGCCACGGGCTTCAACGCGGTAGCGAATGACGTTGCCGAGCAAGCTATGGCTGCGTACCTGCGCGTCGATATCGCCGTTGCCCAATGAAATGGCTTCCGGGCGAATCGCCACGCGGCTGTTTACCGGGCGTAGCAACAGGCGGCTGGCGGCGTCGGCATCGAGCAGGTTGTAGTTGCCGATAAAACCGGCGGCGAACGCATCGACCGGTGCGGTGTAAAGGGTTTCGGCGTCGCCGCTCTGCACGATCTTGCCGGCGTTCATGAGGAAGATGCGGTCCGACATGGTCAGCGCTTCTTCCTGGTCGTGGGTGACGAAAATGGTGGTCAGCCCCAGCTCTTGCTGAATGCTGCGAATTTGCTCACGCAGGTGTTTGCGAATTCGTGCATCGAGCGCCGACAGCGGCTCATCGAGCAGCAGCAAGCGTGGACGGGTAACCAGCGAGCGCGCCAGGGCCACGCGTTGGCATTGGCCGCCGGACAGCTGGTGCGGATAACGATCCGCGAAGGTGCCGAGCTCAACCATGTCGAGCGCTTCCTTCACACGCGTGGCGCTCTCGTCCTTGCTGACTTTTTGCATCCGCAGGCCGAAGGCGACGTTCTGTTGCACGCTCATGTTGGGGAACAGTGCGTAGCTCTGAAACACCATGCCGATGTCGCGCTTTTGTGGCGACAGTGGCACCAGGTCGTTGCCTTCGAGCAGGATTTTCCCGCCGTTCACTTCGGTTAAACCGGCGATGCAGCGCAGCAGGGTGGACTTGCCGCAGCCAGACGGGCCGAGCAGCGTGACGAATTCGCCCTCGGCGATTTCGCAGTTGATATCGCTGAAAATCGAGGTAGCGGCGTAGCTTTTGTGCAGCCCCTGAATGCTCAGAAAACTCATGCTTTGTCCTTGTTCAAACGGTTGGCTGCCCAGGTGAACAGCAGCACGAAGAAGAAGTAGGAAATAACCAGGGCGCTGTTGAAATGGCCGCTGCTGTTTTTCATGTTGTTCAGGTACACCTGCAGCGTTTCGTAACGCGTACCGACCAGCAGGTTGGCGAATACGAATTCGCCGAACAGAAAGGAGAACGACAGAAACAGCGACACCATCAAACCCTTGCGCAGGTTGGGCAGCACCACCAGGAACGCCGCTTTCCAGGTGCTGGCACCGAGCAGGTGAGCGGCATCCATCAGGTCGGTGAGGTTGATTGCTTGCAGGTTATTGGTGATCGCGCGGTACATGAACGGCAGCGCCACGGTGAAGTAGCAGCCAATCAGAATCCACGGCGTGCCCACCATCGCCAGCGGACCGGAACCATAGATTTGCAACAGGCCAACCGACGACACCACAGGCGGCACGGCGAAAGGCAGCAGGATGAGAATGTTCATCAGGCCGTCGAGCTTGGGGAAGTGGTAGTGCACCACAAACAGCAGCGGCAGAATCAGCACCACCGACAGCAGCAGCGCGCCAAAACACACCAGCAGTGATTGCCCGAATGCGGTCAGAAAGCGTGGATCGGTCCACAGCTGCGCATACCATTTCAGCGTCAGGCCGTCGGGCAGAATGGTCGCCGACCAGCTGGTGGAAAGGGAGTAAAGCAGGGTGCCAGCCAGCGGCAACAGCAGAATAAGGAACAGCAAGGTGACCACCGTGCGGTGATACAGCCCGGCCGCCCGGGTTTCAACGCGCGACATGGTAGCTCCTCTTCAACAGCCATTGATGCACCACGGTAATCACCGCCATCAGCCCCACCAGCACCATTGCCAGCGCGCTGGCCAGGTTCGGATTGAGCGATATGTCACCCGCCACCATGGCGGCGATACGAATCGGCAACACGTTGAAGTTGCCCGTGGTCAGGGCATACACCGTGGCGTAAGCGCCCAGCGCGTTGGCAAGCAGAATGATGAAGGTGCCCAGCAAGGCCGGTGTCAGCACCGGCAAGCCGATGTGCCGCCAGAAATCCCAGGTGCTGGCGCCCAGCAGTTCGGCCGATTCGCGCCAGTCTTCACGCAGGGCGTCGAATGCCGGGTAAAGCAGCAGCACGCCGAGGGGAATCTGGAAGTAGGTGTAGAGCACAATCAAGCCGGTTTTCGAGTACAGATTGAAGTCGTCGATCACGCCGGCTTGCTTGAGGATGATGGTCAGCGCGCCGTTGAAGCCCAGCAGAATCACAAAGGCGAACGCCAGCGGCACGCCAGCGAAGTTGCTGGTCATGTTGGAAAACGCCATGACGAAATCGCGCAGCTTGCTGTCGACCTTGCGCAGCGAGTACGCACCGAGAACGGCAATGACGATGCCGATTACGCTCGACCAGAATGAAATTTCCAGGCTGTGCTTGATCGCCTGCAGATAAAACTTCGAGCTGAATACTTTGGCGTAATTGCTCAGGCCCCAGCCGGCAGCGCTGTCGAGGCTGTTGATCGCCACCCACAGCAGCGGCGCTATCTGAAAGGCAATAAAGAAAACGGCAAAGGGCAGCAGGCACAGCAGGCCAAGCCATTTGCCTCGGGTGACTGAACTCACTTCAACAGCTCCCGGCAGACAGGTTTGTCATGGGGCACACCCAGCAGTTCGCAAATGGTGCCGCACAGGTCGGTTTGTTTCGGTTGGGCAAAGGTGTCCAGGCTGAAGGCATCGCCGAGCACAAACAGCGGCACTTCGCGCTCTTCGGTGAGCAGGCCGTTGTGGGAGCGGTCGTTGTTCATGCCGTGGTCAGCGGTGACCATCACCTGGTAGCCGGCGTCGAGCCAGCGCTGCAAGTATTCAGCGAGCAACAGGTCGGCGCTGCGGGCGCTGTTGCGGTATTGCGGGCTGTCGAGGCCGTGCTTGTGGCCTGCGTCGTCAATGTTCATCGGATGGGCCAGCAGGAAGTTGGGCGCATGGCGCACCCGCAGGCTTTCGGCATCGGCGAACAGATGGGAATCGGGGTAGTGGTCGGCGTAATAGAAATGCCCATGCTGGATGGGTAATTCCGGCGCCTCGGTATGCCGGTCACGCGCTGCATGGAACGGGCTGCGGTTATACAGCTCGCTCACCCAGTGGTAAGCCGCTGCTGCCGTGCTCAGGCCCGCCGCACTGGCGTAGTGGAAAATGCTTTGCTGGTTGGAAAGACGCGATACATCGTTGTGCACGATGCCGCTTTCAATCGGCGGTACGCCGGAAAGAATGCACTCATACAACGGCCGCGAGAGCGCTGGCAGTTCGCATTCGAGTTTGTACAGCGCAGCGCGCCCGGCGCCGCAGTAAGCCTGCAAGTGCCCCATGGCATGCTCAGCCACGCCGTAGTTGAGGCCGTCGAGCACCACGAGTATGACGTTGTGTTTCATGTGCTATTCCACCGTTGCAAGGCGTTCCTCAGTCCCTGTGGGAGCGGCTTTAGCCGCGATGCTGTTGCGCTTGAAAGCATCGCGGCTAAAGCCCCTCCTACATTGACCGTGCGTGCTGAAAAAGAAGAAAGCGGCCAGACCGCTTTCTTCTATCGCCGCCTGACTCTTTATTCCATGTTGATGATCACGTTTTCCTGCCACAGGCTCGGCAAGGCCTTGGAGGTTTCTTCCCAGGCTTTGGCGTCCTTGATTGGCTTGACCTTGGCGTACTGCTCATTGGGCAGCAGCTTGGCTTGCACGTCAGCCGGCAGGGTCAGGTGCTCTGCACGGATCGGACGGGCGTTGCCTTTGGCCAGGTTGATCTGACCGGCGTCGCTCAGAATGTACTCACGCGCCAGCTTGGCGGCGTTAGGGTTCTTGGCGTATTTGTTGATGATGGTGGTGTAACCGGAGATCACCGAACCGTCGGACGGAATCAGCACTTCAAAGCGGCTTGGGTCGATCTGGTCGCGGTAGCTCAAGCCGTTGAAGTCCCAGACAACGCCCACTTCCACTTCGCCTTTTTCCAGGGTCTGGATAGTCGGGTTGGACAGTGACAGACGACCTTGCTTGGCGATTTCAGCGAACAGGTCCAGACCCGGCTGAATGTTCTTCTCGTCACCGCCTTTGGCGATGGCGGCAGCCAGTACGCCGTTTACTGCTTGTGCAGCAGCGCTGACGTCACCGATGGCAACTTTGTATTTGCCTTTTTCCAGGTCGGCCCAGGATTTCGGTACGTCTTTGACCAGCTTCTTGTTGACGATGAAAGCGATGGAGCCGGTGTAGGCGAGCATCCAGTGGCCGTCTTTGTCTTTGGCCCACTCGGGAATTTGTGCCCAGGTGCTGGGTTTGTAGGGTTGGGTTACACCCTGCTGTGCGGCGATGGGGCCAAAGGCCGCGCCGACGTCGCCGATGTCGGCGGTGGCGTTGTCTTTTTCCGCAGCAAACTTGGCGATTTCCTGCGCCGAGCTCATGTCGGTGTCCAGGTGCTTAAGGCCGTAGAGTTTGCCCAGGTCGACCCAGGTGTCCTTCCAGTTGGCCCAGCTGTCTGGCATGCCCACGCTGTTTACCGCGCCCTCGGACTTGGCGGCGGCTTCCAGGCTTTTCAGGTCGGTATCGGCGGCCATGGCGAGGTTAGCCAGAGCAATGGTCGATCCCAGGATTGAAGCTAGCAACAGGCGTTTCATTCGACGCTCCTTCGTGTTGAGGGTGTTGGTCTAGATCAGCAATAGCCAAGCCAAGTTAGCGGTAATGGATGACAATTTTGTGTCGGACCGCTCTGGCTCGCCGCCCGCGCCAAGTGCGCCGGGCGAGCGTCCAGCAAGCGTAGACCATGGATAAGTGCTTGATTTGAAAAATATACAGGGCGTATCAAGGTTGGCATGTGCCATGCAAAAGCAGGCTCATGTCATCCAATAGTCATCTAGGCTGGCTAGGGTTATTCACCGAACTACGGCGGTTTCCAGGCTTTGGCTGGCCCTGAAATGGGGCTGGACTAGTCCAGATGAGGGCACTTGATGCGAGATGAGGCACCCCGCGCGGTTACGGCAATCTGTCGTGCGCTGGAAGAACAGATAGAGCACGGCTTGTTGCCGTCAGGCAGCAAGTTGCCGGCCGAGCGCAAATTGAGCGAGGTGTTCGACACCACGCGCATCACCTTGCGTGAAGCCTTGGGCCAGCTGGAAGCGCAGGGGCTTATCTATCGCGAGGAGCGCCGTGGCTGGTTTGTGTCGTTGCCACGCCTGGCCTACAACCCGCTGGTGCGCAGCCATTTCGACGCCATGGTTGGCGAGCAGGGGCGCACGCCGGCCACCGAAGTGATAGCCGCGCGGCTGTTGCCAGCGCCCGCGGCCATTTGTGATCTGCTTGAGTTGCCGGCGCTGTCCAGCGTCATTCAGATACGTCGCGCACGCCGTGTTGACGGCCGGCTGGTGCTGTACGTCGAGCATTACCTCAATCCCGCCTACTTTCCGGGCATTCTCGACTTTGACCTGACCCTGTCGCTGACCGAACTGTACGAACGCCAGTACGGCATTCACTACGGGCGGGTGCGGTTCGACATGGTGCCAACGGCGCTGCACCTGGAGGCAGCGGCTGCCTTGAAAGTATCAGTAGGCAGCCCGGCGCTGCGCATCACGCGGGTGAACCGCGACCAGCACGGCCGGTTGATTGATTGCGACATCGAGTGCTGGCGGCACGATGCCATTCACGTGAGCGTGGAAGTGCCGGAGTAGAGGCGCGGGTGTTGGGCTTCGCTGCGCTAAGCCCAACGGCTTGTCAAAACAACTCAGTCGCATAAAACGCGGTGAGCACTTTCACCAGATGCTCAAGGTCATGGCTGCCCGCCAGTTCGCGAATCGAGTGCATGGCAAAGGTCGGCAGGCCGATGTCGACCGTGCGTACGCCCAGATTGCTGGCGATGATCGGGCCGATGGTGGAACCGCAACCCATGTCGCTGCGGACCACGAAGCTCTGCACCGGCACCTCTTCGGCCAGGCACAAGTGGCGGAAAAACCCGGCGGTTTCGCTGCTGGTGGCGTAGCGCTGGTTGCTGTTGACCTTGATCACCGGGCCGGCATTGAGTTTTGGTCCGTGGTTGCCGTCGTGCTTGTCGGCGTAGTTGGGGTGCACGCCGTGGGCGTTGTCAGCCGACACCAGCAGCGACTTCTGAATGACCCGCACAAAGTCTTCATCGTGCGGCAGTACGCGGCGCAGCACTTGCTCGAGCATAGGCCCGTCGGCGCCGCAGCAGGAGCTGGAGCCCACTTCTTCGTGGTCGGTGCAGATCAGAAAGCAGCTTTCGTCGTCGGCGCTGTGCAGCAAGGCTTGCAGGCCGGCAAAGCAAGACAGCAGGTTGTCGAGGCGCGCGCCGGCAATGAAGTCTGCGTTCAAGCCTATGACGGCAGCGTCCTGGGTGTCGTAGAAACTCAACTCGTAGTCGAGCACCGCGTCGGCATTCAGGCCGTGCTCGCGGCCGAGCTGGTCGGCGAGCAGGGCGCGGAAGTCGTAGCGTTCATCGCCAGCCACTTGAGCCAGAATCGGCGGCAGTTCGGTTTGCGGGTTGATCGCCCAGCCCTGGTTGGCTTCACGGTTCAGGTGAATGGCCAGGTTGGGAATGGTGGCGATGGGCACCAGGAAGTCGATCAACTGGCTTTCAACCTTGCCGTCGCGGCGGAAGGTGACGCGCCCGGCCAGCGACAGGTCGCGGTCAAACCACGGCGCGAGCAAGGCGCCGCCGTACACTTCAACACCCAGTTGCAGAAAGCCCTGGCGCTGCAGTTCCGGCTGCGGTTTTACCCGCAGGCACGGGCTGTCGGTGTGCGCGCCGACCAGGCGCAAACCACCTTCCAGCGGCGCACGCTTGCCGAGCTTGAAGGCGATGATGGAGGAGTCGTTGCGGGTTACGTAGTAGCGGCCACCGGCTTCGGTGTGCCAGGTTTCCCGCTCATCGAGGTGCACATAACCGGCCGTTTCCAGGCGCATGGCCAGGCTGGCGGTGGCGTGAAACGGCGTCGGCGAGGCCTTGAGAAAGTCGATCAGGCCCTGATTCAATTCTTCGCGCATAAGGCACTCCAGGCGGCAATGGCCGGAGTTTACCGTATAGCGCCGCAGGCATCAGCCGCTCAAAACGGCGCCGGGCACTCAAAGCGCAAACGCTCGCCGGTTTTCGGATGGGTGAACGCCAGCATTGCCGCGTGCAGACACAAGCGCGGATAGGCAGCCAGCGCCTGTTCGTGGGCATACAGGCCGTCGCCAAGCAGCGGATGGCCAATCGACAACATATGCACGCGCAACTGGTGCGAGCGGCCGGTGATGGGCGTTAGCTCGACGCGCGCCCAGTCGCCGCAACGCTCCAGCACGCGCCAGAAGGTCAGGGCGTTGCGTCCGTGTTCGTGGTCGACCACGTGGCGCGGTTTGGTCGGCGGGTCGTAGCGCAGCGGCAGGTCGATGCTGCCGCTGTCGAGTTCCGGCTGGCCCCAGCACAAGGCGATATAGGCTTTTTCGGTTTCGCGGTCGTGGAACTGGCGCGACAGTTCACGGTGGGTATCGGCGTCGCGGGCCAGCAGAATCAGGCCGGAGGTTTCCCAGTCCAGGCGGTGCACGATGCGTGCTTCGGGATAACCGTTTTCCTGCAGGCGGGTGATCAGGCAGTCCTTGTTGTCATCCGCACGCCCAGGCACCGAGAGCAGCAGGGTGGGCTTGTTGACCAGCAGGATCTGTTCGTCCTGGTAGACGATTTCGACGTTCGACAGCGGCATGCAGTGGCCCTACAAAACAGTTGCGCAAAAACGACAACGGCGGCCGAAGCCGCCGTTATCTGAACCCTTCGAATCAACGATCCGGCAGGGTGATGTTGAGCTCGAGAATCGAGCAGCTGCCTTGGTTTTCCAGGGCGACCTGCACTTGGTCCGAGTCGATGTTCACGTACTTGCGGATCACTTCAACCAGCTCTTGCTGCAACGCCGGCAGGTAGTCCGGTTTGCTGCGCTGGCCGCGCTCGTGCGCAACGATGATCTGCAGACGCTCTTTCGCAATCGACGCGGTGGTTTCTTTTTTGCGCTCGCGAAAGAAGTCGAAAATATTCATTCGCGACCTCCGAACAGGCGTTGCATGAAGCCTTGTTTCTTGACGTCGAGGAAACGGTGCGCGACTTCCTTGCCCAGCAGACGGTCAACGGCATCGCTATAGGCTTGGCCGGCGTCGCTCTGGTCATCGAGAATCACCGGTACGCCCTGGTTGGAAGCCTTGAGTACGGCTTGCGACTCGGGAATAACGCCAAGCAGGCGAATGGCGAGGATTTCTTCAACGTCTTCAACGCCGAGCATTTCGCCCTTCTGCACGCGCTCAGGGTTGTAGCGCGTCAGCAGCAGGTGCTCCTTGATCGGGTCTTCGCCCAGTTCGGCGCGGCGCGACTTGCTGGCCAGCAGGCCGAGCATGCGGTCGGAGTCACGTACCGAGGACACTTCCGGGTTGGTTACAACAATGGCCTCGTCGGCGAAGTACATCGCCAGGTGAGCGCCTTTTTCGATACCGGCTGGCGAGTCGCAGACCACGTATTCGAAGGTCTGGCGCAGCTCGTTGATGATTTTTTCCACGCCTTCCTTGGTCAGCGCGTCTTTGTCGCGGGTCTGACTGGCGGCCAGGACGTAGAGGTTTTCCAGGCGTTTGTCTTTGATCAGTGCTTGCGTCAGGGTGGCTTCGCCGTTGACGACGTTGACGAAGTCGTAAACAACGCGGCGTTCACAGCCCATGATCAGGTCGAGGTTACGCAGACCGACGTCGAAGTCGACGATGACAGTCTTGTGCCCACGCAGGGCGAGGCCGGTACCGATGGCGGCGCTGGTGGTGGTTTTACCGACGCCACCTTTGCCGGATGTGACTACGAGGATCTTGGCCAAGGTGATTCACCCTAAATATGAAGAAATGCGGGAATCTGGCGCCAATGAAAAGGTGGCTTCCAGATGCCCGTTTTGTGTCCTGAAAAGTGGCCGCAGTATCCGTTAAAGCCGGGTGATGTTCAACACGTCACCGGTCAGGCTTACCTGTACTGCATCGCCCCACAGCGGGTCGCGGCGCAGGTCTTCAGAGACCTTGTACTGGCCGGCAATGGAGAGCATTTCGGCGCCCAGTTGCTGGCAGAAAATTCGCGCTTTGGTGTCGCCTTTAACGCCAGCCAGAGCCCGGCCGCGCATGGGCGCGTAAACATGGATGTTGCCGTCGGCGAGAAGTTCCGCGCCGGCACTGACGGGCGCCAGCACGATCAGATCGCCGCCCTGGGCATACACCTGCATGCCGCCGCGTACGGGTGAATTGATGACTTTGGTCGGTTTAACCACAGGCTCGGGCGGCTTTTCCGCCTTTCTTTTGGCCGTTATCTCCACCGGTTCCACGAGCTTTTCCCGCGCGCCGGACGGCGGCAGCACGGGAATGTCGAGGGCGAGGGCGGCGGCGATGTCTTCTTCACGGTTGGCGCGAATGGCCAGCGTGCGCAAACCATGGCGCCGACACAGCGCCATCAACTCGCCGATGTCGAGAATGCCTTCGGCGGCTGGCAGCTTGTCCAGGGCCAGCACCAGCGGAATGTTGCTGAAGAAGTTCGGGGCCTGGGCAACCTTTTCGGCCAGTTGCTGTTCCAGGCGCTGGAGATCATTGTGCGCAAGCTCGAGCACGGTGATGGCGAGCATGCTGCCTTTGAGCTGGAATACGGGGTCTTGGTTGAGCAGATCGGCTTGGCTCATGGGGTGCCTGATGGCCTTAATAATGTGCTGATTTCAGAAATGCCTACAGGGCCGCAGCGCAAGCTGACGGCCTGGAATAAGACCGGACTTATAGCGAGAACGCGGTTGGGCCGCAAGCCGCGTGCAGTCCTGTAGAATGCGCGCCTTTGTTTGATTTTCGGAAAGCCAGATGGATCGTCCGCAGTTTCGTCGCCAATTTCTTCATCCGCGCTACTGGCTGCTCTGGCTCGGCCTGGGGTTGCTGTGGCTGCTGGTGCAGCTGCCTTATTCGGCATTGCTGGGGCTGGGGCGAGCGCTGGGATGGGTAATGTATGCAGGCGCGCGCTCACGCCGTGAAATTGCCGCGCGCAATTTGGCGCTGTGCTTCCCGCAGATGTCCGACGCCGAGCGAAAAAAACTGCTGCATGAAAACTTCGCGTCCACCGGCATCGCCTTTTTCGAAATGGCCATGAGCTGGTGGTGGCCGACCAAACGCCTGGCGCGCCTGGCCCATATCGAGGGCCTGGAATACCTGCAGGAAGCGCAACTGCAGGGGCGGGGCGTGATTCTGATGGCCGTGCATTTCACTACCCTGGAAATCGGTGCCGCCCTGTTGGGCCAGCGCCACACCATCGACGGCATGTACCGCGAGCATAAAAATGCGCTGTTCGACTTCGTTCAGCGCCGCGGCCGCGAGCGCCATAACCAGGACGCCCAGGCGATTGAGCGCGAAGACGTGCGCGCCATGCTGAAAGTGCTGCGTGCCGGGCGCGCCATCTGGTATGCGCCCGATCAGGACTACGGCATCAAGCAAAGCGTGTTCGTGCCGCTGTTCGGCATCACCGCCGCCACGGTCACTGCCACCAGCAAGTTTGCCCGTCTGGGCCGCGCGCAGGTCATGCCGTTTACGCAGAAGCGTCTGCCCAACGGTGGCGGTTATAAATTGGTCATTCACCCACCGCTGCGCAATTTCCCCGGGGAGTCCGAAGAAGAGGACTGCCTGCGGGTGAATCAGTGGGTGGAGCGGGCGATTCTCAGCTGCCCGGAACAATACCTGTGGGCGCACCGTCGCTTCAAAACCCGGCCGCCGGGTCAGCCGAAGCTCTATAACAAAAGCTGAGGCGAGGCTTGTTTCAGTGGTAGCAGCCGCTACCACGCCAGCCAGGCACTCTATACTCGCGAAAACCCCGTAAAGAGGCTTCGATGAATCTAGCGCACGATCCAAGCAAACCGGTGACTGGGCTGATTCTATCGGGCGGCGGCGCGCGTGCCGCCTATCAGGTGGGCGTGCTTGCGGCGATTGCCGATCTGCTGCCCGACACCACGCAAAATCCCTTTCCCGTGATCGTCGGCACCTCGGCCGGCGCCATCAATGCCGTGGGCCTGGCCTGTGGCGCGTTGCAGTTCAATGAAGCGATCAAGCGCCTGACCCATGTGTGGCAGAATTTTCACACCCATCAGGTGTACCGCAGTGATTTTTCCGGGGTGGTGCGCCAGGCCAGTCGCTTCTTTGGCCACAGCCTGCTGGGCCTGGGCAAGCGCGCGCCGGTGGCGTTGCTCGACAGCTCGCCGCTTGGCGGCTTGCTGGCGGAAAACCTCGACTTCACCGGAATCGCCGCCGCCGTGCGCATGCGCAAATTGCGCGCCGTGGCGGTGACGGCCTTCGGCTATGACTCCGGCCAGGCGGTGACGTTTTATCAAGGGCGCGCCGCCATCGACCCGTGGTTTCGCCATCGCCGCGTCGGCGTACCGACCCGATTGCAGCTTGAACACCTGCTGGCCAGTGCGGCGATTCCGTTGATATTCCCGCCGGTAAAAATCAACCGGGAATACTTTGGCGACGGCGCCATGCGCTCGTCCGCGCCCATCAGCCCGGCACTGCATCTGGGTGCCAACCGCGTATTGGTGGTGGGTGTGAGTGGCAATGCCAATCCCCATAACGTGCCGGTGCGCAGCAAGATCGTGGGGCCGCCGAGCCTGGCGCAGGTCAGCGGCCATTTGCTCAACAGCACCTTTATCGACAGCCTGGAAAGCGATATCGAGCTGCTCGAACGCATGAACCAGATGTGCCGCTTGTTGCCGTCCAACCTGCCGGCGAAAAGCTCGGCGATCAAACCGGTAGACGTGTTGGTGATTGCCCCCAGTCAGCCGCTGGACCACATTGCCGCGCGCCATTGGCACGAGCTACCGCGAACCTTGCGTATGTTTTTGCGCGGGCCGGGGGCCAAGAAAGCCGGTGGGGCAGGGGTGTTGAGTTACCTGCTGTTCGAGTCGGGCTACTGCAACGAGCTGATCGAGCTGGGCTACCAGGACGCGATGGCCAAGAAGACCGAGTTGGTGCGCTTTTTGGGGCTGGAGCCGCAGGTGGCGCAGTCGTTGGCGCCGGAGTTGAGTCGGTAGGAAGGGGCGCGTGCGACGTTGGGCTTCGCCTGCGGCTCAACCCAACCTACGAAACTCAACCCACGAAATACAACCGCAGGTTGGGTCGGTCGGCACGCGAGGCCCAGCGAAGCCTTTACTCAGCCACCTGCAACTTGCGCGCTTCGGTGTATACGTAACGCACTTTCTCGTATTCGAACGGCGAATTGGTCTGGCCGTAGCGGAAGGTGGTGACGTAGCGGCGGTCGATGGAGCGCAGCAGGAACAGTTCCGGGTGGTCCTGGCTGACTTCGGCGACGTTGAGGAAGTTGATCTGGTTTTCCACGGTGAAATCCGCCAGCAACCCACCGGTATCGCGCAGGTTCGACGGGCCAAGAATCGGCAGCATCACGTATGGGCCTGCCGGCACGCCGTAGAAGCCCAAGGTCTGGCCGAAGTCTTCCGATTGTTTTGGCAGCCCCATCATGGTGGCCGGGTCCCACAGGCCCACTACGCCAATGGTGGTGTTCAGCAGCAAACGGCCGGTGGTTTCCAGCGAGCGCTGGCCTTTGAACTGCAACAGGCTGTTGACCAGGTTGGGGATGTCACCAATGTTGCTGAAGAAATTGCTCACGCCACTGCGTACGAACTTGGGCGTGACGTAGCGATAGCCGTCCACCACCGGCAGAAACACCCACTCATCGAAGCGGTAGTTGAAGTGGTAGATGCGCCGGTTTACCGATTCCAGCGGGTCGTAGACGTTCAAGGCGTCGAGGGTCGAGCGCTCGAATTCGTGCTGGTCCAGCCCGGCGTTGAATTTCAGCGCTTTGAGCGGCTCGGTGAAACCGTCCGGCTCTGCAGCCGGCGTCGTCTGCGGTTGCGGGTCAGCCGCGTGCACCGCGCCAGTGGCAAACAGCAGAGCGAGCAGCAGGGAGGTCTTGGTCATTTCAGCAGCTCCAGCATGGCGGCGGTATTTACGCGGTAGTTGAGGTTGCCGCAGTGCCCGCCGTGCGGGTAAACGGTCAAACGGTCGCCCATCGTTCTGCGTAAAAAGCCCAGGTCGCCGGGGCCGAGAATGACGTCATCCTTGTTGTGCATCACCAGCACCTTGTCGCTGGTTTTCAGGTAATCCTCCAGCGCGTACAAACTCACCTGATCGATCAGTTGCAGCAAGCTGCCGCCGTCGGTGCGCGCGCGCCACATGGGGATCAGTTGCTCGCGAATGTAGCAGTCGAAGTCGCACTGCAGGGCTTTGCGGAAATACGGGGTCAGGCTGGTGCCTTCGCTGATCGGGGTTTCCGGCGGCGTGATGAGGCCACGGCGGTTGATCAGGTCGGACGTAAACGCGATGTCGGCGGACGAGAATCGAAAAGAGGTACCAATCAACATCGCCAGCTGTTCGTTGGAAAGCTGCTGCTTGGACTGCTGCAGGTCATAGAGCATGGCATCGTTGATGTCGATGTAGCCCTTCTGCTGGAAGTAGCGGGTCAGCTTGCTCAATACCGTGTCATAGAACGTGCTGCTGTTGGAGATGCCTTTCACTTCGGTCTGCACCAGGCGATCGAGGTTGGTGATCGAGGTGTAGAGGTTCACCGGCGGGTTGAGCATCAGCACTTTTTTGAAGTTGAAGCTGCGCCGGTCTTCATCCAGCTTGCTGACAAACGCCGCGTTCAACGCACCCAGGCTGTAACCGGTGAGGTAGAAGTCGGTGACCTCCACTTCCGGATGCTGCGCACGCACGGCTTGCATTACGCGATACAGGTCGTCGGCGTCTTCAGTGCTGACGCCCGGCGTGGCGTGGCGCGACGCGGCGGTCATGAAGTCATAGCTGGTGGGCGAAGAGAGCTGCACCACGTGGTAACCCGCGCCGTAGAACACCTTCTTGAGGTTTTCCGCCAGCGTGCTGGAGTAATGCGCGCCCGTACCGGCAATGATGAAAATCAGCGGCGCCGGCCCTTTCTGCTTGGCCATGCGATAGCGCAGGGTTTTCACCGGCCAGAAGTTGTCCGGCACTTCGAGCTCGCGCTCGGGCCGTAGTTTGAGGTTGTAGTCGGCTTGATCAATGTCCCGGTCTTCCGGCACTTGCGCACGCAAGTCCGGGGGCGTCGTGGCGATGGTCGCCTCGAAGGGGTTGGTCAGTGGGAACCCATAGCTGGCCTCGTCGATGTCGGCGGCCGACAACAACGGACTGAGGCATAAACCTGCCATAAGCGCAGCAAAACGTGAGAGGCGCGGCATCGCAAATCCCTTTAGAAGATAAAGTGCGGAGTGAATCTGGCGATATGACAGCAGACACGCTGGTATAGCACAGAGATATTTACTCGGCTTGTTTTGCCAGCTCAGCCAGCGCTGCGCCGCTGAGACGGTAAGTGGTCCAATCGTCCTGCGGACGCGCGCCAAGACGGCGGTAAAAGCCCAGCGCCGGCTCGTTCCAGTCCAGCACCGCCCATTCCAGACGACCACAGCCGCGCTCCACCGCCAGCTGCGCCAGGCGCGCGAGCAAGGCTTTGCCCAGCCCGGAACTGCGCGCTGCTTCGCGAACGTACAGGTCTTCCAGATAAATGCCGGGCTTGCCCAGAAAGGTCGAGAAGCTGGAGAAGAACAGGGCAAAGCCTTGTGGTTCGCCATCGAGCTCGCCGATAAGCACTTCGGCGAACGGGCGTGGGCCAAACAGGTTGGCGGTCAAGTCTTCAGGCGTGGCGACGGCCTGGTCGCTGAGCTTTTCGTACACCGCCAACTCGTGAATCAGGCTGAGAATCAGGCCAACGTCATCGGGCGTCGCGTTGCGTAACTGAATACGGGACATAAAAACTCCAGGAATGGCGGAATGAACGGAGCTTGCCGGCTCCCTGCGCGCGCGGCAACAGCATGATATGAATTCCGTGGAGAAGGCTTGATCTTTAGTGCTCTGGCGCTTGCATACCGCGTTCGGGCGTTTATCCTGAGCGCCGATTTATCTACCGGAGAAACCCATGTCCCGTCGTTTGCCCCTGATCGCCTTGCTGATCGTTCTGGCCTTGTGGCTGGCCGCCGCCTACGGGCTGCGTTTTGCCCTGATGGAAGACAGCCAGTGGGTCGGCATTTGCGTTGACCAGGCGCAGCGCTGGGAATGCCAGGTGCGTGACGGCCTGGGCTTGCTCATTCACTTCCGCGTTATCGCCTGGGCCGGTCTGGGTGGCGCCTTGCTGGCATTCGTGGTGCCGGGTCGCGCCGGCTGGTGGCTGGCGGTCGCTGCGCTGGTGTTCGCCTTGCCGGCGCTGGTGCTCTATAGCGCCAGCCTGGCGGTATTTGCCGTGGTGATTGCCGCGTTGCGATTGGTGCGGGCGCCGCGTCTGGCTTGAAAACCATCGCGGCTAAAGCCGCTCCTACAGGTTGGGTGTGATCCTGTGGGAGCGGCTTTAGCCGCGATGCTCTTGAACAAAAAAAACGGGGCTCATCGTGAGCCCCGTTTTTTATTGCCTGCGTCTGGCCTAGCTGGCCTTGACCCGCAAGCTGCGCCACATCGCGGCTACCATCAGCGCGCTAACGGCGGCCCAGCCCAGCGCCTGCCAGTTGCCCAGGGTCTCCTGGTACAACTGCGGCAGAATGCCGGCGCCGACGATCAGGGTCAGCAGGGCAATCTCGCGACGCGGTCCGGCGACAGGGCGGCACAGGTATACCAACGCGGGCAGCAGCAACACCATGCTCGGGAAGCAGCGGTAGCGCGGGTCGAACACCAGACCGAGCATCAGCACCGCAGCGGCGAAACCGCTGGCGGCCAGCCACCAGCCACCACGCGCTTGCAGCCAGGCATAGGCGCCAGCGCGCCAGCCGGCTTTGCTCGACAGCGCCAACGCTGCATGGGCCAGCACGATCAGGTTCAGGCCGACCAGAAACGCAGCCCATGCCCATTCACCGACATAGCGGCTGTTAACCCGCGCCATTTCGCCCCACAGCGCAATGCTGCACGCGCCGACGGCCGCCAGCAGTGGCAATACCAGCGCCGAGCGTGTTGAGTTCGGGCGACCGGCCAGCAGCAGGGTGGCGAAGAAAATCACACCGCTAACGCTCAGCCACAGGGTCCAGTTGGCAAAGTTCGACACCGGGCCGGCCAGTACATTTTTGTCCTGGCGGTCGGCGTCGTACAGGCCCCAGTAACCGCCCATGGCGCCTTCGCTGACGCGCTTCCACGGTTGGTCGAAGGCTTCGATCAGGTTGTAGTTCCAGTTGTTCTTTTCAGCCATGGCCACGAAACCACGGATGAATTTGGCTTCGTTGACGCGGCTCGGTACGGCTGTTTCGCGCTGACGGCCTTCGCTTGGCCAGCCGGTTTCGCCGATGAAAATGTCTTTGGGCGCGAACTTGCTGCCGAAGACCTGACGAATTTCCGCCACATGAGCCAGGGCTTCGTCGATGCCGCTGGGGTCATCTTCCCAGTACGGCAGCAAGTGAATGGTCAGGAAGTCCACCGCTGGCGCCACTTCCGGGTGCTGGAGCCAGAATTCCCATACATCGGCATAAGTCACTGGCTGCTTGATCTGCGCCTTCACTTCACCGATCAGCTTGGCCAGTTGCGCGCCGGTCACTTCTTTGCGCAGCAGGGTTTCGTTGCCGACGATGACCGACTCGACCACATCCGGGTTCTCGTTGGCCGACTTGATCAGCGCATCGACTTCCTTTTTGGTGTCCACCGGGTTGCCGTTGATCCAGGCACCGAGCATCAGCTTCAAGCCGTGCTTGCGGGCGAGGTCGGGAATGGCTTCCAGGCCGGTCATGGAGTAGGTGCGAATGCAATTGAAGCGCGTGGCCAGCAATGCCAGGTCGGCATCCATCCGCTCGGGACGCAGGGCGAAAGGCTGGTCGAACGGCGACTGATCCTTATCGAACGGCGTGTAGGAGGCGCACTGAAGTTTGTGCGTGGGCGTCGCCGCGTCGGGCAGTACCAAGGGTTGGCCCAGGCCAAACCACAGGCCGCCAATGGCGAACAGGGCAAGCAGGCAGGCGAACGCATAGGGCAGGGCGGGGAAGCGAGAGGATGCGGGCATAGTTAGGCGCGTCTGGGGGCAAAGCCCCGCAGTTTACCTGCATTCGTTCTGTTTAGCGTAGAGCCGCAGGTGACGTGTGTTAGCACATATGAACGGGTGCGGCGCAGCGGTACTTGAATGCGCGTTCAATCATAAATTTCAAGGGCTTGGGCAGCGCTTTGACGGTCCGGGATACCGACCCTGTCGCTCCTGAATCAACCATGTCGTTTCTTCGCTGTGTTGATGTCGTTCTTGGAGCAGGTGCCCGCTGCGGTTGGGTCGATTATCAGGGCGTCGGCACACGACTGACTCAGGGCGTGGGGCCTGCACAAAACAGCACAGGCGCGTCCACAAGAACAACCACACAGCACAACTACCTGCCACTCGGCAGCCGCCGAGCCACAATCTTCGGGGAACAGACTTATGAGCAAAATGCGTCGGTTATTGGGTTTGGGTGCCGGTCTGGCACTGGCACTTAGCACCGGTTTGGCAGGTGCGGCAGATAAACCCACACTGAAAATCGGCTACGTCGATGGCTGGTCCGACAGCGTCGCCACCACCCACGTGGCGGCAGAAATCATCAAACAGAAACTCGGTTACGACGTGCAATTGATGCCCGTCGCTACCGGCATCATGTGGCAGGGCGTGGCCAAAGGTCAGCTCGACGCCATGCTTTCGGCGTGGCTGCCCGTTACCCACGGCGCCTATTACGAAAAACTCAAAGACCAGGTGGTCGACCTCGGCCCGAACTTCAACGACGCGAAAATCGGTTTGATCGTGCCTGAGTACGTGACCGCCAAAACCGTGGGCGATCTGCAAGCGCAGAAAGATGCCTTCGCCGGCCGCATCGTCGGCATCGACGCCGGTTCAGGCGTCATGCTGAAAACCGATCAGGCCATCAAGGACTACGGCCTCGACTACAAACTGCTCGCCAGCTCCGGCAGCGCCATGACCGCTGAACTGGCCCGCGCCATTCGTTCCGAGAAACCGATTGCGGTCACCGGCTGGATTCCGCACTGGATGTTTGCCAAGTGGAAACTGCGCTTCCTCGAAGACCCGAAAAACGTCTACGGCGCCGCTGAACACGTAGACAGCGTGGCCAACCCCGGTCTGGAAGCCAAAGCGCCGACCGTTGTCGCCTTCCTGAAGAAATTCAACTGGACCCCCGACGAAATCGGCAGCGTGATGCTGGCGGTGGAAGAGGGCGCCAAGCCGGCCGATGCCGCGAAAAAATGGGTAGCGGAAAACCCGGCTCGCGTGGATGGCTGGTTGAAATAAGCGTTATTGCGTTTGGCACGAAGCCGCTCTTTTGAGCGGCTTTGTTGTTTTCAACGTAGGTTGGCGTTGAGCGAAGCGAAGCCCAACATGGCGGTGCGCTGGTTTGGCGTTGGACCGTCACGCGGAGCCCGCAGGGATCCCTGTTGGGCTTCGCGGCGCTCACCGCCCGCGGACCGACCCAACCTACGAGTGTGTTGCGACCTTGGTCTTAAATAAGACTAAGGTCGTCTGTCTTCCGGCCCTGAGCGAACTATTGTTAGCTCACCAGCAACCCGTGCTGCGGAGGATAAAAATAAAATGAACGACAGCATCTACGAGCGGATTGAGAAAAGTCCGCGATTCAGAGAATTGGTAGCCAAGCGCGAGCGATTCGCCTGGATACTTTCCGCCATCATGCTTGGCCTCTACGTGGCCTTCATCCTTGTCATCGCCTTTGACCCCAGCCTGTTCGGCACGCCGATCAGTGAAGGGTCGCCGACCACGTGGGGTATTCCCGCCGGCATCGGTCTGATCCTCTCCGCCTTTGTGCTCACCGGTATCTACGTGTACCGCGCCAACGGCGAATTCGACGACTTGAACCAGGCCATTCTCGACGAGGTGAAAAATGATCGCACGTAATCTTGCGGCCTGCGCCTTGCTCGCGTTCGCGCCAGCCCTGTGGGCTGCCGACGCCATTGCCGGTGCGGTAGAGCGTCAACCCATCAACGTGGCAGCCATTGTCATGTTCGTGGCGTTTGTCGGCGCCACCTTGTTCATTACCTACTGGGCTTCCAAGCGCAACAACTCCACCGCTGACCACTACGCCGCTGGCGGCAAGATCACGGGCTTTCAGAACGGCCTGGCGATTGCGGGCGACTACATGTCGGCGGCCTCGTTCCTGGGTATTTCCGCTCTGGTGTACACCTCCGGTTATGACGGCCTGATCTACTCCATCGGCTTTCTGGTCGGCTGGCCGATCATCCTGTTCCTGATTGCCGAGCGCTTGCGCAACCTGGGCAAATACACCTTTGCCGACGTCGCTTCGTATCGCCTCAAGCAGAAAGAGATCCGCACCCTGTCTGCCAGCGGTTCGCTGGTGGTGGTGGCGTTCTACCTGATCGCGCAGATGGTTGGCGCCGGCAAGCTGATTCAGCTGCTGTTCGGGCTGGACTACCACGTGGCGGTGATTCTGGTCGGCATTCTGATGGTGCTGTACGTGCTGTTCGGCGGCATGCTGGCAACCACCTGGGTGCAAATCATCAAAGCCGTGCTGCTGCTTTCGGGCGCTTCGTTCATGGCACTGATGGTGATGAAAACCGTCAACTTCGACTTCGGCACGCTGTTCTCCGAAGCCGTGAAAGTGCACGCCAAAGGTCAGGCCATCATGAGCCCTGGCGCATTGGTGAGTGACCCGGTTTCGGCGATCTCCCTCGGCCTGGCACTGATGTTCGGTACCGCTGGCCTGCCGCACATTCTGATGCGCTTCTTCACCGTGAGCGATGCCAAGGAAGCCCGCAAAAGCGTGTTCTACGCCACCGGCTTCATCGGTTACTTCTACATCCTGACCTTTATCATCGGCTTCGGCGCGATCTTGCTGGTCAGCACTAACCCGGCGTTCAAAGACGCAGCGGGCGCTCTGTTGGGGGGTAACAACATGGCGGCGGTGCACCTGGCTAACGCCGTAGGCGGCAGCCTGTTCCTCGGCTTTATCTCGGCAGTGGCGTTCGCCACCATTCTGGCGGTAGTGGCTGGCTTGACCCTGGCCGGCGCTTCGGCGGTGTCCCACGACATCTATGCCAGCGTGATCAAGGCCGGCAAAGCCAACGAGAAAGATGAACTGCGCGTATCGAAGATCACCACCATTGCCCTCGGCGTACTCGCCATCGGCCTGGGCATCCTCTTCGAGAAACAGAACATCGCGTTCATGGTGGGCCTGGCGTTCTCCATCGCTGCAAGCTGCAACTTCCCGGTGCTGATCCTTTCCATGTACTGGAAAAACCTCACCACCCGTGGCGCCATGATCGGTGGCTGGCTGGGTCTGTTGACCGCCGTCGGCCTGATGATTCTCGGCCCAACCATCTGGGTGCAGGTAATGGGTAACGCGAAGGCGATCTTCCCGTACGAATACCCGGCCTTGTTCTCGATGATCGTGGCATTCGCGGGTATCTGGTTCTTCTCGATCACCGACAAATCCACCTCGGCCAGTGAAGAGCGTGCACGCTTCCTGCCGCAATTCGTTCGCTCGCAAACCGGCCTGGGTGCCAGTGGTGCAGCGGCGCATTGATCGACATAGCTTCTGAGTGATCTTGGGCAGCCTTCGGGCTGCCTTTTTTTTTAAAAGCGCATGGGGTTATAGCTGCTCCTACCCACCCTGTAGGAGCGGCTTTAGCCGCGATGCTTTTAAATTCTCACGCGCGAATCGCGATCGAGCGAGCTAGAGACGGGCAAGGCAAAAACGGGTTTTCAAGCGCAGTTGGCTGTAGCCAATGAGCATTGAAACCCGTTTTTAACGCAGCCCGGCCGACGCGCAGCCGATCGCCAGGCAATAAAAAGCCCCGCACGAAGCGGGGCTTTTCACACCGGCCGGAAACTAAATCCTGCCAAGCAGCGCCAGAATGATCACGATGATCAAAATGGTGCCCAGAATGCCCGACGGGCCATAGCCCCAGCTTCTGGAGTGCGGGTACAGCGGCAGACCACCGACGAGGAGAAGAATGAGTACCACGATCAAAATTGTGCTGAGGCCCATGGGTGTATTCCTTGTTCTAGACCGTTGAGTGCAACTTCCTTCAGAGGCCGCGCAACCGTTGCGCTTGCCTCGTCTACTAAGTACGACTAAGCGGGCTTTCTAATAATTCAGGTTATTTCTGCACGATGCAGGAGGAGGAGAGATGGGGTTTCGCCTGGCGGCCGATGCCGTGGTGTTGGTGCACCTGTTGTTCATTCTGTTTGTGCTGTTCGGCGGGCTGTTGGTGTTGCGCTGGCGCTGGCTGATGGCGCTGCACTTGCCGGCCGTGACGTGGGGCGCCGCCGTGGAGTTTTTGCATTTGTATTGCCCGCTCACGCCGCTGGAAAACCACTTGCGCCAGGCTGCCGGTCAGCAAGGCTACGATGGCGGTTTTATCGAGCATTACCTGATTCCGCTGATCTACCCGCGCGGTCTCACACCCGAGATGCAACTGGGCTTCGGTGCGGTTGTGCTGGTGCTCAATATTGCGGTTTACGCGTATGTGATTCGCCGTGCCATACAGGCAAAAAAGATGCAGGCATGAGCGCGGTTTGCTTCGCTCATTCAGCAGCCTAATGGTGCGTGGGCCGGGGGATTGCGTTCGCTACACTGGGATCACTCCTCACCCATGACACCTATAAGAAAAGGCAGCCTTACTATGCAAAATCGCATGATGATCACCGGCGCTGGTTCCGGTCTGGGCCGCGAAATCGCGTTGCGTTGGGCGCGCGAAGGCTGGCAACTGGCGCTGTCCGATGTCAGCGAGCCGGGCCTGGCAGAAACCCTGAAACTGGTTCGCGAAGCCGGCGGCGACGGCTTCACGCTGCGTTGCGACGTGCGTGATTACAGCCAGCTCACTGCCTTGGCGCAGGCGTGCGAAACCAAGTTCGGTGGCGTCGATATCATCGTCAACAACGCCGGCGTCGCCTCGGGCGGCTTCTTCAGCGACTTGTCGCTGGAAGACTGGGACTGGCAGATTTCGATCAACCTGATGGGCGTGGTCAAAGGCTGCAAAGCATTCCTGCCGCTGCTGGAGCGCAGCAAGGGTCGCATCATCAATATCGCTTCCATGGCCGCGCTGATGCAGGGCCCGGCGATGAGCAACTACAACGTGGCCAAGGCCGGCGTTGTGGCGTTGTCGGAAAGCCTGCTGGCTGAACTCAAGCAGCAGGAAATCGGTGTGCACGTGGTGTGCCCGTCGTTCTTCCAGACCAACCTGATGGATTCTTTCCGCGGCCCGACGCCAACCATGAAAGCCCAGGTTGGCAAGTTGCTGGAAAGCAGCCCGATCAGCGCGGCCGATATCGCCGACCATATATTCACCTCCGTCGCCAACAACGAGTTCATGATTCTGCCGCACGAACAGGGCCGCATGGCCTGGGCGCTGAAGCAGAAGAACCCGGAAGCGCTGTACAACGAAATGGCCGTCATGGCGGAAAAAATGCGCGCCAAAGGCAAATAAGCAGTGGTGTAGATAACTTGTCTGGCCGGTCAATTTTTTTGCCGGCCAGGCTTGTTCGTCACCGCCGTTGAATAGTAGGGTTGCTGGCCCGGCCTGCCTGGTCGTCGCTACGTTGAATACTCTCGTGAAACCCATCTCTCGGGGCCTGCTCTTTGTCGCCCTGGTGCTGGCCGCTATCAATTTGCGTCCTGGCATCACTTCTCTCGCGCCGCTGATCGAGCGCATCGCCAACGAACTGTCTTTGAGTCGCGGCCTTATCGCCCTGACCACCGCGCTGCCCGTGCTGTGCATGGGATTGCTGGCGCCTTTCGCGCCCCGGCTTGCCGTGCGCTTTGGGCTGGAACGCACCATTACCGGCTGCATGGTGCTGATCGGCAGTGCCTTGTTGTTGCGTCTGGCCAGCCATCACAGCGTGGTGCTGATCGGCAGCGCGGTGTTTGTCGGTGCCGGCATTGCCGTGGCGGGGCCGTTGCTGTCCGGCTTTATCAAACGGCACTTCGTGGGTAAGGTCGGCCGCGTGGTGGCCTGGTATTCCTTGAGCATGACCATCGGCGGTGCCGGCGGCGCGGTATTGACCGGGCCGATGACCGGCCTGCTCGACGAACGCTGGCATTGGGGCCTGGCGATATGGGCGGTTCCGGCCCTCGTTGCCGTGCTGCTGTGGCTGTGGGTGCCAAACAAGCAGGAGGATCCGGCAGAGGTTGGCAGCGGCGGCGGCCTGCCATGGCGCGAACCACGCGCCTGGGTGATTACGGGTTTCTTCGCCATTCAGGCCGGGCTGTTTTACACCCTGACCACCTGGCTGACGGCGCGTTATCACGAGGTAGGTTTCGGCACCTCGCAGAGCAATACCTTGTTCAGCTCATTCATGATGATCGGCCTGCCCAGCGCCTTCGTGCTGCCGTGGCTGGCCCAGCGTTACAACAACCGCGCGCAGCTTTTGTTGGTTTGCGCCATCACGTCGAGCCTGTGCCTGGGCATGATTTCCTTTATGCCGCAGGTAATGCCCCAGGTCGTTGCCTTGCTGCTGGGCTTTGCCTTGAGCGGTTCGTTCGCGCTGTCGCTGGTGCTGCCTATGTACGAAGTGAGCACGCCGCTGGCCGTCAGTCGCTGGACCGCCATGATGCTCTGCGCCGGCTACAGCATCAGCAGCTTCACGCCGATTCTCACCGGCCTGGTACGCGATCTGACCGGCAGTTATCAGGTGCCGTTTATCGTGCTGACCGGCCTGGCAGCGAGCATGATCGTTCTGGCGTTTTTGCTGCGCCCCCGCGCCGCAGCGGGCGCGGCGCAGTAACAATTTGCCGCACCGGCCCGCACCCCGCGCGGGCTGTGGGGTTTATGACCGTGGCGTGACAGTTTTTCTCTGCTAGCGTTACCAGCCAGCAGTTTGAGGATTTTCACACTGCGGTTATCTGGCATAATCGCGCCCCCTTTCGACCTGAACAGAAAACCACATGTTCGATCTTTTCAGCGGGCTGGAACCCTGGGTACTCATCAGCCTGATCCTGGCCCTGGCATTCGTCCTGTTCTTCGAGTTCATCAACGGCTTCCATGACACCGCCAACGCGGTGGCAACCGTTATCTACACCAAAGCCATGCCGCCTCATCTGGCGGTGATACTTTCGGGTGTATTCAACTTCCTCGGTGTATTGCTCGGCGGTGTGGGCGTGGCGTATGCCATCGTTCATTTGCTGCCGGTGGAACTGCTGATCAACGTAAACACCGGCCACGGTCTGGCCATGGTGTTCTCGTTGCTGGCAGCTGCCATCACCTGGAACCTCGGCACCTGGTACTTCGGCATTCCGGCGTCCAGTTCGCACACGCTGATCGGCTCGATTCTCGGCGTCGGTCTGGCCAACGCGCTGATCAGCGATATTCCGCTGGCCAACGGCGTGAACTGGCAGAAAGCGATTGATATCGGCATGTCGCTGATCGCCTCGCCCATCGCCGGTTTCGCTGTAGCCGCGCTGGTATTGCTCGGCCTGAAATGGTGGCGCCCGCTGTCGAAGATGCACAAAACCCCGGAACAGCGCCGCAAGATCGACGACAAGAAACACCCGCCGTTCTGGAATCGCCTGGTGCTGGTGCTGTCGGCCATGGGCGTGAGCTTTGTACACGGCTCCAACGACGGCCAGAAGGGCATTGGCCTGATCATGCTGGTGCTTATCGGTATTGTGCCGGCGCAGTTCGTGCTCGATTTGAACAGCACCACCTACCAGATCGAACGCACCCGTGACGCGACCATTCACCTGAGCCAGTTTTACGAGCGTAACCGCGCAAGCCTCGGTGAATTCCTGGCGCTGGGTAAAGGCGACACCGCCGAAATGCCTGAGCTGTTCCGCTGCAACCCGCAGCAGACCGAAGCCACCATCGCCGGTCTGTTGAAAGACCTCAAAGGCGTGACCGACTACCACAGCCTGGCGCCGGACACCCGCATCCAGGTGCGCCGTTACCTGCTGTGCCTGGACGACACCGCGAAGAAAGTGGGCAAGCTCGACGCCCTCGATTCGCGTGAGAAATCCGACCTCGACAAGCTGCGTAAAGACCTCACCTCTACCACCGAATACTCGCCGTTCTGGGTCATTCTGGCCGTGGCACTGGCGCTGGGTATCGGCACCATGGTGGGTTGGAAACGCGTGGTGCTGACCATTGGCGAGAAGATCGGCAAGCAGGGCATGACCTACGCCCAAGGCATGTCGGCACAGATTACCGCCGCCTGCGCCATCGGCCTGGCAAACGTATTCAGCCTGCCGGTATCCACCACTCACGTGTTGTCATCGGGTGTTGCCGGCACCATGGTCGCCAACAAAAGCGGCCTGCAAGGCGGCACGGTGCGCAATATCCTGCTGGCGTGGTTGCTGACCTTGCCTATTTCGATGGGCCTCGCAGCGAGCCTGTTCTGGCTAGCCACACGGTTCGTTGATTAACAAAAAGCCCGACGTTGAGTCGGGCTTTTTATTGATCGACATTCGGCTTCCGGGCCGTCGGCCATGCTGCGTTGAAAGCCAACTTTAAATGCTCACGTACTTGAGTACGCTGCGCTTTAAAGCCGGCTTTCGCCTTGCCTGGCCTTACTCCCGAAACCCTCAATCCAGTGAACGCTGAAAACATCGCGGCTAATCGCAAGCTTTACAGCTCAACCACATGCCCTTCGTTCGGCGACACCTTGCCGTGGTACAGCCTGGCGATCAGCGCCTGCGCGGCCGGGAAGCCCTGGCTGACGACCACGTCCAGCAGCGGCGTGACCTGATCGTAAAAACGCACCAGCCCTTCACCGATATGCGCCGACACCTTTTCCGGCCCCCAGTCCGCATTGCGTTTGCGCAGCTGAATCGGGGCGAAAAACAGTTGCGGCTGCGGCCCGGTAATGGCGGTGAGTTGGGCCGGGTCGGTGCTTTGCGCAGAACCTGCGCAGCAGCTGTAAACCAGTTGCTCACCGAAGTGCTGATGCACGCGGTCGCGCAGGGCCAGGTCGCTGGAAAAATCGACGTACAAGGTGGGTTGGTCGTTGGCCAGCTGCGTCAGGTCTTCGTACGCCACGGTCTGCTCGTAGCAACCCAGGCCAGAGACGAATTCGGCATTGCCGCGTGAGGTCAGCGCCACGCGCTGCACGCCCGCGTCGTTCAGGCATACCGCCGTAGCGAATGCGGTCTTGCTCGAGGCGCTGGAGAACACCAGGCGGGTGGCGCCGAAGAAGCCGTTGTCTTCGAGAAAGTCGGCAAGCATCGACGACGTCAGAAACAGCGGCTTGAGCAGAATTTGCAGGTTCTCGGTGCGCGGGCTGTAAAACGTGTCCCAGCTGCAACGCGTGTATTGGTTGTACGCCGAGGTCAGCGCACGGCGGTGTTCAGCGCCGTCGTAAAAGCCGCGGTCGGTCACGCGTTCGGGCTTCATGCGCAAATGGCTGGCGATGGGAAAATAGCCATAGAAACGCTCACCAACGACCACGCCTTCAACCGTGGATGACACCACGTCGGCAAAGCCCCATACCGGCACATGGCCTAGCGCGGCGTCGCCGGTGGGGAAGAAGTCCCAATAATTCATCGAGTCGCCAAAGGCGGCGTAGGTGATGTTGTTGGTGGTCAGCGACAGGCGATCAAGCTTGACCACTACCTCGCCTGGCCCCGCGCTGAGGTCTTCTTCGTGGCTGCGGATATGGCTCTGGTCCAGTGCGTTTTTTTCGGTAAGAAGGCGTGTTACGTTGCTGCGACCTGACATGGCGGGCTCCGGTTTTTTGTGGGAGAAGGCGTGTCGCCACAGAGTACGAGCTAACCATGAAGCGCGGGTTCGGAAACGCCAGCACACCGCCAGCCAGCCCGGTAAAGCCGCGCAGCAAGCCGCTTAAGCGGCCCAGCCAGGCCCGCGCCATGTTCACTGTGGAGGCCATTTTTGAGGCCTTTGTTCGGATTTGGCTGCGCGATGGCTGGAGCGGCTTGACCACCCGCGCGGTCGCGCTGGAAGCCGGCGTTGCCATCGGCACGCTGTACGACTATTTCCCCAGCAAGGAAGCCCTGCTGTCTGGCTATGTGCGCTACGGCATCGAATGCATGCTGGCGCGCGTGGACGCCGAGGTGGTTCAGCCCGTGGTGCTGAGCTGGCAACAGCGCGTCGAGCGCCTGCTGGACGTCTGCTGCAATCCGCCGGAGCCGGATCGCTCCATGTTCGGCTACGAGCTGATCGCGCTCGAATACAAGATCGCCGAGCGCAAACACCAGCAGCGCGCCTATGACGAGCTGGCCGGCAAATGGCGAGAGGTATTCATCGCGTGCCACGACTTGCCGCGCCAGCCGGCTGGCGAAACCGTGGATGCTTGGCTAACGGCCGTGTGGGGCGGGCGGCGTTACTGCCTCACCGCGCAGCTCAGCGCTGCGCAGCAACAGGCGTGGCTGGCGGAAATGAAAGCAATGCTGGTGCAGCGCGTGGCTGCGCTGGCGGCGGGTGCTTAAACCGCCCTCAGGCCGGGAAAACTACAGAACGTGCCGGGAAATCAGTTTGGAGATTTCCACCATCGAGGTGCGCCCGGTGAACTCGAACTTCACGCGGCCAACCGACGAGAAATAGATTTCCAGCTCCGAATCCAGATCGAAAGTGCCCGAGGTTTCAATCGAGTACGCGACGATGTTCTTGTAAGGCAGAGAGGTGAAATCTTTCTTGCTGCCGGTAAGGCCTTGAACGTTGACGGCGATAATCCGCTTGTTGGTAAACACCACGCCATCGCGCATGGATTTGTAGGCGTCTACCACCTGTTCGCCCTCGACCAGCAGCGACGTCACGCGCTCGGCGTATTCGTCGTTTTGCTTGAGCTTGAAGAAACCTTTGTTGTTGAAGTCGATCATGGCGAAGTCCTTTTGAGTCGTGCGAAAAACGGCGCTGAGCGGGGGCTTGAATGGCGACTGGCGTTATACCAGCCGCCGAATCTTGCGATGCCGCCACACTAACCGGTAATACAAAACCTGCAACGCCAGCATGGCCAGGTAGGCCAGCGGAAAGGCCATCCATACGCCTTCCAGTCCGAAGTGGGCGTTAAGGAAATAGGCGCCCGGCGTCTGCACGCCGAGGATGCAGAAAATCGAAATCGCCACGGGCACCAGCACCACGCCGCTGGCGCGCATGATGCCGCCCACGGCGGCCTGGTAGCCGAATATAAGCATGCTCCAGAGCATGATATGCAGCAGGTGTTCGGCCTCGGCCCGGGTGGCGGGGTCGGTGATAAACAGGCCAAGCAGCCAGTGCGACAGGGCGTAGCCGAGCAGTACCAGCGCGCCGGTGAGGCAGGTGTTGATCAGCAGCCCCGTGCGCAGGATGGCGCCGATGCGCTCGGCTTGCCCGGCGCCGATGGCCTGGGCGCCCAGTATCGAGGCGGTGATGGCAATCGACAGCGCAGGGAATTGCACGTAGTTGACGATCTGGGTCACCGCGCCATACGCGGCCGTGGCTTGTGAGCCGTGGCCGTTCACCAGCGCCAGAATCACCAGTTCGGACAGGGAAATCACCACCATCTGCAAACCTGTCGGCAAACCAATACGCATGACCAGGCCGATGATCTCGCGGTCCACCCGCAACGCCCGGAACAGTTCGCGGTCGGGTGCCAGCACATGGCGCTTGTGACGCAGGCGGAAAGTGAGCAGCAGCATTGCCAGCAGGTTGCTGAACAGGCCGGCATAGGCGGCGCTTTGAATGCCCATCGGCGGCAGGCCGAGCCAGCCTTTGATCAACGCGGGCGTCAGCAGCAGGCCGGCAACGGTTGAAAGAATCAGCGCCAGCAACGGCGAAACGGTATCGCTGACCCCGCGCAGCAACTGGGTGAACAGCACGAACACCAACAGCAGCGGCATGATCAGCATCATCACCTGCATGTAGGCGGTGGCGTCATCCAGCACGTCGGCGGGCGTGCCCAGCGCAACCATGGCCTGGCGGGCGAATACCGTGCCGAGCACGGCGGCCAGCACGCCGATCAAGGCCCCAAGGGTGAGCGTGGTGCCGGCGATGGCTTTCACCCGTTGCGGCTCGTCGGCGCCCCAGGCCTGGCCGATCAGTACCGAGGCGCCGGCGCCCAGGCCGATAACCAGGGCAATAAAGAAGAACACGATGGGAAACATGCCTGACACCGCAGCGAGCGCCTGGGTGCCGAGCATCTGCCCGATGTAGATGCTATTGAGCGTGCCCGACAACCCTTGCAGGAAATTGGACAGCACCATGGGAACCAGGAAGAGGGCGTAAACCTGCCACAGCGGGCGTTGAGCGGGGGCTTGCATTGGCAAAGCTCATGGTTCGTCGGGCAGCCATCTGAGCATGAAAGCGGGGTGCGTTGCATCAGAGGTGGTGGCTTGCCGTGCATTTCGCCACCGTGACGGTCGACCGAGCGTCACGGCAGACCCTTGTTACGGTTGCTGCCGGCGATGGCTCACCGGGCAGCGCCGCGCCGCTGTCACAAGTCAGTCAGCGGATGTTCGCCTTCCCAGGTCGGCACAAAGTGCGCGTCAATTACCGAACGCGGAATGGTGGTCACGTCGGGCCAGTGCCAGTGCGGCGTGTTGTCTTTATCGATCAGGCGCGCGCGCACGCCTTCGGCAAATTCGGGGTGGCGGCAACTGTTCAGGCTCATGGCGTATTCCATGCGGAACACCTCGGCCAGCGACAGGTGCTTGCTGCGTTCAATCTGCTCCCACACCAGATGCGCCGTCAGCGGGCAGCCGCCAGCCAGCGTCTTGGCGCCACGGGCGAGCAAGCCGTCGCTGCTGCCTTCCATCGCCACCAGCACTTTCCAGGCGCTGGGCAGGTCGGCCACGTCGAGCAGGTTGTCGATGTGGTTACGCCGGGGCATCAATTGGGCGTCCGGCAGCTGCTGATTGGCTTCGTGCTCCAGCGCCTTGAGCAAACTGTTGAGCTGACGGGCCGGTTGCGCGTCCCAGTTCAGTTGCACCAGGCCGTCGATAAGCGCGTCCTGCTGGTCGTCGGCCAGGAAGCGATCGGCCCAGCCCAACAAGAGAGCGTCATGGGCATTCACCTGAGTGGCGGTAAGGGCGAGAAACAGCCCCAACTTGCCCGGCAACCGGCTGAGGAACCAACTGCCACCCACGTCGGGGTACAGGCCAATGTTGATTTCCGGCATGGCCAGGCGGCTGCTCGGCGTAACGATGCGGATGCTGGCGCCCTGCAGCAGCCCCATGCCACCGCCCAGCACATAACCGTGGCCCCAGCAGATAAAGGGTTTCGGGTAGGTGTGGATGCGGTAGTCGAGGCGGTATTCGTCGCTGAAGAAACGCCCCGCAAGCGGCGGAATTTCGCCCGGATGCTCACGGCACGCTTCTACCAGCTTGCGCACGTCGCCGCCGGCGCAGAAGGCCTTTTCGCCATTTGCCCGCAGCATCACACAGGCGATGGCCGGGTCTTGCGCCCAAGTGGCGAGCTTGGCGTCCAAAGCTTCAATCATCGGCAACGACAAGGCGTTCAGGCTGCTCGCAGCGTCCAGCGTGGCGATGCCAATGCGGGCGCCATGCTGGCCTGCCAGTTCTTCAAAAATCACGTTCATAGAAAGCGGTTCCTAAACTCTGCCGTGCTCGGCATAGGGCGTGCGGGCGGCAGCATCTGCGCCGCTCGCTGCGAAAAAGGGCTTACTTGTTGCGCCACTGCGGGTCGCGTTTTTCCAGGAACGCGTTGACGCCTTCCCGGGTGTCGTCGGCATCAAACAGATCAACGAAGCACTCGCGTTCCTCGGCCAGCCAGCTGTTGGGGCCGCGCTCGCGGGCGCCTTGAATCAGCGGCTTAATGGTGCGCACCGCCACCGGGCTTTGTCGCGCCACCTTGGCTGCCAGCAACAGGGCGTGGCCGCGGGCTTCGCCGCTGTCGACCACTTGTTCGACCAAGCCGATGCGCAGCGCCGTGTCGGCGTCTACGCGATCGCCGCACAAGATCATGCGCTTGGCCCAGCCTTCGCCCACCAGCCACGCCAGCGCCTGGGTGCCGCCTGCACACGGCAGCAAGCCGACCGTGGCTTCCGGCAGGGCCATTTGTGCCTGACGCTCGGCGATGCGGATGTCGCAGGCCAGCGCGCATTCGAGCCCGCCGCCCATGGCGTAGCCGTTGATGGCAGCAATAGACACACCGCGAAAATCACGCAGCGCCTCGAACGCTTCGCCGAAGCGCCGGGCCATTTCCCGGGCGCGGCTTTTGTCGCCGTCGGCAAACAGATTGAGGTCGGCACCGGCGCTGAAGAACTTGCTGCCCTGGCCGGTGATGACCAGCGCATAGATGTTGTCGTCGTGGTTGAGGTGCTCGATCAGCTGTTTCAGACCAATCAGCGACTCCCGGTCCCAGGTATTGGCCGGCGGGTGGTTGATAGTCAGGAGAGCGGTATGGCCATGTTTTTCGACCGTCAACTTGTGGGTGAGGTCGGCCAGGCCGGGGTGATAGGTTTCGATGGCAGTGCTCATTGAACTCGGATCCCTGTCGTTGGTGGCGGCGCCCCATGGGTAATGGCCGGCGCCTTCAGCAAATGGCACGGCTGAGTATGCAAAAACTGGATGGCTTGCGCACCCCGCCGTTTTAGCGGCGGGGCAGGTTTTTCGGTCGGGACATTTCGCCAGCCTGCCAGCCGCTCAGGCATTGGGCTTGCCGCCCAGCAGCTTGAACCAGAACGCCACCTCGCCGCCCAGCTCGTCGCGCAGTACCTGCGGCGCCAGGTCGTCGGCCCGGTCACCGAGCAAGCGGCGCCAGGCGGGCAGTTGCACCAGTTGTTCATCGTCGCAGTCGCCGCTGAGCTGGCGCGCCACCTGCACCACGTCCACCAGGTCCGCATTGCCCTCATGATGACGCTGCCAGCCGCTGCGGTACCGGGCGCAGTCAATCAACATTGCCGGCAAGCGCCAGGCGGTCAGCACGATGACGCCGACGTCTGCCGACAGTTGCTCGCACAGGCTCTGCAACTCCTGTGGCTCGCGCGGCACTTCGGGCCAGCGTTCAAGCTCATCGAGCAGCGGCAGACTGCCGATGTCTTGCAGCAAGCCGCCGAGCATGGCGTCTTCCATCGGCAGCCGGGTGAGTTGTTGGGCAAGGCAGGCGCAATAGGCGCCGCACATCAGCGAGGCGTTCCAGCGCGCGCGGAAGACCTTCTGCAACACCGGATCCTGGCTGGTAAACAAGTGCTCTACGGCAAACGTCAGCACCAGGTTGTTCACCCGCTGCATGCCGATGCGCGACACCACTTCCTGCAAATTCACGCCCTGGCGCACATTGCGCAACATAGGGCTGGAGGCAAACTGCAATAAATACGCAGCCAGCGGCGGGTTGCTGTGCAGCAGACGCGTTACCTGCTCCAGTGAGGCGTGGGGCGAATCCAATAGCTTGCGCAGGCGCAGTGACGTTTCCGGCATCTGCGGAACCTTGGCGTTGCCCTTGAGAAAGCTCGAATACAACGAAAACTTCAGACCTTCGTGGCGGGTCTCCATAAGTACAATCTCCTGGTCTGCTTACCCGTTAAAGCGTAGTAAGCATTTCGCCAGGCGACGGACCATTGGGCGGGCGTCGTGACCTGCCGCGCGGTTTTCACACCCGGGCGATGGTCGCCAGCCCGGTGGCCACCAGCTTCTCCACGCCATCTTTCACGGCAAACACATCGGCGCGGCAAACCGCCTGGCGCTGCCCGGCTTTAAGCACCT
Organism: Pseudomonas viridiflava; assembly: GCF_900573885.1. GTDB lineage: Bacteria > Pseudomonadota > Gammaproteobacteria > Pseudomonadales > Pseudomonadaceae > Aquipseudomonas. Next base: position 741,343 of record NZ_UPSE01000493.1, read on the forward strand.
CGCTTCGGCAGATGAGCTTTTCGCCCAGCGCCGGCGCCAGCAGGTTGAGTTTGTATTCGCTGGTGACCACATCGCCCACCATCGACGCTGCCGCCCAGGCGCAGCCGCTGTCGACCATAAAACCCACCACGGCGCCATGAATGTAACCGTGGTGCTGGCACAGGTCGGGTCGCGAATGCACCTGCAAGCTGACCTTGCCTGGCGCGAAATCCAGCAGCTCAGCACCGAGCATGTTGGCAAAAGTGGAGTGGGCGATGGCCTGTTCCAGGCGTTCGCGGGTAATGCCGGCAGCTGCGTTCATGGTGGTGACTCCGTGGGGTTCGGCTTGAGTCTTGACCCGCAACCGCGGCCCTACAACATGCATCCAGCGCCGTGATGCACACGCATCAGCTCAGGTTGACTTGGCACGCCGCGTTCCTTAGCGTGCGCAGCAGTTTTTCACAGGGGCAGGGCGCATGACCGCAGATGATCGAATCAAGCTCGAAGCAGGCTGGAAAGAGGCATTGCGCGACGAGTTCGACAAGCCCTACATGAAAACCCTCAGCGAGTTTCTGCGCACCGAGAAAGCCGCTGGCAAAGTGATTTTTCCGCCGGGCCCGATGATCTTCAACGCACTGAACTCCACGCCACTGGATCAGGTGAAAGTGGTCATCATCGGCCAGGACCCGTACCACGGTCCGGGTCAGGCCCACGGCCTGTGCTTCTCCGTGCAGCCTGGCGTGCCGACCCCGCCGTCGCTGCAAAACATCTACAAAGAACTCAAACGCGACCTCAACATCGACATCGCCCCGCACGGTTATCTGCAGAGTTGGGCCGAGCAGGGCGTATTGCTGCTCAACACCTCGCTCACCGTCGAACAGGCCAACGCCGGCTCGCACGCCAAGAAAGGCTGGCAGCCGTTTACCGACAAAGTGATCGAAGTGGTCAACGCCCGGGCCGGGCATCTGGTGTTTTTACTCTGGGGCGCCCATGCGCAAAGCAAACAGCCATTGATCGATACCACCCGGCATCTGGTACTGAAATCGGTGCACCCGTCGCCGCTGTCAGCGCATCGGGGCTTTATCGGCAACGGGCATTTCAGCAGGGCGAATCAGTACTTGAAAGACCGTGGTTTAGAACCGATCAACTGGCAATTGCCGCCGTTGTAATGGGGGCGTCGTCGCGTAGTCCGAACCGAACGGGATATCCCCGTAGGAGCCAGCTTGCTGGCGAACCCTGCAACCGTCGGTGTCGGCCTGTGCCTCCGCTTCGCGACAGAGGTCGCTCCTACAAGATCAACGGCTTGAGAAATGCGCTGCACCTGTACGAGCCAGCTTGCTGGCGAACCCTGCAAACATCGGTGTCGGCCTGTGCCCAGGACCGCACTGACTAGGCCGCGACAGGGCATGTCATTTCGCTCACCTGCTTACGCGCTCCCTGCAAGCGTTCCACCAATCGCTCGCGCTGCTGCTGATCGGCACTGGCGACCAGGTCGCTGAACAAATCCCCTAAGGCGTTCTGCGCGCCATCAAAGCGCTCCCGATACGCCGGCGTCGCGAAGCTCATGCGGTCTTGCAACAAGCGTTTCACCTGCTCGGGAAATTCCTCGCTGTGGCGCGCTTTCACGGCAGCCAAAAACGCTTCCTGCCACCGGCGATTGTTGTCCAGCCACGCCTCGTTGTAGTCGCCCAGTTGCTCGGCCCACACCTTCACCCGGGCCTTCTGCTCGGGCTGCAAGCGTCCAAACCATGGCTTCAGGCGTTCTTCCATGCGCTCGCGGCGCTCGTTTATCTGCTCGGCGAGTGACACGCCAAGGTATTCCTCGCGCTGCTCTTTGTTCTGTTTGGCCATGTTCTCGCCAAGCGCCGTGACCTGTTGATCGCTCAAGCCTTGCAGCAATTCGATGGCATCAGGTGTGAGTTGCACGGCCACAGCATCGACGGCCTGGCGGAAGGCGGTGAATTGCGCATCGAATTCGGTAGGCGCCGGATCTGGCGCCACGGCCAGTTCGGCGCTGCGTTGCAGCCAGTCCGAATACAGCGGCAGTTGCGTGGTGCAGTGCCAGTTGATGTGGGTGATCAGGCGCGGTTTGAGCCAGGTTTTCTGCTCTGCCGAGAGGGGAATGTAATTGTCGAGCGACCAGGGAATCAGCCAGTCGAGATTGCGGTAACCCAGGTCCAGTCGACTGCACGAGGTGAGGAACGTCAGGCTGGTAAGCAGCAACACAATGCGCAATCGCGTGGCCATGAGCGGCTCCTTGGCGGATGTACGCAAGCATAGACCGGACGTCACAGGGGAAGTGCAGGTGGCTGTGTTTCGGGGAATGTGCGGATTTAGCAATGTTCTATTGAACGCGCCTCAAAAGGAGATTTATTAATGACACGAAAGTAAGCGTGCTTAATAAATTCGTCTTCTTTATCGAACCAATGGCTCGGTCCCGTCGGTTCCCTATAAAAAATCGAGCGTCAGTGAATCTGCACTTATTTACAGAAATGTCTGGCGTATTTTTTCTTTGAGTCTTAGGTCTGCGCTTTGCTTTCACCGTCTGCGGAGAAGCCTTCCGTCTCCTTTTTTAGACAAATTCCCATATAAGTCGCGCGTGGTGGGCATGTTCCTTAAGCGCTCCGTAGGAATTCGGCGACCGAACATATAGACGCGGCAGGGCCTTACCTTTTCTCCCAATCTCTGCAACCTTAAATATCGTAAACGTCCGCAATGAATTAAGGGTGTATATGAAACCACGATGCTCAATAACAGTTTTTACAGCCAGCCTTCTAAGAAAGTGAGCTTGGTCTATGAAACTTGACCTCAATGCGCCTCTCCCCTCAGCTGTCATGGTTGTTCTTATATCGCTGGTATTGGGGTGGGTTTTGTACTGGCCAATGCCACAAGGAAAGCCAATGCGAAACATTGAGAAAGAACTCGTTCGCATAGAACTGTCGGGCGTGAACTTCGATATACCCATTAATTACATGTATGGTGAGGCGATTGAAAAATATAATCGTTGGCCGGAGCCTAAAAAGGAACGCGTAAAACGAAGGTCGATTTCAATCAGTGTATTGCTACCAGACCTTCGTCCTTATTACGCTGAGGACGATGCGAAATGGAGGGTGCTAGGTCATGGGGATCGGGTCGAAGTAAGCTTTGCGAGTTGGCCTGAAACCATAGGCTGGCATAAAACGTTTGTTGAACTGACTAAGGACGAAATAAATGCAGGCACCACTGCGATCAAGACAGAAATATATGGACTAACGCGTTTTGAAGACACAACTGGTCGTTCGACTTATTTACCTCAAAACAAAGACCGAAAACTTATTATTAGCTGTGTTGCGGCGAAGGGTCTCAAATCCCCTAGCTGCAGAGCAAAATCAAATTTTAGCGATACTATAACTTTGGAATATTATTTCGGTCTGGATCACCTTCAGTATTGGGACGAAATAGATAGGGGCTTGATACGTTTGTTCACCAGTTTTTCCCAAAAAACCTAGCGTATTTACATTGATAGGTGGATTTTATGGCTCTCAGTATCACTAAAGAACAATATGAAGTAGCTAAGCGCTTTGCCGATCAGGGTGATTACGCTGGTGGTTGGGACTATCTGTCGGCTATCGGAGATAAATATGCTGATGATGCTAAGGTTGTAACTTCAAGCGACACGAGCAGTTTAAATAATTTAGCTTTTCAAACCCTCGTCATGAAGCATTGGGAAAACACTGCGGGACCAGACGCGCACGCCGAATATTTTTCTGCCGTCGCGGCTCTGCATTTCACACAGTACGTTGATAAAATAAAGTCAAATAATTTTTGGCTTCCTAACTCTGAGGAGATTGAAAAAAGTTATCGCGATGCCGTCGGATATTTTGGGTTGCCTTTCACAACGGCATTCGATGGGGTTTACACAAGAAGTGCGGGCGATCTGGCAGACCTCGCCTGGCCTGGTCCCAAATCTGCGGGCTGGGATTGGAGTGATTGGCTCGGTATGGAAGATGAGAGGCAAGTTCAGTCCTCTGTTTTCGATGATATTGATCCTGCTATTGCTCGAGACATTCTTTATCGTGATGTTGTAGCTGTATCCAGCGTTATATTGGATAAAGCACCTTATTACTATGGGGCGCCGTTAGTCGCAGACTTGCTCATGCTTGATTATCAGGTCAGGAAAACTTTTAACGCTGCCACGCAAGGTGTTAGTGATTTCTACAATCGTTTTTCAAATTGGACCTCAAAACTCCTGACCTCCGACGGCGACGTGACGCCGACATTTAACTTCAACCTTGATGCATCCGGCCTGCGCTACACCCCCATAGGCGCCTTCTACGATTCCCGCTCCCTGGCCACCGATACCGCCACCTCCATCGCGGATAAAACCCAGGCTCTTTTCGACAGCAACGGACGCGGCCTCACCGCAGCCCAGCTCCTGTCGCGCGACACCAACAACGACGGTCAACTCTCCGCCAACGAACTCAACGGCCTGACTTCCTGGGCCGACACAAACGAAAACGGCCAGGTCGACTCAGATGAAATAAAAACCCTCGCGCAGCGCGGTGTGGTGAATATTCGTGCGTCGGATTATGAGTTTTTTACTCAGGGCAACAATCAGTTCGGTGGCACGGCTGCGCCGCCAATTCGTCCGTCTGAAACGGCGAATGTGCCTGAGTATTCATTTGCATTTCGCCTAAACGCTCCTGCCAGTAATTTTGCCGCGCTGCGTACCTCGGACGAGTGGTTTGCGACGGTCGACGGTGTGGTGTTCTGGCGTGCCGATCAGGTGAAGGTCAATTACAACAACCAGAACTATCTGATCGGCACCGATGGCGATGACTCATTCAATGCGCAGTACTACGCGTCCAGTTCCCGCTATTTCAATATCAATTTGCTGACCCATTTCCTCGGCGGCGCAGGTAACGACAGCGTCGGCGGCAGTGAGCGTAACGACACGATTTGGGGCGGTACGGGTAACGATAGTTTGTGGGGGTATGGGGGGAACGACAGCCTTTATGGAGAGGAGGGCAACGATCAGCTTTCGGGCGATGACGGTGATGATTATCTCGATGGCGGCGTGGGTAACGATTCGCTGTTTGGGGGCGCCGGCGCGGATGTGTTGGTGGGTGGCGATGGCACTGACTATCTGTACGGTGAGAGCGGCAATGATCTGCTCTACGGCCTATGGGACGCTGACGTGCTGGTCGGCGGGGCGGGTGATGATTTTCTCGATGGTGGTTCCGAGGACGATCAGCTTTATGGCCAGGCGGGCGCGGATACGTTGTTCGGCGGTGACGGTGCAGATCAGCTGCAAGGCGGCGATGGCAATGATTTGCTGCTGGGCGAAGCCGGCAACGACCGGCTGTTCGGACAAACCGGTGACGACACCCTGTGGGGCGGTGCCGGCGACGATCTGCTGGTGGGTTTTACGGCCAGCAATGAAACCAAGCAGACCCTGCTGTTCGGTGAGACGGATAACGACACGCTGTATGGCGGCGCTGGTAACGACAGCCTGTACGGCGGTCTGGGCGACGATGTGCTGGATGGCGGTGATCATGATGATTTTCTCGTCGGTGACGAAGGCAATGACCGCTTGTTTGGTGGCGCCGGTGCCGACGAGTTGCAGGGCAATGCGGGTGATGACCTGCTGATGGGCGAAGCGGGAAATGATCGCCTGTTTGGTTACGTCGGGAACGATGTGCTGTGGGGCGGTGATGGCGATGATGTGCTCGTGGGTTTTTCGCCGACCAATGATGCGAAGCAGAGTCTGAGCGCCGGCGAAACCGATGACGACATCCTCTACGGCGGCAATGGCAACGATTACGCCCTCGGCGGTCTGGGCAACGACACCCTGTACGGCGAGGCCGGCAACGATGACCTGGAAGGCGGCGCTGGCAATGATTTCCTGTACGGCGGCGACGGTATGGATCGCCTCTTCGGCCAGGTCGGCAACGATGTGCTGTATGGCGGCGATGGCGACGACCTTCTTATGGGTTTCACCGCAAGCAATGAAGCCAAACAAACCCTGAACAGCGGCGAAACGGATAACGACTGGCTGTATGGCGGTGCTGGTAGTGATCGCCTGGTAGGCGGGCTGGGCAATGACTACCTCGACGGCGGTGCTGGCGCCGACGAGATGGAGGGCGGCCAGGGCGATGACACCTATGTGGTCAACAGCGTCAACGACTCCATTCTGGAATTCAAAGGCCAAGGCTACGACCGGGTGATCAGCAGCACCACGTACCTGCTCAACGCCAATATCGAAGAGCTGCGCCTGCTTGAAGGTTTGGATATTCATGGCACCGGCAACGCGCTCGATAACCTGCTGATCGGCAACAGCCGCGACAACATTCTCGATGGCGTGACCGGCGCGGATCGCATGATTGGTGGCGCGGGCAACGACACCTATTTTGTCGATAACCTCGGCGACCAGACCGTCGAGCTGGCGAACGAAGGCATCGACACCGTGCAGGCCAGCATCAGCCACACGCTGGCAGACAACGTTGAAAACGTGATTTTGCTGGACTTCTCCAAAGCCGAGCGCGGCACTATCGACGGGCAGGCCAGCCTTGTCTACGGCTACCCAAAAGCCAACGAGCTCGACTATATGCAAGGCGACGCAGAGCCCACGTTCCGTGGTACCTGCGCCTTGACCTCGATTGCCAACCTGCTCAGTCAGGCGGACCGCCCCACCACCGAGGGCGAAGTACTGCGTGTGGCCATCGATAACAACTGGGCGGTGCAAGACCCGGAATTGCCGGCCTACCAACGTGGCGGCTCCAACTATGTTCAGCAGCAGGCGATTCTGAACAGCTATGGCATCCGCAATGACTTGATCGTGGGCTACAACGAAGCCGGCACGGCCAACCTGTTGCGCAGCGGGCGCGGCGTGCTGCAAGCGGTGAATGCCGGTGCGCTGTGGGACGACCCGGCCTACAACGACAACGGCGCGATCAACCATATGGTCACGCTCACCGGAGTGGCGTACAGCGAAACCACTGGCGAGTTGCTGGGCTTTTACATCGCCGATTCGGGCCGTGAAAAAGTCAGCGACATGACCCGCTTCGTCGGCCTGGAGCAGTTCCGGCGGGCGGCCAATGTCGCCGGTGGCTACGCGATTTACACCCTCGAACCGCTGAAGCTGTGGGATGAGGACATCAACGCGACGGGCAACGCTCAGGACAATCTGCTGGTCGGAAACCGGGGCGACAACCTGCTCAGCGGCGGTGCTGGCAACGACACTCTGGAAGGCCAGGGCGGCCACGATGTGCTCGACGGCGGGCTGGGCGCTGACACGTTTTCAGGCGGTGCGGGTGGGGACACGTACATCTTCGGAAGCGGTTATGGGCACGACACCATTATCGAAAACGACACCAACGTCAGCAGCCTTGACCGGGTGCAGTTTCTGGACGAAATCGGTCTGGATCAGCTCTGGTTCAAGCGTTACGCCAATAACCTCGACGTCACGATTCTGGGCAGCAGTGACAAACTCACCATTCGTGATTGGTATGTCGACGAAAGCCGGCAGGTCGAGGCGTTTTACACCGCTGATGGCGATGCGCTGATCGCGGCGAAGGTCAACCGCTTGGTGGAGGCCATGGCCGCGTTTGCACCGCCCAGTTCGGCCAGCAGCAATTTGCCGCCTAATTATCAGGCGGCATTGGAGCCGGTGTTGGCAGCGAGTTGGGGTTAAAACCGCTTCGGCAGGCGCCGTTGGACGGAATTGCGATTGCCGCGTTCAACCGTCCAGCGGCCGCTGTAGGAGCGACCTGGTCGCGAACCCTGTAAACGACAATCGCGAAACGTCTTTTGCAGGGTTCGCCAGCAAGCTGGCTCCTACAAAGCGGCTCTGAGAAAGCAAATGTCTATTGCCTGGTCGGCTGCCCAAGGGGCTCCAGGACGTAGGCGGGATTTGGTGCTCTGCGCTTTTAGGAGATCGCGGCATGCTTGCTGTTTCACCGTGACGTCGTGCACGCAGGTTTCAGCCGCGGCGTTTTTGCCAGCGGCGGAATATCGGTTCGGCCAGAAACAACACCAGCAGCAACCGCATCACCTGCATGGCCGTTACCAGCGGCACCGACAGTTGCAGGGTTTCGGCGGTCAGGCTCATTTCGGCGATGCCGCCGGGCATCATGCCCAGGGTGAGGGAGCGGATATCCAGGTGCGTGAGCCAGCCCAGGCCAAGGGCGCAGAGGGCGGCGAAGCCGATCATCAGCGCGGTGCCCAGCAGGGTGCGAGCGAGGAATGAAGGCGCGCGACGAAAGAAGGCGCGGTCGAAGTGACAGCCCAGGCCGCTGCCGATCAGCAGTTGGCCGACCTGGCTGGCGCCCGGCGGCAGGCCGAGGTTGAGGTCGAACAGCATGCTCGCACCGGCGCTGATTAACAGTGGCCCGAACAGCCACGGGTTGGGTTGCTTGAGCTTTTGCCAGAGCCAGGCGACCAGACCGCCCAGCGGCACCAGCAGCGCGAGCCACAGCCAGTTGACCTGGCCGCCATGGCTCAGTGCCGGGCCGTCGCCCATAAAGAATTTGAAGGTGGCCGGCACGCACAGCACCACGGCAACCACGCGCAAGCTTTGCCCCGCCGCCACGCGACTGCTGACCGCGCCGTTGCGCAGGCCCAGGTTGACCATTTCGCCGGAACCGCCGGGCATGCTGGAGAAAAATGCGGTGGCGCGGTCTTCGCCAGTGCGGCGCAACAGCCACACGGCGATGCCGCTGGAGAGGGTGGTGATGAGCGCGCCGAACAGAATCAGCCAGAAGTGCGCGGCGACCTGTTCGATCACGGCAGAGGAAAAGTGCAAACCGATGCCAATGCCGATAATCCATTGGCCGGTTTTGCGGCCGCCCGGCAGATCACGAATCTGCCAGGGCGTGGTGCAACGAAACAGGATGACCGCCACCAGTGCGCCGATCATCCAGGGCAGCGGCCAGTGCGCCAGGCTGGCCAGGGCGCCACCCATGGCGCCCACCAGCGGAGTAGGCCACCAGTGCCGCCAGTTCTCAGGCATTCGCCACCTCGCGGCGCTGTTTGGCACGACGACGCCAGATACGCACGATCGGCAGCGCCAGCATCACCACCACCAGCACCCAGACGCCCATGGTGATCGGGCTGCCCCACAGAATGCCCAGTTCGCCATTGGAGATCGACAGTGCACGGCGCAGGTTCTGTTCCATCAGGCCGCCGAGAATAAAGCCCAGCAACAACGGCGACAGCGGGAAGTCGAGCTTGCGCAGCACGTAGCCGAAGATGCCGATGATCACCATCAGGAACAGGTCGAAGGTGGTGGCATGCACGGCATACACGCCGATGGAGGTGATGATGGCGATCACCGGCACCAGTACCCAGTTCGGCACGTTGAGGATGCGGGTGAACAGACGGATCATCGGAATGTTGAGGATCACCAGCATGAAGTTGGCAATAAACAACGAGGCGATCAGGCCCCAGACGATGTCCGGTTGTTCCTGAAACAGCATCGGGCCGGGGGTGATGTTGTACAGCGTCAGCGCGCCGATCATCACGGCCGTGGTGCCGGAGCCCGGAACGCCGAGGGTCAGCATCGGCACCATGGCACCGCAGGCGGCAGCGCCAATTGCAGTTTCCGGAGCGGCCAGGCCGCGCATGTCGCCTTTGCCGAAATTGCCTTTCTCGCCGGCAATTTTCTTTTCGGTCATGTAGGCAACGGCGCTGGCCAGCGTGGCGCCGGCACCCGGCAATACGCCGAGAACAAAACCCATCAGCCCGCAGCGAACGTTGACCACGAACACCGAGGCCGCTTCCTTGACGTTGAACAGCATGCGACCAGTGGCTTTCACGGCGACGTGGCCGTGGTGGGTTTTTTCCAGCAGTAGCAGCATTTCGCTGACCGAGAACAGCCCGAGCACCAACACCACAAACTGAATGCCGTCGGCGACATGGATGCTGTCGAAGGTGAAGCGGTACACGCCGCTATTGGCGTCGATGCCGATGGTGGACAGGAACAGGCCGAGCAGGGCGGCAATAAAGGTTTTCATCGGCTTGTCGCCGGCCATGCCGCCGAGGGCGACGATGGCGAACACCATCAGCACAAAGTACTCCGCCGGGCCGAAGGCTATCGCCCACTTCGCCAGCAGCGGCGCAAACAGCACCATGCCGCAAATGGCGATAAACGCGCCGATGAACGAACTCCAGGCCGACAGCGAAAGGGCCACGCCAGCCATGCCCTGACGCGCCATCGGGTAGCCGTCGAGGGTGGTCATTACGGTGGAGGCTTCGCCCGGAATGTTCAGCAGAATCGAGCTGATGCGCCCGCCGTATTCGCAGCCCAGGTACACGGCTGCAAGCAGAATCAGCGCCGATTCAGGCGGCAGGCCAAGGGCGAAGGCCACTGGAATGAGCAGTGCCACGCCATTGATTGGCCCCAGGCCCGGCAGCAGGCCGACGACGGTGCCGATCAGCGTGCCGATCAGGGCGGTAATCAGGTTGTAAGGGGTGAGGGCAACGCCGAAGCCCTGGCCCAGATAGCCGAGTGTGTCCATGTCAAAGCTCCAGGAAGTCGAGCACGCCGAGCGGCAGGGGAACGTCTAGGGTGCGGTCGAACAGCACGTACAAACCGATGCTGATCAGCACGGCGGCGATGGCGCTGGGTTTCCAGCGGCCGCCGTACAGACGTCCCATCAGCACGCCGACCAGGGTGCTGGAAACGATAAAGCCCAGCGGTTCGAACAGCCCGGCGTACACCAGCATCAACACCACGCACGCCACTACTTTGCGCAGCGAGTCGCGGTCCAGTACCGGCTCGCCTTCTTTGTGTTCGATGTGCGTGGGACGCAGGGTCAGCCACAGCAAGGCGGCGGCCATCAAACCGAGCATCAGCAGCGGAAAGGCGCGAGGGCCGACCGGCTCATAAGAGAACGCGGCCTGGTAGCTCCAGGCCAGGTAGGCAAAAACCAGGCATGCGACTAGCCAGCCCGCAATGAAGAGGCGTTGAAAAAGCATGGTGATCTCCTGGCCTGGAGGCGCCGCGAAACGGGCGCCCCGGCTACAGAACGGTGGGAGGAATTACTGGGTCAGGCCAAACTCTTTGGCCATTTGCTTGTAGTCGGCCACGCGTTTTTTCACGTAGCTGTCGAGCTCTTCACCCGTCATTGCGAAGGGATACAGCTCGCGTTGGTCGCGCAGTTTGGCGAAGTCTTCCGAGGCCAGCAGTTGGTCGAAGCTGGCTTTCCACCAGGCGTAGTCTTCATCGCTGACCTTCGGCCCGAGGTAGAACCCGCGCACCACCGGCCAGCTGATGTCGTAGCCCTGTTCCTTGGCAGTCGGGATGTCCGCTTTGTCAGCACCCGGCAGACGCTCGTCCGACAGCACCGCGAGGATGCGCATGTTGCCGGCCTTGATGTGCGGCATGGAGTCGGAAATATCAGTACTGCCCACCTGGATATGCCCGCCCAGCAAGGCCGTGGCAATTTCTCCGCCGCCTTCCAGCGCTACGTAACGCAGGTCGCGCGGGTTGATGCCGGCCGCCTTGGCGAGCATGGCGGTTTGCATCCAGTCCTGGCTGCCGACGGTGCCGGACGAACCGATCACTACTTTGCCCGGATCGGCTTTAAGGGCTTTCACCAGGTCGTCGAGGTTTTTGTACGGCGAGTCGTTGCGCACGGCAATCGCGCCGTAGCTGGTGCCGATGCCGGCGAGCCAGCGCACTGCATTTTCATCGAAACGGCCGAACTTGCCTTGTGCCAGGTTCAGCAGCGAACCGCTGGACCACGCGGTGATGGTGCCGGCATCGCCGGGCCGCTGGGCGACCACGGCGTTATACGCCACGGCACCAACGCCGCCGGGCATATAGGTCACGCGCATCGGTTTGGTCAGCAGCTTGGCATTCATCAGCGCGCTTTGCGCCAGCTTGCAGGTCAGGTCGAAACCGCCGCCCGGGGCGGCAGGGGCAATGCATTCAGGGCGTTTGGGCTCGGCCATCAAGTGGCTGCTGAGCATCAGGCAGCCAGCGGCCAGGGCGAGGCGGCGGTGCAGGGGCTTGATCATGTGAAGTCTCCCGTGGAGTTTTTATTTTGGGTCAGGAAATCAGGTGATGGCATCGGCATTCAGTACAAAGCGAGCGTGTAGCCCACCATGATCCGAATCTCGTCGGCATCGCGAGCAAAGTTCGAGCGGAAGGTGGCGTTGCGCACGCGCAGCGACACGTTCTTCAGCGCGCCGCTCTGCACCACGTACTTGAACTCGGTGTTGCGTTCCCACTCTTTGCCGGTTTCGCTGCTGCCGGTGACTTCGGCGTTGTCGCCGCTGACGTAGCGGGTCATGAAGGTCAGGCCGGGCACGCCGAGCTTGGCGAAGTCGTAGTCGTAGCGCGCTTGCCAGGAGCGTTCTTCAGCGTTGGCGAAGTCGTTGATCTGCACGAAGTTGATCAGGTACGGGTCGGTGCCGTCGACATAGGCAAAGCCGGTGTCGCCGCTCATGTGCTGGTAGCCGAGGCCGAGTTTATGGCCGTTGAGGCCGTAGCTGAGCATGCCGTTAAGGGCGCGGTTGTCCACTTTGCCGCCTTCGGCTTTGCCTTGGTCGTCGCTGAACGAGGCGCGCAGGTCGGCCGAAACGGTGCCGGGGCCCATGGGCTGCGCCGCCACTACGCCGAGGTAGTGCTGGCGGTACACGTCCTCGAGCTGGGCGAAGTGGTAGCTGCCGGTAATTTTGTCGGTGAATTTGTAGTCGAGGCCGCCGAAGTCGAAGTTGTCGGCGCTGGGCGCGCTGTAGAACCGGTTGTTCTTGTTGTTCAGCGCCAGGTCTTCGTAGTTGGTGTCGTTGCGGTCTTTGGCTTTTTCCAGGCGGCCACCGGTGAAGGTCAGGCCTTTGATTTCTTCGGAGGTCAGCAGGCCGCCTTCAAAGGTCTGCGGCAGGATGCGACCGTCGTTGGGGTTCAGCGTGGGCAGTTCGGGAATCAGGCTGCCCACTTTCAATACGCTGTTGGACACCTTGACCTTGGCGGTAACCCCCAGCTTGGAGTACTCGTCGGCCGCCTTGCCGTCGTCGTGGGTCGGCAGCAGGCCGGTGCCGGTGCGGTCGGAGCTGGAGTCGAGCTTGAGACCGAGCATGCCCAGGGCGTCTACGCCGAAACCAACGGTCCCTTCAGTGAACCCGGACTGCATGTCGAGCATGAAGCCCTGGGCCCATTCATCGCGCTTGGACTGGCCGGTGCCTTCACGGAAGTCGCGGTTGAAGTACATGTTGCGGGTTTCGAAGTTGATGCTGCTGTCTTTGATGAATTCGGCGTGGGCCGTGACAGGCGTGAGGGACGCGAGGGTGGCGCCTGCGAGTACGAGGGAGAGTGGACGCACAGGTGGCAATGCCTGCCGGGTAGCAGTGGGCATGAGGTGTCTCCAGTTTTTGTTTTTGTTTTTGATAGGTGGTTCGAGCCACCTTGGCCGGATGCTAAGGCGCGAAACTTTCACCAAGCTTTCACCCTGAAAGAAAATCGCGCGGCCCTTCACACGCGCGAACGGCCCGTTACACTCCACGGCACACGCCGTCTTGCGGAGAATCCCGGTGCGCATTTTGTTGGTCGAAGACCACCCTCAACTGGCTGACAGCATTGCCCAGGCTTTCAAGGCCGCAGGCTGGACAGTCGATGTGCTGCACGACGGCGTGGCGGCCGATCTGGCCCTGAGCAGCGAGGATTACGCCCTGGCAGTACTCGACGTCGGCCTGCCGCGCATGGAAGGGTTTGAAGTACTTGCGCGCCTGCGTGCGCGTGGCAAGACCTTGCCGGTGCTGATGCTCACCGCGCGCGGCGAAGTGAAAGACCGTGTGCACGGGCTTAACCTCGGCGCCGACGATTATCTGGCCAAGCCCTTCGAGCTGACCGAGCTGGAGGCGCGCGTGAAAGCATTGCTGCGCCGCAGCGTGCTCGGCGGCGAGCAGCAGCAACGTTGCGGTCCGTTGCTGTATGACCTGGGTACGCGGCGCTTCAGCCTCAACGATGAAGTGCTGACCCTGACCTCCCGGGAGCAGTCGGTGCTCGAAGTGCTGATCGCCCGGCCGGGGCGGGTGATGAGCAAAGAGCAGTTGGCTTCGCAGGTGTTTGGTCTCGACCAGGACGCCAGCCCCGACGCCATTGAAATTTACGTGCACCGCCTGCGCAAAAAGCTGGAAGGCAGCTCGGTGCGCATCGTCACGTTCCGCGGCCTGGGTTATTTGCTGGAAAGCCAGGATGCGTGAAATTGGCAGCCTGCGCGGGCGCCTGCTACGTCGCTTGGCCGCGCTGTTTGCGGCGTTGCTGCTGATTGGCAGTCTGAGCGCCTACTGGAACGCTCGTGATGCCGCTGATACCGCGTATGACCGTACCTTGCTGGCCTCGGCGCGGGCAATTTCCGCGGGCCTGTATGAGGACGACGGCAGCCTGCGCGCCGACGTGCCCTATGTGGCGCTGGACACCTTTGCCTACGACAGTGCCGGGCGGATTTTCTACCAGGTCACCGATGTGCAAGGGAAGCTGATTTCCGGCTACGAAAACCTGCCCGACCCACCGCGCAACACGCCCCGCACCGATGCTTATCCGGCGCTGGCGCGCTTCTACGATGCCAACTATCAAGGCGTGGATGTGCGCGTGGTCAGCCTGCTGCGCCCGGTGAGCGAGCCGACCATCAGCGGCACCGCCGAAATTCGCGTAGCGGAAACAGAAGAGGCGCGCGAACGCCTGGCGCGGGGTCTGCTGGTGGATTCGTTGTGGCGGCTGGCGCTGCTGTCGTTGGCAGCGCTGGTGCTGGTGTGGTTCACCATCAGCGCGGCGCTGCGCCCGCTCAATCAATTGCGCAACGCGGTGGCCGAGCGGCAGCTGGACGACCTGCGGCCGCTGCCGGTGGTTGCCACGGCGCGGGAACTGTTGCCGCTGGTGGAGGCGTTGAACCAGTTCACTGAGCGGCTGCGCGGGCTGTTTCAGCGTCAGGCCGATTTTATTGCCGAAGCCTCGCACGAACTGCGCACGCCATTGGCGGCGTTGAAAGCGCGGGTTGAACTGGGCTTGCGCGAGCAGGATCCGCAGCGCTGGCAACAGACCTTGCGTGAAACCGCGCAGAACACCAACAGCCTCACGCACCTGGCCAATCAGTTGCTCTCGCTGGCGCGGATCGAGAGCGGCGCACGGGCGATCGCCGAAGGCGGCGCCGAGCAGATCGACCTGAGCCAGCTATGCCGCGAGCTGGGCATGGCGCTGGCGCCGCTGGCGCATTCCAAAGGTATCGCGTTGGCGCTGGAGGCCGAGCAGCCCGTGTGGCTGACCGGCGAGCCGACGCTGCTCAATGAGTTGCTGAGCAACCTGGTCGACAACGCGCTGGCTCACACGCCGGCCGGCGGCAACGTGATTTTGCGCGTGCAGGCGCCGGGCATTCTCGAAGTGGAAGACGACGGTCCGGGAATTCCGGCGGATCAACGCGACAAGGTGTTCCAGCGCTTTTACCGGCGCAACCCGCAGAAAATCGGCGGGGCAGGGCTGGGGCTGGCGATTGTTGGCGAGATATGCCGCGCACATCAGGCGACCATCACGTTGCATGACGGGCCAAGCGGCGGGCTGTTGGTGCGGGTGGCGTTTTTGCCGGTCTAGCGTGTTGGGCTTCGCTGGCGCTCAGCCCAACCTACGGTGATGGGCGCTGTTACTGCAGCATGCCCATCGCGGCTTCCATGGCGGCCGAGAGGTCTTCGTCGGCGTTCAGGTCGGCGCTTGGGTCGAGACCGAGTTTGGCGAATGCCGGAATCTGCGACCAGTCGAGCTGGGTGTAAGGGTGCTCGCTGCCCAGATAGCTTTGCAGCGTGGCAACCTGAACGATGTCGACGTAATCCGCCTTTGGCGAATTGCGGGTGAAGTCCAGGTACTGGCTCGGCAGAATGGCGATGTTCTCGGGGAAGTCCCACGCACGGAGAATTTTGTCGCCAATGATCGGGTGAATTTTCTCGATTACGTGATTGAGGCTGATGGAGTCGGACAGCAACTCATCGTGTTCCTCGGCGTAGGTGAGAATCGGCAGCACGCCAATCTGGTGGATGAGGCCGGCGAGGGTGGCCTGGTCGGGCATCAGACGCGTGTAGTGGCGGCACAGCACGTGACTGATGCCGGCGATCTCGGTGCTCTTGTTCCACACTTCGCGCATTTTGCGGTCGACCACATCGGAGGTGGCCTGAAACATCTGCTCCATCGCCAGGCCGGTCGCCAGGTTGCAGGTGTAGTTGATGCCGAGGCGGCTGACGGCCATCTGCAGGTCGGTAATTTCCTTGTTGGTGCGCAGCAACGGGCTGTTTACCACTTTAATGATTCGCGCAGTCAGGGCGGCGTCGTTGCCGATTACCTTGCTGAGTTGCGGGATGCTGATGTCCGGGTCTTCCGCCGCTTCGCGAACTTTCAACGCCACTTCAGGAAGAGTCGGCAGTACCAGTTCATCGTTGTCGATGGCCTGGATCAGTTCGTGTTGGACTTTATCAGCGAGTTTGCTCATGGACTTTTCTCTGGAGACAAGGGCGCTTGCGGGCAGGCGGCCGAAAATAAGTGGGTTAACGCTGAATCTCGCGATCCGGGTTCAAGGTGTAGGGCAGGTCCAGAAGCTGCAAGGCCGGGCCGGTTTCGCTGCCGAGATGAATTCGTCCATCGATGACGGCATCTTCCTGCAATACCGCCAACAGTTCCACGCCCGTTTCGCTTTGCGCGGCCAGCACCACTTCGCCAACGCTGGAGCGGTGTACCGGAGAAAACAGTTCGCTGGCTACAGCAGGCAATTCGGCACCTTCAAGGCTCAGGCGCTGCAGGCGGCGTTTGAGTTTGCCGAGGTACTGCATGCGCGCGACGATTTCCTGGCCGGTGTAGCAACCCTTTTTGAAGCTCACGCCGCCGACTGCCTGCAAATTGATCATTTGCGGAATAAACAGCTCGCGAGTTGCACCGAATACCTGGCCAATGCCGGCGCGCACCTGTGCAAGCAGCCAACTGTTGAGCGGACGCTCGGGGAGTTTGGCCTGAATTTGTTGCATGACGTCGGCACTGATGGCGCTGCGAATCCACAGCTCAACGCGACCATCGCTCAGGCGAATGGCGAGCAGATTGTCAGTGCGGGCCACGCCGTCCGCCTCGGTGGGAAGCAGCAGGCCCAGTTCGCTGAGCACTTCATCGGCGTTGTACAGGCCAAGGCGCAGCCACTCGGCGCTCTCGTCGCCTAGGGTGGATTTGGAAAAGACCGCGTATTTTTTCAGGTCGCTTAACTGCGGCTCCAGCAGTTCGCTGGCCATCGCCAGCACGTAGCCGTCGCCTTCGCTGACAATGCGAAAGCTCGACAGCATGCGGCCTTTAGGCGTGCAGCGGGCGCCAAGGCTGGCATTGCTGTCGCTCAGGTAGTTGAGGTTGCAGGTGACCTGGCCTTGGAGGAATTTGCTGGCGTCGGGGCCGCGAACGGCAAGAACGCCTTCATGGGACAGCGTGCAGAAAAAAGCTGAATCGGCCATGGGAAATCGCTGATTGAAAGTCTGGGGGCTAATCATAGGGCCCTGCCTTGAGCTTGTCAGCGGGTGCCGGTAACGGCGTGGCGCCGCTATACTGCCGGCCTATTTTGCAGGAGCCGCTTTGATGGTCGACGATATTGAACTGAACCGCCTGTTTTGGCACAGCCGCCGCGGCATGCTGGAACTCGACGTGTTGCTGGTGCCCTTCGTTCGCGAAGTCTACCCGAGCCTGGATGACGCAGACCGCGAGCGCTATCGCAAACTGCTCGAATGCGAAGATCAGGACATGTTTGGCTGGTTCATGCAGCGCGGCGAACCGGAAGATGCCGACCTGCGCCGCATGGTTCGCATGATTCTGGACCGTGTCCAGCCCAAGTAAGTCATTCGAATGCCGCTGGCAGGCCTCACGGCAGCTGCCGGCGCTTTACCTCGGCGCGCAGATCGGCGCCTTCGCCGCCTTGTGGCTGGCGGCCATTCCTCTTTGGGTAGCGCTGGCAGGCGGGGCACTGTGCATTGCTCACGCCGTGTGGTTCTGGCGCTTCACCACCCCGGCTTTTACCGGCATTCGTCACGACGCGGATGGCTGGCACCTATGGCGCAGCGCCGGCGGTTGGCAATCGGTGCAACTGCGGCCCGACAGCGTGGCGCTACCGAAATTGATCGTGCTGCGCTTCCGTCTGCCAGGGCAGTGGTGGAGGGTGCGTGGGCTGTGTATTGCTCGGGACGCATTGCCGGCGGATGAGCACCGGCGCTTGCGGGTACGGCTGAAGTTCACTCGCCGTAGATGGGCGGCACCAGAATAGTGTCGCGGGCTTCGGGCAACTGGTCGGGGTAGTCGAGGGTGTAATGCAGGCCGCGTGATTCCTTGCGCTGCATGGCGGAGCGGATAATCAGTTCGGCCACTTGCGCCAGGTTTCGCAGCTCGATCAGGTCGCGACTGACTTTATAGTTGCTGTAAAACTCATCAATTTCGTCGAGCAACAACCGCACACGGTGCTGAGCGCGCTGCAGGCGTTTGTTGGTGCGTACGATGCCGACGTAGTCCCACATGAATCGCCGCAGCTCATCCCAGTTGTGCGCGATGATCACGTCTTCATCCGAATCGGTTACCTGGCTGGCGTCCCAGCTCGGCAAGCGTTGCGGTGTGGGCGTGGTCGCGAATTGGTGAAGGATGTCCGCCGCCGCCGAGCGGGCATAGACGAAGCATTCAAGCAGCGAGTTGCTGGCCATGCGGTTGGCGCCGTGCAGGCCCGTGAACGTGGTTTCTCCAATGGCATACAGGCCAGGCACGTCGGTATGGCCGTGTTGGTCGACCACCACGCCGCCGCAGGTGTAGTGCGCGGCGGGCACGACGGGAATGGCTTCCTTGGTGATGTCGATGCCAAACCCCAGGCAGCGCTCATAAACAGTAGGGAAGTGGGTTTTGACGAACTCGGCCGGTTTGTGGCTGATATCCAGATACAGGCAGTCGACGCCCAGGCGCTTCATTTCATGGTCGATGGCGCGGGCCACGATATCGCGCGGCGCCAGCTCGGCGCGCGGATCGAACCGCTGCATAAAACGTTCGCCGTTTGGCAGTTTGAGCAAGCCGCCTTCGCCGCGGATGGCCTCGGTAATCAGAAAGCTTTTGGCCTTGGGGTGGTACAGGCAAGTCGGGTGGAACTGGTTGAATTCCAGATTGCCGACGCGGCAGCCCGCCCGCCAGGCCATGGCAATGCCATCGCCGCATGCGCCATCGGGGTTGCTGGTATAGAGGTAGACCTTGGCGGCGCCACCGCTTGCCAACACGGTGAAGCGCGCGCCATAGGTGTCCACTTCGCCGCTGTTGCGGTTCAGCACATAGGCGCCCAGGCAGTTATGGCCGGGTAAACCCAGTTTTCGTTCGGTGATCAGATCGACTGCCACGCGTTGCTCAAGCAATTCGATGTTCGGCCGCTGACGAGCCTGGGCGAGAAGGGTGTTGAAAATCGCTGCGCCGGTCGCGTCGGCGGCATGGATGATTCTGCGATGGCTGTGGCCGCCTTCGCGTGTGAGATGGAATTCGAAGCCGCCATCTTCCCGGGCAGTTTCATCGTCACGGGTAAAGGGTACGCCTTGCTCGATCAACCACTCGATGGCTTCGCGGCTGTGCTCAACAGTGAAGCGCACAGCATCTTCACGGCACAGGCCGGCACCGGCATCAAGGGTGTCGGCAACGTGGGATTCGACGGTGTCGGCGGTGTCGAGCACTGCAGCAACGCCGCCCTGTGCCCAATAAGTTGAACCATTTGTGAGGTCGCCCTTACTAAGCACGGCTATACGCAAATGGCTTGGCAGGGTCAGCGCCAGAGTGAGGCCGGCAGCGCCGCTGCCGATGACCAGAACGTCGTGCTGAAAATGTTGGCTCATGTTCGAATTCCACGAGAAGCGGCCACTAGTATATAGGCGGGGCGGGCTGCACAATAGCGCGCTTATGACGGCTCGCTGGGCCCTGGGAACTTTCTTAGTCTTCCAGGTTCCATAGGCAGTCACCCAGACGGGGACATGCCGTTTGCGTTGTATCGAGAGCGGCGGTTCGCGATCTCATTTACAACTAAACCGGTGACAAGATTATCCGCGCAGCCGGCGAGCTAGCCGTGCTGCGCGATTCCGTGCAAGAGAAAAGAATATGTGTGCGGAACGTGTTTGGAGGGGAGAACTTTTGCGCAAGACCCGAGTCTATCTTGGCAAGTTGATTCACTTGCTGGAACAGCATTCTCTCCGAACTCAATTGAGGAGTGTTCATGCTTACCCAGGAAGATGATCAGCAGTTGGTCGAGCGGGTGCAGCGTGGCGACAAACGAGCTTTTGATCTGTTGGTGCTGAAGTATCAGCACAAGATTCTCGGGTTGATAGTGCGTTTCGTGCACGATCCTCATGAAGCTCAGGATGTTGCCCAGGAAGCGTTTATCAAAGCTTTCCGTGCACTGGCTAATTTTCGCGGCGACAGCGCCTTTTATACATGGCTGTACCGCATCGCCATTAACACGGCGAAGAATCATCTGGTGTCGCGCGGTCGTCGGCCACCGGAAAGCGATGTAAGCGCTGAGGATGCAGAGTTCTACGAGGGCGATCACGCACTCAAGGACATTGAATCCCCAGAGCGGTTGATGTTACGGGACGAGATCGAAAACGCCGTGCATCGAACCATCGAACAATTGCCGGAAGATTTGCGCACTGCGCTAACTTTGCGAGAGTTTGATGGTCTTAGTTATGAGGACATTGCGAGCGTCATGCAATGTCCAGTAGGTACTGTGCGGTCGCGGATTTTCCGAGCCCGTGAGGCCATTGATAAAGTCCTGCAACCTTTGTTGCAGGGAGCCTGAGACAGCGGCGCTAGCCAAGAGAGGAATCGCCATGAGTCGTGAAGCCCTGCAAGAATCGTTATCCGCCCTCTTGGATAACGAGGCAGATGAGTTGGAGCTGCGCCGCGTGCTCAGCGCCAGCGAAGACGCCCAATTGCGCTCGACTTGGGCGCGCTATCAAGTAGCTCGTGCAGTAATGCACAAAGATCTGCTGGTACCGAACCTCGATATCGCTGCGGCGGTGTCCAAGGCGCTCGCCGATGAAGCTTCTCCTGTCGCTGCGCCAGTAGCTTCAGCAGCTAGCCGCTGGCGTGGGCTGGGTCGTCTGGCAGTTGCTGCCTCGGTGACGGTGGCGGTGCTGGCTGGTGTACGTCTGTACAACCAGGACGAAGTAATGGGCACGCAGCTGGCTCAGAACAACGTCCAGCCGACACTACCGATGCCGCAGGTTCAAGGCGCAGCATTGCTGGCCGGCTACACCGAAAGCTCTGAGCCTGTGAATGCTCAGCAGTCGAAAGCTACACAACCGAGCCAGCTCAACTGGCACGAGCAGCGCTTGCCGGGTTACCTGCGTCAACATGCGCAGCAAGCCGCCATGAGCACTTCTGATGGTGTGTTGCCCTACGCGCGTGCTGCAAGTCTGGAAAACCGCTGAGGAGGATCATGCGCGGACTTTCCTACCTGCTTCTACTAGGTGGCGTGCTGGCTCAGCCAGTAAACGCCACTGATGCGCAAGACTGGCTGGCCCGCCTCGCTGAGGCGGAGCAGCAACAGAGTTTCCACGGTACGTTCGTCTATGAACGTAACGGCACTTTTTCCACTCATTCGATCTGGCATCAGGCCTCTGGTGGCGATGGCGTGCGCGAGCGGCTTTTTCAGCTCGATGGCCCCGTCCAGGAAGTCTTGCGAGTGGATAATCGTACCCAATGCGTAAGCGGCGGCCTCGCTGATCAGGTTGCTGAAGGTCAGAGTTGGCCGGCGCGCACCCTGGACATGAAACAACTGTCGGCCTGGTATGACCTGCGCATTATTGGCGAGTCTCGGGTCGCCGGCCGTAATGCGGTGGTACTCGCTGTTTTACCCCGCGACCAGCACCGTTACGGTTTCGAGCTTCACCTGGATCGCGAAACTGGCTTGCCCTTGAAGTCTTTGCTGCTCAACGAAAAAGGCCAGCTGCTTGAGCGTTTTCAGTTTTCTACTATCGAGATGACTGCGCCTTCCGACGCGGATTTAAAACCCGGTGCGGATTGCCAGCCGGTCCGGTTTGTGGAAAGTAAAGCAATTGATCCAAAAGTCTGGCACTCCGAATGGATGCCGCCTGGCTTCAGCCTGAACAGCGCGGTCGAACGGCATAGCGCCGTTTCACAGGAGCCCGTCGCATGCTTGATGTATGGCGACGGCCTTGCGCGTTTTTCCGTCTTCCTTGAACCGCTTAACGGTTCACCGGTGGAAGATGCTCGTACCCAGCTAGGCCCCACCGTAGCGGTCTCCAAGCGCATATCGACCAGTTCGGGCGATGTGATGGTGACTGTCATCGGCGAAATACCTTTAGGGACAGCCGAACGTGTCGCACTGTCGATGCGTGACGGGAATGCGCAGGCGGCGCAGTAAAGCCGTCGAGTTTTTCATGCGAGCGCTCGGTTACGGTTCGCATGTTCACCATAGAGTCGTATGCCGCGCTTTTCAGGTGCGGCAATTCATGTGGTATTGCTTTTCCTTGATGGGAGCCGAAGTCAAATGCTTAGCCTTAAATCTGGCTTGTCTGCGTTTCTTACATTGTTTTTACTCGGGCAGACCTTAGCCGCCCACGCTGAACTTCCTGATTTCACTACCCTGGTCGAAGCCGCAGCGCCGGCCGTCGTCAATATCAGTACGACGCAGAAGGTGCCGGATCGGGTCGCAGGTGCAGCCGGGCAAGAGATTCCTGATCTGGAAGGTCTGCCACCGATGTTTCGCGAGTTCTTCGAGCGCAGCATTCCGCCGCAGCAGCGCTCGCCTCAAGGGCGTCAGCAACAGCGCGGCGCGCAGTCGCTGGGCTCGGGCTTCATCATCTCGCCAGATGGCTATGTGCTGACCAACAATCACGTGGTGACCGGCGCTGATGAGATCATCGTGCGTCTATCCGACCGCAGCGAATTGAAAGCCAAACTGATCGGTGCCGATCCGCGCACTGACGTGGCGCTGCTCAAGGTGGAAGGCAAGAATCTTCCGGTCGTGAAGATTGGCAAGTCTGAAGATCTGAAAGTCGGCGCGTGGGTGCTGGCGATCGGCTCGCCGTTCGGCTTCGACCATTCCGCCACCGCCGGTATCGTCAGCGCCAAAGGCCGTAGTCTCCCGAACGAGAGCTACGTGCCCTTTATCCAGACTGACGTGGCCATCAACCCCGGTAACTCGGGTGGTCCTCTGTTCAATCTCGAGGGTGAAGTAATCGGCATCAACTCGCAGATTTTCACCCGCTCGGGTGGCTTCATGGGCCTGTCGTTTGCCATTCCTATGGACGTGGCAATGGACGTGGCCAACCAGCTGCGCAGCGAAGGCAAGGTCAGTCGCGGCTGGCTCGGCGTCGTAATCCAGGAGGTTAACAAGGACCTCGCCGAGTCGTTCGGGCTGGACAAGCCTGCCGGCGCCCTGGTCGCGCAAGTGATGGAAGACGGTCCGGCAGCCAAAGGTGGCTTGCTGGTAGGTGACGTGATCCTGAATCTCAACGGTCAGCCGATCATCATGTCTGCGGACCTGCCTCATCTCGTCGGCCGCATGAAAGCAGGCAGCAAGGCCCAGTTGGAAGTGATTCGCGAAGGCTCGCGCAAAACCCTGGAGTTGACGATTGGCAACTTGCCGGCTGACGACGTTGCTGCCACCGGCGGCGGTGAGTCGGCAATCGAGCGCAACAGCAATCGGATGGGCGTCAAGGTTGCCGAGCTGACCGCTGAGGAGCGCCAGGCTCTGGACCTCAAAGGCGGCGTGGTTATCAAGGAAGTGCAGGACGGCCCGGCAGCGCTGATTGGTTTGCGTCCCGGCGATGTCATCACTCACTTGAATAATCAGGCCATCGATTCGGCGAAGACCTTCACCCAGGTGGCGCAAGCGCTGCCGAAGAACCGCTCGGTATCGATGCGCGTGCTGCGCGAAGGCCGTGCGAGCTTCATTACCTTCAAGTTGTCTGAATGACGCCGGATCGGTAATGCACGGAAGGGCGGTTTTTACCGCCCTTTTTCGTGGGCGCCTGTTGGCGGCACGGGTGACGTCCCCGCCGCCGATCGGGTACACTTCCCGGCTATTTTTCGGCGGGCAATCAGCCTGCGGCCTTTTTGAGTGTTGATCCGTGAGTGACCTGAGTCATATCCGCAATTTCTCCATCATCGCCCACATCGACCACGGCAAATCGACCCTGGCCGACCGTTTCATTCAGATGTGCGGCGGTTTGTCCGAACGCGAAATGGAAGCGCAGGTTCTCGATTCCATGGATCTGGAGCGTGAGCGCGGCATCACCATCAAGGCCCATAGCGTCACGCTTCACTACAAGGCGCGCGACGGCAAAACCTACCAACTGAACTTCATCGACACCCCGGGCCACGTGGACTTCACCTACGAAGTCAGCCGCTCGCTGGCGGCCTGTGAAGGTGCTCTGCTGGTGGTTGACGCCGGTCAGGGTGTGGAAGCGCAATCGGTCGCGAACTGCTACACCGCGATCGAGCAGGGCCTGGAAGTGATGCCCGTGTTGAACAAGATGGATCTGCCGCAGGCCGATCCGGACCGGGTTAAAGAAGAAATCGAGAAAATCATCGGCATCGACGCCACCGATGCCGTTGCGTGCAGCGCCAAGAGCGGCATGGGCGTTGATGAAGTGCTCGAGCGTCTGGTGCAGACCATTCCGGCGCCAACCGGCAACATCGAAGATCCGCTGCAGGCGTTGATCATCGATTCCTGGTTCGATAACTACCTGGGCGTTGTGTCGCTGGTGCGGGTGCGCCACGGCTGCGTCAAAAAGGGCGACAAGATTCTGGTCAAGTCCACCGGCAAGATCCACCTGGTGGACAGCGTCGGCGTTTTCACCCCGAAGCATACCGCCACGGTTGATCTGAAGGCCGGCGAAGTAGGCTTTATCATCGCGGGTATCAAAGATATTCACGGTGCACCGGTCGGCGACACGCTGACCCTTAGCTCGACGCCTGACGTCGACGTGCTGCCAGGCTTCAAACGCATTCAGCCGCAGGTATACGCCGGCCTGTTCCCGGTGAGTTCGGATGATTTCGAAGACTTCCGTGAAGCGCTGCAAAAGCTGACGCTCAACGACTCATCGCTGCAATACCTGCCTGAAAGTTCCGATGCGCTTGGTTTCGGTTTCCGCTGCGGCTTCCTGGGCATGCTGCACATGGAGATCATTCAGGAGCGCCTGGAGCGCGAGTACGACCTTGATCTGATCACCACGGCACCGACGGTAATCTTCGAGTTGCTGTTGAAGAATGGCGAAACCATCTACGTCGATAACCCGTCGAAATTGCCGGATCTGTCGGCAATTGAAGACATGCGTGAGCCGATCGTGCGGGCCAATATCCTGGTTCCCCAGGAGCATTTGGGCAACGTCATCACCTTGTGTATCGAGAAGCGTGGCGTTCAGCGCGACATGCTGTTCCTGGGTACTCAGGTTCAGGTCAGCTACGACTTGCCGATGAACGAAGTGGTGTTGGACTTCTTCGACCGTCTGAAGTCCACCAGCCGCGGCTATGCCTCGCTGGATTACCATTTCGACCGTTATCAGTCGGCAAACCTGGTGAAGCTCGATGTGCTGATCAACGGTGACAAGGTGGATGCCCTGGCGCTGATCGTGCACCGCGACAACGCGCACTACAAAGGTCGTGCGCTGACTGAAAAGATGAAAGAACTGATCCCGCGGCAGATGTTTGATGTGGCCATTCAGGCCGCCATTGGCGGTCAGATTGTGGCGCGCACCACCGTCAAGGCGCTGCGCAAGAACGTATTGGCCAAGTGCTACGGCGGCGACGTCAGCCGTAAGCGCAAACTGCTCGAAAAGCAGAAAGCCGGTAAAAAACGGATGAAGCAGGTCGGTAACGTGGAAATTCCACAAGAAGCCTTCCTTGCTGTGCTCAGGTTGGATGGTTAATACCTATGTCGTTCAATTTCCCGCTGTTGTTGGTGATCGCCGTTGCTGTTTGCGGCGTGCTGGCTCTGTTTGATCTGGTTTTCCTGGCGCCTCGTCGCAGCGCCGCGGTTGCCGCTTACCAGGGCCAGGTAACCGAGCCCGATCAGACAGTTCTTGATCAGCTCAACCGCGAGCCGCTGTTGGTGGAGTACGGCAAATCGTTCTTCCCGGTGCTGGCCATCGTTCTTGTGCTTCGCTCGTTTCTGGTTGAACCGTTCCAGATTCCGTCGGGTTCGATGAAACCAACGCTCGAAGTGGGCGACTTCATTCTGGTGAACAAATTCGCCTACGGCATTCGCTTGCCGGTACTCGACACCAAAGTGATCGAAGTGGGCGATCCCCAGCGCGGGGATGTGATGGTGTTTCGTTACCCAAGCGAGCCGACCATCAACTACATCAAGCGCGTCGTGGGCTTGCCGGGTGACAAGGTGCGCTACACCGCGGACAAGCAGTTGTTCGTGAACGGTGAGTCGGTTGCGAAAAAACTGCTCGGCGAAGAGCCGGGTTCGCTGGGCAGCGCCACGCTCTACGAGGAAAAGCTGGGTGCGGTCGAGCATTTGATTCGTATCGAGATGAACCGCTACCGCGCTGATCCAGGCAGTGAGTGGACAGTGCCGGCCGGCCATTACTTCATGATGGGCGACAACCGCGACAACTCGAACGACAGCCGCTACTGGAACGATCCGAAGATCCCGAAAGAGCTGCTGGGCATGGTGCCGGACAAGAACATCGTCGGCAAAGCGTTCGCGGTGTGGCTGAGCTGGGCTGACCCGAAATTGCGCAACGTGCCGACTCTGTCACGCGTAGGGCTGATTCACTGATCTGTCGGCGCTGCTAAAACCAGCGCCGCACGCTATATATAGTCAGGCCCGCAGAGGCCCACGACTTTCAAAAAATATTGAGACTGAGGTCAAACATGACGCTTATGCGTTCGCAGAAGGGTATGGGGCTGCTGGGGTGGCTAATTCTCCTATCTGTTGTGGCATTTTTCGCCAGCATCACGTTCAAGATGCTGCCGCACTATCTGGACAACATGGCTCTGGAAAAAGCCATTACGTCAGTTGAAACGGATAAAGCGCTGGGCGTTGAGACAGAACACGACTTCCGCATGCACATTGTCAAAAGCATGCAGATCAACAGCATTCGCGACCTGGATCTGGAAAAAGCCATGGAAGTGAAAATCGAGAACAAAGAGTTTCGTGTGCATCTCAAGTACGAGAAGCGCGAGCCGGTTATTCAAAACCTCGACCTCGTCGCTCGTTTCGACAAAGAATTCCGCGTGCGTATGCCGTGAGTGCTGCTCTGAGTCGTCTGGAGCGTCAGCTCGGTTACACCTTCCAAGACCAGGATCTGATGATTCTGGCTCTCACTCACCGCAGTTTTGCCGGGCGCAACAATGAGCGTCTGGAGTTTCTCGGTGATGCCATTCTCAATTTCGTCGCCGGCGAGGCCTTGTTCGAGCGCTTTCCTCAAGCGCGCGAAGGCCAGTTGTCGCGTTTGCGCGCGCGGCTGGTAAAAGGCGAGACCCTGGCCGTTCTGGCCCGTGGGTTTGATTTGGGCGAGTACTTGCGTCTGGGCTCCGGCGAGTTGAAGAGCGGCGGTTTTCGCCGTGAGTCGATACTCGCGGATGCGCTGGAAGCCCTGATCGGCGCGATTTATCTGGACGCCGGCATGGAAGCGGCGCGCGAGCGCGTGCTGGCGTGGCTAAGCTCAGAGTTGGACGGTCTGACGCTGGTGGACACCAACAAAGACCCGAAAACCCGCCTGCAGGAATTCCTGCAATCGCGTGGCTGCGACCTGCCGCGCTATGAAGTGGTGGATATCCAGGGCGACCCGCACTGCCGGACGTTTGTCGTCGAGTGCCAAATCACCTTATTGAATGACAAAACCATCGGGCAGGGCGCCAGCCGCCGTATCGCCGAACAGGTAGCAGCTGCGGCTGCCCTGATTGCCCTTGGTGTGGAGAATGGCCATGACTGATTCAACCGCAACACGCTGTGGCTATGTCGCCATCGTCGGCCGGCCCAATGTGGGCAAGTCGACGCTGCTGAACCACATCCTTGGCCAGAAGCTGGCAATCACCTCGCGCAAGCCGCAGACCACTCGCCATAACATGCTGGGCATCAAGACGGAAGGCGCTGTTCAGGCCATCTACGTCGATACTCCCGGGATGCACAAAAACGGCGAGAAGGCGCTGAACCGCTATATGAACAAGACCGCATCGGCCGCGCTGAAAGACGTCGATGTGGTGATTTTCGTGGTCGAGCGCACTCGCTGGACCGACGAAGATCAGATGGTTCTTGAGCGTGTGCAATACGTGGAAGGCCCGGTCATTCTGGCGATCAATAAAACCGACCGCATTGAAGACAAATCCGAGCTGATGCCGCATCTGGAGTGGCTGCAAAGCCAATTGCCAAACGCGCAAATCGTGCCGATTTCCGCGCAACACGGGCATAACCTCGATGCGCTGGAAGGTCTGATCGAAAAATACCTGCCGGAAAACGAGCATTTCTTCCCTGAAGACCAGATCACCGACCGCAGCAGCCGTTTCCTCGCTGCCGAACTGGTTCGCGAGAAAATCATGCGTCAGCTGGGGGCCGAGCTGCCTTACCAGATCACGGTTGAAATCGAAGAGTTTAAGCAGCAGGGCAAGACCCTGCACATCCACGCCTTGATTCTGGTGGAGCGCGACGGCCAGAAGAAAATCATCATCGGCGACAAAGGCGAGCGGATTAAACGCATCGGCATGGATGCGCGCAAAGACATGGAAGTGCTGTTCGACTCCAAAGTCATGCTCAACCTCTGGGTCAAAGTGAAAGGTGGCTGGTCGGACGATGAGCGCGCCCTGCGTTCGCTGGGTTACGCCGACCTTTAAGCCCGCCGTTTCGAGGCTTTTCCATGTTCAACAGCGCGCAACCGGCTTTCATTCTGCATAGCCGGGCCTACCGTGAAAGCAGCGCGCTGGTTGATTTCCTTACGCCACAAGGCCGGCTGCGCGCCGTGCTTCGTGGTGCGCGAGGCAAGGCGGGCACGCTGGCCCGGCCGTTTGTGCCGGTGGAAGTGGAGTTTCGCGGTCGCGGCGAGCTGAAAAATGTCGGCCGTCTGGAAGCCGCTGGTATTCCCCGCTGGTTGCACGGCGAAGCGCTGTTCAGCGGCTTGTATCTGAACGAGCTTATCCTTCGCCTGCTTCCTGCTGAAGATCCCCATCCCGTGTTGTTCGAACATTACGCCGCAACGCTTGAAGCCTTGGCCGCCGGCCGTGCGCTGGAGCCCTTGCTGCGCGCGTTCGAATGGCGCCTGCTCGACGAGCTGGGGTATGGTTTTGCCCTCGGTGTAGACCTGAACGGGCAGCCCGTCGTGCCCCATCAGTTATATCGCCTGCTGCCTGATGCCGGGCTGGAACCGGTGCACCTGCTTCAGCCCGGGCTGTTTCAAGGCGCCGAATTGCTCGCCATGGCCGAAGCCGACTGGACGGCCCCCGGCGCACTTGCCGCCGCCAAGCGCCTTATGCGCCAGGCCCTGGCACCCCATTTAGGCGGCCGACCGCTGGTTAGCCGCGAATTGTTCATGACGTTGAAGGAGCCACCCCGTGACTGACGCCAACCGTATTCTGCTGGGCGTGAACATCGACCATGTCGCCACGCTGCGCCAGGCCCGTGGCACGCGCTACCCGGACCCGGTGAAAGCCGCGCTCGATGCAGAAGAAGCCGGCGCTGACGGCATTACTGTGCACTTGCGGGAAGACCGTCGGCATATTCAGGAACGCGACGTGCTCCTGCTCAAGGACGTGCTGCAGACGCGCATGAACTTTGAAATGGGCGTGACCGAAGCGATGCTCAGCTTTGCCGAACGCATCCGCCCGGCGCACATTTGCCTGGTTCCCGAAACGCGTCAGGAACTGACTACCGAAGGCGGCCTCGATGTCGCCGGCCAGGAAGCACGGATTAAAGAAGCGGTTGAGCGACTGGACCGGCTGGGCTGTGAGGTGTCGCTGTTTATCGACGCCGACGAGCGCCAGATCGAAGCCTCGCGCCGCGTTGGCGCGCCGGCCATCGAGCTGCACACCGGCCGTTACGCCGACGCCCACACGCCCGGCGAGACGGCCGAAGAACTCAAACGCATCGCCGATGGTGTCGCCTTTGGTCTGGCGCAGGGGCTGATCGTCAACGCCGGCCACGGCTTGCATTACCACAACGTGGAAGCGGTGGCGGCGATCAAGGGCGTAAACGAACTGAACATCGGCCACGCTCTGGTGGCGCATGCGCTGTTCGTGGGGTTCAAAGCGGCAGTAGCGGAGATGAAGCAATTGATCGTCGCGGCGGCAAACCGCTAGGCGGCGCCCCGATTGTTGTAGGAGCCAGCTTGCTGGTGATCCCGCATACGCCGTTGACGCTGGGCGTTTCCAGGGATCGCCAGCAAGCTGGCTCCTACGAATTAGCGATTGAGCTATTTGCGCGCGGTAATCACGGCGCGCATCGGTGCTGGCAGGCCTTCCACGGTTTTGCTGTGGTCGTCGGGATCAAGGAAATGGCTCAGCGACTGATAGCGCATCCATTCGGTGCTGCGCTGTTCTTCGATGCTGGTCACGCTGACGTCCACACACTTCACGTCGCTGAAGCCGGCACGGCGTAGCCACAGTTCCAAGGCCGGAACAGAAGGCAAAAACCACACGTTGCGCATCTGCGCATAACGGTCTTCGGGCACCAACACTTGGTTGACGTCGCCCTCGATTACCAGCGTTTCCAGCACCAACTCGCCGCCTTTAACCAAGCAGTCTTTCAGCGCCAACAAATGCTCGATGGGTGAGCGGCGGTGGTAGAACACGCCCATGGAAAACACCGTGTCGAAGCCTTCCAGCCCGGCCGGCAAATCTTCCAGCGCGAACGGCAGATGCCAGGCGCGGCGATCCGGCAGGTAGCGTTGCACGGCCTGGAACTGGCAGAAGAACAGCCAGTTGGGGTCTATGCCGATCACGCTGTCAGCCCCGGCGCCGAGCATGCGCCATTGGTAATAACCGTTGCCGCAGCCAACATCGAGCACGCGCTTGCCGCGTAAATCCAGGTGGGGCGAGACCCGCGACCATTTCCAGTCCGAGCGCCATTCGGTGTCTATACGCACGCCAAACAGGTCGAACGGGCCTTTGCGCCACGGCGACAAGCCCATCAGCGCCTGACGCATCTGCATGCGGGTGGCGTCGTCGCAGTCGCAATCCAGGCGCAAGGCGCTTTCGAGATCTATCAGCGTAGGCTGCAAAACGGGCAGGGCGTCCAGCGCGCCTTGCCAGCGATCAAGGTCGCCGTGACCTTTGTCCATCTTGGCGTCGAGCTGCGCTTGCAGGCCGTTGGCCCAGGTGGCCAGCGGCGTGCCCGCCACGTGGCGGACCAGAGGAGATAGATCAATCATGGCAAGGCGATCAGCGACGCAAAGTTCAGGCACTGAAACCACGGCACTACCTTGCTGAAACCGGCCGCCAGCAGGCGTTCACGGTGTTGCTCGAGGCTGTCGGGTTTCATCACGTTTTCGATGGCGTTGCGCTTCTGGGCGATTTCCAGCTCGCTGTAGCCGTTGGCACGCTTGAACGCGACATGCAGGTCGGTAAGCAGCTCGTGTTCCTGTTCGTCATCGAAGCGCAGCTTCTCCGACAGGATCAGTGCACCGCCTGGTAGCAGCGCCTGACGAATCTGAGTCAGCAACTGCAGCCGCTGCTCCGGCTGAATGAACTGCAGAGTGAAATTCAGTGCCACCAACGAAGTCGGCTGAAGCGTGAGGCTGAGGATGTCGGCCTCGATTACTTCTGCCGGCAGCAATTCCTGAAACATTGAATCCTGCGCGTGCAGGTATTCGCCGCAGCGCTCGACCATGGCGCTGGAGTTGTCCACGGCAATTACCCGGCAATCGCTGCAGGTCACATGCCGGCGCAAGGCTTGGGTGACTGCACCCAGCGACGAGCCGAGGTCGTAGAGCACGCTGTGCGGTTGAGCGAATTGCGCGGCCAGCACGCCGATGTTCTCGACGATGGTCGGGTAACCCGGCACCGAGCGTTTGATCATGTCCGGGAACACGCGCGCCACGGCTTCATTAAAAGTGAAGTCGGGCACGGAGGGCAGGGGCACAGCAAAGAGACGGTCGGATTCCTGGCTCACGGTGGTTACGCTTGGCTCGAAAGGGCGCCATTTTAACCAGCTGCGCGAGCGCCGCCAGCCCCTTTGGTGCAAAGGGGCTCAGCGGCAGCGACGGGAGAAATTGCGTTATTTAACGGTGATGGGGCAGTCGAACAGCTCGGCTGGCGCAACTTCCGGTTCCCATGGCCGGTGGTACGCCATCAGCAGCTCGCCGGTGCCGGGAGAAGTGGCCTGGAAACGCCAGGTGGAAACGCCGGCGCTACCGACAATGCCGGCATCTTCCGGATTGCTGTACACCTCCGGGCCAAGGCTGCGCAGTACATTGCTGGCAGCATCCTTGGTTTGCCAGCGAAAGCCAGTGGTGGGGTTGCTGCTCAGGGTCACGATCAGTTGCTGGCCGGGACGCAGGGTTGCCGGGCAGTCGCTCGAGTTATCCACCTGTACGGCAACGTTTTTGCCGGGTTGCTGGGCGCAGGCTGTGAGCAGAGCAAGGCCAATCGGGAGAAGCAGGCGTGCAGCGGTCATGGATTCATCCTGTCCAAGGGCGATGAGTAGCGGGAAGCATAACGCCAGATTATGGCGTTATGCTTGGCAAACCTTCGCCATTTCCGGCCACTTCGATTTGCAAAACTGGAGGCTTCAAGGTCACCGTCACAGCACAAACTCTGGATCCCCGCCTGCGCGCACTGCTGTCCGGAATAATTTCGAGGGGATGTTCTGAAAGGGTTGCGGGCGTTGTTTTTACGGGGTATTCCCCTGAGCGCCAACTCAAAAACAAGCCCGCAACATGTACAGAATAAATCGACTG
>NZ_UPSE01000472.1 GCF_900573885.1 Pseudomonas viridiflava
GCTGGGTTGAGACGCCTCATTGGCCGCTGGAAACGGCCAGTGACTCGCGCCGCGACCCCAACCGACTGATCCACAGCGACACCAGAATCAGCGCCCCGCCTATCAACAACCGGCTCAACGGCTCGTGCTGGTTCCAGATCATCAGGTTGATCAGTAGGCCGACTGGCACATGCAAGACGTTGAACACCGCCAGCGTCGCACCGGAAACCATGCAGGCGCCCTTGTTCCACCAGTACATGCCCAGCGCAGTCGAACACAGTCCAAGGAACAGCAGCACGCTCCATTGGGTCGGGTCTTCAGGCAAACGTTGCGGGTTGCCGAACGCCAGGAATGCAGGCAGCAC
>NZ_UPSE01000471.1 GCF_900573885.1 Pseudomonas viridiflava
GTGTTGATTTCGGCCTCACCCGGCACGTTGCGCAACTGCGGCTTGATGATCCAGTCCTGAATCACCCGCAGGTCGGTCGGCGTGTAAGGCGTGCCGTCCTCCTTGCGTGCGCCTTCTCGGGCTTCGACGGTCCACAGGAAAATCTCGCCCAGTCCGGTGGAGACCGGCCCCATCATGGTTTCGACGCCTTCGGGCAACTGGTCCTTGGCAATCTGCAGCCGTTCGTTCACCTGTTGGCGGGCGAAGAACAGGTCGGTGCCGTCCTCGAAAATCACCGTGACCTGTGACAGACCCGAGCGCGACAGCGAGCGTGTCTGTTGCAGACCGGGCAGGCCGGCCATGTTGGTTTCGATGGCGAAGGTGATGCGTTGCTCGGTCTCCAGCGGCGAAAAGCCGGGTGCCGAGGTGTTGATC
>NZ_UPSE01000470.1 GCF_900573885.1 Pseudomonas viridiflava
GCCGGGCCCTTGGCGCGCAACGTGCGATCACAGATCTCGGTCATTTCCAGCACGGGCGAAATCGGCATCTGAATGCGTTTCAGCTCTCCGCGCTGCTCAAGCTGCTGTACGAAATCCCTTAGATCTTTGAATTTCATTAACCCGGCCACTTATCCAAATAGACGCACATCGTACCTGCTCTGAGCTTTCAAGGCAGCTAATGAGCCAAACGGCGGCCAAAAAAAATGGCACCCCGAAGGATGCCATTTCCTGAACCGACCCGTCTGTTACTTGCGTTTCATCGACAGGAAGAATTCATCGTTGGTCTTGGTCTGCTTGAGCTTGTCGATCAGGAACTCGATCGCAGCGACCTCGTCCATCGGGTGCAGCAG
>NZ_UPSE01000468.1 GCF_900573885.1 Pseudomonas viridiflava
CGGCGAGTGGCGTGGCTTCAAGGCCCGTTTGCGCGAGCAGCGTTATGACCTAGTGATCGACGCTCCGGGTCTGTTCAAAAGCGCCTGGCTGACCCGCTATGTCGATGCGCCGGTGGCCGGTCTCGACCGGGACTCGGCACGCGAGCCGTTGGCCAGCCGTTTCTATGACAAGCGCTACCCGGTGGCACGCGGACAGCACGCGGTCGAGCGTTTGCGCCAGCTGTTCGCGCAGGCGCTGGGCTACAGCGTGCCGGTCGGCATCGGTGACTACGGGCTGAATAAACCGACCGCTCAGGATGACGCGCCGCAGGCACCCTTCGTGCTGTTTCTGCACGGCACCACCTGGTAC
>NZ_UPSE01000466.1 GCF_900573885.1 Pseudomonas viridiflava
CCGTTGCGCGGTGCTGGTGCGTCGTGACGAATCAGGCCGATTGCTGATCCTGCCCTCGGAAAACCAGGGCGGCGAGCAGTGGGTCGCGCCTGAACAACTGGCGCAGCGCTACACCGGTCAGGCGCTGTTCGCCAGCCCGCACCATGAACTGGAACAACTGCGCTCGCCTCTGCTGCCCAGAGTGACCTGCTGGTTCCGCGACACTGCGAGACTGTCCCGAAGACTGTATGGCGACGCGCTTCTCGCCAGCCTGCTGATCAATGTGGTCGGCCTGATGGTCCCGCTGTTCGTCATGCAGACCTACGACCGTGTGGTGCCCAATCAGGCC
>NZ_UPSE01000465.1 GCF_900573885.1 Pseudomonas viridiflava
AGATGTAGGGCCGGGTGAACTGGATGAGGGTTTCGAGCAGCTCTTCACTGCCCGCCACGAAAGCCCCGGACGTGCCGAAAGATTTGCCGAGCGTACCAATCAGCACCGGCACATCCTCCATGCTCAGGCCGAAATGCTCGACAAGCCCGGCACCGTTGGCGCCCAGCGGACCGAAGCCGTGTGCGTCATCCACCATCAGCCACGCGCCTTTGGCCTTGGCGGCACGTGACAAAGCAGACAGGTCGGCCACGTCGCCGTCCATGCTGAACACGCCGTCGGTCACCACC
>NZ_UPSE01000464.1 GCF_900573885.1 Pseudomonas viridiflava
GGCCATGGATGTACAGCAATGAGGGGGTTTCACTGGTCACGCTGCCGCTCCTGGGTGCAAAGCAAAGCCGCGCAGTTTACAGGGACTAACGCGACAAAACCTTACTGGAAATAGTTACGTAAGACGATTCAGTAGCCGGTGCCGCCGTAATCGGCCTCGAACACCATGCCGACCACGCGGGAAACCCCCGTTTCAAGCTGTCGGTCGTGGTGCAGCCGTAGCCATCGATAGCCTGGCGCAAGGGTGTCCAGCTTGAAGTCCTCACTGCCCGGCGCGAACTGAATGCAGGTCGAAGGTGAAGCCAGCAACCGCACACC
>NZ_UPSE01000461.1 GCF_900573885.1 Pseudomonas viridiflava
GATCTTGAAGTCCTGCACTTTGGTGCTCATGGGCTGATAGACCGTCGAGTGCGCGATAGGCGTCATCGGCACTGCGTCCTTCAGTAGGTGTTGCGCCTGTTTGTACAGTTCTGTGCGCTTGGCTTGATCAGGTGTCGATTTGGCCTGCTTGATGATGGCGTCGTAAGGCTTGTCACACCATTTGGCATAGTTGTTGCCGTTCAGGGCGTCACAGCTGAACAGGGTGCCGAGCCAGTTGTCCGGGTCACCGTTGTCGCCGCTCCAGCCAATCAGCATGGCAC
>NZ_UPSE01000480.1 GCF_900573885.1 Pseudomonas viridiflava
CGGCATACTGAGCATGCATCTTGAGCCACTTCATGGCTTTCTTGCGGGTGTCATCAGGGAATGCCTCGGCATAAGCGCCAGTGGAACAGACCACGGCCGACCACTCCCCCGTTGCCCCTTCGATAGCGTAATTGGTCGCGGCCATAGCGACTGCCAGTGAATCCGAAGAGCTGGTCTGCCAGCACCAGTGACTCAACGCATGCAACTCGGGCGAGACCTGCTGGTCATGCAGATCATCCAGCGATACGTCATGCGCGGCACACCAGTTCACCCAGTAATCGGCGTGATTGAGTTCCATACGGATGTTGCGCATCAGCCAGCGACGCGCCATGTCCTCACCAGGATGACGGCCAAAGCGGGTCTTGGTCAGGTTCTTGGCCATGTAG
>NZ_UPSE01000460.1 GCF_900573885.1 Pseudomonas viridiflava
CTCCCCGGATCTGGGATGGGCCAAGCAGGCTCAGCGCTCCATCGGTGACGTGCGTCAGTCCAACCTGATTCGTCAGCCGGATGGCAGCCTCGCATTCCTGGTCGACTTCGTCGGTCCGGTGCTGGCTGCTCTGCCTGAAGACAAGACCATTCGCAGCCAGGTGACCACCGACGACAACGTCGAGCTGGTCGAAAACAACCTGCGCTACAACCCGGTCACCAAAGGCTATCGCCTGACCCTGCGGGTGAAGGTCAAGGACTCCGGCAAGCCGACTGAAATGCGCGCTTACCTGCTGCGTGAGATTCCGGCCGAACCGGGCAAGGAACCTGCGCTGCTGGTTGCCGACAAGGCAGAAGACAAGAAAGTCGCTGCCAAGGAAGCTGCTGCCAAGGAAGCCGCCAAGCCTGCGGCAACCAAGGACACGGACCAGGTAGAAATTGCCAAGGCCGATGCGCCGAAGGTCGAAGCCGCCAAGCCGGAAGCTGCGAAAGGTGATGCATCCAAGCC
>NZ_UPSE01000458.1 GCF_900573885.1 Pseudomonas viridiflava
GGCTCAACCCACCGCTCTTTAACAACTGAATCAAGCAATTCGTGTGGGTGCTTGTGGTGTCAGACTGAAGTCAACAGATTATCAGCAACCCAAGTTACTCCGCGAGAAATCAAAGATGTAACCAACGATTGCTGAGCCAAGTTTAGGGTTTTCTCAAAACCCAGTTAGATGTTTGAACTGAAGAGTTTGATCATGGCTCAGATTGAACGCTGGCGGCAGGCCTAACACATGCAAGTCGAGCGGTAGAGAGAAGCTTGCTTCTCTTGAGAGCGGCGGACGGGTGAGTAATGCCTAGGAATCTGCCTGGTAGTGGGGGATAACGCTCGGAAACGGACGCTAATACCGCATACGTCCTACGGGAGAAAGCAGGGGACCTTCGGGCCTTGCGCTATCAGATGAGCCTAGGTCGGATTAGCTAGTTGGTGAGGTAATGGCTCACCAAGGCGACGATCCGTAACTGGTCTGAG
>NZ_UPSE01000652.1 GCF_900573885.1 Pseudomonas viridiflava
ACCCAATACCTGCTCGCGGTCGACCGCAACAACCCGCGTGTCGCCGACCTCTACGATTACCTGCACCCGGCGGTGCTTCAGGCCCTGTAAAGCGTGGTGCGAGACGCCCATGCCGAAGGCAAGCCGGTCAGTATCTGCGGCGAAATGGCGGGTGACCCGGCTGCGGCGGTGCTGTTGATGGCGATGGGCTTCGACAGCCTGTCGATGAACGCCACCAACCTGCCGAAGGTGAAGTGGATGTTGCGTCAGGTGAACCTGAGCAAGGCGCAGGAGATGCTGGCGGAACTGATGAAGATCGATAACCCGCAGGTTATCCACAGCTCGCTGCAACTGGCGC
>NZ_UPSE01000454.1 GCF_900573885.1 Pseudomonas viridiflava
AGGTTCTTGTCCTTGAGCTTGCGTGCAGCATAGTCGAGAAGATGCTCGGTCTCGGCGGCAAAACCGACACTGAACGGACGATCCGGGCGGGTGGCGATAGTGGCCAGAATGTCCGGGTTGCGGACCATCAGCAGGAAAAGGCCGTCGCCGTTCGTAGGATCTTTCTTGAGTTTGTGGGGAGCGATGACTTCCGGGCGGTAATCCGCAGCCGCAGCCGAGGCGATGAACAGGTCGCAGGGAATCGCCGCTTCGCAGGCTGCCAGCATGTCGCGGGCGCTGACCA
>NZ_UPSE01000451.1 GCF_900573885.1 Pseudomonas viridiflava
CCCATAAAGAACCCCGCCTTGTGCGGGGTTTTTTTATGGGTTGGTGAATATATCGAATACGGCACTCAGGAAATGGAGTTGCTGCTAAATATGATTAGCCTTCAATGGCGCTAACGGAACGGCACATTAAACTTGGTAGTAAGGCAACGTTGTGAGCTCTCACGACAGAGAAGGCAATGGCGCTGTGTAACCACCGTAAGGATGTATTCCACGCTGGTGGTATTTCAAAAGCGACAGGCCCTTCGGGGATGTGGATGAAATGAAAAGCTTTATAAGGATGATAAGTTTTGCAGCGGTGCTGGCTAGCAGTGAATTGGTTTCTTCTGGCGCCTGGGCAGGAAATTGCCCACCCGGTGAAATAGAGATCTCTGGTATTGGGGGGACGATCTGTATTCCTATCTCAATGTGCGTGATCAACCCGCTGCTTTGTGGATGAGCAATACGGGGAGAGCCAGCACTGATTGGCTTCAGTGCTGAAGGCGGATTGCCTAAAATAAACCCCGCATGGTGCGGGGTTTATTGATTATCGAGTACTGTCAGGCTTGAGGTGCGTCTTGTTAGTTTGATCTACTTCTTGCGGCACACTTACGCAGTGTGACCCGGTTGTTCCTCCATGCTCTGTCAGAGATCTCTTATATTCGGGCCTGTACAAGAC
>NZ_UPSE01000448.1 GCF_900573885.1 Pseudomonas viridiflava
ACTGGAAGTTGCGCCTGTTGCGCACGAATGGCCTGCATCACGCGATACGGGTCTTCGGCGGCATCCTTGGAGATGCCAGGCGTCGCGAAACGTGAAGCCGAACTCATGAAGTCGTAGCTGGTGGGCGATGACAACTGAACGACGTGATAACCCGCGCCGTAATACAGTTTCTTTAGGAATTCATTGATCGTGCTGTTGTAAGGCGCGCCAGTGCCCGCGATCAGGAAGATCAGTGGTGCGGCGTGATCCTGTTTGGCCAGTCGATAGTGAAGCTTTTTTACGGCCCAGAAG
>NZ_UPSE01000446.1 GCF_900573885.1 Pseudomonas viridiflava
GTGCAATCCAGCTCAGCAACTTGAAGCTCGACAGACGCATCAGTGCCAGGCCGAATCCCAGCACCAGTCCGAAGAACACGCCGCCCAGGCTGAGGAAAACGGTGTAATACGCGCCCTTGAGCAGAAAGGGCGCGGAGTCCAGCGCGAGCTTCAGGCTCTCTTCGATCATTTGGTCACGTCAGCCTGGAAGTACTTTTGCGACAGCTTGGCCAGGGTGCCGTCGGCACGCAGTTTGTCGAGGGCCTTGTCGATGGCTGCCAGCAGTTCCGGCTCGCCCTTGCGCAGTGCGATGCCCGATTCCTGACGGGAGAAGGGGGCGCCAGCGACGGCCATGGCGTTCCTGGTCTTGGTGAC
>NZ_UPSE01000443.1 GCF_900573885.1 Pseudomonas viridiflava
GGGCGTGGGTAATATGTTGTGCGGCCTGCTGGGCGCACTGCCAATGACGGGTGTGATTGTGCGCAGTTCGGCCAACGTTCAGGCTGGTGCGACAACTCGCTTTTCGACGATTTTCCACGGCCTCTGGCTGCTGGCGTTCGTCCTGCTGCTGTCCAGCGTGCTGCAAAGCATTCCGGTCGCCAGTCTTGCGGGTGTGCTGGTGTACACCGGTCTGAAGCTGGTCGATCTGAAGACGTTCAAGGGGCTGGGTCGCTACGGTCGCATGCCGATGTTCACCTACGCTGCAACTGCGGGCGCGATCATCTTTACCGACCTGTTGACCGGCGTTCTGGTCGGCTTCGGTCTGA
>NZ_UPSE01000442.1 GCF_900573885.1 Pseudomonas viridiflava
GAGGAATGTCGACCGAAAACAAACGCACGCCCAGTAACGAAGCCAGCTCAAAAACCACCCCTATTTCGCACTTGGGATCGGCCCGTTCAATGCGATGAATCAGGCCACGCGATACTCCCGCCTTGTCTGCGAGAGCCTGGGCGGTCAGCCCCTTTTTCTTGCGAGCAAGGTGGATAAGTTGAGCCATGACTTTAAGCGCATCGAGCGTGTTGGATGAGTAGGAACGGGCCATGAGGGTCACCATGTACAGACATGATGACAGCCTAGTGAAACGCAATGAATTAGTCAAAAAATGATCCACATATAGAGCACAGAAACCATTTAAGTACTTTATAT
>NZ_UPSE01000441.1 GCF_900573885.1 Pseudomonas viridiflava
GGGCTTGCAACACCACACGACTGTTGGTGGCATGGCCCAATTAGTGGCCGCGACCTTCGATCAACAAAAGGCACAAGCGCTCAAGCAAGGCCTGGTGGGCCTCACCGAGACTCGCCAGACAGAACAGGCCTGTCAGCGGCTGGCCCAGATAGCGAATCGGTTTGTCGGGAGTAACGAATGCAAGTCCAGGACGCTTGACGGTCTGCTCGTTGTGCAGCCACCACAGCCCATCGCCCAGCGACAGGGCTTCGACCTGCTGCAGCACGGCGGCAAAACCGTTACTCACACAATCGGCCTTGCGCAGCAGGCGGGCACCGCGCCAGACCAGTTCTTCGAAATCGTCAGCCGAGACGCCCAGGCTGATCA
>NZ_UPSE01000611.1 GCF_900573885.1 Pseudomonas viridiflava
CCACGCAGTCTGGGACTACTTCCCCCATTCACGCTATGGCGAGCGCGTCACGATCCTGGGAACGCGGCCGAGAGCGTGAGCGTTCAACCCGTGTTGCTGCCGGTTCCCGGCAGATCGCCGGCAAGCCGCCTCCCACAGTCCGGTGTTTTTCTATCAAACACCGAACTTCCGAAGAAACGCTGAACTCTGCTTCTGCCCGGAGGGCGTGGGAGCTCTCGGAGGTTACGACGGCAGCGATGGGCTGCGCAGCGGCCCCAGGATGCATCTGACACACCGCGTGTGCAGGTTTTGCTGCCGGTTCCCGGCAGATCGCCGGCAAGCCGCCTCTTATCAAACAACCTGTAAACCACTGAAGAAACGCAATTTTTTGTAGGAGCGCGCTTGCCCGCGATTGCGTCCTGTCAGTCGCTGATTTCTGTCTGTAAAAACCTATCGTCGGATTGCTGCC
>NZ_UPSE01000604.1 GCF_900573885.1 Pseudomonas viridiflava
GATATAGGCCATGCTGCACTTTCGTGTTTAACTTCTGGTTCTTATGTAAACCCACTGAAAAAGGACATCGTTTCATGGCTCAAGTGACTCTCAAAGGCGGCCCTGTTCAAGTCAACGGCGAACTGCCAAAGAACGGCAGCGCTGCACCTGCTTTCACACTGGTGGGTGCCGGTCTGGCTGAGGTGACTCTGCAGGAGTTCGCCGGCAAGCGCAAAGTGCTGAACATCTTCCCAAGCGTCGACACCCCGACCTGCGCGACGTCGGTACGCAAGTTCAATGCTCAGGCGAACGATGTGGCCAACGCGGTCGTAC
>NZ_UPSE01000593.1 GCF_900573885.1 Pseudomonas viridiflava
TATAAAACGCAGGCGGCAGTTCGCTGCTGGCGACCAGCAATAGATGGCCAGGAGGTTGCTCGCCTTTGGGTACAGTGATGACCTGCGTGCTGCGAAACTCGGTCAGGCGCCAGCTGTCAAGGTCCTTGAAATGATGGGGCAACTCAAGCCCTTCGCCTTGCTGCACTTGCCCCAGGCGTTCGCCATCGTTGTCGTAAATGGCCGCCGCGCGCAACGGACCGTAGCTTTTCAGCTCCCTCAGCAATGCGCGTGCGTCGTCGGGTGAATTCAGTGCGTTTTCATTAAGGTTGGCGCTGCTGATCAGGCGGCC
>NZ_UPSE01000543.1 GCF_900573885.1 Pseudomonas viridiflava
GGCATGGAGCGAAAGAACCAGATGTAGCCCCACGCCAGCGCTGCCAGCAACGGAGAGCCAGAGAGGCGCGCCAGCGCCAGCCCCGTCCCGAGCAGAATGCTGAAAACCGTACTTAAGAGGGTCAATAAAAGCGTCTGTGCCAGGCCGCGCAATACTGACGGCGAGAAGAACCACTGACCGAAAACGCCCCACTCCCAGCGCGGGTTGCTCGCCAGCGAATGACCGATGGCCAGCAGCACCATGGCCGCAAATATCGACCCGGCCCATCGCCAGGGATGACGGGACGGGACGACCCTCAGGGCCTTTATGGTTTCAGGTCTGGCTGCCGGTCGGGCCTGGCGCTTTGGTATCGGGTAATGACC
>NZ_UPSE01000439.1 GCF_900573885.1 Pseudomonas viridiflava
GTGTATTACGGGATGGACGAGGCTGATGTGGAACGCATCCTCAGTCATCCGCTGACCATGATCGGCTCTGACGGCCTGCCGGAGGATCCCTTCCCGCATCCGCGCCTGTGGGGCGCGTTCCCCAGGGTGCTCGGGCATTTCAGTCGCGACCGCAAACTGTTCGAGCTGCACACCGCCGTGCACAAGATGACAGGGCTTTGCGCTGCGCGCTTCGGGCTGCATCAGCGCGGTTTGATACGTGAAGGTTATTGGGCGGATCTGGTGTTGTTCGACCCGCAGCGCATCAGGGACGTTGCCGACTTCAAGGACCCACAACGCGCCGCCGAGGGCATTGAGCGCGTCTGGGTCAACGGCCGATTGAGCTACGCCGACGGTGTCGGGCAGACCGAACGA
>NZ_UPSE01000523.1 GCF_900573885.1 Pseudomonas viridiflava
ATCAATCTGGCAGCAGGCCTGTACCCGATCCTGGTGATCGCAGGAGGTCTGGCGATCTTTGCCCTGACCAACGCCATTCACGGCAGCGGCTTCCTGGCGGTCTACCTGTGCGGTCTGGTACTGGGCAACCGCCCGATCCGCAGCCGGCACGGCATTCTGCACATGCTCGACGGCATG
This sequence comes from Pseudomonas viridiflava, assembly GCF_900573885.1. Lineage (GTDB taxonomy): Bacteria > Pseudomonadota > Gammaproteobacteria > Pseudomonadales > Pseudomonadaceae > Aquipseudomonas. The sequence goes on from NZ_UPSE01000523.1 coordinate 178, forward strand.
GCCTGGCTGGCGCAGATCGGCATGTTTCTGGTGCTGGGTCTGCTGGTTACACCTCACGACCTGCTGCCTATCGCCATCCCGGCGCTGGGCCTGGCGCTGTGGATGATTCTGGTGGCGCGGCCGTTGTCGGTGATGGTCGGCCTGCTGCCGTTCAAGGCGTTCCACGGTCGCGAAAAAGCGTTCATCGCCTGGGTCGGCCTGCGGGGTGCGGTAC
>NZ_UPSE01000437.1 GCF_900573885.1 Pseudomonas viridiflava
TCGCAGGGGTGTCTGCAATCGTCGGCACCGGCGTCGGGTTCGCGTCGGCAGCGTTGTCGAACAGATCAACCACAAGGCGGTTGCCATACTGCTGATTCGGCGCCAGCGTGAAACTTTTCGGCGTCACGGCCTTTTTGAGGTCGATGACCACGCGCAGATCGGTCGCAGTGCGCTGCGCAGAGCGCATGCTGGTGATCGGCGTGTTGGCGGTCGACACATTGAGCGGTCCGCCCAATGTCGCACCATTGATGTCGATCACCAGACGGTCAGGTGAAGTCAGGGTAAATACGCTGCGCTGGAC
>NZ_UPSE01000436.1 GCF_900573885.1 Pseudomonas viridiflava
ACGTAATAAGCCACGTAACAAGGCCACCGATCGGGCCTGTCTTACGCGCTCCACGTCGAGCTCCACCCGCAGGACAATCGCCTCGTCGGTGGCATCGGGCGATGTTTTGAATCGCTCCGATTCCAGGCGTTTGAGCCAAAGGCAGAAGCCGTTGCGCTCCCAGTACAAGATTTTCACTCGGTTGCGCGGCTTGTTGAGGAAAACGAAAAGTACCGGGTCGAACACGGCAACCTTGATACCCAGTTCGACCAGAGCAGCCAGTCCGCCGATGGATTTTCGAAAGTCCACAGGTTTGGGGTAGAGGTACACTTTTTCGACTTTGGCGTCGGGTCGCATCATGGCGCACGGGCTCCTGAGAGTATCGGGAGCCCAGCATCCGGCATTAGCTTAGTGCTTTGAATGTGGGGTTCATGGAGCGGTTACAAAGTACTCGAGCGTTTTTTTCCTAAGGGTCGCAAGCAGCAAAAGTGGACGATAGTAAACCCTATTTTTCTGCAGCTACCTTAAGCCATCACATG
>NZ_UPSE01000596.1 GCF_900573885.1 Pseudomonas viridiflava
GGACGCAGCAGCAGCGCGATGCCCTGAATATCAGCAGTCCTTGAAGACAGCTGGCCGCTTTTCGATGAACGCCTGCATGCCTTCCTTCTGATCCTGACTGGCGAAGGTGGCGTGAAACACACGGCGTTCGAAACGGATGCCTTCGGCGAGGCTGACTTCGAAGGCGCGGTTGACGCTTTCCTTGACCTGCATCGCGACAGGCAATGACTTGGCAGCAATACTGGCGGCAGCTGTGCCGGCGGCCGTGGCGATGGGTTTTTCTTCATGCACGACTATCAGAAGC
>NZ_UPSE01000573.1 GCF_900573885.1 Pseudomonas viridiflava
GGACTCGTCTGCGCGGCCTGTGCCGGCAATGACGAAAACACCACCGACGACTCATCCCGTCAATGGGAGACGACGTGCGGCAGTGGCAGTGCTTGAAGTGATACACATTAAATGGAGACGTTTGCGCATGTTTCAAGGCGCTCATTTCACCAGTGGCTACATCATTGAGGTTTCAACGGGACGAACGTTCTGCAAATAAACCGAAAAACCTTGAAAAAACCCGCCCTGCCCTGTCGCCCCTCAGGGGGATGCTCTTTATACTAGGTCCCCGTTTGTGCACCGCTTTGGCGCATTCGGCCGCGGCGTGCATACCCCTCCCTCCTTCATTCAGAGCTGCCGCAAAAATGAGCCTCTTCTCCGCTGTCGAAATGGCGCCCCGCGATCCTATCCTGGGTATCAACGAAGCATTCAACGCCGACACCCGCACCACCAAGGTCAACCTTGGTG
>NZ_UPSE01000435.1 GCF_900573885.1 Pseudomonas viridiflava
TCCCAAAACCGGGCGTTATTCTCTGACCGTCGCTGCAAATTCAGCGATCGGGCTTGGTCGCCCGAAAAGCAAAAGGCGCAACAGCGCCCCCATTCAGATTGCAGGCGCTTTTTTTGCGTCCGCATTTCCGTTTTATGGCGGCTGTGCGTGGGAGGCCTTCGGGCCTGCTGGGTTCCTTTTGCCCCGGTCGACCAACCCGCGTACAGCTGCCACCCTAATTCGCTTGGTCGCGAACGGTGGTAGCTCCCCAGCAAAAGGAGCTCCACATGCACGCCCTCAATCCGTCAAAAAATCGCGCCGCTGCCCATCGCGCAATGGCTCTCGCCGCTTTACACGCCAATTCCAGCCTCGCTACACGCCTTGCCCGCTACAACGCTCACATGACCAAAGCACGCGCCCTGGAAACCGCAGGGGGTGCCCAATGAAC
>NZ_UPSE01000571.1 GCF_900573885.1 Pseudomonas viridiflava
CTTCCTGGCTGCTCGGTAATCTGCAGTTGACCGGCACAAGGCGCCAGAACCGATGTTTCCATTTTCATCGCCTCCACCACGGCAATGACCTGACCGGCCTCAACCGCTTCCCCGTCACTGACCACCCAGCTGTGCAGATTGCCTGCGACCGGTGTCACGACAGCGTGCGGATCAACCACTTCGGCCGATGCCGGTGCGATTACGGCATCACTTGCGCCCACGCTGACGCCACGCAGCAGCGCGGCAGGAAGACCCAGTTCATGGCGTTTGCCATCGATCTCGACGAAGGTGCGCAACACGCCTGGGTCAGCCGACTCAACACTGCGCGGAGCCAGGGTG
>NZ_UPSE01000431.1 GCF_900573885.1 Pseudomonas viridiflava
CCGACAAGGGCCTGCACTACGTGGACGTTGGTACGTCCGGTGGTGTCTGGGGGCTGGAGCGCGGTTACTGCATGATGATCGGTGGCGAGAAAGCGATCGTTGATCGTCTCGACCCGCTGTTCGCCAGGCTGGCTCCTGGCATGGGCGATATCCCGCGCACCAAGGATCGCAACTCGACTGATGATCGTGCCGAGCATGGCTATATCCACGCCGGCCCCGCTGGATCAGGCCACTTCGTGAAGATGATCCACAACGGCATCGAGTACGGAATGATGCAGGCCTTCGCGGAAGGCTTCGATCTGCTCAAGCAGAAGAACTCCGAACACCTGCCAGCCGAACAGCGCTTTGACCTGAACACTGCAGACATCGCTGAAGTGTGGCGTCGTGGCAGCGTCGTCTCGTCCTGGTTGCTGGACCTGACCGCCGACGCA
>NZ_UPSE01000429.1 GCF_900573885.1 Pseudomonas viridiflava
AAAGAAACTGCACCTCGAAGTCTTCAGCCCCGTTGGCGTGCCCGCCTTTATCGAAGCAAGCCGCGCGTGGGCGCAACGGCTACCCGACGCAGAAAAAACCTGGCTGCACTTCCCCAAAGGCACGATGATAGTCGCCGACCAACCCCACTTCGGCACCGCCCAGCCACCGAGCAAATACTGGCAAAACAGCTTAAGTGCCGCGCCCCTGTCGCTGCCGCGCAACCTCATCGACTCCCTGCCTGCCGAAAGCAAACTCCATGTTCCAGCGAAGCACGGCGAAGCCGCCTGTACCTGGTACCAACTGGACGGCCTGTTCCACGACACCAATCGAACCCTGCTAAGCGGCTGGGTTTGCGAACACGCGGAAGGCGTCGAATGGCACAGCCCTTGGGCATGGAAAGACTGGGACATCGTGTTCAACAGCAACTCCCTGGAACAACTGTTCGCCTCCCAGCTGTGCGCCAGGAATCGCCTCAACGAAGAAGACCTGGCACGGTTCGGGCGCATGGCCGAAAAAGGCGACAAAGGCCCACTGAAAACCGCACTGCACGAAAAAATCGACCTAGACGACAGCCGCCCACTCACCGCCAACGACGTTCAGCAAGCCATCCAACTTCCAGCCTACGCGCAACAGGTTGCCAGCATAATTTTATTCAGCGAAAGCGAATGGATGTACCGCCCTCAGAAGTTAAGTGCGCTGGATAACCTGACTAACCGAAGCAAGATAAGCAAAAACCTGAACTGGGAAGCGGAGAAAGAGCGCGTAGAACAGTTTGACTGGATGACCGAGGCAGGAGAGAAGTTGGGGTTGCCTGGGCATGGGCAGATGTATCACTTTCATCCGGTTTGGGTTGCGAACGCACTTCAGGCTGGCAAATTCATTTTTACACTTGAAGTAATGACAGCGTTGTATCCAGAACTTCCCCCTCATCGCCTTTCAGACCTGCAAGACATAGCAACGGAGCTCAACGCTCATCTAGTATTTTTTAAATTGAACACAGCGCTGCGGCGCACGCACTTCTTTGCGCAGATACTCAAAGAAACAGGAGCGTCTCTTAAACTTGAAGAAGATTTTATGTACGGGGCAAGCGCTTTGAAGGCAACGTTCAGCTATTTTAGCGCGAGGCCAGATGAAGCCGATTCACATGGGTACGAGTTCATCAAAGGTACAATAAAAATCAAGAAAGACGGGCAGCCCATGACGAATCGGGACTTTCAAGCAATTGCAAACGGCGCATACGGCGACCGGCCAGAGCTAGGTAATAATGGGCATAGTAGCGGGGATGGGTGGCGATTTAGAGGGCGCGGACTAAAGCAGCTAACCGGTCGCTATAATTACTTAAAGTTTAGCAAGTGGCATAAGCAGAATCAGCATCATTGGTCGAATGATGAAGTGGACTTTGTTGACGAGCCAGAAAGGCTCATTTCGATTAAGTACGCAGTCCGATCTGCGATCTATTTCTGGTTAGATCACAAGCTATATGAAATCGCCGATGCAGGTGCAGATGCGAGAGTTGTTGATCTAATCACCGACAAGGTAAATCGTCGTACAGACAGTCGTGCGGCTAGAGCACAATTGTTCGCTGATCTATGGATTGCAAAGATATTAAAATGACCATTTATAAAAAAACTCGTGCATTATTAATAGCGCCATTTTTTATGATTTTTGCCAGTGAGGCTAAAACCCGATATCTGGATTTTCAGGCGACTATGTGTGAAGTCGACGAGGCGGTTTATATCAGTTGTTCGCTAGATGCTGAGTTAACACCAAATGACTATAGTGGCGCGGTAGCTTCTGTATGCGCAAAAGGTAATACATCTCCGGATACAGGTTACGTTCAGTTTCGATATGGCCTTCCAGGCGAGCCTGCAGATTTTACGTATCCCCTTGAAAAATCGCCACCTCGCGGCAGGATAAAAATATATAAAACTCCTGATGGCCGGAGATCCTCGCTCCGCTTTAAGAATGGAGAAGATGTATATGCTTTCGAAGACTACGGTCTCAGAGGCTACAGATTAATTGTAACCAGCGGCGGGCGAGAGGTGACTAATAAGCGGTGCGATGATCCAGGGGTGACTTACATCGCGGACGGCGCTTACTTAGGCATCGAAAAAAGCGATTCTGAAGCTGGCCCGTAGATATAACTCTGTAGCACTAATCAGCGGACTAGCGAAGATATGCGGTGACCAGGCACGTCAACTGCGGCAGCATTGGCATCAAATAACGTGAAAAGGCGTAGAAGCTTGCGAGGAAGCACGGGAGTGAATAAAAATATTATATGGCTTACTTCATAGCACTAATCACCGGCGCGATCTATTTGCGGGAATGGTGATGAACCCGTATTTTACAGGAATCGTACGCGAGGAAACTTGATTTCTCTATGAGTTTTACCCGAGCGCTTCCTATTACCCGGTGGACTGATCTGGCACGTACACAACTTATTTTGGTTACAGGGATGACGAGCGAGGCGATCAGCCAGGCTATCTATTTGGGGTCGATAAAATTTTAATAACGCCTTCAGTTCGAACGATCCCCTTTTATTTTGAATCCTCCCTTTAACTGAAAACGGGACAGATTAATTAGGCGTTACCCCGCCAGCTATGGTGTCCGCCTTTTGGCTACTCGATGTTGTCAAAGCGACATATGAAGAAAAATTTGCGAACGGGAGAGAAAAAAGATACAGATTTATTAGTCCACTCTATTCAAAGCTCTTTAATAAATCCGTCCTCTTTTCCCGATGGGTTGATCTAGGTACATATACGACATATTTCGGATATCGGGCCGGAGAGTACGCCTATATACTTGGAGTGCCGGAAGAAAAATACGGAGCCATTGCCTTTTTTGCGCTCACAGAAAAAAACAAACGATTAGAAACTATTGATTGCGCAGATAACTCTTTCGGCGAAAAAAGGTATCCAAGTCGAGCAATTAAAGATATCGACGATGAGTTCGCTCGAGCCAATAAATCTACGCTTCCTTAAACAGCGAAAGCTTTTCGATAATGTGATACGTCTAACGGCTCCATTCAATGGAGATTTAGAGGCTTGACCACCATCGACCTACCGCAACATTTCCGCCAACGCATCAATCTCCTGCCGGTGCACGCTGATCAGTTGCAGGCCGCCGTTGATGTCGAGCTGGTTGTAGGGCGGGAGCAATTTTCCAAAGCCGGTCAGGCTTTGCAGCGGCGGCAGGTCGCTGACATGGTCGAACCCTTTGAGACGGTGGTAGCGCGCCAGGTTGACCAGATCGATCAGCTCCATGTGGTAGTCCGTGCTGCGCTCGCTCCAGTCACCGCTGTGGCGCACGATTTCCACCAGTTCGGCGTCCACCGCCCACTTGCGCAGCAGAATTATGCCCAGCGACTTGCTGTATTCGCGGCACAGCTCCAGATACAGCTCGCGCGACGGCACGGCATCTTCTTTGAACGCGGACAGAATCGCCAACGACCCCAGCTCGCTCATCAAGCTTGCCAGCAGCGCCTGCTCGGGCTGGATATGGCTGGCGCGGGAGGCCAGAAACGCACAGATGCACGCCTGCAGAATCAGACGCTCCCAAGCTTCGAGAAAGAGTTTTTTGTGCGCGGCGCTGTGCAAGGTAAACAGGCTTTGAATGCTATGGACCATGGTGATGCGGTCCACCTGACCAACGCCCAGCACCTGCATCACGTCTTTAAGGGTTTTCGGACCGCGACGGGTGCGGTTGAGCGGGCTGGAGGAGTACTTGATCAGCAAGGCGGCGAGCGCCGGGTCGCGGCTGACCAGCTTGCTCAGCACCTCCAGACTGATGTCCGGGCTGCGCAAGGCTTTGCGTATTTCCAGGGTCAGCGCCGGCAGGCTCGGCAGTTGTTCTTCGCCAGACATCAACTCCGTCACCACCTGGCGATAGCGGGCGTAGCTACTCATCACTGCCGACATGAAACCCTACTCCGCGCAAACCTCAGGCAATACAGGCTAATCGCTATCACGGGGTTTGCCCATTGGCCGCCCGTCTAGTCGACGTGTTTTTTAGCAGCACGAAAGTGCCAATTTCACTCAGGTTGAACCGGCGCCCGAACAGCGCAGTCCCACCCTTACAACGCTTCGTTACGAGAGGACGTCCCATGGAATTGCCAGTTCACAGCCTGCCCACTTTGTTCGAACAATTGGGCTTGCCCTCCGAGCCTCAGGAAATCGCTGCGTTTATCTCCAGCCATTCGCCGCTGCCGGATGAAGTAAAAGTGTCGGAAGCCAGTTTCTGGACCCCCGCGCAAAAAGCCTTCTTGCTTGAGGGCATTCGTGATGACGCGGACTGGGCGCCTTACGTCGACCAGCTCAACGTGTTGCTGCACGAACACAAAGCTTAGCTGGCTTCGCGGCCTGCGAGGTCGCGCCAGGTGAGGTAAACGCGCAAGTCGAATTCAAGCTGGTGATAGCCCGGCAGCATGTACTCGCACAGCTTGTAGAAGGCTTTGTTGTGGTCTGACTCCTTGAGATGGGCCAGTTCGTGCACCACGATCATGCGCAGAAATTCCGGCGCCGCGTCTTTAAATAGCGAGGCGACGCGAATCTCTTTTTTTGCTTTGAGCTTGCCGCCCTGCACGCGCGATATCGCGGTGTGCAGACCCAAGGCGCGGTGGGTCAGGTCGAGACGATTGTCGTACAGCACCTTGTCGATGGCGGGCGCATTGCGCAGATGCTCCTGCTTCAACTCCAGGGTGTAGCTGTACAGCGCCTTGTCGCTCTGCACCGAGTGCTTGCCCGGGTAGCGCTGCTGCAAATAATCCCCCAAGCGATCGCTGGCAATCAACTGCCGCACCTGTTCTTGCAGGGCGGGCGGATAGGCTTGAAGGTATTTCAGCGGCAGCATGGCGGGTCAGTCGTCGGCGGCGGATCGCCAGTTTACTGGAGGCGGCCTGCGGGGCAAAACGCCAGCTTTCTCGCAGTGATCAAGCGCATCAAACACTTGCCTGCGCTACATGCGCGGTTAGCGAAACGGCCGCCGTTTTCATGGCAGCGCAGGGACGACGAAAGGCATTCAAGTGCGGTACACGCCGCACGATAAACACGCCGCGGGACACCTTGGGCAACACCGTTGAGTTGCGCCGTAACCACCGCTCCCGCGGAGAGCACTAATGATCGACCTTGCAACCTGGAACCTGTCCATTCCTGTTGGCGTACCGGCCACCACCATCCAGACGCCACTGCTGGTGGGCGGCTATCAGGACTACTACTTCAAGTCGGGCAACGGCTCGATCATTTTCTGGGCGCCGGTCAACGGCACCGTCACCGAAAGCGCCAGCTACCCGCGCAGCGAACTGCGGGAAACCTACCCCGACGGAAAACTGCGCAACTGGACTTACCCCAGCGCCGACAATTTTCTGCGCGCCGCCGTGGCCGTCACCCAAGTACCTTCGACCGGCAAAGTGGTGATCGGGCAGATTCACGCCTACGGCAGTTCCAAGCCGATGGTGAAGCTGGAGTTCCAATACAAAACCAAAACCGGCACCGCCAATATCGTCGCCAAAGTACGCACTGCGCCAACCGATGCAGAAGGCCAGGTGATCACCGTGCTGAGCGGCATGAAGCTGGACCAGCGCTTCACCTACACCTTGCACCTGACGCCCAAAGGCTCGTTGTCGGTAACGGTGAACGGCGCGCAGTGGTCGACCAAACTGGACCCCACCTGGGCGCCGAAGCCGCTGTATTTCAAGGCCGGCGTTTATACCCAGGACAACAGCGGCTACGAAACCGAGGCCGGCGCGGCGACGTTTTATGTGTTGAAGATTGATCATATTGGCGAGACGCCGGCGGTGGCCAGATAGTCGTGGCTTGTTGGGCTTCGCTGTGCTCAACCCAACCTACGAACCCCCGTAGGTTGGGTTGAGCACGCGAAGCCCAACAAACCGCGCCCACAAAAAAGCCCGCCATTACGGCGGGCTTTTCAGCAAGCGGCTAACGCGTCAGCGAACTCAGTTCACCTTGGCGTTCAGCTCGCCTTTGGCGTAGCGCTGGTACATCGCTTCGAGGGAGATCGGTTTGATCTTCGAGGCGTTGCCGGCGGTGCCGAAGGCTTCGTAACGGGCGATGCACACGTCACGCATGGCTTTGACGGTTTCGCCAAAGAATTTGCGTGGGTCGAATTCGCTCGGGTTGGTTGCCATCAGGCGGCGCATGGCGCCAGTCGAGGCCAGACGCAGGTCGGTGTCGATGTTGACCTTGCGCACGCCGTGCTTGATGCCTTCAACGATTTCTTCAACCGGTACGCCGTAGGTTTCTTTAATGTCGCCGCCGTACTGGTTGATGATCGCCAGCCACTCTTGCGGCACCGAGGAAGAACCGTGCATCACCAGGTGGGTGTTGGGGATGCGCTTGTGGATTTCCTTGATGCGGTCGATGGCCAGCACGTCGCCGGTAGGCGGCTTGGTGAACTTGTACGCGCCGTGGCTGGTGCCGATGGCGATGGCCAGGGCGTCGACCTGAGTCTTCTTGACGAAGTCAGCGGCTTCTTCCGGGTCGGTGAGCATCTGGCTGTGGTCGAGCATGCCTTCAGCGCCAATGCCGTCTTCTTCGCCGGCCATACCGGTTTCCAGCGAACCCAGGCAGCCCAGCTCGCCTTCAACCGACACGCCGCAAGCGTGAGCCATGGCCACGGTCTGTTGGGTTACGCGAACGTTGTAGTCGTAATCGGTTGGGGTTTTGCCGTCTTCGCCGAGCGAGCCGTCCATCATCACCGAGCTGAAGCCCAGTTGAATGGAGCGCTGGCACACGTCAGGGCTGGTGCCGTGGTCCTGGTGCATGCACACCGGAATGTGCGGAAACTCTTCGATCGCCGCGAGAATCAGGTGACGCAGGAACGGTGCGCCTGCGTATTTCCGTGCGCCGGCCGAAGCCTGGACGATCACCGGGGAATTGGTCTTGTCAGCCGCTTCCATGATGGCGCGCATCTGTTCCAGGTTGTTGACGTTGAAAGCTGGAACGCCGTAGCCGAATTCGGCGGCGTGGTCCAGCATCTGGCGCATGCTGATAAGTGCCATGGTTTAACTATCTCCCGGTTTCGCTAGTTAATCGTGCAAGCCTGCAACTGCGGGCATTGTATAGGCGAAGAAGGCGCTGCGTTAGGCCCTCTTGCCACGTGAAAACTCACTGGGCTTTGCAGCCCCGGCCAATCAAGTCGTCGTTGGCGACCCAGTAAAGCAGGCCTTCCTGTCCTTTTATGTGAAAGGCCAGCACATCGCTGCTATAGAAAGCCCCGGTCTCGACTGGTTCCTGTTGCAACTGATAAACCACATCGCTGCCGCCCAGGCGCACGTCGACGGCTTTTTGGTGGCCGTCAGCATAACGCCACATGACTTTGGCTTGGCTGTCGCAGGTCCAGGTGGTCCATTGCTCACCCGACGGCGAACTGGCGCAGCCGCTCAACACGGCACTGGCAGCAAGCAATACGAGGGCCAATCGGCCCATCACGCCTTTCATCCACACTCCTTATGGGCCAGCGTTGCTTGCCCGGGTTCGATCGGTCAGGGGCAGTTTTGCTCGTAACCGTCAGTCATTGGGGGTTCGCCGGTGCTTTGCGCTTCCACCCGTTGATCGTTCTGATTGGTCGGCAGACTGATCTGAGCGGGGCTCAATACTTCACAAGTACTCGGTGAGCCACCGCCGGCACAGCCGGTCAATAGCACGAGCAACGAAGCGGACAACAGGGTGGCGCTGTAGCGAGTCATGGCAGGTCTTCCTTTACGCGGGAGGGGTTATTAGCAGTGACCGTTGGGCCGCTGAAATAGTTGCTCTAACGTAACGGCCGAGCCCGCTTCGCGAGCAAGCTCGCGCCTGCAAGAGCGGGCTGCGCGCTACGGGCATTCCTCCATGGCCGCCGCCGGCTGGTTATCACCCTGGGCCGGCTGCGGGCGGTGCTCTTCGTCGAATCGACGGTAGATCACCGCTGACGTTTCTGCCCACCAGCTGGTTTGATAACAGCTCGGCTCGCCTGCCTGCTGCGCCTGTTCCGGCTTGTCCGGCGTGACCTTTTGCTCAGGCGCGCTGCTGCAACCCAGCAGCAACAGGCCAACGGCGGCGGGGGCGCACAACGGCGCGAGCAGGCGCATGGTTCGCATCAGGCCTTGGCGCGCTGCTCAAGCACTTCCACAGCGGGCAATACTTTGCCTTCCACGAACTCGAGGAACGCACCGCCGCCGGTGGAAATGTAGGAGATTTTCTCGGCCACGCCATATTTGTCGATAGCCGCCAGGGTGTCGCCACCGCCAGCAATGGAGAACGCCTGGCTCTCGGCAATCGCCAAGGCCAGGGCTTTGGTGCCGTGGCCGAACTGGTCGAATTCGAACACACCCACCGGGCCGTTCCACAGAATGGTTTTCGACGACTTCAGCAAGTCGGCGAACAGCGCGGCGGTTTGCGGGCCGATGTCGAGAATCATGTCGTCCTCGGCCACGTCACTGATGGCTTTGACGGTGGCTTCGGCGGTTTGCGCGAATTCCTTGGCGACCACCACATCCACCGGCAACGGCACGCTGACCTTGGCGGCGATGGCTTTGGCGGTGTCGAGCAGGTCCGGTTCGTACAGCGACTTGCCGACCGGGTAACCGGCGGCCGCGAGGAAGGTGTTGGCAATGCCGCCGCCAACAATCAGTTGATCGCAAATCTGGCTCAGGCTGTTGAGCACATCGAGTTTGGTCGACACTTTCGAGCCCGCGACAATCGCAGCCATCGGCTTGGCCGGCGCGCCCAGGGCTTTGCCCAGTGCATCCAGCTCGGCAGCCAGCAGCGGACCGGCAGCGGCGACCTTGGCGAACTTGGCTACGCCGTGGGTCGAACCCTCGGCACGGTGGGCAGTGCCAAAGGCGTCCATGACAAACACGTCGCACAGGGCGGCGTATTGCTGGGCCAGTTCGTCGGCGTTCTTTTTCTCGCCCTTGTTGAAGCGCACGTTCTCGAACAACACGATGTCGCCCGGCGCCACGTCAACGCCACCGAGGTAGTCGGCCACCAACGGCACGTCGCGGCCCAAGGCCTTGCTCAGGTAGTCGGCCACCGGCTTCAGGCTGTTCTCAGCGCTGAATTCGCCCTCGGTCGGACGCCCCAGGTGGGAGCACACCATGACGGCCGCGCCTTTTTCCAGGGCCAGTTTGATGGTCGGCAAAGAGGCGAGAATGCGCGCATCGCTGGTGACCACGCCGTCCTTGACGGGCACGTTAAGGTCTTCGCGAATCAGCACGCGCTTACCTTTCAGATCCAGATCGCTCATTTTTTGTACAAGAGGGGTGGTCATGGCGCAGTCCTTCCCGGGCTGGTTGATCAAAGGGGCTTGGAAACAGGTGCAACTGAAACAGGTAAAGCAGCGACGTCCAGATAATGCTGAGCCACGTCGAGCATGCGATTGGCGAAACCCCATTCGTTGTCGAACCAGGCCAGCAGGTTCACCAGCCGTGGGCCGGAAACGCGGGTCTGACTGCCATCGACAATCGCTGAATGCGGGTCGTGGTTGAAATCGCAGCTGGCGTGCGGCAATTCGGTGTAGGCCAGTAAACCTTTCAATGGCCCGCTTTCCGCCGCCTGGCGCAGCACTCGGTTGATCTCGTTTGCATCGGTATCACGTGCGGTTTGCAGCGTGATGTCCAGACACGAGACGTTCACCGTCGGCACTCGCACGGCTTTGGCCTGAATTCGTCCGGCAAGTTCCGGCAACAAACGCTCGATACCTCGGGCCAGGCCGGTGGACACCGGAATCACCGATTGAAACGCCGAGCGCGTGCGACGCAAGTCTTCGTGGTGATAGGCGTCGATCACCGGTTGGTCGTTCATGGCCGAGTGGATCGTGGTGATGGATGCATATTCCAGACCCACGGCTTCATTGAGCAATTTCAGCAACGGCACGCCGCAGTTGGTCGTGCATGAGGCGTTGGAAACCAGGGTTTCATGACCGGTCAGCCGCTGCTGGTTAACCCCATACACAATGGTGGCGTCGATATCCGCCTCGCTTGCCATCGGCTGCGAGAACAACACGCGCGGCGCGCCGGCATCGATAAACCGCTGGCCGTCGGCGCGGGTGTTGTAGACGCCGGAGCATTCCAGCACCAGGTCGACATCCAGCGCCTTCCAGTCGATGCCCTCTGGCGTGGCACTGCGCAGCACCAGCAGGTTGTCGCCATTGACGTGCAAGCAATCGCCTTCGATACGCACCTCACCGGGGAAGCGCCCGTGGGTGGAGTCGAAGCGCGTGAGGTATTCGATGCTGGCCAGATCCGCCAGATCATTCAGCGCCACCACCTGAAAACCGGCCTTGGCGCCACGCTCATACAACGCGCGCAGCACGCAACGGCCGATGCGGCCATAACCGTTAAGGGCAACTTTGTAAGGACGTTGGGACATGGACAGGCTCACGTCGGGTAAAGCGGAGGGGGTGCGGCGAACTCGTGCTCACCTCTAGCACCGTCATCCCCGCGCAGGCGGGGATCCAGGCTTATCGATTGGACGACACGACTGAATCCACCTGCGTGAGGACGGCGAGTGCAGAGCCGACTCTTAACCTTCCAGCAACTCGCCAGCCTGCTCGAGGATGTTCTCCACGGTAAAGCCGAAGTGCTCGAACAAAGCCGGCGCCGGGGCCGACTCGCCGAAGCTGGTCATGCCGATGACGCGACCTTCCAGACCGACGTACTTGTACCAGTAGTCCGCGTGTGCGGCTTCGATGGCGATACGCGCGCCCACTTGCAGCGGCAGTACGGCCTGCTTGTAGCCAGCGTCCTGAGCGTCGAACACGCTGGTGCACGGCATGGACACCACACGCACCTTGCGGCCTTGCTCGGTGAGCTTGTCGTAAGCCTGAACGGCCAGGCCCACTTCCGAACCGGTAGCGATCAGAATCAGCTCAGGCTCGCCCGCGCAATCTTTCAGCACATAACCACCGCGCTCGGCGTTGGCCAGTTGCTCCGCGTCGCGATTTTGGTGCGGCAGGTTCTGGCGCGAGAAAATCAGTGCGCTCGGGCCGTCTTTGCGTTCAACGGCGTGCTTCCAGGCGATGGCCGATTCAACCGCGTCGGCGGGGCGCCAGGTGTCGAGGTTTGGCGTGGTGCGCAGGCTGGTCAGCTGTTCGATCGGCTGGTGCGTCGGGCCGTCTTCGCCCAGACCGATGGAGTCGTGGGTGAACACATACAGCACGCGTTTTTTCATCAGCGCCGACATGCGCACCGCGTTGCGGGCGTATTCCATGAAAATCAGGAAGGTGGCGCCGTACGGCACGAAGCCGCCGTGCAGGGCCACGCCATTCATGATGGCGCTCATGCCGAATTCGCGTACGCCGTAGAACATGTAGTTGCCGGCAGCGTCTTCGGCGCTCACGCCTTTGCAGCCTTTCCACAGCGTGAGGTTGGAACCGGCGAGGTCAGCCGAACCGCCGAGGAATTCCGGCAGCAGCGGACCGAATGCATTCAGGGCGTTCTGGCTGGCTTTGCGGCTGGCGATGGTTTCGCCTTTGCTCGCCACTTCATTGATATAGGCAACAGCCTTGTCGGCGAAGTCGGCGGGCAGGTCGCCGGCCAGGCGGCGTTTCAGCTCGCTTGCCAGTTCCGGGTGAGCGGCGGCGTAGGCGTCGAAACGGCTGTTCCACTCGGCTTCGGCGGCAGCGCCTGCAGTTTTTGCGTCCCACTCGGCGTAGATGTCGGCGGGAACTTCGAAGGCGCCATGGTTCCAGCCGAGCGCGGCACGGGTCAGGGCGATTTCGTCGGCGCCCAGCGGAGCACCGTGGCAGTCTTCTTTGCCCTGTTTGTTCGGCGAACCAAAGCCGATCACGGTTTTGCAGCAGATCAGCGTCGGCTGCGCGCTCTTGCGCGCGGTGTCGATGGCGATCTTGATTTCTTCGGCATCGTGGCCGTCCACATTGCGGATCACTTGCCAGCCGTACGACTCGAAACGCTTCGGCGTGTCGTCGGTGAACCAGCCTTCCACTTCACCGTCGATGGAGATGCCGTTGTCGTCGTAGAAAGCGATCAGCTTGCCCAGACCGAGGGTGCCGGCCAGCGAACTCACTTCGTGGGAAATGCCTTCCATCATGCAACCGTCACCCAGGAATACGTAGGTGTGGTGGTCGACGATGTTGTGGCCCGGACGGTTGAACTGCGCGCCCAGCACTTTTTCCGCCAGGGCAAAACCCACGGCGTTGGCCAGGCCTTGGCCCAGAGGGCCGGTGGTGGTTTCTACGCCAGGGGTGTAGCCGTATTCCGGGTGGCCCGGGGTGCGGCTGTGCAGCTGACGGAAGTTTTTCAGGTCGTCGATGGACAGGTCGTAACCGGTCAGGTGCAGCAACGAATAGATGAGCATCGAGCCGTGGCCGTTGGACAGAATGAAGCGGTCACGGTCGGCGAATTCGGGGTTGCCCGGGTTGTGCTTGAGGTAGTCGCGCCACAGCACTTCGGCGATATCCGCCATGCCCATCGGTGCACCGGGGTGGCCGCTGTTGGCTTTCTGCACGGCATCCATGCTGAGGGCACGAATGGCATTGGCACGCTCACGACGGCTGGGCATCGCTAATCTCCTGGGTAGGGCTGTTCACAAAAAGGCGGCCATTTTCGCCCAGGCCGGTAGTGCGGGGCAATCACAGATGGTCGAACCGGGCTGCTTTTGTCCCTTCAACGACCCTCGGCGTGCAATATCAAAACTTTTTGATATTGATGTTGCTGGATAAAAAATGACCGACTAGACTGCGCACCCTATGAATATGCGCGTCCCCCAACTGCGTTTCGAACCCGCCGATGAACTGGCCGCCCTGTGCAAGGCCGGCGGTGATCCGCTGCGGTTGAACGTGTTGCGCGCGCTGAGCAACGACTCGTTTGGCGTATTGGAACTGGCGCAGATTTTCGCCACCGGCCAGTCCGGCATGAGCCACCACTTGAAGGTGCTCGCCCAGGCCGGCCTGGTAGCCACGCGCCGTGAAGGCAATGCCATTTTCTACCGCCGCGCCCTGGCTCCGGCTGAACGGCTGGGCGGTCTGTTGCACAGTGCGTTGCTGGATGAAGTCGACAGTCTGGAGCTTCCGGCCGAGGTGCAGACCCGCATCGCCGCCGTGCACGGCCAACGCGCCGCCGCCAGTCAGGATTTTTTCAGCCGCATGGCCGAGAACTTTCAGGCTCAGCAAGACCTGATCGCCGGCCTGCCGCAATACCGCGACAGCGTGCTGGCCTTGCTCGACGCGCTAGGCTTCAGCCGCGAGGCCACGGCGCTGGAAGTGGGCCCGGGCGATGGCGGTTTTCTGCCCGAGCTGGCCAAGCGTTTCGCTCGCGTTACGGCGCTGGACAACAGCCCGGCCATGCTCGAACTGGCCCGCGTTCGCTGTGAGCAAGACGGCCTGAGCAACGTTGAATTGCAACTGGCCGATGCCTTAAATGAAGAAAGCGCGCGGCTAACCGCCGACTGCGTGGTGCTGAACATGGTGCTGCACCACCTGGCCGCTCCGGCCGACGCGCTGAAGCAACTGGCGCAGCGGGTAAAGCCCGGCGGCAGCCTGTTGATTACCGAGTTGTGCCGCCACAACCAGAGCTGGGCCCGCGAGGCCTGTGGCGATCTCTGGCTTGGCTTCGAACAGGACGACCTGGCCCACTGGGCCCAAGCCGCAGGGCTTGAACCCGGTGAAAGCCTCTACATTGGTTTACGCAATGGTTTCCAGATTCAGGTGCGCCATTTTCAGCGCGCCCCTGGTAGCCCGGCCCCATCAGCAGCCACAACGCTGCCGAACACTTGATAAACAGGAACCCGTCGAGATGAGCGAATACTCTCTTTTCACCTCTGAGTCCGTGTCTGAAGGACATCCAGACAAAATCGCCGACCAGATTTCCGATGCCGTCCTCGACGCCATCATCGCCCAGGACAAACACGCGCGCGTGGCGTGCGAAACCCTGGTGAAAACCGGTGTTGCCATTATCGCCGGCGAAGTGACCACCAACGCCTGGGTCGACCTGGAAGAAATCGTCCGTAACGTCATCACCGACATCGGCTACACCAGCTCCGACGTCGGCTTCGACGGCGCCACTTGCGGCGTGATGAATATCATCGGCAAGCAGTCCCCCGACATTAACCAGGGCGTTGACCGCAGCAAGCCGGAAGACCAGGGCGCCGGCGACCAGGGCCTGATGTTCGGCTACGCCAGCAACGACACCGACGTGCTGATGCCTGCGCCAATCTGCTACGCGCACCGCTTGGTAGAGCGTCAGGCCGAAGCACGTAAATCCGGCCTGCTGCCTTGGCTGCGCCCGGACGCCAAATCGCAAGTGACCTTCCGCTACGAAAACGGCAAGCCCGTCGCGGTGGATGCGGTTGTTCTGTCCACTCAGCACAACCCGGAAGTCAGCTACAAAGACCTGCGCGAAGGCGTGATGGAACTGATCGTCAAGCACGTGCTGCCGGCTGAATGGCTGCACAAAGACACCCAGTTCCACATCAACCCGACCGGCAACTTCGTGATCGGCGGCCCAGTGGGTGACTGCGGTCTGACCGGCCGTAAAATCATCGTCGACTCCTACGGCGGCATGGCCCGTCATGGCGGCGGTGCGTTCTCCGGTAAAGACCCATCCAAGGTAGACCGTTCGGCTGCCTACGCCGGTCGTTACGTGGCCAAGAACATCGTCGCTGCCGGCCTGGCCGAGCGCTGCGAAATTCAGGTGTCCTACGCCATCGGCGTGGCCCAGCCGACGTCGGTTTCGATCAACACCTTCGGCACCAACAAAGTCAGCGAAGAGAAGATCATCCAACTGGTGCGCGACACGTTCGACCTGCGTCCGTACGCCATCACCAAAATGCTCGACCTGCTGCACCCAATGTACCGTCCGACTGCGGCCTACGGCCACTTCGGCCGCACCCCGGAAGAGCTGACTGTAGGTGATGACACCTTCACCACGTTCACCTGGGAAAAAACCGACAAGGCCGAACAGCTGCGTACCAACGCCGGTTTGTAAGTGCTTCGGTGAAATGAAGGAGCCCCGCCTTGTGCGGGGCTTTTTTTGTGGTCGATGAAATGGATGTCGAGCCTGCCTCAAGCAACACCGTCATTCCGAAGAAGGTGACGGAGGTCTACCCCAAGACCACCGTCATTCCCGCGCAGGCGACGGAGGTCCATCCCAAAAACCCCGTCATTCCCGCGCAGGCGGCGGTTCGACGACTCGAAATCCAGGCTTCCGGACCGAAGTGGAATTGTCGGCGGTGCCAAGTCCTTTGCCAGCCGAAAAATTCTGGATCCCCGCCTTCGCGCACTACTGTCCGGAATATTTTCACCTTAAAAAAGCGCCGGCTGTTTCAAGTGAAATTCAGCCATGCACCTTCGTCGCTTTCGCTCCGCTCGGGCCTCCGTTTCCGGTCGGTTGAACAGGCTTAC
>NZ_UPSE01000428.1 GCF_900573885.1 Pseudomonas viridiflava
GTGTTACCTCTTTTGCAAAGTCGTTTGCTGCGCCCGGTGTTCATTGCGCTGGGCATCGCCCTTTTGGTGCAGGTGGTGGTCGCGGTTGCGCTCACCCGGAGCACGGTCACCGCACATGAAGCGGATCTGGCCAATCGTCTGGGTGTAGATTCGCAACATGTCTCTTCCGAGCTGGAGCGGGCGATTAGTGAAGTGACATCCAGTCTGGATGCGCTTTCTAGCAGTACCCGTCAGCGTCTCAGTACCGGCCTGGCCACGCGTCTGAAAGAAGAGCAGGCGCAACTGCGCGCCACGCTGGAAAAAGACCTCAAGGAATCCGCGACCGACATGGCCGAGCTGCTGGCTGCGGTTGCGCCGCGTGCCAT
>NZ_UPSE01000457.1 GCF_900573885.1 Pseudomonas viridiflava
TCATCGCTCAGGCCGGTCGTCCGGGTGCGTTGACCATCGCTACCAACATGGCCGGTCGCGGTACTGACATCCTGCTGGGCGGTAACTGGGAAGTCGAAGTCGCCAATCTGGAGGACCCGACACCCGAGCAGATCGCACAGATCAAGGCCGACTGGCAGAAGCGTCACCAGCAGGTCATCGAAGCGGGCGGTCTGCACGTGATTGCCTCCGAGCGTCATGAATCGCGCCGTATCGACAACCAGCTGCGCGGTCGCGCCGGTCGTCAGGGCGATACCGGTTCCAGCCGCTT
>NZ_UPSE01000425.1 GCF_900573885.1 Pseudomonas viridiflava
CAAAAACAAACCCCCTACCCGTTTTCACGAGTAGGGGGTTTGGAATTTAAGCTTGACGATGACCTACTCTCACATGGGGAGACCCCACACTACCATCGGCGATGCGTCGTTTCACTACTGAGTTCGGGATGGGATCAGGTGGTTCCAACGCTCTATGGTCGTCAAGCAATTCGGGTGGAGCGTCGCGTTAGCGCAGCTCCAAATTGGGTATGTGATTTGGGTGTTGCAGGTAATTTGTGTGTTTGCCGAATTTTCGGTTTGTATCGTCTTCACACCATCAATTTGCGCTAAGCAAATTGCTTGGGTGTTATATGGTCAAGCCTCACGGGCAATTAGTATGGGTTAGCTCAACGCCTCACAACGCTTACACACCCCACCTATCAACGTCGTAGTCTTCGACGGCCCTTTAGGGGATTCAAGATCCCAGTGAGATCTCATCTTGAGGCTAGTTTCCCGCTTAGATGCTTTCAGCGGTTATCTATTCCGAACATAGCTACCCGGCGATGCCACTGGCGTGACAACCGGAACACCAGAGGTTCGTCCACTCCGGTCCTCTCGTACTAGGAGCAGCCCCTCTCAAATCTCAAACGTCCACGGCAGATAGGGACCGAACTGTCTCACGACGTTCTAAACCCAGCTCGCGTACCACTTTAAATGGCGAACAGCCATACCCTTGGGACCGGCTTCAGCCCCAGGATGTGATGAGCCGACATCGAGGTGCCAAACACCGCCGTCGATATGAACTCTTGGGCGGTATCAGCCTGTTATCCCCGGAGTACCTTTTATCCGTTGAGCGATGGCCCTTCCATACAGAACCACCGGATCACTAAGACCTACTTTCGTACCTGCTCGACGTGTCTGTCTCGCAGTCAAGCGCGCTTTTGCCTTTATACTCTACGACCGATTTCCGACCGGTCTGAGCGCACCTTCGTACTCCTCCGTTACTCTTTAGGAGGAGACCGCCCCAGTCAAACTACCCACCATACACTGTCCTCGATCCGGATAACGGACCAGAGTTAGAACCTCAAAGTTGCCAGGGTGGTATTTCAAGATTGGCTCCACGCGAACTGGCGTCCACGCTTCAAAGCCTCCCACCTATCCTACACAAGCAAATTCAAAGTCCAGTGCAAAGCTATAGTAAAGGTTCACGGGGTCTTTCCGTCTAGCCGCGGATACACTGCATCTTCACAGCGATTTCAATTTCACTGAGTCTCGGGTGGAGACAGCGCCGCCATCGTTACGCCATTCGTGCAGGTCGGAACTTACCCGACAAGGAATTTCGCTACCTTAGGACCGTTATAGTTACGGCCGCCGTTTACCGGGGCTTCGATCAAGAGCTTCGCGTTAGCTAACCCCATCAATTAACCTTCCGGCACCGGGCAGGCGTCACACCCTATACGTCCACTTTCGTGTTTGCAGAGTGCTGTGTTTTTAATAAACAGTCGCAGCGGCCTGGTATCTTCGACCGGCATGAGCTTACGCAGTAAATGCTTCACCCTCACCGGCGCACCTTCTCCCGAAGTTACGGTGCCATTTTGCCTAGTTCCTTCACCCGAGTTCTCTCAAGCGCCTTGGTATTCTCTACCCAACCACCTGTGTCGGTTTGGGGTACGGTTCCTAGTTATCTGAAGCTTAGAGGCTTTTCTTGGAAGCATGGCATCAACCACTTCGCGCTCTAATGAGCACTCGTCATCAGTTCTCAGCCTTAACCGCCCGGATTTACCTAAGCAGTCAGCCTACAACCTTAAACTTGGACAACCAACGCCAAGCTGGCCTAGCCTTCTCCGTCCCCCCATCGCAATAACTAGAAGTACAGGAATATTAACCTGTTTTCCATCGACTACGCTTTTCAGCCTCGCCTTAGGGACCGACTAACCCTGCGTCGATTAACGTTGCGCAGGAAACCTTGGTCTTTCGGCGTGGGTGTTTTTCACACCCATTGTCGTTACTCATGTCAGCATTCGCACTTCTGATACCTCCAGCAAGCTTCTCAACTCACCTTCACAGGCTTACAGAACGCTCCTCTACCGCATCACCTAAGTGATACCCGTAGCTTCGGTGCATGGTTTGAGCCCCGTTACATCTTCCGCGCAGGCCGACTCGACTAGTGAGCTATTACGCTTTCTTTAAAGGGTGGCTGCTTCTAAGCCAACCTCCTAGCTGTCTAAGCCTTCCCACATCGTTTCCCACTTAACCATGACTTTGGGACCTTAGCTGACGGTCTGGGTTGTTTCCCTTTTCACGACGGACGTTAGCACCCGCCGTGTGTCTCCCGTGCTCGCACTTGCTGGTATTCGGAGTTTGCATCGGTTTGGTAAGTCGGGATGACCCCCTAGCCGAAACAGTGCTCTACCCCCAGCAGTGATACACGAGGCGCTACCTAAATAGCTTTCGAGGAGAACCAGCTATCTCCGAGCTTGATTAGCCTTTCACTCCGATCCACAGGTCATCCGCTAACTTTTCAACGGTAGTCGGTTCGGTCCTCCAGTTAGTGTTACCCAACCTTCAACCTGCCCATGGATAGATCGCCCGGTTTCGGGTCTATACCCAGCGACTAAACGCCCTATTAAGACTCGCTTTCGCTACGCCTCCCCTATTCGGTTAAGCTCGCCACTGAATATAAGTCGCTGACCCATTATACAAAAGGTACGCAGTCACCCAACAAAGTGGGCTCCCACTGCTTGTACGCATACGGTTTCAGGATCTATTTCACTCCCCTCTCCGGGGTTCTTTTCGCCTTTCCCTCACGGTACTAGTTCACTATCGGTCAGTCAGTAGTATTTAGCCTTGGAGGATGGTCCCCCCATATTCAGACAAAGTTTCTCGTGCTCCGTCCTACTCGATTTCATTGACAAGAGATTTTCGCGTACAGGGCTATCACCCACTATGGCCGCACTTTCCAGAGCGTTCCGCTAATCTCAAATCAACTTAAGGGCTAGTCCCCGTTCGCTCGCCACTACTAAGGGAATCTCGGTTGATTTCTTTTCCTCAGGGTACTTAGATGTTTCAGTTCCCCTGGTTCGCTTCTTACACCTATGTATTCAGTGCAAGATACTTAACTTATGTTAAGTGGGTTCCCCCATTCAGACATCTCCGGATCAAAGTCTGTTTGCCGACTCCCCGAAGCTTTTCGCAGGCTACCACGTCTTTCATCGCCTCTGACTGCCAAGGCATCCACCGTATGCGCTTCTTCACTTGACCATATAACCCCAAGCAATCTGGTTATACTATGAAGACGACATTCGCCGAAAATTCGAAATACTCTTGATCTCTCAAGAGAACTCACAAATTTTACCTTAGCCTGAATAAACACCAGTGAAAGTGCTATCCAGTCTATCTTTCTATCACATACCCAAATTTTTAAAGAACGATAATACTTTCTAGTCAAAGACCAGAATTCAATATTCAACCCTAAGGCGAATACTCAATTCTGAACTCTACGTGTCGTCGTGGTGGAGCCAAACGGGATCGAACCGTTGACCTCCTGCGTGCAAGGCAGGCGCTCTCCCAGCTGAGCTATGGCCCCGTACTGAGGCTTCTTCCACAACAATTGGTGGGTCTGGGCAGATTCGAACTGCCGACCTCACCCTTATCAGGGGTGCGCTCTAACCAACTGAGCTACAGACCCAATTGTTCGGGCTACTAGGCTGACAACTCGTCACTGATCCTCCCGATACATCCAGGACGACCCTATCGTCTTTCGCAATGAATCAAGCAATTCGTGTGGGAGCTTATAAGGAAGCTGATGTCGTCGATTAAGGAGGTGATCCAGCCGCAGGTTCCCCTACGGCTACCTTGTTACGACTTCACCCCAGTCATGAATCACACCGTGGTAACCGTCCTCCCGAAGGTTAGACTAGCTACTTCTGGTGCAACCCACTCCCATGGTGTGACGGGCGGTGTGTACAAGGCCCGGGAACGTATTCACCGTGACATTCTGATTCACGATTACTAGCGATTCCGACTTCACGCAGTCGAGTTGCAGACTGCGATCCGGACTACGATCGGTTTTATGGGATTAGCTCCACCTCGCGGCTTGGCAACCCTTTGTACCGACCATTGTAGCACGTGTGTAGCCCTGGCCGTAAGGGCCATGATGACTTGACGTCATCCCCACCTTCCTCCGGTTTGTCACCGGCAGTCTCCTTAGAGTGCCCACCATAACGTGCTGGTAACTAAGGACAAGGGTTGCGCTCGTTACGGGACTTAACCCAACATCTCACGACACGAGCTGACGACAGCCATGCAGCACCTGTGTCTGAGTTCCCGAAGGCACCAATCCATCTCTGGAAAGTTCTCAGCATGTCAAGGCCAGGTAAGGTTCTTCGCGTTGCTTCGAATTAAACCACATGCTCCACCGCTTGTGCGGGCCCCCGTCAATTCATTTGAGTTTTAACCTTGCGGCCGTACTCCCCAGGCGGTCGACTTAATGCGTTAGCTGCGCCACTAAAGTCTCAAGGACCCCAACGGCTAGTCGACATCGTTTACGGCGTGGACTACCAGGGTATCTAATCCTGTTTGCTCCCCACGCTTTCGCACCTCAGTGTCAGTATCAGTCCAGGTGGTCGCCTTCGCCACTGGTGTTCCTTCCTATATCTACGCATTTCACCGCTACACAGGAAATTCCACCACCCTCTACCATACTCTAGCTCGACAGTTTTGAATGCAGTTCCCAGGTTGAGCCCGGGGATTTCACATCCAACTTAACGAACCACCTACGCGCGCTTTACGCCCAGTAATTCCGATTAACGCTTGCACCCTCTGTATTACCGCGGCTGCTGGCACAGAGTTAGCCGGTGCTTATTCTGTCGGTAACGTCAAAATTGCAGAGTATTAATCTACAACCCTTCCTCCCAACTTAAAGTGCTTTACAATCCGAAGACCTTCTTCACACACGCGGCATGGCTGGATCAGGCTTTCGCCCATTGTCCAATATTCCCCACTGCTGCCTCCCGTAGGAGTCTGGACCGTGTCTCAGTTCCAGTGTGACTGATCATCCTCTCAGACCAGTTACGGATCGTCGCCTTGGTGAGCCATTACCTCACCAACTAGCTAATCCGACCTAGGCTCATCTATTAGCGCAAGGCCCGAAGGTCCCCTGCTTTCTCCCGTAGGACGTATGCGGTATTAGCGTTCCTTTCGAAACGTTGTCCCCCACTAATAGGCAGATTCCTAGGCATTACTCACCCGTCCGCCGCTGAATCGAAGAGCAAGCTCCTCTCATCCGCTCGACTTGCATGTGTTAGGCCTGCCGCCAGCGTTCAATCTGAGCCATGATCAAACTCTTCAGTTCAAACATATCTGGGTTTTGAGAAAACCCTAAACTTGGCTCAGCAATCGCAAAAAACTCTCAAATTAACGAGTGTTACTTGTGATGCTGATAATCT
>NZ_UPSE01000424.1 GCF_900573885.1 Pseudomonas viridiflava
ATGTATTACAGAGAATCAGGCTGTTGAGGTTGAAGGCCAGTTCGGGCAGCGTCGAGTCGCCGGGACGGCTGCCTGCGCGCATGATCTTGAGTTGCTGGTGCACGTTCTCCACCGCCGTGAACAGGCCGGACCAGAGTATCAATAGCGCCAGAACGCCAAGCAGCGGGGCGATGGGCAGGTTATCCATGATCGTCGCCCGTCAGATATGCAGAATGAATTCGCGTACCAGCTTGCTGCCGAAATAGGCCAGCATCAGCAGGCAGAAGCCACCCAGCGTCCAGCGGATGGCCTTGTGTCCACGCCAGCCGAGGCGGTTACGGCCCCACAGCAGCACGCTGAACACGATCCAGGCCAGGCAGGCCAGCAGGGTCTTGTG
>NZ_UPSE01000423.1 GCF_900573885.1 Pseudomonas viridiflava
GTCTACGACGGCCAGGGCCAGCGCGTGCGCAAGATCCACAGCGCACAGGCGTCTGGTCGTACGCTGATTAACGAAGTGCGCTACCTGCCGGATCTGGAGATCCGCACCACGGCCGATGGCGAAATACTGCATGTCATCACGGCGCAGGCGGGCCGCAATGGCGTACGGGTGTTGCACTGGGAAGCTGGCAAGCCGAACGGCATCGCCAACGATCAGGTGCGCTACAGCCTGAACGACCATCTGGGTTCGAGCGCGCTGGAGCTTGACCAACAAGGCGGCCTGATCAGTCAGGAAAGCTACTACCCGTTTGGCGGTACGGCATGGTGGGCCGGGC
>NZ_UPSE01000422.1 GCF_900573885.1 Pseudomonas viridiflava
GCCACAGACGCGGCGCAATGTTCAGACGGGTGAGCAGCAACTCGGCTCGCGCCCTCGCCTGTTCGCGCGGCCAGCCACGTGCCAGCGCCGGTTCCATGACCACGTCCAGACTCGACACGCGAGGAATGACGCGCAGAAACTGACTCACATAGCCCAGCGTCCTGCGCCGCACTTCCAGCACCTGGCGCGGCGTGGCGCCGACCAGCTCGGTCCACTCGCCGTCGTGCTGCACGCGAATGCTGCCAGCAGCAGGCAGGTAGTTGCCGTACAGCGTGCGCAACAAAGTGCTCTTGCCCGTACCGGGCGCCCCGCCCAACACCAGACACTCGCCGCTGCGCACCGAGAAATTCAGGCCACGCAGCACATTGAGCACCACGC
>NZ_UPSE01000603.1 GCF_900573885.1 Pseudomonas viridiflava
CACACCCATGTGCGGGTCAAGCTGGAGACCGGCCGTACGCACCAGATTCGCGTGCACATGGCGCACATCAACTACCCGCTGGTCGGCGACCCTGCCTATGGTGGTCGTTTCCGCATTCCGCCTGCTGCCAGCCTGACCATGGTCGATTCGCTCAAGACCTTCCCGCGTCAGGCACTGCATGCGCGCTTCCTGGAGCTGGATCACCCAATCACCGGCAAGCGCATGAGCTGGGAATCGCCACTGCCTGACGACTTCGTCTGGCTGCTGTCGCTGCTCAAGCAGGATCGTGAGGCGTTCATCGGGTGAATGACTGGCTGATACCTGACTGGCCCGCGCCAGCGCAGATCAAGTC
>NZ_UPSE01000462.1 GCF_900573885.1 Pseudomonas viridiflava
TGACGCGTCAGCAGCACCACGCGCCGCTGGTCATTGTTTCGTAACAGGTGCTCTCACAAGGTACGGCCTATGCCACCGCTGCCACCGATCACCAGAAACACGCCATCCGGCGGCAGCAGATCGGGATCGACGGTTGACGCCATGACCGGGCTGGCCTGCAGATGCGGTTGCCACAGGTAATGGTCGCGGATGGCCATGCGTCTCGGCGCTGCGGCAGGGTCCGCCAGCAGCGCGGCCAGTGCTTCAGGTCGAGCGGCCAGTTGCGCTCTGTTCAGGTCCAGCCAGTGGCAACGCACCGGGTATTCCTGCGGCACCACTT
>NZ_UPSE01000421.1 GCF_900573885.1 Pseudomonas viridiflava
GTGCAAGGTGTCAGGTGCAAAAACTGGCCGGAGATGAACGCGCTCTTGGGCGTCAGAAAGAAACGCAGCGCGCCTTCGAGTTGATCCTCGGCGCCTTCATCCACCTGCAGCAGTTTTACGGTAGAACCGTTGCGCAGTTCCTTACCCAATGAGCGGCTGAAGCCTTCTATCGCCTGTTGGGTGCTGGCCGCCAGTGGATCTTCAAGCGCTTGCGGCGACCTGGTGAGGATCACCACATGAGCGCAGGTGTCCAGGCAGCGCAACAGCGGTTGGAAGAAGTCGCGCAACTGTCTGAGCTGATCGGTCCTTAG
>NZ_UPSE01000420.1 GCF_900573885.1 Pseudomonas viridiflava
GCCCAGTTCGTCGCGCATTGCCAGACGTATCGGGGAATGGCAGTGGTTGATCTGCGCCTCGCCGGATTATCTGGCCAGACACGGTGTTCCGACGGTCCCGACCGATCTGCTGAACCACCGCTGCTTCAATTTCAGCTTTGTCAGCCCCTGGAACACCTGGTCGTTTCTACAAAATGGCGAAGGCGTTTCGATCCCGGTCACCGCACGTGCATCCTTCACCCAGGGCGACCTGCTGCGTGACATGGCGCTCTCGGGCGCTGGCATCGTCAGGCTGGCCGACTTCCATGTCAGCCAGGACCTGCAGGCCGGTACGCTCGTGACAGTGCTGGAT
>NZ_UPSE01000417.1 GCF_900573885.1 Pseudomonas viridiflava
GTCGCAGAGTTATCACACCGCTCACGATTTCGATTTCTGGGTGCTTGCACCTGTTCGCTACCGGTACATCGGCGGCTTCGGCGCCATTCACTGGCTGGACGAAGTGGCGCTGGACAATCCGTTTGCAGGCAAGATCGAAACGGGCATGGTCGAGCACATGAATCAGGACCACGCCAAGGCCATTGCGCACTACGTCGAATTGTCGGGCCTGCCGCAAACCGAGCCCGCACGACTGGTCGGCATCGACAGCGAAGGTATGCACCTGCGTATCGCGAACGGCGTTTATTGGCTGGCATTCAGCGAGCCTTGTAATACACCAACACAAGTCCGCGAGGCCTTGGTTCAACTGGCTCACGCAGAAAAATGGCCGGTAAATGACGGGA
>NZ_UPSE01000416.1 GCF_900573885.1 Pseudomonas viridiflava
GCCCAATACCGGGCGAGGCGGCTGGAGCAGCGTGTTCCGGCTGGATCTGGGCGGCCAGGGTTTTTACCTCAAGCGCCAGAGCAATTACCTGACCTACACGTTGCATCATCCTTTTGGCGAGCCGTCGTTTTCCCGCGAGTTTCGTAACATCAGCCGTTATCAGAAGCTGGGTATCCCGGCCTTGCAGGCGGCGGTTTACGGCGAGCGCAGGGTCGATGGCGAACGTCGGGCGATTCTGATGACGCGCGCGCTGGACGGCTGGACCGATCTGGATGAAC
>NZ_UPSE01000411.1 GCF_900573885.1 Pseudomonas viridiflava
CCACCGAGTTCGTCATCATGGGTCTGCTGCCCGATGTCGCTGCGGACCTGGGTGTGTCGATTCCCGGCGCCGGCTGGCTGGTGACCGGTTACGCGCTGGGCGTCGCAATCGGTGCACTGTTCATGGCGATGGCCACGGCCAGGCTGCCACGCAAGGCAGTACTGGTCACGCTGATGGGCATTTTCATCGTCGGCAATCTGCTTTGCGCGCTGGCCAGCGACTATGACGTGCTGATGTTTGCACGCGTAGTGACTGCGCTGTGTCATGGCGCGTTCTTCGGCATCGGCTCGGTGGTCGCTGCTGGTCTGGTGCCCGCCAACCGTCGTGCTTCAGCCGTGGCCCTGATGTTCACCGGTCTGACACTGGCCAACGT
>NZ_UPSE01000409.1 GCF_900573885.1 Pseudomonas viridiflava
GGCTGGGACCGTCATAAACCCTGGATGGTTCAGGTTCCCGAGATGTAATCAGGGCGTCATATCTGCGCGGCAGACTTGCCTTCACTGCCTCGACGCTCACTCACGAAAGGAGCTGCGCCATGAATCTTTTCTGGTCCCTCTTCACCGCACGCCCACAGCACCGCCACTACGCCCGCGGGGACCACGCCGGTATCTGCCGCGCGTTCAAGCACTGCGCCGAGCGTCCATCAGGACATGAGTGGGTCGAAGTGACCGAGCAGCGACTCAACTGGTTGAACCGGCCACTGCCCGCCAGCGCCCGTGTTGCGC
>NZ_UPSE01000269.1 GCF_900573885.1 Pseudomonas viridiflava
GACCCATCGATTTTTTCGTTAGCATCCTATCTATAAGCTGAGGTGTAACCCGTAACGCGATCACACTGCTTCGATGGAAGTCTGTCTTGAGCCCTGAATCCCCCGCCGCTTCATCATCCGTAAAACTGTCCAGCCAGCCCGGCTTCATCAGTTTCATCCTGTCGCGCCTGATGGCGGTTTTCGCCATGCAGATTCAGGCCGTTGTGGTTGCCTGGCAGGTCTATGACATGACCCGCGAGCCGATGGCGCTGGCCTACGTCGGCCTGGCCCAGTTCATCCCCATGCTGCTGTTGCTGATGCCTGCGGGCGATCTGGTCGATCGCTACAACCGCAAGGTCATCCTGATGATCAGTTGGGGCGTTCAGGCGATCTGCGGCCTCATTCTGCTGGTCTTTTCGGCCATGAACCTGCAGGACCTGCGGCTGATCTACGGCGCGCTGATGCTTTACGGCTGCGCCCGCGCATTCACCGGTCCTGCTCTGCAGAGCCTGTTGCCGTAGATCGTACCCCGTGAACAACTCGCCTCGGCGATTGCTACCAACAGCGTGATCATGCGCTGCTCGACCGTCGGCGGCCCGCTGATTGGCGGCTACCTGTACTGGCTGGGCGGTGCAGAGCTGACCTATACGGTGTGTGTGGCTGCGTTCATCGCCGGGATCCTGCTGCTGGCACGTGTCGCGACGCCGTACGCAGGCAAATTAGTGGACCTGAGCGACAGTGCCTGGGGTCGTTTCACAGCCGGGATCGCCTTCATCCGCTCGCGGCCGATCATCCTCGGCACCATCTCCCTGGACCTGTTCGCCGTACTGCTCGGCGGCGTGGTGG
>NZ_UPSE01000660.1 GCF_900573885.1 Pseudomonas viridiflava
GAAGAACGTGGCGTCTGAGCCGCAGCCTGACCGGCAGGAACACCCGCTGGCGGCGCAGTCGTGGTCCCGGGCGGAGGCTGAGCGGGCGAGCCGGGTGGCTCTGCGTCTTTGTCGGAATCACTCGAACCTGCCGCCTCGGCCAGCGGGCCGCGCATGACCGGTTGCGAGTTGCCACCCAGCGGCAACGGCATGGGCTGGGAGTTGCCCGCGAACTCGATGGCCGGGCCACCGTTGTTCGACTGCTGGGCAGATGGCGTGCCCTGCCCCAGAGGCAGTTGCGCCTGAGCGGAAGCAGGGTCACTGGCAGGTGTCTTGTCGCCACGGCCCGGGATCAGCACAGCGGCTGCCACGGCCACGAGTACGACAGCACCCAGAGCCAATACGTGTTTTTTCGGCATGTTGAACCCCACACTTGGACGCTTGACCGCAGAA
>NZ_UPSE01000197.1 GCF_900573885.1 Pseudomonas viridiflava
CCGGCCCAAAGCAAGACCCTGGGTCACGGTTTACGCAATTGATGATGAGGCTGACGACATCGGGACCAAGGACATCGCGGTACCTGCCGAGCGTATGGTTCGCATCGGCGACAACAAGGGTGCGCCTTACGCCTCCGACAACTTCTGGACCATGGGCGATACCGGCCCGTGCGGTCCTTGCAGCGAGATCTTCTTCGATCACGGTCCTGAGATCTGGGGCGGCCCTCCAGGTTCGCCGGAAGAAGACGGCGATCGCTACATCGAGATCTGGAACAACGTTTTCATGCAGTTCAACCGTACCGCTGACGGCGTGCTGCATTCGATGCAAGCCCGTTCCTTCGTTACCGGCATTTATATTCATCGGATGCTGGCGGTGCTGGCGCAGGTTTAGATCTACTATGAAATCGAATTGTTACAGAGCTTGCTGG
>NZ_UPSE01000651.1 GCF_900573885.1 Pseudomonas viridiflava
TATGTATAACGATGAGCGCGAAGCATGGGCACGATCGGGTTCGGATCTGTTCATAAAACTCGGCACCTCGCGAAGCATCCTGATTATCCGCTAGCATGACGCTCTGTTTCCCCAGCCCTTGCGACCCGCCATGCCCTCCCCGCACACGTCCGCCGTCGAACGCATCACCCTGGCCAACGGCCTGTGCGTGGTGCTGTGCCATGCACCGCGGCTGAAGCGCTGCGCCGCTTCGTTGCGGGTCGCGGCGGGCAGTCATGATGTGCCGCAGGCGTGGCCGGGGCTGGCGCATTTTCTGGAGCACCTGTTCTTTCTCGGCACCGATCGTTTCGCCAAGGAGCAGAACCTGATGACCTTCGTGCAGCGTCACGGTGGTCAGATC
>NZ_UPSE01000253.1 GCF_900573885.1 Pseudomonas viridiflava
GTATACAACGTTGTCCAGACGGCATTCGAGCAGCTGCAGCAGGTTCTCACCTGTTGCGCCTTTCTTGCCGGCAGCTTCTTTGTAGTAGCCGCTGAACTGACGCTCGAGAACGCCGTAGATACGACGGACTTTTTGCTTTTCACGCAGCTGAGTACCGTAATCGGACTGGCGACCGCGGCGCTGACCGTGGATGCCTGGAGCTGCTTCGATGTTGCACTTGGATTCGATAGCGCGAACGCCGCTCTTCAGAAAGAGATCGGTGCCTTCACGACGAGCAAGTTTGCATTTTGGACCAATGTAACGAGCCATTTCTTACAGTCTCCTGGTTTACACACGGCGCTT
>NZ_UPSE01000369.1 GCF_900573885.1 Pseudomonas viridiflava
TGATGGCTGACCACGACCGCATCGGAAGGGGTTTCTTTCTGTGTGGCGAGCAAAAATTGACTGGTGCGCATGGTTGGCCGTTGTCGGTTGCTTAGACTGGAAATGACTCGGGATTGTACGGTGATGTGCCGGTGGCGTACAGGGCAGGGCGGTCGTTCGGGGTGTGCGGCCGAGCTTTCGCGCAGGTAAGAAAAAGCCCGGCATGAGCCGGGCTTTTCGTATTGCCGAGTGCAGAACCGTGATTACAGGATCAAAATCGGGTAATCGACGATCAGGCGGAACTCGTTGACGTCGCCGTCAGCCTGGTCAG
>NZ_UPSE01000194.1 GCF_900573885.1 Pseudomonas viridiflava
GCCTTGAATATTGACGCTTGATACTGCGCTCGTCGGCGTCGCGATCCAGCTCCAGCACACCCCAACAATCCATTGTCGTCACCACTCACCTCGTTCGAAGTGGTCTGCCTGCTGTTCGAGATGTTTGCGCATCTCACCAATCTGGCGCTCATCCTGGGTTTCCAGCACTCGTTGGAACTGAGCGGCCCAGTTGCCGAGCATTTCACGCTGCTCACCCAGATACTCCTGATACAGACGTTCCAGGCGCGCCATGAGGTGGGTGTTGACCTGCTTTTCGCGAGGATGAACCTTGAGTGCTTCCAGTACCTTGAGTCGATCCTGAATTTCGGCCGGCGTCATGACCCCTGGATTGTTTTCGATCACCAGCCTGTGACTGATGCCAGTGGCCTGGACCGACA
>NZ_UPSE01000469.1 GCF_900573885.1 Pseudomonas viridiflava
GCTCAAAGGCATGCTGCGCCACGCCATCGTGCTGGCGCTGGCGCTGATTCCGAAGCCTGCCATTCGCATGGGGCTGACCGGGCATGAGCTCGACTGGCTGGATCTCTGCGCCCTGCTGCTCAAGGAAAGCGTGATCGGCCTTCTGCTGGGCCTGTTGCTGGCCATGCCGTTCTGGCTGTTCGAATCGATTGGCTGCCTGTTCGACAACCAGCGCGGCGCCCTCGTCGGCGGGCAGATCAACCCGGCACTGGGCGACAACACATCGGAGCTGGGCCACAT
>NZ_UPSE01000193.1 GCF_900573885.1 Pseudomonas viridiflava
TCGTACCGGTTCGTCCGATTCGTCTGCCCAGCGCCACCGACGCTGACGGCGCCGATGCCGTGCCAGGTAACGCCTGATAGGAGTCTGCCTTGTTCTTTGAGCGCCACAGCGGTGGTGAACGTGAGATTCTCGTTCACCTGGATGGTCAGGACCCTGAGGCGCGCGAAGATCCGCAGGAGTTTCAGGAGTTGGCCATGTCGGCTGGCGCCGATACCGTCGCGTTTATCAACGTGCCGCGTCATCGGCCATCCGCCAAATACCTGATTGGTTCTGGCAAGGTCGAGGAGCTTCGCGACCAGGTCAAGGCCGAGCAGGCCGACATCGTGATTTTCAATCACACCCTCACGCCCAGTCAGGAACGTAACCTCGAACGTGTTTTCGAGTGCCGCGTGCTTGATCGTACCGGTCTGATTCTGGATATCTTCGCCCAGCGCGCACGGACCCATGAAGGC
>NZ_UPSE01000192.1 GCF_900573885.1 Pseudomonas viridiflava
TCATGGACCCGATCGACGATTCGATGGACAACCTGCCGCCATTGCTCAATGACCATCAGGACAGCTGGCAGGGTCTGCTGCGCAGCGATGGTCAGATCGAGGCGCTGTATGCGCAGGTCCGCCTCAAGGGCGTGGCGAAGTTCGACAGCGAAGATGACATGGAGCGCCGTCTTCAGTTGCTGATCAATGCCTATGCGCACCGCACCGATGAAGCGCTGACGTTGGGCAAGGCGCGTCGTGCTGCCGTGACTGACATTGCCCGCACGCTGCGCAACATCCGTAGCGACTATGACAGCCTTGAGCATCAGCTTGCCCTGTTCAACCGCGAGATCAACAAGCGTCAGGTGTCCAACCTGGCCAGCTTCCGCATTGTGCTTGCTCCCAACAAGGAAGCGCTCAAGCATAT
>NZ_UPSE01000188.1 GCF_900573885.1 Pseudomonas viridiflava
CAATAGACGGCATCGTCGAAGTCGCGTGCGTCTTCACCATCGATGGTCACGAACGGCAGGTGACGCAGATCGACGCGGTGCTCCTTGTCCTTGTCCTCGACTTCCGGCTTGAGTTTCGCCGCTTCCTTGACCACGGCTTCAGGCCATACATGAGGAATGTCGTAGGTGCGCAGCGCGACGTCGACTTCCATGCCCGGCGCCCTCTAGTTGCCGACCACTTCAACCACATCGCCTTGCGGCTGGAAGCGCGGCGTTGGCCAATGGGTGGTTTTCACCTCGACGAACTGCCCGATCTTCGCGCCGTTGTTGCGACCCGGTGTCACCAGCACTTCCTGC
>NZ_UPSE01000187.1 GCF_900573885.1 Pseudomonas viridiflava
TCTTCGGTCGCCACGATAGCCACCGGCACCGCCAGCAGCGCCAGGGTCAGCGATGCCCACAACAGGCCCGGCGTACCGAAGGTGGGCGCAGGCAAGGCTTCGGGGAAGAACAGCCGATCCACCGAGCCGCCCAGCACGTAGACGAAAAACCCCAGGCCGAACACGCCGTACACAATCGAAGGCACGCCCGCGAGGTTGTGGACCGCAATCCGGATCAGGCGGGTCAGCGGACCCTGCCGGGCATATTCGCGTAGATACACCGCCGCCAGCACGCCGAATGGCGTGACGATGACGGCCATGATCAGGGTCATCATCACCGTGCCGAAGATGGCCGGGAAAATGCCGCCTTCGG
This sequence comes from Pseudomonas viridiflava, assembly GCF_900573885.1. Taxonomy (GTDB): domain Bacteria; phylum Pseudomonadota; class Gammaproteobacteria; order Pseudomonadales; family Pseudomonadaceae; genus Aquipseudomonas. The sequence goes on from NZ_UPSE01000187.1 coordinate 353, forward strand.
TGTTGGCTTCACGGGGATCATCGCTCAGGAATTCCC
>NZ_UPSE01000572.1 GCF_900573885.1 Pseudomonas viridiflava
CACCAGAGCATCCTCGCCAACAAAGCTCGGCAGTATAGCCACGCCGCTCAAGCGCGCGGGTTACACATGGGGCCAAGAAAGCCGCTTGCGCCACTTAGTCGTCGCGCGTCAGCACTTCCAGCAGTTCGATTTCAAAGCGCAGATTGGCATTCGCCGGCACCCGTGAGCCCATGCCACGCTCGGCATAGGCCAGGTGCGCCGGAACCCGCAACATCCGCTTGCCGCCAACGCGCATGCCCATTAAGCCTTGATCCCATCCTTTGATCACCCGGCCAGTAC
>NZ_UPSE01000028.1 GCF_900573885.1 Pseudomonas viridiflava
GTCCACGGACAGCGTGACCACATAGCGACCGGCATAGCGGCTTGCGCACGCGTAAGCCACTTCATCCAGGTACTTGAGTAACGTACCGCCGTGCACGTTGCCAGAGAAGTTGGCCATGTCCGGGGTCATCAATACAGTCATCGACAGCTGGGCGTTTCCGGGTTCCATAGCGTACTCACACGGTCAAGGTGGTCAAAGACGCCTATGCTGGCGCTCAAGGTGTAGTTATCGGGACGCTGGCCATTCACTGCCCGTCACGCGTCATTCCATCTGTTTCCATATATTGCACCGGCTTTTTGTCGAGGAGTGCAGTGTTAACCTTCAAAAACCCGTGGATCGGGTTTTTTCCTACGTTTGCGTCAGATTTGGATGACGAAATTTCGGCAGGTGGCGCGGCAAGCGCGTCCAGTACCGGTCAAGGAACTCATCACCCAAAGGAGCCACACCCCAATGCATGCCATAAATTTCATTCAGGAC
>NZ_UPSE01000186.1 GCF_900573885.1 Pseudomonas viridiflava
GCCGATTTCCGTGCCGGTGAAGACATGCAGGGCCGCGAGCGTCCGCGCCATCGCTTTGTCGGCGGCGTCATTCCCGAGCACATCCGCGAGATGGGCATTGAACTCAAGAAGGGCTTCGCCCGCCTGGACGATCTGTTTACCCGTTTGACCGATCTGCTCAAGGAAGGCATGGACGGCGAAGTCAACATCGGCATCGCCAGCCATCAGGCCGAAGAGTGGTATCCGCTGTTCGGCAGCCTGCTGGCCCGCGCCCATGGCAACTGGGAGTTGTGGACAGCCTTTACCGCCGAAGACCCGGAAGACAG
>NZ_UPSE01000185.1 GCF_900573885.1 Pseudomonas viridiflava
GTGATGGACGCGCCGCCACCCCAGGAAGACTGCGAACCGTTTGTGGATATCGCTCATTTGCTGGAAAAGTCCGGCATAAATGTTCCGAAAATTTACGCTGAAGATCTCGCGCAGGGCTTTTTACTGCTCAACGATCTGGGTCGCCAGACTTATCTGGACGTGATCGATGCCGATAACGCGGATGTGTTGTTTGCCGACGTCATCGAGTCGTTGCTGGCTTATCAACAATTGCCGATGGATGCGCCGTTGCCCAGCTATGACGTGGCCTTGCTGCGCCGTGAGCTGGAGCTGTTTCCCGAGTGGTACGTGAAGCGTCATCTGGGCATCGACATGGACGGGGCGCAGCGGGCCGACTGGCAGCAGGCCATCGATTTGTTGATCGAAAGTGCGCTGCTACAGCCCAAGGTGCCCGTGCATCGCGACTCTATGCCTCGTAACCTGATGA
>NZ_UPSE01000184.1 GCF_900573885.1 Pseudomonas viridiflava
ATGTTGACCACCGGAATCAGCAGCGCCAGATACACGATGCCGCCGAAACTCAGGCTCTGCCAGCGTTTGGACTTGAGCCAGGCAAGCATCTCGTTCCAGCCCAGCTTGTGGTTGTCGGCCGGGTAGTCGATGTACTGGATGGCCATCATCCACACGCCGAACAGCAGCCACAGCGGGGCGGCGATGATGTTGGCCACGGGTATGAATGAAAGGATGAACAGCCCGAGCATGCGCGGCAGCGTATAGCCCAGTTTGCGTGCCTCGCGGGCGAGGGTGCGGGGTACCATGGCAACCAGCTCGGCCCAACTGAAGTCCGGGGAATCATCCACGCCGCGCACCAC
>NZ_UPSE01000527.1 GCF_900573885.1 Pseudomonas viridiflava
TGCCGGGGCGGGACTACCTGCTTTTTCCACGCCGGACTTTTCCTTGGCGGGCTCCTTTATCGTCGGGTCAAATACGTCGATATAGTCGTCCAGCTTGCGCTTGGCCTTGCGCAGCGCCGCTTGAGGGTCATTGGCCTCGACCTGTTCTTCAACGGGTTCGTCTGCATCCGCGTCGACCCACTCACAATCCGGGTGATGGTCGTAATGCGGGTTGGCGCGAAAGTGTGCGGCGACAAAGGTCGGGTTGTCCTGAGGCTTCACGTCATAGCGAACCCCGGTCACCTTCGCACCCATTGCCCGGCAGGCTTCGTTCGAGCACAGAAATTCGAAGCGCTTGCGGGGCAGCTCTTGAG
>NZ_UPSE01000174.1 GCF_900573885.1 Pseudomonas viridiflava
GTGACAAGACCATTCAGGAATACCGCCAGAACGGCTTCCTGTACGCGGTAAAGATCACGCCCAGGCATGGCAAACCCTATTTTCTGGTGCGCGCCGATGGTACAAGCCCCAATTTCATTCGTTCGGACCAACCGGACATGCTGATCCCGCAGTGGGAAATATTCAGCTGGTAACACCCTACATTCACTTATTGCTGGCAGTCCTGATATGTCCGTCTTTACCCCACTGGCTCGGCCCGAGCTGGAAACATTCCTCGCCCCCTATGTGCTCGGCCGTCTGCGCGACTTTCAAGGCATTGCCGCCGGTAGCGAAAACACCAACTA
>NZ_UPSE01000154.1 GCF_900573885.1 Pseudomonas viridiflava
GGCCGGGCCAAGGCCTTCGAGTTGCACGTAGTCGCCCTCGGCACACACCTTCACAGCCGTGCCCCGCGGCAAAAAACCGAGCACCGCATTCCCTGTATCTCCCCACACCGTTGCACCGCGCTCGTCCCGCGGGCGCGCTGCCGCAGCGGTGTCGTACGGATTGGCGCGGCGCAGGTCGTTGGCGTGTTCGCTCACTTCGCACGCCGGTGGCAGCGTCCAGAACTCGGGCCGGGGCGTGAGCGGTGCGTCCTTGTAATCGGCCCAGTCCTGCAGGTGCATATACAGGCTGTACAGGATCAAGCGCGGCGGCGTGTCGGCGCTACCCGCAATCGGCGGGGGCTGAAGGCTATGGCGAACCAGCACGAAGTTGCGCGAAGCCGGCTTGGCGATGGTTTGGCGGTTATCGCTGTATCGCACGGTGGGCGCCGTGTCGTCGATGCGATAGGCCACCACTTCGCCGTCGGCCAGGCAGTGCACGCTGGTTTGGTCAACCGTGCCGGCGGTGCCACCGTCGAAATGCACGCCGTTGTGCCAAAGGCCGTTGCGCCCCAGCGGAAAGTAACCGGAGGTGGCCTTGGCTAACTGGGTCAGTTGCAGCAGTGGGTTGTTAGTGTCTCTGAACGGGTGGGACCAATTCTGCACTGGCGCCAGTTCCGGATACGTCGGCAAGGGAGGCGGCGCTGGGCAAACAGGCATGGGTATTTCGGGATAAACCGCTTCCCGTCCCGAGACTGCCAAGGCTTGCCGGAATTTTGCGAGGTAGCTGAACATGGCTAAGGCTCTGTTTGCGGGTGGCCACGCCGGAAAAGCCGAGACTTCTCGCGCATGGGGATGTGAGCAAAATCAGATAGCGTCGCTCGTTGGCGAGGAAGTAAAACCGGCGGGAGGAGAGGGCGAAGCCGGATGCTTCGCAAGTCAGGCGGTGATGAGTCAGGGATAGCCTTGGGATTTTCCTGATTCAAGAGGGGATATATGAAGAAAACCGCCTGGAGGCCCAGGCGGGCGGGGCGAAACAGCGGGTAAGCATTACCCCGGCGCGTTGATACTCACCGGATCGCGCAACACATGCGCCGCCAACGTGCGCAGCGGGCTCAACTGGCGGCAGATCAGCGCCAGTTCGCTCTGCACCAACCGCTCACGGTCGTCCATTTCTTCCGGCAGTTGCTCCAGCTCTTTGGCCAGGTTTTCCTCGGCATCGCTGTGCACCACCACTGGGGTTTTCTGCGCGAGGTTTTGTGCGACTTCGTCCAGGCTCGCCGCCAGCGTCGTCGCCGCCTGGCTGATCAGCCCCGGCTCGGCCGCGCCCGGCAGCGGTTCGCCGCGGTGGGCGCCCAGGGCCGACAGGTAGCTGAGCAAGGTGTGGGAGAGCACCAGAAAGCGGAAGCCCACGTCAGCTTCCTTACGGAAATGCCCCGGTTCCATGAGCATGTTGGCCAGCGTGCTCGACAGCGCCGCGTCGGCGTTGTGGGCGTTGCGGCGCGCCAGGCGGTAAGCGAGGTCGTCGCGCTTGCCGCCGGCGTACTGCAGCATGATTTGCTGCAAGTAACGGCTGTTGCAAATCAGCGTGTTGGCCACCACCTGGTTCAGGCGTCGGCCCTGCCAGTCCGGCAAGATCAGGAACACCGCCAGGCCGGCGATCAGCGCACCGAGCAGGGTGTCGACCAGGCGCGGCACGATCAGGCCGTAGCCGTCGCCCACCTGGTTGAAGCAGAACATGATCATCAGTGTGATGGCGGCGGTCGAGAGCATGTAGCGCGTGGCCCGATTGGCGAAGAACACCACGCCGGCCACTACCGCGAACATCGCCTGGATCAGCGCGCCGGGGAACAGGTCGAATAGCGCCCAGCCGAGGACCAGACCGATCACCGTGCCGCCGATTCGCTGCATCAGTTTCTTGCGCGTGGCGCCGTAGTTCGGCTGACACACGAACAGCGTGGTGAGGATGATCCAGTAACCTTCTTCAGGGTGAATCAGGTGCAGCATGCCGTAGCCGACGCTCAAGGCGATGGACAGGCGCAAGGCATGGCGGAACAGCAAGGACGTCGGCGTCAGTTGCAGGCGGATGCGCCCGATGATGTCTTTGAACGAGCGCGGCGAACGGTCGAGCAGGCTGCTGTCTTGCTCGTCGGCCAGGGCGTCGGGGTTGTTGGCGTTGCTCAGCAGGTTGTTCAGCGTGCCCAGGTTGCTCGCCAGTGCGCGCAATGAACGCAGCAGGCTGCGCCAGGCCGGGTTGCTTTGAATGCGCAGGTGTTCCAGCGAGGCTTGCAGGTCGGCCAGGGCCTGGCTGGAGTGGCCGCCGTAGTCGAAGCTCTGACGCAACTGAATGGCCTGGCCCAGGCGCTGACAGGCTTCGCCTTGCTGGCGCAGCAAGCGTTGGCAGCGGAACAGCACGTCACTGTGGAAAAACGCTTCGGCCAATTCGTTGTAGGGGTAATGGGAGGAACTGGCGCGTTCATGGATGTCTTGCGCCATGAAGTAGAGCTTCAGGTAGCGGCTGATTTTCTGCCCCGGCCGCGCGCTGTCGACCCGGTTCAAAATGATCTCTTTGCTGGCATTCAGCGCCGCCACCACCTTGCCGTTCTGCTTGGCCAGGGCCAGGCGTTTGTCTTCCAGATCCACGCCGCGCAGCGGCTCGAACAGCGCCGATTTCAGCTTGAGAAAACGCCCCAGCTCGCGAAACAGAACGGCCAGGCTTTGCTGCACCGGCTGATGGGAAAACAGCGCCTGCCAGATCACCGACAACAGCCCGTACCACGCGGCGCCGGCCACCAGCAGCATGGGCTCGTGCCAGAAATTGACCTGGGCGCCGTCGCGCTGGTCGACGCCGATCATGGTGTACACCGACAGAATCAGCGTGGCCTGAGCAATGCGCGCATAGCGCTCGCCGAGCGCACCGAGCATGGTCAGGCAAAAACTGGCCACCGCCATCGAGGCAGCGAAAACCCAGGGCAACGGGAACAACAACTCCACCGCCACCGAGGCCACGCTGAAACACGCCAGGGTTACCAGCAGTGCGTTGAGTCGGCCTTGCCAGCTGTCGTCGGTTTCGGCCAGTGCGCTGGCGATAACGCCGAGGAACAGCGGAATCAGCTGATGCATGGCGTCTTGCGTCCAGCACAAGGCCATGATGCCGGTGAGGGCGATGAAGGCCCGCACGCTGTAGCTGAACTTATCCTGCGCCCAGAGGCGGCGCAGGGTTTGGCGAATAGTGGGGGCTGGCATCGTGGGCAGACAACCTGACTGGCGATACGTTGATTAGAACGGATAAGCCCGGCCGTGCGAACCGCCGTTACGATTTTTTAGCGAAAACGGCAGCTGTCACACGGCGCTGTGGCGCGTGAAGAGTGGGTTGGACTCTCGCCACGCCATGAAGTCACGTCGCGCCTAAACGAATTGCGCCGCCGCGTACGCCGAGGCCCATGCCCACTGAAAATTGAAGCCGCCCAGATGGCCGGTCACATCCAGTACCTCGCCAATGAAATACAGCCCCGGCGACTTCAGCGACTCCATGGTTTTTGACGACACCTCTTTAGTGTCGACGCCGCCCAGGGTCACTTCTGCGGTGCGATAACCCTCGGTGCCCGCTGGCACCACCTGCCAGTTGGCCAACTGCTCGGCGATCTCTGCCAGCTCGGCCGGGGTGTATTGCTTCATCGGCCTGGACACGAACCAGTGCTCGGCCAGCAGCGTCGCCATCTTCTTGGTGAACAACTCGCCGAGCAGGGTTTTCAGTTCGCTGTTCGGGCGCTCGGCCTGTTGCTCGCTGAGCCAGGTCGGCACGTCATGGTCGGGCAGCAGGTTAATGCTGACGGCCTGGCCCGGCAGCCAGTACGACGAAATCTGCAAAATCGCCGGACCGCTGAGACCTCGGTGGGTGAACAGAATATTTTCCCGGAAGCTTTCGTCGTTGCAGCTCACCAGACAGTCCACCGAGGTGCCCGACAGTTCGGTGCACAACGCTTTCAACTGATCGGTAATGGTAAACGGCACCAGGCCGGCGCGCGTGGGCAGCAGGTTATGACCAAACTGTTTGGCCACTTGGTAGCCGAAGCCGGTAGCGCCCAGCGTGGGGATCGACAGCCCGCCGGTGGCAATCACCAGCGAGGTGCACGTCACCGCGCCAATGCCGGTTTGCAGCACGTAACCGGCGTCGCTTTTGTCGATCTGCGTGACGGCGGTATTCAAGTGCAGTTTCACGCCAGCGTTGTCGCATTCGCTGAGCAGCATCTCGAGAATGTCGCTGGCCTTGTTATCGCAAAACAGCTGGCCGAGTTTCTTCTCGTGGTACGGCACGCCGTGCTTGCTCACCAGTTCGATAAAATCCCACTGGGTGTAGCGCGCCAGGGCCGATTTGCAGAAGTGCGGATTCTGCGAAAGGAAGTTGGCAGGCTCGGTGTACAGGTTGGTGAAGTTGCAGCGTCCGCCGCCGGACATCAGAATTTTTTTCCCGGCCTTGTTGGCGTGGTCCAGCAGCAGGACCTGCCGGCCGCGCCCGGCAGCCTGCATTGCGCACATCAAACCGGCAGCGCCTGCGCCTATGATCACCACATCCGAAACCTGCACCGCGCACCTCGAAAACAATTGAGCCCATCCACCGGGGCCGCAGTTTAGCGTAAGCGCCGCACAAACTTGGCGTTTCGCCACTGGTGTTGTTGGCACTGGCCTGACTAAGCTGCTTGTATAAACGGGTCAGACTGAGAAGACGCCAGGCATGAAGTTATTCCCGCGCCTTATGTTGTGGCTGGTTATAGCCTGTAGCGCATCCGCGAGCGCCGAGCCGTTGCGCCTGGTCGCCAATACCTGGCCGCCGTTCAACGATGCGGGCCTGCTGAACAATGGGTTATCCAGCGACCTGGTGGTTACCGCCCTTGCCCGCGCCGGTTATTCCAGCGCGTATTTTCAGGTGCCTTGGGCGCGCGTGCTGTACGGCTTGCAGGCTGGCGATTACGACATTGTGCTGAGCGCCTGGTACGACACTGAGCGCGCCCAGTACGGAACGTTTTCCGAGCCGTATCTGGTCAACCGCATCCGCTTTTTGCGTCGCAAAGGCAGCGACACCCAGTTCAGGTCGTTGCGCGACCTGGCTGACAACAGCATCGCCGTGGTGCGCGGTTATTCCTACCAGCGCGAATTCGATAGCGACGCCGGTCTGCTCAAGGTGCCCGTAGTGGATTTCGCCATGGGCGCGCGCATGCTGGCTGCCGGTCGCGTGCAGATGACGCTGGAAGACGAGTTGGTGGCGCGTCATTACTTCCAGCACGACTTGCGCAACATTGAAGAGCAGGTGGAGTTTCTACCCAAAGCGTTGAGCGAGAACGGCCTGCACATTCTGGTGCGCAGCAACCACCCGCACGCGAAGGAAATTGTCACGGGCTTCAATAAGGCCATGCAGGCCATGCGTGAAGACGGCACCTATGGAAAGATTTTCGCCGCCCATGGTTTTGCCGCTGCCAGCGACGCGGCAGGCCCCACTGGGCAAGACCCCGGCGAAATTCCTGACTAGATATTCGTGACTAGTTACTGACCGTACGCCCGCGACCCTGGTGCTTGGCCTGGTACAAACGGCCATCGGCATGGTGCAGCAGGCTTTCCAGATCTTCCGCCGCACCCTGGTATACGCCCGCACTGAAATTCAGCGGCGGCGCATCGGTGGCGTAGCGCAAGCCCGCCGCTACCGTGCGCAACTGCTCCAGCGCCACCTGCAAGGCGGGTGCGTCCTGGCGGCTGAGCAAAGCAAATTCTTCTCCGCCCAGCCGGCCCAACAGGGCGTCGGGGAACACTTGCAGCAAGGCGCGCGCAAACAGCACCAGTGCGGTGTCGCCGCTGGCGTGACCGAACTCGTCGTTAATGCTTTTGAACAAATCCAGGTCGAGCATCGCCACGCTCAAGTCATGGCCGCCGCGCTGCGCCAGTTTGCACATCTGCGTGCCTTGCTCGTAAAAGGCGCGGCGGTTGTACAGATTGGTCAGCGAATCGAATAGTGCCGCCTGCTTGAGCGCCTGCATCAGATCGCGGCGTTCCAGCGTCGACATCACGCGGCAGTTGAGTTCTTCCGGGCAGAAGGGCTTGCGCAGGAAGTCGTCGGCACCATGCTTGATAAATAACGCGCTGAGCGAACCTTTGGTGTCGGCCGAGAGGCCGAGAATAATCAGGTCGGAGCGCTTCATTTTCTGGCGCAGCAACTTCACCAGATCGAAGCCGCTGATGCCGGGCATGCTGTGGTCTACCAGCAGCAGGTCGATATCGGGCTGGTCCTTGAGAATTTGCAGGGCCTGGTTGCCGTCTTCCGCTTCGATGATCTGGTACAGGTGGGACGTGAGAATGCGCCGGATGAAGTTGCGCGTGGCGTCGGAATCCTCGGCCACGAGGATTTTCACCTGGCTGTTGCTCTCCAGACGGTGCAGCAGGCGGAAGGCGTATTCATACGAGTGCTGACTTTCCTTGAGCACGTAATCGACCACGCCCTTGAGCAACAACTCATCGCGGCGCTGCTCGTTGTACGAACCGCTGAGCACGATGCAGGGCAGGTGGAAGCCCAGCACCAGGTCGACGATTTCACCGTCCATGGCATCGGGCAAGTTGAGGTCGACGATGGCGGCGAAGAACAGCCCTGCGGAGGTTTCCAGCATCACCTGGGCTTCGCCCAGCGAGGCACAGAACACCGGTTGCAGGTTGGGTTCCTGACGGAACAGGTGCTCGAGGATCTTGAGCACCAGTGGGCTGTCTTCGACGACCAGAATATTCCTCACCTACAACTCCTTTTTCGTTCTACCCACGATCTCCTGGTCGTCGGCCATGCTGCGTTGCGTCCTCGCTTTTAATGCTCACGTACTGCAGTACGCTGCGCTTAAAAGCTCCGGGGCGCCTTGCCTGGCCTTAGCCCAGAAGATCTCTATTTGCGTCGCCTGAGGTATTTAAAGCATCCGCACCCGAATCGACTTGCCCTTGATCTTCCCGCTGTTCAAGCGGTTCAGCGCCTGATTGACTACATTGCGGTCCACCGCCACATACGCCTGGTAATCGAAGATCGCGATCTTGCCGACCTTGTCACCGGCAATGCCGGCATCGCCCGTCAGCGCACCGAGAATGTCGCCGGGGCGTACTTTGTCTTTGCGCCCGGCAGCGATGCACAGGGTCACCATGGGCGGTTGCAGCGGGCCGCCGGGTTGCGGTTTCAGGTTGTCGAGCTGGTCCCAGTGCAGCGGCGCTTGCTGGCGGGTTTCGATGGCTTGCGCGCGATGCCCTTCGGCCGGGGCGACCAGGCTCAAGGCCAGGCCTTTTTCCCCGGCGCGACCGGTACGGCCCACGCGGTGAATGTGAATTTCCGAGTCGCGCGCCAGCTCCACGTTGATCACGGCGTCGAGGGCGTCGATGTCCAGTCCGCGCGCTGCTACGTCGGTGGCCACCAGCACGCTGCAACTGCGATTGGCGAACATGGCCAGCACCTGGTCGCGATCACGTTGTTCCAGATCGCCGTGCAGGCTTTGCGCGGAGAAACCCTTCGCGGTGAGGTGATCCACCACTTCCTGGCACTGCTGCTTGGTAAAGCAGAACGCCACGCACGATTGCGGACGGAAATGCGCCAGCAGTTTGGTGACGGCCTGCATGCGCTGGTCCGGGTCGATTTCGTAGAAACGCTGTTCGATCTGGCTGTCAGCGTGCAGCGCCTCGGCTTTTACCTGCTGCGGGTTGCGCATGAACGCGGCGGACAACTGCTTGATGCTGGCCGGGTAGGTCGCGGAGAACAGCAACGTCTGACGCTTGCTCGGCGTCTGGCCAATGATGTCGGTGATGGCGTCGTTGAAGCCCATGTCGAGCATGCGGTCGGCTTCGTCGAGCACCAGCGTGTTCAGGCCGTCGAGTTTCAGCGTGCCCTTGCGCAAGTGCTCCTGAATGCGCCCCGGCGTGCCGACGATGATGTGCGCGCCGTGCTCCAGCGAGCCGATTTGCGGGCCGAAGGGCACGCCACCACACAGGGTCAGTACTTTGATGTTGTCGGCACTGCGGGCCAGGCGGCGAATTTCCTTGGCGACCTGGTCGGCCAGTTCGCGGGTCGGGCACAACACCAGCGCTTGGCAACCGAAATAGCGCGGGTTCAGCGGGTTGAGCAGGCCGATGCCAAACGCAGCGGTTTTGCCGCTGCCGGTCTTGGCCTGGGCAATCAGGTCCATGCCCTTGAGAATCACCGGCAGGCTTTGTGCCTGAATCGGCGTCATTTCGGCGTACCCCAGAGACTCGAGGTTGGCCAGCATGGCGGCGGACAGGGGCAACGAATTGAACGCGGTGGAAGTCACGGTACAGACCTGCTAAACGGAAATGGCGTGCAGTGTAACAGGGGCGCTCACCGCCACGGCATGGGCAGTGGCGCCGGGCGACGGTTTGCCTGACAAAACCGCATCCAGTCCGACGGACTACGCCTAAAGTTCAGCGCACAAGTGGCCATTTGCTGGTATTACTTTAGTACCGGGCCAGCGCTCATGTTCGCCCGTATCCGAACACCTTTGCGGGTGCCGCCGTGCTGAAACGAATCGCTGTGACAGACCTTTGCCTGGGCATGCACATTCACGAATTTTGCGGTTCGTGGATGGAACACCCGTTCTGGAAAGCGAAGTTTCTGCTGACTGAAGCAAAAGACCTCAAGCGCATCGTCGACAGCGGCATCGAGGAGGTCTGGATCGACGCCTCCAAAGGTCGCGATGTTGCCGACGGCAGCACCGCACTGAGCCCGGCGCAAGTGGCTGCCGAAGTGGATCACCTGCTGGTGACTGAAGCCCAGGCGCCGCAAAAGCCCGTCAGCGCTTCGCTGGATGACGAAGTCAAACGCGCCCAAAAGCTCTGCGCCCGTTCGAAAAAAGCCGTGGCCGCGATGTTTGGCGAAGTGCGCATGGGCCAGGCCATCAACGCCGAACACGTGGCGGAGCTGGTGGAAGAAATCGCCGATTCGGTGGCCCGTCACCCCGACGCCATGATCAGCCTGGCACGCCTGAAAACCTGCGATGAATACACTTACATGCATTCGGTGGCCGTTTGCGCGCTGATGATCGCGCTGGCGCGCCAACTGCAACTGACGCAAGCGCAGGTGCGCGAGGCGGGCATGGCTGGATTGCTGCACGACATCGGCAAAATGATGATCCCCGACGCCATCCTCAACAAGCCCGGCAAGCTCACCGACGCCGAATTCACCACCGTGCGCCAGCACCCGGAAGCCGGCGTGCGTTTGCTGGGCGAAAACCAGCAAGTGAGCGATGCGGTAATCGACGTATGCCTGCACCACCACGAAAAAATCGATGGCAGCGGTTACCCGCATCGTTTGAAAGGCGACGAGATCAGCCTATTCGCCAAAATGGGCGCGGTGTGCGACGTCTACGACGCCATCACCTCCAACCGCCCTTACAAGGCCGGCTGGGACCCGGCCGAGTCGATCCGCAAAATGGCCGAATGGAGCAAGGGGCATTTCGATCAGGCGGTGTTCCAGGCTTTCGTCAAATCGGTGGGCATATACCCCACCGGTTCGTTGGTACGACTGGAAAGCGGGCGGCTGGGTCTGGTCATGGACCAACACCCCACCTCGCTGCTGACGCCACGGGTGAAAGTGTTTTTCTCGGCCAAATCGAAAACCCCGATCCCTCAGCAAATCGTCGACTTGTCCAAACTGGCTGGGCGGGAAAAGATTGTCGGGCGCGAAGCGCCGGAAGACTGGAATTTCCCTCATCTGGAAGAGCTATGGAGCGGGCTGCCGACCAAGAACGGCAGTTACTTCGGATAGGCGTATCGGCAAGGTCAGTCATGCACCTCGGTCGCGATACGCTTCGCCTTGCGCCCATCTTCGGGCGATAGCTGCAGAAATATCGCCGCCGCCAGCAACGTCAAAACGCCTACGCACAAGAACGTCAGTTGAAACGCGCCGAGCACGCTGCTGATTTCTCCCGTGCCAATCTCGCTGGTAAACCCACCCAACAACGCCGCGCCAGAAGCGATGCCGAGGCTGATCGCCAACTGCACCACGACCGACAACAGGCTGTTGCCGCTGCTGGTGCTGGCGTCGTCGAGATCGATCAGGGTGACGGTATTCATCGCGGTGAACTGCATGGAGTTCACTGCGCCGAGAAAACCCAGGTGCAGCAGCAATAGCGCGTACGGCGTTTCGGCACTCACGGTGCCCAGGCTGGCCAACAGCGCGCCGAGCAGCAGGGTGTTGCCGGTGAGCACGGTGCGGTAGCCGAAGCGGTCGATGATGGTCTTTGCCAGCGGCTTCACCGCCATGGCCGCCAGCGCCAGCGGAATCATGCTCATGCCCGCTTGCGCCGGTGAATAACCCAGCGCGACCTGCAGTAGAAGCGGCACCAGAAACGGCAACGAACCGCTGCCCAGCCGAGCGAACAGGTTGCCGAGAATGCCGACGGCAAAGGTGCGCGTACGAAACAGTCGAGGCGAAAACAGAGGCTCGGCAATTTGCCCGGCGCGCAGCCAGTAAGCGGCCAGGCAGGCGAGGCCGCCAAGCAACAGCAACATCACGCGCATGTGGGCCAGGTGCAGTTCACCCAAGCCTTCCAGGGCGATGGTGATCAACACCATGGCGCCGCCAAACAGCATAAAACCGAGCGTATCGAAGCGGCTGCGTTGTGGGCCCCGCAAATCCGGCATCACGCGGTACACCGCGATGCAGCCGATGATGCCGACCGGAATATTGATCAGGAAAATCCAGTGCCAGCTGGCGTATTCCACCAGCCAGCCGCCCAGCGTCGGGCCAATCAGCGGGCCGAGCAGGCCGGGCAGGGTGATGAAGCTCATGATGCGCACCAGTTCCGTGCGCGGGTAGGCGCGCAGCACCACCAGGCGCCCGACCGGCATCATCAGTGCGCCCCCCAAACCTTGCACGATGCGCGCACCCACCAATTGCGGAAGGCTGACGCTAAGCGCGCAGAGCAACGAGCCGAGGCTGAATAACAAGATCGCGCCGAAGAAAATCCGCCGTGTGCCAAAGCGATCGGCAATCCAGCCCGAGGCCGGAATCAGCAGCGCCACGGTGAGCATGTACGCGATGACCACCGACTGCATGCGCAGCGGGTCTTCGAGCAACTCGCGGGCCATCGCCGGCAGCGCGGTATTAAGGATGGTGCCGTCCAGGGTCTGCATGAAAAAAGCGATGGCCACTATCCAGGGCAGCAAGCGGGCAGTGCGGGCATCGAGCGGAGGCTGTACGGGCATAACGGATCTCAACGTCTGGGTGACAACGGCAGTGCTGCACGGACTCTAGGCCCAAGCTTTGCACCTGACCAGCAAGTGTGGCGGAAATGGCCTCGGCACAGGCGCAACTTTGCGCCCGTGCGAATGGCAATATTCAAATGCGACTGCCACGCTTGTACCAGCGTTCCATCTGGCTCCTCTATTGCTAAGGCGTAGGTCCCATGCGGTTGATGTGTTGTTTGACGATGTGCCTGTTGATTGCCTCACCCCTGCGCGCCGAGGACTGGTTTCCAGTGCCGGTGGTCAGTGACGGGCAGGCGGCCAGCTACGTTCCCCAGGTAAAAGCCAGCAAGCCCTGGCGTATTTGCGCAATGGTGCCGCAAGGCGTTGGCCGCTACTGGTGGGCGATGTCGTGGGGACTTGCGCAAGAGGCCAAGCGCCAGGACGTGCGGCTGGGCATCTACGATGCCGGCGGCTACGGCAACGCCGCTGTGCAGAAAGACCAGTTCGCCCGCTGTGTTGATCGCGGTGCCGATGCGTACATCATTGGCGCCGTCAGCGACACCGAACTGTGCGGGCAAATCAGAGCGGTGGCCGATCAGGGCGCGCCGGTGATCGACCTGGCCAACCGGCTCGACTGCCCGGGTGTCAGCGCCCATTCGCGGGTGGACTTTGCTGCCATGACCGAGGCGGCTGTCGCGTACATGCTGGCTAACAGCAAGGGGCGCGCCATTCGCGTTGGCTGGTTTCCCGGGCCGCAGGGCGCGGGCTGGTTGCGGGATGCGGAAGCCGGCCTGCACAAAGCGCTTGAAGGCACTTCGGTGACGTTGATTCACGGCGGCTACGGGGCGGCGGATATCTCGGGGCAGGCGCCATTGATTCGCGGCCTGCTTGAGCGTGAGCCCAACCTTGATTACGTGATCGGCAATGCCGAGGCGGCTGCGTTTGCGTCGCGGCTGCGGCACAACAGTGCGCCGCGTTATCACTTCGAGACGTTGTCGTTTTATACCAACGAGCGGTTGCTGGAGCCGATTGCGCAGGGCCAGGTGTTGGCGGCGCCGACCGATTCGCCGGTGGTGCAGGCGCGCATTGCGGTGGATATGGCGGTGCGGTTGCTGGAGAAGCAGACGGTGGCGAAGTGGGTGAGTCCGCAGATCATCATGCTGGATCGCGACACGGTGCGTGGGCTGGATTTGAGTGTGCTGGTGCCGCCGAATGGGCAGTGGATGATTCGGCGGAATTTGCCGGATTGACTGAAAAAGCCAGATCAAAGGCCCCTCTCCCCAGCCCTCTCCCGCAAGCGGCAGAGGGGGTTGGATCGCAGCTGCTCGCGCAAACGTCACCCCTCGCCCGCTCGCGGGAGAGGGGCTGGGGGAGAGGGCCGCCTTAACGCAACGGCGCCCCTCTAACCGGCGCCCCATTGGCCACGTAGTAAGGCGCAGTACTGCGTGGCAGCGGCGCTCGACCGCGGATTTTGTCGGCGATTTTCTCGGCGATCATGATGGTCGGGGCGTTGAGGTTGCCGGTGGTGATCAGCGGCATGATCGAGGCATCCACCACGCGCAAGCCCTGCACGCCATGCACGCGGCCTTCGCCGTCGACTACGGCCATGTCGTCGGTGCCCATCTTGCAGGAGCAGGAGGGATGGAACGCCGTTTCGGCATGCTCACGCACGAATTGGTCGAGCTGCTCGTCGGTCTGCACCTCGGGGCCGGGGCTGATTTCGCGGCCGCGGAAGGGGTCGAGCGCAGGCTGGTTCATGATTTCGCGGGTGATGCGGATGCCGTCGCGAAATTCCTGCCAGTCCTGCTCGGTGGCCATGTAGTTGAACAGGATGCTGGGGTGTTCACGCGGGTCTTTGGATTTAAGTTGAATGCGCCCGCGACTTGGCGAGCGCATGGAGCCCACGTGCGCCTGGAAGCCGTGCTCTTGTACGCCGTTGCTGCCGTTGTAGTTAATCGCCACGGGCAGGAAATGGTATTGGATGTTCGGCCACTCGAACTCGGCGCGGCTGCGGATAAAGCCGCCCGCTTCGAACTGGTTGCTGGCGCCGATGCCTTTGCCCAGGAACAACCATTTCGCGCCAATCGGCGGCTGGTTCCACCACAGCAAGGACGGGTACAGCGACACCGGCTGGGTGCAGGCGTATTGCAGGTACATTTCCAGGTGGTCTTGCAGGTTCTCGCCAACGCCGGGCAGGTCATGCACCAGCGGTATACGCAGTTTTTTCAGCAACGCGGCCGGACCAACGCCCGAGCGCTGCAGAATTTGCGGCGAGGCGATGGCGCCCGAGCACACCAGCACTTCGCGGCGTGCCATGGCTTCCACGGGAATCGAGCTGGTGCCTTTCATGTACGCCACGCCCACGGCTTGCTTGCCTTCAAACAGCACGCGGTCGGTGAGGGCGTGGGTGACGATCGTCAGGTTCGGCCGGCCGCGCGCCTGGTCGAGATAACCCCGGGCGGTGCTGGAGCGCCGGCCTTGCGGGGTGACGGTGCGGTCCATGGGACCGAAGCCTTCCTGCTGGTAACCGTTGAGGTCTTCGGTGCGCGGATAGCCCGCCTGCACGCCTGCTTCAACCATCGCTTTGAACAGCGGGTTGTTGCCGGCCTTTGGCGTCGTGACGCTCACCGGGCCGTCGCCGCCGTGGTAGTCGTTGGGGCCGATGTCACGGGTTTCGGCTTTGCGGAAGTAGGGCAGGCAGTCGAGGTAGCTCCAGTCTTCCAGCCCCGGGGTTTTTGCCCAGCCGTCGTAGTCCATGGCGTTGCCACGGATGTAGCACATGCCGTTGATCAGCGACGAGCCGCCCAGCCCTTTGCCGCGCCCGCATTCCATGCGGCGGTTGTTCATGTGCGGTTCAGGGTCGGTTTCGTACGCCCAGTTGTAGCGCCGGCCTTGCAGCGGGAACGCTAATGCGGCGGGCATCTGGGTGCGAAAGTCGAGGCGATAGTCCGGGCCGCCGGCTTCAAGCAGCAGCACGGTGACGTCGGCATCTTCGGTCAGGCGCGTGGCCAAGGTATTACCGGCCGAGCCGGCGCCGACGATGATGTAATCGAATTCTGTGTTCATTTCTGTACCTGGATCAGAACTGAAAAACTGTGGGCGTAGGTTGGGTTGACGAAGGAAGCCCAACAGGCCGGCGCTTGTCGGTCTACCCGTTGGGCTTCGCTGTGCTCAACCCAACCTACGGGCTACTGCTCGGTGTTAAAAAACCGACGTATACCCACCCAACTCCACCTGCACCGATTTAATTCGCGTGTACTGCGCCAACGTCACCAAGCCGTTTTCGCGGCCGACGCCGGACTGTTTGTAGCCGCCCACCGGCATCTCGGCCGGCGATTCGCCCCAGGTGTTGATCCAGCAAATGCCGGCTTCCAGTTGGTGAATCACGCGGTGGGCGCGGTTGAGGTCCTGGGTGATGATGCCGGCCGCCAGACCGAACTCGGTGTCGTTGGCGCGACGGATCACTTCCGCTTCGTCGTCGTACACCAGAATGCTCATAACCGGGCCGAAGATTTCTTCACGCACGATGGTCATGTCGTCGGTGCAGTCACTGAATACCGTGGGGGCCACGTAGGCGCCCTTGGCGAATTCACCGGTGGTGACGCGGTCGCCGCCGATCAATAGACGCGCGCCTTCTTCCTTGCCTTTGGCGATGTAGCCGAGCACGTTTTCCATGTGCGCGAAGCTCACCAGCGGGCCGAAATTGGTGGTGTCGTCAGTCGGGTCGCCAAGGCGGATGCGTTGCACGCGTTCCAGCACCTTGGCTTCGAAACGCGCCTGCAAACTGCGCGGCACGAACACGCGGGTGCCGTTGGTGCACACCTGGCCGGAGCTGTAGAAGTTGGCCATGACGGCGATGTCGGCGGCGCGGTTGAGGTTGGCGTCTTCAAAGATGATCAGCGGGCTCTTGCCGCCCAGTTCCATGGTCACTTCCTTGAGCGAAGAACTCGACGCGCTGGCCATGACTTTCTTGCCGGTGTCGGTGCCGCCGGTGAAGGAAATTTTCTCGATGGCCGGGTGCTCGGTAAGCCAGGTGCCCACTTCGCGGCCGCTGCCGGTCAGCACGTTGAACACGCCATCGGGCACGCCGGCGGCGGTGTAGATTTCCGCCAGTTTCAGGGTTGTCAACGAGGTGACTTCGCTGGGTTTGAAAATCATCGCGTTGCCCGCCGCCAATGCCGGTGCGGATTTCCACAGGGCGATCTGAATCGGGTAGTTCCACGCACCGATGCCGGCGACCACGCCGAGCGGCTCGCGGCGGGTGTAGACGAAGGAGGTTTCACGCAGGGGAATTTGTTCGCCTTCAATGGCGGGCACCAGGCCGGCGTAGTACTCGAGCACGTCGGCGCCGGTGACGATGTCGACGTAACGGGTTTCCGACAGCGCCTTGCCGGTGTCGAGGGTTTCCAGTTCGGCCAGTTCGTCGTTGCGCTCGCGCAGAATGTCCACGGCTTTGCGCAAGATGCGCGAGCGCTGCATGGCGGTCATGGCGGCCCACACTTTCTGTCCCTGTTGCGCGCTGTCCACCGCGCGCTCCACGTCCGCTTGCGAGGCTCGTTGCACCTCGGCCAGCACCTCACCGTTGGCGGGGTTGATGGCCTGGAAGGTGGCGCCGCTGGTGGCGTCGACGTAGCCGCCGTTGATGTAGAGCTTTTGCAGGGGGAAACGGGCCATGGTGTCCTCGCGGAATTCGGGTAGGGGGAAGGGCGAGCGCTTAGCCCGCTTGCCTGGCCAGTTGTTGGTCCAGGTAGTCGAAAGCGATTTGCAGGGCTTGCCGGGTATCGAACGCCTCGCCACTCAGGGCGCCGCGCAACCACAAGCCATCAATCAATGCCGCCAGCCCGCGGGCGGCCATGCGCGCCTCGTTGACCGGCAACACGCGGCGGAATTCGCAGCAGATATTTGAATACAGACGATGGTCGTTGATGCGTTGCAGGCGACGCAGCGAAGGCTGGTGCATGCTGCTGGCCCAGAACGCCAGCCAGGTTTTCATCGCCGGGCCATTGACCTGGCTGTCGTCGAAGTTGCCTTCGATGATGGTGCGGATTTGGGCGCGCGGGCTGGTGTCTTCGAGTAGCGCGCGGCGGTCGCGCACCGACAGGCTGAGGGCCGTCATCAAGTGGCGCATGGTGGCCTCGAGCAGGCCGTTCTTGTCTTGGAAATAGTGGCTGATGATGCCGTTGGACACACCGGCCAACCGGGCGATCAGCGCGATGCTGGCGTCCATACCCACCTGGTCCACCGCCTCCAGCGTGGCGTGAATCAGCTGTGAACGGCGGATGGGTTGCATCCCTACTTTGGGCATTGGTGTACTCCTGCATCCAGACGCGGCGGGCTTTCCAGCAGTCTAGTGAGTTTTTATTGAACGAGGAATCAATAAAAACGACTGGCTGTAGCTGGGAGCGACACAGGGGAGTCGGTGTGGTGTGTTCGCGACATGGAGGGTGTTTCGATTTGTTGGGCTTCGCTGCGCTCAACCCAACCTACGCAATCAAACCAACATGCAGTCTCGATCGTAGGTTGGGTCGGTCCGCGTTCGGTGAGCGAAGCCCAACGGGATTTAACCCAAATTTTTACCCAGCAACGCGTGATACAGCTCCGTATCCCCCAACACCCCGACCACTCGATTGGCATCGTGCAGCACCAGCTTGTGCCCGGTCTGGTAGCGGATCTGCAGCGCATCGCGCATGCCGATGTTGGAGTCGACCAATGTCGGGCGGCGGGTCAGGCCTTCCACGGCATCGCCCGGCGCCCAGTTCTGCAGGGTGATGGCATCGGCGCCCTGGCGCGCGCCCTGGTACATATTGCCTTCGGCCAGGCCGAGCCAGGAGTCGTTGCCCGGGTCCAGGCACACTTCGCCGTTTACCCGCGTGCATTTGTCCAGGCTGCGCATCAGGCTGCGGCCGCACAGCACGTTGAGCGGGTTGGTGTGGGCGACGAAGGTGCGAACGTATTCGTCGGCCGGGTTGAGCACGATCTCTTCCGGCTTGCTGTACTGGATGATGCGACCGTCTTTCATGATGGCGATGCGGCTGCCCAGTTTCAGCGCTTCGTCGAGGTCGTGGCTGACGAACACGATGGTTTTGCTCAGCTTGCGTTGCAGCTCCAGCAACTCGTCTTGCAGGCCTTGGCGAATCAGCGGGTCGAGGGCGGAGAACGGTTCGTCCATCAGCAGAATGTCGGCGTCCATGGCCAGTGCACGGGCCAGGCCAACACGTTGTTGCATGCCGCCAGAGAGTTCGTCCGGGCGCTTGTTGCGCCATTGGGTGAGGCCGACCAGTTCAAGCTTTTCATCCACCAATTTTGTGCGCTGGGCGCTCGGGCGACCCTGCATTTCCAGGCCAAAGCTTATGTTCTCGCGCACGGTCAGCCAGGGCATCAGGGCGAATTTCTGGAACACCATGGCGATGCGTTTGGTGCGCATGTCTTTGAGGGTGGCCGGCGAGCAATTGGCAATGTCCACTTCCTGGCCTTCATGCTCGATCAGCAAGCGGCCACGGCTTACGGTGTTGAGGCCGTTGATGCAGCGCAGCAGGCTGGATTTGCCCGAGCCCGACAGCCCCATCATTACGCAGATTTCGCCGCGCTCGATGTCCAGGCTGGCTTTCTCGACGCCGACCACCAGGCCGGTTTTTTTCAGGATCTGGTCGCGGGTCATGCCCTGGTCCAGCAGCGCCAAGGCTTCCTTGGGGTACTTGGAGAAGATGACGTCGACGTTATCGAAACGAATCATGCTCATTGTTCAACCCTCACTTTCGCTTCGGGCTGTTTGCATACCCGGTCGAGGATGATGGCCAGCAGCACGATGGCCAGGCCGGCTTCGAAGCCGAGTGCGATATCGGCGGTGTTGAGTGCGTTGACCACCGGTTTGCCCAGGCCATCGGCACCGACCAGGGCGGCGATTACCACCATCGACAGCGACAGCATGATGCATTGGGTAATGCCCGCCGCGATGCTTGGCATGGCGTATGGCAGCTCGATGCGGGTCAGCAGTTGGCGGCGCGAGCAGCCGAAGGCTTTACCGGCGTCCATCAACTCGTTGGGGACATCGCGAATGCCCAGGTACGTCAGGCGAATAGGCGCGGCGACGGCGAACACCACCGTGGAAATCAGCCCCGGCACAACGCCCAGGCCGAACAGCGTCAGGGTAGGAATCAGGTACACGAAGGTCGGTACGGTTTGCATCAGGTCGAGAACCGGTTGCAGCACCGTGTAAAAGTGCGGGCGGTGCGCGGCCATGATGCCCAGCGGCACGCCAATCAATACGCAAATGAAGGTGGCGAACAGCACTTGCGCCAGGGTTTCCATGGTCTCTTGCCAGTAACCCAGGTTGAGAATCAGCAGAAACGAAAGGATGCAAAACAGGGTCAGGCCCCATTTGCGTTGAATCAGGTGGGTGAGCAAACCGAACAGGCCGATCAATACCAGCGGATTGAAAAAGGTCAGGCCATTGGTCACCCCATGGATCATGAATTCCAGGGCCGAGGCGATGGCATCGAAATACGACGCGCCATGCTGGGTCAGCCACTCTACGAATTCGGCGATGTTCTCGCCCAGAGGGAGTTTTTCAAAAGTCGGCATGGTAGAGATTATCCACGTGGGTCGGGATGGGCACAGGCTGCCGGGCGCGCCATCACAGCTGTGTGGGCGCCCGGTTTGCTGCTTGCTGTCTGTGGAGCTGAAGGCTTACTTGGCGAGCGCGGCTTTGGCTGCGTCAATGCCCGGTTTGCCGTCGAGGGTGGTGACGCCAGCCAGCCAGGTGTCGAGCACTTGCGGGTTGGCTTTGAGCCAGGCTTTGGCGGCATCGCGGGGTTTCTGGTTTTCGTTGAGCACGGCGTCCATCAGGTTGTTTTCCATCTCCAGCGTGAAGGAGAGGTTGGTCAACAACTTGCCGACGTTGCTGCACTCTTGCACGTAGCCTTTGCGCACGTTGGTGAGCACGGTGGCCTGGCCGAAGTTGGGGCCGAAGTACTCGTCCCCACCGGTGAGGTACTTCATTTTGTTGCGCGTGTTCATCGGGTGCGGTTCCCAGCCGAGGAACACCATGAACTCGTCTTTGCGGCTGGAGCGTTTGAGCTGCGACAGCATGGCTGCTTCGCTGGACTCAACCACCTTGAAGCCTTTCAGGCCGAAGGCGTCTTTGTCGATCATGCTCTGGATCAGACGGTTGCCGTCGTTGCCCGGCTCGATGCCGTAGATTTTGCCGTCGAGCTTGTCTTTGAATTTGGCGATGTCGGAAAAGTCTTTCAGGCCCGCCTCGTAGGCGTAGTCCGGAACCGCGAGGGTGTACTTGGCGCCTTCGAGGTTCGCGCGCACGGTTTCCACGGTGCCGGCATCGCGGTAGGCCTTGATGTCGTTTTCCATGGTCGGCATCCAGTTGCCGAGAAACACGTCGAGGTCTTTGCCAGCGGCCAGCGATTTGTAGGTCACCGGCACGGAAATCATGGTGGTCTTGGTTTTGTAACCCAGCGACTCCAGCACTTCACTGGTGACGGCCGTGGTCACGGTGATGTCGGTCCAGCCCACATCGGAAAAACGCACGGTGCTGCAAGACTCAGGCTCGGCAGCGCCAGCCAGCAAGGGCAGGCTAAGCGTGGCGAGCAGTAACAGGGGTGTGGACATTTTCATGGACTGACTCCTTTTAAAATTATTGGTTGGCAGTGCAGTACGCGTTTCGCCGCTTTTTCTAATAGTCGGCCTCAGGTCGGGCGCGTCGGGGAACCCCGGCGTCGCCGCAAACAAGCCTAGCGGTCATGTCGAGAACGATCATGTAGCAGGACAATTCAAACGCCTACAGGGTGGGTCGCAACCAGTGCAGAGGGCGTCGTATCCAGCATTGGTCAGGTCGTTTACGACGTTTTGCCCTGAGCGCGAGCCGTCTCAACGCCGGCTTTTACACTCGGGGCGCTGTGCTCAGGGTGCCAATTCGAGCTTTTCACGCACCGCTGCCAACGCCGGTTTGCCATCGCGCGTGGTCACGCCATGCAGCCATTTATCGAGTACTTCGGGGTGCGCGTAGAGCCAGTCTTTGGCGGACTGGCGCGGGTTGGCGGTCTGGTTGATGACCTGGTCCATCAGTTCGTTCTCCATGCTCAAGCTGAACTCCAGATTGCTCAGCAAGGTGCCGACGTTCGTGCATTCCTTGCTGAAATTTTTGCGCGTCAGCGAATACACCGTGGCGCCGCCGTAGTCCGGACCGAAGAACTCGTCGCCACCGTCGAGGTATTTCATTTTCAGGTGATTGTTCATCGGGTGCGGCTCCCAGCCGAGGAACACGACCCACTGCTGCAAGTGTTCGGCGCGGGTCACGCTGGCGAGCATTTTCTGTTCGCTGCTTTCCACCAGCTCGAATTGCCCGGTGCCGAACGAGTTGTCCTTGATCATTTTCTGGATCAGCGCGTTGCCGTCGTTGCCAGGCTCGATGCCGTAGATTTTGCCGTCGAGTTTTTCGCGAAACTTGCCCAGGTCGGCGAAGCTTTTCAGGCCACCGTCATAAACGAACGCCGGGACCGCCAAGGTGTATTTGGCGCCGTACAAATTGGCCCGCACGCTTTCGATACTGCCGGCGTCGAGGAAGGGTTTGACCTCGTGTTCCTGGGCCGGCATCCAGTTGCCGAGGAACACGTCGATCTGCTTGGTTTCCAGATTCTTGAACGTGTCCGGCACCGACAGGCGCTTGGCATTGGTGGTGTAGCCCAGCGAGCCGAGCAGGTAGCGGCTGACGGCCGTGGTGACGGTAATGTCGGTCCAGCCCACGTCGGCAAAGCGCACCAGTTTGCAGCTTTCCGGTTCAGCGGCAGTGGCCAATACGGGCGTCGCCAGGCTGAGCGCCAGGCAAACAGAGGTCACGAGTTTCATAGGATGCTTTTCCTTAGCGGGACGGGTAATCACTCCAGACCTCCGTGTCTGCCGCGCGGGCGCAAACCTGGAAGTCGCCGATTGCCAAATGGCCGCCCATACACTCGCAGGAAGCATGCCGGGCGCGGCGACTATGCGCGTGGAGCGTGACGGCAGCCACGCTGCAGGTCGCGTTTGGAGCGGCCGAGGTCGCATTCAGGGCGCGCGTGTCGCTGGCTGTCTTCCGGCGGCGCAGCGGCGACGTTGCTGGACATGATCAAGTCGGTGCCAGACCCCGCCCAGCGCACTAAAAGGCTGATGATCCGCGCAAGTTGGGCGCGCTTGCCGCCCTGTACCGGTTGAGGAAATTCCCATGGCCATCAGCGTGTTCGACCTATTCAAAATAGGCATCGGCCCTTCCAGCTCCCACACCGTCGGGCCCATGCGCGCCGCCGCCTTGTTTGTGCAAGGCTTGCGCGAGCGCGGGCAGTTGCAGCATGTACGCCGCGTTGAAGTGCGCCTGTACGGCTCGCTGTCGGCCACCGGCGTCGGCCATGGCAGTGACAGCGCGGTGATCATGGGCCTGATGGGTGATTGGCCGGATGCCATCGACCCGGCCGACATCGCCCCGCGCATTGCGGCGCTTCACGAGAGCGGGTGTCTGCTGCTCGATGGTCATTTCGAGGTGCCGTTCAACTGGCAGCGCGACATGCTGCTGCTCGACGAAAACCTGCCGTATCACCCCAATGCCATGACGCTGATCGTGCAGGGCGAGAACGGCGAGCTGCACCGCGACACTTATTACTCCGTGGGCGGCGGCTTTGTAGTGGACGCCGAGCAGGCGGCGAGTGGTGTACTCGATCAGGACCACACCGCGCTGCCTTACGATTTTTCCAGCGCCGAAGAACTGCTGCAGTTGTGCAAAACCCACAACCTGCGAGTGTCGGAACTGATGATGGCCAACGAAAAGGCCTGGCGCAGTGAAGCCGAAATTCGCCAGGGCCTGATGCGCCTGTGGAAAGCCATGTGCGAGTGCGTGAACAACGGCCTCAAGCACGAAGGCATTCTGCCGGGCGGCCTTAACGTCAAACGCCGCGCCGCCAAGTTGCACCGCAGCTTGCAGGAATTGGGCAAGCCCAACGTCATCGGCTCGACCCTGAGCGGCATGGAGTGGGTGAACCTGTTCGCCCTGGCCGTAAACGAAGAAAACGCAGCGGGCGGGCGCATGGTGACCGCGCCTACCAATGGCGCGGCCGGCATCATTCCCGCCGTGCTGCATTACTTCGTGCGCTTTAGCCCGGCGGTGACCGAAGCGGACGTGTGCGATTACTTTTTGGCCGCCGCCGCCATCGGCATTTTGTGCAAGAAAAACGCTTCAATTTCTGGGGCCGAAGTCGGTTGCCAGGGCGAGGTGGGGTCTGCCTGCGCCATGGCCGCCGCAGGCTTGGCGGAAATTCTGGGCGCCACGCCGGGGCAACTGGAAAACGCCGCCGAAATCGGCCTGGAACATAACCTGGGCCTAACCTGCGACCCGGTGGGCGGGCTGGTGCAGGTGCCGTGCATCGAGCGCAATGCCATCGCTGCCGTGAAAGCGATCAACGCCGCGCAAATGGCCTTGCGCGGTGATGGCGAACACTTCATTTCCCTCGACCGGGTGATCCGCACCATGCGCGACACCGGTGCCGACATGCATGACAAATACAAAGAGACCTCGCGCGGTGGGTTGGCGGTCAGTGCGATTGAGTGTTAGCGGCACCGGCGCAAATTAGTTTCATCGCCGGTAGGTACTTGTAGGAGCCAGCTTGCTGGCGAAGCTCTTCTTTTCCAGGGTTCGCCAGCAAGCTGGCTCCTACAAAAAACACAGCAAACCCTTCTGCACACTTTTTGATCGCCGCGCTTGCCCTCGCCATGTTTTGGCGCGGTGTAACGGCCAGCCATGTGCCACCAGTGACAGTTTCCGAGAGCGTCTCGGGACTGTTCGCTCAAGTGCTACGAAACTGCTCAGTCACGCCGGCCCAGACCGCCTGGTACGCCTGTTCCCGTAAGGAGGGTCGCCGCTGGCTAGAGCGTCAGCGACGTCGTTTTCGGTTTTTTTTGAATGCCCGTTCAATTTAGGCATGGGCTTTGCGTTATGCCCGGTGTAGCCCAAAGGTGTGAGCGCACCAGGGCCATAAAAATAAAGAGCTTCAATCGAAGCCTACCTGCGTTGCGTGAGGAGATACCGTGATGTCGCCGTTCAACCAAGGGGCACAACCCCAGAACCGTGCTCCACAATCCATCGGCTTTCTGCTGCTGGATAATTTCACTCTGATCTCCCTGGCCTCGGCCGTGGAGCCCCTGCGGATGGCCAACCAGCTGTCGGGCCGCGAGCTGTATCGCTGGACCACCATGACCCTGGACGGCAATCAGGTGTGGGCCAGTGACGGGCTGCAGATCACTCCGGACTGCGCCGCCAGCAAGGCGCCGGCGCTGGATATGGTGATTGTCTGCGGTGGTATCGGCATTCAGCGCAGTGTTACCCGCGAACACGTGTTGTGGCTGCAAACCCAGGCGCGACAGTCGCGCAAGCTCGGGGCCGTGTGCACCGGCAGTTGGGCGCTGGCGTGTGCCGGCTTGCTCGATGGCTTCGATTGCAGCGTGCACTGGGAATGCCTGGCCTCGATGCAGGAAGCTTTCCCGCGTGTGGTCATGAGCACACGCTTGTTCACCCTGGACCGCAACCGCTTTACCAGCTCGGGCGGCACCGCGCCGCTGGACATGATGCTGCACGTGATTTCCCGCGAGCATGGCCGTGAGCTGTCGGCGGCGATTTCGGAAATGTTTGTGTACGAGCGCATCCGCAACGAGCAAGACCACCAGCGCGTGCCGCTCAAGCACATGCTCGGCACCAACCAGCCGAAGCTGCAGGAAATCGTGGTGTTGATGGAGGCGAATCTGGAAGAGCCCATCGACCTCGACGAGCTGGCGGTCTACGTCAACGTCTCCCGTCGTCAGCTCGAGCGCCTGTTTCAGAAGTACCTGCATTGCTCGCCATCGCGCTACTACCTGAAGCTGCGCCTGGTGCGGGCGCGACAACTGCTCAAGCAGACGCCGATGTCGATTATCGAAGTGGCTTCCGTGTGCGGGTTTGTGTCTACGCCGCACTTCTCCAAGTGCTACCGCGAGTACTTCGGTATTCCGCCGCGTGACGAACGCATGGGCTCCAATACCGCCCAGCAAGTGGCGCTGATGCCGATTCCACAAGCGTTGGTGTTGGCGTCGACGCCGGGTGCGATGTCGGCGTTGAGTCAGGCACGCAGCGAATCGACTTTCGCCAGCGTGCGCCTGTAGGGTTTTAGCGCAAGGGGCTGGCCGCGTGCTGCGGCCAGGTCGCTTACAGCACTTCTTTCAAACGATGCCAGAGCATGCCCATGGCCAGCAGCGGCGAGCGCAAGTATTTGCCGCCCGGAAAGGTGACGTGGGGCACGCTGGCGAACAGGTCGAAACCACGACTTTCCTGACCGGCAATCGCCTCGGCGAGCAGGCGACCGGCCAGGTGCGTGGCGTTCACGCCGTGGCCTGAATACGCCTGGGCGTAGAACACGTTGCGCTGGTCTTTCAGGCGGCCGATCTGTGGAAGACGGTTCGCGCCAATGCCGATCATGCCGCCCCATTGGAAATCGATTTTTACCTTGTCCAGGTGCGGGAACACCTCGAGCATTTTTGGCCGCATGTAGGCGGCGATGTCTTTCGGGTCGCGTCCGGAGTAGTGACACGCGCCGCCGAACAGCAGGCGACGGTCGGCGGATAAACGATAGTAATCCAGCGCCACTCGCTGGTCGCAGAGCGCCATGTTTTGCGGGATAAGCGTGCGCGCCTGCGCCGGGCTCAACGGCTCGGTGGCGATGATGTAGCTCCCCGCCGGCAGCACTTTGCCGCCCAGGTTGTTATTCAGACCATTGAGGTAGGCGTTGCATGCCAGCACCAGGTTGTTCGCCCGCACCTTGCCGCCGGCCGTATGCACCACCACTTCGGTGCCGTAGTCGATGCGCGTAACCGCCGAGTGCTCGTACAGCTGCACGCCAAGCGACTGCGCCGCCGCCGCTTCGCCAAGCGCGAGGTTGAGCGGGTGTAAATGACCGGAGCCCATGTCGATCAAACCGCCCACGTAGCGGCTGGAACCGACCACCTGATGCATGTCGTCGGCCTGCAGAAAACGCAGTTCGTGGCGATAACCCAGGCCGCGCAGTTCGGCAAGGTCGTCGGCGAAGCCTTCGAGGTCGTGGGGTTTGTTGGCCAGGTCGCAGTAACCCCAGGTGAGGTCGCACTGAATATTGAAGTGCTCGATGCGGCGGCGAACGATTTCCACCGCTTCCAGCCCCAGCAGCTTCAACTCGCGTACACCGTCTGCGCCGACCACGCCGGCAAAGCGTTCCACGTCATGCCCCACGCCGCGAATTAACTGGCCGCCGTTGCGCCCGCTGGCGCCCCAGCCCACCTGATTGGCTTCCAGCAGCACAACACTGAGGCCACGTTCAGCCAGTTCGATGGCCGTGTTCAGCCCGGAAAAACCACCGCCGACGATGCACACATCCGCCCGCAACTCACCGGCCAGCGGCGCGAAGCCGAGTTGGCGGTTGGCGGTAGCGGCGTAATAAGAGGGCGCGTGCGTCTGCTGAACGCTGGGGTGCATGTGTGAAATCCTGATTATTATGTTTGGTAAATTTTACGCAGGATAAGCGGGCCACTCAGGCAGCGCCAAGGGGTCGCGGGAAAAAAGCCTTGGCGATTGCTACCATGCCGGCTCATTCAAGGATCCGCGCCATGAGCTGCAACAGCCGCAAGATCGACCACCTGCGCCAACGCATCCCCAGCTTTGCCTGCGTGCCGGGTTGTCACGATTGCTGCGGGCCGGTGACGGCGTCGTCGGAAGAAATGTCGCGCTTGCCGGTGAAGTCGGATGCCGAGCACGAGGCCGCGCTGGCTGAATTCAACTGCGTACACCTCGGGCCGCAAGGGTGCGAAGTGTATGAAGAGCGGCCGCTGATTTGCCGGCTGTTTGGCACTACACCGCGAATGCCATGCCCGAACGGCCGCCGCCCTGAAGCGTGGATTGATGAGCGGGTGGAGAAGGGCGTGCATCAGTTGATCGCCAGCACCCGTCAGGTGCTGGTTTAAGGCTCAGTCCGGCACGGGCAGGGTGAGGCTTTCTTTCACTTCTTCCATGACGATATAACTCTTCGATTCGCGCACATGGGGCAGCTTGAGCAGGATGTCCCCGAGCAGCTTGCGGTACGAGGCCATCTCGGAAATGCGCGCTTTCACCAGATAGTCGAAGTGCCCCGACACCAGGTGGCATTCCAGCACGTGCGGCAGCTTCAGCACGGCCCGTCGGAACTCCTCGAAAGTATCGCCAGATTTGTAGTCCAGACTAATCTCAACGAATACCAGCAAGCTGGCCTTGAGGTGCTGCGGATTCAGGCGGGCGTTGTAGCCCATGATGATGCCTTCACGCTCCAGGCGCCGGACCCGCTCTGTGCACGGCGTGGTCGAAAGCCCCACGCGCTCGCCCAGCTCGGTGAAGGAAAGGCGGCCGTCTTCCTGCAGGATTCGTAAAATATTACGGTCGATTTTGTCCAGTTCACGACGGCTTTGGTGCTGGGTCCGCATGGGGAATCCGCCTCTGCATTAACGGGTTTTGCCAAGAATTCTCATCGAATATAGCCAGCAATACAGTGAAATGCACTGGCAGCGGCTCAATATACTGCGCCCAATTTCGATCAAGATATCAAACGTCAGCGAGAAATCGCGGCAAGGGAGCAAACCATGCGAGTTCTGGTGTTGGGCAGCGGTGTGATTGGTACGACCAGCGCCTACTATCTGGCCCGGGCCGGCTTCGAAGTGGTTGTGCTTGATCGCCAGGCTGCGCCGGCCATGGAAACCAGCTTCGCCAACGCCGGCCAGGTTTCGCCAGGCTATGCCTCGCCCTGGGCCGCACCGGGCGTTCCCTTGAAAGCCATCAAGTGGCTGCTGCAACGCCACGCCCCGCTGGCCATTAAAGCCACCGCCGATGTCGACCAATACCTGTGGATGCTGCAGATGCTGCGCAACTGCACTGCTAGCCGTTATGCGGTGAACAAAGAGCGCATGGTCCGGTTGTCTGAATACAGCCGCGACTGCCTCGACGAGCTGCGCGCCGAAACCGGCATCGCCTACGAAGGCCGTAGCCTGGGCACCACGCAGTTGTTCCGCACCCAGGCGCAACTCGACAACGCCGCCAAAGACATCGCCGTGCTGGAGCAATCCGGCGTGCCATACGAGCTGCTGGACCGCGACGGCATCGCCCGCGTTGAACCAGCGTTGGCTGGCGTGACCAACATTCTCGCGGGCGCCCTGCGTCTACCCAACGACCAGACCGGCGACTGCCAGATGTTCACCACCCGCCTCGCAGAAATGTGCGTAGAGCTGGGCGTCGAATTCCGCTTTGGCCAGAACATCGAAGGCCTCGACCACGCCGGCGATCGCATCAATGGCGTGTGGGTCAACGGCAAGCTGGAAACCGCCGACCGCTACGTGCTGGCGCTGGGCAGCTACTCACCGCAATTGCTCAAGCCGTTGGGCATCAAGGCCCCGGTTTACCCGCTCAAGGGTTACTCGCTGACCGTGCCGATCACCAATGGCGACATGGCGCCGACCTCGACCATCCTCGATGAAACCTACAAGGTCGCCATCACCCGTTTCGACAACCGCATCCGCGTCGGCGGCATGGCGGAAATCGCCGGCTTCGACCTGAGCCTGAACCCGCGTCGCCGCGAAACCCTGGAAATGATCGTCAACGATCTGTACCCACAAGGCGGCAACCTGGCCCAGGCCGAGTTCTGGACCGGCCTGCGTCCAACCACACCGGACGGCACGCCGATTGTCGGCGGCACGTCGTATAAAAACCTGTTCCTCAATACCGGCCACGGCACCCTCGGTTGGACCATGGCCTGTGGCTCTGGCCGACTGCTGGCTGACTTGATGGCGAAGAAACGCCCGCAAATCAGCGCCGAAGGTCTGGATATCTCCCGTTACGGCCATTCCAAAGAGAGCCACAAACATGCCCATCCAGCGCCAGCGCACTGAAACCCGCTATAGCGAAATTGTCATTCACAACGGCACGGTGTATCTGGCCGGCCAGTTGGCGGACAGCTACGAAGGCGATGCCGCGCAGCAAACGCGCGAAACCCTGAACAACATCGACCGCCTGCTCGCCGAGGCCGGTACCGACAAGAGCAACATTCTGTCGGTGACCATTTACCTCAAAGACATGGCCAGCGGTTATGCCGGCCTCAATGCCGTGTGGGACGCCTGGGTTACGCCCGGCACAGCGCCAGCCCGCGCTTGCGTTGAAGCCAGGCTGTACAACGACGAAGCCCTGGTCGAAATGACTGTTATCGCGGCGCTGCCGTAACCCTGTCCCTGATACCTGGAACGACTCGCTGCCATGCGTCCCGCCCGTGCCCTGATCGACCTCGCCGCCCTGCGCCACAACTACCGTCTGGCTCGTGAACTCACCGGCGCCCGCGCGCTGGCCGTGATCAAGGCCGACGCCTACGGCCACGGTGCCGTGCAGTGCGCGAAGGCGTTGCAAAGCGAGGCCGATGGTTTTGCCGTGGCGGCAATTGAAGAGGCGCTAAGCCTGCGCGCCGCAGGGATCAGCGCACCGATTTTATTGCTCGAAGGGTTCTTCGAGGCCGATGAGTTGGCGTTGATCGTCGAACACGACCTCTGGTGTGTGATCCATGCGCCGTGGCAGCTGGAAGCGCTCGAACGTACGACATTGCGCAAACCGTTGCAGATCTGGCTGAAACTCGACTCGGGCATGCACCGCGTCGGCTTCTTTCCTGAGCAATATCAGGACGCCTACCGCCGCCTTCACGCCAGCGGTAAAGCGGAAAAAATCGTGCTGATGACGCATTTTTCTCGCGCCGATGAGCTGGAAAATCCGCGCAGCGAAGAGCAAATGGCGGCGTTTGCCGGGGCTCGCGAAGGTTTGCAGGCAGAAGTCAGCCTGTTCAACTCGCCCGCCATTCTCGGTTGGTCGACGCGCTTTGCCGCTCTGCAAAAGACCGACTGGGTGCGTTCTGGCCTGATGTTGTATGGCGCCAGCCCGTTCGAAACTCCGCACGAACAGGCGCAGCGCTTGCAGCCAGTGATGACGCTGGAGTCGAAAATCATCAGCGTGCGCGAACTGCCGGCCGGCGAGCCGATTGGCTATGGCGCCCGCTATGTCACCGAGCAACCGACACGCGTTGGCGTGGTGGCCATGGGATACGCTGATGGCTATCCGCGCCATGCCCCAAGCGGCACGCCGGTGGCCATCGACGGCCAGCCGAGCCGGCTGATCGGTCGGGTTTCGATGGATATGCTGACCGTGGACCTTACCGATTTGCCTCAAGCGGGCGTAGGAAGTCGCGTGGAATTATGGGGAAAACAGGTGCTTGCCAGCGATGTTGCCGCTGCGTCTGGGACCATTCCCTATCAACTTTTCTGTAATGTCCGACGGGCGCCACTCGTCTATTCCGGGGCTTAGCGCCAAGCCTGAACAGGATTGCCGGCCAAGTGTTGTAAATACTGAACGCTGTTGCGATGATGCGCCCTCAAATCGGAATTTTCCCAAGGGGGCTCTATCATTGGACGTCGGCGTTCGACTGCAATCCATTCGCAAGCTTAAAGGCCTGTCTCAGCGTGAACTCGCCAAACGCGCGGGCGTCACCAACAGCACCATTTCCATGATCGAGAAGAACAGCGTGAGTCCCTCGATCAGTTCGCTGAAGAAGGTGCTGGCGGGCATACCCATGTCGTTGGTCGAGTTTTTCTCCCTCGAAGTGGAACAGGACAACCACACCCAGGTTGTTTACAAAGCAAGCGAGCTGGTCGATCTGTCCAGTGGCGCGGTCACCATGAAATTGGTCGGCAAGGCGCACCCCAGCAGGGCCATTGCCTTTCTCGACGAAACCTATCCGCCAGGCTCTGACACCGGCGACGAGATGCTTACCCACGAAGGTGAGGAATCGGGCCTGTTAGTGAATGGTCGCCTGGAACTGACGGTGAGCGGCGAGATTTATATCCTCGAAAGCGGCGACAGCTACTACTTTGAAAGCAGTAAGCCGCATCGCTTCCGTAATCCGTTTGAAGAACCGGCGCGGCTCATTTCGGCCACCACGCCGGCCAATTTCTAAAAAGACTGCGACAGGATGGCGTGTTTCGACACGCCGACCTAATCGGTATACTGACGCCCGCTCGCGCAACCGTGGCCGCGAGCGTGACTAGCCACGATAGAGGGTGTAAGCGTGAACCTAATTAAGAAAATGCTGGCGGCGCATGTCGCTGTGTTGGCCCTCTGGGCGGTCAGCGCACAGGCTGCGACGACCAATGACGACATCGCTGCGCGACTGAAGCCAGTGGGTGAAGTCTGCATCCAGGGCGAAGAATGCAAAGGCGTTGAAGCCGTTGCGGCTTCGGCTGGCGGCGGCGCAAAAACGCCGGACGACATCATTGCGGCTCACTGTGGCGCCTGCCACACCGCTGGCGTGCTGGGTGCTCCGAAAATCGGTGACAACGCCGCCTGGAAAGAGCGCGCCGACCACCAGGGTGGCCTGGACGGCTTGCTGGCCAAGGCCATCAGCGGTATCAACGCCATGCCGCCAAAAGGCACCTGCGCTGATTGCAGTGATGATGAGCTGAAAGCCACCATCCAGAAGATGTCCGGTCTTAAATAAGATCCGGCATTTGGAAAGAACCGCCTTCGGGCGGTTTTTTTATGCCCGAAGTTTTGTTCGAGCAAAACATCTCTTTCAACCTGTAGGAATGATGGCTTAAAGGTGAGTGTTGCCGTGGGTGTGTTGGGCGGTTTCACTTGGTCACATCAGAAAAGTCATACAGTCACTGCGCTATCGTCGTCTATAAGCGCTGGCAACATCCTAATAATCTTGCCCGCCCCGATTCTGTTGAGGCGTTCCAGTGCCCTTTTCTATTCAACCCTTCGCTCGCTCCGATACAACGAATAATGTGTACTTGTATATCGAGCCAAACAGCGGAAAATTTTTTCATCCCTCGCTAAATATCATTCATCGCGCACCGCTACGATTAAACCATCGCGCCATCTGGCGTAGCGTTGCGATTGTAAGTTTGCTGTTGGGTGCCACAAACGCAAGTGCAAACCCGGGAAGCGGTGGTCACGGGTTAGGTTTGGGCGGGGCAGGCGCCAGCAGCGGCGGCAATATTCAGGCCGGCGGGAACGGCGGCGGTGCACTGGGCGGCGAGGCGGGCCTGTCCGTGGCTTCGGATCAGCGCATAGAAGCCGCTTTGAGTGGTGGTGACGGGCTTCCCGGATCCCCTGGCACCAGTCTCCAGTTTCACGGTTACGGCGGCGGGAATGGAGGTAGCGGGCTATTCGTATCGTCGCCTGCAGCCATAGAGGTTGGCGCATCTGCTCAGATAGTCGGCGGTAACGGCGCGGCCGGTACAGGCGGAAGGCCTGGGTCTACCAACTCTGACGGCGCGGGCGGAGCGGCCGGTGGAAGCGGCATTTCGTTCGCCGTCGGTGGAACGTTGGTGAATGACGGTGGATTTATCCAGGGCGGAAAAGGCGGAGACGGTGCAAATCAATGGGGCACCTACAACTCGGCCACCGGCGGTGGAGGTGGCGGCGCGGGCGTCGAAGGGGCCGACCTGGTTATTGTTAATCGAGGCACCATCTCCGGCGGTGATGGCGGCAAAGCCGGGCAGGCGTTCGGTGCTGCCGGCGCCGGCAAGCGTGGTGCAGCCATTGTCTGGACCGGCGGCGTAAATAACCGTCTGCAGATGGAAGCCGGTTCCGTCATAGACGGAGCCATCTGGGTCAAAAGTGGGGCTGCTGCCGAAATCGTCGTCGGTGTCGACCGGCTCGACATGGATAACGCCTTTGTGTTCGACGGTACGGGCCGCATCAATACTCAGGAAAATCATCTGACGGTCAGCGGTGTCATCAGCGGCACTGGCTCGCTTGAGAAGGTGGGTGATGGGGTCTTGACGCTTTCAGGCACCAATCTCTATGAGGGCGGCAGCCTTATCAAAGGCGGCACTGTCAGTACCAGCGCCGATGCAAATCTCGGTGCCAGCTCCTCGGCGCTTGGCCTCGATGGTGGAACCGTCAGGGTTACAGCCAGCTATGAGATGAGTCGCGCCGTGTCGTTAGGCGCTGGTGGCGGGGTTGTTTCCACCGATGCAAACAGGACGCTGACGATAAAAGAGTCGATTTCCGACGCAGAAAAAAACGCAGGCGGGAGCCTGATAAAGAGCGGGGCGGGCCACTTGGTATTAGCCGCATCCAATAACTACACTGGCGATACCGATGTAAAGGAAGGCACTGTTTCGCTATCCGGGGCGGGCAACTTTTCTGCTAGTGGCGCGTTGATCTTATCGGGAGAAAACGCAGTTGCTGATATTAGTCTGGCTTCCTCGGACCAAACAATTGGTGCTCTCTCAGGCGTCGCTAATTCGGCACTTGAATTAGGCGCGAATAGCCTGACATTTGGAAACGACGACGACTTTTCATTTGCAGGAAATATTGAAGGCTCCGGTGCATTAATCAAGCGAGGTAGCGGAGCCCAGATTTTATCGGGGCATAATGGCTATACCGGCGGAACAGTGCTTGAGCAAGGCCGATTGAATATTACTCATGGCGGTGCATTGGGAACCGGCACGCTTGCGATGGCTGAGAATTCAACGCTCGGCTTTATTGCAGACAATACTGTTGTGGCAAACAACATTACATTTGATAAAAACCAGTCCGTTATCGATACAGGCGAATTTACCGGCACCCTAGCTGGGCTTTTATCCGGCGCCGGCGGGCTGTCCAAGGATGGAGTCGGTACCCTTGTTCTGACCGGCTTGAACACCTATTCCGGAGCCACTGTCGTTTCATCCGGCGCGCTGCGAACCGGCATCAGTGGCGCGCTCAGTGCAGATTCTGAATTTACGGTCGAATTGGGCGCATTCCTTGGTCTGGACGGCTATAGCCAGCGCGTAGCTGCGCTCGATAACAAGGGAACGGTAAGTCTGTTGGGCGGTGCGCCCGGGACCACCCTGACCGTAACCGGCCGGTGGGAGGGCAGTGGCGGTGTATTGCGCTTGGGCACGGCGCTGGGCGATAGCGCCAGCATCAGCGATCAGCTTGTTTTGGATGGCCCTGCGGCGGTCGCCGCAGGCACCACCGATGTGCAGGTAGTGAATCTGGGCGGTCTGGGTGCGCAAACGGTTGGCGACGGGATCGAAATCATCAGCGCCCGAAATGGCGCCACAACCACAGCGCAGACGACGGCGGATGCCTTTCGGTTAATGGGCGGGCATGTCGATGCCGGCGCCTTTGAATACCGGCTTTTTGCCGGCGACGCCGATGGCCTGGGCGAAAGCTGGTTTTTACGATCAACCCGTTCGCCCGGCTCAGCGTTGGCTTACCGCCGGGAAACCTTGTTGTACGCGGCGCTCCCTGAGCAGGTGCGCCAGGCTGACCAGGCAATGCTTGGCTCGCTGTATCAACGAGTCGGGGGTTACAGGTTCGATAGAGACGAACGTGGCGCTGCGCCGTACCAAACCTGGGGCCGCTTTATTAGTGCAGACCGTACGGTCGGCCAATCGGGCACTGTCAGTCCTACCAGTAGCGGGCGCTTCACCGGTTTTCAGATAGGCAGCGACCTTTGGGGAAATGCCGACTGGCGGTTCGGTGGCTACGTTGGGAAGCTCGACGGCCGTATGAGCGTGAGCGGCCGGTATGGGGATTTCTCAAACCCCCAGGCGGGCGCCACTAAAATTCAGAGCCAGTACGCTGGCGCTTACGGGACCTGGCGCAGCAGCGAGGGGGCATATGTGGATGCCGCCGTGCAGCAGGGCTTCCACCGTAATTCGGTCAAGCCTGGCGCAAGCACAGCAGCTGACAGCAAAAGCAGAAGCTCCACGGTTTCAATCGAGACCGGGCTATCTGTCCCGAACGCCTCCGGGTGGACGATCGAGCCTCAGTTGCAGGTCGTTCGGCAGACCATCAATTTGAACGATTCGCGCATCACGGCCGCCAATGTCGAACTGAAAAGCTCCGCCGGCTGGCTCGGCAGGGCAGGGCTGCGTTCAAGTGGCGAGATGAATGCGGATTTACTATCCGTGCGGCCCTATATGCAGGCGAATCTGTACAAGTTCGGCGGTGGGGCGGATGTCGCTCGGTTTATCGGCCCGGCGGGCAGCGCGGCTATCAAAGCGCCCCGGCGCGGTTCGAATAGCGAGTTGCTTGTTGGCGCAAGCATGCAGCTCTCGCCCAAGTATTCGGTTCATACCGAGCTCGGAAAACGCTGGTCGCTTGGCGGCGACACCAAAATTGAAAGCGCTCTCAGCGGCAACGTAGGCGTCACGATGAGTTGGTAACGCCATTTCAAAAGTAAGGCGCGTCAGCGGCAGTTGCCTCTTACGCGCCTTCTTTCCTTTGCCCGCTCTAGATCGTCAGGACATCGCGACAGATTTGCAGTCACACTCCACAAGCCGACTTATGGAGATTGACCTGTGGCTCTTAGCTCTCTGGACTACGCCGTCGAACAGATTCTGCAGCGCATCGAAGGACCGATTCACCTCGGCCTGCCGCTGGGCCTGGGCAAGCCCAACCGGCTGGTGAACGCGTTGTATCAGCGCATCAAGGCAATGCCCGAACGCTCGCTGACCATTTACACCGCGCTGTCCCTTGGCCGTCCCCATGCCAGCAGCGATCTCGAACAGCGCCTGATGGCGCCGTTTCTGGAGCGGGTGTTTGGCAATTATCCAGAGCTCGATTACCTCAAAGACCAACGCCGCGGTGAGCTGCCGGCCAATGTTCAGTTGCAGGAATTTTATTTGCAGCCGGGCAGCCAGTTGCAAAATCCCAAGGCGCAGCAGGCTTACGTCAGCCTCAATTACAGCCAGGTGGCGCGAGACCTCAATCGCAAGGGCATCAATGTCGTCGCGCAGTTGGTGGCCGCAGATGTTGCCCGCCCCGATCACGTCAGCCTGAGCTGCAACACCGATATCACCCTCGATTTGTTGCCGATGCTGCACGCGCGTAAGCAGGCCGGCGAGACGATTGTCTGTGTGGGTCAGATTCATGCTGATCTGCCGTATATGCCGGGCGATGCCGAGCGGCCGCTGGATGACTTCGATGTGCTGGTCGAAGCCGGCGAGCCCAGCACCTTGTTCTCCACGCCAAATATGCCGGTGGGCGTCGCCGATCACGCCATCGGCCTTTACGCCAGCAGCCTGGTGCGTGACAGCGGCACGTTGCAGATTGGCATTGGCTCAATGGGCGACGCGGTGACCGCCGCCTTGCTTAATCGCCAGGGCAACAATGGCGGTTACCAGGCGGCGTTGCAGGCCCTTGATATTGGTCGTTGGGGTGAGTTGGTGGAGCGCTTCGGTGGGCTGCAGCCTTTTGCCAAGGGCCTGTATGGGTGCAGTGAAATGCTGGTGCCGGGCCTGGTGGCGCTGTTCGATGCCGGCATTGTGCGGCGCCCGGTATTTGCTGATGAGCGCTTGCAGCAATTGGCGAACGCCGGTGTGGTGGATGAGCATGGTCATCTCAACCTCGCCGTGTGGCCAAAGGCCGAGCCCGCCATTGCTCTCGATCAGCCGCTGGTCTCCTGGTTGCAAGAGCAGGGCATGCTCGAAGCAGGCGTACGCGTCGAAGAGCAACGGGTGCACTTGCCGGATGGCCGTAGGGTGGCGGCCGATCTGACCGAGCCCGCGTGTGTGAACGCGTTGCAGGAATACCTGAAACCGACCACTGCTGGCGTCTGTATTCACGGCGGGTTCTTCCTCGGCCCGCAAGCGTTTTATCGGCGCTTGCAACAGCTCAACGATGAGCGCCGCTCACGCATCGGCATGACCGGCATCAGCTACATCAACCGGCTATACGGCCAGGAAGATCTGAAGCGGTTGCAGCGCACCCAGGCGCGGTTTATCAACAGCGCCTTTTGCGTGACGCTGCTCGGCGCCAGTGCGGCCGACCAACTGGAAGATGGACGCGTCATCAGCGGCGTCGGTGGGCAGTACGATTTCTTCGCCCAGGCCCATGAGCTGGACGATGCGCGCGCCATTCTGATGCTGCGCAGTTGGCGCGAAGCCGATGGCGAAGTGAGCTCCAATATCCGCTGGGACTACGGCCACACCACCATCCCTCGGCACCTGCGCGACATTGTCATCACCGAATACGGCATCGCCGACTTGCGCGGCAAGAACGATGCTCAGGTGATAGCTGCGCTGCTGCAAATTGCTGACTCGCGTTTTCAGAATGAGCTGATCGAGCAGGCGCAGGCGGCGGGCAAGTTGGCGGATGATTTTGTGCTGGACGAGGCGTTTCGCGATAACACGCCCGAGCGTTTGCAGGCCTGTTATGAGGAGCACAAAAACCTGTTCGCCGAATATCCGCTGGGCTGCGATTTCACCGACGAAGAACAGGATTTGCTGCGCGCGCTGCGCTGGCTGAAGAGCAAGCTCAAGCTCAGCGAGGTGCTGGAGTTAGGCAAGGCGGCGTTGTTCGATCAGCCGCAGCCGGGAGCGTTTGACGCGCACCTGGAGCGTTTGCAATTGGCGCAGCCGGAAGGAATCAAGGAGCAGCTGTATCAGAAGCTGGTGCTGGCGGGGTTGCAGGCCACCGCGCCTTAACGCGGTGCCCCGTTTGAGCGGCAATGGTTAATCGAGAAACTCGACCTTGCCGCCTTCCAGCGATTTGATTCGCGCGAGCGACTCGATCCAGTAACCCTGCGAGTCGAGTTCTTCGCGGCCTTTCTGGAAGGATTTTTCGATCACCACACCAATGCCGACAATGGTCGCGCCGGACTGCTTGATCAGGTCGATCAAACCGTGTGCGGCGCGGCCGTTGGCGAGGAAGTCGTCGATCAGTAACACGCGGTCGGTTGGCAGCAAGTGCTTGGCCGACACGGCGATGGTGCTTTCAGTCTGCTTGGTGAACGAGAACACCTTGGAAACCAGCAGGTTGTCGGTCAGGGTCAGCGACTGGTATTTACGCGCGAAAATCACCGGCACCCCCAGTTCCAGACCGGCCATGATCGAGGGGGCAATGCCCGACGCTTCGATGGTGACGATTTTGGTGATGCCCTGATTTTTGAACAATTCGGCAAAGGCCTGGCCGATCTGCTGCATCAGGCGCGGGTCGATCTGGTGGTTGAGAAAGGCGTCGACCTTGAGCACCTGGTCGGACAGCACCACGCCTTCTTCAATAATCTTCGTTTTCAGCGCTTCCATCTCAAGGCTCTCGTGTTAACAGTGCAGGTTAGTAAAGGCAGGGGCACTCGGCAGCGCCCAATTATTTTTTCATCATGGCGCGGATGTCAGCCAGAGCCGCATTTCCGCGTACCGCTTTGACTTCCACGGGAGTGTCTTCCAGTCCTTCCCAGGAAAGATCTTCCGGCGGCAATTCGTCGAGAAAGCGACTCGGCGAACAGTCGATAATCTCGCCGTACTGTTTGCGTTTGGCGGCAAAGGTAAAGGCCAGCGTTTGCCGCGCGCGGGTGATGCCCACGTAAGCCAGACGCCGCTCTTCCTCGATGGTGTCGGCTTCGATGCTGGAGCGGTGCGGAAGAATTTCTTCTTCCATGCCGATGATGAACACGTACGGAAATTCCAGGCCTTTGGAGGCATGCAGCGTCAGCATTTGCACGCCCTCGGCGCCTTCTTCCTCTTCTTGCTGACGTTCGAGCATGTCGCGCAACACCAGCTTGCCGATGGCGTCTTCGATGGTCATGTCGCCGTCTTCGTCGCGCTCCAGTGTGTTCTTCAACGCGTCGATCAGGAACCACACATTGCCCATCCGCGCTTCGGCCACTTTGTCGCTGGAGGCGTTCTGGCGCAGCCAGTTTTCGTAATCGATGTCCATGACCATGCTGCGCAACACGGCAATCGGCTCGTTCTCGGCGCACTGCTGGCGAATCTTGTCCATCCAGTGTTTGAACCGTTGCAGGCGCTCGCTGTAGCGGCTGTCCAGGTGCTCGCCCAGGCCCATTTCATCGGCGGCGTTGTACATGGAAATCTTGCGTTCGGTGGCGTAGTTGCCGAGCTTTTCCAGGGTGGTGGAACCGATTTCGCGGCGCGGCACGTTGATCACACGCAAGAAGGCGTTGTCGTCATCGGGGTTCACCAGCAGCCGGAAGTAGGCCATCAAATCCTTCACTTCCTGCCGCGCGAAAAAGCTGGTGCCGCCCGATAAGCGATAGGGAATCTGGTGGTGCTGAAGTTTCAGCTCCATCAGTTTTGCCTGGTAGTTGCCGCGATACAGGATCGCGAAATCGCTGTACGGCCGGTCGGTGCGCAGGTGCAGGCTGAGAATTTCCATGGCCACGCGTTCGCATTCGGCATCTTCGTTTTTGCAACGAATCACGCGGATTTCATCGCCGTGGCCCATCTCGCTCCACAGCTGTTTTTCGAAGGCGTGCGGGTTGTTGGCAATCAGCGTGTTGGCGCATTTGAGGATGCGGCTGGTGGAGCGATAGTTCTGCTCAAGCATCACGACTTTGAGCGAGGGAAAGTCCTCTTTGAGCAACATGAGGTTTTCCGGGCGGGCGCCGCGCCAGGCGTAAATCGACTGGTCGTCATCGCCCACCACCGTGAACTGGTTGCGCATGCCCACCAGCATTTTCACCAGCAGGTACTGGCTGGCGTTGGTGTCCTGGTATTCGTCCACCAGCAGGTAGCGCACTTTGTTCTGCCACTTTTCAAGGATGTCGGCGTGGTCCTGGAATAGTTTTACCGGCAGCAAGATCAGGTCGTCGAAGTCCACCGCGTTGTACGCCTTGAGCGTGCGCTGGTAGTGCATGTAGACGATGGCTGCGGTTTGTTCTTTGGGGTTGCGCGCGTTTTCCAGCGCTTCGGGCGGCAGGATCAGGTCGTTTTTCCACGAGCCGATGTAGCCTTTGATTTCATCGATGCCGTCGTCGCCCGAGTACTCCTTTTGCATGATGTCGCTGAGCAGCGCCTTGATGTCGCCGTCATCGAAAATCGAGAAGCCGGGCTTGTAACCGAGGCGGGCATACTCTTTGCGTATGATGTTCATGCCCAGGTTGTGGAAGGTGCACACGGTCAGGCCGCGGCCCTCAACACCCTTGAGCAAGGTGCCGACGCGTTCTTTCATTTCGCGGGCGGCCTTGTTGGTGAAGGTCATCGCCACGATGTGTTGCGCGCGGATGCCGCACTGCTGAACCAGGTGGGCAATCTTGCGGGTGATTACGCTGGTCTTGCCAGAACCGGCGCCAGCGAGCACCAATAGTGGGCCGCCGACGTAGTTCACGGCTTCTTGCTGCCGGGGATTGAGTCGGGACATCGTCGTGTATCGCAGGAAAGTGGGCGCGCATTTTAGCAGGCCTGATGCACAATGCCTTAACCGTCTGGATACTGTGACGCACGCCATACTGGCCGCGTGATGGTCTTGGTTATTTCGGACAATGCAGTACGCTAGTGCCTTATCAGCGGGGGCTGATGGGGATTACATCGCACAGGAAGTGCGCAAGAGACGCCGATAACGGCGCGAAAGGGCGGTAGAACCGCCATGTGGATTGTTTTGGGGGAAGTCGTTTGTCCGCGCATGTTGAAACCTTGCGTATTGTCCTGCTGGCCGAAACGCCAGAATGGGCGGCGCTGTTGCGCGAGCACTTGGCGGCGATGGGCAACCCGTCGGCGCTGATTACCGCACCTTCCTGGGCGGCCGCCAGCGGCCTGTTCGACGATCACGCCCACGGCCTTTTGCTCACCACGCCTTGCATGCAGCCGGCTCCCGGCAGTTGCCCGTTGCCAACTGTTCTGTTGCTGGAGCACGAACCTCTGGAGCCGCCTGTTGGCGTCAGCGACTGGCTGGTGCGCGAGACGTTGAGCGCCGATACCGTGCGCCGCTGCCTGCGCTATGTGCGCGAGCACGGCGTGCTGAAAGACACGCTGCAGCGCCTGGCTGAGCAGGATCCGCTCACCGGCATCGCCAACCGCCAGGGCTTTCAGACCCTGCTGACCGCGCAGTTGGCAGAGTTCAAAGGCCGTGGTTTGGCGCTGGGGCACCTGGACCTTGATAACTTCCGCCATGCCAACGACGCCCTCGGCCACCAGGCCGGTGATCGGCTAATCCTGCAAGTGGTGGCGCGGCTCAAAGGGCAGTTGTCGGTGGATGATCACCTGGCCCGTCTGGGCAGCGATGAGTTCGCCTTGCTGCTGGATATCCGCCGCGACCCCAAGCGCGCCGAGCGCATGGCCGAACGCATTACCGAAGCGTTGTCCGAGCCATATTGGGTCGATGGCGAAAGCCTGCTGATCGGCTGCAGCCTGGGCGTGGCTCATGCGCGTGCCGATGCCGGCGCCGATCCGCTGATGTGGCATGCCCATATCGCCATGCAGCAAGCCAAGAGTCAGCAGGGCTGCACCTTTCATGTTTTTGACGAGCGCATCAACCGCAACGCCCGCAGCCTTGCCGACTTGGAAAGCGAACTGCGCCGCGCCTTGCGCCGCGATGAACTGGAACTGCATTACCAGCCCCGGCTGTGCCTGAAAACCGGGCACATTCTGGGTCTTGAAGCGCTGGTGCGCTGGCGCCACGCCGAACGCGGCTTGCTGGCGCCCAGCGAG
This sequence comes from Pseudomonas viridiflava, assembly GCF_900573885.1. Classification (GTDB taxonomy): domain Bacteria; phylum Pseudomonadota; class Gammaproteobacteria; order Pseudomonadales; family Pseudomonadaceae; genus Aquipseudomonas. The sequence continues at coordinate 40,663 of NZ_UPSE01000154.1, forward strand.
TTCGTGCCGCTGGCCGAAGAAAGCGGGCTGATCGTGCCGCTGGGTTACTGGGTCATTTCCCGCGCCTTGCGCGATATGCAGTGGCTGCGCGGGCGCGGTCTGCCGGCGCTGCATATGGCCGTGAATCTGTCGTTTCGACAGTTCCAGGACAGTCAGTTGCTGACCACCCTGGCGCGGCTGATCGAGGAACGCGGCGTGGACGCGCAGTGGCTGGAATTCGAGCTGACCGAAACTGCCGTAATGCGCCGTAGCGATCATGTGCAACAGACCATGAAGGCATTGGGCAAGCTCGGCGTGCGCTTTTCGCTGGATGATTTCGGCACCGGCTTTTCATCGTTCGTGCACCTGAACAACCTGCCGATCACCATGTTGAAGATCGACAAGAGCTTTGTCGGCGGCATGGACAACCGCCCCGAAAATCGTCAGTTGGTGCGGGCGATGATCAATCTGGCGCACAACCTGGAACTGGCTGTGGTGGCTGAAGGCGTAGAAAACGCCGAACAGCTGGCATTGCTGCGTCAGTTCGGTTGCGATCAGGTGCAGGGTTACCTGGTCAGCAAGCCTTTGCCGCTGGCTGACCTGGCGCGCTTTCTGGTGTTTGGCAATCGTCAGGCGATGCTGTCGCTTTAATCGCCAGCAATCGCGCGGTTTTCCATTCGAACCCAAGCGTCAGGCCCAGCGCCGCGCAGGCCAGGCCGGCGGCTAAACCCCACCACACGCCCTGCGCGCCCCAGCCCCAGTGAAACGCCAGCAGCCAGGCGGCTGGCGCGCCGACCGCCCAATAGCAAACCAGCCCAACGAAGAATGTGGTTTTGGCATCTTTCAAACCACGGATCGCGCCCATGGCGATGGTTTGAATGCCATCGAACAGCTCGAACCAGGCGGCGATGGCCAGCAAACTGACCGCGAGGGCGACGATGCTGGCAAACGCGGGATCGCTGGCATCCAGAAACAGATCGACGACGGCGTAGGGCGCCAGCCAGAACAGCAGCGCGAAACCAAGCATGCAACACCCCCCAATGGCGATGCCGAGCCTACCGGCACGGCGTGCATCGGCAAGGCGACCGGCACCGAAGTGCTGGCCGATGCGGAACGTGACCGCGTAGGAAATGCCCACCGGCACCATAAATGCCACATACACCGATTGCAGGGCGATCTGGTGCGCCGCCAGTTGTGTGCTTCCAAGTGCGCCCATGCACAGCGCGGCAAAGGCGAATAGCCCGGACTCCACCGCATAGGTGCCGCCAATTGGCAGTCCCAGCCGCAGCAGTTCCTTCATTGCCGCGCGCTCTGGACGTAGCAATCCGACGAATAGTGGATACAGCCGATAAGCGCTGTGATGCATCACATGCAGGGCCAGCAGCACCGCCATCAGCGTGCTGACAATCGCTGTGACCAGGCCAATGCCCGCCAGGCCGAGGTGCGGAAGGCCAAACATGCCGTGAATCAGCGCGTAGTTCAGCCCGAGGTTCGCCAGCGCGCCGCCGATGCTGATAGCCATAACCGGGCCGGCACGGCCGAGCGCACCGGTGAAGCCGCGCAGCGCCATAAAGGTCATGTAGCCGGGCAGTGCGAAGGCGAGCGTCGAGAGAAACTGCTCGGCGCCGTGGACGCTTTCCGGCGACTGCCCAAACGCCAGCAGAATGGGGCCCAGATTCCACAGCAATATGCCCGCGGCGAGTGCCATCGCCCAGCCGAGCCACAAGCCGTTCTGGCTGATGTGCACCACGCCTTGCGCATCGTTGCTGCCATGGCGAATGGCGACCAGGTTGCCAACCGCAGCAATCACGCCGACACAGAAAATCGACACGAACGAGTAACTCGCCGCACCAAGCCCGCCGCCGGCCAGTTCGGCAGGACCGAGCAGGCCCATCATCACGGTGTCGGTAAACACCATCATCACGTGGGCTAACTGCGCGGCGATCAGCGGTCCCGCCAGACGCAGGATGGCTTTCAGTTCGACACGGGTGGCGCTGGGCATATGAGTCTGACTCAAAACAGGTTATCGACAGCTGACCGCGCTGGCGTTCGAGGAGGCGGCCATCTTGCGCGAGAATCGGCTAGCGCCACAAAAGGATAAAAACGATGTCAGGCATGATTTAAACTCATGTTCCGTTGCCAGGAGTATGCCCATGACTCAACGTCTTCCCGGTTTGTACGCGCTACGTGCGTTTGAGGCCGCTGCCCGCCATGCCTCGTTTACCCAGGCGGCCCAGGAACTTGCGATTACCCAGAGCGCAGTGAGTCGACACATACGAACCCTTGAAGAGCATTTCGGCTGCCGCCTGTTCCAGCGGGCGGGGCGCAGCTTGCAGCTCACCGAAGCCGCACGGCTGCTGCTGCCGGGCATTCGCGATGGTTTCGCGTCGCTGGAGCGTGCGTGCGCCACCCTGCGCACAGACGAAACGACGTTGCGCCTCAAAGCTCCGTCCACGTTGACCATGCGCTGGCTGCTGGCGCGGTTGTCGCGCTTCCGCCTGCTGGGCGATGGCATGGAGGTGCAACTGACCAGCGCCTGGATGGATGTCGATCGGGTCGATTTTCATCAAGAACCATTCGACTGTGCCGTGCTGCTCGGCAAGGGCGAGTTTCCAGCGGAGTGGGAAAGCGTGCCGCTGTTTGCCGAGTGGCTGATTCCCGTGTGTGCACCTGATGCCGCCGGTGAGGAGCCGTGGGATCTTGCGCATTTGCAGCACGCGCAGCTGCTTCATCCGACGCCGGATCGGCGCGACTGGCGGCGCTGGCTTGAAGCCATGGGATTGGCCGATGACGTTCCGCTCAAGGGCGGGCAGGTATTCGATACGCTGGAGCTCGGCATGGTCGCCGCCGCGCGCGGGTACGGTGTGTCGATAGGCGATCTGGTGATGGTGGCGGAAGACGTCGCCCATGGCCGGCTCGCTTTGCCGTGGCGCAGCGCAGTGGCCAGCGGAGATAGCTATTTTCTGGTCTGGCCTAAAGCACGACGGGGTCAGGCGCGCTACCAACGGCTGCGTGATTACTTGGTTGCAGAGGTTGATGCGATGCAGTTACCAGACGTCGTACATCTTTCGTAATATTGCTGTGCTGATAATGCGACGGAGTGCTGGCTAAATGCCGCTTTTTATTTGACGCACGATTTTACTCAAGTATTCTTCGCGCCCCGCCGAACACCTAATGTAAGCAGGCTGCCTTCCACAAGCGGGCGGCCTTTTTTCTGCTTTGCTATGGAAAGCGGTAATTCTTAAAAGCCGTATTACCCCACGGAGATGTAAATGTCCCAGCCCCGCTCGCGCATTGCCTGGCAGTTAGCATCTGCCCTGGCCTTGATACTCGTGTTGCTGATTGGCCTCAGCACCCTGTTCGCCCTTCGCTCGCTCAGCACCGCGACGCTGACAACCCGCGAGGAACATTTGGGCAGTGAAGCGCGGTTACTGGCTGACCAGCTGAGCACCTTCCATGACAGCCTGCGCGAAAGCACGCAGCGCCTGGCCGGGCTATTCGAGCAGCGCTTTCGCAGCGGCTTGAATGTGCATGCCGATGAGCGCGTTGCCGTCGGCGCACTGCAAACCCCGGCGCTTTATCTCGGGGATGTGCGACTCAACAACCAGTTCGACCAAGTGGATGAATTCCGAACGCTAACCGCCGGCGTAGCGACTGTATTTGTGCGTGATGGCGACGAGTTCGTCCGCGTAACGACCTCGTTGACCAAGCAGGACGGCAGCCGGGCCATCGGCACTGCACTCGACCATGCGCATCCGGCTTATAAACGTTTGCTCGGCGGGCAGAACTATGTGGGGCGCGCACTGCTCTTCGACCGCTTCTACATGACGCAATACACGCCGGTGGCGGATCCCTCCGGCCGCGTGATCGCTGTGCTGTTCGTGGGCTTCGACTACACCGACGCGCAAAATGCCCAGTTCGCCAACCTCAAGCGTTTCCGCATTGGCGCCACAGGTTCGCTGGCGCTGCTCGATGAGCAGAAACACTGGCTGGTGCCGCCCTCCGGCGCGCAGCAACCTGAAAAAGCGGTGGAGACCGTGGCCGCGCTGGCTGCCAAACCAGGCCAGGGCGAATTCTGGGAAGACGGTGATCAATCCTTTTACAGCGTAGCGATGCCGTTTGCCGGCGGCCCTTGGACGGTGCTGGCGAGCATGCCAAAAGCGGAGATCGAGGCCGTTACCTGGAACGTCGGCGGGCAGCTGGCGATCGGTAGCCTGATCACACTGTTGCTGGCGGTGGGCGCGGTAACCTGGCTGCTGCGTCGCAAGTTGCGTCCTTTGGGTGATTTGGTCGCGCAGGCTCAAGCCCTCGGTAGTGGCGACCTGAGCGCGCGCCTGAACATCACCAGTCACGATGAAATCGGTGAGCTCGCCCGTGGCTTCAACCAGATGGGGGAAGCATTGTCGACCATGGTGTCGCGCATCCGCGGCGCCGCTGAAAACGTCAGCAGCCGGGCGCAGGCGCTGGCTGGTTTGTCGTCCGGCGCTTATGAAGGCATCGAGCAACAGTCCGGCGAAATCAGCAGCATGGCGGGCGCGGTCGAAGAGTTCAGCGCCACCTCGCTCAACATCGCCGACAACATGCGTCACACCGAACGCCTGGCCAACGAAAACTCGCAGCAAACACGCATCGGTCGCACCTCTATGGAGGAAGCGTCGAGCGCTCTGGAGCAGATTTCCAGTTCCCTTAACGGCACCGCCGACGTCATCAATACCCTCGGTCAGCGCTCCCAGGAAATTGGCGGAATCGTCAGCGTCATTACCTCCATTGCCGACCAGACCAACCTGCTCGCGCTCAATGCTGCGATTGAAGCGGCGCGCGCCGGCGAGCAAGGCCGTGGCTTCGCCGTGGTGGCTGACGAAGTACGAAGCCTGGCGGGCCGCACCCGTGATGCGACCAACGAAATTTCGGCGATGATTCAAAGCATTCAAGGCGAAACCAGCAGCGCTATTGCCACCATGGAGCAAGGTAAGGTGCAAATGCTCGATGGCCTGCAGCGCAACGCCAAAGTTGCCCAGGCGTTAACGCAAATCGCGGAGCAAAGCCAGGCGGCCGGCGAGCAGTTCGCTGCCATTACCACCGCCACCAGCGAGCAAAGCAGCACTGCCACCATGCTCAGTAGCAACCTGCAAAGCATTGCGCTGGCGAACAGCGAGCAGCATGAGGTGATTACCAACCTGGCGGAAACGGCTCGGGAACTTGATCAGCTCGCTGCCGGCCTACGCGCCGAAGTGGGGCGCTTCCAGTAACGGTTGGGCTTGAAGATCCCCGGTATGACCGGGGATTTTTTTTGCCGCCGTTATCACCAGGCACCCCTTGATAATGCGCACACAAATGGTGTCGTTTACCTCAAACCCTGCTTGTTGCAGCCAGAAGCCTTTTAGCTGGATCCAGGGAATTTTTTTCGGTAGGGCGTAAACACCCTCGCGTTTGCCAGGTGCCATGTAATCGGCCGCGACTTTAAGGTGCCGCTCGGTGAATTGCGGAAGGGAAGCTTCGAGAATCGTCATGTTGGCTCCTGCGCTGCGGCGCTAGATTGAAGCATGCGGGATTGCACGCACCAGTCCTTGAGCTGCAGTTTGCTCATCTCTAAACTGTATATCCATACACTATTGCCCGAGGCCGTATCGGCTGCGACCGAGAGAGGGTTCGGACGTATCCCCGAAATCCTTCAACCCTGCGATGCCCCCCGATATTGCAGGGCTTCAGCCAGATGCCCGCGTGCAATTGCCGCTGCGCCCTCGAGGTCAGCCAGTGTGCGCGCCACCTTCAAAATGCGATGGGCTGCGCGTAACGACAGGCCGAGGCGCTCGCACGCTGTCTCGAGCCAAGCCTGATCGGTCTGTTGCAACACGCAGTGTTCACGCAAACCCGGCAAGTCCAGAAATGCGTTGGCGATGCCCTGGCGTTTTTCCTGCACGTCTCTGGCGCGCGCCACCTGCTCCGCCGCAACGGCGGTTGAGGTGTTGCCTGAGATATTGGCATGAAGCACCGTGCTTTCGCGTGCGACGGTGACGTGCAAATCGATCCGGTCGAGCAGCGGTCCGGACAGTTTTCCTCGATAGCGTTGCAACTGCTCGACGCTGCACCGACAACGTCCGCTCGGGTCGCCGAGGTACCCACACGGGCATGGGTTCATCGCCGCCACCAGTTGAAAGCGCGCCGGAAAATGCACTTTATCTTTCGCCCGGGCGATGACGATGTGGCCGCTTTCAAGGGGTTCGCGCAGTACCTCAAGCACGCGTCGATCAAACTCCGGAAGTTCATCCAGGAACAGAACACCGTGGTGAGCCAAAGTGATTTCGCCAGGCTGAGGACGGCTGCCGCTGTAAAGCCCATTAGAAAATGATAAAAACATCATCAAATACAGCGGAATTTGAGAAAATGACAGATTCCTACAGCGTGCCAGTTCGAAAAATCAGCGGGACATCTCGTGGCGTCACCGGGTCGGTCCCCAAGATGGGGCAGTATGAGTCGACCCTTGAGCGGGACATGATGGAGCTCATCCGCTTTGACCGGCGGGTAGGGCAATTCAGTCCTCAGCCTTTGACTATCAGTTACTGCGATGACGAAGGCAGTAATCGCTCATACACTCCTGACGGGCTGATCCAGTTCAAGCATGTGGATCCCCCTGAGCCTGCGATCCTTTATGAGGTGAAATTCAGAGAGGACTTCCGAGCCGCATGGCGAACCTACCTCCCTAAATTTCGCGCGGCGAAGGCGTACTGCCGGGAGAGAGATTGGGTGTTCCGGATTTATACCGAGGTAGAGATCCGAACGGCTTATCTCTCTAACGTGAAGTTCCTATGGCCTTATGTTGCTCGAAAGGTCGATCCCGTGATGAGGGATCACATTCTCAATGTGCTGTGGGATTTGGGCGAGGCAGATCCCGACTTCCTCCTGCATGCAATGTCCTCCGATCCCAAAGGCCGTGCACGGCTAATCCCTGCTATTTGGCACATGCTCGCCACCGGCGACATTGGCTGTGATCTCGATTCAAAGCTGACCATGAACTCTCGAATTTGGCCGATGAAAGAGGCTCAATCATGAAAACGATCCGTCCTGGAAGCTTGGCCTTCTGGCGAAACCAAGCCTGTATCGTATTGGAGTTAAAGGGTCTTTCGGAGGCGGTGGTTCGAACAACTGATGATCAAGTCACACACATCTTTCGCGCTAGTGAACTGAGTACGTCTCCAGTGAGTAACGCTGCTCTCACCGCCAAGCACGTTTTTGTTGAAGATCACGATTGGGCCGAAGCTACTGAGCGCTACAAACTCATACAGCCGCTGTTGGTAAATGGCCGAAAGAACCTTGAGCAAGTCCAGGCGGCCGCCAACGCATCTGGAAAAAGCGTTTCCACGATCTACCGGTGGATTAAGCGGTTCGAAGAGACTGGATTGGTTTCATCGCTGCTGCGCTCTTCGCGGTATGACAAAGGCCAACCCCGTCTAGATCAGGAATTAGAAGAAATCATCGAAAAGTGGATTCAAAAATCCTACTTAGTTCCGGAGCGACCCACCGTTAAGAAGCTGCACCAGGACATCAAAACCGAGTGCGAAGGGCTCGGGCTGCAGCCTCCGCATGTCAACACGATTCACCAGCGGGTTCGGGACATTGATGAACAGGAACGGCATAAAAGGCGTCTAGGTCCTCGTTCTGCAAAAGATAAGTATCGACCTCTCAGAGGTGCCTTTCCCGCTACTGATGTTCCTAACTCAGTAGTGCAGATCGACCACACGCCAGTAGACGTGATCATCGTTGATGAGGCGGACCGTCTTCCAATTGGACGCCCAAATCTCACAATGAGCATCGACGTGCACACACGCATGATCGGTGGGTTCTTCTTTTCTTTGGATCCAGTTGGGGCGAACTCAGCGGCGCTCTGCATTGCCCACGCAGTGATGCAAAAGAGTTACTGGCTAGCGGCTCGTGATATCCCTGCGGAGTGGCCGATTTATGGGCTGATGCAGAAAATTCACGTCGATAACGCGAAAGAGTTTAAAGGGCGTGCATTGACGCGTGGATGTGACGAGTACGGGATCACCCTAGAGCACCGTCCGAGAAAACAGCCTAACTACGGTCCCCATATCGAGCGTGCATTTCGTACCTTCATGGCAAAGGGGCATGAATTGCAAGGAACCACATTTTCCAACACGCTCGATAAGCTTGATTATGACTCCGAAGGCAGAGCGTGTATGACTCTGAAGGAGCTGGAGTTATGGTTCACGATTTTCGTCGTGTACATCTACCACAACGAAGGACATGCGGGTCTTAATGGCGTTTCGCCAATCAACTACTACAGCCAGTGTGTGCATGGGACCAAGGACAAGCCAGGTGTGGGATTGCCTGAGCCGATTGAAAACGAGGAGAAGTTTAGGCTCGATTTTACGCCCTACTTTTCAAGGACGGTTCAGCGCCATGGCGCGAAGATAGATGGCATTCATTACTACGCCCCAATCTTACGTACCCGTATTGCTGAGGACGGAGATGATGGGAAAGGGCGGCAGTTCATTTTTGTCCAAGACCCACGGGATATCAGTGTCGTCTACTTCCTGGATCCTGATGAAAAAATCTACTACCCGGTTCCTTACTTCAACTCTAATCACCCGCCGATAAGTGTCTGGGAACTGCGAGAAGTGACGCGGCGAATTAGGGAAACGCCCGGTGCCAAAGTCGACGAAGCCGCCATATTCGAAGGTGTCCGCAGAATGCGAGCAGTCGAGCATGACGCCATCGAAAGAACTCGATTGGCTCGAAACGCTCGCGCGTCCGAGAAGCGAAAACGACGCATGGCTGAAAGACGCAATGGCTGGAAGGGGGTTCACGTTAAATCTGAGCTACCAGACCTGGCGATTTCTGGAGCCATAAACTTAGAGGTCGTCGAACCTTATGAAGAAATCGAAGTAGGTTGATGCCATGAGTGATTTTGAACATCTGGTGGAGTCGCTCGCCGAGAAGTGCCGGCAGATGAGCGACCAAGAGCGCATCGATCAGCTCAGAACTCCAAGATGGCTTGGGTATCCGCGGGCGAAGGAGATTGATACCAGGCTTGAGTGGTTGTTCCACCATCCGAGGGTCACGCGCATGCCCAACGTGTTGCTAATCGGTCGGACAAACAATGGCAAAACAGGGCTGGTTAAGCGCTTCGCTGCTCGGCATCTTCCCTCCGACAATCCAGGTGGAGAAACCATCATCGCTCCGGTGCTTTTGGTTCAAACCCCGCCGAAACCCACGGAGGCAGGTTTCTACACCGAGCTTTTACATCCATTGCTAAAGCGACTTCCTCATGGAACCGTCGCAGATAAGCGAGCGCGTGTAGTTGAGATACTGAGGCAGGTGCAGCTCAAGGTTCTTATCATCGATGAGATGCACAATATGCTTGCAGCCACAGCCCCTGCGCAGCATGAGTTCTTAAACGTCATCAAATACCTTTCCAACGAGCTTCAGATTTCCATGGTTGGTGTTGGAGACGAGACGCTGATCAGCGCGGTTGGTATCGACTCTCAGATCCAGAACCGGTTCGAACCTGAGATTCTCCCTAGGTGGAAAGCCGGGCCCGAATTCAACCGTCTACTGGCATCGTTTGAAAAAGTCCTTCCTTTGCGAAATCCGTCGGACCTAGCTGACCCACTACTGGCGATGAAGTTGGCGGCTTTAAGTGAGGGGACAATTGGAGAGTTATCGATGCTCTTAAACAAAGCCAGCACCTATGCAATCAGTCGTGGTCAAGAGCAGATTACAGCCGATGTGCTGAACAAGTGTGGGTACGTGCCCCCGTCGCAACGAAAGTTGGTGACGGTGGAGATATAGATGCTACCGATCCATCCGCAGCCAAAGCAGGGCGAGATCTTTTCGTCTTGGTTGGTGCGGCTAGCCTTCTCGAACGGTTTTCCCTTGCATACCTTCTTCAGCGGTCTGCTCGGCTACAAGGGGGCAGTTTTGACTAGGGATATTGATCGGCATCCCTCTGATCAATTGCTACAGCTGATAAACCTTCAAACTCAGCAACCCATTTCTAGGCTTCAAGACATGACGTTGCGCCATTACGAAGGGAGCTTTTTTCCGCAGCTACCATTTAATGGCGACGTCAGCTGGTTACTGGCTTTAGGCGTTTTCCACCGTGACCGTAAGCGTGCCGGAATGCAGTACTGCTCCCTATGCATCCAAACCGATTCAGTGCCTTACTATCGCTTGCTGTGGCGTATCGCTTTAACAGTGATATGCCCTATCCACTACTGTGCGATGGAGGACGTATGCCCTAGATGCCGATCGCCAGTAATGTTTCATCGCCATGGTATCGGCCGGGAGAAAATCCCATATGTGGAGCATCTACGGCATTGTCATCAGTGCTTCTTCGATTTGGGAAGCGTTAAGCCAAAATATCCTGAGTGGCCAGACTGCAACTCACTGAATTTCCTCACTGCGTTAATAGGTCATGCAGAGCTTTCGCCCTGGAGGTATTTGCGGATTGCTACGCCGTGCAGCATTCCCTTTTTCATCGGCCTCAGAGCGTTGCTTAGACTGCTGAATGGCAGATTTGGGCCAAAGTTTGAGACCGTTTTCTGCGGTGAGCTGGGCACTCCTGCGTTAGCCCCTTCAAGGTCGGATTTCGAATACTTGCATAGTGAACGCAGGCTCTGGCTGATGCTGCGAGCGTGCTGGATGCTACAAGAATGGCCGACCCGATTTATCGAATGCTGCCGTGCGGCAAACCTGTCACGGAGTAGGATTACAGAGCTTCCTGATCAGCTTCCGTTCTGGCTTGAAACAGCAACATCTCAGTTGGATCAACGAGTCTATTCGCCTACTCAACTGGAAGTGGTTGCTGCTGTGGTGTACTTATCTAGCCATGGGCAGGAGGTCGGGTGGCAAGCGTTGAGCGGGCTGCTCGGCGTGAAGCGAGACCGAGCCAAACGGCTTATGGCGACTTGGTTAGCAACCAAAGACCTTCGGTGATCAACGAAATGGGTAAACGGTAACGCATCCTTAGATTAAGGCTATTTGTCACTCAGGAGCCTCCGTCGAGGCCTGCACTTCCGGCAATACCTCTTGATTTGCTTGCGGTTCGGGCAATGAGCCGGCTAGAGGCTCAAGTGCTGCTGCCTCGTCGGCTAACTCATCAAGCGCCGAAAACACGCCGGTTAGATCATCACGATAAAAGGCAATGTATCTGGACGTGACCACGCTGCGATCAGAGAGCTGAGGAGACAGGCGTCGGATGAGATCTCGATGCGAACTCCAGTATTGTCCCATTCGTATTGGATCAAGACCGCCGGAAATTTCATCTTTAGCGGCGAAAAACCCCTCATGCTCTGCGCCGTGAGCAGAGAAATGTGGGTGGCTCAAATGCATAAGGCAGTGCCCAAGGAAGTGATGAACGTTTTCTGGATCGAGCTCCGGGTTGAAGCACACATTAAAAATGTAGTCGTTCATTTGTTCTGCGATGCCGCCGCCATTGCCGGACCCAGACTCGTCGTAGAATCCGCAGCCTACCCCCGATCCTGTCGGTGGGTTCGTGTTGCTCAATTGATAGATCACAAAAGACTTAACGTTGGAACGTTCAGCGGAAATAAGATTATTTATGACTCCTGCGTCTTCTTCAAATGAGACGCCATCAGCCTTTTGTTGCTGGGAGAGTAATGGCGAGCAGCCACGAAATTCTTCTATAGAGGTTTCGTCGACTTCAGTCAGAAAATTCCGGCTGGTTTCTATGTAGTCCCGCTTGAACAAGGAGAACACCTTCTGAGAGAGCTTTCTCATTCCAAGTAGAGCGAGATGATTTACGTATCCAGTTGTCGATGCGTTTTCATCTTGGTCGGCGATCAGAGCTGTATGAAGGTTAAACAGCTTTCCTTGTCGATCAGCAGAGCACTGAAGCCGAAATAGCATTACGTCATTCCAACCAAGGACACCGCGATCATTGCTTACAAGTTGTTCGAGCAGGCCTTGCTTTGAGTCATCACGATCAGCAAAGATCCGCCATGCGATTTCTCTAGTGTTTTCTCTTGTATTCGAGCGGCGCTCGGCAGGGGTTTTACCCCAGCCGGCATAGTTCAAAAGCCATAACAGCGAATAAATTGATCGTTTGCGCAGTCCTCTATCGCCGTAATCAATCACGGTATAGCGCGGAAGATATTCGATTAAGGTTTCTATCGATTCGTCTGCGACTTCCACGGTGAGGTCATAAGATTGGTTGATTAAGGCTTGCCAAAATTGGTCATGAGCATAATCGCTTCGATCCAGTATGAAGTCGGCCGAAGTGAGGACGGACTCAATTCGCTTCCCGTGTCTTACCTCTTCAACCGCCTTCTGATACAAGATGAATGTCTTTTGAGGAATAGGCATCGCGAAGCGTACGATGAGCTTGAGATATCCCTCCAAATTTCTAAATTCGCCATAGTTAAAGCATGCCCGCGTTGCTTTAACTGAATCCCTGACCCCAGTCCGCTCACCGAGCTTTAGAGTGTTCAGCTCAAAAAGCTGCGCCAAAAGAAATGCTTCGGCCCCCTTATAGCACTCGATCATGTCCGTAAAGCCGGGCGAGTTCGCGAACTCTTCTCTGTCGAGCCCGCGGCGGATCGAGAATATTCCGCTACGTCCTTCCGTTTCTTCAGCATAAATGCGTCTGAATAGACCCGGATAGTTCAAGTGCAAAAGCATGAGGTTTATCAGATCTCTAGGGCTGAAATCGGTCCGACCCAGATCACTTTTTTCTAGCTGCACAAGCAACATGGCGTTGATGAAGCGCTTCACCTTACGAAGGTCGCCAATGAGCGGTAGGTAATTTGGTGCCAAAGCGCTATCGAGGATTTTGGATAGCTCACCAAGCACCGAGTCGAGATTCATCATCGTGTCGGCTGGAACGGAAATTAGCTGCTTGTCAGCGTGCTGCCAGTCCCGACGTAAAAAATCCCGAATGCTCGAGCTGTCAACGAACAGGCTTAACTTGACGGTTACGAATTTCTCAAGAAATTCTCGAGCTCGTGCGCCGTCCTCCTTGCCTTCGACAAGCACCTCAGTGTCATAACAAAGGACGTAGGTGGCCTGCGAGAGTCTGAAGGTTCGACGAGTGGCGAACAGCACATTGTTGGTGGTCTTCGCGTCCAGCCGATCAAGATCGTCTACTACGATGATGACCCGACGATTGATGCGCTTTAGCACTTCATCAATATCATCGAGCAGTTCATCAACCGTCTCTTGCGAGGGCTCTAAAGAGAGCTTGAAGCCAAGGAAGGAAACATCCGCTTTTCCCTTTATCAATCGAGAGTAGCGCGAGACTGCAGGGCGAAACTCCGGGGCGTATACCTTTTCCTGAATGGTGGCTGATAGGTCGCGGATCAATCGGTCTGCCAAATCGGGTTCGGATGCGTACCGCAAAGGTTCAAAACGGCAAACAATGACCTTGTCTTGGGCGTGATCCCAGTGTTTTTGTGCAAGATTAACGAAGCTAGTTTTACCGACGCCCCACGGCCCGTCGAGCCCAAAAACGAGCCCAGGGTGGGCGCCGCTTGCTAAGATCGTATCGGCGAAGAACTTGGCTTGTTTTGCGCTCGCATACACGTCCTCCTCTTCGCCTCTGATTTCATCATCTGTGAGAAAGCGCAGCTGTGGCGGTGTAGCCTTTTTTCTCGGCCAGTACTTTTGAAATAACGGAGATAAAAAAAGCATGAAGCACATAACCAAAATCGCCGGCGCCCACTGAGAGTCTGATTTTTTTAGAGCCTCGTGAAATTCGAGCAGCCAAGGTGAGACCTGCTCGTTTGTCCAAATGCCGACTCCAATTGCGACTAGCAGGTCTATCCTGAAACTACGGGCTAGTTTTCTGGCCGTTACAAATGCACCTCGTTCCTCCGCGTAGATGAGACAAAGGGCGAGACCAAAGAATATCCCGGCGCTTTTGGAGCAGGCCGAAACTTTGGAGATAGTAGGGGCGAAGGTTGATCCGAGATAGTAGGCTGCTCGATAGACCTCTGTTCCGATAAAGCCCACGACGAAAACTCTGGCGAATACCAGCAGCTCGGGCATTTTCATTGTCGTCTTGCGATCGGCCATAGGTCGTCCTCCTTGATGTAAGCTCATTGCCTTCTAAGCAGTCTACGACCACTAGTGTCAATCACGTTACCTTCTGGCATCGAAGCTGCACACTAAGGCCTCGTGCCGAAACTGTCCTTTCGACTACGTGATACTAGTTTTTTTAGATGGAGCTTGGATTGTCTAGGTTAGACCAAATTGAAGATTATTTTGTATAAGTGGTGCGATGTTTTTAATTCATTTCGAGCCATAGATGGCGAAGCTCTATATCGGTCAGTTTTTTCGAGCGCTTATGGGTCGACTTATAAATGCTCAGGCCTGTTTTTTGATCCGCTTTAATTAGAGATAGACTTTCTTGAGATGTCCAACCGCTGCCATGTGATTGAGCCAGGGCGTCAATCCAATTGGTAACAGTTTTGAACCAGGTCGTTGGCGTTTCGTGCTGAATATAAGCAATCATCGCTCCAAGTTTGTGATGAGACCCATGATGCCCTAATTTAAATCGTTGAATTCCACCGGTGGTAGAGTTTTGAGTAATTACATACTCTTGTTCTTCTCTGCCTTTTTGCTTTGGCGTCGGCAGTCTTTTACATTCGATTGGAATCAAAATATCGAACTCAGTGCAGCGTCGACCATCGACATAAATGGTTGATGCGCAGGCCGAAGGGGCTATATCTATTTTTCTGCCTTTATTCTGCTCATCAGGCACTTCAGCTCGAAATTGTAATATGTCCCAACCGCTACTTAAACGGGCTGCCCCGGTAAGGTGTGAGCACAACTGGGCCGTCAAGGCTGCTTCTGCCGATTCGCTTACACGATCGGTCCGATCCCGCCAAGCAGGTAGTTCATTAGCAATAAACTCGAGAAGCTCATACAAAAACGTGTGAGGCATATTAACAACTCTTCCAACCACGCTAGGTTGAATGTTGCGAGAGAGCGAGTCGGCGAGCATAGATGATTAGAAACCCTGAGTCCGTAGGTCTGCCAATGTTTCGTCAGCATCGCGCAGCGCGATTGAGCGAAGCCAATAACGCAATGGCGCAGGCTTCAACAAAAACATGAAACCACCATCATATATTCTTGAAATACGTGTCACATTCAAGCTTGACCCTTGGCGGTCGCGTAATAGTGAATTAAGTCTTGCTTGTAATTCTTCGGCATGGACCCAATCAACATCGCCATCACCAAACACGTAAGGTTGGCAAATAATCCCTGGCCAAGAATATGGCTCCAGCGCTCGAAGCGGTTTATTTTTATAAATTGAATTTATCTGTTTGGTGAAAACTTCGTTGAATTTTTCTAGTGCCGCGTGCCCTGTTTGTGACATGGCAACAGAGCTTTCACCAAGCCGTACCAAATCTCTGTAGTAATCTACGATATCACTGACGATTATTTCCTCGTTCGTGCTGAGGTCTAATGTGCTGCTCTCTGGATACGGAATTGAAAAAATATCATCAGCTTGGATTGCGGTAGCTTTTTGAATGAATAGGCGTGGGCTAATCAGACTTATATAAGCTTTCAAGGCATTGCTATTTTTATGAAGCCACTTATCAACTTCTATTAGCTGCTTAATTTGGTTTTTGGGTGCGCAAAATCCGACGACTTGTTGCGTGTATGTTAGATAGGCTTTAGTCCATAAAGCATGAGGGATGTCCATATGCTCGCGGATAAGTAACATGGGGGGAGTAAAGCGAGCCTCTGATCTAGGCCCTTCATATGATTTTTCGGGAGCGATTTGAATGGCGTCTTCATCTATGCCTTCGGCGGTAAGCGCTGCTGATCGTAGGAGAGGCTTTCCGATAATGTGTTTTGCGTCGCGTTGCACGCCACGACCGCCCTCAATAAAGCCCTCTCCAAAGTCCCACCCTAGAGATTTAGCGTAAGATTCTAAAGTTCTATATTTTTTTAAGCGATCGACCAGCGATAGTGCTCTTCCACCACCAAGAAGGTTGGTGCGCCAAATGCTGTCGTTCGATAAAGCAAGAGCTCGCGGGACCCAATGCAAATCATAATAATCGATATCGAAGCCTTGTTCGGCGTCAATCCTACCGCTACGGCGAAAGGTGGCATGAAGAATTCGGCGATCTTGGGGAGGTTTTTTTGCTTCGGCTACGACCACAACAATCTTAGTGTCCGCATTTCCTTTTTGGAAAAGTCCACGTACTGATATAAAATCTAAAACTTCTCTTACGTCCCATCGCTCGATGAATCGGCGCCTAAACTCAAGCGATTGTTGGTTGTACAAGAAATTATATTGTTGGAGCATGCAAAGAATACCGCCTTGCGCTACTAATTCCATTGCCTCATGCAGGAATAGATAACCGATCTGTTTGTCTGGTAAGTGACCTACATTTAGAGTGTAATTTTTATAGCTTCTTTGCGCAGCTTCCGTGCTCAAAGACGACGCGAAAGGAGGGTTGCCAAGTATCACGCCAACTTGCTGAGGAATAATATTTTTCTCTTTGGCTTCAAAGAAGCAAGAGTGATGTAATGTGCGACCAGCTAATAGCGGGAATAGTTTGATGCTGACGCGAATGGCTTCTGGTGCTAAAGCATCGCAAAGTGCCAAACACAAACTAAATGCTGCAAGTTCTACCGCGCCGCTTTCCAAATCAACGCCATGGATGCGGTCCAGCAAATTTTTCAGCACTTCTTTGTCAGGTCTTTTCCATTGATTTCGACTGCGCCAATGTAATACCAGGCGTTTATACGCCTCTACAAGAAATACCCCCGATCCACAAGCCGGGTCGAGAATAATCTCGTCTTCCGAAATAAGACGATCCAGGCGGTCCCAGCTTAATGACTCTTCCAGCATGAGTCGAACCAAGAATGGAGGGGTGTAAACCGAAACGTCTGCGTCTTTTACGAACAATTGATAAATATGACTGATAAGCTCTACTGGAAGATCTTTGAAAGAATAAAGCTTCCAGAGAGATAGCTGGCCACCGGCCTCTTCTCTGCCTTCGATAAGACGAGAGAATCGGTCTAACTGTGAGCTTGCGTTTAATTTTTCTCGGTCTTCCGATGAAAGCGTGAAAACGTGGCCATTGAAACGATTTTCCAGAGCTTCCAATAAAGCAACTAGGGCTTGGCCGTCGGCAAGAACTTCAAAAAACTCTACTGCTCCACTTAGAAATTGAGAAAAGTAGCCCTCTGTAAAGACCTCTCGTTGTTCAAGATATGCGATAAGCAGCGAAAGAATGAGAAGGCGGCGACGCAAATGATTTGGAAGGATGCGCTCTTCGTTCAGCGTATCACTGAGGTTTTTAACCGCATCGATAAGAGCTTTGTGTGCAGCTTTCTTAGCTGACAGGAGGGTTTTGCACGCCGAGGAGTTGTCCCAAAGTGTCCCGCTCCAAATCTGTGAGCTGTCCCACCATGGATCGTTGCTAATCGCCGAGGCAAGTTCCAGGGTCTTAACTGGTTTACAAACAAGCTGGCCCGATTTGGACATGAAGTCTGGGCCATGCGCGCAACGAAAAAGTTGCACTAACCCAGGAAGCTTTCGATAGAGCAGCGGTACTTGCCCCCAGCTCCATAGCTTTTTGTGGAGCACCGCGAAATCGTGATCATCTTCCGGGCCCTTGTCTATAAATATGAAAGCCTGGGGCTGAGGTGCGCGCCCATTTCGCTCTCCCTCAAAAAAAACCGCTGAAGCTCCGTATTCAGCGGCCTTTTCCATTACGGAGATTTCTTCTGGAGATCTTTCGGACGGATCATATCCCGTGACGTATACGAGCCCTTCCACAGCATCGGAGGAGGGCGTACCGATATCCCTTAACCAGCTTGCAGGGTCGCTCGCCGTCGAAGTCTCATCAGCAAATAGCGACATCGTCAGATTTTCTGAGTCCTTCCCGCTCATGATTGTTTCCGGCTGGATTGAGCTCGAACAATCCCCAAGCCCAGAGGAAGGTCGCCTTGGCGCCCGCTCTCTGTGTAGGCTCCAAGATAACGATCAACACGTTCGAAAATGGGAGCGAGGGGGACAACCAATCCTTCGGGCACAGGAAAGTCTTCTGAAATAAACGAGACGTGAGATAGGTCTGGTATCACGTTTAGGCGAGCGCGTAGATCGATGGAGCGTGGACCGCTGAGGGCTTCAATTAGCTGATGCACAATCTTGGAAATCGCAGCACGTTTGAGGCCGTAGCGCGTTTCCATCTGTGAAATGGCGCTGATCGAAAGCAGCTCAGCTCTTGAAAATACTCGATTTCTGCCTTCTGGAGAGGATTCGAGGAACTGAGGAAGATCACGAAGCATGCCTCGAACCTGATCGCGGGTGTAGCCCGTGACCTCGCATACATCTGTCATAGTTATTTTTCTGACTTTCATCCCCGAATTTTATGACGCACAGCCCGGGTACTGCAACTCGTAACTGGGTCTACAGAGCTTAATTTAGGGTCTAAAAGACGTATTTGTGCGGTTTTTTGTGATCGATCGAGGTGCCGGGCCGTTCATTTCGGGAGCGGCTTTAGTGCAGTAGCTAATTTTGATGGATACTCAAAGGTGGCTTAGGCGACCTCGTAGCCCTTTTGTTATGCCTTTTATACGTTGAACGGAGATTTTCATGCAGGAAGCTCAGCGGGTGGAACACATCGAGCGGCTCATTGATGGAATCCAGCGGATAGGCCCCGGTTCATCTTTCGAGCGTTTTGGAGCCAAGTTCCTAAATCATCATCTAGGCGTGGAGCTAGTCCATCGTGGCTTGAATGTTCAGCTGAGCCCCGTGGGCCACACTGTTGATAGCGTCAACGACGAAGGTTCGGTTGCGGCAGAGTATTCAATCGAGAAAAATTATTTTCAGTCTAAGTGGACCAAGCCAACCGATGACATGTTGCATGTTTTGAGGATGCACCCAGCGGTTGTAGACATTTATCTACTGTCGTCGCAGGTTTCATCGGCCTCTGAGATAAAGGCAGCCCAAGCGCGAACCAAAGAGTGGCCAGGTTTCCACGATAGAATAATCCATTACTACGATGCGAGAAGGATCGCGGAAGTGATAGTCGATGAGATGTTGCTCGACCATTCCGCGGTGCTCGCATTAGTGGAACATCTTCCTGTCCTTGAGAGGGTTCTTAACGAACATAGGGCGACGTTGACCGTCCCAGCGATAGACCCTCGGCGTGTGGAGTTGGTAGCAGTCGATAGAGCGATTGATATAGCTCTTACGGATTCTCACCCCGTTGCGGTGATTTCAGGCATAGCAGGTAGCGGAAAATCTGATGCTGCAGCAGCCTACGTGAACAGCAGGCGCGGCCTCTACCAAACAACTATGTGGGTAGAGGGGATGGAGCTTACCAAAATTTCTGACCTCGCCTCGAAGCGATTGTGGCGAGGGGGAGCAGATCTTAACGTGGCTGGAATGCTCGAAGCTAAGCGCTGTTTGCTTGTCATTGACGACATGCCGCCAAGCATTGAGGTAGCAGAGCTAGAGCAGCTATGTGGTTCGGGTAGTCGCATTTTGGTGACTAAGAGAGAAAGTAACTCCACCGACATATGCATTCCTCCCCTCCAGTCCCCGGAGGCTAGGTTAATCCTCGATCGCGATGTTGCTGAGTCATGTCCAGAGAAGGTCCTGCAGACGCTTATGAGGGCTGTGGGTGGACATCCGTTGAGCTTAGCTCTCGTCAACAAAGCTGTATCGTCAGGCGTGTCGTGGGCTGAAATTGAGGAGGACTGTGATGTTATCGCCACACTTATTGATGGTCGAGAGAGACTGGCGGACAGAATTCTCGGTCGAATGAAGCCCACGCTCGCAAAAGAGCTAGCTGTGTTTGATTGGTTGGGGCAGTCGAGCTGTGATATTCGACTTCTCAGGTTTCTCGTACGTTCGCCGGGAATGATTAATCTCGGCGGGCAAGGATTACGAGCCGTTGATCGACCCACGCTCTTCCGGCTCCATGATGTCGTCTACGCCAGCTTGAAGGTTCTGGGTTGGCTTTCACAAGATTACGCAGCAGAGCTAGACAAAAAGCTCGACGATCACCTCTCAGTGCTCATACAAGAGGAAAGTCTTGCGCTGTTAATCTTGGCTACAACAATGCAGGCCAAGCTCGAAGCTATTGCCAGAGTTCGCTATTCAGCTCCGGTACTTGTTGCATTATTAGCAGTTTGGCGCCCCGATGATGTCCTAAAGGACGTTCTCGGTAATCCAGGCGATCGCCTTTCAGCGTTTAAGGCAAGGGGAACGTCGGTAGCTTATGTTGAAGTGAGGCTTATTCTAGAGTCGATAGAAAGTCTATATCGGTTAGACAAGCAAGACTCTGTGGAGACTGCGAAGGAGAATTTAAAAGATCGGCTACCTCTTTTTGATCTTCTTCTATCGCTTCCCGTTGCCAATCCCCGCTCGTCTTCGGAAATACTTCATCATCAAGGAAAAGCTCTAAAGCTTATTGGTCGGACTGATGATGCTATCAAGGTGTTTGAGGCTGTTCTTGCGGGGGCATTTCCGTTGGACGCCTCGCGGCTACAACTCATTCGGCTTTATAGGACGGATAGCCGAGCAGTTGATTTGGCAGACGAAGTTCTAACTGCTGCCAGAATGCCTAACACAGTTACAAGTTCGGTGACTCTTGGTGTCGTAGAAAATCTTTCTTGGGCCAAAGGGACTGCCCTTGACGCTCTATTCGTTAAGCATACAGACCTGATCGAAAGTGAGATTATTTCGGCTGCTCAAGCGGGTCTTGAGCAAGCATATTCGGCATTGGCTTCAGTTGGTCGATACTGGGGTTGGAACGACTGTGAGAGATTGAAAAAGGTGTTTGCCGCAATCCCCGTGCCGACCGTTGATAGCGCCAATGATCGAACCTCTGCCGCCTTGGGCGAAATCCTGATGAAGTTAGCCAAATCCGGATATCCACATGATAGAAGCTTACAAGAGCAAGCGATTTGTTATTTTCGATCCATTGCTAAGCCCGATGATTTCGTGCTTCAAAAACATGGTGAGATTTTAATCGACTTGAAAATCTATGATGAAGCTGTACAAGTGTTGTCGCTTATCTCATGTTTGGAAAGAGATTCATTTGCATGCTATCGGCTTTCACAAGCTGAATTAGGTTTAGTAAATCCTGAAAAATCTCTTGAGTATATTGATATTGCGATTACGGGACTTGACGCATCGAAGCAAAAATTTGCAGCATCATTTTGGGCTCAACGTTATAAAGTCAGGTGCTCGCAAGGTGCAATTGACGCTATCGAGGATCTTAATAAGGCAATTGCCGCTTGTGAGCCAGGTAAATATCTGGATTATTTGCAAAAATTACTAGTCAAGGTTCAGTAAACGAAATTAAAACGTGATCAAGTTTATTCCTCTTATATGGGCATCGAACAAAGCGACATGCAAATGGCGCGACCTCTACACACGGGCGTCGGCAAGCATACTTCAGGCCGCAGATTTCGGTCCTCAGAGTCCTTGCTGACGTGATAACCTTCTGACAGGCCCCTTTTTCGCGAGGCTGCTTGCATGCGCCAGGTCTATCAAACAGAAGCCAGTTTTGCTGAAATCCTTGAAGGTAAGAGCATCCGGCGGGATAAGCTTGTCAAGGCGATTCAGGAGGCGGACCAGGCCGTGCTTGAACATGCCTTAGATAGGATGAAGGAAGTGATGCGTAAAAAAGGCTCGGATCAGAAGCGCCGCCGATTGAGCCCGCCCGCTTTCAGTATCTAGCGGCGGTATCTCTGTCCCGCATAGCTAGGGGCTGGTTGCTCTCTCCGCGTTCCTTCATGTTATTCGGCATAGTGACCTGCCGATCAATTTTTCATTCAGAATGAACGCTAGTTGGCTTCTTCACTTTTTAATTGCTATTTCGAGTAGCGGATGTGTTCGTCGATCCTTCTATCTTGAGCCATCGAAATATGTTGCTTGTTAGGCTAGCGCTCCATGTGTCTCTGTTTTTCGTGTGTTGAAATTTTTGAGATATATGGTCTTTTTTAAAGGAGTCCGCGAGTTCCCGCTGTTTGGATTTTGTCCAAGTGTCCGTGTTCAAGTCTGGCCATCTGTTTTTATAGCAGGTCAACTTGAGGAGGCTATTAAAGCTGTCGTCTGTAATCTGCTTAAAGTCTTTGCGGCGGACTAGCACTGTGCATTGGCCGGGATCATTTTCTTTAAGTTCGATTTCGAGAATATAGAAAAATTTTTGCGTATGACGATTTGATTCAACCTCAATGCATGCTAGTTGTCGGGTCCTGATTTTTTCTTCCGTTGTAACTAGGTGCCAGCTTCTTTTTTTACTGGCTAGCATTGGAAGGAATGTGATGAGGTGGTCGGAATTAACTTGACCTACGCTTCCGGCTGGAATGGATCCATTTATTGCTCTTGAGCGTACGATCCAGCTTCTTTCTTTTGCGATTTCCTCAAACTTTCGGAGCATCTCAAAAAAGTCTTTTAGTTCTCGGGCTGCGGGGGCGAAGCCATCTTTAATGTCATTTACACCGATCATGTTTTTCGAAGCTGTACGATAATCACCGTCTCCGAGGGTGAGCCCAGCAGCAAACTGTTTTTCAGTTAAGTGACTCGCCTGCCGGCCTGTTTGCTCAGAGGTGCGGCGATACTCAATCGAAATTTCAGCGTCCTCTGGGAAAGGAGAGCCATTCTGCATAATCTCCCTCCGCCTTAACTCCGCATCCGCTGGTACATCGTCGATTTCATCGTCCTCATCATCAGGGTCATGATCAGGGACATTGTAGTGTTTGCGGCCACTTCCGGCGCCGCCAAAATCTCCATTGCTTATTTTAGCTTCGGCGCTTTCCACTATTAGGGAGGAAAAGCCGAGTGGGTAGGAACAACTGTGAATTTCCATTGCGAAAATAGCGGGCTGGTCAGCCAATTGCATAGGAACGCCAGAGATCCGCAGTTTGGCAGTACCAATAAAAGGGAAGTTTGATTCTAGGGCAAGAGCTGCCCGGCTACCGGTTAACGAGTTAGTAGTGCTGATGCTCGTAATTTTCTTGTTTATTTGAAAGAGCTCTTCCTTGAACGTGCTAGATGCTTGAGCTCTGCCAAAAAAAGTGGCTTCAGTGTTTTTAAGGCGAACATGCTCGGAAATAGTAATCGGGTTGCTTCCCGGATTTTTTGACCAGTCTATGAGTTTTTCCGTTTCACCTCGCAGTACAGCCGTTGCTATTCTTCCTGTAACTGCCATGAAGAATCTAAAGATTTCGGAATGAGGTACTACCATCCACTCATATTTTCTATCGCCTCTGATGGGGACGATTGAATATAAAGTCGCGAAAAGATTTTCGTAGTCGTTTTTGGGGAGGAAATCAGCTGCCGCGATTCCTCGAGCGGTCCACTTCCCTCGGAGTTTTGTAGCTTGGCTGAAAGGAAGATTTTGAGCCTCCGTTGAGTCGATTTCGAAAAACGTGTCCAGCCGTTCCGGCTTGCTCACTCGTTTCCCAGCTTCCCAGATGGAGCCTATGGTCAGGACGCTGATCCAGCGAGGATGAAGTTTGAGAACGGTTGAGGGCAAGTTTAGACGTGCCGTTGCGTCGTAAGGCTCCGAGTAATCGTTCCTCAAGCGCGACAATACGAAGCGCAACTTTAGACCCTTATTGTCATTCTCAACCTCAGAAATGCCATCGACCCGCCAGAAACCCTCAAGCTCGCGCAGAGGGCCCGCTCGATACTGATCCATTCGATTAACGCCGTTTCGCAATTATCGACGGAGTATTTCAGCTCGCTAATGTATTTCGCAAATTTCGATGTAGGTTACAGCCGCCACCCACCAGCGCGGGCCCCGAGGCAGTGTGATGGGGGTGGCGGAAAGGCCGCTGCGGCCACGCGTTCATCGGCGTGTGGCTGGCGACCGATTGAATGGCCGCAACCTCCAGCGCTTCGTGTTCATTCAGCGGCGGGAGGAGGCCGGGAAGGCGGCTGGCAAGCAGCGTCTTCCCTGTGCCGGGTGGTCCGCTGAAAAGCAGGTTATGCGAGCCGGCAGCGGCTACAAGCAACGCGCGTTTGGCTGCGATCTGGCCCTGCACTTCGGACAAGTCCGGATAAGGAGCGCATTGGCGCAGCAGCCCTTGCGCTTCGTAGGGTGCGATGGGGGCCAGGCCGTTGAAGTGTGCCGCCAGCTCCAGCAAGTGGTCGGCGGCCAGCACGGTCAGGCCCGAAGCGAGGCTGGCTTCCTCAGCGTTGCAGCGCGGCACTATCAAGGTGCGGCCCGATGCCCGTGCGGCGAGAGCGGCTGGCAGTACGCCCTGAACCGGGCGTAGCGCACCGGATAACGCCAGCTCGCCGAGACACTCGATATTTTCCAGCGTGGCAACGGGCACCTGGCCGCTGGCGGCAAGAATTCCCAAGGCGATGGCCAGATCGAAGCGGCCGCCGTCTTTGGGTAAATCAGCCGGAGCGAGGTTTAGGGTGATGCGACGTTGGGGAAATTCGAAGGCGCAATTCAGAATCGCGCTACGCACGCGGTCCTTGCTTTCCTTGACTGCAGTTTCTGGCAGACCCACCAGGGTCAGCGACGGCAAACCGTTGGCCAGGTGCGCTTCAACAATTACGGACGGGGCCTGGACGCCCACTTGGGCACGGCTATGAACGATAGCCAGAGACATGGATCACTCCTTGATCACATGCCGCTCAGCGCGAGGGGGTTACTCGCTGCGCGGCGTTAGCTTTTCTTCCAGATCGGCAACCTTGGCTTCGAGCGCCTCGAGGCGAGCGCGGGTGCGGGCAAGAACTGCCATCTGGCTGTCGAATTCTTCGCGGCTGACCAGGTCGAGCTTGCTGAATCCGCTTTGCAGCAGGGCTTTGAATTGCGTTTCGAACTCGCCGCGCGGCAACGGTGCTTCACCATTGAACAAGCGCGAGGCGTGGGTGCTCAGGGCGTCGAGGAAGGCTTTGGGCGGCAGCATGGAAAGGCTCCAGAAAAGTCGGTCGGCAGTGTAACACGCAGCATTGCGCCTTCAGGGTTGAGGGAATTGCACGGTTTTGGCGCGTGACCTGTGTCGGGCTTGCACTGTTGTTGAGCGTGACTCGCTTGGCCTGTTTGGTCACGGCGCAGCTTTGAGCCAATAACCCGCTGAATTTCAGGCTTTTCCCGGAGCTGGCAAGCTTTCTGCTTAGTGGCCTATGACGCATGCACCGATGCAGTTCGGCTGCGTAAGGCGAAGCGGGGGAGTCGTTTCGTCAGGAGCGATTGGTTGTGTCGAGAGCCCTCCCTGAGGACGTTCGATGCGTTACAAAGCCAGACACTGCGCTTAGACTTGAACCGGGTTCGTTTTTCCTGGGGCAAGTCCACCAATACGGGAGAGAGTTTCATGAAGTTAGTAACTGCCATCATCAAACCGTTCAAGCTGGACGATGTGCGCGAGTCGCTATCGGAGATCGGCGTGCAGGGCATTACTGTCACTGAAGTCAAAGGCTTCGGTCGTCAGAAAGGCCATACCGAGTTGTATCGCGGCGCCGAATACGTGGTCGATTTCCTGCCCAAGGTGAAGATCGACGTGGCCATTGCTGATGATCAGCTGGACCGCGTTATCGAAGCCATCACCAAGGCGGCCAACACCGGCAAGATCGGTGACGGCAAGATCTTCGTGGTCAATCTGGAACAGGCCATCCGCATCCGTACCGGCGAAACCGGCACCGACGCAATCTAAAAAGCCGCCGAACCCAACGCCCCAGGAGAAAACAATATGACTCTGCGTAAGCTCGCAGGGCTAGGAGCCCTTTTGTCCCTCGTTACCCCAGGCTTGGCCATGGCGGACGAGGTTGTGTTGAATACCGGCGATACAGCGTGGATGCTGACCGCTACAGCCTTGGTGCTGTTCATGACCATCCCCGGCCTGGCGCTGTTCTACGGCGGCATGGTTCGCTCCAAGAACATCCTTTCGGTGATGATGCAGTGCTTCGCCATCACCGGCCTGATCAGCATCCTGTGGGTCGTTTACGGCTACAGCATGACGTTCGATGTCACTGGCATGGAACAGGGCGTTGTTAACTTCAATTCCTTCGTAGGCGGCCTGTCCAAGGCGTTCCTCGCCGGTGTAACACCAGCGAGCCTGACCTACGCGGTTCCGGAAGCTGTGTTCATCACCTTCCAGATGACCTTTGCCATCATTACTCCTGCTCTGATCGTTGGCGCATTTGCAGAACGCATGAAGTTCTCCGCCATGCTGATCTTCATGGGCGTGTGGTTCACCCTGGTCTACGCGCCAATCGCTCACATGGTGTGGAGCGGTAACGGCGGCCTGATGTGGGACTGGGGCGTACTGGACTTCGCTGGCGGCACCGTGGTGCACATCAACGCCGGTATCGCCGGCCTGGTTGCCTGCATCGTGATGGGCAAACGCAAAGGCTACCCAACCACCCCAATGGCGCCACACAACCTGGGCTACACCCTGGTCGGTGCTGCCATGCTGTGGATCGGCTGGTTCGGCTTCAACGCCGGTTCCGCTGTTGCCGCCAACGGCACTGCCGGCATGGCCATGCTGGTTACCCAGATTGCCACCGCTGCTGCTGCACTGGGCTGGATGTTCGCCGAGTGGATCACCCACGGTAAACCAAGTGCCCTGGGCATCGCTTCGGGTGTGGTTGCCGGTCTGGTCGGTATCACCCCGGCTGCTGGCACCGTAGGCCCGATGGGCGCTCTGGTAATCGGTCTGGCTGCTGGTGTGATCTGCTTCTTCTGCGCCACTACCCTGAAACGCAAACTGGGCTACGACGATTCCCTGGACGCCTTTGGCGTGCACGGTATTGGCGGTATCGTTGGCGCGATTCTGACTGGCGTATTCGCAGCGCCTGCACTGGGCGGCTTCGGCACCGTTGAAGACATCGGCGCGCAAGTGATCACTCAGCTCAAAGGCGTTGGCTTCACTGTGCTCTACACCGCAATCGTCACTTTCGTAATTCTCAAAGTGCTCGACCTGGTGATGGGCCTGCGTGTCAGCGAAGAAGAAGAGACTGTCGGTCTCGACCTGGCGCAACACAACGAGCGTGGCTACAACCTGTAAGACTTCTTACTGGCGGTACCCGCAAAAAAAATGCCCGGCTTTTGCCGGGCATTTTGCGTTTTGCGCTAGCGTGAATTTCGACCATTGTCGAGCGCTGCGCGCTTGAAAAGATGCTTCGCTTAAATAAACTCAAACGCTCTGGAATGCGCTCTTTGCTTTTTCCACGAGCACGCTAGAATGCGCGCCGAACCCGCGGAGATGCGTATGTGGCAGCAACGCGAATTCACCTTGCAGGCACGCCCGCGAGGCTTCCATTTGGTGACCGATGAGGTGACGGCTAAATTGCCTGAACTGCCTGGCTACCGTTTGGGTCTGTTACATCTGTGGCTGTTGCACACCTCGGCTTCTCTGACGATCAATGAGAATGCCGACCCGGCTGTGCGACGCGACTTTGAGCGGTTCTTCAATCGTCTGGTGCCTCAAGTTGGCAGCGTGTATGCCGACATCAACGACCAGGACGTATACGAACACAACGACGAAGGCCCGGACGATTTGCCCGCGCACTTCAAGGCCAGTTTGCTGGGATGCCAGGTGACGTTGCCCATTCGGGCAGGTCGTTTGGCACTGGGCACCTGGCAAGGGATTTACCTGGGCGAGCACCGCGATCACGGTGGCCCCAGAAGAGTGCTTGCGACCCTGCAGGGCGAGGCGCTTTGAATTTTTTCCGGCAATGCGCGACAGCGTGGATTGCTGGGCTATAACTAATCTGCTTTTCGCAAGTCATGAGGTTAAACATGAGCGACGAAGATCTGGAACAAGACGAACTGGAAGGTGGTGCGGAAGACGACGGCGAAGAGCTGGCGGCTGCTGACGATGGCGTGGCCGATGACGCTGACGACGCCGACAGTGACAGCGATGTCCCGGTAAAAGCTGGCAAGAAAGCCAAGGCGGCTGTTGATATTGATGAGCTGCCCAGCATTGAAGCCAAGCAAAAGGAACGCGATGCACTGGAGCGTGCCATGCAGGAGTTCTTGTCCCGTGGCGGCAAGGTTCAGGAGGTCGAGCCCAATGTGGTTGCGGATCCGCCCAAGAAGCCGGACAGCAAATACGGCAGCCGCCCTATTTAGTGTTTAGCTCAACAAAAAGCCCGCCATTTTGGCGGGCTTTTTGTTGAGCCTTGCGGTCGGCTGCGCGTCGGCGATACCGCGTTGGAGGCGTGTTTTAAATGCTTATGGGCTACAGCCCACTGCGCTTCAAAATCAAATTTCGCCTTGCCTCGCTCTAGCTCGCTCGATCTCGACCGAGTAAAGGCTCCGCAATGCTGTAGGAGCGGCTTTAACCGCGATTGGATCGCTGACTTGTCGCCGATCTCAACCCCACTGCGCCAACACCCCGGGCAACTCCGCCAGCGCTTTTATCTGCGCATCCGGCTGCCCGTCACCTTCCCAGCTTTTACCCTGCGGGTTAAACCACACCGCCCGCATGCCCGCGTTCTGTGCGCCGCGAATATCGTCGGCAGGATGGTCGCCGACGTGCACGCCAGCGGCGGCTTCAACGCCGGCGTGCTGCAAGGCCGTGACGAAGGGCAGCGGGTCTGGTTTGCCGACGCCCAGATCTTCCGCGCAAAGCGCGAAGCGAAAATAGTCAGCCAGCCCAAGCCGGCGAACATCGGCGTTGCCATTGGTGATCACGCCCAGCATGTAGCGCTGGGCCAGATGCTCCAGGGTGGGCACCGTGTCGTCGAAAAAGGTGATGCGATGGCGCGCGTCGAGCATGGCGTGGAATGCGAATTCTGACATTTCCTTCGCGCGCTCCGCGTCGTACCCAACGCCTTCGAGTGCCTGAAAAAGCGTGCGCCGCCGCAGTTCGCTGAGGCGATAACGCAGGCTTGGCTCTGCGGCGAGCACCTGGCTGCGAATGCCCCATAAATGCTCCACCGGCTGCGCAGCCAACAGCGGTGCGTTCTTGCCGAGCCAATCGCGCATGGCTGCCTCGGCGCCGGTGATGACGGGGAGGTTGTCCCACAGGGTGTCGTCGAGGTCGAAGGTGATCAGTTGAATGCTCATGGCTCGCTGCTTTTACGTTTGGCGCGGGGGTGGGCACTGTCGTAAACGGTGGCCAGGTGCTGGAAATCCAGGTGGGTATAAATCTGCGTCGTAGCGATGTCGGCGTGGCCGAGCAGCTCCTGTACAGCGCGAAGGTCTTGCGAAGATTCAAGCATGTGGCTGGCAAATGAATGTCGCAGCATGTGCGGGTGCAAATGCTGCCCCAGCTCGCGCACACCGGCTTGGCCGACGCGTAATTGAATGGCCCGCGGGCCCAGGCGCCTGCCCTTGGCGCTGATAAAAACCGCGTCGTCCGGCGGGTTGGCCAGGGCGCGCTGCGGCAGCCAGTTTTCCAGTGCTTCGCGCGCTTTGCGTCCAAGCGGGAGCACGCGGGTTTTGCTGCCTTTACCAAACACCTCGACCAGGCCACCGGGCAAATCCAGCTGCTGCAGGTTCAAGCCGGCGAGCTCGGCCAGGCGCAGGCCAGACGAATAAAACAGCTCAAGAATGGCGTGGTCACGCAGGCCGATAAAGTCATCTTCCACGGCGCCATCGAGCAGTTGCGAGGTGCGGTCGGCATCGAGTGTGCGCGGCAAGCGTCGTTCACGTTTCGGCGGCGCGATGCCGGTGGCCGGGTCGTGCTGGCAGACGCCTTCTGCAATCAGGTAGCTGTACAAGCCGCGCGTGGCGGACAGCAGTCGCGCCAGGCTGCGTGCGGACAAACCTTGCTGATGCAAGCGGGCGACGAAGCTGCGCAGCCGGCGAACGTCGAGTGTGGCCCACGAGTCGACGCCTTGTTGGCTGCACAGCTCAATGAGTTTCAGCAGGTCGCGCTGGTAGGCGTCGAGGGTGTTGGGCGACATCTGCCGTTCGCTGCGCAGATGTTTCAGATAGGCATCCAGGGCAGCTTGCATCAGGCGTTGCTCCTAGCTATCGGCAGACGACCCCGGCGCTTAGCGTACCGAACGCAGCGGGGTGGCGAAGCGTGGCAGAACGCGGGCCAGCACCTCGGCGATGTAACCGAGAAACAGCGTGCCGAGGGAGCTTTTGTAGTGCTGCGGATCCGGGCTGCCGATGGCCAGTACGCCATGCAAGCCCTGATGACTAAGGGCAACGACAGCAGCCGAACCGACGCTCTCGCGCTCTTCTTCGCCAAACAGAAACGCCAGCTCGTGGCTGCGCAGTACGCCGCAAATGGTCTTGCCGTCGGCCAGCAAGCCGCCGATGGCTTGATGGGCTTCGGCGAAACTCACCGAGCGACCCACGCCATTGGGCGTTTCACTGAACAAGGTGAGGCTGACAAAGGGCACCTGGAATTCGTGGCGCAGACTGTCTTCGACCGCGCTGACCACTTCTTCCAGCGTGCCGGCGTCCAGCAAATCCAGCACCAGACGACGGGTCTTATCGAACAACCGGTCGTTGTCGCGGGCGACGTCCATGAGTTGCGAAAGACGGTGACGCATCTCGATATTGCGCTCACGCAGCAACTTGACCTGGCGCTCGACCAGCGACACCGACTCGCCCCGCTGGTGCGGAATGCGCAGCTCGGGAATCAGATCGTCGTGGTCGACGAAAAACTCCGGATGAGCACGCAGGTAAGCGGCTACCGCTTCGGCGTCCAGCGGTGTGCTCTGGTCTTGCTGCTTGTCGGTCATAGGCGAACCTGCCCTTCATAAACCCGGACCGCAGGCCCGGTCATCATTACGGGGTGCCCAGCACCGGCCCATTCAATAAACAGGCGGCCGCCCGGCAGTTCGAGTTGCAGAGGCGAATCCATCCAGCCCTGGCTGATTGCGGCAACAGCGGCGGCGCAGGCACCGGTCCCGCAGGCCTGGGTTTCCCCGGCGCCGCGTTCCCAGACGCGCAGCTTGGCGTGCTGGCGATCGGTAATTTCGAGGAAGCCCACGTTCACGCGCTGAGGAAAGCGCGGGTGATGTTCCAGCTTGGGGCCCAGGGTGTGCACCGGCGCATCGGCGACGCTGTCGACGCGCAGCACCGCGTGCGGATTGCCCATGGACACCGCCGCCAGCGTGACCGCTGTGCCGTCGACATCCACTTGATAATTGAGCGCCTGGCTCTCGGCCTGGAATGGAATGCGGGCCGGTTCGAGAATCGGCGCGCCCATGTTGACGCTGATCTGGCCGTCGGAACGCACGTCCAGCTCAATGATGCCGCCGGAGGTTTCCACGCGAATCTGACGCTTCATGGTGAGGCGCTTGTCCAGCACAAAACGGGCGAAGCAGCGCGCGCCGTTGCCGCATTGCTCCACTTCCGAGCCGTCGGAGTTGAAGATGCGATAACGGAAATCGACATCAGGATTGCTCGGCGGCTCTACCAGCAATAGCTGATCAAAGCCCACGCCGGTGTGGCGATCGCCCCACTGTTTGGCGTGCTTTGGCTGGATGTGCGCGTGCTGGCTGACCAGGTCAAGAACCATGAAGTCATTGCCCAGGCCGTGCATTTTGGTGAATCGCAGCAGCATGACCGTTACTCCGGCAGCAGGCTTTCGCCAGCATAGAGTTCTTGCACGGTCTCGCGGCGACGCACTTCATAAGCCTGTTCGCCGTCGACCAGCACTTCGGCGCAACGGCCACGGGTGTTGTAGTTCGAGCTCATGGCAAAACCATAGGCGCCCGCCGAACACACCGCCAGCAAATCACCTTCTTCCAAAGCCAGTTCACGACCTTTGGCCAGGAAATCACCGGTCTCGCAAATCGGCCCGACGATGTCGTACTGGCGCGTGGCGCCTTCACGTGGCTGCACCGGCACAACGTCCATCCACGCCTGGTAAAGGGCGGGGCGAATCAGGTCGTTCATTGCCGCGTCGACGATGGCGAAGTCTTTGTGTTCAGTGTGCTTGAGGTATTCCACCTGAGTCAGCAACACGCCGCCGTTGGCGACAATGTAGCGGCCGGGTTCGAACACCAGCTTCAGGTCGCGGCCGGCGGTACGCTCGCGCACGGCCTTGATGTAGTCGCTGACCAGCGGCGGCGTTTCATCTTTGTAACGAACGCCAACGCCGCCACCGAGGTCGAGGTGGTGAATCTGGATGCCGCGCGCCGAAAGACGGTCGATTAACGCCAGCAGGCGGTCGAGCGCGTCGAGAAATGGCGGCAGGCTGGTCAGTTGCGAACCGATGTGGCAATCAACACCCAGGACGTTCAGGTTTGGCAGCTCATGGGCGCGGGCGTACACCGCCTCGGCATCGGCAATGGCGATACCGAATTTGTTTTCTTTGAGGCCAGTGGAAATGTACGGGTGGGTGCCGGCGTCCACGTCGGGGTTTACGCGCAGCGAAATCGGGGCGATCAGGTCTTGTTCGGCCGCCACCAGCTGCAAACGCTCCAGCTCGTCGATGGATTCCACGTTGAAACAGTGCACGCCCACTTCCAGGGCGCGACGCATGTCGTCGCGGCTTTTGCCCACGCCGGAAAACACGATCTTGCCCGGCTCGCCACCCGCGGCCAGTACACGCTCCAGCTCGCCGGACGAAACGATATCGAACCCGGCGCCCAGACGGGCCAACAGGTTCAGAACAGCAAGATTGGAGTTGGCTTTGACGGCGTAGCAAACCAGATGCGCAACGCCTTGCAGGGCGTCGGCATAGGCGTTGAATTGCGCGCTGATGTGCGCGCGCGAGTAAACGTAGGTAGGTGTACCAAAACGCTCGGCGATGGCAGACAACGCCACACCCTCCGCAAACAGTTCGCCTGTGCGGTAATTGAAGGCGTGCATACCGCCTCCTTAATGGGTGTGTTCAGCGGAAGGTTGGTCTTCGCCTGGCAGATACAGCGGGCCTTTCTGGCCACAGCCGGTAAGCAGAGAAGAAATGGCGACGAGCGCGATAAGGGCAGTCAGTAGCCGCTTCATGGCGGATTCCTTGTAAAAGCAGTGATTGGGCCGGAGTATACCGGCCGCCCGGCGCCTTGCCTATGCGCCGGGCGATAGACCGGAGCTCCCATGTAGCGGGCGCTGGCGCTATCGTCAGGGCTTGTACAGGCGCACCTTGGGCCTCCAGCAGGAGCTTCGATGCACACAGCCACACCGCTTGCCGGATCGGTCTCGGTCGCCTATTTACAGGGGCTGCTGGACTATCTGGAACGCCAGGGTATTGCCACCCAGGCGCTGCTCGAGCCGCTGCAACTGAGCCCTGAATTGCTGACGCAAAGAGACCAGCGGGTGGCCGCCTCCGTGTACCTGGAGGTGATGGCCCAAGGGGTGGCGTTGACCGGCGACGAGCACTTCGGTCTGCACCTGGGCGAAGCGGTTCGGCCTGGCTATTACGGCGTGCTGGGTTACCTGCTGATGAGCTGCGCGACGCTGGGCGATGCGCTGCACCGCCAGGCTCGTTACGCCACGTTGGTCGGCAGTCTCGGGCGTGTCGACCTCGCCGATGAGCCCCCGCGCCCAGGCCTGGAACCGCAAGTGGCGCATAGCTGGCAGCCGCTGTTGCCGCAACAGCAGCGCCACTTGTGTGAGGAAACGCTGGCCGGCTGGACCACGTTTGGCCACTGGATCAGTGGTCTGGATATCCCGCCGACCGAGGTGCGTTTTCAACATGCGGCGCCGGCAGACACCCGCGAATATCAGCGTCTGTTTCGCTGCCCGGTCCTGTTCGCTCAAGCGGATAACGCCCTGGTTTTCCCCAAACGTCTGCTGCAAGCGCCGCTCGGCCAGGCCGATGCTCAGGTTCGGCAGATGCTCGACGGTTACGCCGACCGCCTGCTCGCCGAGCTGCGCCAGGACCAGCACGTGCTTGATCGCGCGCGTCTGGAGCTGGCCGGTCAACTCGCCGAAGGCGGGCCTGACCTTGAGCGGCTGGCGCAAGCTTTGCGGCTTAGTCCGCGTACCTTGCAGCGCCGTTTGCGTGAGTCCGGGTTATCATTCAGCCAACTTGTCGACGAAACCCGCCAGCAGTTGGTGCTCAGTTACCTACGCGATCCGGCGCTTGAGCTGGCCGACATCGCATTTTTTGTTGGCTTTAGCGAGGCCGGTTCCCTGGCTCGTGCGTTTCGCCGCTGGACCGGACAAAGTCCCGCCGAGTACCGACGCACGCATGCCGGTTGATATCCATAATTTGCCGCAACGCACACCGTGCCGTTGCCCCGATTTTTTGCCTGAGGTGCCCGTAATGAGTTTGACCGAAGCGCGTTTTCACGATCTGGTGGATGCCACCCAGGAGTCGGTGGAAGACATTTTCGATGACAGCGGCCTGGACCTCGATCTGGAAAATTCCGCGGGCATTCTTACCGTGCGGTTCGCCAATGGCACGCAGCTGATCCTCAGCCGTCAGGTGCCTATTCGCCAACTCTGGCTGGCGGCTCGCTCCGGCGGTTTTCATTTCGATTACGACGCCGCAACCGAGCGCTGGATCTGCGACACCAGCGACGAACTGCTCGGTGAAATGCTGGCGCGCATCACCCTTGAACAAGCCGGCGAAGCGATCGAGTTCGATGAGCTCTGACGTGAACGCACCGCAGATTTTTCAGCCGCAGGCGCAAGACCCGGATGTGGTGCTGTCTCCCTGCCGCCGCGAATGCTGCCTGGACGACGATGACGTGTGCCTGGGCTGCGGTCGTTTACTCGCCGAAATTCGCGAGTGGAAAGCGGCCGACAGCCCGCGCCGTCGAGAAATAATCGAGCTGGCCCAAGCGCGCGTGAAGCCGTCGCCATTCCGGCAGTCTTGACCTGGCAGTCATGTCTTGTGCTACGGTCGGCATCAGCCTCACCCAATGAGGCGCCTGCAAACCCCGGCTTCGGTCGGGGTTTTTGTTTAATTGCCGCCTGGAATTCTGCCGCCGCGCTCAAGCTGGCTGCGACGTTCCGCTGGCTTCCAGCGTCTGGCCGCCACTGACTATGAGTACTGCGTTATGACTGCTCCTGCCATCACCATCACCCGTCTGGACTTGCAACGCCTCGAGCGCCTGCTTGAAGGTCTCGACGATTTCGGCCCAGGCGCCCAGGCCCTCGAAGAGGAGCTGGCGCGCGCCAATGTGGTGGGCCATGACGAAGTGCCGGCCGGCGTGGTGACCATGAACTCGCGCGTGGTGTGCCGGGAAGAAAGCAGCGGCAAGGAATACCACCTGACGCTGGTGTACCCGAACGAGGCGGGCGGCGAGGGCACGGTGTCGGTTCTGGCGCCCGTAGGCAGCGCGCTGTTGGGGTTGTCGGTTGGCCAACACATCGACTGGCCAACGCCTGCCGGAAAGCTGATTCAGCTGACGCTGCTGGCAGTCGAGTACCAGCCAGAAGCGGCGGGTGCCTATAGCCAGTAATCGCCAGGCGCTTTTAGAGTAGGCGTTCATTCAGTGGCAAGGAGGCCGAGATGCCCAGCCTACCGATGTACTTCCCGCCTGCGTTTTCCCTGCCTCAAGCGTTGCTCTGCGCCCAATTGGTGAACTGCGCTTATCAGCAGTACGACCAGTGGATGGCGCAGAAGCAGCCGCGAAAGCCCGAAGATTTCCGCTGGCAGATGCCGGAAATGCCTGGCTGGCAGTTCTCGTCCCCAGTGTGGAGCGTGCTCAGCGAGCTGCATTTCCTTAACGAATCCGAACCCTTCGGCTTTGCTGCGCGCGACCCTAAAGGTGCGGTGTATCTGGTGTTTCGCGGCACCGACACCGTGCAAGACTGGTTTGACGATCTGGATGTGCCACAGCGCAGCTACCCGTGGCAGAAAGATGTGGGGCTTGTGCACGACGGCTTCCTGAAGCTCTACACCTCGCTGCGCGATCTCGCCTTGCAAGCGCTTGACGACATGCGCCCGGAAGGTCCGCTGTGGGTGTGCGGCCATAGTCTGGGCAGCAGTTTATCCACGCTGGCGGTGCCGGACATGCGCGAGCGCTGGCCCGGCCTCGCGCTGCAACACTACAACTTTGCCAGCCCGCGCCTGGCTTCGCCCTCGTTCGCCGCTTACTACAACGGACTGAACGTGCCTACTTTTCGGGTCGTCAACGACAGCGATCTGGTGCCCGAGGTGCCGCCGGGTGTCAGCGGGGCGTGGTTGTACCAGCATGTCGGCCAGGCGATCACGTTTACCGCCAGCTACGCCAGCGTGCCTGGCGACCACAGCCTGGCGGACTGTTACCTGTATGCGTTAAATAATCCGCAGACGCCGATGAAGACGTAAGCCGAACAGGTTCGGATTACTCACATGCGCTGCATCGCACGTTTCCCGTGGGAGCGGCTTTAGCCGCGATAGGTCCCACGGGAAAGCACGTTATGCACGTTGCAGCGCACTGTTCAGCGCAGCCTCAAGACGGGTTTTATAGCGCAGGTAATGAATGGTCTGCGTTTGCCCCTCGCCGAGCACACGCGACAAGTCCAGGTCGGTGATGTAACACGGGTAGCGCTCCTGGCCGCTACGTTGCGAAAGAATGTGGCGTGCCACGGCGCTGAACAGCTCGTTGCCGTATTCCAGCTCGGAGAATTCGCGATGGTTACAAAACAGCGTCACGTGAACGCGGCCTTGTTCGGCGGGTTCGACAATCGCCTGAACGTCGTAGAACGGATGGCTGACTGCCGATTGCGGCGCCGCGCGGCGCTCCAGAAACTGCGCCCGTGACGGCGCAGGCGGCAGTACTTCGTAATACAGAATTTCCAGGTTCTCAGCCTGCGCAGGGTCGCTCTCCAGCGGCAATTGCGCGTTGCGTCGGTAGAGCACCGATTGCATAAAACGCTGCAGTGGCGTGAGCAGACTTTGTTCGTCCCGAAACGGCAGCCGCTGACGCCAAAGCGCGTTGCGCTCATCCAGCACGGTCAGTTCGGCGATCTCTTCGTGCAGCCGGTAGAACACCTGAATGCAGTCGGGCCGGCCGAGCGGCAGGATCAGCGCCAGGTCTTCGCCTTCCAGCGCGTGGCGGTCCAGATGCAGCGGACTGTAGCTATTGAGTTCGCCACCCAGTTGCTCCAGCAATGCCGGCAGGTTGTTCAGCGCTACGTGGTCGACATGGCCGGGCGTTAGCTGCAGCACATGGTATTGCTGCTGAATCTGCACCAGATAACGTTGGCCGCGTTCGCCCACGAAGTGCGAAAGAATGTCGCGGAACAGTTCCTCAACACGCTCGGCGATCGCCTGGGCGCGGTTGCGACAGAAGCAGCGCACTTTCAGCACGGGTAGCGCACCGCCGGGCGGCAGGCTGTTGAGAAAGTCGCGTAAGCAGTCGAGCAGCGCGTGGGGGCCGTCGTAACGGCTGACCGACAACTCGTTCCAGCTGTTCAGGCTGACCTGGTCCAGAGTCAGTACCAGGTTTTCGCGCACGCCTGAATAGCCCAGGGAATCGGTGCGGCCGGTGGTCATGTGCACGTTGAGCTGGCTGTGCTGCTTGAGCGGGTCGATGCCGACGTTAACCAGCAGCAACACTTCGCTCGGTGCGCTGCTCTGCAGCAGGGCGTCCTCGCTAACCGGTGGCAGCGGTAATGGCACGGCTTGCTGCAGACTGGAGAGCAGATTGGCCAGCTCGAATTCGGTCAGATCGCTGTCGCCGGGGTGCAGGGCGATGCGCGTGCTGCTGTCGATCACACCGTTGCGGTGACACCAGGCCAGCAATTCAATCAGTTCCCGCGCCCGTTTCAGCGGGGCGAAGTCTCGCCACTCCTGTCCGTTGAGGCTGCCGTTGAACAGCGCCCACTGACTGTCGTCGCTGCTGTCGCTGTTGAACACCAGGGTCAGGTTGTCTTCGGCGAGGTCCGGGGCGATGCCGGGGTTTATAAATTCGATCTTGCCGGCCTTGCGCTCGAAGGCGGCGTACAGACGCCGGCCCAACACGCCAAGGTCGCGACTGTTCAGCGAGCTGGCGACTTGCTGGGTGCGTGCGAACTGCGACAGAAAGCGGTAGCTGTAGGTCAGCTCGTTGACCAGCACCCGGCGCTCGGCGCTGACCTGACGCACCTTCCATTGGCTGCGGCTGTCGAGCATTGCCAGCTGCCGCTGCTGCCACCCCCAGCCGGCTGTGAGTTTTTCCAGCAACAGCCGTTGCCAGCTTTTGCGCCGGTTGCGCGGCGGGTTGCTGATTTTCTTGTTGACCTTGAGGTACAGGCAGCGGCGGATCAGCTCCAGCCGCTCGGTTTCGCCGCGGCCGCTGAGGTACTCCTCAAGACGGCGGTAGACGACGACGTAAGGATCCAGTTCGTCCAGATCGAGCTGGTTGCTGAACACGGCTTGCTTGAATCGCAGGCTCAGGCATTCAACCTTCGGGTGCTCGCTGGCGTATACCTCGGTGAGCAGCAATTTCAGCGCGGATTTGTAGGGCGACTCGATGCCCTTGAACAGCTGCCACATGCCGGCCCCGATAAACTCGCCAGGCGGAATGGTCGCCAGGTGACCAAGGTCGAGTACTTCGTCGGCGCGGATAAACCGTTTGCTGAGCAACTGATGAGTGTATTCGGCATAGCGTTTTTCTTCGTATACCGGCACCAGCCACCACAATGGCGTGCGGCCCGCCAGCCAGATGGCGGTGCGGTAGAACTCATCGAGCAGCAAATAATGTTGGGTGGTGCCGCAGTCATCTGACGTCAGCTGCGCTTCGCGGTCGCCCACGGTGAAGCGTGCGGGGTCGATCAGAAAGAAGTGCGCTTCGGCCCCCTGGGTTGCCGCCCACGCTTCGAGCAGCGTGCATTTGCGCGTCAGCTCCTGCACGTCCTGCGCGCTCAGATTGGGCGCGTGGCATACCCACACGTCCATGTCGCTCTGCTCCGCCTGCGCTACGGTGCCCAGGCTGCCCATCAGATACAGACCGTGAATCGGCAGCGGCGGGTTACCGCGCCGCGCCTTATAAACGAAGGAGCGGGTCAGGCGCTGGGCTTCGCTCAGCAATTCATCGTCGGGTTCATAGCCGGACACGCCAGCGGGCGTTTGGCTGGATACGTAGCCGGGAAGCAGCGGGTGGTTAACATGAAACAGCAACGGCAGCAGCTTGAGCACCAGTTGCTGGCGCGTCGACAGCCCTTGCATGGCGCGGTCCAGGCGACCGCTATTGACCTTGAGAAAGCGCGCGCGCAGCTGCGTCAGCACCTTGCGGTCGATACCCTCGTCGATGTCGGGACGAATTTCCTGGGTGCGCGTCATAGCTAACTCTTGCCGGTTGGTGGGGCTAGATTAGCAGCCGCGAAACGCCGGGGGCAGTGGGCTGGAGGTGAATTGATAAAGCCTGGCAACGCAGGCAAAAACAGTCGAAGCCGTCTTTGCCTGCGTCAGGGCGGTCAAGCCGCTTCTTCAACCGTGAGAATGGTCAGGAGGTCCTGGGCATGTTGCGCGGCGTCCAGCCCGAGACTGGTCAGATAGCCGCCGTCGGGCAGCGTCACCAGGCCTTTTTCGTGCAGGCGCTGGGTGGCGGCGATGGCCGTAGGCGAGGCGATATGGTGAACCTTGAGGCCTTCCTTGGTGTTGGAGAGGTTGTACAGGGCAAGAATTTCCAGCTCAGCAATCAGTTCGGGGGTAAATGACATGTTTGCTCCAGATTTCTTGTAGTGCGCCAACGCTCGATGTTGAGCCGGTGGCGACGTGGGACCCCAAAAGCGGGCAGGGGGTTTGGGTGGGTGCTGCCGCTTACTTCGCGGCGTTCTGTTTGTTCCTCCAGGTGTCGATGATTGATTGATAGCGGCCGTCGCTTTCGATTAAACGCATGCCTTGATCGAAACGTTTGAGCAGTGATTCGGCTTCTGGATGGTGACGGGAAAAGGATAGATAAAGATCGGGGCGGTGCACGGTCATCACCGGGATAAATTGCCCACGCAGTTCCGGTCGTTCCTCGAATAGCTGCAATGCGGTGCCGCGAAACGCCAGCATGTAATCGACGCGCGAGCGTTGCAACATCAAAAAACCATTCAGGTCTTTGCGCACCATGATGCGCTTGAGGCGGGTGTCGTTGTCGAAGTCGGCGCCGTACTCATAGCCATTGGTGACGGCGACCGTTTTGCCTACCAGTTGATCGAGGCTGTTCAACGCTTTGGCATTGTCGTTGCGTGCCCACAGCAAGATGGACTCGCTGAACAGCGGATGCGCGGGCAACTGGTATTCCTGAGCAATCTGAGGATTGGGCGACGTATTGAAACAGGCGGCGATTTGCCCACGCAGCGCCAGTTGCATGCAGCGTGAGTACGGGAAGGAAATGAGCTCTATATCGGTGCCGGTGGCAGCGAACGCCGCTTTGACGATATCCACCGACATGCCGGTAATTTCGCCGTCGCGAAGGGCGGTGTAGGGATACCAGTCATCTTCGGCGCCAATCTGGATGGCCTCGGCGTGAACCCGAGAAACGCCCAGCACGGCTACCAGCAGAGCCGCGCACAAGCTGGTCCAATTGCTGATAGAGACGCGATGGGTCATCGGTGCAGGCTCGGAGGCCGCCCGGATATCGGGCGGTGCCATGGCAGGATGCTACTAGTGCGAGGCTAATCCGCTGAGCTGAATCAAAGCAATACCTTCTTAGGTATTAGTCAGGCTCGTCCGAACCCTCAGGCAGTTCTGGCAGTGCTCGAAGGGCCTGTTCATACCAGGCAGTATCGAACGGGCGGTCTTCATCGAGCATGGCGTCGATTTCGTAGGCCAGCACCAACGCCATCAGCTGCAGGATTTCTTCCCGTGGATAACCCACCAGTGTCAGTTTGTTATACGCGGCCTTGGCGGCAGGCGGCGTGTCGGTCTCAAGCTGGTTTTCAATGGCCTGAATCAGGGTTGCTTCGGCGAAGGCTTCTTCGCTCTCATCAATGTCGCTCATGGTGACTTCCTCAAAAAAACAAGGCCGCAGTTTGCCATGGTCCGTGCGCGATGGCGTACGCATTCATGGGGTGGATGCGGCTGGGCGATTTGCTCGGCGCGGTTTATAAGAGTCCACGCCCACTCCACCAGGAACGGAGATTGTCATGCTCAAACTGCACGGTTTTTCGGTCAGCAATTACTACAACATGGTCAAACTGGCGCTAATGGAAAAAGGCATTCCCTTCGAGCCGGTTGCCGTTCATGGTGGCCAGCGTGAAGAGTTTCTGGCCATCAGCCCGCGCGGCAAAGTTCCGGTGCTGCAGACCGGGCAAGGCTTTATCAACGAAACCAGCGTGATTCTCGAATACCTCGAAGAAACTCATCCCGCCAAGCCCTTGCTGCCGGGCGAGCCGCAAGCGCGCGCTTATGTGCGGTCGCTGATGCGCGAGATAGAGTTGTATATCGAACTGCCCGCGCGCGCCTGCTACATGGAAGCGTTCTTCGGCGGCAAGGTGGATGAGGCGATCAAGGCCAAGAGCCTCGAAGACCTGAATCTGGGCTTGGCAAGTCTGAAGCGCCATGGCGCGTTTTCGCCGTACCTGGCAGGCGACACCTTATCCCTGGCTGACCTGTATTTTCTCTACAGCCTGGACCTGGCGTGCGTGGTGATGGGCAAGCTGTTTGCCACCGACGTGCTGGCTGATTTCCCGCAGGCTGCCGCGCTGTTCAAACTGTTGAACCAGAATCCGAATGTGCAGAAGGTCGCGGCCGACAAAGACGCCGAGATGGAACAGTTTCTGGCGATGGCGCGAGCAAGGAAATAAGCACAAAAAAGCCGCTTCCACGGGTCACGAAGAACCTGCGCAAGCGGCTCCAGCCGCGATAGGTCGGTAAGGCAGTGCGGTTTAACGACTGGCCAACAACGCCTTGCCCCGCACCACCGCAGCCTTCACCTGATTGGGCGCGGTGCCGCCGATATGGTCACGCGCATTGACCGAGCCTTCGAGGGTCAGCACGGCGAACACGTCCTGCTCGATCTGATCGCTGAAAACGCGCAGTTCGTCGAGGCTCATCTCCGCCAGGTCTTTGCCGGTTTGCACGCCGTACTTCACCGCATGGCCAACAATCTCGTGGCAATCACGGAAGGGCAGGCCCTTGCGAACGAGGTAGTCGGCCAGGTCGGTTGCGGTAGAGAAACCGCGCAGTGCCGCTTCGCGCATAACCTCGGTTTTCGGCTTGATCGCCGGGATCATGTCGGCGAAGGCGCGCAGGCTGTCGCGCAGCGTGTCGGCGGCGTCGAACAGAGGCTCTTTGTCTTCCTGATTGTCTTTGTTGTAGGCCAGCGGTTGGCCCTTCATCAACGTCAGCAAACCCATCAACGCCCCGAATACGCGGCCGGATTTACCCCGTACCAGCTCGGGTACGTCGGGGTTTTTCTTCTGCGGCATGATCGAACTGCCGGTGCAGAAGCGGTCGGGCAAGTCGATGAACTGGAACTGCGCGCTGGTCCACAGCACCAACTCTTCCGAAAAGCGCGAGAGATGCATCATTGCCAGCGAGGCCGCTGCGCAGAATTCAATGGCGAAGTCGCGGTCGGACACGCCGTCCAGCGAGTTGCCGCCTACCGCATCGAAGCCCAGCAGCTCAGCGGTGATTTCACGCTGGATCGGATACGTGGTGCCAGCCAGTGCGGCCGAGCCCAACGGCATGCGGTTGGTGCGTTTGCGGCAGTCGACCAGGCGCTCGTAGTCACGCGACAGCATTTCAAACCAGGCCAGCAAGTGGTGGCCGAAGGTGACGGGCTGAGCAGTTTGCAGGTGAGTGAAGCCCGGCATGATGGTGCCGGCTTCGCGCTCGGCCTGTTCCAGCAAGCCCTGTTGCAGACGCGTGATCTCGCTGAGGATCAGGTCGATTTCGTCACGCAGCCACAGGCGGATATCGGTGGCTACCTGGTCGTTGCGCGAACGGCCGGTGTGCAGCTTTTTGCCGGTAACGCCGATGCGGTCAGTCAGACGCGCCTCGATGTTCATGTGCACGTCTTCCAGGTCTACCCGCCACTCGAAATTGCCCGCCTCGATT
Source organism: Pseudomonas viridiflava (assembly GCF_900573885.1). Taxonomy (GTDB): domain Bacteria; phylum Pseudomonadota; class Gammaproteobacteria; order Pseudomonadales; family Pseudomonadaceae; genus Aquipseudomonas. The sequence continues at coordinate 83,386 of NZ_UPSE01000154.1, forward strand.
TCGCTCTGGATCTGCTTCAAGCCATCTTCGATGGCGTCGCGTTCTTCAGCCGTCAGCACGCCGACCTTGGCCAGCATGGTGGCGTGGGCAATGGAGCCCATGATGTCGTGGCGGTACAGGCGCTGGTCGAAATTGACCGAGGCAGTGAAGCGGGCAACAAAGGCGTCGACAGGTTCGCTGAAGCGGCCGCCCCACGATTGGTTGGTCTTTTCGGTGCTCATGACAATGACTCGGCTGTGCGCAAAACGGGAGGCCACGAGAGGCGGCCGGCGAAAAAAGTCTGCGGATAATAGCAGGGTAAACAGCAAATTCGCGGCGACGGTTTGTTGTACCGGTGAGCGTTGCACCGTCGGCAAAGGACCGGGCAATTGTAGGACTGATCACAGTTTTGCCTACGACATGGCCATTTGCTGCTTTATTTAGTCCGTGCAGCGCTGGTGCGCTTGCTGCCGCGCCAGCTGCCCCGGAAACTGTATCGATGCGTATCTCATGGCTTAAATCAAAGAAGACCACCCCTGGCGAATTCTTCCTGCCCGAGCTTTGCCTGCCAGAGGCTTTGCTGGTGCTGGTATTGCTGGCCGAGCTGCTGGTGCTGGTGCTGGTGCTTGCCGAGCCGATGCAGCCGGGCTTCAACTGGATTCGTCTGGCGCTGACCTCGCTGTTCGTACAGTGGATCGTGCTGCTGTCGGCCGGGCTGATGTGCCAGTTGCGGCCGCTGCTGGCGCGCTTGCCGGCCGCCTTGGCGGGGCTGCTGTGTTGCCTGCTGGTGGTGGGCCTGACCCTGAGCTGCACCGCCATCGCCGACTTCTATAGCCTGGGCGGGCCATTGCCCCGTGATGGGGAAGTGAACCTTTATCTTCGCCACGCACTGATTAGCCTGATCATGTCGGCGCTGCTGCTACGCTACTTCTACTTGCAGAGCCAATGGCGGCGACAGCAGCAGGCGGAACTATCGGCACGAATCGAGTCGTTGCAGGCGCGGATCCGGCCGCATTTTCTATTCAACAGCCTGAATAGCATCGCCAGCCTGGTCGTAATCGACCCGTATAAAGCTGAACAAGCGGTGCTGGATTTGTCCGACCTGTTCCGCGCCAGTCTGGCCAAGCCAGGCAGCCTCGTGACATGGAGTGAGGAACTGGAGCTGAGCAAGCGCTATCTTTCTATCGAACAATATCGCCTCGGCGAGCGTCTACAGTTGGAGTGGCAGGTCGAGAACGTTCCGCCTGACCTGCCGATTCCTCAGCTCACCTTGCAGCCATTGTTGGAGAACGCTTTGATCTACGGTATTCAGCCGCGCATCGAAGGGGGCGTGGTACGCATAGAAGCAGATTATAAAAATGGGGTGTTCGAGCTGAGTGTCAGCAACCCTTATGACCCGGATAAGGAGGGCAGTGAGCACAAACCCTCTCGTGGTACACAGCAAGCGTTGGTGAATATAGATGCGCGTCTTGCGGCACTTTTTGGCCCTCGCGCGAGTCTCAGCGTGGATCGCCGTGACGGGCGCCACTTCACCTGTCTACGCTATCCTTGTGCGAGACTCACGCAGGAAGCCCGAGCAATATGAATGTCCTGATCGTCGACGATGAACCCCTAGCCCGCGAGCGCCTCAGCCGTATGGTCGGTGAGCTCGATGGTTACCGAGTGTTGGAGCCCTGTGCCAGCAATGGCGAAGAGGCGTTGACCCTGATCGATAGTCTTAAACCCGATGTGGTGTTACTCGACATTCGCATGCCGGGTCTGGACGGCTTGCAGGTAGCGGCCAAGCTGTGCGAGCGCGAGGCGCCGCCAGCGGTAATTTTCTGCACCGCGCACGATGAGTTCGCCATCGATGCGTTTCAGGTCAGTGCCGTGGGTTACCTGGTCAAGCCGGTACGCCCCGAAAGCCTGGTTGAAGCGCTGAAAAAAGCCGAACGTCCCAATCGCGTTCAGCTCGTGGCGCTGACCCGCCCGGCCGCCGAAAGCGGCAGCGGTCCGCGCACCCATATCAGTGCCCGCACCCGCAAAGGCATCGAGCTGATCCCTCTGGATCAGGTGATCTATTTCATCGCCGACCATAAGTACGTGACCCTGCGTCACGAAGGCGGTGAGGTGCTGCTGGACGAACCCCTCAAAGCCCTGGAAGACGAATTCGGGGATCGCTTTGTGCGCATTCACCGCAATGCGCTGGTGGCTCGTGAGCGGATCGAACGTTTGCAGCGCACTCCGCTCGGCCATTTCCAGCTGTATCTCAAAGGCTTGAATGGCGATGCCCTGATCGTCAGCCGCCGCCACGTTGCCGGCGTGCGCAAACTGATGAACACCCTCTGAGCTAAACCACCCGAACGGCTGCTGCGGCAGCCGGTCACCCTGACGGCGGGTGCACCACCTGCGCGGCTGCCTTACTATGCGCGGGTTAATTCCGTTCGAGAGCCGTCATGTCGTTTCGCGAAATCCGCATCGCTACCCGCAAAAGTGCCTTGGCCCTCTGGCAGGCCGAATACGTAAAAGCGCGCCTGGAAGCCGCTCACCCTGGCCTGGCTGTCAGCCTGGTGCCGATGGTGAGTCGTGGCGACAAGTTGCTTGATTCGCCGCTGTCAAAAATTGGCGGCAAAGGCCTGTTCGTCAAAGAACTCGAAACCGCACTGCTGGAAAACGAAGCCGATATCGCCGTGCATTCGATGAAAGACGTGCCCATGGATTTTCCCGAAGGCCTGGGTCTGTACTGCATTTGCGAGCGCGAAGACCCGCGCGATGCCTTCGTTTCCAATACCTATGAAAGCATTGCCGCGTTGCCACAAGGCGCGGTGGTGGGCACTTCCAGTCTGCGCCGGCAAACGCAGCTGTTGGCAATCCGGCCGGACCTGCAAATCCGTTTTCTGCGCGGCAATGTCAACACTCGCCTGGCCAAGCTGGATGCGGGTGAATACGACGCCATCATCCTCGCGGCTGCTGGCCTGATTCGATTGGGCTTCGCCGACCGTATTCGCTCCAGCATCAGCGTCATCGACAGCCTGCCGGCCGGTGGCCAGGGTGCCGTCGGCATCGAATGCCGCAGCGCCGACAGTGACATTCATGTCTTGCTCGCCGCCCTGCATCACCACGAAACGGCTGTACGCGTCACCGCCGAACGTGCGCTGAACAAAACCTTGAATGGTGGCTGCCAGGTGCCCATCGCCTGCTACGCCGAGCTGCGGGGCGAGCAGTTGTGGTTGCGCGGTCTGGTTGGCCAGCCTGATGGCGGTTTGCTGCTGCGCGCCGAAGCCACCGGCACGGTTAAAGACCCCAACGCCCTCGGCGTCAGCGTGGCGCAAGACCTGTTGCAGCAAGGCGCCGCCGCCATTCTGCAAGCCGTTTATGGCGAGGCTCAGCCCGAGTGACTGAGTGGCGGTTGCTACTGACCCGTCCGGCCGAGGAGAGCGCCATGCTTGCCGCCACCCTCGCCGAGCACGGCGTGTTCAGCAGCAGCCTGCCGCTGCTGAACATCGAACCCCTCGCCGAGTCGACGCAGCAGCGCAGCCTGATTGAACATCTGGATCGTTACTGCGCCGTCATCGTCGTCAGCAAGCCGGCAGCCCGTTTGGGCCTGGCTCTGCTGGAACGCTACTGGCCGCAGCCGCCCGCGCATATCGCCTGGTTCACCGTTGGCGCCGCCACCGGCCAGATTCTGGCTGACCATGGTCTGGCCGTGAACTATCCCGCCCAGGGTGATGACAGCGAGGCTTTGCTGGCACTGCCACAATTACACACCGCACTTGCCGCCACTGCCACGCCACGGGTGTTGATCCTGCGGGGCGAGGGTGGCCGTGAAGCCTTGGCTGAATGCTTGCGCGGCCAAGGCGTAGCGGTCGATTATCTGCCACTGTATCGCCGCTCGCTGCCGCACTATGCGGTGGCGACCTTGCCGGAGCGTGTTTACGCTGAACGCTTGAATGGTCTGGTGGTCAGCAGTGGGCAGGGTTTTCAACACCTGCTGACCCTGGCTGGCGCCGAATGGCCGACACTGGCGCGGCTACCCTTGTTTGTACCGAGCCCGCGGGTTGCCGACATGGCAACTGCCGCCGGGGCTCGTGCGGTTGTGGACTGCCGTGGCGCGAATGCCGCGGCGTTGCTGGCAGCTTTGCGGGACCATGCCCCGGCTGCCCTCTGATGCACAGGACGGATACGTGAGCGAAGCAACCTCCCCGAAAGATGACACTCAACCCGCGCTGACAGCGCCCACTTCTTCTCGCACCGAACCGGTTGCCCCGCCGCCTGCCAAAGCGCGTGGCACCGGCTTGGCGGCGCTGGCTCTGTTGATCGGTGCCGCCGGTGTGGCAGCGGGCGGCTGGAGTGTGTGGCAGGTGCGGATGCTGCAAAGCCATGATCGGGAGCAGCTGTCGCAACTCGAGCAGACGCGCAGCCAGGCTCAGCTGCTGTCACAGCGCGAGCAAGGGCTTACCGACCGCGTGGCCGCGCTGCCGGATCCGCAAGAACTCGAAAGCCGCCGACGTTTGTTGGCCCAGTTGCAGGGCGACCAGCAGCAGCTCAGCCAGCGTGTAGAAAGTGTGCTGGGCGCCAGTCGCCAGGATTGGCGTCTGGCTGAAGCCGAGCACCTGCTGCGTCTGGCCGCGTTGCGGCTGTCGGCCTTGCAGGACGTTGGCAGCGCCACGGTGCTGGTACAGGGCGCCGACGAAATCCTCCGCGATCAGGACGACTCCGCTGCTTACGCCGCCCGCGAGCAACTGGCCAAGGCTCTGGTTTCGTTGCGCGGCATTACTGCGCTGGATCGCACCGGTCTGTTTCTGCAACTGGGCGCCATGCGCGAGCAGGCGGCTGAGCTGAATTCACTGGTGCCGGCCTTCACCAGCAAGGGTGAGCAATTCAACTTTGCCGCAGAAGGTGACGGTCAGGGCTGGTGGTCGCAGTGGCTGGAAAAACTCTCGCGCTATATCCGCATCGACTTCCACGCCGACCAGAACGTACGCCCGCTATTGGCAGGCCAGAGCCTGACGCAAGTGCGCCTCGCCCTCACGCTCGCATTGGAACAGGCGCAGTGGGCGGCCTTGAATGGCAAGCCTGAGGTATACCGTCAGGCCATGACCCAGGCGCGCGGTGTGCTCGACAACTATTTCAATGCACAAAATCCTGACAGCCAGGCGCTGCTGGCGCGCATCGACGAGCTCATCAACCAGCCAGTCGCCGTCGCCATGCCAGACCTCACGCCTGCAACCGACGCGGTGCGCGCCTACGTGCAAAAGCGTCAGAACGCGAGCGAGAAGCTGCAGGAAGAACGGCAATCCCAGAGCGATCAGCCGGCCGCGGACAATGAGCTGGAGGAAGTCAGCCCATGAGACGTGCGCTGCTTATTCTGCTGCTGCTGATCGCCACGGCCGTATTGATTGGTCTGGCCGTGGTTGAAGACCCCGGCTACGTGCTGATTGCCTACAAAAACTTCCGCTACGAATCCAGCCTATGGGCCGCCGTAGCGCTCATCGCCGTTGTGTGGCTGGCGGTTTATCTGATCCGGTTGGTGCTGAGCCTGGTATTCGTATCGGGCGGCGTGGTTAACCCGTGGTCGCGGCGTAACCGCAAGCGCCGTGTGCAGCTTGCCAGCGAACAAGGTCTTCTCGATCTCGCCGAGGGCCGCTGGGCCCGCGCCGTACGGCATTTGCAACGGGCGGCCGAAGGCGAGCAGCAACCGCTGATTTACTACCTCGGCGCAGCACGCGCTGCCAATGAGCTGGGTGAGTACGAACAGAGCGACGGTTTTCTTGAAAAGGCATTGGAGCGTCAGCCTCATGCCGAGCTCGCGATCGCTCTGGCGCACGCCGAACTGCAACAGGCCCGCGGTCAGACTGAAGCAGCGCTGGAAACCTTGCAGGTAATGCGCGCCCGCCATCCACACCATCGCCAGGTGCTCAGGCATTTGCAGCAAGTGCACCAGCAGCGCGGAGACTGGCCGGCAGTGATTGCACTGCTTCCCGACCTGCGCAAAGACAAGGTGCTGGGCGATGCCGAGCTCAGTGCCCTGGAACAGCAAGCGTGGAGTGCGCGTCTGGCCAGTGCCGCCACAGACGGGCTGAACAACGGCGAAATCGCCCTGCAACCGCTCACGCAGGCCTGGCAGCACCTGTCGAAAGCGCAGCGCAGCGAACCGCAGTTGGTGGCGGTGTATGCCCAACAGCTGCGTGTGTTGGGCGCACCGGAGGAAGCCGAGGAGGTTTTGCGTGCCGCAATCTCGAGGCAGTACGACAGCCGTCTGGTCGAGCTGTATGGGCAGGTGCGGGGCCGCGACGCCGCCAAACAGTTGCAGGCTGCGGAAGGGTGGCTGAAGGCCAATCCAGCCGACGCTGTGTTACTGCTCTGCCTGGGGCGCCTGTGTTTGCACAACAGCCTGTGGGGCAAGGCGCGCGAGTACTTTGAAAGCAGCCTGAGCTTCGCCCGCACGCCGCAAGCCTGTGGCGAATTGGCGCGGCTGCTTGCTCAGCAAGGCGAGTTGCAACGAAGCAACGAACTGTTTGAAGAAGCCTTGGGATTGCTCGACCGACCACTGCCGAACTTGCCGTTGCCAGCGGTGGCTGGCGTCTGAAGGCGCTGAGGTTTTGTCTGCGTGAGCGCCGGGGCGGGCTGCCGGATTGGCTGGCCTGCTCCCGCCACCGGACGTGTGGTGCGAGCAGGGCGATGGCTGCACTGCGGTGCCGGCTTGTATAGGCACAGGGCTTTCCACTAACGTACCGCCTTTCCTCGCCTCACCGGAGTTGTCATGTCGCTGGCCAGCCCGCGTTCGCTGTTCTTACTCGCCTTCCTTGCGTGCCTCGCCATGATGGGCGGCGCCCTGTATCTGGAACATGTCGTTGGCCTGGAACCTTGCCCGCTGTGCATCGTGCAGCGCCTGTGCGTTATGGCCTTCGGCCTCTTTGCCCTGCTGGCGGCGCTGCATAACCCTGGCCGTGGCGGGCGTCGCGTATACGCCGGCCTGACGTTTCTGTCGGCCGCTGCCGGTGCAGCCGCTGCCGCCCGGCAAATCTGGATTCAGAACACACCGCCCGATCCGATGGCTTCGTGCATGCCGAGCAACTTCGACTACATGCTGGAGAACCTGCCGTTTCAGGAGTTCGTCTCGCGCGTGCTTCACGGCACTGCCGATTGCGCCGAAGTGACCTGGACGTTGTTCGGTATGAGCCTTGCCGAGTGGTGCCTGCTGGCCTTTGTCGGCATGGTCATTTTCTCGGTTTATCAGTTCCTGCGTCGCGCCTGAGCCCTCCCTTGCGGCGGCTCAACGCCGCCTTGTTCCCGGCCTGTGCCTTTGCTGAGGCCAAGCCGCATGCGGCATTGCGATCAAACGGTCGTATGAAACTTTCTCCTGTGGTGCCTTGTAGGGCGTGGCGGGCGGGCATAATCTGGCCTGCACTAAGCGTCGGTTAAATGCCGTTGTGAAGCGCCGGATGACAAAAAAACCGTCTCGGAGCAGACGTAGAAACAGCATTGAATCAAGGGGAGTGAGTCATCATGCTCGAGAGCTGTCAGAACGCCCAGGAACGCTGGGGTGGGGTTCATCTGCTGATTGATCGCTGGCTGCAAGAGCGCCACGAACTGGTCCGCAGTTTTGATGCGCTGCACGACGAAGCCGCATCGCCTGAGGCCAACGAGCAGGCCTTGCAACGTTTCTGTGAAGTGTTGGTGGATTACGTATCTGCCGGCCATTTCGAAGTCTACGAACAGCTCACCAACGAGGCGAAAGCCTTCGGCGATGACCGTGGGCTGGAACTCGCCAAGCAAATTTATCCGCGCATTGAAGCCATTACCGAAGTGGCGCTGGCGTTCAATGATCGATGCGATAAAGGTGACTGCAGCGACGCCGCAGTAGTGGGCGCCGAACTGAAGCGGCTGGGGCAATTGCTTCACGAACGTTTCGAGCTGGAAGACTGCCTCATCGAAGTGCTTCACAACGCTCACCAGCAACAGGCGGCGCCCGTCGTCTGAATAGTGGTGTGAAGGGTACCCGGGCCGCTGCTCAGTCGGCGGCCTCAAGCAATTCAATTTCAAATACCAAGGGCGAGTACGGCGCGATCAGGTCGCCGGCCCCTTCGGCGCCGTAAGCCTGGTCAGATGGAATTACCAGCCGCCATTTGCTTCCCGCGGGCATTTCCTGCAACGCAATTCGCCATCCGCTGATCACGCTGTCGAGCTTGAACCACACCGGTTGTGCGCTCTCGTCGAACACGCTGCCGTCGGCAAAGCGCCCCACGTACTTCACCTGCACGCGACCGCTCGCTTTGGGAATGCGTCCCTGGCCTCGAACCAATTCGCTGTACAGCACACCACCGGGCAATTCACGCATGCCGGTTTTGGCTTTCTCATTGACCAGAAATCGCGTTTCCGCCTGCTTTGCCTTTTGATCGTCGACAGGTGCTTCGGCCAGCTTCGCTTCGTGTTCGGCAAGCACCTGTTCCATGCGCTTGGCATCGAGTTGCAGCGGTTCGCCGCGATAGGATTGGCGAAGCCCATCAAGCAAGGCCTGCAGCTGCAGATCGGGCACTTCTTCGCGCAGACGCTGCCCCAGTTTCACCCCAAGGCTGTACGCCAGATCGTGCTGGTTTTCTTGCGCGTAGGCGGTGCTGGTGGCAAGCGGCGCGAGCAGAAAAAACAGCGGTAAGAAACGACGCGACATGGGCGTTCTCCGGGCGACAAGTGCGGCGATTATGCCAGCCCTTATCACGGAACTGGCGAGCGACGAAACGGCCGGCTAGTATGGCCGCACCAACGTTCGCCAGGAGGCGCGTCATGTCGGCCAATAAGAAATCGGTAACTACTCCTTTGCACCTGCTGCAGCAACTTTCTCAGAGTCTGCTGGATCATCTAGAAAGTGCTTGTTCCCAGGCTTTGGTCGACGCTGAAAAGCTGCTCGCCAAACTGGAAAAACAACGCGGCAAAGCCCAGGAAAAACTGCATGACGCGCGCAGCTTGCTGCAAGCCGCGACCACCGCAGGCAAGAACAAAGCGCAGAACAAAGCCAAGCAAGCCGTCGCCGAACTGGAGACGCTGCTCGACACCCTCAAAGCCAGTCAGGCTGAGACGCGCAACTACATCGTGCAACTCAAGCGCGACGCTCAGGAAAGCCTGAAACTGGCCCAGGGCGTTGGCAAGGTCAAAGAGTCGGTTGCCAAGGCATTGAGCGCGCGCAGCGCGGCGCCGAAACCGGTCGCCGCCAAGCCTGCTGCGAAAGCTCCGGCTGCAAAAGCGGCGGCCAAGCCTGCCGCTAAACCAGTTGCCAAGCCAGCTGCCAAAGCGCCGGCGAAAGCCGCAGCCAAGCCAGCCGCGAAGGCGCCGGTAAAAGCTGCTGCCAAACCCGCAGCCAAAGCGGCGGCCAAACCCGTTGCGAAAAAAGCGCCGGTGAAAGCTGCCGCCAAGCCCGTCGCGAAGCCTGCTGCCAAAGCTGCCGCGTCGACCGCCGCCAAACCCGCCGTCAAGGCGCCGGTAAGAGCCGCGGCCAAACCGGTCGCCAAGCCAGCGGCTAAACCCGCTGCTAAAGCGCCTGCCAAGCCTGCTGCTGTCAAACCAGCTGCCAAGCCGGCCGCTACCGCCAAGCCCGCAGCTGCCAAGGCACCCGCCAAAGCCGCCGCAAAACCGGCAGCTAAACCAGCAGCTAAACCCGTTGTGAAAGCGCCAGCCAAAGCAGCGGTTAAACCAGCAGCCAAACCTGCTGCCAAGGCTCCTGCGAAACCTGTCGCTGCCAAGCCTGCCGCTGCGAAACCAGCGACACCTGCAACGCCAGCGCCGGTAGCTGCTCCCGCTGCACCGGCAGCCGCAACGCCAACTACCAACGGTAGCGGCGCGCCAAGCCTGTCCTAAGCGTGAGTGATCGCGACGCGCAGCACTGCCAGCGCGTCGCGGTCATGCTGGCCCGCTACGGCGGTTAACCAGTCCCCGTCTGTTTCCCCTGTCGGCCACGCGCGCACCAACTGATGCATGCGTTCAAGCTGCTGACGTTCACTGTCCAGTTCCAGCTTCTTGACCTGCTCACGCAGTTCGTTGAGCGCCCTGTCGTGCGCGGCTGCTTCGCGCCAGCGTTGGCGCAAGTGACGAAGCGGTACAACGACCTCGTCTTGCCATGTTGCGGCGACTTGCATAAGTGCCTCGGTGCGCGCCAGCGTGCAGGCCACTTGCGCTTGCTGCAACCATGCGGCGCACAGCACCACGCACACATCCGCGCCTTGCTCTTGCAAACGCAAGCACGCTGCTTCGATGCCGGGGCGGGCATAAAACGTCTTGGCAAAATTCCACAGGTCAGAGGGCATGGTGCTTTCCGGGCGATAAGCAAACGAAGCTGGTAGACTCCGCCGCCATTATGATTCGACTACAAAACCTCACTTTACAGCGTGGCCCGCAGCGTTTGTTGGAAGACGCCGAGCTGACGCTGCACGCCGGCCATAAAGCCGGCCTCATCGGCGCCAATGGTGCCGGTAAATCCAGCCTGTTCGCCTTGTTGCGCGGTGAGTTGACGCCCGATTCCGGCGACTGCTTCCTGCCAGCAGACTGGCGTATCGCGCACATGCGCCAAGAGGTCGATACGCTTGAGCGTATCGCCGTCGACTATGTGCTCGATGGCGACATTCGCCTGCGCCAGGTGCAAACCGATCTGGCCGCCGCCGAAGCGTCCCACGATGGCGCCGCACAGGCGCGGCTGCACGCCGAGCTGGACGCCGCCGACGGTTACACCGCCGATGCCCGCGCGCGCAAATTGCTCGCCGGCCTGGGTTTCAGCAATGAGCAGATGGATCGTCCGGTGGGCAGTTTTTCCGGCGGCTGGCGTATGCGCCTGAACCTGGCTCAAGCGCTGATGTGTCCGTCCGACCTGCTGCTGCTCGATGAGCCCACCAACCACCTGGATCTCGACGCCATTCTCTGGCTCGAAGAGTGGCTGAAAAGCTACCCGGGCACGCTACTGCTGATTTCCCACGACCGCGATTTTCTCGATGCTGTGGTCGATCACGTCGCCCATGTCGACCAACGCAAGCTCGTGTTGTATCGCGGCGGCTATACCGCTTTCGAGCGCGCCCGGGCTGAGCGTCTGGCGCAGCAGCAACAGGCGTATGAGAAGCAGCAGGCGCAGCGCGCGCACATGGAAAAATACATCGCCCGCTTCAAGGCGCAGGCCACCAAGGCCCGCCAGGCGCAGAGCCGAATCAAAGCCCTTGAGCGCATGGAAGAACTGTCGGCGGCCCATGTCGACTCGCCGTTCGACTTTACTTTCCGCGAAGCCGACAAGATTTCCAGCCCGTTGCTTAATCTGTCCGATGGCCGTCTCGGCTATGGCGACAAGGTGGTGCTGGAAAAAGTGAAGCTGGGCTTGGTGCCCGGCGCACGTATCGGTTTGCTCGGGCCGAACGGCGCGGGCAAATCCACGTTGATCAAAACCCTGGTCGGCGAGCTGCCGGTAATTGGCGGGCGGTTGGTACGTGGCGAAAATCTGGTGATCGGCTATTTTGCCCAACATCAGCTTGACTCTCTCGACAACAAAGCCAGCCCGCTCCTGCACCTGCAACGCCTGGCGCCAACTGAGCGCGAGCAGACATTGCGCGACTTTCTCGGAGGTTTCGACTTCCGGGGGCCGCGCTGCGACGAGCCGGTTCTGAATTTCTCTGGCGGTGAGAAAGCACGTTTGGCGTTGGCGTTGATCGCATGGGAAAAGCCCAACCTGTTGCTGCTCGACGAACCGACCAACCACCTCGATCTGGAGATGCGCCTGGCCCTGACCATGGCCCTGCAGGAATTCGAAGGCGCCGTGGTGGTGGTGTCGCACGACAGGCACTTGCTCAAGAGCACCACCGACGAGTTTCTGCTGGTCGCCGAAGGGCGCATTCAGGAATTCGATGGTGATCTGGAAGATTATGCCCGCTGGCTGGTCGACTACCGCGCCCGTCAGGCGCCGGTCAGCACTGCGCCGGCGGGTGATAAAACCGACAAGCGCGCTCAGCGCCAAGCGGCTGCTGCATTGCGTCAGCAACTGGCGCCGCACAAGCGCGAAGCCGAAAAACTCGAAAAAGAGCTCGGGTTGCTGCACGAAAAACTTGCCAAAGTACAAGAGCGACTCGGCGATGCGGCCATTTATGAAACATCGCGTAAAGACGATTTGCGCGATCTTCTTGCCGAACAAGCCAAAATGAAGGTCCGTGAAAGCGAGCTGGAAGAGGCTTGGATGCTGGCGCTGGAACACCTGGAAAGCCTCGAGCAACAACTGGCCCAAGTCGACTGAAAGCAAAGAACCTAACGGATTACCACTTACCCCTTTTGAGGCAACACTATGGAATGGCTAATGAGTCCAGAGATCTGGGTCGCGTTCTTGACCTTGACCGCTTTGGAAATCGTCCTTGGCATCGATAACATCATCTTCATCTCGATTCTGGTCAGCCGGCTGCCAGTCGAACAACAACCCAAAGCGCGCTTCTTTGGCCTGGCCCTGGCCATGGGCACACGGATTCTGTTGCTGCTGTCGATTACCTGGGTCATGCGCCTGACGGCGGATCTGTTCACCGTCTTCGAGCAGGGCATTTCCGGGCGCGACCTGATTCTGTTTTTCGGTGGCCTGTTCCTGCTGTTCAAAAGTACCGCTGAGATTTACCACGGTCTGGAAGGCGCTGAAGAAGAAGCCAAGGCCGGCGGCAAGGTGTACGGCTTTATGGGGATCATCACGCAGATCGCCATTATCGACATCATCTTCTCCCTCGACTCGGTGATCACCGCCGTCGGCCTGGTGCAGCATGTACCGGTCATGATTGCGGCCATCGTGATTTCCGTGGGCGTGATGATGCTGGCAGCCAGCACCATCAGCGAATACATCGACAAGCACCCGTCGCTGAAAATGCTGGCGCTGTCGTTCCTGATCGTGGTCGGTACCGTGCTGATCGCCGAAGCCTTTGAAGTGCATGTGCCAAAAGGCTATGTCTACTTCGCCATGGCGTTCTCGCTGGCTGTTGAAGCCATCAACATCAAAATGCGCACCGCCCGGGCTCGGGCGGCGGCTAAGGATGTTGATGCTGTCCAGCTGCGCAAACACGGCCCGGAAGCATAACCGGCGCTGTGCTCCTCAACTGTGTGGCGACTGTGCTAGTCAGTCGCCACACAGCGCGTTACCGTAAGCGCCCCCTTCTTTCTGAGGTTCGCAGCCATGCTGCTCGAAACCTGGCTGGCGTTTTTCGTCGCTTGTTGGCTAATCAGTCTTTCTCCCGGCGCAGGCGCTATCGCCTCGATGTCGGCTGGCCTGCAATATGGTTTCTGGCGCGGCTATTGGAACGCGTTGGGGCTGCAGGTCGGGCTGGCGGTCCAGATCGCCATCGTGGCGGCTGGCGTGGGCGCCATTCTTTCTGCCTCCGAGCTGGCCTTCAGCCTGATCAAATGGTTCGGCGTCATCTACCTGGTGTACCTGGGCGTCAAGCAATGGCGGGCGCTGCCTGGTGATTTGTCTGAAGACGCGGCGGTGCGGCCATCCGGTCGTCCGTTGACGCTGGTTCTGCGTGGCTTCCTGGTCAACGTCAGCAATCCGAAAGCCGTGGTGTTCATGCTGGCGGTGCTGCCGCAATTCATCGATCCCAAAGCGCCGCAGCTGGTGCAGTACCTGACAATGGGCGCGACCATGATTACGGTCGATCTCATCGTGATGGCCGGGTACACCGGTCTGGCTTCGCGGGTGCTGCGTTTGTTGCGCACGCCGCGTCAGCAGCGCCTGATGAACCGCACGTTCGGGGCGCTATTCATCGGCGCCGCCGGGTTACTGGCCAGCGTCCGCCGAGCGGTCAGCTAACGGCGGTTGCGGTTATTTAAGGGCGCGTTCAATACGGATCGCGTCTTTTTCCGTTCTAGCTTCGCGGTGTCGATCAATCCGCAATCGCCCCGATTAGGAAAAGCTTTGTTACAAGACTTGAGTGAGAACGTTAGGAAGGTAACAATGTGAGCCATTCTTAATTGGGATGGAATCATGTTTGCCTCTCCCCGTTTGTTGCTCTGCCTCCTCTCGCTGTTGTCTGTTTTTAGCCTGAACGCATTCGCTGATCCGGTGGAAGGAACCGCCCAAGCCATTCATTTGCTCGATTACCTCGGCGCGGATTACGCCGACGCGGTGAATGGCGGCCAGGTCATCAACGGTGACAGCTACCAGAAACAACTCGACGCCCTGACCACGCTGCACGGCCTGATCGTAGCGCTGCCGGCGCGGCCACAGCGCGGCGACATCGAGCAGGGCGTGGGCGCTCTGCGCACCGCTATTGCTGAGCATCAAGACGCCGCAGCAGTCAATCGCCAGGCGCGCCAGCTCAGCGCCCAAGTGGCCGCGGCGTACGAAGTCAGTCAAGCCCCGGTCATCACGCCAGACCCGACCCGCGGCGCGCCGCTCTACGCGCAGCAGTGCGCGGTGTGCCACGGCGATGCCGGCCTCGGTGACGGCCCTGCTGGCATTGGCCTGGAGCCAGCGCCGTCTGATCTGACCGACGCCAAGCGCCTCGGTCGTCTCAGCCTTTACGACTTGTACAGCGCCACCACCCTGGGCATTGAAGGCACCGATATGCCTGCTTTCGCCGACCAACTGGACGAGCGTCAGCGTTGGGACCTGGCGGTTTATATCGCCAGCTTGAGTGCCGCAAAAACTGCGCCTGCTCCGGTAACGGATGACGGGGCGAAGCCGAAAACATTCGACCTCGCGGAACTCGCTCGCCAGACGCCGGACGAAATCGCCGCCACCCAGGGCGAGCCCGCTGCGGCGCTGTTCCGCAGCCAGCGTGCGCAGCCGCCCGTGGTTCAGCGCGGCCCGCAGCAGTTGCTCGAGTACACCAGCGTCACTCTGGAAAAAAGTCTCGCCGCCTATGGCAATGGCGATCATGACCAAGCCTATGACCTGTCCGTCGCTGCCTATCTCGAAGGCTTCGAACTGGTGGAGAGCTCGCTCGACAACGTCGACGCGCAAGTGCGCAAAGACACTGAAAAAGCCTTGATGGCCTACCGGCAGTCGCTGCAGGACGGCCTGCCGCTGGCCCAGGCTGCGCAAAAACTCGAGTTCGCCAAAAGCAAACTTCAGGAATCGGCGAAGCTGCTGGGCAGCGATGGCCTCAGCCAGTCGCTGAGCTTCATATCCGCACTGCTGATTCTGCTGCGCGAAGGTCTGGAAGCCATTCTGGTGCTGGCGGCCATCCTCGCGTTCCTGCGCAACACCGGCCAGCAGTCGGCCGAGCGCAGCGTGCACATTGGTTGGGGCCTGGCGATGGTCGCCGGCGTGTTCACCTGGGCCGCGGCGGCGTATCTGTTCGACGTCAGCGGCGCCCAGCGCGAATTGCTGGAAGGCTGTACCGCGCTGTTCGCCGCAGTCATGGTGTTGTGGCTGGGCGTATGGATGCACGACCGCCGCCACGCAGCGGCATGGCAGGACTACATCAAGAGCAGTCTGGTGGGCGGCGGCGGCCGCTTCGGCTTTGCCATCCTGGCGTTCTTCTCGGTGTACCGCGAGCTGTTCGAGGTCATCCTGTTTTACGAAACCCTCTGGCTGCAAGCCGGTCCGGCCGGGCATAGCGCCGTGTTGGCTGGTGGCGCCGCTGCCTGCGTTCTGCTGGTCGGTCTGGCCTGGGTGATCCTTCGCGGCTCGGCCCGTTTGCCGTTGGGCCTGTTCTTTGGCATCAACGCGGCGCTGCTGTGCGCCTTGTCGGTGGTGTTCGCCGGCCACGGCGTGAAAGCGTTGCAGGAGGCTGGCGTGTTTGGCACCCATCCGGTTCCATTCATTGAATTCGAATGGCTGGGCGTGCATGCCGATCTGTATTCCCTGTCGGCACAGGCCATTGCGCTGATCGCCATTGCGATCCTGTACGGCCGTAGCTTTATAACCGCGCGCCACCGTGAGCAGGCGGCAAGCGCGGGTTAAACCACGCTGTTAAGAAAACGGGCGAGCAGTGTCACACTGCTCGCCCGTTTTGTTTTCAGCGGTTCGAGGAGTGTGTATGCGCGTATGGATTGATGCCGACGCCTGCCCGAAAGCGGCGAAGGATCAGGTGGTCAAGTTCGCCCTGAAACGCCAGTTCGAGGTGTTGCTGGTGGCCGGACAAAGCCAGACCAAGCCGGCGTTCGCTTGTGTGCGGCTGATTGTGGTGCCGAGCGGCCCGGATGCGGCCGACGATTATCTGGTCGAGCACGCAGTGCCGGGCGAACTGGTGATCTGCAGCGACGTGCCCCTGGCCGACCGCTTAGTCAAGAAGGGTGTTGCAGCGCTGGACCCGCGTGGCCGCGAGTTCGATGCCGGCAACATGGGCGAACGCCTGGCGGTACGCAATCTGTTCACCGACCTGCGCGAGCAGGGCCAGGCGAGCGGAGGGCAGGGCCCTTATAGCGACCGCGACAAGCAAGCGTTCGCCAACAGCCTGGACCGTATCCTCACCCGCCTGAGCCGTCAGGCACTCAGCTGAGGCGACGCCTCAACCGGCGGCGTCAGCCAGGCGAGCAGTGCATCGAACGCCAACGGGCGGCTGAACAGATAGCCCTGAATCAGATCGCAGTCATTGGCGCGCAGAAATTCCAGTTGTTCCTCCGACTCAACGCCC
This sequence comes from Pseudomonas viridiflava, assembly GCF_900573885.1. GTDB lineage: Bacteria > Pseudomonadota > Gammaproteobacteria > Pseudomonadales > Pseudomonadaceae > Aquipseudomonas. The sequence goes on from NZ_UPSE01000154.1 coordinate 99,918, forward strand.
TCGGCCACCACCCTTAGTTGCAGCTTGTGCGCCATGGCAATAATTGCCGAGGTGATGGCCATGTCGTTGGGTTGCGCCGGAATTTCGCGGATAAACGAGCGGTCCACTTTGAGGCTGTTGACCGGTAGCTTGCGCAGGTACGCCAGCGAGGAATAGCCGCTGCCGAAATCGTCGATGGAAATTTTCACCCCAAGACGGCGAATTTCTTCGAGGATCTCCACCGCTGTGTTGAGGTTATTCATCAGCGCGTTTTCAGTGACTTCCATCACCAGCCCCGCCGAGTCGAGGCCGGTGCGCGTCAGGATCTTTTCGATGGCGGCGGGCAGGGCGCGGTTCGACAGGTTTAACGCCGAGCAGTTGAACGCCACCCGCAACTCGGGAAACCCGGCCTCGCGCAGCGCCATCAAATCGCGGCAGGCGCGCTCGGCGACCCACAAATCCAGCTCAACGATAAAACCGTGTTGCTCGGCCAAGGGCGCGAACACCTCCGGGCTGATGGCGCCTCGCTCCGGATGATTCCAGCGAGCCAGCGCTTCCAGGCTCATTACCTGGCCGGTCTCGCTGGACACAATCGGCTGATAGTGAACATGCAAGCCGTCCTCATTCAGAGCGCGACGCAGATCCTGTTCTAGCCGCAGGTCCATATGGGCGCGGCGCTCAAGGTCGGGGCTGAAGCGCAGGCTGCGATTGCGGCCGTTCTGCTTGCAGTAACCCACGGCCAGACCGGCGTGCTTGAACAGGGCGTCGTAGCTCTGGCTGTCTAACGGGAAGACGCTCAGGCCAACGCTGGCGGTTTGGGTGAGCTGCCCGCACGCCAGACTGAACGGCGTTTGCAATTGATCGACGATGCGGCTGGCGAGCTGCTCGGCCTGGTAACCATGCTCTACGCGGGCGAGTACGCAGAACTCATCGCCGGAGAACCGCGCCAGCACATCTTCGCCGCCCAATGCCGAGCGGATGCGTTGCGCGACCAACTGCAACAGGTGGTCGCCGCTGGCGTGGCCGAGGCTGTCATTGATGCGCTTGAAATTGTCCAGATCGATAAACAGCAGCGCCCAACGCTCTTGCGGTTCGACGGCGCTCAGTGCGCGGTTGGCCAATTGGGTAAAGGCGCGGCCGTTGAACAGGTTGGTCAGCGGGTCGTATTGCGTAACGGCGTTCAGTTGCTGCGCCACATGACGCAGCTTGGCGTGCTGTTCGCGCAGGCGCTGATCGGCCCAGCTGGCGCCGATTCCGGCGATGATGATCATCAGCGCGATCAAGCCGATCGATACAGCCAGAACGCTCTGCTCGCCAGTATCGGCCACCGGACGCAATACGTGGTGATAAAGATCGGACGGCACCGCCAGCGTCATCGCCGCCATTCCGGTGAAATGCATCGAAGCAATCGCGCCGCCCATCACCAGGCTTGCCAGAATTCGCAGCCAGTGGGCCCGCTCGCCGGTTTTGCCGCGGAAATAAAAGGCCAGAATCACCGCCGCCAGCGAGGCGCCGATGGCGATCAGAATCGAGACGGTAAACAAGGTGGGGTCGTAATAAAGCGTGGCGGCAGACTCGATGGCCGCCATGCCGCTGTAATGCATGGTGGCAATGCCGACACCCGCTGTGACCGCTGCCGCTACGTACTGCCACGCCACCAGGCGTTTACGGCTGATCACCCACATCACGGCGTACGACACCGCAATGGCAATGAGCAAAGAGAGCAGGGTGATGTGGAAGTTGTAGCCGATGTGCAGCGGTGCGTTGAACGACAACATGGCGATGAAGTGCATCGACCATATACCGCCACCCAGGGCGAAAGCGCCGATCCAGCGCCACAGCTCACGGCCGGCCATGGTGTGACTGCTGCTGACACGATTGGCCATCGCCAGCGCTGTAAAGCCGGCGGCACTGGCGACAAGGTAAGCGAGCAGCACCAGGCTGGGATCGTGGCGGCAATCGAGGATGGCCGTCTGGTTGGCCGGCATGTCAGCGATGAAGTGCAGCAGTGACATCACAAGCTCCAACCCGGTTTTATTCTTACGGCCATCAATGATGGCTCATTGCCAGTTTTGCCATGTTAATGGCCCCCAGGCCGCGACGCTATGCTTTTGGTCGCTTGGCACCCCAGTGCCGTTTTTGGGTCTGTCCGTTGCGCTAGCCACACAGGTAAGTGCCCGTTCCCACCGCCACCAGCGTGCCGTCGTCAGCGTGCAGTTCCGAGCGTACCACCGCCACTTTGTTGCCGGAGCGCAGCAGCACGGCCTTGGCGACGAAGTGCTCGCCACGGCCGGGGCGCAGGTAGTCCACGCGCAGGTCAATGGTGCCCAGTTTCGACAACCGCGCCATTCGCTCACTGCTACTCAGATTCTGATGCCGCTCAAACGCGCCGATCAACGCCATGGCGCCGCCCGTGACATCCAGCAGGGCGGAAATTACCCCGCCGTGAAGAATGCCGTGGACGAAGTTGCCCACCAGCCCCGGCTGCATCGGCAGCGACATCAGCACCTGTTCGGTGGAGAGCTCGTCGATTTGAATTCCCAGCATCTGGTTAAACGGAATGCGCTCAAAGAAGCTCTGAACCGCTTGCTTCAGCTCCGGGGTAAGTTCGAACGTTTGCTCGGGCATGGGATTGTCGCTCTGGTATCGAGTTGCTTAGCCTGCCGCAAGCGGGCGGTGGGCGCCATCTCTGGCTTGCCGGCCTTATTTCCAGCATTCGCGCGGGCCGGCGGTTCCGGTTGCGCCGGTGGTTCCTGCGCCGTTGAGCAATAGCGAAGCACAGGCGACATCTGCCTGCTGCGCGCCAACCGGTTCGGCTTGTAACAGATAGCCACCATCCCCCGGTGAAACCAGCAGACGGTACAACCCGCTGGCGCTGAATACTGCGTTGCCGTCCGCGTGGGGCATCTGCAGCTCATTGATCAATTGCGCCGCGGTGATATAGCGCTGGTTCTGGCTGTAGTAACGGGCCTGGCGGGCGGCGGCGTCGACCAGCAGCGCCTGCGCTTCGGTTCGGTTGGCCCGCAACACGTATTGCCGGTACTGCGTAACGGCCAGCCCCGACAGCACGCCGATAATAGTCAGCACCACCAGCAGCTCCAGCAAACTGAAGCCCGCGGTGCCGGGCCAACGGGGGCGGTTATGGCGTGACATCGGTGATCACCCTCCAGCTTTGCCGCCCGTTTGCTCTTGGCCCGAGAGAGACCGGAGCGCAGCCGTTGTCGCCAACCAGGCAGGGTGTACCGCTAACGGGGTCGGCAACGATATGCACGTTATCGCCCACGCTGATGCCTGTTGGCGGCACTCCGTCGACCAGGTCCGTTTCGTCCACCCGGCCATCGCCGTTTACATCGAATACCGGAAACGCCGCGCTGCCACCCGTGCGCGGATCAATCGCGTACAGGCGTCTTGCGACATCGTGCTGGCAGGGCAAGGCAGACGGGATACGCGTATGAACAAACAACAGCTCGCCGCGTTTCAGTGGTGACTGAAACAGCCGCTCGCCCGCCGCGCCTGCGCCTGCCGGCTGCAGGTCGATATACCAGCCACGTTTGCCCAACGGCGCATGCTCCGGCATCTGCCAGGCAATGGCGGTGTTGGTCAGGTGCAGTGGCTGGGCTATGCGCTGTTCCTGCAGTTCGTTGAAGCGCGCGTTGTCGGCGCCGCCTGTTTGCTGGCCTGCGGTCTGGCGGTCCCAAATGGCGTACAGGCTTTGCTGGTTCGAATTTGCAGCCAGATGGTTCTGGCCGGTGCCGAACACAATCAGGTAACCCAACCCGGACGGATGGCGGACAACCGCCGGCGCGAGGGTGATCGCCTGAGGCTCTTCGCTGCCTTCGCGAGTCGGGGCTGTGAACAGCGGATTACCGGCAAACGACAGCCGGAAATTATTGGCACTCACCGTGGCCGGAGGTTGTGGAATTTGCAGGCTGTTATGACTGGTATCGAAGAGGTCGAAACGCCAGAGATTTCCTAGACTGTCGCCAGCGTAGGCGTAATCGGCGTTGCCATCGCTGTTGACGTCCGTCACCAGCGGCATCGCCAGGCCGGCCGCGGGTTGGCTGGTGGCGATGCGGCGAATGAGCGCTCCGCTGCGAATATCAAGAATCAGCAGCGCTGCAGTGGCGTCAGGCGCATCGATGCCATTGCCGAGCAGAACCGCCCATTGGCCGGTGTGCAGCCGGGCAATGGTCGGCGCGGCCAGCAGGTAGCCGAGCGTCGGGTCATTGCTGGCGCTGTATTCCCAGAGCTGCACGATGTTATCCGGGTCGCTGACATCCAGAGCCAGCAGCCCGCGACCACCTGCGCCCATGCTGATTAACAGGACCGTGTGCCAGGCGCCATCGTAGAACACGTCCTGGCTCACCAGCGGGCCATCAACCAGGTAGCGATGGGGTTCACGGACTCCCTTGGCGTAGCGGGGTGATGTCAGCGCAGAGAGCTTGTGCAGAACGGTGGAGGGGATGACGGCCAGCCGTTCTTCGCCGGTTGCGGCATCGAACACGTGCAGCCTGCCGTCATTGGCAGACAGGTAAAGCTGAGCGCGGCGCGGTCTGGCTTGATAGGCGGCATAGGCGCCCGCAGGGCCGTCGTACTGCTCCATTACGTTGGCCTGGCGGTCGGGCGCCGCGATCAGCAGCGGCGCTGAGTTGATCACGTCGCCCAATTTCGGAAGGTTTTGGCGAAGCAGTAGGCAGCCTTCCAGGTCGGCACAGGATTCGCCATTGAGCAGCGCCACGCGAGCCGTTCCATAACCGTCGAAGGCGCCGTGCGCATCGGTATTCAGAACCGCGCGCTGGGTTTCGTCGAGTTCCGCCCAGCGAAAGTCCTTTAACCCTGGCGAACCGAAACCGCTCGCTAAGCGAAGCTGTCGTCGTCGCGTTAGCTGTTCGCTTGCACGCCACGACGTCATGGTTTTTCCGTCCGCCGTCAGCCGTTCTTTTGTCAGCTCTGCGGACCAGTCTGCCGGATCGGTTTGCGTCCAGTAGCGCACGCCAGGCTCCGACGGGCTCACAGTACTGATGGGCATGACAGGGCGGGCGCACAGGCGAGACGGGAAGTAGTCATCGCCGCGCTCCGCCGCCAGTGCCAACGGTGCAAGCCAGGCTAAAGCCAGCGCGAACAATCGCTCGTTGGCGCTCATGGCCGGTCCCTCGCAAAGGTGCGCGCCACCACGGAACGCAGGCACAGGGCCGCCACCGCGCAGCTGTTATGGGTGGGCAGGGCGGCTGAAACCAGATGCGGGAAAAATGCCTGGCTGCTGACCTCGTAGTAAACCGTGCCGCCTGCTTTCGCCGCCTCACCATAGGCTGCGTCGCCGGACTGCGCGCTTGCGGAGGGAATAAGCCGGATATACCACCGTGCTATGGCACCCGTGCCGGGCGCACCGAACTCACCGGGGTACGGCGTGGCACTGTTGAAATCGACGCCGTTGTGGCTGGCAAAGCCCTGAAAACAGAGCGGCGTACCACAGGGCTCCAGTGGGCGCGTGGCGAGAGCCAGATGGCGTTCCGCTTCCCGCAGTCCTGCCTCGGCGGCATTCAGCAGGCGTTGCTGCTCGGTATCGCGTGCCAGTGTGCGGGTTTCCATGGCGATGTCTTGCACGCCGGATATCGCCAGCGCCGTCACCACCGTCAGAAGAACCAGTGTCACGAGCAGCACGCTTCCTTGTTCGCGGGAATGGCTCATGGCACTGCGTTCCTGAGCGCCGTGGTGCCTTTTACGACCTGATAAAGCCGCAGCGTTGGCGTGGCGGGAAAGTCTTTGTCGTACCAGTAACGCCAGGCCAGGGCATTGCTGGCTGCGGTCCCGCTGGGTATGGCAGCGCTTATCAGTGCCGAGTAGCGAACGCTACGGATGAAATCGCTCTGTGCAGGCCTGGCGGTATAGGTCATGACGTTCAACGAGCCTGGCATGCCAACGCCGAAGTCGAAGCGGGCGTCGGTGATGCCTTCGATGAGCGTTGCAGTGCCGTCTTTGCTGGTACAGAGCAATTGCTGGGTTGAATTGATGGATAGCTTTTCAACGTATGCCTCAACCGGTGCGGCATAGGGAATCGCCAGGCTCGCGATGTTGGCCGGCCGCCCGTTGCCGAGGCAATCGAGCTCTTGCCGGTCGCTCGGTTGGTAGCGGATGCACAGCGTTCTGGCATTGAGCGACACAATTACTTGCCCGGCGGCAAAGGCGCAGCCCGCGACACCCGATTGAGTGTCATCAAGGGCTGGAAACGCGGCTTCTGGCAGTTGATCGGGACGGCGCTTGTGGCCGGTTTTCGCCAATTGCCGATCCAGCCACTGCAAGGTGAAGCGGGCGTTGTTCTGGTTGTCCGCCTGGGCGCGTTGGAAGAGGTAGCTGAGCTTGTTATCGATGACGATCTGCGCCGACGTCAGGGTCAGGAATGAACCGATCGCCAGCGCCACCAGCAACTCAACCAGTGAAATCCCTCGCTGTAGGTGTTTCATCGGGTCGCTCCTACAGGTCGCTGCGCAGGCGGTGGTGGCAGAACGACTCGGCGCTCGGGCAGTCGCCGTAAGCCCCTTTCCAGGCGACCTGAACTTCAATTACCGACCCGTTGCCGCCACAAATACCGGGCGCGGAGGCGCGGCAGACGTACGACGTGCCGCCAGGTAGATCGGCAGAGCCGGGTAGCAAGCTGGCGATGTCGTCCAGCCAGCAGGCCAGTTGTTCTGCGGGCTGACTGGGTGTGGTGCGGCAGGATGCTGCGCTCGCGGGCTCTGGCGCGCCGGCTTGCAGGTAACTCGACCATTGGCCGGGCGTTGCCCGGATGAGCTCGAGCAGCTCGCTGGCGAGCATGGCGGCCGTGGTTCGCTGCACGGCCTCGGTGGTGTAAGCCACCGCCCGGCTCTGCAGTGCAGCCATGCCCAGCATGCCGATGCCGATCAGCAGCGCTGTGATCAGCACTTCGACAAGGCTGAAGCCTGATGAAGACGCGTGAAAGTGAGGCGCTGCGGCGCTCGAAGGCGCGTTGCGACGTGGTGCGGAAACCTTCCTTGGCGGGTTCAAAATGGCTCTCCCTGTGCCGATGTGAATCGAGTACTTGCTCCTTGCCGCACCAGAACGGATTCAGCGTTGGCGGGCGTATGGATTGTTTTGCTTAACGGCGGGAGGGAGATGCCGGCTCGTTGAATTTCATCCGTAGGATTGGTCGCGGTGCACGCTCAGCATTTAGGTGACCGTGGCGTGATCATCAACACAGCCCGCTGTGGCTCTGCCCGGATTCCAGGCCGGCGGCGTAGCGCACCCGACCTTGTCTGTTGATCACCAATTGCCAGACAACCCTGTTTTCGGCCGAGCACTGAATAAAGCGGCCGTTACTGGTGGCAGTCGTGCCATTGGCTTGGTAAAGGATCGATTGGCTCGACGCGCCTGTTCCCGCCCAGCGCAATCTGCCGCGTGCGTGCGCAAGCCCGGGTTGGCGGGTGTAGGCGAGCGTGGTCCCAAGCACCGCGTCGCGTATCAGCCAGCCTTCGTGCCATGCGTGGTCGCAGAGCGTGCCGTTGCTTGAACCGCAAAGCTCTACGCGCCGCATCAGGCTGATCGCTTCGCTTCGCGTGGTTTTCAGGTGGGATTGCAGGCTGTGGCGCAGGTTTTCCTGGCGATTGTTCTGAACGTACTGGGCGAGGTTGGGAAGGGCGAGGGTGCTGACGATGGCCAGAAGGCACAAGGTGATCAGCAGTTCATTCAGGGAAAAACCACGGGCGTGGATAGGCTGCATAGCGAAACGTCCTTGTTTCAATCGGCCGTCCTGGCCGTTTTTTTAAGAAGTGAAGCGCGGCATCACTGGGCGCTGGTGCTCAGCTCCAGAACCCGGTCCACCAGCTTGTTGATGCCTGACGCGGCTTCGCTGATGGATTGCGCACGCATGTAGGCCGGCGTGGTTACCAATTTGTACTGCGCGTCTTCGACGATATCGTCCACCGCGCATTCTTCATGCTGGGCACCCATGCCGGTCAACGCAGCGGCGGTATCGGCATCGTTGCCGATGGTACATACCACGCCGGGTCCGAAGATTTTTGCCGCCATGCTCGGCGCGATGCAGATAAGGCCGACCGGTTTGTTCGCCGCGGCGAACGCTTGCGCCAGCGCGAGGACATCGGGCTGCACGGTCAGCTGCGCGCCATTGATAGCGAAGTCGGAGAGGTTTTTGGCAGCGCCGAAGCCGCCGGGCACGATAAGCGCGTCAAAGCTGTCGGCGCTCGCGTCACGAATATCCTTGATTTCGCCGCGCACGATGCGCGCCGCTTCCACCAACACGTTGCGCGATTCGGGCATTTCTTCGCCGGTGAGATGGTTAATCACATGGTGCTGGGCAATGTTCGGGGCAAAGCACTGAACCTCGACGCCGCGTTGGTCCAGACGCAGCAGGGTGATCACACTTTCGTAGATTTCCGCGCCGTCGTAGACGCCGCAGCCCGAGAGAATTACAGCGACTTTTTTATGCATGACGTTTCCCCGTTACTCGATGGGTCGGCCGTGTGTTCGGCCCTGTTGCGTGGCGGGGCGACACGAGCCGCGGCGCCAGTTGATCCTGAGCACCCTCGACCAGCCGCTACTGCCTGGCTGGTAGAAGTTTGGACCGCAGTTTGCCGGAAACGGCGTTATCAAATTGTCATTTTTGCAGCGCAGGGCCGACTTTCAGCGGCGTCTGTCGCTAAATGCCACCCGTCTTGTCACGTCCTGTCGCGGTGTACCCCCAGGCTCAGCGTTAGCATCCTTCAATGGCTGCGGAAGTGGCCGAATAAAAATAAGGATGGGTGAGCCATGAATTACGTCCTCTATGCCGTACCGTTTTTTTTCCTGTTGATAGCGCTAGAACTGGTCGCTGACCGCTGGCGCGGCATCACGACGTATCGGCTGGCCGATGCCGTTAACAGCCTGAGTGCCGGCGTGTTGTCGACGACCCTCGGCCTGCTGACAAAAGTGCTTGGCCTGCTGACGTATACGTTCGCCTGGCAGCATTGGGCGCTGCTCGATTTATCAGCGCAGGACCTGTGGGTCTGGGTGTTTGCGTTCGTGTTTTATGACTTCTGCTATTACTGGAATCACCGCCTTGGCCACGAGCGCAATGTGCTATGGGCGGCGCATTCCGTGCATCACCAGAGTGAGGAATACAACCTGTCCACCGCGTTGCGCCAAACCAGTACCGGCTGGATTTTCGGCTGGGTTTTCTATTTGCCGATGGCGCTGCTGGGGGTGCCGCCGGTGGTGTTCCTGACGGTCGCCGCACTGAACCTGCTTTACCAGTTCTGGGTTCACACCCGCCATATTCCAAAGCTTGGCTGGTTTGAATGGTTTTTTATCTCGCCGTCCAATCACCGCGTTCATCACGCTCAAAACGCCGTGTACATGGACCGCAATTACGGCGGCGTTTTCATTGTGTGGGACCGCCTGTTTGGCACGTTTCAGGAGGAACTGGACGAAGAGCCTGTGGTGTTCGGGGTCACCACGCCACTGGCGAGCTGGAACCCGATCTGGGCCAATTTGCAGTTTTATGCGGTGCTCTGGCAGGACGCGGCTCGCGCCAGATCGTGGTGGGACAAATGCCGCATCTGGTTTATGCGCACCGGCTGGCGTCCGGCCGACGTGGCGGCGAACTATCCGCAGGCCAAGGCTGACCTGGGCCGGTTCGAGAAATTCCACGTGCCATTGCGGCCAGCGGCTCAGGCCTATGCCGTTTTGCAGTTTGTCGGTTATGTCGCTGCGGGCAGCTTTTTGCTTGCTAAAGGCGACGCGCAGCCGTTGGCGGTGCTGCTGGGCAGTTGCGCATGGATGGCGTTCGGCTTGTACGTGCTGGGCGTCTGGCTGGAGGATCGTGCGCATGCCATCGGGCTGGAGGCGTTGCGTCTGCTGTTGAATGCCCCGGCGCTGTGGCTGGCCGAGCAGGTGGGCTTGCTGCCCATCAGCTTGTGGAGCTGGAGTTTGCTGCTGGGCTATAGCGCATTGAGTGGTGCTGCGTTGCTACTGATGAATCGTAGGAGTGCGCGCGTCGTGGCGGCGTGATCACGCCTCTTTGCGGGATTTGAGATAGCGGCGAAACCACAATCCTGCGCCCAGCAGCACCAGGGCACCAAGCACCCAGAGCTCGTACTTTTTGATATTGCCCAGAATGCTTTCCATCACCGAGCCGAAATGGAACGAGGCGTAGCCCAGCGCCATGGCCCAGACGATGGCGCCAATGCCGTTGAGAATCAGGTAGCGCAGCGGCGGGTAGCCGGACAGCCCGATGGCCACGGGCATCACCGTACGCATGCCATAGACGAAACGGAAACTCAGGACCCACAGGTCCGGATGGCGCTGGATATAACCTAAGGCTTTGTCACCCATTTTCTGCAGGCGCGGTTTGCGTGCGAGCAAACGACGGCCGTGTTTGCGGCCGAGGTAGTACCAGAGCTGGTCGCCGGCATAGCTGCCGAAGAAGGCGGTGACCACCACCGCGTTGATGTCCATGTAGCCACGGAACGCGAGGAAGCCGGCCAACACCAGAATGGTTTCGCCTTCGAAAAAGGTGCCTAGAAAGAGGGCGAGATAACCGAAGTCCTGCAGGAATTGTTGGAGCATCGTCAGCGTGCAAGGCGAAATGAACGCGCAGCCTAACCCGACGGCGCGTCAGGGGAAAGCGTGACGCGTGCGCCCTTAGTCTGTTCACAGGTTCAGAGTCGTCACCTGCGGCGCGCCGTCACATAGCTGCCAGCAACTGTCATTCTTTGTTCATAATGGACGCCTATAACTGTCACGCTCGCCCGCCTGTGCGGGCCCAGGAGTCTGCCGTGAGCTTTACCCCCGCCAATCGTCTTTTCCCCGCCACCCGCCTGCGTCGCAATCGTCGTGACGATTTTTCCCGTCGCCTGGTGCGCGAAAACGTACTGACCGTCGACGACCTGATTCTCCCGGTTTTTGTGCTCGACGGCGAAAACAGCCGCGAAGAAGTGGCGTCGATGCCAGGGGTTGCGCGCCTTTCCATCGACCTGCTGTTGAAGGAAGCCGAAACCTGGGTTGAGTTGGGCATTCCGGCGGTGGCGCTGTTTCCGGTGACTCCGCCCGAGAAGAAAACCCTCGACGGTTGCGAAGCCTGGAACCCGGACGGTATCGCCCAGCGCGCCATCCGCGCGTTGCGCGAAAAATTCCCTGAGCTGGGCGTGATCAGCGACGTCGCGCTCGACCCGTTCACCACCCACGGGCAGGACGGCATTCTCGACGAGCACGGTTACGTGCAGAACGACATCACCGTTGATGCGCTGGTGCGCCAGGCGCTCTCCCATGCCGACGCCGGCGCCCAGGTCGTGGCGCCCTCGGACATGATGGACGGCCGCATCCAGGCCATTCGCGAAGCCCTGGAACTGGCCGACCACACCAACGTGCGGATCATGGCCTACTCGGCCAAGTATGCCAGCGCCTATTACGGCCCGTTCCGCGATGCAGTGGGCTCGTCGCTGAATCTGGGCAAGGCCAATAAAGCCTCTTATCAGATGGACCCGGCCAACAGCGATGAAGCGCTGCACGAAGTGGCCGCCGACCTCGCTGAGGGCGCGGACATGGTCATGGTCAAGCCAGGCATGCCGTACTTGGATATTCTCTGCCGGGTCAAAGAGGAATTCCGTGTACCGACCTTTGTCTACCAAGTCAGCGGCGAATACGCGATGCACATGGCCGCCATCCAGAACGGCTGGCTCAGCGAAGCGGTGATTCTGGAGTCGCTGACCGCCTTCAAACGTGCCGGTGCCGATGGCATCCTGACTTACTTCGCCGTGCGTGCGGCGCAACTATTAAAGCAAGGGCAATAAGCCCGTTCGGGAATACGTGATGAACAGCGAAGGACTCAGCAAAGCGGATGAGCTGAAAGACTCAACCGTTGCGGCACAGGCAGTGGTCGAAAAGGCGGTGAGCGGCAAGGCTGCCGCCGAAAAGGCAGCGCCTGAGAAAGCAGGCGCCGACAAGGCGACCGAACCCAAAGGCGTAGCCGAGAAGGCCAGCACTGACAAGACCGCTGCTGACAAGCCTGTCGCTGAACCTGTTGCGCACGAGGTTGTGGAAGAGCCCGTTGCCGTCGCCCACGAGCCCGCTCCGGCGCCTGCGCCGATTCCGGGGCTGGACGACAGCAGCCTGTATATCCATCGCGAGCTGTCGCAGCTGCAGTTCAATATCCGCGTGCTGGAACAGGCGCTGGATGAGTCGTACCCGTTGCTGGAGCGGCTTAAGTTTCTGCTGATTTTTTCCAGCAACCTCGACGAATTTTTCGAGATTCGCGTAGCCGGGCTGAAAAAACAGATCACCTTCGCCCGCGAACAAGCCGGTGCCGACGGTTTGCAGCCGCACCAGGTGCTCTCGCAGATCAGCACCCTGGTGCACGACCAGGTGCACCGCCAGTACGCGATTCTCAACGACGTGCTGTTTCTCGAGCTGGCTAAACACAACATCACCTTTATTCGTCGCCGTTACTGGACGACCAAGATCAAAGCCTGGGTGCGCCGTTATTTCCGCGACGAAATCGCGCCAATCATTACGCCGATCGGCCTCGACCCGACGCACCCCTTCCCGTTGCTGGTGAACAAAAGCCTTAACTTCATCGTGGAGCTGGAAGGTATTGACGCCTTCGGCCGCGACTCCGGGCTGGCGATCATTCCGGCACCGCGTCTGTTGCCACGCGTGATCAAAGTGCCCGAAGACGTGGGCGGCCCCGGCGACAACCATGTGTTCTTGTCGTCGATGATTCACGCGCACGCGGACGATCTGTTCCAGGGCATGAAAGTGAAGGGCTGCTATCAGTTCCGACTGACCCGCAACGCCGACCTTTCGCTCGACTCCGAAGACGTGGAAGACCTGGCACGTGCGCTGCGTGGCGAGTTGTTCTCGCGTCGCTACGGGGACGCCGTGCGCCTTGAGGTGGCAGATACCTGTCCGGCGCATCTGGCCGACTATCTGCTCAAGCAGTTCAGCCTCAGCGAAAGCGAGCTGTACCGCGTCAACGGCCCGGTCAACCTGACCCGGCTGTTCAGCATCACCGGGCTGGACAGCCACCCGGAGCTGCAATACGCGCCGTTTACACCGGTTATTCCCAAGCTGCTGCAGAACAGCGACAACCTGTTCAACGTCGTCAGCAAGCAGGACATCCTGCTGCTACACCCGTTTGAATCGTTTACGCCGGTGGTCGATGTGCTGCGCCAGGCCGCCAAAGACCCGCACGTGCTGGCCATCAAGCAGACGCTGTACCGCAGCGGCGCCAACTCGGAAATTGTCGACGCGCTGGTGGACGCCGCGCGCAACGGCAAAGAAGTCACGGCGGTAATCGAGTTGCGCGCGCGGTTTGACGAAGAATCCAACCTGCAACTGGCCAGCCGTCTCCAGGCCGCCGGTGCGGTGGTGATTTACGGGGTGGTGGGCTTCAAGACCCACGCCAAGATGATGCTGATTCTGCGCCGCGAAGCCGGTGAGATCGTGCGTTACGCCCATTTGGGCACCGGCAACTACCACGCCGGCAACGCGCGCCTGTACACCGACTACAGCTTGATCACCTCCGACGATGCGCTATGTGAAGACGTGTCCAAGCTGTTCAGTCAACTGATCGGCATGGGTAAGACCCTGCGCATGAAAAAGCTGCTGCATGCGCCGTTTACCCTGAAGAAAACCCTGCTCGACATGATTGCCCGCGAAACCGCGCTGGCCGCTGAAGGCAAGCCGGCGCACATCATCGCCAAGTTCAACTCGCTGACCGATCCGAAGATCATTCGCGCGTTGTACAAGGCCAGCCAGACCGGTGTGCGCATCGACTTGGTGGTGCGCGGCATGTGCTGCCTGCGTCCGGGCATTGCAGGCGTGTCGCACAATATTCACGTGCGCTCGATCATCGGCCGCTTCCTTGAGCACACGCGGGTGTTCTACTTCCTCAACGATTTCGACGAGAAAATTTACCTGTCGAGCGCGGACTGGATGGAGCGCAACCTGGATAAGCGCGTAGAGACGTGCTTCCCGGTCGAAGGTAAAAAGCTGATTACGCGGGTCAAGAAAGAGCTGGAGTCGTACCTCACCGACAACACCCAGAGCTGGGTGCTTCAGTCGGATGGGCGTTATGTGCGCTCCAGCCCGACTGGTAACCAGAACGCGCGCAGTGCCCAGGCTGGGCTGTTGGAAAAGCTGACCAATCCGCCGCTTAGTGTGCGGTGATCCAAGCGTAAAACATCGAGGCTGAAGCCTCTCCCACAGGAATTTACTCGTCGTGGGAGGGGCTTGAGCCTCGATAATTTTGGACAAGAAAAAGCCGCTCAATTGAGCGGCTTTTTCGTGGCTGAAATAGTCATCGCACGCTTAGCGTCAGCCCGATGCGTTTGAGCCACTCGGCTTCGGCTTCAAAGTCCGCCTGGGTCAGCGGGTTGGCGGCGAGCCAGCCAGTCGGAAACTCGAGGTCAAGGCCGTCATCGCTGGCGCGCAATTTCACCTTCGGCATTTCCTGCGTGCCACGAATGTGGTGGAACAGAATGGCGAAGCGCAGCAGCACGCACAGGCGCATCAGCTTGATGCCGTGGTCGCCAAACTCGGCGAACTTGTCTTTGGGAATATTGCGGCGGTGGCCGCGTACCAGCAGGGCGAGCATTTGCTGATCCTGGCGGGAGAAGCCGCCGAGGTCCGAGTGCTCGACCAGATAGGCGCCGTGTTTGTGGTACGAGTAGTGGGCGATGTCCAGACCCACTTCATGCACCTTGCTCGCCCAGCTCAGCAGCTCGCGGTGCCATTCATCATCAAGCCCCCACGACTCGGCAACGTCATCGAGTGCTTCCAGCGCCTTGGCCTCGACGCGCTGCGCCTGTTCCAGGTCGACGTGGTAGCGCTCCATCAGCGCGCTCAAGGTGCGTTCACGAACGTCCTCGTGGTGATGGCGACCGAGCAGGTCATACAGCACGCCTTCGCGAAGCGCGCCCTCAGAATGGGTCATGGTGTGCAGGTCCATGGCATCGAAGATCGCTTCGAGAATCGCCAGGCCGGCAGGGAAAATGGCGCGGCGATCGGGCTTGATGCCGTCCATGTCGAGCTTGTCGACTTCGCCGAGTTTCAGCACCCGGCGTTTAAGCCAGGCCAGGCCTTCGGCCGTCACTTCGCCGTTGCCATGGCCGCTGGCCTTGATGGCCAGGCCCACCGCGCGAATGGTGCCCGAAGCGCCCACGGCTTCATCCCAGCCGAGGCGGCGCAGGGCGTGTTCGATGCCCATCAGCTCAAGGCGCGCAGCGGTGTAAGCCTGGGCGTAGCGAGCCGGGGTGATCTTGCCGTCGCGGAAATAACGCTGGGTAAAGCTGACGCAGCCCATTTGCAGGCTTTCACGCAGCAGCGGTTCGAAACGCTGGCCGATGATGAACTCGGTGCTGCCGCCGCCGATGTCCGCTACCAGGCGCTTGCCGGGGTTGTCGGGCAGCGTGTGGGATACGCCGAGGTAGATCAGACGCGCTTCCTCGCGCCCGGAAATCACTTCCACCGGATGGCCAAGAATTTCTTCGGCGCGACGAATAAACACCGAGCGGTTGCGGGCCTCGCGCAACGCGTTGGTTCCCACTACACGCACCGCACCGGCTGGCAGGCTATTGGTCAGTTGAGCGAAGCGGCGCAGGCAATCGAGGCCGCGTTGCATGGCTTCTTCATTCAGCTCGCGCTGTTCATCAATTCCGGCGGCCAGCTGCACCTTTTCGCCCATGCGCTCCAGAATTCGGATCTCACCATGGTCGGCTTTTGCCAGAACGATATGGAAGCTGTTCGAGCCGAGGTCGATGGCGGCAATCATGGAGAAGTGCTTGGCAGGGCTGTGCGGCATGGTGTGATGGTCTCAGAGCTGTAGCGCGACATCGTGCCATGATCGGGCGATTGCGCCAACGCGGCGGGTGAACCGGCGAAGCGCGATGTCGATGCTGGAGTTGTTCTTTATAGCCGCAGGTCAGGCGGTGACAAGGTTTTGGCCGCGCAGTATGCCGTTGCTGTACGTCGTAATTATGACCGGCATCATCTGCCGAACGCGTACAAACGGAGCGATCAACGCGGTTTTTAGTTCAATAGGCGATCAGCGTTTGCGCTTGGCATCATAGCGAAGCTCAATCGGTAGGCGCTTTCGGTGTGGGCAAAGCCGGGCTATGATGGCCGCCACTTTACATCCTTGCGACCCTGGAGAGTTTCCATGAGCGAATTCATTACCCACGTCAGCGACGCCAGCTTTGAACAGGATGTGCTCCAGGCTGATGGCCCGGTGCTGGTCGATTATTGGGCTGAGTGGTGCGGTCCGTGCAAAATGATCGCCCCGGTTCTGGACGAGATTGCCCAGACTTACCAGGGCAAACTGAAAATCTGCAAACTGAACATCGACGAAAACCAGGACACCCCGCCGAAATACAACGTGCGTGGTATCCCGACGCTGATGCTGTTCAAGAACGGCGCCGTCGAAGCCACCAAAGTCGGCGCGTTGTCGAAATCGCAACTGGCTGCATTCCTCGACAGCAACATCTAAGTCGTAAGGGTTTTCTCCTTTACGCCTGAAAGCCCCGTCCTGTGCGGGGCTTTTTCATTGCGCCAAGACTAGACGCTCCTCAAAGCCGGTGGTACATTCGGCCTCGCAACGGTTCCTCCGTTGCTCTCTGTAAGCCGTCGCCGACGCATTCCTACTCGATACCTATCGATAAACAAGCAGGCGATCATGCTGCGTTCTCCGCAGTCCGGCCTCATAAGCTAAGCGCTTATTTCCCCTCCTTTTCGAATACGTCATTCCTATATGAATCTGACTGAACTCAAGCAAAAGCCGATTACCGAACTGCTAGAAATGGCCGAACAGATGGGCATAGAAAATATGGCCCGTTCGCGCAAGCAGGACGTGATTTTCTCCCTGTTGAAAAAGCACGCGAAAAGCGGCGAGGAAATCTCCGGTGATGGCGTGCTGGAGATCCTCCAGGACGGCTTCGGCTTCCTCCGCTCCGCCGATGCTTCGTACCTCGCCGGCCCGGACGATATCTACGTTTCGCCTAGCCAGATCCGCCGCTTCAACTTGCGCACTGGCGACACCATCGTTGGCAAGATTCGCCCGCCGAAAGAAGGCGAGCGTTACTTCGCGTTGCTCAAGGTCGACACCATCAACTTCGACCGCCCCGAGAACGCCAAGAATAAAATTCTGTTTGAAAACCTCACGCCCTTGTTCCCCAACAAGCGCCTGATCATGGAAGCCGGCAACGGCTCCACGGAAGATTTGACCGGCCGCGTCATCGACCTCTGCGCCCCTATCGGCAAGGGACAACGTGGTCTGATCGTGGCACCGCCGAAAGCCGGTAAAACGATCATGCTGCAGAACATCGCAGCGAACATCACCCGCAACAACCCTGAGTGCCATCTGATCGTTCTGCTGATCGACGAGCGCCCGGAAGAAGTAACCGAAATGCAGCGCACCGTGCGCGGCGAAGTGGTTGCTTCCACCTTCGACGAGCCGCCGACCCGTCACGTGCAGGTTGCCGAAATGGTGATCGAAAAGGCCAAGCGCCTGGTTGAGCACAAGAAAGACGTGGTCATTCTGCTCGACTCCATCACCCGTCTGGCACGCGCCTACAACACCGTGATTCCAAGCTCCGGCAAGGTACTCACCGGTGGTGTCGATGCGCACGCACTGGAGAAGCCAAAACGCTTCTTCGGCGCCGCGCGCAACATCGAAGAAGGCGGCTCGCTGACCATCATCGCTACCGCGCTGGTTGAAACCGGTTCGAAGATGGATGAAGTGATTTACGAAGAGTTCAAAGGCACCGGCAACATGGAGCTGCCGCTGGACCGCCGCATTGCGGAGAAGCGCGTTTTCCCGGCCATCAACATCAACCGTTCCGGCACGCGCCGCGAAGAGTTGCTGACGGCCGAAGACGAGCTGCAGCGCATGTGGATTCTGCGTAAGTTGCTGCACCCGATGGATGAAATCGCGGCGATCGAGTTCTTGCTCGATCGCTTGAAAGCGACCAAAACCAACGACGAGTTCTTCCAGTCGATGAAGCGCAAGTAACATCGTGAAGACAGGCAAAAGCCGGGGAAACCCGGCTTTTTGCTACCTGCGCGGCGCCCATTCTGCGGCGCCGACAGGCTAAACTTTTCACCCTCTTTCGAGCGCCCCCAAACGAGGCTCAAGCATGCAGTATCGCGATCTGCGCGACTTTATCCGTGGCCTGGAACAACGTGGCGAGCTGAAACGCATCAGCGTGCCCGTGTCGCCTGTGCTGGAAATGACCGAAATCTGCGACCGCACCTTGCGCCGCAAAGGCCCGGCGCTGTTGTTCGAGAACCCGACAGGCTTCGATATGCCGGTGTTGGGCAACCTGTTCGGTACGCCCGAGCGGGTGGCGCTTGGCATGGGCGCGGAGGCGGTGAGCGAGCTGCGCGAGATCGGCAAGTTGCTGGCTTTCCTTAAAGAGCCCGAGCCGCCCAAAGGCTTGAAAGACGCCTGGTCGAAGCTGCCTATTTTCAAAAAGATCATCTCCATGGCGCCCAAGGTCGTTAAAGATGCGCCGTGCCAGGAAGTGATCGAAGAGGGTGAGGCGGTCGATCTCGGTAAGTTGCCGGTGCAAACCTGCTGGCCGGGCGATGTCGGTCCCCTGATTACCTGGGGCCTCACCGTGACAAAGGGTCCGAATAAAGAGCGGCAGAATCTCGGCATCTACCGTCAGCAAGTGATCGGCCGCAACAAGGTGATCATGCGCTGGCTCAGCCACCGCGGTGGCGCGCTGGATTTCAAGGAATGGTGCGATAAGCATCCCGGCCAGCCGTTCCCGGTCGCTGTAGCGTTGGGCGCTGATCCGGCGACCATTCTCGGCGCCGTTACGCCGGTTCCCGACAGCCTTTCCGAATATGCCTTCGCCGGGCTGCTGCGCGGCAACCGCACCGAGTTGATCAAGTGCCGTGGCAGCGAGCTGCAAGTGCCGGCCAGTGCTGAAATCGTGTTGGAAGGCGTGATCCATCCGGGCGAAATGGCTGACGAAGGCCCGTATGGCGATCACACCGGCTATTACAACGAAGTGGATCGTTTCCCGGTGTTCACCGTCGAACGTATTACCCGGCGGCAGAAGCCGATTTACCACAGCACCTATACCGGCCGGCCGCCTGATGAACCGGCCATTCTCGGTGTGGCGTTGAATGAAGTGTTCGTGCCGATTCTGCAAAAGCAGTTCCCGGAAATCACCGATTTCTATTTGCCGCCCGAAGGCTGTTCCTACCGCATGGCGGTGGTGACGATGAAGAAGCAATACCCGGGGCACGCCAAGCGCGTAATGCTTGGTGTGTGGTCGTTTTTACGCCAGTTCATGTACACCAAATTCGTTATCGTGACCGACGACGACATAAACGCGCGGGACTGGAATGACGTGATCTGGGCCATTACCACGCGCATGGACCCCAAGCGCGACACGGTGTTGATCGACAACACGCCGATCGACTACCTCGACTTCGCCTCACCGGTGTCCGGTTTGGGTTCGAAGATGGGCCTGGACGCCACGCACAAGTGGCCAGGTGAAACCACGCGCGAGTGGGGCCGGGTGATCGTCAAGGATGAAGCCGTGACCCAGCGCGTCGATGCGATGTGGAAGGACCTTGGAATAGAGTGATGAAAGTAACCCTGCAACCCTCCGGCGCCGTGCTCGATGTGCACCCCGGCGAGCGCATTCTCGATGCCGCGCGGCGTCTGGGCTATGACTGTCCGCAAGCCTGTCGCAACGGCAATTGCCATATCTGCGCCGCGCTGCTGGTGGAGGGCGCCGTGCAGCAGAACGGCGAAGCGCGCACCCAGGGCGAACTGTTCACCTGCCTGGCCGAGCCGCTGGAAGATTGCGTGTTGCACTGGGATGGCGTGCTGGCGCCGGGTGAGCTGCCGGTGCGGACCTTGCGTTGTCAGGTGGTGGCGTGCTCGCCGGTAGGCGGCGATGTGTGGCGGGTGAACCTGCGCGCGCCGGCAGGCAAAGTGCCGCGTTATCACGCCGGTCAGTATGTGATGGTGCGCCGTGATGACGGCGAGCAGTCTGCATTCTCCCTGGCTTCGGCGCCCTCTCAGGGGCGGGAGCTGGAGCTGCATATCCTCGGACGCGAAGACAGTGCGCTGAATCTGCTCGCGCAGTTGCAGCGCGAGCCGATGGTTGAAATCCAGATGCCGTTTGGCGATGCGCATTTGGCTGAATTGCCTGCCGGGCCGTTGATTCTGATCGCCGCTGGAACCGGCATGGCGCAGATGCACAGCCTGATCGAACATTGCCGCGCCACTGGCTTTGAATACCCGGTGCACTTGTATTGGGGCGCGCGTCGTCCTGAAGATTTCTACCAGCTGCCCCATTGGGCGGACTGGCAGGCGATGCCCAATCTTCATCTGCATAAGGTGGTAAGCGATGTATGCGGTTGGCAAGGACGCTGTGGCTTGCTGCACGAGGCCGTGCGTGAGGATTTCGCTGATCTGAAACCGCTGCATGTGTACGCCAGCGGTTCGCCGATGATGGTGTACGCCACGCTGGACGCCTTGGTGGAAGCGGGAATGGATGCGCATCAAATGCGCGCCGACGTATTCGCTTACGCGCCGCGCGGCTAGTAGACCCGCCAGCCAATATTCAGCATTAATGCCGCTGCGCCGAGAATATTCAGCTCGGCTGTGGCGGGGCCGATATGCGCGCCCAGCGCAGGAATGACTGCCGGCGCGACGCCAAAGCGGTTAAACGGGATCTTGTCGCGATATTCGCCTCGATAACCATGCAGCAGGCCACCCGTTACTTTTAAGTAAACCGGCAGATGGTCGCTTTCAAAGCGTTTGCCAAAGTAAGCATATTGCGTCGGTTGGTCGAACGAGTTGCGCAAAAACGTCGCGCCGTAGAGCCATGCCTGCGCGTCGTTATATTCGATACCGATCAGCTTCTGATGGTTATTGTGGTCTGGCTCATCGTGGTGGTGCCGGGTATAGGCGCTGGTCTGCAACTGCCAAAAGCTCTGCTGCGGCATTTGCTCGGCGTGCACATATAGAGACGAAAGAAGCAGCGCTAAGGCGCCGAAGACTGGATGGGATAATTTCATGCTGCGCTCGGAAGGCGTGATTGGCATCGTGGGATGCCGAAAGCGCTTTTTACCCGAGGTAGCAGAGCTGATGAGTCAGCTCCTTTTGTGATGTACGTGGTGCCGCTCAGCTATTGATGTGAGACAGATCGCCGCTGCCTGCGGCGATCTGTCTGACCAAGAGCCGCTTAACGCACTTGCACCACGACTTTACCGACTGCCTTGCGCTGCCCCAGCGCATTGATCGCGCCGGCGGCGTCGGTCAGCGGGAAGGTTTGCGACACCAGCGGTTTCACCTTGCCTTCAGCGAACCACGTGAACAGTTGCTCGAAGTTGGCGGCATTGTCGGCCGGCTGGCGCTGGGCGAACGCGCCCCAGAACACACCGACCAGCGATGCGCCTTTGAGCAGCGTCAGGTTGGCGGGCAATGATGGAATGGTGCCGCTGGCGAAGCCGACCACCAGGAAACGACCGTTCCAGGCAATGGAGCGGAAGGCTTCTTCAAACAGGTCACCGCCGACCGGGTCGTAGATCACGTCCACACCCTGGCCGCCGGTCAATTCCTTGAGTTTGTCTTTCAGGCCGCCTTCGCTGTAGTTGATCAGCTCGTCGGCACCGGCGGCCTTGGCCACTTCCAGTTTTTCCGCGCTGCTGGCGGCGGCGATCACGCGGGCGCCCATGGCTTTACCGATTTCCACGGCAGCCAGGCCGACGCCACCGGATGCGCCGAGCACCAGCAGGGTTTCGCCGGGTTGCAGATTGGCGCGTTGCTTGAGCGCGTGAATCGAGGTGCCGTAGGTCATGCCGAACGCGGCTGCACTGGCGAAGTCCATGCCGGCCGGAATCGGCATCACGCTGTAGCCGGCCACCGCCACTTGTTCGGCAAAGCTGCCCCAACCGGTGAGCGCCATGACGCGGTCGCCGGGTTTGACGTGGGTGACTTTCTCGCCGACGGCCGCAACAACGCCCGCCGCTTCGCCGCCCGGGGAGAACGGGAACGGCGGCTTGAATTGGTATTTGCCTTCAATGATCAGCGTATCGGGGAAGTTCACGCCGGCGGCATGAACGTCGAGCAGCACTTCGTTTTTCTTCGGTTCCGGGCTGGCAATTTCTTCCAGTACCAGGGTTTCGGCGGGGCCGAAGGCTTTGCACAACACGGCTTTCATTGGAGTGTTCCTCGCAGAGTTATGGCTTGGCAGTGTAGGTGGGTGACCGTGCGGGTCAACGAGCATGGCCCGGCCTGATAAAGGTGTATAAGCGCCGGGCTATCGCTATGCTAGAGCACATACCCAGTCGAGGATGCGCACTGTGAAAGCTTGGTTTGTATTTTTGATGGCGTTGTCAGTCCCGTTCGCAGCGTTAGCCCAAGAGGAAGAAGGCGGCGAAGAGGGCGATAAAGAGAAACCGCCGGCCGTGGCCTACATCAGCCTGGTGCCCGCTCTGGTGGGCAACTACGGTACCGGACCGCGGCTGAAAGTATTCAAGGCGGATATCGCCTTGCAGGTTAAAGGCAGCGAGGCCGAGGCCAAGGTCGAGCATCACGAGCCATTGATCCGTAACCAGCTGGTGATGCTGTTCTCTCAGCAGACCGACGAGTCCATGGGCAACGTCGAGTCAAAAGAAAAGCTGCGTGCCGAAGCCTTGAAGCAGGTGCAGGACGTGCTGACTCAGGAAGAGGGCAAGCCGCTGGTGGAAGACCTGCTGTTCAACAACCTCATTGTTCAATAACTGCTGCAGTCGTCGACCACACGCAGGTGCAGTTTCGCCCTTGATGCTTGGCCCGATACAGCGCCTGGTCGCTGTGGGCCACCAGGCTATCGGGATGGCTGTCGCGGCTTGGCGTGACAGCACTCAGGCCGATACTGGCCGTTACGCGTGACAGCGGGCTGCCCGGATGCGGCAGCCCAAGCTCGGCGAGTGCGCCATGAATGCGCGCAGCAATCACCTCGGCGCCAGCCTGATCGGTGTTGGCCAGAATCACCGCAAACTCTTCGCCGCCGTAGCGGCACACCGCGTCGCCATCGCGCAGCAGGCAGCCTTGCAGCGCCGCCGCCACTTTGCGCAACGCGTCGTCGCCGGCCAGGTGCCCGAGCTGGTCGTTGTAAGCCTTGAAGTGATCGACATCCAGCATCAACAAACTCATGGGCGCCGAGATGCGTTGCAGGCGGCGCCATTCGCTGTGCAACTGATGGTCGAAGAAACGCCGGTTGTACAAACCGGTGAGGCCATCGCGCTGCGATAAATGCTGCAGCTGCGCCTCCAGTTGCAGGCGCTCGTTATTGTCGCGCGATACGCCGATCAGGTACTCGTGGCCGTTGATCTGCACCAGTTGGGCGCTGATCTCGGCGGGTTGAATCGTGCCGTTGCGGCGGCGCATTTCACGCTGAAAAATTTTGCCCTGGTTGTCGTGTTGCGCTTGCCGCACCAGTTCAACCCAGGCATGAAATCCGAGAAGCAGGTTTTCCGGTTGTTCCTGCAACTGCTGGCGAAACTCGTCAGCGCTGTAACCCAGGCTGCTGTAAGTGGCCTTGTTCATGTGCAGGATGTTGCGGTTTTGCGGATCGATAATGAACAGTCCGTCGCGGCTGGAGTCGGTGAGGTCGACTACCAGTTGCAGGCGCTCACGGCTGTCGAGCAGCACCTGTTCGATCAGCTCGCGGTTGCTCACTTCCTCGTTCAGTCGGCTATTGCTGGCCTGCAGCGCGCTCGCACGCCGAGCGTTTTCCAGTGCAAGCCATAGCGCGGCGACCAGCAGGAACGTAGTGGTGAGGCCAGCGATCAGGACCACCAGCGGCAGCGGGCTGGATAGTTGCTGCGCCAATTGCCGGGTCGGATTCAGCTGCAAAATGAAGTTGCGGTTGTTGAGCAAGTGCAGCGGCAGTTCCTGGCGCAGGCCGGCGCTGTCGTCGGCTTGTTCGCGGCTGTACAGCGGGCGTCCGAACTCGAGCAGGCGCACGTTGAAGCCCGCGCTGTCGACGGTGTCGAGCAGTTCATCCATGAGAGTCTGCACGCGGAAGATGGCCTGCACGAAGCCGTCAAAAGCCCGATTGCCCTCTTCATCCACGACATACAACGGCGTGTACAAGGCGAAGCCGCGGCCGCCTTGCACCAGATCAAAACTGTTGGAGAACACGGCTTTGCCCTGCGTCTTGGCCTGAAGGGCGAGCAGGTAATTCGGGTGGCCGGGCGTGAGCTGAAAGTTCATCGCCGCTTCATTGCCTTCCAAGGGCAGAATCCAGCGCAGGCGCATTGTCGAGTCTGCCCACTGGATGGCTTGATATCCGCGAAAGTGCTCTAACGAGAAACGCGCTTCCAGCTCCCATTCCTGCTGGTTCAGGCGACCACGATGATTCCAGCGCTCGGCGAGGCGATAAAGGTCCTGCGCCTGGGTGTTAAGGCTGCTTTCCAGCTGCCGGGTCAGCAGTCGCGCTTGCGCCGCGACGCGTTCGTTCGCATGGCTGCGCTCGATAGTCACCAGCTTTTGCCACAGCAGCAGGCTCGCGCCGAGCAGCGTCACAGCCAGCAACACCAAGGCGAAGCGAGCGCGCCACGCGGGGCGCGCGGTTGAAATCAACGTGGCGTTGGAGGAGCTGTCGTGTTCCATGCACCGTGTCCGTGTTGCTTAATGCAGAGCGCAGATTGCCGCCCATTCGCTAGCACTGACAGGCATTACCGAAAGCCGGCTGCCTTTCTTGACCAAGGGTAACTCGGCGAGGCCCGGAAGTTCACGCAGGGTCGCCAGCGGGATGACGCGGGCGAAAGCTTGCACAAACTCGACGTCCAGCGCGCTCCAAGGGTTTTTATCGGCGCTGGCCTTGGCGTCGTAGTAATGGCTCTGCGGGTCGAGCGCCGTCGGATCGGGATAAGCAGAAGCAATTATTCGGCCGATTCCGGCGATACCGGGTTCCGGGCAGCTTGAGTGATAAAAGAAAAACTGGTCGCCCACCGCCATGCTCCGCACGAAATTGCGCGCCTGATAATTACGTACGCCATCCCAGCGGGCGCGGCCGAGACGCTGCAAGTCATGGATCGAAAGTTCTTCGGGTTCGGACTTCATCAGCCAGTGAGGCATGAACTTTGCTCTTCGGTTGTGGATGACAACAATGTGGGCATTTGCCCTTGAATACGCGACCGCCGGTTGGCGTCGTAATTGCACACGCGGACACCATGCAGGACAATGCCGCCCTGCTGAATGTACCGCTGCCGGACGACCCAAGAACAAAAAATGTCGCCGGCCATCGTGCGAAATTTGCCTGGAAGGGGGAGGCAATCGATGAAGAAACGTAAACCAGATTTGTTGTGGGTATTGGTTATTTTGTTTGGCCTGGGCGTCGTGACCACGGGTTACACCCAGAGCCTGTGGGACCGTCAGAACGAGGCTCCCGTCACGTTATCGCAGCAGCCTTAAGTCTGCTCGCCGGGGTCTGTGGTCGCCGTGTTCAGCGCGGCGCCCGCATACCAAGCCTGGTCCGTCACCGTGGCATGCAACATCACATCCCAACTGGCCAATGCCAGGCGATCCACTTTCTGACACTCGTGAGCCAGGCCCAATAATGTCGGCTTGTGCCAATTTTTGCGCGTTTGCAAATACGCCAGGCTGCGGTCGTAAAAACCCCCGCCCATTCCCAGGCGTCCGCCTTCTACGTCAAAGCCCACCAGCGGCAGCATGATCAAGTCCAGCGTCCATGCCTTGCGCTGACGACCGCGATTGGCCATGGGCTCGGCGATGCGGAAACGGTTAGGGCGCAGACGCTCGCTCGCGCGCACGCGTTGAAACACCATTTTGGTTCGCGGCCATGCACTGAGAACGGGCAAATAGGTAGCCTTGCCGCGCCGTTGTGCGGCGCGCAGCAAGGGTCGCGGGTCTATTTCGCCATCGGCCGGCAAGTACAAGGCGATATGCCGCGCGCGACGAAACAAGGGGTGCTGAGCCAATTGGCGATAGAGGTTTTCGCTGGCGGCGCGTTGAGCGCTGGCGCTGAGGGCGCGACGGGTTTTGCGCAGTAAGCGACGAAGTTGCGGGCGGGAAAGAGATGCGGCGCTCAGCATGGGATGCTGGCTGCGGTGCGCAGGCGCGAACCGGTAGAAGCGGCATGGCTCAACAGTGTGAGCAGTGCGCTAGAAAACAAGACCCCCCGGCGTGCCGCTGTCGGTTTAGCCCTTGAACCCGAAAGTTCAAGGTGGAGGTTGCAGGGAGCGTTAAGGCTTTCCGTCAGGCGGACATGCACACCGGCTCCAACTGGCAACCCCCGGGTTTGTGCGTATCGGCTCAGGGACATCACCGACTGGCGCACACTCCAGGGAGCGGGGGGCAGTATACCCCAATCCGCCGCTCTGCAATCAGCTATGGCTGCTGTCCTGATCGGTGGCCAGGGCGCCATCGACTCGCTCAAGCAAGTCACGCACATGGGCGCGGGTGGAGCTGACGTCCTGATCGAGGCGCTGCTGTTTATGCAGCAGGTCGTGAGTAATGTTGAGGGCGGCCATAACGGCAACGCGGTCTGCGCCGATGACTTTTCCCCCGCTGCGGATCTCACGCATCTTGCCATCCAGGTAACGCGCAGCGCTTTCGAGGTTGGCGCGTTCGTCCGCCGGACAGGCGATGCAATAGTCTTTATCGAGGATGTGAACGGTAACGGTGTTCGAGGTCATTAGTCCTGCTCCAGGGCTTTGAGGCGCGAAATCATCGATTCGACCTTATGCCGGGCCATTTCGTTCTTTTCGATCAGATGGGCGCGCTCTTCGCGCCACGCCTGCTCGCTTGCGCGCAGGGCGCGGTTGTCGGCTTTGAGCTGCTCGACGCGCTGAATAAGCAGTTCCAGCTTGATGGTAAGCGCGTGCAGATCGGCGTCTTCCATGGGCTCTCGCTAGGGCATGTGTGGTGCGTGTAATGGAGTATCGAAGTGGCGAAACTATATCGGAAGGCGCAGGCAGCGGTACAAACCAGTTAATACCGGCCAATGGTTTTGCCGCGCTTGCCGGTGCTAGGATACAAGGCCTCCATTCTAGTCATTGCGCCCTCTGGCGCCTAGTTGCCAATGCCCACTCAAAATTCCCCGTATAGCGCTTTCGCCACCCTGCTCGCCAGCAGCGGTCAACCTGTTTCGCCTGCCGAACTGCACGGCCTGCTGCTCGGTCGCAGCTGCGCCGGCGCCGGCTTCGAGACTGACGCCTGGCTGGTCGACGCCGCCGACCTGTTCACCGCCGAGCCGCAAGACAACATCAAGGCCGCGCTGATCGGTCTGCAGGAAATGGTCAAAGCCGAACTCACTGGTGAAGACATTGCCGTCGTTCTGCTGTTGCCTTCCGACGACGCGCCGCTGGCCGAACGCGCTGCGGCAATGGGCCAGTGGTGCCAGGGTTTTCTCGCCGGTTTCGGTCTGACGGCCCGCGACGCCGCGTTGAGCAGCGAGGCTATGGAAGTGTTGCAAGACCTCGCCGCCATCGCCCAGGTGCAAGAAGCGCTGGAAGAATCCGAAGACGGCGAAAACGACTATATGGAAGTGATGGAATACCTGCGCGTCGCGCCGTTGCTGCTGTTCACCGAATGCGTGAAACCGGCCGCGCCCGCTGCGCCGAAGCCATCGCTGCACTGATTTTCGTCCCAGACTTTTGACCAGATGAGCCCGTCCATGATCAGCATCCCCAAGTCGGAATACGCTCGTCGGCGCAAGGCGCTGATGGCGCAGATGGAACCCAACAGCATCGCCATCCTGCCGGCCGCGCCCGTGTACATCCGCAATCGCGATGTCGAGCATGTGTACCGTCAAGACAGCGACTTCCAATACCTCAGCGGCTTTCCTGAACCGGAAGCGGTGATCGCCCTGATCCCCGGCCGCGAGCATGGCGAGTACGTGTTGTTCTGCCGCGAGCGCGATCCTGAGCGAGAGTTGTGGGACGGCCTGCGCGCCGGGCAGGACGGCGCCATCAGCACCTATGGTGCAGACGATGCGTTCCCCATTGGCGACATCGACGAAATTCTGCCCGGCCTGATTGAAGGCCGTGACCGCGTGTATTACGCCATGGGCACCAATCAGGAATTCGACCGGCACCTGATGGAGTGGATCAACGTCATCCGCTCCAAGGCACGCCAGGGCGCCCAGCCGCCAAACGAATTCGTGGCGTTGACCCACCTGCTGCACGACATGCGTCTGTACAAGTCCGCCAACGAAGTGAAAGTGATGCGAGAGGCGGCGCAAATCTCGTCGCGTGCCCATATCCGTGCCATGCAAGCCAGCCGCGCGGGCCTGAGCGAGTACCACCTTGAAGCCGAGCTGGATTACGAATTCCGTAAAGGCGGTGCGAAAATGCCGGCCTATGGCTCCATCGTTGCCGCCGGCCGCAACGCCTGCATCCTGCATTACCGCGAGAACGACGCGCCGCTTAAAGATGGCGACCTGGTGCTGATCGATGCCGGCTGCGAAATCGACTGCTACGCCAGCGACATTACCCGCACGTTCCCGGTCAGCGGCACGTTCTCGCCAGAACAGAAAGCCATCTATGAGCTGGTGTTGAAATCCCAGGAAGCCGCGTTCGCCGCCATCGGCCCCGACAAGCATTGGAACGAAGCTCACGAGGCCACGGTGCAGGTCATCACCGCCGGCCTGGTTGAACTCGGCCTGCTGGAAGGCGATGTCGATGAGCTGATCGCCAGCGAGGCCTACAAAGCGTTTTATATGCACCGCGCCGGTCACTGGCTGGGCATGGATGTTCATGACGTCGGCGACTACAAAGTCGGCGGCGAATGGCGCGTGCTGGAGCCTGGCATGGCGCTGACCGTTGAGCCGGGCATCTATATCGCCATAGACAACCAGAACGTGGCGAAGAAATGGCGCGGCATCGGCGTGCGCATTGAAGACGACGTGGTGGTGACCAAAACCGGCTGCGAAATCATCACGAAAGACGCGCCGAAAACCGTGGCCGAAATCGAAGCCTTGATGGCCGCTGCTCGCGTGCAGGCGGCGTGAGCGCGTCGGTGAATAGCGGGCGCGCCCAGCTCGCAATCATTGGTGGCGGCCTGGTCGGTGCCAGCCTGGCGCTGGCCCTGCAAGCCGGCGCCAAGGCGCGGGGCTGGTCGATTGTGCTGATCGAGCCGTTCGCCCCCGGCGACACCTATCAGCCAAGCTACGACGCCCGTTCTACCGCGCTGTCTTACGGCACCCAGCAAATTTACCAGCGCTTGGGCATCTGGCCGAAAGTGGCCGAGCGCGCCGAAGCGATTCTGCATATTCACGTCTCCGACCGTGGGCGTTTTGCGGCCGCACGATTGAGCGCTGAAGAAGAGGGCGTACCGGCCCTGGGCTATGTCGCTGAAAACGCCTGGCTCGGGCACTGCCTCTGGCAAGCGCTGGATCCCAATGTGGTGAGCTGGCGCTGCCCTGCCGAAGTTGTCGCCATGCAAGCGGTCGATCTTGACGACGGCCGCAGTGGCTATCGACTCACACTCAACGACGAAACGCTGGTGGACTGTGACCTCGCGGTTCTGGCCGATGGCGGCCGCTCCCGCCTGCGCGAACAGTTGGGCGTCACCGTGAATACCACCGAATACGAGCAAAGCGCGCTGATCGCCAATATCAGCATCGGCCAGCCCCACGGTGGCCAGGCGTTCGAGCGCTTTACTGACGAAGGCCCAATGGCGCTGCTGCCGCTTTCCGACAACCGCAGCGCGCTGGTGTGGACCCGTCAGGGCGACGACGCTCAGCGCCTGCTGGCACTGGACGACCGGGCCTTTCTCGCCGAGTTGCAGAACACCTTTGGTTACCGCCTTGGCGCATTGCGCAAGGTTGGTGCGCGACACGTGTATCCGCTGGCGCTGGTCGAAGCGCAGGAACAAGTGCGCCCGCATCTGGTCATTCTTGGCAACGCCGCACACAGCCTGCACCCCATCGCCGGGCAGGGTTACAACCTGGCCTTGCGTGACGTACAAGCGCTGGCCGAAGTGCTGCTCGCGGGCCCGGATGTGCCGGGCGATTTCGCGTCGTTGCAGCGGTACTACAGCCGGCAGCAACTGGATCAGAGCCTGACGGTCGGCTTTTCCGACCGCGTCACGCGCCTGTTCAGCACCGCCGAACCGCTGCTGGCCACCGGCCGCAATCTGGGCCTGCTGGGCCTCGACATGCTGCCGCCGGCCAAGCGCTGGTTTGCTCGGCAAGCCATGGGCATCGGCACCCGCAGCAACGGTTGAATTCTTTTTCTGGCGGCCGATAGCCGCCCACGCATAGGCCCACAGCATGGAAATGCGAGCAGATTTGGTAATAGTCGGGGCCGGTATGGTCGGCAGTGCGCTGGGTTTGGCGCTGCAACACAGCGGTCTGAATATCCTGCTGATCGATGGCAGTCCACTTAGCGTAAAACCGTTCGACCACGGCGCTGCGTTCGAGCCGCGCGTCAGTGCGTTGTCCATGGCCAGCCAGCGGATTCTTGAACGTGTCGGCGCCTGGTCGGGTATCGAAGCCCGACGCACCAGCCCTTACGGCGACATGCAGGTGTGGGACGGTTCCGGCACTGGCCAGATCCATTTCTCCGCCGCCAGCGTGCACGCTGACGTGCTCGGCCATATCGTCGAAAACCGCGTGATTCAGGATGCCTTGCTGGAGCTCCTGCACGACGCCGATATCGGTCTGCTGGCCGACGCGCGCCTCGAGCAACTGCGCCATTCTGGCGACGATTGGCTGCTGACACTCGCCGATGGTCGTTCGGTGCGTACGCCGCTGGTGATTGCTGCCGACGGCGCCAATTCGGCGGTACGGCGTCTGGCCGGTTGCGCCACCCGCGAATGGAATTACCTGCACCACGCCATCGTCACCAGCGTGCGCTGCAGCCAGCCGCACCAACGCACCGCCTGGCAGCGTTTCACCGATGACGGCCCGCTGGCCTTCTTGCCGTTGGCCCGTGACGGCGCGCCTGAGGAGTGGTGCTCCATCGTCTGGTCGACCACGCCGGAGCAGGCGGAACGCCTGATGGCGCTGGACGACGAAGCGTTCCGCACAGAGCTGGGCAAAGCGTTCGAGTGGCGCCTGGGTCAGGTGCTGGAGGTTGACCCGCGCCTGTGCATTCCGCTGCGCCAACGTCACGCCAAACGCTACGTTGAACCCGGCTTGGCGCTGATCGGCGATGCCGCGCACACCATTCATCCGCTGGCGGGGCAGGGCGTGAATCTTGGCTTCCTGGACGCCGCCGTATTGGCCGAAGTGCTGCTGCATGCCGTCGAGCGGGGCGAAAGCCTCGCCGATACCCGCGTGCTCAGCCGCTTTGAACGCCGCCGGATGCCGCATAACCTGGCGATGATGGCGGCGATGGAAGGGTTCCAGCGCTTGTTCCAGGCCGACCCGCTGCCGATTCGCTGGCTGCGCAACAGTGGTTTGAATCTGGTGGACGGCCTGGCTGAAGGCAAGGCGCTGTTCGTGCGCCAGGCGCTGGGCTTGTCGGGCGATCTTCCGGCCTTAGCCAGGGCCTGAGCCACTCCTGAATAGCGGTGCTGTTGCACAGTCGATGGCACCGCGGTTCCGCGATCACCTTTCAGCCGCGCCCCTCACTCGCAACATTCCGACACACCTCGAGCGCCGGTCGCTAACTGAGGTTCACTATCATTTGCGACCTTCTGGTTTTTACGAGGACTTTGCCCGTGCAGATTCGCCGCACCTTTTTCTCCTTGCTGGTACTGATGGGCGCCGCAACCGCGCAAGCCGCCGATGAAGTGGTGGTTTATTCCTCGCGCATCGACGAGTTGATCAAACCGGTGTTCGACGCCTACACCGCCAAAACCGGCGTGAAGGTCAAGTTCATCACCGACAAGGAAGCGCCGCTGATGCAGCGCATCAAGGCCGAAGGCAGCAATGCCACTGCCGACCTGCTGCTCACCGTCGACGCCGGCAACCTCTGGCAAGCCGAAAACATGGGCATCTTGCAGCCCTTCGACTCGCCGGTTATCGACGCCAACATCCCCAGCCAATACCGTTCTTCCACCGACAGCTGGACCGGCTTGTCGCTGCGCGCGCGCACCATCGCCTATGCCACTGACCGGGTAAAACCGGAAGAGCTTTCAACCTACGAAGCGCTGGCGGGAAAAGAGTGGGAAGGGCGCTTGTGTCTGCGTACAGCGAAAAAGGTCTACAACCAATCGCTGACCGCCACGCTGATCGAAACCCACGGCGCAGCCAAAACCGAAGAAATTCTCAAGGGCTGGGTGAACAACCTGTCCACTGACGTGTTCTCCGATGACATCGCCGTGCTGCAAGCCATCAATGCAGGGCAGTGCGACGTCGGCATCGTCAACACCTACTACTACGGTCGCCTGCACAAGCAAGACCCGAGTCTGGCCGTGAAACTGTTCTGGCCGAACCAGGGCGACCGTGGCGTGCACGTGAACCTGTCCGGCATCGGCCTGACCCAACATGCGCCGCACCCGGCCGCTGCCAAAGCGCTGGTTGAGTGGATGACCGGCCCGGAAGCGCAGGCGATATTTGCCGGCGTGAACCAGGAGTATCCGGCCAACCCGAGCGTGAAGCCGTCGGATGAGGTGGCGAGTTGGGGGGCGTTCAAGGCCGATACCATTGCGGTTGAAGTCGCGGGCAAGCGTCAGGCGGAAGCGATTAAATTGATGGACCGCGCTGGCTGGTATTAAAAGCATCGCGGCTAAAGCCGCTCCTACAGGATTAGCGTCTTCTGTAGGAGCGGCTTTAGCCGCGATCCCTGTAAACGTATAGTTGCGCCCCTACTCCATTCCCACCAGGCTCATCCGTGGTTCACCAACGTCGCTGGTATTTCATTTCTTTCGCCATCGCCGCGCTGGTGTTGTTGCCGCTGTCCGTTCTGCTGCTGTCCTGGCAAACCATTGACCATGAAATCTGGGCCCACTTGTGGGATACCCAGATGCCGCGCCTGCTTGGCAACACGTTGGTGCTGGTCGTCGGCGTTGGCGTTGGCGTCACCCTGCTGGGCGTGAGCCTGGCGTGGCTCACGAGCTTGTGTGAATTCCCCGGTCGGCGCTGGCTGGATTGGGCACTGATGCTGCCGTTCGCCATTCCCGCTTACGTTCTCGCTTTTGTTTTTGTCGGCTTGCTGGATTTCTCCGGGCCGCTGCAAACCCTGCTGCGCGAGTGGTTCGGCAGTGGCATGCGCTTGCCGCGCGTGCGCTCTACGGGCGGCGTGATTGTGGTGCTGGTGCTGGTTTTCTACCCGTACGTGTACCTGCTCGCGCGCAGCGCGTTTCTGTCTCAGGGCAAAGGCTTGATGGAGGCCGCACGTATTCTCGGGCAGACGCCCTGGCAAGCATTCTGGCGCGTGGCGATGCCCATGGCGCGACCGGCGATTGGCGCCGGCATCGCCCTGGCGTTAATGGAAACCCTGGCAGATTTCGGCGCCGTGTCGGTGTTCAATTTCGACACCTTCACCACCGCCATCTACAAAACCTGGTACGGCTTCTACAGCCTCGCCAGCGCCACGCAACTGGCCAGTCTGTTGCTGCTGGCAGTGATGCTGGTGGTGTACGGCGAGCGTCGTGCGCGGGGCGCCAGCCGGCCAGCCAGCGAGCGGCCGCGTGGGCATGCGCTTTACCACTTGCGCGGCTGGAAGGCGCTTGCGGCCAGCAGCTGGTGTGGATTGGTGTTTGCCTGTGCGTTTCTGGTGCCGGTGCTGCAATTGGTGGTGTGGTGCTGGCAGCGTGGGCGGTTCGATCTCGACGAGCGCTACGTCGGCCTGATTCTGCACACGCTCTACCTCGGCGCCATTGCTGCAGCCGTGACCGTCGCCGTGGCGCTGCTGCTGGTGTTCGCCCGCCGGCTGGTGCCGACTCGGCCAATCCGCAGCGCCGTGAGTCTGGCCAACCTCGGGTATGCCTTGCCCGGTTCGGTACTCGCCGTGTCGATCATGCTGGTGTTCAGTTACCTGGATCGCGAGTGGGTGGTGCCGTTGTCGGCCTGGCTCGGCGGTGCCGGCAAGCCCCTGCTGCTGGGCAGTTTGTCCGCGTTGGTGCTGGCTTATCTGATCCGCTTTATCACCGTCGCCTACGGCCCGCTTGAAGGTGCGCTGGCGCGCATTCGTCCGTCGTTGCCGGAAGCCTCACGTAGCCTGGGTGTATCGGGTTACGGACTGTTTTTCCGCGTATATCTGCCCCTGCTGGTGCCGGGCGCACTGAGCGCAGCGCTGCTGGTATTTGTCGATGTGCTGAAAGAAATGCCGGCCACCTTGCTGATGCGCCCGTTCGGCTGGGACACCCTCGCCGTGCGTATTTTCGAGATGACCAGCGAGGGCGAATGGGCCCGTGCCGCCTTGCCTGCGCTGACGCTGGTGCTGGTCGGCTTGCTGCCGGTGATCGGCCTGATCCGGCGTTCGGCACGTCGCTACGGGCATTGACTGCAAGGTCTGCAAGGCGTGTGTGCAGGCGTCAGTCTTGCGGCTACAATGCGCGCCATTCGGTGTAGGACGTCATCCAGACCGTTGTGTTGAAACCTCGTGCAAGTGCCCGTTTCCGTAGGCTCAGCCGCGTTTCACGCTTCGCCCGCACCTTCGCCAAGCCCGGAAGGAGAAACCCATGGGACAGCGCACGCCCCTCTATGATCTGCACCTTGCATTGGGTGCCAAGATGGTCGATTTCGGTGGTTGGGATATGCCACTGCACTACGGCTCGCAAGTTGAGGAGCACCATCAGGTGCGTCGCGACTGCGGCGTCTTCGATGTGTCGCACATGACGGTAGTCGACGTCAGCGGCGCCCAGGCCAAGGCCTACCTTCAGCACTTGCTGGCCAACGACATCGAGCGCCTGCAAGACCTCGGCAAAGCCCTCTACAGCGCCATGCTCACCAACGAAGGCGGCGTGATTGACGACCTGATCGTCTACCTCACTGCCAGCGGCTACCGCGTAGTGGTCAACGCCGCCACCCGTGACAAAGACATTGCCTGGATGCAGGCGCAAGCCGCCGGTTTCGATGTGCAGCTCAATGAGCGCAGCGAACTGGCCATGTTGGCCATTCAAGGCCCTCATGCCCGCGCCAAGGTGGCCGACCTGGTGTCTTCCAGCCGTGCCACGTTGATTGCTGACCTCAAACCCTTCCAGGGCTTTGCCGATGGTGAGTGGTTTATCGCCCGCACCGGTTACACCGGGGAAGATGGCCTGGAAATCGTGCTGCCGGTCGAGGACGCGTCGAGCTTTTTCAACGAATTGGTCGGCGCCGGCATCGCCCCGATTGGCCTGGGGGCACGCGACACCTTGCGCCTGGAAGCGGGGATGAATCTTTACGGCCAGGACATGGACGAAAGCGTTTCGCCCCTGGCTGCCAACATGGCCTGGACTATCGCCTGGGAGCCTGCCCGCCGCGACTTCGTCGGCCGTGCCGCATTGCAGGCCCAGCGCGACGCCGGCGATCAGCCCAAGCTGGTCGGCCTGGTGCTGGAAGAGCGCGGCGTATTGCGCGCTCACCAGGTGGTCCGTGTAGAAGGCATTGGTGAGGGTGAAATCACCAGCGGCAGCTTTTCGCCTACGCTGGGAAAATCCATCGCCCTGGCGAGGGTTCCTGCAAGCACCGGGGAACGTGCCGAGGTGGAAATCCGTGGCAAGTGGTATCCCGTGCGGGTGGTTCGGCCTAATTTTGTGCGACACGGCAAGGCATTGATCTGAATGGTTGCGATGCGCCGCCGCGCCAGTACCGGCAGTGCGCCACAACCTGCTAAATTTTCCAGGCGGACGTTCCGCCTCCCGACTCCGAGGACCAAGACATGAGCAATATCCCCAGCGAACTGCGTTACGCCGCCAGCCACGAATGGGCCCGCCTTGAAGCCGATGGCAGCGTGACTGTCGGCATTTCCGACCACGCGCAGGAAGCGCTGGGCGACGTGGTATTCGTCGAACTGCCGGAAGTGGGCAAGCAACTGGCCGCAGGCCAGGAAGCCGGTGTGGTGGAATCGGTCAAAGCTGCATCCGACATCTACTCGCCGGTCAGCGGCGTGGTCACCGCCGTCAATGACGCCCTGGCCGATGCGCCGGAAAGCGTAAATGGCGATCCGTACGGCACCTGGTTCTACAAGTTGCAGCCAAGCGACGTGAGCGAACTGGACAAGCTGCTGGATGCTGACGCTTACCAGGCTGTAGCTGACGCCGACGCTTAAGCGATTCGCGCAATGCAAAAAGCCCCGATAGCTGTCGGGGCTTTTTTATGTCTGCGTGGCGTTGGGCTTCGCTTCGCTCAACCCAACCTAAAAACATGCGTAGGTTGGGTTGAGCGAAGCGAAGCCCAACATATCCAACTAATCCGCCTAACTCACTCGCTCTTGAGCTGAAGCTTGGGCAATAACCCGAGCAGCAAGACGTTGAAGATGATCAGCAAGCCGCTACCGAAGGCGCTCAACAATTGCCAGATCGTGCTGGGCAGATAACCGAGCAAGTCGAGGCCGATCAGCGACAGCAAGCGGTCGGTGAACCAGACGGCATTTACGGCGATTATCAGAATCAGCACGACTTTCAGGGTGGGAATTGGATTGCCCATGGCAACGGTCCTTGTCAATAGAAGTGAAGCGCGATGCTCGCATATTCACCGCGTCCGCAATCGGACGCGGTAGGCAATCCAGCCCATCGGTTACTGCGCGGCGCTTACCGGTTCAGCAGTGAGAATGGCTTGGGCCAGTTCGTCATCGGTAGCGGTCAGGCCTGGGTGCTCTGCGCGTGCTTTCTGCAGTGCCGCTTCCAGATACGGGCCGCGAATGGCACCGTTACTGGCGATGTAGCTGCCGGCATCTTCCTGCACGTTAACGATGACTTTGTGATCGTCGCGCGAGGTCAGGTAGAAGGAGCCGGTGGTGGCGCCGGATGAAAGCACGTTGCGCCAGAAGGTATCGGCTGTGGCCGAAGCAACCGGAACGATCAGCAACAAGGACGCAATAGCAAGTTTGCGGTGCATGGTAGTTCTCCTGCGATAACTGGGGCGTAACGCGTGGGTTTATGGAGCCTGAACGTACGACTCCAAGCCCAGCGCGCGAGTTCCAATTGCATCGCAGGCTGCGCTCAGGCGCAGGCTTTGATTTTCAGCACCACGCCGTCCTGGCCAATCACTTGCACAGCTGTGCCGACGGGCATGTCCGGTCCGCTGACCAGCCACAAGGTGTCGCCTGCCTTGATCTTGCCGCGCCCGCCCACAATCGGCTCGTGCAGCGCGAATGTGCGGCCGAGAAACTCCTGGCCGCGCTGGTTGAGCCCGGGCTGTTCAGAACTTTTGCCAGAGCTGCGCAGGCGCTGCCACCAGAGCACGGCGGTGAGCAGCGAGAGCACGGCAAACAGCAGGAACTGCCAGGTCCACGGCAGTGCCGGAAACAGGTAGCTGATCACGCCGACTGCCGCTGCAGCCATGCCCGTCCAGAGCAAATAGCCACCGGCACCAAACACTTCCAGAATCAGCAGCAGGGTGCCCAGAGCGAGCCAGTCCCAGAAGGACAGGTGTTGCAGAAAATCCATCATCTGACGCGCGTCCTCAGGCCTTTTTATTGTTCTGGTCAAACGTAGCTTTAACGATTTCGCCGATACCGCCAATTGCGCCGATCACCTGGCTCGCTTCCAGCGGCATCAGGATCACCTTGCTGTTGTTGGCCGAGGCCAGTTTGCCGAGCGCATCGACGTACTTCTGCGCAACAAAATAGTTGATCGCCTGGACGTTGCCGGTGGCGATGGCTTCGGACACAACCTGGGTCGCGCGCGCTTCTGCTTCGGCCTGGCGCTCACGCGCTTCGGACTCCAGAAACGCTGCCTGACGTTCGCCTTCGGCTTCGAGAATCTGTGCCTGCTTCTTGCCCTCAGCCGTAAGAATTGCAGCGGCGCGCAGGCCCTCGGCTTCAAGAATTTGCGCGCGCTTTACCCGCTCGGCTTTCATCTGTCCGGACATCGCGGCCATAAGGTCGGCGGGTGGGCTGATGTCTTTGATTTCGATACGGGTGATCTTGATGCCCCACGGCGCCGTGGCTTCATCCACGGTGCGCAGCAACCGTTCGTTGATCACATCGCGCTGGCCGAGCATGGCGTCCAGCTCCATGGAGCCGAGCACCGTACGAATGTTGGTTTGCAGCAGGTTGCGAATGGCGTGCTCAAGGTTGTTCACCTCGTAAGCGGCTTGCGCCGTATTCACCACCTGGAAAAAGCACACGGCGTCGATCTGCACCGTGGCGTTGTCCGAGGTAATGACTTCCTGCGGCGGAATATCCAGCACGTTTTCCATCACGTTGATGCGCCGTCCGATGCGGTCCATCACCGGCACGATAATGTTCAGGCCCGGGCGCAACGTGTTGGTGTAGCGACCGAAGCGCTCCACCGTCCATTCAAAGCCTTGCGGCACTACTTTGAAACCCATGAAAAGGATGGCGACCGCGAGGCCGACGAAGAGAAAAAGCACACTGCCAATTTGCATAACGGGTCCTTGTTGTTAGGGACTGGGGAAGGTTCGATTCGCTCCGTCGAACCTTACTTTTGTTCACTCTGCGGCGTCACCCGCAACACTTCCTCAATGGTGGTGAGCCCGGCCGCAACCTTCTGTGCGCCCGAGAGACGCAAACTGCGCATTCCCTCTTTAAAGCCCTGACGACGAAGCGCCAGCAGGTCCGTATCGGCGCTGATGTAGGGCTTCAAGCTGTCGCTCAGTTGCATGATTTCGTACACGCCGGCGCGGCCACGGTAGCCCGTGTCGCGACATTCCAGACAACCCACGGCTTTGTGCGCACCGGTTGGCAGCGGCGCGCTCCATGGGCGGGTGAGCGACTGCCAGTCTTCCTCGGTGATCTCTACCGGCTCTTTGCAATGCGGACACAGTGTGCGCACCAGACGCTGCGCCATCACCCCCAGCAAGGTGGCCTTGAGCAGGTAATACGGCACGCCCAGTTCCAGCAAGCGGGTAATGGCGCTCGGCGCGTCGTTGGTGTGCAAGGTGGACAGCACCAGGTGGCCGGTAAGCGCCGCCTGAATGGCCATTTCGGCGGTTTCCAGGTCACGAATCTCGCCGACCATGATGATGTCCGGGTCTTGCCGCATCAGCGCGCGCACGCCGCTGGCGAAGTTGAGGTCGATGTTGTGCTGCACCTGCATCTGGTTGAAGGCCGGCTCGATCATCTCGATCGGGTCTTCGATGGTGCAGAGGTTTACCTCGGAAGTAGCGAGCTTTTTCAGCGACGTATACAGCGTGGTGGTTTTGCCCGAACCGGTAGGGCCGGTCACCAGAATGATGCCGTTGGGTTGGCTGGTCATTTCCAGCCAGCGCCGCAGGTCGTCGGGGGAAAAACCGAGCTGGTCGAAGTTCTTCAGCAGCACTTCCGGGTCGAAAATCCGCATCACCATCTTTTCGCCAAAGGCGGTGGGAAGCGTCGACAGGCGCAATTCCACTTCGCCGCCGTCCGGGGTTTTGGTTTTCACCCGGCCGTCCTGCGGTTTGCGTTTCTCCGCCACGTTCATGCGTCCCAGCGTCTTCAGGCGGCTGACGATGGCCATGGTGACCTGCGGCGGAAATTGGTAAACGTTGTGCAGCACGCCGTCGATGCGAAAACGCACGGTGCCTTGCTCGCGGCGCGGCTCGATATGAATGTCGCTGGCACGCTGCTGGTAGGCGTACTGGAACAGCCAGTCGACGATATTGACAATGTGCGAGTCGTTGGCGTCCGGCTCCTGATCGCTGGCGCCAAGGTTGAGCAATTGCTCGAAGTTGCCGATGTTGGTGCCCTTGGTATCCACCGCCGAGGCGCCGCTGACCGACTTGGCCAGGCGGAAGAACTCCACGGTGAAGCGCTGGATATCCGCCGGATTGGCTACGACACGTTTGATCGGGCGCTTGAGCACGTGGGTCAGGTTGGCTTCCCAGCTCGCCACAAACGGCTGGGCACTGGCGATGGTGACCGCTTCGTTATCCACCGCCACGGCGAGAATCTTGTGGCGCTGGGCGAAGGCGTACGACATCAGCGGCGTTACGGCGGCCACGTTGATTTTCAACGGGTCGATGCGCAGGTACGGCTGGCCGGCGAGGTTGGCCAGCCAGATGGTCAGGGTTTCGAGGTCGAGCTTTTTACCGGGGCGGCTGAGGTCGTCGACCTGCTGCGCGGCAATGAATTCAAGGGGGTGCAACTGCGTGTTGCTGGAGCTGCGACGAATCGCCATCAACTGCTCGGCGGTGTCCTGGGCAACGCGGCCCTGAGCCACCAGCTCGCGCAGCAGGTCATTGAGATCCAGCGTGCGATCCTGGGCCTGAGAAGCGAAGGCAGACATGCAAACTCCTGTTAAACGCGGTGCCGGGGTAGATCAAGAATAGTCGCAAGCATGCCCGAATGCGTGGGCGGGCGCCAAACCGAGTCCACAGGTTTTGCTCGCTGTCAGTTTTTGCAGGGAAGAGCCCCTCTCCCGCCCTTCGGGCACCCTCTCCCGCTGGGCGGGCGAGGGGACACATGCGGATTCGGCGGTGGTGGCAGGAACGCCCGCCGCCTGGGCGCAGGCGGGGGGCAGAATGTCGGAGGGGCCTCAGCCGCGCAGCAGGGTCTTCCACGCTTTGGTGGTGAGCACGGTCTGCGCTTGCTGGCTGCGGGCGTCGAGGCAGTCGTCTTCGATGGGACGGTGGGCGAGGTCGCGCAGTTTGTTCAGTTCGCCGTACAGGCGGTCCACTTCCGGGACTTCAACCAGCACCTGACGGGCCAGGCGCAGCCACACTTGAATGCGCTCGATGCGTGGCAGCTGCTCGGCCAGGTCTTCAGGCTGCTGCTGGTAACGCCCCAATTGCAGACTGCGCGCTTCTTCGGCCAGCAGCGTCGGCAGCCAGTTGCCCAGCGGCGCTGCGCCTTGGCGGTTGCCGCGGTTGTTGCGCTCGGCGGTCCAGGCGCTGGTCATCAGCCACAGCGAGGTGTTCAGCGAGAACTGGCCCCAACGCGTCCCTTCCAGCTCGGCCTGGAACAGGCTCGGTGCCGCCTGGCGGGCTTCGTCGTCAGTCAAACCGGCTACAACGCGCGGGCGCCAGTCGTTGAGCAGGGCATCCAGGCGCTCGCGCAAGTCGTGGCTGCTGGCGCGCGGTGCGGCCTGGCCCAGGCTGCTGAGCAGCGCGCGCAAATCCACCAGGTTTTCCAGCCATTCCACCAGCAAACGCCAGTGGCCGTTGAACCGGTATTGCTCGGCCAGGCGCTGGCTGCTGCCCAACAGGTTCCAGGCCAGCGCGGCGAAAGCCGAGTCCAGCGGCTGTTCAACGGTCAGTTCAGGCTGCGGCAGGTTCAGCGAGTAGCTGCCGGCGTCGAACAGGCGATAGCCGCGTTCGGCTTTGCTGATGTCGCATGGCATCAGCGCGACGTCGGCGGCCAGCTCTGCGGCCAGTTCCAGAAGCGCTTGCGGCTCGCCCTGGCGCAGCTCGAGTTCGAGTTCGCAGATTTCTTCTTCCTGCCCGTCAGCGACCACTTTGCCGAGGTCCAGTGCCGCTTCCACGACCACTTTGGCCTTGCCACGGCCCCAGGCGATTTCGGCGCGCTGGCGGGTGAAGTCGGTGGTGAAAATGACTTGCAGGGTTTTCTTGTCCAGCTCGGCCAGCGAGGCGGGCCAGCAGCTGTCGTCGAGTTTTTTCAGGTCGAGCTTGGGTTTGGTCAGGTACCAGTCGTACTCGTTGCGCTCAGACAACCCGGCCACGCTTTGGCCGCGGGTTTTCAGGGTCTGGATAAATTGATCGCCGTCGCGGCGAATGCGCAGGGCGATGCGGGCCTTGGCCAGGTCGCGCTCCGGGGTGTCGAAATACTGATTCAACAGTTCGCGCTGCTCCCAACCGGCTTTGTTGCGTTTTTTCAGCAACGGATGGTCGCGCAAGGCAGTGAGGGTTTCGCGGCTGACGCGGAGTTTGATTTCAGTTTCTTTCTGCATGGCCGGGGAATCCAAACGCGGTGAACTTGAGAGAGTCGCGCAGTGTACCGCACTGTGGGAGCGGCTTTAGCCGCGATGCCTGGAAACTTCGGTTTCAGGCCCGGCCAATCGCGGCTAAAGCCGCTCCCACAGTTTATTCCGTCGCTGTTATAGCCCTATGATGGGCCTCGCTTTGGAGACCCGGCATGCCACTACCCCCCCTGAAAGAGCAATTCGCCGCGCTGATCGCCGCGCCTTCGGTGAGCTGTACGCAGCCGAGCCTGGATTTGTCGAACAAGGCGGTGATCGATCTGCTCAGCACCTGGCTGGGCGACCTGGGCTTTCGCTGCGACGTGCAGCAAGTTTCTCCCGGCAAATTCAACCTGCTCGCCAGCTTTGGTTCCGGCCCCGGCGGCCTGGTGCTGGCTGGGCACAGCGACACCGTGCCGTTCGATGAAGCCTTGTGGAAAAGCGATCCGCTGAAGCTCACAGAGGTGGACGGCACCTGGGTTGGTCTGGGTGTGTGCGACATGAAGAGCTTTTTCGCACTGGTCATTGAGGCGGTTTTGCCGCTGCTCGCCCATCCGTTCAAACAGCCGTTGCTGGTGCTGGCTACCTGCGATGAAGAAAGCTCCATGGCCGGGGCCCGCGCCTTGGCCGCTGCGGGCCAGCCGCTCGGGCGGGCGGCGGTGATTGGCGAGCCAACCGGGCTGCGGCCGATTCGCCTGCACAAAGGCGTGATGATGGAGCGCATCGATATTCTCGGCCAGAGCGGCCACTCCTCCGACCCAAGCCTGGGCCATAGCGCCCTGGAAGCCATGCACGCGACCATGGCCGAATTGATGACGCTGCGTCAGAAATGGCAGCGGCTGTACCGCAACGAGCAATTCAGCGTGCCGCAGCCCACGCTCAACTTCGGCTGCATCCATGGCGGCGACAACCCCAACCGTATTTGCGGCCAATGCTCGCTGGAGTTCGACCTGCGGCCGTTGCCGGGTATGGATGCCGAGCACTTGCGCGCTGCCATCCGCGAGAAGCTGCAGCCGATTGCCGAGCGTCATCAGGTAAAAATCGACTTCGCTCCGCTGTTTCCCCATGTGCCGGCATTCGAGCAAGCCGCCGATGCCGAGCTGGTGCGCGTGGCCGAACGGCTGACCGGGCATCGTGCCGAGGCAGTGGCATTCGGCACCGAAGCGCCTTATCTTCAGCAGCTTGGTTGCGAGACCATTGTGCTCGGCCCTGGCGACATCAGTTGTGCGCATCAGCCGGGCGAGTTCCTTGAACTGTCACGTTTGCAGCCCACTGTGAAAGTGCTGCGTGAGCTGATTCAGTATTACTGCCTGACTCCCACCGTTCCGTTACCCCAATGACAAGGAGCACTCGCGTGTTGCAGCCCCGATTCCGACGATAAAGCTGACTGATCCGCTGTACCTGCACTGGCTTTCTCATCACGAATAAAAGGCTCTTCGCGCTATGCCCGAATACGTCAATTGGCTTCGTCACGCTTCGCCCTATATCAACGCCCACCGGGACCGGACCTTCGTGGTCATGCTGCCCGGCGACGGCGTTGCGCACGTTAACTTCGGCAACATCGTTCACGACCTGGTGTTGTTGCACAGCCTGGGCGTGCGCCTGGTGCTGGTGCACGGCTCGCGCCCGCAAATTGAAGCGCGTCTGGCCGCCCGTGGCCTGACGCCGCATTACCACCGCGACATGCGCATTACCGACGGCCCGACGCTG
Organism: Pseudomonas viridiflava; assembly: GCF_900573885.1. Lineage (GTDB taxonomy): Bacteria > Pseudomonadota > Gammaproteobacteria > Pseudomonadales > Pseudomonadaceae > Aquipseudomonas. The sequence continues at coordinate 143,488 of NZ_UPSE01000154.1, forward strand.
GAATGCGTGATAGATGCCGTGGGCCAGTTGCGCATCGCCATTGAAGCGCGGCTATCGATGGACATGGCGGCCTCGCCGATGCAGGGCTCGCGCCTGCGGGTATCCGGCGGCAACTTCGTAACGGCACGACCGATTGGTGTGGTTGAAGGCGTGGACTACCACCACACCGGCGAAGTGCGGCGGGTCGACCGCAAAGGCATTGGCCGTTTGCTCGACGAGCGCTCCATTGTTTTGCTGTCGCCGCTGGGCTATTCGCCGACCGGCGAGATTTTCAACCTCGCCTGCGAAGACGTGGCCATGCGCGCCGCCATCGACCTGGGCGCCGACAAACTCATTCTGTTTGGCAACGAACAAGGCCTGATGGACGACGCCGGCAAGCTGGTGCGCGAGCTACGCCCGCAGCAAGTGCCCACGCATTTGCAGCGCCTGGGCAACAGCTATCAGGCCGAGTTGCTGGACGCGGCGGCGCAGGCATGCCGGGGTGGCGTGAAGCGTGCCCATATAGTCAGCTACAGCGAAGACGGCTCGCTGCTCACCGAACTGTTCACCCGCGACGGCGGCGGCACGCTGGTGGATCAGGAACAGTTCGAGCAGTTGCGTGAGGCCAGCATTGAAGACGTCGGCGGCTTGATTGACCTGATCAGCCCGTTGGAAGAGCAGGGCATTCTGGTACGCCGGTCGCGCGAAGTGCTGGAGCGCGAGATTGAGCAATTCACCATCGTCGAGCGCGACGGCTTGATCATCGCCTGCGCGGCGCTGTATCAGATTGCCGATTCTGACAGCGGCGAATTGGCGTGCCTGGCCGTCAACCCCGAATACCGCCACGGCGGACGCGGCGACGAACTGCTCGAACGCATCGAAGAGCGCGCGCGGGCGCAGGGGCTGAAAACCTTGTTCGTCCTGACGACCCGCACCGCGCACTGGTTCCGCGAGCGCGGCTTTGAGCCCAGCGGCGTAGAACGCCTGCCAGCGGCGAGGGCTTCGCTTTATAACTATCAGCGTAATTCGCAGATATTTGAGAAGCAGCTGTAAGCCGAGCACGGTGGTGAAATTTCCCCTCGCCCGCTTGCGGGAGAGGGTGCCCGAAGGGCGGGAGAGGGGCTTTTTAGAGGGGCGGACCGAGTAAACCCGGCCCTCTCCCCCGGCCCCACTCCCGCAAGCGGGCGAGGGGTGCAGAGCCCAGCACGGTGGTGAAATTTCCCCTCGCCCGCTTGCGGGAGAGGGTGCCCGAAGGGCGGGAGAGGGGCTTTTTAGAGGGGCGGACCGAGTAAAGCCCAGCCCTCTCCCCCGGCCCCACTCCCGCAAGCGGGCGAGGGGTGCAGAGCCCAGCACGGTGGTGAAATTTCCCCTCGCCCGCTTGCGGGAGAGGGTGCCCGAAGGGCGGGAGAGGGGCTTTTTAGAGGGGCGGACCGAGTAAAGCCCAGCCCTCTCCCCCGGCCCCTCTCCCGCAAGCGGGCGAGGGGTGCAGAGCAGTTGAGTTTGTCAGGCCGTCTTCTGCGCGAGCAGCTGGTACTGCTCTTCGCCGTCATCCCAACCCGCTTCCCACGCTGCTGCCAGTACATCGGCGGGGTGGGGCTGGTTGGTGATCGGGTTGCCAGTCAAACCGGCCATGTAGCCCTGTTGGTAAGCCTTGTTCAGGCTTTCCAGGCTCCATTGCGGGTCGTCTTCCTTGGGAATGGCCTCGGGCGGCGCCATGGGTGAGCTCACGTGGGGGAACTGGGCTAATGCTAGCCGTGCCCGACCGGAAGCGACTGACCGTCGGTCCCGGCTTTTACCCCGCTGGCTTTTTTTGTGACGGTATCGACTAAACCGCCAGGGCCAGAATACTGGCCTGATACGCGGCTACAAACGTGTCGAAATCACCGCTCTGTTCAGCTTCCGTTGCGGCTTGATCGGCCAGCGATTGCTGCACCGATTCTTCAAACGCTGCGCGCTGCTCATCACTGAGCGGCTGGCTGCGGAAGTACTCGGCGTGGGCCTGGCTCTGCCGGAACGAGAACTGGGCAAACGTTTCGTTGTTGGCCTTGAGGCTCGCCAGCACTTGGGCCGACGGCGTCAGGGCCGGGTCGGCGACTTTCGCGCGCTGGGCGGCAAGCGCCTGAGCATGGGCGTCGCTGCCGTGGCTTTGGTCGAGCAGGGTGCTGATCTGGCCAATCTGTTCGAGCAGCTCGTCAGCCCAGTCTTGCAGGCTCACCGCCGCGCCGTTGCGGCACAGTTGCAGGCCAGGTTTACGGCCTTCTTTCACGACGGTGAGGAAGTTGTCCGTGCAACCGCTGCACTCGCCGCCGCCCAGTTCGGGGCTGTCTTGCAGGGCGCAGAACAGCACGAAGGCGTCCATAAAGCGCGCGCAGGTCAGGTCGATGCCCATCGGCAGGAACGGGTTGATGTCCAGGCAGCGCACTTCTACGTACTGCACGCCGCGCGCCATCAGCGCCTGAATCGGCCGCTCGCCGCTGTAGGTCACGCGCTTGGGGCGGATGTTCGAGTAGTACTCGTTTTCGATCTGCAGAATGTTGGTGTTCAACTGCTGCCATTCGCCGTCTTTCTTGGTGCCCGCTTCGGCATAGGCCGGGTACGGCGTCGACACCGCCTGACGCAGGCTGTCGGTGTAGCTGGCCAGGTCGTTGTAGCAAGGCGTGAGGCCGGCCTGGGCGCTGCTCTGGTAACCCAGATCGCTCATGCGCAGGCTGGTGGCGTACGGCAGGTAGAGGCTGTCGGCGTCCAGTTGCTCAAGCTTGTGCGCACGACCACGCAGGAAGCCTGCATCCAGGGCCGGCGAGGCGCCGAACAGGTACATCAGCAGCCAGCTGTAGCGGCGAAAGTTGCGGATCAGGGCGATGTAACGCTCCGACTGATAGTCGCGCAGGCTCTGCGTATCGTCTTCTGCCGCCTGCAGCACGGGCCATACGGCTTCCGGCAGTGAGAAGTTGTAATGAATGCCTGCGATGCACTGCATGGTCTTGCCGTAGCGAAGCGCCAGGCCTTTGCGGTACACGTATTTCAGCCGGCCAATGTTCGAGTTGCCGTAGCGGGCGATCGGAATCACCTCTTCTTCCGGCAGCGGGCACGGCATCGACGGGCTCCACAGGTACTCATTGTCGAGCTTGCTGTAGGCGAACCGATGAATCTGTTCCAGATCATTCAACGTTACGGCCGGGTCGGTTTCGGCTGGGGTAATGAACTCCAGCAGCGACTCGGAGTAGTCGGTGGTGATTTGCGGATGAGTAAGCGCTGAGCCCAACGCGATGGGATGCGGTGTCAGGGCAAGCTGGCCCTGGCTGTCGACACGCAGGCATTCGCGCTCGATCCCGTGCAGGCACTGGGTAAGCAAATTCAGGTGGGCGGGCTTGCTGAGCAGTGCCAAGCGGCGGGAGAGGAGGTCGCTCAATTTTTTGTTCCTTCGTCAGTCGCCCGTATATGGGGGCGTCGCTGAATATCTACAAGGGCAAATGAGGAACTGGCGTTGTCGCCTGGTCGTGGTCTGGTAAAGCCACAGATTGTTGTTCAGCAGCTTTCGTTCGCCGTGACGGCCGAGCGGCACAGATTACCTGCACCGCTGGCGGAACTCACGCAGCCGTTAACGGCCGGTAATTGGGCCGGGCGTTTACAGGCAGGCGAACGTCGCTTGGGCTTTGGCCACCAGTTTGTCGCCTTGATGCACCTCGGCTTCGATCACCTGCGTGCGCCGGCCGGCGTGCACCACCCAGGCGCGGCAGAGGATGTCGCCTTCGTCCACCGGGCGGATGTAGTTGATTTTGCTCTCCAGCGTCACCGTGCCCGGCCCGCCAACCACGCTGTGGCTGGCCTGGCCCATGGCCGTGTCGATCAGCGAGAACAACGCGCCGCCGTGCAGCTTGCCGTGCAGGTTGCGCAGGCCGTCGTGCATGCTCAGGCGAATAACCGCCTCGCCGCCGTCGGCCTTGAGAATGTGCAAGCCCAGCAAGCGGGCGAATGCGCTTTTACTGCCGACTTCTTCGGAACTGGAAAGCGGGTCCGCTGGCTGGGTCATGGTTTATTTCCGTAGTTGCTTGGCGTTGGCGAACAGCGAAGCCATGGCGTTGTTGCTTGGCCCCGGCTGCGTGGTCGGTTGCGCCTGCGGGCGAGGCTTGCCGCCGCCACGTTTGTCGCCGCCACGCGGGCCGTCGATTTTCTCGCCCGGGGTGTCGCCCATGCGCATGGACAAGGCGATGCGGTTACGCGGAATGTCCACTTCCATGACTTTCACTTTCACCACGTCGCCGGCCTTTACCGCTTCGCGCGGGTCTTTGACGAATTTCTCCGACAGCGCCGAGATGTGCACCAGACCGTCCTGATGCACGCCGATGTCCACAAACGCGCCGAAGTTGGTGACGTTGGTCACCACGCCTTCGAGGATCATGCCCAGTTGCAGGTCTTGCAGGGTTTCGACGCCGTCCTGGAATTCGGCGGTCTTGAACTCGGGGCGCGGGTCGCGGCCCGGCTTTTCCAGCTCGGCGAGAATGTCGCTGACGGTGACCAGACCGAAGGTTTCGTCGGTGAAATTCTTCGGGTCCAGGCGCTTGAGGAAGCCGGCATCGCCAATCAGCGAGCGCAGATCGCGGCCGGTGTCGGCGGCAATGCGTTCCACCAGCGGATAGGTCTCCGGGTGCACCGCAGAGGCATCCAGCGGGTTGTCGCCGTTCATTACGCGAAGGAAGCCGGCAGCTTGCTCGAAGGTTTTGTCGCCAAGGCGCGGCACCTTTTTCAGCGCATCGCGGGTTTTGAACGCGCCGTGGGCATCGCGGTGGTTAACGATGTTTTGCGCCAGCGTCGTGTTCAGTCCGGAAATGCGCGCCAGCAGCGGCACCGAGGCGGTGTTTACGTCCACGCCCACGGCGTTTACGCAGTCTTCCACCACGGCGTCGAGGCTGCGCGCCAGTTTCAGCTGCGACACGTCGTGCTGGTACTGGCCTACGCCGATGGATTTCGGGTCGATTTTCACCAGTTCTGCCAGCGGGTCTTGCAGGCGGCGGGCAATCGACACGGCGCCGCGAATCGAGACGTCCAGATCCGGGAATTCTTTCGCTGCCAGTTCAGACGCGGAATACACCGAGGCGCCGGCCTCGCTGACCATGATTTTGGTCATTTTCAGCTCGGGCAGTTTCTTGATCAGTTCGGCGGCCAGCTTGTCGCTCTCGCGGCTGGCGGTGCCGTTGCCGATGGAGATCAGGTCGACGCGGTGCTTGATGCACAGCGCGCCGAGAATGGCCAGGGTCTGGTCCCACTGCTTTTGCGGCACGTGCGGGTACACGGTGGCGTATTCCAGCAGCTTGCCGGTGGCGTCGACCACAGCAATTTTGCAGCCGGTGCGCAGGCCCGGGTCCAGGCCCAGAGTAGCGCGCGGGCCGGCCGGGGCGGCCAGCAGCAGGTCGTGCAGGTTATGGGCGAATACGTTGATCGCCTCGGTTTCCGCGCCGTCGCGCAGCTCGCCGAGCAGGTCGGTTTCCAGGTGGGTGTAGAGCTTGACCTTCCACGTCCAGCGCACCACTTCGCCCAGCCATTTGTCGGCGGCGCGGTTTTCGTTACGAATGCCGAAGTGCTCGCCGATCATGCCTTCGCACGGATGCAAGGCGCCGGGCGTCTCGTCGCCAATTTTCAGCGAGGAGCTCAGAATGCCTTCGTTGCGGCCACGGAAAATGGCAAGCGCGCGGTGCGACGGCATGCTTTTCAGCGGCTCGTCGTGTTCGAAGTAATCGCGGAATTTGGCGCCTTCTTCCTCTTTGCCGGCGACAACCCGGGCGCTGAGGATGGCTTCGTGCTTGAGGAAACTGCGCAGTTTATCCAGCAGTTTGGCGTCTTCGGCGAAGCGCTCCATCAGGATGTACTTGGCGCCTTCGAGCACGGCTTTTACATCGGCGAAGCCTTTCTCGGCGTCGACGAAACGGGCGGCTTCGGTTTCCGGGGTGAGGCTTGGGTCGTTGAACAGGCCGTCGGCCAGTTCGCCGATGCCGGCTTCCAGGGCGATCTGGCCCTTGGTGCGGCGCTTCTGCTTATAGGGCAGGTACAGGTCTTCGAGGCGGGTCTTGGTGTCGGCAAGGTTGATTTCGCGGGTCAGCTCCGGGGTGAGCTTGCCTTGTTCTTCAATGCTGGCCAGGATGCTGGCGCGGCGCTCGTCGAGTTCGCGCAGGTAGCGCAGGCGCTCTTCAAGGTTACGCAGCTGGGTGTCATCCAGGCTGCCGGTGACTTCTTTACGGTAACGGGCGATAAAGGGAACCGTGGAACCTTCATCCAGCAGGGCGACTGCAGCGGCGACTTGCTGCGGGCGAACGCCCAGTTCCTGGGCGATACGGTTGTTGATGCTATCCATTAATAAAGACCCACTTTAAATAAGACGAACTGACATGAAATCGTGAAGGGCCGGCATTATACCCAGGCCCTTTTGTTGCAACCGGGAAAAATCTGCTAACGAATGGTGCGCACGAGCTGCGCAGTGTCTGCGCCATAATGCGCGACGATTTGAAGGAGCACCTATGAGCAATACGGCCCCGCTGGAAGGCGAAAAAATCCTGATCGTCGATGACGATCCCGGTCTGCGACGCCTGTTGGAACGTTTCCTGGAAGAACAAGGCTACCGCGTACGCGCGGTGGAAAACGTCGAGCAGATGGACCGTCTGCTCTCGCGTGAACTCTTTCAACTGTTGGTACTGGACCTGATGCTTCCCGGCGAAGACGGCCTGTCGGCCTGCAAACGCCTGCGCGATGCCAACAACCAGATGCCGATCATCATGCTCACCGCCAAAGGTGATGAAAGCAGCCGTATTCAGGGCCTCGAACAGGGCGCCGATGATTACCTGGCAAAACCGTTCAACCCTCGCGAACTGCTGGCCCGGATCAAAGCCGTGCTGCGCCGCCAGACCGTTTCCGTTCCGGGCGCGCCGGGCAGCGAAGATGAAACCGTGAGCTTTGGCGACTACGAGCTGTTCCTTGCCACCCGCGAACTCAAGCGTGGCGACGAAGTACACATGCTTACCACCGGCGAATTCGCCGTGCTCAAGGCACTGGTGCAACACGCCCGCGAGCCGCTGACCCGCGACAAGCTGATGAACCTGGCTCGCGGCCGCGAGTGGGATGCGCTGGAGCGTTCCATCGACGTGCAGATTTCCCGCCTGCGCCGGCTGATCGAGCCGGACCCGTCCAAGCCGCGGTATATCCAGACCGTGTGGGGCGTGGGCTATGTGTTTGTGCCGGATGGTAATAAGTAACGCCGCACCACCCTCCTTGTGGGAGCGGCTTTAGCCGCGATGCGCTTGATCAAAAGCATCGCGGCTGAAGCCGCTCCCGCAAAACCCTCTCCTCCAGAATCTCGTCCTGCCATGAAAACCCCCGTCTGGTTCCCCCAAAGCTTCTTCGCCCGCACCCTTTGGTTGGTGTTGGTGGTGGTGCTGTTTTCCAAAGCGCTGACCCTCGTTTATCTGATGATGAACGAGGACGTGCTGGTGGACCGCCAGTACAGTCACGGCGCTGCCCTGACGCTACGCGCGTATTGGGCGACCGAGGAAGACAAGCGCGCCGTCATTGAGAAGGCCGCCGGCTTGCGCTGGACCTCCGATGCCGAAGAGCCGCCTGGCGAGCAACATTGGCCGTACACCGGCATTTTCCAGCGGCAGATGCGGATGGAACTGGGGCCTGACACCGAAGTGCGCCTGCGCATTCATCAGCCGTCTGCGCTGTGGGTGCGGGCGCCGGCGTTGGGCGATGGTTGGGTGGAAGTGCCGCTGTACCCGCATCCGCTGCGCGGGCAGAAAATCTGGGGCGTGTTGGGCTGGTTTCTGGCCATTGGCGTGCTGTCGACGGCGGCGGCGTGGATCTTCGTGCGTCAGCTCAATCAGCCGCTGCAACGCCTGGTATCGGCGACGCGCCAGTTGGGGCAGGGCCGCAGCGTACGGTTGCCGATCAGCGACACGCCCAGCGAAATGACCGAGGTCTACAGCGCCTTCAACCAGATGGCCGACGGCCTGGAGCAAGCCGCCCGTGAGCGTGAGCTGATGCTGGCCGGCGTTTCCCACGACCTGCGCACGCCACTCACGCGTTTGCGTTTGGGCCTGGAATTGCTCAACAGCGACACCGAGCTGGTTGAAGACATGGTGCGCGACATTGAAGACATGGACGCCATCCTCGACCAGTTCCTGGCCTTTATTCGCGACGGTCGCGACGAGCGCCTGGAAGAGGTGGACCTGGCCGATCTGGTGGCCGACGCCGTGGCGCCGTTCAATCACGACAAGGAAAACGTGCGTCTTTGCCTGGAACCTGTGCCGCCGTTCCCGCTGCGGCGGGTGTCGATGAAGCGTCTGCTCAACAACCTGATCGAAAACGCCCTGCACCATGGCGGCAATGCGGTGGAAGTGGCGGCGTATGTGTCGGGCGATAGCAGCGCGCCGTACGTGGTGCTCAGCGTGCTGGACCGAGGAAACGGCATCGATCCCTCGGAGCTGGACGACATCTTCAACCCGTTCATTCGCGGCGACCGCGCCCGTGGCGGCAAAGGCACCGGTTTAGGCCTGGCCATCGTCAAACGCATCGCCGCCCAGCACGGCGGTAGCGTAGAGCTGCGCAACCGCTCCGGCGGCGGGCTGGAAGCGCGGGTTTGTTTGCCCCTGGGCCTGCTGCTGCCGCGCGACGCGGTGTAGCAGTCGGGCTTCGCTGCGCTCACCGAGCGCGGACCGACACAACCGACGCCAACCCACATGGTACGTAGGTTGGGTTGAGCGCAGCGAAGCCCAACGAAGCCCACGCATAATTCCTCTCTAGGTACTGGCAAAACAGCACCACGCCTTTCGTGGCGCTGTTCTATGCTATGGCAGCGTCTTGTACCGAGGTCCGCATGCCGGCTGTTTTCAATCATCCCCCGAAGTGGACCTGGTGGCTGCCGCTACCGCTGTTGCATTTAGCGACGTGGTGCTCGCTGTCTACCCAATTCACGCAAGGTCTGGCGCTCTGGTACCTGCCCTTCGCCCTTGGCCTGGTGTTCACCTTCTGGTGGGGGCCGCGTGTGCTGCTGGCGGTTTACATCAACGCCGCCGTCAGCGCGCCGCTGTGGGGCGTGGCGTGGCAATGGGGCCCGGTGTTCGGGTTGCCCGAGGTGGTTGCCGTCGCTTCCGGTTGGTGGCTGCTGAGTCGACGGCCGTTTGATTTCGCCCTGCCAGACCTCAGCCACCTCATCCGCTATCTGCTGCTCGGCGTCCTGGTGCCCGTATCGTTGCTGGCGCTGTCGAAACAAGCCGCGCTGTTTCTCTGTTTGCACGTACCGAAAAACGATTGGGCAATAGATAGCCTGAACATGTGGCTGGCCGACAGCTTCAGCACCCTGGTAATCGTCACGCCGCTGCTCAGTTACCTGACTTCCTACATGCGCCGCCTGGGCTGGGTGGCGCCGTATGCGCAAGCCAGCGCAGGCGATCAGCGCGTCGAGCTGCTGGCCGAACCGCTACGCCGTTCGCCGCCTTGGTGGTTGCTGGTCGGCTTGATGCTAGGTCTGCCCCTGCTGCTGGACGTACTGCCGGTGCCGCTGGAATTGCCGCTGCTCGGCGTGGTGATGCTCAGTCTGGCGATGCTCTGGGGGTTTCCCGGCGCACTGTGCGGCGCGATAACCAGCAGCCTGGTGGTGCTCGCCTTGCCGCTGCTGCAGGAACGCCCCAATCCCGGTGCCCTGCTGAGCGCGCCCCTCACCGAGCTGCACCTCAGCGTGCTGTTGCTGATGATCGCCACCTTGCTGATTGGCCGCAGCCTCAGCGACTTGCGCCTGGCCCTCAGCCGCAGCGCCCATATGCAGCAGCAACTGGCCCTGGCCAACCTGGCGCTGGAAGCCAGTCCACTGGGCATCACCATCGCCGATGCGCGCCAGCCCGATTTTCCGATGATCTACTGCAATCCGATGTTCGAGCGCATCACCGGGTACAGCAGCAGCGAAGCGCTAGGGGAAAACTGCCGCTTCCTGCAAGGCACCGACCGTAACCAGGCCGACCTCCATCGCGTGCGCGCCGCCCTTCAGCGCGGCGAGGCTACGCAGGTGATCCTGCGCAACTACCGCAAAAACGGCACGCTGTTCTGGAACGAAATCACCCTGTCGCCGTTGCGTGACGACCAGGGCATCAGCCATTACATCTCCCTGCAAAACGACGTGACATCCCGCGAGCGCCTGGCCAGCGAGGTGTCGGCACGCCGCGAGGAACTGCTGCGCCAAACCCATTTGCTGTCGCAGACCGAGGCCATCGCCGACATCGGTGGCTGGGTGCTCGAGGTGCCGGGCCTGGACATGTTCTGGAGCGAAGGCTGCTTCCGCCTCTACGAACTCGACCCCACCGGCGCCACGCCGAATTTCGACCAGGCCATCAGCTATCTGGATAAAGAAGGCCAGGCCATTGCGCGGCGCACCGTCACCGACACCCTGAGCGATGGCCGCTCGTTTGATGTGGAAGTCCGGCTGATAACCGCCAAAGGAAACTCGCGATTCCTGCGGGTTATGGGCTTGGCGGAAATGGACGAAGGCCAGGTGATCCGCATCTATGGCGCCATTCAGGACATCTCTGCCCGCAAGCTTGCCGAGCAGCAGCTACGCGAGCGGGACGAATGGCTGCGTCTGTTCTTTGAAGCGCCGCTGATCGGCATGGCCATGATCAGCCCGCAAGGCATGTGGCTGGAGGTGAATAGCAAGCTCTGCCAGGTGCTCGGCCGCGGACGCGATTACCTGCGCAACTGCGGTTGGGCGCAGATCACCCATGGCGACGATTTGCTTATTGAGCAGCCGTTGTTCGAGAGCGTTGCCCTCGGCGAGCGTGACGACTACGAACTGGAAAAACGCTTCCTGCGCGAAGACGGCAGCGTCATTTATACGCGTCTGAGCCTGCGCGCCGTGCGCGATCCCCAGGGGCAACTGGAAGCCTGTCTGGCGCTGATCGAAGACATCACCGCCCGTTACGAAGCCGAGGCGCGCTACCGCACGCTGGTCGAACACGCGCCGGAAGCCATTCTTCTATTTACCGAAGACGGCGGTCTGGTCGATGTAAACGAAAATGCCGAGCGCCTGTTCAAGCTCAGTCGCCATGAGCTGATTGGCCGTCGGCCCGTCGAACTCAGCCCGGCCCGCCAGGCCGATGGGCGCCTGTCCGTGCAGGCCGGCAGCGGCTATACCACGGCGGCACTGGAAGGCGCGGCGCCGGTATTCGAGTGGTTGCACCGCGACAGCGCCGGGCGCCAGCTGCCGTGCGAGGTTCGCCTGGTGCGTATGCCCGGCGAGCAGAAGCTGATTCGTGCGAGCGTTACCGACATTTCCGAACGCCAGCGCTACCAGCGGGAAATCGAACGCCTGGCCTACAGTGACGAACTCACCGGCCTGCCCAATCGCCGGCTGTTGCTCGACCGTCTGCAGCACGCCATGACCCGCGAAATTCGCGACAGCTCGTTTGGCGCGCTGCTGTTTATCGACCTCGACCACTTCAAAACCGTAAACGACAGCCTTGGCCACCCGGTCGGCGATGCGCTGTTGCGCGAAGTCACCACGCGGCTCGCCGGCTGCCTGCGCGCCGAGGACACCCTGGCGCGCCTCGGCGGTGACGAATTTGTGGTGCTGCTGGAAAGCATCGGCGACAACCCGGAGATCGCCGGCGAGCACGCCGCCGACGTCGGCGAAAAACTGCTGCAGAGCTTGCTTGGCAGCTACCACATCGACGGCCACGAGCTGTCCATCAGCGCCAGCATCGGCATCGCCTTGCACCCGGTGGGTGAACAGGGCGCCGCCGATGTGCTGAAACAGGCCGACACGGCTATGTACCGCGCCAAACGCGGCGGGCGCAACGCTCTGCACTTCTTCGCCCCGGCCATGCAGGCCGCCATTGACCAGCGCCTGCAACTGCAAGGCGAACTGCGCCAGGCGATAGCCCGCAACCAACTGCACCTGGCCTTCCAGCCGCAGCTCGAGCTGAAAACCGGCAAGGTGGTAGGCGCTGAAGTACTGCTGCGCTGGACCCACCCCGAACGCGGCGAAATTCCTCCCGCGCAGTTCATTCCCCTGGCCGAAGAAACCGGGCTGATCCTCGACATCGGCGCCTGGGTGCTCGACGAAGCGTGCGCCGCACTTTCGCGCTGGCACTGGCGCTTGCCGGAGCTGGTGCTGGCCGTCAACCTCAGCCCCCACGAGCTGCGCCAGTTCGACGTGGTACAGCGCGTCGCCGACTGCCTCAACCGCCACGACCTGCCGGCGCGCGTGCTGGAGCTGGAAATCACCGAAGGCGTGCTGCTTGAAGATGTCGACCAATGCATCGCCGCCATGCAGGCACTGAAAACCTTGGGCGTGCGCTTCGCCATTGACGATTTCGGCACCGGCTATTCCTCGCTCACCTACCTCAAGCGCTTGCCGCTGGACCGACTGAAAGTGGACCGCAGCTTCGTCAACGACCTGCCCGACGATGCCAGCGGAATGATGCTGGTCGAAACCATCCTGATGATCGCCCGCAACCTCGGGCTGGAATGCGTGGCCGAAGGCATCGAAAACTCCGCGCAGTTCGAGAGCCTGCGCGGGCTCGATTGCGCGTTGGGGCAGGGGTTCTTCTTCAGTCACCCGTTGAGTGAGGAAGAGTTTCTGACGTGGTTGCAGCAGCGGGGTAGCTAGCCAGCGTTGCGGGCAAGATCAAAGGCCCCTCTCCCCCAGCCCCTCTCCCGCAGGCGGGCGAGGGGTGACGTAAGGTTGCGACCGAGCTTTTCCGCTTTAGGTCTGATGCTGCAGCGAATGCTAACGCGGTCGGCCCCCTCTCCCGTTTACGGGAGAGGGCTGGGGAGAGGGGCCTTTTTTGATGTATTGCGCGTTTGAATCCCCCCACGCTTTTGCGTAGCGTGCATTCCCTCTACATCCCCCACGCTGCGAGGCCTCCGTGGCTGCTCTTCGTCTGCTGCTGTTGTCGCTGTTGCTGGCGTGTTCTGCCTCTGCGTGGGCGGGGTATCCGGGGTCGGTGGATTTGCGTGCCTGGTCGCCCGATGCCGAGCCGATGCGCATTATGAATGGCCAGTGGCTGCTCACCTGGCGTGACGGTGCCCATGCGCCGCAGCGGGTGACGTTGCCGTTTACCTGGCACAGCGGCACGCCGAAGTGGTGGGGTGAGGTCGGGTTTGGGCGGGTGGAGTTCAGCACGCAACTGTTGTTGCCGGTCTCCAATGAGCCGCTGGCGCTGTATATCGATGCGCTCAAGTCTGCCGGCCGTGTCTGGGTAGACGGCCAGTTGGTGGCCACGGCCGGCCGTGTCGGCGAGGCCGATGTCGAGCAACCGCGCATTCGCCCTTTGTTGATTCCTCTGCCCATCGGCGCCGACAGCGTGCTGGTGCGTATTGAGGTGTCTAATCACTTTCACCGCGAAGGCGGCATCGACATGCCGATTCTGGTGGGCGCCCGCAATTACCTCGAACACCGCGCCGCTATTGGCCAGGGCGTGCAACTGTTCACGCTGGGCGGCTGCATTCTGATGGCGTTCTATCTGTTGCTGCTGGGCAGTTGGAACAGTCAGCAGATGCTCAGCGGTCCGTTCAGTTTGATGCTGGGTTTGGCGGCGATGAGCGCAGCGGCCAACAGCAGCATGATGGACAACCTGGACCTGCCCACCAGCCTGATCTATCACATCAAATACATCTGCCAGATTCTCTATCCCGCCATCTACGCGCTGCTGTTGCGCCGGCTGTTTCCGGAAGAGTCGAGCCTGATTGTGGCGCGCGCGCTGCTGGCGATAGCGGTGGTGATCACGCTTTTGATTCTGCTCACGCCGCCCGCACTGTTCACCGCTACGCGTGAACTGGCAGCGGTGTTGGTAGTGGGCTCGTGTATCTATTTTCTCAGCAACATCATTCACGCCGTGCTGCGTCATCGCGACGGCGCGCAGAGCATTTTGCTCGGCATGCTGGTGGTCACGGCGGCGGTGTGCAACGACGTGCTGCTGTACACCGAAGGCCTGGTGACGGTCAGTGTGTTTCCCTTGGGCGTGCTGGGTTTGCTGCTGTCTCACGGCGTGGTGCTGGGGCAGCGCATGCTCGCCGCGCTGCGGCACAACGTAGAACTGTCGGACCACCTCCAGCGGCTGAACACGTCGCTGGAGCAGCGTGTGGAACAGCGCACCGCCGTGCTGCGGCAGAACCGCGATCTACTCGACCGCACCCTCGAACACATGGACGCCGCGCTGCTATCGGTAGACGGCCAGGGCACCATTCTGGCAATCAACCAGCGCTTCCGCCGGCTGTTCGGGATGACAGCCGAGGTGGCGACGCGCGAGCAGTTACTCGAACGTTTGGGGCAGGCCGAGCTGGCGCTGGACCCTTGCGAGTGCGCGTTGCTGTTGCCGGCGATTGGTCAGGAGCTGCGCGCCCGTGAAGACCTGCCGCTGGCCAACCGGCTGATCATCGACGTGCGCCGCCGCTCGCTGGCGGACGGCGGCTGGGTGTCGACGTTTGAAGATGTCACCAGCCAGCGTCTGGCCGAACTCGGCGTGCAGGGCGGCGACATTGGCCATTGGAAGTTCGATGTGCACAAGCGCCAGCTGGAAGGCACGGAACGCTGCTGGAGCATGTTGGGGTATCACAGCGAAGCCATCGGCACGCCGAACCTGCTCAGCCTCAGCCACCCGCAGGACCGCAACCGGTTGCTGAGCGAAGTGCTGCATGCACGGCGTGGCAAAGGCGAGCTGCAGTGCACCTTGCGCCTGGCTCACGGCAACGGCGACTGGCTGTGGGTATCGCTGCGCGGGCGCTGCATTCTCGACCGCGGCCAGCGGCCACGGTATTGGATTGGCGTGATCGAGGACATCGACCGCGAGGTGTGCGCGCAACTGGCGCTGGAACAGGCCCGCGACCAGGCCGTGCGCGAGGCCCGGCAAAACGAAGAACTGCTTGCCACCCTCAGCCATGAACTGCGTACGCCGCTGGTGGCAATTCAGGGCCACATCTCGCTGTTGCTCGATCAGCATGAGCTGCACGTGGCGATGCGCCGACGGCTCGACACGGTGCAGAACGCCTCGCGCAACCTCACCGATGTGCTCGACGGCCTGCTGGCGCTGGCCCGTAGCGAAACGGCCAAGCTGCCGCTGCGGGTGCCGTTCGACCTCGCCGCACTGGTGCGCGAATGCGTGGAGGTAATGCGCCTGCAAGCCGGGGCCAAGCAGCTGACGCTGAGCCTGCACATGGACCTCGGCGAGCGCTGCTGGGTCGAAGGCAGCCCGGTGGGCGTGCGGCAAGTGCTCTACAACCTGCTGGGCAACGCGATCAAGTTCACCCAGCAGGGCGGCATCAATGTGCGGGTGCAGGCCGACGCCCAGGGCGAAGGTTTCATTCTGGTGGTCACCGACACCGGCATGGGCATTCCCGATGACTTGCAGTCGCAGGTGTTCGCCGCCTTTACCCGGCTCGACCAGCACAGCCATCAGCCGGGCGTGGGCTTGGGGTTGTATATCGTGCGTCGGCTGGTGCAGTTGCTCGGTGGCGAAATCAGCCTGCAAAGCAGCGTGGACGTGGGCTCGTGTTTCCGTCTGGCGTTACCGTGGCCGCCGTTGCTGCGGCATCAGCCGGAGCTGAACCTGGACGTGCCGCTGGACGGCTTGTACGTGCTGCTGGTGGAAGACGTGCCAGTCAGCCGCGAAGTGACCCGCGAGCTGCTGCTCAGTTGGGGCTGCCTGGTGGACACCGCGGTCGACGGCGAAGGCGCCATCGCCAGTTGCCAGGAGCACGATTACGACCTGGTGCTGATGGATATGCGCCTGCCCGACATGGACGGGCTGGAAGCCAGCCGCATGATTCGCCAGCAACAAGGTGACGTCGGTCCGCTGATGGTGGCGCTCACTGCCAACGCCACCGACCTCGACCGCCAGGCCTGCCTGCAGGCCGGCCTTGATGGCGTGCTGGCCAAGCCCCTGCAACGCCGCCACTTGCAGGCGCTGTTGAGCGGCGAAGACATGTTCGCGCCGTCTGCCGCCGATCTTGCCAGTGGCGACGAGCGCGCCCTGGCCGCGCCGCGCTTTGAGCAGTTGCGGCAATGGTTGGGCGCCACGCTGTTCGACCGCTTGCTGCCCTCGTTTCTGGCCTCGCTGGAGGAAGTGCGCGAAGGCGTTCAGGAATTGCTGACAGCGCCGAGCAGTGAGGCAGTGCAGGCGCGGCGCAGCGCCTTGTTGCACCGGTTGCAGGGCAGCGCGGCGAACTTCGGGCTGCATGGGCTGGCGCGCCAGAGCCTGGCTGCCCAGCGCGGCGACATTGCGCTGGAGGTGCTGCGCGATGTGCTGGACGACCATTTGCGCGTATTGCGCGTTGAACTGGAGCGCGTGATTTAAGGCGCTCCCGGCCGGCGATTATCTATTTACGACCTCGCCGGCCGGTGTCGCCGCTCTGGCTTCTCATGCGCGGGTTTGGCAATGCCCAAACGCGCCACCGGGGTAGGGCAATCCCTACCCTCAGACTTCCGTTGCGCTTATAGCAATCTCTCATAGCCACCGATTTGCGCGGGCGCCAGGGTTCTCTAGCCTTAAGGCACGACGTACATAATCAAAAAGGGTGGGGTCATGGGCGAGTCGCAAGTGAACGATGTGCTGGTCAGCTTTCGTGGCGTTCAGAAAAGCTACGACGGCGAGAACCTCATCGTCAAAGACCTCAACCTGGACATTCGCAAAGGCGAATTTCTCACCCTGCTGGGGCCGTCCGGCTCCGGCAAAACCACCAGCCTGATGATGCTTGCCGGCTTCGAAACGCCCACCAGCGGCGAAATTCTGCTGGCCGGTCGCGCCATCAATAACGTGCCGCCGCACAAGCGCGACATCGGCATGGTGTTCCAGAACTACGCGTTGTTCCCGCACATGACCGTGGCGGAAAACCTGGCGTTTCCGCTGACCGTGCGCGGCATGAACAAAACCGACGTCAGCGAGCGCGTCAAGCGTGCGTTGTCGATGGTGCAGCTCGACACCTTCCGCAATCGCTACCCCGGCCAGTTGTCCGGCGGCCAGCAGCAACGCGTGGCACTGGCCCGCGCGCTGGTGTTCGAGCCGCAGCTGGTGCTGATGGATGAACCGCTGGGCGCGCTGGATAAACAGCTGCGCGAGCACATGCAGATGGAGATCAAGCACCTGCACCAGCGCCTGGGCGTAACCGTGGTGTACGTGACCCACGACCAGGGCGAAGCGCTGACCATGTCTGACCGCGTGGCGGTGTTTCACCAGGGCGAAATTCAGCAGATCGCGCCGCCGCGTGAACTGTACGAAGAACCGAAGAACACCTTTGTCGCCAACTTCATCGGCGAGAACAACCGCCTCAATGGCCGCCTGGTCAGCAGCGACGGTGACCGGTGCGTGGTCGAGCTGGCGCGTGGCGAGAAGGTCAGTGCGCTGGCGGTCAACGTCGGTCAGCCGGGCGAGCCGGTGACCTTGTCGGTGCGCCCCGAGCGCGTGCTGATCAACAGCGCCAGCGATGTGTGCAGCAACCGTTTCTCCGGCCGCGTGGCCGAATTTATCTACCTGGGCGACCACGTGCGTGTGCGCCTGGAGGTGTGTGGCAAGGCCGACTTCTACGTCAAGCAACCCATCGCCGATCTCGATCCGGCGCTGGCGGTGGGCGACGTGGTTCCGCTCGGTTGGCAGGTGGAGCACGTCAGGGCGTTGGATCCGCTATTGGAAACAGCCTGACCGCTTTGAAGTTCGCAGTTTGATAACGCGTTATTCAACCCAGCACTGTGGAGAAAACAACAATGAAACAAGCACTGAAATTCGTCAGCGTGGCACTCGGCCTGGCAGTTGCCAGCCAGGCCATGGCGGCCGATCTGACCGTGATCTCGTTCGGGGGAGCGAACAAGGCCGCGCAGGTCAAAGCGTTTTATGAGCCGTGGGAAGCGGCCGGCAAAGGCAAGATCGTGGCCGGTGAGTACAACGGCGAAATGGCCAAGGTCAAAGCCATGGTCGACACCAACAGCGTGTCCTGGGACCTGGTAGAAGTCGAGTCGCCGGAACTGTCGCGCGGCTGCGATGAAGACCTGTTCGAAACCCTCGACCCCGCCCTGTTCGGCAACAAGGCCGACTACGTGCCGGGCGCCATTCAAAGCTGCGGCGTGGGCTTCTTCGTATGGTCCACCGTGCTGGCCTACAACGCCGACAAACTGAAAACCGCACCCACCAGCTGGGCCGATTTCTGGGACACCACCAAGTTCCCCGGCAAGCGTGGCCTGCGTAAAGGCGCCAAGTACACCCTGGAATTCGCCCTGATGGCCGACGGCGTTGCGCCCAAAGACGTCTACAAAGTGCTGGCCAGCAAAGACGGCCAGAACCGCGCCTTCAAGAAACTCGACGAGCTGAAACCGAGCATTCAGTGGTGGGAAGCCGGCGCCCAGCCGCCGCAATACCTCGCCTCGGGTGACGTGGTGATGAGCTCGGCCTACAACGGCCGCATCGCCGCCGTGCAGAAAGAAAGCAACCTGAAAGTGGTGTGGACCGGCGGCATCTACGACTTCGACGCCTGGGCCATTCCGAAGGGTTCGAAGAATGCCGAAGAAGCGAAGAAATTCATCGCCTACTCGGTTCAGCCTGAGCAGCAAAAAATCTTCTCGGAAAACATCGCCTACGGTCCGGCCAACTCCAAAGCCGTGGCCCTGCTGGACAAAGGCATCCTGAAAGACATGCCGACCACACCGGAAAACATCGCCGATCAAGTGCAGATCGACGTGACCTTCTGGGCCGACAACGGCGAGCAGTTGGAGCAGCGCTTCAACTCGTGGGCTGCGAAGTAAAAAGCGGGTAACGCCGCTGCGTAACCCCTTGTAGGAGCGAGCTTGCTCGCGAAGAACCTGAGCGCCACGCGATGCGTCCGCGTTAACGGCCTTCGCGAGAGAGCTCGCTCCTACGGGGATAGCGATTCATTTTTGTTCGGAGTAGCCCTATGGCTGTCGCCATTGCTGAAACCACCTTAAAGCAACGCCTCGCGCGTGCCGAGCGGGTCAATCGCCTCAAGGCGCAAGCGCTGATCGCGCCGCTGGTGCTGTTTTTGCTCCTGGTGTTTCTGGTGCCGATCGTCGCGCTGCTCTACAAAAGCGTCGCCAACCCCGAGGTGGTCAACGGCCTGCCGCGCACCGTGGTGGCGGTGGCTGATTGGGATGGCAAAGGCTTGCCAGCTGAGCCGGTGTACAAGGCCATCAGCGAAGACCTGGGCGAAGCCCGCAAAAACCAAGTCTTGGGCGATTTGTCCAAGCGTCTGAATATGGAATCGGCTGGCTACCGCAGCCTGCTGATGAAAACCGCCCGCGCGCTGCCATTCGCCGAAACGCCGGCCTCTTATAAAGAAGCGCTGGAGGCCCTGGATGAGCGCTGGGGCGATCCGGCCTACTGGCAGGTGATCCGCCGCAATACCTCAAACGTCACGCCTTACTACTTGCTGGCGGCCGTCGATCACCGCATCGACGACGTCGGCGAAGTGGCGCCGGCCACGCCGGACCAGGCCATTTACCTGGATATTTTCGCCCGCACCTTCTGGATGGGCCTGGTGATCACCGCCATCTGCCTGGTGCTGGCCTATCCGCTGGCGTACCTGCTGGCCAACCTGCCGTCGCGCCAGAGCAACCTGTTGATGATTCTTGTGTTGCTGCCGTTCTGGACCTCGATTCTGGTGCGCGTGGCCGCATGGATTGTGCTGCTGCAATCGGGCGGCCTGATCAACAGCGCGCTGATGGCCATAGGCATTATCGATAAACCGCTGGAGCTGGTGTTCAACCGTTCCGGCGTTTACATCGCCATGGTGCACATCATGCTGCCGTTCATGATTTTGCCGATTTACAGCGTGATGAAAGGCATTTCGCCTACCTATATGCGCGCGGCGATTTCCCTGGGTTGTCATCCGTTCGCCAGCTTCTGGCGCGTGTACTTCCCGCAAACCCTGGCCGGTGTCGGCGCCGGGTGCCTGCTGGTGTTCATTTTGTCCATCGGCTACTACATCACCCCGGCGCTGCTGGGCAGCCCGAGCGATCAGATGGTCAGCTACTTCGTTGCGTTCTACACCAACACCAGCATCAACTGGGGCATGGCCACGGCGCTCGGCGGCCTGCTGTTGTTCGCGACGCTGGCCCTTTACGTGGTTTACAGCTGGCTGGTGGGCGCAAGCCGCCTGCGTCTGAGCTGATCAGGAGAACATCTGATGCAAAGTCCTTATATGTCTCCAATCGAGCGGGTCTGGTACTACACCCTTCGCGGCATGTGCGCGCTGGTGCTGTTGTTTCTGATTCTGCCGGTGCTGGTGATCGTGCCGCTGTCGTTCAACTCCGGCAGCTTTCTGGTGTACCCGCTGCAAGGGTTTTCACTGCAGTGGTACGAGGACTTCTTCGCCTCGGCCGACTGGATGCGCTCGCTGAAAAACAGCCTGATCGTGGCGCCCGCCGCCACCGTGCTGGCGATGGTGTTCGGCACGCTCGCCGCCATCGGCCTGACCCGTGGCGAATTTCGCGGCAAGGCGCTGGTGATGAGCCTGGTGATTTCACCCATGGTGGTGCCGGTGGTGATCGTCGGCGTGGCCAGCTATCTGTTCTTCGCGCCGCTGGGCCTGGGCAACAGCTACCTGTCGCTGATCGTGGTGCACGCGGTGTTGGGCGTGCCGTTCGTGATCATCACCGTGTCGGCGACCTTGCAGGGTTTCAACTACAACCTGGTGCGCGCGGCGGCCAGCCTGGGTGCCTCGCCGATCACTGCGTTTCGCCGGGTGACCTTGCCGCTGATTGCGCCAGGCGTGATCTCGGGCGCGCTGTTCGCCTTTGCTACCTCGTTTGACGAAGTGGTGGTAACGCTCTTTCTCGCCGGCCCAGGGCAGGCGACCTTGCCTCGGCAAATGTTCAGCGGCATCCGCGAAAACCTCAGCCCCACCATTGCGGCGGCGGCGACGTTGCTGATCGGGTTTTCAATTGTGCTGTTGCTGACGCTGGAATGGCTGCGCGGGCGGAGTGAGAAATTGCGCACTTCGGCGAGCGAGTAAGAGCCGGTCCGCGACTAACGGGCTGCTCGGCCATCGCCTGACCTGCTGCTCCGCCTACGGCGCGACCATCGCACGGTGTACCATCCCTGCCTTGTGTTTTCGCTGTAGTCGGACTGTTAATGAACTTACGTATTCTGCTGATCCTCGGCGCGCTCAGTGCCTTCGGCCCGTTGGCCATCGATTTCTACCTGCCGAGCTTCCCCACGCTGGCCCACGCCTTCGGCACTGACGTGGAGCATGTGCAGCTCACCCTGGCCGCCTATTTCAGCGGGTTGGCGATTGGGCAACTGGTGTACGGCCCGCTGACGGACCGCTTCGGTCGTCGCCTGCCGTTGCTGGTTGGCGTCGTGCTGTTTACAGCCGCTTCCGCCGCCTGCGCGCTGTCGACAAGCCTTGAATGGTTGATCGTTTCGCGCTTTGTTCAAGCCTTGGGCGGTTGCGCCGGCATGGTGATTTCCCGCGCGGTAATTCGCGACCTCTGCGACCCGCTGGCCTCGGCCAAGGCGTTCTCGCAATTGATGCTGGTGATGGGCGTGGCGCCCATCCTGGCGCCGTTCGGCGGTGGCGTGCTGCTCAACCTGTTCGGCTGGCCCTCGATTTTCTGGTGCCTCACCGGCTTTAGCGTGTTGTGTCTGCTGGGCGTGGCGCTGTGGTTGCCGGAAACCATTCCCGCCGGACTTGCACGGCCGCCGTTGCGCGGGGCGTTTCGTCAGTATTGGCGTTTGCTCGGTGACGGCCAGTTCCTCGGCCATGCGCTCACTGGCGGCGTCGCCATGGCGGGCATGTTCGCGTATATCGCCGGTTCGCCCTTTGTGTTTATCGAGCTGTACGGCGTGCCGCCCGAGCATTACGGCTGGTTGTTTGGCGGCAATGCGGCGGGGTTCATCCTCACAGCGCAGATCAACGCGCGGCTGTTGCGCCACCACGGTCCGGGTTACTGGCTGGTGCGAATCGTGTGGCTGTACCTGCTGTTCGCCCTGATTCTGCTGGCGGTTACCGCGTTCAAACCGGCGCAGTTGTGGCCGTTGATGGTGCCGTTGTTCTGCTTTATCGCCAGCCTGGGTTGCATCATTCCCAACGCTTCGGCCTGCGCCATGGCCGGGCAGGGCAGCCATGCGGGCAGCGCGTCGGCGCTGTTGGGCTGCTTGCAGTTCAGCGTAGCGGCGGGTGCCGCCAGCCTGGTGGGCGTGCTGCACGACGGCACGGCAATGCCCATGGCAATGGTCATCAGCCTGTGCGGCGTGGTGGCGATGGTGCTGGCGCTGGTGACGTCACGCAGCGCGAAGAACGTGCCGTTCGGCGTGTTGTAACGGCACGCCGGGCATAAAAAAACGCGCTAACCGGCGGCGCGTTGTTCGACTTGCGGGAGTTGATGCGGGGCTTTCAGTCGGGCTTCCAGCGTGGTGACAAACTCGCGGGCCTGCGCCTCGCTGCGGAAACTGACGGCATGCTGATCCATGCGAACTTGCCAAAGCGGGCCTTGCGGCGTGGAGAGCGTACGAACAAGAATTTTCATGCCTGCCTCCTGCGGTTGGAATGTCGAGGAAGTTGCAGTCTAGTCAGCGTTCATGAATTTTCTTTGACGGTGGTCATTTGAGCGACATGCGGTCGTCTGGTTAAAACGGAACGTGTACGTAGGTTGGGTTGAGCAGAGCGAAGCCCAACGACACGCCGCCGCCAGCCCTGCCACCGTTCCCACAGACTGCGTGAAGTTCACACGTTCTGTTGGGTGGCGGCGGCGGGGCGGATGGTTGCGTACCGTTGGGCTTCGCCTTTGGCTCAACCCAACCTACACCGCGTTCGGACGGCTCAGAAACTCTCCAGCACAATCTTGCCCTTGGCCTTGCCGCTTTCCAGTAGCGCATGGGCGCGGCGCAGGTTAGCGGCGGTGATGCTGCCGAAGTGCTCGCCGACGGTGGTTTTCAAGGTGCCGGCGTCGATCAGGTCGGCCACCTGATTGAGCAGGCGGTGCTGTTCGATCATGTCGGCGGTTTCGAACATCGAGCGGGTGTACATGAACTCCCAATGCAGCGACAGGCTCTTGCGCTTGAGCTTGGTCACATCGAGGCTTTTCGGATCGTCGATGAGGCCGAGCTTACCTTGCGGCTCCAGCGCTTCGACGAGCTGGTCGAGGTGGTCATCGGTGTTGGTCAGGCTGGCTACGTAAGTCACCTGGCCGATGCCGATGCGCTTGACTTCTTCGGCCAGCGGCTTGCTGTGGTCGATCACGTGATGGGCACCCAGCTCACGGACCCAATCCTGCGTTTCGCTGCGCGAAGCGGTGCCGATTACGGTGAGGTCGGTCAGCTGCCGAGCCAACTGCACCAGAATCGAACCCACGCCGCCGGCGGCACCCACAATCAGCAGGCTCTGCTTCTTGCCGCTGCTGCCCTGTGGCACCTGCAGGCGCTCGAACAATAATTCCCAGGCGGTAATGGCGGTCAGCGGCAGGGCGGCGCTTTGGGTGAAGCTGAGGTTTTTCGGCATATGACCGACGATGCGCTCGTCGACCACATGCAGTTCGCTATTGCCGCCGGCCCGGGTCAAGGCGCCGGCGTAGAACACCTTGTCGCCGACCTTGAACAGACTCACTTCGCTGCCCACCGCTTTCACCACGCCGGCCACATCCCAGCCCAGCACGTTGGCCGCGCCATTTTCCGGGGCCACGTTTTTACGGATTTTGGTATCGACCGGGTTCACTGAAATGGCACGTACTTCGACGAGCAAGTCGCGCGGCAGCGGGGTAGGGGCGGGAAGCTCGACGTCTTGCAACGCCGCTTCGTTGTCGAGGGGCAGCGACTGATAGTAGGCAATGGCTTTCATATGAAGACTCCGAAAGAGGGGTGGGCGATGGATGGCGAGCAGGTTCGGCTATTCCGCGCGTAAGGAAAAGAGCGTAAAAACGAACGCTGTTTCAACCCGCTGTTGATAATCGTCTGTTACGAGTGCCCGCCATGTTGCGCCTTGATGATCTGCAAATTGTTGTACGCACCGCTGACTGCGGCAGCCTGTCGGCGGCGGCGCGTGATCTGGATGTGTCGCCGGCCGTGGCCAGCGCGGCGCTCAAGCGGCTCGAGCAGCAGCTCGAAGTCCGCCTGTTCGCCCGCTCTACACGCAGCCTGCGCATGACGCCCGAAGGCGAGCAGTTTTTGGGCTATGCCCGCGCAGCCTTGCAAAGCCTAGACGAAGCAAAGCAGCAATTGGCCGGCAGGAAGGTAGACATTAGTGGGGTGCTGCAAATTTCTGCGCCCTCGGATTTCGGCCGCAATGTGCTGCTGCCCTGGCTCGATGAGTTTCAGGCCGAGCATCCGCTGCTGCACGTACGGTTGCTGCTGGGCGACCGCAACGCCGACCTGTATCGCCAACCTGTAGACATCGCCATCCGCTATGGTGCGCCGGAAGATTCCAGCCTGGTGGCGCTGCCGCTGGCGCCGAACAATCGCCGCGTGCTGTGCGCTTCGCCGGCCTACCTGAAAAAACATGGCGAACCGCAGCGTATCGACCAACTGGCTCAGCACAATTGCTTGCTGTACATGCTCGGCGGGCGCTTGCACGAGCGCTGGCGGTTTATCGATGGCAAGCGCGAACTCAGCGTGACCGTTGGCGGCAACCAGGTCAGCGACGATGCCGATGTGGTTCGTCGCTGGGGCGTGGCCGGGCGCGGGGTGATTTACAAATCCTGGCTGGACGTGGCCGCCGACGTCCAGGCCGGGCGCCTGAAGGTGCTGTTGCCGGAACTGCGTGGCGAGCCTGCCGCTCTTAACCTAATCTGCACCCATCGCGCCCAACTGAGCAAAACGGTGTACTTGCTGCGTGAATTCATTCAACTGCGTTGCAGCCAACTTATCCAAGCCAGGCCCTGACGACTGCTGCGGCAACCCGTCCGCGTCTCGGGGGTTGTTATCGCGCCGCGCGCTGGTAGAGTCGCGGCCATGATCGCCTCCCCATCCCACCGCTCGCTGTTGGCCTGGCTGCTGTATTTCAGCGTGCTGTTCAACGTGCTCGCCTGCGGCATTGGCCATGGGCAGATGATGGGCTTGAGCCTGAACGGTCTGGGCGGTGCGTTCTGTTCCGCCGACGACAGCGCCGGACCGACGCTGGATTCCGGCAGCGGGTCGATCAGCGACGACAGCGCCACCCCCTCATTCAACTGTCCCCTGTGTGGCGCCATCAGCCTTGGCCTCGCGCTGCTGTTCTGCCTGAGCTGGCTGCTGCGCCCGCGCCGCGACCGGCTTCCTGCCTGGGAGCCGCGCAGCAAAGCCCCGCCCCGTTACTCGTGGCCTTCGGCCAACCCTCGCGCTTCTCCGATCTGAACACGCTGGTCTGCTGGTAACCCTGTGTTCATTTTTTGGAGAAGTGCGATGACCCTGTTGAAGTCTGTTTTTCTGAGCGCGCTGCTGAGCGTTTGCTGTTCTGCCATGGCCCACGAGTACGAAGCGGGCGAGTTGCATATCGAACACCCATGGTCGCGGGAAATGCCACCGGGCGCCCCCACCGCGGCTGCCTATTTCATCGTGCACAACAAAGGCGCCAGCGCCGATCGCCTGGTGTCGGTGGCAACGCCAGCGGCCGGCAAGGCGGAAATGCACGAGCACATCGACCAGAACGGGTTGATGAAAATGCAGCAGGTGCAATTCGTGACCGTGCCGGCTGGCGGCGAAGCGACCTTCGCGCCCATGGCCTACCACGTGATGTTGTTCAACCTGAAGCAGCCGCTCAAAGACGGTGAACGCTTTCCCCTGACCCTGACGTTTGAAAAAGCGGGCGAGGTGGCCGTGCAAGTGGCCGTGCAAAAAGATGCACCGCCGGCACAGCACGACATGTCCAAGCACGACATGCCTGAGCACAGCAACTAACACGCCGGGGGGGAAACGTATGAGCAAGGCGCCTGTATCGTTCTATAACCAGGCCTGGCGATGGCATTTCTACGCCGGTCTGTTTGTCATTCCGTTTATGGTGATGTTGTCGCTGACGGGCATCATTTACCTGTTCAAACCGCAGCTCGACAACCTGATGTACGCCGACCTGCTGCAAGTCAGCCCGGTCGGTCAGCGCTTGAGCGCCGAAGCGCAGTTGGCGCGGGTGCAGGCGGAGTATCCCGAAGCCGCCGTGAGCCAATACCTGCCGCCCGTGGACGAGCGCCACAGCGCGCAGTTCGTGGTGACCGAGGCGGGGCGCAAGCTCAACCTGTTTGTCGACCCGTACAGCGGCACGGTTCTGGGCAGCCAGGACGCGCAGAACAACCTGCAAGCCATCGCCCGCGCGCTGCACGGCGAGCTGATGATCGGCACGGTCGGCGACCGGCTGGTGGAATTGGCAGCGGGGTGGGGCGTGGTGCTGGTGGTGTCGGGCCTGTACCTGTGGTGGCCGCGGGGTCGCTGGGGCGCCGGGGTGTTGTGGCCGCGCATGGCGGCGCGGGGACGCTTGTTCTGGCGCGACGTGCACGCGGTAACGGGCTTCTGGGGCTCGCTGCTGTTGCTGTTCATGCTGCTCACCGGCATGACCTGGACCGGCTTTTGGGGCAAGAGCTTCGCTGACGTGTGGAACCAGTTTCCTGCCGCCATGTGGAACGACGTGCCCAAATCCGGCGCCGAAGCCCGCAGCCTCAATACCCGTGATTCGCAGACCGTGCCCTGGGCCGTGGAGAACACGCCGCTGCCAGCCTCCAAGCCGCCGGCCAATGACCCTCACGCCGCACACAACGGCCACCACATGGCGGACATGGCGCCCGTCGCCAGTGGCCAGATTCCGTTGCAACAGGTGGTCGATATCGCCCAAGCCAACGGCGTGACACCGGGCTACAGCATCACCCTGCCGCAGGGCGCAGAGGGCGTTTACACCATCGCCATCTTCGCCGACGACCCACGCAACGACGCCACCCTGCATGTCGACCAGTACAGCGGCCAGGTGCTCGCCGACGTGCGCTGGCAGCACTACAACCTGGTGGCAAAAAGCGTGGAAACCGGCGTGATGCTGCACGAAGGCAAACTGTTTGGCCTGGCCAATCAGCTGTTCATGTTTGCCGTGTGCTTGCTGATAGTGCTCAGCTCGGTGAGCGGTCTGGTGATCTGGTGGAAGCGTCGGCCGCAAGGCCAGCTTGGGGTTCCGCCGCTGCGCCATGACCTGCCGCTGTGGAAAACGGCAGTGGTGATCATCATCGCGCTGGGCGTGGCGTTTCCGCTGGTGGGGATGTCGCTGGTGGTGATTGGGGTGCTGGACTGGTTGGTGGTTTCGCGGGTGAAACGAATGGAGACGGCGTAGGCCGCCTGCCCTCTCCCCCAGCCCCTCTCCCGCGCGCGGGCGAGGGGAGCCGATCGGCGCAGCGCTTTGGCTTTTCGTCCCCTCTCCCTGAGGGAGAGGGCTAGGGAGAGGGGGAGGCTCCCCCGCCGATCTACAGGCTTATCCCTTCACCAACCGCGCATCCAGACTATTCTGCGCCAGCCGCTGCGCCTGCTCCTGAGTCATGCCCAAGTGCTCATGCAGCGCCATGAAGTTCTCGGTCACGTAGCCGCCGAAGTACGCCGGGTCGTCCGAATTCACGGTCACTTTCACGCCCTGTTCGAGCATGTCGAGGATGTTGTGCTGGCCCATGTGGTCGAACACGCAGAGTTTGGTGTTGGACAGCGGGCACACGGTCAGCGGGATTTGTTCGTCGATGATCCGCTGCATCAACCGCGGGTCTTCGCTGGCGCGCACGCCATGGTCGATGCGGCTGATTTTCAGCAGATCCAGCGCTTCCCAAATGTACTCGGGCGGGCCTTCTTCGCCGGCGTGCGCCACGGTGAGGAAACCTTCGCTGCGGGCACGGTCGAACACGCGCTGGAATTTGCTCGGCGGGTGGCCCATCTCCGAGCTGTCGAGACCGACGGCGAAAAACGCATCGCGAAACGGCAGCGCCTGGTCGAGGGTTTGCTGCGCGGCTTCTTCGGGCAGATGACGAAGGAAACTCAAGATCAACCCGCTGCTCACGCCCAGTTGTTCGCGGCCATCTTTCAGCGCGGTGGCGATGCCGTTGAGCGCCACTTCGAAAGGAATGCCACGGTCGGTGTGGGTTTGCGGGTCGTAGAAGGGTTCGGTGTGCACCACGTTTTGCGCTTTGCAGCGTTGCAGGTAGGCCCAGGTCAGGTCGTAAAAATCCTGCTCGGTGCGCAGCACGTCGGCGCCCTGGTAATAAAGGTCGAGAAACTCTTGCAGGTTGTTGAACGCGTAGGCGCTACGCAGCGCTTCAACGTCGTTCCACGGCAGGGCAATTTTATTGCGCTCGGCCAACGTGAATAGCAATTCCGGCTCCAGCGAGCCTTCCAGGTGCAGGTGCAATTCGGCTTTGGGCAGGGCGTTGAGCCAGTCGTACATGGTGAGCACCTTGTCAGTTGGAAATGCGGGCTAGTTTAGCTGACCGTGAAGACAGAATCTCCCATGCGATTCTCTCTGAACGGATGGGCGCCCGGACTGCCGAAACATTTTGTTGCCACGGAGCGCCGACACGCCATGCTCGCCCATCTCAAAAACGAAAAGATGCTGCTGATCGCCATTCTGGCGGTGGTCATCGCCTATCCGCTCGAACACCTGCTGCTGCATTCGGGGCAAGCCGTCGCGCTGCTCAGCGCGCTGGTGCTGGTCGGCGCGATCATCTGCGCCTCGATGCGCGTGGCGCACCATGCCGAACTGCTGGCGCATCGGGTTGGCGACCCCTACGGCACCATGATTCTCACGTCCGCCGCCGTGCTGGTGGAAGTGGTGGTGCTGGGCATCATGATGAGTAACGAAGCGTCGCCGACGTTGGTGCGTGACACCATCTACTCCGCGGTGATGCTCGACATCAACGGCATCCTCGGCCTCGCTGCCCTCATGGGCGGCCTCAAACACGGCGAGCAGCCCTATAACGACGATTCGGCCCGCAGCTACAGCGTGATGATTCTCACGGCCATGGGCATTTCCATGGTGGTGCCGGAGTTCGTACCGGAGCAGTCGTGGAAAGCCTATTCGGCGTTCACCATCGTCATGATGGTCATGCTCTACGGTCTGTTCCTGCGCATGCAGGTCGGCCCGCACAGTTATTTCTTCAGCTACAGCTACCCGGAAAAACGCCGCGCCAACGCCCAGGAAGAGGAACGCGAGAGCAAGTCGCTGTCCATCGGTTTGCTGATCGCCGGCGTGGTGGTGATTGGTGCGTTGGCGGAAGTGATGTCGAAAACCCTCGACCTCGGCCTCAAGGGCACGGGCGCGCCCCCGGTGCTGGCCGCGTTGCTGGTGGCCGGCATTTCCGCCGCCCCGGAAATTCTCACCGCCTTGCGTGCGGCCATGGCCAACCGGATGCAGTCGGTGGTGAACATCGCACTCGGTGCTTCGCTGTCGACGGTAATTCTCACGGTGCCGGTGATGGAAGGCATCGCGCTGTACACCGGTCAGCCGTTCATTATGGCCATGACGCCGGTGCAGACGATGATGGTGTTTATCACCTTGGTCGTGGCAGCCATCAACCTCAACGACGGCGAGACCAATGCCATTGAAGGCATGACCCACTTCGCGTTGTTTGCGACGTTTTTGATGCTGACGTTTATCGGCCTGTAAACCGCGCCCTCACCCCCAGCCCCTCTCCCGTGCCGGGCGAGGGGAGACAAACGCCGTCCGCCCCTCTAACGCGATTTGACCCCCTCTCCCGTTTACGGGAGAGGGTTGGGGTGAGGGCGGCTCTTACCAAGCAATCGCTTCGCCCTGGTAATCAATAAACCGATGCCCACCCACGCCGGCCTGTTTGTTGATTTGCGCCACCATGCCTTTGCAACTGGTCTCGATATCCAGTGTTGCGCCTTCGCCGCCCATGTCGGTTTTCACCCAGCCTGGATGCATCGACAAGACGGTCAGCCCGTAGCCTTCCAGCTCACAGACAAAACTGTTGGTCATCGAATTCAGCGCCGCCTTGCTGGCCTTGTACAACGCCATGGTGTTGCCTTCGGGGATGGCCACGCTGCCGAGCACCGAGCTCATGAACACCAGCACACCGTCGGGCTTGTTGATCTGCCCCACCAGGCGTTGCGCCAGGCGAATAGGGGCGATGGCGTTGGTCATAAACAACTGGCCGATTTCCTCGACGGTCGCCTCTTCAACGGACTGATGAGACGGACCGGAAACGCCGGCATTGATAAACACCAGATCGAACATCTGCCCCGCCACGCGCTGTTGGAAGGCGCTGACTTGCGCGCCGTCGTTCATCTCCAGTTGCTCGACCTTTACCCCGGCCAGCGCCTGCAATGCATCGACGCCATTCGGGCTGCGCACGGTGGCCGTGACCTGCCAGCCATCGGCGTGCAGCTGGCGCACCAAGCCCAGCCCAAGGCCGCGCGAGGCGCCGATGATCAGTGCGAATTTTGCTGAGGTCATGGCCGATTCCTGTTTCGAGAGAAAGAGCCACACAGCATAGCGGGGATCAGCGATCCCCTGTGGGAGCGGCTTTAGCCGCGAGTTTTTTGCTGCGCCGCTACAGCGCTTCCTGCTCGCGGATATAGGCGTACGTATCGGCAAACCGCGACATCAAGTACGCCGCACTGGTCACCGGCGGATACTTCGGCGGATGGTGCTCATCCGAGCAGCCGGGCAGGCAGCTGATGACGGTGTCCGGGTGCGGCTCGGCAAAGAACGGCATGGAGTAGCGATCCACCCCCAGCGGGCTGATTACCCGGTGTGGCGTCGACTTGTACCGGTCGTTGCTCCAGCGCGCCATCATGTCGCCGAGGTTGACCACAAAGGTGCCGGCAATCGGCGGCGCGTCAATCCATTCGCCCTTCACGTTTTGCACCTGCAAGCCGCCGGCATCGTCCTGGTACAGCAAGGTGATGCAGCCGTAATCGGTGTGCGCGCCGGCGCCCTGTTGCTCGGCGCTGCTGGCAGTGTGGCGCGGCGGGTAGTGGATCATGCGCAGCACGCTGATGGGCTCGTTGAAGCGCACATCGAAGAAGTCTCGCTCGATATCCAGCGCAATGGTCATGGCCCGCAGCAGGGTTTTTGCCAGCTCCTGCATGTCGTCGTAATGCTGCTCCATCAGCGCTTCCCAACCGGCTTGCTGCGGGTGGCGATTCGGCCCGCGCAGCCGCTTGCCGGCCAGCACTTCCGGGTGGTCGGCGGGCATGTGAAAGCCCATGTCGAAGGTTTCTTTCAGGTCGCTGGGCTTGGTCGGGTCGAGCTGTTCGGTGGCGATGCCGCCGTAGCCGCGGTGGTGCTCGCTCTGGGTGATGTCGATGCGCAGCTTGTCGGCTTCGCTGCTGGCGAAAAAAGTTTTCGCCGCGTCGAGCAGATTATCGATGCGCTGCGCGCTGATCGGGTGGCCCTTGATATAGAAAAAGCCCCACTCGCGGCAGGCGGCGTCAATCTGGTGGGCAACGTTCAGCCAGCCGGCGTCGTCGTGTTGATACAGCGGGGCGATGTCGATAATGGGAAGGGAATTGGGCATGTCGGCTCCAGGCTGCTCAGGTCTTCTCGTACCCGTAGCGAAGAGGCGGTTCTGCTGAGCAATTCAGCAGGGACGGCACAGAGAACAAAATGCAAAAAAGGGCACCCTGCAAGGTGCCCCGGTTTTACGGAGTAACTGACTTCGGCGCTTACTTAGGCAGTTCGGCCTTAACGTTTTCGACGTAGTAGTTCATCGACGCCAGTTCGGCTTCGGTTGCTACGACGCCAGCCGGAATTTTAACCGCGCCGGTCTGGTCTTTGATCGGACCCGTGAACGGATGGAAAGCGCCCGACTTGATGTCGGCAATCATTTTCTCGGCTTCGGTTTTCACGTCGGCCGGCACGATATCGCTGATCGGCAATTGCACCGTGCCGTCATCCAGACCGCCCCAGAAATCCTGCGGTTTCCAAGTGCCGTCGAGCACCGCCTGGGTCGACTTGATGTAGTGCGGGCCCCAGTTGTTGACGATGGAAGTCAGCACCGCTTTTGGCCCGAAGTGCGCCATGTCCGAGGCGTAGCCCACCGAATACACGCCACGACGCTCCGCTGTCTGGATCGGCGCCGGGCTGTCGGTGTGCTGGAACACCACGTCCACGCCTTGGTCGATCAGCGCGTTGGCGGCGTCGGATTCCTTGCCCGGATCGAACCAGGAATTCACCCACACCACTTTCATTTCGGTGCCGGGGTTGTACTTGTCCAGGGCCAGCTGGATGGCGTTGATGTCGCGGATCACTTCCGGAATCGGGAACGAGGCGACGTAACCGACCTTTTTGGTCTTGGTCATTTTCGCCGCGAGGTAGCCGCCTACATAACGGCCTTCATATGTACGTGCCAGGTAGGTGCCCAGGTTTTTGTCCTGCTTGTAACCGGTGGCGTGCTCAAAGGTGACGCCGGGGAATTGCTTGGCGACTTTCAGCGTCGGGTTCATGTAGCCGAACGAGGTGGTGAAAATCAGCTTGTAGCCGCCCTTGGCCATGTTGCGGATAACGCGTTCGGCGTCGGCGCCTTCGGGCACGTTTTCCACATAGCTGGTATCGACTTTGTCGCCCAGCGCTTCGGCCATCGCTTTGCGGCCTTGCTCGTGCTGATAGGTCCAGCCGTGATCGCCCACCGGGCCGATATAAACAAACCCCACCTTCAGCGGATCAGCCGCCGAGGCGCCCAGCGTGGCGCTGAAACCGAGTGCGGCGATCAGGGTCCGCAGCAGGGGCTTTTTCAATGTGTTCTGCATAGCGAATGGAGCTCCAGTGGTGTGTGTCGTTGTTCTTTTGAATTGCTGGCGATAGCGATTGCAAAAAATTGACCAACTGGACAAATAACCGCTGCCGCCGCGTAGAAACGGGGCGGCAGCGGGTGCTCGGGTACAACAGAAGAACGCTGTTGGTGCGTTGCGCCGCGTAGGCGCTGTGATGTGGTGCAACGGCCGGGTTTACCCGGCGATCAACGCTTTCGCTGCCTGGCGGTGATCGGCGATCAGCTGGGCAACATCCAGGCCTTCAATCTGCCCGTCCACCACGCGCCACTTGCCGCCGATCATCATGCGGTCGGCCCGATCCGCTCCGCACAACAGCAACGCGGAAACCGGGTCGTGGCTGCCAGAGAAGCGCAGCTCGTCTTGCTTGAAGAACGCCAGGTCCGCCTGTTTGCCCACGGCCAGCTCGCCAATGTCCGTGCGACCCAGCAATTTCGCCGAGCCTTTGCTGGCCCAACCCAGCGCCAGTTCCGGGGTGATTTTCTCGGCGCCATAACGCAAGCGCTGGATGTACAGCGCCTGCCGCGCTTCGAGAATCATGTTCGAGCCATCGTTCGAGGCCGAGCCGTCCACGCCAATACCAATCGGCGCGCCGGCGGCTTCCAGGTCTACCGTCGGGCAAATGCCCGAGGCCAGGCGCATGTTCGAGCTTGGGCAATGGCAGATACCGGTGCCGGCCGCGCCGAGGCGGGCGATTTCGTCGGGGTTGAAGTGAATGCCATGGGCAAGCCAGGTGCGGGAACTGAGCCAGCCGACGCTGTCGAGATAATCCACAGTCCGCAGGCCGAACCGTTGCAGGCAGAAGTCTTCTTCATCCAGCGTTTCGGCCAGGTGCGTGTGCAAGCGCACGTCCAGCCGCTCAGCCAGTTCGGCGCTCTGGCGCATGATGTCCTGAGTGACCGAAAACGGTGAGCAGGGCGCGAGGGCGATCTGAATGTGCGCGCCATCGCCACGCTCGTGGTACTGCTCGATCAGGCGCTGGCTGTCGGCCAGAATCACCTCGCCTTGCTGCACCGTCTGTTGCGGCGGCAAGCCACCGTCGGCCTCGCCCAGGCTCATGGAACCGCGCGTAAGCATGGCGCGCATGCCCAGCTCGCGCACCACATCAACCTGCACATCAATGGCGTTTTCCAGGCCACCCGGGAACAGGTAATGGTGATCGGCCGCCGTGCTGCAACCGGACAGCAGCAACTCGGCCAGCGCCACCTTGGTCGCCAGCGCCAGCTTCTCGGGCGTCAACCGCGCCCACACCGGGTACAAGGTTTTCAGCCACGGAAACAGCGGCTGATTAACCACCGGGCCCCAGGCACGGGTGAGGGTTTGATAGAAGTGATGGTGGGTATTGACCAGGCCCGGCAGCAACACATGCTCGCGGGCATCAAAGCTGGAATCACACGGGCGGGAAGGAGATTGGCCAGCGCCGAGCACTTCAGCGATAACCCCGTTTTCCACCACCAGACCGCCAGCGGCGTCGAGTGAATTACCGGTGAAAACGGCGAGGGGATTTTTGATCCAGAGACGGGTAGCTGCCATGTGAGCAGGCTCCTTGAGGTTGATTTCAGGTAGCCAGCTCAGTGTTGCCCTGTCTGCTGATCCAGGTAGCCGTAAGGCGTGGGGGCGACAATACCTAACTGGATGGTCAGGATCAACTGCCGACGCCTGACGGTTACCATCGTTGTTAACACCGAAGCTGCAAGCAACCGAGATCCTGTAGGAGAGGCTTCAGCCTCGATAGCGATCTCAAATCCACCCCCTCACCGAAAGGCAACGGAATGCCGAAATCCTCACACCTTAGAACCGGCAGATACTCCGAAGGAGGCCGGATTTACTTCGTTACCACTGCCGTGCGGGGCCGCAAGCCGGTGTTCACCGACTTCCACCTCGGGCGCCTCTTGGTGGCCGAATTGCGCAGCGCACATGAAGACGGTCTGGCTGAATCTCTGGCGTGGGTCATCATGCCCGACCATTTCCATTGGCTGGTATCGCTAAGCCGAGGCTCTCTGGCGACGTTAATTCAGCGTGTGAAAGGTCGGAGCGCGCTGCGGATAAATAAGAAATCGGGAGGCATTGGTTCGTTTTGGCAGAACGGATATCACGAGCACGCGTTGCGATTTGACGACGATCTTCCCGCATTCGCTCGTTACGTGGTTGCGAACCCGTTGCGCGCTGGTCTAGTCGAACGCATCGGTGACTACCCGCTGTGGGACGCGGTTTGGCTGTAGATCCAATCGCGGCTAAAGCCGCTCCCACAGAAATTCCGCAGTCCTGTGGGAGCGGCTTTAGCCGCGATGCGGTTTGATGAAGCGTAGTGGCGATTACCCGCTGTGGGATGCGGTTTGGCTGTAGATCCAATCGCGGCTAAAGCCGCTCCCACAGAAATTCCGCAATCCTGTGGGAGCGGCTTTAGCCGCGATGCGGTTTGGTGAAGCGTAGTGGCGATTACCCGCTGTGGGATGCGGTTTGGCTGTAGATCCAATCGCGGCTAAAGCCGCTCCCACAGAAATTCCGCGGTCCTGTGGGAGCGGCTTTAGCCGCGATGCTTTTAGTGCCCCGGCTGCCAAGGCTTGCCCAGCGACACCGGTGCGAACAGGCGAGTCTTGATGGCGTCTCGCGAGAGCAGGACCAGCACCACAATCGTGGCGACATACGGCAGCATGGCCAGCAGGTTCGAGGGCACGGACAAGCCAATGCCCTGCGCCACCAAATGCAGAATGCTGGCCAGGCCAAACAGGTACGCGCCGAGCAGTACGCGGAATACGCGCCAGCTGGCGAATACCACCAGCGCCAGGGCTATCCAGCCACGGCCGGCAGTCATGTTTTCAGCCCACATCGGCGTGTAGGCGAGGGACAGGTAACCGCCCGCCAGCCCTGCCATGGCGCCGCCGAAGATCACGGCCAGGGTGCGCACGCGCAGCACCGGCAAACCCATGGCGCTGGCAGCGTCGGGATTTTCGCCGACGGCCTGGATGATCAGGCCGATGCGGCTTTTCAGCAGCACCCAGGCAACCAGCGCAAACAGGGCGAAGGACAGGTAAATCAGAGCGTCCTGGGCGAACAGCATGCGGCCGATCAAGGGGATGTCGCTGAGCAGCGGAATCACCAGTGGCTCGAAGCCGGCCAAGGGTTTGCCGACCCAGGCGGCGCCGATAAAGGAGGAGAGGCCGACGCCAAAGATGGTCAGCGCCAGGCCGGTGGCCACTTGATTGGCGTTGAAGCCCAAGGCCACGGTGGCGAACAGCATCGACAACAACATGCCCGCCGCCATCGCCAGCAACACGCCAAGCCACAGGCTGCCGGTGCTGAAGGCGACGATAAAGCCCACCACCGCGCCGAACAGCATCATGCCTTCCTGGCCGAGGTTGAGGACGCCACTTTTTTCACAAATGAGTTCGCCCAGCGCCACCAGCAACAGCGGCGTGCCGGTGCGGGCCATGGCGTAGAGGATGTTGCTTAACAGGTCGAGATCCATCGGGTGTTGCTCCGGGAATTATTCTAAATGGCGAACGGCTTGCCCTCTCCCCCAGCCCCTCTCCCGCAAGCGGGCGAGGGGAGCCAAATGGCGTGCGGTCTGGCTCCCTCTCCCCTCGTGGGAGAGGGTTGGGGTGAGGGGGGACCTTTAGGCCGCCGCCTCGTTAACCGCTAACCGCCGCTTCCAGACCGCCTTCAGCCGCGGCCGGTACAAAATCAACACATCACACGCCAGCAGGAAGAACAGCATCATTCCCTGGAATAACTGGGTGATCGCCTGGGGCAGGTTCAGGCTGAGTTGCGCGCTCTCGCCACCGAGATAAAGCTGGGCCATCAGCAAGCTGGCGAAGACGATGCCGAGCGGGTTCAAACGCCCGAGAAACGCCACGGTAATCGCGGCATAGCCGTAGCCCGGCGACACTTGCGGCACCAGTTGGCCAATCGGCCCGGCCACTTCGCTGACGCCGGCCAACCCGGCAAGCGCGCCGCTGACCAGCAGCGCAAACCACACCAGGCGCTTTTCGCGAAACCCGACAAAGCCGGCCGCGCGACGGTCCAGCCCCAGCACTTTGATCTGGAAGCCCAGAAAGCTTTTCTGCAGCAGCACCCACACCGCCACCAGTGCCAGCAGGGCGAAGTAGATGCCGGCGTGCACGCGGCCGTCTTCGCTGATCAGCGGCAGCCGTGCCATATCGCCAAACATCGCCGATTGCGGAAAGTTGTAGCCGTCGGGGTCTTTCAGCGGGCCGTGCACGAAGTACAACAGCAGGTTCAGGGCGATGTAGTTGAGCATGATGCTGGTGAGGATTTCGTTGGCGTTGAACTGCGTGCGCAACCACGCCGTAAGCCCGCCCCACGCAGCACCGGCGAAGGTGCCGGCGAGCAGCACCCACACCAGCGCCCAGCGGCTTTCCCAGTCGTTGATATGCACCGCCACCGCGCTACCCGCGAGGGCGCCGAGCAGCAGTTGGCCTTCGGCGCCGATGTTCCAGATACGCGCTTGATACGCCACGGCCAGGCCCAACGCACAAAGCAAAATCGGCAGCGCCTTGACCAGCAATTCCGACACGCCGTACCAGTCGCTTACCGGTGCGATCAACAGGGTGTGCAGGGTTTTGACCGGGCTCAGGCCCAACAGCAAAAACAGCAACGAGCCGCAGATCAGCGTCAGCACGGCGGCCAGCAGTGGCGATAGCCAGAGCATGGCGCGCGATTGCTGGCCGCGCGGTTCCAGGGATAACAACATGCAGGTGCTCCGTCAGCTCAGGGTGGCAGCGCTGGCGGCGCTGGTGTCGGTGGGAAAATGCGGCGCCTGGGGCGCGAACTGGCCGGCCATCCAGCGCCCGACGTCGGCGGGTGTGGTGCTGGCGGTGGCGGCCAGTGGCGACAGCGTGCCGCTGGAAAGCGCGCCGATGCGGTCGCTGATCTGGAACAGTTCGTCGAGGTCTTCGCTGATTACCAGAATCGCCGCGCCGGCATCGCGCAGGGCGATCAAGGCACGGTGAATGGCAGCCGCTGCGCCGACGTCGACGCCCCAGGTCGGGTGCGCGGCGACCAGTAATTTTGGTTGCTGCATGATTTCCCGGCCGAGGATGAATTTCTGCAAGTTGCCGCCCGACAAGCTGCGCGCGGCAGCTTCGGCGTCTGGCGTTTTTACCGCGAAGCGCTGAATGATGGCCTCGGCAAAGGCCAGCACCTTGGCGCGCTGAATCAGTCCTTTGCTTAACAAGCCTTGTTGAAAAGCGGTGAGCAGGGCGTTGTCGCTCAACGACATATCCGGCACCGCGCCATGGCCCAGGCGCTCGGCCGGCACAAAGGCCAGCCCGCGCTGGCGGCGGGCGTCGGGGTAAAGGTTGGCGATGGGCTGGTCGTCGAGGCTGATGCGTTCACGTTCGCCGCGCGGCAGCCGCACTTCGCCGCTGAGCAGGGCGAGCAATTCATCCTGACCGTTGCCGGCCACACCGGCGATGCCGACGATTTCACCGCTGCGCACTTCCAGGCGCAGGCTGCTTAACGAGGTGCCGAAGGGATCAATGTTGTGCCAGTTGAGGTCATCCACGCGCAGCCGCACGCGCCCACCGCTGACTTTCGGGTATTCGCTTTCCAGGCCCTCAGCGTCGCCGACCATCAGCCGGGCCAGTTCCAGGTCCGAGCATTCAGCCGGCACGCAATGCCCCGACACCCGGCCGCCGCGCAGCACCGTGGCGCTCTGGCAGAGGGCGCGCACTTCGCCGAGTTTGTGGCTGATGAACAGAATGCTGCAGCCCTCGGCGGCCAGGCGGCGCAGGGTGGCGAAGAGCTCGTCGGCTTCCTGCGGGGTGAGCACGGAGGTGGGCTCGTCGAGAATCAGCAGTTTGATGTCTTGCATCAGGCAGCGAACGATCTCCACGCGCTGGCGCTCGCCGATGGACAGGCTGTGCACCAGCCGGTGCGGCTCTAGCGCCATGCCATAGCGCTGCGACACCTCGCGAATGCGCGGTTCCAACTGCTTCGGCGTGCCGGCCTCGCTGCCCATGGCCAGGGCAATGTTCTCGGCAACCGTGAGGGTTTCGAACAGCGAGAAATGCTGGAACACCATGCCAATGCCAAGACTGCGGGCCATGGCCGGGTCGCGCATGGTCAGCGTTTCGCCGTGCCAAACGAGGCTGCCGCTGTCGGGCTGGGTGACGCCGTAGATGATCTTCATCAACGTGCTTTTGCCCGCACCGTTTTCGCCCAGCAGCGCATGGATATGCCCCGGCTCGATGCTCAGATCGATACGGTCATTGGCCAGGCAGCCGGGGTAGCGCTTGGTGATGCCGAGCAATTGCAAGCGGGGCGGGGGAGGGGAACTGGACATGGTGGCTGACTCGAAAAATACGACTGAGTCAGGTGTAAGCAAAAACTTGGCCAGTGGGTCAGAAAGTTGGGGTGGTGGTGTTAAAAAGTTGACCGTGGTGGGCCCATCGCGGCTAAAGCCGCTCCCACAGGTTGGCACAAAAACTGTGGGAGCGGTTGGGCGGCATTCCGATTAGCCGCGATGCTCTTCCAGACGCCGCAAAACAATCCGCCCACGACTAATATCCCCCAACACCCGCTGCAACTCCCTAACCCGCCCTTCAGGCAGCGCAATCTGCACCTGCGCCCCCTCACCGTCATACACCTCGCTCTCCAGCAACGCCTCCAATTCCCCCAATCGCGCTTTCACAATCGGCAGCTCGGCAAACTGACAATGGCAGGCGCAGCTCACGCGGCTGACCAGTTCCACCCGTTCGCCGCCTTGCAGGCATTTGCTCGCGCCGCCGCCATAGGCGCGGGCCAGGCCGCCGGTGCCGAGCTGGATGCCGCCGTACCAGCGAATCACCAGCACGGCTACGTTGTCGCAGTCCTGCCCTTCGATGGCGGCCAGAATCGGGCGGCCGGCGGTGCCGCCCGGTTCGCCGTCGTCGCTGAAGCGGTACTGCTGGCCAACTTTCCAGGCCCAGCAGTTGTGCGTGGCGGCCGGGTCGCTGTGGCGCTCGATAAACGCCTGCGCCTCGGCCGCGCTGGTAATCGGCGCAGCCAAGGTGTGGAAACGGCTTTTTTTGATTTCCTCGCGGTACTCGCAAGGCTGGGCCAGGCTGAACGGCATCAGGCGTTGGGCGGCGTTAGCCCGCAGCCTTTGAGAATGATGTGAATCAGGGTGTCGGTGGCCACAGCGAAGTCTTCCTTGGCCAGCTTTTTACGCCCGGTCAGGCGGCACACTTGCTGGTTGAAGTCGGCGTAATGCTGGGTGCTGCTCCACAGCAGAATGATCAGGTGCACCGGGTCGACCGGGTCGATCTTGCCCGCCGCAATCCAGGCCTCGAAAACTGCCGCGCGGCCGCGAAACCAGGTCAGGTAATCCTGGTTGAAGTACTCCGACAGGCACTCGCCGCCGCCAATTACCTCCATGGCGAAAATCTTCGAGGCCAGCGGCTGGCGTCGTGAGAATTCCATTTTGGCGCGAATGTAAGCGGCCATCGCCTGCGCCGGATCGTCTTCGGCGGTGAGGGTGTTAAACGTGCTGTCCCACAGTTCGAGAATGTTGCTCAGCACCGCCAGGTACAGCCCCAGCTTGTTGCTGAAGTAGTAATGCAGGTTGGCTTTGGGCAGGCCAACGGTCTGGGCGATGGTGTTCATGCTGGTGCCTTTGAAACCGTGGCGAGCGAACTCTTCCTCGGCGGCGAGCAGAATCGCTTCTTCGTTTTTCTGGCGAATACGCCCGGCCGGTTTGCCGGTGTTTTTGGCGGTGTGCGCGGGGACTTCGAAGTTCATAAGTACAACCGAACCGTTGAGGATGGGAGCCAGTGCACTGATAACCCAGCGGCTGCAAGCTGACAAGCGGGCGTCGCAGAAAAAGCCGTGTATGTCGCCTTCAGTGCCGGGCTTGCACCGTCGTTGTGCGTAACCGCTGCCCTCGTGCGCAGTTTTGTGGCCAGCCCGCGAAGTGGGCCGGGCCCGCGCTTCTGTCCAGTTGGTCAACAACGCGCTGGTCTCGGCGTTTGCACAACTTGGCACAGCCTCTGCAAAGACCTGTTCCGAGTAGAAGCGGTTAGCGTCGAGGCAGTTCATTCGACGTAGGACATTGCTCTTGCGGCCACCCCGGTCGCACACCCGGTTGCGGGTGCTTGATCCTGGCGATTGCCCGGACGAGAGAGAGGTCAGCCATGAACCGTTTTTGCCAGTTCCTCATGCCGTGCCCCGCCTCAGGTTTACCCCTGCGGTTCTCTTATTGCCGTGCCTTTTCCGCTTCCAGCATTGCCTCCGGTTTCCCTCGCAGCCCGGCGCGTTACGCGCTGGGTGCGGCTTTCTCTGTGCCCTCCGTAAAAGAGACCACCACCATGAAGCACTTCGCCTTGAAAGCATGCGTCGCCCTGGGTTCCACCGCTTCTCTGCTGCTCAGCCTGAGCGTGCAGGCCAACGACAAAATCGTGTTGCTCACCTCTTGGTATGCGCAGGCCGAGCAGGGCGGTTTTTACCAGGCCAAGGCCAAAGGCATTTATGCCGAGAACGGCCTGGACGTGGAAATCCGCATGGGCGGTCCGCAGGTTAACGGCATGCAGCTGCTGCTCAACAAACAGGCCGACGTGATCATCAACTACGACCTGCAAGTGCTCGCCAGCGTGCAGCAGGGCTTGCCGGTGGTGGCCATCGGCGCGCCGTTCCAGGGCGACCCGCAGGGCATGCTGACCCACGCCGACGTCACCAGCCTGGACGGTCTCAAGGACAAGAAAATTCTCGTCTCCACCTCGGGCCAAACCACGTGGTGGCCGTGGCTGAAAGGCAAGTACGGTTTCAGTGACGCCCAGGCGCGCCCGTACACCTTCAACCTGCAACCGTTCTTCGCCGACCCCGACACTGCCCAGCAGGGCTATCCGACCTCGGAATTGTTCCAGGCGCAAAAGGCTGGCGAGAAGGCCAACTTCTTCCTGTTTGCCGACGCCGGTTATCCGCCCTATGGCTCGACGCTGGTCACCCGCCAGGACGTGATCGCCAGCCGCCCTGAAGTGCTGCAGCGTTTCGTCAAAGCCAGCATGCAGGGCTGGAAAAGCTACCTGGCCGAACCCGCTGCCGCGAACGAGTTGATCAAGCAAGACAACCCGAACATGAACGACGAATTGCTCGCCTGGGGCGTGGCCAAGCTCAAGGAGTATCGCCTGGTAGAAGGCGGCGACGCGCAGACCCACGGCATCGGCACCATGACCGACGCGCGCTGGCAGGCGACCCGCGATTTCATGGTGAAGGCCAACCTGCTCAGCGCCGACGCCGACTGGAAAAAAGCCTACGACACCCGTTTCGTCCGCGACCTGAACGTGCTGCCGGCCGCCGCCGACGTGGCTGCCCAGTAACGCTGTTCAGCCTCGCCACAGAGCGAGGCGTAAAAAGTTCGATGAGGAAATTGCCATGCTCGTGACTCAACAACCCGTACTACGCCGCTTCTGGTATGCACTCATGCCAGTGAGCATGCTCGCCGACGGCCCGAAACCCTTCACCCTGCTCAGCGAACGCCTGGTGCTGTTCATGGGCAAAAAAGCTGACGGCGAGATGGGCCCGATTGCCCTCGCCGACCGCTGCTGCCACCGCACCGCGCAGTTGTCCAAAGGCTGGGTCGATGACGGCGTGATCGTCTGCGGCTACCACGGCTGGCGCTACGACGGCAGCGGCGCCTGCGTGTGCATTCCGCAGAAAGCCGATAACGCGCCCATCCCGGCGGGCGCACGCACTGAAGCGTTTCATTGCCAGGAAAAATACGGCTACGTGTGGGTGTGCCTGGGCGAGCCGCTGCAACCGATTCCTCACTTCGACGAAGAAGGCCAGCCGCAGTACCGGCGCATCTTCCAGTTCTACGAAGAATGGCAAACCAGCCCGCTGCGGTTTATGGAGAACTCGTTCGATAACTCGCACTTCAGCTTTGTGCACAAAGCCAACTTCGGCATGCTCAGCCAGCCCAAACCGTCGAAGTATTTGCTTGAGCAAAACGAGTGGGGCTTCGAGGCCGAGACCATTGTGCCGATCAACAATCCACCGGCCGGGCACCGCGTGACCGGCACCGACGCACCGACCACCACGCGCCACCTGTTCAACCGCTGGCACCTGCCGTTCGTGCGGCGCTTTGGCTGCACCTACCCGGACAGCGGCCTGCACCACATCATTTACAACTGCGCCACGCCCATCGACGACAAGCGCATTCAGCTGGTGCAGTGGCTGTACCGCAACGACAGCGAAGAGGCGTGCAGCACCGAAGAACTGATTGCCTGGGACGCGCCCATCACCCTCGAAGACAAAGAGATTCTCGAAGCCACCGACTACGACGCCTGCGTCGATACCCGTCGGCGCGTGGAGTTTCATATGGAGTCGGACAAGCCGGGCCTGATCATGCGCAAGATGCTCTTCGACCTGCTGCAAGCCCATGGCGAAGAAGAGCAGTTCCGCCCTGCAGGCATGCCGCTATGAACGCCGCCTTCAACCTGCCTGTGAGCGAAGAGCCGCCGGTGCTGCTGGCCAATCAGGTGGAGAAAACCTACGGCAACGGCACCCACGCGTTGCAGAAAATGAAGTTGGAAATCGGCCGGGGCGAATTCGTGTCGTTGCTCGGCCCGTCGGGCTGCGGCAAGAGCACGCTGTTGAAAATGTTCGCCGGGCTGGAGCAGCCGTCGGCCGGTCATGTGCGTTGGTGGGGCAAAGGTGAAGTGGGCACCGACAGCGCCCAACAAAAACTGGCGATGGTGTTTCAGGAAGCCACGTTGATGCCGTGGGCCAAAGTGGCCGACAACGTGCGCCTGCCGCTTGATCTGGCGCGGATTCCCCGCGCCAGCAGCGAGCCCCGGGTGCAGGCCGCGCTGGAGTTGGTGGGCCTGGGCAAATTTGGCGGCGCGTACCCGC
This sequence comes from Pseudomonas viridiflava, assembly GCF_900573885.1. Classification (GTDB taxonomy): domain Bacteria; phylum Pseudomonadota; class Gammaproteobacteria; order Pseudomonadales; family Pseudomonadaceae; genus Aquipseudomonas. The sequence continues at coordinate 187,005 of NZ_UPSE01000154.1, forward strand.
GCGAGCTGTCGGGCGGCATGCAAATGCGCGCCTCGATTGCCCGCGCCCTGGCCACCGAACCCAACTTGCTACTGATGGACGAACCCTTCGGCGCGCTCGACGAATTCACCCGCAACCGGCTCGACAGCGACCTTCGCCAACTCTGGTCGCGCCGCGACCTGACCGTGGTGTTCGTCACCCACAGCATTTACGAAGCGGTGTTTTTGTCCTCGCGCGTCGTGGTCATGGGCGCGCGGCCGGGGCGGGTGATTGCCGATGTGAACATCGACGGGCCGGCCGAGCGTGACGAGGCGTTTCGCATGTCGGCCGGGTTTATCGAACAGTGCGCGCGGTTGTCGGCGTTGTTGGTGGAAGCGAATGGGGAGGGGCATTGATGGGCGAGTTCTCCGTTGCAGCCAGCCCTCTCCCCCGGCCCCTCTCCCGCAAGCGGGCGAGGGGAGACCAGCCGCGATCTGCTCCCTCGCCCGCTTGCGGGAGAGGGTTGGGGAGAGGGCCGCTTTTAACCACCGCGAATACAGGACCCACCCCATGAAAACCACACCCTGGCTAACCAACCCCTCCGTGCAAAACATCCTCGCTCCTCTCCTGGTCGGCGCTGTTCTGCTCGGTCTCTGGCAACTCCTGTGCGTGGCGCTAAAGGTGCCGGTCTATCTGGTACCGAGCCCCGCCGACATCGGCCGAACGCTGATCACCGACGGCCCCATGCTGCTCGGTGCGTTATGGGTCACGCTGAAAATCACCTTTCTGTCGTTCGCCCTCGCCGTGGTGCTCGGCGTGCTGGCGGCGTTCCTGTTTGTGCAGAGCCGCATCATCGAGGCCAGCCTGTTTCCTTACGCGATCCTGTTGCAGGTAACGCCCGTGGTGGCCATCGCGCCGCTGATCATTATCTGGTGCAGCAATACCACGCTGGCGTTGGTGATTTGCGCCACGCTGGTGGCGATATTTCCGGTGATTTCCAACACCGTGCTGGGGCTGCGCAGTGTCAATCCGGGGCTGCTCAATCTGTTTCGCCTGAACCGCGCCAGCCGTTGGCAGACGCTGGTGCGGCTGCGCATTCCCAGCGCCTTGCCGTATTTTTTCGGCGGCCTGCGCATTGCCAGCGGCCTGGCGCTGATTGGTGCGGTGGTGGCCGAGTTTGTCGCCGGCACGGGCGGCACCGGGGCGGGGTTGGCGTATCAGATTTTGCAGGCCGGCTTTCAACTGAACATTCCGCGCTTGTTCGCGGCGCTGGTGCTGATTGCCCTGACCGGCGTGCTGCTGTTCAGCCTGATGGCAGCCTTGGCGCGTTATAGCCTTGGGCATTGGCATGAAAGTGAGCAGGGCTAACCCATGATTTTGGAGCACGACACATGACCACCACCGCCTCCTGGCTTATCCGCAACGCCAGCGCCATGCTCACCGGTAAACGCGGCGCCGAGTCGCGCCATGCCGGGCCGGACATGCGCATTGTCGACGGCCGTATCGCGGCTATCGGCCACCTTGAACCGCAGCCGGGCGAAGCGCAGATCGATGCCCGTGATTGCGTGGTTTATCCGGCCTGGATCAACACCCATCACCACCTGTTTCAGTCGCTGCTCAAGGGCGAGCCCGAGGGTTTGAATCAATCGCTCACGCCATGGTTGGCGGCGACGCCGTACCGGTTTCGAGGCGCGTTTGACGAGCACAGTTTTCGGCTCGCCGCGCGCATCGGTTTGCTTGAACTGCTGCGCTCGGGCTGCGCCACAGTCGCCGATCACCACTACCTGTACTACCCCGGCATGCCGTTCGACAGCGCGGCGATTCTGTTCGACGAAGCCGACGCTCTGGGCCTGCGTTTTGTTCTTTGTCGCGGTGGTGCCACCCAGACGCGGCAACTGGAAACAGACCTGCCGCAAGCCATGCGCCCGGAAAAACTCGATGACTACCTGGCCGATGTCGAACGCCTGACCTCGCGCTACCACGACCCCGCCGCCGATGCGCGCCGGCGCATCGTCATGGCGCCGACTACCACCCTGCATTCCACCACGCCGGCCGAGTTGCGCGAGACCGCCACGGTGGCGCGCAAGCTGGGCCTGCGCATGCACAGTCACCTGTCTGAAACCGTGGATTACCTCGACGCTGCCCGCGCCAAATTCGGCATGACGCCGGTGCAGTTCTGCGCCGAGCACAACTGGCTTGGCACGGATGTGTGGTTCGCCCACCTAGTGAAATTGCTGCCTGAGGAAATTCAACTGCTGGGCCAGACCGGCACTGGCATCGCCCATTGCCCGCAGAGCAACGGCCGGCTGGGCAGCGGCATCGCCGACTTGCCGGCACTGGAAGCGGCGGGTGTGCCGGTGTCCATCGGCGTGGATGGCGCCGCCTCGAATGAAGCGGCCGACATGCTCTCGGAAACCCACGCCGCCTGGCTGCTGCAGCGGGCGCGCAAGGGCGAGCTGGCGCAGCCGAAATATGCAGGCGGCCAGTTCGAAGGCGGCGCTGATGCGGCCAGCATTGACGACGTGGTGCGCTGGGGCACGGCCGGTGGCGCGCAGGTGTTGGGGTTGGATGATCTCGGCACGCTGGAAGTCGGCAAGGCCGCGGACATTGCCATCTACCGGCTCGACGACCCGCGCTATTTTGGTTTGCACGACATGGCGATTGGCCCGGTCGCCAGCGGCGGTCGCGCCAGTTTGCGCGCACTGCTCGTGGGCGGTCGGCGAGTGGTGGCCGACGATCAGGTGCCGGGGCTGGATATGACGGAACTGGGGCGTCAGGCGCAGGCGGCGGTGCTGGAGTTGCAACGCCGGGCCGGGGTGCGGCGGTAACGTTGGGCTTCGCCTTTGGCTCAACCCAACCTACGCGGCGGCCTTCACGCGCTTCTCTTCCGGCAACACCAGATTCAGCACAATCGCGGTCAACCCGCCGCTGGTGATGGCGGAGTCGAACAGGTTTTGCACCAGCTTGGGCATCAGGTGCAGCAGGGTGGGTTGCGCGGCAATGCCCAGGCCGACGCCAAACGAGGCGGCGATGATCAGCATGTTGCGCCGGTCCAGCGTCGACTGCGCCAGAATGCGCACGCCGGCCGCCGCCACGCTGCCGAACATCACCAACGTCGCGCCGCCCAGTACCGGTTTCGGAATCTGTTGCAGCACGGCGCCGAGCAAGGGGAACAGGCCAAGGGCGAACAGCACCACGCCGATGTACAGGCCGACGTAACGGCTGGCGACGCCGGTCATCTGGATCACACCGTTGTTCTGGGCAAACGTGGTGTTGGGGAACGCGCTGAAGGTGGCGGCGATCATGCAACTGGCGCCGTCGCCCAATACGCCGCCTTTAAGGCGCGCCAGGTAGCGCGGGCCTTCAATCGGTTCGCGCGAGAGCATGCTGTTGGCGGTGAGGTCGCCGACCGTTTCGATGGTGCTGATCACGTAGATCAGCGCCACCGGAATAAACGCAGTCCAGTCAAAGGCGAAGCCGAATTTGAAGGGAATCGGCAGGCTGACGAGGGGCAGGTCCGGCAGCGGTTGTGGCACCAGCTTGCCGGTGAGCCAGGCGGCGATGCTGCCCACGGCCAGGCCGATGATGATTGCCGACAACCGCACCCACGGCCGGCTGGAGCGGTTCAGAGCAATGATGGTCAGCAGCACCAGGGCGCCCAGGCCGAGGTTGCCGGGGGCGCCGAAGTCCGGGGCGTTGAAGCCGCCGCCCAGGTCGGTGACGCCGACTTTGATCAGGCTCACGCCGATCAACGTGATGACAGTGCCGGTCACCAGCGGCGTAATCACGCGGCGCAGTTGGCCGAGCATACGGCTCAGCACAATCTGCACAAAGGCGCCGAAAAAGCACACGCCGAAAATCATCGCCAGCACATCTTCCGGGCTGCCTCCACGGCTCTTCACCAGAAAGCCGGCCGCCAGCACGGCGCCGAGAAAGGCGAAGCTGGTGCCTTGCAGGCAGATCATGCCGGCGCCGATGCCGAACGGGCGCCGCGCCTGAATAAACGTACCGACGCCTGAAACCATCAAAGCCATGCTGATCAGGTAGGGCAGGTGGGCGCCAAGGCCCAGCACCGAGCCGATCACCAGCGGCGGCGTGATGATGCCGACAAAGCTGGCAAGCACATGCTGCAGCGCGGCGAAAAATGCCGGCACCGGTGCGGGGCGGTCTTCCAGGCCGTAGATGAGGTCGGTGTTGCTCTCGGAGTCAGGCTGCATGTTGCGGTCTCGCACAGTGTTTTGTTGGCCCGGTTGGTCGCACCGGGCTACAGAATTCTTGATTAAAAAATGCCCATTGAGCGCAGGCGCCAACGGGCAATTAAAGGAGGTTTTCGGTCAAGCGGTGGAGCAGGCCGCTGCGCGGGCGCGGCGGCCGGAACAGCGGATCAGAAGTGCACTTTGGCGATGAAGTTGATCGCGCTCTGGTCGGTGCCTTGCAGAATTTCTTCGCCGAGGAAACTGTTGTCGTCGATGGCGTATTTGTTTTTCCAGTAGTCGTATTCCACGCCCACGTAGAAGTGCTTGACCGCGCCCCAGCCCATGGCTTTGCCCAGGTCGTATTTCACCTGCGGGTTGAAGTGCAGGTTGGCGTGCAGGTCGTTAGGACGGCTGCTGGTGGCGTCTTTGTTGTTCCACACCCAGTCCATGTAGCCATCGATCAGAATGTCGGAATTGCCGACCGGAATGGTGTACGACCATACCGGCGTCACTTGCCACTGGCCGGACGGGTTCTTGGTGATGCCGTCGGGTTTGCGGTAGTAGAAGTTCAGCTGGAAGTAGTCAAAACCTGGCAGATTGAAGTCGAACGCCGGGCCGAGCAGGTAGTTCTGGTTGCGGTTCTCGCCACGCTCGTAGGTGCCGGCGAGCAGCACATCTTTAAGCGGGCCGAATTCGATTTTCTGGTCGAAGATTTTGCTGAACGACAGGCGCGGAGTGATTTCGCCGTAGTAGGTGTTTTTGCCGGCGTTGGAATCTTCGGTGCCGTTGTAGTTGATCTGGTCGAAGAAGATAAACAGGTCGCCGAACGTCCAGCCGCTCGCGTGTTCGAACGAGAAGGTTTGCTGAATCGCCGGGTTTACTTTGAAGTCGCGGCCGTACAGGTACGTGATGCTGTTGTCCTGCCACACCAGTGGACCGTCGGCTTGAGCGGCGCTGGCGCCCAGCAACAGACTGCCGGCAAGCAGCAGGGAAGAGACTTTATTCATTCGCGTGTGTGCTCCCAGGAAGGCGTCCTTCACACGAGCCTATGGGCTCGCATGACTTCACTCTAGTTTTGGTTTTCCTGGCCACTTGGTCAGGTGTGCTCGTCTTTGCAAGTTTCTGTCCAAGTGATCAGTTTCGCGGAGAAAACCTCGAAAAAATTGTGCGCAATCCGCTCGGCCCTTGTGTCGGGGGGTGCATACATTCGCTGACGGGCACGTGTTCGGATTGACTGGTTGGTCGAAGAGCCGCGGGCTGCATCGTCATGGCGCCCGCGGTGCACTGAAGCGGGGCGCCTCAGGTGGTCGCCGCGAGGGCTTCGAGAAAACTTTCCAGCACCAGATGCGGCCGCCGGCCTTTGCGCGTGACGGAGGCCAGGCTCAAATCATAGAAGCGGCTCGAGGGTTTCAGCGCCCGCAGCCGGCCCTGCTGCACCCAGAAGCTGGCGTAGTGGTCTGGCAGGTAGCCGATATAGCGCCCGGTCAGAATCAGAAACGCCATGCCTTCGCGGTCCGAGGCGCTGGCGGTGGCTTTCAGCACGTGGTACTGGGCCTGAATGTCGGGCGGCAGGCGGAAGGTCGGGGCGATGGCGTCCTGCACGTTCAGGCGCTCATCGCTCAGCTGGTCGTCTGCTGCGTAGAACAGCGGATGGCCGACGGCGCAGTAAAGCAGCGAGCGTTCTTCATACAGCGGCTGGTATTCCAGGCCCGATAACGTGGTCGCCTGCGGTACCACACCCACATGCAGGCGGCCGTCGAGCACGCCTTGCTCCACTTCGCTGGGCGGCGTCATGCGGATTTGAATGTGCACATCCGGCCCGCGTTCTTTCAATTGGGCCAGCGCATGGGTGATGCGCATGTGCGGAAGTGTCACCAGATTGTCGGTGAGGCCAATGGTCAGCTCGCCGCGCAGGTGCTGGTGCAGGCCGTTGACCTCGGTGCGAAAACTTTCCAGCGCGCTCAGTAACTGCAACGACGACTGATAGACCTCGCGGCCTTCCTCGGTCAGCGCAAACCCGGCGCGGCCGCGCTGGCACAGGCGCAAACCGAGGCGTTGTTCAAGGTCGCTCATTTGCTGGCTGATGGCCGAGCGGCCAATGCCCAGCACGCTTTCGGCGGCGGAGAAGCCACCGCATTCCACCACGCTGCGAAAGATGCGCAGCAGGCGGATATCAAAGTCACTGACCTGGGCGAGCGGGTCGGGGCGGCGGGTACTCATAGTTTAGTGAAGGCCAATCTGAAAATTAGAAGAATCGGGTTTTTCAGACTTTATGCCCATGGCACCTTTGCTCGCAAGCACAACAGCCACCCGTCGTTGATGTAGGAGCCAGCGTGCTGGCGAACCCTGGAAACAGCATTCGCCAGCACGCTGGCTCCTACGGAAAACCGAACACTCCATGCGAGGCCATTAAATGAACATGCCGCAAACCGCCCAGCCATCCTTGGCCAGCCAGCTCAAGCTGGACGCGCACTGGATGCCCTTTACCGCCAACCGCAACTTCCAGCGCGACCCGCGTTTTATTGTGTCGGCCGAAGGTAGCTGGTTGGTGGACGATCAGGGCCGCAAGATCTACGACAGCCTGTCGGGTCTGTGGACCTGCGGCGCCGGGCACTCGCGCAAGGAAATTGCCGAGGCGGTAGGCAAGCAACTCGGTGTGTTGGATTACTCCCCAGGCTTCCAGTACGGCCACGCGCTGTCGTTCAAATTGGCTGAGGAAATGGTCGAGCTGATGCCTGGCGACCTCAAGCATGTGTTCTTCACCGGTTCCGGCTCCGAGAGCGCCGACACCGCGGTGAAAATGGCCAAGGCCTACTGGCGCCTGAAAGGCCAGGCGAGCAAAACCAAATTCATCGGCCGTGCCCGTGGTTACCACGGCGTGAACATCGCCGGCACCAGCCTCGGTGGCATCAGCGGCAACCGCAAAATGTACGGCCAGCTGATGGATGTGGACCATCTGCCGCACACCCTGCAACCGGGCATGGCCTTCACCGAAGGCGCTGCGCAAACCGGCGGCGTGGAACTGGCCAACGAACTGCTGAAACTGATCGAGCTGCACGACGCCTCGAACATCGCGGCCGTGATCGTTGAGCCGATGTCCGGTTCGGCTGGCGTTATCGTGCCGCCGGTGGGTTACCTGCAACGTCTGCGTGAAATCTGCACGCAGCACAACATCCTGCTGATTTTCGACGAAGTGATCACCGCCTTCGGCCGCATGGGCAAGTGGACCGGCGCCGAATACTTTGGTGTGACGCCAGACATCATGAACGTGGCCAAGCAGATCACTAACGGTGCTGTGCCGCTGGGCGCTGTTATCGCCAGCCGCGAGATTTACCAAACCTTTATGAACCAGCCTTCGCCGGAACATATGGTCGAGTTCACCCACGGCTACACCTACTCCGCTCACCCGGTGGCCTGCGCTGCCGGCCTGGCGTCGCTGGAAATTCTCAAGCGCGAGAACCTGGTGCAGCAGTCGGCTGAACTGGCCCCGCATTTCGCCAAGCTGCTGCACGGCGTGAAAGGCGCCAAGCACATTGTCGACATTCGCAACTGCGGCCTGGCTGGCGCCATTCAACTGGCCCCGCGTGATGGCGACCCGGTGATCCGCCCGTTCGAAGCCGGCATGAAGCTGTGGAAAGCCGGCTTCTACGTGCGCTTCGGCGGCGACACCCTGCAGTTCGGGCCAACCTTCAATGCCAAGGTTGAAGACCTCGACCGGGTGTTCTCCGCGGTGGGCGATGCCCTGAACAGCGTGGACTAAGCCGATGACTCAGCGCGTGCAAGCCGTGCCCACTGTGCAGGTGGATAACGATGAGGTGATCGTCACCGAATGGCGTTTTTCACCCGGCAGCGAAACCGGCAGGCACCGCCATGGTTACGATTATGTCGTGGTGCCGATGACCGACGGCCTGCTGCTGTTGGAAACACCGGAGGGCGACAAGCACGCGCCGCTGAAAGCCGGGCAGGCCTACTTTCGTAAAGCTGGCGTTGAACACAATGTGATCAACGCCAGCGACCACGAGATCGTCTTCATCGAGACCGAAATTAAATAGGCTTCGTGCTGTTTGAGCACGGAGCGTGGCGCCAGACGCCGCACGCATTCGATAAGGGAGTTTTGTATGAGCACCATCCAGCATTTGATCAACGGCCAGTTCGTGACCGACACCGGTCGCACCGCCGACGTGTACAACCCGTCGACCGGCGAAGCCATTCACAAGGTGCCATTGGCCAGCCGCGCCACCGTGCAACAAGCCATCGACGCCGGCAAAGCCGCATTCCCGGCCTGGCGCAACACCCCACCGGCCAAACGCGCCCAGGTGATGTTCCGCTTCAAGCAATTGCTGGAGCAGAACGAAGCGAAAATCTCGCAGATGATCAGCGAAGAGCACGGCAAGACTCTCGAAGACGCCGCCGGTGAGCTGAAGCGCGGCATCGAGAACGTCGAGTACGCCTGCGGCGCGCCGGAAATTCTCAAAGGCGAATACAACCGCAACGTCGGCCCGAACATCGACGCCTGGAGCGACTTCCAGCCGGTGGGCGTGGTAGCCGGTATTACCCCGTTCAACTTCCCGGCCATGGTGCCGTTGTGGATGTACCCGCTGGCCATCGTGTGCGGCAACTGCTTCATTCTCAAACCGTCCGAGCGTGATCCAAGCTCCACCTTGTTCATTGCTGAACTGCTGAACCAGGCCGGCTTGCCGAAGGGCGTGTTGAACGTGGTGCACGGCGACAAGGAAGCGGTAGACGCGCTGATCGAAGCGCCGGAAGTCAAAGCCTTGAGCTTCGTGGGTTCGACGCCCATTGCCGAGTACATCTATTCCGAAGGTACCAAGCGCGGCAAACGCGTTCAGGCCCTGGGCGGCGCGAAAAACCACGCCGTGCTGATGCCCGATGCTGACCTGGACAACGCCGTCAGCGCCCTGATGGGTGCGGCGTACGGTTCGTGTGGCGAGCGCTGCATGGCAATTTCGGTGGCAGTGTGTGTGGGCGATCAGATTGCCGACGCGCTGGTCGAGAAAATCGTGCCGCAAATCAAGGCGCTGAAAATCGGTGCCGGCACCTCGTGTGGCCTGGACATGGGCCCGCTGGTTACCGCTGCTGCCCGTGACAAAGTGGCCGGTTACATCGACGCCGGTGTGGCCGCTGGCGCGACCTTGCTGGTAGACGGTCGCAACCTGAAAGTGGCCGGCAACGAAGACGGCTTCTTCCTCGGCGGCAGCCTGTTCGACAACGTTAAAACTGACATGACCATCTACACCGACGAGATCTTCGGCCCCGTGCTGTGCATCGTTCGCGTCGGCAGCCTGGAAGCGGCCATGCAGTTGATCAACGATCACGAATACGGCAACGGCACCTGCATCTTCACCCGTGACGGTGAAGCGGCGCGGCTGTTCTGCGACGAGATCGAAGTGGGCATGGTTGGCGTTAACGTGCCATTGCCAGTGCCAGTGGCTTACCACAGCTTCGGCGGCTGGAAGCGCTCGCTGTTCGGCGACCTGCACGCCTACGGCCCGGACGGTGTGCGCTTCTACACCCGCCGCAAAGCCATCACCCAGCGTTGGCCGCAACGTGCCTCCCATGAGGCGGCGCAGTTCGCGTTCCCTAGCAACGGCTAATACGTTGTAAGCCGAATGAAAAAGGCCCGTCTGATGACGGGCCTTTTTTTATGGGCGTGGAGCAACCGTGCAGTCGGTGCCGGTTTCAGCGCAGTGCAGGTAATGCTGCAACACGCGATACCGCACCAGGGCCATGTCTTGCAGGCAGTCCTGATACGTCTCGATATGCACATCGCTGGGGCGGGCTTTTCTGCTGACGAACTCGCACTCGGCATCGCGAAAAGCCCGCCAGCTGCGCTGAGTATTGGTGAGCTGCCTTCGGTGTGGGGTGTCGTTCTGCAGCCGGGTTTTTAATGTTTCGTACACCGCCTGCATTTGTTGGTCGGCGGTTTCATGGGGAATTGGCGTGGCGCCCAGAAGCATGCCGCACGAAACCAGAACAGCAACTCGGTGCAGCATAAAAACTCCTCATCAGGGCGTGCAGGTTGCTCCGGATGACAAGCATAGGCGTTGTGGCGTGGTTGCGGCCATGCGAAAAAAAGCCGCGCTTGAACAGGCAAAGCGCGGCAATACGCGGGGGAGCGCGGTTAGAACAGGAAAGTGAACAGCCAATACAGACTGCCCGACAGCAAAATGGCCACCGGCAGGGTCAGCACCCAGGCCATCAGCAGGTTGCGGATGGTGCGCATCTGCAGCCCTGAACCATTGGCGGCCATGGTGCCCGCTACGCCCGATGACAGCACATGCGTGGTCGAAACCGGCAGGCCGTACACGTCGGCTGCGCCGATGGTCATCATCGCCACCAACTCCGCCGAAGCGCCCTGAGCGTAGGTGAGGTGAGCCTTGCCGATTTTTTCGCCAACCGTGATCACGATACGTTTCCAGCCGACCATGGTGCCGAGGCCCAGAGCGATCGCCACGGCAATTTTCACCCACAGCGGGATGAACTTGGTGGCGTCGTCGATCTGCTTTTTGAACGCCAGCAACGTCGTTTGAGTGGGCGCGTCGAGGCCGCCGACTTTGTCTTTGTCGATAAAACGAATGGCTTCAGAGGTCAGGTACATGTCGTTGCGCACGTTCGACACCGCAGCGGCCGGCACCTGGGCCAGCGAACCGTAGCTTTTGACCTGCGCGCCGATGGACCCAGCGAGCGAGGCCAGTGCCGGAATTAGCTCCGGTGTCACCTGCTTGTTGCGCACGTATTCCGACAACGTTGCGCGAGGGTCTTGCGGGGCCGGTTGCGGGGCGACTTTTACCAGCGCCTGCTGGGTCACTTGCGCCAAGGCGGTGAATTGCTCCACCTGGTTTTCCGGCATGGCGCGGTTCAGTGCGTAGGCCATGGGCAGCGTGCCGATCAGAATCAGCATGATCAGGCCCATGCCTTTCTGCCCGTCGTTGGAGCCGTGGGCGAACGACACGCCGGTGCAGGTCAGAATCAGCATGCTGCGAATCCACCACGGCGGCGGTGTCTGGCCTTTCGGCGCCTGATACAGCTCGCGGTTTTTGACCAGCGCGCGCAGCGCCAGCAGTAGCAACGCGGCACAGCCGAAGCCGATCAAGGGCGACAGCAACAGCGCGTAGCCGACCTTGGTGGCTTGTGCCCAGTCCACACCGCTGGCGCCGTCGCGGCCGTGCATCAAGGCGTTGGCGATACCGACGCCGATGATCGAGCCAATCAGCGTGTGCGAAGACGAGGCCGGCAAGCCCAGCCACCAGGTGCCGAGGTTCCAGATAATCGCGGCGATCAGCAGGGCGAAGACCATGGCGAAGCCTGCCGAGGACCCCACCTGCAGAATCAGTTCCACCGGCAGCAAGGCGATGATGCCGAACGCCACGGCGCCGCTGGAAACCAGCACGCCCAGAAAGTTGAAACAACCGGACCACAACACCGCGAACTGCGGGGGAAGCGAGTGGGTGTAAATCACCGTGGCCACGGCGTTGGCGGTGTCATGCAAGCCGTTGACGAACTCGAAGCCCAGGGCAATCAGCAAGGCGATGCCCAGCAATACGAATGGCGTCCAGGTGGTGACAACGGTGCCAGCCTGGTCGACATCGCGGAACAGGCTGTAAGCGCTGTAGACCAGGCCGAGGATAAGGATGCTGAAGAAAGCGAGTTTGGTGCCCTTGCCGTGGGTGCGGGTCAGCTTGGGCTTGGCGTCTGCCGCGATGGAAACGTCGCCGGCATAGGAGGGGCTGTTCATGTGAGGGGCGTCCTTGTGAGGGATGACCCGGTCACTATTCGGGTTGGATGTTACAAATTGTGTTTCGGGGAGGGTGGTTGTTTGTGGGTGGATCCGGGTTCCGGTGGAGCCTGGATTGGGCGGGGTTACCTGAAAGAGTCTGGATCCCCGCCTTCGCGGGGATGACGGTGTTTTGTGCGTCGGGCGCCGATACCTGAACGAGCCTGGATCCCCGCGTGCGCGAGGATGACGGGTGTGGTTGCGCGCATCTTTCGTCTGTAGCCGCGCCGTCAGCCAAAACCACCGTCATTCCCGCGCAGGCGGCGGTCCGACGATTCGGAATCCAGGCTTTCGGATCGGGCGGAGTAATTTGAAAAACTCTGGATCCCCGCCTACGCGAGGATGACGGGTGGGGTTACAAACTCGGCGTTATGCCGCCCAGGCCATCGACGCTCCCCTCAATACTCCTGCGGCACAATAATGCTCGACGGCGTCGGATTCCTCACGTAGTCGTCGTGCCGCAACCGTTGCGGCAGTTCGACCTGCGGGTGCTGCACTTCCTCGTACGGCATCTGGCTCAGTAGATGGCTGATGCAGTTCAAACGCGCCTTTTTCTTGTCGTCCGCCTGCACCACCCACCACGGCGCTTCTTCGATGTGGGTGCGTTCCAGCATGATTTCCTTGGCCTTGGTGTACGCCTCCCAGCGGCGGCGGGATTCGAGGTCCATGGGGCTGAGTTTCCATTGCTTGAGCGGGTCGTGAATGCGCGCGAGAAAGCGCAGGTGCTGTTCGCTGTCAGAAATGGAAAACCAATACTTGATCAGTTGAATGCCGGAGCGCGCGAGCATGCGTTCGAATTCCGGCACGCTGCGAAAGAATTCTTCGTACTGCTCGTCGTTGCAAAAGCCCATCACCCGCTCAACGCCCGCGCGGTTGTACCAGCTGCGGTCGAACAGCACGATCTCGCCCGCAGCGGGCAGGTGCGAAACGTAGCGCTGGAAGTACCACTGCGTGCGTTCACGGTCGTTCGGCGCGGGCAACGCGGCCACGCGGCATACCCGCGGGTTGAGGCGCTGGGTGATGCGCTTGATCACGCCACCTTTGCCAGCGGCGTCGCGCCCTTCAAACACGATCACCACTTTGTGCCCGGTTTTCACCACCCAGCTTTGCAGCTTCACCAGCTCGCCTTGCAGGCGAAACAGTTCGCTGAAGTAGCGCTTGCGCTCGCGCCTGGCTTCGCTGTCCTCGGGGCGGCCCTGGAACAGCTCGTCGAGGTCCTGGCCGTCTTCGAGCAGCTCGAGTTCCAGTTCTTCGTCGCCGTGGTCTTGCAGCTCACGGTGGATGCGTTGCATCAGCTGGTCGTTGGTCATCTCGGCACCTTGAATGGCTTGGGGAGAACGGGGAGCACTTGCTTATCGATGAGGCGGGCCGATGCTAGAGCGCGGCCATGGCAGACGGATGACAGCGCAGCGGCTTAGTAGTCGTTTCGTTTGCGAAATGCCCAACGCCCCGCCAGCGCGGTAAAGGTGGCCACCAGCGCCACCAGAATCCAGAAACCTTCGGCATCGTCTGCCAGTGGAACCCCGCCCACGTTCATGCCGAAAAAGCCGGCGATGATGTTGATAGGCAGGGCCAGCACCGTGACGATGGTGAGGGTCGACAGCGTGCGGTTACTTTGTTCGTTGAGCTGGGCGACGATTTCCTCTTGCAGCAGCTTGATGCGCTCGCCCAGGGCGGTGAGGTCGCTGATGACCAGGGTGAACTCTTCGGTCGCTTCGCGCAGTTCACGCACGTCGTCGTCTTGCAGCCAGTCGGGCGGCCGGTTGAGCAGGCGCATCAGCGAGCCGGGCTCCAGTGCCAGCAGGCGTTGCAGGCGCACCAGTACGCGGCGCTTGGTGCCGAGGTCGGCGCGGTTGTTGCTGAGGCGCGAGGCGAGTAGCTGGTCTTCGATGCTGTCCACGCTCAGGCTGGTTTCGCGCACGATGCCTGTCAGTACGTCACCCTGGTCGCGCAGCAGGTGCACCAGCACTTCGAGCGGTGAGCGAAAGTGTTCGCCGCGTTTCACCGAGGAACGCAGTTTGTCGACCGAGCGCAACGGTTGCAGCCGTGCTGTTACCAACAGCCTGCTGCGGGCGCAGACCCAGAGGGTGGAGATGTCGGTGGTGACCATGTCGAAGTTGAACACCACGTCGTTGACCACCGCCAGCAGCGCCGAGTCCACATGTTCCAGGCGCGTGGAACGCGAGCCTTCGCGCAGGCTTTCGAAGAAGTACTCGGGTAAATCCAGATGCGCCATCATCCAGCGCTCGCAGGCGGCATGGGCCAGATTGAGGTGCAGCCAGAGAAATTCGCCATCGTCGCTCGCCGCCTGAAGCCAGGCGAGAGCGGCGCTGGAGTCGATTTGTTCGCCGCGCTCGCCGGGCCGGAAACGAAAGCCATAAAGCAGACCAAATAGGTCTGGAACCTCAATGTTGTGATTCATGGCGGCTCACTGCTGTAACAGAACGCTGGGAGGATCGGTAACCGACGGGCGATTGGGCTGGGCGGACGGGCAGCAGCTTGCGCAGGTTTTATGACCGTCTGATGACGAATCGAAGTCGGCGCATGGGGGTTGTCGCCGGTGCTGCAAGCACAGCGTTTCGCCAGGCAGCGCAACCTCTGCGCGACTTGTCGGTCAGACCCTGAGGCCGCGGCGGGAGGCATGCGCGGCGGGGGTGCCTAAAAAATAATCAGGCACGGCATTTTTATTGCTAGCGTTGAAGCTAGTTGCACTGCACAGCACCTGAACGGATGACTGTACGACGCATGGATTGGATGAACCTGCTAGCGAGTGTCGCCCGGCGGCGCGCAAGGCTTCGGAGTGAAGCTGGCGTGCGGCGCTGGCCTTGGCGCGCGTGGGGTTTATGGCTGGGGCTGTTGCTCTCCGGCTGTGCCACGCATCAGGACCATGACTCGATAGTGGGCAACAAAAGCGCGGCGAAACCGGGTGAATTCTTCCAGACCCACACCGATCGCATGGCCACCATCGGCATGCGTAACAACCTCAATACGCTCTACCGCCTGATGGACAAGCTCTACCGGCGCAATCCGCGCGAGTGGCGCAAGACCGGCCTGCCGACGCTTGAAGAGGCAGAGCTACAGGTACAGCGTGCCATCGAACAGGACCTGCCTCTGCCCGAGCTCGGCGGACGCAAAGACGTCGAGGCGCTGAGCTACGCCTTGAGCGTGGACTACAAGGGCGATCGGGTCGGCGGCTTTGTTTATGCCCTGGGCAGCATGCTGATTACCGCGCATGGCGGGCGAACCGAGTTCTATATGACCGATGCGCTCGACCCGCAATTTATCCACAACGCCGCGCGCAATATCGAAAAGGCCACCTGGATGCTCGCCAGCCGGAATGACCTCAAAGGCAACCCATGGTTGTTGTCGAACGAGCTGTCACCCGATGTTCGCAACCTGAGTTTTGCCGTGGAGTTCGGCAAAATCGTCGCGCGGCTGGACCTGCTTACCGATGTGCTCGACGAGCGATACCGCCGACTCGGTGTCAGCTATGCGCAGGGCCTTCTGTTTATGAACTTCCTGCCGGTGCAGTGAAGCGGGGCAGGGCGGCGGGTGGAGCCGCCCGGAGGGGGGTTAAACCTTTTTCACGAATTCGGACTTCAGCTTCATCGGGCCGATGCCGTCGATTTTGCAGTCGATATCGTGGTCGCCATCGCACAGGCGAATGTTCTTCACTTTAGTGCCGACCTTGACCACCAGCGATGTGCCTTTGACCTTGAGGTCTTTGATCACGCTGACCGAGTCGCCGTCCTGCAGCACGTTACCTACGGCGTCCTTGATTACCTTGTCGCTCTCGCCGCCGCCATCTGCCGCTGCAGTGGCCGACCATTCGTGGGCGCATTCCGGGCAGACCAGTTGCTGGCCATCTTCATAGGTGAATTCGGAATTGCATTTCGGGCAGGGTGGCAACGTGCTCACAAGAACCTCGGCTTCAGACCGCTAAAAAGGCCGCATAGTATATAGGGTTTTTCCCCTGTTTCAGTTGGCGGGCGCAGCGGCGCGCATTTTAGACGAACCGATTTGCCAGCAGCGTGCTCAAAACCCGTGGACGCGACGCTATTTCATTGGCGCCGCCGGCAGCTAACGGACGGGGGTTGAGCATGTTTTTACCGGATCTGCGCGGTGTTTCCTTCTGGGAAATCATCAAGTGCACGGTGGTCGACTTTCTTGATGACGAGTTGCCGACGTATGCATCGGCCTTGGCCTTCCAGCTGTTCTTCTCTTTATTCCCCTTTCTGCTGTTTCTGATCGCCCTGATCAGCGTGCTCGACATCCAGCCGTTTTTCGATTGGCTTCGCCAGCAAGCTGCGCTGGTGCTACCGCAAGCGGCAATGGAACTGGTCGACCCGGCGATCAGCAACCTGCAGACGCAGAAAGCGGGATTGTTTTCTTTCAGCATTCTTATTGCCCTGTGGACGGCGTCGGCGGCGGTGCGCTCCACCATGCTGGCGATGAATCAGGTATATGGCGTGGAAGAGGGGCGGCCAGCGTGGAAGCGAATTCCACTGTCGGTGGTGTACATCATTGGCGTGGCGGCGCTGCTGCTGATTGCGGCGGGGCTGATGGTGGTCGGGCCACAAGCCATGAACTGGCTGGCGCATCAGTTGGGTATCGAGCAGATCGTCGTGGTGCTGTGGAACTGGCTGCGTTGGCCGGTGGCAGTGTTCATGCTGGTCGCGGTAGTGGCAACGGTTTACTACCTGGCGCCGGACGTGAAGCAGGAATTCCGCTTTATTACGCCGGGGTCGGTGGTGGCAGTGATCGGCTGGATTGCAGCATCGCTGGGCTTCGGCTTCTACGCGCAGAACTTCGCCAACTACAACGCCACGTACGGCAGCATCGGGGCGATCATCATTTTCCTCTTCTATCTCTATCTGTCCTCAGCGGTGCTGCTGTTCGGCGCCGAGCTGAACGCGGTTATCGAACACCACGCGCGCGATGGCAAATCGCCTGGCGAGAAGGTGGCCGACGAAGGCGTGCCGGCGAAATCAACCTGAACGGCCCGCTCGCGGGGTGGGTCACAACATAGGAAGGACATGTCGGCGCCTGTGGGCGCACGGCACCACTTAGTGAAAGTCGGAGGTTGAGAACATGGCTACCTACAACTGGGACCTTATCGAACGTCTGCTGCATGAAGTGCAGAACGGTGCCTACAAACCCTTCAAGCCACGGGAATACGCTGCCGAGTTTGCAGCGGACCAGACGGCAGAAGGCGTGCAGATGGAAAAGCTCGACACCCTGAAGGCGGACGCTCAGAACTACGAAGCGCTGCTGCTCAAAGATGGCTTCATCGAGCCGCGCCCCGAGGAAGAGGGCGGCAATGGCGAGAACTTCGTTCTGACTCCGCGTGGCTCCAGTCTGCTGAGCCTGCTGGATAGCAGTATTCCTGGAAGCGAACATCCACGCGAAGTACTCGACGCGAAAGGCGAAGCGGCACTGCGCCCGGAAGTGTTCGACGAATTGGCCAAACAGGCAGCAATCGCCTGAGGCTATTGCGCCGGAAGGGAGAGGTCGCCGCTATCGCTAAAGCGCGCTGCGCCCAACAGGCCACCACCGAGTTTGCCGCTTAGCTCATACGGCACGGCGGCCTTGCTGGAAGGCGTACTGGCGGCAACTCCCCAGGCCTGGCGCAATACAGAGAAAGCCGAGATGGTGATCGGTATATAGATGAGCTTCTCACCATAACGCGGGACTTCTCCCGCTTCGTCGCTGACGCCGCTGGCAAAAGGACGATTATTCACTCGTAACTCCAGCGCGATCCCGTCATACCGGATTGCCTGTTCATTCGGGTTCTGCACCCGCAGCTTCAAGGCGAATCGCGCCTCCATCTCCTGACTGGGAAGTGGCTCCAGCCCAACCACGTTTACATACACCTCATCTCTGGCGCCCAACAGGCTGCAGCCGCTGGCACCAACCAACAACAACGCGCTGAGCGTCAGCCTCACAAGAGCGGGAAGTGTCATGCCTGTAAATCCTTATAAAGAGTGGCGCGTTCGCTTCTATATATAGAGAGCAGAATGTAAGAGCGTTTCCAGGCACGCTCGTTCGGTATTCTTGTTTATTTCAAAAACATTTCACTTATGCCTTGACGGCTTTCTCAGGCTGCTTATAATGCGCACCTCTTCCGGCGCGGAAGGCTCCTAAAAGTTCTTTCTAATCAATAGGTTAGGTTGAAATTAAGGATTGCAAAGCAGAGTAATCTACGTA
>NZ_UPSE01000645.1 GCF_900573885.1 Pseudomonas viridiflava
GTATCCACCCTGGCAGGTCTCGGTGGGCTACGTGTTCATCGCGCTGCTGGCAGGTCTGGTCTGGCGCGACCGGTTGTACCGGGGCATCAGACTCGAGCATCTCCTGGCCATTCTGCTGGCAGTGCTGATCGCAGGCATCGTGCTCATCAGTTGGTGGCTGAGCGCGCAGGACGCCATCCACGCCATGATACGCACGGTGTACCCGGGCCAGCGTCATATCGAAGTGGGCGGCAACGTGCCCTGGCACATGATTCTCAAGGGCTACACCAATCTCACCGCGTTGGCCTACACGGAAAACTCGACGGTCAACCAAAGTGAGATAGCTTCGTTTTACTACTACCTGCTACCGCTCGC
>NZ_UPSE01000398.1 GCF_900573885.1 Pseudomonas viridiflava
CAACAGCTCCGGTCTGACGGGTTCTGACGCGCCTGATTCATGCTCTGGCCGGACGTGCAATGCGTTCCGCCATGGCGTGGAATCTTTTAATTTCTTTTGGTTATATCTGCATTCTTAAATAGTCTTTTTAAGAATATCTGCGCCTCACTACTATTGCATCATCGCCACATGCCAGCGCTTCGGGTGCGACGGCAGGCTCCACTTCCAAGGAATACGATAATGAGCGCATCTCTACGTAGTGTTGACGGTCAGGACGAAGCGGCCATTTTGCGTGAGATTCAGAGTGCGTTGCGTGACCTGCGCTTTGGCGCCGTCGAGATCACCGTGGACAACGCACAAGTGGTGCAGATCGAGCGCAAGGAAAAATTCCGTTTGCAGAACCCTGGTAACAAGCCGAGCTGATACAGCGCCGGATGAAACAACCG
>NZ_UPSE01000179.1 GCF_900573885.1 Pseudomonas viridiflava
CTGCGGTTGGGACGCTGCGAGATGGACTGCCTCAATCCGAGCAGGCAGGATACCAACGCGAGACGCCTGGACCTTCAACGCTTAAAAGTCCTCCCCGTCTTTGGTCCAGCTATCCATGATCGCCCGGCCTTGGATCAGCACCCTCATGCCTTTCTGGTAAACGTTGGCATAGTGCTCTGCATCCTTGTGCCAGAACTCGACGTTGGCCCAGAACCCACCCCTGTCCTCAAAACCCGTGCCATCGTTTTGGGAATGGAGTTATCGAAGTACACGTTCAGCCGAAGCAGGCGACGCGGATCCTTGTTCCCATTGGGGAACTCTTTGAATTCTGGAGCAGAGCCGATGTTACCTTCCCAATCTACTGATGTGCCC
>NZ_UPSE01000257.1 GCF_900573885.1 Pseudomonas viridiflava
AGATCAAGCAGCGTGACGAGCAGATCCAGCAATTGCAGGCCGAACTTCAGCAGGCGAAGAATCAAACCTCTTCGGCGCCTGCCAGCGGGGGTTTTCTGTCGAACATTTTTGGCAGCAGCGCACCGCGAGCGCCGCAGTCGCCACCGGCTGCGTCGGGCGGTGGCTGGCGTGACGGAGCAGGTTTCAATCCGGCGCCCGCCCCGCAGGCTGGCTATGGTGCGGCGCCTGCTGCTCCCGTCGGCAGTGGTTTTCTGGGCGGTGCTCGCAAAACAGCGGCCGGTGTGGCAGGTGGTGTGATGCTGGCCGAAGGCATCAGCAGCCTGTTCAGCCATCACAATCAGCCGCAGGAAATCGTCGAAGTCATCCACGACGCGCCCGTTCAGGATCAGTTCTCCAACAATGATCAAGGC
>NZ_UPSE01000353.1 GCF_900573885.1 Pseudomonas viridiflava
GAACAGGGTGTTGGTGACATAGATGTCATCGCGGATGCCCACGACTTCCACCACTTCACTGACCGCCCGGCGTCCGTCGGGCAGGCGCGTGAGCTGAATGATCACGTCCAGCGCCGCGCAGATCATCTGCCTGTGGGTCTTTTCCGGAATCTGCCGCCCGGTCAGACCGACCAGCGTTTCCAGACGCAGCAGGGCGTCCTGGGCATTGTTGGCGTGTACCGTGCTCATCGAACCATCGTGGCCGGTGTTCATGGCGGTCAGTACGTCCAGCACCTCGACGCCGCGGATCTCGCCGAGAATGATGCGGTCCGGGCGCATCCGCAGCGAGTTGCGGATCAGGTCGCTGGCGCGGACTTCACCG
>NZ_UPSE01000419.1 GCF_900573885.1 Pseudomonas viridiflava
CCGCGTGAGTCCTTGGTGACGAAATTGCCCACCGGCTCACCGTTGATACTGGTCAGGCGTCCCGGCACCACCGGATACAGTGGCGCCGAATGAGTGGACAGCTTGCTCATGGCCTGCGCGAAGTTCTCTTTCTCCGAAGGCAGCACATTGAGCACGAAATAGTTCGGCGCATCCTTGGGCAGCTGATTTTGCCAAGTGTCTAGCAATTCGCCACGCAGCAGCGCGATCAAACCCATCGACAGCAGAATCAGGCCAAAGGCCAGCGATTGACCGGCAGCAGCAAGCGGATAACGCAGCAGTTGGCCCAGACCCAGGCGCCACGGCAACGACGCCCCGGACAATAGAC
>NZ_UPSE01000161.1 GCF_900573885.1 Pseudomonas viridiflava
CAGTCGATTTATTCTGTACATGTTGCGGGCTTGTTTTTGAGTTGGCGCTCAGGGGAATACCCCGTAAAAACAACGCCCGCAACCCTTTCAGAACATCCCCTCGAAATTATTCCGGACAGCAGTGCGCCTTCGCGGGAATGACGGTGGTCTTTAAACAAACCTCCGTCATCCTCGCGAACGCGGCGGTCCGACGATTCGGGATCCAGAATTTTGCGTCTTGCATGGCCTTCGAAACGCGCGACCATCTCCAACTGGACGGCGCCCCCATCACCCCTGCGGCCGATACCCCAACCGCAACCCGCCCCAATGCCGCCCTTGCACCGTAATCGGCACCGACAAATCGTGCATCAGCTCCCCGGTATCGCGGCTGTACGTTTGCAATAGCAGCGCTTGCTGATGGCTGCCGCAGCGGATGCCGGTTGGGTCGTTGAACAGGCGTTTGCTGCGGCTTTTCACGGTGTCCACCGCGCGGTCGCCGGTGGCGGCGTGGTTGAAGGCGCGGTTGTGGGTGGGCACATAGCCGTCCGGCGTGCTGGCGATGGCGAATACCAGGCCTTCGTGGCGCGAGAGCAGCGGCTCCTGAATGGCGGGCAGCACCTGGTCGGCATAGGCGTCGAAACGCGTGCGGTATTTGGCCGGGTAGCTGTTGGCGATGGGCTGATAGCTGCGGTCGAACAAGTCGCCCAGGCTGATGCGCCCGGCCTCGATGTCGGCTTCAAACTGCGCACCAATGGCGGCAGCGCCCTCGCGGGCCAGGTCGAAGATGAGTTGGTGGTAGTCATCCAGGCCCACGTCGGCCAGTTGCTCGCTCACCGTTTCCGCCTGGCCGACCAAGCGCTGCGCGGCCTGTGCCAGTTCGCGGGTTTGCGTTTCGCTGCCGTCAACGTCGCCGCGCAGTTGCTCCAGCGCGCTGAACAATGCCGATAACTGCTGGTGGTTGCTCTCGGTACCGCTGTTGATGGCGTCGACCTGGTTTTGCACTTCGCTGGCCAGTTCGGTGATGCCCAGCAGGTGCTCGCCGCTGGCTTCAACTTGCGCGGCGGCGCCGTCGAGTTCGCTGGCTTGCTGCTGAATATGGCTGACCACCGCGCTGCTTTGCTGGCGGATGTCGGTGACGATCTGCGCGACTTCTTCGGTGGCTTCGGCGGTTCGCCCGGCGAGCTTGCGCACCTCGTCCGCGACCACGGCAAAGCCGCGGCCCTGGTCGCCAGCGCGGGCGGCTTCAATGGCGGCGTTCAGGGCCAGCAGGTTGGTCTGGCTGGCGATGGATTGAATCACTTGGGTGACTTGCTGAATCTGCTCGGTGCGGCTGCTCAAGCCATCCATCAACGTGCGGCTGTCACCCGCCTGCACGCTGAGTTGCTGCATGCGCGCGATGGCCTGCTGCAAGGCTTGCTGGCCGTCAGCACTGCGCTGGCGAACCGCTTGCGCGGCGGTGAGGGTGTGTTCGGCGCGCTGGGCGCTGGCTTGCTCAGTGTCGGTCATGGCCTGGGCGCCAGCGCTCATTTGCTCTACGGCGTGCAGCTGCGACTGAAGTTTGTCGGCCATTTGCTGCACGCCAAACGCCACTTGCGCCGCCGACAGCGCGTTATTGCAGGTGCTGCGTGAGAGTTTCTGACTGAGCTCGCTGAAGGCCTGGGGCGCTTGCGCCGGACCGACGTCATCAGATGCCGGGGTTTCCCATGGGCCGAGCCATGGCCACAGCGCCAGCAGCAAATACGCGGGAATGCTCAGGTACAGCGGCAGCTGGGTCTGTTGGTAAACCACCATCAGCACGGCCAGCCCGGCAGCGTGCAGCAGGCAGACCCACGGGCGGCGAGTGTAAGCGGGGCGCATCGGCAAACCTCTTGTTCTTATGGTGCTGGCAACGCAAAGGTCGCGTATTCGAGCATGTCATCGGCCGAGCTGCCAGTGGGCTTTAGCACGGGGTGCACTATGGCTTGGCCAACAGCCCGTCGCGGTATTGGCTTGGCGCCTGACCGGTCCAGCGTTTGAACGCGCGGCTGAAGCTGCTGCTGTCCGCAAAGCCCAGCAGGTAGGCGATTTCGCTGATGGAGCAATGCGGGTCGCGCATGTGTTGCAGCGCCAGGTTCTGGCGGGTTTCGCTAAGCAGCTGCTCATAGCTGCAACCTTCGTCAGCCAGGTGGCGCTGCAAGCTGCGCAGGCTCAGGTGCAGGCTGCTGGCGATGCGCTCGGCCGACGGCTCGCCGTTGGGCAGCTGGCTTTCCAGGCAATTGCACACACGGCGCCGCCACGTCACCGGCTGAAGCTGTTCGAGGGTGCGCTTGAGTACGGTTTCGTTGTGCTCGGCCAGCTCTTCGTTGCCGTCTTCGAGGGTGTTATCGAATGGCTGCCGGGGGAATTGCAGAAAGTCTTGCGCAGCGCCGAAATGAATCGGCGCACGCAGCGCTTCCTGCCACGGCGTGGGGTCTGCGGGTGGCGCGCGGCGAAGGTGCACGGCCAACGGGGCGAAGTCCCGGCCCAGACGGTTGCGGCAGGTGCGCACGTAAATAGCGATAAACGCATCAATCGCCTCGGGCGCCGGCGCCGGACCGCCCAGGGGCACTTTCAGGTAGAACTCGTAGCGATCCGGCAGGGTTTTCAGTTCCAGGCTGAGGGCATCGCTGACCACTTGGTGATAACGCACGATGCGCTCGAACACCTCGCGCAAACTGCCGCTGGCAATCAAGGCATAACCGAGGGCGTGAAAACTGGTGGGGCTGACGTACTGCGAGGTTTTCAGGCCCAGCGCCGGGTCGCCGCTGGCCTCGACGGCCAACCGCCACAAGCGCGTGGTGGCGGATAGCGGATAGCGCGCATTCGGATGTTCCATCAGTGCCGGGTCGAGACCGGCGTCCAGGCAGAGCTGCGCGCTGTCCAGGCCCAGGGCGTCGAGCTGCTTGCGCAGTGCCCGGGTCCAGCTGGCGAGGGTGGTGGGTTCGGCAGTCATGCAGATTGGCGCATCCGGTCAACAGGTTGGCGTTCGAGGTCAGGCCGGCGGGCGCCCGGCCCGGCACAGTAGCCTCACGTTAATTAGAGGATGTAAGCATGTCCCACTCTCCTGCAAGCCCCGTGAACCAGAATGCGCAACAACGCGCTGCGCATATTCGCGAAGTGGTGATGGCCCACGGCGTCGAGCTGCGCCAGCGCTTCCCGATCCTCAAGCATCAGGACGCCCTCGGCGCCGGCATTCTCGCCTTCGCCCTGGCCGGCATGATCGGCAGCGCCGCGTTGTATATCGAAGGTTATATGGCCTGGTGGGCGTGCTTGCTGCTCAACGCATTCTTTGCCTCGCTGACCCACGAGCTGGAACATGACCTGATCCACTCCATGTACTTTCGCAAACAGCGCGTGCCGCACAACCTGATGATGGCGCTGGTGTGGATGGCTCGCCCGAGCACCATCAACCCGTGGGTGCGCCGCCACCTGCACCTCAATCACCACAAGGTATCGGGTACCGAAACCGACATGGAAGAACGCGCCATCACCAACGGCGAGCCGTGGGGCATCGCCCGGTTGCTGATGGTGGGCGACAACATGATGTCTTCGTTCATCCGCTTTCTGCGCGCGAAAACCTGGAGCCACAAATGGCTGATCGTCAGCCGCACGCTGAAGGTGTACACGCCGCTGGGCCTGTTGAACTGGGGCACCTGGTACGTGTTCCTCGGCTTTCACATCAGCACCTTCGTCGCCACACTGCTGGGCTCGCCGATTGAGTGGTCGGCCAGCACGCTGGAAGTGATGAACATCGTGAATATTGCGGTGGTGGTGCTGGTTGGTCCGAACGTGCTGCGCACCTTTTGCCTGCACTTTGTCAGCTCGAACATGCACTACTACGGCGATATCGAGCCGGGCAACGTGATCCAGCAATGCCAGGTGCTGAACCCATGGTGGATGTGGCCGCTGCAAGCGTTCTGCTTCAACTTCGGCAGCAGCCACGCGATCCACCACTTTGTGGTGAAAGAGCCCTTCTACATCCGTCAGCTCACCGTGCCATTCGCGCACAAGGTGATGCGCGAAGCCGGCGTGCGCTTCAACGACTTCGGCACCTTTGCCCGTGCCAATCGCTGGACCCGCACCGCCGAAAGCAAACCGGCAACGCAGCAAACGCAAACCGCCTGATCGGTTTCGCCCCCACCTTTGCAGCGGCGCCTCGGCGCCGCTTTTTCGTCTCCCGCAACAGGCCCGACTATCACCATGAATGTGCTTATTGTTCACGCCCATCCCGAGCCGCAATCGTTCTGCACCGCCATGAAAGACCTGGCCGTCAGCACCCTTGAAACAGCCGGCCACACTGTTCAGGTGTCCGACCTTTACGCCATGAACTGGAACCCGGTGGCCAGCGCTGCCGACTTCCAGGCGCGCAGCAATCCGGACTACCTGGTGTACGCCCTGGAGCAGCGTCACGCCCACGGCCAGGGCGCGCTGGCCGAAGACATATCCATCGAGCTTGAAAAGCTGCTGGCCGCCGACCTGGTGATTTTCAATTTCCCGATTTTCTGGTGCTCGGTACCGGCCATTCTCAAAGGCTGGATCGACCGCGTGCTGGTGTCGGGCGTGTGCTACGGCGGCCTGCGCTTTTATGACAAAGGCGGCCTGAGCGGCAAGAAAGCCCTGCTCAGTTTCACCATCGGCGCGCAGCCACACATGTTTGCCGATGAGCAGGCCATTCATGGCGAGCTGAACCTGATGCTGCGCCACCTGCAACGCGGCACGCTGGCGTATGCCGGCTTTAGTGTGCTGCCGCCGTTCGCGGCCTATCACGTGCCGTATGTCGACGCCGACGCCCGCACGGCGATGCTGGCCGACTACCGCGAGCGCCTGGTCGGGCTTGAACACACGCAGCCACTGGCGTTTCCGAAAATGGCCGGGTTCGATCGGCAGTTGAAGCCGTTGGCCTGACGGCAGGCAAAAAAAGACCCGCCGAAGCGGGTCTCAAAAACTGCCGAGCTGGTGAGCCCTAGGCGAGTTCGTCGAAGCACTCGGCAACAATGGCCAGGCCTTTGTCGAGCTGTGCATCAGGAATGGTGACCGGCATCAGGAAGCGGATGACGTTGTAGTAGGTGCCGCACGACAGCAGGATCAGGCCTTTTTCGCGGGCGCGAGCGACGATCTTGCCGACCAGTTCGGCCGCCGGCTTGTGGGTGTCGCCGCCTTCAAACAGCTCGATGGCGATCATCGAACCCAGGCCACGAACGTCGCCAATAACCGCATGCTTGGCCTGAATATCGCGCAGACCGGCCTTCAGGCGTTCGCCCAAGGCTTGCGAGCGCTCCAGCAGCTTCTCTTCATCAAACACTTTCAGCACGGCCAGCGCGGCCGCACAGGCGATCGGGCTACCGGCATAGGTGCCGCCCAGGCCGCCCGGTGCGATGGCGTCCATGATTTCGGCTTTACCGCTAACGCCGGAAATCGGGAAACCGCCGCCGACGGATTTAGCGAAGGTGGTCAGGTCTGGAATCACGCCCAGCTGTTCGGTGGCGAAGAAGGTGCCGGTACGGCCAGCGCCGGTTTGCACTTCGTCGGCGATCAGCAGAATGCCGTGCTGGTCGCACAGGGCGCGCAGGCGCTGCATAAAGGCTTTGGAGTTGGTGTAGAAACCCCCTTCACCCTGCACCGGCTCAATGATGATGGCGGCGATGTCGGACGGCTGCGCGTCGTTCTTGAAGATGCGCTCGATGCTGGCGATGGACTCGTCTTCGCTCACACCGTGCAGCTCGCAAGGCGACTGGGCACGGTAAACGCCGGCAGGCATCAGGCCCATGCCAGCGGAATACGGCACCACTTTGCCGGTGAGGCTCAGGGTCATCATGGTGCGGCCGTGATAAGCGCCGGTGAAGGCAATTACGCCAGCACGGCCAGTGGCAGCACGAGCAATTTTCACGGCGTTTTCGACGGCTTCGGAACCGGACGTCACCAGCAGGGTTTTCTTGGCGAAGTCGCCCGGAACGCGCTTGGCGATTTCTTCACACAGCTCCACGTAGGGCTCGTAAGCCAGTACCTGGAAGCAGGTGTGCGACAGCTTGGTCAGTTGCTCTTGCACCGCTGCAACCACTTTCGGGTGCAGGTGGCCGGTGTTGAGAACGGCGATGCCGCCAGCGAAGTCGATGAACTCGCGGCCTTCAACGTCCCATACGGTGGCGTTCTCGGCGCGCTCAGCGAAAATCGGGTGGATCTGGCCCACACCGCGCGGTACGGCGGCCATGCGGCGTTGCATCAGGGATTCGTTAGTCTTGCTCATGTTTCGGTCCTCATTCGCCGCTTCATCAGGCGGCGCAGTGGGATAAACGCAACCGGGGAAAAGCGCGGCAGCATTCGATGATCGACTGCCACGCCCTGCCGGTTGCTCAGGTTCTTTAGTGCGGTGCTGCTGCCCGGGCGGGCCGGCTCGTTGGTTCCGCCCTGGGGTGTTTCAATAACGTCTTAATGCTTTTGCTCTTTGTGCTCTTCGGCTTAACGCCGCTCGAGAGCTTCGGGGCTAAGGCCAGACAAGGCGAAATGCTGGCGAAGAGCGCAGCGTACCTTCGTACGTGAGCATCTGAGGCGGCATTTCAACGCCGTATGGCCGACGACCCGGAGGTCGATTAGTTACACACCGAGGCAGAGGTATTTGATTTCCAGGTAGTCTTCGATGCCGTATTTCGAACCTTCACGGCCAAGACCCGACGCCTTGATGCCGCCGAACGGCGCCACTTCGTTGGAAATCAGACCGGTGTTGATGCCGACCATGCCGTACTCCAGCGCTTCAGCCACGCGGAACACACGGCCCAGGTCGCGAGCGTAGAAGTACGAGGCCAGACCGAATTCGGTGTCGTTCGCCTGAGTGATCACATCGGCTTCGTCTTTAAAGCGGAACAGCGGCGCCAGCGGGCCAAAGGTTTCTTCCTTGGCGACTGCAGCGGTTTTCGGCACGTCTACCAGAATGGTCGGCTCGAAGAAGCTGCCGCCCAGGCTGTGCGCCTTGCCGCCGGATACCACTTTGGCGCCTTTGCTGATGGCGTCGGCAATGTGCTCTTCAACTTTGGCCACAGCCTTGTCGTCGATCAGCGGGCCGGTGGTGGTGCCGTCTTCCAGCCCGTTGCCGATTTTCAGCTTGGCCACGGCAACTTTCAGTTTTTCCACGAACGCGTCGTACACGCTGTCTTGAATGTACAGGCGGTTGGCACAGACGCAGGTCTGACCGTTGTTGCGGTACTTGGAGATGATCGCGCCATCGACGGCGGCGTCCAGATCAGCGTCGTCGAAGACAATGAACGGCGCGTTGCCACCCAGCTCCAGCGATACTTTCTTGATGTCGTGGGCGCATTCGGCCATCAGCTGACGACCAATTTCGGTCGAGCCGGTGAACGACAGTTTGCGCACGATGGGGTTGCTGGTCAGCTCGCTGCCAATGTCGCCAGCGCTGCCGGTTACCACGCTGAACACGCCTTTCGGAATGCCGGCACGCTGAGCCAGTTCGGCCAGGGCCAGGGCGGAATATGGAGTCTGGCTCGCAGGCTTGAGCACCATGGTGCAGCCAGCGGCCAAGGCCGGGCCGGCTTTACGGGTGATCATCGCGGCCGGGAAGTTCCACGGCGTGATGGCCGCGGTTACGCCGATTGGCTGCTTGAGCACGATCAGGCGTTTGTCCGGCTGGTGGCCCGGAATCACGTCGCCATAAATGCGCTTGGCTTCTTCAGCGAACCACTCAATAAAGGAAGCGGCATAGGCGATTTCACCTTTGGCCTCGGCCAATGGCTTGCCTTGCTCGAGAGTCATCAGGCGGCCGAGGTCGTCCTGGTTCTCGATCATCAACTCAAACCAGCGACGCAGCTTGTTGGAGCGCTCTTTGGCGGTCAGTGCACGCCAGGCCGGCAAGGCCTTGTCGGCCGCTTCAATGGCACGACGGGTTTCAGCAGCGCCCATCTTCGGCACGGTGCCAAGAATTTCATTCGTGGCCGGGTTGTTGACCTTGATGGTCTGGCCGCTGTCCGCGTCTACCCACGCGCCGTCGATAAAGGCTTGCTGGCGAAACAATTGAGCGTCTTTGAGTTGCATAGCCGTCTCCTTTAGCCCACCAGCAAAGCGGCGGGCAAAATTGTTGTAAGCCGCCGCAGCGGATGTGCGCTGCGGCGAGAAATAGTGGATGCCACGTGGAACGGATTGAGCGCTGATGACGGGCTTTTGGAACAGCAGCAGATCGCTTGGTTCGGTCTGCGGCCATGAGCGTCGAGGGCGTTTGAAATCTCAAACGAATCCTAGGGTCGCCACCACCAAAGGGCAATAGGCCGTTCGAAAAAATATACGAAAACCCGTAAAAGGTGGTCATTTTCTGAGCAGAAAGCCGTAGGGATTAGTACTTTCGTTTGATATCGCGAACAAAACACCTCGGCATGGACGCCTGCGAGCGACATGCGTATCATGGCGCCCGCGTTGCACCAGTAGCTCAGCTGGATAGAGTACTGCCCTCCGAAGGCAGGGGTCGTGGGTTCGAATCCCGCCTGGTGCACCATATAAACGAAAAGCCCCACGTTCACGCGCGGGGCTTTTTGCGTTTCTGGCGCTGGAAAATCAAAGGCCGGGCGCTCAGCTACAAATCAGCAGAAAACAAAAAGCCCCGCATGTGCGGGGCTTTTTGAGCAAGGGCCGGATCAATTACTTGATCTTGGCTTCCTTGTAGATCACGTGCTGGCGAACAACTGGATCGAATTTTTTGATTTCGATTTTGTCCGGGGTAGTACGTTTGTTCTTGTCGGTGGTGTAGAAGTGGCCAGTACCGGCGCTCGACACCAAACGGATCAATTCACGCATGATTTAGCTCCTTAAACCTTTTCGCCGCGGCTGCGGATTTCGGCCAGCACGACATCAATGCCACGCTTGTCGATGATACGCATGCCTTTGGCAGTGACGCGCAGACGCACGAAACGCTTCTCCGACTCAACCCAGAAGCGGTGATGCTGCAGGTTTGGCAGGAAACGGCGACGGGTTTTGTTGTTTGCGTGGGAAATGTTATTCCCGGTTACCGGACCCTTACCGGTAACTTGACAGACTCTCGACATACATCAGCCCTCTAAAACCACATGCCCAACCCGGCATGGGTTGGCCGCTTAAACTCAAAGTCATTTGGCGCTCTGCGCCGCGTTTCTTCAGGGTCTTACCGGCCACACCTACAAGCGAAGGAACCGGGCCCCTAGAAAAGAGCGCTGCTTTATACCAGAAAGCCCCCAGAGCAACAAGGATAACTACCGTTTGCTGGCCAATTGGGGGCGAGCATTCTACCTGCAACCGCTTCAACAAGCGCCACTCCCCGCGTAACCGCTCGTCAGGCGACATCGATTGTTCTGCCGCGCGCCATGGTCTAGGGTAGACCGCTTGCGTTATTTCCGGCCCTGCGGGTGGGCCGCCGACTCGCCACCGCGTTGCTGGCGATGCATTCAAGGAGTCTGCCGATGCGCCGTGCTGCCCTGTCGCTGTTCGTTATTCCGCTGTTCAGTTCGGCTATTCAGGCCGCCACCTTGAGTGTTTGCACCGAAGCCAGCCCGGAAGGGTTCGACGTGGTTCAGTACAACACGCTCACCACCACCAACGCCTCTGCAGACGTGTTGATGAATCGCCTGGTGGAGTTCGATGCCGCCAGCGGCAAGCTGGTGCCCAGCCTGGCAGAAAGCTGGACCGTGTCGGAAGACGGCCTTACCTATGACTTCACCCTGCGCCAGGGCGTGAAGTTCCACAGCACCGACTATTTCACCCCGACCCGCGAATTTACTGCCGGCGATGCGCTGTTCAGCTTTCAACGCATGCTCGACCCCGCCAATGCCTGGCATAAGGTTGCGCAAAGCGGCTATCCCCATGCGCAATCTATGCAATTGCCCGGCCTTATAAAGAAGGTGGAGGCTCCGTCACCCCAGCACCTGCGCTTCACGCTGAACCACCCGGAAGCGACCTTCCTCGCCACCTTGAGCATGGGCTTCGCTTCTATTTATTCAGCCGAATACACCGCGCAACTGCTTAAAGCCGGCACGCCGGAGAAGCTCAATGCGCAGCCAATCGGCACCGGCCCGTTCGTGTTCAAGCGTTTTCAGAAAGACGCCGTGGTGCGCTACGCCGCCAACCCGGATTACTTCGCCGGCAAGCCAAAGGTCGACGCACTGGTTTACGCGATTACTCCCGACGCCAATGTGCGACTTCAAAAGCTGCGCCGTGGCGAGTGTCAGGTGGCGCTTTCGCCCAAGCCGCTGGACGTGAATGCGGCCAGTAAAGACGCCGTGCTAGAGGTGGTGTCGACGCCGGCGTTCATGACCGCCTTTGTCGCCTTGAATAGTCAGCACCCGCCGCTGGATAAACCCGAGGTGCGCCAGGCCATCAATCTGGCCTTCGACAAAACCAACTACCTGAAGGCCGTGTTCGAAGACAGCGCGGTCGCCGCCAATGGTCCTTATCCGCCAAACACCTGGAGCTACGCCAAAGACCTGCCCGGCTATGCCCATGATCCTCAGCAAGCCAAAGCCCTGCTGGAAAAGGCAGGCCTCAAGGATGGCTTCGACACCACCATCTGGACCCGCCCCACCGGCAGCCTGCTGAACCCCAACCCAAGCCTGGGCGCGCAGTTGTTGCAGGCGGACCTGGCCAAGGTCGGCATTCGCGCGCAAATCCGCGTAATCGAGTGGGGTGAACTGGTGCGCCGTGCCAAAGCCGGCGAGCACGATCTTCTGTTTATGGGCTGGGCAGGCGACAACGGCGATCCGGATAACTTCCTCACGCCGCAGTTCTCCTGTGCCGCCGTGCAATCGGGCACCAACTTCGCGCGCTATTGCGACAAAGGGCTGGACCAGTTGATCAGCGATGGCAAAGGCACCAGCGATACAGCCAAGCGCACCGCGCTCTATGAGAAAGCGCAAACACAGATCCAGCAGCAAGCGTTGTGGCTGCCGCTGGCGCATCCGACGGCGACGGCGTTAACGCGAAAAGGCGTACAGGGCTATCAGGTCAGCCCATTTGGCCGCCAGGATTTCTCCCGCACTTCCATCACGCCGTAGGGTAGGAACAAGGCGTAGCGGGTCGCTGCCTACGCCTCGCCTGGCTGGCGACAATGCCTACATCAACCCGCATTCGGCCATCGATAACGGCAGCCCTTCGCCGATGATGAAGTGGTCGAGTACTCGCACATCCACCAGCGAAAGCGCGTCCTTTAAACGCAACGTCAAGATGCGGTCTGCCTGACTGGCCTCGGCGACGCCGGAGGGATGGTTGTGGCACAGAATCACTGCGGCGGCGTTGTGGGTGAGCGCGCGTTTCACCACTTGCCGCGGGTAAACGCTGGCGCTATCGATGGTGCCCTGAAACAGCGCTTCGTACGCCAGCACGCGGTGTTTGGAATCGAGAAACAGGCAGCCAAACACCTCGTGCTCTTCATGACGCAACTGGGCGACCAGGTACTCACGCACGGCTGCCGGGCTCTCCAGCACCGAGTCATTACTCAGATGCTCGGCCAGGTGACGCCGCGACATCTCCAGCACCGCCTGCAATTGTGCGTACTTGGCGGGACCTAAACCCAGGTGTGAGCTGAAGCTGTGCTGGCCCGCTTCCAGCAAGGCACGCAGGCCGCCGAACTCATCGAGCAGCACCCGCGCGAGGTCCACGGCGCTTCTGCCAGCTACCCCGGTGCGCAGGAAAATGGCCAGTAATTGCGCGTCTGTGAGACTGCCGGCGCCATGCTTCAATAACCGCTCGCGCGGGCGATCTTCTGCGGGCCAATTGCGAATACTCATACAACCCTCCTTGTCGATGTAGCCCGCTGTTCCACTGCGGGCGCTGTGCTATCTTAGCCCCACTTTTTTGCGCGGCGGGCGGCCTGGGGAGGCTGAGCGCGGCGAAGTCCACTTCTTATAAGGCAGGCCTATGCAGCGGCTGTACCGGAAACGCATCGTCCTTGGCGTGGGTGGCGGCATTGCCGCTTATAAAAGTGCCGAACTGGTTCGCCGCCTGCGCGACCAAGGTGCGGAAGTCCGTGTGGTGATGACCCAGGGCGGCCGTGAATTCATTACCCCGCTCACCCTGCAAGCCCTTTCCGGTCACCCCGTTCATATGGATTTGCTCGACCCCGCTGCCGAAGCCGCGATGGGGCACATTGAGCTGGCCAGATGGGCCGACCTCATTCTTATTGCTCCCGCCACCGCCGACCTCATGGCCCGCCTTGCCCAGGGCATCGCCAACGACCTGCTAACCACGCTGGTTCTGGCCACCGACGCGCCCGTGGCACTGGCGCCGGCGATGAACCAGGCCATGTGGCGCGATGAAGCTACCCAAGCCAACAGCCAGCTGCTCATCGAGCGCGGCCTGCATATGTTTGGCCCAGCTTCCGGCAGCCAGGCCTGCGGCGATGTCGGCCTGGGCCGCATGCTCGAGCCCGACGACCTTGCCCAGCTCGCTGCCGACTGCTTCAAGCGCGCAAGCCTGACCGGTCGCCATGTATTGATTACCGCCGGCCCGACCCAGGAAAACATCGACCCGGTGCGCTACATCACCAACCACAGCTCGGGGAAGATGGGCTTTGCCCTGGCCGAAGCCGCAGTGGAAGCCGGGGCCAAAGTCACACTGGTGACCGGCCCGGTTCACCTGCCCACGCCTGATCGCGTCAACCGTATCGATGTGGTCAGCGCCCGCGACATGCTCGCCGCCTGCGAAGCCGCCATGCCGTGCGATTTGCTGATCGCCGCTGCAGCCGTCGCCGACTACCGCCCGGAAGTAGTTGCCCAGCACAAACTGAAAAAAGACCCGTCCACCGGCGACGGCATGCTTCTTCAAATGGTGCGCAACCCGGATATTCTCGCCACCCTGGCACAACGCGACGACCGCCCGTTCAGCGTCGGCTTCGCGGCTGAAACTGAAAAATTGCTCGACTATGCTGCTCGCAAGCTGAAAGACAAAAACCTCGACCTGATCGTAGCCAACGATGTGGCCAACCCCAGCATCGGCTTCAACAGTGAAGAGAACGCGATCACCATCATTGACCGCGACTTGCAGCAAAGCAGCCTGGCGCAAACCAGCAAGGGCAAGATTGCCCGCCAGCTGATCGCCTTTATCGCCGAGCGCCTGAATCAGGCCTGACGCTTGTTTACTACCTGTTAAGAGCACCTCATGCACGCACTGCAAGCCAAGATTCTCGACCCGCGGATTGGCCGTGATTTCCCCCTGCCTGAGTACGCCACGCCCGGGTCGGCCGGCCTTGACCTGCGCGCCATGCTCAAGGAAGACCTGCTGCTGGAACCGGGCCAGACCGTGTTGATTCCGACCGGCCTGTCGATTTACATCGGCGACCCGAACCTTGCGGCGCTGATTCTTCCGCGCTCGGGCCTGGGCCATAAGCACGGCATCGTGTTGGGCAACCTGGTCGGTTTGATCGACTCGGACTACCAGGGCGAACTCATGGTGTCGTGCTGGAACCGTGGGCAAACCCCTTTCACCATGACCATCGGCGAGCGCATTGCGCAGTTGGTGCTGGTGCCTGTGGTGCAGGCGCGCTTTGAACTGGTTGAGCATTTCGACGAGAGCCAGCGCGGCGCCGGTGGCTTCGGTCATTCGGGCAGCCAATAACCGATTTACCGGCTCCACCTAATAAAAAAGCCAGGATGCACCGCCGAGGAGATACCGATTGAAACTCTTCAAGCGCACCGCCAAGGACGCTGAAACCCTACCGCAAGTAAACGACCCGACCGCCAAAAAGGCGGACGAGGAGCCGTTGCTGAAAAAACTGCTGCCCGGCCTCGGCATTGCCCTGGTCGGCTTGCTCGCGGCCGCAGCGGTGTTGTGGTTCGCCTTGCTGACCAGCGCGCAAACCAAAACCCAGGACGAGCTCGCTCATGCATGGGGCGGCAGCCAGGCCTCTGCGCTGCAACAAGCGCTGCGCCAGCTGAGCGCCGACACCAGGGCCGCTGCGCGCAATCCGCAGTTGCTGCTGGCGTTGCAGAGCCAGAGTCCGGAATTGGTCACGGCAGCCGAGCGCGACCTCGGTTACTGGGATGGCGTGGTCGATGCTTACATCAACCTGCCGGGCCAGGCCGCGCAAAACAACACCCGCGCCGCGCCCATGAACTTCGCCGCCATGGACCTGCTTCGTCGTGTCGAAGCCGGCCAGAACCCGGCCCCCGAGGCCTACAAAGTGGGCCCGCGCTGGCTGGTTTACAGCGCGGCGCCGCTGCGCCTGGCAGATGATCAACCGTCGCAAGGCACGCTGCTGCTGATCATCGATCTGCAGCGGCTGCTCTCGGCGCTGCCACCGCTGCCGGACGGCATTGGTCAGTTGCGCCTTTCGCAGCAATTCGGCCAGAGCCCGGCGCAAGTATTGGCAACCCGTGGCCAGGACGCGCAAAGCGCGCCATTGGCGTTTACCAGCGGCAACTCGAACTGGAAGCTGGAGTTCCTGCCGGGCCCGGATTTGTCGATGCCACCGGTGTCGCCCATGCCGCTGCTGCTGGCCGTGCTGCTGGCGCTTTTCGGCTCGTTGCTGGGCCTGATGTGGCTGAACAATCGTCAGCAAAGTGCCCTGCGTAAAGATGCCGAACAGCTCAGCCAATTAGTACAAGAACTCTCTGCAGGCAAAAGCGTCAAAGCCTTCAGCCTGCGCTCGCCAGTACTCAATGCGCTGGCTCAGAAACTCGCGCGAATGCCTCGCCGGCAAAGCGCACCACTACCCGTTGAAGAGACCAAGGCGACTGGCAGCAGTACGAGTGGCACGAAAGTGGCAGCACCTGCCGCCGTAGAGCCTGCCGAGCTGGTGAACCCTCTCTTTCAAGAAACCGATATTCTCGATATCGACATCCTCGACGAAGACCAGGATCTCCTGGGATTGGAGCAAGCCCCCGCTATGAGCAATGTGCCGCAATCCGCACCCAACTTGCCCGCCAGCATCTTCCGCGCCTATGACATTCGCGGCGTAGTTGGCGACACCCTGACATCTGAAACCGCTTATTGGGTCGGCCGCGCAGTGGGCGCCGAAAGCCTCGCCGCTGGCGAGCCCAATGTATCGGTAGGTCGCGACGGTCGTCTGTCCGGCCCTGAACTGGTGCAATCGCTCATTCAAGGCCTGGTAGATGCTGGCTGTGCCGTCAGCGACATCGGCCTGGTGCCAACGCCTGTGCTGTATTACGCGGCCAACGTACTGGCTGGCAAAACCGGCGTAATGCTCACCGGCAGCCACAACCCGCCTGACTACAACGGTTTCAAAATCGTGGTTGCCGGCGACACCCTGGCCAACGAGCAAATCCAGGCGCTGCGTGAGCGCATCGAAACCAACAACCTCAGCAGCGGCCAAGGCAGCGTTGAGCAAGTTGAGTTGCTGGACCGCTACTTCAAACAGATTCGCGACGATATCGCCCTGGCCAAGCCGCTGAAAGTGGTCGTGGACTGCGGTAACGGCGCGGCGGGTGTTATCGCCCCGCAACTGATCGAAGCCCTGGGCTGCACCGTGATTCCGCTGTTCTGCGACGTCGACGGCAACTTCCCGAACCACCACCCGGATCCGGGCAAGCCGGAAAACCTGGTAGACCTGATCGCCAAAGTGAAAGAAACCGGCGCCGACCTGGGCCTGGCCTTTGACGGCGACGGCGACCGCGTAGGCGTGGTGACCAACAAAGGCACCATCGTTTATCCGGACCGCTTGATGATGCTGTTTGCCAAAGACGTGGTGTCGCGTAACCCGGGCGCCGACGTGATCTTCGACGTGAAGTGCACCCGTCGTCTGGGCGCGCTGATCAGCGGCTACGGTGGCCGTCCGGTGATGTGGAAAACCGGTCACTCGCTGATCAAAAAGAAAATGAAGCAGACCGGCGCCCTGCTGGCTGGCGAAATGAGCGGCCATATCTTCTTCAAAGAGCGCTGGTTCGGCTTTGACGACGGCATCTACAGCGCCGCCCGCCTGCTGGAAATTCTCAGCCAGGACAAACGCGACGCCGAGCTGGTCTTCGCCGCGTTCCCAAGCGATGTGTCGACGCCGGAAATCAACATCACCGTTACCGACGAAAACAAGTTCGGCATCATCGACGCCCTGCAGCGCGATGGTCATTGGGGCGAAGGCAGCGTGACCACGCTGGACGGCGTTCGCGTTGATTATCCGAAGGGCTGGGGCCTGGTGCGCGCGTCCAACACCACACCGGTGCTGGTGCTGCGTTTCGAAGCCGACACCAACGAAGAGCTGGAGCGCATCAAAGAGCTGTTCCGTGCCCAGCTGTACACCGCCGCACCCGACCTCAACCTGCCTTTCTGACCCGCCTGTATAGCCGGCCCTTGTGGCCGGCTTTGCCGTTTTGCCGGAGCCCCGCATGACCCTCGAACGCGATGCCGCCACCAATGTTGCCAAGGTTCTTTCCGAGGCCTTGCCGTACATTCGACGTTTTGTCGGCAAGACCCTGGTTATCAAGTACGGCGGCAACGCCATGGAAAGCGACGAGCTGAAAACCGGCTTTGCGCGCGACATCGTGTTAATGAAGGCAGTGGGCATCAACCCGGTAGTGGTACACGGCGGCGGTCCGCAAATTGGCGACCTGCTCAAGCGCCTGTCCATTGAGAGCCACTTCATCGACGGCATGCGGGTTACCGACGCAGCGACCATGGATGTGGTGGAGATGGTACTCGGCGGCCAGGTGAACAAAGACATCGTCAACCTGATCAATCGCCATGGCGGCAGCGCTATCGGCCTGACAGGCAAAGATGCCGAGCTGATTCGTGCGAAAAAGCTCACCGTCACCCGGCAAACACCGGAAATGACCCAGCCGGAAATCATCGACATCGGCCATGTAGGCGAGGTGGTCGGGGTTAATACCGATCTGCTGAACATGCTGGTGAAAGGCGACTTCATTCCGGTGATCGCGCCAATTGGCGTGGGCGCCAATGGCGAGTCGTACAACATCAACGCCGACCTGGTTGCCGGCAAAGTGGCCGAGGCGCTGAAGGCCGAGAAGCTGATGCTGCTCACCAACATCGCCGGCTTGATGGATAAGGAAGGCAACGTGCTGACCGGCTTGTCTACCGCTCAGGTCGATGCGCTGATTGCCGACGGCACCATTTATGGCGGCATGCTGCCGAAGATTCGTTGTGCGCTGGAGGCCGTTCAATGCGGCGTGATCAGCGCGCACATCATCGACGGCCGCGTGCCCAATGCCGTGCTGTTGGAGATTTTCACCGACAGTGGCGTCGGCACGCTGATCTGCAACCGCAAGCATCACTAAGCGGTAACAGGTACAAAAAAGCCCCGACGAGGTGACTCGTCGGGGCTTTTTACTGTTCCGCGCTTCTTACTGCTTCGGGCCTATCAGCGTCTGCAGCCTGGCGCGGTCGGCATCAAAGCTGGCCTCGGCCTGCTTGCGGCCTTCGAGGTAGCGCTTGATGTCGCCTTCCAGCCCGACCTGCTCGGCTTTGATGTTTTCGATCTGCGCAACCAGATGATCCGGCACTTGCTTGCCGGCGCGCTCCTGGTCGGCCGCCTGGCCTTGCAGGTTGGCTTGCTGGGTTTTCAGTGAGGCGAGGTTGCCGCGTGCCACGGAAATTACGCCATCGAGCTCGGCCAGCTTGCGGGCCTTGGCGCGGTCAACGTCTTCGGTGGTGGAGTACAAACGCAGCAATTGGGCATCGGAACTGGCGCGCGCTTTATCGGCGATGGCGCGCTGGCGCTCTTCAAGACTGGGTGCAGGCGCAACCACCTGAACGACACGACCCTGGTCGTTGAGTATCTCGTAGCCTTTGGAAATCAGGTCGGGCGGTACGCCTTGGCGGTCCAGAACCGTAACACCCTTGGCATCAACGTAACGGTAAAAGCGGACAGAGCTGTCGGCTGCCGAAACACCCGCGCACAGCAGCATGCTGAAGACTAGCGAACAACGGATAACGTCCAGTTTGAGCATGCAAACAACACCCTGTCTTGGTTGAGGCCTAAATTCCGTACTGCGCGCGGTATGCCTGGACTGCCGGCAGGTATTTCTTCAGTTCAGCATCTTCGGCCAAGTATTCCAGTACTTGTTCCAACGACACGATGCTGACCACCGGAATGCCGAAATCACGTTCGACTTCCTGAATGGCTGATAACTCGCCTTTGCCGCGCTCCTGGCGATTCAATGCAATCAGCACGCCAGCTGCGGTTGCGCCCTGAGCCTGGATGATCTGCATGACTTCACGGATGGCGGTGCCAGCGGTGATAACGTCATCAATGATCAGCACATTGCCAGCCAGTGGCGCGCCGACCAGGGTGCCGCCTTCGCCGTGGTCTTTGGCTTCCTTGCGGTTGAAACACCAGGGCAAGTCGCGCTGATGCTGCTCGGCAAGCGCCACGGCAGTGGTTGCCGCCAACGGAATGCCTTTATAAGCCGGGCCGAACAGCACGTCGAAATCGATGCCGCTGGCCACAACCGCTTCGGCGTAAAAACGGCCTAACTGGGCCAGTGCCGAACCGCTGTTGAACAGCCCTGCGTTGAAAAAATAGGGGCTGGTGCGCCCGGACTTGAGGGTGAACTCACCGAAGCGAAGCACGCCGCGCTCGATGGCAAAACGAATGAAGTCGCGCTGGTACGCCTGCATAAAAAGCCCCAAAACACACGGATTTAGCTGTGGGTTTAGCTAATAAGGATGAGCTCGGGTATCATACACGCACGTGTTTTTGGGGGCCATTTATGCGGATCATCAGTGTGAACGTGAATGGTATTCAGGCTGCAGTCGAGCGTGGTTTGCTCAGTTGGCTGCAAGCTCAGAATGCCGACGTCATCTGCCTGCAAGACACCCGTGCCTCCGCCTTTGAACTGGACGACCCGGCCCTCCAACTGGATGGCTATTTCCTCTATGCCAGCGACGCAGAAGTGCCAGACCAAGGTGGTGTGGCGCTGTATTCGCGGTTGCAACCCAAGGCGGTGATCAGTGGGCTCGGTTTCGAGACAGCTGATCGCTACGGGCGCTATCTGCAGGCCGATTTCGACAAAGTAAGTATCGCCACGCTTCTGCTTCCTACCGGGCAGAACGGCGATGAAAACTTGAATCAGAAATTCAAGTTTATGGACGATTTCGCCCAGTATCTGGATAAGCAACGGCGTAAGCGTCGCGAGTACATCTACTGTGGTTCGCTGTACGTGGCACACCAGAAACTGGACGTGAAAAACTGGCGCGACTGCCAGCAAGAGCCCGGTTTCCTGGCGCCTGAGCGGGCCTGGATGGACGAAATCATCGGCACCATGGGTTACGTCGATGCCCTGCGTGAAGTGAATCGCGAAGGCGATCAATTCAGCTGGTGGCCCAACAGCGAGCAAGCCGAACTGCTGAACCTTGGCTATCGCTATGACTACCAATTGCTCACCACCGGCCTGCGCCGTTTTGTGCGCGGCGCGCGCTTGCCGCGTCAGCCCCGGTTTTCGCAGCATGCGGCACTGATCGTCGATTACGACTGGACGCTAAGCGTCTGACCCGCACCCGACGGGCACAAAAAAGCCGGCATCACCGCCGGCTTTTTTGCGTCTGCATGAAGCCTATTTGACCGGGCGCCAGCAGAACGGATAGCGGTACGCCTTGCCTTCATTGGCCTTGATGCCGGCAATGATGGTCAACACCAGCGCCGCAATGCCCACCACCCAGATCAGGATGATGCCGATAAACACGAACATCAGCAGGAAGCAGACCAGCATGGCCAGCGCGACGGTGATCTGGAAGTTGAGCGACTCTTTGCCCTGATCGTCGACGAACGCAGCGGTTTCACGCTTCAGCTGCCACACGATCAGCGGCCCGAGCAAATTCCCGAACGGGAAAATCATGCCCAGAAATGCCGCAAAGTGACAAAACATTGCCCACTGACGCGCTTCCTTGTCAGGGGTAATTACGGGTTCCAAATCCTCGGTCATGCTGCTTCTCCTTGGCCTGCGGGTTGAGTGAGGCGGGCTTAGTCGGCCAGCGCCACACGTTGCATTTCGAACAGATCGGTCATGCCTTTTTGCGCGAGGGCGAGCATGGCGGTCAAATCTTCCGGCTGGAACGGCGCGCCTTCGGCGGTGCCTTGTACTTCAATGAAGCCGCCCTGGCTGGTCATCACCACGTTCAGGTCGGTTTCAGCAGCAGAATCTTCAAGATAGTCGAGGTCCAGCACCGGCTCGCCTTGATACATGCCCACCGACACGGCGGCGATCATTTGCTTGAGCGGGTCGCCACCTTTCAGCCCGCCACGCTTTTTGATCACTTTCAACGCGTCGATTACCGCGACCATCGCGCCGGTAATGGACGCAGTGCGGGTGCCGCCGTCGGCCTGAATTACATCGCAGTCGACGTACAGGGTCACTTCGCCCAGTTTCGACATATCCAGCGCTGCGCGCAGTGAACGACCAATCAAACGCTGAATTTCCAGGGTACGGCCGCCCTGCTTGCCGCGGCTGGCTTCACGCTGGTTACGGTCGCCGGTGGCGCGCGGCAACATGCCGTACTCGGCGGTCAGCCAGCCTTGGCCCTGGCCCTTGAGAAAACGCGGCACGCCGTTTTCCACACTCACTGTGCAGATCACTTTGGTGTCACCAAACTCCACCAACACCGAGCCCTCGGCGTGTTTGGTGTAGTTGCGGGTGATGCGGATCGAGCGCAGCTGGTCAGCGGCACGGCCACTCGGACGTTTCATCAGGAATACCTATTCGGGACGGGAAATCTGCCCGGCATTATAGGGGGGCTGCGCGTCAGTCACACGCCAAATTGGGAGCGAACGACGCACTGCGCTACAATCCTGCGCCTTTACAGGCCGTGCGAAAACGCCGCGTAACCCGCTGCTTTCCCATCGCCCGCTGATCAGCCCTATTTTGCGAGGTCTCCCCATGGTGCACAGCATGACCGCCTTCGCCCGCGTCGAGCGGGCCACAGCCAACGGCACGCTGAGTTGGGAACTGCGCTCGGTCAACCACCGTTATCTGGAACCCCATCTGCGTTTGCCCGAGTCGTTCCGCGACCTCGAAGGCGGCGTGCGTGATGCCCTGCGCCAGGGCCTGTCGCGCGGCAAAGTGGAGTGCACCCTGCGCTACACCGAAGAAACCGCCGGCAAGCCGCTGCAGGTAGACCGCGAGCGCGCCGCGCAATTGGTAGAAGCCGCCGAGAGCGTGGCCCGCCTGATTGCGTCGCCCGCCCCGCTGAACCCGCTGGAAGTGCTGGCCTGGCCCGGCGTGTTGGTGGCCGATGCTGCCGACCCGCAAGCCCTCAACAGCGCCGCCCTCGCCTTGTTCAACGACGCGCTGAACGAACTCAAAGCCGGCCGTGCCCGTGAAGGCGCAGACCTGGCCAAGCTGCTCAACGACCGCCTCGACAATATCGGCGAGGAAGTGACCGCCCTGCGCGAACTGGTGCCGCAGATGCTCGCAGGCCAGCGTCAGCGCATTCTCGACCGCACCGCCGAAATGCAGGCTGAGCTCGATCCTCACCGCCTGGAACAAGAGCTGGTGTTGCTGGCACAGAAAAGTGATGTGGCCGAAGAGCTGGATCGCCTGGTCACCCACGTCAGCGAAGTGCGCCGCGTGCTCAAAGCCGGCGGCGCCGCTGGCCGACGTCTGGATTTCCTCATGCAGGAACTCAACCGCGAAGCCAACACGCTCGGCTCCAAAGCCTTTGATACCCGCAGCACGCAAGCCGCGGTGAACCTCAAGGTGCTGATCGAACAAATGCGCGAACAAGTACAGAACATCGAGTAAGGCGGACCCTCTCATGCACGCCACCACCGGCACCCTTTACATCATTTCCGCGCCGTCGGGCGCGGGCAAAACCAGCCTCGTCAAAGCGCTGATCGACGCCGAGCCGCACATTCGCGTCTCCGTTTCGCACACCACGCGCGCCATGCGTCCCGGCGAAGCCGACGGAGAGAATTATCACTTCGTCAGCCGCGAGAGCTTTCTGCAGATGCTCGAGCACAACGACTTTCTCGAGCATGCCGAAGTGTTCGGCAACCTCTATGGCACCTCGCAGCGCTGGCTGGAAAAAACCCTGGCCGAAGGTTTTGATCTGATTCTGGAAATCGATTGGCAAGGCGCCCAGCAAGTGCGCCGCCTGCTGCCCGAGGCCCGCTCGATCTTCATTTTGCCGCCCAGCCAGGAAGCGCTGCGCCAGCGTTTGAACAACCGCGGCCAGGACAGCGAAGAGATCATCGAAACTCGGATGCGCGAGGCGGTCAGCGAAATGAGCCACTACGTTGAATACGATCACTTGATCATCAACGACGATTTCGCCGCTGCGCTGGAAGACCTGAAATCGATCTTCCGCGCCAACAATCTGCGTCAGGACGTGCAGCAGCAACGGCATAAAACCCTGCTCACCGAGCTGTTGGCGTAGGGAATAAAGCTTGCCGTCGGACTGCGTAGGGAAAATCTGCGCTTCCCTAACGGCTGGTTATTTTTTAGACTGCACAGTTCGTTCGCCCATCTGGGCAAAAGTTTTTTGCACGTCTCTTATTTAAGTACCTGTCGCTACGAGGAATACCATGGCCCGCGTTACCGTTGAAGACTGCCTGGACAACGTTGATAACCGCTTCGAGCTGGTCATGCTCGCTACCAAGCGCTCCCGCCAACTGGCTACCGGTGGTAAAGAGCCGAAAGTAGCGTGGGAAAACGACAAACCTACCGTAGTAGCCCTGCGCGAAATCGCTGCCGGTCTGGTTGACTATGACGTGATCGCTGCCGACGAAATCGTCGACGACGAACCGCTCTTCGCCACTTATGAGGAAGAGGCCAACGAGGCCCTCTAAGCCTATGCCAGGTCGATGCTTGTCTAACCAAAGCGACGCGGCGCGAACCTGCGCTTGGCACGGGGCAATCCCATGCCGAGCATAGACGCCCTCGCCGACAGACTGTCGACCTACCTGGGCGGTGAACAGGTCAACCTTGTTCGCCGCGCCTACTTCTACGCAGAGCAAGCCCACGACGGCCAGCGCCGCCGCAGCGGTGAAGCCTACGTAACCCACCCGCTCGCGGTGGCCAACATTCTCGCCGACATGCACATGGACCATCAGAGCCTGATGGCTGCGATGCTGCATGACGTTATCGAAGACACCGGCATTGCCAAAGAAGCGCTCACTGCGCAATTTGGCGAAACCGTCGCCGAACTGGTGGACGGGGTCAGCAAGCTGACCCAGATGAACTTCGAAACCAAGGCTGAAGCCCAGGCTGAAAACTTCCAGAAAATGGCGATGGCCATGGCCCGTGACATTCGGGTGATTCTGGTCAAGCTCGCCGACCGCCTGCACAACATGCGCACCCTGGAAGTGCTGGCCGGCGAAAAGCGCCGCCGCATTGCCAAGGAAACCCTGGAAATCTACGCCCCCATCGCCAACCGGCTGGGCATGCACAGCATGCGCGTGGAATTCGAAGAACTGGGTTTCAAGGCCATGCACCCGATGCGCTCCGAACGCATTCGTCAGGCAGTGAAACGCGCCCGGGGCAACCGCAAGGAAATCGTCAACAAGATTGAAGAGTCGCTGACCCACTGCCTCGAACGCGAAGGCATGGAAGGCGAAGTGATGGGCCGCGAAAAACACCTGTACGGCATCTACCAGAAGATGCGCGGCAAGCGGCGGGCCTTCAACGAAATCATGGACGTGTACGCCTTCCGCATCATTGTCGACAAGGTCGACACCTGCTACCGCGTGCTTGGCGCCGTGCACAACCTGTACAAACCGCTGCCCGGCCGCTTCAAAGATTACATAGCAATTCCCAAAGCCAACGGCTACCAGTCGCTGCACACGACGCTGTTCGGTATGCACGGCGTGCCGATTGAGATCCAGATTCGTACCCGCGAAATGGAAGAGATGGCCAACAACGGCATCGCCGCCCACTGGCTGTACAAATCCAACGATGAAGACCAGCCCAAAGGCACCCACGCCCGCGCGCGCCAGTGGGTCAAAGGTGTGCTGGAAATGCAGCAGCGCGCCGGCAACTCCCTGGAATTTATCGAAAGCGTAAAAATCGACCTGTTCCCGGACGAGGTTTACGTGTTCACGCCCAAAGGGCGAATCATGGAGATGCCCAAGGGCTCGACCGCCGTCGATT
Source organism: Pseudomonas viridiflava (assembly GCF_900573885.1). Lineage (GTDB taxonomy): Bacteria > Pseudomonadota > Gammaproteobacteria > Pseudomonadales > Pseudomonadaceae > Aquipseudomonas. The sequence goes on from NZ_UPSE01000161.1 coordinate 24,009, forward strand.
TCGCCTATGCGGTGCACACTGATGTGGGCAATTCCTGCATCGCTTGCCGCATCAACCGCCGGCTGGCGCCATTGTCGGAGCCGCTGCAAAGTGGCGCGACGGTGGAAATCGTCACCGCGCCAGGCGCGCGTCCGAACCCGGCCTGGCTCAATTTCGTGGTCACCGGCAAGGCCCGCACCCATATTCGCCACGCGTTGAAACTGCAGCGCCGCTCGGAATCCATCAGCCTCGGCGAACGCCTGCTGAACAAGGTGCTGACCGGCCTCAACAGCCACCTCGACAAAGTGCCCGCCGAGCAAGTGCAAAGCGTGCTGGCCGAATACCGCCTCGACGTCATTGAAGACCTGCTCGAAGACATCGGCCTGGGCAATCGCATGGCCTATGTGGTGGCGCGTCGATTGCTGGCCCACGAAAGCGAACAGCTGCCGAGCGCGGAAGGGCCGCTGGCCATTCGCGGCACCGAGGGCTTGGTGCTCAGCTACGCCAAGTGCTGCACGCCGATTCCAGGCGACCCCATCGTCGGCCACCTGTCCGCCGGCAAAGGCATGGTTGTGCACCTGGAAAGCTGCAAGAACATCAGCGACATCCGCCAGAACCCGGAAAAGTGCATTCAGCTGTCGTGGGCCAAAGACGTGGTCGGCGAGTTCAACGTCGAACTGCGCATCGAGCTGGAACACCAGCGCGGCCTGATCGCCCTGCTCGCCAGCAGCGTCAACGCCGCGGACGGCAACATCGAAAAAATCAGCATGGACGAGCGCGACGGCCGCATCAGCGTGGTTCAGCTCGTCGTCAGCGTGCATGACCGCGTGCACCTGGCCCGCGTCATCAAGAAACTGCGAGCCCTTACCGGCGTGGTGCATATTTCCCGCGTGCGCGCCTGACCCCTTTCGTAACGACGGCCTGCGCTATGCAGGGCTAAACCTCAAGGAGCTTTTTCATGAGCAAGAGCGTCATCACTTCCGAACACGCACCGGCCGCCATCGGCACTTACTCGCAAGCCATCAAGGCCGGCAACACCGTGTACATGTCCGGGCAAATTCCCCTGGACCCGAAAACCATGGAGCTGGTTGAAGGCTTCGAAGCCCAGACCGTCCAGGTGTTCGAGAACCTCAAAGCCGTTGCCGAAGCCGCCGGCGGCTCGTTCAAAGACATCGTCAAACTGAACATTTTCCTCACCGACCTTTCGCACTTCGCCAAGGTGAATGAGGTGATGGGCCGCTATTTCGAACAGCCTTACCCGGCCCGCGCCGCCATTGGCGTAGCCGCCCTGCCGCGTGGCGCCCAGGTAGAAATGGACGCCATTCTGGTCATCGAATAACCGGACCTTTCCAAGGAAGGAACCCGCCATGCGCAACGCCCTCGTCCTGCTCTTGTCCGCCGCCTTTCTTGGCGGTTGCAGCAGCCCTGCGAGCCACGACCCGAACGGCATCTGGATCAACCAGGCTGCCATCGATGCCGCCTCGCAAGGCGGCAATCTGCGGGAGGCGTTGCTGGCCTACGGGCCGAATCTGGAATGGACCATCGACACCACACGCAAAACCGCCAACGTCAGCAATGGCTTTGAGCTGGACGAAGGTCAGCTGGTGGACCAGCCCGACGGCCAGTGGCGTGTCGATTTCTACGGCGACTTCCACGAACAGCTGAACGTGGAAAACGACAAGATGGTTCAGGCCGAAAGCAAAACCGGGCCCGAGCAACGCTTCCAGCGCTCCAACCTCGCCTTGCCGCTCGGCGCTCCGCCCGGCAGCAGTTTTGAACAGGCGCTGTATTCGGCCTACCTCGGCGGCACCTGGAAAATCACCCGGGGGCCGGGCGTAAAGGGCCTGGTGCTGTTTCACCCCGACGGCAAAGTTGAAGGCCTGCCCGGCGCTGACCGCTACGCCCTCTGCCTGGCCGGCGACTGCGCGGCCATGAGCGGCGACAGCGACAGCCTGTGGCTGCAGCTCGGCAACCAAGGCAATGTCTGGCTGTTCAAACGCGAAGGCGACCAGTTGGAAATCTTCCAGGCGGTGAGTCAGGCGCAGCTGGATGAAATGCCTGAATACCTGCCCGGCGTGACCACCTGGGTGCTCGAAAAAGACTAAAAAACGCGATGCTGGAGCCCCTCCCACAGATCACGCACACTCTGTAGGAGAGGCTTCAGCCTCGATACGGACACTTCGGATTCAGCACGCTGGCTGCCCGCCCTTGCCAGCACCCGGGCCACCATCACCCCGCTGCTTGCGCCCCGCCGCTGGCCAGGTCCAACTGCCGTCGCCCGACGAATGCTTGCACGCCCAGCCAGATGAAATACGCGCCGCCCGCGGCCTGTAAGCCGATGGGCGTCCATGCTCACTGGCCCGCCAGCACCGCCGCGTACCCTTCACGAAAGGTCGGATAACGCGGCACCCAACCCAGCGCCCTGGCGCGGGCGTTGCTGCAGCGTTTGCTGCCGGCGCGGCGCACCGTCGATTCGTCCGCCCATTCGGTAACGCCCATATAGTCCCGCAACCAGGCCACCACTTCGTGCAGCGGTGCGGGCGCGTCATCAACGCCGATATAAAGGTCGTCCAGTGGTTTGCCAGTGACGTCGGCCTGAAGCAGAAATGCCAGCAAGCCGGCGCAGTCGTCGGCGTGCAACCGGTTGGCGTACAGCGGCGGCTCGCTGACCACGCGATAGCCCATGCGCACCTGTTTGAGCAGCCATTCACGACCCGGCCCGTAAATGCCAGTGAGGCGCACCACGGTGGCGGGAATACCACTGTTGCGCGCGACATCTTCAGCTTCAAGCATGACGCTGCCGGAAAAACGTGTGGGCTCGGCGGGCGACTGCTCATCGACCCACACGCCGCCGTCCTGGGCATAGACACCGCTGCTGGATACGAAGATCAGGCGCTTGGGCGACTGGCCACGCTCTTCAAGCCAGCCAAGCGTATTGCGCAGCCCATCGACGTAAGCGCGGCGGTAACCTGCTTCGTCGTGATCGGTAGCGGCAGCGGCGTAAACCAGATAATCGAGCGGGCCATGCGGCCACTGAGCCGGACAGTCCGCCGCGTTCAAATCTCCGGCCACCGGGATGATGCCCTCGGGCAATGCGGCAACTGAACGTCGCAGGCCATACACCTGCCAACCGGCGGCGTGCAATTGCGTACCGAGGCGACTTCCAACGTCGCCGCAACCGGCGATCAACAACGTGGGCATGGCGGACATACGGCTACCTCGAGGCGAAAGCGGCATTCTAGGCGGGCCGCGGAAAAGAAGGGAAACCTTCACAGCTGCGAAAACGTTACATTATCACTTTAACAAACAAGAATAGTTTGCAATACTTAGCGCCCTTTTGCGCCAGGGGCCTTTGGGCTCCGGTCACCGCTTTTACCCTTTCAGGTCCGGCCAGCATGAATTTCAACGCCTACCGCGCTCCGTCTTCTCGTTTGCAGCCTCGCGCTCTGCTCGCCTTGGGCGCGCTGGTGCTCAGCATGATGCTGCCTGTCAGCAGCTTTGCTGAAGAACCCGCCGCTGCAGCGCCAGCTGCCACGTCCACCGCCCCGACCGCGCCTGCGACTGCCCCGGCAGCCACCGCTCCGGCGCCAGCCACCGGCGCCGTTCCAGCGCCCGTTGCCGAGACACCAGCCGCCGCAGCCCTGCGCGAGAAAATCGCCAGCCTCGGTCCGGACGCCACGCCCGAGCAGATCAGCACCGCGACCAAGGAAACCCTGGAAGCCAACGGCGCCACACCGGAAGAAGTGAACCAGGCGCTCGACACGCTTGCCAAGGCCAACGAGCTGATCGCCGATGACCAACTGGCGTTCGCCCACGACCTTTCCCCATGGGGCATGTACCAGAACGCCGACAACGTGGTGAAGGCCGTGATGATTGGCCTGGCGCTGGCCTCGGTCATCACCTGGACCATCTGGATTGCCAAGGGCTTCGAGCTGATCGGCGCCAAGCGTCGTCTGCGCGGTGAACTGGCGCTGCTGAAACAGAGCCGTTCGCTGAAAGAAGCCGCCGACAAGGCTGACAAAAAGGGCAGCCTGTCCCATGTGCTGGTTCACGACGCGCTGGAAGAAATGCGCCTGTCGGCCAATACCCGCGAGAAAGAAGGCATCAAAGAGCGCGTCAGCTTCCGCCTGGAACGTCTGGTTGCCGCCTGCGGTCGCGAAATGAGCCAGGGCACGGGCGTGCTCGCCACCATCGGTTCCACCGCACCCTTCGTCGGCCTGTTCGGCACCGTGTGGGGCATCATGAACAGCTTTATCGGCATCGCCAAATCGCAGACCACCAACCTCGCCGTGGTCGCACCCGGTATCGCCGAAGCCTTGCTGGCAACCGCCATGGGCCTGGTTGCCGCCATTCCGGCGGTGGTTATCTACAACGTCTTCGCCCGCTCCATCACCGGCTACAAAGCCCAGGTGGCAGACGCCTCGGCGCAGGTTCTGTTGTTGGTAAGCCGTGACCTCGACCACCTGCCGGCTGAGCAACGCAGCCAGCCGCACGCGGTAAAAGTGAGCTGACATGGGCCTGCACCTCAACGACGGCGGCGATGATCTGGTCGAATCGCACGAGATCAACGTAACGCCCTTTATCGACGTGATGCTGGTGCTGCTGATCATCTTCATGGTCGCCGCACCGCTGGCAACCGTGGACATCAAGGTCGACCTGCCGGCCTCCAGCGCCGAACCGCAGCCGCGCCCCGACAAACCGGTGTACCTGACCGTCAAAGAGGACAAAAACCTCTACCTCGGCGATCAGCAAGTCACCAAAGACGCACTGGCACAGGCGCTCGACCAGCAGACCAAAGGCAAGAAGGACACCACGATTTTCTTCCGCGCCGACAAGGGTGTGGATTACGCCGATCTGATGGACGCCATGAACAGCCTGCGCGCTGCCGGCTACCTCAAAGTGGGCCTGGTCGGCCTTGAGGCGGTCGGGCAGAAATGACCCTCACGCTGCGCAAAGCTTCCGGTTGGACGGTAAGTTGGCTGCTGGTGCTCGCCCTGCATATCGGTATTGGCCTCTGGGCCTTGTACTGGAAGGCCGAGGCGATTCCCGTGGAATTGCCGCCGCCGGCCATGATGATCGAACTGCCGCCACTCCCCGAAGTGGTTCCGCCGCCGCCTGCGCCGGCGCAAATCGTCGCGCCTGAACCCGAGCCGATCCCGGAAGTGGTGGAAGCGCCGAAGCCCAAGATTGTGCTGGAAAAGCCCAAGCCCAAGCCGAAACCCAAGCCGAAGATCAAACCGGTGGAGCCGCCCAAGCCCGTGGAAAAACCGGCTGAACAGCCGATGCCTGATTCGCCGCCCGCGCCGCCGGCTCCACCTGCTGCGCCCACCGCGCCGCAACCGAGCAGCACCAGCGCACCGTCGCAGGCCGAGATCACCTGGCAGAGCAAACTGCTCAGCCACCTGGCGCGCTACAAGCGTTACCCGGACGATGCCCGCCGCCGTGGCGCCGAAGGCACCAGCCGCATTCGCTTCAGCGTCGATGCCGAAGGCAAGGTGCTCAGCGCCTCGCTTGCCGGTTCCTCCGGCAACGCCTCGCTGGACCGCGCCACGCTTGCCATGATCCGTCGCGCCCAGCCCCTGCCCAAGCCGCCGGAAGACATCCTCAACGGCAACAGCGTGGAAGTGGTCGCGCCCTTCGTTTACTCGCTGGATCGACGCTAGCGGTTTTTGCGGTACGAAGGCCGCAGGCTTACCGGACCCGCACCCAGGCAGTGCCCGAAATATCAGGCACATTTAACCTGCTGTGCGGGTTGGTTCCATTGAAGACAACCGCTATGCTTTGGCGCAAATCAATGGATAAACACTATGACCCTCACCGAACTGCGCTACATCGTCACCCTGGCACAAGAGCAGCATTTCGGGCGCGCGGCCGAGCGTTGCCATGTCAGCCAGCCAACGCTCTCCGTGGGCGTGAAAAAACTGGAAGACGAACTGGGCATCCTGATTTTCGAACGCAGTAAAAGTGCCGTACGACTCACGCCGGTTGGCGAAGGCATCGTCACCCAGGCGCAGAAGGTTCTGGAACAGGCCCAAGGCATTCGCGAACTGGCCCAGGCCGGCAAAAACCAGCTGGCAGCGCCGCTGAAAGTCGGTGCCATTTATACCGTCGGCCCTTACCTGTTCCCGCACCTGATTCCGCAACTGCACCGCGTCGCGCCGCAGATGCCGCTGTATATCGAAGAGAACTTCACCCACGTGCTGCGCGACAAACTGCGCAACGGCGAGCTCGACGCGATCATCATCGCCCTGCCGTTCCAGGAAGCCGACGTGCTGACCAAAGTGCTCTACGACGAGCCGTTCTACGTGCTTCTGCCCAGCGGCCACCCATGGACCGCCAAGCAGACCATCGACGCCGAACTGCTCAACGACAAAAGCCTGCTGCTGCTGGGCGAAGGCCACTGCTTCCGCGACCAGGTGCTGGAGGCTTGCCCGACGCTGCGCAAAGGCGGCGATGAGCACGCCAAGCACACCACGGTGGAATCCAGCTCGCTGGAAACCATTCGCCACATGGTGGCCTCGGGCATGGGCATTTCCATCCTGCCGTTCTCGGCCGTCGACAGTCACCACTACGCCCCCGGCGTGTTTGAAGTTCGCCCGCTGACAGCACCGGTGCCGTTCCGCACCGTGGCCATCGCCTGGCGCGCGAGCTTCCCGCGCCCACGCGCCATCGACGTGCTGGCCGACTCCATCCGCCTGTGCTCGGTAGCCAACCCGCTGCCACAAACCGCCTAAGGCTGCGCGCCCATGACTGAATTGGCGGCGGTGCCGGTAACCGCGCTGAAAGGCGTGGGCGCGGCGCTGGAAGAAAAGCTCGCGCGCGTTGGCCTGGAAAACCTGCAAGACGTGCTGTTCCACCTGCCGCTGCGTTACCAGGACCGCACCCGCGTCGTGCCCATCGGCGCGCTGCGGCCGGGGCAGGATGCCGTGGTTGAAGGCGTGGTGGCCGGCGCCGATGTGCTGATGGGCAAGCGCCGCAGCCTGCTGGTTCGCCTGCAAGACGGCAGCGGCACGTTGAGCCTGCGCTTCTACCATTTCAGCCAGGCGCAGAAAGACGGAATGAAACGCGGCACCCAATTGCGCTGTTATGGCGAAGCCCGTCCGGGCGCCTCGGGTCTTGAGATTTACCACCCCGAATATCGCGCCCTGACCGCCGACAGTGACAGTGGCGTCGAGCAAACCCTCACGCCAATTTACCCCACCACGGAAGGCCTGACCCAACAGCGCCTGCGCCAGCTCAGCGAACAAGCGCTGGCGCGTCTCGGCCCCCACAGCCTGCCCGACTGGCTGCCCGACGAGCTGGCCCGCGACTACCAGCTCAGCCCGCTCGACGAGGCCATTCGCTACCTGCATCGGCCGCCGCCCGACGCCGATCTCGAAGAGCTCGCTGAAGGCCGGCACTGGGCTCAGCACCGTCTGGCCTTTGAAGAACTGCTGACCCATCAGCTGTCGCTGCAGCGCCTGCGCGAGAGCCTGCGCTCGCAGGAAGCACCGCAGTTGCCCAAGGCGAAAAAGCTCCCGGCAAAATTCCTCAAAAACCTCGGCTTCGCCCCCACCGGCGCACAACAGCGCGTGGGCGCCGAGATCGCCTACGACCTCAGCCAGCCCGAGCCTATGCTGCGACTGGTGCAGGGCGATGTTGGCGCCGGCAAAACCGTGGTCGCCGCGTTGGCGGCGCTGCAAGCGCTTGAGGCGGGCTACCAGGTCGCGCTGATGGCGCCTACCGAAATTCTTGCCGAGCAGCACTTCATCAACTTCACCCGCTGGCTCGAACCGCTGGGTCTGGAAGTGGCGTGGCTGGCCGGCAAGCTCAAAGGCAAAGCGCGCGCTGCGGCCCTAGAAAAAATTGCCGGCGGCGCGCCCATGGTGGTTGGCACCCACGCGCTGTTTCAGGACGAAGTGCAGTTCAAGCGCCTGGCGCTGGTGATCATCGACGAGCAGCACCGCTTCGGCGTGCAGCAGCGTCTGGCCCTGCGCAAAAAAGGCGTGGACGGGCGCATGTGTCCGCACCAGTTGATCATGACCGCCACACCGATTCCGCGAACGTTGGCCATGAGCGCCTACGCGGATCTGGACACCTCGGTTCTCGACGAGCTGCCGCCCGGCCGTACGCCGGTCAACACCGTGCTGGTGGCCGATAGCCGCCGCATCGAAGTGATCGAACGCGTGCGCTCGGCCTGCCACGAAGGGCGGCAGGCCTACTGGGTGTGCACGCTGATCGAAGAGTCGGAAGAACTCACCTGCCAGGCGGCGGAAACCACTTATGAAGACTTGTCCGCTGCCCTCGGCGGGCTGAACGTGGGCCTGATTCACGGGCGCATGAAGCCAGCCGAAAAAGCCGCGGTGATGCAGCAGTTCAAAGAAGGCGCGTTGCAGCTGCTGGTGGCTACCACGGTGATCGAAGTGGGCGTCGACGTACCCAACTCCAGCCTGATGATTATCGAAAACCCGGAACGTCTCGGCCTGGCGCAACTGCACCAGCTGCGCGGGCGCGTCGGGCGGGGCAGTGCCGCGAGCCATTGCGTGCTGCTCTACCATCCGCCGTTGTCGCAACTGGGCCGTGAACGTCTGGGCATCATGCGCGAAACCAGCGACGGCTTTGTGATTGCCGAGAAAGACCTCGAACTGCGCGGCCCCGGCGAAATGCTTGGCACGCGGCAAACCGGTCTGCTGCAATTCAAGGTCGCCGACCTGATGCGCGACGCCGATTTACTGCCCGCCGTACGCGACGCCGCCCAAGCCTTGCTGGAACGCTGGCCGCAACATGTCAGCCCGTTGCTGGAGCGCTGGCTGCGCCACGGCCAGCAATACGGACAAGTGTGAAATAGCTCACAAACGCCCGTCGGGTGACCGGTCAGTCAGAATCCCCGCTGGTTATACTCGGGCTAACCCATCGCACCGGATCGCACGCTCATGACGGAAGTAGCCCTCGCCACCGATACCTCGCCTCAGCCGCCGATGGTGATTCTGCAGCTACTCGACAAGCTCAGCGTTCCGTATCAAGTCTGCTACGAGCAACCCAAGCTGGCTCTGGCCCAACGCGTGCAAGCCGTGCTGCTCGACGACGCCATCGGCGCCCTGCTGGTGCTTTACCCGCACACCCAATTGCTCGACCTCAATCGTCTTGCCGAGCTGACGGGCCGCAAACTCGCAGCGGTCAAACCCGAGCGTCAGGAACGCATGCTGGCCAAGCACAACCTGACCGTGCTGCCAGCATTGCCGCCGCTCACCAGTTCGCCGTGCCTGTATGACGAGCAACTGCTGCTGGCCCCGACCCTGGTGATCGAATCCGGCCAGGCCGGCGTGCTGCTGGAAATTCCGCGCGATGCCTACAAAACCCTGCTGAGCAAAGCCAGCGCCGCCCGCTTTGGCGAGCCGCTGAGCAGCATCCGTCCCAACCTCGACCGCCCGGACGACGACCGCGCGGAAATCACCCAGGCCGTGCAAGCGTTCACCGCTCGCCGCATTCAGCAACGGCTGGAAGAAACCATCGAGATTCCACCGCTGCCGGAAACCGCGCAGAAAATCATCAAGCTGCGTGTCGACCCGGACGCCACCGTTGACGACATCACCGGCGTAGTGGAAACCGACCCCGCGCTGGCTGCGCAAGTGGTGAGCTGGGCCGCCTCGCCGTACTACGCTGCGCCGGGCAAAATCCGCTCGGTAGAAGACGCCATCGTGCGCGTGCTGGGCTTCGATCTGGTCATCAACCTGGCCCTCGGTCTGGCGCTGGGCAAAACCCTGGCACTGCCTAAAGACCAGCCGCAACACGCGACGCCGTACTGGCATCAGGCGATTTACACCGCCGCCGTGATCGAAGGCCTGACCCGCGCCATGCCCCGCGCACAGCGTCCGGAAGCGGGCCTGACGTACCTGGCCGGCCTGCTGCACAACTTCGGTTACCTGGTGCTGGCGCATGTGTTCCCGCCGCACTTCTCGTTGATCTGCCGTCACCTCGAAGTGAACCCGCACCTGGATCACAGCTACATCGAACAACACCTGCTGGGCATTACCCGCGAGCAGATCGGTTCGTGGCTGATGCGTTTCTGGGACATGCCCGACGAGTTGGCCACTGCCCTGCGCTTTCAGCACGACCCGGACTACGAAGGCGCCCACTCGGCGTACCCGAACCTGGTGTGCCTGGCCGTCAGCCTGCTGCGCAACCGTGGCATCGGCACCGGCCCTCAGGCGGAAATTCCGCAAGTGCTGTTCGACCGCCTGGGTCTGAGCCGCGAAAAGGCCAACGAAGCAATCAACAAAGTGCTCGAAGCCGAAACCGCGCTGCGCGAGCTGGCGGCGCAGTTTCCGGCTTAAGACCCGGAACAGACAAAGGGGCCCGGTTGGGCCCTTTTTTTTTTGCCTGCCTACGGTTACTTCAACACCGCGCGCCGTGCGGCGAAAACCGCTGGCAATTCCTTCAACGCCACAGACAGCAGCTGACTGACCGGCTCCTGCTCATACAGCGCTGCGTAGTCACCCAATTCGCCACTGGGCATCTGCCTGTACGCGTAGAGCATGAACGTTTCCACGGCCTCGGCGCTGGACATGCGCAACGGCGTCAGCTGCTTCTCGGTTTGCGCGGCCAGCTCGGCTTCGGTGAGGTTCTTGCCGGTCGCGCGCAGTGTCAGCAGCGCCTGGGTTTTACCCACTTCATAGCGCAGCAGCGTCGACAGCTGGGTGGTGTGCGCGGCGTTGTCCAGGCGACGCACCAGCTCAACGCGCGTGGCGCGCGGAGGTTTGCTGCGTACTTGCTCGCGGTAGCTGCCCAGGCCGGCACCGCCATCACCCTCGCCCACCGCGCGCTCCGCCACGGTGAAACGCTGCGCCAGCGGGCTTTCCAGCACCTTGGTCGCCTGTTCCACCTGTTGCGCGGTAAAGGCCGGCGCCATGCGCGTGGCCAGGTCGGAACAGAAGGCGTCGGGGTCAAAGGCTTCGATTACGCGAGGCTGTTTGTCGGCCGGCATACCCCGCGCCACCAGCACGCCACTTTGGTCACACAGAAGGCGGATGCCCGAGAGCTCGAACACCTTTTCAAACGCCACAGGCTGGCTCGGTTGCGCATGCGCAATACAGGCCGAGAAAAGCAGGGAGAGAACCAAGGGGCCGCGCATAGGATCAGCTTCCACAGAAATTCTCCCCAGCCTAGCCAACGCCGCGCGTTACGACCAGATGCGCAACGTCGCAGCGAGAATCAGGCGGCTTTTTTGTCTGCGGCTTTTTTCTTCTTCGGCATGATGTATTTGGTCAGGCCCTGGAACCAGATCACCAGCGCCGGGTTGCCCTGAATCTGGATCTCTTTGTTCTGAATGCCCTGCATAAACGCCAGCTGTTTGTTTTTGGCGTTCATGGTGGCGAAGCCATAATCGGCGTCTTTGAAACCCAAGGCGAAATCGGGCTGCGCAGCGGGGCCGCGTTTGCTGGTCAGGCGTTGGTCTTTAACGATGAAGTGGCGGGCAACCTTGCCATCAAGGGTGTGCAGCTGGAACACCAGATCACGGCCTTCGAGTTGCTGTTGAAACGCAGGATTGGTCTTGCTGGCTTTGGCCATCATGCGGCCGAGCATCCAGAGGAGAAAACGAAATTTCATGCGCGCTGGCCTCAATAAAAGTGAAACGGCGGCGCATTGTAGCGGTTTGCGGCGAGGACTACAGCCAGCTTTGCGATGGGTTGTGGCGGGGATTTGTAGCGAATGTGACGCTAAAAGCGGGAAGTGCGCCCGGACCCGTCAGGCCCGGGCGAACCTGGCTCAGTTGACCGCGTCTTTCAGAGACTTGCCTGGCTTGAAGGCAACGGTGTTGCTGGCTTTGATTTTCACCGGCTCGCCGGTTTGCGGGTTTTTGCCGGTGCGGGCACCGCGGTGACGCTGCACGAAGGTGCCGAAGCCCACCAGGGTCACGCTGTCCTTGCGGTTCAGGGCGGAGGTGATTTCTTCCAGCACAGCATTGAGTACACGATTGGCTTGATCTTTGGTGAGATCAGCCTGTTCCGCGATGGCCGCGGCGAGTTCAGGTTTACGCATAAAAAAGCCCCTTAGACGGTTTTTTGTTTTTGTGTCCGTGCTGCCATCCAGCAGCGCTTGGAGGCGCCGCAACAGCTCTGCGCTGCGGCAGACCCGGGGGAGGATGGCACGCTCACGAGACCCGCGCCAGTCGTGTCCGACAACTTTCACGGGCAACTTCGTGACTGATACGACAGAACGGGCGCCATTCACGCCAAAAGGGCGGGAAGCTCCTTATTCAAGGCCAGTTTCTCCTGCACGGCCGTTCCGGTCAGGGCGTAGCCCAGCAGGCGGCCGTCGGCGTCACGGCACAGTGCCTTGATGTCTGCGCCGCTGCCTTCCACCAGCCATTCGCCGCTGGTGCCGCGGGGGGGTGGCGAAACGACCACCGGGCACGCAGGCGTTTTAACCTGTACCGGCATGGCGCCATAGGCGACCGCCGTGGGGTTGCCGGCGAGGGTTTGCGCGAGGGCTCGCGCGCAGGTCATCAGCGGCATGACGTAAAGCAGATTGAGCCCGTCCACTTCGGCGCAATCGCCCAGGGCGAAAATGTTTGCATGGGAGGTGCGCAAGTGACGGTCCACCACCACGCCACGGTTGATACTCAGGCCGGCAGCCGAGGCCAGATCGGTGCGCGGCCGCAGCCCCACTGCCGACACCACCACATCGCACGGCACGCGCGTGCCGTCAGACAGGTGCGCGTCCAGGCCGTCGGCGCTGCGCTGCAAACTGGCCAGCACCGGGCCCAGGTGGAAACGTGCGCCCAAACCTTCCAGCCCGGCTTGAACAGCAGCGGCGGCCGCTGGATGCAGTAAACCCGGCATTACCTGCTCGCACGGGGCCACCAGCTCGACGCTGTAGCCACCCAGGGTCAGGTCATTGGCAAACTCGCAGCCAATCAGCCCGACACCCAGCACCAGCACCCGTTTCTTGCCAGCGGCGGCGGCACGGAAACGGGCGTAATCCTCAAGGTCGTTGATGGGGAACACCGCTTCTGCGGCATCGCCTTCCACCGGCACGCGAATGGTTTCCGCGCCCCAGGCCAGCACCAGGTCGCGATACTCCACCGCTTCCTCGCCAATCCACAGGCGCTTGTGGCCAGGGTCGATGCCGGTGATGCGCGTATGGGTGCGAATCTCGGCGTTGAGCTGGTCGGCCATGGCACCGGGTTCGGCCATGCTCAGGCCGTCGGCGTCTTTGTTTTTGCCAAAGCCGGTAGACAACATGGGCTTGGAATAGGAGCGGCCGTCGTCAGCGGTTATCAGCAGCAGCGGGGTCTCGGCGTCGAGCTTGCGAAACTCTTTGGCCACGTTATAGCCGGCCAGGCCGGTGCCGATGATCACCACGGGTGCAGACATGACTCACTCCTGAAACGCGCCGGCCACGGCGGCCGCGCTAAAACAAATAAGGGGAAATTGATCAGCTGATTTCGATCATCTCGAAATCCATCTTGCCGACGCCGCAGTCCGGGCAGAGCCAGTCTTCGGGTACGTCTTCCCAGCGTGTGCCGGGCGCGATGCCGTCGTCCGGCCAGCCTTGTGCTTCGTCGTAAATAAAGCCACACACCACACATTGCCATTTGCGCATCACGGTTCACCCCTGGGGCCAAATGTGCCAGCGACCCTACCGCAATTGCCTGGCAAGGCCAATAACCGCAGGCGTCAGCCAGCCCATGGTTTGGCGTGTTGGGCAGGGTGGCGGCTTGCCCCGCGCTCACAGGCCGAAAACAACAACGGCGACCCCGAGGTCGCCGTTGAAAAACAACTTACGCGCGAATCAAGCGATTTCGATCATCTCGAAATCCAGCTTGCCGACGCCGCAGTCCGGGCAGAGCCAGTCTTCCGGAACGTCCTGCCACAGGGTGCCGGCGGCGATGCCTTCATCCGGCCAGCCCAGGCTTTCGTCGTAAATCAGACCGCAGACCACACATTGCCACTTCTTCATCAGGTACTACCTCAACTCTTCAGGCTTTGGCACAGCGGTCGATGGTTGGAAATGCCGCCAGGCTCTTCCGCTTTTTACTGATCGAAGCGCTGGTAATCAAGCGCCATCGGGCGATTCCATGCTTTAGCCCGGGTGCGCCCGGCACGATTCTGAGCAGGGTGAAAACGCAGCTCGCCCTTATGCGTAGGCGTATTCGCCGCCTCGCTCAAGCGCGCGCTTGTACGCGGGCCGTGCGTGAATTCGCTCAAGAAACGCTTTCAGCTTCGGCCGGCTGGCATCCAGACCGGCGCGCGAGGCGGCGGCTTCCAGCGGAAAGCTCATTTGAATATCGGCCGCGCTAAAGGTGTCGCCGGCGAACCATTCGTTCTTGCTCAGTTCACCTTCGAGGTAGTCGAGGTTCTCGCGCAGTCGAGGGTTGATAAACGTGCTTTTCACTTTGCCGGCGATGCCGCGTGCAATCGGTTTGACGAAGAACGGCATCGGCGCTTTTTCAATGCCGTCGAATACCAGCTTGAGCAACAGCGGCGGCATGGCCGAGCCCTCGGCGTAATGCAGCCAGTAGCTGCAGCGAACGCGTTCAGGCGTGCCATCGGTGGGCAGCAATTGCTGGCCGTAGCGGCCGGCCAGGTACTCGATGATGGCGCCGGATTCTGCCAGGGTCAGATCGCCGTCCGTGATTACCGGCGACTTGCCCAGCGGATGCACAGCGCGCAGTTCCGGCGGCGCCAGCATGGTTTTCGGGTCGCGCTCATAGCGTTTGATTTCGTACTCGACGCCCATTTCTTCGAGCAGCCAGAGAATGCGCTGCGAGCGCGAGTTGTTCAGATGGTGGACGGTGATCATGGGGCGCTTCCTGAAGGCCGGGGTCAGTCCCGGACGTTAGCGCGCCGCGGGCAAAAAGGCCAAACATGCTAAGCTCGCCGCCCCGTTTGCCGCCGATGTATTTGCCGTGCCGCACGCCTCTTTTGCCGATACCGCCACCTGGCTGACTGCCGATCAACTGCACCCCGAGCCCGTCCCGGAGGTGCTCGACTGGCTGTTCGACGACGGCTCGCTGACCCGCCGCCTCACCGCCCTGTCCAGCAATGGCTTCAGCGTTACGCCGCTGAATGAAAGCTGGCAAACCCTGCGCAGCGACGAGTGTGCCGCGCTGAATGTGCGCGAAGGCAGCGTAGGCTGGGTGCGTGAAGTGTTTTTGCGTGGTCATGGCCAGCCCTGGGTATTCGCCCGCAGCGTGGCCCCGCGCAGCCAGTTGATCGACTCTGATCTGCACATGGATGAACTCGGCAGCCGCTCCCTCGGCGAATTGCTGTTCAGCGACCAGGCGTTCAGCCGTGGCCCGCTGCAGGTGTGCCGCTATCCACAGCACTGGTTGCCCGCCGACGTCAGCGCCGGGCAGCTCTGGGCGCGGCGTTCATGCTTTAGCCGCGACGGCTTGAGCGTGCTGGTGGCCGAAGTGTTTTTGCGGTCCTTATGGACCGCTGCCGACGTTGCCCTCTGAAACACTGACAAGGAGTTGCGCTCGATGTACACCCGCCTTTTGCAGTCGTTCAATCGCCTTCACCCGCGCGCGTTCGACTTTATCCAGTTGATGCGCCTGGACCGCCCCATCGGCATTTATCTGCTGCTGTGGCCGACGCTGTGGGCGTTGTGGATTGCCGCCAAGGGCGTGCCGTCGCTGGGCAACCTGGTGATTTTTGTACTGGGTGTGATTCTGATGCGCTCGGCCGGCTGCGTGATCAATGACTACGCCGATCGCCACTTCGACGGCCATGTGGCGCGCACCAAAGGCCGCCCGCTGGCCACCGGCAAGGTCACGCCAAAAGAAGCGCTGATTCTGTTCGCGGTACTGGTGGCGCTGAGTTTTGTGCTGGTGTTGTTCACCAACCTCACCACCATCCTGATGTCGTTTGGCGCCCTGGCAATCGCGGCTACCTATCCGTTTATGAAGCGCTTCACCTTCTACCCGCAGGTGGTACTGGGCGCGGCGTTTTCCTGGGGCATGCCGATGGCGTTTACCGCTGAAACCGGCGAATTGCCGAGCGCGGCGTGGCTGCTGTTTATTGCCAATATCGTCTGGACCGTCGGCTACGACACCTACTACGCCATGGCCGACCGCGAAGACGATCTGAAGATCGGCGTTAAATCCACCGCCATTCTGTTTGGCGACGCCGACCGCGTGATCATCCTCGTGCTGCAAGGCATGGCCCTGCTCTGCCTGGCCCTGGCGGGCGCGCGCTTCACACTCGGCATCTGGTTTCTGCTCGGTCTGGCCGTGGCCGCTGCGTGTTTCGCCTGGGAATTCTGGAGCACCCGCAACCGGGAGCCGCACCTGTGCCTGGCGGCATTTCTGCACAACCATTGGGCCGGGCTGGCGATCCTCATCGGCATTGCCGTCGACTTCGCGCTACGCTGAAGCGGCGCAACGTTCTGTCACACAGCTGCAATAATTCCGTTATCTAATGCGGCGCAAGACAGATTAAACGACCCGAGGTTGGCTCCATGGTTGGTAAGAACATCCTGATCGTTGATGACGAAGCGCCGATCCGCGAAATGATCGCCGTGGCCCTGGAAATGGCCGGCTACGAGTGCCTCGAAGCAGAGAACACCCAGCAGGCCCACGCCATCATCGTCGATCGCAAACCCGACCTGATCCTGCTCGACTGGATGCTGCCCGGCACCTCCGGCATCGAGCTGGCGCGCCGCCTCAAGCGTGACGAGCTGACCAGCAACATTCCGATCATCATGCTCACCGCCAAGGGTGAAGAGGACAACAAGATCCAGGGTCTGGAAGTGGGCGCCGATGATTACATCACCAAGCCTTTCTCCCCCCGCGAACTGGTCGCCCGCCTCAAGGCCGTATTGCGCCGCGCCGGCACCGGCGACAGCGACACGCCGATCGAAGTCGGCGGCTTGTTGCTCGACCCCATCAGCCACCGCGTCACCATCGACGGCAAACCGGCCGACATGGGCCCTACCGAATACCGCCTGCTGCAATTTTTCATGACCCACCAGGAACGCGCCTACACCCGTGGCCAGTTGCTGGACCAGGTCTGGGGCGGCAACGTGTACGTTGAAGAACGTACCGTCGATGTTCATATTCGCCGCCTGCGCAAAGCCCTGGGCGAGGTGTACGAGAACCTTGTGCAAACCGTGCGCGGCACCGGGTATCGTTTTTCCACCAAAAGCTAGGACGTCCAATCTCCGTGAATCAAGACTGGCGTGGCGTAGTTATCCGCCGCTTGTTACTGCTGATCGCCGGCTGCCTGCTGGTGGGGCTGATCAGTGGTGAATATGCATGGAGCCTGGTGGTCGGCCTCGGTGCTTACCTGGGCTGGACCCTCTCGCAGTTGCTGCGCCTGCACAACTGGCTGAAACACCATCAAACCGATCAGCCGCCGCCCGATGGCTACGGTTTGTGGGGCGAGGTGTTCGACAGCATCTATCACCTGCAACGCCGCGATCAGCGCGTACGGGGCCGGCTGCAAGCGGTGATCGACCGCGTGCAGGAATCCACCGCTGCCCTCAACGACGCGGTGGTCATGCTCGACAGCGACGGCAACCTGGAATGGTGGAACCGCGCCGCAGAAACCCTGTTGGGCCTGAAAACCCCGCAAGACAGCGGCCAGCCCGTGACCAACCTGGTGCGCCACCCGCGCTTCAAGGACTACTTCGAACAGAGCGCCCATCCGGAGCCGCTGGAGCTGATGTCGCCGGCTAACGACCGCATGCATTTGCAGTTTCACATCACCCAGTACGGCAACGGCGAGCACCTGATGCTGGTGCGCGACATCACCCGCATGCACCTGCTGGAGCAGATGCGCAAAGACTTCATTGCCAACGTGTCGCACGAACTGCGCACGCCCTTGACCGTGATTGCCGGCTACCTGGAAACCCTGCTCGATAACGTTGACGACGTGAACCCGCGCTGGCTTCGCGCCTTGCAGCAAATGCAGCAACAGGGCGGGCGCATGCAAAACCTGCTCAACGACTTGCTCTTGCTGGCCAAGCTTGAGGCCACCGATTACCCGTCGGACAACCAGCCCGTGGCCGTCGACTTACTGCTGCTGTCGATCAAGGGCGACGCCCAGGCGCTGTCCAACGAGCGCCACCGCATCAGCCTCGAAGCGGACCACAACATCCGCCTGAAGGGCAGCGAAGCGGAACTGCGCAGCGCGTTTTCCAACCTGGTGTTCAACGCCGTGAAATACACGCCAGACAACGGCGAAATTCGCGTGCGCTGGTGGGCCGATGACCAGGGCGCACACCTCACTGTGCAAGACAGCGGCATCGGCATCGACGCCAAGCACCTGCCGCGCCTGACCGAGCGCTTCTACCGCGTCGACTCCAGCCGCGCCTCCAACACCGGCGGCACCGGTCTGGGCCTGGCCATCGTCAAGCACGTACTGCTGCGTCACCGCGCCCGTCTGGACATCAGCAGCGTGCCCGGCAAAGGCAGCACATTTACTTGCCACTTTGCCCCGGCTCAGGTGGTCAGACGTTAATCGGCACGATTGCCATGCTGGGCAAGCGCTTCGCTAGCGGCTAGTCTGCTGATCTGGCGGTGTCCGCACCGCCTCGAATGGTGCTTTCCACCGACGCTTTCCACCTATACATCCGGACACCCTGAACCACCCTTATGGACCCTTCTCCTAGTTACGACGCCGCCACGTATTTCGCTGACTTCGGCCTTATTCTCTTTGCCCTTCTGCTGGTTCTGCTCAACGGTTTCTTCGTTGCGGCCGAATTTGCCATCGTCAAATTGCGCGCCACCCGCGTTGACGCCATCGCCGCCAAAAACGGCTGGCGCGGCCATATTCTGCGCACCGTGCACAACCAGCTCGACGCTTACCTGTCCGCCTGCCAACTAGGTATCACCCTGGCATCGCTGGGCCTGGGCTGGGTCGGTGAGCCGGCGTTCGCCGAGCTGCTGACGCCCGTACTGCACGGTCTGGGCGTGGACTCGCCGCAACTGGTGCACGGCATCGCCTTCTTCACCGCTTTTTTCATCATTTCGTACCTGCACATCGTAGTGGGCGAGCTGGCGCCCAAATCCTGGGCCATTCGCCAGCCGGAGCTGCTGTCGCTGTGGACCGCCGCGCCGCTGTACCTGTTCTACTGGGCCATGTACCCGGCCATTTTCATCCTCAACGCCAGCGCGAACGCCATTCTGCGTATCGCCGGCCAGGGTGAACCGGGGCCGCACCACGAACACCATTACAGCCGCGACGAGCTGAAACTGATCCTGCACTCCAGCCGCGCCAGCGACCCGAGCGACCAGGACATGCGCGTACTCGCCTCGGCCGTGGAAATGGGCGAGCTGGAAGTGGTGGACTGGGCTAACTCCCGCGAAGACCTGGTGTACCTGAACCTGAATGCCGCCCTGCACGAAGTGTTCGCCGTATTCCGTCGGCACAAATACAGCCGCTACCCGGTGTACAACGAAGAGACCGAAGAATTTGTCGGCGTGCTGCACATCAAGGATTTGCTGCTGCACCTCTCGTTGCTGGAAATGCTGCCATCGGCCCTGAAAATCAGCGACCTGATGATGCCGGTGGAACGCGTAACCCGGCACATGCCGCTGTCCACGCTGCTGGAAGAATTCCGCAAAGGCGGCTCGCATTTCGCCCTGGTGGAAGAAGCCGACGGCAAAGTGATCGGCTACCTGACCATGGAAGACGTGCTCGAAGCGCTGGTCGGCGACATTCAGGACGAACACCGCAAAGCCGAACGCGGCATCCTCGCCTACCAGCCCGGCAAGCTGCTGGTGCGTGGCGACACGCCGCTGTTCAAAGTCGAACGCCTGCTGGGCGTCGACCTCGACCACATCGAAGCGGAAACCCTGGCCGGCCTGATCTACGAAACCCTCAACCGCATGCCGGAAGAGGAAGAAGTGCTCGACGTGGAAGGGCTGCGCATCATCGTTAAAAAGATGAAAGGGCCGAAGGTGATCTTGGCGAAGGTTGTGAAGCTGGATTGATGCGTTTGAGCGTCGATCAACGCAAAAACACCCGTCATCCTCGCGAAAGCGGGGATCCAGTATCGTTCAGGTTCAGGTGTTCGCCGCAACACTCTGGATTCCCGCTTTCGCGGGAATGACGGTGTTTTGCTGGAAAAGCGCAATAACCTGCCAGGCCACAACCGCCACCGCTCTCTTCTCACACCTTCAGCGCGATTTCCCCAAGAACCAGAGCACCGGCCCCCTGTGGGAGCGGCTTTAGCCGCGATGCTTTTGACCTTAAGCGACAGACACCGGAATCGCGCTCTGGCCAATCGCGGCTGAAGCCGCTCCTACAGAAACCTCGTCAGCCACAATCAACCCCGCCGCCTTCTCGCCAATCATGATGCACGGCGCATTGGTGTTGCCGCTGATCAGCGTCGGCATGATTGAGGCATCTGCCACGCGCAGTCCCTGTACCCCAACCACGTTCAGCTCCGGCGTCACCACGCTCATGGCATCCACGCCCATCTTGCAGGTGCCCACGGGGTGGAACACGGTGGCGGCGTAAGCGCGGATATACGCCAGCAGTTGCTCATCGCTCCGCACCTCGGCGCCCGGCAGCATTTCCTTGCCGCGCAGGGCGTCGAAGCTGCTGTCGGCGAGCACTTTACGCGCCAGCTTCAGGCCTTCGATCAGTACCTTGGCGTCGTCCATGTCGGCGAGAAAGTTGTAGTCGATCTCCAGCTCCCGTTGCGGGCTCAGGCGCAGCTCGCCGATGGACTTGGGCCGCAGCACGCAGGTGTGTACGGCATAGCCGTGGCCCCATTCGAACAAGCGCCCACGATGGCTGCGGTAGCCCGGCACAAAGTGAAACTGCACATCTGGCAGTGCAGCGGCCAACGGCGTTCGGGCAAAGCCGCCCGCCTCGACGTAGTTGGTGGTCAGCCAGCCTTTTTTCTGCAGCAGGTATTTGAACGGCGACAGCACGATGGCCGCCAGCGAGCCCCAGGAAAACCCGAGGGTCAGCGGGCTGGCCGAGCGCACGGTAATCAGGCCGTCGAGGTGATCTTGCAGGTTCTTGCCCACACCCGGCAGGTCGCACACCACCGGCACGCCCGCCGCTTCCAGCTCGGCCCGTGGACCGATGCCGGAGTTGAGCAGAATCTGCGGCGAGCCCAGCGCGCCAGCACACAAGATCACTTCGCGGCTGCACGCCA
Organism: Pseudomonas viridiflava; assembly: GCF_900573885.1. GTDB lineage: Bacteria > Pseudomonadota > Gammaproteobacteria > Pseudomonadales > Pseudomonadaceae > Aquipseudomonas. The sequence goes on from NZ_UPSE01000161.1 coordinate 45,087, forward strand.
GGGTCAGCGGTTGGCCGTCTTTGAGCAGGTGCAGGCCGCGCGCGCGGGTGACGTCCATGTCCAGCGATTGCACGGTGCAGCCGGTCAGCACGGTGAGGTTCGGCCGGCCGCGAATCGGCGCGACAAAGGCGCGGTAAGCAGACAGGCGCTTGGCGTTTTTCTGCGTCAGGTTGTAGATGCCGGCACCTTCCAGCGTTCCGCCGTTGAAGTCGTCATTGCGCTTGATGCCAACCCGCTCGGCGGCTTTTACAAACAGCGTCGACAACGGGTTGGGGTCGCGGGCGCGGTCCACCAGCAATTCGCCCTGAATGCCGTGCAATGCCGGGTTCTGGCCCAGCAGGTTGCGCTCGGATTTCTTGAACAGCGGCAGCACATCGGCCCAGCTCCAACCGGTACAGCCCAGCTCGGCCCAGCGGTCGTAGTCCGACGCATCGCCGCGAATGTAGATCATGCTGTTCATCGAACTGGAACCGCCCAGCGCCTTGCCTCGGGGCGTGTGCAGGCGACGGTTGTTGAGTGCTTTCTGCGGCGTAGAGAAGAAATTCCAGCTGAAGATTTTGCTCTTGTACAAGGTGATGGTGCCGGCCGGCGTTTGCACGCGCGGGCTGGCATCGCTGCCGCCGGCCTCGAGCAGGCACACGCGCACGGCGGGGTCGGCGCTCAGGCGGTTGGCCAATACGCAGCCAGCCGAGCCGGCGCCGACGATGATGTAGTCGTACATAGGGTTGGCCATGGGTAACCTCGATATTTGCCACAACCCCGGTCATCCCCGCGAAGGCGGGGATCCAGAATTTCGCAGGTAAACGTAGATGGTTCTGCAATCACCGCATCTGGATTCCGAATCGTCGGACCGCCGCCTGCGCGGGAATGACGGTGTGTGGGGGAAGAATTGTGCTAATGCACTTGCGCCAAATCATCATGCAGCAGCTCAAGAATCCGCCGTTTCATGCGGATGAACTCGGGCTCCATGACCACGTCCATCGTGCGCGGACGGTCGATGGGCACGTCGAGCACTTCCTTGATGCGCCCCGGGCGCGCGCCCATGACGTAGATGCGGTCGGCCAGCAGAATCGCTTCGTCGATGTCGTGGGTGACGAACACCACGGTCTTCTTGGCGTTGCCCCACACCTGCAACAGCAGCTGCTGCATTTGCAGACGGGTCTGGCTGTCGAGGGCGCCGAAGGGTTCGTCCATCAGCAGAATCTGGGGGTCGTTGGCCAGGGCGCGGGCGATGGCGACGCGCTGCATCATGCCGCCCGACAGTTGCTTGGGGTAATGCTTGGCGAATTTGCTCAGGCCCACTTCGCCCAGGTAGAACTCGACGATGGTGTTGATTTCATCGCCCGGCAGGCCACGGCGTTTGAGGCCGAATTCGATGTTCTGGCGCACCGTCAGCCAGGGAAACAAGGTGTAGCTCTGGAACACCATGCCGCGGTCGGCGCCCGGCCCCTGCACCTTTTTGCCGCCCACATAAATGGCGCCGTCGCTGGGTTCAGCGAGGCCGGCGGTGAGGTACAGCAGGCTGGATTTTCCGCAGCCCGACGGCCCGACGATCACGGCAAATTGCTGATCCGGCACTTCAAACGACACGTTGTCCAGCGCCGTGAAGGTGTCGCCGCTCGGCGACTGGTAACGCAGGCTCACGCCTTCCACTTTCAGACGGCTTTCGACGGCAGCGTACTCGCTCAGCGGCGGCATGATGTAGGGCTTGGTGGAGGCTATTGTGCCCATGCGGCAATCCTCAGGCGGAGCAGTCGGAAGAGTTGGTCGGTGATCAGGCCCAGCAGGCCGATGATGGCGATGGCGAGGAAAATCACGTCCACCTGGAAACCGCGCATGGCTTTCAGGCTGATGTAGCCGAGGCCGCTGGAAGCTGCCACCAGTTCGGCGACGACGAGGTAGGTCCAGGCCCAGCCCATGGTCACGCGCAAGGTGTCGAGCACGCCGGGCAGCGAGGCCGGGCCGAGCACGTGGAACACCACGTCGCGGCGGGTGGCGCCGAGGGTGTAGCTGGCGTTGACGAGGTCTTTGGAGACGCCTTTGGAAACGTCGGCAATCATCACCAACTGCTGGAAAAAGGTGCCAAAGATGATCACGGCCACCCGCTGTTCCAGGCCGATGCCGATCCACAAAATGAACAGCGGCACGAACGAGGTCACGGGCAAGTAACGGATGAAGTTCACCAGCGGTTCAAGCAGCGCCTGCACGATACGAAAGCTGCCCATCAGCAGGCCCAACGGCACCGCCACCAGCGATGACACGGCAAAGCCGATGAGCACCACTTCCAGGCTCGCGCCGACGTGCTTGGCCAGCGTGCCGTCGTTGCTCAGACGCACCGCCGCATCGAATACCGCGCCCGGCGTGGGCAGAAACATGGTCGGCACCACGCCGCCATAAGACAGGCCCACCCACAGGCCCAACACCGCCAACCAGCACAGGGTGCTGGCTGCAAAAACAAGTTTTACCGGCAGGCCGACCTTGGGGGTCAGGCAGCGGTTTATCCAGGATCGAACAGTGGCCATCACGCCACCTCCACATCAGCAAGGCAGAAAGAAACAAGGCAGAGAAAGCACGCCGCGTGCCGAAACACGCGGCGAGGGGCGTTACGGGGTCACGAACGAGGTGTCCACCAGATCGTCATAGCTGACGGTGAACGGCTTGCCCTGCAGCTCGCTCCAGGTTTCGTTGGCGAGCTTGATGATTTCAGCGATGTCGCCGGGCTTGCCTTTAGTGCCGAGCAGTTTTTCGCTCATGGCCTGGTCGTAGAACTTCACGCCCTTGGCGGCTTCGGCCAGGTCTTCAGGCTTGGACAGGTAACCGCCCACGCCTTTGGCCATGATGGTGTAGGCCTCTTTGGGGTGGTCTTTGGTGTACTGCACGGCTTTGTACAAACCGGCGACCAGGGCTTTCACGTCTTCAGGCTGCTTTTCGATCACGTCGCACGACAGCGCCACCACATCGACAATCACCCCCGGCGTGGCGCTGCTGTCGACCAGCACGTTGCCGGCGCCCTTTTGTTTGACCATGGTCAGGTTCGGCTCCCAGGTCACCGCCGCTGGAATGCGACCGGCGATAAAGGCAGTGGCAGCGTCATCGGCGGTCATGTTCTGCACCTCGACGTCGGCCATGCTCATGCCTTCTTTCTTGAGCAGGTACGAGAGCCAGAACTGCGACACCGAGCCTTCGTTCACGGCAATCGATTTGCCTTTGAGGCCTTTGATGCTGGTGATGTCCTTGGTCACCACCACGCCGTCGCCGCCATGGCTTTCATCGAGTGCGGCAACGGTTTTGAAGCAGAAGTCTTTGGAGCGGTACTTGAGAATTTCGTCGATGGTCGATGCCGAACCCGAGAGCTTGCCGGAGGCCTGGGCGGCCATGTACATCGAGGCTTCTTCGATGGTGGTCAGTTCCAGATCGAGGCCGGCGTCTTTGAAATAGCCCAGGTCACGGGCCAGATACAACGTTCCATAGCCGACCCAGGTGGTGTGGCCGATAGACAACTTGCCAGCCTGCGCGCCAGTGGCGGCAGCGGCCAGAACGAGGGACAGCGAGACACGCTTGAGCAAGGACTTACGCATGGAACACTCCCACAGCCTGAAGGCTTAGTTATTGATTGAATTGCGGGGCAGTAATGGCCAGCGGCCAAGTGATTCTGTGACCCGCGCCTCTGTTGGGCTGGGTTCTTGTTCTGCGGTGGAGCGTTGTTCGATTTTTTAGCGGCTGACTGGATTTTGTGGGAGCGGCTTTAGCCGCGATGCTTTGCAAAGATCAAAAACATCGCGGCTAAATCGGATGGCCGCCCCCCCCCTCCTACACGATGTGACGCTGGGTCAAAGAACCCCTATCTCCTGCGCCGTCCGATCCACAGCCCGCTTGGTCTTGCTCACCAGTTCATCCAGCTCGCCACGAGTCGCCACCAGCGCCGGCGCCATGATCATGCGGCCCAGGGTCGAGCGAATAATCAGGCCTTCTTCAAAGCCAATGCTGCGGCAGCGCCAGGCGATGTCGTTTTCGTTGGCGAAGCGTTTGCGCGTGGTTTTGTCTTCGGCAAATTGCAACGCCGCAACCAACCCAGCCCCCTGTACCTCGCCCACCAGCGGGTGATTGCCGAACACTTCGCGCAGGCAGTTTTGCAGGTACGGGCCGGTGTCGGTTTTCACCTGGCTGACCACGCCTTCATCACGCAGCGCCTTGAGGTTGGCAATCGCCACCGCGGCCGCTACCGGGTGGCCGGAGTACGTCAGGCCGTGGGCGAACACGCCGCCCTGCTCCACCAGCACCTCGGCCATACGCTTGCTCAGCACCAGGCCGCCCATGGGGATGTAGCCGGAGGTCAGGCCCTTGGCGATGGACAGGGTGTCGGGCTGAAAGCCGAAGTATTCGTGGGCGAACCATTCGCCGGTGCGGCCGAAGCCGCCAATCACTTCGTCGGCGCACAGCAGCACGTCGTATTGGTGGCAGATGCGCTGAATTTCCGGCCAGTAGCTTTCCGGCGGGAAGATCATGCCGCCGGCGCCCTGGAACGGTTCGGCGATAAAGCCGGCGACGTTCTCGGCGCCCAGTTCGAGAATCTTTTCTTCCAATTGGCGCGCCGCGCGCAGGCCGAATTCAGCCGGCGTCAGGTCGCCTTCGTGGGCGTACCAGTAGGGCTCGTCAATGTGCTCGACATCCGGAATCAGGCCGCCCATTTCGTGCATGAACTTCATGCCACCGAGCGCCGTCGCGGCCAGGGTTGAACCGTGGTAACCATTCCAGCGGCCGATCATGATTTTCTTCTGCGGCTTGCCGAGAATCTGCCAGTAACGGCGCACGGTGCGGATCAGCACCTCGTTGGCTTCAGAGCCGGAGTTGGTGTAAATCGCGTGGCTGTAGTGGCTGGGCAACAGGCTGAACAGCAACTCCGACAGCTCCACCACCGCCGGGTGGGTGGTGTGAAAAAACATGTTGTAGTACGGCAGCTGCTCCAGCTGTTGGCTGGCGGCGGCAGCGAGATCCTTGCGGCCGTAACCGAGGTTGGTGCACCACAGGCCCGACATGCCGTCGAGGTAGCGGTTGCCGTCGTTGTCCCACAGATGCAAACGCTCGCCACGCACGATCACCCGCGGCCCTTCGGCGTTCAGCGCTTTCTGGTCGAGAAAGGCGTGGATGTGGTGAGCGGCATCAGAGGCCTGGTAGTCGCTGGTTTCGCGTTTGGGCAGTGGGGCAGTCATCAAAATGTCTCCGTATCTTTTTCTTATTTCAGCTGGAACCAAGTGGTTTTGAGCTGGGTGTATTTGTCGAAGGAGTGAAGCGACAGGTCGCGGCCAAAGCCCGATTGCTTGCCGCCACCGAACGGCACAGTCACGTCCAGGGCATCGACGGTATTCACCGACACGGTGCCGGCGCGCAGTTGCCGGGCCACGCGGTGCGCGCGGTTGAGGTTGTCGGTCCATAGCGAGGCGGCCAGGCCGTAAATGCTGTCGTTGGCCAGGCGCAGGGCTTGTTCTTCGCTGTCGAACGGAATCACTGCCAGCACCGGGCCGAACACTTCTTCGCGGGCCAGACGCATGTCCGGCGTTACGCCGGTAAAGATGGTCGGCTGCACGAAATTGCGGCTGCCGTTGATGCTCACCTGCTCGCCACCGCAGACCAGGCGTGCGCCCTGTTCATGGGCGTCGCGGATGTAGCTCATCACCCGCTCGGTTTGTCGCGTTTCAACAATGGCGCCGGCAGGGCTGGCAGGGTTTAGCGGGTCGCCGGGCTGCCAGGCCTGCGCCTTGGCACACAGGCGCTCAACGAACTCGTCGTGGATGGAACGCTGCACCAGCACGCGGGAGTTGGCCGAGCAGACTTCGCCCTGGTTGAAGAAGATGCCAAACGCGGCTTTTTCGGCGGCCAGGTCGAGGTCGTTGCAGTCGTCGAAGATCAGGTTCGCGCTCTTGCCGCCGCACTCCAGCCACACCTGCTTGAGGTTCGACTGGGCCGAGTACTGCATAAAATATTTGCCCACTTCCGTGGAGCCGGTGAAGACCAGACAGTCGATATCGGCGTGCAAGCCCATGGCTTTGCCGGCCTGCTCGCCCAGGCCTGGTAGCACGTTCAGCACACCCGCCGGAATGCCGGCCTCAAGGGCCAGCTCGCCGAGACGCAAGGCGGAGAACGGCGACTGCTCGGCCGGTTTCAACAGCACCGAGTTGCCCGCCGCCAGTGCCGGGGCGAGTTTCCAGGCGGCCATGTCGAGCGGGAAATTCCATGGCACCACGGCAGCGACTACGCCGAGCGCTTCGCGGGTGATGGTGGCGAGTACGTTGTGGGCGCTGGGGGCGATCTGGTCGTAGAGCTTGTCGAGGCTTTCGGCGTACCAGCGAAACACCCCGGCGGCGCCTGGCACGTCGATGGTGTAGGCATCCATGACCGGCTTGCCCATGTTCAGCGAATCAAGCAGCGCCAGCTCTTCACGGTGTTCCAGAATCAGCTCGGCCAGGCGCAGCAACACGGCCTTGCGCTCGGCGGGTGAACGACGGGCCCAGACGCCGGACTCAAACGCCTGACGCGCCGCTCGAACGGCTGCATCGACATCGGCATCACCGCACGCAGCCACCTCGGCCAGCACCGCGCCAGTGGCCGGATTGATCGCGGCAAAGGTCGCGCCGGATTGCGCCGCAACTGCCTGACCATCGATCAGCGCCAGGGTAGGAAAGCGCTGAGCCGCCGCCCGTTGTTGCCAGTCATTAAGCTCAAACACCCCAACGCCCTCGTGCCGATTAGTGAGAGCGATGGTGGCGGAACGGGCTGCATAGGAAAATTATTAAATATGTGTTCGGGGTATATGAAAAAGCTGCTTTGGAGCGCACCGAGGTGGGGCGGGGTGCCAGATAAAAGTGCATCGGTGTTTAAGTGTGGGAGCGGCTTACGCCGCGATGCTTTTGATCAAGAGCATCGCGGCTGAAGCCGCTCCCACAGGGTTAGGAATTGGTGTAGATCTCCGGGCGCCGGCCGGCGAGGTAGGGGAAGGTGCTTTCCTGCGCGGCGCGCTGCTGGTGGTCGAGGTCGACCACCAGCAGCGCCTCGCCGTTTGCCGCGCTGGCCAGTTTGCTGCCATCCGGCGCCGCCACGCAGGAGCCGCCGAGAAAAGCCAGGCCGGCTTCTACGCCGCTGTGGTTGCAGTAGGCGACGAACAGCTGATTCTCCACCGCGCGCGCCGGCACGATGAGGTCGGGCACGGCGCGGTATTCCGGCGTCAGGGCGGTGGGAATCAGCAGCAGCTCGGCGCCTTCGAGGGTCAGCTTGCGCACGTTCTCGGGGAACTCGACGTCGAAGCAAATCAGCAAACCAATCGACCAGCCGGCGAATTCGAACGGCGCCTGCAAGCGCTCGCCGGGGGTGAACAAGGTGCGCTCGAACGCGCCGAACAGGTGGGTTTTGCGGTAGTTGCACAGGCGCGTGCCGGTGGCGTCGATCAGTTGCGCCGAGTTGTACGGCTTGCCGCCGCTTTCATGGGTTTCGGCATAGCCGTAGCAAATGCCGATGCCGTGTTCGCGCGCGAGCTCAGCAATGCGTTGCGCCGCGGGCCCGTCCGCCGCTTCGGCCGGCTGCGCCCGCAGGTTGTAGCCGCCCAGCCACAGCTCGGAACACAGCAGCAACTGCGCGCCGGCCGCTGCCGCTGCGCGTGCCTGGGTGGCCAGGTCAGCGAGATTCGCGGCCACATCGCCGGGGTGTCCTTCGGTTTGCCAGAGCGCCAGACGCATGCAGCATCCTCCTGTGTTCTTGTGGTGTGTATGGGTTTTGCTAGCAACACTCTAGCCGCTGCCTGTGCCTCTTCAGCAAGCCGCCGGCGAAGAAAAAATATGCCCATTGCCGCGCAAAAAGGTGTTCATGCCAGACCGTTACGGCAGCACCAACGCGGTAAGGTGTGCACGCAAATGTCTTACCTGAGGTCTGTCGTGGCTGCCTATACCCTGCGCCAACTTAAATACTTCGTCACCACCGTGGAGTGCGGCAGCGTTGCCGAGGCCTCGCGCAAGCTGTACATCGCCCAGCCGTCGATTTCCACCGCGATCAAGGGCCTGGAAGAAAGCTTCGGCGTGCAGCTGTTTATTCGCCACCACGCCCAGGGCGTGTCGCTGACGCCCAGCGGCGCGCGCTTTTACCGCAAGGCGCAGGAGCTGCTGCGCATGGCCAAGGAGTTCGAACAGAACGCCCTGGCCGACAACGACATCATTGCCGGACAGATCGATATCGGCTGCTTTGAAACCGTGGCGCCGTTGTACTTGCCTCGCCTGATTGCGGGCTTCAACGCGCTGTACCCGGGCGTGGAAATACGCATACGCGACGGCGAGCAACAGGAGCTGGTGCAGGGCCTGACCTCGGGCAGTTTCGACCTGGCGATTCTCTACGACCATGACCTGGACGGCACCATCGAAACCCAGGAACTGATGCCGCCGCAGCGCCCTTATGCGCTATTGCCGGCCGACCACCGTTTCGCCCAGCAGGCGCAGGTGTCGCTGCGCGACCTGGCGCTTGAGCCGATGATTCTGCTCGACGTGCTGCCGAGCCGAACCTACTTCGTCAGCCTGTTCGAAGAGCTCGGCCTAACGCCTCACATCGCCTTCAGCTCGCCTTCCATCGAGATGGTGCGCGGCATGGTCGGGCAAGGGTTCGGCTTCTCGGTGCTGGTCACCCGCCCGCACTCGGAATGCACCTATGACGGGCAGAAAGTGGTGGCGGTGAATATTGCCGAGAATGTCACCGGCTCCGGGCTGGTGGCGGCCTGGTTGAAGCGCTCGCAGCTGACCAAGTCGGCGCAGTTGTTTGCCGATTATTGTCAGCAGGAGTTGAGCGGCGGACCCGATGCGGTGAAACCGTAGGCGCGATGGTTTGATGGTGTTTGGTCAAGCCTATCGAGGCTGAAGCCTCTCCTACAGAAAGCTCTACGCCTGCATCCATTTCGCCAAACGCCGCAGCATGGCGTCGCACTGGCTTAGCTGCTCAACGCTGACAAATTCATCCGGCTTGTGCCCTTGGTCCATGCTGCCGGGCCCGCAGACCACGGTGGCGATGCCGGCCTGGTCGAACAGGCCGCCTTCGGTGCCAAAGGCCACGGTGCCGAAATCGTCCGAACCGCTGACCAGCGCCAGCAGTTGCGCGGCCTCGCTGTCGGCGGCGGTGGCTAAGCCCGGATAAGCACTTATCGGCGTGAAGCGGATGCCGGTGCCGGGTTGTACGGCGTTCATCTGTGGCACCAGCTCGGCGGCGTAGGCCTGCAATTCGTGGGCGATGGTCTCGGCATCGTCGGCCGGCAAGGTGCGCACTTCGAAGTCGAAGCGGCAGTGTTCGGGCACGATATTCAAGGCGCTGCCGCCGCTGATGGTGCCGGATTGCACGGTGGAATACGGCGGGTCGAAACGCGCGTCGTGGCGCTCTTTTGCGGCCAGGCGTTGGCCGATCTCGCCGAGGCGGTTGATTAATTTGGCGGCATATTCGATGGCGTTCACGCCCTCTGGCGCGTAAGCCGAATGGCAGGCGGCGCCGTGCACTTCGCAGCGCATGCCGAGTTTGCCTTTGTGGCCGAGCACCGGGCGCATGAAAGTCGGTTCGCCGATGATGCACAGGCTCGGCCGCTCCGGCCGATGCGCCAGCGCCTCGATCAGGCTGCGCACACCGAGGCAGCCGACTTCCTCGTCATAGGAAATCGCCAGGTGCAGCGGCACGCGCAACGGGCTGGCCAAAAAGGCAGGCAAGGCGGCGAGCACGCAGGCGATATAACCCTTCATGTCCGCCGTGCCACGGCCGTACAGCTTGCCGTCGCGCTCGGTGAGGGCGAACGGCGGCAGCGTCCAGGCTTGGCCGTCTACCGGCACCACGTCGCTGTGGCCCGAGAGCATCACCCCGCCCGCGCCGGCTGGACCGATACGCGCATAGAGATTGGCCTTGCGGCGGTCGTCGCTGTAAATCAGCTCGCTGTCGATGCCCAGGCCAGCAAGGTAATCGCGGACGAATTCAATCAACGCCAGGTTCGACTCGCGGCTGACGGTGTCGAAGGCGATGAGGTGGGAAAGCAGGTCGCGGCTGGTGTGCATGGTTTCACTCGTCCTTGGGTCGGTGAGCGCGGTCCGTAGGTTGGGTTGAGCGCAGCGAAGCCCAACAAATGTTCATGCGGAGCCGGAGAAATCTCCACGCGGAGCCCGACAAATCTCCACGCGGAGCCCAACGGGCTCCCTGTTGGGCTTCGCTTATGGCTCAACCCAACCTACGTGAATTTTCTCCGCTTTATTCGTCCCCCGGCACCCCGTAACTCGGCGCTTTGGTGGGGTCCAGGGCGCGGGTGACGTAGTCTTGCATTTGCGGGCGATAGGCCTGCCACAGTTTGCCCACTTCACCGATCGGGTCGTGCTCGGCCCAGTCCACGCGCAGGTCGACAATCGGCCAGAGCAAGTCGCTGACCACCGACATCGCGGCTGAATGCACCGGTCCCGCTTCGCCACCGGCGGCCATTGCCGCGTTCATGGCGGCCAGCAGGCGGTCGGCCAGCGCTTCGCCTGTGCTGCCTTCAAATGCCGCGACCATGGCGTCGATCACGTGCGGGCTGGAGAGCAGATTGCCCGCCGCCACGCATTGATCGCCCGCCACGGCGTTGTGCACGCCGAGCGCTTCGCTGCCGGTGAACAAGGCGGTGGCGCCGTGGTGATCGATGACGGTCACTTGCCGGTACTGGCTGAAGCCGTGGGTGGTCAGGGCTTTGTCCAGCGCTTCGCTGGCGCCAGCGCCTTGTTCCAGCAGGTCGAGAATTTCCGGGCCCAAGGCGGGCAAGGTGATGTTTTGCGTGCTGACGGCGCCAATACCACCGCGCACCCAGGGGCAACGGGCGCCCACGGCGATGCTGGAGGAGCTGATGGCGATGCCCAGTTGGCCGGTTTCGGCGCAGCGGCCGACGATGGAGAAGGTCATTTCCAGTCGTCCGGAATGACTGCAATGACATCGATTTCCATCAGCCATTGAGGTTGCCCCAAGGCCGAAACCACCAAGCCAGTGGAAATTGGAAACACACCTTTCAACCACTTCCCCACTTCCTGATACACCGGCTCGCGGTAGCGCGGGTCGGTGAGGTAGGTGGTGGTTTTAACGATATGGCTGAGGTCGCTGCCCGCCTCCTCCAGCAGTTGCTTGAGGTTTCTCATGGCCTGTTCGGCCTGGGCGCGAGGGTCGCCGAGGCCGACCAGATTGCCGTCGAAGTCGGTGCCCACCTGGCCGCGCACGTACACGGTATTGCCGGCGCGGACGGCCTGGCAGAGGTCGTTGTCCAGGGTCTGGTTGGGGTAGGTGTCCTTGGTGTTGAACATGCGAATGCGGGTGTGGGTCGGTGTGCTCATGGGACGCCCTGGTTTGCCGGTGGAAGAGCCCCTCTCCCTAACCCTCTCCCGTAAACGGGCGAGGGGACTGGAGCGGCGTTCGACGATCAGTTGCGGTCTGGGCGCTTTTGCAGCACCCACGACCAATGCCCGCATTCTGTCCACGCACTGGCCATAGCGAAATTAGGTTTTTTGTCGTCGTTGGTTAGGCAAAAACTGGGGTGGGGTTCAGCCGGCGTGGCGCTGGATGTTGAACACGCGCCATTGGCCGTCGGCGCCGCGGCGCATGCTCACCAGCAGCAAGCAGTCGCCTTCGAACTCCACCGCGATTTCCGGCATTTCGATTTCGACACCCCGCCACCAGCGGCGCAGGCGGTTGCCGTTGGTTTGCGGCGGCGAGGTCCATTCCACCCGGTCAACGCGGCAGCGCTGCGCCCACATGCGTTCGGCGAATTCCTCGGGAGTGCGGCCCATGTATTCGTTGCGCATGGCCATTTCCTGGGCCTGGTCCATCTGCGCGGCTTCAAGCAGGGTGATAAACGCCTGGGCGCGATCCACCACTTCGGCGGGGTAATACTCGGCTTTGGCCCACAGGTACGCGCCGGCGGGCAGGGTCAGGGCGGCAACAATCAGCAGAACCCAGCGGGCCATTGGGAACATCCGTTTCCAGGAATCAAGCGGGCCGGCGCAGCACACCGGCCGACAGTCGTTGTACGCCATCCACCGCGCGGTACACGGTGAGATTAGCCAGTTTTTTCCACATGCCGGCCAGACCCACTTCAATAAAGCGGTTCATGCAATACGCCACCACCAGCACAATGCTGATGGCCAGCGGGTACATCCACGCGCGGTTGTCATCGGTGGCGAAGCGGCTGAGGAACATATAACCGAAGTGCGCGTGAATCAGATACACCGGATAGGTCAGCGCACCCAGGGTTTTCGAGAATGGCAGGCGCAGTTGCTGCACTTTCTCAAGGTTCAGGGTGAGGAAGAAGGCGAAGAACAGGCAGATCATGCTTGTCACCACCACGGGCGAGAAATAGGCGCCGGATTCCACGGCCTTTTCACCCGCTACTTCAATGGAAAAACGCACGCACAGGCCAAACGCCAGGGCCAGCGAGGCGGCGCTTTTCCAGTTGGCTTTTTCTTTGAGAATGGCGAACAGCGCACCGGCGGCGAAGTAGCTGAAATAGCCGCCCAGTAACGGCGCGCGGTTGATGCCCACCAGCAAGGCCACCAGCATGATCACCGGCCACCAGCTGAAGAGGATTTCCAGGCGGTCTTGCCACCCCAGAAACAGGCACAGCAGCACCAGCACGTAGAACTGCACCTCCAGCACCAGCGTCCAGTACACGCCATCAACATGGCCGATGCCGAGGTAGGACTGGAACATGCTCAGGTTGACCAGGGTTTGCAGCGGCGTGACCTGCATTTGCGTGGTCGCCCACATCCAGGCGATGGCGCTGGTGAACAACACGGCGAACCAGTACGAAGGATAAAGACGAATGGCGCGGGAGGCGGCGAACTGCGCGGCGCTGCGGTTGCGCGCGGAGTAGAAGATGACGTAGCCGCTGATCATGAAGAACAGCTCAACGCCCAGATAACCGTATTTGGTGAACTCGATCAGCTCGGGAATATGGCTGAGAGAACTGAGCTTGCCGTTGGCAATGCCGTTGAAGGTGTAGTGGTAGAGCACCACCATGATGGCGGCGATAAAACGGCCGTAGTCCAGTAGTTCGAGGCGCTTCATAGCGAATCCCTGCAGTCGTCTGTTGCGGTGAAACTGCCCAAGGCCAGCGTCGCGCGCGGGCCGTCCTGTTCATCCTTGCGCCTACTGCGGCGAGCCGTGGGCAACCCGTTTGACTGCAGCTAAACGGGCCGTCCGAGCGGTCGCTGATGGCGGTGCGCCGGTAACACGCACCTACAGACCCCGGCCGCGCTTTATTAGTTCAGGCGCGCGCCGTTATGCCGATCAGCGCGACGATTGCGCGGTCGGTGAATTGTGCCAATGCGGCTTGATATAAGGCTGCTCAGCCCCCGACAGGGTGATGGCGAAGTGATTGAGCAAGCCCTCGGCGGTGTACTTGGGCAGGCTGGCGCATGCGGCGATCACGGTCAGGCCCATGGCCATGGCGCGCGCCGGCAGCGGGCGAATTTCCGTGCGTTCGGCCAGGGCCAGGAACGTCATGGAACCCAGGCCGCCGATCAGCGCGCCGGCGATGGCCTCTGGCAACGGGTGCACATAAGGCGCGACCACGGTGACGCTGAAGTACCAGCCGCCAATCAACGCTGCACCGGCAGCGGGCCAACGCAGCAACGGATGCCATTGGCGAGCCAGCAGGCTCAACAGCACGGGCGTTACCAGGCAGGCGTTCATGGCGTGGCCGCTGAACACTGCGATATTCATCGCCTCCCAGCCATGGCCCCAGCCTTTGAATGCCAGTTTGCTGAACATGACCGCACCATAGGCGAGCACCACCACGCTCAACCACAGCACTGCGACTCGGCGCGAGGCGCTGTAATTGAGCCAGGCGGTCACCAACAGCACGGCCGGAATCATCACGGTAATGCCCGCATAGGGCGCAATCGAAAGAGCGAATTCCACGTTATCCCTCACATACACACACGGCCACGGCCGATCACTTGGCGGCGGCGATTATTCATCACGGAGAAGTAGCAGAGTTTTTTTATTAGAAGGGGTGACGCTGCACAGCGTGAAAAGCAAGTTCCACGCCGGGCATGGGTGAGACCTGACGGTTGGCGGTTAGTTGCGTGTTGGCGTTTGGTGTTTTGTTGGGCTTCGCTGCGCTCAACCCAACCTACGATCCTGGCCGTAGGTTGGGTTGAGCGCAGCGAAGCCCAACGAGCGGTTACAACGCCAACGGCTGCGTGCGCGTCAATTGCTCGAGGAGTTCCAAATCGGTGCTCATGCCCGAGGTTTCGCGAATGCGCGCCAGTATCTCGCGTTTGAGCTTAAGAAACTCAGCTGACAGTTTCATGTCTTGATTGCGCTCGGCCGGCAGCGGCACGTCGTAGATGGTGTCGATGCGCCCAGGCCGAGGGGCCATCAGCACCACGCGCCCCCCCAGGTAAATGGCCTCTTCCACGTCGTGGGTGACGAACAGGATCGTGCTCTTTTCCAGGCGATGAACGTGGCGGATCAGGTCGTGCATCACTTCGCGGGTTTGCGCGTCCAGGGCGCCAAAGGGTTCGTCCATCAGCAGAATTTCCGGCTTGGGCATCAGGGCGCGGGCAATTGCCACGCGCTGCTGCATGCCGCCGGAGAGCTGATTCGGATACGCCTGGTGAAACGCCGACAGGCCCATCAAATTCAACAGCGCATCGGCACGACCGCTGGCCACTTCGATGTCGCCATCGCTTTTCACCGTGTCGGCCACCACCTTCAATTGCCGACAAAACTTGATGTTCTGCATCACGTTCAGCCACGGGTACAGGCTGTAGTGCTGAAACACCATGGCGCGGTCGATGCCCGGCCCGTTCACGGCGCGACCGTCGAGCAGAATTTCGCCACGGCTGTGTTGTTCCAGCCCGCCAATGCTGCGCAGCAGCGTGGACTTGCCGCAGCCCGAGGCGCCGACAAAGGTGATGAATTCGTTGCGCTGGATACCCAGGTTGATGTCTTGCAGTGCCTGCACCTCGCGGTTGCGGGTTTTAAAGACTTTGCTGACCTGGCGAATGCGGATTTTAGCGTCGCTCATGGCTCACCTCTTCAACCACGGGAAGGCCGCACGACCGAGCCAGCGAAACGCCTGGTCGGTGAGCAGGCCGATAACGCCGATCAGAATGATGCCGGCGAAGATCTTGTCGGTTTGCATATAGCGCTGGGCTTTGAGAATGGCGTAGCCCAGGCCCGAGTTCGCCGCCACCAGTTCGGCTACCACCAGGTACGTCCAGGCCCAGCCGCAGGTGATGCGCAGGGTGTCGAGCAGGGCCGGGCGCGCCGAGGGCAGCACCACCAGCTTGACGATCTCGCTGCGGCTGGCGCCCATGGTCTGCGCCGCTTCGATTTGCGCCATCGGCACGCGGCGCACGTCTTCGGCAACCATCAGCACCATCTGGAAGAAAGTGCCGATGAAAATGATCAGCACCTTGGAGCTTTCATCAATGCCGACCCACAGCATTACCAGCGGAATAAACGCCACGGCCGGCATATAGCGAATGAAGTCGGTCAGCGGTTCGAGAAACGCCTGCACCGGCCGGTAGGTGCCGATGTACAAGCCCAGCGGCAACGCAAACAGTGCCGAAGCGAGGAAGCCGGTCATCACGCGGTACACACTGATGCCGATATCGGCGAGCAAGCCTTCGTCGCTCCACCAGCGCCCTACCCGCGCCAGCACGGCGTCCGGGCCTGGCATAAACATCGGGTTGGCGAGCCCGGCGGCGGTATAGGCCCACCAGATCAGCAGCGGCAACAGCAAACCTGCGGTGGCCAGGCCCCAGATCGCGGCACGCGGCAGTTCACCGCGAATGACCCACCAGCGCTGGCGGGCCGGCCGGGTGGGCGCCTGAGTCTCAGGCAACGGTTGATGCGCGCTCATGACACGGCCTCCTCAACTAACGGGAAAACAGGTTGCTCGCGCAGGCGCCAGCCGCCGATGGGTGGGGTATGGCCGAGCTGTTCCAGGCTGTGGTCGGCGCATAACTGCGTGCTGTCATCCGGGCTGACATCGACAGGCAACAACACATCGCCGACACGCTCTGGAATGGTCGACAGGGCAATCAGCCATGGCGTCTGGCCGTTTCCATGCCAGCCAAACGACAGCTCGCACTCCAGCAGGCGCTCGGCGTTGCCGCCGTCATCCAGCAGGGCTTGCAGCGAGGGCGCCGGGGCCAGCGGTTTTGGCCGCCCGGCAACAAACAAAAAGCAGTCGCCGGCCAGCAACAGGCAGCCCTGGCGGTCATCTGCCGCCACCAGCCACACGCCCCAGTTACGGCCCAGCGATTCGGGCAAGCGCTCCCACACTTCGTGGTAACTGGCGTCGAGGCCGTCTTCGAATACGCAATCGGCATGTTGGAAGCGCATGTAGCCGATGTCTTCGCTGCCGCGCGGCGGTTGGAAGTCCACGGCGCGGTGCCATTGGCAGATTTCCTTGTCGCCGTGCTGGGTTACTTCAGTCACGCCGGCAAAACCGCCCTGCGCCGTCAGCTCACGCACGCTGTAGGGGGTTGGCAGCGGAATGCGCAGGTCGGCGAACAGCCGCGCGGTTTGCAGCCAGTACACGCGGGTGCTGGTGTCGTGCACGCCGTCGGTGGTGGTCAGCAACGTGCGCTGCCACACGCCCAGGTAACGCTCGGGCACGGGACTGCAGGTTAATGGCGAACCGCTCATGGGCGTGCCTCCAGTTCAGTGATCAATCGCGCGCTGTCGCACACGCGGCCGAACAAACCGCCTTCCACGTCGACCATCGCCAGCGCCGCCGCATGCAGTTCGGGATACGCCGAGCCGCAGGCGTCGCTGACCAGCGTGCAGGCGTAGCCAAGGTCCACGGCGCTGCGCAGGGTTGAGGACACGCACACTTCGGTGGTCACGCCGGTAATGAACAGTTCGCTGATGCCACGGTTGCGCAGCAACAATTCCAGGTCGGTGCTGGCAAAGGCGCTGTAGCCGGGCTTGTCGATGACCGGCTCGCCGGGCAGCGGTTGCAGCTCGTCGATCAGGTCGTGGCCAAATTCGCCACGCACCAGCAGGCGCCCCAGCGGCCCCGGCTGGCCGATCGGTGCGCCTGCGTTTTCAGCGCGGCGGCGTTTGGGCTCGGGTAAATCGCTGAGGTCGGGGCGATGGCCTTCGCGGGTGTGTACCACCAGCAGTCCTTGCGCACGGGCGCAGGCGAGCAGGCGCTGGATGGGTTCGATGGGCGCGCGCAGAAGGCTGATGTCCAGCCCGGCCTGATCGGCATAGCCGCCGGGCGCGCAGAAGTCGCGCTGCATGTCGATCACGATCAGCGCCTTGCTCACAAGCGGAACTCCTTGCGCACGGCCTGGGCGATGCCCTGGGTGATGTCGCCCGCCATGCGCGCGCCCTTCTCGGCCGTCGAGCCTTTGGCCGAAGACAGCACGCCCGAAGCCGGCACCCACTCGGTGCGGCTCGGGTACATGTCATACGGCGGGAAGTCGGCCGGTGGCTCGTCGGGGATCAGGTCGATGCGCACCAGGTTGGGCAGGTAATGCAGCATCAACGAGGTTTCGATGACGGCCGCGTGTTCCAGGGCGAAACCGGGGAAGCCGTTGGGGAATACCGCTGCCAGGGTTTGCTCGGTGCAGAAATCCCAATGCTCCAGGCGCATCACTTCCAGGGCCGTGTCTTTGCCCAGCTCGCGCATGGCCAGTTCGATGCCTTCGGTGACGAACCATTGGTTTTCGTAGTGGCCGTCGACCAGCACCAGCCGCTTCACGCCATGGCGGGCGAACTCGCGCACGGCGTCGCGCACCAGGGCGATCAGGGTTTGCCCGTCGAGGCTGGTGGTGCCGCAAAAATGATTGCCGCCGCCGCACTTGGGCTGCGACTTGTAGCCGTAAGACAACGCCGGGGCCACCAGCCCGCCGACTTTGGCGGCCACGTCTTCACACAAGGCGCTGGCCAACAGCGCGTCGGTGCCCAGCGGCAGGTGCGGGCCGTGCTGCTCGGTAGCGCCGCAGGGCAAAAACACCACGGGCGACAGCTCGCGCACGCGGCGCTCGTATTCCACCCAACTGAGTTGGTCCATGCGTACGGTTGCGTTGTGTTCGACGCTCATCGGCTTGCCTCACAGGAAATAAGAGAAGGTTCACGGGGCGGCCGGGCGGCAATCAGCGCGGCGGTCAGCACCAGCGCGCCGCCACACCATTCGCGCAGGCCCAGTTCGCGGTCACCGAACCAGGCGGAACTGAGCACGGCGGCCACCAATTCAATCACCGCCAACACTGCCGCGCGGCTGGCCTCCACATGGGTAAACCCGTATTGCGCAGCGCCCATGGCCAGCAGCCAGAACAGGCCAAACAAGGCGATCTTGGCCCAGGTGAAGCCGTCCATCGGCGGTACGCTGCTGCCCTCGGCCATGCAGAACACCCAGGCCAGCAGCGCGCTGCCGAGAAAGGCCACCACCGCTTTGCTGGCCAAGGGAATCTGTTCGGCGTGGCGGGTGGCGAGGTTGTTGAGGGCGAAGGCCAGACCGGCACTCAGGGCCAGCCAGTCGCTGCTGCCAAAGGCACTGAAGCTGTTGCGACTCACACCCAGGGTTAGCCCGATGCCGACCATCGCCAACAGCAGCGCCGCCACGCGCATCAGGGTCAGGCGCTCACCGAGCAGCAGCCAGCCGCCGAGCATTGCCCATACCGGCGCCAGGTAAAACAGCAGCATGGCGCGCACCACTTCGCCCTCGGACAACGCGCCCACCAACCCCGCCGTGGCCCAGCCGCCGAATACGGCGATTGCCAGCAACCCGTACCGTTGCGGCCACCAGGCGCGGCGCTGCCACAGCAGAATCGGCACCGCCACCACGCACAGCAATCCATAGGTGGCCAACACCACAGGCATACCGCGCAGGCCCAGGCCGCTCAAATGTTGCAGCGGCATCCAGCCCAGGCCCCAGATGGCCGCGGCGAATAGCAAAATGCTTTCCGGTTTAAGCAGCAATCTGATCATCAGCCCATCCACGCGCCGCCATTGGCGCCGAGCATCTGGCCCTGGAAAAAACTCGCCTGGGGCGACACCAGAAACAGCACGGCGGCGGCAATTTCCTCCGGTTTGCCGAGGCGCCCGGCGGGAATGGCGACTTCCTTGGCGATCATTTCGGCGCTCATGTTTTCGGCGCTGACCATGGGCGTATCCACCGGGCCGGGCGCCACACCGTTGATGCGAATGGCCGGGGCGAATTCGCGGGCCAGGGATTTGGTCAGGCCGATCACCCCGGCCTTGGCGGTGCAGTACGCGGCGTACTTCTCGCGCCCCAAGTGGCCTAGCTCCGAGGCGATATTGACGATGCAACCCGAGCCACGCGGCTGCATATGTCCCAACGCATGGCGACAGCAGCGGTACACGGCGCTGAGGTCGACGCCAAGCAGGTTGGCCCAGTCGTCCTCGGTGGTTTCCAGAAAAGGTTTTTCCAGAATGATGCCGGCGTTGTTGACCAGAATATCCAGCACGCCAGCGGCAAAAATTTCCTCGAACATGGCCGCCACTTGCGGCGCCGACGACACATCGGCTTCCACCGCCCGCGCCCAGCCACCGGCCGAGGTGATGCGCGCCACCAAACCGATGGCGGCGCGTTCCTGCCCCAAATGATTGATCCACACCCTGGCGCCCGCCGCAGCCAAGGCCAGTACCGTGGCGCGCCCGATGCCCGTGGCAGCGCCGGTGACCAGGGCGACCTGGCCCTTGAGTGGTAAGTCCGTCATCAGTGCATGACCTCGCCGTGGCTGACCGACAGTGCTTGCCCGGTCAGTGGCAGGGCCAGGGCGCTGCCGAGAAACAGAAAGGTGCCCGCCAGGTCGGCCGGCGTGAGCAATTCAGGTACGGCCTGGGCGGCGAGGATGATCGCCAGTTCGTCGGCTTCACTGCGCCCGTTACTGGCCGCCATCACCGCCAGCGAGCGCATGGCCGCCTCGGTGCCGATCCAGCCGGGGCACACGGCGTTCACCCGAATGCGCCGCGGGCCAAGCTCCCAGGCCAGCGAACGGGTCAGGCCGATGACCGCGTGCTTGCTCGCCACGTAGGCGCTAAAGCCCGGCACGCCTTTCAGGCCCCAGATCGAAGCCTGGTTGATGATGCTGGCGCCGGCTTTGAACTGGCCTTGCAGCGCGCGGGTCAGGCGCAACATGGAGGCGACGTTGTTATCCAGCAGCGCCTGCCAATGAGCGTCGGCGGCTGCACCGGTGTCGCTCAGCGGCGTGGCGTACTCGACGCCGGCATTGTTGATCAGCACATCCAGCGGCCGGTCGGCGCGGCTGGCGGCATAGGCGGTGACCGCTTCGCTGTCGGCCAGATCCAGCAAATGGGTGCTGACCCGCGTCAGGCGTTGCAGCTCGTCGGCCACGACCGCCAGGGCGTCGCCGCTGCGATCGAGCAACTCCAGGCGCGCACCCTGCTCGGCAAAAGCGCGGGCCAGGCCCTTGCCGATACCGCTTGCGGCGCCGGTGAGCACCACGGTTTTGCCAACGTAATCGAGGCTCATGGGTTACACCGCCGTCAGAAACGACACGCCCACCGCGCCGTAAAAACCATCGGCGCGCCGCTGTTGCTCGGGCGCGGCCACTTCGCCGTAGTGGTCATCCAGTACGCGGCGCAGGCGGTGTTCATGGAAGCTTTTCAACAGCAGGCGCATCGGCAGCACCTGAGCGTAGTCGCTGCCATACAGCTCGCGGTGCAACGCCGGCAGCCGGTACCACGGCGCCACCGGTTTTTCATGGTGAGCGTTGTGGTACGAGAAATTCAGCAGCAACAGATTGAGCGCCGGCCACCGGGCCGAAACCACGTTGCTGTAGGTGTTGTGCTGTTCGTACACGCGGTCGCGGACCTTGTCTTCGGGAATGGCGCCGCCGTCTTCGAGCACAGCGAAGGCGTCGTAGGTGTGCTGGTAGGCATCGGCAAAACGCAGCACGGTCAGCATCAACATCCAGGCCACGGCGTAGAGCACCAGGGCTTTCACCGACACCGCCGCCAGCAGCGCGAACAAGGCCGAGCGAATCGCCAGGGTCAGCAGCACTTTCTTGCGATTGGCGCGGTGCTTTTCGTCTGTGGTGATAAAGGGCAGCACCACCACGTAGTAATGCATCACCAGCTCGATGGCCGGGATATACATCCACTCCAGCGCGAGAATGATCTTGCGCAGCCATGCCGGGCAGGCATTCATAAACGCCTTGGTGTCGAAGGTGATGACGTCGGCGCGGTCCACGTGATGGCGCATGTGTTTCTTGCGCAGGTACTGAAACCCCGCGTAGCAACTGCCACACAGCCAACTGCACACCTCGCCCGCCCATTCGTTGTGCTTGGGCTTGGCGAAAATGGTGCCGTGGGCGAATTCGTGAATCAGATAGGCCGCGATGATCATGCCGTGGCCAAGCAATAAGGTGCCGAGCAGGTTCAGCCCCAGATGGGCGGAGAACAGCAGGGCGAGGCCGCCGAAGTAAGTGGCGACGACGTAGGCGAATGCCAGTGAATTGGGAATTCTCCCATCGGCGTAGCGGAAAATCTGAGCAGACATGATGGCTCCTGTCTCATCGGCGTTGCGTGGGTGCGCAGGGGGTTGCGCACCGGCAACGTGACGTCGATACCGGCTTACTTGGCCAGGGCCTCGACAAAGGACGCGTCAAACGTGGTAGCGAAATCCGGTACGGCGGGAATCTGGCCGTTGTCCTTGAGCAAGGTGCCGATCACCGCGCCGCTGCCAAAGAACGAGCTGGTGGCGTCGGACTTCTCGAAGTTCTTGCCCATTTCCGCCAGCGGAATGTTGTACACCCCGCTCATTTGCTCGGTGGCTTCCTTGGCGCTGACGCCGAGCACCTTGCCGATGATTTCAGCCGATTCGTCCGGGTGGCTTTTCATATACGCCAGGCCATCGAGGTAACCCTGCATCAGGGCGTTGATGGCGACTTTGCGTTTGGCAATGGCCTTCTCGTCGAACACCAGCACGTCGGTGATCAGGCCCGGGGCATCCTTGGAGGAATACACCACATGGAACTTGTCGCCCGGCATGCCGAGAATCTGCGACACGTTTGGCTCGTAGGTCACGCCAACCGGCAGGCTGCCAGAGGCCATGGCGCCAGGAATGCTTTCAGGCGTCATGTTCACCGGGCTGATGTCTTTCTCGGTCATACCGTTGGACTTCAACGCGTAGGCGAGGAGAAAGTCGGACGGTGACAGCGGGTTGTAGCCGACTTTTTTACCCTTGAAGTCCTTCACCGAAGCGATGGATTTGTCGGCCACGATGGCATCGCCACCGTTGGAGAAGTCGATGGGCATGACCACTCTGTGCTTGAGCCCCTTGGCCACGCCGCCGACGACCTGGTCGTAAGTGAGCATGCCGCCATCGAGCGCGCCGCCGACCATGGCGGTAGGGATCAGGGCTGGGTCGTTGAAAAACTGCAGCTCGACTTTCAGGCCGTGGGGTTTGTAGAGGTCGAGTTTGTCGGCCACATAAAACGGCGCATAACCGGCCCAGACAACGGTGCCGATTTTCAGTTTTTCAACGGCGTGAGAAGTGACCGGCAACAGGCTGGCGGCAGCGGCCAGGCAAGCCCCGAGCAGGCTTTTGCGCAACAGGGGAAGCTTGAAGCGAGACAACGGCGTGGTCATGGCAACACTCCTACACGTTAGGGAAACAGGCACGGGATGACATCACGTCTCCCGGGCTTTTCTCCCGCCGTGTAGCCCTCTTCCTTAGGGCCGGAAAACTCTCGGACCAGCGTCCACTCCTGTGGACCGGAACCCTAGTTCGCCTCTGGTTACAGCTCCTGTGTGCCAAGCGTCATGAGCAGCGTTGTGACGGCGGTGCCGACGCGAATGACTCATCCCGTTCGGGTGGGGATGTAGCAAGGTCGGTGCCAGGGTTTTCTTGCGGGGGAAAACCTGCGGGTTTTCAAGGGGTTGTTGGTATGGGCGCTGGGGTTGCGGCTGACGGGGGTGGCGGGTTGCGCACCAGGGGCTGGCAGGGGCGCATGGTTTCAGTGCGTTTGGGGGTGGCCGCGTTTCGCGGTGGTGGCAGATCCTGCATTCAACATCCGTCATTCCCGCGCAGGCGGCCGTCCGATGATTCGGAATCCAGAATCTCAAGCCGTGCTCGGGGGATCCGCGGACGTATTCATTACCGCGTGTGCTGAACGTTTTGTTTCGCGCCTTACGTAGATCGTGCTCCCAACTCCCGTCATCCCCGCGCAGGCGGCGGTCCGACGATTCGGGATCCAGAATCTCAAGCCGTGCTCGGTGGATCTGCGGACGTATTCATTACCGCGTGTGCTGAACGTTTTGTTTCGCGCCTTACGCAGATCGTGCTCCCAACTCCCGTCATCCCCGCGCAGGCGGCGGTCCGACGATTCGGGATCCAGAATCTCAAGCCGTGCTCGGTGGATCTGCGGACGTATTCATTACCGCGTGCGCTGAACGTTTTGTTTCGCGCCTTACGCGCGACCCGCTTGTAGGTTGGGTTGAGCCTCGGCGAAGCCCAACGTTACACGGTGGTGGGTATTTATTACCGCGTGTGCTGAACGTTTTGTTTCGCGCCTTACGCGCGACTCACTTTTTAGCAGTCGCCCTAAAAAGTAAGCAAAAAGGGCTTGCCCCTACCTTGGATCTACGCTGCGCTTCGACTTCCCTCCCTCCGTCGCCGCTCCGGGGGCCGGCGAGACGGGCCATCCTTGGCCCGACACGCCTTTCGCGGCTCCCGGCCGCTCAACCCCCTGCGCGACGACTCCACTCGGCCTGCGATGAATGGGGCGGGTAGATCAAGAGCTGGAGATCAAAAGCAAGATCAAGGGCCGCGATGGTTTTCGCTTAACTGCCCAAACCTGCGCCTTAACGCGCCCGCGCGAGGCATTTCCTGTATCGCTCATCCACGCGCTTGGCGAACCAGGCGGTGGTGAGTTTGCGGGTGATTTTGGGGCTTTTGAGGGTGATGCCGGGCAGTACGGCTCGAGGCACCGGTTTGCCGGCGCGCTTGTCGGCGAGGGCGAGCAGGTCGGCGTAGAGGTCGGTGTCTTCGAATGCCAGGGTGTTGCCTTTTTCCAGGGCGCGGCGAATGCCGGTTTCGCTGATGTTCAGTTGTTTGCCTAAGGTGCGTACGGCTTTTTCGGTTGAGCTGGGCAGCAGTGAGCCGGCTACGAGCAGGTCGCCGTCGAGTGCCAGTTCGATACCGGTCAGTTGGCTGACGGCTCGCTGAAACGCGGCGTTGCGGCTGGCGTACCAGCCGGCGTTGAAGTCGGCGAAGCGGTAGAGCGGCTCGGGGTAGTTGGCGGGATAGCCGAGTAAATGCGCTATGCCGAAGTACATGCCGCCACGGCGGGTGAACACTTCCTGACGCAACGTGCCGGTGTGGGAGTAGGGGTAACCACGGGCGCGCTCTTCGGCAAAGGCGATGCTCACTTGCATCGGGCCGCCGGTGTGCACGGGGTTGAAGGTGCCGAATAGCTGCGCGCCGAGCGGCACCATGTCGATGAAGTCGTCGAAGATGGCGCTGAGCTGTTTCTCGCTGCGCGCCGCTGCCAAACGCTCGCTGTAGCTTTTGCCGGTCGGTGATTTCAGCTGCAGGGCGGCGCTGACGACGAAGCCGGGAATGTGCATCCGCGAGGCGCGCTGGTCGATTTCCTGGCGGGCGATTTTGCCCAGGCCGGGTACGGGCGGGTCGGCCTGGTAAGTGGATTCCTGCTCGGTCACCGCCAGCACTGAACACAGGTTGCTGTTGCTGGCATCGAGTTGCTGGGTGGTGAAGGCCACCTGAATATCGGTTGCCCAGCCCTGGCGGTCGTTGACCGTCGCCGGAATCAGCTTCACCAGCTTGGCCTGAATTTCCGCTGGGCTGGGTTGCGGCGGCTGAACCGAACGGGAACCGCAGCCGGTGAGAGCCAGCGCCGCCACCAGTAACAGCCAGTCGGTACGCATTAAAGGACGGAGCATTAGTAGAGGGCCTTAGCGAGCGGAGAGTTGTTTAAGTAATAGGCAGCGCCGCATTGAAGACAAGCACGGCGACCAGCGGTTCGCCTGATCGCTGCCAAAAGCGCACCGCACCGCCAGTCAGCTACGAACGTTCGTCGGTTTTCAGGCGGGAATTCGGGTTGCACCTTTTGCCATTACGCGCAAAAAACGATCCGTTTTGTAGCAGCTAAAACCTAGCCGGCATGCCGGCGCACTGCATCAGTGCATAAAGGTAACGCCTTGCCAGGCCTCGCCAGTAAAGGCCTACGCGGCTTTAAGATTAATTGGTTGCGCCTGGTTGCACCTTTGACTTCCAGCGGGTTTAATCCACGCTGAATTTCTGCACACCGCGCCGCCTGACCGAGCGCACCGGTCGCTCCTTCTCTGGCACGCACTTCTTAGGAACAAACCAATGGCTACCACCACCCTTGGCGTAAAACTTGATGACGCCACCCGCGAGCGTCTCAAGCTGGCAGCACAGTCGATCGACCGCACGCCGCACTGGCTGATCAAGCAGGCGATCTTCAATTATCTGGAGCAGGTGGAAGGCGGTCTGACGCCGCCAGAGCTGTCCGGTGTCGCTGCCGCCCTGGGTGAAGAGCCGCTGGAAGCGCTGACTGAGCAAGGCTTGCAGTGCTTCCTGGATTTTGCCGAAAGCATCTTGCCGCAGTCGGTGCTGCGCGCTGCCATCACCTCGGCGTATCGCCGTCCTGAGCCCGAAGCGCTGGCCATGTTGCTGGAGCAGGCGCGCTTGCCGAAGGCGCAGGCCGAGGCCACGAACAAGCTGGCCATGGGCATCGCCGAAAAGCTGCGCAATCAGAAGAGCGCGGGCGGCCGTCAGGGGCTGGTGCAGGGTTTGCTGCAGGAGTTTTCGCTGTCGTCGCAGGAAGGTGTGGCGCTGATGTGCCTGGCCGAAGCGCTGCTGCGCATTCCGGACAAAGCCACCCGTGACGCGCTGATCCGCGACAAGATCAGCAACGGCAACTGGAGCCAGCACCTGGGCAACAGCCCGTCGATGTTCGTCAACGCTGCTTCGTGGGGCTTGCTGATTACCGGCAAGCTGGTGGCGACGCACAACGAAGCCGGCCTGGCCACTTCGCTGAATCGCCTGATCGGCAAAGGTGGCGAGCCACTGATTCGCAAGGGCGTGGACATGTCCATGCGCTTGATGGGCGAGCAGTTCGTGACCGGCGAAACCATCGCCGAAGCGCTGGCCAACGCCACCAATATGGAAAGCAAAGGCTTCC
Source organism: Pseudomonas viridiflava (assembly GCF_900573885.1). Classification (GTDB taxonomy): domain Bacteria; phylum Pseudomonadota; class Gammaproteobacteria; order Pseudomonadales; family Pseudomonadaceae; genus Aquipseudomonas. The sequence goes on from NZ_UPSE01000161.1 coordinate 71,282, forward strand.
GTTATTCCTATGACATGCTGGGTGAAGCCGCACTCACCGATGCCGATGCCAAGCGCTACCTGGCTTCGTACGAGCAAGCGATTCACGCCATCGGCAAGGCTTCCCACGGCCGTGGCATTTACGAAGGCCCGGGCATTTCCATCAAACTCTCGGCGCTGCACCCGCGTTACAGCCGCGCACAGTACGAGCGGGTGATGGATGAGCTGTACCCGATTCTGTTGAGCCTCACGCAACTGGCCAAGCAGTACGACATCGGCCTGAATATCGACGCAGAAGAAGCCGACCGCCTGGAGCTGTCGCTCGACCTGCTGGAGCGCCTGTGTTTCGACCCGAGCCTGGCCGGCTGGAATGGCATCGGCTTTGTGATTCAGGCGTACCAGAAGCGCTGCCCGTATGTGATCGATTACGTCATCGACCTGGCCAAGCGCAGCCGCCATCGCCTGATGATTCGCCTGGTGAAAGGCGCTTACTGGGACAGCGAAATCAAGCGCGCCCAGGTCGAAGGTCTGGAAGGCTATCCGGTGTACACCCGCAAGCCGTACACCGACGTTTCCTACATTGCCTGCGCGCGCAAACTGCTCGCGGTGCCGGAAGCCATTTATCCGCAGTTCGCTACGCACAACGCCCATTCGCTGTCGGCCATCTACACCATTGCCGGGCAGAATTATTATCCCGGCCAGTACGAGTTCCAGTGCCTGCACGGCATGGGCGAGCCGTTGTACGAGCAGGTTGTGGGCAAGGTGGCCGATGGCAAGCTGAACCGACCGTGCCGCATTTACGCACCGGTGGGCAGCCATGAAACCTTGCTGGCGTATCTGGTTCGCCGCCTGCTGGAAAACGGCGCTAACACCTCGTTTGTAAACCGCATTGCCGACCACAGCATTTCCATTAAAGAGCTGGTGCTCGACCCGGTGGTGCAGATCGAGCAAATGGCCGCTGCCGAAGGTGGCCTTGGCCTGCCGCATCCGCGCATTGCCTTGCCGCGTGCCCTGTATGGCGAAGCGCGCCTGAACTCCGAGGGCATCGACCTGGCCAACGAACACCGCTTGGGTTCGTTGTCGTCGGCGCTGTTGAGCAGCACCAACAACCGTTACGTGGCGCTGCCGATGCTGGGCTGCGACACCCCGGCGCCAAGTGAAGCCGAAGCGGTGAAAAACCCGTCTGACCATCGCGACACCGTGGGCCATGTCAGCGAAGCCAGCGAAGCGGATATCAAGAGCGCCATTCTTTGCGCGGTCTCCAGCGGGCAGATCTGGCAAGCCACTACGCCTGACGAGCGCGCCGCTGTGCTGGAACGCGCGGCCGACCAGATGGAAGCCGAGATGCAGCAGCTGATGGGCTTGCTGGTACGCGAGGCCGGCAAAACCTTCGCCAATGCCATCGCCGAGGTGCGTGAAGCGGTGGATTTCCTGCGTTACTACGCCGCTCAGGCGCGCGATTTCTTCAGCAATGACAGCCACCGCCCGCTGGGCCCGGTGGTGTGTATCAGCCCGTGGAACTTCCCGCTGGCGATTTTCTCCGGTCAGGTGGCCGCCGCTCTGGCTGCCGGTAACACCGTGCTGGCCAAACCGGCCGAACAAACCCCGCTGATCGCCGCACAGGCCGTGCGCATTCTGCTCGAAGCCGGTGTACCCGGCGGTGCCGTGCAGTTGCTGCCGGGCCGTGGTGAAACCGTGGGCGCACGCCTGATTGCCGATGAGCGCGTGCGTGGCGTGATGTTCACCGGTTCTACCGAAGTGGCGGGCATCATTCAGCGCAACATTGCCGGGCGCCTCGATGCGCAAGGCCGCACCATTCCGCTGATTGCCGAAACCGGCGGCCTGAATACCATGATCGTCGACTCCTCTGCGCTCACCGAGCAGGTGGTGGTCGATGTGGTCAGCTCTGCGTTCGACAGCGCCGGCCAGCGCTGCTCGGCCCTGCGTGTGCTGTGCGTACAGGAAGACGTGGCCGATCGCGTGATCGATATGCTCAAAGGCGCCATGGCCGAATACGCCCTGGGCAACCCGGAGCGACTGAGCACGGACGTCGGCCCGGTGATCGACGCCGAAGCCAAGGCCGGCATCGAAGCGCATATCGAGAAAATGCGCGAGAAAGGCCGCCAGGTGTTCCAGGCCGCCCGCGCCAAGGGCGACGAGATCAAACGCGGCACCTTTGTGATGCCGACGCTGATCGAGCTGGACAGTTTCAGCGAGCTGCAACGTGAAATCTTCGGTCCGGTGCTGCACGTGGTTCGCTACCAGCGCGCCAACCTGGCCAGCTTGCTGGAGCAGATCAACGCCAGCGGTTATGGCCTGACGCTCGGTGTGCACACGCGCATCGACGAGACCATCGCCCAGGTGGTGAACACCGCCAAGGTCGGCAACCTGTATGTGAACCGCAATATCGTCGGCGCCGTGGTCGGCGTGCAGCCGTTTGGCGGTGAAGGCCTGTCGGGTACCGGCCCGAAAGCCGGCGGCCCGCTGTACATGTACCGCCTGCTCTCCACCCGTCCTCACGACGCCGTGGCCAGGCAGCTCGGCCAGGCCGCCAGCGCACCGCAGCGCCCGGCCGAACAAAGCAAGGCTACACAGGTATTTGCCGAATGGCTGGCGCAGAAAGAACCGAGCCTGGTTGCCCTCAACGGGCAATACAGCGAACTGGCGCAAAGCGGCAGCGTGCACGTGTTGCCCGGCCCGACCGGCGAGCGCAACACTTATAGCCTGCTGCCTCGCGAACACGTGCTGTGCCTGGCAGAAGACAGTACCGACTTGCTGGTACAACTGGCCGCCGCGCTTGCCGTGGGCAGTCAGGTGATCTGGCAGGAACAGCCGCTGACCAAGGAGCTGTACAACGGCTTGCCGAACGAGGTGCAGAAACGCATCCGTCTGGTCAGCGACTGGGGCACCAGCGACGCCAGCTTCGACGCCATCCTGCACCACGGCGACTCCGACCAGCTGCGCGCCGTATGCGAAGCGGCAGCGCAGCGCAAAGGCGCCATCGTCGGGGTGCATGGGTTGAATAAAGGCGAGACGGATATACCCCTGGAGCGCCTGCTGATCGAGCACGCGCTGAGCATCAACACCGCGGCGGCGGGCGGCAACGCGTCGTTGATGACGATTGGTTAAGTGAAGAAACGGGTGGCGACTGAAAGGAAGGCGAAAGCTGCCTTGAGCACAATCCACCCTTGAACCCCGCGGCCTTCGGGCCGCACCCAGGTCTTTGCTCCAAGGGCCTGACCCTGACTGAAGCGGCGCTCACCGAGCCGTCGCCAACGTCACGCGCGGCGCATCCATTTGCGAGGGCTACCCGCCCAGCGACGCGCGCTTTCCCTAGAGCACTTCGGTGCCCTGCGCCGGCTTATCCAGCCGGTGCGGGATTTTAGGTTTCCCTGCCCTACTCGATTTCAAACAAGCCATTGCTGATCGGCCCCACCGTGAGCCGCTGGCGAATGTCTTCGTCTATGCGCGGGTCATCCGGGCGATACAGCATCACTTGGCGATAGGCGCTGACGCGGTTTATTTCTTCGCCCAGGTACTCCCACACAACCCGCGTGCAGGCCGGTGTTCGACGGTCGCCGCTGGACACGCCGGTTTTCAGGCCGTTGAGCCGGGTGATGCGGCTTTTGTAGCTGGGAATCAGGATGGTCTGGCTCATTTCGTTGAGCGTCAGCGACTCGTAGTCGATGAGAAACACACGGTCCTGCAGGTGAAACGCGGCGCCTAAATAGCGGCAGCGCACCCAATCTTCGGCCTGCACATTGGCGCTGGCCGAGCGCTCCTGGCGTTCCTGACGCTCGAACAGAAAGGTGCCGCGCTCTTCGCGCAGATGCACCAGCGACAGCAGGATCGAACCCGGCACCGACATGCAGTTGGAGTATTCGAAGTAATACCCGCAATAGCGCGACAGGCTGGTGGCATGTTCGCGCAGCGGTTGCAGCAGGTTGGCCAGCGGATCGTTGACCGGCGTGTTGTGGCTGTCGGCCAGCCGAGCGCCGACCAAGCGGGCGAATTGCTCCGGCGGCAGGCCCAGTTCGTAGTCTTCAACGCCGAAGAAATCACCAATGCGCTTGCGGTTGTAGCTCGTCGGCTGGCTTTGCCCGCTGAGGTACTTGTTGAACTGCGCGCGGTTGATCGACAGCAGCCGGCAAACCTCGGCAATAGAGCGGTAGTGGCTGCAGAGCAGTTTCAGATTGGTGCCTAAATTGTCCGACACAACGCCGCCCTCCGGTGATGCGAGCGGCGCGATTGTAGCATCAACTCGCATCACATCGAATCGACCCGCGAAATTGCCTACACACCGGGCAGAAGCCAACCATGCGCGACACGTTTTTTGCTGCCCGCTTATTCAGAAACGTGTGTCTTTTCGCTGCACCTTTTTCCACTGCGCAGGGTTGCCCACAACCCGCCGCTGCATTCGAACAATAAGAGTCGAGGAAACCTCCCCATGCTTGAAATGCTCAATGACTTCCTGTCCGGCAAGCTGCTGATCGTACTGATCGTCGGCCTGGGCAGTTACTTCACCATTCGCTCGCGCTTCGTTCAGTTCCGCCATTTCGGCCACATGTTCAGCGTGTTCAAGCAGTCGTTGCGAAGCAGCGGCGGTCAACTCAGCTCCTTCCAGGCCCTGATGCTCAGCCTTGCCGGCCGTGTGGGCGCAGGCAATATCGCCGGTGTCGGCATCGCCGTGACCCTTGGCGGCCCTGGCGCGGTGTTCTGGATGTGGGTCACCGCACTGGTGGGCATGTCCAGCAGCTTCTTCGAATGCTCCCTGGCGCAGCTGTACAAGCGCTCCGACGGTGACGGCCTGTATCGCGGCGGCCCGGCTTATTACATTCAACACGGCCTCAAGCTGCGCTGGATGGCCATGGTGTTTGCCGTGTTGCTGCTGGTGACGTACGGCTTCGCCTTCAACGGCCTGCAATCGTTCACCGTGACCCATTCGCTGCAAAACGCCTTCGGCTTCCCGGTGCAATACACCGGTATCGGTCTGGCGGTGTTGCTGGGCCTGGTGTTCATCGGCGGTATCAAGCGCATCGCCTCGGTGTCCGACCTGCTGGTGCCGGTGAAAACCCTCGCCTACATCGGTGTGACCCTGTACGTGATCTTCACCCAGATCGACCTCGTGCCCGGCATGTTGGTCACCATCGTGAAAAGCGCCTTTGGCCTGGAACCGGCATTCGCCGGCCTGCTGGGCAGCGCGATCGTGATGGGCGTGAAACGCGGCGTGTTCGCCAACGAAGCCGGCCTGGGCAGTGCGCCCAACGTCGCCGCAGTTGCCAGCGTTGAGCACCCGGTTGCCCAAGGCGTGGTACAGGCGTTCAGCGTGTTCCTCGACACCTTCGTGATCTGCACCTGTACCGCCCTGCTGATTCTGCTTTCCGGTTTCTACACCCCGGGCTTTGAAGGCGACGGCATTGTACTGACGCAGAATTCTCTGGCCGCTGTGGTTGGTGACTGGGGCCGTATTTTCGTCAGCGTGGCCCTGAGCCTGTTCGTGTTCACCTGCATCCTCTACAACTACTACCTCGGCGAAAACGCCCTGCAGTTCCTGCTTGGCAAAAGCCGTGCGGCCTTGCTGACCTACCGAGGCCTGGTGCTGGCGCTGATCTGCTGGGGCTCGATGCAGAACCTCACCACCGTATTCGCCTTTGCCGACATCACCATGACCTGCCTGGCCTTCGTCAACCTGATCGCCCTGGCGATGTTGATCAAGGTCGGCCTGCGGGTGATGCGCGACTACGACGAGCAGCGCAAAGCCGGCATCGCCACCCCGGTGTTCGACGCCCGTAAATTCGCTGACCTGGACCTGGACCGCGACGCCTGGCCGACCACGCCACAGGCCGCTGCGAGCAGCGAAGCCGTTGACGGACACCTGGCTGCCAACCACCGTTAATTTGCTGTAACGGTTTAACCCAATGCCGCGCCCGTGAAAGCTGGCGCGGCATTCTTGTCTCCGGGATTCTTTACCCCCGACATCCCGTAGGTTGTGGTTGAGCGAAGCGAAGCCCAACATGACCACCGACACCTCTGATAACAACAAAGGAATCCGGCATGAAGCTTTTCGTGCTCTATACCGGCGGCACCATCGGCATGCTGCAAACCGCTCAAGGGCTGGCCCCGGCCAGTGGCTTCGAGGCGCGCATGAGCGAACACCTGCGCACCCTGTCGCCGCGCGCGGACATCGACTGGCAGTTCCACGAACTGCTGCCGCTGCTCGACAGCGCCAACATGAGCCAGGCCAACTGGCTGGCGATGCGCGACGTGATCGTCGAGGCCGTCAGCGGCGGCGGTTTCGATGGCGTGCTGGTGCTGCATGGCACCGACACCCTGGCTTACAGCGCCGCTGCACTGAGCTTTCTGCTGCTGGGCCTGAGCGTGCCGGTGGTGCTCACCGGTTCCATGTTGCCGGCCGGTGCCGAGGGCAGCGACGCCTGGGGCAATCTGCTCGGCGCCATGCAGGCGCTGCAGGCTGGCGCCCAACCCGGCGTGCACCTGTACTTCAACGGCAAGCTGATGCACGGCGCACGGGTGAGCAAACTGCGCAGCGAGGCGTTCGACGCCTTCACCGAGCAGCCCCGCCACCGCGCCGGCGAACGGGCCGGGGCGCTTCCGGCTCTGCTGGGTTATGACGTGAAGCGCACGCCGGTGAATATCGCCGTGCTGCCGCTGTACCCCGGCGTGCTCGCCAGCCATGCCGAAGCCTTGCTCGCTACCGGCGCGCAGGCGCTGTTGCTGGAGTGCTACGGCGTCGGCACCGGCCCTTCGGACAACGCCGAACTGCTGGCTGTGCTGAAGGCTGCACATGATCGTGGCGTGGTGCTGGCGGCGATCAGTCAGTGTCCGCAGGGGCATGTGGAGTTTGGTGTGTATGCAGCGGGGAGCGCGTTGGTCAGCACCGGGCTGATATCGGCCGGTGGCATGACGCGGGAGGCGGCGCTGGGCAAGTTGTTTGGGTTGCTTGGGGCTGGGTTGGAGCAAGGGGATGTGGAGCGGTGGTTTGGGTTGGATTTGTGTGGGGAGCGGGTTTCTTAAAACTGCTGCACCGACAATCGCTCCAACACCGTCATCCGCCCCTCCATCGTCATTCCCGCGAAAGCGGGAATCCAGTGGTCCGGCAATCCGGTGCGGTGATTGTTCAGACAGCTCCGTTCTCCTGCTCGATTCTGGATTCCCGCCTGCGCGGGAATGACGGAGTAAAACCCTGAAAGGCTGGATTCCGAATCGTCGGACCGCCGCCTGCGCGGGAATGACGGAGTTAAATTCCGAGTCCCCGCCCCCCCACAAAAAAGGGGAGCCCTGCGGCTCCCCCAATGGGACGTGCTCTTTCTAGCCGATCAAGCCTCGATCTCTACCAACACCTCACCCGGATTCACGCGGTCGCCCTTGACCACGTGAATGGCTTTAACGGTACCGGCAATCGGCGCCTGCACTTCGGTTTCCATTTTCATCGCTTCGGTGATCAGCACGGCCTGGCCGGCTTTGACCACGTCGCCTTCTTTCACCAGTACATCAACGATGTTGCCCGGCATGGTGGTGCTGACATCGCCCGGGGCGCTGGCGTTTTTGCGTTTGCTGCCACCACCACCGCCGACGAAGTCGTTGAGCGGTTCGAACACCACTTCTTCCGGCATGCCGTCGATGGACAGGTAGAAGTGGCGCTTGCCGTCGGTTTTCACGCCGACGCCGGTGATGTCTACGCGGTAGCTCTCGCCGTGCACGTCGATGACAAATTCGGTCGGCACGCCTTCACCGCCCACGCTGGCGACGCTGCCGGCTTCGGGAATCGGCAGCAGCACTTCTGGAGTGAGGGTGCCGGCGGCGCGTTCTTCGAGGAATTTACGGCCGATGTCGGGGAACATGGCGTAGGTCAGCACGTCTTCAGCCGACTTGGCCACCGCGCCAATTTCCGCGCGTAGTTTGTCCATCTCCGGCTTGAGCAGGTCGGCCGGGCGTACGTCGATCAGCTCTTCGTTGCCGATGGCCTGGCGGCGCAGTTTCTCGTCGACCTGGCCGGGCGCCTTGCCGTAGCCGCCTTGCAGGTAGAGCTTCACTTCGTTGGTGATGGTTTTGTAGCGCTCGCCGGCCAGCACGTTGAAGAACGCCTGGGTGCCGACGATCTGCGAGGTCGGGGTAACCAGCGGCGGGTAGCCGAGGTCTTTGCGCACGCGCGGAATCTCGGCCAGCACTTCGTTCATGCGATTCAGCGCGCCCTGCTCTTTGAGCTGGTTGGCCAGGTTGGAGATCATGCCGCCGGGCACCTGGTTGACCTGCACGCGGGTGTCCACGGCGGTGAATTCGCTTTCGAACTGGTGGTACTTCTTGCGCACGGCATAGAAGTACAAACCGATTTCCTGCAGCAGTTCCAAGTTCAGGCCGGTGTCGTATTCGCTGCCTTTAAGGGCGGCGACCATCGACTCGGTGCCCGGGTGGCTGGTGCCCCAGGCGAAGCTGGAGATGGCGGTGTCGATGTGGTCGGCGCCGTTTTCAATGGCTTTGAGTTGGCACATGGCAGCCAGGCCGGCGGTATCGTGGGAATGGATAAATACGGGCAGCGATTGCTCGGCTTTCAGCGCTTTGACTAACTCGCCGGTGGCGTAGGGCGTGAGCAGGCCGGCCATGTCTTTGATCGCCACCGAGTCGCAGCCCATGGCTTCCATCTGTTTGGCCTGGGCCACGAACGCCTCGATGGTGTGCACCGGGCTGGTGGTGTAGGCGATGGTGCCTTGGGCGTGTTTGCCCGCCGCCTTCACCGCTTCAATTGCCACCCGCAGGTTTCGCACGTCGTTCATGGCGTCGAAGATGCGGAACACGTCGATGCCGTTAACCGCCGCCTTGGCCACGAACGCCTTGACCACGTCGTCGCTGTAATGGCGATAGCCAAGCAAGTTCTGGCCGCGCAGGAGCATTTGCAGGCGGGTGTTGGGCAAGGCGGCGCGCAGTTGGCGCAGGCGCTCCCACGGGTCTTCTTTCAGAAAGCGCACGCAGGCGTCGAACGTGGCGCCGCCCCAGACTTCCAGCGACCAGTAGCCGACTTTGTCGAGCTTGTCGCAGATGGGCAGCATGTCTTCGGTGCGCATGCGGGTGGCCAGCAGCGACTGGTGGGCGTCACGCAGGATGGTGTCGGTTACATGGATTTTCTTGGACATAAATGTGTTCCTCACAGGCCTGCGTGGGCGGCAATGGCGGCGGCGATGGCCAGGGCCAGCTCTTCGGGTTTGCGCTTGACGGAGTAGTTGGTCAGTTCCGGGTGGCTTTCCACGAAACTGGTGTTGAACTGGCCGCTGCGAAACTCCGCGTTACGCAGAATTTCCTGGTAGTACGCGGCGGTGGTTTTCACCCCTTGCAGGCGCATGTCGTCCAGGGCGCGCAGGCCACGGTCCATGGCCTCTTCCCAGGTCAGCGCCCAGACCACCAGCTTCAGGCACATGGAGTCGTAATACGGCGGAATGGTGTAGCCGGTATAGATCGCCGTGTCGGTACGCACGCCGGGGCCGCCGGGGGCGTAGTAGCGGGTGATCTTGCCGAACGAGGGCAGGAAGTTGTTCTTCGGGTCTTCGGCGTTAATCCGAAATTGCAGGGCGAACCCGCGGTATTGAATGTCTTCCTGCTTCACCGACAGAGGCAGGCCCGAAGCGATGCGGATTTGTTCGCGCACGATGTCGATGCCGGTGATTTCTTCGGTGATGGTGTGCTCCACCTGCACCCGGGTGTTCATCTCCATGAAGTACACCTCGCCCTCGGCGAGCAGGAACTCCACGGTGCCGGCGTTCTCGTAACCCACGGCCTGGGCGGCGCGTACGGCAAGGTCGCCGATGTAGGCGCGCTGTTCGGGCGTCAGCTGCGGGCTGGGGGCAATTTCGATGAGCTTCTGGTTGCGCCGCTGTATCGAGCAGTCACGCTCATACAGATGCACGGTGTTGCCAAAGCTGTCGGCGAGAATCTGCGCTTCGATGTGCTTGGGATTGACGATGCACTTTTCCAGGAACACTTCGGCCGAGCCAAACGCCTTGGTGGCTTCGGAAATAACCCGGGGAAAGGCCTGTTCGAGTTCTTCACGGCTGTTGCAGCGCCGAATGCCCCGCCCGCCGCCACCGGAGGTGGCTTTGAGCATTACCGGGTAACCGATGCGGTCGCCTTCGGTAAGCGCTTCGTGAATGTCCGCCACGTTGCCTTCGGTGCCCGGCGTGACCGGCACGCCGGCCTTGATCATGCTGCGCCGCGCTTCGGTCTTGTCGCCCATGCGGCGAATCACTTCGGCAGACGGGCCGATGAACTTGATGCCGCGCTCGGCGCAGATATCGGCCAGCTCGGCATTTTCCGAGAGAAAGCCGTAGCCCGGATGCAGCGCATCGCAGCCGGTTTCCACCGCCAGGTTCACCAGCTTGCGCGGGTTGAGGTAACCGGCCAGCGGCTCCTCGCCAATGCTGTGGGCTTCATCGGCACGCTTGACGTGCAACGCCATGCGGTCGGCGTCGGAATAAATCGCCACCGAGCGAATGCCCATTTCGGCGCAGGCACGCACGATACGGACGGCAATCTCGCCACGGTTAGCGATCAGTATTTTCTTGATCACGAGAGCTGGCCCTCAGCCGGTTGAACGGGGCAACGCCGGAAGCGTCAACGTCCCGACACCCTAGACCCGCGCAACGATTACCCAAAATGATTAATTATTGGGTTAGGCATAAGTAACCGCTTATAGTTGGCCGACCCGACAACCCGCAAAAGGCCAGATGCCATGCGTAAGTCATTGCTGCGTATGACATTACGCCAGCTTCAAGTCTTCCAGGCCGTGTGCGAAAGCAAGTCCTATAGCCGCGCCGCGGAGGAAATTTCTCTGACGCAGCCGGCCGTTTCCCTACAAATTCGTCAGCTGGAAGCGCTGATAGGCCAGCCTCTTTTCGACTACATCGGCAAAAAGCTCTACCTGACCGAAGCCGCTGAAGCGCTGTTGCGCGCCAGCAGCGACATTTTCGGCCGACTGGAAAGTCTGGATATGCAGCTCTCGGATTTGCAGGGCTCGCTGCAGGGGCAACTCAACCTGGCGGTGGAGTCGAGCGCGAAGTATTTCGTGCCGCACCTGTTCGCCGCCTTCAAGCGCCAGTACCCGGAAGTGAATTTGCAGCTGGTGGTGGTCAACCATGCGCAAACCATCCGCCGCCTTAGCGCCAATCGCGATGACTTGCTGATCATGTCGCAGGTGCCGCAAGACATGTCGTTGGAGTTTTACCCGTTTCTCGACAACCCCATCGTCGCCGTCGCGCCGCCGGACCACCCGCTGCTCAAGCACGCCACCCTCAAGCTGCAAGACCTGTGCGCCTGGCCGCTGCTGGTGCGCGAACCGGGCTCGGGCACGCGTAAATCCATTGAAGATTATTGCCACCAGAAGCGCGCGCACTTTCAGCAGACCATCGAGCTGGGCTCGATGGAGTCGCAGCGTGAAGGCGTGATCGCCGGGCTGGGCATCGCCCTGCTCTCGCGTCACGCGGTGCGTCGCGAACTGGAAAGCGGCGCGCTGCGCGAGTTGCCGGTGACAGAACTGCCGCTGATGCGCAGCTGGTGCCTGGTGCACCCGCGCGGCAAATACCTGTCACCGGTGGCGCAAACCTTCTTCGCCTTTATTCGCGCCGAGCGTGCGCAGATCAGTGGCTTGGCGGCCCGCTTCGGCGCGGTGCCTGGCTAGCGGCGAGGTAATTGGCGGCGACCAGATCGGGATAATCCGACAGCTCCAGCTGCAGGCGACGCTCTTCGGTGAAGTCTTCGATGGCGCGGCGATACGCCATGCGGCGCTGGTCTTCGAGCTGGCGTTTGGTTTTCGCGGCAGAGGAGGCGTAAGGCTGTGCTTCATCCAGATAACGAGTCATGTGCGTGCTCCCATCGTTGGATTCGGGAGTACCAGACTGGGCGCGGAAAACGACAGTTGTGTGCCGGGTCGATGAATTTCCTGTGACGGCGCGCCTGAACCACAGGCATAAAAAAAGGAGACGCGGCCTGAACCGTGTCTCCTTGAAGGGCTTGGGATGAGTGGCCCCAAAGCCTGGTGACGATAAAACCGTGACGCGTTACACCGCTGCTTTGAGCGGCACCAGACGCGGGGCGATCATGTTTTCCGGACGCAGGATTTCAGCGAGGCTGGCGTCGTCCAGCAGCTTCTCTTCACGCACCAGTTCAAGCACGCCACGGCCGCTTTCGAGCGCCTGCTTGGCGATGCGCGTGGCGTTTTCGTAGCCGATGTAGGGGTTCAGCGCAGTGATCAGGCCGATGGAGCTTTCCACCAGTTCGCGGCAGCGCGCTTCGTTGGCGGTGATGCCGACGATGCAGTGCTCGCGCAGCATGTCCATGGCGCGTTGCAGCAGGCGGATCGAGTCGAAAATCTTGTAGGCGATCAGCGGCTCCATCACGTTCAGTTGCAGCTGGCCGCCTTCGGCCGCCATGGTCAGCGCCAGGTCGTTGCCGATCACTTCAAAGGCCACCTGGTTTACCGCTTCCGGGATAACCGGGTTGACCTTGCCGGGCATGATCGAGCTGCCGGGCTGACGCGCTGGCAGGTTGATTTCGTTGATGCCGGTGCGCGGGCCGCTGGAGAGCAGGCGCAGGTCGTTGCAGATTTTCGACAGTTTCACCGCGGTGCGCTTGAGCATGCCGGAGAACAGCACGAAGGCGCCCATGTCGGACGTTGCTTCGATCAGGTCGGCGGCCGGCACCAGCGGTTGGCCGCTGATCAAGGCCAGACGCTCTACCGCCAAGGCCTGGTAGCGCGGGTCGGCGTTGATGCCGGTGCCAATCGCGGTGCCGCCCAGGTTCACTTCGGTGAGCAGCTCGGGCGCCAGGCTTTTCAGGCGTGCCAGGTCTTCACCCAAGGTCGTGGCGAAGGCGCGGAATTCCTGGCCGAGGGTCATCGGCACTGCGTCTTGCAACTGGGTGCGGCCCATCTTCAATACGTGGCCGAACTCTTCACCTTTTGCGGCGAAGGCCTGAATCAGGCTGTCAAGGCTGGCGAGCAAGGTGTCATGGCCCAGCAGCAGGCCCAGGCGAATGGCCGTTGGGTAGGCGTCGTTGGTGGACTGCGCCATGTTCACGTCGTTGTTGGGGTGCAGGTACTGGTACTCGCCTTTCTTGTGGCCCATAGCCTCTAGGGCGATGTTGGCGATCACCTCGTTGGCGTTCATGTTGGTAGAGGTGCCGGCGCCGCCCTGAATCATGTCGACCACGAACTGGTCGTGGAACTCGCCACGCACCAGACGGGCACAGGCTTCGCTGATGGCCGCGTGCTTGGCGGGGCTCAGGTGGCCCAGTTCGCGGTTCGCGTCTGCGGCAGCCTGCTTCACCATCGCCAGGGCAACCACCAGTTTCGGGTAGTGCGACAGCGTCACGCCGGACAGGCGGAAGTTGTGCACAGCCCGCAGGGTCTGGATGCCGTAGTAAGCGTCGGAAGAAACTTCGAGGGTGCCGAGCAGATCTTTTTCGATGCGCGATGATGCAACAGGGGACATGATGAGTTTCATCTCAGGGTAGGCACGGGCTTGGCCGCGATGCAGGCTAGACTAGGGCTGAGCCTATTATAAGGCCAATGCTGTTAAACGCTGGGGTATGCATAAACGGCATAATGTCGGTGTGACTGCCGCTTGTCGGCGAGCGTAATAAGCGTTAATGCAACGGAGCCCCCATGAACCTCGAAAGCAAATGGCTGGAAGACTTTGTCACCCTGGCCGGCACCCGCAGTTTTTCCCAGGCGGCGCAGAAGCGCTTTGTCACCCAGCCGGCCTTCAGCCGGCGAATTCGCAGCCTGGAAGAGTCGCTGGGCCTGACGCTGGTGAACCGCGCTCGCACGCCGGTAGAACTGACCGAAGCCGGCCAGTTGTTTCTGGTCACGGCCCGCAGCGTGATCGAGCAGCTCGGCGAAGTGGTGCGACACCTGCACCATCTGGAAGGTCAGCAAGGCGAGGTGCTGCAATTTGCGGCAGCGCACTCGCTGGCGCTGAGCTATTTCCCGGCATGGATTGCGCGCTTGCGCCAGGACGGCTTGAACATCGCCAGCCGCCTGGTCGCCACCAACGTTGGCGAGGCGGTGCACGCCCTGCGCGAGGGTGCCTGCGATTTGATTCTGGCCTTCTACGACCCCGACGCTGCGCTACAGATGGACCCGGAAATCTTCCCGTCCATGCTGCTGGGGCGCAGTGAAATGCTGCCGGTATGTGGCGTAAACGCCGACGGCAAGGCGCTGTTCGATCTGGAAGGTGGCCAGAGTGTGCCGCTGCTGGCTTACAGCGCCGGCGCGTTTCTCGGCCGCTCGGTAAACGCTCTGCTGCGCCAGCGCGGCCTGCGCTCCACCACGATTTACGAAACGGCAATGGCCGACAGTTTGAAAAGCATGGCGCTGCAAGGCCTGGGCGTGGCGTGGGTGCCGCGCCTGAGCATCGAGCCTGAACTGGCGCGTGGCGAACTAGTGGAATGCGGCGGCGCGCAATGGCAGTTGCCCTTGGAGATTCGTCTGTACCGCTGCGCCCTTGTGCGTAAGGCGGCCATTCGTTTGCTGTGGCGAAAACTGGAAGCGGGTGCAGGGAGCGAGTCGACGTAGAGCGCGGTTTAATCCTACGGGCGGATAAAACATCTTGTTTAACAATGCCTTGCAACGGCCGCCAGGCTTGAAACATCCGCTGCGATAGACTGAGGTCCTCATCGCGTCACCGACCACGGTCTGCCGAACTGCCTCCCCGCCAGTTCAAGCTTCGGCGGCACGATGCTACAGACTGGCCCACACTGCACTCAGCCGCGCCAGCCCATTGCGCACAATTCGGGAGAATTCATGGTTCATCACACCCCTCTTATCGCGGCCCTGGCGACCGGCTTCGTGCTCGCCTTCGTCCTCGGCACCATCGCCAACCGCCTGCGTTTGTCGCCTCTGGTCGGCTACTTGATGGCCGGCGTGCTGGTCGGGCCATTCACACCCGGCTTTGTTGCCGATCAGAACCTGTCTAATGAACTCTCGGAAATCGGCGTGATTCTGCTGATGTTTGGCGTGGGCCTGCACTTCTCGCTAAAAGACCTGATGTCGGTAAAGCACATCGCCATTCCCGGCGCGCTGGTGCAGATCGCCGCCGCTACGTTAATGGGCATGGGCCTGGCGTGGCTGATGGATTGGCCCCTGGGCGCCGGCCTTATTTTCGGCTTGGCGCTGTCGGTCGCCAGTACCGTGGTGCTGTTGCGGGCCCTTGAAGCGCGCCAGTTGATCGATAGCCGACGCGGCAAGATTGCCGTCGGCTGGCTGATTGTCGAAGACCTGGTCATGGTGCTGGCGCTGGTGCTGATTCCGGCGCTGGCCGGTGTGCTCGGCGGCAAAGACGCAGCGCCGGATGAAGGCATCTGGCTGCAACTGGGCATCACCCTGGCGAAAGTGGGTGCGTTTGTGGTGCTGATGATTGTGGTCGGCGGCAAGGTGATTCCCTGGCTGCTGGAAAAAAGCGCCGGCACCGGCTCGCGGGAATTGTTCACCCTCGCCGTGCTGGCGATTGCCATGGGCGTGGCCTACGGCTCGGCGGTGCTGTTTGGCGTGTCGTTCGCCCTCGGCGCATTTTTCGCCGGCATGATTCTCAACGAGTCGGAATACAGCCATAAGGCCGCGGACGATTCGCTGCCGCTGCGCGATGCCTTTGCGGTGTTGTTCTTCGTGTCGGTGGGCATGCTGTTCAACCCGATGGTGCTGGTGAACGAACCGTTGATGGTGCTGGCCACCTTGCTGGTTATCGTCTTTGGTAAATCGCTGGCGGCGCTGCTGATTGTGCTGGCCTTTGGCAAACCGCTGAGCACGGCGCTGACCATCTCCGCCAGCCTGGCGCAGATCGGCGAGTTCTCTTTTATTCTCGCCGGCCTGGGCGTCGGCCTGGGGCTGATGCCGGAAGCCGGGCGCGATTACATTCTGGCCGGCGCCATTCTTTCCATCGTGCTGAACCCGGTGCTGTTCACCTTGATCGACCGCCTTCAGCCATGGCTCGACGCCCGCGAGAAAACCGCGCCGGCAGCGACCGTCGAAGAAGAAGCCGTGGAAGAATTTCAGCCTATCAGTGAAACCGGCCACGCCATTCTGATCGGCCACGGCCGTGTGGGCAGCCGCATCAGCGCGCGCTTGCAGAAAGAAGGCGTGCCGTTGGTAATCATCGAAGATAACCGTACCCAGGCTCAGGAGCTGCGCGAGGTCGGCCACAGCGTGGTGCACGGCAACGCTGCCAGCGCCCGTGTGCTGGAGCTGGCCAACGTGGCCAATGCGCGCTGGTTGCTGATCGCCATTCCCAATGGTCTTGAAGCCGGGGCCATAGCGATGCACGCCCGTGCCGCCAACGCCGAACTCGACATCATCGCCCGCGCCCACTTCGATGACGAAGTGGATTACCTGCAACAACACGGCACCAATCTGGTGGTCATGGGCGAGCGGGAAATTGCGCGGATCATGTTCGAGCGTCTGGGCCTGCACAGCGCAACGACAAGCTGAGCCGGCCGCCCGCCTGACGGTCGTCACTGACGCTGGAGTTGGTCACGAAGACGCGAGTAAGCTTGGCCCTCTTCTAGGAGTGCGTGGCGATGTTGACCCTGGGCAATATGTTCGTGCTGATGCTGCTGGCTGCCGGCGCCGCCTGGCTGTGGCACGCCCATGGTTTGCGCGAGCGCGCACTGGAGCGGGTAAAGCAGCACTGTCAGCGCATGGAAGTGATTCTGCTCGACGACAACGTCGCCCTGCGCCGCATTGCGCTGCTACCGGATGCGCGCGGTCGGCGGCGGCTGGCACGGGTGTATGGCTTTGAATTCACCGTGACCAGCGAACAACGCCACGCCGGCACCATCACTATGTTTGGTCAGCATGTGGGCACTATCGAACTGGCGCCCCATCCTTTCGTGGAAAAACCTGATCAGCCAATGGCGCAGCCCAACGTGGTTGGCGACAGCGTGGTGATGGACAACGCCGCGCCTCACGAAGTCATCGACGTAGTGCCAGAGCGCGTCAGCGCCAACGTGGTGCAGCTCAGCGACTGGCGCCGCAAGCACGACAAACTGCATTGACCCTTCGGCTCATTCCTTGAGCAAAAAACCGCGAGCCCGCTCGGCGCTGTCTTGCGGCGTCTGCTGCATAAAACAATGCCCGCCCGCCACCACTTGCCCGCTCACATGGCGGTTGAGTGCGGTAACGCGTGCCACGGCTTTGGCCACAAACGGGTAGCTGTCCTGGCCATGCACGATCTGCGTGGGCGTGACGATTTTGCCCAGCGAGCTCCACAGCCGGCGCGGGTAGGAACTGAAAATTTCCGCTTCGCGACTGGGCCGGCATTTCAGTTCCACGCCGTCTTCCACGTCTTTCAGTGCGTGCTCCACATACGCGGCGAGCGCCGCGTCGTCCCATCCTTTGAACGTGCCGCGGCCGTGCAGGCCGGCGTAGGCAGCATCGCGGTCGGGCCACTGTTTGCGCCGCGCTGCCGACTTGCGCGCCATGGTGTGCCGACGGTGCAGCCCCAGCACTTCGGACACGGCCATCACGCCGATCAGGGTCGGCGGAAACAGCACCGGATCAAGCAGCACCGCGCGCCGAAACAGCTCGGGATGCTTTGCCAGAATCAGGCTGGTCAGCACGCCGCCAAAGCTGTGACCGAGGGCAAAGCGGGGTACGTCGCCAAACAGGCCGCGCCCGGCGTCGAACGCTTCCACTGCCAGCTCCGCGCTGCGGTTCCAGCCGTGGAAACGGCCGCCGTGGTCGCTGTCGCCATGACCCTGGATGTCGCACAGCCACAGGTCGAAATCCGCCGCGAGGTGCTTGAGCATCGGCTCGTACGTGCGCCCGCAAAAGCCGTTGCCGTGAATAAAGTGCAGCAGCGGTTTGCCGCTGGGCTCGCTGTGCCAGCCGCGCAGGGTGAAATTGGCGGAGCTGGCGTGGGACCAGGGGTGCAGGGTGAAGGCGGTCATAAGGGGCGGACTTCTAGGGAAACGTGAGCGCAAGTTTAATGGTTTTGCGTTGGGCTTCGCTGCGCTTACCGAACGCGGACCGACCCAAACCTACAGGCCGCCATTCCAGCGTTGAGTTGCTGCTCGTCTTGCGGTTCGCTGAAGATCAGTTCCAGGCGGGAGTCTTTGCGCCATTCGCTGCTTTGCCAGTGCAGCGCCTCGCCTTTCAGGGCGTTGGCGGACAGCCAGCCGGCGTTCGTGTGCATGACCAGCTTGGCGCGGCGCCAGGGCAGACTTGCCAGCCAGGTTTGCAGGCGCATGAGCTCGAATGGCTGGCTGGGGTGCCAGCGCCAGCCGATGCTCCAGCCTTCGGCCTGGCCGCCGCTTTGGCAGATTGGCTGCGTGGGGTCGAGCCAGACGCTGGCCCGGTTGGCGGCGTTGGGGTTCGGAAGTTCGGGCGCGCCGTCTGCGGCCTGCGCCGTTGCGCCGGGCAGCTCGGCCAGCGGCACAACGCCCTGGCTGGTCCAGAAAATCGGGCGCGCTGGCAGGCGGCTGGCGATGGCGGTGCGCGTGTCGGCATCAAGGCTCTCGGCCTTGTTCAGCACCAGTAAACCGGCATCGGCCAACGCCGCTCGCTGGCTGTCTGGCAGCGGCAAGCCGGCAGCGAGCGCCTGGGCGTCCAGCACCAGCACGCTCGGCTGCACCGCCAGCACGCCTTCCCAGGGCGGATCGCGCAGCTGCGCCAGCAGTTCGGCCGGATGCCCCAACCCGGACGGCTCGATAAACAAACGATGGGGTTTGGCTTTGCGCAGCAAACGGGCGAGGCCGATCTGAAACGGCGCGCCATTGACGCAGCACAGGCAACCGCCGGCCACTTCGCTGAGGGCGATACCGTCATCGGCGGTGGTCAGCAGCGCAGCGTCCAGGCCAATCTGCCCGAATTCATTGATCAACACCGCCCAACGCTCGTCGGCCGGACGCTGCGCCAGCAGATGGCGGATCAGGCTGGTTTTCCCGGCGCCCAGCGGGCCGGCGATCAAATGGGTGGGAATATCGCTGAGCACGTGGGTTCTCGGGAAGTGTTTCAAGGGAAGCTAACATCGGCGAAAAGCACCGCAGGCACAAGCGCGGGGCTCGCCGTGCTAGAGTCGCCGGCACATTTTTTTCGGCGCCGGAGAACCACGATGCGCGTACTGCTGTTGCCTTTGCTGCTTCTGCTGTCTGGCCAGGTCATGGCCGAAGCCTGCGTGGTGCGCAGCCAGGCCGAACGCCTGGATGTGAAAGTCTGCCAGCAGAACCGCAGCATTCCGCCCAATCTGTTTCGCAGCGGGTTCTGCCAGCCGACGTTGAAGGGCCAGCAAGTGACCGTGGAATTCGTCGAACAGTGCCCTCAGGATTCCTTTGGCGTCTGTCGCTCGGCCAAAGTGCCGGGCACGCCGTATCAGCAAGACATCCACTACTACGGCGTGGCCAGCGATGCCACTTACCTCAAGCCCGCGTGCGAAAAGCAGAACCGTGGCGTATGGATGAATCGCTGATTCACGCTTACGCGGCTTCGGTCCACGGGCCGAACGGGTCGGCGTAATGCGCCCAGCCTTCGCTGCCCGAGGCCATTTCGGCGTCGCTTAACAGGCAGTCGTCCAGCTCGGCGGTGAGTTGGGCGAAGTCGATGTTCTGGCCAATAAACACCAGCTCCTGCCGGCAATCGCCAACCTCCGCGCTCCAGTTCCGCATCACCGTGGCGACGCCTTCATCATCTTGAGGCCAATGCTCTTTGGGCACATGCCGCCACCAGCGCCCGGCAAAGCCGTAGCGCATCAAACCGCCGGCTTGCGACCAGCTGCCGGCGTCCTGATGTTTGCTCGCCAACCAGAAGAACCCTTTGGAGCGCAGCAGGCGGCCGTTGCTCCATTCGCGGTTGATGAAGTCATAAAAGCGTTGTGGATGGAACGGCCGGCGCGCCCGGTAGGCAAACGAGGCGATGCCGTACTCCTCGCTTTCCGGCACATGCTCACCGCGTAGTTCCTTCAGCCAACCTGGTGCCTGCGCGGCGCGCTCGAAATCGAAGCGCCCGGTGTCGAGAATTTTCCCCAGCGGCACCTGGCCCATCACCATCGGCAGAATTTCCGCGTGGGTATTGAGACTGGCGAGAATGCTCAGCAGCTCGGTGCGCTGTTCCCGGGAGATAAGGTCGATTTTGCTCACCAGAATGACGTCGGCGAACTCCACCTGCTCGATCAGCAAGTCGGTGATGGAGCGCTCGTCGTCTTCATCCACCACTTCGCCACGACTGGCCAGGCTGTCGGCTTCCTGATAATCGCGCAGAAAGTTCAGGCCATCGACCACGGTGACCATGGTGTCCAGCCGGGCAATGTCGCTGAGGCACTGGCCGTCTTCGCCACGAAAGGTGAAGGTTTCCGCCACGGGCAAGGGCTCGGCGATGCCGGTGGATTCGATAAGCAGATAGTCAAAGCGACCGTCCCGGGCGAGGCGGTTCACTTCTTCGAGCAGGTCTTCGCGCAGGGTGCAGCAGATGCAGCCGTTGCTCATTTCGACGAGCTTTTCTTCGGCGCGGTTCAGGCTGACGTCGCGCTGCACCTCGCTGCCGTCGATGTTGATTTCGCTCATGTCGTTGACGATCACGGCGACGCGCAAATTGTCTCGGTTGCGCAGGATGTGGTTGAGCAGTGTGCTCTTGCCCGCGCCAAGAAAGCCGGACAACACGGTGACGGGTAAACGGGGCGCTTGCATGGGGAATTCTCATCAGGCCGGGAGCCGAAAGCGGCTCGACGTACACGTTATACTATAACAATAACGCTGCAATTTCTCGCAAGGCCGATTTTCCCTCGCTCAATAAAAAACCCCTGCACCTCGCTGTAAGCCAGCAGGGCCAGGGGTTTCACGTGGAACTGGCGTTTTAATTGCGCCACGCCACCGGCGTTAACGCGTGTTCGCAGGTAAGCCAGAACAGTCGGCGCCCACCCAGCGGCCGGTCGATTCGAGGCGCCCTTGCTGGTTCTGCCCGCCCATCAAAAACGTGCCGTTGACCGTGGTAACGAACTCGCGGGCGTTAAGGAAGGTTGTCTGCCCTTGCCCTTGTCCCTGCGGGCAGCTGACGGTGAATTTCATCATCTTCGGGGTGCGTTCAGTAATCTGCTGCTTGCAACCGGAGTGGGCGCCCTGGGTCGGGAAGTTATCAGTCTGTGCCTGCTCGGGCGTGATGCACATGCGCACCCCGTTGCCGGCCATTGCCACGCCTTGCTTAGCCATGGCCTGCTCGGCCATCTTGCGTTGCTCGGGTGGCAGGCTGCCCATCAGCAGTTGCAGGTCCGGCATCTGCTGGCCGTTGACTTGCATATTTTTCGACTGAATTTCCCACAGCCCGGGTTGCAGTTTCTCCGCCTGCGCCAGGGACGAAAAACCGAGCGCGGCGGTGCAGGCGAGTACAAGGCGAATCTTCATAAATCAGGGTCCTTCTGGCAGGTAGGAAGCCGCGCACTGGGTAGCGGCCAGCAATGTAGACGTCAGGCACAGGTGACAGTTGCACCGGCACACGGCACATTGCGTGTCAGCACATTGCCCAAGCGATTCCGGCATGGACCTGATTATTTCACCGCTGTTTGGCTATCTGGTAGCCCTGACCCATATCCTGGGCGCCTGCGCGGCACTGCACGCCGTGCTCACGGTACGCACTGCCCAGGGCGCCATCGCCTGGGCGCTGTCGCTGCTGTTTATTCCTTACCTGACGCTGATTCCCTATCTGGTATTCGGTCGCAGCACCTTTGATGCGTACATTCGCGCCCGCCGACATGCCGACCGGGAAATGCGCACCGCCATGGGCGATCTCAACTGGCGCCCGTGGGCCGAGGAGGCGCTGGCGGCGCAAGACACCGACGCCTACCGCACCCTGGGGGCCCTGCCCTCGCTGGGCCATATGCCGTGCCTGGCCAATAATCAGGTGCGCTTGCTGATTGATGGCAACGCCACATTCGAAGCGATTTTCGCCGCCATCGCCACGGCCCGCGAGGTGGTGCTGGTGCAGTTCTTCATCATTCACGACGATGACCTCGGCCGCCGCTTGCAGGCCTTGCTGCTGGAGCGCGCCGCCGCCGGCGTGGCGGTGTATCTGCTGTACGACAGCATCGGCAGCCACGCCCTGCCCCGGCGCTACATACAAACGCTGCGCAACGGCGGCGTCGACGTACGCGCCTTCAGCACGCGTCGCGGGCTGATCAACCGCTTTCAGCTGAACTTCCGCAATCACCGCAAGATTGTGGTCGTCGATGGGGACTTCGGATTCGTCGGCGGCCTGAACGTGGGCGACGAATACCTTGGGCTGAAGGCGCCGCTGGCGCCGTGGCGCGACACCCACGTGGAACTGCGCGGCCCGGCCGTGGCGTGCTTGCAGGAGTCGTTCGCCGAAGACTGGTTCTGGGCCACCCGCCAGCTACCGCCGCTGATGCTGCCCGAGGCGTACAGCGGCGAAGGCAAGCTGTGTCAGGTGCTCACCAGCGGCCCGGCCGATGCGCAAGAAACCTGTTCGCTGTTCTTTGTTGAAGCGATCAATTGCGCTCGCGAACGCTTGTGGATAACCAGCCCGTATTTCATTCCCGACGAATCGGTGTCCGCTGCCCTGCGCCTGGCCGTGCTGCGCGGGGTAGACGTGCGCATTCTGCTGCCCTCGCGGCCAGACCACCGCACGGTGTATGCCGCCTCCAGCCTCTACGCCTTTGCGGCATTGCACACGGGCGTGCGGGTGTTCCGTTATCAACCGGGGTTTGTGCACCAGAAAGTGGTATTGATCGACCGGAAGATCGCTGCCATCGGCAGCGCCAATCTGGACAACCGCTCCTTTCGACTGAACTTCGAGATCATGCTGATCACGGTGGACGAGGCGTTCGCGATTGAGGTGGAGCGCATGCTGGAAGCCGACTTCGGCCAGGCGATAGAGCTGGCGGCGGGCGACGACCAGAACATCCATCGCCTGCGCCACTTGGGGATGCGCATCGCCCGGCTGATTTCCCCGATTTTGTGACGTGCCCCGGTTCCGTAGGAGCCAGCTTGCTGGCGAACCCTGCAATCCCCAATCGGTGACCCAGGCGCGACCTACGTTTGGGGCGCACTTCAAAGTGCATCGGTTCCGTAAACCCGGCAAACGCCAATTCAGGCTTCGACTGCTTCCTTGTAAACCTGCAACCCGCGCGCCTGGTAATTGCCCAGTGCGCTGGGGTGGTCCAGCGTGCAGGTATGCACCCACACCCGCTTGGTGCCCGGCCAGGCCCAGGCCGATTCCAGCGCGTGGGTCAGCATCGGGCCGCCAAAGCCTTTGCCGAAAAATTCCTGCACCAGGCCGAAGTACAGAATCTCCACATCACCTTCGGCGCTGCGTTGCAGCTCGTAGTAGCCGGCGATAGCGCCCTGCTCGTAGGCCACGAAGGTGCGGTGGTTGTCTTGCTCCACCAGCTCGCGCCATTGCTCATCGGTCCACACCAGTTTGTCAGTCCATTCCCAAGGCCCGCCCACCAGCTGGTAGAGGAAACGGTTAAGCGGGAACTGCTTGATCGCGCACTCGACGATGCTCAGCGCTGCCGGCAGCGGTTTGCCACGCACCTGCTCGGGGCTGTGCATGTCCAGGTAGTAGGTGATGTTCTCGGCGACTGCCATGGCTGGGCCCTTTGATGGAAATACCCCGAGGCTAAGGCACCGGCGTTTCGAAGGGCATAGGCAGCTGCCCGGTTTTTTATCCGTACAGATCGGCCGGCAGCCATGCCCATGCTCAGTCGCTGGCGGGACGAAACAGATGGGCATGCCCGGCGCGGTAAAGGTTGGAGTCCGCGAAGGCATCGGCGCCGAGCACGCGGCCGACCACAATCAACGCCGTGCGCTGAAAACCTTTCGCCGTCACCGCCGCTTCGATATCGGCCAGGGTGCCACGCACCCAGTCCTGATCGGGCCAACTGGCGCGGTGCACCACGGCGATGGGGCAATCGGCGCCGTAATGAGGCACCAGCTCTTCGACGATCTTGCCCAGGTGCTGTACCCCCAGATGGATTGCCATGGTGGTGCCATGGCGGGCCAGGTCTGCCAGTTCCTCGCCTTCGGGCATTTTCGAGCGGCTGCCGTAGCGGGTGAGGATCACCGTCTGCGCGATGCCGGGCAGGGTCAGTTCGCTTTCCAGCAGGGCCGCGCAGGCAGCCGTGGCAGTAACGCCGGGGACAATTTCGAAGGGGATATCAAGGCGGCGGAGGTGGCGAATCTGCTCGCCGATTGCGCCGTACAACGACGGGTCGCCGGAGTGCACGCGGGCAACGTCCTGACCGTGGCTGTGGGCCGTCTCGATCAGGCGCACGATTTCATCCAGATGCAGCTCGGCGGTATTTACCACCGTATGCGCCCCATGCCCCTCAAGCACCGCTTCCGGCACCAGCGAACCGGCATACAGCAACACCGGACAACAGCGGATCAGGCGCTGGCCTTTCACCGTGATCAGCTCCGGGTCGCCAGGGCCGGCGCCAATGAAATACACCGTCATAGGCTCTCCTCCACGCCAGCAACCGCCACGGTGGCCGCTGCGCTGGTGTGTTTGGCAATTAATAATGCAGCACGTTTTCCGGACAGCGCCTCCACCTGCACCAAGGCGCTCGCCTCGGCGACGCTGGCTGCGCCCGTTGCTTGCAATGCTGTCGTCGAGAGACTGGAGACGCGGTCATTCAGGGCGTCCAGTTGCGTCGCGGGCAGCCAGGCCAGCGGCAGTTTCAACACCGCCGCCAACGCGCAAAGCCCCGGCTCGTCACGCTTGTGCTCAACGCTGGCAAGGCCGGCGAGGTCGGTGACCAACAGGCCATGGGCACGCAGGGTGCGTTCGAGTAACTGACGCAACTCAGCCTCGCTACAACCCGAGCGACAACCCATTCCTGCAATGTACGGCGCAACAATCGGCACTGGCAAAACGCCTTTTCAGACGAAGAAAAAACCCGCTGAGAGCATGCCCTTCAGCGGGTTCTTGCGCAGCACAAAAGCCGGGGTTAAACCGCGCCCTTGCCCGCGAAACGACGGTACAGCCCGGCACTCAGAAGGCCCAGGGCCGACCAGAACAGCGCGTTGGTGATCAACGAAGCCCAGATGAATTGACGCTCCAGCGCCTCGGGCGCCAGGCTCGAATGCACTTCCGGCTGCGGCGCGCCGATGACATGCGGCACCACCAGCAACACGGCGCCGATCACTTTCGCCGCCCAGTGACGAGCAAACACCAGCAAGGCCAGGCCCACTGCGGTGGCGGTCGCGGTGCCGATCCACCAGTACTGGCGCAGCTGCAAATCCGCAGCGGCAGTGCCCGGCAGTTCCGGCGGCAGCCCCAAGGACGGCGCCAGCGAGAACGTGGCAAAACCGGCCAGCCCCCAGAACAGCCCGTCACGGGTGCGGCCCGGCGCACGCAGGGTAAACAGGCCCGCGAGCATCAGGGCGAAACCGACGGCCACCACCAGATTGGCGCCCGTGGTCGAGGCCACGCGCTGCCAGCCATCTTCCGGCGACCACGCTTCGCTGCTGTGTTCATGGGAATGGGCGGCAGCGCCCGGTTCGTGGCTGTGCTCAGCCGGCGCCACTTGCGCGGCGGCGGGCTCGGCGGTTTCAAAGGTTTCGCCCTGAAGAATCAGCGGCGCCACCCAGAAGCTTTGCAACAGGGTCAGAAACAGGGCACCCAGCAGCCCGGCAAACCCGGCGGTTTGCGCAATACGTTTAATCATGACGCGGTCTCTCTGGTCGCACTGAAACTTAGTGGCACGGAAACGCGGCACTGTGGCGGGTGTCGTGAGCAGCGTTGTGTACCGCCTCGACATGGGAGAAACCGGCGAAATACACCAGCAACGCGCCCAACAGAGCGGCGCCGATGGCAACCACCAGACGCTGGGAAAGCGAGGCGCTGGCCTCGGCAGAATGTGTAAGGGTGCTACTGGACATGACCGTTCCCTCTGAACTGGAAATGAAAACGTAGCAGAAGGGAACGCACGAGGAGCCGAATGCGAGCGCATTCAGACTTCCGGCTTGCGCCCGCCCACCGCGGGTTTTGCCTACTGGTATGAATTCAGGCCGGTCTCCGGGCTCGCATGGCTGAAGGGCTTCAACACACGCCTACCGTTGCGGGGGCAGCGTCGGACTGACTGCTCCGGAACCTGACCAGAGCGCGCACCGACTTCCCGTTTCACCTTGCGTACGACGACGCAAGACACCTGAAACAGCGCGCTAGAACACCATTTTCAGGGGCAAAGGTCAACGCTGCGCTGGTTGGCGGATCGCCCAGGCGGTCTTCACAGCGTTCGGTTGATCGCCACAATGCCGACCGTCAACCCGAACGGGCGCATCACCTTGTTCAGCGACTTTATCGTTGGATTGCCCGCGTCTTGCTCCAGCTGCAATAGGCTGCGCTCGGACAGTTTGCACAGCTTGGCAAATTTGGCCTGGCTGAGGCCGGTGACCTCTTGGCGTAGACGGCTCACGGCCTGACCCAGCGTAAGGCTGCCTTGGTTGAGAGCCTCGTGAATCTCCCGGATCAGCCTGCCGCGCTCCTCGATATCCAGGTTTTTCACAGCAAATCTCCTTTGCCCAAGTACGCGGTCAAATCGCTCAGATGCACGGCCGGGTGGCGCCAGGTCGCGGGCGGCAGCGGCTGGCTCGCCAGAATGTCTGGCAGGGCGAGCAGCTCTTGCGCCTGGGCTCGCAGGCGCTCGAAGGTGTCATCCGGATGAACCCAGCGGCTTAGCGAAGCGCACGCCATGCGCCAGTTCACTTCGCCGGCCTGTTCAATCGGCGGCGCCCATTTGGTGGTGCGACTGATGGCCTCGTCATCCATCACCATGGGCGCCAGGTCGTATATGGGCGCCAGGCGCAGCGATGATTCGCCGCGAATGATTGCCGTGTTGCGCCCGTGGTTATCCGAGTTACCGAGAATTTTGTTGAGTAGGTCGCGGCGCAAATATTCGCCGATTAACGTGTCCAGTTGGTCGCGCTGGCCGGTGTCGATCCACAGTCCGGCCAGTAGATCGATCGCTCTGCCGTGCTCCATGTACGCGCCAGCTTCTGTCTCGCCGGCCAAGGAATACACCGACTCCACGGCCAATCGCTCGACACCCTGTTCGTTAATGGCCCGGTCGAAGCGGTGCATCCACAGGCTTGGCTTGTTGGCGGTTTCCAAGGCCAGCCCGTGCGGGGAAATGGTCTCGATGCCCAACGCGTTCAACGCCTGGTAGTAGCAGAACTCGCTGATGAGAATGTCGCGGTCGCGCTGGTTGCCGGTGTTGCGAGGAAACTTGATGAACCAGTGCTGGGCTGCTTCGGCATCATCCAGCGTCGCGTCAGGGTGCAGCCGGCCCGCTCGATCCTGGGTCATCAACAGCTTCGGCGCCGCCCCGCCCGCTCCGGTCGCGCCGCCAATAGCAGCGCCCATCTCGTAGGCGTATTCGATGAACAGGCTGTCACGGTCAACGATGTCTTGCCGCGTGAACCCTGGGTGATTGCGCCCAGGCGTTTCGAAGTACGTCATCGACTCCTTCACCCTCAGATGGCCCACAGGCGCTGGCGTCGAGCGCGCGAGTAGAAAAATGTCCTCGGCCAGACCCGCTGGCTTGCTCGAACCCAGGCGTTTCATCAGCGACCGTCGCGCCGCACCGGCTGGCGCTACGTCATACAAAAAAGCCGGCGCCTGGGTGCTTTGATACAGATCGAACGACAACGGCAACTGTGCGCTGATCGCCTTGGCGAAACGCGTATCAAAGTGGCCGAGGTTAAGGCTGAGGTAGTCGCTGACATAGCCATAGTGGCAGCCGCCTTGAAAGCCTTTCTGCGCGTCGAGGAAACGCACCTGCATGGCGTCGTGCCACGTGCCGTCGGTGAAAAGCTGGAAAGTCAGGTTCATAGAGACCACCGCACTATAGTGCGGCAAACTATAAGCCATGTGGCTGAAAAACCGCAATTTAATGCGGCAAAGCGAGCCTTACTAGACGATCTGCCGCATTTTAATGCGGTTAACCATCATGTAAGCCGCGCTGTACCGCAATTTAATACGGATGCTCCGCACGGCGAATTTGACCCATCCCCCACCACTGCGTAGCCTTGCCCGCTTCGAGGTCTCGGCGCATTTGTGCCAGAGCTAAGAGGGAACGCGGTGCGCTGAACAGCCAGGCCGCGGCTGCCCCCGCAACTGTAAACGACCGGCTTTCTTCCAGTGCCACTGCCACGCGCGGGAAGGCGAGGAAAGCGGCCCGCTCAACGGGCCATGTCGTGAGCCAGGAGACCTGCCTCGAACACATTCACGACAACCGGGCGGGGTGATCCGGTGGCGAACTCTGTGGCGAGCACTCTGCTGGCCATGGCCGTCGCAGCCGCCCGCCGATCCGATTTCGCGCGTATTCAACAGGGCTGCATTCGATGAAAAGCTTGGCCAAACTTCCCGTCACCATCGTCACCGGCTTTCTCGGCGCCGGCAAAACCACGCTGCTGCGCCATATGCTCGACAACGCCGAAGGCCGCCGCATTGCCGTAATCGTCAATGAGTTTGGCGAGCTGGGTATCGACGGTGAAATCCTCAAGCAATGCACCATCGGCTGCACCGAAGAAGAAGCCAACGGCCGCGTTTACGAGCTGGCCAACGGCTGCCTGTGCTGCACGGTGCAAGAGGAATTCTTCCCGGTGATGCGCGAGTTGGTCGCGCGTCGCGGTGACCTGGACCAAATCCTTATCGAAACCTCGGGCCTGGCCTTGCCCAAGCCATTGGTGCAGGCCTTCAACTGGCCGGAAATTCGCAACGCCTGCACTGTCGATGCGGTGATCACCGTGGTCGACAGCCCGGCCGTGGCCGCCGGCACCTTCGCCGCGTTCCCAGACCAGGTCGACGCACAGCGCCGCGAAGACCCGAACCTGGACCACGAATCGCCGCTGCACGAGCTGTTCGCCGACCAGTTGGCCAGCGCCGACCTGGTGATTCTCAACAAAGCCGACCTGCTCAGCCCGGAAGCACTGGCCGCCGTGCGCGCCGAAGTGGCCGAAGAACTGCCGCCAGCAGTGAAAGTGATCGAAGCACGCAGCGGCGTGCTGCCGCTTTCGGTACTGCTGGGCCTGAATTCGGAAACCGAGCTGCACATCGACAGCCGCAAAACCCACCACGACCTGGAAGACCACGAAGAGCACGACCACGACGAATTCGACTCTTTCTCCGTGGAACTGCCGGAAGTCGAAGAACCGCAATTGCTTGCCGCGCTCAATGGCCTGGTGGAGCGTCACGGCGTACTGCGCATCAAAGGCTTCGCCGCCATTCCCGGCAAACCGATGCGCCTGCTGATTCAGGGCGTGGGCAAGCGCTTCGACAAACACTTCGACCGCGCCTGGCGCAGCGATGAAGCGCGCAGCAGCCATTTGGTGATCATTGGTCAGGAGCTGGATGAGGCGGTGATTGGTAATGAGCTGCGCCAGGCATTGGTGTGACGAGTACGCGCCTGCTTTTTGCCCCCTCGCCCGCTTGTGGGAGAGGGCTGGGGAGAGGGCCGCTTTTTTTCACAGCTTGTGCCAATGCTGACGATCAAAGGCCCCTCTCCCTCGGTCCCTCTCCCGCAAGCGGGCGAGGGATGCAAAGCGCGGCGGGCGATTAGTCATGCACCTGTTACGCACCCAACCCGGTGGTTTCGTCCCCGCTGATGGCATTGCCCATCTGGCGCAAACCCCTGCGGATGTGGTGATTCTGTGCACCGGCGACTCGCACCTTTCCCTGCTCGCTGGCGCTGCCCAAGCGCTGCCGGACCATTACCCGAGCCTGCGGCTGGCCAGCCCTGCGCAGTTGCAAAACCATGCCTCGGTGGACCTCTACGTCGAGGAAGTGCTGCAACACGCCAAGGTGATTCTGGTGTCGGTGCACGGCGGGCTGAGTTATTGGCGCTACGGCATCGAGCGGCTGGTGGAGCTGGCGCAGCGCGGCGCGCAGCTGATTCTGGTGCCCGGCGATGACAGCCCGGACCCTGAACTCACCGCCCTCGGCACCGTCGCCCCCGAGCAGGCCGACCGCCTGTGGCAGTACCTGCGCCAGGGCGGCGTCGATAACGCCCGTCAGCTGTTTCATTACCTGGCCGCCACTTGGCTCAACGGCGATTACCACTGGGTCGAGCCGCAGCCGTTGCCGCGTGTGGGCGTGTACCACCCCGGCGCGGCCAATGCGGGGCTGGCGGATTGGCAAGCGACGTGGGCAGCCGGCCAGCCGGTGGTGGGCCTGCTGTTCTATCGCACCCACGTGCAATCGGCGAACACCGCGTTTATCCACAGCTTCTGCGAACGCCTCAGCACACAAGGGCTGAACCCGCTGCCGATCGCCGTTGCCAGTCTGAAAGAAGCAGCGTGCCTGGCCGTGGTCGAAGACCTGCTCGATGAAAGCAATGCCAGTCTGATCATCAACACCACGGGCTTCGCTCAGTCCAACCCCGAGCAGCCCAACCTGCGCCCGTTCCGCCGTAATGTGCCGGTGCTGCAAGCCATCTGCGCACTGGATAACCAGCCGCTGTGGCAAGCCAACCCGCAGGGCCTGGGCTCGCGCGACCTGGCCATGCACATCGCCTTGCCGGAACTGGATGGCCGGCTGATTACCCGCCCCATCAGCTTCAAGGGCCTGGCCTGGCGCAGCGAGCGTAGCCAGAGCGATGTGGTGTGTTACGAAGCGGATCTGGAGCGCATGGATTTTGTCGCCGAGCTGGCGCGCCGCTGGGTCGATCTGGCGCGCGTTGCGAACGCCGACAAACGCATCGCCCTGGTGCTCGCCAACTACCCGACCCGCGACGGCCGCATCGGCAACGGCGTTGGCCTCGACACACCAGCGGCAGCCCTGAATATTCTTCGCGCCCTGCAAGCCGAGGGCTACCCGGTCGAAGGCTTGCCGGAAACCGGTACCGCGCTGATTCACGAATTGCTCGGTGGCGTGACCAACGACCTCGACACACTCGACCTGCGCCCTTGTGCGCAAAGCCTGGCGCTGGCCGATTACCAGCGCCTGTTCGCCGGCCTGCCGCTGGCTAATCAGCAGGCCGTGCGCGAGCGCTGGGGCGAGCCCGAGCAAGACCACATGTTCCGCTCCGGCCGCATGATGATCGCCGGGCTGCGCTACGGCCTGACGTTTGTCGGTATTCAGCCGGCGCGCGGCTACCAGCTCGACGCCAGCGCCGTGTACCACGATCCCGATCTGGTGCCGCCACACGGTTACCTGGCGTTTTACTTCTGGCTGCGCGATGCCTTCGCCATGAATGCCGTGGTGCATGTGGGCAAGCACGGCAATCTGGAATGGCTGCCGGGCAAAAGCGTGGGCTTGTCGCAGCACTGCTGGCCGGACGCGATTCTTGGCCCAACGCCGAATGTGTATCCATTTATCGTCAACGATCCCGGCGAAGGCGCCCAGGCCAAACGCCGCACGCAGGCGGTGATCATTGACCACCTGATGCCGCCGCTCACGCGCGCTGAAAGCTACGGCCCGCTGCGCGATATCGAACGGCTCGCCGATGAGTATTACGACGCCTCGTTGCTCGACGAGCGCCGGGCCACTGAACTGCGTGGCGAAATTCTCGCCCTGGTGCGCGCCACCCAGCTGGACCGCGAGCTGCAACTGCAGATCAACGACGACCCCAACTCCTGGCTACCGCAGCTGGATGCCTATCTGTGCGACCTGAAGGAATCGCAGATTCGCGACGGCCTGCATGTATTCGGCGAATCGCCGGCCGGGCGCCTGCGTCTGGACACCTTGCTGGCGCTGCTGCGCATTCCCCGTGGCGATGGCAAGGGCCGCAACGCCAGCTTGTTGCAGGCGTTGGCAAAAGATTTCGAGCTGGGTTTCAACCCGCTGAATTGCGACATGGCGGCGCCGTGGAGCGGGCCGCGCCCTGCTGCGCTGCAAGACGTCAGCAGCGACACCTGGCGCACCGAAGGTGACACCCGCGAGCGGCTTGAACTGTTTGCGCTGCAACTGATCATGGCGAGCCTGGCGGGCGATGCACCTGGCGGCCGCGAGCAGACCGACGCCGTGCTGGCGGCGCTGTGCGAGCACGTGGCGCCGACGCTGGACGCCTGCGGGCCGGCAGAAATGCACGGCCTGCTGGCTGCGCTACGCGGCGCGTTTGTGCCGGCCGGGCCAAGCGGTGCGCCAAGCCGTGGGCGCCTCGACGTGCTGCCCACCGGGCGCAATTTCTATTCGGTGGACGTGCGCAACCTGCCGACGCCGACGGCCTGGCGCATCGGCTTTCAGTCCGCCAGCCTGCTGCTTGAACGCCATCTGCAAGACCACGGCGACCACCTGCGCCAGCTCGGCCTGTCGGTGTGGGGCACCGCCACCATGCGCACCGGCGGCGACGACATGGCCCAGGCCATGGCGCTGATGGGCGTGCGGCCGGTGTGGCAGTCAGGCAGCCAGCGTGTGGAAGACTTCGAAATTCTGCCGTTGTCATTGCTCGACCGTCCACGCGTGGACGTTACCTTGCGGGTGTCCGGCTTCTTTCGCGACGCCTTCAGCAACCTGATTCGCCTGTTCGACGCCGCCGTGCAAGCGGTGGCCGAACTGGACGAACCCGACGACATGAACCCCCTCGCCGCCCGTGTGCGTGAAGAGCGTCAGCGCCTGCAACAGCAGGGCGTACCCGCCGAGCAGGCGCGGCGTGAAGCGGGTTGGCGAGTCTTTGGCAGCAAGCCAGGCGCGTACGGCGCCGGCATTCAGAACGCCATCGAAGAACGACTGTGGCAGACCCGTGCCGATCTGGCCGAGGTCTATCTGAACTGGGGCAGCTATGCCTACGGTGCGGGCGATGCGGGCACGCCGGCGCGGGAGCAATTTATCCAGCGCCTGGAGCGCGTGCAGGCGGTGTTGCACAACCAGGACAACCGCGAGCACGACATTCTCGACTCCAACGATTACTACCAATTCCAGGGCGGCATGCTGGCGGCCGTGGAAACCCTGCGTGGCAGTGTCGTCGCCAGCTACCACGGCGACCACAGCCAGGCCGACAACCCGCGCATTCGCACCCTGAAAGAAGAACTCAACCGCGTGGTGCGCGCCCGTGCAGCCAACCCGAAATGGATCGCCGGTATGAAACGCCACGGCTACAAGGGCGCCTTCGAGCTGGCCGCCACCGTGGATTACCTGTGCGCGTTCGACGCCACCAGCGAGCTGATCGACGACCACCAGTACGCGTTGCTTACCGATGCGTACCTGCTGGATAGCGACACCCGCGACTTCATCCAGCAACACAACCCCGGCGCCCTGCGCGACATCACCGAGCGCCTGCTGGAAGCCCAGCAACGCGGCTTGTGGCAAGAGCCCGGCGGGTATCGCGAAGCGCTGGAAAATCTGCTGATCGACAGCGAAGAAGCGTAGCGGCCTGGCAGGCCGTGTTCCTGAGCACAAAAACTCTTCCTACAGAGATATAACCCGACGTACGCAGCCTGTGGCCAGAAGCGGCGGGCATTCCGTTGCCGCTTCGGCAGGCTGGAACAACTTGTGAATCCTACATTTGATCCAGCGCTCTCCGAGTACACCCGGTAAATCGGCTTTGTTATTACGGACATTGCCTATGAACGCGTAATGACAGCGCATAATTTTTTGATCTCGGCTTCGTTCAAGAAAATTTCTAAACTGCGCGACTCCGCATGGATGCTGAGTCTTACGGCATTGATCATGAATACCTCCCAAGGTCCTACAAGCCCCTTTGATATATCCGATGAAGAGAGTTCAGACAACAACATCATCAATAGGCTTTCTATAACCGTTGTTTACCTGCTGTCCTGCATTCGCGTGACGCCAATTACCCAAAACTCCTAGGCACAAATAACCAACCGCTTGGGACTGACACAACATGGGAAACTTTCGTTTAGGCGCTATCGCTGTCGCTATCGCAATGGGGATTGCGGGGACTGCTTATGCGGCGCCTGCGGTCGATGCAAATGGAGCGCCTGCTGATTCGATAGCTGGCGATTTAACCGTGACCGGCACCACTACCACCGCTGGCATTAACAACACCGGCAATATTCAAACCAGCACCGTAAACACCACGGGGAACGCCACTGTCGGCGGCAACCTCGGCGTTACCGGCACCACTACCACCGCTGGCATTAACAACACCGGCAATATCCAAAGCGGCACCGTCACCACCACCGGTAACGCCACTGTCGGCGGCGACCTTGGCGTGGCCGGCACCACGACCACCGCTGGCATTAACAACACCGGCAATATCCAAACCGGCACCGTCACCACCACCGGTAACGCCACTGTCGGCGGCGACCTTGGCGTGACCGGCACCACGACCACCGCTGGCATTAACAACACCGGCAATATTCAAACCGGCACCGTCACCACCACCGGTAACGCCACTGTCGGCGGCGACCTTGGCGTGACCGGAACCACTACCACCGCTGGCATTAACAACACCGGCAATATTCAAACCGGCACCGTCACCACCACCGGTAACGCCACTGTCGGCGGCGACCTTGGCGTGACCGGCACCACTACCACCGCTGGCATTAACAACACCGGCAATATCCAAACCGGCACCGTCACCACCACCGGTAACGCCACTGTCGGCGGCGACCTTGGCGTGACCGGCACCACGACCACCGCTGGCATTACCAACACCGGCAATATTCAATCCGACACCGTAAACACCACGGGCAACGCCACGGTCGGTGGCGGTCTGGGCGTTACCGGTGCGACCACCACTGCAGGCATTACCAACACCGGCAATATTCAATCCGACACCGTAAACACCACGGGCAACGCCACGGTCGGCGGTGGTCTGGGCGTTACCGGCGCGACCACCACTGCAGGCATTACCAACACCGGCAATATTCAATCCGACACCGTAAACACCACGGGCAACGCCTCGTTCGGTGGCGGTCTGGGCGTTACCGGTGCAACCACCACTGCAGGCATTACCAACACCGGCAACATTCAATCCGACACCGTAAACACCACGGGCAATGCCACGGTCGGCGGCGGTCTGGGCGTTACCGGCGCGACCACCACTGCTGGCATTACCAATACCGGCAATATTCAATCCGACACCGTAAACACCACGGGCAATGCGGACGTTGGTGGCAATCTGGGTGTTGCCGGACTTACCACTACTGCAGGCATAGTAAATACCGGGGATTTTACAACCGAGGGTAATTCAACTATTAACGGCCAGCTAACCGTTGCTGGCCAGACAACTACCGCGGGTATCGCTAATACGGGCGAAATCAGTAGCACTACTATAACCACAACTGGTAACGCAGCTGTTGGCGGCAACTTAAACGTGACCGGTGTTACCAACGCGGCAGGTATTAACAATAATGGCGCTATTAATCAGACCGGAGCGGCCAACATAAATACATCCGGAGCCGGTGCTACAACTATTGGTAACGCGTCGGCGTCAGGCGGCGACGTTACCTTACAGTCTGGCGCTAATAGTCTTACCGTAACCCAGCAGGCCGTTACCGTTGGTGGTGCTACCGGTTCCAGCGTGATATTGGGCTCGGCATCCGGCGACTCGACGCTGCACTTCAATGGCAACCGTATTCAGGGCGTGGGCGAGGCTGTTCTGGGTACGGACGCGGTTAACCTGAATCAACTCAATCGCGTCGAGCACAAGCTCAATTCCGATATCAACGATGCCTACTCGGGTATTGCTGCCATGGCTGCCATGACCAGCTTGCCGGAGCTTCAGGCAGGCGCGAATTTTGGCGTGGGTATTGGCGTTGGCAACTTCAAGAGCGCTCAAGCCATTGCAGTAGGCGCTCAAGCCAGAATCAGCGGCAATCTGGCGGTCAAGGCATCGGTGGGCGTTTCCCAGGGTGAAGTGACCACAGGTATCGGCGCCGGCTACAGCTGGTAAACCGGGTGCCTCGCAATCAGGTCTGCGAGAAACAGACCTGATTGACGCCGGGGCAACGATTTTCTTCACGCCACTTAGGTGGCGTTTTTTTTGGGCTGCGTTTAAGTCCAATCCCCGACGGTAACGAAGGGAAAGACTGCTGGGCCCGGGCTGGAGCCGGTACACTTTGGGCCCACCCCGTTGTTCGAGCGCCTGAATAAATGACTCCCCAATTCCCCCTCGCCGCCGTGGTTGCCGCCGACTCGCTAAAGCTGGCGTTGTGTCTGGCGGCCATTGACCCTGCGATTGGAGGCGTATTGATCGAAGGCCCGCGCGGCATGGCCAAGTCCACCTTGGCGCGTGGCGTGGCGCAGCTGTTGCCGGGTGGGCATTTCGTGACGCTGCCGCTGGGCGCTAGTGAAGAGCGCATCGTGGGCACCCTCGATCTGGACGCGGCGTTGGCTGAAAGCCGGGCGCAGTTTTCCCCCGGCTTGCTCGCCAAGGCCGACGGCGGCGTGCTGTACGTGGATGAAGTGAATCTGCTGCCCGACCACTTGGTGGACCTGCTGCTGGACGTGGCGGCCAGCGGCATCAACCATATGGAGCGCGACGGCATTTCGCACCAGCACGCGGCGCGTTTCGTGCTGATTGGCACCATGAACCCGGAAGAAGGTCAGCTGCGCCCGCAGTTGCTCGATCGCTTCGGCCTCAAGGTTGTGCTGGATGCCCAACCCGAGCCCGCTGCGCGCGCGGAGATCGTGCGCCGCCGCCTGGCATTTGATGCCGACCCCGCCGCATTCATGCAGCAATGGCAGGCGCCGCAGCAGGCGCTGCGTGAGCGCTGCGGCGCGGCGCGGGAGGGCCTTGGCAAAATCGACCTGGACGACGCCAGCGTCAACGAAATCGCCGAGCGCTGTTATGCCGCCGGTGTGGATGGGTTACGCGCCGACCTGGTCTGGCTGCGCGCCGCCCGAGCCCACGCTGCCTGGCGGGGCGCCGAGTCGATCAGCGCTGAAGACATCGACGCCGTCGAACCCTTCGCCCTCGCCCACCGTCGTCGTCACACCCCGCCGCCCGTAGCGCAACCACCGCAGTCCCCGCCGCCTTCTTCAAGCTCGGCCAGCGCCTCGGCGGGCGAAGGCCAATGGGGTGAACTGCCCGCCCAGCCGATGCCAACGGGCGCAGCCCGTGAGCTGCCGCGCTGGCCAAAAAAGCCCTGAGCATCCGCCCGCGACAGGTCACTGGCGCGGATGCTCAACCCAGACCCGGCTTCCTGAAAGGCGGCCGCCACGGCGCCAGTCGCATCGGCGCAACCGGCAGCATTGACTGGCTAAACACCTTACTGCGCGGCCGTCCCACACGGACCAGCGAACTGCTGCGCAAACCCCGTAGCCAACGGCCGAGCGAGGTGTGGGTGCTGGTCGTAGACGCATCTGCCTCAACCCGCCGCCACGGCGCGCTGTCCCAAGCCAAAGGCTTGCTCATCACGCTGCTGGAGCAGGCCTATCAACAACGCGTACGCATTGCCGTGTTGCAGGCCACCGGCATGCAGGCGCAGTGGCCCTTTCAAGGGCAGAAAAGCTCGGCGGCGATGTTGGCATGGGTGGCAGAACTGGGCGCTGGCGGCGGCACGCCGCTGATCGAAGGGTTGGTGCAAGCCGGCGAATGGCTCACCCGGCGTCAGCGCAGCAAGCCTGCCGAGCAGCAGCGCGTCGTGGTGATCACGGACGGGCGTTTACGTGAATGGCCAGTACTGGCACCGATGGCGTGCCCGGCACTGGTCGTGGACATCGAAAGCGGGCCGATACGCGTGGGGCGCGCGCGCTTATTGGCGCAAGAGTTGGGTGGGGAGTATCAGCATATCGAACACCTCGACCGTCGGTTGGGCTGAGCCAAAGGCGAAGCCCAACGATCCGCGAAAATGCGACTACCGACGCGCTTGGCGCTTACTCGTACACCGTCACGCGGTTACGCCCGTCTTCCTTCGACGCGTACAGCGCTTCGTCCGCCCAGCGAATCCATTCTTCGTGGTGGTCGCAGGTCACCGACAAATCGGCCACGCCAAGGCTGATGGTCAGGCGCAGAACTTCCCCGGCGTGTTCAATTTTAAGCGCGGCCACGTTGTGGCGCAGGCGCTCGGCGAACACGCGGCCGCCTTCCTTGCTGGTGTCCGGCAGCAGAATCACGAATTCTTCGCCGCCATAACGGCCCGCCACGTCCA
The DNA here is from genome assembly GCF_900573885.1 of Pseudomonas viridiflava. Classification (GTDB taxonomy): domain Bacteria; phylum Pseudomonadota; class Gammaproteobacteria; order Pseudomonadales; family Pseudomonadaceae; genus Aquipseudomonas. The sequence continues at coordinate 109,264 of NZ_UPSE01000161.1, forward strand.
TATCGCGACTGAGGTCGCGGATCACGTCGGCGACGCGCTGTATGGCCTTGTCGCCGGCCTGATGACCGTAGGTGTCGTTGATGCGTTTGAAGTGGTCGATGTCGAGCATGATCAGCGTCGCCGTGCTGTCGTAGCGGCGATGGCGGGCGTGCTCTTTTTGCAGGCTTTCTTCCCAGTGACCGCGGTTATACAGGCCGGTGAGGCGGTCGGTGCTGGAGAGCTTTTGCAGTTCGGCGTTGGCAGACAACAGTTGGCGGCGGTTGTTGGCGACGTCGGTAACGTCGTAGATCACCAGGCAGATATGGCCGATTTTGCTGTTCGCCGAGCGCAGCGGGAACAGCGTGGTGTTCTGGTACATGAAGTCTTCACGGCCGGTGATCGGCTGGTAGTTCTGGAAGCGCAGCAGGTACGGCCGCTGCTCCCACACCGTGAACGCCGGCGTGCCCAAGGCGGCGACGCCTTCGACTTTTTTGCGAAACCATTTGCTGTCCACTTCAGGGAACAGTTCGAAGAACGAGCTGCCGTTGGCCACGCCCGGCTGAATGCCGGAGCGGTTTTCCATAAAGGTGTTCCACACCAGCACCCGGTAATCCGCATCGAACACCACAACGCCCACGTCGATGCTCTGCACGATGGCGAGCAGCCAGTGGAATTCGTTGAGGTCGATCGGCTCGTTCATGGTGGCCGCCTAGTTCATCAAGTACGCGAGTTTTTTGTGCAGCAGCTGCACGGAATCTTCACTGAACAGCATCAGCAAGTCGAAGTGAATGTCGTGCCCTTCCAGGCTGTAGCTGATTTCCACGGCCAGGGTTTTCTTGTTGCGTCGGCTGTTCACTTGAATCAGCTCATCAATCGCCAGGTGCTCGCCGAGAATCTGCGGGTGACTCTGGGAAAACACCACGTCGATCTGCTCAGCAATGCCCGAGAGGCACGCGCCAATCAACAACGTGGAAAGGTCCAGAAGCATTTCCAGATCGCCGCCGTCATTGCCGTCACGGTGCAGCAGGGTCGCCATGTCGGCGATTTCGGAGTCGTGGAAAATCAGCAGCGCCTCACCGGCGATACCGCTGCCGATATAACCCTGGCAGATGGCGGTCAGGCGCTCATCGCCGCGCTGCACGTCGGCCAGGGCCATGTGCAGCTCGCCGACTTCCAGCAGGTTGACGTTGGGCACCGGCAGTTGCACGAACACATCCAGCACCCGCGCCAGCAACGCACCGGCACGGCCGATGGCAACGTTGACAGTTTCCTGCAGGGCGTCGCGAAAACTGGTCGGGTCGTCGGCGGTCGGGGCACTGGCGGCGATGTCTTGCTGCGGCACCGCGAGCAGGCCGTGGGCACTGAGGGTGGCGCGAAATTCGTTGGGGTCGAAGGGTTTGCGCAGAAACGCCAGCGCGCCCAGCTCCAGCACACGGCGCCGCGCTTCTTCCTGCACGTCGGCAGAAATAACGATGATGTGCGCGTCCAGGCCTTCTTCGCGCACGGTATTGAGCACTTGGTAGCCGTCCATCACCGGCATGGTCAAATCGAGCAGCACTACGCGGCCGAGGCCTTTGCGAATCGCTTCGAGCCCCGCCAGGCCGTTATCCACTTCGGTGATGGATACCGCCCACTCAGGCGGCAGCGCGCGCAGCAGCTGCTTTCGCACCATGCTTGAGTCGTCACAGACCAGCAGAGGAATTGAGGGCATTGCGGGTTTCTCTACGCGCTCGTACTACGCCGAAATCAGCTTACCGAGAAAGGTGTCGATAATGGCTCAATGATGGCAATTTCGTCCATGAAGAAATTGACATTGAAGACGGCAAATAGTGCGCCAAATGCTGCAGAAACCTGGCTTTTCGAGGAAAAACAGTGAGTTATAGGGTTAGCGAAAGAATCGCCTTTGCGGCCACGATACTGCCCGGATTGGCCTGCATAGTGGCACTAATGTCCTGCAAGCGTGCGGCCAGCGCTTCATCTGCCAGCAACTGGCGCAGTGTTTCCGGCAGCGCTACCAACGGTTCGGCAAAGCGCGGCAGGTAGGCGCCAACGCCGACCTCTTCGGCACGACGGGCGTTGTCGTGACCGTCCCAGCAGTACGGAATCACCACCGACGGCAGGCCGAAAAACAGCGCCTCGCAAAAACTGTTATTGCCGCCGTGATGGACGAACAGCCTGCATTCGCGCAGGACTGCGGGCTGCGGGAACCAGCTATCGAGGTAGACGTTGTCGGGCACGCTGTCGTACATCTCGCGGTAGGCGCCGACGTTGACCAGAAAGCGGTACGGCAGGTCGGCGACGGTGGCGATCAGGCGCTTCATCATCTGCACATCGGCGGCGCCCAGGCTGCCGAAACTCACGTATATCAGCGGCGCATCGTTGTGTGCTGGAAATTCGGGAACCACATAAGGCGCCTCGGAGCGCACACAGCCGTCCAGGTATACATAGCGCTCGGGCGTCAACGGTTGTTCACGCTTGTAACGAACCGGTGTGGGCGACAGCAGCAGGTTCAGATACGGCGAATCTTCGAGAAATTGCCCGGGCAGGTTTGGCGGGTGCTGGCAGCTGTCGAGAAAACGCGAAAAGCGCGCATGGGCCTGTGCAACCGCTGCGTTATAGCGAGTCACAAACGCCTGCCGCGCCGGTAAGTCATCCGCCGCACAGCCGGACAAATACGGCGGCACGGCCGCATCAGGCAACTCGGTTTCCGCACACGACACCATGCGCACCCACGGGCAGCCGGCATTGCTGATGGCCGGAAAGGTGACCACGTTGTCGAGCACGATCACGTCGGGGCGCAAGCGGGCAAGCAACTGCTGCAGCGGCTTTTCGGCGTCGATGGCGGTGTCGATGATCGCCTCCCAGGCCGGCGCCACGTAGCTGTCGATCTGTTCCAAGGGTGTCTGGTCGAAGTAGGGAATGTTCTTCTCGATGAAGGTTTCCCAGTAATGCTGGTGTTCGGCCGCCGACAGTCTGGTTTGCGTGGGAATCGGGAATTCGGCAAAACCGTACTCGGCGAAAATGCCCTGGAAATGCCCGTGGCAGATAAACACCGGCTTGGCGCCAAGTCCCTTGAGCACTTGCGCAATGCCAATGCAATTGAGCGCGGCACCAAAGCTGGCTTCAGGAAAAAAGGCGATCACGGGGTGTTTGGGCATTCACACGTATCCAGCAGGGACATAAACAGTTGCTTGAACCCACCCTTCCGAGGTCACCGCGCTAGCGGTGATCCATCCGGAATTCTGGATTCCGAATCGTGGACCGCCGCCTACGCGGGAATGACGGTGGAGGTTTCGAGGCGTTATTCGACTCGGTATTTTTTAGCACAAAAATACCGGCCATGTAGGAATTCGCTTACCGGCGCAAAGGACCGATTTGCGGCACTCCACGGTTGGCCGTTTGCGGGCGCTGGGCCGAAGACAGGCGCAAATGCAGGCGCATCAGGTCGGCGGCGATGTCCAGCTGACCCCGCTCGATGTGCTCGATGATGCGCAAATGCTCGCGCAAGGCTTCCTGCAAACGGTGCACGCTGACCATCGGCAGCAAGTTCGGCAAGCGGCGCAGCGCCTGGTGATGGAGCAGTGCATCGCGCAGAAACTGATTGCCGCAGCTTTGCGCGATGCACTCGTGAAAGCTGATATCCAGCTCGCGAAATTGCTGGGTGTCGAAACTGGCAATGCTCAGCGCCAGCAGGCTTTCCATGCCCTCGCGCAGCAGCGCAAGGCGCGCCAGATCGGCCTCGAAGCCGGGGCTGAGCAGCGCTTGGGGTTCCATCAACAGGCGGTAATGCAGGCTGTCTTCCAGCGCGGCGAGGTTGTTCAAAAGCGGCCGGAACAGCCACGACTGACCTGGCCCGCGCTCGACCACTTGAGTTTCGCTGAGCTGGGTGATGACCTTCTGCGCAGCCGGGCGGCCAATGCTGTACCGGCGCATCAGGTCGCTGACGCTGATGCTGCTGCCCAGACGCCCGGCCATGCGATCACGCAACACGGAGGTCGCCAGCGCTTCTTCTTCGGCTTGCGGCAGCGCCGCACTCATGGCCGGGTCGGGCAGCGCCAGCAAGCTGTAGCCCTTGCCGGCCTCATGGCTAAGCAATTGCTCTTCCTGCAGCAGCTTCAGCGCTGCGCGAACCAGCGTGCGCGACACCTGAAAGGTGCGCGCCAGCGCCTGCTCGGACAGCGCCTGCCCCACCACCAGACCGCTTTCCTGCACCTGTTCAAGAATGCGCCGGGCCAGTTCCAGGTGGTTGCCCCGTGGTTTTTTTTCGCTGCTGGTGGTCACGCCTGTTAATCCCTGCTGATCAGTGCTGGGCACCTTATTCCATAGCGGCGGTGGGCAACAACAACAGCGCACCGAGAAGAAAAAAGCGTTGACACAGGAAATTTCCGGTCTTAATTTCGGAAAAAAAACATATTAGCTAGATTTTGCTGCACTGCCTTCGAACACCAACAACAACAGTCGTTAGGAGCGCGCAACATGAGTAAGCTGAAAAACCTGTTGTCTCTGGGTTTCGCTGTATCGCTGGCCGTATCGGCTCAAGCCGTCAGCGCCAAAGACCTGGTCATCTCCATCTGGGACGGCTACATGGCTCCCGATGCGCTAGACAAATTCAAGGCCGCCAGCGGCGTCGACACCGACAAAGCGCTGCACGCCACCAACGAAGAAATCATGGGCAAGCTGATGGCCAACGGTGGCGAAGGCTACGACGTGGTCTTCGTGTCTTCCCCCTTCGCCGAAGTGCTGCACAAGCAAGGGTTGCTGGCCGACATCGACCCGGCCAAAGTGCCCAACCTGAAAAACCTCTACCCCGAAGCCAACAAGCTCGAGTACGACATCGGCAACAAATTCTCCGTACCGTACACCTGGGGTACCACCGGCATTTGCTACCGCTCCGACAAGATCGCCACCGCGCCCACCAGTTGGAAAGAGCTGCTCAACCCCAGCGACGCGCTGAAAGGCAAAGTCACCCTGCTGGCCACCGACCGCTGGATGCTCGGTGCCGGGTTTCTCGCCAACGGCTGGTCGGTGAACGACGCCGATGCCAAACACCTGGCAACCGTACGTGACGAATTGATCGCCGCGAAAAAACGCATCCTGTCCTTTGACGACACCACCTTCTACTCCAAGCTCGCCTCCGGCGAAGCGCTGATGGCCCATGCCTGGGACGGCTGGTGCAACTACGGCACCACCGACAACGCGGCGATCAAATTCGTCGTGCCCAAAGAGGGCTCGGATTTGTGGGTGGATACCATGGTCGTGCTGAAAAGCTCCAAGCACCCGGAGGAAGCGTTCAAGTTCGTGAACTTCATGCTGGCCAAGGAAAACCACGCCTGGGTCGCGGAAAACATCCTCTACAAAGTGCCTAACCAGGCCGCCATGCAAGGGCTCTCGCCGGAGCTGCTGCAGAAATATCCCAACCTGACCACCACTCCAGCTGAGCTGTTGAAGATGGAGCAATTGAGGGACGTGGGTGGCAGCACGCAAAAAGCGTATACCCGCGCCGTCACCGAAATCATGGCGTCTGAGTCCAACTGACGGACTCCTGGGCGTCGGCCATACGGCGTTGAAAGCGGGCCGAAAATGCTCACGTACTTAAGTACGCTGCGCTTTTCGCCCCACGTTCGCCTTGTCTGGCTCTAGCCCAGTAGCCCTCGATTTCAGGCAGCTATCGCTGCCTCAACCCAGCATTTCGAGAATCCTGAATGAGTTCATTGCACGCTGATAGGAAACTATCGGCCTGGCTGCTGACGCCCGGGCTTGGCTGGCTGCTGTTGTTTTTGGTGCTGCCTTGCCTGCTGGTGTTGGTGTACAGCTTCGTTGAGCGCGGTGCCTATGGTGGTATCGAATGGGTGTTCACCTGGGAGAATTACCAGCGCGCGTTCGACCCGCTGTACCTCGGCATTTTGCTCAAGTCGGCGAAAATCGCCGCGCTGGCCACGCTGTTCGCGGTGCTGATCGGCTACCCGGCGGCGTATGCCATTGCTCGCGCGCCGCGCCACCGTCAGCCTGTTTATCTGTTTCTGGTAATGCTGCCGTTCTGGAGCAATTACCTGATTCGCACCTACGCCTGGATCGTGCTGCTCAACCGCGAGGGCCTGCTGAATAAACTGTTCAGCCTGCTGGGTTACACCGGCGACCCTATCAGCCTGCTCTACACCGAAAGCTCGGTGGTGCTGGGCCTGGTCTACAACTACATCCCCTTCGTGATTCTGGCGATTTATTCATCGCTGTCGCGCATCAATGGCGAGCTGTGGGAAGCCTCGCGCGACCTCGGCGCCTCCGGCTGGATGACCTTTCGCCGCGTAATTCTGCCCTTGAGCGTGCCGGGCATCGCCGCCGGTTCGGTGTTCGTGTTTGTGCTCAGCATCGGCAACTTCATCACTGCCGATCTGCTCGGCGGCAAACAGGTGCAGATGGTGGGCAACCTCATCTACTCGCAGTTCCTCACGGCGCGTGACTGGCCGTTCGGCTCCGCGCTGAGCTTTATCCTCATAGCCATCATGTTGCTGCTGCTATTCGTGCAGGCGCTGCTGGCCCGTCGCGCTGCGGAGGGCAAAGTATGAGCCGTCAAACCATGGCCAGCTCGACTGCACTCGGCGCCCATTTGTGGCTGGTGTACGCCTTCCTCTATGTGCCGATCCTGGTGCTGATTCTGCTGTCGTTCAACAAGTCCGGCCTGCCCACGTCCTGGAGCGGTTTTTCCCTGAAGTGGTACGGCGCGCTGGCGAACAACAGCGCAGTGCTGTCAGCGGCGCTCAACACGCTGATCGTGGCGCTGAGCTCCACGGCTATCGCCTGTGTGCTCGGCACGCTGCTGGCGTTGGGCGTGGAGCTGCGCCGCAAGGGCGACAACAAAGGCTACGTCGCCGACACCATGTTGATGGCGCCGATGATTATCCCGGACATCGTTCTGGCCATCGCCCTGTTGAGTTTTTTCAACCTGGTGAAGATGGGCCTGGGCCTGCATTCCATCGTGATCAGCCACGCAGTGTTCAACATCGCTTTTGTCTGCGCCGTGGTGCGCACGCGCCTCAAGCACTTCGACTATTCGATTCTCGAAGCCTCGATTGATCTGGGCGCCAGCTGGTTCACCACGCTGCGCCGCGTGCTGCTGCCGGCGATTTTCCCCGGCGTGATGGCGGGCGGATTGCTGGCGTTCACCCTGTCGGTGGACGAATTCATCATCGCCTTTTTCAACTCCGGCTCCGGCCAGGCCTCGACCACGTTGCCGATGCAGATCTACGCCATGATCCGCTTCGGTGTGACCCCTGAAATCAATGCCCTGGCAACGCTGGTGATGCTGGTCAGCATCACCGCGCTGTTGGCGTCGCAGCGCTTGAACAAGGCTCCGTCTCACCATGAATAAGATCGTCACGAATGAAGCGGCCTTGCGTGAGAGCGCGGCCAACGAAGTGAAAAACGTGCTGGTTCTGGACAAGGTCAGCAAGTCGTACGGCGAGCAGTTGGTGGCCGTCGACCAGGTGTCGCTGAGCATCCGCGAGAATGAATTCTTCGCCCTGCTCGGGCCAAGCGGCTGCGGCAAAACCACCTTGTTGCGCATGCTCGCCGGCTTCGAAACACCGAGCGGCGGCTGCATTTATCTGGACGGCACCGACATCTCGCCGCTGCCGGCCAACAAGCGCCCGCTCAACCTGATGTTCCAGAGTTACGCACTGTTCCCGAACATGACCGTGCGTAAAAACATCGCCTACGGCCTGGAGATGGAAAAGCTGCCCGCCGCTGAAATTCGCCAGCGTGTGGACGCCGTGCTCGCCACCGCGCAACTGGGCGAGCTGGCCGAGCGCAAGCCGGACCAACTCTCCGGCGGCCAACGTCAGCGCGTGGCCCTGGCCCGTGCGCTGGTAAAGCGGCCGCGGGTGCTGCTGCTCGATGAACCGCTTGGCGCGCTGGATAAAAAGCTGCGGGAAAAGATGCAGCTCGAACTCAAGCGCCTGCAACACGAGAGCGGCATCACCTTCATCATCGTCACCCACGACCAGGAAGAAGCCTTGGTGATGTCCGACCGCATGGCCGTGCTCAATGGCGGCAAGGTCTGCCAGTGCGGCTCGCCGGCCGAGCTGTATGAAAACCCCAACAGCCGCTTCGTCGCCAACTTCATTGGCGTGAGCAATATTCTCGAAGGCATACGCCAGAGCGACAACACCGTGACCGTGCGCAACCGCAGCCTCAAGGTGGAGTCGGCAGTAGGCGAGCTCATCGGTGAGGCGGTGGCGCTGGTCATCCGCCCCGAGCGCATTCAGGTGCTCAGTTCGACCACGCCGCTGGCCGACGAACAGGCCTGCGTGAATCAGGTGGACGGCCAGATCGTGGAAGTCGCCTACCACGGCCTCGACACCAACCTGCACGTGCAAACCGCGCTCAGCGACAAACCGCTGATCGTGCGCGTGCCCTCTTCGCAAGTGGACAACGCCCGGTTCGAACAGGGCGCCAGCATTCGTCTCGGCTGGCAGACGCGGCATGCCCGCGTGCTGACCCGCTAGCCCATACCCACCCCTTTACGTTCGGCAGGAGCAAGCGTCATGAAGCAAAAGGTCATCGCTTTTTTTCCCGAGGCGGCCTACGGCCCGGCATTGAATTCCGTGGGCATCGCCCAGGCGTGCGAAGCGCTGGGGCACAAGGCGGTGTTTCTCACCGACCCGGGCATGAGCGGCGTGTATTCGGGCTATGGCTTTGAAGAGCACATGGTGAATATGTCGGCGCCGATGCCGGCCGAAGAAATGGCCAAGTACTGGGTCGACTTCATCAACGGCCACATCCCCAATTTCCGTAAATCGCCGCTTGAGCAAATTCCCAATTACGTAAAGGAATGCTGGGCCGCCATCGTCGAAACCGCCAAGTGGGCCGAGAAGGATTTGCCCGCCGTGCTGGCAAAGGTGCAGCCCGACCTGATCTGCGTCGACAACGTGATTCTGTTCCCCGCCATCAAGCAGTACGGGAAGCCGTGGGTGCGGATTATTTCCTGCTCGGAAAACGAGATCGAAGACCCGGATATTCCGCCGCATCTGTCGGGCATGAGCGTGCACGACAAAGCCGGGCACGCCGAATTCCGTCGCCGCTTCGAAGAAGAAGTCGGGCCCATTCACGCCGACTTCAACGAATTTCTGGTTGCCCATGGCGAACAGCCCTACCCGCTCGGCACCTTCTTCGAAGCCTCGCCCTTTATGAACCTGTTGCTGTATCCGGACCCGGTGAAATTCGAGCGGCGTCACGCGCTGCCGCCTGAGCAGTTTCATTACCTGCAAGGCTGCGTGCGCGCCGACAAGCCGTACGACATTCCCGAATTCAAAGCCAACAACGACAAGCCGCTGTTGTACGTCAGCTTTGGCAGCCTGGGGTCGGGCGATGTCGATTTGCTCAAACGCTTGATCGTCGCCATCGGCAAGTTGCCGTACCGGGCGCTGTTCAATGTGGGCGAGCACATGGATGAATACTCTGACCTGCCCGACAACGTGCTGATTTCCAACTGGTACCCGCAGCCGTCGGTGATTGAAAAAGTCGACGCGGTGATCCATCACGGCGGCAACAACAGCTTCACCGAATGCCTGTTCTTCGGTAAGCCGGCCATCGTCATGTCGTACGTGTGGGATGGCCACGACAACGCCATGCGCGCCGAAGAAAGCGGCCACGGTTTCAAGCTCGATCGCTACGAATGGAGCGAGGCCGACCTGGCCGCCAAGCTCGACGCCTGCCTGACCGACACAGCCATGCAAGCGCGCCTGAAGCAAACCAGCGCGTACATGCAATCACGCAAAGGCCCGCAAGACGCGGCCAAAATTCTTGATGGACTGCTTAACCATGACTGAAACCAACACCAGCACAGCGCCCGCGCTGTACGACGTCAGCACGCGCACCGACCTGGTGGACTGGGGCGTGCAGAGCGATGCCGTGGAAGGCGTTTCCCACTCCAGCGGCCGCCTGCTGTTCAAAGGCCCGAACAACAGCCCGGAAACCGGCTTGTGGGTGTGCACGCCCGGGCGTTGGCGCCTGTCGATTCCGCGCGACGAGCTGTGCCATTTCGTCAGCGGCCGCGCCACCTACCGCGAAGACAACGGTGAAGTGATCGAAGTAAAACCCAACACCCTCGTACTGTTTCCCGCCGGCTGGACCGGCGAATGCCACGTACAGGAAACCATTCGTAATTTGTACATGCTGGCCTGAACCCACACCAACCCCGTAGGAGCGAGCTTGCTCGCGAAGCCCTTGCTTAAAAGCTTCGCCAGCAAGCTGGCTCCTACAAAAAGCGTATTTAAGGACTTAAAACCATGACCACCCCGCACCTCTACAACCCGCTCGAAATCACCGACCTCAAAGACTGGGGCACCATCCCGACCATGCTTGAAGGCGAGTCGAAAGTCTCTGGCGTAGTGCTGCACAAAGGCCCTGAAGGCCAATCGGAGTGCGGCATCTGGGTGTGCACGCCGGGCAAGTGGTTTTGCCACGTAACCAGCGACGAGTTCTGCCATTTCCTCGAAGGCAGCAGCACCTATGTGCATGAAAACGGCGAGGTGATCGAGATCAAACCCGACACCGCCGCTTTCTTTCCCAAAGACTGGAAAGGCACCTGCACGGTCCACGAAACCATCAAAAAGGTTTACATGATCCGGTGATCACCATGGCCGACACCTACGCCCGCCCCGAACAACGCCGTGCCTTTCTGGCCGGCGCCGGGTACGCCGGCAGCCGCCTTGAAGCGTTGCCCATGGACGCGTCGCGGCGCTGCTATTTCCGTTTGCCCCAGGCTGACCTGTTGCTGATGGATTCGCCGCCCGGCCTGGAACCCATCGTGCCGTTTCTGACGCTGGCCATGCACTTGCGCGAGCTGGGCCTGTCCGCACCCCATGTGCTGGCCAGCGACGCGGCAGTCGGGCTGGCGCTGATCGAAGACTTCGGTCAGGCCACCTACACCCGCCTGCTGGGCATGGGCTACGCCGAACAGCCGCTGTATGAGTTGGCGGTGGATGCCTTGGTGCACCTGCACCAGGCGCCGCGAGCGTTGGCGGTGGATGTGCCGGCGTATGACCTCGATGCGCTGTTGGCCGAGGCGGTGTTGTTTATCGACTGGTACGCGCCGCTGCTTGTGGACAAAGCAGAGGCCGCTGCCCTGCGCGAGCCGTTTCTGGCGGTCTGTGGACAACTCGCCAGCGCCGTCGCCACACGCCGCGAAGCCCTGGTGCTGCGAGACTTCCATGTGGATAACCTGATGCGCCTGGACGGCCAGACGGGCGTCAAGGCCTGTGGATTACTGGACTTCCAGGACGCGCTCATCGGCTCCTGCGCCTACGACCTGATGTCGCTGCTGGAAGACGCCCGCCGCGATGTACCGGAAACCCTGCGCGACCATCTGCTCACTCGCTATCTGGCCCAACGGCCCGAGGTCGACGCCGAGCAGTTTGGTGCTGATTACCCCGTATTGGCGGCGCTGCGGCACGCCAAGGTCGCCGGCATTTTCGTGCGCCTGGCGCAGCGCGACGGCAAGCAGCATTACCTCGCCCATGTGCCGCGCGTGATCGGCCTGCTCGAACGCGCCTTACGCACTCCGGCCCTGTCGCCGCTGCGCGAATTTCTCGACCGCGAATTACCCGGCTGGGCGCAACCGCAGCCCGCCCACTGACCTTTTTCCCCGGGCTGTGGATAACCCGTCCGCCGCCCCGCCTGGAGCCGCCATGAAACACTTCATCAACCCCGACTTCACCACGCCGCACAGCCAGCGTCTGCGCGACATCATCAACCCCGCCACCCTGGAAAAAGTCGGGCAGATAGCCTTGGGCGACGAGGCCGATGTGAACACTGCCATTGCAGCCGCCAATGCCGCGCAAAAGCAGTGGCGCAAAGTGGATGCAAAGAGCCGAGCGGCCTTGCTTCATCAACTGGCCAACGCCATTGAAAGCGAGGTGGCGGTCAACCGCGAGGCCGGCCGCTTGATGACCCTGGAAATGGGCAAACCCTTCCCCGAAGCCATGGGCGAACTGGCCAACTGCGCGCCTATTTTCCGTTACTACGCCGAGATGGCCCGCGACGACGCCGGCAAGGTGGCCGGCACCACGCAACTGGGCTCGTTCCAGCACGTGCGCTACGACGCGATGGGTGTGAGCGTGCACATCATGCCGTTCAACTTCCCGGTGCTGCTGATGTGCTGGACCGTTGCCGCGTCGCTTGCCGCCGGTAACGCCTGCATCATCAAACCCGCCGAAGCCACCACGCTGTGCACGCTGAAATTCATGGAGCATTTCCGCGTGCTGCCGGCCGGTCTGGTCAGTTGCGTGGCAGGCGATGCGACCACCGCGCAGTTGCTGATTCAATCCGAAGGCACCCACGCGGTGGCGTTTACCGGCAGCGTGGCGGCCGGTAAAGCGGTGGCCATGGCGTGCGCCGAGCGCATGAAACCGTGCGTGATCGAAGCGGGCGGCAGCGATGCGCTGATCGTTTCCAAACATGCGCCGCTGGACGTGGCCGTGGCCGGTTCGGTGACGGCGGCGTTTCACCTGACCGGGCAAATCTGTACCTCGGCCGAACGCTTTTTTGTGGTGGACGACATTCACGATGCGTTCGTCGAGCGCTTCGCCGCCATGACGCAAAAGCTGCGCATTGGACATGGTCTGGAGCACAGCGAAATCGGGCCGCTGGTGAGCGAGGCGGCGCGCGACAAGGTCACGCGGCTGGTTGCCGACGCGGTGGCCAAAGGTGCCACCGTGGTGTGCGGCGGGCGCATTCCGCCAGACCAGCCAGTGGGGTGGTACTACGAGCCGACCATTCTCACCGGCGTTACCCAGGCCATGGATATCCTCCACGAAGAATGCTTCGGCCCGGTGGCGGCAATCTGCAACGTGGCCGACTTCGACGAAGCCGTACGCTTGGCCAACGACTCCAGCTTCGGCCTTGGCGCTTCGCTGTTTTCCACAGACCTTGGCGAAGCCATGGAAGCCGCCGACCGCCTGGAAGCGGGCATGGTGTGGGTGAACAATCCGCTGATCGACAACGACGCCCTGCCCTTCGGCGGCTGGAAAATGTCGGGCATGGGCCGCGAACTCGGCCGCCAGGGCCTAGACGCCTTCCGCCGCTCGAAGATGGTGATCATCGACCACCAGCCGCAGATTCACGAGTGGTGGTACCCGTACAAAGACGACGTGTTTTACTCCTAGGCCCTCTAGCGGTCACCCGCTCTGCAAGGCGTACCGGTGCATGCGCATGATGCTGCCGAATGCCCTGTCGGGGCAGACATCGGCGCATGCTTCGCCAGTGTGCCGGCCCTACAGCTCGCCGATAAACTGGTCGGTGTTGTAGAGCGCGCAGACCGTGTGGGTTTTTTCTTTGGATTTGCTGAAGGCCAGGACCAGCTTCACGAACAGCGAGTTTTCATAGCAGTTACCACGCCCCACTGAGCCCAGCGTGTGACGGCCGTTGTTCAAAAAGGCGAGCATGTCCCGGGTGTTTTGCGCCGGTACCAGGCTGTCCTTTGAGTAATGGAATAGCACCACCTTGGCCTGGGGCGCGTTGTATACCCGATCGCCGCCAAGCAGCGTGTTCAAGCCCATATGCGCGAGCAACCGGGGGTATTGGTTCTGGCTGAAGCCGGTAAGGAAGGAAGGCTGCAAGCTGCCATCGGCTGTGAATATATCGCTGTCGTTGTAAGCCAGGCCTTCATAGACGCGCATTCCACCCATGATGGTTCGCAGGTGGCCCGGCACAAAGCCAAGGTCTTCGTAACGGGCATAGGCGTCGCGCGGCGCGCCGGCCAGTGTCAGGAGTGGTGACTGCAGGGTGTGGAAAAGGTCATAAGGCCCTTCGCCGGCGTAGACCGCTTTCACGTCTGCCAACGCACTCATGGCAGGCAGCACGGACATCGCCGAGTAACCGCCTTGCGACACGCCGAAGATGCGCAGATCGGGGCTTAGTCGAGCACCTCCAAACTCGTTGGCGAAGTAACTGCGCACGGCTAGCAGCATGTCTTCACTGGCGCTAGAGGTGTCTTGATCGATCAGATAAGCCTGGGTCTGATTGGCCGTGTCGCCCAGACCGATAAGGTCGGGGGCGAAATACACGTGGCCTTTGCCAGCCGCCAGCAGCCCTACCACCACCTCGAGCGTGGCCGCGGATGAGGGCGCCGGATTTTTCGAGCGCGTGCTGCCGTGCTGGCCAATTACCGTCGGCATACCGTTGTAGTCGATAGGGCTGCCGTCAGCATTTTCCGGATATACCAGCAAACCGCTCAGCACGATGGGCGTGCCGTCGGCGCGGCTGCTGGTGTAGGTCAGTTTCTTCACCCGCGCGGCATACCGTGCACGAGGTTTGGCCAGGTTCGGCGCCTCTTTGCGCACCACTGCTTCGGCCAGTTTTGCCACAATTCTGTTGTGCACCAGATCGTTGAGGATGCTGCCAAGCATGCCGTTGATGTCGCTGGAACTGATGTGCGCGGCCTTGGGCAGATCATAGAAATTCACCGGCTGGTCGCTCGCGACTACCACGCTTCCGCGCGCGCTGGCTCCGGTGGTAAAGCTGCCTACCGGCGTCGCGGCCTGCCGAACCTGATAGGTGGTCATGGTTTGCAATGCATCGACCGGGGCGAGGGCTACCACACCCACCACGCCGCCTGACGGGTGCGGCCACTCATGCTGATAGCGAATCGTGGTGGCTATGGCATTGCCCGCCGCATCCGTCAACGTTACGGCGGCGCAGCTTTTGGCCTGCGCAGCGGTATAGGCAACGCTTACCAGCGGGTTGTTGAAATTTCCTGTGCTGTCAGCGGCAGGCGTCACGCGCAGCACGGAACAGGAAACGGGACCATGGACGGCGACGTCGGTCTTGCTCCCGGGCAGAACAGCCGGATAGGGCGTCGAAGTGGCGGGCGCGGCGTGGGCGGCAACGGCTAATACACAGGGAGCCAGCGCGAGTAGACAGCGGTACGGTTTCATCAATGAAGCCCTTTTGCAGAAAAATAGGGCTTCGGACTATATGGCGCTAACCCGTGACCGTTACGTGGATAGAAAAATCCAGACTGGTCTTACTGGGCATGCCTACTGCCGCTGATTGGTCAGTAAGACGACGGATCCGTGAGCGCGGAAATGAGCGAATTTCCATCAGAAAATTCGCGGTCGACGTCGGGCAGCGTTGGCCGCCGCAGCACCAGCACCGGCAACCCCAGCTCCCGCGCCACCTGCAATTTCGGCTCGGTGCTCTGGCTGCCGCTGTTTTTGCTGATCAACACGTCGCAGCGCAACTGTGCAAACAGTTCACGCTCGCTTTCCAGCGAAAACGGCCCGCGCGCACCGATGATGTCGGCGCCTGCGGTCGGCGCCTGGCTGTGCAGGCAGCGCACGGTCCAGTGTTGGTGAGGAGGAATGTCGTCGAGGTGTTCCAGCGGCTCGCGGCCGAGGGTAAACAGCGGACGCTTGAAAGGGGCGAGGCTGTGGACAAGGTCGTTCCAGTCGGCCACTTCGCGCCAGTCGTCCGCGGCCCCGGCTTGCCAACCGGGACGACGCAGCGCCCAGCACGCAATGCCGGCCAGCCGCGCGGCGCAGGCGGCGTTGGCGCTGATTTGTGCGGCGTACGGGTGCGTGGCATCGATCAGCAAACCGATGCCGTTGTCGGTGAGGAACTGCGCCAGCCCTTCGGCGCCGCCATAGCCGCCGACACGCACGTTGCAGGGCAAATCATCCGGCACACGGCCAAGACCTGCGAGGCTGTAAATGTCATTGGCGTTCAACTGCCGAGCCAGCGCCAGCGCCTCGGCCACGCCGCCGAGCAGCAGCACCTTCGGCCTCATTGCCCGGCGCCCGCGTAACCGACGACGCCGCCCTGGCGGTCGATGGCGAACACTTCCACCTGCACCGTGGCCGGCACAATGCTTTGCGCGAATTTCAGCGCATGGGCGCACACCGCATTGCCCAGTTCGATGCCTTCGGCACTGGCGAGCGCCAGGGCTTGCTGGCTGGTGTTGCTGGAGAGGATTGCGTGCTGCAGCTCGGCGCTGGCGCCAATGGCAGCAGCCCACTTCGCCAGCTGCGGCAGGTCGATGCTGGAGTGGCGGCTGTGCAGGTCCATATGCCCGGCGGCCAATTTGCTGATTTTGCCGAAGCCACCGCACAGGCTCAGTTTGTCGACGGGCGCGATGCGCAAATGCTTGAGCACGGCGCCAACGAAGTCGCCCATTTCCACCAGTGCCGTGTCGTCGAGTTGGTAGTGCTGACGCATGCGATCTTCGCTGGCGTTGCCGGTGCAGGCGGCCAGGTGGGTGAAGCCGTTGGCGCGGGCGACATCAATGCCTTGGTGAATGGAGGCGATATACGCCGCGCAGGAAAACGGCCGCACGATGCCACTGGTACCCAGAATCGACAGCCCGCCCAGAATGCCCAGGCGCGGGTTCATGGTTTTCAGCGCCAGCGCTTCGCCGTTTTCCACGCAGGCCGTCACTTCAAAACCGCCGCCGTAACCGTGTTCGATGGCCAGGCTGAACAGGTGGCTGGTAATCATCTGCCGGGGCACCGGGTTGATCGCCGGTTCGCCCACGGCCAGGGTCAAGCCCGGTTTGGTCACCGTGCCGACGCCGGGGCCGGCGAAAAACGCCACGCCGGGTTCAGCGCGCAGACGCACCCGGGCAAACACCAGAGCGCCGTGGGTAACGTCGGGGTCATCGCCCGCATCTTTGAGCGTGCCGGCTTCGGCGCCGTCTTCAAAGGCTCGGCAGAATTCCAGGCGCATCAGCACTTCCCGGCCTTTGGGCAGCACGATTTCCACGGCATCACTCACCGTACCCGCGAGCAACAAGCGCGCCGCCGCCAAGCTGGTTGCGGTGACGCAACTGCCGGTGGTGTAGCCGCTTCGCAGCGGCGCAGGTTGTTCGGGGGTTTCGTCGCGCATGGCTCAGGGCTTCACGGCATGCAACAGGGTGATGGGCAGCGCGGCGCGCCAGGTGTCGAAGTCGCCCAAGGGCAGCGCCTGGGCCACGGTGATGCGGGTCAGCTCGCCGCCGTGTTGCTCGCGCCAGGCCACCAGTGCTGCCTCGCTTTGCAGGGTGACGGCGTTGGCAACCAGCCGACCGCCGGGGCGCACGTGGGCCCAACAGTGCTCCAGCACGCCGGGAAGGGTGACGCCGCCGCCAATAAAAATGGCGTCGGCTTGCGGCAAGCCTTGCAGCGCCTCGGGTGCATGACCGGCGACCAATTGCAGACTCGGCACACCAAGGGCGTCGCGGTTGTGTGCGATCAAGCCCTGGCGTTCGCCGTTGGCTTCCACGGCAATGGCGCGGCAGCTGGGATGGGCGCGCATCCATTCGATGCCGATGGAACCGCAGCCGGCGCCGACATCCCACAGCAGTTCGCCGGGCATGGGCGCCAGCCGGGCCAGGGTGATCGCGCGCACATCGCGCTTGGTCAGTTGGCCATCGTGGGCGAAGGCGCTGTCAGGCAAACCCGGCGTCAGTGGCAGCAAGCGGGCATCGGCATCAGCGATGCAGTCGATGGCCAGCACATTCAGCGCGGCGACTTCCGGCAAGACCCACGCGCTGGCAATGCCGTCTATGGCGCGCTGCAACGGGCCGCCCAGATGCTCCATCACGCGCAACCGGCTGCCGCCAAAACCGCGCTGCACCAGCAGCTGAGCGATGGTTGCCGGACTGCTGCCGTCGTTACTGAGCACCAGCAAACGCTGGCCGGGGTGGATATGGGCATTCAAGGCAGCAACGGGGCGAGCCACCACAGACAGGCACGTGACCTCTTGCAACGCCCAGCCCAACTGCGCGGCCGCCAGAGAGAACGACGACGGCGCCGGGTACACCTGCATTTCAGCAGCCGGCACCTGGCGCGCCAGGCTGGCGCCGACGCCGAACAGCATTGGGTCGCCGCTGGCCAGCACGCACACCGGCGTGCCCTGCGCCGCGAGCACCGGGCCGAGGCTGAACGGACTCGGCCAACCCTGACGTTCGGCGTTCAGGCAGTGCGGCAGCAGCTCCAGCTGACGCGGGCTGCCGATGATCAGGCGCGCCTCCAGCAAGGCCCGGCGCGCAGGCTTGCCCAGACCGCTGTAGCCGTCTTCGCCAATTCCCACCACTGTCAGCCACGCCGCCATGGGCACTCCTTTTAAACCGCCGACAAGCAGGCTTTTCCTGGGGTCGGGCAAAGCGGGCATAATAGCGCGTTCGTCGGCACCCACAGCCAGCCACAGCGAACCAGTGAGCCTTTTTGAATAACGTCCAGCCCATGCCCAACGCGCCCCTGCCACGCCACACTGCGTGCCCGGGTTTGCTGCGCATTGTGCAGGCGCGTGACGGCGGCATTTGCCGGGTGAAACTGCCGGGCGGGCGGCTGAGCGTGGCCCAGGCCTTGGCGATAAGCGCCGCCGCCGAGGCCCATGCCAGCGGCGTGCTGGAGATAACCAACCGCGCCAACCTGCAGATTCGCGGCGTGCGTGCCGGTGAAGAGCAGACGCTGATCGGGAAACTGCTGGCGGCTGAGCTGGGCGCGCGCACATCGGGCGCTGACGACGTGCGCAACCTCATGCTGAGCCCGGCCGCGGGTGTCGATGCGCGGCAACTGCTCGATGTGCGCCCCCTCGCCGACCAGTTACTGACTCTGTTGGAAACCGAAGAGTCGCTGCATCAACTGTCGGCCAAATTCGCCCTGCAGCTGGACGGCGGTGAAGCCATGGCGATGCTCGAGCATCACCACGACCTGTGGCTGAGCGCGCTGGCTGATGGCCGTTTGGTCTTCGGCCTGGCCGGCAAACCCGAGCACCCGCTCGCAGCCGTGAACGCCGATCAGGTGCCGGCGCTGGTTCTGGCCTGTCTCGAACTGTTCCTGCAACGCGCCAGCGCCGAGCACACGCGGATGCGCCATCTCTTGGCGGCGTGGCCGACGTCGGCCTTTATCGCCGAGCTGCAACAGCGGTTGCCGTTCGCCTTGCAGCTAGACGCCGCCGTCAGCAACTGGCGTCGCGCCCCCGCTGAGGCATGGGCGCATCTGGGTATTCGCCCGCAGCGGCAAGCGGGCCTGGTGATGGTGGGCGCAGCGCCGGTGCTGGGTCGACTCTCGGCGCACCAACTCGCCGCCGTTGCCGCGCTGGCCAGCGATTCGCTGTACCTCACGCCGTGGCAAAGCCTGCTGCTGCGTGATGTAAATCAGGACGAAGCGCCAAGCCTGACCCGCCAGTTGAACGCACTCGGCCTGCTCACCGACAGCGCCGCACCGTTGGCCCGCCTGGTGGCCTGCAGCGGTTCCACCGATTGCAGCAAAGGCCTGGCCGACAGCAAAGGCGACGCCCTGCTGCTGGCCGACGCCCTCGCCCAGCGCAACGTGGCCGTTGAGCAGGTGCACCTCAGCGCGTGCAGCCGCTCATGCGCTGCCGCCCACACGGCGCCGCACACCCTGCTGGCCGTTGCGCCCGGTCGCTATGACCTCTTTCAACGCGCCAGTGGCACTGCCGGTTTCGGCCGACTGCTGGCCCGCAACCTGACTATTCTTGAAGCCGCCGACACACTGGCCGCGCTGCCCGACCCCATGGAAACCCTTTGATGCTTGAATACATCCGCGATGGCCAGGAAATTTACCGCCACTCGTTTTCCATCATCCGCGCCGAAGCCGACCTGAGCGGCATTCCAGCCGACCTCGAAAAACTCGCCGTGCGCGTGATTCACGCCTGCGGCATGGTCGATGTGGTGCAAGACCTGCGCTTCTCCCCAGGCGCCGGTACCGCCGGGCGCAACGCCCTGGCCGCTGGCGCGCCGATTCTGTGTGATGCACGCATGGTTTCCGAAGGCGTGACGCGCACTCGTCTGCCGGCCAACAACCCGGTCATCTGCACGCTCAATAACGAAGGCGTGCATGACCTCGCCCGCGAGCTGGGCAACACTCGGTCGGCCGTGGCGCTCGAACATTGGCGCGAACACATGGAAGGCGCCGTGGTGGTCATCGGCAATGCGCCGACCGCGCTGTTCTATCTGCTGGAAATGCTCGACGCTGGCGCGCCAAAGCCGGCGCTGATTCTTGGCTTCCCCGTAGGCTTTGTTGGTGCCGCCGAATCGAAAGACCTGCTCGCCGCCGACAGCCGTGGCGTGCCGTACGTGATTGTGCGAGGCCGCCGGGGCGGCAGCGCCATGGCCGCCGCCGCCGTCAACGCCCTGGCCACGGAGGTGGAGTGATGCACGGGAAAGGTCGCCTGCTGGGCATTGGCGTTGGACCGGGTGACCCGGAGCTGATCACCTTGAAAGCCTTGCGCTTGTTGCAAGCCGCCCCGGTGATTGGCTACTTCGTGGCGAAAGCCAAAGTTGCCGCCGGCCAGCATGGCAACGCCTTCGGCATCATCGCCGGGCACCTGACCGAGGCGCAGCAGCGCCTGCCGATGGTCTATCCGGTAACCACCGAAAAGCTCGCCCCGCCCCTGAGCTACGAAGACATCATCAGCGACTTCTACGACACCTGCGCCGAGCAGATTGCCGAGCACCTGGAAGCCGGCCGCGACGTAGCGGTAATCTGCGAAGGTGACCCGTTCTTCTACGGTTCCTACATGTACCTGCACGACCGCCTGGCCAGCCGCTACCCTGCCGAAGTGGTGCCGGGCGTGTGTTCCATGTTGGGCGGCGCCTCGGTGCTGGGCATTCCCCTGGTGTATCGCAACCAGAGCCTGGCCGTGCTCAGCGGCGTGCTGCCGGCCGAGGAACTGAAACAACGCCTGGCCGCCACCGATGCCGCCGTGGTGATGAAGCTGGGGCGCAACTTCGACAAAGTGCGCAGCGTGCTGGACGAGTTGGGCCTGGCCGCCCGCGCAAAATACGTAGAGCGGGCGACCATGGAGAACCAGCGCATTGTGCCGCTCGATGAAGTGGAGCCGATGGCCTCGCCGTATTTTTCGTTGATCATCGTGCCAGGGGAGAAGTGGCAGGCGTGAGGTAAGGGTTTTCGCCGCTGCCCTCTCCCCCAGCCCCTCTCCCGCCAGCGGGCGAGGGGAGCTAATCGGTGACTGGTTTGGAACCGCGTTCGCAGACCCACCACAATTCAGTCCCCTCGCCCCTCGGGGAGAGGGTTAGGGAGAGGGGGCGCACAAACGCCACCCGCCCGCCGACCACCGGAGCCCCAATGTCCCCCGCCATCATCATCCTCGGCACCGGCGCCCTGACCACCGCGCGGCGCATTCAAGCGCTTTACCCGGGCGCGCAGGTATACGGCCTGAACGACCGCGTAAGCGCCGATATCGGCTACAGCGACTTCGGCAGCCAACTCCGTGAGCTGTACCAAAGCAACAGCCCGATCATCGCCCTGTGTGCTGCCGGCATCGTCATCCGCTGCCTCGCGCCCTTGCTGCAAACCAAAGGCGCCGAACCGCCTGTGCTCGCGGTTGCCGAAGACGGCAGCGCCGTGGTGCCGCTGCTCGGCGGCCTCGCTGGAGTGAACACGCTGGCTCGGGAAATTGCCGCTGAGCTGGCCGTGGCCCCGGCCATCACCACCAGCGGCGAGCTGCGCTTCGACACGTGCGTGCTCAACCCGCCAAGTGGCTATGTGCTGGGCGATATCGAGCAGGGCAAACGTTTTGTTTCGTCATTGCTCGGCGGTGAACACGTGCGCATCGAAGGCGCGGCGCCCTGGCTGGAACAGGCCCGCCTGCCGCTGGCCGACGACGCCCAGCTGCGCATTCGCATCAGCACCGATGCCATCAGCAGCGCCGACGAATTACTCATCCATCCGCGCAGCGTAGTGGCGCTCAACCCGCCAGCCGATGTGCAAGCCATCGAACACAGCCTGAGCGCCGCCGGCATCAGCGCCCATGCCCTCGCCTGCCTGCTCTGCACCCGCGAACGAATGACCGACGGCGCCCTGCACGCCACCGCCGAACAGCTCGGCGTGCCGCTGCGGTTCAGTGACGAACTGGCCTTGAGCGACGCGCACCGTCTGTTGGAAAGCGAAGGCCTGACGCTGGCGATCGCCGAGCAACCCGTGGTTATCCACAGCCTCGGCCAGCCCCGTGGCCGGCTGACCGTCGTGGGTCTTGGCCCCGGCGATGCCGCCTTCACTGCGCCGGCCGTAAAGCGTGCGCTGGCCGAAGCCGAAGACGTGCTCGGCTACGAAACCTACGTCACCATGGCCGGGCCGTTCCGCCCGGATCAGGTGCTACACAACAGCGACAACCGCGAAGAACTGGCGCGCTCCCGCCATGCTTTCGAATTGGCAGCGAGCGGCCGGCGCGTGGTGGTGGTGTCGTCCGGCGACCCCGGCGTATTTGCCATGGCCGCGGCGGTGCTGGAAGCGCTGGAGGCGAGCAGCGATGCGCACTGGCATGCTGTGGAATTGCAGGTACTGCCCGGCGTGTCTGCCTCGCTGGCCACCGCGGCAAAAGCCGGCGCGCCGCTGGGCCACGACTTCTGCATGATCTCGCTTTCCGACAACCTCAAGCCATGGGACGTGATCGAGTTGCGCTTGAAACACGCCACCCTCGCTGACCTGGCGCTGGCCTTCTACAACCCGATTTCTCGCGCACGCCCGTGGCAGCTGGGCCGTGCGCTGGATGTGGTGCGCGAACAACGCAGCCCCGAAACGGTGGTGGTGCTCGGCCGCGACATCGGCCGCCCCGCCGAAGCGCTGACCGTGACCACACTCGGCGAGCTGCGCCCGGAGATGGTCGACATGCGCACCATGGTGATCATCGGCTCCAGCACCACCCGCCGCTTCGCCAAGGCGGGCAGTGAAGTGGATTGGGTGTATACGCCGAGGTCGTATCCGGCTACTCGCTCTTCTTGAACCGATAGAACAGGTTCGGCTCGCTCACCAGAAACAGATCGCCATTGCTGCCCATGGCCATGCCTTCGGCCTGCGGAATGTCGGCTTTCAGGCCCTGATTGCCGGCACGCAGGTTGAGGCTGCTGAGTGGCTCACCTTTCTGGTCAAGCTCGACAACCATTTTCGACTCGTCCGAAAGCGCCCACAGGTGCTGAGTTTCGGCGTCGTAGTAGAGACTGGAAAGGTCGGTGAGGAACAAGCGTTTGTCGCGCTCGGGGTCGGTACGCACTTGCAGGCGCAGGGGGCCAGGGCCGTGCTGCATAAAGCCGCTGACCTCGAAAATACGCATGGGGTCGCGTTCTTTAGCGATGAAAAGGCGCTGATTGGCCGAGTCGAATGCCAGGCCTTCGAAGCCTTTGTTTTCTTCGCCGACGCTGCTCAGGTCGAGCTGATGGGCATTGATAGGGTCGTTGATGTCGATGACGGTGGTGGCATCGTTGATGTGCACTTCGGTAAGCCGGCGGCGACGTTCTTCGACGATCACATACACGCCAGGGCGCACGTATTCGATGGCTTCCGGATCTTTGAAACCTTCCAGGGGAATGCGCCGCAGCACATCGCCCTCAAGCGACAGTTCGAGAAAGTGCGGACGCTGGTTGGTCACGCTGACCAGGGTGTTTCGCTCGGGGTCGTACGACAGCGCCGACACATTGGTTTCATCGCCAATGGCGCGACCTTCTATATCGACGTAGTAACCCGGCAGCCGTTGCGCGCTGGCAGGGTTGTCCGCTTGCTCAAGCTGAAACCAGACGCGCTCGAAGTAGCGGTTGTGCTGGGCCATTGCCGCAGTGCTGACCAGCGCCAGGGCCAGACAGCCTTGCACCGCTCTGGAAGCAAACAGGCCTTTCATTTAACGCTCCACGCTTACTGAGTGCCGCCGATTATGGCGTACGGCTATTACAGAATGAGTTGTAATAGTTGACCGCAGGTTTCAGAGGCGAAGCGGGGCAATTAGTTCGTTGTGTAAGACAGAAAGCAGGTGTGGATAACTGTTATCCACACCTGCCTGTGGTTATTCCACCGTTACGCTTTTCGCCAGGTTGCGCGGCTGGTCGACGTCTGTACCGCGCAGTACGGCGACGTAGTACGAGAGCAATTGCAGCGGCACGGTGTAGAGAATCGGCGCCAGCGCGTCGCTGATGTGCGGCATGTTCACCACGTGAGTGCCTTCGCCATTGCTCATGCCGGCCTGGCCGTCGGCAAACACGATCAGCTCACCGCCACGGGCGCGCACTTCCTGCAGGTTGGATTTGAGCTTTTCCAGTAGCTCGTTGTTTGGCGCCACGGTGACCACAGGCATGTCGCTGTCCACCAGCGCCAGCGGCCCGTGTTTCAGTTCGCCGGCGGGGTAAGCCTCAGCGTGGATGTACGAAATTTCCTTGAGCTTGAGCGCGCCTTCCATCGCCACCGGGTACTGGGCGCCGCGGCCGAGGAACAGGGCGTGGTGCTTTTCAGCGAACAGTTCGGCGATTTTCTCGACCGTGGCATCCATGGCCAACGCTTCACCTAAGCGCGTGGGCAGGCGGCGCAGTTCGTCTACCAGGCCGGCTTCCACGCCGGCTGCCAAGGTGCCGCGGACTTGCCCAAGGGACAGGGTGAGCAGCATCAACGCCACCAGCTGAGTGGTGAACGCCTTGGTGGAGGCGACGCCGATTTCCGGGCCGGCTTGGGTGAGCAGGGTCAGGTCGGACTCACGCACCAGCGAGCTGATGCCAACGTTGCAGATCGCCAGGCTCGCCAGGTAACCGCCGGCGCCGGCAGGCTTGGCTTTGCCGTTGCGCAAGGCGGCCAAGGTGTCGGCGGTTTCACCGGACTGCGAGATGCTGACGAACAGCGTGCCCGGTTGAACCACCACTTTGCGGTAGCGGAATTCGCTGGCGACTTCGACCTGGCAAGGGATGCCGGCAAACTCTTCGAGCCAGTAACGGGCAACCATACCGGCGTGGAAGCTGGTGCCGCAGGCGACGATCTGCACGTTCTGCACCTTGGCAAACAGCTCGGCAGCTTGCGGGCCAAACGCCTGAACGAGGACGTGGTCGGCACCGAGGCGGCCTTCCAGAGTGCGTTGTACCACCACCGGTTGCTCGTGAATTTCCTTGAGCATGAAGTGGCGGTAAGCACCTTTGTCGGCCGCCTCGGCGCCCTCGTGGTACTGCACGCTTTCACGCACCACCGGCTCGCCGGCGACGTTCCAGATCTGCACGCTGTCGCGGTGGATCTCAGCGATGTCGCCTTCTTCCAGGTACATGAAACGGTCGGTGACCTGGCGCAGGGCCAACTGGTCGGAGGCGAGGAAGTTTTCACCCAGGCCCAAACCAATCACCAGCGGGCTGCCGCTGCGGGCGGCGAGCAGGCGGTCGGGTTGTTTGGCGCTGATCACCGCCAGGCCATAGGCACCGTGCAGTTCCTTGACGGTGGCTTTGAGTGCCACAGTAAGGTCGCCGAGCGCTTTCAGCTTGTGGTCGAGCAGGTGGACGATCACTTCGGTGTCGGTGTCCGAAGTGAACACATAACCAAGCGCTTGCAGCTGTTTGCGTAGCGCTTCGTGGTTTTCGATGATGCCGTTGTGCACAACGGCCAGATCGCTGCCGGAAAAATGCGGGTGGGCGTTGCGCTCGCTCGGCGCGCCATGGGTGGCCCAGCGGGTGTGGGCAATACCGAGGCGGCCGGCCAGCGGTTCAGCGGCCAGAGCCTGTTCCAGCTCGCTGACTTTACCCACACGGCGGCGGCGCTCGAGCACATTGTCATTGCTGAACACGGCCAGCCCGGCGCTGTCGTAGCCGCGGTATTCGAGACGTTTCAGACCTTCCACCAGAATGGCGGTGATGTTGCGTTCAGCCACTGCGCCGACGATGCCACACATAACGTTCTCCTTAAGCTTGCAGCGCCGCGCAGATCACATTGACCCCACGCGCGCTGATGGATGCGCGCGTCTCGACGTCGAGGCGGTCATCGGTGATGAGGGTATGGACGCTGCTCCAGGGCAGTTCCAGGTTGGGAATCTTGCGGCCGATTTTGTCGGACTCGACCATAACGATGACTTCGCGGGCCACGTCGGCCATTACGCGGCTCAGGCCCAGCAGCTCGTTGAACGTGGTGGTGCCGCGCGCGAGGTCGATGCCATCGGCGCCGATAAACAGCTGATCGAAATCGTAGGAGCGCAGCACTTGTTCCGCGACCTGGCCCTGGAAGGATTCGGAGTGCGGGTCCCAAGTGCCGCCGGTCATAAGCAGCACAGGTTCGTGCTCGAGCTCACTGAGGGCACGGGCGACGTTCAAGGAATTGGTCATCACGACAAGGCCGGGTTTATGGCCGAGCTGGGGAATCATCGCGGCGGTGGTGGTGCCGCTGTCGATGATGATGCGCGCGTGCTCTTTGATACAGGCGACGCCCGCGCGAGCGATGGCGTGTTTGTACTGGGAAATCGGCTGCGCACTGTCGGCAATCAACTCTTGCGGCATGGAGATCGCGCCACCGTAACGGCGCAGCAGCAGGCCGTTGCTTTCCAGAGCAGCGAGGTCTTTGCGAATGGTCACTTCCGACGTGCCGAACGCTTTCGACAACTCATCCACACTCACTTCGCCATGCTCGGAAAGCAGGGCAAGAATGGTATGGCGTCGTTGCGGTGTGTTGCGTTTAGACATTCGCTAAGTTTCGATTCGAAAGATAAGTGCGCGAATCAAAACAAAACGAAGGTTTAGCGTCAAGCAGGGAGTTTCGGTTTTTGTAGGAGCGAGCTTGCTCGCGAAGCGATTCCTGCCACGAACGGCAACATCAAAAGCTTCGCGAGCAAGCTCGCTCCTACGCGCCTACCTCAAGCTGCTATTTCTTGACGGGACGCTTCCAGCCTTCGATGTTGCGCTGTTTGGCGCGGCCGACGCCGAGGGTTTCGGCAGGAATGTCGGCGGTGATCACGGAGCCGGCGCCTGTGGTGGCGCCGTCGCCGAGGGTGACCGGCGCTACCAGTGCGCTGTTGGAGCCGATAAAGACGTCGGCGCCCAACACGGTGCGGTGCTTGTTGGCGCCGTCGTAGTTGCAGGTGATGGTGCCGGCACCGATGTTGGTGCGGGCGCCGATTTGGGCGTCACCCAGGTAACTCAGATGCCCGGCCTTGGCGCCTTCGCCCAGTACCGCATTTTTAAGCTCAACAAAGTTACCCACATGGGCCCTGGCGCCCAGAACCGAGCCGGGACGCAGCCGCGCAAACGGGCCACAGTCGGCGCCTTCGCCCAGTTCGGCGCCTTCCAGATGGCTGTTGGCTTTGACGATGGCGCCGTTGCGCAGCGTGGTGTTCTTGATCACGCAGTTGGGGCCGATCTGCACGTTGTCTTCAATGACCACGCGGCCTTCGAGGATCACGTTGATATCGACGAGCACATCACGGCCGACCGTTACTTCACCGCGCACATCGAAACGGGCAGGGTCGATCAGCGTCACGCCCTGGGCCATCAGTCGGCGGGCGGCGCGGTATTGGAAGTGGCGCTCGAGCTGAGCCAGCTGGATGCGGTCGTTGGCGCCGAGCACTTCCATCTCGTCATTGGCTTGCTCGGTGGCCACGACCAGCCCATCGGCGACGGCCATGGCAATCACGTCGGTGAGGTAGTACTCGCCCTGGGCGTTGCTGTTGGACAGGCGACCCAGCCACTCGGCCAGACGCTTACCGGGCACGGCGAGAATGCCGGTGTTGCCTTCGCGAATGGCGCGCTGGGCATCGTTAGCGTCTTTGTGTTCGACGATGGCCTGCACGCTGCCCTGCGCGTTGCGCACGATACGACCGTAGCCGGTCGGGTCAGCGAGCTCGACAGTGAGCAGACCCAGTTGTTGGTCGCTGACCAGCGCCAGAAGGCGCTGCAGGGTCTGCTCTTCAATCAGCGGTACGTCGCCGTAGAGAATCAGCACTTTCTCAGCGCTCAGTTTCGGCAACGCCTGGGCCACGGCATGGCCGGTGCCGAGTTGTTCGGCTTGCAGCACGAAAGACAGGTCGGCGGCGGCCAACTGCTCGCGAACCTTGTCGGCGCCATGGCCAATCACCACTTGAAGGCTGCTGGGCTGCAGCTGGCGGGCGGTGTCGATAACGTGTCCGAGCATGGATTTACCGGCAATAGGGTGCAGCACTTTCGGCAATGCCGAACGCATGCGGGTGCCTTGGCCGGCGGCGAGGATAACGATATCGAGAGACATGGGGCGGGGTCCTGAGCAGGTTGAAAATGGGTTCGGTGAACGGGATGTTCAGCGAGAAATGCGCAAGAACTATCTGTAGTGATGAGCGTGCCCGGTGGGGCCAAAACCCTGATTCCAGAAAAAGAAAAAGGGTAGCCAAGGCTACCCTTTTACTCGATCGCGATGAAGCGCTGCGGGGTTAGCCGCCGAACTTCTTGCGAATTTGCTGAACGGTGCGCAGCTGAGCTGCAGCCTCGGCCAGACGGGCAGCGGCGGAACCGTAGTCGAACTCCGCGCCTTTCTCATGCAACGCTTTCTCAGCGGCTTTAACAGCCTCTTGAGCGGAAGCTTCATCCAGGTCGTCTGCACGTTGCACGGTGTCGGCCAAAACCTTAACCATGTTCGGTTGCACTTCCAGGAAACCACCGGAGATGTAGAACACCTCGGTGTCGCCGCCTTGCTTGATCAGGCGAATCGGGCCTGGCTTCAAAGCAGTGATCAGCGGGGCGTGACCCATGGCGATACCAAGATCACCCAAGAGACCGCTCGCAACCACCATCTCCACCAGACCGGAGAAGATTTCGCCTTCTGCGCTGACGATATCGCAATGGACTGTCATAGCCATTTGCTTGCCTCAACCTGATTAGCGCCCGTTTCCGGGCGCTGGGATTACAGTTTCTTGGCTTTCTCGATAGCTTCTTCGATGCTGCCGACCATGTAGAACGCTTGTTCTGGCAGGTGGTCGTAGTCACCGTTGAGGATGCCCTTGAAGCCAGCAATGGTGTCTTTCAGGGAAACGTATTTGCCCGAAGCACCGGTGAAGACTTCAGCCACGAAGAACGGCTGCGACAAGAAGCGCTGAATCTTACGAGCGCGGGATACCAACTGCTTGTCGGTTTCCGACAGCTCGTCCATACCCAGGATCGCGATGATGTCTTTCAGCTCTTTGTAGCGCTGCAGAACGTACTGAACGCCGCGAGCGGTGTCGTAGTGGTCCTGGCCAATTACGTTCGGGTCCAGCTGGCGCGAAGTCGAGTCGAGTGGATCGACCGCTGGGTAGATACCCAGGGAGGCGATGTCACGGGACAGAACGACGGTGGCGTCCAAGTGGGCGAAGGTGGTCGCTGGCGACGGGTCGGTCAAGTCGTCCGCTGGTACGTATACCGCCTGGATCGAGGTGATCGAACCTTGCTTGGTCGACGTAATACGTTCTTGCAGAACGCCCATCTCCTCGGCGAGGGTCGGTTGGTAACCTACTGCAGAAGGCATACGGCCCAGCAGTGCGGATACTTCGGTACCGGCGAGGGTGTAACGGTAGATGTTGTCGACGAACAGCAGAACGTCGTTACCTTCGTCACGGAATTTCTCGGCCATGGTCAGACCGGTCAACGCTACGCGCAGACGGTTGCCTGGTGGCTCGTTCATCTGACCGTAGACCAAGGCTACTTTGTCGAGAACGTTGGAGTCCTTCATCTCGTGGTAGAAGTCGTTACCCTCACGAGTACGCTCACCCACACCAGCAAACACGGAATAACCGCTGTGCTCGATGGCGATGTTACGGATCAGCTCCATCATGTTTACGGTTTTACCAACACCGGCACCACCGAACAGACCAACCTTGCCGCCTTTGGCAAACGGGCAAACCAGGTCGATAACCTTGATGCCGGTTTCCAGAAGGTCGTTGCCGCCAGCTTGTTCCGCGAAGGAAGGAGCCGGGCGGTGAATGCCCCAGCGCTCTTCTTCGCCGATTGGACCGGCTTCGTCGATTGGGTTGCCCAGTACGTCCATGATGCGGCCCAGAGTCGCTTTACCGACCGGTACCGAAATGGCTGCGCCAGTGTTGTTGACGTCCAGACCGCGCTTCAAGCCTTCGGTCGAGCCCATCGCAATGGTACGAACCACGCCGTCGCCCAGCTGCTGCTGAACTTCGAGAGTGGTTTCGGCGCCTTGAACTTTCAAGGCGTCGTAGATGCTCGGAACCTGATCACGTGGGAATTCCACGTCAATCACGGCGCCGATGATTTGTACGATACGTCCGCTACTCATAGCTGGATCCTCTGAATATTTGAACCGGTATCAAACCGCGGCAGCGCCGCCAACGATTTCCGAGATCTCTTGGGTGATCGCCGCCTGACGTGCCTTGTTGTAGATCAGCTGCAAATCGCTGATCAGATCACCGGCGTTGTCAGTCGCATTCTTCATCGCGATCATCCGGGCCGCTTGTTCAGCAGCGTTGTTCTCGACCACCGCCTGGTAAACCTGCGACTCCACGTAGCGCACCATCAGGCCGTCAAGCAGCTCTTTGGCGTCGGGTTCGTAGAGGTAGTCCCAGTGATGCTTGAGATCTTGATCCGGATCGGCTTCCAGCGGAATCAACTGCTCCACTGTCGGCTTCTGCGTCATCGTGTTGACGAACTTGTTGGAAACCACGGACAGGCGATCAATACGGCCATCCAGGTAGGCATCCAGCATCACCTTGACGCTGCCGATCAGATCATTGATCGACGGCTCTTCGCCCAGGTGGCTGATTGCAGCGACGACGTTACCGCCGAAGTTGCGGAAAAACGCCGCACCCTTGCTGCCTACTACGCAGATATCGATCTCTACGCCGTTTTCGCGGTTTACCGCCATGTCCTTGACCAAGGCCTTGAACAGGTTGGTATTCAAGCCACCGCACAGACCACGGTCACTGCTCACTACGACATAACCGACGCGTTTGACTTCGCGGTCGATCATGAACGGGTGGCGGTATTCCGGGTTAGCGTTGGCCAGATGACCAATCACCTGGCGGATACGCTCCGCGTAAGGACGGCTGGCAGCCATGCGCATTTGTGCTTTGCGCATCTTGCTGACAGCGACCTTTTCCATGGCGCTGGTGATCTTTTGCGTGCTTTTGATGCTCGCAATCTTGCTGCGAATCTCTTTTGCGCCTGCCATGCAACACCTATATAGGTACACCTATCGGCTAGCAGGATGGGGGCCGCAGCCCCCATCGCACTTACCAGGTTTGGGTGGCTTTGAACTTCTCGATACCGGCTTTCATGCCCGCGTCGATTTCGTCGTTGAAGTCACCCTTCACGTTGATCCTGGCCATCAGATCGGCCAAGTCGCGGTTGAAGTAAGCAATCAGAGCCTGTTCAAAGCTGCCGATTTTCGCGATCTCGACGTCGACCAGGTAACCACGTTCAGCGGCATACAGGGACAACGCCATGTCGGCGGTGGACATCGGCGCGTATTGCTTCTGCTTCATCAGCTCGGTAACACGCTGACCATGCTCAAGCTGCTTACGGGTGGCTTCGTCGAGGTCAGAAGCGAACTGGGCAAAAGCTGCCAATTCACGGTACTGAGCCAGAGCGGTACGGATACCACCGGAGAGCTTCTTGATGATCTTGGTCTGAGCAGCACCACCAACACGCGATACCGATACACCGGCGTTCACTGCCGGACGGATGCCGGAGTTGAACATCGCCGATTCCAGGAAGATCTGACCGTCGGTGATGGAAATCACGTTGGTCGGAACGAACGCGGAAACGTCGCCAGCCTGGGTTTCGATGATCGGCAGAGCGGTCAGGGAACCGGTTTTGCCGGTTACCGCGCCGTTGGTGAACTTCTCTACGTACTCTTCGGATACGCGGGATGCGCGCTCCAGCAGACGGCTGTGGAGATAGAACACGTCACCTGGGTAGGCTTCGCGGCCTGGCGGACGGCGCAGCAGCAGGGAGATCTGGCGATACGCCACAGCCTGCTTGGACAGATCGTCATAAACGATCAGCGCGTCTTCACCGCGGTCACGGAAGTATTCGCCCATGGTGCAGCCGGCGTACGGTGCAATGAATTGCAGCGCAGCGGATTCGGAAGCACTGGCGGCGACGATGATGGTGTTAGCCAACGCGCCGTTTTCTTCCAGTTTGCGAACCACGTTGGCGATGGTCGATTGTTTCTGACCGATCGCTACGTATACGCAACGGATGCCGCTGTTTTTCTGGTTGATGATGGCGTCGATGGCCAGAGCGGTTTTACCGATCTGACGGTCACCGATGATCAGCTCACGCTGACCGCGACCAACCGGGATCATGGCGTCGACGGCCTTGTAGCCAGTTTGCACTGGCTGGTCGACCGATTTACGCCAGATCACGCCCGGTGCAACCTTTTCAACCGCGTCGGTGGCGACGTTGTTCAGCGGGCCTTTACCGTCGACAGGATTACCCAGGGCATCGACTACGCGACCCAGCAGTTCCGGACCAACCGGAACTTCGAGGATGCGGCCGGTGCACTTGGCGCTCATGCCTTCTGCCAGCGACTGGTATGCACCCAGAACCACGGCGCCGACGGAGTCGCGCTCAAGGTTCATGGCCATGCCATAGACGCCGCCCGGGAACTCGATCATTTCACCGTACATAGCGTCGGCGAGACCGTGAATACGCACGATACCGTCGGAAACGCTGACGATGGTGCCTTCGTTGCGGGCTTGGGAGGCCACATCGAGCTTGTCGATGCGACCCTTGATGATTTCACTAATTTCGGAAGGATTGAGTTGCTGCATTGCTCTGCTGCCCCTTCAAACTCAAAGTTTCAATGCTTCGGCTAGTTTCGCGATTTTGCCGCGAACTGAGCCATCGATAACCAGGTCGCCGGCGCGGATTACGACGCCACCAATAAGGCTGGCATCCTCCGCAGCGTGCAGGCGCACTTCCCGGCCGAGCCGTGCACTGAGAACCTTGGCGAGTTTGTCTTGCTGTTCGTCGTTCAATGCAAAAGCACTGACTACATCCACATCGACCGATTTTTCCTGCTCGGCTTTCAACAGCTCGAACAATTCGGCGATTTGCGGCAGCAGCGCGAGACGGTTGTTCTCGGCTAATACCTGGATGAAGTTCTGTACCTTGGCATCGAACTTGTCACCACACACCTCGATGAAGGCGGTGGCCTTGTCTGTACTCGTCAAACGCGGGGCCGTGAGCACGCGCTGTACGGTGGCGTCTTGCGACACCTCCGCAGCCAGGCCGAGCATGGCTGACCAATTGGCCAGTTGCTGGTGGGCCTGAGCGTACTCAAAAGCTGCCTTGGCGTAAGGTCGGGCCAACGTGGTCAGTTCTGCCATGATCGCGCCCTCGCTTAAATTTCGGCTGCCAGTTTGGAAACCAGCTCCGCATGCGCGTTTTGGTCGATAGTGGCGCCCAGAATCTTCTCAGCACCGCTGATCGCCAGGCCACCCAGTTGGGCACGCAAGGCGTCTTTGACGCTGTTCAGTTCCTGTTCGATCTCGGCCTGAGCCTGAGCCTTCAGGCGCTCACCTTCGACACGGGCCTGATCGCGAGCTTCGTCGACGATCTGGGTAGCGCGCTTTTTGGCTTGCTCAATGATTTCAGCTGCCTGGGTTTTGGCTTCGCGCAGTTGCTGACCCACTTTCTCGTGGGCGAGCTCCAAATCGCGAGCCGCACGGCTTGCAGCGTCCAGTCCATCAGCAATCTTCTTTTGACGCTCTTGCAAAGCCGCGATGACCGGAGGCCACACGTACTTCATGCAGAAGAGCACAAAGATGAAGAAGGCAACGGACTGGCCAATCAGGGTTGCATTAATGTTCACGCCAACACCTCGCTCGTTCGTTGTCCGTCAAACCAATCACTCAAAAATGAGTGATTAGCCTGCAAGTTGACCAACGAAGGGGTTCGCGAAGGTGAAGAACAGTGCGATACCAACACCGATCATGGTCACGGCGTCCAGCAGACCAGCGACGATGAACATTTTAACTTGCAGCATCGGAACCATTTCCGGCTGACGCGCAGCGCCTTCCAGGAATTTGCCGCCCAGCAGGCCGAAACCAATGGCGGTACCCAGGGCACCCAGGCCAATCAGCAGAGCTACGGCGATCGCGGTCAGACCAACTACAGTTTCCATCTTTCCTCCCGACTTTTTATGTCGTATTGGTTAGTTTTTAAGGTAAAGCGGTAAAGCAAACTTGCTCGCCCTTGCGGGCTGCGACCCCAGGCAGAGGCCGCTCACTGCCAGCGCTTGCGCGCTATCAGTGGTTGTCTTCGTGCGCCATCGACAGATAAACGATGGTGAGCATCATGAAGATGAACGCTTGCAGGGTGATGATCAGAATGTGGAACACCGCCCATGCCCACTGCAGCGCCACACCCAGGCCACTCAGCCACAACAGACCACTGCCGAACATCACAGCGATCAGAATGAACACCAGCTCACCGGCGTACATGTTGCCGAACAACCGCAGTGCCAACGAAATAGGCTTGGCAATCAGGGTGACGAACTCCAGCAGGAAGTTGACCGGGATCAGAAGGATCTGAACCGCGATGTTCTTGCTGCCGAATGGGTGCAGGGTCAGTTCACCGATAAAACCACCGATGCCTTTGACTTTAATGCTGTAGTAAATGATCAGCGCGAACACCGAGAACGCCATGCCGAGGGTGGCATTCGGGTCAGTGGTGGATACAGCGCGGAAGGGGATATGTGAGTCGCCGGAGATCAGGATGGCCAGTTGCGGGATCCAGTCAACGGGTACCAGGTCGATGGCGTTCATCAGGAACACCCAGACGAAAATGGTCAGTGCCAGGGGCGCGATTACCTTGTTGCGACCGTGGAAGCTGTCTTTAACGCTGGTGTCGACGAATTCGATCATCACTTCTACGAAGTTCTGCAGACCGCCGGGCTGGCCGGAGGTCGCTTTCTTTGCAGCCATGCGGAACAGCAGGATGAAGATCAGACCCAAGGCTACAGACCAGCCCAGGGTGTCTACGTGAAAAGCCCAGAAGCCCATTTCTTTGGCTTCTTGTGCGGTGTGGGCAAAGCCCCAATCGCCACTCGGCAGTTTCCCAAAGGTCAGGTTCTGCAGGTGGTGCTGGATGTAGCCCGAAGCGGTTTGTTCTGCCATGTTTGCCTCAAACGCCCTAAGGTCTCAAAAATCTTGTTCTCGTAAGCAGGGGAGCAAACCAATTGACCAACTGGGTCAGAAAGAACACGCCAAACACTGCCAGCGCATCCAGAGGCTTCACCCCTGCAAAGGTCAGTGCAAACAGCACTGCCGTCAAAATCAGCTTGCCCGCTTCACCGGCATAAAAAGACCGGACTATCGCTTGGGCTGCCCGGGCTCCTGAAAATCGGAAGGCCTTATGGGCAAAATAAATATTCGGTAACCAGGCAATCAACCCGCCAAGCGCGCCAGAGTAACCACTTACCTGACCGCGCCATTGCCACAAAACGACGGTTGCGATTAGCAATACGACGAGTTGAACCAGCAGCACCGGAAATACCGGCAAACGATGGAATGGCAGGCGGTTGGGCGTGCGTAAATCCATCAACTTTCTCCGGCTTTCGGCTTCTGGTGTCAGTCGCTGTAAATCAACGACTTGGCATAGTTTGTGCCGACAAAATGCGCGCAGAGTATAGGGGGCGTTCCCCCCCTATTCAACTGCCCGGTAGTGATTTCCGACTACGCGCTACATGACTAATTATGTCGGGGAAGGATTCACTTGATGTGGGCGAGCACACCTTGTAGCTCATCAAGCGAGTTGTAGCGGATGACCAGCTGCCCTTTGCCCTTCTGCCCATGCTTAATCTGCACGGGAGAGCCCAGCCGCTCTGCGAGGCGCTGTTCAAGCCGGCTAATGTCAGGGTCTGCCTTGGGCGCTGTAGCCGGCTTCTCTTTTGTGCTCATCCATTGACGAACCATTGCCTCGGTTTGGCGCACGGTCAGTGCTCGTGCGACAACGTGTCGCGCCCCTTCGACCTGTTGTTCCGCCGGTAAACCGAGCAGCGCACGGGCGTGGCCCATTTCCAGATCGCCGTGGGAAAGCAGGGTTTTGATTTCTTCGGGAAGGGCGATCAGGCGCAGCAAATTGGTGATGGTGACGCGCGACTTGCCGACCGCTTCAGCGACTTGCTGTTGGGTGAGCTGGAATTCCTGCTGCAGACGCTGCAGGGCAACCGCTTCTTCGATCGGGTTGAGGTCTTCGCGCTGGATGTTTTCGATCAGCGCCATGGCAATGGCCGCTTCATCAGGCACTTCGCGAACCATGGCCGGAATCTTGTCCAGCCCGGCTTGCTGGCTGGCACGCCAGCGGCGTTCGCCCGCGATGATTTCAAACCGGCCGTTGCCGATCGGGCGCACCACAATCGGCTGCATCACGCCCTGGGCGCGAATGGACTGGGCCAACTCTTCCAGGGCAGTGGCGTCCATGTCTCGGCGCGGTTGGTATTTGCCGCGCTGAATCAGATCCAGGGGCACATATTGCAGCTCACGGGTATCGACTTGTGCGGCTTCTTCTTGCAAAGCATTAACGCTGGTACCGCCCAGCAGGGCGTCCAGTCCGCGTCCGAGACCTCGTTTTTTGCTGGCCATGGATAATCCTTATGCTTTTGCGGTTCGGGTGGCGCTGCGCTGACGCCGGGACAATTCACCGGCCAGTGCCAGGTAGGCGAGGGCGCCACGGGATTGCTTGTCGTACGCCAGGGCCGGCATGCCAAAACTTGGCGCCTCGGCCAGGCGGACGTTACGGGGAATAACGGTGTCGTACAGCTGATCGCCGAAGTGCGCTTTCAACTGGGCGGACACGTCGTTGGTGAGGCTGATACGCGGGTCGTACATGGTGCGCAGCAGGCCTTCGATTTTCAGCGAAGGGTTGAGCAGCTTGCCGATGCGCTGGATCGAGTTGACCAGGTCGGTCAGCCCTTCCAGTGCGTAATACTCGCATTGCATCGGAATGATCACGCCGTCGGCCGCCACCAGCGCATTCACCGTCAGCATGGACAGCGAAGGCGGGCAATCGATGAGGATGTAATCGTAATTTTCCCGGATTGGCGCCAACGCCTCGCGCAGACGGTTTTCCTTGGCGGGCATATCCAGCAATGCCACTTCGGCGGCGGTCAGGTCGCGGTTCGCGGGCAGCAGTTGATAACCACCGTGCTCGGAAAACTGCATGGCCTGCGCCAGGTCGCATTCGCCGATCAGCACGTCGTACACCGAGTGCTCCAAGGCCAACTTATCCACACCGCTGCCGGTAGTGGCGTTGCCTTGGGGATCCAGATCGATCAGCAAGACACGGCGCTTGGTTGCCACCAGCGATGCAGCGAGGTTGATGCACGTAGTGGTCTTGGCCACACCGCCTTTCTGGTTGGCGATGGCGATTACTTTAGCCATGGTCAGCGTCGGTCCCGATCATATGATGCGGCGCAGTATCAACAGATGCCGTTGACCTTGGCAACCGGGAACCTTGAGCACGTGTGTTGCAGCCAATTCAAAGTCGGCAGGCAGCGCTTGCAGCTCGTCGTCGGGGTGCACGCCTTTCATGGCCAGCCAACGGGTATCCGTGTCGCCAAGGTGCCGGGTCCACTCGGAAAAATCCTGCAGTGAGCTGAAGGCGCGGGAGCAGATGCCGGCAAACGGCAGGGCGGGCGTAAATCCTTCGACGCGGCTGTGGATAACTTCCAGGTTCGGGAGTTTGAGCTCGAGCTTCACCTGCGTCAGAAATCGCGTTTTCTTGCCGTTGGAATCGAGCAAGGTGAAGTGGCGGTCGGGAAACATGATCGCCAACGGAATGCCGGGCATGCCACCGCCGCTGCCAACGTCCAGCCAGGTCGCGCCGCCTTCGGCAACGTGAGGAACCACGCTCAGGCTGTCGAGCAGATGGCGCGAAACCATCTCGTCCGGGTCACGCACAGCGGTCAGGTTGTAGGCCTTGTTCCACTTGATCAGCAACGCGAGGTAGCCCAACAGATGGGTGTGTTGCTGTCCGGTCAGGGCAACGTCCAGCTCGGCGGCGCCACGGGACAATTCTTCAGCATGTTGTGCGCTAACCAGAGACATCAGGCGCTTTGCTCCAGCTCACGACCGGCACTGCGTTTTTTCAGGTTGATCATCAACAAGGAAATGGCAGCCGGCGTTACACCCGGAATTCGCGAGGCCTGACCCAGCGTTTCCGGGCGGCTTTGGCTGAGCTTGC
This sequence comes from Pseudomonas viridiflava, assembly GCF_900573885.1. GTDB lineage: Bacteria > Pseudomonadota > Gammaproteobacteria > Pseudomonadales > Pseudomonadaceae > Aquipseudomonas. The sequence goes on from NZ_UPSE01000161.1 coordinate 147,140, forward strand.
TCTGAATTTCCTTGGAAAGACCGGCAATGGCGGTGTAGTCGATGTCCGCTGGCAGCTTGGTGTTTTCGCTGGCACGCAGGCGGGCAATTTCGTCTTGCTGGCGGTCAATGTAGCCGGCGTACTTGGTTTTGATTTCGACCTGCTCGGACACCTGCGGATCGTCATGGCCCGGGCCAGTCACTCCAATCAAGCCGGCGTAGTCCACTTCAGGACGGGTCAGCAGGCTCATCAGGTTGTATTCGTGCGTCAGCGGCGTACCGAAGCGCGCGGAAATGGCATCACCTTCAGGCGTATTCGGGCGCACCCAGGTGCTCTTCAGCCGTTGTTCTTCACGCTCGATGCCTTCGCGTTTGGCACAGAAGGCCGCCCAGCGACGGTCGTCGACCAGTCCCAGCTCGCGACCTTTTTCGGTCAGGCGCAGATCGGCGTTGTCTTCACGCAAGATCAGGCGGTACTCGGCTCGGGAAGTGAACATTCGGTACGGCTCTTGGGTGCCGAGGGTGATCAGGTCATCAACGAGGACGCCGATATACGCTTCGTCGCGACGTGGACACCAGCTGTCTTTGCCCTGAGCTCGCAACGCGGCATTGGCACCAGCCAACAGCCCCTGAGCGCCGGCTTCTTCGTAACCGGTGGTGCCGTTGATCTGGCCGGCAAAGAACAGCCCGGCAATAACCTTGGTTTCGAGGCTGTATTTGAGATCGCGCGGGTCGAAGTAGTCGTATTCGATGGCGTAACCCGGACGAACGATGTGGGCGTTTTCCATGCCGCGGATCGAACGAACCAGTTCCAGTTGCACATCAAAAGGCAGTGAGGTCGAGATGCCGTTCGGATACAGCTCGTGGGTGTTCAAGCCTTCGGGCTCGATAAACACCTGGTGGCTGTCCTTGTCGGCGAAGCGGTGAATCTTGTCTTCGATCGACGGGCAGTAGCGTGGGCCAATGCCTTCGATCACACCGGAATACATCGGCGAGCGGTTGAGATTCGCCGCAATGATTTCGTGGGTGCGTGCGTTGGTATGGGTGATCCAACAGCTCACCTGACGTGGATGCTGTTCTTTGTTGCCAAGGAACGACATGACAGGAATGGGCGTATCACCCGGCTGTTCGGTCATCACCGAAAAATCTACCGAGCGACCGTCGATGCGTGGCGGAGTACCCGTTTTCAGGCGACCGACCCGCAGCGGATGCTCGCGAAGACGTTGAGCCAAGGCAATGGAAGGCGGATCGCCCGCGCGGCCACCGGAATGGTTCTGCAAACCGATGTGGATAAGGCCGCCGAGGAAGGTGCCCGTGGTCAGAACCACGGATTCGGCGAAAAACCTCAGACCCATTTGTGTAACTACACCGCGAACCTGGTCGTGTTCAACGATCAGGTCGTCGCACGATTGCTGGAATATCCACAGGTTGGGCTGGTTCTCCAGCGTTTCACGGATCGCCGCTTTGTACAGCATGCGGTCAGCCTGGGCACGGGTTGCACGTACAGCGGGGCCTTTGCGGCTGTTAAGCACACGAAACTGAATGCCGCCCTTGTCGGTGGCTTCAGCCATGGCGCCGCCGAGCGCGTCGATTTCCTTCACTAGATGGCTCTTGCCGATGCCACCAATCGCCGGGTTGCAGCTCATGTGTCCGAGCGTGTCGACGTTGTGGCTGAGCAGCAAGGTTTTGACGCCCATCCGTGCAGCAGCAAGCGCTGCTTCAGTGCCGGCATGGCCGCCGCCGATAACGATGACATCAAAACGGGAAGGGAAATCCACCACGCACCTCGTGCCTGTTGAGAATTGGGGAGGCTTTTAACTGACCCGAAAAGGGGAAAAGCGGAAAGCCGGCAAGTATAGGGATTTACCCGAACCGAAAGAAGCCTTTTGAGCAAAAAATAGCCAACCGACTGAACGGGCCGTGGCGGCTAGACAGAGGGCTGTTAATAAATAAAAAGAAGAGAGAATTTTTTTAAAGCTTTGTTTTTATGTTTATTACTTATGGGCTGGTTTTCTGTGGATACAGCGCTGGGCTCTTAGTGCTGCAACGTGTGGGGAATTGTATAAGGCTGTGCTCAGATGAGCAGGAGGGTTCTGGATAACGCCCTTGAACCTGTGGATGAAACGGCGACTTGTGCACAGGGCGATTCATCCCCAGCTTTGCCCCCTGCTTATCGACTGGGCTCAAGGCCGGTTATGCACAGGGTTTAAAACAGGGTTGTGGTTAACCTTCCAGGCATAAAAAAGCCCTGTCGACGTCGGTACGCGGACAGGGCCTGGTACAGCTGTCTGGTTTACTTGCCGATGCAGAAGCTGGAAAAGATCCGCCCCAGCAAGTCGTCCGAGCTGAAGGCGCCGGTGATTTCGCCTAATGCCTGTTGAGCAATACGCAGGTCTTCGGCCAGCAACTCGCCGGCGCCAGCCAGGGTCAATTGCGCGTAACCATGCTCCAGTGACCGGCTGGCGTGCTCAAGGGCTTGAAGGTGGCGGCGCCGGGCGCTGAAGCTGCTCTCTGCGGTTTGCTCGTAGCCCATGCAGGCCTTCAAATGGTCTCGCAGCAGCTCCAGACCCTCTGCGGAACGAGCAGACAGGTTGATGGTGACATGCCCGTCATCACTCACCTCGAGTCCCACCGCATCGCCCGACAGGTCGGTCTTGTTGCGGATCAGCGTAACGTTCGCGGGATCAGGCCGTTCGCTGAGAAATTCCGGCCAGAGCGCAAACGGATCTGTAGCCTCCAACGAGGTTGCATCCACCACCAACAACACGCGGTCGGCCTCGCCAATGGCTTTGAGCGCTCGCTCAACGCCAATCTTCTCCACCTGGTCGTCGGTATCGCGCAGGCCTGCCGTATCGACGACATGCAGCGGCATACCGTCGATATGGATATGTTCGCGCAGCACATCGCGCGTGGTGCCGGCTATTTCCGTGACGATTGCCGCCTCGCGACCCGCCAGTGCATTGAGCAGGCTGGATTTGCCGGCATTGGGTCGCCCGGCAATCACTACCGTCATGCCATCGCGCAACAGCGCGCCCTGGTTTGCTTCGCGCTGGACGGCGGTCAGGTCGCTACGTACCTCGTTCAGCATGCTCAATACATGGCCGTCGGCGAGAAAGTCGATTTCCTCTTCCGGGAAGTCGATCGCTGCTTCCACGTAAATTCGCAGTGCGATCAGCCGCTCGGTCAGGCCATGAACGCGACGGGAAAACTCACCTTGTAGCGAACGCAGGGCGTTGCGCGCCGCTTGTTCGGAACTGGCTTCGATCAGGTCGGCAATGGCTTCTGCCTGGGCCAGATCGAGCTTGTCGTTGAGAAAGGCGCGCTCGCTGAATTCGCCGGGCCTTGCCAGCCGGGCGCCTAGCTGAAGGCAGCGGCGCAGGAGCAGATCAAGCACCACGGGTCCGCCATGGCCTTGCAGTTCGAGTACATCTTCGCCGGTAAAGGAGTTTGGCCCGGGGAAGTACAAGGCCAGGCCTTCATCGAGTACGTGATCCTGTTCACCATGAAATGGCCCGTAATGGGCATAGCGTGGTTTGAGGGTGCGCTGCGCAATGGCTTCGGCAATGGCCTGGGCATGTGGACCGGAAACGCGGACGATTCCCACGCCGGCGCGGCCCTGGGCAGTGGCGACAGCGGCGATGGTTTCTCGGGCAGTGTTCATGGCGCGGTTCTCATGATTGAGCCCTCATGGCCGGAGGGCAAAAAGCAAAACGCCCCGCCACGTATTGCTCGGGCGGGGCGCTGGTTCAGCTTAGCAAGCCAGGCTTATGCGTTCGCAGCCTTGGCAGCCGCTTCGATCTTGCGGGTGATGTACCACTGCTGCGCGATCGACAAGCAGTTGTTGACGACCCAGTACAGCACCAGACCAGCCGGGAACCACAGGAAGAAGAAGGTGAAGATGATCGGCATCATTTTCATCACCTTGGCCTGCATCGGATCTGGCGGCGCGGGGTTCAGCTGCTGCTGGATGAACATGGTGGCGCCCATGATCAACGGCAGAATGAAGAACGGGTCTTTGATCGACAGGTCGGTAATCCAGAACATCCAGGGCGCCTGACGCATCTCGACGCTTTCCAGAAGAACCCAGTACAAGGCAAGGAAGACCGGCATCTGCACCAGAATCGGCAGGCAACCGCCCAGAGGGTTGATCTTCTCTTTCTTGTACAGCTCCATCATGGCTTGCGACATTTTCTGCCGGTCATCGCCATGCTGCTCTTTCAAGGCAGCCAGTTTCGGTGCTACGGCGCGCATGCGGGCCATCGACTTGTAGCTGGCAGCGGAAAGCGGGAAGAACAGGCCTTTGATCAGCATCGTCAGCACGATGATCGACCAGCCCCAGTTACCCAGAATGCTGTGGATATGTTGCAGCAGCCAGAAAATTGGCTGGGCAATGAACCACAAGATGCCGTAATCGACGGTCAGCTCCAGACCCGGAGCGAGCGAGCCAAGGTGCTTCTGGATTTTCGGACCGGCATAGAGGATTGCCGACACTTCACCCTTGCTGCCCGGCGCTACGCTGACGCTTGGGGTGGTAAAACCAACAATGTAGCGACCTTGCGAGTCTTTACGGGTTTGCACACTGTTGTCGTTGTCCTGGCTTGGAATCCAGGCAGTCACGAAATAGTGCTGCAACCAGGCAACCCAGCCGCCTTTTACGGTTTCTTTGGCAGGCGCTTTGTCGATATCGCTCATCGACACTTTCTTGTAGGCCGAATCGTGCGTGGCCATAGCCGCGCCGAGGTAGGTCGCGGTGCTGGTGGCAGCAGTTTTCGACGGGTCGTCACTGTTGTCGCGCTTGAGCTGGGCGTACATGTTGCCGGCCCAGGCTTCAGCGCTCTGGTTGTCGATCAGGTAACGCACATCTACCTGGTAGGACGACGGATCGATACAGCCCGGTTTTTTCAGCTCTTGTTCTTTAGCCGAGCACTCGGGGTTAAGACCGCGGGTGAAGGTGAAGCGCTTGACGTAATTCACGCCGCCCTGGCTGTGGGTCAGATCGACAACCAGGCTGTTCTGGCCGTCGGCCAGTTGGTAGCTCTTCTGAGCGCTCTGCCAAACCGCACGACCGTTTGCCGAATCCGGCGCATTGGTTCCGATCAGGCCGCTTTGGGCCAGGTAGGTGCGCTCGTTGCCGTTGTCGAACAACTGGAACGGTACATCCGGACGGTCTTGACGACGCGGGTACTGCGGCAGCGTGAGCTGAACGATGTCGCCGCCACTTGGATCGATGGCCAGCTCGAGAACGTCAGTCTTTACGCGGATCAGGTCTTTGCTTGCTTGTGGCGCAGCGGCAACGGCTTCCGGTTGAGCGTTAGGTGCACTCGGAACGTCGCTGTTGGCTGTGTTGTTGGCAGCAGGAACGTCGGGAAGCGCAGCAGTGTTGCCTGTCGCAGCGGCGGTGTTCGCAGTCGGCAAGGACGTCTGTCCATAGTCTTCGTTCCACTTGAGAACCATGACGTAGGACACGATTGCGAGCGCGGCGATCAGGATCGAGCGTTTAATATCCATGATTACTCGGCCATCGAAGGGGGTCGGGAAATGGGAGCGCCTGGAACCGGATCGTAACCGCCGGGATTCCACGGGTGACAGCGGCCAAGCCGACGCAGGGTCAGCCAGCCACCGCGCATGAAACCATGGTGTTCAATGGCTTCATACGCGTAGCAGGAACAGCTGGGGTAGAAACGACAGTGACTGGCCATCAAAGGGCTGATGGCGTAGCGATAAACCTGAATGGACGCGAGGGCCAGTTTACGCATGGGGACTGTCGGTAACCCCTGATTGCGGGACGGCTTCCGGGCTCGGCTTGCTGCGTGCCAAGCGTTTCCAGAGTTTGCCGAACTGGTTTGCCAATTCAGTGTTCTCCAGATCACCTAGGCCTTTTCGCGCAACAACCACGATATCCCAGCCAACCAGGTTGTCCTGGTTAAGGCGGAATGAATCGCGGATGACGCGCTTGAGGCGGTTGCGTTCAACAGAGAGCTTTACGCTCTTCTTACCGATGACCAGACCCAGGCGGGGATGATCGAGATCGTTGTTGCGCGCTAGAAGCAGGACGTTTTTGCCCGGAACCTTACCGCTGGGGGAGTCGAAGACTGTCTTGAATTGTCGAGGGGTTAGCAGGCGCTTTTCCCGACTGAAGTCTTGACTCACCACCGATGCCGAATTATCAGACGGCCAGACGCTTACGGCCTTTGGCACGACGACGGGACAGAACAGCGCGGCCGTTCTTGGTAGCCATACGGGCACGGAAACCGTGGGTGCGAGCGCGCTTGATAGTGCTGGGTTGGAAAGTGCGTTTCATGGTGCGTTACCTGGGTGGTCGACAACGGGCCGGAATGGCCCCCGTTTTAAGAGACCGGCGATTCTAGAGAAACCGCGCGGTCAGGTCAATTTCCAACCAGCATTCTCTGATGGATAACGGGTAAATAAAGAATATTAAGAAAGAGAGATTTAAATCTTTCTTGAAATGTTAACTACTTTTAGCGATCGGTTTTCTGTGGATAAAGCGCCAAAAGCGTTACAGCGCTAGGCCTGGCGCCGATGATAACCCTGTCCAGAAAGGGTGAGTAGCCTGTACCGGAGCTGCGCATAAGCTGGGGATCGAACGCGTTTTTATCCACAGGCGAATTATTCACCTGTTTTTCCAGTGGCTTGTCCCACGAGCCCAAGGTTAGTTATCCACAGGGTTTCGCGGTGGGGCGTTTTAACCGGAGAAAATGAATAACACATTGATTTTACGCGTCGAAAAACGATCGTCTCATGTGGATAAGTGCGCCGGGGTGCGGGTACAATGCCTGCTGTTTTGGGCGTTGCAGCCTATTTGGCTAGGGGATGTTTGTGTCGGTGGAACTTTGGCAGCAATGTGTAGAACTTCTACGCGATGAGCTGCCGGCCCAGCAATTCAATACATGGATTCGTCCGCTGCAGGTTGAAGCCTCCAGCGATGAGTTGCGTGTGTTCGCACCCAACCGCTTTGTGCTCGATTGGGTCAACGAGAAATACATGGGCCGTCTGTTGGAGCTGCTGAATGAGCGCAGTGAAGGCATGGCGCCGGCAATCTCCCTATTAATAGGCAGCAAACGCGCCGCCGTTCCACGTACGCCTATGCCAGCCCCTGCCCCTGCGCAACCTGTCAGCGCGACTGTCGCGACGCCGGTGCGTGAAGAGTCCATGGCAACGGTTGTGAACAGCGAGCCGTCTCGCGCCAGTTTTGATCCCATGGCAGGTGCCAGTTCGCAAACGGCTCCGGTGCGCAATGAGCGATCAGTGCAGGTTGAAGGTGCGCTCAAGCACACCAGTTATCTCAACCGCACCTTTACCTTCGAAAATTTCGTTGAGGGTAAATCCAACCAGCTTGCGCGCGCCGCAGCCTGGCAGGTTGCAGACAACCCGAAGCATGGATACAACCCGCTGTTTTTGTACGGTGGCGTTGGTCTGGGTAAAACCCACTTGATGCATGCGGTGGGCAACCACCTGTTAAAGAAGAACCCGAACGCCAAGGTCGTGTATCTGCATTCCGAGCGCTTTGTAGCCGACATGGTGAAAGCGCTGCAGCTGAACGCCATCAATGAATTCAAGCGGTTCTACCGTTCCGTTGACGCGCTGCTGATCGACGACATTCAATTCTTCGCTAAAAAAGAACGCTCTCAGGAAGAATTCTTCCACACCTTCAACGCACTTCTCGAAGGCGGTCAGCAGGTAATTCTCACCAGCGACCGTTACCCGAAGGAAATCGAAGGCCTGGAAGAGCGCTTGAAGTCGCGGTTTGGCTGGGGCTTGACCGTCGCGGTCGAACCGCCGGAGCTGGAGACGCGGGTCGCGATTCTTATGAAAAAGGCAGACCAGGCGAAAGTGGATCTGCCACACGACGCTGCCTTCTTTATTGCCCAGCGCATTCGCTCCAACGTACGTGAGCTCGAAGGCGCGTTGAAACGTGTGATTGCCCATGCGCACTTCATGGGCCGCGATATCACCATCGAGCTGATCCGTGAATCGCTGAAAGACCTGTTGGCGCTGCAAGACAAACTCGTCAGCGTTGATAACATTCAGCGCACCGTCGCCGAGTACTACAAGATCAAGATTTCCGACCTGCTTTCCAAGCGGCGCTCACGTTCCGTAGCGCGGCCGCGGCAGGTGGCTATGGCCTTGTCCAAAGAGTTGACCAACCACAGCCTGCCGGAGATTGGCGATGCGTTCGGCGGTCGTGATCACACCACGGTATTGCATGCTTGCCGTAAGATTGCTGAACTTAGGGAATCCGACGCGGACATCCGCGAGGACTACAAGAATCTGCTGCGCACGCTGACCACCTGACCTATTACGCAGCCCACGAGGCAAAGGGACTAGACCATGCATTTCACTATTCAACGCGAAGCCCTGTTGAAACCGTTGCAACTGGTCGCTGGCGTGGTTGAACGCCGGCAGACATTGCCGGTGCTGTCTAACGTGTTGCTGGTTGTTGAAGGCCAGCAGCTGTCGCTGACCGGTACGGATCTTGAAGTCGAGCTGGTCGGCCGTGTGAATCTGGAAGAGCCGGCCGAGTCTGGCGAAATCACCGTTCCGGCGCGCAAGCTGATGGATATCTGCAAAAGCTTGCCGAACGATGCCTTGATCGACATTCGCGTTGACGAAACCAAACTGGTGGTCAAAGCCGGTCGCAGTCGCTTCACCCTTTCCACGCTGCCTGCCAATGACTTCCCGACGGTGGAAGAAGGCCCAGGCTCGTTCACCTTTACCCTCATTCAAAGCAAGCTGCGTCGCCTGATTGAGCGCACCAGTTTCGCCATGGCCCAGCAGGACGTTCGTTACTACCTGAACGGCATGTTGATCGAAGTGCAGACCGGCGTGCTGCGTGCGGTTGCAACTGATGGTCACCGTCTGGCGATGTGCTCGATGGAAGCCGGTATCGAACAAGCGGACCGTCATCAGGTGATCGTGCCGCGTAAAGGCATTCTGGAATTGGCGCGTCTGCTCACCGAGCAAGACGGCACCGTGGATATCGTGCTGGGTCAGCACCACATTCGTGCGACCACTGGCGAGTTCACGTTCACCTCCAAGCTGGTCGACGGCAAATTCCCGGACTATGAGCGCGTTCTGCCTAAAGGCGGCGACAAGCTGGTATTGGGCGATCGCCAGGCGCTGCGTGAAGCGTTCAGCCGTACCGCGATTCTGTCTAACGAGAAGTACCGCGGCATTCGATTGCAGCTGGCTAACGGCCTGTTGAAAATTCAGGCCAACAACCCTGAGCAGGAAGAAGCGGAAGAAGAAGTGGCCGTTGATTACAACGGTGGTTCGCTGGAGATTGGTTTCAACGTGAGCTACCTGCTCGACGTGTTGGGTGTGATGACGACCGAACAGGTTCGCCTGATTCTGTCGGACTCCAACAGCAGTGCTCTGGTGCAGGAATCTGACAACGACGATTCGGCCTATGTCGTCATGCCGATGCGCCTCTGACCTGAATCGAGTCTAGATGTCCCTCAGCCGCGTTACGGTCACCGCGGTGCGCAACTTGCACCCGGTGACACTCTCCCCCTCTCCCCGCATCAATATCCTTTCCGGCGCAAACGGCAGCGGTAAAACCAGCCTGCTCGAAGCCATCCATTTGCTTGGCTTAGCGCGCTCGTTTCGCAGTGCTCGCTTGTTGCCAGTCATTCAGTACGAGCAAGAAGCGTGCACCGTGTTTGGCCAGGTTGAATTGGCGGAAGGCGGTTCCAGCAACCTTGGCGTTTCACGTGACCGTCAGGGTGAATTTCAGATTCGTATCGATGGGCAGAATGCCCGCAGTGCTGCGCAGCTTGCCGAAGCGTTGCCGTTACAGCTGATCAACCCCGATAGCTTTCGCTTGCTGGAAGGCGCTCCGAAAATACGTCGTCAGTTTCTGGATTGGGGAGTGTTCCACGTGGAACCTCGCTTTATGCCGGCTTGGCAGAGGCTCCAGAAGGCCCTGCGGCAGCGGAACTCGTGGCTCCGGCATGGTACACTTGACGCCGCTTCGCAGGCGGCCTGGGACCGCGAGCTGTGTCTCGCTGGCGACGAAATTGACAGCTACCGACGCAGCTATATCCAGGCGTTAAAGCCGGTATTTGAAGAGGTGCTTCGCGAGCTCGTAGAGCTTGAAGGGCTGACGCTCAGTTATTACCGGGGATGGGACAAAGATCGGGATTTGCAAACGGTGCTCAGCTCAACGCTGCAGCGCGATCAGCAGGTCGGTCATACCCAGGCGGGACCTCAGCGAGCTGACCTGCGTTTGCGCCTAGGCGCCCATAACGCGGCTGAAATACTGTCGCGAGGCCAACAGAAGTTAGTGGTGTGCGCCTTGCGAATTGCGCAGGGTCACCTGGTTAGTCAGGCACGACGCGGCCAGTGCATTTATCTGGTGGACGACCTGCCGTCTGAACTGGACGAGCAGCATCGAAAGGCGTTGTGCCGTTTATTAGAAGATTTGAACTGCCAGGTATTTATTACCTGTGTAGACCATGAATTGTTGCGGGGTAGCTGGCGCACGGATACGCCAGTCGCCATGTTCCACGTGGAACATGGCCGTATCACCCAGACCCACGACCATCGGGAGTGAAGGCATGAGCGAAAATCAAACGTACGATTCGTCCAGCATCAAAGTGCTGAAAGGCCTGGACGCCGTACGCAAGCGGCCCGGCATGTACATCGGCGACACCGATGACGGCAGTGGCTTGCACCATATGGTTTTTGAGGTTGTCGACAACTCCATCGACGAAGCCCTCGCTGGGCATTGCGACGACATCAGCATCACCATTCACCCGGACGAATCCATCACCGTGCGCGACAACGGCCGTGGCATTCCGGTTGACGTCCATAAAGAAGAAGGCGTATCCGCAGCTGAGGTCATCATGACCGTGCTGCACGCCGGCGGTAAGTTCGACGACAACTCGTACAAGGTTTCCGGCGGCCTCCACGGTGTAGGTGTATCCGTCGTAAACGCCCTCTCCGAGCTGCTTCTGCTGACGGTTCGTCGCAGCGGCAAGGTATGGGAACAAACCTACGTGCACGGCGTGCCACAGGCCCCCATGCGCACGGTGGGCGACACCGACAAGACCGGTACCGAAATTCACTTCAAGCCCTCGGCTGAAACCTTCCAGAACATCCACTTCAGTTGGGACATTCTCGCCAAGCGTTTGCGCGAATTGTCGTTCCTGAACTCCGGTGTGGGCATCGTTCTCAAAGACGAGCGCAGCGGTAAAGAAGAGCTGTTCAAGTACGAAGGCGGTTTGCGTGCGTTTGTTGAGTATCTGAATACCAACAAAACTGCGGTCAACCAGGTGTTTCACTTCAACGTGCAGCGTGACGATGGCGTCGGCGTTGAGGTCGCTTTGCAGTGGAACGACAGCTTCAACGAAAACCTGTTGTGCTTCACCAACAACATTCCCCAGCGTGACGGCGGTACTCACCTGGCAGGTTTCCGTTCAGCGCTTACGCGTAACCTGAATGCTTATATCGAGCAGGAAGGCCTGGCCAAGAAGCACAAGATCGCCACCACCGGTGACGATGCGCGCGAAGGGCTTACCGCGATTATTTCGGTGAAAGTACCGGACCCGAAATTCAGCTCGCAGACCAAAGACAAGCTGGTTTCCTCCGAGGTGAAAACAGCGGTCGAGCAGGAGATGGGCAAGTACTTCTCCGACTTCCTGCTGGAAAACCCCAACGAAGCCAAAGCGGTTGTTGGCAAGATGATCGACGCCGCCCGCGCTCGTGAAGCCGCTCGTAAAGCGCGGGAAATGACCCGTCGCAAAGGCGCGCTGGATATTGCTGGCTTGCCCGGCAAATTGGCGGACTGCCAGGAAAAAGACCCTGCCCTTTCCGAACTGTACCTGGTGGAAGGGGACTCTGCTGGCGGCTCCGCCAAGCAGGGACGTAACCGCAAGACTCAAGCGATTCTGCCGCTCAAAGGCAAGATTCTGAACGTGGAACGTGCGCGCTTCGACCGCATGATTTCGTCGCAGGAAGTCGGCACGCTGATCACCGCACTTGGCTGCGGTATCGGTCGTGAGGAATACAACATCGACAAACTGCGCTACCACAACATCATTATCATGACGGACGCCGACGTCGACGGTTCGCACATTCGTACGCTGCTGCTGACCTTCTTCTTCCGTCAATTGCCAGAGCTGGTTGAGCGCGGCTACATCTACATTGCTCAGCCGCCGTTGTACAAAGTGAAGAAAGGCAAACAAGAGCAGTACATCAAGGATGACGAGGCCATGGAGGAATACATGACCCAGTCGGCCCTCGAAGATGCCAGCTTGCACGTTAACGAAAACGACCCAGGTATCGGCGGCGAGCCGCTGGAGCGTCTGGTTAACAACTACCGCATGGTGATGAAGACGCTCAAACGCCTGTCGCGTATCTACCCGCAAGAGCTAACCGAGCACTTCGTGTATTTGCCGGCGGTAAGCCTGGAAGACCTCGGCAACCAGGCGGGCATGCAGGCCTGGCTGGAGAAGCTAAACGAGCGTCTGCGTACGATGGAGAAATCCGGTCTGGTTTATAAAACCAATCTGCGCGAAGACCAGGAACGTCACCTGTGGCTGCCGGAGGTCGAACTGATCTCTCACGGCGTATCCAACTTCGTCACCTTCAACCGCGACTTCTTCGCCAGTAACGACTACAAAACCGTTACCTCGCTTGGCGAGCAGCTCAATAGCTTGCTGGAAGAAGGCGCCTATGTGAAACGTGGCGAACGCAAAAAGCCGGTGACGACCTTCAAGGAAGCGCTTAACTGGCTTCTCACCGAGAGCACCAAGCGCCACAGCATTCAGCGCTATAAAGGGCTGGGCGAGATGAACCCGGACCAACTGTGGGAAACCACGATGGATCCAGACGCTCGCCGTATGCTTAAGGTGACCATCGAGGACGCCATCAGCGCCGACCAGATCTTCAACACCCTGATGGGTGACGAAGTGGAACCGCGCCGCGAGTTCATCGAAGCCAACGCCTTGGCGGTGTCGAACCTGGACTTTTAAGCCCGGTTTTACGCAAGACAAACAAAAACCCCAGCCTAGGCTGGGGTTTTTGTTTTAAGGCGCATCTACGGGCCTTCCATGGCGGTCGAATGGCCGTGTGGCGTTACTTCAAACCCAATGCGTTGCGCATGGTGAAGTACAGGTCCGTCTGGTCGGTAAGGCCGGTAATGTTGGCGGCATGCGGGCCGTAGGCAGCGACGCGCAGCTGCGAGCCGGTGTGTTCCTGCGAGCTGCCTTCCGAGTTGCCATAGCTGACCGCCATGACGGCGCCGTCTTTGGTATTCAGCGCTTGGGTAAGCCCAGGCGCGGAGGTGTCCAGCGCAACAATCTGGCTGGAGTGCGCGTGGTCGGCCGTGACGATAACCAACGTGTTGCCGTCGGCTTTGGCGAACGCCAGGGCCATTTGCACCGCTTCGTCCAGGTCGACGGTTTCGCCGATCTGACCGCACGGGTTGGCGGCGTGGTCCTGCTTGTCGATGGAGGCGCCTTCCACTTGCAGGAAGAAACCGTTGCGGTTGTCTTTGAGCAGGTCGATGGCCTTGACGGTCATCTCAGCCAATGTCGGCGTGCTGGCAGTGCGTGCAGCGTTTGGCTGACAGGTGACGGGCGCCTGGGTCAGGTTGCCGTGGTAGGTGGCGGTCGGGCCGATCCAGCGAGTGGGCATATTGCCCGGCGAGAACAGGCCGATCACGGGCTGTTTCTGGTTGGCCGCCCGAATCTTTTTCAGCTCGGCTGCGTTGCTCACAAGCACAAAACCACGAGCCGCTGCTTGTTCGCGCAAGGTCTTGCCTGACCATTTACCGGCCTTCGCCACTTCGGCAAAGGTCGCCGCGCCGCCGCCGAGGGTGACGTCGGGACGTACGTTGAGCAGTTGTTCCGTGATCGAACCCGCACCGCCCTTCTCCAGCGCGTTGCTTGGGCACTGGGCCGACGTGGCGACCGGGCCGTAGCATTTGCGGCCGGTTACATGGGAAAACAAGGCGGCCGGCGTGGCGTCTTGCAGTTCGGCTGTGGACACGTTGCCGGTGGCCATGCCACGCAATTTGGCCAGTTCGAGAATGGTCTGGTGGGGTTTTTCGTGGATGTCCACGCTCAACGCGCCGTTGTAGGTTTTAACGCCGGTGGACCACGCAGTGGCAGAGGCGGCCGAGTCGGTTACGTAGTCTGGCTTGCCGGTATCTTTGTGCAGCGCGTAGTGGGTGTACTGGCCGGTCAACGGCAATGCGTCGATGCCTTTGAAATAACCGCCCGCACCTTCGGCGTAGTTACGCGCCAGGGTGATCTCAGAATCGCCCATGCCATCGCCAATGAGCAGGATCACGTTTTTGGCTTTGCGGTCGGAGAGCGAGGCTTTGATCGAGTCGGTCAGATCCCGGCCCACACGACGAGCGCCGGCGTACTCGGTGATATCGCCTCGGGCCTCACGGTTGTAGAGGCTCTTGCTCACCTTGCCGTCCTGATCGTGGGCGGCACTGGTGCTGGAGAAAGACATGAGGGCAGCGGAAACGGCGAGAGACAACGCCAAGGGAAAAGCAGTAGTCATCTGGGTAAATCCTTATGCAGATGGGCAACAGAGGATGTGTTTCTCGCGACTACTGCCAGGACGCTGGACCGACGAGAATTTCAAGCAAACCGAGAGTAGGGATGCATGATTAACATCTCGTTACAGAGCGGCCCTTAACGAAAAAACCCCGGCGCAATGGCCGGGGTTTTTGATTGGAAACTGCGCTCCGTCAGAGCTGAACGGGCGTTTCCACGACGGGATGATCGCCATACAGTGCGCCCATATCGCGCTGGGCCTGTTCAACCCAGGCAAACGCACGCTCATTCAATGCGGCGATCGCGCGAGGGCCGGTGCCTTCTGCATGCATCACCGGGCCAATGACCACCTGAATGGTGCCAGGCGTTTTGCCCCAGCCTTGCTTCGGCCAGAACTCGCCCGCGTTATGGGCAATAGGCAGAACCGGCAGGTTGGCGTTTACGGCAAGAGCGGTACCGCCACGGGAAAACTTGCCAATCTGCCCCGCCGGTACGCGCGTGCCTTCGGGGAAAATCAGCACCCAAATGTTTTGCTGCAACCGTTCGTGGCCCTGTTTGGCCAGTTCTTTAAGCGCTGCTTTCGGGTTGTTACGGTCGATAGCGATAGGCTTGAGCATGGCCATCGCCCAGCCGAAGAACGGTACGTACAGAAGCTCGCGCTTGAGCACCTGGCTGAGCGGCGAGAAATAGCACGACAGGAAAAACGTCTCCCATGTGCTCTGGTGTTTGGAAAGAATCACGCAGGGCTGCGTGGGGACGTTTTCAGCGCCATGCACTTCGTAACGAATGCCCAGCATCACCTCGGTGAGCTTTACGGCGAAGCGGCACCAATTAACGTTGATAAAGCGATAGCGGGCTTCGAACGACTGGAACGGGGCAACGAAAAAACTCAGGGTGCACCAGAGCAAGGCGCTGCCGCCGAGGAGGATATAGAAGAGGAAAATTCTGATGGCCAGCACGATCGACATTTATCGTTATCCGTCGCGGGCAATCCCCGCCTATTGGGTGTGGAGTAACTGCGCGGCAACCGCCGCCAAATCATCAAATATCAGCGTCCCTTTCGGCAGTTCCTTGCCCAGGGTTCTTTCGCCTTTGCCGGTCTTCACCAGAACAGGCTGACAATCGACGGCCAGCGCGGCGTCCAGGTCACCTCGACTGTCGCCGACAAACCATACGCCTGCAAGATCTGTGTGGTAATGCGCAGCGATAGTACGCAGCATGCCGGGTTTCGGTTTGCGGCAGTCACAGCCGTCATCCGGCCCATGTGGACAGTGCACCACCAACCCCAGTTCACCGCCCTGCTCGGCCACCAACTCGCGCAAACGAGCGTGCATGGAATCCAGTACCGCTTCCGGGTAATAACCGCGCGCCAGGCCCGACTGGTTAGTGGCAACCGCCACGGTCCAGCCGGCCTTGCTCAATTGCGCGATAGCCTCGACGGCGCCGGGGAGCGGAATCCACTCCTCCAGCGTTTTGACGTAGGCGTCGGAGTCGTAATTGATCACCCCATCGCGGTCGAGTATCAGCAGCTTCACGGCTTACCCCAGCAACGAAATGTCGGCTACGCCCAGAAACAGGCTGCGCAATTTCGCCAACAGTGCGTACCGGTTGGCACGTACGGACGGGTCTTCAGCGTTCACCATAACGGCCGCAAAGAAGGCGTCTACCGGGTCGCGCAAGGCGGCCAGTTGCGCCAGCGCCTCGCTGTACAAACGGGCCTGCGCCAGTGGCTGCACAGCATGGTCGGCTTGCTGAATCGCAGCGTTCAGGGAGAACTCGCTGGGGGAATCGAAGTAATGGGCTTCGATGCCGGCGGCGATATTGCCTTCCGCTTTGCTCAGCAAGTTCGACACACGCTTGTTCGCGGCTGCCAGCGCTTCGGCTTCCGGCAATTTGCGGAAAGCTTGCACCGCTTGCACGCGCTGGTCGAAGTCCAGCGGCGAGACCGGGGCCACAGCACGCACGGCCTGGTACACGGCCACTTCCACGCCTTCGTCTTCGTAACGCGCGCGCAGGCGGTCGAAGATGAAGTCTTGCACCTGAGCCGCAAGGCCAGCAGGTTTCACCTTGGCGCCGAATTGCTCGATGGCGAAGCTGATGGTGGCGACCAGATCGAGGTCGAGTTTCTTCTCTATCAGGATGCGCAGAATGCCCAGCGCGGCGCGGCGCAATGCGTAGGGGTCTTTGCTGCCGGTGGGCAACATGCCGATGCCGAAAATACCGACCAGGGTGTCGAGCTTGTCGGCGATGGCAACCGCTGCGCCGGTTAGCGTAGTGGGCAACTCCGCGCCAGCACCGCGCGGCATGTATTGCTCGTTCAACGCCAGCGCGACGTCTTGCGGCTCGCCATCGTTAAGCGCGTAGTAGTAGCCGGCGATGCCCTGCATTTCCGGGAACTCGCCGACCATTTCGGTCGCCAGGTCGCATTTGCTCAGCAAACCGGCGCGGGCAGCCCAGCGGCTATCGCCACCGATGCGGGCGGCAATAAAGGCAGCCAGCAGGGAAACGCGCTCGGCTTTGTCGAACACTGAACCCAGCTGCGCCTGGAACACCACGTTGGCCAGGCGAGCGTTGAAGGTGTCGAGCTTCTGCTTCTTGTCTTGCTTGAAGAAAAACTCGGCGTCGGTAAGGCGCGGGCGAACCACTTTCTCGTTGCCGGAAATGATCTGCGCCGGGTCTTTGCTCTCCACGTTGGCCACGGTAATAAAACGCGGCAACAACCGACCGTTGGCGTCCAGCAGGCAGAAGTATTTCTGGTTGTCCTGCATGGTGGTAATCAACGCTTCTTGCGGCACGGCGAGGAAAGGCTCCTCAAACGAGCACACCAGCGGCACGGGCCACTCGACCAAGGCTGTCACTTCATCCAGAAGCGCAGGCGGCACGATGGCGGTGCCCTGCTGCTCCGTTGCCAGCGTGTCGACGCGTTTGCTGATCAGGCTGCGACGCTCGGCAAAGTCAGCCAACACGTGGGCGCTGCGCAGGTCTTCCAGATAACTGGCGGCGGAGCCGATGCGCACGCTTTCCGGATGATGGAAGCGGTGACCACGCGATTCACGGCCGGCTTTCTGCGCAAGAATTTCGCAGTCCACCACTTGATCACCAAACAGCATCACGAGCCATTGGGTTGGGCGAACGAACTCTTCTTTGCGTGCGCCCCAACGCATGCGCTTGGGAATTGGCAGCTCGTTCAGCGAGGCGCTGACGATGCCAGCGAGCAGGCCCACGGCGGGTTGGCCGGGAATGCTTTGGCTGAACTTGAGTTTCGGACCGCTGCGATCAATGGCGGAGATGTCCACGCCACATTTCTTTGCGAAACCAAGGGCTGCCTGGGTCGGGTTGCCGTCGGCGTCGAAGGCGGCCTGCACGGGCGGGCCGTCCATGTTCACGCTGCGATCCGGCTGCTGCACGGCGAGTTGGTCGATGATCACGGCCAGACGACGTGGCGCCGCGTACACGCGGCTGCCGCTGTAGCTCAGGCCCGCACTTTTCAGGCCTTTTTCGATGCCGGCCAGAAAGGCGTCACCGAGGGTTTTCAGGGCTTTGGGTGGCAGCTCTTCGGTGCCAAGTTCTACCAGGAAATCTTGCGCACTCATTCTGCTGCCTCCAGCTTGGCCAATACTTCATCGCGCAGATCGGGCGCCGCCATCGGGAAGCCGAGACGGGCACGCGCTTGCAGGTAGCTCTGCGCTACCGAACGGGCCAGGGCCCGAACACGGAGGATGTATTGCTGACGGGCAGTTACCGAAATCGCGCGACGGGCATCCAGCAGGTTGAACGTGTGCGAGGCCTTGAGCACCATTTCGTAGGTCGGCAGCGGCAGTTGCAGCTCGATCAGACGGTTGGCTTCGCTCTCGTAGAAGTCGAACAGCTCGAACAGTTTGTCGACGTTGGCGTGTTCGAAGTTGTAGGTGGACTGTTCCACCTCGTTTTGATGGAACACGTCGCCGTAGGTCACCTTGCCGAACGGGCCGTCGGTCCACACCAGGTCGTAGACCGAATCCACACCCTGCAGGTACATGGCCAGACGCTCGAGACCGTAGGTGATCTCGCCGGTTACCGGGTAGCACTCGATGCCGCCTACTTGCTGGAAGTAGGTGAACTGGGTGACTTCCATGCCGTTGAGCCAGATTTCCCAGCCCAGACCCCAGGCGCCGAGGGTAGGCGATTCCCAGTTGTCTTCTACGAAACGGATGTCGTGCACCAGTGGGTCGAGCCCGATGCGTTTGAGCGAGCCCAGGTACAGCTCCTGGAAGTTGTCCGGGTTGGGTTTGAGCACTACCTGGAACTGGTAGTAGTGCTGCAAGCGGTTGGGGTTTTCGCCGTAGCGGCCGTCACCGGGACGGCGGCTGGGTTGAACGTAGGCGGCGTTCCAGGTTTCCGGGCCGACGGCGCGCAGAAACGTGGCGGTGTGGAAGGTGCCGGCGCCGACTTCCATATCGTAAGGCTGAAGCACCACACAACCTTGCTCGGCCCAATACTGTTGAAGGGCGAGGATCAAGTCTTGGAAGGTGCGCACGGCAGGCGTAGGCTGGCTCACTAATTTCACCTGTACTGAGGGCGACAGAAAGGGCGGGAGTATACCCGATTCACCCCGCAAACCACCCTCACCCTCCCCTAGGAGCCCTATGCCACGCTGCTTCTGGTGCAATGACGACCCGCTTTACATCACCTACCACGACCAGGAATGGGGCGTACCGCAACGCGACGCGCAGCAGCTGTTCGAGATGTTGCTGCTTGAAGGCTTTCAAGCGGGGCTGTCGTGGATCACCGTATTAAAGAAGCGCGAACGCTATCGCCAGGTGCTGTTTGGTTTCGACGCCCGGCGCCTGGCGCAGTTGAGCGACGCCGAGATCGAGGTGCTGATGCAAGACCCCGGCGTCATCCGCAATCGGCTCAAGCTCAAAGCGGCTCGCCAGAATGCAGCGGCCTGGTTGCGGTTGCCTGATCCGGTTGGGCTGCTGTGGTCATTTGTTGGCGGCGTGCCCAAGGTCAATCACTTCCCGGGGCGCAGCGATGTGCCTGCCGTTACGCCCGAAGCCGAAGCCATGAGCAAAGCGCTGAAAAAGGCTGGCTTCACATTCGTTGGCCCGACCATTTGCTACGCCTTCATGCAGGCCACCGGCATGGTCATGGACCACACCCAGGATTGCGACCGCTACGCCGAACTCACCGCACACCCTCTGTAGGAGCCAGCTTGCTGGCGAACCGTGCAACGCAGGTCTCCGAGGTTCGCAGGGTTCGCCAGCAAGCTCCTACAGATGGGGAATTGCCGGCCATAACCGAAGCGACTCAAGCTGGTTACAATGCGCGCCTGTTCGAATTCGTGGAGCGTAAGGTGGAGAAGTTCAAAGGTGCGTTGATCGTGGGCTTTTTGCGCCTGTTCGCCCTGTTGCCGTGGCGAGCGGTGCAAGCCCTGGGCAATTTGATCGGCTGGTGCATGTGGCGCTTCCCCACTCGCTCGCGCGCGGTGGCAGACATCAACCTGCGCAAATGCTTTCCCGAGCTGGACGCTGCTGCCCATGACCGCCTGCTGCGCAAGGCGCTGATGGACATCGGCAAAACCCTTACCGAAAGCGCCTGCGCCTGGGTCTGGCCGGCGGAAAAATCGCTCAAGCTGGTACGTGAAGTCGAAGGCCTGCATGTGCTGGAAGCGGCACTGGCGTCGGGCAAAGGCGTTGTCGGAATCACCAGCCACCTCGGCAACTGGGAAGTGCTCAATCACTTCTACTGCAACCAGTGCAAACCCATCATCTTCTACCGTCCGCCGAAGCTGAAAGCAGTCGACGATTTGCTGCGCAAGCAGCGCGTACAGCTGGGCAACCGCGTGGCGCCGTCGACCAAAGAAGGCATTCTCAGCGTCATCAAAGAAGTGCGCCGAGGCGGCGCGGTAGGCATTCCGGCCGATCCCGAGCCGAGTCTGTCCGCTGGCTTGTTTGTGCCGTTTTGCGCCATTGAAGCGCTGACCAGCAAGTTCGTTCCCGGCATGCTCGCCGGCGGCAAGGCTGTCGGCGTGTTCTTGCATGCGCTGCGCCTGGAAGACGGTTCGGGCTACAAAGTCATTCTCGAAGCTGCACCCGAAGGCATGTACAGCGAAGACACCCGCGAGGCGGTGGCTGCCATGAGCCAGGTGGTGGAGCGGTACGTGCGCGCCTACCCGAGCCAGTACATGTGGACGATGAAGCGCTTCAAGAAACGTCCCGAAGGCGAAGCCCGCTGGTACTAACCGGTCGATTGCGCGCAGAGACGCCTCGCTGCACTAGGCGAGCGAGATAATTTGCGTTATTAACAGGGACCGTTGACCAGGAAGCCGGGCCCTATGTCCAACCAGCGACAATCGCCACGCACCTCATTGAAGTGCCGGATCAAAATCAGCCACCCAAGCTTTGGTGAGCTGCTCGCCCAGACCCGCGATCTTTCCGATGGCGGGGTCTTCGTCAAACACGACGAACTGACCAGCCTCGTGCTCGGTGACATCGTCACCGGGCAGGTGCAAGACCTGCCTATCGAAGCGCCTGTGTTGCAGATGGAAGTGATGCGGGTGAATGGCGATGGGGTGGGACTGCGGTTTATTCGCGAAGACTGATTCGAATGCAAACGGTACGTTGGGTCGGTCTGCGTTTGGTGGGCAACGCTAAGCCCAACGTTTCGCCGAATCGGCGCAATTCCCGGTGTAGTTGGGCTTCGCCTTCGGCTCAACCCAACCTACGTAAAAATACCGTCATTTCCTTTTCTGCCTGCTTGTCGCCGTGCGCTTGTGCGGCGGTGATGCCCTGCTGCCACGCCGCCCGCGCTGCCGCCCTGTCGCCCACGCCCGCATGGGCCTTGCCCAATAGTTTCCACGCGGCTGAATAGTTCGGGTCGAACTCGACGCAACGTTGCAGGTGTTCGGCAGCTTTGGCGTTGTCGTTGAGGTCCAGATAACCCTTGCCGAGGCCAAAGCGCAGCAAGGCGTTGTCGATGCCTTTACCGAGCATTTTTTCGAGAGATTCGAGCACGCGGGCCTCGGCTTGTTGGGAGTCAGGTATCAGAAAAACGTCAGCCCGACCTGGAACAGCCGCTCGACGTCGCGAATGTATTTCTTGTCCACCAAAAACAGAATCACATGGTCGCCCGACTCGATCACCGTCGCGTCGTGGGCGATCAGCACTTCTTCGTCGCGCACCAGGGCGCCGATGGTGGTGCCCGGAGGCAGGTCGATGTCGCGAATGGCCTTGCCAATCACCTTGCTCGACTTTGCGTCGCCGTGGGCGATGGCTTCAATGGCTTCTGCGGCACCGCGGCGCAGCGAGTGCACGCTGACGATATCGCCACGGCGCACATGCGCCAGCAAGGTGCCGATGGTGGCGAGCTGCGGGCTGATGGCGATATCGATTTCGCCGCCCTGCACCAGGTCGACATACGCCGGGTTGTTAATCAGCGTCATCACCTTGCGCGCGCCCAGGCGCTTGGCCAACAGCGAGGACATGATGTTGGCTTCGTCGTCGTTGGTCAGCGACAGGAAAATGTCCGCATCGCTGATGTTTTCCTCCACCAGCAAATCGCGGTCCGACGCACTGCCCTGCAGCACGATGGTGCTGTCCAGCGTCTCGGACAGGTAGCGGCAGCGCGCCGGGTTCATTTCAATGATTTTGACCTGGTAGCGACTCTCGATTGCCTCCGCCAGACGTTCGCCGATGTGGCCGCCGCCAGCAATCACGATGCGTTTGTTGTTGTCTTCGAGCCGGCGCATCTCGCTCATTACCGCGCGGATGTGGGCTTTGGCGGCAATGAAAAACACTTCGTCATCGGCTTCGATCACCGTGTCGCCGCGCGGCAGAATCGGGCGGTCGCGGCGGAAAATCGCGGCGACGCGGGTGTCGACAGTGGGCATGTGCTCGCGCAACTGGCGCAGTTGCTGACCCACCAGTGGTCCGCCGTAGTACGCCTTCACCGCTACCAGCTGCGCTTTGCCTTCGGCGAAGTCGATGACTTGCAGGGCGCCTGGATGCTCGATCAGACGCTTGATGTAGTTCGTCACCACCTGTTCGGGGCTGATCAATACGTCGACCGGAATGGCGTCGTTATCGAACAGGCCGGAGCGGGTGAGGTATGCCGCTTCGCGCACGCGGGCAATTTTGGTGGGGGTGTGAAACAGCGTGTACGCGACCTGGCAGGCGACCATGTTTACTTCGTCGCTGTTGGTCACGGCTACCAGCATGTCGGCATCGTCGGCGCCGGCCTGGCGCAATACGGTGGGGAATGAACCTTTGCCCTGAATGGTGCGGATATCCAGACGGTCACCGAGGTCGCGCAAGCGGTCGCCGTCGGTGTCGATCACAGTGATGTCGTTGTGTTCGCTGGCCAGGTGTTCAGCCAGCGTGCCGCCCACCTGACCGGCGCCGAGAATAATGATCTTCATCCGTGTGCGTTCCTAAAGCGGCAATGAGCAAGGCGAAAACGGCCTCGAAAATAACAGACCTGCGCCGCGCCTGCACAGGCGCGGCTAGGCGCGTGGCGCTGCGGTAATCTTGATCAGTTTGGCGTAGTAGAAGCCGTCGTGACCGCCCTCTTGCGCCAGTAGCTGCCGGCCGTGGGGCTGCTTCAAGCCGGGCGGCGGATTGCCGAGCTGACCGGCGATGTCGAGCTCACGGGCACCGGGCGTACGCGCCAGAAAGGCATCT
Organism: Pseudomonas viridiflava; assembly: GCF_900573885.1. Classification (GTDB taxonomy): domain Bacteria; phylum Pseudomonadota; class Gammaproteobacteria; order Pseudomonadales; family Pseudomonadaceae; genus Aquipseudomonas. Next base: position 170,312 of record NZ_UPSE01000161.1, read on the forward strand.
ACGACTTCGGTATTTTCCGTGGGCAACGTCGAACAGGTGGCATAGACAAGTACGCCGCCCACCTCCAGCGTTGGCCACAAGGCATCCAGCAGCTCGCCTTGCAGCGTTGCCAACGCGGGAATGTCGTCGGCCTGGCGCGTCAGCTTGATATCCGGGTGGCGACGAATAACGCCGGTGGCCGAGCACGGTGCGTCGAGCAGAATGCGCTGGAAAGGTTTGCCGTCCCACCAGGCTTCGGTATGTCGCGCATCGGCGGCGATCAGCTCGGCGCTCAGGCCGAGACGCGCAAGGTTTTCCTTCACTCGCACCAGGCGCTTGGCCTCGAGATCAATGGCCACTACCCCGGCCAACGCGGGCTCGGCTTCCAGCAGATGGCAGGTTTTGCCGCCCGGTGCACAACAGGCATCGAGCACGCGCTGGCCGGGCGCCAGGTCGAGCAGGTCGGCGGCCAGTTGTGCGGCTTCGTCTTGCACGCTGACACGACCTTCAGCGAAGCCCGGCAGCGTGGTGACGTCGCACGCTTCGGCCAGCACCACGCCGTCGCGGCTGAACAGGCAGGCGCTGGCCTCGAAGCCCATGCGATTCAGCTCGGCAAGGTATTCATCGCGACTGCCATGGCGGCGATTCACCCGCAGAATCAGAGGCGGATGCGCGTTATTGGCGGCGCAGATGGCCTCCCAGTGCTCGGGCCAGAACGCTTTCAACGCTTTTTGCAGCCAGCGCGGGTGGGCGGTGCGGGCCATGGGATCGTGGTCAAGCTCTGGCAACAGCGCTTCGGCTTCGCGCTGAGCGCGGCGAAGCACGGCGTTGAGCAAGCCTTTGGCCCACGGTTTTTTCAATTTCTCGGCGGCGCCGACGGTTTCGCCGATGGCCGCGTGTGCAGGGATGCGCGTGTACAGCAGCTGATACAGGCCAACCAGGAGCAGCGCCTCCACATCCCGGTCGGCAGATTTGAACGGCTTCTCCAGCAGGCGTTCAGCCAGTGCGCTGAGGCGTGGCTGCCAGCGGGCGGTGCCGAAAGCCAGGTCTTGCGTCAGACCTTTATCGCGCGCCTCAACCTTGTCCAACTGTTTGGGCAGCGAGCTGTTCAGCGATGCTTTGCCAGACAACACGGTCGCCAGCGCATTGGCTGCCGCCAGACGCGGGTTCATGCAGTCGCCCCCAACACGGTGCCCACGGCAAATTGCTCGCGGCGGCTGTTAAACAGGTCGGAGAAATTCAGCGCTTTGCCGCCGGGCAATTGCAGGCGTGTCAGCCGAAGTGCACCGGTGCCACACGCGACGACCAGACCCTCGCGGCTGGCCTCGAGGATTTCTCCGGGCGCGCCGTGGCCTTCTGCCGGTTGTGCGGCCAGCACCTTCAACATTTCGCCATTAAGCGTGCTGTGGCAGATCGGCCAGGGATTAAACGCGCGCACCAGACGCTCCAATTCGTCGGCCGGGCGAGTCCAGTCCACGCGGGCTTCGTCTTTATTGAGCTTGTGGGCGTAGGTGGCCAGCTCATCGTTCTGGATTTCGCCTTGGAGGGTTCCGGCAGCCAATCCGGAAATCGCCTGCAAAACGGCCGGTGGTCCCATTTCGGCGAGGCGGTCATGCAGGCTGCCTCCGGTGTCGTCGGCACTGATGGCGGTGGCCACTTTGAGCAGCATGGGGCCGGTGTCCAGGCCCGCTTCCATCTGCATGACGGTGACGCCACTTTCGGCATCGCCAGCCTGCACGGCGCGCTGAATGGGCGCGGCACCCCGCCAGCGCGGCAACAACGAGGCGTGACTATTGATGCAGCCCAGACGCGGTGTATCGAGCACCACTTGCGGCAGGATCAGGCCATAGGCGACCACCACCATGAGGTCGGCATTCAGTGCGGCCAGCTCGGCCTGGGCAGCGGCGTCGCGCAGCGTTGGTGGCTGCATTACGGGAATATTGTGTTCCAGGGCCAACTGCTTGACCGGGCTGGGCATCAGTTTCTGACCACGGCCGGCCGGGCGATCCGGCTGGGTGTAAACCGCCACAACCTGGTGCGGGCTGGCGAGCAGGGCTTTGAGGTGTTCGACGGCGAATTCGGGCGTGCCGGCGAAGACGAGGCGCAGTGCTTGGCTCATGGGGGCTCACTTCAAAACGTGGAAAAGAAAAAGGCTTGCCGGAGCAAGCCTTTGATCGGCGTTTCAAGCCTGCTGGCGGTGCTGCTTTTCCAGCTTCTTCTTGATCCGGTCGCGCTTGAGCGTAGACAGGTAATCAACGAAGAGCTTGCCGTTGAGGTGGTCGCATTCGTGCTGAATGCACACGGCGAGCAGGCCTTCGGCGATCAGTTCAAAGGGCTGACCATCGCGGTCCAGCGCCTTGATTTTGACCTTCTGCGGGCGGTCGACGTTTTCGTAGAAACCCGGCACCGAGAGGCAGCCTTCCTGGTACTGGTCCATTTCTTCAGTCAGCGATTCGAACTCCGGATTAATGAAAACCCGAGGCTCGTTTTTCTCTTCGCTGAGGTCCATGACCACTACGCGTTTATGCACGTTGACCTGCGTGGCGGCCAAACCAATACCCGGCGCGTCGTACATGGTCTCAAACATGTCGTCGATCAACTGACGCAAGGCGTCGTCAACCACGTCTACGGGCTTGGCGATGGTTCGCAGGCGCGGGTCTGGAAACTCGAGGATGTTTAGGATTGCCATATGCGTTGTGTGATGCACTTGTGGAATAAAGTCAAAATCCGCTGCTAATATGCTGAGCAGCTTTGAAAAACGGCTTCAGGCCGCGGCTTCCGAGGGTTTCGGAGCAGCCCTTGGGCGTTCTACGTGAAGACACATAATAAAGGGATTCACCGCATGAGGAAATCACTACTCGCCCTGCTACTCCTAGCCGCCTCTGGCTTGGCTCAGGCCGAAGTGCAGCTCAAGGAAGGTCATCCGGACCGCTACACCGTGGTTCAGGGCGATACCCTCTGGGATATTTCCGGGAAGTTCCTTAGTGAACCGTGGAAGTGGCCAGAAATCTGGCACGCCAACCCACAAGTTGAAAACCCCCATCTGATCTATCCAGGCGATCAACTCAGCCTGACGTACGTTGACGGCCAGCCGCGTCTGACTCTCAACCGCGGCGCCTCGCGTGGCACCATCAAGCTGTCGCCGCAAATTCGCAGTACGCCGATGGCGCAGGCCATTCCGACCATTCCGCTTGAGGCCATCAACAGCTTTCTGCTGAAGAACCGCATCGTCAACAGCGACGAAGATTTCACCAAAGCCAACTACGTGGTTGCCGGCACGGCCGAGCGCGTAGTCAGCGGCGCCGGTGACCGTATTTATGCGCGCGGCATCTTCGACGAGCAGCACCCGGTCTACGGCATTTTCCGCCAGGGCCGCACCTACACCGACCCGGACACCAAAGAGTTCCTCGGCATCAACGCCGACGACATCGGCGCGGGCCAGGTGATTGCCGAGGAAGACGGCGTTGCTACGCTGACCCTCAGCCGCACCACTCAGGAAGTGCGCAACGGCGATCGCCTGTTCCCCACCGAAGAGCGTCCGGTCAATTCCACCTTTATGCCTAGCGCGCCCACCAACGAGATTCGCGGTCTGATTCTCGATGTTCCACGTGGCGTGTCGCAGATCGGTCAGTTCGACGTGGTTACGCTGAACAAGGGCAAGCGCGACGGTCTGGTTGAAGGCAACGTGTTGGCTGTGTACAAAACCAGCGAAACCGTGCGCGACCGTGTAACCGGCGAACAGGTGAAAATTCCGGACGAGCGCGCTGGCCTGCTGATGGTGTTCCACACCTACGACAAGCTCAGCTACGGCCTGGTGCTACAAGCCACAAGGCAGCTTGAAACGATGGATAAAATACGAAATCCGTAATGCCAGAGACCCCCGCGAAAGCGGGGGTTTTTGTTTCTGGGGTCTTGTAGGAAATGGCCCGTAAATAACGCTCTTCTCGATCAAGGATGATCCGCATGTCACACAGCATCTCCCCCGCCGAACTGGAAGCCCGCATTCGCTTGCACTGCCTGCCCGATCTGGGCGGCAAACGCTTGCGTACGCTCATTGATGCCTTTGGAAATGCCTCGTCGGCACTCAGCGCGCCGGCGTCTGCCTGGCGTGCGCTCAAACTGCCAAACACCTGCGCCGAAGCCCGGCGCGACGATTCGGTTCGCCAACGCGTAACCGCCACGCTGCACTGGCTCGAACGCGCTAACCAGCAGCTGATGATGTGGGATGACCCCGATTACCCCGCCCTGCTGGCCGAGCTGCCGGACGCGCCGCCGCTGCTGTTTGTGGCCGGCGACATCGACCTGCTCCAGCAACCGCAGCTCGCCATTGTGGGTAGCCGCCGGGCCTCGAAGCCGGGCATGGACACCGCCAACGCCTTTGCACGCAGCCTGGCTGGCGGAGGGTTTGTGGTTACCAGTGGCATGGCCCTGGGCATCGATGGCGCGGCGCATCAGGGCGCGTTGGCAGTGGGCGGCAAGACGGTGGCGGTGCTGGGCACAGGACTCAACCAGCTGTATCCGCCGCGGCATAAAAGCCTGGCGGCGGACATCGCCCGTGAAGGTGCGCTGGTGTCGGAGTTGCCGCTGGACAGCCCGCCGATTCCGGCGAATTTTCCGCTGCGTAATCGTCTTATCAGCGGCCTCTCCCTTGGCGTTCTGGTGGTCGAAGCCAGCCCTTCCAGTGGCTCGCTGATTACCGCACGCCTGGCGCTGGAACAGGGCCGCGAGGTGTATGCGATACCCGGCTCCATTCACCATCCGGGTGCGCGCGGCTGCCATCAGTTGATCCGCGATGGCGCGGCGCTGGTTGAATCGGTCGAGCACATTCTTGAAGGCCTGCGCGGTTGGCAGAACGTGGCGCCCGCGCCGAAAGCGCGGCGCAAACCCGCAGCAGCCAGACACCCGATTCTGAAGTTGCTGCATGCCGCCCCCCAGAGCAGCGAGGCCCTTGCCGTCGCCAGTGGCTGGCCGCTGCCGCGCGTGCTGGCGGCGCTGACCGACCTGGAGCTCGAAGGCAAGGTCGCCAGTGAGGGCGGCGTCTGGGTGGGCCGCTAGACGGCGGTTGGGTACACTGCGCGCAGTTCGATATACAGCGAGGATTGGCCATGAGCAGCAGTTGGCGTGTGAAACAGGCGGCACGTGTAGTGCGCAATGGCGGCGTCATCGCCTATCCCACCGAAGCGGTGTGGGGCCTGGGCTGCGACCCGTGGGATGCGCTGGCCGTCGAGCGTTTGTTGGCGCTCAAACAGCGGCCAGTGGAGAAAGGCCTGATTCTGGTGGCCGACACCATGAGCCGGTTCGACTTCCTGTTTGAAGACTTCCCCGAACTGTGGCTCGACCGTCTCGCCAGCACCTGGCCCGGCCCGAATACCTGGCTCGTGCCGCACCAGAATCTGCTCCCGGCGTGGATTACCGGCGCCCACGACACCGTGGCGTTGCGCGTGTCCGACCATCCGCTGGTGCGCGACCTGTGCGCCATGGTCGGTCCGCTGGTGTCCACTTCGGCCAACCCCGCCGGCAAGCCGCCTGCACGCAATAGCCTGCGCATTCAGCAGTACTTCCCCGATCAGCTCGATGCCGTAGTGACCGGCGCGCTGGGCGGTCGCAAGAATCCCAGCGTGATTCGCGACCTGGCCACCGGCAACGTGCTGCGCGCCAGCTAGGCGTTACGGCAGCAGAACGGTCGAGCCGCTGGTTTGCCGGCCAGAGAGCGCAATGTGCGCCTGGGCGGCATCTTTCAAGGCGAAGCGCTGGTTGATGTCCACCTTGATCTGGCCATTGGCGAGCATGGCGAACAGTTCATCGGCCATGGCTTGCAGGCTGGCCGGTGAGTCGGCGTAGCTGCCCAGCGTCGGGCGCGTGACGTACAGCGAGCCTTTCTGCGCCAGCACACCGAGGTTCACACCGCTGACCGGGCCGGATGAATTGCCGAAACTCACCAGCAACCCGCGCGGCGCCAAGCAATTCAGCGAAACGTCCCAGGTGTCTTTCCCGATGGAGTCGTACACCACCGGGCATTTCTTGCCGTCTGTGAGTTCCAGCACGCGGGCGGCCACGTCTTCATGGCTGTAGTCGATGGTCGCCCAGGCGCCCAAGGCTTTAGCGCGCTCGGCTTTGGCGGCGGAGCCAACGGTGCCGATCAGCTTCACGTCCAGCGCCTTCGCCCATTGGCAGGCGATGCTGCCCACACCGCCGGCTGCGGCGTGAAACAAGATGGTCTCGCCGCCTTTCAGCGGATAGGTCTGGCGCAGCAGATACTGCACGGTGAGGCCCTTGAGCATGACGCTCGCGCCCAGCTCGAAGCTGATGCTGTCGGGAAGCTTCACCACATGGGCGGCGGGCAGCACATGCAACTCGCTGTAGGCGCCGAGCGGCCCGGTGCCATACGCCACGCGGTCGCCGACCTTGACGTTGGTGACCGCCTTGCCCACGGCGTCGACCACGCCGGCCCCTTCGCCGCCCAGGCCCGAGGGCAAAGAGGCCGGGCTGTATAGGCCGCTGCGGTAGTAGGTGTCGATAAAATTGAGACCGATCGCGTGGTTGGCCACGCGCACGTCGTGGTCGCCCAGTTCGGCGGGTTGGAAGTCAACGTACTCGAGCACGTCGGGGCCGCCGTGGCTGGCGAATTGGATACGCTTGGGCATGGAACACTCCTGTGGCTGCGCGAACGAAAGGGCTCTATCCAACGCCCCGCGCCGATGGGCGTCAACAGCGAATCTGCCGATGGCGGTGGTATGCTTGCGCCCCTGTTCGGGCTATGAGCCCCGCCCGCTGCGGCTTCTGGGCGCCAAACCGTCTTAATTTCGCGTGTTGAAGGTGATGTTGTGAGTGAACGTAGCGCAGCCGTGAAGGCCTATCTGCTCGACCTGCAAGACCGTATCTGTGCCGCTTTGGAAGCCGAAGACGGCGGCGCCACGTTTGCAGAAGACGCCTGGGAGCGCCCTGCCGGCGGCGGCGGTCGCACGCGGGTGATTGCCAACGGCGCGCTGCTGGAAAAAGGCGGCGTGAATTTCTCCCACGTATTCGGCACGGGCTTGCCGCCTTCTGCCAGCGCCCACCGTCCGGAACTGGCAGGCCGTGGCTTCGAGGCCATGGGCGTGTCGCTGGTGATGCACCCGGAAAATCCCCACGTACCAACGTCCCACGCCAACGTGCGGTTTTTCATCGCCGAGAAAGAAGGCGAGGAAGCGGTGTGGTGGTTCGGCGGCGGTTTCGACCTGACGCCCTACTACGGCAACGACGAAGACTGCCAGCATTGGCACCGCGTTGCCGAGCAGGCTTGCGCGCCCTTCGGCGCCGATGTGTACCCGCGCTACAAGGCCTGGTGCGACACCTACTTCCACATCAAGCACCGCAACGAACCCCGTGGCATTGGCGGCCTGTTTTTCGATGACCTCAATGAGTGGGACTTCGACACCTGCTTCGCCTTTATCCGCGCCATTGGCGATGCCTACATCGACGCCTACCTGCCTATCGTGCAACGACGCAAACACACCGCGTTCACGGCTGAACAGCGCGAGTTCCAGGCGTTCCGCCGTGGCCGCTATGTGGAATTCAATCTGGTGTACGACCGCGGCACCCTGTTCGGCCTGCAGTCGGGCGGGCGCACCGAGTCGATTCTGATGTCGCTGCCGCCGCACGTGCAGTGGGGCTACGACTGGAAACCAGAGCCGGGCAGCGAAGAAGCGCGCCTGACCGACTACTTCCTGCAAGACCGCGACTGGTTGGGCGAGGCCGTTAACTGATGGACCGCTATGGTGTGTTCGGCAATCCCATTGGCCATAGCAAATCGCCGCAGATTCATCGTCTGTTCGCCGAGCAAACCGGCCAGGCGCTTACCTACGAAGCCTTGCTCGCGCCGCTGGACGGCTTTACCGCCTTTGCCCGCGCGTTCTTTTCCAGCGGCCGGGGCGGCAATGTCACCGTGCCGTTTAAAGAGCAGGCCTGGCAATTGGCTGACAGCCTGACGCCACGGGCGCAGCGTGCCGGCGCGGTCAATACCCTGATCAAACAGGACGACGGTGGCCTGCTCGGCGACAACACCGACGGCGCCGGTCTGGTTCGGGACCTGACGGTAAACGCCGGTCTGAACCTTCAGGGCAAACGTATCGTGCTGCTGGGCGCCGGCGGCGCTGTGCGTGGTGTGCTGGCGCCCCTGCTGGCCGAGCATCCCCATTCTTTGGTGATCGCCAATCGCACCGTGGAAAAAGCCGAGGCGCTGGCCAAGGCATTTGCCGACCTCGGCCCGGTTGCCGCCTGCGGGTTCGACTGGATGGAAGTGCCGGTGGACCTGATCATCAACGGCACGTCCGCCAGCCTTGGCGGCGCCTTGCCGGCGATTTCGCCAACGTTGATCAAACCGGGCCATACCGTGTGCTACGACATGATGTATGGCAAAGGCCTGACGCCCTTCAACCAGTGGGCCAGCGACCACGGCGCCGCGCGCACCCTGGACGGTTTGGGCATGCTGGTGGAGCAGGCGGCGGAAGCGTTTTTCCTCTGGCGCGACGTGCGCCCGGATAGCGCCAGGGTGCTGACCGAACTGCGCAGCCAGCTAGGTTAAGGCGCCGGCTCGAACTCGATGGGGCACGCCGCTTCACCCTCCAGCTTGAGCAATTCCTCCACCACCTGCGCCTTGGCCCGGCGCAGGCACAGAGTGCGGCCCTGCGCCCGCAGGCGATGGGCTTCCTGGTGGAGCATGGTGACGCCGGCGTAATCGATGAAGTTGATCTGCTGCGCCTCTATTACCACCCGCTGGCCCTTGCTGCGCTGCAAGCGCAATTGCAGGAAATGGCAGGCGCCGAAAAAGATCGAGCCTTCCACCCGCAGAATTTCCTCGTCGCCTTCAAACCATTGCTGCACCCGAGGTTGCGAAGTGCGCTTGAGGTAGAAGAACAGCGACGCCAGCACACCGGCATAAATGGCCGTTTGCAGCTCCATCAACAGCGTGGCGGCCAGGGTCAGCAGCATCACCACGAACTCCGAGCGACTGACGCGGTACAGCGCGCGAATGCCGGCGAAATCAATCAAGCCCCAGCAAATCAGCAGAATGCTGGCAGCCATGCTGGGCAGCGGAATGTGTGCGATCAGCCGCGCACCAAACAGCGCAAATGCGGCCACGCACAGCGCCGAAAAAACCCCGGCGAACGGCGAACTGGCGCCGCCTTGCAGGTTGAGCCCGGAGCGGGTGAACGAGCCGGCCGAGAGATAGCCCGAGAACCAGGCGCCGACCATATTCGACAAGCCCTGCGCGCGGACCTCCTGATTGGCGTTGAGCATCTGCTGGGAACGGCTGGCCAGGGTGCGCGCAATCGACAGGCTGGTAACCAGCCCGAGCATGCCGCACGCCACGGCGGTGGGCAGCAACCTGAGCACGGTGGCCGGGTCGAGGCTTAGCGGGCTGAACGGTGGCAACGAGCCGGCGAACGCGGGCACCAAGGGCACGGCTGCAAAAAATGCTGGCAGCGCGGCTACCACGAGGCTACCCAACGCGATGCCCACCAATAGCGCCGGGGCTCTGGGCCATAGGCGACGTACGATCAGACTGCTGATCAGACTCACCAGCGCGACCGCCACACAGGCCAGGTCGGAGCTGGGTAACCGCTCAATCAAATGGATCAGGCTGTCGTAGCCGGTGGCCTGGCTGGGTAGGTCGATGCCCAGTAAATACGGCAACTGTCCGAGGGCAATGACCAAGGCCGCGCCGGCGCTGAAACCGACCACCACCGAGTGCGAGACGAAATTCACCAGCGAGCCGAAGCGCAGAAGCCCCAGCAGCCACTGGAACAATCCGGCAAGAAAGGTCAGCAGCAACACCAACTGCACGTAGTCGGCGCTACCCGGTATCGCCAGCGGGCTGACGCTGGTGAACAACACGACGGAAATGGCGGCCGTTGGCCCACAAATCAGGTGCCACGACGAACCCCATAAACAGGCGATAACCACCGGCACTACGGCGGCGTACAAACCATATTCGGCCGGCAGACCGGCGATCAGGGCGTAGGCGATGGACTGCGGAAGGGCAAGTACGGCGCCGCTAAGGCCGACGAGGAAGTCGCGGCGAAGCGAACGACCCGTTTGGAGTGGCAGCCAGGCGAGAAAGGGAAAAAGCATCAAGCGATTGGGCCAGCGCATCTACATCTCGGTAAGAGGGTTTGGCGAAAGGGTAGCAGCCGAAAGCGTAAGCCCTCTCCCCAACCCTCTCCCGCACGCGGGCAGAGGGAGCTAATCGGTGTTCGCGTGAGCATCGCCTTTTAGCTCCCCTCGCCCGCTTGCGGGAGAGGGGCTGGGGGAGAGGGCGGTTTTTTAAAGCTTGGCTTTCACCGCCGCCAGCGCATCACCGCCGTCTTTGGTTTTCACCCCGTCCAGCCAGCTGTTCAGCACGTCCGGATGGGCGCTGATCCAGGCCTTGGCCGCCTCGGCATTGCTGCCTTTTTTATCGGCCACCTGGGCCATGATGCTGTTCTCCATTTCCTGGGTGAACGTCAGGTTGGTGAGCAGCTTGGCGACGTTAGGGCACGCCTGTGCATAACCTTTTCGCGTAAGGGTATAAACGCTGCCGCTGGCGCCGAAGTATTTCTCGCCGCCGGTAAGGTATTTCATCTTGAATTGCACGTTCATGGGGTGCGGCGTCCAGCCCAGGAAGGTAATGAAGCGCTCGCGTTTCACGGCCCGCGCGACCTCCGACAGCATGGCCTGTTCGCTGCTCTCCACCAGTTTCCATTTACCCAAGTCGAACTCGTTTTTGCTGATGATTTCCTGCAGCGACTGGTTAGCCGGGGCGCCTGCGCCGATGCCGTAAATCTTCTGGTCGAACTTGTCGGCAAACTTGGCCAGGTCGGCGTAGTCATGCACCCCTGCGGCGTACACATAATCGGGTACAGCCAGCGTGAACTCTGTGCCTTCAAGATTTTTCGCGAGCTGCACCACGTCGCCCGGTTTGATGAATTTGTCGTAGTGCGCCTGCTGCGCCGGCATCCAGTTGCCCATGAATACGTCCACCAAACCGTCCTTCATGCCGCCGTAAATAATCGGCACCGCCAGCGTGTCGATTTTGGCTTTGTAGCCCATGCCGTCGAGCAAAAAGCCGGTCACGGCGTTGGTCACGGCGATGTCGCTCCAACCCGGATCGGCCATGCGCACGGTGTCGCACGACTCGGCCGCTTGCGCATGGCCAATCGTCAGCGCCAGCGCGCCGGCGGCTGTGAGCAAGGCTGTGGATAACTTGGTGGATAAAATGTTCATGGCGTCCCCTTGGATTTAGTTTTTAGTGTGGGCAGGTGGTTGCGGAAAACGGGCTTTGCGCTCCAGGTCGTCGAGGTCGATGTGGTTGCGCATGTATTGCTGACTGGCGTCGGTAAACGGCTGGTGATCCCAGCTCTTGAGTGTGCCCATGCTCAGTGCGCCGGCCACGAAGCGACGACGGCGCTGACTGGCCAATACCTGATGGTGAATGGCGGGAATGTTCCACTTGTTACGCGCCTCCTCGAGAAACGCCTCGAACAGGCTCAGGTGCTCAGCTGAGCCGCTCAACTCTTCAAGCTCGAAGGGATCTTGCTTGGTGTTGTAGAGCAGACAGGGGTCCTGTTCGGAGTACATGAATTTGTACGGGCCGCGACGGATCATCATCAGCGGGCTGTTGGTGCCCTCGGCCATGTATTCGCCAAACACCTCGTCGTGGCCGCCAGTGCCGAGCAAGTGCGGCATCAGCGAGCGGCCGTCCAGCGGCAACTCGTCACGCAACTGCCCGCCCGCCAGTTCCACGAAGGTCGGCAACAAATCGGCAGTGGAAATGGAAGCGCTCACCCGGCCGGCGGCAAATTGTGCTGGCGCGTGAATCACCATAGGCACGCGGGCGGCCATCTCGAACCAGTGCATTTTGTACCAGAGCCCTCGCTCGCCGAGCATGTCGCCGTGGTCGCCCGAGAACACGATCACGGTGTTGTCCGCCAGGCCGGTGGCTTCCAGGGTTTCCAGCAGCTTGCCGATGTTGCTGTCGATGTAGCTGCAGGCGCCGAAGTAGGCACGGCGAGCGTCGCGAATTTTGTCTTCCGGCATGGGTTTGTCCCACAGGTCGATGACTTTCATCAGCCGCTGCGAATGCGGGTCTTGTTCGCTTTGGGCGCGGGGGTGGCGCGGCAGCGGAATTTCCTGATCGTCGTACAGGTCCCAGAATTTTTTCGGGATGGTGTACGGGTCGTGGGGGTGGGTCATCGACACCGTCAGGCAAAACGGCTGCTCCGGCGCTTCGCGCACGTGGTCGAACAGGTATTGCTGCGCCTTGAACACCACCTCTTCGTCGAAATCCAGTTGGTTGGTGCGCACGCACGGGCCGGCTTGCAGCACCGAGGACATGTTGTGGTACCAGCTTGGGCGCACGTCCGGTTCGTCCCAGTTCACCGCCCAGCCGTAATCGGCCGGGTAGATGTCGCTGGTCAGGCGTTGTTCGTAACCGTGCAACTGGTCAGGCCCGCAGAAGTGCATTTTTCCGGACAACGCGGTTTTGTAGCCCAGGCGGCGCAAGTAATGCGCATAGGTCGGCACGTCGGCGGGGAAGTCGGCAGCGTTGTCATAGGCACCGATTTTCGACGGCAACTGACCGCTTACCAGCGTGAAGCGTGAGGGCGCACACAGTGGGCTATTGCAGTAGGCGGAATCGAACACTACCCCTTCGCTGGCCAGTCGGCTGAGGTGGGGCATTTGAATCGGCGATGCCGGGTCGTGCAAAGGCAAAAGAGGCGCGGCCATCTGATCGGCCATGATGAAAAGGATGTTCGGGCGGTTCATGTGGCAGGCTTATCCTATGCGGATCGGTTATGCGATAGTGATGGCCAGATCTTCTGCCTCACGCATTCAGGGGTAAAGCGCATGGCCACGCATGTTTCGGATAACCACTGCTTATGTGAGCGCGCAGCGTGAGCTTGCCACTGGATTTACTGCGCGTGTTCGAAGCCGCGGCCCGCTCCCTGAGTTTCACCAGCGCGGCTGCCGAGTTGGGCACCACGCAACCGGCGGTGAGCCAGCAGATAAAGCGTCTGGAAAAAGAGCTGGCGGTGCGTTTGTTCAACCGCATTCACCGCGGCATCACCCTGACCGACGCCGGGCAGGTGCTGCTCTTGCACGTGCAGCAGGGCCTGGAAACCATCGACGCCGGCGTTGCCGCCATCACCGCGCAGAACCAGCATGAGGTGTTGCAGGTTTCCACCGACTTCGCCTTCGCCGCCTATTGGTTGATGCCGCGTTTGCCGCGCTTTCGCCAGGCCAATCCGCACCTGGACGTCAGCCTGATCACCAGCGACCGCAGCATGACCAGCCTGCGCAGCGACATCGATATCGCCATCACCTTTGGCGACGGCCGCTTCAAACACACCGAAGCCAGCCGCCTGTTCAGCGAAGAGGTGTTCCCGATATGCAGCCCGCGCTTGCTGGAAGGACGCACCTTGCCGCTGGCCAGGGAACAGCTCGCCAGCTTGCCGCTGCTGCACCTGAAGCCGGACATGAGCAGCCGCTGGTTTGACTGGAACGGGCTGTTCCAGGCCTTGGGCATTAATCAGCCGGTGGGGCCCGCAGCGCTGAGTTTCGACAACTACACGCTGTTGATCCAGGCGGCGATCGCCGGCCAAGGCGTGGCGATTGGCTGGAGCCATCTGGTCGATGAGCTGCTCGACCAGGGCGTGCTGTGCAAGGTTATCGACGGCCAGGCGCAATCGCGCTTTGGCTATTACGCCGTGCTTTCCGAGCGCAAACGTCGGGCGCGTTTGCTGCAGCCGTTTGTGGATTGGTTGCAGGCCGAACTGAAAGGTCAGTAGTAAGAATTTTCTGACTGCATTTGATGAACTGCATCACAGCGCATTCCATACCGCACCGGCCTTTCCTATACTGCGCGGGCCGGCAAGGACTGCCCTGGCTCCATTTCATCTGCCATGTGGACTGTCCTTGTGAATATTCGCCCCGCCCTCGCCCGCGTGTTGTTCTGCACCCTTTTTGCCCTTGGCAGCGTTTGTGTGGCGGCGGAGAAACTGCCCGCCAAACCGACTGGCAAACCTGCGGTGAAGGTTCAGGAGCTGGCATCCGGCAGCGCCCTGCTGGTGGACCTGAAAACCAACGAAGTGCTGTATTCCAGCAACCCCGACAAAGTGGTGCCGATCGCCTCGGTAACCAAGTTGATGACCGCCATGGTCACGCTGGATGCCAAGCTGCCGATGGACGAAGTGCTGCCGGTGAAAATTCAGGACGTTGCCGAAATGCGCGGCGTGTTTTCGCGGGTCAAGGTGGGCAGTCTCGCCACGCGCCGCGAGATGTTGCTGCTGGCGCTGATGTCATCGGAAAACCGTATGGCGGCCAGCCTGGCGCATCACTATCCGGGTGGCGTCACCGGCTTCGTCAATGCCATGAACGCCAAGGCGCGGGCGCTGGGCATGAGCCATACCCGCTACACCGAGCCGACCGGGTTGTCGGAGCGCAACGTGTCCAGCGCCAACGACCTGGTCAAGCTGCTCAAGGCCAGCCAGCAATACCCGCTGCTGGGGCAGATGAGCACTACACCGGAAACCACCGCCGCCTTCAAAAAGCCCAACTACACCCTGGGTTTTCGCAACACCAATCACCTGATCTACAAAGCCAACTGGAGCATTCAGTTGACCAAGACCGGCTTTACCGATGAGGCCGGTCACTGCCTGGTGATGCGCACCATGATGAACAACCGGCCGGTGGCGTTCGTGGTACTCGATGCCTTTGGCAAATACACCCACATCGCCGATGCCGGGCGTTTGAAAACCTGGGTTGAAACCGGCCGCGTGTCGCCGGTATCTGCCGCCGCGATGGCCTACAAGCGCTCCAAGCAGAGCGCGCATCAACTGGCGGCGGACTAACCGCCGCTCAGGAAACGCCCATGTAGCGGTCGGCTCGGTGGTTGATGGCGAGCACCAGATTCAGCGCCAGAGCACCGAGCACCGACAGCGCGACTTTTTCCGGGGCGATGACAAACAGCGAGGTCAGCACGATCACCGCGTCCACGCCCATTTGCACCAGCCCCGCGCGCACGCCGAAGCGTTCCTGCAAGAACAGCGCGAGAATGTTGACCCCGCCCAGGCTGGCGCGATGACGGAAGAGCATCAACAGCCCCAAGCCCATCGCCAGACCGCCAAATACCGCTGCATACAGCGGGCTCAGGTGCTCGAACGACACCCAGTGCGGTGTCATTTCCGCCAGCACCGAAACCATCGCCACTGCACAGCCGGTGCGCAGCGTGAAGCTCCAGCCCATACGCCAGATGCCCAGCAGGTAAAACGGCAGATTGAGCAGAAAGAACATCAAGCCGAACGCAACGCCCAGTTGGTACTTGAGCAGAAAGGCCAGGCCCACCATACCTCCGGTCAGCAAGCCGGCATGGGCGTAAAAGGCGATGCCCAGCGCCACCATGGCGGTGCCGGAAATCATGGCGAGGCCGTCCTCCCAGAGCGGGTGACGGACAAAAACCTTGGCCACGGTTTCGACTTCGGCCGGGTCGATGTCGACGGAGCCGGACGGGTTGTCTTGCATGGGAAACCCTCGGAAATAGCAGCGCGCCGCCTCAGACGAGGCAGCGTTAATAAGCGTAGTCAGTGGAGCAGGCGGTGCGGGCTAGCGTTTGTCCCACACTTCAAAGCTGTAGGCCGGCGTTTCGCCGCTGCCTTCGTGCTCAATGCTGGAGGCCAGGTGCCAGGCGGCCTGGTCGAAAACGGGAAACCAGGCGTCGCCCTCCGGGCTCAGGGCCACGCGGGTCAGGTACAGGCGTTGTGCCAATGCCAGGCCTTGTTCATAGAGCTGGGCGCCGCCGATCAGCATCAGCTCATCGGCATCCTCGTGGCTGGCCCACTCTTCGGCGCGAGCGATGGCGGCTTCCAGCGAGGCAAATACCTCGGCGCCTTCGAGGGTCAAGCCAGCCTGGCGGCTGACCACCAGATTCAGCCGACCCGGCAATGGCCGGCCGAGGGAGTCCCAGGTTTTGCGACCCATGATGATCGGCTTGCCGAGGGTCATGGCTTTGAAGTGTTTGAGGTCCGCTGGCAGGTGCCAGGGCAATTGGTTGTCGCGGCCAATCACACGGTTGTCGGCGAGGGCGGCGATCAGGCAGAGGGGACGGGTCGTATTCATGGCGGCGAGGATAACGGCTCGCCTGCCGGAAAAAAAGCAAACGGATGATGGGGCGCGCCTGAGCGGTTATCCTCAAACCCGGCGGCCCCATGGGGCGGCTACATTCTTAGCCATGAGTTTATGCATGACCGCATCGAAATCCCCGCTCCCTTCCCTGCCGCCACTGCAGCGTCTGTGGCTCACCGAGGCCGTGCGGCTGCGCGAAGAACAGGCGGGACCGCTGGAAGACCGCGAAGCGAATCGCCAGGCCGTCGCCACAGGCGGTTCGCTTGAACAACGCATCGAAAGCCGCGCGCTGTGGCTGGCACAACGCGACGGCATGCTGGGGGCTCTGTTGCACTGGCGGCAGGGCGCGGTGTTGGCGGTCTGGCTGCTGGCGGCGCTGGCTGTGCTCAGCGGTGCGGGTTTAGGCTTCGCCGCGCTGGGGGACGGGCAACGGCCGGTAAATTTGTTCTGGGCCCTGGGCAGTTTGCTCGGCCTGCATCTAATAACCCTGGTCGGCTGGGCCGTGGGGCTGCTGTTTGCCGGCAGCGGCGGCGCCAGCCTTGGCCGCTTGTGGTTATGGCTGAGCGAAAAACTCGCCCGCGACGCACAAGCGGTGCACCTGGCGCCGGCATTGCTGGTGCTGCTGCAGCGCCAGCGCTTGAACCGCTGGGTGCTGGGCTTGTGCGTGCATGGGTTGTGGTTGCTGTTGCTGCTCAGCGCCTTGGGCAGCCTGCTGGCGCTGCTGGCGACGCGACGTTACGGCTTTGTGTGGGAAACCACGCTGCTGGGCAGCGACACGTTTGTGACGGTGATTCAGGCCCTTGGCAGCGCCGCTCAGTGGCTGGGTTTCAGCACGCCGTCGGTAGAGGTGATCCGCGCCAGCGGCGCCGATGCCATCGCCGAAGAAAGCGCCCGACAGGCCTGGGCCGTCTGGCTGCTGGGTATGTTGATCTGCTACGGCGTACTGCCCCGCGCGGTACTGGCTTCGTTTTGCGCGTGGCGCTGGCGGCAAGGCCGCGCGCGCTTGGGTCTGGACCTCGATTTGCCGGGCTACAGCCTGCTGCGCGAGCGGCTGCAACCGGGCAGTGAACGGCTGGGCGTGACCGATGCGGCGCCGCAGCAGATGCCCTCGGTGCAGACCGGCACGGCGGTATCCAGCAGCTCGGGTGCGGTGTTGGTCGCGGTTGAACTCGACCCCCGTCGCGCCTGGCCGCCGACCGTGCCCAAAGGCGTGGCCGATGCTGGCGTGATCGACAGCCGCGAGCAACGACAGCACCTGCTCGACCAATTGAGCCGTTTTCCGCCGTCGCGCCTGGCGATCGCCTGCGACCCGCGCCGCTCGCCGGACCGCGGCACGCTGGCGCTGCTGGCCGAGCTGGCGCGCAATGCCGGCGAAACCCGAATCTGGCTGCTGGCCGCCGAGCCAGGCGAGGCGCTCGACAGCCAGCGTCTTGAAGACTGGCACGTTGCCCTCGATGGGTTGCAGTTGAACTGGCGCCAGGGCGCGCCGTTGCAGTGGCTGGAGCATGCCCATGAATGAAGTCAGCCGTTCGCCGCTCAAGTTGGCCGTGGTGGGCCACACCAACGTCGGCAAAACCTCGTTGCTGCGCACCCTCACCCGCGACGTGGACTTTGGTGAAGTGTCCCACCGGCCCAGCACGACCCGCCATGTTGAAGGCGCGCGGTTGTCGGTGGATGGACAGGCGTTGCTGGAGCTGTACGACACGCCCGGCCTGGAAGACGCCATTGCCCTGCTCGACTACCTGGAGCGCCTCGATCGGCCCGGCGAGCGTCTCGATGGTCCGGCGCGGCTGGCGCGCTTTCTGGAAGGCAGCGAGGCGCGGCAACGGTTCGAGCAAGAAGCCAAGGTACTGCGGCAACTCCTTGCCAGCGATGCCGGCCTGTATGTGATCGACGCCCGCGAGCCAGTGCTGGCCAAGTACCGCGATGAACTGGCAGTGCTCGGCAGTTGCGGCAAACCGTTGCTGCCGGTGCTCAACTTCGTCACCTGCGCCCAGCAGCGTGAAGAGGAATGGCGCGAGGCCCTGGCGCGCCTGGGGCTGCACGCGCTGGTGCGGTTCGACACCGTAGCGCCGCCCCTGGACGGCGAGCGCCGGCTTTACGAAAGCCTGGCGCTGTTGCTGGAAAAATCGCGCCCGCAGTTGCAGCGCCTGATCGACGACCACGAAGCGCAAGCCCGCGCCCGCCATACCGCCGGCGTGCGGCTGATCGCCGAGTTGTTGATCGACTGCGCGGCATGCCGGCGCAGTGTCGGCAGCGATGAACAGGTGCAAGTGCAGGCGTTGCACCAGAGCATCCGTCAGCGCGAACAGGCGTGCGTGCAGGCGCTGCTGCGCTTGTATGCCTTCCGCCAGGACGATGCGCGCGCCAGCGATTTGCCGCTGCTAGACGGCCGTTGGAGTGACGATCTGTTCAACCCGGAAACGCTCAAGCAACTGGGTATTCAGGTGGGCGGCGGCATGGCAGCGGGCGCCGCGGCGGGTGTCGGCATCGACTTGATGGTGGGTGGAATTACCCTGGGCGCTGCCACGGTGCTAGGCGCGTTGGCCGGGGGTGGCCTGCAGACCGCGCGTACTTACGGCGAGCGGCTGCTGGGCAAGCTCAAGGGCAACCGTGAACTGAGCGTGGACGACGGCGTGCTGCGCTTGTTGGCCCTGCGCCAGCGCCAATTGCTGGATGCGCTGAGTGCCCGAGGGCACGCGGCGACTACCGCGATTGAGGTCAGGGCTGATCAGGAGGGCGGCTGGCGCCAAGGAAAATTACCTGCCGTGCTGCGCCAGGCGCGGGCGCATCCGCGTTGGTCGTCGCTCAACCCACAGGCTCGCCCGCAACAGCCGGAGCGGCAGGCCGCAGTGGCCAAGCTAGCCGCAGAGCTGGAAGTTTAGGACTGCGCTTCGGCGCCTTCTGCCGCGACGTGCACTTGATTGCGGCCGCCGCGTTTGGCCCGGTACAGCGCCTGGTCGGCGCGCTCGAAAACTTCATCTACCCGGTCGCCCTCGATAAAAGCGGTCAGGCCACCCGACACCGTGATGGTCACCCGCTCGCCTTTGAAATGGAACGGGCAGGCCTCGATGGCGGCGCGCAGCGTTTCGAGTAATTGCTGACCACCGGCAACGGGCGTGGCCGGGATAAGCAAAACAAACTCTTCCCCACCGAAGCGCGCCATGAAGTCGGTTTTACGCAGCCGGTTATTCAGCTCGCCGGCGATGATCTTCAGCACCTTGTCGCCAGCGAGGTGGCCGTAGTTATCGTTGATGCGTTTGAAGTGGTCGATATCCAGCACCGCCATCAGCAGCTCGCCGCCATAGCGCTGCCAGCGCGCCACCTCCAGCTCCAGTCTTTCAGTCCACGCTGCCCGATTCGGCAAGCCGGTGAGCGGATCGGTGAGGGCTTTTTGCCGCTGTTCTTCGAGATGGTCGCGAAAGCCCTTGGCTTCCTGTTCCATGCTCGCCACGCGCTCGACCAGCGTTTGCAGGCGGCCCGCCACATCCTGATCGCGCTCGTCGCGTTGCGACTGGTATTGCGACATGGTGCTGAGCAGGCCATCCAGCCGATTCTCCACCAGGTTTTTCAGGCTGCTGAGGTCGGTGGCTGCCTGCACGCTGTTGTGCAAACCGTCGACCTGCTGGCGCAGCTCGGTATCCAGCTCGCGCGCGGCGGCCATGGATTCCGAATAGCCCTGATGGGCGTCCTGCAAACCACCCTGGAAGGTGGCCAGGCGCTGGTTGAGCTGCGCCAGATAGCCTTCGAACTCGCGCTGGCCGAGGTCGGCCACTGCCAGCATCAGCACGGCGAAGTCGTCGAGCACCGGCACCAGTTCGTACAGGTTCAGCCCGCCCTGGATGCGCACCCGCAGCGACTCGGCCTGCGGCTTGTGGTGCTCCGGTACGGGCAGGTCGTCGAGCAGCCCCAGCAAGGTGGCTTCAACGTGGCTGGCGATGGCGCTGTAGCCGGCTTCCGGCTCGGGCGGAATGGCGAAATCGGGGTCTGCCAGTTCCTGCTCGACCGTGGCGTGGATTGCCGCGGAAACCGTGGCGCCGTCAGTAAGCAGCGAGGCTGACAGCGGCAGGCTGTCGAGCGTCGATAACGACGAGCCTCGCGCAGTTCTGCGTGCGGCCAGTGCTTCGTTGATGGCTACGGTGGCGGCTTCGCTGCCGGCGGCCGTGGCAGGCACGGCGGCGGGCTCGAGTGTTTGCGCAGCAGGCGCTGGTACCGGAGCTGGCGCGGGCGAAGTGGTGACTGCAGCGGCAGTGGGCTCCGACACGGGCGTTGGCGTTAACGCAGGCGTCGGCTGCGCCGCCACAGGCGCGACCGGCTGCACGGACGCGGGCGTCTGTTGCGCTGCTGGTGCTGGTGCTGCGGGGCTCGGCGTCTCGGCAGAACCCTCGGCACCGCCGTCCCGGCCACCAAACAAACGCTGCAACAAGCCAGGGCGCGCGGATTCGGGTGTTTCCAGCACATCGAGTGCCTGGCGTTGCAGGCTGCTGAGTTCCGAGAGCAGAGCGGGCAATTCGCGCACCTGACTGGCGCGGTTCTCCACCTGCTTGGTGAATTTCTTCAGCGGCTTGCGCACTTCGCTGGGCAGGTCGAGTTTAAGTAGCTGGCTGACCAGCCCGCCAAGCGCCCCGGTAACCTGACTGGCACGTTCCACTCGACGCTGCTCGGAGTCGAGCACGGCTTTTTCCAGGCGCGGAATCAGGGCGGACAGACCGGCGTCCATGTCGTCGCGGCGGACGATTTCGCGAAGTTCGGACATGCACTGGTCAACAGCCTTGTCCGTGCCTTCGGCAGCCAGCGAGCTGCGCACCAGCCCTCGGCGGAGCAGGTCCAGACGCATATCCCAGCGACGTTCGAGCTTTTCCTGCTGCTCGAGGCTGCTCAGGTACTTTTCTTTCCAGCGCTGGGCGTCGTCACTCATGGGGTATTTCCGCGAGGGAAGTGTTGGATCTGTCCGGCTCGCTGCACAGGCTGTCAGGCAAACGGATTTCCACAGCCACCGGCAGGTGATCGGAAATCGGCTGGGCCAGTACGCGCACAGCTTCCAGGGTCAAACTTGGGCTCAATAAAATATGGTCCAGGCACCGTTGCGGGCGCCAGCTCGGGAACGTGGCTTCCACTTGGGGTGCCAGCAAACCGAGGTCGCGCAACGGTGAATTGAGCAGTAAATCAGACGCGTGGGTATTCATGTCGCCCATCAGAACCTGATGACGATATTCGCCGATCAGTTCACGAATATAGGCCAGCTGCCGCACGCGCGTTTTCGCGCCGAGTGACAGGTGCATCATCACCACCGCCAACGCATCCTCGCCTTCGCCGAAGCGCAGGAGAATGGCGCCCCGACCGGGCGGACCGGGCAGCGGATGATCTTCGATAACGGTAGGTTGCAGGCGGCTGAGAACGCCGTTGCTGTGCTGGGCGAGACGCCCGAGATTGCGGTTGAGTTGCTGATACCAATAAGGGAACGCGCCCAACTGGGCCAGGTGCTCCACCTGATTGATATAGCCGGAACGGTGACTGCCGCCGTCGGCTTCCTGCAGGGCCACAAGGTCGTAATCGGCAAGCAGTGCGCCGATGCGCTGCAGGTTGGTAGAACGGCCCTGGTGTGGCAGCAGGTGTTGCCAGCCTCGGGTGAGGTAGTGGCGATAACTCTCGGTGCTGTTGCCCACTTGAATGTTGAAGCTCAGCAGGCGCAGACGTCCGTCTGCCGGCAGGCCGCTGGAGTCGCACCCCGCATTGACCCGCGCATCTCGCAGGCCGGCTACCCGTGGTGTACCCCAGCGACGGAGCATGGCGATTTACTTCGCTGCGCGTTCTTTGGCGATCAGCTGATCAGCCACTTGCAGCGCTTGCTCCGGGCCACCGGCGGAGCCGATGTCGAAGCGATATTTACCGTTGACGATCATGGTTGGCACGCCGCTGATCTGATAGGCCATGGCGAGTTTTTTGTCTTTCTCGACCTGACTCTTCACACCAAAGGAGTTGTAGGCCTTGAGGAAGTCGTCTTTGGCGATGCCCTGGGTTTCAAGGAACTCAGCCATTTCGTCTGGCTTGGCGAGTTTTTTACCCTGGTTCTGGATGGCGTCGAAGATCGCGGCATGAACTTTCTCTTCCACGCCCATGGATTCGAGGGTCACGAACAGCTGGCCGTGGGCATCCCACACGCCGCCGAACATGGCCGGAATGCGGATGAAGTGCACGTCAGCCGGTTGTTTTTTGATCCACGGATTGATGATTGGCTCGAAGTGATAGCAATGCGGGCAGCCGTACCAGAAGAGTTCGACAACTTCGATTTTGCCGGGCTTGGAAACCGGAACAGGGCTGCTGAGCTCGACATATTGCTTGCCGGCTTCGATCGGCTGCGCGGCGGTGGCGGTCGCGGTCATGCCGATCAGGCTCGCGGTGGCGAGGACAGCGCTGAAAATCAGGTTACGCATGCTTTACTCCTTGGCGGATAAAACTCGCCCGATAGCGAGCTGGATTTCGACCGATTGCCTGAAGGCGGGTTCCCGGCTGAGGGCCAACATTGTAATGGCGGCTCCAACGAAAAAGGGTGGCTTTCGCCACCCTTTTCTGCCCGCTAATGCGTACCGGATATTACCGTTGCGCGATTAGTGCAGGCCCTGGATGTAGCTGGATACCGCCGCGATATCCTTGTTGCTCAGCTTAGCTGCAATGCCGCGCATGATCATGCTGTCGCCGTCATTGGTGCGATCGCCTTCGCGGAAATTGGTCAGCTGCTTGGCGACATAAGTGGAGTGCTGGCCGCCCAGATGCGGGAAGCCGGCCTCTGCGTTGCCGGTGCCGTCTGGCGAATGGCAGCCGGTGCAGGCAGGCATGCCGGTTTCGAGGTTGCCGCCGCGGAAAATTTCCTGACCGCGCGCTACCAGCTTCGGATCGGCAGCGCCGACGCTCATTTTCTGGCTGGCGAAATAGGCGGCGATGTCTGCCAGATCCTGGTCGCTGAGGGGGTTCAGCAGGCCTGTCATTTCCAGCACGACGCGGTTGCCGGATTTGATGTCTTTCAGTTGCTTGAGCAGGTAGCGCTCGCCTTGGCCAGCCAGTTTCGGGAAGTTTGGCGCAGGGCTGTTGCCGTCGGCACCGTGGCAAGCGCCACATACAGCTACTTTGCCTTGACCTGCAGCGGCGTCGCCTGCGGCATGAGCCATACCGGAGATGCCCAGGGTCAACAGCAGACTCACGAGTACTTTGTTCATCAGCTAATCCAATTACGGCTAAAGGGAGAGAATCAACGCGTGGCTTACTTGCTCATCCAGTGGATGACGGCTTGGAAGTCTTCAGCGCTACAGTCGGTGCACAAACCGCGAGGCGGCATGGCGTTAAATCCATCGGTTACGTGCTGCACCATCTTATCCATGCCTTGGGCCAACCGCGGGGTCCAGGCAGCCGTGTCACCTTTTTTAGGCGCCATCGGCAGTTGTCCATTATGGCAGGCTCCACAGGAACGGTTGAATACCGTTTCCGGGTCCTGGGCTGCATGAGCCAGTGAAGACAACAACAGGGTAGTGGCTGCGAGCACTAACAACTTCATCAGATCAACCTCATCAGTGAGGAACGTTCCGCATTCTTTTGCGCGAAATCGGTAAATCCTTCCTGCAATTCCTTGCCCTTATACCGGACAAAGCGCACACAAAATCTGCGGCATTATATACTGGCGTCACTGAAACGGAAACGACACCGCACGCCGGGCCACCTACTGGCACCGCCCTCACCGGAAAATTCGATGCAAGCCAAAAACCCCATCATCGGTCTGTGCCAACAGGCTGCGTTTATGATCAGCGCCGCAAAAGTGGACCAATGTCCCGATGACCAAGGCTACGAAGTGGCCTTTGCCGGCCGCTCCAACGCCGGTAAATCCAGCGCCCTCAACACGCTGACACACGCCAGCCTCGCCCGCACCTCGAAGACGCCCGGCCGCACGCAGTTGCTGAACTTCTTCCGCCTGGACGAAGAGCGTCGCCTGGTCGACTTGCCCGGTTATGGCTACGCCAAGGTGCCGATTCCGCTGAAGTTGCACTGGCAGCGCCACCTGGAAGCCTATCTGGGCAGTCGCGAAAGCCTGAAAGGGCTGATGCTGATGATGGACATCCGTCACCCGCTCACCGAGTTCGACCGTCTGATGCTCGACTGGTCCGCAGCCAGCGAAATGCCTATGCATATTCTGCTGACCAAGGCCGACAAACTGGCCTATGGCGCCGCCAAGAATGCCTTGCTGAAAGTGCAGACAGACCTGCGCAAGGGCTGGGGCGATGGCGTGAGTATTCAGTTGTTCTCGGCGCCCAAGCGTCAGGGCATAGAAGAGGCGCAAGCCGTGCTGGCGCGCTGGATGGAGCTTGAAGACACCGTGGTTGCGGAGTAAATCGCAGGCAAAAAAAACCCCGAGCTTCGTATGGGGAGGGAGAGGCTCGGGGTTTAAGGGTCTGAACCGCTAGGGCGGGGCTCAGATATCTGCCAACACTTAACACAACATAGGAGCACCGAAGGGCTTCATCAGCCATTCAGTAACTCTGACCGCCCTGATTTATGGAAAGTTCACCGGTGCCTTAAAACCGCTTAGTTATAAAAACCCTCCCGGTAATTCCCTTAGCTTGCTAGCTATCCGGTTCGGCTGCGTCGATATGCCGCAGCGGAAAAGGCGCCAGAAGCGCCTTTCTAGTGCGCTTCGTCCCAGTTGGCGCCAATGCCGACTTCCACCAGCAGCGGCACATCCAGTTCGGCGGCTTCGCTCATGCGCTGACGAATTTCCGCGCTCACCGTTTCCAGCAAGTCTTCGCGTACTTCGAGTACCAATTCGTCGTGCACCTGGAGGATGACCTTGGCATCCAGCCCGGATTCGCTCAGCCAGCTGTCCACCTTCACCATCGCCCGTTTGATGATGTCCGCCGCGGTGCCCTGCATGGGCGCGTTGATCGCGGTGCGCTCGGCGCCTTTGCGCAAGCCGGCGTTCTTGGAATGGATTTCCGGCAAGTACAAACGACGGCCGAACAGCGTTTCGACATAGCCCTGCTCGCTGGCCTGCTCGCGGGTACGTTCCATATAGGCCAACACGCCCGGATACCGCGCGAAGTAGCGGTCGATGTAGGCCTGCGACTGCTTGCGATCGACGCCAATCTGCTTGGCCAGGCCAAACGCGCTCATGCCGTAAATCAGCCCGAAGTTAATCGCCTTGGCGCTGCGGCGCTGGTCGATGGTGACCTGATCCAGCTCGACGCCGAACACTTCCGCTGCGGTGGCGCGGTGTACGTCCAGGTCGTTGCGGAAGGCGTGCAGCAGCCCTTCGTCCTGAGCCAGGTGCGCCATGATGCGCAGCTCAATCTGCGAATAGTCGGCTGCCAGCAGTTGGTAGCCCGGCGGTGCAATAAAGGCCTGGCGGATGCGCCGGCCTTCTGCGGTGCGGATCGGGATGTTCTGCAGGTTCGGGTCAGTCGAAGACAACCGCCCGGTCGCCGTCACGGCCTGGTGGTAAGACGTGTGAATGCGCCCGGTGCGCGGGTTGATCTGCTCCGGCAGGCGGTCGGTGTAGGTGCTTTTCAGCTTGCTCAGCGAGCGGTACTGCATCAGCACTTTCGGCAGTGGGAAATCCTGCTCGGCCAGCTCTGCCAATACTGCTTCCGCAGTAGATGCCTGACCTTTCGCGGTCTTGCTCAGAATGGGCATGCCCAGCTTTTCGTAAAGAATGACGCCCAGTTGTTTGGGTGAACCGAGGTTGAATTCTTCGCCAGCGATGGCAAACGCCTCGCGCTCAAGCTGGACCATTTTCTCGCCCAGCTCATGGCTTTGAATGCCCAGCAAATTGGCATCCACCAGGGCACCGTTGCGTTCGATGCGGGCGAGCACCGGCACCAGCGGCATTTCGATGTCGTTGACCACCTTGGCCAGGCTTGGCGTGGCTTCGAGCTTCTTCCACAGGGTTTGGTGCAGACGCAGCGTAATGTCCGCATCTTCCGCCGCGTAGGGGCCCGCCTGTTCGAGGGAAATCTGGTCGAAGGTCAGCTGCTTGGCGCCTTTGCCGGCGATTTCTTCGAAGGAAATGGTGGTGTGGTCCAGGTACTTGAGTGCGAGGGCGTCCATGTTGTGCCGGGTGGCCACCGAGTCGAGCACGTAGGACTCGAGCATGCTGTCGTACTTCAGCCCGCGCACATGAATGCCCTGCTCCGGATCGCCGCCGATGGCGCAGTTGGCCAGCACGTTGATGTCGTACTTGGCATGCTGCCCGACCTTGGCTTTATTCGGGTCTTCCAGAATTGGCTTGAGCGCGCGCAGCACGGAATCGCGATCCAGCTGGGCCGGAACACCCATATACGCGTGGGTTAGCGGTATATAGGCCGCTTCGTTTGGCTGCACGGCAAACGAAAGCCCGACCAGTTGCGACTGCTGGGCGTCGAGGCCGGTGGTTTCGGTATCAAAGGCAATCAGGTCGGCCTGGTGCAGTTTTTCCAGCCACACCGCAAAGCGTTCGGCTTCGAGCACGGTTTCGTAATTGACGCTCACCGCGGGTGCCGGGTCGCCGCTCTGGGCGAGCACACCTGGCGTTGCATCAACGGGCTCATCGAACAGACCGCCCGTGGTGCCGCCGGAGCGAATGGCGGCAATGTCGGCGGCCTTCGCATCACGCGCCAGTTCGTCCAGACCGCTCTTGAACTCCAGCAGCGAATACAGCGCCGCCAGGGCCACGCGGTCTTGCTCGCCCGGGTGCAGGCTTTCGATTTCGATATCCAGCGGCACGTCCAGCTTGATCGTCGCCAATTGATAGGAAAGGAACGCCATCTCTTTGTGTTCGAGCAGTTTCGCCGGTAGCGCCTTGGCGCCGCGAATAGGCAGCTCGGGTACTTTGTCGAGGTTGGCGTACAGCACGTCGAGGCCGCCACCCACGCCGACCAGCAGCCCAACGGCGGTCTTTTCACCAACGCCGGGCACGCCGGGAATGTTGTCGACCTTGTCGCCCATCAGCGCCAGGTAATCGATGATCAGCTCAGGACCGACACCAAATTTCTCTTTCACGCCATCGATGTCGTACACGCTACCGGACATGGTGTTGACCAGCGTAACGTGCGGGCAAACCAGTTGGGCCATGTCTTTGTCGCCGGTGGAAATCACCACGTCGCGGCCCTGGGCAGCGCATTGCCGGGCCAGCGTGCCGATCACGTCATCAGCCTCTACGCCTTCCACGCAAAGCAGCGGATAACCAAGGGCGCGCACGCTGGCATGCAGCGGCTCGATCTGCACGCGCAGGTCATCGGGCATGGACGGGCGATTGGCCTTGTAGTCGGCAAACAACTCGTCGCGAAAGGTGCCGCCTTTGGCGTCAAAAACCACGGCGAAGGGGCTTTGCGGGTACTGCTTACGCAGGCTTTTGAGCATGTTCAACACGCCCTTCACCGCGCCAGTCGGCAAGCCTTTGGACGTGGTCAACGGTGGCAGTGCGTGGAAAGCGCGGTAAAGGTAGGACGAACCGTCTACGAGGACGAGAGGAGTCTGAGACATGCGCGGAATCAACCTATAAGACGGGCCGTGGTGTACGGACAGCGGAAAAATGTAGCGAGCAACGGTGCGCGGGGCAATGTTTAGCAAACGGCCAGGCCGGGAGTCCGAATGCCGCGTCAGAACTTTCACTGCGCCCTGTTAGAATGGCCGCACCGTTGACGACAAAGGGACAAGGTTAACATGCGCACACTCTCACGCTTACTGCTGGCCGGCTTGCTCGTTGCAGGCTCGCTGAACGCTTACGCCGAAGACGAAGCGGTTACTGGCGACCCGGACGTAACCATTCGCCAGGACGGCGACAAGACCATTCAGGAGTACCGTCAAAACGGTTTCCTCTACGCCATCAAGGTCACGCCCAAAGGCGGCAAGCCGTACTTTCTGGTACGCGCCGATGGCAGCGATGGCAACTTCATCCGCTCCGACAATCCAGACATGCTGATTCCCGCGTGGGAAATCTTCAAATGGTAAGCGGCGCTTAATCACCCTCCTTTATATGCAGTTGGCAGGTTCTCGATGTCGGTATTCACCCCCCTCAGCCGTCCTGAGCTGGAAGCATTTGTAGCGCCTTACGGCCTTGGCCAGGTGCGCGACTTTCAAGGCATCAGCGCCGGCAGCGAGAACAGCAATTTTTTTGTCAGCCTGGAACAGGGCGAGTTTGTGCTCACCCTGGTTGAGCGCGGGCCTGTTGGCGATCTGCCGTTTTTCATTGAACTGCTCGATACCCTGCACGACGCCGGCCTGCCGGTTCCCTACGCCCTGCGCACGGTTGATGGCGACGCGCTGCGCACGTTGGCCGGCAAGCCGGCGCTGCTGCAGCCGCGCTTGTCGGGCAAACATGTGGAACAGCCCAACGCTCATCACTGCGCCGAAGTGGGCACGCTGCTGGCCAACTTGCACAACGCCACGCGCGGCAAAGTGCTGGAACGCCGCAGCGACCGTGGTCTGGACTGGATGGCCAGCGAAGGCGCGCCGATGTCTGCCAGACTCGACGTGAATGACCAGACGCTGATGGCCGACGCGCTGAAAGACGTTGAAGCCCACCACGGCGCCATCTTCGACCTGCCCCGCGCCAACCTGCACGCCGACCTGTTTCGCGACAACGTGCTGTTCGATGGCACGACGCTGACAGGGCTGATTGATTTCTATAACGCCTGTTCAGGCCCGATGCTTTATGACGTCGCCATCGCCGTGAATGACTGGTGCTCCAGCGCAAGTGGCGAGCTTGACGGCCCCCGTGCCCGCGCATTGCTGGGCGCCTATGCGGCGCTGCGTCCGTTCACACCGAAAGAGGCCGAGTTGTGGCCGGTGATGCTGCGCGTGGCCTGCTTGCGCTTCTGGATCTCGCGGCTGATTGCTGCCGAGTCGTTCGCCGGTCAGGATGTGCTTATCCACAACCCCGACGAGTTCCGCCGCCGCCTGGCGCAGCGCCAGGACGTGCAGCTGTCGCTGCCGTTTGCGCTGTAACTCACAGCGCTTCCAGGCAACCCGCCAGTTCATCGCCCAGGTTTTCCAACAGACGCTCATAACCCTGAGCGTCCACCGGAACATCCTTTCCACCCAGCGCATCCAGTTCTGCCAGGCGCACCGGCAGTCCCGCGCTCAGGGTGCTCACCAGTCGCGGCCGCAGCGGCGGTTCGCTGAATACGCAGGTTGGGCCTGCCTGCTGCAAACGCTCGCGCATGGCCGCCACGTGCTGGGCGCCTGGCTGCACTTCACTGGCAATGCTGAATACCCCGGCGTGCTCCAGGCCATAAGCCGACTCGAAGTAATCAAAGGCTTCATGGAAAACGAAATAGGGCTTGCCCGTCACCCCGGCGACGCGCTGTTTCAGGCGCTTGTCCAGCGCGTTGAGGCGTTCGCTGAACGACACGAGGTTGGCTTGGTAACGAGTGGCGTTGGCCGGGTCGGCGGCGCTGAGATCAGCGGTCATGCGCTCGGCAATCACCCGGGCGTTGGCTGGCAACAACCACAAATGCGCGTCAAGGCTGCCGGGTTGATGATCATGGTCATGTTCGTCGCTGCCGTTCTGGTGCTCATCGGCGTGCTCGTGGCCTTCACCGAAATGGCGCAGGCTCAGGCCCTGAAGCTCTTGTACGGCGACGCTGGGCAGGTTGCGACTTTTCAGAACGCGGGGAAGAAAGCTCTCCATGTCCGGCCCGATCCAGTACAGCAAATCGGCGTCAGCCACGCGCCGAACGTCTGAAGGACGCAACGCGTAGTTATGGGGCGAGGCGCCGGGCGGTAGCAGCACTTCCGGTGTGCCTACCCCGTCCTGCACGGCGGCGGCAATCAGCTGCAGCGGCTTGATGCTGGTTAGAACTCGCACGTCCGCGTAAGCAGACGTGCAAAAAATCAGAAGAAAGATCACAAGGAAACGCGACACGGGGGGGCACACTCTCCGGAAAAAGGGTTATAGAATAACGTCTCTCTCACCAGCCGTCGCCGCCCAATGATCTTCACACCCCTGGCTTCTCGCCCTCACGACCATTCCCATTGCGTGCACAACGCCCTTAGCGAAGCGGACGCCATCTGCGAGCGGGCCGGCTTGCGCCTGACTGCCCTGCGCCGCCGTGTGCTGGAACTGGTCTGGCAGAGCCACAAGCCACTGGGCGCTTACGACATTCTCGGCGTGTTGACCGAGCAGGACGGCCGCCGTGCCGCGCCGCCGACCGTTTACCGCGCGCTGGATTTCCTGTTGGACAATGGCCTGGTGCACCGCATTGCCTCGCTTAACGCCTTCGTCGGCTGCAACCACCCGGCGCACGCCCATCAGGGCCAATTCCTTATCTGCCGCACCTGCAGCGCGGCTATCGAACTGTCCAACGACGCCATCAGCCAGGCCATTGTGGCGGGCGCCGGCGATGTCGGTTTCACCGTGGAAAGCCAGACCGTCGAGGTCGTTGGCGTCTGCTCCGGTTGCCAGAAAAACACATGAGTAATGCCCTTATCCGCCTTGAAGGCGTTGGCGTGCGTTTCGCCGGCCAGCAGGTGCTCAACGACGTACAACTAAGCGTGCAACCGGGCGAAATCGTCACGTTGATCGGCCCTAACGGCGCCGGAAAAACCACCTTGGTTCGTGCGGTGCTGGGCTTGTTGAACATCGAAGTCGGCAGCGTGTGGCGCAAGCCGAAACTGCGCATCGGCTATATGCCGCAGAAGCTCCATGTCGACCCCACCTTGCCGCTGACCGTGCTGCGCTTTCTGCGTTTAGTGCCCAAAGTTGATCGGGCTTCAGCGCTTGCGGCGCTGGAAGAAGTGGGCGCCAGTCAGGTAATCGACAGTCCGTTGCAGAGTATTTCCGGCGGCGAGTTGCAGCGCGTGCTGCTGGCTCGGGCCTTGCTGCGCGAACCCGAGTTGCTGGTGCTGGACGAACCGGTGCAAGGCGTGGACGTGGCCGGGCAGGCCGACCTGTACCGGTTGATCACCCGCCTTCGCGACCGCCACGGCTGCGGGGTGTTGATGGTCTCCCATGACCTGCATCTGGTCATGAGCACCACGGATCAGGTCGTCTGCCTGAACCGCCACGTGTGCTGCTCGGGCCACCCGGAACAGGTCAGTGGCGATCCGGCATTTGTCGAGCTGTTCGGCCAGGACGCCCAGGACCTGGCGATTTATCACCATCATCATGACCATGCCCACGACCTGCATGGAGGCGTGGTTGCCGACGCGCCGGCTGGCAGCGGTTTGCGCATTCACGGTCAGGTGCAGCCGCATGTGCATGGAGACGGCTGCAACCATGCCTGATTTTCTCGTAAACGCTCTGCTCGCCGGCCTCGCGCTGGCGCTGGTTGCCGGTCCGCTCGGCTCGTTTGTGGTGTGGCGGCGCATGGCTTATTTCGGCGACACCCTGTCTCACGCGGCGCTGCTAGGCGTGGCGCTGGGCTTTTTGCTGGATATCAGCCCCACCGTGGCGGTGACCGTCGGCTGCGTGTTGCTCGCCGTGTTGTTGCTGACCTTGCAACAGCGTCAGCCGCTGGCCTCCGACACCCTGCTTGGCATCCTGGCGCCGACCACGTTGTCGTTGGGTTTGGTGGTGTTGAGCTTTATGCACGACGTGCGCATCGACTTGATGGGTTACCTGTTCGGCGATCTGCTGGCCGTGAGCCCGGCCGACCTGATGTGGATTCTTGGCGGCAGCGCGGTGGTGCTGGTGGCCCTGACGCTGATGTGGCGCCCGCTGCTGGCGGTCACCGTGCATGAGGAATTGGCGAAAGTGGAAGGCTTGCCGGTGGCGAGCCTGCGGCTGGCGCTGATGCTGTTGATCGCGGTGGTCATCGCCGTGGCCATGAAGATTGTCGGCGTGTTGCTGATTACCTCGCTGCTCATCATTCCGGCGGCTGCAGCCCAGCGGCATGCGCGCACGCCGGAACAAATGGCTGGCGGCGCCAGCGTGTTGGGGCTGGTGGCGGTATGCGCGGGGCTGTCGATGTCGTGGTTCAAAGACACCCCGGCGGGGCCGTCCATTGTGGTCAGTGCCGCGGCCCTGTTTCTGCTCAGCTTCGCCCTGCCGCGCCGGCACGCCTGAGCGCTACGTCGACGCGGTTTGGTGCGGCTTGCACGGCGGTGTAAACTCGCCGGCTTTGCGCACCGAGACCTGCATAGATGAAGCCGTTCGCCTCCCGTTACCTACTTGTTGTGGCGATTTCTCTGTTGTTAGGCGCATGCCAGAGCGCAGCGCCAAAAGTGGCCAGCCTGCCCCCTGATGAATTGATTGTCGCCTTTCGCCAGGTAGAGCAAAGCCTGAATGAGGGCCAACTCGTTGCCGCTGAAAGCCAGTTGGCCGCCATCGCCCCGCGTGCACAAGGCGATACCCGGCTGGAGCAGTATCAGCGCCAACTGGCAGATGCCTATCTGAAGCAAGGCCACAACGCGTTGCAGCAGGGCGATCTGGACACCGCCACCAAAGCGCTCAGCCACGCCCGCAGCCTGATGCCGCAAGCCCCCGCCCTGACTACCGGCCTGGACAACTCCATTGCCCAGGCGCGCGCGGCGCAACTGTCGGCTGCCGAGCAAGCCCGCGCCCAGGCGGCTGCTCAGACGGCTGCCAAACAAGCTGCGGAAAAAGCCGAACAAGCGCGTCAACAACGCCTCGCTGCCGATCGCCAAGCCAAGGCCGCCGAAGCGGCCGCAGTGGCTGCCCCCGCCGAGCCGGTTGTTGCCCCCGCCAAACCGGGCGCCCGGCTGATCAATCCCGCCGCCAGCAGCAGCGTGATCGCCATGCCAATGCTGGACACCCAGAACAACGACCAGCTACGTGCATTGCTCGATGCAGTGGCGGTGGATGTTGTGACCTTCGATTGCGACGTGCGCATCGAAGTACGGCAAAACAAGGACTACCCCTGGGTAGCCTCGTTGTTGCTGGCGCGTATCAAACGGCTCGACCCCGGTTACAGCCCGCGCCTGTCTCAGGCCCTCAAGCTGGAACAAGTGCCTCGTCTGCTGCTGACGCCAAAAGCCAAAGGCTGACGCCGGAGCGCCCAGACCGCGTACTGCGCGCTGGGCCACTTGCTGCATCACCTTCTAGACTATGGCAACGGCTCTGCTCGTTAGAGCTGAAAGCTATAACCATAGGATTACAAAGATTTTTGCGGTCTATAAGGCGCCGGGTAGACTAGCGCTCCTTATGCCTATCCGGCAGACCGCCAAACCCAAAAGGTTTAACGAGTGATCGACTTTCATCACGTCCACAAGGCGTACCGCGTCAATGGCCGCGACATCGCCGCGTTGCAACCCACCGACCTGCGCATCGCCAGCGGTGAGGTGTTTGGCATCATTGGCCATTCCGGCGCCGGCAAAAGCACGTTGCTGCGCCTTATCAATCGCCTGGAAGAACCTTCCGGCGGGCGCATCGATGTAGACGGTGAAGACGTCACCGGCCTCGACGCCAATGGCTTGCGCCGCTTCCGCCAGCAGGTCGGCATGATCTTCCAGCACTTCAACCTGCTGTCCTCGAAAACCGTGGCCGACAACATTGCCCTGCCGCTGAAGCTGGCGGGTGAGCTGTCGTCCAGCGCCATCGACCAGCGCGTCAACCAGTTGCTTGAGCGCGTGGGTCTTACCGATCACGCCAAGAAATTTCCGGCACAGCTGTCAGGCGGTCAGAAGCAACGTGTGGGCATAGCCCGCGCATTGGCGACCCAGCCGAAAATTCTGCTGTGCGACGAAGCCACCAGCGCCCTCGACCCGCAGACCACGGCCTCGGTGCTCGAACTGCTGGCGCAGATCAACCGCGAGCTGAACCTGACCATTGTGCTGATCACCCATGAAATGGACGTGAT
This sequence comes from Pseudomonas viridiflava, assembly GCF_900573885.1. Classification (GTDB taxonomy): domain Bacteria; phylum Pseudomonadota; class Gammaproteobacteria; order Pseudomonadales; family Pseudomonadaceae; genus Aquipseudomonas. The sequence goes on from NZ_UPSE01000161.1 coordinate 204,211, forward strand.
CCGCCGTGTCTGCGACCGCGTTGCAGTCATGGACGCTGGCGTCATCGTTGAGCATGGCCCGGTCACCGACGTATTCCTGCACCCCAAGCACCCGACCACCAAGCGCTTCGTGATGGAAGCCGAGCAGATCGACGAAAACGAACAACGCGACGACTTTGCCCATGTAACCGGTCGCATCGTGCGCCTGACGTTCCAGGGCGAAGCCACTTACGCACCGCTGCTGGGCGTGGTCGCGCGGGAAACCGGCGTCGATTACAGCATTCTTGCCGGCCGTATCGACCACATCAAAGACACGCCCTACGGCCAACTGACCCTGGCGCTGACTGGCGGCGACATCGACGCAGCCCTGGCGCGCTTCGGTACCAGTGATGTGCATCTGGAGGTTCTGCGCTGATGGAAGCCTTACTCCCCAACGTTGACTGGGCGGAAATCTGGCAGGCCAGCCTCGACACCCTGAGCATGCTCGGCGGCTCGCTGTTGTTTACCGTGATTCTCGGCCTGCCACTTGGCGTGCTGTTGTTCCTTACCAGCCCTCGACAAATGTTCGAGCAGAAGGGCTTCTATGCCCTGCTTTCGCTGGTAGTGAACGTGTTGCGCTCGGTGCCGTTCGTGATTTTGCTGATTGTGATGATTCCGCTGACCGTGTTGATCACCGGCACCTCGCTGGGCGTCGCCGGGGCCATTCCGCCTCTGGTGGTTGGCGCCACACCATTCTTTGCGCGCCTGGTGGAAACCGCGCTGCGTGAAGTCGACCGCGGCATTATCGAAGCCACCCAGGCCATGGGCGCGACGACCCGGCAAATCGTAGTCAACGCCCTGCTGCCGGAAGCGCTGCCGGGCATTGTCGCTGCGATTACCGTGACCGCGATTACGTTGGTCTCCTACACCGCCATGTCCGGCCTGATTGGCGGCGGCGGTCTGGGCGACCTGGCCGTTCGTTACGGCTACCAGCGTTACCAGCCGGATGTGATGGTGGTCACCGTCATTCTGTTGCTGGTGCTGGTGCAAGTGCTGCAAACCGTCGGCGACAAACTGGTGGTGCACTTCTCCAGAAAATAGCGCTGCGCTCTATGCATTTCGTTCTAACAAACCGTCATTAAACGAGTGCGGCCATCAGCCGCCAACACTGCATCCCACAAGGAACCCAGAGATGAAAAAACTGATTGCTGCCCTGGTCACCGTCGCGGCGTTTTCCGCACAGGCTGAGACCCTTACCGTTGCGGCGACCGCCGTTCCCCACGCAGAGATCCTCGAGTTCGTGAAGCCGGCCCTGGCCAAAGAAGGCGTAGACCTGCAGGTAAAAGTTTTCACCGACTACGTACAACCCAACGTACAGGTTTCCGAGAAGCGTCTGGAGGCCAACTTCTTCCAGCACCAGCCCTACCTCGACGAATTCAACAAAAGCCGTGGCACCAAGCTGGTTAGCGTTGTTGGCGTTCACGTAGAACCCTTCGGCGCCTACTCGAGCAAATACAAAAAGCTCGACGAACTGCCACAAGGCGCCACCGTGGTCATCCCCAACGACGCCACCAACGGCGGCCGTGCCCTGCTGCTGCTCGACAAAGCCGGTCTGATCAAGCTGAAAGACACCAAAAACATTCTGGCCACCAGCAAAGACATCAGCGAGAACCCTAAAGGCCTGAAATTCCGTGAACTGGAAGCAGCCACCCTGCCGCGCGTGCTGAGCCAGGTCGATCTGGCCCTGATCAACACCAACTACGCGCTGGAAGCCAAGCTCGACCCGAAAAAAGACGCCCTGGTTATCGAAGGCAGCGACTCGCCTTACGTCAACAACCTGGTCGCCCGCGAAGACAACAAAGACTCCGACGGCATCCAGAAACTGGCCAAAGCCCTGCGTACCCCGGAGGTGAAGAAATTCATCGAAGAAAAATACAAGGGCGCCATCGTTCCGGCGTTCTGATACTCAACGGTTGAGTGTTGGAAATGAGAAAGCCCGCTCGTGATGAGCGGGCTTTTTTGTGGGCGGAAGAATGGGTGTGTTGTAGCCCCGGTGCTACTGGCTTATGGCTTATCCAGCGGTTCGGGAATAAAGCCTTCGTCACGAAGTGCCTTGATGACGCCCCGGATTAGAAAGTTGTTTGAGAATCCGATGGTATAAATGCGGGCGCCCGGGCTGCTCGTAAGTAACATGCCTTCATTCAATAGCTTTCTGATTTGATAGGTACGCTGGCCGGCGGTAAGTGCCGGTACAGCGGCGGCGATGTCGCCGGACTTCACCGTTTGGCCCTCTATTGCTACCTCAAGAATCGATCGCTCCACCTCCGTAATCCACTCGCGTTCCCTGGCCATCGCTACGGCAGGACGAAGTATGTGTTTCTTCAAATACCCGTACTGAGTCAGGCGATCTACTTTTTGCAGCTCCACCCGAATTCCCTCAAGTACATAGGTGCACCAGGCCTCCAGCCCGGCTGCCGTGCCTGTGTCCGCTGTAGCCAGCATCATGTAGTACTGCTCTCGGTCATTACAGAACACGGCTGTCGGGTTAAGTACGCGCCCGCCCGTGCTCACGTTGAAGCCGTACTTGATCAGCAAGGCGTACGTCAAAAGACGCACCACCCTGCCGTTCCCGTTACTGAATGGATGAATCCAGCCAAAGCGGTGGTGGGCAAGCGCCACTTTCATCAAATCGTATTTGGGCGGATCGTTCCTATTCGTGAAAGCGACGAGTTCTTCCATATATTCCGACACCATTACCGCGTCGGGAGGCAGATGTGCAGACTGCGCGATCCGCACCCCACCGGTTCGGTAGGCGCCGGGCGTTCGGTCTCCCTCTCGTTCCAAACCTTGCACGGCGATGCTGTGAAGTTCGCGAATCGTTCGCTCGGTCAACGCCTCGCCTGGGGCCATTACCGTCTCGACGTAGTCCATGGCCTTTTCGATATTTGCTACTTCCCGCAGTTGATCGGTGGCGTCGGCCGACCCTTCGACCTTACTGTCGATGTAATCTGCAAGCGTGGTGTGGTTACCCTCGATTCGCGCGGACCCCAAGCTTTCCAGCGTATGGAACAACGATTTCAGCTGGAAAAAAACCGACGGTGGCGTGTCCCCTTCCAGCCGCAGTCGGCGCAGCTGTTCCAATTCCATCAGCACGTCGGCCAACCCGGAGTCGAACGACGGGTTCAGCAGCTCCAAAGGATGGTGAGAGAACGCGGCCATGTTGAATTATCTCTAAAGGGCGCTTCGATTATCTTTAAAAAAGTCGCAAAAGTGCCCGAAGAACAAGGGGTGGAGCGCTAGCCTAAGAAATGATTATCTTAAAAGCTCGATTAAGCTAAGTTAAAAGAAGCGAACTGGGAAGTTGAAATTTCCGGCGTTGACGTTCAGCTCGCCCCTGTAAAACCCGTCTCCGCTGACAAGCGCTGCGCGCAGGCAGAACGAGATCATAGGCGCCCGCTTAACCGGTCAAATTGGCGAGCCCCAATCGCGCTTCAAGGCTTCAACCCATCAAACAACGTCTGCGTCATCTGCCGAATACGTTGCGCGTGGGCGTCGAAGTCGGGCACGTCGGCTTGCACCAGACGCATGAACAGCATGGAGCTGTAGTCGTTGAGGAAGTAGGCGACGAAGTCGACGTCCACGGTGTTGCTGAGCATTTTTTTACTTTGCAGTTCGCGCAGCAGGTTGGCGATTTCGACGATCAGGCCGGCGTTCATGTCGGTGAACTGCCCGGCGGGTTCGTTGAGCAGGCCCAGGGGCAAAAGCTCGCGCCAGATGGCGGGCGGCAGTACGTTCAGTTCGTGGCGCACGATCAGCGACTCGAGGTGGCACATGGCGTCCACGGCGTTATCGAAGTCGGGGATCTGCGAGCGTGCGTCGATGATGGCTTGCTTGTCCGCGTGCTCGACCAGGGCCAGGAGAATTTCCTGTTTGCTGCCGAAGTAGTTGAACACGGTGGGCGTCGACACCCCGGCCTGCACGGCAATCTGTTCCACCGTGGTGGCAGCAAAGCCTTGGGTCTCGAACAGCGCGAGCGCCGCTGCGACTATCGCTTCCCTGCGCTGTTCTTTTTGTCGCTGCCGTAATCCTGTCACGCCGAGCCCTCCTGAGGCGTTTTATAAGTCGCTGATTTTAGGTAAATTTAGATCGCGGTCAATATTTTTAGTTGACTATAAAAATTTATATGAATAAAACATGTCATCGCCAACGACGAGACATGCCCCATGAACAGCGATTTCACCCAGGCCTTGCTGGGTGCTTATGAAGACGGAGCGCCGCCCGCTGCGCCCTTGATGGAAGGCTTTCCTCCGGCTGCCGAACACCGCGTAACGTGGCACAACTTCATGACCCCGCCGCACAACCGCTGGGCGTTTCACAACCTGGGGCGCATTCGGCCAAGTATCACCGTTGAGCGTGGCGCAGCGCCCTGCTCGCCATTGCCCGCGGCAACCCGGCCAATGGGCGACTTCCAGTTCGAAAGCGCCGCCGGCCAGCAGGTCACCCTGCAAGCCCACCTCGACGCCAGCTGCACCGATGGCTGGCTGGTGATGAAAAACGGCGCCGTGGTGCAAGAGCAGTACTTCAACGGCCATGAGGCGCACAAACGCCACATCATGTTTTCCGTCACCAAATCGCTGATCGGCGTGCTCGCCGAAGCCATGGTAGGCGCTGGCGAGCTGCGTAACGAAGCCCTGGCCAGCCACTATGTGCCCGAACTCGACGGCAGCGCTTTTGGGGACGCCACGGTTCGCCAGTTGCTAGACATGGCAGTGGCCATCGATTACGACGAAGTCTACGACGACCCGCTCTCCGGCAGCTCGCAGTTCGGCTACGCCTGCGGGCTGACCGTGCCGCCGCCCGGTCTCGACGTCAGCCAGTCGCTCTACGAATACCTGCCGGCAACGCGCAAAAACGGCGAACACGGCGGCTTCTTCCACTACGTAACGGCCACCACCGAAGCCTTGGCATGGGTCATGGAACGGGCCAGCGGCCGCAGCTGTGCCGAGCATCTGCGCGATGTCTGGCAAGGGCTTGGCTGCGAGCGCGACGGCTATTTTGTGGCAGACCCATGGGGCCGCAATGTTGCCGGTGCCGGCTTCAACGCCACGCTGCGAGACATGGCGCGTTTCGGCTCGTTGCTGCTGGCCAGGGGCGAGGCTCAGGGGCGGCAGCTAATTCCGGCAGCGGCGATCGACTCCGTGCTGCAAGGCGGCGACCCGGCCATTTATGCGGCGAACGAAGACTTCGCCCTGTGGAGCCCGGGCGCCACGTACAAAAGCCAGTGGTACGTGTACCCGAACGAAGCGCTGCTGGCGGTGGGCATCCATGGGCAGATTCTGTATGTCGACTTTGCTCAGCAGGTGGTCATCGTCAAGCAATCGTCCTTGCCGATTGCCGAAAGCGTGCTGGACGTCGACACCCTGCGCCTGATCCGATCCCTGGCCCTCGCGCTGTAGCCCGCCTTTAGGAGTTGCCATGAAACACGTGCTGAAACACTGCTTGATCGGGCTGCTGCTAAGCGGCGTCAGTGTCGCCGCGAACGCTGAGAAAACCGGCGGCGAGCTGCGTATCTACAACTGGATCGAATACCTGCCCAAAGACGTGCTGCAGGACTTCAAAGACCAGACCGGCATCAGCGTGCTGTACGACGTATTCGACAGCCCGCAAACCCTTGAGGCGAAGCTGCTCACCGGCTCGGCTGGCTACGACGTCGCGTTTCCCAGCAGCAGCCAGTTGCCCAACCTGATCAACGCCAAGGCTCTGCAACCGCTGGACCGCGAGCAACTGCCGCATTGGCAGCAGCTCGACCCGGCATTCATGGCTCAGCGTCAGCAACTGGACCCGGGCAGCCGCTACGCCGTGCCTTACCTGTGGGGCAGCACGCTGCTCGGCTACAACAAGGCCAAGGTGGAAGCGGTGCTGGGCAAAGATGTCGACATGCGCGACTACGACCTGCTGTTCAAGCCCGAGAACATTGCCAAGCTCAGCCAGTGCGGCGTGGCCATTCTCGATAGCCCCGACGAAGTGGTGCCGATCGCCCTGCACTACCTCGGCCTCAACCCCAGCAGCGACAAACCCGAGGACTTCGCCAAGGCCGAAGCGTTGTTGAAATCCATCCGCCCCTACGTGCGCTATTTCAATTCGGCCAAGTACCCGCAAGACCTCGCCAACGGCGATATCTGCCTGGCGCTGGGCTGGTCGGGCGGCATGCTGGCGGCACGCAACATGGCGCTGGCGGCGAACAACGGCATCGACATCCGCATGGCCTTGCCACGTCAGGGCACGCTGCAATGGTCAGACGACATGGTGATTCCCGCCACGGCAAAAAACATCAAACAGGCCCATGCCTTCATCGACTTCCTGCTGCAACCGGAAGTGATCGCGCGCATCACCAACCAGATTGGCTACCCCAATCCCAATCCAGCCAGCACGCCGCTGATCAACCCTGAGCTGCTGACGGAGAAAAACCTGTTCGTACCCGAAGCCGACCGCCATTTGCTGTTCCAGATCGAGCCGCCGAAAAGGGCCGCGCAGCGTTTGCTGACCCGGCTGTGGAACCGGATTCGCTCCGACGCCTGAGGCCGCGCCGAGCCTGACCCTGCACCGATCCGCTCATTAACCTGCAAACGGAGAACGCCAGCACCCACTACCCGCAACCTCACCTGCAACACCGAGCGACGCCCCTTCGTACAAGAAAAATTTCGACTCGAGTCTTTCGAGCCGGCGGGGTCGTTTTGCCCGAAAAAAAAATAAAAGCGCTCAACGAAGCGCGGCGATGACTCATCGCGAGCTGCACCCAAAACAACAGCAACCAGCGGTTTTTTCTGCCACATCAATCACAACAACACGGAGCAGAAACACATGAACACACTCATCAAGTGGAGCCTTGCGAGCGCCGCCCTGAGTTTTTCACTCACCAGCCACGCCATCGACCTGACCCCCGAGGTAATGCTGGATCTAACCGTCATTGCAGCAAGCGACTACCGCGTCGGCGGTTTCTCTCTGACCCAGGGCGACCCGGTGCTGCAAACCGTCGCCAATCTGGTTCACAAGCCCTCTGGCGTGTTTGCCGGCGTGTTCACCAGTAACGTCGATTTCGGTACCGACACCCGCCGTGAATTCGACTACTTCCTCGGCATCGCCCGGCCGCTCAGTGAAAACACCCGGTTCTCGCTGGCGTATGTCGCCTACGACTACCCGAAAGACAGCTGGGTGAACTTCCACGAGTGGGTCGGCACCTTCAGCTACAAGGGCGCGACAGCCGGCTTCAAATACACCAACGACCTGCAAAACCCACCCGCCCTCGAGGCCCTCGCCGCACAGCTGGCGCCGCTGGGTATCAAGGTTCCGGAGCGCGACAACGACCGGCTCATTACCTGGGTGGAATACACCCAGCCGATGCCCTACCAGACCCTGCTGAACGTGCGTTACGGCTACAGCGACACCCACGATGAAATGGCCTACCGCGACGGCAGCGGCGACTATCGCAGCACCTACTACGACTGGAGCGTGGCCCTCAGCAAGAAGATGTTTGGCCTCGACTGGAAGGCCACCTACATCGACACCGATCTGTCGCAAGCTGAATGCATGTCAGCCTTCGGCCGCGCCGGCGAATGCTCGGCCACGGTCGTGGCATCGGTTTCCAAAAACTTCTAACCAACCCGGGACAGTTCGCTCATGTACTCGACGTATCTGCAACACCCGCTGCGCTGCGGCGCATTGAGCCTGGCCTTGCTGCTTGGCACCCACGGCGTGGCCATGGCCCAGGCGCCTGAAGACGAAGGCATGCCACCGTCCGATCGCAGCTTCCAGGCGTTCTGGGGCAAACGCGTGACCGGTTACCTGAAAGCCGCCGACGGCACCGAGCTGCGCTACTCCGTGCTGCTGCCCAAAGGCGAGGGAAAATTCCCGGTGCTGGTGCGCTACAGCGGCTACGACTCGGGCAGCATCGGCGGCCCGGCCTACCTGGGCGACAACGAAACCTTCTCCGTCGCCATGGACAAGGAACTGGTCGAAAAGGGCTATGCCGTCATGGGCGTGCAAGCCCGTGGCACCGGTTGCTCGCAGGGCACCTTCGACTTCCTCGGCCCGCATTACGGCACCGATGGCCGCGACGCGATTGAATTCGCCGCGAACCAGAGCTGGTCCGACGGCAACATCGGCATGTTCGGCTGGTCGTGGGCCGGCATGTCGCAATTGATGACCGCCGAAGAACAGCCCAGGCACCTCAAAGCCATCGCCCCCGGCATGGTGCTCGGCGATGCCCGCGGCGACAGCTGGGCGCCTGGCGGTGTGCCGAACCAGGAATTCACCACCACCTGGCACTGGTTTGTCGACCAGCGCTGGCAAGCCGTGAAAGCCAGCGCCGAAGCGGAAAAAGACCAGCGCTGCCTGGCGCAAGTGGCGCAAAACCAGGCCAAGGTGGTCAGCACCTCGCTGATGTACAACCTGCTGCGCCACCCGCTGCGCGATGAATGGACCGAGCAGCGCAGCAGCCCGCGAGACCGCGCGGCGCAGATCAAGGTGCCGGTGTTGTCCATGCAAGCCTGGCAAGACGAAGCGGTGCTGGCGCGCGAGGGCTACTACCAGGAACGTCTCGACCCCAAACAGCTGTGGATGGTGCAAGCCAGCGGCGGCCACAACCTGTATGAGTCCGAGCGTTTTCGCAAAAAACTCGGGGCCTTCCTCGACCATTTCGTCAAAGGTGAGAACAACGGTTTCGAGAAAACCCCGCGACTGGAAATGTGGCAGGAAACGGTGGCGGACAACCGCAACGGCCGCCATGAACCCAACGAAACCGCACGGCCAACCTGGACCATCGAGCGCGACAGCTACCCGCTGAAACCCAAGCCGGTCACCTTTGCCCTCAGCGAAAAAGGCCAGTTGATCGAGAACGGCAAAGGCAGCGGTGCGCCGGATGGCTACAACTATCCGATTCCCGGGCCAGACGTGAACACCTTCCTCAAAGACAACGCCTGGGGTGCGCAGCATCCAATCTGGCGCGAAGGCAGCCTGGCATACACCAGCGCGCCGCTGACGCGTGATTTTCTAAGCTACGGCACCGCAAGCGCAGACCTTTGGGTGACCACCTTTCTTGCCCCGGACACCGACCTGCAAGTGACCGTCACCGAAGTGCGTCCCGACGGCCAGGAGGTGTATGTGCAGCGTGGCTGGCTGCGCATGTCCGCCCGCAAACTGGATGACGCCCGCTCCACCGAACTGCGCCCCTGGCTGCTCGACACACCGGACTCGGTGCAACCGATGCTGCCCAATGTGCCGACACTGGGCCGGATGGAAATTCCGCCGTTTTCCCACCCGTTCCGCAAAGGCTCGCAACTGCGTATCTGGATCGACGCGCCGTCGCGCACCGGTGGTTATGGCTTCGATTATTTCTCCATCCCCAGCCGCAACAGCGTGCTGCACGACGACGCACATCCGTCGCGGCTGGTGCTGGGCGAGCTGACCGGCGTGGCCATTCCGAGCGCCCTGCCGGCGTGCGACACCCTGCTTAAACAGCCATGCCGACCTGACCCCCTGAAGTGAACCGAAACGCCATCGGGCGGTGGCGCCCGTTGGCTTTTAATTTTGAAATCGAAGGAGCGTTACCCATGAAATTGTCCCGCACATTGCTGCACACCTGCACCGGTCTGGCCCTGCTGCTGGCCGCAACAGTCGGCCACACCGCCGAGCTCAAAGAGAAGATTGCCAATCGCCTGACCAACGATCTGGTGCTGCAAATAAACGTACAACTCGGCCCGCGCGAAGAGATGGGCAAAGGCCCGGATGGCACGCGAGTGAACTACCCCATCGCCGGCGGCACGTTCGTGGGCAAAGACATCGACGGCAAACCCATGAAAGGCACTGTTGTGCCCGGCGGTGCGGACATGTCGGTGATGCGCGAAGACGGCGTCACCCGCATCAACGCCCTGTACCGGCTGAAAACCGATGACGGTCAGATCATCATCATCGACAACGCCGGCATCTGGCGCTTGAACGAATCGGGCCTGGCCAAACAAGCCAAGGGCCTGGAGTTCAAAGACATGAAAGAGACCGACTTCTACTGCCGCACCGTGCCGGCTTTCAAAACCCAACCGGGCAAGCACGCCTGGCTCAACGACTACATTTTCGTCGGCACCATCGACGGCGTCAGCGAGCATGAAGTGCTGATCAGCGTATACCGCATGGCCGGGGCGTAAGCGTCAGTCCGCCCGCATGAACGCGGCTTCGGCCGCGTTTTTTGTTTCCGTGGCTGGCGTGGCAGGGCTACTGCAGCTGCAGTTCCACGCCGAGCTTCTGCGACAGGCACGGCCATTTTTGCCACGCCGCATGGGTGTTGGGGCTACTGAGGCGACTGCGGTAGGCCTGCACCGATGGCTGTTCGAAAATGCTCGCTTCGAGCATGCCATCCACCGCGCGATGAACCGCTTCGTCCAGCTCATTGGCAAAGGGTTCGCCAATCAGTTGGTGGGCAACCAGATTCGCCACTGTGGTATCCAGCGGTATCAACGGCTGCCCCAAGTGAGTGATGTAGCGGTCGTTCACTTCTTCCACCAGGCGATGGGCCAGATAGGCTTCATCGAGCATGCCGTCGAGGCCTTCGTGGCCGGCCATCAGCGCGGGCGGGTGGAGGAAAAATTCCTCTGCCACTTTCAGCACCGGTTTTATCTGCCCTTCGATGCCCGCATCGCGCGCTACCTGATTGGCCGCGTCGAGAATGTCGGGCACCTGTTCGATGTATGCCATGACGAAACGCACCAGCGTTTCCTTGCCATCGGCCTCCGGCAAGCGGATGGCGCGGTGCAGGCCTGCCATTTTTCCTTCGAGTTGTTCAGCCAGGTTGGCGGTTTCGGCTTCATGTTGATGGGCGCGTTGAATCAGCTCGCGCAGTGCGGCGGTTTTCATGACTGCTCCAAAACAAAGGACATGGGGTAAGTGGAAGGGCCCGTTCAGGGCATGAACGGGTCGAAGACAGACACATTAGCTGGCAGCGCGTCGGCCCTAAGACGCGATTGTCATAATTACGAAACTTTTGTGCCAGTGGCAGTTATAACGCTGGCGTTACACCTTTCTCCAGGCCAATAGAACCGCGGGCTTTAGCACAAGGGCTGGCCGCTTGCGGGGAATTTTGCATCGACGTTGCGAGGTGCAAGTCGCTGTCTATACTCCGATTCGAAAGGCTGATTCGAAACACATGACCTGATGAACCCGGACTGAGCCACGGCAAGGCGAGGGTGCGACAGCTAAGTCAGTTTTCTAGCAGACGCTCCCTTGGCCGCAGGCATAGCCGGCGGGATAACAAGAACGATAAGGGGAACCCGCAATGATGCGACATCCACGAGTTTGGATGGGCCTCCTGCTGTGGTCGGTATTCAGTCAGGCAAACGCTGCCTGGACCATGAATATGACGCAGGGTGTAACGGCTACCAGTAACGCCGTGTTCGATCTGCACATGACCATCTTCCTGATCTGCGCCGTCATCGGCGTGCTGGTATTCGGCGCAATGTTCTGGTCGATGCTGGTTCACCGTCGCTCCACCGGCCAGGTCGCTTCCCACTTCCATGAAAGTACGACGGTCGAGATCCTCTGGACCGTGGTGCCCTTCATCATCCTTGTGGCGATGGCCGTTCCGGCAACCAAGACCCTGATCAAGATCTACGACAGCAGCGAGTCGGAGCTGGACATTCAGGTCACCGGCTACCAGTGGAAGTGGAACTACAAATACCTGGGGCAAGAGGTCGAGTTCTTCAGCAACCTGGCCACGCCCACCGAGCAGATTCATAACCAGGCGCCCAAAGACGAGCACTACCTGCTCGAAGTGGATCAGCCTCTGGTTATTCCCGCTGAAACCAAGGTGCGCTTTCTGATCACCGCCGCCGACGTTATCCACTCATGGTGGGTGCCGGCGCTGGCGGTGAAACGCGATGCCATTCCGGGCTTCGTCAACGAAGCCTGGACCAAGGTCGACAAGCCCGGCATTTACCGCGGCCAGTGCGCCGAGCTGTGCGGCAAGGACCACGGCTTCATGCCCATCGTCGTCGAAGTGAAATCCAAAGAGGATTTCGCCAAGTGGATGGATGAGCGCAAGCAGGAAGCGCTGGCGATGAAAGAGCTCACCAGCAAGGAATGGACGCGCGAAGAACTGGTTGAACGCGGCGACAAGGTCTACCACACCACCTGCGCCTCCTGTCACCAGCCTGAAGGCCAGGGCCTGCCGCCCATGTTCCCGGCGCTCAAGGGCTCGAAGATCGCCCTCGGCCCAAAAGAGGACCACCTGCACATCGTGTTCTTCGGCAAACAGGGCACGGCCATGGCCGCGTTCGGCAAGCAATTGTCGGAAGTGGATATTGCCGCAGTGATCACCTACGAACGTAACGCATGGGGCAACAACGTCGGTGACATGGTCACCCCCAAAGACGTTCTGGCCCTGAAACAGGCGAAGGAATAGGAGACCCATCATGAGTGCAGTGATTGAGCCTGGCCATGCTGGGCACGCAGACCACGGTCACCACGGCCCCGCCAAGGGCCTGATGCGTTGGGTGCTGACCACCAACCACAAAGACATCGGCACCATGTACCTGTGGTTCAGCTTTGCCATGTTTCTGATTGGCGGCTCGTTCGCCATGGTGATTCGCGCCGAACTGTTCCAGCCGGGGCTGCAAATTGTCGAGCCGGCATTCTTTAACCAGATGACCACCATGCACGGCCTGGTAATGGTGTTTGGCGCGGTAATGCCGGCGTTCGTCGGCCTCGCCAACTGGATGATTCCGCTCATGGTCGGCGCGCCCGACATGGCCCTGCCGCGCATGAACAACTTCAGCTTCTGGCTGCTGCCGGCCGCGTTTGGTTTGCTGATCAGCACCCTGTTCAGCCCCGGTGGCGGCCCCAACTTCGGCTGGACGTTCTACGCCCCGCTGTCGACCACCTACGCGCCGGAAAGCGTGACGTTTTTCATCTTCGCCATCCACCTGATGGGCATCAGCTCGATCATGGGCGCGATCAACGTGATCGCCACCATCCTCAACCTGCGCGCCCCCGGCATGACGCTGATGAAAATGCCGCTGTTCGTCTGGACCTGGCTGATTACCGCGTTTCTGCTGATTGCGGTAATGCCGGTGCTGGCCGGCTGCGTGACCATGATGCTGATGGACATCCACTTCGGCACCAGCTTCTTCAGTGCGGCAGGCGGTGGTGACCCGGTGCTGTTCCAGCACGTGTTCTGGTTCTTCGGCCACCCCGAGGTGTACATCATGATTCTGCCGGCCTTCGGTGCCGTCAGCTCGATCATTCCGGCGTTCTCGCGCAAGCCGCTGTTTGGCTACACCTCAATGGTGTACGCCACGGCCTCGATTGCCTTCCTGTCATTTATTGTCTGGGCGCACCACATGTTTGTGGTCGGCATTCCGCTGGTGGGCGAGCTGTTCTTCATGTACGCCACGCTGCTGATCGCAGTGCCCACGGGGGTGAAGGTGTTCAACTGGGTGACCACCATGTGGCAAGGCTCGCTCACGTTCGAGACGCCGATGCTGTTCGCCGTAGCCTTCGTGATTCTGTTCACCATCGGCGGTTTCTCCGGGCTGATGCTGGCCATCGCCCCGGCGGACTTCCAGTACCACGACACCTACTTTGTGGTCGCCCACTTCCATTACGTGCTGGTGCCGGGCGCAATCTTCGGCATCTTCGCGTCGGCCTATTACTGGCTGCCGAAATGGACCGGCCACATGTACGACGAAACCCTGGGCAAGCTGCATTTCTGGCTGTCATTCGTGGGCATGAACCTGGCGTTCTTCCCGATGCACTTCGTGGGGTTGGCGGGTATGCCCCGGCGTATTCCGGACTACAACCTGCAGTTCGCCGACTTCAACATGGTGTCGTCCATCGGTGCGTTCAGCTTTGGTGCCACACAGTTCCTGTTCCTGTTCATCGTCATCAAGTGCATCCGTGGCGGCAAACCGGCGCCTGCCAAGCCGTGGGACGGTGCCGATGGGCTGGAATGGACCATTCCGTCGCCCGCGCCGTACCACACTTTCTCGACACCACCGCAAGTGAAGTGAGTCTGCAATGAGCGAAGGCTTGCCGACCAAAACCCTGGTCACCCGCCTGATGGTGCTGGTGGTGGTGATGTTCGCCTTTGGCTTTGCCCTGGTGCCGATCTACGACGTGATGTGCAAAGCGTTCGGCATCAACGGCAAAACCTCCGGGCAGTACGCCGGTGAGCAACAGGTGGTGGATGAAAACCGGCAGGTGAAAGTGCAGTTCATGGCCACCAATTCTGCCGACATGGTCTGGGAGTTCCGGCCGGTGTCGGCCGACGTGGTGGTGCATCCGGGGGCCGTGAACGAGATGACGTTCATCGCCCGCAACCCCACCGACAAACCCATGACGGCGCAGGCCATTCCCAGTGTGTCGCCGTCCGAAGCGGCGGCGTATTTCCACAAGACCGCCTGCTTCTGCTTCAACCAGCAAGTGCTGCAACCCGGTGAACGCGTAGAAATGAAGGTGCGCTTCATCGTCGACCGTGATCTGCCCAAGGATGTCTACCACCTGACCCTCGGTTACACGCTGTTCGACATCACCGCCCGCCATGCGCCCGTAGCGGCCAGGTAAGCGGTGTAAAACAAGGAGAACAACAAGATGGCGACGCACGACGAGGCCCTGCCCAAGAGCCCCAGCACCACGTACGAGCACTACTACGTTCCGGACCAGAGCAAATGGCCGATCATTGCCACCCTCGGCATGCTCGTCACCATGTACGGCCTGGGTACGTGGTTCAACGACCTCAAGGCTGCCCGCCCGGAATCCAACGGCCCGCTGATCTTCTTCATCGGCGGGTTAATGGTTGCCTACATGCTGTTCGGCTGGTTCAGCGCGGTCATCAAAGAGAGTCGCGCGGGGCTCTACAGTGCGCAGATGGACCGCTCGTTCCGCTGGGGCATGAGCTGGTTCATCTTCTCGGAAGTCATGTTCTTCATCGCCTTTTTCGGCGCGCTGTTCTACGTGCGCTACTGGTCCGGCCCGTGGCTCGGCGGTGAAGGTGCCAAGGGCATCGCCAACATGCTGTGGCCGAATTTCGAGTACACCTGGCCGATGCTCAACACGCCCGATCCCAAGCTTTATCCGGCGCCTAAAGACGTGATCGATCCGTGGCATCTGCCACTGATCAACACCATCTTGCTGATCAGCTCGAGCGTCACCGTCACCCTCGCCCACCACGCGTTACGCCATGGCAAACGCGCGGCGCTGAAGGGCTGGCTGGGGCTGACCATTTTGCTCGGCGCGTGCTTCCTGACCTTGCAGGTGATCGAGTATGTGGAGGCCTATCACGAGCTCGGGCTGACACTGGGGTCGGGCATTTACGGCGCCACGTTCTTCATGCTCACCGGCTTTCACGGTGCGCACGTCACCATCGGCACCATCATTCTGGCGGTGATGCTGTTGCGCATCATGAAAGGCCACCTGGATGAGAAACAGCACTTCGGCTTTGAAGCGGCGAGCTGGTATTGGCACTTCGTCGATGTGGTGTGGGTGGGGCTGTTTATTTTCGTGTACGTGCTCTGACGCGCGTTTACCAGCGTGCGTGGGTAACCAGCTGGCCGCTGAAAAAGCCCCAAGTGATCAGGGCCACGGTCAACGCCGCCAACACCACCCGAACGGTGAGGGCGTTGACCACGCGGGATGACTGGCCCTGGTCTTTGACCAGAAAGAACAGGCCGCTGAACAGGCTGACGATGGTGGCCAAGAGCATGAGCACGATTGCCGCTTTGAGCATGGTGTGAGTCTCGCCAATGGGGAAGGGGAATGCCGTGGAGTATAGCCAGTCACCTGCCGCTGTCCGGGCACGCCAGATGAGGCGGTTTCGCCCTGGCTGGCTGCCGACGCTGGTGGTGGCGACGCTGCTGCCGGTGCTGGTGCTGCTGGGTTTCTGGCAGCTGGCCCGCGCCGAGGAAAAGCGTCACTTGCTCGCCAGTTACGAGGCCCGCCGCAGCGCTGAACCCATGGGCATTCTGGAACTGGAAACCACCCCCGATGCGGCGTATCGCCGGGTGCGCTTGAGCGGCCATTTCGACGAGCAACACAGTGTGCTGCTCGACAACCGCACCCGCGAGGGCAAGGCCGGCGTCGAGCTGCTGCAACCTTTCTACGACCAGGCCAGTGATTTGTGGGTGCTGGTCAATCGCGGCTGGCTGCCCTGGCCGGACCGGCGCGACGCGGCGCAATTCGCCACGCCTGCGGCTGGGCAAAACCTCGACGCCTGGGTGTATGTGCCACCCGGCGAAACCTTCCAGCTGCAAGCCGATGCGCCGAGCAACCACTGGCCGTTGCTGGTCAACGCCGTGCACCCGCAAGCGCTATGGACGCAACTGGGCCGCGCCGGCCTGGCCTATGAAGTGCGGCTTGAGCCAGGCGCTGCGGCTTATCAGGCCGACTGGCCGGTGGTTGCCATGGGGGCCGAGCGGCACCAGGCGTATGCCGTGCAGTGGTTCGCGTTGGCTGCAGCGCTGCTGGTTTTATTCATCTACTTCGGCTTTCACGCAGCCGCGAGAAACGAGCCTCTACTGGGAGAACAACAACCATGAATCCAGCCATGCCCATGCCCCATGTGCCTGCCCGCCGTCGCGGTCGCTTGCAGCTGATTTTGTTATTGGCCCTCACCGTCGGGCCGATGGTGCTCGCCACCGCCATGTATCAGTTCCGCTTCTGGGTGCCGGAAGGGCGCAACTACAGCGGCGAGCTGATCGGCAACGGCGTGAGCCGTACCGACCTTGGCGTGTTGGGCAGCGATGTAACCACTTGGCAAATTCTGGTCACCGCGCCGGGCACCTGCGAAGACGATTGCCGCCAGCTGGTGTACCTCGCCCGGCAACTGCAGATTGGCCTTGGCCGCGAAGCCTCTCGCGCCACCCACGGCCTGGCCACGGCCGAGCCGGTAAGCGAGGCCTACAACGCCGAACTGGCGCGTGACTACCCGCGTCTGGATCGCTACGGCCTCGACGCGCAGGCCTACGGCAAAACCAGCCCCACCACCGGCAGCGCGCCGCAGCTATGGCTGATCGACCCCCACGGCAATCTGGTGCTGCGCTACGACGCGAAGACCAAAGGCAAGGCGATTCTCAACGACCTGCGCCTGCTGCTGAAATTATCGAATATCGGTTGAGCGATGCGCTGAGAAAAGGACGCACCCATGGCCAAACCCGGATTCCGTCTCGCCCTGCTTGCCACTGTTCTGGCAGTGGTCGTAGTGCTGCTTGGCGCCTACACGCGGTTGACCCACGCCGGCCTCGGTTGCCCGGACTGGCCCGGCTGCTACGGCTTTATCAGCGTACCGGCCAGCGAAGCGCAGCTGGCCCATGCCGAAGCCAATTTCCCCCACGCCCCGGTTGAAGCGCACAAGGGCTGGAACGAGATGATCCACCGCTATTTCGCTGGCGCACTTGGCCTGGTGATTCTGGCGCTGGCGGTATTGGCCGTGCGCCGGCGCGGTGAACCGGGCCAGCCGGTGAAACTGCCGTTGCTGCTGCTTGCTGTGGTGGTCGCTCAGGCGGCGTTTGGCATGTGGACGGTCACGCTCAAGCTGTGGCCGCAAGTGGTTACCGCGCACCTGCTCGGCGGTTTCACGACGCTGGCGTTGCTGTTCTTGCTGACGCTGCGCCTGTCCGGCCGTTTGCCGAATCTGCCGGGGATCGGAAACGGAATCCGGCGTCTGGCCGCAGTGGCGTTGCTGGTGGTGATCGGGCAAGTCGCCCTTGGCGGTTGGGTGAGCTCCAACTATGCGGCGGTGGCCTGCATCGACTTGCCCACCTGCCACGGCCAGTGGTGGCCGGCCATGGACTTTGCCAACGGCTTTCACCTCAGCCAGCACATCGGCCCCAACTACCTTGGTGGCCAGCTCGACAGCGACGCCCGTACCGCCATCCATTTCACCCACCGCCTCGGTGCGCTGCTCGTCACCGTGGTGCTGCTGACACTCGCCTGGCAGCTACGGCGCAACGGTCAAGGGCGGCTCGCCGGCTTGGTGGCAGTGGCGCTGGGCGTGCAGATCAGCCTTGGCGTCAGCAACGTACTGCTGCACCTGCCGCTCGCGGTGGCGGTGGCGCACAACGCTGGCGGCGCGCTGTTGCTGCTGACGATGGTGCTCGTGAATTACCGGCTACGGGCCGTTACCAGCCCCGCCACTGCTACGGCAAAAAACCGGGCCAGCCTGTCGGCTGCCTGACCAATAAAAACAAGAAGGAGAGACGCCATGGCCACTCTACTCAGCGAAGGACACAGCCAGGCGCTGTGGCGCGACTACCTGGAGCTGACCAAGCCCAAGGTGGTGGTGCTGATGCTCATCACCTCACTGGTCGGCATGTTCCTCGCCACACGCGCCGGGGTGCCGTGGACGGTGCTGGTGTTCGGCAATCTGGGCATCGCTCTGTGTGCCGGCGGTGCGGCGGCGGTCAACCATGTGGTGGACCGGCGCATCGATGCCGTCATGGCGCGCACGCACAAACGGCCGTTGGCCGAAGGCCGTGTTTCGCCCGTGGCGGCGCTGACGTTTGCCATGGCGCTCTCGGTTGGCGGGCTGGTGATTCTGCTGGCCTTCACCAACGAACTGACCGCCTGGCTGACCCTCGCTTCGCTGCTCGGTTATGCCGTGCTGTACACCGGCTTTCTCAAGCGCGCCACGCCGCAGAACATCGTGATCGGCGGCCTGGCCGGCGCCGCGCCGCCGCTGCTGGGCTGGGTTGCCGTTACCGGTCACATCAGCGCCGAACCGCTGCTGCTGGTGCTGATCATCTTCGCCTGGACGCCGCCGCACTTCTGGGCCCTGGCCATCCACCGCAAAGCCGAATACGCCAAGGCCGACATTCCCATGTTGCCGGTCACCCATGGCGAGCATTACACCAAGGTGCACATCGTGCTTTACACCCTGGCGCTGTTCGCGGTGAGCTTGATGCCTTACGTCATTCACATGAGCGGCTTGCTGTACCTGGCCTGCGCCGTGGTGCTGGGTGCGCGGTTCCTGCAATGGAGCTGGGTGCTCTACCACGACAGCAAACCCCACGCCGCCATCAACACCTTCAAATACAGCATCTACTACCTGTTTCTGTTGTTTATCGCGTTGCTGGTGGACCACTACTTCCTGCTCGCGCGGTAATCCGGGTGGGGTACAACGCGCCCAAGGGGGGGAAATATTTGCCGCCCCCCCTGAGGATTTTTGCGCCTGCCGCGTCTTCTTGAAGCCACGGACACCGTGTCCACTTCGCCGAGACCGCTATGACCGCTCAACCATCGCCACTGTCACACGCCCTGCGTTCGCAACGCCTGAACGCCCTCACCCACGAGCCGCACGCGCGTCTGGATGCGTTAGTGAAAAGCCACGACCCCTTCGGCAGCCGCGAGAACTTCGCCAAGTTCGTCGCCGCTCAGTACCTGTTCCAGTACGACCTGGAAAACCTCTACAACAACGCCGCGCTGATGCAGATCGTCGACGACCTGCCGAGCCGCGCCCGCGTTGAGCAGGCGCGTCTGGACCTGGCCGACCTCAACCACGCCGTGCCCCAAGGCGATGACAGCGTGCGCTCGCAGCACCATGACCTGGGCGCGGCACTGGGTTGGGTATTCGTCTCGGAAGGCTCGAAGCTGGGCGCCGCGTTTTTGATCAAGCGCGCCGAGGCGTTGCAGCTGAGCGACAGCTTTGGCGCCCGCCATCTGGGCGAACCGGAAGGCGGTCGCGCCCAGGGTTGGAAATCGTTTGTGGCCGCGCTTGATGGTGTGGCGCTGGACGCCGAGCAGGAGCGTCAGGCCGAAGCGGCCGCCATCGCCGCTTTCAACCGTTTCGCCGATCACCTGGAACGCACTTTTGCCTGAAGCCTGCGAAGCCCTGGCGCCACGCCGGCCTTTACGCTGGCTATGGCTGGCGTTGGCCTATGGGAGCCTGGGGCTGGCGGTGCTGGGTGTGGTGATACCCGGTTTGCCCACCGCCGAGTTCGTATTGCTGGCCGCCTGGGCGGCGTCACGCAGCTCGCCGCGCCTGGCGGCGTGGCTGGAAAATCACCGGCTATTCGGCTCGCTGCTGCGCAACTGGCGCGACGGCGGCGTCGTCAGCCGTCGCGCCAAACTGCTCGCCAGCCTGAGCATGTTGGTGGCGTTGTTGATCATGCTGCTCACGGTGAACCATCTGCCGTCCGTTGCCTTTGCCGCGCTGGGTATGGGCTGCGGCGCCGCGTGGATGTGGTCGCGCCCGGAACAGCGCAAACCCTGAAACGCCTGGCGGTTTCGGTGACACGGCCGGATGGGGTACCGTTTGCCTTTCGACCTGCCGAGCTGCCCATCTATGACCCGCAAGCACATCACCGTCGCAATTCTCGTCGCCGTCGTGGCCTTGGTATTCGGCCTCACCGTCAACCGCGTGCTCAGTGGCAAAGGCCAGGGCGACCCGGCGGCGATGATCGACGCCGGCATCATCCTGCTGCCGCAAAGCCGCAACCTGCCAGACCTGAGCCTGACCAACCAGCTCGGTGAAGCGGTGCCGGTGAACGAACTGAAAGGCAAATGGAGCCTGCTGTTCTTCGGCTACACCTTCTGCCCGGACATCTGCCCGACCACCCTGGCGCAACTGCGCGAACTGAAAAGCAAAATGCCGGAAGAGGCGCGCAACAACCTGCAAGTAGTCCTGGTGAGCGTCGACCCCAACCGCGACACGCCGGAGCAGCTGAAAAAATACCTCGGCTATTTCGACCCGCAGTTTCTCGGCCTGACCGGCGAGCTGGCGAACATTCAAAAGCTCGCCAATGCCGTGAGCATTCCGTTTATTCCGGCTGACACCAGCAAAGAAAACTACACCGTCGACCACAGCGGCAACCTGGTGATCATCGGCCCGGACGGCACCCAGCGCGGCTTTATTCGCGCGCCGTTGAACAACGCCAAACTGGCGACGCAGATTCCGGAGCTGGTCAAACAATAACCACCAAGCTTCGCGGTCCGTAGGAGCCAGCTTGCTGGCGAAGCTTTGAAGATTTAAGAGCTTCGCCAGGCTGGCTCCTACGAGCGTTTCCCGGTCACTCCGCCCACTTACGCCCCTGCAACTCCAGCAAACTCTGCGCCTGCTCCGGCCCGTTACTGCCGGCGGCGTAAGGCCGTGGATCCTGGTAGTTGTCTTGCCAGCCTTTGAGAATCGGGTCGACCCATTTCCACGCCGCTTCCACTTCGTCGCGGCGCATGAACAGCGTCGAGTCACCTTCGATCACATCCAGCAGCAAGCGCTCGTAAGCGTCCCAGCGGCGCTTCTGGCGGAAGGCTTGCGCCAGATTCAAATCCAGCTCGACCGGCGCCAGGCGCATGCCTTTGCCTGGCGTCTTGCCCATCAGCTGCAGGCTGATGCGCTCTTCGGGTTGCAAGCGAATGATCAGGCGGTTGGGTTGGGTGTTGTCGAACAGCAGATGCGGCACCTGCTTGAAGTGGATGACGATTTCCGAGGTCTTTTTCGCCAGCCGTTTGCCCGTGCGCAAATAGAACGGCACGCCGGCCCAGCGCCAGGTATTGATCGCCACTTGCAGGGCAACAAAGGTCTCGGTGTCGCTGTCGTTATCGACGTTTTTTTCAAAGTAATACGCCGGCACTTCCTGGCCGCCGATCTTGCCGGCGGTGTACTGGCCGCGCACGGTTTTGTCGTGCACATCCATGCCTTGAATCGGTTTCAGGGCCTGAAGAATTTTCAGCTTTTCATCGCGCACCGACTCCGCGTCGAAACGCGCCGGCGCTTCCATGGCCACCAGACAGAGCAACTGCAAGAGGTGGTTTTGCACCATGTCGCGCATGGCCCCGGAGCGGTCGTAGTAGGCGCCACGGTTTTCCACGCCCAGGGTTTCGCACACGCTGATCTGCACATGGTCGATATGCCCGCTGCGCCACAGCGGCTCGAACAGCATGTTGGCAAAGCGCAGGGCCATCAGGTTCTGCACCGTCTCCTTGCCCAGGTAGTGGTCGATGCGAAACACCCGCGACTCATCGAATACTGCGCCGATAGCGGCATTGATCGCTCGCGCCGAATCAAGGGAATGGCCGATGGGTTTTTCCAGCACGATGCGCGCGTTGGGACCGGCCAGACGGGCGACTTTCAGGTGGCGGGCGATGTCTTCAAACAGATCGGGCGCGGTCGCCAGGTAATACACCTGCACACGGTCGCCGGCCGGGCCGAGGTGGCGGGCCAGACGGCCGAAGTCGGCGCTTTGCGAGGCATCGATAGGAAAGTAGTCGAGGCGGTCGGCGAAGCTTGCCCAGGTCGCTGCGTCGAAATCGGCACGCGCCACCTGTGCCCGGCAACGGCGTTCGGCAAGCGCCTGATAAGCCGCGCGCGTCATCGGGCTGCGGGCCAGGGCAAGAATGCGGGTGCCCTCGTGCAGGCGGCCGTCGCGGTGCAGGTGATAGAGCGCCGGCAGCAGTTTGTGCAGCGCCAGGTCACCGGTGCCGCCGAATACCAGCATGTCGCAAGGAATGGAAAGCAAAACATCCTCCGGATAGCAGGCCTTGGGAAAACCACAGCGCTGAGTCAGGCGGCCCGGCCATAAACGCGCTTTTTGCCCGCCGTGCATGGTTTGGCTGGGCGTCGGGAAGGTCATGTAGTATAACTACACGCGCGCTACAAGCCGGCGTCGGCCGATCATAACTCATCAAAAGAGCCAAACCCTTGAACCTCTTGCAACACATTGCCCAGTCGCGTCACCTGTTACGAAAGTCGGAGCTGAAAGTCGCCGATCACGTGCTGCTCGACCCGGCAGCCGTGATGCACAGCTCTATGGCAGATCTGGCCCACAGCGTCGGCATCAGCGAGCCCACCATCGTGCGCTTCTGCCGCGCCATCGGTTGTACGGGTTTTCAGGACCTGAAATTGAAACTTGCGCAAAGCCTGGCCGCCGGCGCCAGCTTCGGCCAGTTCGCCATTCATGAAGATGATTCGGTTGCCGACTTCAGCCTGAAAATTTTCGACACCACGCTGCACACGCTCATCGAAGTGCGCGAAAAGCTCGACCCCAAAGCCCTGCAACACGCCATCGCCGCCTGCTCGCAAGCGCAGCGCGTGGAGTTCTACGGCTTCGGTGCGTCCGGCGCGGTGGCCGCCGATGCCCAGCACAAATTCTTCCGCCTGCTGCTCACCGCCGCGGCGTATTCCGACCCGCACATGCAGGCGATGTCGGCGGTCACGCTGAAGCCCACCGACGTGGCGATTTGCATCTCGCAGTCGGGCCGCTCGAAAGATTTGCTCATCACCGCCAACCTGGTGCGCGAAACCGGCGCCACGCTGATCACCCTGTGCCCGAGCCAGACGCCATTGGCCGAGCTGTCCACCGTCAACCTCGCCATCGACGTGCAGGAAGACACCGAAATCTACACGCCGCTCACCTCGCGCATCGCCCACCTGGTGGTGATCGACGTGCTGGCCATGGGCGTTGCCATGGCGCGAGGGCCGACCCTGGTCAATCACCTCAAGAGCGTGAAGCGCAGCCTGCGCAGTTTGCGTTTGTCGCCCAAGTCGCTGAAATCAGCGGACGATGCCCGAGCCGAGTGACCGCTAGCCTCTGGCCAAACGCCTCGCGGCCTTAGCGCGAGGCGTGTGCCGCTAGAACACCGACCAGCCAATGCGCTGACTCAGCAACTCCAGCGCCGCCATACCCACCAGCGAGTTGCCCGCCGCGTTCAATTCCGGTGACCACACGCACACCGTAAACCGCCCAGGCACCACCGCAACGATACCGCCGCCCACCCCGCTCTTGCCCGGCAGACCCACCCGATAGGCAAAATTCCCGGCCTCGTCATACAGCCCGCTGGTGGCCATGATCGAATTCACCTGCTGGGTTTGCCGCGCGGTAAGAATCTGCTCGCCGCTGTGTTTGCAGAAACCGTCATTGGCGAGAAAACAAAACGCGCGGGCCAGGTCCACACAACTCATGCGCAGCGCGCAGTAGCTGAAATAACTGCGCAGCACGGCCTCGACGTCGTTATGGAAATTGCCGAACGACTGCATCAGATACGCCATTGCCGCATTGCGCGCGCGGTGCTGGTACTCCGACTCAGCCACATGGCGGTCCACGGTGACCTCGGCATTGCCGGAAAGCCGCCGTACGAAATCGCGCATCGACAACACCGGCGCGGCGAAGCGCGACTGGTTGATGTCACAAATCACCAGCGCCCCGGCATTGATAAACGGATTACGCGGCTTGCCCCGTTCGAACTCCAACTGCACCAGCGAATTGAACGGCTGCCCCGACGGCTCATGACCGAGCCGCTCCCAGATCGTCTCGCCGGAATGTTCGATGGCTTGTACCAGGCTGAACACCTTGGAAATGCTCTGCACCGAAAACGGCGTGTCGGCATCGCCGGCGCGAAACAGCTCACCGTCATTGCCATACACCGCAATACCCAACTGCGCGGCGGGCACCTCGGCCAGGGCGGGTATGTAACTGGCCACTTTGCCTTGGCCAATCAACGGGCGGACTTCATCGAGAATTTCGGTCAACAGCGCTTGCATGGGAAGGCTCCGTGGCGACCAGTGCTAGACGATGGTTTCGCAGGCGGCATCACGTCTAAATGAGCTCATGCCTTCCACGCCTTTTCCAGCGCGCGCAACGCCGTTGCGATGTGCACCTCGCTCACCCCTGCGAAGCCGAGTACCAAGCCGGCGCGCTCGTCCTCGTTGGCTGGCGAATCCGGCAACCAATAGTCACTCAACGCATTGAGTTCAACGCCCACAGCGGCGGCCTTTTCCACCAGTTCCAGCTCGCGCGCACGGTTGCTGACGCGCACGCTCAGGTGCAGACCGGCGTCTACCTGCGGCAACGGTTGGCAGCCCGGCACGTCGCTGGGCCAGCCGTGGATCAAGGCGTCGCGGCGCGCCTGGGCAGCGCGGCGCATGCGGCGGATATGGCGCTGGAAATGGCCGGCGGCGATGAACTCGGCCATCACCGCCTGGGTGCCGATTTCAGAATGACGAACCGCCAACGCACGGGCCTGGCTGAAGGCGTCGGTAAGCGACGGCGGCACCACCAGATAACCCAGGCGCAGGGCGGGAAAGGCGACTTTGGAAAAGGTGCCGACATACAGCACACGGCCGTGCTGGTCGAGCGCGGCCAGGGGCGACAGCGGCGTGCCACGGTAGCGGTACTCGCCGTCGTAATCGTCTTCCACAATCCAGGCCTGTTCGCGCGCCGCCCATTCGAGCAGTTGCAGGCGACGCGGCAACGACAGCGTTACGCCAGTGGGGTATTGGTGCGAGGGCGTTACGTAGGTCAGCCGGCAGCCTTTCAAGGCGGCCAGCTGCGTGGTGTCGAAACCGTCCTGATCCACCGCCACGCCGTGCAGATGGGCGCCTGCCAGCGCGAAGGCCTTGCCGGCGGCGCGGTAGCCGGGGTTTTCAATCGCCACGCTGTCGCCCACGTTGAGCAACACCTGCGCGCACAGGCTGATGGCTTGTTGCGCGCCGCTGGTGATGATCACCTGTGCCGGATCGCAGATAAGGCCCCGGCTGTTGCGCAAGTACGCGGCGATCAGCTCGCGCAACTGCGGATCGCCCGCCGCCGCGCCATAACCCAGGCTGGCCAGTGGCGGCCGGCGCCAGAAATTGGCCTGCAGGCGGGCCCAGATGTCGAACGGGAACAGGTCGAATGCAGGAATGCCGACGCGAAAGGCGCGTGGCGCATCCAGGCGCGGTGCCGGCAAGTGCTCGGTTTCCAGGCGCTCAAGCGCAGCGCTTTGGGCTATGTGAAGCGGCGCGTTCGAGGGCGCCTTGGCGGTTTTGCGGGCCTTGGTCGCCAGTTCCGCCACATAGGTGCCATCGCCCACGCGGCCTTCCAGATAACCCTCGGCATAGAGCTGGTCGTACGCGCGCACCACGGTATTGCGCGACACGCCCAGCGCTTCGGCCAGATCGCGAGTCGCCGGCATGCGCACCCGGCTGCCGAGCTGGCCGCCAAGAATGCGCTCGCGCAACGCCGCATATAGCTGGCGCGACAAGCCTTTGTTGCGGTTCAGGTGAATGCCGGAGGGGTCGAACGGTAAGGGTGATGGCGCCATAACAGACTCGAATGCGCGGAGCGAAGCCCACCCTAACATTGGCTCTATGAGATTTGCCATAAATGGCTCTTACACAAGTCCAATGCCTGCCCTAGGATCAGCTCATCCAAGGGGAGACCAACCATGTACACGCCCGCTGCCTTCCGCGAAGAAGACCTGCCCACGCTGCACCAGCAAATGGCCCAAACGCCGCTGGCGATTATCGTCAGCCACGATGAAAACGGCCTGCAGGCCAGCCACTTGCCCTTGCTGCTGGTGCCGGGTGAGGGCCGCTTCGGCACGCTCAAAGGCCACTTCGCCAAAGCCAATCCGCAATGGAAAACCTTGCAGGCCGGTGCCGAGGTGCTGGTGATTTTTTCGGGCGAGCAGGCCTATATCAGCCCCGGTTACTACCCCAGCAAAGCCGAACACGGTAAAGCGGTGCCCACCTGGAACTACATCGCCATCCATGCCCATGGCCGTGCCGAAACGTTCGACGACCCGCAACGCCTGCGCCCGCTCCTCGAAGACCTGACCCACCGCCACGAAGCAGGCCGCACGCAACCGTGGACGATAGATGAAGCGCCGCCGACCTACATCGACAGCATGCTGCGCGCCATCGTCGGCTTTGAACTGCCTATCGAGCGCATCGAAGGCAAGTGGAAGCTGGGCCAGAACCGCGACAAAACCGACTACGACAGCGTGCGCGCCAACCTCGCCGCCAGCGGCCTGAATAACGAAGCCGAACTGGCCGCCCGCATGCCGCCCCACGGTTCCCAGTAAAGGAAAATACCCATGAGCACCGTCACCATTCGCGCCATTACCGCTGCGGACCACGCCGCCTGGCTGCCGCTGTGGCAGGGCTATCAGCGCTTCTACAACACTGTGATCAGCGACGAAACAAGCGCCACCACCTGGCAACGTTTCCTCGATGGCAAAGAGCCGATGAACGCCGCGCTGGCCTGGCAAGACGGCGTTGCCGTGGGCCTGGTGCACTTCATCTACCACCGCTCCACCTGGACCGTCGGCAACTACTGTTACCTGCAAGACCTGTACGTGGAGCCGGGCATTCGCGGCGGCGGCATTGGTCGCCAGCTGATCGACCACGTGTACGACCAGGCCGAGGCCGCCGGCGCCTCGCGCGTGCACTGGCTGACCCACGAAACCAACACCGACGCCATGCACCTGTACGACAAAATCGCCACCCGTTCGGGCTTTGTGCAATACCGCAAACTCTTCAACTAATTCGCCAGGAATCGCCCATGAGCCTTACCCCGCACCTGAACTGGAAACCGGTCGCCGCCCCCACCCGCGACACCCTGCAAGGCCGCACCGTGCGCCTTGAAGCGCTTGACCCGGCGCGCCATGGCGACGACCTGTGGCTGGCCCTGCAAGGCCCCGACTCCGACCCGCTGCTCTGGGACTACCTTCCCTACGGCCCCTTCCCCGAGCGCGGCGCATTCGACGCCTGGCTGAACGCCAACGCCGCCAGCAAAGACCCGCTCTTTTACGCCGTGATCGAACACACCAGCGGCCAGGTGCAGGGCCTGCTCGCCTACCTCAACATCGCCCCAGCCCACGGCAGCATAGAAATCGGCCACATCTGCTACGGCCGCGTCATGCAACGCAGCGTGCAAGCCACCGAAGTCATCCACCTGCTCGCCAAAAACGCCTTCGACCTTGGCTACCGCCGTCTCGAATGGAAATGCAACAACGGCAACGCCCGCTCCAAACGCGCCGCCGAACGCTTCGGCTTCACCTACGAAGGCCTGTTCCGCCAACACCTCGTCATCAAAGACCGCAACCGCGACACCGCCTGGTACTCCATCATCGACAGCGAATGGGCGCCGATTGCCAAGGGATATGAACGGTGGCTGGAACCGGGCAACTTCGATGGGAATGGGCAGCAAATTCAGGGCTTGGAAGCGTTGAGAAAGGGATAAGGGCGCCGGCTTTAATCCCCTTTCCCAGCAACTCAACCCCCACCCTCTGGGAAGTCTTTAGCCGCGATGCTTGGGATCTGGCTCGTGATCCACCGCTCGTGATCCACCGCTCGTGATCCACCGCTTGTGATCTCCCGCTTTTGATCTATCCGCCCCATTCATCGCAGGCCGAGTGGAGTCGACGTGTAGGGGGTTGAGCGGCCGGGAGCCGCGAAAGGAACATCGGGCCATGGATGGCCCGTTGTGACGGCCCCCGGAGCGGCGACGGAAGGAGGGAAGTCGCAGCGCAGCGTAGACCCAAGGTAGGGGCAAGCCCTTTTTGCTTACTTTTTAGGGCGACTGCTAAAAAGTGAGTCGCGCGTAAGGCGCGAAACAAAACGTTCAGCAGGTGCGGTAATGAATACCCACCACCGTGCAACGTTGGGCTTCGCCGATGGCTCAACCCAACCTACGCGATTCAATGAAAGCCTGAGCGTGCTCCCGGTCCCAAGCGCAACGGTCAACTGTTTGTAACAACCCCCACGCATAGTCCCCCGCACTTCAAATAAGAGCGGTGACCCCATGCATTCCCACACCCCCAAATTCCGACTTCTCCCCCTGATTCTGGCCGTGCAGGCCATCACCCTGGCCAGCGCCCAGGCCGCCGACTTCAGCGTCGGCGCCGGCACCACCGACAACACGGCCAAAACCCTGACCACGGGCAACACCGGCACAGTCGCCAACGGCGCCACCCTGCAAAACGGCGTCAACGCGCCGGTGGTCGACATCACCGGCACCAGCGGCACGGTCACGCTCACCAACTCAGGCACCCTCGCCAATACCGGCAGCGGACGCGCCATCGACAACAACACCAGCGGTGTCAGCATCGTCGTCAACAACAACGGCACCATCAGCGCCGTCAGCAGCGATGCGCTTCGCCTGAACAAGGCCAATTCCTCGCTGGTGCTGAACAACAACGGCACGATCAAAGTCACCGGCAGCGGCACCAGTGGCGGGCAAGCGCTGGACCTGCGCGGCGCCGATGGCAGCGGCAGCAAAATCATCAACAACGGCTCCGCCACCAACCGCAACGCGTTGATCGAATCCACCAACGACGACGCCCTGCGCCCCGGCAGCAACACCATCATCAACAACTACGGCACCATCATCAGCACGGGCGCGGTGAACACCAAATGCCCCGACTACATCAGCGCCTGCAGCGGTTCCGCCAGCGCCATGGACGCCATCGACTCCAAGCTGGCCGTTACCGTCAACAACTGGGGCACCATTTCCGGGCCGCGCCATGGCGTTACCTCGGACGCCGGCGTCACCGTCACCAACCACCAGGGCGGGCAGATCATCGGCCGTAACGGCTCGGGGGTCGGCAGCGATGGCGTGGGCACGGTGGTCAACTACGGTTTGATCAGCGGCCGCTATGCCGGCGCTGGCAAGGTGTTCGAGCACCTGGGCGGCAACACCGGTTTCAGCACCGCCAACAACGGCGATGGTGACGGCGTGGACATCGATGGCATCGCCAACATCACCAACTACGGCCGTATCGAAGGCGTGGGCGCCGGCGGCGTCGATTCCAGCGGCTTCCCCAATGGTGCCGATGGCATCGCGGCAGGTGGCGGCACGATCATCAACCACGCGGGCGCTGAAATTTTCGGCCAGTCCAAGGGCATCCTCATCGACGATGGCGCCAACGGCTCTTCCATCGCCGCGCAACGCGGCACGGCCACGGCTGTTGGCGGTGTGGCGACCATCACCAACGCGGGCGGCATCATCGGTGCCGACAGCACCGCCATCGGCCTGGTCGGCGATTTCGCCGACAGCCTGACCAACCTGGCGGGCGGCGTGATTCGCGGCGGCGCCAAGTCGGTGCGTGTTGACCAACTGAGCAGCACCACTGCAGCAGCCGCCGTGCAAATGGGCGCGGGCAACGACACCCTCATCAACGCCGGTTCCATCGTTGGCCTCAACGGTCTGGCGGTAGACATGGGCACCGGCGACGACAGCCTCACCGTGCTCACCGGTGGCACGTTTGGCGGCCTGGTGGACGGCGGCGCCGGCACCGACACCCTGACCCTCAGCGGCAGCGGCGTGGGCCAGTTTGGCAACAGCCAGAACTTCGAAACCCTGGCCGTTACCGGCGGCAGCTGGACAGTCAGCAGCAACGACTTCAGCGCCGGCGGCAGCGTGGCCAGCGGTGCGACATTGATCAACCAGGGCAGCATCGGCGGCGTGCTCACCGTCGCCAATGGCGCCCGTTATGGCGGCACCGGCCGCCTGGGTAGTCTGCAACTGGGCAGCGGCGCCACGTTCGACTATTCCCTCAACGCCAGCGGTGCTGCGGTGCAACTGAGCGGCAGCGCCACCTTGGCCAACGCCGCGCTGAACCTGACTGCCAACGGCAGCGGTTATGCCGAGCGCAGCAGCCTGCTCGTGGCAGCGGGTGGCGTCAGCGGGCAGTTCGGTAGCGTCAGCCATAACTTCGCCTTCCTGACTCCAACCATCAGCTACACCGCCAACACGGTCGAGCTGCAACTGACCCGCAACGACACCGCCTTCGCCGCGCTCGCCAGCACGGAAAACGCGCGCAACCTGGCCAACAACCTGGCCTCGCAAAGCGATAGCAGTATTTACAACGCGCTACTGACCACCGACAAAGCCACCGCCAGCCAGGCGCTCGAACAACTGGCCGGCACCAGCAACGCCAGCATGGCGGCTGCCACGCTGGCCGGCTCCAGCCAGGTGAGCAACGTGATGCAAGGCGCCATGAGCCAGCTTGGCGGTTTTGGCGGCAGCTTGCAGGCCTCGGTGCTGCGCGATGATGGCCCGCAACTGGTGGCCGTTGGCGTGCCAAACGAGGCGCGTGGTCTGCACGACCCCAAAGCTGCCGGCCGTTTGTGGGTGCAAGCCCTTGGCAGTCACGGCACGGTAGATGGCGAGAACGGCAGCAGCGATGTCGACCAGAACACCGGCGGCACGTTGTTCGGTGCGGACTGGGCGCTGAGCCCGGACTGGCGCCTGGGGGTGGTCGGCGGTTATTCGCGCACCGACATCGACGCCGGGCAGGGCGCCTCCGGTGATGTCGACAGCTACCATGTCGGCGTCTATGCCCTGACCCAACTCGACCAACTGACCCTGCGCCTCGGCGCCGCGTACAGCAGCCATGAAGGCGAAAGCAAACGCCGGGTTCGCTTTGCCGGCGTAGACGACAAATTGCGCGGCGACTATGACGCCAACAGCCAGCAAGCCTTCGCCGAGCTGGCATACCCCTACGCCAGCGGCCGCCTGCTTGCCGAGCCATTCGCCGCCGTCGGCTACCAACGCTACGACCGCGATGCCTACAGCGAAAAGGGCGGCGACTCGGCCCTGCGCGTGGAGTCGCAAGACCAGGACAACCTCAGCACCACGTTGGGCCTGCGCATCGCCGGCCTCAACCGGCTCGACAACGGCATGAGCTTCACCCCACGCATGAGCCTGGGCTGGCGCCACACCTACGGCAACGTCGACAGCGAAACGCGCCAGGCGTTTGTCAGCGGCGGCACCAGCTTCAGCGCCCAGGGCACGGCGCTGGATCGCAATTCGCTACTGGTTGAAGCGGGGTTCGATGTGGGCATTACTGCAACCCAGAGTCTGGGGTTGGGGTATGTGGGGGAGATGGGGGATAACGCGCAGAATCATGGGGTGGTGGCGCAGTGGCAGATGGGGTTTTAGAGCTGGCTGATCCGGCGCCTTCGCGGGAATGACGGAGTTTTCTCCCACATCCCCCGTCATCCTCGCGAACGCGGGGATCCAGAGTTTCGGACCGAAGTGCGATTGGTGGCGCTACGGGGATGTTTGCTCGACGTGAAATTCTGGATTCCCGCCTGCGCGGGAATGACGGAAGTTTTTTTCCAGTCCACCGTCATCCTCGCGAACGCGGGGATCCAGAGTCTCGAACCGAAGTGCGATTGGCGGCGCTGTGGGGATATTTGTTCGGCGTTAAATTCTGGATTTCGAATCGTCGAACCGCCGCCTGCGCGGGAATGACAGAGGTTTTTGTCCAGACCACCGTCATCCCCGCGAAGGCGGGGATCCAGAGTCTCGGCCCGAAGCGCAATGAGCGGCGCAGCCAATAGCCGTCCAGCACCCCAGCCTCAGTGCCCCTGCACCTGCGCCAATTCCCCTCCCGCCTGCGCATCCCGATCCAGCTTCGCCAACCGCGCTGTCAACTCAGCCAGTTGCCCGTCTTTCAGCACAATCAGACGTTGCAACTTATCCAGCTGCGACTGCAAATCCGCCACCCGGCTCGACAGCTCTTCGCCTTCGCGCCGCGCCTGGGCCAGTTCTTCCTGGGCCACTGCCAGGCGGTTGTCGGCTTCCTGTTTGGCGGCGGCCTTGCTGCCTTTGGCGCCGTCTTTGTGTTCGGCACGGCCACTGCCTTGTTCGCCTACCAGACTCAGGGTGTCGCTGGCGGCCTGGGTAGTTGGCGCGTTGCCGGCTTCGGTGCGTTTGCGCGCGTCCAGCTGGGCTACGCCTTCGCCTTTCCAGCTTTGTTGTTGCTGCTGGGTTTGCGCCAGGGCGTCGCTGCGGTCGGTGGCGTGCAGTTGCTCGCGGTTGGGCAGTTGCAGGGTTTGCGCGCTCTTCATGCGGTTGATGTTGCCGTTGCTGAAGGCGTCCGGGTTCAGGCGCTGAATGGCCAGCATGGCCTGCTGCGGCGAGGCATCGCCGCGAATGCGTTGGGCGATGTCCCAGAGCCGATCATTCGTCTGCGTGCGGTATTGGCCGCCGGCAACAGGCCCGTCGGCGGGTGCACTGCTGGCTACGGCAGGCGCGGACGCCACCGGGGCAGGCGCGGCGACCGGCGCTTTCGGCCTGGTTGCCGGCGCGGCAGAAACGACCGGAGCGCTAACCGGCGCTGGCGCGGCGAAGGCATAGTTTGGCGGGTCGATCAGCAGGCTGTATTCACGCAGCTGCAAACCGTCCGGAGAAACCACTTCCACAAGGAAATTCAGGTACGGCTCGGTGATCGGGCGGCTGGTGGTCACGCGGATCATGCTCTGACCCTTGGCATTCAGCGTGGGCTCGAATTTCAGCGCCAGTACCGCGCTGTCACGGTCGATGCCGGCTTTTTTGAACGCTTCGGCGGAGGCCAGGCGCACCTTCACTTCTTCCGGGCCGAGGTCACGTACGCCTTGCAGGTCGATTTGCGCGCGCAGCGGTTGGCTGAGGCTCGAGAGCACCTGGGCTTCGCCCACGCTCAGGGCCATGGCGGATGCCGGCAACAGTGATGCCGAGGCCAGGGCCAGAGCCGTCAGCAGGCGGGGATACTTCTTGAGCATGTCGGCTCTCCTCATCGTTAAGACCACGCAGGGCGCGTGCGGCCGCGCATGATGGCGGGGTTGGCGATGAGCATTTGCGAGCTTCGCCACAGGCTGACGAAGGCGTGGCGAGCAGAGGTTGAAACTGTGCAGCAGGTACGGAAAAAACCACGAGACCGTCGCATTCCTCTAGGGCCAATCGCGGCTAAAGCCGCTCCCACAGGGTGTCGGACTTTCAGGAAGCGATGCTGCTCTGCTCCAGCAGCAATTTAACGAAATGCTCGGCCGCCAATGGCCGGCTGATCAGGAAGCCCTGAATCTCGTCGCACTGCTGCGCTTTGAGGAAGTTCATCTGCGCCTGGGTTTCCACGCCTTCGGCCACTACTTTCAGTTCCAGGCTATGGGCCATGGCGATGATGGCGCGGGTAATGGCGGCGTCTTCGCCGTTGGCCGACAGGTCGCGAATAAAGGACTGGTCGATCTTCACGTAATCCACCGGGAAGCGTTTGAGGTAGCTGAGCGAGGAATAGCCGGTGCCGAAGTCGTCGATCGCCAGCTTCACGCCCATCTGCCGCAGTTGGTGGAAGGTGCTGATCACGTTCTCGACGTTGTCGAGCAGCTGGCTTTCGGTGAGTTCCAGTTCCAGCAGGTGCGGCGCCAGCCCGGTTTCGTCGAGTACCTGGCGCACCAGCGCGGTGAGGTTGCCTTGGCGCAGTTGGTGCACTGAAAGATTCACCGACACGCGAATGTCTGCCAGCCCCATGGTCTGCCATTCGCGCGCCTGCCGGCAGGCCTGGCGCAGCACGAATTCGCCGATGGGCGCGATCAAACCGGTTTCTTCGGCCAGGCCGATAAAGTCGCCGGGCGGCACCAGACCCAGCTCCGGATGGCGCCAGCGCACCAGCGCCTCGGCGGAGCTGAGGGTGTCGGTCACCATGCACAGTTTCGGCTGGTAGAAGACTTCCAGCTGCCCCAGTTCGATGCCTTTGCGCAGTTGGTTCTCCAGTTGCAGGCGTTCCAGCGTGCAGGCTTGCAGGTTGTCGGTGAAGAACTGGAAGGTGTTGCCGCCCAGGTGTTTGGCGTGCTGCATGGCCATGTTGGCCTGGCTGATCAACGCGCTCATTTCCCGTGCGTTTTCCGGCAGCAGGCTGATGCCGATAGAGGCGCTGACTACCAGCTCCTGGCCGCCCACGGTCATGGGCATGCGCAACTTGGCGAGCAGCCGGCTGGCCAGGCGCGCCAGATTCGAGAGGCTGCCGTAGCTGTCGAGAATCACGGCGAATTCATCGCCTGACAGCCGCGCTAGGGTGTCGGCTTCCGGCATGGATTGGGTCAGACGCCGGCTCATTTGCCGCAGCAACTGATCGGCCACTTCGTGGCCCAGGCTGTCGTTGAGCAGTTTGAAACGGTCAAGGTCGATGTGCAGCAACGCCAGTGTGCGCTCGCCTTGACGGGCTCGTTCGCTGGCTTCGTGCAGGCGCGCTTTGAACAGCGTGCGGTTGGCCAGACCGGTGAGTTCGTCGTAGTGCGAGAGGTAGCGCAGGCGTTCCTCGGCTTCGCGCCGCGAAGTGAGGTCGGCGAAGAAGCCGACGATATGGCTGACCCGGCCACGGCTGTCGTGCACCACGTTCATTTGCAGCCACTGGGGATAGAGCTCGCCGTTCTTGCGGGTTTCCACCAGCTCGCCCTGCCATTTGCCGTGCTGCTCCAGCTCCTGACGGATCACTTCGTATTGGCCGCGGTTGTCGCGGCTGCCGATCATGCGGGTCACGCTCTGGCCGTGCACTTCCTGGGCGCCATAGCCGGTCACGTCGCTGTAGGCCTGGTTGACGGCGAGCACCTTGTAGTCGGGGTCGAGAATGATGATGCCTTCGCTGGCGGCCTCGAACACGATGGCGGCCAGGCGCTGTTCTTCGTCGCGGCTTTTCCAGGCGGTGATGTCGCGGCGGGTGCCGAGCATGCGCGTAACGCGGCCTTCGGCGTCGCGCTCCACGGCGCGGCCGCGGTCTTCCACCCACAACCATTGATTGTCGGCGCGGCGGATGCGGTATTCGATTTCGTAGCCGTCGGTGAGCCCTTTCATGTGCTCGACCAGCGTGCGGCGCAGCAGCGGCAAGTCTTCGGGGTGCAGGCGCGGTTTCAGGTCGCGCAGCATCACGGTGACGGCGTCGGGGTCCAGGCCAAACAACTCCTTCAGCCGCGAGTGGTGAACCTCGTCGGTTTCCAGGTTCCAGTCCCACATGCCCAGTTCGCTGGCTTCCAGCGCCATGGCCAGACGCGCTTCGCTTTTGCTCAGGGCGTGGCTGGCGGCGTCCAGCTCGAGAGTGCGCTGGGCCACGCGCATTTCCAGATCGTTATGGGCATCGCGCAATTCGCGCTCGGCGCGGCGGCGCTGTTCGATTTCCCGCGCCAGCTCGCCGTTCAGCCCTTCGGCCTGACCCTTGGCGTGTTCCAGGCGGCTGATCAGCGCCTGGTTATGGAAGCGCTGCACCAGGCTGCGCTGCACCAGCCGGTTGATCTGCCAGGCCACCACCAGCAGGGCGCCGAACAGGATCAACCCGAGCAGACCCCAGCCTTTTTGCGTGTCGTCGCCGGACAGCAGCAGATAGCCCACCGCTGGCACCAGGCAGGGCAGGGCGAAGGTCAGAAAGGCGGTGAGGCTGACGGCATACGCCACGCTGGCCGACAAAATGGCCGCGCTGATCAGCCCGAACATCAGCACTTGCTGGAAGAAGGCGTTGGGCGGCACCAGCGCGATGGCACCAATGGCCAGGGCCACGCCCGAGGCGAAGGCGCCGAGCAGGAACATCTGCCGCCAATGGGGTTTGGCCTGGCGTGAAGGCAACGCGGCGTTGAACGCGGCCACCTGAATCAGCCTCAGTACCGCCAGCGTCACCACGCCCACCAGCCAGCCGGCCAGCAGCAGGTCGCCGCGCGGCTCCCATAACAGGTAGGCGCAGGCCAGGCCGCAAAGCAGCATGAACAGAGTGGGAATGCGTGAACCCTCGTACAGCAGACGAGTGCGTTCAACGGCGATGTCGGTGGCGAACAGCTGGCGAATGTCTCGATCGGTCTCTGCCAATGGCAGTTCGAGAGGACGCCTGGAATGTGCGGTCATAGGCCCTTTTCTTGTAATGGTTATGCCTAGTCGTGGCCGGAGCATACACAACCGAAGCCGTTGGCCCAAGGCTCAATCTCGGCATTTTCGCCGTGAATACCCCTTACTTTCGATAGCGCGGCCAGCGCCGCTGCGTTGACCTGCCGGTCGTCGGCAACGCGTTGCGGCGCGCATCGGTCGTACGGCGTTTGCCCTGACTACCCCGGCCCCCTAGAATGCCGCGATGCGCGACGATCTCTCCCTTCTGCTTAATTCCCTCAACGACGCTCAACGCCAGGCCGTAGCGGCCCCGGTGGGGCGTCAGTTGGTTCTGGCCGGCGCTGGTTCCGGCAAAACCCGTGTGCTGGTGCACCGCATCGCCTGGTTGATCCAGGTTGAAGGCGCCTCGCCGCACTCCATTTTGTCGGTGACCTTCACCAACAAGGCCGCTGCCGAAATGCGCCACCGCATTCAGCAACTGCTGGGGCTGAACCCGGCCGGCATGTGGGTCGGCACCTTTCACGGCCTGGCCCATCGCCTGTTGCGGGCGCATTGGCAGGAAGCGGGGCTGAACCAGAATTTCCAGATTCTCGACAGCGATGACCAGCAGCGCCTGGTCAAGCGCGTGATGCGCGAGCTGGGTCTGGACGAACAGCGCTGGCCAGCGCGTCAGGCGCAGTGGTTTATCAACGGCCAAAAAGACGAAGGCCTGCGGCCCAAGCATATTCAGCCGGGCGGCGACATGTTCCTCGCCACCATGCGCTCTGTTTACGAAGCCTACGAAGCGGCGTGTCTGCGCGCCGGGGTGATCGATTTCTCGGAACTGCTGCTGCGCGCCCTCGATCTGTGGCGCGACAACCCGGGCCTGCTGGAGCATTACCAGCGGCGCTTCCGCCACATTCTGGTGGACGAGTTCCAAGACACCAACGCCGTGCAATACGCCTGGCTGCGCATGCTTGGCAAAGGCGGCGACAGCCTGATGGTGGTGGGCGATGACGACCAGTCGATCTACGGCTGGCGCGGCGCCAAGATCGAGAACATTCACCAGTACTCCACCGATTTCCCGGATGCCGAAACCATTCGCCTGGAGCAGAACTACCGCTCCACGGCCAGCATTCTCAAGGCCGCCAACGCGCTGATCGTCAACAACAGCGGGCGCCTGGGCAAAGAACTGTGGACCGACGGTGGCGATGGCGAAGCCATCAGCCTGTACGCCGCTTTCAACGAGCACGACGAAGCGCGCTACGTGGTGGAAACCATTGAAGACGCCCTGCGCAAGAACGGCTTGCTGCGCAGCGAAATCGCCATTCTCTACCGCTCCAACGCCCAGTCGCGGGTGCTGGAAGAGGCATTGCTGCGCGAGCGAATTCCGTACCGCATCTACGGTGGCCAGCGCTTCTTCGAACGCGCTGAAATCAAGAACGCCATGGCCTACCTGCGCCTGCTCGAAGGCCGCGGCAACGATGCGGCACTGGAGCGGATCATCAATGTGCCGGCCCGTGGCATTGGCGAAAAAACCGTCGAAGCCATCCGCGAACATGCGCGCCACAGCGATCTGTCGATGTGGGAAGCCATGCGCCAACTGGTGGCCAACAAGGGCGTGACCGGTCGTGCGGCCAGTGCGCTGGGCGGGTTTGTCGAGCTGATCGAAAACCTCGCCGCCAAGGTCATGGACATGCCGCTGCACCTGATGACCCAAACGGTCATCGAGCAGTCCGGGCTGATTACCTACCACAAAGAAGAAAAAGGCGAAAAAGGCCAGGCCCGGGTGGAAAACCTTGAGGAACTGGTCAGCGCCGCGCGCAACTTCGAGAACAGTGAAGAAGACGACCAGACGCCATTGGCCGCTTTCCTCGGCCACGCCTCGCTGGAAGCCGGCGACTCGCAAGCCGACGAGCACGAAGACAGCGTGCAGCTAATGACCCTGCACAGCGCCAAGGGCCTGGAATTCCCGCTGGTGTTTCTGGTGGGCATGGAAGAAGGGCTGTTCCCGCACAAAATGAGCCTGGAAGAACCGGGTCGCTTGGAAGAGGAACGGCGCCTGGCCTACGTGGGCATTACCCGCGCCATGCAGAACCTGGTGCTCACCTACGCGGAAACGCGCCGGTTGTACGGCAGCGAGACGTACAACAAAGTCTCGCGCTTCGTACGGGAAGTGCCGCCGGCGTTGATTCAGGAAGTGCGCCTGTCCAACAGCGTCAGCCGGCCTTACGGCAACAGCAATCGCGGCGCCAACACCGGCAGCATGTTTGCCAACGCCGAAGTGCCAGACACCGAATTCCGCCTGGGCCAGGCCGTCAAGCACGCGCTGTTTGGCGAAGGGGTGATTCTCAACTTCGAAGGTGCCGGCGCCCAGGCGCGGGTGCAGGTGAACTTCGCGGCCGAGGGCACCAAGTGGTTGATGATGGGTTATGCGAAGTTGGAACCGCTCTGAGGGTTTCGTTTTCTGTTGAAACCAATCGCGGCTAACGCCGCTCCCACAGGATTGCGCGTTTTCTGTAGGCGCGGCTTTAGCCGCGATGCTTTTCCCGCCCCTATCTTCGGCTGAAAGGATTTCACCGTGCGCCTCTCCCCGCTTGTCGCCCTGCTCACCTCCTTGCTCGTGCCGTTCCATGCCGTCGCCGGCCTGTTTGGCAAAGACGGCCCGGCGCTGAGTGTGGAGCGCGATGTCAGCCAGTACCTCGACTGGAACACCGGCATGCAGCGCGAGCGGGTGACGTACGTCCTGCGCATGAATGGCCGCAAGCTCAGTGACGAAACCATCACCAAGGCCGTGGGAGCGAAGGAAGACAAGTTCTACGCCACCAATGTCTTCGCCGCCATCAGCGCCGGGCCCAACGATGCCTTGGTGCTTTACGGCTCCAACGGGCTGTACAGCCTCGCCACCCTGCACGTTGAAGGCAAAACCTTGAGCGGCAAAACGCTGCTCAATGAGGTGACACAAAACTGGTTCACCGACGCGCGCATGGCCGGGTGGGCGTCGGTGCAGCAGGAAGGTCACCTGCACCTGGTGCAGCTCAACCCCGTGAAAGTGGTGGATGTGGGGCCGGGCGTGTTGCTGGATGTGCGCGGCGATATCGCCTTGTTGGCGAATGAAGGCTACCGCGGGCCGCAATCGACCATCCGCGCCGTCAGCATCGGCCAGGGCAAACAAGTGGCCGAGGTGTCGCTGCCCACTGCCTGCTTTGCGCTGCCGCGATTCGAGTTCACCCACCCGGCGGTGTATGGCGACATGGAAAAGTCGTCGCTGGACGTGTTGCTATTCAAAGACGGCCCGGCCTGGTTCGACGCCAACTTCACGCTCACGACCGGCGCCACGCCGACGTTGCAGCTCAAAAGCACCCAGCAGTTGCCCAGACCCTCGGTTGAACGCTGGTACGTGGCGCTTCGCGAGCCGGACCTCGGGCGCCCGCCACGGACGCCGGAAGAGGTGGACTACGCGTCTACACCGTCCTTTGAAAACGACGACGACACCATCGACCCCGAGCCGGTCGCCTGCGCGGGCATCAACCCGAATCCGGGCATCGATGTCGGCAAAGCGCCGTACCCGACGCAAACGATCATGGCCGAAGACCTGTGCCTGGGCGACGACCTGCCCGGGATTACCGAGGCCATGCGCAAGCAGCGCTGCGTGTTGCCGGCCACCACCAAGGTGATCACCAAAGCGGCGCAATGGCAGCTGGAAGAGGTGCGCTTCGCCTATCGCCCGCAGAGTGGCAAGGCGCCGATCGAGCAGTTGGTTTACCAGTTGCGTGAAGGCAAGCAGGTGCACCGCGCCATTGCCGGCGCCCTGGGTGACGACCTGCGCTTGCGCGAAGTGGCGATAACCGGTGAGGGCCAGGCGCTGATCAAGGCGCGCGGCGAGGGCGCGTACGAGCTGTTCCGGCTGTCTTCAGCACCTGATGGCAAGCGGCTGCTGGAATTTCTCGACACCGTGCCGTATCCGGCCACCCCGTTCGATACCAGCAAACCCGGCTGGGTGTACCAGCGCAGCGCGGGCTTTTTAATGAAGACCCAGCCGTTCGGCTTCGAGCGAATCGGCAAGGGCTTGCTCGACGTGCGCGGCAATGAGCTGCTGTATTACTACCGCGACTACGACACCGAAGAGCTGGTGCTGCTCAGCAAGCCATTCCAGCCGGAGCCGCAAGACCGCGAAACCGCCGATGACGCACCGCGTCTGACCCTGAGTGCCAAGTGCCGCATGGACGACGACCCGTACTGGGAGTTTGCCGTTCCGCCTGTGAACGCCACGCTGGCGCAGTCCGCCGCCTGGTTCAGCCGCCACTTCGATTACACGAACGGTAAGGCTGGCAGCATTGTCCTACGTAAAGATCATCAACTGCGCGTGAAGCGCGGCTGCGTTTCTGATGGCGGCAAGAACTAAACGGCATAAATCCGGAAACATTCTGCTGCTGGTCTTCACCGTTCACCGTGTGCAACATGGCGCGCGTTGAGTCCTTATAAAGAGAGTTGCGAACCATGAAACGTTTCATCAGCCTGGCCATGATGCTTTGCGTCGCGTTGACGCTCAGCCTCGACGCCAATGCAAAGCGCATGGGCGGCGGTAAATCGTTCGGCTCCGCGCCAACCCATCAAACCCGCCAAGCCACCCCGCCTGCCAGCCAGGCTGCTGCACCGGGCAAAGCTGCTCCGGCTGCCGCTGCTACCAGTGGCGCGTCCCGTTGGTTGGGCCCATTGGCCGGTCTGGCCGCTGGCGGCCTGCTGGCTTCGATGTTTATGGGCGACGGCTTCCAGGGCATGCAGATCTTCGACTTCCTGATCATTGCCCTGATCGCCTTCGTGATCTTCCGCTTCATCGCCGCGCGTCGCCGTCAGCAGAACGCTGGCCAGCCAGCCGCTGCCGGTGGTTACGCGCCGATGCAACGTGAAATGCCGGTGAATCAGCCGGTTGCTCCGGCCAGCAACTCGATTTTCGGCGGTGGCAGCTCGGCTGCAGCAGCGCCGGTTATCAACGCACCGAGCTGGTTTAACGAGCAGCGCTTTGTCGAAGCCGGCAAAGAGCACTTCATGGCCCTGCAACAGCACTGGGACGCGGCGGAGATGGACAAGATCGCCGAATTCGTGACCCCGCAGATGCTCAGCTTCCTGAAGGCCGAGCGTGACGAATTGGGCGAGGGCTTCCAGTCCACTTACGTGGAAGAACTGCAGGCTCAGCTCGACGGTATCGATGAGCTGGCGGACAAAACCGTCGCCACGCTGACCTTCCGCGGCATCGTCAAGACTTCGCGTTTTGACCAGGGCGAAGCCTTCAGCGAAAGCTGGCGCATGGAGCGGGCCAACAGCGAGAACGCACCCTGGCTGGTGGCGGGCATCCGTCAGAACAGCTAAACCGTCGCCGCATAGCAATAGTAAAAAACCCGGGCTTGCCCGGGTTTTTTCGTTAACGGCCAGATAGTTTTTTTCTACCCGCCAGCTACTGTATAAAGCCCATCCCCATTGCCCGAGGAGAGCCCGCCATGGAAGAAGTGATCGACGAGCTGCGTGAGCTCAACGAGAAGGTGCCAGTGCCCCTGGAGCTGCCGGATGAAGAGCTGCTGGTGGAAATCGAAGAACAGCTGCTCATCAACATTCCATTCGAATTCCGCGAGTTTCTGCTCAAAGTCAGCGACGTGGTTTACGGGCGCCTGGAGCCAGTGACCGTCACCGACCCGCAATCGCACACCTACTTGCCGGAAGTGGCCTCGGTGGCCTGGTCGCTCGGCGTGCCGCGCGAGCTGATTCCGCTGTGCGAAGACAAGGGCAACTACTACTGCGTCGAACTCGACGGCACCGTGTTGCTGTGGGACGGCGACGAAGAAGACCTCACCGACGAAAGCTGGGACTCGGTGTGGAAGTGGGCGCGTGAGGTGTGGCTGGAGAGTTGATTGGTTGTTGGGTTGGCAGATGCGCTCGGCTGGATAGATTCCGAATCGTCGGACCGCCGCCTTCCCTAGGATGACGGGAAACCCAACACATACACCCGTCATCCTCGCGAAGGCGGGGATCCAGTATTTCGGACCTGGCGGCTATTTCCCTGGCGCGTCCAAGACAGCGCCTGACTAACGATTCTGGATTCCGAATCGTCGGACCGCCGCCTTCGCGGGAATGACGGATGTCCCCAACTGCACCCCCTCCAGCTCCAGCAAATTCAGCAAAAAATTCCCGAAATACGTCAGGTCCTGCTCCATCGCCGCCCGAGCTGCCTTGCCGTCCCCGGCCTGCAGCGCTTTCAGCGCGTCGTCGTGAAAGTCGTTCAGGCGCAGCGACAGATCCGCTTCGGTAAACAGCCGGTTAAAGAACGGCCCCACTTGCAGCCACAGGCTTTCGATCTGGCGCAGCAGAATGGGGTTGCGGCAGGCGGTGTACAGCGTCAGGTGAAACTGGCTGTTGTCGTTGAGGTAAGCCTGCACATCACGACGCTCCAGCGCGCTTTCCATTCGCTCGACGCAGCCTTGCAGCACGGCCAGTTCATCGGCACTGAGCTGGCCGGCGGCAAGTTCCACAGCCAGCCCTTCCAGGGCCAGACGCACCTGAAAAATATGCAGAAAGCGTTCACGGGTCATGGCCGGTACCCGCAACGAGCGCTGCGGTTCGCCCTCCAGGGCGCCTTCGGCTACCAGTCGTTGCAGGGCAGCACGCACGGGCATGGGGCTGGTGCCGAGTGCGGCGGCGAGGTCGCGGATTTTCAGGCGCTCGCCGGGTTTGAATTGCCCGGCCAAGAGCCCGGCGCGCAGTTGCTGGTAAAGCAGGTCCTGGAGGTTCTCGGCCATGGGGCGTTACTCGGCCAGAACCGGCGGCGCCGGCAGTTGGTTCAGGGTGAGGCTGCAGTCGTGGGTCATGAGGGTTCCAATGTTTTTGGATATCCGTGATCACAAACTGTATAAATTTCGCCTGAAATGCGCAATAAGGACTTCGCTTGACACAACTGTGATCACAAATCAGCATGTGCGAATTATCCAACGAGACGTTTCCCATGACTGCCAGTGGCATCAGTGACCGCGTAATCGAACAATTTGCCGCCCAGGAGCGTGCGCGTTTTCTCGCCGAGAATCCCAAGTCCGTTGCCCTCGCCGAACGGGCACGCGGTTCGTTGTTTGGCGGTGTGCCGATGCACTGGATGAGCGATTGGTCGACGCCTTCGCCACTGTTTGTCAGCCGCGCGCAGGGCGCCCGGTTTTATGATGTCGACGGCCATGAGTACGTGGATTTCTGCCTTGGCGATACCGGCAGTATGTTTGGCCATTCGCCCGCCCCAATT
Source organism: Pseudomonas viridiflava (assembly GCF_900573885.1). Lineage (GTDB taxonomy): Bacteria > Pseudomonadota > Gammaproteobacteria > Pseudomonadales > Pseudomonadaceae > Aquipseudomonas. The sequence continues at coordinate 247,783 of NZ_UPSE01000161.1, forward strand.
GCCCGCGCACTGGCCGAGCAGGGCGCCAACGGCCTGACCACCATGCTGCCCGGCGAAGACGCCGTGGTAGTCGGCGAATTGCTGGCCGAGCGCTTCGGCTTGCCCTATTGGCAAGTGGCGACCACCGCCACCGACGCCAACCGCTTTGTGGTGCGCTGGGCCCGCGCAATCACCCAGCGCAAAACCTTGCTGGTGTTCGACGGCTGCTACCACGGCACCGTCGATGACGTGATGGTGCGCTGCCAGGACGGCCGCACCGTGCACCGCCCCGGTTTGCTGGGCCAAGCGTATGACCTCACCGAACACAGCCGCAGCGTGCCGTTCAACGACCTCGCCGCCTTGGAAGCGGCGCTGCAACGCGAAGACGTCGCCGCCGTGCTCTGCGAACCGGCGATGACCAACATCGGCATGGTGCTGCCCGCGCCGGGCTATCTGGCCAAGCTTCGCGAGCTCACGCGCCGTTACGGCACGCTGCTGATCATTGATGAAACCCACACCATTTCCACCGGCCCTGGCGGCTGCACCCGTGTGTGGAACCTGGAGCCAGACTTCATCACCCTCGGCAAACCCATTGCCGGCGGCGTGCCGTGTTCGGTGTATGGCTGCACCGCCGCCATGGCCCAGGCCATGATCGAGGCGCGCAGCCGCGCCAGCAGTCACGGCCAAAGCCACGGCCACAGCGGCATGGGCACCACGTTGTCAGCCAATGCGCTGGCGATGCACTGCATGCGCGTCAACCTTCAAGAGGTAATGACTGAACGCGCCTACGCCCACATGTTGCCGCTGGCCGAGCGCCTGGCGCAGGGCTTTGCCGCGCTGATCGGCAAGCACCAGCTGGCCTGGTCGGTGACGCAGTTGGGCGCGCGCTGCGAGTTCCAGTTCTGCACGCGCTTGCCCACAACCGGCGCTGAAGCCGAAGCGGCGTTTCACGATGCCCTGCAAATGGCCCTGCACCTGTACCTGATCAACCGCGGCATTCTGATCACGCCGTTCCACAACATGACCTTGTGCTGCCCGGACACCACGGCCGCTGACGTCGACCGCCTGCTCGCCACCCTCGATCAGGCCCTTACCGAATTGCTGGCACTGCCCGGCGCTCGCGAAGAGAGCAGGTAATGACCATGGACTTTGCCAACATTCAGGAAGCCCACGATTTCCTCGCCGCCAACCCGCAGGTGCGCAGCATCGAAGTGTTCCTTATCGACAGCAACGGCGTGCCGCGGGGCAAGCTGTTGCACCGCGACGAGCTGCTGGCGATGTACGCCAACGGCCGGCCGCTGCCGAGCACCATTCTTGGCCTGACCATCAATGGCGACGACGTCGAAGACACCGGTCTGGTCTGGGAAGTGGGCGACGCCGATTGCTGGACCTACCCGCTGCCCGGCAGCCTGACCCTGCAACCGTGGCGCACGCCGCCCACCGGGCAGGTGCAAGTAAGCATGCACCCGCAGCAAGGCCTGCCCGCCGCCGTGGCCGATCCGCGTCATGTGTTGGTGAAGGTGATCGAGCGTTTGAAAGCGGATGGCTTTTATCCGGTGATGGCGGTGGAGCTGGAGTTTTACCTGCTCGATCGCGAGCGTGGCGAGAACGGTCGGCCGCTGCCGGCGCGCCAGGCGAACGGCGCCCGCCCGCACGCCACTCAGGTGTACGGCGTGTACGAGCTGGAACAGTTGCAGCCGTTTTTGAATGACCTGTACGACGCGTGTGAAGCCCAAGGTTTGCCGGCGCGCACGGCCATTTCCGAGTACGCGCCCGGGCAGGTGGAAATTACCCTGGAACACCGCTTCGACGCGCTGCAAGCCATCGATGAGGGCGTGCGCTACAAGCGCCTGGTCAAGGGCGTGGCCAACAAACATGGCTTGCAGGCGTGCTTTATGGCCAAGCCATTTGGCGACCTGGCCGGCACCGGCATGCACATGCACGTCAGCCTGGCTGACGCCGACGGCAATAACCTCTACGCCAGCGAGGATCCGGCCGGCACGCCGCTGTTGCGCCACTCCATCGGCGGCATGATGCACACGCTGCTCGATTCGCTTGCGCTGTTCTGCCCCAACGCCAACTCGTTCCGCCGCTTCCAGGCCAACAGCTATGCGCCGCTGGCGCTGACGTGGGGCATCAATAACCGCACCGTGTCGCTGCGGGTTCCAGGCGGGCCGGCAGCGAGCCGGCATATCGAGCACCGCATTTGCGGCGCCGATGCCAACCCGTATCTGGCGGCGGCGGCGATTCTGGCGGGCATCGAGTACGGCATCCGCCAGCAGATCGACCCCGGCGCGCCCATAGCGGGAAACGGCTATGCCCAGGCCACCGAGTTCCTGCCTACCGACTGGCTCACGGCACTCAAGGCGCTGGAACACTCTGAGTGGGCAAAAGAGGCCTTTGGCGAGGCGTATCTGAAGGTGTACCTGGCGATCAAGTACACCGAATACCGCGAGTTCATGGGCGAGGTCGGCGAGCAGGATTGGCGCTGGTATCTGGTGCATGCCTGAGGGCGTGTTAGCTGCTACGTTTTAATCAGTCGTTTCGGAGCGGGCGTATGCGGTGGTGTTGGTGGCTGGCAATGGTGTTGACGGTGGGCTCGGCCCAGGCTGAAACCCTGCGCGTGGGCATCGAAAGCCACGACTATATGCCCTACTTTCGCGCCCAACCCGGACAGCCGGTGGAAGGCTACGCGGTGGAGCTGCTCGAGCGCTTCGCCGCTGACCAGAACATGACGCTGGAGCTGCTGCCCCGGCCGCTCAATCGCCTGCACCATGATTTGCTCAACACCGACAACCTCGACGTGATCTTCCCCGACAACCCGCAATGGTCACGGGAGTTGAAGGGGCAGCGGCGCATGCACTACAGCCATGCCGCCATCAATGTGGTGGACGCCACGCTGGTGCTGCACGAGCGCGTGGGCCTGGGCAGCGCGGCGATCAAGCGGCTCGGCACAGTGCGCGGTTTCACACCGCAAGCCTGGGATGCCCAACTGGCCAGCGGTCAGGTGCAGCTGCTGGAAGCCAACGACATTGCCGGGCTCATCCGCATGGCGCTGCGCGGGCGAATTGATGCGGTGTACGCCAACGCCGAGGTGGTGCGCTTGCAGTTGCAGGAAATGGATGAAGATGGCGAACGCCTTATTGCCGACCCGCAGCTGCCCCACGCACGCACCAGCTATCACCTGAGCACCCTTGATCACCCGCACCTGCTGGAGCGCTTCAATCGTTTTCTGGAGAAGAACGCCGGCGAGCTGGCAGCGCTGCGTCAGCAGTACGGGCTGGCCTGCAGCGCCAGTGATCTGGTGGAAGAGCAGCCTGCCTGCCGCGCCCGCAGTCTCGCCGGCAGCCGCTAGGCCGATTGCATTGCGCCCATAGCCAATGGTAAACAGCGCCAGCGGGTGCCGGCCGTCAGGGTTGGCGGACCTTTTCTCTTCAGGCCAAACGAGACGACCATGGAACCCGGAAACTCCCAACTGACAATGACCGTGTTGATGACGCCCGACATGGCCAACTTCTCCGGCAATGTGCACGGCGGCACGCTGCTCAAATACCTCGACGAAGTGGCCTTCGCCTGTGCCAGCCGCTATGCCGGCACCTACGTGGTGACCTTGTCGGTGGACCAGGTGATTTTCCGCGAGCCGGTGCACGTCGGCGAACTGGTCACCTTTCTGGCCTCGGTGAATTACACCGGTCGCACCTCGATGGAAATCGGCGTGAAAGTGGTCACCGAAAACATCCGCGAAAAATCGGTACGCCACACCAACAGTTGCTTCTTCACCATGGTGGCCGTCGGCGACAACGGCACGCCCACCGTGGTGCCGCCGCTGGAGCCGGAAAGCGCCGATGAGAAGCGGCGCTTTCGCCAGGCGCAACAGCGCCGCGATTTGCGTCAGGAACTGGAGCGTCGCTACCAGGAAATTCGTGAAGACGGCGATCCTCGATAACGCCTCGAAACCGTCGGTAAATGCGGGCTCGACGCCGGTAACAGACGGGAAAAATGCCCCGCCAGACGGTCGCTTCGGGCGGGTACTGTTTTCCCGAATCTTTACGTTATACTGCGCGGCCTTTGGCCGGCTTCGCTCCGGTCTCGCATACAAGCCACGCCTGGTTTTCCAGCGTGGCTTGTTAGTTTTTGCCGCGCCGCCAGGCGCCAATGAGAAGAGGCACGACGATGAGCGTACTGGTTGGCGTGATCATGGGCTCCAAGTCCGATTGGTCCACCCTTAGCCACACCGCCGATATGCTGGAAAAGCTGGGCATTCCTTACGAAGTGAAGGTTGTGTCGGCTCACCGCACCCCGGATTTGCTGTTCCAGTACGCCGAAGAAGCCGAAGGCCGTGGCATTCAGGTGATCATCGCCGGTGCCGGCGGCGCAGCCCATTTGCCGGGTATGTGCGCGGCCAAAACGCACCTGCCCGTGCTGGGTGTGCCGGTGCAGTCGTCGATGCTCTCGGGCGTCGACTCGCTGCTTTCGATCGTGCAGATGCCGGCCGGCATTCCGGTCGCCACCCTGGCCATCGGCAAGGCCGGCGCGGTGAACGCAGCCTTGCTGGCGGCGAGCATTCTTGGCCATCAACACCCGCAGTTCCACGCCGCGCTGAAGCAATTCCGTACCGAGCAAACGGACAGCGTGCTGGATAACCCGGACCCGCGCATCGCCTGATGCACTGTGGGTTCTACGCGGTGCTCAGCGCCGCTGTGTCTGAGTTTCGAATGGGGTTGTAGAGATGAAAATCGGTGTAATCGGTGGCGGCCAGCTCGGTCGCATGTTGGCACTGGCGGGCACGCCGCTGGGCATGAACTTCGCCTTTCTCGACCCGGCGCCAGATGCCTGCGCCGCTGCCCTGGGCGAGCATTTGCGCGCCGATTACAACGACCAGGATCACATGCGCCAGCTGGCCGATGAAGTGGACCTGGTGACCTTCGAATTCGAAAGCGTGCCGGCCGAAACCGTGGCCTTCCTGTCGCAGTTCGTGCCGGTTTATCCCAGCGCTGACGCCCTGCGCATCGCCCGCGACCGCTGGTTTGAAAAGAGCATGTTCAAAGAACTGGGCATTCCCACGCCTGCGTTCGCCGACATTCAATCGCAAGCCGACCTCGACGCCGCCGTCGCCACCATCGGCCTGCCGGCGGTACTGAAAACCCGCACCCTGGGCTACGACGGTAAAGGCCAGAAAGTGCTGCGCAAGCCGGAAGACGTGGTCGGCACCTTTGCTGAACTCGGTAGCGTGCCGTGCCTGCTGGAAGGCTTCGTGCCCTTCACCGGCGAAGTGTCGCTGGTGGCCGTGCGCGCTCGCGATGGCGAAACCCGCTTCTACCCGCTGGTGCACAACACCCATGTGAACGGCATTCTGTGCCTGTCCATCGCCAGCACCGACCACCCGCTGCAAGCACTGGCCGAAGACTACGTGAGCCGCGTGCTGACAAAGCTCGATTACGTCGGCGTGCTGGCCTTCGAGTTCTTCGAAGTGGATGGCGGCCTCAAGGCCAATGAAATCGCGCCGCGTGTGCACAACTCCGGGCACTGGACCATTGAAGGCGCCGAGTGCAGCCAATTCGAGAACCACCTGCGTGCCGTCGCCGGCCTGCCGTTGGGCTCGACTGCCAAGCTGGGCGAGAGCGCCATGCTCAACTTCATCGGCGAAGTGCCGGCGGTTGAGCAGGTAATCGCCATTGGCGACTGCCATTTGCACCACTACGGCAAGGCCTTCAAGGTCGGCCGCAAAGTGGGCCACGCCACCGTGCGCAGCGCCGACCGCGCCACGCTGGATGCGCAAGTGGCCAAGGTGCAGGCGCTTATCAAGTAAGCGCCGGTCTTTAGCCCGGGCCTAAAGATGGAACCTCCCCGTTCGCCTACTCTCTGATTTCAGGTGCCAGCGTTGGCACCTGCCATTGAGAGGGGAATTCCTATGGGCATTATCGGCACCATCATTATTGGTTTCTTCGCGGGCCTGATCGCGCGTTTCCTCAAGCCGGGCGACGACAGCATGGGCTGGATCATGACCATCCTGCTGGGTATCGCCGGTTCGCTGGCAGCCACTTATGGCGGCCAGGCGCTGGGCCTGTATCAGGCGGGCGAAGCGGCCGGCTTTGTCGGCGCAGTGGTCGGCGCGATCATTCTGCTGGTTATCTACGGCATGGTTAAGAAGCGCTAAGCCGCTATGTCTCAACGGGCGGTTGCTTCACCGCCCGTGATTCGCGCAGCATGGCGCGATGACTGACTTCTTCGCGTTTTATCAGCACCTCGGCGTGGCCCTTACCCTGCTGGTGCTGGCCACCTTTGTGCTGGCCGGCACCGTCAAAGGCGTAATCGGCCTTGGCCTGCCCACCGTGGCGATGGGCTTGCTGGGGCTGGCAATGCTGCCGCCGCAAGCCGCCGCCCTGCTGTTCATTCCTTCCACCGTCACCAATATCTGGCAGCTGGCCATCGGCAGCGCTTTGCGTCCGCTACTGCACCGGCTGTGGCCGTTGCTGCTGACCATAATCGTCGGCACGGCCTTCGGTTCCTGGTGGCTGGGGTTGGGCTCGGGCCAGTGGATGACCCACGCCCTGGGTGCTGCGTTACTGGTTTATGCCTTGAGCGGTTTGCTGTTGCCGACCCTGCGCGTTCCCGCCGCCTGGGAACCCTGGTTGGGGCCCTTGTGCGGCCTGCTGACGGGCGTGGTGACCGCCGCTACCGGCGTATTCGTGATTCCTGCCGTGCCGTATCTGCAAGCCTTGGGCCTGCAGCGCGATGCGCTGGTGCAGGCGCTGGGGCTGTCGTTTACCGTGTCTACCCTGGCGCTGGGCGTGGCGCTGTTCTGGCGTGGTGAACTGGGAGGGGCCGAACTGGGCGCCTCGCTTGTGGCGCTGCTGCCGGCGCTGATGGGCATGGCACTGGGGCAATGGTTGCGTCAGCGCATCAGCGCGCCGCTGTTCAAGCGCCTGTTCTTTATCGGGCTGGCGCTGCTCGGTCTGCACTTGGCAATTAGCGGCTGATAGACTCGCCCGCTTCCGGTCTGCCCGAGTTATTCCATGCGCCGCTTACTGTTCAGCCTGTTGCTACTCAGTGGTTTTGCCCACGCCCAATTGCCAGAAACCGACTGGCTGTCGCTGATGCCCAAAGCCGACCAGAAGGCGCTTGAGGCCATGCCGGAAATCAGCCACAACACGCCCGAAGGCGACGGTACCTTCACCAGCAAAGGCGGCCTGAAGCAGGAAAAAGGCCTGCCGGCGGTGATGTACTCCACCCACACCGTAGCGGCGATGAACAACAAGACCATCCGCATCGGCGGCTATCCGGTGCCGCTGGAAACCGACGCCAAGGGTCGCAGCACCCTGTTCTTCCTCGTGCCTTACCCGGGCGCCTGCATTCACGTGCCGCCTCCACCGCCTAACCAGATGGTGCTGGTGCGCTTCCCCAAAGGCCTGAAACTCGACGACATTTACAACCCGCTCTGGGTAACCGGCACGTTGAAGGTGGAAACCGTCAATAACGACCTGGCCGACGCCGCCTATGCGCTGGATGCCAGCAATGTCCGAAAGGTGACTGAGGCGGATTTGTAATCGCCAACGACGATGGGCCGCGATAGATTTTTTCTTATGGCCATCAAGCGGCGATAGCTTTTAATCTGCGTTTACTTTTTCCAGCGCCGGTTCACTGCCATGCCGACTTCCATTCTTGCCATGCGTAACGCCTGGGTTAACCAGGCGCAAAACCACCCGTTCACCGCTCTGGGTTTCGCGGCCGCCGGGCTGGCGGTGCTGGTGTTGCTGGTAATGAGCATCTACAACGCCTTTCAGGGCGACGGCTCGGGCCATTTGCGTATCGCCTTCTACGGCGGCATGGCCGGCTTCGGCGCCACGGCATTGGGCGCGGTGTTCGCTCTTACCCTCGGCTCGATCAAAGCCCGTACTCAAGACACCATGCTCGGCTTTGCCGCTGGCATGATGCTCGCCGCCAGTTCGTTTTCGCTGATTCTGCCGGGCCTGGCCGCCGCCAAGGAAATTACCGGCAATGGCCCGATGGCCGCGCTGACCGTTGTAGTCGGCCTGGGGCTTGGCGTATTGCTGATGCTCGGCCTCGACCGTTTCACCCCGCACGAACACGACAGCACCGGCCCCTGCGGCCCGGAAGCCGAGCGCATCAACCGGGTGTGGTTGTTTGTGCTCGCCGTGACCCTGCACAACATTCCCGAAGGCATGGCGATTGGCGTGAGCTTTTCCGGTGGCGACATGAGCGTCGGCCTGCCGCTGACCACCGCCATTGCCATTCAAGACATCCCCGAAGGCCTCGCCGTGGCCATCGCGCTGCGGGCCACCGGCATGTCGTCGATGAAAGCCGCGCTGCTGGCCGTTTTCAGTGGCGCCATGGAGCCGCTGGGCGCGTTGATCGGCATTGGCGTATCCAGCGGGTTCGCCCTGGCTTACCCGGTGAGCATGGGCCTGGCGGCTGGTGCGATGATTTTCGTGGTGTCCCACGAAGTGATTCCGGAAACCCACCGTAACGGCCACCAGACGCCGGCCACGCTCGGCTTGATGGCGGGCTTCGCGGTGATGATGTTCCTCGATACGGCCCTGGGCTAAGCCGCTTTCAGGCGCTGGCGTTGGTGTCTGCCACCAGCCGGTTGCGCCCCAGCTGTTTGCCACGGTACAGGCGCTGGTCGGCGCAGCGGTACAGCTCGCTGGCGCTGCGGCCATCCAACGGCCACTGGGCCAGGCCAAACGTGGCGGCCAGGGCAATGGTTTCTTCGCCGTAGCGCAGTGGGTTGTCGGCGATGTGCTGGCGCAGGGTTTCCACCAAGGGCGTGGCTGCCGCCAGATCAGTGTTACCCAAGATCAGCCCGAATTCCTCGCCGCCCAGCCGCCCCAGGCTGTCGGTGGCGCGCAGCCGCAGCAGCAGGCCCGCACAGATATGCTTGAGCGCCTGGTCGCCGGCATCGTGGCCCCAGGTGTCGTTGACCTGCTTGAAGTGGTCGACATCCATAATCACCAACACCATCGGCAAGCTGCTGCGTTCGGCTTCCAGCACGCTGCGCTCCAGCGCCTGCTGAAAACTGCCACGGCTGGCCACGCCGGTCAGCGCATCGGTTTGCGCCTGACGCTCCAGCTGGTCGTAAGCAGCCGCGCGGCGGGTTTCGTAAAGGTGCACGAAGATCAGGATCATCACCCCGCACAGCACCGCATTGACCACATCGATCAACGCGGCCGAATCGCTCGGCAGCGGGTATTTGTCGAAATACAGGGCGATGGCGGTGAGGCCAAACGGCATGGTCAGCAAAAAGCCGCGCACCCGCCCCAGCAGCAGATATGAAAGCAGGGGAATGACGTAAATCCACACGTAGGCGGTGCTGGAGGCCTGCGGCATCACGATGATGTACAGAAGAAACGTAAACGTCGGGATCAGGTACAGGTAAATCCACGGAATCAGATTGCGCACCGTGGTGATTTTCCAGCCGCCCCACACCAGTACGGCACTGGTGCACCACTCGAACACGGCGACCAGCGTATTGCCGGCCAGCCATTGCAGAATGCCAAACGAGCTTAGCGTTACGCCGGTGCTCACCAGAATCAGGCGCATGAGCGAGCGCTTGCCGGTTTCTTCCAGGCCATTCTTTCCGGCGGAAACGCTGAATTTTATCGGCATGGGTGCACGGCGCCGGGGAGTGATGGCGCATTGCAATACTTTGCCGAAGGATTAGCAAGGGGCGCTTGTGCGGCGCCCCCTTTGTTCAGGCGGGTTCGGCCCAGAGCGTCACGGCCATGGTGTGCGCGGCACCCGGGGCGAGCGTGAGGTGGTCGTCCAGCACGTTGGCGGTTTCGATGCACAGCATGCCGGGCCAGGCGTCGTCGGCGAACTGGCTCAGGCGCTGGGCTTTATCGATCCACGGGTTCCACACCACGGCTGACCGCGAGCCGCTGCTGGCCAGGTGAATGCGCCGGTTCCAAAGTGGATCGAAGATGCTCAGCTGCGCGGGCACATCGAGATAGATGCGGTCGGTTTCGCCGGCAAAGGTGATGTCGCCGTTCTGGGTGCGCTGTTCCCAGTTCTCCAGGGTTTCGATATAGCGGGTCTGGTCGAACCCTTCGAGCCGCGTCTGGTGGATATCGCCCACCGCGAAATACGTGTGCAGCGCCTGGCTCATCGCCAACGGCCGGTCACTGCCGTTGAGGGTGGTCAGGCTCAGGCTCAGGCGTTCGTCCAACTGAACGTCCAGGCTGAGTTCGATGCCAGCGGGCAGCGCGGGCAGGCTGTTGGCTGGCAAGGTGAAACGCAGGGTCACGCGCTGCTCATCATTGTCGATGCCTTGCAACTGCCAGTCCAGACCGCGTACAGGCCCGTGGGCCGGTGCTGCGGCGCCGGCGTGTTGCAGCTGGATAGCTTCGGGGTTGCGCGACAAGTCGCCAAACCATGGCCAGCACACCGGCACACCGCCACGTACCGATTGGCCTTTTTTAAAGGCCGCCTGCTCGCTCAGCCAAATGACCGGTTGGTGATCGTGGGGCTGATAACTCAGCACCTGCGCGCCCTGTTGGGCGATCAGCAAATTGGCGTGGGCGGTGCGGATGCGCCAGCACACCAGCTCATCCAGTTCGATGCGTTCAACGTGGGGGGCGGTGGTGGGCAGAGACATTCGGGAACTCCTGACGTACGAAGATCAGTCCCCTCTCCCGTTTACGGGAGAGGGTTAGGGAGAGGGCAGCAGGCGACTCGATTGAACATGGCGTGACGGCCGGCCCTCTCCCCCAGCCCCTCTCCCACAAGTGGGCGAGGGGAGCAGTGCTTAACGCCGTGGCACCGGCCGCGTGCGTCCGCTGCCATCGATGGCCACAAACACAAACACCGCCTCGGTCACCTTGCGCCATTCGCTGGAGAGCGGGTCATCGCTCCACACTTCCACCAGCATCTGGATCGAGCTGCGGCCGATTTCCAGGGTCTGGCTATAGAAGGAAAGCTGGGCGCCAACGGCAACCGGGACCAGGAAGGCCATGCGGTCGATGGCGACGGTCGATACGCGCCCGCCGGCCACTTTGCTCGCCATGGCGGTGCCGGCGAGGTCCATCTGCGAAACCAGCCAGCCGCCATAAATGTCGCCGAAGCCATTGGTTTCGCGAGGGAGGGCGGTAATTTGCAGCGCCAGATCGCCTTGCGGCGTTGGGTCTTCCTGTTCGAGTTCGATCATGCCTAGGGTGCCTCTTACCCGTCACTCTTATTGGTTGTGGTCAGTCTCGGGCTTGACTGCTCACTCGGCTAACAGGCCGCAAGTTGGGTTCGCAGAAGACCCGGCCGCTCTAGCTGGGGCCAGACGCAGACAGGCCGCAGTATATCGGGGGTTTTGTCCTAGCACGACTGCCGGGTTCCAGAATTGACCGAGATGGTTACATTGCTGTGTCGAAGTGTCGCAATTTGCTATCGTGCCGCCCTGCCGCGCGGGGCTTTGCGCCCGCTGTGGCTGCGCTTTCAGCCGATCGAGAAGCCTTCCTTTATGCCCACCGCCGCCCCTGTTTCAACCCGACCGCTGACTCGCAGCGATTACAAAACCCTGTCGCTCTCCGCTCTGGGCGGTGCGCTGGAGTTCTACGACTTCATCATTTTCGTGTTCTTCGCGGCCGTGGTCGGCAAGCTGTTCTTCCCGGCGGAAATGCCCGAATGGCTGCGCCAGATGCAAACCTTCGGCATCTTTGCCGCGGGTTATCTGGCTCGCCCGCTGGGCGGCATCGTGATGGCGCACTTTGGCGACCTGCTGGGCCGCAAAAAAATGTTCACCTTGAGCATCTTCATGATGGCGGTGCCCACGCTGCTCATGGGCTTGTTGCCCACTTACGCGCAAATCGGCATCTGGGCGCCCATCGCCTTGCTGGTGCTGCGGGTGATTCAGGGCGCGGCCATCGGCGGCGAAGTGCCCGGTGCCTGGGTGTTCGTGGCTGAGCATGTGCCGCCACGGCACATCGGCTATGCCTGCGGCACGCTGACCTCGGGGCTGACCGCCGGCATTCTGCTGGGCTCGCTGGTCGCCACGCTGTTCAACAGCGTCTTCACCCCCGAAGAACTGCTGGCCTACGGCTGGCGCGGGCCCTTCCTGCTCGGCGGCGTATTTGGTCTGTTCTCGGTATACCTGCGCCGCTGGCTGCACGAAACGCCGGTATTCGCCGAGCTGCAACAGCGCAAAGCGCTGGCTGAAGAAGTGCCGCTCAAGGCCGTGGTGCGCGACCACCGTGGCGCAATTTTGTTGTCGATGTTGCTCACCTGGGTGCTCTCGGCCGGCATCATCGTGGTCATCCTGATGACGCCCACGCTGCTGCAGACCCTCTACCACTTCGACGCGGCCACGGCGCTGCAAGCCAACAGTCTGGCCATCGTGTTCTTGAGTTTGGGCTGTGTGGCAGCCGGCGCGTTGGCAGATCGTTTTGGCGCCGGCCGGGTATTTATCGTCGGCAGCTTGCTGCTGCTGGCCAGCTCATGGACCTTCTACACGCAGATCAGCGCCCATCCCGACTGGCTGTTTGCGCTGTACGCGCTGACGGGGTTGTTCGTCGGCACCATTGGTGCGGTGCCGTTTGTAATGGTCAACGCCTTCCCGCCGGTGGTGCGCTTTTCCGGGTTGTCGTTTTCCTACAACCTGGCCTACGCCATTTTCGGCGGCCTGACACCCATGCTGGTGACCCTGCTGCTCAAGACCGACCCGCTCGGGCCGGCCTATTACGTGGCCGCGCTATGCGGCCTGGGCTTTTGCGTGGGCCTCTATCTGCTTATTTCGAAGCGCTGACCCGCCACACTTTGTTGCCGACATCGTCGGTTACCAGCAGGGCGCCCTGGCTGTCGACGGCGACATCCACCGGACGGCCCTGCGCTTCGCCTTCGGGGTTGAGGAAGCCGGTCAGCACGTCTTGCGGCATGCCGTTGGGTTTGCCACCGCTGAACGGCACAAAGATCACCTTGTAGCCCGCACGCGGTTCGCGGTTCCACGAGCCGTGCTGCGCCACGAACAGCCCTTCCTTGTAAGCCGACAGCGCGCTTTTATCGCCAAACACAATACCCAGCGAGGCGGTGTGCGAGCCCAGTGCGTAATCCGGCAGCAGGGCCGTGGCCACCAGGTCCGGCTGCTGCGGTTCAACGCGTTCGTCTACGTTCTGGCCGTAATAGCTGTAGGGCCAACCGTAGAAGCCGCCTTCTTTAACTGAGGTGATGTAGTCGGGCACCAGGTCGTTGCCGATTTCGTCGCGCTCGTTAACCGCCGTCCACAAGGCGCCCGTAGTGGGCTCCCAGGCCAGGCCGTTGGGGTTGCGCAGGCCGGTGGCAAACAGGCGCTTGTCGCCGCTGGTAGGGTCCAGCTCCCAAATGGCGGCGCGGCCTTCTTCTATGTCCAGGCCGTTCTCGCCGACGTTGCTGTTGGAACCCACGGTGACGTACAGCTTCTTGCCGTCCTGGCTGGCGATCAGGTTTTTCGTCCAGTGATGGTTAAGCCCGGCCGGCAGCGCGGTGATCTTGGTCGGCTCGGCGCTGATTTCCGTCTGGCCTGCTACATACGGCACGCGCACCACGGCGTCGGCGTTGGCGATATACAGATCATTGCCAATCAGGGCCATGCCGAACGGCGAGTGCAGGCCTTTCAAGAACGTGGTGCGCACTTCGGCGATGCCGTCGTGGTCGGCGTCGCGCAGCAGGGTAATGCGGTCAGCGCTCGGTACGCCGGCGCCGGCCTTGGCCATGATCTTCTTGGCCACCCATTCCTTGATTTTGAAATCGCCCTCGTCTTCCGGTTTCGGCGCATTGCTCTCAGCCACCAGCACATCGCCGTTGGGCAGTACATGCAGCCAGCGCGGATGGTCCAGCCCTTCGGCAAACAGATTCACCTTGGTGCCCGGCGCCGCCTCGGGGGTAGCGCCTACCGGCCAGCCGACCGCTTTGGCGATGTGCACGGTAGGCAGCAGGCCCGACTCCGGTTTCGGCAATGTCGGGTTTGGCCCGTAGCCCTTGAGCTCATCGGTGCTGGGGGTTTCTGCGCAGCTCACGCAGGCGACGGTCAACAGGGAAAGCGGCAGTAAACGAGCGAAATGCATGGGGCGGTCTCCGGGTCGTTGCGGGTTGCTCAATAAGTGACAGCACAACGTTCACACTGTTTTGAAAACCTGCGGTGCGGCTTTATTGGCGGCTTTTAGTTATACGGCAGCTTCAAGATTCTGGACCCCCGCGTTCGCGAGGGTGACGGGGGCATACGCATCTATTTATAGGTGCTGGAGTTATAGGTGGTGGAGCGTCGCGAGCGAAGGCCAGGCAAGGCGAAGGGCGGACGAGCGAGCGCAGTTGGCTCAAGCCAATGAGCATCGTGACCCGCACTTCAACGCCGCATGGCCGAGCGCAGCAGCTCCAATGATGGCCTTTCATCTAATTGTCACATTCAAGTCATAGAGTCTTCACACGGCCTGCAGATACTTGGGCCCGTACCATCACAACCCTATCCTGCTAGGAGCAAGGCATGAAACTTAAGCGTTTGATGGCGGCCCTGACTTTTGTCGCCGCTGGCGTCGCCACCGCAAGCGCGGTTGCCGCTGTTGACCCGTCGATCCCGGCCTACACCAAGACCACCGGCGTATCCGGCAACCTGTCCAGCGTTGGTTCCGACACCCTCGCCAACCTCATGACCCTGTGGGCTGAGGAATACAAACGCCTGTACCCGAACGTGAACATCCAGATTCAGGCTGCCGGTTCTTCGACCGCGCCACCCGCTCTGACCGAAGGCACCGCCAACCTCGGCCCAATGTCGCGCAAGATGAAAGACGTTGAGCTGCAAGCGTTTGAATCCAAATACGGCTACAAGCCGACTGCCGTTCCGGTAGCCGTCGACGCCCTGGCTGTATTCGTGCACAAAGATAACCCGATCAAAGGCCTGAGCATGGCCCAGGTCGACGCCATCTTCTCCGCCACCCGCCTGTGCGGTGGTAGCAAAGACATCAAGAACTGGGGCGACCTGGGCTTGACCGGCGACCTGGCCAACAAGCCAGTACAACTGTTCGGCCGTAACTCGGTATCGGGCACTTACGGCTACTTCAAAGAAGAAGCCCTGTGCAAAGGCGACTTCAAAGCCAACGTGAACGAGCAGCCGGGTTCGGCTTCGGTGGTTCAGTCCATCAGCTCCTCGCTGAACGGCATCGGCTACTCAGGCATTGGCTACAAAACTGCCAGCGTTCGCACCGTGCCTTTGGCCAAGAAAGAAGGCGGCGAGTTCGTAGAAGACAACGAGCAAAACGCCCTGAACGGTTCCTACCCGCTGTCGCGCTTCCTGTTCGTGTACGTGAACAAGGCGCCGAACAAGCCTCTGGCTCCGCTGGAAGCTGAATTCGTGAAGCTGGTTCTGTCGCAACAAGGTCAGCAAGTAGTCGTGAAAGACGGTTACATCCCGCTGCCGGCGAAAGTTGCCGAAAAGGCTTTGAAAGACCTGGGTCTCTAAGACCAGCAGGAGCGGTTAACCGCCGCTCCGTTGAACACATAAGCGCCGTTTGGTGATCCCGAGCGGCGTATTTCGCAAGCCCGCTGTCAATTGCACTTGGTGTTATTGGTCAGTGGGTTTTTTGCGTCACTGCTTTGTCATGTTTCTGTCATACAGAGCCGCTAGGGTGTGCGCATGAACGATCTGGCAAATTCCCCCATGACTGCGAATTCCTCCTCCGGACGCATTGATTTCAATACGCCCGAGCTGCAACGCAAGCGCCGTACACGTGCGCTTAAAGACCATTTGGCCCGCTGGTACGTGATGATCGGCGGCCTTTCCGTGCTCGGCGCGATCACGCTGATCTTCTTCTATCTGGGTTACGTGGTGTTTCCCCTGTTTCAGGGTGCCGAGCTGACCGAGAAGAAGGTGCAGACGCCTGCATGGCTGCAACAGGACGCTGGCAAACCGCTGCTGCTCGCCATCGAAGAGCAGAACCAGGTGGCCATGCGTGTTTCCGATAAGGGCGAGGTGATTTTCTTCACCACCAAAACCGGCGACGAACTCAAGCGCGTAGCGCTGACCCTGCCAGCCGGCGCCAGCGTGGCCTCCATTGGCCAGGCGCAGTCGGGCAGCAATCTGGTGGTGCTGGGTCTGTCCAACGGCCAGGCGCTGGTGTTTAAGCACAGCTATATCGTTACTTACCCGGACAACCACAAAACCATCACCCCGCAGCTCGATTACCCCTACGGCGAAGCGCCGCTGGCGATCGACCCGCAGGGCCGCGCGCTGGAACACGTAAGCATCAACGCCAATGACGAGACCATGTTGTTGGGCGCCTCCAGCGGCACCGAGCTGCTGATGCTGTCGCTGACCAGCGAAGAAAACATGATGACCGGCGAAGTCACCCTGACGCAGGATCGCATCGTCCTGCCGCAGATCGCCGAACCGATCAAAGCGCTGTATATCGACCCGCGCCAACAGTGGCTGTACGTGTTGAACGGTCGTGCCCAGGCCGACGTGTTCAACCTGCGTGAACGCAGCCTCAACGGTCGCTACAAACTGCTCGAAGACGCCGACACCGAAGTCACTGCCAGCGCCCAGTTGCTGGGTGGCATTTCGTTGATGGTGGGTAACTCCAAAGGTGGCATCAGCCAGTGGTTCATGGCGCGCGACCCGGACGGTACCTCGCGCTTCAAACACATCCGTGACTTCCAGCAAGGCGACGCGGCCATCGTGCAAATCAGCGCCGAAGAGCGCCGCAAAGGCTTCGTGGCACTGGACGCCGCCGGTGAGCTGGGCGTTTACCACAGCACCGCCGAACGCACGCTGCTGGTAGAAAAAATCGTTGAAGGCAAAGGCGCCATGGCCATGTCGCCGCGCGCCAACCGCCTGCTGGTGGAAGCCGGCACCGAGCTGCATCCGCTGACCCTGAAGAACCCACACCCGGAAGTGTCGTTCAGCGCGCTGTGGGGCAAGGTCTGGTACGAAAGCTACGACGAGCCCAAGTACATCTGGCAATCGACTGCCGCCAACACCGAGTTCGAGCCCAAGCTGAGCCTCGCGCCGCTGACGTTCGGTACGCTGAAAGCCGCGTTCTACGCCATGCTGCTGGCCGCACCGCTGGCCGTTGCCGCCGCCATCTACACCGCCTACTTCATGGCGCCGCGCATGCGTCGCAAAGTGAAGCCGGTGATCGAACTGATGGAAGCCCTGCCTACGGTCATTCTCGGCTTCTTCGCCGGCCTGTTCCTGGCGCCGTATGTAGAAGGCCACTTGCCGGGCATTTTCAGCCTGCTGGTGCTGACGCCGTTGGGCATTCTGCTCGCCGGCTGGGGCTGGAGCCGCTTGCCGGAATCCATCCGCCTGCGCGTGCCTGAAGGCTGGGAAGCACTGACCCTGATTCCTGTGATTCTGCTGGTCGGCACCGTTGCCCTGGGCATGAGCCCGTACATGGAAAACTGGTTCTTTGGCGGCGACATGCGCCTGTGGATTTCCAATGACCTGGGCATCACCTACGACCAGCGCAACGCCCTGATCGTCGGTCTGGCGATGGGCTTTGCGGTGATCCCGAACATCTTCTCGATTGCTGAAGACGCCGTGTTCAGCGTGCCGCGCAGCCTGACCCTGGGCTCGCTGGCACTGGGAGCCACCACCTGGCAGACCATGACCCGCGTGGTGATCCTTACCGCCAGCCCGGGCATTTTCTCTGCACTGATGATCGGCATGGGCCGTGCGGTCGGGGAAACCATGATCGTGCTGATGGCCACCGGTAACACCCCGGTCATGGAAATGAACCTGTTCGAAGGCCTGCGCACCCTGGCCGCCAACGTGGCGGTGGAAATGCCGGAATCGGAAGTCGGCGGCAGCCACTACCGCGTGCTGTTCCTTTCGGCACTGGTACTGCTGCTGTTCACCTTCGTCATGAACACCTTGGCCGAACTGATTCGTCAGCGTCTGCGCAAGAAATACGCAGCGCTCTAAAGGATGAATGCCGTGAAGAAGAATTCTCTCAACGCTTGGTTCAAAAGCGGTTCGCCAGGCATCTGGATGAGCGGCGGCGCGGTGTCCATCGCCGTGATCATGACCATCGGCTTGCTGCTGGTCATCGCGTTCCGCGGTCTGGGTCACTTCTGGCCTGCCGACCTGCTGCAAGCCACCTACGCCATTCCCGGCCAGGCCAGCCATACCGTGGTCGGCGAAGTGGTTCAGGCCGAAGAAGTGCCGCTGGCGCGCTTGAAAGGCGCCGGTTTGCCGGTGCCGGAAAACGGCCCGGAATTCATGACCCGCGAACTGCTGAAAGTCGGCAACCGCGACATCTACGGCAGCGACTTCACCTGGCTGGTCGGCGATTGGCTGGTTGACCAGAAAAAGCCGGTCGAGCTGATGACCGTCGTACGCCGCGAGTGGGGCAACTTCTACGGCACGCTGGTGAGCGTCAAGGAAAGCGGCAAAGTCATCGCCGAAGGCGAGGCCGGCTGGCCGACCCTGCAAGAGCGCATCGTGCGTGTCGAAGGCCTGGCCGAACAGCTCAGCAAGCTGGAAAAGAAAGACATCGGCGCCATCAACCATGACCTCGAACGCCTGCGCCTGAAAACCCGCAAGCTCGAACTCGACAACGCCCTGACGCCTGAAGCGCAGGCCGACATCGAAGCCGAGCGCGCCGAGCTCGACGCCAAATACAAAGGCCTTGAAAGCCAACTGCTGGAGCTGCATCAGGCAGTCGACCGCGACAGCATCGTGGTGCGTGAAGCCGACGGCAAAGAAATTGAAATCACCCTCGGCAAAATCGTTCACGCCTACCAGCCAAACGGCATGAGCGTGTTCACCAAGCTGCGCATGTACTTCGCCAACCTGTGGGAATTCCTCTCCGACGACCCGCGCGAAGCGAACACCGAAGGCGGCATCTTCCCGGCCATTTTCGGCACCGTGATGATGACCCTGATCATGGCCATGATCGTGACCCCGTTCGGCGTGCTGGCAGCGGTTTACCTGCGCGAATACGCCAAACAGGGCCCGCTGACCCGCATCATCCGCATCGCGGTGAACAACCTGGCGGGCGTTCCGGCCATCGTTTACGGCGTGTTCGGTCTGGGCTTCTTCGTTTACGTACTGGGTGGCTCCATCGACCGCTTGTTCTTCGTCGAATCGCTGCCGGCACCTACGTTTGGTACGCCTGGCCTGATGTGGGCCTCGCTGACCCTGGCGATTCTCGCCGTGCCCGTGG
Organism: Pseudomonas viridiflava; assembly: GCF_900573885.1. Classification (GTDB taxonomy): domain Bacteria; phylum Pseudomonadota; class Gammaproteobacteria; order Pseudomonadales; family Pseudomonadaceae; genus Aquipseudomonas. The sequence continues at coordinate 266,898 of NZ_UPSE01000161.1, forward strand.
TGATTGTGGCCACCGAAGAAGGCCTGGCGCGTATTCCCCGTGCCGTGCGTGAGGGCTCGCTGGCCCTGGGCGCGACCAAGGCGGAAACCCTGTGGAAAGTCGTGCTGCCAATGGCCAGCCCGGCGATGATGACCGGCATGATCCTCGCCGTGGCCCGCGCCGCAGGTGAAGTGGCGCCGCTGATGCTGGTCGGTGTGGTGAAACTGGCGCCGTCGCTGCCGGTAGACGGTAACTACCCGTACCTGCACCTGGATCAGAAAATCATGCACCTGGGCTTCCATATCTACGACGTCGGCTTCCAGAGCCCGAACGTAGAAGCGGCCCGCCCGCTGGTATACGCCACTGCGTTGCTGCTGGTCATGGTGATTGCCGGCCTGAACCTTTCGGCGGTGGCCATTCGTAACCACCTGCGCGAGAAGTACAAGGCGCTGGACCATTAACGTCATCCTCGCGAACGCGGGAATGATGCAGTAGAAAGAACACGAATTTTTTATCGCTGACCAGCGCACCGGTCAGCCAAACGCACACAACGCATCGAGGTTTCTCCATGCAGCACGAAGCTCAGCCACACGGCATCAACATCTCTGCCCTTGGCCGTGAAAAACAGAACCTGACGCTGGCCGAAGAGGCCGTGACCCTGGAAGTGCCCGGCTTGAGCCTGTTCTACGGCGACAAGCAGGCGCTTTATGACGTCAAAATGAACATTCCCAAGGCGCGCGTAACCGCCTTCATCGGTCCGTCCGGCTGCGGCAAGTCGACCTTGCTGCGCTGCTTCAACCGCATGAACGACCTGGTTGATGGCTGCCGCGTCGAAGGGGAAATCAACCTCGACGGCAACAACATCTACCGCAAAGGCGAAGACGTGGCCGAGCTGCGCCGTCGCGTCGGCATGGTGTTCCAGAAGCCCAACCCGTTCCCGAAGAGCATCTACGAGAACGTGGCGTACGGCCTGCGCATTCAAGGCATCAACCAGAAGCGCGTACTCGACGAAGCCGTTGAAGCCTCGCTGCGTGGCGCGGCCCTGTGGGACGAAGTGAAAGACCGTCTGCACGAGTCGGCGCTGGGTATGTCCGGTGGTCAGCAACAACGTCTGGTCATCGCCCGTACCATCGCCGTACAGCCTGAAGTGCTGCTGCTCGACGAACCGTGCTCGGCACTGGACCCCATCTCCACCCTGAAAGTGGAAGAGCTGATTTACGAGCTGAAATCGAAATTCACCATCATCATCGTGACCCACAACATGCAACAGGCCGCGCGGGTTTCCGACTACACCGCGTTCATGTACATGGGCAAGCTGATCGAGTTTGGCGACACGGACACGTTGTTTACCAACCCGGCGAAGAAACAAACGGAAGACTACATCACCGGTCGCTACGGCTAGTTTTCGGTCAGTCCCCTCTCCTGCTTGCGGGAGAGGGTTAGGGAGAGGGGCTTTTGCGTTGTCTGCCGACCCTCTCCCCCGGCCCCTTTCCCGAGGACGGGAGAAGGGAGTCAAACCCCGGTTCAGGACATGCTCATGATCAACAAAGACAGCCTCACCCATCACATTTCCGCCCAGTTCAACGCTGAGCTGGAAGACGTGCGCAGCCACCTGCTGGCCATGGGCGGCCTGGTGGAAAAACAAGTCAACGACGCCGTTACCGCGCTGATCGACGCCGACTCCGGTCTGGCCCAGCAAGTGCGCGAGATTGATGACCAGATCAACCAGATGGAGCGCAACATCGACGAAGAGTGCATTCGCATTCTGGCCCGTCGTCAGCCTGCCGCTTCCGACCTGCGTCTGATCATCAGCATCTCCAAGTCGGTGATCGACCTGGAACGCATCGGCGACGAAGCGACCAAAATCGCCAAGCGCGCCATCGAGCTGTGCGAAAGCGGCGAGTCGCCACGCGGATACGTGGAAGTGCGCCACATCGGCGACCAGGTGCGCAAAATGGTTCAGGAATCGCTCGACGCCTTCGCCCGCTTCGACGCCGACCTGGCCCTGTCGGTAGCCAAATACGACAAGACCATCGACCGCGAATACAAAACCGCGCTGCGTGAACTGGTCACCTACATGATGGAAGACCCGCGCTCCATCACCCGCGTACTCAGCATCATCTGGGTACTGCGCTCGCTGGAACGCATCGGCGACCACGCCCGCAACATTGCCGAGTTGGTGATCTACCTCGTGCGCGGCACCGACGTGAAGCACTTGGGTCTGGCAAGAATGGAAGAAGAAGTAAAAGGGATCGCCGACAAAGGCTGACCCACACCCGCCTCCTGTAGGAGCGGCTTTAGCCGCGATGCTTTTCAAGGTCAAGAGCATCGCGGCTGAAGCCGCTCCTACATTAATCGCGCTTGCCAACAACGCCCGGCCCAGCCCGGGCGTTGCCGTTTTTGTGCACTAACGTCGGGTTCCGCAAGCCGATTTGCCTATTCGCCCCGTGGCGAGGCTATGCTTATGCCATTACTGAAGGGGTGGTCGATGAGCAAAGTCAGCGTGCTGGTGGTGGATGACGCACCGTTTATTCGTGACCTGGTGAAAAAGGGGCTGCGCAATTCCTTCCCCGGCATTCAGATCGAAGACGCGGTCAACGGTCGCAAAGCCCAGCAAATCCTTGGGCGACAGGCGTTCGACCTGATCCTGTGCGACTGGGAAATGCCCGAGCTCTCCGGCCTCGAATTGCTGACGTGGTGCCGCGAGCAACCCGAGATGAAAACCACCCCGTTCATCATGGTCACCAGCCGAGGCGACAAAGAGAACGTGGTGCAAGCCATTCAGGCTGGCGTTTCCGATTTTATCGGCAAGCCGTTCACCAACGACCAGCTGATTACCAAGGTCAAGAAAGCGCTGCATAAGGCCGGCAAGCTTGAAGCCCTGATGGGCGGCGCGCCAAAAGCTGCCGCCTCGCCTTTTGCCAATGACTCGCTGTCGGCACTCACTGGCGGCAAGGCCGAAGTGATCAAACCCAAACCTGCCGCACCGGCTCCCACCGGGTCTGCAGCCGCCTTGCTCGGCGGCGCAGCCAAACCGGCGCCTGCCGCTGCCGCGCCTTCCGGTCGCGGCCAAGGGCAGCTGCGCCTGCCCAGCGGCAGCCTGGCGTGCGTGATCAAAGCCCTGAGCCTGAAAGAGGCCGCGCTGCTGGTCAAACGTCAGGACACCCTTCCGCAAGTGCTGGAAAGCGCCGTGCTCGACCTTGAGCAAGGCGACGGCGGCGAAGTGGCGCGTCTGAACGGCTACCTGCACTCCGTGGCGGCGTTCGAGCCGAAACCGGACAGCGAATGGCTGCAACTGATCTTCCGCTTCGTCGACCGCGACCCGCAAAAGCTCGACTACCTCTCGCGCCTGATCGCCCGTGGTTCGGCGCAGAAGCATTTCAGTCCCGGCGCCTGACGCAGCGCTGTGGTCCGGTAACCCGACCGGTGGCGCGAGGCGCTTCACATCGCGACGCCCGGCGGCTCGCGGGCCCGACGCGGCGCTGCTAATCTTCGTCGTCCAAGTACCCATTAGAACGATGCCGTTATGCTAGGGCGCATTATCTTTCTCTGTGGTCTCACGCTTGCGCTCGCCAACCCGGCGGCGGCATTGACCATCTACAAATACACCGACGCCAATGGTGTGGTGACCTACACCGACAAAGCCGCGCCCGGCGCGCAGGTGTTCGTGTTTCGCGACCGCATGGTCGAGCGGCTCGACACCCAGGTGAAACTCGAAACCAAAAAACACGACGCCGGCGAAACCCTGTTGGTGCGCAACGACCTGTACGCGCCGGTTGAAATCGAACTGAGCGTGAACAACGCCGTGAACGTATCCGGTATGCCGGATAAACCCATCCACTGGGTAGTGCCACCTCGCAGCAAAATTCGCCTGCTCACCCTCGCCCCGCGCGACCCCAGCCAAGCGATGCGTTACAAGCCCAAACTGCGCACGGCCCTCGGCGACCCTCGCTTGCTGCCGATTGCCTACGACTACCCGCTGCCCTGGGTTGGCGGGCCGTTCCGTCAGAGCCAGGGTGCGAACGGCAAGTACAGTCACTTCACGCCTAAAGGCCGGTTCGCCATCGACATCGCCATGCCTGAAGGTACGCCCATTGTCTCGGCCCGCGCCGGTACGGTGGTGAAGGTGGAAAACAACCAGAGCGGGCGCGGCAACAACCCGTCAGGCAACTTTGTGCGGGTGCTGCACGACGACGGCACCATGGGCGTGTACCTGCACCTGATGCGGGGCTCGGTGACCGTTAACGAAGGCCAGCGCATTTCCCTCGGTACGCCGTTGGCGCGGTCCGGCAACACGGGCAACAGCAGCGGTCCGCACCTGCACTTCGTGATTCAGCGCAACATTGGTCTGGCGCTGGAGTCGATTCCGTTCGACTTCGTGCAGCCGGTCGACACCTTGCCGAATTTTGCCGTGGGCGGTGAGTGAACGAGCCTGCTAGCCTGTGGGCAGAACGTCGGTTTTTCGTTGTGGACCGACACCTAGGCAAAAGGTGAGCAATGCGGCTACGCGTACAAGTCATAAGCCTGTTGATGTGCTGGCTGGCGGCCTTTAGCTGTCACGCCGCGCTGGTCCAATTGCAAAACGACAACGACCCCGTGCGCCTCGGTCCGCAGCTGGAATACCTGATTCCCCAGCAGCCGCTGCAGTTCGTCGACGCCCAGCGTTCGCGCGGCTGGCAAGCGGTCAACGCCGACTCGCTTAACCTCGGCCATCAGGAACAAGCGGTCTGGGTGCGCGTGCACCTGCTCAACCTCGCCACCGTCAACAACTGGTTGCTGGTGATGGAATGGCCGATTCTCGACCGCGCCGACGTACGCCTGTACTACCCCGAAAGCCGCACCTGGGGCGCCATGCAATCGGCCGGCGATCACCTGCCGTTCAGTAGCTGGCCCATGGCCGAGCGGCAACTGGTCTTTCCCCTGAGCCTGGAAAAAACCGAAGAAGCCTGGGCCTACATGCGCATCAGCAGCAAAGAGAACGTCGTGCTGCCGATGCAGATATTCAGCAACGCTCAGTTCCAGGCACAAGAGAAAAGCCTGCGCATGCTGCTCGGCATGTTTTTCGGCGCCATGCTCGCCATCCTGCTCTACAACGCCGCCCTGTACCTGTTCACCAAACACCGCAGCTACGTCTGGTACACGCTGTATCTGCTTGGCGTGATCATTTACGAGCTGAGCATCAGCGGCATCGGCCCGCTCTACGTGTGGCCGGATCTCGGCGAGCCGGCGCGGCAGATCTACGCCATGTCGGCATTCTGGAGCTTCTTTGCCGCGGCCATGTTCGTACGGACCTTTTTGCGGCTGCCCCGCTACGGTGGCTGGCCGTTGTGGACGAATAACCTGCTGGCGCTCTACTGGCTGGTTGCGCTGGTGCTGGTTGTTATCCAGCCCGACTGGCTGTACTGGATCGGCGTCAACCAGGTGGCCCTGGCCTCGTGCATTCTGGCGCTGGTGGTGGCCGTTTCGGCCTGGAAGCGGGGCAACGGCTCGGCGCCGATGTTTATCCTGGCGTGGACCTTTCTGATCGTCTGCACGTTTATCCACGTGGCGTCGCTTGAAGGCCTGCTGCCCATCAACCAGGTCACCCTGCGCATGCAGACGTTCGGCTTTTTCGTCGAATTCATCCTGCTGTCCGTGGCGTTGGCCGACCGCCTGAACCGCGAGCGTGCCGCGCGGGTGAAAGCCCAGCACAGCCTGCTCGAAGCCCGCGAACAGACCTTGACCACGCAACAACAAATGATCGAGGTGCAACGGCGCACCAACGAAGAACTGGAGCACCGCGTGCAGGAACGCACCGCCGCCTTGCAACGAACCAAGCTCGACCTGGAACAAGCCAACACCGAGCTGACGCGCATCAGCCACACCGACGCCCTGACCCAACTGGCCAACCGCCGCTACTGCGACCAGCAGCTCGCGCACCTGAACGACCCGGCGCTGGCCGTGCTGATGATCGACATCGACCACTTCAAACGCATCAATGACACCTACGGCCATCCGTTCGGCGACACCTGCATCAGCGCCGTGGCGCAGGTACTGAAACAGGCCACACGGCGCAGCGCCGACCTGGCCGCGCGTTATGGCGGCGAAGAGTTTGTCGTGTTGCTGCGCGACAGTAATCCCAAGGACGCCAGTGAGCTGGCCGAGCAGGTTCGCCAGGCCGTAGCCGGCATCACGCTCGACAGCGGCACTGAGCAAGTGCAACTCACCGTAAGCATTGGCGTGGCGTGTAATTCGCCCGAGCAGGCGCTGGATGTGCAGGCGCTACTGGCCGCAGCGGATCGGGCCTTGTACGCGGCCAAGCAGGGAGGCCGCAATCAGGTGCAAGGCGCGGCGCCGTTGGCGGTTTGACGATGGCCGCCGCCTGCTGAACCCGATGGTGTTCATGCAGGTGCGGCGGTAGCCGGTTACTGAGTGATCACCGGCAACTCAGGCGGTGACACTTTCAGCTCCTTCTCGATGCTGTTGACCCGCTCCGGCAGGGTCGGCACGCCCTTTGGAATCTCCTCGTCGGCATAGCGCAACTGGCGCTCGCGGATGAAGTTGTACTTGCCCTCGGTCAGCTCGTTGGCGTGGTCGAAGTCGTTGATGATGGTGGGCTTGATAAATACCATCAGGTTCTTTTTCGCCACTTCCTTGCGGTCACTGCGGAACAGGCGGCCGATTAGCGGAATTTTCGACAGAAACGGCACCTTGTCGCCCGAGTCGCGTACCTCGTCCGAGATCAGCCCGCCGAGCACCAGGGTCATGTTGTCTTTGATCAGCACGCGGGTTTCGATGGAGCGCTTGTTGGTCACGATGTCAGCAGCGCTGGTGTCGTTGGTGACGCTGGAGATTTCCTGGTAGACGTTAAGCGTGACCGAGTCGCCCTCGTTGATCTGCGGCTTGATTTTCAGCGTGATACCCACGTCCTGACGCTCGATGGTCTGGAACGGGTTGGTTGAAGGGTTCGAGGCGCTGGTGGAACTGCCGGTCACGAAGGGTACGTTCTGGCCGACGACGATCTTGCCTTCTTCGTTGTCCAGAGTGACCAGGTTGGGCGTCGACAGAATATTCATCGAATCGTCAGTCGACAGCGCACGCACCAGCGCTTGCAGCGAGCCGTTGCTGTAAAAACCCAGGCTCAGGCCGGCGTCGAGCTTGATCGGGTTGGTCGGGAAACTGTCGATGGTGTTGCCCTTGAGCGACGACTTGAAGCCGCCGAATAACCCGTCGCCGCCAAGCGCCGCTTCCGAGGTTTTCCACTGAACGCCGAGTTCGTTGACCTTGTTATCCGACACCTCGACGATCACCGCTTCCACCAGCACCTGGGCGCGGCGGATATCCAGGCGTTTCACCACGCCTTCGATAGTTTTCATGATTGCCGGCGGCGCGCTGATGATCAGGGCATTGGTGGTGTCGTTGGCTTGAATCGAGATGTCGGCGGTGCTGATGCCCACATCTTTGTCCTGTTTTTGCAGGCTGGTGGCGACGTTCTGCAGAATCTGCGCGAGCTCGGAAGCCTTCAGGTAATGCAGGTACATCACCTGGGTGTCGCGAATGATGTTGCCGGGACGGTCCAGGTTAGCCAGCACTTCGCGCAGTTGCTGGCGTTTGCTCGGGTCGCCGGAAATGAGAATGCTGTTGGTGCGCTCGTCTACTGACACGCTCATTTTCGCCGCGCCTTCCTGACCCGCCGTCTGCGGCACCAGCGTGCCGAGCATGGCCGACAATTCCTTGGCGTTGGCGAACTTCAACGGAATCACGTCGATTTCGAACTGCCCGGCGCGGTCGATCTCGGCCACCAGCTTGAGTAGCTGGTTAATGTTCGAGGCGCGGTCGGAAATGATCAGCGCGTTGCTGTCGGGGTAGGCGGCCAGGTGACCCACTTGCGGCACCATCGGCCGAAGAATGTTGACCAACTGCGTGGCAGGCACGTGTTCGGTGCGGATTACCCGCACCACGAGCTGGTCGTCGTTGAGGTCGTTGTCGTCCACCAAAGGCACGCCGGTCTGTTTGGCGTTGGCATCGGGGATCACTTTTACCGCGTCGGCCGATTCAATCGCCGAGAAACCATGCACTTGCAGCACCGAAAGAAATACGCGGTACGCCTCTTCGGGCGCCATGGCTTCATTGGAAATTACCGTAACTTTGCCGGTAACCCGTGGATCAATAATGAAGTTTTTGCCGGTGGCCTTGGCAATCCACTCGATAAACGAGCGGATATTGGTGTCCTGCATATTAATGCGCACTTCGTCGCCGGGTTGTGGCTCGGCTTCTTCGGCCCAGGTAAATGGGCTGGCGCATACACAGACGAGCAACAGCAGTTTCAAAACGGCTCGGATCGACACGTTGGGCACTCTACTACTTGGCTTGCGCGAGTTTGCGCTGGATATATTGTTGATAGGCAGTGGGTGAGTTCTGCTCTACGGCGGCAGGTGGTGCAGGGGGAATTTCCACGGGCGCCTGAGCAACCATGTCGGTGTTATCGGGTTGTATATCGGGCAGTGCCGCGCTGACTTGCGCGGCGGCCGGTTCAGACGTTGTCGCTGGAGCGGCGCCAGGCATCTCGCCGTAACCCTTGAAACTGATTTGTTCGAGTTTTCCGTTACGTTTCAAGGTGATGCGATGGCTTTCGATGTTCTGCACAACAATGCCGGGCCGGGCTTCCTCGCCGCCTTTGAGCATTAACGTGCGGTCGCCGTCTTCCAGAATCACCGAACTTTGCTCGGCGCGGGCCATAAAAAAGATCGCTGAGACTTGCAGGTTAAGATTACTTTCCGGAAGTTTTTCAAGTGTTTGCGCGGCCAGATCTGCTTCTGCGTTTTTTGCGCCAAATAAACTGAGCAACGAACTTCCAGGTTTTACCCGCGTGGTTTCGTTAGTTGCCTCGCTATTTTCCGTGCGGGCAATTGGCGCTTGTGTGTTCACGCCGCGAATAAATTGGCTAGTTTGCCAGCCGAGCGTCGCCAACATGGCAATAGCCAACGCCACCAGCGCACTCAAACGAATTGAGCGGACGGCGAGAAGTTGGTTAAGGCGGGCAACTAAGGTGGCCATGAAATCGTCCCTGTAATGGCGCGGCAATACTATCGGCACAATGTTTACGTGCAAAGACAGCGAGTAACTCCGTTGGTCGCTTCGCTATTTTCCATGCGCTGGTTCACATTTTCTCTGGCTATGCGATTTAGGCATTTGTAACGGGCTTGAAATACCTAAAGCGCCTGTATAGCATCTCGCCATCGTAAAGGCTGAGTCTATCAACAGCCTTGTGCTAGATGCACAAATTAAATGGAACTTATCGACGAATATGCTGCACGGATGCCGCTTCTACGGGTTTCGCCGATTGCTTGTCGCGCTTTTTGCGCTGACAACGCCGGACGCGTTTGCCTCGGCAGAAGTCGATATTCGCAGCGCGACGGCCCTCGGTTCCGCAGGGAGCGCCAGTGACTTTGTGCTGGCGGTTACCGATTGCCGGCAGCTCGCCGAAGTCACCATTGTCGCCACCTCCCAACGTCTGTTGCCCATTGACGCCGCACGCGAAAGCGATGCGCCGAACAGCTGCGCGTTTACCTTCCGTATCGACGGTGCCAGCGCACTGCAGCCGGCCGTCAAGCTGAAGTTCGCCGACGGCACCACCCAGAATTACAGCGAAAACTTCCAGCAAGAGCGCGTGGCGCCGAGCCTGGAGCTGACGCAGCTGGCCATCGAATCCAGCGGCGACGATCAGTTTCTGGTCGCCAGTTTTGACGCCGCCGATGACATCGACCTCAGCTACGTCAGCTTCACCCTCACCGGCCTGCGCGCCTCCGATCTGCGCGCGGCGGGTGGCGTGGTCAGCCGCGCCGAAGCCACTGCGTTTTTGCGTATGCCCCAGGGCGCGCGGGTGTTTCCACGCACTGACGGGCAGAGTTCTTACACGCTGCGCCAACGCCTCGACCAGCGCTTGTCGGCCGACGAAGTGGCCCGCAACGCGCTGGTGATGGTGCAGGCCGTGGCGGTGGATGCCTCCGGCAACCAGAACAGTTATTCGGACATTCGCTTTATCGGCGACAACGTTGACGAAGCCGCCCGCTCCATCGCCGTACACCCCGACCGTTTACTGTTCAGCGATGCCTTGCAATCGGCCCGCCTGGTGCCGGAAGTAGACTTTGAGTTCCGCGGCGTCACGCCGCTCGCCGGACTCGGCACCGGCATCAGTTACCGCTCAGGTGATCCGGACAAAGTCTGGGTCAGCGCTGAAGGGGTTGTGTACCCCCTGCAAGAAACCGCCGGCCAGGCGGTTTCTGTCTATGTGAGCTACCCGGGGCTCGCGGAAATCAGCCTGCCGGTGATCGTAGATTTCAGCCGCCAGCTCACCGCCCTGCGCTACGAAGGTCAGGGCGCCGGTCAGCCGTTGGTGCTGCCGCGTTTGAACGGTTTCCAAAGCCTGCCGGCGCTGATCGCCGTGTTCGACGACGGCAGCGAAGCGCCGCTGGCCGACAGTCTGGCCGTGGAGCTGAAATTGCCTGTCGGCAGCGAAGGCGTACTGGAACGCAACGAACAGGGCCAGCTGCTCGCCCGCGCACAGATTCCCGCCACCAGCCCGTTGACCTTGCACGCTAACCTGCAGCGCTACCCGCTCATTGGTGTCGACCTGCCGGTTGCCGCCGAAGACGCCGCGCCAACGGTCGAGCTGCAGCCCGAGGCCACCATCGCCGTGGGTTCAGTGCTGGAACTCAGTGCTGCCGCCAGCGATGACGTCGGCGTAAAAAGCGTGGAGTTCTGGCTAGACGATGCCCTGGTCGGCCGCCGACTCGCACCGCCGTTTGCCCTGAGCCTGCCGGTAGAACAGGAACTCGAAGGCCGCACCCTGCGCCTGCGCGCCGTGGCCTTCGACGCCACCGGCAAGAGCACCAGCACGCCCGAACGCCCGGTGAGAGTGGTCGCCAAAAGCAATCCGCAGGTGCCGGCGTTCCTGTTTGAAAACCCGGTCGATGCCCAGCGCGTGATCGAGAACAGTCCGCTGCGTGCGGTAGTCGCCGTGAACCTCGGCATTCTGCCGGACGTGGAATACCAGAGCGGCATCAATCTGGTGGAGTACTTCTTCGACGGCACCAAGGTCGGCGAAACCTCATTCCCCGCCTTTGAGCAGCGGCCGCTGGAAAGCGACCCGAACACCAAGCAGCTGTTCGAAATCTGGCAGGTGACCCTGCAAGTGCCGGAAATTTCTGTGCGCGAAACCAGCCTTGGCTTGTCGGCCCGCGTACACGCCTCCAACGGCGGCGTCACCGATGCGCCGGCGCGCCTGATTCGCGTGCTGGAAAACCAGCGCCCCATCGCCCGCATCACCCAGCCGGCGGCCGGCAGCATTGCTACCGTCGGCCAGACCTTGTCGGTCACCGTGGAAGCCAGCGACGACACGCTCGACGGCGGCACCGACATATTCCTGCTGGTGAACGGCGAAGAAGTCGGCGCCTATCGCCATGTGGTCGACAACTACGACGGCAACGCCTTTGGCCTGCGCAGCACCACCCACACCTTCCAGTTGCCGATCAAGGCCGACTGGCTCGGTCGCACGCTGGAGCTGCGTGCGCAAGCGGTCGACCTGCACCAGCAAAGCAACCAGTCCGAGCCGCTGCTGATTCCGGTCAAAGGCGACCAGGCGCCGACAGTCGCCATGAGTTATCCGGTAGAAGGCGCCCATCTGGTATCTGGCCAGCCGGTTGAATTTCGCGCCAACGCCACCGACGACCTGGGCCTGCGCCAGGTCGACTTCTATGTAAACGACAAGCTGGTCGGCAGCGACCTGCGCGCCCCTTACAGCGTGGTGTACCAGGCGCCGCCGGGCGTTGAGAGCGAAACGCCGCTGGTGCTGCATGTGGTGGCCACCGACTCCGCCAACCAGACCGCGCGCAGCCCGGCGGTGAACGTCACCCTCGGCAAAGACGAAGAAGACCCGGTGCTCAACCTGGCCTCACCGGCCATCAGCGTGAGCGATGCCGGTCAGGATCTGGCACCCGTGGTGGAAAACAGCACCTTTGTGCTCAAGCTCACCGGCTACGACAACGTTGGCGTCGAGCGTCTGGAATTGTTCGGTGTGGCCAAGCAGGCCGGCGTCGGTTATTACCTCACCGGCAACCTCAACGACCGCCTCAGCAGCGTTGATGGCGACCTCACCGTGCAACAAATTCCCGGTGCGTTGAAGGCCTACTCAAGCATCAAAGTGGTCGCCGCGCCGGCGTTCAAACACCTTGATGGCGTGCGCTACGACCGCTACCCGATTCGCGCCGTGGCCACTGACGGCACCGGCAACGACAGCGAACTGCAAGTGCTGATCGGCGTCGGCGACGACAACAAGCCCGAAGTGCGCGCCCTCAGCCCAACCCAAGGCAGCGTCTACAGCCAGGACACCTTGAATGTCGACGTGGTGGCCCGCGACGACCGCGCCGTGCATGCCCTCGAAGCCAGCCTGTGGGCCGAAAACGCCAGCGCGCCGCTGTGGCAAAAGCGCGTTGACCAGGCCGGCGGTCTCACGCCCGGCCCGGAAACCGTTAACCGTTTGAGCGTCGACCTCAAAGCGTTGAACCTTGGTAATCAGCCGCGTCAGCTGCGCCTGAAAGTGGCTGCCGTGGACGACGGCGGCCAGACCGGCGACAGCAAAGAGCTGGCCGTGAATATTCTCGCCGACACCCTGGGTCCGCGCCTGGCCGTGACCTCGCCCATCCAGGGCGCGCCGCTGTATGCCGGCAACAAAGTGACGGTGAAACTGCGCGGTGTAGACGACACCAAACTGATCAGCCTGCGTGCCCTCAGCGGCAGCACGGTGCTGCACAGCCGCACGCTCACCGCCGAGCAGCAAGCCGCCAGTTTCGACGATCAGTTCGAGCTCACCGTGCCGAGCGAAGGCGAAGAGTTGGTGATCGAGCTGCAAGGTAAAGACCATTACAACAACGAAGCGGCGCCGACGCTGTGGCGTTTCCCGTTGAGCAAAGACTTGCCCCCAGTCGTCAGCGTGCGAGCGCCGGCGCCGGGTGCGCGCCTGTATGAGGGCGAGGCCTTCACCGCCCAGGTACTGGCCACCGACGACCGCAAAGTCGCCAAGCTGGAATTCTTCCAGCGCCAGGGTGGGCAAACCCAGGTGCTGAAAACCGTGACCGGTAGCGAGCTTGAAAAAGGCGCGGGCGGCTACCTCGGCGCGGCCTTGCGCGTGCCGAACAAAGCCGGCGCCGACACGCAGATGGGCGCACGCGCCACCGACAGCGCCGGGCAGGTGACCGAAGCGTCGTTCGAGCTGGACATCATCGACGACACCGAAGCGCCGACCCTGCAACTGAACAAGCCGGCCGGCGAGTTCAGCCTGCAACCGGGCGCCAGCTTCGAGCTGCAAGGCAGTGCTGGCGACAACCAATACGTCGACGGCATCGACGCGGTGTTCATCGACCCGATCAGCAAAGAAGAACACGCCGTGGCCTGGACCTTGTTCAGCCGCATGGACCGCGTCGAAACCGTCAAAGTGCCCAACCCCGGCACGCTGGGCGCGGTGCTGGTAGGCCAGCGCTTCTACGCCGACTTCGAAGCGCGCTTGCGCCTGACCCCGGAGCTCAGCCGCCGTTACGCCGGCAAAGTGCTGCAATTGGTGCTGCGCGCCCGCGACCGAGGCGTCAACGAAACCCGCTCGCCGCCGATCAATGTGAAGGTGCTGGCCGACGAAGCCGGCCCGCTGATCAATATCCAGGAACCCGCCGAGCGCCTGTTCGACCGGCAGGAAACCAGGCTGCAAGTCAGCCTCAAAGACGACACCGCCGTTGCCTCCTATGAAGTGCGTCTGCTCGACGACGAGGGCCGCAACGAAGTGCTGGCCAAGGCCAGTGGCCTGAGCGACACCGACGTCAACGTGCCGGTCGCCGGCCAGCAAACCCTGATCGACATCCAGCGCTACCGCCCGCAAGCCGAACCGATTGCCCTGACGCTGACCGTCACCGCCACCGATCTGCTCGGCAACGCCAGCGTGCAAACCCGCCGTCTGCTGATTCAAGCCGACCAGCCGCCGAAGCTGGCCTGGCGTGACAGCTCGCCATCGACCCAACAAGAGCGCGGCCAGCCGCTGCGGGGCAGCCTCAACGTCAGCGACGACGTAGACAAGAACGCCATTCGCCACCTGCTACTCATCAGCTCCTTGCGTGAGCTCACCGGCAGCCGCGCCGCCAAGGGCCTTACGCTGCGTAACGAGCGCGATGAAAACCTCGCGCAAATCGCCTTCGCCTATCCCGAGGCGGGCAGCTGGCAGGGCGCGTTGCTGTACAACGAGAAGCCGTTCCTTACCATCGCCAATGGCCGCCTTATTGCTCAGGGCGGCGAAGAATCCAACGCGCCGCGCAGCCTGAAAATCGGCAGCCAAACGAGCTTGTGGGAAGCTGAAACCTTCTCGCGCAACCTCTGCCAGGTGCGCCCAGCCAGCCGCGAAGTGCAGGCGGTCAACGGCCTGCTCGACCTCAAGGCGTTGGTCACCGACGACATTACCCGCCTCGTCCTGCGCCCACGTGGCGGCGCGCCGGCGTTTATTCGTGAGCTGCAATTTATTGCCCAGGAATCGGCCGCCGCCGACGTCGCCATGGCCAGCGGCACGCGCGTTCCAGGCCGTTTTGCCCTGACGCTGTTGCTGCAAGACGGCACCGATGCCGCCGCGCAAACCGCCTTCCTGCAACTGGCACGCAGCGGTTCGCAAAACGACGCCGAGGCGAACTTCGCCGCATTGATGCCGATTCCGGTGGAAGCCCAAGGCACGGGCGTGACCCTACTGGGCCACGCCGCCGATCGCCTCTCCCACGAACGCAGCGAACAAACCCTGAGCGCGTTGCTGCAACAGGCGCTGATTGTCGACGAGCAAGCGCCCACGGCCCGTCTGATCAGTCCGGTGGCCGGCAGCGTGGCCATTCCCATGCAGCAGCTGGATCTCAAGTTGGGCTTCAGCGACGACAGCCTCGCGCTGAAAAGCCTGCGCCTGCTGGAAAACCGCAGCCGCACCGTGCACGACCTGGGCGTCAGTTACGGCCAGACCACCTGGCAAGTGCCGTACAGCGTGCCGAAGAATTTCAGCAGCGGTGAGTTGGAGCTGACCCTGATCGCTGAAGACTTCAGCGGCCGCAGCAGCGAGCACAGCCTGGTCTACCCGCTGCAAGCCAACGAAAAACCGCAGCTGAGCTTCACCGGCTTTAACACTTATTGGGTCAACGGCCACTACGAAAAAGCCCTGACCGACCCGGCGCGCATCAACTACGGCGAGTTCTGGGTACGCATCAACGAGCGCTTCCGCCTCGACACCACCTTGCGTGACGACGCCGGCCTGGCCAGCTACCGCATCCTGCGCCTCAAGCGCGACGGCAGCGTGGCGGCCGTGGTGTATGAGCGTGGCTTCCAGGTCAATTGCCCGGTGGCGCCGCCGCTGAGTGCCGACGACAAAACCGAAGTGCTGTTCGACCAGACCGAACCTACCGAATACCGCCTGGAGTTGACCGACACCTACGGCAACCTCAGCGAACGTACCTTCCTCGTTCACCCGCTGACCAACGTAGTGCCCGAAGTGCGCATTACCGCACCGGCCGAAGACCAGGAAATTGTCGCCGGCACCTTCCGCATTCGCGTTGGCTTGGTGGCCGCCGATGACCGTCTGCTCACCGACTCCCGCCTGAAAGTGTTCGCCAACGGCGTGCCGCTGCCCGTGCTGTCTACTGCCAGCAACGTCGCCGCCGGTGGTGAGTTGGTGGTCGATGCCGCCTTTGCCGCCATTCACGACAGCCTGCAAGCCAACTACGACGCCAGCATTGCCGATGACTACGGCCGCCGTAACAGCCCGTACGCACTGCAACGCACCTTTGTGTTGGAAGTGCCGCAGGGGCTGATCCGCCACAACGAAACGCTGAAACTCACCGCGCAAATCGAAGACTCGGACGGCGCCGTTGGCCTGTTCGACCGGCAGATCAAGGTGATGGCCGACGCCATCAAACCCGAAGCGCTGATCAAGCGCCCAACTGTCGGTTTCGGCGCGCCGGAAGACAGCGATTTCACCGTGGCCTTCCAGGCCTACGACAACGTCAAGGTCAACCGCCTGACCCTGTCGCGCTCTTACGGCGTGCTCAAAAACGACGGCACCTACTTGAAGCTGCCGTTCACCTTGGTGCGCAGCGTTGACGGCATTCCGGCCGATGACTACGAGCCAGTCACCACGCTGAACATCGACACCCCTGAATACAACCAGCTGCTGCACGTAGAACGCCTGTTCACGATTTTGCAGGGCTTCGGTTTGTCCACGGCAGACGTCAAGCGTGTCGATGTGCTGGTGCGCGTCGAGGCCTTCGACGTCGCCAACAGCCAGGCGTGGGAAATTGGTTATCCGGTGCGCCCGGATGAGCGTCCGACCCTGGACGTGGCCGAGCCAGTGCCGGGCGCCAAAGTGGTGGAAGGCAATCCGCTGTACGTCAACGTCAAAGCCTTCGATGACGTGGGCATTGAATACGTGAATCTGGTGGCCACCTATGGCAACGGCCAAACCCCGTATACCCAGCGCCTGCGCACCTCGCCCTACAACTTCATGGTGCCGGTGCCGGCGTTCGACACCGCCAATCCGGCTGCCAACCGCATTCACCTGAGCATCGAAGCGGTCGACACCTATGGCGTGGCCCATAACGACCTCGACGCGCACCGCGCCGAAGAAAGCCTGGACGTGGAAATCATCCGCGACCAGTTGCCGAGCGTGGCCATCGGTACACCGAAAGACAACAGCGAAACCACCGAAGGCCAGTTGCTGCTGGTGGAAGTCAACGCCGTCGATGACGTGGGCGTTGACCGGGTGGTGCTCAACCTCGGCGGCTACAAAGGCGGCGACCGCAGCCTCACCGACATGGTGTTCCCGTACGAATTCCTGGTTGAAGTGCCCTACGGCCAGGCCGGCACCGATCTCAACCTGACCGCCAGCACCATTGAGCGTCGCGCCGATGGCAAAGGCCGCAGCGTGTCGACGCCGCAGCCGGTGAGAGTGCGTGTGGTCAAAGACGACAAAGCGCCGCAACTGACGGTGAAACTGCCGCTGGCCACCGGCGCCAGCGTCGCGGAAAAACGCAACCTGCCGTATCAGCTGGAAGTGACCGACAACGTGCGTGTCGGCTCCATCAGCCTGGGCCTGTATGCCGACCGCAATGCCGACGGCCAATTTGCCGACAACGAGCGCGTGGTCGACCGCCTGCTGCTCAGCGCGCCGTATATGGGCAGCCTGCCGCTGGGCAGCATCGCCGATTACCTGGGCCGCACCGACAACCTGCCGGAAAGCCTGCCGCTGCAATTGCGCATCACCGCCCGTGACCCGAGCGGCAACGAAGCCAAGGAAACCATCGGCGTTAACTTGCTGCGCAACCAGGCGCCGGAAGTGAACGCGATCAAGCTGCTGGACGCACGCGGCTTCGCCATGGGCGAGGTTACCGAGCTGACTGAAGGCCGTGGCATCGTCGTGCAGGTGCAAGCCAGCGACGCCGAAGTGGGCGTAGATTCCGCCGCCCTGTACTACGCCATCGGCCCGGTCGGCGCCGAGCCGAAGTACCAGGCGCTGGGCGAAGATTCTGCCGCGCCGTACCAGTTCCAATTCAAGGTACCGACCGGGCGCGTTGACCAAGTGCTGCGCCTGCGCGCCAAAGCCCGCGACCTCGACGGCTATGAGTCGAGCTTTGTCGACCTGCCCGGCAGCATCAAAATCAAGGCCGACAAGGCGCCAACGGCACGCATCGTCAAACCGGACAACGACAACGCCGTGGTCATCGACGGTGATGACGTTGAAGTGTTCGTCGAAGCTTTTGACGACCTCGGCCCGGAAGGTATTGACCACGTCACCTTCTATATCAACGGTGTCCCGGTCACCAGCACCGAACAGAGCTACGGCCAGCAGGTTGGCAGCCACGCCCAGGACCACGTGTACCGCGCGCTTATCGCAGCGCCAGCCGGGGTTAACGGTTTCACCGTGCAGGCCATCGCCTATGACGTGCTCGGCCAGGCCGGCGAGTCGCAAGTGGTGCGCGTCGGCAAGCTGGAAGACACTGTGGTGCCGCGTTTGGCCGTGCTCACGCCCATCAACAAAGACGTGCTGACCATGGGCGAAAGCCTGCGTGCGGTGGTGTCGGTCGAAGACATGGGTGGTGCCATTTCCGACGTCAACATGCTCTGGACCCGCGAGTACCAGACCGAAGCCGGCGAATGGAAAGTGGCTGATCAGTACCCGCTGAAACTGTTCCGCGACGACAACCGTGGCGCCGGCGATACCACGCCGGTCAGCGATCCGGACAAGCACTACTTCATTTACTGGGCCGACTTCAGCCAGGGCGACGTGCTGCGCCGCACGGGCCTGCGTAACGAGCGCCTGCACGTACTGACCAAAGTGGTAACGCCCAACCACACCGTCACCCAGGACACCTACCACGAGATGGGCTGGCCGCTCAGCGAGCGCCGTTACGTGGCGCCGCAAGTGGGCGCGCAGGCCGCCGCCAAGCAAGTGCATTACAGCGCCGTAGACCAATACCGCGCGCTGGACCGCGCCGGCGCCATGATCGCCGCGTGGTCCACCGTCGACCCGTTGCGCATTGAGCAAGGCCTTGGCCTGCTGAGCAAAACCCAGGCGCTGGCCGGCAATGCGCCGGCGCGCACCGGTATCTTTATTCTCGATGCGGTAGACGAAGCGCAGAGCAACGGCTCCGGTGATTTCTTCGCGTATTCGCCGCTGCTCAACGGCGCGGCGGAAATCTTCAGCGGCAGCATTGGTGAGTTGGTCAGCGATGAAAACATCGTGCTGGCAGGCAAATCCGGCCTGGCCGGCGGCAGCTGCCGGGATGGCGGCGACGCCTGCGAGTTCGTCGAACAACTGACCAGCGAAATCAAGAAAGACTGGCACGGCGGCGACACCCCGAGCGAGGGCACCGGCGCGCTTTACCTGGACAACAACGCCGGCGAACTGCTGCTGTTCGGCCAGAAGAATGGCGACGGTCAGTTCGGCTTGCCGTACCTGCTGCTGGGGCGCGTAGACATGCCGTATCCGGACGTTTACGGCCTGACCCGCAGCGGCAACCTGGCGCTGGTGGCCAACGGCAACGGCGGCGTGCAGGTAATCGACGTCACCAACATGACCGCGCCGTATCACGTCGGTTACATCAAACCGAACGGCTTTGCCCGCGACGTCAAAGTACGCGGCCATTACGCGTACATCGCCGCCTCGGAAGAGGGCGTGGTGGTGGCCGACCTGAGCACGCCGGCGATGCCGATCGTGGCCAAGGTCGACACCTTGGGCATCGCCAACCGCCTCAACCTGGTTGGCAATCAGCTCTACGTTACCGACATGGCTGGCAGCGGCGACAGCGCCCGCCTGAGCCGTATCGACATCAGCGAGCCGGACCAGCCGCGCGTGGCCCAAGTGGTGGAAATTGCCCCGCACCGCCCAGACCAGGCCGCCGATGGTCTTTACGATGTGCATGTGTCCGGCAATTTGGCGTACGTCACCCAGTTGCTCTCAGACCAGGAAGACAAACCGTCGCAAAGCCTGGTGCAGATTCTCGACCTCGCCCGCGTCGGCCAAAACGGCCTGGACGCCAGCGTGCCGGTGATGGTGCAGCGCAACGCCACGGTGGATAACTTTGCCGTCCGTGGCGTGACCCTGGCCCGTGGCGCTATTCAGGTGGCGGCTGGCAAAGGCGGTATCGGCCGCATCGACCTGCCGGCCTTGACCGTGCTGCAACACAGCCCGCAAGTGGGCGAAACCGATATCAGCACCCAGCTGTCGCAAATTCTCATTGAGTTGTCTGCCGTGTTGCCGGGCGACACCGTGCTCGGCGACTACGTGCACGTGCTCGAAGGCGATGCGCAGATTGGCCGTGACGTGACCGCCCAGTTTGATTTGTCGTTCGCGCCGCGCGGCACCGACACCACTAAACGTCGCATCCAGCTGGTGCGCAAAGACGGCCAGAACCTGCTGCCGCGTCAGCGTTATTACGTGCGCCTCAAACAGGGCCTGAAACCGGTGACCGGCCAGGCGCTGGCCTCCGATTACGTATTCAGCTTCAGCACCGCTTCGGCCGATGCGCTGTACCCGGACATCATCAGCATCTGCACCCGCGAAAGCGCCGAGCGCCAAGGCTGCGTGAATGTCGGTGATGTGCGCGGCGGCACGCAGGTGGTAGTGCGCGGCACGAATTTCGGCGAGCAGCCGCGCCTGTCGGTGGGCGGTGAGCCGCTGGTGGTGGAAAGCCGTGCAGTGGCAGCGGATACCGGCATCGTTACCCTCTACGCCAAAACCGTGCCCAACTATCCGGGCCCGGCCTCTGTCACCGTGACCACCGCTGCCGGCTTGAGCGACACCGTGCTTGGCGGCTTTGTGTTTGTCGATGAGCTGAGCATTTCCCACCTCACGCCGGCTGTGGTGCGCGTGGCGCAAACCGGCAAGAACGACCGCGTTGAAGTGGTGGGCAAAGGCTTCCACGCCGGCATGACCCTCACCGCGTATAAGAGCGGTGAGCCGGGCACGGCGAAAACATTCAAAGTGGGTTCTGACGACTTGCGCCTCTACAGCGCCGAGCGCATGAGCCTTCTGGCACCGGACCTGCGTGACGAGAAAGACGGCGGCTACCGCGGCTTTATCGACATTGAACTGGCCGACGACCTGGGCCGTCGTTACGTGCAACGCAATGCCCTGTTCTACGGTCGCCTGCAACTGGACCGAAGCCTCGAAGCCGAGCCGCCGATGACCATGGAGCAAATCGACAAGCGCCTCGAAACCCTGGCCAATGGTCAGCTAACCGACTACGTGCCCGACCCGCTGAAACTGCCGCCGGGCAACATCGTCGACCTGGCCGCAGACAGCGAACTGCACATGCTTTACGTGCTCGGCCGTGGCGAACTGAAAGGGCCATCGCCGAGCGCCCTGCTGAACCTCGAACAGTTGGAACACTATTACGCGCCGGGCTGGATCAGCCTGGTCAAATACGACCCGGCGAAAGTCGCCGAGGCCGCGCCGCGTCATGGCCTGGGTTACTACAACCTGCCGCAGGACTTGCAGCCGAGCGCCATGGCCCTGGCTGACAAGCACCTGTACGTCGCCGCTCGCGGTTACACCTTCCCGTACCTGGACACCGAATACGAAAGCCGCAGTGTGCTGCTGGTGTTCGACCGCGAAATCCGCGACCCGGATGTGCTCACCGAACAGCCGCCAGGCAAAGACCGTGGTGTGCTTTACAGCCTGCCGTTGCCGACCAATACCGTGGCCGAAAAAGTGGTGGCGCACCAGGGCTTGCTCGCCATCAACGCCGGCACCGAAGGCGTGGTGATTGTCAGCGTCGCTGATCCGCTGCGTCCCAGCGTGGTCCGTCGCCTGACCAGCGCCACCGTCGATGGCCGCAGCCAGAGCCTCAACAACGTCACCGACATCAGCGTTATCGGCGACACCCTCCACGTGGTCAACGGTGCCAGCCGCGTGCTGTTCGACCTGAGCAAACCGTCGTTGCCGCAGCTGGGCGACAACCGCATCGCCGGCTTCAGCGGCCTGACCGCCGACGGCAGCCAGTTCGTCACCGGCAACGGCTTGAACTTGTACGACGCCAGCCGTCCGGCCTTCATCCGCGAGAAAGGTCGCTATCTGTCTGGCGGTTTCAGCGTGCCGGGCGAAAGCCGAGGCATTCGCGCTCACGCCAGCGCCGCGCTGAACCTGACCCAGGCTGCCAGCGACCGCAGCGATTGCGTCAAAGGTGAAATCGGTTACCTCGGTTTCTACGACTTCAGCCGCGCCGACAACATCAACCTCCTCGACGCCCTCAGCCTGCCGTTCTGCATCAAACAGCCGGGCACCGGGCTGCTGCTCAAACCGTACCGCAGCAACCCGATGGTGCTCACCGATCAAGGCATCGCCGCGTTCACCATTTACACCGGTGACGAAACCCGCTCGCACCTGAACCTGGTGGACTTGCTGACCCTGGAACTGGTGAGCTCGACGCCAGCCGACCAGACCGACGGCGTGCCACTGGACAGCCCGCTGACGCTGCGGTTTACCCGTCCGCTGACCGCTATGGACGATGCCCAGCTGCGCCAGTTCCTGGTGCTGCAACACGACGCGCAAAACAGCCAGCCGGCCAGCGAACTGCCGTTCAGCCTGCAGCGCAGCAGCGACGGCCGCGAGCTGACCGTGCAGCCGGCGCAGGCGCTGCAAGCCAACCACAGTTATCACCTGGTACTTAAAGGTGACCTGGCCAGCCGCCGCAGCCGTGGCCTGCTGGAACACAGCATTCAGTTCCGCGCCGGTAACGGCAGCGGTGCGCAGGTAGCCATCGTCAGCACCGCTCCCGGCATGCTCGATGTCGGCGGCGGTGAGCTGGACGTGGTGCTGCGTGGCGCCAGCGGTCAGGTGCAATTCAGCGTGTCCGGCCAGGCCGCCACGGGCGCCCTGAGCGAAACCTTGCCCAACGGCACCGCCCGTTACCGCGTGCAGGCACCGGCCAGCCTGCCGGGCGCCGCCAGCTTGCAAGTGGTCAGCGGCAACGGCAGCAAAGCCTCGAAAGTCGGCGCTGTGCAATTTGTAGAACCGCTGTTGCTGCGCAGCCTGACCCCGGCGCTGGGCTCACTCAACGGCGGCACCCGCGTGCAGATCAAAGGCCAGGGTTTCCGCAGTGAAACCGGCGCCATGACCGTGCACTTCGGCGATATTCCGGCCACCCAGTACAAAGTGTTGGATGCCGAAACCCTGGAAGTGGTGGCCCCGGCCGGCCCGATCGGCACCGTGGATGTAAGGGTGCAGTTGAACAACGGCCAGCAGGGCACGTTGACCCAGGCCTTCACCTACCAGCAGCCGCCGCAGTCGCAGATTCGCGACAAAGGCCGCGTCTACGACATGGCGCTCGACCCGTCCGGCAGCCTGTTGTTCTCGGCCCAGGGCGACAACGGCGTGCTGGTGTACGACCTCAACGCCGGCAACTACACCGCCGACCCGACAAAGCCGCTGAACCCGGACGACCTGCTGCGCCTGATCGACCGCAATGGCGACAAGTCGGACGACCGCATCGTTTCGCGCATCAGCTTGCCGGCCGGCTTTATCGCCGTCGGCGTCGAGCCGTTCTTCGAGAAAGGCAGCGACCGCGTATATGTCACCGCCGTGCGCCTGGGCAGCACCGGCACGCCAGACGCCGCGCGCTTGTTCACGGTGGCCTTTGATGAACTCGACCCGGCGAAAACCACCCTGATCAGCAGCCTGGAATTGCCCGGTACCGAAGTGCGCGGCCTGCGTGTTCGCAACGCCCGCGTACTGCTGGCCATGGGCGCTGAAGGCCTGGGCATCGTTGACTCGTTCCTGCCGAACAAAACCTATCTGGTGCAAAGCCTGGCCGCAGCGCCCGCCTTGCCAATGCTCGATGTCGCCACGCAAAACGCTGATGCCGGCGCGGCCGGTCTGGTTGTCGCCGTGGGTGGCAGCTTCGATTACCGCAGCAACCGTCTGCTGAGCAAAGAAGCCATCGGCAGCGGCGGCTTCCAGGTCTATCGTCAAAACGCCAGCCAGGGCCTGCAACGCCTCGGCGCGCTCGACTTGCCGGGCACGCGCGTGTCGCTGCAAGGCCGCTACGCCTACGTAGCCGCCGGTGCCAGCGGCGTAGCAGTGGTCGACCTGCTCGACCCGAGCGCGCCCACCGTGGTGGCGCGTATCAATGACATCGGCTACGTCTACGACCTCGACTTCAACGGCAACACCCTTTATGTAGCGCGCGGCGACAAAGGCGTGCTGATGGTCGACGTAACCAATCCGCTCAAGCCAGTGGCCGGCCGCAGCATGGCTGCAAGCGGCAGCGTGGAAAGCGTGGTGGCCGGCGATTATTCCGCCCATTCCGGTGGCGTCGATGCCCAGGGCAGCGTGCTGCAAGTGGTGCCCGACGTGCTGCTGAAACTGATCGGCGTCGACCCGGCCAACGCCATTCTCGACCGTCAGGTAGACGGCAGCGTGCAAGTGATCGCGCGCTTCAACAAAGCCATTGATCTGCACCCGGCCAACAACGCGCTGCTGCAACTGCTCGACGGGCAGGGCCAGGCGTTGCCGGTGAGCGTGACCATCAGCAACAACGACGCCAAGCTTCTGCTGGCACAAAGCACCGCCGACCGCCTGCCAGCCGGCGAGCGTCTGACGTTGGTGGCCAAAGCCGGTATCGCCTCGGTGAAACCGGTCAGCACCACCGACACCGTGGTATTGCAGCGACTGGCCCAGGAACAGCGCGTGGCGCTGACCTTCCGTGGCGCGCGCAACGATGCCTTGTCGATTGAAGCGGTAACGCCGCGCCGCGTGGCGCGCGACACCGTCAGCCTGATTACCGTGAGCGCCCTTGGCTTGCCGGCCAACCTTGCTCAGGTGCGCCTGTATGCCGGCGACCGTGCCCTGAGCATTGAAAGCGTGACGCGCGATAACGCCAGCGCGCCGGCCATTCTGAAAGTCAGCGTGCCGGCCCTGCCGAGCGCCGGCCAGTACAACCTGACCCTGCAAGTACAACGCGACGGCCTGTGGCAACAAGCCGTGCTCGAAGGCGCCTTGCTGGTGGACGCGCCGATTCGTTTCGACGCCCTGGTGCCGTTGTGGGGCCCTGTGTCTGGCGACACCACGGTGACCCTCAGCGGTGATGGTTTCGAGCCGGGCAATACAGTCATGGACGGCCTTAAAGTGCGCTTCGGCGGGCTGCCGGTTGGCCGCATCGAAGTACTGGCCAGCAACCGCATGCGCGTGACTTCGCCGCGCGGCGCGCCGGGCAAAGTGGACGTGCTGGGCGAAGATCGTTACGGCAATCAAGCCAGCCTCAGCGGCATACGCGGCTTCGGTTACGGCCTGCGCAAGCAGTCGGAATTGCACCCGTCGCTGATCTTCCCGAGCGATGTATGGATCGACCAGCAAACCGGCGTGGCCATCACCAACGGCGGCTACATGGTCAACGGCTATGGCAGGCAGAACCTGGCGGCCGGTGGCTGGTTGCCAGAACTGTACCGCGCCGCCTCGTTCTCCGTGCAGGACGCCAGCAAGCCGGTGCTGGTCGGCGGCTCGCCCTCACTGCCAAGCGACGCCACGCGCCTGAGCCTGAAATCGCAAGCGATGGCGATCTCCAAGCGCCTTGACGGCCTCAACGCCACCGAGCCGACCGAAGAAGAGCAAGAAATTCTCGACCGTCAGGCCGCGCAGGATTTCAAAGTCGGCTTCGACTCCCTGCGTGTCAGCCCGACCCTGGAGTGGGAACAGAACACCTGGCGCAAACGCCTGTACGTGGCCAGCGGCCTCGGCGGCGTGGCGCGCCTGAATCTGGATGAGCAGAACGGCCTGCAAACCATCCACGAAGAAAACCTCGACACGCCAATCAGCCGTCTGGTCAAACAAGGCCCCGGCCTGTTTGCCGCTTCGTCGGGCGTGACGGTTGACCCGCCAGACTCACAAACCTGCGCCTTCAAAATTGGCGTCGGCGCGGCCGGTGAAGTGTTCGGCCTGAACTACCTGAACGGCGAAGACCCGGTCCGCGTAGCCGGCCCGGCTGGCTTGGCGGGCGGCGCTTTGCTGCAACTGAACGATGGCTGGCTGTTCAGCGGCGGCCTCGTGCAGGGCGCAGCGTGGATCAATTGCCCGGGCTGGACCGAATCGCTCGGCGTGCCGGTAGACGGCAAAGCTGGCGAAATCAAAGCGCTGAACCTGTTCGACCCGGCGCAAACGCGCAGCTACAGCTTTGTTGCCAACCCGCAAGACATCGTCGCCTATGGCCGTTACCTGATCGCCGCCGTGGGCAGCCGTGGCGTGGAAATCATTAACCGCGACGAACCCGAAGAGCGCGTAGTGCTGAGCCTCGACCAGACGCTGCAAGCCAGCGCCGGCAGGGGCGTGCGCCTGCGCCTGGCCGGCAGCCTGTTGTTTGTGTCCGCCGATAGCGGTGTGGTGGTGGTGGATCTCAGCGAGCCGCTGCAACCGCGCGTGGTTTCGGCCGGTAACCAGGAGCGCATCGAAGCGCTGGACCTGTTCAATAACCGTCTGGTGGCCGGCTCCGGCACAGGCGGCCTGACCTTGCTGGAACTGCCGGGTGCGCTGGTGCTGGACGCCAGCGTCAAGCAGGGCGGCGTGCTGCCGGCGGGCGAGCAGGCGTTGCAACTGACCTTCAACGAACCGGTGACGCTCGAATCGCTGCGCGCCACCGGCAGCATTCGCCTGCTGGACCTGAACAACGGCGCGGCCGCGCTGACCACCCCGACCGTGGAAGCGCTGAACGGCGACGGCCAGTCCGCCAGCCGCATCACCCTGCGCTTTACCCCAACGCCGGGCGCGCAACTGCGTGTTCGCGTTGAACAGGCCCGCAACCTGCGCGGTGCCGGATTGTGGGCGCCGTACCAAGTGGACTTCACCGTGGCGCCAAGCGGCGCCAGCCAGCCTTCAGTCAAATACCTGGAAAACGCCAGCTTCCATCGCGGCGCGCAAGACCGCGTGGTGATTCACGGCAGCGGCTTCTCCAGCAGCGTGAAAGGCTTTATCAACCAGTACCCGATCGAGCTGCAATGGGTCAGCGCCGAGCGCCTGGAAATTGCCCCGCACGCCCTCGACCTGTTGCCGCTGACGCCTGGCCAATGGCACCTGCGCCTGGACGACAACGGCCTGCGCAGCGATACCTTGGGCGCGCTGGTAGTCGGTGCCGACAAGGCTCTGGAGCAAGTCACTTACCGCCTCAGCCCGGATTCGGCGAGCAAGAAAGGCGGCGCCAAAGTCACCATCGCTGCCGGCCACGACGTGCTGATGCCCGGCACCAAGGTGGTGTTGCGCGCCCGTCATGGCGCCACCGAGATTTACACCGGCCGCAGCCCGATTGTGGAAGAGCCGGGCAACGTCAGCATCGATCTGCGCGACAACGTCGAAACCCAGCGCCAGTTCAGCTTTGGGCTGCCGGGTGTGATCGACCCGGATATCTACGACGTGTTCCTGCGCATTCCAAGCGGCGCCGCGACCCGTGAAGTGAAAGTCGGTTCGCTGTCGTACACCCTGCCGCAGGGCCTGGGCATCGTGCTGCCGAACTATCCGCCAATGCAGATTGGCGCCGCGCAAGTGGTCGGTGACCGCCTGTTTATCGGCGTGAAAGCCGGCGCGCAGCCAACGTCCAACAACCGTTTCCTGATGACTGCCGGCCTTGAGATTTACGACATCGGCCTGTGGGAGCGTCCGATTCGCCTGTCGCAGCTGCGTCTCACCGAACCGGTGCTGGGCCTGGAAGTGCTCGACAGCCTGGTGTACCTGGCCAACGACCACGACGGCGTGCGCGTGGTTGACATCAACGACCTGAACAAGCCGCTGCTGGTGTCCAGCCTGACCCTGCCGAACCACCGTGCGGTTGATCTGGCGGTGAATATCGAGCGCGGCGCACTGGCGGTGGCCGCTGCCAACGACCTGAGCACCGGTTACATCCGCTTCCTGCCGATTGGCCGCAACGAACTCGGCGCCCAGGCGCCGCTACCCAGCATCGCCTTCGACGGCAGCCTGAAGCCCGATCTGCTCGGCGCGCCAGTGGATGTGCAATGGCTCAACGGCCAGCTGTACGTGCTGTACCTGCGCGACAAGCAGTTGTATCTGGCCAGCTTCAAAGACTTCGGCACCCAGCTGGACTACCGCGTGCAAGCCATCGAGCGCGGCACTGTGAAGGCCGATTCGGTTTCGGCCGCCATCGGTAGCCTGACCCTGCAAGTGCAGCAAGGCCTGATCAGCGTGGGCACCGGCGACAGCTACCTGCTGCTCGAAGCGGACGCGCAAGGCCAGTACCAGACCATCTACTGGCAGCAGAAAAATGCCAACGGTGAGCTGCTCAGCGTTGGCGGGCAGATCATGCAGGGCAACGGCAAAGGCGTGCAGATCAACACCTCGCCGTACCTGGCCGTCGCCTCCAGCACACCGGGCAATGGCGCGGTGCTGGGCCTGAACGAGCCGGTGACCATCGCCTTCAACAACCTGATCAACACCGATCCGGCGCATTTGGCTCAGGTCATTCGCATCACCGGCAACGGCGGCCAAGCGCTGCCGGCCGACTCCGTCGAAATGACCGGCACCAATACCCTGCGCGGCGGCCAGCTGGTGCTGCGTTTCAAAGGCGCTTACCAGGGCCCGATTCGCATTGAAGTCAGCACCGGCCTCACCGACCTGGCTGGCCATGCGCTGCGCCAGGCGTTTGTGTTGCAACTGGAACGCGTCACCGGCGTGCGGCCGCTGATCAGCCAGGTGCAGCGCATCGTTGGCGCCACGGCCGGGCTGCACTACTTCCATGCGGTGGGCGGCGAAATCGCGTCGATCAAAGGCAGCGGCTTCGGTACGAATCCGCAGGCTCTAGCGGTGTGGCTGGGCGAAACCCTCTTGCAACCACAACAGATTCAAAGCATCAGCGACACCGAGCTACGCATTGCCGTGCCGGACCTGCAATTGGGTGGTGTCAGCGCTAGCCTGGCAGTGAAAGTCGCACGCAGTGATCAGGGCCTGGCGTACCTGCGCCAAGGCGCCATGACCGTGCTGCCGCAAATTGAAATCGACGACTTGCAACCGCAAACCGGCCCGCCGCAGGGCGGCAACCTGGTGACACTGTATGGCCGTGGTTTCAACCATTACATGCAGGTGCGGTTCGCTGGCGCGTTGGCCGGCGACCTGAAGATTCTCAGCAGCAATAAAGCCGAAGTGCGCGCCCCGGCCGGCACCTTTGGCAAAGCCCAGGTGGCGGTGACCAGCCCGCTGTTCGACGGTGAGCAAAGCGTGTCGCCGGTCGAGTACTTCTATACCGGCGTGCCGACCGGTTCGGTGAACCTGCCGGGCGACATGGCCAGCCCCGTGGCGGCCATCGCCCGTCTTGACGACGGCAGCAGCCAGCTGCTCTACGCGGTAACCGGCGGCAGCTTCGACAAGGTTGACGGTCAAGGCCGCGTCGCCCGCGTCACCAGTAACGCCGCGCGCTTGCTGGTCGCCGATATCAGTGATCCGGTGCACCCGGTTATCGTCAACCGCGACGTCGCCGGCCAGCTCAAACCGTTCCACTACGAAGCACCGAACGGCCTGGGCAGCACCGGCTTTGTCGACCTGGCGATCAACGACCACCAGCTGTTCGCGGCTGGCGGCAAGAAGCTGCTGCAATTCGACCTGACCCTGCCAGCCGAACCGAACAAACTCGCGGAAGTGGAGCTGAGCAGCGATATCACTGCCTTGGCCACACGCGACGATCTGCTCTACGTCGGCAGCAAAGAAGGCGTGCGCCAGTACCGCATCACCAACGAACTGAAACTGGTCGATCTGGGCCTGATCAGCGCCACTCAACTGGGCGGTGCGCCGGGTCGCTTGCGCTTGAGCGGTTCCAGCCTGTGGCTGACCCTGCCGGCCCAGCGCCAACTGGTGGAAGTGGAACTGGCCAGCGGCGAATTCCGCGTGCTGCGCCGCGTTGCCACCCGCGACAAGGCTGGCAATGCCTTTACCCCGGAAGACCTGCTGATCAGCAGCCAGGGCCTGATGGTGTCGAGCGGCGAAAGCGCCACGGTGCAATTATTCGCGCTGGACAGCGAGAGCAACGCCACGCCGGTGGCCGATCTTAAACTCACGTATCTGGTCAGCCGCGGCAGCCTGTTCGCCGGCCAACTGCAACTGGCCGGGCAAACCCTGTACGTGGCCGGTGGCCAGGGCGATGTGCAGCTGTTCGACGTGTCGTCGTGGCTCAATGGCCGCACCCAGGAAACCATTGGCCTGCGCGACTATTTCAGCGTGGTCGGCAACGTCAACAGCCTGTCGCTGGGCAGCCAGGCGTTGTACGCCGGCAGTGCGTTCGTTTACATCGACGGCACGCCTGCAGAGAACCCGCTGCCAAGTCTCGACGCCGCCAGTTACCTGGGCGGTAGCCTGAATACCCTGGCGTACCAGACGCTGACCATTCTCAGCCAGCAGCCGCAGCCCTCTGGGCGCCTGGCCAAAGACGCCGGCATTGAAGTGCAATTCAACCGCCTGCTCGACAACGCGCAACTGCGCGACCAGGGCAGCCAGCTGGTGCAGCTGTTGCTCGACGGCGCGCCGGTGCCGAGCCAGGTGGCGCAAGTGGGTGTCGGCCGTCTGGTGTTGCGTCCGACCGCCGCGCTGCAAAGCGGCAAGCAGTATCAGGTGAACCTGAGCGGCGACCTGCGCGACCAGCAAGGCAAAACCCTGGGCGCCGATTACCGCTTTGGCTTTGTCAGCGACGACCAGTTGCAACCGGAGCTGGTGAGCATTTCGCCGCGTCAGGCGAGCTGGCGCGGCGGCACTGAAATCAGCCTGAGCGGCCACGACTTCAGCACCAGCGCCACTATCGAAGTGGGCGGCCAGCGTGTGGCGGCCGGCGACATTCTGTACCGCGACGACAGCCTTATTCGCTTCCGCCTGCCGGGTCTGCTGGCCAGTCCGGACAGCAACCGGCCGGTGGGCGTGCGCCTGCAACAAGGCCAGCAGTCGCTGTTCCGGGGCGCGGCAATTACCTATGTGGCCGATCCGCGTATCGACCAGGTTGGCCTGTACGACCGCCTGAGCGGCAGCCTGGCGGCGCAGAGCAAACGCTTTATCTACAACGCCGGCGAAGTGATTGGCGTACAAGGTCGCGGCTTCGGCGAAGCCACGGTGGTGCGCGTGAATGGTCGGCAGATCGCCCAGGTGCGCCTGGAACGTGCGGACCTGCTGAGCTTCAGCGTGCCGCAAGATCACCTGGGCCCGCTGCTGGTAGAAGTCAGCAACCTCGGCTTTGCCGGTGACGTGGCCAGTGACGCGAGCCTGCGCATCGAATTGCCGGTACAAAAACAACTGAACAACGTGGCGTTCTACCGCCGCGCTGGCGACCTGTTGCTCACCGCCAATGGCCGTGACGTGCAGCTTTCCAGCCTGCGCGATGGCAGCACGCCGCAGCTACTGGCCAAGTGGCAAGCCGCTGGCGACCTGCGCGATATCGCCCTGAGCGACACCTACGCCGCGCTGCTGGGCAGCAACGCGCAGGTGCAGGTGTTCGACCTCAGCAACCTGTACGCGCCACAAGCGCTGCCGGCGTTGACCAACACCCGTCAGATAGATTTCCAGAGCGTGCGCCTGGCCGCCGATGTGCTGCTACTTAAAGCCGGCAACCGCGTATTCCAGGGCCAGGTGCAAGGGCCGGAACTGCGCGAGCTGACGCTGGAAAATCCGGCGGGCCTGGTGGATATCGCCCTCGATTCGCGCGCCGCTTACCTGCTCTTCGGCGACCGTCTGGAAGTGCGCAGCGCCCGTGACGGCAGCCAGTTGCTTGGCACCCACAGCCATGGCCTGAGCACCGTCAAACGTCTGTGGCTGGATGGCAGCCGCGTCTACCTGCAAGGCGGCGACACCCTGCAAGTGCTGCAACGCGCGGCGCTGTTGCGCGGCCGTGGCGAGCCGGTGCTCGGCGAATTCGACCTGCCGAGCCGTGTCAGCCAACTGACGGCACAAGGCGAGCTGCTGGCCTGGCTGGACGCTGGCCGCGTACAAGTGTTCGACCTCGATCTCGACGCCCAGCGTCAGCTCAGCGCCCGTGAAGTGGCGAGCCTGGCAGTCGGCAGCACGGAAGTCGGCAGCCTGGCGCAGCTGGAATTGCACGGCGACCTGCTGGAATGGCGCAACGCCGGCAACTACCTGAACGCCGCCATCCCGCTGAACAATACCTGGGCGCTGAACCCGGACACCCTGGCCGTTGCCGATGAACCGGTGGGCCTGCGCTTTACCGGCGCCGACTACGCCTGGCGCGAAGCACAACTGGCCGTTACCGGTCTGACCGGCGACACCGTGGCCACCAGCACCCAAGTGCTGGGCCGTGAACTGCGCGCTATCAGCCAACAAGCGGCTTACCAGCCGGCTGGCCTGTACCGTCTGCAAGTGAGCCAGGCGCCGCTGGATTGGCTCAAAGGCGCTGAAGTGCACATCGACCTGCCGTGGCTGGTGGATGCCGTGGACTTCTTCGGCGCCGCGCAAGTGCGCCTCGATGGCCTGCAACCGAACCGCAGCGTTACCGGCGTGGCCCGTACCTACGTGTTGCGCGGCCGTCAGCTGAACCTGATCGACGAACTGCAAGTGGGTGAGCGCGTGCTCGGCCGCGAGCAGCTGCAAGTGAACGCAGCTGGCGACCAGTTGAGCTTCAGCCTGCAAATGGACCAGGCCGGTCTGTACAGCGTGAACGTACGCTTCGGCCAGCAGCGCGCGGTATTGCCGACGGCGTTGTCAGTGGTCACGCCGCTGGCCATCGACAGCGTGGTGTCGGCACATGTGCAGGGCCAGGTCATTAGCGATGCCGGCGGCACGCCGATTACCGTGCAGGCTCAGGGCCTCTCGGAAGGCTTGAGCCTGCACTGGTTCCCGGCCGGCCAAGGCATCATTCCAGGCGCCAGCAACAAGGTGCCGTTCACCCTCGGCGACAACGTACTGACCTTCGTCACCCCGCGCAGCCAGCCGGGCTGGCAATACCAGATTGCCGTGGTGCGCGAAGCCAGCGGCGAGCGCGTGGACAGCGTTGCCAGCCAATGGCTGAGCGCCATCGACGACACCGCACCAAGCGTGCGCCTGATCAGCGCCCTGGGTGCCTCGCAAGCGCTGGTGCTGGAGGCCGACGAGCCGCTGAGCGTGCAGGGCTTCAGCGTCAGCAAAGTGTTCAAGGACTACGACACCCACGCGCAGCCAAGCGAAGACATCAGCAGCCGCTTTGGTGCCGTGATTCGTCAGGGCAATCGCCTGGAATTGCGCCTGCGCGCCGACGCCGTGCTGGAAGCCAACGCCCTCTATCAAGTGACCCTGACCGGCGTTCGCGACGCTGCCGGCAACGTGGCGCGCGACAACACCCTGATTCAGGCCGGCACCTACAGCGGCAGCTACCAGGCCGAAGACCGCCTGGCGCCGCGTCAGGATTCGCTGGCCGTGAACATTGGCGGCCAGCCGCTGACCGCCGCTACTCAACTGAAACTCGGCAGCCGGTACGCCTTGAGCGTGAGCGCCGTGGACAACGTGCAGGCCAGCGACAAGCTGGGCTTTGCCTATCGCGTGTCGGCGGACGGTGGCCAGACCTGGAAAACGGACTGGATCAACATCCAGAAAGGCCAGTTCACCCTCGACATTCAAGGCCAATACCAAGGCTTTGCCCTGCTGCTGCGCGCCAGCGACGGCCGCAACACCAGCGAGCGCCGCTTCGATGCGCAAGTGAGCGCGCCCGACCTCACCCTCGGCCAGTTCAGCACCGTGCCGACGCCGGTTGAAGAAAGCACGCCAGCCGACCTGCGCTTCCAGATTGTGGGCGACCTGGACCTGGTACGCAGCGCCGAAATTCGCGTGCGCGACGGCCGTTACGCCGCCGCCAGCTTCGACCGCAGCACCGGTTTGGTCAGCCTCAACTACCTGCACCCACGCTTGAGCGAACTGCCAGGCGCACCAAAAGACCAAGCCAGCCTCACCGCCGAACTGCGCGTGGGCTTTGGCCTCACCGGCCAGGAAAGCTACCGCTACTTCCCGGTTAGTTACGACTTGCTGAGCGACCGCACGCCACCGCAGCTGTCGATCATCGCCCCGCTGGATGGCGAGTTCGTGCCGCGTGGTGAAGTGACCGAGGTGCTGTTGCGCAGCTACGACCGTTACGGCATCGACCACGTTGAAGCGTGTATCAACAGCCAGGCGCCGGACGTATTCAGCGATGCAGCCGCCTGCCAGCGCCTCACCGACCCGAACCGTCTGCGAGTGCCGGTGGCCAGCGATGCCACGCCGCCGCTGCGCATCGTCGCCCGCGCCATCGACCTCAACGGCCTGGCCAGCGCGCCGGCTACCGTCACGCTGCAACCGTATGACAGCCAGACCGGCGCGCCGGAACTGGGCTTCCTGGTGCCCGCCGACGGCCAGCACGTGCAAGCCGGCGAAACCGTGCCGGTGCGTGTGCGGCTACGCAAACTGGAACAGGCCAACCTGTATCTCGACATCGCTGGCGATCCCCAGCACGCCGGTAACCCGGCCCCGCGCAGCCTCAGCCGCACGGCTGCGGGCGACGAAGTGATCGAGCTCAGCGTACCGATGCCAGCCGTGGCCGCCGATGGTGTGCTGGTGCTGCGTCTGCAAGCCACCTGGCAGGGTCAAACGCTGCGTAGCCAACGCATTCTCAACCTGCATGCCGACACCGGTATCAGCGAAGATATTGGCGTCGAGCTGCAACCGTCCGCCACCTTGCTGGCCGGCTCGCAGCTGTGGCTGCACGTGCCGCCGCCGGCGACCATGGGCGACTTCAACAGCGCCTCGCAGCTGAACCTGTTCGACCCAAGCGACGCCACTAACGCGGCTGTGTTGCCGTTCAGCACTGCGCGTCAGGTTTGGAACAGCCGCCTGCAAGGCACCGCACTGCGCCTGGACGCCGTGCTGCGTGACCGTTCCGGCCACGAGAAAAACGCCAGCCGCAGCCTGGAAAAACTTGCCTACCTGCAAGCCGAAAGCCGTCGCGACGCCATCGACACCGGCTACCGCGCCAGCTTCCTGACCGCCTTGCCAGGCCACGCCGAAGGCGCGGTGTGGGCGGAAAACCAGCAGCGCGACGGTTACCGCATTCGCACCCTCGACGGCCTGGTGGAGAGTCGCGACAGCGGCCAGATTCGCCAGCTCACCTACACCGGCGCGTTGCTCGCCGCTCAGGTACGCCGCGACGGTCAGGATTACCTGCGCGTCTGGCGCTGGCAGGCCAACGCCTGGCAAACCGGCACCGAGCAAGCCATTGCCGGCACTCTGCTGGGCGGCAGCGGCGACTTGCTGTTTGTCCGTCATGGTCAGCAAGTGGGCGCCTATGCGGCAGGCAGTGCCGGCTTCGCCGATGTGATTGGTGTGAGCTTCAGCGATGAAATTCGCCAGGTGCAGGTCGACGGCCAGCGCCTGGTGGTGCTTACCAATAAAGGCCTGGAATGGCTGCAACTGGACGACAGCAGCCTGCCGCAACTGGTACGCAGCGCCCGTGTTGCGCTGGCCGACCGCATCGGCTTCGCCTTGCAAGGCGAGCGCCTGCTGAGCTGGACCGCCACGCAAATCAGCAGTCAGACCGTCAGCGGCGACACGCTCGGCGCGGCCACCGTATTGCCGGTGGGCGGCGCGGTCAGCCAAGCGCTATTCGACGGCGAAGTGAGCTGGCTGAACGTGCGCGAAGATCTCTACGGCAATGCCTGGCAAGCCTGGCGCGGCACCGAGCGCGTCGGCGCCTTGAGCAACGAACGCGAGGCCATGGCGTTTGTGGCCGGCCGCCTGATTTCCCTGCAGCAGCGCGACGACGTGCAACAACTGGTAGTCGAACCGCTGGCCGTCGCCGCACCGACGCGCGCCGCACTCACTGCCCAGGCCGTGCGCCTGCCGTTCGGCGTGCTGGTCGGTGGGTTGCCGACCGCTGCCGAGGCGGCGCTGGGCGGCGCCGATATCAGTTTCCGCGACAGCCAGGGCCAGGTGCTGGCGGCGCAGCCGTACCTGTATCAAGGCGAGCTGGACAGCTACCTGGCGCAACCGTTTGCCAAGGGCCGCGCCTGGATCGTGGCGAGTAGCGCCACCCAGCTCCAGCTGAACCTCAACGACCACGCCGGCAACCAGCAGCTCGACCTGACTGTGGCCGCCAACACCGCCCAAACTGCCAGCCTTAGCCCGGACGATGGTGCGATGCTCACAGCCGGCGCCCGCCTGCCAATCGCCGCGCATTTTGCAGCCGGCAGCGACGGTTCCGCGTCCGGCCTGAGCGCCAACGGCGAAGCACAACGCGCCGTCACCGGCCTGCGCCACAGCTTTCATTGGCTAAGCCTGCCGAGCACCGACAGCGCCAGCCTGCAATGGCAAGACGCCGCCGGTAGCCGCGCCGTCAATCTGCTCACCCAAGCCAACCAGCCGGGCGCCAGCCTGACCCTGAGCGGCGCGGGCAATAACCAGATATTCGCTGAAGGCAGCACGCTCAACCTCGGCTACCAAGTGGGTGAAGTGCCGGCGTGGGTCGAGGTGCAACTGCTCAGCTTCAACGGCCAGCCGCTGCAACGCCTGCTGATCGCCGGGCAGCAAGGCCAGTTCAGCCTGCGTCTGCCGCAAGTCAGCGTGCAGGAAAGCTTCAGCCTGCGCGCCCGTGCCTACTTCGCTGGCGACTTCCACTTCAGCGAGCAGCAACTGAACCTGCGCGTGGCACCGGCCCAGCAATTGCCGCAACCGGCTCTGAGCGGCCTGCCAAGCGTGCTGTACGCCGGCAGCCAGCTCGACCTGCGTCTGACCGGCGTGGACGCCGCCCGTTATCGCCTGAGCCTGGAAGCCCTCAACGGCAGCGACCAGTTGCTCGCCAGTGGCAGTGACAGCCTCAGCCTGCGCCTGCCTGCCGGCCTGAAAGAGCTGCGCGTGCGCGCGCTGATCAACGACGAACTGGGCAACCAGCAAGAACAGCGCTGGAGCGCGCCGGTGATCGACGCCTGGCACCTGCAAAGCGATGCCGTGCGCGTACCGTTCGACGTGCTGCTGCCACAAGTGGGTGGCCACTGGCTGGCCCGTGGCGCCGAGCTGCATGATGCGCAAGGCCTGCGTCAGCGCCTGAACGGCGACATCGCCGCCATGGATTACCTGCAGCAGTACCTGCTGCTCAGCGTTAAAGGCTTCGGTCTGACCCTGCTCGACCCAAGCGAGGGCTTGCAGACCGCCGGCACCGTCGCTGTCGCTGCGCCGCTTCAACACCTGGCCGTGCAGGGCGAACGCATTCTCGCTGCCAGCGCGCGTGATCTGTACTGGTTCGACGCCCTCGGCAACCAGCTGAAAGCTGCCGGCACCCAAACCGTCGGCGCCGAAGTGCGTGGCCTGCTCGCCGATGGCGACGGCTTCCTGGTGCTCACCAGCGGCCAACTGCTGCGCCTGTCCGCCAGCGGCCAGACCCTCGCCACCTTTACCGGCGAAGGCCTGCTTAATGTGGTGCGCGCCGGTGACTACCTGCAGGTGCTGGATAACGCCGGCCGCCTGTGGCGCCTGGACGCCAGCCTGAAAGGCAGCGCCACACAGATCGGCGCGGGTGCCAAGCGCCTGTTCGCTCTGCCAGGTCAGGTGCTGGCGCTGTCGCCGCAACGCATTCAACTGATCGACACCGCCACCCAACAGCGCGTCGGCAACTGGTCGCTGGTGGCCGCCTCGGTCGACGCCGCGCAGTGGGCCGGCGGCAAGCTGTGGCTCGGCGGCAGCGAAGGCCAAGTGCTGAACCCGGTTCGCGGCAGCGACGGTTTCGTTAGCCTGTATGACAGCCGCAGCGCCACCACGCCAACCCGAGGCAGCGTTGAAAGCCTGGCCCTGCGTGACGGTCAGCTGCTGGTGGCCGCCGATAACTTCGGCGCCCAGGTGTTGCGTCAGGACGCTGCCGGCACCTGGCAATCCACCCTCTACCCGGAAACCGCCTTCACCCGCGCCGCCAGCAAAGTGGCAGCCGCCGGCAACACCTGGTTTGTGCTGCAAGACCAGCAGCAACAAGTGCAAGCCCTGAACCGCAGCACCCTGGCCGCGCGCACCGTGTTCACCGGCATTGCCGCCAGCGACCTGGCGGTGTCCAGCGATTACCTGATCGTCGCCAGCGGTGGCAGCCTGCAACTGGCGTCCCTGAGCAATCTGGACAGCAAGCGCAGCCTGTCGATCACCGCTCAAGAGAACCTGCGTCAGCTTTCCGCCCGGGGCCAACAAGCCGCCGTGCTCAGCGAAAGCGGCCGCGTATTCCTCGTCGACCTGCGCAGCGACGCGCAGCAGCCAGTGAGTGAACTGAGCGGGCAACTGGGCGGCGAAGTGCGTCAGTTGGCGTTCAATGGCGACACCCTGTTCTACCTGCTCGGCGACAGCGCCTGGCGCTACGACCTGCGCAGTCAGCAACGCAGCCAACTGCTGACCGGCGCCACCGTCAGCCAGCTGTACCTGGGCGGCAACCTGCTGTGGCTGGAACAACCGCAAACCCAAGGTGTGCGCCTGGATGCGGTCGAGCCAGGCAGCGGTTCGGTCGTTCCCAACAGCCGCTTGATGCTGGCCCAGCGCACCAGCGCCCTGAGCGTGGAAAACAACCGCCTGGCCGTCGGTCAGGGCACACAGGGCGTGCAGGTATTCGAGCTGCCATACGGCCTGGGCGCTGCCGATGCCGCCGTCCTGTCGCCACTGGCCAGCAGCCGCCTGACCCCGGCGCAAGCGCTGCCAATCGGCCTGAACACCGAGGCCCTGCGTGGCGCCGCCTTCAGCATCAACGGCCAGCCAGTGGGCGCGCTCAAACAAGGCCTGACCACCACCAGCCTGCGCCTGCCCGCCAGCCTGCCGGGCGGCCAAGGCTTTGCCCTGACCCTGCGCACCGAAGACGTCTACGGCGTGCTGCGTGAATCCACCGCCCGCGACCTGTTCCTGATGCCAGGCGACGGCGTGGCCAACCCGTTCAGCGTCAGCCTCACCGCCGACGAACATTCCTGGCTGCCGCTGCCATTGGCCGTCAGCGCACAAATCACCGGCAGCCAACAGCCGCTGGCGCAAGTGGAATTCCTGCTCTCGGCCAACGTCAATGGCCCATGGCAACGCGTGGCCGTGCGCAAAGCGGAACCGTTCCAGGCCAGTGTGGCGTTGGACACCAGCTTCAGCGGCCAGTACCTCAAAGCCCGCGCCGTCGACGTATTCGGCAACAGCGCCGAGTCGGCGGCCAAACGCTTCTACCGCCACCAAGACAACAAAGCGCCGACCGTAACCCTGAGCTACGAAGGCAGCGCCGTCTTTATCGACAGCAAGAAAGCCGTGCGTGGCTACCCGTTCACCGTCAAAGCGCAAATGGCCGACACCGACGGCGCCCTCGACAAAGCCACCCTGCTGCGCAACGGCCAGGTTGTGGCCGTGGCCTTCGGCAAAAACCAGCTCACCTACCAGGACGCCGCCAGCGCCGTGGGCGAGCAGGTGTACAACATCGAAGTGCGCGATCAGGCGGGCAATGCCAGCAGTGCCGAGTTGCGGGTGACGGTGATTGAGGATGCCTTCCCTGAAGTGACTGATCCGGTTCTGCCTGGGGAAATCATCGAACGCAGCACCTTTAACGTGCAGCTGTCGGCCAAGGATGACGTCGGCCTGAAAGCGGTGGACCTGGTTTGGAATGGTTTTACCGATCATTACGATGTCAGTGGTCTGGCCATTAGCGGTCGCACCTTCAGCGTGCAGGACAAACGCACCGAGCGCGTCGCCACGGCCACCAACCTGCCGTTCAAAGTCGTGGTGACCGACAGCCGCGGGCAGATGAGCGAGTCGTCAAAACTGCTGCGTGTGGTGCGCGATCAGGTTCCCAATGTCCAGGCGCTGCAAGTGAGCCTGCCGGCCCGTGGTGTTTACGGCGGGTTAGTGCGTTTGAACCTGGGCAATCTCAACGCCATCGACGACACCCCCGGCCTGGCCCTGCGCGTGGTGCAGCGGATTGGCGACGTGCGTCAGGAACTGTTCAGTTGCACGCGTGGCAGCAACGGCAATTTCCGTTGTGCCAATGGCGAATACGGGGATGGCTATGCCCGCGACCTGCGCATGCCGGATATCGCGCTGCCAGAGGACAAATTCCGTGTTCAGGTGGAGCTGACTGACCGTATTGGCCAGCAGGTGCATAGCCAGGACTACAGCGTGGCCTTGACCCAGGCACCGAACCTGGTGAGTTTTGCCGCCGTATTGCCTAGCGATAACGCGGCCAGCGTGGCTGTGGAAAGCCAGCCTGTCTACCGCGTCAAAGTGCAGGACGCCGCGGCCCGCGCAGTGCCGGACCAGCCGGTGCAATGGCGCCTGCGTCGCCTCAGTGACGGTTACGTGGAAAACCTCGGCACCAGCCCGACCGATGGCGGTGGTTCTGCCAGCCTGACCCTGAATACAAGCCGGATCGTCGGTGACTACCAACTTTGGGCCGACCTGCCGCAGTTCAGTCAGATCGCCCGTGCCGAACTGAACCTCAGCGTGCAGGCCGGCCCGACTCGCCATCTGCTGCTCAGCTATCTGCCTCCCATGGCTGCTGGCAGCATCGCGAGCCTGAGCATCCAGGCCCAGGACGCGCAATACAACACCGTTAATGTGGACCAGGCCACGCTCCTGCAACTGACCCTGCCGGCCAGTGACTTCCACGTGCTGCCAGGCACAGGTGTGCAGATTTCCAGCACCACGGCCAACGGTCAGACCGTGGAGCAAGTGCGCGTCACCCTCAAAGACGGCCGCGGCCAATTGAATCTGCAAGCCGGGCAGAGCGTTGGCCGGTTCAGCCTACCGGTCAGCAGCAGCGGTAACCAGATTCGCTACACCTATAACAGCAGCGGCTCTACCAACACCGTCAGCGCCCTGACCCTCGACGTGCTGCCAGCCGCAGCCAGCCACCTGCGCCTACTTAACGACCTGGGGCGCGTGCAGGCCGCCGGCGACGTATTGGTTCGTGGTGTGAAACAGGACGTGCGCCTGCAAGTGATGCTGCAAGACCGCTTCGGCAACCGCATCAGCCAGCTCGATGGTGCAGCGGCCAACCTCAGCGTGCAGGCTCGTGTAAGCGGCGCCGCCGCCATCAATGGCCAGGCCGGCAGCGCCACGGTAGAGCTGGTGCAGGGTCAGGCCTGGCTGACGGTCAATGACGACACCTATGAAGAGGTCACCGTCAGCCTCAGTGGCCCGGTCCAGGCGCTGCCGCAACTGAACCTCGACAGCCAGTTCCGCATCAGCTTTACCCAGCAGCCGCCGGAGATCACCCGCAGTGTGATCGAGGCCCGCCAAGAAACAGTGCTGCGTGCCTACTTCGACTATGACGAGCCGGTCCGCCTGAACAGCGGCAGTGCGATCAAGTTCCTTGAAGGCAACGCCCTGCGTGGCGGCACGGCAACCCTCAGCAGCGACGGCCGCACCTTGAGCTTCACCGGCCAGCCGGCCTTGCAACTGGGCCGCTGCTACAGCTTCGACACCAGTGATTCGGGCCTGCGTGGCATTGCCCTGAATGATGAGGTGCGCGAGCAAGGCGGTGAGCTGTGCGCGCCGCATGCCCTGTTCAACGTGGTCGGGCCTGTGAAACTGCTGGCCGGACAGTCTTACGCGGTGCCCTTGCAGCTGGCCGACACGGTGGCGTGGTGGTACGTGAGCAACGGCCGCGCGGTGCTCGGCGGTCAGAGCCTGGGCTTCGACTGGTACAGCAGTCGCTCCCTCACGGTGCCCGCCTTCTTTACCCAGCCTGTAAACACCATTCTCGATGGCGCGCGTTTGCCACTGGTGCTCAGCGCCACCTTGGGTACCAATCCGCCGCAACCGCTGGTGATGGGTAACACGCTGGAGATCCAGGTGTTCGATCCCCTTGCCGACTTCGACGGCGACGGCCTGAGCAACAAGTTCGAGCTGGCCGCCACCGGCCTCGACCCGACGCTGCCAGACAGCAACAAGAACGGCATTGCCGATGGCCTTGAAGACCTGGATAGCGACGGTCTGAACAATATTGAGGAGCAGAGCGCCGGGACCAAGCCGAACGTGCCTGATACCGACGGCGATGGGCTGTCCGACGGCGCCGAAGTGCGCACCCACAAGACCGATCCGTTGAAGAAAGACACCGACGGCGATGGCCTGACCGATGGTGAGGAAGTCAGCCGTATTCCGTCCTCCTCGCCGTTGAAGAAAGACACCGACGATGACGGCATCCCGGACAACGTGGAATGGGATCAGGGTCTTAACCCGAGCGACGGCAGTGACGGCGAACTGGACCTGGACGGCGACGGCCTGAGCAACATCCGCGAAGTGCTGCTGGGTACCATGATCAAAAACCCGGACACCGATGGCGATCTGCTCAAAGACGGTTACGAAGTCGACCAACTGCACACCGACCCGCTGAAGAAAGACACCGACGGCGATGGCCTGCAGGACAACGAAGACGCGGAGCCACTGGTCAAGGACACTCAAGCACCGACCGTGACCCTGACCAACCCGGCAGCGGGTACGCAGTTGCTCAAGGGTGTGACCCTGACGGTTACAGCAGAAGCGCAGGACAACGGCCGCGTCAGAAGGGTGTCGGTACGCCTCAACGGTTCACAGGTCGCAGTGCTGACCAGCAAGCCGTTC
This sequence comes from Pseudomonas viridiflava, assembly GCF_900573885.1. Lineage (GTDB taxonomy): Bacteria > Pseudomonadota > Gammaproteobacteria > Pseudomonadales > Pseudomonadaceae > Aquipseudomonas. The sequence goes on from NZ_UPSE01000161.1 coordinate 308,944, forward strand.
ACCTACTCGATGACCGTGCCAAGCACCGTGGACAGCCTGCGCCTGGAAGTGTTGGCCACAGACACCAACAACAACCAGGGCTCCAGCGGCGAGCAGACCTTTGCTGTGATCAGCGATCCGCTGACCACTGTGGTCGGGCGCGTCGTCGATAGCGGTGGCCAGCCAGTGGTCAACGCACAGGTGGAAACCCTGGGCCTGAGCAGCACCAGCCAAAGCGATGGACGTTTCACCATCAACGGTGTGCCGGTTGCTTCCGGCCATGTGCAGGTACTGGTCAACGGCCTGTTGGGTACTCAGCCGGCGACCGCGGTATCGGCCGACGTAGCGCCGGTGTGGGGTGGCAACACCGACGTGGGCACCGTTGTGCTGATCTCGCCGAAAATCCGCGTGGGCTATTTCAACGCCAGCAGCGGCAGCGGTTCTGCCACGCAGAAGAAAGTCATCGAACGCGCCGGACTCACCCCCGTGCTGGTGAGCAACCTCTCCGCATTTGATATGAGCACCATCGATATGCTGATGGTCGACAGCTCGCGGGAATACGCTGGGAACAGCCGCTATTCCGATAGCCGCGACAAGGTCTTCAGCTTTGTCGAGAATGGCGGCGTGCTGGTGTTCAACGAGGAATACAACCAGAGCGGTCTGATGGTCGATATACCCGGCGCGCCTGCCATCGAGTCGGTGTGGACCAACACTGCCCAATACCAGATTCCGGAATACCGCTGGTCCGAGCTCAGCGAAGGCAAGGCGGGCTCGTGGTGGTCTAATCGTTATAACGCCTACTACGGCCGCGCCTATATGCGTCGCGAGACTCTGGGCGCGAATGTGGTACCGCTGACGTACACCGGACAGCGTGGGGATAACCAGGTCACGTCCGTGCGTTACGCCTATGGTCAGGGCCATGTGTACTTCGGTTACCAGCCTACCTACCTGTCGCGCCCCGCCGATACCAACGTGCTGTACACCGTGCTGCAGCCCAATGTGCTGCTGATGATGCGCGAGTTGAGCCTGAAGGACAGCGACAACGACGGCCTCAAAGACATCTATGAATACGCCAATGGCACCAGCGCCTTCAACCCGGACCGCGACGGTGATGGCCTGCTCGATGGCTTCGAGGTCAAGCACGGCTTCAACCCGCTGGTGGCCGGTGAGCAGGACGTGGACAGCGACAACGACGGTCTGAGCAATCTGCGCGAGCAGGAGCAGGGGACTAATCCACGGGACCGCGACAGCGACCAGGACAACCTCAACGACGGTGTTGAAGTCGACCGCCATAACACCAACCCGCTGATTGAAGACACTGACCTCGACCGTCTGGGCGATTACGACGAGGTGACCTATTACAACGCTGACCCACGCAAAGTCGACACCGATGATGACGGCCTCAGCGACTACGACGAAGTCCAACGGTACGGCACCAAGGCCAACAAGCCCGATAGCGATGGCGATGGTCTGTCCGACTTTATCGAGACCAAGGGCCCGTACGAGGACATCCTCGACCCGAATTACAAGGCCGATGCCGAGCAGGACTATGACGGCGACGGCCTGAGCAACAAGCGCGAACTGCTGGAAACCCTGACCAATCCGAAAGTCGCGGACACCGACGGCGATGGCCTGAGCGATGACGCCGAAGTGGCGGCGGGCCTCAATCCGCTCGACAAAGATATGGACAAGGACGGCCTGCTGGACGGCGAAGACAGCGCGCCGCTGGAAAAAGACGTGCTGGCGCCACAGGTGAAACTGACCGCACCGGCCGCCGGCAGCAGCCTGGTGCATGGCCAGCAGTTGCGCCTGAGCGCGACTGCCTCGGATAACGGCCGCCTGGAGAACGTGACGTTCTACGTCAATGGTGAAGCTGTTGCCGCCTTTGCCGGCGGGCCCTATGAGTACGTGATCCAAGTACCGGCGCAGGGCAGCGAGCTGACCGTGCAGGTCAGTGCCCGCGACAGCAACGGCAACGAAAGCCGCACCGCAGTAGAGCGCTTTGCGATCATTGCCGACGTGGGTGCGCTGGTCGTGGGCCGCGTCGTTGATGGCAGCGGCAACCCGGTGGCGGGCGCCCAGGTCGAGCTGCGCGATACCTTCGAGCCTGGCCCGGTGGTACCGGAGAGCTATTCCTTTGATTCTGCCCCCAATTACTACACGGACGAGACCGGTAACCAGTTGACCGATGGCCAGGTAGGAACGGCCGGTTACAACGCCAATCTGGGCCAGGGCTATGCCTATGAGTGGCTGGGTTGGAACCGGCAATCGGTGACGGTCGACTTCGACTTCGGCCGTGCAGTACAGATCAACTCAATCAAGGTCGGGGCAACCCAGGACTATCTGAACAATGTGGTGCTGCCGTCCATTGAGGTGTTCCAGCGCATCGGTGATGCCTGGGTGAGTGCCGGCACCTTGCTGGTGCCGCCGAGTGCTGACAACAACAGCGATGTTGACTCCCTCAGTGCCCATGGTTGGCTGAATGTTGCCGGCCTGAGTATCCACAGCCGTTATGTGCGAGTGGCGTTCACCGGCGTTGGCAGCTGGATGTTTATCGACGAAGTCGGCTTCGCCAATGGTTCAGTCGGCACCGCTCCAGCGGCTTCCACGGCTACCACTGACAGTCAGGGCCGTTACACCCTGAACGCGGTCACCACGTATCTGGAGCCGCAGGTCAAGGCCAGCGCTCTGCTCGGGGCTCAACCGGTCAGCGCTGTCAGCGCGGCATTTACCCCTGTGCGTGGCGGTACTACGACGCTGGCGGATCTGGTTCTCGGTGCCGAGGGGCGTCGTGCGCTGGCGCCGATTCATGAGCGCCATCTGGCTTATGAGGGCAGTGTCCAACGCGGTGAGAAGCGCCTGAGCAATCTCTATGACTGGGACTTTTCCACGTATTACGGCAACTTCCAGTACGGCACCAACTATGCGTTCTACGGTGCGCAGCATTTACAGGTGGCTGGCTACCAGTACTACACCGAAGCGCCGGCGCTGTTGCGCCAGAACGGCCGTGAATTGACCCTGCAGCCCACCACGCTGAATGGCCTGCAGGTCAGCCGCAAACTCTACGTTCCGCAAGACCAGGCCTATGCCCGTTACCTGGACCTATTCGAAAACACCAGTGATTCGGCCATTACCCTGCCGGTGACCATCAGCGGCAACTTCTACAACGATACGCGGCGTATCACGGCCACCTCTTCGGGTGATCTGACCGTCAATCGCATGGACCGCTATCTGGTCACCGACGATGCCACGGACAACGGTGGGCGTCCGGCTTCAGGCGTGCTGTTTGGCGGCCAGGTGGCACCGTTGCAGCCATCGCTGGTGAGCGGCAACGCCAATAACTACTCGGTCACGTACCAGTTGACGGTGCCGCCCCACAGCCGCAAGGCGCTCCTGCATTTCGTGGTGCAGAACAACAGCCGTGACGAAGCCAAACGTATTCTCGAGGCGCTGTCGGCAGGCGATTATCAAGAGCCTAATCTGACCGTCGAAGAGCACCGCGATATCGCCAACTGGACGACCCTGGTGGACAGCGATCTGGACGGCATTGCCGATCTTGATGAAGTGCTGCTGGGCCTTGACCCAGGCAAAGCCGACGGCGATAACGATGGTCTCGAAGATGGCTTCGAGCGCCGCTATGGTTTCGATCCGAAGGTCAATGACGGTACGGCGCAGCTGGATAGCGACGGTGATGGCCTGAACAATCTGCAGGAGCAGGAAGCCGGTAGCGACCCGCATCAGTCTGACACTGACAGCGATGGCTTGAGCGATGGTGATGAGGTGCTGACCCATCACACCAATCCATTGAGCCCGGACAGCGATCTCGATGGCCTACTCGACAGCGATGAACTCAATCGTGGTACCGACCCGAGCCTGAACGATACCGATGGCGATGGCCTCAGTGACTACGCCGAGATCAACACCCATGGCACCGATCCGAAACTGACCGACAGCGACAAGGACGGCATGCCGGATAAGTTCGAAGTCGACTACCAGTTGCTGGCTCTGCAAACCACCGACGACCCAGATAACGACGGGCTGGACAACCTGAGTGAATTCCGGGCCGGCACCGATCCGCGCGTCGACGACACCGATAACGACGGCTTGCTGGATGGTTGGGAAGTGCTGGGTACACCGTCGAGTGATCCGCTCAAGGCCGACGGCGACGGTGGCCTGCGCCGTGATATCAACGAGCGTTTCGTCGATGGCACCAACCCGAAAGTGGCCAGTGACGACCGTGCCAACGTTTCTGGCGCGCGCACCCTCAACGACGACAACAACCGCAGTTGGAACTTCTACGTGACCGGCAACGTCAACGGCACCACGGGCAATGCCATCGGTTACGACGGTGCATTCCGCTTATACCTTGACGGCAGGTCTTACGAGTACGGCTACAACCATGCCACGACTTCGGCCAATGGCCGCGAAATTCACTACGAAGGCCAGCGCGTCAGCAACCTGGTGATTAGCCGCCGCGTGTTGGTACCGAGTGGCAGCGGTGCGTATGTCCGCTACCTGGAAATCATCGACAACCCGACCAATCAGGAACAGGTCGCTAACGTTCTTCTGCAGTCCTACTACGGCGACTACTACACCGGCGCTATCGCGTCGACGACCAGTAGTGGTGACGCGCAGCTCGGCACTGATGACGACTACTTGGTACTGCGTGAGACCGCTGTACCGACGCGTCCGGTAGTGCTGCATGTATTGGCTGGTAATGAGCGTCGCCGCCAGGGCACCAGTGCAGTGATGCAAAACGGCAAATTCTGGGAGACGCAGTACCAGGTGCGGATCCCGGCGGGCGAGCGTCGGGTAATCATGCACTTCGCCAGCCTCGAAGGCTCCGCTGCCGCCGCGATGGCCACCGGTGCCAAACTGCGTAACCTCAACGGGATGGGCCTGGATAACCTGGACCCGGTCCTAGCCAGCAAGGTGGTGAACTTCTTCGCCTTCTACGACCAGGACAGCGATGGCCTGAGCGATGCCGACGAAATTCGCCTGGGCACCGGGATCCAGGACCCGGACAGCGATAACGACGGTATTCTCGACGGTCAGGACAGCGAGCCGCTGGTGCCGGACACCAGCGCGCCAAACGTCAGCTTCGAAGCATTGCCGGTTGCCCGCCACTTCGCCGGCAAGCCTCTGGACGTCGCTGCGCTGGTCAACGACAACGGTGTGGTCAAACAGGTCGAGTTGCTGCAGGACGGCGTGCTGCGCGAAACCCGTCTGGAAGGCGGCCGTCAAAGCTTCAGCGTGATCCTGCCGAATGCGCCAAGCACCGTGCTGCAAGTGCGCGCCAAAGACAGCAACGGCAATGTGCGCACCGCCGAGCTCACCGTCACCCTGGATGACGTGCCGAACCTGAGCCTGAGCGGGCAGGTGTTCGACGCATTGAGCCAGCCGGTGGCCGGCGCCACCGTGCAGGCGAAAAACAGCCAGGCCGTCACCGACGCCCAAGGTCACTACACCCTGACGGGCGTTGCCAGCACCGACGCGCGTATCGAAGTGCGGGCCTCGGCGCTGTTCGGTGCCCAGCGCATGTTGGCCAAGGTGCAGGCCGAGGTGGCGGCCGACAGCGACACGGTGAGCGTGCCGGCGCTGGTGCTGCAGGCCGAAGGCCGACTGACCGCAGGCCTGATCAGCGACAGTGAGCTGGGCTATGAGGGTGACACCTCGATGCCGCTGGAGCTGGTAGGCAATGGTTACCACTGGCAGATTCAGGGTGACGGCCATATAGGCAACGGCACTAGCAATGCTTACAACCAGGGGCAGTACCTGAGCCTGAACTGGTATGGCATGCCAGGTTCGGAGCAAGGCAAGCTGCGCCTGGGTGGCCGTGAAGTGACCCTGCCGATGAGGGAAGTCAATAACGGCCTGTTCGCCAGTCGCAAGGTGTATGTGCCGGCCGATCAGAGCTACGCGCGTTTCCTCGAGTTGATCGAAAACACCACTGACAGCGAGCTGTTGGTGACGCTCCAGCTCCATGGTTCCCTGGGCTCGGGCGAGGGGACGAAGATCATCAACTCCTCGTCCGGCGACCAGATGTTTGACATTACGGACCGCTACCTGTTGACCGACGACGAGCAGGACAACGCTCAGGCGCCTGCCATGGGTCACCTGTTCGATGGCGCCAATGCCGGTAGCGGGCCGAACGAAGCCTGGTTGAACAGCAGTGAATACGGTGTGCGTTACAACCTGACTCTGCCGCCGCACAGCCGCAAGGTGCTGATGCACTACGCCGTGCAGAACGACAGCCGCGCCGAAGTGCAGCGCGTACTGGAAATGCTCAGCTCGCCGGGCTTCGTCGAAACCGGGCTGACCGTCGAAGAGCATGAGCAGTTGGTCAACTGGCAGCAGAAAGTCGACAGCGACAACGACGGCCTGGCCGACGCGGATGAGATTCCGTTGAACCTGGACCCGCAAAACGGCGACTGGGATAACGATGGCGTGCCGGATGGTCAGGATGATGAGCCGAAAGTGCCCGACAGCCTGGCGCCGGAAATTCAGTTCACTGACGTAGCCGGTCCGTTCTGGGCAGGTGAAAGCGCCTTTATCAATGCCAACGTCACCGACAACGGTCGGATCGCGAAGGTCGAGCTTTGGCAGGACGGCATCCTGCTGGAGCAGGGCGCTCAAGGCGGTAACCTGAGCTATGAAATCAACCTGCCGGTCGGCACCGAGCACACCGAGGTGGAACTGCGCGCCACCGACAGCAATGGCAATAGCAGCAGCCAGCGCGCTGACCTGCTGGTACAAAAGGCGCCGCCAAGCCGCTTTATCGGCCGCGTGGTCAACGAGCTGGGTCGTCCGGTAGCCGGTGTCGCCGTGCAGATGCGCATCGATAGCGACGACCAGGCCTACGGCGACGATGTGGTGTACACAGATGCCGACGGCCGCTTCGAAACCCACGAGTTCAACCCGCGCGAGTCCAATTACTGGCGTTTGCTGGCAGTCAAAGAGCTGCTGGACGAGTCGGTCGAGCACGAGTGGTCCGTTGAGGTCAGCCAGCGTGGTGTGACTGATGCCGGTGAGGTGCAGTTGCTGGTCGATGACCGCTACACCCTGCCAATGGACGTGCAAGGCACCCCTTACTACGGCGAGAACGCCAATTTCTACGGCACCTTGCCAGCCGACTTCGCCATGGCCGGCAAGCAGGTGTCGGTGTACTCGGACGAGCAGCGTGTGGTCGTCGGCGATGTCGAGATCGTGCCGTTGCGCAACAGCCTGTCGGCCGAGGACATGACCCGGGCCTTCTATGTCGATCAGCAGGCAGACCGTTGGGTGTTCTCATGGGTCGGCTGGCTCCCAGCCTATTACGGCGGTGGCCCGCGCATCGACATGCAGGTGGTTGTGCACCGTGATGGCCGTTTCGAAGTGCGTTACTACTCGATGGCCGACACTGGCTGGTACTACTACACGGAAAGCAGCTTCCGCTTCGGTTACTACTGGAACAATGAAAGCGTCGATCTGAGCGAGTCGCAGGGACGTGTGGTCCGTCGCAATCATCATACGTACGAGAGCTTCTACTACCGTCCGGATCTCGCGGGTACCACTATTACCTACGTGCCGACGGCGGCTGATACCTACGTCATGCAAGTGGGCCGCTTGCCGGGCCGGGTGGACACCGATGGCGACGGCCTGAGCGACCTCAACGAAACCCTGTTGGGCACCGATGCGCACAAGCGCGATACCGACGGCGATCTGCTGTGGGATGGCTTCGAGTTCTACAGCAACTTCGACCCGCTGACGGCCGAACCGGGCATTGCCGAGCAAGACCCGGATGGCGACGGCCTTAGCAACCTGCAAGAGCAGCAGTACGGCAGCGATCCGCATGACGAAGACAGTGACCAGGATGGCCTGCACGATGGCGCTGAAGTGCATGAGCACCATAGCGACCCGAGCCTGGCCGATACCGATGGTGATGGTATGGGCGATTCCAGTGAGGTGGGCTACGGCACCGACCCGGCAAAGGCCGACACCGATGGCGACGGCCTGAGCGATAGCGACGAGCTGTACAACTCGGGCACCGATCCGCTGCGTTCGGACACCAATGAAAATGGCCTGTCAGATTGGTTTGAGTGGTTCTATGGTGTGCGCACCCCTGACGAGGATTACGACAACGATGGCCTGAACAATCTGGAAGAATTCCAGGCCGGTACCAACCCGACGCGCATAGACAGCGACAACGATGGCCTGCCGGACAAGTTCGAAGTGGCGACCTTTGGTGGCGTCGCAGCAACTATTTTTGACAGCGATGGCGGTGGCCGTGGTGACGGAGACGAGCTGTTTGTCGACAGCACTGATCCGGCAACTAAAGGCGATGATGCGGCGCAACTGCGCGACAGCAGCAGTGCCACCCTAGCCACCGAAAGCGGGCCTCTGGTGACGTTGCAGCGCGATGGCCGGATCGCCTTTGTCGAGCCAGGCACTGACCAGCAGATCCTGCTCAGCGAAGGCCTGCGTCTGGATAATTACGGGTTCGAAAACAACAACGGTGGTGGTGAAGGCCAGTCGCGCGCTGCATTGGTGCAAGCGCCGGGCACCAAAGGACGAGGCCTGAGCCAGGTAGCCGGAGAAACCATATGGCGTACGCCATTGCAGGCCATGAGCAGCACATTGGCCGTGAGCCGTGAGTACTACGTACCGTCGTCGGGTCGTGGGTTTGTGCGGGTACTGGATCGATTCTACAACCTTGGCGACAAGGAGCAGGCCGTCGAGCCCAGGCTGTCCAATAACCGCGTGTACAGCGGCTATCCATACAGCCTGACCACGTCCAGCGGTGACGACCACCTGGCCACCGATGACGGCTGGATGCGTATGCAAAAAGGGACGTACGAGGGTGACTCCAGCGCCCGTGTGAGCCTGGTCAACGTGTTTGCCGACAAGGCCGGCCGCAAGTCGCTGAGCGCCGACATGCTGTATTACGAAAACTACAGCCAGTGGACCACTGGTTACTACTTCAAGGTGCCGGCCAACGAGCACCGCGTGGTGATGAACTTTATCGCCCTTGAGCAGGACGACAGCCCGCGCAGCGATACAGCCGCCGTGCTGCAAGGTCTGAAGGAAAATGCGCTGTATGGCATCTCCGCCGACGACCGCGCACGCCTGGTCAACTTCACTGCGTGTGCCGACGCCGACAAAGACCTGCTGTGCGACAGCGAAGAAGCGGCCGCCGGCACCCAGAGCAACAACCCGGATACGGACGGCGACCGCTTCAGTGATGAACTGGAAGTACGCCTGGGCAGCGACCCGAACGACAAATTGTCGACGCCTGACTTCACCTTCTACAGCCTGCGCGATGTCGCCAGCCAGACCGCGTTGTTGACCCAGGCCGGGTTCAGCGGTAGTCCGACCGAGCTCAAGCGTTTCCAGCCGCTGGCAGCCCTGGACTTCGATGGCAATGGCAACCTGTTCCTGGCCAAGGCCAGCGCGGACGAATTTGCCTTTATGCCCTTCGATGTCGCGTCCCTGACCCTAGGCGATATTCCTGACGGCACATCGCTGGAAGCACCGGTGCTGGACAGCGTGGTAGTGGCCTCGCAGCCAGTGCGCCTGCACCTCGTCGACCGATTCGAAGGAACAAGTGAAATGGCCATACCGACCCTCAGCGTGATCAGTGAAGGCCAGTGGGAGCAGACCACCCTGCACGAAGAACTCGCGGCACTGGCCTGCGGTACCGGCCTTACCGAGTGGAACGGTGCGATGCTGTTGCTCAACGACTGTGTCTTGAGCAGCCATTCGGACGACACCGATGAGCGCCTGGTAACCCTGAAGTTCTCCACCGACTTCGCCACCCAACCCAAAGTCTTGGCCCTCGACGCCGCGCCACAAATCAACGCCGTCCTAGCCCTCATCGAAGACACCCTCGACGGCACCGCCCGCCGCAGCCTCGGCCTGATCGATATGAAAACCGGCAACGTCACGCGCTTGAGCGCCATGCCGGCCAATGCGAAAGGGCTGGCGGTGAAGTTTAAAGATTTCCAGAATGAACCAAAGTGGCCCTTTGAGGTCCCGCAAACCTGATTTGTGAGCCAGTTCACGCCCCCTGGCGTGGCTGCCCTGTATATCGCACACCGCGATAAATGGAATTTGACCTTACACAATGGTGATTTGAATGAAGCAGTTCCAACGCCTGGTCCTCGTGACTGCTGTAGTGGCCGTGGCTTTGACTGGATGTGATTCGGGTGGCGATTCGATTGCCGAGGTGAATGGCCAGCCGGTGACGCAGGAGCGCTTCGATGCGTACCTGAAGTTCAAGCGCGTGCCCACGCAAAATGCCGAGCTGGTGAACCGTGAGCTGGATGAGTATCTGGAGCGCGAGGGCCTGGCTGGGCAGATTGAAGAACAGAAGCTGTTGCCTGCCGAGCAGGTGGAAGCCGAGGTGGCGGAATTCCGTAAGCAGATGCTGATCGGCCGCTATTTTGAGGAGTTCCTGAAAGAGCGCGTGACGGACGAGGCGGTACGTAATTACTACGCCACTAATCCGGATCAGTTCCAGGCTAAGAAAATTCACGTCGCCCACATTCTGGTGCGCGCCAATCCGGGCCTGAGCGAGTCGGAGCGCCAGGCGCTGCTGACCAAGGCCAGCGCCATCTATACCAAGGCCAATTCCCAGGAAGATTTCACTGCCCTGGCCAAGGAGTATTCCGAAGACCAACTCTCTGCCCAGCACGGCGGCGACCTTGGCTGGTTGCAGGAAGGCGCGATTGACCCGGCGTTCAGCACACGCATTTTCGCCATGAAAGCGGGCGAGTTGTCGGAGCCGGTGGTTACCCCGTTTGGCTTCCATATCGTGAAAGTGTTGGAAGGCCCGCAGGTGATCAAGCAGCCGTTCGAAAGCGTGGCGGGCGACATCCGTTATCGCCTGCGCCAGGAGGCCAAAGCAGCCGAGCTGGAGCGCTTGAAAGCGGCTGCCAAAATCGAGAAGAAAGACGCACCTGAGGCGCCGAAAGCCGCTGAAGCGGACAAGCCAGCAGGTGAAAACCGTGCATCCAGCTAAGTACGCCGCCGCCGCTCTGGCGCTCGCCGTGCTGCTGGCCGGCTGTAACGACGACAGCAAACAGGCACTCAGCGAGGTGCCGGTCGAGCCGTCGGCCACGCTGGTGACCGTGGATAAAACCCCGATCACCCGCGCCCAGCTCGAGCTGACCATCGAGCGCACGCTCGGCGAGTCGGCGCCGCTGTATGCCAACGAAGAAGTGGAACGCAAGATTCTCGAAAGCCTGGTCAGCAGCCGGGCCATGGCGTTGCTGGCCGAGCGTGAGCTGGATGCCAGCGAGCGAGAGCAGCTGGAACTGAAAACCCAGGCGTATCGCGAAGAATTGTTGGTGCGCAATTACCTGCAAGCCCACGCCGATCCGCAGCCGATCACCAACGAGCAAGTGGCCGATTACTACAACCGTCACCAGGACGAGTTTGGTGGCGGCGTCGAAAAAAGCTTCGAAATTATCGCCAGTGACCAGGAACTGGAGCCGGCTCAGCGTACCGAGCTGATCACCTTGCTTAGCGGCACGCAGGTGCAGAGCAAAGATTGGCAGAAACTGGTGGCCGACTGGCGTCAGGCCGGCAAGCCGCTGCAGTACCGGCAGAGCCGGCTGAAGCTCGACCTGCTGGAACAACCGCTGCGCAGCCTGGTGGAACCCACCGCGGCCGGCAGTATTGCGCCGTTGTATGTGGACGGCCAGTTGATGCTGGTGCGCGTGACCGCCGTGCAGCAGTTGCCGGCAAAACCGCTGGCTGAGGTGAGCGGGGCGATTCGCGAAAAACTGGCACCGCAAGCGCTGAAACAGGCAGTTAAAAGCCTGAGCAGCGAGGCGTTGAAAGGCGTGGATGTGCAGTACAGCTCGCACTAGACGAGCAACACCTGGGCCTGGCGCGTAGCCGGCAACTTTCAAGGACAGCGGTAGGCAAGGATGAACGTTATGGGGATGCTCGGGGGCAAGCGCGCAAGTGGCCGACTATTGGTTGGCCTGCTGTGCCTGAGCGCGGCCGCTGCGCACGCCGCCGACTCGTGCCGGGCGGTATTCAGCTCCGGTCTGCAAACCCATGGCACTGGCGGCACCAATTTCCAGTGGGGCGGCCAGCTCGCCGACAACCCCAGCCTTTCGCTAGACACTCTCAAAGTTCAAAGCGCGTTCGCCTCGCCCAGCTGCGGCAGCAAAAACTGCACCGCCAGCGGCCAGGCGGCCGGCGATTTGCTCACCCTGAAATTGCCCACCGTCAGCGGCCAGTACGACCTGCGCCTGGGCTACCTGGGCAATGGCGAAGCCGGCGGCGACGAAGTAAACCGCTACCGCACCATCGAGCTGGAAAGCGCCGCCACCCTCAGCTTTAACCCGCGTCATCAGGCCTATTACATCGAGCGCCTGAGCCTTGGCTATGGCGCCAAGGTCACCCTGGCGCCGGGCCGTTACTGGATCGGTCAGCTGGACATGGCCAGCAACAGCCAACTGCGCGTGGCCAGCGGCACCGCAAAAATCATGGTCGGCAGCGCCGTGAGCCTGCCGTATCAGGCACGCATCAACGCCGGTGATGACGGCAGCGGGCGCCCGGAAGGGCTGCAACTGTTTGTGCGTGGCAACGTGGTGCAGGAATCGGCCAGCGTTATCAACGGCCTGGTGTATGCCGAGGGCGAATACCGCTCGGCCTTTGCCGCACGGCTGACCGGCGCCCTGAATGCCCGCAGCGTTGACGTTGGCAGTGCCGCGCGCATCGAAACGCGCATGGCCGCCATCAATAGCGCCAGCTGGAATACCCAGTGCCAGGAACGCGCGGACCTCGACGGCGACGGCATCCTCGACCTGCTCGACGACGACACTGACGGCGACAGCTACGACGACGAGCGCGAGCGCGTCGCCGGCAGTAACCCGCTCAATGCGCAAAGTATTCCCACTGTGGCGCCGCCGGCCGTGCAGCCGAGCCTGTGCGTAGCGTCCTTTGCCAAAGGCCTGCAAACCCACGGCAGCGGCGGGCGTATCAGCTTTGCCCTGAACGCCCAGTTGCGCGATGCGCCGTCGGCGTATCTGGCCACCAACCGCGTCGACAACAGCTTTGCCTCCAGCGTGCGCAGCTGCGGCACGCAAGATTGCCAAGCGAGCTTCAGCCCTGCGCAAGTGCCGGCCATGCCGAGCTTCCGTGCCACCAGCAGCACCTTCAAACAAGACGTCGCCTACGCCGGCAACCTGACCCTGGATGGCAGCCGCAAAGAGTGGCAGCGCCTCAACGTCAACGGCACGGCCAAGGTGCGTTTCAACGTGGCCGGTGAATACCTGCTCAAAGAGCTGGAACTGGGCTACCGCAGCAACTTGGAATTGGCGCCGGGTGATTACTGGATCGACAAACTGACCCTGGGCAGCGAGTCGAAAATTACGCCGATTGGTACCGGCACCGTGCGCCTGCACGTGCTGAAAAACCTCGAACTGCCCTGGTTGGCGCTGATGAATGCCACGGCCTACGAAACCCCCGGCGATGCCTCGCGCCTGCTGGTGCTGGCCGAAGGCAACGTCACCCTTGGCTCCAACGCCACCCTGGCCGGTTTCGTCTACGCCAAAGGCAGCATCACTCAGCAATACGCTTCGCGGCTTTACGGCGGCGCGGTGGCCAGCAATGTCACGCTCGACACCCTGGCGCGCACCACCCATAACGCGGCGCAACTGAGCAAGGTCGACTTCGGTTTGCTGTGCGACCTGGATGGCGACGGCATCGGCGACAACACCGACCCTGACCGCGACGGCGACGGCATTTCCAACGACTACGAAGAGCAAGTCGGCACCAACCCCAACGACGCCAGCAGCGTGCCGCCCGACATGGACCGCGACGGCATTCCCGACGCCGTTGACAGCGACCGTGACGGCGACGGCGCGGCGAATGACGTTGACGCCTTCCCCAACGACCCCAGCGAAAGCAAAGACCTCGACGGCGACGGTATCGGCGATAACAAAGACTCGGACCGCGACGGCGACGGCATTTCCAACGACTACGAAACCCAGTTGGGCACCAATCCCAACGACAAGAACAGCGTGCCGCCCGACTTGGACCGCGACGGTATTCCCGACGCCCTGGACGGCGACCGTGACGGCGATGGCGTGGCCAACGACGTGGATGCATTCCCCAACGATGCGGCCGAGAGCAAAGACCTCGACGGCGACGGCATTGGCGACAACGCTGACCTCGACCGTGACGGCGACGGTATTTCCAACGCCTACGAAACCCAACTGGGCACCGACCCGAACGACAAAGCCAGCGTACCGCCGGACTTGGACCGCGACGGCATTCCCGACCCGCTCGACTTCGACCGCGACGGCGATGGCGTAGACAACGACAAAGACGCCTTCCCCAACGACCCGCGCGAAAGCCGCGACCTGGACGGCGACGGCATTGGCGACAACGCCGACCTCGACCGCGACGGCGACGGCATCTCCAACGACTACGAAGTACAGGCCGGCAGCAACCCGGACGACCGGACCAGCGTGCCTGCCGACCTCGACAAAGACGGCATTCCTGACGCGCTGGACAGCGACCGTGACGGCGACGGCGTGGCTAACGACGTCGATGCCTTCCCCAACGACCCGACTGAAAGCCGCGACCTCGATGGCGACGGCATCGGCGACAGCAAAGACCCGGACCGCGACGGCGACGGCATTTCCAACGACTACGAAGTGCAAGCCGGCACCAATCCGGACGACAAAACCAGCGTGCCCGCCGACCTCGACAAAGACGGCATTCCCGACGCCGTGGACGACGACCGCGACGGTGACGGCGTGGCCAACACTGTCGACGCGTTCCCGAATGACCCGAGCGAAAGCAAAGACCTCGACGGCGACGGCATCGGCGACAACAAAGACGCCGACCGCGATGGCGACGGCGTGTCCAACGACTACGAAGTTCAACTGGGCACCAACCCGGACGACAAAGCCAGCGTGCCGGCCGACCTCGACAAAGACGGCATTCCCGATGCGCTGGATGACGACCGCGACGGCGACGGCGTGGCCAACGACGCAGACGCGTTCCCCAACGATGCAGCCGAGAGCAAAGACCTCGACGGCGACGGCATTGGCGACAACGCCGACATCGACCGCGATGGCGATGGCATTTCCAACGACTACGAAACCCAGGTCGGCACAGACCCGAACGACAAGGCCAGCGCGCCGCCGGACCTCGACAAAGACGGCATCCCCGACAGCCTCGACAGCGACCGTGACGGCGACGGCGTAGCCAACGACGCCGATGCGTTCCCGGACAACGCCAGCGAGAGCAAAGACCTCGACAGCGACGGCATTGGCGACAACGCCGATACCGACCGCGACGGAGACGGCATTTCCAACGACTACGAAACCCAGGCCGGCACCGACCCGAACGACAAAACCAGCACCCCGCCAGACCTGGACAAAGACGGCATTCCCGACAGCCTCGACGATGACCGCGACGGCGACGGCGTGCGCAACCCCGACGACCTGTTCCCCGATAACCCTGCCGAGGCAAAAGATCAGGACGGCGACGGCATTGGCGACAACGCCGACACCGACCGCGACGGCGATGGTATTTCCAACGACTACGAAATTCAGCTGGGCACCAACCCCGACGATAAAACCAGCGTGCCGGCCGACTTCGACAAAGACGGCATTCCCGACGCGCTCGACAGCGACCGTGACGGTGATGGCGTAGCCAACGAGCAAGACGCACTGCCCGATGATCCAAGCGAAACCCGCGACCAGGACGGCGACGGTATCGGCGACAACAAAGATGCCGACCGCGATGGCGACGGCATCTCCAACGACTACGAAATTCAGGTCGGCACCAACCCGGACGACAAGGCCAGCGTGCCTGCCGACCTGGATAAAGACGGCATCCCCGACAGCCTCGACAGCGACCGTGACGGCGATGGCGTGGCCAACGAGGCCGACGCCTTCCCAGACAACGCCAGCGAAAGCCGCGACCTCGACGGCGACGGCATTGGCGACAACGCCGACACCGACCGCGATGGCGACGGTATTTCCAACGACTACGAAACCCAGGCCGGCACCGACCCGAACGACAAAACCAGCACGCCGCCAGATCTCGACAAAGACGGCATTCCCGACAGCCTCGACAGCGACCGTGATGGTGACGGTGTAGCCAACGACGCCGATGCCTTCCCCGACAACGCCAGCGAAAGCAAAGACCTAGACGGCGACGGCATTGGCGATAACGCCGATACCGACCGCGATGGCGACGGTATTTCCAACGACTACGAAACCCAGGCCGGCACCGACCCGAACGACAAAACCAGCGTGCCCGCCGACCTCGACAAAGACGGCATTCCCGACAGCCTCGACAGCGATATCGATGGCGACGGCGTGCCCAATGCCCAGGACGCGTTCCCCAACGACCCGACTGAAAGCAAAGACCTCGACGGCGACGGCATCGGCGACAGCAAAGACCCGGACCGCGACGGCGACGGCATCTCCAACGACTACGAAGTGCAAGCCGGTACCAACCCGGACGACAAGACCAGCGTGCCCGCTGACCTCGACAAAGACGGTATTCCCGACAGCCTGGACAGCGACCGTGACGGCGACGGCGTGGCCAATGACGCCGACGCCTTCCCCAACGACCCAACGGAAACCCGCGACCTCGACAAAGACGGCATCGGCGACAACAAAGACCCGGACCGTGACGGCGATGGCGTCAGCAACGCAGACGAAGTGGCAGCCGGCACAGACCCCGACGACGCCACCAGCTTCCCGGACCGTGTAGCGCCCGTGGTGACCATCGAAGGCGCCGACAACGCCAGCGTCAGCGAAGACAGTATCGCCTTGCGCGGTACCGCTACAGACGCCGGCGTTGGCGTGGCGCGTCTGGAATTCACCTCCGACCGCTTCGCCACCAGCCGCTTTGCCGTCACCCTGCAAGGCAGCAGCTGGACCGCCACCGTGCCGCTGCTGGAAGGCGCGAACACGCTTACGTTCACCGCCTTCGACAAAGCCGGTAATCAGGCCAGCGTGGTACGCCACGTCGAGCGCGTTGCGGTGTCCAGCGACATCGGCTTGACCATCGACTACCCGAGCGCTGGCACCACCGTCAAAGACGCCACCGTGGTGGTGCGCGGCGTGCTGCGTAGCGACAAGGCCGCGCAGCGCATGGAAGTGCTGATCAACGGCCAGGCCGCGAGCCTGACCGCCACCAGTCAGGTCACCGAATTCGCCTACCAATCAGCGCCCATCAACCTGCAAGTCGGCCCCAACACCCTGGTGGTTCAGGCCTGGGTCGACCAACGCAGCACCCAGCGCAGCGTCTTGGTCACCTACCAGCCCGCGCAAACCACCTTCAAACCGCCACGCTTCGACAGCCTGAGCCCGGCCAGCGGCAGCCTGTTGCCCGGCAATGGTTTCGTGTTGCGCGGCCAGGTGTACGCCGAAGCCGGTCTGGACAGCGTGCGCCTCAACGGTCGCAACCTGCTGCTGCGCGAAGCCGGCACGCAACTGCTCGAGCTCAAAGAAACCCTTGGCGTGCCGGTCGGCCACTCCAGCTACAGCGTCGAGCTGCTAGCCCGCGACCGAAGCGGCCAGGAAACCCGCCAAACCCTAAGCTGGCAGCTCGACCAGACCGCACCGGTGATTCAGCTCGACACGCCACTGGTGGGATTGCCCGCCGAAAACCGCGTGAGCGAGCACCCGTTCCCGGTCAAAGGCACCCTGCGTGAAGCCAACCCCGGCAGCTTCCAAATCAACGGCAGCGACGTAACCCTGGAACCCGGCGCCAGCGCCGGGGAATTCCGCTTCGCCACCAGCCTGAGCCTGCCCTTGGGCAAAAGCGTGGAACTGACCCTGGAAGCGCGCGACCAGGCCGGCAATCTGACCCGTCAGGCCTACAGCCTGGAGCTCAACAGCCAGGCCGCCATTAACTGGGTCATCCCCACCGAAGGCACCGAACTGCTCAACCTCGGCGAGCCGATCAGCCTGGAAGTGGCCGCACGTATCGAAGACCTCAGCGGCCAACTGTTCCCGCGCGCCCTGTTGCTGGGCAGCAACGGCGACACCCTCGCCGACGCCGCCCTCACCGGCGACACCACGCTGAAAAGTGCCAACCTGCAAGTGCCGGCCGCTGCCGGCCAATACCGCCTGCTCGCCGTGCTGCAAAACAGCAGCGGGCAAGTGGTGGCGCAGAGCAGCCGCAGCATCACCGTGGTCACCCCGCAGCAAGTGCCCGTCGCCCTGGAGCGTATCGAACCGGCCAGCGGCGAGCGCAACGCCAACCCCAACGACTTCATCAGCCTGTACTTCAACCAGGCCATCGACATCAGCAAGCTGCAGCTGAAAGTCTTCGAAACCGCCCACGGCAAAACCTACGTCGATCTCGACGGCCTCGGCACCAGCGAGCTGCAAGCCCAGGGCTACCAACTGATCGACGTCAACCGCGACTACCTGCCCGTGGCCGGCAACCTCGCCGAACTGCCCGGCAGCCAGGTGGTGGCCTTCTACCCAAGCCAAGACCTGGCCTACAACGCCGAGGTGTCGGTGGAAGTGACCTACGACGGCCAGGAACTCAGCCGCATTCGCTACCACACGCGCCCGCTGCCGACCTTTATCAGCGGCGTGGTCATGGATCAGTTGCAGCAACCGGTAGCCGGCGTGCAAGTGCGCATCGACGAACTCGACCGCAGCGTGCAAACCAACGGCGACGGCGCCTTCAACTTCGGCTTCGGCGACAGCGCCGCGCAAAACATTCCCGCCGGGCGCTACAGCCTGCAACTCAACCCCGGCCAGAGCGTGCGCAGCTACGGCAGCGACAGCCGCACCATCAGCGTTCAGGACGGCGTGCTCAACGAACTCGGCCAACTGCAACTGGCCCAGCTCAACACCACGCTGCCCTACGTACCGGTCAAAGGCGGCAGCCAACTGAGCCTGCTCAGCGGCGAACTCAAACTCGACCTCAGCAACGCCAAACTGCAATTCCCCGACGGCCGCCAGGAAGGCGACCTTCACGTGCAAATGCTCCAGTTCAGCGAGCTGGCCTACCCCGTCGACCCGATGGCATTGCCCTACTGGATGTACGCCCTGCAACCGGCCGGCGTAAGCGTGCAAGGCAGCATCGGTGTAGACCTCGCCGCCCTGAAACTGGCCGACAGCTACGACTACCTGCCCGAAAACGGCGCCTACGTCGTGATGGTTGGCCTGGACCGCGCGGCAGGCCGCGTAGTGCCCGTCGGCGTCGGCCAGATCGACAACCTGCGCATCCGCAGCAAAGGCCCGCTGGAACCCGGCAACCTCGACCTGTTCGGCTTCGCCCTCGCCGGCATCGAAGCCCAACCCGCCCTCAAGGCTTACGCCGACGGGCAAATGAATTTGCGCCAGCTGCAAGCTGAGCTTTATCGACTGAGTAAGAGCCGCTGAGGCGGGTCAAGGAACTACAGACAGATGGAAATGTTGCGTATGCCCACAGCCTCCCGTTCGCGATTTGCGGTGCGCCGTAAGGTCTCCTGGCTCGGCTTGGTGCTCGGGCTGGTGCTGGGTGGCTGGGGTGGCGGGGCGCAGGCATTTTTCAGCCTGGGGATGATTCCGGGCATCTACGTGCCGCAGTGGTACTACAAACATGGCGCGGTCTATACACGCGCCATTGTGCCCGGCCCGACCGGACGCCCCGTGTATGTCGAATACGACACCAGCGGCAAGGAAGCCCGCGAAATCGGCGAGGCCATCGGCCAATACGAGCGCGCTCAAGTCATGTCCGGCGATGTGTACCGCGCCTACATCCAACGCCAGAAAGACGCCCGTGAACGCTACCCCACCGCCTTGGTAATGACGGCGGCCGAGTACCGAGGCAAAACCTTTAAAACCGTCACCGGCGAAACCATCAACAAGCCGTCGCTGCAGCCATCCTCGCTGACCGTAATGGTGCGCCCCGACAAGGAACTGTTCACCACCACCGGCACTGAACTGCTGCTGCTGCAACTGCCCATCAAAGACGGCGTAACCCCCGATGCATCGAGCAAATCGCTGCTGTTGAGCCCGGAAGGCGCCATCCTCAACCAGACCTCCAACACCATCGGCTTTCGCGTGGGCTTCTTCGGCAAAGACGGCAAAGTCGCCGACACCATGACCCGCGACCGCGACGCCAAAATCTACGGCCCCATGCCTGGCGTTGGCGTATCGCTCGGCGGCTACATAACCGGTGGCTACGCCCTGACCAACAACGAAGGCCGCTACAGCATGCAGTACTTCCTGCCTGCCTGTCCCGGCTTCACCATGGAATACACCACCCCCGCCTACCTGGAGTTGCAATACAAACGCTTCAACCCACGCGGCGGCGCGTACATGCCGTACTACATGACCCGCATGGACTACGACTTCTGCAATGGGCTTGGGGTTTATAGCCTGAGCGCCGCGATGATCATTGCCACGGCGGCTACGCCGATTAAACGGCCGATGGATTTTCCGGTTGATTTGATGGTGTTGGATGGGACGGCAAAACTGAAGGACGCAAAGGTCGCCGACAAGACCGCCTATAGCGCCGAGACCAGCGACAAGGCGCGTGCCCTTCAGGAGAAATACGACTTTGATGGTGATGAAAAGCCGGACTTTGTTGTTCCTGGGAAGAAGGTCACCAAATCCGTAGAGGGGAAGGACAAGGTTGTCTTCGTCACGACAAGCAAAGACGAAGCAGAACTACAGGGCATTTACCTCTCTAGCCGCTATGAAAGTCCCCCGGCCAATACGGAAGAAACCGCGCCGGATTTCACCCGCCTTATCGACACAGCCGCTGACTTCAAAGACCGAGGCTTGCTGGAAAGCATTACTAAAGAGGAACTGAAGGACACTGATATTTACGTGTTCCGTGAGAGCAACGGCCAACTCGTAGCGGAGCGCCGTGGCCTGCATGAGGACGAGCTGTATAAAACCTATTCGGGAGTGGACGAAGGTGCCGGTAGCTTTCGCTACACCATCCAGTTGCGCGGCTCGACAGAAAACTTCTACGCGATCGCCGGGCGAACTGGCGAAGCTAACTTCGCGAAATGGCAAAGCGCCGGCGGGTTTAAGGAAGAGTTCCAAAAGCGTAGCGCCAACCATCTGAAGGCAGGCGAGCAAGTACGCATCATCGCCATTAACCGACCTACCGGTTATATCGGTAGTGCTCGCATACAGCTGCAATCTGCTCTTAGCGGCAACATGATTAATCTCAATAGCCAGCAAATTGAGATGGCGCCGCCAAATTTGAAGATTTGGGCAGAGCGCAAAACAAAAATCGAGAAAGGTATTACCAAAGGCGAGGATAAGAAACAACTGATCGGTAACGAGGGCGCGGGTCTGGGAAGTGATGTAAGCATCGCGATTTACTCGGATTGGCGTGATGCTGACGATAGCCCTTTGCCCGAAGAGCTTGCGGATTACGGTTACACAGGCCGCCTGGCTAAAATCGTCGCGACCAATCAGCTTGCGCCCGTTGGGGCTAACGGTCTTTCACAGTTCAAAATTAAGCCTGGCCAGCAAGTTCAAGTCATCCAGTTGCCCGAAAAGGTCCTCGCCAAGCAGCACCTGTATTTGCAAGTCGCAGGTCAGCCAGAAAACCGAAATCCAGATTTTTCATCTAAGGGTTCGGGCAGCGGTGTCCTCAAGTATCGGCCGACTCATTACGTACCGGTGAAAGTGCCGCTGCACGACGAGGAGGCCAGCGAGTTGGCCCGCCAGGCTTATCGCAAGGCCGATAAAGAATTTCCAGACCTCAACCTCAAGGCGCCGCAGCCCTTCTACGACTGGTATTACCGGCCGGAAATGCAGTTCAGTTTGTACGAACTGAATGTGCAGCAAATTCGCAAAGTGGACGCTAAAGGACTCGTAGACCAACTCTACGACGATAAAAAGCCAGTAGTGGCCAGCTCTGACAAGCTGCTAGAGCTCTACTACGACATGCTCAAATCCGAATTCGCCGGTCTTGACCCGTGGAGTTACGAAGGAGAGCGTGAGATCGTTTTGGCTGTGGGTCAGGAAGAAATCAAAGTCAGCTTCGGTAAGGATCAAACTCTAAAGTTCGACAACTTCGAGCACTTTCGCGATCTTGATGTTGATGACTTTTTGAGCATCCGGTTATACGCGAACAATGACTCCGGTAACGTGTTGCTCGAATGGGCGTTCGAGTACTTGAGCGTGTTTGCTAACGAAGACGAAGATTTCCGCGAAGGCAACAAATTCTATTACTTGAGTGCTGATAATCCGGTACTAGAGTTCAAGTCAATACTCGCTGGCTACAACGGGCGCCGCGCCGAAGTAAAAAAGCCAGAGACAGTTGAGTGGTCCGCCGACGGCAGCGGCAGTGTTTCGCCGCGAACGGCGACGTCCGAAGACTCGGGCATCTTTACCACTGCGCTCACCTTGCCGCCGCGGGCTGGTTCGAAGTCGGTGGTGTCCGCCAAGTTACGTGGCGGCGATGCCAATGCCTATTACAAAGAAGTGATCGTGGTGCCCGGCATCCCGGCACGGATCACTGCCGGTTTTAAAGGAGCGTTGTACGCGGGCAAAATTGGCGCGCTGGACGCCGACATTTTCGTAACCGACAAGCAGGGTAATGCCGTTACCACTGGCACTTCCGTGGACTTTACTGTGGAGGGCGAGGGTAAGGTCTCGGTGGACGGCGCGATGCTCAATCGGGGTGCCGCCAGCGTGCGCATTACCGGGGCAGAGAATTCTGGCTCGGATAACTACTTGATCGTAACTGTCGGAGAAGCCCAGCAGCGCTTCAAATTCGACGTTAATCGCATCAGCGTGAAATCCTCCGACGGTGAGGACGTTTATGAAGATCAGGTCAAAGATATCAAGCTCAATTTTTCTGGAATCAGCGACGCGAACATCGAAAGGTCCACTTATGCCGTAAAGGCCAGTCGTGGGACGATATTGGAACAAAGCGAGAAATTGGATGCTAATGGCGATTTGATAGTTCGGTGGCATACCGGCTTTCACCCTGGGCCGGCAGAAATTTACTTCCCCGACGGAAGTACGAAAGCGGGCTTGAAGACTTTCAACGTGCTGCCCGACCCAAGCAGCCGTATTGTCGATAAGCGCCCTGTATCGCTGGTGCGCACTGCGCAAGACAAATTGGATTACACCCGCACCAGCGGTCAGGTGATCAGCGTGCCGGTCCTGCATGAGGACCGAATCAAATTATCGGGGAGGCCTGGCGAGAAACTCTCTGTCGAATTGGGTGACGAAGCGCATCCCAACCAAGAACTATTAGTAGAACTAAAACCCGCGAATCTGGCGCGCAGTCAGTTCATCAGCGACGGTGTAAAGCTTGCCCGTTCGCCCGGATTTATCAGCCAGCAAAGTAGCGTGGACGGCAGACCGGTTGCGTATAACTACAAAGGTTACGAACTGACCTTGCTCAACACGGAGCGCCTGCTCCAACTCGCCAACGACAGCGGCATCGAGTTGCTCGTTGACTACACTGGTGGTGAACAAGGAACCGTTCTGAGTTGGCAAGATCTTCTGAAGGTCGAACAATCTGCGGAACACTACACGCTGAGTTGGAAGACTGAGGCAGGGACCTTCAACCTGGCAGAAGTGCCATTGCCGGCGACTATTCAGCGTCGTGTAAAGCTGCGGGTCGAAGGCAATACCTTTACTGTTGAATTAAATGGGCAATCGGTAAGCAAAACCTTACCGGCCAGCGTGGTTAGTGGTGCCACCGGTGCAGTAACCGCGCTGGCAATCAAGAAGGCTGAGTTGCAACACCTGTTCGCTAGCTCCTTAGCTAAGGTGCCGTTGCTGGCGGTCAACGGATCGACTGCTGAAACAACAACGATAACGTTCGATGCTCAAGGGCGTGCAGAAATGCAGGTACGTGCCTTGGAAACGCCGACGATAGTCGGGGCGCGCGCTATACCGCTGCGTATTGGCAACGACTTGCTGACCGTCAGCCTGCACTCCCCAGCTTCGGCCACTGAGCTCCTGTCCGGCCTCCTGGCAGCGGGCGATCCGCCTCTCGATGACGCGGTGGCACAGGTGTTGGCGTTGGACGTACGTGACCTCAAGAACTATTCGCCCCAGGCCAATCTGGCTGCTCAGATTGAAGCCTCGGGGCTTGCGGAAGCAGAACGAGTGGGCGCGTTATTGCGGGTGTTGGCGAGCTTCCCCGAGGGGCGTGCAATTCGTACGCATATTCCGGCTATTGAGAAATACACACGCACTGCGACCCCTAGGTTTCAAGGCTACTTGGAACAGATTCTGGGCGATGTCATCGCACGGAGAAACAACTCGACCTCCAAGGAAACCTATAAGCGAGTTGTTGGATTGATCGTCTTCGCGGAGATGCTGCCTGGGTATGGCGACATGGCCAGCTACTTAGGCCGTAGCCTGACGAAAGCTGAAGATCTCGAGCTGTGGCTGGACACCATGGCAATGCCAGCCAATGGCTGGGCTTTTTTTGAGCCTCCCACTCCTCAATTGGAACAGAGTTGTACCGAGAACGTCGTTTACGCAAAGGTTGGTGATGTCGATATGGCGCCCTATAACCCGTGCAGACTCCAAGGCGAGAACTTTGGGGCGTGGGTGGCGAGCCTCACCGGTGAGGCTATTGAGTACCGTCTCGATCCGACCACTTTCGTGGTGTTCTTACGTGGTGTGCATGACGCTTTGCCGGAAATGAGTTTCGGGACCCGAGCCAGTCTGTTTAGAACAGAGCTTGGAGAGGACACCGCTTCATTCGATCCGACCTCGTTCTTAATACCCAAAGCACACGCAATTCTGCCGTTGATTGCGGCGGCGGCTATTCGACAGGTTGCACGGATAGCCATGCAGGTTGGTAAGAAATTAGGCAAGAACTTCGTAGGAAATTTTATTGCGTTTTCGCTTGGTAAGTCGAACACAAGAATGCAGCCGTTTATTTTTTTACTTTCTACCGGTTATGTTTACGAGAACATATGCGAGGAGGCCGGATGTATTAAGGCGCCCGAGGTGCGCGATAAGTTTTGGACATTAATGCGTCAACTGATGGTTAGTATGGCCTTTGAAGTCGGCAAATATGAAATTGACGACACGCTTCGCGATGATGGCGAATATGCATGTCGACTTCTAAGTTTTGCGCACGGGAACATGTACGAAATGTTCTCTATTGCTTATTATCATCTTATGTCTAAAGCCGGCGGAAAAAACATCGCGCATATTGATAGAGTCGTGAAGGTTCCTCTTTATGGAAAAATAGGCAGCAAAGATGAGGAGTGGATTCGTCGTCCTGACATTGAACTAGAAGGTAATGGGGAAAAAACGGTATGGATCGAGTTGAAGTCTGTACAAGCTGCCCAGTCTTATAAGGACGACAAGTCTGAGCTACCTACGAAAGAAGAATTTCTCAGAAAGTTTCCGGTAATGTCATCCCGTGTCGGTGCGGGAAGTAAGCAATACCACAAACAGTTTGTGCTGGACCGTATTGCCGCTTACGGAATGTATGAAGGCCAGAAGATCGAGAAAAGTTCCGGATACCACTGGCGGTTTCAAAACTGGAAGGAAGGGTATGTTGAGGTTAAAACTAAAACAGGCAAAAAGCGTCTGAGTCGTGGATATCCGATGAAGACGGCAGCCAAAGGTCACTCCGGAACATATCTGGATATGATAAAGGACCAGTTCGCGAATGCTCCAGAGCGAGAAAGCATGTATCCAGTATTTGGTGTGACGAGCAAAATGAGTGATGCTCAGCTCGCCATCGTTTTCGCTAATCCATTGTTCGACGATATTGCTGGAGATATAGATGAATATATCCTGGAGAATGTCGTTAAAAAACTGCTCAAGGAGCCCGCTCAGCTTGACGATATTCGTGAAACCATCAAAAAGGCGAACTCTATATATGAGACATACGAGGAGTGGGCCGATTATTTATCAGTTGTTGAGCGACTGATTGGGGTGGACCTCGAAGATACTATTGCTGAAGAACTGGTTGACCGGGGCAAAAAGTTGGCTGAGAGCGTCGCTGAACGCGCCGGCATGTGCACGGAGGATGATTGATGACAGAAATTATTTCGCAGGTTTACAAAAATCTTGACGATCCGAATTCGGCAGAGCGTCGTGCTTTATACGATCAAGTGTCTGAATTTTGCGACCGTTTTGTAGGGCGTGCTTCTAAAGAGTTCGATACACGCTTGAAGCACCTGCACTTTACAGGGGAGTTGCGATTACAGCGCGAAGGGGGTGAAGGGATGACTCCTGCTTTCGCGCCTTTAGTTCTGTGCCTCAGCGCACCGACTATCTCCGAGGAAGAGTTCACGCGCTATTTCGACGCGTATGGATCAGCCCATTCCCGCGAGACCATTACGGATCTTATGGATTCTCCAATAAAGTTCGGGAAGCTGTTGGAGTACCCACTGCTTCTAAAACGTTGGGAAATGATCGCGTACGTTCATCGAGATTTTCTAGCTTCTCCGTCGCAGTTGCGCAGACGCCTGCAAGGGCTGTTCTGGCACCTCGCCTACCGGGGGAAAGCTGCCGAAAGTCTTTCACCAGTCCTTTTCAATGAGGTCGAAAAAAATTTCACGCTAGAGTTACTCGATGCCGACAGAGAGGCGTTTGACGAAGGCGCAAGTCAATTCCTGTTTGCTCTTTTCAGCGGGGGGGCTGGGGCGTCATCTGCTTACGAAGATCTTTGGTTTATAGATTTCTGCCGCCGCTTTTTTACCCGCGATTTCGCGCCTGACTTACAAGCCTATTTCGACGGCGTTTACGAATCGATCAATGAATCTGAGCGGATAACCTTTGATGGAAAGCGCATTTTATTGCCTGCTGCGTAACGAAACCGCCACCGTTTCTTCGCTCGTCGAGTTTTACATTAGTGAAGCCAGACCGCTTTTTGATGACGAAGTGAACGCTGAGCTGCGTTCGGTATTCAATGCTCTTGAATATGCCGCTGAGCCCGTCACTTTCCATCGTGTGGATGCGTTCACTGCGCAAGTTGGCTGGAACGTGGAGTTCGACCACTCGCCGGTCCATGAGCTGATAGTTTCGCTTCAAATTGCTGGTTGCGTGGTGAAGTCCCCTGTTCTTTGGCTTGAGTCCGGGGAACTGCTGCGCATTGTTCAGATAGACGCGGAGCATTGGCACCTTTCGCCCGTTCTTGAGGATGGCGAAGAGCAGATGTTTGATGATGAAGAACTGCTTCATTACATGTTGAAGCATGGCGATTAGCTGCCAAGCAGGTGCTAGTTCTGGTCTCGGCCGCTCCGCGCGCGTTCGTAATAGTTGCTGGTGGCTTTCGCCAATAGTGAGCTGTTCTAGCGAGCGCAGCCTTCAGGCGCTCGTTCCAGCATCTCACCGCCATTTCCTCCCCGCCGAACGGCACCCCAACCCTGCGACTCCCGCACCAATTCCCCCCTCAACCTGTGATTTAATTGCCGGCACTTAGCCAGCCCCCGTCTGGCGCTGTTTAGCGGGCTGTTTTGCCCGTGTTCCCGTCGCTGTTTTCACATGGATTGTGCAATGTCGGTTCCCCCTTCTCTCGATTCGCTCGACACCCCCGCGGAAGCGGTGGCGGTGCGTCGTTTGCCGTTTGCGTTTGCCAAGCGTCATGGCGTGTTGTTGCAGGCGGGGCGGGTGGTGTATCGGCCGGGGGCGGCGTTGATGGCGGTGGCGGAGGCGTTGCGGTTTGCCGGCGCGCCGCTGGATGTGGCGCAGGTGGATAACGCGGCGTTCGATCAGGCGTTGAGCGAGGCGTATCAGCAGGATTCTTCCGCAGCCATGCAGATGGTGGAGGGCCTGGGTGACGATATGGATTTGGCCAGCCTCGCCGAGCGCTTGCCGGAAACTGAAGATTTGATGGAGCAGGAGGACGACGCGCCGATCATTCGCTTGATCAACGCCATTCTCTCGGAGGCGGTGAAGGAAAACGCGTCGGACATCCATGTTGAAACCTTTGAGAAGCGCTTGGTGGTGCGCTTTCGCATTGACGGCATTTTGCGCGAGATGGTGCAACCGCGCCGGGAGTTGGCCGGGCTGCTGGTGTCGCGGATCAAGGTTATGGCCAAGCTGGATATCGCCGAGAAGCGTGTACCGCAGGACGGGCGTATTTCTCTGCGCGTCGGTGGGCGTGAGGTGGATGTGCGGGTATCCACGTTACCGTCGGCCAATGGCGAGCGGGTGGTGTTGCGGTTGCTGGATAAGCAGGCCGGGCGCCTGACGCTGACGCACTTGGGCATGAGCCAGCGCGATCAGCGGTTGATGGAAGACGCGGTACGCAAGCCTCACGGCATTATTCTGGTTACCGGCCCGACCGGTTCCGGTAAAACCACCACGCTGTATGCCAGCCTCGTCAGCCTGAACACCGGCACGCGCAATATCCTCACGGTGGAAGACCCCATTGAGTACCACCTGGAAGGTATCGGCCAGACCCAGGTGAATTCCAAGGTCGATATGACCTTTGCTCGCGGCCTGCGGGCGATTCTGCGGCAAGACCCGGACGTGGTGATGGTCGGCGAAATTCGCGACAAAGAAACCGCCGAAATCGCTGTGCAGGCTTCGCTTACCGGGCACTTGGTGTTGTCCACGCTGCACACCAATAGCGCCATCGGCGCGATCACGCGGCTGGTCGATATGGGCATTGAGCCCTTTCTGTTGTCGTCTTCGTTGCTGGGCGTGTTGGCCCAGCGTCTGGTGCGTACGTTGTGCCCGGTGTGCAAGGTGCCGTATCAGGCCGACGCCGCCGAGTGCGCGCTGCTTGGCATCGACCCGGCCACCACGCCGACGCTGCATCGCGCCAAGGGTTGCAGCGAGTGCAACCAGATTGGCTATCGCGGGCGTACCGGTATTTATGAGTTGGTGGTGTTCGATGACCACATGCGCACGCTGGTGCACAACGCCGCCTCCGAGCAGGAGATGACCCGCCACGCCCGCACCAGCGGCCCGAGCATTCGCGATGACGGCCGGCGCAATGTGCTGGCCGGCGTTACCACGGTGGAAGAAGTGTTGCGCGTGAGCCGGGAGGAGTAATGGCGGCTTTCGAATATGTGGCGCTGGACCTGCGCGGGCAGCAGCGGCGCGGCGTGATGGAGGGCGACAGTGCCCGCCAGGTGCGGCAGCTGCTGCGCGATAAGCAATTGGCGCCGCTGGATGTAAAACCCACGCGCAGCCACAAGGAACACAGTGCTGGTGGCAGTTTTCGTTTTCAGCGCGGCTTGTCGGCGGCGGACCTGGCCTTGCTGACGCGGCAGATGGCAACACTGGTGCAAGCGGCCATGCCGATTGAGGAAGCGCTGTCGGCGGTGGCGGAGCAGAGTGAAACGCCGCGCGTTAAGTCGATGATGCTGGCGGTGCGTTCGCGGGTGCTGGAGGGCAATAGCCTGGCGGCCAGCCTCAAGGAATACCCGTCGGCCTTTCCCGAGTTGTACCGCGCCACCGTCGCGGCCGGGGAGCACGCGGGGCATTTGTCGTTGGTGCTGGAGCAGTTGGCCGATTACACCGAGCAGCGTCAGCAGTCGCGCCAGCGTGTGCAGTTGGCGTTGTTGTATCCACTGATTCTCATGGCGACGTCGCTGATCATCGTCGGGTTTTTGCTCGGCTATGTGGTGCCGGATGTGGTCAAGGTGTTCCTCGACTCCGGGCAGAAACTGCCGGCGCTTACCCGTGGCCTGATCGCCGCCAGCGATCTGGTGAAGAACTGGGGCTGGCTGTTTGTGGTGGCGGGCGTGGCGGGCACGGTGATGGCTCGCGCTGCGTTGCGCCAAGAGGCCACGCGGCTGCGCTGGCACATTATTTTGCTGCGCTTGCCGGTGATCGGCCGCCTGGCACGCGCCACCGATACCGCGCGCTTTGCCTCGACCCTGGCGATTCTTACCCGCAGCGGCGTGCCGTTGGTGGATGCGCTGGGCATTTCTTCGCAGGTGATTACCAACCGCTCCATTCGCGCCAAGGTGCAGGTGGCCGCGCAAAAGGTGCGCGAGGGCGGCAGCCTGACGCGCAGTCTGGAGCAGACCAATGAATTCCCGCCGATGATGCGGCACATGATTGCCAGCGGCGAAAAGTCTGGCGAGCTCGACCAGATGCTGTCACGCACCGCGCGTAATCAGGAGAACGACCTGGCGGCGCGCATTGCCATGATGGTCGGGCTGTTTGAGCCGTTCATGCTGGTGTTTATGGGCGCGGTGGTGCTGGTGATTGTGCTGGCCATCCTGCTGCCGATTCTTTCTCTTAACCAACTTGTGGGGTAGCTGAGTGAAACAGCGCGTTAAACAGGCCGGCTTTACGCTGATTGAAATCATGGTGGTGGTGGTGATTCTCGGCATTCTCGCCGCGCTTATCGTGCCGCAGGTAATGAGCCGTCCGGACCAGGCCAAAGTCACCGTGGCCGGTGGCGACGTGAAGGCCATTTCCGCTGCGCTGGACATGTACAAGCTCGACAACTTCGCCTACCCCAGCACCCAGCAAGGCCTCGATGCACTGGTGAAAAAACCGAGCGGCAACCCGGCGCCGAAGAACTGGAACAAAGACGGTTACCTCAAGCGCTTGCCGGTCGACCCGTGGGGCAACCCGTATCAGTACCTGGCGCCGGGCACCAAAGGCCCGTTCGATTTGTACTCGCTGGGCGCCGACGGCAAAGAAGGCGGCAACGACAGCGACGCCGACATCGGCAATTGGGACAACTAAGCAGCCATGCGCGCGGCCCGTGGGTTCACCCTGATCGAGTTACTGGTGGTGCTGGTCATCATCGGCACCATGGTGGGCCTGGCCGTGCTCTCGATGGGCAACGGCACCGGCAGCCGCGAGCTGCGCAATGAAGCCGAGCGCCTGGCCGCACTGATTGGCGTGCTGGCCGATGAGGCGGTGCTCGACGGCCAGGAATACGGCCTGCTGGTGAATGCAGAAGGCTACCGCGTGCTCAGCTACGACAACCTCTCCGGCACCTGGACCGACGCCGCTACCCAAAAAGAACACCGCACCCCGGCCAGCCTGCGCCTGGTGCTTGAGCTGGATGGCGAAGCGCTGAAATTGCCCGAGCCTGAAGCTCAGGACGACCAGTCCGGCCTGGCGAAAAGCAGCGAAGAAAAGAAAGACCCGGTGGTGCCGCAGGTGCTGATTCTGTCCAGCGGCGAGCTCTCGCCCTTTCGCCTGCGCCTGGAAGAACGGCGCGCTGGCGGCAACGCCTATGCGCTCGCCAGTGATGGCTACCAACTGCCGAGCGCAGAAATGGACAGTTCGCCATGAATCAGCAGCGCGGTTTCACCTTGCTGGAAGTGTTAGTGGCGTTGGCCATTTTCGCCACGGTTGCCGCGTCGGTCTTAACCGCCAGCAGCCGCAGCCTGGTGGTGGCGCAGCAGCTTGAGGCGAAAACCCTGGCGGGCTGGATCGCGGAAAACCGCGTGACCGAATTGCAGCTCAAAGTGCCGACCCCAGGTGAAGGGCGCGACGACAAGAGTCTGGAGTTCGGCGGTCGCGAATGGGAAACCCATAGCGAAATCGAGAGCACCAGCGACAAGGGCATGCGCCGCGTCACCGTATGGGTCGCGCCCAAGGCCGAGCGCGGCAGCACCGGGCCGGTGAAGGACCGTGCGGTGCAAAGCCTGACTGGTTTTCTTTCGGTGCGCAGTTGATGAAGCACGCCGCGCAACGGGGTTTTACCCTGCTGGAAGTGATGATCGCCGTGGCGATTTTTTCGCTGCTGGCCATGGGCACGTACCGCATGTTGTCCACCGTGCTGAAGACCGATGAAGTGACCCGCCAACACGAGCGCGACCTGCGCGAACTGAGCCGCGCCTTCGCCTCGCTCGACCGCGACATTACCCAAACCCTGAACCGCAGCGTGCGTGATGCCTACGGCGACGAGCGCGCCACGCTGATCGGCGAGTTGGGCGCCAGCGATGGCGATGCGGCGCTGGAGTTCAGTCGCAACGGCTGGCGCAATCCGTTGGGTGGCACGCGTTCGCAAGTGCAGCGGGTGCGCTGGCGGCTGGCCGGTGGGAATCTGCAGCGCCTGTACTGGAACGTGCTCGATCAGGCGGTGGACAGCCAGCCGCGCATTCAAAAAGTGCTCACCGGCGTGCAGGCCATGCACCTGCGCTTTATGGACGACAAAGGTGAGTGGCAGGAGCAGTGGCCCTCCAGCCAGAACAACGTCAGCGCCGACGAGGCGAAAAAGCTGATGCCGCTGGCGGTGGAAGTGAAGCTTGAACATCGCCACTATGGCGAGCTGACCCGCCTGTATCGCTTGCCTGAGCCTGGCATGAAAGAAGAAGCCAGCGACGCGCCGGCCAACCCTGATGGCGGTGGAGCGGGTGATAAAAAGACCGACGAAAACACCGACGGCAAAACCCCGGTCTCCTCGCCTGAAAAAGGCAGCGAAAGCGAGGCCGCGCTATGAAACAACAGCGTGGCGTGGCGCTGATTACCGTGTTGCTGGTGGTGGCCATTGTCACGCTGGTGTGCGCAGGCTTGATCGCGCGCCAGCAATTGTCGATTCGCAATGCCGGCAATCAGTTGATCATCAGCCAGGCCCGGCAGTACGCACTGGGCGGTGAGGCGCTGGGCCAGGCGGTGCTGCTGCGCGACCTCAAAGGCAAGGGCGTGGACCCGCGCGCCACCATCGATCATCCGCTTGAAGCCTGGGCCAAACCGCTGCCGGTGTTTCCCATCGACGGTGGGGAAATTGGCGTGGCCATCGAAGACCTCGCCGGGCGCTTCAACCTCAACAGCCTGGTGATCGACGAGCGCGCGAACGACCCGGCCGTGAAGCGCTTCAAGCGCTTGCTGCTGCGCCTGAAAATCGAGCAGCCGTACGCCGAGCGCCTGGTTGATTGGCTCGACAAAGACCAGGAGCCCAACGGCGAGTTCGGCGCCGAAGACAACGCCTATCTACTCATGCAGCCGCCTTACCGCACCGCCGGCCACGCCATGCAAGACATCTCCGAACTGCGTCTGCTGCTGGGCATGACCGAGCAGGACTACCGCCGCTTGCTGCCCTACGTGGCGGTGCTGCCGGCCAAGGTGGCGCTGAACGTGAACACGGCCAGCGCCATGGTGCTGTCGTGCCTGAGCGACAGCCTGGATCCGGCATCGGCGCAAGGGCTGCTCGCCGGCCGTGGGCGCGAAGGCTACAAAGAAATTCGCAGTTTCCTCGACCAGCCGGCACTGGCCGGCACCGGGGTGACGGCGGCGGGCCTGACCGTGGGCAGTGCCTACTTTCAAGTGCGCAGCGAAGTGCGCCTGGGCGACCGACGCCAGGTATTGCTCAGCACCCTGCAACGCGACCCCAAGGGCGTGGTGCGCGTGTTGCGCCGAGACACAGGCCAGCCGGGCTACCTCAGCCCGGTGGCCGAGCAACCGGGAGAATGACCATGGACTGCCTTTTCTTGCCGCCCGCCTGTGGCAGCGAACTGGGCGAGCAGGCCGCGCTGTACTGGCAGCCCGAAAGCGGCGCCGGCCGGTGGCTCCCCGCCAGCGAATGCGCCGCCAGCCTGGAAGGCCGCGCGGTGGCGCTGGTGCTGCCGATGGAAGCGGCGAGCGCGTTTGTGATCAGCCTGCCAACACAAAAGGCGCGGTGGATGCGTCAGGCCCTGCCTTACGCCGTCGAAGAATTGCTCGCCGAAGAGGTCGAGTTGTTTCACCTGGCGCTGGGCGACATGACCGCCGAGGGCCGCTATCGCGTGTTCGCCATTCGCCGCGCGCTGCTGGGCGGCTGGCTGGACGAGCTGCAAGAGATCGGTCTGAACATCGCCGCCATTTACCTCGACGCCGACCTGCTGCCGCGCTCCGGCGAACAGGCGCTGGCGATGGGCGAGCGCGTGTTGCTCGGCGGCGAACTGGACACGCGACTGGCGATTGCCGCCGAGCGCTGGCCGCAGTTTCAGCCGTTCTTCGACACCCTGGTGCAGCCGACTACCAGCGAAGATCCATACGCGCTGCTGGCCCAAGGCCGTGGCAGGGCCGTTGACCTGGCCCAAGGCGAATTCGCCCCGCGCAGCGATAACAAAGCGTGGACCATCTGGCGGCCCTTCGTTGCCGTGCTGGGTATGTGGGCGGTGCTGTATCTGGGCACGTGCCTGGTGCAGGCCTGGCAACTCGAACGGCGCGGCGATGCGTTCAACGACGCGAGCGTGGCGCTGTACAAAGAGCTGTTCCCCGAGGACAAACGCATCGTCAACCTCAAGGCGCAGTTCGCCGAGCACCTGAGCCAGGGCCAGCAAAGCGAAGGCGGGTTTATCAGCATGCTGGAGCAGGCGTCCGGCGCGATTGCTGAAGCCAAGTCACCGCTGTCGGTGGTGCAGGTGGACTACAGCCAGGTGCGCGGTGACCTTGCCTTGCAAATTCGCGCCAAAGATTTTGCCGCCCTTGAGCAGCTTCGCCAGCGTCTGGTGGAAGGCGGCATGAAAGTGCAGCTGGGCTCTGCCAGTCGCGAAGAAGAAGGCATTACGGCGCGCGTCGTGCTGGGAGGTGGCGCATGAACGCCTTGAGCGTGTGGAAAGAGCAGGCGCTGGCGCAGTGGCGCCAGTCGTCGCTGGGCCAGCGCTGGCAGCATTTGCCCAGCCGCGAACGGGCGGCTTTGTTGGCCCTGGCCGGGTTTCTGGCGCTGGTGCTGCTGTACATGTTCGTCTGGCAGCCGACTGTTCAGCGCCTGGAGCGTGCTCGCAGCTACTACGAAAGTCAGCAGGTGCTTTACACCTACATTCAGGAAAACGCCCCTCGTGCACGCGGCCTGGCCCAGACCAAAACCGTGCTCGCACCGGAACAACTGCAAGGCTTGGTCACCACCAGCGCCCAGCAACGCGGCCTGAACCTGGAGCGCCTGGACAACGACGGCAGCAGCGGCCTGTTGATATCCCTGGCCAAAGCGCCCTTCGAACCCTTGCTGCTGTGGCTGAGCGAATTGCAAAGCCAGGGCGTGCGCTTGAGCGAAGTGAACTTCGACAAGGCCGAGACCGGGAAAGTGGATGCCAAGGTGACGCTGCAGGCGGCTGAGTGACGGGCGTTGTTGAGTCGGCAACGGATGGTTCGTGAGGCAGGCGTTTTCTCGCGGGGGTGAATGCGCGAAGGTAGCGTGCGGTGTCTGAGGGTTCGGGATCCAGGGTGCCCAGAGTAAGGCGTATTCCTGAGCGAGCCTGGATCCCCGCCTGCGCGGGGATGACGGTGGTCTTGGTCTGGAACGTAGCCAGTCCTATCCGGCCCTCCCACGCCTCGCTCACCGCCCGTTATTGAAAAGTCAGTGAATTTTCCTCAGCAGTCGCGCTCAAAACCCGCAGTAACTCGTGGGTCGGGTGCAGGTTTTAGAGGTAGGACGATGTCGTTTTTGATGGAGAGCCATGCGTGCGCAGGCTGGGGAGGCGAGATGGCCGAGCGCATTCGTGCGTTCGACTGGTCGAGCACCGGCTTGGGGGCCATCGACACCTGGTCTAAAAGTTTGTGCACCAACGTGCAAATGCTGCTGGCATCCCCCGTGCCGCTGGTCATGCTCTGGGACCGGCCCGGTTACATGATTTACAACGATGCCTACGCCGAATTCGCGGGCGGTCGTCACCCTTATCTGCTGGGTACGCCGGTTGAGATGGGTTGGCCGGAAGTGGCCGATTTCAATCGCAACATCATGAATGTCTGCCTCGGCGGCGGCACCCTGGAATACCAGAAAAAAGACCTGATTCTGCTGCGCAACGGCCAGCCCGAAGAAGTGTGGCTGGACCTCTACTACAGCCCCGTGTGCGACGACATCGGCCGCCCGGCCGGGGTGCTGGCTATCGTGGTGGAAACCACGGCTCACGTGATTTCCGAGCGCCAGCGCAGTGCAGCGCAAGCGGCGTTTGACGCGGCAAACGAGCGCCTGCAACTGGCGCTTAACGCCGGCGCCTTGTTGGGGTCATTCGTGTGGGATGTGGCCAACGATCAGCTCTCTGGCGATGAGCGTTTTGCCCGCACGTTTTCCTATCCGCTGGACCAGCCGCTGGACAACCTGCCTATCGCGCTGGCCAACGCGGTGATTCATCCCGACGATTTTCCGCGCGTTGAGCGTCTGGTGCATTACACGCTCACGCAAGGCGGTCCCTACAACGCCGAGTACCGCATTCGCCGTCCCGATGGCGAGTACTTGTGGGTGCAAGCCAGCGGCCGCTGCGAGTTCGACGAGGCCGGCAAGCCGCAGCGTTTTCCCGGTCTGATTTTCGATATTCACGAACGCAAGGTGGCGGAAGAGTCGCTGCTGCAACTGACCCACACGCTCGAGCAACGCGTGGAAGCGGAAGTGCAGGCCCGCGCCGACGCCGAGGCGCGCCTGCGTCAGGCGCAAAAGCTCGAAGCCATCGGCGGCCTTACCGGCGGCGTGGCGCACGACTTCAACAACTTGCTGCAAGTGATCGCCTCCAACCTGCACCTGCTCGCTCGCCAGGAACCAGACAACGCCAACGTGCAGCGCCGCCTGGGCTCGGCGCTGGCGGCCGTGGAGCGCGGTGCCAAGCTGTCGTCGCAACTGCTCGCGTTTGCCCGTCAGCAGCCTTTGTCGCCGGCGGTGTACAGCCTTACCAGCCTGTTTGACGGCTTGGGCGAGGTGCTGCAGCGGGCGTTGGGCGAAATGATTCATGTCGACCTGCAGCTGGTCGACGAGCCGTGGAGTGTGCACGTCGACCGCAATCAGCTGGAAAACGCCTTGCTGAACCTGGCGCTGAACGCGCGCGACGCCATGCAAGGCGAGGGTACCATCCGCATTCACGCCGACAACGTGGCGCTCGACCAAGCCTATTGCCAGGGCAAGGAAATCAGCCCCGGCGATTACGTACATCTGTCCATCAGCGACAGCGGCAGCGGTATGAGTCCTGACGTGCTCGGTCATGCCTTCGAGCCGTTCTTCACCACCAAACCCAACGGGCACGGCACCGGCCTGGGCTTGAGCATGGTGTTCGGCTTCGTCAAACAGAGCGGCGGCCACATCGACATGACCAGCGAGCTGGGGCAGGGCACCACGGTGCACCTGTATTTTCCGCGCAGCACCCTGGAAGAAAATCCCCAGCCCGCCACCGAGCTCAATCAGGCGGGCAGCGCCGGCGGGGAACGGATTCTGGTGGTGGAAGACAACCCGGACGTGCGCTGCACCGTCGATGAGCTGCTGCAGCAATTGGGCTACACGGTGCTGCTGGCGGCCAATGGCGACGCCGCCATGGACGTGCTGCAAAGCGGCGCGGAGGTCGACCTGATTTTCACCGACGTGGTGATGCCGGGCACCATTAAAAGCGCCGACCTGGCCGCGTGGGCCAAATTGCAGCAACCGGCCATTCCCGTGGTGTTCACCTCTGGCCACACGCGCGACATCATCTCGCGCAATCACCAGCTCACACCCGACATTCATCTGCTGAGCAAACCTTACGGTCCGCAGGCGTTGATGGACATGTTGCAGACCGTACTGAGCCAGTCGGCCTGAGCAAAACCCGCGATTTTGAGCCGTCGGGCTAACCGACTTCACATTTTTACCTGCTGTTGGTCAATCGGTCTGAACTCCGGAGCGAATTGGCGAGTCCCAGTCGGGTGTACAGAATTCTGGACCAACGTTGTGGAAAGAAGATTTGCAGCGACCCGGCCGGGAACGCCGGTAAGCAGAGGGAAACCAATGACCGAACTACAAAGCACCGATGAACTGCTCGAAGAGCTCTTCGGCGACCCCCAAGCCGCTGCCGCAGCGGCCCGCGCACGCATGGCCAAGCCAGCGCAGCGCCACGAACCGGAAGATGTGCAACTGCAACTCGACCCCGCCGTGCTCAGAGCCTTCCGCGCCGCTGGCGGTGACTGGCAACAGCGCATCAACCTGGCACTCAGCAC
Organism: Pseudomonas viridiflava; assembly: GCF_900573885.1. Taxonomy (GTDB): domain Bacteria; phylum Pseudomonadota; class Gammaproteobacteria; order Pseudomonadales; family Pseudomonadaceae; genus Aquipseudomonas. The sequence goes on from NZ_UPSE01000161.1 coordinate 346,650, forward strand.
CTGGTTGGTCGAGAACGATCCGAAGCAGATGCACAGCGCTTAAGCGCAGCGTTCATTCAAAAAAACGGAGCCTTCGAGGCTCCGTTTTTTTTCCTGCAGTAAAAGCGTCTTTTTCGCTCGCTTTTCGCACAGCGTTTTCTCGTACTGCCTTCGCTATCTGCTACCGGCGTCGGATTGTGGTGCCGGTTTATGACGAGCCTAATAGGGAAAATATTTCCCTAGCAGGATCGCCATGGCTACGTTAGAAAGTACGGACGGCTGGAAGATAAAAATCTACCCACACGACCATCCGCCACCCCATTTCCATGTGCAAACGGCGGACGGTGAGTCGTTAGTCGATATCGCCACGTTGCTGGTGCGTCGAAGCGGGGCCAACAAGCGTGCGCTCAAGGCCGTGCTGGTGTGGGCCAGCCATAACCACGCCACGCTGATGCGCGTGTGGAACGAACAGAATTATGGGAGCGCCGCATGAACAGAAAGCTGCGTATTACCGGGGCTGAAGCGAGTGGACGCGCGATGCTGCGCATTACCTGGAGTGATGGCCGGGTCCTGACCGTCAAATTGACCGAGCCAGTCCACACGTTCAGCGTGCTGGAGCCGCTGCAAGACCCCGCACTGTTCAGCCAGGTGCAGGTGGGCGAATGGGGTTTTGATGTGATGTGGCCGGGCAACATCGAACTTTCTGCCACTACGCTCTATCGCCTAGCCATGGAGCAGTCGGGGCAGGCCATGCCGAAAAACGCGTTCAAGGAATGGATGCACCGGCACGGCCTTTCTCTGACTGGGGCGGCCGAAGCGTTGCACCTGACCCGGCGAACCATCACTGCCTACAGTTCTGGCCCTAATCCCATTCCGTATCACATCGCGTTGGCGTGCAAAGGCTGGGAAGTGCTGCATGGCGGCCATGGGGTTCACGAGTCGCCTGGGCAGTATGGGCAGAAGCCGGCGGCGGAGCAGCGTGCGAAGCCGGCTGCAGCGGCTAAAAAAGCCAATCTGGCCGCGAAGTAAAAACGGAGACATTCGAGGCTCCGTTTTTTTATACGCGGACGCGGCGCCTCTAAATCACCTTCACCGCCCGCCCAATAAACTGAATCGGCCCGGTCGGCTTGCCAATCGGCGAGCCGGTTTTCTGTTCCAGGGTCAGTTCAAACAGCTGGTTGTTTTGCAGCGGCGGCAGTTTATCCAGCGGCACGTGCAGGGTTTGCCCAGGCTTGACCAGGCCCAGCGATACCGGCCCTTGCCAGCCATCGCCCTTGGTCCAGAACTCCAGCGTCTTGTCGCTTGGCACTTCGGCCACGCCCAGCGGGATCAACTGGATTTCGTTCGGGTTGCTGGCTTGTACCACCCAGCCGGGTGCGTTGCTTTGCGGGGCGACCAGCACCACCAGATAAGTCGGCGTGGCGGATGGCACGGTTTGCGTGGCGAGCAGGACGGCGAGCACCAGCGAGGCGCTCAGGCCCACCAGCGTCAGGCCGCGCCACAGCGCCAGCAGGTTCCACCACGGCGTGGCGGCGGGTGGCGTTTGTCGGTTTGCCAGCAAGCTGCGTTCGATACGCGCCCACAGCTGACGCGACGGCGTGTGCGGTTTGGCCAGCGCGGTCAGCGGGTGCAAGCGCTGCTCCCATTGGTCTACTGCACGGCGCAGCGCGGGCTCGAACGGTAACCGGGCTTGCACCTGGGCGCGTTCTTCTGCCGGCAGGGTGCCGAGCACGTACTCGCCGGCCAGTTCGTTGAGGGCGGCGTCGTCTGTTTCGTGGTGTGTGGTCATCCCATGCACCCTCGTAAGGCCACCAGGCTGCGTTTGATCCAGGCTTTGACGGTGCCCAGCGGCGTCGCCAGTTTGTGCGAAATTTCTGCGTGGGAGTAACCGTCGACGTAGGCGTGAATCACGCACTGGCGGCGTTCCGGTTCCAGTTGTTCCAGGCAGCCGTGGATGCGTTCGGATTGCATCAGGCCATCCCAATTCTCTGCGCTGTCGTTGCTGCCGGCCTGCTCGGCCAAGGCCTCCAGGGTGTGCGCATCGTCTACCTGAACGTCACGACCGTGGCTGCGCAAGTAATTGAGCGCCAGATGCCGGGTGACGCTGTAGATCCAGCCCCGCGCGGAGCCGCGTTCGGCGTCGAAGCTGCCTGCGCCGGCCCATATTTTCAGAAAGGCGTCGTGCACGATGTCTTCGGCCAGGGCGGTGTCGCGCACCAACTGCCGGGCCACGCCAAGCAGGCGCGGGCTTTCCTGTTGGTACAAGTGGTGCAGCGCCTCGCGTTCGCCCCGGGCGCAGGCGGCCAGCGCGGCGGCGTAGTCAAAAGTAGGTTCGGACAAGGTGAGGGTCGTCAGCAGAAGGAAAGGGCACGCGGCAGCCTAGACGACTTTACACGTGCCCATACGGCGTGAACGTTTCCAGTTATTTGGCGGCCCAGAAAATGTAGTCGGCCTGGTAGCTCACGATTTCCTGTTTGCCTTTGTTCGCGGCGGTGCACGCGGTGGCCGGCGCAACGCCGCCTTTGAGCGCTACGCGTTGAATGTAGGTCACGCCGGTCATGGCGCCTTTGCCTTCAGCCGGGTTGGCTTTGACCAGTTGGTACGGCAGGTTGCCCGCGCCGGACGGCGCAACGGCCACCTGGGTGCCGGTCACTTTCGAGCCGTCCTGCGCTTGCCAGGTGGCGGGCGGGCCAAAGTAGGTGCCGACCTGCTTGCCGCTGCGGTCGCTGAGCACGGCTTTGGGGCCGACGAAGAACCATTCCATTTGCCCGGCGGCGTCTACTTTGTCGCGGCATTCGTAGGTGATCTCACCCTTGCCGACCGTTTCCAGGGCCACCTTGTGGCCGTCCGGTACTTTTACGCTGTCGGGCAGTTCCATGGCGGCGTGCGCAGCGGGGGCCAGCAGGCAGCTGGATAGCAGGGCGAGGCCAAGCAGGTTTTTGCTGTTCATGCGGTTATCTCCAGTAGGGATCAGCGGGCAGCGCAATCGGCTGCTGGAGGTACTACACGTGGGAGGGGCGATTGGATGCAGCAGCGGAAAAATATTTTTTGCTCATGGTTTTTACCGCTCAGTGTGGGTAGCGGCGCATGCCCTGCAACGCCTCGGTCAAGGGTTGCGGGCGACCCAGCAAGTAGCCCTGGACCTTGTGCACGCCTAAGGCGCGCAGGGTTTCCAGTTCCTGTTGGGTTTCCACACCTTCGGCCACCACGCTGCTGCCGGTTTCACGGGCGAAGGCGATAAGGGATGAGGCCAGGGCGCGGCGTTTGAAGTCGTTGTCGATGCCTTGGGTGATGCTCATGTCGAGCTTGATGATGTCGGGGCTCAGCTCAAGAATGTGCCGCATGCTGGCGTAGCCGGCACCGGTGTCGTCGATAGACAGCCTCACCCCGCGCTGGCGCAGCGGCGCCAGCGCTTGCTCCAGGCGCACGTAGTCGGCCACGGCGGCGTGTTCGGTAATTTCCAACACCAGGCGGCGCGGCGGCAGGTTTTGCAGCATCGGTGTCAGGCGCCCGCTGTACACCAGTTGCGGCGAGCAGTTCAGAGCCAGATACGTGTGGCCGGGCGAGTCGGCAAGCGCTTTGACAGCCAGTTGTATCGCACGCAATTCCAGGTCTACGCCCAGGCCGGCTTCCGCGGCTTCGCTAAACCATTGGTCTGGTGTTTGCGGCGGCTGCGTGCTGAAGCGAGAAAGGCATTCCCAGCCGCACAATTCCAGGCTCTGCGCCGCCAGAATGGGCTGATAAACAATCGTTGGCTGGTCGCTGGCCAGCACTTCAGAAATACGACGGTGTTTGTACACCCGGTCGCGCACGCGTTTGAGTTCGCTGTCGAGCTGGTCAGCAATCAGCTCGGCAAACACCCGCATCACCTGCACATCGCGCTCGCTCAGGGTGTCGTCGGCGGCGTAGCCAAAGCAGCACAACGTGCCGTAGAGGCGGCCGTCGCTGAGCCAGATAGGCACGCTCAAATGCGCGCCAATGGGCAGCGAGGCCGTTTCGGGCAGTTCCTGGGCGAGCGGGCACATGGCGGTGTCCGCGATCAGCTCGGGCAACAGGCCCTCAACCACGCGCTGACAGTAGCCGTCTTCCGGTCCCAGGGTATCGCCGGCGCTGATGGGCGCCTCGCCTTCGGCGTCGACGTGGGTGAACACGCGGTCTTCGACGCGGAACTGGGCGATGAACGCCACGTCCATGCCCAGGTGGGTGCGCAGCGCTTTCAGCACCCGGTCGATGTAGCTCGAATCGGACACGCCCTGCGGCCGCAAGGCGATCAGTTCAGCGAGGTGTACGGCGGTCATTCCCTGAGCCTCCTTACCAATCACCTGAAACCAAAGCCGGAAAAACCGCTGCTGGCCACTGCTGCCAGCAGCATTCGCAGTGCGTGCGGCCGAATGCAGGCGAGTGTTCAAACGGCGCGGCCCTCTCTTGGCTGTGGAACACGCCAGACGCGGAAAGTTGGAGGTTTCGGGCGGCGCCGGTTAGCGCAGCGGCGGGAAGTGGCCCTGTAACCACTGACAGAACAGCTGCACGCTGGGGCTTGCCCGCTGCGCTTCGGCGATTACCAGGCAGAACGTGTCGGTGAGCACCACGCGATGCCCGAACGGCGCCACCAATACACCAGCGGCCAGGTAGTCGGCGCACGTGAGCGGGTCGCCAATGGCGATGCCCTGGCCATCGATGGCCATGGTCAGGCAGGTGAGCGAGTCGTGAGCGGTGGTGGCCCGCGTGCTCTCGTAGGGCAGCGCATCGGCGGCGGCCAGCCAGCGGCGCCAGGTGCGGCGATCGCCTTCGTGAATCAGGGTGTGGTTGAGTAAATCGGCGGGTGTTTTCAGCGGCACGTTGCCGGCCAGCAGCGCCGGGCAGCACACCGGAAACTCCTCCATGCGCAGCAGCGGGTGCGCCTGAAAACCGCGCCAGGGCGGCGAGCCAAAAATAATCTGCACCGCGCCGCTGGCACCAAGCTGGCTGCCGGTGAGCGAATGCATGGAGGCGCCGAGCTTCAGTTCCAGTTCGATGTCCGGGTGCTGGGCGCTGAATTGCGGCAAGCGTTTGACCAGCCAGGTATGGGCGAAGGCACCGTCCACAAACAGGCTGAGTGTCGACACGCGCGGCAGCAGTTCGGCGGTGGCGCGTTGAATCTGCTGCAGCGGTTTTTGCACCTGCGACAGGTACTTCTGGCCGCTGTCAGTCAGCGCCAGGCCCCGGTTGGTGCGGTGAAACAGCTGTACGTCGAGCTGCACTTCCAGTTGCTTGAGCTGACGACTCACGGCCGATTGCGTCAGGCACAGTTCTTCAGCGGTGCGGCTCACGTTCAGGTAAGTGCCAGCCAGCACAAAGGTGCGCAGGGCGTCGAGGGAAGGAAAGCGCGTCATGGCGGGCTCGGTGGCGAGGTTTGGTATGCGTGGCAGTCATACCAGCCATGCGCTTTTTTTGATATCCCCATGCGCGTGGTTTTTGCCAGGCTGGGTTATCGAGCCAAAGCAGTAACGGGGGAAATCGGCGTGTTGCATCTGTTCAAGGAAACGCGGGGCGCGGTCTGTCATGGCCTGGCGCTCACGTATGCGCTGGTGGGGTATGGCCTGGGCCTTGCCGGTTTGTTCAGCGCCCACCTGCTGGTCAATCTGTTCGCCACGCTGTGGCTGGCACACGCCATGGTCATTGCCGGTTATTTGCTGCATGAGTGCGCCCACAACACCGTGTTCAAACGCAACGAGCACAACGCCCGGCTGGGCAAGCTGCTGACGTGGGTAACCGGCAGTTGCTACGGCACGTATGAGGACATTCGCTTCAAACACTTTCGCCACCACGTCGATAACGCCGATGTCATCTGGTTCGAGCATGACCAATGGCTGGCCCGCCACCCACGCGTGCTGAAAACCATCGAAGCGCTGGAGTGGCTGTACATCCCCGCCCACGACTTGTTGATGCACGCCGTTATGGTGTTCAGCGCGTTCATCATTCCTCAGCGCAACAGCCAGCGCGCCCGCAATCTGGCGTTTGTGCTGCTGCGTGGCGGTTTGTTCGTGGCGTTGCTGTGGTTCGCCCCGTTCGCCGCGTTGCTGTATGGGTTCGCGTACCTGCTGATGATGACCGTGCTGCGCTTTATGGATGCGCCGCAACACGACTACGGCAACTCGCCCACGATGTTCGACAAAACCCCGGCGCCTCACAAGGGCGACCGTGACTACGAGCACCTGCACACCTTCAGCAACGTGCTGTCGATGAAACACCCGTGGGTGAATGTGCTGGTGCTGAACTTCGGCTACCACAACGCTCATCACGTAAAGCCGACCACGCCGTGGTATCGCCTGCCAGCCGTTCACCACGAGTTGTATGGCGATGAAGATTCAATGCTGCTGCCGTTTCGCGCGCAGCTGAAAAGCTTCCACCGTTTTCGTGTGGCGCGCGTGGCTGGCAGCGGTGACGGGCCGGAGCCGGCTGCGGCGGATTACATGACCATGATGCGCAACGGCGAGATTCGCGGCGGCAACGCAGCGTCCTTTCTAACCTCTTTCTAACGGTGCCCACCATGCAAAAGCTCGAAGTCTTTCAGTCGCTGTGGGGCATGGAGCTCAAGCACCCGGCACAGCCCGAACGCAGCCATGAAGAAAACTTTGCCATGGCCGCCGAAGCGGGTTTTGCCGGCATTTGCCTGGACCCCAACACCGACGAACTGCCTTACTACCGCGAAACGTTGCCGCTATTCGAACGGTACGGTTTGAAGAGCATGGTCAACCTGTTCCCGCGCCGCGTGAGCGACATGCGCCCCTTGCTCGAGTTTGCCCGCGAGGTGAATGCGGTGAAGGTCAACACCATTGCCCAGGTGATGCCGTTGAGCGTGGCCGGCGCCGTGCCGTTGATCAATCGCTGGCTGGATGAAGCGCAGGGCATGGGCATCGAGCTGCTGTTCGAAACCCACCGCAACGGCATCCTCAACGACCTGTACTTCACCCTCGAAGTGCTCGACGCCATTCCCGAACTGCAGCTCACCGCCGACCTTTCGCACTTCGTGGTCGACCGCGAATTTCCGCTGCCCATCAGCGCGCGGGACCAAGGGTTTATCCAGCGCATTCACGAACGCACCGACTGCCTGCAAGGCCGCATCGCCACGGCCGAGCAGGTGCAAATTCAAATCGACTTCCCCCAACACCAGGCCTGGGTCGAGCAGTTCAAAGTCTGGTGGAAACAAGGCATGGCCAGCTGGCGCGCGCGCAATGCGGCGGATGCGACTTGCGTGTTTCTCTGTGAACTGGGGCCGCCGCCGTATGCGATTACCGGGCGCGATGGGTTGGAGCTGTCGGATCGCTGGCAAGAGGCGTTGGTGATTAAGAAGTGGGCAGAACAGCTGTGGGAAGAATCAGCGCCAAAGCCGGGCGCATAACAGCAGCGGCGCCCCGAGCCGCTGTGATCAGCCCTCCCGATACAACCGATTCAACAACCCCAACAGCTGCTCCCTCTCCTGCGCACTTAACGCCGCCGTGGCGTCCAGGTCGCTCTGCACCACCACGTCTTTTAACGTCTTCAACAACTGCTCGCCGGCCTTGCTGACAAACAGGCCGTAGGAGCGTTTGTCCGGGTTGCTGCGCACGCGCATGGCCAGGCCGCGTTCTTCGAGTTTGTTGACCATCAGCACCGCTTGCGGCGGTTCGATGGCGAGCGCTTTGGCCAGGTCGGCCTGCATCAGGCCTGGGGCCTGCTCGATGATGCTCAGCGCGGTGAACTGCGCGGGGCGTATGGCGTGTTCTTCCAGGCGGGCTGTCAGGTGCTGGGAAATTTTCAGCTGCACGCGCCGCATTACATAACCCACCAGATTATCCAGCGCACCGTCGAGCATTGCCGGGTCGACGGGGGGTGCCTGGGTTTTGGCTTTGCGCGGCATCGTGGCGTCCTGAGGGAAAATGGTTAGGCATGTTAATAATTTTTTTGCCGAGCTGCACGGACTGGTTAGCCTTTTAGTTATTAGTATTAACTGTTCTGTCGGCGCTGGGGGCCGCTTTGGGTACGGTATTCTTGGTTGTGCATGGTCTAAACGGCGCTTTTAAGCAACCTAACCCCACTGCAACGCAGAGATTATAGTTAATTGACATAACTAAAAATCCAGCTTAAGTTCGCCTCATCCAACCCAGACATGAGGCAGTGACATGAGTACCTACGAAGGCCGGTGGCAAACCGTGAAGGTGGAAGTGGACGAAGGCATCGCCTGGGTCATTCTCAACCGTCCGGAAAAACGCAACGCCATGAGCCCGACGCTCAACCGCGAAATGGCCGACGTGCTGGAAACCCTGGAGCAGGACGCCGACCCCCGCGTGCTGGTGCTGACCGGCGCCGGTGAGTCGTGGACCGCCGGCATGGACCTCAAGGAGTACTTTCGCGAAGTGGACGCCGGGCCGGAAATTCTTCAAGAGAAAATCCGCCGTGAAGCCTCGTACTGGCAATGGAAGCTGCTGCGCATGTACAGCAAACCGACCATCGCCATGGTCAACGGCTGGTGTTTCGGTGGCGGCTTCAGCCCGCTGGTGGCGTGTGATCTGGCGATTTGCGCCGACGAAGCGACCTTTGGCCTGTCGGAAATCAACTGGGGCATTCCGCCGGGCAACCTGGTGAGCAAAGCCATGGCTGACACCTGCGGCCACCGCGAATCGCTGTACTACATCATGACCGGCAAGACCTTCGGCGGGCAGAAAGCCGCCGCCATGGGCCTGGTTAACCAAAGCGTGCCGTTGGCGCAGTTGCGCGAAACCACAGTCGAATTGGCGAAGAACCTGCTGGAGAAAAATCCGGTGGTGCTGCGCGCGGCCAAGGTCGGCTTCAAGCGCTGCCGCGAACTCACGTGGGAGCAGAACGAGGACTACCTCTACGCCAAGCTCGACCAGTCGCGGTTGCTCGACACCGAGGGCGGTCGCGAAGAAGGCATGAAGCAGTTCCTCGACGACAAAAGCATCAAGCCCGGCCTGCAAGCCTACAAACGCTGATTTGCGAGGTGTTCCATGTTCGACGTGCCTTTACTGATTGCCGGCCTGGCCCGGCCCGCCGCTGACGGTCGCACCTTCGACCGCCTGAGCCCGTTCACCGGTGAGGTGGTGTCGCGCGTGGCCGCCGCCACCCTGGAAGACGCCGATGCCGCTGTGGCAGCTGCCCACGCTGCGTTCCCGGCCTGGGCCGCCTTGGCGCCGGGCGAGCGACGGCTGCGGTTGTTAAAGGCCGCCGAATTGATGGAAGCACGCGCCCCCGAGTTTATGGCCGCCGCCAGCGAAACCGGGGCCGCCGCCAATTGGTACGGCTTCAACGTGCAACTGGCCGCCGGCATGCTGCGTGAAGCCGCGGCCATGACCACGCAGATTCTCGGCGAGGTTATCCCGTCCAACGTGCCCGGCAGTTTCGCCATGGGCCTGCGCCAACCCTGCGGCGTGGTGCTGGGAATTGCGCCGTGGAATGCGCCGGTGATTCTCGGCGTGCGCGCCCTGGCCATGCCGTTGGCCTGCGGCAACACGGTGGTGCTCAAGGCCTCGGAAGCCAGCCCGTTCACCCATCGCCTGATCGGCCAGGTGCTGCACGAGGCCGGCCTGGGCGACGGTGTGGTGAATGTGATTTGCAATGCACCGCAAGATGCGCCCGCCATCGTCGCCCGGCTGATCGCCAACCCGGCGGTGCGGCGGGTGAATTTCACCGGCTCCACCCATGTGGGGCGCATCGTCGCCGAGCTGTGCGCGCGGCAGCTGAAGCCGGCGTTGCTGGAGCTGGGCGGCAAGGCGCCGCTGCTGGTGCTGGATGATGCCGACCTGGACGCCGCCGTCGCGGCCGCCGCCTTTGGTGCGTATTTCAACCAAGGGCAGATTTGCATGAGCACCGAACGCCTGATCGTCGATGCCAAGGTGGCCGATGCCTTTGTCAGCAAGCTGGCCGCCAAGGTGACGCAACTGCGCGCCGGCCCGGCGGACGAAAGCGGTGCCGTGCTCGGTTCGCTGATCGACGCCGCCGCCGGTGAGCGCATTCAAACCCTGGTGGACGACGCCCTTGGCAAAGGCGCGACGCTGGCAGCCGGTGGCGGTGTGCAGGGCAGCATCATGCAGCCGGTGCTGCTCGATCACGTCACTGACAGCATGCGTTTGTACCGCGAGGAATCGTTCGGGCCGGTGGCCGTGGTGGTGCGTGGCGACGGCGATGAAGACCTGCTGCGCCTGGCCAACGACTCGGAGTTCGGTCTGTCGGCGGCCATTTTCAGCCGCGATGTGTCCCGCGCACTGGCCTTGGCGCAACGGGTGGAGTCGGGCATTTGCCATATCAACGGGCCGACCGTGCACGACGAGGCGCAAATGCCTTTCGGCGGGGTGAAATCCAGCGGCTACGGCAGCTTCGGCAGCCGCGCTTCAATTGAGCATTTCACCCAGCTGCGCTGGGTCACGGTGCAGAACGGGCAGCGTCACTACCCGATCTGAAACACGCCGGTCCACCCCGCAATAACAAGAACAAACAAGCCCCCCCGCCGCCAGACCGGCGAGGGCGGGCGCGCACAGAGGAAAGGCTCGTGAATGGAGAATTCGTAGCAACCCGCGCTGACCACGTGGTGCGCTATCGCCAGGTGGCCATCGGCAATCCAGGGGTGAACATCACCCAGGCGGACGACGGCACTATCTACCTGCGCGCGCAGGAGTCGCTCAAGCCCTCACCGGCGCGCCTGCTCGACCGGCTGCTGCACTGGGCTCAGGTGAAGCCGCAGGCCACCTTTGCTGCCCAGCGCGGTGATGACGGCAAATGGCAACGGCTTACCTACGGCGAACTGCTCAGCAACGTGCGCGCCCTCGGCCAAGCACTGCTGCGCTACGACCTGAGCGCGCAGCGGCCGCTGATGATCCTGTCTGGCAACGACCTGGAACACCTGCAACTAGCCTTTGCCGCCATGTACATCGGCGTGCCGTATTGCCCGGTGTCGCCGGCCTATTCGCTGCTCTCGCAAGACCTGGAAAAGCTGCGCCATATCGTCAGCCTGTTGCAGCCCGGCCTGGTGTTTGCCGCCGAGGCGCAGCCGTATCAGCGCGCCATTGAAACGCTGCTGCCTGCCGACTTGCCGCTGGTGTTCACCCGAGGCGCGCTGCCCGGCCGGCGCTGCGAAACCTTTGCCGACCTGCTCGCCACCGGCAACGTCGAGGCGGCCGACATCGCCTTTGACGCCACCGGCCCACACACCATCGCCAAGTTCCTGTTTACCTCCGGCTCCACCAAGCTGCCCAAGGCCGTGCCCACGACCCAGCGCATGCTCTGCGCCAACCAGCAAATGCTGCTGCAAACCTTCCCCGAATTCGCCGCGCAGCCGCCTGTGCTGGTCGACTGGCTGCCGTGGAACCACACCTTTGGCGGCAGCCATAACGTCGGCATCGTGCTCTACAACGGCGGCAGCCTGTACATCGACAACGGCAAGCCAACGCCCAACGGCATGGCCGAAACCCTGCGCAACCTCAAAGACATTTCCCCCACCGCCTACCTGACCGTACCCAAAGGCTGGGAGGAACTGGTCACCGCCCTGGAGCAGGACGCCGAACTGCGCGCGCGTTTCTTCGCCAAGGTCACGCTGTTTTTCTTTGCAGCGGCGGGCCTGTCGCAAAGCATTTGGGATCGTCTCGACCGCATCGCCGAGCAGCACTGCGGCGAGCGCATTCGCATGATGGCCGGGCTGGGCATGACCGAAGCCTCGCCCTCGTGCACCTTCACCACCGGCCCGCTTTCCGTGGCCGGTTACGTCGGCCTGCCGGCGCCTGGCTGCGAGACCAAACTGGTGCCGGTAGACGGCAAGCTGGAAGCGCGTTTTCGCGGGCCGCACATCATGGCCGGCTACTGGGGCTCGCCGCAGCAGACGCTCGACGCTTTTGATGCCGAAGGCTTCTACCGCTCCGGCGATGCACTGAAATTTGCCGACCCCGAGCGGCCTGAGCTGGGCCTGATGTTCGATGGCCGCATCGCCGAAGATTTCAAATTGTCGTCGGGCGTATTCGTCAGCGTCGGCCCGCTGCGCAACCGCGCCGTGCTCGACGGCACGCCCTATGTGCAAGACGTGGTGATCGCCGCGCCGGACCGCGAATGCCTGGGCTTGCTGGTGTTTCCGCGCCTGGCCGACTGCCGCGTGTTATCCGGCCTGCCCAGCGTGGCCAGCGACGCGCAAGTGCTGGCCCACGAGCGCGTGCGCAGCTGGTTTGCCGACTGGCTCAAGCGCCTGAACCAACACGCCACCGGCAACGCCACGCGCCTGGAATGGATCAGCCTGCTAAGCGAACCACCCTCAATCGACCGGGGCGAAATTACCGACAAAGGCTCGCTCAACCAGCGCGCGGTGTTGCAGCACCGCAGCGCCCTGGTGGAAGCGCTGTACCGAGGCCAGGCGCCGCAGATCATTCGCTTCAACGGCTGAGCAATCCGTCGCACACAACAATAAAAACCCGAGGTTCACATGCCCACTTCTACCGCGCAGAACGGCGCGTCGCTGCGCACCATTGCCCTGTGTTTTATCGTCGCCATGCTCGAAGGGCTCGACCTGCAAGCCGTCGGCGTCGCGGCGCCGGCCATGGCCCAGCACTTCGCCCTGAACGCGTCGGCGTTGGGTTGGGTGTTCAGCGCCGGCTTGTTCGGCCTGCTGCCCGGCGCGGTGTTTGGCGGTTGGCTGGCCGACCGTTTCGGGCGCAAGAGCGTGCTGGTGGCGGCCGTGGTGTTGTTCGGTCTGTTTTCCCTGCTCACCGCCCACAGCGCCACCTACGAGCAACTGCTGGCGGCGCGTTTGGTCACCGGCTTGGGCATGGGCGCGGCGCTGCCGATTCTTATCGCGCTGTCCTCGGAAGTGGCCAGCCCCGGTCTGCGCAACCTGGCCGTGAGTCTCACGTACTGCGGCGTGCCGTTGGGCGGCGCGATTGCGGCGCTGTTGGGGATCTTTTCGGTGTCGGGCGACTGGCGGCTGGTCTTTTACGTCGGCGGATTTGCGCCGTTGGTGATCGCCTTGCTGCTGATGCGCTGGCTGCCAACACCCGCCGCGCGACACGGGCAGACGTTGCCGGTGGGCGCCATCAGCCGCGAACTACTCGGGCAATGTCGTGGCGCGTCGACCCTGCTGCTGTGGGGCGCCTGTTTCTGCACGCTGACCATTCTCTACATGCTGCTCAACTGGCTGCCGACCTTGCTCATCCAGCGCGGTCTCAGCCGCCTGGACACCGCCACCATTCAAGTGCTGTTCAACATCGGCGGCGTCGCCGGCTCGCTGCTGGCCGGGCGTCTGATGGACAGCGGCAAAGCACTGCTCGCGGTGCTGTTGGCCTACCTCGGCATGCTCGCCGCCTTGCTGGCGCTGGGCAGTGTTGAACAGGCGCAAGGGCTTTACTTCGCAGGCCTGGCCGCGGGTGCCTGCGCCGTGGGTGGGCAACTGATTCTCTACGCCCTGGCGCCGCGCCTGTATCCCGCCAACGTGCGCGCCACGGGCGTTGGCGTGGCCGTGGCGGTTGGGCGTTTGGGTTCGATGAGTGGGCCATTGGCGGCCGGCCAGTTGCTGGCGGCCGGTGCTGGCGTCAGCGGTTTATTGCTGGCTGCTACGCCGTTGGTGGCGATAGCGGCGTGTGCTGCCGCCGTGCTGCTCAAGCGTGACGTGAATAACTGATTTTCCGAGCGACACATCCTCAGCTCCACTGGACTCCACTGAGGATGATTTACCGCGCCTGGCTCAGGCGCGGTTTTTTTTTGCTGGAAAACTACTGCGGCGAATAGCGCGGACGCGGCGTGGCCACCGGAATCGGGCTGGTGCCATCGAGCGGCAAGAACTCGGCACGCTCGGCGTCGTAAGCGCGAATCTCGCAGGTGTCGATGCTGTAGACCCAACCGTGAATAAACAACTGGCCGCTGGCCATGCGCGAGGCCACCGAAGGATGAGTGCGCAAATGCTGCAACTGCGCGACCACGTTTTCTTCGGTCAGCACACCGAGGGTTTCATGCTCGGTGCCGCAATTGCAGTTGTCGGCCACCATGATCTTTGCCACTTCGGAATGACGCAGCCAGGCTTTGACCGTGGGCATTTTTTCCAGCGTGTCGGGGTTCATCACCGCGCGCATGGCGCCGCAATCGGAATGGCCACAGACAATGATGTGGTGCACACCCAGCGCCAATACCGCGTACTCGATGGCAGTGGAAACGCCGCCGTTCATCTGCCCATACGGCGGCACCACGTTGCCGACGTTACGGGTGACGAACAGATCGCCCGGCGAGCTTTGTGTGATCAGTTCGGGAACGATGCGCGAGTCTGCGCAGGTAATAAACATCGCGCGCGGGCGTTGCGCGGTGGCGAGCTTTTGGAAGAGTTCTTCCTGCTCGGGAAACACTTCAGTGCGAAAGCGCTGAAAGCCGGAAACGATCTGCTGCAACGCCTCGTCGGCGCCCTCGCCTTGGGCTTGATCGAGACGATCGAGGTTCTGTTGGTCGCGCGTGTTCATGGAAAACTCCTGAGCGAGAAACGGGGCCTGGATGACTATAGGCGGCTATTGTTCCAGCTTCGCCCTTCAGGGGCTATCTTCGATCCGCTGATCGACCTAACCGCACCACCCAGCACGCGGTGTGACTAGTTTTTGGCATTGGCGTTCTGTTGTGAGTACAGTCCTTTCGGCCTATTTCACTGCGAGCGCCCCATGCCGTCGATCTACGACCTCAAACCCCGCTTTCAGAACCTGCTCCGCCCCTCCGTTACCCGTCTGCATCAGCGTGGCGTCACTGCCAACCAGGTGACGTTGTTTGCCTGTGCCATTTCCATTCTGGTCGGCGCGGTGGTGGCGATATTCGCGGAACACCGCGCGGTGTTTGCGCTCCTGCCGCTGTGGATGCTGCTGCGCATGGGCCTGAACGCTGTGGATGGCATGTTGGCCCGCGAGTTTGGCCAGCAATCGCGCCTGGGTGCTTACCTCAACGAGATCACCGACCTGGTTGCCGATGCCGCGTTGTACCTGCCGTTTGCCTGCCTGGCCGGGGTGTCTGGCGCGGCTGTCGGCGCCGTGGTGCTGTTGGCCTGGCTAAGTGAATACGCTGGCGTGCTGGGACTGATGGTCGGTGCTTCGCGCCGTTACGACGGGCCAATGGGCAAAAGTGACCGCGCCTTCGTCTTTGGCCTGCTGGGCTTTCTATTGGCCTTGGGCATCGCGGTCGAACCATGGCTGACGGCAATCATGGCCGTGCTGGCGGTCTTGCTGGTGTACACCACCTTCAACCGCGTCAAGCGCGGCCTGGCAGAGCAACCTGCCCACTAATCTCGATTCATTACAGGAATTCTACGGATGGAAACTCAACGCCAGCAGCACCACGCAACGTTTCCCACCCATGACGGCGTAGAGCTGTTCTACCGCCACTGGCCTGCCCACGACGCCGCCGCTGACGCCCCGCGCAAAGCCATCGTTTTGCTGCACCGTGGCCATGAACATTCCGCGCGCATGGCGCACCTGGTGGATGAACTCAATCTGCCGGATTTCAGCTTTTTCGCGTGGGACGCCCGTGGCCATGGCCACTCGCCAGGCGAGCGCGGCGACAGCCCGAGCTTTGCCGCCAGCGTGCGCGACGTGGAAGACTTCGTCGCCTTCATCCAGCGCGAGCATGGCATCGCCATCGAGAACATCGCCGTGGTGGCGCAAAGCGTTGGCGCCGTGCTTGCCGCTACCTGGGCCCACGACTACGCGCCACGCATCCGCTGCATGGTGCTGGCCTCGCCGGCCTTCGATATCAATTTGTACGTGCCCCTGGCGCGTCCCGGCCTGACCTTGCTGCGCGCGCTCAAAGGCAACTTCTTCGTCAAAAGCTATGTACGCCCCGGCATGCTCACCCATGACAAGGCGCGCGCCGAGAGCTATGCCAACGACCCGTTGATTGCCAAGGCCATTTCAGTCAATCAGCTGCTCGGTCTGTATGAGGCTGCTGATCGCGTGGTGGCCGATGCCGAGGCGATTCAGGTGCCGACTCAACTGCTGATTTCCGGCGCCGATTTCGTGGTCAAGCGCAAACCTCAAGAGCTGTTTTTTCAGCGTCTGGGCACGTTGCAAAAAGAGCGTCATCTGCTCCCCGGTTTTTACCACGACACCCTCGGCGAGGCGGATCGCCACCTGGCTGTGAACAAGGCGCGTGGCTTTATCGAACTGCTGTTTAGCCAGCCGCTAAGCCGGCCGGAACTGCTCACGGCCGACCGCATCGGCTTTACCAAGGCCGAAGCCGAAGGCCTGGCCACACCGCTGCCGCCGCTGTCGCCAACCGGCCTGTATTGGCGCGCCACCCGCGCCTCGATGGGCTTGGGCGCCAAGTTGTCGGCCGGGGTAAAGCTGGGTTTCGACACCGGCTTCGACTCGGGCAGCACCCTGGACTACGTGTACCGCAACACCCCGACCGGCACCGGTTCGCTTGGCCGAATGATCGATACCAACTACCTCAACTCCATCGGTTGGCGCGGCATCCGTCAGCGCAAGCTGCATATCGAGGAGCTGCTGCGCGACACCCTGCAAACGTTGCAGGCGCAGGGCAAGCCGACGCGTATCGTCGACATAGCTGCGGGCCACGGCCGCTATGTACTCGAAGCGCTGCAAGGTCTTGCCCAGCGTCCGGACTCGATCCTGTTGCGCGACTACAGCGACCTCAACGTCAGCCAGGGCAAGGCGCTGATTAGCGAAAAGGGCCTGAGCGATGTCGCTACGTTTGTAAAAGGCGATGCCTTTGATCCGGCCAGCTTGGCCAGCCTGGATCCCAAACCGACCCTGGCGATTGTGTCCGGCCTGTATGAGCTGTTTGGTGATAACGGCATGGTCAGCGCTTCGCTGGGTGGCCTGGCGCAAGCCGTGGAGCCAGGTGGTTATCTGATCTACACCGGTCAGCCCTGGCACCCGCAGTTGCAGTTAATTGCCCGCGCGCTGACCAGCCACCGCGGTGGCCAGGCCTGGGTGATGCGCCGTCGTACGCAGGCGGAGATGGACCAATTGGTCGAAGCCGCCGGCTTCCGCAAGGTGACTCAGCGCATCGATCAATGGGGCATTTTCAGCGTCAGCCTGGCGCAGCGGATCGAGGCATGAGCGAGGCCCTCAGCCTGGCGCCGGTTTACCCACAACTGAGCGTGCGCCAGCGTTTTCCCCGGGCGCTGGTGTGGCTGCTGATTCTGGCGCCACTGTTTTTCGCCACCTACAGTTTGGCCAACTGGTTCACCAGCCAGCGCGCAGACGTCGGCACCCTGGTGTTTGCCTGGGAACAGCACACCCCGTTTTGGGCCTGGACCATCGTGCCCTACTGGTCCATCGACTTGCTCTACGGCTTGTCGCTGCTGCTGTGCAGTAGCCGTCATGAGCTGGATATTCATGCCCGGCGCTTGCTCAGCGCGCAGGTTCTGGCGATTGCCGGGTTCTTGTTATTTCCGCTCACGTACACCTTTTCCCGCCCGGAAATGACCGGCTTTTTCGCCTGGATGTTTGAGGTGTTGATGGGTTTTGACAAACCCTTCAACCAGGCTCCGTCTCTGCATATCGTGCTGCTGATGGTGCTGTGGGTGCGCTACGCCGCTCACACGCCAAAAGGTTTGTTGCGATGGTTGCTGCACCTCTGGTTTGGGCTGATCGGCCTGTCGGTACTGACCACCTACCAGCACCACTTCATCGACTTGCCCACCGGCGTTCTCGTGGGCTGGCTGTGCATCTGGCTGTGGCCCCTGGACCGCCCCAGCCCGCTGGCGAACTTGCGCTGGCAGCCACAGGCCAAAGGGCGCCGGCTGGCGTTTTACTACGCGCTTGGCGGCGTGGCGCTCGGTGCGCTGGGGGTAAGTGTTGGCGGCCTGGGTTGGTGGTTGACGTGGCCGGCCACGGCGCTGTGCCTGGTGGCCCTGAATTACCTGCTGGTGGGCGCGCCCGGTTTCCAGAAGCACAGCGACGGCACGCTCAGTTGGGCGTCGAACTTTCTGTTCGGGCCCTACCTGATAGGCGCCTGGGTGAACTCGCGGTTGTGGACCGCGCGCCAGCCGGCGCCCGTTTTGATCATGGACGACGTATGGCTGGGGCGAATTCCCAACAAAGGCGAGCTGGACGACACGCCAATCCGGGCCATTGTCGACCTGTGCGCCGAATTGCCTTGCGCCAGTGGCGGCCGCGCTTACCGAAGCCTGCCCACGCTCGACCTGTTGCCGCCGAGCCCAGAGCTGCTGTGCGCGGCTGCCATGGCCATTGAGCAGGCGCGTCAGCAAGGCCCGGTGCTGGTGTGCTGCGCCCTTGGTTATTCGCGCAGCGCCGCAGCGGTAGCCGCATGGCTGTTGCATAGCGGCCGTGCTGCCAACCCGCAAGCCGCCGAAGCGATACTGCGTCAGGTGCGCCCCGGCGTAGTGCTGCGAGAAGGGCACCTGCGCAATTTGGCTGCGATGGAAGCGGGCATATGAGCGACCTGCGTTTACTCAGCTGCGCGCGCTTGCTGGAGCAGGGGCAGCGTCTGGATCAGTTGTCCACCGGCCTCAGCGTGGTGGCATTGGCCAGCGCCTTGCTCGTGACCATTCAGTACCAACTGCTGTTGGTCGCAGGGTTGTTGGTGCTCACGTTGCTGGCAGGCGCGTTAGAAAAATACTGGGCCATGCGTGTGGCCTTCGACGCGGCGCTGTTTGCCCGTCTGGCCGATGCCGCTGACCTGAGCGCGGCCACCGTGGAACTGGACAACGGCTTGCTCGGCCTGGGCCTGATGCCGGCCGCCAACGTCGGACGTGACTGGACCCTGCGCTGCAAGGGCGCCTTGGGGCTGCTGCGCAAGCAGGGTCTGGCGCTCGCTGTACAACTGCTGTTAGCGGTGGCCGCAGTGGCGGCTGGCGCGTTTGCCTAGAGGACGGCACATGTCACGTGTATCGCAATACAGCTGGCGCGGCGCCTTTGTCGCCCGCCTGATCATCGGCTTTGCTGCGGCAATCACCGGCGCCCGCGCGCTCTGGGTGGGCTGCACGCCTGAGCCCAAAGCACGGGTGTACTTCGCCAACCACAACAGCCATGGCGACTTCGTGCTGCTGTGGTCGTCGCTGCCCAGCCACATGCGCGGCAGCACCCGGCCAGTGGCCGGCGCCGATTACTGGGCCAAGGGCGGTGTGCGCAGCTTTCTGATCAACAAGGTGTTTCGTGGCGTGTTGATCGCGCGCTCGCCCACCGCAACCGACCCCAACCCCATCGACCAGATGGCCGCGGTGCTCGAAGGCGGCGAGTCGCTGATTCTGTTCCCCGAAGGCACGCGCAACCTTGAAGACGGTTTGCTGCCGTTCAAGAGCGGCCTGTTCCACCTCGCCAGCCGTTGCCCCGACGTGGAGCTGGTGCCGGTGTGGATCGATAACCTCAAACGCGTGATGCCCAAGGGCCGCACACTGCCGTTGCCGTTGCTGTGCACCCTGACCTTTGGCACGCCCCTGCAGTTGCTGGAAGGCGAAGCCAAGGCGGACTTTCTCACCCGCAGCCGTGAGGCATTGCTGGCCCTGACGCCCAAGGAGTCCTGACGTGGATCGGCAAACGCTCAACGTGTTTATCGCTGTAGGTGTATTTCTCGCACTGGCCTCGCTGGTGGGGCAGATCCTCAAGTGGAAAAAAGGCGCAACGCCAGTCATCGACAACCTCAACGCGCGGATCAACGCGTGGTGGGTGATGGTCGCGGTGCTGGGCGTGGCATTCTTCCTCGGCAAGCCCGGGGTGTTGCTGCTGTTCTACTTGCTGTCGTTCTTCGCCCTGCGCGAATTCATCACCCTGACGCAAACCCGCGGCGGCGACTACCCGGCACTGGTGGCCGCGTTCTACTGCGTGCTGCCGTTCCAGTACTTCCTGGTGTACATCGAGTGGTATGGGATGTTCAGCATCTTCATCCCCGTGTTCGTGTTCCTGCTGATGCCATTTCTGGCGTCCCTGGGCGGCGACACCACGCGCTTTCTGGAGCGTACGGCCAAGGTGCAGTGGGGGCTGATGATTTGCGTGTTCAGCATTTCCCATGTGCCGGCGTTGCTGACCCTGAACATCGCCGGCTACGAAGGCCGCAACTTGCTGCTGATCGCCTTTCTGGTGCTGGTGGTGCAGTCCTCGGACGTACTGCAATACATCTGGGGCAAGCTGATGGGCAAAACCAAAGTGGCGCCGAACCTGTCACCGTCCAAAACCCTGGAGGGCCTTGTCGGCGGCGTGGTGTCGGCCACTCTGCTGGGTGGCGCGCTGTTCTGGATGACGCCGTTCAGCTTCCTCGGCGCGCTGGCCTTGGCGTTTGTGATTTGCGTCATGGGCTTTATCGGTGGGCTGGTGATGTCGGCGATCAAGCGTGACCGTGGGGTGAAAGATTGGGGCCATATGATCGAAGGCCACGGCGGCATGCTCGACCGCCTCGACTCCGTGTGTTTCGCCGCCCCGGTGTTCTTCCATTTGGTGCGCTACAACTTCACCTGAGCCTGAGCGATCATCTGTCGTGGGCGTTGAGGCCGGTTAAACCACCACCTCATGCGCTCTCGGCAAATCCGGCCCGGTGCGCGAGCACGTGACCGCAGCGGCCGCTACCGCGTAGTTGAGCAATTCATCGAGCTGTCCCCGGCCCAACCGCGTCATTCCTTCTGGGCTGTCCAGCTCAGCCCGCATCAGCCAGGCCAACAACGCCGCTTGAAAGGTATCGCCAGCGCCGACGGTGTCGCGCACGTCGATCTGCCGTGAGGGCACCGACACCACGCCATGTTCGCGGCTAAACGCCGTGGCGCCTTGGCTGCCGCGTGTCATCACGACCAATTGGCAACGACCACCCAGCCAGCGCTGAATAATCTGTTCCGGCTCAATGCCGGGGTAAAGCAAGGTCAGGTCTTCGTCGCTGACTTTGATCAGGTCGGCCAGTTGCGCCAGTTCTTCCACGCGCTCGCGCCACAGCGCGGCATCAGGTTGGGGGTTGAGGCGTACGTTGGGGTCGAGGCTGATCAGGCGCTTGCCGCTTTCGCGGCGCACCAGTTCCAAGAGGGTATCACCGATGGGTTGCACCACCAGCGAGAACGAGCCCACGTGCACACCGCGCACCTCGCTGCTCAAGGCCGGCAGGTGCTCCCGGCGCAAAGCGCGGTCGGCGCAGCCTTCGCCGCGAAAGGAGTAGTGCGGGTGGCCGTTACCGTCGAGGGCGACCATGGCCATGGTGGTGGGGCAGTCGCTGGCGATCAGAAAATCGTCGCGCACGCCTTCTTCTTCCAGCACCCGGCGCAGGCGTGCGCCGAGAAAGTCGGTGGACAGACCGCCGAACAGCGCCGACTCCACGCCCAAGCGGCGCAGGCCCACGGCCACGTTGAAGGGCGAGCCACCGGCGATGGCTTTGTAATCCAGCTCGCTGCTGCGCGCGCCGGCCGCCTGGGTGAAAAAGTCGAACAACGCTTCGCCGCAAACCAGGTACATGTCGAACTCCTGAAACAAAAGGGATTGGCTGTTTTTACGCCTGTTGCACCTGCATCACCTGCTGGCGGTAACGCTGGTACACCGGCTCGTACGCGGCGCCGGCTGCGGGGTTCGGCTCAGTGCGCGTGCGCAGGTCGAGGCTTACGCAGCGGTCGCATAACGCCTGCAAGCTGCCCTCGCCGCCGCTCCACGCCGCCTGAATCGCCGCGCCCAGGGCCGCCGCTTCGGTGTGCTGCGGGCAGACCAGCGGGGTGGCCATGATATCGGCGACTACTTGCCGCCACACCGAGCTTTTTGCGGCGCCGCCGATCAAGCGAATTTCAAGGCTTTCAATGCCGCTGGCGCGCAGCAAATCCAGGCCGTAGCGCAGGCCGAAACACACGCCTTCCAACACGGCGCGGCAGAGGTTGGCGCGGGTGAGGTTATCGCTGGTCAGGCCCAGCAAACTGGCGCTGGCGTTGGGCAGCGCCGGTACGCGTTCGCCGTTGAGGAAGGGCAGCATCAGCACGCCGTCAGCGCCAATCGGCGCTTGCATGGCCAGAGCGCCAAAGCTGGCGAGGTCGAGTTCCAGCAGCTCCTGAATGGCGCCAGTGGCGTTGGTCAGATTCATGGTGCAGATCAAGGGCAGCCAGCCACCGGACGACGAGCAGAACGTCGCTACCGAAGCGTGCGGGCTCACCTGCGGCTGGTCGGCAAAGGCGTATAGCGTGCCCGAGGTGCCCAGGCTCATGGTGATGGCGCCGGGGCTGATGTTGCCGGTTCCAATCGCGCCCATCATGTTGTCGCCGCCGCCGCTAGCCACCTGCGCGCGCGGGTTCAAGCCAAGCCGCGTGGCAATTTCCGGTAGCAGCGTGCCGACGCTTTCCTGAGCGCCGATCAACGTCGGCAGCGCATCGTTCAAACGCCCGCTGGGGTCGATCAGGCGCAGCAGGTCGTGGTCCCAGTCGCGGGTGCGCACGTTGAAATAGCCGGTGCCGGAGGCGTCGCCGTATTCGCTGCAGGCGCGGCCGGTGAGCCAGAAGTTGAGGTAGTCGTGGGGCAGCAGAATATGGGCGATGCGTGCGTAGAGCGCCGGGTGATGTTTTTGCGTCCAGAGCAGTTTCGACACGGTGTAGCCCGGCGCAATGGCCACGCCGAGGCGTTCCAGCGAGCCCTGCTCGCCACCGAGAAAATCCAGCAGTTGCTGGTTTTCAGCGGCCGATTCGGTGTCGCACCACAGCTTGGCCGGGCGCAGCACCTGGCCTTGGGCGTCGAGCAAAACCAGGCCGTGTTGCTGGCCGGACACGCCAATGCCGGCAATCGCCTCGCCGCTGATGCCCGCTTCGGTCAGCGCCATACGGGTGGCCTGCTCGAAGGCGTTGAGCCAGTCGTGCGGTTGCTGTTCCCGATGGCCGTTAGGCCCGCTGATCAGCCGGTGCGGCGCGCCGCCCGCGCCCAGCACCTGGCCGCTGCTGGCATCGAGCACTAACGCCTTGGTGCCTTGGGTGCCGCAATCAATGCCGAGGTACATCGCCATGGCCGGACCTCAGCGCTGATGGTTCTGCGAATCGGCACGCCCGCCGCCGTCGAGCAGCGCCTGCAACGTGCCGGTGACACCGAGGGTGCGCAGGTTATGCAACTGGCGCTCGAAGGCGTCCACGAACGCAGCAGAGGCCGGAATGGCCGGACCGAACACGCGGTCGGCGCCGAGTAACCGGGCGGTGAGCGTGCGCTTGTCGGCCACCAGTCCCTGCGCCCATTCCCCGTGCGGATCGGGTATGCGGTAGGTGGTGCCGTTTTCATCCACGCCATCGAGGTACACCGCCCAGGCGGCCACCACCAGGGCGGCGCGGTCGAGTTCGGCGCCATCGGCAATCAGGCGGTTCAGGGTTGGCACAATGAATTTGGGAAACTTCGAGCTGCCGTCCGAGCACACGCGCTCCAGTTGGTCGGCGATGGCCTGGTTGGAAAAGCGCTCGATCAGCGTGTCTTTGTAGTCGGTCAGGTCGATGCCTGGAACAGGCGCCAGTTGCGGGGTGACGTCGCGGTCCATGAAGCGCCGCACGTAGCGGCGGAACAGTTCGTCGTTCATGGCCTCGTGAACGAAACGGTAGCCCTTAATAAAGCCCAGGTACGTGAGCGCCAGGTGACTGCCGTTGAGCAGTTTGATTTTCATCTCTTCGTAGGGCGACACGTCGTCGGTGAACTGCACGCCCACCGCTTCCCACGCTGGGCGGCCGTTGACGAATTTGTCTTCCAGCACCCATTGCAGAAACGGCTCGCACACCACCGGCCAGGCGTCGTCGATGCCGTGTTCGCGCGCCAGTTGCTGGCGATGGGCGTCGCTGGTCATGGGCGTGATGCGGTCGACCATGGCGTTGGGAAAGCTGACGTTGGCGTCGATCCATGCGGCCAGTTCGGCGTCTGCCAGGCGCGCGTAACTGAGCAGTGCCTTGCGGGTGACCGCGCCGTTGTGTGGCAGGTTATCGCACGACATCAGCGTAAACGCCGGCGTGCCTTCGGCGCGGCGTTTGGCCAGTGCGGCGCAGAGGAAACCGAACACGGTGGTCGGTGCCTGCGGGTTGGCCAGATCATGCTGAATGGCAGGCAGGTCGGCGAGGAATTCGCCGCTGGCGTCGTCGATGCAGTAGCCGCCTTCGGTGATGGTCAGCGAGACGATGCGGATGGCCGGCTCGGCGAGTTTGTCGATCACCGCCTGCGCACCGTCGGCGGCCAGCAGCATGTCGCCGATCACGCCAACCACGCGCACTTCCAGGTCTGGTACGTCGCCCAGTTCCACTTGCGTGTAGAGGTAGTCCTGAGTGGCCAGCGCGTCGCGCATGGCGGTGTCTTCGGCGCGCAGGCCAATGCCGCAGATGCCCCAGTCCATGTCCTGGCCGCTGTTGTGCAGCGCCTCGGTGTAGATGGCTTGGTGCGCGCGGTGAAAACCGCCGACGCCGATATGGGCGATGCCTTGTTGGCGAGCGCCAAGGTCGTAAGCAGGCACGGCGATATACGGCACCAGACTGGCCAGTGCGGAGCGATTGAGTTTCATAAAAATCCTTACGCCGCCTGCTCGGTAGCGCTGCGTTTGTCGATGGCCGTACCGGTGGCGTCGAAAAGGTGGCAATGGGCGGTGTCGAAGGCCAGTTCCAGCGGCTGGCCATAGGCCGGCCCGAAGTCGCCGCGCACACGAATGGTGAGTGCTTCGCCGGAGGCGGTGCGCACGTGGCAATAGGTGTCGCTGCCCAGGCGTTCGCTGACGTCGGCAATCACCTGCAGCTGGCCTTGTCCGGCCGGCACGATATTGAAGTGTTCAGGCCGCACGCCCAGGGTCACGCTGGCGCCCGACGACAGCGCACAGGCCTCGCGCGGCAGGTGCAGGTTGGCACCGGCGTCGAGCTGCACTTCGCAGCTGTTGCCATCTACCTGGCCAACCGTGCCGCGCAAAAAGCCCATCTTCGGTGTGCCGAGGAAACCGGCAACGAACAGATTCGCCGGATGGTTGTACAGCTCCAGCGGCGAGCCCACCTGCTCCACGCGGCCGCCGTTGAGCACCACCACTTTGTCGGCCAGGGTCATGGCTTCGACCTGGTCGTGGGTCACGTAAATTATCGTGGCCTTCAGCTCTTTGTGCAGGCGCGCCAGTTCCAGGCGCGTTTGCACGCGCAGCGCGGCGTCGAGGTTGGACAGCGGTTCATCGAAGAGGAAAATTTTCGGGTTGCGCACAATCGCCCGGCCGATCGCCACGCGCTGGCGCTGCCCGCCGGAGAGCTGTTTGGGCTTGCGCTCCAGCAGCCGCTCCAGTTCGAGAATGCGCGCGGCGTTGTCGACCTTGGCTTGCACCGTGGCCTTGTCGACGCGCGCGAGGTCGAGGGCGAACGACAGGTTTTTGCGCACTGTCATGTGCGGGTACAGCGCGTAGGTCTGGAACACCATGGCCAGGTCGCGCTTGGCCGGGGCGAGGTCGGTGATGTCTTTGCCGTCCAGCGAAATGGTGCCGCTGGTGACTTCCTCCAGGCCGGCGATCAGGCGCAGCAAGGTGGATTTTCCGCAGCCCGAGGGGCCGACAAACACCACGAATTCGCGGTCGCGCACATCAAGGTCGATGCCTTGAATGATGGCGTGGCCATCGAAGCCTTTTTGCAGATTGCGGATGCTGAGGTCAGCCATGTGAGCACTCCTTGGAAACCAGGCCGGTCATTTCACGGCACCAAAAGACAGGCCACGCACCAACTGCTTCTGGCTGATCCAGCCGAAAATCAGAATGGGTGCGCAGGCGAGGGTCGAGACGGCGGATAACTTGGCCCAGAACAACCCTTCCGGGCTGGAATAGGACGCCACCAACGCAGTGAGCGGGGCGGCGGCAGACGAGGTGAGGTTGAGCGACCAGAACGCTTCGTTCCAACACAAGATCAGCGACAGCAACATGGTTGAAGCCAGGCCGCCACGGGCGATGGGCAGCAGCACGCGGCCGATTTCCTGAAAGGTGGTGGCGCCGTCCAGCCGCGCGGCTTCGAGGATATCCACCGGAATATCTTTGAAGTACGTGTAAACCATCCACACCACAATCGGCAGGTTGATCAGCGTGTAGATCACGATCAGCGCCAGGCGCGAATCGAGCAGGCCCATGCTTTTGCACAGCAGGTAAATGGGCATGAGCACGCCCACGGGCGGCAGCATTTTGGTCGACAGCATCCACAGCAGCGTGCGCTTGGTGTGGCGGCTTTCGTGGAAGGCCATGGAGTACGCCGCCGGCACCGCAATCAGCATGCACAGCGCCGTGGCGGCGAAGGAAGTCAGCACCGAGTTCCAGGCAAAACTGAAGTAGTCGCTGCGCTCGTTAATGTGCAGGTAGTTTTCCAGCGTCGGCACAAAGAACAGCTGCGGCGGCGTGGCGATGGCGTCCATTTCGGTTTTGAAACTGGTGAGAATCATCCAGAAAATCGGGAAGAAAATCAGCAGCGCCACCGCCCAGGACAGCGTGCCCACGACCACGCTTTGCAGGCGCCGGGATTGCTTCAAAGTCAGCATCGTCAGGCTCCTTTTTCAGTGTTGGTCGGTGAGGTTTTTGCCAATCATCCGCACCAGGATGATGGCGGCGATATTGGCGATCAGCACGGCAATCAAACCGCCTGCCGAGGCCATGCCCACGTCGAATTGCAGCAGCGCCTGGTTGTAGATCAGGTACGCCAGGTTGGTTGATTCATAGCCCGGCCCGCCGCTGGTGGTGGTAAAGATTTCGGCGAATACCGAGAGCAGAAAAATGGTCTCGATCATCACCACCACGGCAATCGGGCGCGCCAGGTGCGGCAGGGTCAGGTGCCAGAAAATGGCGATGGGGCCGGCGCCATCGAGGCGCGCGGCTTCTTTCTGGTCTTGGTCGAGGGACTGCATGGCCGTCATCAAAATCAGAATGGCGAACGGCAGCCACTGCCACGACACGATGAAGATGATCGACAGCAGCGGATGGTGCGCCAGCCAGTCCACCGGCTGGGCGCCGAAGAAACGCCACACGGCCGCGAGAATCCCCGACACCGGGTGGAAAATCAGGTTCTTCCACAGCAAGGCGCTGACGGTAGGCATGATGAAAAAAGGCGAGATCAACAGCACGCGCACAATGCCGCGACCCCAGAATTCGCAGGCCTCCAGCAAGGCGCTAATCAGCACGCCGAAGATCACGCTTATGGCCAATACGCTGCCCACCAGGGTTAGGGTGTGCAGCGCGCCGGGCATAAAACCGGGGTCGGTAACGAAGAACTCGAAGTTCTCCAGACCGACGAATTCGTTCTCGCCGGGCGACAGCAGGTTGTAGCGGATCAGAGAGAAATACACGGTCATGCCCAGCGGCACGATCATCCACAACAGCAGCAGGGCGACGGAGGGGCTGACCAGAAACCAGCCCGGCTTCAACGCACGGCGCCGGGCGCGCGGTGCGGCGGCGGGTGCGTTGGCAACGGTGTCGAGAACCGAGGAACTCATGGCGACTCCATGACAGGGTTAGAACGCCGGCGCGGGGGAGCGCGCCGGCGGGGTGCCTCTACGGGGAAAACAGGCGTTACGTCGGCCGACTATTTCGGATAGCCCGCACGCTTCATTTCCCGCACGGTGCTGGCCTGTGCGGCGCTCAGCGCCTGGTCGACCTGCATCTGTCCGGTGAGCGCGGCGGCAAACAGCTTGCCCACTTGCGTGCCGATGGCCTGGAACTCGGGAATGGTCACTAACTGAATGCCCACATACGGCACCGGACGCACGCCGGGGGCGGTCGGGTCGGCGGCTTTCAGCGACTCCAGCGCCACCTTGGCGAACGGCGCGGCACTCATGTACGCATCGTTATAGGTCGAGGCGCGGGTGCCTGGCGGCACGTTGGCGACGCCGTCTTTCTCGGCGACCAGCGCGCCGTATTCCTTGGAAGTGGCCCAGGCGCTGAACAGCTTGGCGGCATCTTTGGCTTTGGAGCTGGTGGGAATGGCCAGGGCCCAGGAATACAGCCAGGTCGCGCCTTTGTCGGTGACTTGCTTGGGCGCAAAGGTGAAGCCCACATGCTCGGAAACCTTGCTTTGCGCTTTGTCGGTTACGAACGAACCGGCGACGCTGGCATCGACCCACATGCCGCACTTGCCGCTGTTGAACAACGCCAGGTTTTCGTTGAAGCCGTTGCTGGAAGCGCCAGGTGGGCCGAATTTGTTCATGGTGTTGACGTAGAAACTCAGCGCATTTTTCCACTCGCTGCCTTCAAATTCCGGCTGCCACTTTTCATCAAACCAGCGGGCGCCGAAGGCGTTGCCGATGGTGGTGATCAGCGCCATGTTTTCGCCCCAACCGGCTTTGCCGCGCAGGCAGATGCCGTATTGGCCCTGGTCTGGCTTGTGCAGTTTTTCGGCGAAACCGGCGACCTGCTCCCAGGTCGGGTGCTCGGGCATTTCCAGGCCGGCGGCCTTGAACAGGTCGGTGCGGTAATAGGTGATGGAGGCTTCGGCGTAGAAGGGCAGGGCGTACAGCTGGCCCTTGGCCGACAGCCCTTCGCGTACCGAAGGGAATACGTCGTCGAGGTCGTACGTGGCGGGCAGATCTTTCATTGGCTCCAGCCAGCCCTTGGCGCCCCACAGCGAGGCTTCGTACATGCCGATGGTGAGCACGTCGAACTGGCCGCCCTGGGTGGCGATGTCGGTGGTCAGGCGTTGGCGCAGGACGTTCTCTTCGAGAACCACCCACTTCAATTTGATATCGGGATACTGCTCTTCGAAGGTTTTCGAGAGCTTTTGCATGCGGATCATGTCGCTGTTGTTGACCGTGGCAATGGTCAGGGTTTCGCCCGCCAGGGTAACGGCGGACGAGGACAAGCAGAGGGCGGCAACCAGTGCCTTGAGCGTGTGGTTCATGGTTTTGAACTCCTCTTGGCAGCCAGGTCGGCGGCGCAAGACATTATTGTTTTTGTTTGACC
Source organism: Pseudomonas viridiflava (assembly GCF_900573885.1). Classification (GTDB taxonomy): domain Bacteria; phylum Pseudomonadota; class Gammaproteobacteria; order Pseudomonadales; family Pseudomonadaceae; genus Aquipseudomonas. The sequence continues at coordinate 375,441 of NZ_UPSE01000161.1, forward strand.
GGGGCCGATTACACGCCGCCTCGCCAGCGGGAACAACGCCTTGCCTGCACCTCTGTTGATACTTTTTTGCACTGGTTATGTAAGGCATTTCCGACGCGAATAGGCAGCGCGCCGCTCAAGAACGCTGATCAGAGGCTTAGCAGGTAAGGCGGGCGGTGTGAATCAGTACCGGTTTTGCTCGGTCATGCGTTGGGTGACCAGCCGTCGGTAACCGGACGGGGTCATGCCTTTGAGCTGCTGAAAGCGGCGGTTGAAGTTCGACACGTTGCTGAAGCCGGACTCGAAGCAGACGTCGGTCACGGGCTTGTCGCTGGTGCTCAGCAACTCGCATGACTTGCTCACCCGCAAGCGATTGACGAACTCGACGAAGCCGCGCCCGGTGGCCTGTTTGAAGAAGCGCGAGAAGTAGGTGGGCGTCATACCCAACTGCTCGGCCACCTGTTCCTGGGTGAGGTCCTGCACGTAGTGCTGGAAGATAAAATCCACCGCGCGGTTGATGCGCTCCACGTTGCTCTCGTCGGCCAATTGCGAGGCCCGCACGCCGGAGAGCAGTTGGTAGTCTTCGCTGGCTGCGAGCAGCTCCATCAAGATGAGGAAATGCCCCAGGCGCGTCATGCCGCTGGACTCGGCAATGCGCTGCATCAGGCCGCGCGCTCCACTGATCAACCGCGGACAGCGAAATTCGATGCCGTATTGCGCACGGCCCAGCAGTGGCGCCAAGCCTTGAAGTTCCGAGAACACCGCGCTGCCGCTGTCGAGCACGGCATCGGTGAAATTCACCAGCATGTCGCGCTGCGGATACAGCTCATCGGCGGCCACCTGGCTGATCCAGTTGTGCGGCAGATTGGGGCCGGTGAGAAACAGCGTGTTGGGGGCAAAGTTGCCGATGTAATCACCGATAAACACCTTGCCGGAGCTGGCGACAATCAGGTGCAGCTCGTATTCCTTATGGAAGTGCCAACGCACCAGCGGGCTGGGGAAACCGTGCTGGCGATAGATCAGCGAATGACCTTCATGGTCATCCATCAACTCGTAAGACGGGTCGGTAATTCGCGACGTACGGGCCATGCTGCGCTACCAGATACAGTGAGAGGCTGAGGCGCTAAACCTTAGCGCGAGCCGCCCGTGCTGCCCAGCGTTCAGATCAGCGACATTTGTGCGCCGGGTGGGCAAAACTGGCTGCAATCCAGGCCGTAGTCGCCGCGCCGGTTGAGATCCAGCCGCTTGATCGCCAGTTTGAAACGCTGACTCAGCAGCTCGGCGAACACGCCTTCGCCTTTCATGCGCACGCCAAAACGGCTGTCGTAGTTTTTGCCACCACGCGACTGGCGAATCAGGCTCATCACATGGGCGGCGCGGTCGGGGAAATGGCTGGTCAGCCACTCCTCGAACAGGTCGGCAATTTCCAGTGGCAGGCGCAGCAGCACGTAACCGGCCGAACGCGCGCCGGCGTCTTTGGCGGCGGCGAGAATTTGCTCCAACTCCATGTCGGTGATCATCGGAATCACCGGCGCGACCATGGCGCTCACCGGCACGCCGGCTTCGTGCAGCTCTTTCATGGCCCGCAAGCGTGCCTTTGGCGAGGCCGCGCGCGGTTCCATGATGCGTTTCAGTTCGTCGTCCAGCGTGGTCAGGCTGAAGGCCACGCTCACCAGGTTGCGGCTGGCCAGTTCGCTGAGCAGGTCGAGGTCACGCAGAATCAGCGAACTCTTGGTAATGATGTGCACCGGGTGCCGGTAGCGCAGCATGATTTCCAGGCTGCGGCGGGTGAGCTGCTGCTCGCGCTCGATGGGCTGGTAAGCGTCCGTGTTGATGCCCAGGGCGATCGGTGCCGGCTCGTAGCCCGGCTTTTGCAGCTGCTCTTCCAGGCGGCTGGCGAGGTTGGTTTTGGCGATCAGCTTGGTTTCGAAATCGATGCCCGGCGACAGGTCCCAATACGCGTGGCTCGGCCGGGCAAAGCAGTAAATGCAGCCGTGCTCGCAGCCCCGATAGGGGTTTACCGAGCGATCGAAGCCGACGTCGGGCGAGGTGTTGCGTGTGATCACGCTCTTGGCGAACTCTTCACGCACTTCGGTGGTGAAGGTCAGCGGGGTTTCTTCCTGAAACCAGCCGTCGTCTTCGCGCACCGAGCGAGTGGCGGCGAAGCGGTTGTGCGGGTTGCTGGCCGTACCTCGGCCACGGGGCGGTAGAAACTGCGACATGGCGCACCTGAAAACGATTAAACTGGATGGATATACAGTAAATCGTTAAGCCGCAGTGCGCCAGTCAGAGCCGGGAATTTTCCGCTCAGCGGCCTTTTACGGGCTCGCTCGGCTTCATTTCCTCACGGTCGGCAAGGCGCTGCGCCAGCACCGCGCAAACCATCAGCTGAATCTGGTGGAACAGCATCAACGGCAGAATCAGCAGGCCGATGCCGGCGCCGGCAAACAGCACTTGCGCCATCGGCACGCCGGTCGCCAGGCTCTTTTTCGAGCCGCAGAACAGAATGGTGATGCGGTCTTCCATGTTGAAACCCAGCCACTTGCCGAGCAGGTAGACGATCAACAGCGTCAGCGCCAGCAGCACACAGCACGCGAGCACCAGCCACAGCAGATTCGGCAACGGCACCTGGTGCCACAGGCCCTCAATAACGGCCTCGCTGAACGCGGTGTAGACCACCAGCAGAATCGAACCCTGATCAACAAAACGCAGCCAGTTTTTGTTCGCCGTTACCCAGCTGCCAATCCAGCGGCGCGCGATCTGGCCGGCAATAAACGGCAGCAGCAATTGCACGCTGATTTTCACAATGGCATCGAGGGTCGAGCCGCCGTCGCCGTGCACGTCGAGCAACAGCGCCACCAGCAGCGGCGTGAGAAAAATCCCAAACAAACTGGAAGCGGCGGCGCTGCAGATGGCGGCCGGAATATTGCCGCGCGCCAGCGAGGTAAAGGCGATGGCCGACTGCACGGTGGCGGGCAATGCGCACAGGTAAAGCATGCCCATGTACAGCTCGGTACCCACCAGCGGCGACAGCAGCGGCTTCAACGCCAAGCCCAGCAGCGGGAACAGCACAAAGGTGCAGGCGAACACCAGCAAGTGCAGACGCCAGTGGCCGGCGCCGGCAATGATCGCCTCGCGTGACAGCTTGGCGCCGTGCAGAAAGAACAGCAGCGCGATGGCGATATTGGTAATCCAGCCAAACGCCACCGCCGCCTGACCGCTGCACGGCAGCAGGCTGGCAATGGCGACGACGGCGATCAGGGTGAGGGTGAAATTGTCTGGGAGAAGTCGGGAGCGGGCCATGGGCGGTGGTTCCGGTCGGGTTGCCAAAGAGTAGGGCGGACTTTACCGTGGGCCCTTGTTACCGACTAACGCAAGAAAGCCAGAATATGCCGGCAAACGGACAGATTTTTCTCGGGCAACGCCAAGTGCCGGACCTTCCGCGCCTGCCACGCCCGGTTTACTCGCGGGCAGAATCGCTGCCACTGCAGGTGGGCACGCCGCGCCATAGTCATCCTTGGGTGCAACTTTCCTACGCCATCCAGGGCGTATTGCACGTGCACACCAACGCCGGCAGCTTTGTCGCGCCGCCGCAGCGGGCCATCTGGATTCCGGCTGGCCTGGAGCATGAAGTGATCAGCTCGCCGCGCACCGAGTTGCGCGGCTTGTACCTCGATTGCGCCGTCACCCAGTGGGCGCCAACCCATTGCCGCGTGTTAAGCGTAAGCCCGCTGACCCGCGAACTGATCAGCCGCTTTGCCGAACTGCCGGTGGAATACGACGAAGCCGGCGCCGATGGCCGCCTGGTGCAGGTGATGCTGGACCAACTGCGTAACGCCGAAGAAGTGCGCCTGTCGCTGCCGCTGCCCACCGACCCGCGCTTGCAGCAGCTGTGCCGGCAGTTGCAGGCGCACCCCGAAGATGGCCGCAGCCTGAGCGACTGGAGCGGGCAATTGGGGGCTTCGGAGAAGACCCTGAGTCGGCTGTTCTTGCGCGACACCGGCCTTACGTTTCGCGCCTGGCGGCAACGGCTGCGCCTGCTTGGCGCTTTGTCCCCGCTGGAGCAAGGGGCGCGGGTGACGGATGTGGCGTTGGGGTGCGGGTATGACTCGACGTCGGCGTTTATTGCGGCGTTTCGGCAGCAGTTTGAATGCACGCCGGGGGAGTTTTTTCGGCGGGGGTGATGTTGCGGTGTACGTTGGGCCGTTGGGTCGGTCCGCGTTCGGGGAGCGCCGCGAAGCCCAACGATACGCAAAAACTCGCCCCATCACCGTCATCAACCCGAACGGAAAAACATTCGCGCGAGGATTGGCGGGTTTGTCGAGGCTGACGTGGGCGTATCGTTGGGCTTCGCCTTTGGCTCAACCCAACCTACGGACGTTCAGTTCGGAATACCGATTGGCCTCGGCATCCGCCGAAAACACCACCTTCCCCGCCTTCGCCAATTCCCGCGCCCGCCAAAATACGAAGAAGTCCGTCGCAAAAAACCCGTCGCTGCGCTTCATCACTTCAGCCATTACCCGCGCCAACGGTTGCCACTCATGGGTACACGCCGCCAGCAACGTCTCGTCAACGGTGAGATAACCCTCGCCCTGAAACTGGTTGTTGGACCAACGCCGAATGACCTCGTTTTGCGCAACGACCTGCTGCCATTGCGCCGTCAATTGCTCACGTCGTGCGGGACTGACCAGCCGGGGTTGGTAGAGGCTGACCAGTTCATCCGGCGCATGCATCGCCACGGCACGGCGCCACGCCACGCGGCTGTCGCCCGTGCCGCAGGGCACTTCGAAGAAGGGTAATGCACTGTGCTGCAACGCGGCGGCGACGCGGCAGAGCATCAGTTGCTCCGAGGCGCTGTCGCCATGCCATACGGTGACGGGTTTGGTTTCGTTGGCCAGGCTGGCGAGCCAGTGCACGTCGTCGCTCAAGGCAGTGGCAAAGTCCGGCGCCGGTTGCACGGCGGCGGGCCACACGGCTTGCCAGAATGCGGCGCGCTCGGCGCAGGGAGGCTGGTCGACATCTACCAAAGGCCCGACGGCCAGGTCATCGCGCAGTACTTGCAGCGATAGCGCTTCGCCTACGACGCGCGTTACGCCTTCCACTGCGTTGTCGCCACACACGACATGCCACATAAGTCCCCCTGAAAACTACTGCGCTCGGTTATGCCGCGTTGAGAAACGGGTGAAAATGCTCATTGGCTACAGCCAACTCCGCTTTTTTCCCCACTTCTCGCCTTGCCGACCCTTCGCTCGCTACGTTTTCGATTCGTATCAGGCGTCTGGTTTCTTCAGCTTGGGATTCGGAAAAAACTGCACGCCCTGCACTTTCGGGTCTGCCGGTTTCGCGGCGTTTTTGGTGACCCGTGTGCCCAGTTCTTTCGGAACCGACTGGCCTTGCTCGTTCAGGGTGTCAGCGTAGCCGCAGGCCACGCATTCGCGGTGGGGAACGCCGTCGACGTCCCACATCTGAATCTTGTCGCCTTCGCTGCACGCCGGGCAGACTGCGCCGGCGATAAAGCGTTTTTTGCTGGTGCTCATTTACGCGGCCTCCGCGCTCAGGCCGAGATGGCGCAGCAGGGCGTCGATGTTTGGTTCGCGGCCGCGGAAGTCGACAAACAACACCATCGGTGCCTGCGAACCGCCACGGGCCAGAATGGCTTCACGGAAGGCGCGGCCGGTGTTCGGGTTGAGCACGCCGTCTTCCTCGAATTTGGAGAACGCGTCGGCCGACAGCACTTCAGCCCACTTGTAACTGTAATAACCGGCCGCGTAACCGCCGGCAAAGATGTGCGCGAAGCTGTTGGGGAAGCGGTTGTAGGCCGGCGGACGCATCACCGATACCTCGGCGCGGATGTTTTCCAGCACGTCCAGTACCGAACGGCCGTCGCCATGGGTGGCGTGCAGTTCGAAGTCGAACAGGGAGAATTCCACCTGCCGCGCCATCATCAGGCCGGACTGGAAGTTTTTCGCTTCGAGCATTTTCTCCAGCAGGTTCTGCGGCAGCGGCTCGCCGGTTTTGTAGTGCCCGGAAATCAGCGCCAGCCCTTCCGGCTCCCAGCACCAGTTCTCCATGAACTGGCTCGGCAACTCTACGGCATCCCACGCCACGCCGTTGATGCCCGAGGCACCGGCGTGTTCGACGCGGGTCAGCAGGTGGTGCAGACCATGGCCGAATTCGTGGAACAGGGTGGTCACTTCATCGTGGGTCAGCAGCGCCGGCTGATCGCCAACGGCCGGGGTGAAGTTGCAGACCAGATTGGCCACCGGGCTGACGATGCTGCCGGCAGCAGTCCGGCGCTTGTCGCGGGCGCCATCCATCCAGGCACCGCCGCGTTTGTTGGCGCGGGCGTAGAGGTCGAAGAAGAAGCGGCCGACGTGCTCGCCGTTTTCCTTGATTTCGAACAGGCGCACGTCCGGGTGCCAGGTGTCGAAGCCTTTCAGTTCGGCGATTTCGATGCCGTAAAGCTTCTGCACGATGGCAAACAGGCCGCTCAGTACTTTGTCGATGGGGAAGTACGCACGCAGGGTTTCCTGGGAAATGCTGTAGCGCTGCTCGCGCAGTTTTTCGCTGTAATAACCGACGTCCCAGCTTTGCAGATCGGTGCAGCCATGTTCGGCGGCGTAGGCTTTCAGCTCGCTCAGGTCCTGCGCAGCGAACGGCTTGCTGCGCTGGGCCAGGTCGCGCAGGAAGGTCAGCACCTGCTCGTTGTTCTCGGCCATTTTGGTCGCCAGGCTCAGCTCGGCGAAGTTGGCGAAGCCAAGCAATTGGGCCAGTTCCTGACGCAGGTCGAGAATTTCTGCCATCACCGGGCCGTTGTCATTCTGGCCGGCATTCGGGCCTTGGTCCGAGGCGCGGGTGCAGTAGGCGGCGTACAGCTCTTCGCGCAGGGCGCGGTCGTTGGCGTAGGTCATTACCGCGTAGTAGCTGGGGAATTCCAGGCTGATCAGCCAGCCGTCCAGCTCTTTGGCAGCAGCGGCCTGGGCCATTTGCGCCTTGGCCGAATCCGGCAAACCGTCGAGGGCGGCTTCGTCGGTGATGTGCTTGGTCCACGCCTGGGTGGCGTCGAGCAGTTGGTTGGAAAAACGGCTGCCCAACTCCGACAGTTTCATTTGAATGGCGCCGTAGCGCTGCTGCTCGGCGGGCGGCAGGTCGATGCCGGACAGACGGAAATCGCGCAGGGCGTTTTGCAGAATGGTCTGCTGCGCCACGTCGAAGTTGCTGGCGGCGGGGCTGTTGGCCAGCGCTTCATAAGCCTGGAACAGGGCGCGGTTCTGACCGAGCTCGGTCCAGTATTCCGACAGTTTCGGCAGGCAGGCTTCGTACGCCTGGCGCAGCTCGGGGCTGTTGCGCACGGCGTTCAAGTGGCTGACCGGGCTCCAGGCGCGGCCCAGGCGCTCGCCCTGCTCGTCCAGCGCCAACACCAGGCCATCCCAGGTTGGTGTTTCGGGCTGTTCGGCAAGCAATTTCGCCAGTGCCGCGCGGCCTTCGGCCAGCAACGTATCGACGGCAGGTTCAACGTGTTCGGGGCGGATGGCGGAGTAGGGTGGAAGGTCGAAGGCTTGCAGTAGAGGGTTGTTCTCGCTCACGACGGTCACCTGTCTGACTATGAATGGTGTGCTCCAGCAACATTGGATGCGCTTGAGCAGATATGGCGCCATCTTAATTACAATCAACCTTTAACGCAGCTTTAGAGGTTTCTATCGTGGCTATTCGAACTTACCAGGGCACCACGCCGCAGCTCGGCGAAAAGGTTTTCGTCGACGCGTCGGCCGTGGTGATTGGCGACGTGGTGCTCGGCGATGACAGTTCGGTGTGGCCGCTCACGGTCATTCGCGGCGACATGCACCGCATCCGTATCGGCGCGCGCACCAGCGTGCAGGACGCCAGCGTGTTGCACATCACCCACGCCGGCCCGTTCAATCCCGACGGCTTCCCGTTGTTGATCGGTGATGACGTGACCATCGGCCACAAAGTGATGCTGCACGGCTGCACCGTTGGCAATCGCATCCTCATCGGCATGGGCTCGACGGTGATGGATGGCGCGGTGATTGAAGATGAGGTGATTCTGGGCGCCGGCAGCCTGGTGCCACCGGGGCGGGTATTGGAAAGCGGCTTTCTCTACGTCGGCAGCCCCGCCAAACAAGTACGCCCGCTTACCGAAAAGGAGCGGGCGTTTTTTACCTACAGCGCGGCGAACTATGTGCGGTTGAAAGATCAGCACCTCGCCGAGGGTTACGACGTAGGTTGGGTTGAGCCAAAGGCGAAGCCCAACATTGGCGATAGCCAGGCCTGACCCGTTGGGCTTCGCGGATCGGGTTACAAAAACATCCCGCCCGACGCCTCGATACGCTGGGCATTGATCCAGCGGCTGCCGTCGCTGAACAGCAGCGCGATGGCGGCGCCGATGTCGTCGGGCACGCCCACCCGGCCAAGGGCGGTGTTGCTGGCGACCATGGCGTTGAGCTCGGCGTTGTCGCGTACCGCGCCGCCGCCGAAGTCGGTTTCGATGGCGCCCGGAGCCAGGGTGTTCACGCTGATGCCGCGTGCGCCCAGTTCCTTGGCTTGATAGCGGGTGAGCACTTCGATACCGCCTTTCATCACCGCGTACGCGGCGTAGCCCGGCAAGGCGAAGCGGGCCAGGCCCGACGACACGTTAAGGATGCGGCCGCCGTCTGCCAGCAGTGGCAACAGGCGTTGGGTGAGAAAGAACGGGCCCTTCAAGTGCACATTCACCAACTGGTCAAACTGCGCTTCGCTGGTGTCGGCAAAGCTGGCGTGAATGCCCATGCCGGCGTTGTTCAGCAGGAAGTCGAAGCGCTCTGTTTCAAAATGGCTGCGCAGCGCGGCGCCAACCGCGTCGGTAAAGGCGCCAAAGCTGGCGCTGTCGCCGACGTCCAGTTGCAGCATCACGGCGCGGCCCCCGGCTTCTTCAATCTGTTTGACCAGCGCGTCGGCATCGTCCCGGCGGCTGTGGTAGGTGCCGATAATGTCGACGCCCTGGGCTGCCAGATGCAGCGCTGCGTTTTTGCCAAGGCCGCGGCTGGCGCCGGTGATCAGTGCGATTTTACGCGTCATGGTGGTCTCTCCCGTGGGGCTGGTGGTGAAGTCGAGGCCACTGTAGGCTGCGGTCATAAGTCGATAAAGCCGAAGAATCTGCACAGACCATGCGGGTCAGCCGAACAATGAGCGCGCCGCCATGAACAAGCTTGAGTTGTATAAAACCTTCGCTCGGGTAACCGAACTGGCCAGTTTCACCGGCGCTGCCGACAGTTTGGGGCTACCCAAGTCGACCGTGTCCGAGCATGTGCGTTTGCTCGAAGAGGTGCTTGGCACTCGCCTGCTGCAGCGCACCACACGCAAGGTGCAGGCAACGCAGGATGGTCTGGTGCTCTACGAACGGTGCAAAGACATGCTTGATCAGGTGGACGAACTGGACGGCCTGTTCCGCCACGATCAGGGCATACGCGGGCGCTTGCGTGTCGACATGCCCACCGTGACCGCGCGCGAATATGTGCTGCCGCGCTTGGCGGAATTCAGCGGCCAGCATCCGCTGATTGAACTGGAAGTGAGCGCCACCGACCGTCTTGTCGATTTGGTGCGCGAAGGCTTCGACTGCGTGCTGCGCGTCGGCGAATTGCCCGACACCACGCTGGTAGCCCGCCCGCTTGGCGCCTTCCGCCAAGGCAACTTCGTCAGCCCGGCCTATCTGGAACGCTATGGCACGCCGCGTTCGCTGGCCGACCTGGCCCATCACCGGCTGGTGCATTACGCCTCGACCTTTGGCGCGCGGCCAACAGGCTTTGAATACCAACTGCATGGCGAACGCCACTGCCTGCCGATGGCGGGCGCGGTGACGGTGAATAACGCCGACTGCTACTACGCGGCGTGTCTGGCGGGCTTCGGCATCATTCAGGCGCCAGTAGCCGGCAAGCGCTACAGCCTGGCGCGCGGTGAACTGGTGGAAGTGTTGCCGGAATTCGTGCCGGCGCCGATGAAGGTCACCCTGCTGTATGCCCACCGCCGCAACTTGCCGCGGCGGGTGCGGGTGTTCATGGACTGGCTGGCCGTCGTGTTGCAGCCACAACTGAACGTGTGATGGCCGCCCTCGCTTGCCGCGCGATCAGTGACCCCACACGTTGATGGTGCCGTGCAGGTCGGTGATATCCCGCACTTCCAGACTGCCCAGGCGACTGTCGCCCACATACATGTCACTGGCCACGCGCAGGCGAATGCGTTGCGCCGGCAGGCCGCTGGCGATCAGTTGCTCGTTGATGGTGGTGAGGTCGGGCAGGGTGAGTTGCAGTTGCTGCTGGCCGTTGGTGCCGGTCACCACATCCACCATCAAGGTCGGCTGGTTGACGCCGAAAATCGGCAACACCAGGCCCAGTTGCGCAGGCCCCAGGGCAAAGCTGCCGCCCGCGCCGTTGGGGCAGTCGCTGGCGGTGACGCAGCCGTTGTCGATTTTCATATTACGCAGCGACACGTTGCCACCCGTGTCGCTGAAGCGAATTTCATTGATGCGCGCCTGTAAGTCGAGGCGAACGCTGATGCCGGCCTGGCCGGTCACGTCGCTGAGGGCCGGGTTGTCGAGCGCCTGCAGATCGGCCCGGCAGGGCGCGGCAAGCAGAAGAGCGAGGGCGGCAGGTGCAATTGTTTTTATCATGGCAGCACTTCCTTGAGGGGCGACCGGCAGTCTGGCGAGCGCTATGGCAAGGCGCCAGCGGCAGACACCGGTTCCCGTCGAAGGATGGGCCTGCACGCCGCGAAAATAGGGCTTTTGCAGGTTATTGCCGGCCAACCCGCACCTTCGATGGCGAACATTTTTGCCGGTGTTACGGGTGGTGACCCGGGCGCTCGAATCCGGCCGCCGACGCGCGGGCTATATGCGTGAACCGTCCTACACTCTGAAGGTCATTAAATGAGCAGCTCGGACAACGAGCGGTTTCTTATAAGGATCCAGGAGGGCTCAACCATGCACATGAAGTTGTTCACCCCGGCCGCTCAGGCTGCGCTGTTGATGGCCATGGCGCTGGGCGCCAGTTCCGCCAGCGTGGCCGCCACCACTCCCGAGCCCGCCGTGCCGATTGAAGTCACGCAAACGGCGCAGCTGTACTTTATCGAGCCGCAAGATGGTGCCACCGTGGACCGCCCCTTCGCGATCAAATTCGGCCTGCGCACCGTGACGGTGACGCCCGGCATGTCGCCGCCGGTGATGAGCTCGCCCGATAACCAGATTCACCTGCTGATCGACGCGCCGCCGGTGTCGGCCAACATGCCCGTGCTGCGCAGCGACCAGGTGCGTTTGCTCTCGGAAGACAACGCCGAAAAATTCGTATTGCCCAGCGGCCCGCACCGTTTACAACTGGTGCAGACCGACAAGAACGGCGTACCGGCGCCGCTGCCAGTGGTTTCGCCGGTGATCAACATCACCGTTAAGTGATTGCGCCGGGATGTTGGGCTTCGCTGCGCTCAACCCAACAAAAAGGGAGGCCGAAGCCTCCCTTTTTCATTACAGCGATCAAGATCGAGCGAGCTAGAGCGGGGCAAGGCGAAATCGGTTTTTTAAGCGGAGTTGGCTGTAGCCAATGAGCATTCAAAAACCGGTTTCAACGCCGCCCGGCCGACGCGCAGCCGATCGTCTAGTTAAAACAGAACGCGGCTGCGAATGGTGCCGGTCACGTGCTGAAGTTTCTCCAGCGCCAGGTCCGAGTACTCGGCATCCACGTCAATCACTACATAACCGACCTTGGCGTTGGTCTGCAGGAACTGGCCGGAGATGTTGATGCCGTTGTCGGCGAACACCTTGTTGATTTCGCTCATCACACCCGGAATGTTTTCGTGGATGTGCAGCAAACGGTGCTTGCCCGGGTGCGCCGGCAGTGCCACTTCGGGGAAGTTGACCGACGAAACCGAGGTGCCGTTGTCGCTGTACTTGACCAGTTTCTCAGCCACTTCCAGACCAATGTTGGCCTGGGCTTCGGCGGTGGAACCACCGATGTGCGGGGTCAGGATGACGCGGTCCAGGCCACGCAGCGGGCTTTCGAACTCTTCGTCGTTGGACTTCGGCTCCACCGGGAACACGTCGATGGCAGCGCCGATCAGGTGTTCGTCTTTGATCGCCTGGGCCAGGTGGTCCAGCTCAACCACGGTGCCGCGTGCGGCGTTGATCAGAATGCCGCCCTTTTTCATGGCGCGGATTTCCGCTTCGCCAATCATCCACTGAGTGGACGGCAGTTCCGGCACGTGCAGCGAGACAATGTCAGCCATGCCCAGCAGGTCGTGCAACTTGGCGACCTGAGTGGCGTTGCCCAGCGGCAATTTGGTCACGGTGTCGTAGAAGAACACCTGCATGCCGAGCGCTTCGGCCAGCACCGACAACTGGGTGCCGATGGAGCCGTAGCCGACGATACCGAGCTTCTTGCCGCGAATCTCGAACGAGTTGGCGGCAGACTTGATCCAGCCACCACGGTGGCAGGAAGCGTTTTTCTCAGGGATGCCGCGCAGCAGCAAAATGGCCTGAGCCAGCACCAGCTCGGCTACCGAGCGGGTATTGGAGTACGGGGCGTTGAACACGGCGATACCGCGTTCGCGGGCGGCGTCGAGGTCGACCTGGTTGGTGCCGATGCAGAAGCAACCGACGGCGATCAGCTTCTTGGCGTGGTCAAACACCGATTCGGTGACCTGGGTACGCGAGCGAATGCCGATGAAGTGCACGTCGGCGATCTTTTCTTTCAGCTCAGCGTCCGACAGCGCGCCTTTGAGGTACTCGATGTTGCTGTAGCCGGCCGCTTTCAGCGTGTCGACAGCGTTCTGGTGCACACCTTCGAGAAGAAGGAACTTGATCTTGCTCTTGTCGAGAGAGGTCTTGCTCATCTGAGTACCTGTTTGTCCCGGTAGAAAAGTCAGGGAAAGCCAGCGTCGCGGGCAGCCCGTTTCGGCGTCGCGCCGCTGCCGCAAAACCGAGCACAGAGCACGTTTCGCGGGGGGCGTATGCTAGCATGTCTTCCTTTTTACTTGCTCGGTTGCGACCTGAAAGGTTCTCAGGGCGACCATGAATTGCGTGAGAGTTCCGTAGATGACCGACGTTGCCCTGATTGAACAACTCAAGACCCTGGTCGAGCCTGGCAAGGTACTTACCGACGCCGATTCGCTGAACGCCTACGGTAAAGACTGGACCAAACACTTCGCCCCTGCGCCGTTGGCCATCGTGTTTCCCAAGACCACCGAGCAGGTTCAGGCAATTGTCCGTTGGGCCAATGAACAGAAGGTGGCGCTGGTGCCATCGGGCGGCCGCACCGGGCTTTCCGCCGCTGCCGTGGCGGCCAATGGTGAAGTGGTCGTAGCGTTCGACTATATGAACCAGGTGCTCGGCTTCAACGAATTCGACCGCACCGCCGTCTGCCAGCCGGGCGTGGTGACCAAGCAATTGCAGCTGTTCGCCGAAGAAAAAGGCCTGTACTACCCGGTGGACTTTGCTTCCGCCGGTTCCAGCCAGATTGGTGGCAACATCGGCACCAACGCCGGTGGCATCAAAGTGATTCGCTACGGCATGACCCGCAATTGGGTGGCCGGCCTGAAAGTCGTCACCGGCAAAGGCGACCTGCTCGAGCTGAACAAAGACCTGATCAAAAACGCCACCGGCTATGACCTGCGTCAGCTGTTTATCGGCGCTGAGGGCACCCTGGGTTTTGTCGTCGAGGCCACCATGCGCCTGGACCGCGCGCCGCAGAACCTCACCGCCATGGTGCTGGGCGCCGCCGATTTCGATTCGATCATGCCGGTGCTGCACGCCTTCCAGAACAAGCTCGACCTCACTGCCTTCGAATTCTTCTCCGACAAAGCCCTGGCCAAAATCATGGGCCGTGGCGATGTACCGGCGCCGTTCGAAACCGAGTGCCCGTTCTATGCCCTGCTGGAGTTTGAAGCCACCACCGAAGAAGTCGCCGAAGCGGCGCTCGCCACCTTTGAACATTGCGTGGAGCAAGGCTGGGTGCTGGACGGCGTGATGAGCCAGAGCGAGCAGCAGTTGCAGAACCTGTGGAAGCTGCGCGAGTACATCTCTGAAACCATCTCGCACTGGACGCCGTACAAAAACGACATCTCCGTGACCGTCGCCAAGGTGCCAGCGTTCTTGCATGACATCGACGCCATCGTTGGCGAGCACTACCCGGACTTCGAAATCGTCTGGTTCGGCCATATCGGCGACGGCAACCTGCACCTGAACATCCTCAAGCCCGACAACCTGAGCAAAGACGAGTTCTTCGCCAAGTGCGCCACGGTGAACAAGTGGGTGTTCGAGATCGTGCAGAAGTACAACGGCTCGATTTCCGCCGAACACGGCGTGGGCATGACCAAGCGCGATTACCTGACCTACAGCCGTTCCGAGGCCGAGATCGCCTACATGAAAGCCATCAAAGCCGTGTTCGACCCGAACGGCATCATGAACCCAGGCAAGATTTTCGCCTTGTAAGCCTCTCCTACACGGATCGCACTTTCTGGAGATTCACGCATGAGCTACCAACACCGTTACCTCGACGGCACCACCATCCATTTCCCCATCGGCAAGGTCGTGTGCGTTGGCCGTAACTATGCCGAGCACGCCAAAGAGCTGAACAACCCGGTGCCCACCGAGCCGCTGTTGTTTATCAAGCCGGGCAGCTGCGTGGTGGAAGCCGAAGGCGGCTTCAGCATTCCGACCGACCGTGGCGGCGTGCATTACGAAGCGGAAATTGCCGTGCTCATCGGCAAGCCGCTGTCGCGTAAACCCAATGAAGAAGAAGTGCTCGACGCCATCTCCGGCTTCGCCCCGGCGCTCGACCTGACCCTGCGCGACGTGCAAGCCAAGCTCAAGGAAAAGGGTTATCCGTGGGAAGTGGCGAAGTCGTTCGACGGCGCCTGCGTGCTGGCGCCCTTCGTCAGCAGCGATGCGGTGACAGATCTGACCGACGTAGGCATTCGTCTGAGCATCAACGGTGAAGTGCGCCAGGATGGCAGCAGCGCCTCGATGCTTAACCCGATTTTGCCGATCATTGCCCACATTGCCGGGCACTTCAGCCTGCAGCCCGGTGACGTGATTCTCACGGGCACGCCTGCCGGCGTGGGGCCATTGAACCAAGGTGATGAATTGCTGCTCGAACTGGTCGGCCATTCGAGCGTGACGACCCGCGTTCTGTAAGCGACGCTGCGTACAAGCGTTGTAATCACTGATGGGTGGGATAACCGCGAACGGCTGATGTACAGTTCGGCACCGCCCGCGCCGATGCGTGCGGGTTCGCGGTTGTTCACGGATGATCAAACCGTAATCTCCTGCTTTGGCCGCTAGCTTGCTGCTGCAGTAACAGAGAACGTCCCATGCCCACCGCTCGCTCTTTTTCGTTTCGTCGCAGCTGGCCCTGGCTGCTACTCGCCTTCGTACTGCTCACCGTTGCGGTGCTCGCCTATACCCAGCATTGGCTCGGCCAGGCGAAGTACTGGGCGGATGAAGACAACTTCGACTCAGCCGAGCGCGCGGCCAGCATCTGGCTTCCCGGCTACCGCCCGGTCATTCAGGCCAAACCCCTGAAAGACCTTGAAGACGACGAAACCTCGGACCTCACCTACAACCCCGAGTCCAAAACCCTGTTCACCGTCACCGGCAAAGAGCCGCTGCTGGTGGAGCTGAGCCTGGACGGCGACGTGCTGCGGCGCATCGCGCTGGTGGGTTTTTCCAACCCCGAAGGCGTGGCCATGCTCAGTAACGGCAACATGGCAATTACCGACGAACGTCGCCGCACCTTGTCGATTTTCAAACTGGGGCCGGTCGCCCTGGAACTGCGGGCCATCGACACCCGTGAATTCGACCTGGGCTACGCCGAGTCTGGCAACAAGGGCTTTGAAGGCATCGCCTGGGACCCCGCCCAGAAACGCTTGCTGCTGGGCAAAGAGCGCTCGCCCACGGCCCTGTTCAGCTGGAGCAGTGATGGCACCGCCGGGCTCGCCGGGCAGATGGAACCGCTGCCCAGCGATGAACTGTATATGCGCAATATCTCTGCCTTGAGCGTCGACCCGCGCACCGGGCATTCGCTGGTGCTGTCGGCGCAATCCAAGCTGTTGCTGGAAATGGACGAGCATGGTCAGCCGGTCAGTTTCATCAGCCTGTACGGCGGCATGAACGGCCTGCACGACAGCATTCCGCGGGCTGAAGGGGTGGCCATCGACGAGGCAGGCACCATTTATATGGTCAGTGAGCCGAACCTGTTCTACGTGTTCCGCAAAGAGAAACCGGCGGACCCGTCTTAAGGTTCGCTTAAGGCGCTATTCAGTTTCAGTTCAGGTGCGCCACTTAACCTGACCCCGTCATTTACCAGAACGGGATTGTCCTGATGAAACTGAAAACCCAAGCACTCGCCCTGTTTTTTATTCCACTGCTGTCCGGCGCCGCTGTGGCCGCCGGCGGTTACACCGGCCCTGGCGCCACCCAGCAAATCACCAGCGTAGCCGCTGCCCTGGATGCCGCCGACGATGCGCCAGTGGTGCTGCAAGGCCAGATCGTCAAACGCCTGAAAGGTGACCGGTACGAATTCAAAGACGCCAGCGGCACCATCGAGGTGGAAATCGATGATGAAGACTGGCCGCCACAAGCCATCTCCGACAGCGCCAAGGTCAAGCTCACCGGCGAAGTCGAACGTGACCTGATGGGCCGCGAAGTGGACGTGGATATCGTCGAAGTGATGTAACTATCGCGCAGCAAAAAGCCCGCCCCGGCATTCAATCGGGGCGGGCTTTTTTGTGGCCGAAACACCGCGCGCTTAAGCGACGCTCTCGAAGCCTTGCAGCACGTTGACGGCGTTGATGCCGATTTCCTCGACCGCGTACCCGCCCTCCATCACGAACAAGGTCTGCAAGCCGAGCTTGCCGATGATCTCGCCCATGCGCAGGTAGTCGGGGCTGTCGAGTTTGAACTGCGAGATGGGGTCGGACTTGTACGTGTCTACGCCCAGCGACACCACCAACGCATCCGGCGCGTACGCCTGAATCTGCCGGCAGGCGTCGGCCAGGGCCAGGCTCCACACCGACCAGTCGCTGCCCTCGGCCAGTGGATAGTTGATGTTGAAACCGCTGCCCACACCTGCCCCTTTCTCGTCAGCGAACCCGAGGAAATACGGGTATTCGAAACGCGGGTCGCCGTGAATGGAGGTGAACAGCACGTCGGCGCGCTCGTAGAAAATGTCCTGCGTGCCGTTGCCGTGGTGGTAATCCACATCCAGCACGGCCACGCGCTTGGCGCCGAGGTCGAGCAAGGCCTGCACGGCAATGGCGGCGTTGTTCAGGTAGCAATAACCGCCCATGTAATCGGCGGCGGCGTGGTGGCCGGGCGGGCGGCACAGGGAAAATACGCCGCGCGCACCTTTGGCCAGTTCGGCCTGGCCGGTGAGGGCAACGTTGGCCGAGCTGAGAATGGCCTGCCAGGTGCCCGCCGTGATCGGCGCACCGGCATCGAAGGAGTAGTAACCCAGGCGGCCGTCGATGGCGGTCGGTTCCACCTGACGCAGACGCCGGGTCGGCCAGGCGATGGGCAGCATGTCGTGCTGGCGGCCGATGGCCTGCCAGTCGCTCCAGGCGTTTTGCAGAAAACGCAGAAAGCCTTCGGTGTGCACCCGGCGAATCGGCGCCAGGCCGAAATCCAGCGGCGCATGAATATCGCCCAGGCCCACGGCCTTGGCGCGGTCGAGCACCATGTCGGCGCGGCTGGGCATTTCAAAACACGGCGTGAACTGCCCACCGATCAACTCGTACTTGCCGTGGTGCAGGTGATGGTCGTCGCTATAAATCGTCAGCATGGGGGTGCCCTCAGGAGCAGGCCTGTGAAAGAGGGTTTGTTATGGGGCTGTTGTAGGAGCCAGCTTGCTGGCGAAGCTGTTGATTTCAAGAGCTTCGCCAGCAAGCTGGCTCCTACAAGGAGACCGGGCGGCGTTTACTTCTTCAACTTGGTCCACACCTTGGCGCGCAGGGCCAGGGCTTTTGGCGAGCAGAGTTCGAAGGGTTTCAGGCGGTCGAGCTGGTCGGCCGGGGTGTTGATGGCCGGGTCGTCGAACAGTTCTTTGTCCATGAACTTGTCCGAGCCTTCGATGGCGTTGTTGTACTTGGCGAAGTTGGAGGCGGCGGCGATGTTCTCCGGCTTCATCATCCAGTTGATAAAGGTGTGGGCCTCGGCAACGTTGGTGGCGTCTTTGGGAATGGCGAAATTGTCGATGAATACGCGAATGCCTTCCTTCGGGTACACGTACGTCAGGCTCGCGCGCTGGGCGTGGGCGCGGTGGAAGGCGCCGTTCCATTGCTGGTGCATCGTCACTTCACCCGCGGCCATGCGCTCGATGGTGCCGTCGCTGTTGTACATCGCCAGGAAGGGCTTCTGCTTGAGCAGCAGGTCCTGAATTTTCTGCGCGGCCTTGGGGTCTTCGGTGCACTGGTCGATACCCAGATAGAACGCAGCTGGCACGAACAGCTCTTCAATCGAATTCAGCGCCACCACTTTGCCCTTGAGCTCGGGGGCCGGCTCGAAGAACGGTTTCCAGCTGTCTTCCAGTTTGCCGCCTGGCACCTTGGCCGTGTCGTAGCTGTAACCCGTGGTGCCCCACAGGTACGGCACGCTGTAGTCGTGGCCCGGGTCGAAGCTCAGGGTTTTGAAGGTGTCTTTTAGAATGGCGAGGTTGGTCAGCTTGCTCTTGTCGAATTTCTGCAGCAGGTCTTCCTTGACCATGATTTCAATAAAGCTGTCCGACGGCACCACCACGTCGTACGAGCCGCCGCCGGCCTTGAGTTTGGCCAGCAGGGTTTCGTTGGAGTCGTAGGCGTCCAGCGTGGCCTTGATGCCGGTGTCGGCTTCGAACTTCTTCAGCAACTCGGGCGGGTAGTAGTCCGACCAGTTGGCGAAGTGCAGCGTGCCGGCGGCCTGAGCCGAGGTGGCGATGCCCATGGCGCATAGCATGGACAACGCGAGCGAGGTGGTGCGAACGTGCATGGCAAAGCTCCTTGCTGGACTTTTTGTAGAGAGCGTTAGCGTTTGCGCTGACCCACGTAATACGACAGCGCCACAAACGCGATGGAAATCACCAGGATGATCGACGAGATCGCATTGATCTTCGGCGAGATACCCATGCGAATCGAACTGAAGATGTACACCGGCAACGTGGTGGCGCCGGCACCGGCGACGAAGTAGGTGATCACGAAGTCGTCCATGGAAATGATGAACGCCAGCATCGCCCCGGACAGAATCCCCGGGCTAAGCAGCGGAAAGGTCACTTTCCAGAACGCTCTCCACGGCGAGGCGTAGAGGTCGGCAGCGGCTTCCAGCAGGTACGGATTCATGCCTTCGAGGCGCGCGCGAATCGGCAGGTAGGCAAACGGAATGCAGAACACCACGTGGGCGATGAGGATGGTGAACAGGCTCAGCTTCAGGCCGATAAACGAGAAGAACATCAGCGTCGACACCGCCGTGACGATCTCCGGCACCAGCAGCGGCAAGCCAAGTACCCCGCTCATCAGGGTTTGCCCGCGAAACGCACGACCGCGCATGCCCAGCGCCGCCAGGGTCGCCAGCGAGGTGGCAATCAGCGTGGCGAGGGTGGCGACAATCAGCGAGTTCTTCGCCGCGCGCACCACCTCCGCGTCGTTGGCGACCACGCTGTACCACTTCAGGCTGAAACCATCCCACAGCGTTGCCGATTGCCCGCCGTTAAAGCTGAGCACCACCAGCACCACAATCGGCAGGTACAGAAAGATGAAAAAGAACCACGCCGCCGGCCGCATGCCCGCGAAGCGCCACAACGGATTGCGCGTGTTCATGGATGCCCCCCCGCGCTGCCCGGCTTGAAGCGCAGGCTGTACACCAGCATGGCCAGCAACACGAAACTGAGCAGCGCGAACGACAGCGCGGCGCCGAGCGGCCAGTTATGCGAGCTGCCGAATTGCAGCTGGATAAGGTTGCCGATCATCAGGGTTTTGCCGCCCCCGAGCAGCTCGGGAATGATGTAGTTACCCAGCGAGGGGATGAACACCAGAATGCTGCCAGCGACGATGCCCGGCATGGCCAGCGGCACGATGATGCGTTTGAGCGCATGGAAGCGATTGGCGCCCAGATCGAACGCGGCCTCCACCAGGCGCCAGTCCATTTTTTCCAGGCTGGTGTAAATCGGCAGCACCATAAACGGCAGGTAGGTGTAGAGCAGGCCGATGATGACGGCGCCGTCGGTGTACAGCAGGCCGAGGCCGTGGTCGGTAATGCCCATGCCCTGCAGCCCTTCGTCCACCAGCCCGCCGTTGCGCAGCAGCAGCATCCAGGCATAGGCGCGCACCAGCAGGTTGGTCCAGAACGGCACCGTCACCAGAAACAGCAGCAGGTTGCGCTTGCGCTCGGTCTGCAGCGCCAGGTACAGCGCGGTGGGAAAACCGATGAGCAGGCAACCGGCGGTCGTCAGAATCGACAGCCAGAACGAGCGCTGGAAAATTTCCAGGTAGTCGGTGTTGAACACCAACGTGTCATCCAGGTCGCGCTCGTAGAAAAAGTTGCGGTACGCCTCCAGCGAATACTGGCCCCACTTCACGCCGCCGTAATCGCCCGATTGCAGAATCGACACCACAAACATGATGCCCAGCGGCAGCAGCATGAAAACCAACAGGGTCAGCATGGCGGGCGCGCTGAGCAGCAGGCGGCGACCCAGTTGGCGGCGTTCGGCCAACAGCCGTGGCGTACTCATTCCACCAGTACCTTGATGGCGGCACCGGGCACTTGCACCCGCACCTGATCGCCCACCTGATAACCACCGAGGGCGCCGTCACGGTTCTGCTGGCGCACGCGGAAGCCGCCCTGGCCGGCGACGTCCAGGTGGTACACGGTGTCGGTGCCGACATACACCACGTTTTCCACCTTGCCGAGCAACTGGCCGTCGGCCGCCAGGCTTACCCGTTCCGGGCGAATGGCCAGGGTGACCGGGCCGCGATGTTCGGTGAGCGTGCTGAGCAACTGACCGTCGCTCAGCTTCACGCCGTCGTCGCTGGCCTCGGCAGTTAAGAAGTTGGTCTCGCCAATAAAATCGGCCACGGTGCGGTTGGCCGGTGCTTCATAGATTTCAGTCGGCGTGCCCACCTGCAAAATGCGGCCCTTGCTCATGACCGCGATGCGGTCGGACATGGTCAGGGCTTCTTCCTGATCGTGGGTCACGAAGATAAAGGTGATGCCGGTTTCGCTCTGCAGACGCTTGAGCTCGATCTGCATGTCTTTGCGCAGCTTCTGATCCAGCGCCGACAACGACTCATCCAGCAGCAGCACCTTGGGCCGATTGGCCAGGGCGCGGGCCAGGGCGATGCGTTGCTGCTGGCCGCCGGAAAGTTGGTCGGCGCGGCGTGCGCCGACGTCTGGCAGCTTCACCAGTTCGAGCATGCGCGTCACGGTTTCGCTGATTTCTGCCTTGCTCAGCCCGCGCATCTCCAGGCCAAAGGCAATGTTCTGCGCCACCGTCATGTGGGGAAACAGCGCATAGCTCTGGAAAACGGTATTCACCGGGCGGCGAAAGGGCGGCAAATCCTGCATGGCTTCGCCGTATAAACGGATGGTGCCGGCGCTGGGTTGTTCAAAGCCGGCAATCAGGCGCAGCAAGGTGGTTTTGCCGCAGCCGGAAGGGCCGAGCAGGGTGAAGAATTCGTTGGACTGGATTTCCAGAGAAACCGCATCGAGGGCTTTGACGCCCTGACCAGGGTCGCCGAATTCCATGCTGAGCTGCTCAATGCTGATGGCGCTGGAATTTCCCATAGAGTTCTATAACCCATTGTTATTGATGGCTTTTTAGCGCGTTCGAAGCGGCTGCCAAGCGTGTCTTCGATTCTGTCAGCGTTGCATGCCGGGGCAGAACGATAGAAACGGTCAAAAGGGGATAGATGTGGCCAATGTGGGGATTGTTGAGGTGTTGGGGTGTTGGGCCTGTTGGGCTTCGCTTTGCTCAACCCAACCTCCAGGACGACGGAACCCGCGTAGGTTGGGTTGAGCGAAGCGAAGCCCAACGCTTATCACCGCCGATACACGCTAGGCGTCTGCCCGCTCCAGCGCATGAACGCGTGGCGAAAGCTGGCGGTTTCGCTGTACCCCAATTGCTCGGCGATCAGGTAAATGGGCAGGTCGGTTTGCATCAGCAACTGGCGCGCCTTGTCGTAGCGCACTTCGTCGAGCAGGCGCTGGTAGCTGGTGTTCATGCGCGTGAGGTGGCGGCGCAGGGTGCGGGCGCTGCGGTGCAGTTGGTTGGCTACCCGTTCCAGGCTGGTGGCGTCCGGCATGTTGCTGCTCAGGTGCTGACGAATCTGCTCGAGCACGTCCTGGCCACTGTCCAGTTGCGCGGCGAGTTTCAGGCATTGCTGCACGCCGTAATGGCAACTCACCGGGTCGGCCAGCGGCAGCTCGCGGTCGAGCAGGGCGGCGCTGAAGCACAAGGTGTTCACTGGCTCGCCAAACTCCACCGGGCAGCCGAACAACTGCGTATAGGAATGCGCATGCAGCGGCGGGCGGTAAGAAAAGTGCACGCTGCGCGGTCGCACCGCTTCGCCCAGCAGGTCGCGAATCACCGTAAGCAGCGACATCAGACACAGCTCGGTATTGAATACCGTCAGCTCCGGCGCGTAGCGATAACCGCGCGCCACCAGCCTTGCTTCCTCGCCGTCTTCTTCCAGGTGCAGTTTGAAATAGGTGCCCAGCAGCGTCGGTTGCGCCATTGCCAGGTTGAGCGCGTCGCGCAACGTCCGACTGGCGAGCATGCTGTAGCCGAGAATGCCGTAGGCCGATACGTGCATGCGCAAGCCCATTGATAACCCCAGGGCCGGATCGCGTGTGCATTGAATGGCGTTGGCGAACACCCGTAACTCTTGCGCCGGGCTGATGAGTTTTTCCGGGGTTTCCAGATCGGCGCTGCTCAGGCCGCTGTCGTGCAGCAAGCGCTGATGCGGGATGCCGGTTTCGCTAAGCTGGCTGACGGCCAGGGCGATGGTGTGAAGGGTGGTGCGTGCGCGGTCTTCGGGAAGTAATGACAAGCCCATATTTCTGCCCTTGATGCTTCTTCTTGTAACGCCGGTGCGGCGAACTGCAACCGGCGTGCACGGTTAAGTTTCAATTCAGCATGGCTGTGCTATTTCTAGCGCCCCGTTTCTGCCCCACCACCCTTTTGCGAGAACCCCGATGCGTCGTCTGCTGACCTTGAAGTACCTGCTGGGAGCCGTGGTGCTCGGCGCATTGATTCTCCTGGCAGCAGCTGCGCAGGAGTTTCGCCTGTTCGAACGGGCCTGGTTTCAGGTGCAAGAATGGCGCCATGGCGCCGCCTGGGAAGCGCGCTCACTCTGGTTGCCGGCGTACCGGGTCAGCGTGGAAGCGCTGCCGATCAAAGGCCTGGAAGACGATGTGTCGGCCCTGACCTACGACCCGGACCGCAACACCCTCTTCACCGTCACCAACCAGCGCTCGGAAATTATCGAGCTGTCGTTGGCCGGCGAGGTGCTGCGGCGCATCCCGCTGCTGGGCTTTGGCGATCCGGAAGCCATCGAATACATCAGCCCGGGCGTGTACGTCATCACCGACGAACGCCGCCAGCGCCTTATCAGCGTGCACCTGGACGACAGCTCCACCCCGGTGCGTGCCGACGATGCCCAACAGTTGTCATTGGGCCTTGGCCCGAGCGGCAATAAAGGCTTTGAAGGGCTGGCCTACGACGCGAAGGGCAAACGGCTTTTCGTCGCCAAAGAGCGCGACCCGGTGCGCATCTATGAAGTGCACGGGTTTCCCCACGTCAACGTTGATCGCCCCTTCGCCGTGCACGTAGTGGACGACCCCAAACGTGACGCCGGGCTGTTTGTGCGTGACCTTTCAAGCCTGGACTTCGACATGCCCACCGGGCATTTGCTGGCGCTGTCGGATGAGTCGCGGTTGGTGATCGAGCTGGACACCGACGGCAAGCCGATCAGCACCCTGTCGTTGTTGCGCGGGCAGAGCGGGCTGAAGAAAACCGTGCCGCAGGCGGAAGGGATTGCCAGCGATAACGCCGGCAATCTGTACATCGTCAGTGAGCCGAATCTGTTTTACGTGTTCAAAAAGGAAGGGTGAGGGGCGTCGCTGCAAAACAGCGTACGTCACCCCTCGCCCGCTCGCGGGAGAGGGGCTGGGGGGAGAGGGGCTTTAGCCCTTAGCCGCGCTTCAGCGTCTTGACGCCTTCGCTCGTTCCCAGCAGCAACAGATCCGCCCCGCGCGCGGCAAACAAGCCGTTGGTGACCACGCCGACGATGGCGTTGATCTGCGTTTCCAGCGCTTTCGGGTCGGTGATCTGCATGTTCATCACATCCAGAATGATGTTGCCGTTATCGGTAATCACACCTTCGCGGTACACCGGGTCGCCACCGAGTTTCACCAGTTCGCGGGCCACATGGCTGCGGGCCATGGGAATCACCTCTACCGGCAAGGGGAAATTGCCCAGCACTGGAACGAGCTTGCTGCCGTCAGCGATGCAGATAAAGGTCTGCGCCACGGCGGCGACGATTTTCTCGCGGGTCAGCGCCGCGCCGCCGCCCTTGATCAGATTCAGGTGCTCGTCACTTTCGTCAGCGCCGTCGATGTAGAACTCCAGATCGCTCACGCTGTTGAGTTCGTACACCGCAATGCCGTGGCCTTTTAAGCGCGCGGCAGTGGCTTCGGAGCTGGCGACGGCGCCGTCGAAGGCCCCTTTGTGCCTGGCCAGCGCGTCGATAAAGCAGTTGGCCGTGGAGCCGGTGCCGACGCCGACGATGCTCTTGTCATTGAGCTTCGGAAGAATGAAGTCAACGGCCGCCTGGGCCACGGCTTGTTTGAGTTGATCCTGAGTCATCGCGGGGTCTGCGCCTGAAGGTAAACGGAAAGGCGCAGATTATAGCCTCGCCGGCGCGGACCCTGTTGGGCTTCGCTGCGCTCAACACTAAGGCCCAACAACAAAGCCCACCGGTGGCCGCAGGCCAGAGCGCTGGAGTAGACTGGCCGACCCGCCCTGTAAGCCAAAGATGCCGCCATGCTTGAACAGTACGTGAAGAAAACCCTGACCTCGCGCGTGTATGACGTCGCCGTGGAAACTCCCTTGCAGCCCGCGCGTCAGTTGTCGGAGCGCCTGGGCAATCAGATTCTGCTCAAGCGCGAAGATTTACAGCCGGTTTACTCGTTCAAAATTCGCGGCGCGTACAACAAGCTGGCGCAGCTCAGTGCCGAAGAACTCGCCCGTGGCGTGGTCACCGCCTCGGCCGGCAACCATGCCCAAGGCCTGGCGCTGGCCGCCAAACACCTGGGCGTTAAAGCCACCATCGTCATGCCGCGCACCACGCCCGAGCTGAAGGTCAACGGCGTGCGCAGTCGCGGCGGCCGCGTGGTGCTGCATGGCGACGCATTCCCCGAGGCGCTGGCCCATTCGCTCAAGCTGGTCGAGGAGAAGGGCTACGTCTATATCCACCCGTATGACGACGAGTACGTGATCGCCGGCCAGGGCACGGTGGCCATGGAGATTCTTCGTCAGCAACCGGGCGCGCTCGATGCCATTTTCATCCCCGTTGGCGGCGGCGGGCTGATTGCGGGTATGGCGGCGTTCGTTAAATACCTGCGTCCGGAAATCAAAATAATCGGCGTCGAGCCGGATGACTCCAACTGCCTGCAAGCAGCCCTGGCGGCAGGCGAGCGCGTGGTGCTCGGGCAGGTGGGCCTGTTCGCCGACGGCGTGGCGGTGGCGCAGATCGGCAAGCTGAATTTCGACATCTGCCGCGAATATGTGGACGAAGTCATTACCGTCAGCACCGATGAAATCTGCGCGGCGATCAAGGACATCTACGACGACACCCGCTCGATCACCGAGCCGTCCGGCGCCCTGGCCGTGGCCGGCATCAAGAAGTACGTTGACCGCGAAGGCGTGACCGGCAAGGTGCTGGTGGGCATCGATTCCGGCGCCAACGTGAATTTCGACCGCCTGCGCCACGTGGCCGAGCGCGCCGAACTGGGCGAGGGCCGCGAGGCGATCATCGCCGTGACCATTCCGGAAAAACCGGGCAGCTTCAAAGCGTTTTGCGAAGCCATCGGCAAGCGCCAGATCACCGAATTCAACTACCGCTACCACACCGATAAAGAAGCGCACATTTTTGTCGGCGTGCAGACCCACCCGGAAACCGATCCGCGTTCTGCGCTGGTGGAAGGGCTGCGCGCCCAGGGTTTCCCGGTGCTCGACCTGACCGACAACGAACTGGCCAAGCTGCACATCCGCCATGCCGTGGGCGGCCATGCGGCGGCGGTGCCGGACGAAAGCGTGTTCCGCTTCGAATTCCCCGAGCGGCCGGGTGCGCTGTTCAATTTCCTTACAAAACTGGGCGGGCGCTGGAACATCACCATGTTCCACTACCGCAACCACGGGGCCGCCGATGGCCGCGTGCTGGCAGCGCTGCAAGTGCCGGAAGATGAGCGCCATCTGGTTCCGGCTGCTCTGGAGGAAATTGGCTACCCGTACTGGGATGAAAGCGCCAATCCGGCCTACAAACTGTTTCTTGGTTAATTAACGATCAGATGCGCAGCCGCCGCGCGGCGGTATGCGCACACGCCTGACAAGGACGCGACATGGAACACTACCTGCTCTTCAAGATTCTCCACAGCGCCGTGGCCGTGTTGCTGCCGCTGGGCGTAATCGCCCATATCTTCATGCTGTGGAAAGCCCAGCGGCGAGGCGACCTGGCCGTGCTGCAACGCAAAGTGCGCCGCACCCGCGTCATGAGCTTGCCGGTGTTCGCCGTGCTGGCCGCCACGTTGCCGGTGAGTGGCTTTTACCTGGTGCACGTCGCCGGCTGGCCGCTGAGCCAGTTGTGGCTGCTGCTCAGTTCGGTGCTGTTTATTGTGCTGTTTATCGTCGGCCTGCTGCTGTCGGGTCGACTGGCCGCCTGGGAAGCGCTGGGCCCGGTAGCCGCGCCGCAGCGGTTGCAGCGCTTTGCGCTGGTGTACGGCGTGTTGATTCTGGTGTTGCTGGTGGCGATTCTCGGCCTGATGGGCGCCAAGCCGGCGTAAGCACGGCTTTCTGTGGGAGCGGCTTCAGCCGCGATGCTCTCCCAGACGAACAGTATCGCGGCTAATCGAAATGCCGATCAGCCGCGCAGGCTGATCACTGGCCAGCCACGGCGCTCGGCTTCGGCGCGCAGCGTCGGGTCCGGGTCAACGGCAAACGGGTGGGCGACTTTCTCCAGCAGCGGTAAATCGTTCATCGAGTCGCTATAGAAGTAGCTGTCGTCCAGGTTCAGGCCGGTTTCTTCCAGCCAGCGGTTCAGCCGCGTCACTTTCCCTTCTTTAAAGCACGGTATGTCTGTGGTGCGCCCGGTGTAACGGCCGTCGACCATCTCGCATTCGGTGGCCAGCAGCGTGTCGACGCCCAGGCGCGCGGCAATCGGGCCGGTGACGAAACGGTTGGTGGCGGTGATGATTACCAGCTTGTCGCCAGCGGCGCGGTGTTTTTCCAGCAGAGCCAGCGCTGGCGCGAGGATGATCGGCTCAACGCAATCGCGCATGAACTCGCGGTGCCATTGATCCAGTTGGGCCATGTCGGTGCGGCCGATAATTTCCAGGCTGAAGTTCAGGTAGTCGGTGATGTTCAGCTTGCCGGCCAGGTAATCCTGATAAAACGCGTCGTTGCGCGCTTTGTAGGTGGCGCCGTCAAGAATGCCGCGCTCGCACAGGTAATCGCCCCAGGCGTGATCGCTGTCGCCAGCCAGAAGGGTATTGTCGAGGTCGAACAGGGCCAGGCGCATGGGTAATCTCGCTTTACAGATAATCAAAATATAGCGCTCAAGGTTTCGGCGAAACCGAGCGTAGTTATTTTCTCGAGGGCGGAAGGATACGGGGTTTAGCGGGAGCTGCCCATTCGGTCAGAAGCCGCGTTGCTGGCATCCCAACCTTTGTGAAAGAATGCAAAAACATGCGTTTACGAGGTTGTGCCGTGATCGATTCTGATGGTTTTCGCCCTAATGTCGGCATCATTCTGACTAATGATGCTGGGCAGGTGCTCTGGGCTCGTCGTATCAATCAGGACGCCTGGCAATTTCCGCAAGGCGGCATCAACGACAACGAGTCTCCGGAAGAAGCGCTGTATCGCGAATTGAACGAAGAAGTCGGGTTGGAGCAGGAAGATGTGCAGATTCTTGCCTGTACCCGTGGTTGGTTGCGGTATCGTCTGCCGCAGCGACTGGTGCGTACCCACAGTCAGCCGTTGTGCATCGGGCAAAAGCAGAAGTGGTTTCTGCTGCGCTTGAAGTCCGCCGAAGAGCGGGTGCGCATGGACCTGACCAACAAACCTGAATTCGACGGCTGGAAATGGGTAAGTTACTGGTATCCGCTGGGCCAGGTGGTGACGTTCAAGCGTGAGGTGTACCGCCGCGCGTTGAAGGAACTGGCGCCGCGCCTTCTCGCGCGAGATTGACGATGCACCATATAAGACCGACCTAGGAGTTCACCTCGAGCCATGCTCAACACGCTGCGCAAGATCGTCCAGGAAGTGAACAGCGCCAAAGACCTCAAGTCGGCGTTGACGATCATTGTGCAGCGGGTAAAAGACGCCATGGGCAGCCAGGTGTGCTCGGTTTATCTACTGGACCCCGAAACCAATCGCTTCGTGCTGATGGCCACCGAGGGCTTGAACAAGCGCTCCATCGGCAAAGTCAGCATGTCGCCCAGCGAAGGCCTGGTCGGCCTGGTGGGCACGCGGGAAGAGCCGCTGAACCTGGAAAACGCCGCCGACCACCCGCGCTACCGTTACTTCGCCGAAACCGGTGAAGAACGCTACGCCTCGTTCCTGGGCGCGCCGATCATCCACCACCGTCGCGTGATGGGCGTTCTGGTTATTCAGCAAAAGGAGCGTCGCCAGTTCGACGAGGGCGAAGAAGCCTTCCTGGTGACCATGAGCGCCCAGCTCGCCGGCGTTATCGCCCACGCTGAGGCCACCGGCTCCATCCGTGGTCTGGGCCGTCAGGGCAAAGGCATTCAAGAAGCGAAATTCACCGGTGTGCCCGGCTCGCCGGGCGCTGCCGTGGGTACGGCCGTGGTGGTGTTGCCGCCGGCCGACCTTGAGGTGGTGCCCGACAAGACCGTTTCCGATATCGCCGCCGAGCTGCTGCTGTTCAACCAGGCGCTGGAGCGCGTGCGTGCCGACATGCGCGCGCTGTCCGCCAAGCTGGCCACGCAGTTGCGCCCGGAAGAGCGCGCGCTGTTCGACGTGTACCTGATGATGCTCGACGACGCGGCCCTCGGCGGCGAAGTGACCACGGTGATCAAAACCGGGCAGTGGGCACAGGGTGCGTTGCGCCAGGTGGTGGGCGAGCACGTCAACCGTTTCGGTTTGATGGACGACGCCTACCTGCGCGAGCGCGCCTCCGACGTCAAAGACCTCGGCCGCCGCCTGCTCAGCTACCTGCAACAGGCGCGTCAGCAAAACCTGGTCTACCCCGACAACTCCATTCTGGTCAGCGAAGAACTGACCCCGGCCATGCTCGGTGAAGTGCCGGAAGGCAAGCTGGTGGGGTTGGTGTCGGTACTCGGTTCGGGTAACTCCCACGTCGCCATTTTCGCCCGCGCCATGGGCATTCCCACGGTGATGGGCGCAGTCGACCTGCCGTATTCGAAAATCGACGGCATTCAGCTGATCGTCGACGGCTACCACGGTGAAGTGTTTACCAACCCCAGCGACGTGCTGCGCAAGCAATATGTTGAAGTGGTGGAAGAAGAACGCCAGCTCACCCAAGGCCTGGCGGCGCTGCGTGAACTGCCGTGCGAAACCCTCGACGGCCACCGCATGCCGCTGTGGGTGAACACCGGTCTGCTGGCCGACGTGGTGCGCGCGCAAGAGCGCGGCGCTGAAGGCGTCGGCCTGTACCGCACCGAAGTGCCGTTCATCATGAAAGAGCGCTTCCCCAGCGAAAAAGAACAGCTGGCCATCTACCGCGAGCAACTGGCCGCGTTCCACCCGCTGCCGGTGACCATGCGCAGCCTGGATATCGGCGGCGACAAGGCGCTGTCGTACTTCCCGATCAAGGAAGACAACCCGTTCCTCGGCTGGCGCGGCATTCGCGTCACCCTCGACCACCCGGAAATTTTCCTGGTACAGACGCGCGCCATGCTCAAGGCCAGCGAAGGCCTGGATAACCTGCGCATTCTGCTGCCGATGATTTCCGGCACTCATGAACTGGAAGAAGCGCTGCATCTTATCCACAGGGCGTGGGGCGAAGTGCGCGACGAAGGCACTGACGTGCCGCTGCCGCCCGTGGGCGTGATGATTGAAGTGCCGGCGGCGGTTTACCAGGTACGTGAATTGGCGCGCCAGGTGGATTTCCTCTCCGTCGGCTCCAACGACCTGACCCAGTATCTGCTTGCCGTCGACCGCAACAATCCGCGCGTTGCCGATCTGTACGACTTCCTGCACCCCGCCGTATTGCAGGCGTTGAGGCTGGTGGTCGAGGGTGCTCACGCCGAAGGCAAGCCGGTGAGTATTTGCGGTGAGATGGCGGGCGACCCGTCGTCGGCCGTATTGCTGATGGCCATGGGTTTTGACGGCCTGTCGATGAACGCCACCAACCTGCCCAAGGTGAAATGGCTGTTGCGTCAGATCAGTCTGGGCAAGGCGAAAGAGCTGTTGGCGCAGATCATGACCATCGACAATCC
Organism: Pseudomonas viridiflava; assembly: GCF_900573885.1. Lineage (GTDB taxonomy): Bacteria > Pseudomonadota > Gammaproteobacteria > Pseudomonadales > Pseudomonadaceae > Aquipseudomonas. The sequence continues at coordinate 406,120 of NZ_UPSE01000161.1, forward strand.
ACAGGTTATCCACAGCACCTTGCACCTGGCGCTGCGTAACCTCGGCCTGAGCCGCGTGCTTAATCCGGCGTCGGTCATTCAGTCCTGAAACCGCTCCCGGCGATCAGCCGGGAGAGCGTCTTCAGTCTTCCAGTCGCACCTCACCCAAATGCCCGCCATAGGGCCCAAAGCTGCGCTCGATCAGCAGGCGTTTGCCGTCTGCTTGCGTGATCAGCACCGTGCAGGCGCGTGTGCCGTAGGTGCGGCTGGCGATAAAGACGCTCGACAGCAATTGCTCGGTGGCCAGGCCTATCCCGGTGTCGGGCAGTGCCGTATCGGGCGGGCGTTGCGAGTCGGTGAGAATGGAAAACAGCGCCTCGGGCTCAGGCGCATCAAGCAGGTCGTTCAGCGCCGCTTTGGCTTTGTCCAGCTTTGGCCACGGCGTGTCCAGGCTGTCGTTGGACAAGCCGTGCACGCCCGGCGGCAGCAAGCGCGGCTGCCCTTCGCGGGAGTTGAAAAACCATACCCCGTCGCGGTCGCCCAGCAACAGATTGAAGCCGGAATAGTTGCGTGCGCGGGGCATCAGGCCATCCAGATACGCGGCCGGCGGCAGGTCGCTGCGTAAAAACTCCGCCACCAGTTCGCCGCGTGAACGGCCGAGCGGGGGCTGGCGGGGGTCGCGAATATTGGTCAGCGCGGCAAAGCGGCCGGCGCTGCCGATGCCCAGCCAGCTGCCGCCCGCTTCCAGATCGCGGCCGGCCAGAACGTGCGGTGCGTCTTCCCACGGCGCCAGTGGCAGAGCGGGACGGTCATAGAATTCATCACGGTTGGCAGCCATTACCAGCGGCTGGTCGTGGCCAGGGCGCCACGCGAACACAATCAGGCACATCACCCATTCCTTAATCGGCAGACAACTGGCGCAGTGGCTCTGCGTACAGGTACTCCCGTGCCGGGAGGCTAGCTCACTTTACCCAAGCCGGCAGGAGGCTTCCATTCCGGGGCGGTGAAAATTCCACAGCCCGGCGGCATGTCTGGAGAGCCAAGGTGGCTTCCGTTACCATGCCGCATTGTTTTGGGGGTGCCGATGGAATTCCTGCTCTATTTGCTGCTGGGTGCCGGGGCCGGAGTACTGGCCGGGCTGTTCGGCGTGGGCGGCGGCATCATCATCGTTCCGGTACTGGTATTCAGCTTTACGGCGCAGGGCTTCGACCCGGCCATCCTCACGCAAATGGCCGTAGGCACCTCGTTGGCCACCATCATTTTCACCTCCATCAACGCGGTTCGTGAGCACCACCGCAAAGGCGCGGTGAACTGGACGATCGTCCGGTGGATGGGGCTGGGCATTGTCGTGGGTGCCGGCCTCGGCGCCCTGACGGCCAAGTCGATTCACGGCGAATACCTGCAGAAAATCATCGGCGTGTTCGCCATCGCCGTGGCCATTCAGATGGCCTTTTCGCTGAAACCCAAAGCCAGCCGCGGTGTTCCCGGCAAGGCTGGCCTGGGCGCAGCAGGTGCGGTCATCGGCTGGGCATCGGCACTATTTGGCGTTGGCGGCGGCTCCATGACCGTGCCGTTCCTGAGCTGGCGCAGTGTGCCGATGCAGCAGGCGGTGGCCACTTCGTCGGCGTGCGGCTTTCCGATTGCCCTGGCGAGCGCGCTGAGTTTTATCCTATTGGGCTGGCATGACCCGCGCCTGCCGGCCTGGAGCCTTGGCTTCGTTTACTTGCCGGCGCTGTTGGGCATCGCCCTGACCAGTATGTTTTTCGCCCGTTACGGCGTGCGCCTGGCCCATCGGTTGTCGCCGGTGTTGCTCAAGCGCCTGTTCGCCCTGCTGCTTGTCAGCGTGGGTTTGAGTTTCTTGATTTAAGGAGTCCACATGCTGGCTTACCCGAATATCGACCCGGTGGCCCTGGCCATCGGTCCGCTGAAAATCCACTGGTACGGGTTGATGTACCTGATCGGCATCGGCGGCGCCTGGTGGCTGGCCTCGCGCCGGCTGGAGCGTTTCGACGCCACCTGGACCAAAGAGAAACTCTCCGATCTGGTGTTCTGGGCGTCCATGGGCGTGATCGTTGGCGGGCGTCTGGGTTACGTGCTGTTCTATGACTTGCAGGCGTATATCGCCAATCCGCTGCTGATTTTCGAAGTGTGGCGCGGCGGCATGTCGTTTCACGGCGGTTTTATTGGCGTGATGCTGGCGATGCTCTGGTTCGGCCGGCGCAACGGCAAAAGCTTCTTCGAGCTGATGGACTTTATCGCGCCGCTGGTGCCCATCGGTCTGGGTGCCGGGCGCATCGGCAACTTCATCAATGCCGAGCTGTGGGGCAAGGCCACCGACGTACCCTGGGCAATGATTTTCCCCACCGACCCGGCGCAACTGCCGCGTCATCCCTCGCAGCTGTATCAGTTCGCCCTGGAAGGCGTGGCGCTGTTCGCCATCCTCTGGTTCTACTCGCGCAAGCCACGCCCGACCATGGCCATTTCCGGCATGTTCGCGCTGTTCTACGGAATCTTCCGCTTTATCGTTGAATTCGTCCGCGTGCCGGACGCGCAGCTGGGTTACCTCGCCTGGGGCTGGCTGACCATGGGCCAGGTGCTGTGCGTGCCGATGATCGTCGCCGGCCTGGCCCTGATCGTCTGGGCTCACCGCCGCGCGCCCGTGGTTGCCAAAGGAGTCGTGCAATGAAGCAATACCTCGACATGATGCGCCTGGTGCGCGAGACCGGCACCTTCAAGGCCGACCGCACCGGCACGGGCACCTACAGCCTGTTTGCCCACCAGATGCGCTTCAACCTGGCCGATGGTTTTCCGCTGGTGACCACCAAGAAGTGCCACCTGAAATCCATCATCCACGAGCTGCTGTGGTTCCTTCAGGGCGACACCAACATCAAGTACCTGAAAGACAACGGCGTGCGTATCTGGGACGAATGGGCCGACGAAAACGGCGACCTCGGCCCGGTGTACGGCTACCAATGGCGCAACTGGCCGGCGCCCAACGGTGAGTCGGTGGACCAGATCAGCAAGCTGATCGAGATGATCAAAAAGAACCCGGACTCGCGCCGCCTGATGGTTTCGGCCTGGAACCCGGCGCTGGTCGACCAGATGGCGCTGCCGCCGTGTCACGCGCTGTTCCAGTTCTACGTGGCGGACGGCAAGCTCAGCTGCCAGCTGTACCAGCGCTCGGCGGACATTTTCCTCGGCGTGCCCTTCAACATCGCCAGCTACGCGCTGCTGACATTGATGGTGGCGCAGGTGTGCAACCTTGAGCCGGGCGAATTCATCTGGACCGGCGGCGACTGCCACCTGTACGCCAACCACCTGGAACAGGCCGACCTGCAGCTCACCCGCGAGCCGCTGCCGCTGCCGACCATGAAGCTGAACCCGGACGTGAAAGACCTGTTCGCTTTCACATTCGAAGACTTCGAACTGCAGAACTACCAGGCGCACCCGCATATTTCTGCGCCGGTTGCGGTTTGAAAGCTGTTGGGCTTCGCTGCGCTCAACCCAACCTACGAAGGTGATCGCGTAGGTTGGGTTAGCCGTAGGCGAAGCCCAACATTTCCCCGCCGAATCCGCTACGCCGCCACGCCCGGCAAATACGGTTGCCAACTTTCGGGCACATGCTCAAGGCGCGGGTAGTTCAGCGCATCCAGTTGCAGGTGCGAGAGCACGAACGGCGTGTGGCGCATGTTCAGTGGCAAGGCGCGCAGCTCGCTCAGCCACAGGCTGACGTAAGTGGCCTCCGGGTCAAAGCGGCGCGCTTGCAGCAGCGGGTTCAGCGCCTGGCTGCGCACCGGGTCGCAGGCGATTCCCGTGAGGTACGCCCAGTTGCCCCAGTTGCTCGCCGCTTCGTAATCCAGCAAATGCTCCTCGAACCAGGCGGCGCCGTGGCGCCAGTCCTGGCGCAGTTCGTTGACCAGATAACTGGCCACCACTTGCCGCCCGCGTTTGCTGATAAAACCGGTGGCGGCCAGCTCGCGCATACAGGCGTCCACCAGTGGCATGCCGGTGCGGCCCTGGGTCCATTGCACGAAGCGTTCGTCCACGGCGGTCGGCGCCTGTTGCGTGGCTTTCAAGCCGCCGGCCTGGAACAGCGCTTCGCCGCGACGCACCAGGGTCCAGCGGAAGAATTCGCGCCAGAGCACGGCGCGCCACAGTTCCTGCGTGGAGTCGTTGCGGCGGTATTGCGCTTCATGGCGGCGCAGGTCAGCGACTACGCGGCGCACCGACAGGCAGCCGTTGGCCAGCCAGGGAGAAAGCTTCGAGGAAAATTCGCTGCCGATCAGGCTGTCGCGCGTCGCCGCGTACTGGCGAACGCCCTGGCTTTCCCACAGGTAATCACGCAACCGCGCCTGGGCAGCGACTTCGCCGCCGGAAAAAGGAAAGGCACTGTCGGCAATGTAGATCGGCTCGCCCAGCCCAAGATGCGACAAGGTGGGTGGCGGCATCAGCAGTTCGTTTGCCGCCTCGGGAATGGCCGGCAATCGCTCCGGCGCTGCCAGTGGCTGGAACACCGTCAGGCGTTCTTCCATCAGGTCGCAGAAGTCACGGTACACCGCTGGCAGTTGCTCAACCGGGCAAGGCAATTCGCTGGCTTGCAGCAAGCCGTGCCCAGCCACTTCAACCAGCGGAACGCTGGCCAGACTGGCGCGCACCCGAGCGAGTTCATCCCGTGCCTCGGGGGCAATTTCCTCATGGGTGACCACTTCATCAATCGCCAGGCGCTCGGCCAGCAGCGGCAGAATATGTTCAGGCTGGCCCTGTACGACCAGCAGGTGAGAACCCCGCGCCCGCAGCGCACCGTCCAGTGCCAGCAAGCTTTCCAGCAGGAATCGCGCGCGGTGCACGCCCAGGCGACGGGCGCCCAGCGGGCCTGGCTGCAGCAGTTTCGGATCGAGCACAAACACCGGCAGCATCCGCTCGGCGCGCGCAGCCGCGTGCAAGGCAGGATGGTCATCCAGACGCAGGTCGTGTTTGAACCATAGAAGTGAGCGGCGCATGCATGATTTCCTTTCAGTGCTTGGCAGCGTGGACGAGGCTGGAGCCAGGTGCAGCTAAATATAGGTCGACGTTTTTTGTTCCATAACGCCGCTTGTCTGGCGCTGTTTTCGCCGGGAAACTGACGGTTTCGTATCCGTTCAGCGATGCCCGGCGTAAAGCACTAAACTAGCGTTCGTTATACCTAGGGCGGCGCTTCAGTGGCAACTAGCCAGCCCTTTGCAGGCGCCGAACGGGATCAACCCGTCCGCTTTTTCCCGAGTCTTTTGCGTATCCGATGAAAAATCTGCTTTTAGCTTTTCTGCTTACCGCCCTCGTCGGCTGCTCCAGCGGCCTGCACATCGACACTCGCCACCCCTCGCAAAACCAGGACGAGCGGGTGCAGTACGTCATTCTTCATTACACCTCCACCAACCTTGAGCGCTCGCTGCAACTGCTGACCAAGGGTGAAGTGAGCAGCCACTACCTCATCGACGCCGGCCCGGCGACCATTTACCAGCTGGTAGACGAGAGCAAGCGCGCCTGGCATGCCGGCGAAAGCGAGTGGGAAGGGCGCACCTGGCTGAACTCCACGTCTATTGGCATTGAGCTGGTGAACCCGGGCTACGACGAAACGCCGAACGGCCGGGTCTGGTATCCCTACAGCGACCAGCAGATCGAGGCGTTGATTGCCCTGCTTAAGGAAATCACCGCGCGCCATCACATCGAGCCGCGCCATGTCATCGGCCATAGCGACATCGCGCCGTTGCGCAAGCTCGATCCGGGTCCGCTATTCCCTTGGCAACGCCTGGCCGAGGCCGGGTTTGGCTTATGGCCAGACGCCAAAGCAGTGGCTGAGGCGCTGCCTGCGTTCGAGCAAAGCCAGCCGCCCATCAGCTGGTACCAGCAGCAACTGGCACACCTGGGTTACCCGACGCCGCAGACCGGTGAGTTGGACGTGGCCACGCGCCACGTTATCGCCGCGTTCCAGATGCACTACCGTCCGCACCGTTTCGACGGCCAGCCGGATGCGCAAACGGCGGCGTTGTTGGTGGTGCTTAATCGGATGAATCGGCCGAGGTAGGTCTGGATTGCACCAACCATCTCAACGCTTTGGCAAACTCGCCAGCAACCGCGAATCCGCCAGTGCCGCCGTGCGGTGCACTGTCGCCGCCTGGTATTCGGGGTCGCCGATCATGCTCAAAAACGCCTCTTTGGACGGATAGCGCACCAGCAGCAGTTCATCCCACTGCTCGCCCGCTGGCGCAATCAGCGCCACTTCAATGCTCGCCAGCACCTGCACCTCGCCACCCACACCGCGCACTTTGGTCAGCGCTGTGCGGCTGTAACGCGCGTACGCGTCGCGGCCGCTGCAGGGGGTGTGCTCGCTGTCGGCGGGGTACTGCGCCTGGGCGTTATAGCGCAGCAGGTTGAGCATCAGAATCGGCGTTTCGGCCGGCAGCTTTTCGGCAAAGGCGGCTAGCTGTTCGCGGGTCGGATTGATGGCGCTGAGTGGGTTCATGGCGGACTCTCTTATTGTTGTGGGTAAAAACGGGGCGCCGTTACGTCAGCATGTCCGCAACCGTGGTGCGCAGCAGGTCGAGGCTGAACGGCTTGGTGATGGTGGCGATTTTGGCCGTGGTCGTGCCGGTGTTGTAATCCTGCGCGGCATAACCGCTGGCGAACAGCACCGGCAGGTCTGGCCGGCGTTCGTGAGCGGCGGCCATCAGTTGCTGGCCGGTCATGCCAGGCAGGCCGATGTCGGTCATCAGCAGGTCGATCGGCTGCTCACTATTAATGAAGGTCAGCGCATCCGGCCCGTTTTCGGCTTCCAGTATCCGATAGCCCAATTCCTCAAGCACCTCCACGGTAAGCATGCGCACCACATCGTCATCCTCCACCAGCAGGATGGTTTTATGGCTGTTTTCACTAAGGCTGTCGGACATGAAACGGTCTCGGGTTGAGTGCAAAAAGAACAACGAAAAATAAAAGTGCAACTGCCTGCACGTGCTGTTGACCAAGTCTCTGGTCTTGCGTTTGCTCACGGTTGGAGCGGGGCGCAAAGAGTATCGAAGGGTCAGTAAACCGGCTACGGTCAGCCGGCGTTTTCTCTAGCTTGTGTAGGAATAAGCATGCACATTTCCAGCGCTTTACGGCAGAATCCGGACTTTTTACGCAGGGAAGGCAAATGAGCAACACCACTGCAATCGATGAAAAAAGCTTTCGTCGCATCCTCAGTCGCAACGTCGCGTTGCCGCTGGGCGTTGGCATTCTCAGTGCGGTCTTCTTTATCGGCCTGGTGTACTACCTTCTCAACGTCTTGCAGTGGGTGGAACACACCGACCGCGTGATCGGTAATACCAACGAGGCGTACCGCCTCACCGTGGATCAGGAAACCGGCATGCGCGGTTTTCTGATTACGGGCAATGAATCATTCCTGGCGCCCTTCGACGTGGCGCGCCCGCGCATCACATCCGAACTGCAAGCGCTCAAGGAGCTGGTGGCAGACAACCCCGGTCAGGTAGACCGTTTGCGCCGCCTTGAAGCGTTGCAGCAGCAATGGGCGAAATTCGCCGATGCGGTGATCGACAGCCGTCGTGCCGGCGAAAACTACCAACTCATCATCTCAAGCGGCCGTGGCAAAGAACTGACTGACGAAATCCGCAAAGGTTTCGACGAAATTATTGCCACCGAGCAGCAGCTGCGCTTCCAGCGCAACAAGGAAGCCAACAACACGGTGGTGCTGACCATCGCTTTGTACCTGCTGTTCAGCCTGGTGGTCAGCGGCATCCTGGCCTTCATGGGCCGTCGTGAATTGCTCGGTCTGTCCAACAGCTATGCCAGGACGCTGGAAGCCCAGCAGCGCAGTGCCGAAGTCATCGAGCAGAAGGCCTGGCTGCGCAACGGCCAGAGCCTGCTGGCCGAGCGCGCGCTGGGCCAGCAAACCCTCGGCCAGCTGGGGCAGGGCGTGTTGAGCGAGCTGGCTGGCTACATTGGCACCACCGTCGGCGCGTTTTATGTGCGCGACCAGGTGGGCGGCTTGCGGCGCGTAGCCACCTACGGCTTCAGCGCCGACCACGACGGCTCCGAGCAGGTGGTCAGCGGCAACGAATCGATGGTCGGCCAGGCCGTGCAAGAACGTCGCCTGATCCGCCTCGACAACCTGCCCCACGCTTACCTCAGCGTGGCTTCAGGCCTTGGCGCCACGTCCCAGCTGAACATCGTGGTGTTGCCGATCATTAACGACAACGCCGTTAACGGCGTGCTCGAACTGGCGTTCCTGCGCCCGATTACCGATACCGATATCGAATTCCTGGAAACCATCGCCGGCAATATCGGCACCTCCATCGATGCCGCCAATTACCGCCTGCGCCTGCAAGACGCCCTGGCCGAAACCCAGCAGCTCAACGAAGAACTGCAAGTGCAGCAGGAAGAACTGCGCACCGCCAACGAAGAACTCGAAGAGCAATCGCGGGTGCTCAAGGAATCCCAGGCGCACCTGGAAACCCAGCAAGCCGAGCTCGAACAAACCAACGAGCAACTGGCCGACCAGGCCCAGCGTCTGGAAGACCAGCGCGACTCGCTGGATGAAAAGAACAGCGCCCTTGGCGTGGCCCAGCGCGAGCTCGAAGAACGCGCCCAGGAGCTGCAACGCGCCAGCCTGTACAAGTCCGAATTCCTCGCCAACATGAGCCACGAGCTGCGCACGCCGCTCAACAGCTCGCTGATTCTGGCCAAGCTTTTGGGCGACAACCCCCACGGCAACCTGACGCCGGAACAAGTGAAATTCGCCGAGTCGATCTACGCCGCCGGCAATGACCTGCTGTTGCTGATCAACGACATTCTCGACATTTCCAAAGTCGAGGCCGGCAAGCTGGAAGTGCGCCCGCAGAACATGCCGCTCACCCGTCTGGTAGACAGCCTGCGCACGCTGTTCCAGCCGATTGCTCAGGATAAACAGCTGGGCTTCGACATCGACATGGCCTCAGACCTGCCGACCGCCTTGTTTACCGATCAGCAGCGCGTGGAGCAGATTCTGAAAAACCTGCTCTCCAACGCCATGAAATTCACCGAGAAAGGCCAGGTCACCCTGAGCATCAGCCGCCAGCCGGACGGGCGCGTGGCCTTCGCGGTGAAAGACTCCGGCATCGGTATTCGTGAAGACCAGCAGAGCTACATTTTCGAGGCCTTCCGCCAGGCCGACGGCACCACCAACCGCCGCTACGGCGGCACCGGCCTGGGCCTGTCGATTTCCCGCGACCTGGCCACCCTGCTTGGCGGCGCCATAGGCGTGGTCAGCGCGCCCGGCAAGGGCAGCACGTTCACCCTGGTGTTGCCGCAATCGTATGAAGAAGGGCTAGTGATCCAGTCGGTAGCCGATGTTCCACCGCCGCCGCCCGCACCGTTGGTGGTGCCGCCTGCGCCGGCGAGCACCGAGCCGGTGGCGATTCCGCGTTTCAACGACGACCGTGAGCGTCTGCAAGAAGGCAGTCGGCGCATTCTGGTGATCGAAGACGAGCCGAACTTCGCCCAGATTCTCTACGATCTCGCCCACGAACTGAAATACGACTGCCTGGTGGCCCACGGCGCCGACGAAGGCCTGCAACTGGCCGCCCAGTTCCTGCCGGACGCCGTGCTGCTCGACATGCGCCTGCCCGATATCTCCGGCCTGGCCGCCTTGCAGCGCCTCAAAGACAACCCGCGCACCCGGCATATTCCCGTGCACGTCATTTCCGTTGAAGACCGCATGGAAGCGGCCTTGCAACTGGGCGCCATTGGTTATGCGGTGAAGCCGACCACCCGCGAGCACCTCAAGGAAGTGTTCGGCAAGCTTGAGGCCAAGCTCGCCCAGCAAGTGAAACGCGTGCTGCTGGTGGAAGACGACGCCCTGCAACGCGACAGCATTTCCCGCCTGATTGGCGATGAAGACATCGAAATCACCGCCGTCGAGTTTGGCGGCGAGGCGCTCGAGCTGCTGCGCAACACGGTGTTCGATTGCATGATCATCGACCTCAAGCTGCCCGATATGCGCGGCAACGAGCTGCTCAAACGCATGTCCGAAGAAGACATCTGCTCGTTCCCGCCGGTCATCGTCTACACCGGTCGCAACCTGACCCGCGACGAAGAAATCGAGCTGATGAAGTATTCACGCTCGATCATCATCAAGGGCGCGCGCTCGCCGGAACGCCTGCTCGATGAAGTGACCCTGTTCCTGCACAAGGTCGAGTCGCAGCTCTCCAGCGAACGGCAGAACATGCTGAAAACCGCCCGTAACCGCGACAAGGTATTCGAAGGGCGGCGCGTGCTGGTGGTGGACGACGATGTGCGCAACATCTTTGCCCTGACCAGCGCGCTGGAGCATAAAGGCGCAATTGTCGAAGTGGCGCGCAACGGCCGCGAGGCTCTGACTAAGCTGGAAGAAGTGGAAGACATCGACCTGGTGTTGATGGACGTGATGATGCCGGAAATGGATGGCTATGAAGCCACTGCGGAAATTCGCAAGAACCCGCGCTGGCGCAAGCTGCCGGTGATTGCCGTGACCGCCAAGGCAATGAAGGACGATCAGGACCGTTGCCTGCAGGCCGGCGCCAACGACTACCTGGCCAAACCCATCGACCTGGATCGGTTGTTCTCCCTGATTCGCGTATGGCTGCCCAAACTGGAACGTATTTGATGTCACCCGACCGTGATCTCGAGATTGAGCTGCGCCTGCTGATCGAGGCCATTTACCTCAAGTACAACTACGACTTCCGTGACTACAGCGGCGCGTCGTTCAAGCGCCGCGTACGGCACGCCTTGCAGCAGTTCAACTGCAACACCATCACGGCGTTGCAGGAGCGCATCCTGCACGACGCGGGTGCGTTCATGGAGTTGCTGCAGTACCTCACGATTCCGGTCAGCGAGATGTTTCGCGATCCCACCTATTACCTGGCGCTGCGCCAGCAGGTGGTGCCGCTGCTGAAAACCTACCCGTCGGTGAAGGTCTGGGTAGCCGGTTGCAGCACGGGGGAGGAGGTGTACTCCCTGGCCATTTTGCTTAAAGAAGAAGGCCTGCTGGAACGCTCGATCATCTATGCCACCGACATCAACCCGCGTTCGCTGGAAAAGGCCGAACGCGGCATTTTCTCGCTGGACAACATCCGCACCTACACTGAGAACTACCAGAAGGCGGGCGGGCAGCGGTCGTTTTCCGACTACTACACGGCGGCTTACGAAGGCGCGCTGTTTGACAAGTCGCTGCGGGAAAACGTGACCTTCGCCGACCACAGCCTGGCCACCGACAGTGTGTTTTCGGAAACGCAGCTGGTGTCGTGCCGCAACGTGCTTATCTACTTCAACAAAACCCTGCAAGACCGTGCCTTCGGCTTGTTCCACGAGTCGCTCTGCCACCGGGGTTTTCTCGGCCTGGGCAGCAAAGAAAGCCTGGACTTCTCCAGCTACGCCAAGCGTTTCGAACCTTTGGTGAAACACGAACGGATATTCCGCAAATCATGATCGACCGCGCCCTCGACGACCTGCTGCTGACCCGCGCTACTGCGCTGGAAGCGGTAGTGGTGGGCGCTTCGGCCGGTGGCGTGCAGGCGCTGCTGGCGATATTCAGCGGCCTGGGTGCCGATTACCGGCTGCCCATCATCGCCGTGCTGCACATGCCCGATGACCGTCGCAGCCAGTTGGCCACCGTGTTTCAACAGCGCCTGGGCATTCGCGTGAAAGAAGCTGAAGACAAGGAAACCCTGCACGGCGGCACGCTGTACTTTGCCGCCTCGGGTTACCACCTGTTGATTGAAAACGACCGCAGCTTTTCCCTGAGCCGGGAAGAGCCGCTGCATTTCTCCCGCCCCTCTATCGATGTGCTCTTCGAATCGGCCGCCGACGCCTATGGCGCCGGGCTGATGGGCATTCTGCTGACGGGGGCCAACGAGGACGGTGCAAAAGGAATGGCAACGATAAAACACTGCGGCGGTCTGACCGTTGTCCAGGACCCCGCCGACGCTCAGGTCGCCACCATGCCCTTGGCGGCGCTGGCGTCGCATACAGCCGATTTCGTCTTGCCGGTTCCCGGCATTCAGGCGCTGCTCGCAGAGTTGAATAGAAGCCCATGCTGACTACCATCGAAACCAAACTGCTGATCGTCGACGACCTGCCGGAGAACCTGCTGGCCCTCGACGCCTTGATCCGCGGTGAGGGACGCCAGGTGTTTCAAGCCACCTCCGGTGAAGAAGCGCTGGGCTTGCTGCTGCAGCACGACTTTGCGCTGGCCATTCTCGACGTGCAGATGCCGGACATGAACGGCTTCGAGCTGGCCGAGCTGATGCGCGGCACGGAAAAGACCAAACACATTCCCATCGTGTTCGTCAGCGCCGCCGGGCGTGAGATGAACTACGCCTTCACCGGCTACGAAAGCGGCGCCGTGGACTTCCTGCAAAAACCGCTGGATATCCAGGCGGTGAAAAGCAAGGTCACGGTATTCGTCGAACTGTTCCGCCAGCGTCAGGCCATTAACGAGCAAGTGATCGCCCTGGAGAAAAGCCGCAAGGAGCAGGAAGTGCTGCTCTGCGAACTGCGCGCCGCTCAGGACGACCTGGAGCGCGCCGTGCGCATGCGCGACGACTTTATGTCCATCGTCTCCCATGAGCTGCGAACGCCGCTCAACGGGCTGGTGCTGGAAACCCAGCTGCGCAAGCTGCGCCTGAGTAAAGGCGACATGAGCGCCTTCACCCCCGACAAGCTCAAGGCCATGACCGAGCGTGACGAGCGGCAGATCAATAGCCTGGTGCGCCTGATTGAAGACATGCTCGACGTGTCGCGCATTCGCACCGGCAAGCTGTCCATCCGCCCAGCCCGTTTCGACCTCTCGGCGCTGGTTGGCCGTGTGCTGGAAAACTACAGCGCGCAGATCGGCGCAGCCGGCTGCGACGTCACCCTCAGCGCTGCTGAGCCGGTGGTTGGCCTGTGGGATGAATTCCGCATCGAGCAAGTGGTGGTGAACCTGCTCACCAACGCGCTGCGCTATGGCAACAAGAAGCCGGTCGACCTGCGCGTGCGGGCTACACCGGAGGGCGCCTGCCTGGAAGTGCAAGACCACGGCATCGGCATTTCCGCCCCCGATCTGGCGCGCATTTTCCAGCAGTTCGAGCGCGTTTCCTCCAATGGCGTCAGCCAGGGGCTGGGTTTGGGACTGTTCATTACCGAACAGATCATTGCCTCGCACCAGGGCACCATCGAAGTGGACAGCCATGTGGGCCAGGGCTCGCTGTTCCGCGTTTACCTGCCGCTGGAGTCGCGCAGCGAGCCTGAGCACGCCTCGTAGGAAATTGCCGTTTCGCTTAAGCACCGGCGAAACAGCGATAAGCGGTCGTGCAAATTGCAACCCGGCAAAAACGGCCGTCGTGCAATGTGCAACCGGCCCCTCCGATATCGATTCATAAGTTATTGATTTATAACGTAAAAAAATTGAGTTTTAGTTGGCACGACGGCTGCACTTTCAGATTCAAGAATCTTTGATCTGCGATGGAGTCGCCGCCATGAATACCGTACTGAACCTGCTGAGTGCCGCTGCTGTGGTTGTCACTGGTGCATATGCTTCCGCTACGACCTCCGCCCCTGACGCCGTTGCCGTTCAGTCGGTCGCCAAAGTCAGCCCGTCCCACCTGATGAACAAACCCCTGACCGAGCCGCAATGGGCCGAAAGCCCGTTCATGCAGCCTGAGCCGCAAATGGCCCAGACCGCTCCACAAGGCCAAGTTTTGCGCGGCGCGCAGTGGATTACCGTGAGCGACGACGCTGAAACCGGCCACACCCCGAAGCCTGAAAATCAGCGTTTCGTGTTCTAAGCGCCTTACCCGAATTCATAAACCCGAAAGCCGACAGATGACCCGCCCGACAGGCGCCTGGTTGTCACATAAGTCGGGATAGTTTGTAAGTCTGAGCCTGAGGAGGGAATGCCATGTCCAAAGCCGCGATGGTGTTGCTGGTATTGGCCTTTGTTTGCTGCGCCGTGGTGCTGTACGCGCCGCTGAGCAATGCAATGGTGATTGGTGTGTTCAAGCTGGCAACAGGGTTGCTGGCAGGCATGTTTGTATTGGCCCTGGTATTCGGCCGCCGTATCAAGTTCGACCCGGTGCTTCGCTAAGCACCGACTCCCCGCTCTCCGCTTCCCGTCACCCGCCCCCCCGACCCCGTAGGAGCGAGCTTGCTCGCGAAACGGTTGTCGCGCCAACGTAATCCCCGCCTGTTCAACACCCTTCGCGAGCAAGCTCGCTCCTACAGTCTGTATCCAGTCTGTGTCGCTCTCCCCGCCCTGCTTTGACGCTTTCGACAATTCCCCTGTCGTTTTTGCGCGATAGCGGCCAATCCCCAAGGAATATGCTGGTCCCCAAAGCGCCGGCAAACGATTCGGCGCAGGTATTGACCGAGAAGGGGACAGCCTGATGAGCCCAGCCGAGTTGCACGCCGACAGCATCGTTATCGACGGTCTGATCATTGCCAAATGGAACCGTGAGCTGTTCGAAGACATGCGCAAAGGCGGCCTGACCATGGCCAACTGCACCGTGTCGGTATGGGAAGGCTTCCAGGCCACCGTCAACAGCATCGCCGCCAGCCAGAAACTGATGCGCGACAACGCCGACCTGGTGATGCCGGTACGCACCACGGCCGACATCCGCAAAGCCAAGGAACAAGGCAAGACCGGCATCCTCTTCGGCTTCCAGAATGCCCACGCATTTGAGGATCAGATTGCCTACGTCGACATCTTCAAGCAGCTCGGCGTCGGCATTGTGCAGATGTGCTACAACACCCAGAACCTGGTCGGTACCGGCTGCTACGAACGTGACGGCGGGCTCTCGGGTTTCGGCCGCGAGATCGTCGCGGAAATGAACCGCGTCGGCGTCATGTGCGACCTCTCCCACGTTGGTTCCAAGACCTCCGAAGAAGTCATCCTCGAATCGAAAAAGCCGGTGTGCTACTCGCACTGCCTGCCGTCCGGTCTCAAAGAACACCCGCGCAACAAATCCGATGAAGAACTGAAATTCATCGCCGACCACGGCGGCTTTGTCGGCGTGACCATGTTCGCCCCGTTCCTGGCCAAAGGCATCGACTCCACCATCGACGATTACGCCGAAGCCATCGAATACGTGATGAACATTGTGGGCGAAGACGCCATTGGCATTGGCACCGACTTCACCCAGGGCCACGGCCAGGAATTCTTTGAATACCTGACCCACGACAAAGGCTACGCCCGCCGCCTCACCAGCTTCGGCAAGATCATCAACCCGCTGGGCATCCGCACCGTGGGCGAATTCCCCAACCTCACCGAAACCCTGCTCAAGCGCGGCCATAGCGAACGCGTGGTGCGCAAGATCATGGGTGAGAACTGGGTTCGCGTTCTAGCTGACGTCTGGCACGAGTAACGCCGTTTCCTTCGGCCTTCTCCCCCCGGCCCCTCTCCCGCAAGCGGGAGAGGGGAGACCAATCGCGGTCGGCTCCCTCTCCCGTTTCGGGAGAGGGTTGGGGTGAGGGTAAAAACCTTACCGAATTTCTGGAGCTCCACCCATGGCCAAAATCGCCCCGCAACTGCCCATCGAAGTCGACAGCGAAACCGGTGTCTGGACCAGCGATGCGCTGCCGATGCTGTACGTGCCACGGCACTTTTTCGTCAACAACCACATGGGCATCGAAGAAGTACTGGGCGCCGACGCCTACGCCGAGATCCTCTACAAAGCCGGCTACAAGTCGGCCTGGCACTGGTGCGAGAAAGAAGCCGAGTGCCACGGCATTGAAGGCGTAGCGGTGTTCGAGCACTACATGAATCGCCTGAGCCAACGCGGCTGGGGCCTGTTCAAGATCCAGGACATCGACCTGGAAAAAGGCACCGCCAGCGTCAAGCTCGAACACTCCGCCTTCGTGTACGTGTACGGCAAGGTCGGGCGCAAGGTGGACTACATGTTCACCGGCTGGTTTGCCGGCGCCATGGACCAGGTTCTCGCCGCCAGCGGCAGCAGCATCCGCACCGTCGCCGAGCAGGTGTACGGCGGGTCGGAAGAAGGGCATGACGACGGGTTGTTTGTCGTGAAGCCGCTCTGATCATCTCTTTCCAACTCAACGTGAAAACGTAGCGAGCGAAGGGTAGGCAAGGCGGAGGGCAAAGCGAAAAGCGGAGTTTACATTCAGTAAATGAGCATTTTCGCTTTGCCCTCCAACGCGGCATAACCGAGCGCAGTAGTTTTCAGAGGGTGCCGTAATGGCTTTTGAATCTATGTTCCAGCCGATCCAGATCGGCAAACTGACCATCCGCAACCGCGTGCTCAGCACTGCGCACGCCGAGGTGTATACCACCGACGGCGGCATGACCACCGAACGCTATATCAAGTACTACGAAGAAAAAGCCAAGGGCGGTATCGGCCTGGCGATTTGTGGTGGCTCTTCGGTGGTGGCGATCGACAGCCCCCAGGAGTGGTGGAGTTCGGTGAACCTCTCTACCGACCGCATCATTCCGCACTTCCAGAATCTGGCCGACGCCATGCACAAGCACGGCGCCAAAATCATGATTCAGATTACCCACATGGGCCGCCGCTCGCGGTGGGACGGCTTTAACTGGCCAACCCTGATGTCGCCGTCCGGCATCCGGGAACCGGTGCACCGCGCCACCTGCAAAACCATTGAAGTGGAAGAAATCTGGCGTGTGATCGGCAACTACGCCCAGGCCGCGCGCCGTGCGAAGGAGGGCGGCCTCGACGGTATCGAGCTGTCCGCCGTGCACCAGCACATGGTCGACCAATTCTGGAGCCCGCGCGTTAACAAGCGCACCGATGAATGGGGCGGCGACTTCGAAGGGCGGATGAAATTCGGCCTCGAAGTGCTCAAGGCCATTCGCCAGGAAGTGGGTCCGGACTTCTGCGTCGGCATGCGCATCTGCGGCGACGAATTCCACCCCGACGGCCTCAGCCATGAGGACATGAAGCAGATCGCCAAATACTACGACGACACCGGCATGATCGACTTCATCGGCGTAGTCGGCTCGGGTTGCGACACCCACAACACCCTGGCCAACGTGATCCCCAACATGAGTTACCCGCCGGAGCCTTTCCTGCACCTGGCAGCGGGCATCAAGGAAGTGGTCAAGGTGCCGGTGCTGCACGCACAGAACATCAAAGACCCGAACCAGGCCACGCGCATTCTCGATGGCGGTTATGTCGACATGGTCGGCATGACCCGGGCGCACATCGCCGACCCGCACTTCATCGCCAAAATCAAAATGGGCCAGGTCGACCAGATCAAACAGTGCGTCGGCGCCAACTACTGCATCGACCGCCAATACCAAGGGCTGGACGTGCTGTGCATCCAGAACGCCGCCACGTCCCGTGAATACATGGGCGTGCCGCACATCATTGAAAAAACCACCGGCGTGAAACGCAAAGTGGTGGTGGTCGGCGGTGGCCCAGCCGGCATGGAGGCTGCTCGTGTAGCGGCTGAACGCGGCCACGACGTGACCTTGTTCGAGAAGAAAGACGCACTGGGCGGGCAGATCACCACCGCCTCGAAAGCACCCCAGCGCGACCAGATTGCCGGCATTACCCGCTGGTATCAGCTGGAACTGGCGCGGCTGAAAATCGACCTGCGCCTGGGCACCGGCGCCGACGTGGCCACCATTCAAGACCTGCGCCCGGACGTCATCGTGCTCGCCAACGGCGGCCATCCGTACCTGGAACAAAACGAACATTGGGGCTCGGCTGAAGGCCTGGTAGTCAGCAGCTGGGACGTGCTCGACGGCAAAGTGGCGCCGGCCAAGAACGTGCTGGTGTACGACACCATTTGCGAATTCACCGGTATGTCGGTGGCCGACTTTATGGCCGACAAAGGCTCGCAGGTTGAGATCGTCACCGACGACACCAAACCCGGCGTGGCCATGGGCGGCACCTCGTTCCCCACCTACTACCGCAGCATGTACCCCAAAGACGTGGTGATGACCGGCGACATGATGCTGGAAAAGGTCTACCGCGAAGGCGACAAGCTGGTGGCCGTGCTGGAGAACGAATACACCGGCGCCAAGGAAGAGCGCGTGGTCGATCAGGTGGTGGTGGAAAACGGCGTACGGCCGGACGAAACCCTGTACTACGCCCTGAAAGAAGGCTCGCGCAACAAAGGCCAGATCGACGTCGAAGCGCTGTTCGCGATCAAACCGCAACCGTGCCTGAGCGAGGCGGGCGAGGGCTACTTGCTGTTCCGCATCGGCGACTGCGTAGCCCAGCGCAACACCCACGCGGCGATTTATGACGCGTTGCGGTTGTGTAAGGACTTTTAAGTGATGGTCTCCCCTCGCCCGCTTGCGGGAGAGGGGCCGGGGGAGAGGGGCTGTTGATTCGGTGATTCGCGTCGCCTGCCGCCCCCTCTCCCTAGCCCTCTCCCCGCAGGGGCGAGGCGACCGATTTGTGTTGTTTCCCGGTCCCGCGAAGGAGACCAATGATGTTAAACACCCTTCTGCCCATCCTCCTGTTCGCCGCCCTGCTCTTGGCGGTGATCGGTGCGGCCAAGCGCTTTTTCATGTGGCGTCGCGGTCGCGCGGCCGAGGTCGATTGGCTTGGCGGTTTGCTGGCCATGCCCAAGCGCTACATGGTCGATTTGCACCACGTGGTGGCCCGCGACAAATACATCGCCAACACCCACGTAGCCACCGCCGGCGGTTTTATTCTGGCCGCCGTGCTGGCGGTGATGGTGCATGGCTTTGGCCTGCATAACCGCATCCTCGGTTTCGCCTTGCTCGGCGCCTGCGTGCTGATGTTTGTCGGCGCGCTGTTCGTGGCCAAGCGTCGGCTGAACCCGCCGTCGCGCCTGTCGAAAGGCCCCTGGATGCGCCTGCCGAAAAGCCTGCTGATGTTTTCCGTCAGCTTCTTTATCGCCACCTTGCCGGTGGCCGGCATTCTGCCTGCGGCCTTTGGCGGCTGGGTGCTTGCGCTGGTGCTGGCAACTGGCGTGGCCTGGGGCGTGTCGGAATTGTTCTTCGGCATGACCTGGGGCGGGCCGATGAAGCACGCCTTCGCCGGTGCCCTGCACCTGGCCTGGCACCGTCGCGCCGAGCGTTTTGGCGGTGGTCGTTCCACCGGCTTGAAAGCCCTCGACCTGTCCAATCCCAACGCGCCTTTGGGTGTGGAAAAACCTACCGACTTCACCTGGAACCAACTGCTCGGCTTCGACGCCTGCGTGCAGTGCGGTAAATGCGAAGCAGCGTGCCCGGCCTTTGCTGCCGGGCAACCGCTGAATCCGAAAAAACTGATTCAGGACATGGTCGTCGGCCTGGCCGGCGGCACCGATGCCAAGTTTGCCGGCAGTCCATACCCGGGCAAACCACTGGGCGAACATGCAGGCGGCCCCCATCAACCCATCGTCAACGGCCTGGTCGACGCTGAAACGTTGTGGTCGTGCACCACCTGCCGCGCCTGCGTGGAAGAGTGCCCGATGATGATCGAGCACGTCGATGCCATCGTCGACATGCGCCGCCACCTCACCCTGGAAAAAGGCGCCACGCCAAACAAAGGCGCCGAAGTGCTCGACAACCTGATCGCCACTGACAACCCCGGCGGCTTCAACCCCGGCGGCCGGCTGAACTGGGCGGCGGATTTGAACCTCGCCCTGCTCAGCGAAAAACAGTCCACCGACGTGCTGTTCTGGGTGGGTGACGGCGCCTTCGACATGCGCAACCAACGCACCCTGCGCGCCTTTGTAAAAGTACTGAAAGCCGCCAACGTCGACTTCGCCGTACTCGGTCTGGAAGAGCGCGACAGCGGCGACGTGGCACGGCGTCTGGGCGACGAAGCCACCTTCCAGAGCCTGGCCAAACGCAACATCGCCACCCTGGAAAAATACAGCTTCAAACGCATCGTCAGCTGCGACCCGCACAGTTTCCACGTGCTGAAAAACGAATACGGCGCCCTCGGTGGTCACTACCAAGTGCTGCACCACAGCACCTTTATCGCTGAGCTGATCGCCGCGAAAAAACTCAACCTCGGTCAGCACAAAGGCGGCTCCGTGACCTATCACGACCCCTGCTACCTCGGCCGCTACAACGGTGAATACGAAGCGCCGCGTGACGTACTGCGTGCCCTGGGTATTGAAGTGAAAGAGATGCAACGCTCCGGATTCCGCTCACGCTGCTGCGGCGGCGGTGGCGGCGCGCCGATTACCGACATTCCCGGCAAGCAACGCATTCCCGACATGCGCATGGTCGACATCAAAGAAACCGGCGCCGAACTGGTAGCCGTGGGTTGCCCGCAATGCACAGCGATGCTGGAAGGCGTGGTTGAGCCACGGCCGCAAATAAAAGACATCGCCGAGCTGGTGGCGGAGGTGTTGGTGGAGGCGCCGGCTGTGACGGTTAAGCGCGTGGCGGAGGAGGTGGAATGATGGACCTTCGTTTGCTGTCACCCCCTCACCCTAGCCCTCTCCCCCAGGGGGGCGAGGGGACGAACCGAGCGCGAATTAACTCCCCTCGCCCGCTTGCGGGAGAGGGGCTGGGGGAGAGGGGCCTTTCGCTCTTGCCCGCTCGCCGGAGAACCGCCCATGTCTGACCTCATCCGCCGTAACCCCCACGCCGAGCGCATCGCGCGCAATCGCCTGCACCCGTTGCACGCCACTTTGCAGCGCAGCGACACCAGCTGGATGGGCCCCAACGGCGTCATCCGCAAGAACCCGCACGCAGTCGGCTTTATCGGCCCCAACGGCATCAAGCGCATCGACCGCAGCGGCGTGCAGCAGGGCGGCACCACGAAGCGCTCCAGCCAGAGCGCCGTGGTGCAATTGCCGTTGCACAGCGTGCCGGCGCCCAGCTTCTACATCGTCGTGGTGCCCGACATGGTCGGCGGCCGCCTGACCGCACACGACCGCGACCTGCTGGGGCTGGCCCACAAGCTCGCCGGCAACGCGGGTGCGGTAGTGGCCGTGGTATTCGGCGAGCATAAAGAAAGTGGTTTCGACACTGCTGGCGTCGACCGCCTGCTGCACTTCGACGGTCCGCTCTACAGCGGTTACGCGCCGGAGCAACAGGTGCAGGCGCTGACCGCCATTGAACGGCAATTCCAGCCGCGCCACTGGCTGCTGCCCGACAGCCGCACCGGTGGCGGCGAGCTGGGGCGTCGCTTGGCGGCGCAGTTGGGCGAACGTCCGGCTACGCGCGTGTGGCAAGTCACCGAGGAGCACTGCATCGGCCGCGCCGGTGCCGGCCAGCAAGACCTGCAACGTCCGCTCGCCCGGCTGATTCTGGCCGCCAGCGAATGCGCCGAGCCGGTCAGCGAAACCCGTCACGAAGCGCTGCCCGTCGCGCTGGAACACGACGTGGCGCGTTGCCTGCCGCGCATCGAAGACCTCGGCGCCGTGGCAGTCGACCCGGCGGCAACGCCAATGGCCGAGGCGGAATTCATTTTGTCCGGCGGCAACGGCGTTAAAGACTGGGACCTGTTCCACCGCACCGCCGCCGCCCTCGGCGCCACCGAAGGCGCCTCGCGTGTGGCGGTAGACGATGGCCATATGGCGCGTAACCGCCAGGTCGGCGCGACCGGCACCTGGGTCACTGCGCGGGTGTACATGGCCGTCGGCATTTCCGGCGCCATCCAGCACCTGCAAGGCATCGGCGCCTGCGACAAAGTGGTGGCGGTCAACCTGGACGCCGGCTGCGACATGATCAAACGCGCCGACCTGTCCGTCATCGGCGACTCGGCGGCCATTCTTGCCGCCCTAATCGAACGCATGGCCGCGCACCGCGCCGGAGGCAATCGCGATGCAGCCTAAGCCACTCTCCGTGTTGTGCCTGGTGTCCATCGGCGCCCACCCCACCTCCGGTCGCGCCCGCCGCGCCGAGCAGGATTCCCGTGCAGTCGAACTAGGCTTGCGCTTGGCCGGCGAACAGCTGCGCGTGCTGCACGCCGGCAACGCCCAGCAGGAAGCCTTGCGCGCCTACCTGGGCATGGGCCTAAACGAACTCAGCGTGCTGCAACAACCGGAGGGCGCCGATGCGCTGCCGGTGTTGCTCGATTTTCTCAAAGACAGCAACGCACAGTTGGTACTCACCGGCAGCCAGGCCGAAACCGGCGAAGGCTCGGGCATGCTGCCGTACCTGCTGGCCGAGCGGTTGGGTTGGCCGTTGGTGGTTGGCCTGGCCGAAGTGGAAACGGTCGAAAACGGTGTGGCGCAGGTGCTGCAAGCGCTGCCTCGCGGCCAGCGTCGGCGCCTGCAAGTGCGCCTGCCGTTTCTCGCCAGCGTCGACAACGCCGCGCCGGTCGCCCGGCAAAGCGCCTTCGGCCCGGCCCGTCGCGGCACCCTGAGCGCTGATGAAGTGGAAGTGCTCGATGACGACCTGCTCGCCAGCGCCACCTTTCAACCGGCACGGCCACGGCCCAAACGGTTGAAAGTGATCAAAGCCAAAACCGGCGCCGAGCGCATGAAAGCGGCCACGGCAAAAGCGGCCGGCGGCGGAGGGCAGATCGTCAAAGACGTCAGCGCCGAGGAAGGGGCCGAGGCGATTTTCAAATTGCTACTGGAGGAAGGGGTTATTCGCTAGCGTGCCGGCCGACAAAACGCTGCGCCGGTTTGTCCATTTCCAACTATGTTTTTCATACGGCGTGCACAACTCGCGCGCGGTGTGGAGACATTCGGCTGGGCGCTGAACAGCGCGTAGTTCAACTGGAAGGACACTCGTCATGCTGCGAAAGATCGACATTGGCCCACGTACTACCCTGGCGTTCAGCCTTATCGCATTGATGGTGCTGGTTCTCGGCGCCATTGCCTTGTCCAAGATCTCGGACATGCGCAACGACTCATTGGAAGTGAACGACAATTGGCTGCCCAGCATCCTCGCGCTGGACGCCCTGGCGCAGAATTCGTTGCGACTGCGCGCCGTCACCTTGCGCCTGATCGTCAACCGTGAAGCAGATGATCAAGCCGCCAACAGCAAACGCGCCCAAGAGCTCAAGGCTTCGCTGGATGACAACGAGCGGCGTTACGAAGCGTTGATTTCGAGCCCGGATGAACGCGCCAGCTACGAGCGATTTGCCGCAGCCTTGACCGGCTACCTGCAAGAGCAGGAAAAAATCACCCAGTTCGTCCAACAGCAAAAATTTGATGAAGCCACCGCGGTGGCTTCCGGGCGCATGGTGGAGTTCACCGACACAATGGCCCGGGAAATCGTGCAGCTGACAGCCATCAACACGGCCGGTGCCAATGCCGCTCGGGAGCGCTCGGACCATGTGTTCACCACCGCGCGCAACAGCATGATCATCACCATGATTCTGGCTGCCATCGCTACGGCCATCCTGGCGCTGGTGATCACCCGAAGCATCGTGCGGCCCCTGCTGCGGGCGGTGGATGTGGCGCAAGTGGTGGCCTCGGGCGATCTGACCGAACGCATTGAAGTGGACGGCACCGACGAACCCGCCCGCCTGCTCGGCGCCTTGAGCACCATGCAGCAAAACCTGCGCAACACCATTCAGGGCATCGCCGACTCATCCAGTCAGCTGGCTTCTGCTTCCGAAGAACTCAGCGCGGTGACCGAGAATTCCACGCGCGGCCTGCATCAGCAAAACGACGAAATTGAACAGGCCGCCACTGCCGTCAACGAGATGACCACGGCCGTGGAAGAAGTGGCGCGCAACGCCGTTATCACCTCCGAAGCCTCGCGTGAATCCGACCGCACCACCCAGCGTGGACGCGAGCAGGTGCAGGAAACGGTGAACTCGATTTCCAGCCTGGCGGATGATGTCACCACCTCGGCCGATCAGGTGCTGCAACTGGCCGAAAAAGTGCGCGACATCAGCCAGGTGCTCGACGTGATCCGCTCCATTGCTGAACAGACCAACCTGCTGGCCCTCAACGCCGCCATCGAAGCCGCCCGCGCCGGTGAAGCCGGCCGTGGCTTTGCCGTGGTGGCCGATGAAGTGCGGGCGCTGGCCCATCGCACGCAACAGTCCACCCAGGAAATCGAACAGATGGTCGGCGGCATCCGCAACGGCGCCGACCAGGCCGTTAACGCCATGCAGAACAGCAACCAGCGCGCACGCAGCACGCTTGAAGTGGCGCGCGAGGCCGGCACGGCACTGGATGAAATTGCCGTGGCCATTTCCGCCATCAACGAACGCAACCTGGTAATCGCCAGCGCCTCGGAAGAACAGGCGCAAGTGGCGCGAGAAGTGGACCGCAACCTGATGAACATTCGCGACCTGTCGCTGCAGTCATCGGCTGGGGCGAATCAGACAGCGGCGGCCAGCCATGAGCTGTCGCGGCTGGCGGTGGGGTTGAATGGGATGGTGGCGAAGTTCAGGGTGTGAATCGGCGCACGTTCCTTCGTCCATCCGTGTCGTGCTCTATCACACCGTTCACTTGGAATTCTGGATTCCGAATCGTCGGACCGCCGCCTGCGCGGGAATGACGGTGGTATTTGTAGAGACGTCCGTCATCCCGGCGTAGGCGGGGATCCAGAGTTTACCGGTAACACGCTATTTCGAACCCGAGAGACACCGTCGCCAGGGGTATTACTGGGTCTTGATCCCATACAAATACGGCGCCGGCGCAGCCCCCAGGTTGCTCAGCAACCGCTCGCTGTACCAGTCGATAAAATTCACCACGCCAAACTCATACGTCTTCGAATACGGCCCCGGCTGGTAAGCGGTGGAGTTGATGCCGCGTTGGTTTTCTTCGGCCAGGCGACGGTCCTGGTCGTTGGTGGCGTCCCACACCTGGCGCATGCGCACCGGGTCGTAGTCCACGCCTTCAACGGCGTCTTTGTGCACGATCCATTTGGTGGTGACCATGGTTTCCTGGGCGCTGATCGGCCACACGGTAAACACGATAATGTGGTCGCCCATGCAGTGGTTCCACGAGTGCGGCAAATGCAGGATGCGCATGGAGCCCAGGTCGGGGTTTTTGATCCGGCCCATCAATTTGTTGCAGCCTTGTTTGCCGTCCAGCGTCATCGATACGGTGCCCTTGAGCAGCGGCATGCGCACGATGCGGTTACGCAGGCCGAAGCTGGCGTGGGCGTATGGAATTTTCTCGGCGTCCCAGGCAGCAGCGGAAGCGGCGACGTGGTCTTTGAAGGCCTGGTCGGCGCGCGGGTCGGTAACGTCGTCCCATTCCAGCAAGGTTTTCAACAGTTCAGGGTGCGAGCCGTTGCAGTGGTAGCACTCGCGGTTGTTTTCGATCACCAGCTTCCAGTTGGCTTTTTCCATCAAGGTGGTTTGCACCGCCACCTTGGTGTTCTCCATGTCGTAGGGCTCCATGTAATGGGCCAGGGTGGAGAGGAATTCATCAATGGCCGGCGGGTTTTCTGCCAGCGATACGAAGATATAACCGCCCGCGACTTTCACATGCACCGGCTTGAGGCCGAACTTCTTCATGTCGAAGTCTTCGCCCATCTCGGTGCCCGCATACAGCAAGCGGCCGTCGAGTTCGTAGGTCCACTGGTGGTACGGGCACACCAGCTTGGCGACTTTGCCTTTCTCGCCCGTGCACAAACGCGAGCCACGGTGGCGGCATACGTTGTGGAAGGCGTTAACCACGCCGTCGGCGCCGCGAATCACCACGATCGGGTTTTTGCCCAATTGGAAAGTCAGGTAATTGCCCTTCGCCGGGATCTCGCAGGTCATGCCGGCGATCAACCATTCCTTGTGGAAAATCTCCTGCATATCGATATCGAACAGGCGCTCGTCGCTGTAAAACGGCTGCGGCAGGGAATAGGTGCGCTCGCGGTTTTGCAGCATCTCGGCGGTGGCCTTGCGTGCCGGCTCCAGCGGGTCGCCCAAACTCAGGGTAGTGGTGTCCATGGCTCTGTCCTCATGGCTGATCGCGGTGTGCGCGCAGCGAAAATTGGCGGTTGGTGTTCACGCAAGGCGCTTGTGTAATGCGCTCTAGATTGAGGTGGAGTGTGGAGTCGGGCGCGTTGATGGCCTTATCCATGGACGACACGGCCGAATCCGTTTCCGACGCGCCAGCCCCGATGGTTGGGGGCTGGTCGCGGTGAGCATGCCGATGTCGCAGATAGGTAAGTGAGCCACTAGGCGCATGCCCACAATCGGCGCCATAGTCCCGGGCACAAGACCCAGGCAACCCTAAGCGTCAGCGGGAGCGAACATGTCCAACACTTTCCTTAATCCGGTCAACACCCAGACCTGGGCCAACGGCCGTCACCTGGTGCGTTGCGTCAAAGTGATCCAGGAAACCTGGGACGTGCGCACCTTCTGCTTTATGGCCGACCAGCCGATCATGTTCTTCTTTAAGCCGGGGCAGTTCGTCACCCTGGAGCTTGAAATCGACGGCCAGCCGATCATGCGTTCGTACACCATCTCCAGCTCGCCTTCAGTGCCGTACAGCTTTTCGCTGACCATCAAGCGCGTGCCGGGCGGCAAGGTGTCGAACTGGCTGCACGACAACATGAAAGAAGGCGACGAACTGCCCGTGCATGGCCCGGTTGGCCTGTTCAACGCCATGGATTTCCCCAACGACAAAGTGCTCTACCTCAGCGGCGGCGTGGGCATTACGCCGGTGATGTCGATGGCGCGCTGGTTCTTCGACACCAACGCCAATGTCGACATGGTCTTCGTCCACAGCGCCCGTTCGCCGCGCGACGTGATCTACCGCCGCGAGCTCGACCACATGGCCTCGCGCGTGCGTAACTTCGGCTTGCACATCATTTGTGAAAAACACGGCGAGGGTGAGCCCTGGGCAGGCTATCGCGGCTACCTCAACCAGCCGATGCTGGAACTGATCGCCCCGGATTTTCGTGAGCGCGAAATTTTCTGCTGCGGCCCCACGCCCTACATGAACGCCGTGAAGCGCTTGCTCGAAGCCAACGGTTTCGACATGACGCGCTACCACGAAGAATCGTTCGGCGCGACGCCGGCCGAAGACAAAGCCGAAGCCATCGTCAACGCCGAACAAGCCGCCGAAGCGCCGGCGCCGGATGCGGCTGATCTCAATCAGGTGGAGTTCACCACCACCGGCAAAAGCATCCGCGTGGCGCCTGGTGAGACCGTGCATGCAGCGGCGGCCAAGCTGGGGCTGCATATTCCCAAAGCGTGCGGGATGGGGATTTGCGGGACGTGCAAGGTGATGAAGACTTCCGGTGAGGTGGAGATGGAGCACAACGGAGGGATTACGGATGAGGATGTGGCGGAGGGGTACATTCTGTCGTGCTGCAGTGTGCCGAAGGGGGATGTGGTGATTGATTATTAAGCGAAGCCCGGTTGGGCTTCGCTGTTAGGTCAGCCGAACTGCTTCGGTTTGCGTTCGGTCTGCAAACATCTTCATTCGCGCGTGCGCGCGGAGATCTGTTTCGCGCCTTACGCGCGAGCCTCTCTGCCGCGCCCGTTATCAAAACCTCCGTCATTCCCGCGCAGGCGCACTGCTGTCCGGAATAATTTCGAGGGGATGTTCTGAAAGGGTTGCGGGCGTTGTTTTTACGGGGTATTCCCCTGAGCGCCAACTCAAAAACAAGCCCGCAACATGTACAGAATAAATCG
Organism: Pseudomonas viridiflava; assembly: GCF_900573885.1. Classification (GTDB taxonomy): domain Bacteria; phylum Pseudomonadota; class Gammaproteobacteria; order Pseudomonadales; family Pseudomonadaceae; genus Aquipseudomonas. The sequence continues at coordinate 433,572 of NZ_UPSE01000161.1, forward strand.
ACTG
>NZ_UPSE01000177.1 GCF_900573885.1 Pseudomonas viridiflava
TGCCGGAATGAAGTGCTGGGCGTATTCAGGATCGGTCGCGACTTCATTGATCACGATAGGCTGGCGATTCAATCTCAGTTCGTTGCAGAACGTGTTTTCCAGTTTGAGCTCATGACCGGCATCCAGCCCGAAATTGAGTTCGTCATATACAGCACATGCGGTCCAGCTGCTGTCGGTCACTTTGGCGATTGCGGCGAATCTGAGCCCGGTGAGTCGGGTGACCAGTCTCAACAAGCTTGAGGTGGTTACGATTTCACTGATGACGGCCAGTTCTGCGGAAGTCAATGTGGTGTTCAATGGTGATGCCCCGACCTGGTCATTGAGATGCT
>NZ_UPSE01000182.1 GCF_900573885.1 Pseudomonas viridiflava
TCTGGGCGCAGGACACCTGGTACTTCGCTCCGGACTGGACCCTGATTGGCGGTCTGGCGTACATGAATGTCGAGCGCGAGGGGGATAACCACGGCAGCCTGACAGAACGTCCCGAAAAACGAGACCAGACCTACAACAAGCTGTTGCCCAACGTCGGCCTCAAGTACCAACTGGATGAGCGCGATCAGTTGTTCTACAGCCTGTCGCGCAACATGCGGGTGCCGCAGAACTATGTGCTTTACGACCAGGGCGCAGGCTCGATCAACAGCAAGCCGGAAACCAGCTGGAACCATGAGCTGGGCTGGCGCTTTACCGATCAGGACATGACGCTGGCGGCGACCCTGTTC
>NZ_UPSE01000623.1 GCF_900573885.1 Pseudomonas viridiflava
TCCTTATGATCCATGCTCGCCTCCGGTTCGCGTGAGTGCGGCCAAGATACAGTAAAATCAGTAACCCTTTGCCTTCTTGTCCAGCCCCTGCGCGACAGCAACCAGAACCTGATCTGCACAGCCAGATAGATTCAGTACAGAGGCTTTAGGTTTGTCCATGATGCTTACCTGTCGCCAGTTGGTGCTGCCTTGGGGTTGATTAGCGGGACCCTGAGAGGCGCTTAGAGGTAGCTCGGATGGTCGTCATCGCGTCACGGTAGTTGTCTTCTCCCGCTCGATCAGGTGGGCCACTGCGGCCTGTACCGATACACGCTCAAAGCCTGAGCCTTCCGGTTCAAGCCATCGCTTGACGATAATGTTCGACAGCTTGAATGAGTAC
>NZ_UPSE01000338.1 GCF_900573885.1 Pseudomonas viridiflava
CGCCGCGATCACCAAATCCGGGGGCGTGCTGGTTCATCGCAAGAACGACAATATCGACTGGAAAATCACGGGGCTGCTGACACTGGGCAGCGTGCCTGCGGTGTTGCTGACGCTGTGGTTCCTGAGCACCCTGCATGCCGCACCCGACGCCCTGAACGCCATCATCAAACAGGCGCTGGGTTTCGTGTTGCTGTTGACCGCCCTCGCCGTTCTGTTCAAGAAAAGACTGCTGGCCTTCGCCCATGGGCGTGGCGACGGGCATTCCTTTTTCAAGGGCACCAGCCTGACGGTCCTCACCGTGGTGACAGGCCTGATTC
>NZ_UPSE01000654.1 GCF_900573885.1 Pseudomonas viridiflava
GATTTATACCGTGACCGAACTCGCTGCCGGACTACTGCCGCAGATGGGTAATGCGCCGCGCATGGAGATTGACCTGTCGCAGGTGACCGAAATGGACGGCGCAGGGTTTCAACTGCTGGCGGTCATTGAGCGCGAGGCTGGCAAAACCGGCACCGCACTCAGCCTGACCGGGCAGAGCAAGGCGGTCGTGGAGACATTCGAACTGTGTCATCCGGGCGCCTTCGCTTAGCGCCCGTTGCAGTGTGGTTCAGTGACCGAAAAGGAAGTCCACGTGAGCATTAATCTTGATCAGGCACAGCAGACGTTCATCGTCGAGGCGCGTGAGCTGTTGCTGGCCATGGAGGAATCCCTCCTGCAACTGGGAAGCGAGCCCGGCGATCAGGATGCCATCGGCGCGGTATTCCGTGCGGCCCACACCATCAAGGGCTCTGCCGGGTTGTTCGGCCTGACGCCAATCGTCAGCTTTACCCATATTGTCGAAGACGTGCTCGACCGGTTGCGTGAAGGCAGCGTGTCGGTGGATGCAGAATTGATCGCCGTGCTGCTCAAGTCCGGCGACCACATGCTTGAGCTGATCGACGTGGTGGCCAGCCGTGGCGAGCAGCTTCAGGCCGCGGCGCTGGAGCGTGAAGCCGCGTTGCGTCAGGCCTTGCAGGCGTATCAGGCACC
>NZ_UPSE01000172.1 GCF_900573885.1 Pseudomonas viridiflava
CTTCACCCAGTCCCGTAATTTCCGCTCGTTCGAGACCTACATCGTCACCACGCTGATCTACCTGTGCATGGCGCTGTTGATTCGTCAGTTGCTGGCCTGGATCGGGCGTCGCTACATCTCGAGGAGCAGCTGATGGACTTTACCCTCTGGGATATCCTGCGCAATCTGCTGACCGGCCTGCAATGGACGGTGGCCCTGTCGCTGGTGGCCTTCATCGGCGGCGAGCTGATCGGCCTGCTGGTGATGGGCATGCGCACCTCGGAGAAATCCGGGCCGCGTGCGGCAGCCAGCTTATATATAGAGCTGTTTCAAGGCACACCGCTTTTGATGCAGCTGTTTCTGGTGTTCTTCGGCGTAGCGCTGATGGGAATGGACATTTCTCCCTGGGCTGCAGCCGCGCTGGCGCTGACGTTGTTC
>NZ_UPSE01000222.1 GCF_900573885.1 Pseudomonas viridiflava
CACCTCCGCCCCGCTCGCACTGGCGCAAGCGCGTATGAAGGCCGCTGGCCTCACGTTGCCTGACGTCGTCATCACCGCCGAGGATGTAACACAGGGCAAACCCGCACCGGATGGTTTTTTGCTGGCAGCAAAGCGGCTGGGCGTGGAACCCGCGCAATGCCTGGTGTTCGAGGACGCGCCGGCCGGTATCGCGGCGGCCAAGGCTGCGGGCGCGAGTGGTAGTGATCACCGCAGCGCATCTGCATCCTTATGAAGCACAGGACTGGACCCTGCCCAACTATCTGGGCTTGAAGGTCGGTGTCGAGAACGGGCAACTCATCCTGAATTCATGAACCCCTGAAG
>NZ_UPSE01000178.1 GCF_900573885.1 Pseudomonas viridiflava
GTTGGGTCCAGGGCAATTTTTAAGCTTCAAAGATTCAAGCTTCAAAACAATAGCGGCAGGCAGTAGGCAAACTAACTAGAGAGCGGAAGGAGAGAGAAAATGTTCGAACTCGTAGACAACGTCCCGCAAAGCCCGGTAATCAAGGTCTTCGGTGTAGGCGGTGGTGGCGGTAACGCTGTCAATCACTTGGTCAAGAGCAACATCGAAGGCGTGGAATTCATCTGCGCCAACACCGATGCTCAAGCGCTGAAAAGCATCGGCGCGCGCACCATCCTTCAACTGGGCACAGG
>NZ_UPSE01000168.1 GCF_900573885.1 Pseudomonas viridiflava
GCCCAGCGTTTTTTTCGTTTGAGAAAGCTTCAAGGCGTGTTCATTTGTAAATGCCTGCGCTTAACCCATTATTTTTTCTGGAAATCCAAAAGCCTTGATACGCCTGCTGAAGTTTTTCTGGTGGTCTCTCGTCGCGGTATTCTGCTCGCTGCTGCTCGGCCTGAGCGGCGCGTTCCTTTATCTGAGCCCCACTCTGCCATCCGTTGAGGCGCTGCGAAGCATCCAACTGCAAATCCCTCTGCGCGTGTACAGCAGCGACGGCAAGTTGATCGCCGAATTTGGCGAGATGCGTCGCACGCCGATTCGCTTTGCGGAAATCCCGCCCAATTTCATCAACGCCCTGTTATCGGCCGAAGACGACAACTTCGCCAATCACTATGGTGTCGATCCAAGCAGCCTGACGCGCGCCGCCACCCAGCTGGTGAAGAGCGGCCACATTC
>NZ_UPSE01000642.1 GCF_900573885.1 Pseudomonas viridiflava
GACAGGATCCATTCAATTGCCGGGTGCTTTGATCAGCCGACTGACCCTCACGTTGTAACAAGGAGCTTATGGCCAACTCTGCCACGCACGTCATGGACGACAAGACCCTGCGCTGGATGCCCTGGGTCATCGCCATCGCGTTCTTCATGCAAAGCCTGGACGGCACGATTCTCAACACCGCTCTGCCGTCCATGGCCAACTCACTGGCCGAAGATCCACTGCGCATGCAGTCGGTGGTCATCGCCTACATGCTGACCATTGCGCTGCTGATCCCGGCCTCGGGCTGGATTGCCGACCGGTTCGGAAT
>NZ_UPSE01000041.1 GCF_900573885.1 Pseudomonas viridiflava
GGTCCAGAGCGCGCTGATCAATGGAAAAATCCTCAGCACCCCGATGCGCGTGACCTACATGCCCGGCGGTGTCGGCGCGGTGGCCTACAACGCGGTGGCCGCTCAACGTCCGGCCGATGCCGGAACACTGGTGGCCTGGTCCAGCGGCTCGCTGCTCAATCTGGCGCAGGGCAAGTTCGGGCGCTTCGACGAGAACGCCGTGCGCTGGCTGGCGGCAGTCGGCACCAGCTACGGCGCCATCGCGGTGAAGAGCGATTCGCCTTACAAAAACCTCGACGATCTGGTCAAGGC
>NZ_UPSE01000165.1 GCF_900573885.1 Pseudomonas viridiflava
ACGTAGGGGTGACGCGGGTGAACCGGAATCTGGTTGCACTCTTCGACGACCTTGCGCACACCGTCGATGTCCGAAAAGTCCAGCTCAGGGTGGATGCCCTGGGTGTAGAGGTTCAAGGCGACGGTGACCAGATCGACGTTACCGGTACGCTCGCCGTTGCCGAACAGGCAGCCTTCGACACGATCCGCGCCGGCCATCAGGCCCAGCTCGGTAGCGGCGACGCCGGTGCCACGGTCATTGTGGGTATGGAGGCTGATCAGTACGCTGTCACGGCGCGTGATATGACGGCCAAACCACTCGATCTGGTCGGCATAAATGTTGGGTGTGGCCACTTCAACGGTCGCCGGCAGGTTCAGGATCACCTTGTTCTGCGGCGTCGGGTTCCAGACTTCGATCACCGCGTCGCAGACTTCCTTGGCGAACTCCAGCTCGGTGGCGCTGAAGGTCTCGGGCGAGTACTGAAA
>NZ_UPSE01000160.1 GCF_900573885.1 Pseudomonas viridiflava
GGGATAGGGGATGTACTGGTCAGCCTCGAGCTTGAGCTGATTTTCCATGTCGTCGTCCGAGAGACCGGCATCCATTTCGATCGTCTTGGTGATGACTGCGGAGCCTGCGACAGCGACCGCCACTATTCTGGCGCTGGTCTTGGCCTTGCCAACGACCCGTGACAACGCCTGACCAACCCCTTCGAGTTCGGCAATGTTCTTCTCGACGACGGCATTGGCCGGCAACGGCTCAACAGCGTAAGACTCGACTTTGTAGCGGGTTCCGGAACGACTCAATTCAAGGAGCTTGACCGAGGTGGAACTAATATCGATCCCTAGAAGGGTGTTGGCCTTCTTACCGAAGAGTTCGAAC
>NZ_UPSE01000056.1 GCF_900573885.1 Pseudomonas viridiflava
CACGTAGCGTTTGGGAACCCGGAAGACAGCCTCGCGATTGATCATGCCGCTATTGATCACGGTATAGGTGCTGTACGTCCCGCCGACAGCACTCGAGTCCCAGTGCGCGGTGACTTTGTCGCCTTCTGCCATTCCCTGATAGGGCATTACACGCAGCAACGCTTCAAGCACAATATCGGCCGGATCGAGAAACCCGTCGGCGTCGACCTTGTCCACAACCGGCGCTGGCAATGGTGTGGTGTTATCGATGTCTACCAACAGTTGCAGCACAGGCGATTTGAAGAACGCTTTTGTATAGGTCTTGACGG
>NZ_UPSE01000159.1 GCF_900573885.1 Pseudomonas viridiflava
GAGAGCGGACGCGGAGCGTCCCGAGAGGCGTTCCCACGCGGAGCATGGGAACGATTATCTGAGGGTATCTGGCCCGCTCGATCAACGCACCAGATGCAGGAACTGCATGTGCCGCTCGTACTGGTCGAGCACGTCGTTGATCACCTGTTCCTTGGTGTAACCCACCAGATCGTAGTCCTGGCTGCCTTCACTCAAGTGAACCTCGGCGCGGTAGTAGCGGCGGTTGTTCAACTGCTTGGAGCCCATGCCGCCGCGTGCGAACGACGGGGTGAAGAACCCTTTCATCTGCACCTGATAGATGAACGGACGTTCCTCGCCATGGCCGATTTCCAGCGTCACCGAGTCGTTGGAAGGATCG
>NZ_UPSE01000156.1 GCF_900573885.1 Pseudomonas viridiflava
GTGGATACTCGCGCCGTATCTGATCTTCAAGGGCATGCCGGGCGGGCAAGGCAAGTACCCGCCCTTCCAGGCTTGCCAGCGAGACATTGGAAGAACTGTCGGAGCGCACGACGAAAACCCAGCTGTTGCCGCCGAAGGATTAGGTGAAATCCAGAAACCGCCGACGCTCCGGGTTTTCCGCAAGCGTGGTGTTCATTTCGGCCATGCCGGTGCGCAAGGCGTCTATGCTCTGCTGCGTGGAAGGCACTTCGCGGTGAATGAACTGCAGACCGGTCATGCGTGATATGCGCGCCAGTACAT
>NZ_UPSE01000063.1 GCF_900573885.1 Pseudomonas viridiflava
GCCAAGCCCTGTGGACGTGCGATTGGTGGCTGCCACCAGTATCGATCTGGCGCAGGCCGTGGCGGCCGGTAAATTCAATGAGCGGCTCTACCATTACCTGCGCGAAGGCAAGCTCGACCTGCCTGCGCTGCGCGAGCAGCCCGGCAGCATCCTGCAGTTGGCCGAGTATTTCGTCGGCATCTACAGCCAGCGTCTGAACCTGCCTGTCCAGTTGGTCAGCGAGGCTGCGCAGAAAACGCTGGAAGCCTATAGCTGGCCGGGCAATACCCGTGAGCTTGAAAACGTCATCCATTTTGCGTTGTTGGTCAGCCAGGGTGATGAGATC
>NZ_UPSE01000213.1 GCF_900573885.1 Pseudomonas viridiflava
TATGAAAACCATGGCGCGCTGAGCAAGGCGGGTTTCCTGCGTGATCCGGGCCACAAGACCCCGGTGTTCGTGCGTTTTTCGACCGTACAGGGTCCACGTGGCTCGGGCGATACCGTGCGTGACGTGCGCGGCTTTGCGGTCAAGTTCTACACCGAAGAAGGCAACTTCGACCTGGTCGGCAACAACATGCCGATCTTCTTCATTCAGGATGCCATCAAGTTCCCGGACTTCGTGCATGCCGTGAAGCCCGAGCCGCATAACGAAATCCCTACCGGCGGGTCGGCTCACGACACGTTCTGGGA
>NZ_UPSE01000105.1 GCF_900573885.1 Pseudomonas viridiflava
ACAGAAAGTCTCGTGCGACCGCTTCTCTCGTGACTCTCAACTGCCGAGGTACGATTTTTATGACGTCTCTTCAGCTGATGACAGGTAACACTGTCGTCAAACCGACTGTAGTGGAAGAAGAATCAAAGGCTGTCTATCAGTCCTTGTTGAGTGAGAGCACTGACGAGTCGCGGCACGAGGCAGTCGCTTTTCTTGAACACTGCCTTGCGATGGCAGACCGGGAAAATTGCGAGTTGCCACCGCAACCGGAAGCGCTCGAACACTGGATCGAGCAGAGCGT
>NZ_UPSE01000146.1 GCF_900573885.1 Pseudomonas viridiflava
GGTAGATACCGGCGCCAAGGTTGAAGATGGCGCGCCCGGGAATGCCTTCGTCGTTGGTCAGGTCACCATAAAGCTTGCTGGTGAGCTTGCCGCCGAAAGTGCCGTAGTAGCTGCCGTCGTCATAACCGATGTTGGCCGCCAGCATGTTCTTCGGCACGTTGGCGAACTGCTTGCCGCTGGTAGGCAGCTCGATGGCTGCGCCGTTATTGAACACCGTCAGGTCATCTTTCTGTTTGGCGCGGGTGTAGGTGTAAGAGGTGTAGTAATTGAAGTGATGGGGC
>NZ_UPSE01000145.1 GCF_900573885.1 Pseudomonas viridiflava
GCATCGGTTGCGTCAGGCTCGGCCACCTTGCGCGCGGCCAGCATTTCGTAGGCCGATTCACGGTCGACCGGCTTGTTGTAGCGCCTGCCGAGGGCTGAGTCGGCAATCAGACTCGCCCGCTCGTCTGCCGTCAGCGGCCCGATACGCGACTGGGGCGGAGCGATGAGCACACGCTGCACCATCGCGGGCGTCCCCTTGTCCTGCAACGTACCGACCAGCGCCTCGCCGATACCCAGCTCGGTCAACACACTCAGAGCATCGAAATCAGGATTGGGCCTGAAGCCCTCGGCCACGGCCCGCAGAGACTTCTGTTCCTTGGCCGTGAAGGCGCGCAGACCG
>NZ_UPSE01000547.1 GCF_900573885.1 Pseudomonas viridiflava
CCATGGATGTTTTCCAGTGATGAAACTTCTGCATCGATTGAAGTCCTGGCTCGGCCAAAAAGCGGTGATTCAACAGCCAGATATTCGCCCCGAATCTGATGAAAAAACATCACGCCTTCAGGAACAAAAACCGCTGCTGGTTTCTCCACCAATCTGCCCGCCCCTGACCGACAGGGACGCGCCGTTACTTGCGCGTTATCACGCCTATATCGCCGGGGTAGAACACGCGGACAAAGCCGAACCGCTGGAGCAAAGCGAGTCGCAGCGTGAAGAAGGACGCATGCTGGCAAACGCGTTGTACTCAAG
>NZ_UPSE01000539.1 GCF_900573885.1 Pseudomonas viridiflava
TAGCGATGAAGCCGGGCTTTTGCTTGACGCCCTGTCGAATATGCAGGACGGTTTGAAAGGCACCATTCAACAGATTGCCAGTGCTTCCGATCAATTGGCCTCGGCGGCGGAAGAACTGAGTGCTGTGACCAACGAGAGTACTCGTGGGCTGACTCGTCAGAACGATGAAATCCAGCAGGCGGCGACTGCCGTCAATCAGATGACGGCCGCCGTTGAAGAAGTGGCGCGCAACGCTGTGTCGACTTCTGAAGCCTCGAAGACCGCAACCGAAGATGCTGTGGATGGTCGCGGGCAGGTGGATCACACCGTCAAGGGC
>NZ_UPSE01000144.1 GCF_900573885.1 Pseudomonas viridiflava
CGATGCGATAACCGACCTTGACCATCAATTCAATGACTTCACCTTCACCGTTGCCTATGTCGGGTACGCGAATTAGCTCACTCACTCTGTATCTCCTTGGGAGAACCTGTTCACTCACGAATACGCTGGTTCAGTTACAGCAAAACAGCCTTGGATGCTCATATACGCGAGGTAAATTCCGCATCTTCGGCTGTTCACGCCCCGATCAGCGCTCTTGAAGCAGACTCTTAGCAGTCCAGTGGATTGCGTTTTTCAGGATCGATGCCGAACTTTGCAATGGCTTCAGCCACGTCTTTAGTTTCGATATCGCCGCGATCAGCCAAGGCTTCCAGGGCTGCCAGCACAACGAAGTGACGGTCGACTTCAAAGAAGTGACGCAGCTT
>NZ_UPSE01000143.1 GCF_900573885.1 Pseudomonas viridiflava
CGCTCATGTCGGGCAGACGATGACCAGCTTGGCTCTGCCTTACACCACCCACGTGGCGATGGTCGCCAATGAGCTGATCTTCGCCCATCGCGAGGAACCCGTTGGTGCATTCGAGATTGCCCTGCCTGCCGCGCTGTTGCATGACGTGGTGGAAGATACTGATGTGACGACAGCGCAGTTGGCGGAGGCGTTTGGTGCCGAGGTTGCATCAACGGTTGCGTGCCTGAGCAAGAACCTGATCGTGCCGTTTTCCGAGGAGCGTTACTTTCAGGGTATCGCCGAACACTCCCGTGAAGCGGCGGCGGTCAAGCTGTGCGACC
>NZ_UPSE01000426.1 GCF_900573885.1 Pseudomonas viridiflava
GGATGGGACAAGGAAAAAGAGCTGAGCACTGTGCTCGCTTCTTCCCTGAATCGCGATCAGCAGATGGGCCATACACAGGCCGGACCACAACGCGCTGACTTGCGACTTAGATTGGGCGCACACAACGCCGCGGACATTTTGTCCCGGGGTCAGCAGAAACTGGTGGTCTGTGCGTTGCGCATCGCGCAAGGACATCTGGTTAGTCAGGTCCGGCGCGGCCAGTGTATCTATCTCGTCGATGACTTGCCTTCCGAACTGGATGACAACCACCGCCGGGCGCTTTGCCGGTTGCTGGAAGAATTACGCTGCCAGGTATTTATCACCTGTGTAGACCAAGAATTTTTGAGGGAAGGCTGGCAGACGGAAACGCCAGTCGCTTAGTTCCACGTGGAACAAGGC
>NZ_UPSE01000141.1 GCF_900573885.1 Pseudomonas viridiflava
ATTTCAACTATCCACCTCGCCTGCACCAGTTCGGCGTGCGCACGTGAACAGCGCCTGGGCGCTTTTGCGCCTGGCCAGTCCGCAGTTGCCGATTGGCGGCTACAGCTATTCCCAGGGTCTGGAGATGGCGGTGGAACAGTCCATCGTGACCAATCCATAGACAGCCGCCCGCTGGATCGGCGATCAGTTGTTGCTCAACCTGGCGCGCTTCGAAGCGCCGCTCCTGCTGGCGCACTGCCAGGCAGCGGCGGACGAAGACTGGGGGCAATTGCTGCAACTCAGCGAGCAACATCGCGCCAGCCGGGAAACCCGCGAACTGCATCTGGAAAGCCGGCAGATGGGTTATTCCCTGCAACAGCTGCTCAACGGCCTGCCGGAGCTGGACCGCTGCGCGCGGGGCTTTCTGGACCAGACAACCG
>NZ_UPSE01000140.1 GCF_900573885.1 Pseudomonas viridiflava
CGTGAAACCCATGCGTCCCATCTCGGCCCAGTTGTTCGACCAGACCGAACTCCCAGTCCAGATACGCCTGCATCGCGGCTTTGGGTGCGTCGGTGCCTTCATACGGGCGGCGGTAACGGTCGATGCGCGGTGAGGCCAGACGGGTTTCGCCTTGTTCCAGTGCAAACCCGGCCTTGACCCAACTGGCCGTGCCGCCTTCCAGCACGAACACTGGCCTGTCCGTCAGGGCCTCGACGTCGGCGGCCGCGAAGCGTGCCAGACGGCTGCTGCCGCAGGTCAGCACATAGCGCTCGGC
>NZ_UPSE01000532.1 GCF_900573885.1 Pseudomonas viridiflava
CAGCGGAACCGGGGTTTTGAACATGGATGCCAGCAGTCGCCTGTCATCCACGTCAGGCGCGATCAGGTCATTCAACAGCGCCACGCCCGCCACGCTGAACAATGCAGGCACCCTGGACCTGAGCAGCGGATTCGCTCGGGACACCCTGACGGTGCAGGGTAATTACACCGGCCTCAACGGGCAGTTGTTAGTGCAGTCGGTGCTGGAAGACGACAGCTCCGACAGTGACAGGCTGGTGATCGCCCAGGGTCGAATCGGCGGAACCACACGCATGACCGTCATCAACGAAGGCGGTCCGGGCGCGCTGACCCAGAGCAACGGCATCGAAGTGGTCCAGGCCATTCAAGGGGCAACCAGTGACAACGGCGCATTCTCGTTGGAGAACTCGCTGTCGGTCGGGGCGTACCAGTATTACCTGTTCAAGGG
>NZ_UPSE01000337.1 GCF_900573885.1 Pseudomonas viridiflava
GGTCGGCGTTGAGCAGAATGGTGGCAGTGGTCAGGTTATCCAGTAACAGTCTGTGCAGCGCGTCGCTGATAGTCATGAATCGTGTTGACCTCTTTTGGCACATGGCAATCGCGCTATGCGGGTGCTGACAGGTCCTTGTCAGCACGGGCAGAGCCACCCATATGGTGCTTGACGGGGTGCTATGCCGGGGAAGTTGCAAAAACCAAACCAAGGCTCCGAAAAGAAGCGTTTTCTCTGCAAAACAGGTGCCTTTTTCGAACGCGTGCCCGCATACGGCGCTAGTTGAGGGTGATTTCTGAACCAAAGTGGGCTGTATTGTTGCGTGGATGCCAGATTTGCGCACCAAAAGGGTGCTTCGGCAAATGCCGTCTCCTATCACGCGTCCAGTGCCTGAAGATTGGTTGAAATCGGCTTCTGCCCGCAGGCGT
>NZ_UPSE01000138.1 GCF_900573885.1 Pseudomonas viridiflava
GGACTGGCCACTGCCCTTGTCGGGATCGATGACAATCAGCAACTGGCCGGTCCAGGGCGTTTGCGCACCGGGATGCTTCGACCAGTCGAACTCGAACGAAAAGTTTCCGCCGGTCAAACCCGCCGCCAGCAGTTCAACCATCATCGACAATGCCGAACCCTTGTGCCCGCCAAACGGCAGCAGCGCCCCGCCATCCAGAATTGCCTTGGGGTCACAGGTCGCCTGTCCCTCACGGCACCCTTGGCAAACGTCATGCGACTGGACGCCTTATGAGTAATCTCGACACGCTCACCGTCGGCAGCAAACAGCACCGTGTGATCACCGACCACATCGCCGGCGCGAATTGTCGCGAAGCCGATGCTCTGACGATCACGCGCACCGGTCTGACCTTCACGACCATAGACCGCAACCTTCTGCAGGTCACGCCCCAAC
>NZ_UPSE01000150.1 GCF_900573885.1 Pseudomonas viridiflava
GTTGTTGGTGAAGCACAACAGGTTTTCGTTGAAGCTGTCGTTCCACTGCGACGCGATCTCGACACCCACACCGTCATCACGCTGGACGTTGAATTGGAACACTTCGTTGACCGGCGTCTTGTTGGTGTTCAGGTATTCAACGAATGCACGCAGACCACCTTCGTACTTGAACAGCTCTTCTTTGCCGCTGCGCTCGTCCTTCAGCATGATGCCGACACCAGAGTTCAGGAAGGACAGTTCACGAATCCGCTTGGCCAGGATGTCCCAGCTGAAGTGGATATTATTGAACGTATCTGCAGAAGGCTTGAAGTGGATCTGGGTACCCGTAGTATCGCTTTCGCCTACGATCTTCATAGGTTCCTGTGAAACACCATGAACGTAGGTCTGCTCCCAGATCTTGCCGCTGCGACGCACAGTCAGCAGCAGAATTTCCGAGAGGGCGTTTACTACCGAGACGCCCACGCCGTGCAGGCCGCCGGACACCTTGTA
>NZ_UPSE01000306.1 GCF_900573885.1 Pseudomonas viridiflava
GTAAGCCTGTTCAACCGACCGGAAACGGAGGCCCGAGCGGAGCGAAAGCGACGAAGGTGCATGGCTGAATTTCACTTGAAACAGCCGGCGCTTTTTTAAGGTGAAAATATTCCGGACAGTAGTGCGCGCAGGCGGGAATCCAGAATGTTGGATATGCCCACGTTGTGTGCACGACGCAATAGCCTGGATCATGAATCGTCGGACCGCCGCCTGCGCGGGGATGATGCGGTGTTTGCCGACGTCACCGTTTCAAACCGCCAACCCCACCAACACCAAACACTCCACCAACTCAACCATCGCCCCCGCCGTATCCCCCGTCGTGCCGCCCAAGCGCGCCACCATTCGCGAGCGCAGCCAGGCAAACAGCAGCAACCCGCTCACCAGCGCCACCACCGCACTCCAGCCAAACATCAGCATGGCCAGCGCGTTCACGCCCAGCACCCAAGGCAACGTCGAGCGCGGCAGGTGCTCCGCCAGCGCCTGCCCCAGCCCGCCAGCGCGCACATAGGGCGTGGTCATGAACAGCAGGGGCAATAAACCACGAGCCAGCCACGGCGCCAGCAGCAACGCGCTCCAGTGCGCGTGTTGCAGCAAGGCCACCAGCGCCGCGAATTTGAGCAGCAGCACGACCACCAGCGTTACGACGGCAATCGGTCCACTGCGCGGGTCTTTCATGATGGTCAGGGTGCGTTCGCGGTCGCCGAAGCCGCCGAGCCAGGCGTCGGCGCTGTCGGCGAGGCCGTCCAGGTGCAGGGCGCCGCTGAGGGCGACCCACGCCGCCAGAAGCAGCGCGGCACGAAGCAGTGTCGGGGTGTCGGCCAACAAGGCGTTGAGGGCGTAAAGCAGCAGGCCGATGAGTACGCCCACCAGCGGATACCACAGCAGCGAGCGCCCCAATTCCTGCGGGGTCGGCATGCCCGGCAAGCGCACGGGCACGCTGGTGAGAAATTGCACGGCGATCAGCAGCGGCAGCATCAAACCTCCGACAGTACGCAGGGCAATTGCACGGTGAGGTGGTGCAACCCGCCGTGGGCGACTTCCACTTGCAGCAACTGCTCGCGGGGCAAGCCGCGGGCCTGGGCGAGGAGCAAGCGCATCACGCCGCCGTGGCTGACTAGCAGCACGCGGCGGCCGCCATGCTCGGCGGCGATGCGTTCAATAGCCGCAAGCACGCGGGTGGCGAACGCCAGTACCGGCTCGCCGTCGGGCGGCGTGAAGGCGTAGGGGTCGGTCCAGAATTGGCCGAGGTCGGCTTCGTGCTGGTCCATCAGTGCCAGCGCGGTTTGCCCTTCCCAGGCGCCAAAGTGCAGTTCGCGCACATCGCTTTCCAGCAGCAGCGGCACGCCGCGCTCAGTGGCGAGCTGTTGCGCGAAGGCGGCGCAGCGTTGCAGCGGCGAGCTGATGATCAGGTCCCACGGCCCGGCCTCGGCGACGGCCGCGCGCATTTGCGTCCAGCCTTCTGCCGTCAGGGCGTCGTCGATGCTGCCGCGAAAACCGCCGGCCAGTTCGGTTGCGCCGTGGCGCAGCAGGCTCAGGTGCAGGGTCATGCCGGGCGATCTGCCACGGCGGCTTCGGCAAACGTGGCCATGTCGCCGTGCAGGCAGCAGGCCATTTGCAGCAGCGGCACGGCCAGCGCCGCACCACTGCCCTCGCCCAGACGCAGGCCAAGCTGCAGCAGCGGCCTGGCGCTCAACGCTTCGAGTACGCAGTGGTGGCCCGGCTCGGCGCCTTGGTGGGCGAATAGCAGCCATTGCTGGCAATCGGCGTTCAGGCGCACGGCGATTAGGGCGGCGACCGTGCAGATAAAGCCATCCACTAGCACGGTCATGCCTTCCTGCGCACAGGCCACATAGGCACCCACCAAGGCGGCAATTTCGAAACCGCCCATGTGTTGCAACACGGCCAGCGGGTCAGCCAGGTGCGCTTCATGCAGCTTCAGGGCGGCTTCGATCACCGTCACTTTATGGGCAACGCCAGCAGCATCCAGCCCTGTGCCAGGCCCGACAATCATGGGCACCGGGCAATCGAGCAAGGCGCTGGCCATGGCGCTGGCCGAGGTGGTATTGCCGATGCCCATTTCGCCGCCGATATACAGCTGAGCGCCACTGGCCTTGGCCCGACGCACGCTGTCGCGTCCGGCTTCGAGGGCGATGTACAGCTGGGTCGGGGTCATCGCCGGGCCTTCGGCAAAATTGAAGGTGCCGGCGCCGAGGTTCAGGTGGCGCACATTAGGAATGGGCTCCAATGGGGTCGCGGTGCCCAGGTCGATGACTTCGAGCGCGGCATCCAGATGGCGGGCCAGCACGCTGATGGCCGCACCACCGCCGATGAAATTGCGCAGCATCTGCCCGGTCACTGCCTGCGGGTACGCCGACACGCCTTCGGCCACCACACCGTGGTCGCCGGCGAAAATGGCGATCCACACGCTATCCAGCACCGGCCGCTCGCAGCCTTGCATGGCGGCCAGATCAATCGCCACCTGTTCCAGCACGGCCAGCGAGCCGGCCGGTTTGGTCAGCATTTGCTGGCGCGCCGAGGCTTTGTTTTTGGCCACGGTATCCAGCGGCTGACAGGGTGCAGCCCACCACGAAAGGCTCATAAAGGCGCTCCTTTTAAAATCATGGGTAGACCAGCCACGGTGAAAATCACCCGCTGGCAGCGTTCAGCCAGGGCCTGGTGCAACCAGCCCGCTTCATCGACATAGCGGCGCGTCAGCTCGCCCATGGGCACCACGCCCAGGCCGGTTTCGTTGCTGACCAACAGCACGCGGCCGGGCAAGGTGGGCACGCATTCCAGCAACGCGTCGCGCTCGGCGGCGAGGCGCTGGGGGTCGTCGAGCATCAGCAGGTTGGTGAGCCACAGGGTCAGGCAATCGACCAGCACGCAGTGCTCCGGCGCGGCGTGGCTTTGCAGAACGTGGGCCAGGCGCAGCGGCTCTTCCACCAGACCCCACGCGGCCGGGCGGCGTTCGCGGTGTTGGCGGATACGCGCGCTCATTTCGCCGTCGCCGGCCTGGGAGGTGGCGATGTAAGTGACGGGCCAGGTGCTTTCGGTGGCCAGGCGTTCGGCGAGGCGACTTTTGCCGGAGCGGGCGCCGCCGAGGATGAGTTCATGCATGGGCCGCTTCCTCCGTTGGGTTTTGTTGGGCTTCGCTGCGCTCAACCCAACCTACGGGAGCGGTGTAGGTTGGGTTGAGCGCAGCGAAGCCCAACGAACATTCAGACCGCACACAACCTCCTCAACGCATCGGTATCCAGATGCTGCTCCACCAGATCCGCCAAGCGCTCCAGATCACGTTCACGCAGGGCGTGGTAGTCGACGGTTTGTACGTTTTGCAACCCGGCCCAGCGCAGCAACGCTGTGCAGGCAGCGGGGCTCTCGAACAGACCATGCAGATAGGTGCCGAGAATCTGCCCGTCGTCGCTGCAGGCCCCATCGCAGCGGCCGTCGTCGAGTTGCACGGCGAAGCGTTCCAGGGCCGGCCCGGTGCTGATGCCGGCGTGAATTTCATAGCCGCTGATGGCCGCACCGTCGAGGCATAGCTGGCCGTTTACGTTGCGCAGTTGTTTGTGTTCGGCCAGCACCGTTTCGACAGCGAGCAGGCCAAGCCCCGCGCTGGAACCCGCGGCGCCTTCAATGCCGACCGGGTCGTGCACGTGGTGGCCAAGCATTTGAAAGCCGCCGCAAATGCCCAGCACTTTGCCGCCGTAGCGCAAGTGCTTTTGCAGGGCGCTTTCCCAGCCGTTCGCGCGCAGCACGGCAAGGTCGCCACGGGTGCTTTTCGAGCCCGGCAGAATGATCAGGTCGGCGGGCGGTATCGGCTGGCCGGGGGCGATAAATTGCAGGTCCACCTGCGGGTGCAGGCGCAGCGGGTCGAAGTCGGTGTGGTTGCTGATGCGCGGCAGCACCGGCACCACCACTTTGAGCACCTGCTCGGCTTTGGCGATTTGCCGGGTGTCGATGGCGTCTTCGGCTTCCAGGTGCAGGTCGGTGAGGTACGGCAATACGCCCAGCACCGGTTTGCCCGTGCGTTGTTCCAGCCAGTCGAGGCCCGGTTGCAGCAGGCTGAGGGCGCCACGAAAGCGGTTGATGACGAAGCCTTTCACCCGCGCCTGCTCGCTTTCGGAGAGCAATTCCAAGGTGCCGACCAGATGGGCAAACACGCCGCCGCGGTCGATGTCGGCAATCAGGATCACCGGGCAATCCACCGCTTCGGCGAAGCCCATATTGGCGATGTCGCCGGCACGCAGATTGATTTCAGCTGGCGACCCCGCGCCCTCGACCATCACCACCGAATAGCCGCCGCTCAGGCGTTGGTGCGATTGCAGCACGGCCTGCATGGCGACCTTTTTGTAGTCGTGGTATTGCGCCGCTTCCATGCTGGTGACGGCGCGGCCGTGAATGATGACTTGCGCGCCGGTGTCGCTGTTGGGTTTGAGCAGCACCGGGTTCATATCGGTGTGTGCTGGCAGGCCGCAGGCTTGTGCCTGCACCGCCTGAGCGCGGCCGATTTCGCCGCCGTCCACGGTCACGGCGCTGTTGAGCGCCATGTTTTGCGGCTTGAACGGCACTACATCTACGCCTTGGCGATGCAGCCAGCGGCACAGCGCCGCCACCAGCGTGCTTTTGCCGGCGTCAGATGTGGTGCCCTGCACCATCAAGGTGGTGCCCGTTGCGTTAGTCATGGGTGCGCCACGCCTGGTAAACCTCGGTCAGTCGCTGCCAATCGGCCTCTTCAGCCGGGAGGCCGATGCGCAGGCTGCTGTGAACCGGAAACAGCCGCAGCAGCACGCCGCGCCGGGCGAAGAAATCGTGGACGGCGGCGGCTCCTTCGCCTTGCCACCATTGAAAAAGCCCGCAGCCGCCCCTGGGTGGCATACCTTGAGCCGTCATCAGCTCGGCAAGTCGTTCGCTGGCGTGCAGGGCGCGCTCACGTTGCTGCTGCTGACTGGCCCCGTCGGCAAAACAGTGGCGGGCCACCGCGCGTGTTGGACCGTTGATGGTCCACGGGCCGAGGCGATCGGCCAAGGCTTGCAGCAGCGGTGTCGCGGCCAGCACACAGCCCAGCCGGGCACCGGCCAGACCAAAAAACTTGCCGAATGAGCGCAACACAATCAGGCCGCTGCGCGCGCTGTCGCCTGCCAGGCTGTACTGCGGGGTGATGTCGATAAAGGCTTCGTCCACCACCAGCCAGCCGCCCCGCTCCGCCAGTTGCCCGTGCCAGCTCAACAACTGCTCGCGGCTGCACAGATGGCCAGTCGGGTTGTTCGGGTTGACCACCACGAGCACGTCCAGCTCATGGAGCTGCGCGGCGACGTCGGCCTCGATCAGTTCGCAGACGTCGTGCCCGGCTTCGCGCCAAGCGTGGGCATGTTCGGCGTAGCACGGCGACAGCACGCCCACCCGGCTGTGCTCACGCAGACGCGGCAGTAGTTGAATCGCGGCTTGTGAACCGGCCACTGGCAGCACCTGTTCAACACCGTAATAGGCGCAGGCTGCGGCCGTCAGCCCGTCGTCATCTTCGGGCAATCGCGCCCAGGCGCTGACGGGAATCTCGGCCAGGGGAAACGGCCACGGCGCGATGCCGGTGGACAGGTCCAGCCAGCTTTCCACGGCAATGCCATAGTCGCGGGCAGCCTGTTGCAGGCGGCCGCCATGGGCCAGTCCGGCGCTGATGGGCTTAGGCAAGCAGGCGCCCTCCCACCAGCAACACCAACAGCCACAGCAGCACACCGCGCCGTACCAGACGGACTGCGCGCTCGATGGTGTCGGCGTCCGGCGGCGGGCCTTCGCCCAAGGGCGGGCGTTCACGCAAGGCGCCGTGGTACATGGCCGGCCGCCCCAGCGCCACGCCCAACGCACCGGCGCCAGCGGCCATTACCGGTCCGGCGTTCGGGCTGTACCAGGTAAAACCCTGCCGCCACCAGCAGCGCACAGCGAGACGCGTGTTGCCGAGCAACGCATAGGTGAGCGCTACCAGCCGTGCGGGGATCAGATTAAGCACGTCATCGATGCGCGCCGCCGCCCAGCCAAAGCGTTCGAAACGCGGGTTGCGGTAGCCCCACATAGCGTCGAGCGTATTACTCAGGCGATACAGCACCACGCCCGGCGCGCCCAGCAGCACAAACCAGAACAAGGCGGCGAATACCGCGTCGCTGCCGTTTTCCAGTACCGATTCGGTGGCAGCCAACGCCACACCGTGTTCATCGAGGGCCGAGGAGTCGCGGCTGACGATATAGCCCACGCGCTCGCGGGCTTTGGCCAGATCACCGTCGCGCAGCGCCTGAATAATCGGCTGTGCGTGTTCGGTCAGGCTTTGCATGCCCAGGGCCAGGTACAGCGCGGCGATGTCCACCAGCCAGCCGATGTAAGGCAGCAGACTCAGCAGCCACGCGGCGACAGTCAGCGGCAGCACGGCCAGCACCCAGGCGGTGACGCCATGGCTGCGCCAGCCACGGCCGACTTCCTCGGCGTTGTCGCCAAAGGCACGGTTGAAGCGCTGTTCAAGGGCATTGGCCAGACGACCAAAACCCACCAGCGGGTGCCAGCGTTTCGGCTCGCCGAAACAGGCGTCCAGCGCTACGCCGGCAACGCTGAGCAAGGCGATGCTCATTGCTTCTGCGGCCAGGTGTCGGTGAACAGCAACTCGCGCAGCGGTCGCGGCGTGGCCCAGCCTTCCTGTTGCAGCATCGGCGCTTCATAGAATTCGGGCACCGGGCCCACGCACAGCACTGCAACGGGCTTGGCACCGGCGGGCAAGCGCAGCAACTCGGCCAGCGCGTGCGGCTCGAACATCGACACCCAGCCCACGCCCAGCCCTTCGGCGCGCGCGGCCAGCCAGAAATTCTGAATGGCGCAGGACACCGACGCCAGGTCCATTTCCGGCAGCGTGCGGCGGCCGAACACATGGGCTTCACGGCCATCACCAAGGGCGACTACCAGCAGCTCGGCGCAGTCGCGAATGCCCTCGACTTTCAGGCGCATGAATTCATCGGCGCGCTGTTCCAGGGCTTCGGCCGTGCGTTGCCGTTCTTCTTCCACCAGCGCGTGAATGGCGTCCCGCAGCTCGTAACGGGTAATGCGGATAAACCGCCACGGCTGCATCAGGCCAACGCTCGGCGCGTGGTGCGCAGCCTCAAGCAGGCGCGCCAGCACCTCGGGTGCCACTTCGCCGCCGCTGAAATGGCGCATGTCACGGCGTTCGCCAATGGCGCGGTAAATGGCCGCGCGCTCGGCGGCGCTGTAGGCGTGGTCGCTCATGCCAGTTGCTCGTCGCTCTGCTGAACGTGGCTGAGCGCGGGCGCCGCGCCAGGCAGAAACAGTGCTGCGGCGGCGGCCGGGTTGGACGGCATATACAAATGAATGTACGAAGCCGTCAGCCGGCCGATGCGGTACACCGCCTCGCTGGTGCGTTTGTAGGTCGGGCACACGCCACGGGCCAGCGGCTCCAGGGCGCAGTGCAGTTCCGAGTAGTGATAGGTGTGGCCGCGCACGCGACCTTCGGGCAATTCGATTTCCTGCAAGGCCAGCGCTTTGAGCTTTTTATGCATCTGCGCATTGCCGGGCAACAGGCCCAGCAGTTCGCCGCTGGCGCCGTCTTTGTCCGTTAGCGCGTCGAGCAGGTACAACATGCCGCCACATTCGGCGTGCAGCGGCTTGTCCGCTGCGTGGTGAGCATGAATGGCAGCGCGCATGGCTGTGTTCGCTTGCAGCGGTTGCAGGTGCAATTCCGGGTAGCCGCCCGGCAGATACAGGCTGTCGACTTCCGGCAGCACGGTGTCGCGCAGGGGCGAGAATTCGATCAGCTCGGCGCCCAGCTCGCGCAGCAGGTCGAGGTTGGCTTGGTACAAAAAGGCAAACGAGGTGTCGCGCGCCACACCGATCCGTACGCCTTCGAGCAACGGCGGAACGTGCCGAACCGTTGGCGGCGGCGCGAAGTGCACCGGCGCCGGCAACGTGGTGTCGGCGCTGGCGGCCAGCGCATCGGCGGCCGCGTCCAGACGGGCGTCAAGGTCTTCCAGTTCTTCGGCCTGCACCAGTCCCAGGTGCCGGCTCGGCAGTTCGATGGCGGCGCTGCGCGGCAAGGCGCCGTACCACTTGATGGCAGGCGGCAGGCAGTCGCGCAGAATTTCACCATGGCGGGCGCTGCCCGTGCGGTTGGCGAGCACGCCGGAGAACGGCAGGTCGGCCTGGTACGTGGCCATGCCGTGGGCCATGGCGCCAAAGGTTTGCGCCATGCCGGAGCCGTCAATCAACGCCAGCACGGGCACGCCGAAGTGACGGGCCAGATCGGCGGCCGACGGCGTGCCGTCGAACAGGCCCATCACGCCTTCAATCAGAATCAGGTCAGCCTCGGCGGCGGCTTCCCAGAGCAGGCGGCGGCTTTCCGCTTCGCCGACCATCCACAAATCCAGCTGATACACCGGCGCACCGCTGGCGCGGGCAAGAATCATCGGGTCGAGAAAGTCCGGCCCGCATTTGAATACCCGCACCCGTTTGCCCTGGCGTGTATGCAAGCGCGCCAGGGCGGCAGTGACAGTGGTTTTGCCCTGACCGGACGCCGGTGCGGCGATCAACAGCGCCGGGCATGCATGGCTCGGCATCAGAACTCCACCCCGGCCTGGGCTTTCACGCCCGACTTGAAGGCGTGTTTGACCATGGCCATTTCGGTCACGGTGTCGGCCGCTTCAATCAATGCCGGCGGCGCGCCACGGCCGGTGGCGACCACGTGCTGAAATTCCGGGCGGCCGCCGATATCGGCGAGCACGGTATCGAGGTCCAGGTAATTGTGTTTGAGGGCGATGTTCAGCTCGTCGAGCACCACCAGGCCGATGGCCGGGTCGTTGAGCATGTCTTTGGCCACGGCCCAGGCGGCCACGGCTTTGTCGATGTCGCGCTGGCGGTCCTGGGTGTCCCAGGTGTAGCCCTCGCCCATCACGTGGTAGCTGACTTCTTCGGGGAAGCGGCGAAAGAAGCGTTCTTCGCCGGTGCTGGCCGCGCCTTTGATGAACTGCACGACGCCCACTTTCATGCCATGACCCAAGGCCCGCGCCACCATGCCAAAGGCTGAGCTGCTTTTGCCTTTGCCATTGCCGGTGTGCACCAGCAGCAGGCCGTATTCGTTCTGGGCCTGGGCGATTTTTTCGTCGATAAGGGCTTTTTTGCGGGCCATGCGCGCCTTGTGGCGGGCGTCGCGTTCTGCGGATTCGCTCATTGCGGTCTCAGCTCTTCAACTTCAATTGTCCACGCCGTGAAACCAGGCGCGCGGCGGTGGTTTTCTAACGGCCTGGTTGAGGCTAGCGGAGAACGGCAGACGCAGGGATTGCAGGCAATCACCCGACGCCAGACAAAGCCCTCCGCAATGCCGTGGTACTGCGACAGGCCGGTCTCCGGGCTTATGAGCGTGGCCATGAAAGACCAACAGAACAGCGCGCCTTCCCGTGTTCAACACAGTGGCTGTTGCGGTGTTCAGCTCAATTACCGTTGCGGGGGCAGCGTCGGCTTGTGCCGTTCTTTGGCGGGCGAAACGCCCGAAAGAAGCGGTACCGACTTCCCTGTTTCACCGCCAAATGGCGGCACCTGAAGCGAGGGTGGCAGGTTAGTGGGTTGCAGGATGAGCGTCAATTCGACAAAGGCGGCGGATTCTTTATAGGGGAAACCCCTAGAGCGCCCCTAGGGGGTGCCCCGATTTTTCGGGTGAATGCACCTGCCTATAGTTCGCTCACTTGAATCTGGTCGGGAACTTGCCGTGTTGGCCTATTGCGCGCTTTACCTTGGAGTTGTAGTCAGCTTGGTCGGCCTGGGTATTGCCATGCCCTGGTTGGCCGCTGCCGGGCTGGCCGTCACCGCCTTGGCAGGCGTATTCGTAAGGCCGGGCAAGGCGCCTGTGGCCGAAGCGGTTTACGTCGAACAAACCCCCGTCACGCTGGACAACCAACCCCTGCTCACCGCGCTGTTGCCGACCTGGAACGACAACCTCGGCCAGGTTCGCCAGCTACTCGGCAGCAACGTCAGTGCCCTGTTCGACCGCTTCGCCAGTCTGGTCGACCGCCTGCAACAAACCCTCAACCGTTCGGAAAGCGTGCTCGGCAACAACGGCATCGGCGACAGCCTGCGCACCGCCAACGCGCGGCTCGACGAAGTGACCAGCGCCTTCCACGCCGCCAGCGATAACCGCAAACAACTGCTCGCCACCGTGGGCCACCTGAACAGTTACGCCAGCGAATTGCAGAGCATGTCCAAGCACGTGCAAGACATCGCCAGCCAGACCAACCTGCTCGCCCTTAATGCCGCCATCGAAGCCGCCCGTGCCGGTGAGTACGGCCGTGGCTTCTCGGTGGTGGCCGATGAGGTGCGCAAGCTTTCCAGCCTGTCGGCCGAAACCGGCCAGCGCATGGTGGAAAAGGTTGGCGAGATCAACAAAGCGATTCAGTCCACGGTTGGCGCGGCCGATCAGCTGTCGGCCAGCGAAGAGAGCAACCTGCGTTACCTCGATCAAGTGGCCGGCGAAATCATGCAAGGCCTGTCGAGCAACCTTGAGGAGCTGACGCAAAGCTCCCTGCAGCTGCAACAGGACACCCGCGTCACCCAGGGCGACATTCAGGAAATTGTCGTCAGCCTGCAGTTCCAGGACCGCTCCGACCAGATGCTCGACCACCTGCAAAGTGACATGCAGCGCCTGCAAAGCGCCCTTCAGAGCCAGGACCCGATCATCAGCGACCCGCAGCGCTGGCTCAAAGAACTGCGCAGCCAGTTCACCACCGACGAAGAGCGCGGCGGCCGCCGTGCTGCCGGCGCCCGCCAGGCCGCACAAGACGACATCACCTTTTTCTAACGCTATTACCTGCCCTGACGGAGCCCTGCCCCATGGCCAAAACCATTCTTATCGTTGACGACTCGTCGTCCATGCGCCAACTGGTGAAGATGACCCTCACCGGCGCCGGCCACCAAGTAATCGAGGCCGTGGACGGTCGCGACGCGCTGGCCAAACTGACCGGCCAGAAGGTCAATCTGATCATCAGCGACGTCAACATGCCCAACCTCGACGGCATTGGCCTGGTGAAAGCGCTGAAGGCGCGCCCGGAATACAAATTCACCCCCATCGTCATGCTCACCACCGAAAGCGAGCAGAGCAAAAAGGCCGAAGGCCAGGCCGCTGGTGCGCGCGCCTGGATCGTCAAACCGTTCCAGCCGGCGCAGCTGTTGTCTGCCGTCGACAAGCTGGCCAGCTGAGATGTTTCAGCTCACCCACCCTACTCCCGGCCAACTGGCCATGGCCGGCAGCCTGACCATTTATGAAGTCAGCCAGGCCCACAGCGAGCTGGCGGCCGTGCTCGGCAGTGACGCCCACGTAGCCGCCTGGCGCCTGGATTTAAGCGCAGTGGAAGAGTTCGACACCGCCGGCGTGCAGTTGCTGCTGGCGTTGCACAAGTCGTTGCTGCACCTGGGCATCGTGCTGGAAACCTGCAACCCGGCCGCCGCCGTAAGCGAGCTGCTGGAGTTATTGCGTCTTAACCATTTGCTGCCGTTGCCGGCAGCCCAGGCCTGAGGGCCACCCCATGCTGAACGGCGAACAGTGGACGCAACTGCTGCTGGGCTTTATCGAAGAAGCGAGCGAGCTGACCAAGCAGGCCGAGGAATACCTGCTGCAACTGGACCAGTCGCCCACTGACGAAGAGGCGCTGAGCGGCCTGTTCCGCGCCATGCACACCATCAAGGGCTCGGCGGGCCTGTTCTCGTTGACGCCGCTGGTGAGCTTTACCCACCACCTGGAAAACCTGCTGATGGCCGTGCGCGACGGCGCCGGCACGTTGAGCCCTGCGCTGATTTCCGTGTTGCTGCGCTGCCTGGATGAAATCGCCTCGATGGTCGCCTTGATCGACGCGCAAACCGGCGAACTGCCGGTGGACGAAGAGCATCAGGCGCAACTGCTGGCCACCCTGGCTGAACACGCTCAGGCCGTGCCAGGCGCGATGCCGGTGGCCGCTGCGCAGCCGGTTGAGAGCGTGGCGCCGGCCGTGGTGTCGCTGGGCAAATCCGGCGCCTGGCATATTTCCCTGCGCTTTCATGCCGACCTGTTGCGTAACGGTTTCGACCCCGCTTCTTTCGTCCGTTACCTGGCACGCCTGGGCGATATCACGCACCTGGCGTTGATCGACGACACCCTGCCGGCGCTGGCCGACCTCGATGCAGAAAGCTGCTACCTGGGCCTGGAAATCGATCTGGAAAGCGCGGCCAGCAAAACCGAAATCGAGGAAGTGTTCGAGTTCATCCGCGACTTCTGCACCCTGCACATTCTGCCGCCCGACAGCGCGCTGGATGACTACCTCAAGCTGATTCAGCAACTGCCGGAAAGCGATGCGCGCATTGGCCAGATTCTGGTCACCGCCGGCCTGCTCACCGAAAACGAACTGCAAACCAGCCTGCAGCTGCAGGCCAGTGCCACCGATGAAAAACCCGCCCTTGGCGAAGTACTGGTGAGCCAGGGCATGGTCGCGCCGAAAGCAGTAGACGCGGCGCTGGCCAAGCAAAAGGCCTCCCGCGATAAACGCGTCAACGACAGCCCGATCCGCGTGGCCGCGCACAAACTCGACGAACTTATCAACCTGGTTGGCGAGCTGGTTATCAGCGCGGCCGGCGCGCAGTTGCATGCCCAGAAACATGGCAATGCGCTGTGCATCGAGAGCGCGCAAACGGTGAATCAGCACGTCGAGCAGATCCGCGAAGTGGCGCTGAAAATGCGCATGATCGAAATCGGCGACACCTTCAACCGCTTCCACCGCGTGGTGCGCGACGTCAGCCAGCAGCTGGGTAAAGACATTCGCCTGGACATTCGCGGCGCCGACACCGAGCTGGATAAATCGGTGATCGACCAACTGGCCGATCCCCTCACCCACCTGGTGCGCAACGCCATCGACCACGGCATCGAAAACGCCGAACAACGCGCGGCTGCAGGCAAGCCGGTGCAAGGTTTGCTGCGCCTGAATGCCTACCACGAGTCGGGCATGATCGTGATTGAGGTCAGCGACGACGGGCACGGCCTGAACACCGCGCGCATTCGTGAGAAAGCTATCGCCCGCGGGTTGATCGATGCCCAGGCCAACCTCTCCGAGCACGATATTCAACGGCTGATTTTCGCCGCCGGTTTTTCCACTGCCGATGCGGTGTCCGACCTCTCCGGCCGTGGCGTTGGCATGGACGTGGTGCGCAGCGCCATCGATGCCCTGCGCGGCAGCATCGACATCGATTCGGTGCTCGGCCAAGGCACCACCTTTCGCATTCGCCTGCCGCTGACGCTGGCAATCATCGATGGTTTCCTGGTCAGCCTCGGCGACGAGCATCTGGTGGTGCCGCTGGATCTGGTGACCGAGTGCATCGAGCTGGATGCCAGCCAACTGGCGCGCTGCACCTATGGCTACATCGAACTGCGCGGCAAACCGCTGCCGTGCATCGACCTGGCCGCGCATTTTGGCTTGCCCGCCAGCCACACCAGCCGCCGCAATATTGTGGTGGTCAACTTCGGCCGCCAGCAGGCCGGGCTGATCGTCGACCACCTGCACGGCGAGCTGCAAACCGTTATCAAACCGCTGGGCCTGCTGTTTCAGCACCTGCAAGGCATCAGCGGCTCCACCATTCTCGGCTCCGGGCAGATCGCCCTGATCCTGGATATCGCCAGTCTGTTCAACACCCTGCAACACAGCGTCGAGGCCGACTCGCGCGCTAACCAACCGCGACCGGACCTCACCGGCTCCTAGGAGACCTCTCATGCACGCTATCCGTAACTTGAAGATCGGCATTCGGCTGATCGCCGGCTTCACCCTGGTGGTGATTCTCACCGCTGTGGTGGGCGCCCTTGGCATTGTCAATCTGGGCAAGGTCAACGAACTGTCAGACCAGATGTACGAGCGCGAAATGAAAGCGCTGGCGGCCATGCAAACCGCCAACCTGCACCTGGCCTACGCCGGGCGTCACCTGCGCAGCAGCCTGCTGGCGACCACGCCGGAGGAACGCGAAAGAACCACGCTGCAGGTTCGTGAAGCCTTGAAAACCATGCACGAGCAACTGGAGCTGGCACGCCCGAGCTTCAGCCGGCCCGAATCGCTGGCCGAACTGCAAGCGCTGACCAAAGAGCTCGATAACTACGAAAAAACCGCGCTGAACATTCTCGACGTGCAAAAGGCCAGCGGCCGTTTTGCCGACGCCAATGAGATCACCGCCTTGCTTCCGCAACTTCGTGCCCAGAGCAACGAGGCGGACGAAAGCATTGCCATGCTGGTCGATCAGAAGAAAGCCCGCGCCCAGGAAGCCAACGACACCATCACCGGCATTTACGAAGACTCCCGTACGCAGATGATCGTGTTAGTGCTGATCGCCGCCGGCCTCGGTTTTGCCATTGGCATTCTGGTTACCCGCAGCATTACCCGGCCACTGAACCGTGCGGTGGATGTCGCCAACAGCCTCGCCGAGGGCGACCTGAGCGTGAGCATCACCTCGGACAGCAAAGACGAAACCGGCAAGTTGCTGGCCTCCATGCAGCACATGACCGAACGCCTGCGCACCGTGATGGGCGATGTGCGCAGCGCCGCCGATTCGTTGTCGTCGGCATCGGAAGAAGTCAGCGCCACCTCCATGTCATTGAGCCAGGCCGCTACTGAACAAGCTGCCAGCGTGGAAGAAACCACCGCGTCGGTTGAGCAGATGTCGGCCTCGATTGCGCAGAACACCGAAAGCGCACAAATCACCGACGGCATTGCCGGCAAGGCGGCGAACGACGCCGTACAAGGTGGTCAGGCTGTGCGCGAGATGGTGCAGGCGATGAAACAGATTGCCGCGAAAATCGGCATCATCGATGACATCGCCTACCAGACCAACCTGCTGGCGCTGAACGCTGCCATCGAGGCCGCCCGTGCCGGCGACCACGGCAAAGGCTTCGCCGTCGTGGCTGCCGAAGTGCGCAAGCTGGCCGAGCGCAGCCAGGTGGCGGCGCAGGAAATCGGCGGCGTGGCGAGCAACAGCGTCAGCCTCGCCGAACAGGCCGGCAGACTGCTCGACGAAATTGTGCCCAACATCCAGAAAACCTCGGATCTGGTGCAGGAAATCACCGCTGCTTCGCAGGAGCAATCCAGCGGCGCCGGGCAGATCAATATCGCCATGGGCCAGATGAACCAGATCACCCAGCAGAACGCCTCGGCCTCGGAAGAGCTGGCCGCCACCGCTGAAGAAATGAACGCCCAGGCCAGCCAGCTGCAAGAACTGATCGGCTACTTCCGCCTCGACAACTACACCGCCGCTGCCAGCCAGAAAGCGGCCCAGCCACGCGGACCGAGCAACGTGCGCGAGCTGCGTCGTCAGGAGCCCCGCAAGCCCGGCCAGGGCCTGGTGGATGAAGGCCAGTTCGTGAACTTCAACTAAGCCGGGACGCCGATCATGCCTCACCTTCAAGCCAGTGCTGCCGCGACGCCCGAGAGCGTGCAGCACCTGTCGTTCCGGGTTCGTGACGCGCGCTACGCGCTGCCGATTGAACTGGTGCGCGAAATTATCGAATACGGGCAGATCACCACGGTGCCGATGATGCCAAGCTTTATTCATGGTGTGATCAACCTGCGCGGCAACGTGGTGCCGGTACTCGATCTGGCGGCCCGCTTCGGCATGCCGCTGAGCGTGGCCAACAAGCGCACCTGCATCGTTATCATCGAGCTGTTTCTGGATGACCAGGAGCAGCGCATTGGCCTGGTTGTGGATGCCGTGGACGCGGTGCTGGACATCGACGGCACCACCGTCGAGCCGCCACCGCCATTTGGCGCGGGCATCAACACCGACTTCATTGCCGGCATGGCCCGCGACGAGCGCGGCTTCACCATCGTGCTGGACGTACGGCGGGTGTTGTCGCTAGACGATATCCGTCAGTTGAGCCTCGCCCGCCAGGCCAGTTGATGCCCACCTCCAACCTGCCGAAACTCAGTGACAGCGACTTCCGCAGCCTGCAGCAGATGATGCTGCAGGCTTCCGGCATTCGTATGGCCGAACAGAAGCGCACGCTGATGGCAGGCCGTCTGATGAGCCGGCTGCGCGAACGCGGGGTGCCCAATTACGGCGCCTATATGCAGCTGATCAACGACCCGAACGAACAGGAAGAACGGCGTCTGGTGATCGACCTGTTGACCACCAACGAAACCTACTTTTTCCGCGAACCCCAGCACTTCGACGCACTGGGCGAGTGGCTGGGCCGGCAGCGCAAGCCGGTGCATATGTGGAGTGCGGCCAGCTCGTCCGGGCAGGAAGCCTTCACCATGGCCATGGTCGCCGCCGAGCACTCGCGCAGCCGCGACTGGTCGATTTTCGCCAGCGACCTCAGCCGCCGCGTTCTGGAAACCGCACGCCGCGGCACCTACCCGCTCGACCAGGCCGACAACTTTCCCGCAGGCTGGCTGAAACGCCACTGTTTGCGCGGCGTGGAAGACAGCGAAGGCCTGTTTCGCATGAACCAGGAACTGCGCCACCGGGTGAACTTCGCCGAGGTCAACCTGATGCGCCCGATTCCCGCTGGCGTTGGCCCGTTCGACGTGATTTTCCTGCGCAACGTGCTGATTTACTTCGCTCAGGAAGAAAAACGCGCCATCACCAAGCGTCTCGTCGAGCGCCTGAACCCGGGCGGCCTGTTTTTTATCGGCCACGCCGAGAGCCTGCACGGCTTCGACCTGCCCCTGCGCAACCTGCGCCCTTCGGTGTTTGAACGCCTTTAAGAACCTGGAACCAGCCGATGCCTCATAACGCGCGGATCAAAGTATTTATCGTCGATGACTCGGCGCTGGTGCGTCAGGTGCTCACCGCCTGCTTGCACAGTCACCCCACCATCGACGTGATCGGCCAGGCCGCCGACCCGCTGTTTGCGCTGGAAAAAATGCAAAAACAGTGGCCCGACGTTCTGGTGCTGGACGTGGAAATGCCGCGCATGGACGGCATCACGTTCTTGCGCAAAATCATGGCCGAGCGGCCGACGCCATCAATTATCTGCTCGACACTCACCGAAGCCGGCGCCGCCATCACCCTGGACGCCCTGGCGGCAGGCGCCGTGGGCGTGTTCACCAAAGCCAGGCTCGGGCTTAAAGACAGCTTGCAGCAGATATCGGGTGATCTGATCCGTCAGATTGAAATGGCCGCCCGCAGCAGTCCACGCGCCATGCCAAAGGCAACGCCCGCGGCGCCTGCCGCAAAAACGCCAAGCGCGGGTGCCCAGCCGGAGCCGCACGCAGAGAAGCCGTCGCTGACCACCACCGATCGCGTGGTAGCACTTGGCACCTCCACAGGCGGCACCCAGGCCCTGGAAGTGGTGTTGCGACAATTGCCGGCCGGCTGCCCTGGCATCGTTATCGTTCAGCACATGCCGGAAAAATTCACCGCCGCCTTTGCCCAGCGCCTCGACAGCATCTGCGCCATCGACGTGCGCGAAGCCAAACACATGGACCGCGTGCGCCCCGGCCTGGCCCTCGTGGCGCCGGGTGGCAAACACATGCAGCTCAAACGCAGCGGCGCGCAGTACTTTGTGGAAGTGATCGACGGCCCGCCGGTTAATCGCCATAAGCCGTCGGTGGACGTGTTGTTTCGCTCGGTCGCCAAGCATGCAGGCCACAATGCACTGGGCATCATCATGACCGGCATGGGCGACGACGGCGCCCGTGGCCTGCTGACCATGCGCGAAGCCGGCGCGCGCACCGTGGCGCAGGACGAAGCCAGTTGCGTGGTATTCGGCATGCCCAAGGAAGCCCTGCGCATGGACGCTGCCCAAAGCACCGAATCGTTGGGTAATTTGCCCAAGGTGATCATCCAGTACGCACGCACCCACTAGGGGCCTGCTCTTGCAGTAAATCCCTACACAACTGAAGGAAGTCGCCTTACTCCTACAGGGAACAGGCCTACTTAGAATTTCCCCACCTTGAACGTTGGTGGAGACATTCCCGTGCTGGCTTATTACGCGCTTTACCTTGGACTCATCATCAGCTGCACCGGGTTGGTCGGGTCTCAGCCCTGGCTCATTGCGGCCGGTATGCTGATTAACTTGATCGGCGCCTGGTTTTGCCGCCCTCGGTCAAACAGTCAGCCGCTGCTGAACGCCCGCGCCAGCCCATTGCCGGGCCGGGCGTCAAGCTCAATGCAACGTGAAGATCGCCCGGAAGAGATGATCGATTACTTGCAACTCGATATGCAGCGTATGCAGGACGCCGTAAACAGCCAGGAGCCCGCCATGGGGCCCGTGCTGACTCGGTATCACCACGTCGTGCCCATCGTCATGCGCTCCACCGATAGCGGTAGAGCACCGAATCGCTGGGCAAATGTGTCCTCGGCCCGCACGGCGCCATAACAAACCAGCCGACGAACGCTTCAGCGCCCATCCTAGAGGGCCTGCAGGCACATTGCCGTGCACAATGATGGCCACTTGCCCACAAATTCTGCCGAACCTTCGCTACACTCCTTACTCATTGCTAATAAGCGCGGCCGTGTCGAGCCTCGCCGTGTGCCTTCGGGCGCAGTTGAGACAGGAGTCCAGGCAATGCGTAATCGTCGTTTGTGTTCCCCCTTCCTCTGGCACCGCTGCTGCCAACAATGCCACCGCTGTCGTGTGCCGCAATGACGTGTCGATTGCTGCTTGCCGATGATCACGCGCTAATCCGCGTCGGCGTGAGGGCCATGATCGACACACTGCCCGGCTACGAAGTGGTCGGCGAAGCCGTAGACGGCCGCCAAACCGTCGACATGGCCCGCGAGCTGCACCCCGACATCATTCTGCTCGACGTCTCCATGCATGGCGTCAGCGGCCTTGAGGCGCTTAAAGAACTGGCTACTGCGGCGCCCGGATCACGGGTGCTGATGTTGTCGATGCATGCCGACGCCGAGGTCGTGGTCTCGGCCTTGGAAAAAGGCGCTCGCGGCTATTTGCTCAAAGACGCCGCTATCGATGAACTGCACCAGGCGCTGAACGCAGTAGGTCGTGGCCAGCGTTACCTGAGTTCATCCATCGCCGAGCCGGTGCTGGAACGCGCGCTGGCGCGCTCGCAACGTCTGCTTCCCGTGGCGCAGAGTCTGACGGAGCGGCAGATCGAGATTCTGCGTCTTATCAGCCGTGGCGTGAGCACGCGGTTGATTGCCCAGGGGTTGGGGTTGAGCGTGAAGACCGTGGAGGCACACCGGGCGCAGATCATGAAGCGGCTGCATATTCATGATGTGGCGGGGTTGGTGTTGTATGCCGTGCGGGAGGGGATTGTTGATCCGGATGATTGAAGGAGTGTTCCCATTGTGGGAGCGGCTTTAGCCGCGAGATTTTTAAGCGCTTGCGACGAAACAAAGACGTTCAGTACGTGCGGTCATGAATGAAGACTCAAAACCGAGCCAGACGTGAAACTCTGGATCCCGAGTCGTCGGACCGCCGCCTGCGCGGGGATGACGGTGGTGTATGAATAATCCTCCGTCATCCTCGCGCAGGCGGGGATCCAGAATTTCGAGGCGGGCGCTTGAGTTGGTCTCTCATATTCATTAAGGCGTGCGCTGAACCTTTTGATTCGCGCCTACCCGCGCGCGCCCCTGCGCGACGACTCCACTCGGCCTGCGAACAATGGGGCAGGTAGATCAGAGCGGCCGATCCACAGCAGATCAAAACATCGCGGCAAGCCGCTCCTACAAACTGCGCCTTCCGGCTCAATGCCTGGGCATAAACCCTGCCGGCTTGGTGGCCAGCCATGCCACGAAGGTCTGCAAACGTTGATCGCTAAGCAGCATGTCGCGGCTGTTGTAAGTCAGCGCCAACTCCTTCTCGCTAAACAACCGATGAATCTGGTTATGACACGCCCTGCACACCCACAGCGTGGCCGTAATCCGTTCGCTTTTGGCGAATTGCTTTTGCACGTAGGGCTTGTTGTGCAGCGCTTTGGGAATCAGGTGATGGCGCGTGAGGGGCACCGGGCGGCGGCACAGTTCGCAGTGGTCGGGCTGGGGCGGCAGGCGTATCGGTTCGGGCATCGCGGGAACCGGTTAGCGCTTGCGGCAGAGGGTCAGGCCGTCGCCAATGGGCAACAGTGTCAGATCGACGCGCTGATCGGTTTTCAGCCGCCGATTGAGCGCCTGAATGGCGCGGGTGTCGGGGCTGTCTGGCGATTGCTCGAGAACCCGGCCGCTCCACAGGGTGTTGTCGAACAGAATCACGCCGCCGGTGCGCACCAGCGCAAGGGCGTGTTCCAGGTACACCGGGTAGTTGGCCTTGTCGGCGTCGATGAAGATCAGGTCGAAGCTTTCGCCGCGCCCTTCCCGCTCCAACTGGCCGAGGGTTTCAAGGGCCGGCGCCAGACGCAGTTCGATGCGGTCTTGCAGGTGCGCCTCGAGCCAGTAACGACGGGCGATGTGGTTGTAGTCGCCCGGCAGGTCGCAGCACAGCAGATGGCCGTCTTCAGGCAAGGCGCTGGCCATGCTCAGGGCGCTGTAGCCGGTAAACGTGCCGATTTCCAGCAGGCGCCTGGCGCCGATGAGTTTTACCAGCAGCGCAAGAAACTGCCCCTGTTCAGGCGCCACTTGCCAGCGCGCCAGGGGCAACGCCTGGGTTTCGTCGCGCAGGCGCTTCAGTAGCGGGGTTTCACGCAGGGAAACGTCGAGCAGGTAGTTGTAGAGCGCGTCGTCGAGGGCAAGGGTTCGACTGGTCATGCAGCATCCTTGGCGTGATCACACGTCATACGGCAGCCATGGTTGGTCAGGGCGTACGCGCCAACCGGGCCGGACTCAAGACGCGCTTGGCGTCCACGTAGCTTTTCAGCCAGTAGGCGGTGGACAGGCTGTCCAGGCGCACGGTTCCACCGCTGGAGGGTGCATGCACGAACCGCCCTTCGCCGACGTAGATGCCCGCGTGGCTGACCTTGCCGCCGCCGGCGGTGGCGAAGAACACCAGATCGCCCGCCTGCAACGCCTCACGTTTCACGCTGGGCGCACGCAAACTGACCATTTCGCGGGTGGAACGCGGCAGCGAGATGCCCGCCGCGTCGCGATAGACGTAGCCAATCAGGCCGCTGCAGTCGAAGCCGCTGTCCGGCGTGTTGCCGCCGTAGCGATACGGCGTGCCGACCAGGCCCAGGGCGCGAAACAGCACATCGTCCGCTGCATCGCTCTGCGTGGCGCTGGGAGGTGCGTAAACGATGGGTTTTGAAGGAGGCGGCGAACTGGCGCAAGCAGAAAGCAGCGCAGCGAGTAACACGAGAATGACGCGGGCCGGAGCGGGCATAAGCGAGGCGGCTCAGAGATGGTTCGGCGTACTCTGCCCTTGAGAGGGCCGTGGCGCAAGGGCTGGATGGTGGTTTGCGTACGGGTGTACGACGTGGGGCTCGTAGGTTGGGTTGAGCAACGCGAAGCCCAACATAGCCGCAAAAACGCAAAACCCCCGATTAACGGGGGTTTTCCTAAACAACCAACGCTTATGGGTGCAGCGGGTTGCGCGTCACCTGAGCGGTGTTCACCGAAGCCATTGCCAAGGCGCGTTTGGCTTCGATAAACGTGCGGCTCCAGTATTTGTCGTCAAGGCTGTCGACGCGTACGCCGCCGCTCTTGCTGCTGCTGGAGTGGATGAACTGGTCATCGCCCAGGTAAATGCCGGCGTGGCTGACGCGGCCGCGACCGTGGGTGCTGAAAAACAGCAGGTCGCCCGGTTGCAGGTCGCTGCGAGCCACCAGCGGCGCGTCGAGGTTGATCATTTCGCGGGTGGAACGCGGCAGGCTCATGCCGGCTTCTTCTTTGAACAGGTAGCCGATGAAGCCACTGCAATCGAAACCGGTGTTGGCCGAGGTGCCGCCGAAGCGATAACGGGTGCCAACCAGCGACAGGCCATGGGCCAGAATGCTGTCGGCGAAAGACGGGAGTTCGTACGGTTGGTTCTGAGCGAAATCTGGCAACGGCTCCAAGCCGTTGTCTTCGGCCTCGGCTGCAGCGTGTTGGCCGAAGCCTTGCTGACTGAAGCTTTGTTGAGGCGATTCAGTTACTTGCGGGGCTGGCTGAGTGCCGGCACAGGCCACGAGGAACACTGAAAGTGCGAGGGGCACGAGGGGTGCAGAGCGTTTGAGCATGGGCACGACCGTGGACGAAAAATTTATGAAGGCGCGAATATGCCTTCCATAACGGTTATATGCAAATTTAATTGGCCAGAGTGTGACTCAGTAGTATCGGCAGCACATCTAACGCTTTTCCGCGAATATGCACGTCCACATACGGGCTCAAGGCCCCGTCCTGCGGGTTTATCTCCACGGTGAAGCCGCCCGCCTGACGGGTGCGCAACACCGGTTCGGCAATGTACGGAAAGCTCGCGGTCGTTCCCACTGCGACCACCAGGTCAAACCCCTTGGAAAGCTCGCGGTAGAGCGTTTCGATGGCTTTTTCTGGCAACATTTCCTCGAACAAAACGACCGGCGGTCGGAGAATGCCCGCACATTGTTCGCACCTTGGCGGCAAAGGTCTGTCCAAGTGCGCCGCCAATTCCTCGCTTACCGCCCCGCACGACTGGCAATACAGCGGCGCCAGCTCGCCGTGAATCTCGATCAGGCGCTGCGGGTCGCTGCCGGCCTGGCGGTGATAGCCGTCGATGTTCTGCGTCAGCACCCAGCAACCCGGTAGGCGTCGCTGCAATTCGGCGATGGCGACGTGTCCGGCATTGGGCTTTGCGCTCAGACAGGCTCGACCGAGTTCAGCCAGGTATTTCCAGCACAGCGCAGGGTCGCGCTGCAGCATTGAACCCGACAGCGCCCGTTCGATGGGAATGCCTTCCGCCGTTTCGCCGTTATACATGCCGCCCAGGCCGCGGTAAGTGGGCAAGCCCGAATCGGCTGACAATCCGGCGCCGGTGATGAACAGCACGCGCTGAGCGCGCCGCAACGCTTCGATGACCCGTGCATCCATCTCGCTGCCCTCCCCTGATCGTTTCTGCGCGTAGGAGCCAGCTTGCTGGCGAACCCTGCTCACCTCAACGTCGGCGTTTGCAGGGTTCGCGAGCAAGCTCGCTCCTACGGGCGAGTGCTAGTGATTGACCGTATGCGCCAGCATCCACGAGAGCTGCGCCATGGAACGACCGCTTTGCTCGTGCCAGGCGTTGAATGCCGCTTGCACGGTGGCGAGGTCCTTGAGGCTGGTGGGCACCTTGTCGATGATGTCTTGCGCCCGCAGCGCGGCGACCATGTCGTCTGTAGGGATGAAGGTGTCCTTCCCGGCCATGCGCAGAAACCGCGGGGCCGAGAGTCCGCCCATCTGGCTGCCGTGTTTGGCCAGGTATTTCCACAGGCCGACGATATCGGTCACTGGCCACTCGGCAATCAGCGCACCGAAACTACCCCGTTCATGCGCCACGTCGAGAATGAACTGGGCGTTGCGCGGCACGCTTTTCAGCTTGCCAAGGTGGCGGATGATGCGGGCGTCCTGCATAAGCCGTTCAAGGTGATCCGCGCCCATGAGCACGACCTTTTCCGGGTCGAAAGCAAAGAACACCTGCTCGAACGCCGGCCATTTGGCGTCTACCAGGCTGTGCTTGAGGCCGGCACGAAAAACCCTTAAAGCAATCAACGACAAATAACGGTCATCACTGATTTTGCGCAGCTGCGCTGGACTTTTGACACGGGGCAGCTGGGCCTCGAGTTTTGCCTGGGAACCGAAGCGATTCAGGCAGTACTCGTTCAGCCATTTGTAGTCGCGCATCCGGCTTCCTATATATAGAGGCGAAGTCTGGTGAGACCGGCGACTTACAGATTCATCACATTGAGAAAACGCGACGGTGCACTTTCATCGATACGCAGGTTCTCGAAATCGAACAGCTTGCGGTCAGCCAGTTGCGAGGGCATCACGTTCTGCAACGCGCGGAACATGATCTCGGTACGGCCGGGGGTTTTGCGCTCCCATTCCAGCAGCATTTCCTTCACCACCTTGCGCTGCAGGTTTTCCTGCGAGCCGCACAGGTTGCACGGAATGATGGGGAAGCCTTGCAGTTCGGAGTACGCCTCGATGTCTTTCTCGCTGCAATACGCCAGCGGACGAATGACCACGTTGCGGCCATCGTCGGCGCGCAGTTTCGGCGGCATGGCCTTGAGCGTGCCGCCGTAAAACATATTAAGGAAGAAGGTTTCCAGAATGTCGTCGCGGTGATGACCGAGGGCCATCTTGGTCGCACCAATTTCGTCGGCAAACGTATACAGCGTGCCGCGACGCAGACGCGAACACAGCGAGCAGGTGGTTTTGCCTTCCGGCACCTTTTCCATCACCACGGAGTAGGTGTCTTTCTCGACGATGTGGTACGGCACGCCGATGTTTTCCAGGTACTGCGGCAGCACGTGCTCGGGAAAGCCTGGCTGCTTCTGGTCCATGTTCACGGCGACGATCTCAAACTTGATCGGCGCAACCTTCTGCAGGTGCAACAGCACATCGAGCATGGTGTAGCTGTCTTTGCCGCCCGACAGACAGACCATCACCTTGTCGCCGTCTTCAATCATGTTGAAGTCGGTGACCGCCTCGCCGGCCTGGCGGCGTAGGCGTTTCTGCAGCTTGCTTTGATTAACCGAAAGGGTGCCCATGGTGCGAAGGTCCGGAAGTGCTCAAAAAAATGTAAGCCGCACAGAGCGGTTCGTAGGCCGGCATTTTAACCACAATCAGCAAAAATCGAAGCCTAGGCCATGACATGTCCCAATATTCGCGCAAAGGAGCGGCTCCCAAAGGAATAGTCACACCACACATTTCCGACCCAAGCAGAAACCCCTTACAGGCCTAGAGGGTTATCACTGCAAAAGAGCCGGCCCGTTTTATATATATTATCGCCATGTTTTGAACGAGCCAAACTTGTCGGAAATTATATTTCGCGGCATGTCCTGCGGGCATCGCACCAACTTCATTTCAAGTAATTTAAATTCCTTGTCTGTATTTGAAATCGTGCGGACCAACTTTAACTTTTAATCAGCCGACCCTTCCAAACAGCAAGCCATCGGTCATTCGGAGATAGTCATGCATATTGCCTACCGCCTACTTATTAGCATGCTTGTTTGCGTGCCTATCGCACAGGCCAACAGCTTCGGCGTTCGCTTGGAAAAAGACTTCTATTTTCAGGATTTCAAAGACAACGAAATCGAAATAGTCGCGACCAACGCCAGCAGCAAGTTAGTGTTCGCCGACATTGAAGTGTTTGAGGGCAGAAGCACATCCTCTTCGGACAGGGTCGAATTCGATCTGGAAAAGAAAGTGCTCAACTACGACATACTTCCCGAGTCCTTTGTGGTTCCTGCCAAACAGACTCGCAAAATCAGGTTGATTCGCGATGCCAGTTCAAAAACCACAGGCACTGAGGAATATTATCGAATCAGAGTCATTCCAAAATCCGCCGACGCCGCGCTAAAGGACAATCCGGGCTTGCTCGCCACTCTCTCAGCAGAAGACAAACAGCAAGTAGAAGACACGCAAGGTGCGAATGGATCGGTAAGACTTTTTATTGGTAGTGGATCCGTCCTGATTGTTCAAGACAAGAACAAAGCGACACCACAAAACCTTCAGATAAAAGTCAGGCAGAAAAATGACGGCATTGAATTCAACATATTGAACAACTCTGATACCTCGTTGGAGATTGATGATCTGAGGGCCTACTTCGGCCTTAAGAGTCTTCCGCTAGGCGATTTGGCTCTAAGGGGCCGCAAGGACACAACCGTCGCGTTCAGCAGTGACGTTCTGAAAAAATACTCCCTGACCGGGAAAGAAGATTTTGAGCAGGCGAAATTCGTCGCTCAAGATAAGAAGGAGCACACCATCAAGGTCATACGTGGCGACTTCTAAAACAACCGAGCAAGTCAACTCAATCAAGGAAAAACCTATGAAAACCTTCTTCAAACTGTCGGCCTGTGCTATTGGCGCCACCTTTTTCTCCGCCGCTGCGATGGCAATAACGATCGAACGAAGTGTTAGCGTACAAGCCACCATCACTGATCCGAGTGCGACTTTTCAAGTCGACGCTGTTTCCGGTACTTGGCCGGTTACCCCATCGGTTGTTAACTGGAATGAATCATCTAAGACTTTCCGCAACCCCAACAAAATCGGTTTCAAGGTTAAATCTGCACAGGACGTAACTGTCGCGCTCAGTTCAAGCGCCGTGCTGGTTGATAGCCAGAAAGAGATCCCGCTGAACATCTCGGTTACCGCAAGTGATACGGCCAAGGGTACTAGCGCACCGACAGTCACTCTGCTTCCCGCAGTCATCTACGAGAGCACCAAGAACGCTAACGGTGAGTTCACCACCTATGAGCTGGGCATTGAGGCAAGTACCTCGGGCATGAAAGACGGCAGCGGCGCGATTATTACCGGCGCCAACGCTACTCCAGCGGGTGGTAACTATGTCGGCAGTGTCGATCTCATCTTTGAATCGAATATCTAAGATATAAAAGCCAGGATTGCCCTTCTAGCGAGGGGCAATCGTCCCGTATACACGTGGCAGATGAGCCCATGAAAAAAGCCAGTCTTCTTTGCATTATCGGCTTGTTCTTTATTGCAGAAACGGCACGTTCTGCAGGTGAAGAGCGTGTGCAAGTCCTTTTCAAAAATAAGAGCAACTTCGATGGTGATCACCGATACCTTCCGATAGCGCTGACTATCAACGATACTCCTTCGGATAGCGCGTGGCTGGACATTACCAAAAATTTCAGGATTGTATTTAATAAGGAAACCAGCACCATCCGGGACATGAGTGCAGCATTGCAAACACTGCGCCCTGCTCGAAATCTTCGCTACTCCTGCGAAATTTCCCCGCTCCCCATGTGCGAGCGCTACAAATTTTTTGTGTTGAGTTACGATTATGATTCTGGGCGTCTCAATGTTCTCTACGAACTGGCCAATAAGAAGTTTGCAGCGTTGGAAAGCGAACCTGCCCTCGTAGTGAAACAATCTTTTGTCTATAGCGAAAGCCAAGGGAAAGAGGATACCTACCGACACGGCCACTGGAGCGCTGACGCAAACGCCGGCGTAACCGAACGATCAAACATTCACTCCGATATTTATTTCGACGCGGTCCTTGGCAGGCTTTCGCTTCCGGTCGTCTCGTACAATTACGATCTTTCAGACGCACTGATGCTTTCCGGCTACGTGCAGAAAGCCCCGGCTTTCGACCTTTCAAAAGTTGGCGTCGGCGCCTCCAGGGGCATCAGCCTGAAGCACACAAAAGACGAGACACACGAATTCGATGCCGGATCAGAGCCGCTACTTATCGACGCGAAGCACGATGGGCTAGTCAATATTTATGACGAAGTCGGTAAGCTGATCGGAACGACTCACATAATGCAGGGGATCAATCGACTCGACATCCCGCGTTCAGCATCCGGCAATACCGTCAGAATCGAAGAGGTTGTAGACGGACAGGTCGTTAGCACCTATGACCGCGCCATCGTTCAGTTTGGGCAATCATCCCGAATGTTCAGGTTCGATCTTGGCATGGCCGAACTTCGCAAGGAATACTTGAATTCCAATCAGACTGAGAACGCTCCTTTCGTCCGTTACTCGCAAATAGTGAACGGCTTTGCCCTTGTCGCAAGCGCCCTACCCTCTGTCGGGCGGTATACGACCAGCGTGCGCCTGCCTACTGTAAAGGGTTTGAGTGCCAGTATTGACTCGACCTTCAAAGAAAAGATTACAGATCACAGTGTTACTGGTGGTTATAGTGCCTCAATAGAAAACTATCAGTTCTATACCAGTCTATCTAAACAGTTTGGCGCCAGCGATAACATGTCCTACAGCCTTGGCGCCTCACGCCGTCTGTTCGACAACAGCCGCATCGATGTTTATTACAACCAGTCCCGTAACGTTTACGAACCGCAACGCCAGTACAATTATTACTATGATTCCATGAGCCGCAAGAAAATTGTCACGGACTATAAGCGCGTCACTACCCGTTTGCGCACTCGCCATAACACGTCGGTGGGAATGTTCGACTATACGTTCTATGCAAGCAGCGATATGGGTGATGATAAAAGAGTTGGCGCATCGGTTACGTACACGCCGGCGTCCAAGTCCGCATGGTTTCGTCCGACCTTTGGCGCTCAGTCCGATTCGGGTAAAACGAATAGTTATCTGGTAAACGAGATGCAAGTGTCTGATCGTTTTTCAATGCGCCCCGAGGTTCGTTTCCAAGGCAGTCGGCTTGATCAGTACGGGTCCAGCGCCAGTTACAGCAACGACCATTTTAGCTCGGACTTCGGGTACTTCAATAAAACGACATCCGATAGAAATTTTTACATCAATGGCGACAGTTATAGCCACTTATCAAGTCACGGAATTCGGTCACATAGCTCGCCTAAAAACAGCGCAATTGTATTCAGCAACGCTGCCGCAAACCATCACGGCGGCGTACCTGCCAAGATCGACATAAATGGGCAGCCAGAATAAGTTGAGCATGGTTCAGTTCACTATTTAGACTCATCATGGGACAGCGCAGTGAGCATCTACTCGGGAAGTGACAGCGTCGCTGTGGACCCTCTTTATGCGAGCCTGGTTGTCAAACCTTATCGCGTTCAAAAAGTTGAGTACCTGCATGACACCGACAAGATTCATGTTTCAGGTCGCGTTATGGTTCAGGGAAGACCCGAGGAAGGTGTGGAAGTAATTAATCACGTGGGCAAAGCAATAACCGACAGAAACGGGTACTTCTCATTGACTGTCAGCCGAGCGAATCCTTCCGTCACCTTATTTCGGCGAGGCAAGGAGTGCCCTGGCGCAATCGAAAACATATTGGAAAACAGAGTAGGAAGCCCGAACGAACTTTATTTAGGGAGGCTGCAATGCGACTCTTGATTATTTGTATGCTGCTAATCTCCACCACGTGTTTTGCCGTGCCTTATCAGGTTCCGGCAGAATCCGGGTTTCGCATATTGCGTCCCGGTGCTGCAAACGGTGCGGGTATTCCCGCGACGGCGGCTGCAAACCGTGACCCCAACTTTCCATACTGGGGGGCTTACTGTGGAGAAGCTACCAATGTTTTATGCTGGCCTGAGGCGCCGCGATCAGAATTCGTTGTCCCCGCCGGCACTAGCAAAGTGACGGTGTCGCTTTATTCCGAGACGGGCTACGGGGCGGCGCAAGTTTTCTACGAGGGCCGCCCATATGCAATGGAACTGCACGCTTACAGCACTATATCCGGTAGAAGGTACCGGCTACAGACGTACGCAGACATGCCCATAACCGAAAACACTTGCGATGGTGCTTCGACCACGCAAACTATTTCTCCACTGCCTTATGAAGCTGGAGCCGTCCGGGTTTTTAGACTAACAAACCAAGCGAGATGGACTACATGCACGATAACTTTCGACAATCTGGATTTACCTTCAGACACGCGAATGTCCGTGAGTTTTAACGGCCTGTATTTTCGATACGACAACAATATCTACGATCGACTTCCTTCTGGCACGGATGTCTTTACCATGTATCCTTTTGGCGACCAGGTTACTTACAATTTTTTCGACGCAGCAGGCAACAGGTCCGGGGGTGGCGAATTGTTCGACAGCATCGTTATTTCCGGCTGGATTAATCTGGACGGTTATTTAGACTTTTCGTTGGTTTCAGCGCCCGTTCAAACCATCACTGTGGGTCCCGAAGAGCAGAAGATCCGCTACGCCTACTTTGATACGAAACTAAAATCCAATTTTCCCAAGGTCAACGCCATCATACGCTGCGAGTACGTGTTCAACGGGAGCTGCGCGCTTTCGG
Source organism: Pseudomonas viridiflava (assembly GCF_900573885.1). GTDB lineage: Bacteria > Pseudomonadota > Gammaproteobacteria > Pseudomonadales > Pseudomonadaceae > Aquipseudomonas. Next base: position 29,731 of record NZ_UPSE01000306.1, read on the forward strand.
ACGGAGATCTGATGATCCCCATGTTAACGGGTATTCGCGGGGACAGAGTTCACGGCGCAAACTATAGCGCAGCGCTAAGCCCCAATCTCCCTCTGCAGTTAACAAACGATTTAGGATTTTCATTTAACGAAGAAATGTATTTGGGTTTTATGTTCGGGATTGACCCGGCATACCTCAAGGCGAACCCGGCTACGTTCGGCAAAACATTTCGAGGGGACGTCACCCTGATTGTAGAGGCTGATTTCCGATAGCGCGGCGGTGCCTCGTTTATTGCTTGTTCAGATCCCAGTCGAAGCGATAACGCACTTCGCCATCGAAGCCCTTGAGCTTCTGGGCCAGCGCCGGCTCGGCATACTGCAGCAGATGCTTGCGCACGCCCTTCTCGCCGCCGAAATCGTCTGCGTACCAGTCATATATCCGTGATAACCGCAGTCCGTTTTCATCGAATGCCACGCCGCGCCGACTATTGATATAGGCGCGGGCGCCGTCGCTGAGTTGCTGTTCGGTGTTTTTCGCGCTGAGGGTATAGGCCGGCAAGTTGGGGCAGCCGAGGCTTGCGCAGTTGAGCACGTAATACAGCCGTGGGTCTGGCCAGAACGGGCGCAGGATGCGGTGTTGAATGTCGCTGAGGCTGAGTTTGTAGCCATCGACTTCAACGACTTTCTTGTCCCACGGGCCAAACTGGTACCAGGCGCCGAGGCTGGTGATCGAGTCCACCGGGTATTTTTTCAGCACCAGTTTGGTCACCAGGGCGTTGTACAGGTTGACCCAGTAGGCAAACTGCTCGGCCCGCGTGAATTGACGGGGGTCGAGGTCGCTGAGCTGGTCGATGTACACGTCGAGCAGGCGCCGATGCACGTTGTCGACGCCGGCGTAATCGAAGCGAGCGATGCCGTCGGTGGCGCTGGTTTTCAGGTAGCGGGTCAGCAGTTCCTGCCAGGCGCTGTGGTCGATATGGGCGGCGCGGCTTTCATCGCTGGCGTTCCATATTTCCCACGGGTGGGCAGAAGGTGCAGCACTGGCTGGAGCGGGAAGCAGCGAGCCGGCTAACAACAAGGAAGCGACAGCAAACAGGGTGCGCAATCGGCGCATACGGCAACTCTCCATCACGGCTTCACGGGCCGTAGTCTGCTGCGTGGGACAGGCCCTACCCCTGCGAGTTCCGCCATGCAAACCCGTGCTTTCGCTGTGCTAGGCTGCGGCCATGACCTCAAACCCCGCCCCTACCCCGCCCCGTGACCTCGACAACAGCCTGGACCTCGCCGACCAGGTGCTGCTGCTGTTGCGCGAGTCGCCCGATGGCTGCAGTGAATACCACCTGATTCAGCAGCTGAAAAAACGCCACTCCACCCACATTCCCAACCTCGACCTGGCTGACAAGCTGGTGTTGTTTCGCACCCACTTCCTGCTGTTCAACGCCCTGTATCGCCTGCGTGATCAACTCTGGCAGGCGAAAAGTGATCATTTAATGATCAATCCGCTGTGTGTGCAGTTACTGCCGTATACGGCAGGCGAAGCACAGCTCAGTGATGCCGATCCACTTCGTGCCTATTACCTCGATGCCAGTCATCTGCGAGACACCAGCGAAGCCGATGTGGAGAAACTTCTCACCAGCTTCTGGAAACGCATGCAGGGCGGTGACGAAAAGCGTGCGGCGCTGGAGTTGTTCGAGCTCGACAACAGCACCGAGGCGCTCAACCTCGCCGCTATCAAACAGCGTTACCGCCAGCTCGTCAGCCAGCATCATCCCGACCGTGGCGGTAGCACCGCGCGGCTGCAATCGATCAATTTGGCGATGGAAATTCTTGCTCGCTATTACCGCTGAGCTTTAGAGACTGATTTGCTCTAAAACCACGCCCCACGCGGCCTCCAGCCCCTGCCTATACTGCGACATACGGTCGCATTGGTTCGGCCCTGCACCCGGTAGCGCTACTCACGCGCCTCGGGCGCTACGCTGGGGGGCGACCGTTATAACAAGAGGAGGTATCTCGTATGATCCATCACGTTTGGGGGCTATTCGCGCATCCTGATCAAGAGTGGCAAGAGATCCGCGGCGAAGAAGAAAGCATCAGTCACATGTATCTCACCCATGTGCTAATCCTTGCCGCGATTCCCGCAGTATCTGCCTATATCGGAACCACACAGGTCGGCTGGACGGTGGGCAACGGCACACCCGTCATGCTTACCGAAGCGAGTGCGCTGTGGATGACGGCCATGACCTACCTGGCGATGCTGGGCGGTGTGGCGGTCATGGGCGCGTTTATCAACTGGATGGCCCGCACCTACGACGCCACCCCGGACATGGGCCGCTGTATTGTGTTTGCCGCCTACACCGCCACCCCGCTGTTTATTGGCGGACTCGCGGCGTTGTATCCCAACCTCTGGCTCGCCATGGCCGTTGGCACCGCGGCGATCTGTTATACGGTTTACCTCCTCTACGTGGGCATACCGACCTTTATGAACATTCACCAGGACGAAGGCTTCCTGTTTTCCAGCTCGGTGCTGGCAGTGGGTCTGGTGGTGCTGGTGGCGATGATTGCGATGTCGGTGATCTTCTGGGAAATGGGCGTGGGCCCTGTCTACACCAGCTAGAAAACGCAGCCGCAGAGACCACGAAACCGCCGTTTGGCGGTTTCGTCGTTTTAGGCAAGTGGCAGCCGGCGCGCTTGGGCATAATCGCGCCTGTTATCCGGAGGAACTCGATGCCCGAACTGCTTAATGCTCGTGTCGAGGCTTGTTACCAGCAAGCCGAAGCGTTTTTCAGACGCCGCTTTACCCGCCCCCAAGTCAGCCTCAAATTACGTGGCCAGAAAGCCGGGGTGGCTCACCTTGATGAGAACCTGCTGCGCTTCAACCCTCAGCTCTACCGCGAAAACCAGGAACACTTTTTAAAGCAGACCGTGGCTCATGAAGTCGCGCACATGATCGCCCGCGAGATGTTCGGCCGGCACATTCAGCCCCACGGCGAGGAATGGCAGCTGATCATGCAAGGCGTATATGAACTGCCGGCAGACCGCTGCCACACCTATGAAATTCAGCGCCGCAGCGTGACGCGCTACGTTTACAGCTGCGCCTGCCCCGACCGCGACTTCCCCTTCTCCGCCCAACGCCACACCCTCGTGCGCAAAGGCCGGCGCTACTACTGCCGCAGCTGCAAGGCAACGTTGGTGTATAGCGGGCAGCAGCGGGAAGAATAAGTCTTCAAGAACATCGCGGCTAAAGCCGCTCCCACATGCTCTCGGCGACCTGTGGGAGCGGCTTCAGCCGCGATGCTGTTAGGGTTTATTCAAATACCGGTCGGAAAAAACTGCGCTCATAGCTGAGGACACACTGTGTCTGCTCGGCGTACTGAAACGCCGCCAGGCAGTCAGGGTCTTTCATGGAGTCCTGGCGGTACTGTTCATAAGTGGCCAGGCTCGGGAAGGTGAACAGCGCCAAGGCGATATTGTTGGCGCCTTCGGAGGGCAGAAAATAGCCGTGGTGCTGGCCGCCGAAGCGCTCGACCAAGGGTATCCACAGCTTGCCGTAGTGTTCGAATTCCTTGAGCTTGCGCGTGTCGAGCACGTAGCGCAGGTAGCAGGTGACCATGACGGTTGTCTCGCTTCAGTTATTTGACCGGGAAATCCTTGCCCCACAGGCGCACGGCCTTTGGCCCTTGCACCGGGCCTTCAAAAATAAACTTCTGCCGCACGCCGATTTTGGCCGGAACGGTCACCTCTTCCGGGTTGGCGGCGTTGGGCGCCAGGTTGCTGGCGTAGTCTTCTGCATCGATGGCCAGCAGCGCGCCGTTGTCCCACAGGTTGATCAGGCGAACGGGCTTGTCGGTCAGGTTTTTGAAGCCGAACAGGGCTTCGAGGTTGCCGTCAACGGCGTCCACTTTCAGCAGTTTGACTTCGACCTTGCCGTCGAGCTGGTCGCTTTGCGAAATGATGAAGGCGCCATCCGCGCCCTGGGCCGACTCGCGCCCCTCGGTCACGCCTTCTGAAGCGCCGCCGAGCAGGTTTTTACCGGCAGAAATGGCAGACGACACCGCCGCTTTGGCCGATTCCTTGAGGGTGCTGCTGTCTGGCGCGGGCTCTTCGGCGCAGGCGATGCCGGCGCTCAACAGCGCGGCCAGCGCCAGGCTGATCCTTGATTGTTTGCCCATGGGTATTGTTCCTTGTCTGATGCGGCCTCGGGGCGGCTGTTTTAGCACAGCCGCCAGAGGAAAGCAGCCGACAACCCGGGGCTCAGGCAATTACCTTGGTGGCACGCAACGAGGCGATCTGCTCAGCGGTGTAGCCCAGGTTGGTGAGCACCTTGGCGGTGTGGGCGCCGACCGCAACGCCGGCATGGCGCGGCGCCGGCAGGCCGCTGGAGAATTTGATCGGGCAGGCGATCTGCTGCTGCGCCGGTTTGCCTTCGCGCGGCACTTCAACCACCAGTTCGCGCGCTTGCAGCTGCGGGTGATCCACCGCTTCAGCCAGGCTTAGCATCGGCTCTACGCAGGCATCCAGCGCGGCGAAACGCTCGCACCAGTCGGCGAAGTCGCGCTTTTCGAATTCGAGCTGAATCTGCGCTTTTAATGCACGCTGCTGCTCCGCCTTTGGCGAGAGGCCATGCGCCGCCAGTTCAGGCCGACCTATGGCCGCGCACAGCTGCTGCATGAATTGCGGTTCCAGACTGCCAACGGAAAACCAGCGCCCGTCGCGGGTGCGGTAGTAGTCATAGAAGCTGCCGCCGTTGAGCGCCTGACTTTCCATCTTCGGCGCCTCACCGCACGCCAGGTAACCGGCGCCGGCCATGGCGTGCAGGCTGAAAATGCAGTCGGTCATGCTGATGTCGACGTGCTGCCCTTCGCCCGTGTGCTGGCGCTGGATCACCGCGGCGAGCAAGCCCATCACTCCGTGCAGCGAACCGCCGGCGATGTCCGCCGCCTGAATGCCGAGTGGCAACGGGCCGCTGTCCAGCCGCCCGGTCTGGTCGGCGATGCCCGACAGCGCGAGGTAATTGATGTCGTGGCCGGCGCGATCTTTGTACGGGCCGGTCTGGCCATAGCCGGTGATGGACACATAAATCAGCTTGGGATTGATCGCCTTCAGCGCCTGGTAACCGACGCCCAGTTTGTCCATCACACCGGGGCGAAATTGTTCGAGCACGATGTCGTACTCCAGCACCAGTTGCTTCACCACCTCCACCGCTGCCGCCTGTTTCAGGTCCAGGGCGATGCCGCGTTTGTTGCGGTTCAGGTAGGCATGGCTGGCGGACACGCCGCCCTCGTGAGGCGGCAATACGCGCACCAGATCCATGCGCGTCGGCGACTCCACGCGCAACACGTCGGCGCCCATGTCGGCGAGCAGCAACGAGGCGAACGGGCCTGGCAGCAAGGTGGAAAAATCCAGCACTTTCAATGACGACAGTGGGCCTTTCATCTGGGCTCCTGATTGTTGTTCTTGAGGTCGGCTTGTTATGGGCTGCGTTGCGCTTACAGCTTCATGCCACGGCTGATGATCTCTTTCATGATCTCCGACGTGCCGGCGAATATGCGCTGAATGCGGGCGTTCGCGTACATCTTGCAGATCGGGTATTCCCACATATAGCCCCAACCGCCGTGCAGCTGCACGCCTTCATCGACCACTTTGCCGAGCAATTCGGTGGTGAACAGTTTGGCTTCGGCGGCGACTTCCGGGGTGAGTTTTTTCTGGTTGTGGTCCATCACGCAGCGGTCGACGAACACCTGGGCCACGTCGACTTGGGTGCGCATTTCGGCGAGTTTGAAGCGGGTGTTTTGAAAGTGGGAAATTGGTCGGTCGAAGGCTTTGCGTTCTTTGACGTAGTCGATGGTCACTTGCAGGGCCGCTTCGGCACCGCCAACCGCGCCACAGGCGTTGGTCAGGCGTTCCTGGGCGAGCATGTTCATCAGGTAGAAGAAGCCGCCTTTGGCGTCGCCCAACAGGTTTTCTTTCGGCACTTTGACGTTGTTGAAGAACAGTTCGGCGGTGTCCTGGCTTTTCATGCCGAGCTTTTTCAGGTTGCGGCCGCGCTCGAAGCCTTCCATGCCGCGCTCGACCAAGAACAGCCCCATGGCGTGCTTGTTGGCCGGATCGGTTTTGGCCGCCACGATCACCACGTCGGCCAGCAGGCCGTTGGAGATAAACACTTTGGAACCGTTGAGCTCGTAGTGGTCGCCCTTTTCTACGGCGGTGGTGCGCATGCCGGCGAGGTCGGAGCCGGCGCTGGGTTCGGTCATGGCCACGGCCAGAATGCTTTCGCCGCGAATGATCGCCGGCAGGAAACGGGCTTTTTGTTCGGCGTTGCCGTAGTCGGCGATGTACGGGCCACAGAGCGCCGAGTGCAGCGGCAGCATAAAACCGGCCTCGTTAATGTTGGCCAATTCCTCGCACATGATTTGCTCGTAGCGGAAATCTTTCAGGCCGCTGCCGCCGTATGCCTCATCGGCCCAGGGCAACAGAAAACCCATCTCACCGGCCTTCAGCCACACATCGCGGCTGACCACGCCGGCTTCTTCCCAGGCGTCCTGATGAGGCACCACTTCTTTTTGCAAGAACGCGCGGAAAGACTCGCGGAACAGGTTGTGTTCGGTTTCGAAATGGATGCGTTGCATGACGGTTCCCTGTGCAATTGGTCGTAACGCAGGGTAGGCGCCGCGTGGCGGCAGCCTCAATGACGCAAGTGCTCAGGGGCGGTTGACGGAATCGGTCAGGGTCAGTCGTGGCAACGTTCAGCGCCGGGTTATCAACCCCTGCCGCGCCACGCGCACCAACTCGCGCACGCAGCTTTCAAGGTTGGCGGCACTCGGCGCCTGCACCACGGCCAGGTCAAAGCTGTCGCGGGCGAAGCGCTGTAACGACTCGCCATCGCCCACGAACTGAATCAAAAAGGTCCGTGGCCCGCCCCAGCGTTTCGGCCAGCCTTCGAGGTAGCGCAGCAAGGTGGGCTGATGGGGCCCGCCAAGGAGGATTTTCGGGTCGCGCAAGGCAAGGCCGCTGGTGATGGGCGCCAGGCGGATCAGGGGGCGATGGTTGAACGTGCCAGCGACAGGCAACGGCGCAAGGGCCAGTGAATCGGGGGAAGTGAGTACGGTGTGGGCGTTCATGTACGAGTCTCTCGCCTCAGAAGCTCCGCAGGCAGCGGTGAGAGGCAACACCGAACCAGCGCTTTAGCGGTATTTCGAAGCCAGGCGGTTAAGGCCTGGTCTTCGGGGAGCGCCCCGCAAGTAGCTGTTTAAATCGGCGCTGGCGGCAATCCTAGGGAAGCCACGGTTGCGCTGTCAACCCTGGTGCCGCGCCAACTGCCAACCCATCCTTTGGTTAGGTCTGGTGCATTACTGCCCCGTCCCTTCGGCGCATTGGGGTCGGCGTCGGGGGAACGAGCGGCGGTAAAAGTGGCCAAACACCGCGCCTGCCGTTTCAGCCAGTAACAGGAGAAACAGCGAAAATTGTCCTACAAAACACGCGATTAACCGGGAAAACGCTGAAATAGAGCGACTTCACGCGTTTCGCCTGTAGTGGCATGAATCCTGTACTACCGCTCCGGCTGCTGTACGCGCCCTGGATCGGGCGTGGGGCCTGCCCTGGATGGCGACAACTGCCTATTTTCATCCCTTGCGAGAGCGCATATGAACAACAATAAAACTCTGCTCGCCCTCTGCCTTGCTTCTGGTTTGTTGATTTCAAACCAGGTCGATGCAGCGTCATCCGGTTACACCCAGACCAAGTACCCGGTGGTGCTGGCGCACGGCATGCTCGGTTTCGACAGCATTCTTGGCGTGGATTATTGGTACGGCATTCCTTCGGCGCTGCGCAGCGACGGCGCCAAGGTGTACATCACCGAAGTGAGCCAACTCGACACCTCGGAAAAACGCGGTGAACAACTGCTCGACCAAGTGGAGGAAATTGTCGCCATCAGCGGCAAGCCGAAAGTGAACCTGATCGGCCACAGCCACGGCGGCCCGACCATTCGCTACGTAGCCGCCGTGCGCCCGGATCTGGTGGCGTCGGCAACCAGCGTCGGCGCCCCGCACAAAGGCTCTGCCACCGCCGATTTCCTGCGGCAGATTCCGCCAGGTTCGGCCGGTGAAGCCGTGGTGGCCGGCATCGTCAACGGCCTGGGCGCGCTGATCAACTTCCTCTCGGCCAGTTCCAGCACCACGCCGCAAAACGCCCTGGGCAGCCTGGAGTCGCTGAACTCGGCCGGCGCGGCGCGTTTCAACGCCAAGTACCCGCAAGGCATTCCCACCAGCGCCTGTGGCGAAGGCGCCTACAGCGTCAACGGCGTGCGCTACTACTCGTGGGGCGGTACCAGTCCGCTGACCAACGTGCTCGACCCCAGCGACCTGCTGCTCGGTGCGTCGTCCGTAACCTTTGGCACCACCGCCAACGACGGTTTGGTCGGCCGTTGCAGTTCGCACCTGGGTCAGGTGATTCGCGACAACTACCGCATGAACCACCTCGACGAGGTCAACCAGACCTTCGGCCTCACCAGCCTGTTCGAGACCGACCCGGTGACCGTGTATCGCCAGCAAGCCAACCGCTTGAAAAACGTCGGCCTGTAACTGTGCAACCGGCCGGGCCCGCTCAGGGTCCGGCTTAGGGCCCTGCCTGGAGCGAACATGATGAAAAAACTGCTGCTACTGCTCCCCGTTTCCTTCGCCATTTGTGTGGCCGTGATGCTGTACCTGCAACCGCTGGAAGACGCCGCTGAACGTCCCGCCACCAGCGCCGTGAAAGCCTCCGGCAGTGCGCCGGCAAGCCCGGCGAAAGCGCCGACAGACAAGGTGAACACGCATGTCGCCGCCCTGCCCGCCACCCTTGCACCGTTGCCGCCGTCATTCAAAGGCACCCAAGTGGATGGCACCTTTCAGGTTGATGGTGCCGGCAATCTGCTGATTACCGACGACATCCGTCGCATCTTTGATTACTTCCTCAGCGCCTACGGTGAGGAGTCCCTGCAAGACAGCGTCAAGCGCCTGCGCGCTTACGTCGCCAGCCAGTTGCCGCAACCGGCACAGGAACAGGCGCAAGCCCTGCTCACCCAATACCTCGACTACAAACGCGAGCTGGTACTGCTCGAGCGCGACCTGCCGCAAATGGCCAGCCTCGACGCCCTGCGCAACCGCGAAAGCGCCGTGCAGGCCCTGCGCGCCCGGCTGTTTACCGCCGAAGCGCACCAGGCCTTCTTTGGCAACGAAGAGGCCTACAACCAATTCACCCTGCAGCGCCTCGCCATTCAACACAACGACAAACTGGACGCCGCCGCCAAAGGCGCCGCCATGGACCAACTGCGCGCAGGCCTGCCGGAAGCGCTACAGGAAAGCGTGCTGCCGCAACTGCAAAGCGAGCTGCATGTGCAGACCGAACAACTGCGCGCCCAAGGCGCCAGTGCCGAGCAGGTGCGGGCGCTGCGTCAGCAGCTCGTTGGTGCCGAAGCCACCACCCGCCTGGAAGCGCTTGATCAAAAACGCGCCGGCTGGAAACAGCGGATTGCCGCGTTTGCTGCCAGCAAGGCGCAGATTGAAGGGCAAAACGGCTTGAGTGATGGCGACAAGCAGGCAGCGATTCAGCGGCTGGCGGATGAGCAATTTAATGAGACTGAGCGGTTGAGGCTGGATGCGGCGTTGGAGATGGCGGCTGGGAAGTCTTGAGTTCTTGGTGATGAGGTTATTCCGCCTGCCGCGTTAAATCCGAAATTCTGGATTCCGAATCGTCGGACCGCCGCCTGCGCGGGAATGACGGATGTTTGATAGCGATTAGTGCGTTACTGCGAGACCAGCGTTAACGGAGAGTACAAAAACACCACCGTCATCCCCGCGCAGGCGGGGATCCAGAGTCTTCCGCCGAGCACGGTTTTCGCCGTTCTTGGTTCCGTATTTGGCGATGAGGTTGTTCCGCCTGCTGTGTTAAGTCCGAAACTCTGGATTCCCGCCTGCGCGGGAATGACGGGGGTTGATTGGCGACCAGCGGGCCCTCTAAAGATCAGCGTTAACTCAGCACGGAAAAACACCGCCGTCATCCTCGCGCAGGCGGCGGTCCGACGATTCGGGATCCAGAATATTCCGTCGAACACCGCTTCCTGCGGCCCGGTAATCTCAAAACATAGACACCCTCCCAAACCAGAGACTCACCCTCCTCCCCCTAAACCCCGCAGCAAATCCACCCCGCCCGTCTCCCTTCCGAGACACCCAACCCCGTAACCCCCACAAAAAAAAGCATCTTTCCCTTACATATCAACCCCTTAACCACTCTGGCACGCATCTCGCTATAGCCCCCCGGCGGCAACGACCGCGCCGAAAAACAACAACAAAAACGTCGCACGCTATGTGAGCAGTTTCCCCAGGACGCTTCGGCATCGTCCTTGTTCACGCAGCTGCAGCCAGGAGATTTGCCATGAGCTATCCGCTCAGCCCCGCCTTCGTGCTCGCTACCCTCGGCACCGGTTTAGGTCTTGCAGGTCAGGCACACGCCGACTTCGTCAAAGACAGCAAAGCCACCCTCGAACTGCGCAATTTCTATTTCAACCGTGATTTCCGCCAGGACAATGCTGCCCAGTCCAGGCAAGACGAGTGGGCGCAGGGTTTTCTGCTGCGTTATGAGTCGGGCTATACCGACGGCACCATCGGCGTCGGTGTGGATGCCATTGGCCTGTTGGGGCTCAAGCTCGATTCCAGCCCTGACCGTGCTGGTTCCGGTTTGCTGCCACGCGGGCGGAGCGCGCCTCGGGAAGCGGCGGACGATTACAGTGAGCTCGGCCTGACGGCAAAACTGAAAGCGTCGAAGAGCGTGCTGAAAATCGGCACGCTGTTGCCGAAACTGCCCACCACTCTGGCCAACGATTCGCGGCTGCTGCCGCAAACGTTCCAGGGCGCGCACCTCAATTCCAGCGAATTCGCAGGCTTGACCTTTGATGCCGGGCGTTTCACTCAAGTAAGCCAGCGCGATTCTTCCAATAGCGAAGACATGGTCGTCACCACCGGCAGCGCGCGCGGCATTGTCGCCAGCACCACGAGCGACGAGTTCGACTTCGCGGGCCTCAGCTACAAGTGGAACGACCAGCTCACCACGGGCTACAACTACGGCAAGCTCGACAACCTTTACGACCAGCACCTGGTCAACCTCACCCACGTACTCGCCATCACCGCCAACCAGGCATTGAAAACCGACCTGCGCTACGGCCGCTCCGAGGACGACGGGCGCAGCAACGTCGACAACCGCGCCCTCGGCGCCCTGTTCACCTACAGCCTGGGCGGCCATGCGTTGGGCTTGGGCTATCAGAAAATGAGCGGTGACACCGGCTTCGCCTACATCGGCGGCACCGATGCGTTTTTGGTCAATTTCGTGCAGATCGGCGATTTCGCCAACGCCGACGAGCGCTCCTGGCAGGCGCGCTACGACTACAACTTTGCCGCCCTCGGCGTGCCCGGGCTGACGTTCATGACCCGCTACCTGAGCGGCGACAACATCACCCTGGCCAGCGGCAACGAAGGCAAGGAGTGGGAACGCAATACCGATATCGCCTACGTGATTCAGGACGGACCGCTGAAAAACCTCGGCATGAAATGGCGCAACGCAACCGTGCGTTCCACCAACTTTGGCAACGACCTGGACGAAAACCGGCTGATCCTCAGCTACACCTTGGCGCTGTGGTGATGGCGTAACAGCGGTGGCGGAAAATGCGGCGAATAAATCGCCGCTTCGCTACTCCATACAGCACGGCTTCAACCCATAACAACAATTCACCCACGGGCGGCCACTCCGCCCGGTTTCAGGAGATCGCTACATGAGTGTGATCATCGCCCTCGCCGCTTTAGCCCTGCTGATGCTCGCGGCTTATCGCGGCTACAGCGTCATTCTGTTCGCGCCCATTGCCGCATTGGGCGCGGTACTGCTGACCGATCCATCTGCCGTGGCGCCCGCCTTTACCGGCGTGTTCATGGAGAAAATGGTCGGCTTCATCAAACTGTACTTCCCGGTGTTTCTGCTCGGGGCCGTGTTCGGCAAGCTGATCGAGCTGTCCGGCTTCTCGCGCTCCATCGTTGCGGCGGCCATTCGGCTGCTGGGCACGCGCCAGGCCATGCTGGTGATCGTGCTGGTGTGCGCCCTGCTCACATACGGCGGTGTGTCGCTGTTTGTGGTGGTGTTTGCGGTGTATCCGTTTGCCGCAGAAATGTTCCGCCAGAGCGATATTCCCAAGCGTCTGATTCCGGCCACCATTGCCCTGGGTGCGTTCAGTTTCACCATGGACGCCCTGCCCGGCACGCCGCAGATTCAGAACATCATTCCCACCACCTTTTTCGGCACCACCTCCTGGGCGGCACCGTGGCTGGGCGTGATCGGTACGATCTTCGTTTTCACTGTCGGCATGCTCTATCTGCGCCGCCAGCTGCGTAAAGCCAAGGCCAATGGCGAAGGCTATGGCACCGAGCTGCGCAACGAGCCGGAGACTGCCGAAGACATCGCCCTGCCCAACCCGTGGCTGGCGCTGTCGCCGCTGATTCTGGTGGGCGTTGCCAACTTGCTGTTCACCCGCTGGATTCCAGAGATTTACGGCAAAACCCACAGCCTGCAACTGGCGGGCATGGCACAGCCGGTCACCAGTGAAGTGGCAAAACTGACCGGCATCTGGGCTGTGCAGGCGGCGTTGCTGTTGGGCATCCTGCTGGTGTTGATCTGCGGCTTCAGCGCCATTCGCGCCAAGCTCGCCGAGGGCACCAAGACAGCCGTCGGCGGCGCGCTGCTGGCGTCGATGAACACGGCGTCGGAATACGGTTTCGGTGCGGTCATTGCCTCCTTGCCGGGCTTTCTGGTGCTGGCGGATGCGCTGAAGAACATCCCCAATCCGCTGGTGAACGAAGCCGTCACCGTCACCCTGCTGGCCGGTATCACCGGGTCGGCGTCGGGCGGCATGAGCATCGCCCTGGCGGCCATGTCGCAAAGCTTCATCGAGGCTGCCAACGCCGCCAACATTCCGCTGGAAGTGCTGCACCGCGTGGCGTCCATGGCCAGTGGCGGCATGGACACCCTGCCGCACAACGGCGCGGTGATCACCTTGCTGGCCGTAACCGGCCTGACGCACCGCGAGGCGTACAAAGACATTTTCGGCATCACCATTATCAAAACCCTGGCCGTGTTCGTGGTCATCGGCACCTTCTACGCCACGGGTATCGTTTAACCGTTTGAACCGACCTGGCGAGCCCCGCTCGCCAGACAAGGAGAGCTGTATGAGTCTGCAAGGCAAAACCGCACTGGTTACCGGTTCCACCAGCGGCATTGGTCTGGGTATCGCGCTGGTACTGGCCAAAGCCGGCGCCAATCTGGTGCTCAACGGCTTCGGCGACGCCCAGGCGGCCATCAACGAAGTGGCGGCCTTTGGCGGCAAGGTTGGTCATCACCCGGCGGATGTGTCCAAGGTTTCGGACATTGAAGACCTCATCGCCTATGCCGAACGCGAATTCGGCGGCATCGACATTCTGGTCAACAACGCCGGCATTCAGCATGTGGCGCCGGTCGAGGAATTTCCCGTCGAGCGCTGGGACGCCATCATCGCCATCAACCTCACCTCGGCGTTTCACACCACCCGCCTGAGCCTGCCAGGCATGCGCGCGCGCAACTGGGGCCGCATCATCAATATTGCCTCGGCCCACGGGCTGGCCGCGTCCGCCGGCAAAAGCGCCTACGTGGCCGCCAAGCACGGCTTGGTGGGGCTGACCAAAAGCGTCGCGCTGGAGACCGCCACCACCGGCGTAACCTGCAACGCCATCTGCCCGGGCTGGGTGCTGACGCCGCTGGTGCAGAAGCAGATCGACGACCGCGCCCTCGCCAGCGGCGACGCGCAGCAGGCGCGGCATGACCTGCTCGCGGAGAAACAACCGTCGCTGGACTTCGTCACGCCCGAACAACTGGGCGAGCTGGCGTTGTTCCTCTGCAGCGACGCGGCGGTGCAAGTGCGTGGCGCGGCCTGGAACATGGACGGTGGCTGGCTGGCCCGATAGGCGCACGCCGATGGAACCGGGACGGCGCCGCGGCGTCCACGGTTCTGGTGGGAGACGCTTTGGCATCATGCTTTGGCAACTTCTATCGGCATAATGATTCAACGCTCAGCCAAGGACCTTGCCATGACCCAGCCGCTATGGACGCCCTCCGCCGACCGCATCGCCGCGACACGAATGGATGCGTTCCGCCGTTTTATCAACGGGCGCCATGCCCTTTCGCTGACCGACTACCCGCAACTGCACGCCTGGAGCGTGGAAAACCGGGAAGCGTTCTGGCAGGCCATCGTCGACTTTTTCGAGGTGCAGTTCAGCGCGGCGCCCACCGCCACGCTGGAAGAAGGCCCGCACATGCCGGACGCCCGCTGGTTTCCGGGCGCGACGCTGAACTTCGCCGAACACCTGCTGCGCCGTCGCGACGCCCACCCGGCGCTGGTGGCCATCGGGGAAGACGGCAGCCGCGACGTGCTCAGCTATCGGGAACTGGCCGCGCAGGTGGCCGGCCTGCAGCAAGCCCTGGCCAAAGCTGGCGTGGGCCAGGGTGACCGGGTGGCGGCGATGATGCCCAACACCTGGCAAACGGTAGTCGGCATGCTGGCCACCACCAGCCTGGGCGCGACGTGGTCATGCTGTTCGCCAGACTTCGGCACCCAGGGCGTAATCGACCGCTTCGGGCAGATCGAGCCGAAAGTATTGATCGCCGCCGCCGGTTACCACTACGCCGGCAAGAACATCGACCAGACGGCCAAGGTCAACGAGATTCTGCTGCAGATGCCGACGCTGCAGCACTTGGTCGTGGTGCCCTACACGCGCCCCGACGCGCGCCATGCGGATTACCAGAGCAGCGCCACCGTTACCCTGTGGAGCGACTTCTTCGCCCCCGGCGGCGAGCCGCAATTCACTCAGGTAGCGTTTGATCACCCGCTGTACATCCTCTATTCCAGCGGCACCACCGGCGTGCCCAAATGCATCGTGCATGGCACCGGCGGCGTGCTGCTTCAGCACCTCAAAGAACACGGCTTGCACACTGACCTCAGCCGCGACGACACGCTGTTTTACTACACCACCTGCGGCTGGATGATGTGGAACTGGCTGGTGTCCGGCCTGGCCATTGGCGCCACCTTGGTGCTGTACGACGGCTCGCCGTTTCAACCCGGGCCGGAGCGCTTGATGGACTTGATCGACGCCGAGAACATCAGTGTGTTCGGCACCAGTGCCAAGTACCTCGCGGCGCTGGAAAAGGCCGGCGTCGAGCCCCAAAAAACCCACCAGCTGAGCGCGCTCAAAGGGCTGCTGTCCACTGGCTCGCCGCTGTCCCATGAAAGTTTTGAATACGTGTACCGCGCCATCAAGCCGGACCTGTGCCTGTCGTCGATCTCCGGCGGCACCGATATCGTCTCGTGCTTCGTGCTGGGCAACCCGGTGCTGCCGGTGTATCGCGGCGAACTGCAATGCAAGGGCCTGGGCATGGCCGTCGAGGTGTGGAACGACGACGGCCAACCGGTGACCGGCGAAAAAGGCGAACTGGTGTGCAGCCGGCACTTCCCCAGCATGCCCGTCGGTTTCTGGAATGACCCGGGCAACGAGAAATTCAAAGCCGCTTATTTCGACACCTTTCCCGGCGTGTGGGCCCACGGCGACTACGCGGAAGAAACACCCCACGGCAGCCTGATCATTCACGGCCGCTCCGACGCCGTACTCAACCCCGGCGGCGTGCGTATCGGCACGGCGGAAATCTACCGCCAGGTGGAAAAAATCGAAGAAGTGCTGGAATCCATCGCCATCGGCCAGCAATGGCAAGGCGACGTGCGCGTGGTGCTGTTCGTACGCTTACGCGACGGCATAGGCCTGGACGACGACCTGAAACAGCGCATCTGCCAAGTGATTCGCGACAACACCACCAACCGTCACGTGCCCGCGAAAATCATCGCCGTGGCAGATATTCCGCGCACCATCAGCGGCAAGATCGTCGAACTGGCCGTGCGCAACGTAGTGCATGGCCAGCCGGTGAAAAACACCGATGCACTGGCCAATCCCGAAGCGCTAAAGCTGTTCGAAGGCGTGGCCGAATTGCAAAACTGAACACGTAGGTTGGGTTGACTCCCTTAGGTTGGGTTGAGCCACAGGCGAAGCCCAACAATCCCAATAACCCACCAACTACAACAATCCCACCAACCCCAACGCGGCCAATACCCCCCAATCACCCCACCCGCCGCTCGCCCCGCCAGAAAATCCCCAACGCCAGCAACGGCAACACGCTGCCAACGATCACAATCCACAGCCAGCCGCCATGGTCAAACAAGGCGCTGGCCAGGGACGAACCCAACGCGCCGCCGATAAAAATCGCCGTCATATACAAGGCATTCAAGCGCCCGCGACTGGCTGCGTCCAAGGCATAAATCGCGCGCTGGCCGAGCACCATGTTCATCTGCACACAGAAATCCAGCACCACGCCCGTCACCGCCAGGGCGATTACCGTATTACTCGGCGGCAGAAACGCCGGCAGAAAACAAAGCATCGCCAGCAGCAATGCCAGGCGCGTGGTGACCCGCGTGTGGCCGGCGTCGGCCAGGCGTCCGGCAATCGGCGCGGCGATCGCACCAATGGCACCCACCAGCGCAAACAAGGCGATCTGGGTTTGCGACAGACCATGGTTACGCGCCAACTCCAACGGCACGGCGGTCCAGAACAAGCTGAACGCGGCAAACATGCAGCCCTGCATCAATGCCCGTTGGCGCAGCACCGGCTCGCGCTTGAACAGCGCGCCCAATGACAGCAGCAACTGGCCGTAAGTGGCGCGGTGTTCGGGTTGCCGGGCCGGCATGGTGGTCGCCAGAATCACCACGATCACGGTCATTACCGCAGCGGCAACAAGGAACACCGCGCGCCAGCCGAAGTGGTCGGCGATCAGGCTGGAGATCGGCCGAGCCAGCAAAATGCCTAGCAACAAACCGCCCATGATGCCGCCCACTACCCGGCCGCGAGATTCCTCCGCCGCCAGATGCGCCGCCAGGGGAATGAGGATTTGCACCGACACCGAACTCAGGCCAATCAACAACGACACCAGCAGAAACGCATGGGGCTGGGTGGTGAATGCCGCCGCCAGGAGACTGCCCACCGAAACCAGCGCGGTGACGATCATCAGCCGGCGGTTTTCCAGCAAATCGCCCAGCGGCACCAGAAACAGCATGCCCAGCGCGTAGCCAACCTGCGTCAGCGACACGATCAGGCTGGCGGCGGTGGTGGAAATGCCAATGTCCGGCGCGATCAACTCAATGATCGGTTGCGAGTAATAGATGTTGGCCACGATCACGCCGCAGCAGAAGGCAAACAGCAGCACCATGCCACGGGTCATGGTCAGGTTGGTGGGGCTCATGGAAGGCTCGATCAGAACAGCGGAAAAGGTGCGTTAGGGTACGGGAAATTTCCCAAGCGGAAAATCTGCTTAGCAAGCTATTTATCGGCGGGTTTGACAGCCCCGCCCGACTCACTGAAGCTGCATGCCACTGTGATACGCGCGCGTTAAAACAACGGAAGTTTGCATGCCGAAGTACCCGAACAAACGTCCTCCTGCCACCCCGCCGTCGGGCCCCGATGCCCCTGCCCGACCGCTCGCGCTGATCATTTTTGCCGTCATTTTGTTGGTGACGCTGCCCATCTGGCTGTATCGCCAGCACGCCACTCCCCCCGCTGCGCCAGACACCGTTTCGCCCGCCGCGCTGACCAGCGAAAAGGGACAACCACCCGCCTCCTTTGTTGATGAAGCCCAGTGCCAGGGCTGCCACAGTGAACAAAGCAAAGCCTGGAGCGGCTCCCATCATCAGATGGCCATGCTGCCGGCCAGCGCCGAACATGTTCGCGGCAATTTCAATAACGCCACCTTTAGCGGCGAAGCGGAAACCAGTCGCTTCACCCACCGCGACGGCGCGTTCTGGATCAATACGCCAGGCCCCGATGGCAAACCCGCTGACTTCAAAGTGGCCTACACCTTTGGCGTCGAACCGTTGCAGCAATACCTGCTGGAAATGCCCGGCGGCCGCCTCCAGGCGTCCGGCGTGGCGTGGGATACGCAGAAGCAGCGCTGGTTCGAGTTGTACCCCGGCGAGAAGATGAATTTCCGCGATGATCTGCACTGGAGCAAAGCGGCGCAGAACGCCAACTTCATGTGCGTGGACTGCCACACCACCGGCTTCAAACGCAACTTCAACGCCACCACGAACACCTTCGCCAGCACCTGGAACAACCTCGGCGTGGGCTGCCAAAGCTGCCACGGGCCGGCGTCGCGCCATCTGGAATGGAGCGCGGGGAAAAACCTCAACAAGCAGCAACCCGATAAAGGCTTTGGCATGGCGCTGGGCAGCCGCGACGCCATTGCCCAGGTGGAAACCTGCGGCCGCTGCCATTCCCGGAGGGCGCCATTGGGCGATGGCGACACCGCCAGCACGCGCCTCATGGACGACTACGTACCGGCCAACCTGACCGCCGAGCTGTATCAGGTAGACGGCAAAATCAAAGACGAAGTGTTCGAGTACGGCTCCTTCGCCCAGAGCAAAATGTTCAGCAAAGGCGTGACCTGCACCGATTGCCACAACCCCCACAGCAACCAGCTCAAAGCGCCTGGCAACGGTGTGTGCCTGCAGTGCCACAACACCGCCGGCAAGGCCTCGCGGGCCGGCATCGACGCGGCGGGATTGAAAGCGAAAGACTACGAAGCGCCGGCACACAC
Source organism: Pseudomonas viridiflava (assembly GCF_900573885.1). Taxonomy (GTDB): domain Bacteria; phylum Pseudomonadota; class Gammaproteobacteria; order Pseudomonadales; family Pseudomonadaceae; genus Aquipseudomonas. The sequence goes on from NZ_UPSE01000306.1 coordinate 48,441, forward strand.
CCGGCACAAAGCCGGACAGCCAGGCTCCAACTGCGTGGATTGCCATATGCCCGGCAAGCTCTACATGGTCAACGACTACCGCCACGACCACAGCCTGAGCATTCCCGACCCGGCGCATTCGGCCAGGCTTGGCAGCACCGATGCCTGTACCGCCTGCCACACAACCGCCAGCAACAAGGTCGCCGAGCAGTTCAGGATCTGGTATGGCAACACGCCGGTCAAAGACGGCGGCTATGGCGACGCCCTGTTCGCCGCGCGGCATGGCTCGCCGGGCGCAGCGCGCATGCTGATGCAGCAACTCGCGCGCACCGACCTCCCCGCCATTCGCCGCGCTACTGTGCTGTCGCAGTTGCCCACGTATCCAAGCCAGCGCGCCATGGACCAGGCCGTAATCGCCCTCAACCACGCCGACCCGCAAGTGCGCGCGGCGGCGGTTGAAGCGGTGGCGCGAATGGGCTCGATCGAACAGCAAGTGCGCCTGCTCAGCCCGCGCTTGAGCGACCCGGTGCGCGCCGTGCGCTTTGCCGCCGCGTCGCAACTGGCCAATGTGCCGGCAGCACAGCGCGCCGCCATCGACAGCGCCTGGCAACCGGTTATCAAAGACTATGAAGCAGCTCAGCACACACTGCGTGACCGTGCCGAAGCCAACTTCAACCTGGCACTGCTCTATCAGAACACCGGCCGTGGCGGGCAATCCGAAGCGGCCCTGCGCGAAGCCCTGCAACGCAACCCGGACTTCCTGCCCGCCGTGGTCAGCCTGGCGCAGCTACTCGATGCTCAAGGTCAGCATGCACCCGCGCTGCAACTGCTGAACGAAGCCATAGCCCGGCACCCCGAGGCCGGGTTGCTACAACACAGCCTTGGCCTGGCGCTGATTCGCGCAGGCGAGCGCGACAACGCCATGGCCGCCTTGGCCAAAGCCGCCGAGCTGAACCCGCAAGACCCGCAATTCACCTACGTATACGCCATTGCCCTGCACGACACCGGCAAACCGGAGCAGGCGCGCGATCAGCTCGAAGCCTTGCTCAAGCGTCAGCCCGAGAACCGCAACGCCCGTCTGGCGTTAATCAGCTACTGGCACGAAGCCGGGCAGCCGCAGAAAGTACAAGTGCTGCAAGCGGAGCTTGAACAGCAGAATCCGGACGATCCGGAACTGCAGCTGGCGCCGAATCGGTGAGTTTGGGTTGGGTTTGGGTCGTACGTGGTAGGTGGTAGGTGGTAGGTCGTAGGTTGGGTTGAGCGCAGCGAAGCCCAACGGGATCGCCGGGTTCGCTGGGTTCGCCTGGAGACCTGCACGCGGAGCCCGTTGGGCTCCCGGGTGGGCTTCGCGGGGCTCAACCCATCCTACCCCGGACCGATCCATCCAACGCCGCGTGCCGATTCAACGAATCGCCGCGGTCCGGTATGACCTGGCGTTGCGGGTTTAACGCGGGTGTTTGCGCCGGTCCATGAGTTGGAAACGCGGTAGCGCCAGGCCCCAGTAGATGGCGGCAATCCGCGTCACCAATACCACCAGCATCGCCACGCCAGTGGCGGCCCAGTGTCCGGCGCCCAGATGCAGCAGGCTGATAAACACCAGCGAACCGGCGATGCACGCGGTGGCGTACACCTCTTTCTGGAAGATCAGCGGAATCTGGTTGCACAGCACGTCACGCAGCACGCCGCCGGCTACGCCGGTCATCACGCCCATGATCACCGCCGAGCTGGTCGGCACGCCATGGCGCATGGCCACTTCGGTGCCGATAACGGTGAACACCGCCAGGCCAAAGGCGTCGGCGATCAGCAGCGCTTTTTCCGGCAAAGGCTTTATAAAGCGCGCCCACAGCACGGTGCCCAGCGCACCGAGCGAGGCAACGAGCAGGTACAGCTCGTTGCCAATCCAGCTCACCGGATGGTTGTCCAGAATCAGGTCGCGCAAGGTGCCGCCGCCCAGCGAAGTGACCAGTGCGATCACCAGCACGCCGAACAGGTCCATGGCATTGCGCCCGGCCATCAGCGCGCCGGTTACGGCGAATACGGCAACGCCGAACAGGTCGCAGAGGTAGAACAGCGTTTCAATGCTCACGCCGGCGTACGCATGGTCACGAACTCTTCCGCAGCGGTTGGGTGCACGCCCATGGTGTCGTCGAAGTTGCGCTTGGTGACGCCGGCTTTCAACGCCACGGCCAGACCCTGAATGATTTCACCGGCATCGGGCCCGACCATGTGGCAGCCCAGCACCTTGTCGCTGTCGGCATCCACCACCAGCTTCATAAAGGTGCGTTCCTGATTGTTGGAGAGCACCAGTTTCATCGGGCGGAAGTCGCTCTGGAAAATCACCACCTTGTGCCCGGCATCACGCGCCTGTTCCTCGGTCATGCCCACGGTGCCGATGTTGGGCAGGCTGAACACGGCGGTGGGAATGTGCTGGTAATCCACCGGCCGATACTGCTCGGGCTTGAACAAGCGACGCGCCACCGCCATGCCTTCGGCCAACGCCACGGGCGTGAGCTGCACGCGGCCGATTACATCGCCAAGGGCAAGAATCGACGGCTCGGCCGTTTCGAACTCGTCGTTCACGGTAATAAAGCCGCGCTCGTCGAGCTGCACGTTGGTGTTTTCCAGGCCCAGATTGTCGAGCATCGGGCGGCGGCCGGTGGCGTAGAACACGCAGTCGGTTTCCAGCACGCGACCATCTTTGAGCGTGGCGTGCAGGCTGCCGTCGGCTTGCTTGTCGATGCGGTCGATGTCGGCGTTGAACTGCAGGTTGACGCCGTGTTTGCTCATCTCTTCTTTGAGGTGGTTGCGCACTGCACCGTCGAAGCCGCGCAGGAACATGTCACCGCGATACAGCAACGAGGTGTCGGCACCCAGGCCGTGGAAGATGGAAGCGAACTCAACGGCGATATAACCCCCGCCCACCACCAGCACGCGCTTGGGCAGGTCGTTGAGGAAAAATGCCTGGTTGGAGTTGATCGCGTGTTCATGGCCGGGAATCGGCGGAATCACCGGCCAGCCGCCCGTGGCGACCAGAATATGCCTGGCGCTGAAGGTTTTGCCATCCACCTCGACGTGGTGCGGGTCGGCGATTTTTGCGTGGGCTTCCAGCACCGTGACGCCGCTGTTCACCAGCAGGTTGCGGTAAATGCCGTTGAGGCGCTGGATCTCGCGGTTTTTGTTGCGGATCAGCGTGGCCCAATCGAAGGTCGGCTTGCCGCTTAGCGTCCAGCCGTAACCGTCGGCCTGCTCGAACTCATCGGAAAAATGCGCGCCGTACACCAACAGCTTTTTCGGCACACAGCCGACGTTGACGCAGGTGCCGCCCAGGTAGCGGCTTTCGGCAACCGCCACACGGGCACCAAAGCCCGCAGCAAAACGCGCGGCACGCACGCCACCGGAACCGGCGCCAATCACGAAGAGGTCGAAATCGTAAGTCATGCAAATCTCCTTAGCTGGCGGGCAGCATAGCGCAACGGCGGGTGCGATGGCTTTGGCGCGATGTGTGCTCGCCTCAAGATTCTGGATCCCGAATCGTCGGACCGCCTTCGCGGGGATGACGGAGGTTTTTACCCTATCCACCGTCATTCCGGCGAAGGCCGGAATCCAGAATCCCAGCAACAACGCACCAATAAAAAGGCCACCTCACGGTGGCCTTTTTTACAACACAGCTTCGGCTTAGTAAGCCTTGCCCGTCTTGTAGAAGTTTTCAAAGCAGAAGTTGGTGGCGTCGATGTAACCCTCGGCGCCGCCGCAGTCGAAGCGCTGGCCTTTGAATTTGTAAGCCAGTACGCAACCGTCCTGGGCTTGCTTCATCAGGGCGTCGGTGATCTGGATTTCGCCGCCTTTGCCTGGCTCGGTTTCTTCGATCAGCTTGAAGATGTCCGGCGTCAGGATGTAACGGCCAATGATCGCCAGGTTCGACGGAGCGTCCTCCGGTTTCGGCTTCTCGACCATGCTGTTTACGCGGTAGATGTCGTCACGGATCATTTCGCCGGAGATAACGCCGTATTTGGACACTTCATCCATCGGCACTTCCTGAATCGCCACGATCGAGCAGCGGAACTGGTTGTACAGCTTGACCATCTGGGTCAGCACGCCGTCGCCGTCTACGTTTACGCACAGGTCGTCTGCCAGCACCACGGCGAAGGGTTCGTCACCGATCAGCGGGCGGCCAGACAGAATGGCGTGGCCGAGGCCTTTCATTTCTACCTGACGGGTGTAGGAGAAGCTGCAGTTGTCGATCAGGCGGCGGATGCCGACCAGGTATTTCTCTTTGTCGGTGCCTTTGATCTGGTGTTCCAGCTCGTAGCTGATGTCGAAGTGGTCTTCCAGAGCGCGCTTGCCACGGCCAGTCACGATGGAGATCTCCGAAAGCCCGGCTTCCAGAGCTTCTTCAACGCCGTACTGAATCAGCGGCTTGTTCACCACCGGCAGCATTTCCTTGGGCATGGCCTTTGTTGCTGGCAGGAAGCGAGTACCGTAACCAGCAGCCGGGAACAAGCATTTCTTGATCATGTGAGTCCTTGAAAGAAGGGTCATACCGTTAGTGCCGCGCAGTCTAATCAGGCGGCACTCGCCTTACAATGGCCCGCCACAGGGCGTCCAATGCCACGATAGAGAAACCCTAGCCCAGATAGTTCCAACGAATCGTAAATATTGCGTCCGTCGAACACGGTCGGCATGCGCATCAAACCGCGGATGCGACGAAAATCGGGCTGGCGGAACTGCTTCCATTCGGTCACCAACACCAGCGCATCCGCGCCCTCCACCGCCGAATACGGCGATTCCGAGAGCTGCAGCTGGCCACTGGCGAGCGCCCGGCCGTAGCGCGCCGCTACGGCCTTGCAGGCAACCGGGTCGCATGCCTGAACCCGGGCGCCGGCTGCCAGCAACGCATCCAGCAGCACCAGGCTCGGCGCTTCGCGCAGATCGTCGGTGCCGGGCTTGAATGCCAGGCCCCACAGGGCCACCACCCTGCCCTGCAGATAACCGTTGAAGTGCTCGTGCAAGGCCTCGAACAACAGGGTTTTCTGCACTGCGTTGCGCGCCTCCACGGCGCGCAGAATCGCCGGTTCAAAGCCGTTCTGCTCCGCCGTGTGGATCAGCGCTTTTACATCTTTGGGAAAGCACGAGCCGCCGTAGCCGCAGCCGGCATAAATGAAGTGCGTGCCGATGCGCTTGTCGCTGCCGATGCCCCGGCGCACCTGCTCGATGTCCACATCCAGCAAGCCGCACAGGCCGGCCATTTCGTTGATAAAGGAAATCTTGGTGGCCAGAAACGCGTTGGCTGCGTACTTGCTGAACTCGGCCGCCCGCACCGGCATGCTCAGCACCCGCTCGCTGTTGCGCACAAACGGCGCGTATAGACGGCGCAGCAATGCTTCACTGTTGGCGTCGCTGCAACCCAGCAGTACGCGGTCCGGGCGCATGAAGTCGTCGATGGCCGAGCCTTCTTTCAAAAATTCGGGATTGCTCGCCACGCTTACCTGAAACCCGGCCTGACGCTGTTGCAAGCGCGCGTTGACCACCTGCTGAACCCGCTCGGCCGTGCCGACAGGCACCGTCGACTTGTTCACCACCAGGCAAGCCTGGCGCAAGGTCGAGCCCAACTGTTCGGCCACCGCGAGCACATGGCTGAGGTCTGCCGAGCCATCTTCGCCGCTGGGCGTACCCACTGCGATAAACACCACCGCTGCCCGGGCCACGCCTTCGGCCAGGCGACGGGTAAAACTCAACTGGCCGCTGGCTAAATGGGCGGATAACAGCGCTGACAAGCCCGGTTCATGAATCGGCACTTCGCCGGCTTGCAACTGCGCCAGGCGCGTGGGGTCGGTTTCCACACACACCACGTGATTGCCCATTTCGGCAAAACACGCCGCCGTCACCAAACCCACGTATCCCGCGCCGATCACACATAGCTGCATCGCTGCTTCTCCAGATGAGTTACAGCGATTGCACCCAAAAGCAGTGGCAAGCGTGTGACGTTGACAAGACAACCCGGTGACAGTGAAACCTAGCGGCGTTCGTACTGCACCGCACCGTTGCCCGGCTGACGCTGAAACTCGCCTACGCCGGGATACTCGATGCTCTGCTGCACATTGCCGCGAATCTGCGTGGAGCCGCTGCCCTGGTACGTGCTGTTGGAGTTGTAGCGGCTGTCCGGCACCTGATAACCGCCGTAGCCGCTGGAGCCCTCTTGCCGGCTGGATTCGCTGATGCTGCCGCTGGCACCAGGGCTGACGTAAGTGCGGGTGATGGTGCGTTGCTGGCCGACGATTTCAGCGGCGGCGGCAATCTGGGTGGTCAAGCCGACCACCAGGCCAATAGTCAACACGATACGGTTCATGGGTAACCTCCGCGGGTGATTCACCAGCGCATCCTACGCCATCAGGACTCCTGCGCCGCCACCGCGCCAAACTGTTCGAGCATGTCGCTCAACCGGTCCATGGTGAATGGCTTGCGCAGCACGGTCGCGCTACTGCCTACCGCAGCTTGCAGTTGGGCGGTGTCGGAGAAGCCGCTGATAAAGATCAGTGGCAGGTCCGGGTATTTCTCCCTGAGCAATTTCGCCACCTCGGCGCCGTTGAGGTGCGGCATGGCGAAATCCAGCAACACGATATCGGGCTGCTGCACATCAATCAGCTTCAGTCCGGCCAGGCCGCTGTCGGCTTCGCGCACCTGATGGCCGAGCGCTTCAAGCATGTCGACCACCACGCGGCGAACGTCGCCGTCATCGTCGATCAGCATCACCTGTTTGCCGCCCGGTTTCTGCGCCTCCACGGCAGCGGTTGCCGGCGTTTCAAGCAAGGCGCCCTCTTGGGTGTACGGCAAGGTCAGAAACACCTGAGTGCCGCAGCCCGGCGATGACACCAGACGCACCCAACCGTTGGATTGCTCGACGATGCTCTGCACCTGCGCCAACCCCAGGCCCGTGCCTGCGCCGATGCCTTTGGTGGAGAAAAATGCATTGAATGCCTTCAGCCGCACGTCCTCGCTCATGCCCACGCCGGTATCGGCGACGCAAATCTGCATCACGCCGTAGGGCGCGCCTTCCACGGGCTGCGGATGATGCTGGGTGGTGATGTTCAACGTGCCGCCGGTGGGCATGGCGTCGCGGGCGTTGAGCGCGAGGTTGAGAATCGCCAACTCCAGTTGCGTCGGGTCGCTGAGCACGTGCAGGTCGCAAGGCTCCAGATTCAGTTTGATGCGCACCGTGGTGCCGATGGTGCGTACCAGCAATTCGGTCATGTCACGGATCACCGAATTGATGCGCAAGGGCTGCAGCTCAAGCTTTTGCGAGCGCGAAAAAGCCAGCAATTGCGCCGTCAACTTGGCGCCACGGTCGGCGGCTTTGAGGCCGGCTTCAGTCCAGCGCACCACCTTTTCCGAGTCCGGACGCCGGGCAATCAAATCGAGGCTGCCTTTGATGCCTTGCAGCAGGTTGTTGAAGTCATGGGCCAGGCCCCCGGTAAGTTGCCCCACCGCCTCCATTTTCTGCGCCTGGCTGAGTCGTGCTTCAAGCAGACGGCGCTCGGTGAGGTCAGTGACCACGCCGCAAATAATCGGGTCTTCGCTGCTGTCCAGTGCCAGTGCACGAAAGGACAGGTAAGCCGGCGTCACCTGGTCATCCGCTGCCATCAAATTGAATTCGCTGCGCACCGCCTCTTCCGCGCTATTGGCCAGGAAGCGGCGAAAGCGCTCGCGCTCGGACGGCGCAATAAAGTCGGCGAAGTCGTGGGCCACTACTTTTTCCAGCGGTCGATGGACCATTTCACCCAGCCGCTCGTTGCCGTACAGCACGAAGCCATCGCGGGACAGCGTTACCGCGCCCTCCTGCATCTGCTCCACCAGCGTGCGATACGGCCGGTCGGCGCTTTCCAGGGTGTACACACTCACTGCTTCGCCCGTGTCGATAAACAGCGCATCCACCGCCCCGGTACGAATGGCGTCGAGTGTTTCTTCGGCCTCGCGCAGCTTGTCGCTCAGCTGTTGAATGTATTGCTCGTCGGTCAGCCCTATGGCGCGTTCGATCATCGGCAATCCCTCACTCAATACCGAGCGCGCTACGCAGGGTAGCGGTGTCGGACAGGTCGCCGATGAGCAAACGCACCGGCAGCGGCTTGAGCTTCATTAACGTTGGCACCGCGATGATCTGCGCTTCGCGCGCCGCACTCGGGTTCTGGTAGATATCGACGACCTCCAATGAATAAGCGCCGGGCAAATGGGCGTCGCATAGCGCTCTCAGGTTGGTGATGGCACGCGTGGAGCGGGCCGTGCTGCCGGACACGTACAGGCGCAGCTCGAGGAGCTGGGTAGCATCGGGCACGCCTTCGCCCGGTTGCGTGCCGGGGCTGGCAACCGGTGGATGTTCAGGCGGTGGTGTAACGCTCAATTGACTGGCTCGGGGCGGATATCCAGGCCGACAAGCACTTTGTCGGTGTTGGACAGGTCACCAATGATTTTCACCAGCGGCGTAGGCAGATGCCGTACCAGGGTCGGCAGGGCCAGAATCTGGTCGCCTGCCGCCAGTTGTGGCGTGACGCGCAAGTCGATCACTTCAATGGAATACACCCCCGCCAGGTATTCCTCGCAAATGCGCTGCAGGTTGCGCAAGGCCGTCACCGACTTCGGCGTTTGCCCGGCAATATAAAGGCGCAGGGCGTAATGCCCTGGCTGCCCGACCGCGCTGGGGTCAATGGCCGGCGTGTCGGCGGTGCCGGCAACGGTATGCGTGTCGGCATCATGGGAATCAGGCGTGGTCATTCGAGAACTCCTCGTGCCCGGGCCAACTGCCGACGAGCGTGATCGTCACTTTGCAACTGGCTGATTTCATCGTGGTCCAGCAGCGAATCCTCCTGCTCCTGGGCATCCAATGCGGCGCGCATCTCGGCAATTTTCCGCTCCAATTCGTCCCGACTCTTTTGTTTTCCGCGCTGACGCTGCTCGTTGATGCGCTGGCGCAGCTCGCCGGCACGGCGTTCCCGTGCCTCTTCGTTCAGACGCGCCGAACCGGTCAACACGCCGGTAGGGCCGATATACGGCGCCACCAAGGTGATGCCGCGGTGATCGATGTGGTATTCGCGCACCTGGTTCGAGTGCCCCATGCCGCGGGCTTTGAGCACGTACAGCAAGCGGTTGTACTCGCCGTCGGCCTCAACGCTGGACAACGAAATCCAGGTATCCATCAGCGAAGAAATGGCGCGATCGAGACCGGCACGGGTGGTTTTCGCATCGCTCAAGCTGGTGAACACCGTGGTGATATTGCGTTGCTTGAGCAGGTCGACCAGGCGCAGTAGCGTGGCGTGAACTTCGGATTGCGGACCGTGAAACGCCGAAATCGGATCGACCACCACTGTTTGCGGTTTGAACTCGACGATTTCCCGGTACATGCGCGCCAGATGCACTTCCAGGCCAAACAGGCTCGGCCGGGTCGACTCCACGCGCAGCAGGCCGGAATCGATGTAGGTTTTCAGCCCCAGGTTCACCGAGCCCAGGTTGCGCAGCAGTTGGCTTTCCGCTTCCTCAAAGGAAAACAGCAGGCAGCGCTCGCCGCGCAGGCAACTGGCGTGAATAAAGCTTGCGGCAAACGTGGTCTTGCCCGTGCCGGCCAGCCCCGTCACCAGCACACTGGAGCCGCGGTAATAGCCGCCGCGATCAAGCATCTGATTCAGGCCTTCGATCCCGGTCGGCACGATGTCTTCCGGCGCCTCGTGATCGAGTCCGGCTGCGGTGATGGGCATCACCGTCAGGCCCTGCTCATCGATAAAGAACGGGTACTCATTGGTACCGTGGGACGAGCCGCGGTACTTGACGACCCGCAGGCGGCGCGTAGTGATCTGATCGGACACGCGGTTATCCAGCAGAATCACGCAGTCCGACACGTACTCTTCTATGCCGTAACGGGTCAGCAAGCCTTCGCCGCGCTCGCCCGTCACTACGGCGGTCACGCCGCGGTCTTTGAGCCAGTAGAACAAGCGGCGCAACTCGGCGCGCAGCACGGCGGCGTCCTTGAAACTGCTGAACAGCGCTTCAATGGTGTCGAGCACCACGCGCTTGGCGCCAATGGTGTCGATGGCATAACCCAGGCGGACGAACAGGCCTTCGAGATCGTACTCGCCGGTTTCTTCTATTTCGCTGCTGTCCACGTACACGTGGTCGATGACCATCAGCTTCTGGTCGACAAGCGCCTGAAGGTCATAGTCCAGCGAGCCGACGTTTTCCATCAGGTCTTGCGTGCGTTCTTCAAAGCTCATGAACACACCGGGCTCGCCGTATTGCAGCGCGCCGTTTACCAGAAAGCTCATGGCGAACAGCGTCTTGCCGCAACCGGCAACGCCGCATACCAGACTCGGCCGGCCCTGCGGCAAACCACCCAGGGTGATTTCATCGAAACCGGCAATACCGGTGGCGGATTTTTTCAGTGCTGCAACGTGCGAAGAGGCATGGGGCTTCTCGGCCAATTGAGGTCACCTTTCAAAGTCATGAGTGAGTTGCTGAGCGCCCGTCACGGCATTCAGCGGCTTAACTACTCAGACTACGAGGCGGCAAAAAAGGTCGATATTTCATAGCAGTTTGATGGCAAAGCCTCGTTTTTCAGCGGTACCCAGGCATGGCTGCAGCCCGCTGAAACCGGCCGCTTCGCTTGATTTCAGAGAGGGTCAGGCGAGTTGTTGGCGCCACTGGTGAATCTGCTCCAATGTTGCCGTCGCGCCCCCACACACAACCACCAGCGGACGCTTGAACTCATCCGGCGCGCTGCGTTCCTCGTTATACAAGGTCGCCAGTGCGGCGCCGCATGCAGGCTCGACCAGCACGCGATGGTCGTGCAGAAAGCGCTCACAGGCTTCCAGCGCTTGCAGATCGGTGACGGTAGCGCAGCGAATGTCATGGTTCCGGGTAACCGCGAAGGCGTTTTCGCACACTTGCTTGGCCCCCAGGGACGTGGCGATGCTGCTGATAGCAGGCAACTCCACGCGCTTGCCGACTGCCACCGACTGCGCCAGTGAATCCGCGCCGCGGGTTTCCACCGCCAGAACCGGCAACTGTCCAAGGCCATTGCGCTCCAGGCCAGCGACAACGCCAGACAACAAACCACCGCCGCCGACCGCGACGATAACCGAGTCGAACTTCACATCGGCCTGCACGGCTTCGTCAATCAGGCTGCCATGGCCGGCCCACATTTCAGCGTTGTCGAAAGGATGAATAAACGCGCTGTGCTCATCCAGCAGCGACTGCGCCAGAGTATTGGCCTCCATCCACGATGCGCCGTGAACAATGACCTCAGCGCCCTCCTGCTCAATCAGCGCCTTGGCCCGCGCGGTGGTGGTTTCAGGCACTACCACGGTGACCGGCATATTCAACTGTCGCCCGGCATAGGCCGCGGCAATGCCGGCGTTGCCGCCTGACGACGACACAAAACGACGCTTGCCCTGCTTCGCATAGGTTTCACACACCGCGCCAATGCCGCGAATTTTGAACGAACCCACCGGCTGCATGGCTTCGAGCTTGAGCCACACGGTTTTCCCGGTCAGCAGGCTCAGCGGGCGGGATTGCAGCAATGGCGTATGGATGTGCAGCGGCATGGTGGACCTCCGTAGGACAAATCGGAACGCCATCCTACTCGACTCCCCCCAACGGGTCTTCAGGACGAACTACGGCGCAAATGCCCTACACAAAATCCGCGCAGAATACTGGCGCTGTGCCATATTCTCGCCACTATCGAAAACCTACGGTAAGCAAGGACAGCAACATGAAGCGAATCAAGGAATGGTTAGCCAGCGCCCTGCGTTTTACCGCCCGCCCCCTTCCCGCCTACAAAGACGAAACAGAACGTCAGCAGTTCGACCAGGACTGCATCGATTGTCTTGGCTACAAAGGTGATGAACTGGTGATGCTGACCGAGCATGACCTGTTCAAAATCTGGCGAGCCGGCGCCCAACGCGCCCGGGCTGAAGCCGAACTGCTAGCCACCGAGCCGCCGTCGCTTGCACCGATACGCTGCGCCAGCTAACCCAAGACCGCGCGACAGCACGCCGCCTTTTTCGTGGACGCAAGGCACGGCGTGGGTTGGGTCGGTCCGCGTACGGTGAGCAAAGCGAAGCCCAACATGAGGAAACGGTTCGCGCTACCGCGTTGTGCTTTGCTCCCTTCTGCCCGCTAGTGGGAGAAGGGCTGAGCAAAAGGGTTCGAATATCTTATTCAGCTCTAAATTAGAGCAACTTAATAACGCAATCCCCTTTTTACTAATTGAACGACCGTATCACTCGTGGCGGTTGCACCCGACGGGGAACCTGCGCCTTTTGGACCATCAAACTTTAGGCACTATCGCAAAAACCGCTTCCGGCATTAAGCAGCTAAAAATATAACTCTTCGCCTTATCTGAACTGCGTTTAGAAAAAACAGAATCAGACTCATCGGGCCCTTGGCGGCAGTACCAACTGTCGTACGTCTGCTCAGCTTTCTCGCCAACCAATTTGTATACATCCCCTCCAAGAATCGCAACTCCGAGAGCCTCGAGTTCATAAATAGCATGTAAAGCCTCATCACGACCTAGGGCCCAGTTCCGCACCCCAAAACTCTCTAGAGATATACCTCTACTTAGAATCGGATCAATTTCCTCCGACCATATAATACTCATTGATCACTCCGCCGAGGTCGGTTTGAATAGTCGATGATTGATTGACCCATCCGACTCCTTAATGAACTCGAAAACGCCTTGTTTCCCACGGTACTCACCTGGAATTTTCAGCATGTCTCTTACTACACCATCTCCCCCTGTAATCTTCGTCACTTGTCCGGCCCGTTGGAAAGCTGTGACAGCTTCCGGGAACCCATGAAGATCGCCAGTCTTTATCTGACCTAACACTTTATCTGTGTATTTCGTACCGGCAAAGAAATCATCCGCTACTGCGCTTCCGCCTTTTGGACCACCAAACCCTTTCATCCCCCCCACCAACCCCAGCGTCAACCCCAGCAAAACCTCTTGCTGATAGCCAGGATTCGTAAGCATGAACGCGTAATTTTCGAGCGCTTTTGCGGTGTCGCCTTGGTGGGCGTACAGCAGCGACGAAGACAGGTTCAGCTGCCATTGCGGAGCGGTTTTGTAGCCTTCCTGAATGCCTGCGGGGGATGTGACATACATCTGGTATTCGGCAGGTTCCATGATCATCCATGGTTTGCCTGACTCACTTAGCAGGGTGTAACTGACGATATTTCCTTCAGCGTCTTTGTTGAGCGCTACGTTGCCGAGCGATTGACTGGTGACGCCACCAACTTTCAGAACGGTCGAGCAACCTGACGCCGAAGGGTCCTTCTTGCAGCCGCTGTATCGTTCCTCGAATTCATCCCAGTGGGCCGTCAGGTTGTATTCGGTCGCATTCTTCGCAACCCAGGCCCCCGTCTGCAGATCCTGCTCATCCCCGCCCTGAACGGTGGCGGTCAGAACGCCGATAAGCTGCGAGTTCATCACCAGCAGGGCTTTTTTCTGATCGGGGTCCATCTGGCCGTACTGGTTTGCCAGCGTGTCGACCACGGCTTCGTTGACGCCTGCTGCCAACGCGCCGGTTTTGAAGCTGCCGCCCGCCGCTTCCGCAGCCAGGCCGCCCATGACGGCGTGCAGTGCGATTTTTGCGGGGCTGCCGTCTTTGAGGTCCCACTGGTTTGCGGCGGTCAGGTCGCCGATGAGGTTGAATCCGGCGGCGGCAAAGGTGTTGGCCAGGGTCGCTTGCAGCGCATCGCCCAGGCTTCCTTCGCGTCCCAGCACTTTGTTGAGCACGGCCGAGGTGCTGTTTTGCAGCATCTGGTTGGCGGCGAACTGCCCGACGCCTTGCAGGCTGCTGAGCCCGCCGGCGGTAGTGGTGATGCCGACCGCGCCGGTGTTGGCCAGGGCGCCGTTGGTGGCATCGTTGAGGGCGGGAGCCGGGGCAGTGGTGGTGCCGGTCCAGTCGTTGAAAAGGCCAGCGGTCAAGCCGGCGGTTATGCCGGCCACGGCGTAGTTTTTCAGGCTGTTGCTGTTGAAGGTTTCTTTTGCGGCGGCGCCGAGGTTGCCTTTGTTGTTGATAGTACTGACGGTGGCTGTGCCAGCAGCGGACGTCAGAACGGCCGTTGCCGCGACGTTTGCCCAGCCGGCTGCTGTTGCTGCGGTACCCGCCGCGGTCGCTGTGGCCGCCGTGGCGGCGGTGCCAGCGGCGAAGGCACCGCCTCCAGCACCCCCTGCAAGCGTTCCGACCAGGCCCGATGCCGCGCCGGCGGTGAAGTAGGAAACGACAATGATGATGACAAGCGCCGCAGGGCCGCCGAGGCCGGAGTGACTGTCGCTCCACTGGTCATGCAGTTCTTTGACCTGGCGCCAGTCCACGTCACCGCGCGCTTCGACCTCCTTTAGCCACGCCATGCCCGGGTCGGCTTGCACCATGGCGTCGATGGATTGGCTGATGGTTTGTTCATTGATCTGCCTCACGTCGATGTGCAGACCGTCGACGGCGTTGATCAGCACTCCGCCCTTGGCGGCGAGCTGGCTCTGGCGCAGGGTTTCATCGACCTGGCCTTTGTTCTCCATGCTGGTCCATACCCAGCTGTTGCTGCTCTTTTCGTGGCTTTCGGAGTGGCTGTCTTTTACCGCTTCGAAAGTGATGGCGCCGCCGCTGTCGAGGGTCAGGTCGCCACCGCTTTGCAGATCTGCTTTTTGATAAAGCTGATCGCCTTCGCTCACCAAGCTCAGATCACCACCAGTGACGATGCTGGTGCCGACGTTGCGCACGCTGGTGACTTGGTCTTTGCGGGTTTCCTTGGCGCCCCAGCTGCCTTTCTTTTTCGAGTCGAGCAGGTGGTGGTCCGTATCCTCTGCGCTCAAGAGCGCGAGCTGGTCGCCGGCGTAGAAATAGGCTTCGTTGCCAGCTTGCAGCTCACTGGCGCTGACGATCAGGTTGTTGCCGGCAGCAATATTGAGGTCGCCGCCGGCCTCGATCACGGCGCCTTGCTGACGAACGACACTGTCTTGCGCGGTGACCTTTTTGCCGCCGCTGTTGCGGTAAGTATCGTGACTGCTGTCGTTGGCGGCCGAGGCGATGGTGAGGTCTTCAGCGGCCGTTAGCTGTATGTCGCCGCCGGCTTTGAAGTTGCTGGCCACTACAGCAAGGTCACGACCTGCTGTGGCGGTTAGATCGCCGCCAATCACAACGGTGGCGCCATGCTGGGTGGTCTGTTCGCGGTTGCTGTGGCCTTTGCGATCTCGGTTGCCGGCGGCGTCCGCCTCGCTCTGACTAACGATCAACAAATCCCGCCCGGCGCTCAGGTCAGCGTTGCCGCCGGCTTTGAGATTGCCGCCCTGGTTGACGATGTCGCGCCCTGCCGAGAGCGTTAGGTTGCCGCTGGATTCAATGCCCGCCGCGTTGTCGACGAAATCTTCGCGGCGTTCCAAGCCTTTTTTAGCGGACTCATGAGTGGTGACGCTGCGTTCGTTAGTGATGTCGCCGGTCAGGGCGATGGCGCTCACGTCTGTGCCAACGACAAGGCCGCCTTTGCTATTGCGGATGCTGTCGGTAGCCAGCAGCGAGACAGTTTCATCGGCCTGCATCAGCCCGCTGTTTTGTATGTTCCCGGCGCTGACGGCGAGGTCTTTCGCGGCGCGCAGGGTGCCGCTGTTGGTGAGCGTGCTGCCGGAAATGAGGGCTACGTCGTGCCCTTGAATAAGGGAGCCAGTAGGCGCAAGCCGGTCGTTGGCGTGAGCCAGATACAGCACCGGCACGAGGACTTTTTGTGCGGCAACTTCCTGCTCCTGCATCCACACGATGTCGTGGGTGAGCGCTGCGATCTGCCCGGCGCTTAGCGCAATGCCCGGCACCAGATTCAGTGCCTGCTTGCTGGCAATGGCGTTGTCCATCAGGTGCTTGAACTGCGCTTCGTCGCTGCTCAGGCCGTCGAGGAAGCGTTTGCCGGTACGCGCAATAACGGCTTGTTGCACTAACCTTTGTTCGTACAAGCCGTCGCCGAGGCGGCGTTGGGTAACGTCCTGGTTGTAGCCGATGGTGTTGAGCAAATAGTCGGAGCTGAGAAAGCCGCGCAGGCTGGCGAAGGCCGGGTTGGTTTCGATCAGGTACGCGTGCGTGCCGTCGGTGTTGAGCTGGAACAGGCCGTTGTTGCCGGTAGGCAGGTTGAAGCCGGGCAAGGTGGGTTGTTGCGTTGTGTCGGGGCTTAGCTGCGGGTTGTGGCTGACGGCCGTGGCGATCTCGGCGCCGGCCACCTCGGTGGTCGCCAGACTGCCACCCGCTACGTAGGCATAGGTGGGCCGCACCACGCTGCTGTCGAAGCTGTTTTTTGTGGTGACGGCGACCTTGCCGCCCGCCTGGATAATCGCGCTGTAGGTTTGCTCGTCGGTGCTCAGCGCGGTGGTGCTGCGGAATTCGGGCCGCTCCCATTCCATGCGGCCGAGGAAATCGTTCAGCGCGGCGGTCGGGTCCGTACCGCTGGTTTGCTGCGCGTACAGCGCGTTGAATGCGTCGGCGTCGCCCCGCAACGACTCGGGGTTGCGTGTTCTCGCGCTGGTAAACAGCCGGCTGGTTTCGTATTCGCCGGGTTGGACGCCGGTGTTTTGCAGGGTGTCGACCTGAATGCTCAGGTCACCCGCAGCACTGATGGCGCTGGCGTGGTTGAGCAGACTTTCGCCCATCACGCTGAGGTTGCCACCGGCGGTGATAAACGAAGCGCGGCTAGCTTGGGTTACGGTCAGGCGGTCCTGCTCGACAATCTGCCAGACCTGATTTTCCTTGCCTCCGTCGCAATCGCCCGCGCCGTATTCGGGGCGGCAAGGCAGCTCGGTGATTTGCGCGGCGTACTTTTCCTGGCGGGTTTCCAGTACGTCGCGTCGGTTGCTGATGCGCTTGGCGTGCAGCGTTAAATCGCCAGCGCTTTCCAGGGCGCCGGAGCGGTTGTCGATGTGGTCGGTGGCGGTGATGGTCAGGTTGCCCAGGCTGTAAATGTCGCCGGCCTGATTGGTGAAGCTGTCTACAGTCAGCTGCATGTCCTGACCGCTGAAAATCAAGCCGCTTTGGTTAACCAGTGCGGGCACCACCAAGTCCACGGAGCCGGCGCTGCCTAACGTTCCGTGATTGGTCAGGGCACCCGAATTAATCGACAAATCAGCCGCGCCTGTCAGGCTTTTGGCCACGGTCACAGCACCGTTAGCAACCAACTGCACATTGCCATCGGCATGGGCCTTGTCGGTGAGCTCGATCTGCTCGGCCTTCACCCTTAGCTCGCCAGCACTGACCACGCGGGCGACGGTGAGTTTGCCGTTGGCGTCGATATGAATATCGCCGCCGCTGGCGGCCATGTCGGCGGCGAGTTTGACGCCGACGCCAGCCTCGGTGCCGACCAGCCGAATCGCGCCGGCGTACATGCCGCCCAGCGCAGAACTGTCGATGGAAACGCCAGGCGTGGGGCGACCGTCGTCCGCTTTAGCACTCGTTGCCAACGAGGTCGCATCCACCTCGTTACGGCCGGTGATGACATTGAGTTGTTGCGCATAGATCGCCGCATTGATTTTGGCGCTGCGGGTGATGAGGTCGAACTGGCTGACGTTCGCGGCGTTCAGGCCTGCGCCATCGATAACGATCTGCCCGCCCTCCACATCGAATTGCTTGAGCTGCCCACCTTTGATAACCGGCGCGCCGGTACTGAGCGAAACCCTCGGCGTATTGATAAACCCGCAGCCGTCGCAGGTGATACCGTGCGGGTTGGCGACCACCACATGGGCGCCTTGCCCGGCCACTTCGGTGTAGCCCTTGAGCTGGCTGTGATTGCCGCCCGTGACTTCATTGAGGATCAGGTTGGCGGCATGGCCGTTGAGGTTGCTGTTGCCGAGAATGACACCGCCGAGCCGGGTGTCGTTGAAGGGGCCGGTGCCGTTGTTGAGGATCAGGCCCTGCTGGCCGACGTTGTAGTCGGTGAATTTGTTATGCGAAAGCCCGCTGCCATTGGGCGCCGCAATGTTGACGACAGGCACGCCGTTAGCGGCCTGGGTGATGGCGGCGTTGCCGCTGCCAGCAGGATCAAGGGTGAGTTCAGCGGCGGTGCTAACGAGGGGATTGAGGAACAGCACGCCGGCCAGCAGCCGAGCGATAAAGCGAAAAACCGGGCAATGCACATCCATGTTGGCGTCTCGTCTGGCAGCGGTATGAAGGCTGCGAAACTACGCGGCGTGAATAGCCATGGATGCCGGCTGGCGCTGGCAGTGTTGTGTGACGGAGCGTCGGGCTTGGGCTGTTAATGCCTACAAGGATCGGCGCCAGGGTTTCGAACAGTTGGCAGGGTTCAGAACAATGCTTTCAGCCACTCGGCTATGCGCTGATAAACCGCTGCCACCTCCCCCGTCACGGCGCCCATTCGCAGGAAGTCATGGGTCAACCCTTCGCACTCAAGCGTTTCCACGGTTACGCCGTGCTCGCTCAATCGCCGGGCATACGCCCTACCCTCATCCACCAGCGGATCAAAGCCGGCAACGGCGATGAAGGCAGGCGCCACACGCGTCAGGCTGCTCGCCAGCAGTGGCGAGAAGCGGCTGTCGAGACGGTCTTCAGGGCTGCGTTGGTAGTGCTGGTAAAACCATTCCAGGGTCTGGCTTTCGAGCAGATAGCCTTCGGCAAACAGTGTCATGGATTCGCTGTGCCGCGACGCGTCGGTAACCGGGTAGCAGAGCAATTGCCCGATGGGTTTCAGCGCCACCGCCGCGGGTTCATGTTCGGCCTGGGTGGCGAGCACGGTGGCCAGCGTGGCGCCGACGCTGTCGCCACCCACCACCACCCTGTGCTTGTCGAGTCCGTGGGCGGCGGCGTGTTCGGCCAGCCAGGCCAGGGCGTCGGCGGCGTCGTGCAGGGCCGTGGGGAATTTGTGTTCCGGGGCCAGGCGATAGTCCACGGCCAGCACCGCGCAGCCGGCACGTTCTGCCAGTTCACGGCAGACGCCGTCGTGTGAGTTCAAATCCCCCACTACAAAACCACCACCGTGCAGAAACGCCAGCACGGGCAACGGCGCGTCGAATGCTGCCGGGCGATACACCCGTAGCTGAATGCCATGGCCGTCGCGGGCGGCGCAGCTCAGGTTTTCAACCTGCACATCGGCGGGCGCCTGCCAGCGCAGTTGCGCGGTGGTGGCGGCAAAGACCGCGCGGGCTTCGGCCACTGGCAGTTGATGCAACGGCTGTGCAGTGGTGCGCTCGGCCAGGTCGAGGAAGGCGTCGATGTCAGCGTTCAAGGGCATGGCGTTACGCCTCCGTTTGCAGCAGGTGATCGAGATGGGCCACGCAGGCGTCCATCAGGCGTTCGATGGGCTGGGCGCGGTAGCGACGGTTGCTGTAGTTGCAGCGCAGGTGCAATTGCCCGTCGCTGACATGCGCCACCACTTCCAGTTCGTGGGCGAGCGGCGCGTGCGGGCTGTGTTCGTCACCCACCGGCTCGCTGACCGCCGTGAATCCGGCGCCCGCCTCGCCGAAGCTGGCGTTGGCCTGGCCGAGGTAGCTGAAGCTGACCTCTGGCGTGGCGCCATTGCCAAGCTCGTGGCGCAGCAGGCCGTAGCCGACGCCGTTATCAGGCAGCGTTTGCAGGGCATGTTGCACGGCCTGCAGGTTGCCGCTCAGGCGCAGCGGGAACTGGCTGGTAAACCAGCCGAGGGTGCGGCTCACGTCCGGCGCGCTGTCATCGTTCACGCGGCCATGGGTTTCCAGTTCGACGGCCACGCTGTCACGGCCGGTCCATTCGCACAGGGCGCCCGCGAGCGCGGCGAGCAGCAGTTCGTTCACCGAGGCTGTGCGCCGTTGCAAGCCTTCGCTGGGCAGCGTGCGGCTAACCGTGGCCTGATGCAGCGCGCGGTTGCTGCCGCGCGGGTTGTCGCACGGCCAGGCGCCCTCTTCGCTTGCGAGTTGCCCGGTCCAGAACGCCCGCTGCTGCTCGGCCAGACGCGGCCTCTGCGCCTGCCAGTGTTCGATCCAGGCGCGGTAGCTGCTGGTTTTCTCGATCGGGTTGCCGGCGTAGGCCGTCAGCAAGTCTTCGCTGAGCACGCGCCAGGAAATCAGGTCCATGGCCAGGTGGTGCACCACCAGCAACAGTCGCTCGCTGCCGTCGGCCAGCGTGGCATGCACGGCGCGCAGCAGCGGCCCCGTGTGCAGGTCGAGGCTGCGTTGCGCGCGGTTGAACAGCGCCAGTAATGCCGGCTCGTCGGCCACGCGTTCTTCCCACAGCAACGGCTCGTCATCCATCGGCCCATACGCCTGACGCCACCGCCCGCCCTCTTGGCTGAAACGCAGGCGCAGGCTGTCGTGATGCGCCACCACCGTCGCCAATGCGCTGCGCAGTGCCTCGCGGTTCAGCGGTTCGGTGGCGCGCAGCAGCAGGCTTTGGTTGAAGTGCTGCGGGTCGCTGGTATGCCGAGCGAAAAACGCCGCTTGTACGGGAAGCAAGACGAATTGCCTGTCGTCGACAGGTACAAAAGCCGGCGCCTCTATCGCAGCCGATTGCGGCTGCCCCAGCAGCCCGACAATGGTGGGCTGCCGCATCAGGTCGCGCAGTTTCAATTGCAGTTGCAGGTCCGGGTGGTTACGCACGCGGGAGATCACTTGCAGGCTGAGAATCGAGTCGCCGCCCAGTTCAAAGAAGCTGTCGGTAATGCCCACCTGCTCCACCTGCAACACCTCGGCCCAGATGCCGGCGAGCAGGCGTTCCTGTTCCGTGCGCGGGGCCACAAAGCTGCTGCTGGTAAAGCTCGGCTCCGGCAGCGCTTTGCGGTCGAGTTTGCCGTTCGGTGTGACGGGGAATTCCGCCAGCACCAGCACTTGCGCGGGCACCATATAGTCCGGCAGCTCCTCACGCAGTGCCGCGCGCAGGGCGTCACCGTGGGCGGCCTGGCTGCTGACAACGTAGCCGATCAGCTGTTTGCCCGAAGCCGCATCACGGGCGATGACCAGCGCATCGTCCACGCCCGGCTGGCGGCGCAGGCTGGCTTCGACTTCGCCCAGCTCGATACGGAAGCCGCGCACTTTTACTTGATGGTCGATGCGCCCTACATAGTCGAGCACGCCGTCATGGCGCAGGCGCACCAGGTCGCCGGTGCGGTACAGGCGCGCGCCGGGCTCGCCGAACGGGTCCGGCACAAAGCGTTCGGCGGTGATGTCCGGCCGCCCGTGGTAACCCCGTGCCACGCCATAGCCGCCGATATACAACTCGCCAGCAAAACCGGCAGGCAATGGGTTGAGGTCGGCATCCAGCACATGCAATGAACGCTGCCCCACGGCCTTGCCGATGGGCGCATACGCCGCCTCGCAGCGGCCGCTCAGTGGCACGCGCCAGAGCATGGGCGTGACCACGGTTTCGGTCGGGCCGTAGCCGTTGGTGAAATAGGCCGGGCGCAGCGCTGCTTTTACTTGCTCGAAGCTCTGCTCGGGCACGGCGTCGCCACCAAAGCAGTAGGTATGCACGGCGGGCGCCGGCTTGCCGCTGGCTTCGATGTACTCGGCCAGTTGCTTGAGGTACGCCGGCGGGAAGCAGGCGATGCTGATGCGCTGCTCGTGCAACACGGCGCAGGTCTGCTCCGGCGTCCACAGGCTGCCATCGCGAATCACCAGCGCGCCGCCGCTGGCCAGGGTGCTCAGCCAGCGTTCGTGGGCACCGTCAAAGGCGAACGACATAAACAGCAGTTCGCGGGTGCGGGTGTCCATTTCATACAGCCGGGCAATCGCCTGGCAGTGCATGCTCAGCGGCCCGTGGGTAACGGCCACGCCTTTCGGCCGCCCGGTGGAGCCGGAGGTGTAAATCAGGTAGGCCAGGTTGTCGGCCAGCAGTGGCGAGGCCAGTGCACGGCTGTCGCCCTGTGCTGGCAAGTGGTCGACCGCGACTACGCCGACTTCGGCCGGAATTGGCAAGCTGCCCTGTAAGTCGCTGCGGGTAATCAGCAGCGCCATGGCCGAGTCGGCGATCATGTAGGCCAGGCGTTCGGCCGGGTAGTCGAGGTCTAGCGGTACATAGGCGGCGCCGGTTTTCATTACCGCCAGCAGCGCCACGATCATGTCTGCCGAACGCGGCAAGGCCACGCCCACGATCACTTCCGGCGCCGCGCCACGGCGTTGCAGTTCATGCGCCAGGCAATTCGCGGCGGCATCCAGTTCGGCATAACTCAGTTGCGCATCGCCGCACGCAACCGCCATGGCGTGGGGTTGCTGCACCGCCTGTTCGGCGATCAGCTGCGGCAGCAAATGCTGGCGATGGCTCGGCGCCGGGGCGGCGCTCCACTGTTGCAGTTCACCCAGCGTCGCAGCGGGCATACGTTGCAGGTTGCCCAGGCACGCCTGCGGCGTATCCAGCATGGCCTCCAGCGTGGCTTCCATGAGTGCGCGAATCTGCTCCACGCCCTGCTCGCTAAAGCTGGCGCGCAAGTACATGTATTCGATCATCAGGCTGTCGCCCAAGTGCACCGCGAGGTCCATGGCGAAGTTGGTTACGCCCAGATCGTTCGACGCACCGAAGGTCAGACCCGCCGGCTCGGCCTCGCGCAGGCGCTGGTCGATGGGGTAGTTCTCGAACACGATGATGCTGTCGAACAGCGCCTGCCCGCCCAGCCCCGACCAGCGCTGCACGTCCGCCAGCGGCGCGTGGGAATACGCACGAATATCGAGGTTGTAGGCCTGCAGCTGTTGCAGCCACCGGTCCAGCGGCTGCTCGGCTTGCAGGGTCTGGATGACCGGCAAGGTGTTGATAAACAGCCCGAGCATGCTGTCGGCGCCGGGCAGGCTTTCCGGACGCCCCGCCACCGTGGCGCCAAAGCCGACGGTGCGTTGGCCGGTGTAGCGTTGCAGCAGGAGCAACCAGGCGCCCTGAATAAAGGTGTTCGGCGTAATGCGCAGCTGGCGGCAATGCTGTTGCAAGCGCGCGGTCCACGCCTCGTTCCAGTTGGAATACAGCGCGGCGTGGCCGTTCTCATCGCTGACCTGACGCGGGTACACGGCCTGGCTCAGGGCCGTCGGCTCGACACTCGCCAGTTGCGCGCGCCAGAAGCCTTCCAGGGCGGCTTTGTCTTGACTGTGCAGCCAGGCAATAAAGTCGCCGTAACGCCCGGGCGTGTCGTGCAGCGGATGGCCGGCGTAGTGCTGGAGCACTTCGGCGAACAGATTGGAGCTGCTCCAGCCGTCCATCAGCATGTGATGGCTGGTCCAGATCATCTGGAACTGTTGCTCGCCCAGTTGCACCAGCAGCATGCGTTGCAGGGGCGCCTGATCCAGCGCAAAACCGCGCAGCGCTTCCTGCTGCGCCAGCTCCGCCAGCGCCTCGTCGCCCACCGCTCGCTGGCGCCAGTCGACAATGTGCAGCGGCATGCGCGCGTGTTTATGCACCACTTGCAGCGGCTCGCTAAGGTCGGCTTGCCAGTGGAAACTGGTGCGCAACACGCCATGGCGCGCGGTAACGCATGCCCACGCCGCTTCAAACCGCGCCACGTCCAGGCCATTCACCGGCAGGCTCACCTGGTTGATATACAGCGCCTCGCCGCTGTCTTCGAGGGTGTGAAAAAGCATGCCTTTTTGCATCGGTGAAAGCGGGTACACGTCTTCGATATCGCTTTCAGCCACCGGCAGCGAAGCGCGTTGCATGGGGTCGATATGGATGCGCTGCACGGCCACTGGAGCGCTTGCGTGCGCACCGACCACGCCAGCCAGCCTGGCGATGGTCTGTTGCTCGAACAGATCACGCGGGCCAAGGGCAATGCCGGCCTGGCGTGCACGGCTGACGATCTGAATGGAAATAATCGAGTCGCCCCCCAGCTCGAAGAAGTTGTCTTCGATGCCGACCTGTTCAACGCGCAGCACGTCTTGCCAGATCGCCGCCAGCTGCATTTCCACAGCGTTACGCGGCGGCACATAGGCCTGGTGCGCCGCGCCCTGCTCCGGCACCGGAAGCGCCTTGCGGTCGAGCTTGCCGTTGGGTGACAGCGGCAGCGCGTCCAGCAGCAGCCACTGCGACGGCACCATGTAATCCGGCAGCTGCGCCAACAGTGCGGCCTTGATGTCGGCCACTGCAGCGCCCTGCTCCGCGACCACGTAGGCGACCAGATACTTGCCATGGCTGCCGTCCTGCGCCACCACCACCGCGTCGCGCACGCCGGCTTGTTCATGCAGGCGCGCTTCGATTTCGCCCAGCTCGATGCGCAGGCCACGGATTTTCACTTGATGGTCGATACGCCCGGCGTATTCGATGACGCCGTTTTCGCGCTGGCGGGCCAGGTCTCCGGTGCGGTACAGGCGCTGGCCGGGGCGGAACGGGTCGACGACAAATCGCTCGGCGGTCAGCGCCGGGCGATTGTGGTAACCACGCGCCAGGCCAATGCCACCCAGGTACAGCTCGCCGGTTACGCCGGGGCTGACCGGGTTCAGCTCGGCATCCAGCACATAGGTGTGCAGGTTGGCGATGGGCTGGCCGATGGGCACCGCATCGCGGCCTTCTTCGACGCAGGTCCAGTGCGTAACGTCGATGGCCGCTTCGGTCGGACCGTACAGGTTGTAGAGGCCGGCGTCGGGCAGCAGCGCCAGGGTTTGCCGTTGCAGTTCCACGGGCAAGGCTTCGCCGCTACAAATAATCCGTTTCAGGTTCTGGCACTGCTCGGCCAACTCATCACTGATAAAGGCCTGCAACATCGAGGGCACGAAGTGCAGCGTGGTGATGTGTTGGCGGGTGATTAGCTCGACCAGTTTTGCCGGGTCGCGGTGATCACCAACGCCAGCAACGACTAGCCGCGCGCCAACCATCAGCGGCCAGAAAAACTCCCACACCGACACGTCGAAACTGAACGGTGTTTTTTGCAAAACGCTGTCGCTGGCGTTCAGCCCATAGGCCTCCTGCATCCAGGCGAGGCGGTTGTACAAGGCCACATGGCGATTGCCGGCGCCCTTGGGTTTGCCGGTGGAGCCGGAGGTGTAGATCACATACGCGAGATTTTCCGGGTGCAGCTCAACGCCGGGGTTTTCCCCTGACTGGCTCGCCCATGCGGCGGGCTGGTCCAGCGCCAGACACGTCAGCCCGAGGGGAATTGGCAGCGCATCGCGCAGGTGCGACTGGGTCAGCAGCAGGCCGATGCCGCTGTCTTCAAACATATAGGCCAGGCGGTCTTGCGGATACTCCGGGTCCAGCGGCACATAGGCGCCGCCGGCTTTCAGAATGGCCAGCAGACCGACCACCATTTCCACGCTGCGCTCGACTGCTATGCCCACCAGCACATCGGCACCAACGCCAAGCGTTCGCAGGTGCCGGGCCAGTCGATTGGCCTCGGCGTTCAGTTCGCCATAGCTCAACGCCGTGGCACCCCATACCAGTGCGGGCGCCTGCGGCTGCTGCGCTGCCTGTGCTTCAAACAGCTGATGCACAAACGGCACGTGCGGAGAATGCTTCGCCGTGTCGTTCCAGGTGTTCACCACCCGTGCCTGATCGGCTTCCACCAGCAACGGCAGGTCGCCGATGGCGCGCTGCGGCTGCTGCATAAATTGCGTAAGCAGATGCACCAGTTGCCCGGCGATGCGCTGGATGCTGCGCGCGCTGAAATGCTCGGTCAGAAAGTGGAAACCCAACTCAAGCTCGGCGCCCACCTGAGCGATCAGCGTCAGCGCATAACCGCTCTGCTCGCTGTACGCCAGATTGGCAAAACCAAGGCCACCCGGCGCGGCGGCCAGGGCGTCGGACACCGGGTAGTTTTCAAATACCAGCAAGGTGTCGAACAAGGCTTCGCCGTTGCGCCCGGCCAGGCGTTGCAGCTCGGCCAGCGGCATCTGTTCGTGCTCGCGCAGGGCCAGGTTTTGCGCCTGCACCGCGCGTGCCCATTGCACGGCATTGAACGCAGGTTCCGGCGTGGTCACCACCGGCAAGGTGTTGATAAACAGACCCAGCTGTTCCTCGATGCCGGCCAGTTCCACCGGCCGCCCCGACACAGTGGCGCCAAACGCAACAGCGCGTTGGCCGCTGTAGCGTTGCAGCAGAACGGCCCACGCCGCTTGCAGCAGGCTATTGAGCGTCACTTGTTGCTGACGGGCGAACGCTTGCAGTTCATGCGTGAACGCCGCGCCGAGGTTCACCGCGTGCGCGTCTTGCCCTGGCTTAATGTCCGGGTGGTGACCACAGGTCAGCGCCAGGCGTGTCGGTTCCTCCAAGGGCGCCAATTGCTGTTGCCAGAAGGCCTGGCTGGCGGCGCGGTCCTGGCGTTGCAGCCAGCCAAGATAGTCGCCGTAGTGGCTGACAGGCGCCGCCACCGCTTGCCCGGCGTAGGCTTGCAGCACTTCACCGAGCAGCCGCGAATTGCTCCAGCCGTCCAGCAGAATATGGTGACTGGTGTAGATCAGGTGATAGTTCTGGTCGCCCGTGGGCACCAGGCTCAAGCGCAGCAAGGGTGGGCGCGCCAGGTCGAAGCCGCGTTGCAGCTCGGCCGCTGCTACGGCGTCGGCATCGCTGCCGTGCGTGAGCACCGACACCTGCAGCGCAGCTTCGCGGTGAATGATTTGCCGGGGCGTTGGCAGGCCGTTGTCCCAGACGAAACCGGCGCGCAGCAACTCGTGGCGGTCGACTGCCTGTTGCCAGGCGGCGGTGAAGCGCGGCACATCGAGACCGTGAATATCCACGCGCATCTGGTTGATATAGGTCGGGCCGTTGGGCTCGTACAGGCTGTGAAACAGCATGCCCTCTTGCATGGGCGACAGCGGATACACGGTCGCGATCTGCCGCGCCGGCACCGGCAAGGCGTCGAGTTGCGCCTGGGTCAGCTCGGCCATTGGCACATCGCCCGGCGTCAGCCCGGCATTGTGCTCAACCAGGCAATGGTCGATCAGCGCCACCAGCGCCTGCTCATAGGCGTCGGCCAGTCTCCGGATGCGCGCCTCGGTAAACATCGCGCTGCTGTAGGTCCAGTTCAGGCTGAGTTCGCCGCCAAATACCTGCCCGTCCACGCTCAGCCAGTTGCCCAGCGGTGCTGCCTCGTCCTGCCCGGCGCCACGGCCTTCGTCCGCCGGCACCCACAGGGCGTCGCTGGCGAAGTCGGCGTCGAACTGGCCAAGGTAGTTGAAGGTGATGCGCGGCTGCGGCAAGGCGGCCAGCGTCTGCTGGATTTCGGTGCGGGCGCAGTGACGCAGCAGACCGAAACCGAGACCTTTGTCCGGGATGTTCTGCAGCTGTTGTTTGCAGTGCTTGATCGACGCTGCCAGGTCTGCGGCCGGTTGCAGGCACACCGGGAACAGGCTGGTAAACCAGCCCACCGTGCGTGACAGATCGACCTCGGCGAACAGCTCTTCGCGGCCATGACCTTCCAGCTGAATCAGTGCGCAAGGTTGTCCGCTCCACGCGCATACCGCTTGCGCCAGCGCCGTCAGCAGCAGGTCGTTGACTTGAGTGCGATACGCCGCGGGCGCGTCTTGCAGCAATTGCCGGGTGCGCTCGCTGCTGAGCCGCGTGGCGACGCTGCGGGCATGGCGCTGCTGCAGCGAGCCGTCAGGGTTGTCGGCCGGCAGGTCACCCGGCGCGTGTTCCAGCGCCTGCTGCCAATAGGCGAGCTGTGCTGTCATCGCTTGGCTGACAGCATGCTGCTGCAAGCGCTGGCCCCAGGTCTGGTAGGCGCTGGTTTTTGCCGGCAGGCGTTTCTGACGGTAAGCGCTTTGCAGGTCTTCCAGCAGAATGCGCCACGACACGCCGTCCACCACCAGGTGGTGAATCACCAGCAGCAGCCGTTGCGTGCCATCGGCCAGGTGCAGCAGTGCCGCGCGTAACAGCGGACCGTCGTTCAGGTTGAGGCTGCGTTGTACGTCGTTGCAGTACGCCGGCAGTTGCGCCACGTCGTCGATGTGCGTGCGCCACAGCAACGGCTCGCTGGAATCAAGGGCGGCATGTTCCTGCACCCAACCCTCGCCCGTTTGGCGGTAGCGAAGGCGCAAGGCGTCGTGATGGTTCACAACGTGGTTGAGCGCCTGCTCCAGCAAACCGGCATCCAACGGCTCAGCCGGCGCCAGCAGCAGCGACTGGTTCCAGTGCTGACGCTGAGGGATGGCCGTGGCGAAAAACGCCTGCTGAATCGGCAGCAACGGCGCTTCGCCGGTGACCGGCCCCTGCTCCACCTGCAACGCTTCACTGCGCTGCGCCACAGCGGCCAGGCGGCGGACGGTCTGGTGCTGGAACAGATCGCGCGGAGCAAAGCGGATGCCGGCCTGACGGGCGCGGCTGACGATCTGGATGGAAATGATCGAATCACCGCCCAGCTCGAAAAAGTTGTCGTCAACGCCCACTTGCTCCAGGCGCAGCACCTCTTGCCAGAGGGCGGCCAGCTGTTGTTCCAGGCCACTGCGCGGCGCCTGATAAGCCGTTTGCGTCGGCGCCGCTTCGTGTCTGGGCAGTGCTTTGCGGTCGAGCTTGCCGTTGGGCGACAGCGGCATGCGCTCCAGCAGATGCCAGAGCGTTGGCACCATGTAATCAGGCAGTGCGCTGAGCAGGCTGGTCTTCAGCGCGTGCAGGTAGCCGCCCTGAATCTCGGCCTCGGCGCGGGCCAGGGTTTCCGGCTCCGGCACCACGTAGGCGAGCAGTTGCTTGCCGTCTACCGCTACGACAACCGCCTCGCGTACCGCTGACAGTTCTTGCAGTCGCGCTTCGATTTCGCCCAATTCAATACGCAGGCCACGAATTTTCACTTGATGGTCGATACGCCCGGCGTATTCGATTACGCCGTCTTCACGCTGGCGGGCCAGATCGCCGGTGCGGTACAGGCGCTGCCCGGCGCGAAACGGGTCGACCACAAAACGTTCGGCGGTCAGTGCCGGTCGACGGTGATAACCACGCGCCAGACCCACGCCGCCCAGATACAGCTCACCGGTTACGCCGGGGCTGACGGGGTTCAGTTCGTCATCCAGCACGTAGGTGTGCAGGTTGGCGATGGGTTGGCCAATGGGCACCGCATCCCGACCTTCTTCGAGGCAGGTCCAGTGGGTTACGTCGATGGCGGCCTCGGTTGGCCCGTACAGGTTGTAAAGGCCGGCGTTGGGCAGCAGCGCCAGGGTCTGCCGTTGCAGTTCCACGGGCAAGGCTTCGCCGCTACAGATAATCCGTGTGAGGTTCTGGCACTGCACGGCCAACTCATCGCTGATAAAGGCCTGCAACATCGACGGCACAAAGTGCAGCGTGGTGATGCGCTCGCGGGTGATCAGCTCCACCAGTTTTGCCGGGTCGCGGTGATCGCCCACACCGGCAACCACCAGCCGCGCGCCGACCATCAGCGGCCAGAAAAACTCCCACACCGACACATCGAAACTAAACGGTGTTTTTTGCAAAACGCTGTCGCTGGCGTCCAGCCCATAGGCTTCCTGCATCCAGGCCAGACGGTTGTACAACGCCACATGGCGGTTGCCGGCGCCTTTGGGTTTGCCGGTGGAGCCGGAGGTGTAAATCACGTACGCGAGGTTTTCCGGATGCAGGGTTACGTCCAGGTTTTCGCTTCCCTGGCTTGCCCATGCGCCGGGCTCATCCAGCGTCAGACAGCTCAGCCCGGCGGGAACCGGCAACGCTTCCAGCAGGTGCGATTGCGTCAGCAACAAGGCGATGCCGCTGTCTTCGAACATGTACGCCAGACGGTCCTGCGGATACTCCGGATCCAGCGGCACATAAGCCCCGCCCGCTTTAAGAATGGCGAGCAAACCGACCACCATTTCCACACTGCGCTCGGCGGCGATACCCACCAGTACATCGGCACCCACGCCAAGGCTTTGCAGATGCCGGGCCAGACGATTCGCCGCCTCGTTCAATTCCCCATATCTCAACGCCGTTTCACCAAACACCAGCGCGGGTGCTTGCGGCTGGCGCATCACCTGCGCTTCAAACAGACGGTGCACAAACGGTGCGTCCGGGTAGTGCCGTTCGGTCTGGTTCCAGCCCACCAGCGCCTGCTCGCGTTCGTGTTGGCTGAGCATCGGCAGTTCGCCCAGGCGCGCATCCGGCGCGGCGACGAGGGCGTGCAGCAGGTTCTGCCAGTGCCGGGCCATCCGCTGAATACGCGGTTCGGCAAACAGGTCGGTGGCGTAGATAAAGTCAGCGCTGATGCCGCCAGGGTGTTCGGTGCAATCCAGGCTCAGGTCGAACTGCGCCGTCGGCGTGGCCCACTGCAGCTGGCTGACCTGTAAACCCGGCAGGTGCATGCCCTCGCCCGCTGCGGTGCTTACCTGATGGTTGAACAGCACCTGAAACAGCGGGCTGTGGCTGAGGCTGCGCTCGGGTTGCAGGGCGTCGACCAGTTGCTCGAAGGGCAGGTCCTGATGGGCCTGGGCGTCTAAGGCGGTTTGCCGGACTTGCTTGAGCAGGTCGCGGAAGGACGCGTGGTGGTCCACGGTCGCGCTCAATACCTGGGTGTTGACGAAAAAGCCCAGCAGGCGCTCGGTTTCGCCACGGTTGCGGTTGGCCGAGGGCACGCCGACGCGAATCTGCGTTTGCCCGCTGTAGCGGTGCAACAGCAGCTGGAACGACGCCAGCAGCGCCATAAACGGCGTGCAGCCTTCGCGCTGCGCCAGTTGTTTCAGCGCGGCGGCCAGGGCAAATGGCAGTTCCACACTCAGGCGTGCGCCCTGCCCGGACCGCTGCGCGGGGCGCGGCCAGTCGCCGGGCAACTCCAGCAGGGTTTCACCACCGGCCAGTTGCTCGCGCCAGTACGCCAGTTGCCGCTCGCCTTCGCCGGCCTCCATCCACTGCCGCTGCCAGGCGGCGTAGTCGGCGTACTGAATCGGCAGCGGCGGCAGCGCGTCCTCGATGCCCAGGCGGCGGTTCTGGTACAGGCCGATCAGCTCGTCGACCATTAGCTGCATGGACCAGGCATCGGACACGATGTGGTGCTGCACGATCAGCAACACTGCATCGTCGGCGGCAATCTCCAGCAGCTGCACGCGCAGCAGCGGCCCGTGCTCCAGATCAAACGGCCGCTGCGCCTCACGGCTGATTGCTTCGGTGATGGCGGGCAGCGCTGCGCCGGGCATGGGTACGCGTTCAATGGCCACCGCCGCTGCCGGCTGAATGCGCTGCTGCGGCTGGCCGTCGTGCAGCTCGAACACCGTGCGCAGGGTTTCGTGACGTGCCACCAGCGAGTTGAAGGCGTGTTGCAGGGCGTCGACGTCCAGCGCGCCTTGCAGGTGGATGGCGCTGGGCATGTGGTAGGCGCTGTTGTGCGGCTCCAGTTGCCAGAGAAACCACTGGCGCTGCTGCGCGTAACTGAGCGGCAGCGCATCGCGCTCGCTGGCCGGCACGATGGGCAGGCGGCCGACATTGACGCCCTTCTCGGTCAGCTTCTGGAACAGTTCGCGGCGCTTGGCAAAGCCCAGCCCTTTGATGCGGTCTACCAATGCTTGCGTGTGGGCCGAGGGCTGCTTGAGCATTACGCCTCCTCCAGTTCGTCGAGGGTGGCGAAAATGGCGTCGTAGTCGTCTTCGACGCTGCCGTGTCCCCTGCTCTGTTCGATTAACGCGGCCAGTTCGGCCACGGTGCTGGCGCGGTAGAAGTCCTGCATGGGCAGGTCGACGCCGAGCGTGTTTTTCAGCCGGGAAATCACCCGTACCAGCAGCAGCGAATGGCCGCCGAGTTCGAAGAAATTGTCGTGCCGGCCCACGCGCGGCACCTCCAGCAATCCTTGCCACACCTGCGCCAGCTGCGTTTCCAGCTCGCTTTCAGCGGCAACGAAATCGCCATGGAGGGCCTGGCTTTCGATAGTCGCCAGCACCTTGCGGTCGAGCTTGCCGTTGGCGTTCAGCGGCATGGCGGCGAGCGCCACCCACTGCTGCGGCACCATGTATTCGGGCAGATGGCGCTTGAGTGCAGCCTTGAGGCGATCACGCAGGGCACGCTGTTGCGCGTCGTCGCCGCTCGCGTCTGTGGTGGTGGTCACGTAGGCCACCAGATGGCGGGCGCTGCTCTGATCCTGGGCGAGCACGGCGCATTCGCGCACCTCGGGCTGCTCGCTCAGGCGCGCTTCGATTTCGCCGAGTTCGATGCGCAAGCCACGAATTTTCACCTGGTGATCGCGGCGGCCAACGTACTCCAGCACGCCGTCGACGCGGCGCCGCGCCAGATCGCCGGTGCGATACAGACGCTGGCCCGGCGTGCTGGCGTAGGGGTCGGGCACAAACGCCAGCGCGGTGCGAACCGGGTCTCCCACATAGCCGCGCCCCACGCCCGTGCCGCTTACGCACAACTCGCCAACGGCGCGCACGCCGACCAGCTCCAGTTGCCCGTCGAGCACATGGAGCTGGTTGTTGTCGGTGGGCAAACCAATGGGCAGGTAGCTGCTCGCGGTGTGCGCCTCGCTGATTGGCGTCAGCGACACATCGTCCGAGCACTCGGCCGGGCCATAGGCGTTGATCAATGGAATGTTCGGGTAACGCTGCAACCAGCGCCGCGCCAGTTCCGGCGGCATTGCCTCGCCGGTGGTCAGCAGCCAGCGCAGGCCGGGCAAGCTCACCGGTTCGCCGTCCAGCATGCCTTGAATAAGCGACGGCACGCTTTCCAGCACGCTGATGCCGGCGGCGTTGACGTGGGCCAGCAGCGCCTGCGGATCGTGGGCGATGGCATCCGGCACAATGTCCACCCGGGCGCCGCACAGCGCAGCGGTGAGAAATTGCCACACGGAAATATCGAAACTCTGCGACGCGGTTTGCGCGATCACATCGTCCTCGCTCAAGCGCAGATACGGCACCTTGCTCAACTGGTTATTGAGCATGCCGGCCTGCTCGACCATCACGCCCTTGGGCTGGCCGGTGGAGCCCGAGGTGTAAATCACATACGCCAGGTGGCGCGGGCCGATGGGCAGGTTTGGCGCAGTGGCGTCGCCGGTCTGTTGCAGCTGTTCCCAGATCAGTAACTGTGGACGCTGAGGGGCCTCGACGGCAGCCAGCAACGGCTGCAACGCCGGCACGCATTCAGCGGTGCACACCAGCACCGGCGCGCGGCTCAGGGTGAGGATATGGCGCAAGCGTTCGGCCGGCAGGTGCGGGTCCAGCGGCAGGTAGCCGGCGCCGGCTTTCAGGGTGCCCACGATCATGCCCAGCAGCGGCAAGCCGCGCTCGGCCAGCAGCGCCACCGGTTGGTCCGGCTGTACGCCAGCGCGCAGCAACGCCTGGGCCATGCGATTGGCGGCTGTATCGAGTTCCCGGTACTGCCATTGCTCACCGTCGCAGCGGGCGGCCACTCGGTTCGCGTGTTGGTGCGCTTGCTGCTCGAACAGGGTCGCGTAGCCGTGTTGCAACGGGTAGTCGCGGGCGGTCTGGTTGAAGTCATGCAGCAACTGCTGACGCTGTTCGGCGGCCAGCAACGGCAAGGCGTCGAAGCGCTGTTGCGGCTGCTCGGCCAGTTGCAGCAGCAGGAAGTTGAAGTCGGCCAGCAGTTGCTCGACGGTACTGCGCTCGAACCAGCGTTGGTCATAGGACAAATGCAGGCCGAGGGCGTGGCCTGGGTAAATCACCACGGTCATCGGGTAGTTGGTGTGGGTGCGGCCGGAGTCGGAGCTGACGTTGAGGCTCTGCGCCTGCTCCATCACGCCGTCTTCAATGGGCGCGTTTTCAAATACAAACAGGCTGTCGAACAGCGGCTGACCCTT
The DNA here is from genome assembly GCF_900573885.1 of Pseudomonas viridiflava. Taxonomy (GTDB): domain Bacteria; phylum Pseudomonadota; class Gammaproteobacteria; order Pseudomonadales; family Pseudomonadaceae; genus Aquipseudomonas. Next base: position 82,038 of record NZ_UPSE01000306.1, read on the forward strand.
GCCGATTTCGCTGCACGCCTGAATGTCTACCAAGGGCAGATGTTCGTGCTCGCGCAGGCGCAGGTTCAGGGCGAACAGCGCTTGCAGCCATTCGCCAACGCTGGCGGCGCTGCCGGCTTCGGGCAGGTGCACGCGCAAGGCGATGCTGTTGATAAACAGACCGACGGTGCGCTGCATCTCTGGCATATCCACCGGTCGGCCAGCGACCGTGACGCCAAACAGCACATCGCGCTCGCCGCTGTAACGGTGCAGCGTCAGCGCCCACGCCGCCTGCACCAAGGTGTTGACGGTGAGTTGCAGACGCTGCGCGGTGGCCTGCAACTGCCGGGTCTGTTCGCGGCTCAACTGGGTTTGCACGTCGCCAATCAACGAATGGCCGGCATCGCGCAGTGGCTGGCGATCGAACGGCAGGCCCGTGGGCTGCTCGAAGCCGGCGAGCTGTTCACGCCAGAAGCGTTCCGAAGCCGGGCGATCTTGCTGCTGCAGCCAGGCAATGAAGTCGCCGTAGCGCGAAGCCGGCGGCAACGCGGCACTGCGGTTTTCCGCCAGCGCGGCGTATTCGGCGAAAAATTCGTCCATCAGCAGCGAGCGGCACCAGGCATCGATCAGGATGTGGTGGTTGCTCAATACAAAACCGAAGCGCTGGGCGCTCAACTGGATCAGGCGCAGGCGAAATGGCACGGCGTTCTGCAAGTCGAAGCCATCGCGGCGTTCGTCGGCCAGCATGGCGATCAGCCGGGCTTCGTGCGCGTCTGCCGGCACCTGGCGCCAGTCGTGAATCTGCACATCCGGCGTGGCCACACGCTGCACCACCTGCACCATGCGTTCGCCCACGTTCCAGGAAAACCGTGTGCGCAGCGCGTCGTGGCGCTGGGCCACGGCTTGCCAGGCGCGGCGGAAACGCTCGGGGTCGATGGCGCTGTCGACGGTGTAGCAGTACTGCATCATGTAAATGCCGGAACCGGGCTCCAGCAAGGTGTGCATCAGCAGGCCTTGCTGCATGGGCGACAGCGGGTAGATGGCCTCGACCTGACGCAGGTCGAACGGCAGCTGATGCAGTTGCTTCTGGGTGAACCCGGCAAGCGGAAAATCACTGGGCGTCGCGCCGCCGGCCCCTTCGCTCAGGCAATGGGCGATCACGGCGCGCAGCTCGTTGCCGTAACCCTCAGCGAGCGCGGCAATGTCGGCCTCGCCGAACATGTGGCGGCTAAAGGTGAAGCCCAGTTCCAGCTCACCGTTGAGCACCTGGCCGTTGATGCTCAGCCAGTTGCCGAGGCGGTTGTCCGGGTTCTGCAAAGCGCCGATGGCTTCGTCAGCCGGCGTAAACAGGCCGTCGGCGGCCAGGCTCTGGTCGAACTGGCCGAGGTAATTGAACGTCACGCGCGGCTGCGGCAATGCGGCGAGTGCGGCTTGCTGGGCGGGCGTGCCGAGGTAACGCAGCGCGCCAAAGCCGATGCCGTTGTCCGGCACGGCACGCAGTTGCTCCTTGATGGTTTGAATCGACTCGGCCAGCTCGGCCGCCGGACGCAGGGCCAGCGGAAACAAACTGGTAAACCAGCCGACGCTGCGCGACAGGTCGATGTCATCAAACAGGGCTTCACGCCCGTGGCCTTCGAGCTGAATCAAGGCACTGCCCTGCCCGGTCCAGCGGCACAAGGTGCGCGCCAACGCCGTCAGCAGCAGGTCGTTGATCTGGGTGCGGTAGGCGGCGGGCGCCTGTTGCAAGAGCTGCTGCGTATGCTCCGCAGTCAGGCGGCAGTACAGGCTATGGCTGTGCTCCAGGCTCAGGCTGGCGTCGGCACGGGCGGCCGGTACTTCGGCGCTGACGTGCTGCAACGCGTGCTGCCAATAGCCCAGCGATGCCGCACCTTGCTCCCGCGCCCAGTGCGCCAGACGCTCGGCCCAACGCTCCTGGCTCGGAGCCGGTTCCAGCGTTTGCCCGGCGCACAGCGCGTGCAGGTCGTCCAGCAACACGCGCCACGACACCCCGTCTACCGCCAGGTGATGAATCACCAGCAACAGGCGCTGACTGCCATCGGCAAGGCGGAACAACACTGCGCGCAACAGCGGGCCCTGGCTCAGGTCGAGGCTGCGTTGCGCCTGCTCGGCAATGGCGGTGAGTTCGCTGACATCGGCAACCTCGCGCTGCCACAGCACGTCGCTGTCGGCTACCGATCCTGTGCGCGCCAGCCAGCGGCCGTCGTTCTGGTAAAAGCTGAAACGCAGTGCGTCGTGCTGTTGCAGCAGCCCGTGCAAAGCGCGCCCGAGGGTGTCGGCGCTCAGTGGCTGGCGCAGCGTCAGCAGCACCGCCTGGTTGTAGTGCTGCGGTTGTTCCAGCGCCCTTTCGAAAAAGCGTTGCTGCACGGGCAACAGGCAAATTTCACTGCTGCTCGCCACGGCTGCAGCCGCTTTCGCAACGACCGGTTTGGCAACCTGCGCCAGTTGCGCCACGGTCTGTTTTTCAAACAGTTGGCGCGGCGTCAGTTTCAAGCCCTGGCGCTTGGCGCGGGCGATGATTTGCAGGCTCAGAATCGAGTCGCCGCCCAGTTCGAAGAAATTGTCGTGCACGCCGACTTGCGCCACTTTCAGCACGTCCTGCCAGATTGCGGTCAGGGTGCTTTCTGTCTCATTGCGTGGCGCCACGAAGCTGAGTTGCTGCACCTGCGGGCTGGGCAAGGCACGACGGTCGAGCTTGCCATTGGCGGTGAGTGGCAAGCGTTCCAGGGTGAGGATGTGCGCCGGAATCAGGTAGTCCGGCAGCAGGCTTTGCAGCTGTTCCTTGATGACTGCTGTCGACAGCGTGCCTACGCAATAAGCCACCAATTGCAACTGCTCCTGCACCGGCTGCGCCAGCACCGCGGCGTCCTGCATGCCCGGCAGTTGGCGCAGCACTTTCGCCACTTCGCCAGGCTCCACGCGGTAGCCACGAATCTTTACCTGATCGTCGCTGCGGCCAAGGAAATGCAGCACGCCATCGGCGCTGCGGCGCACCCGGTCGCCGCTGCGGTAGGCGCGCGAACCGGGCGCACCAGACGGGTCCGGCACAAAGCGTTCGGCAGTCAGCGCCGGCTGGCCCAGATAGCCGTCGGCAACACTGGCGCCGCCGATATACAGCTCACCGGCCACCCGCTCTGGCAATGGGTTCAGGAATGCATCCAGCACCTGCACCTGAACGCCCGGCAACGCAGTGCCGAGCGGCACATTGCCTTCCAGCAGCTCGCCGCTCTGCTCATGGGTGAGCACGCCGACCGTGGTTTCGCTCGGGCCGTAGTGGTTGATAAAACGGCACGCAGATTTTAACTCGCGCACCCGCTGGTACAACGCTTGCGAACACGCCTCGCCGCCCACCAGCAAAGCGTGGCTGGGCAACACATCGCCGGGGTTGGCCGCTTGCAGCAGACCGTTGAGGTGACTGGGAACAATTTTCAGCACGGCGATGTGCTCGGCGGCCATATAGGCGGCAAAGCGATCCGGGTCGAAGCCCAGTTCCGGCTCCACCACATGCAGCGGTCGCCCGGAACACAGCGCGCCAAACACAACGGTGTGGCCGAGGTCGGCGGCGATGGTGGAGACCAGCGCCATGCTCGCGCCGGCCGGCAGCGCCAGGCGTTCGAGCACGCCGTCGACATAACTGGCGAGGGCGCCATGACTGACTAACACGCCTTTGGGCTGGCCGGTGGAGCCGGAGGTGTGAATCACATAGGCGGCGCTGTTTGCATGCAGCACCACCGGAAACGGTGTGGCGTTCGCGGCCCACTGCCCGGGGGCATAAGCAAGGGCCGCGCACGCCAGTTGCTCGCGGCGCTCATCGTCGGCGGCCAGCACCACCAGCGCGGCCTTGGCGCGCTGCAGCATGGTCGCCAACCGCTCGGTCGGCGCTTTTACATCCAGCGGCATATACACGGCGCCGGCCTTTAACGTTGCCAGCAGCGTCACCAGCCAGGGCATGGAGCGTTCGAGCAGCACCGCCACCGGCATGCCGGGGCGCACACCGCGTTGTTGCAGGTGGGCGGCCAAAGCGTTGGCCTGGGCATCGAGTTCTGCATGGCTAAGACGAAGGTCGCCGCACACCGCCGCCAACGCCTGCGGCTGCTCGGTCACCTGCTGATGCCAACGGCCCAACACAGACGGCAACACGGCGCGGTTAACCGGCGCGGTCGGCGCCGGCGTGTTGATAAGGCTGCACAGCGGCGCATCCGGCTGGGCAAGTACCTGCTCGAACAGCTCGCGCAGGCTGGCGATAAACCCGTCAATGCTGGCGGGTTGGTACAGGTCGCTGGCATAGGTCATTTCGCCAAGCACCGTGGCGCCGGTGTCGGTGATATCCAGCGCCAGGTCGAAATGGGTGCCGACTTTACTGAGCGGGTATTCGCTAATGCTCAGCCCCGGCAGCTGCAAGGCCTCGCGGGTTTGCAGGCCGACGTTCTGGTTGAATTTGGCCTGAAACAACGGGTTGTGCCCGAGGCTGCGCTGCGGCTGCAACGCCTCGACCAGTTGTTCGAACGGCAACTGCTCATGGGCCTGCGCCGCCAGGCTGGTGTCGCGCACGTGGGCCAATAGCGCGTTGAAGCTCTGGCGCCAGTCGATCTGGCAGCGCAGCACCTGGGTATTGATGAAAAAGCCGATCAGGCCTTCCACTTCTTCGCGGCCGCGATTGGCATTCGGCACGCCGATACGGATGTCGTGCTGGCCGCTGTGGCGCGCGAGGAACAGGCCGTAGCCGGCCAGCGCGAGCATGAACAGCGTACTGCCCTGGCTGCGCGCCAACGCCTGCATGCGTTGCGACAGTGCGGCGCCAAAGTCGAAACGCACGGTGGCACCGGCAAAACTTTGCACCGCCGGCCGGGGGAAATCCGCAGCCACGTCCAGCAGCGGGTGCTCATCGCCCAACTGCTCGCGCCAATAGGCCAGTTGCCGTTCGCCCTCGCCGGCCTCCAGCCAGCGCCGCTGCCACAATGCGTAGTCGGCGTATTGCACCGGCAGCTCGGCCAAGGCGTCGGCGCCGTGCTGATAAAGCTGCACAAACTCGCGGACCATCACATCCATGGACCAGCCATCGGAGACAATGTGATGCATACACACCGAGAGCACGTGCTCGTCGCCAGCGAGTTTGATCAGGCTCACGCGCAGCAGCGGGCCAGCGAGCAAGTCGAACGGCTCGGCCACATCGGCTTGCACCTGCGCCTGCACCTGCGCTTCGCGTTGTTCAGCCGGCAGCCCGCTCAGATCGCGACGCTGCACGGCAAGCGGCTGCGCTGGCAGCACACGCTGCTCAGCCTGCTCGCCTTCAATATGGAACACCGTGCGCAGGGTTTCGTGGCGTTGCAGCAAGCCGTCGAACGCCGCTTGCAGCCGTCGCTCGTCGAGCGCGCCTTGCAGACGCAACGCCGCCGCCATGTTGTAGGCGGCGCTCTGGGGCTCCATTTGCCAGAGAAACAGCAAGCGCTGCTGCGCGAACGACAGCGGCAAGGAGGCGTGCTGATGACGGCTGGCGACGATGGGCAGCAGGCTGAAATCCTTACCGTCCTGCTTCAGTTTGGCGAGGAACTGGCGACGTTGTTCGAGCGATAACCCGATGAACTTTTCGGCGATGCGGGCGGTGGTGTTCGGGGTCATGCTCAAACCTCTTCCAGGGAATTCATAAACGCTTCCATCTCGTCCCAGTCCTGGGCGCTGTGCTGTTGCTGTGCGGCCAGTTCTTCGGCCAAATCAGCTAATAGCGGCCGCTCGAACAGGCTGCCCAGCGGCAGGCTCAAGCCCAGTTCGCGCTTGATGCGCGCCACCACTTGCGCGGCCAGCAAGGAGTGGCCGCCGAGGTCGAAAAAGCTGTCGTCCAGACCGATACGCGGCACCTGCAACACCTCGCTCCAGATCGCCGCCAGGCTGATTTGCAGCGCGCTTTGTGGCGCGCGGTAGTGGCGCTGCAACTGGCTGGGGTCGGGTTTGGGCAAGGCATTGCGGTCGAGCTTGCCGCTGGCGGTGAGCGGCATGTTTTCCAGCAGCAGCCAGTGGCTCGGCACCATGTAATCGGGCAGCACGGCTTGCAGGCGGGCGCGCAGTTGCTGGCGGAACGCTTGTTGTGCGGCGGCGTTGCCAAGGTCGACTTGCTCGGGCACCACGTAGGCCACCAGCGTGGCGCCGCTGCCCAGATCGGGCGCGACCACCAGCGCTTCGCGCACGCCCGGGCATTGCTGCACGCGCGCTTCCACTTCGCCCAGTTCAAGGCGGAAGCCACGGATCTTTACCTGATGATCGACGCGGCCGATGTACTCCAGCGCGCCATCGGCACGGCAGCGCACGCGGTCGCCGCTGCGGTACAGGCGCTGGCCCGCATTGAACGGGTCGGCGACAAAGCGCTGCGCCGTCAGCGCTGGCTGGCCGTGGTACGCCTGGGCGAGCCCTGAGCCACCGATATAGAGTTCGCCGATGGCACCCTGCGGCAGCAGGTTGAGGTCGGCGTCGAGCACATAAAGGCGCGTGCCCGGCAGCGGTCGACCAATCGGAATGCCGCGCCAGCTCACCTGCCCGGCGCGCAGGCCGGTGCAATCGTGAATGCTCGACACCACCGTGGCCTCGGTGGGGCCGTAGGTATTGAGCAGCCGCACGGCGCCCAGCCCGGCCTGCTCAGACAAGCGCAAACCGTCCACCGCCATGGCCTCGCCGCCGACGTGAATCTGGCGCAGATTGCCGAATGAACGGGCTGGGCCTTGGGCGAATTCCTTGACCAGCATGTGCCAATACGCGGCGGGCAAATCGGCCACGGTGACGCCGTGTTGCTGCACGGCGTGCAGCCAGGTTTCGCTGTCCCAGGTGCGTGAATCGCGCAGCACCACGGCCGCGCCGCGCAGCAACGCGGGGTAAAACTGCTCGACGAAACCATCGAAACTGACCGTGGCGAACTGCAGCACGCGGTCGGTGGCGTGCAGTTCGCTGTAGTCAGCCGCCAGTTGGCTGAAGACGGCGAGCGCGCCGTGGCTGATGGCCACGCCCTTGGGTTGGCCGGTGGAGCCGGAGGTGTAAATCACATACGCCAGTTGCTGGGGATGAATCGGCCGGACCAGGTTTTCATCGCTGCCACTTTGCTGCACAGCCACGCGGGTGACGCCGGGCACTTCGGGGGCCTGCGGTTCATCGCTGAGCAGCCATTGCGCGCCGCTTGCCGCGCAGACCTGCGCCACGCGCTCGGCGTGGGTGCGGGAGTCCAGCGGCACGTAGGCGGCGCCAGTCTTCAGTACCGCCAGCAAGGCGACCGGCAGGCTCAGGTCGCGGCCTGGCATCACCGCCACCAAACGGCCGGGGCCGACGCCCAGCTCGCGCAGGTGCCGGGCCAGGCGGTTGGCCCGCCCGTTGAGCTCGCGGTAACTCAGGCATTGATCGCCGCCCGCCAGTTGCACGGCCAACGCGTCGGGCGTGCGCGCCGCTTGTGCCTCGAACAGCTGGTGCACCGGCGTGTCGGCAGCCGGCAGTTGCAGATAGGCGTTGTGCTCGTGCTGACGCTGCACTTCGGTATCGGTCAACAGCGGCAAATTGCCGATGGCGGCGTCGGGGGTTTGGGTCACGGCGCGCAGTACCTGGCACCAGTGCGCGGCCAGCCGCTCGATGCTCGGGGCTTCGAACAGGTCGGTGGCATAAGTGAATGCCGCCAAGAGCTGATCGCCCTCCTCGCGGGTTTCCAGCATCAGATCACTGGCAGCCGCATGCTGACGCCCGCCCGCAGCGCCCTGCTGCGCCGGCAACAGCGCAACCTGAAGGCCGCCAGCCAACTGCATGGCCGTCACATCGCTGACCAGCGGCTGATGATTGAACATCACCTGAAACAGCGGGTTATGGCTTTGGCTGCGTGACGGTTGCAGCGCTTCCAGCACCGCATCGAACGGTAATTCCTGATTGGCTTGTGCCGCCGTGCTGGCCTGCTTCACCTGCTCCAGCAATTCACTGAAACCCATCGCCCCGCTGAGCTGGCTGCGCAGCACCTGGGTGTTCACAAAAAAGCCGATCAGACCTTCACTTTCGCGGCGCGTGCGGTTGGCAATCAGGCCGCCAACGCGGATATCGGTCTGCCCGCTGTAGCGATGCAGCAGCACGTTGAAACTGGCCAGCAACACCACAAACAGGCTGACGCCACTGCGCCTGGCCAGCGCCTTGAGCGCCGCTTGCAGATCGGCATCCAGACTCAACTCCAGGCGCGCACCAGCATGGCTGGGCGTGGCCGGGCGCGGGTGGTCGGTGGGCAATTCCAGCAACGGGTGGTCCTCACCCAGATGCCCACGCCAATACGCCAGCTGCCGCTCGCGCTCACCCGCCTCCAACCAACTGCGCTGCCACAAGGCGTAGTCGCGGTACTGCACCGCCAGCTCCGGCAACTGCAAAGCCTGGCCGGCGGCAAAGGCGTCGTAACCAGCCATGAATTCCTGAATCAGAACGTTCATCGACCAACCGTCGGCGATGATGTGATGCATGGTCAGCAGCAGCACATGCTCCTCATCCGCCAGGCGCAACAGCTGCACCCGCAGCAACGGGCCGGCGCTCAAATCAAACGGTTGTGCCGCCTGCTGCGCGACCCAGTGCTGGGTCTGTTGCAGCCTGGTCGGGGCATCCAGCGCGCTGAGATCGGTGAACTGCACCGCGAATTCGACGTGCTCTGCCACCTGCTGAAACGCCGTATCGCCGCGCTGAACAAAGGTGGTGCGCAAGCTCTCATGGCGCTGCACCAACGCCTGAAAACTGCGCTGCAACGCGTCGCCATTCAGCGGCCCCAGCAACCGCACCGCCGAGGGCAAGTTGTACGCCGCGCTGTGGGGCTCCAGTTGCCAGAGAAACCACATGCGCTGCTGCGCATACGACAAAAGATCGCGCTCGGCGTGGCCTGGAACGGCCACGATGGGATAGAGGCTGAAATCAATCTGCTCATCGCCCAACGCTGCCAGAAACAAACGGCGTTTCTCGGCAGGCAACTCAAGGAAACGGCGTGCCAGGGAGGTTTCAATGCTGCTCATCAGTCGTCCAATCGAAAAGGCGAGCGGGGATTCCGCGATACCCAATGGACGAAAAATGGCGAGGGGGATTTAGGCAAACACCGCAGGCGAAAAGCAAAAGCCGTTCAGCCGCGCCCCGTGCGCTGGCGGCAGGGGAAAAAACAATGGAGCGGCGGGTGCCGCTCCATCGGGTAGAGGGTCTGCGGTCGCAGCGTCAGCCGGAAGGCGTTTGCTGCCTGCCGGTCAGAAGCCGATGGTGGCCGATACCAGATAGGTGCGTGGCGTCGACAAGCTCAGCCCGGCCTCACTGTCGTCGGACGCACCGGCTGATGCCCAGTAGCGTTCGTCCATGACGTTCTCGATACCGGCGCGCAGGGTGATGTCTTTTTCCAGCGCTTTGAAGGCGTAACGCGCGCCGACGTCGTAGCGTTCCCAGCCGTCGATCTGCTTGCTGTTGGCCTGGTCGAGGTATTGCGAGCTGGAGTGGATGCCGCGCGCGGTCAGGGTTACGCCGTTGAGGCCGGGCACGTCCCATTCGGCGCCCATGTTGACGTTGTATTCTGGCGTGGCGGGTGCGCGGTTGCCGTCGGAAATGCCGCCCACGGTGCCGCTCAGTTCGCTGTCGATGTACATCACCCCGCCCATCAGGCGGAAGCCTTGCAGCGGCTCGCCGAACACGCTCAGTTCAATGCCTTTGTTTTCGCGCTTGCCGTTGGGGCCGAACACCCGCGAGGTGGCGTTGGTTTCGTAGGCTGGCTGTTTGATGCGGAACGCCGCGGCGGTCAATGCGAAAGTGCCGAGGTCGTACTTGGCGCCCACTTCTACCTGACGGCTGATAAAGGGCGGGAAGATTTCGTCCGGGTTGACCGAGGTCGACGGCGCGATCTTGCCCTGGCTAAGGCCTTCCATGTAGTTGGCGTACAGCGACAGCTCGTCGGTGAGCTTGTACAGCACGCCGCCGGAGGGCGAGACCTTCTCTTCGTCATAGGCAGTTTTGCCTTTGACGCCGTTGGACCAGTCGTCCACTTCCACACGCTGCCAGCGCGCGCCGAGGGTCAGCAGCAGGCGATTGTCGAAAAAGCCCAGGGTGTCGGAGAGCGCTACGCCGCTGAAGTGGTTCTCGGTGTACACCTCCGGGTCCGGGCGAATCGGCGTGTTCGGGGTGGGCGTGGGTACTGGGTTGTAGAGGTTGCTGGTGGCGTTGGCGTAGCGCGCGCCGCCGTTGGTGAAGTCCATGTAGAAGTAGCTGGCCGACAGGTTCAGCTCATGGCTGACCGGGCCGGTGTCGAACCAGTTGCGCACACCGGCGCCGGCGGTGCGCACCGATTCGTCACGGGTGAAGTCGCGCGGCTGCACAACAAAGGTACCGGCGTTGTTGTTGACCGGCACGTTGTGGCGCAGAAAGTCATGGTTGCTTTCCCGCGCGCCAACCGAGCCGTAGGCCAGCAGCGAATCGCTGAGGTCGTACTCGGCGTGCACGGCGCCAAAGGTGTCTTCGGTGCGCGCTTTGGTCCACGACTGCGCGTAGTTGCGGCGCACGTCGTCGGCGTCCGGCACGTCGGCCAGAGCGCCGATCAGCACGCGTTCCTGCGGGGCGTCGGTGTCGCGTTCGGTGTGGCCGATATCGGTGGAAAGGCGCAGGCGCTCGCCACGAAAGTCCAGGCCCAGCACCGCCATTTCGCGGTCGACGCTCTGGTGATCCCACTCGGTGTCGCCGGACTGCTTCACGCCGTTGAAGCGCAGGCCGAATTGGTTGCCTTCGCCGAAACGCCGGCCGATATCCACGGCGCCGCCGATCTGGCTGTCGGAGGCGTAGCTGCCAGTGAATTCGGTCAGCGCTTTGTCGTCGGCACGCTTGGGCACCACGTTGATACCGCCGCCTACGCTGCCGCGCGGCGAGATGCCGTTGATCAATTGGCTCGGGCCCTTGAGCACGTCGACGCGGTCGGCCATTTCCATGTCGATGGAATACGTCGGCAGGATGCCGTAGAGGCCGTTGTAGGAAACGTCGCTGTTGAACAGGCTCAAACCGCGAATGGTGAATTGCTCGAAGCGCCCGCCTGCCGGGTTGGTGGCCCGCACAGACGGGTCGCTGGCGACCAGGTCGTTCAAGGTGCGTGCCTGCAGATTCTTCACCGCCTCGCTGGTGTAGGTGGTCATGCTGAATGGCGTTTCCATGAAGTCACGCGAGCCGAGCAAACCTTGCGAGCCACGGCGGGCGATCTGGCCGCCGGCGTAGCGTTCGCCGTCGGTGGCGTTTTGCGCAGTGGTGATGCTGGTAGGCGCAATCTCCACGGCGCTACCCACTGGCGCGGCCGGCACCACGGTGTAGGCGCCCTCCCCGGCTTGCTTCAACTGCAAGCCGCTGCCTTGCAGCAATTGCGCAAACCCTTCTTCCACCCCATAACTGCCGGTGAGGCCGGGGCTGTTGCGGCCGCTGACCAGGGCTGGGTCAACGGACAGATTCACACCGGCCTGGCTGGCAAAGCGGGTTAGCGCGCCGCTCAGACTGCCGGCGGCAATCTGCACGCTGTGGCGGGCGTCATCGGCCAGGCTGGGCACGGCATGCAGCGCACTGGCCAGACTCAGAATCAGGCCCAGTTGCGACAACGGGCGCACGGCAAAAGGCAAACGGTTGGGGCGATGCGGCTGGACGACGGACATGGAGGAAAGCTCTCGATTCAGTTCACTTGCCTGGAATGACCGGCGAGATGAAAAAAAGGGACAGCTCAGCCCAGATTATTTTTTTGCACCGGATTCTTCGGCACCAGCGTCACCCAATAACGTGTGCGCGACTGCACCTGAACCGGCAAGGTGGCCGCGAGCAGCGCCAGCACGTTATCGGTGTTATCGAGGCGAAAACTGCCGGTTACCCGCAGCCCTTCAAGCTCGGGCGACCAGCGCAACAGGCCCGGCCGGAAGCGGCTCAGCTCTCGCAGAAAATCGCCCAGCGCCTGGTTTTCCGCGACCAGCACGCCGTCGCGCCAACCTGGCTGCGACGCTTCAAAGCGGCCGACCGGGCTGATGCCGCCGACGTTCATGTCCACCTGCTGCCCGGCGCGTAACACCCGCGGCGCGCCATGCAACGGCTGCACCTGCACCTCGCCGCTGTACACCGAAACGTGGCAGGCATGCTCATTGCGGCGCACGCACACGTCGCTATTGGCGACTGCAAGCTGCCCGTACGGCATCTGAAGGGTCAGCGCCTGGTTGCCGGGCACCGTCAATGCCAGCTCGCCACGCAGCAAGGTGACGGTGCGAGTCGCCAGGTCGACATTCACGGCGCTGTCGGTACTGAGTTCCACGGTGCTGCCATCGGCCAGGGTATGACGGCTGCGCTCGCCAATGGCGGTATGCAGGTCGGCGTTCCAGGCATCCAGCGGCAATTGGCGACTGATCAGCCAGCCGGCTGGCAGCAGCGCCGCCACGGCCAGGGCTCGTTTCAGCGTGGCGCGGCGGGCCAGGTCGGGGCGATCCAGCGTGGCCATGGCCAGTTCCGGCGGCACGCCGCTGAAACGCTCGCGCAAAAGCTGGGCCTTCTGCCAGGTGGCCTCGTGCTGGGAATGGCTGCTGCGCCATTGTTGCAGGCGGCGGTGATCGTCTTCCGTGGCCGCGCCCGACTCCAGCAACGCCAGCCAGCGCGCCGCCGCACGGGCCACTTCCACGGCTTCGCCTGTGGCCGGCGCGCGCATCAGAGTTCCACCAGCAAACAGTGTTCGTAGGCTTGCGCCATGTAGCGCTTCACCGTGCGTTCGGAAATGCTCAGCTGCTCAGCAATTTCGCGGTAACCGAGGCCATGCAACTGGCTTAACAAAAAGGCGCGCCGCACCGGCGCTGCCAGGCCATCGAGCAGTTCGTCTAGGGCATGCAGGGTTTCCAACAGCAACCAGCGCTGTTCCGGTGACGGCACGCATTCTTGCGGCAGCTGCGCGAGCGCTTCCAGATACGCCTGTTCCAGGCTGCGACGGGTATAGAAGTTGCTCAGCAGGCGCTTGCCCACGGTGAGCAGATAGGCGCGCGGCTCGCGTAAATCGGCCAGCGGCTGCGCGCTGGAGAGCACGCGAAGGAAGGTGTCCTGGCTGATATCCGCCGCATCCCACGCGTTGCCAACGCGGCGGCGCAACCAGCTTTCCAGCCACGTGCGGTGCTCGCGATACAGCGCGGTCAGGCCGTGCTCCGGCCTGTGCTGGGGCGTTGAGGCGACTTCAGTCATTGCGAACGGCTCTGCCTTGAAACAAATGCGATTGATTCTATTTAAGGCAGAGCGTCATACCAAGCGATTTTATCGATTCAGGCGTTTATCGAGCCTTTAGATGCTCACAAATACCGCCGACGTCCAGATGCGCGACTGGTCGCGCTGGCGTGCGGTGATAAACAGCGGGTGCTCGCGGGCCGGGTCCAGCGCCAGTTCGTCGAGCCCAATACTGCCCTGCACCTCGCGCGGCAACGGCTGCTCGGTGATGCGCTCCAGCGCCACTTGCAGTTCGGCGCCCGGCAGTTTTTCCACCACCGCGCCCTGCTCCAGCAACTGCTCGCCCGACACCTGCACGCTCACGGTCGGGGCGTGCACATGGGGATGGGGCTGCAACGCATCGCCCACTTTCACGTAAGCGTCTACGCGGCTGGTGAGGCTGATGCGCGCGCCCGCCAGTTGCGACAGTTCGAGTTCCAGGCTGTCCGTGTCGCCATTGGTGTCGGTGCGAAAGGCCAGCGTGGTGGCGTTTTTGCGCCACACGGTTTGCTCCGGGTGATCGGCGCCGAGGAAGTTGAAGCCGTTGATGACGGCGCCCGTAATCTCGATTTCGCCGCTCCAATACGCACCGCGATAACGGTCTTTGATCCGTGCGCCGCCCAGGCGTACCCGCACGCGGCGGCTGGAAAGCCCGGCTTCTTTATGCAGGTTGCGCGACCAGATGCACTGCTCGCCATCGAACAGTTCCACCTGCTCCCAGCCGGCATCGCCAAGCAGGCGGTAGTCCAGGGTTTGCCCGGCTTCTGCGCGCAGCACGTCGCCCATCAGGTGTGAACCGACCTTCACCACGCCCACGCTGCGCTCGCCGGTGGTGGCAAAGGTGTGCCGGGCCCGCAGTGCTTTGCCGACGCCGGCGCGGTCGAAGCTGTCGGCGATAACGCCGGTCAGGCCACCGCGCGAACCAAACACCGCCGTGGCCGGCACGCCGCCGCCGCAACGGCCTTGGTGCTCGTCACTGTTGGCCGCCGCGCCGACGCGGTAACCGCGCTGCAAGGCTTCGGCGTACACCCAGTGAAATTGCCCCCAGGCCGAGCCCACTTCGATCAGGCGTTCAAGCTCGGGGTGATGCCAGTCCAGATTGCAGCGGCGCCCACCCACGTGCGGCATCATCAAATGCCCTTCGGGATTTTTCGCGTAGGCCGCGTACAGCTCATCCACCGGCCAGGCGCCGGGTTTGATGGTGCCGGCGGTGAATTCATTCCATTCGAACGAGCGCACCAGCCGCCCTTGCGCATCGAAGGGAAACTCCGGTTTGCCGTCGTGCAGAAACACCACATTGCGGTCGCCACCGGCGCAGGAGTTGCCGCACCACTCGGTGCCCGGGTAGCAGACGAAGCGCCCCGGCTCGTTGAGTTCGCCGATCAATGCCACGGCGGCGTCCCAGCGTTTCTCGGTGATGTTGAAGTCGTTGGCGGTGTAACCCAGCACGTCGAGGCCGGCCACGTCGCGGCCGTAGCTGAGGTTATAAAGCGTGTCGTTGGTGCCCACGGTGTCATCGGAATGCACGTGCAAATCGGCATACAGCGGGCGAATGCCGGCGCCCGCTTCGTCCACGGTTATATACGCCTGCGCCGGGGCGATGCCCGCCTCGTCTGCCTGCACCCTCACAGACCACTCGCCCACTTCCTCCAGCTTTAATGCGGGTACGCGAACCACCGCCCAGCCTTCGGGCGCCAAGGTGATCGGCAGCGCCAGGCTGCTGCCGCGCGGGCCGTTAAGCAGCAGCGTGCCGGTCAGCGGCAGGTTGCGGCAGGTATTACCCCAGGCATCGTCGGCGCGAATCAGTACATCGAACGGCTGCCCCTGACCGACCAGACGCGGCACGATCACCAGCACCCGCTCCGGCACGCCAGGCACGATATCGAGCAGCAAATCGCCCGGCACTTCGGCAAATTTGGAGCTGCCCAGCGGGTCGATAAACAGGCGCAGGCGGAAGTCTTTTTCGACAAAGCTCTGCACGCGCGTGCCCGCCCCGCCCTGGCGACGGTCGCCGATGCGAATGACGATGCGGTCGCCGGGGTTGAGGTAGCCGTCCACGATGTCGATCAGGATGGCTTTTTGAAACGGCCGCTCGTGGCCCTTCTGGTCGAAGCGCACGTTCAGGTGCTGCACGGTCGCCGGGCTTTGCCCTGGCACCAGCTCGCCGGCCTGGTATTCGGCACTCACGTAGTTGGCGGCGCGGGGGTCGGAGGTCTGGAACAGCGCCCAATCGGAATAGAACTTGAACGCCAATTTGAGCCAGGCGCCGTCGGCCAGACCGCTGCCGCCGACCTCGTACACGAAGGTGATTTCGTCCCACTGGCCGGCCACCAGGGTCTGGCGGTCGCAACGGATGCTGCCCAGAAACGGCCGCGCCTTGTTGCGCGCATACAGGCCGACGGGGGCGGTGTATTCGCCGGCTTCACGGGGATCGAACGTCTGGCTCACGGTAAGTCCTCTTGATCAAAAAGAATGCAGCGGCGCGCCCGTTCAGGCGGCGCGCCACGCTTGGTAGTGACGCTCGATGCGGCGGAACACCAAGGCTTCCATCAGCCAGGCGAGCAAGCCGATCAACACGATGCCCAGCAGCACCTGGCTGCTGTTGCCGATCTGCCCGCCCATCGACACCATCCAGCCGATGCCTTGCGAGGCGCCGATCATTTCCGCGGCCACCAGCGCACGCCAGCCCTGGCTGAAACCAATGCGCAACGCGGCGGTGAGAAACGGCAGCGACGCCGGCAAATACACCAGGCCGAGCAACTGCCAGCGATTGGCACCCAGGGTGCGCGCGGCGCGTACTTCGCCGTCGCGAATGCCGAGCACGCCTTCCTGAATGGTCACCGCCATGGGGAACACGGCGGCGATGAAAATCACCAGCACGATGGAGAAAAAACCAAAGCCGAAAATAATCAGAATCAACGGCGCCCAGACGATCGGCGGAATGGCCATAAACAGGCTGTTGAGGGGCGAGATGAAATCGCGAAAACGCCGCGACAACCCCGCCGCCCCGCCCAACACCACGGCCACCAGCACCGCACTGAAAAAGCCGGCCAGCTCTTCCAGCACACTGGCTTTGAACTGCTTCCACAGCGAGCCGTCGTCAATCCAGCGCAGCGCTTCGCCTGCCACGGTCCAGGGCTGCGGCAGCACGTAGCTGGGAAAGCGGCTGGCCAGGGCAATCCACACCAGCAGCAAAAACGGCAGCGAGGCCCAGCCCCAGTTCGGTGTTGGCAGTGACAAGGTGCGCTTCATGGCTGGGCTCAACGCGAGGCTTTTTGCAGGTACGAGGTGTCCACCAGATCCTTGAGGGGAATCTGCGCGTCCATGAATTTCAGTTCGTTGGAGTAGTTCATCAGGCGCTGGATAAACGCCAGGTCCGAGGCTTGCAGCTCGGCCGACCAGCCCAGGCGCTTGCGCGCTTCGGCGACAATTTCCACGCCGCTGACGGTGCTGCCGTCGGCGCGTTGCACGGTTTCCAGCTTGAAGGCCTCGGCAATAATTGCGTTGGCCTCAGCCGGGTGTTCGTTGAGAAAGGCGATGGCCTTGCGGTGGGCGCGCAGCAGTTTCACCACGTCGTCGGGGCGTTGCTGCAGGGTTTCCGGCAGGCCGATCACCACGTACCACGGGTAGTTGGGCAGTGCCTGGTTAACGTCGAGCAACAGTCGCGACGAGCCGCGCAACAGCGCCTGGCTGACAAAGGGTTCCCAAGTGAAGGCCGCATCGACAATGCCGCGCTCCAGCGCCGCGTTCATGTTGCCGGGCGGCATGTCGACGATTTCAACGTCGGTGTCCGGTTCCAGCTTGGCGTTTTCTTTAAGCACGTAGCCGCGCAGCAACACGTCCATGCCGCTGCCCTTTTTCACCCCGGCCAGCTTGTGGCCTTTGAGTTCGGCAAGGCTCTTGATCGGGCTGTCGCTGCGGGTCAGCACGGCGGCCTGACCGTAGTTGACCTTGGCCAGAATCACGCTCTTCAAGCCGCGTGCGTACCACTGATACACCGGCGGCGTGCCGACGTAGGCCACGTCCAATTCGTGGGCCGCGAGCGCCTGCTGAATGACCGGGCCGTCGCCCAGGGCTTTGATGTCCACCGCCAGGCCTTCGTCGCGGTAGTAGCCCTGCTTCTCAGCGACGATAACCGGCGCGTTGGCCATGGCCATCACGTAGCCGATACGCAGCGGTTCAGCAGCCTGGGCGAAACCCAGCCAGGAAGTGGCCGCCAGCGCGACGGGCAACAGCAGTGCTTTGATCATGAAATTCTCGGTATCAGGAAGTGAGTTCAGAAAGCGACGGCGACTGCGCCATGACGTCGCCGATGCGTTCCATCAGCTCGTTGCGATAGTCGAGAAAAGCCGGCAAGCGGCGGGTGTCACGGTTGGTGCGGGGGCGCGGCAAGTCGATGGCGAGCTCGCTGTGAACTCCCCCTGGGGCAATGTTCAGCACCACCACACGGTCGGCGAGAAACACCGCTTCGTCGATGTCGTGGGTAATGAACAACACGGTCTGGCCCAGCTCGGCCCAGAGCCGCAGGGTTTCTTCATTCATGCTGTTGCGGCTGATGGCATCGAGCGCGGCGAACGGTTCGTCCATCAGCAGTACCTGCGGCTCCAGCGCCAGCGTGCGGGCCAGCGCCACGCGCTGCTGCATGCCGCCCGACAGCTGACGCGGCAAGCGCTCGGCAGCCGCTTCAAGGCCGACCAATCGCAGGTAATGCAGCGCCTTTTCACGCTGCGCCGCCACATTCTGTTCACCGGCCACACGCAAGCCGAAACGCACGTTTTCCAGCGCGCTTAGCCAGGGAAACAGTTGCGGGCTCTGGAACACATAACCCAGCGCCGGCAACTCCGGGCGCGCCGCTTCACCGTGCACCAGCAAAAGTCCGGCCTGGGGTTTCTGGAAACCCGAAAGCAGGTTGAGCAAGGTGGTTTTGCCGCAACCCGAAGGCCCAAGAATGGCCACGAACTCGCCTGGCTTGGCGCTCAAGCTGAAATCGTGGAACACCACGTGGCCGTTGGGGTAGGCGAAATGCGCCGCGTCGACTTGCAAGGCGGGCTCTGGCAAGGCGAACTGTGGCATGGCGAGTTGGGTCTGGAAGTGGGACATGGCAAGGGGCGTCAGGTCATTTATACTGTCTGTGGTCATCATAATACGTATTAATACAAGTTAACCCCAAGACTGAATATTCATAACCTTAGAAGCAAGCGGCCAACTGCCCTGCTTCTCGCGCTCAGGACTTCTCACCGTGACCTTGCAACGCGACAGTTCCACCTCGCTTTACGAGCAGATCGCTCACCAATTGCTGACTGAAATCCAGCAAGGCCACTTCGGCGCTCTGGGCAAACTGCCGTCGGAATCCGAGCTGGTGGAGCGCTTCCAGGTCAGCCGCGTGACCATCCGTTTGGCCCTGGCCAAGCTGGGCGATGACGGCGTGGTGGAGCGCAAACAAGGCAAAGGCACGTTTGTGGCCGCACAACAGGTGCGCCACGACCTCGACGCCCTGCGCAGCTTTCACGATTCGCTGGTGTTGCAAGGCCTGGCGCCGACCATGCGCCTGCTCGCCCATCGCCGCGTGGCGGTGCCGGACGAGCTGACCCCGTTGTTCAGCGAAGCCTGCGTAATGGTCGAGCGCTTGCATTCTGTGGACGACGAACCCATCGCCTTCGCCCGCAGCTACCTCACTGCCGAGCTGGCTGACGTCGACTGGCCCAGCGTCGAACAAGAGCCGCTGTACTCGGTGCTGGAGCGCGTGACAGGTAAACCCGTGGTGCGCGCCGACATGGCCATTCGCGCCCGCGAAGCCGACAAAAAGCTCGCCGAACACCTGGGCATCAAACGCGGCACGGCGCTGCTGGTGATGCAGCGCACCTCGTGGTTCGACGAGCAGCAATGTTGTGATCGCACCACCTTCTACATCCGCCCCGAACGCTATGAATTTGTTCTCAGCGGCGTGTTCAAAAACCGTCAGGCGTAAAAGAAATCGCCTAGGATTCGCAACGACTCTCCGCACAAAAGGAACGCGCGATGCATTCGATTACTCGCTGGCTGGGCGGCGCTGCACTGGCTTTCACCTTGTTAATGCCAACGGCGCACGCGGCCGAGCCGAAGCCGATTTACTTCGGCGACCTCACCTGGGAAAGCGGCAGCCTGATCACCGAAGTGCTGCGCGTGCTGGTGGAAAAAGGCTACGGCTTGAAGACCGACACCCAGCCCGGCAGCACCGTCAGCCTGGAAGTGGCCCTGGCGCGCAATGACATTCAGGTGATCGGCGAAGAATGGGCCGGCCGCAGCCCCGCCTGGGTCAAGGCCGAGGCCGAAGGCAAAGTGTTTGGCCTGGGCGATATCGTGAAAAACGCCGACGAAGGCTGGTGGGTGCCGGATTACGTCATTCACGGCGACGCCGCCAAAGGCATCAAAGCCGTGGCGCCGGACTTGCGTTCGGTCAGCGACCTGCCCCGCTACGCGGAAGTGTTTCGCGACGCCGAGCAACCGGAAAAAGGCCGCTTCCTCAACAGCCCCGCCGGCTGGACCTCGGAAGTGGTGAACACGCAAAAACTCAAAGCCTATGGCCTGACCGACAGCTACGTGAACTTCCGCACCGGCTCGGGTGCTGCGCTGGATGCCGAAATCACCTCGTCCATTCGCCGGGGCAAACCGGTGCTGTTTTATTACTGGTCGCCAACGCCATTGATGGGCCGCTACAAGCTGGTGTGCCTGGAAGAACCGGCCTTCG
This sequence comes from Pseudomonas viridiflava, assembly GCF_900573885.1. GTDB lineage: Bacteria > Pseudomonadota > Gammaproteobacteria > Pseudomonadales > Pseudomonadaceae > Aquipseudomonas. Next base: position 101,971 of record NZ_UPSE01000306.1, read on the forward strand.
ACGCCGACGCCTGGAAAACCCTCACCGACAGCAAAAACCCTAACCCGCGCGGCACCCGTTCGCTGGCCGCGCGCTTGTCGATTGGCGTGTCGGCGCCCTTCCGTGCGCAACACCCGGAGCTGGTGGCGATGTTTGAAAAGGTCGACTTCCCCATCGCCCTGCTCAACACCACCCTGGCGAGCATGAGTGAAAAACGCCAATCGCCACGCGCCGCCGCCGAGGCGTTTCTCAAAGCCAACCCGCAGGTGTGGCAGGCGTGGGTCAGTGACGAGGCGCGCAGCAAGGTCGAGGCGGCGCTGTGAGTTCAGGCTTTCCGGAAAGCCTGCACCACTCCATCGCCGATCCGGTCAACCGCCTGGTGGATGGCCTGGTCGTCAACTATGGCGACCAGCTGCGGCAAGTAGCGGACACCTTGTTGCTGGGCGTCACCTGGCTGGAAAGCGGCTTGCGCGCCCTGCCCTGGTGGCTGCTGCTGATAGGGGTATTCGCCCTCGCCTGGCATGCCGGGCGCAGTTGGAAACGGGCGCTGGCACTGGTGGCGCTGATGTTTCTGATCGGCGTGGTCGGCCTGTGGGACAAACTGCTGCAAACCTGCGCCCTGGTGCTGGTGGCCACGGGCTTGTGCGTGCTGCTCGGCGTGCCCATCGGCGTACTGCTCGCCTTCCGGCCCACGGCGCGGCGAGTGATCATGCCGGTGCTCGATGTGATGCAAACGCTGCCCAGCTTTGTGTATTTGATTCCGGTGCTGATGCTGTTTGGCCTGGGCAAGATTCCGGCTATTTTCGCCACCCTCATCTACGCGCTGCCGCCGCTGATTCGCCTCACTGATCTGGGCTTGCGCCAAGTCGACACCTCGGTGCGCGAAGCCGCGCGCTGCCTGGGTGCCACGCGCTGGCAAGTGCTGCGCAATGTGGAATTGCCGCTGGCGCTTCCCAGCATCATGGCCGGGCTGAACCAGACGGTGATGATGGCGCTGTCGATGGTGGTCGTCGCCTCGATGATTGGCGCACGCGGGCTGGGCGAAGAAGTGTTGGTGGGCATTCAAACCCTGGATGTTGGCCGCGGCGTAGAAGCCGGGCTGGCCATCGTGGCGCTGGCGGTGATCATTGACCGCATCACCCAGGACTATGGCCGCCGGGCCTAGTTGTCCACACTCAAGCCGTGGCGCTCGGCGATGGTCTTGTACACGCCGTTGCGCCGCAGCTTGGCCAACGCCTGATTGAAGCGTTCCAGCAATTGCTCGGTTTCAGGGTAGTTGCGCGAGGTCATCAGGTAGTTGTGGCCGACCGCCAGCGGCGTTTCCAGCGTACGAAAGCTGGCGTGGTCCTCGGCTGGAAAATGCTTGCGAATCACGTCCCAGCCGACCACATCCACCGCCGGCGCCAGGTCTACGCGCCCGGCTCGCAGTTTTTTGAAACTGGACTCCTCGCTGGTCGCCGACTCCACCTGTAAACCGGCCTCAGCCAGCAGCGCCTCGTAGTAATAACCGCGCACGCCGCCGATTCGGTATTCCTGCAACTCGCTCAGGGAAGTGAAGGTGCGCGGGTAGCCCTGATCCGTCGGGCTGTAATAGAAAAACAGGGTTTTCTTGGCATACAGCGGTTGGGAAAACAGAAACTTCGCGTCGCGCTCAGGCGTTGGCACATACGGCATGGTCGCCCACACCTGCAACTCGTCGACCGCCCGCTCGCAACGCGGCCAAGGCATAAACCGCAGGGTGAATTTCACCCCCATTTCCTTGCCGATCTGCGGCAGCAGCTCAGTGAGAAAGCTGTTTTTGGGGTTGGAGCTGACAAAAGGCGGCAGCTCGCTGGTGGCGATGGTCAGCACAGGCGTGACAGCCTGAACCGGGCCGCTTAGCGCGGCCAGGCAGAGGATGGAGAGGATGAGCGTTTTGATTGGATTGTCCGCCTGGGTGGCAAGCTGGATGAGTTATAGAACTCTAGACAATTTAAACGGGAGGGGAAGGTAGAGCGGTGGTGGATTCGGCCCTCTCCCCTAGCCCCTCTCCCGTAAACGGGAGAGGGGAATCAATCGAAGTCGAGGCGGCAATTGCGGTCTAGCCCCCTCTCCCGCTGGCGGGAGAGGGTTGGGGTGAGGGGCCGTTAAGCCAAAAACACCTCCACCACCTCCCCGCTCACCCGCACCGGCCACACCTTCAACGCCTGCTCCGGGTATTCCAGACAGGTGCCATCCTGCAAGCGAAAGTGCTGCTTGTACAACGGCGCCGCCACCACCAGATCCCCCGCCAGGCTGCCGATAATGCCGCGGCCAATCACATTGGCGCCCGACAGCGGGTCGCGGTTTTCCACGGCGAAAACCTGCTCGCCCTCGGGCAGGTAAAACAGCGCCACCTGCACGCCGTCCACCAGCGACACCACGCCCGAATTGGCCACCAGATCCGCCCGCGCACACACACCGGTCCAGCCTTGTTCTCGTGCCATGGCCTGCATCACACCACCTCCACTGCGTTGATCAGTTTGAGTTCGTCGAGCTGAATCGGGCGAATCTGCCCGCGCTCTTTGACGAAGTGAATATCCGGGTCGCCGCCCTTGGCGTTGACGAAGGTGCGGAAGCGTTTGAGTTTTTCCGGGTCTTTCAAGGCGTTGGCCCATTCGCATTCATAGCGGTCGACCACCAGTTGCATCTGTGCTTCCAGCTCGGCAGCCAGGCCCAGGCTGTCGTCGATGACCACGGCCTTCAGGTAATCCAGGCCGCCTTCCAGGCTTTCGCGCCACACCGAGGTGCGTTGCAGCTTGTCGGCGGTGCGGATGTAGAGCATCAGGAAGCGGTCGATGTAGCGGATCAGCGTCTCGTCATCGAGGTCGGTGGCGAACAGTTCGGCGTGGCGTGGGCGCATGCCGCCGTTGCCGCTGATGTACAGGTTCCAGCCCTTCTCGGTGGCGATCACACCCACGTCTTTGCTCTGCGCTTCGGCGCATTCGCGGGTGCAGCCGGACACGGCGAACTTGAGCTTGTGCGGCGAGCGCAGGCCCTTGTAGCGGTCTTCGATAAACAGCGCCATCTTCACGCTGTCCTGCACACCGTAGCGGCACCAGGTGCTGCCGACGCAGCTTTTCACCGTGCGGGTCGACTTGCCGTAGGCGTGGCCGGTTTCAAAGCCGGCGGCAATCAGCTCGCCCCAGATATCCGGCAGTTCATGCAACTGTGCGCCAAACAGGTCGATGCGCTGACCGCCGGTGATCTTGGTGTAGAGATCGTACTTTTTCGCCACGGCGCCGATGGCGATCAGGCCGTCCGGGGTGATCTCGCCACCGGGAATACGCGGTACCACCGAGTAGGTGCCGTTCTTCTGCATGTTGGCCATAAAAGTGTCATTGGTGTCTTGCAGCGGCACCAGCCACGGTTCCTGAATCGGCCGGTTCCAGCACGAGGCGAGAATCGAGCCGATGGCAGGTTTGCAGATGTCGCAGCCGACCTGGCCTTTGCCGTGGCGGGCGAGCATGTCTTCGAAGGTTTCGATGCCGCCTACGCGCACCAGCGAGTACAGCTCCTGACGCGTGTAGGCGAAGTGCTCGCACAGGCTCTTGTCGACCACCACACCGCGCGCGGTCAGTTCGTGCTCGAACACTTGCTTGAGCAAGCCCACGCAGCCGCCGCAACCGGTGGCCGCTTTGGTTTGCGCCTTGAGGCCGGCGAGGTCGCTGCAACCATTGTCGATGGCGCAGCAGATCGCGCCTTTACTGACGTTATGGCACGAGCATACGGTGGCCGTGGCGGGCAGCGCGTCCACGCCCAGGGCCGGGGCGGCGGCGCCTTGGGGCAGAATCAGACTGGCCGGGTCGGCCGGCAAGGTGATGCCGTTCTGCACGTATTGCAGCAGCGTGTCGTAGTAACTGTTGTCGCCCACCAGCACGGCGCCGAGGGCCTGTTTGCCGTCCGCGGAAACGATCAGGCGGCGGTAGGTAGAGGTGGCTTCGTCGATAAACCGGTAGCTGCGTGCACCCTGGGTGGCGCCGTGGGCATCGCCGATGGAGCCGACATCTACACCCAGCAGTTTCAACTTGGTCGACATGTCGGCACCGAGAAATGGCTGGGCGCTGTCGTCGCTCAGGCCCACCGCATCGCACAGTTGCGCGGCCACGCTGCGCGCCATTTGATAACCCGGCGCGACCAGACCGAAGATGCTGCCGTTCCACGCCGCGCATTCGCCGATGGCGAAAATGCGTGCATCGCTGCTGCGGCACTGGCTGTCGATGGCGATGCCGCCACGGGCGCCCAGTTCCAGCTCACAGGCTTTGGCCAGGGCGTCTTGCGGGCGGATGCCGGCGGAGAACACGATCAGGTCGGTTTCCAGAAATTCGTCATGGGCGAAGTTCATGCGGTAGCGGTAGTCGCTGCCCGGCGTGATCGACTGGGTGCCGCGCGACAGGTGCACGCTTACGCCGAGTTCTTCGATCCGCGCCTTCAGCGCCTGGCCGCCGTGGTCGTCCAGTTGCACCGGCATCAGGCGCGGGGCGAATTCCACCACATGGGCTTCGAGGCCGAGAGACTTCAGCGCATTCGCCGCTTCCAGCCCCAGCAAGCCGCCGCCGACTACCACGCCACGACGGGCGTTTTTCGCGGCGGCCTGAATGGTGTCGAGGTCCGCCAGGGTGCGGTAGACCAAACGCGAGTCGCCGGCCGCGCCTTCAATCGGCGGCACGAACGGATAAGAACCGGTGGCCAGCACTAAGTGGTCGTAGGGCACGCAGCCATTGGCGGTGATCACTTCCTGACGGGCGCGGTCGATTTCCAGCACCGGCACACCCAGGTGCAGGGTCACGCCGGGCGTCTGGTACAGCGCGGCCTCGCCCAAGGCCAGCGACTCGGCATCGCGGCCGCCGAAGTACTCGGACAAATGCACACGGTCATAGGCGCGCAGCGGTTCTTCGCTGAACACCTCGATGCGGTAATGCGCCAAGGCGCCCCGCTCCACCAGTTGCTCGACACAGTGATGGCCCACCATGCCGTTGCCGATTACCACCAGGGTTTGCAGTTCATTTGTGCTGTTCATAGACGTACCTGCCAGAGCCAACGCGGTTTTGTCGAAGCAAAAAAAAAGCGCCCGGAACCAAAAAGGTTCCAGGCGCCTTTGCCTGTTCGTGCTGCCGGCCCTTGAGCCAAAGCAGTCATGTAGTACCCGGGCCGTTTGCGGCCAGACGATCGCCATTGATCGACAGGGCATCCCACACGCTGCAACGCGGCGGGTTGCAGTCACGTATGCAGCGGTTGTGCCAGAAGGAAAATAACAACGGCGCAGAGGCCGAGGGACGGGGGGTTGTGCGATTTGCCGGCAAGCACCACTGTGCGTCGCCGAGGACCAAAAAGGTGCGATAAACGTGCGCTGCGCCCCAAGCTGACGCGCACCGACCCGTAGGTTGGGTTGAGCCAAAGGCGAAGCCCAACGGGTTTGCGCGCGAACAAACGCAGGCGTAAGCCCAGCAATCGTGGTGTTGGGCTTCGCTGTGTTCAACCCAACCTACGCCGTTCCCACAGGGGTGTGGTGTGGCTCGTGCCCTACTTGGCCCAGCCATTGCTACACACACGCAAAGGCCATCAACGTCGGTGGCCGCACATTCAGGCAAAGGCGCCATGCAGCCCCGTTGAAAAACGGTGCGCTGCATGGCGCCTTTTTCGTTTCAGCGGGGAATGACATGGGCGACATCATCACCAGCAAAAGCGTACGCAGCGTGTGCCCTTATTGCGGCGTGGGCTGCGGCATTGTCATGCAGGTGGAAAACAACCTGATCGTCAAACTGTCCGGCGACAAACAGCACCCCACCAACGCCGGCCGGCTATGCACCAAGGGCAGCACCTGCGGGCAAGCGGTGGCCAACAGCGGGCGCATGGAACACGCCTTTATGCGTCAGGAGCGCAACCGCGACCCGGTGCGCGTGGGCATCGACCAAGCCATCGAGGCCACGGCCAGCCGCTTGCGCAGCATCATCGACACCCACGGGCCAGATGCCGTGGCCTTGTATGTGTCCGGGCAAATGTCGCTGGAAGCCCAGTACCTGGCGAACAAACTGGCGAAAGGCTTTATCCGCAGCCGGCATATCGAATCGAACTCGCGGCTGTGCATGGCCAGCGCCGGCAGCGGCTACAAACTGTCGCTCGGCGCCGACGGCCCGCCCGGCTCGTACGACGATTTCGAGCACAGCGATGTGTTTGTGGTGATTGGCTCGAACATGGCCGACTGTCACCCGATTCTGTTTCTGCGCCTGCTCGACCGCTTGAAGGCCGGCGCCAAACTGGTGGTCATCGACCCGCGCCGCAGCGCCACGGCGGACAAGGCCGATCTGTTTCTGCAGATTCGCCCCGGCACCGACCTGGCTCTGCTCAATGGCCTGCTACACCTGCTGGTCGCCAACGGCCACAGCGACAAAACCTTTATCGAATCCTTCACCGACGGCTGGGAGGTGATGGACGATTTTCTCGCCCAGTACACACCCGCCTACGTTGCCGAGATCACCGGCCTGGCCGAAGCTGACATACGCCAGACCGCGCAATGGATTGGTGAAGCCGCCAACTGGATGAGCTGCTGGACCATGGGCCTGAACCAGAGCATTCATGGCACCTGGCACACCAACGCGCTGTGCAACCTGCACTTGGCCACCGGCGCCATTTGCCGGCCGGGCAGCGGACCGTTTTCCCTCACCGGCCAGCCGAACGCCATGGGCGGCCGCGAGATGGGCTACATGGGCCCCGGTCTGCCCGGGCAGCGCTCGGCGCTGGTGGCCGACGACCGCCAGTTCATCGAACAGCTGTGGGCACTGCAGCCCGGCGCCCTACGCGCCGAAGCCGGCGACGGCACGGTGGCGATGTTCGAGCAGATGAAAGCCGGGGCGATCAAGGCCTGCTGGATTATCTGCACCAACCCGGTGGCCAGCGCGCCCAATCGGCAGACGGTTATCGAGGCGCTGCAAGCCGCCGAGCTGGTGATCACCCAGGACGCTTACCTCGACACCGAAACCAACCGCTACGCCGACATTCTGCTGCCCGGCGCGCTGTGGGCCGAGGCCGAGGGCGTGATGATCAACTCCGAGCGCAACCTCACCCTGATGCAGGCCGCCGTGCAGCCACCCGGCGACACCCTGCCCGATTGGCAACTGATCGCCCGCGTGGCCTGCGCCATGGGCTATAGCGAGGCGTTCAGCTACACCAGCGCTGAGCAGGTATTCGAAGAAATCAAACAGGCTGCCAACCCCGGCACCGGCTACGACATTCGCGGTGCCAGCTACGCCCGCTTGCAACAGGCGCCGGTGCAATGGCCATGCGCGAGCGAAACGGCTGGCGAGCGCAACCCCATTCGCTACCGCAACGAACAGACCCTGCGGTTTCCCACCGCCAGCGGCAAAGCGCAGTTCTTCGCCCGCCCTTATCTGCCGCCCGCCGAACTGCCCGACGACGACTACCCGCTGGTGCTCAATACTGGCCGCGTGCAGCACCAGTGGCACACGCTGACCAAGACCGGCAAGGTGCCGAGCCTGAACAAACTCAACCCCGGCCCGTTCGTGGAAATTCACCCCAGCGACGCTGCACGCCTGGGCATTCGTGCCGGCGGCAAGGTGGAAATCCGCTCTCGGCGCGGCCGCGCGGTGTTGCCGGCCGTGGTCAGCGACCGGGTGCAGTTGGGCAACTGCTTTGCGCCGTTCCACTGGAACGATGTGTTTGGCGAACAGTTGGCAATCAACGCCGTAACCAGCGACGCCATCGACCCGATTTCCCTGCAGCCAGCGTTCAAATTCTGCGCCGTCGCCTTGCACCCCGTGAGCACGCCAGACCAAGCGTTGCCCCCGCCCTCTGCCAAGGAATTTGCTCCGATGACAATCGACGCATTCGCCCGCCAGCTCAACCTCGACAGCCCGGCACCACTGGCGCTGGCCAGCGAAGAGCAGCTGTATATGCAAGGCTTTCTGCTGGGCCTGCGCAACGAGCAGGCACGCCAGGCCGGCGTGCCCACGCTGCCGGCCAGCGCGCCCTTTGCGCCAGAGAATCGCCTGCTGGTCAACGGTCTGCTGGCCGGGTTGTTCTCCCGCGCCGCTGAAGTGCCCAGCGCGCCAACCGACAGCGGCGAGGCGTCGTGGCTGGTGCTCTGGGCTTCGCAAACCGGCAACAGCGAAACCCTTGCCGCCACCTGCGCCGAACGCTTGGGCAGCGCCGGGCAGCGGGCGAAGTTGCAAGCCATGGACGAGGCCAAGCTGGACGACCTGCGCAACGCTGCCGGCGTGCTGTTAGTGACCAGCACCTTTGGCGACGGCGACCCGCCCGACAACGCCAGCGACTTCTGGCACAGCCTGCAAAGCGCCGAGGCCGACGCGCTGGTCAACAGCCGCTTCAGCGTGTTGGCCCTGGGCGATTCGAGCTACCAGCAATTCTGCGGCTTCGGCCGCAAGCTCGACGAACGCCTGGCAGCCCTCGGTGCCGAGCGCTTGCAGCCGCGCCTGGAATGCGAGCCGGACTTCCACGCCCCCGCCGAACAATGGCTGACGCAGCTGTGCAGCCGCTTCGCCAGTAACGCCGCCGCGCCCACCCTGCTGCGTCCGACGCCAAGCGAGAGCAGCACCTACAACCGCGCCAATCCGTTGCGGACTCGCCTGGTATATAACCAGGTGCTCAACGGTCCAGGCTCAGTCAAAGAAACCCGCCACCTGGCCTTCGACCTAACCGGGCACGACTTCCCCTACCAAGCCGGCGATGCATTGGGGGTGTGGCCGAGCAACGACACCGCGCTGGTCGATGAACTGCTCGCCACCCTGCGGCTTGATGGCGACAGCCCCGTCGAACTCGACAATCAGCCACCCATGCCGCTGCGTGAAGCCCTGACCGAGCACCTGGAAATCGCCCGCATCAGCCCCGACCTGCTGCGCCGCGTGGCCGGACACAACGGCAGTCCGTTCCTGGAAGAACTGCTGCACGAAGGCAATCAGGCTGCGCTGCAAGATTGGCTATGGGGGCGCCAGGTGCCGACACTGCTGCGCGAATACCCCATCGCCCTCGACGCGCAGCAACTGGCGCGCCTGCTCAAACCCTTGCAACCGCGCCTGTACTCAATCAGCTCCAGCCCGACCGTGACGCCCAACGAAGTGCACCTGACCGTGGCCGTGGTGCGCTACCAGCATCAAGGCCAGGCCCGTGGCGGCGTGTGCTCGACCTTTCTCGCCGACCGCGCCGCCAACACGGGCGTGCGCATCTTCCTGCAACGCTCCACCCACTTCCGCCCGCCGCAAGACCCGGCCACGCCACTGATCATGATCGGCCCCGGCACCGGCATCGCCCCGTTCCGCGCCTTTTTGCAGGAACGTCAGGCCCAGGGCGGCACCGGCAAGAACTGGTTGTTCTTCGGCGAGCAGCGCGCCGTGAGCGACTTCTACTACCACGACGAACTGCGCACCTGGCAACGCAGCGGCCTGCTCACCCGCCTGGACACCGCCTTCTCGCGCGACCAGGCCGAGAAGATTTACGTGCAACAACGCATGCTCGAAGAAGGCGCCGCCCTCTGGCAATGGCTGCAACAAGGCGCCTACGTATGCGTGTGCGGGGATGCCAGCCGCATGGCCAAAGACGTGGACGCGGCGCTGAAAAAGATCGTGCAAGTGCACGGCAAAATGACCGCTGGGGCGGCTACGTTGTATGTGAGTGGGATGAGCAAGGATCGGCGGTATTTGCGGGATGTTTATTAGCGGCGCGCATTGCCTGTTGGATGTTTGTCAGGGCATCAATTCTGGATCCCCGCCTGCGCGGGGATGACGGAGGTTTTTGTAACGATCACCGTCATCCCCGCGCAGGCGGCGGTCCGGCGATCCGGGATCCAGAATCTCAAGGCTATCCACGATATCCGGCACACCCTTTGCTCTCACCATTCCCAAAGGCCACCATCAGGCCAACCCCAGTCATGACAACGGCGTCGTGCGCAACTGGCCCTCCAGGCCGGACGCTACGGCGCTTTTTTTTTGCAATACGGGAACAGCGCCATGAGCGATTCAAGCAATCCCCTCGATGCCCTTCACGCCCTCGCCTGGGTGGCCGGCAGCGATGCGCCGGAAAAGAATGTGCTGAACCTGGGCTTTATGCCGCTGAGCGATTGCGCGTCGGTGGTGGTTGCCGCCACGCAAGGGTTTGCGCAGCCCTATGGCCTGACGCTCAACCTCAAACGCCAAAGCTCGTGGGCCGGCCTCAGTGACAAGCTGCTGTGCGGTGAACTCGACGCCGCCCACAGCCTGTACGGCATGGTGTACGCCCTGCAACTGGGCATCAGCGGGGCGCCGGCCACCGACATGGCGGTGCTCATGGGGCTCAACCAGAACGGCCAGAGCATCAACCTCTCGCAACCGCTGAAAGAAGCCGGCGTGACCACTGCCAGTGCACTGAATGTGCGCGCGCACCAAAGCGGCTCAAAACTGACGTTCGCGCAAACCTTCCCGACCGGCACCCACGCCATGTGGTTGTACTACTGGCTGGCGAGCCAGGGCATTCATCCGCTGCAGGACGTGAACAGTGTGGTGGTGCCACCGCCGCAAATGCTCGCCCACCTGCAGGCCGGGCGTATCGATGGGTTCTGCGTGGGCGAACCCTGGGGCGCGCACGCCATCGCCCATGAACAAGGCTTTACCGTCACCACCAGCCAGGCGATCTGGCCGGAGCATCCGGAAAAAGTGCTGGCCAGCACCCGCGCGTTTGTCGAGGAATACCCCAACACCGCGCGCGCGTTGGTAATGGCCGTGCTGGAAGCCAGCCGCTTTATTGAAGAAAGCCCGGAGAACCGCCGCAGCACCGCGCAGTTGCTCAGCGCCAGCGAGTTTCTCGATGCGCCGGTCAGCAGCATCGAACCACGCCTGCTTGGCCGCTACAGCGACGGCCTGGGCGCCAGCTGGCACGACGACCACGCCCTGCGCTTCCACGCCAACGGTGCGGCGAACTTCCCGTACCTGTCGGACGGCATGTGGTTCATGACCCAGTTCCGCCGCTGGGGCCTGCTGCGCGAAGACCCGGATTACCTCGCCGTGGCGCACCAGGTGCAGCAGCTTGAGCTCTATAGCCGCGCGGCCGGCAGTCTGGAAATTGGCTTACCGGCCTCGCCAATGCGCAGCAGCCAGTTGCTCGACGGCAGCGTATGGGACGGCAGCGACCCCGCCGCCTACGCCCGCAGCTTTGCCCTGCATGCCCTTAGCGATCAGTAAGCGGAGCCGCCTGCCATGTTGCGAATTCTGCTGATCAACGACACCTCCAAGAAAGTCGGGCGCCTGCGCGCCGCCTTGAGCGAAGCCGGCTTCGAGGTGATCGACGAATCCGGCCTGACCATCGACCTGCCCGCCCGCGTGGAAGCCGTGCGCCCCGACGTGGTGCTGATCGACACCGAATCGCCGAGCCGCGACGTGATGGAGCAAGTGGTACTGGTCAGCCGCGACCAGCCACGGCCGATTGTGATGTTCACCGACGAGCACGACCCGGACGTGATGCGTCAGGCGATTAAATCCGGCGTCAGCGCGTACATCGTTGAAGGCATTCACGCCCAGCGATTGCAGCCGATCATGGACGTGGCCATGGCCCGCTTCGAAAGCGACCAGACCCTGCGCGCCCAACTGCACGCCCGCGACCAGCAACTGGCCGAACGCAAACGCGTGGAACTGGCCAAGGGGCTGCTGATGAAGATGAAAGACATCAATGAGGATGAGGCTTACACCCTGATGCGTAGGCAGGCGATGAGTCGGCAGCAGAAGTTGATTCAGGTGGCGGAGCAGATTATTGCGATGAGTGAAATGTTGAATTAAGCCTTTCGCCGCAGCTCCGGTGTCTCTTCCGAAACTCTGGATTCCCGCCTTCGCGGGAACGACGGAGGTGTATTGGAGAACACCGTCATTCCCGCGCAGGCGGGAATCCAGAATCTCGAGTCGTACACGATGGTGCGCACCCCGCGTCAGGCGAACCCACGGAGCAGATCTGCGATCTTGAATTGACGACCCTTTCGCCGCAGCACCGGTGTCTCCTCCAACACTCTGGATTCCCGCCTTCGCGGGAATGACGGTGTTCCCTCCCACCAACTCCGTCATTCCCGCGCAGGCGGGAATCCAGAATTTCGAGTCGTACACGATGGTGCGCCACCCGCCCCAGGCGCGCCAAAACGCAGCACCCGCTCCGAGAAAAACCGTCTAAAACTCCATAAAAACCCCATCCCAGAGCCCTCCACCAAACCTGGCACACAACCTGCTCATACATCCGTACAGGTAGCCAACGGCGGTTGCCCCACCACGACAAAGACGTCGCTATTCCCTAGGCCCAAGTGCCCGGCGGAATGCGGCGTTTTTTGCGTTTTTGGCCCCGGTTTCGGGGAGGTGGTGCAGCCGTTAACGGCAGCCCACCTGCAAACACATTTCCTTTTGCAGATGAGGTGTTGAATGAACAACAACAGTTTCTGGAAAGCCGGGCACACCCCCACGCTGTTTGCGGCGTTCCTGTATTTCGATTTGAGCTTTATGGTCTGGTACCTGCTCGGCCCGATGGCGGTGCAGATTGCGACCGATCTGCAACTGACCACCCAGCAGCGCGGGTTTATGGTCGCCACGCCGATTCTGGCCGGCGCGCTGCTGCGTTTTCTGATGGGCATGCTGGCCGATCAGGTGTCGCCGAAAACGGCGGGCATTTTTGGCCAGATCATTGTCATTGTTGCCTTGGCCGTTGCCTGGCAATTGGGCATTCATAGCTATGAGCAAGCGCTGCTGCTGGGCGTGTTCCTTGGCATGGCCGGCGCCTCGTTCGCGGTGGCGTTGCCGCTGGCCTCGCAGTGGTACCCGGCGGAGCATCAGGGCAAGGCCATGGGCATTGCCGGCGCCGGCAATTCGGGCACGGTGATCGCCGCGCTGGCGGCTCCCATTCTGGCGACGGCCTTCGGCTGGACCAACGTGTTCGGCCTGGCGCTGATTCCGCTGGTGTTGACGCTGGTGGCCTTCAGCCTGATGGCCCGCAACGCACCGAACCGCGCCAAGCCAAAATCCATGGGCGATTACTTCAAAGCCCTGGGTGACCGTGACAGCTGGTGGTTTATGTTTTTCTACAGCGTCACCTTTGGCGGCTTTATCGGCCTGGCCAGCGCCCTGCCCGGCTATTTCCACGATCAATACGGCCTCAACCCGGTGACCGCCGGTTACTACACCGCTGCCTGCGTGTTCGGTGGCAGCCTGATGCGTCCGCTAGGTGGCGCGCTGGCTGACCGCTTTGGCGGCATTCGCACGCTGTTGGGCATGTACGCGGTGGCAGCCATCTGCATCGCGGCGGTGGGTTTCCACCTGTCCAGTTCGGTGGCGGCATTGGCCTTGTTCGTGGCGGCGATGCTCGGCTTGGGCGCCGGCAACGGCGCGGTATTCCAGTTGGTGCCGCAGCGCTTTCGTAAGGAAATCGGCGTAATGACCGGCCTGATCGGCATGGCCGGCGGCATTGGCGGTTTCTTGCTGGCAGCGGGTCTGGGCGCGATCAAGCAAAACACCGGCGACTACCAACTGGGCCTGTGGTTGTTCGCCAGCCTCGGCGTAGTGGCCTGGTTTGGTCTGCACGGCGTGAAACGCCGCTGGAGAACCACCTGGGGTTCGGCCGCCTTCACCGCCGCACGCGTTTAAGCCCACACCATGAGCCTGCAATTGAGCTACGCCGAAGCCAGCGCCAGCGGACCACGGGCCGAGAACCAGGACGCTGTGCGCCTGGTCACGCCCGCCCCGGCCCTGGCTGCCAGCAAGGGTTATCTGTTTGCCCTGGCCGACGGCGTCAGCCAATGTGCGGACGGCGGTCTGGCCGCACGGTCCACCTTGCAGGCGCTGGCGCTCGATTACTACGCCACCCCGGAAACCTGGGGCGTGGCGCAGGCACTGGACCGTTTGCTGCTGGCGCAGAATCGCTGGCTGCACGCCAACGGTGGCGGGCAGCCGCTGCTCACCACCCTGAGTGCGCTGGTGGTGCGCGGCAAGCAATTCACCCTGGCGCACATCGGCGACTGCCGCGTGTATCGCTGGTTCGCCGGGCAGTTGCAGCGCATCAGCGAAGATCATGTGTGGGGCCAGCCCGGCATGCAGCATGTGCTCAAGCGCGCCATGGGCCTGGAACAGCATGTGGTGGTCGATTACCTCGACGGCGAACTGCGCCAGGGCGAGAGTTTTCTGCTGGTGAGCGACGGCATCTGGGCGACGCTCAGCGAAGCCTCGATTGCCGGCATCTTGCGCGACGAAACCGAATTGCAGGCCGCCAGCCAGGCGCTGGTGACCGCCGCGCACAAGGCCGGCAGCCAGGACAACGCCAGCGCTTTACTGGTGCGGGTGGAAGCCCTGGGCGAAGCGAGCCTGGGCGATGTGCTCGGGCAAGTTGAGCAATGGCCCGTGCCGCCGGTTTTGAAACCCGGGCAATTGTTTGAAGGCTGGAAGGTGGAGGCCCTGGTTGGCCAAAGCCGCCAGTCGCTGGTTTACCGCGTGCGTGCCACCGGCACGAACGCACAGCAAACCCCCTGGCTGCTGAAAACCCTGCCAGCCAGCCGGGACAGTGACAGCAGCGCCGGGCAAGCCCTGTTGCAGGAAGAATGGTTTCTGCGCCGGGTGGCCGGTCGTTACTTTCCCGAGGTGCACCACGCCAACCAGCGTCAGCACCTGTACTACCTGATGCGCGAACACGAAGGCATCACCTTGGCCGAGCACTTCAACCTGCACGGCAACTTCGGCCTTAACCAATGGCTGGAAATCGCCTCGCGCCTGTTACGGGCGCTGGGCATGCTGCACCGGCGCAATATCCTGCACCGGGACATCAAACCAGAAAACCTGCTGCTCAGCAGCGACGGTGAACTGCGGGTGCTGGATTTCGGCCTCGCCTATTGCCCTGGCCTGTCGCCGCAGGACAACGGCGAGCTGCCCGGCACCCCCAGCTTCATCGCCCCGGAAGCTTATGCCGGCGCGGCCCCGAGCGTGGCGCAAGATCTCTACAGCGCGGGCGTTACGCTGTACTTCCTGCTCACCGGGCATTACCCGCACGGTGAAATCGAAGCCTTTCAACGCCCGCGTTTTGGCGTGCCTGTTGCGGCCAGTCGCTACCGGCCCGACCTGCCGGAATGGCTGGTGCACAACCTGGAAAAAGCCCTGGCCAACGACCCGGCGCAGCGCTTTGAAACCGCTGAAGAATGGCTGCTGGCCCTGCAACAAGGCGAACACCAACCCGCTGCCCGTCCGCGTCCGTTGCTGGAGCGCGAACCGCTGAAAGTGTGGCGTGGGCTGGCGTTGGTTTCGCTGCTGATCAACATCGGGCTGCTGGCGTGGGTATTACACACATGACCATCCGATGCAGAACCGCATTCGCGAGCAAGCTCGCTCCTACAAAAACCCGCGGCGCGTTTCGCCTGACCCGTTGGAGGAAATTTCGATGAGCGCAAAAGTCTGGTTGGTCGGTGCCGGCCCCGGTGACCCGGAACTGTTGACCCTCAAAGCCGTGCGCGCCTTGAACGCGGCGCAGGTGGTGATGATTGACGACCTGGTCAATCCGGCCGTGCTCGAGCATTGCCCTAACGCCAAGGTGATCGCGGTCGGCAAGCGCGGCGGCTGCCGGTCCACCCCACAGGAATTCATCCACCGGCTGATGCTGCGCTACGCGCGCCAGGGCTATTGCGTGGTGCGCCTGAAAGGCGGCGACCCGTGCATTTTCGGCCGTGGCAGCGAAGAAGCCGACTGGCTCAGCGCCCATGGCATTGAAGTGGAACTGGTCAACGGCATCACCGCCGGCCTGGCCGGTGCCACCCAATGCGGCATCCCATTGACCCTGCGTGGTGTGGCGCGCGGCGTGACGTTGGTCACCGCCCACACGCAAGACGACAGCAGCCTGAACTGGCAAGCCCTGGCGCAGACCGGCACCACGCTGGTGATCTATATGGGCGTAGCGAAACTGGCCGAGGTGCAGCGTGAGTTGCTGGCTGGCGGCCTGCCGGCGCACACGCCGGTGGCGATGATCGAGAACGCCTCGCTGCCGCACCAGCGTGAATGCCGCAGCCAGTTGGCGGGCATGCACGAGGCAGCGTTGGCGTTTGAACTGAAAGCCCCGGCGGTGCTGGTGATTGGCGAGGTGGCCGCGCTGGGGCAGTTGGCCCAGCCGGTCATCGCAGCACCAGCCTGTGCGGGTTAGATAAAGGTTTGGCGTGCGGCGCCACGCGGCAGACGGTTGCGCCCGGGCAGTTGTTGCAGGCGTTGCTGCCAGGCGGCACGGGGGCTGAGCGCGGCGGCGACTTGGGGCGCAAGTTCAGCGTGTGCCGCGGCCTGAGGTTTGCTGGCAGCAGGTTTGGCTGCGACCGGTTTTGCAACGGGCGCGGGTGCCGCTGGCTTGGGTTCGCTGACCACGGCGGTAGCGGCTTGACCGTCGTCACTGGCGGCCGCTTTCTTGGCTTTGGCGGCGGCGCGCAGTTCGGCCAGGGTCGGGGTTTTGCGCACCGGCTCAGCGGCGGCCTTTTCGGCGGCGCGGATGCACAGCTTGCAAGTGACCTGGCTGAGATCGGCAGCGCTTTCCAGGCTGGCGCCGGTGCGGCCGCAGGCGATGGTGTCCGGGGACGGCGAATAATGGGTGGCCAACGGGGTGTCTCCTCTGGTCGGGGCGCGGGATTTTACACAGCCGGTGCCCGGGGTAAAAGGGCTTGAAATTCAGATGGATAGCCTCTGGCCGCGCAACCCACTCGTAGGTTGGGTTGAGCTGAAAGCGAAGCCCAACGTTACTCGGTGGTGGGTATTCGTTTGGTTTCGCGGCTTCAGCCGAGATTCCTGGAAAAGAGGATGCCGGCTATAGTCTCCCCTCCTCCTATCTCGGCGCTTTGCTTGTGAATGTTGTGATTCCCCTGTTCGGCCTGCTGCTCACTTCAATGGCATACGCCGCCGCCCTCGACCCCAACGCACCCGCCCCCATTCCCACGCCCGTCACGCACGTTGAATGGCGCGCGGTGTTGGCGGAGGTGAAGTCACCGCTGCCAGATCTGGAGGCGCGGGCGAGCCGCGAAGCGGGCTTGTTGCACGGGCCAGCCGAGGTGGCAGCCGAAGGTTTGGTGGATCGCATTGCCGGTGCCAATAACTACGCGTTGCAGCCGCTCCAGCCGTTTGTGGCGGCCCTCGGCAGCTCGGCGTCGTTATCGACCTTCGTCGACACCCAGCGCGACCAGGCGGTGCGCAAGAACGGCACGTTGGTGAATCAGCCGCAGCCGCTGCGTGTTGGCTATTCGATCGTGGTCACGCCCAGTCTGCTGCCGGGCACGCCGGAGGGTGTGGTGATGAGCGAGGTGGTGGTGGCGCAAACCCTTGCCGAGGGCAACGCGGTGCATCAAGCCAACGCCTATAACAAGGCCGGGCTGAGCGAGGGAGATTTCCAGACGCTGGTATGGACCACCGGCAAGCGCCAGTTTTTGCTGGTGTTGCGGCGCAAGGCTGGCAGTCCTCTTTAAGCAGTCCGACTACTTGGGCGGCTGCTCATCTTCCTGGGTGAGCTGCCCACTCTCCGGACTGGCTTTGTCCACCCGGCTCAGCAAATGCGGCACCAGGTTGAGAATGATCAGGCCAAAGCCGGTGGCGAGCAGCGCGGTGGCCTCACGCCCCAGCCCCACGGTGAGGCCGATTGCGCACGTCAGCCAGATTCCCGCCGCAGTGGTCAGACCCTGCACTTCGCTCGGCGAGCGGCCTTTGAGAATGGTGCCGGCGCAGAGAAAGCCGATACCGGCCACGACGCCCTGAATCACCCGGCTCATGGCGTCATCCTCGGCGCCCATCTGCTCCGCTGCGATTACGAATAACGCACTGCCCAACGCCACCAGCATGTGGGTGCGAACGCCGGCAGACTTGCCTTGCTGTTCACGTTCCCAACCCAGCAGCCCGCCAAGCACCATAGCCAATGCCATGCGCAGGGTCACGCGGGTGGTGTGGGCGACATCGTTGAGATCGGAAAACTCGCCAACGAGGGTGGCGAGAATCGTCTCCAGGGTGTTCAAGCGGCGCCTCCGTGGCCGGCGTCGTGGGTGGCGCTGGGAACGCCTTCGGGTAAATACCGATGCGCGCCGCAGCGGGAGCAGCATTGGCACAACAGCAGCTCATTGCCGAACAGTTCGTGGGTCGGGTCCATCCAGTTACAGCCTTTCAGAAAGCAGACAAAGGTCATATCACCACCTCCTGCGGAAAAAGCCGCCAGTTACGCCGTACGTCACGGCCGAGCGCGTTTGTGCATGTCTCCCTTCAATCGACTTTCAGCAGTGCCCATTGGTTTAACCATTTTTCGCGGTAGCGAGCATTTACGCCGCCGTTAGCCGGCTTTAGGCGACGCGTTAGGCGCAGTTACCGCTCGGCAAATTAAGCTGAACCCTTTGCCTCGCCAAGCGGCCCAAGCTAGTACCTGCCACCGTTGGAGAGATTCTCAAGATGAGCGGCAAATACCCGTTTGTGGTGCATTACCAGCTCCAGGGCCAAGCCCGGAGCGTGGACGTTGAAAGCGACACCGAAGCGTTCACCGCCACCCAGGCGCGGCGCCATGTCGAGTCGCTGCACAGCTCGGCGAAAAGCAGCGACATCACCGAGGTGACCGTCACCGCCGGCCAGCCTGGCGGGCCCAGCGAGCCTGGGCGCCAGACCGCTTCGAACGGCTGATTTCAGCTCCTTTGCACTTCGCCACAACAACCACAATCACGAGAATCGCCTAGATGAAAAATCTCGAAACGCCTGCCGTAAAACTCGCTGTATATGGCGCTCAGAGCAGCACTGGAAACGCGTTGATGGTTGAAGCCCTGGCCCGCCAGTTCGAAACCACGCTGATTCTGGATGACCTCAACGCCGTAAGCGCCCGCCCTGGCCTGAGCACCATTCAGGGCGACCTGTACGACGCCATCAGCGTGAGCCACAGCATTGCCGGCAAGGATGCGGTGATCGTGGTACTTCCCGCTTCCGACCATGACCACCAGTTCGAGAGCACCTTCAAGGCCGTCACTGCCCTGCTCGACGGTTTGCCGGTGGCTGGCGTGAAACGTTTGCTGCTGGTCGGCGACTTCACCTGGCTGGACGGCGGCGACGACGGCATGACCGAACCGCTCGGCCACCTGAAGGATCGCCTGACCGCCAGCCCCGTGGTGTGGACGTTGTTTGATGCACCCGCTGCCGAGGTTCAAGGCGACGCGCTCACCAGCTTTACCGCCCAGGTAATAGACGAGGTGTGCCATGCCGAGCACATGCACCAGCGCATCCGCATTCATGCCCAGCCTACCGCCGCGCCCAATCCCGTAGATGTAGACGTTATGCCGCAGCCATAAGGGGCTGCAGGAGGTCCGTATGCCACCTGAAAGCGTTGTTTTGTTACTGATCGGAACCTGGCTGCTGGTGGCAGCGGCCGCTTTGTGGGGGATGCTGCGCATCGCCCGCCGTCACCACACCCGTCAAGCTGTGCGCCCAGCGCAGCAGAGTCGCACGCGTACTGTGCCGATGCGGCACAAGCCTGTGCGGGTCGGACACTGATTAGGGAGGCGCACGCAGGATGGATAACACCGCAGTCGATAGCCAGACGTTTCTGGACGCCTTCATGACCCTGATGCACGAATGCGCCGTGCCGCTGTTCGAAGAAGCCAAAACCTATGCGCAAGGCGCCGGGCTGGACGTGCGCGTGGAATTGCACGGCCCGGAAAAAGCCAACCCTGGCTTGTGCTTGCTGGTGGCGTACCCGGATGCGCACGGAGAACAGGGTTTCAACAGCTGCTGCA
Source organism: Pseudomonas viridiflava (assembly GCF_900573885.1). Classification (GTDB taxonomy): domain Bacteria; phylum Pseudomonadota; class Gammaproteobacteria; order Pseudomonadales; family Pseudomonadaceae; genus Aquipseudomonas. The sequence goes on from NZ_UPSE01000306.1 coordinate 121,700, forward strand.
TCACCGCTGAGCCAGACCAGCAGCGCGTGCTGCATGAAGATTTCTACGCGGAAAGCAACCAGCGGCGGGTGCAGCGGGGGAAATTGGCGTCCATCAATCAGATGGTGCTGCATACCCGATTGGCAACGTTCTTTCAGACCGCCTTTGGGTTACAGCCTGACTACATTGCCAAGCAGCATCCGGCGGGGTTCTGGTAGCCGGGTGTGCTTGCCGAATCAGGAAATCGCGGCCCGACCGCGATTTTTTTTGCGCCGCGTTTACCGAGCGCGCGGTTCAACTTCGGTTGGGGAGCAATGTGCATGTTCAGTAAACGTGCGGCTTAGGCCGGGTCACTTCTCGCCTTGCCAGGTTCCCTGTGAGCGCGGCCGCAATATCCATGAACCCAAGCCGGTACTCGCGGTTGCGGCTGAACAGCGTACTCGCTACCTCGCGTACGCGATCTCACTGAGGCGCCATCGCGGGTTGATACAGGCATAAAAAAACCCGGCCGAAGCCGGGTTTTTCCAAGACCGCGCTAATTACTTAGCTTGGGCTTCTACTTCAGCTTCAACGCGACGGTTTACCGCGCGGCCAGCGTCGGTAGCGTTATCCGCAACCGGCTTGGACTCGCCGTAGCCAACAGCGTTAACACGCTCGCCACCTACACCGTACTGGTTAACCAGCACTTCACGAACGGCGTTGGCACGACGCTCGGACAGTTTCTGGTTGTAAGCGTCAGTACCGACGGAGTCAGTGTGACCTTCAACAGTGGTGGAAGTCGCTGGGTACTGGTTCATGAAGTCGGCCAGGTTTTTGATGTCGCCATAGCTTTCTTCTTTCACTTTCGACTTGTCGAAGTCGAACTTCACATCCAGCTCAACGCGGACCACTTCAGCAACGGCTGGGCAGCCATCAGCGTCAACAGTGACGTTGGCAGCGGTGTCCGGGCACTTGTCGACGTTGTCGCACACGCCATCGTTGTCGCTGTCGGTGCAGGCAGCCGGCGCGGCAGCAGCTGGAGCGGCTTCGGCCACTTTGCGGCCACCACCGAAGTTCACACCGATACCGACGCTTGGCGCCCACTCGGTGTTGCCCTGGTCGATGTTGTACTGCGCTTCAACGCCGGCACGGGCGTAGAAGTTTTCAGTGAAATACAGCTTCGCACCGCCGCCCAGGTTGGCGAAGGTGGAACGGTCGCGGCTGTTGCTGGCGTTCTGGTCGATGCTCTGGTCAGAGAAACCGGCCGAGAGGTATGGACGCACCATGTCGCCAGGGGCATTGAAGTGGTACAGAGCGTCCAGCGCGGTGTTGGCGCCTTTCACGTTGGTACCGCTGTCAGTACGGGCGTTATGAACTTCGTCGTAGCCCAGTCGCAGCTCTACGTCGTCGGTGAGGAAGTAGCCAATCGAGCCGCCGAACAGGTTGCCGTCGTTGTCAAAATCACGGGTGCTGTCGAAGTACTGTTTCTTGGCGAAGCCTTCAATCTCAACCGCACCTTGGCCTTGAGCCAACGCTTGGAAAGAGCTGGCGGCGATCAGCGAACCGATTACAACGCCTAAGGTGTTTTTCAATTTCATCCGTAAAGTCCCCATTCAGATTGTGCGCAGTTAAACCAATACAAATTATCGACTAGGACAACGTAGTAGACAAAAACCACTGCCGCGAACCCTAGCCAAACAAATTTTTACAACTGGCCCTACGCCAGCCGTGGCCTCTAGCTTGCTCAACTGAGATGTCGGCGAAATTCTTTCGGTTCAACAAATAATTCAGATTGGCCGAATCCGACCGCGTAGACAGCTTTCGCGCCCTTTCAGGCACCCCAATCGCCGCACCTAAGCTAATAACCAAATAGTATTTATTTGTTATTTCTTAGAACCATTATTCTCTGCGTCACCGGACCACCGGACACCGTTTCGTTATTAGTCATTGTCCAGTGGTCCGCCCGCTCTCTCAGCGCTGCGGAGCCCGTTGAGGAGTATAAAAATGAAAGCGCTCACCCCGCTCCGCCTGCTGGCCGCCCTGGCCTTCTCCGGTTTCGCGTTCAGTACCCAGGCTGCCGATTTCACCGTTGCCTACCAAACCACCGTAGACCCCGCCAAAGTCGCCCAGGCCGACGGCGCCTATGAAAAAGCCAGCAAAAGCGAAATTGACTGGCGCAAGTTCGACAGCGGCGCCGAAGTGATAACGGCCGTTGCCTCCGGTGATGTGCAGATTGGCTACGTCGGTTCCAGCCCGCTGGCGGCTGCAGCCACCCGTCAATTGCCGGTACAGACCTTTTTGATCGCCACCCAGATTGGCGCCGCCGAAGCGCTGGTGGCGCGTAATGGTTCCGGTATCAATTCGCCGCAGGACCTGGTTGGCAAGAAAGTCGCCGTGCCGTTCGTTTCCACTGGGCACTACAGCCTGTTGGCCGCGCTCAAGCACTGGAACATCGATCCCAAGCAGGTGGAAATCGTCAACCTGGCACCGCCGGCCATCATCGCCGCCTGGCAGCGTGGCGATATCGACGCCACTTACGTGTGGGACCCGGCCCTGGGCAAGGCCAAGGAAAGCGGCAAGGTGCTGATTACCTCGGGCGAACTGAGCAAGCTCGGCGCGCCGACCTTTGATGCCTGGATCGTGCGCAAGGACTTCGCCGCCAAGCACCCTGAAATTGTCCGTGCCTTTGCCAAGGTGACCCTCGATGCCTACGCCGACTACCGCAAAGATCCGAAAGCCTGGCTCGCTGACCAGAACAACATCGCCAAGGTAGTGAAGCTTTCCGGCGCCAAGGCCGAGGACATTCCGCTGCTGCTGCAAGGCAACGTGTTTCCGCTGGCGGCTGATCAGGTAACGGCTCTGGGCGCTCCGACCACTCAGGCGATTACCGACACCGCAGGCTTTCTCAAGGAACAGGGCAAGGTCGACGCCGTGCTGCCGGACTACGCGCCGTATGTGAACGCCACGTTTATTCAGAACTGACCTTCATCTATTTATTGTCGGAGCATGACCATGAGCCTGTCCTTTACCCGCCGCCTGCTGGCTACCCTGGTGCTTGCCGGCCTGAGCGTTTCTGCTCAGGCGCAAGACATCATCATCGGCTATCAGACCGGCATCGACCCCAGCAAAGTGCCGCAAGCCAATGGTGGCTATGAAAAAGCCATCGGCGAAAAACTCGACTGGCGCCGTTTCAACAGCGGCGCCGAAGTGGTCACCGCCATTGCTTCGGGTGATGTGCAAATCGGCAATCTCGGTTCCAGCCCGCTCGCTGCTGCAGCCACGCGTGGCCTGCCGATCGTGACCTTTGTAGTGGCCGCACAGATCAATTCGGCCGAAGCGCTGGTGGTGCGCAACGCCAGCAATATTCACAAGCCGGAAGATCTGGTGGGTAAAACCATCGCCACGCCGTTTGTTTCCACCTCGCATTACAGCCTGCTGGGCGCGCTGAAGCACTGGAACGTCGATGCCTCGACGGTAAAGGTGGTCAACCTCAACCCGGCGCAGATCACCGCGGCGTGGAAACGCGGCGACATTGACGGCGCCTTTGTCTGGTCGCCCGCGCTGGGTGAAATCAAGAAGGACGGCAAGGTGCTCACCGACGCCGCTGAAGTCGGCACCTGGGGCGCGCCGACCTTTGAGGTGTGGGTCGCGCGCAAAGACTTCGCCGAGAAACACCCGGAGGTGCTGGCCACGTTCGCCAAGGTCAGCATCGACGCCTACACCGCCTACAACGCCAACAAAGCGGCATGGACGGCCGATTCCGAACAGGTCAAAGCCATCGCCCGCCTGACCGGCGCCAACGCCGCCGACGTGCCTGAACTGCTGGCCGGTTCCACCTTCCCGGAGAGCGCCGAGCAGAAAACCCTGCTCAACGGCAAAACCGCGAAGGACATCGCCGCCACTGCCGTTTTCCTCAAGGAACAAGGCAAGGCCGACGGCGTGCTGGCCGATTACTCACCGTATGTGAGCAGTCAGTTCGTGCAGTGAGTTCAGCTATCAACCACGAACCTGTGGGAGAGGCTTCAGCCTCGATTTCTGCAAACGACAATCCAGGCTAAGCCCTCCCGCAGTTGGCCCATCGACACAGAGAGACACCTCACATGGCCGTACTCCAACTGGAGCGCATCAGCGCACAGTACCCGGGCAGTTCTGCACCGGTGCTGGCCGATATTTCCCTGACCCTGGGGCCGCAGCAACTGCTGGTGGCGCTGGGGCCGTCTGGCAGCGGCAAAACCTCGCTGCTGAATTTGATCGCCGGCTTCGTTGCCCCCAGCGGCGGCCGCATCACCCTTGATGGCGTGCCGGTACAAGGCCCGAGCGCCGAGCGCGGTGTGGTGTTTCAGGACGACGCCCTGCTGCCCTGGCAAAACGTATTGGACAACGTTGCCTTCGGCCTGCAATTGGCTGGCGTGGCGCGGCCGGCGCGGGAAGCCAAAGCGCGCGAAATGCTCGCGTTGGTCGACCTTGCCGGTTTTGAACAGCGCCAGGTCTGGCAGTTGTCGGGTGGACAGAAGCAACGCGTTGGCCTGGCCCGTGCACTCGCGGCCGATCCACGGGTGCTGTTGATGGACGAACCCTTCGGCGCGCTGGACGCCTTTACCCGCGAGCAGATGCAGGAGCTGCTGCTTCAGGTGTGGCAACGCAGCGCCAAGCCGGTGTTCCTGATTACGCACGACATTGAAGAAGCCGTGTTTCTGGCCACCGATCTGGTGCTGCTGGCGCCCAACCCCGGGCAAATCGTTGAACGGCTGCAGCTGGATTTTGGCCAGCGCTATGCCGCGGGCGAACCGGCGCGGGCGATCAAGTCGGACCCGCGTTTTATCGAAACCCGCGAGCACGTGCTGGCGCAGGTGTTTTCTCAACGTTTGGCGATTCAAGCGCAGGCCCGCCCATGAGCAGCTATGAAGCCAGTCTGAATACCGGCAAAGCCAGCGCCGAGCTGGATGTGTTGCCCGTGTCGAAACCGCAGCGCGCTGCCCTAAGCACCCGCTTGATCAGCGTGCTGACCCTGGTCGCACTGCTCGCCCTCTGGTGGGCGGTCACCGCCTTTGGTTTGATCGAACCGCTGTTCCTGCCGCCGCCTTCGGCAGTGCTGCAAAAAGGCTGGTTGCTGGCGACCACCGGCTATATGGAATCGACCCTGTGGCAGCACCTGGGTGCCAGCCTCGGGCGTATCGGTGGGGGTTTGCTGATTGCCGTGCTCACGGCCATTCCGGTCGGTATCGCTATTGGTCGTAACCGGGTGGCGCAGGGCATTCTCGATCCGCTGATCGAGTTCTACCGCCCTATTCCGCCGTTGGCGTATCTGCCCCTGATCGTGATCTGGTGCGGCATTGGCGAGCTGTCGAAGGTGCTGCTTATTTACCTGGCGATATTCGCCCCCATCGCCATTGCCACCGCCACCGGCGTGCGCACCGTGGACCCGGCCAAACTGCGCGCCGCGCAGTCGCTGGGCGCTACCCGCAGCCAACTGATACGCCATGTGATCTTGCCCAGCGCCCTGCCCGACATTCTGACCGGCGTGCGCATTGGCCTGGGCGTGGGCTGGTCGACGCTGGTGGCTGCCGAGCTGATCGCGGCCACCAGCGGCCTGGGTTTCATGGTGCAGTCGGCGGCGCAGTTTCTGGTCACCGATGTGGTGATTCTCGGCATTCTGGTGATCGCCATCATCGCCTTCGCCCTGGAGATGAGCCTGCGCGCCCTGCAACGTCGCCTGGTGCCCTGGCACGGGCAAAGCCACTGACGCGTCGGCCATGGCCGACGCGCACAAAACCCTGTGTGCCCACCCTTTTTAGCCACACCACTGCCACATACGAGATTGACCATGAGCCTGCACATCACTCCCTTGAGCTCCGCACTGGGCGCCCAGGTTGACGGCGTTACCCTCAGCGAACCGTTAAACGAGGCCAACCGCCACGCCATTGAACAGGCGCTGCTGGACCATCAAGTGCTGTTCTTCCGCGACCAGCCCATTACGCCGCAACAGCAGGCGCGTTTTGCCTCGCACTTTGGCGACCTGCACATTCACCCCATTTACCCCAACGTGCCGGAACAGCCAGAAGTGCTGATTCTCGACACCGCCGTGACCGACGTGCGCGACAACGCCATCTGGCACACCGACGTCACCTTTCTGCCCGAGCCGGCAATGGGCGCCGTACTGAGCGCCAAGCTGCTGCCGGCCCAGGGCGGCGACACCCTGTGGGCCAGCGGTATTGCCGCCTATGACGCCCTGTCGGCGCCGCTGAAAGCCCTGCTGGACGGCCTCACCGCCACCCACGACTTCACGCGCTCGTTCCCGCTGGAACGCTACGGCAGCACCCCGCAAGACTACACACGCTGGGACGAAACCCGCCGCAAGCACCCACCGCAATCGCACCCGGTGGTGCGTACCCATCCGGTTAGCGGGCGCAAGTCGCTGTTTGTGAGTGAAGGCTTCACCAGCAAGATCAACGAGCTGGAACCGGCTGAGAGCCAGGCGTTGCTGACCTTTCTGTTTGCCCATGCGACCAGGCCGGAGTTTTTCGTGCGCTGGCGCTGGCAGGAAAACGACATTGCCTTCTGGGATAACCGCGTGACGCAGCATTACGCGGTGGATGACTACCGCCCGCAGCGGCGAGTGATGCAGCGCGCGACCATCTTGGGCGACCGGCCGTTTTAACGAGTGCCAGAAGCCGATTGAGTTGCTGCGCGTTCGGTGAGCTGAGGGCGAAGCTCAACAAGCTCGCTGAACCAACGAGCCAATAACCGCGCGAAAAAAAGCCCGCACGATGGCGGGCTTCTCATTTCAGCGATGGATCACCCGGCGATTTTGCGATCCAGCGAGAACTTGCCGGCGCCTTCCACCAGCAGCGCCGCGCTGATGGCGCCCAGGATCAAGGCATATTCAAAACCGTTGGTGGCCATGAAGAAGCCATTGCCAATGTGCACCGCGAAAATCGCCACTAGCATTGCCACGATCAACGACAGCGCCGCAGGGCGTACCAGCAAGCCGATCACCAGCGCCAGACCACCGAAGAACTCGGCGCTACCGGCCAGCAATGCCATCAGGTAGCCGGGGGTGATGCCGATGCTCGCCATCCACTGGCCGGTGCCTTCGAGGCCGTAGCCGCCGAACATGCCAAAGAGCTTTTGCGCGCCGTGGGAGGCGAAGGTCAGACCGGTAATGACGCGCAGGATGGTGATGCCCAAACCAGCACGGGTGGCGAGTACGGTGTTGATCAGCTTGTTCATGGTGCATTCCTTGTTGAGGGCTAAGTAGGTGTTGATGGGCGTAGTCTAAATGATCAATTCGATGGGACAAGCGGCAATTTCGCGTTAAACCAATCCATAAATTCGATACATTCATTCCCGGCCCGCACCGATTGTTGTAGGAGCCAGCTTGCTGGCGAACTTGCGACCGACGTCACTTCCCGGTCTTCGCCACCTTGGCCTTCGGCATCAGTTGTTCACGCTCGCGGTCGTAGGCCAGGTAGTACTTGTTCACCGCATTAACGTAGCTGACAACGCCCATACCCACCTGCTCCATGGCGATGCGCTCCACTTGAAAGAACCACTGGTTCGGATTCAAACCGCGCCGCCGTGCTTCGGCACGGAAGCCCTGCACCCGCTGAGGTCCGAGGTTGTACGCAGCCAGTACAAAGGCCATGCGCTCGCGCTCGTTGATTTTCGGGCTGTTGAAGAAGTTGCGGCGAATACGGGCCAGGTACTTGGCGCTGGCCTGCACGTTGCCGTCTACGCCTTTTACATCGCTGACGCCAACGCTACGCGCGGCGGCGGGCGTGATCTGCATCAAGCCCGTGGCGCCGCCGGCGCCCTTTGCCGACGGGTTCAGGGTCGACTCTTTGAACGCCAGCGCGGCAAGGGCCAGCCAGTCGAGGTCTTGTTGATCGGCGTAGCGTTGCAGCACCGGGCGCACCTTTTCCAGGCGCTGGCGGTCGGCACGGGCCAGCGGGTAATGCACCTTGTAGATACGGCGATAGATGCGCTGGAACGCCACGTCCTGATCGGTGGGGCTGTTGTAGCCGCCGAGGAAACGGTCGATGGCAGCGCGCAACATCGGCGCGTCGGGGCGTACAAACCAATTGATGTCGCCGCGCTCGCTGAGCACCAGCTGGCGCTCAATGCGCAACTTAGGCATTACCTTCAGCCAGCGCTCGGCAATCGGCAGCTCCACGGCGGTGTACGGGAAAATGCCGGCCTCGACCATTTCCAACACGTCTTCCACGGCGAGACTGGGGTCGACCCATTCAATGCTGATGGGCGCGAGCTTGCGCAGGGCCAACTGCGCATTGACCGTTTCCAGCGCCTCTGCCGCCGCGCTGCCGGCGGGCAACGCGAGGCTGCGGCCGGCCAACTGGTCGAGCCGCTGGTAGCGCTTGTTGCCCTGGCGGCCGACTATCACCAACGGCACTTGAGCGCGAATGGCCACACTGGGGCTGACGTCCTGCCCGCTGCGGGCATTGAGGAGTTCGCCAGGCACCACCAGATCGCCCTCGCCGCGCTGCAGGGCACCGAGTAACTGGTCTTTGGCTTTGGGGATGATTTTCAGGGTTAACGGGCGGCCGTCACGGGCGTTGCGGTTGAGGTATTGCTCGAAGGCTTTCAGGCGGTGGTATTCCAGGCCGATGGCCTGGCCTTTGACTTCGCCGGAGCTGTTGCGGCTTTGATTGACCAGCACCCGCAGTACGCCGCTGCTGCGAATTTTGCCCAGGTCGCGCACCTGGCTCGGGTGCTGCCAGCCTTCCTGCGGCCCGGCCAGACGCGCGGCCGCCGGCAACGGCAGCAACACCAGGCAGAGTAGAAGCAGCAACGCTCGGGTCATTCAATCTCCAGATGCTTCGCCCGAAACCGGCGCGGTCACCGTAAAAACGTGATCGCCTCAGAGTGGCGGCTACCGGGACCAGTTCCCGGCAAGGGGCGCGGAGGTTCGCACAGCGCGGGAACTGATGCCAGCCAAACCGTGTATCCGCTTTAACAAGTGCGCATAAACGGCTGTATTTTATGGCTTTATCGATATTGATGTGCAGGTGCTAAGCTGCACCGCTTCGCAGTGAGGTAGCACCATGCAACTCATCGACATTGGCGTCAATCTGACCCACGACAGCTTTGCCCAGAACTATGAAGCAGTGCTCGCCCGTGCCTATGAGGCTGGCGTGTGCCAACTGCTGCTCACCGGCACCAGCCTGGACGGCAGCGAAAAAGCACTGGAGCTGTGCCGCCGCGCCGACGAAAGCGGGCAGCGGCTGTTCAGCACGGCAGGCGTGCATCCCCATGACGCCAGCAGCTGGACAAACGCCAGTGCCGGGCAGCTTCGGGCGCTGTTGAGGGAGGACCGGGTGCGCGCCGTTGGCGAGTGCGGGCTGGATTTCAACCGCGACTTCTCCCCGCGCCCGTTGCAAGAGAAGGCGCTGGAGGAACAGCTGGCCCTGGCGGTGGAGCTGAACCTGCCGGTGTTCCTGCACGAACGCGACGCCAATCAGCGGCTGCTGGAAATTCTGCGCGACTTCCGCGACCAGCTACCCGCCGCCGTGGTGCATTGCTTCACGGGCGAGCAGCGGGCGCTGTTCAGTTATCTGGATCTGGATTTGCACATCGGCATCACCGGCTGGATCTGCGACGAGCGTCGCGGCACTCATCTGCACCCGCTGGTGAAGGACATTCCGGTGGGCCGTCTGATGCTGGAAAGCGACGCGCCCTATTTGCTGCCGCGCACGTTGCGGCCCAAACCGAAGAACGGGCGCAACGAGCCGGCGTATCTGCCGGAGGTATTAAAGGAAGTGGCACTGCATCGGCAGGAAACGCCGGAGCATCTGGCGGCGCATACGACCGAATGCGCGCGGGTGTTTTTCGGGTTGCCGCGCGAAATAGTTGGCGGGAAATAAAAGCTCGCGGCTAAAGCCGCTCCCACAGGTGGTGCGTTGTATGGGGGCGGCTCTGACGCTACCGCTCGTTCATCCTTAATTCGCCACTACTGATCATCCAGTGGGTAAACGCCGCCAACGACACCTGGTAGCTGCACACCACTAACGCGCTCTCCCCCGGTCGGTAGTTTTCGAAGTAGCAGTTGAGCACCAGCGCCCGTCCATCTGCCGAGACGCTCAGCCCTTCCTCGCGGTAAAGCAGCTCGCCTTCGCGGCGTTCGATGTCTTTGCGCACGACCAGCATGGGTTGCAGGGCACTGGCCATGGCTTACTCCGCCAGCTCGCAGCTGCGGTAGCGGTCGGCTGCGTTGACGTCACCCAGTTTGCCTTCGGCCACCAGCCGTGCGCGGGCGCCGGCGTTGTAGTCGCGCAAGGCGCTGTAGTAATCGGGCCTGGTTTCCAGCTTGTCGGTCAGCGGCAGCGCTTCGGCGCGGCCGTCAACGGTGGAGCCCACGGTGTTGACCGTGCCGATGGTGGCTACCGTGTCGCTGTTGTCGCCGAAAGGCGAGAACAGGAAATCGACGACCCGGCCGGCGCTGTCGCGGCTGTTGGCCGAGCCCAGCAGCGGCCACTCCAGAACGGGGCCGTTGCCGATGCCCCAGACACCGAAGGTCTGGCCAAAGTCCGCTTCGTGGTGCGGCAAGCCCATGCGCCCGGCCGTGTCGAACAACCCGGCCACGCCAAGGAGGGTGTTCAGGGTGAAACGCCCGACCGTGTTCATCGCGCGCTCGCCGTTGCCTTGCAGCACGTCGTTTACAAAGACCTTGGGCTCGGCGAAGTTGGCAGCGAAGTTATGCACGCCGTCCTGCACGGGCTGCGGCAGCCTGGCGTAGCCCCGGGCCACCGGCTGCAGCACGTATTCGTCGGCAACCCGGTTGAACACGAACACCTTGCGGTTAACCGGCTCGAGCGGGTCGCGCAGTTCATAGCCAATCGCTGCACAATCCACTTTCCGCTCGGCCTGACTGCACCCCACCAGCGGCGCCAACACAGCGCAAATTCCCAGAAGCTGAACCGCTTTTACTGCCGACATGACACTCTCCTTTGACTGAATGGCAGCGAGCTTGGCGGGTGCTTTTTGCTTGAAGATGTCTGCTTGATGGCGGCACGGCAGCATTGTTGCGCGATTGAAATATATGACCGGCCGCAGCAAATGGTTTTAGATAACTGCCTGCCCAACCACCGGAACCAAGCGACTGTGAACCGACTGCTGATCGTGGACGACGACGTCGAAATACTTGCCTTGCTGAAGAAGTTCTTCCTTCAGCATTCCTACGACGTGGCCGTCGCCACCGATGGCGATGCGATGTGGGCCGCCATCGCCCAACAGCGCCCGGACGTAATCGTGCTCGACGTCATGTTGCCCGGCCAAAGCGGCCTGAGCCTTTGCCAGCGCTTGCACAGCGAGCTGCGCATTCCGGTGATCATGCTCACGGCCATGGCCGAGCTCAGTGACCGCATCATCGGCCTGGAGCTGGGCGCCGACGATTACCTGAGCAAACCCTTCGATGCCCGCGAACTGTTGGCGCGCGTACGGGCGGTTCAGCGCCGTGCCGGGGATAGGGTCAAACCGCTGGGAGACAACGAGCGGCCCGTGGTGGTGTTTGCCGACTGGCAACTGGACGTTACCCGCCGCGAACTGCGCTCGCCGGATGGCGTGATGATTCCGCTGTCGGCGGGCGAGTTTGAATTGCTGCTGGTGTTTGTCGAACACCCCGGGCGCATTCTCAGCCGCGAACAACTGCTGGATCTTTGCCATGGCCACGCCCATGACGCCTTCGACCGCAGCATCGATGTGCAGGTGAGCCGCCTGCGCCGCAAGATCGAACCCGACAGCAAGCGCCCCGACATCATCCGCACGGTGCGCAACGGTGGTTATCAATTCAGCCCGAACGTCAGCCGGCGATGAGGTGGCTCAGCCGCCCTGGTGACACCATTGCGCGCTGGGTTGCCGTGACCATCGCGCTGGCAATGGCCGCGGCTTTGTTGTTGAACCTGCTGTTCACCCAACTTGCCGGCGTGTGGGCCAAACCCGCGCTGCCGCAAAGCGGGCTGTTGGAGCAGATCGCCATCAGCACGCGCATCATCGCCGCCGCGCCTGCTGAACTGCGCCCGGAGCTGGCCCGAGCGGGCGGCGAGGCGAATTTCTCCATCAACTGGTTCAGCGATCGCAAGCAGATCGATCTGCCGGCCAGCATCGATGATTACGAAGAAGGCAATGCGCTGCTGCTAGAGCTGGTGGGTGCGGCGGCCGTCAGCGTAGAGGGTTACAGCCCGGACGACTGGCCGGAACCCCACCGCGACCGGCCTTATGTGCTGGTCATGCAGCTACGCGATCACACCTGGCTGACCTTCACCGCGCCGGACCGCAGCTGGGGTCTGGACCCGATGGCGCGTCTGGCGATCATTTTCAGCCTGGGGCTGATCGCGGTCGTGGCGGTGGCCTGGTTCGCGACGCGCCAGCTTGCCTTGCCACTGCAGCAGTTCGCCAACGCCGCACGGCGTTTTGGCAGCGACTTTCGCGCTCCACCCATCGAGCCGCTGGGGCCAAAGGAAATTCGCCAGGCGATTCTCGCGTTCAATACGATGCAGGCGCAGATTCAACACTTCGTCGCCGATCGCTCGCAAATGCTTGCCGCCATTTCCCACGACCTGCGCGCGCCGCTGACGCGCATGCGTTTGCGCGGCGAGTTCATCGAAGACGCCGAGCAGCAGCGCAAACTGTTTCGCGACGTGGATGAAATGCAGAGCATGATCAACGCCGCCCTGGACTTTTTCCGCGACGACGCCCGCCTCGAACTCGCCACGCCGTTCGACCTCGCCGAGCTGCTGCAAACCCTGAGCGACGATTACCGCGACCAGGCCATTGAACTGCCCTTCAGCGGGCCGGCAAACCTGGTGTACACGGGGCGGCCGGTGGGGTTGAAACGGGTGGTGACCAATCTGGTCGAGAACGCCCTCAAGTACGCGCACTCCCCTGAGCTGTCACTGCGCACCACGGATGCCGGCATCGAAATTGAAATCAACGACAGTGGCCCGGGCATTCCCGAGCACGCGTTGCAGCAGGTGTTCGAACCCTTCTTCCGCCTGGACAGCTCGCGCAATCCGAATTCGGCGGGGGTGGGTCTGGGCCTTTCGGCCGCGAGGGCCATCGTGCGCGAGCACGGTGGCCAATTGCAGGTGTTCAACCGCGCCGCCGGTGGGCTGTCGGCGCGGGTGTGGCTGCCGTGGAATTGAACCGATCAGCCCGCTGGCACGGCGTGCACTTCCATGCGCAGGCCAAGCGCGGTGCGCAGCGCGTTGAAGATGGCGGCCAGGTTATCCATGTTCGGGTTGCCGGTGGGCGACAGCATGCGGTGCAGGCTTTTGCTCGGTTTATGGGTTTCAACCGCAAGCTGCTCGAAGCCGATGGTGGCGTTGATCAGATCGCGCAGAACCAGACGCGCCACATCAGGTTCACCGTTGAGAAACAGCGTTGCGGCTTCATCGAGCAGTGATTTGGCGAACGCCGGTTCGCGCTCTACGCGGTCGACGATGGACTGTTTGAAATCGCGGGTCAGCGCCATGGTGGCGTCTCCTCTATAGCGGCTCCGCTGGCAATCAGCTCGGCTTTGCGTGCTTTGTATTCGGCCAACAACGCCTTCGCCCTGTCGATATCGGCCGGTTGCGTCGCTTTGGTTCCGCCGCCGAACAGGATGATCAGCGTGTCGAGTTCCTTTGCCAGATAAATGCGGTAGCCCGGCCCCCAATCGATTCGGTATTCACCAATTCCACCGAACCACTTGATGGCCGACGTATTCCCCAACTCCATTCGCACCAGTGCAATAGACACCTTGGCAGCGGCCTGAATGGGCAGCGCGTCGAACCATCGCTTATAGGGGCTGGACTCATCCTTGCGTAAATACTCAACGACTCTTGGCATGGCAGATAGTAACCTTAGTGTTACCAATAGGTAAAGCTGATAATCCATTTATCAGCAGCACCAGCATGCCAAGCGCCGGGAGAGCTGGCGGCAGGTTGCGTCGCGGGGTGTTTAAGAAAGGTCCGACTTCACCTGGGGCAAACCCTCCTTACCCTCGCGTAGTCAGAAAAAATCGGCTCGACGTCGACCCGCACTGCCGCTCGCCAATGCTAGGCTTGTTGGCAAAATTTGGCATAATTTGGCAAAACCCCGGCGTCGAGGCACATCACCGTGAGCACCATGAATATTTCTTTACCGGAAACATTGAAGAGCTTTGTTGATGAGCAAGTCAGTCAGCGCGGCTACGGAACCAGTAGCGAATACATCAGAGAGCTCATCCGCAAAGACCAGGAACGGCAGACGTTGCGCGACCTGCTGCTGGAGGGAGCCAGGTCCGCCATGGGGCCCGAGGCGGACGAGGGTTACTTTGAGTCGCTGCGAATAAGGGTGAGGGATGCCCAAAAGTGAATAGAAAACCGATACGTCTGCAAAGCAAAGCCGTCGATGATGTGGAAACCGCGCTTTCTTACCTGCTGCAGGAAAGCGCCGAAAAAGCCGCATTGGGGCTAATCAGCGCCCTGCAGAAGACCTACACACATATCCAGAGTCACCCTTCCACGGGATCCACCCGTATCGCTCACGAACTCGACCTACCAGGGCTTAGAACCTGGCCAGTGCATGGCTTTCCCTATCTGGTTTTCTACGTCGAGCAAGACCAGCACATCGAGATCTGGCGGGTTCTGCCTACCCACCGAGACATCCCGTCTTTCTTTACCACGCCCCACTGATCTGCTCGGTCAACGGCATCTGCTCGCCCAGCTTGAAGCTGCGCACGCCAATGCTGGCTTTCTGCGGGCAGTAGAGTGCGCGGCAGTTGTCGCCGAGGTCTTCGGCGACCAGGCGGTCGGCCTGGGCGGATATTCGCAGCACGCACTGGCTGGTTGATTCCCGGTAGCTGTACACGCCGGGGCTCTGTTTTTTGGCGACGCCGCGCATGCGGCAGGTGAGGTCGTCACGCCCGGCGGCGGTCAGGGCAAACTTGAGGGTGCCGTCGAGCAGGTTGATGACTTCGATGGTGTCTTGCCCGTTAACCCTTCGGCCATCGGGTATTTCCAGCCAGTCAGCATTTACGGGCAGTGCAAAAACGAGAAGAAAGAGCGAAACCACACACTTGGGGTACATGGCAGAGATTCCTTAAGCCAGGGCGGCAGCCTGGCAACGTGCGCGTTTGTCGGCGGTATAACGCAGAACGCCGACGCCCCATAAGTGGTGGCGTCGGCGCAGTGGTTAGACGGCTCGGTATTATTTTGTTTTTTTCGCGCTGGCTGCGTGAAGTGCAGTCAGTTGGTCCGAAGCGGCCTGCAACCTGGCCTTGATTGCCAGCAGTTCATCCTGACGCTCAACGATCACTCGCTTCGCCGGGCAACGACCGGTAAGACCGCGCAGCAACATGATGCTGCCCAAGGCGGCGCGCACACTGCCTATCACGCCACCGCGGCGCAGGCCGGTACCAACCATGGCGGCACCGCTGGTGATGCACATTGCGCGTTCCCAACCGTGAACATTTTGCGGGCTGGCTTCCAGCTCGCGAGCCAACGCTTCAAAAGCGACCATAACCTTCTCCTTGTTTTCGTTCGGCATTTACAAAACCGTAAACAACCGACCGGTTCCGATGGCAAGCGTTCATTGTCCCGCAGAAAAAGTGGCTGGCGGATCAGCAGCTAAACAGGCCGGCGAACCCGGCCAACCCGTTTCAGGCGTAGCGCACATCCTGTGGTTGCGGCAGTTCCGGGTTTTCGCCGGGTTCGCCACGGGGCAACTCCGGCGGCACGTCATCCGGGATTTCCGGCGGGGTTTCGTCTGGCACCTGCGCATACAGTTCTGGCAGGCGCACCACAAACTCTTCGCCAGCCAGGCGGTCACTGAAGAAACTTTCCAATACTTTGGTCGATGCGTTCATGGTCGCCTCCTGCTTTTAAAGACGGGTTTCAGATGGAAATGCGACGGCGGTTGAACAGGGTCTGCATGGCACGCAGGCTCAGTTCCTGACCGCTGTAGGTCGGCAATTTGTGTGCGGTGCAGTGGGCGCTGGTGCCGCTCAACGCGTTGTCGCGGATCAGCACTTCGCGCTTGATGCTAAGAATTTCGTCATTGGCAGCGGCCTGGCTGAATACCGTCTTGCCGGCGATGACCTTGATCAGGGCTTCGTTGTTGGCGCTTTTCAACGCCAGCACAAAGCTGCCGTCCGGGCGCGGTTGCAACGACACGTCATGGCTTGGAAAGGCAGATACATAAAGATCGGTAAGAGGTTGCATGACGTGCTCCTGAAGAATGTGTGTTCGCTCAGGAGTAAAATTGCAAGATGGGCGCCAACCTTGAAATAAAGTTTTTATCGTTATTTATCAATACGTTAATAAATAAAATAAAACACCGGCACAGGCAATCTGCACGAAGCCCCCAAATGGCCATCATGCAAATTGCACCCTGCAAACACCTGAACCCCCTCGCCCTGCCCCGGTCACTAAAAGCACGCTTAGCTAACAGGGTTTTTTATGTTCGAGGATTGGCAGAGCCACGTTCCGGTGGCGGAATTGAAGACATTACTTGCCGCATGCGTCGCCGTACTGGTGTTGATGATTGCTTCCAGGCTGATCAGCGCCGTGCTGGCTCGCCTGGCCACGCCGGTGCCGTTTCTGCGCGAGATGGTTTCCAAGCTTCGCCAGCCGTTTTGCCTGCTGCTTCCTCTGCTGGGAATGCAAACGGTGTGGACCGCTGCTGACGATAACCTGATGTTTATCGAAGCCCTGCGCCATGTGACCACGCTGGCGATCATTGCCGGCTTTACCTGGCTGGGGCTGCGGGCGGTCGCGGCTGTGCAGGAGCTGATCCTGATTCACAACCCGGTGGATATCGTCGACAACCTGCGCGCCCGCCGCATCCAGACGCAAACCCGGGTCCTGGTGCGCACCTTGAGCTTCTTTGTGTTGCTGCTCGGCCTGGCCGCCATGTTGATGACCTTCCCCGGTGCACGCCAATTCGGCGGCAGCCTGCTCGCCTCCGCTGGGGTAGCCGGCTTGGCGGTCGGCTTTGCGGCGAAATCGGTGCTTGGCAATCTGATCGCCGGCCTGCAAATCGCCATTACTCAACCGATTCGCCTCGACGATGTGGTGATCGTCGAGAACGAATGGGGTCGCATTGAGGAGATCACCGGCACGTATGTGGTGGTGCGCATCTGGGACGACCGCCGGCTGATCGTGCCACTGCAATGGTTTATCGAGAATCCGTTCCAGAACTGGACGCGCGCCTCGTCGTCCCTGACCGGCGCGGTGACGTTCTGGGTCGATTACGCCATTCCCCTGGAGCCGCTTCGCAAGGAGCTGGAACGCCTGCTCAAAGAAGTACCGGACTTGTGGGACGGCCGTGTCAGCGTTTTGCAGGTGGTAGATACCTCCGACCGGGCCATTCAGTTGCGCGTGCTGGTGAGCTCGCGCGACTCGTCCAGCGGCTGGGATTTGCGCTGCTACATCCGGGAAAACCTCATCAATTTCATCAGCCACAAACACCCTAACTGCCTGCCCCAGCTGCGCGCTGCGTTTCAAAGCAGCCCGACCAGCGAAGTGGTCGATCCGTACCGCCACGAGCCCATCGCCGAACCGGAACGCCAACCCCCCGTGTAATCAGCCAGCGCGCCTTGCCGCCGCTGCGCCCGACGAGCGGTCGGACGGGAAAAAAAGTAGAAACTTTTTCGCAGACCGGCCAGTCAGCACTTACGTAGGGGCAAGACCTGTTTCCGACAGGGCCAAACCACTCCAACACACAATTTTGAATCGTATTGGCTTAGCCGATGCGGGGCTTTTTTTTACGCGACTGACAATCTTTTTTTGCGCGGTCGACTTAGCGAAATGAGCACTGCCCTTTGCGGCCAGTGCCACGGGAGGAACACATGGGAACTGCATTAGCGATGGAACGGTTAGACGATTTCGCCTCGATAGTCGCCCCCAAGGCTCAGCCTCCGGTTGAAAGCAGCAAGCCAAAGACGCTGTATCCCCATAAGAAAAAGATCCTCTTCGTGACGTCCGAGCTGGCCGACCTGATTAAAGTCGGCGGCCTGGGCGACGTGTCCGCCGCACTGCCCCGCGCCCTCTCCGGCCAACATGACATTCGCGTGCTGATTCCCGGTTACCCACAGGTGCTGGAAAGCGGTCACCCGATGCGCGTGATCGGCGAGGTGAAAGGCCATGCCGCTTTGCCGCCGTGCAAAATCGGGCGCATGGAACTGCCGGACGGCCTGATCGTTTATGTGCTGATCAGCCCGGAACTCTATGAGCGTGAAGGCACGCCGTACGGCGACGTAAACAGCCGCGACTGGCCGGACAACCATATCCGCTTCGCCCGCCTTGGCATGGCAGCGGCCGACATCGCCGCAGGCACTGCGTGCATCAGCTGGTGCCCGGACCTGGTACACGCCAACGACTGGCCCACCGCCCTGACCCCGGCTTACATGAAGTGGCAGGAGCAGGAAACGCCCTGCGTGTTCACCATTCACAACCTCGCCTATCAGGGCATGATCGACATGCACTGCAGCCCTGAACTCGGCCTGCCACCGGAAGCCTGTGGCCCTGAAGGCATGGAGTTCTACGGCAAGCTGTCGTTGCTCAAGGCCGGTATCACCTACGCCGACCACATCACCACGGTCAGCCACACCTACGCGGAAGAAATCACCACCGAGGCCTTTGGCTGCGGCATGCAAGGCATGCTGCAAGTGAAGACCAACGAAGGTCAGCTGAGCGGCATTACCAACGGCATCGACGAAAGCTGGGATCCTCGGACAGACGATCATCTGGTCGCCAACTTTGGCATGCATAACCTGGGCGGCAAGAAGCGCAACGCCGAATACGTGGAGCAGCTGTTCGGCCTTGAACCCGGCGACGGTCCGCTGTTCGCCGTGGTGTCGCGTCTGGTACAGCAAAAAGGCATCGACCTGACCCTGGAAGTGGTCGACACCATCGTCCAGGGCGGCGGCCGCCTGGCCGTGATCGGCCGCGGCGAACCGGAGCTGGAACAGGCGATGGTCGAAATGGCCAAGCGCTATCCGGGCCGCGTCGGGGTGAAGGTCGGCTTCAACGAAACCGATGCCCGTCGCATGTTTGCTGGCAGCGACTTTCTGCTCATGCCGTCGCGCTTCGAGCCTTGCGGCCTGAGCCAGATGTACGCGCAACGCTTTGGCTCGCTGCCTATCGCCCGTAAAACCGGCGGCCTGGCCGACACCATCGAAGATGGCGTCACCGGCTTCCTGTTCCGCGAAGCCACTGCAGACAGCTACAAAGACGCGGTGCAGCGCGCCCTCACCGTTTTCCAATACCCCGAGCTGCTGAACGCCATGCGCTGCCGCGCCATGGCCTCGCCGCTGTTCTGGAAACAGTCGGTCGAACCCTACGACCGCCTGTACAAAGACCTGCTGCAACAAAAAGCCGCTCGCGTCCGAGGGCAATGGTGATGCCGGCGCCGACCAACCGGCCGGCACACGGCGCCCTCCCCGTGGCGGAGGGAACTACCCGCTTCGCGCTCTGGGCACCGCAAGCCGACGCTGTCGACGTGGTGTTTGCCGACGGCAGCAGCCAGCCTCTGCAACAAGAGGCTGACGGCTGGTTCCGCCGCGAACTGCCCTGCCCGATCGGTACCGCTTACGCCTACCGCATCAATGGCGGTCAGCAGGTGCCGGATCCGGCGTCACGTGCCCAGCAAGACACGGTGCACGGCTTCAGTCTGGTAACCGACCCTTCCGGCTACGCCTGGCAGCAGCCAGCGTGGCGCGGCCGCCCATGGCACGAGACCGTTCTGTACGAAGTGCATGTCGGGCTGCTGGGCGGTTTTGCCGGCGTAGAGCAACGGCTCGGAGAACTGCGCGAACTCGGCGTTACCGCTATTGAGCTGATGCCGATCAACCAGTTTCCCGGCGAGCGTAACTGGGGGTACGACGGCGTGTTGCCGTTCGCCCCGCAGCACAATTACGGCAGCCCGGACGAGCTGCGTCATCTGATTGATACCGCCCATGGCCTTGGCCTGATGGTGTTTATCGACGTGGTCTACAACCACTTCGGGCCAGACGGCAATTACCTCGGCCTGTATGCCCAGGATTTCTTTCGCGAAGACATCACCACACCTTGGGGGCCGTCCATTGACTTCCGCCGCCCTCAGGTTCGTGACTTTTTTATTGAAAACGCTTTGATGTGGGTTCACGACTATCGCGTCGACGGCCTGCGTTTCGACGCGGTGCACGCCATCAGCGAGAAAGACTTTCTGATCGAAATGGCCCAGCGCCTGCGCACCTCGGTGCCGCTGGATCGCCACCTGCACCTGGTACTCGAAAATGAGCACAACAGCGCCGAGCTGTTGCAGGCCGGCTTTGATGCGCAGTGGAACGACGACGGCCACAACACCCTGCACGTGCTGCTCACCGGCGAGCAAGAAGGTTACTACCAGGATTATTGCCAGCAGCCGACGGAGAAACTGGCCCGCTGCCTGCAGGAAGGCTTCGTCTATCAGGGGCAGGAAAATCGCCACGGCCATACCCGGGGTGAACCAAGTGGGCATTTGCCGCCTACCGCTTTCGTACTGTTTCTGCAGAACCACGACCAAGTCGGCAACCGCGCCTTTGGCGAACGGTTGAGCGCGCTGTGCGACCCGGATGCGCTTAAGGCTGCGACCGTGCTGTTGCTGCTCTCGCCAATGATTCCGCTGCTGTTCATGGGCGAGGAATGGGGCTCGCGTCAGTCTTTCCTGTTCTTCACCGATCACCACGACGAGCTGGCCATCGCCGTGCGTGATGGCCGCCGCAACGAGTTCAAAGACTTCGCCGTGTTTCAGGACGCGGCCATTCGCGACAGCATCCCGGATCCGAACAAGCTCGGCACCTTTAACGCCTCGTTGCCGGATTACGCGCCGGATGTCGAACCCAGCCACCAGGCCTGGCGAATTTATTACCGCAAGTTGTTGGAGCTGCGTCAGCAGCTGATCGTGCCGCGTCTGTCGGGCAGCCAGGCTGGCCACGTGCAGGTGCTTGGCGACAAGGCCGTAAGCGCCAACTGGACGCTCGCCGACGGCAGCAAGCTGCGCATCGACCTCAACCTGAGCGATCAGCCCGTTACCGCCCCGCCGCTGGGGCCCGCCGCCCGCGTGATATTCGGCAACCGCATTGACTTGCACGCCGCACAGCAGGGATTGCGCGGCCCCTTCAGCGCACTGGCATCACTTGAGGAAAGCGCATGAGCGACGAGCAACTGGCCAGCCTGTCCACCGCGGCAGGTCTGAGTGTCGATTGGCTGGATGCCAACGGTCGGCCGCAACGTGTAGATGTCGACGCCCAGCGGGCGTTGCTGGAAGCGCTGGGCTATGCCGCCCAGAGCCCGCAACAAATTGCCGCCAGCCTGGCGCATCTGGAAGAACAGCAACACCGCCGCGAGCTGGACCCGCTGCTGACCCACGAGATGCACAAGCCGCTGTCGCTGGCCAGCGAGTTTGCCGCCAACACCAGTTTCAGCCTGCACCTGGAAAACGGTCGCCGGGTAGACGGTCGGCTTGACGGCCATGGCTGCCTGCCGGCCATTGCCGATTATGGCTATCACCGTCTGCAAATCGGCGAGCGGCTGATCACCATTGCCGTGGCACCACCCGCCTGCCTGAGCGTGGAAGAACTTACCGACGGCCAGCGCCGGCATATCTGGGGGCTGACCGCCCAGCTGTACTCCCTGCGCCGCGATAACGATGGCGGCCTTGGCGATATGCAGGCCCTGGCCGAGCTGGCACGCAGCGCCGCCCGCCATGGCGCCGATGCGTTGGCCATCAGCCCGGTGCACGCAATGTTCAGCGCCTGGCCCGGCCAGTACAGCCCCTACTCGCCTTCCAGCCGCCTGTTATTCAATTCCCTGCACGCCGCGCCGGACATGATTCTCGGCGAGGCCGCCGTGAACGACGCCCTGCAAATCTGCGGTCTGCACGACAACCGCAAGCAGCTTGAACGCCTTGAGCTGGTCGACTGGCCAGGCGTCACCGACAGCCGCCAGCGCCTGTTGCGGCAGCTGTACCAAACCTTCCGCGATCAGGACAACGCCCTGACTCCGGATTTCGACAAGTTCCTGCTGTGCGGCGGCGACGCGCTGCTGCAGCACTGCCGCTTCGAGGCGCTGCAAGGTTTTATGGTGCGCCATGAAATGTCGGGCGACTGGCGGACCTGGCCCGAGCACTACCGCGACCCGCGCCACGCGAACGTGGACCTGTTCGCCGCCGACCATGCCCAGGAAATTGGCTACCACGCCTTCTGCCAATGGCTCATCGCCCGCAGCATGGGCCGTGCCCAGGCCGCCGCGTTGAACGCCGGGATGAAAATCGGCCTGATCGCCGACCTGGCCGTGGGCGCCGACGGCGCCGGCAGTCAGGCGTGGTCGCGACAGGACGAATTGCTGCAAAGCCTGACCGTGGGCGCACCGCCCGACATCCTCAACCGTCAGGGCCAGAGCTGGGGCATTTCCGCCTTTTCGCCAGAAGGCCTGCGCCGCAACGGCTACCGCGCGTTTATAGAAATGCTGCAAGCCAACCTCGCCCATGTCGGCGGCGTGCGCATCGACCATGTCATGGGCTTGCAGCGTCTGTGGGTTATTCCGCAAGGCGCACCGCCACAGGCCGGTGCCTACCTGAACTATCCGCTTAAAGACCTGCTGCGCCTGGTGGCACTGGAGTCGTGGCGCAACCGTGCCCTGGTCATTGGCGAAGACCTCGGCACCGTACCCGATGGCCTGCGCGAAGAGCTGGGGCGCAGCCGCCTGCTGGGCATGCGGGTGTTGCTGTTCGAACAGAAAGACGGCGCGTTCATTCCTGCCCCGCAGTGGCCCGACGACGCCCTGGCAACCACCACCACCCATGACCTGCCTACGCTGCATGGCTGGATGCAGGGGCGTGACATCGAATGGCGCGAGATCGTCGGCCAGTCGACGCCCGAGCAGAGCACCGATGACCGCAGCCACCGCCAGTGGGAAAAGCACAACCTGCACAAAGCCTTGCAGGACTGCGCGCTGCTGCCGATTCGCGACAACAGCATCACCGAGCAACTGGACGCCAGTGTGTCGTTCCTTGGCAGTACGCCCGCACCGCTGGTGCTGCTGCCGCTGGAAGACGCCATGGGCGAATTCGAGCAACCCAACCTCCCCGGCCCCGGCGATACGCACCCCAACTGGCGGCGCCGCTGGAGCATCAATGCAGCAGACATGCTCGACCGCCCCGAACCGAGCCAACGTCTGGAACGCCTCGACCAAGCGCGCCGCGCCCGTGATCACTTAGCGCCATCGAGACCTCGTAATGACTAAGCCCCTACGCCCGCTGACGGCCACTGTCCGTCTGCAATTTCATAAAGACTTCACCCTCGACGACGCCGTACCGCTGGTGAGCTACTTCGCCGACCTCGGTATCAGCCACGTCTATGCCTCGCCCATTCTCACCGCGCGGCCTGGCTCCACCCACGGCTATGACGTGGTAGACCCCACCCGCATCAACCCGGAACTGGGCGGCGAGGAGGCGCTGCTGCGTCTGGTGGCCGAACTGCGTGCCCATGGCATGGGCTTGCTGCTGGATATCGTCTCGAACCACATGGCCGTAGGCGGTGACGCTAATCCTTGGTGGCTGGACGTGCTGGAGTGGGGCCCAAGCAGCCCGTACGCCAACTTTTTCGACATTCAGTGGCGCTCCCACGACCCGCTGATGGTGGGTCAGTTGCTGGTGCCGTTCCTGCGCACCGACTACGGCGAAGTGCTCGCCAGCGGTGAAATCGAACTGAAGTTCGAAGCCGAAACCGGCAGCTTGTACGCCCAGCACTACGAACACCGTTTTCCGCTCTGCCCCCCCACCTACGCCGACGTGCTGAAGACCAGCGAAGACGCGACGCTGCAAGCCCTCGCCGCCCGCTTCGCCAGTCTTGATGTCGACCCTATGGCCTGGCACAGCGCCCGGCAGATTCGCGCCGACCTGGCCGAAGCCGTGCAGGTGCCTGACGTGGGCCTGGGCTTGGCCGAAGCGCTGAGCCATTTCGAGGTGGTCAGCGGCAAAATCGACGACAGCGGCAGCATTGACCAATACGCGTTCGACAACCTGCACCGACTGCTGGAACGCCAGCACTACCGTCTCGCCAGCTGGCGTACCGCAGCCGATGACATTAACTGGCGGCGCTTCTTCGACATCAACGAACTGGGCGGTCTGCGCGTTGAGCGCAACCGCGTATTCGAAGCCACCCACGCGAAGATTTTCGAGCTGGTTCAGCGCGGGCTGGTCGACGGCTTGCGTATCGACCACGTCGACGGCCTGGCCAATCCTGGCAGCTACTGCCGCAAACTGCGCCGTCGGGTGAACGGGCTGCTGGGCAAGCGTCCGAACGACCTGCGCGACGCCGCTGGCAAGGCGCTGCACTTCCCGATTTACGTTGAAAAAATCATCGGTGCCGGTGAGCAACTGCCGACCAACTGGGCGGTCGACGGCACCACTGGCTACGAGTTCATGAACGAGGTGTCGCTGCTGCAGCACGACCCCATCGGCCAGTTACAACTGGCCGACCTGTGGGAAAGCCGCAGCGGCCGCACGGCCAACTTTATGGATGAAGTGCGCGAAGCCCGCCATCTGGTGCTTAACGGCACGCTGGCCGGCGATCTTGAAGCGCTGGCTCAGGGGCTGTTGCTGGTGGCGCGCGATGACATCGCCACCCGCGACCTGACGCTCGGCTCCATCCGCCGCGCCGTGCTTGAGCTGATCATCCACTTTCCGGTGTACCGCACCTACGCCGGTGGCCACGGCCGGTCGGAGCAAGATCAGTTGTTCTTCCAGCAAGCCAAGGAGGCCGCGCGCGGTCACCTCAGCGAAGCCGACTGGCCGATTCTGGATTACCTGGACCGCTGGCTCGGCGGCGAAGCGTTGCGCCAGTTGCCGCCCGGGCAGGCGCGCCGTCAGCGGCAAAAAATGCTCACCCGTTTTCAGCAGCTCACCTCGCCAGCTGCGGCCAAGGCCGTGGAAGACACCGCGTGCTACCGCAGCGCTGTGCTGCTGTCGCGCAATGACGTGGGCTTCGACCCGCAGCACTTCAGCGCCCCGGTCGCAGAGATTGAAGCTACCTGGCAGCGCCGCGCCGAGCACTTGCCCAATAACTTGTTAACCACTGCCACCCACGACCACAAACGTGGCGAAGATACCCGCGCCCGCCTTGCCGCCCTCAGCGAGCGTTCAACCTGGCTGGTAGAGCGCATTGATCGCTGGTGGCCCATGGCATCGCCGCTGCGCCAGGAACTCACCGACGGCATTGCGCCCAGTGCCGGCGATGAGCTGATGCTCTACCAGACCCTGCTGGGCAGTTGGCCGCTGGGCCTGGCTGCGGATGACGAAGCCGGGCTTGAGACTTACTTGCAGCGGCTATCCGGCTGGCAGGAAAAAGCCCTGCGCGAAGCGAAATTGCGCAGCAGCTGGAGTGCCAACAACGAAGCGTATGAAGGGGCCTGCCGCAGCTTTTTGCAGCAGTTACTGCAAAGCCCGGAAGCCGTCGAATTGCGCACCGACATCGCGGCCGCCGCTGCCGAACTGGCACCGGCCGGGGCACTTAACAGCCTGACCCAGACCCTGCTGCGCATGACCACGCCCGGCGTGCCGGACCTGTACCAGGGCGCCGAGTTCTGGGACTTCAGCCTGGTAGACCCGGACAACCGCCGGCCCGTGGATTTCAACGCACGCCAGGCCGCGCTTGGCGCCTCGCAGCCCGTGAGCGAGCACATTAAAAACTGGACTGACGGCCGCCTTAAACAGCGCCTGATCAAGCACACACTTGGCTTGCGCGCCGCGCATCCAGAAGTGTTCGCCGCCGGCAGCTATCGCCATCTGACGGTCAGCGGCAGCCAGGCTGACCGTGTCCTGGCCTTTGCCCGCTACGTGGACAACGACCAGTTCGTGATCGTGGTGCTGCCACGCCTGGCCGCCAGCTTGCTGGGTGAAAGCGCCACGCCGTTGATTGAGCCTGGTGCCTGGGGCGGCACCCACATCCAGCTGCCACCCGAACTCAGCCACCACTCGCTGGTCAGCACCTTTACTGCCAGTAGCCATACCCCGGTGGACGGTCGCCTCGACGTCGCCCACCTCCTGCGGGATTTCCCGGTCAACTTGCTTCACCCCTTTCAGGAGCCTCGGCCATGAGCATCGACGAAAAACGCGTACGTGAATTCGCTTTCCAGATCTGGGAATCGGAAGGCAAACCCGAAGGCCAGGCCGAGCGCCATTGGCAAATGGCTGTGAAGCTGGCCGCTTCCGAAGCGGGCGTGCCCGCGGCGAATAAAACCGTAAAAGGCAAAACCCTGCCGGCGCCCAACCCGGCCATTCCGGCGGCGAAAAAGCCGGCGGCCAAGGCGGAAAAACCGGCGTTGCTTGAGCCCAAGCCAGCGAAAGCGGCAGCAAAGAAGCCAGCGGAAAAATCTGCTGAACCGAAAGCCGCTGCGCCAGCCAAATCTACTGACAGCAAGCCTGCCAAACCGGCTGCGAGCAAACCGGCCGCCGCAAAAAAACCGAGCGCCAAAACGCCCAAGCCTTGATTCAAAGGCTGGATGGTGTGAAGCGTTCGTTAGTGCAATTCAATGCTGAATCGAAGGAATCGTCACCATGACCAAGCCGCATAAATCGCCCACTGGGGCGCCGCAAGTCGTGCGGCAATCGCGCATTTCCGAAGGCCATCCGTTCCCCCTGGGCGCAACCTGGGATGGCCTCGGCGTTAACTTTGCGTTGTTCTCTGCCCATGCCACCAAGGTCGAGCTGTGCCTGTTCGACAGCACGGGCGAAACCGAACTCGAGCGCATTGTGCTGCCCGAATACACCGACGAAATCTGGCACGGCTACCTGCCCGATGCGCACCCGGGGCAGATTTACGGGTACCGCGTTTATGGCCCGTATGAGCCTTCCGCCGGGCACCGTTTCAACCCCAACAAGCTGTTGATCGACCCCTACGCCAAACAACTGGTCGGCAAGTTGAAATGGTCGGAAGCCTTGTTCGGTTACACCATTGGCCACAAAGACGCCGACCTCAGTTTCGATAAGCGCGACAGCGCCAAATTCGTACCGAAAAGCAAAGTGATCGACCCGGCCTTCACGTGGGGCGAGCGCCCTCATGTGCGTGTGCCGTGGGACAGCACCATCATTTACGAAGCCCATGTGCGTGGCACCAGCATGCGCCACCCCGCCGTGGCGGAGAACCTGCGCGGCACGTACGCCGGGTTGATGAACCCCGACCTGCTGCAGCACATCAAAAAGCTCGGCGTTTCCACCATCGAGCTGCTGCCCGTGCACGGTTTTGTCGACGACAAGCACTTGCTCGAAAAAGGCATGAACAACTACTGGGGCTACAACACCATCGCGTTCTTCGCGCCCCATGCCGGCTATTCAGCCAGTGGCCATATCAACGAATTCAAAGAGATGGTTGCCCACCTCCACGACGCCGGTCTGGAAGTGCTGCTCGACGTGGTTTACAACCACACCGCCGAAGGCAACGAGATGGGCCCGACGTTGAGCATGCGCGGCATCGACAACGCCAGTTACTACCGCCTGCTGCCGAGCGACAAGCGTCACTACATCAACGACTCCGGCACCGGCAACACGCTCGACCTCAGCCACCCGTGCGTGCTGCAAATGGTCACCGACTCCCTGCGTTACTGGGCCACGGAAATGCGCGTGGACGGCTTCCGCTTCGACCTTGCGACCATTCTCGGCCGTTACGCCGATGGCTTCGACGAGCGCCACAGCTTTCTGGTTGCCTGCCGTCAGGACCCGGTGCTGAGCAAAACCAAACTGGTTGCCGAACCCTGGGACTGCGGTCCTGGCGGCTACCAGGTGGGTGGTTTTCCACCGGGCTGGGCGGAATGGAACGACCGCTTCCGTGACAACGTTCGCGCCTTCTGGCGTGGAGATGAAGGCCAGGTGGCCGAACTGGCCAGCCGCCTGACGGCCTCCGGTGACCTGTTCAACCAGCGTGGCCGCCGCCCGTTCGCCTCGGTGAATTTCATCACCGCCCACGACGGTTTCACCCTGCGTGACGTGGTGTCTTACGACCACAAGCACAACGACGCCAACGGTGAAGACAACCGCGACGGCAGCGATAACAACATTTCCTGGAACCACGGCGCCGAAGGCCCGACCGACGACCCGGAAATCCGCAGCCTGCGTCTGCGTCAGATGCGCAACATGCTCGCCACCCTGCTGCTGTCGCAAGGTACGCCGATGCTGGTAGCCGGTGACGAATTCAGTCGCACCCAGGGCGGTAACAACAACGTGTACTGCCAGGACAACGAGATCGGCTGGGTCGATTGGGAGCTGGATGACGAAGGTCGCAGCCTGATGGAATTCACCCGTCGGGTGATCAGCTTGCGCAAAGCTTTCCCGATTCTGCGTCGTGGTCGCTTCCTGGTGGGGCAATACAACGAGGAACTGGGCGTCAAGGACGTCACCTGGCTGTCGCCGTGCGGCAACGAGATGACCGAAGAACAGTGGCAGGACCCTCACGCACGCTGCCTTGGCATGCTGATGGATGGTCGCGCGCAACCCACCGGCATTCGCCGCAAAGGCGCCGACGCCACCCTGCTGCTGGTGCTCAACTCGCACCACGACGTGGTCAACTTCACTCTGCCGGAAGTGGCCCAGGGCGCGAACTGGAAGTGCCTGCTGGACAGCAACCGACCGGAAGACCACAGCCACGAAGTGTTCGAGTTTGGTGATGAGTTCACTGTCACCAGCCGCTCACTGTTGTTGTTCGAGTTGCAGCGCGACGCTAACGCGTAGCGCCGCTCCTCTCCGGAGACCGCCGCATGGAACGTCATTACAGCGACGCCGACCTGCAGGCGTTTCTCGCCGCCCTCACCTCCCCGGTCAAACAACCGGGCGAGGTGCTCAAACGTCTGGTAAACGAAGGCCTCGACCGCCTTCCCTATCCCGCCAGCGGTGCCACGTTGCACCGCTGGCGCGGCCTGGCCAGCGTCGCGGCGACCGATCTCAGCCTGTGCAAACTCTATGAAGGACATACCGATGCCCTGGCCATCATGGCCGAGGTAGACCGCGTTGAAGAAGCGGCAAGGTTCGCCATGCCCGCCGATAGCACGTGGGGCATGTGGGCGGCCGAACCGCCCGATGCCAAAGTGCAGATCAACTCCCGCACTGGCACCCAGGACGTGCGCCTGGACGGCCGCAAAGCCTGGTGCTCCGGCGCAGCCCAACTCAGTCACGCGCTGATTACCTGCTGGGACGAAGAAGGCCAACAGCAATTGGTGGCCGTGGCATTGCACCAGCCGGGCGTGGAAATCGCTAAGCAAGGCTGGCATGCCGTGGGCATGGCAGCGACCGCCAGCGTTGACGTCAACTTCGAACAAGCGCGCGGCCATTGCATCGGCCCGCCCGGTGCCTACCTGCGCCGGCCCGGCTTCTGGCACGGCGGCGCCGGCATTGCCGCTTGCTGGTTCGGCGCTGCGCAGGCACTGGCCGAGGCCCTGCGCGCCCACTGCCGGCGGCATGACGAGCCCCATGCGCTGGCCCATCTGGGTGCACTGGACACCGCACTGGGCACCGCCGCCGACAGCTTGCGCGCCGGCGCACAGTGGCTGGATGCCAACCCCTTCGCCGATGCCGAACGCCTGGTGCGGCGCCTGCGCAGTGGCTGCGAATACGCCGCGGCGCAAGCCCTTGAACATGTAGGCCGGGCCATGGGCGCGGGACCCTATTGCCGCGATGAAAAATTTGCCCAACTGCTGGCGGACTTGCCTGTCTATCTGAGACAGAGCCATGCAGAACGCGACCTGGCCGCTCAGGGTGAGCGGGTTGCCGATGAACCAGAAGGAAGCTGGATGATATGACACCCAACCTGATCAATAGCCAGCTTGTGGGCACACCGCTGCAGGCGTGGAACCAGTCACGCCACCTGGCCAACGTTGCCCCCATTGGCATAGACGAACTGATGCCGGCTGGCGCGCGCGCGGTCATCGTCGCGCCGCACCCTGACGATGAAGTACTCGGCTGCGGTGGACTGCTGCAGCTGCTGGCAGCCCGGCAGATTCCCGTGCTGCTGGTGTCGGTAACGGCTGGCACGGCCAGCAACCTCGGCTCGCACTACTGGACGCCGCAACGCCTGAGCATCGCCCGGCCACTGGAAAGTGCCCAGGCACTGCGTCGCCTCGGCCTTGACCAAAGCCAGTACAAGTGGCTGCACGCGGGCTTGCCGGATACCCAAGTAAATATTTTTAAAGAGGAGCTCACCAGCTTCCTGCTCAGCTATCTGCTGCCCAGTGATGTGGTGTTCACCACGTGGCGCGAAGACGGTCACAGCGACCACGAAGCCACCGCACGCGCCTGCCTCGCTGCGTGTGAAGAAGCGCGTGTGCCGATGAAGGAAATCCCCATTTGGGCCTGGCACTGGGCCCATCCTGAAGACGCCCGCATTCCCTGGGAACGCGCGCGCAAGTTGCCTCTGGACACCTGGACCCAGGCGCGCAAACGCCACGCCATTCAAGCCTTCGCGAGTCAGATTCATGCCGACCCGCAAGCTGACCTGCCGCCGGTGTTACCCGCCTGCGCGATTGAGCGTTTGCAGCAGCCGTTTGAATTGATCTTTGTTTGAGGGGCAAGCCATGAGTGTGGCCGACAGCTACTTCGAGGGCCTGTTCCGCGCGGACGCCGACCCATGGTCGATGCGCACGCGCTGGTACGAGCGACGCAAACGCAACCTCACCCTTTCCGCCCTGCCCCATCGGCACTACGGCAGCGTGCTGGAGCTTGGCTGCGCCAATGGCGAGCTCAGCGCCAAGCTCGCCAACCGCAGCGGGCAGCTGCTGTGCTGCGACACCTCGCCTACCGCGCTCGAGCTGGCGCAGGCGCGGCTCAGTCATCGTCACAACGTGCAGTTCTGGCAAGGCCGGCTGCCCAAGGAGTGGCCGCCTGGCAAGTTCGACCTGATCGTCTTCAGCGAACTGGGGTATTACCTCGACAGCACAGACCTGACCCAACTGATTTTCAGCATGCGCTACGCCCTGGCCAAGGGCGGTACGTTGCTCGCATGCCACTGGCGACACCCCATCGAAGGCTGCCCGCATAACGGCGATGAGGTGCACAACGAGCTGCACAAACTACTGCGCATGCCGCGCCTGGTCTGGCACCAGGAAACGGATTTTCTACTGGAAGTGTGGTGCGAAAGCTCCGCTTCCGTTGCTGAGCAAGAAGGCCTGGTCAGGAGAGAAACATGATTGGCGTGATCATCCCCGTACACAACGAAGAAGCCCTGTTGGGCAACTGCCTGATGGCCGTAAAACGCGCCGCCGCGCACCCGGGCCTGAATGGCGAGACCGTGCACATCTTGGTGGTGCTGGACAGCTGCACCGATGCCTCGGCGCACATCGCGTTGCAATACGACGTTGCGACGCTTGCGGTAGACGCTCGTAATGTTGGCGAAGCGCGGCTGCAAGGCATTCGCCTGATGCTCGACCAAGGCGCCCGCTGGCTGGCTTGCACCGACGCTGACAGCGAAGTAGCCGAAGACTGGCTGGTCGCCCAGCTTTCTCAAGACACGGACGTAGTCTGCGGCACCGTGCAAATCGAAAACTGGGGCGGCATTCCTGAAGAGATTCAGGAGATTTACTACGACAGTTACCACGATGGCGACGGCCACCGGCATATCCATGGCGCGAACCTGGGATTCAGCGCGCTGGCATACACGCGTGCCGGCGGTTTCCAGCCGCTGGAAGTGAATGAGGACGTGGCGCTGGTAGCTCGCTTCCAGCAGACCGGCGCCAGTATTGCCTGGACCGCCACGCCAAAGGTGACCACCAGCGCGAGGCTTGAAGTAAGGATGGCTGGAGGCTTTGCAGATTATTTGCGGGGATTGGCGTGTGAGCAGCAAGCCGCCTGAATCGCGGCTGCGTTGGGTCAGTCCGCGCTCGGTGAAGGATAAGCGAAGCCCAACGAATCGCCATGGCACCCATGTGCCCCGGCGCACCCATCACGCGACTTTGAACTGACGAACCAACTGGCTGAGATCCACGGCCAGATAAGACAGCTCGCCGCTGGCAATGGTGGTCTGCTGTGCGCCTTCGTTGGACTGCGACGCCAGGTCGCGGATGCTGATGAGGCTGCGATCCACTTCATAGGCCACGTGGGTTTGCTGCTCCGCTGCGGTGGCGATCATCAGGCTGCGTTCGTTGATCTGTTCGATCGCCTGGTTGATCTGCACCAGCGCCGCACCTGCTGCGGTCGACAGCACCTGGGTGCGTCCAGCCTGTTCGCTGGTTTGCGCCATGGCTTCCAGCGCGGCGCCGCTGCGGCTCTGGATGCCGACAACCATGGTTTCGATATCCTGCGTGGCCGTCTGAGTGCGACGTGCCAGCGAACGTACTTCATCGGCCACCACGGCAAACCCGCGCCCTGCCTCGCCTGCCCGGGCTGCTTCGATGGCAGCGTTGAGTGCCAGCAGATTGGTCTGCTCGGCAACCGAGCGAATTACCGCGAGCACCTTGTTGATGTCGGTCGCAACGCCGGCGAGCTCTTCCACGCTGCTTGAGGTGTCTTGCACGCTGTCCACCATCTGCGCAATGGCCGCCAGGGTTTCATCCACGCGTTCACAGCCGTGGTTGGCCGCCGCGCTGGTCTGAGTGGCCACCTCCAATGCGCCGGCCGCGTTGCGTGCCACTTCTTCAATGGCGGCGCTCATCTGCGTGACCGCCGTTGCCGCCATCTCCACTTCACTTGCCTGACGTTCCATGCCCTGCGAGGCGCCTTCGGTAATGCAGTGCATCTGTTCGGAGGTGGCGGCCAGTTGCGCCGAGGAGTCGCTGATTTTGCCCAAGGCCTCACACAGGTTGTCTTGCATGCGGGCCAGGGCGCGCAGCAGCCGTGCCATTTCGTCTTGGCCGTCTACGGTGATGGCTTCGCTGAGGTCGTTGGCTGCAATCCGTTCGGCGATGGACAGTGCCTGGCGAATCGGCGTCAGCACGCTGCGGGTATACAGCCATGCCACAACGATGCACACCAATACGCCAAACACGTTGTAGCCGATCACCCACTTGAACGTGTCGTCATAAGCGCGTTGCGACTGGGCGCTGTAAGTGCCCGAGAGTTCATTCTGGGCGGCTGTAAAGCTGTTGATCTGTTTTTGCACGGCAGCGCTGCTGTCGCGCAGGGTCACCTCGTTGAATTGAGTGGCGCCAGCGACATCCCCCGTATTGATCAGCGCCGAATAGTGGCTCTGATTAACGTCGAACTCGCTGATCGCTGCACGCAAGGCGGCCACAGCGGCCTGCTCATCGACACTCAATGGCAACGCGGCGATGCGCTCCAGGTTCGTGTCGACCCTGGCACGCCACTGTTGGATTTCCGTAGCGGCAGCCTGGCGGGCGTCATCGGTTTCCACGGCATTGCGCAGAATGCTGTTCGCGGCGTTGATTTTGGAAAAATTGCTGTCCAGCTCGCCCAGTTCTTTCACGGCGGGAACGATCCGGGTCTGGAAATAGCTGCCAACGTCATGAAGCGTGCTGGCTTCGCGCAACGCGGCGAAACCCAGCCCGCCGATCACCAGGCAGAACAGGCCGAAGCAGAGGGTTGAGCGGAAGGTGAGATTAATCCGTCGAAGCATCATTAGAGTCGTCCAGTGAAGTGTGAAAACCACATCGCACCGGATAGCAAGCAGAGGCTTCTGATGGGTGCGTGTTACAGGACGTGATTAAGCGGCGGAAAGGGGTTTCGACTTAATGCGAAATGGACTACACCCACGTAGGGAAATCCTAAAACCTCGAACACCAGATCAACAGCGTCGACTTCACCCCACCGGCGCATGACGCTCCATGACTTCCACCACCCAGTCGATAAACACCCGCAGCTTCAGACTGACATGCCGATTCGGCGGATACGCCAGATACAGCGGCATCGTCTCCATTTGCCAGTCGTCGAACAGCGGCACCAATTGCCCGGCCGCCACCGGCGCCGTGGCCATATAGGTGGGCAGCCACAACATGCCCAGCCCGGCTATGCCCGCCGCCAGATAGGCGTTGCCGTCGTCCACGGCGAGCACATAGCGGCCACGAAAGTGCACCGCCTCGTCGCCCTT
The DNA here is from genome assembly GCF_900573885.1 of Pseudomonas viridiflava. Taxonomy (GTDB): domain Bacteria; phylum Pseudomonadota; class Gammaproteobacteria; order Pseudomonadales; family Pseudomonadaceae; genus Aquipseudomonas. The sequence continues at coordinate 155,676 of NZ_UPSE01000306.1, forward strand.
GCGCATGGTGTACGGCAGCGTTTTGCCAGTGCGCGCCCACAGGTAACCGACCACGCGATGCGCTGAGTCTTCCAGCTCTTGCGGATGCGCAGGCGTGCCCATGCGCTGGAGATAATCCGGTGCGGCGTATACGCCTAACTGCAAATCGCCGACCTTGCGCGCCATGAGTGACTGGTCAAGCAACTCGCCGCCACGCACTACGCAATCGACCTTTTCGCCAATCAGATCAACCATGCGGTCGCTTACGCCCATGTCGATCTGAATGTCGGGGTAGCGCGCGTTGAACTCCGGCAGTGCCGGCACCAGGATCGTGGTCGCCAACGGGCTGGGCACGTCTACCCGCAAGCGCCCGCGCGGCAACGTGGCGGCGCTGGACAGGCTGGTTTCGGCGTCGTCCAGCTCGCTGAGCAGGCGCACCACGCGCTCGTAGTAAACGGCGCCATCGGCCGTCAGGTTCACCCGCCGGGTTGTGCGGTTCAGCAGCTTCACCCGCAGCCTTGTTTCCAAGTGCTGAACCAACTGAGTGACCGTGGTTTTACTCATGTGCAACGTGCCGGCGGCCTTGGTGAAACTGCCCGCCTCGACAACACGTGCGAAGGCCAGCATTGCGTCAAATCGGTCCATGAACAGGCTCCGCAACCAAATGATTGTTTGGGAATAGCAAACAGTGCTCGACAAGATTGCGCGTTTATCCCGCGAACGCCAAGACCTAAAGTGGCCCCGTCATTTACTGATCCGAGGCTTCCTCCATGAATAACCGCGACGTTGTTTTCCCTAATGGCCGCCAGGCGCTGTATGAACGCAACCGCTACTCGCCGGCCGTTCGCTCCAACGGTTTCCTCTTCGTTTCCGGCCAGGTCGGCAGCCGCGAAGACGGTTCGCCCGAGCCCGAGCTCAAAGAGCAGGTACGCCTGGCGTTCCGCAACCTCAACGCCGTGCTCGCAGCGGCCGACTGCACGTTTGACGATGTGGTGGACGTGACCGTCTTTATCGTCGACCCCGAGCAACGGTTCGAAACCATCTGGACCGTAGTGCCCGAGTTCTGGGGCGAGGCGCCGTTTCCGAATATCACTTGTGTGGGCGTGACCTGGCTGTACGGTTTCGATTTCGAGATCAAGGTAGTCGCCCGTCTGCCAGACGGCGCCTGAGTATCATCAAGTCGTCATAAACCCGGTTCACCCTACTCTCACGCAGCTTATTGCGTGTGTGCTCGATAATTTGCCGACCTTGCGTTGGCATTTTTTTTGACCGGCTGAAACGCAGCCGCAGGAGGCGAACATGGATATCGCAGTGCAAAAACAGATTACCGCCAGCCGCGAAACCTGGACGGTCACCACCGGCAACATGGCCATCTCCTTTTCTGACCTGGACTCCGCCATGACCTTCGCCGACAAACTCAAAGAACGCGTAGAAGCACCGCACCCGCTGTTGGGTGAAGTGATGTTGTCGACGTACGCAGGCTTGGGCGAAGCCGCGCAGTAAGGCCCGGCACAGGGGCGATTTATTGTTGCAACCAAAGCCGACAGGCTCAGGTCAATGACGCAACAGCTGGCGGATGACGCGCGAAACCGTCGTCCGCCAGCCATCAAATCGCAATATCGCCGCCCTACAGTGCAGCCTCGAATTCAGGAGTAAGGCTTGTGAGTCGCACCATTCGTAACCTGTGCAAAACCCTCGACCAAGTTGCCGCCAACAACCAGACCGCTGCCATCGCCATGATGCGCGCCGCCGAGGCCAGCAACGATCAGCTGTTGAAGCAGCAACTCCTTAATGTGATCCATCGGTTGAACGTCGATGCCGAAGTGCTTCAGGCTGCCCGCCATGAAATTGCCAGCGAAGGCCTGAAACGCGCCTGACCACTGGCCTGCCGAGCGCCTGCAACGGGCGCTTCGGGCCGCTCAGGAACTTGCAGTTTGCAACCGCGCCCTACTTCCACCTTGCAGTCTGCAAATACTACCGTGATATCAGCAAACCCTAACTGACTGTTTTTAAACGATTTTTACCTATCGTAAAAATTGGCACGTCTGCTGCTCTCTTGTTTGCATCTCAAACAAAAATCGGAGAGAACAAACATGCAACTGGCGATCAACTACCTCTTCCAATCCTTCCCAGACCAGCAAGTGGCCGTGACCCCTCGGCCGGACGGTACGCTGCTGCTGAATCTGCAATGCGGCGAACAACAGATCACCAAGGTGATTGCCAGCGAAGCGGTATTCAACGAGGCCAAAATTAAAGACGTGGTCCGTGACATCCAGCGCGACATGAAGCTCGCCTCTGGCGAATTGTGCTGGAAAGGTGCCGGCGCTCATTGGGTGTGGCAGCGCCTGCCGACTTACGAAGGCCCAATTCACGTTACCAAGGCCAAACGCCTTTCCCAGCGTCCGCTGGCGCATATGCGTCCGCACCTGAACGCGGCAATGTCGGCTTGACAGCCGGCTTACCGAGCTCGATTTCCCTCAGCGATAGACTTGCCCGGCTCCGTAAGGCGCCGGGATTTTTTTGCTTGGCATCAGGAGACCTCTTCCATGCGCGCACTGACCTATCACGGCAGCCACAACGTCAAAGTCGACAACGTTCCCGACCCGATCATTCAAGAGCCGGACGACATCATTCTGCGGGTGACCGCCACCGCCATTTGCGGCTCGGACCTGCACCTGTACCGGGGCAAGATTCCTACGGTGAAACACGGCGACATCTTCGGCCATGAATTCATGGGAATCGTCGAGGAAGTCGGCAGCGCGGTGACCGCTGTAGCCAAAGGTGACCGGGTGATCGTGCCGTTTGTGATTGCCTGCGGCAGCTGCTTCTTCTGCGACATGAACCTGCACGCGGCCTGCGAAACCACCAACCCGGACCGCGGTGCCATTCTCAATAAAAAGCAGATTCCCTCGGGCGCCGCGCTGTTCGGTTACAGCCATTTGTACGGCGGCATGCCGGGCGGTCAGGCCGAACTGGTACGCGTGCCAAAAGCCAACGCCGGGCCCTTCAAAGTGCCGGATGAACTGGACGATGAGCGCGTGCTGTTTCTGACGGACATTCTGCCCACCGGCTACCAGGCAGCGGTGAACGCGGGCATAAAGCCTGGCAGTAGCGTCGCCATTTACGGTGCAGGCCCCGTCGGCTTGATGTCGGCGGCCTGTGCCCGCCTGCTCGGTGCAGAACAGATTTTTATCGTCGATCAGCACCCCTACCGTCTCGACTATGCGATGCGCACCTACGGCGCCATCCCGATCAACTTCCGCGACGTGGACGATCCGGCGGCCGCCATCATCGAGCAAACCGCCGGCCACCGTGGCGTAGATGCAGTCATTGATGCGGTGGGCTTCGAAGCCAAAGGCAGCACCACCGAAACCGTGCTCTCCACGTTGAAGCTTGAAGGTAGCGCCGGCACCGCGTTGCGACAGTGCATCGCAGCGGTACGGCGTGGCGGCACCGTCAGTGTGCCGGGCGTGTATGCCGGGTTTATCCACGGTTTTCTTTTTGGCGACGCCTTTGACAAAGGCCTCACGTTCAAAATGGGCCAGACCCACGTTCACGGCACGCTGCCAACATTGCTGGAACACATTCAGCGCGGCGAGCTGCATCCGGAAATCATCATTAGCCACCGCATGAACCTGTCCGATGCGGCCGAGGGCTACAAGATTTTCGACAAGGCCGACGACGAGTGCCGCAAGGTGATCTTGCGTCCCTAAGGAACCGATATGGCCACCCGGAAAAAAGCGCCGCCAGCGCTGCGCATCGCCACGTTCAACGTCAACGGCATTCAAAGCCGGCTGCCTGCGCTTCTCGCCTGGCTGGAGCGCGAGGCGCCAGACATCGTCTGCCTGCAGGAACTGAAAGCGGCGCAGGCAAAATTCCCGGCCAGCGCCATTCGCGAGGCCGGCTATGGGGTGGTGTGGAAAGGTCAGCCAGCCTGGAATGGCGTGGCGATTCTGGCCAAGGGCATGGAGCCGCTGGAGATTCGCAACGAACTCCCCGGCGACCCCGATGACACCCAGAGCCGCTACCTCGAAGCGGCGGCCCATGGGGTTATTGTCGGGTGCCTGTATCTACCCAACGGCAACCCGCAGCCGGGGCCGAAATTCGATTACAAACTGGCCTGGTTCGAGCGTCTGATTCGCCACGCTGAAGGTTTGGTGGATAACGGCCATCCGGTGATTCTGGCCGGCGACTTCAACGTAGTGCCTACCGATATGGATATCTACAACCCCAAGTCCTGGCTCAAGGACGCCCTGCTGCAACCGGAAAGCCGCGCCTGTTACCAACGCTTGCTGGACCAGGGCTGGACCGACTCCCTGCGCGCTCACTATCCCGATGAACGCCTGTACACCTTCTGGGATTACTTCCGCCAACACTGGCAACGCAACAGCGGCTTGCGCATTGACCACTTGCTGCTTAGCAAGCCGCTGGCAAAGCGTCTGGTCAATGCCGGCGTGGACGCCTGGGTACGCGACCAAGAGCACGCCAGCGACCACGCGCCTACATGGATTGCGCTAAAACCCTGAGGCTTTGGGTGTTGGGATTGTGGGGATTGTGGGGATTGTGGGGATTTTGAGATTGTTGGGCTTCGCTTTGCTCAACCCAACCTACGGGCCTGTGGAATCGCCCTTTACGTAGGTTGGATCGGTCCGCGGGCGGTGAGCGCAGCGAAGCCCAGCGCGGGCGACTACAAGATGGGTTTACCGCCAGTCACGCCATAGCGCGTGCCGGAGATGTAGCTGCCTTCATCGGAGGCCAGCAGCACGTAAATCGGCGCCACTTCCACGGGCTGGCCCGGACGGCCCAGCGGCGTTTGCGAGCCAAAGCTGGTGATGTCTTCTTCAGTCATGGTGGAAACAATCAACGGCGTCCAGATCGGCCCCGGCGCCACCGAATTCACGCGAATGCCCTTCTCGCCCAACAACTGCGCCAGGCCACCGGTGAAGTTGGCGATGGCGCCTTTGGTGGTGGCGTAAGCCAGCAAGGTCGGCTTCGGCGTGTCGGAGTTGATCGAGCTGGTGTTGATGATCGAACTGCCCGGCGCCATATGCGGCACCGCCGCCTTGCAGATGCGGAACATGGCGGTGATGTTGATATCGAAGGTGCGCACCCACTCTTCATCCGGAATATCGGCCAGCTCGCTGTGAGTCATCTGGAACGCCGCGTTGTTCACCAGCACGTCGATGCGGCCGAAGGTTTCCACGGTCTTGGCCACCAGCTCTTCGCACACGCTTTTTTCGGCGATATCACCGGGTAGCAGCAGGCACTGGCGCCCGGCTTGCTCGACCCAGCGAGCGGTTTCCCTGGCGTCTTCGTGTTCATCGAGATAGGCAATCGCGACGTCCGCCCCTTCGCGGGCAAAGGCAATCGCCACGGCGCGGCCAATGCCGCTGTCGGCGCCGGTAATCAGAGCAATTTTATTCGCCATGCGATGGTGCCCGGTGTAGCTCTGCTCGCCGCAATCCGGGTACGGCTCCATGCGTTTCTGGCTGCCTGGCACGGCTTGTTTTTGCGAAGGGAATGGGGGCGTTGGGTACTCTTTCATCGGTTCGCTCCGGTCAGTTGATCGAGTAAGGTCGACTGACGGGTCGCAAGGGCCGTTCAACTTTTACGACCACCTGTAGGTGGCGAACAGCATTGCGGCTGCTCCTCACACTGCCAACGCGCTGCGCAGCCGCTGGCTCTGAGCCTTCGGGCAATTCACCCACACTTCCGGCAAATTGAGCCACCGCGCCATCTCCACCAGATTGCGCGCCAGTGCGTGCACGCCCTCTTCGTCCAGCGCAACGCTTTCTTCGTGCAGTGCATGCACCAGCAGGCGCCCGCTGCTGCGTTCGGCGCGCAGGTCGACCCGCGCAGCCAGGCGTTCGTTGTGCAGGAACGGCAGCACGTAATAGCCGTACACGCGTTTGGCTTGCGGGGTGTAAATCTCGAGGCGGTAGCGGAAGTCGAACAGCCTTTCGGTGCGCGTGCGTTCCCAGATCAGCGAGTCGAACGGCGAAAGCAGCGCTGAGGTTTTTACGCTGCGCGAAATGCTCAGGCTCGGCAGGCTGTAGGCGGTTTTCTCCCAGCCCTGCACGGAAACGGCTTGCAACGCGCCGGCTTCGAGCAGTTCGGCAAGCCGCGCCTGGCTGTCTTTGGGATCGAGGCGAAAATAATCACGCAGGTCTTTTTCAGTGGCCACGCCCAGCGCTGTGGCGGCATGCAGCAGGAGCTGACGCTGCGCCTCGGCTTCCGGCACGTCGGGATGATTGAGCCAGGTGCCAGGCAGCACCCGTTCGGGCAGGTCGTAGAGCCGCTCGAAGCCGCGGCGCCCGGCCACGGTCACTTCGCCCGCTGCGAACAGCCATTCCAGCGCCATTTTCTCCGCGCTCCAGTCCCACCACGGGCCTGCGCGCTCAACGCGGGTGGTGAGGGCGCCAGCGCCGGTGGCGCCCTGGTCGCGAACTGTAGCGAGCACCCGCTGCACCACGTCCTGCTGTTCGCGTCCGAAAGTTGCCAGTTGCTGATAAATGCCCTGCCCTTGGGCGGCACGCTGCATGCGCCAACGCATCAAGGGATAAAACGCGAAGGGCATCAACGAGGCTTCATGGCCCCAGTACTCAAATAGCGTCCGGCGCTTCCCGCGGCCCCAGGCAGCGTCTTCCAGCAGGCTGGGGGCGTAGTCGCCGAGGCGGGAAAACAGTGGCAGGTAATGGGAACGCACCACGGCGTTGACCGAGTCGATCTGCACCACGCCCAGGCGCTCGATCAGCCCATTCAAGCGCGCGGCTTTGACCTCGCCAGCAGGGCTGCGAGCACCAAACCCCTGGGCACTCAGGGCGAGGCGGCGGGCCTGGTCAAGCGATAGCGATAACGGTGTGGACATCGGCTGCACCTGGTTCGAGTTCGGGTGCAGGATACGGCCTGGCGAAGGTGAACACAGCCGCTGAAGAACCGTTTTCTGCCAAGCGAGCCAAGCGCTCTTTTGCTTCCATAGGCGTCGGCAGTTGGCCGGCGGGCAGCCACCACAGGGCCAGCGATGGCGTGTCGAGTTTGTCCATCCAGCTTTTCTTCGATTTCAGCACGCTCAGGTGTTCACCGCTGTACACATAGGCCTTCAACGCCTCGAACGAGGTCCAGACCGACAGGTTGACGATGATATGCGGGTCGTCGAACAGCAGAATCGACGTCGCATCGCCCTCTTCCGTTTGCAAGCGCCAGACGAAACCGGGGCTGCGGTCGGCCAGTTGATTGATGGGGTCCAGTTGCTCAACGAAGCCCCGCATCAACGGGTCGTCGAGCGGGGCCTTGGTACGGGCAATGTTGACTTGCGCGAGATGGTAGTGAGGATTCATGCGGTCTTCCTTGGCTGCGGTTGGGGGTGGGCTCGATGCTTCAATGGATCGTCCCAGAATGGCCGTTCCACTTCCTGCTCGATGTCGCAGCGCGACAGGCCCAGGTCCTTAAGCGTAGCGTCCGGCATGCTGGCGAGGTACCGGCGTTGAGCAGCCAGCTGGTTCCAGCGTTTAACCTGCATCCACAACTGGGTAAACAGGCCTTTGGAACCCTGCCGGGAACGTGGCAAGGCGGTGGCGATGGCGTAACCTTTTTGCGCTTTCATAATCAGCTCTCCTTGTTCAATGCTCCCCGTGAGGTGTGCGACGAACTGCTGCGCAAGGGGGATGGCGAGAGTCTCCGCCCGCCGCTATGATCAATCCAACGAATGTTTCTTATGCGACCCATCTCGAGAGTTGATGAATGAGCAGCTACGTCGGCATCGACAGCGAACTGTTACGCACCTTTGTGGCCATCGCCGATCTCGGCGGCTTTACCCGCGCGGCGGAAGCGGTCAACCGCACGCAATCGGCGGTGAGCATGCAGATGAAGCGCCTTGAAGAAGACGTGGTGCAGCGCGCCTTGTTTGAGCGCGATGGCCGCCAGGTGCGGCTCACGGCCGAAGGTCAGGTGCTGCTGGGCTATGCGCGGCGCATTTTGAAACTGCACGGCGAGGTGATGAACACCCTGCGCGAGCCTCATATGGTCGGCTCGGTGCGCATCGGCACGCCGGATGACTACGTAATGCGCTTTCTGCCCGGCATTCTGTCGCGCTTCGCCCAGGCCTACCCGATGGTGCAGGTAGAAGTGCACTGCGAGTCGTCCTCGCAACTGCTGCAGCGCCAGGACCTGGACCTTTCCATCGTTACACGCATGCCCGGCGACGAAATCGGCCAACTGCTGCGCCAGGAACGCTTCGTCTGGGCCGAGGCACTGGGCTTCAGCCCGCACGAGCAAACGCCCATGCCCCTGGCGATGTTCAACAGCGACTGCTTCTGCCGCCTGTGGGCATGTAATGCGCTGGACACCATGGAGCGCCAATACCGCGTGGCGTACACCAGCCCGAGCCTGTCGGCCATCATGGCTGTAGTGAGCGCCGGGCTGGCGGTGACGGCGCAGCTGCAAAGCCTGATCACCCCGGATCTGCGCATTCTCGGCAAAGCCGAACACCTGCCGGAGTTGCCGCTGTGCAGCATTGTGCTGCTGCGCAACTCGCGTACGCAGTCGCCGGTGACCGAGAGTCTGGCGGAACACATTGTCGAAGGCTTCCGCATGTAGCGCGGCGCTGCGGCGAACAAACCATGGCGCATTAAAGGCAAGCGCGCTAACGTTATGTACCCCTTATGCATCTGCCGGAGGCACCATGGCCACGCCCGACCTGCTCAAACTCGATAACCAGCTGTGCTTCGCGCTCTACTCCACCTCGTTGGCAATGACCAAGGTGTACAAGCCGCTGCTTCAGGCCCTCAACCTCACCTACCCGCAATATCTGGCCATGCTGGTGCTGTGGGAAGGCGACGGCATTACGGTCGGCGAGCTAAGCCAGCATTTGTTGACCGACCCCGGCTCCGTCACCCCCCTGCTCAAACGCCTCGAAGCGGAAGGCCTGCTGACACGCACCCGCAGCAGCCAGGACGAGCGCGTGGTGCAACTGCACCTGACCGAGAAAGGTCGCGCCTTGCAAGAGCAGGCGCTGAGCGTTCCGGCGTGCATCCTCAAGGCTACTGCGCAGCAACCTGCCGAGCTCATGGAGCTGAAAAACGAGCTGGTAACCTTGCGAGACGCGCTGCAAGGCTCGGTCTAGAGCCTTATTCCCTAAAATATCGCCATATATAACCAAACAATCCATCTATTTATCTTGCGCACTAACTAAATACGCACTAAATTTCACTCCACGCACTGCTTAGTGCACAACCATTTAGCAAGCCAACTTGATTACTGGAGAACGACCATGCAAACCATCAAAGCCCTGTACACCGCTACTGCAACCGCCACCGGTGGCCGCGACGGCCGCGCTGTTTCCTCGGATGGCATTCTTGATGTGAAACTCTCCACCCCTCGCGAACTGGGCGGCCAAGGTGGTGAAGCGACCAACCCGGAACAACTGTTCGCCGCTGGCTACTCGGCTTGCTTCATCGGCGCGCTGAAATTTGTTGCCGGTCAGCAGAAGAAACAACTGCCCGCTGACAGCTCGATCACCGGCAAAGTCGGCATCGGCCAGATTCCTGGCGGTTTTGGTCTGGAAGTGGAACTGAACATCAGCCTGCCAGGCTTCGATCAAGCTGAAGCCCAGGCGCTGGTTGATGCAGCTCACCAGGTTTGCCCTTACTCCAACGCTACTCGCGGCAATATCCAGGTCACTCTGAACGTCGCCGTGTAAAACCAGCAGGCACAAAAAAGCCCGACCTAGGTCGGGCTTTTTCATGTCGGCGATAAAGTCGGGATTAAACCGGAGCTTTAGCGCGCGATTTGTACTCGCCGGTACGGGTGTCGATTTCGATCCAGTCGTCGATCTCGCAGAAGTCAGCCACTTTGACTTCAGTGCCGTTGCTCAGCTTGGCAGGCTTCATCACCTTGCCCGAGGTATCGCCACGCGCCGAACCTTCGGTGTAAGCGATCTGGCGAACGATGGTGGTCGGCAGGTCAACCGAAACCACTTTGCCTTCGAAGAACACGGCTTCGCAAACGTCGGTCATGCCATCAACGATGAACGGCAGAACGCTTTCCAGGTCTTCGGAGTTCAGCTCGTACTGGTTGAACTCTTCGTCCATGAAAACGTAGTTCGGTTCGCTGAAGTAGGAGTACGTCACGGCAATGCGGTCCAGGATGACTGGTTCCATTTTGTCGTCGGCTTTGTAAACGGTTTCAGTGGAGGAACCGGAGAGCAGGTTCTTCAACTTCATTTTAACGATGGCGCTGTTACGACCGGATTTAGTGAATTCGGCCTTTTGGATAAGCCATGGCTGGCCGTCGATCAGGGCCACACTGTTAGGCTTCATTTCTTGTGCGGTTTTCATACGAGTATCCGAATTTGGATGGAGGTACAGAATTCTAGGCCGCGTATCATAGCCAATTTCGGTAAAACAGTACCAGCGCCGATGCAAGATCGGCCTGTGAGGCCCATTGCAGAGCCTTTCGCTCGGCATGCAGCACCAGCTCGGCACGGCACCGCATCACCTTGTTCCACGCTTGCGCCAACGTGCCTTCGGTATTCCACGCCATCCAGAATTCATGCAAAGCGGTTTGCGCCGCGGGCGACAGCCCCTGCCTGTACAGCGCCAGAAACGCCTCGAGTTTTTCCAGATGGGCGTCGTCTTCCTGCTTATAGATGTGCCACACCAGTGGCCGCCCCGCCCACAGGGCACGCACGAAGGAATCCTCGCCGCGCACGGCATTGAAGTCGCAGCACCAAAGCAGTTGGTCATAGGCTTGCTGAGACATGAACGGCACGATTTGCACACGCACATTGCCCCGCTCCGCCACCTCGCCAATCGCCAGCGCGCCGAGCCAGCGCTGCACATCAGCCAGCACTCGCCCTTCCGGCACCAGCACATGGCTGCGCTCGTTTGCCTGCGCCAGAGCGTCCAGCCATTCACCGAGCCTTGGCAGTTCGTACGCAAACAAGGAAATCAGCTGCGTATCCGTCTGCTGAATCACGCCTAATGAAGCAAGGAACAACTGACGTGCTGCCGGATCACTCTGCAACGCATCACGCCGGCACAGCAGGTCGCACTCACGCAGCAGGCCGCCCGTTTTGTCGGTAAAGCCGGGAAAGAAGAAAAACTTTTGCAGGCCGTTGGACTGCATCGACGGCAACGCGTGGCAGCCTTCAACCCACGCCTCCGCGCTCAGGTATTCCAGGTTCAGCCACAGTGACGGCCGCTCCCGCTCGCTCATGGCCTGGACATAAGCGGCCGGCAAGGTGCAGGCAAACGCCTCGATGACTACATCCGCCGCCGGTACGCGCTGCCATGTGCCAGACCACTGCAGCACCTCGACGCCGTCACGCCACTGCTGAACCAGCGAAGCGTCGGCTTGCGGGCAGATGCGGGCAAACGCAGCCAGCTCGTCGACCCACAAACGCACCGCGCAATCGTGCTCAGCCGCTAGCTGCCGCGCCAGACGCCAGGTCACGCCGATGTCGCCGAAGTTGTCCACCACGCTGCAGAAAATGTCCCACTTCACGCCGATGCTTCCGAAAAGAGATGGCGCAGTTTATCGCGAGAAAAGAAAAGCCCGTCACATGGACGGGCTAAAGGCGCGGAGCAACGCAGAAATAAAAGAGGCAACCGGGGAGTTGCCAAGGACGCCGGGGGAGCAGCGTGAAATCAGGCAGCGAGCGCGTGAGCGGGCTTGCTGCGTAAAAGCGATTCGAAGGTCCAGAGGGTTTTGCTCGCCAGCGCCGCTTCAAACGAAGTGAACGGCCCGGAGCGTTGCACGCCATCAACCATCACGTACCAGCAGGCCAGCGCGCCATTGGCACGCAGGGTGGCCGGAACCGCACTGCCAACCACTGACATGATGTTGATATTCGCCATAATCACCTCCGCAATTCGGTATGGCGCTACGTTACGGCGACGCGGCAGCGGGCGGAAATCAGTCGGGTCGATAGTGGCTATGCCTGAATCGGATTGGCCCGGGCCGCGCATGACAGCGGCTGACAATGCAATATCTTTGCTATCAACCTGCATTATTATTCATTTGAAGTACCTAAATTCGCTCGCCACACTCCGCGCCGTCGCTTGCCTGAGCTCCGCGCATGTTCTTCACCTGGCTGTCCGCATTCCTCCCTGCCCCGTCCAATACCCGCCCCGTCGAATGGTTTCGCGCTGCCTATGGCGCGGCATTGGCGGTTTTCGCCTGCGCATGGGTGGGCAGTCATCTGTTTGGTGCGAGCGTAGCCGCCCACCTGCTCGGCCCCTTGGGCGCGTCAGCGGTGCTGCTGTTTGCTGTGTCGTCGGGGGCCTTGGCGCAACCCTGGTCTATTGTCGGCAGTTACGCGGTTGCCACCGTAGTGGCCGTGATCACCCTGCACGTCTGCCCGCCCGGCATGGCCGCTGCGGCGCTGGCCGTGGGCGGCACGCTGGTGCTGATGGCGGTGTTGCGCTGTTTGCATCCGCCAGGTGCCGCGTTGACCATTTGCCTGGTATTTGGCGGCCCGGACCTCGCCGAAATGGGCTGGCACGTGCTGTTGGCGACCATGTTCAATGCCTTGGGGCTACTAGCCTGTGCGCTCATCTATAACAACGTCACTGGCGTGCGCTATCCGAAACTGCCCACCGCGCCGCCAAGCCCGCACGCTACTCAGGATCAGTTGCCTCAAGAACGCATCGGCATTACCAGCGCAGACCTTGATGACGCGCTCAACGAGTTGGGTGGCTTCGTCGATATTCAGCGCGAAGACCTCAAACAGATCATTCGCACCACGGAGCGAAATGCGCTGCGCCGCAGCATGGGCGAGATTCGCGCCGAGGACATCATGTCCCGCGACGTGCAGACCGCCACGCCAGCAACCACGCTCAAACAGGCGCTGAACCTGCTCAAACACCACCACCTCAAAACCCTGCCGGTGCTGGACGAACATCGCCACCTGGTCGGCATCGTCAGCCTGATCGACCTGATCAGCCACACGCGCCATTCCGGCCGACGCAACCTGCTCGGGCGCCTCGGGCTGCGTCGCGACGTGTTGCTGGAGGAAGTCATGAGCCATCCGGTGGTCGCCGTGCAGCGCACCACCCATGTGGTAGAGATGATTCCGCTGCTATCGGACCAGGGTCTGCATTGCCTGCCGGTGCTGGACAAGGGCGAGCTGCTGGGCATCGTCACGCAAACCGATCTGATTGCCGCCCTGCACCGCGACCTGCTGATGCACCTGGGTTAACGCATAGCCATCAGGCCGGGTCCCACCGCTGCGACCAGTCCGCGCCGCTGCGGATGACCTCGCGCAGAAGCGTGAAGGTCTGTTGCAGCGCCTCGCTGTCCCGCTCGCGCACGTACACCAGATAGGTCGGATAGGTGAATTCGGGGGCCTTCTCCACCCGTTCCAACGCCCCGCTGTCCAGGTAGCTTTGCACCACCCGCGTACGGAAATAGCCGCTGCCGCCCGACGCCAGGATGTATTGCAGCGCCAACGGACCATGATTGAAGCCAAGCGCGGCTTTTGCGTGCTCAGGCAAGGCGGCGTCATGCTGGCGACGAAAGCCCTCGCCCCAGTCGATATACACATAGGGTTCGGGCGCGCGTGGCTGGCGCACCAGAATCAGCTTTTCTTCCAGTACTTGCTCAACCTGCAAGCCAGGCCAATACGACGGCTGATACACCAATGCGGCATCCAGCACGCCGAGCTCCAGTTGCTTGAGCAGTGCCTGGCCATCGCCAATTTCTGCGCGCACTGCCAAGGCCGGCATATGCTCGCGCACCTGTTGTACCCAACTGAGCATCAACGGATTGCACAAGCTCACTTCGCCGCCCAGACGCAGCACCGTGTGGTAGCCCGGCATTAGCGGCAAGTCCCGTTGCGCGGCCTCCCAGGTTTGCACCAGTTGATTGGCAAACACCACGAACGCCTCGCCATCCACCGTGAGCCTGGCCCCGGCGCGATTGCGCACGAACAGCGTGCACCCCAGCTGGCTTTCCAGGTTTCGCACCCGGGCCGTAATCGCCGTTTGGGTAACATGCAATTGCTGCGCAGCAGCGACCAGGCTGCCGCTGCGGACAATTTGCAAAAAGGTGCGGGCGAGTTCGATATCCATGCTTACCGCTCGGCAAAAACTGAGCGCCTATTGTAGGGAGACTCGCACGGCTGCGGGTATGCCTGACTAATCGCAAGTCAGGCGAGTGCTGAAACAGCCTGCGGTACTTTCGATGCGGCGCGGGCAGCGCTTCAGCTACCGTTATTGCATCGCGCTGTCGCCATCACGGGCCAGCAATGTCCTGCCACTACTTGGGAAAAACGCATGACCGCTCCTGCCTATGACCTTGTCGTATTTGGCGCTACCAGCTTTGTCGGCCAGCTTCTCACTCGGTATCTGGCCGAGCATTTACCCACCGAAGCGCCCACGTTGCGCTGGGCAATCGCCGGGCGCTCTGCCAGCAAACTCGACACCCTTAAACAGTCGCTCGGCGCGCTCGGCCAGACCCTGCCCACACTTATCGCCGATGCCAGTAACGAAACGCAGCTCCGGGCGATCTGTGAGCAAACCCGCGTGATCGTTTCCACAGTCGGCCCGTACGCCTTGTATGGCGAGCCGCTGGTAAAAGTGTGCGCTGAACAGGGAACGGACTACTGCGACCTCACCGGCGAGGTGCAATGGATTAAACGCATGCAGGACAAATACGAGAGCGCGGCGAAACAGTCCGGCGCGCGCATCGTCCATTGCTGCGGGTTCGACTCTGTGCCCTCCGACATGGGCGTGTATGTAATTCAGCAACACGCAAAAGCGCAATTCGGCGCGCCGGCCACGCAGGTGAAGATGCGCGTGAAAACCCTCAAAGGTGGCGCTTCGGGCGGCACCATCGCCAGCATCATCAATGTGGCGACAGAAGCGGCGGCCGACCCTGTGTTACGCAAAGAGTTGATGAACCCCTACTCCATCTGCCCGCCAGGTCACGGCTTTACCAAACGCCAGCACGCGGTGCGTGGCGTTGAACACGACAGGGATTTCGGCATGTGGACCGGCCCGTTTCTGATGGCCGCCATCAACGAGCGGGTCGTTCATCGCTCCAATGCGTTGAGCGGCAAGAGCTATGGCCACGACTTCACCTACAACGAAGCCACGCTCACGGGCTACGGACTCAAGGGGCGTCTGACAGCTTTCGCACTGGTATTCGGGCTCGGCTTTTTTATGCTCGGCGTGATGATCTCGCCCATCCGCCGGTTACTCGAACGCTTCCTTTTGCCCAAGCCTGGTGAAGGACCAAGCCCGCAAGCACAAGAGGCTGGGCGCTACGACCTGCGCTTTCTTGGGCGCACGGTTACCGGGCAGGTGCTGAATGTGAAAGTGACCGGCGACCGCGATCCCGGCTACGGCTCCACCAGCAAAATGCTCGGCCAGGCAGCCATCAGTCTGGCCATGGACCCGTGTGAACACGCCGGACAAGGCGGTGGCTTCTGGACGCCCGCTACCGTGTTCGATGCGCGCTACATCGAGCGGCTCAAGCGCTACGCTGGCATCACATTCGAGGTCGTGTAAGCGCGCACAAAAAAATGACCGACCAATTCCCAATCTGGTACGGTCCAAAATTCGCCACAATAGAAAGAAGCCGGACAGCGTTCCGGCCGTTATCCCTGGCCAATTTGGGTTTTTTCGCCATGACCGAGCAACCAACCAAGCCCAGCTGCGACGCCTGCCGCGATGGCGCAGCACTTGAATTCGACTTCACCATGGCTTTCCAGCCAATTGTTAATCTCACCGAGCGCAGCGTATATGCCTACGAGGCATTGGTGCGCGGTACAGACGGTAGCGGCGCGGCCTCAGTGCTGGGCCGCGTCAACGACCAGAACCGCTACGCCTTCGATCAGGCCTGCCGGGTAAAAGCGGTGGAATTGGCAAGTCGTCTGCAGATGCCCTGTCTGCTCAGCATTAATTTTCTGCCCAACGCCGTGTACAAAGCCGCCACCTGTATTCGGGCAACGCTTGAAGCCGCGCGGCGCTTCAACTTCCCCACCGAGCGCATCATCTTCGAGCTGACCGAAGGTGAAGAACTGGTCAACAAAGACCACCTGAAAGAGATCGTCACCGAGTACCAGAAACACGGCTTTCGCACCGCCATCGATGACTTTGGCGCTGGCTACGCCGGGCTTAATCTGCTCGCCGAATTCCAGCCCGACATCATCAAACTCGACATGGCGCTGGTGCGCGACATCGACAGTCACCGCGTACGCCAGGCCATCGTCGAAGGCATCGTGGGCGTCTGCCGGGCGCTGGATATTGAAGTGATTGGGGAAGGCATCGAATCCGTTGGCGAGCTGCGTCATCTGCATTCGCTGGGTATCAACCTGTTCCAGGGCTACCTGTTTGCCCGGCCCGGGTTCCAGGCGTTGCCGGCAGTGGAGTGGCCAACGCTTTAAGGGTGGCCAGCCGCATAGGTTGCGGCTGTTCTCTTTGAGACCGTGCGACTTTTTTCACCGGCTGGTGATTAAGGCAAAGTCGCACCCATCACATCGCCGCCCGACCGAATGCCCTCGCAAGTAGGGAATTTCCGACAACCCTCTCAGGCTTGTCTCGCCAAGTTCTAAAGTTTTCGTGCATAGCGCATAACCCCGGCGCATTTACACTCTGCTCATCCGAACGGGAACTTCACCCTCTTCAACTACCCACGCGATTAATACTCGCGGCCGGAAACGCTTTGCCCGATGCGAGCCAACTACTCGCCCTTGCTCTATATCTCCTTACAGGTAAGCGCTCTCATGACTGGCTATAACGCAGTACTGGCAAGAAATCCGCAAAACGCTGCCAAGCCGACAGGCCCATACTCGCAAACCGTCGCCTTTTCCCATTACAACCATTTATCAGCCCAACTTCCTATCGACCCCAGAACGGGAAAGTTGGTGTCCGACGACATCAAAGATCAAGCCGTACAGTGCTTTAGCAATATCAAAACGATTCTCGAAGATATCAATCACAGTCTCGATGACGTCGTTCGCATCACCCTGTTCCTGCAAGACTTGGCAGACCTTGACGTAGTGAATTGGGTATACGCCGACTTTTTCCCGTATTACGTGCCGGCTGTAACCATCATTGCCGTGGCCGCGTTACCCATGGGCGCCCGCTTGCAGGTGGAAGCGCTTGTATCAAACGGCGAAGGCACCATTCCTGAAGCGCCCCAGGCGGGAGACTTGATCAAATCGGCCGCCGATACACAGGATGCGCCAATGGATTCGCTCTCCGCTCAAACTGTAGCGTTTTCGCACTACAACAATCTTTCCGCACAACTTCCAATTGACCCCCGCACGGGAAAGCTGGTCAGTGGGGGAATTAAAGAACAGACGGCGCAATGCTTAAAAAACATCAATTCAATACTGGAAAGTATTGGCGTGCCGTCTGACGACATTGTCAAAGCCAACGTGTTTATTAAAAACCTTAGTGACATCGAGGCGGTAAACGAAGTGTATGCCGCCTTCTTTCCTCACTCAGCGATTGCCCGAACCGTTGGCTATGTTCCCGCCCGCACAGTAGTTCCAGTGGAAGAGTTGCAACTGGACGCGCTGGTGCAAATAGAAGTGGTGGTGTCTCACGGTGACGGTACCCCACCGCAACGGGTAGAAGATCGCCACGGCATTGTTATCAAGGCGAACAACACGCCCCTCGCACCGGTTTGCCCGCTCTCTACGCAAAGCGTCGCGTTTTCCCACTACAACCACCTCTCGGCGCAACTTCCCATTGACGCGGCGAGCGGCAACCTCGTGCCAGGCGGTATTACCGAGCAAGCGGCTCAGTGCTTGGGCAATATCAAAGCCGTCATTGAAAGCATCGGCCATCGGCTGGATGACGTCGTCAAGGTGAATATCTTCGTGAGAAATATCGACGACATGGCTGCGGTAGATGAGGTGTACGCCAAGTACTTCCCTGGTGGCGTACCCGCGCGGCGCACGTTGGGCGTAGCTGAGTTACCAATGGGCGCGCTCATCCAGATCGATGCAGTGGTCGCAAATGCCGAAGGCACACCGCCGGATGCATGAGTTGCTGCTCTGTTGCACGCTCAAGGCGGCTTAAAACTTACCGTTTAAACCGCCCATTTTTTGCGCGCTGCCGCACCGAACCTCGCGCCTTGAATGCTACAGTCGCCGCCTTGATAAGCAACGGAGACGGCAGCGCATGCGCACGGTACTAACGGCAGTTGCGCTGGCAATCCTGGCGGGATGTTCGACCCTGTCGGAGACTTTCGGCGATGGAAAACATTGCGGCGTCCACCCTTATTGCGGTTCTGCCGTCGACGTCATGGTGATCAAAGGCGCAACGGAAGAAAACGCCGGCATCATGGTTGCCCTGGCGCCCATCGCAATAATCGACCTGCCCTTCAGCTTCGTTGCAGACACGCTTGTGTTGCCTTACACGCTTTTGCATAACGAAGACCAGTAAGGCGCCGCTCACCCGGCGCCTTTTTGCCTACCCCGCGAGCCTTGCCCGTTCCTTTTCGGCAACCAGATGGCTGATTGCACCATTGGCGCCCTCGCTGAAAAGCGCTTCGATCTGCTCCAGCAATTCAGGGTGGTGATCAAGCAGCGTCATCAACACCACCAGTGGTTGCGGAGGTTCTACTTCCGCTCGTTCGTAGCGGGAAAACGCGTTATGACCGCCGCCGGCAATCGCCATCATCTGCCGCTGCGTACGCTGCAATTTCTTGCGGATTCGCTTCATTTCTTCGGCTACCGCTTGCCTGGCATCCTCAAGAAGTTGATCGCCCGCCTTCGCATAACGATTGGCGCTTTCGGCATCGAACTCAACTTCAGCGCACGCGCTGCATTCCCAGCCCGACAGCCCAGACACATCGCGACTCAGCAAATGATAAGTGACGGCAAAGGTGCGGTTCTCGAAACGGGTCATGGTTTGACCTGCGCCGCAGCTGACACAAACTGGCTTGTTCATTGCGTTCTCCTCTTAAAGGAAATTACGGGTGGGCCGTGTAGCCGGTAGGTCACCTTCACATACACCACCACACCATCCGGCAGCGCGGGGAAGTACACGTCCTGCCAAACCGTGTGGTCTGCATGGGTCGTCATCGATTTATAAAAATCACTGCGGCGCAGTCCGCAAATAACGTCCACCATAGCGGCGCTACTCAGCCCCAAGGCTCGGCCACCATCCAGCGATGATTTGGTGAAGGCTGCTGCACCTAGCCTGGACACGTCGTCTTGAATCGCGGTGAGGCTGTAATGGGCTTTGCTCTTTTCCATAAGGGTTACGATTCCTTTAAAATACCCTTTAAGGGTAATTATTGCAACCATCTTCCGTCAGCGCCGGGCTCTGTGTCGGCAAAAAGCGCGGGAGTCAGGCCTGGCGGGAGTTTGCTGTTAAACTGCCCGCCCACTAAAAATCCGGCCGATCTGCGCGATAGCGCGCACCACGTTCCCGTTGCTGACTGCCTGTTTTCGAGCCCATCCTTGTATCGAAAAAACGCGCGGAAATGGCGGCGATCAGCCAAAACCAGACTCTTCTCCATGTCTCTGCAAATCGCTCCTACGCCAGCAACTATCAGCCTTGAACCATCCCGCCGCTTCTCCGTGGCGCCGATGATGGATTGGACTGACCACCACTGCCGCTACTTCCTGCGCCTGCTGTCCAAACACGCCCTGCTCTACACCGAAATGGTCACCACCGGTGCGTTGCTGCGTGGCGACAATCCGCAGCGTTTTCTCCAGCACGACGTGGCCGAGTACCCGCTGGCGTTGCAGTTGGGCGGCAGCGTGCCAGCCGAGTTGGCGGCGTGCGCGCGCATGGCGCAGGAGGCGGGTTATCAGGAGGTGAATCTGAATGTCGGCTGCCCGAGCGATCGGGTGCAGAACAATATGATTGGCGCCTGCCTGATGGGCCATCCGGCGTTGGTGGCCGATTGTGTGAAGGCGATGCGTGATGCGGTGTCGATTCCGGTGACGGTGAAGCACCGCATTGGTATTGATGGGCGCGACAGTTATGCCGAGTTGGTCGATTTTGTCGGCCAGGTGAAAGAAGCCGGCTGCCGCAGTTTTACGGTGCATGCGCGCATTGCGATTCTGGCGGGCTTGTCGCCTAAGGAGAACCGCGAGATCCCCCCGCTGCGCTACGACGTGGCGGCGCAGTTGAAGGCGGATTTCCCGGAGTTGGAGATTGTGCTCAACGGCGGCATCAAGACGCTGGAGCAGTGCCAGGAGCATTTGCAGACGTTCGATGGCGTGATGCTGGGGCGCGAGGCGTATCACAATCCGTATCTGCTGGCGCAGGTGGATCAGCAGCTGTTTGGCAGCGACGCGCCGGTGATCAGCCGACTGGAGGCGCTACAGGCGCTGCGTCCTTATATAGCGGCGCACATAGCCAGCGGCGGTGCGATGCACCACGTGACGCGGCATGTGTTGGGGTTGGGGCAAGGGTTTGCAGGAGCGCGGAAGTTTCGCCAGCTGTTGTCGGTCGACATTCATAAAGCGCCCGACCCGCTCGCCTTGCTCGACCAGGCGGCCGAGCTGCTCAAGGGTAGATAAGCCCTACCCTGGCAAGCCAGCCATGCTGGCCTGCCGCTTCCTCTGTTACTCGTTTACTTCGATAACCACACGGCCCTGTTTCGGGCATTTTTCCATGTAGTGATGCGCTTCGACGAAGTCGTTGAAGGCGAACACCTTCTCGACTCGCGGTTGCAGCACCCGGTCGCGGGCCAGTTGATTCAACGCGTTCAGGGCGTTGGCCACGGCTTCCTGATCCGGCGGAATATCCAGCTCCGGCTTGCCGGTGAAGTTACCGATGCAGTGCACGAAGAATTGAATGTTCTTTTGGAACGCGGCGCAGGCCGGGAATGGCGTCTGGTTGCCGCCTTGCAGGCCGTACAGCACCAGGCGACCACGCGGCGCAATCACATCGCCGAGCAAGCACATTTGCGGGCCACCCAGGCCGTCGAGCACCACATCCACACCGCGGTTATCGGTGTATTTGTTGATGGCGGCGACGAGGTCTTGCTCTTCGGTGACGATAACTTTGTCGGCACCCAGGGCAATCAACGACTCGCGGTCTTCAGGATCTTTGGTGGCAGCCACAATGCGCAGCCCCAGCGCTTTACCCAACTGCACAAAGGCCGGACCCGAGCAGTGCGACGCATCGGTGATCAGCACGGTTTGCCCGGCCTTGGCTTTCGCCAGTTCCACGTAGGCAAAGTAGGCAATCAGCAGCGGCGTATAAAAGCCACTCGCCTCGACCGCGCTGAGCACGTCATCGGGGTAACGGGTCAGCGACTGGCGCGGCAGCACCACTTCATCGCCGTAGCCGGGATATTGGTTAGCGCTATGGCCGGGAAAGCTGGCGACTTTATCGCCCACTTTCAAATCGTCTACGCCTGCGCCGACGGCAATCACCACACCGGCCACTTCCTGGCCGATACCGGCGGGAAGACGCGCAGGAGATGGGGCCAGGTTTTGGCGCCAGAGTACGTCGTGCCAGCTCACGCTGATGGCTTCAACCCGCAGCAATACCTCTCCGGCCGCCGGTTGTGCGGTAGGTTGTTCTTCCAGCTTCAGGACCTCAGCTGGGCCGAACTGATGGAAACGGATTACACGGGACATCGCTCACCTCGCATGTGGACTCCCAATGGCCACGGACTTTATCGGGGCTTTACTATCAAAACCACCCGCGTCTATCGATAGTCGACATAAATACCAATGATGGCCGGCCTTGACGGCAGCCTCGCCGCCCTTCAGCCTTTCGCTCCAGGAACCGCACTAGAGCACTCAGGTACAGGGTAGCGCTGAATGAATCGTAATGACCTACGCCGCGTTGATCTCAACTTACTGATCGTGTTCGAAACGCTGATGCATGAACGCAGCGTAACGCGGGCGGCGGAAAAGCTCTTTCTTGGCCAGCCCGCCATCAGTGCTGCACTTTCAAGGCTGCGCAGTCTATTCGACGACCCACTCTTTGTGCGAACCGGTCGTAGCATGGAGCCCACGGCGCGCGCTTCGGAAATTTTCGGCCTGCTCTCGCCTGCGCTCGACTCCATCTCCACCGCCGTCAGCCGCGCTTCGGAATTCGATCCAGCTACCAGCACTGCCGTCTTCCGTATAGGCCTCTCGGACGACGTTGAGTTCGGATTGCTTCCTGCCCTGCTGCGTCGCGTGCGCGCCGAAGCGCCTGGCGTGGTGATCGTGGTGCGGCGCGCCAACTATCTATTGATGCCGAACTTGTTGGCCTCTGGCGAAATTTCCGTTGGCGTTAGCTACACCGATGAATTGCCGGCCAACGCCAAGCGCAAGACGCTGCGCAAGAGCAAACCGCAGCTACTACGGGCTGACTCGGCACCGGGCAGGTTGACGCTGGACGAATACTGCGCGCGCCCTCATGCGCTGGTGTCCTTTGCCGGCGACCTCAACGGCTTTATCGATGAAGAGCTGGAAAAGGTCGGACGCAAACGCAAAGTGGTGCTGGCAGTGCCCCAGTTCAACGGCCTGGGCACGTTGTTATCCGGCACCGACCTGGTGACCATCGTGCCGGACTACACCGCCGCCGCGTTGACCGCAACAGGCGGCGTGCGCGCCGAAGATGTGCCCGAAGGCATCCCGGCGCGCTCGTTCGAGCTGTCGATGGCCTGGCGCGGCGCTCAGGACAACGACCCGGCCGAGCGCTGGTTGCGCTCGCGTATTCAGATGTTTGTGGCCGATCCGGATAGCCTGGTTTAACCCCGATCGGGAATATACTCTGAACTATTACCGTCAGATGAACTAAACATCATTCATATTGATATCCAACTTCGGCTTGTTCGATTCGTCTGACGTCTCATTACGCCATCACACTCCGCCCATTCTGAAAAACCTATGGCGGAGTCTCACCGATGCAACAGTCCCTTTTAGCCTTGCGTTTCCCCCTAGCCGCCCTCGCCCTGGTGATTATCAGTGCGTGTGGCAAGGCGCCCGAAGCCACTGCGCAAATGCCCGTTTCCAAGGTCAGCGTTGCCGAGGTGCTGCAACAACCGATCAATGAGTGGGACGAGTTCACCGGCCGCCTGGAAGCACCAGAAGCCGTGGACATTCGCCCTCGCGTTTCCGGCTACATCGACAAGGTCGCGTTCGCCGAAGGTTCGCTGGTGAAGAAAGGCGACTTGCTGTTCCAGATCGACCCCCGCCCGTTCGAAGCCGAAGTTCGCAGCCTGGAAGCCCAGTTGCAGCAAGTTCGCGCCAACCTGAGCCGCACTGAAAACGAAGCACGCCGTGGCGAACGCCTGCGTGCCAGCAACGCCATTTCCGCCGAATTGGCCGATGCCCGTACCAGCGCTGCTCAGGAAGCCCGTGCAGGCGTGGCAAATATTCAGGCGCAACTGGAAAACGCCCGTCTCAACCTGAGCTTCACCCGCATCACCGCGCCTATCGATGGCCGTGTGAGCCGCGCCGAAATCACCGCAGGCAACTTGGTGAACGCCGGGCAGACCCTGCTGACCAGCGTGGTGTCCACCGATCGCGTGTACGCCTATTTCGACGTCGATGAGCGCGTGTTCCTCAAATACAACGAGCTTGCCCGCCAGGGTCAACGTGGCCAGAACAGCCCGGTGTACCTGGGTCTGACCGGCGAAAACGGTCACCCGCACCTGGGCCAGATGAACTTCGTCGACAACCAGGTCAACCCTAGAACCGGCACCATCCGGGGCCGCGCGGTGTTCGCCAACGCCGACGGGCGCTTCACTCCTGGCTTGTATGCCCGCCTGAAGCTGGTCGGCAGCGGCACCTATAACGCCACGCTGATCAGCGACGAAGCAGTCGGCACCGACCTCGGCAAAAAGTTTGTGCTGGTAATCGACGCCGAGCACAAAGCCGCCTACCGCGCCGTGGAACTGGGGCCGAAGCTGGAAGGCTTGCGCATCGTGCGCAGTGGCCTGGCCAAAGGCGACCAGATTGTGGTGAAAGGTTTGCAGCGCGTGCGCCCTGGTTCGCCAGTCGAGCCTCAGGTTATTCCGATGGCCAGCGACGAAACCATCAACGCCCTGGCGCAACAACGCCAAGCCCTGGAAAACAACAATGCGGCTCAAGCCAAGAACGACAAAGTCGTGCAGAAGCTTGCCAGCTCGGCCCCGGCACGCGGCTAAGGCCCGTTAGTTAAAAGCTCTTGGGCTTAAAGGATTATTAGCGATGAATTTTTCCCAGTTCTTCATTCAACGGCCGATCTTTGCCGCAGTGTTATCGCTGCTGATCCTGATCGCCGGTGCCATCTCGCTGTTCCAGTTGCCGATCAGCGAATACCCGGAAGTGGTGCCGCCCACCGTAGTGGTACGCGCCAACTTCCCGGGCGCCAACCCGAAAGTGATCGGTGAAACCGTTGCCGCACCGCTGGAGCAGGCGATCACCGGCGTTGAGAACATGCTGTACATGTCCTCGCAGTCGACCGCCGACGGCAAAATCACCCTGACCATCACCTTCGCCCTGGGCACCGACCTGGACAACGCGCAGGTGCAAGTGCAAAACCGCGTAACCCGCACCCAGCCCAAGCTGCCGGAAGAAGTGACGCGCATTGGTATCACGGTTGACAAGGCATCGCCCGACCTGACCATGGTCGTGCACTTGACCTCGCCGGATAAGCGCTACGACATGCTGTACCTGTCCAACTACGCCTTGCTCAACATCAAGGACGAGTTGGCCCGCCTTGGCGGCGTCGGCGATGTGCAGCTGTTCGGTATGGGCGACTACTCGCTGCGCGTGTGGCTCGACCCGAACAAAACCGCCTCGCGCAACCTGACCGCCACCGATGTGGTGACCGCTATTCGCGAGCAAAACCGTCAGGTCGCGGCCGGCCAACTGGGCGCTCCGCCGTCCCCTGGCAGCACCAGTTTCCAGTTGTCGGTGAACACCCAGGGCCGTCTGGTCAGTGAGGAAGAGTTCGAGAACATCATCATTCGCTCTGGCGAAAACGGTGAAATCACTCGCCTGAAAGATATCGCTCGCATCGAGCTCGGTTCCAGCCAGTACGCCCTTCGCTCGCTGCTGAACAATGACCCGGCCGTGGCCATTCCGATCTTCCAGCGTCCAGGCTCCAACGCCATCGAGATTTCCAACGACGTGCGTTCGACCATGGAAGAGCTGAAGAAAGGCTTCCCGGAGGGCATGGACTACAGCATCGTTTATGACCCGACCATTTTCGTGCGCGGCTCCATCGAGGCGGTGGTTCACACCCTCTTCGAAGCGCTGATTCTGGTGGTGCTGGTTGTAATCCTGTTCCTGCAAACCTGGCGCGCCTCGATCATTCCGTTGGTGGCGGTGCCGGTTTCGCTGATCGGTACGTTTGCCGTGATGCACCTGTTCGGCTTCTCGCTGAACGCGCTGTCGCTGTTCGGCCTGGTACTGGCCATCGGTATCGTGGTGGACGACGCCATCGTCGTGGTGGAAAACGTTGAGCGAAACATCGGCCTGGGCCTGACGCCCGTAGAAGCCACCAAACGCGCCATGCGTGAAGTGACCGGCCCGATCATCGCCACGGCGCTGGTGCTTTGTGCGGTATTTATTCCGGCAGCGTTTATCTCCGGCCTTACCGGGCAGTTCTACAAACAGTTCGCCTTGACCATCGCCATTTCCACCGTGATTTCGGCCTTCAACTCGCTGACCCTGTCGCCAGCGTTGGCCGCTGTGTTGCTGAAAGATCACAACGCGCCGAAGGACCGTTTCTCCAAGGTGCTGGATAAATTGCTCGGCGGCTGGTTGTTCCGTCCGTTCAACCGCTTCTTCGACAAGGCCAGTCATGGCTACGTCGGCACCGTGGCGCGGGTCATTCGCAGCAGCGGCATCGCCCTGGTGATTTACGCCGGCCTGATGGTGCTGACTTACGCGGGCTTTTCGTCGACGCCAACCGGTTTCGTACCGGCGCAAGACAAGCAGTACCTGGTGGCCTTCGCGCAATTGCCAGACGCCGCGAGCCTGGACCGCACTGAAGCGGTGATCAAGCAGATGTCGGAAATGGCCATGCAGCAACCGGGTGTTGCCAACGCCATCGCCTTCCCCGGCCTGTCGATCAACGGCTTCACCAACAGCCCGAACAGCGGCATCGTGTTTGTGGCGTTGAAAGACTTCGACGAGCGTAAAGACCCGAGCCAGTCGGCCAACGCCATCGCCGGCGCCCTGAACGGCAAGTACGCCGGCATTCAGGAAGCCTACATGGCGATCTTCCCGCCTCCGCCTGTGCAAGGTCTGGGCACCATCGGCGGCTTCCGCTTGCAGATCGAAGACCGTGGCGGCCTGGGCTACGAAGAGCTCTATAAGGAAACGATGAACATCGTTGCCAAGAGCCAGAACGTGCCTGAACTGGCGGGCCTGTTTACCAGCTACCAGGTGAACGTTCCGCAAGTGGACGCTGCCATCGACCGCGAAAAAGCCAAGACCCACGGCGTGGCCATCAGCGACATCTTCGACACCCTGCAGGTGTATCTGGGCTCGCTGTATGCCAACGACTTCAACCGCTTTGGCCGGACGTATCAGGTCAACGTGCAGGCAGAGCAGCAATTCCGCCTGGAAGCCGAGCAAATTGGTCAGCTGAAAGTGCGTAACAACCTGGGCGAAATGATTCCGCTGGCGACGTTCCTGAAAGTCAGCGACACCTCGGGCCCGGACCGCGTGATGCACTACAACGGCTTTATCACTGCAGAAATCAACGGCGCCGCCGCTCCGGGCTACAGCTCGGGCCAGGCAGAAAAAGCCATTGAGAAATTGCTGAAAGACGAGCTGCCAAACGGCATGACTTTCGAGTGGACCGACCTGACCTATCAGCAAATCCTCTCGGGCAATACCGCGCTGTTCGTGTTCCCGCTCTGCGTATTGCTGGCCTTCCTGGTGCTGGCCGCCCAATACGAAAGCTGGAGTCTGCCGCTGGCGGTGATTCTGATCGTACCGATGACCCTGCTGTCGGCCATTACCGGCGTGATCATTTCCGGAGGCGACAACAACATCTTTACCCAGATCGGCTTGATCGTACTGGTGGGCCTGGCGTGTAAGAACGCGATTCTCATCGTCGAATTTGCCAAGGACAAACAGGAAGAAGGCATGACCCCGCTGGCCGCCGTACTGGAAGCGTGCCGCTTGCGTCTGCGGCCGATTCTGATGACCTCGTTCGCCTTCATCATGGGCGTGGTTCCTCTGGTGTTCTCCAGCGGTGCCGGTGCCGAGATGCGTCATGCCATGGGCGTGGCGGTGTTCTCCGGCATGCTCGGGGTGACCTTCTTCGGTCTGCTGCTGACGCCGGTGTTCTACGTATTGATCCGTAACTTCGTGGAACGCCGCGAAGCGCGCAAAGTTCGCCTGCTGGAGGCACCTGCATCATGAGTTTGAAAGCCTTCACCCCCGCCCTCCTGGCACTCGCGTTAAGCGCCTGTGCCGTGGGCCCGGACTACAAAGCGCCGGAAACCGAGCCGGCCACACTGGCAGCTGCCCAAGGCGACGCCAACCAGGGCAAGTACGACCGCCGTGCGTTCGAAGTGACCTGGTGGCAGCAGTTCGACGACCCGACCCTGAACCAGCTGGTCAGCCAGTCGTTGCAGGAAAACCGCGAACTGCGCGTGGCCTTTGCCCGCTTGAAAGCGGCCCGCGCCATTCGCGATGACGTGGCCAATGACCGCTTCCCCGTGGTCACCAGCCGCGCCAGCAGCGAGAACGGCAAAGCGCAGCAACCGGGCGTGACCGACCGCCGCGTGCGCAATGAACGCTACGACCTGGGCCTGGATATGGCCTGGGAAGTGGATTTGTTCGGGCGCATTCAGCGCCAACTCGAGGCCAGCGACGCCGAGCAGGACGTTGCCGAGGCCGAGCTGTATCAGCTGCAAGTCAGTCTGATTGCCGAGCTGGTGGATGCCTACGGCGAATTGCGCGGCGCGCAACTGCGTGAAGGTATTGCCCGCAGCAACCTGAAGAATCAGCAAGCATCACGCGACCTGACCGACACCATGCGCGAAGCCGGTGTGGGCAGTGAGCTCGATGTACTGCGCGCCGATGCGCGCCTGGCGGCCACCGAGGCCACCCTGCCGCAACTGCAGGCGCAGGAAGTTCGCTCGCGTAACCGCATCGCCACGCTGCTGGGCCAGCGGCCTGAGCAATTGACGGTGGACCTCAGCCCACGGGCGATTCCGGCCATTGCCAAGGCGCTGCCCATTGGCGACCCGGCCGAACTGCTGCGCCGTCGTCCCGACGTGCGCATCGCCGAACGGCAACTGGCAGCGGCCACCGCCAATGTCGGCGTGGCCACGGCTGACCTGTTTCCACGGGTGAATGTGGCCGGCTTCCTCGGCTTCACCTCGGCACGCGGTTCGCAGCTGGGCTCCTCGGCCGCGCGGGCCTGGGGCGTGGCGCCGACCATCAGTTGGGCGGCGTTCGATCTGGGCAGCGTTCGGGCCCGCTTGCGCGGCGCGGAAGCCGACGCCGACGGCGCCTTGGCTAACTACGAGCAGCAAGTGCTAGTGGCTTTGGAAGAATCGGAAAACGCCTTTAGCGACTACAGCAAACGCCAGGAACGGCTGATCTCGCTGCTGCGTCAGAGCGAAGCCAGCCGCGCCGCCGCCGAACAGGCGTCGATCCGCTACCGCGAAGGCACCTCGGACTTCCTCGTGCTGCTGGACGCCGAACGCGAGCGCCTGGCGGCTGAAGATGCTCAGGCGCAGGCGGAAGTGGATGTCTACCATGGCATCGTGTCGATCTATAAAGCCCTGGGCGGCGGCTGGCAGGCCCCGGCAACCGTGGCCTCCCGCTAATAACGGTGCTCTCCCCGTAGGAGCCAGCTTGCTGGCGAATCGCGCAAACACCATTTCCGGGGTTTTCAGGGTTCGCCAGCAAGCTGGCTCCTACGAGAGCATCGAGCGCAGCTGTATTCGTCGGGAAACTGGCGCCTTTCACGCACAACGTCAAAAACACCGCTGAATGTCATCCGCCAGCCGTTGAGCGCGGCTGGCGGCTCGGGTAAGGTCTAGCCATCCGTTACCACAAGGCTGCGCCATGACCTCCAAGCTCGAACAACTCAAACAGTTCACCACCGTGGTTGCCGATACCGGCGACGTCGATGCGATTGCCCGCCTCAAGCCGGTGGACGCCACCACCAACCCTTCCCTGCTGCTTAAAGCCGCCGCCATGCCGGGTTACGCCGAGCTGCTGAATCAGGCCGTGGCCGATTGCAATGGCGACCTCGGGCTGGCCGCAGACCGCTTCGGCGTGGCCGTCGGCCAGGGCATTCTGAAGGTGATTCCGGGCCGTATTTCTACGGAAGTGGACGCACGCCTGTCGTTCGATACCGAAGCCACGCTGCTGCGCGCCCAGCGTCTGGTCGACTTGTACGACCGCGCCGGCATTGGCCGCGAGCGCATCCTGATCAAGATTGCTGCCACCTGGGAAGGCATCCGCGCCGCTGAGCAACTGGAGCGCGCCGGTATTCAAACCAACCTCACCCTGCTGTTCTCCTTCGCTCAGGCAGCCGCCTGCGCCGATGCCGGTATCTTTCTGATTTCGCCGTTTGTGGGCCGTATCTACGACTGGTTCAAAAAGGCTGAAGGTCGTGATTTTGTCGGCGCTGAAGACCCGGGCGTGAAGTCGGTGACGCGCATTTACAACTACTACAAAGCCAACGGTTACGACACCGTGGTGATGGGCGCCAGCTTCCGCAATCTGAGCCAGATCGAGCAACTGGCCGGCTGCGACCGCCTGACCATCAGCCCCGAGTTGCTGCAACAACTGGCCGAAGACACTGGCTCGTTGGAACGTGTGCTGCGTGACGGCAACCCCGGTGAGCCGAAACAGCTGCCAACCGAAAGCAGCTTCCGCTGGGCGTTGAACGAAGAAGCGATGTCTACCGAGAAGCTGGCCGAAGGCATTCGCCAGTTCGCCCGCGATCAGGAAAAACTCGAGGCCCTGCTGGCTGCCAAACGCTAAAACGCAAAACGCGCGAGGGCTTAGGCCGCTCGCGCGATTTTCGGTATCGCTTCGAAGGTATCAGCCGCGCTCGAGCGCGTTCACCAGGTCGTGAAACTCTTCACGATTCGACTCGTTCAGGCCCATCAGAATCCGGTGCGCTTCCAGTACCTTGGCCTTGACCACTTCTTCCGACTGATCTTGCGACGGCAAGTCCGCCAGGCTGTCCGGGCAGGCCAGTGGCTGGTCGACGATATTGAACACCTGATCGAAACCCATCGATTGCAGCAGACGGGTGATGTCGGCGTGGGTGGTCACCACCGTTGGCAGCAGCCCGACTTTCTGGCGCGACAGAATCGACAACTTGGCCAGAAGGCCTAGCGTGGTGCTGTCGATGCTGCGGGTTTCGGTGAGGTCGATGACGATGGCGGAGAAATTCAATGCAGTGAAAATCTTCTCGATCGTGGCATCTAATGCCGAACAGAGCGTCAGGCGTACTTCGCCCACGAATTTCAGAACGAAGGTGCCGTTCTGCTCGGCAAACTGAATTCGACCGGTACTCATGCCACTGTACCTTTATCGTTAATGCGGCTCATAAGGCTCATGGGGCGCGCGGTCATACAGATCATGCAAGGTTCCTGCTTAACACCAGCAAGGCAATATCATCTGGCATCTCTGAGAGATTGGCCAGCCCAAGCACCTGGCGCAAGCCATCCAGGCTGCCACCCGCCGTGCACACCAACTGTGGGAGCAACGCTTCCTTTTCTTTGAGTGTGTCGCTCGGCAAAAGGTCCAGAATGCCGTCAGAAAGCAGGGTCAGGCTGAACGATTGCGGCAAATCGATCACGTGATCGCTATATGTCGCCTCATCGAACAACCCCACCGGCAGGCCGCGGCCTTCCAGGTAGTGCGCCGTGCCTTCGCTGTACATGATCGGCAGCGGCAAATGCCCGCCAATGCTGTACGTGAGCTTGCCACTCTGCTCGTCAATCACGCCGCCCAACATGGTGACGTGCTTGCCAAGCTTGCAATTGATCAACCCGCGATTGATGTGGCCAAGCACATCAGACGGTTTGAAATCGGGCAATTGACCGCCACGGCGCGATTCGTACAGCAGCCGCGTGGTCATGAATTTCAGCAAAACGGTGATGAACGCCGATGACGCGCCATGGCCGGAAACGTCCGCCAGATAAAAGGCAATGCGGTGGTCATCAAGGCGGAAGTAGTCAACGAAGTCGCCAGACAGGTAAAGAGACGGGATGATCTGGTGCGCAAACTCCAGGCCGTCAACGCTCCAGGGCGTAACTGGCAGCATGTTCATCTGCACTTGCCGACCGGCGTTCTGGTCTTCCTGCAGCAGGTTCAGGCTGGCCTGCAACTCGCGGTTGGCGACTTCCAGTTTTTCCCGGTAGCGCTGGTTTTCGATGCGCAGATTGGCGCGATCCAGCGCACGGCGTACCGAGTGCTCCAGCACGGCCAGGTCTTCAAGGGGCTTGATCAGGTAGTCAGCGGCGCCAAGGCGAAGCGCTTCCACGGCATCGCTCATTACGCCAGCGCCGGAAACGACGATAACCGGCGTCTGCACCTCAAGGGCGTTTATGCGGCGAATAAGCTCTAGGCCATCGACTTGCGGCATGCGCAAATCGCAAATCACCAAGTCAGGTTTCTCCTGCTCGAAGATCTGCAAACCCTGCAAGCCGTTGCTTGCTTGCAAAACGCTGAAGCCACTGTCTTCCAAGTAAGCGGCCAAACTGGCGCGCACTACTTCGTCGTCATCAATAATCAGCAGCGAGGCACTGGAATTGTGCATGGGGTACCAGGCAAACGGCGCCAGGGGTGGTTGGCGTGTACGTCAGGCCGATCAGCCGCGACGCGTGGACGGTCAAGGCGCAGACGGTACTCCCATCCGTGCGGCGATTCAAGCGTGCGCCGATCATCGTCTGACGCCTTTACAGCCTAAAGAGGGCAAGGTTATAAGACCTTTCGGAGAGTCCATAAAAACCACAGGAGCGGGTCAATGAGCCAGAGTGATCATGCCTACACCGAGAAACGCGACTACATCCGTATGCGCCTGGAAGCACCCGTTACCTTGAAGTACGCCGGCCGCGACATTCCGGCACTCTGCCTCGATCTGTCCAGCACCGGCATGCAGTTGGAAGCCGAAAGTGATGCCAAGGTAGGCGATAAGGTTCGTGTCCACATCGCATCGGAACACAACGAATTACGTGGCCTCGACGCCGAAGCCGAAGTCATCCGCGCCACCGCACTGGACGGCGGCAAACAATCGCTGGGGTTGGCGATTCTGTCCATGAAGTAACCCAAGCCATCATCAAACGAAAAAGGCGACCCTGAGGTCGCCTTTTTCGTTGTGCCCTTTCAATATCAGCATCACGCCGCTCAAGATCGAGCGAGCTAGAGCGGGGCTAGGCGGAAATGGCCTTTCAAGCGCAGTGGGCTCTAGCCCATGAGCACTGAAAGGGTATTTCCAACGACGCCCCGCCGACGCGCAGCCGATCGGTTACGTAAACTCAGAAGTCGTCTTCGACTTCGCCATCTTTAACCTTGAACTCGCGCATCTGCAGATAGGCATTACGGATAAAGCTGTACTTGTCGCCGCTGATGAATTTCTCTGCCGACAACAAGCTGGCGCGCGTATCAACCACGTCTACCGCGCGGGTTACGTTACGGGTCGGCACATGGCTCATGTACCGATAGGGTTCTACGAAACCATCCGGGATCTTGCCAGATGCGTCCCGCACGGTGCTCGGACCCAGCAGCGGCAACACCAGATATGGCCCGCTGTTCAGGCCCCATGCGCCGAGGGTTTGGCCGAAGTCTTCGTCGCTGCGCTGCAAGCCCATTTTCGTGCCGACGTCGAAGAAACCGAGCAGGCCGAAGGTGGTGTTGAAAATCAGGCGACTGGTATCGACGCCGGCGGCAGCGACCTTGCCTTGCAACAGGTTGTTGGCCAGATTGCCCACGTCGCCAATGTTGCTGAACACGTTGTGTACGCCGTCTTCAAGAAACTGCGGAGTGACGATCTGGTAGCCCTGCGCGACCGGTTTCAAGGCGTAGGTATCGATGGTGTCGTTGAAGGTGAACACCGGGCGGTTGAAGCCTTCCCAGGGGTCGCTTTCCGCGGCGGTGGCGACCTGCGCCGCCAGCGCAAGACCGGCACACAGGCAGAGTTGGCCGAAACGCGTGGCCCAATTGCTGGCAAACACTTCCATTGCAAGGCTCCAGAGGCAGAACGTGGTACGCGTCGTGCGCGTTTTGCCAGCATAGGTGCTGGCGCAAAAGGCGCCCAGTATAAGGGCTGGCGAACGCGTTTGGCAGCGCACTTCTGGTTCCCATAAAGCCCGTCGCGTAAGGCAATTTCGAGGCAATTGTCACAAAGTATTCATCGCACCGTCATCGCCGGTAAGTAGTTTGCTAGCAAGCCCCCATTCTGGATGCGTGTCATGCCTGCACTCGCCTCATCGTCTGCCGATTTCACCGCCGTGCTCTTTGGCCTTTCCGGCTGCCTGGTGGACTTCGGTGCCCGCACTCTGCCTGTTTCGCTGCAACGCCTGTTCCCGGATGCGGCCAATCAGCCGTGCCATCAGTTGTCGCCGCATGCCGCGCTGCGTGCCGCACTGGGACGCGAGCCGGAAGGCGCCGACCTCACCGCCCTGCAACGGGCCATGCAGGAATGTGTCAACGACCACGCTCACGCCACACCCGGCGCCCTGCATGTGCTGGAAACCCTGCAGCAACAAGGCGTGCCCTGCGCCTGGCTGGATGAACTACCGGTCGATGCCAGCCAGCAACTGGCCAGCGCCCTGCCTGCCTGGCTGGTGGGCACCGACACCAGCGCCGCCCGCCCCTGGCCTGCGCCCGACGCCTGCTGGCAGTCGCTTTCGGCACTGGAGGTGAACAACCTCGACGGCTGCGTGTTGATCAGCGGCGAACCGCGCTTGCTGCAAGCGGGCTTGAATGCGGGCTTATGGACCGTAGGGCTCGCCGCTTGCGGTCCGTTGTGCGGGCAGGCGCCAACCGATTGGCAAGCGCTGCCCGCCGCCGAGCGCGATCACCTGCGCGCGCAGGCGACCTTGAGCTTGTATCGCCTGGGCGTGCACTCGGTGATCGACCAGTTGGCCGATCTTGGCCCAAGCCTTACCGATCTCGCGCAACGTCGGCACAAAGGCGAGAAGCCGTAAGGCGTTACATCTTGCGGCCGCGCCTTTCAGGCAAAGCGCCGGTGCATGGATTACCCTCAATACTCGAACCTTTGGCCTGCGCTCAGGGTCAATGCTGTTGCCTATCACAGAGGGAGAAACACCATGCCTGCCCGCGAATTGCAGCTTCAATTGGACTTACTGCGCGAGCAACTGCAAAGCCAGACGCCGGTGTCCGAGGAGCAACGCGAGGAACTCAACGCACTGGCGCAACAGATCGAACTGCAACTGCAGCGCGAAGCCAGCGCCCCCGACACCAATCTGGTGGACGGCGTAAACCTCGCCGTTGAACGTTTTGAAGTCGAACACCCGACCATCGCCGGCACCTTGCGCAATATCGTGCAGAGCCTGGTGGGCATGGGCATCTAGCCCACGTTGCACGCACAAAAAACCCGGCATCGAGCCGGGTTTTTTAATTGCGATGCGTTAAGCAACCACCTGATTGCGCCCAAACGCCTTCGCTTCGTAAAGCGAGCGGTCCGCGCGCTCGTACAGCTGCCCGACATCCCACTCCTGCGCCGGTAACAGGCAGGAAACCCCCACCGACATCGTCACCATCGCCGCCGTGTCCGAGCGCTCATGGCGAATGCCGAGTTTTTCCAGGGCCAGGCGCAGGGCCTCTGCCCGCTCACGGGCTTGCTCGTCAGTGATGTCGTACAGCAGCACGGCAAACTCTTCCCCACCCAAACGCACCGACATATCCAGCGGCCGGCGCGCCGCATCGGCCAGCACCGCGCCCACCCGCTGCAGTACGTTGTCGCCCGCCTGGTGGCCGTAGCAATCGTTGTACGCCTTGAAGTGATCGATATCGCACAGCAGCAACGCCAGCCGTTTGTCCTCGCGCTGCGCCTGCCGCCACAAGCGCTCCAGCTGGCGATCGAAGCTGCGGCGATTGTGCAGGCCGGTGAGGCTGTCGTGATCGGCCAGCACGCGCATCAGGCGGCTGACCAGAAAATGCTCGCGGGATTTGAACTCCAACAGGTAACAACCCACCGCCCCCATCAAATTACCGAACAGCAGAAACAGCCCGTTGTTGATCAGCCGCGGAATTGGCAAACCGGCGAGCGATTCCAGGAGCAGATACGCCAGCAGCACCACCAGCGAGCTGGCCAGTGCCTCCGACA
This sequence comes from Pseudomonas viridiflava, assembly GCF_900573885.1. Classification (GTDB taxonomy): domain Bacteria; phylum Pseudomonadota; class Gammaproteobacteria; order Pseudomonadales; family Pseudomonadaceae; genus Aquipseudomonas. The sequence goes on from NZ_UPSE01000306.1 coordinate 190,844, forward strand.
AACGCAGCCCCACCAGAAAATAGGCCGCCATGCACACCAGCAGCAGCCCCTCGTAGGGGTACGTCATGTCCACGGTATGGGCGATGGCCACCACCGACGCGGCACCCAGTCCGAGCCCGATAATGCAGGTCAGGCTGAGTGGCACCAGCAAATGCACATGCTTGCGTTGCAGAATCAGAAAGGCGCACACCAGCAACATCGCCAGCACGCTGCAGCGAACCACCAGCATCCACCACAGTTGCGGACCGTCGATAAGGGAAAAGTCCAGAATGGCGAAGGCCATCCACAGCACCATGCCCACGCACAGGGCAATGCGCTTGAGGTCGAAATTGTCCTCGCGCATGTACTGACGGTATTCAGCTTCGAGCGGACGAACGAAACGCAGCAGGCGAAAGCCTAAAGACAGTTGATCGGCATAAGGGTTGGGACGGACATCGTCCAGCCAGGCGTGATGGAGCGGCACCCGTTACCTCTTCTCTTCAAGGGGAGGCTTTTCGACACCATAGCTGCAGAAAGTGCGCCCAACAAGCGTGGCGATTTGTTGGCGCCAGCATTTCGAGCGGCTTGTCTGCCTCTTCGCTAAACCTCGAATTCCGCCTGCAGTGCGGCGCGTACGCAATACAGCACGCCTTCCGGCACACGCCCGGCAAACTGTTCGGCAATGGCAGCTACGCCAGGCAGCTCGCCATCGGCGTCCAGAAACGCGTCCTGAATTTCACCCAGCAGCTCGATCGGCAAATCCAGCGCCTGTTCCAGCGACAACTGCTGACGGCCAATCGCTTCGGCCAGCAGGCTGTAGACGTTTTTCTCGGTGCACTTCAGTTGCCCGGCGATTTGCTGCGGCGTCATGCCGGCGCGGGCCAGGCTGACCAGTTCGTGACGGATATCCACCACCGGCGGCGCCACTTCGGCCGCGCCGCTGAGCACTTCAAGGAACGCCGCACCGTAGCGCTCCAGTTTGCGCGCGCCCACGCCGCTGACTTCGGCCATTTCCGCCATTGAGCCGGGCTGGCTGCGCAGCATTTCCAGCAAGGTCGAATCGGGGAAAATGACGTACGGCGGCACCGCATGTTCTTCCGCCAATTTGCGTCGCAAGGCGCGCAGGGCCTCCCACTGCTCGCGCTCGTCGGGGCGCACGAGTTGGCTGGCGGAGCTGCCGCCGCCGGAAGAGGTTTTCGCCGCCAGCTGCGGTTTCAGGTCGCGACGAAGCTCCAGCGTCACCTCGCCCCGCAGCAGCGGCCGGCAGGTTTCGCTCAGGCGCAGGCCGCCGTAGCCTTCCAGATCCACATCGGCAAGACCGCGCGCCACCAACTGGCGAAACAACGAACGCCACTCGCCTTCGCTCAGGGCTTTGCCCATGCCGAACACGGATAAATGCTGATGGCCGCTGCTGCGCACTTTGTCGTTGTCGCGACCGAGCAGCACGTCTACCAGATGGCCGACGCCGTAACGCTGCCCGCTGCGGAAAATCGCGGACAGTGCCTGGCGCGCCGGCTCGGTAGCGTCCCAGGTTTGCACGTTGTCGACGCAGTTATCGCAATGCCCGCAAGGGTTAGGCATTTCTTCATCGAAATACGCCAACAGCGCCTGACGCCGGCAGCGAATCTGCTCGCACAGCGCCAACATGGCGTCGAGCTTGTGTTGCTCCAGGCGCTTGTGGCGCTCGTCGCCTTCGGAGCTTTGCAGCATCTGCTTGAGCAGCAACACGTCTTGCAGGCCGTAAGCCATCCACGCATCGGCAGGCAAACCATCCCGGCCGGCGCGACCGGTTTCCTGGTAATAGGCTTCCAGCGACTTGGGTAAATCCAGGTGGGCCACAAAACGCACGTTGGGCTTGTCGATACCCATGCCGAAGGCGATGGTCGCCACCATGATCAAGCCTTCCTCATTGAGGAACCGCCTCTGGTGCGTGGCGCGCAGTTCGTGGGGCAAGCCGGCGTGATACGGCAACGCGGCAAAACCTTCCTTGCTCAGGAACGCCGCCACTTCTTCCACTTTTTTGCGCGACATGCAGTACACGATGCCGGCATCGCCCTTGCGCTCTTTAAGAAACGCCAGCAACTGCTTGCGCGGCTGCTCTTTGGGCACGATGCGGTAGAAAATATTCGGCCGGTCGAAGCTCGACAGAAAACGCTCGGCGTTTTGCAGGTGCAGGCGCGTGACGATTTCTTCGCGGGTACGCATGTCCGCTGTGGCGGTCAGGGCAATGCGTGGAACTTGGGGAAAGAGCTCGGCAAGCTGGCCCAGTTGCAGGTATTCAGGACGGAAATCGTGACCCCATTGCGACACGCAGTGCGCTTCGTCGATGGCAAACAGGGCGATATCCAGGTCCTGCAAAAACTCGAGCATGCGCGGCTGTACCAGGCGCTCGGGGGCGACATACAGCAGCTTGATTTCGTTGCGGCGAATGCGGTCGGCAATTTGCCGTTGCTCGGCGGCGCTCAGGGTGGAGTTCAGCGCAACGGCGGCGACGCCCAGCTCGTCGAGCGTGGCCACCTGGTCTTCCATCAGGGCAATCAGCGGCGACACCACCACGGCCAGACCGGGGCGCAACAACGCGGGCACCTGAAAGCACAGAGATTTGCCGCCGCCGGTTGGCATCAATACCAAGGCGTCGCCACCATTGGCCACGCGCTCGATAATTGCACCCTGACGTCCACGAAAACTGTCGTAGCCAAAGACGTCTTTAAGGATGCGCAGAGCCGGTTCGAGCATATAAACCCCAAGCTGTTGCAGAAGGTGCAGGCGGAAAAGCGCCGCAGTATACGTCAGCACCCCTGCGCAATGGACGACGCCTATCGGTGATTGCCGGTGGAAAAATCCTGCCGGCAAGCGGCTGCGGCGAAAAAAATCTGCCAAGAGCGCCGCGCCAGCGGGCTATACAGGCTAAAATCCTGCGCATTCAGTCCTATTAGGTAGTGCCGTAATGTCCTTCGCCGAGCAATTGACCCGCCTGCAAGCCTTCCTCGACGCCGATGAGTTGCATGAAGAAGCCCTGGACTACGTAGCCGCTCACGGCTTTCTGACCGCACTGTCGATCTGCACCGAGGATGTTCCGGAGCGTGAATGGATCGACGCGCTGTTCTCCGAGCCGCCGCACTACCGTGACGACGCTGAACGCGACGAAATCGAAGCCACCCTTATCCAGCTCAAAGCGCACATCGGTCGCATGCTTGCCGCCGACGATGACCTCGAACTGCCGTGTGACCTGGATCTGGGCGAAGAGCCGGATGATTCCGATATTCGCGGCTGGTGCATCGGCTTTATGGAAGGCGTGTTCATGCGCGAAGCCGCCTGGTTTGAAACCGCCGAAGAAGAAGTCAGCGAACTGCTGTTGCCGATCATGGTGGGGTCCGGCCTGTTCGACGAAGAAGCCGAATTCGCCGATATCGCCAAAGACGCCGACCTGATGGACGACATGGTCGAGCAGATTCCCGAAGCGCTCACCGCGTTGTTCCTGATCTGCCAGGCGCCGGATGAAAAACCGGCGCTGCTCAAGCCGCGTCACCACTAATTCGTCCCCGCACGATCAGTGACCCGCCACGTCCACGAAACCCGCAATCCCGCCCTTCGCTACGCCCTGCTGACCATTGGTTGGCTGAGCGTGGTGCTCGGCGTGATCGGGGTTTTTCTGCCGGTACTGCCGACCACGCCGTTCCTATTGCTGGCCGCCGCCTGTTTCGCCCGCAGCTCCGAGCGTTTCTATAACTGGCTGGTGGACCACCCCAGACTCGGCCCGTGGATTCGCGACTACCTCGACGGCAACGGCATTCCGCTCAAGGGCAAGGTGTACGCCATCGGCCTGATGTGGTTGAGCATCAGCGTCTCGTGCTTTCTGGTGCCGCTGTTCTGGGCGCGGGCCTTCATGTTGACCAGTGCGGTGTGCGTGACGATTTATATCCTCCGGCAGAAAACCCTCCAACGCCCATAGGCATTCGCCGAGTCGTGGCTGGCTAGAAAATTCCCACAGCCGCTAAAGCAAATTCACCTGCAACTGCCTAGAATCACCCCACCATCGGCGGAGACGCGACATGCAGCTTCGGCAGCGCTTTCAAGGACGACACAGACGCCTGTCATTGGCACGCGTCTGTTTGTCTTTGCTGCTGGCGGTGCTGGTGGGCGTTGCCAGTGTGTTTGCCGACTGGGACTTCGAAGTCATTCTGAAAAAAGCCGAAAGCCGCTACGGCAATCTCGGCGAAGCCAAGCCTCGCATCGTGGCCTGGAGCGATCTGGTCAATACCAGCGGCGGTTTGCCCGAGAATGAAAAACTCAGCGTGGTAAACACGTTCTTCAATCGCGAACTGCGCTTTGTCGACGACGCCCGCAACTGGCGTCAGGAAGACTACTGGGCCACGCCGCTAGAAGCGTTGGTCAAGGGGGCCGGCGACTGCGAGGACTACTCCATCGCCAAGTACTTCACCCTGCGACGTCTGGGCATTCCCAGTGAAAAACTGCGCATCACCTATGTCAAAGCGCTGAACTACAACCAGGCGCACATGGTGCTCACCTACTATTCCAGCCCCACCGCCCAGCCGCTGGTACTGGACAACTTGATCGGCGAAATTCGCCCCGCCTCGAAACGTAAAGATCTGCTCCCGGTGTATTCCTTCAATGCCGAAGGTTTGTACCTGCCGGGTTCTTCCGGCAAACGCGGTGACACCAAAAAGCTTTCGCGCTGGCAGGACATCTTGAAAAAAATGAATGCCGAAGGCTTTGCCGTTGGTGAGGGTTAGGAGAACCTTATGTCGTTACTCAAACAGCTGTTTCTCGCCATCTGCCTGTTCCTGGTAGTGGCCTTCACCGGCAGTTTCATCACCAGTGTGGAAAGCTCGCGCGAGCAATTGCTCAGCCAGTTGCGCTCCCACGCGCAAGACGCCGCCACCGCCCTGGCGCTGTCCATGACCCCGCATATTGACGACCAGGCGATGATCGAACTGATGGTCAGCTCGGTATTCGACAGCGGTTACTACGCCACCATCCGCGTGGTGCGCGTGGACAACGGCGAAACCATCGTCGAGCGCCGCACCACCACGACGTCGGAAAACGTGCCGGCGTGGTTCGTCAACCTGATCGACCTGGAACCCGAAGGCGGCGACGCCATGATCATGCGCGGCTGGGACCAGGCCGCCCGCGTGGAAGTGCTCAGTCATCCGCAATTCGCGCTCTCGCGCTTGTGGGAGAGCGCCCTGGGCAGCGCCGCCTGGCTGCTGCTGTGCGGGTTGGTCAGCTCGATTCTCGGCGGCTGGCTGCTGCGCACCCAGCTCAGACCGCTCGACAACATGGTGCAACAGGCCCACGCCATCAGCCGCCGCGAGTTCTTCACCCTGCCCCGCGTTCCGCGTACGCCCGAGCTGAAACGGGTGGTGCTGGCCATGAACCAGATGGTCGAAAAGCTGAAAAACCTGTTTGCCGAAGAAGCTGCGCGCAGCGAAAAACTGCGCGAAGAAGCCTACCAGGACACCCTCACCGGCCTGGCCAACCGCCGCTTGTTCGACATCAACCTGGCCAACCAGCTCAGTGCCCACGAACAGCATGCCGAGGGCTATCTGATCATGCTGCGGGTCAACGATCTTGGCGGCCTCAACCAGCGCCTTGGCGGCCAGCGAACCGACGCCCTGATTGCTGCCATCGGCGACCTGCTCAAACGCTCGCTCGCGCACCCCGACCGTAGCGACTGGCTCGCCTCGCGCAGCCGTGGCGGCGAGTTCACCCTGCTGGCGCCGGGCCTGTCCGGAGAAGACGCCGACCGCCTGGCCCTGCAATTGATCGACAGCCTGGAAAGCCTGCGTCAGACCGGCGCCAGCGACTGCACGCCCGTGGCCCACCTGGGCATCGCCGCCTTCCGCCCGGGCGAAGAGGTGCCGGCCGTGATCAGCCGTGGCGACCAGGCACTGGCCCAGGCGCAGAGCAACAGCGCCAAGTTCTGGGAACGCCTCGACGACTTCAACGCCGCCCCTAGCCAAAGCCTGAACGATTGGCGCGGCTGGATCGACGAAGCGCTGAACAAAGGCAAACTGGAGCTGTACTTCCAGCCGGTAGTCGATTGCGCCGACACCCAGCGCGTGCTGCATCACAAGGTGCTGGCGCGACTGATCGATCCGCAAGGCGAAGCCATTGCCGCCGGGCGTTTCCTGCCATGGATCGAACGCCTCGGCTGGACCGCGCGCTTCGACCTGGCCATGCTCAAACACGCCCTCGCCCACCTGGCCGCGCATCAGCAACCCATCGCCCTGAGCCTGTCGGCCGCCACCCTGCGCGAACCGGAAGCCCAGGCGCAACTGATCATGCTGCTCAGGGAAAACCCGCAGCACGCGACGTTGATGACCCTGGAAGTAGACGAACGCCACCTGCCGCCGCCGGCCGAACTGGAACGCCTCAGCCAGGCCGTGCACCTGGCCGGCTTCAACCTGGGCCTGCAGCATTTTGGTGGCCGCTTCAGCCTGATCGGCAACCTCACCCACCTGGGCCTTGCGTACCTGAAAGTGGACGGCACCTACATCCGCGCCATTGACCAGGAAAGCGACAAGCGCATGTTTATCGAAGCCATGTTCCGCGCCACCAACAGCATCGATTTGCCATTGATTGCAGAAATGGTCGAAACCCAGGGCGAGCTGAGCGCCTTGAAGGAGCTGGGCATCAAAGGCGCCATGGGCCGGTTGATTGGCGTACCGGCGCCGTGGGGGCAGTGAGTTAGCATCGGTGCGACTTCAAGAGGCGTCGTAAAATCCGAGATTCTGGATCCCCGCCTTCGCGGGGATGACGGTGGCGTGGCATAGACCCCCGTCATTCCCGCGAAGGCGGGAATCCAGAATGGTTGGTCGGAGCACAGCGTTGAAGTGCCAGAAAATCAAATTGTCGTCCTAAAGAAAAACGAGGCTGAAGCCTCTCCCACAAGCGATATACCACCTGTGGGAGAGGCTTCAGCCTCGATTGGGTCTTACAGGTCCAGCCGAAAAATTACTGCGCTTTCTGGCTATAGCTCTGCATCAGGTTGGCATACGCCGGCAGGTGGCCGCCGAGGATGGCGCCGAAGCCTTCGATGTCGTTGCGCCAGTCGCGTTGCAGCTCGCAGCCCACGGCGAACCAGTTCATCAGTTGCGCGCCCGCCTCGACCATGCGGTTCAGCGCCGATTCACGGACCAGGGGGTTGAAGGTGCCGGAAGCGTCGGTCACCACAAACACGTCGAAGCCTTCTTCGATGGCCGACAAGGTCGGGAATGCCACGCACACGTCGGTTACAACGCCCGCGATGATGATTTGCTTGCGGCCGGTGGCTTTGACGGCGGCCACGAAATCCGGGTTGTCCCAGGCGTTGATCTGGCCAGGACGGGCAATGTACGGCGCGTCCGGGAATTTGGCTTTCAGCTCGGGGACCATCGGGCCGTTCGGGCCGTTTTCGAAACTGGTGGTGAGGATCGTCGGCAGCTTGAAGAACGCGGCGATGTCGGCCAGGGCCAGCACGTTGTTTTTGAACTCGTCCGGGGTGAAGTCGCGCACCAGGGAGATCAGGCCGGCCTGGTGATCAACCAGCAAAACCACGGCATTGTCTTTGTCCAGGCGGTTGTATTTCTTGCTCATGATATTTCCTCGAAATAATCAGGCCCGCACCGGGCCTGATGGGTTGGATAACAAAATCAGAAGGCGAAGCAGGAACAGCCGAACGCGCCCCAGAAACCCTGGTGATCGCTCACCGGCGCCGAGGAAAGACGGGCTTTTTCATGGCTATGGGAATGCACGCCGCACGGGCCGGAGCACTGGTGCACGGCCGCGGCCAATGCGGTTTGCTGACGCCAGTGGCCGGGCACTTTCACCACCGGCGACCAGTCCGGGGTCACCGGCAGCGCAGGCGGTGCGAGCTTGTCGAATTCATCGGTGCCGTAAACGATTTTGCCGTCCACTACGGTGAGCACCGACTCAATCCATTTAATGGCTTCTTCATCGACGCTGAAGAAGTCCGCCGACAGCGCGACCAGATCCGCCAACTGGCCGACCTTGATCTGGCCTTTCTTGCCCTGCTCGGTCGAGAACCAGGCGCTGCCGTGGGTGAACAGTTGCAGTGCGGTTTCGCGCGGCAAGCCTTCGGGGTACAGCTCCATGCCGCCGACGGTTTTGCCGCTGACCATCCAGTACAGCGAGGTCCACGGGTTGTAGCTCGACACCCGCGTGGCATCGGTACCGCCGCCAACCGGCACGCCTTCGGCGAGCATGCGTTTGATCGGTGGCGTGGCTTCGGCGGCTTTTTTGCCGTAGCGGTCAACGAAGTACTCGCCCTGGAACGCCATGCGGTCCTGCACGGCAATACCGCCGCCGAGGGCCCGTACACGCTCGATGTTTTTCGGCGTGATGGTTTCGCAGTGGTCGAAGAACCAGTGCAGGCCGTTGAACGGAATGTCGCGGTTCACTTTCTCGAACACGTCGAGCATGCGCGAGATCGATTCGTCGTAGGTGGCGTGCAGGCGGAACGGCCAGCGCTGCTCAACCAGGTGACGCACCACGGGCTCCAGCTCCTGCTCCATGGTTTGCGGCAGGTCCGGGCGCGGTTCGAGGAAGTCTTCGAAGTCGGCCGCCGAGAACACCAGCATTTCGCCGGCGCCGTTGTGGCGGAAGAAGTCATTGCCATCGCCAGGCTTGACGATTTGCGTCCAGTTTTTGAAGTCCACCAATTCTTCTTTGGGCTTCTGGGTAAACAGGTTGTATGCGATGCGCACGGTGAGTTGGTCGTTGGCGGCCAGCTCGCGGATAACCTGATAGTCGTCCGGGTAGTTCTGGTAACCACCACCGGCATCGATGGCGCTGGTAACGCCCAGGCGGTTCAGTTCGCGCATAAACTGGCGCGTGGAGTTCACCTGATACTCCAGCGGCAACTTCGGCCCTTTGGCCAGCGTGGAGTACAGAATCATGGCGTTCGGGCGCGCCACCAACATGCCGGTGGGCTCGCCGTTGGCGTCTTTCACAATCTCGCCGCCCGGCGGGTTCGGCGTGTCACGGGTGTAGCCCACCACCTTGAGTGCAGCGCGGTTGAGCAAGGCACGGTCGTACAGGTGCAGCACGAACACCGGGGTATCGGGCGCGGCTTTGTTCAGCTCTTCAATGGTTGGCAGGCGCTTCTCGGCAAACTGGAATTCGTTCCAGCCGCCGACCACCCGCACCCACTGCGGCGCCGGGGTGCGGTCAGCCTGATCCTTGAGCAGACGCAAGGCGTCGACCAGCGACGGCACGCCTTCCCAGCGCAATTCCAGGTTGTAGTTCAGGCCGCCACGGATCAGGTGCAGGTGCGAGTCGTTAAGGCCCGGGATGACCGTGCGCTTTTGCAGATCGACCACGCGGGTCGACCCGCCGCGCAATGCCATGGCTTCTGCGTCACTGCCCACGGCGATGAAACGGCCGTCTTTGATGGCGACTGCGGTGGCGGTTGGCTTCTCGCGGTCAACCGTGTGCAAACGGCCGTTGAAAAGAATTAGATCGGCGTTCATCGGAGCTCCTGATGAGGTGGCGTAAGCGGAAAAAGGCAAGGCAGACCACAGCGCACCAGCGGCGCCAAGCACCGAACTGGCGGCCAGAAACTGGCGACGCCCGGGGGCCTTGGGAGGGGTTTCATCAGCCATGAGGTTTCTCTCCTTTTTACAAAACGGCGTTAAGCGTTAAGCCAGCGTGCGAACAGCCGCGTCACGCGAGGCATGAACACGTACACCACCAGCAAGACAATGCTGAGGGTGATGATCACGCTGCTGGCGAGGTAGCCAGACAACCAGGGCAACTGGGCGAAAACCGGCTTCCACAGCAGCGGCACGCCCATGCTCAGCGGCAGAATCACAAGAAAGGTCACGCACGCCTGCTTCCAGCGCGCGGGCGGTTTGGCCGTGCCTATTTCAGCGGGGGTAAACCAGAATTCGCGGTCGGCGTTCACTTCGGTCTTATCGCCGTCGGCCAGCAGCGGTTCCACTTCGGCCACCAGTTGGCGGCGGTCGTCGGAGTCGAGCCAGGTTTGCAGCAGCTCGGTGCTGGTGAAGCGCAGCACGCAGGTGAACTGGGTCAGGCCCTGGCTGTGGCCGCGCATCACGTCGATGCCCAAGTGCCCGGCGTACTCGCGCGCGGTACTGATGATGCGGCGCAGCCACGCTTCATAGGCGGCATCTTGGCCAGCCTTGACGCGGTGACGGACCAGCAAGGTCGCCACCTCTTCGAACACTTCCACACTACTCATGGGCTGACGCCTCCTGTTTGAACATAAGAAACCGAGCCGTCACTGAAGATAGACCAGCGCCCGTGCCCTGCCCGGCAGGCGCTGCGACACGGCAATGCGCCCGGGGCCGGCGATCAGCACGGTGCTGAAAACGATCAGCAGCAACCAGGCGAACTGGCCCTCGGCCACGCTCCATTCCGGGTGCACGGCCACCAGCGCCACCAGCAGCACGGCAAGAATGGGCAAGCAAGAAAGACGGGTGAGCACGCCGAGCAGAATCGGCAGCGGGCATAGCACTTCGGCGAAAATCGCCAGGCTCAGCGTGAAGGTCGCGCCAAGGTGCCAGGGGTCTTCGATAAGCCTGAGTTGTTCTTGAAAATGCAGGAGTTTTGGCAAGCCGTGCACATGCAGCAGCAAGGCCGAGCCGCTAACGCGTAGCCACAGCAAGCCCCAATCACTGGCGGTGAAGGCGCTGCGGGAAACGGGATTGGCCATGGGGCGCTCACTGTCAGATTCGTATGAGCTGATAGTGGGCGATACAGATGAGAAGGGATTGTATTGCTGTGCTGGATTGCGGGGGGTCGGCTTGTTGGGCTTCGCCGATGGCTCGGCCCAACCTACGATCTGGATTGCGGGACGCCTGTTGGGCTTCGCTGCGCTCAACCCAACCTACGCATCGCATCGCATCGCATCGGATGCGTAGGTTGGGTTGAGCCATCGGTGAAGCCCAACAACTCTACAACTCAACCGCGATCAACGCCCTGCGCGGGATTCGCTGATGTAGAAGCGCGCTTTCTTCGCGTTCTTGGTGCAGCTTTCGTAGCCTTCGAACTGTTGCGAGGTTTTCGCGCCAGTCAGCAGCGACAGGGCTTTGGAGTAGCTCACGGTGCCGGCAAAGCCTTCGGCCTTGGCCAGATCCAGTTCACGCCAGGCGGCGTCGGATTGCGCAGCGCAGCTGTCGCGGTAAGCCGTTTTGGCCGCGCAACCAGACAAGGCCAGCACCATCAGGGGTAAGCAGATCCAGGCTTTCATAACATTGCTCCAAATATGAGAAACAGCAGGTTAAACGTCATTAAGCACGTGTGTTGATCAGACGCCAGCGCCGCGAAAAAGTGCGATCAAGCGAAACGGCTATTGCCTGCGCCTTGGCGTTGCGAGCCGGCGCGCGTATGGTCGCAAAACGCCGTGCCGAGCGGCCGGCGATAGTAATCAGGAGCGGGCAATGAGTAAACGCGTAGCGCTGGTGTTGGGTGCGGGGGGCGCACGGGGTTATGCGCACATTGGCGCTATCGAGGAACTGGAGCGGCGCGGTTATGACATCGCCTGCATCGCCGGCTGCTCCATGGGCGCGGTGGTCGGCGGCATCTACGCCGCCGGCAGGCTGCCCGAATACCGCGAGTGGATTGAAAGCCTCGACTACATCGACGTGCTGCGCCTGCTCGACGTCAGCTTCCGGCTTGGCGCCATTCGCGGCGAAAAAGTGTTCGGACGTATTCGCGAAATGGTCGGCGAAATCAATATCGAAGACCTGCGCATCCCGTACACCGCCGTCGCCACCGACCTGACGTTCCAGCAGGAAATCTGGTTTCAGCAAGGCAACCTGCACCAAGCCATGCGCGCCTCGGCGGCGATTCCCAGCCTGTTCACTCCGGTGATTCAAGGCAAACGCATGCTGGTGGACGGCAGCCTGCTCAACCCGCTGCCCATCGTGCCGGTGGTGGCCAGCCACTGTGATCTGATCGTCGCCGTCAACCTCAACGCCAATGGCCAGCGCCACTACCAATTGCCGGTGATCGAGCGTCCCGCCGCGTTCAAAGGCAAGCTCGACGGCCTGATGGACAGCCTCGGCTCGCGCATTCCGTTCCGGCGCAAACTGGCCGGCCCCGCCGAAGAAGCTGCGTTGCTGGAAGCCGCCGCCAGCGCCGAGCCCAACCCCTGGCTCGACCCACCCGCCGCCGCGCCCTCGCCCCGCCCGGATGAAAGCCCGACACCCAATTCGGCCACCGGCTCTCGGGTCGCCGAAACCGGCAGCCCGGCGTCGTTACTGGAACTGGTCAACCAGAGCTTCGAGGTGATGCAGACCTCGCTGGCGCAATACAAAATCGCCGGCTACCCGCCGGACATCCTGGTCAACATCCCGCGCCGCGCCTGCCGCTTCTTTGAATTCTACAAAGCGCCCGAACTGATCGAGCTCGGCCGCATCATCACCAGCGACACGCTGGATCGCTACGAAGAGGAAAACGGCTGAGCCCTAAAAGCCCTCGGCTACCAACCCTCGCTGCACCGCCGGCCGCGCCTTGAACTGTTCACGAAACCGCAAAAAAAACTTTCTTTTAGGGTCCGGGCGCGGTGAAACGTAGCGAGCGAAGGTTATGCAAGGCGAAAACGAGCGAGCACGCGGAGTTGGCTGTAGCCAATGAGCATTGCGAGCTCGTTTTCAACGCAGCAGAACCGAGCGCAGCAGTTTCACCGTGTCCGGGAACGAAGAAAAAATAGGCCGCCCTGCCCCTGCCTGAAGTAGGGCGACCAAAATCGGAAGGTCGTTAACGCGCAGTAATCACCGAAAGCTTGGTAATCCCTGCCCGTTCAATCGAAGCCATGGCCTTGGCCACCTGGCCGTAGTCGACTTTTTCATCGGCCTGCAATTGCACGCGCAATTCGGCGTCTTTGGCCTTGGCGGTTTCCAGGCTGGTTTGCAGCAAGTCAGCCTGGATTTCGTCTTTGTTCAAGAACACTTTGCCGGCGCCGTCGATGCTGACCACCAGCGGGTCTTTCTGCTCGACCGGCGCCACAGCTTCGGTTTTTGGCAGGTTGATCGGGATGGCATTGGTCAGCAGCGGCGCGGTAACGATAAACACCACCAGCAGCACCAACATCACGTCCACCAGCGGCGTTACGTTGATTTCGCTGAGCACTTCATCGCTGTCTTGAGTGGAGAACGCCATTACGAGGCCTCCTTCACTTTCTGCGGTGCGGCTTTACCGCCAGGCAGTTGAATAAGCTTGAACGCGGACTTCTGCGCCAGGCTGTAGAAGTCGTGGGCGAAGTCGTCCAGATCAGCCGAGTTGAGTTTCAGGCGACGCAGAAAGTAGTTGTAAACCAGCACCGCCGGCACGGCGACAGCGATGCCCACGCCGGTAGCCACCAGCGCAGCACCAATCGGGCCGGCCACGGTTTCCAGGCTGGCGGAGCCGGCCAGGCTGATGCCTTTGAGCGCTTCCATGATCCCCCACACGGTGCCGAACAGACCGATAAAGGGCGAGGTGCTGCCGATGGAAGCAACCACCGCCAGACCCGATTCCAGCGAACGGCGCTCACGTTGAATTTGCTGACGCAGGGCGCGCTCGAGGCGGTCCTGGTGATTGATCGCCTGGCTCAGGTCCTGGGCGTGCTCTTGCACCTGAATCGCGCCAAAGCCGGCTTGGGCAACACGGGAGACGGCGCCGGGCTGGGAGTTCACCAGCTCCGCCGCACCATCGAGGCTGGAGGCACCCCAAAATAGCTTCTGAAACTTGCGATCCTGGCGCTTGAGACGCCCGAATTGCAGGGCCTTCAGCAGGGCCAGGCCCCAGGTCACAACAGAGAAACCGACCAGCAGCCAGATGACCGCGCTTTCAATCGACTCGAGGGGGGATGTGGCCAATACGCTCATGATTCAACTCTCTCTATAAATTCGCTAATGCGTGGTCGCTGTCAGTGCAACTTGAAGCCGATCGGCACGCTGACCCAACCGTCTCGCGCCACATCGCCCTGTTTGGACGGCACAAACGACCAGCGCTTGACCGCCTGTACGGCTGCGTTGTCCAGCAGCTCGCGGCCGCTGGAGGTTTGAATCTGAATTTCTGCCGGGCTGCCGCTGGCCAGTACATGCACCCGCAACACCACCGTGCCTTCCCAACCGCGACGCTGGGCCAGCGACGGGTATTCCGGCGCCGGGTTTTTCAAATACGCCGCGTTGGCGGACGGCGGTGTCACCGGCGCCGGAGCCGGTGGCGCAGGGGGCGCCGGTGCGGCAACAGGCGGCGGTGCCGGTGCCGGAGGCGGCGGCTCCACGGCTTTGGGTGCAGGCTTGGGCACCGGTTTTGGCGGCGGTGTCGGCTTGGGTTTGGGAACAGGTTTTGGCGCCGGCTTGGCGGCCAACTCATCCACCACAGGCGGTGGTGGCGGCGGCGGTTCGACCACGGGCTGGGGCGGCGGCGGTGGTGGCGGTTCCACAACCGGTGGAGCCGGCCGGGTGAACTCGATTTCCATGGGCGGAATTTCCGGCGGCACCACGGGCAACGGCGCCGTCGTCTGCTGGTTAAGCCAGTAAATCAGGCTGCCGTGGGCGACCACCGCGAGCACCGCCAGCAGGAACTTTTCCCGCCGACTCAACGCTCCCTCTGGCGCCACATGGTGACGGCGGCTCTGGGCCAGCGGCTCGCGGTGGCGATGACCGAGGTCGACCAGATCCGCGCTTGCCGGCGCCTGCCACTGCCGCTGCGCTGCTGCGGCGGATCGAATATTGCCCATGTAAAGCTCCTCAAAATCGCGTTTGGCGCGGGTCAACAGCGCGGTGACCAGCGCGCGCCCTGCCCGGCCAGTAGCCGTTGCAGAGCGGTTCAACGTGTTGGGCGCCATGATTGAGGAGCGCGCTTATCTCAAAAAGTAACTTTTAAATCTTTTCTAATAACTCAATGGAATTTAAATGTATAAGTCATTGATTTAGATGACTTTAATTTCACGAAAGCCTAACAGGCATAAAAAACATGCTTTGCAGGCATCAATTCAGGCCCGCGCGCCGTTAGCGCACAAATACACCGAACCTAAATCCTGGCCCTGTCGTCTACTTTCTTACTTGCAGTCAGGTAGGAAACCGCCCATGTCCCTTTATTACCAAGGCCGCAGGCCATGACCGCTTTCGATTGGCAGCGGATGCTGATCGACGAGCTGCCCGTACCGTTTTTGCTCGAAGTCACGGTGCGCACGCTATTCGCTTATCTGCTGGTGTTCACCTTCCTGAAAGTGTCGGGACGGCGCAACGTTCGCCAGTTGTCGCTGTTTGAACTGGTGGTGATTCTCACGCTCGGTTCAGCCGCTGGTGACGTGACCTTCTACGACGACGTACCGCTGCTGCCCATTGCGGTGGTGTTCGCCACGCTGCTCATCCTCTACCGCATCACCACTTACACCATGGAACGCCTGCCGCGTTTTGGCGACTGGCTGGAGGGCCGGCCGGCCCTCGTCATCGAAAACGGCGTGTGCGATGTGGCCTCGCTGGAGCGCAAGAACATTTCCACGGATGAGTTCTTTATGGAGCTGCGTCAGAAAGGCGTCGAACACCTTGGGCAGGTGCGCATCGGCATCATGGAAACCAACGGTGACGTCAGCCTGTACTTCCAGCCCGAAGACCAAGTGCGGCCGGGGTTGTCTGTGCTGCCCACGCCGTTACGCCATCAGTATCGACACGTGCCTGCCAGCGGCTTGTACGCCTGCACCTGGTGCGGCGACACCGCCCACCTGGAAGCCGGTGTCGATCACGCCTGCGGGCGCTGCAACCACGATGAGTGGAGCGAAGCCATCAACACCCCGAGGCAAACCTGACCATGACCAGCGCCATCAAGCCCGACGTATTGCCGCTGGCCAAAGGCCAACGACCGCTGCCCGACGACGAAGGCGGCGACACCGGCACCCTGCTCTGCCCCACGCTGCCGCCTGACCTGAACTATGTCGACGACCGTCAGCCAGGGTTCAGACGCCGCAAGCTGCGCGGCAAGTTCGTTTACTTCGACCTGAACGGCGAGCGCATCCGCGATCCGGAGGAGATCCAGCGCATCAACAAACTGGCGATTCCGCCGGCCTATGAAGACGTGTGGATCTGCCCCGACCCGAAGGGCCACTTGCAGGCGACAGGCCGCGATGCCCGTGGGCGCAAGCAGTACCGCTATCACCCGCGCTGGCGGGAAATTCGCGATGCCGACAAATACGAGCGTCTGCTGGAATTCGGCCGCGCATTACCCAAACTGCGCACGCGCATCGAAGAACACCTGCAGTTGCCCGGCTTGGGCCACGACAAAGTGGTTGCCACAGTGGTGGCGCTGCTCGACTCCACGCTTATTCGGGTGGGTAACACCCAGTACGCCCGCGACAATAAATCCTTTGGCCTGACCACCCTGCGCAACCGCCATGTCGAGGTGAAAGGCGCGGGTATCCGTTTCCATTTCCGGGGCAAAAGCGGCGTTGAACACGAAGTGAGCCTGCAACACCCACGCCTGGCGCGAATCGTCCGCCGCTGCCGCGAACTGCCCGGCCAGCACCTGTTTCAGTACCTGGACGACGACGGCCAGCGACGCGTGGTGGCCTCATCCGACATCAACCAATACCTGCAGGAACACAGCGGCAGCGACTTCACCGCCAAGGACTACCGCACCTGGGCCGGGACCGCTCTGGCCCTGGACCGGCTGCGCCAGTTACCCCACGAAGAACGCTCCGCCACTGAACAGAAACGGCTGATCAACGAAGTGATCAAGGATGTCGCCAGCCAGCTCGGCAACACCCCGGCCATTTGCCGTAAATGTTATGTGCACCCGGCCGTGCTGGAACATTTCATCGCCGGTGAGCTGACCTCGTTGAGCAAGGCGCGCACCCGCAAAGGTTTGCGTGATGAAGAAACAACGTTGATGCGGTTTTTGGAGCAGTTGAATCCGCAGTGAGCGCTCCAAAAGTGTATGGGACCTCCGTAGGTTGGGTTGAGCTGCAAGCGAAGCACAACGTGCCCCTGACGTTAACCCCACCCCACTCCTGAAAGAAAAAATGGCAATATCTGTGGGCTTATTGTCATTGTTGCCAGCGACCTCGCGCGACAGAATGGCGCCATCGTCTAGAAGGTGCCTCGCCCATGGCCATCTCTCACTCCCTCGAGCAACCGCGTACCGTCGCCTGCCTGGTTTACCCGCATGTAATGAGTCTCGACGTGGCCGGCCCGATGCAGGTATTCGCCTCAGCCAATGTGGAACGCGGCCGTCAGGGCTTGCCGGCTTTCTATGAGCTTTTGCTGGTTGGCGCTGACCTCACGCCTGTAGCCACCTCAGCCGGTATGCGTTTATGTGTCGACCGGCCCTGGCGCGAGCTGGACCTGACGCGCCTCGACACCTTGCTGGTACCAGGCGGCCTCGGCGTAAACGAGCAAATGCTGGATGCGCCCTTGCTGGAGTGGTTGCACCGCGCCGAACCGCAGGTGCGGCGGCTAGGTTCGATCTGTTCCGGCGCGCTGATTCTGGCCGCCGCCGGTATCCTCGACGGGCGTCAGGCGACCACCCACTGGGCCGATGTCGACGAGCTGCGCGAATGCTTTCCCTCCGTGCGAATCGAAAGCGACCGACTGCATACCTTCGACCCGCGCAATCTGGACGGCGACAGCCACGTGTTCACCTCAGCCGGCGTCACGGCTGGTATCGATCTGGCGTTGGCGTTGATCGAAGCCGATCTGGGTCGGGCAATGGCCTTGAGCGTAGCGCGACGTCTGGTGATGTTCCTGCGCCGCCCCGGCGGCCAGACCCAATTCAGCGCCCTGCTCACTCCGGAGCCCAGCCGCGTGCCACGCCTGGCTGCACTGCTCGACTGGCTGCCGGCCAACCTGGGTGCGGACTTGTCGCTGGAAGCGTTGGCGTACCAGGCGAACATGACGCCGCGCACCTTGTCGCGCGTATTCACTCAGGAACTGGGCATGGGTCCCGGCCGCTATGTGGAACGGGTGCGCCTGGAAGCCGCGCGTGTATTACTGCAAGACGCCCAGGCCTCGATTGCCACCGTGGCGCGCTTGACCGGTTTCGGTCATCCGGAAAACCTGCGCCGAACCTTTCACAAGCACCTGGCGGTCAGCCCACAGGAATATTCCCAGCGCTTTGGCGACGCCGGCCAGCGCGAGCCGGCGCTATAAGCTCGGCGCCATTCTCTCCATTTCCCACCCTCAAGGACTGCACCATGCTCGAACTCCGCCCAAGCTGTGAATGCTGCGACCGCGACCTGCCACCCGACTCGGTAGCCGCGCGCATCTGCACCTTTGAATGCACCTTTTGCCAGGCGTGCGCCGACACCCACCTGAAGGGCGAATGCCCGAACTGCGGTGGCGAACTGCTGCAACGCCCACGTCGTCCCGCCGCAAAACTGCTGAACAACCCGGCTTCCACCGAACGCGTCTACAAACCTGCTGGCTGCGCCAAAGCCAGCTGATACCTGCCTCGTCCAAGGAAATCACCATGTTGCTGCTGCGCAATGCTTCCGTTCGGCTGCTGTTTGCCGGGCAGGCCCTGTATTGGTCTTGCTCGCTGATCGGCATCACCCTGACCTCGCTGGTCGGGCTGCAACTGGCGCCGAGCAATGTGCTTGCCACCCTGCCCCTGGCGCTGCTGGTGCTCGGCAATCTGCTGGCCGTGCAGCCGTTGTCGCTGTTTATGCAGCGCCATGGTCGACGGCCCGGGCTGATGCTTGGCGCCGCCTGTGGCGTATTCGGCGGCTTGCTTAGTGCCCTGGGCGTATGGGTCGGTGACTTCACCGTGTTCTGCATCGGCGCGTTGCCTATCGGTGCTTATCAGGCCTCGGCCATGTACTACCGCTTCGCCGCGCTGGAAGCGGTAGATGAAACCCAGAAAGGCCGCGCTACCGCCTACGTGGTGGGCGGCGGCGTGCTGGCAGCCTTGATGGCGCCGAGCCTGGCGCTGTGGTCGCGCGGCGCGCTGGGCACGCCGTATCTAGGTGCGTACCTGGCCATTGCAGCACTGGCTGCCGTCGGCTTGCTCCTGCTTAGCCGACTGCGCGAAGGCGCGGCTCCTGCGCCGGGCAAGGCAGGCTTCGCCGCCATGCGTGAATTGCTGGCCCGGCCGGTGGTGCGCGCAGCGGTCGCCACCACAGCAATCGGCCATGGCTTGATGGTGCTGGTCATGAACGCAACACCTTTGGCCATGAGTTTCTGTGGCTTCGATGTGGCCGTAAGCGCGGGTGTTATTCAGTGGCACATGCTCGGCATGTTTCTTCCGGCATTTGTCGCAGGGCCTCTGGTCGACCACCTCGGTAGCCGCCGGGTCGCCGTACTGGGCGGCAGCATCCTGCTCGCCAGCGCCGGGGTCGCGCTTGCCGGCTTGAGCCAGGGGCATTTTCTGGTGAGCTCGTTCCTGCTTGGCCTGGGCTGGAACCTGGCGCTGATCGCCGGCACCACCTTGCTCGCCGAAGGCCATACCGCCAGCGAACGCGGCCAGGCGCAGGGCGTCATGGAACTGGTCAACGGCTCCACAGCCGCCTGCGCCTCGTTTGCTTCGGGCGCCTTGATCACCGGCCTGGGCTGGACGGCGATCAATATCGGCGTAGTGCCGCTGGTTGGCGTGGCGCTGGTCATGCTGTGGCCGGCCAGAAAGCCACACCAGGTTCCACTCCTTTAAAGACTATTGAACGGGCTCTGCAGCAAAGGGGTCGGTGAGATCGCGCGCTCACCCGCTCCTTCGCCGGGGGCTGCCGGCCGAAACTCAAATGCCCCCCCGGCCGATTGCCAGTAAGTTTTAACCGTGAAGTAGTCCGGGTCGCGGTCCATCTTCAATCCCGCCAGATTCAGCCATTGCTGTGTATTCGCCAGGCGGGTTCGCTCATCGGCAAACAGGAATACCTTGGTAGGTCGCTGCGGGCCGTAACTTGCCGAGGCCCCGTCCCGGTAATCCAACCCACCGCCTTCAAGCGCATCAAACACGATGGTGGTCGAGGGGTTCCTCTGCTTCACCAGCTCTATCGCCGCTGATGCGCTGTCGCCGGCCGCGTTGAGCACCATATGGTTTGTGCTTTTCTTGCGCTGCAAGAGCGGTCCAGCACTACCAGCAACGGGCTTGTACGGCCATTCCTCGCTCATCGGCGTCTGCAAAGGCCGTTCTGTGCTCAGCGCGAACCATCGGTAAAACTCTTCGCCAGTTTCAATATCGTCAAACATCGAGGTGAGGTCGTATGTCCTGTATTCAGGGAGGTCGACCAGCTCCTGCAAGGCCGGACCCAGCAAATTTTCGTGGGTCGGATGGGTTCGAAGATGCTCTGCACCAAAAACCCCCAACACACCCGGTAACTTATAATGGGGGCGACTGTTAAGCTTTTCCGCCATCGCTAAATTTCTGACCGTGAACTCTTCCGGGTCATCACCCAAATGGTTTTCATACAGTCGGCCGCTATCGATGAAATCAAACCGGAGGTCGCTATTTATGATAGTGGTGCGCAGGTTTGCGGCGTGAAACTTATGTATTTGCAACGTCTCGTTCGTCAGCATCTGCTGTGCAAAATTAAAAAAATTCGTGCGTTTCTCAATTGCATCAAAGTTGCTGAAATAATCATCTAGCGACTCAAACCCTTTAAGTGCAAGCATCCGTTCAGTCGTGGGGTGACTGGCAAACTCGTAAGAGTCTACGAGCGGCACATCCTCCAGAATAATGCGCCTGGCAGCGCCCTCGGCAATGATCTCCTGAACAAGTAACGTTGCCAAAGACGACGTGTGGAGTTCACCAAGAAACACGGGACCCAATTGCAGATCCTGAGCAACCTTGCTTTTTACATGCTGTAAAAACTCAGCTGCCTCATAGTTGATTAACCCTCGGCTTTGCGCATCCCAAATGAGACTCGGCGAAACATTGGTATTGGCGATTTCAATAACCGGCACACCGTTGGCAGCAGCGCCCACCGACGTGCCGCCAAAGTTGCGGTCCAGCAGAATCTCCGCCGCAGCCCAACCGGGCGCCGCAGCCAGCAGCACGGAAAGCACGAGGCGTTTTAACGACAGGATGGGAGGAATCAACGGAACGGGGGCCGCTGAACAGACTTTCTGCTGCCCCGGCTTGCGCTGGGCCGTGGTGATTTCGGCAACCGGAATCAGGAAGCCAAGCGGCTTGCTGAAGATAAGGCGAAAGCAGTGCTTGTTCACGACCGACATCCATTAGCGGGGATAGTCGGTCAACGGTAGAAATGAAATGAAAGGGAATCTGTAAGACCGCTCGGATAAAAATTCGCCCTGTCACAGATATCAGTGGACGCAATACCTTGCAAACCTGCAGAACCACCTTACAGCCCTGCGGAAAAATCGCTGCACTACCGTCAGCTCCCGCTTGCAGCGGATCAGAGCCTGAATATGACGAAAAAACGGCTCGTCACATCGCGACTATTCAGATTTGCGACCTTTTTCATCATTTCAGCGACTTCATTGTGACTCATGGGTCAACTCCCGCCATCAACACATTGAAGGCCACAGTAGCGAAGACTCGCTCCAGCGGCCGCTTACTGTTTGGGACCCATCGGAGAAACAACCCCATGAATACCCCGCTCCGTGTTAACGAAGCTTTGTTGATTGCTCACCGCGCTTTTCAGCCTTTCCAGTGTGTTGCCTGGGCGCCGCAAGACGGCAAAGGCGAGTTGAATTTTTCTGTTATCGACCGCACCAATACCCGCCTCCTCGGCCGTGCTCAAGTGGCCAGCAGCGCGTTTACCGATCCAACCCAGCTCGAGCGTTTGCTGAAGCAGTCGCGCGATGAGTTGAATCAAAAAGGTTACGACCTTGAGCCTTGGCAGATGAGCGCTTAAGGCTTTATACGCTACACCCCTGCGGGCAGCCTTCGAGCTGCCCGCAGTCGTTTTCGGGGTACGCAAAAACGCGGGCAAAAAAAGGCCCGCATCAGCGGGCCCAAGTCAGGAACAAGGGTTAAACGGTGTCGGTTTTCAGGGCGTGGTCGTTGATCATGCCGTTGATTACCGTGGCCGCATCGGTGCTGCCGTAGTAAGCGCCGCTGGAAAGATCCACGCCTCCCAGTACGACCGATTGCTGAGCCGGCCCGCCGGCGATGGTGGAAATACCGATAGTGGTATTGCCGCCGCCGAAGTTGAAGCTCAGGTAGTCGTCCAGTGCGTTGCCGTTCTGCGCGACGCCAGAGAGCAGTTGCGACAGGTCGAGCACGTCCGAGCTGTTGCCGGTCAGGTCGACTTTGAAGTCGGTGATGGTATCAGTGCCGCCCAGGCCACCTCTCTCCCACACGTAGGTGTCATTGCCGGTGCCGCCAGTGAGCTGGTCGTTACCCAGGCCACCGATCAGCACGTCGTTGCCGCCGCCGCCGATGATGCTGTCGTTACCCGCGCCGCCGTTTAGGTAGTTGGCGCTGGTGTTACCGGTGAGGCTGTCGGCGTAGTCCGAGCCGATCAGGTTTTCGATGCTGCTGAAGGTGTCGCCACCGCTGCCGGTGTTGGTGAGCAAGTTGGCGGTCATGCCGCTCGCCGCATCGTGATAGCTGACGGTATCGCTACCGTTCCCACCATTGAGCTGATCCACGCCCAAGCCACCGACCAGAATGTCGTTGCCCTCGCCGCCGTTCAGCGTGTCGTTGCCACCCAGGCCCAGCAGGATGTCGTCGCCGTCTTTGCCGTTGAGCGTGTCGTCGGCGTTGTCGCGGCCCAGCAGCACTTCATTGCGGAAGGTGCCGTCCAGCGTCTGCTCGCCTTCCTGGCCGCGATCAACCGTGACCACTGCCGTGTCCAGCGCGGTGCTGCCATTTACCGAAGCGGTATAAGTGAAATTCCCGCCGTCACGTGCTCCGCCGTTCTCTTCTCTGAACACTTGCACAGCCGCGGTATGGCTGACGTCTCCGTCCACGGCGCTGCCTGCCGCTATGATCGACAACGCGTTATGGCTCGGGCCAGTGTCGTTGGCCAGCAGTGCCCAGGTGGGAATGCTGATCTGATCGGCACCGCTTTGCGCGCCGGCGTTGGTCAGCACCAGGTCATCACGTACCACTGTCGGCGCCTGCCCCGCACCAATGCCGATGTTCAGCGCGGCGCTGGCGGTGTCGCCGTCCATGTCGATGAGGGTGAACACGATGCTCGCGGCAATCGCGGTGCTGATCACGCTTGGCGGCGTAAAGGTGTAGGCGCCGCTGTTGACGTTGACCGCCAGGTTGCCACCCGAGGCCAGGCCAAAGGTGAGTGTGCCGGCACTGAAGGTAAATGACGCGCCGCCGGTGGCGGTTACTACGTTGCCGGCTTTGTCGTAGGTGTAGGTTTTGCCGTCCACGGTTAGCGAACGCACGTAGCCGCCGTCGTTGCCGAAGCTGCCGCCGCTGGTGAGGTTGCCGGAGATGGGCGATGCCTGTGCGGTGCTCACCAGTACCGAGGTCAGGTTGTTGAGGTTGCTCACCACCTGACCGCCGGTGTTGGTGTTTGTTTCACCGTTGTAGGCGACGGGGTCCAGACCGGCCACGGTGCCGCCAGTACCCATGCCCAGGGCATAGGCGCGCACGTCGTTGGCTTCGAGGAATTTGATCCACGCCTGCTCTTCCGACACGCCGCCGTTGGAGTACGGCGTTGGCCAGCCAGCAGCGCTGCCCGGAGCGTTGGAAATACCAGCGTCGCCGTTTGGCCAGTTAGGCTCACCGTCGGACAGGAAGTACGCCACGTTCTGCACGTTGCCTGTTTCGATTTTGCCGGGCTGGCCGTAGGCGTTGATGGCGGCAATCAGCGCCGCGTCATAGTTGGTGGAGTCGGCCCCTTGCAGGCCGAGAATCGCCGCTTTGGCGTCGGCGATGCTGACCCACACTTCCTCGGTTGTGGCCGAGCCTGAGAACGACACCACGCTGACTTTCACATCGCCCATTGCGTCGTATTGCTCGAACAGTTCCAGCAGGGAATTCTTCGCCACGTCGAGGCGGTTCATGCCGCCCACGCCAGAGGCGTCGAGCATGCTGCCGGAGACGTCGAGCACCACCATCAGGTTGGTGTTCAAGCTGCTGCTGGCCTGGCCGTTCTGCACGATGTTGGCAGCAGTCGGCGCGTCATCTTCGACCTGCACCAGGAAACCACCCACCAGCGGCGCGGGATTATTGCCGGCGTCCACGGCGGTGAGGATGCTGTCGAAATTCAGGCTCAACACGTCGCCGTCGCCACTGCCTGGCTGATGGTCCAGCGGGCCTTTGAGGGTGAAGGTGTAGTTGCCGTCGGCTTGCACTTGCAGGGTAAACACTTGCGGGCCGTTGGCGCCTGCGGTGGCTGTGAGGGTATTGCCGGCCACGCCGTAAACCAGTGCCACGCCTTGCGAAGTCGCTGCGGTTAGCCCGCTGGTGTTGCTGCTCAGGCTGAACTGCGCGGTGCCGGGACCTGCCACCAGGTCGGAAAGGTCGCCGGTGGTAACGGTGTTGAAGGCATCGCCATCGGAAGCGCCGCCGGCCAGTTCGTTTTCATCCACACGCCCCACGACCGGACCGGCGTCTTCAACGTTGATGGTCAACGACGCCGACGACGGATCGCCGTCTTTGTCGATGATGGTGTAGGTGAAGTTTTCCACCTGGTCGTCCGAGAGATTGGCCGGCGCAACGTAGCTCCAGGCCCCGGTGCTGAAGTTGAACGACAGCGTGCCGCCCTGCCCTGTGGCGATACTGTTCAGCTGGTTGCCATTGATGTTGGCGCCAGTGCTCGGGTCGATGGTGTTGGCGCCGTCCCAGGTATAGGTGACGCCGTTTACCACGATGGATTGAATGCGCCCGGCGCCGTCGGCACCAAAGCTGTCGTCATCGCCGCCGCCCACTGCACCGTCGCTGCCATTGAGCACGTTGCCGTTGACGAAGCCGCCGGTTACCTGGCCCACCAGGGAATCGATCAGCGAGCCGAAGCCGTCGACCAGAATCGGCACGCCGTTGCCGTCCACGTCCACTTGTTGCAGCGGGCCGGTGGCAATGCCGTCACCGATGCCGATGGTGCTGACCTGAATGCCGTTGGCGTTAACAAAGTTGTTCCACTGCGCAGCCGCCGCCGGGTTCAATGCCTCGCCGTTCGGGCCGAGGGATTCGTTCGGGTTGCCGTCGCTGATAAAGAACACCTGGTTGCTGGCACCGGCGATCGGGTTGAACGAACTGACCACTTCGTTTACGGCATCGCTGAAGTCGGTCGAGCCGCTGTAAGGGCGTGCGCCGCCCGGGACGCTGGAGTTGAGGCTGTCGATTTTCGCTGCAAAGTCGGCGTAGTTATCGAATGAGGGATATGAGGTGGCATCACCGGAAAACGCGACGATCTGCGCGTGCACATCCCCGGTGGTGCCATTGAACAATGCCTGCGCAGCGGCCTTCACCGCCGTGAGCATGGTGTTCAGTTCGCTCTTGTCGATGCTGCCGCTGAAGTCGAGCACGAACAGGGTGTTGAAGCTTTGCCCTTGCGCTACCTGAACCTGAGCAACGTCGTTTCTGGCGGTTGGCGTGTCGTCATCGACGTTCACCTGCAACGTGCCGTTGGCCTTGTCGCCGTCTTTGTCAGTGACCTGATAGTTGAAGGTGAAAGCCTGGTTGTTTTCGTTGTCGGCATTGGCGTGGTTGATGGCGGCGTTTTGCACCACGTTGTATTCGCCAGTGCTGCTGTCGAGCGACACGGTCATGACCGTGGTGCCGCCCTGAACGACCAATAGATTGCTGCCGGAGGTTTCATAGCTGAAGCCGTCTGGCGCGCCCGTGGTGAGCCACTGAATCGAGCCCTCGCCATCGGCGCCGTAGTTGTGCGCCAGTGTGCCGCTGACGTTGGTGGAGTCGACGTCGTCGTTTACGCCACCGGCAATGCCGTTGGTCAATGCATCGTCGTCGAGCAGCACGGCGCCGTTGCTGGTAACGCTGGGGCCGTCGTCTTTGAAGCTGATGACCTGACCGAGATCGACCGTGGCGGTCGCGCTGTCGCCGTCGCCATCAACCACGGTGGAACCCAGGCTGATATGCCCGGCACCCAGGTACGCCGCTTCGTCGGCATCGCCGGTGGGGTGAACAATGGCGCGAATCTGATCGAGGGTAACGGTGCCGCCGGCACTCACGCTCACGGTGAATACCAAATCATTGGTGCCGCTGGTGCGCCCTTCGATTACCCCGCTGGCGTTGACGCTGAGAATCACGTTCTCGCCGGTGGCGGTATCCACCAGGCCGGAGTTGGCGTTGGTTACGCCCAGGTTGTAGGTCTGGCTGGCGATGCCATCGGCGCCGGCCTGCACATTGAAGGTGCCGCTGAAATTGGCGCTGGCGTCCGCGCCCAGGTTGCTTTCGTCCACTTGCAGCTGCAGCGACGAGCCCCAGGTCACGTTGGTGGCGACGTCGTTGTAGTCGTAGTCGGAGCCGTTGGTGAGGTCTTCCCAGTTCTGATTGCCCGCGCTGCCGGTGTCTTGCAGGTGCGAGCCGCCGGGGTTGAGCGAGGCGTCAGTGAACAGCACGTTGGCGCCATCGTCGCCCACCAGCGGCACGCCGCCCACCGAAGCCACCCACTTGCCACCCACCTGGCTGAAGCTGACGGACGCACCGTCTACCAGGCCAGCGTTGCCGTTGGCGCCGTTGGGAATGATGAAGAAACCGGTGGTGCTGGGGTCCAGGCTGCTGATGTCGGCGGTGTCGCCGGCGGTTTGGTCCTGCACGTTGGCCCAGATGATTTTGCCGTCGACCGGCAAGCCATCCGGCCCTTTGGTGTAGTAGCCATAGCTACTGGCGTAACCCGCACTCGTGCCGTTAAAAGTGACCTGCGAGCTGCCGCCCAGATCGGACGCCTGAATGGTCGGACTGTCGTCGTTGATATTGACCGCCAGATTGCCGCTGGCCTGATCGTTGTCGCCGTCGGTGACGGTGTAGCCGACGTTCAGCTGGATGTTGTCTTCAGTGCCGGCCGTTGCGTGCATCAAGGGTTGCAGCAGGCTGACGGTGTAGGCGCCGGTGCTCGGGTTGGTGAGTTCGACGCGCACCAGTTCACCACGGGCGGAACTGATGGTCAGGGTGTTGGTGCCGGCATCCCACACCGAGGTCACTGCTTCAGTGCCCAGCGTGCTCGGGCCCGTCAGCGCAATGCTTTGCAGGCCATCGGCACCGGCGGCGAAATTCAGGGTGCCGCTGGTTGTGGTTGCAGCGCCAGCCACGTCGCCGGGGCCGCCGTTGATGCCGCCGAGCAGGCCTTCGTCATCGAGTGTGGCGGTGGCCGTGGTGCCACCGGCATTCACTTGCGGGCTGTCGTCATTGATGCCCACGCCCAACGAGCCGCTAGTGGGCGTGCCGTTGCCGTCGGTGATGGTGTAACCCAGATCCAGATTCAGTGTGTCTTCAGCGCCGGCTACCGGATGGTCGAGCGGCAGTTGCATGTCGAAGTCGAACGCACCGGTCAGCGGATTGGTGTTGGTGGCGGTGAATACCACCGGACCGTCAGCGCCGCCCTGGTGGGCGGTGAGGGTTAGGCCGTCAGCGCTGATGACCACCACCAGCGGCTGGCCTTGCGAGGTAATGCCAGACAGATCCACCGAATCCCAGGAGAACGCGCCGGGGCCGTCGGGGCCGAAGTTGTAATCGAGGTTGCCGCTGATGGACGACGGCACGTCGGGCTGATCGTCGCCGTATGCGCTGCCTTCGATGCCGCCGGGCAAGCCGCCGTCTTCATCGAGGGAAATGGACACCGTGCCGGCATCCGGATTGCCGTCCGGCGCCGCGGCAGCAGGATCCGGCAGGGTAAGGTCGGCAGGGTCCGGCTCGGGAAATTCCGGGGCGCGGAACAGGCCTTCGGTGGGAAAACCGATGTCCGGGGTAACCGCGCCGCCTACTTCGGTGAGCAACACGAAGGAACGACTGCCGCCCGCACCACCCGCTCCGCCTGCGCCGGCACCCGGGCCGGCTGCGGTGGCTTCACCGACCTGAGTCGGGTCTTGCCCGGCCTCGATGGCGGCTTGCAGTTGTTCAACGTCGGTCAGTTCCTGCTCGCTCGGCGGCGCCGGCTCGGCGGGGTCTTGCACGACGACGTCGTTGCCGGTTTCACCGTTGAGCAACGCCGTGTCCAGATTCAGGCTGCTCTCGCGGCCAAGGGTCAGTTCACCGCCATTGGCCAGTGCCACAGCGACGGCGCCTTGCGCGCCGGTTTCCAATTGTTCGCCCGCGTATACACGGTCGCCTTCACTCAGCGCGCGTCGCGATCCATCGCTCGCTACTGCAAAGACCTCGCCGATTACTTTACTGACGACACCAATCAACGTAGCCATGATTCCTTCCTCACCACTGCTGTCAACGACCGCGTCGACACGCATTTTGAAATTGGCCAGAAGCCTCTCAAAACCTGAGGAACAGAAAAAACCCGCCGAAAGTTAGGCAGTGATGATTTGCATCATTAAGCCATGACGTCAAAAAAATACCGCCCTAGCCTGCTCGAACTACCAGCAGTGTTATTCCCCGTTTCAGACGCTTGAAATAGCATGTGACCGTTTTTTGCAAGCCTCGCCAACGTCATAGACCCCGGTAAACGTGACGTGCAGGCAAAAACAATGTGCTCGTTTTCACATACTGCATAAGAATAAATATTCATAAGGTTTGTTCCAAAAATTTCTTAGGTTCCTCTAAAGTTGTTCTTAGCTGGAATGTTACATGCCTGAAACGGTCTAGTAGGCGCATAAGCCAAATTATTGGCATACCAACACCCTGTACACACCTATGGAGAAGTACCCATGCCTGCATTAAAACCGCTATGGACTAGCGTGCTGTTGGCTGTGGTTTGCGCACAGGCGCAGGCCATGACCCTGTCCGAAGCTATTCAGAGCACCATCGATACCCACCCCGAGCTGCAAGCCAGCATCAATGATCGGCGTGCGAGCAAAGAGCAAGTCGGCGTCGCCAATGGGGGTTACTACCCGGTTGTGGACCTGATCGCCGGTTACGGCCGTGAAGAAACCGACAACCCCACCACGCGCGCGCGCGGCACCGGCACTGGCAGCCACAACAAGGAGCAGCTCGACTACGGCACGTCGCAGCTGCGTCTGCGGCAGATGCTGTTCGACGGCTTCAACACGCCGAACGAAATCGCCCGCACCGAAGCGGTGGTCGATTCGCGCTCCTACTACATCCAGGGCACGGGCGAAGACCTGGCGCTGCGCACGGTTCAGCTGTACCTCGAAGTACTCAAGCGTCGCGAAATGGTGACCTTGGCCCGCAACAACCTGCAGGCCCACCAGCGCATGGGCGATCAGATCAACCTGCGCAGCGAACGCGGCGTTGGCAGCAACGCCGACTCCGACCAGTCGGCCGCACGTCTGGCCCTGGCCGCGAACAACCTCTACACCGAGGAAGTGAACCTGCAGGATGCCGAAGCCAACTTCCTCAGCGCCGTCGGCCGCCCGGCTGACGAACTGGAGATTCCGGCATCAATCAAAGGCCAGATTCCCGAAGACGTTAACGAAGCCCGCCAGCGCGTAGTCGATAACAACCCGCTGCTGAAATCGGCGCAGGCCGATGTGATTGCCGCCGAGAAACAATACGAAGTGGCCAAGTCGCCCTTCTACCCACGTTTCGATGCCGAGCTGGCCGCCAACGCCAACAACAACACTGCAGGCGAAGAAGGCCACGACAACAACTGGCGTGCCGGCGTGGTCATGACCTACAACCTACTCAACGGCGGCCGCGACAAGGCCAACCTGCAATCCACGGCGTACCAGATCAACCAGGCGATGGACATCCGCAACAACGCCCTGCGTCAAATCAACGAGAACGTCACGCTGGCGTGGAACGCCCTGCGCAACGCCCGACTGCAAACGCCGATGGCCCGTGACTACGCCGACTACACCAAGCGTGTGCGCATGGCCTATCAGGATCAGTTCGGCCTTGGCCAACGCACCCTGCTCGACCTGCTCGACAGCGAGAACGAACTGTTCACCGCCAACCGCCGCTACGTAGAAGTGCGCTACACCGAGGAATTCTCGATGTACCGCCTGCAATCGGCCATGGGCGAACTGCTGCGCCAGCAAGGCACCGTGCTGCCCATCGAAGCCACCGCGCTGAACGAAATCAAAAGCACCGCGCAGTTGCCGTCGATGAAGTAAGCGACGGCAGGGAGCCCTGCGGTGGGTGCCGCGTTCCTTGGGGGACCGATAAGCGGAGCCCTTTGGGCTCCCGGGTGGGCTTCGCGGGGCTCAACCCATCCTACAACCGTGTCGCCGTAGGATGGGTTCAGCGTAGCGAAGCCCACCCGGGAGCCCGCCGG
Organism: Pseudomonas viridiflava; assembly: GCF_900573885.1. Lineage (GTDB taxonomy): Bacteria > Pseudomonadota > Gammaproteobacteria > Pseudomonadales > Pseudomonadaceae > Aquipseudomonas. Next base: position 221,022 of record NZ_UPSE01000306.1, read on the forward strand.
GCTCCGCGTATCGGTCCGCAAAAGAACGCCTCCAAATCCAACCAATTTTGTCTGAACCACAGTGGCACTGTGCGATCAGACAGCAGTCAGTCGAGTTCACCAGGTCTGGATGAGGAGTAGTAACGTTGACCACCATGGAACGGACCGGACCCTCCGGAGACCCGCGCTTAGATCACGACGACCCGTTGCTCGACGGTTTGTTGATTCTGTGCAACCTGCACAACTGCTCGGCCAGCCGCGGCAGTCTGAGTGCCGGCTTGCCAATGCCCGAACAACGTTTGAGCCCCGAATTATTGCCTCGCGCTGCAGCCCGTGCCGGCCTGCAAGGCCGTTTGCTGCGCCGTGAGCTGAATGCCATTTCCGCCCTCAACCTGCCCGTGCTGCTAGTGCTCAAGGGCGGGCGCTGCGCTGTGTTGCGTGAGTGGGGCAAGGATAATCAGGCGCTGATTCTGCCCAGCGAAGCCGAAGGCGGCGAGCAATGGGTGAGCCGCGAATTGCTGCAAGCCGAGTACGCCGGCCAGGCGCTGTTTGCCCGTCCGCGCCACGAGCTCGAAGACCTGCGCACGCCGCTGGTGCCACGCGTTGAAGCCTGGTTTCGCGACACCTTGAAGCTATCGCGCTGGCTGTACGCCGACGCCATTCTCGCCAGCCTGCTGATCAACCTGCTGGGCATGATGGTGCCGCTGTTTGTGATGCAGACCTACGACCGCGTGGTGCCCAACCAGGCCATCTCCACCTTGTGGGTGCTGTCCATCGGTTTGCTGCTCGGCACCCTGTTCGAACTGCTGCTGCGGGTGCTGCGGTCGCACCTGCTGGATGTCGCCGGCAAGAAGACCGACGTGGTGCTCTCGGCCACGTTGTTCGAGCGCATCACCGGCATGTCGATGAGCGCCCGGCCAGCCAGCGTCGGCGGCTTTGCGCAAAGCATTCATGACTTCCAGGGCCTGCGTGAATTCCTCACCGCCGTCACCCTCACCAGCATCATCGACCTGCCCTTTGCCCTGCTGATGATTGTGGTCATCGGCCTGCTCGGCGGCTGGCTGGTGGTGATTCCGCTGCTGGCGTTTCCCATCACCATTGTCTTTGCGCTGATCATTCAGTCGCGCCTGCGTGACACCGTGCAGAAGAGCCTGGCCCTGGGCGCTGAGCGGCAAGCGCTGCTGATTGAAACGCTGAGCGGCCTGGAAACACTCAAAGCGTGCAGCGCCGAAAGCGAACGCCAGCACAAGTGGGAAACCACCCACGGGGCCATGACCCGTCTGGACGCCCACGCCCGCAACCTGTCGGCGCTGGCCACCAATGGCACGCTGTTCCTGCAGCAGTTCTCCGGCATGGCGACCATTATTGCCGGCGTGTACCTGATTATTGACGGCAACCTCAGCGTCGGTGCGCTGGTGGCCTCGTACATGCTCGGCAGCCGCGTAATGGCGCCGCTGGGGCAGATTGCCGGGCTCATCACGCGCTATCAGCAAGCGCAGATCACCATGCGCAGCACCGACGCCATGATGTCGATGCCGCAGGAACGCCAGGCCAAACAGCGGCCGCTGGAGCGCACCCACCTCAAGGGCGCGCTGGACATGCACAAGGTCAGCTTCACCTACCCCAACGCCAGCGGCCCGGCGCTGGTCGGCGCCAGCCTGCACATGCAGCCGGGCGAGCGCATCGGCATCATCGGCCGCAGCGGTTCAGGCAAAAGCACCCTGGCGCGCTTGATCATGGGTTTCTACACGCCCGAAGAAGGCCAACTGCTGCTCGACGGCCTCGACCTACGCCAACTCGATGTGGCCGACCTGCGCCACCAGATCGGCTACGTCGCCCACGACCTGCCGCTGCTCTCCGGCAGCCTGCGTGACAACCTCACCCTCGGCGCCCGTTACGTGAGCGATGCACGCATGCTCGAAGTGGCGGAAATGACCGGCGTCAGCGAACTTGCTCGTCAGCATCCGCAAGGCTTCGAGCGCCCGGTTGGCGAGCGCGGCCAGTTGCTTTCCGGCGGGCAGCGCCAGGCCGTATTGCTGGCCCGCGCGCTGCTTCTGGACCCGCCGATTCTGGTGCTCGACGAGCCCACCAGCGCCATGGACAACGCCAGCGAAGAAGCTCTGAAAGCCAGGCTGAACACCTGGGTTCAAGGCAAAACCGTGCTGCTGATTACGCACCGCACTTCCATGCTCAGCCTGGTCGACCGCCTGATCGTGCTCGACAACGGCCAGGTCATGGCCGACGGGCCGAAGGATGCGGTCATCGATGCCCTGCGCAAAGGCCGCATCGGCCAGGCCTCGGTGTGACGTCAACTGATGAGTGCTAACGGAAAAGACATGGACCTGAGCCAACCGCCTCGCGGCTATTTTTCAAGCCTGCGCCAGAAAAAGCAGGACACCGAGTTCATGCCGGAAGTGGACGGCGTGGTGCGCGAAGACTCGCCGTGGTTTGCCCGCATTACCTTGTGGGTGACCTGCGCCCTGCTGATCACGGCCCTCGCCTGGGCCTACTTTGCAGTGCTGGACGAAGTGACCACGGGCGAAGGCAAAGCCATTCCTTCGAGCAAAGTGCAGGTGATCCAGAACCTGGAAGGCGGCATCGTTACCGAAATTTTCGTGCGCGAAGGCCAGATGGTGAACAAGGGCGACAAGCTTATGCGCCTGGATGACACACGCTTTCTTTCCAACCGCGGCGAAACCGAAGCCGACCGCATGGCGCTGGTCGCGCAGGTGGAGCGTTTATCTGCCGAGGCCGAAGGACGGCCGATGAATCTGTCTGCCGACATTCTGGAAAAAGCCCCGCAACTGGCGGCCGACGAACTGGCGCTGTACAGCTCGCGGAAAAAACACCTGGAAAGCGAGCAGCGCACATTGAATGAACAGCTGCGGCAGAAAACCCAGGAGCTCGCCGAGTATCGTTCCAAGGCCGATCAGTACCGCTCGAGCCTGGGCTTGCTGCAGCAAGAGCTGAATATGTCCGAGCCGCTGGTGGGCACGGGCGCCATTTCGCCCGTTGAAATTCTGCGTTTGCGCCGCAGCGCCGTGGAAATTCGCGGCTCGTTGAACTCCACCACGCTGGCGATTCCGCGGGCTGAGTCGGCGATCAACGAAATCAAAAGCAAAATGCAGGAATCGGATCTGGCCTTCCGCTCTGACGCCTCGAAAGAGCTCAACGAAAAACGCACCGAACTGCAAAAAATCACCGCCACCAGTGTCGCCATCGACGACCGCGTGACTCGCACCACGGTGACCTCGCCGGTGCACGGCATTATCAAAACGCTGAAGATCAACACCATTGGCGGCGTGGTGCAGCCCGGCAGCGACATGCTGGAAATCGTGCCCATCGAAGACAACCTGCTGATCGAAGCGCGGGTGCGTCCGCAAGACGTGGCTTTTCTGCACCCCGGCCAAAGCGCCATGGTGAAATTCACCGCCTACGACTACACCATTTACGGCGGCATGAAAGCCAAGCTGGAACTGATCAGCGCCGACACCGTGACCGACGACAAAGGCAACAGCTTCTACCTGATTCAGCTGCGCACCGAGAAAAACCACCTGGGCACCGATGAGCATCCGCTGCTGATCATTCCCGGCATGGTGGCCAACGTCGGCATCATCACCGGGCATAAAAGCGTGCTGGATTACCTGCTGAAACCGGTGCTCAAAGCCCGTTCCGAAGCGATGCGCGAGCGCTAAGGCGCCCCGCTCGCCCGGCGGTTACGGCCGCCAAACCGCCGCCTCGATATCCAGCTTTTTCGGCAGCAAGCGATTGGCCAGAAACAGGTCGGCGGTCGCTTGCTGGGCCGCCACAATTTCGGCGCTGACGGCCATCGGCGGCGACGGCGGACGATGGCTGAAAGTGCGTTCGATCACCGCAGGCGGCAAGCCCATAAAGCTGGAAAGAAGTGCAACGCTGGCGTCCTTGTCGGTGCGGGTCAGCGCTTCGGCCTTGCCCAATTCATCCAGCAATGCCGGAATAAACTGCGGGTTTGCCTGGGCATACGGCCGCGCCGCCAAAAAGAACGGCCCGATCAACCCAAGCCCTTCGCCATTGACGAGCAAGCGCGCCTTGCCTTCCAGTTCCAGCGCTGAGTAGTACGGGTCCCAAATCACCCAGGCATCGACGCCGCCCTGCTCAAACGCCGCGCGGGCGTCGGCAGGCGACAGGTACACCGGCTGAATATCGGTAAAGGCCAGGCCGGCTTCGTTCAGTGCCCGCAGCAGCAAATTGTGCGAGCTGGAGCCTTTTTGAAAGGCGACCTTTTTGCCCTTTAACTCGGCCACGCTGTGAATCGGGCTGGCATTGGCGACCACAATCACTTCGGCCTGCGGCTTGGCGGGTTCAGCGGCGATATAGAGCAAATCAGCGCCGGCCGCCTGGGCGAACAGCGGCGGAATATCGCCGGTGGAACCGACGTCCAGGGCGCCGATATTCAACGCTTCGAGCATCTGCGGCCCGGCCGGAAATTCAATCCATTTGATCTGTGTGTTAGCAAAGCGCTGCTCGAGCAGCTTGTGCTCTTTGGCCAACACCAGACTCGCCGAGCCCTTCTGATAGCCGATGCGCAGCGTGGCCGGGTCGGCCCACGCCAACTGAGTGCACGCGGCGAGCAGCCACAGCGCGGCAAAACGGTTTAAACGGCGCATGTCATTCCCAATCGGTGGAAGGTTTTTCCCAGAGGTTGATTCCGCCTTCAACGGCGAAGCGGTCGATTTCGGCCAGCTCCTCGGCGCTAAAGGCCAGGTTGTTCAGCGCCCCGACGTTTTCGACGATCTGCTCCGGGTGGCTGGCGCCGATCAGCGCCGAGGTCACGCGTGAGTCGCGCAGCGTCCAGGCCAAGGCCAGTTGCGCCAGGCTTTGGCCACGGCGTTTGGCGATTTCATTGAGCGCGCGGGCGCGTTCGATATTGGCCTCGGACAAATGCTCCGGCCGCAGCGAAGCGCCGCCCGGGCGGTTAACGCGCGAGTCTTGCGGCACGCCATTGAGGTACTTGTCGCTGAGCAAGCCCTGGGCCAGCGCGGTGAACACGATGACCCCGGCGCCCACTTCGTCGGTGGCATCGAGCAGGTCTTTTTCGATCCAACGATTGAGCAGGTTGTACGCCGGCTGATGAATCAGCAGCGGCACCTGGCGCTCGCGCAGCAAGGCGGTGATTTCACGGGTTTTGCCGGCCGAATACGAAGAGACACCGATGTACAACGCCTTACCCTGCTCGACGATGCTCGCCAGCGCGCCGGCGGTTTCTTCCAGCGGCGTGTGCGGGTCGAAGCGGTGCGAATAGAAGATGTCGACGTACTCCAGCCCCAGGCGTTGCAGGCTTTGGTCGAGGCTGGAAATCAGGTACTTGCGCGAACTGCCGCCTTGGCCGTAGGGGCCAGGCCACATGTCCCAGCCGGCCTTGGTGGAAATGATTAGCTCGTCGCGGTGCGCGGCGAAATCTTCCTTGAGCAGGCGGCCGAAATTGGTTTCCGCGCTGCCGTACGGCGGGCCGTAGTTGTTGGCCAGGTCGAAGTGATTGATGCCCAGATCGAACGCCGTGCGCAGCAAGGCGCGCTGGGTAGAAATGGGCGTGGCATCGCCGAAGTTGTGCCACAGGCCGAGGGACAGCGCCGGCAACACCAGGCCGCTGCGGCCGACACGGCGGTAGGGCATGGATTGATAGCGGTCGGGGTTGGCGAGGTAGGTCATGGCTGTTCCTTATTTGTTGGGCTTCGCTGTGCTCAACCCAACCTACGGTTAAGGCGTAGGTTGGGTCGGTCCGCGTTCGGTGAGCACAGCGAAGCCCAACGGGATTTAAAAAAACTGATTCACCGGCCGAGTCAGGCCCAGGTGCTCACGCAGGGTGCTGCCCTGATACTGAGTGCGAAACAAGCCTCGGCGTTGCAGCTCGGGCACAACAAAATGAGCGACGTCTTCCAGCCCGGCCGGCAAGTGCGGCACCAACACGTTGAAGCCATCCGCCGCGCCGCCTTCGAACCAGGCCTGCAACTCATCGGCAATGTCGCTGCCGGTGCCGATCAGGCTGTAGTGCCCTCTTCCACCGGCAATACGCCGGCCCAGTTGCGCCAGGCTCAAGTTCTCGGCGCCGGCCAGGTCGGTGAGCAATTTCTGCCGGCTCTGTTGACCGTTTTCGGTGAGCGGTAACTCGGGCAGCGGGCCGTCCAGCGGATAGCCCGACAAATCAAAATTGCCCAACATGCGTCCCAGCAAAGCGACGCCCACCTGTGGCTCCACTAGCTCTTGAAACTGCTCGAATTTCTCCTGCGCTTCGTCACGGCTCTGGCCGACCACCACAAACACGCCGGGCATGATTTTCAGCGCGTCGGGCGCGCGGCCAAAGGCGGCCATGCGCCCTTTTACGTCGGCATAAAACGCCTGGGCTTTGGCCAACGAAGTTTGCGCGGTGAACACCACTTCCGCCGTTTCCGCCGCCAGGGCGCGACCGGTTTCCGAGGAGCCCGCCTGCACGATCACCGGCCGACCCTGCGGCGAGCGGGCGACGTTAAGCGGACCGCGCACGCTGAAGTGCTCGCCGCTGTGGTTGAGCACGTGCAGCCTGGCCGGGTCGTAGAACTGGCCGGTTTGTTTGTTCTGCACAAAGGCATCGTCGGCCCAGCTGTCCCATAGGCCGGTAACCACCTGATGGAATTCGCGGGCGCGGGCGTAGCGTTCGGCGTGGGGAATATGCGCATCGCGGCCAAAATTGAAGGCCTCGGCGGCGGCATCGGAGGTCACCAGGTTCCAGCCTGAGCGGCCGCCCGACAAGTGATCCAGCGAGGCGAATTTACGGGCCACGTGGTAGGGCTCGTTGTAGCTGGTAGTGACCGTGCTGATCAGCCCGATGCGCTCGGTGACGGCGCTGAGCGCGGCCAGCAAGGTCAGCGGCTCGAAGTACACCGAACGTGAGGTGTGGCTGGCTATGTCGTCGGTGCTGGCGGCCACGCTGTCGGCGACAAACACCGCATCGAAACAGGCCGCTTCGGCGATTTGTGCGGTGCGTTTGTAGCTGGCGAAATCCAGCGGATTGGCCTGCACGTCCGGGTGGCGCCAGGCAGCGATGTGGTGCCCGCCGGCCATCAGGAAAGCGCCAAGGCTGAGTTGGCGGGTGGGGGTGGTCATGGGTGTGGGTTTCCTGGTGGTGCTTTTTGGTTGTTTAAGGGCAAGGGCATCGCGGCTAAAGCCGCTCCCACAGGGGTGGGTTGGACAAACAATGCAGCGGTAAAACTACGCCCTCGACCAAGACATCCGTCATTCCCGCGCAGGCGGCGGTCCGACGATTCGGAATCCAGAATCGTCCGGCGAACGGTGCTCGTCGCAACACTCTGGATCCCCGCGTGCGCGAGGATGACGGTGGGTTTGTTCAAAGTAATGGTCAGGCTCGACCCTCAAAAATCCTTCCGCACCTCAACCCCAAAATACCGCTCATCATCCCTCGGCACCGAGCGATACACGTAGTTGGCGCCGCTATACGCCAGCCCATTCGAGTAGCTCTTGTCCGCCAAATTCTTACCCAGCACCGCCACGCGCCAGCCGTCGTTGTAGTCGGCCAGGGCCACGCTGGCGTTCCAGATGCCGTAGGCGCCCTGGATGGTGTTGGCGTTCTGGTCGAGGCTGTATTGCACCTGGTCTTGCCAGGCGTAGTCGGTGCTCAGTTCGATATCCAGGCCGTTGTCCAGCGGGATGGTGTAGTCGCCGCGTACGTAGGTTTTCCAGTCCGGGCTGTAGGGCAGCGGTTTGCCGTTGATGTCGCACGAGGCAGCGGCGCCAACGGGGCAGCTGAATTCGTCGACACGCGCCTTGGTGTACGCCACGGCGCCGGAGAATTTCAGTTGGCTGGTGGCTTGCAGGCTGACGTCCAGTTCCACGCCTTCGGTTTTTACGCTACCGGCGTTGATCAGGCGGGTTACCACGGCGCCGGCCACCACGTCGTAGAAGTTGGCCTGGTAGTTGTCGTATTCGGTGTGGAACGCAGCCAGGTTGGCGGTCAGGCGGTTGTTGAAGGCGGTGCTTTTCAGGCCCACTTCCCAGGAGTTGGAGGTTTCCGGTTTCAACGCTTCGGTGTCACGCGGCTGCATGTTGAAGAACACGTTGTAGGCCGGGCCTTTGTAGCCACGCGAGTAGGTGATGTAGCTGGTCAGGTTGTCGTTGATGTCGTACTGGAAGCCGGCGCGACCGGTGAAGCCGTCTTCGTCCACCGAGCCGTTGCTGGCGTAGCTCGGCTGAATGCCGGTGGCCGCGGCGGTCGATACACGCTGGTGTTTGTATTCCAGGTCATCGTGGGTCCAGCGCAGGCCGAGAATGCCGCGAAAGTCTTCGGTGAAGTTGAAGGTGTTTTCACCGAATACGGCGTAGCTGTCGTTGGTGGCTTCGTAGTCGGCGCGGCCGCGTTGGGTGACGAAGCTGACCGGCGTGACGGCGCGCTGGTAGGTCTCTTCACTTTTGCCGTGCATGTAAAAGGCGCCGAGCACGTATTCGTTGAACTCGCCTTTGGGGGAAGCCAGGCGCAGTTCTTGTGAGTATTGGTCGTAGTCGAGCTGACCTTTGTCGTGGGATTGCGGGAAGCCGGCCGCCACCTGCGCCAGGCGGTCGCCGTCCTGGTACTGGGTGTTGTTCCAACCGCGCCAGGCGGTGATGGAGGTCAGCGTGTAATCGCCGAGGCTCCAGTCCACTTGGCCAGACAAGCCTTGGTTGCGGTCGTACACGCGGGTGTTGAAGTCGCTGTTGATGCTGCGGTTGTGATCGCTGGGGCTGACGCTGCTGCCCAAGGCATTGCCAAACGCGGGGCTGGCTTGGGTGATCACGCCGTTGGGAAGGGTGTCTTTGCCATCGGTGTAGTCGGCGATCAGGGTGACTTTCACGTCGTCGTTCGGCTCGATTTCAAGCTTGCCGCGCGCGCCTTTGCGGTCGTAGCCGTTGACGTCATGGCCGTTGTATTCGTTCTCGACGTTGCCGTCGTACTTGCCCAGCAAGGTGGTGAGCGAGCCTTTTACGGTGTCGGTCAGGCGCCCGCCAATACCAAAGCGCAGGCGGTTTTCGTTGCCGCCGCCGAAGTGCGAATAGTCGACGTAACCGTGGGTTTCTTCCGGCGCTTCTTTGCTGACGATGTTCAGCACGCCGGCCGAGGCGTTTTTGCCAAACAGCGTGCCTTGCGGGCCGCGCAGCACTTCGATGCGTTCCAGGTCGAGCAAGTCCAGCGTCGACTGACCGGGGCGGCCGAGCACCACGCCATCGATCACAGTCGCCACGGTGGGCTCAATGCCCGGCGAGGTGGTGATGGTGCCCACGCCACGGATAAACAACGAGGTGTCTTTGTTCGAGGCGCCGCTGCGGTAGTTGAGCGTGGGCACTTGCTGAACGATGCTCGAGACGTTGTTGCGGTTGTCGCGCTCAAGCTGTTCGCCATCGACCACCGACACCGCGACCGGCACCTTTTGCAGCGACTCTTCGCGGCGGGTGGCGGTAACCGTAACGGTGCTCAGGGTGGGCGCTTGCTCGGCGCTTTCGGTTTGCTCAGACGGCTCGGCGGCAACGCTGTATTGGCCCAGCGCGGCGAGCAAAACGGCCACGGCGAACGGGCTGCGACGCGGAAAATGGGATGCTGCGGTGTTCATGGTGGACTGCCCCTTCAAAGACCCAGACGTGGCCCACTGCTGCGGTGGGCTCTGTGAAGCGCTGTCGGTGTCTGGTCTCGCTCGTACGAGTGGCAGTGCGTGACGACAGCGCGGCGCTTGTTAGCGCTAACATCGCCAGTATCAGCGGGGGATTTATAGACCGTCAAATACTAATAAATTACTTTTATATTCCATAAAGTGATTTATCGCGGATCTTCTGTTAGCGCTACCAAATGCAGTAAGGTGGCCGCCACTCTCCTCCCGTAGGATCGGCTTTTACTGTGAGCAGCGACAAAGAAACCACCCGCAAACGCCGTGGCGCCGGGCGTGTGACGTTAAGCACCGTGGCCAAGCAGGTGGGTGTTTCGGCCATTACCGTGTCGCGCTACTTCAACCAGCCGGAGCAGGTATCGCCGGAGCTGCGCGAGCGCATTCAGACCGTGGTGGCCGAGTTGGGTTACGTGCCCAATCTGGTGGCGGGCGGCCTGGCGTCGGCACGCGGGCGCATCGTCGGCATGGTGGTGCCGAACATCTCCGGGCCGATCTTTGCCAACACCATTCAAGGCTTTAGCGACACCCTGGCGGCGCACGGTTATCAGCTGCTGCTGGCTTCCAGTTATTTCTCGGAAGACCAGGAAGAAAACGCCGTGCGGGCGTTTCTCGGTTGGTCGCCGGCGGCACTGGTGGTGACCAGCCATTTCCACTCGCCGGGCACCGACAAAATGCTCGCCGAGGCGGACATTCCCGTGGTGGAAATCTGGGATTACCAGCCCGAGCGCAGCCCTATACAGGTCGGCTTTCTGCACCACGAGGTGGGCGTACGCGCCGCGCGCTATCTGCTGGACAAGGGCTACCAGCGCATCGCCTTCGTGCAGAACAGCGCGGCGGGCGACTTCAGCGCCCTGGAACGTCGCGACGGGTACGCGCAAACCCTGCGCGAAGCCGGCCGCGAGCCTTGGGTATTTGTACCCGGCAGCGATGCCACGCCGTTCGAGGGCGGCAAGCAGGCGATGGACGCGCTGATGAACCGCACCCCGCGCCCTGACGCCATCATCTTCGCCAACGACAACGTCGCCGCTGGCGGCCTGCTCGCCGGGCAGCGCGCCGGTTTACGCATTCCCCAAGACTGCGCCGTGGTCGGCTTTGGCGATTACGCCTTTGCCGAAATGCTGCTGCCGAGCCTGACCACCATCAAACCGCCCGCCCGGCAAATTGGCGAAGTGGCAGCGCGGCGGGTGTTGCAGGCGTTGGGGGTGATCGAGGGGGATGAGCCGTTGCAGCAATTGAATTTGCTGGAATGTGAACTGGTGGAGCGGGAAAGCGCTTAAAATGCGCGGCCTTGGGGGGCGCGTTTTGCCGATGGTACGGCGTTCCCCTCACGATTCTGGATCCCGAATCGTCGGACCGCCGCCTGCGCGAGGATGACGGTGGTGGGTGAGTTGACTCCGTCATCCTCGCGAAGGCGGGGATCCAGAATCTTGAATGTAACGCCGCCTCAAGCCTAACCGCCCCACCCGATTGGAACCCCCCGCGCAATGCACGCCCGCACCCTCATGTCCCTCCCCCTGCTCGCCCTCGCCCTTGGCGGTTTTGTAGTCGGCAGCAGTGAATTCATCATCATGGGCTTGCTGCCCGAACTCGCCGCCGACCTGAATGTGAGCCTGGCCAACGCCGGCCTGCTGGTCAGCGCCTACGCCTTGGGCGTGGTGGTCGGCGCGCCGTTGCTGGGGCCGATGCTCGACCGCGCGCCACGCCGGCAAGCGGTGATCGCGCTGATGTTCATGTACACCTTGGGCAACCTGGCCTGTGCCCTGGCGCCGGATTATCACTGGTTGCTCGCCGCGCGCCTGGCCACGGCCATCAGTCACGCGGGCTTCTTTGGCTGCGCCACCCTGCTCGCCCGCGACCTCGCGCCGCCCCATCGCCAGGCCTCGGCCATGGCCATGGTGATCAGCGGCCTGACCATCGCCAATGTGCTCGGCGTGCCACTCGGGGCCTGGCTGGGGCAAACCACGAACTGGCGCGTGACGTTTTTTGTGGTGGCCGGTATCGGCGCGCTGACGGTGATCGCGCAATTCATCTGGCTGCCGCCCACCGCCCGCCCGGTGCGCAGCGCGAGCGGCAGCTGGAGCGGCATCTTCCGCCGGCCGGTGCTGCATACCTTGCTGGTGTGCAGCCTGACGTCGGTGTCGCTGTTTACCGTGTTCACCTATATCAGCCCGTTCCTGCGCGAAGTTACCGGCTTTACGCCAGACCAGAGCAACGGCGCGCTGTTGCTGATGGGCGTGGGTCTGACCCTGGGCAACGTGCTCGGCGGACGCCTGGCCGATCGCGGCGTGCAGCGCGCGGTGCCGATGGCCCTGGCCTGTGGGGCGCTGATGGTGTTGGGCTTGTACCTGTTCGGCCAATGGCAGTTGCCGACCTTGGCGATTCTGCTGTGCTGGGGCATCGCCACCTTTGCGGTGTCCACACCGCTGCAATTGCTGCTGGTGGAGCAAGCCGGTGAATCGGCCAGCCTGGCTGCCACGCTGAGCCACGCGGCGTTCAACCTGGGCAACGCGGCGGGCGCCTGGTTTGGTGGTTTGTGGCTAAGCGCGCACCTGGGCTTGCCGCTGCTGCCGGTGTTCGGCGTGTTGCTGCTGGTGCTCAACTTCGCCGTGGCCTGGTGGCTGCCACGGCTCAAAGCGGTGCCGCACGACATTCCGCTGCATTAATCGGCGGCGGCACGGCGGCTGGCGGTGGGAATCAGGTCCAGCAACAAAGCCAGCACCACCGCCGCCCCGCCGATGACGAACAACAGCGTGTAGTTACCGTGACTCAGCGCGTACAGGTACGAATAGGCGTAACCGGCCAGCGCCTGAAACAAGGCAAAGGCGGTGGTGGCGCGGCTCCAGGCATGGTTCTGCGCGCTTAAGTCGCCCGGCAGCAAATGCTGAATACGGCCCAGATTGACCGGCACGATGCCGGGCGGGAACGAGCCGATCACCAACACCGCCGCCACCAAAGCCGGCACGCTGTGGTCCAGCGCCAACAAGGCAATCGCCAGCGCCTGAATACCGAGCACCACGCGGCTGGTGGTGGCGAAGCCGATGCGGTCGGCCAGAGCGCCGTACACCATCGGCCCGATGATCGCGCCAATGCCGTACACCACCCAGACCATTGCGCCCCAGTGCGCGCCCCATTGCAGGCCACGCGCCACGTAGTCCACCAGAAACACCATCATCGGCACCAATGCCACGGCCATCAGCGCGTATTGCGCATAGAGCAGCTTCATCGCCGTCGGCGTTTTGCTTTCCGCGCCCGCGACAGCCGCCGGCGCCGGGCTGGCAACGGTCGGCCAGCCGGCCCAGCTCACAGCGGTAAGCACGGCAGACAACACGCCCAGGCCGATCCAGGTTTGCTGCAGGCCGAGGTTCAGCAACAGCGGCACCAGGGTGCCCGAAGCGGCGATGCCCAGCCCCAAACCGAGGAAAATCGCGCCGCTGGCCAGCCCTTTGCGCGCACCGGGAATAAACGGCAACACGCTGGTGGCAGCCAGCACCATGATCGCCCCGCCCGCCAGCCCGGAAACAAAGCGCCAGGCGAAAAACCACAACACCGACACCGGAAAGGCGCAGGCCAGAAACGCCAGGGAAGCCAGCAGCATCATCAAGCGCAGCGTCCACGGCCCGCCCAGCTGACGGGCAATCGGCCGGCCGCTAAGGGCACCGGCCAGATAGCCGACAAGGTTGGCGGCGCCGAGGTACATCACATCGTTGGCGGCAAACCACTGCGCCTCGATCAGCGAGGGAATAAGTGGCGTGTAGGCGAAACGGGCCAGACCGATGCCCACCAGGCTGGCGCACAAGCCGGCGATAATCGCGTGCATCACGCTGGGTTGGCGGGGGCCGCTGTCGGTTCGGGTGACGCTGGCTTCACTGGTCATTCGAGGCTCGCTTGGCAAAAGGCTGATCGGCTGTCCGCGCCATCTTTGACATACCTGTCATGCTTGCTAGTGTTGTGAGCAACGAAGCGGCTGTCAAGGCAATATTGACAGACCTGTCAAACAAGAGTGAAATCGCCGCCATGGCCGGAATACGACAATTCAATGAAGACCAAACCCTCGAGCGCGCGCTGGAAGTTTTCTGGCGTAAAGGCTTTGGTGCGACCTCCATGCCCGAACTGGCGGAGGCCACCGGCGTGCAGCGCGGCTCGCTGTACAACGCCTACGGCGACAAGCAAGGCTTGTTTCTCGCCGTGTTCGCTCGCTACAAGCTGGGCTTTCTGGCTGCGGCCGGCGAGACGTTGCACCCGGCTGACACGCGTGAAGCGCTCAAGGCGTTTTTCACCTTTGCCATTGCTTCGATGAAGTCTGGCGAGGCGGCGCGCGGTTGCCTGTCGACCAAAACCACCGTGGACGAAAACGCTACGGCCGAACCGATTCGCGATGTGTTGCGCGGCATGGTCGACGGCCTTGAAGACTTGCTTGCGGAGCGCCTGAGGCGAGCCACCGAACCGCTGGCGCTGCCAATCGAAGATGCCGCGCGACTGCTGGTGACGCTGACCCGCGGCATCGTAGTGATCGAACGGTTGTACCCAGACACCGAACGCTTGCAAGCCACAGCAGATTCGCTGGTGGACCTAATTATTCCCGCAGCCGTTGGCGCCTGATTCACGCACACGCCACTAGCGCCATTTTGCGCAGGTTGTAATGGGCGATCAGGCGCATCACGTAGCCAATCTTGATCGCCGTAGGGCCAAGAATCACGCCCGCGTGAGCGGCGACCAGTGTCGGCAGGTTCAGGCTGCCTTCGTAGCCATAGGCGACAAATACGCCCACCAGCAAAAGCGCGAGACCGGCTACCAGCAGATGACTGGATACGTGCAAAACATTGTTGGGGTTGCTCAGATAGGCAAACATGCTGTGATCCTCCGGTTGTGCCGAGGAATTCGTCCTCAGGCAAAGAAGACTAATCAGAATGCGTGCCAGGTTTTTTATTGATCTAAATCAATAGATTGGCGCCTACGCGAGTCATACAGACTCCAATCTAAAGAGAGTCATATTGACTCAGTGCAGTCATAATGACACGCCAGGCGGCGCGCCGAACGTCACCTATACTCCTTACATCGCCCTCCTCTGGAAGCCACCATGCCGTCCCGACTCATCGGTTTGTTGCTGGCGCTGTCCAGTGCCTGCGCGGTGGCCGCGCAGCCCGTTATCGATCTGTATATTCCCGACGCCATGCCGCTGGCGGCCACGCGAGATGCCATGGGCCACGGCCTGGTGGGCGATGCGGTAATGGAGGCGGCAAAACTGGCCGGCTACCGGATGAACATCGTTTCCGAGCCGTGGTTGCGCGCGCAAAAGCGTGTACGCGACGGGAAAAATCTGTTGATTCTGCCGCTGTCGCGTACCCCGGGACGGGAAGCCCACTACACCTGGATTGCCTCGGTGCTGCCGCTGCCGCGCGCGTTTTTCTCGTTTAACGAACCGATGCAGACCTTTGAGCAGGCGCGCACCGAATACCAACGCATCGGCGTGGGAATTGGCTCGGCGCAGGAGGAAATATTGCTGAGTCAGGGCTTCAGCCAGGCGCAGATTTATCCGCTGCAGTTGGGGGACAAGCCGCTTCGCCTATTGGAGCTGAAACGCATCGACGCCTGGTTTACCACCGTGCCCGAGGGTCAGTTTGCCTGGAACCGCAGCACCAGTGACCCGCTGTTGATGAGCCCGGAAATGGCCACCACCGAGATGTTTCTCGCCTGCTCGAAAACCTGCGACGCGACGCTGATCAAGCGTATGCGCGCCGCCATCGAGAAACTGCGCGCCAACGGCGGCATCGAGCGCATCCGTGCGCGTTACCTGGAACCGCCCACCAAATAGCGGGGCCGCTTATATGCCGTGACGACCCGGATCTTCCGGTGGCGCCGGCTCTTCCTCGATGTCTTCCAGCTTTAGCTCCATGCCCCAGTCGCTGGCTTGCGGCACAGGCGCGGCGGGCGCCACCGGGGCGGCCACTGGCGCTGCCGCAACGGCGGGCGTCTCGCGGTAGAGCTTGAGTTTGAGGCGCACGTTGTTGGCCGAGTCGGCATTCTTTACTGCTTCCTCTTCATCAATCGCACCTTCATTAACCAACTCGATCAGCGCCTGATCGAAGGTCTGCATGCCCAGGTTGCGCGACTTCTCCATGATTTCCTTGATCTCGCTGAGCTCGCTGCGCTTGATCAAATCACGCACCGTCGGCGTGCCCAGCAGCACTTCCACCGCCGCACGGCGCTTGCCGTCGGTGGTTTTTACCAAGCGTTGAGAAACGAAGGCCTTAAGGTTGTTGCCCAGGTCGTTTAGCAACTGCGGGCGGCGCTCTTCAGGGAAGAAGTTGATGATGCGGTCGAGCGCCTGGTTGGCGTTGTTGGCGTGCAAGGTGGAGATCGCCAGGTGCCCGGTGTCGGCAAATGCCAGCGCGTGCTCCATGGTTTCGCGGTCGCGGATTTCGCCGATCAGAATCACGTCCGGCGCCTGGCGCAGGGTGTTCTTCAGGGCCGCGTGGAAGCTGCGGGTGTCTACGCCGACTTCGCGCTGATTGATGATCGACTTCTTGTGCCGGTGCACATATTCGACTGGGTCTTCGATGGTGATGATATGGCCGCCGCTGTTGCGGTTGCGGTAGTCGATCAGCGCCGCCAGCGAGGTGGATTTACCCGAGCCCGTGCCACCAACGAACAACACCAGGCCGCGTTTTTCCATCACAGTTTTCAGCAGGATTTCCGGCAGCTTGAGGTCTTCGAACTTGGGGATTTCCATCTTGATATTGCGCGCCACAATCGACACTTCGTTGCGCTGCTTGAAGATGTTGATACGGAAGCGGCCGATGCCGGCCAGCGAAATGGCCAGGTTCATTTCCAGCTCGCGCTCGAACTCGATTTTCTGCGCCGAGTCCATGATCGAATCCGCGACGGCGGCAATTTCACCGGACTTCAACGGCTCGGCGCTCAGGGGCTTGAGCACACCGTTGAACTTGGCGCAGGGTGGCGCGCCGGTCGACAGGTACAGGTCCGAACCGTCCTGAGTCGCCAGAATTTTCAGCATCGGGTTCAGGTCCATGGGCAAAGCCTCCTCTGTCGGTGAAAGTAATACGGTAGGTCAAAGTGAGCAGGTTGGCGGCCATGATATTGGCGCCAGTAAAACGCCGTCGCGAATACTGGCACACTATGCACCCCGTGGTAGAGGCTTAATCCCCACCGTCATTCCCGCGAAGGCGGGAATCCAGAATGGTGAAGGCATAATTTTTCGCCGCGATTACCTCGCTGGTATGCCGGGAAACAAGTACTGCCCTACCTCAAACCGCAACACACCGAGGAGCCCCCATGGCAAAAGCAATGGCCCGCCATATTCTGGTGAAAACCGAGGCGGAAGCGGCCGCGCTGAAAAAACGCATCGCTGCGGGCGAGGCGTTCGATGTATTGGCGAAAAAATACTCCACCTGCCCCTCCGGCAAAAAAGGCGGCGACCTGGGCGAAGTGCGACCCGGCCAGATGGTGAAGCCCATTGACTCGGTGATTTTCAAAAAGGAAGTGCGCACCGTGCACGGCCCGGTGAAAAGCCAGTTCGGCTATCACCTGGTGCAGGTGTTCTACCGTGAGTAACGGGTAAAAACGACAGACGTAAAAAAGCCCGCCACGGCTAGACCGGGCGGGCTTTTTCATGCGCGAAACCTTAGTGGCTTTTGAGCATGTCTTTCGGCATGTGCTTGCCGATTTCGAACTTGCCGATGGCTGCACGGTGCACTTCGTCCGGGCCGTCGGCCAGGCGCAGGGTACGTTGCATGGCGTACATGTAGGCCAGCGGCGTGTCGTTCGACACACCCGCGCCGCCGTACATTTGAATGGCACGGTCGATCACACGCAGGGCGACGTTTGGCGCCACTACCTTGATCTGCGCGATTTCGCTTTTGGCCACTTTGTTGCCCACGGTGTCCATCATGTAGGCCGCTTTCAGGGTCAGCAGACGGGCCATGTCAATTTCCATGCGCGAGTCGGCGATGATGTCGACGTTGCCGCCCAGGCGGGCCAGTGGCTTGCCGAACGCGGTACGGCTGACAGCGCGCTGGCACATCAATTCCAGGGCGCGTTCGGCCATGCCGATGGAGCGCATGCAGTGGTGAATACGGCCTGGGCCAAGGCGACCCTGAGCGATTTCGAAACCACGGCCCTCGCCCAGCAATACGCTGTCGTACGGTACGCGCACGTTTTCGAACAGCACTTCTGCGTGGCCGTGCGGAGCGTCGTCGTAGCCGAACACAGGCAGCGGACGGAGAATTTTCACGCCGGGTGCATCAGTCGGTACCAGAATCATCGAGTGCTGCTGATGACGCGGGCCGTCGGGGTTGCTAAGACCCATGAAGATCATGATTTTGCAGCGTGGGTCGCACGCGCCCGATGTCCACCATTTGCGGCCGTTGATGACCCACTCGTCACCCACGCGCTCGGCACGGGCTTCCATATTGGTGGCGTCGGAGGACGCCACGCCCGGTTCGGTCATGGCGAATGCCGAGCGGATCTCGCCGGCGAGCAGCGGCTCGAGCCAGCGTTTTTTCTGTTCTTCGTTGGCGTAACGCACCAGCACTTCCATGTTGCCGGTGTCTGGCGCGGAGCAGTTGAACGGCTCGGAGCCCAGCAGCGAGCGGCCCATGATTTCGGCCAGCGGCGCGTATTCCATGTTGGTCAGACCGGCGCCGAGCTTCGACTCGGGCAGAAACAGGTTCCACAGGCCTTCGGCTTTGGCCTTGGCTTTCAGCTCTTCCATGATCGCGGTGGGCTGCCAGCGATCACCCTCGTTCACTTGAGCTTCGAACACCGCTTCGGCGGGGTACACATAAGTGTCCATGAATGCGGTAACGCGTTCGCGCAATTCTTGAACCTTGGGGGAATAAGCGAAATCCATCGGAGGCACCTTCTGACGGGCTGTTGTGAGGTTGGAAAAGATCCTAGAACAGGGATGAAGATTTATCTAACCTATTCTCGGCGTGTATTAACATTCATCACCGATATATGATTAGCTGATTCCCGGACCACAAACCAATAAGACCAGGAGCGCGTTGGCAATGAACTTGAGCAAGGTCGATCTCAACCTTTTTATCGTCTTCGACGCCATCTACACCGAGGCCAACCTGACCCGTGCCGGGCAGATTGTGGGCATTACCCAACCGGCTGTTTCCAACGCTCTGGCGCGCCTGCGCGAAACCTTCAACGACCCGCTCTTTGTACGCACCGCGCAAGGCATGGTGCCCACACCCATGGCGCAGAACATCATCGGCCCTGTGCGCAACGCGCTGTCGCTGCTGCGCGTTTCGGTGCAGGAAAGCCGCACGTTCAACCCGCTGCAAGCCAACAAGACCTACCGCATCAGCATGACCGACCTCACCGAGGAAATCATTCTGCCGCCGCTGTTCCAGCGCTTGCGACGCCAGGCGCCCGCCGTGCAGATCGAAAGCTTTTTGTCTAAGCGCCGCGAAACCACCAAGGAGCTCGCTGCTGGCCGCCTGGACTTCGCCGTGGATGCGCCGCTGAACACCGACCCGCAAGTGCGCCACGTCAAACTGCTGTCTGACCGCTATGTGTGCGCGATTCGCAAAGGCCATCCGCTGGCCAAGGAAAAGCTCACCCTCGACGAATATATGTCGCTGACCCACATCCACATTTCCAGCCGCCGCAGCGGCCTGGGTTATGTCGACCTCACCCTCGGCAAAATGGGCATTCAGCGCAAGATTGCCCTGCGTTCGCAGCACTACCTGATGGCCTCGATGGTGATGCAGAAAACCGACATGGCCATGACCGTGCCCGAGCGTTTTGCCCGCAGCCATGACTTGCACTACGTGGGCGTGCCGGTGGAAGTGCCCGCCGTGGAAACGCACCTGTATTGGCACGAAAGCACCGACCAGGACCCGGCGAACCGCTGGATGCGTGAGCAGATGATCGAACTGGCGCAGCAGATCAGTGTGCAGGACGCCGGCCAGGCGTAAGCGCGCAGGATATTCGGGCGCTTGCGGTTTTTCCATATGCGGACTAAAGTTACATCACTGTCCACTTGTGGAGAAACACCATGTCCCTCGCCAGCCCGTCCAACAGCGCAGTTCTCGACCTTGACTCGGCTCATGCCGGGCACGTAGCGCTGAAGTTTTTCTTCAATCTGATGGAGAAATGGAACTGCTCGGTCGACGAACAAACCGTGCTGCTGGGCTCCATCGGCCGCAGCACGTTGTACAAGTACCGGCAACTGCCGGAAATACGCTTGCCGCGCGACACCCTGGAGCGCGTTTCCTATCTGATGGGCATCCATAAAACCCTGCGTATTTTGTTTGGCGACAAACCGTCTACTTACGAGTGGATTCGCAAGGCAAACAGCGAAGCACCTTTCAATGGCATGAGCGCTTTACAGTTGATGCTGGCCGGCAGCGTGATGGATATTGCTGTGGTGCGTCGTTACCTGGATGGAGTACGTGGTTGAAACAACCGACTCAAGTGTTGCCTGCATGGATGCGGGCTTATCGCATCGTTTCCAGCGCCTTCCCGCCGATTTCGGTGTTTGAAGACGTACTGGACCCCGCCGACCTGGAACAAGCCTTTCTGATTGAAAGCCTGACCAATGACCGCCTGCGCGAAGAGGCTGGCCTGCTCAGCCATGTTGCCCCGGAAGACCGCGTGTGCGGCCCGGGCGCCTCGCCTCTGATGGCAGCGTTTACCCACGTGGGCGCCAAGAGCCGCTTCACCGACGGCCAATACGGCGTGTACTACTGCGCCAACACCTTGCAGACCGCCATCGCCGAAACCCGTTTTCACCGTGAACGCTTTATGCGCGCCACCAACGAGCCAAGCATGGAGCTGACCCTGCGCACCTACCTGTGCAAGGTGGTGCAGCCGCTGGATGACATTCGCCAGGGCTACGACGAACTGCACGACCCCGATCCCAACGCCTACGCCCTGCCCCAGCGCTTTGCAGCGGAGCGCCGCAAGCAGCGTTCGTGGGGTTTGCTGTACCGCAGCGTGCGCAATGCCGAGGGTGAATGCGCCGCGCTGTTCCGCCCGCCTGCCGCCAGCATTCCTGTGCAAGGCGAGCATCTGCGTTACGTCTGGGACGGCCAGCTGCAACAGATCACCCAGGTATTCACCCTCAAAGCCATCGCTTGATTGCCGCGGAAATTCCGATGCTGAAGAAAAGCTTCAACTCCCTGCTGACCACCTGGCTGGCGGGGTTGATCGTTTTATTGCCGCTGACCTTGACCCTGGTATTGCTGACGTGGGTAGTCAGCCTGCTCAACCGCATCGTCGGGCCTTCCACTTATGTCGGCCGCCTGTTTGCCGCCATGGGCCAGCCGTTCGCCAGCAATACGTATCTGGCGTATGGCTTGGGCACCGTGCTGCTGGTAGTCGCCATTTATGTGCTGGGGCTGGCTGTGCAGCATGGCTTGCGCAAGCCCCTGGCATGGTTGACCGACGTAACGCTGCGGCGCATTCCGCTGTTCGGCAAGCTTTACAACCTGGCCGACCGCTTCGTGGCGTTGCTGGAGAAAAAAGAAGGCGCCGACATCAATGCCATGAGCCCGGTGTGGTGCTTTTTCGGCGGTGATGGCGTAGCGGTTTTGGCGCTGATGCCCAACCCCGAACCCATAGACATCGACGGCCGTCATTACTACGCCGTGCTGGTGCCAACCGCGCCGATCCCCATTGGCGGCGGCCTGCTGTATGTGCCGGTGGAATGGGTGAAGCCGGCCAACATTGGCGTGGACGCCTTTACCAGCATCTACGTGTCGATGGGCATCAATCCTCCGCCGCCGTCTCCGCGCAAAGCTGACTAAACCCGCAACGGTGAAACAGACCGGCTTGACGCTGTAAGGAAATGTGCTTTACGTTAACGTAAAGGTAACTTTGCGAGTAAGCATTTTCCCATGCCGACGACTTACAGCATTTCCGACCTGGCTCGCGAGCTGGATATCACCACCCGCACCATTCGTTTCTACGAAGAGCAAGGCATGCTCACGCCAGAGCGCCGTGGTCAGGAACGTATTTACTCGGCGCGCGACAAAGTCACCCTCAAGCTGATTCTGCGCGGCAAGCGCATCGGTTTTTCCCTGGCCGAATGCCGGGAGCTGATCGAGCTTTACGACCCCACCGGCAACCACAAACAACTCGAAACCTTCATGCGCAAGATCGCCGAACGCCGCGAACAGCTGCGTCAGCAATTGCTCGACATCGAACAAATGCAACTGGAACTGGACACCGCCGAAGAGCGCTGCCTTAGCGCCATGGCGCAGATTCCCGCGTAACCGCTACCGGCCGTTCAACAACAATAATCAGCAGGTGCCCACCATGACCTACCCTTCCCTGAATTTTGCCCTCGGCGAAACCATCGACATGCTGCGCGACCAGGTGCAAGCCTTTGTCGCCGCCGAACTGGCGCCCCGCGCCGCGGCCATCGACAGCGACAACCTGTTCCCCCACGACATGTGGCGCAAATTCGGCGACATGGGCCTGCTCGGCATTACCGTCAGCGAGGAATACGGCGGCGCCGGCCTTGGCTACCTGGCCCATGTGGTGGCGATTGAAGAAATCAGCCGGGGCTCGGCCTCGGTGGGTTTGTCGTACGGCGCCCATTCGAACCTGTGCGTGAACCAGATCAACCGCAACGGCACCGCTGAGCAGAAAGCCAAGTACCTGCCCAAATTGATCAGCGGCGAGCACGTCGGCGCCCTCGCCATGAGCGAGCCCAACGCCGGCTCGGACGTGGTGTCGATGAAACTGCGCGCCGACAAACGCGGCGACCGCTACGTGCTCAATGGCAGCAAAACCTGGATCACCAACGGGCCAGACGCCAACACCTATGTGATCTACGCCAAAACCGATCTGGAAAAAGGCGCCCACGGCATCACCGCGTTTATCGTCGAGCGCGACTGGAAGGGTTTCTCGCGCAGCAACAAATTCGACAAGCTCGGCATGCGCGGCTCCAACACCTGCGAGCTGTTTTTCGATGACGTGGAAGTGCCGGAAGAAAACATTCTCGGCGCCCTCAATGGCGGCGTGAAGGTGCTCATGAGCGGCCTCGACTACGAGCGCGTGGTGCTGTCCGGCGGCCCCGTCGGCATCATGCAAGCCTGCATGGATGTGGTGGTGCCTTACATCCACGACCGCAAACAGTTCGGCCAGGCCATCGGCGAATTCCAGCTGATCCAAGGCAAAGTCGCCGACATGTACACCCAACTCAACGCCAGCCGCGCCTACCTCTACGCCGTGGCAAACGCCTGCGACCGAGGCGAAACCACGCGCAAGGACGCCGCCGGGGTGATCCTCTACAGCGCCGAACGCGCCACGCAAATGGCCCTGGACGCCATCCAGATTCTGGGCGGCAACGGCTACATCAACGAATTCCCCACCGGCCGTTTGCTGCGCGACGCCAAGCTCTACGAGATCGGCGCCGGCACCAGTGAGATTCGGCGGATGTTGATTGGGCGGGAATTGTTTAACGAGACCAAATAACAGCGCGGTCGTCCCCTCTCCCGCTTGCGGGAGAGGGCTAGGGAGAGGGCCTGCTGCGCGCACGATATTGGTGATGCCGGCCCTCTCCCCCAGCCCCTCTCCCGTAAACGGGAGAGGGGAGCAAAAAACCGATCACCCCGGAGCGCCCCATGGCCATCCTCACCAGCCACATCAACACCCGCAGCCCCGAATTCACGGCCAATACCGATGCCATGCTCGAGCAGGTCAGGCACCTGCGCGCCCTCCTCGCTCAGGTGCAGCAAGGTGGCGGCGCGAAGGCGCAGGAGCGGCATACCTCGCGGGGCAAGTTGCTGCCCCGCGAGCGCATCAATCGTTTGCTCGACCCCGGCTCGGCTTTTCTTGAAGTCGGTCAGCTCGCCGCCCATGAGGTCTACGGCGAAGACGTACCGGCCGCTGGCGTGATTGCCGGCATCGGCCGCGTCGAGGGCGTGGAGTGCATGATTCTGGCCAACGATGCCACGGTCAAAGGCGGCAGCTACTACCCGCTCACGGTTAAAAAACACCTGCGCGCACAAACCATCGCCAAGGAAAACCGCCTGCCGTGCATTTACCTGGTGGATTCGGGCGGCGCCAACCTGCCGCGTCAGGATGAAGTGTTTCCCGACCGCGAACACTTCGGCCGCATCTTTTTCAACCAGGCCAACATGAGCGCCATGGGCATTCCGCAAATCGCCGTTGTAATGGGTTCCTGCACGGCCGGCGGCGCCTATGTGCCGGCCATGTCGGACGAAACCATCATGGTCCGCAACCAGGCCACCATCTTTCTTGCCGGGCCGCCGCTGGTGCGCGCCGCCACCGGCGAAGTAGTCAGCGCCGAAGACCTCGGCGGCGCCGATGTGCACTGCAAAACCTCGGGTGTCGCCGACCATTACGCCGAAGACGACGAACATGCGCTGGCTCTGGCGCGACGCTGCATCAGCAACCTCAACTGGCGCAAGCAAGGCCAGTTGAACAACCGCGAACCGCAACCGCCGCTGTACGCCAGCGACGAAATGTACGGGGTGATTCCCGCCGACGCCAAGCAACCGTTCGACGTGCGCGAGGTGATCGCCCGCCTCGTCGACGGCTCGCAGCTCGATGAGTTCAAAGCCCTGTTCGGCAGCACCCTGGTGTGTGGTTTCGCCCACCTCAACGGCTACCCGCTGGCGATCATCGCCAACAACGGCATCCTGTTCGCCGAGTCGGCACAAAAAGGCGCGCACTTTATCGAGCTGGCCTGCCAGCGCGGCATTCCGTTGCTGTTCTTGCAGAACATCACTGGGTTCATGGTCGGGCAGAAATACGAAGCCGGCGGCATTGCCAAGCACGGCGCCAAGCTAGTGACCGCCGTGGCGTGTGCCAAGGTGCCGAAATTCACCGTGATCATCGGCGGCAGTTTCGGCGCCGGTAACTACGGCATGTGCGGGCGCGCGTATGACCCGCGTTTCCTGTGGATGTGGCCCAACGCGCGCATCGGCGTCATGGGCGGTGAACAGGCGGCGGGCGTGCTGGCGCAGGTGAAACGCGAGCAGGCCGAACGCAGCGGCCAGCAACTGAGCGCCAAAGACGAAGCGGCGATCAAGCAGCCGATTTTGGCGCAGTACGAACAGCAGGGTCACCCGTATTACTCCAGCGCGCGGCTGTGGGATGACGGTGTGATTGACCCGGCGCAAACCCGAGAAGTCCTGGCACTGGCACTTTCCGCAAGCCTGAACGCGCCGATTGAGCCCACCCAGTTCGGTGTGTTCCGGATGTAGTTCAGCTGAATGGCATCTCCCACAAAAGCCAGCCCAGCTCCACACAGAGATTTGTGCAATGACCGACTTCACCACCCTGGAACTAGACATCGCCGCCAGCGGCATCGCCACCCTGTGGCTGAACCGCCCGGAAAAGAACAACGCGTTCAACGCCCAGATGATCCGCGAGCTGGTGCTAGCGCTGGACATCATCAAAGCCGACCGCAGCATTCGCTTTATGCTGCTGCGCGGCCGGGGCAAACATTTTTGCGCCGGAGCAGACCTGGCATGGATGCAGGAGTCGGCCCGTCTCGACTACAGCGCCAACCTCAACGATGCCCGCGAACTGGCCGACCTGATGCACAGCCTGTATCACCTGAAAATTCCCAGCGTGGCCGTGGTGCAAGGCGCAGCGTTTGGCGGCGCACTGGGACTGATCAGTTGCTGCGACATGGCCATCGGCGCGCGAGATGCGCAGTTCAGCCTGTCGGAAGTCCGCATCGGTCTGGCGCCTGCGGTCATCAGCCCATTCGTGGTGCAAGCCATCGGCGAGCGCGCGGCGCGGCGTTATGCCCTGACCGCCGAACGTTTCGACGGCGAACGAGCGCAGCAGCTGGGCCTGTTGGCGGAGTGCTACGAGCCGGATGCGCTGGACGCCGAGGTCGAAAAATGGGTCGCCAACCTGCTGCTCAACAGTCCGTTAGCCATGCAGGCCAGCAAGCAATTGCTGCATGAAGTGGGCACCGGCGCGCTCACTCCCGCGCTGCGCCGTTACACCGAAAACGCCATCGCCCGAATTCGCGTCAGCGCCGAGGGGCAGGAAGGCTTGCAAGCCTTTCTGGCCAAGCGCAAACCCGCCTGGCAGGAGCCGAAGTCATGATCAACCGCTTACTCGTCGCCAACCGAGGCGAGATCGCCTGCCGCGTGATGCGCACCGCCAAGGCCATGGGCCTGACCACTGTGGCCGTGCACAGCGACATCGACCGCCACGCCCGCCATGTGCGTGAGGCCGATATCGCCGTGAACCTGGGCGGTGCCAAACCGGCCGACAGCTATTTGCGCATCGACTTGCTGATCGCCGCCGCGCTGGCCAGCGGCGCCCAGGCGATTCATCCCGGCTACGGTTTTCTTTCGGAAAACGCCGGCTTTGCCCGCGCCATCGAAGCCGCCGGCCTGATTTTTCTCGGCCCGCCCGCGTCGGCCATTGATGCCATGGGCAGCAAGTCGGCCGCCAAGGCGCTGATGGAACAAGCCGGCGTGCCGCTGGTGCCCGGCTACCACGGCGACGCGCAAGACCTGAACACCTTCCGCGAGGCCGCCCAGCGCATCGGCTATCCGGTGCTGCTCAAGGCCACGGCGGGCGGCGGCGGCAAGGGCATGAAAGTGGTCGAGCACGAAGGTGAGCTGGCCGAAGCCCTGGCCTCTGCCCAGCGTGAAGCGCTGTCCTCGTTTGGCAACAGCCAGATGTTGGTGGAAAAGTACGTACTCAAACCCCGGCACGTGGAGATTCAGGTATTCGCCGATCAGCACGGCAATTGCCTGTACCTCAACGAACGCGATTGCTCGATTCAGCGCCGCCACCAGAAAGTGGTGGAAGAAGCGCCCGCCCCTGGTCTCAGCCCTGCGCAGCGCCGGGCCATGGGCGAAGCGGCGGTGAAAGCGGCCCAGGCGATTGGCTATGTTGGCGCCGGCACCGTAGAGTTTTTGCTGGATGCGCGCGGCGACTTTTTCTTCATGGAGATGAACACCCGCCTGCAAGTGGAACACCCGGTCACTGAGGCCATCACCGGCCTCGATCTGGTGGCCTGGCAAATTCGTGTGGCGCGCGGCGAGCCGCTGCCATTGACGCAGGCCCAGGTGCCGCTGATTGGCCACGCCATTGAAGTGCGCCTGTATGCCGAAGACCCCGATAACGAATTTCTGCCCGCCACCGGCACGCTGCAGCTGTACCGCGAAGCCGAACCGGGCGCCGGCCGGCGCGTAGACAGTGGTGTGGCGGAAGGCGATTCGGTGTCGCCGTTCTACGACCCGATGCTGGGCAAGCTGATCGCCTGGGGCGACAACCGCGAAGAAGCGCGGCTGCGTCTGCTGGCCATGCTTGGCGAGTTTGCCGTGGGCGGCGTGAAAACCAACCTGGCCTTTCTCCAGCGCATTCTCGCGCACCCGGCCTTTGCCGCTGCCGAACTGGATACCGGGTTTATCCCTCGCTACCAGGAACAGCTGCTGCCCCCCGCCAGCGAAAGACCCGAGGACTTCTGGCAACTGGCGGCGCGCGCGTGGCAACTCACCGCAGCGCCAGTGTCACGTGACGATGATCCCCACAGCCCATGGACCGGCTCGGCCGGCTGGCGCGCCGGACTGCCAGGCGAAATCGACCTGCATATGACCTGCGCCGGCGAGCATCGCGTGATTCGGCTGCGCGATGACCAGGCAAGCATTCAGCGCCAGGGCGATTTCCTGCTGGTGACTGACCACGGCGTACGCACCCAACACCTGGCCATCCGCCAGGGCGCAACCCTGTTCCTGCGCTGGAACCACGAGCTGCATGCCGTGCAACTGTTCGACCCCATCGCCGCTGCCGAGGCCAGCCATCAGCAGCAAGGCGGGCTGACGGCGCCCATGAACGGCAGTATCGTGCGCGTGCTGGTAGAAGCCGGCCAGGCCGTTCAGGCCGGCACGCCGCTGGTGGTGCTGGAAGCGATGAAAATGGAACACAGCATCCGTGCCCCGCAGGATGGCACCGTGAAAGCGCTGTACTGCGCCGAAGGCGAAATGGTTGCCGAAGGGGCGGTGTTGGTGGAGCTGGAATAACCCGCCCTGCTCGCGCCTACCATAAAACGATGATTGCCCGTGTTACGCGGCCTGTTTCTGTTGGGGCGAGTTTGCTTGCGAACGAGGTTTGCAGGGTTCGCGAGCAAGCTCGCTCCTACAATAAAACGACGATTGCCCGTCTTACGCGGCCTGTTTCTGTAGGAGCGAGTTTGCTCGCGAATGGCGTTTGCACGGTTCGCGAGAGAGCTCGCTCCTACAATCGGAATGCTTTTTTTGGAGAGTGACATGCCTTTGCCCACCCACGTCCGCCTGGTCGAAGTCGGCCCGCGTGACGGTTTGCAGAATGAACAACAGGCCATCAGCGTCGAGGCCAAGGTGCGCCTGGTGGATCAACTGTCTGCCGCCGGGCTGGGTTATATCGAGGTTGGCAGTTTCGTGTCGCCCAAGTGGGTGCCGCAAATGGCCGGTTCGGCCGAGGTGTTTGCCGGTATCCAGCGCCAGCAAGGCGTCACCTACGGCGCGCTGACGCCCAACCTAAAGGGTCTGGAAGCGGCCATCGAAGCCGGTGTCAGCGAGGTGGCGGTGTTCGCCGCGGCCTCCGAAGCGTTTTCACAGAAAAACATCAATTGCTCCATCAGCGAGAGCCTGGCCCGCTTTGCCCCGGTGATGGAATTGGCGCAGCAGCACAAGGTCAGCGTGCGCGGTTATGTGTCCTGCGTACTGGGCTGCCCCTATGAAGGCGAGATTGCGCCGGAACAAGTCGCCAGGGTGGCGCGCGAGCTGTTTGCCATGGGCTGTTATGAAGTGTCGCTGGGCGACACCATCGGCACCGGCACGCCGGGCAGCACGCGCAGGCTGTTCGAGGTAGTGGGCCGGGACATCGCGCGCGACAAACTCGCCGGCCATTTCCACGACACCTACGGCCAGGCGCTGGTGAATATCTATGCCAGCCTGCAAGAAGGCATCAGCGTATTCGACAGCTCGGTCGCCGGCCTCGGCGGTTGCCCGTATGCCAAGGGCGCCACGGGTAACGTGGCCACCGAAGACGTGCTGTACATGCTCAACGGCATGGGCATCAGCACCGGCATCGACATGGCGAAACTCATCGAGGCCGGTCAGGGCATTTGCGCGGTGCTGGGCAAGGCCAACGGTTCGCGGGCCGCCAGGGCCTTTCTCGCCAAGCAATAGAAGCGCTACTGCGCAGCCACCGCAGGCTGCGCATTTACCACGTCTTTGGCCACCCACTCGGCGGTGGTAAAGGGTTTGCGGATCAGCCGCTGCTCACCTGCCAATTTGATAGAAGCGTCCAGCTTGCCGAGAAACTCCGGGTCGAGGCGGGTCTGAAATAGCTGACCAAGCTGCTCGTCGCCCAAGTCGGTTTGCAGAATCACCGCTGGGTAACCGGCCAGACGCGACACCAGTGCGATATACGCCTCCTTGTTGGCTTCCTCACTCACCCATTGCAATGCGGTTTCCTGCGCCTTGAGCAGCCGCTTGACGACATCCGGGTGGGCGTCGACAAAGGCGCCCGAGCCGACCAATACGCTCTGCACACTGCCGGCGCCGTTGAGGTCTTTGGTGGTCAGCGGAATGTCGACCAGCCCGCGCGCCCGCAGCGCCGTGAGGTTGGAAGCGCCCCAGGTGGCGTCGATCTGCTTGGCCACCAGTGCCGACGTCGAGGCGGTGAAGTCGAGATTGATGATCTTCAGGTCTTTTTCCGTCAGGCCCTGGCTGACCAGCGCTGCGTCGAATGACAGCTGCACCGCGGTGCCACGAAAGATGCCCACGCGTTTGCCTTTCAAATCCGCCAGCGACTGGATTCCCGAACCAGGCAGCACGCCCAGATACAGCTTCACATCACGCGCGGTGGCGCTCAGCAGGCGCGTGTCCAAGCCGTTGGCCTTGCCGACGATGGCCGCCAGATCGCCCAGATACGCCAGATCGACCTGGCCGTTGGCGAACGCTTCGTTAATGGCGGGCCCGGCGCCCTTGAAGAAATTCCACTGAATTTTGATGCCCTCGGCCGCCAGGGCTTTTTCAAACAGTTGCTGCTCGCGCACCACATCCACCAGCCCGCCGCCACTGTGGGTGGCGACGGCGCTGAGGTCCGGCACGGCAATGCGGATTTCCGTCAGCGGCTCGGGCGCGCCATGGGCCACCAGCGGAAACACCCCAAGTAGGCCCGCCAGCAACGGCGAAGCAAACAGGCTAAGCGCTGAGTTAAAGAAGGTATTCATCGTTGCAGGCTCCCAACAAAACGCCGGCACCGCGCCGGCTCAAGCCGCGAATAAGGCACAGCCGAGTCAAAACTTTAAATACTATTAAATTATTTTTTAATAACCAGCCGAGCTAAGCGGGACGCTATCCGGCATGCGTAGCGGTTGCTCAAAAGGCATAAAAATTATTCGGCAAAGGCATTTGCCCGGTGATCAGTGCAGCCATTAAATGCGGCTTCTTAGCTAATAAATGCGCAGACAATCGAAATTTATATGCCTATGAAGAATAACTCTAAGCCGTCGCAAGGCTCGGCTCTCGGCAGGAACCGCTGACATGACCGCGACCCGAACGCTGACCCTTCGCGCTCCGACTGCAATCAAGAGGTTGTCCGCTGCCAGTACCGCTCAGGCGTTGCTGCCGTGGGCAGTGCCGGTACTGTTGCTGTTGTTATGGACCCTGGCCGCCCGTTTCGGCTGGATGTCTTCGCAAACGCTGCCGGCGCCCTCGCTGGTGTGGCAGAGCGCCGTGGAATTAGGTCGGGAAGACTTATTCAGCCACTTATGGATAAGCCTGCAGCGGTTGATCTGGGGGCTGTCGGTTGGCGTGGCGACTGGCGCCGTGCTTGGCGCGACATTGGGCTTCAGTTCGCGGGCCGAGCGCCTGGTATTCCCGACCTTCAGCGCGCTGGCGCAGATTCCGACGCTGGCCTGGATTCCGTTGTTCATGCTGCTGTTCGGCATTGGCGAAACCCTGAAGCTGGTGGTGCTGGTCAAGGCGGTGGTGGTGCCGGTCACCATTCATACCCTGGTGGGCGTGCGCGATGCCCAACCGAGACTGCGCGAAGCGGCCGCCGTGTTGCGTTTGCCGGCCTACCTGCTGATCTGGCGACTGGTGCTGCCCGCCGCCCTGCCCTCGTTCATGGCCGGCTTGCGCCTGGCGCTGGCGACCGGCTGGTCGTCGCTGCTCGCGGTGGAGCTGCTGGCCTCCAGCGAAGGCATTGGTTACCTGATGGTCTGGGGTCGCCAGCTGTTTATGCTCGACGTGGTGTTCGTCTGCATTCTGATCATTGGCGTCGTGGGCGTGCTGATGGAGCGCGGTATCACCCTGCTCGACCGGCACCTGCTGTTCTGGCCGCACCCGCCAACCGCTGAGTTTCGCCGCCGCCCGGTGGGCACCGGCTGGCAACGCTGGCAGCCCTGGTTGTTGCCACTTGGGCTGGTGGCGGTGTGGCAAACGGTGAGCGCGTGGCAGTGGGTGGACAGCAATGTGCTGGTCAGCCCCTGGCAGGTTGCGCTCACGACCTGGGAAGGCTTGCGCGACGGCACCTTGCTCACCGCCATGGGCAACAGCCTTTTGCGCGCCCTTGGCGGGCTGCTGGTGGGCGGTGGTCTGGGGTTTGTGCTGGGTGTGGTGCTGGGGCTGTCGACCGTTAGCGAACGCTTGCTGGGCCCCAGTTTCTCGGCACTGCGGCAAATCGCGATCTTCGCCTGGGTGCCATTGCTGACGGCCTGGTTCGGCCTGGGTGAACTGGCAAAGCTGGTGTTCGTCGGCCTGGCAGCATTCTTTCCGCTGCTGGTGGCCACGCAGCGGGGCATTCGCAACCTGTCGCCGCAACTGGGCGAAGCGGCACAGGCCCTGCGCCTGAATCTGTTCCAGCGCTTGCGCCTGCTGATTCTTCCCGGCGCGACTGCCGCCATCTTCGCCGGCCTGCGCCTGGGCCTGATCTACGCCTGGCTCGGCACCATTGGCGCGGAATATTTCATGGCCTCGGGCTACGGCATCGGCACCTTGATGATCGGCGCGCAGCAACTGTTTCGTATGGATCAGGTGATGGCCGCCATGCTCCTGATCGGTTTTACCGGTGCAGCCCTGAACGCCCTTGGCCAATTTATCGAAGCGCGGGCAACGCGCTGGAGAACCGCATGAGCACACTCGCCTTCCCAACCGGCGCCGCGCCGCTGGTGCGTTTCACCCACGTGGGCAAACACTTCGCCGTGGATGGCGGCGAGCTGGAAGCCATCCGCGAATTCAATCTGGACATCGCGCCCGGTGAATTCGTCGCGATTGTGGGCTCCAGCGGCTGCGGCAAATCCACGTTGCTACGCCTGCTGGTCGGCCTGGACAACGAGTTTCGCGGCCAGATCGAAGTGGCTGGCAAAGCGGTTCAAGGCATTGGTGGTGATCGCGGCATCGTCTTTCAGGAACATCGGCTGTTTCCCTGGCTGACGGTGGAACAGAACATCGGCCTTGGCGTGGTCAACGAGCTTCTGACCCAGGCCGAACGCTTTCGCCGCGTCAGTGAATTCATTCATCTGGTCGGCCTGCAGGGTTTCGAGCGCGCTTACCCCCATCAGCTTTCCGGTGGCATGGCGCAACGGGTGGCGATTGCCCGTGGGCTGGTTGCCAGCCCGCAGATTTTGCTGCTCGACGAACCTTTCGGCGCCCTCGACGCCCTCACCCGCCAACAGATGCAGGACGAGCTTCTGGCCATCCGCAACCGCGCGCAAATCACCACGCTGCTGGTGACCCACGACGTGGAAGAAGCCATTTTTCTTGCCGACCGCGTGGTGGTCATGGAGCCCCGGCCCGGACGAATCAAACGCGTCGTCAACGTCGACCTGCCGCACCCACGACTGCGCAGCAGTTTCGAATTCCACCAACTGCGCGAAGAGCTGCTGCACCAACTGACCGGCGACGGCGAATACGTGGCGCCGCCAGTGGTGCGCGTCGAAGACCTGCCGCTCGCCTATATCGCCTACTGACCACTACTGCTTGTAAGGATGCTGTGCC
Organism: Pseudomonas viridiflava; assembly: GCF_900573885.1. Lineage (GTDB taxonomy): Bacteria > Pseudomonadota > Gammaproteobacteria > Pseudomonadales > Pseudomonadaceae > Aquipseudomonas. The sequence goes on from NZ_UPSE01000306.1 coordinate 253,633, forward strand.
ATGAGCAAACGCCCCAACTTCCTGGTAATCGTCGCCGACGACCTGGGCTTCTCCGACCTCGGCGCCTTTGGCGGCGAGATCGCCACGCCGAATCTCGACGCCCTGGCCACCGCCGGCGTGCGCCTGACCGACTTCCACACCGCGCCCACCTGCTCGCCGACGCGCTCCATGCTGCTTACCGGCACCGATCACCACATTGCCGGCATCGGCGCCATGGCAGAAGCCATCGGCCCGGAGCAGCTCGGCAAGCCCGGTTATGAGGGTTACCTGAACGAGCGCGTGGTCGCCTTGCCCGAGCTGCTGCGTGAAGCCGGCTACCAGACCCTTATGGCGGGCAAATGGCACCTGGGCCTCACCGCCGACCAGGCGCCGCACGCGCGCGGCTTCGAGCGCTCTTTCTCGCTGCTGCCCGGCGCCGCCAACCACTACGGCTATGAGCCACCGGAAGACGAAAACACCCCCGGCATCATCAAAGCCACGCCGGTGCTGTATATCGAAGACGATCAATTCATCGACAAGCTGCCCGACGACTTCTACTCATCCGACGCCTTTGGCGACAAGCTGCTGCAGTACCTGAAAGAGCGCGACCAGGCGCGGCCGTTCTTCGCCTACCTGCCCTTTTCCGCGCCGCACTGGCCGCTGCAAGCCCCGGCCGAGGTGGTGGCCAATTACCGGGGCCGATACGACGCCGGCCCGGAAGTACTGCGCCAGGAACGTTTGGCCAAACTGAAGGAACTGGGCTTGGTCGCCCACGACGTGGAAGCCCACCCGGTGGTCGCGCAGAACCAGGAATGGCAGGCTCTGAGCGACGAGCAACGCGCCATTGCCGCGCGCACCATGGAAACTTACGCCGCCATGGTCGAGCGCATGGACTGGAACATCGGCCGTGTGGTCGATTACCTGCGTCAGCAGGGTGAGCTGGACAACACCTTTGTGCTGTTCATGTCCGACAACGGCGCCGAAGGGCTGCTGCTGGAAGCCTTCCCGTTGTTTGGCGAAACCCTCTTGACCTACCTCGACAGCCACTACGACAACAGCCTGGCCAACATCGGCCGCGCCAACTCCTACGTCTGGTACGGCCCGCGCTGGGCCCAGGCCGCCACCGCGCCGTCGCGCCTGTACAAAGCCTTCACCACCGAAGGCGGCATTCGCGTGCCGGCGCTGGTGCGTTACCCCGCCTTCCACCGGCAAGGGCAGATCGTTAAGGAATTCAGCACGGTGATGGACATCACCCCCACCATTCTTGACCTCGCAGGCGTTCGCCACCCGGGCAAGCAGTGGCGAGGTCGCGAAGTGGCTGAGCCACGCGGTAAATCGTGGCTCGGCTACCTGAGCGGTGAAACCGAGCAGATCCATGACCAAGACACCGTTACCGGCTGGGAATTGTTCGGCATGCGCGCCATTCGACAGGGGAACTTAAAAGCCGTATTCATCCCCGGCCCGGTTGGGCCGTCGACCTGGCAGCTATACGACCTGAGCAACGACCCCGGCGAGATTCACGACCTCGCCGAAAGCGAGCCGCAGAAGCTGGCGGTGTTGCTGGAGCATTGGCATCAGTACGTAGCCGAGACGGGGGTGATATTGAGCAAGTCACCGTTTCAGGCGTAGGCGGGTATCAGTGTTTGCCACCATCGCGGTTCAAGCCACTCCCACATACTGCCGAGCCCCTGTGGGGGCGGCTTTCGCCGCGATTGGCTGATCACGTTTCAGCCGGAATTATAGAAATTTTCCCGTTCTTCTCGACAATGGCGAACTTGATTTGCGCCAGCGTCGCCAGCCCCTGTTTCTCGCGCGCGGCTTCCAGAATGTCTTCCACCCGCAGGTGCATGGCCCGCAGGCGGCTGTCCAGCGCCACGCCGTTTTCCACCACGATGGTGGGCGAGCCTTCCATCCATAGGTCGAAGGTGGGCCAGCGCCATTTCATGCGCGACAGCACCACGTCGATGGTCACCAGCGTGATGATTACCAGCGCCGCGTTGGTGAAGGAAAAGTCGTCGCCCAGCAGCGCCTGTTGCGTGGCTTCGCTGATGATCAGCAACAGAATGAAGTCGAAGATGGTCAGCTCCGACAACGAGCGGCGACCGGCGAAGCGCAAGATGATCAGTAGCGCGAAATAAATGCCGGCAGCCCGTAACACAGCGTCCATAGAAGCCTCGCCTCACGGGTAGATAAATTGGTTGAGGGTTACGCTGCCGCCCGGCCCGCGTACCACCGAGTGATATGCGCCAAGGCCGTCGGAGCGCACCGCCAGGTGCACCCGCGCCTGGCCGCCGGCATCGGCGCGAAGGTCCAGTTGCATGCCGGTTTTGTCAAAGGTGGCAGCGCGTGTTGCCGGGGGTGTGATGCTTTCAACCGTCAGGCCGTCGAGCAGTTCGCCTTCGATGCGCAGCGGCAGAACGGCGTCGGGCGCGCCGCGCAGGTCAATGACAATTACCGAAGTGGCGCCATTGCGCAGAAAGCGTTCATAACTCACCGCCACCTGGCCCTGGACTGAAGAAATCTGGCTGCTGCTCAGCAAGCCTTTGGAAAACAGCCCGAGCAATGTCAGCAGCACCAGCACGCCAAGGCCAACCAGACCAATACGCTCAAACAGCCAGAGACGGCGCTGCACCGCCATGTTCTCTTGCACCGGGGTGATACGGCTGCGTGCGTCCTGTTCGGTCAGTTTTACGTGGAACATGCCCATGGCTCGCCTCCTGTATAAAAAATGGACTGAGCCGAGGCGCCAATGGTTCGAGGATTCTGGGCGGCTGCATAAACCAGCCGAACCTATCCGCCGCTGCGCCCCTCTTAATTGAACCGAAACCGCCAAGGTGCCTGCATGGAGCTGGTGATTGCCCGACCCGAAGGCCTGTATTGCCCACCCGGTGATTTTTATATCGACCCATGGCGCCCGGTTGAGCGCTCCGTTATCACCCACGCCCACGGCGACCATGCACGCACCGGCAATCAGCGCTATCTGGCGGCGGCGCCGGGCGAAGGCATTCTCCGATCGCGCCTGGGGCAAGACATCAATCTGCAAACCCTGGCCTATGGCGAACGCATCAAGCACCACGGCGTGACCCTGAGCTTTCATCCGGCCGGGCATGTGCTGGGTTCGGCCCAGGTGCGGCTGGAATATGAAGGCGAGGTGTGGGTGGCCTCCGGTGACTACAAGGTCGAGCCCGACGGCACCTGCACGCCCTTCGAGCCGGTGCGCTGCCATACGTTTATTACCGAGTCGACCTTTGGCCTGCCGATTTACCGCTGGCAGCCGCAGCGCGAGATTTTCGCCGCTATCGACAGTTGGTGGCGCGACAACGTAGCGGCCGGTCGCGCCAGCGTGTTGTTCGCTTATTCGTTTGGCAAAGCGCAACGAATTCTGCATGGCATCGACTCCAGCATCGGCCCGATTCTCGTGCATGGCGCCGTGGAACCGCTGAACGCGGTGTACCGCGAAGCGGGCGTGCACATTCCCCCGACGCTGTATGCCGGCGACATCAAAAAGAACGATCCCTTGCTGCGCCAGGCGCTGATCGTGGCGCCGCCCTCTGCTGGCGGCAGCACTTGGATGCGTCGTTTCGGCGAGTACAGCGATGCCTTTGCCAGCGGCTGGATGCTGCTGCGTGGCACCCGGCGGCGGCGCGGCGTGGACCGGGGCTTTGTGCTGTCTGACCACGCCGACTGGCCGGGGCTGTTGTGGGCCATTGAGCAGACCGGCGCCGAACGGGTGATGGTGACCCACGGCCAGGTGAACGTGCTGGTCAGGCATTTGCGCGAGCAAGGCCTCGACGCCCGCGGTTTCAAAACCGAATACGGCGACGAAGACGACACGCAGGTGCAGGAATGAAAGCCTTCGCCGAGCTGTACGCGCGCCTCGACGCCACCACCTCCAGCAATGCCAAGTTGCAGGCCATGCAGGATTACTTCGCCCAGGCCGAACCGCAAGATGCAGCCTGGGCCACCTACTTTCTGGCCGGCGGCCGGCCCCGGCAAGTGGTGCCGACCCGCGTGCTGCGTGAACTGGCCAGTCGCCTGGCCGGTTTGCCCGATTGGCTGTTTGAAGAAAGCTACCAAGCGGTGGGCGACCTCGCCGAAACCATCTCCCTGCTGCTGCCCGAAGCCACGCACAGCAGCGAACACGGGCTGGCCTGGTGGCTGGAAGAGCATTTGCTGCCGCTGCGCGGATTGCCGCCAGAAACCCTGGCCGAGCGGTTGCCGCCACTGTGGGCACAGCTGGACCGGCAGAGTCTGATGGTCAGCCTGAAGCTGCTGACCGGCTCGTTTCGAGTGGGCGTTTCCAAGCTGCTGGTCACCCGAGCCCTGGCGGCTATGGCGGGCATCGATGCCAAGCGCGTGGCGCAGCGGCTGGTGGGCTACACCGACCTGTCGCACCGCCCTGCTGCCGCGCGCTATCTGGCACTGATCGCGGCCGAGTCGGATGACGAACATGCCCAGCGCGGCGGGCAGCCGTATCCGTTCTTTCTGGCCCATCCACTGCAACAGGACACGGAACAGTTCGACACCGTGCTTGGCCCGGTCGAAGACTGGCTGGTGGAATGGAAGTGGGATGGCATTCGCGCGCAACTGGTCAAGCGCGAAGGACGCTTGTGGATCTGGTCGCGCGGCGAAGAACTGATCACCGAACGCTTCCCTGAACTGCACGAACTTGGCGATGCGTTGCCTGACGGCACCGTGGTGGACGGCGAGCTGGTGGTGTGGAAACACGACAGCAACAAAGCCTTCGGCATTCAGCCCTTCGCCCTGCTGCAACAACGCATCGGGCGCAAAACCCTGAGCAAAAAACTGCTCGACGACGTGCCCGTTGTGCTGCTCGCCTACGACCTGCTGGAGTGGCGCGGCGAAGACTGGCGCAGCCGCACGCAGGATGAACGCCGGGCGCGCCTGGAACTGCTGGTGGCGGAAATGGCCGATGAGCGCCTGCGGCTGTCGCCCGAGGTGCGCGGCAGCGACTGGGCCGACCTCGCTCGTCAGCGCGAAGCCTCTCGCGAACTGGGCGTGGAAGGCATGATGCTCAAACGCCGCGACTCGCTCTATGGCGTTGGCCGCACCAAAGACATGGGCCTGTGGTGGAAGTGGAAAATCGACCCGTTCAGCATCGATGCCGTGCTCATCTATGCCCAGCGCGGCCACGGCCGGCGCGCCAGTCTGTACAGCGACTACACCTTCGCCGTGTGGGACGACGCCAGCCCCGGCGAGCGCGTACTGGTGCCTTTCGCCAAGGCCTATTCCGGCCTCACCGATGAAGAAATGCGCAAGGTGGACGCCATTATCCGCAAGACCACGGTGGAGAAATTCGGCCCCGTGCGCAGCGTGACGCCGAGCCTGGTATTCGAACTGGGCTTTGAAGGCATCGCCTTCTCCAAGCGCCACAAAAGCGGGATTGCCGTGCGCTTCCCACGCATGTTGCGCTGGCGCACCGACAAGACCGTGGACGAAGCCGACACCCTCGCCACCTTGCAGGGTTTGCTATGACCAGCCCGGCCAGCGCCTGGTTTGCGCTGCGTCAGTGGAAGCCTTTCCCCTTTCAGAAAGAGGTGTGGTCGGCGGTAAAAGGCGGCGAGTCCGGCTTGCTGCATGCCACCACGGGGGCGGGGAAAACCTATGCCGTGTGGTTCGCTGCGCTGAATCGCTTTGCCAAAATTCCTGCCGCCTCTGCGCCAACTGCGCGACCGCGAAAACCGGCCATGGCGCCGCTGACGGTACTGTGGATTACGCCCATGCGCGCCCTCGCCGCCGACACCGCGCGCGCCTTGCAGGCGCCACTGGATGATTTGCAGATTCACTGGAACGTAGGCCTGCGTACCGGCGACACCGGCAGCGCCGAGCGCGCCCGACAAAGTCGCAAACTGCCCAGCGCCCTGATCACCACACCGGAAAGCCTGACGCTGCTGCTCACCGGCGCCAAAGCGCGCGAGACCTTTGCCAGCGTGCGCATGGTGATCGTCGACGAGTGGCATGAGCTGCTCGGCAACAAGCGCGGCGTGCAGCTGCAACTGGCCCTGGCGCGGCTGCGGCAATGGACCCCGCAACTGATGGTCTGGGGCCTGTCTGCCACCCTTGGCAATCAGCCACACGCCATGGAAGTCCTGATGCCAAGCGGGCGATTGGTACAAGGCAAAATGGCCAAGACGTTGCGCGTCGACACCCTGTTGCCGCCCGGCATCGAGCGCTTTCCATGGGCTGGGCACCTGGGCTTGCGCATGTTGCCGCAGGTGGTTGAAGAACTGGAAAGCAGCAGCACCACGCTGGTGTTCACCAATACCCGCTCGCAAGCGGAAATCTGGTACCAGGCGCTATTGGAGGCGCGCCCCGACTGGGCGGGCTTGCTGGCGTTGCACCACGGTTCGCTGTCTCGCGAGGTGCGCGACTGGGTGGAACTGGCGCTCAAGCAAGGCACGCTGAAAGCCGTGGTGTGTACCTCCAGCCTCGACCTTGGGGTGGACTTTCTGCCGGTCGAGCGCGTGCTGCAAATCGGCTCGCCCAAAGGTGTGGCGCGGCTGATGCAGCGCGCCGGGCGCAGCGGCCATGCCCCGGGGCGGCCATCGCGCGTGACGCTGGTGCCTACCCATAGCCTGGAATTGCTGGAGTCGGCGGCGGCGCAAACGGCAGTCGCCGAACGCAGAATCGAGGCGCGTCAGTCGCCAGAAAAACCCCTCGACGTACTGGTTCAGCACCTGGTCAGCATGGCCTTGGGCGGCGGTTTCATGAGCGAGGCCATGCTCGCCGAAGTGCGCAGCGCCTGGGCCTATCGCCAGCTCACCGACGAAGAATGGGACTGGGCCCTGGCCTTTATCCGCCACGGCGGCCACTCCCTCACGGCCTACCCCGACTACCGCCGCGCCGAACCCGACACCGACGGCCGCTGGCGCGTGCCGGATGCGCGCCTGGCACGGCGCCACCGCATGAGCATCGGCACCATCGTCAGCGATGCCAGCCTGAGCGTGAAGTACTGGACCAAGGGCGGCAGCGGCGGCTCACTGGGCAGCGTCGAAGAAGGCTTTATCGCCCGCCTGCGCCCCGGCGACGGCTTCCTGTTCGCCGGCCGCCTGCTGGAACTGGTGCGGGTCGAAAACATGACCGCCTACGTACGCCGCGCCACCGGCAAAAAAGCCGCCGTGCCGCGCTGGAATGGCGGGCGCATGCCGTTGTCCAGCGAGCTGGCCGATGCCGTGGTGGACAAACTCGGCGCCGCTGCCGAGGGCGAATACGCCAGCGATGAAATGCGCCTGTTGCGGCCGCTGCTGGCGGTACAGCAAAGCTGGTCAGCATTGCCCACCGCCCACACCTTGCTCGCCGAAGTGGTGAAGTCGCGCGAAGGCTGGCACCTGTTCCTTTACCCCTTCGCCGGCCGCTCCGTGCACCTTGGCCTGGCCAGTCTGCTTGCCTGGCGCCTGGCCGAGGGGCAGCCACTGAGCTTTTCCATTGCCGTCAATGACTACGGCCTGGAGCTGTTGTGCGCCAGCCCCATCGACTACGCCCAGGTCCTTTCGCCGGCGCTGTTCAGCAGCGAACACCTGCTGCGCGACGTGCTCGCCAGCCTGAACGCCGGCGAACTGGCACGCCGCCGTTTTCGCGAAATCGCCCGCATCGCCGGCCTGGTGTTTTCCGGCTACCCGGGCGCGGCCAAAAGTGCCCGTCAACTGCAGGCCTCCAGCGCGCTGTTCTTCGACGTGTTTCAGCAATACGACCCGAGCAACCTGCTGCTCACCCAGGCGCAACAGGAAGTGCTGCGCCAGGAACTGGAAGTGCAGCGGCTGCAGCAAACCCTTGAGCGCCTGCAAACGCGGCGTCTGGATGTTCACGTGATCAAACGCGCCACGCCCCTGGCCTTTCCGCTGCTGGTGGAACGCTTCCGCGAAAGCCTCAGCTCCGAGAAACTTGCCGACCGCATCAAACGCATGGTGCAAGACCTGGAAAAAGCCGCCGGCCCTGGCGGCTACGAAGCCGAAACCGACGCCCGCTTTTCCATCGACAACGAGCGCCCGGCGCCCCGCAAAGGCCGCGCGCCGCGCCAAGGCAAAGACGGCCGCCCACGTCCCGCCAAGGCCAGGCCATGAGTGAATACCTACCGGTGCAACTGGCCGGAACCGAACTGTGGTTACTCGCCGACAAAGCCATCTGGTGGCCTGAAACCCAGTCCCTGCTGATCGCCGACCTGCACCTGGGCAAGGCCGCCACCTACCGGCAACTCGGCCAACCGGTGCCCCACGGCACCACCGCCGAAAACTTCCAGCGGCTGGACGCCCTGCTGCACCGCTACCCCAGCCGGCGCCTGATCGTACTCGGCGACTTCCTTCACGCCCGCCAAGCCAAAAACCCCGCCACGCTGGCCGCCCTGCAGGAATGGCGCAGCGCTCATGTGGCCATGGACATCACCCTGATCCGCGGCAACCACGACCGCAACGCCGGCGACCCGCCAACGGAGCTGGGAATAGAAACCGTGAGCGAACCGCTGCTGCTGGGTCCGCTGGCCCTGCAACATGAACCGCAGCCACACGACACCCACCACGTACTCGCCGGCCACGTCCACCCCGCCTACCGCCTGCGCGGCAAAGGCCGGCAGAGCTTGCGGCTGCCGTGTTTCCTGTTTGGCGAACGGGTGAGCCTGATGCCCGCCTTTGGCAGCTTTACCGGCGCGATGGGCGTATTGCCCGAGAATGGCGAGCGGGTTTTTGTAGTGGGCGATGGCGGGGTTTGGCGAGCGGTTTGACCTGGCCGGAACCGCCGCCAAAGCGGAACGCTGCCCGCCGATCCCACAATAAACGCACAACCTGCAGGAGCGACTTTAGTCGCGATGCTTTTGATTTATGCCGTGGATCTGGCTTGTGATCTGCCGCTTGTGATCTACCGCTTGTGATCTACCGCTTGTGATCTACCGCTTGTGATCTACCGCTTGTGATCTACCGCTTGTGATCTACCGCTTGTGATCTACCGCTTGTGATCTACCGCTTGTGATCTACCGCTTGTGATCTACCGCTTGTGATCTACCGCTTGTGATCTACCGCTTGTGATCTACCCGCCCCATTCATCGCAGGCCGAGTGGAGTCGACGCGCAGGGGGTTGAGCGGCCGGGAGCCGCGAAAGGAACATCGGGCCATGGATGGCCCGTTGTGACGGCCCCCGGAGTGGCGATGGAGTGAGGGGACCTGTAGCGCAGCGGAAGGCCAAGGTAGGGGCAAGCTTTTTTGCTTACTTTTTCAGCGACTGGAAAAAGTGAGTCGCGCGTAAGGCGCGAAACCAAACGTTCAGCACACGCGGTAATGAATACCCACCACCGCGTAACGTTGGGCTTCGCTCTCGCTCAACCCAACCTACCAGAGGGTCGCACAAAACGTTCAGCACGATAGGCCAACTCGGGCGCACGGCTTGAAATACTGGATCTCCGCGTTCGCGAGGATGACGGAGGTTTGGATAACGGGCGCCGGCCCACCGCCTTCGCGAGGCTGACGGACCCGCGCGAAACCAAATGTTCAGCACGCGCGGTGATAAATACCCACCACCGCGTAATGTTGGGCTTCGCTCTCGCTCAACCCAACCTACAAGCTGGATTCCCGCCTGCGCGGGAATGACGAGGTTTTTTCAAACACCACCGTCATTCCCGCGAACGCGGCGGTCCGACGATTCGGAATCCAGAGTTTCGGAGCGACGCGCAGTGGCGGGTTTGTCACGTCGCAACGGACACCTATTGCCTCGATTGCTTCGCCTGGCTTGAGATTCTGGATCCCCGCGTTCGCGAGGATGACGGAGGTGTATGAAAAATCCTCCGTCATTCCCGCGCAGGCGCACTACTGTCCGGAATATTTTCACCTTAAAAAAGCGCCGGCTGTTTCAAGTGAAATTCAGCCATGCACCTTCGTCGCTTTCGCTCCGCTCGGGCCTCCGTTTCCGGTCGGTTGAACAGGCTTAC
>NZ_UPSE01000136.1 GCF_900573885.1 Pseudomonas viridiflava
TGCGCGCACTACTGTCCGGAATATTTTCATCAAAACAGCCCTGGCTGTTTTGCATGAAATTCGGTCATGCGTCTTCGTCGCTCTCGGTCCATTCGAGCCTCTGTTTCCGGGCGGTTAAACAGGCTCACCCTCAGCTCGGCCAAGACATGCCAGAGGCTGGCTGTCAGCCCATGGCGTTTTTTATAAAGCGCCAGCAGCAAGTAAGTAATCAGGGCTGTCAGCACTTGGATTTTTACGGCGTTTTCATTGCGGCCCAGGAAGCGCTTTATCCGCAGATGCTGTTTTATCCATTTAAAGAACAGCTCGATCTGCCAGCGATCTTTGTAACGCTGGGCGATTTCCCGGGCGGGGCTGGAGAGGTCGTTAGTCGCTAGAACCAGCGGCGTAGCGTGGTCTGGACGGGCTATTTCCACGTAACGAAGAGGTCGCTGATAGTGGTTTTTACGTTTGGCGCTGGGGTGTTTATGTGCGAAGCGGACCAAGTCATCGCGCAGAACGTGGCCTTCGTCCTGCTCTTCTATCGGCCGTCTTTCTTCCACGCGCAGCGCGGCGTTTCGTTTAAAACGCGTAACAAAAAAAGCTCCTTTTTTATCGAGCTGATCCCACCAGTTGTAATCGCAGTAGCCCTTATCAAACACATAAATCGCACCGGCTTCTGGCTCAAGACCGCGAGCTTCGTCGATGTCGTTGACGTTGGCCGGCGTCATTGAGTGCCAGACCGGCTGGGCTTCATGGGCGGCGACCAACAGATGCACTTTTAGACCCTGTGTGTTGCGCGTCGCTGTGGTTTGGGTCCACTGGTCAAAGCCCCGTCCTTTAAGGGTTAGCGAGGTAGAGTCCAATAGATAAAGCATGGCCTGGCTGTCGCGCCGCAACTGCCGACTGGCCTGAGCCATCAGCCATTTCACGGCGAATTCGAAGGGTTTTGTTGAGCGTTTGGCGTTGGCATCACTCAGTGTTGAGCGACGAATTGGGCTCGTACCGAGATGGTAGTGATGCGTGGAATGACCGTTAAAACCGGCTTCCAAGGTGCGAAGACTTGAACAATCGCTGAGCTGAGCAAAGACCATCGCCACTAACTGATCCCAGCAATCAAATCCTTTGCTGTGCTTGTTGCTTTGCGTTTGGGCTACGCCGTGATCGAACACATGGCGAGGTAGGCCTTTCATGACGTGCTGTAGTCGATTTATTCTGTACATGTTGCGGGCTTGTTTTTGAGTTGGCGCTCAGGGGAATACCCCGTAAAAACAACGCCCGCAACCCTTTCAGAACATCCCCTCGAAATTATTCCGGACAGCAGTGCGC
>NZ_UPSE01000135.1 GCF_900573885.1 Pseudomonas viridiflava
GTTCTGGATACGGCCCGAGAACGTCGATGCCCTGCGGGGGATCGAGAAAGCGTTAAGACAGCCCTTTCTGGGTGACAGGATCAAACTGGAGGATTTCATAACCGAGGACACCAACTGGACGATCAGCTCTCTGCAAAAGGCCCTTTCCGAACTGGATCTGGTCACTGAGGGCAGGATCGAGATGGGCGTTATCGAGGGCGACGCGGCAGGCATCAAGCTGACCATGGCCGACTTCGGCGATCTGCCTATCTACGTCGCGGTCGAGGGCGATCAGATTCTGGCCGACGCCACGCTGATCGAGGTGAACAAGATCAAGGATGTCGCCGCCTTCAATGGCGAAGTGTTACGCAGTCGCGACCTGTTTCCGCTGTCTTCGGTCGGTATCGAAAGTCTGGCTAATGGCCAGGAAGTCTATTGCCTGTTTGGCGCGCTGAGCGCTGCGTCTTCGCTCACAGTGATTGTTCAGGAAATTCTGACCCTAGCGGACAACGTGATCCGTGCGGCCGAAGCCTTCGAAGATCACTTCATTTACTGAACATCCC
>NZ_UPSE01000511.1 GCF_900573885.1 Pseudomonas viridiflava
ACCCGGATGTTCAGCGTGCACATGCTCGCGCCCTACCTCATCAATCTGCATTGCGCGCCGTTGCTGCACGCCAGCGAGGTGGCCGACATCGTTCATATCAGCGATGACGTCACTCGCAAGGGCAGCAGCAAACACATCGCGTACTGCGCCAGCAAGGCAGGCCTGGAAAGCCTGACCCTGTCGTTTGCCGCGCGGCTCGCACCGCGCATCAAGGTCAACGGCATTGCTCCGGCATTGCTGATGTTTCAACCCACGGACGACGCAGCATACCGCGCCAACGTCCTCGCCAAATCGGCGCTGGGCATAGAGCCGGGTGCAGAAGTGATCTACCAGAGCCTGCGTTATCATCTGGAC
>NZ_UPSE01000377.1 GCF_900573885.1 Pseudomonas viridiflava
TTCTGCAACTGAGCAATGATCTGGAATTGGTCCCCGACCTGTGGCTGACCACAGGCGTTGCTGCGATTTACACCCGCCGCGAAACCAGTGTCACCTACTCCGCAACCCAGCAAGCGGTCAGCACCCACGACTGGGACTATGCGTCACGTCTCGGGCTGCGTTATGACTTCACTCCACAACTGCAGGTCTACGGCAACCTGAGCCGCTAGGTCGAACCGCCTCATGCGTGGTCGATGATCTGGGGCTCGAACCAGTTCTTCCCCGCTGGAAGCGGCCCGGCGACAGGCCTGCAACGTGTTGGCGTGAAACTTGAAAATCAAACCGCGACTACTCTGGAACTCGGAGGGCGCTGCTGGGGATGGATGGGTGACTGGGAAGCGGGGTGGTAT
>NZ_UPSE01000132.1 GCF_900573885.1 Pseudomonas viridiflava
GAGTGTCAGGTGACCAATGTGATTGCGTACTTCGACCAGAATCGCCCCCCGATTGGCGGACCGTCTGACCGGCAGGGCGGATGAAGCCTGTGAACTCATTCTGAACTCCTTGTTCCTTTGCGCTTTCTTCTTGTACGTTCCCGGCGTCGCAGCCGATCGTAGCAGTGCAAATGAGCAAAGCAAAACTGCGTTTAAGCATAGCCCCAAGTTTCAAATTGCCATCATTTGCGGCCCTGTTCGACGCCGTGAGCTTTAATTCATTTGCCTGCACATGAATCATCGCGGCGCTCATGAGTATTCTGGCTGCTGTGACTGTCACACATGGAATTCCTC
>NZ_UPSE01000501.1 GCF_900573885.1 Pseudomonas viridiflava
CGGTGTGATAGACCTTGTCGCCTTGGGCGATGAGCTCTTCGCGGGTCCAGTCCTTGCTGGTCAGCTCCTTGAGCCTCGCGGCCTCCTGCTTGCGCTCGGCCAGCCAGTTTTCATAATCGGCGGGCGAGCGGGCATCGACCACAATGGGCATGAAGCCGTGGTCCTTGCCGCACAGTTCGGTGCATTGACCCCGGTAGATGCCAGGCTTCTCGATCCGCGTCCAGGCTTCGTGAATGAACCCGGGTACGGCGTCACGCTTGACCGCAAACGCTGGCACCCACCAGGAGTGGATC
>NZ_UPSE01000131.1 GCF_900573885.1 Pseudomonas viridiflava
CTGTATTATTTATAACAAAAACGAATATAACTTTTGTTTTAACTCTCCAATCAACGGGTTAGGGTGTCGGTCCTTTTTACCGTAGACGGAGAATGATCGCGCCCATGCGGAATACCATTACACGCTTTTTTCAGCTTGAAGCAGCGGGGGGCTTGCTGTTGATTGCAGCTGCTGCCCTTGCGCTCATTATCAATAACTCGCCGCTTTCCTGGCTGTATAACGCCTTTCTGGAAACACCGGTAGAAGCCCGGATCGGCGCCCTGCAAATTGCCAAGCCCTTGTTGCTGTCGATCAACGACAGGCTGATGGCCCTGTTCTGACTGGTCATCGGCCTTGAGGTCAAACGCGAAGTGCTGGAGGGACATCTTTCCAAACC
>NZ_UPSE01000130.1 GCF_900573885.1 Pseudomonas viridiflava
CAACAAAGGACTGTTTTTGGCTTGCGCGCTTGCTCTGCTGAGCGCCTGTGATTCTTCAACCTCGGAAAAGCCTGCGCCCGCAGCAGCGCCCACCACCCAAGCGGCGGCAACCGAGGCCAAGCCCAAGCCGGCGGTGGATCTGGCCGCGCTGAGCAAGCGCTACGCGGGCCGCGAACTGACGGTCATCGATGTGTCGGAAATCCAGGTCGACGGCGCCAGCACGCTGTCGGTGAGTTTTTCCGTACCGCTGGACCCGGAACAGAAGTTCGGCGAAAAGCTGCATCTGGTGGACAGCAAGAATGGCAAGGTCGATGGCGCGTGGGAACTGTCCGACAAC
>NZ_UPSE01000366.1 GCF_900573885.1 Pseudomonas viridiflava
ATTCAGCACCTCAACATCCGCGCTGTCATAGTCATTGAGCAATTGCTGCAGCCTCGCGTCCTGCCTGCCCCGCTCGGCGACCTCGTCTCGGGTCAAGCTCAAATCCGCGAACAAATCGTGTTTGACTGGCATGAGTAGCACCTCCAAACGACTACTTGAATGCAGGGGTAGACGTGACAATTTCAGACCTCACGGCTGTTCCCGAATACGGCGTGCTTCATACGCCCTGACATGAGTGCAGGCAACGTCCAGCACCGACAGTTCATTCGAAGCGACACCCAGCGCGTTACGCCTGATCAGCATATCGCCCAGAACC
>NZ_UPSE01000127.1 GCF_900573885.1 Pseudomonas viridiflava
GGTTCAGAGCCTCTACAAGTTCATCAATGATGTGGTGATCTTCGAAACCGAGATCGTTGACAAGACCGCGCGCAGTATCGCCAAGGACAACTTCGCGATTCGCTTTCCCTTCGCCTGCCGTTACGACGCCATGACGGTGGTGGTGGATGAGGACTACCACGCGCTGGTTGCCATGGATTTCATGCAGCAGACCATCGCGCTGACCGGCATACAGCCCATCGAACTGCCGGGTGAAATCGAACTGAGCCGGGCGATCCCTGTGGCGCTTGCACTGGCGCCGGAACACCTGCGCAGCGCTGTGGAGCTGATCTGCGTCGCGATTGCGGAAAACACTGTGACCAACGATGTGGCGGC
>NZ_UPSE01000126.1 GCF_900573885.1 Pseudomonas viridiflava
GGTCAGGCTTTGGCAAAAAGCCTGCACCACGCTGGGGCCACTCAATGAGACAAAGTGAGTCACCGTCGAAGTAATCACGCACGCCCATGAATTCCAGTTCTTCTGGATCGACCAGGCGATACAAGTCGAAGTGGAAGACCTTGATCGTCCCAATTCCGTAGGGTTCAACGAGGGTGAAGGTCGGGCTCTTCACAGCCCCTTCGTGCCCGAATCCACGTATCAGGCCTCGCGAAAGCGTGGTCTTGCCCGCGCCCAGATCCCCGTCCAGAAAAATGACGCCTATACCCTCGGAGACCTGCGCGAGGCGTGCGCCGAAAGCCATCATGGCCTCGTCGCCAATCACATGC
>NZ_UPSE01000122.1 GCF_900573885.1 Pseudomonas viridiflava
ATCAAGGTGACGCCTTCGGTGAAGCTGAAACCATACCCGTAGCCATACCCCCAGCCTCCGCCCGGAGCGCCCATTTGTTCAGGAAAGTTTATATCCTTGTGCTTGAATTCGTAGTTATAGGCACCCGACAGGATCGGCAAGATGGTCTGAATTTCATAACCGTCAGCATTGAGCTGCCCCACAGCTTCTTCGATATCTTTCGACAGCCGCTCGCCATCAATCTCGCAATCCGACCAACCGGTTTGCTGCCATTGTTTCTCTTTCCGAGTCTCTTCTTTCGTACCGAACAGCCCCCACGTCATCTCGCCCGTGGGCACTTTGACGGTGACTTCTTCACCGATAGGGCGGAAG
>NZ_UPSE01000065.1 GCF_900573885.1 Pseudomonas viridiflava
GCCAGCCAGCTCAAGAACGTTTCAGCCGTCGGCAACAGCGCCCAGTTTGATGACCGGGTCGGCTACAGCGCGCTGCTGTTGAAAGGTCGCTATCCACAAAAACACATGAACAACCGCCCCGGCACCGAGCTGTGTCTGTACAACCGTAAAAGCAGACAGGCCAGCGTGACCGAGTGGGACAGCATCACCCCGTCGCCTGCCCGCTAGACCTGTGGCGCGCAACTTGCTTCATGGCCTGCATCAGTCGGAACGATGACAGCCTTGTCGTCACCCCGGCGCCCGTCATGGACAGGTTACCGACCCAATGAACACCCAGTTTTCCTGCACAGGTTGCGGCGGCTGCTGCACCGATCATCACGTACCGCTGACACTCACCGAAGCCACGCAGTGGGCGGCGGACGGCGGTACGGTGATCGTGCTGACCGAAGCCTTTCTCGGTAACGGTTATGG
>NZ_UPSE01000579.1 GCF_900573885.1 Pseudomonas viridiflava
AAACACCGGTTCCGCGCCCGGCGCCGCAAACAGGCAGCGGGTCATGTGGTCGTGGCCGTTGATGGCCGGAACGTCGTCGGCGCAGGCTGGAATGGCCTGCGGACAGCGGTTGCGAAACGCACAACCGTGCTGCTCGCCAACGAGGCTGGGCACCAGACCGGGAATCGAGCCCAAAGGCTGGCCCGGCTGAGTGCGTCCCGGAATCGGAATGCTCGCCAGCAAGCCACGCGTATAAGGATGCTGCGGGTTTTCGAACAGCTCGACTGCAGGCGCGGTCTCGACGATCTGCCCGACGTACATCACCGCCACGCGGTCGGCAATGCGCGCCACCAGTCCCAGGTCGTGGGTGATGAAGATCACCGCCAGCCCCAGTTCCTTCTGAATGTCGCGGATCAACCGCAGGATCTGCGCCTGAATGG
>NZ_UPSE01000445.1 GCF_900573885.1 Pseudomonas viridiflava
GACCAGGACTGGCTGGTACAGAACCGCTGGGACACACTGGGGGCGGTGGCCACAAGTCTGTTGGCTTTTCATGACTTTTCGTGCTCGACACGCTGGAGCGATGTGCCGCTGAATACCCGAACAGTGGCCCGGGAAACAGGCAAGCGCTGGAACCGGCTGGTTCTGATGAATCAGTTCCACACCGCCACCTCCACGACCTTCAACTCACGCTCCTTCGACAACAACCTGACCTACCTCAGGCACCGCACTGATAACTGTGGCGTCACGCCAAACTTCATTGGCATCAACAACTATCAGAATGGCGACACACTGGCCTACACACGGGCGCTGACCCAAGGCGGAATCTACTTGTGGGAAAGCTTCAGTGCCAGCAAGGCGCAAGACACGGTGTGCGTG
>NZ_UPSE01000302.1 GCF_900573885.1 Pseudomonas viridiflava
GTAGAACGCCAGCGTACCGCCCATGGTCAGGCCGACCACAGTCATCAGTTCCTTGGGATGACGCATCAGCGTGCGCATCAGACTTTCCTTGGCCTTTTCCTTTTTCTTGCGGGTGAAGGACTCGGTCTCTTCCATGCCACGACGCAGGAACAGCGCAACCCCCGCACACAGCGCGCCGATGACGAACGGGATACGCCAGCCCCACGCGTACAGTTGCTCGGTGGTCAGCGTCTGTTGCAGCACGATCAGCACGCCCAGCGCGATGAGCTGGCCGGAAATCAGGGTGACGTACTGGAAGCTGGAGAAGAAGCCGCGACGTTCCTTGGTCGCCATCTCACTGAGATAGGTGGCCG
>NZ_UPSE01000625.1 GCF_900573885.1 Pseudomonas viridiflava
GCCTTGCGGGTGTCCAGCACGACCAGTTGCGGCAGCTTCGAATCCGGCACTTCGCGCTCGACGAGCGCACCGACAGCGCCCTTGGCAGCGACTTGATCGAGGTATTCATGACCGTCGAAACGCGGACCGGTCAGTGCGATGAATAGCTGGCCCGGCACAATCGCACGGCTGTCGGTGCTCACACCGTCAAAGCTGCAATCGTTGCCAACCAGACGGGGATCGAGCGGTGGAACCAGTTCGCTGAAGGTCAATGGCTTAAGCATGCGCAGGCTCCCATGCAGCCAACGCTTTGGCAGCTTCTTCCAGATCCGAGAATGCGTGACGCTGACCGTCGATTTCCTGATAGTCCTCATGCCCCTTGCCAG
>NZ_UPSE01000119.1 GCF_900573885.1 Pseudomonas viridiflava
TCATTCATCCGCTCGCCGAGGCGGTGGCGGGGGCGCTGCTGGGTTCAACGGCGGCCTGCCTGTTTCTCCTTGGCCTCGAGCAGCATGCGACCAGGCGGATTCCTTCGTCCGCCGTTCTTGTCGGTCTGTTGTTCATCGCCATCAGCAGCACGACCACCAAGTACAACGCCGAACGACTGCTGGACCGTATATCGGTCAAGATTTCCGGCTCCGAGCGCGCGTTCAAACAGCCGGATTGGCGGGCTCCCGCTGAACCGTTGTAGCACCGATACGGCTGTCGGTCGCCTCGACGCGATCCAGGACCGGGCCTAGAA
>NZ_UPSE01000115.1 GCF_900573885.1 Pseudomonas viridiflava
GACTGGGTGAGGCCTCCTACAAAACGTTATTTCTTCAGCAGGCTGCGCGCCGCTTGAAGAGCAACCCGGCTGCAGCACATATCGACAAATAGCTTGATCTCATACCTGGATTCGCAACCTCTCAATCCCGATGCGCAATCTTCTTGCCGCGTCGGGCGGCGATATCGTTCGCCTGACCATCGCGTTGTTTGCCCGTGCGGGCCTGGGTAATCAGTGCCGGAATAAGGGGGCCTTCCGGCAGGTTTTTCCAGAACCGTGACGGAAAATGGCCTTCCATGACTTTGGGAT
>NZ_UPSE01000290.1 GCF_900573885.1 Pseudomonas viridiflava
GCATTCGACTCGCTGAGGCAGTTAGCTAGATGATAGAACCAGACCTTGAAATCGAAGTGGAACAGCGCCTGCTGGCGGTGTTCGACTTTGACGGGACCATTACCCGACACGACAGCTTCGTTCCTTTTCTCAAATTCGCCTTTGGACAGCGCGCCTTTTCCGTGCGCATGGCCAGACTGGTATTGCCCAGCATCGGTTACCTGACCAAACGCGTGACGCGCGACGAGCTCAAGGGCCGTCTGATCAAGGCGTTCCTGACCGGCGTCGAAGCGCAGTGGCTCCAGCAGAAAGCCGAGGCGTTCTGCGAACTCTACTGGAAACGCCTGATGCGTCCGGCCGCGTTGGAGTCTATTGCGGCCGAGCTGGAGAAGGGCGCCATTGTCACGCTTTGTTCAGCTTCGCCTGCTATGGTCCTGCAGCCGTTCGC
>NZ_UPSE01000492.1 GCF_900573885.1 Pseudomonas viridiflava
GATTTACAGTCTGATCCCTTTGGCCGCTCGGGAACCCCTCCTGAGTAGGGCAGCATTCTCAACTCATGCTACCCTTCTGTCAACCGTTTTCTCAGTACAAACCTGAGGTTACATGCGTTAACCATTTCCACTTCGTTCGCAAGACTTACACCTCACTGCGCAGCGGGCGCCATTCTATGCAAACTATTCTGCAGTTGCAATGCCTTCACATGACATTATTTTGTTTTTTAACTGAGGGAAGTCCTGAACCAACTGGTTGATGACACCAGACTCGACAAGACGTCGACTTTCAGGCGTGATTTTAAGCCAGTAACCCGCACCGGTGCCGGGCTGCAGAGCCTGGAATTGCGACTGGATATCCAGGCTATTGAGCCGCTGCTCCACCGCGCGAGCGTCTTC
>NZ_UPSE01000114.1 GCF_900573885.1 Pseudomonas viridiflava
ATATAAATAGCATCGAGCCGTTCTTCAAGCTGCTGAAGTCTGGCCGGGTCAGCGTCGAAATGGTCGAGAAAGTGATTGAGCTCGCCGACGGCTTCTTCTACCTGAATCTGGGCGCTGGACAGCAGATCAGTGGCTTCGCTGAGTGCGGTAGGTGAGTTATTCACGCTGCCCAGGCGATGCAGGCTGGCCGTCAGGGCATTGAGCACGTTGCCGGAATCGCTCTCGCTGCATTGCTCGACGACCTGTCGGCAGATGCTCAGCAGGCTTTCGGCATTGGTCAGGTTCTTGTGTTCCTGCTCCAGTT
>NZ_UPSE01000249.1 GCF_900573885.1 Pseudomonas viridiflava
TGTGGCAAACAGTTTGAAGGAAAGTCTGATCGGTTTCGTGTTGTCCAATTTCGACAATAATTACAGCCGGGCGATGACAGGCACGTCGGCCAACACCACACCCACGCCGCATTCGATAAAGCTGGCAATGGATTTCATGGAGCACAACACCGATCCTCATCTGACGGTCGGAGAAGTGGCGGTGCACGCCGGTCTCAGCGTGCGTTCATTACAGTCCGGGTTCAAACGCTACAGGAACACCACGCCTATCGCTTTTCTCAGGTCGGTCCGGATAAACAAGGCGCGGCGTCTGTTATCCGTTTCAAGTAACAATCAAAGCCCCAGACAGGTCGCCGAACTGTGCGGGTTCACCAACTATCATG
>NZ_UPSE01000401.1 GCF_900573885.1 Pseudomonas viridiflava
GGCGCGGGTGCTGTTCGGGGCGCGGATTTCGAGTCTGTTCGCGCAGCTGCTGACGGCGATCAGCACGGTGATCGGAGTCTGTGCCGGGGCGATTCAGGGGTATTACGGCGGCATGACCGACCTGATCGGCCAGCGCATTCAGGAAATCTGGTCGGGCCTGCCGGTGCTGTACCTGCTGATCATTCTGTCGGGCTTCGAGTCGCCGAACTTCTGGTGGGTGCTAGGGATCATGGCACTGTTTTCATGGTTGTCGCTGGTGGACGTCGTGCGCGCCGAGTTCCTGAGCGGTCGCAATCTGGAATACGTCAAGGCGGGCCG
>NZ_UPSE01000408.1 GCF_900573885.1 Pseudomonas viridiflava
CGCGTCGAGATGACCAAGATGCCGGAGCTGGTGGCATTCATGCACAGCATGATCGGCTTGGCAGCGGTGTTCATTGCCATCGCGGCGGTGGTCGAGCCCCAGTCGCTGGGTATCGTTCGCAATCTGGGCGACGCCATCCCGACCGGCAATCGTCTGGAACTGTTTCTCGGCGCGGCGATTGGTGCGATCACCTTCTCCGGTTCGGTGATTGCGTTCGGAAAGCTGTCAGGCAAGTACGAATTCCGCCTGTTTCAGGGCGCACCCGTACAGTTTGCCGGAC
>NZ_UPSE01000118.1 GCF_900573885.1 Pseudomonas viridiflava
GCATTCGCCTGATGCCTTTTTTTTTTTTTTTCTACGGATATCCGCAAGGGATGTCCGTGGAACCCCGTTTCAGCCTACGGCAAACGCAAAACCGCCCGTATCTTGACCGCAACGCCTTTTCCGGTCAATACGCCAAATCGGCCCGTCATGAGTCGCGCGTCTTTGATTTATCTGGGCTGCGGCCGATTCAAACAAACGTTTGTATTGGACCCGCGCAGTGGTGTAGATATACTGCACGCCTTAAAAAGATATGCGGTCCAAGTCCGTATGTCGGTCCACCGTGACCCATAAAAAAATACCGTGAGCCTTGAGAGTAGGAGATAGCCTGTGGAACGCGAATACATGGAATTCGACGTCGTCATCGTCGGAGCCGGCCCGTCCGAGCTTTCAGCCGCTTGCCGCCTCAAGCAGAAGGCTGCCGAAGCCGGGCAGGAAATCAGCGTCTGCGTGGTGGAAAAAGG
>NZ_UPSE01000121.1 GCF_900573885.1 Pseudomonas viridiflava
GTATTTCTCCATGAAGGCGGTCAGATGCGGTTCGATCAGGATGCGGTATGCAACGTACGACGAGTTGAGGCGCACTGTGCCAGAGTGTTGATCCGTCACTAGCGAGACTTGTGACAAGGAGTCTCTGATCAAGGCAAGCGCAGGTGCCAATGCCGCGTTCAATGACGCGCCGGCCTCGGTCAGGCTGACACTGCGTGTCGTTCGATTGAACAGTCGCACATTGAGTTGCGCTTCCACGCTTTTGATCGTGCGTGATACCGCTGTGGGCGTAACACCGATTTCTGCGGCGGCGCGAGCGAAGTTCAAATGTCTGGCGGCCGCCTCGAACGTTAAAAGACCGGGTAAATGCACCGGCGGTAGAGGCAGTGAATCGTCAACGCCCTCAGCACGCGTCGGGCTCTGCATTAT
>NZ_UPSE01000285.1 GCF_900573885.1 Pseudomonas viridiflava
TTTCCGCCCTCTCAGGCCATGGATGGCCGGGGGTTGCGGCCCCACGCAGCAATGTCGGATTCCGGGTATGCCGAGGCTAGGCGAGGCACCTAGTGGTGGGGCAAGAGCGTTTTGCTTACTTTGGCGCTCAAAAGTGAGGCGCCGTAAGGGCGCAACCAATATCAGCCGTTACCCCGGTAATGGATATACACACAAAAACCGCCATCTTTACGCCATCTTTACGCCGCTCCCCACCCCTCGCTCTCGTTCCTTTACACCCACTCTCACGACAATTACCCCACACACGGCAATCGCCGTAGAGACGGAGTAATTCGATGAGCGCTGTAGACGGGGTATCAC
>NZ_UPSE01000112.1 GCF_900573885.1 Pseudomonas viridiflava
CTATAAGGCTCATGCAGGCCCATACGCCCCGCCCGGAATCACGTGTAGCAATGGCTTCAGCCAGGTCCCTGTGCAGCGGCAGGGTCTTGCCCAACTGGCCCGGCATCCCCGAGGTAACCTCGAACGATACGGCCAGTAAAGCACCCAGCGCAGGCAGCATCTGTTCGATGAACCGATTGTGACTGGCTGCCAGGACTGCCTCGTGAAAGTGTCGATCAGCCAGGTTGTAATCACCCTTGTCAGTCACCGATGCTTCCAGCAACCGGTACGCTTCGCGAATCTCTTCAATCTGTTGCGCTGTGGCCCGGTCG
>NZ_UPSE01000110.1 GCF_900573885.1 Pseudomonas viridiflava
GGCAAATCCAGTGTGGCGATAAAACCGCCCTCGGGATGATTGCCCAGGGTCAGGCTGCCGCCATGACGTTCTGCAGCGCGTCGGGCGATGGCCAGTCCCAGGCCGTGACCCGGCGCAGTCTGGCCGGGCGCGCGAAAGAAGGGCTCACCCAGTTGCGCCAGATGCTCCTCGGCAACGCCCGGACCATGGTCGCGCACGCTCAGACGTATGCGGTTGTTCACCCGAGTCGCCTGCAAGTCGATGCTCTGGCCCGGCGGGTTGAGGCGCAGGGCATTGCGCAGCAGGTTGTCCAACGCACGCTCGATCATGTCGGGCCAGTCTTGCAACTGCAGGTCGCTTTGTACCTGGACCCGAATAGTCTGCTCGGCACCGTCGAGTTGCGTGTCGTTCTTCAACCGGTGCAACAGCCCGTCAAGATCCACCGGCTCGGCGCTGCCAAAGTCGGCGTCCAGACGCGCCAGGGCCAGAAT
>NZ_UPSE01000073.1 GCF_900573885.1 Pseudomonas viridiflava
CCGAACTCAGTAGTGAAACGACGCATCGCCGATGGTAGTGTGGGGTCTCCCCATGTGAGAGTAGGTCATCGTCAAGCTTAAATTCCAAACCCCCTACTCGTGAAAACGGGTAGGGGGTTTGTTTTTGTGCGCAGAAAAGTTAGGCGACGCTTCCATGGGCGACGTTTTCAATTGAGGAGGCAGCAGTGCTAATACAGTTGCTGCTAGGGCGGAGCAGAGTGAGAACTCAGTAGTTCTTTCAACTTCTCTGTCCAAAGACACAACGCAAAAGTCGCCGCGTGTGGGCTATTACGTCTACGATTGGCAGCAGCCAGTTACAGCCCTTAACCCAGTCATTCGGCACCAGTCAGTAGAGTTCATTCATGCCTGATGTTGCAGATGCTCGCGAGTTGTCCGAGATGCCATTGGAGGCGTTAACCGCCTGCCATGAATGCGATTTGCTGATGCTCAAACCTCAGCTGAATATCGGGGATAGCGCGCATTGTCCTCGCTGTGGTTTTGAGCTGTATATGAGCCGCCCGAAAGTGGTGAAGCGCAGCCTGGCGTTGGTGATCGCGGCGTTGCTGCTGTATTTCCCGGCGAATTTCCTGCCAATCATGGAACTCAGCTTGCTCGGCCAACGCAGCGTCGACACGGTCTGGAGTGGCGTTCTCGCCCTCTACAACTCGGGCATGCAGGGTGTCGCCGTGGTGGTGTTTCTATGCAGCATGGCCGTTCCGCTGCTAAAGCTGCTCTGCCAGTTTCTGGTCCTGCTTTCCATTCAGCTCAAGTTCGGTCGAAGTTATGGCCTGCTGCTGTACCGCATTTATCACCATATGCGCGAATGGGGAATGCTCGAGGTGTACCTCATGGGTACGCTGGTTTCCATCGTCAAACTGATCGGCATGGCTGACGTCACGCTTGGCTTTGGCCTTGGGTGTTTCGTAGCGCTCTTGCTTATTCAGGTCTGGCTCGAAGTGACCATGACGCCCCACCAGATCTGGGAAGCGCTGTCTGGGGAGAGTGACCATGCGAGCCATTGATGCCGGGATTCTGGTGTGCCACGAATGCCACCAGCTCAACCGCGAAGACCCCGACACCCACGCCCAGTTCTGCACGCGCTGCGGTGCCAAAGTGCACGCGCGCAACCCAAACAGCCTGGTGCGTACCTGGGCCTTGCTGCTGACCTCGGCAGTCTTGTACATCCCGGCCAATCTGCTGCCGATCATGACGGTCAATACGCTCGGCCAAGGCGAGCCCGACACCATCATGTCCGGCGTAATTGCCTTGGTTCAATACGGCATGATCCCTATCGCCGCTGTGGTGTTTATCGCCAGCATTCTGGTGCCGACCTTCAAATTGATCGGCATCGGCCTGCTGCTGTATTCGGTGCAGCGCCGCCTGCCCATGTCGCCGCGCCAGCGCATCGTGATGTACCGCTTTATTGAATGGATAGGGCGCTGGTCGATGCTCGACGTCTTCGTCATCGCCATCCTGGTGGCCCTGGTCAATTTCGGCAGTCTGGCCAATATCGAGCCGGGCTATGGCGCCGCCGCTTTTGCCTGCGTGGTGATTCTGACCATGCTCGCTGCACTTACCTTTGACCCTCGCTTGCTCTGGGACAACTCGGAAAAGGATGACAACGACGATGAATGATCTGCCCAAAGCCAAGATTCGCCCGGCGTCCAATTGGTCTGCCATCTGGGTTTTGCCTCTTATCGCGTTGCTCATCGGCGGTTGGTTGGCGTGGAAGGCCTATGACGAAGCCGGAATCGACATCCAGATCATTTTTGCCTCAGGCGATGGCATCCAGGCGGGCAAGACCGAGGTCATCTACAAAGGCATGCCGGTGGGTAAGGTGAAATCGCTGACCCTGGATGACACCGGCGCTCGGCGCGGTGTTATAGCCACGGTCGAAATGAACAAGGAGGTCGAACAATACCTGCGCGCCAAAACGCGCTTCTGGCTGGTTAAACCGAGCGTCAGCCTGGCCGGCGTTACCGGTCTGGAAACGCTGGTGTCGGGTAATTACATCACCGCTGCGCCCGGCGATGGCGAGCCGGAGCGCAAGTTCACCGCGCTCAACGAAGTGCCGCCGATTGCCGACTCGGTGCCTGGTCTTCACCTGACCCTCAAAGCCGAGCGCCTCGGTTCGCTCAACCGCGACAGCCCGGTGTTCTACAAGCAGATTCAGGTTGGCGTAGTGAAGAGTTATAGCCTCGCTGCGGACCAGACCACCGTTGAAGTGAAAGTATTTATCCAGCCGCAGTACGCGCCGTTGGTCCGCAAACACACGCGTTTCTGGAACGCCAGCGGCGTGACCGTGAATGCGGATCTGGGCGGCTTCAAACTGCGCACCGAATCGCTCGCCAGCATCGTCGCGGGTGGCATCGCGTTCGCCACACCGGAACACCGCAAAGACAGCCCACCCACTGACCCAAGTCTGCCGTTTCGCCTGTACGAAGATTTCGATGCTGCCCAGGTGGGCATCAAGGTCAACGTGAAGCTCAGCGATTTCGAAGGGCTGCAAGCCGGCCGCACACCGGTTATGTACAAGGGCATTCAGGTCGGTACGTTGAAAGCCCTGAAGATGAACGAGGACCTCGCTACTGCTTCTGCCGAGCTTGCTCTCGATCCGCGCAGTGAGGACTACCTGGTCGAAGGCACCGAGTTCTGGGTGGTCAAACCGGTTATCTCCCTGGCCGGCATCACCGGCATCGAAGCCTTGGTCAAAGGCAACTACATCGCCGTGCGGCCGGGTGAAAAAGGCAATGCGCCGGCTCGCGAATTCGTTGCCCGCGCCAAAGCGCCGCCGCTCGACCTCAGCGCCCCCGGCCTGCATCTGGTCCTGTACAGCGACATGCTCGGCTCGCTCGAAGTCGGCAGTCCGGTGCTCTACAAGCAAATCAGGGTGGGCAGCGTGCAAAGCTACCAGTTGGCCCGCGACCGTAAACGCGTGGCCATTGGTGTGCACATCGAGCCTGAGTACTCCAACCTGGTGAACAACTCGACACGGTTCTGGAACGCCAGCGGCATCACCCTGAGCGGCGGTCTGTCTGGTGTTACGGTGAAAAGCGAATCGCTGCAGACCCTGCTGGCCGGCGGCATCAGCTTCGAAACGCCGGACCCGAAAGCCGCGCCGACCAAACGGGTGCAGCGCTTCACCCTGCATCCAGATCGCGAGAACGCTTTGCAGAAGGGCACGGTCATCACTATCCGCGTCGACTCCGGCGATGGCCTGAAACCCGGTACGCCGATTCGCTACAAAGGCATCGATCTCGGCAAAGTCGAAACCGTGGCGTTGACGGACGACTTGCAAGCCGTTCAGCTGACGGCACGCATTACCGAAAGCGCCGACAAGATCGCCCGCGTCGGCTCCCAGTTCTGGGTAGTCAAACCCGAGCTCGGCCTGATCCGCACCGCCAACCTCGACACCCTGGTCAGCGGCCAGTATCTGCAAGTGCAGCCGTCCGCCAAGGCCACCGCACCACAAACCAACTTCGTCGCTCTGAGCGAGCCGCCGTTGCTGGCGACGCAGGAAAGCGGTCTGAAACTGACGCTCAGCGCGCCGCGTCGTGGCTCGATCAAAGCCGATGTGCCGGTTACTTACCGTGAAGTTCAGGTCGGCAAAGTTACCGGCATTGAGCTAGGCGCTACGGGTGACCGCGTGCTGATTCGTGTACTAATTGAACCGCGTTATGCCGCGCTGGTTCGCGGTGGTAGTCGCTTCTGGAGCGTCAGCGGGTTCTCGGTGGACTGGGGCTTGTTCAAAGGCGCCAAGGTGCGCACGGAGTCGGTGGAATCGCTGCTGCAAGGCGGCATCGCGTTTGCCACGCCGGAAGGCGATCAGATGGGCGCGCCGGCGAAGGCGGAGCAGACGTTTGTGCTCAATGAAGAAGCGAATGACGAGTGGCTAAAATGGGCCCCCAAAATTTCTTTGGGTAAGTGAGCGATCGGCTGCGCGTCGGCACTACTGCGTTGAAAACGGTTTTTGAATGCTCATGGGCTACAGCCCACTGCGCTTCAAAAGCCGTTTTCGCCTTGTACTGCTCTAGCTCGCTCGATCTGGATTTGTGTTGGGTTTGAAATTGGAAAGGGCCGCTTAGCGGCCCTTTTTTGGATCAAAAACAAACATCATTCTGTAGGAGCGGCTTTAGCCGCGATTGGCCCTCAACCCAACCACACTTCCCGCTATCACGCCGGCTCAACCACAGGCTCTACCTTCACCACCGGCTCGTGCCGGCGGATGTATTTCCAGTCGGCTTCATCAATGTAGATCCCGTTCGGCCCGCTGCCGCCTTCCAGGTCGATGGCTACGTGTGCACACACTTGCGGTTTTACGCTGGCCAGAATGGGCACGAAGCCCAGTTGCAGGCTGGTTTCGATCAGGGCTTGCTGGTTACGTTCGTCGATGTCGGCGGCTTCGTCGAGGTAGTACGGCAGGCGCACTTTGCCGGCTTGTTCGCGGTCCATCAGGTGCAGCAACAGGTACATGTTGGTCAGCGCTTTGATGGTCATGGTGGTGCCGTTCGAGGCGGCGCCATCGATGTCGGTGTGCACGATTGGCTGGCCGCCGACTTTGGTGATTTCGAACGCCAGCTCGAACAGGTCTTTAAGCCCAAGCTGGTTGTGGTTCGCAGCTACCAGGCGTGCCAGGTATTCCTTGGCTTCCTCGTTGCGCACGTCCTGATCGGCCGACTGGTTGAGGTCGAACACCGACAGGGTTTCGCCTTCTTCGTATTGGCCGGCGCTGTGGATGATCTGGTCGATGTGCTTGAGCGCGTCTTTGTTTGGCGCCAGCACGATGCGGAAGCTTTCGAGGTTGGACACCTGACGGCGGTTGATCTCGCGGTTGAACAGGGCCAACTGGTGTTCGAGGTTGTCGTAGTCGCTGCGGATATTGCGCAGGGTGCGGGCGATGTCGGTGACGGCCGCGCGACGGGCTTTGGCCAGGGTCAGCGCTTCATCCTGACGGTGCGCATAGGCATTGATCAGCAAATGCAGGCGACGCTCCACGTCATCTTCGCTATCGAACTTGGCCACGCCCTTGAGGCGAATCTGCGCGTACAGCGCGTCGATCTGTCCGTCGATGCGCTGCAGGCTCTGCCACGCATCCTGATAGTCGTTAAGCAGCGGCAGCAGGTTGTCGAGCGAGTCGTCCACCGGCTCCATAAACGGCGTGCCGAAGGGCAGGTTGGCCGGCAGCAACTGACGACGACGCAGGGCGTCTTCCAGGGTGCGTTCTTTGGCTTCCAAGTCGGCCAACTGACGGCCGACCAATTGCAGCTTGGCCGACAGTTGCTGGACGCGTTCGGTAAACGCATCGCTGGCGCGCTTGAGGTCGTCCTGCGCGGCTTCGGCCTGGGCCAGTTGTTCAAGCTTGCCGGGCTCTTCCACGGCCAGGGTTTGGCTGCGGCGGAAGTCTTCCAGTGCCTTCTGCGCGTCCAGCACCTGGTTGTACAGGGTTTCGGCCTGGGCTTTGCTGGCTGCGCGGTCGGAGGCCACGCTCTGTTGCGTCTTGAGCTGTTTCAGCTCTTTTTCCAGACGCTCTTTCTGATCGCGTAACGCGGCGCGGTCGGCCAAGGCTTGCAGCGCAGGCGGTTCGATATGGCTGAGGTCGATGCTCAAGCCGGGCACTTCAAAGCGCTCGGCTTTGAAGCCGTCGAGGATCACTTCCAGCGACTTCACCCATTGGCCGTCTTCGTCCAGGCCAATGCCCTGTTCGCCCAGCGGCAAGCTGAACAGCGCGCCGTTGAACAGGCGCATCAGGCGCTCGACGTCTTGTTGGCTGAACTCTTCACGCAAGCGCGCGTAGCTGTTGTTGTCGGCGTGTTCCAGTTGTTGGCGCACCGACTTCAAGCGTTTTTCCAGGTCGCGCAGACGCTCGTCGAGGTCTTCGCTGGAGAACTGCCGCGACTGTGCCAGCGCACCGGCCAGTTCGTCGTGGGCGTCTTTGGCGGCGAGCAGTTGCTGCTCCAGCACCTGAGCGTTTTCCACCAGGGCGAAGCGATGTTTCAGCACGCCGAACTCGCCGAGCCAGCGCTGAATTTCGCTGATCTCACGTTCCAGGCGCATCAGCTCCTGGGTGCCGCCGCGCTGTTCGTGTTGCAAGCCGTCTTGCTCGCCACGGTAATGCTCGGCCTGAATCACCAACTCTTCGCGGCGGGCGCCGGCATAGTCTTGCCAGGTGCCCAGCAGCGAATCGAGCAACGGCGAAATGCGGTGCAGCTTGCCGCGCAGCACTTCACGTTGCGCTACGCCAGCGCTAAGCGCTTCCACCAGCGGTCCGGCCGCTACCAGCGATTGGTAGTCGGCTTCCATGCGGCGCACGTCGCGGAAGGCTTCTTCGCACGCGGCAATGTAATCGACGCTACCCGAACGCAGGCTGTGTTCGAACGCATCGAGGAACAGTTGCTTGAGCTTGGCGGCGGTAATTTCGCGCATGTGCAGCAGGTTGATAAACAGCGCGCGGAAGGTTTTCAGGCTTTGCTCGCTGGTGGAGCGCAGCGGAATCAGGGTCAGGTCCAGCGGAATCGAGGTGTGCCCGCCTACGAGCAAGCGGCGCAGTTCTTCCGGCTTCAGTTCGTAAGCCTTGATGTTCTCGCGCTCCAGATTGGCGAACAGCTCACGCTGGCGCAGGCAGGTGCCGTTCTTCTGGTAGTGCTCCAGGTGCAGCTCGCCGGCATAGGCGAAGAACTGGTGACCAAAGCCGCCACCCGGACCGCGCCCGGCCACGCCGATTACGTGGGGGCCGTGGGGCAGGGCCACTTCAACGAGGATGTAACTGGTGTCGCTGGCGAAGTAGAACTTGCGCGAGGCTTCGAGGCTGTACTTGCCGAAGCTCATATCCGACATGCGCGCCAGAATCGGGAATTGCAGGGCGTTGATCGAGGCACTCTTGCCCAGGTTGTTGGCGCCGTACACCGACAACGGTTGTTCCAGCGGGAACAGGCCCAGGCTGTAACCGGCGGTGTTTAGCAGGGCAAAGCGGCGGATACCGTAGCGTTCCTGGCTCATGCGTCGATCTCCTGATTGGCACGCTCTTCAGCCAAGGCGCGGGCCAGGGCTTGTTCTTCGCTTTCTTCTTCAACGGTTACCGGCGCGTCGGCGATGGCCGGCAGCGGCGGAATGTCATCGTCCTGTTCGCCGTCGATCAGCAGAATGTCGTCGCCGCTGTCGTCGTCCACCAGGGCCGGAGTTGGCAGCGGTAGCACGCTGTGCAGGCTGGCGGCCAGGTCGCGGTCTTGTTGCACCGAGAGGCATACGTCGAGGAAGCGGTGCATCGGCGGCAGGAAGCGGTACACGCCGTTTTCTTCGTTGGCGAAACCCAGCTGCGTCATGCGGCGCATCACCTTTTCTTCCAGCTCTTCCTGGGTGGTGACCTCGGCCTGCACAAACAGGTCGCGGTATTTCTCCAGCAGCGGTGGCAGCTCATCGCGGCCCAGGCTGCCGCCGTCGAGGACGGCCAGCGGGTCACGGCCCTGGTCGGCCAGGTGCTCCACCAGAATGAAGGTGAACAGCGCCAGGCGCTGAGCGGTTTTGTTTACTTGCGCGCCCATTTGCTCGGGCACGAAATAGTAGAAACCACGGGTGTCGCACACCAGCTCGAACCCCAGCGCGCGGAACAACGCGCGGTAGGCGTCCTGCTGGTTGGAGAGTTGGCTGTACAGCTCGGCGTCGCGGTGGCTGACGTGATAACCCTTGAACAGCTCGCGGAAAATCGGCGCCAGATGGCTGAGTTCGGACAGGTCGATATTCATGCGCAAAATTCTTCAAAAAGAGTGGCGACGGGCTCAAGCATGGTTGCTGGCCACCAACGCAAAGGAGCACAGGCTGACCTGGTGCTCGGCGGTGTAATAGTCGCGGCGCTCCAGGCGCTCACGCTGGAAACGGCCGTCGCGCGACAGGCGCGAAAACCAGTACAGCAATTCATCGGTGGCGCCTTCGGGCTCCTGCTCCAGCAGCCACACCATCAGGTCGGGCAGCGGCAACGCGCTCTGGCAGCGCTCCAGCATTTCCCGCGCGGTGCGAGGCGCTTTTGGCGCTTCGCCTTTGCGCGCGCCGCTGGCCTTGGGGAACTGCGTGGGTTTGGGCTCGAACCGGGCCAGGGCGTAAACGTACGACTCCACCTGACTGGTGCTGCCAAGAAAGGTGCTCTGCGGGCGAGTGAACAGCGGCAGCGCCGCCTGCGGCACGGCGTCCAGCCCCTTACGGCGGATGGCCGACAACGCCAGCGCGGCGCCACGGGTTACGGCGTTGTGCCGGCGCGCTTCTTCGCGCAGTGGCAGCAGCAGTTCGCGGGCGCGGCGCAGCGTCAGCTGGGCGGTGGTTTGCATTTCCAGAATGCGCGCGTGGGTGCGCAGCAGCAGGTCGTCGTCCACCAGTTGGCCAAGGCGATGCTGCTCGCTCAGCAGCCGCAACAACACTTGCTCAACGCGGCGCACGCCTTGCTCGAATGCGCCGTCGGCGTTTACCAGCTGAATCATCGGCTCGACGTATTCGTCCCAGGTCGCCAACACTTCGGCATAGCGCTGTCGCAGCGGAATCTGCCGGTCGCTGGTCTTGGCGCGGTCGGCCACGCCCACCAGTGCCTGCTCGTCGTTAGCGAGTTTTTTCAGCACGTCGCGTACACGCATGTCGAGCAGGCGCAGCTGGCGGGCCAGGTCGTTGGCGTCGCGAATCTCGAAGGCGTCCTGAATGTAGCCGGCCAGGCGTTCGAGGTGGCGCAGGTACGCTTCAATTTCCAGGCACAGGCCCAGGCGGTGTTCGCGGCGCAGGTAAGCGAGGAAGTCGTGAATTTGCGCGTTGAGCTCGAAGCGGTTCGGGCTCTTGGCCACCGGCACCAGAATGTCCAGGCGGATCCAGGTGTCCAGCAGGCCGGTGATGTCGGCGGGTGTGCTTTGCACCAGTTGCACCGCCAGTTGGGCGCGCAATTCGATCAGGCTCATGGTGCCTTGGTCGAACCGCTCGCAGAGGGGCTCGAGTAACGTCCAGTGTTCAGCGAGGGCGCGCAGTACGCGCTTGGGCTCGATCATGTGGGCTCAGTCAATCAGGTTGAGGCAGTCAGGCGCCGGGCAAAGGTCGCGATTGTACTGCATGCGCAGCGGTGCGTTTCATTCTCGGCTGATCAAAGGCAGAGCGCTTTTGCTGCGCTAAACGCGGGCGAATCCAATGTTCGATAATCGAACGGATAGTCGATTATCGGATTGTTCCGTACCCCCTCGCGGCGTACTGTTTTCCCACCCGGCGCCTACCCCCTTTCCGAGGCGCCCCGGATAACAAGACGAGATCGAACATGGCTGAACTCCTGTCTCTACGCGAAGCGGTCGAGCGCTTTGTCCATGATGGTGACACCGTCGCCCTCGAAGGTTTTACCCACCTGATTCCGACTGCCGCGTCCCACGAATTGATTCGTCAGCGCAAGAAAGACCTGACCCTGGTGCGCATGACCCCCGACCTGGTCTACGACCTGCTGATCGGCGCCGGCTGCGCCAAGCGCCTGGTGTTCTCCTGGGGCGGCAACCCCGGCGTGGGTTCGCTGCACCGCCTGCGTGACGCCGTAGAGAAAGAGTGGCCCCACGCGCTCGAAATTGAAGAACACAGCCACGCCGACCTGGCCAACTCCTATGTGGCCGGCGCTTCCGGTTTGCCGTTCGCAGTGCTGCGCGCTTACGCCGGCTCTGACCTGCCCAAGGTCAACCCGCTGATCAAGTCCGTCACCTGCCCGTTCACCGGCGAAGTGCTGGCGGCGGTGCCGTCGGTGCGTCCGGACGTAACGGTAATCCACGCGCAAAAAGCCGACCGCAAAGGCAACGTGCTGCTGTGGGGCATTCTTGGCGTGCAGAAAGAAGCAGCGCTGGCGGCCAAGCGCTGCATCGTCACCGTTGAAGAAATTGTCGACGACCTGCAAGCGCCAATGAACGCCTGCGTGCTGCCGACCTGGGCGCTGACCGCCGTGTGCCTGGTGCCGGGCGGCGCACACCCGTCGTACGCCCACGGCTACTACGAGCGCGACAACCGTTTCTACCAAGCCTGGGACCCCATCGCCCGCGACCGCGAAGCCTTCACCGCGTGGATCGACGAATACATCCGGGGCACCGAAGACTTCGCCGCGTTCCAGCACAAGCTCGCCAGCAAGCACCACGCGGAGGCCAAATAATGAGCGACTACAGCACCAACGAAATGATGACCGTCGCCGCCGCCCGCCGCTTGAAAAACGGCTCGGTGTGCTTTGTCGGCATCGGTCTGCCTTCCAAAGCCGCCAACCTGGCGCGCCTGACTTCATCGCCCGACGTGGTCCTGATTTACGAATCCGGTCCCATCGGCGCCAAGCCCACGGTATTGCCGCTGTCGATTGGTGACGGCGAGCTGGCCGAAACGGCCGACACCGTGGTGCCCACCGGCGAGATCTTCCGCTACTGGCTGCAAGGCGGGCGCATCGACGTCGGTTTTCTTGGCGCCGCCCAGGTCGACAAGTTCGGCAACATCAACACCACCGTCATCGGCGATTACCACAAGCCCAAAGTGCGCCTGCCCGGTGCCGGTGGCGCGCCGGAAATTGCCGGCTCGGCCAAGTCGGTGCTGATCATTCTCAAGCAATCGCACCGCACCTTTGTCGACAAGCTGGCCTTCGTGACCTCGGTCGGTTTCGGCGAAGGCGGCGACCATCGCCAGCGCCTCGGCCTTCCAGGCAAAGGCCCGGTCGGCATCATCACCGACCTGTGCATCATGGAGCCGGAAGCCGGCAGCAATGAATTTATCGTGACCTCGCTGCACCCGGGCGTAACCCGCGAGCAGGTGGTTGAAGCCACCGGTTGGGCGATCCGTTTCGCCGACCAGGTGGGCGTGACTGAAGCGCCGCAAGCCCATGAACTCGAAGCCCTGCGCGCCCTCGAAGCGCGTACCGCCGCTGCTCATGGCCAGGCCGGAGGTGAGGAATGACCCGCGACGTATTTATTTGCGATGCCGTGCGCACCCCGATTGGTCGCCTCAACGGCGGCCTGTCGCCGGTGCGTGCCGATGACCTGGCGGCGATTCCGCTGAAGTCACTGATCGAGCGCAATCCACAGGTCGACTGGAACGCGGTGGACGAAGTATTCATGGGCTGCGCCAACCAATCCGGCGAAGACAACCGCAACGTCGCGCGCATGGCCGCGTTGTTGGCTGGTCTGCCAGAAAGCGTGCCCGGCGTAACGCTCAACCGCCTCTGTGCCTCGGGCATGGAAGCGGTAGGCGCCGCGTTTCGCGCCATCGCCACGGGTGAAATGGAATTGGCCATCGCGGCGGGCGTGGAGTCCATGACACGCGCGCCCTATGTAATGGGCAAGGCCGACGGCGCGTTTGGCCGTGGCCAGAAACTGGAAGACACCACCCTCGGCTGGCGCTTTATCAACCCGCTGATGAAAGAGCAGTACGGCGTCGACCCCATGCC
This sequence comes from Pseudomonas viridiflava, assembly GCF_900573885.1. Lineage (GTDB taxonomy): Bacteria > Pseudomonadota > Gammaproteobacteria > Pseudomonadales > Pseudomonadaceae > Aquipseudomonas. Next base: position 11,411 of record NZ_UPSE01000073.1, read on the forward strand.
GGTCACTGGCGATAACGTCGCCGAAGACTACAGCGTCAGCCGCGCCGACCAGGACGCCTTTGCCCTGCGCAGCCAGCAGCGTGCTGCCGCGGCACAAGAGGCCGGCTTCTTCGCCGAAGAAATCGTGCCGGTGGTCATCAAAGGCAAAAAGGGCGACACCACGTTCAGCGTGGATGAACACCCACGTGCCGACACCTCGGCCGAAGCCCTGGCCAAACTGAAACCGGTTAACGGCGCGGATAAAACCGTGACCGCCGGCAACGCCTCGGGCCTGAATGACGGTGCTTCGGCAATGATTCTTGCCTCGGCCGACGCGGTTAAGAAGTTCGGCCTTACGCCGCGCGCCAAAGTGCTGGGCATGGCCAGCGGCGGCGTGGCCCCGCGGGTGATGGGCATCGGTCCGGTTCCCGCCGTGCGCAAATTGCTCGAACGCCTGAACCTGTCCATCGACGCGTTCGACGTCATCGAACTTAACGAAGCGTTCGCTGCGCAAGGGTTGGCGGTGGTTCGCGAGCTGGGGTTGGCTGACGACAGCGCCAAGGTGAATCCAAATGGCGGCGCTATCGCCCTGGGCCATCCACTGGGCATGAGCGGCAATCGCTTGGTGCTGACGACAGTGCACCAGTTGCAGAAGACCGGCGGCAAGCTGGGTTTGGCGACCATGTGTGTGGGCGTGGGGCAGGGGTTGGCGATTGCTGTTGAAGCGGTGTAACGGCTGCAAATATCGCGGCTAAAGCCGCTCCCACAGGGATGCGGTTCTTGTGGGAGCGGCTTTAGCCGCGATTGCCTTCACACCATCACCGCTGCGCTTAGGTTTGAACGGGGCGCTGTTACGTGGGTCTACCCCACGCATACACCCAAATGAGTAACAAGATATGACCACCACGCATTACACCGGCGAAGAACGTCGCAAACGGATCTTCGCTATTGTCGGTGCCTCTTCCGGCAACCTCGTGGAATGGTTCGACTTCTACGTCTACGCCTTCTGCGCCATCTATTTTGCCCCTGCTTTTTTCCCATCCGACGACCCTACCGTTCAACTGCTCAATACCGCAGGCGTATTCGCCGCCGGCTTCTTGATGCGGCCGATAGGTGGCTGGCTGTTTGGCCGGGTTGCCGACAAGCACGGGCGCAAGAACTCGATGATGATTTCGGTGCTGATGATGTGCGCCGGCTCGTTGGTCATCGCCTTTTTGCCGACCTACGCCAGTATCGGCGCCTGGGCGCCAGCATTGCTGTTGATGGCGCGCCTGTTCCAGGGGCTGTCGGTGGGCGGCGAGTACGGCACCACGGCTACCTATATGAGTGAAGTGGCATTGCGCGGCCAGCGCGGCTTCTTCGCCTCGTTCCAGTACGTAACCCTGATCGGTGGGCAACTGCTGGCGGTGTCGCTGGTGGTGGTGCTTCAGCAGTTGCTGACTGAAGAAGAACTACGGGCCTGGGGCTGGCGCATTCCGTTTGTAGTCGGTGCCGTGGCGGCGGTCATTTCCCTGTTGCTGCGTCGCAGCCTGGAAGAAACCACCACCGCCGAACAGCGCGCCGACAAAGACGCTGGCAGCGTTTCCGCGCTGTTCAAACATCACAAGGCTGCGTTCCTTACCGTGCTCGGCTACACCGCGGGTGGCTCGCTGATTTTCTATACCTTCACCACCTATATGCAGAAGTACCTGGTGAACACCGCCGGCATGCACGCGAAAACCGCGAGCTACATCATGACCGGCGCGCTGTTCCTGTACATGTGCATGCAGCCGCTGTTCGGCATGCTTTCCGACAAGATTGGCCGGCGCAGTTCCATGCTCTGGTTTGGCGCGCTGGGTACGCTGTTCACGGTGCCGATTCTGCTCACGCTGAAAACCGTCACCAGTCCGTTCCTGGCGTTCGTGCTGATCACGCTGGCCTTGGCTATCGTCAGCTTCTACACCTCGATCAGTGGTTTGGTGAAAGCGGAAATGTTCCCGCCGCAAGTGCGTGCGCTGGGCGTGGGCCTGGCCTATGCCGTGGCCAACGCCATGTTTGGCGGCTCGGCGGAGTATGTGGCGCTGGGGCTGAAAAGCATCGGCATGGAAAACACGTTCTACTGGTACGTAACCGCCATGATGGCCGTGGCCTTCCTGTTCAGCCTGCGGTTGCCCAAGCAGGCGGCGTATCTGCATCACGATCACTAGGTAAGATTGGGCAAATGCCATGTAGGAGAGGCTTTAGCCTCGATGCTTTTCAATCAACAGCATCGAGGCTGAAGCCTCTCCCACGCATGCCCCGCCGCGCTCCTTTAAGGACAATGTATGAGCAACAAGTTGTTCGACACTTACTTCACCCAGCCTGCCATGCGTGCGATTTTCTCGGACGCGGGCCGGCTGCAGGGCATGCTCGATTTCGAAGCGGCGCTGGCCCGTGGACAGAGCAGCATCGGCCTGATTCCCGCTGAGGCCGTAGCGCCCATCGAAGGCGCCTGCCGCGCCGAAATGTTCGACGTGGATACCCTGGCCACTGCCATCGCCACCGCCGGTAATTCCGCCATTCCGCTGGTCAAGGCGCTGGGCAAACAGATCGCCAGTGTCAGTCAGGAAGCCGAGCGCTACGTTCACCTCGGCGCCACCAGCCAGGATGTAATGGACAGCGGCCTGGTGCTGCAACTGCGCCGCGCTATCGAGTTGCTGGAAGCAGACCTCACGCACTTGGGCAACGCCCTCGCCAGCCAGGCCAGTCTGCATTGCGCCACAGCCATGGCCGGGCGCACCTGGCTGCAACACGCCACGCCGGTGACGCTGGGCATGAAAATCGCCAGCACGCTTGGCGCGATTACCCGCCATCGCCAACGCCTGGCCGAGTTGAAGCCGCGCCTGCTGGTGCTGCAATTCGGCGGCGCCTCGGGCAGCCTCGCGGCGCTCGGCGACCAGGCCATGCCCGCGGCCGAAGCGCTCGCTAGCGAGTTAAACCTGCGCCTGCCAGAACAACCGTGGCACACCCAGCGTGATCGGCTGGTGGAGTTCGCCAGCTGGCTGGGCCTGCTCGCCGGCACGTTGGGCAAACTCGGGCGTGACCTGAGCCTGCTGATGCAAACCGAAGCCGGCGAAGTGTTCGAACCCTCGGCGCCGGGCAAGGGCGGTTCCTCCACCATGCCGCACAAACGCAACCCGGTGAGCTGCGCCGTGCTGATCGGCGCCGCCACGCGCGCGCCGGGCCTGGTGGCGACCATGTTGGCGGCCATGCCGCAGGAGCACGAGCGCAGCCTCGGCCTCTGGCATGCCGAATGGGAAACCCTGCCGGACCTGTGCTGCCTGGTCTCGGGCGCGCTGCAACAAGCCCTCGTGGTGGTGCCGGGGCTGGAAGTGAATGCCGAGCGCATGCGCCAGAATCTGGACCTCACCCAAGGTCTCGTACTGGCCGAAGCCGTGAGCATCACCCTGGCCCAGCGCATCGGTCGGGATGCGGCCCATCACCTGCTCGAACAATGCTGCCGGCTGGCCGTGGAGCAGGGCGTGCACCTGCGCCAGGTACTCGGTGAAAACGCCGAAGTCAGCGCCCAGCTCAGCAGCGACGAACTCGACCATTTGCTCGACCCCGCCCATTACCTCGGCCAGGCGCGTTTGTGGGTGCAGCGCGCCATTGCCGACCATCAAGTCCTCAGTGTTTAGGAGCGTTTCATGCCTGCCGTAACCCTCGCCGATGGCGAACTGAACTACCACCTGAATGGCGACGCCGCGTTGCCGGTGCTGGTGCTGTCCAACTCATTGGGCACTGACTTGCACATGTGGGACGCGCAGGTCGATGCGTTCAGTCAGCACTTTCAGGTGCTGCGTTACGACACCCGTGGCCACGGCAAATCGCTGGTCACCGAAGGCATCTACAGCATCGAACAGAACGGCCGTGACGTGCTGGCCTTGCTTGATGCGCTGGGCATTGAACAGGCGTACTTCTGCGGCTTGTCCATGGGCGGCTTGATTGGTCAGTGGCTGGCGATCAGCGCGCCCGAGCGCCTCAAGCGTGTGGTGCTGTGCAACACCGCCGCGAAAATTGGCAGCCCCGATGTATGGAACCCGCGTATCGAGATGGTGCTGCGCGATGGCCCGGCCGCGATGCTGGCGCTGCGCAATGCCTCCATCGCCCGCTGGTTCACCCCCGAGTTTGCCGAGGCTGAAACCGCCAAGGTCGAGGCCGTTGTCGGCATGCTCGCCGCCACCTCGCCACAAGGTTACGCGGCCAACTGCGCGGCCGTGCGCGACGCCGATTTCCGCGAGCAACTGGGCAACATCAACTTGCCGCTGCTGATGGTGTGCGGCAGCGAAGATGCCGTAACCACGCCGGCTGATGGCCGCTTTATCGTCGAGCGCGTCGCTGGCGCGCAACTGATTGAATTCCACGCCGCGCACCTTTCCAACGTCGAAGCCGGCGATGCCTTCAGCCAGGCCGTACTCGACTTCCTCACCCACTGATTTTGGCGACCCATCCAATGGACGAAAAACAACGCTACGACGCCGGCATGCAAGTGCGCCGCGAAGTATTGGGCGACGCACACGTCGACCGCAGCCTGAAAAACCGCACCCCGTTCAACGAAGAATTCCAGGAAATGATTACCCGCCACGCCTGGGGCGACATCTGGACCCGCCCTGGCCTGCCGCGTCACACGCGCAGCCTGATCACCATCGCCATGCTCATCGGCATGAACCGCGAAGGGGAATTGAAGCTGCACCTCAAAGCCGCCAAGAACAACGGCGTGACGCGTGAAGAGATCAAGGAAGTGCTGATGCAGAGCGCGATTTATTGCGGGATTCCGGCGGCGAACGCGACCTTCCATCTGGCCGAGGAAGTATGGGATGAGATGGGCGTTGAGTCTTTGGGGTGACCGGTCTCCGGGTCGTCGGCCAGGCTGCGTTGCGTCCTCGCTTTAAATGCTCACGTACTTGAGTACGCTGCGCTTTAAAGCTGCGGGGCGCCTTGCCTGGCCTTAGCCCCGGAAACCTCGGGGTGGTGGGATGCCGTAGAAGCAAAACCCTCTCCCCAGCCCTCTCCCGCAAGCGGGCAGAGGGGGCCGATCGGTGTTGTTTCGGCGTACTCGATTGGGCTCCCCTCGCCCGTTTACGGGAGAAGGGCTGGGGGAGAGGGCCGCGGTAAACGCAGCGCCCTCAATCCCAAACCGGTTCACAATCCGCACATGCTACCGCAGACGGGCAGAGGGGCAGCTCGGTGTTGTTTCGGCTCACTCGGTAAAGCTCCCCTCGCCCGTTTACGGGAGAGGGGCTGGGGGAGAGGGCAGCAGTAAACGCAGCGCCCTCAATCCCAAACCGGTTCACAATCCGCACATGCTACCGCAGGCGGGCAGAGGGGGCAGATCGGCGTTGTTTCGGCTCACTCGGTAAGGCTCCCCTCGCCCGTTTACGGGAGAGGGGCTGGGGGAGAGGGCAGCGGCAAACGCAGCGCCCTCAATCCCACTCCGGCGCAAACGCTGGGTTCACAATCCGCACATCTTTGGGCAAGGCGGCAATCGCAGCCCTGTCTTCCTCGTCCAGTCTGACGTTCAACGCCTCCAGGTTCGCGCGCTGGTTTTCGAGGCTGTTGGACTTGGGAATCGCCGCCACCCCGTCCTGTTCCAGCACCCAGCCTAAGGCGATCTGACTCGGCAGCACGCCATGCTTTTCAGCGATGCGTTGCACCGTCTCGGTGTCCGCGCCCTGGCCGCGTGCCAGCGGCGTATAGGCGGTGAGCGCCATGCCATGCTCGCGGGCAAAATCGAGCACGGGTTGCTGGTTGAGCAGCACGTGGTATTCCACCTGAACCACCGACAGCGGCGCGCCCATTTCCACCACCGCGCGTTGCAGCAGCGCGACGTTGAAGTTGGCCACGCCAATCTGCCGCGCCTTGCCTTCCTCACGCAGCGCCACCAGCGTTTCGATGCTGCGTTCAAGGCTCCAGCCAGCTTTTGCATCGCCGGGCCAGTGGATTAGAAACAGATCAAGGCAATCGTCGCCCAGGGCTTTGCGGCTGGCGTCCAGGGATTGGCGCATGGCTTGAGGTTCGAGCTTGTCCCACCAGACTTTGGTGGTGACGTGAAGCTGCTCGCGAGGAATGGAGGTGCGTGCCAGCGCCTTGCCGATGGCGGCTTCGTTGTCATACGCGGTGGCGGTGTCGAGGTGGCGGTAGCCCAACTCCAGCGCCTGCTCCACGGTGCGCGTGCACTCATCGCCGAGCATCCGCCAGGTTCCAAGGCCGAGCTTGGGCAGGTGCAGGCCGTGGCGAGTGGTAATGGCTTCCATAGGGGACCTCTTGGTGATGGTTGTTGAGGTTGGACTGTGCGTGTTAAGGGGTGTTCGGTCTGGGAAATGTTGGGCTTCGCCTGCGGCTAAACCCAACCTGCGAGCTGATCGCGCGTTCGCCGCCGTCATCCTCGCGAACTCGGGGATCCAGGCTCGTCAGGTAAACGGTGATGCCACCCGAGCCATAAAAAAGCCCGTCACAAGGACGGGCTAACGTGTTTTCACACGAGGAGTAGGAAGCGCGTTGGGCCAGGCTTACAACAGCGACAACGGATAACTGACGAAAATACGGTTCTCGTCAAACTCGTTGGCGTTGAAGTCGCGGCGCATGGAAGAGTTGCGCCATTTGACGTTGAGGTTTTTGAACGTGCCGCTTTGCACGGTGTACGCCAGCTCGGACTCGCGACCCCATTCCTTGCCATCGGTTACCGTGCCGACATGCACGTTGTCGCCGCTGATGTAGCGGTTCATCAGGGTCAGGCCGGGAACGCCGACGGCGGCGAAGTTGAAGTCATGCCGCACCTGCCAGGACTTTTCCTTGGCGTTGTCGTAGCTGGAGTTGTAGCTGTCGTTCGCCAGGGTGCCGCCGCTGGTGCCGTTTACGCGCATCCACAAATCGTCGCCGCTGACCTTTTGCAGACCCACATAAAACGTGCTGCCGCCGTATTTGGCCGAGAGCAGGGCGAAGGCGGTTTTGTTGTCGAGATCGCCGGCCAGCTGGCTGCCGTCTTCCTTGCCGATGAAGTAGCCCAGGTTGGCACCGAGGGTCACGTCGCCCAGTGGTTGGCTGTGCAGCACGTTGAAGTATTGCTGCTGGTAGATGTCTTCCAGCTCGGCATACCACACGCCCACGGTGGTGCGTTTTTCGTTGAACGAATATTCGCCGCCGGCAAAGTTGAAGCGGTCGGACAGGAAGGCGCCGCGCCCGTTCATGGACATGTCTTCCATGCTCGCGTCGTTACGCGGGCTGTTCTGCCGGAATTGGCCACCGTACAAGGTCAGGCCGTCGATTTCCTGCGAGGTCACCTGGCCGCCGCGGAAGGTTTGCGGCAGGGAGCGGCCGTCGTCCGAGCGCAGAATCGGTAGCACCGGCATCCACTCGCCAACCTTCAATTCTGTCTTCGACAGCTTGGCTTTTGCCGCCACGCCCAAGCGCCCGAAATCGTCGGCCGGGCGACCATCACTGTGTACCGGCAGCAGCTGGGTGTTGGCAGTTCCCCGGCCGCCATCCAGTTTCAGCGAGTAAAGGCCGAGCACATCCACACCAAAGCCAACCGGGCCCGGGGTGTAGCCGGATTTCACATCGAGAATGAAGTTTTGCGTCCACTCTTCAGCCTTCGCCTGGGCGTTGTCAGGGTTGGTGAAGTTGCGGTTGAAGTAGGCGTTACGAAAATTCAGCGTGGCCTTGGTGTCGTCGATAAACCCTTCGGCCTGGCTCACTTGAGTGAACCCGGCGACGGCCAGTGCGATCAGAGCAGGAGCGTGAACAGAGCGCAGCGCGCCCTTGGACGAGATGTGCAGCATCGAAGTAGACCTTTTTTGTATTTATCGGTCATCGCAGCGCCGGTCCGCTTGGCGGGGGCGTTCAATGTGCAGGCATAGTGGAAGGTGCCTGCGGGCGGTTCAATTCGCCAATGGCCATTTTGGGCGATTATCGAACAGTAATTAACCAGGTAGTACATTCGCAGCGGGTGTGATGGGCTTCTACAGTTCCAGCGGCCTGTAAGCTGTTTCGAAGATGCACCGTACGTTCTTTTTGGAGCCCCATGAGTTTGCTTAGCTCCCCGCTGACTACCGCGCAGCAGCCGTTTCGCGGCATTGCCCTGATTCTTCTGGCCACGTTTCTGTTTGCCAGCCACGACGCGTTATCCAAATACCTGTCCGGCTTTTATCCGGTGGTGATGGTGGTGTGGGCGCGCTACGTGGTGCACACCCTGCTGATGGCTGGCATTTTCCTGCCGCAATCGGGCTTGCGCGTGCTGCGCAGCAAACGCCCCGGTTTGCAGGTGATTCGCGCATTGTGTTTGCTCGGCACCAGCCTGTTATTCACCACCGGCATCCGATACATACCGCTGGCGGAAGCCACGGCCGTCAACTTTCTCGCGCCGTTACTGGTGACCGCGTTGTCGGTGCCGTTGCTGGGCGAGCGGGTAACGCGTGGGCAGTGGGCGGCGGTGCTGGTGGGCTTCTCCGGCGTGCTGGTGATCGTGCATCCGGGCGGCGAACTGTTCACCCCCGCGGTGTTGCTGCCGTTCGGTTCGGCGCTGTGTTTTGGCGTGTACCAGATCCTCACGCGCATTCTCGCCAACTACGACAGCCCGACCACCAGCAACTTCTTCGCCGGCCTGTGCAATACCGTGCTGGTCAGCCTGCTGGTGCCGTTCTTCTGGCAAGTGCCGACCTGGGGCCACGCCCTGCTGATGATTGCCCTCGGCACCTGCGGAATGACGGCGCACCTGATGCTCACCCAGGCCTTCCGCTACGCCGCACCGGCCTTGCTGGCGCCGTTTGGCTATTGCCAGATCGTGTTCGCCGGGCTGCTGGGGTTTGTCGTGTTCAGCCATACGCCTTCATTCAGCGCCTTGCTCGGTATCGCCATTATTTGCCTGAGCGGGCTGGCGGCGGCGTGGTTGCAGAAGCGGCGGTAAATCAGTCGCGAAAAAAAAGGCCCCGTAGGGCCTTTTTTATTGCCGGTTAGGCCGGCTTCACGTCCGGCACCTTTCTCGGCGCCATGAAATACAGCCACAGTAAGGCCAGGAAGTACATGGTCGGGATCATGGTGAACAACACGGCGTAGTTGTTGTTTGTCACCGTCAGCACGTAGCCCACCAGCTGCGTCATAAACATGCCGCCGACTGCGGCGCACATGCCGCCAAAGCCGAACACGGTGCTCATCATGTGCTTGGGCGTGAAGTCCATGACCAGGCTCCAGATATTGGCGGTCCAGGCCTGATGCGCGCCTACGCCGAGGGCGATGGCCAGCACCGCGATCCACAAGCCGCTGGCGTGGGCGGCGAAGATTACGGCCACGATGGCGCAGGCGCAGATCAGCATCGACAACAGCCGCGCCTTGATCGGGTTCATACCGCGGCCAATCAACCACGACGACAACACGCCGCCGCCAATGCTGCCGAAGTCGGCGGTCAGCCAGATAAGAATCAGCGGAATGCCCATCTGCGACACGCTGATGCCCAGGTTGTACTGCTGATTTAGAAACGGCGGCAGCCAGTACAGGTAAAACCAGAACACCGGTGCCGTCATCGAGAAGGCCAGGGCGAATGCCCAGGTGCCGCGCATGCGCAGAATTTCACGCAGCGGAACCCGCGCCTGGGCCGGCTCGTCGGTGTGCTGAATGTAATCGAGCTCGCTCTGTTTCACGCTCGGGTGGTCTTCCGGGTTGAAGTATTTCAACCCCCAGAACACCAGCCAGATTGCCCCCAGCGCGGCCATGCACAGGAACACCGCTTGCCAGCCCCAGGCCACCAGAATCAGCGGCAGCAAGGCGGGCGTCAGCATGGCGCCGACGTTGGTGCCGGCGTTGAAAATGCCGGTGGCAACCGCGCGCTCGCCGGCCGGAAACCAGATGCGGGTGGTCTTTACGCAGGCCGGGTAATTCGCGGCTTCGGTGAGGCCAAGAATAAAGCGGCAGACCATAAAGCCGACCGCCGACGTCGCCAGGCCATGGGCGCCGGTCGCCAGGCTCCAGAGCAGCACGGCCAGGAAGAACGCGCGTTTCACCCCGACGCGGTCGATAAACCGCCCTTGCAGTAAAAAGCCGACGGCGTAGCCGACCTGAAACCAGAAGTTGATGTTGGCGTAGTCCATCGCCGTCCAACTCATTTTTTCCGCCAATACCGGCTGCATGACACCCAGCGCGGCGCGGTCGATGTAGTTCAGCGTGGTGGCGAAAAACACCAGGGCGAGCATGCCCCAGCGGGTTTTGCCGACGGCCATGGCGCCGCGAATCTTGTCGCCGATGCCGGCGTGGGGTGTGGTCGGCGCCGGGGAAGCGGTTGCGGCGACAGGGGTGCTGTGTGACTGACTCATGGGGTGCCATCCGTTCAAAGACTGCGCGGTGCAGTCGAGACTTCGACTCAGGGCAGGCAGCGTGCGGTGCGCATCGGCTCATCGCAAGCGCGAGGCGGTGCAGCGTGCGGCGGTGTCTGCGGCTAGGGACGTTTGCCGGGTTTTCCGGTCAGCCTGATAACGGTGGCGGGGCGAGGGGAGCAGCGGTGGTGAACATGTGAGGTACCCGTTTTCTTGAAGTTGTCAGGGTTTCGCGCCCGGAGTTTTTCTCAGCGCCAGTTGCACGCCAACGGCCGCCGGAAAACTGCATTGCAAGGCGAGGCGGCCGCTCAGTAAGTGCAACGTGGAAACGATGGTGGGCTATTGGCGAAAAAGACGTCAATTCGATAAACGGCCAACTGGTCGATAATCGAACACAAAACTAACCGGTTGGTACAAAGTCGCTTTGCGCCCGGCAGGTGATGGCGAATACTCCAAAACACCCTGATCCGTGTCGCGCGGCGGTGTTCTAACGCTCGCGGCGCGCGCCAATAAAAACAGGAGCACCTGCATGCAGCGTTCGATTGCCACCGTGTCCTTGAGCGGCACCCTGCCGGAAAAACTCGAAGCCATCGCCGCCGCCGGTTTCGACGGCGTGGAAATCTTCGAAAACGACTTGCTCTACTACGCCGGCAGCCCGCGCGAAATTCGCCAGATGTGCGCCGACCTCGGCATCGCCATCACCCTGTTCCAGCCGTTCCGCGACTTCGAAGGCTGCCGCCGTGATCGGCTGGCGCGTAACCTCGACCGCGCCGAACGCAAATTCGATTTGATGCAGGAGCTCGGCACCGACCTGGTGTTGGTGTGCAGCAACGTGGCCGCCGACTCCCTCGGCGATACGCAGATTCTGGTCGACGACCTGCGGCTGCTCGGCGAACGCGCCGGCGCCCGTGGCCTGCGTATTGGCTATGAAGCGTTGGCCTGGGGTCGCCATGTGAACACCTATCAGCAGGTGTGGAACATCGTGCGTCAGGCCGACCACAGCGCCGTCGGCGTGCTGCTCGACAGCTTCCATACGCTGTCGCTCAAAGGCGACCCGAGCGCCATTGCCGAGATTCCCGGCGAGAAGATTTTCTTCGTGCAAATGGCCGACGCGCCGATTCTGGCCATGGACGTGCTGGAGTGGAGCCGCCACTTCCGCTGCTTCCCCGGGCAGGGCGAATTCGACCTGGCGGGCTTTCTCGCGCCGATCATTCGCAGCGGTTACACGGGGCCGCTGTCGCTGGAGATTTTCAACGACGGTTTTCGCGCCGCGCCGCCTCGCGCCAACGCCGCCGATGGCTTGCGCTCGCTGCTCTACCTCGAAGAAAAAACCCGCAACCTGCTTGAGCGTCAGGCCGCCGATGGCACTGCGCCGGCCGTGCCGCCGGCCAGCCTCGACCAGTTGTTCTCGCCGCCGGCTGCAAGCCGCTACGACGGTGTCGAGTTCGTCGAATTTGCCGTGGATGGCGAGCAGGGCGTCAAGCTCGGTGGCTGGCTGGAGCGTCTGGGCTTCGCCCGTGCCGGGCAGCACCGCTCCAAAGACGTCAGCCTGCTGCGCCAGGGCGATATCAACATCGTGCTCAACGCCGAACCCTATTCGTTTGCCCACAGCTTTTTCGAGGCCCACGGCCCGTCGCTGTGCGCCACCGCGTTGCGGGTCAAAGACAGCCACAGCGCCTTCGAGCGCGCCCGCGAATTCAAGGGCCAGCCGTACCGTGGCCTGGTCGGCCCCAATGAACGGGAAATTCCTTCGGTGCGCGCGCCCGACGGCAGCCTGATTTACCTTATCGACGAGGCCGAAAGCGGGCAGACCATCTACGACAGCGACTTCGTGCTCAACGCCACTGTCCAGCCCAGCGGCAAGCTGCAGCGTATCGACCATATGGCCATGGCGCTGCCGGCCGAAAGCCTCGACAGCTGGGTGCTGTTTTACAAAGCGTTGTTTGACTTCGAAGCCGACGACGAGGTGGTGCTGCCCGACCCTTACGGTTTGGTGAAAAGCCGCGCGCTGCGCAGTCGTTGCAGTTCGGTGCGCTTGCCGCTGAATATTTCCGAGAACCGCAACACCGCGATCTCCCATGCGTTGTCCAGCTATCGGGGCTCGGGCGTGCACCACATCGCCTTTTCCTGCGAAGACTTGTTCGCGGAAATAAACCGCGCCAAGGATGCCGGTGTGCCGCTGCTGGATATTCCGCTGAACTACTACGACGACCTCGCCGCGCGGTTTGATTTCGACGACGAGTTTCTCAGCGAGCTGGCCTACTACAACGTGCTGTATGACCGTGACGCGCAAGGCGGCGAGCTCTTCCACGTGTACACCGAACCGTTCGAGGGGCGCTTTTTCTTCGAGCTGCTGCAACGCAAGAACGGTTACGTCGGTTACGGTGCGGCGAACGTGGCGGTGCGTCTGGCTGCCATGGCCAAAGTGCGCAGCGGCTCGGGTCGGCAAACACGGCTGTAACCTGGCGTCACCCTCAACAAGCCCGGCCGAAATCTTCTCGGGACCGGGCTTTCTTCGGCCTGCGGCCAAGACCATAATCGCCGCTACCGTTGCCGACTCCCGGCTGTGAGCCCTGTATGACCATTACCCAAGAACTTCCCGAGGCGCCTGCTGAAGCGCCCCGCAAAAGTCGCAAGAACAATCCGGAAAAGACCCGCGAAAACATTCTGCAGGCGGCCATCATCGAGTTTGTGCAGCAGGGCCTTACCGGCGCCCGGGTAGACGCCATCGCCGAGCGCACGCACACCTCCAAGCGCATGATTTATTACTACTTCAACAGCAAAGAGCAGCTCTACGTTGAAGTGCTGGAAAAACTCTACGGCGACATCCGCCGCACCGAGGCCCAACTGCACCTGGCGGAACTGGAGCCCGTGGCGGCGATTCGGCGCTTGGTGGAATTCACCTTCGACCACCACGACCGCAACGTCGATTTCGTGCGCATCGTGTGCATCGAAAACATCCTCAATGGCGCCAACGTCAAACAGTCGCCGACCATCCGCTCGCTGAGCCACACCGTGCTCAATCTGCTCGACGAAACCTTGCGCCGTGGCGAAGCAGCGGGCGTGTTTCGCAGCGGGCTGCAAGCGATCGACCTGCATTTGCTGATCAGCTCGTTCTGCTTTTACCGCGTGTCCAACCGCAACACCTTTGGTGAGATTTTCCAGATCGATCTGCCGGACGAGCAGGTGAAACAGCGGCACAAGGCGATGATTTGCGAATCGGTGATCGCCTATTTGCGGCAATAAAAAAACGCCTCGGTCAGAGGCGTTTTTTTTGGGTTGGGTATCGGGTTCGTTGGGCTTCGCGTTGCTCAACCCAACGGGCACGCCACGCAATCAATTACTGCCGCGCACTTTCTCCACAGCCTCATACATAGCCTTGACCAATGCCGGGTCCATGTCTTTGGAGAATTGCTCGATCACCGGTTTTACCTTTTCGCGAAAGCGCTCCATTTCGGCAGGGCTGATGGCGTTGGCTTGCATGTCTTTCGACAGCTCGGTGTACGCCTCTTTCTGGGCGGTGGCGGTAATTTCCCGCTGATACACAGTCGCTTCCTTGGCCGCGTCGGTGATCACCGCTTGCTCCTCAGCGTTCAACTTGCCCCAGCTTTTGGCCCCCATCACAAACGACTGCGGGTTGTAGATGTGCTGGGTCACGCTCAGGTATTTCTGCACCTCGTTGAACTTGCTGCCCTTGATAACCGTGAAGGGGTTTTCCTGGCCGTCGACGGTCTTCTGTTCCAGGGCGGTGTACACCTCCGGGAAGGGCATTGGCACCGGGTTGGCGCCGAGGGCTTTGAAGGTTTCGAGGTAGATAGGCGACTGGATTACCCGCACTTTCAGGCCCGACATGTCTTCCCATTTGGTCACGGGCGCTTTGCTGTTGGTCAGGTTGCGGAAACCCAGGTCCCAGTAGCCGAGGCTACGCAGGCCTTTGCTGTCCAAACGCTTGGCCAGTTCCTGGCCCACTTCACCGTCGATCACCGCTTGCGCTTCCTGGGTGTTGTTGAACAGGAAGGGGAAGTCGAGCAGGGCGAATTCAGGCACCTGCGCGGCAAGAATGCCGGAGTTGAGCACGGTTAAATCGAGGGTCGAACCTTGCAGCGCCGACACGGTTTGCAGGTCGCCGCCCAGCACGCCGCCGGGGAACAAACGCACGGTCATTTTGCCGCCGCTTTTCTCTTTAACCAGGTCAGCAAACTTCTGCGCGCCCTGGCCTTGCGGGTGTTCTTTCACGTTTTGAAAAGCGAACCGCAACGTGTGTTCGCCGATTTCGGCCTGGGCCGTCAGGCCGTTGAGCAACAGGCCTGCGGCGCAGGCGGAGGTCAGTAAGGGTTTTAGCCATTTGTTCATTTCAGTGCGCTCCATTTTGTTGTTGTTTGCGAGACATCATTTACAGCCGCCGGCTAACCGGCGAAGAACTTCAGGGGTACCAGAACCAGTTCCGGGAACATCACCAGCAGCGCCAGCACCAGCAGTTGTGCCAGCAGAAACGGCCAGATGCCCCGGGTGATTTCATCCAGCCGCAACTTGGCCACGCCACACACCACGTTGAGCACCGTGCCCACTGGCGGGGTAATCAGGCCGATGGAGGTGTTCACCAAGAACAGCACGCCGAAATACACCGGATCGATGCCAGCCTGCTTCACCACCGGCATCAGCACAGGGGTAAGAATCAGGATGGACGGCGTCATGTCCATGACCATGCCGACCAGAATGATCAACACCATGATCATCAGCAGCAGCGTGGTCGGTGAATCCAGGAACGGTTGCAGCACATCGGTGAGCTGGCCGGGCAGATCGGCGATGGTTACCAGCCACGACGACACCATGGCAGCGGCTACCAGCAGCATCACCACCGAGGTGGTTTTCGCCGCCGACAGCACCACTTCATACAGCTGGCTGAGCTTCAGTTCGCGGTAGATAAACAGCGAGACGAACAAGGCGTAAACCGCTGCCACCACCGCCGCTTCGGTGGGCGTGAAAATGCCGAACTTCAGACCAAAAATGATGATCAGCGGCAGGCCCAGCGCCCAGCTGCCGTCCAGCAAGGTTTTGAGAATTTCCGCACGGCTGGCCTTGGGCGGCGTGGCCACGTTTTCGCTGCGCGAGACGAACCACCACGCCACCGCCAGCGACGCGCCAAGCATGATGCCCGGCACAATGCCGGCCAGAAACAGCTTGGAAATCGACACGCCAGAGGCCACGCCAAACACGATAAAACCGATGCTTGGCGGAATGATCGGCGCCAGGATGCCACCCGAGGCGATCAGGCCCGCCGCGCGTTCACGGTTGTGGCCGGCCTGCACCATCATCGGAATCAGCAGGGCGGCCAAAGCGGCTGCGTCTGCCACGGCCGAGCCGGACAACGAGGCCAGCAGGCACGAGGCAATGATCGCCACGTAACCCAAGCCACCGCGCTTGTGGCCGACCATGGCCATGGCGATGTTGACGATGCGCCGCGACAGGCCGCCGGCATTCATCACCTCACCGGCGAGCATGAAAAACGGCACGGCGAGCAAGGGAAAACTGTCGGCGCCGTTGAGCAGGTTCTGGGCAATGATCTGCGCATCGAACAGGTCGAGTTGCCACATCAGCACCACGCTCACCAGCAGCAGAGCAAAGGCAATCGGAATACCCAGGGCCATGGTGCCCAGCAGGGTGCCGAGGAAGAGAATCAGCGTCATCAGCGGTTCCCCTCAGTACTTGGCAGGTGCACCGATTCGACGCCGGGCTTCCCCTGCGGCAGTTGCCCGCGCAACGCCAGCACCAGTTCACCGGCGATAACCGGGATGGCGGTCAGACCGAACAGCACGCCGATGCCGTAGAACCAGGCCATGGACAAACCGGAGGCGGGCGCGACTACGTCGAGGTTGATGCGTGCCTGCTGCCAACTGCCGCTCAGCACCAGCCAGGCGATAAACAGCATCAGCAAATGGCCGAGCGCCAGGCACAGATTGCGCCCCACCGGCGGCAGCTTCTTGATCAGCAGGTCGAGGCCCAGGTGGCTGCGTTCGCGCAGGGCGATCAGCGAGCCGAGAAACACCATCAGCACGAACAGCCAGCGCGACAGTTCTTCCGACACGGTGATGCCTGAGTTGAAGGCGTAACGCATCACCACATTGCCGAACACCATGAGCACCATGCCCAGCATGCACAGCACGACGATCAGCTTGAGAAAGCGGAAATACAGATCGATCATTTTTGTCATTGTTTTGATCTCGTAGGCGCCAGCGTGGGCGCCGTGTCAGAGGTATCGTTTCGTCGTAATCGTTATGCGCCCATCGCCGAGAAATGCGCCTGCATGCGCGTGGCATCCGCCGCCGCACCGCTGAACAGTTCAAACGCTTTTACCGCCTGGAACACCGCCATGGTGCCGCCGTCGAGCGTACGGCAACCGAGCGCGCGGGCTTCGCGCAGCAGTTCGGTTTCCAAGGGGAAATACACAATTTCCGCCACCCACATCGGCGCACGCAGCAAGGCTTTGGGCACCGGCATGCCCGGCAGTTTGGCCATGCCCATGGGCGTGGTATTCACCAGGCCATCGGCGCCTGCCATGGCGATGGGTAGGTCGGTGCCGGCGCTCGCGCGGTTGCCCGGAAAATGCGCGTTGAGATTATCGGCCAGGGCGCTGGCGCGGCTGGCGTCGACGTCAAAAATAGTCAGTTGCTCAACGCCCTCAATCAACAAGGCATGGGCCACCGCTGCGCCTGCGCCGCCTGCGCCCATCTGCACCACTTGCCCGCGGGCCACATCGCTCAGCCCCCGGCGGAAGCCTTCGGCGAAACCCAGGCAGTCGGTGTTGTGACCGATGCGCTTGCCGTTCTCGAATACCACGGTGTTTACCGCGCCGATGCCGCGCGCTTCCGGCGACAACTCATCGAGCAATGGAATCACCGCCTGCTTGCAGGGGAAGGTGATGTTCAGGCCGGTAAA
Source organism: Pseudomonas viridiflava (assembly GCF_900573885.1). GTDB lineage: Bacteria > Pseudomonadota > Gammaproteobacteria > Pseudomonadales > Pseudomonadaceae > Aquipseudomonas. The sequence goes on from NZ_UPSE01000073.1 coordinate 28,645, forward strand.
GCCGGTGTGCTGGGCGGCGTTGAGCAGGGTGGGCAAGTCGTCCAGGCCCATCTTCAGGGCGTCGATATCGATCAGGCGATACAGGTAGCGAATGCCCTGGGCGTCGCCTTCGTGCTCATGCAACGCCGGCGTGCGCGAGGCCTGAATGCCAGCGCCAATCAGGCCGGCCAGAATGCTGCGGGTGCGGGACATGGTCAGGCCTTGAGCAGGTGAGCAACGTGTTCGATGGCCATGCGATAGCCATTGCTGCCGAAGCCGGCGAGCACGGCAACGGCGATGCCAGACACGTAAGAGTGATGACGGAATTCTTCGCGCTTGTGCACGTTGGAAAGGTGCACTTCGATAACCGGCAATTCGCTGGCGACCAGCGCGTCGCGGATGGCGACCGAGGTGTGCGTCCAGGCACCGGGATTGATCACGATGGCGGCGCAGCGGCCGCGGGACTGATGAATCCAGTCGATCAACTGGCCTTCGTGATTGGTTTGCTCGAACTCGACGCTAAGGTCCAGCGCTTCGCCGGTCTGGCGGCACAGTGCGCCAATGTCAGCGAGGGTTTCGTGGCCGTAGGTGGCCGGTTCGCGGGTGCCGAGCATATTGAGATTGGGGCCGTTAAGCACCAGCACGGTACGGGGCATGAAAGCGTTCTCCAGTTCTTATTGTTGTTCTGGCGGGCGAGCAGCCAAAAGCGTGTAGGAGAAAATGTACTAACTGGTTAATTCGGTCAATGGGCTGTTTCTACGACGTTCGATAATCGACCACTTTTGCTCCGAACGTGCATCCGCCGCCGACGCGGTATCAGGGCGCCAAATGTTCCTTAAGGTTGTGTCAGGTAAGTCGATATATTGCGTAGGAGTCAGCCGATAGAGCTGGCCGCATCTGCCTCGATCTTCTGGAGATACCCATGTTTGGATGGCTTACTCAGGCGCTGAGCAATATCAGCGTCGGCGCAAAACTGGCCCTTGGTTTTGCATCGGTGCTGCTGCTGACGCTGTTGATCACCCTGGCCGGCTGGCTTGGGTTGAGCTCCGTGCTGGAGCGCGGCGACAAGCTGGCGGCTATTTCCAAATTGGGCGCCATTGCCCGCGATGTGCGCATCGCTCGTCTCACCTACGCGCAAAACAGCGACGCCGCCCATAACGCCGCCGTGGTCGACAACCTCGACAAATTCGACGCTGGCGTTCAGAGCGGCAACCAGATCATGAAATCGCCGAACGACTTGGTTCTGTTGAAGCAGGCGGGGGATGCCAGCAGCCAGTACCGACAGGCGTTCAACCAGATGACCCAGGCCGTCGCCACCCGTGAAGCCTTGCGCGGCCAGTTCGGCAAATTTGCCGACGCGGCAGTCGCCGAGGTGGGCAATGTGGCAACGGCGGTGCGTGCCGAGCCCGTCAGCGAGGAAAACGCCGAGCTGCATCAACAGGTGCTCGATGCCCTGATCGCCCAGAACAGCCTGATTCAAACCGCCCGGTTCGAGCTGCGGGGGTTCACCTACAGCGGCCGGGTTGAGCTGCAGCAGCCGGCGCTCGCGGCCATCGACCAGGCGCTTGGTAACCTCAAAACCCTATCGGACAAAGTTTCCAGCGAGCAGGCCGCCGGTTTGCAGAAAGCGGCGGATGCCTTGAACGGTTATCGCGCTACGGTCGGTCAGTTCGCAACCGCGCTGGCCACTATCGCGGCGGCGCAGGCAGTTCTGGATGTGCAGATCAAACAGATTTTCGACGCCTGCGCGCAGCTCACCGTCAGCCAGAACACCAAGCGTGATACCGAGGAGGCCGAGGCGAAAATCGTCTTGCTGGTCGCTTCGTTGGTTGCGGTGATACTCGGCCTGATTGCCGCGCTGTTTATCACTCGGCAAATTGTTGGTCCGCTGAAAACCGTGCTGCGCCGGGTAGAACGCATCGCCTCGGGCGACCTCAGCCACGACATTGAAACCCGTCGCGGTGATGAGCTTGGCCAACTGCAAAGCAGCATGCAGAACATGACCCTGGGCCTGCGTGAACTGATTGGTGGCATTCGCGACGGCGTCACGCAAATCGCCAGCGCGGCGGAGCAGCTGTCTGCCGTGACTGAGCAAACCAGCGCCGGCGTGAACAATCAGAAAATCGAGACCGACCAGGTCGCCACCGCCATGCACGAGATGACCGCTACCGTTCAGGAAGTGGCGCGTAACGCCGAGGAAGCATCCGAAGCGGCGAAAGCGGCGGACCTGCAAGCCCGTGATGGCGATCGGGTTGTCGGCGAAGCCGTGGCCCAGATCGAGCGCCTGGCCGTTGCCGTGGGCGACTCCACCGATGCCATGAACGAGCTCAAGCGTGAGAGCGACAAGATCGGCAGCGTGCTCGACGTGATCAAATCCGTGGCCCAGCAAACCAACCTTTTGGCGCTGAACGCCGCCATCGAAGCCGCCCGTGCCGGTGAAGCCGGCCGAGGCTTCGCCGTGGTCGCCGATGAAGTGCGCAGCCTGGCGCAGCGCACCCAGCAGTCCACCGAAGAAATTGAAGACCTCATCAGTGGCCTGCAAACCGGCACCCAGCAGGTCGCGAGCACCCTGGAAAGTAGCCGCGAACTCACCGACAGCAGCGTGCAACTGACCCGCAGCGCGGGGAACGCCCTGGGCAGCATCACCCGTACGGTTTCGGCGATTCAGGCCATGAACCTGCAAATTGCCACGGCGGCCGAAGAGCAGACCGCCGTGGCCGAAGAGATCAACCGCAGCGTATTGAACGTGCGTGACGTTTCCGAACAAACCGCCGCCGCCAGCGAAGAAACCGCCGCCTCGAGCGTTGAGCTGGCGCGTCTGGGCGGGCATCTGCAAAGCCTGGTGCAGCGTTTCCGGGTTTAAAGCAAAAGCTTCGCGAGCAAGCTCGCTCCTACAGGGCATCGAGAACCTGTGGGAGCGGCTTTAGCCGCGATTGGTTGGGCCTGGAAATGGGTTTCTGATCTGGGGAAAAGCTCGCGGCTAAAGCCCCTCCTACAGGGCACCGAAATCCTGTGGGAGCGGCTTTAGCCGCGAATGGTTGGGCCTGGAAATGGGTTTCTGATCTGGGGAAAAGCTCGCGGCTAAAGCCCCTCCTACAGGGCACCGAAATCCTGTGGGAGCGGCTTTAGCCGCGAATGGTTGGGCCTGGAAATGGGTTTCTGATCTGGGGAAAAGCTCGCGGCTAAAGCCCCTCCTACAGGGCACCGAAATCCTGTGGGAGCGGCTTTAGCCGCGAATGGTTGGGCCTGGAAATGGGTTTCTGATCTGGGGAAAAGCTCGCGGCTAAAGCCCCTCCTACAGGACACCGAAATCCTGTGGGAGCGGCTTTAGCCGCGATTGGCCGGGCCTGGAAATGGGGTTTCTGATCTGGGGAAAAGCTCGCGGCTAAAGCCCCTCCTATAGGACATCGAAATCCTGTGGGAGCGGCTTTAGCCGCGATTGGCCGGGCCTGGAAACGGGGTTTCTGAGCTGGGGAAAAGCTCGCGGCTAAAGCCGCTCCTACAGGTTTAGCCGCCCGCTACTTACCACCCGCCGCCACCGCCGCCGCCACCACCGCCACCCGACGAACCACCGCCAGACGAACTGCTGCTGCCCGAGCTTGAGCTCGAGCCGGAGGAGGGGCTCGGTGGCGGTGTCGAGGCGCTGCTGGCGGCGGCGAGCAGGGCGCCGCTCATGGCTGCCGGCGTGGTGAAACGGCTGCTGTCGCGGTACCACGACGGTCGGTAGGTCGGCTCGCTCCATTGCACCGCGCCGCTTTCTATGGCGTCACTCAGTCGGGCGGTCCATTGCTCTTCCACGCCCAGCGCCATGGCATACGGCAGATGCCGCTCGTACAAGGCAATGCTCATGGCTGGCGCATCGGCGGCGCGGGCCAGGCTGTCGCTTTCGGCCAGTTGCAGGTAGTCGCGGTAGCCTTCCAATGCATCCAGCGTGGCCCGGCCTTCCACGGTCGGCGCTTCCAGCCAGCCGCGAAACAGCACGATCAATACCAGCATCACCACCACGCTGACCGTGGCAATGGGCGAGGTGGTGTGAAACATCAGCACCAGCAACGACAAACCGCCAAACACAAACGGCAGACCGAACAGCATCGGCACCACGCCGATAAACTGGCGCGGCGTGCCGGTCAGCGTGCGCCAGCCCCAGACACTCAACCCGACACCAATGGCAATGAGCACGATCGGGAAAATACTGAACAGCACCACCGGGTCGCCCAGCAAGCCCATGGCCAGAAACGCCAGCAGCGCGCCCAGAATGCCGAGCCACCAGGGTTTGCGGTTTTTGCTGAACAACGCATCGCCCCATTCGCTGAGTTTTTCGCTGTGGGCGTCGAGCGCATTGTTCAGGGCTTTGACGTAATTCTCGCCGACGCGAATCTTCTTCGCGCCGCCGGCAAAGAGCTTGTCGAACAGCGCGCTTTCATGGGGCTGAGCCTGCGCATCCAGCTCGCCTTTGCTGACGATAAACGCGCGGCCGGTCGGTGAGTCGGCAATGCTCAGCACCTTGCGCCGCGCCAGATCGGTGACGGTGATAGTCATGGCCTCCAGGTTGCTGAACGCGTTGCCAAAACCCTTGTTCCAGACGTAACCGGCGCCGGCCGGGCTGACGGTTTTCGGCGCGTCGTAGCGGGGCACGATGATGCCCTTGGCGGGGTCGCGTCCGACCCTGTTCCACCACTGGTAGTAATAGAAAAACAGCCCCAGCGCACCAAGCACGGCAATTAGCACGTTGAGGTTGTCCCACACCAACCTGGCGGCGCGTGCGAGCGGGTTCGGGCGCTTTACCAGACCGGCTTGCCAGTCCAGCGCGAGGGTGAATCCTTCTTCGGCAGAGAGCGGCTGGGTGGTCGCCAGTTTCACTACGTTGTCGCGCTGGCTGAGCACCTTGTAGGCGCGGCCGGTGGTGCTGCCGGTATAGCCGGTGTAGCCCGTCATCTGGTCGATGCGCGCGCCTTCAGGCAACTCGACCGTGGCGGTGGCCTGCATGATCGGGAACGTCCACTGGTTACCGGTGATGTTCCAGTACAGCTCGTCTTTCTCGGCAGTGAAATGCAACTGGGCATCCATGCGGTATTGCAGTTCATACACATGCTGGCCGGGCTCGACGTACTCGTCCGGCGAGCCCAGGTAGTAGCGCACGCCCCACTGCTGGCTTTCTTTCTTGAACGGCTCGCTCGCGCCGTCGCGGGTCACGCTGAGCAGGTCGACGGGCGTTTTGCGCACCAGGCCCATCGGCAGGCTGTAGGTGGTGGGAATGTCGCGGTAGATGCCATGGCGGATCTCGTTGCCCGTGGCAGTTACGTGAATGCGCTCGGTGATCAGCAGGTTGCCGCTCGGCTCCACCTTGATGGTGGTGTCGAAGTGGTCGATGCGTTCTTTGTCGACACGGGCGCTGCTGTCGAAAAGGGTTTCTGCTGATACCTCCTGCGCTGCGTCGACCACGATTGTGTCGACCTCATCGTCAGCAGCAAACAACGGGCTAACAGGCAGCAGGCAGCAACTCAGGATGAGTGCGCGCAACAGGCGGGCAGGCATGTCAAAACTCCATTTTTGGCGATTGCGCCTGGCTGGCGTCGTCCAGAGAAAAATACGCGGCGCCGCTGAAACCGAATGCCTTGGCGATCACATTGCTGGGCACCGACTCCACCAGCACATTCAGTTCGCGCACTGCACCGTTGTAATAACGGCGGGCCATTTGAATATGTTCTTCCACATCGCTGAGGCTGCGCTGCAAATCCAGAAACACGGCGTCGGCTTTCAGGTCGGGGTACGCCTCGGCGCGGGCCAACACCTGCTTGAGCGTTGTTGAAACCTGGCTTTCTGCAGCGCCACGTTCCGGCGCGCCGGCCGCTTCGACACGTTGCGCCTGATTACGCTGCTCGGTGAGCGCCGCCAGCGTGCTGCTTTCATACGCCATAAAGCGCTTCACACAGTCGACCAGTTGCGGAATCAGGCTGGAGCGACGCTTGAGCTGTACATCGATGTCGCTCCACGCGGCGGCAACGCGCGCGCGGTTGAACACAAGACGGTTGTAGCCATACATCACGCCGGCTGCGATCAGCACCAACACCGCGATCACGGCCCACATCATGGTTCCCTGCATTGCCTCACTCCCTGGTGGACGGGTTGCTGCGTACTGGCCCGTATCTGGCTGGCGATCCTACTGCAAAAACGAGGCGATCCGTTGCATTTGAGAAATTACCTACAAGCGACCGCAACGCATCGGAACGCGCCGGCCGGCCAGTGGCCGTAGGGTTCTGCTCCTGAATTTTCACCCCGCGTTCGGGTTCAGGAGAGCAGCGATATGAGCAAAATCGAAATGGTATTGGTAACGGCAGGCGTGCTGCTGATGGCGTTGGCGGCAGCGCTGCTGGTTGTGTACCGGCGGGCAGCGGACTGTGTCGATGTGACCACCCTGCATTGCCATGACGTTGCGTTCGCGTACGAGGGCGGCGGCAAGCTGGCGCTGCTCTCAGCCTTTTTACTGTTCCTGATCGCCGCGCTGCTGGGCTTGTTTCGACACAACGACCGGCATCCACGCTAATGCTTGCTGTGACGCAGAAATGAAAAACCCCGGCGCGTGGGCCGGGGCTTAAGGGTTTCACTGCACGGTTCTTATTCGACCGCTTTAACCATATCTTCGATAACTTTCTTCGCGTCGCCGAACACCATCATGGTCTTGTCCAGGTAGAACAGTTCGTTGTCCAGACCGGCATAGCCGCTGGCCATCGAACGCTTGTTGACGATGATGGTTTTGGCTTTGAACGCTTCCAGAATCGGCATGCCGGCAATCGGCGAATTCGGATCGTTCTTCGCTGCCGGGTTGACCACGTCGTTGGCGCCCAACACCAGCACCACGTCGGCCTGACCAAACTCGGAGTTGATGTCTTCCATTTCGAACACCTGGTCGTACGGCACTTCGGCCTCGGCCAGCAGTACGTTCATGTGGCCAGGCATACGACCGGCAACCGGGTGAATCGCGTACTTCACGGTTACGCCACGGTGAGTCAGCTTCTCGGTCAGCTCTTTCAGCGCGTGCTGAGCACGGGCCACCGCCAGGCCGTAGCCGGGAACGATGATCACGGTGTCGGCGTTGGTGAGCAGGAAGGTGGCGTCATCAGCCGAACCGGATTTCACCGGACGCGCTTCTTTCGAACCGCCTGTGGCTGCCGCGTCGGTCGCGCCGCCGAAACCACCACCAATCACGTTGAAGAACGAACGGTTCATCGCCTTGCACATGATGTACGAGAGGATCGCGCCGCTCGAACCCACCAGCGAACCGGCAATGATCAGCATCGAGTTGTTCAGCGAGAAACCGATACCGGCCGCCGCCCAGCCCGAATAGCTGTTGAGCATCGACACCACGACCGGCATGTCCGCGCCGCCAATCGGGATGATGATCAGCACACCCAGAATGAACGCCAGCGCCAGCATCACAGCGAACGCCGTCAGGTTGCCGGTGAACATAAAGAACAGACCCAGCCCCAGCGTGCTCAGACCCAGAATCAGGTTGAGTTTGTGCTGGCCGGCAAACACCACCGGCGCGCCCTGGAACAGACGGAACTTGTATTTGCCCGATAGCTTGCCGAACGCGATGACGGAACCGGAGAAGGTAATCGCACCGATGGCCGCGCCCAGGAACAGCTCCAGACGGTTACCGGCCGGAATGGCGTCGCCCAGTTGCTTGACGATACCCAGCGACTGCGGCTCAACCACAGCGGCAATGGCAATGAACACCGCCGCCAGGCCGATCATGCTGTGCATGAAGGCAACCAGCTCCGGCATTTTGGTCATTTCAACGCGCTTGGCCATGATCGAACCGGCCGTGCCGCCGACCAGCAAACCGACGATGACGTAACCAATGCCCTGGGTGGCGATGTCGGCGCCGAGCTTGTAGATCAAGCCAACGGTGGTCAGCACGGCCAGGGCCATGCCGAGCATGCCGAAGAAGTTACCGCGACGCGACGTGGTCGGGTGCGACAGGCCCTTGAGCGCTTGGATAAAGCAGATCGAAGCGATCAGATACAGGGTCGTTACCAGATTCATGCTCATTACTTGTCACCCTCTGCTTTGGCCTTGGGCGCTTTCTTCTTGAACATTTCCAGCATGCGGCGGGTTACCAAAAAACCACCGAACACGTTTACCGCGGCCAGGGCCACAGCCAGGGTGCCCATGGTTTTGCCCAGCGGCGTTACGGTGAGGGCAGCGGCCAGCATGGCACCGACGATCACGATGGCCGAGATGGCGTTGGTCACGGCCATCAGCGGGGTGTGCAGCGCAGGTGTCACGTTCCAGACCACGTGGTAGCCAACATAAATGGCCAGCACGAAGATGATCAGGTTGTAGATACCGGGGGAGATCAGCTCTTCCATTTTTCTTGTCCTCAGCCGTTCTTACGCACGACTTGGCCGTCGCGGCACATCAGGCACGCGGCGACGATGTCGTCTTCCAGGTTGACGTGGAACTTGCCTTCGCTGTCGATGACCAGCTTGAGGAAGTCCAGCAAGTTGCGGGCGTACAGCGCCGAAGCGTCTGCCGCGACCAGCGCTGCCAGGTTGGTGTGGCCGACGATGGTGACACCGTGCTTGACCACCACCTGATCCGCTTCAGTCAGCGGGCAGTTGCCGCCTTGCGCAGCCGCGAGGTCGATCACCACGGAACCGGGCTTCATCTGCTCAACGGTTTCGGCACTCAGCAACACCGGTGCCTTGCGGCCCGGAATCAGTGCGGTGGTGATGACGATGTCGGCTTGCTTGGCGCGCTCATGCACGGCAACCGCCTGACGCTGCATCCACGACGCCGGCATCGGGCGGGCATAGCCGCCAACGCCTTCAGCGCATTCGCGCTCCTCGTCGGTTTCGTACGGCACGTCAACGAACTTGGCGCCGAGCGACTCGATTTGCTCCTTCACCGCCGGACGCACGTCCGAGGCCTCGATCACCGCACCCAGGCGCTTGGCCGTGGCGATGGCCTGCAGACCGGCAACACCAGCGCCGAGAATCAGCACGCGAGCGGCCTTCACGGTACCGGCAGCGGTCATCAGCATCGGCATAAAGCGCGGATAGTGATGAGCCGCCAGCAACACAGCCTTGTAGCCGGCAATGTTGGCTTGCGAACTCAGCACATCGAGGCTTTGCGCGCGGGACGTGCGCGGCGCGGCTTCGAGGGCGAAAGCGGTGACGCCGCGTTCAGCCATCTGCGCAATGTTTTCGCTGTTGAAGGGATTGAGCATGCCGACCAGCACCGCGCCGGATTTGAGCTGAGCCAGCTCGGCGGCATTGGGCGCCACGACCTTGAGCACCAGGTCGGCGCCCAGGGCTGCGGCGGCGTCGCCAATGCTGGCGCCAACGGCTTGATAGGCACTGTCGGGCACGCTGGCGCTAACGCCGGCCCCGCTTTGTACAGTCACCTGATGGCCTTGGGCGATCAGCTTTTTAATGGTTTCCGGCGTCGCGGCAACCCGCGTTTCGCCAGTAAAGGTCTCGAGAGGAACACCAATGTGCACTTCATATCTCCTGCGTGATCGTTTTTCAAAAAAACCAGAGCACTGCGGGTGGCGCACTGGGGTGGATCAGCACAATCCCTACTTGGCACCTCTGTCGGGCAGCCTTGCGGTAGCGGGGCGCGGCATTTTGCAGGTGAACCGTTAGGCCATCAAGGAGTTCTGAAGGCCAACCTGGAGATAACTACAAGTCACGCTGTGACCGACCGTTCAGCCTATCTCGCCGAAAGCAGCGCTTGATGCGGCTTGCAGCTTGACGCCAAGCCGCTTGTAGCGGAATTGGCATCCCTGACGTGAATAACCGTTCATCAGGTCAAGACGGGTTAGTGGCGGATCTGTTGTGTGGCTTGCTTTGTATCTCTAACTCGCTGTTTATTAATGTAATTATCAGTTTTAGCGCCGTTTTTTCGGTAGTAAAACTGTAGCTTTGTGCTTTGTTGACTACGGGGTCAGCAAAAGGCCACGGTTCATCGCATAAATCGCTGAAAGCCACGGGGTTACTGGTCTTTCGCCAATTCTCCACGCAACGTCGCGCATGCTTTTTATCAGGCTTATGTCGCTTTTTCGACTTTTTTTATCGCTAAGCGGTGAGGAGGGGCCAAAAACGGCGCGTTTTGGGCCTGATTGGAGGGTTAATTACCTGCCTGAATCGTGGGTAATAAGAGGTTTTGGTAGTGCGGCGGGCTCGCATTAACCAATTTTCTATACTTCTGTAGGAGCGGCTTCAGCCGCGATGCTTTTGCTTTGAAGGTTTCGATCTGCCGCTTTTGATCTCGCGCTTTTGATTTGGCTTGTGATCTACCTCGCACCGTTCATCGCAGGCCGAGTGGAGTCGTTGCGTAGGGGGTTGAGCGGCCGGGAGCCGCGCGAGGCGTGTCGGGCCAAGGATGGCCCGTCTCGCCGTGCCCCCGGAGCGGCGACGGAGCGAGGGAAGTCGGAGCGCAGCGTAGACCCAAGGTAGGGGCTAGACCTTTCGCTGACTTTTGGGTGGTCCGGCAATCCGGCAATGCCAAAAGTCAGTCGCGCGTAAGGCGCGAAATAAAATGCCGCGCAGACGTGGTAATGAAGAATTCCGTCGATTCAAAAGCAGGGCCCAAACTCGGAGTTTTACGCAGGTATTCATTACCGCGCGCGCTGAGCGTTTTTGTTTCGCGCCTTACGCGCGAGCTTCTTTTGGCATTGCCCCAAAAGAAGCCAAAAGGTCTAGCCCCTACCTTGGGTCTACGCTGCGCTCCGACTCCCCTCCTTCCGTCGTCGCTCCGGGGGCACGGCGCAACGGGCCGTCCCTGGCCCGATGCGCCTCTCGCGGCTCCCGGCCGCTCAACCCCCTACACGTCGACTCCACTCGGCCTGCGATGAACGGTGCGGGGTAGATCACAAGCCAGATCACCAGCGATAGATCACAAGCCAGATCACAAGCGGTAGATCACAAGCGGATCGCAAGCAGATCACACGAGATCCAAAGCTGTAGTTCGTCACTCAGATTCGCCCGGGTTTTGCGGGCTAACCCGCCCCATTCGCCTCCCGATACTCCTTCGCCTGCCCCACCAACCAATCCCTAAACGCCCGTAACGCAGCCGTCTCGGTTTTACGTTCAGGAATCATCAGGTGATACGCCTTATCACTTACGCAGGCGTGCTGCATCGCCACCACCAAACTGCCTTCAGCCAACTCCCGCTGAATCAAAAATGGCGGAATCAGCGCGATGCCCATTTCGTGCTGCGCCGCCTGCGCCAGCATTGAAAACAGTTCATAACGCGGCCCCGTCATGTCTCGCGGCACGCTCATGCTCAATGAGCCGAACCATTGTCGCCACGCGTAGGGCCGGGTGGTTTGTTGCAGCAGCGGCAGGCTGGCGATGCGCTCGGCGGTAAGCGATCCGTCACTCGGTAGCAAGGCCGGACTGCAGACGGGTAACGAGTTTTCCGGCATCAGAAAATGCGCTTCGGTGCCGGACCACACGGCATCGCCGAAGTACACGGCAGCATCGAACTCCGTGTCGGCAAACAGGAACGGGCGCGTGCGGTTGGTGAGGTTCACCGTCACTTCCGGGTGCGAGGCCTGGAAGTGTTTCAGGCGCGGCAGCAGCCATTGCGTGCCAAAGGTCGGCACGATGGCCAGTTCCAGGCTGTTGGCGCCGTGTTGGCCCATTACCGATAGGGTGTCGCGTTCCACGGCATCCAGTTGCGCGGCGACTCTACGGCCGTAGCCGACCCCCGCTTCGGTGAGCTGAACGCCGCGCCGGGAGCGGCGGAAGAGAGCGATGCCGAGGAAGTCTTCAAGGCTGGCGATCTGTCGGCAAACGGCGCTTTGCGTGAGCGAGAGCTCTTCCGCTGCTTTGGTAAAGCTCTGATGGCGGGCGGCGGCGTCGAAGGCAACCAGGGCGGCGGTGCTGGGGATTTTGCGGCGCATGGGGTAGCTCGTATGCGTTATGTGCACTATGAAAATGGCAGAGACGCCAATAGCGCAGTTTCGGAGTGAGAAATTAGCACAGGTCTGTGCGAAAACCTCGTTTGCGCCTTCTGCGCTGGGCTGTCTAGGATTAACCCATCGCCAGCCTCGCGCTGGACCGCACCCAACTCTTGAGGATTTCGCCCATGGCTGCCAACGCTCGCTTCAACTGGGAAGACCCGCTGATGCTCGACCAGCAACTGACGGAAGAGGAGCGCATGGTGCGCGACAGCGCCCAGCAGTTCGCGCAGCAGAAGTTGGCGCCCCGCGTTATCGAAGCGTTCCGCCACGAGCAGACCGATCCGAAAATCTTCCGCGAAATGGGCGACGTGGGTCTGCTCGGTGCCACCATTCCCGAGCAGTACGGCGGCAGCGGTTTGAATTATGTGAGCTACGGGTTGATCGCCCGCGAAGTCGAGCGTGTGGATTCCGGCTACCGCTCGATGATGAGCGTGCAGTCGTCCTTGGTGATGGTGCCGATCAACGAGTTCGGCAACGAAGCCACCAAGCAGAAGTACCTGCCGAAGCTGGCCAGCGGCGAGTGGATTGGCTGCTTTGGTCTGACCGAGCCGGACCACGGTTCTGACCCGGGTTCGATGATTACCCGCGCGAAAAAAGTCGACGGCGGCTATCGCATCAGCGGCGCGAAAATGTGGATCACCAACAGCCCGATCGCCGACGTGTTTGTGGTGTGGGCAAAAGATGACGAGGGCGCGATTCGCGGCTTCGTGCTGGAGAAAGGCTGGCAAGGGCTGAGCACGCCGGCGATTCACGGCAAGGTCGGCCTGCGAGCCTCGATCACCGGCGAAATCGTGATGGACAACGTGTTCTGCCCGGAAGAAAACGCCTTCCCCGATGTGCGCGGCTTGAAAGGCCCGTTCACCTGCCTGAACTCCGCCCGCTACGGCATCAGCTGGGGCGCGCTGGGTGCCGCCGAGTTCTGCTGGCACACCGCCCGCCAGTACACCCTGGACCGCAAACAGTTCGGCCGGCCGCTGGCGGCCAATCAGCTCATCCAGAAAAAACTCGCCGACATGCAGACCGAAATAACCATGGCCTTGCAAGGCTGCCTGCGTCTGGGCCGCATGAAAGATGAAGGCACGGCGGCGGTGGAAATCACCTCGATCATGAAGCGCAACAGCTGCGGCAAGTCCCTGGACATCGCCCGTATGGCGCGCGACATGCTCGGCGGCAACGGCATCTCCGATGAATTCGGCGTGGCGCGGCATCTGGTGAATCTGGAAGTGGTGAACACCTACGAAGGCACGCACGACGTGCACGCCCTGATCCTCGGCCGCGCGCAGACTGGTATCCAAGCCTTTTTCTGATTGCCGTAAACCTGTGGGAGCGGCTTCAGCCGCGATGCTTGTGATCTTCAAGAGCATCGCGGCTGACGCCGCTCCTACGGTACTAATCCTGCTGCGAGATCCCCCATGCCCGGCGCTCTGTCTCATCTGCGTGTTCTGGATTTATCCCGCGTACTGGCTGGCCCCTGGGCCGGGCAGATTCTGGCGGACCTTGGCGCCGAGGTGATCAAGATCGAGCGCCCCGGCGTTGGCGATGACACCCGCCAGTGGGGCCCGCCATTTTTAAAAGACGCAGACGGCGAAAATACCAGCGAGGCCGCGTATTACCTGTCGGCCAACCGCAACAAACAGTCGGTGACAGTCGATTTCACCCAGCCCGAAGGCCAGCGCCTGGTGCGTGAACTGGCGGCGCAGTCGGACATTCTGCTGGAGAATTTCAAGGTCGGTGGCCTGGCCGCCTATGGCCTGGATTACGCCTCGCTGAAAGCCATCAACCCGCGACTGATTTACTGCTCCATCACCGGTTTCGGCCAGAACGGCCCCTACGCCAAACGCGCTGGCTACGACTTCATGATTCAGGGCCTCGGCGGCCTGATGAGCCTGACGGGCAAGCCGGACGACGAAGCAGGCGGCGGGCCGGTGAAAGTCGGCGTGGCGCTCACGGATATCCTCACTGGCTTGTATTCCACCGTGGCAGTGCTCGCCGCGCTCGCTCACCGCGACACGGGAGACAGACAGGGCACCGGCACCGGCCAGCACATCGACATGGCCTTGCTCGACGTTCAGGTCGCCTGCCTGGCGAACCAGGCGATGAACTACCTCACCACCGGCATCGCGCCGAAACGCCTGGGCAATGCTCACCCCAATATCGTGCCGTATCAGGACTTCCCCACGGCCGATGGCGACTTCATTCTCACTGTCGGCAACGACGGCCAGTTCCGCAAATTCTGCGAAGTGGCCGGCCATGCCGAATGGGCCGACGACCCGCGCTTTGCCAACAACAAACAACGCGTCGCCAACCGCGCGGTGCTCATTCCGCTGATCCGTCAGGCCACCGTATTCAAAACCACCGCCGAATGGGTGAATGCGCTGGAGCAGGCCGGCGTGCCCTGCGGGCCGATCAACGATCTGGCTCAAGTGTTTGCCGACCCGCAGGTACTGGCGCGCGGTCTGCGTGTGGACGTGCTCCACACCTTGGGCGGTACGCTGCCGCAAGTGGCGAGCCCGATTCGCTTGTCGGAAACGCCGGTCGAGTACCGTCAGGCGCCGCCGTTGCTGGGCGAGCACACCGAGGCGGTGTTGCAGCGGTTGTTGGGGTTGAGCAGCGCAGATATCGACGCCCTGCGCAAATCCAGCGTGGTCTGAAACGCCGTTTTATTGCGGCTGAAACGCCCTCTGTTTTGTCGATTCAACATCGTTGATGTGAGGTGGGGCGCGGCGTATTGTCAGGTCTTCCTCACCTGACGAGCGCTTGCGAAATGACCGATGAAAACCAACGCCCCGCCACCTCCGGCTTGCATATCCTGCAAGCGCTGGTGGACGGCAATCTGCCCAATCCGTCCATTGGCGACACCATTCCCATGACCGCCCGCGCGGTCGAGTTCGGCAAGATCACCATCGAGGCGCGGCCGGATGACCGTCACCTCAATCCGCAGCGCATGGTGCATGGCGGTTTCGCTGCCACCTGCCTCGACGGCGCCGCCGGCATGGCGCTGTTTTCCACCCTCGACGACCGCACCGCCTATTCCACCGTCGACCTCGGCGTGAAATACCTGCGCCCGCTGAAAAGCGGCGAGCGTTATCAGGTCACCGGCTGGCTGGTGGAGCGCAGCAAGAGCCTGGCGATTTGCGATGCTCAGATTCATGACAGCGCCGGCAAGCTCTGCGCCAAAGCCACTACCACCTTCATGATCAAGGGCTGAGCCATGCGCGAACTGCGAGTGCTGGGCCCCGGTGACTTGCGCTGGGTGGACGTGCCGAGCCCAAACCTGGAAAGCCCGGAAGCGGCGCTGGTGCGGCCTGTCGCGTCGGCTTCCTGCGACCTGGACCGTCGCCTGATAGCCGGCACCACGCCATTCAAGCCGCCATTCGCCATCGGCCACGAGTGTGTCGCCGAGGTGCTGGAAGTGGGTTCGGCAGTCACCACGTTCAAGCGCGGCGATCTGGTGGCGGTGCCGTGGAAAATTTCCTGCGGAAAATGCCGCCAGTGCCTGAGCGGCATGACCATGGCGTGCAGCAGCGTGCCTCGCCACGCCGCCTTTGGGATTCCGGCCGGTGGGCATTGGGGCGGTTTGTTTTCCGACGTGGTGTGCGTGCCCTACGCCGACGCCATGCTGGTGCCGTTGCCACAGGGCGTGGACCCGGTCGCGGCGGCCAGCGCCAGCGACAACCTCACCGACGCCTGGGTTGCCACCAGCACTCCGCTGGCCAGCCGTGACGATGCGCGGGTGCTGGTGGTTGGCGGCACGGAAAGTCTCGGCGTACTGGCGGTGCAAATGGCGCAGGCGGCCGGGGCGGGCAGCGTCGATTATCTCGACGAGAACGACTATCGGCGCGGGTTGGCCGAGCGCTGCGGCGCGCAGGTAGAAGTGGGGTACGACAGCAATCTGGATGAGCGCTACGACGTGGTGGTGTCCGCCACCCGCGACCCACGCGCCTTGCACAAAGGTCTGCTGGCCTTGGCACCGGGCGGCCACTGTTCATGCATCGGCATCATTTTCGACGACCCGGCGATTCCGCTGTTTGGCATGTACCTGCGCAACGTCACGCTATCGGTAGGGTTGTGCAACGTGCGCACGCACATCCCCAAAGTGCTCGATCTGGTGCAGCAGGGCGCGTGCGATCCGCTGCTGGTGTGCCCGGAAATAATCAGCTGTGACGAAGCGCCGATTGCGCTGATTCAACCCTTGGCCAAATGCGTGATGGTGCGCGAACGCATCACCTGAAAGCCGATCAATTGAGGCGTTCGGCAAGCGCTTGCATCACCCGGTGCCAGGCTTCCTGGCCTGCTTCGTCGGTGGTCGCCAACGCTTCACGAATGGCCTGGCGTTCATGGTCGCTGGCGCATTGCTCAACGGCCTGGCCGGTTTCGGTAAGGGCCAGAATCTTGAAGCGGTGCTGCAGCGGATCGCGGGTCTGGCTGACCAGCTCGCGCTCGAACAAATGCGTCATCGGCCGGTGCAGTGCCTGGTTGCTGACGCCCAGCGTGACGGCCAGATCGCCCACGGTAATGCGTTCAGCGCGGGCAATGATGTACAGAATGCGGTGATGCACGCGCGACAAGCCGAGGGTGTGCAGATAGCGGTCGGCGTCCACCGTCAGGCCACGAAAGCCGAAGTGCAGCAGCTCCAGCGACGTGTCCAGTGGGTCGAGCGGGTTCATGCGCACGGAGACTGAGTTGATTTTCTTGTTGATGACCATGGGGCGCTCTCGCTAACGGTTAATCGCGGCGGTTTTTCGCTTCAATCCACTGCGCCATGTACTTGGTACTCTTGTGCTGATGGTGGCGCAGCATCGCGCCGGTGAAGTTGCGCAAACGGTGCCCTTCCCGATCAGCCAGACATTGCTCGACGCGCTGCATCAGCAACTCGCCAAAGCGCTCACGCTCATAGCGGGCGGCAAGCAGCGCCCAGCCGTGGTCCTGCGCTTGTTGCCACTGTTGCTCGTCGCGATACAAGCGTACCGCCGCCTCGGCAAACGCCGCCGCGCTGCGGGTGACTTCGCCCGGCCAGGGCCACTCACCGTGCATGCCTTCGGCGCCAATCGGTGTGGTGACGTTTGGCGTGCCGCATAGCATGGCGTCGGCAATCTTGCCTTTTATGCCCGCGCCAAAACGCAGGGGCGCCAGGCACACGCGCGCCGCTTCCATCACCGCCAACGCATCCGGCGCCCAGTTCATGATGTGAAAACCCTGCGCCGGGTTGTGCAGCGCGGTGGCCTTGGGCGGCGTGTACGAGCCATAAATATGCAACTGCGCCTGCGGCAATTGCTGGCGAATCAGCGGCCAGATGCTCTGCTTCAACCACAGCACGGCGTCCCAATTGGGCGCATGGCGAAAGTTGCCGATGCTGATGAAGCGCGCGCGCTCACTGAACCGCAGCACGGGGCGCGGCGCGGCATCCAGCAGCAGGGGGCAGTGCACCAGCAACGCGGCAGGAAGCTGGAACTGCTCGCGCAGCAGGGCAATTTCGGCGTCGGAAATCATCAGGTTGAGGTCGCAGCGATACAGCGCGGCAATCTCCCGTTGCGCGGTATCGCTGGCCGCCATGTGCCGATAAATCTCATCGGCATTCAGGTCAAACAGCTCGCCGCAGTCGTCACCCTTGCCCGCGGCGATATGGGCTTTAAGCAACTGCTGGCGCGCGTCGCGCAGCGACTGCAAATCGGCGGTTTCCAGTACGCGCAGGGCCTGCGGGCATTGTTGTTCCACGCGCCAGCCGAACTGTTCCTCCATCATGAAGCGGTCGAACAGCACCACCTCGGGATTCAACTCGCGCACGAACACATCGAAGCTCTCGTTGTTCAGCTCGATCACCTGCTCGGCAATGCCCAGCGCATGCAGATCGGCTTTGTGCTCGCCCTCGTTGGCCGGGCTGGCAAAGGTAATGTGCCAGCCGCGCTGCACGAACAGCTCGAGCAGTTGCATCATGTGCCCGCCGGCCGCAGAGGAACGGGGCTCCGGCCAAACATAGCCGATTACCAACAAACATTTGGGTGAGGGCGGGCGGGGCACGGCGCAATTCCTGGGCGGGCGAAAACGGCGGCCATTATGCGGCATACCAGGCGGGCGCTCTATCGGGCCGGGGTGCTGTATCCGACCAGCCCCTCTATCGGGCTTTAATGCAAGGCATTATCATTTGCGCATTATTCTGATCCCGCGACTGCCCGCCCCGAATGGCCGACCCCATTTCCCAACATGATCCGCACCCTGCGGCACCGGTAGCGGCCGAGCCGGCGCTGCGTGCGGATTTTCTGCGGGTGTTCTTGTCGGAGCGCTCGCGGATGGAAGCATTGGTCAGCCGCCGCGTCGGTTGCCGAGCCACTGCCGCCGACCTGGTGCAGGACTTGTTCCTGCGCTTCTGGCGACGCCCGCAGGTGCAGGTGGAAGAACTCAGCACCTATCTGCTGCGCTCGGCACGCAACATGGCCATCGACCATTTACGTAGCGAGACCTCGCGCACCCGCAGCGAAACAGGCCTGCTGGCCGAACAGTTGACCGAACCCAGCGCGCCGGAAATCGCCCTGGACGCTAGCTATGACCTGCGCCAGGTCGACCTTGCGCTGCGCGCCTTGCCCGAGCGCACGCGCCACATATTCCTGCTTAACCGCGTGCACGGGCGCACCTACGGTGAAATTGCCAACGCCATGCAACTGTCCCAGAGCGCCGTGGAAAAACATATGATGCGCGCCCTCGACGCCTGCAAGGCGAGCCTGGAGTCGCCCGTTCCATGAGCCGTTCACACCCACTGCGCGTTGCTGTCGACGCCGCGCCATCGCTGGAACACGTTGCCCTGAACTGGCACCAGCGTCTGCGCGGGCAACCGACTGCGGCCGAGCGGGCGGCGTTCGATCAATGGCTGTACGCCGAACCCGCCCATGTTCAGGCCTACGCCGAAGTGCAGGCGCTTTGGGCCGCCACCGAACAGCCGGCACGCCAACTGGCCGCCGAGGAAGCCCCGGCGCTTGAGCAGTACTTGCGCGCCATGGACGCGCCGCCGCGCACACCATCAACCCGCTGGTGGCTGGGTTCGGTCGCGGCAGCGGCGAGCGTGCTGCTCATGCTCGGCCTGCTCGGCTGGCAGCCGCAGCGCTGGCTCGACACCGTGCGCGCCGACTACGCCTCGGCTGCCGGTGAAGTGCGGCAAATCACCCTCGCGGATAAAACCGTGTTGCTGCTGGATGCCGACAGCGCCGTCAAGGTGCGTTTCTCCGATCAGCAGCGGCGTATCGAACTGTTGCGCGGCGCGGCGTATTTCCATGTCAGCCACACCGGTCAGCCCTTCGTGGTGCGCGCGGCCAGTGGCGAGACGCAGGTGCTCGGCACGCAGTTCGAAGTACGCCTGCGCGAAGAGGGCGCGCAGGTGACAGTGGAGGCCGGGCGGGTTGCTGTAACGGCGCACTCCGGTGATGCCGCGCAGATACTCACCGCCAACCAGCAGGTGAGTTACCAGCAAGGGCGGGCTGGCAGCATTCACGCCGTAGACGGCGACGCCAGTCTGGCCTGGCGCCAGGGCTGGCTGACGTTCTACCAGACCCCGCTCGCCGAGGTGCTCGACGACCTCCAGCGTTACAGCCCCAACCGTATCGTGCTGTTGAACCCGGCGCTGGGCGAGCAACGCATCAGCGGCAGCTTTCCCAGCCGCGACCCGAATCAGGTGCTCGACTCGCTCGCCAGCGTGGTCGGCTTCCAACGCCAAAGCGTGCTCGGCCTGACCGTTTTGCGCTGATCAAAAAATAATTCGAGCGGGCGGTGAGGTAACAGCCGTCGGCATCCGTGTAGTGCTTGTAATTGCGAATAGATCGCAGCAAACCCGCTGTTGGGTCACTTTCACGGATTAGGTGCTCATGACGTACGTAACGGTAGGCAAACTCCGCCTCGGTCTCTCCCTGCTTCTGGCGGCCAGTACGCCGTTGCTGGTGCACGCCGCTGACGCGCCTGCGGCCACCACTGAAACGCGCTACAGCTTCGCCATCAGCGCGCAACCGTTACCGCAAGCCTTGAGCGCATTCAGCCGCGTGACCGGCCTGAGTCTGGTCTACAGCGACGACGCCCCCTACAACCTGCAAGCGCCCGCCTTGAATGGCCAGCTCAGCGCCGAGCAGGCACTGCGCCAGTTGCTGCAAGGTTCCGGCTACACCTTCCGCCACAGCGACGCGCGCACCATCACCCTGCAACGGCTGCGCAGCAGCGATGGCGCCATGAACCTCGACGCCGTCAACATCGACGCCAGTTCGCAGCAAGCGACCAGCTACCAACCGCCGCCCACCAGCAAAATCATGCGCAGCGAAGCGCCCCTGCTGGAAATTCCTCAAGCCATTGCCGTGGTGCCACGCCAGGTGCTGCAAGACCAGCAACCGCGCAACCTCGACGACGCGCTGATCAACGTCAGCGGCATCACCCAGGCCAACACCCTCGGCAGCACCATGGACGCCGTGATGAAACGCGGCTTTGGCGACAACCGCGACGGCTCGATTCTGCGCGACGGCATGCGCACCGTGCAGGGCCGCAACTTCACCGCCAACGTCGAACGCGTGGAAGTACTCAAAGGGCCGGCCTCAATGCTCTACGGCATTCTCGACCCGGGCGGCGTGATCAACCTGATCAGCAAGAAGCCGCAACTGCAGCAATACAACGCCATCACCGCGCGCACCTCCACCTACGGCGACGGCAAAAACGGCAGCGGCGGCCAGCTCGACAGCACCGGCGCCATTGGCGATACCGACCTGGCCTACCGGCTGGTCGCCGACTACGACGACGCCGACTACTGGCGCAACTTCGGCAACAGTCGCGAGAAAACCATCGCCCCCTCACTCGCCTGGTTTGGCGACGACACCACCGTGAACCTGTCGTGGGAACACCGCGACTACGTCACCCCGTTCGACCGCGGCACCATCCTCGCCAAAGGCAGCACCAAGCCACTGGACGTATCGCGCAAACAGCGCCTGGACGAGCCCTACAACAAAACCGACGGCCGCTCCGACCTGGCGATTTTCGACGTGGAACACCGCCTGAACGACGACTGGAAAACCCACTTCGCCTACAGCTACAACCGCGACCGCTACGACGACTACCAAGCGCGCGTGACCGGCTATGCAGCCGGCAGCTCGACACGCCTGGTGCGCCGGCTCGACGGCACCCGAGGTGCTGTGAGCACCGAACACTTCGGCACCCTCGACCTCTCCGGCGACCTGCAACTTGGCGGCCTGCGTCACGAAGTGCTGACCGGAGTCGACCACGAATACCGCAAAATCTTCCGCTCCGACCTACTGCGCCAAACCACCACTGTGCGCTTCGACACGCAAAACCCGGTTTACGGCCAGGTGCCGGTCCCCACCACGGTTTCGGCCGACGACAGCGACCAGACCGACAAGGTCTACAGCCAGTCCGCCTTCCTGCAAGACTCCATCCACCTCAACGACCAGTGGATTCTCGTCGGCGGCGCGCGCTACCAGCTCTACGACCAACTGGCCGGCAGAGGCCGTCCCTTCAAAAAGAACACCGACATCGACGGCCAGAAATGGCTGCCGCGCGTGGGCGTGGTGTACCAATGGAACGACGAATTCTCCCTGTACGGCGGCTATAGCGAATCCTTCAAACCCAACTCCACCATCGCACCGCTGACCGGCACCGCCAGCCTCAACGGCCTCGAACCTGAAGAAGGAAAAGCCTGGGAAATGGGCGCCAAACTCGACATGCCCGGCCGCCTCACCGGCACGCTTGCGCTGTTCACCATCGACAAAGAAAACGTCATGGTCACGCAGACCATCCAAACCACCGATGGCCTCGACACCATCGCCACGGCCGCCGGCGCCGTGACCTCACGCGGGGTGGAACTGGACATCACCGGCCAGCTCACCGACCAGCTCAGCCTGATCGGCACCTACGCCTACCTCGACGCCTGGGTCACCAAAGACCCGGTGCTGCAAGGCAACGACCTGGCCAACGTCGCCCGCCACACCGGCTCGTTATTTGCCGTCTACGACCTCGGCCAACTCCTCGGCGGCGACCGCCTACGCCTCGGCACCGGCGCCCGCTACGTAGGCGAGCGCGCGGGTAACGCCGAAAACACCTTCACACTCCCCGACTACACCGTCGCCGACGCCTTCGCCAGCTACGACACCAAACTCGGCGGCAAAAACGTGAAGCTGCAGCTCAACGTGAAGAACATGTTTGATAAGACCTACTACTCGTCGTCGACCAATGCGTTTTTGATTTCGATTGGCGATGCAAGGCAGGTTGAGGTGTCGGGGACGGTGGAGTTTTGAGAGGGGGGATACGTCGTTCTGGATGTGGCACTTCGAGACATGGCGCTAAAGGTGGGTGCGACGCTTCTGGTTAACCGCGTAGTCCTTTGTAAGTCGCGGAGCGGGTTGCTAGCAGTGCGGTCTCTAATGGCGCAGAACCTCGTTGCTGGTCGCGAGTTCGGTGAAGTCGAGCCCTATTGCAGTCGAGAACCGCCCTCCTGCTTGAGTGCATCCACGGTTAGGGTTGCGCCCACGTGGCAGTGCCTTTCGCTAGAGAAAAAGTTGGTGCTGCCCCAATCCAACGGATTTTTGAGGGCCATGCACATGACTGAACCTTCCGTTTCGGGTGACGCCACCCATGCACATTTCGACGAAGTAGTTGCCCTAATCCAGGGCGCTCGCCAGCAGGCATTGAAAGCGGTTAACACCCAGCTTATCGAGCTGTATTGGCAAGTGGGCGCTTATATCAGTCGCAAGCTGGAGCGGGCTGAGTGGGGCGACTCTGTGGTGGCGCAACTGGCTGAGCATTTAACGCTGACCCAGCCCATGCTCCGAGGATTTACTCGCAGCAATCTGTTTCGCATGCGCCAGTTTTATGAGGTTTATCGCGACCAGGAGAAAGTCGCGGCACTGCCGCGACAATTATCGTGGACTCATAACTTGATCATTTTCGGTCAATGTAAACGCCCGGAAGAACGAGAGTTCTACCTGCGTATGTGCATTCAGGAAAAGTGGTCCAGTCGCGAATTGGAACGGCAGTTCAAAGCTGCCTTGTTCGAGCGCAGCGTTACCCAGCCGCCTCAGGTCTCGGGAATGTTGAGACAGACCCATCCCGCTGCGTTAGAGGTTTTCCGCGACGCCTATGTGATCGAATTTCTAGGTCTGCCAAGCGGGCATGCCGAGAGCGAGGTACACGACGGGTTGCTCGCGCGGCTAAAGGACTTCCTGAGCGAACTTGGTCGCGACTTCTGCTTCGTCGGCTCCAAATATCCCCTGCAGGTTGGCAGCCGCGATTTTGCCTTGGACCTGCTGTTCTTCCATCGCGGTTTGAATTGCTTGGTGGCAATCGAATTGAAAGTCGGCCGCTTTGAACCGGAATACCTCGGCAAGCTCGACTTCTACTTGGAGGCGCTTGATCGCGACGTACGCAAACCTCACGAAAACCCAGCCATCGGCGTGCTGCTTTGCGCGAGCAAGGACGACGAAGTGGTGGAGTACGCGCTGAACAGATCGCTATCACCCGCGCTAATCGCCGAGTACCAGACGCGTCTGCCGGACAAACAATTGTTACAGGCGAAGCTGCATGAGTTTTATGCGTTGGATGCGGCGAGCAAAGAGGAAAAGTAGAAAGCGCTTGCTGGAGAGGACCACCAAATCCCGCCCAATAAAAAAACCGCACTAGGCGGGTTTTTTGTCGTTTCCAATTTGCCTGTTACAGCGTTTGGAAACTTGAGGATGGTGCCAGGGACGGAATCGAACTGCGCGCTGTATACAATGATTTACGAAGGGTATGGTTTTTTGGAAAACCTGGCTACTCACAAATCTACTCTCTTTTTTTCGCGTGGCGCTGGTATAAACCCTAACCGGTCACGCTTTATACATTCGAGAGCGGAAATCAAATCCAGGCAGCGCTTTTTCTCGGTAGGTGAAAGTGTCTCCTGCGAGATCGGCTAACGCGTCAGGCAAGCTATCTTCCATTTCAGTGAGGCTAGGGCTTTGACCAAGCTTTCGTGCAGATAGCCTTGCAAGTAGGTGTTTACGCAGGCGTGTTGCTTGTTCTTTCGGGCTTAGGCGTATGTCGACACTCTCACGCACCTCAAACGTCGGAAATTCTGCTCGGTAGAGGCTGACTAAGCGTTGCCAGTTGAGGTTCTGGTGTTCTTTTCCCACGAAGTTTTTAACAAGCTGGAAAGACTCCCGCGCGGCCTGGCGGCGCAGAGCGTCTCTTTTGTCGGAGTATTCGTAGCTCGCCTGCTGTTCCTGTTCTAGCTGGAGCTCCCTCTCCACAACGCCATCCAGTACAAGGCGCGACAGCTCTTGAAGACTTGAATCTCCGTGCTGAGCCGCCGCAACGGCACCGACTAGCTTTGCGGCGCCTATGAGCTGTTCTATTGAGTCGTATTGTTCAGGGGCGTTGGTACTGTAAGCCTCAAATTTCGCCCGTAGAGCGGATGCCATGGTTTCAAGGGGGGTCATGGTTTCTGTGTTAGCTCGGTGAGAAAGGTGAAAGGTGAAAGGGCCTAGCGCGGCTCAATCCAATGCAATCTGCAAATTGCGGGATGAGTACTTTGCTGGGCCTGCCACAAATCGTACGCGGCCTGTTGCGCGAGCCATACATGTGCAGCGCCTAAACCGGATAGCTCCAACCGATAGACCAGTTTCGCTGTTATTGCGGCATTGCCTTTAGCCACGCTGGACAAGTGGCTACGTGAATAGCCCAGATGCTCGGCCAGTGCTGACACAGTTAAGCCAATAGCTGGGATAACGTCCTCCCGGAGAGATTCACCGGGGTGAGGAGGATTGTGCATTTGCATTAGACGGTCTCCGATCAGCGGCGAAACTCGAACAGATGAGGAACGTACGAACTTACTACGTCAACCCATATCGGTTGTCCCCGCAGTAAGCCGGAAATTTTTATTTCGCGGCCATGTAAAAAACACTAGGCGCTCGGTGGCGAAGGTCTAAGGGTGTAGAGATTGCACTACCTCCCCCTCTCTATCGGGCAGGGAAGGACCGCGCCGCTAGTTTTTCTTCGTCTCAACTGGCCGTGCCGCCGTTTCACTCTGATTCGTCAGGGGAGAAATCATGTGGTTTTCTAATGGATCGGAGCGATTTTATCGCATTTGGCTCCGCGTTTTTTTACCTGAAGGCGTGGTTTATGGCCTGGAACTGCCGTTTTCTAGTGGTTGCTCTGCTCAAGCAAACGTTGGTGTACTCCCCAACTTCGTCCCTTAGCGTGGATGCACGAGCCATGCTAGAGAACCCGGTGAGTCTAACTGTGGGCGGGTTTTAGTAACGGGATACCTATGTGGTATCTAGGTGCGAGGCAGGCAGATGTGGTGAGCGGCGGGCGGGCTTTTGGACGATGACACCCAAGGGGCTTGAAATGCGCGGATCCTCTGTCCAGGGGGGGGGCTCAACCCAGCATGGTCCCCACTCTTAAAGCGTTGTCTCCCGCAACGCTGCTATTCCCCGACCTATGCTTTATACAAAAGGATCATCACTGGATACTCACCGGTACGTTTTGGCTGGCACCAGCTTCCCAACCTTGGAATACTTCGGTCATTGCGCGTAGCGCCAGTCCGAAACTTCTAAGCAGAGCCTGATGACCAAAGAACAGTTGCAGAAACTCGAAGCCGATCTCTGGCGCGCCGCAGACAACCTGCGAGCCAATTCCGACCTCAAGGCCAGCGAATATTCCACCCCGGTGCTGGGGCTGATCTTCCTCAAGTTCGCCGACAACAAGTTCAAACAGCACGAGAAGGCCATCCACCGCGACTTCCTCGCCTTCAAGGACACCCGCATGGAGAAGTCGCTGGCCGATATCGCCATCGAGAAGTGCGGCTTCTACATGCCCGACCACGCCCGGTACGACTACCTGCTTAACCTGGAAGACCGCAAAGACATCGCCGGGGCTATCAAAGAAGCGATGAAGGCCATCGAGGAGTACAAGCCTGAGCTGCAAGGCGTGCTGCCCCAGGACGAATACTTCCGTCTGACCCGCTCGGCGCAGAACAAGGGCATTCCCAAGGAGCTGCTGCGTACCTTTAACGACATTCCCCAGAATGCCAGCGGCGACATCTTCGGCCAGATCTACGAATACTTCCTCGCCGAGTTCGCCCTCTCCGAAGGCCAGGGCGGCGGCGAGTTCTTTACACCGCGCTCGGTGGTCAAGCTGATGGTGGAAATCATCGAACCCCACGGCGGCAAGGTGTATGACCCGGCTTGCGGCTCGGCGGGTATGTTTGTGCAATCAGCGCAATTTATTGAGCAGCACCGCCATGACGCTAATCACGCCAACGACGGCGATATCTACGTTTACGGCCAGGAAAAAACCCTGGAAACCGTCAAGCTGGCCAAGATGAACCTGGCGGTCAACGGTCTCCGCGGCACCATCATGCAGGCCAACAGTTATTACGAAGACCCGCACAACAGCTTCGGCCAGTTCGACTATGTGATGGCCAATCCGCCGTTCAACGTCGACGACGTGTCTTTGGCCACGGTGGAGAACGACCGCCGCTTCAACACCTACGGCATCCCGCGCAATAAATCCAAGGCCAAGAAGGGCGAAGAAGGCAAGGAAACCGTACCCAACGGCAACTACCTGTGGATCAACCTGTTCGCCACCTCGCTCAAGCCCAAGGGGCGCGCTGCGTTGGTGATGGCAAACTCGGCTTCCGACGCCCGCCACTCCGAGGCAGAGATTCGCCAGGCTCTGATCGAACACAACCTGATCTACGCCATGCTCAGCTTGCCGTCGAACCTGTTCTACACCGTAACCCTGCCGGCTACGTTGTGGTTCTTCGACAAGGCCAAGCAGGACAAGCGCATCCTGTTTATCGATGCGCGCAATATCTTCACCCAGCTCACCCGCTCCCTGCGTGAGCTGAATGACGAGCAAGTGCAGAACATCGCCATCATCAGCAAGCTGCATCGCGGCCAGCGTGGTGAGTTCGTGCGCCTGATCGACGGCTACTTCGCCGCCGGTGTGGCGCGCCTGGTGGAAAACCAGCCGCATATTCAGCCGTTATCCGAGCAACTGCTGGATATGCTGCAGGAAGCCGAAGGCCGGGCGGCGGTGCAGGCGCTGCGTGAGCAATGGGTCGAACTCAAGCCGCTGCAGGATGCTTACGCCGCCTACCAGGCAAAGCACCTGGGCGATGCCGAGGTGGATGCCAAGAACCAGGCCCAACATGCCCTGCGCGAAACCTTCGATCCTTTCTTCGCCGGCCTGCATGCCAACCTCAAGCGCCTGGACAAGGCCGTGCGTCAGCACGAAAAACGCCTGGCCGAAGCCGCCAAGGCCGAAGGCAAGCGCGGCAGCACCGACCGCGAAACCAAGGCGCTGAAAACCGCCCTGGAAAAACTGCATGGCGAAGTGAAAGGCGCAGAAAGCTACTTCCAGCATATTCACTGGCTGCAGGAGCGCTTCCCCGACGCCCAGTACGAAGACGTCACCGGCCTGTGCAAGCTGGCCAGCCCGGAAGATGTCCAAGAACAGGACTACTCGCTCAACCCCGGCCGCTATGTCGGCGTGGTAATCGAGGAAGACGGTAAAACCGAAGAGGAATTTATCGACGGCCTGCTGGCCATGAACGACGAGCTGACCCGGCTCAACGGCGAGGCCCGCGAGCTGGAAGCCGTGATCGCCCACAATATCCGCCAACTGACTGGCGAGGCCTGAGTGCGACTGCCAGTCTTGGGGCGTAACCACAAGGAGCGTTACCGATGAAAAAGGACTTGATCGTCAAACTGCATGCCGCTTTCGAAGATATCGTTCAGCGCCACGCGGAAACCGCCACCGAATTCTGGCTGGCCCGCGAGCTGCAAACCGTGCTCGGGTATGCCCGCTGGGAAAACTTCGCCAAGATCGTCGACAAGGCCAAAGCTTCCTGCGAAGCGGCGGGCAATCTGGTCGACGACCATTTTCGTGATGTCACGAAAATGGTCAGCCTCGGCTCCGGCTCCCAGCGCGCCGTCGAGGATATCGCCCTAACCCGCTACGCCTGCTACCTGATCGCGCAGAACGGCGACCCGAGCAAGGAGCCCATCGCCTTCGCCCAAACCTACTTCGCCCTGCAAACCCGCAAGCAGGAGCTGATCGAGCAGCGTCTGGCTGAAAGCGAACGGCTGGTCGCGCGCAAAAAACTCACCGCCTCGGAAAAACAGCTGTCCAGCGTGATCTACGAACGCCTGGGTGAGGAGCAGAGCTTCGCGCGTATTCGCAGTCGCGGCGATCAGGCATTGTTCGGCGGCGTCAGCACCCAGCAGATGAAGGAGCGCCTGGGCGTGCCGCAGAGCCGCCCACTGGCCGACTTTCTGCCGACCATCACCATCAAGGCCAAGGACTTCGCCAACGAAATCACCAACTTCAATATCAAGAAAGACGACCTCGACAGCGAACGGGAAATCACCAACGAGCATGTAAAGAACAATGCCGATGTGCGAGCGCTGCTTGGGGATCGCGGCATAGTGCCTGAGCAATTGCCGGCGGCCGAAGACCTGAAAAAGATCGAGCGGCGGCATACGGCCGAGGCCAAGAAGCTGCCTGCTAAGGCAGTCCCATTAGATAAATCGTCTAAAGGCGAATAGCGGAGGTCGCGTTTGTATGAGCTATGTAGCCTCAAAATATCCATTGCGAAAACTATCTGAACTAACAGGAATACAGGCAGGATTCACATTCAAAAGCGAAAAGTTCACAGATGTACTGTCAGACATACCTTTAGTAAAAGGTGAAAATTTACAGCCTGGCTATATTGACTGGAGCGTCTCAAAATTTTGGCCGGCAGCTGATTTCGGCCTGTATGAGAAATATCATTTAGAGCCAGGAGATGTTGTTCTAGCCATGGATCGCCCCTGGGTAACGGCAGGACTAAAATGGGCCTACATAAAAAGAGGTGACCCGAAGTCCTTGTTGGTTCAGCGAGTGGCGAGACTCAGGTCAAAAAGTGGACTTAGCCAAACATATTTACGCTGTTTAATATCAAGCAATTATTTCTCATCTTACATTCAGCCAATTGTCACTGGAGTAAATATCCCTCATATAAGTGGCAAGCAAATTGGAGATTTCCCAGCACCTCTGCCACCTTCGGACACGCAGGAAAAAATAGCAGCTTCACTTTCTGCTTACGACGACTTGATCGAAAATACCCGCCGCCGTATTGGGCTGCTGGAGCAAGTTGCCGAGGAGCTCTACCGTGAATGGTTTGTACGTTTTCGCTTTCCTGGATATGAGCAAGCAAAATTTAGGGGGGGAGTTCCTGTAGGCTGGGATGTCGCGGAAGCACTCAATTATTTCAACTATGTGAAAGGTAAGTCATATAAAGGAGAGGAGCTTTCTGAAAGAAAAAGCGATATGCCGTTTGTGACGCTTAAATCTTTCAATAAAGGTGGAGGGTATCGTGAGGAAGGATTGAAGCGCTACTCGGGACGATTTAAGCCAGAACAAGTTGCTTATAGTGGTGACATCGTTATGGCTGTAACCGATATGACGCAAGAGCGGGAGGTTGTTGGGCGCGTAGCGCGGATTCCAAATATAGGCGAGCGAGGCGCCGTGATCTCCCTTGACGTCATTAAGCTTGTTCCGAAGAATATATCTGCTTCATATCTCTATAGTTACATGAGGCTTTCGGGGTTTGGCAGGCACGTCAAGGAATTTGCAAATGGAACAAATGTATTGCATTTGAATTCAGAAGTAGTGATGAAGCAAAAAATTATTATGCCGCCAGAGCATCTTAGAGAGAAATTTTCCGACATAGTGAATCCAATACATTCTGAGCTTGATGCGCTGGCAAATTCGTGTAAGAACCTGGCCACGCAACGAGACATGCTGCTACCGCGCCTGATCTCCGGCAAACTTCCCGTCGACCAACTGGATATCCAGTTTCCCCCCAGCATGCGCGAGGCCGACGCGGCCCGACAGGAAGTAGCCCATGCCTAATCTGTTTTCCGAGGACGATATCGAGCGCACCCTGCTGGGTCGGTTGCATGAGCAATATGGCTATGAGTTGCTCAATTGCATGACTGTGCGGGAAGGTGACTTGCAGGACGGCTCCGGCCGCCGCGACAAGCGCGATGTAATCCTCGGCGACAGATTGCGCGCCGCCGCACGGCGGCTAAACCCGCAGATACCCGATGCCGAACTGGAGCAGGCCCTGGCGCAGTTCGCCGAGCGCCGCCAGGCCATGACCCTGGTGGCCGCCAACCGCGAACTGGATGCGTTGCTACGCGACGGCATCGCCGTGCGTTACCAACAGGACGGCCAATGGCAGCAGGAGCAGTTGCGCCTGATCGACTTCGCAGAGGCGAGCAATAACGACTTTCTTGCCGTTACCCAGCTGTGGATCAAGGGCATCAACGACAGGTACCAGCGCCCGGATATGCTGCTCTATGTGAACGGTATTCCGCTGGTATTTATCGAGCTGAAAAATGCCAAGATCCCGCTGCGTAATGCCTACGACGACAACCTGGTGCGTTACCGAAAGACCATTCCACAACTGTTTCTGACCAATGCCTTCTGCGTACTCAGCAATGCCCTGGAAACCCGTGTCGGCAGCCTTACCGCTGAGTGGGAGCACTTCTTCAGCTGGCTGCGGGTGGACGATGAGAAGGAAAAGCTCGACCGCGCACAGATCAAGGAGCAGGGCACCAGCATTGAGCGGGTGATCGACGGTCTGTTCGCCCCCGAGCGCCTGCTGGACTACGTGGAAAACTATGTGCTGTTCCACAAGCAGACGCAGAAAATCATCGCCCAGAACCACCAGTTTATCGGCGTCAACCGCGCCTTCACGCGCTTCCAGCAGCGCAAGGCGCTGCGCGGCAAGCTCGGCGTGTTCTGGCACACCCAGGGCTCGGGCAAGAGCTTTTCGATGATCTTTTATGCGCGCAAGATCCTGCGCAAACTGCCGGGGCACTTCACCTTTCTGGTGGTCACCGACCGCGACGATCTCGACGGGCAGATTTTCCGCAACTTTCTCAACACCGGCACGGTGCAAAGCCACGAAGCCGCCCGGCCGAAAAACAGCGAGGAGCTGCGCGCCTTCCTCGGCCAGAGCAAGCGCCTGGTGTTTACCCTGATCCAGAAGTTCCGCTACGACAAAGGCAAGGCTTACCCGCTGCTGTCGGAGCGCGACGATATCGTGGTGATCGTCGACGAGGCGCACCGCACCCAGTACAAGAGCCTGGCGGAAAACATGCGCGCCGGCCTGCCTAAGGCCAACTTCGTCGCCTTTACCGGCACGCCACTGCTGGGCCGTGAGCGCAAGACCAACCAGTGGTTTGGCGATTACGTGTCCGAATATAACTTCCAGCAGTCGATGGACGACGGCGCGACCGTGCCGCTGTTCTACCAGAAGCGCGTGCCCGAGGTGCTGATCCAGAACGACGACCTCAGCGAGGAGTTCTACCAGATCCTCGAAGAGGAAAACCTCGACGAGGCGCAGCAGGAAAAGCTCGAACGCCAGTTCGCCCAGGAAGTACAAGTGATCAAGCGTGACGACCGCCTGGAAACCATCGCTCGTGACATCGTCTACCACTTCCCGCGTCGGGGTTATCTGGGCAAGGGCATCGTCATCGCCGTGGACAAGTTCACCGCGGTAAAGCTGTACGACAAGGTGCAGAGGCTGTGGAAAGAAGAACTAAAAGCCCTGCGCGGGCGGATCAAAGACACGCCCAACGAGGTGGAAAAGGCCCGGCTGAAAAAGATCGTCACGTATATGCACGCCGTGCAGATGGCCGTGGTGATCAGCGGGGAAGCTGACGAGGAGGAGAAGTTCAAGCTGCAGGGCCTGGAAGTGGCCCGCCATCGTCAGCGGATGAATGCGCTGGACGAGCACGGCCATGATGTCGAGCAGAACTTCAAAGACGCGGAACACCCGCTGCAACTGGTGTTCGTCTGTGCCATGTGGCTGACCGGTTTCGATGCGCCGACCGTTTCCACCCTGTATCTCGACAAGCCGATGAAAGGCCACACCCTGATGCAGACCATCGCCCGTGCCAACCGGGTGACTTCGCACCAGATCAACGGAGTGAGTAAGAGCAACGGCGAAATCGTCGACTACTACAACGTCTTCCGCAATATGAAGCAGGCGTTGAAGGACTACGCCCAAGGCGAAGAAGGCACCGACGAACCGCCTGTTCAGGACAAGAGCGTATTACGTGGATTATTGGACGATGCCATTTCCGAGGGCCTGGGCTATTGTCACCAGCGCGGCATTGTCTTGGAGGACGTGTTGGGTCGCGATGAGATTTTTAAGAATCTTGGTCGTTTCAACAGCTTTGCGGACATCCTGCTCGGCGAAGAGGAGTGGCGCAAGACTTTCAACGTCTATCAAAACACCATCGCCGCCCTTTACGAAGCCTGTAAACCCGAAATCCTTGGCAACCCGCTGGTGCGTTTGGTGGCAGCCTTCGAATATCTGCGTGGGGTGATCGACAGCCTGGTCGAGCAGGTAGATATCGACCGGGTGACTCGGCGGATCGACGAGTTGCTGGATGAAAGCGTGGTTGTGGATAACGCCGAGGCATTTCGCCTGCAAGAACCCCAGGGTGCTTATCAGGTCGTGCGCAAGGGCCGCACCTGGGATCTAAGCAAAATTGACTTCGAAAAGCTGCGAGAAGAATTCAAGCAAACTGCGTATAGAAACATCGAGATTGCCGATTTGCGTGGGTTTCTGGAGCGAAAGGTGGCGCAAATGCTGGCGGTGAATAAAACGCGCAGTGACTTTGCTCAACGCCTGCAGGAAATTATTGACCGTTATAACGCTGGCGGTTCAGCCACCGAGGATTATCACGAAGAGCTACTGCGCTACTTGGAGACCCTTAGCGTCGAGGACGACCGGCATATCCGCGAGGGCTTGAGTGAAGATGAACTGGAGCTGTTCGACCTGTTGAAAAAGGACAGCATGAGCCAAGAGGAAACCCAGAAGGTCAAGCTAGCAGCCAAATCGCTGCTCCAACGCTTGCTCGACGGTCAACCCAAGGTACTGGTGCAAGATTGGTTCAAGGACAGTCAAACGCAACGCAGTGTGCGGTCTGCGGTGGAGCAGGTGCTGGATAACAACTTGCCAGATAGCTATGACAGGGTGCTATTCAAGGAAAAGTGCGACAACGTATTCGAACTGGTGCTGGATTACGCTAGTCAGGGGCGTAAGTGGGCGGCTTGAATGACAAGATAGTAATTTGAGTATTTGCTAGGACCTTGTTACGGCTTTAGGGGGCGCTTCTAAAATATTCGCCCCTCTGCGACTGGCGGCTTTTGGCCGAAATGGCAGGAGTGTGACTGGCGGCTGTCAGCCAACGCGGACGTTTGAAGTCTCAAAATCCGTATATCCCCTATTAGTCATAACTAGGTTTGGGCCGACTCTGTTGGAGCGCTCTGCTGCTAAGATTGCCGAATAGGGGGGAGGGCATTTCGCTGAAGGAACGTTGTGGATATGAATGATTTTTCTCTGATTGGCGTCTTCTTTCGGCGAAAAACCAATGGCGCCGCTACAATAAGGATTGATGCAGTCTCCAAGCATCGGTAGCCTCAAACAAAAAGTTTGGCTTAAGAGAAATGGAAGGTTGTTGACAAGTGTTTTTGTTAGTTGGATGAGGGGGTTGCGCTAGTTGTTAGTTGTTTTAAGCGTGTCGCCGGGAGGTGTGTTCAAATTTAGCTCCTAGGTTGAACTCCGCAGCCGACAACTTTGCTATGGAGGGAAGAAGGGGGCAGATTTATTAAGTTGCTCTAATTTAGAGCTGAATAATAAATCTGTCTCCTTTGTTACTGATCGACAGCGATTACTTTTCGGAAGAGTAATTGGCGGACTGTTGTAAGGGCGACAGGGCCCGCTGCGCCATCGTCTTTTCGCGCGCTTAAAAGCGCGGATCGTATCTCTAGACCTTCAAATCGCTCGCCCGCGAGCCGTCAGTTGATACCGCTGATTAGGACTGTTGGGCGACGAAGGATTCGTCATTTCAACCAGTCCTGCAGCCAGAGCGGGATCCAGGTAGTTGCTCCTGAATGTCTGCCTGTGGGTTAGGCCCAAGTGCGCCCTTAGCTCTACAGGTTTGAGCGCGCCGTGCTGCTTTAACAGATCGAGTAGGCGTCTTACTGGGTCGGTTACTGGTTCGCTTACTGGGTCGGTGGACTCGGTCTGGGTCAGTGCCTTTTTGATGGCTTCCAGCATAAATTCAACAAACACCGTCGCTTCTGCAGCTTGGTCTGACGCAGACAAGGCTGAGTAGTACGCGTCTTGCTGATCCCGGATAACCGTCTCGACGGGCAGGTAAGCAAGCACTGGCCGCCATTGGCTAAGTATTAGCGTCTGCCACAGTCGCCCCATCCTCCCGTTGCCATCGGCGAACGGATGGATGAATTCAAATTCGTAGTGGAAAACACAGCTTGCGATCAGCGGGTGCAGATCTGTTTTTCCCAGCCACCCGAGCAGTTGGTCGATCAACTCGCCAACGCGGTTCGCGGGTGGGGCCATGTGGAGTAGGCGGTCGCCGCGATAGATGCCAACCCCGCCTTGGCGCAGGTGGCCGGCGTCGTCGATAAGGCCATGCATCAGCAGTGCATGCGCTTTTAATAGGTGCTCGCGCGAGTCGGGGAGCCAGTCTGTCATCGCTTCGTAGGTGGCGAAGGCGTTGCGCACTTCCTGGATCTCTCGCGGCAGGCCCAGAACGCGTTTGCCTTCGAGCACAGCGGTAACCTGCTCGACGCTGAGTGTGTTGTTTTCGATGGCCAGCGAGGCCTGGATGGTCCGGATGCGATTGCCTCGGCGCAGTTGCGGCGTCAGCTGCCTTTCGTGCATGGCGCTGAGGCGTCCTACCTGCTCGCTGATGTCAGCGACCAGCGCTAGCATCGTTGGCGTAAGGGTAACTGGCGGGGCGTAAGAGGCCATGTAGCGGGAGATCCTTGAGAGACAGCTTCCGGCAGGAAACATAGCATCAAGAAGAAGGCGCGGGCACACCAAATCCCGCCCAATAAAAAACCCGCACTAGGCGGGTTTTTTGTCGTTTCCAATTTGCCTGTTACAGCGCTTGGAAACTTGAAGATGGTGCCCAGGGACGGAATCGAACCGCCGACACGGGGATTTTCAATCCCCTGCTCTACCGACTGAGCTACCTGGGCCAACGGGGCGCTATTAGACGGATTTGAAGCACCTCTGTCAACACGCTTTTTTAAAAATATTTAATTAATCCGGGCGCTTACGATTTTTTCTCGGAATCGCTAGGCGCGACGTAGCCTTCGGCTTGGGCGTATTCCTCGCCGGAGAGGAATTTGTCCATCTCGGCTTGGAGGAATTTGCGGTCTTCGGCATTCATCATGTTCAGGCGGCGCTCGTTGATGAGCAGGGTCTGGTGTTTTTGCCATTCGTCCCAGGCTTGCTGGGAGACGTTGTTGTAGATGTCTTCGCCTTTGGCGCCGGGGTACGGCGGGCGAGGCAGACCCGGCAGGTCTTGTTTGTGTTTGCGGCAATGTACGGTGCGGGTCATGTCGGTTCTCCAGCGTTCAATTCGTCTGCGGCGCGTTTCAGCAGTTTTTTTACTGGCGCGGCAAGCCCCAGGCGGGGCGGGGTGGCGAGGTTATACCAGAGCCAGTCGGCCTCGGCCACGCCGGGGGTGTTGCTCTCGACGTGGATGAGCCACGGTTCGATGGCCAGTTGGAAGTGGCTGAAGGTGTGGGTGATGCCGGCCAGTTCGCGGCGGCTGCCGAGGGTCAGGCCGCGTTGGGCGGCGAAGGTTTCCAGGGCAGCGGGCTCGCTCAGTTCGGGCAGGCTCCAGAGGCCGCCCCACAGGCCGGTGGACGGACGACGGTAGAGCAGAATGTCGCCGTCGCGGTTGGCGAGTATCGGCATCAGGGTGTGTTTCTGCGGCAGGGTTTTGCGCGGCTTGGCGATGGGGTAGCGGATTTCCAGGCCGAGCATGTGTGCCTGGCAGCCACTTTGCAGCGGGCACAGCAGGCAGCTGGGTTTGCTGCGGGTGCAGAGTGTGGCGCCCAGGTCCATCATCGCTTGGGTGTAGTTGTTGACGCGCGCATGCGGGGTGAAGCGTTCGGCGACGTCCCACAGCTGTTTTGCCACTTTCGGCTCGCCGGGGTAGCCCTCTTGGGCGACGTAGCGGGCCAGTACGCGTTTGACGTTGCCATCGAGAATGGGCGCACGCACGCCCATGGACAGGCTGGCAATTGCGCCGGCGGTGGAGCGGCCGATGCCGGGCAGTTCAGTGAGCTGTTCGACGCTGCGGGGAAACTCGCCCCCATGCTCGGCCATGACGATCTGCGCGGTCTTTTGCAGGTTGCGGGCGCGGGTGTAGTAGCCCAGGCCGGTCCACAGGTGCAGCACTTCGTCTTCGGGGGCTTCGGCCAGGGCTTTGACGGTCGGCAGGGCTGCCATAAAGCGGTCGAAGTAGCCCAGCACGGTGCTCACCTGGGTTTGCTGCAGCATGATTTCCGACACCCATACGCGGTACGGGCTGATGTTGTGCTGCCAGGGCAGGTCTTTGCGGCCGTGGCGGTCGTACCAGTCGAGTACCGCGCTACTGAATTGCTCGGGGTTCATCGTTTGAACAGGCCCTTGAGTGCATCTTTGAGTTCCGGGCTGACTTTGTCGCCGAGCTTCTCTTCGAGTTTTTCATTGAGTTTGTCGCCGGCCAGTTTGGCGGCGACTTTGCCCATGTTGTCTTTGTCCAGGCGGCAGGCTTTGGCGCCCAGTTCCAGCGGGCCACGGCAGCGCAGCGGCCACTCGACGTCGACGTAGCGTTTGTTCACTTCGCAGGCCGGGTCGGGCATGTCGCTCTTGTCGCCGTCGATGATGATGCCCACGCGGTAGTCCATGCCCAGCACGCGCAGGTCGATGTCGCCGTTGCCGTTTACACGCAGGCCCGGAATGCGCACTTTCAGGTCGGGGTTGTTGGCTACGCCGTTGCGCACGCTGAGGGTGCCGTCCAGTTGTTCGAACGGGGTGTCTTTGCTGCGTGGCTCGCTGCTCAGCGACTTGCGGTTGAGGGTGGCGATGCCTTTGCACAGTTGCTGTTCGAGGTTGGCGTCGATCAGCGCACCGTCGCTCAGCGCAAAGCTGGCGTTGCCGTTGAGGGCTTCGATCCAGGTTTTCTCGCTGTTGCCGCTGGTGCTGAAGTCGGCGTTGAGGTCGAGCAGGCCGCGTACGGGCGGTTTTTCTTTTTGTGTGGCGAGGAGTTTTTCCACCGGCACGCGGGTGATGCGTTTTTGCACTTTCAGCAGTGGCACGGCCGGGCGCACGTCGAGACTGGCGGTGGCGTTGAAGTTGCCGTTGTAGAGATCGCCGCGCAGGTTTTCCAGGGTCAGCAGGCCGTCTTTGGCGTTGGCTTTGATGCTGGCGTTCTCGACGGGCAGTTTGTCGATGGTGAGCAGGCCCAGGCCCACGTTGAGGTCGGCGGTCACCTTGCGCAGTTGGTCGATGGGCAGTACCGGGTCTTCGCTCCAGGCTTGCTGGCTTGGCGGGCTGGGCAGGTCGCTGTTGCCGTCGCGGCCAGCGCTGGCGAGGGTGCCGCTGACTTCGTTCTGGCGGTTGCTGCGCGGCTCGTCTTCTTTCTTTTTCGGTGGCAGGTAGTTGTCGAGGTTGAGCGTGTCGCCTTTGAGCTGAACGCTCAGGGCCTGCTTGGCGATGTCGGTGACGGCCAGGCTGCCGGTGAAGGCGCTTTCGTCGACTTTCAGTTTCAGCTCGTTGAAGGCCAGGCTGTTGGTGTTGCCTTGCAGGCGGGCGACCAGCTCGACTTTGCTCAGGGCGTTGGCATCCGCGCTTGCCGGCGCCGGGTGGCCGATGCCGTCGAGGAATTCGCGCAGGTTGAATTCGGCGATGGACAGGCCGCCGGTGAGTTGCGGTTCTTTGTCCAGATCGCGCACGTTCAGCTCGCCGAGGGCGCGCAGTTGGTTGGCGGAGAATTTCAGGCCGTTCCATTCGGCCACTTGCGCGCCCTGGTCGAGCAGCAGCTGACCTTGCGCGGCGAAGGTGACGGTTTTGCCGTTCAACGGCTCGCCCGACGCTTCGCCCGAGAGTTTCAGGTCTTCGAACTGGTAGCGCTTGAGCGCGCGGTCGAAACGCAGTTCACCCGCCAGCTCGGTTTTGGCGCGCAGTACCGGTTGGTTGGTGCCGAGGAAGGCGGTGAGTTTCAGCGGAATGTTGGCGCCTTCGCGGATGGCGCCGGTGGTGAGTTCGATGCCTTCGGCGCTGAATTGGCGGCCGGTCTTGGCGTCTTTGTAGTCGATGCGGGTGTTGGCCAGGGTCAGGCTGTCGATGTCGAGTTTCATCGGCTGCGACGGCTTGGTATCTGCCGTGCCTTCGTTGGCGGGTGGCGTTTGCGGCGCCTGGCCGGGGTCGGCTGGCGTGGCGGGTTTGGCGGGGCGGCCGATGTCTTGCCAGTTGCCGCGGCCTTGTTCGTCGCGCTGCAGGGTCAGGTTGAGGCCATCCACTTTGATGTCGCTCATCTGCACTTCGCGGCGCAGCAGCGGCAATACGCGCACCGACAGGCCAATCATGCGCAGGTCGGCAAATGGCTGGGCGGGCGTGGTGGCGCTGGCGAGGGTGGCGTCGTGCAGTTCCAGGCCCAGCCAGGGGAACAGGCTCCAGCCGATGTCGCCATTGAGGGTCAACTCGAGGTTGGCCTTGTCGCGGGCGATCTGGCGGATTTCGTCTTTGTAGTCGTTGGGATCGAACAAGTGGGTGAGGGCAAAGCCCAGCGCCACGAGGATCAGCAAGACTCCGAGGAAGAACAGACCCAGGATTTTGCCAAACGATTTCATGGACGATTCCTTGTTGGTAAGGGCTGAAAAGCAGCGCGAAAACGGGAAAAAATGAGGCCGGAGTATAACGCCGACCAGCGGTGGCAGTGGCTGGAGGATTGGATGGGCACGCCCGGCGGTGGTTCCGCTGCTATGCCCTGAGCCGCGCTGGCGCTTACAGCGCGTGCAGTGGCAAACCGGTTCTGGCGGCGAGCGCCTGGCTTTCCAGATGGTTTTCCGGCGCAGCCAGCTGCAGCGGTTTGCCCGCTTCGTGTGCCAGCCGTTGCACTTCAGCCAGCAGACGGCGCGCCACCCCACGCTTGCGGGTGACGGTACGCACGCACAGGTGCGAAAGCTGCCAGACGGCTTCGCCTTTTTCGACGATGGCGGCGGCCAGCAGACGGTCGTTGAAACGCCCCGCCATCAGTTGCCGATTGGCGAGGGCGCTGCTGATCAATTGCTCGCGGCTGGCGAAGGGGGCGAGCAGCCAGTCTGGCGCGTCCTGATACACCTTATTCAGGTCGGTTAAATCCTGACTCGAGGGTTCATTTATTTCTTCTACAAGTACCGGCATTGCTGGGCTAGAGCCTCTTGCTAAAGATTGATGTGGATCAATTGTGCGTTGTGCAGCAAATGGTACGCGCAAACCTAGTCGTCGTACGTCTGTAGGAGATATCCTCTCTTTGTCTACCGCTTCACCTATCTGCCCATACTAAAAAACATAGAGAGATCCTCGAAATGAGTGACGCCCTTGCAGTGGCCAGCGGCGCAGCGAAACCTGCGTTTCTGTCCAAGGAGCGCATCATCGCTGCTCCAGGCTTCAACCGCTGGCTCGTGCCGCCTGCGGCTCTGGCAATCCACCTGTGTATCGGCATGGCCTACGGCTTCTCCGTATTCTGGCTGCCGCTTTCCAAAGCCATCGGTATCACGGCCCCTGTGGCCTGTGGCGCCGACATGGGCTTCTTCCAGCAAGTATTTGCCGCCGATTGCGACTGGCAGATTTCGATGCTGGGTTGGCTGTACACCTTGTTCTTCGTATTCCTC
This sequence comes from Pseudomonas viridiflava, assembly GCF_900573885.1. Classification (GTDB taxonomy): domain Bacteria; phylum Pseudomonadota; class Gammaproteobacteria; order Pseudomonadales; family Pseudomonadaceae; genus Aquipseudomonas. The sequence continues at coordinate 68,354 of NZ_UPSE01000073.1, forward strand.
GGTTGCTCGGCTGCCATTTTCGGCGGCTGGCTGGAACATGCCGGCCCGCGTAAGGCTGGCGTGGTTTCCGCCGTGTTCTGGTGCGGCGGTCTGCTGATTTCTGCGTTGGGCGTGTATACCCACCAGATCTGGCTGATGTGGCTGGGGTCGGGCGTGATCGGCGGTATTGGTCTGGGTCTGGGCTATATTTCGCCGGTTTCGACGCTGGTGAAGTGGTTCCCGGACAAACGCGGTATGGCCACCGGTATGGCGATCATGGGTTTCGGTGGCGGCGCCATGGTTGGCGCGCCGCTGGCCGCGCAGCTGATGGGCTATTTCGGTGGTCCGGACGGCGTTGGCGTATGGCAGACCTTCGCGGTCATGGCCGTTATCTACTTCGTGTTCATGATGGGTGGCGCGCTGGCTTACCGCGTTCCGCCAACCGGCTGGAAGCCTGAGGGCTGGACGCCGCCGGTGAAAAAAGCCAACGACGAAATGATCACCAAAGGCCACGTGCACGTCAGCAAAGCCTGGCGCACGCCGCAGTTCTGGCTGGTGTGGGCGGTGTTGTGCCTGAACGTGTCGGCGGGTATCGGCATTATCGGTATGGCTTCGCCACTGCTGCAGGAAGTGTTCGCCGGTCGGCTGATCGGTACGCACCAGAGCTTTGGCGAACTGAGCCCTGAGCAACTGGCGCAGATCGCGATCATCGCTGCGGGCTTCACCGGTTTGCTGAGCCTGTTCAACATTGGCGGTCGTTTCTTCTGGTCGTCGTTCTCCGACCTGATCGGCCGCAAGACCACCTACTTCGTGTTCTTCGCCCTGGGCTTCATGCTCTACGCGCTGGTGCCGTGGACCGGTCACCTGGGCAGCGTGGCGTTCTTTGTGTTCAGCATCTGCCTGATTCTGTCGATGTACGGTGGCGGTTTCGCCACGGTGCCGGCTTACCTGGCTGACCTGTTCGGTACGCAAATGGTTGGCGCCATTCACGGCCGCCTGCTGACCGCCTGGGCCTTCGCCGGCATCCTCGGCCCGGTACTGGTGAACTACATCCGCGAATACCAACTGAGCGTTGGCGTGGCCAAGGCCGATGCCTACGACATCACTTTGTACATCCTGGCGGGTCTGTTGGTGGTGGGCTTTATCTGCAACGCGCTGGTCAAGCCTGTTGCCGCCAAGCACTTCATGACCGACGCCGAACTGGCGGCCGAGCGTGCCATTGGCCACGACAACGCCGTGCAGACCGCTGCCAATCTGGAGTGGACTGCTGATCCGAAGAGCAAGCCGCTCGTGATTGCCGCCTGGCTGGCGGTAGGCATTCCATTGGCTTGGGGTATCTGGGTGACGCTGCTCAAAACTGTCGTTTTGTTTAGCTAACCGGCTCTCGGGTCTTAGCCCCGAAACCCTCCACCGCGTGTTAACGAAGCCGACCTTGCGTCGGCTTCGTTGTTTCTATGGAACCGATAAACACGACGCATCCTTTTGGCTTCAAGGTTCAGCGGATGTCGGCCTATAATGCGAACCCTTTTGAATACTGAATCCGTGGAGCTGGTGATGGCCGAACGTACGGCATCCGTCGAACGCAACACTCTGGAAACCCAGATCAAGGCGTCTATCAATCTGGATGGCACCGGCAAAGCGCGCTTTGCCATTGGCGTGCCTTTTCTTGAGCACATGCTCGATCAGATCGCCCGTCACGGGTTGATCGACCTGGATATCGAAGCCGAAGGCGATCTGCATATCGACGACCACCATATGGTGGAAGACGTCGGTATCACCCTCGGTCAGGCCTTTGCCAAGGCCATCGGCGACAAGAAGGGCATCGTGCGTTACGGCCATTCCTATGTGCCGCTGGATGAAGCGCTGTCGCGCGTCGTCATCGACTTCTCCGGTCGCCCGGGCCTGCAAATGCATGTGCCGTACACCCGCGCCACCGTTGGCGGCTTTGATGTCGACCTGTTCCAGGAGTTCTTCCAGGGCTTCGTCAACCATGCGCTGGTCAGCCTGCACATCGACAACCTGCGCGGCTACAACACGCACCACCAGATCGAAACCGTGTTCAAGGCATTCGGCCGCGCGCTGCGCATGGCGGTGACGCTGGACGAACGCATGGCCGGACAAATGCCATCGACCAAGGGCTGCCTGTAATGCAGACGGTAGCCGTCATCGATTACGGCATGGGCAACCTGCACTCGGTGGCCAAGGCGCTTGAGCACGTCGGTGCCGGCCGGGTGCAGATCACCAGCGATGCCACTTTGATTCGTGAAGCCGACCGCGTGGTGTTTCCCGGCGTTGGCGCCATTCGCGATTGCATGGCTGAAATTCGTCGCCTGGGCTTCGACAGCCTGGTGCGCGAAGTCAGCCAGGACCGTCCCTTCCTCGGCATCTGTGTCGGCATGCAGGCCATGCTCGATCACAGCGAGGAAAACGGCGGAGTCGACTGCATCGGCCAGTTCCCCGGCCAGGTGCGCTTCTTCGGCAAAGACCTGGTAGAAGACGGCGAAGCGCTGAAAGTGCCGCACATGGGCTGGAACGAAGTGGCGCAATCCGTCGATCACCCGCTGTGGCACAGCATTCCTGACCTGGCGCGTTTCTATTTTGTGCACAGCTTCTATATCGATGCCGCCAACGCCCGTCAGGTGGCTGGTCGTGGTCATTACGGCGTCGACTTTGCCGCCGCCCTGGCCGATGGCTCGCGTTTCGCTGTGCAATTCCACCCGGAAAAAAGCCACACCCACGGCCTGCAGCTTTTGCAGAACTTCGCCGCCTGGGATGGTCGCTGGTAATGAGCCGCGGCAAACAGAAAGCCCCCAGCCTGACACTGGAGCCGGCGCAGGAAGCTGCGGCGGTGGCCGTGCTCAAGCGCTTTCTTGAAGACCGTTTCGAGCTTGAGCTGGGCAGTTTTGAAGCCCAGGAAGTGCTCGAGGTATTTACCCGTGAAGTGGCGCCGCTGTTTTACAACAAGGCGATTGCCGATGTGCAGGCGCACCTGGCCGACAGGTTCATGAGCATCGAAAGCGACTTGTGGGCGCTCGAAAAGAGCTGACCCGTTTCCCCGAATTCCAAGACTTGAGCAGGTTCGACTGATGCTGATTATCCCCGCTATCGATCTTAAAGACGGTGCCTGCGTGCGCTTGCGCCAGGGCCGGATGGAAGATTCCACCGTGTTCTCCGATGACCCGGTGAGCATGGCCGCGAAATGGGTGGAAGGCGGTTGCCGGCGTTTGCACCTGGTCGACCTCAACGGCGCCTTCGAAGGCCAGCCGGTGAACGGCGAAGTGGTTACCGCCATCGCCAGGCGCTACCCGAACCTGCCGATTCAGATTGGCGGCGGCATTCGCTCGCTGGAAACCATCGAGCACTACGTTAAAGCGGGCGTCAGCTACGTGATCATCGGCACCAAAGCCGTGAAGCAACCGGAGTTCGTGGCCGAGGCGTGCAAAGCGTTTCCGGGCAAAGTGATCGTTGGCCTCGACGCCAAAGACGGCTTTGTTGCCACCGACGGCTGGGCCGAAGTGAGCACCGTGCAGGTGATCGATCTGGCTAAACGTTTCGAAGCCGACGGCGTGTCTGCCATCGTTTATACCGACATCGCCAAAGACGGCATGATGCAAGGCTGCAACGTGCCGTTCACCGCCGCGCTGGCCGCTGCCACCAAGATTCCGGTGATCGCCTCTGGCGGCATCCACAACCTGGGCGACATCAAAGCCCTGCTGGACGCCAAGGCGCCCGGCATTATCGGCGCCATCACCGGCCGCGCGATTTACGAAGGCACCCTGGACGTCGCCGAAGCCCAGGCTTACTGCGACGCCTACAACGGCTGAGGACTGACCCATGGCGCTGGCCAAACGCATCATCCCTTGCCTCGACGTCGACAATGGCCGCGTGGTCAAAGGCGTCAAATTCGAGAACATCCGTGATGCCGGCGACCCGGTGGAAATCGCCCGTCGCTACGACGAGCAGGGTGCCGATGAAATTACCTTTCTCGACATCACCGCCAGCGTCGATGGCCGCGACACCACCCTGCACACGGTGGAACGCATGGCCAGCCAGGTGTTTATTCCGCTGACCGTTGGCGGTGGCGTGCGCACCGTGCAGGACATTCGCAACCTCCTCAATGCCGGCGCTGACAAGGTGTCGATCAATACCGCCGCCGTGTTCAACCCCGAGTTCGTTGGCGAAGCTGCGTCGCGTTTTGGCGCGCAGTGCATTGTGGTTGCCATCGACGCCAAAAAGGTTTCGCTACCGGGCGAAACACCGCGCTGGGAAATCTTCACCCACGGCGGCCGCAAACCGACGGGGCTCGACGCCGTGCAGTGGGCGAAAAAGATGGAAGACCTCGGCGCCGGTGAAATTTTGCTGACCAGCATGGACCAGGACGGCATGAAGAACGGCTTCGACCTGGGCGTTACCCGCGCCATCAGCGAAACCGTGGGCATTCCGGTAATTGCTTCGGGCGGTGTCGGCAACTTGCAGCATCTGGCGGACGGCATTATCGAAGGCAAAGCGTCGGCGGTATTGGCGGCGAGTATTTTCCACTTCGGCGAATACACCGTGCCTGAGGCCAAGGCTTATATGGCCGCCCGGGGCATTGTGGTGCGCTAAGGCGCACCCATTTCCGGCAATTCCTGTACAGGCCTGTTCTGGCTGCTAAGTTGCATAGAGCTTCGCACAGCCCGGTACGAAGCCACCGGGGCTGCGCGTTACGCCTCACATACCTTCAGAAGTAGAGATTCCGAAATGTTCAAACGCCTGCTGCTTTCGCTGGTCAGCACCGTATTGGTGCTCGCCGGCAGTGCTCGTGCCGAAGTAGACCCGGATTACAGCATTGTGCTGCTGACCGAAAACTTCCCGCCTTACAACATGGCCATCAACGGCAAGAACTTCGCCCAGGAAGACAACATCGATGGCATCGCCGTCGACGTGGTCAAGGAGATGTTCAAGCGCGCCGGTATCAAATACAGCCTGACCTTGCGTTTCCCTTGGGACCGTATCTACAAGCTGGCGCTCGAGAAGCCCGGTTACGGCGTGTTCGTGACCGCCCGCCTGCCGGAGCGTGAGGCTTCGTTCAAATGGGTTGGCCCGATCGGTCCGGACGACTGGATCATGCTGGCCAAGCCTGACAGCAAAATCGCGCTAAGCAGCCTGGAAGACGCCAAGCAATACAAGGTTGGCGCCTACAAAGGTGACGCGATTGCCGAGTACCTGACCGAGCACAAGCTCGACCCGATCCTGGCGCTGCGTGACCAGGAAAATGCGCAAAAGCTGCGCGATGGGAACATCGACTTGTGGGCCACCGGCGACCCGGCCGGTCGTTATCTGGCCAAACAGGAAGGTGTGAGCGGTTTGCAAACTGTGCTGCGCTTCAACAAAGCTCAACTCTACCTGGCGTTGAATAAAGAAACCCCCGATGAGGTGGTACAGAAGCTGCAGGGTGCATTGGACAAGATGCGCAGTGAGGGCTTCGTCGACGAAATTCTCAACAGCTATCTGTAGGATCATCGCAGACAGGAAAAAAACCATGTTGAAAGTATTCACCCGTTCGCTGTTGTTGGGCCTTGCACTGGCTGCAAGCACGCTGGCCCATGCCGAGCTGCCGTATGGCTACAAAGTGGTGTTGCTGACCGAGAATTTCCCGCCTTTCAACATGGCCATCGACGACAAGAACTTTGCCCGTGACGATGGCATCGACGGCATCAGCGCCGAGATCGTGCGCGAAATGTTCAAGCGCGCCGGCATCGAATACTCCCTCAGCCTGCGCTTCCCCTGGGACCGTCTCTACAAGCTGACCCTCGACAAACCCAACTACGGCCTGTTCTCCACCACCTACACCGAAGAGCGCAAACCGCTGTTCAAATGGGTGGGCCCGCTGGCGAAAACCGGTTGGGTATTGCTGGCCAAACCGGGCAGCACGCTGAAACTGACCAACCTGAAAGACGCGAGCAAATACAGCGTCGGCGCGTATAAGAACGACGCCGTCAGCCAGCACCTGGAAAGCCAGGGCATGAGTCCGGTGAATGCGCTGCGCGACCAGGAAAACGTCAGCAAACTGATGGAAGGCAAAATCGACCTGTGGGCCACCACGGACCCGGTCGGCCGCTACCTGGCCAAGCAGGAAGGCGTGAGCGGGTTGTCCACCGCCCTGCGCTTCAACGACGCGCAGCTGTACCTGGCCATGAACGTTGATACGCCGGATGAAGTCATCCAGCGGCTGCAAAAGGCCCTGGATGAAATGCGCAGCGACGGGTTTGTCGAAGACGTGACCAACAACTATCTCTAGGCCCTAAAAGCATCGCGGCCAGTGCTCGCTCTGTAGGAGCGGCTTTAGCCGCGATTCCCTGGAAACGGCAAACCGGCGCCTTGCCACGCATGGTCGCTAACTGCCGCTAAACGCTCGCTCCGCTCTGAGCGCTGTGTCACAAAATTCTCCAACGCTCCCTGTACGATTGCGCGCTTGCGCCGATGCCCGGCCGCTCACAATAAAATCGTCGATAGGACATCACACCATCATGCTGAAGCTAATCTCCCGTTCGCTGTTGCTGGGCCTGGCCCTGACTGCCTCCGCTGCCCACGCCGAATTGCCGGAAGGCTATGAAGTGGTGCTGCTGACCGAGAATTTCCCGCCCTTCAACATGGCCATCGACGATAAGAACTTCGCCCGCGACGAAGGCATCGACGGCATTAGCGCCGAGCTGGTGCGTGAAATGTTCAAGCGCGCCGACATCAAGTACAACTTGACCCTGCGCTTCCCTTGGGACCGTCTGTACAAGCTGACGCAAGACAACGCCAATTACGGCCTGTTTTCCACCACCCGCACCGAAGCGCGCGAAACGATGTTCAAGTGGGTGGGGCCGCTGGCCAACACCAGCGCGGTGCTGATGGCCAAGCCGGGCAGCACGCTCAAGCTCAACAGCCTTGAAGAAGCCAACGCCTACAAACTCGGCGCCTACAAAAACGCCTCGGTCAGCCAATACCTGGAAGGCAAAGGCATGACGCCGGTGAACGCACTGCGCGACCAGGAAAACGTCAGCAAATTGATGGAAGGCAAGATCGACCTGTGGGCCACCACCGACCCGGTGGGCCGCTATATGGCCAAGCAGGAAGGCGTGAATGGTCTGGTGACGGTGCTGCGCTTCAACGACAACCAACTGTTCCTGGCAATGAACCTGAACACCCCGGATGAAGTGATTCAGCGTTTGCAGAAAGCGCTGGATGCCATGCGTGCCGACGGCACTGTAGAGAAGATTTCGGCGAATTATTTGTAAGCTGGGAGGGCGGTCGGGGATGTTGGAGGTGTTGGAGGTGTTGGGCTTCGCCTTTGGCTCAACCCAACCTACGCATCACCGATTGTTGGGCTTCGCCTTTGGGCTCAATCCAGCCTACATCACCGTAGGTTGGGTTGAGCCGCAGGCGAAGCCCAACAAACACAGACACATCACTCGCTACGCGTAACGTTCAACCCTTTCAACAGGCTCAACGCCTGGCTCAACTGGAAGTCCTGATCCTGCAGCCTGGCTTTGCCGCTCTGGGCTTTCAGCTCGCTGCTGGTTTTGTCTTTGCCGCCATTGCCGTTGCCCAGGTGCCCGGCGAGGTCGGCTTCTTTATAGCTTTCCCCCTCATCTTCACGGGTAATTTTGGCGCGAGCCACTTCTATGTCCGGCACGATGCCCTGCGCCTGAATCGAGCGGCCGTTTGGCGTGTAGTACAGCGCGGTGGTGATTTTCAGCGCACGGTCGTTGCTCAGCGGCAGCACGGTTTGCACCGAGCCTTTGCCAAAGCTGTTGGTGCCCATGAGGATGCCGCGTTTGTGGTCTTGCAGGGCGCCGGCAACAATCTCCGAAGCCGAGGCGCTGCCGCCGTTGATCAGCACTACCAACGGCACGCCTTCGCTGGCGTCGGCCGGGTCGGCGGAGAAGCGCAGTTCGGAGTTGGCGATGCGGCCTTTGGTGAACACGATCAAGCCTTTGGTAAGGAAGTGGTCAGACACTTCCACTGCTGCCTGCAACACGCCGCCGGGGTTGTTGCGCAAGTCGAGCACCAGGCCACGCAGCTTTTTGCCGCCGTTGTCTTTCTTCAGCTTGGCCAGCGCCTTGCCGACTTCGTCGCCGCTGTTGACCTGGAATTGGGTGATGCGCAGATAGCCGTAACCCGCTTCCAGGGTCTGGCTCTTCACGCTTTTTACTTTGATGACGGCGCGGGTCAGTTCCACGTCGAACGGCTCGCCACCGTCGCGCACCAGCGTCAGCTGAATTTTTTCGCCGGCCTTGCCGCGCATTTTGTCGACCGCTTCCATCATCGACAGGCCCTTGGTGGGCTCGCCGTTGATTTTCACGATCAGGTCGCCCGGCTGAATGCCTGCTTTTGAAGCCGGAGTGTCGTCGATGGGCGACACCACTTTGACGAAGCCGTCTTCCAGACCCACTTCAATGCCCAGGCCGCCGAACTCGCCGCTGGTGCTTTCCTGCAACTCAGCGAAGTCTTCCGGGCCCAGGTAGGCGGAGTGCGGGTCGAGGTTGCTGAGCATGCCTTTGATGGCATTTTCCAGCAGGGTTTTGTCGTCGACCGGTTCCACGTAGGCGGCTTTGATGCGGTCGAGCACTTCGGCGAAGGTGCGCAGTTCGTCGAGCGGCAGCGGCGCCTTGTTCGTGGCCGGCGCGCTGGCCGCCGGTGGGGCGGTGGCGGCGTCGACGTCAGTGGCGGCGTGCAGGAGCGGGGCGCCGAGCGCCAGCGCGATAGCCAGGGCCAGGGAATTAAGGCGAGACAAATGCGGCATATCGAACGAGCTCCACTATTAAGAGGTACTGGGCCTATCCTTGCGCCCGACACCATTGCGCAGGGTCGCTGGGGCGGCCCTGCTGACGAATCGCAAAATACAGCGCGGGGGTGTCCTGGCCGCCACTGGTGCCGACTGTCGCAATCGGCTCGCCAGCTTTGACGATGTCACCCGCGTCTTTCAATAAGCTTTGGTTGTGCCCGTACAGGCTGAGGTAACCGTTGCCGTGGTCGAGAATCACCAGCAGGCCCGAACCGCGCAACCAGTCGGCGAATACCACACGGCCGCCGTGCACGGCGCGTACCTGGCTGCCGGCGGCGGCGCCGATTAGTACGCCGTCCCATGTTGTACGAGCGTCATCGCCGCGTTGGGTTCCATATCGCGCAACGATGCGGCCATTCACCGGCCACGGCAGCTTGTCGCGGCTGCCGGCAAACGCACCGCCGTACACCGCGCCATCGCTGGAAACCGCCGGCCCGCTTGGTGCGCTGATCGGCTTTTGCCCAGGACCCACGCGGCGGTTGGCCATGGCCAGTTGCTGTTCTGCCTGCGCACGCTTGCGCGCTTCCTCCGCCGCCTTGGCTTCGCGGGCCTGACGGGCGAGGGTTTCTTCGATGGTTTTCAGCACATTGCCCAGCGCGGCCTGTTCCTGCTGGCGGGCTTTAAGTTTCTGGTCGCTGCTTTTCGAATCTTTGTTGAGCTTGGCCAGGGCTTGCTGGCGCTCTTTGCGCACTTGCGCGAGCTTGTCGCGGCGCTCATCCAGCGCACCTTTGCGCTCGGCAAGCTGGGCTTTTTCCGCCGCGCTTTCGCGTTCGATATTGGCCAGTTGGCGCAGGGTTTCGTTGAAGGTGTTGAGCTGGTCGAGGCGGGCTTGGCTGACGTAGTCGTAGTAGGTGAGGGTGCGGGCGAATTTCTCGGGGTTTTGCTGGTTAAGCAACAGCTTCAAGTATTCCTGTCGCCCGCTCTGGTAGGCCGCCCTGGCTTGTATACCGATCAGCCTCTGCTGCTCGATACGCGCGCCCTCAAGTTTTTTTTTCTCGCCTTCGAGCCGCTGAATCTCGGTCTCGTTGTTCTTGAGCTGCTGCTCAAGGGTATTGATCTGCTTCTCCAGATCGCCCATTTCGGTTTCAGTGCCACGCAGCTGCTTTTGAATGCCGGATTTGTCGGCTTCGATTTTTTTCAGCAGTTTTTGCAGTTCAACAACGTCGCGCTGGGCAGCGTCGAGTTGCTTTTGCGCATCCGCGCGCTCGTCAGCTATGGCCGGGCATAGCAACAGAGCAAGAACAATGGCAGTCAGGGTGCGAAGCATGGGGCGGGCGATACCGGGATGAAGACGGCCTAGTATGCCCGCGGTGCGCCGCAAAAAAAACGTCCACGCCGTGCGTGTGGAATAAATGTCGAGAGGGCGGCGTTGGGCTTCGCTTTGCTAACCGAACCAGCGGACAACCAAGGATCAGGCTCCGTCGTCCTCGCGAACGCGGGGACCCAGGCTCTTGATGGGTACGAAGCTCGCCGGGTCACCCCAACATTGCCTTCAGCACCCCGGCGAAGTCCTGCGCGCTGCGCTGTTCATCCTTATGCCGCCCGTCTCGCACAACCCAGCGCCCACCGACCATCACATCGCGCACTTGCCTGTCGCCACCGGCAAACAGCCAGCGGTTGAGAATGGCGTCTCCCTCGGCGCAGGCGATGTACGGGTCGGCGCCATCCAGCACGACGAAGTCCGCCCTTTTGCCGACGGCCAGTTCGCCGATCGGCTGACCCAGCGCCTGGGCGCCGCCCTGTAGCGCAGCGTCATAAAGAGTGCGGCCGATCATGGGCTGGTCGCTGCGGTACAGGCGGTTGCGTTTCTGGTCGCGCAGGCGCTGGCCGTATTCAAGCCAGCGCAGTTCTTCGGCCACGCTCACCGACACGTGACTGTCCGAGCCGATACCAAGCCGGCCGCCCTGAGCCAGGTAATCCACTGCCGGAAATATACCGTCGCCCAGATTGGCTTCCGTGGTCAGGCACAGGCCAGCTACGGCCCGGCTGGCCGCCATCTGCCGCACTTCATCAGCATTGGCATGGGTGGCATGCACCAGGCACCAGCGGGCGTCCACCGGGGCGTGGTCGAACAGCCATTGCAACGGGCGCTTGCCGCTCCAGGCCAGGCAGTCGTCGACTTCCTTTTGCTGCTCGGCAATGTGGATGTGCACGGGGCTGTCGGTGCTACTGGCACCGAGAACGTGGTCGATTTGCTCAGGCGTCACCGCGCGCAGCGAATGGAAGCACAGGCCGAGGCGCTGGTTCGGCTGGCTACTCAGGGCCGCGTGCAAACGCTGGTGCAAGTCCAGGTAACTGTCGCTGCTGTGGATAAAGCGCCGCTGACCTTCGCTAGGCGGCTGGCCGCTAAAGCCGGCATGGGAATACAGCACGGGCAGCAGCGTCAGGCCCATGCCGCTTTCGGAGGCGGCCTGGCTGATGCGCAAGCCCAATTCGGCCGGGTTGGCGTAAGGCTGGCCGTTGAGGTCGTGGTGTACGTAGTGAAATTCGGCAACGCTGGTGTACCCAGCCTTGAGCATTTCGATGTACAGCTGGCGCGCGATGATCTGAATCTGCTCGGGGCTCAGCGTGGCGACTAGGCGGTACATCAGGTCGCGCCAGGTCCAGAAACTGTCGTTAGGGTTGCCGGCCACTTCCGCCAGCCCGGCCATCAGGCGTTGAAAGGCGTGAGAATGAAGATTAGGCATGCCCGGCAGCAGCGGGCCGTTGAGGCGCTCGGCATCCTCGTCGGTGGCGTCGGTTTGTATGTGCTGCAACACGCCGTCGGCGTCTACGTTGAGGCGCACATGGCGCGCCCAGCCGTCGGCCAGCAAGGCGCGCTCAGCAAAGAAAACAGGCATGTTCCGGGCGCTCCAGGGCGGTTTCAGGTTGTATATACATATACAGAGGCAAACGTGAAACGTAAACTCTGGCCACCGTCGCGCCCGCCGCGAAGTTTTGCCGAGGAGATTGCTGTGACCGCTCCACAATCCGAGATGGCCGCCCTGGCCGCGCAGCTTGGCGACGAGCCCGCGCCGTTGTACGCGCGGGTCAAGCAAATGATCAGCGCGCAGATTCACACCGGCGCCTGGCCGCCCCATCACCGCGTGCCGTCGGAAAGCGAGCTGGTGGCGCAACTCGGTTTCAGCCGCATGACCATCAACCGCGCCTTGCGCGAACTTACGGCCGATGGCCTGTTGGTGCGCATGCAAGGCGTCGGCACCTTTGTGGCCGAACCCAAAGGCCAGTCGGCGCTGTTTGAAGTGCATAACATCGCCGATGAAATCGCCGCTCGCGGCCATCGCCACCATTGCGTGGTGGTGCGCCTGGAAGAGGAAAAAGCCGGCGCCGAGCGGGCCATGGCACTGGACGTGCGTGAAGGCGAGCGCGTGTTTCACTCGGTGATCGTGCACTACGAAAACGACGTGCCGGTGCAAATTGAAGACCGCTACGTCAACGCCACCGTTGCCCCCGATTACCTGACCCAGGACTTCACCGTCGCCACGCCGTATGCCTATCTCATGCAGATTGCGCCGATGAGCGAAGGCGAGCATGTGGTGGAAGCGATTCTGGCCGAGCCGGGCGAATGCAAGCTGCTGCAAATCGAGCGCGGCGAGCCGTGCTTGCTGATACGCCGGCGCACCTGGTCCGGCCGTCGCACGGTCACCGTGGCGCGTCTGCTCTACCCGGGTTCGCGTCATCGTCTGGAAGGGCGCTTTGCCTCATGACCTGGCAGGTGCTGCGTGCCGCTGACTACGCGCGCATGCCGTGGAAAAACGGCGCAGGCAGCACCCTGGAAATCGCCCGCGATGGCGACGGGCTCGACGCATTCGCCTGGCGCCTGTCCATCGCCGACGTCACCCAGGCGGGACCGTTCTCGGCGTTCACCGGCTACCAACGCATCATCACCGTGCTGGAAGGTGACGGCATGCAACTTGAAGTGGACGGCCAGCTGAGCCGCCCGCTACAGGCGTTCGATGCGTATGCGTTTTCCGGTGACAGTCACGTGCAGTGCAGCTTGCCTGGCGGGGCGATTCGCGATTTCAACCTGATCTACTCGGCTGAGCGGTGCAGCGCTCGCTTGCAGTGGATGGCTGCGGGGGAGAGCAGCGTGTTCACCTCGGCGGCGACGGTGCTGGTGTTCAGTGCCGGGGATGGGTTGCGCGTAGAGGTTGAAGGCAGGGAAGTGGAGTTGGGGCGCTACGATTGCTTGCAGGGCTCTGATGGTGAGCTGCAAACGCTGCGGTTTCGGGCTGACTATCCGTATTGCCTGGTGGAATGTTGGGCTTCGCTGCGCTCTGCCCAACCTACGTAATACGGGGCGTAGGTTGGGTTGAGCACAGCGAAGCCCAACGCGTGCTCAAACATACAACCGATCAAACGCCAGCCATTGCCCAAACACGCCGTTTTCCACCCACGCCCGTGCGGCGGCGATGTCGGGGGCGAAGTAGCGGTCTTCGTCGTAGTGCGGCACTTCGCGGCGCACCATTTCCAATACTTCAACTAGCAGCGGCGAGGTTTTCAGCGGCGCGTGCAGGTCTACGCCCTGAGCGGCGCCGAGCAGTTCGATAGCCACCACCGCGCTGCTGTTGCCGGCCATGTCGAGCAGGCGCCGAGCGGCAAAGGTGGCCATGGACACGTGGTCTTCCTGATTGGCCGAGGTCGGCAAGCTGTCGATGGACGCCGGGTGGCCGAGGGTTTTGTTCTCTGAGGCCAGCGCCGCAGCAGTGACCTGGGCGATCATGAAACCCGAGTTCAGGCCGCCTTCACGCACCAGAAATGCCGGCAGGCCGGACATCGCCGGGTCCACCAGTTGCGCGATGCGTCGCTCCGATAACGCGCCGATTTCAGCAATCGCCAGGGCCAACACGTCGGAGGCCATGGCCACCGGTTCTGCGTGGAAGTTACCACCGGAGAGCACATCGCCATCGGCGCTAAATACCAGCGGGTTGTCGGAAACGGCGTTGGCTTCACGCAGAAAAATATTCGCAGCAAAACGCATGTGATCCAGGCAGGCGCCCATCACTTGCGGCTGGCAGCGCAGGGAGTAGGGGTCTTGCACGCGGGTGCAGTCGGCATGAGATTCGCGAATCTCGCTGGTGCTGCCCAGCAGCTCGCGGTAGAACGCCGCCACATCAATCTGCCCGGCCTGGCCGCGCACCGCCTGAATGCGAGGGTCGAACGGCACGGCTGAGCCTTTCAGCGCCTCAACGCTCAGGCTGCCGGCGACGACGGCAGCACTGAACAATTTCTCGGTCGCAAACAAACCGCGCAACGCCAGCGCCGTGGAAACCTGGGTACCGTTGATCAGCGCCAGGCCTTCTTTCGGGCCAAGCACCATCGGGGTCAGGCCGGCGAGGGCCAGGCCTTCGACGGCGTCCATTTCGCGGCCGTTATGGCGCACGCGACCAACACCGATCAGCACCGCAGACATATGCGCCAGCGGCGCCAGGTCACCGGAAGCGCCGACCGAACCTTGCGAAGGAATGCACGGGTACACCTTGGCGTTGTATAGCGCGGCGAGGGCCTGGATCACTTCCCAGCGAATGCCGGAAAAACCGCGCGCCAGTGAACCCACTTTCAGCGCCATGATCAGACCGACGCTGGCGTCATCCAGCAGCGGCCCGGTGCCGGTGCAGTGCGACAACAACAGATTGCGCTGCAATTTCGCCAGCGATTCGGTGGGAATCGAGGTGCGCGCCAACAAGCCGAAGCCGGTGTTGATGCCGTACACCGTGCGCTTGTTGTCGATGATCTCCAGCACCGTGCGGTTGCTGGTGTCGACCACTGCTTTGGCGGCCGGATCGAGTTCGATCGGGCATTGCTGCTGATAAATCGCACGCAATTGGTCGAGGTTGAGTTGGCCGGGCTGTAGCAGCAGTGAATTCGACATGGGGAAAGGTCCTGAAAATGCCGGTAAAAAGATGACGAGCACCTATATACACTTGTATATACAGGTTAGGCAAATTGCGCGTGAAGCTCTCGGCTTCCGCGTATTTACACAGTGCTCGCGGTAAACCTCCGTCGTCCCGCGAACGCGGAGGTTGACGGCGAGTGGGTTAACCCGGGTTCCTGTGGAGCGCTACGCTCGCGCCCAGCCCAACGCCACGGCTATAATCCCCGGCTTTATCAGGCGACCTCCGGTCTGCCGTCCGACTTTTCGCGCAGATATGCACTGCGTCGTTGCAAGAGGTTTCCCGTGGCATTGACGATTCTCGGCCTTTCCGGCGCCCTCAGTCATGATCCTTCCGCTGCGCTGTATATCGACGGCAAGCTGATCGCGGCCGCCGAAGAAGAGCGCTTCGTGCGCGACAAGCACGCCAAGAACCGCATGCCCTACGAGTCGGCCAAGTTCTGCCTGGAGCAGGCTGGCATCAAGCCGTCGGACGTCGATGTGGTCGCGATTCCTTTCGCCCCTATCAGCATTTTCGGCAAAGCTCGCTGGCATTACGCCAAGCGCTACTGGTACGCGCCGGATCGCTCGCTTGACGCGATTCTGATGGGCAACCGCCGCTACAAGCGCTACCGCAACAAGATTGTCTGGTGCCTCGAGCAACTGGGCTTCGACCCGAAAAAAGTCAAAATCGAGCCGGTCGAGCACCACTTGGCCCACGCCTCCAGCGCCTACCACTGCTCGGGTTTCACCGAGAAGACCGCGATCATGGGCATCGACGGTAAAGGCGAGTACGCCACGACCTTTTTCGGTTATGGCGAGAACGGCAAGATCCACAAGATCAAAGAATTCTTCGACCCGGATTCGCTCGGCGGCCTGTACGGCGCGATCACCGAATTCCTCGGCTTTGAAATGCTCGACGGCGAGTTCAAGGTCATGGGCATGGCGCCCTATGGCGACGCCAGCAAATACGATTTCTCGCGCCTGGCCAAATTCGAAAACGGCGAGCTGATCATCAACACCGAGTACGCCAACGTCATCGGCCTGCGTCGCTATAAAGAGAACGGCAAGGGCTTCTACTTTTCGCCCAAGCTGATCGAGTGGCTGGGGCCGAAACGCGAAGGCGACATCGCCGACGATCCGTACATTCATTACGCCGCCAGCATGCAAGCGCTGTTCGAAAAACTGGCGCTGCAGATGATGGATTACTACCTGGGCGACATCCTCAAGGAAACCGGCAAGATTGCCTTTGCCGGCGGCTGCGCGCTGAACGTCAAACTCAATCAGCGCATCATTGCCCGCCCGGAAGTCAAAGAACTGTTCGTGCAGCCGGCCTCCGGTGACGCCGGTACAGCCGTGGGCGCCGCTGCTTACATCTCGCACAAGCGCGGTGTGCCGGTAGAGAAAATGGAACACGTCTACCTCGGCCCTTCGTATTCCAACGAAGACGTGATCGCCGCCTGCGCCCGTCACCCGAGCAAACCGAAATTCAAACAGATCGAAAGCATGCCGCAGCGCATTGCTGAAATCATGGTGGCCGGCAATCCGGTGGCCTGGTTCCAGGGCCGCATGGAATTCGGTCCGCGTGCCCTTGGCGGCCGCTCGATCATCGGGTGCCCAAGCATTGCCGGCGTCGCCAACCGCATCAACGAGCAGATCAAGTTCCGCGAGCGCTGGCGCCCCTTCTGCCCGTCGATGCTCGATACCGTCGGCCCGCAGATGATCAAGGTCGATCACCCGGCGCCCTTCATGACCTTCACCTTTGAAGTGGCTGAAGAGTGGAAAACCCGTGTGCCGGAAGTGGTGCACGAAGACGGCACCTCCCGTGCCCAGGTGCTCAAGCGCGAATACAATCCGCGCTACTACGACATGATGAAGGCCCTGGAAGGCCTGACCGGCAACGGCGTGTCGTTGAACACCTCGCTGAACCGTCGGGGCGAACCGATGATCTGCTCGCCCACCGACGCGTTGAACATGTTCTTCGGTTCGGACCTGCAGTACCTGATCATGGAAGACATTCTGGTGATCAAGGAAGGCGCGGACGGGTATGACACGCTCAACTGAACTGCGCGTTCTGCAGTTCTGCCATGGTTATGACGGGCCGTTTCTCGACTGCGCCCGTCAGTACGCCAGCCTCTTTGATGGCACGCCTTATAAAGTCACCACCGTTTACCTGACCGGTGAGCCCAGCGCCGCCGTGGAGGCGGGCTCGGGTTCGGACGAGGTGATTTTTCTCGGCTACCACAGCGCCGAAGTGCGCGGTCTGAAGCTGTCGGCCATTCGCGATATCAAGCGCATTACCCGTGAACGCCAGTTCGCTTTCTGCATCGCGCACCGCTTCAAGCCGGTGTACGTCGCGCTGCTGGGCAGCAACTTGCCGGTTATCGGTGTGCACCACGCGTTTGGCGACTATCGCCGGCGCTCGCGCTTCATTTTCGCCAACTGGTTCAAGCGTCGCCTGAGCTTGCTCGGGGTGTCTGACGCGGTGCGCGACGACATCCGCGAGAGCCTGCCGGGCTGGCCGGCCGAGCGCATCGAAACACTCTATAACCGAGTTGACCTGGCAGCCGTCCAGGGTGAGTTGCTCGGCCGCGAAGAGGCCCGCGAGTCACTGGGGCTGGCCCGCGACGCCTGGATTGTCGGCAACGTCGGCCGCCTGCACCCGGATAAAGACCAGACCACGTTGCTCAGAGGGTTCGCCCAGGCCTTGCCGAATCTGCCGGCCAACAGCCTCTTGGTGATCATGGGCAGCGGCAAGCTGGAAACCCCGCTCAAGGCGCTGGCGCAAAAGCTGGGCGTGGCGGAGCAGGTGCGTTTTCTCGGCCAGGTTGCCCACGGCCGCCGCTACTTTCGGGCCTTTGATGTATTCGCCTTGAGTTCCGACCACGAGCCGTTCGGCATGGTCTTGCTCGAGGCCATGGCCGCTGATGTGCCGGTGATTTGCACCGACTGCGGCGGCGGCGCCGAAGTGGTGGCGGGCGTCGGGCTGCTGTTTCCCCTCGGCGATGCGGCCGAGCTGGCGCGCCAGTTACAACGTCAGGCCGCTGAGACCGGGCGCCTGCCCGAGTGCCGCGAACGCATGGCCGCCCGGCTGCGCGAACGCTTCACCGACGAGGCCGTGCGCCAGCGCTTCTGGGCGTTGCCGATGATGGCCGGGAAACCATGACCGCACGCCACGCCGAAAGCCAATGGGCTGATCGCGCGCGGGCGCTGGATCGCTATCGCTGGCACCTGCTGCGCGAGCGTTACGGCGTGCTGGGCAGTGCCGTGCGTTTCGCCCGTGAGGCGCTGGGGGATCTGCGTTTTGGCTGGCGCGCCAGGCGTCGTCTGGCCGCACAGGTCGCGGCCGAGCCCTGCGATTTTCTGCTGCTGCAGTCGGCGCCGAAAGTGATCGCGTTTGCCCGCAAGAAAGCGTTTATCCAGGCCATTCGTGAGCGCGGCCATTCACTGCTCGAGACGGCGCTACAGAGCCCCCGCGTGATCTGCCGCGAGCGCCTGTTGCAAGCGCCGCCGCAAGCGGTGCCGCTGCGCTATTTCGGGTATGCCGCGTATTCGCAATGGCTGGTCAGTCACCATCAGCCTGCGGTGTTGCTCAACGACCGCAACGGCAGCCTCTACTCGCCGTTTCTGCGTCTGGCCATGCACGGCCGTGGCCGGCCGCTGGTGCACCTGGCCCATGCCTCGACGGTGGAAAGCTCGCGGCGCCTGGGCATGAACGACTACGACTATTACCTGCTGTTCGGCCGCAGCTCGCTGGAAGCGCTGCAGGCCCGAACCTTGCGTTTCGGCGACTCGACGGCCGTGCTGGCCGGCTCGCATATGATCGACAGCGCCTACGACCTGCCGTTTGCCAACCCGCAGCAACAGCGCCTGCTGGTGCTTGGCGTCGGTCCGGACAAAGAGAAAGAACCCGGCTACCAGCGCACCTACGCCTTGCTGCGCGATTGGGCTGCGGCAAACACCGACTGGCAGGTGCTGATCAAGCGCCACCCGCGCAGTCAGGCCGGCTATTGGCAGTCCGTCGCAGGCGATCTGCCGAACGTGCAGTTGCTGGCCGCCGACTGCTCGTTGGCCGAGGCGCTGGGACAGGCTTCGGTGGTGGTCAACATCATGTCCAACGCGGTGATCGAGGCGGGGCTGGCCGGTCGTCCGGTGCTGTACGTCAACCTCAGCAACGACGGCGACATCTTCGCCCAGGAACGGTTTTTCGGGCCGCGTATCGAAACGCCCGCCGCGCTGCAGCAGGGCCTGGAGCGGACCGTCAGCGCCTACGACGAGCACGTGGAAATCGCCCGCGCATTTGCCCTGTTTCACTTGTCCCATGGCTCGCAAGGGTTGGCGCAGAACGTGCGTGTCCTTGAGTGCCTGCTGCACGATCAGCCATTACCCGACGACATCGAACACGCCCCTTTGAATGGCACGGATCGACCATGACCCACTTTCTTTTTTTCTCCCTGGCCAAGCACCAGAGCATTTATTTTCAGCGCCTGCTAAACGAGACCGAGCTCGATGGCAAAGTGGTGGTGCCAGGGCAAATGCCGTTGCCGCGTCCCTGGCAGTTGCCGGGCATCATTTCGCGCATCGACTGGGCGCATCTGGTGGAAGAAAAATGCCAGGAGCGCCGGGTTAAAAACAAATACCAGGGCCCGCTGTACCGCGCCTTGCTGCGCCTGGAGCTGGCCTGGATTGCCCTGCGCGCCAACGCGTTGCTCAAGCGCGAGCAGCCGAAAAATCTGGTGATGTGGAACGGCTCGCACCGTTACTGCCAATTGCTGCTGGCCCTGAAACCGGCCGATTGCGGCACGTTCTTTTTCGAGAACGGCCTGCTGCCCGATACCACCACACTGGACGCCAAGGGCGTCAACTTCCGCAACTCCGTGCCGCGCGATCAAGCCTTCTACCTGAACTATCCCGAGCCCGACGCGGCCGATGGGCAGGGCGATGTGGTGCTGATTCCACGCAAGCCGCGGGTAAGTGATCTGGTGCCGGTCGAGTTGCCACCGCGCTATGTCTTTATCCCGTTTCAGGACGACCGCGATACCCAGGTGCGGCTGTTCTCGCCCTGGGTCGGCAATATGCGCGAGCTGTTCGCCCTGGGCGAACGGCTGGCGGCGGAAACCGGCATGACCGTGGTGTTCAAAGAGCATCCGTCGAGCCGCGAGGTGTATCCCGACCTGCATCAGCGCACCCATGAGCGCCTGCTGTTTGCCAATGGCAACGCCACCCAGCAGTTGATCGAGCAAAGCGAGTTCGTCATTACGCTGAACTCCACCGTGGGGCTGGAAAGCTTGCTGCTGGGCAAGCCGGTGCTGACTCTGGGGCAGGCATTTTTCAATATTCCCGGCGTGGTCATGCACGCCGACTCGGCCGATGAGTTGCTGGCAGCCGCCAGAAGCTTCCCCGACTGGCCGTTGGATGAGCGGGTGAAACGCAATTTTCTGCGCTATCTGGCGCACGACTATTGCATTAAAGGCAGTTGGCAAAACGCCGACGCTGCTCAATTGCAGCGGGTTGCACAGCGTATGTTGAACAAGGATTGATGGATGAAAGGGAATGCTGTGCTCAATAAGGTTTCGTTGCCGATGTGGGCGTGTCTGGGATTAACGGCGCTGCTGTGCTTCGCCTGGTTGTTGCCGAGTAAGCACTATCACCAGGCGGTGATTGCGCTGTTGTGGCTGCCAGTTGTTCCGGCGCTGTTTCGTGCCGATTTTCGCGCCGCGTTGAAACAACCGGAGCTGGCACTGTTCGGCGTGTTTCTCGCCTGGACCTGGCTAGTGCTGGCCGTTAAAGGCAGCGACGAGCTGACCGGCGATATCAAGGTCACGTTTTACGTCACCCTCTCACTGTTCGGCATTGTGCTGGCTTCACAGGCGCGCATCCGCATCGAGACCTGGCTGTTCGCAGCCGCCGTGTTTGGCGGCCTGATGGCATTGGTTTCGGTGGTCAACTTCTATTGGCTGCGGCCGGAGAAGTACGAAGGCATGCGCCTGATCGCACTGGGCGTTTGGGATACCGCAATCATGGCGGCCCACGCCATCGGCGTACTCGGGTTGTTCGCCCTGTTCCTGGCCAGAACCCAGCGCCTGGCGCCCTGGCATGCGCCGTTACTGGCCCTGTCGGCGCTGGGCTTTCTGTTGTTCCTCGGCCTTAACCAGACGCGCGGCGTATGGATTGCCCTGGGCCTGACCTTTGTGGTGATGGTGGTCGTGCTGCGGTCGCGCCGTGGCTACGCATTGATTGCTCTGGGCGTTATCGCAATCGCCGCAATCGCCGTGCTGTGCCCCGACGTGCTGACTCAGCGTGGCGCCTCGGCGCGTCCCACGCTGTGGGCAGGCGGCCTGAAGTTGATGCTGGATAACTGGGCGCTGGGTTACGGCTTCAACGAATTCGGCATTTATGTGCCGGAGTTCGATCGCACCTTCAAACACCCGCACAACCTGTTCCTGAACATTGGTGCACGGGAAGGGGTGATCGGTCTTGCCCTGTACCTGACACTGTGGGGCTGCGTTGCCTGGCGCGCCTGGCTCAATCGTGCGCTGCCGCTTGGTCAGGCGGTGCTGGCGATATGGGTGTTCTCCACGGTGTCGTTGATGACCGATGGCATTGGCCTGTGGCTCAAGCCCAACGCCGACTGGTTAGTGACGTGGGTGCCGATCGCGCTGAGCCTGGTACTGGCCAGCCGAAAGTTGGGCGAAGCCAAAACAGTCTGAACCCCTCGCTGTCACGTTTATCGAAAATCATAGGGAGTGGTGTCGATTCTCGACGCCTCCAAGAAAAGAGGGACGCCTTGGATGGGCGAGTTTTACCTTTCTAATAAATCGGTGCCGTTCGAATCGTTCGACGCGTGCCGCAACAGCTGCTCCGGTCCGGTGTTTATTGTGGCGTCCGGGCCTTCGACCAAAACCTTCCCGCTGGAGCAATACGGGCACTACCCGATGATGGCGTTGAACGGCTCTATTTGCCGTTTCACTTCCGTGGGTATGGCGCCGGATTATTACCTGTGTGATGACAGCAGCTTTGTGCGTAATCGTCTGCCGTTGATGCTGCAAGCGGTCGAACATGCCCGCCACCTGATGCTGTCGCCCCGGGTGATTGAAACCCTGCTGGGCACCGTTCCGGATGCACTGGAAGGCCGCTCGGTGTTTCGCTTCGAGCGCGCCGGGCGCTGCGATGAAGCGCACCGGCACCTTAGCCCTCGGCAGTTCGCGCGGGCCATGCGCCATGACGATGACATCGAATGCAAGCATTCCTGGTTCCGCCAAAAGCCCAACCGTATCGGGTTCAGTCGCAACCTGAAAAAGGGTTACTTCAACGGTCGCACCGTGCCCTATGCCGGCATTCAGCTGGCCTACCATCTGGGCTTCAATAAAGTGTTTCTGGTAGGGGTGGATTTGAACACCAGCGTCGGGCGCTTTTATGAGCAGGGCGACCAGGCGGTGCCCAGTCGTCTGGATGGCGACTTTGATGACTACATTCTGCCGAGCTTTCAACTGCTGGCCGAAAAGGTGATCCAGCCGCAATTCCAGGTGTTCAACCTGTCAGCGCAGAGCCGCCTGCCGGACCGTCTGATTCCCAAGCTGGAACGCGATCAGCTCGACGCCTTGCTCGCCAGCGCATAAGCCGCCAACAGCTCGTCCCACGGAAAACCCTCGACCTTGCGCCGCTGCAAATAGCCGCGCAAGTGCTCGAAGTTGCGTTTCACCAGGCTCTTGCTCAGCGGTGCGCGTTTGAAGCGCAGGTCGAGAAAATCGATCAGGCCGAAGTCACCTTCGGGCGTCAGCAGAATGTTGCCCAGGTGCAGCGAGCGGAAGTAAATGCCGCGCTGATGCAGGCGGTAAATGTACGCCGCAAGCTGTGGCAGCAGGCTCATGAAGCGTGGCTTGTCGTGGCGGAACAGGCTGTCCAGCGGCTCGCCCGGCAGGGGCTGATAGAGGCAGGCGCTAACGGCTTTGTCGCGGTCTATCCAGAGGGTTTCATCAATAAGCGGAGTGGCGATGCCAGCCTGTTGCAGGCGTTGGGCATTGCGGCTGAAGCGTTGCGCCGAAGGCAGCAGACGCGCCAGCAATGGCGTGCGGCGGCTGCGCATGATCTTCAGCAAACGGCCGTCGGCCAGACGCACCACCTTGGGCCCAAAACTGTCTTTTTCCAGAAGCTCGCCGTGGCTGAGCCAATCTTGCAATTCGTTCGCTGCTACAATCCGCATCTTTTCTCTCAAGCCAGTCGTATGAGGCGTGCCGAATGGCCAAAACCAGTGAGCAATCCAGTCTGAAAGTCTATTTGAGACTGCTCAAGTATGTGCTGCCCTACTGGGGTGCTTTTGCGATCAGTATTGTCGGTTTCGTGATGTTCGCGTCCAGCCAACCGCTGCTGGCCGACATGCTCAAACACTTTATCCGCGCCCTGGAAGGCACCAACGACACCAAATTTCTCGGCATTTCGATGGTCCTGGGCGTGCCGCTGCTGATTGTACTCATTGCCGTCTATCAGGGCATAGGCTCGTTTCTGGGCAACTACTACCTGGCCAAAGTCTCGCGCGGCCTGGTGCACGACCTGCGTGTGGCGCTGTTCAACAGCCTGCTCACACTGCCCAATCGGTACTTCGACAACCACAATTCCGGCCACCTGATTTCGCGCATCACCTACAACGTCACCATGGTGACCGGTGCGGCCACCGACGCCATCAAGGTGGTTATTCGCGAAGGCCTGACCGTGGTTTTCCTGTTCGGTTATCTGGTGTACAGCAACTGGAAACTGACCTCGGTATTGCTGTGCATCCTGCCGATCATTGCGGTACTGGTAACCACGGCCAGCAAGAAATTTCGCAGCCAGAGCAAGAAAATCCAGGTAGCAATGGGCGACGTCACCCACGTGGCATCAGAGACCATTCAGGGTTATCGCGTCGTGCGCAGCTTCGGCGGCGAAACCTATGAGAAAACCCGTTTCCGCGAAGCCAGCGAAGACAACATGAATCGCAGCCTGGGCATGACGCGCACGCAGTCGATCTACACGCCAAGCCTGCAACTGGTCATCTATATCGGCATGGCCGTATTGATGTACCTGGTGCTGTATTTCCGTGGCGACGCTTCGCCCGCCGAACTGGTGGCTTACATCACCGCCGCCGGCCTGCTGCCCAAGCCCATTCGCCAACTTTCCGAAGTCAGCGCCACCATTCAAAAAGGCCTGGCCGGTGCAGAAAGCATTTTCGAGCAGCTCGATGAAGAGCCGGAAGTGGACACCGGCACCGTGGAGCTGGAACGCGCCACTGGTCTGTTGGAAGTGCGCAACCTGAGCTTTCAGTACCCGGGCACCGAGCGTGAGGTACTGAGCAATATTTCCTTTGTCGCCAAGCCTGGGCAAATGGTTGCTCTGGTAGGTCGCTCGGGCAGCGGCAAGTCGACGCTGGCCAACTTGATTCCGCGTTTTTACCACCACAATCAGGGCGAAATTCTGCTCGATGGGCTGGAAATCGAAACCTTCAAGCTGACCAACCTGCGCCGCCACATTGCCCTGGTGACTCAGCACGTCACCCTGTTCAACGACACCGTCACCAACAACATCGCCTATGGCGACCTGGCCGGTGCGCCGTTCGATGCCGTGCGCCAGTCAGCCGAAGACGCTTACGCCGCCGAGTTCATCGAGAAGATGCCGCAAGGCTACGACACGTTGGTGGGCGAGAACGGCGTGCTGCTGTCCGGTGGGCAGCGTCAGCGTCTGGCCATTGCCCGCGCGCTGCTGAAAAACGCGCCGCTGCTGATTCTCGACGAGGCCACCTCGGCACTGGATACCGAATCGGAACGCCATATTCAGGGCGCCCTCGACAAGGTTATGCAGGGCCGCACCACGCTGGTGATCGCCCACCGCCTGAGCACCATCGAGAAGGCCGATCTGATTCTGGTCATGGATCAGGGCGAGATCGTCGAGCGCGGCACCCACAACGAGTTGCTGGCCCTCAACGGCTACTACTCGCGCCTGCACGCCAAACAGTTCAAGGACGGCGACGAAGCCGAAGCCGAAGCGGAGCCGCTACCGGCATGATCGGCCGTGTGTGGCGGGGCTGGCGTGAACGTGGCTGGACCCCGATTGAGGCTGACGCCTATGCCGCCGCCTGGAACCGTTTCGGCGGCAGCGTGGCGACTCATCCGCACGTGGTCGAACGCCTCGCCGGCCTGGCGGGCATTCCCGTGCGCTACCTCGGCTGGTTTACCGGCGATGAGTTGGTGGCGGCGGTGCCGTGCTGGGGCCGACACCTGGCACTCTCCAAAGATGTGCTCAAGGCCAAGGGCAAGCGCGGTCTGTTCGATCTGGGCAACGCTGAAATCATTCTGCCGGTGGC
Organism: Pseudomonas viridiflava; assembly: GCF_900573885.1. Taxonomy (GTDB): domain Bacteria; phylum Pseudomonadota; class Gammaproteobacteria; order Pseudomonadales; family Pseudomonadaceae; genus Aquipseudomonas. The sequence continues at coordinate 93,353 of NZ_UPSE01000073.1, forward strand.
GCCCGATGCCCAGGTGCCGGTGCGCCAGCGCATGCGCTATGTGTCTGAACTGAACAGCGGCCGCGTCAGTAGCTTAAAGCCGCAACCCGAAGGCCTGGCGCTGGCGCGGGCGCCTGAGGATTACTCGAAGAAATTTCGCTACAACCAGCGTCGCGAGCAGCGCTTGCTGGAAGAAGCGGGTGGGGTGATCCGGCCGATGCTGGAGCTGACGCCAGCTGAGCAGGCGAGCATTTACGCCGACCTGTTCCAGCGTCGCTGGGGCTTCGAGGCCACCGGCAAAGCGCAGCTGGCCGAGGTGTTTGCCCTGCTGCGTGAGTTCATGACCGGCTCGCTGATTTACCTCAACGACCTGCCGGTGGCCATTCAGGTGCTGTATCAGGTGCAGGCCCCGGAGTGGGTGAGCCTTGAGTACATCAACGGTGGCGTCGACCCGCAGAACCGCGAATTCAGCCCGGGCAGTGTGCTCAGTTTCGTCAACACCCAAGACGCGTGGGCCGCCGCCCGCGCCTTGGGTAAACCGCTGCGCTATTCCTTCGGCCGCGCCGACCGCGAATACAAAGACCGCTGGTGCCATAGCGTGCCGGTGTTTCAGGTATAGAGCCCAGGTCTCCCATGAGCACACGCAAGCAGCAGCTTCTTAAACAGCACCGGCGCAACAAGCGCCTGTTCCTCGCCATCGCCTTGGTGGTGCTGGCGCTGCTGGGGCTGATCGTCGCCTGGTGGCTGGTGCCGCTGCTGCTGGTGCTGGGCTGGATCGGCCATGAAGCCTGGTTTGCCGACCATCTGTTCTACTCGCCCACAGACGATTACCTGTACCGCTTCCCTGCCGGCACGCCGCGTTTTGCGGTGACCGTGGCCGACGGCACGGTGCAGTTGCGCGACGCGTTGGTTGAAGGTGACACCCTGATTTTGTCGGTACGGGTGCGCGCCACCTTGCTGGGCCGGCTCTTTGATCCGCAGGTGCTGGTTGGCGATGACCGTCAGGACTTCGAGCGCGGCGTGGCAGGGCGGCGTTACCTCAATGTGTCCGGGCAGGCGGCTGCGTTGGCGCAGGGCCAGCTGTCGATCAAGGGCCGCTTCTGCCGCCTGGCCTCGGCGGGCGAATTGTTCTGCCTGAGCAACCCGGACTACGCCCAAGAGCCGGTGATGATCCTCGCGCCGCATGCCGACGACGCCGAGCTGGCCGCCTTTGGTCTCTATAGCCGCAGCAAGAACGTCAGCATCGTCACCCTGACCCAGGGCGAAATCGAAGCCGAGCGGTTCCAGCACATGGGCCTCTCGCCAGAAAACGCCGCCCGCCTCAAAGGTCGTTTGCGCGCCTGGGACAGCATGACGGTGCCGCAGTGGGGCGGCGTGCCGGCCAGCCATTGCCTGCAGTTGGGTTATTACTGCCTGCAACTGCCGGCCATGGCTGCGGAACCCGACAAAACCTTTGGCTCGCGCGAGTCCGGTGAAAGCGACGTGCGCAGCGTGCGCCCGCTCAATGCGCTGCGCTTGCCGAGTGACAGTGATGGCACTCCGAGCTGGAACAATCTGCTGGCCGATCTGGTGTTTGCCCTGGAGCATTATCGACCGGGCGTGGTCGTTACTCCGCACCCGGAACTGGACCCGCACGCGGACCACGTCGCCACCACCGAGGCGCTGCGTCAGGCCATTGCCCGCAGCACCTGGAAGCCGCACACCCTGCTGTTCTATGCCAATCACCTGCACGACAACGACCGCTGGCCCATGGGTCCGGCAGGCAACGGCATCGCCTTGCCGCCGGCCATCGACGCGCTGCCGGCGGATCTGCTGTGGAGCCCGGTATTGAGTCCGGCCACGCAGATCGACAAAGCCATGGCCCTGGGCATGCAGCATGATTTGCAAGGCCGGCCGCCGCTGAAAAAGCGCCTGCGCCGCGTTATTCAACAGCTCCTCGCCGGGCGCCGCTGGCCGGCCACCGGTGAGGATGAGTTCTTTCGCAAAGCGGTCCGACGGCACGAGCTGTTCTGGGTCCGCCGTTTACCTGATTGAGGCGCAGCGCCCGGTAGAGCTGGGCGCGCACCTCGCTGTGCTATATTTTTTTGCCGCGTTCAAGCGTCCCCGGAGAGTCCATGAAGTTGTCCATGCCCCGTTTCGATCAGGCCTCGGTTTTAGTGGTCGGTGATGTCATGCTCGACCGCTACTGGCACGGCGGCACCTCGCGGATTTCCCCGGAAGCGCCGGTTCCCGTGGTGCGCGTCGACCAGATCGAAGACCGCCCCGGTGGCGCCGCCAACGTGGCCCTGAACATCGCCGCCCTGGGCGCGCCGGCTCGTCTGGTCGGCGTGACCGGCGAAGATGAAGCTGCCGCCAGCCTGACCGACAGCCTGCAAGCCGCCGGCGTCAATGCGCAGTTCCAGCGCATTGCCGGGCAGCCGACCATCGTCAAATTGCGGGTCATGAGTCGGCATCAGCAACTGCTGCGCATGGACTTCGAAGAACCGTTCAAAACCGACACCGTGGCCCTTACCGCTTCGGTGGAAAGTCAGCTCGATGGCATCAAAGTGCTGGTGCTGTCGGACTACGGCAAAGGCGCGCTGAAGAACCATCAGGAACTGATTCAGGCCGCCCGTGCGCGCAACATTCCGGTGCTGGCCGACCCCAAGGGCAAAGACTTCGCCATCTACCGTGGTGCCAGTCTGATCACCCCCAATCTCAGCGAATTTGAAACCATCGTTGGCCGTTGCGCCGACGAAGCCGAGCTGGTCGCCAAAGGTGCCGAGCTGATGCGCGAGCTGGAACTGGGCGCCTTGCTGGTGACCCGTGGCGAGCATGGCATGACCCTGCTGCGTCCCGAGCATCCGGCCTTGCATCTGCCAGCCCGCGCCCGTGAAGTGTTCGACGTGACAGGCGCTGGCGACACCGTGATTTCCACCCTGGCCGCCTCCATTGCGGCCGGTGAAGAGCTGCCACAAGCTGTGGCGCTGGCCAATCTGGCGGCCGGCATTGTGGTCGGCAAACTCGGCACCGCCGCCATCAGCGCGCCGGAACTGCGCCGCGCCGTGCAACGTGAAGAAGGCTCCGAGCGGGGCGTGTTGACCCTGGATCAACTGCTGACCAGCATCGACGACGCCCGTGCCCATGGCGAAACAATTGTCTTCACAAACGGCTGCTTCGACATCCTCCACGCCGGCCACGTGACCTATCTGGAACAGGCGCGCGCCCAAGGCGACCGCCTGGTGCTGGCCGTGAACGACGACGCTTCGGTTAGCCGCCTGAAAGGCCCGGGTCGCCCGATCAACTCGGTCGACCGCCGCATGGCCGTGCTCGCCGGTTTGGGTGCGGTGGATTGGGTGGTGTGCTTCAGCGAAGACACCCCGGAAAACCTGCTGCGCGCCGTGAAGCCGGATGTGCTGGTCAAGGGCGGCGACTACGGCGTTGAGCAGGTTGTCGGCGCCGATATCGTCAAAGCCTATGGCGGCGAAGTGCGGGTGTTGGGGTTGGTGGAAAACAGCTCTACGACGGCCATCGTTAATAAGATTCGCGAGCGTAAATAAACCTCAAGAAGTCCTCCGTCATTCCCGCCGCCTGCGCGGGAATGACGGGTGTCAATGCGCTCTGCATTCCCCCCTTTGGCTAACCTGCCAATCACCCCCGGCGTAGCGGTCATAGGCGTGGCGTTTTGACGCGCGCATGCTGCGGGCATCTTCATCCTGGACGGAAAGATGCCCATGAATGCCGATGTACAAGGCCGCGCTCTGGCCCTTCTCAATCGCATGGCGCAGGCCGATTGGCCTGACCGCCTGAACCTGCGCAAGCCCTTTGAAAAGCTTGTTTATAGCGGCAGCCGCGCCAGCTTTCGCATGGCCGCCGACCGCGCGCAAAAAGGCGGCAGCCGCACGCCGCGCAAGGTCGACCCGGACGCGCTGTTCGATTTATCCCTCAGCGAAGAGCAGCAAATGCTCGTCGATATGCTCGCAGGCTTTGCCAGCGACGTGCTGCGCCCAGCCGCCCACGACGCCGACGCCAATGCTGCCGTTCCCGCTGAACTGCTCAATCAGGCGCACGATCTGGGCCTGACCTTTTATGGCGTCAGCGAAGCCCATGGCGGCATGGCGGGCGAGCGCACCACGGTGAGCAATGCCTTGATCGCCGAAGCGTTGGCCAAGGGCGATATGTCGCTGGCCGCCGCGTTGTTAGTGCCGTTGTCGGCCGCCAACTGTATCCGCCGCTGGGGCTCGCCCGAGCAGCAGCAACGCTGGTTACCTGCGTTCGTGGGCGAAGCCGGTGCGCCCGTGATGGCCATTGCGGTGAACGAGCCCGAGGCACTGTTCGACCCGCTCAAGCTGGGCACCAAAGCCAAGCGCAAGGGCAAGCACTACACCCTCAGCGGCGAGAAGTGCCTGGTGCTGCGCGGGCTCGACGCCAGCCACTTGATCATCGCCGCGCGGGCAGAAAATGGTCCGGCGTTGTTTATCGTCGAGGCCGGCAGCAAAGGGCTTCAGCGTGTTCCCGAGCCGGGCATGGGGCTCAAGGCAGGCGCCACCGCGCGGGTCAAACTCAAGGGCGTGAAAGTGCCGGCCGAACAGCGCCTGAACGCCGAGCACTTCAACTACCAGAGCTTTCTCGACCACGCCGCGCTGGCCTGGTGTGCGCTGGCCGTAGGCACCGGCCAGGCAGCGCTGGACTACGTGACCACCTATTGCAATGAACGCATCGCCTTTGGCGAGCCGATCAGTCATCGCCAGGGCGTGGCGTTTATGGTCGCCGACATCGCCATTGAACTGGACGCCATGCGCATGCTGGTCTGGCGCGCGTGCGCCCGTTCCGAGCAAGGCCTGGAGTTCCATCGCGAGGCTTATCTGGCGCGACTGTTGTGCGCCGAGAAAGCCATGAAGATCGGCACCGACGCGGTGCAGTTGTTAGGCGGCCACGGCTTTACCAAAGAGCACCCAGCCGAGCGCTGGTACCGCGACCTGCGCGCCGTGGCCGTAATGGCCGGCGGCCTGCAATTGTGAGCAGGGAGTTACGAGCATGAACCTGGAAACCCCGAAAAAATTCTCCGGCCTGGTGCATCAGGCGCATCAAGTGGCGGCCAATTATTTCCGCCCGATTTCGCGCAAATACGACAAGGCCGAACACGCCTACCCCAAAGAACTCGACTTGCTCGCCGCGTTGCTGGACGGCATGAACGCCGGCTCGCCGGACGCCATCGGCGCCACGTCGGCGAGCAAGCGCGGGGCGGCTAAATCGGTCGAAGAGGGCGTAAAAAACGGCGGTAACCTGTCGGCGCTGCTGGGCGTGATGGAGTTGTGCTGGGGCGATGTCGGCCTGCTGCTGGCGATGCCGCGCCAAGGCTTGGGCAACGCAGCCATCGCCGCAGTCGCGAACGACGAACAGTTGCAACGCTTCAACGGCACCTGGGCGGCGATGGCGATCACCGAGCCCAGCTGTGGCTCCGACTCCGCTGCCATCCGCACCACCGCGCGCAAAGACGGCGACCACTACGTGCTCAACGGCGAGAAAATCTACGTCACCTCCGGCGAACGGGCCGACTCGGTGGTGGTCTGGGCCACGCTGGACAAAGCCCTGGGCCGCGCGGCGATCAAGTCGTTTGTGGTCGAGCACGGCACGCCCGGCATGAGCGTGACGCGGCTGGAAAAAAAGCTCGGCATCAAGGCCTCGGACACCGCCTCCATCAGCTTCAACGACTGTCGCGTGCCGGCTGCCAACCTGCTCGGCAACCCGGAAGTGGATGTGCAGAAAGGCTTTGCCGGGGTTATGGAAACCTTCGACAACACCCGGCCGCTGGTGGCCGGCATGGCCATCGGCGTGGCGAAAGCGTCGCTGGACCGCACGCGCGAATTGCTCAAAGACACCTTTCGCTTCGACTACGCCAAGCCCTTGCTCGCCGTCAGCCATGCCGAGGCGACCCTGTATCGCCTGGAAGCCGAATGGGAAGCTGCGCGGTTGCTCACCTTGAAAGCGGCATGGATGGCCGACAACAAGCTGCCCAACTCAAAGGAAGCGTCCATCGCCAAAGCCAAGGCGGGCCGGGTGGCCAATGAAGTGACGCTTAAATGCGTGGAGCTGGCGGGGGCGTTGGGCTACGGCGAGGACGAACTGCTGGAGAAATGGGCGCGCGACTCGAAAATTCTCGACATCTTCGAAGGCACCCAGCAGATACAGCTTCTGATCGTGGCGCGGCGGTTGCTGGGAAAAAGCTCCAGCGAGTTGAAGTAGCAGATTGGTGGGGTTCGCTGCGCTCACCGAACGCGGATCGCCCCAACCTACGTCGTTCGGCTTGGTAGGTTGGGTTGAGCGCAGCGAAGCCCAACAAATCAACAACCGCTCGCCACTTTAACCTGGGGCTTTTTTGCGCCCAATCCTTGCTGGGCAACCCAGTCTTTCCAGCGAATGCGTTCGTCCCGTACCAGCCACCCTTCCTGCGGTGCAAAGCTCTCGGCGAGGAAAATACCGCGGTTGCTCGCTGGCACCAGCGCGCCCTGCTTGAGGGTGAGCAGCTCGGCGCTCGGTTTGCCCTGGTTCAACGGAATCAGATACAGGTCGGGTTTGGTGCGGTCGAGGCGGGCGACCAGCTTGCCGTCTTCCAAACGTTCGTCGACATGAAACAGGCTGAGCTGGCGCGCCTCTTTGGGCAGTTCCAGACGCAGGTCGTAGACCAGCTGCAACGACGAAGTCGGCACGTGCACATAGGCGCGTGGCCGTTCGATCAGGGTCAGGTTGCCGCAGCGAATCGGCCGCGCCGCGCCGGAAAGGGGGCTGAGGCTGAAGCTCGTCGATTCGCGGTAACGCAGGGTGCTGTGGTACGGCGTTGGCAGCCAGGTGTCGCCAAAGCGTCCGCCCAGCCAGCCTTCCGGTGTTTCCAGCAGGCACTCTTCGGCGACTTCCTGAATGGCGGTGAGCAACGGCAGATTGAGCTCGTGGGCCGGCACGTAGCCAGAGATAAGTTTGAGCACCACATCGCCACGGTCCAGACGGCGCTGGCGAACCAGCACCCAATAATCGCGACCTTGCCAGTTCAGGGTCAGGCGCACGGAAACGCCGAGGTTGGCCAGGTCGACTTGAAACTGCTCGGCGTTATCCAGCGGCAACGGCTGGCGACGGTCCAGTACCTGGGAAAAATTCAAGGGTGGGCCAATGCCCTGGTAGCTCAGACCGGTGGCGCTGGCTTCGACATGCAGCGCCAGGGTCTTGAAATCAGTGGGGGCCTTGCGGACGAGGACCTTCGGCATATCGGCTCCTTCCTGGGACAGCTACTGCGCATGCTCGCTGATGATTGTTACGGCTCAGCGAATGGCGGTCGTTATTGTTTTAACCCCGCCCGAGTGAGTGGATGACGGACGCGGCTGTAGAGACGTTGTGTGACAGGTGCAGCGGATTGATGGTTCCGACTATCGCGCTGGCGACAGCCGGGTGCGCAAAGGCCAATTCGAAGCTGGCACGCACCGGATCCACGCCGGGTTCCAGACACACATGCCCGCTGGCGAGGGCCTTCTTCAGCAGAATGCCCTTGCCGTGCTGCCAAGCGTAGTCGAGCACCGGGCGCTCGCCTTGTTCATTGAGGTTGTAGGTGACCATGGCGCAGTCGCCGTGCTCCAGCGCCAACAAGCCGCCTTCGACGGTTTTGCCGGAAAAGCCGTAGGCGCCGATTTTGCCCTCGGCCTTGAGCGCCGCCAGGGTCTGGTAAACCTCGTGCTGCTGCAGCACGTTGAGGTCGTTGCCGTCGGAGTGCACCAGCATCAGGTCGATGCGGTCGGTTTCCAGGCGCGTGAGGCTGCGCTCCACCGACAGTCGGGTATGGGCGGCAGAGAAGTCGTGGTGCGAAAGACCGTCGGCAAATTCTTCGCCGACCTTGCTGACAATCACCCACTCATTTCGCTGGCCGCGCAGCAGCGGCCCCAGCCGCTCTTCGCTGCGGCCGTAGGCGGGCGCGGTGTCGATGAGGTTGATGCCCAGCTCGCGAGCCAGGCTCAGCAACTGGCGCGCTTCGGGGTCATCGGGAATCTGGAAGCCATTCGGGTATTTCACCCCTTGATCGCGGCCCAGCTTGACGGTGCCCAGCCCCAGCGGCGAAACCCGCAGGCCGGTGCTGCCGAGGGGGCGATGCAGGTCATGCAGGGTTTTCTGGCTCATGGCAGCAGCGTCTCCCAGGCTGTTGGCGCAATCGGTGGGCGCGGCAGTTCGGGCAGGGCGGGATGGGTGCCCGGCTGCACATTGTCGCGTTGCAACGCCGCCAGAACGCGGTCTGCGAAGTCCGGCGCCAGCGCCAGCTTGGTGGGCCAGCCAATCAGCAGCCGTTTGCTTTCGGTGAGGTATGCGTTGTCCGGGCGAACGAGGCCGCTCTGCGCGGGTTCGGCGCGGTCGACGCGCAAGGTTGCCCAATGCGCCTGACTGAAGTCGACCCAGGGCAGCAGGTCCTTCATTTCTTTCTGCGCGGCGGCGATTTGCGCCTGGCTGTCGCGGGCCACGCCGTCGGCTTCGGCGAGGTCGCCGCCCAGGTACCACAACCATTGGCCGTCAGTGGTGGGGTGGCTGGTCACGGTGACGCGCGGCTTCGGACCGCCGCCCAGGCAATGGGCATACAGCGGTTTGAGCGTCGGGCCTTTGACCATCACCATGTGCAGCGGGCGGCGTTGCATCAGCGGCTGGCTCTGCCCCAGCGCCGTGAGCAACGCGGCATTGCCGGCGCCGGCGCTGAGCACCACGCGCTGGGCACGAATCTCACGACCGTCGACCGTCAGCCCCGCCAGCTCGCCCTGTTCCAGCAACGGTTCAATGCGCTCGCCGCTCAGCAGGCTGTCGCCGGCAAGTTCGGCCAGGCGCTGGATGAGGCTCGGTACGTCGAGTACCAGCTCGTTGAGGCGGTACACCTTGCCTTTGAATTTCGGGTCTTGCAGGGCGGGCGGCAGGTCGGCGCCTTTGACCTGGTCAACGCGCGAGCGCACGGCCTTACTGGCAAAAAAACTGGTGAGGTTGCCGGCCAGGGTGCCGGGTGACCACAGGTAATGGGCATTGGACAGAACCCGCGCGCCGCGCAGGTCGAGCTCGCCGCTGCCTTCCAGCGCTTCACGCCAGCGGCGCGGCATGTCGGAGATGGCTTCTGAAGCGCCGGTCAGCGCGCCGTGCAACGCGTATTTGGCGCCGCCATGAATAATGCCCTGCGACTTCACACTTTGCCCGCCGCCAAGGCTGCTGCTTTCCACCAGTACGGTGGCGAAGCCTTGCTGGCGCAGGCGGGCATTGAGCCACAGGCCGGCAATGCCGCCGCCAACGATGAGGATGTCAGTGCTAAGCGCTTGGGACATGAGAGCCGCCTTCAGAAAAACAGGGCGGCAGTATAACGCTGGGTGCTTGAGGCGGGGACTTGCGTTGGGGCTGACCCTCTCCCCCCGCCCTCTCCCGCGGACGGGCGAGGGGGCTAGATCGCGGTCGGCTTGTCTCCCCTCGCCCGCCTGGGGGAGAGGGGCCGGGGGAGAGGGCTGCGGATTACTTCAATGCCCAGTCGTGTTCGAAAACAACTGAATAACCACCACCCCCGCCACAATCATCGCCATGCCCAGCATGGCCGGCAGGTCGAGTTTCTGGCTGTAGATAATGGCCGCCGCGATGCTCACCAGCACAATGCCCAATCCGGCCCACACCGCGTACGCCACGCCGACCGGAATGGTGCGAACGACCAACGTCAGCATCCAGAACGAAATGGCGTAGCCGACTATCACCAACGCCAGCGGCAGCGGCTTGTTGAAACCGTCGATGGCTTTCATCGAGGTGGTGGCGATCACTTCCGAGGCGATGGCAATGCCGAGGTACAGGTAACCGGACATGGCTGAACTCCTTATGTTGGGTTGTTGCTGCAATGGCGGGATTCTAAGCGCTGTGGCGATGGGATAAAGTCATTACCTATCTGGTGCAGAGATGGGTGGCGGTCATGCAGTGGAATTTCGAGCAGTTGCGCTTGTTTGTCAGCGTGGCCGAAAGCCAGTCGTTCTCGGCCGTGGCACGGCGGCTGGGGCGGGCGCAGTCTGCGGTGAGCACGGCCATCGCCTTGCTGGAAACCGACCTCGGCATGTTGTTGTTCGACCGCAGCAGCGGGCGGCAGCCGAGACTGACCGAGGCCGGACAGGTGCTGCTGGAAGACGCGCGGGAAATTCTGCGCCAGTGCGAGCGCCTGGAAGGGCGGGCCATGGGGCTGGTACGGGGCGAGGAAGCGTGTTTGCGTCTGGCGCAGGATGAGGCCATGCCGTATCAACCGGTGCTCGATAGCCTGGAGGCGCTGGCTCGGCAGTTTCCGCGCCTTGAGGTGCAGCTATCGAGCGGCGCGCAAGGCGATGTAGCGCGCAAGCTGCTAGAGCGGCGGGCCGATCTCGGCTTGTTGTTCCACCACGAAAATATGCCGAGCGCGCTGGAGCGTCAGCGCCTGGGCACTATCGAGATGGTCACGGTGTGCGGCGCCGGGCACGCGCTGGCTAAAGCCGAATACGTTGACCGTCACGCCCTGGCCCAGCACCGGCAACTGTTGATGGCGCCGCAGGAACGGCAGTACCCGGGCGGCGAGCAGATCAGCCCGGCCGTCTGGCGTACCGACAGCTTCTACTCCATGGCCGAGCTGGTGATGCGTAATCTCGGTTGGGCGTGGTTGCCGCGCCATGTGGCGCAATACCCGACGTACCTCAACCAGCTTGTGGAACTGCGCAGCGACTGGACGCCGCCTCCGCTGGTGGTTGAGCTGGTGTGTCGCCGCGATGAAGCGCTGGGGCCGGCCGCCGTGTGGCTGGCCGATTGTTTTGCCGAGCACCTGCAAGCAATCGGCTAAGCGAGGCGCTTCATCTTGATGGTGAACTCAGTAAACTGCGCGGCATGAATAGAACCCTCTATACCGTGCTGTTTCACCTGGCCCTGCCGCTGATTGCGCTGCGCCTGTTTCTTCGCGCCCGCAAGGCGCCGGCATACGCGCAACGTATCAGCGAGCGCTTTGCGATTGGCTTGCCGCCGCTGAAAACCGGCGGTATCTGGGTGCACGCCGTGTCGGTGGGCGAGAGCATCGCCGCCGCGCCGATGGTGCGCGCCTTGCGCGAGCGCTACCCGCAGCTGCCGATTACCGTCACCTGCATGACGCCAACCGGCTCCGAGCGCATTCAGGCGCTGTTTGCCGGCGATCCGCTGATTCAGCACTGCTATTTGCCGTATGACCTGCCGTGGACAGCGGCGCGTTTTCTAAACCGCCTCCAGCCCAGACTGGCGGTCATCATGGAAACCGAGCTGTGGCCCAATCACATTCACCAGTGCGCGCGGCGCGGCATTCCGGTGGCGTTGGCCAACGGGCGCTTGTCCGAACGCTCTGCCCGCGGCTACGGGCGCTTCGCCAAACTGACCGCACCGATGCTGGCACAAATGAGCCTTCTGGCCGTGCAGACCGAGGCCGAAGCCGAGCGCTTCCGAAGCCTGGGCGCGCGGCCTGAATGCGTAACCGTGACCGGCTCGATCAAGTTCGACCTCAGCATTGACCCCGAGCTGCCGCAACGCGCCCACGCGCTGCGCATTGAATGGCAAGCCGCAGGTCGGCCGGTCTGGATCGCCGCCAGCACCCATGCTGGCGAAGACGAAATCGTTCTGGCCGCGCACCAGCGCCTGCTCTCCGTTCACCGCGATGCCCTGTTGATTCTGGTGCCGCGTCATCCGGAACGCTTCAACAGTGTGTTCGAGCTGTGCGGCAAAACCGGCTTGAACACCGTGCGCCGCTCCAGCGCGGCGCCGGTCAACGACACCACCCAGGTGCTGCTCGGCGACACCATGGGCGAGCTGCTGTTTCTCTACGCCCTGGCCGATATCGCGCTGGTGGGCGGCAGCCTGATCGCCAACGGCGGACATAACCTGCTGGAGCCCGCCGCGTTGGGCAAACCGGTGCTAAGCGGCCCGCACCTGTTCAACTTTCTCGACATCGCGGCGCAGTTGCGTGATGCCGGCGCGCTGCGCGAAGTGAGCGATGCCCAGCAGGTGGCGGATGCGGTGCACAGTTTGTGGGAGCAGCCGCAGCAGGCTGAACAGATGCGGGCCGCCGGGCTGGCGGTCATGCAGCGCAACCGGGGCGCATTGGAGAGGCTTCTGAACAGCCTGGGGCGTTTTCTCGGGTAAGCCGTTGCGAGAATTAAGCGGGCAACATCGGATAAAACTGGCGACTTACAAGACGCGGGATCGAAGACCGCAGGTCGGCCCTTGCTTTTCGGTAGACGACCTGGCGGTACCGTTCCGCCAATGTTCACCGCACTTGGTCCGAGGCCCATGAATCCACTCCCACGACGTAAAGCCGCCCGCGGCGTATTCGCGCTTTCTCTTCTCGCCGGCTGCATTCTGCCGGCATCTTCCTTCGCTGCTCAGCCCCTGGGGTTTATCGATCACCAGACCATTCGCAACGACCTGGCTGGTTCGCTGCAGGGCACCATCAAATTTGCCCAGACCCATACCGTTGATGCCTCCGGCAATCCGGCCAACGAGTTGCCAACTCTGATCGCCAAGCGTGGTGCTCTGGTGATGTTCATTCCCCAGACGCCCATTGCCGAAACCCGCATGGGCCATGTCCGGGTAACCGCCAAGCGTGCCGGCGTGGTGCTGGGCGAGCGGCTTCTGGCGCCGCCTCGACTACTGCCCGACGCCGACCGCAGCGAGCCGGACCACCGTCCAGACCTGGTTTATTCGCGCCATGCCTGGAGTGCTCAGTTGCCATGGGAATGGATGCAGCCTGGCCTGTCGCTGAGTTTCAGCGATGGCAGTCGTAGCGGCACGCTGGGTGAGCAGGCGCTTGAGTTCACCGGCCCGGCCGAACTGGTGCTGCAGAACATCCGCATCGGCATGCTGACCGACCCGCCGCCAGCCAGCGGCAACTGGCTGGAGACCGAGACGGCGAGGGCCGCTATCGATTACTTCCAGAAAGTACCTGTCGCACGCTTAACGGTAGGTCAGTACCTGCCTGTGCATCTGGACAGCGTGGTACTAGCCGATGGCACCGTGTACACGGACGCCAGTAAGGACCAGGGCTCGGTTTATTCGGGCGATATGCGCGAAGACATTGGCAAGGCGCTTATCTCCACGGGCATCAATCTGGCGAACTATGGGATTGTTGACAGCGCCGGTCGCTCGCAGACGCAGCCCGACCATTTCCGTCAGGTGGTGATTCATCAGAACATTGGCCGCTACGCCAATGGCGAGGTGCGCCATGGTTTGAGCGGCGGCAACGGCATGGCGACGTTGCTCAGCACCAGCGGTAATGAGTTCACTCACGAAATGGGGCATACGTTCGGCCTCGGGCACTTCCCGGGCGGCGGGCACTGGTCTTCACATCACAACGACAGTGGCTGGGGTTATGACGCGTTCCGTAATCGCCTGTTCGGCAATGTGCGCTGGTCAGAATCTGCCGCCGACAACGTGATCGAAGGGGTTGTGACTCCGCCATTCAACGCCCACTACCGTTACCGGCAAGACCCGATGGCCGGCGGTGAGCCAGATGGTTCGATTTCCGCGCTCACCCACCATACCGGCTACTCCATGCGACGGGTGCAGGAGGCGCTGGTCGATACCTCCATAGTGGATGCTGCCAGTCCCACCGGCTATTCCCACTGGGATGCCGAGAGTAATAAGCTGGTTGCGACCGAGCAGCGCAATCGTCCGGCGTCATTTGGTGTGCCAGTGGTCACTCTGGTCGGCCTGTATGACCCGCTCGGTCAGCTTCCCACCACGTTGTATCCGCCGCTGTACGGCAACCATGGTCATACCTACAACCTGCCCGCTCCCGCGGCAGGCGACGGTTGCTACCTGAGCGTGCGTACCGAGGCCGGTACCGCGCTCGGGGTTGATGAGGTCAAAATCAAGCTCGCCTCCAACCAGCACCAGGCCGGGGAAATGAACAAGTACCACGTCAACATTCCGGCCAGCAGCGCGCCCTCGGCGGCGAGTCTGTTCTGCCACGTCGACGGTGAGTTGCGTAAGCTTGCTGAGCAGCGTATTGACACCCCAACGGATGTTCTGCCGCCTGTGGTGCAAGTGGGGCACGAAGCAGGTTTTGCCAGCGCGGCGCTTCACTTGGGGGAAATTAAGGCCAGCGTGACTCGCCGTTTTGCCAGTACCACTGAGTTCGAAGAGCGCCTGCGCGCGCTTTATGGCGACATTCATAACTGGCGCGACGCCCGCACCGGGCGGGTTGGCGATTTTTACGTCTACCAGAATCCCTATAGCGGTTTGCGCGAGTACTTCATGCTCAAAAAGCCTCGCTATGGCTATTTCCCCACCGACGGCACCAGCAATGACGCCTGGCGCTACATGGGGCGAGCGGAAGATCATGTGACGTGGAGTCCGGAGCCGCTCCGGGCACGGAAGGTGGCGGGTGACTCACTTACCGCCAAACTGCTCGCCTACTATGACGTGCCGTCCGTGAAATACTGGCAGATGCACGACACTACCGCCAAACCCGGCCAGATTTACCAGTACCACAATCCCTACACCAAGACCCATGAGTTCTTCATGGCCAAGTCCTCCCAGTATTGGTACTTCCCCACCAATGGCCGCTCTAACGCGCACTGGACGTATCTTGGCAATGCGAAGAGCCTGCAAGAGGTGTTCGAGCCTGTCGATGTCGCGAGTCTTGAACGGCAACTGCTCGACTGGCACAAACAGCCCGCTCTGCGAAGCTGGGGCGTGCCGACTAATGCGGGGTCCATCGGTGATCTCTACCGGTATGCTTACGCGGGTCGAGTGGATTACTTCCGCTTGAAAAACGAGGACTATTGGTACTTCCCAACCGATAAGACCAGTGACTGGGATTGGGACTATCTGGGCAGCTGGGAATAACCTGTCTGCCAGCAAGCGATAAAAAAGGCCGCCCGGTGTACACCGAGCGGCCTTTTTTGATGGTTACGAATCGCTTAAAAGCGGAACACTTCGGTTTGCTGACGAACCGGCGCGGCCTTCGGTATTTGCGGCGGCTCGGGTGTTTTCGCCGGGGTAGGAACGGCTGCCGGCTTGCGCGTTTCTTCGGCGATCGGTTGCTCCGACATCGGCTTGATCGCCGTCGCCAGCTGCTCGGCCAAACGGCGCAAAACAACACTCTGGGCGCGAACCTGATCAGCCGAACCGCCCAGATGGGGTTCTTCGATATGAATCAGGCGACTGTCGCGCAACTGACCGCGACGGTCCAGCAAGCGCCACTGGGCATCAAGTACCGCCGGCTGCAGCGGGCCGGAGTCCATGCGGCTGATGGTCAGTTCCACTTGCACGTCCGGCACAAAACCAGCGCCTCCGGGCGCCAGTACCAAGCGTTGCGTTTCCAGGCGCGAAGCCAGTTGGCGCAGCAACACCTGATCGATATCGGCACCCAGCGCTCCGGCCCAGCGGGCTTCGGTGGCTGGCGTCAGGCTGCCGTCCTGATGGCGTTGCAGCAGGGTGGGTTGTTGCAGGTAGTCGGCAATGGACACCGGCCCCAGCAGTACCGCGACGCCTTTGTTGGCGACGGGCATTTTCGGGTTGCCGCTGTCGAGCTGGTACAACGTCACAGGTTGCTGAGCGACGCAGCCGACCATGCTCAACAGGCTGGTCAGTAACAGCAGCGAGGGAATTCGCAACGAAATCATCTATCTCATCCGGGCAGCGACGCGGGGTCGCTTGCAGTCAGAACACTGGGCCAAGGCCGGCTATCATCCGTCAAACCTGCCCGTGACTCCAGCCTTGCGAAGGTTACGGCGTGCTTCGGTGGGCCATACCGAACAGCCTGAAAAGGCCGAAGCGCGCCGATCTGGCCATGAACGGCGCGCATCAAGCGGCAGTGCGCGCCGTTCGGGCCGTTAGCCTTCTACCAGCAATCCATCCACACGCTGGAAGCCACGAGGCAGTTTGTTGCCGCGACGGCCGCGTTCGCCTTTGTAATGCTCCAGATCATCGGCTTTCAGCGACAGCGTGCGTTTGCCCGCTTGCAGAACCAGCGTGGCACCGGCAGGCAGCACGGCAAGCCCGGTGACGAACTCTTCTCGGCTGGCGACGCGATCACCCGGCACGCCGATGATCTTGTTGCCCTTGCCTTTGCCCAGTTGCGGCAAGTCGGCGACTTTGAACAGCAACAGGCGGCCTTCGGTGGTCACCGCTGCCAGCCAGTCTTCCTCACGGTTGGCCACCGGCTGCGGCAGCAGCACTTTGGCGCCGTTGGGCAGGCTGAGCAGGGCTTTACCGGCCTTGTTCTTGGCTTGCAGGTCTTCACCTTTCACCACGAAGCCGTAGCCGGCGTCCGAGGCGATCACGAACAGCGCGTCGTCGTCCGGCAGCAGCACGCATTCAAACGTGGCGCCTGGTGGTGGCGTCAGGCGGCCGGTCAGCGGTTCGCCCTGGCCGCGGGCCGACGGCAACGAGTGCGCGGCCAGCGAGTAGCTGCGTCCGGTCGAGTCGATAAACACCGCGTACTGGTTCGAGCGCCCCGGTGCCGAGGCTTTGAATTCGTCGCCGGCTTTGTAGGAGAGCGAAGTGGCGTCGATGTCGTGACCTTTGGCGCAGCGCACCCAGCCTTTTTCCGACACCACCACGGTCACCGGCTCGGTTGGCATCAGCTCGGTTTCCGACAGCGCTTTGGCTTCGGCACGCGCCACGATGGGCGAACGGCGATTGTCGCCATAGGTTTCGGCGTCGGCGATCAGCTCGGTGCGCACCAGTTTGCGCAGTTTGCTTTCGCTGCCCAGCAAGGCTTGCAGCTTGGCTTGTTCCTTGGCGAGTTCTTCCTGTTCGCCACGGATTTTCATTTCTTCCAGCCGCGCCAGTTGGCGCAGGCGGGTGTCGAGGATGTAGTCGGCCTGGATGTCGGTGAGCGCAAAGCGCTCCATCAGCACCGACTTGGGGTGCTCCTCGGTGCGGATGATATGAATGACTTCATCCAGGTTGAGGAAGGCAATCAGCAAGCCGTCCAACAGGTGCAGGCGGCGCTCGACTTTATCCAGGCGAAATTGCAGGCGGCGGCGCACGGTGCCGATACGGAACACCAGCCATTCACTGAGCAGGTCGCGCAGGTTTTTCACCTGCGGTTTGCCGTCCAGGCCAATGATGTTGATGTTTACCCGGTAGCTGGATTCCAGCTCGGTGGTGGCGAACAGGTGTTGCATCAGCTCGTCGGCATCCACGCGGTTGGAGCGCGGAATGATGACGATGCGGCACGGGTGTTCGTGGTCCGACTCATCGCGCAGGTCGGCGACCATCGGCAGTTTTTTCGCCTGCATCTGGCCGGCGATCTGCTCCAGCACTTTGGCGCCGGACACTTGATGCGGCAGTGCGGTGATAACAATGTCGCCGTCTTCCACACGGTACACGGCGCGCATGCGCACCGAGCCTTTGCCGGTTTCGTAAATCTTCAGCAGGTCGGCGCGCGGGGTGATCACTTCCGCTTCGGTCGGGTAGTCCGGGCCGAGTACGTGTTCGCAGAGTTCTTCCACCGTTGCCTTCGGCTCATCGAGCAGGCGAACGCAGGCGCTCGCGACTTCCCGCAGGTTGTGCGGCGGCACGTCGGTGGCCATGCCCACGGCAATGCCCGTGGTGCCGTTGAGCAGCAGGTTCGGCAAGCGCGCGGGCAATACGGCGGGTTCGTCGAGGGTGCCATCAAAGTTCGGAACCCAGTCGGCGGTGCCTTGACCCAGTTCGGTGAGCAGCACTTCGGAATAACGCGACAGGCGCGCTTCGGTGTAGCGCATGGCCGCGAAGGACTTGGGATCATCCGGCGCGCCCCAGTTGCCCTGGCCGTCGACCAGTGTGTAGCGGTAGCTGAATGGCTGGGCCATCAGCACCATGGCTTCGTAGCACGCCGAGTCGCCGTGGGGGTGGAACTTACCCAGCACGTCACCGACGGTACGCGCCGATTTCTTGTGTTTGGAATCGGCGTCCAGGCCCAGCTCGCTCATGGCGTAGATGATGCGGCGCTGTACCGGCTTGAGGCCGTCGCCAATGTGCGGCAGCGCGCGGTCCATGATTACGTACATGGAATAGTTGAGGTAGGCCTGCTCGGTGAAGTCGGCCAGGGAGCGCCGCTCCACGCCGTCCAGGCTCAGGTCTAGAGAGTCGCTCATGCGTGCCTCATTGTGTGGTCGTCTGGCGCAGCACCAGGGTGCCGTCGCGCTGGGTGAATTCCAGTTGTTTGAGCGCGCTCATGCCGAGCAGCACTTCGTCGCCCTGCATGCCGGGCGCCACCAGGGCGCGCACGTTGTGCAGGACGATCTCGCCCAGTTGCAGGCTTTCGATTCTTGTGCGGTAGCCGGTGCTCATGCCGTTGGCAGTGCTTACGGTTACCGGCGCGCCACGTTCCAGCTTCAGGCGCTCGGCCATTTCGCCGGGAATTGCCACGTCGGTGGCGCCGGTGTCGAGCATAAACAGCACGGTGTTGCCGTTAATGGCGCCAGTCGAAACAAAGTGGCCTTGCCCGTTTCCGGCCAGCCGAACTTCGATATAACCCTGGCCATGGGACGAGGTTGGCACCTGATTGGGGTTGTGTTGTTTGTCTTCCCACGCGCCGAAGAAATGCGTGGCCAACGCCAGCCCGGCGCCCCAGAACAACACCCACATCACCCGGCCCGCGCGGCGCCCGACGGTTTGCCCGGTCACTTGGTTGCACTCCAGCCAGCGGCCGGTGCAGCAAAGCGCCAGATAATGGGTCGGTCTTCGCCATCGCCGCGGGCACTGTTGCCGTTGTCGACGCCGATCCACGCGCCTTTTTCGTCGATGGTCAGCGCTTCCGCCATGCCCCACGGTTCGTCGTATTTGCGCGCATCGGTCAGCGCCTCGTTGGCGAACGACCAGCATTGTTCGGCTTCGCCGCTGTCCGCGGCGCGACGGCAAATGCGGTGCGTCAGGCGCTCCAGGGTATACAGGTGGTTTTTGTACAGCGCGACATCGCCGAAATCCTTGGGCATGCGCTTGCTGCCCATTTGCGGCGGCGGCAACTCGTCGCCGCCCTCGCTCATCAGCACACAGCCGCCGGCGCATTTCCAGCTGCCGTCAATCTTGTGCAGCACCAGCAAGCCCCGGCGTTCGCGCTCGGCCGCGAGCCACAAACGTTCACCCTTGGCATCGACCACCAAGCCTTCAAACAGCGCATTGAAGTGCAGCAGCATGCCGCTGGCGCGTGCCTGACGGACCATGCCCGGGGGCAGGTTCAGCCATTCGCCGGTGCCGGCCGGTGGAATCATCAGAACGGCAGAAGCCGCTTCGCTGACCAAATACCGGTTGCCCTTGGCATCGCAGCTGAGGCCTTCGAAATCCAGCGCGCCGCCGCGGGTCAGGCTGGCGAGCCAGTTGCGCACGCGCGTGCCCCACGGCAGCGGGCTCTGCGGCGCAGGGGGCGCCTCGAACATTTCCACGTCGGCCTGGAACACGGCGCCTTTGCTGGTGAGGCGGTAGATGCGGTCGTCATCACGGTCCGAAACGGTCCACAACGCATCGCCGCACCATGCCAGGCCAGACAGATTGCCGGTGGGCATGCCGTCTACGGCCTGTTCGCTGAGCAATTTCAGCTCTTCGAAAGGCGGTTTGGGCGCTGGTGCCTGCTCCGGTTCCGCGGCATCCATGGCCACCACTGGCTGCGGCCTGGCGGCCGCTGGCGGGGGCGGGGTCTGGGCGAGTACGGGAGCAGCTATCAGCAGCAGGGCCGCGAACAGCTGGCGCATCAGGCCAGCACCTCGGCCAGGTCGCCTTTGGATTCCAGCCAGGTTTTGCGGTCGCCTGCGCGCTTTTTCGCCAACAGCATGTCCATCAATTCGTGCGTCAGCTCGAAGTCCTCCAGGGTCAACTGCACCAGGCGGCGCGTGTTGGGGTCCATGGTGGTTTCGCGCAGCTGCGGCGGGTTCATTTCACCCAGACCTTTAAAGCGCGTGACCTGCGGCTTGCCCCGTTTTTTCTCGGCCACCAGACGGTCGAGAATGCCGTCGCGCTCGGCTTCATCCAGGGCGTAGTAAATCTCTTTGCCCAGGTCGATGCGGTACAGCGGCGGCATGGCGACATACACGTGGCCGGCATCGACCAGCGCGCGGAAGTGCCGCACGAACAGGGCGCACAGCAAGGTGGCGATGTGCAGGCCGTCGGAGTCGGCGTCGGCAAGGATGCAAATTTTGCCGTAGCGCAGTTGGGAAAGGTCGGCCGCGCCCGGGTCTACGCCAATGGCTACGGCAATGTTGTGCACTTCCTGGCTGGCCAGCACTTCGCCGCCGTCCACTTCCCAGGTGTTCAGAATCTTGCCGCGCAGGGGAAGAATGGCCTGGAATTCTTTATCTCGTGCTTGCTTGGCCGAACCGCCGGCGGAATCACCTTCCACCAGAAACAGTTCGGAGCGCATCGGGTCCTGGCCGGCGCAATCGGCCAGCTTGCCGGGCAGCGCCGGGCCTTGGGTGATGCGTTTGCGTTCGACTTTCTTGCCGGCTTTCAGGCGGCGGCCGGCGTTGCTGATGGCCAATTCCGCCAATTGCAGGCCGAGCTCCGGGTGCTGGTTCAGCCACAGGCTGAAGGCATCTTTGACCACGCCGGAAACAAAGGCCGAGGCCTCACGGGAGGACAGGCGCTCTTTGGTCTGCCCAGAGAATTGCGGCTCCTGCATTTTCATCGACAGCACAAAAGCGATGCGTTCCCACACGTCTTCCGGCGCCAGCTTCACGCCACGGGGTAGCAGGCTACGGAATTCGCAGAATTCGCGCATGGCATCCAGCAGGCCTTGGCGCAGGCCGTTTACATGGGTGCCGCCTTGGGCGGTAGGAATGAGGTTGACGTAGCTTTCCTGCACGCTTTCGCCACCTTCGGGCAGCCATAGCAGGGCCCAGTCGACGGCTTCTTTATTACCGGCCAGACTGCCGCAGAACGGCTCGTTGGGCAGACGCTCAACCTCGGCGACCGAGTCGGCCAGGTATGAACGCAAACCGTCTTCGTAGAACCATTCAATTTTTTCGCCGCTGGCTTTGTCTTCAAAGCTCACCGACAGGCCCGGGCACAGCACGGCCTTGGCTTTGAGCACGTGCTTGAGGCGACTGACCGAGAATTTGTGCGAGTCGAAATACTTGGCGTCGGGCCAGAAGTGCACGCTGGTGCCGGTGTTGCGCTTGCCGACCGTGCCGACGACTTCCAGATCGGTGGCTTTGAAGCCGTCGGCGAAGGTCATGCGGTATTCGTTGCCGTCGCGCTTAACCCGAACTTCCACGCTGGTGGACAAGGCGTTGACCACCGAGATGCCCACGCCGTGCAAACCACCGGAGAACTGGTAGTTCTTGTTGGAGAATTTGCCGCCGGCATGCAGCTTGGTCAGGATCAGTTCAACGCCCGGCACGCCTTCTTCCGGGTGGATGTCCACCGGCATGCCGCGACCGTCGTCGCTCACTTCCAGCGAGTTGTCTTCGTGCAGGATCACCTGCACCGATCTGGCGTGGCCGGCCAGGGCTTCGTCGACGCTGTTGTCGATGACTTCCTGGGCCAGGTGGTTGGGACGGCTGGTGTCGGTGTACATGCCCGGGCGCTTGCGCACCGGATCGAGGCCGGAAAGGACTTCGATGGCGTCTGCGTTGTAGGAGCTTGAACCTTGCTGGGCCATGGGGTCTCGTTCGTCAGTCGTTAAATGTCGGAAAAGTCGAAATCGCGCCAGGTGCTCGAGGCAAACCCGGCAAACGCCAGCAAGGCCGGCAAACGCTCGGCAAAGCCCTGAAAACCATGGTCGCCGCCCGCCTGAATACGCAGTGCGCAGCCCCGGTAGAAGGTCTGGGCGTGCCGATAATCAAGGGTTTCGTCGGCGGTCTGCAACCACACCTGATAGCGAGCGGGGTCGGCGGGCGCCGGCACTTCCAGTTCGCTCAGGGCGGTGACGTGGTCGAGGGTCAGTTCCCAGGTTTCGCCGGTGTAATGGTTGGTCTGGGTGCCCAGATGGCCAGCGAACAGGCGGTGAGGGTTGACCGCCGGGTTGATCACCAGCGCCTTCAGGCCATGGCGCTCGGCCAGGTGGGTCGCATAGTAGCCGCCAAGGGAGCTGCCGACCAGCGTTGGGCTGCCCAGCTCCATGATCGCTTCCTCCAGCTGCGCCAAGGCCTGGCGCGGGTGGTGATGCAGCGCGGGCATGCGCACCTGATCGGCCCAGCCGAGGCGCTGCATGACGCCATTCAACTGGCTGCCTTTCTGCGATGCAGGGGAGCTGTTGAGGCCGTGTATATAAAGAAGGGTAGGGGTGTCGGTCAGCACGCGGGCGACTCCATAAAACCGTAGCGGCGCACTTTAGCAAAGATGGTGTGGGCGTTGGTTGGGTCGTTGTGCGTTGGGCTTCTCTTCGTTCACCGCATGCAGACCTGCCCAACCTGCTTCGTTCGGTTTCGTAGGTTGGGTTGAACGAAGTGAAGCCCAACGTGGCTGCTCGCGGCGTCAGTAACCCTTGATGGTGTAATCGACCACAAAGTGAATGCCGGTGACGCGGGAAACCCCGGTTTCCAGGCGACCATCGTCGTGTAGCCGCAACCAGCGGTAGCCGGGGGAGGTGTCGTCGACCTGGAATTCTTCGCTGCCGGGGGCGAATTGCACACAGGTGGACGGCGAGGCCAGCAGGCGCACGTCGTTGCGCATCTGGTCGAATTCCTGGTGGATGTGCCCCCAGAGAATCGCCCGAACTTGCGGAAAACGGTCGATTACGGCGAACAGCTCGTCCGGATTGCGCAGCCCGATGGGCTCCATCCAGCGGCAGCCGATGGACACCGGGTGATGGTGAAAACACACCAGATGGTGACGGTCCGGAGCTTCGCTCAGCGCATTCACCAGCAGGTTCAGTTGCGCTTCTTCGAGGTAGCCAGGAACGGCGCCGGGAATGGACGAGTCGAGCACGGTGACGCGCCAGTTGCCTACATCCAGCACCGGCGCCATCAGCTCGGTGCCCACGCAGGCCTGCTGCATCGCCGGCAATTCGTCGTGGTTACCCGGAAACCAGCGCGCAGCGCCGGGCAGCTCGGCGGTCATTTCTCTGAAGCGGTTATAGGATTCCAGCGTGCCGTCCTGGGAAAGATCGCCAGTGGCGAGCATCAGGTCGATATGCGGCTGCTCGCGCTGCACCCGCTCGATGACTTTTTCCAGGCTGTGACGGGTATCCATGCCCAGCAGTTTGCCGTCCGCTTCTGCAAATAGATGGCTGTCGGACAGCTGCACCAGCAGCACCGACGAATCAGCAGAGTTAATGGACGAGCTCGGCAAGGCCGTCTCCTTGAGCGGTTTGGTGAGAATTATGATTGTTTAGCACGCTACCGGTAAAGGCGGGATGTGGACATGGATCACACTTAAGCGGCCTGGTAGAGCGAAAGTTCTCTTTCGGGAACGCCACTGCGTGACGGCCGTGCAAGGCAAAAACGGCTGAGTAAGCGCAGTTGGCTGTAGCCAATGAGCATTGGGAAACCGTTTTTAACGCCGCATGAGCTAAACGCAGGGACGTTCTACCGCACAGGTTCCAGTTCGTGACCGCAAGCCAGGCAATGACTGAGCCATTCGCCGAGGAACAGGTTCAACTGGGTTTTCTCATCCGGCTGGTGCATCGCTGCATTGGGGTACGCGTAAATGCTGCGAAAGCGCCGCGCATTCTCGGCGCTCACCACTTCGGCCATACGTGCGTCGTGGTAAACCCGCACTTCGAGCCGTGGAATCGGTAGCCACGGCAAGCTGTGTTCCTGCCGGACCTGCAACGTGGTGGTGTAGGGGCACGCCTCCAGCACGTCCAGCGCCAGCACGCCCAGCAAGCGCTCGCCCTGACTCAACGCCACGCGCCGCGAGCCACGCTCGTCGCGCATGGCCGGCAGCAGCCGCATCAGCCGCGCGTAGTTGGCCTCGCAGGCGGCTTGCAGTTCGATCAGGTCGACGCGGTAGCGGTCGCGCAGCAGGGTTACGCCCACATTCCCCTCACTTCAGCACGGTTGAGTGCCAGCCATTGAATGGCAATGATGCTTGCCGCGTTATAAATCCGCCCGTCACGAACCGCCGCCAGGGCGTCTTCGAAGGGCATTACGTGCACGCGAATGTCTTCGCCTTCCTCTTCCAGGCCATGCACGCCGCCGGCACCGGTGCTGTCGCAGCGGCCCACGTAGAGGTGCACTTTTTCATCGGAACCGCCCGGCGACGGAAAGTACGAGGGCAGGGGCCACAGGGCGCCCAGTTCCAGATTGGCTTCTTCCACCGCTTCACGGCGGGCGACTTCTTCGGGCTGCTCGTCTTTGTCGATCAACCCGGCCACCAGTTCCAGCAGCCAGGGGTTGACGCCTTTGGTCATGGCGCCGACGCGAAATTGTTCGATCAGCACCACGTTGTCGGCTTTGGGGTCGTACGGCAGTACGCACACGGCGTCGTGGCGCACGAATAATTCACGGCTGATTTTCGGGCCCATCTCGCCGGAGAACTGGCGGTGGCGCAGGTGCAGGCGGTCGACTTTGTAGAAACCCGTGAAGCAGTTTTCCCGCTCAATGATTTCTACGTCTTCCGGGCCTGGCGTGAAGGTCTTGGTCATCGGTTACCTATTCGCTACTGAAACGTCGGTTGCTGTCATCCTAGCTTGCCTCGGCAAGCGCCGCAGCCCCTTTCAAGAATGCTGACGGGCTGAGAGGATAGCCGCCCGCGTAAAAGCCACAACCTCCGAACTCATGTGGGTAACGGCAGTCGAAGCCCGACACTTGCCGTTTTTTACCCGCCTGAATTTGCCGCTGCCAAGGAATGCCATGTCCCTGTTGAAAGCCTGTTCCCCTCTCGCTCTGGCCCTGCTGCTCGGCGGCTGCGCCAGCCTGTTTCAGCCCGACTTGACCGACAAGCTGGACGTTAAACGCACGGCCTGGGAACACACCCAGCCGGGCTGCCAGGGCAGCGATTGTCCGTTGGTCAATATCGACACCGTCAGCTTTGCCGACGAGCCGCAGCTGACTGCCTTGATCGACCAGCGCCTGCGCCAGATGACCATCAACACCCCCGACGCCACCTTGCCGGCCACCCTGCAGAGCTACGAAAAAAGCTTTCTGCAATCAGCCGAGCCGGGTTGGTCGAGCTACCTGCAAGCCAAAGTACGCGAGCAGCATGACGGCCTGGTGATCATCGAACTGTCGAGCTACCTGTTCACCGGCGGCGCCCACGGCATGCCGGGTCGGCAGTTGATCAACTACGACCGCAAGCTGCACAAGGTACTGACCCTGCAAGACATTCTGGTTCCCGGCCAGGAAGCTGCCTTCTGGCAAGCGGCCGAGTTGGCGCACAAAGGCTGGCTGATGGCCAACAAGCTCGACCAGGATCCGGAATTCATCAAGAACTGGCCGTTCCTGCGTACCGAGAACATTGGCCTGACCTTTGGTGCGGTCAGCTTGCTGTACGACGTGTACAGCATCGCGCCGTACTCCTCGGGTCACCCCGAGCTGAAGATTCCGTACCCGCGCTTGAACGGCATCGTTAAGCCGCAGTATTTCCCGGGTCGCGGTTAATTGGAAAAGCATCGCGGCTAATCGGAATGCCGCCCAACCGCTCCCACAGGAATCGCACACCTGTAGGAGTGGCTTCAGCCGCGAGCTTTTTACGCCCGCGCGGCCATCGTTCTGGCGCCCACGCTGCCCAACCCGAACTGCAACAGGCCCGCCACGATCAGCGCAGGCAATGTCGCCCCCAGTTCCGGGTAGAAGTTGGCCAGCAAATGGTAAGTCGCCACGCCACCCGCCCAGGCTGCCAGAGCGGACCAGCGCAAGGCGTGGTGCATCACCGCGCTGGCGCGGCGGCGCAGGATGAAGTGGTCGACTAGCACCACGCCAAACAGCGGCGCGAATACCGAGCCGATCAGCAGCAGGAAGTTCTGGTACTGCGCCAACGGGGCCACGCAGGCGATCACCGTGCAGATCACGCCGATGGCGAGCGCCAGATGCTCCACTTTCACCCGCACAAAGGTGCCGCTGGAAACGGCAGCCGAGTGGACGTCGGCGAAAGCGTTTTCCGATTCATCGAGCAAAATCAGCAGCAACGGAATACCCAGGCCGGCGCCCGCCAGTGCCAGCAGCAGCGCGTTCACTTCACCGCTCGGCGCGAACGCCAGGGTGTACGCCACGCCCAGCCCCATCAGCCATACGTTGCCGACAAAAAAGCCCACCGCGGTGCCGCCGAACACGCTGCCGGCGCGTTTGCCGAAGCGCGAGTAGTCGGCGATCAGCGGCAGCCACGACAGCGGCATGGCGATAGCGATGTCAAAACCCAGTGCAAACGGCAGCGAGCCGTCGCCGCGCTGCGCCCACAAGCTGGCGAGGTCGGCCTTGGCAAACAGGTTCCAGGTCAGCCAGATGCAGGCGCCGAGCAACAGCCAGATGCCCCATTTGCGCAGCACTTTGCGCACGAAGGTCAGGGGGCCGGTGACCGCCAGCAGGGTGACCAGGGCGCCGAACAGCAACGTCCAGAGCAGGGGTTGCGTCCACAGGCTTTCTTCGCCGAACGCGCGGGTGGCCAGCAGGCTGGCGGCGTCGCGCATCACGATGATTTCGAACGAGCCCCAGCCAATCAGCTGTAGCAAATTCAGCAGCGCCGGCAGGCTGGCGCCGTGGTTGCCGAGGCTGAGTTTGATGGCGGCCATGGATGCCAGACCGGTGTCACTGCCAATCACGCCAACGGCCGCCAGCAGCAACACGCCGACGGCGGTGCCCAGGGCAATCGCCAGCAGGCCGAACGCCAGGCCGAGGCCGGGGGCGAGGAGGGCGCCGGTTTGCAGCACCATCAGGCCGATGCCGAGGGAAAACCACAGGGAAAACAGATCTCGCGCGCCGAACACGCGCTGGCTGGCCGGGACGGCAAGATCGGGGGAATAGGTGCTGGGTGTGTTCACGGCTTTTTTGTTCTCGGGGGACGCGTTGGTGGTGAGTGTGGGGTTCGTCTGACTGGCCCGTTCCCTTCACCCTAGCCCTCTCCCCGCTGGGGCGAGGGGACTGATCGCTGGTGTGTCGCGAATGTTCGCTGCAGCCTGAATCCGCCCCCTCTTCCCTCGTGGGAGAGGGTTGGGGTGAGGGGGGACGTTGCTGTCGCTTACACCTTCTTGTAGAGCTGACTGCCTTCCTGCTTAAACCGCTCAGCCTGCTCCTGCATGCCTTGCTGCACGTCGATGTCCACCGCCTCGATGCGCTGGTTGGCGGCGTATTCGCGCACTTCCTGGGTAATTTTCATCGAGCAGAATTTCGGCCCGCACATGGAGCAGAAGTGCGCGACCTTGGCTGAATCCTTGGGCAAGGTTTCGTCGTGGTAGGCGCGCGCGGTGTCGGGGTCGAGGCCGAGGTTGAACTGATCTTCCCAGCGGAATTCGAAGCGCGCTTTCGACAATGCGTTGTCGCGGATCTGCGCACCCGGATGGCCTTTGGCAAGGTCGGCGGCGTGGGCCGCGATCTTGTAGGTAATGATGCCAGTCTTCACGTCATCCTTGTTTGGCAAGCCCAGGTGTTCCTTGGGCGTGACGTAGCAGAGCATGGCGCAGCCGAACCAGCCGATCATGGCGGCGCCGATGCCCGAGGTGATGTGGTCGTAGCCCGGCGCAATGTCGGTGGTCAGCGGGCCGAGGGTGTAGAACGGCGCCTCGTCACAGCATTCCAGTTGCTTGTCCATGTTCTCTTTGATCAGCTGCATCGGCACGTGGCCGGGGCCTTCGATCATGCATTGCACGTCGTGCTTCCAGGCGATTTTGGTCAGCTCGCCGAGGGTTTCCAGTTCACCGAATTGTGCGGCGTCGTTGGCGTCGGCAATCGAGCCGGGGCGCAGGCCGTCGCCAAGGGAGAACGACACGTCGTAGGCCTTCATGATTTCGCAGATGTCGTCGAAGTGCGTGTACAGGAAGTTCTCTTTGTGGTGCGCCAGGCACCACTTGGCCATGATCGAGCCGCCGCGCGAGACGATGCCGGTCACCCGTTTGGCGGTCAGCGGCACGTAGCGCAAGAGCACGCCAGCGTGAATGGTGAAGTAGTCCACGCCTTGCTCGGCCTGCTCGATCAGCGTGTCGCGGAACAGCTCCCAGGTCAGGTCTTCGGCCGCGCCGCCGACTTTTTCCAGCGCCTGGTAGATCGGCACGGTGCCGATCGGTACTGGCGAGTTGCGGATGATCCACTCGCGGGTTTCGTGAATGTGCTTGCCGGTGGACAAGTCCATGACCGTGTCCGAACCCCAGCGGATGCCCCACGTCAGCTTGGCCACTTCTTCTTCAATAGAGGAGCCCAGTGCGCTGTTGCCGATGTTGCCGTTGATCTTCACCAGGAAGTTGCGGCCGATGATCATCGGCTCCAGTTCCACGTGGTTGATGTTGGCGGGAATGATGGCGCGGCCGCGGGCAATTTCTTCGCGCACGAATTCAGCGGTGATTTCTTTCGGAATGCTGGCGCCGAAGCTGTGGCCGGGGTGCTGTTGGTCGAGCAGGCCGGCGGCGCGGTGTTCCTGGAGTTTCATGTTCTCGCGAATGGCGACGAACTCCATCTCCGGGGTGATGATGCCCTGGCGTGCGTAGTGCATCTGGCTGACGTTGGCGCCGGCTCTGGCGCGGCGCGGGTTGCGCACGTGGGCAAAGCGCATGGCGGTGAGTTCAGGATTGCTCAGGCGTTCCTGGCCGAAGTGCGAGCTCAAGCCCGGCAGGCGCTCGGTGTCGCCGCGGGCTTCGATCCACGGCGAACGAATGTCGGCCAAGCCTTTGCGCACGTCGATTTGCACGGCGGGGTCGGTGTACGGGCCGGAGGTGTCGTACACCAGAACGGGGGCGTTGATCTCTCCACCGAAGTCGGTTGGGGTGACGTCGAGGCTGATTTCGCGCATCGGCACGAGAATGTCCGGGCGCGAACCCGGTACGTAAATTTTCTGCGAACGGGTGAAGGGTTGTACGGATTGCTGATCGACCTGGGCGCTTTCGCTCAAGTTTTTTAGTTGTTGTTTTGTGCTCATCAAGGCTCTCCAACGTCATCCTGAACGGGATTGTCGGAGTGAACCTGATACGGACGGAGGCGCACCGGGGCTGGTGCCAGAGGACTCGCAAGCAGATGGCAGGCGAGCAATCTTGTTCCCTACGCAGGCGTTAACCTGATCAGGTTCAACGGGATCCGGATTAACCGATCTCAGCCTTTCACTCAAGGCACCCCGACAAGAACCCGGCCACTCTAAACAAGGGTTGGAAGAAAACCAACCCCGAAGTCAAAAAAGTCTGACCGGTGCGTCGGATCATGACGACAACGGCGTCTCCGAAAGATGATTGTTGCGGGCAGGCAACATAGCTTGTCGCAAACTACACTCACGGCGCGTTCAGGCCCCTTGACCCTCTGCATCGCGCCCCTTAGCCTTGCCCATCACCGCCCCACTGCCGCTGGTTCAGGGGCCACACCAATTAGGATGATTAGCATGCTGCGCAGACTTTCCCTGGCACTTGCCGTGGCTTCAGCATCGAGTGGTGCTGCCTGGGCAGCGGAAGCTCCCCTTTCGGCAAAAACCGACCTGGTGAGCGTTTATCAGGAAGCGGTGAACAACAACGCCGACCTGGCCGCCGCCCGCGCCGATTATGAAGCCCGCAAAGAAGTGGTGCCCCAGGCCCGCGCCGGCCTGCTGCCGAATATTTCCGGCGGTGCCAACATGAACGACACCCGCACCAAGGTCGAAACCTCTGCCGGTGACCCGACCCTGAGCCGCAGCGGCACCGTTTACCAGGCCACGCTGAGCCAACCGATTTTCCGCGCCGACCGCTGGTTCCAGTTGCAAGCGGCCGAAGCCATCGACGAGCAAGCCTCGCTCGAATTGTCCGCCACCGAACAGAACCTGATTCTGCAAACCGCCGAAGCCTACTTCGCCGTGCTGCGCGCGCAAGACAACCTGGCCTCTACCAAGGCCGAAGAAGCGGCCTTCCAGCGTCAGCTTGACCAGGCCAACGAGCGCTTCGACGTGGGCCTTTCGGATAAAACCGACGTGCTCGAAGCCCAGGCCAGCTTCGACACCGCCCGCGCCAACCGCATCCTGGCGCAGCGCTCGGTGGATGATTCGTTCCAGTCGTTGGTCACCCTGACCAACCGCGACTACAACTCGGTCGAAGGCATCAAGCACACCCTGCCCGTGCTGGCGCCGACGCCGAATGACGCCAAGGCCTGGGTCGACACCGCCGCGCAGCAGAACCTCAATCTGCAAGCCAGCAACTTTGCGGTCGATGCTGCGGAAGAAACCCTGCGCCAACGCAAAGCCGGCCACGCGCCGACCGTCGACGCCGTGGCGCAATACCAGCGCGGCGACAACGACAGCCTCGGCTACGTCAACAGCGGCACCTTTGGCGCGCCGCGCTACAACGGCGACGCCGAACAGCGCAGCATCGGCCTGCAACTGAATATTCCGATCTACAGCGGCGGCCTCACCAGTTCGCAAGCGCGCGAGGCCTACCAGCGTCTGAACCAGGCCGAGCAGCAGCGCGAAAGCCTGCGTCGCCAGGTGGTGGAAAACACCCGCAACCTGCACCGCGCGGTGAACACCGACGTGGAAACCGTGCAGGCGCGCAAGCAGTCGATCATCTCCAACCAGAGCGCCCTGGAAGCCACCGAAATCGGTTACCAGGTCGGTACGCGCAACATCGTCGACGTGCTCGACGCCCAGCGTCAGCTCTACAGCTCGGTGCGCAACTACAACAACGCCCGTTACGACTACATTCTCGACAACCTGCGCCTGAAACAGGCCGCCGGCACGTTGAGCCCGGCAGACCTGGAAACCCTGGCGCGCTTCCTCAAGCCAGACTACAACCCGGACAAGGATTTCTTGCCGCCAGATCTGGCGAAGTCGGCCGAGCAGAACCTGCGCGCTAAGCCTGACTACTGATTGATGCCCGATAAAAAGCCCCGCCAAGTGCGGGGCTTTTTTTGGGTCATCCGACCGGCTTCCGGGGCGTCGGCCATGCTGCGTTGCGTCCTCGCTTTTGGTGCTCACGTACTCGAGTACGCTGCGCTCAAAAGCTCCGGGGCGCCTTGCCTGACCTTAGCCCCGAAACCCTCGATCGAGTAACGGCCGCCATTTATAAGAGCTCGGCCGCCCTGTCCGTCTCCTATCGTCTGATTGCCTTGCGGGCGAAGATTCCGGTCACCGCCACAACCACACACGGCAACCACACCCACCGCGCCTCGGAGGCCAGTACGGCGAGCCCGCGTTCGCTGAAGAAGCCGTTGATAAACGGCGATACCGCAATCGGGCGCCAGGGGGCGAAGAAGCGCTGTTCGCTCCAGGGCCATAACCACGCGACGCCCAGTCCGCCGTTAGTCAGGGCGTCCAGCACGCTATGGGAGGCCGCGGCCAGCGCGAGGAAAACGCCGGCTTTGAGCCGGCCGCTGTTCAGCAG
Source organism: Pseudomonas viridiflava (assembly GCF_900573885.1). Lineage (GTDB taxonomy): Bacteria > Pseudomonadota > Gammaproteobacteria > Pseudomonadales > Pseudomonadaceae > Aquipseudomonas. The sequence goes on from NZ_UPSE01000073.1 coordinate 124,671, forward strand.
TGGCGCAAACAAAACGCCCAGCACGCCCATCAAGGCAGCGAAGGCGAGCGAGTGACTGGCGCCGCGATGGCCAAAGCTGTCGGCGTAGGCAATGCCGAATTTGAAGGCGACGACGTCCGCGTCCGGCAAGCAGGCGGCGAGCATGCCGGCCAGCAGCAGGCGTGTGGGGATAACCCGGCTGCCCAGCGCCAGGCCAATGGCGAGGACGGGCAGCGGGTGGGTGATAAGGGTGGTCAAGGACGGGCAGGTTGTTCGTGCATGCGCGCCAGCTGGCGCTCAAGCAGCGACGGGTATGGCTCCAGCAGACGCTCGACGCAGCACGCGCCTTCCGGGCTGGCAATCGGGCGGATGCGCACGCGTTGGCGCAGCAGCAAGTCGTCGCCAATGCTGCGCTCGACCAGCAGCAGATTGCGGCTGTGTTGCGACAGCGCCAGTGCATCTTGCGCCGTGTCGCTGAGCAGCAGGTCGCCCTGGCTGAGGTCGCCGAGGTCTTCGCCGGCGGTGAGGCCGAGCTGCAATTGCAAGGTAATGCCGCTGTCGGCCACTTCGATCTGCAGCGCATGGCCCAGGGCACGCATCAACTCGCCACAGCAGATGGCGTGGGTGAGGTAGTCTTCGCCGCTGTCGTCGCTGTTGAACAGCATCAGGCTGCTGCCGTCTTTCAGGGTGTGCAGCACGCCGTTGTACAGCGACGCGGCCTGGTCGAGGCAATCGCGGTAGCGCTGCAGCAGATCCATCAAGCGCGCGCGCGGCAAGCGGCGCAGTTGTTCCTGGGCGCCGAGCTGAATGGCCAGTACGGCGGTCAGTTCAGGCTTGTCTGGCTCGGGGGCGTAATCGTCTTCTTCAACGTCGAGCACCGGATCCTGCAGGTCGGCGAACGGGTCGTCTTCATCCAGCGGCGCCTGAATCGGTTTTACCCGCAGCGGTGATTGCACGCGGCGCGGTGGCTCGCGCAGGTCGTCATCGTCGCTGTCGTAACTGTCATCGCGCAGGTCGCGCACTTCGAACTCAGGCTCGTCGTCGGCGTCTTCGTCTACGTAGGCGTCATCATCTTCGGCGAAGGTGTGCTCGTCGTCTTCGTAGTCGTCTTCGTCATATTCGGGCTCTGGCGGCGCGACCGGTTTCGGTTTTTCCGGCACCAGGCGCGATTGCAGCTGGCGGGCCAGATCACCGATTTCATCGTTGCGCCCGGCAGCTGGTGCCGGATCATCCGGGTCGCGCAGCCACAGGCGCAGCTGCATCAGCGGCGTGGAAATGTGACGCCCCAGGCGCAGGCTCAGGCTCAAGGTCAGGGCCAGCAGAATCAGGCTGAGCAAGCCCATGCTTTGCAGGCTGATGGTCATGGGCTGCTGGAACTGCTGCATGTCCAGGCTGATGCGCAGGTGGCCGGCGATCACTTCCTGAAAGGTGATGGGCGTGGAATACAGGCCTTCGGTTTCACCCAGCATGCTTTGCATGGGCCGCGAACCGGCTTCGGCGAGGATGCGGTTATCAACGCTATAAATAGCGGCGTGGGCCACCAGCGGATTTTTCACCAGGTTATTGAGCAGCACGTTGAGGCTGAGAATGTCGTTGGACACCAGCAGCTCGGTGGCCGAAGCGGCCGTCTGAATGGTCAGGCTCTGGCCCAGCGCATCGGCCTGTTGCTGCATTGCCTGCTTGAACTGCATGCCCATGACCAAGGCATAGATGACCAGCGCTGCGGCCACCAGCAACAGGCTGTGGCTGGCAATGCGCAAGGCCAACGGCACGCGGCGCTGGCGCAGCGCGTGGAAGATCAGCAGGAAGAAGTTGTCGGGTTTTACAGGCGCTGGCCGGTTCACAGAGCGCGGCTCTTTTCGAAATGGAATTGGCGCGCAGTATAACGAGGGCATGGGGGAGGGCAAAGCGCTCTGCATGCCCGTATGGCAGTGAAAGTGGTTAGAATGTGCGCCTTTTCATCACCTTCAACGCCCTGCTGGCGCCCATTGCGTGCCATGCGTTGATGCTTCTGCCGTGCCTTGTGGAGGTCCGCCTTGCGCGAAATCGTTCTGATCAATATCACCGGCGAAGACCGCCCGGGCCTGACCGCCGCCATTACCGGCGTGCTGGCACAGGGTGGCGTGAACATTCTCGACATCGGCCAGGCGGTTATCCACAACACCCTGTCGTTCGGCATTCTGGTGGAAATTCCAGGCACCGGCGAGGGCTCCGTGGTGCTCAAGGACGTGCTGTTCACCGCCTATAAACTTGATCAGCAAGTGCGCTTCACACCGGTCTCCGAAGCTGAATACCAGCAGTGGGTCAGCGGCCAGGGCAAGGCGCGGCATATCGTGACGCTGCTTACCCGCCGGGTGACCGCCGAGCAACTGCAACGCGTGAGTTCCATTACGGCCAAATACGGCCTGAATATCGATCATATCGACCGTCTTTCCGGCCGTATGCCGCTCGACACCCCGGCCAACCAGAGCAAGGGCTGCATCGAATTTTCCGTGCGCGGCGAGCCGGCCGATCCGGGCGCGCTGCGTGCCGAGTTCCTCAGCGTGGCGCAAGAACTGAACGTCGACATCGCCTTCCAGCAAGACTCGGTATTCCGCCGCAATCGCCGTCTGGCGGTGTTCGACATGGACTCGACGCTGATCGAAGCGGAAGTGATCGACGAACTGGCCAAGGTGGCCGGCGTGGGTGAAAAGGTGTCGGAAATCACCGAGCGCGCCATGCGTGGCGAACTGGATTTCCGCGCCAGTTTCAAAGAGCGTCTGGCCTTGCTCAAAGGCCTGCCGGAAAGCGAGCTGGCCGCCATCGGCGCCTCGCTGCGCCTGACCGAGGGCGCGGAAACGCTGTTTGCCGAACTCAAACGTCTGGGCTACAAAACCGCGATTCTGTCCGGCGGCTTCAGCTACTTCGCCAAACAATTGCAGGCCAAGCTGGGCATTGATTATGTGTTTGCCAACGAGCTGCAAATTGAAGAGGGCAAGCTGACCGGTGTAGCCATCGAGCCCATCGTCGACGCCCAGCGCAAGGCCGACTTGTTGCGCCAATTGGCCGAACAGGAAGGCGTGAGTCTGGAACAGACCATTGCCGTGGGCGACGGCGCCAACGACTTGCCGATGCTGGCGATTGCCGGCTTGGGCGTTGCGTTCCGCGCCAAGCCGCTGGTGAAACAGTCGGCTAAACAGGCGATTTCCACGCTTGGGCTGGATGGGGTGTTGTATCTGCTGGGCTATCGGGATCGCGACGGCCAGGCGTAACGTTTTGCGTCGGTTGTTGGGCTTCGCTTTGCTCAACCCAACCTACGGAAGGGACGTAGGTTGGGTTGAGCCGCAGGCGAAGCCCAACAAATCACCGCCATAAAAAAACCGGGCACATGGCCCGGTTTTTTTATGCCGCGAACATCACGCTTTATCGCGCTCCAGCAGCGGCTTGAGGAAGTGCCCGGTATGCGATTGCGGCATCTCGGCAACTTCTTCCGGCGTGCCGCAGGCAATGATCTGCCCGCCGCGTGAACCGCCTTCCGGGCCCAAGTCGACCAGCCAGTCCGCGGTTTTGATCACGTCCAGGTTGTGCTCAATCACCACCACAGTGTTGCCGTGGTCGCGCAGGCGGTGCAGCACATCCAGCAACTGCTGAATGTCGGCAAAATGCAGGCCGGTGGTGGGTTCGTCGAGAATGTACAGGGTCTTGCCCGTGTCACGCTTGGACAGCTCGCGCGACAGTTTCACGCGCTGCGCTTCCCCGCCCGAAAGCGTGGTCGCCGATTGCCCCAGCTTGATATACGACAGGCCCACATCCACCAAGGTTTGCAGCTTGCGCGACAGTGCCGGCACGGCATCGAAGAACGGTCGCGCTTCTTCAATGGTCATTTCCAGCACTTCGTGGATGTTCTTGCCTTTGTATTTGATTTCCAGGGTTTCGCGGTTGTAGCGCTTGCTCTTGCACACGTCGCACGGCACGTAAATGTCCGGCAGAAAGTGCATTTCCACCTTGATCAGGCCATCGCCCTGGCACGCTTCGCAGCGCCCGCCCTTCACGTTGAAGGAGAAGCGCCCCGGCCCGTAGCCGCGCGAGCGGGCTTCCGGCACGCCGGCAAACAATTCACGAATCGGCGTGAACAGCCCGGTGTACGTCGCCGGGTTGGAGCGTGGCGTACGGCCGATGGGGCTCTGGTCGATGTCGACGACTTTATCCAGGTGCTGCAAGCCGTCGATGCTGTCGTGCGGTGCTGCTTCCAGTGTGGTCGCACCGTTGAGCGCGGTGGCGCTGAGGGGGAACAGCGTGTTGTTGATCAGCGTCGATTTGCCCGAGCCGGAAACCCCGGTGATGCAGGTGAGCAGGCCAATCGGAATGTCCAGATCGACATTGCGCAGGTTATTGCCGCGCGCGCCTTTGACCTTGAGCGACAGCTTCTTGTCGCGTGGCGTGCGCTTGGCCGGGTACTGGATTTTGGTGCGCCCGGAAAGGTACTTGCCGGTGAGCGAGTCAGGGTGTGCCATCACTTCTTCGGCAGTGCCTTCCGCGACGATATTGCCACCGTGCACGCCGGCTCCAGGGCCGATGTCGACCACGTAGTCGGCCATGCGAATGGCGTCTTCGTCGTGCTCGACCACGATCACCGTGTTGCCGATGTCGCGCAGGTGCCGCAGGGTCGCCAGCAAGCGCTCGTTGTCGCGCTGGTGCAGGCCGATGGACGGCTCGTCGAGGATGTACATCACGCCCACCAGGCCCGCGCCGATCTGGCTGGCCAGGCGGATACGCTGCGCTTCACCGCCCGACAGCGTGTCGGCGCTGCGGTCGAGGGTCAGGTAGTCGAGGCCGACGTTGACCAGAAACTGCAGACGCTCGCGAATTTCCTTGAGGATTTTCTCGGCAATTTCGCCCTTGCGCCCGGTCAGGGCCAGGCTGCCGAAGTATTCCGTGGCGTCACCGATCGGCAGGCCGCTGACCGCCGGCAGGTTGCGCTCGCCGACAAACACATGCCGCGCTTCACGACGCAGGCGCGTGCCGCGGCAGTCCGGGCAGGGCTGGGTGCTGAGGAACTTGGCCAGCTCTTCGCGCACGGTGGTCGACTCGGTTTCCCGATAGCGACGCTCCAGATTCGGCACGATGCCCTCGAACGGGTGGGCGCGTTTAACGATGTCGCCACGGTCGTTCAGGTAGCGGAAATCGACGTTTGCGCTGCCGCTGCCGCTCAAGATGACTTTCTTGTGCTCGGTGCTGAGGCTGTCGAACGGCTTGTCGAGGCTGAAGCCGAAGTGTTTGGCCAGCGAGCCGAGCATCTGGAAGTAATAAACGTTGCGCCGGTCCCAGCCGCGAATCGCGCCTTCGGCCAGGGTCAGCTCGCCGTTGACCAGGCGCTTGGTGTCGAAGAACTGCTTCACGCCCAGGCCGTCGCACGTCGGGCAGGCGCCGGCCGGGTTGTTGAAGGAGAACAGCTTGGGTTCCAGTTCGCTGATCGAATGACCGCACACCGGGCAGGCGAAGCGCGCGGAAAAAACCATTTCCTCGCCTTCTTCGTCGTCCATCGGCGCCACGAACGCCAGGCCATCGGCCAGCTTCAGCGCGGTTTCAAACGACTCGGCCAGGCGCTGTTGCAGGTCGCCACGGGCCTTGAAACGGTCGACCACGGCGTCGATGGAGTGCTTTTTCTGTTTATCCAGCTTGGGCAGTTCGTCCAGCTCGTAGAGCTTGCCGTTGACCCGCACCCGCACGAAACCCTGGGCGCGCAGCTCGTCGAAAACGGCCAGGTGCTCACCTTTGCGCTCACGAATGATCGGCGCCAGCAGCATCAGCTTTTTGCCTTCGGGCAGGGCCAATACCTGGTCGACCATCTGGCTCACGGTTTGCGCTTCCAGCGGCAGGTCGTGGTCCGGGCAGCGCGGCGTACCAACGCGTGCGTACAGCAGGCGCAGGTAGTCGTAGATTTCGGTGATGGTGCCCACGGTGGAGCGCGGGTTGTGCGACGTGGATTTCTGCTCGATGGAAATCGCTGGCGACAGGCCTTCGATGGTGTCGACATCGGGCTTTTCCATCATCGACAGAAATTGCCGGGCGTAGGCCGAGAGTGACTCGACATAGCGCCGCTGACCTTCGGCATACAGCGTGTCGAAGGCCAGAGAAGATTTACCGGAACCGGAGAGGCCGGTGATGACGATCAGTTTGTCCCTTGGCAGGGTCAGGTCGATATTTTTCAGGTTGTGGGTTCGTGCCCCACGAATCAGGATCTTGTCCACTGCAGCCTCGCTTGGCGGGCGAAAACGGATGAGTATACGGGCCTTGTCAAGCCAGCCGAAAGCGCCGGCCTGTGCGATGCCGGATAGGGGCTGTTAGAATCGGCGCGCATTTTCTTGAGGTACTTCCATGCACGATCCGCACAGCGAACGCATGAGTGGCAGCGAAACCCGCGCAGCGAGCGGGTTGTCACTGGTCTTCGCGTTCCGAATGCTTGGCATGTTCATGGTTCTGCCGGTGCTGGCCACCTATGGCATGGACCTGGCCGGCGCGACGCCAGCGTTGATTGGTCTTGCCATCGGCGCCTACGGGCTGACCCAGGCCGTACTGCAAATTCCCTTCGGCATCATCTCTGACCGCATCGGTCGCCGTCCGGTCATTTATTTTGGTCTGATCATTTTCGCCGCGGGCAGCGTACTGGCCGCCAACGCCGATTCCATTTGGGGCGTGATTGCCGGTCGCGTGCTGCAAGGCGCGGGGGCGATCTCCGCCGCTGTCATGGCGCTGTTATCCGACCTGACCCGCGAACAGCACCGCACCAAGGCGATGGCCATGATTGGCATGAGCATCGGTTTGTCGTTCGCGGTGGCCATGGTGGTCGGGCCTTTGCTGACGCGGGCGTTCGGCTTGTCGGGGCTGTTTCTCGCCACCGCCGCCATGGCGCTGGTGGGCATCGCACTGGTGGCGTGGTGGGTGCCGCGCTCGGCCGGGCCGTTGCAGCACCGCGAATCCGGCGTGGCGAAAGACGCCCTGCGCCACACCCTTCGCCACCCGGACTTGTTGCGGCTGGACGTGGGCATCTTCGTTTTGCACGCGGTATTGATGGCCAGTTTCGTCGCATTGCCGCTCGCGTTGGTCGAGCGCGCCGCGCTGCCGAAGGAGCAGCACTGGTGGGTGTACCTCACGGCGCTGCTGGTCGGTTTCTTCGCCATGATCCCCTTCATCATTTACGGCGAGAAAAAACGCCAGATGAAACGCGTGCTGGTGGGCGCCGTTGCGGTGCTGCTGGGCTGTGAAGTGTTCTTCTGGCTGACCGACGGCACGCTGCATGAGCTGGTGATCGGCACCGTGGTGTTCTTTACCGCATTCAACCTGCTGGAAGCCTCGCTGCCCTCGCTGATCAGCAAGGTTTCGCCGGCCGGCGGCAAGGGCACGGCGATGGGCGTGTACTCCACCAGCCAGTTCCTCGGCGCTGCGCTGGGCGGCATTCTGGGCGGCTGGTTGTTCCAGCACGGCGGCCTGAATACGGTGTTCCTGGGATGTGCTGTGCTCTGTGGGCTCTGGCTTATCATTGCTGTTACTATGCGCGAACCTCCGTATGTCACTAGCCTGCGCTTGCCGCTTTCACCCGCTGCGGCGCGTGATGCTGGCTTGGTCGAGCGCCTTGTGGCGGTGACCGGAGTAACGGATGCAGTTGTGGTGGCCGACGAAGCCGCCGTCTATATCAAATTCGATTCCGCACAATTGGATCGCCCAGCGCTCGACGCTTTGCTCGATGCGCGTGCCGATTCCTAGGAGAACGTTATGGCCCGTGGGGTTAACAAAGTCATTCTGGTCGGAACCTGCGGCCAGGACCCGGAAACACGCTACATGCCCAACGGCAACGCGGTCACCAACCTGAGCCTGGCTACCAGCGAGCAGTGGACCGACAAGCAGAGCGGCCAGAAAGTCGAAAAAACCGAATGGCACCGTGTGGCGCTGTTCGGCAAGGTCGCTGAAATCGCCGGCGAATACCTGCGCAAAGGTTCGCAGGTGTACATCGAAGGCAAGCTGCAAACCCGCGAGTGGGAAAAAGACGGCGTAAAACGCTACACCACCGAAATCATCGTCGACATGCAGGGCACCATGCAGCTGCTGGGCGGCCGTCCGGATAACGGCGGTGGCGATTCCGCGCCACGTCAACAGCGTCCGGCACCGCAACAGCGCGAGCAGCAAGCGCCACGTGAGTCGCGCCCGGCACCGCAACCTGCGGCCCAGCCAGCGCCGAACTACGACAGCTTCGACGACGACATTCCGTTCTGATCAGGCATTTCTGACGTATGCAAATGCGCCTGATGCTTCTGGGCGGCGGCAATGCCCTTGGGCAGGCGCTGATCCGCCTGGGAGCCGAAGATGACATCGGCTTCCTCGCGCCGCGCCCTCCCGAGGGCGGCTGGGATGCCACCAGCCTCACGCTGCTGCTGGATGAAACCCGTCCCGACGTGGTGGTGAACCTCGCCTACTACTTCGATTGGTTTCAGGCCGAAACGGTCAGCCCCGAACGTTTCGCCCCGCAAGAGCGCGCCGTCGAGCGCCTCGCTGAACTCTGCCAACACCACTCCATTCGCCTGGTTCAACCGTCCAGCTACCGTGTATTCGATGGCTCGCGGGCGACTGCCTACAGCGAGAAGGAAGAGCAGGTGCCGCTTGGTCTGCGCGGTCAGGCGTTGTGGCGTATCGAGCAAAGCGTGCGGGCGGCGTGCCCACGGCATGTGCTGATTCGTTTTGGCTGGCTGCTCGATGCCAGTGCCGAAGGTTTGCTGGGCCGGTTTCTAGGCCGTGCCGAGCAGGAGTCGGAGCTGTTCCTGGCCGATGACCGGCGCGGCAACCCGACGCCCATCGACGACGCGGCCCGCGTGCTGATTGCCGTCATCAAGCAGCTCGACTGCCAGGCGCCGCTGTGGGGCACGTACCACTACGGTGGTTACGAGGCCACTACCTCGCTGGCGCTCGGCCAGGCAGTGCTCACAGAAGCCCGGAACTTCCGCCAGCTGGCTGTGCAGGAAGTGGGTGCTCAGGCTCACGCCGCGCGCCCCGATGCGGCCGACGAACCGCAGCACGCGGTACTGGCCTGCAAGAAAATTCTTCACACCTTTGGCATCAAGCCGCGCGCCTGGCGCGCCGGCTTGCCGAGCCTTCTGGACCGTTATTACCGCCATGCCTGATCGCCCCGTTCTGATTACCGGGGGCGCCGGCTTTATCGGCTCCAACCTGGTCGATGCCCTGCTGGCCAAGGGTTATCTGGTGCGTGTGCTCGACGACCTGTCGATGGGCAAACGCAGCAACTTGCCGCTGGATAATCCGCGACTGGACTTGCGCGTTGGCAGTGTGGCGGACGCGGCGCTGGTGGCGCAGGCGGTAGAAGGCTGCCAGGCGGTGGTGCACTTGGCGGCGGTGGCGTCGGTGCAGGCGTCGGTGGATGATCCGGTGAGCACGCACCAGAGCAACTTTGTCGGCACGCTGAATGTGTGTGAGGCCATGCGCCAACATGGCGTGAAGCGCGTGCTGTTTGCCTCCAGCGCAGCGGTGTACGGCAATAATGGCGAAGGCCAGGCCATTGATGAAGACACGCCGAAAGCGCCGCTGACGCCCTATGCCGTCGACAAGCTGGCCAGCGAGCAATACCTGGATTTCTATCGTCGCCAGCATGGTCTGGAACCGGCGATCTTCCGCTTCTTCAATATTTTTGGCCCTCGGCAGGATCCGTCATCGCCGTATTCCGGGGTCATCAGCATCTTTATTCAGCGTGCCCAGCAAGGGCTGCCGATCACCGTATTCGGTGATGGCGAGCAGACCCGCGATTTCTTTTATGTGGGCGATTTGATCGACCTGCTGGTGCAGGCGTTGGAGATGCCAGCTGTGCAAGAGGGCGCGGCCAACGTCGGCCTCAACCGCGCCACCAGCCTCAACCAGTTGCTGGAGCATATTCGCGCCGTGGTTGGCGATTTGCCTGCCGTTTCGTACGGGCCGGCACGTGACGGCGACATTCGTCATTCCCGCGCCAACAACGAGCGGCTGCTCAGCCGTTACCGTGTGGGCGAGCCGACGCCGATGAGCGTCGGCCTGGCCAGATTGCTCGGCCGCTAGAGCGCCGCGCTTAGTGCTTGCGCAGCTGGTACAAGCCCCGGCTCTGCGCCACCACCTCTCCAGTGTTATCCGTGAGCGCCAGCTCCAATACGTATTCGGCTTTGCCGGTTTCGGCGGCTTCGGCTTGCAGGCGCTCGATTTCGGCCGCGTCCAGGCGCGCTTCCACGCGGATATCGCCCGTCGCCGGGCGACGAAAGCGCAGGTTCATTTCCTTGATGATCGGGTAAAAGCGTTGGGTGTCGAAGCTGGTGAGAAACAGCGCGCCGCCGGGGATTTCCGCGAGGGTGAAGAGGGCGCCGGCGTACATGCTGCCGATGTGGTTCTGATTGCCGGCCAACGGCATGCACAACCGCACAAACCCCGGCTCAAGAACCTCGGCCTTCAACTGGCTGCGTTTGACGAACGCGATCTGTTCTTCGGTGAGTTGCCGCGCAACCTCAAGGGGAAATGCCATGGCCGGAATCTCTTCTTGTTATGAAGGCTCCAGACTAGCGTTTAACCGGCGCACAACAATGACCGTGGCGCTCGCCGTGCCTGACGAAAAGTGACGTCAAACGCCCTGAGCCTTGAGCCAGCCGATTAATTGCGCCAGCGGCATCGCGCCACTCTGGCGGGCCACTTCCTTGCCATTTTTGAACAACAGCAGACTCGGAATCGAGCGAATGCCCAACTGTGCGGAAAGCTGTGGATTGGCTTCGCTGTCCAGCTTGGCCAGCCGAGCCCGCCCCAGCAGTTGCCCCGCGGCTTGCTTGAAGGTCGGCGCAAACGCCTGACATGGGCCGCACCAGCTGGCCCACACGTCCACCAGCAGCGGCAGATCGCCTTTGATCTGGCTGGCGTAGCTGGCCTGAGTCAGCTCGAAGGGCGCGCTCAGCAGCACGGCTTCTTTGCAGCGGCCACAGCGTGGGCTGTCGCCGGTGCGATCGGCGGGAATGCGGTTCAGGCCGTTGCAGTGCGGGCAGGGAATTACGAGAGGGTCGGACATGTCAGGCTCCAGAGGCTATACGCGCTATCTGGAGCCGCAGGCCGGCCCTTTCAAGCCGACAGGCCGATATAGATGTTGAAGGCGCTGATCAGGGTGATCAGGCAGCCGATGATGATCAGCAGGGTTTTGGCATGCAGCTTTTTGCACAGCAGCGCCGCAAACGGAGCCGCGAACAAGCCGCCAAATACCAGGCCCGCCACCAGCAGCCAGGTGCTCGGCTGGCCGGCCAGCAGGATGAACGAGGTGGCGCTGGCGATGGTCAGGAAGAACTCGGCGAAGTTCACCGAGCCGATGGTGGTGCGTGGATCGCTGCCCGAGCCGATCAGCGTGGTTGTCACCACCGGGCCCCAGCCACCGCCGCCCGCCGCGTCTACGAAACCGCCGAACAGCGCCAGTTTGGCGATGTGTTTCGGCTCGCGTTTTTCGACGATGTGCTTGAACGCCTTGCGCAGAATGTACAGGCCCATGATCAGCAGATACGCCGAGATAAACGGCTTGAGCACCTTGCCGTCGAACTGGGTGATAACCACCGCGCCCAGCACCGCGCCGATCATGCCGGGAATCAGCAGGCGCAAAAATAGCGACTTGTTAACGTTGCCCAGCTTCACGTGGGAGATGCCGGACAGGCCCGTGGTGAACACTTCGGCGATATGCACGCTAGCGCTGGCGGCGGCAGGCGAGGCGCCGGCGCTGAGCAGAAAGGTGGTGGCGGTGATGCCGTACGCCATGCCCAGCGCGCCGTCGATGGCCTGGGCAAGAAACCCCACCGCTACGGCGCTCCAGAACAGCGGGCTGGTCAGCGCACTTTCGATGATTTCCAGACCGGTACTTTCGTGGTCGCCGAAGAACAGGCGCCAGGCGAGGAAGCCCAGCAGGCTCAGCAATATCGCGATCGCCAGCCACATGGCGATGCGTAGCACCGGGTGATTGGCGGGGTGGGAAACGTAATCTTCAACCGGCGGCAAGCCCATCGCCTGGTGTTCGGTATTGACGGGGCTTGCGGAATAATCGAGTTCGCGGATTTTCATCTACAGCGGAGCCTTGAGCGGGGCGAGCGGTTAGCCGTTCGGTGGCGCAACGATAGAGAGCTTTGCTTAGAGAGTCTAAGACTCATTGGGCAGGTTTATATGCCATATAGGAATTTAGCGCTTTGAAGCATCCCGCTGAACACGTGCCGTTGTAGGAGCGGCTTTAGCCGCGATGCTCTTGACTGTGCCGCCGCCTCCAACCGTTGCTGTATCTGTGTACGCGCCGGGGAACCCACTAGCCTTCAGGTTCACAAGAAGGAGATCACCATGCAGACCCTCGGCGTTCTAGGCGGCATGAGTTGGGAATCGACGGTCACTTATTACCGCCTGCTCAACGAAGGTGTACGCGACCAGCTCGGCGGGCTGCATTCGGCGCCGTTGCTGCTGCATTCCGTGGACTTCGCGCAGATAGCCGCCATGCAAAAAAGCGGCGACTGGCAGGGCGCCGGCGAAGTGCTGGCGCACGCCGCCGCAGGCCTGCAACAAGCCGGCGCCACCGCGTTGCTGCTAGCAACCAACACCATGCACAAGGTGGCAGCCGCCATCGAGGCGGCGGTGGATATTCCTCTGCTGCACATTGGCGATGCGGTGGGGCAGGCGCTGCAAGCGCAAGGCATTGAGAAAGCGGCGCTGCTGGGCACGCGGTTTACCATGCAGGAAACGTTTTACCGCGACCGCCTCAGCGAGCGCTTCGGCATTGAGGTGCTGGTGCCTGCGCTCGAAGTGCAGGGCGAAATTGACCGAGTCATTTTTCAGCAGCTTTGCCTGGGCCAGTTTCCCGAATCGTCCCAGCGCTACTACCTGGATTGCCTGGCCGAGCTAAAAGCCCACGGCGCCGAGGCGGCGATTCTGGGCTGTACCGAGATTGGTCTGTTGCTGGACGGCTGCGAGGCGCCGCTGCCCTTCATTGATAGCACCCATGAGCATGTGCGCATGGGGCTCGATTGGCTTTTTATAAACGCCAAGGTAGGGCCGCTGGGCTAAGGCCAGCCAAGGCGCACCCGAGCCGAACAGCGCAGCGTAGTCAACTACGTGAGCATGTGAGGTGAGGGAGCAACGCAGTATGGCCGACCACCAGCGGCCCGGCGTGTGATCACGAAGAGCAGCTGATTTCCAGGTGCTTGCCCCACTCCGGCGGGCGCTCGGCGAACCGTTCCAAGCCCGGCTGCTCGTCAAATGGCTTGCTTAGTACTTGGTGCAGCAATCGCACTTCGCTGTAGTCGCCGCGCTCGGCGGCTTCGATCGCTTGCTGTGCCAGGTAGTTGCGCAGGATGTATTTCGGGTTCACCGCATGCATCCGCACGCGTCGTTCGGCAACGTCCAGATCGCCGCAGCGGGCCAGGTAGTCGGCGGCCCAGGCGTCAAAACCGGCGAGGTCGACGAAGTCTTCGCGCAGGCGTTTCAATGCATCGGCCGGCGCGCTGTCGCCCAGTTCGCGGAAGAAGCGGCTGTAGTCGACCGGGCTGGTTTGCATCAACTGCAGCAGCTGTTCGATCAGGCTGTTGTCGTCGTCTTGAGGTTGGTGCAGGCCCAGACGTTTACGCATCAGGTCGAGGTAATGGGTCTGGTACAGCGGCAGGAACAGGTTGAGGGTGTCGCGCAAAGCCTCGACGCTGATAAACGGCGTGAGCGCCTGGGCCAGCGCCGATAGGTTCCAGTGGGCGATGGGCACCTGGTTGCTGAAGGAGTAGCGGCCGCTGTCATCGGAGTGGTTGCAGATAAAGCGCGCGTCGAAGTCGTCGAGAAAGGCGAAGGGGCCGTAGTCGAAGGTGATGCCCAGAATCGACATGTTGTCGGTGTTCATCACGCCGTGGCAGAAACCGTAGGCCTGCCAGTAGGCGATCATCTCGGCGTTGCGCTCCAGCACTTCACGAAACATTGCCAGGTACGGTTCCGGTTGCTCCAGGCACTCGGGAAAATGACAGCGCAGCACATGCTCGCCCAGGGTCTTTAGCTGCTCTTCCTGCTTCGTGTAATAGAAGTACTCGAAGTGGCCGAAGCGCACATGACTCGGCGCCACGCGCAGCACCATGGCAGCGGTTTCCTTTTTCTCGCGCCACACCGGCGTGCTCGAGCCCACCACACACAGCGCGCGGCTGCTGGGAATGCCTAGGGCGTGCATGGCTTCGGAGGCGAGGAATTCGCGGATAGAGGAGCGCAGCACGGCGCGGCCGTCGCCCATACGCGAGTACGGGGTTTGTCCGGCGCCTTTGAGGTGCAGGTCCCAATGCTCACCGGCGTCGTTCAGCACTTCGCCCAGCAGCAGCCCACGGCCATCGCCCAGGCGCGGGTTGTACGAGCCGAACTGATGGCCGGAATACACCATGGCGCGTGGCTCGGCGCTTTCCCAGAGTTTGTGCCCGGCGAAGATCTCAGCAAATTCCGGCTTCGCGGCTTCGTTGGGGTCCAGATCCAGAAGTGCCATGGCAGCGGAACTGGCCACCACCAGGCGCGGTTCCTCGATAGGCTCGGGAAGCACTTCAGTGGAGAACGCGTCGCCCAGGCGGGCGAAGCGGTTGTCGAAATTCAGATCGGCGAGGGTTTTCAATGGCGTTGTCCGAAAAGGCTGGGATCGGAAATGATGTGGACAGCGATCGCCAGCTACGGGTCAATAAACCTGCCGAACAGCATCGCGGCTAAAGCGGCTCCCACAGTGTCTGTGTGGAAGCGGCTTTAAGGTCACGGCGCCGGTTTTGGCGCTTGCGCTTCCCCGGTCGGCTCCTCATCTGCCGACAGTTTCTGCTCCTTGCCATCTTTGTTGGTCAGGAAGATTTCCATCTGCGGCGTCGAGCTGGAGTTGATGTTGTTGTCACGGAACAGCTGGTCGATGCGGCGGTTCAGTTCGTCGGTGGCCAGGCCACGGTCGCCGAGTTCGCGCACGTAAATCTTCAGCTCGTGGTCCAGCGTGCTGGCGCCGTACGCGGTCAGTTGCACGGTGGGCGCCGGGTCGCGCAAGACGCGGGAGTTTTCCTGGGTGGCCTGCAGCATCAGTTTGCGCACCAGCTCCAGGTCTGAGCCGCGCTGCACGTTGAAGGTCAGCACGATGCGGGTGATGGTGTCGGTCAGCGTCCAGTTGATCAGCTGACTGGTCAGAATGGTCTGGTTCGGCACGATCACCGCTTTACGGTCGCCGTCGGTGATGTGCGTGGCGCGGATGCGGATACGGTTCACCGTGCCGGTCACGGTGCCGATGGTCACCAGGTCGCCGATGCGCACCGGACGCTCGAACAGCAAAATGATGCCGGAAATGAAGTTGGCGAAGATCGCCTGCATGCCAAAGCCGATACCGACCGACAGCGCCGCCACCAGCCATTGCAACTTGTCCCAGCTGACGCCGAGGGTCGACAGCGTGCTGACGATACCGATGCCGGCAATGGCGTAAGACAACAACGTGGTCGTTGCATACGCGCTGCCTTGCGCCAGTGACAGGCGCGACAGCACCAACACTTCCAGCAGACCGGGCAGGTTATTGGCCAGGGCGATGGTCACGCCGATGATCAGCAGCGCGCCGAGTACATCCAGCAGGCTGATGGGCAACTGCGTGGCGGCAGCGCCCGTGCCGGCGGCGTATTGGTACAGGGTCACGTTGTCCAGGTAGGCGAACACGCTGATCAGGTCGGCCCACACCAGGTACAGGCAGCCAATAAAACCGGACAGCAGGGCGAGACGGATCAGGCGCAAGGATTGCTGGTTGACCTGTTCGATATCCAGCCGCGCGGTTTCCACCGGTACTTCTTCGCCATCGACGTTTTCCTTGGCCTGCGCCTGGCGTTTGGCCAGGGCGCGGGCATAGGCCAGACGCCGGGCGGCCACAGCTAGACCGCGTACGAAGGCGGCTTCGATAATCAGCCAGACGATCAGCAGGTACAGGGTGTTGATCAGCCGGTCGGTGAGTTTCAGCGAGGTGTAGTAGTAGCCGAAACCGACCGCAATGATCAGCGCGAACGGCAGCAGGGTAAAGGCAGTGCCAATCACCAGACGGAACGGCGACGCGTGTTCACGCAGCGGCTCGGTGAGCAGCAATTTGCCCAGCAGCCAGGTCATCAGGCAGAAACAGGTGAGCACGATGATGATGCCGATGACGTCTTCGGCCAGTGCCGCGGGTTGCTGCTCGGCCACACTCACCACGGCAACAAGCGCCATGACCACCAGCCCCAGTTTGCGCACCTGGTTGCTGATAAACGCCACCTGCGGGCGCGGCCAGCGGAAGTGCAGCTCGGCCATGCCACCCGGCGCCAGAATGCGGTAAAGGGTGTAAAACACCAGCCAGGCCTGGGCCATTTCCAGCAGCGCGCCGCCCAGTGCGGCGTTCAGCCCGCGGGCATCCACCCGCAGCGCCAGCCCGCCCAGGGCCAACAGCAGCGACACCGGCAAGGCCAGCAAAATGTTCAACAGCAATGCCAGGGGCGTGTGCAGCTGGCTGTCGCGTTTGTAGTGGCCGATGTCTTCGTGCAGTTCGCCGAGCTTGCGATAGATGGTGCTGCGCTGCCAGATCAGCAGGCCACTGACCAACGCCAGCGGCAGGAAAAACCACGGCCGTTCGCCCAATGCTTCGAACAGCTGCTTGAGGCCGGCGCCCCACGGCAGGTCGGCGAGCTGGCTTTGCAGGTAACGCGGTGCCACCCGCAGCCACGAAAGGTCCAGCGGCTTGTTGCTGGGAATCCAGAACATCTGCTCTTCAAGCGTGGCGCGCAGGGCCTTGGCTGTGGCTTGCAGTTGCTTCTGGTTGAGTTGCAGGGTGATCGATTCGTTGAGCAGTGCATTGAGCTCGCGGCTCAGGCGCTCAAGCAGTTCGGCGCGGGTGTTGGCCAAGTCCAGCAGCGTGCGGCGCACCTCCGGTGTCACCTGCTCGGCAGGTTGTTTGGCCAGCAGACCGTCGACATAGGCTTGCGGCGAGCCGTATTGGTCGCGGGTCTGGTCGAGGTTGAACTGGTAGAGCCGGATGTCGGCAATCTCGTCGGCCAGGTCCTGATTCATCGTCAGTTGCGGCAACGACTCTTTCTGCTGATACAGAATCTTTGAGAGCAGCAGGCTGCCCTTGAGCACGTTGATTTGTTCTTCCAGCGACTGATCGGCCTGGTTGACGCTGTCGAGCTGCTGTTTGGTCAGCAGGTTCTGTTTGGTCAGGTCATTGAGGCGGTCGGTGGCGCGCAGCAGATAGTCAGAAAGCTTGAGGTTCTCGGCGCTTTCCAGGGCAACCAGGCTGTCGGAGCCGGCGTTCTGCGCCTCCTTGGATAATTCCACCAGGGTTTTTTCCGACTGCGCCCGGCGTTTTTCGCTGATCAGGGTTTGCAGGTCGTTGCTGCGCTGTTCGGCGCGGGCGATGCGCTCCACCAACACGTCGCGCTGGATGTTGCCCAAGTCTTGCAGCACGTTGTTGCCCGCCAGTTCGGCGCGGCGCAGGGCCATTTTCGCCGCCAGCGCCGCCTGCTCGGCGTTCAGTTGGTCGCGGCGTTCAGGGCTTAGCGGCTTGTTGGCCTCTTTGCCGATCTTGAGCAGGTTGCTGATTTCCTGCATGCGGGTCTGGCCGTTACTGATCTCCGCCTGCGCGCGTTCGGGCCGGGTTTGCGCGGTAAGAATGTCGCTGTTGGCGACCGCCAACGCTTTTTGCCAGTCGCTCAGCTGGGTGCTGATGTCGGTCAGTTTTTGTTCAAGCTGCGGAATGCTCAGCGCGCCGTAGCGCTCACGGAAGGCGTCCGGCGGGTTGGCCTTTAGCTTGGCCAGGTCGCGCTGGTTGTCGGCGGTGAGCTTTGGCGCCTCGGCGAGCTTTTGCTTGAGCTGGGTCAGACGGACTTCAGCATCGCCTTTCTCGGCCAGCAGCTCCAGGGTGTTTTCCAGAGTCTGCTTGATGGCAGAGGCATCGGGCTCGGCCAGTTTGCGCGCGGCCAGGCCGTCGAGGTTGCGCTGGACGTCTGCGCTGCTCGGCGGTTCGGCGGCATGCAAAGACGGAATAACCAGCGCAAGGCCAAGCAAGCTGGCCGTAAGAAAAGTACGGAGCGAATTAGGAAACAGGGACATGGTCGCCAATCGTGCGGCTCGGGAAGCGAGCAGTTTAGAGGAACAGGCCGGGGCCGGGGCGGCTGCCTTCGGGGAATTTGACGCCGACCTTGCGAATCTTGTTCCCTTCCATGGCCGCCACGGTCCAGGTCAGGCCATTCCATTCAACCTGGTCGCCAATAACCGGCTCGCCGCCAATTTCATGGGAGATGAACCGGCCCAGCGGCATGCTGCCATCCACGTCGCCGACTTTCAGGCCATACAGTGCAGCAATGGCGCTGAGCTCAGCGTCGCCTTCAAGCACGAAGTCGCCGAAGAAGCGCAGGTCCAGCCCGCGTTTCGGCGCCTGGCTGAACAGCTTGCCGAGGGCCGGCAGGTCGTGTTCGTGGCCGACCACGCAGAGCATGTCGCCGGCTTCAAGCGTGGTACTACCGGACGGGTGCAGCAGCTCGGTGCCGCGGAACAGCGCGGCGATGCGGGTGCCGTCGGGCATTTTCAGTTCCCGCAGGGCGGCGCCGATGCACCACTTCTCCGCGCCCAGGCGGTACACGAACAGCTCCCACTGACTGGTGGGGTGCACTTCAAGGCCTGCGCGGGAGATTGGCGCCGGCTCCGGCGGAACGGTTACCCGCAGCCACTTCGCCACCCACGGCAGGCTGGTGCCTTGCAACACCAGCGACACCAGCACGATGAAGAACGCCAGGTTGAAATACAGCTGCGCGTGCTCCAGACCGGCCATCAACGGGAACACAGCCAGAATGATCGGCACCGCGCCGCGCAGGCCGACCCAGGCGATAAACAGTTTTTCCCGGTCATGGAAGGCCTTGAACGGAAACAGGCCCACGGCCACCGACAGTGGCCGGGCGACCAGAATCATCCACAACGCCAAGGCCAGGGCCGGCAAGGCGATAGGCAGCAAGTCGGCCGGCGTAACCAGCAGGCCGAGCACCAGAAACATGCCGATCTGCGCCAGCCAGGCCAGGCCGTCGAGCATATGCAAAATGCCGTGGCGCGAGCGGATGGCCTTGTTGCCCAGCACCAGACCGCACAGGTACACGGCAAGAATGCCGCTGCCATGCAGTGCGTTGGTCAGGGCAAAGGTCAGCAGGCCGCCGCTGACCACCAGCAACGGATACAAACCGTGCGCCAGGTGAATGCGGTTGACCAGCTTGAGCACCACCCAACCGCCGCCAAGGCCGAGTACGGCGCCGATGCCAAATTCGCGCAGCAAGTGCAGCAGCAGGCCGAAACCGAATTCGTCCTGCCCCTTGGCGAGCATGTCGATCAGCGTAACGGTGAGAAACACCGCCATGGGGTCGTTGCTACCGGATTCGATTTCCAGGGTAGCGTTTACCCGCTCGTTCAGGCCTTTGCCGCCCAGCAACGAGAACACCGCAGCGGCGTCGGTCGAGCCGACGATCGCGCCGATCAGCAGGCCCTGCATCAGGTTGAGATTGAACAGCCAGGCGGCAGCCATGCCGGTGAGGCCGGTGGTGATCAGCACGCCAACGGTGGCCAGCGACAAGGCCGGCGACAGCGCCACACGGAAGCTCGACACGCGGGTACGTAAACCGCCGTCCAGCAGGATTACCGCCAGGGCCAGGTTGCCCACCAGATAGGAAAGGGGGTAGTTGCTGAAACCGATGCCGCCCGGGCCATCGACGCCGGCCAACATGCCGACGCCCAGAATGATCACCAGAATCGGGATGCCCAGACGCGAAGAAAGCGAGCTCACCAAAATGCTCGCGCCTACCAGCAATGCGCCGATCAGGAACAGGCTATTGATGGCGGTGGCATCCAAGGCGGAACTCCAGGCAAACGGTAAACGAAAGGGTTAGATCGAAAATGGCATATAGCATGCAGCAGGCATGCCAGACGATTCTAACCCGCGCTTTCCTGCGCCTGTCAAAAAAAAGCCCCGCGTTGGGGCGGGGCTTGGGTGGGGCGATGCGCATCCCTTTGAAAGACCGGGGTCGCTTTAGACAAATATGTCTGGCTAGCGACTCTGGATCCCGAATCGTCGGACCGCCGCCTGCGCGGGGATGACGGAAGTTTGGACAGAAATAACCGTCATTCCCGCGAAGGCGGGAATCCAGTATTTCGGATCGGGCCACGGTTTGGGGAACGATCAGAACAAAACGTCAACGCTCAAGCCTCAATCAAAACCAAGCATCCTGCATCGCCAAACACGTGTCGTCCTTGGCCTCCAGAATTGCCAGGTCATGGTGCATGGCGGGCACTTCCCAGGTGAGGAAGTAGCGCGCGGCCTGCAGTTTGCCGGTGTAGAAGTCGTGGTCCTGGGCGTTGCCTTTGGCCAGGCCTTCCTCGGCGCGGATGGCTTGTTCCAGCCAGCGCCAGCCAATAACCATGTGGCCGAACACTTTCAGGTACAGCGCCGAGTTGGCCAGGCTTTCGTTGACCTTGCCCTGCATCAGGTCGCCCAGCAGCGCCAGGGTGACGGTCGACAGGCGCGACAGCAGGTGCTCCAGCGGCTCACGCATGGCGTTGAGCGAGGGGTGCGCTTCGGCGCGCTGGCAGCAGGTTTGAATCAGCTTGACCAGTTGCTTGAGCGCCGCGCCGCCGTTCATGGAAACCTTGCGGCCCAGCAGGTCGAGGGACTGGATGCCGTAGGTGCCTTCGTGAATCGGATTCAGGCGGTTGTCGCGGTAGTACTGCTCCACCGGGTATTCGCGGGTGTAGCCGTGGCCGCCGAGAATCTGGATCGCCAGTTCGTTGGCTTTCAGGCAGTAGTCCGATGGCCAGGATTTAACAATCGGCGTCAGCAGGTCGAGCAGTTCCAGCGCGGTTTTGCGCTCTTCTTCAGTGGTCAAGGTTTGCGTGTCGTCAAACAGGCGCGCGGCGTACAGGGCCAGGTCGAACGAGCCTTCTACATAAGCCTTCTGGGTGAGCAACATGCGGCGTACGTCGGCGTGCTCGATGATCGCCACTTGCGCAGTGGTCGGGTCTTTGCCGTCGGGCAGGCGACCTTGTGGGCGCTGGCGAGCGTAGTCGAGCGAGTACAGGTAACCGGCGTAGCCGAGCATGACTGCGCCCATGCCGACGCCGATACGCGCTTCGTTCATCATCTGGAACATGTACGACAGGCCGGCGTGCGGTTTGCCGACCAGATAGCCCACGCACTCGCCGTTATCGCCGAAGTTCAGCGCGGTGGAGGTGGTGCCACGCCAGCCCATCTTGTGGAACAGGCCAGCCAGAATCACGTCGTTGCGCTTGCCCAGCGAGCCGTCGTCGTTGACCAGGAACTTGGGCACGATAAACAGCGAGATGCCTTTTACGCCGGGCGGTGCGTCCGGCAGCTTGGCCAGCACCATGTGCACGATGTTTTCCGACAGCGGGTGGTCGCCGCCGGAGATAAAGATTTTGTTGCCCTTGATTCGGTAGCTGCCGTCGCCGGCCGGTTCGGCGCGGGTGCGCAGGTCCGACAGGGAAGAACCGGCGTGCGGCTCGGTCAGGGCCATGGTGCCGAAGAAGCGGCCGTCGATCATCGGCTGCAGGAAGCGCTGCTTTTGCTCTTCGGTGCCGAAGCTTTCGATCAGGTTGGCCGCGCCCATGGTCAGGAACGGGTACGAGGTGGTCGCCGCGTTCGCCGACTGGAAGTGGCAGAAACAGGCTTGCGACAGCAGCGTCGGCAATTGCATGCCGCCGGCTTCGAAGTCACGCGAGGCATTGAGAAAGCCGGCTTCGAGAAAGGCGTCGACCGCTGGTTTTACTTCCGGAATCAGCACCGCGGCGCCGTCAACGAATTGAGGCTCGTGCTCGTCGTTCTTGCGGCAGTGCGGCGCGAACAGGTTCTCGGCGATGCTGCGGGCGGTGTCGATGGCCGCGTCGAAGGTTTCGCGGCTGTGCTCGGCGAAACGCTCGCGTTGGGTCAGGGCTTCGGCATCCAGCACTTCGTAGAGTTCGAAGGCCAGGTTACGGGAGCTGAGCAGAGTCTCGGACATGCGGCGTACCTGTTGTGATTGGGCGGTTTTTATTCAACGTTGCCGGAGTCTATTGCGCGCAGCGGGCAGCGCCTAGCTTCATACAGGGGAGTGATAAAGCAGCAAAACCCAGTCGCCATGCGCACGGGGCGGGCTGGTAAACTTCGCCGCCTCAGCGCGCCCCGAGGACCTTCTCGCATGAACTACCGCCACGCCTTCCACGCCGGCAACCACGCCGATGTGCTCAAGCACCTGATCATCAGCCGCATCATTGCGCTGCTGGCGCGCAAGGAAGCACCGTTCGTGTGCCTCGACAGCCACGCCGGCCTTGGCTTGTACGACCTCAAGGGCGATGAGGCGAGCCGCACCGGTGAATGGCTCGAAGGCATTGCCCGGCTGTGGAACGCCGACGACTTGCCGGCCAGCACCGACGATTACTTCGACGTGCTCAAGACCATGAACCCGGACGGCGAGCTGCGCTATTACCCCGGTTCGCCCGAGCTGGCGCGTCAGCTCACCCGTGACCAGGACCGCGTGCTGCTCAACGAAAAACACCCGCAAGACGGCCAGTTACTGAAAGAAAACATGCGCGGTGATCGCCGCGTGGCCGTGCATCTGGGCGAAGGCTGGCATGTGCCACGCGCCTTGCTGCCGGTGGCCGAGAAGCGTGCGCTGCTGCTGATCGACCCGCCGTTTGAACAGAGCGACGAGCTGGACCGCTGCGTTACCGCGCTGATCGAAAGCATAGGCCGCATGCGCCAGACCATCGTTGCCATCTGGTACCCGATCAAGGATGAGCGCCAGCTCAAGCGTTTCTATCAGAGCCTGGGCAAATCCACCGCGCCGAAACTGCTGCGCGCTGAACTGTTCGTGCACAGCCCGGACGACGCCACGCGCCTGAGCGGCTCGGGGCTGGTTATCGCCAATGCGCCGTGGGGGCTGGAGGAAGAGCTTAAAGAGCTGCTGCCGTGGCTGGCCAAGACATTGGCGCAGAGTGAGGGGAATTGGCGGCTGGATTGGTTGATTGCGGAATAACCGATCGCGGCGAGCGTTCGGTTATTCGCGGGGAGATGTGAAGCTCTTCCGTTATTTCCCCCGCTTCGGATCCACGTAGTAACTCACCTGCTGCCGCGGATTCAAATATTCGCGCGCCGCTTCATCCAGCTCCGACGCCCGCACGCTCTTGGCAATCGCCAGCTCGGGCTCCTGCTCCAGGTTGAGGATCAGCGCCTCGGTTTTCGGCACGTTCGGTTCATAGACAATTACCGTGGGTTTCAACGGCAACGTCGGGTGCATGCCGAGCACCAGGCCGAAGCGGCCGTCCTCAAGCTGCACCAGGCTGCCCGGTGGATAAACGCCCATGCAGCGAATAAAGGCTTTCAGCGCCACCTGGTCGAAGCGTTCTTTGTATTGCTTGAACATCCGCGCCAGCGCTTCGTGAGGGCTGATGGCATCGCGCGGGTTCAGCGGGTTGCACAGGTTGTCGAAAAAGTTGGTGATGCACACCACGCGGCTCAGGCGGCCGATGGCGGCTTCGTGCAGGTGGTTGGGGTAGCCGCTGCCGTCGCAGTACTCGTGGTGCTCGGCGATGATGCGCAGCACTTCGTCGTCGAGCATCAGCTTTTGCCCACGGCGCCGGCCGAACTCGGTGTGCATCTGTAAAAACTGCAATTCCGGGCGGTTCAGTGGTTCGGTCTTGAGCAGCACTTTGCTCGGCACGTCCATCTTGCCCATGTCGTGCAGCAGCGCGCCGAGGCCCAGGGAATGACACGTCTCGCCGTCGTAACCCAACTGGCGGCCGAGCATCATCGACAGCACGGTCACGTTCAGGG
The DNA here is from genome assembly GCF_900573885.1 of Pseudomonas viridiflava. Classification (GTDB taxonomy): domain Bacteria; phylum Pseudomonadota; class Gammaproteobacteria; order Pseudomonadales; family Pseudomonadaceae; genus Aquipseudomonas. The sequence goes on from NZ_UPSE01000073.1 coordinate 148,507, forward strand.
CATGGGAATACGCAGCTTCGGCGGCCTTGCCGTTGATGCTGTGCAGCACCACGCCATCCTCGGCCATCATGGTGCCGACCAGTTCGCGCACCACTTCGCCGGCTTGCTTGAGCACGTCTTCGGGGGCGCGGTGCAGGGTTTTGGTCAGTTCTTTGACCATCTGGCTGGTGTGGATGAACTTGCGGTCCACCTCGGCCAGGCGCTTGCGCAGTTTGCTCAGCTTTACGGCGCGGGCCTGGGCGGCCAGCTCTTCAGCAGTGGGCGGTTGCGGCGGGGGAGGCGGTGTTTCGACGATAACCGGGGGCAGTTCGTCTGGATGCGGCAGCGGCTCGCAGTCGCTGCGCGCCGGGTCGTAACGCACGCGCGGCAAGCCGAGCTGGAGCAACGCGTCGAGCTGGGCCTGATCTTTGATCTTGAAACTGCTGAAGGCGAAGTCGTGTTCCCACCAGCCCAGGTCGAGCTGAACGAACAGGCCGACGCACAATTGTTCGGGAGCGAGGTAGCGTTTGCTGGAATCGGACATGCAAAGACTTGGGCCGGGTTCAATGAAGCTTAAGTCTAGCCGGCCTTCGTCCGCGTGGCAGCCTGTCTAATGGCTAACCGCCAGCTTTTACTTGCCGGCGCTTTTGCGATTCACCTGCTCGGCGGCGTGGATGATGTCGGCGCCAATCACGCTTTCGTACTGCTTCCACACCGGCTGCATCGCGGCGCGCCAGGTGCTGCGCTCTTGGTCGGTGAGGCTGATGAGGTGGGTTTTGCCCTGACTTAACTGCTGCTTTGCCGCCACGTTCTGCTGCTCGGCGGCATTGTTCACGGCAAAGGTCACCTCTTCGACGATGCCTTCCAGCTCGGTGCGGGTGGCGTGAGGAATGGCGTACCAGAACTTGCTGTTGGCCACCAACATGTAGTCGAGCACGCCGTGGTTGGTTTCGGTCATGTACGGCTGAAACGGGGCGTATTTCTGGCTGTACAGGTTCGACCAGGTGTTTTCGGTGCCTTGCACCTTGCCGTCCTGCAGGGCTTGCAAGGTGGCGGCGAACGGCAGTTTCACCGGCGTTGCGCCAAGGGCGTTGAACTGGCTTTCGATCACCGGCGAGGGCTGGATGCGGAAGGCCAGCCCCTTGGCGTCGGCCGGATTGTTCAGCGCTTTGGTGGCCGACAGCTGCTTCATGCCGTTGTGCCAATAGGCCAGGCCGGTGATGTTGTGTTCCTGCATGGCGCTGAGCAACTGACGGCCTTTGGCGCGCTGCTGGAAGCGGTCGACGGCGGCGAGGTCATCGAACAGGAACGGCAGGTCGAAAATCTGCAGCTGCTTGTTGTACTCGCTGAACTTGGCCAGCGAAGGCGCGAGAATCTGCACCTTGTTGTCGCGCAAGGCTTGCAGCTCATCGGCGTCGCCAAACAGGCTGGAGTTGGGGTAAATCTCGACGGTGACTTTGCCGGCCAGGCGTTCTTCGGCGAGCTTTTTGAACAGCAGCGCGCCTTGGCCCTTGGGCGTGTCTTCAGCGACTACGTGGGAAAACTTGATGACGATAGGCGCGTCGTCGGCCAGCACGGCACTGGCGAAGCTCAATAACGCGGCGAAACCTACAACCAGGCGGCAGCGCCCGAGGGTTAACGTGTTCATGCGGACTCTCTCTTTTTTATAGGCGCTTTTGGTGCGGCCTGCTGGCAGAGAGTCATCCTACAAGTCTGTTGTTACCGTCGCACTTAGACGTTCGCAAGGGCGTGAACTGCGTCGTGAAGACGGCAGTGGGTTGGGGCAGTCAGCGGGCGGTGAGCGCAAGCGAAGCCCAACGAGACGCGTAACTGCGCACCAACTGCAGTGCGAGGCACAATGCCTCGGCTGTTTAACGTCTAGTCGGGCTCCGGTGTGGGGCTCAGACCTGCGTATCGTTGGGCTTCGCTGCGCTCAACCCAACCTACGTAGACGGAGCGCTAAATCAGGCAAACCCCGGTGCCGCCCAGCCCGCAATAACCATTTGGATTCTTCGCCAGGTACTGCTGGTGATAGGCCTCAGCGTAGTAGAACGCCGGCGCTTCGATGATTTCCGTGGTGATGGCGCCAAAGCCGGCAGTTTCCAATTGCTTCTGGAAAGCGGCCTGGGTGGTTAAGGCGGCATCGAGCTGCGCCGGGCTGGTGGCGTAAATGGCCGAGCGGTACTGGCTGCCCACATCGTTGCCCTGACGCATGCCCTGGGTTGGGTTGTGCGCTTCCCAGAACACTTTCAACAGCGCCTCGTAACTGGTCACCTTCGGATCAAACACCACCAACACCACTTCGGTGTGGCCGGTCAGGCCTGAGCAGGTTTCGTCGTACGTAGGGTTCGGCGTGTGGCCGCCGGCATAACCTGCCGCCGTGGAGTAAACGCCCGGTTGCTGCCAGAAACGCCGCTCTGCACCCCAGAAACAGCCAAGGCCGAAAATCGCGGTTTCAAAGCCAGCCGGGAAGGGACCCTGCAGCGGGTTGCCATTGACGAAGTGCTTCTCCGGAACCGGCATCGGGCTTTCACGGCCGGGCAGGGCTTGCTCGGCGGTCGGAAGGTCGAGCTTGTGAGCGAGAATTTGCGAACGCAGCACCATGGCAGGCTCCTGATAGGTTGTTGATTGAAACGTAGCAGTTCCAGCGTGTGTTTAGAGTCCGCTCAGGGCGAGACGTTACAGCCGATTCAATTCTGCGGGCGACACGGGTAACGGCGCAGGCTGTCGAGCAGGTCGCGGCCGGGAATAGGGCGGTCGAACAGGTAACCCTGGCCGATATCGCATTTGTGTCGGCGCAAGAAACTCAGTTGGGCGGCCGTTTCGATGCCTTCGGCCACGACTTTGAGCTTGAGGTTGTGGGCCATGGCGATCACCGCAGAGGTGATTTCCATGTCGTCCTGATTTTCCGGGATGTCCTTGATAAAGCTGCGATCGATCTTGATCACGTCGATGGGGAATTTTTTCAGGTAGCTGAGCGATGAATAGCCGGTGCCGAAATCGTCCATCGCCAGGGTCAGGCCCAGGCTTTTCAGGCGATTGAGTTGCTGGCGTGTGTCGTCGGTGGCTTCCAGCAGTAGGCTTTCGGTCAGTTCCAGCTCCAGCAGGTGCGGCGGCAGCAGTTCTTCCTGAAGGATGTCGGCTATCGAGCCCACCAGATCAGGGTCGGAGAACTGCTTGGGCGACAGGTTGATCGCCACCTGAATGTCGCCGAGGCCCAGTGCGGAAAGCTGCTTGCTCATGCGGCAGGCCTGACGCGCCACCCATTTGCCGATGGGAATGATCAGGCCGGTGTCTTCGGCCACGCTGATGAACTGGTCCGGGTTGATCATGCCTTTTTCCGGATGGTTCCAGCGCAGCAGCGCCTCCATGCCGGTGAGCTGGCCGGTGCGCAGGTCGAGCTTGGGCTGGTAGAACACCTCGAGTTCGTTCTGGGTCAGGGCGCGGCGCAGGTTGTTTTCCACGAACAGCTTGTAGTTGGCCTCGGCGTTCAGCGCTTCGGTGAACACCTGCACCTGGTGTTTGCCGTTGGCCTTGGCTTTGTGCAGCGCCAAGCCGGCGTGCTTCATCAGGGTATGGGAGTCCTGGCCGTGCAGCGGCGCGCAGGCCAGCCCCACCGAGCCGGTGACGCTGATTAGCTGGTTGTCGACGAACAGCGGTTTATCCAGGGTTTGCAGCACTTGCCCGGCGATGCGCTGGCCTTCGGTGACGTCGCAGTTGTCCAGCAGTACGGCAAATTCGTTACTGGCGAAACGGGCCAGGCTGCTGTTGGCGTTGAGGCTGTTGCGCAGGCGGCGGGCCAGGCTCATCAGCAGCTTGTCGCCGGTCTGGTGGCCAAGGCTGTCGTTGATGCGCTTGAAGTTGTCGATGTCGACCAGCAGCAGACTGGTGGGCTGATCGCTGTTGCGCGAAAAGCGCTCTTCCATGCTGCGGATAAACGCCGGGCGGTTGCCGAGGCGGGTGAGGTTGTCGGTGTAGGCCAGGCGCTCGATGCGCTGCTGGGCGAGTTTGCTTTGCGTGATGTCTTCGTAAATGCCGATGTAGTGGGTCAGCTCGCCGTCGCCGCCGTATACCTTGGAAATCGACAGATGCCCCCAGTAGGGTTCCAGGCTTTTGCGCCGGCTGCGGAATTCGCCGTTCCAGCTGTTCTGCTGGGCCAGGTTGGAATGGGCATCGAAGAGCAGATCGCTGAGATTGCCCAGCGCCGGCAGGTCGGATAAGCGCCGGCCCTGCACTTCTTCCGGGCTGAACTGGGTGATGGCTGTGAAGCTCGGGTTGACGTACTCGACGATGCCTTCGCGGTCGATCAGCAAAAAGGCGCTGGCGCTTTGTTCGACCGCGCGGCGGAACAGCTGCAATTCACTGTTGGCGCTGCGTCGCTGCTGGTTGACCAGCGCGTGGGCGAACTGGTCGGCCAGCTCCCCGGCAAAAGCGATTTCATCGGCCTGCCACACCCGCTCGGTGCCCACGTGTTCCAGGCACAGCACCGCCACCACTTCGCCGGCCACGCGCACGCTGGCGTCGAGCATGGCGCTGACGCCACGGGGCAGCAAATGGGTTTCGGCCAGCTCGCGGGTGCGGGGGTCACGCATGGCGCTGTGGGCATCGATGGCGCGACCGCTGTGCAACGCGGCGAGGTAGTGCGGGTATTTGCTGGCGTTGATCGGGCTAGGCAGTTCGTGTTGGCCGATATCGGTGCTGTACATCGTCACCGGTTCGAGCTGTTCCTGACGCAGGTACCACAGGCTGGCGCGGGCGACGCTGAAGGTCTCGCAGGCGGCCTTGGTGATCAGTTGCGCGGCTTCGAACACCTGATTGTCCGAACTGTAACGGTGGCGCGCCAGGCGCACGATCATGCTCTGCTGGGCGCGGCTGCGAACCAGATGCTGAAGGTGTTCTTCCTGAGAGCGTTGATAGAGTTCGAGGGAGGCTTGCAGGCGGTTGTTCTGAATTTGCAGTTCTGACTGCTGCGGCTGGCGGTCGGGGAACAGCGGCTCGTCGGCCGGCAATATATAGCCGCGCAACAGTTGCCGGCCGTGCTGCTTGAAGGCTTCACCCAATTCCACCAGATGCAGCATGCCGATGGGGGTGTGCAGCTTGTAGTGCACTTTGTAGTGCGGGCTGTCTTTGAGTTGCAGCTGAATGGTGTCGTGCAACTGGTAGCGTTCTTCCGGCTCCATAAGGCTGGCATAGGGCGAACCCACCAGGCCACAAAGCTCACCGGCGGCGAGGCCCAACTGGGTCTCGCACGCGGCGTCTAGAAACAGAAGAGTCCAGCTCGCCTCATTAAGCCGCTCGAAACGCAACATGCCAAGCCGCGAGGGCACTGGCAACTGCGTCACAACCTCGACCGCCGGACGGCTGGCGGCATCGGTATGGCTTTTCATCGGGAGACTCGCTTCCAGTATGCTGAACGAGTGGCTCAGGGCCACTTCATCGGTAAGGGTGCATCATGCGAACAAGACTGACAAGGCGGCTGGGAATATTGCCTGCAATCGCTGTGGTAGTGCTCGCCGCGTCTAGCGCGCAGGCGGCAGAGCCAGAGGCAGAAGTGAGTGGTGCCGAACAGGCCCGCTACCTCAATGAATTGAAGAAGTTGTACCTCACCAGTGACGAGCGCCAGGCGTTGTTGGCGCAAAGTAACGAACTGCTCGACACCTACGCCGTGCGTGCCGCCTTTCAGGTCGGCCAGGCCGAGCGTCGCGACCAGATTTACCAACTCAGCGTGGGTGCGCCCGGGGAGCTGCTGATTCAGCAGAAAACCCGCGAAGCCGAGGGCGTGAACGTGGCCGTGCGCAATCAGCGCCTGGAAGTGTTTGGCGTCGACCCATACATCAAATACGACTGCCCGCCGTCCGAGCAGGTCTGCACCTTGAAAAATCCCCAGGACGGCAGCCCGTGGCTGACCATTCGCCGTGACCATCAAGGCGCGGCGCAGCTGGCCAAAGCGTTGTCGTTTCTGCTGCGCAATATGCAGAAGGGCTGAGACCTCCCTTGACTCCGTCATTCCCGCGCAGGCGGGAATCCAGAGTTTCGGATGGCACGAAGAGTGAAGCTCCATCCACAATTCTGGATCCCCGCCTTCGCGGGGATGACGTGTGTTTATCGGGAGATTCCCTCCAACGCCGTGACCACCAAGGCGCGGCGCAGTTGGCCAAGGTGTTGTCGTTTCTGCTGCGTAATATGCAGAAAGGCTGAGACCTCCCTTGACTCCGTCATTCCCGCGCAGGCGGGAATCCAGAGTTTCGGATGGCACGAAGAGTGAAGCTCCATCCACAATTCTGGATCCCCGCCTTCGCGCACTACTGTCCGGAATATTTTCACCTTAAAAAAGCGCCGGCTGTTTCAAGTGAAATTCAGCCATGCACCTTCGTCGCTTTCGCTCCGCTCGGGCCTCCGTTTCCGGTCGGTTGAACAGGCTTAC
>NZ_UPSE01000108.1 GCF_900573885.1 Pseudomonas viridiflava
ACACGGTGCATGCGCTGACGCACCATGCCGATGGGCGCACGGTCGCCGAGGTGATCGGTCAGGCGCTCATGAATCGTCAGGAAGTTGTGATCGTGATAGCCGTTGACCGTGGCGCGAGGCAGCGGGGTCACGTTGCGCACGCTTTTCAGCTCAGCAATGACAGTGGCCACCCATTCAATGGCCGGCTTGCCATCCAGGCTTTCGCGGCTGTCGAGCAGGCTGCCGCCAAACTCTTCCTGCTCATCGGCCAGAATCACACGGGCACCACTGCGCGCCGCTGCCAGTGCCGCCGCCAGACCTGCGGGGCCCGCGCCGACAATCAGCACGTCGCAGTGCTGATT
>NZ_UPSE01000372.1 GCF_900573885.1 Pseudomonas viridiflava
GGACGAGCGCGGTGCAACGGTGTGGGGAGATACAGGGAATGCGGTGCTCGGTTTTTTGCCGCGGGGCACGGCTGTGAAGGTGTGTGCCGAGGGCGACTACGTGCAACTCGAAGGCCTTGGCCCGGCCTGGTTGCAGGATGCTCAAGGCAAGCTAAAAGGCTACGTCGCCGCCCGGTTTCTAAAACCAACCCCGCAAGGCGAGCACTGGGTCGACACCTATCCCGGCGTGCTAAACGTTCGCGCTGAGCCCAGCGTGAACAGCGAAATTATCGGCAAGCTGCCGCACTTTGCCCAAATTACCGTTAGCGGCGAAGGCGATTTCCGCAAGCTTGAACGCGTTAACCAGTACGTCGCCAACAAGTCGCTGAAACGCGTGCGCGAACCCCAGGCGCAGAACCACACCGTAGTGCTGGAAAAACCGGTACCCATCAAGGCAGGCGACCTGATCGGCCACATCGGCCGGTATCAGGACGCTGGCGATCCCCAGCCTGAAAAGAAACTGCACCTCGAAGTCTTCAGCCCCGTTGGCGTGCCCGCCTTTATCGAAGCAAGCCGCGCGTGGGCGCAACGGCTACCCGACGCAGAAAAAACCTGGCTGCACTTCCCCAAAGGCACGATG
>NZ_UPSE01000375.1 GCF_900573885.1 Pseudomonas viridiflava
CCGCTGGCCAGCTCCTGGGCTGCGACGAGTCTGCGGTTGCTGTCGATCACGCCTGTGAGAGAAGGCATCGCGACGTTGGCAAGAATGGCAACCAGTGCCACGACCACCAGCAGTTCGATCAGCGTGAATCCTGTCTGCTTCATCTGTTTTCCTTCCCTGGAAAGACCGTTTCAAACGCGTCCGGGCGCTCGTCATCGCAAAACAACCGTACGTCCCGCTATAGATTTTCCGACGGCATTGCTGCCTTATAGTCGTAACGTCTAGGAGACACTCAATGCGTCATATAGCCAAGGGATTCAGCCTCATCGAATTGTTAGTCACTGTGTCCCTGGTGGGCATCCTGGCAGCTATCGCGATCCCGAACTTCACCAGCACCCTCCAGAGCAACAAGGCCGATACCGAACTCAATGATTTGCAGCGGGCACTCAACTATGCGCGGCTCGAGGCGATAAACAGAGGAGTGAGTGTGCGAATCGCTCCAACC
>NZ_UPSE01000658.1 GCF_900573885.1 Pseudomonas viridiflava
ATTTCCGCTGGCTCCTATTGCTAAGCCGGCAATCGCGCCACCGTTTGTCTCTTTGGTTACGTCTCGCGCATAGCCGGAGTCGAGGCCGATTAATGGAGAAATAGATCCTCCTAGTATTTGCAGTGAGCGCGTCAAGGTGTTTGATATATAAATTCCTTGGTCGCCCCATAGAGGCGGGCCCCTGAATCCTCTAACGGTGAATTCATCGCCAAGGCCCATTTTTTCAGCGACTAACAAGTTATCTTTTGAGTACTGGCCGCCAACCCGGGACGAAAAGCTAAAGTCCCTGTCTTGCCATTTGAATGGACGCGACCACGCTGTATTGAATCCAAGCTTTTGAAAGTGTTTAGGTTGGTGG
>NZ_UPSE01000459.1 GCF_900573885.1 Pseudomonas viridiflava
TTCCTGGCGAATGGCAGGAACGCGGTATCGAACTTCGCTTCCTGGAGCCCTCTTCACTCAGTTATAACGTGGTGGCACCTTTCGACTTTATCGAGAATCTTTCGATACTGGACGTTTTGATGTGGAACGATCCTGAAACAGTGCTGGCTTATATACGCAATGAAACAAGGGCCGCCCCATGATCGGCCAGCAGCATCACCCATGTTTCATGTGTTTTACAGTTTGATGCGGTTCTGCTCAGCCGACGGCTCGCCAAGGGCTGCGCAGATACGCTGGACGCCGACATCACAGTTCAATATCAGGCTGCCCATGGG
>NZ_UPSE01000101.1 GCF_900573885.1 Pseudomonas viridiflava
GTGGTAGTGGTGGGAGGACTGAGCGTTAAAACCGGCTTCTAGCGTACGCAGACTAGAGCTGTTGCTGAGCTGGGCGTAAACCATCGCCACCAACTGGTCCCAGCAACCAAATCCTTGCTGTGCTTGTTGCCTCGAGCTTCTTCCACCCCGCAATCAAATACGGAACGGTAGGCCTTTCATGAGGAGTTGCAGTCGATTTATTCTGTACATGTTGCGGGCTTGTCTTTGAGTTGGCGCTCAGGGGAATACCCCGTAAAAACAACGCCCGCAACCCTTTCAGAAC
>NZ_UPSE01000082.1 GCF_900573885.1 Pseudomonas viridiflava
GTCTGGAAGGCATCGCTGAAGGTGAAGGCGACCTGACCCATAACCTGACCGTGCGCGGCAACGACGAAACTGCGCAACTGGCGGGCTGGTTCAACAAATTCCTGACTGCGATTCGCAGCCTGATCCAGCACATCGGTCAGGCAGCGCACAAGATTCTCGAGGCGTCGCACAGCTCCACTCGCGTGTCCAACGACATGGCCGAAGCGGCAGGCCGTCAGCGTGAAGCGGTAGACATGGTGTCTACGGCGTTCCATGAGATGGTCGCCACGTCCAACGAAGTCGCCCGCTCCTGCAGCCAGGCGG
>NZ_UPSE01000100.1 GCF_900573885.1 Pseudomonas viridiflava
TGAGCGCTATGACTTAGCGGCTGCTGGTTTTTTTTTTTTTTTTATTGAAACACCAGGCTTGTGCCCGCACTGTTGTTTCATCGTGGGCAGCTCCTTGAGCCGACCCAACACAATTCGAGGAGCTACCCTGGCCTATGAAACATCTGGCAGATGTAAAGATTTCCACCCTTGATCTGGTGCCCGTGCGCCACGATAAAGGCCCCGCCGACTCTCTGCGCAACTCGCTGAATCTGGCGCAACACGTCGAAAAACTGGGCTATAACCGCTTCTGGGTCGCCGAACACCACAACATGGATGGCATCGCCAGTTCGGCAACGTCGGTGCTGCTGGCGTATCTGGCAGGCGGCACGTCGACCATCCGTGTCGGTGCGGGCGGCATCATGCTGCCCAACCATGCGCCACTGGTGGTCGCCGAGCAGTTCGGCACCCTGGCGAGCCTCTATCCGGACCGTATCGATCTGGGCCTGGGCCGTGCGCCCGGTTCCGATCAGATG
>NZ_UPSE01000632.1 GCF_900573885.1 Pseudomonas viridiflava
GTGCACCTGGGCATCAAGCCTGAAGAAATTCTGGGCGACGAGAAGGATGGCGTCACCGGAGTGCGCGTGAGGCTCGCCAACGGCAGCGCCCTGACAGTCGATTGCGATGCGCTGGCGCTGGGTTACCACCTGCGACCTGAAACCCAGCTCGCTGATCTGGCCGGTTGTGGCCTGCGTTTCGACGAAGCGTCCGGGCAATGGGTGCTGGCCGTCGATGACGACGGCCGCACCTCTGTCGCGGGTGTCTATGCCGCAGGCGATGGCGCGAAAATTCGCGGTGCCGATGCGGCCGAACAGGCCGGGCGTCTCGCCGCGCTGACCTTGCTGAGTGACCTGGGCAAGCCTGTGGATAACCAGCGTGTGGATAACCTGCGGCAGAATCTTGAGG
>NZ_UPSE01000370.1 GCF_900573885.1 Pseudomonas viridiflava
GGTCAGGCGTGGGCGAACCACCTTCTCGTTACCGGCGATGATCTGGGCCGGGTCCTTGCTCTCGATGTTCGCGACCGTGATGAAGCGCGGCAGCAGCTTGCCGTCGGCATCCAGCAGGCAGAAGTACTTCTGGTTGTCCTGCATGGTGGTGATCAGCGCTTCCTGAGGCACTTCAAGAAAACGTTCCTCGAACGAGCACACCAGCGGCACTGGCCATTCGACCAGACCGGTCACTTCGTCCAGCAGGCCTGGCGGCACGATGGCGGTGCCTTCCTGTTGGGTGGCCAGCTCTTCGACGCGTTTGCTGATGATCTGACGACGCTCGTTGAAGTCAGCCAGTACATTGG
>NZ_UPSE01000134.1 GCF_900573885.1 Pseudomonas viridiflava
GTCTTGCGGGTGCAGACCCAGCACCGCTTCGCTGACGTGGCCGAACAGGCGGGCAGCGGTCCCGGTACGGCTCATGCCGTGCCATTGGTCACGCAGGAGGCCGGTGTTTAGGGTAAACGGGAACTCGGCATCGCGCAGTTCTTTGGCGGCGACGTAAGGCTCGCTCAGGAACTGCGCACGGCCCGATGGGGAAGGGAAGAGGCCATCTGTATAAAGGCGTGGCGTACCGACGCTGGCGCCCGCCGGGAATGGCCATTGCTGCGGCCCCTGACGGCCGATCAATGCGCGATCAATGCCTGACATGTCCAGGT
>NZ_UPSE01000502.1 GCF_900573885.1 Pseudomonas viridiflava
TTGCAAACGCAAGCCAGACGGCAGCCATGGCTACACCACCAAGGAACACCACATCGAGCCCACCGTGCTGGAACAACCAGCCGCCCAGTATCCCACCTGCGGCCGATCCAAGAAACTGGCTGGTGGAATAAACCCCCATTGCCGTCCCTTTTCCGCCAGCCGGTGACACTTTGCTGATCAGCGATGGCAAAGACGCCTCCAGCAGGTTGAACGCGGTGAGGAATACCACTGTCCCTATGACCAGTGTCCGCAACGTGTTACTAAATGCCCAAAAGTAAAGCTCGGGCACCATCAGCAC
>NZ_UPSE01000176.1 GCF_900573885.1 Pseudomonas viridiflava
GCGCACCAATCATCAATGCCTGAATTTCCTCCTCCGTAAACGACAGCGGAGGAAGCAGAAAACCGGGCTTGAGGATATAGCCCAGGCCCGGTTCTCCCTCGATGTCGGCTCCCATGCCCTGCAGGTTTGCGACGTCGCGGCGGATGGTTCGCAACGACACGCCCAGTTCCTGCGCGAGGGACGCCCCCGAGACGGTTCTGCGATGTCGGCGAAGCGCTTGCATCAATTCAAACAAACGATGACTTCTGGCCATGCATACTCCATCGCGATAACACCTTTGCCACCGAGTTTGCGTCCTTGTTCAATGTCGGTGATCAGGTTGATCGCGCTACTCAAGGGAACGA
>NZ_UPSE01000382.1 GCF_900573885.1 Pseudomonas viridiflava
ACGACATGCACACCGACCTCCTGATCACTCAGTTCAACCATCAGACTTTCCGACAGGGCAACCACGCCCGCCTTGGCCACGTTGTAGTTGCTCATGGCCGGCGCCTGCATCGGCGCAGCCATCGAGGCGATGTTGATGATCTTGCCCTTGCTTGCCTGCAGCATCGGCAGGAACGCCTTGCAGCCCTTGACCACGCCCATGAGATTGATCGCGATCTGCCAGTCCCAGTCTTCCAGCGACAACTCGTTGAAGAAACCGCCGGAGGCGACACCTGCATTATTGACGAT
>NZ_UPSE01000099.1 GCF_900573885.1 Pseudomonas viridiflava
GGCGAAGGCAGGTATCGACGTCCGGGGTAGTAAAGATACGGCCCGGGAAAGCTCGGCCACCATGACTCAAGTACGGGCTCGAGTTCACCCGCGGCGAAGTACGGCTTGAGCCACTCATCGAACAGGTTGATGACGCCCAGCCCGTCAATGGCGGACTGTACGGCCATTTCCACACCGCCGCCGATGCTGAAAATCATCGGACCGGTCGGATCGACGCGGATGGTTTCGTGCTGGTTTTCGTACTCCCAGATCGGGATCGAGCCGCTGGGGAACTTGCCTCGCAGGCAGGCGTGGTCGAGCAGGTC
>NZ_UPSE01000191.1 GCF_900573885.1 Pseudomonas viridiflava
GAGCATGATGCCGGGCCGTACCCAGTCACTATGGATGGTCGGCCAGCCCAGTACGGCGGGCGAGTTTTTCAGGCTGGTCTCTGCCGCGAGTCCCTCACGAGCCGCTTCAAACACCGCGACCTGATCATCGCTGGTCGAACAGTTCAATTCGTCGGCACGCGAAAAATGGCTCATCAGCACAATCCTGGCCACCTTGCCGGTTGCCAGCAGACGCTGATACGCGCTGCGGTACTCCGACGGATGCAGGCCGACACGGTGCATGCCGGTGTCCAGCTTGAGCCACACCATGACGGGCCTGGCAAGACGTGCCTGCTCGACCGCCTCCAGC
>NZ_UPSE01000089.1 GCF_900573885.1 Pseudomonas viridiflava
TTTTCAAGTACCGCATAGACCACCTGATAGGTGGCGGGCAGCCCTGCGTTCTGGCGAAAGCGCTCGTACGCCCGCACCAAGCCTAGAATCCGTTCGCGCCCCGTCAAGCCGCTGGGCCGTCCGGGGTTGAGGTTGTGGGCGCCGAGCGCTTTCAGCTCATGGGTCAGGCTGCGTACGTCCGGGTAATGCAGCACATGCGGACGCACTTCAAGGCTGCTGACGCTCAAACCGCTGGCTGCGCACAACTGACGATAGTCGTCCTCGCGCCGAAAGCGGTTCACATGCACCCGACCATCAACGGCCTGCCAGCTTTCGCGCAGCTCATACAATGACCCTGTGCACAGGCTGGCGAAGGCAAACACCCCGCCCGG
>NZ_UPSE01000586.1 GCF_900573885.1 Pseudomonas viridiflava
AACTGATGGCATTCACCGACCGTTTGCTTGACGCCTGGTACAACGGCCATCCTGCGCTGGCGCTGCTGCGTCCTCTGGAAAGCCTCTATCGCCGGGTGGTGGACGGCAAGCGTGCACGCTTTGTCGCGGGCGAGGGCGACATCTACCGTGCGCCGGTGCCGGTCATTGTGGTTGGAAACATTACGGTCGGCGGCACTGGCAAGACGCCGCTCATTCTCTGGATGATCAGGCATTGCCAGCAGCGTGGTCTGCGGGTCGGCGTGGTCAGTCGGGGTTATGGTGCCAAACCGCCAAGCCTGCCCTGG
>NZ_UPSE01000237.1 GCF_900573885.1 Pseudomonas viridiflava
AACACCGCCAGGAAGGCAAGCGCGATCCTGAACTGGCGGTCTATCGTTGGTGGATGGAGGAATATCGTGTGTCGCTGTTCGCCCAGCAGTTGGGCACGAAAATGCCGGTTTCTGACAAGCGGCTGAGCAAGCAGTGGGCGATGGTCGAAGGCTGATCCTGAGCCCGGCACCCCGTCGATAAATGGTCTGAGCGGACTGCACAGGCAGCAAGGCGAGAAGGATCTCAGGGCCGATGTTCATTGGCCCGATAGCGCCAAAACCGGGCGCTGTGGCACACTCCGCGT
>NZ_UPSE01000644.1 GCF_900573885.1 Pseudomonas viridiflava
GCTATGAAGTCATCGTTTGTGACCCTCGTATCGAGGTCACGGCCGGTTTCTCGATGCCGGGTGTGGAAGTGCGCGACGTGCTGCCTGCGGTGTTCATTGCCGAAGGCGGCTGTCATGCGTCAACGGCTGTGCTGGCCCTGACTCATGATCCGAAGCTGGATGATCTGACCATGCTTGAAGCCGTGCGCACCGAGGCGTTTTATATCGGTGCCATGGGTTGGATGCTCACCAGCAGCGCGCGCAAGGAGCGACTGGCACGGGCTGGCGGACGGGATGACGACGCGCGGTCGCGGATTCATGCGCGCAT
>NZ_UPSE01000189.1 GCF_900573885.1 Pseudomonas viridiflava
CCCAATGCCCTGCGCAGGGCGACGATCTGCGCGCGAAGGTTGCACTCTTCAACCACTGCCTTCGGCCAGGCCACGGCCAGCAGTTCAGCTTTCTCCAGCAGCTCGCCGGGACGTGAGGCAAGTGCGACCAGCAAGGACATGGCGCGACTGCCCAAGGGCACAGGTTGGGAGTGTTTGAACAGGACCTGTTGGCGTGGAAGCAGCACGAAGGCCCCGAAGCGAATGGCTTCCTCGGGACCGGGTGCTTTATCTGTTACGAAATCGATCTGTGTAGCCGTACCGCTTGCTTCAAAATCCATGGTTAGACC
>NZ_UPSE01000098.1 GCF_900573885.1 Pseudomonas viridiflava
TTACCATTCTGAACAATCGGGTTGATATGCAGCGTCATGGCTGGCGCCCCATGTAGTTCAACGGTTAGAGTGCGCCCTTTGTTTTCGTAACCTGAGGCAGATTCCAGCCCATGCCCCGTAAAACCTGGCGCGCCGCGCTCGCCGCATATGCCAGCCCATCGACTTTAGTGTTGCTGCTGCTCGGATTCGCTGCGGGCATGCCTTACATGTTGGTCTTTTCGACGTTATCCGTATGGTTGCGTGAAGCCGGTGTCGCTCGCGAAACCATCGGCTACGCCAGCCTGATCGGTCTTGCCTACGCCTTCAAATGGGTCTGGTCGCCATTGCTTGACCAGTGGCGCTTGCCACTT
>NZ_UPSE01000079.1 GCF_900573885.1 Pseudomonas viridiflava
GGGTGCTCAGGCACATGCGGAAGTGTCCCTGAATGGCGTCCAGCTCGACCATGGACATCTTCACTTCCTTGGACACCGACGGCAGCAGCGAGCGCAGTTGCAGCATCGTGCCATTGAGCTTGGCGGTGAGCTTCAAATGCTCATCGGCTGTCACCGGCTGGCCCTGCACGGTCCGTCCATAAACCTTGGCGCAATCACGCAGACCGCTGGCCAGGTTGTAGCGCCACGAAAACACGGCGTACAGCGGCAGGGCAAAGGAGAACGCCAGCGCCAGGGCAATACCGATCAGGATATCCACGGTGCGCCACAGCCCGTCGCTGATCGGGTTGTAACCATGACCCGCGACGATGAACAGCGTGATGGCCGACAACAGCGCGGTATAACCGCCCTTGCCGATGGCGTGATAGGCAAAGAAACCGCACAGCACCGACATGATCGCGTAGGTCAGCAGCGGTATCTCCAGATAGCCCTGCTGCACCACGACCATCAGGCCCAGCCCCGCACCGATCAGCGTCCCGTAGG
>NZ_UPSE01000570.1 GCF_900573885.1 Pseudomonas viridiflava
GCCAACGCTCAGCGCAGGATCCAGCTCGGCGATGGGCTGCTTGACGAAGAAGTCGGTCTTGCCTGCCACTTCCAGACGCACACGCACGTGGTCGCCCAGGTAGATGAACTCGGCCACACGGCCGGAGAAACGATTGGTGCAGCTCTCGCTGCGACCATTGAGGTGGATGCGTTCCGGGCGAATGGACAGCGTGACCGGACCGCCCGGCTGCCCGACGTTGATCGCCAGTGCGTGGACTTTCTCGCCGCGCTCCAGCTCGACGACGCAACGGTCGCCGTCCTGGCTAACCAGACGGCCGTTGAGGCGGTTTTTTTCGCCGATGAAGTTCGCCACGAAGGTGTTTTTCGGCTCTTCATACAG
>NZ_UPSE01000046.1 GCF_900573885.1 Pseudomonas viridiflava
CTTCCTATCTGTTGCTCAAGGACATGCTGCGCGCCGCCGGTCTGCCGGACAGTCCGCAGATCATTGGCGAGCCTGCGCGCTGTCCGCTGCTGGTTCGTGGCCAGATGGATCAGGGGCCGGAGGCCGCGCGTGACTTCGTGCAGGGTTTCGTCGGTGCAAGACTCGAAGATGAACCGTGCACCTGCCTGTGGCTGGTGGGCCTGCCCGCCATGAAATTCGCAGGCGAAACCGACGCCGAATCCTACTATCAGGATTTGCAGGTAGACGGCCTGGGCACTGTGTGGGCGCTGCCGGGGCTGGAATTATTGATGGACGAGCCTGAACGCAAGGCTGATGTCTGGAAAGC
>NZ_UPSE01000024.1 GCF_900573885.1 Pseudomonas viridiflava
TCTCTATGCAGCTCATGGAGAGGCTGCCATAAAAGCGGCTCATGATGGAAACAGCGATTACGCAGGTCACGCGCTTTGTTCAGTACCGCTCGGATATTGTCAGGTTTTCGCATGTTTGCAGGGCAGTAATAGAATACCTTCATCAACGGCTTTGAGAGGCTGACGATAGTTGCTCTGTTGAAAAGGGACGTCCAAAAGCCAAAACTGAGTTCTGCCACTATATTGTCAGGGGTCGCGTTTGCTTTTCGCCTGAGTACATCCTTCTGCGCATCAAAACCTCTGTCATATAATCTTTGAAAATTATGATTTCCGGTATTGTCCCACTC
>NZ_UPSE01000090.1 GCF_900573885.1 Pseudomonas viridiflava
GTTACGAGTAGCGAGGGTGTTACCACGAATGTCATCAGCGTGGAGGTAAGCGATCGCTGCTTTAAAGCCAGGGACACCGACCTTAGCGAAGTCGAACGAGTACTGACCGAACGTGGTGTTTTCACCAGCGCGGTTGAAGCCATTGACCATCGAGTCGGTGAACAGGTAGAAGCTGGAACCGCCGTTGCCTTCCGCACGGCCGCGGCTGTCAGTCACGCTGCCTTGGCCCAGGTAAACCATACCGCCATCATCGCTTACCTGCTGGTGACCAACCATGAACGAGTGACCGCCCAAGGCGTAGGTGAACATGGCAGACCAGGTCTGGTTGTCCACTTCACCGGCATTCTTGGCGTAACCGTTGTTGTTGTTGAAGCGATAGCCAGCAGTGCCCTGGCTGTTCTTGCCATCTGAAC
>NZ_UPSE01000280.1 GCF_900573885.1 Pseudomonas viridiflava
GCTGCCAGTCGCTGTTGCCCAGGGGCTGGAGCAGAACGGTCTCTGCATGGCCGGTGTCTGTCACGTTGTCAGGCATCGCCTCGCGCAGAATCACTTGCTGAGTGACACGTTTTTCCAGCCGCCACAGATGCTGGAAATCCTGCGTCGGCTGCTGAATGAAGCCCTTGAGCGCATCGGGCACCATGCGCACGGCCCAGTAGTTGCCGTTCGAGCCTGCGCTCTGGCGTAACAGCAGATAGATCTGTGAGCCGTCGTCGTTGCTGGTGTAGTAGAAAGGACGGCCGGTGGCCTGCTTCAGCGCACTTTTCAACAACGTGGCGTCGCTGCTCATGTCGGCACTGTCTCTTATCACGTCTCCGTTGGGGGCGAGGCTGACGACGCTGCGTAATGCCGGCAAGGCAGACCGCAATGCGCTCAGTGGCGTGGCCTGATCGGGGTTGTCT
>NZ_UPSE01000055.1 GCF_900573885.1 Pseudomonas viridiflava
GTTTACCGGTGGACGCTTGAATTACAACTTCTTCGATATGGATGCCAATGGCTCGCTGAGCGATTCCGACTCGTACACCGATTCCAGTAATAAACAGACTCCTTACTCCGGGCGCTCTAATCCAAACGAAGGTGCTGTGAAGACGCCGACGTTCTTCAACGGCGACGGCGCTGACGCGGCTAGCGGCGGCACAAATACGGATGACTTGATCAGCATCGCTGGCTCCAGCAGCGACGCGGCCAAATGCAGCCCTGCACCGAAAGGCACTCGCCTCTCCGACCGTGTTTCCTGCGTGAATTGAGATAAGGAACGATATGAACTCTGCATACACAATCGGTAGCCTCGTCCGGGGACGCGGTTTCACCCTCATCGAACTGATGATAGTGG
>NZ_UPSE01000038.1 GCF_900573885.1 Pseudomonas viridiflava
GTATCGGGATGATTCAGCTGAACTTTACCAGCTTCGAAACCGCGCCTCGCTACGTGCAAATCATGATGGGGCTGTACGTGGTGATGGTGGCGCTGTTTCTTCGTATCCATTCGTTGCAGTTGCCGGAACTGCAACGCGCAGTGAAAGCCGAGCAGTGGTCAGAAGGTGTTGCGGCGCTGGGTAGAATCCGACGACTGTCGGCATCAATCTGATTATCGGGCTCGCTGTGGTATTGATCGCAGCAGCACGTCCAGGTTTCTGACCGGGCGAACCCTCTGGC
>NZ_UPSE01000529.1 GCF_900573885.1 Pseudomonas viridiflava
GAAGGGCAACCTGCTCTCCGATCAGGCGGAGAACTCGGAAATGACCATGGCCGGCGAGCAGTTCGATTACAGCCGCCGCATGGAAAGCATGCTCACCCAGCGCGTGCACAACATTCTGCAACCGGTACTGGGCAACGATCGCTACAAGGCTGAACTTTCGGCCGACGTCGATTTCAGTGCCGTCGAATCGACCGCCGAGCAGTTCAACCCGGACCAACCGGTGTTGCGCAGCGAGCAGTCGGTCAACGAACAGCGTTCCAGCAGCTCGGGTTCGCAAGGCGTTCCGGGTGCGTTCAGCAACCAGCCTCCAGGCCCTGCGACCGCGCCTCAAACCGCTGGTGGTGCTGGTGCTGCTGCAGCCGCTATCGCTCCGGGTCAGCCGCTGCTCGATGCCAACGGTCAACAGATCATGGATCCGGCAACCGGTCAGCCTGCGCTGGCGCCATACCCGGCCGACAAGCGCGTGCAGTCCACCAAGAACT
>NZ_UPSE01000415.1 GCF_900573885.1 Pseudomonas viridiflava
TTTCCAGATTGGCTTCGATGCGGTCTGCGATTTTCAAGAGGACCAGCGAGCGGGCCTGCATCGAGGTCGAGCCCCAGGCTTCTGCGGCTGCGTGGGCGGCGTCGAGCGCCTTGTCGATGTCTTCGGCGGTGGAGCGGGGGAATTCGGCGATGGCCTTGCCGGTAACGGGCGAGGTGTTGGTGAAATACTGACCTTTGACCGGAGCGACAAACTCGCCGCCGATGTAGTTACC
Organism: Pseudomonas viridiflava; assembly: GCF_900573885.1. Taxonomy (GTDB): domain Bacteria; phylum Pseudomonadota; class Gammaproteobacteria; order Pseudomonadales; family Pseudomonadaceae; genus Aquipseudomonas. Next base: position 233 of record NZ_UPSE01000415.1, read on the forward strand.
GTAGCGTTCCTTGAAATTGACGATGGCGCCTTCGGTACCGGGATGAGCGTAACGCATGGTATGTCTCCTGG
>NZ_UPSE01000040.1 GCF_900573885.1 Pseudomonas viridiflava
CGGGTGTGCGGCCTGGTCGAAGCCGAAAGCCAGGGCTGCATCATGCTGGTGCGCGACTATGACCCGAGCATTCCGGATGTCTTGATCGACCGCGAGCAGATGATTCAGGCTGTGCTCAATATCGTGCGCAACGCGATGCAGGCCATCAGCAGCCAGAACGAATTGCGCCTGGGCCGCATCACCATGCGCACCCGTGCGATGCGTCAGTTCACCATTGGCCATGTGCGTCACCGGCTGGTCAGCAAAATCGAAATCATCGACAACGGTCCTGGAATCCCCGCCGAGCTTCAGGAAACCATTTTCTACCCGATGGTCAGTGGCCGCCCTGACGGCACTGGGCTCGGC
>NZ_UPSE01000117.1 GCF_900573885.1 Pseudomonas viridiflava
GTTAAGGGAGCATAAAGAAGGGGCTGTTAGTACCTGGGCCCTAGCAGTCGGGTCTGACGGAAACGATTATTTTGACTTGCTCGCTAAGGCCAAGGCTCATTATAAGACTGTGCTAGAGGCCGATGAAAAAATATTAGCGACGCTGCGAGACTATTTTTATGTTGATGGGGCTATAATGCTAAGCAGGGATGACCTCATTGAAATAGGTGGTGTGCTTAGTCCGTTGGCGACTGGCTGCGATGAAACAATGTTGGCTGCGAGTGACAAGCAGTATTATGA
>NZ_UPSE01000023.1 GCF_900573885.1 Pseudomonas viridiflava
TACGTCTGGCGTCGCATCCAGCCCTTGGCGGTCAGGGTGATGGTCGGACGGCCCAGAGGGTCATAGAGCTGCCTGTCGAAATAGCCGTGCTCGCGTAGCGAACTGTCGTTGACGTACAGCGGGCTATTGGTGAAGTAAGGGCGATAAACCCTGACTGCGAGTCCCTTGTTGTTGTATTCCACGCGTTCGCTGACTCGCCAGCGTGGCGAGGCATGCATGACCTTCGGCTTGCCTTGCTCAAGCACCAGAAAGCCGGCGGCATCCACGACATAGGCGTCGCCGTCTTCGACTTTCTGCCGCGTCTGCAGGGTTCGTCCGAAGCCGTCAAAGGACACGACGCTGATCCTTGTCTGCTGCTCTGGATCGTCTGGAT
>NZ_UPSE01000433.1 GCF_900573885.1 Pseudomonas viridiflava
GTTCAAGCCTGGCAGTGTTCTGACCAAGACCGGCAACTATTTTCAGGTCTTCAGCCAGTTCAAGAAAGTCTGCTATTCGCGACTGCACGAAGCGATGCCGCGTACAGTACGCACGCCCAAGCTACAAGAACCGCTATCGACCAAAAGCGACGCGATTCCGCAAATGGTCAAAGGCTTCTCTACGCCGTCCGAAGCACTGCGCAATCTGTGGCCTGCCGGTGAGGACGAGGCGCATCGACGTCTGTCCGAGTTCACTGACGATCAAATTCATTACTACAAGACTGAACGCGACCTCCCGGCAAAGCCCGGCACCAGTCAGCTGTCGGCCTATCTTGCAGCGGGCGTGGTCTCGCCGCGTCAATGTCTGCACGCAGCCCTGACCAGCAATCATGGTGAATTCGAGACCGGCAGTGAAGGAAGCGTGACCTGGATCAATGAACTGC
>NZ_UPSE01000037.1 GCF_900573885.1 Pseudomonas viridiflava
CCGTTACCTGCGATGACTTCATCAAGGCGATGCAAGATGCCAACGGCGTCGACCTGACCCAGTTCAAGCGCTGGTACAGCCAGGCCGGTACGCCGCGTCTGGCAGTCAGCGAGTCCTATGACAGCGCAGCCGGCACCTACAGCCTGACCTTCCGCCAGAGCTGCCCGACCACACCGGGTCAACCGGGCGATCAGAAACAGCCGTTCGTGATTCCGGTCGAGCTGGGTCTTCTGGACAGTCAGGGCAACGACATTGCGCTGCGCCTGTCAGGCGAGGGGACAGCCACTGGCACCACGCGCGTGCTATCGGTGACCGAGGCCGAGCA
>NZ_UPSE01000068.1 GCF_900573885.1 Pseudomonas viridiflava
AACGGTGACCCGGACAACTGGCTCGGCGTGCCGTACAGCTGTGCCGCCGTCAAAGGCAGCAACTACGCCAAATGGTGCGACCCGGCGTACGACAAGCTGGTACAGCAGGCAAAGCTGACGACCAACCGCGACGAGCGCATCAAGCTGTATCAACAGGCCCAGCACATTCTCAAGCAGCAGGTGCCGATCACGCCGATTGCCAACTCCAGGGTTTTCCAGCCGATGCGCAAGGAAGTGCAGGACTTCAAGATCAGTCCATTCGGGCTGACACCGTTCTACGGGGTCAGTCTGAGCAAGTGAGGTAACAGTCGCAGCCCCAACCGGGTGCATTAACCCCACCCGGACGCCTCTTAATGGGGCGCGATTTGTTTCAAAACTGGTCACGCAAACGATCAAATAGCGCAGAAATTACACTTTCGCGACAGTCC
>NZ_UPSE01000052.1 GCF_900573885.1 Pseudomonas viridiflava
CATCACCCGACCTTCGACTAAGTCCCACGCAGGTATAGCGAAAGGCTTACACGCTAATGAGCCATCAGCTATTTTTGAACCCATGACATAGCCGTAAGATTGGATCCAACAACTGGTGAACAAGGAGTTCGCCAGGATCAGGGACGATCGACCATCGCCACGAAGGCAGCCGACAGGGAGTTGGAATGGTCTTGGTACAAACCCGCTTCGGCGGGTTTTTTATTGCCTGCGATTTGTGAAGCGTCATGGACGACTGATCAAAATATGTACGCCCTCTCCCTCACACGCATCACTTGTCACATTCCCACGGCATGTTGATGCAGGAACAGGGCTGCAACGGTCTCGTATAGCCAAAGGCTTACACGCCCTAGGGGTAGTTGGCTATTTTTGTCCAACAACAAGAGCCGTAAGATTGGATCCAACAAGTGGTGAGCAGGGAGCTCACCAGGATCAAGGATGATCGACCATCGCCTAGGAGGCGTCCGACAGGAAGTCGGGATGGTCTTGGGAAAACCCGCTTCGGCGGGTTTTTGTTGCTTGTCGGAAACGCACCCGCTATCGACGGCTCGTTTTCCTCTCGCGCAGCATGGCCCTGCGGCTCTCGATATGGCGCTTACGCGCATCCCTGAGCTTGTACTCTTCACGTAGCACCTTGCGCTGAGCGCGATTGAACACAAAC
>NZ_UPSE01000631.1 GCF_900573885.1 Pseudomonas viridiflava
CGATGCAGCGATGACCCAGGTGGTACGCACCGGACAGACCATGGCCCAGCCGCGCTTTGCGCATTCGGTGCATGTGGAAGTAAGCGGCCTGCAGCCAGGACGTTCTTATTGGTATCAGTTCGAAAGCCTTGGCGCACAAAGCACGACAGGCCAGGCCTGTACGTTACCGCCATTGTCCGCCATGCCGACGGCCCGGTTTGGATTCGTCTCCTGCTCACACTGGGAAGCCGGCTACTTCAGCGCCTACAGGCATCTGGCCAACGAGCGGCCGGACCTGGTGTTTTTCCTGGGTGACTA
>NZ_UPSE01000035.1 GCF_900573885.1 Pseudomonas viridiflava
CCACGGTCCCTACCCGGCCAGCGGGATGCTGCGCATGATCAGCCTCTGACAAGGGTTCGGCGCGGCGCACTGAAGGATCACGCGCGTCGATCCAGCCGGGGCTGACAGCGTTGACACGGATCTCGGGACCCAGACTGATGGCGAGCGCATGCGTCAGCGCCATCAGGCCGCCCTTGCTCGCAGCGTAGGCCTCGGTATCAGGCTCTGACTGACTGGCACGGGTCGAGGTCAGGTTGACGATACTGCCGCAATGCGCGCGCAGATAAGGCGCACAATGTTTGGCC
>NZ_UPSE01000630.1 GCF_900573885.1 Pseudomonas viridiflava
TTTTCTACGGCCTCAGCACGCGCCTGTTGCCGTGGCTGAGCATCGCGGCGCTGTTGCTGATCGGCATCGGAGTGGTCTGGGGGACTGGCGTTCGCGCCGCCGGACTATCAGCAGGGCAACAGCTTTCGCATCATCTATATCCACGTGCCTGCTGCGATGCTGGCGCAATCCTGTTACGTGATGCTGGCGATCTGTGGCGTGATCGGGCTGGTGTGGAAGATCAAACTGGCGGACGTCGCCCTGCAATCGGCTGCGCCCATCGGCGCATGGATGACCGCTTTGGCGCTGGCGACCGGTGCGATCTGGGGCAAACCGACCTGGGGCGCCTGGTGGGTGTGGGA
>NZ_UPSE01000608.1 GCF_900573885.1 Pseudomonas viridiflava
AGTATGCCCAGTGCGTTATGCCCGTCGAGCCAGGAGCGCTGGCCCTTGCGAGGGCGGAAGGTGAAGAACTCCTTGAAGACTTTCTTGTGAATGATGATGCCGGTAATAAGCGCGACGAACATCACCATCGCAGCGATGGTTGCCAGCCAGCGACCCCACGGGTACGGCATCTGTAGCTGATAGTGGAAGCGGTAGAAGAAATCTCCACCTCGCGTTTCGCGCGCCTGCACCTCGGCACCGGTCTGCGGGTCGAGCAGCTTGCGCACGAAATTATTGCGCTGGCCTGCCTTGCCTTCCGGCAGCCAACCCACCGACAGCCCCGGCGTTCGCTCGTCAGGCAGACTGATGAACCAGCGCGACGCACCGGGAG
>NZ_UPSE01000246.1 GCF_900573885.1 Pseudomonas viridiflava
GCCATAAGGCACCAGCTTCGGATCGGTGGCCGCAAGCCCGCCCGCCACACCGCTCGACGAGCCCATCAACCCGCCGAAGATGACTGCGCTGCGCGGGTTGTTCAAGCCAATGAACGGTGCGACGAAGGGCGTCGCGATCATCACCAGAATCGCCTTGATCAATCCTGCTGCAATGACAGCGCCATGACCTCTGAACTGGCTCCAATCGCCGCGCCGGTGACTGGACCGACGATATAGGTCACGGCCCCTGCGCCAATGGTCGTCAGGCTGACCGCATCGGTGTAACCG
>NZ_UPSE01000043.1 GCF_900573885.1 Pseudomonas viridiflava
TTCGCCAGCGTGCCTGCTCTGCTTGAAGCGCTGACGGCAGACATTCACGCGGCGTTCCGGGCCTCCCTGCAAGCGCCCATCGAACATGATTCGCTCGACAGCTGGCGCGACCTGTCTCTGGTGGTCGAGATGCGCATGCTGGACATCTACAACGCCGACGCCGCCGCCCGCCAGTTGATCCTGGCCCAACACGGCCTGACCGAAATCAACCAGGCCGACCGCCAGCACGACATCGAACTGGGCCACCTGATGCTCGATGTGTTCAACCGCCACTTTCACCTGCCTGCGCTGCCGGATGACGTGGATGTGTTCGCACTGGCCATGGAAC
>NZ_UPSE01000273.1 GCF_900573885.1 Pseudomonas viridiflava
GGAAGGTGCCGACCGGACCAGCGTAGACATGCAGGTCAAAGGCAATAACGGTGCGGTTTACCCGGTTTCCTACACCCTTGAGATGGTCAATGGTGAGTGGAAGGTGCGTAACGTCATCATTAACGGTATCAACATTGGTAAATTGTTCAGCGATCAGTTCGCCGACGCCATGCAGCGCAACGGCAACGATCTGGACAAGACAATCAATGGCTGGGCTGGCGAAGTCGCCAAGGCCAAGGAAACCACCGACGAAGCTGCACAGAAGCCTGCGCAATGAGTGAGACAGCTGTCCGTCTGGTCGGGCCTGGCGAGCTGAAGCTGGTCGGGGTTCTGG
>NZ_UPSE01000364.1 GCF_900573885.1 Pseudomonas viridiflava
CGTCGAGACGTGCCGCTTCCTTCTGTTCCTGATCCAGCGACTGCATGGCGGTCATCAGGATCAGGATGGCGAACGGCAGCCACTGCCAGGACACAATGATAATGATCGACAGCATCGGGTAATGGGCGAACCAGTCGATGGGCTCGGCCCCGAAGAACTTCCACACCGCCGCCAGCACGCCGGAAACCGGGTGGAAAATCAGGTTTTTCCAGATCAGCGCGCTGACCGTCGGCATGATGAAGAAGGGTGAGATCAACAACACCCGCACGATGCCGCGACCGAAGAACTCACTGGCTTCCAGCAGCGCCGAGATGAGCACGCCGAGGATCACAC
>NZ_UPSE01000057.1 GCF_900573885.1 Pseudomonas viridiflava
GCACTGGTAATAGCCGTCGCCGCAGCCGACATCCAGCACGCGTTTGCCTTTCAGGTCCAGATGCGGCGCTACCCGCGACCACTTCCAGTCGGAGCGCCATTCGGTATCGATGTGCACGCCGAACACGTTGAACGGCCCCTTGCGCCACGGCGAAAGCCCCAGCAATGCCTTGCGTAGCACAATACGGGTTTCGCCGTCGCACTAGGTTTCCAGCGTGAAGCTGTCGGTCAGTTCGACTCGGCTCGGCGTCAGTGCAGGCAGGGCGTCCAGCGCACTCTGCCAGCGCTGCAGGTCGCCGTGCCCTTTGGTCATCTTGGTATCGAGCTGGGCCTGCAG
>NZ_UPSE01000295.1 GCF_900573885.1 Pseudomonas viridiflava
ATCAGATAGTCGTTCTCGGTCATGTCGAGCGTTGGCAAGGCAGGTAAAGAGGCGCTTATGATAACGGCTTTTCACTGGCCCGGCTTGCCTGGGTTGTCCAATCGGCGCAGCGTGTCTTCATAATTCATCTGATTGCCACTTTAAAAGAGAGCCCCGCATGTCCTTTTCGAATGCCACCTCACGCGCCCCGATCGCTCGCAAGGCCGAAGGCTCGGATCCCTACGCCTGGCTGCAGAATCGCGACACCGAAGAGGTGCTCGACTATCTGAAAGCTGAAAACCAGTACCAGGAAG
>NZ_UPSE01000180.1 GCF_900573885.1 Pseudomonas viridiflava
TCTCTAGACTGTGTATATCTTCGTCCGTTGCAGCTGCGCCTAAAAACATATCAGCCTCGTCAAGACTGCTGCGCAGGGCTGCTATTTTTGATTGAGTTTTTTTATTCACATTTAGCCTCCTGGAGGCGGATAGATTCTGGTTACAACTATTGACCATTTTACCACTTTACTTTCACCAGCACTCATACCCTTCATTAAAGGTCGCTGTAGGTTAGTGGATTTAGCACACCATAATATTTAATCTCTAACACTTTCAGAATGTGTGATTAAATTAGAATACATCACATTGGCAGTGTGACTGCCAATGATTTATTAACGCCCCATGCAAGGTGATTTTCTAAAAATGACAACACTGGATAAAACC
>NZ_UPSE01000169.1 GCF_900573885.1 Pseudomonas viridiflava
ACCTCGTCGACCAGACCGTCTTCGATCAGGGGTTCAATGCGTTTAGGAGTTTTCATCAGCTTTTATTGTGGGTCCTTTGTGGCCAGATACGCGATTGTTGCCGTTATACGGCAATCCTCCGCCAGCGAGTAGAGGGAAAGTCTTTTGAATTGCGCGGATTATTGCCGAAAATTCACGCAATGCCCCGGTTTCAAGCACCTTTCATGCCGCTTGGCCCTGCAAAGATAATACGCAGCAAAACGTGTAATGCCTGAAAATGGCTGGGCTATTTGAAGAGTTCGCCAGGCGTGTGACCGAACAATCCCTTGAA
>NZ_UPSE01000153.1 GCF_900573885.1 Pseudomonas viridiflava
GATTCAGCCGAGCAAATGGGACGGCATCCTGGCAGCCCTGGACTCCAAGCGTCTCGACGTGGTGATCAACCAGGTCACCATCTCCGATGAGCGCAAGAAAAAGTACGACTTCTCCGAGCCTTACACCCTTTCCGGTATTCAGGCGCTGACCCTGAAGAAGAATAAAGACACCGTCAAAACGGCTGACGATCTCAAGGGCAAGAAGGTCGGGGTCGGCCTGGGTACCAACTATGAGCAATGGCTGAAGGAGAACGTCAAAGGCGCTGACATCAGGACCTATGAC
>NZ_UPSE01000044.1 GCF_900573885.1 Pseudomonas viridiflava
GTGCTCTGGTGCGCTGGGCATGTCGAGTTGCACATGGGGTGATCAGAACACTTTCATCAGCGTCCAGTATGCAGCCGACAAGGTCGTGCTGTTCTCGGGCCAGGGCCTCAAATAAACATGATCAAGGTACTCGTTCGGTTTGGTATCTTCGTGATGGCCAGTTTTCTGGCCATCGGCTTTGTACAATCGGCTGACAACCTTGAGCCGAGGACAGTCGACAGCGTCGATCTCAAGCAGTATCAGGGCACTTGGTACGAGCTGGCGCGTCTGCCGATGTTCTTCCAGCGCAAGTGCGCCCAGTCCGAAGCCCATTACGCACTCAAGGATGACGGCAACATTGCGGTGACCAACCGCTGCCGCACCCTTGAGGGCGAGTGGCAGGAAG
>NZ_UPSE01000298.1 GCF_900573885.1 Pseudomonas viridiflava
GTACAAGGCCGATCCAACCTACGGCACTCGGGTAACCGAAGTGGCCAAGGGCGATCTGGGCAAAGTCAAATCGTTGGCTGCCAGCCTCAAAGACTGATGACCTGATGTGCCGTCCCGGCGCTTGCAGCCGGGGCGGTTCAGGCCAGACCAGGAGAACGCCAGTGAAAACTCTTCTTTACGGACTGCTGCTGTTGACTGCCGTTACTCATGCCGAGCAACCCTTGCCCGCCCAACCTGACCCTGTCCAATCGACACCCGCCCAGAACCTGACCGCCGAGCAGA
>NZ_UPSE01000069.1 GCF_900573885.1 Pseudomonas viridiflava
GTTATGCGGTGATGCCCTATGCGCAGCCCTATCGCACCAACTGGGTCAGCCTGGACACCCGGCAACTGGGTGCCGACATCGATCTGGAAAGCGCCATCACCCAGATCGTGCCTCGACGCGGAGCCGTACCGCTGGTGCGCTTCAAGGCGGCGGTGGGTCGCCGCGTGCAGTTTGAACTGATCCGCGCCCATGGCAGCAAGGTGCCGCTGGGTGCCAGCGTCGAGGACGGGCAGGGCAGGGCGCTGGCGATGGTGGACCCGAGCAGTCAGGCGTTGGTGTTGAGTGATCAGGACAGCGGCCGTTTGCACGTTCGCTGGTCGGATCAGCGTTGCGA
>NZ_UPSE01000007.1 GCF_900573885.1 Pseudomonas viridiflava
GATATAGCCTTCATCGCCTGGGTTCTTTCCGGCTTTCCACTGGATCTGGTCGGCACGGCGGAACGAGTTGTTGATGCGCTTGACCACGGTCGGGACTGAGTCAACCGGGTACAGCGACTGGTCTGGGTACATGGATTCGGCGGAGTTGTTGTCGGCGGCAACCTGCCAGCCGGAGAGGTAGATCGCCTGAATGCCGGCCTTGACCTGTTGAACCGCCTGACCGCCGGTCAGCGCGCCCATGCAGTTGACGAAGTCCTTGTCAGGCCGGAAGGATGGCCTGGCACCTTGCGTGACCAGATTCCAGAGCTTGTCAG
>NZ_UPSE01000449.1 GCF_900573885.1 Pseudomonas viridiflava
TTCAATCTGAGCCATGATCAAACTCTTCAGTTCAAACATATCTGGGTTTTGAGAAAACCCTAAACTTGGCTCAGCAATCGCAAAAAACTCTCAAATTAACGAGTGTTACTTGTGATGCTGATAATCTGGTGACTATCAGTCTTACCTCACAAGCACCCACACGAATTGCTTGATTCAGTTGTTAAAGAACAGTTGGTTAAGTCTTTCGTCTCAACCGAGGCGCGCATTCTACAGCAACCTCTTATTCCGTCAAGCGATTTTGAAAATTTCTTTTCAAACTCAACCGCTTGCGCCTCCGATCAACTTCAGTCTCTCGTCAGCGGGAGGCGAATTCTACAGCGTTTCAAACCGCTGTCAACCACCTCTTTTACCGCTTTTCGATCAACCCACTCGACCGACCAACAGGACCAAACCTCAACCCCGCCAGCCCGGCGCATTCTACGCAGATTACTCTGCTTTGCAATCCTTAATTTCAACCTAACCTATTGATTAGAAAGAACTTTTAGGAGCCTTCCGCGCCGGAAGAGGTGCGCATTATAAGCAGCCTGAGAAAGCCGTCAAGGCATTATTGTGACAATCTTGCTCGACGGTTCAGAACACCTGGAATCCGCGCCACCATCAGTAGTGCGCCGATCACTGCGTAGATCAGCCACTCCTCTATATCCGCGCGAACCACCCAGAGCATGTGCAACAGCACCAACGCCAATACGGCGTAGACCATGCGGTGCAACACCCTCCAGCGCCGGCCGAGCTTTCTGATACTCCATCGGTTAGACGTTAGAGCCAATGCCAGCAACCCGATAAACGCCAAGGCACCGACAAAAATGTACGGGCGCTTGCGCAAATCGATCAGGAGCTGCGCTGCATCCAGTCCAAGCAAAAACACGGCGTAAGCGCAGACATGCAGAACTGCATAGGCAAAGCACCAGAGCCCCAGTTGTCGGCGAACCGCTATCCAGCCGCCCCAAGAAGTCAAACGCTGGAGCGGAGTCATGGCCAAGGTAATAAGCAGTAGCGTCAGCGCACCAAGCCCCAAGCGATCAACAAGCACCTTGCCCGGGTCCGGCCCCAAAGCAAATGCCCAGGCCTGGTACAGCCAATACAAAGGAAGAAGCGGCGCCAGACAAAACACCACAGCACGCCATAATCGGAATCGCATCAGTAGTTAGTCCGTAAATCCAAACCGCTATACAACGACGCGACTTCGTCATACCCGTTAAACAGGCGGGTCGGCATCACATTTGGACTGAATAGACCGCTCGGCAGACGTCGCTCTTGCGCTTGGGTCCAGCGCGGATGGTCAACAGCCGGATTAACGTTGGCGTAAAACCCGTATTCGTCCGCTGCGAGCGCCTGCCAGGTATTGGTAGGCTGCTCCGCCGTCAGGGTAATCCGCACAATCGACTTGATGCTCTTGAAGCCATATTTCCACGGTACGACCAGACGCAACGGCGCTCCGTTCTGGCCAGGTAGCACTCGCCCGTACATGCCGACGGCAAGAATGGCCAAAGGATGCATCGCCTCATCCAGGCGAAGCCCTTCTATGTAAGGCCAGTCGATCAGCGAGAAGCTGGAGCTCTGCCCTTTCATTTGCTCGCGGTCGACCACTGTCTCGAAGCGGACGTACTTTGCTTTCGCTGTAGGCTCGAAGCGCTTGAGCACATCCCCCAGCGAGAAACCCATCCAGGGAATCACCATCGACCAGGCCTCTACGCAGCGAAGGCGGTAAATCCGCTCCTCAAGCTGCTGCTCCTTGAACATATCTTCCAAGGAGTAACGCCCCGGTTTGGCCACTTCCCCATCGACCATCACCGTCCAGGGCTCGGCCTTGAACGCGCCGGCATAGCGCGCCGGATCGCCCTTGTCAGGCCCGAACTCGTAAAAGTTGTTGTAGTGAGTGGCGTCTTTGAACGGCGTAATTGTTTCATTGCCAGCAGTAACGGCCTGCCAACGAGCAGCCTTTAACTTGTCGGCAAACCAGCCGGGAGCCTGTGCCTCTTCGACATCCGCATAGCGAGAAGCTTCTGCGCGAACGTAAGCCGGGAGCGCCAGGGCTGCAGCGACGCCACCTACGGCAGCGAAAAAGGAACGACGTGAGAGGTAAACCGATTCGGGCGTGACGTCGGATTCACGCGACGCGGAAGCAGAAGGGATTTTGATCAACATGAGAACTCCGCGACTATCAGTGACTGACGCGCCAATAGACCGCGGAGCTTGAGGGAAATTACATCACTCGGCAGTTTTACGACGACGCAGGCGCAGCAGATATTGAACTGGCCCGGACGCCGCATAGGCGAGGAATATCAACAGCAGAATCCGGGGTGGATCGCTGAATACTACGGCGAAAACCAGAACCACGGCGAGAATCGCCACGAAAGGCACACGTCCTTTCAGGTCGAGGTCTTTAAAGCTGTAGTACTTGATATTACTCACCATCAACATGCCCGCTGCCGCCACCAACATGGCGATCACGAATGACATGTTCGAGCCTTGAATGCCGAAGTCACTGAACGCCCACACCGTACCCGCCACCACGCCGGCAGCCGCCGGGCTTGCAAGGCCGATGAAGTAACGCTTGTCGACAGTGCCAATCTGCGTATTGAAGCGCGCCAACCGCAGCGCAGCACCCGCCACATAGATGAAGGCGACCATCCAGCCCACCTTGCCCATGCTGCCCAGCGCCCACTCAAAGGCAAGGATGGCCGGTGCTACACCGAATGCCACCATGTCAGACAGCGAATCGTACTCAGCGCCGAACGCGCTTTGGGTGTTGGTCAGACGCGCAACGCGACCGTCGAGACTATCAAGGACCATCGCAACGAACACCGTGGCGGCCGCTACGTAGAAGTTGCCGTTGATGGCATTGATGATCGAGTAGAAACCGGCAAACAGGTTGGCGGTGGTGAACAGGTTGGGCAGCAGGTAAACGCCGCGATGCCGGACCTTGCGCCCTTCGGCGTCGTGCCCTTCTTCAACATGTTCATCAATTGGCAGCAGGCTCTCTGCATCGGAACCGTTAGCCGGCTCCTCGGGACGTTCGTTCATGAACTACACCTTGCAACGGTTTGGAAAGTTTTCGACCAGTACGCTGATCCGGGGTTCACCCCCATCCAGCACTGAGGCTTTATACCAGAGCCTTAGCGTAGAACGAAAAAACGCGGCCGTAGCCGCGTTTCTTCTGGATCACAACAGCCTTAGTTCTTGGCTTTGTCGACGATCTTGTTGGCAGCGATCCACGGCATCATGGAGCGCAGTTGCTCACCAATGATTTCGATACCGTGAGCGGCGTTGTTACGGCGCTTGGCGGTCATCGACGGGTAGTTGGTGGCGCCTTCGCTGATGAACATCTTGGCGTATTCGCCGTCCTGGATGCGCTTCAGAGCGTTACGCATGGCCTGACGGGATTCGGCGTTGATGACTTCCGGACCGGTTACATACTCGCCATATTCAGCGTTGTTGGAGATCGAGTAGTTCATGTTGGCGATGCCGCCTTCGTACATGAGGTCAACGATCAACTTCAGCTCGTGCAAGCACTCGAAGTAAGCCATTTCTGGGGCATAGCCGGCTTCAACCAGCGTTTCGAAGCCCGCTTTCACCAACTCAACGGTACCGCCGCACAGAACGGCTTGTTCGCCGAACAGGTCGGTTTCCGTTTCGTCTTTGAAGGTGGTTTCGATGATGCCGGTACGGCCGCCGCCCACGCCCGAAGCGTAAGACAGTGCAACGTTTTTGGCGTTGCCCGAAGCGTCCTGGTAAACAGCGATCAGGTCAGGAATGCCGCCGCCTTTGACGAATTCGGTACGCACGGTGTGACCCGGCGCTTTCGGCGCGATCATGATCACGTCGAGATCTTTGCGCGGAACAACCTGGTTGTAGTGAATCGCGAAGCCGTGGGAGAAGGCCAGGGTGGCGCCTTTCTTGATGTTCGGTTCGATTTCGTTCTTGTACAGCTGGGACTGGAACTCGTCCGGGGTCAGGATCATGACCAGGTCGGCAGCAGCAACGGCAGCAGGCACGTCAGCTACTTTCAGGCCGTGAGCTTCAGCTTTGGCGCGGGAAGAGGAATCCGGGCGCAGGCCTACGGTCACGTCAACACCGGAGTCTTTCAGGTTGCACGCTTGAGCGTGGCCTTGCGAGCCATAACCGATAACGGCGACTTTCTTACCCTGGATGATGGAAAGGTCGCAGTCTTTATCGTAATAAACTTTCATGAATTTCCCCTGATTTCTGAGACCCGTCAGGGCCTCGCGCTAAATGAGTTAGATGCTCAGAACTTTGTCGCCACGGGCAATGCCGGTGACGCCGCTGCGGACTGTTTCCAGAATCGAACTGGTGCCCACTGCCTGAATGAAGCTGTCCAGCTTGTCGCTGGTTCCGGCGAGCTGGATGGTGTAGACGCTGCTCGTCACATCCACAATCTGGCCGCGGAAAATATCGGTAGTACGCTTGATCTCGGCGCGCTGTGCGCCGGTCGCTTTGACTTTCACCAGCATCAGTTCGCGCTCGATGTGGGCGCTTTCCGACAGGTTTACCAGCTTGACGACTTCGATCAGCTTGTTGAGGTTTTTGGTGATCTGCTCGATCACCTCATCATGGCCTACGGTGGTCAACGTCAGACGCGACAGGGTCGGATCTTCCGTCGGTGCCACGGTCAGGCTTTCGATGTTGTAGTTACGCTGAGAAAACAGCCCGACCACGCGGGACAGTGCACCCGGCTCGTTTTCCAGAAGCAGAGAGATGATATGTCGCATGATTATGTCCGCTCCGTCTTGCTCAGCCACATGTCACGCATGGAGCCATCTCTGATCTGCATCGGGTAAACGTGCTCGCTGGTATCCACTTGGATATCAAGGAACACCAGACGATCTTTCATCGCAAAGGCTTCAGCCATTTTTGGCTTCAGGTCTTTCAGGTCCGTGATCTTGATGCCGACATGGCCATAGGCCTCGACCAGCTTCACGAAGTCCGGCAGCGATTCCATATAAGAGTGCGAATGGCGCCCGCTGTAGGTCATGTCCTGCCACTGGCGAACCATGCCCAGTACACCGTTGTTCAGGTTGACGATTTTCACCGGCAAGCCGTATTGCAGGCAGGTCGACAGCTCCTGAATGTTCATCTGGATACTGCCTTCGCCGGTCACGCATGCCACATCGGCGTCCGGGAAGTTGAGCTTTACGCCCATCGCAGCCGGGAAGCCAAAGCCCATGGTGCCCAGACCACCGGAGTTGATCCAGCGGTTCGGCTTGTTGAAGCGGTAGTACTGCGCCGCGAACATTTGGTGCTGGCCCACGTCGGAGGTCACAAAGGCATCGCCATTGGTGACGTCACATAAGGTCTCAACCACGGTCTGCGGCTTGATGATGCTGCCGTCGCCCTTCTCGTAAGGGAACAACGCGCCTTCGCCACGCCACTCATCAACCTGTTTCCACCAGCTAGCCACCGCTTCTTTGTTCGGGGTTTCGCCGATTTCCTTGAGAATCGCGACCATCTCGGTCAGAACGCTGTCGACCGGGCCCACGATTGGAACGTCGGCCTTGATGGTTTTCGAGATCGATGCAGGATCGATGTCGATATGGATGATTTTGGCGTTCGGGCAGAACTTCGACGGGCCGTTGATAACGCGGTCATCGAAGCGCGCGCCCACAGCCAGAATCACATCAGCGTGGTGCATGGCCAGGTTGGCGGTGTAGCTGCCGTGCATGCCCAGCATGCCGACGAACTGGCGATCGGTGCCTGGGAAACCGCCCAGGCCCATCAACGTATTGGTCACTGGCAAGTTCAGCATTTTCGCCAGCTCGGTGAGCGGCTCGGCTGCATTGCCCATGATCACGCCGCCACCGGAATACAGAATCGGGCGCTTGGCTGCCAGAAGCATCTCGGCGGCTTTGCGGATCTGTCCGGAGTGGCCACGTACGGCCGGGCTGTAAGAGCGCAGCTTGGCTTTCTTCGGGAAAACGTATTCGAACTTTTCCGCCGGGTTGGTCATGTCTTTCGGGATATCGACCACAACCGGACCTGGACGGCCGGACTGGGCAATATAGAAAGCCTTCTTCATGACTTCCGGAATTTCCGACGGGTGCTTGATCATGAAGCTGTGCTTCACGATTGGCCGGGAGATACCGATCATGTCGGTTTCCTGGAACGCGTCGGTACCGACCATATTGCTAGGCACCTGGCCAGACAGGATCACCATCGGAATGGAGTCCATGTAGGCGGTGGCAATACCGGTAATGGCGTTGGTCGCACCCGGGCCGGACGTTACCAGCACGACACCGGCTTTACCGGTGGCGCGGGCGTAGCCATCTGCCATGTGGGTGGCGGCCTGCTCGTGACGAACCAGGATGTGAGTCACTTCCGGTTCTTTGAACAGCGCATCGTAAATATGCAGGAGGGCACCGCCTGGGTACCCATAGATATGCTTAACGCCTTCGTCACGCAAAAAGCGGACGACCATTTCAGCGCCAGATAAAAGCTCCACGTTGTTCACCTCTAAAACGCTTAGAGAACCGCTCACAAACGAACGGGTCCGAATAGGTTTACCGCCAAGCAGAGCATGAGCGACGGTGGTCGCCGACTACGCCAGCTACTACTTGAGCAAGTATTGGGAACTCCCCTGAGTGTTTCGGGGCTTTCCCACCCAGCGCGAGGTAACGCGTTGCGGGTGTAACAGGTCGGCACGGGTATGCGCCTCATGTCTGCTGAGCTAAAGCCTGCTTGCGGCCGACTCCACTACAGCGAACGTCGAATTGTTCGGATTCGACGCCCTCAAGTCAAGTCATCCGTTGTGCTTTCTTCCAATTGCAGCTGTGACGGGGTGCAGGGTGACGGGCGGCTGGATTTGGTTATAGTTAGCAGCACGTTCCGCCGTTAATCAGAAGGACACCGCATGCGACGCATGATCATCACCGGCAGCCTGCTGCTGGCCCTAAGCGCTGCCGCCTCGGCCAGCCAGGTTTACAAATGGGTCGATGCACAGGGCAACACTCATTTCGGTGCCCAGCCGCCCCAGGGCCAGGACGCTACGCCGATCAGCACCGGCGTGTCGCAACCGAAGCCGACTCCAGCTCCGACATTGCCCACACTACCGGCGCCCGGCACGGTTGATGACCCTGCGCAAAAGGCCATCGACGAGAAGGTGAAAAAGGAAGTTGCAGCGAAAGAGGAAGAACGGGCGAAGTACTGCGAAGCGGTGCGCACGCACCTGTCGCAACTTCAGAACAATCCGCGGCTGATGGTGGAAATGAATGGCGAAACGCGCCGCCTTTCCGAAGAAGAACGTCAGAGTAAAATTGCGGAAGACTTGAAGGGCATTACCGATAACTGCAGCGACTGACATCCCGCCGCAACCGGCAACTTCTCAGGAAGTTGCCTCACCGATCAAACCGTCGAACTCACCAAGCAGCACGAGCAACCCGCTCGCCTTGCCCAGCTTGGCGCTGTACACCATTTCTGCC
Source organism: Pseudomonas viridiflava (assembly GCF_900573885.1). GTDB lineage: Bacteria > Pseudomonadota > Gammaproteobacteria > Pseudomonadales > Pseudomonadaceae > Aquipseudomonas. The sequence goes on from NZ_UPSE01000449.1 coordinate 7,455, forward strand.
ATCGGCCGAATGCCGGACACCGATGGAAGCGGCTGCCCGCTTTCGATGATCACCTTCATGCGCGGCAGAAAGATCCACTGCAACCATTCTTCGAACGCAAGACTGTCGACGCAGAACGGCTCGACGCTGGCCAACGCTTCCGCTGGCGGCGGCGTTGCCGCCCACCATCCCTGAGCGCGCAGCTCACGCTCGATCAGCAGCAGATGGTCCGCCAATGCGGGCAGCCGCTGATCCATCAGAGATTCACCTGAGCCTTCTGGCGAGCCTGAGCGGCGCCGGAGGCGTTACCCTGCTTTTCCCGCGCCTGGGCGATCAAGCCCCACAAGCTCGCCTGCAACGTCGGGCGGCCGCTGGCGTAGGTCAGGCCACGCTGCGCCACCTGTTCGGCTTGCGCGGCATCGCCTTGAGCCAGTCGAACCTGGGCCAGTCGATACAACACTTGCGGCTCGCTCGGGGCAATGCGCTGGGCGCGTTCAAGGCTGGACGACGCGCCATTGAGGTCGCCGCCGCTCTGCTGTTGCTGGGCGGTGGTGAGCAATGCCAGCACCGGACCGTCGAGCTGCTCATCAGCCGCCAGACCGCCCGAGGACGGGATGCCGCTCGGTGCCACCGGAGCCGGCACGCTATAGCTCGCGCTTGGGCCCGGTGTGATCGGGCCAGTGGTAATCGGGCCAGGCGTGATGCCGCCCGTGGACATAGGTGCGCTGCTCACCGACGAGCCGCCCGGGTAAGCCTGGATAGGCGCAGGCGCCTGCCCCTGGCCTGGCACCATGACCACCACACCGGAATCCTGCGGCAGGGCCTGGGTCTGTGGCTGGCTTGGCGTTTGCGAGTAGCCGCCTGCCGTTGCGCGGCCGTTGACGGGCGGACGATCAGCCGACAGCGGCGCGCCGCTGTCGACCACCGGAATCGAGCCGCGCTGAACGCTGGCGCAACCGGTCAATACGCTGGTGGCTATTAATGCAGGGATCAACCACTTGTTCACTGAGCACCTCATCACTTAATTCATCCAACCGCGCACCCAGTCCATCACTTCTGCGGCAGGCGTTTCGCCGCCACAGGCCGTACCGGCTGCCGGTTCGCTGCCGCGAATATACGGCATCTGTACCGCATTCGGGCAGTTGGCATCGGAGCCCTGACCGTTGTTGGCGTCCACCCACACCTGCACCACGTTATCGGGCAATGGCATGTTCAAGGGCAGTGGGTCTGCCTGCTTCATGAAACCGGTCCACACCTGCAGCGCGCCCGTGGCGCCGGTGAATGGCGTGCCGCCGTTGTCGTCGCGGCCCATCCACACCACAGCCAACAGGTCCTGACTGAAGCCGGCGAACCAGCTGTCACGGGAATCGTTGCTGGTACCGGTTTTACCGGCCAGGTTCAGCGTCGACGGCAACTGGCTGTAAACCGACCGCCCGGTGCCCTCACGCATCACGCGCTGCATCGCGTTTTGCACCAGATAAATGGCACCTGGATCAAAACGCTGCTGAATCTGGAACGGATAGCGCTTCAGAGGTTCCCCTTCGGCGGTCAACACGCTGCGAATACCGCGAAGCGGCGTGTTGAAGCCACCATTGGCCAACGTCTGGTACATGCCTGCCACTTCGATCGGGCTGAGCGCGCCCGCGCCCAGCAGCATCGACGGGAACGCTGGCCACTCGCGGGAAACACCCAGACGCTGCAACGTTTTCAGCACGTTCGGCACGCCCAGTTCCAGCCCAAGCTTGGCAGTCGACAGGTTGTAGGAGTTGGCCAGGCCCTGATACAGATAAATAGTGCCGTGAGCTTTGCGGTCGTAGTTCTGCGGCGTCCACACCTGCCCGTCCTTGCCTTTGATCGAGAACGGCTCGTCTTCAAGCCAGCTGGTCAAGGTGTATTGGCTGGGCCGCTCCAGGGCGGTCAGGTAAACCGCCGGCTTGATCAGCGAACCGATGGGCCGCACCGCGTCCAGCGCACGGTTGAAACCGGCAAAGCGCGGCTGCCGGCTACCCAGCATGGCTTGAATCTCGCCGCTCTCAGGGTTGGTAACCACCATCGCTGCTTCCACTTCATCAACGCCTTTGCGGCCTTTGAAGCTCTTCAGCGTGGTGCGCAGGGCGTTTTCGGCTTTCTGCTGAAGAATCGGATCGAAGCTGGTGAAAATCCGCAGACCTTCTTCGGTCAAGTCTTCGTCGCGGTAGTCCTGGCGCAGCTGACGCTTAACCAAATCGAGAAAAGCGGGGTAGGAACTGTCTGCCATGCTTCCGCGCTTGGTCACGCCCAGCGGCATTTGCTTGGCCGCTTCAGCCTGCTCCACGGTGACCACGTTTTGCGCAGCCAACAGATCGAGCACCAGATTACGTCGCTCAAGCGCACGCTCCGGATTACGGCGCGGGTTGTAATAGGTCGGCCCTTTCACCATGCCGACGAGCAACGCCACCTGATGGAGCTTCAGCTCCGCCATGGGCTGGCTGAAGAAGTACTGACTGGCCAGACCGAAGCCATGCACCGCACGCTGCCCGTCCTGACCGAGAAACACCTCGTTGAGGTAAGCCTGGAGAATTTCCTCCTTGCTGTAATGCAGCTCCAGCAGCACCGCCATCATGGCCTCAGTGGCTTTACGGCTGAGGCTGCGCTCGCTGGTCAGGTAAAAGTTTTTCACCAGCTGCTGCGTCAGCGTACTGCCGCCCTGACGCATCTGCCCGGCGCTCGCATTGACCCAGAACGCACGGGCAATGGATTTTGGCGACACGCCGAAATGGTGGAAAAACTCGCGGTCTTCAACCGCTACCAATGTTTGCACTAAATAAGGAGGAGCCTGATCGAGCTTGATCAGAATCCGGTCCTCGTTGTGCGCTGGATAAAGGCCGCCGATCAACAGCGGCTCCAGCCGTGCCACGGCGAGATCCTGGCCGCTGGACTGAGTGAGCCCGGCCACGTAGTCGCCAGAAAATTTCACCCGAATGCGCTGCGCCGGTTCTGCGCCTTCATAGAACTGGAAGCCGCGGGTATTCAGATCGATGTTGTTGCCAGCCACCACGGCTGCGCCCGGGCCGGTCACCGATGTTTCGCGGCGATAGCCGAGGGCATCGAGCTCGGTAAGAAAATCGTCTTTAGCCAGCTTCTGGCCGACGAACAACTCCAGAGGGCGCGCGTAAACCTTGGCAGGAATCGTCCAGCGTTTGCCGGAAAATTTCTCTTGCACCACGGCGTCGAGGTACACGGCAAAACCGGCAACGACAACCAGGCCGACAAGGCTGAGTTTGAGCAGCCAACCCAGCCAGGGGCGCATGCCACCAGAGCGGGATTTAGGGCGCGAACGAGAGGGGCGAGAAGATCGGGTACGTGTCATGGCGGCGCATTATACGCACTTTGCCGGGGCCAGACAGACGCCTCCCAGCGGTTTGCACACTCGCTCACAGCGGCCATAATGGCCGCCTGAATTCAGCCCGTTATTCAAGGAAAGACCGTGAGCCAGACCCTGATCGCTGCCCTGCAAAACCCGGCGCTTTACCCGCATCCGGTAGAGAGTTTCCAGGTCATTGAAACGCACATCTCCTGGGTAGTGCTGACCGGCCCCTTCGCCTACAAAATCAAAAAACCGGTCAACTTCGGCTTTCTCGACTTCACCTCCCTTAAAGACCGCGAGCACTTCTGCAATGAAGAGCTGCGCCTGAACCAGCGCCTGACCGAAGGCCTTTACCTCGAAGTGCTGCCTATTACCGGCACTGCCGAGGCGCCGCAAATTAACGGCAGCGGCCCGGTTATCGATTACGCCCTGAAGATGCGCCAGTTCCCGCAAAGCCAACTGCTGGCGGAAGTGCAGAGCCGTGGCGAGCTGACCACCGACCATATCGACGCCCTTGCCACGCAGATCGCCCAGTTCCACCTGAACGCACCGCGCGTGCCGCAAGACCATCCGCTGGGCACGGCTGCCGCGATCATGGCGCCGGTTGCGCAAAACTTCGAACAGATCCGCCCGATGCTTTCGGACAAAGCCGACCTGCAACAGCTCGACGCGTTGCAAGCCTGGGCCGAAGCCAGTTTCGAACGCCTGCAGCCGCTGTTTGAACGGCGCAAAAGCGAAGGCTTCATTCGCGAATGCCACGGCGACATTCACCTGGGCAACGCCACCCTGCTGGACGGCAAAGTGGTGCTGTTCGACTGCATCGAATTCAACGAACCCTTCCGTCTGACCGACGTAACGGCCGACGCCGCCTTCCTGGCAATGGACCTGGAAGACCGTGGCCTCAAGCCGTTGTCGCGCCGCTTCGTCAGCGCCTGGCTGGAGCAAACCGGCGATTACGACGCGCTGGAAATTCTCAATTTCTACAAAGCCTATCGGGCGATGGTGCGCGGCAAAGTTGGCCTGTTCCGCCTTGGCCAGGAAGAAAGCGCCGTGCAGCGCGCCGTGATTCTGCGTCAGTACCGCAGCTATGCCGCCCTGGCGGAAAGCTATAGCGCCATTCCGTCGCGCCTGCTGGCAATTACCCACGGCGTTTCGGCCGTCGGCAAAAGCCATGTCGCCATGCGCCTGGTTGAAGCGCTCGGCGCCATTCGCCTGCGCTCGGATGTGGAACGCAAACGCCTTTTCGGCGAGCAAAAAGTGGCTGAGCAAGGCCAACTGACTGCCGGCATCTATAGCGAAGACGCCAGCGTCGCCACCTACCAGCGCCTGCATCAACTGGCCGAGTCGGCCTTGCGCGCCGGCTTCCCGGTGGTGATTGATGCCACCTACCTCAAGCAGGCGCAACGCCAGGCAGCGTGGGACGTTGCTCAGGAAACCGGGGCACCATTCGTGATTCTGGATTGCCAGGCGCCCGAAACTGTCATCGCCAGCTGGCTGGCGCAGCGTCAGGCGGCTGCCCAGGACCCATCGGACGCCACCATGGACGTCATCCGCGCCCAGCAAAACAGCCGCGAGGCACTGAATGCGGAAGAACTCGTTCTGACCAAGCGCGTCGACACCCACGAGAGCGCCAGTCTGGATTCTCTGATCGAGCGCGTTCGCCAGCGCCTGCCGGGTCTCTAAGCCACAACGACAACCGCGCTCAGCCAGCGGGCAGAGCTGAGCGCGGCTTCTATACTGCCGATGAACCCCACATCGGAAGCCCGCCATGAGCAAGCCGCGTCAACTGGACAACCCGCTTTACGTGCTCCTGCACAATGAAGACATCCAAGGTGTGAACGCCCTGAAACCTCAAGGCGGCGACTTTGATTTCACCGACGGCGATTTTCGCGGTCTGGACCTCAGGCTGCTGGACGCCGATGGCTTCAACTTCACCAATGCTTATTTCCGTGGCGCCGACTTGCGCGGCATGGATTTACGCAACACCTGCATGGATGGCGCGAGCATTGCCCATGCGCAAATTTCCGGTGCGTTTTTCCCCCTTGAACTCAGTGCAGACGAGATCGTGATGTCGCTCACCTATGGCACCCGTATGCGCTATCGACCGGCCAGCAAATGAGCGAGATCGCCCAACTGTTCGGCAACCGCGCCGCCGGTTACGCCAGCTATCGCCCGCATTATCCGCCAGCCCTGTTTGCATGGCTGGCGCAACACAGTCCCGCCAACGAACGGGCGCTGGATATCGCCTGCGGCTCGGGGCAGGCCAGCGAGCCCCTGCTTGCGCACTTTCAACACGTGCTCGCCTGCGATGCCAGCGTTGAACAACTGGCCGCCAGCGAAACGCTCAAGGCCGCCTCGGTATTTGCCGCTGACGCAACCGCCATCCCGCTGGCAGACCAGAGCCTGGACCTGATCATCGTCGCTCAGGCACTGCACTGGTTTGCCGGTCCGCCATTTTTCGCTGAAGTGCAGCGCCTGCTGAAACCGGACGGGCTGTTCTGCGCCTGGTGCTACGGGCTGATGAGCATCGACGAGGCGATAGACGAGGTGGTCAACGACTTCTACTGGAACACCCTCGGTGGCTATTGGCCTGCCGGGCGCGCCAGCATCGAAGCGGGTTACAGCGACATTCACTCGCCGCTGCAGCCGGTGGCGGTGCCGGCCTTTTCCATGGGCGCGCAATGGAGTTTCGAGCATCTGCTGGGGTACTTGCGCACCTGGTCGGCGTGTCAGCTCTTTGAGCGTAAAAACGGCCGCGACCCGGTGGCCGAACTGGCGCCGGCACTCGAAAAAGTATGGAGAGATGTCAAACAGCCACGTTTTGTGAACTGGCCGCTACACTTCCTGGCAGGGTCCCCGTCGCGTTGACAGCGGGGGTCAAGCACGGCAGCCAAGGAGGCGCGATGAACGACGAACTGCAACACCTGAAAAACCTGGGCAAAACTTCTTCGCAATGGTTGCATGCCGTCGGCATCCATAGCGCAACCGACCTTCGCCGTCTGGGCGCAGTAGGCGCTTACCGCGCCGTGCAGGCTCGCGGTTTTCGCGCCTCGAAGGTCTTGCTCTACGCAATTGAAGGCGCACTGCTGGATGTGCACTGGAATGAGTTGCCACCTGCCCACAAAGCAGAGTTGAATGGCCAGCTCGACGCCATGCCGCCAAACAATAAGAGCTAGCTCACATCCTCCGCGCACGAGGATTTACGCCGGGGCGGCCACGAACTATTGTTTCAGGGACCTTCGTGCGTTCTCGAAAGCCCAGCCAGTTCAAGGAATTACTGTATGTACCTACTCGGGGAGCAACCGGCGTACGCCGACCAGCTGATCAACCGACTGCAAGGCATCCCCACGCAATTGCTCGAAGGGCTTGCGCCTTCGGGTGAGGCCGTGCGCCTGGAGCGCACTGACGACCTGGCGCTTGCAGTACCGGGCAATCAGCTGTTCATCATCGAAAACGGTCTGCTCCATGCGCTGGTCGATGAGCGTCCGCTGTTCTACCTGCAGGAAGGTGATCTGTTCGGGCTGCGCCAGGGCATCGAGTTCCCGACCTGCCGCTACAGCAGCGAAGAGCCCCTGAGTCTGGTGCCCTACAACCGCAGCGAAGTGTTCAAACACATTTACGCCAGCGAAACGCGCCTGGAGTTGTTCGTTCAATACCTGATCGGCCACACCGCCCTGCTTTCCGACGCCCTGGCGCGCTTGAAACAGCCTGAAATCCGCCCGGCCACCGGCTTCCAGCATTTTGCTGCCGGCGAAGAGCTGATTCATCAGGGCGACGAAGCCGACCACGTGTTCATCATTATCGAAGGGCATGCCGAGGCATACGTAGACGGCCATAAGGTCGGCGATGTGCAGAAAGACGAAATCTTCGGCGCCATGGCGGTATTCACCCGTGAAAAACGCAGCGCCACAGTCCTGGCGAGCGAGCCGTGCACGGTGATGGTAATTCCGAAGGAACAATTCCTCAGCCTGACGCAAAGCAACCCGCGCATCGCCCACAGCCTGATTGAGAGCATGGCGCGGCGCATCGACCTGCTGAACAAGGAAGTCACCCAGCTGCGTTTGCCCGCCAGCGAGTAAGCGGTGCGCCCTTTCAAAACCCGGCCAAGTGCCGGGTTTTGTGCTTTCAGAGCACGGCGAGAAAAAAGTTGTGGGGAAGGGGTTGACTGAGAAATGAGAATTGTTATTATTACCGCAACTGGTCGCGAGATCAGTCGATATTTTGAGAGACCTTCAGTCGGACTTTCAGATTATCTCCTCATCAGGCTAATCACGGTTTTTGACCCGGCTCTTGCCGGGTCTTTTTTTGCCCGCGAAAAAGTGCGCGATTCGCTCGCCAACTAACGCCGCCCCCTTAGTTGATTGGCGTCGCCGTGAGGTTGGCGCGAATGTCCGCGTTCTGCGCCTTGATGCCATACATCGCCGTGACCGCGCCGCCCGTGGGATGCACGTTCTGCAAGCGATCGACATTCACTTCCTTGAAGGTGATGCGGCCGTTAACCGCAAAACCCAGCGGGTCAGGCGTCACTGTGGTTCCGGCATTCGCCCCGCTTTTGACTTTTACATTGGTCGGCGCAACGTCCAGATTCAGGTCGGCGTTCACCCCATAGGTGTTGGCGCTGGGATTGTTCGGGTCGCCGTCGGAGGTGGAGAAGTTATCGATGACCAGTTGCGCGCCCGTACCGTTGCCGGCGGTGCGGTTGGTCTCCCACAGCACCTGGTTGCGCTTCTCGTCGGTGGCGACGCCATTTTCCGAACTGTCGACCGCCGTGTCGCGCACGAACACGCTTTTGAGTTTTACCGACACCCCTTCATTGCCGCGATCTTCCCAGCGTCCTCCGCTGGCTCCGCATGCGCTCGCTGTGCCACCGCTACCGCCCACACACAACGCACCCGCGCCGCCGGAACTGAGCGCCAGGGTCGAACCCTGCTCGTAGCGCTTGAGCATGATGCGCCCGAGGCTGGTGCCCGTGTCGCGGTTGCCCCAGCGCACATCGCTGACGTCCAGCTTCGACCAATACGTGCCCTTGCGCAGTTCCACCCCGCCCTTCTCGCCTGCCGCGCCGCTGCTGATGTCCAGCGTGCCGTCACGGAAATGCATGTCGTAACGGGTGCCCGACAGCCACAAGCCGCGCCCACCCTCATCCACGGTTATCGCCGCGCGCGCCTCGGTCACATAGAAGTCGGCGTTGTAGCGCACACCGCTGCCCACATTGCCGCCCGGCTGAATCGTCAGTTGGCCGTTGAGGGTGAAGTCATAGGCGGGAAATATCTCCATCAGCACCAGCAACTCGGTGCCGCCCTGCAACGGCGCGTTGGCGCTGCCGACCCGCAGCCCATCGAAGCTGTAGCTGCCTTTAACGTCATTAAGACCCACACGCAGGCCGTCGAAGTGACCGTTATAGCTGCCCTTGCTCATATCGCTCTGCGTGCCGGCATAGCAGCCCGTGCTGACTCCAGCGGTGCAGCTTTTGGTCACGTCGAGGGTCACCTGGCCGCTGCCATTGGTGCGCAGGCCGCTGAACCACATGCTGTTGCCGTTATCGGTGAGCGAGACCGAGCTGTTGACCATGTTCCAGCTCACATCCGCCGTCACGCCTTTGAGCCCGGAATTGACGTCGCCACCCGGCCGCAGCTTCAGCCAGTTCTGCTTCTGCCCTTCATCGAGAAAATTCAGATCAATGCCAAGGCTGCCGAGCTTCTGGTTACTGGCGTTTCCGATAATCAGGCCACCCAGGGTCGCGTTCAGACGCAAGTCAGGAAACTTCACCTGAGCAAACGTGCCCGCCGTGTCGCTCTGCAAATCCACCGTCAGGCCGTTCGTGCTGCTCAACACTCCGGCAAAATTCTCCGCTCGCAGCACGCCTTCGTCCTGATACTGGAACAGGCTGTTAGTGATCGCCAGATTCGGCCGAATACGGATGCCCTGCCCGCTGGCGCCGCCACTGGCAATGCTCAGGCTGCCGCCCAGGCGCAGGTCGAGGTTGAGCGAGCCGAAGCTTTTGCTCGCATTGGGGTCGCGCGTGTCCGGGCTGGCGGGCGTTGCCAGCACGCCGTTCACCGCATCGCCATGGGCGAGGTCGAGGCTGATGCCGCCAATGTTTGCCAGTACCCGTGAAGTGCCAAGGTCGAGCTTCACTTCCTTGCCGCTGCCGCCGTTGACGATGTCTACATAGGCGCCATTGAGGTAAGCGTTCAACGACATGCCGTTAACGATCAGGTCGTAACCATTGTCGCGGTAGTAAAACGTCACGTCGGTCAGCGACAGCGCGCTGTCATCCAGGCCGATGCCACTCACGCCACTGCTGCCGCCGCCTTTGACCTTTAGCGTGGCGCCCAGGGTGTAAAACGCGCGAACGCTGCCGAAACTGTTGCTGCTGCCGGCCATCTCGACATTATTGACGGCCAATACCTGTGGGCTGGCTTTGTGCTCGATCACCAACTGGTCGCCAACCACATCAATGCGGGTGGTCGAGCTGGATGTGCCGCCGCTGGCCGGCCGATTGCTGACATCTTTCAGCGCCACGGTCTTGCCGTCTTCGCTATAGCTGACGGTACTGGCCGACCAGCCGCCACCGCTGATTTCCATACTGATGCCGGACTGGCCGTTCACATTGGCAAGGGTGTCATCATCCAACGCCTGCATGGCCAGCGCAGGTGCGCCAAGGCCGAGCAACGACACGCACAGCGGTAAACGCAGCAAAGAACGGCGCATCGGTTTACCCCTCAGTTTTTTGGAAACACCAGCACGTTGCCTTGCATACGAATGCTGCCGTCGACCTTGGCCGAGAAAATATTGGTCTGCTGATAGCTGGCATCGCCGCCGTTGGCCGCCGTGCCGGCCTTGTTGCGCCAGCCGCCCCCGTTGGCGACGGCAAAGGTGAAGCGCGTGTCTTGAAACTTCACCTCGTTGGGCAGTCCGAACTCCAGAGTGTCCTGACCAAACGTGGCGCCATCGCCGTTGAAGCCGCTGTCGATAAAGCGGGTGCGAAGGGTCAGGCCGTCAAAACTGAAAACGCCTTTCAAATTGTCCAGCACGTACCAGCCGCCGGCGGCCTCGGCGCGAATGCCGATGCGCATGCCGCAGTCTTCCGGCGAACTGGCACCCAGCGTCGCGCAGCTGCGTTGATTGGCTGTCCAGGCGCTGGCGGTGTTGGTCGTTGGCGTTGACCACAACACGCCGCCGTTTTTGTTGATGCTGAAGTCGCCCGACAGGTAAACGCCGCCTTGCCCGCTGGTGGCGCTCAACGCCTCGTCGGCCATGGGCTGCAATTCACTGCGCGCCAGTGCCGGCACCAGCAGGGCCAGCCACAACACCAGCCACTCGATGCGCTTAAAGGTCATGGCTGGTCACCTTCAGGTAGTTGATGCTCAGGCCTTGCAGCGTGTTGTAGCCAAAGTTGTAGCCGCCGGTGCTGTAGTTGCCGCTGCCGACTTTCAGGTTGTCGATGACAAGATTGGTGCGCGGCGCATTGGCGTAGAAGTCGCTGGCCAGGCTATCGCGCTGCGCCGCCGTGGTGCCGCCGGCGGTTGGATTGGGCAGCTCCAGCACAAACTGGCCGTTGCTGTTTACATCGAACAGCAGCGGCTGGGTTTTGCCGTAACCCAGGGAAATATTGGCGAAGGCGTTGCTCAAGGTGAGGGTGCGCGCCTCCTGCTCGGCAGCCGTTGCGCAGTTCGCAGCGCCCGCCGCGCACGACATTACGCTGAGACTTTTGGCATAGATATTCAGGCGCATCTCGCCCACCAACTGGCTGCGCGCGTTATCGCCCCACAGGCGCAGATACGAACCGTCCATGGCCAGCTCGGCAATATCGACATTCAGCACATCGGTGCGCCCGGCGGCCACCTGGAAGTCGAAACGAATGCCAAGGTCAGCCTTCTCGCTCGCGCGGCTGGAACAGTTGCTGCCCGCTGCCGCGTATCCGGAAATACAGGCTTGCCCGGCAGCGCCGGTCAGCCGCTCGGGAAACGTCAGCGCCAGCACCGCGACATTGCTCGGCGTTGTTTGCACCCAAACGCCGTCATCGCGCAGCGTGCGCAAGTTTTCGCCTTTATTCAGGTCCAGGGTGAACGGCGAACTGAGGCGGCCGATGGTCACCGGATTGAGATTGGCGCCTTTATTACTGCCCGCCGCCCCCAGGTAAAACTCCTTCACCGAAATCGGTACGTTCTGGCCGCTGCCGTTGGTGATGTCGTTAATGGTGATGGTCGCGTTGTTGGCGTCGAGCAGAATGTCTTCCAGCACGAAACCGAAGCCGGCGCCCTGCACGCCGGACAATTCCTGATCGTCCAGGGCCTTCATCTCGGCCTGCGCCAAGGCGCCAAAGCCCAGCAAGGCCAGGCCGGCGAACCGCCAGAGGGCGCTCATGTCAGCAGCCCGACGTGGCGCTGCCGAGGCAGGTGTCTTGCCGCGGTATGCCGTTGAACGCCTGGTTGAAGTCGATATTGATCGGCGAAACCATGTTTCCGTTGGCGTCCCGGTACTTCGGCATGTTCATGAACGCCCCTTTGAGTGCGGTCATGAAGCCGTTGCTGTCCATGTCGCGCCAGGCCACGTCCTTGGTTTGCATGGAAATAAAGAAGCCTTTGGCCGCGCCCTCGATTGCCGCCGTGCCGGCCTGATCGGCCACGCCCAGATTGCCCACCGGCAAGGATTTGAATTGGTCGAGGTTGAAGCACGTCTGGATGCCCAGCAGCCCGCACCCGTTGGACTTGATAATGCCCAGCGCCGCGTCCGTCAGAATGGGCAGGCAACCGCTGGTGCACGTGAGGCCATCGCCATTCTTGATGCCGGCCTGCGTGCCGCGAATCGGGTCGGCAACGCCGCTGCCGTTGACCAGTTGCGCATCCGCTTCAAGCACGCTGGTGGTGTAGATGCCGCCAATGCCCAGAATCAGTTTCTGGCCGACGTTGGCCTGGTCATAAATCGCCTGACCCGAGCCCTTGATGTGCACCGGCACGTTGCCGGTCAGGCTGGCAATGTCGCCGGACAGCGTGCCCTTGGCTTCGCCAAAACCAATGCGCACGCCGATCACCTTGTTGCCCTCGTAGGCCAGCTCGATAAACGGATTGGCGATTTTGAAGGCGTTGATGCTGTCGTCGGCATTCACCGTGCCGAGGGCAAAGTTGTTGATCAGAATGTCGGAAGAACCGGCCACTTCGCCCGGTCGCGTCAGGGTGTCGTTGTATTGCCCGAGCTGCAGCTTCTTCATGTTCAGCTGCGTGTCGAGGTTTACCCCCAGGTTGACGCGCGTGTAGTTGATGCCCGCATTGGCGTCGGTGGTCAGGTTGATAAACGCCTGCCCGGTAACGTCGGACAACTCACTGTCTGCCATCGCCTCGAGCTTGGCCTGAGCCACACCCGGCGCCACTGCAAGGGCAAGCAGGGCCAGGGCAAACAGCGAACGACGGCGAGACTGGCGACCAGCTGCGGCAAGGCTACGGGGCGAGCGCATGGCGATTTCCTTATTCTTATTGTGATCAGACTCACCAGCGCGCGGGCGCGGCAGGAATCCACGGCATCACTATAAGAACCCCGACGGCAACCGGCGCCCGACCCATAGTCGAGTTCGCAGGGCGGGATATGCGCAACGGGCCGGGCGACTGTTACGAGAAACCACACTGGCGTAACGCCACTGCGGTCAGTGCTGACGGAACAGTGCGATCAGGTGGTCGGCAATGGCGCCTTTGATGGCGTCGACACTGAGTTTGGAGCTGTTGCCCAACCTGGCAGGATTGATCCGGTGCAGATGCAACGACGGCATGCGCGCCTCGTACTCACGCAGATCGCCCTTGATCAACACCGGCAGAAACGTTTCGCCCTTGGCCGCGTAGCGCTGAATCAACAACTTCAGCCCCTCTTGAAACGGCAATTCCTTCGACGCCACCAGACGGTGCTCACCAGGTATTTTCAAATACAGCCCGGTGTAGCCCATGGTCTCGCCCGGCAAAATGTGAATGCCCGTGGGTTCGACGGCATCGGCCGGCACATCGTTGAAGGTGTCGTGCCAGGCCTGCTCATCCGGAAGAATGGTGATACTGCCCTCCTCCGACTCCGGCACCACAAAGCTGTAATTGCTGTACAGCTTCTCTACGTAGCTGGAATAGATGCACAACCGATTCTCGAACCGCTGCAAAAACGCCACCGCTTCGCGGCGATCGGTAATGGCGTCCAGATCCCAATCGAGGTCGCTCTGGCGTTCCAACTCATCCCAACGGGCTTGGGCATAGGCGGCGGTAGAGGTGGACATGGCGAATCCAGAAAAATAAGGCAGACAACGCGGTATCGCAGAAAACATGCCAAGGGATTCAAGTACTTGAAATGGGGCGTGGCGGGGTGTGAAGGGTTGAGAGCGGGACCTTGAGGGGGCGGAAACTGCCGAAAATGGTCAGGTGGAGCCCAAGATCAACAGCCCCTCTCCCCCGCCCCTCTCCCACAAGTGGGCGAGGGGTGACGTATGACTCAAACCGCGCTCGGTCGGCCCCCTCGCCCGCCTGCGGGAGAGGGCTGGGGAGAGGGGCTTTATAGTTCGTGGGCGGGCGATTACGCCCCCGCCTCCAGCAAGTTATGCAGCTCCACAAACTGCAACGTCAACTTGTGCTTGGGCTCCAGAAAAATCAGCGGCACCGAAGCCTGGTGCGATTCGCGCATTTTTACCGAGCTGGTCAGGTAAACCGGCAGTACTGGCAAGCCCTCGGCAATCAGTTCATCCAGCAGCTGCTGCGGCAAACTGGCCCGTGCCTGAAACTGGTTGACCACAATGCCTTCCACTTCCAGCCCCTCGTTGTGATCTTCCTTCAGCTCTTCAATCTCGGCCAGCAGGCTATACAGCGCCTGACGCGAGAAACTGTCGCAGTCGAAAGGAATCAATACGCGATCCGCCGCGATCATCGCCGAAACGGTGTAGAAGTTAAGCGCAGGAGGCGTGTCGAGGTAAATGCGGTCGTAGTCTTCGGCCAGGTCGTCCAGCAACTTACGCAGCTTGTTGATCTTGTGCTTGGCCTCCAGCTTGGGCTGCAAGTCGGCCAATTCGCGTGTAGCGGTCACTACGTGCAAGTTATCGAAGGGCGTCTCGTAGATGTCTACCTGACCTTTCTTCGAAAACGGCCCCGTGGAGAGCGTTTGCTTGAAGAAATCGGCAATCCCCATGGGGATGTCTTCGCCGGTAAGCCCGGTGAGGTACTGGGTGGAGTTGGCCTGGGCGTCCAGGTCGATGAGCAAAGTGCGGTAGCCCTCTTGGGCACTGACCGCCGCCAGGTTGCAGGCGATGCTGGATTTCCCCACGCCGCCTTTCTGGTTGAACACTACGCGTCGCATATCCCCACCTCGTCCTGAGCCTCGAATAGCCACGGATTCTATGCAAAGCGCAGCGCAAGGGCGAGGCGCTACGGTGAACAGTGACCAGCGGCGCGGATATTTCTTCGCAACATGGGCAAAATAGCGCCCGCAATCGGGCCTGTAGGCAATTCCCTACCCGTTTGCCAGCCAAATCTTTGCTGAATGTTTGCTTGAGCCTCGCCGCGTCGGGATAATGCCGGCTCTTTGCCATGGCGCTAGTGCGGTTGCGACTTCTCCACCGGCGAAGACAGCTATGGCTGTCGGATAGACCTGGTTCTGGCCAGGCGCGATCGCCTTTTTTACATGGACGCAAAAGCTGCCGATGCATTTCACAATCGAACAATGGCGCGCCTGGGCTCCGGGCCTGGAGCAGAGAGGCGACTGGCTGGCGTGGAGCCAACAGTCCGAGCCGCCTGCCGTCAGCGATTCGTTGCCCGATGTCAGCTTTCTTCCTGCCATGCAGCGGCGCCGCCTGAGCCCGCTGGCGCGCATGGCGTTCAGCGTTGCCTGGCCATTGGCCGACGCCCATGGCGCGCCGCTGCCGCTGGTGTTCGTGTCCCGCCACGGCGAAACCCCGCGCACCTTCGCCCTGCTCAGTGATGTCAGCGCCGGCGCGCCCTTGTCGCCCACGCAATTCAGTCTTTCCGTGCACAACGCCATCATCGGCCAGTGGTCGATCATGCGAAACGACACCAGTGAAATGACGGCGCTGGCCGGTGAAGCCGATGGCTTGGAACATGCAGTGCTGGAAGCGCAGCTGTTACTGGCTGACGGTGCGCCCGCCGTATTGCTGGTGATTGCCGAAGACACGCCGCCCACCGCCTATGCCGGATGGGTCAGCGATGTTCCGTTTCCCTACGCCGTGGCGCTGCTACTGACGCCCGGCGAGGACTGGCGCTTGCACCTCAGTACCAAAACACAAGCACACGCAACATCTGCCGATACAGCCACCGCAGAGTGGCCGCATGCACTTAACCTGGTTCGCGCCCTGAACAACGGCGTAACCACCCTGGAGCATCGTTGGAGGAATCGACTATGGAGCTGGCAACAGAACAGCGCCTGAGCCGCTACAGCGCGCCCTACTGGTGGCGCCTGATCGCAACCGCCCTGAGCTTCACGCTGTTCGGGGTCGGTGGCGTGCTGCTGCGTCTTGTGGTGTTTCCGCTGCTGTCGCTGCTGCCGGGCGACGCCGTGGCTCGCCGCACACGTGCCCGCGCCACGGTGAGCTGGACGTTTCGCGCGTTCGTGGAATTCATGCACCGCACCGGCGTGCTGACCTTTGAAGTGCAAGGCATCGAGCGCCTCGGTCGTCCCGGGCAAATGGTGATCGCCAACCACCCTTCGCTGATCGATGTGGTGGTGCTCATTGCCTTCATTCGCGACGCCAACTGCGTGGTCAAGCAGAGCCTGTGGGACAACCCGAGCATGCGCGGGCCGATTCGCGCGGCTGAGTACATCAGCAACAGCGGCAGCCTGGACATGCTCGACGAAACCTCCGGTGCGCTGCGCGAGGGGCAAACGCTGGTGATTTTCCCTGAAGGCACCCGCACCACGCCGGGCCAGGCCCCGGCGTTTCACCGGGGCGCCGCCGCCATCGCCTTGCGCGGTGCGACCGTGGTCACGCCGGTGGTGATCAGCGTTACGCCCACCACCCTGACCAAGGCAGAACCCTGGTACCGCATTCCGGCCCGACGCTTCCATTTCAAGATGCGCGTGGGCGAAGACATCGACCCGCAGCAGTTCGCCGCCCACAGCTCGGCGCCGATTGCCTCGCGCAAACTCAACGAACATCTGCACCAACACTTTATTAAGGAGCTCGCCAAAGATGAGCGATCTGCAACTTGAAATAAAAAACCTGATCATCGAGGCGCTGGGCCTGGAAGACATCGGCCCCGACGATATCGACGCCGAGATGCCGTTGTTCGGCGAAGGCCTGGGCCTGGATTCGGTGGATGCCCTGGAACTGGGTCTGGCCATCCAGAAGCGCTTCGGCTTCAAGATCGACGCCGACGCCAAAGACACCCGCAAGCACTTCGCCAACGTGGCTAGCCTTGCTGTGTTCGTGTCTGCACAGCAAGCCGCGTAAGAGAGACGACCATGCAAAACCGTGACGAAATCTTCACCACCCTGCGCGAGTCGCTGGTCGAGCTGTTCGAGCTTGAGCCCGAGCGCGTCACCCTGGAAGCCAACCTTTACCAGGACCTGGAAATCGACAGCATCGATGCCGTCGACCTGATCGACCACATCAAGCGCAAAACCGGCAAGAAACTCGCCGCCGAAGACTTCAAGGCCGTGCGAACCGTAGGTGACGTGGTCGAGGCGGTGTTCCGCCTGGTCAACGCGCCCGCCGCCTGATGCCGTTGTTCATGGACATGGCATGAACCGCCTGATCGGTCTGGTGTTGCTGCTGGCCGGGCTGGCCTACCCGTTCGCGGTGTATTACGGCCAGCAGCACCTGTCGCCGCGCTTTTTCGCCCTGCTGCTCGGCGGCTTGTGGCTGGCGCGCTTCCTGACGCAGGGGCAACGCCCGGGCAGCCGTGGCATGGCCATCGCCGCGCTGGGCTTCTGTGTGCTGCTGGGCCTGGCCGACAGCCCTGAGGTGCTGCGCTGGTATCCGGTGCTGATCAGCCTGTTCGGCCTGGGGCTGTTTGGCCTCAGCCTGAAATACGGCCCGCCGATGGTCGAGCGTCTGGCGCGGCTGCGCGAACCGGAGCTGCCCGAGGTGGCGATCGCCTATACACGGCAAGTGACCAAGGTGTGGTGTGGGTTCTTTGTGTTCAATGCGCTGTTGGTCAGCGCCCTTACGCTTTGGGCGCCGTTGAGCTGGTGGACGCTGTACACCGGAATAATTTCCTACGTATTGATGGGCATGTTGTTCGCCGGTGAATGGCTGGTGCGCCAACGTGTGCGAGGCCAGGGATGAAGTGCCAGCTATGAAATACCCTCTATGAAATGGATAAACCTGCAAAACCTGCTCAGCCCCGTGCTGCAACGCCCAGTCGCCATTGAGCCCGCGTTGCAGCATGCCGACCTGTGCGTGCAAGCGCTGGGCGTCGCCGCCGGCCTGCAAGCCCGCGGCGTGCGCAACATGGCCGTGCATCTGGAAGACAGCGCCGAGTTGGCCATCGCCCTGCTGGGCGCCTGGCGTGCCGGCGTGCGTGTGTTGCTGCCAGCCGACCTGCAAGCGCAAAGCCGTGAACGCCTGGCGCCGTTGGTAGACCTGTGGCTCAGCGACCTGGACGGCGATACGCACCTGGCCGAGCTGCACGCCGAGCCGCTGCCGGCCGCCACGCTCGATCTCGATTTCATCGGCCTGACCCTGTGCACCTCCGGTTCCAGCGGCGAGCCCAAGCTGATCGACAAAACCCTGCGCCAGATGCACAACGAAGTCGCCGGCCTGCAAGCTTTGTGGGGCGACGAACTGGGCGACGCCGTCATCGTTGGCAGCGTGGCCGCGCAGCACATCTACGGGTTGTTATTCCGCGTGCTGTGGCCGCTGTGTGCCGGCCGCGTATTCGTGCGCCGCCCCCAGCCGTTCCCCGAAGACCTGCAACGCCTGAGCCTGCCCCAGGCGAACTTCGCCTGGATCGCCAGCCCGGCGCTGCTCAAGCGCATGGGCGACAACCTCGACTGGCAGGCACTGAGCCGCGTGCGTCGAGTGTTTTCCTCAGGCGGCCCGCTGCCGGCAGAAACCGGCGCGCAATTGGGCGAACTGCTGGGCCAGGTGCCCACCGAAATTTTCGGCAGCTCGGAAACCGGCGGCATCGCCTGGCGCCAGGGCGGTTCGCTGTGGCAACCGTTTGCCGATGTGCAGGTCGGCCTCAACGACGACGGCGCGCTGTTTATTCGCTCGCCTTACCTCGCACCCGGTCATACCGAGCAAACCGCCGACGGCGCCACGCTGCATGACGATGGCCGTTTCGAACTGCTGGGCCGACTCGACCGCATCGTCAAATTGGAAGAAAACCGTATTTCTCTGCCCATGCTCGAGCAGGCGCTGGCCTCTCACCCGTGGGTGGGCGAGGCGCGCTTTGGCGTGGTGCACGACAAGCGTGCCTACCTCGGCGCGCTGGTGGCGCTGAACGATGCCGGCTTGCACGCTTTACGCAATCAGGGCCGC
The DNA here is from genome assembly GCF_900573885.1 of Pseudomonas viridiflava. Taxonomy (GTDB): domain Bacteria; phylum Pseudomonadota; class Gammaproteobacteria; order Pseudomonadales; family Pseudomonadaceae; genus Aquipseudomonas. The sequence continues at coordinate 26,240 of NZ_UPSE01000449.1, forward strand.
CGCGCCGTTACCGACAGCCTGCGCCAGCATCTGAGCCCGCACTGCATCGCCCTGGCGCTGCCGCGGCGCTGGCGTCTGGTGCGCCACCTGCCGCTGAACGCGCAAGGCAAACTGCCGCAAGCGTTGCTTGAACAAGTGCTGCACGCACCGCGCACGCTACTGCCGGAGGTGGTCAGCCAGCGCGAAGAAAACGGCGAGTGGCACCTGGAGCTGGATGTGCCGCTGGATCTTGCGCACTTCACTGGTCACTTCCCGAAAACGCCGATTCTTCCCGGCGTGGTGCAGGTTGATTGGGCACAGAATCTGGCACGCCAACTGATGACCGTGCCGCCGCGTTTCTGCGGCATGGAAGTGCTGAAGTTCCAGCAACTGGCGCGCCCCGGCGACCGTTTGCAACTGCATCTGCGCTTCGACGCCGAACGCGGCAAGTTGTATTTCAGCTATCGCAATGGCGAGGCTGCGTGTTCGTCCGGGCGCATTTTGCTGGAGGCGGCCCGTGTCGACGCCTGAGCCGTCCGCCACCCACGCCGTGTGCGCGGTGATTCCGGTGTACAACCACGAGCACGCATTGCCCGCCGTGGTCGAGGCGCTGCACGCCCGCGGTTTGCCGTGCGTGCTGGTGGACGATGCGTCGAGCCCGGCCTGCGCCGCGGTGATGGATCAACTCGCGAGCCGGGAAAACACCTGGCTGGTGCGCCTGGCCGAAAACCAGGGCAAAGGCGGCGCCGTCATGGCAGGCCTGCGAGAAGCCGGACGGCTGGGCTTTACCCACGCCCTGCAAGTGGACGCGGACGGCCAGCACGACCTCACCACCCTGCCGCAATTTTTGCAGGAGTCCGTCGCCCACCCCACCCATGTGATCTGCGGCTATCCACAGTACGATCACAGCGTGCCCAAGGGCCGGCTGTATGCGCGCTACCTCACCCACGTGTGGGTGTGGATCAATACCCTGTCGCTGCACATTCGCGACTCCATGTGCGGCTTTCGCGTGTACCCGCTGACCGCAACGCTGGCGCTGATCAACTCGGTGAAGCTGGGCAAGCGCATGGACTTCGACACCGAAATTCTGGTGCGCCTGAGCTGGCGCAATCAGGCCATGAGCTGGTTGCCGGTGAAGGTGCATTACCCGCAGGACGGCCTCTCCCATTTCCGCGTGCTGCTCGACAACGTGCTGATTTCAAAAATGCACGCCACCCTGTTCTTCGGCATGCTCTGGCGCTCGCCAGCCATTCTGGCCCGGCGGTGGCTGCGATGAAAAATCGCCACTGGGCACGGCACAACGAGCGCGGCAGCTACCTGCTGATGGCATTCACCGCCTGGCTCGCGCGCAACCTCGGACGGCGCGTGCTCAGCCCGTTGCTGTACGTGATCGTGCTGTATTTCTACCTGGCCGGGCGCACCGCACGGCACAGCGTGCAGGAGTATCAGCAACGTCTGGCCGACTGGAGCGGGCGCGCCGAACTGCGCCCGACCCGCCGTTCCGTGTTCAACCAGTTCATGGCCTTCGCCGACACCTTGCTCGACAAGCTTGACGTGTGGAGCGGGCGCCTGGGCCTGGAGCAGGTCACCCTGATCGACAACACCGATGTGCGCGGCAAGCTGCACCGCGAGCAGCGCGGACAAATGCTGGTGGGCGCGCACCTGGGCAACCTTGAAGTCTGTCGCGCCCTGGCCGAGCTGGGCGAAAAAGTGCAGATGAATGTGCTGGTACACACCAAGCACGCCGAGCAATTCAACCGCCTGCTCAACCAGGCCGGCGCCACCCATTTGCGCCTGATACAGGTTAGCGAACTGGACGCCGCCATCATGCTGCAACTCAGCCAGCGCCTGGAGCGCGGCGAGTGGCTGGCGATTGCCGGCGACCGCGTACCGCTGCACGGCGGGCGCCGCGCGCGGGTCAATTTTCTCGGGCACCCGGCCGAACTGCCGCAAGGGCCGTGGCTACTGGCGGGCTTGCTGCAATGCCCGATCAATTTGCTGTTCTGCTTAAAACTCAACGGCCGTTATCAGGTCACCCTCGAGCCTTTCGCTGAGCGCATTGAATGGCGCCGCAGCGAACGCGAGCAGGTGATCGAGCGGCACGCCCAAGCGTATGCCGAGCGGCTGGCGCACTACTGCCTGCAAGCGCCGCAGCAATGGTTCAACTTCTTCCCCTTCTGGATAGCCCATGACTAACACCCAAGCCTCCACCGTGGTGTTCGGCGCCCAACCGCTGAGCATTGAGCAGGTGGTCAACCTGGCCGAACAACGCAGCCCCACCGCCCTGCAAAGCGACGGCGAATTCCGCCAGCGCATCGCCAAAGGCGCGCAGTTTCTCGACTCGTTGCTCGACAAAGAAGGCGTTATTTACGGCGTAACCACCGGCTACGGCGACTCCTGCGTGGTGGCGGTGCCGCTGGAACACGTTGAAGCCTTGCCGCAACACCTGTTCACCTTCCACGGTTGCGGCCTGGGCAAATTGCTCGACCCGGTTGCCACCCGCGCGGTGCTGGCGGCGCGGTTGCAGTCGCTGTGCCAGGGCGTTTCCGGTGTGCGCATCGAACTGCTGGAGCGCCTGCAAGCCTTCCTCGACAACGACGTGCTGCCGCTGATTCCGGAAGAAGGCTCGGTGGGCGCCAGCGGCGACCTGACGCCGCTGTCCTACGTGGCCGCCACCCTCACCGGCGAGCGCGACGTGCTGTTCCGCGGTGAAGTGCGCAGCGCCGCCGAGGTGCATGCCGAGCTCGACTGGCAGCCGCTGACCCTGCGCCCCAAAGAAGCCTTGGCCTTGATGAATGGCACCGCCGTGATGACCGGCCTCGCCTGCCTGGCTTACTCGCGCGCCGACTATCTGCTGCAACTGGCCACGCGCATCACCGCCCTCAACGTGGTGGCGCTGCAAGGCAACCCGGAGCATTTCGACGAGCGCCTGTTCGCCGCCAAGCCGCATCCGGGGCAAACCCAGGTTGCCGCCTGGCTGCGCAAAGACCTGGCCATCGACGCCCCGACCGCGCCCCTGCATCGCCTGCAAGACCGCTACTCGCTGCGCTGCGCGCCCCATGTGCTTGGCGTGTTGGCCGACAGTCTGGGCTGGTTGCGCCAGTTCATCGAAATTGAGCTGAACAGTGCCAACGACAACCCGATCATCGACGCCGAAGCCGAGCGCGTGCTGCACGGTGGGCACTTCTATGGCGGGCATATCGCCTTTGCCATGGACGGTCTGAAAAACCTGGTGGCCAACGTCGCCGACCTGCTCGACCGCCAGCTCGCGCTGCTGGTCGACACCCGTTACAACCACGGCCTGCCGAGCAACCTGTCCGGCGCACCGGCGCACACCGCAATGATCAACCACGGCTTCAAAGCCGTGCAGATCGGCGCCAGCGCCTGGACCGCCGAGGCGCTGAAAAACAGCATGCCGGCCAGCGTGTTCTCGCGCTCCACCGAATGCCATAACCAGGACAAAGTCAGCATGGGCACCATCGCCGCGCGCGATGCCCTGCGCAGCCTGGAACTCACTGAACAGGTGGCCGCCGCCACCTTGATCGCCGCCAACCAGGGCGTGTGGCTGCGTGGCCACGAGCAAGACGCTCGGCCGCTGCCGCCCTCGCTCGCCGCCATGCACCAGCAACTGGGCGAAGACTTCCCGCCGGTGATCGAAGATCGCGCCCTGGAACGCGAACTGCGCCTGTGCCTGACGCGCATCCGCAGCCGCCACTGGAGCCTGTATGCGTAGCCATGGAGTGATTCAAACCGAGATCGAAGTGGTGGTGCCGTTCTTCGACGTCGACATGATGGAAATCGTCTGGCACGGCCACTACGTGAAGTACCTGGAAGTGGCGCGCTGCGCGCTGCTCGACAAGATCGGCCACAACTACGCAACCATGCGCGAGGCCGGTTACGCCTGGCCCATCATCGACCTGCAACTGCGCTACATGCGCGGCGCAAAATTCGGCCAGAAGCTGATCGTGCGCGCCGACCTGGTGGAGTGGGAAAACCGCCTGAAGATCAACTACCTGATCAGCGATGCGGCTACCGGCGAGCGCATGACCCGCGCCAGCAGCGTGCAAGTGGCGGTGGAAATCGCCAGCCTGGAAATGCAGCTGGCTTCGCCGGCCGTGTTCGTCCAGGCCGTCGAGCGCGCCATCGCATGAAGCGCTTCCTTGCCGTGCTGTTGAGCGTGGCGCTGGCGCCGCTGGCCCACGCCTTCGACCTCGACCAACTGGCCGCGCAACTGGCCAAGCCCGCCGTGGTGCGCGGCCCGTTCGTGCAGGAAAAACACCTGCGCGCGCTGCCCAAGCCGCTGACCAGCACCGGCCAATTCGTGCTCAGCAAAGACCTCGGTTTGCTCTGGCAATTGCAAAGCCCGTTGCAGCAGGAATACCGCATCGACGGCAGCGGCATTGCCAAGCGCACGCCCCAAGGCTGGCAACCGGTGGCGCAACAAAGCGCCAGCGCCCAGCAGAACCGTTTGTTTCTCGCCGTGCTCAAGGGCGACAGCACCGGCTTGCGCCAGGATTTCGACTTGAAACTGAGCGGTGACGCCAGCGCCTGGACACTCGACCTGACGCCGCGCAGCCTGATGCTCAAGCAGATTTTCAGCGCCATTCAGATTCAGGGCGGCGAGCAAGTGGCGCGCATCGAACTGCGCGAAACCCAAGGCGACAGCACCGTGCTGCGCCTGACCGAAAGCCAGGCCAGCAGCCAGCTCAGCGACACGGACCGTCATGCTTTCGCGGATTGATCACTGGGGCCCCCGGCTCTTTACCGTCGCCCTGCTGGCGTTGCTGGCCGTCGCCGGCTGGCAGTGGCGCGCGGGTGCGCCCATTTCCGCGAACCTGCTGGAACTGCTGCCCAATGACACGCCAGACCTGCTCGAACAGCGCGCGGAAAAAATCATTCAGGAACCGCTGAACCGCGAGCTGGTGGTACTCATCAGCTTTGCCGAGCGGCAGAAAGCCCTGAGCCAGGCGGCCGCCATTGGCCAGCAGTGGCAGCAGGAAAAACTCTTCGAAAAAGTGCAGTGGGACGTCAGCTACGACCTCGCCCAGGTGCGCCAGCAAGTGCTCGACAACCGCCTGGCCCTGCTCGGCAGTGACGACCGCCAGTTGCTCCAGCAAAACCCACGCGCCTTCGTCGAGCGGCGCGTGCAGGATTTGTTCGATCCATTCCGCAGCCAAGGGCTGATCGCCACCGAACAGGACTGGCTGGGCCTTGGCGCCCTGATCGAGAAAAAACTGCCGCGCGCCCACAACGTGCAGGTCGACCTCAGCGGCGCGTTGCTGGCCGAGAGCGAAGGCAAAACCTGGGCGATGCTGCGCGCACGCACCCGTGGCGATGCCTTCGATGGCAACTTGCCGTTGGCCGTTGACGACCTAGTGGCCAGAGCCCGCGCCGACGTGACCGCACAAGGCGGCCAACTGCTCGCCACCAGCGGCCTGCTGTACTCGGCCCATGGGCAGCGCCAGGCGACTCGCGAAATCAGTTTTATGGGCAGCGTGTCGAGCATCGGCGCGTTGCTGTTGATCCTTGTCGCCTTCCGCCGTCTGCGCGTGCTGGTGGCCTTGCTGCCCGCCGCCGTAGGCGTGCTCGCCGGGCTCACCGCGTGCGTCGCCGTGTTCGGGCAGATTCACGTACTGACGCTGGTGCTGGGCGCCAGCCTGATTGGCGTGGCCATCGACTACCCGCTGCACCTGCTGTCGAAAAGCTGGACGCTGCAACCGTGGAACAGCTGGCAAGCGCTGCGCGCCACCTTTCTCGGCCTGACGCTGGGCCTGGCCACCAACGTGATCGGCTACCTGGCGCTGGCGTTCACGCCGTTCCCCGCGTTGAGCCAGGTGGCGATTTTTTCCTCGGCGGGCCTGCTGGGTTCCTACCTGTGTGCGGTGTGTTTGCTGCCGAGTTTGTTGGGCAAGGTGCAGATCGTGCCGTGGGCCAAACCCTATGGCCTGGCCACGCGATTGCTGGCGTGGCGACGCCGGGTGCTGACGCGCATCAGCACGCCGTGGTTGCTGCTGATTTTCCTGTTGTTCTGCGTGGGCGGCGTATTTCAGCTGCAGCACAAGGATGACCTGCGCCAGTGGGCGAGCACGCCACCGCAGCTGCTGGAACAGTCGCAGGCGATCAGCAAAATCATCGGCTTTCAGCCCACCAGCCAGTTTTATCTGGTGCGCGGTAAAGACGAGGAGCAACTGCTGCAACGTCAGCAAGTCCTCGCCCAGCGCCTCGACGCGCTGGTGACCGACGGCAAGCTGAAAAGCTATATGGCCCTCAGCCAACTGGTGGCGCCCGCTGCCGAGCAAGACAGCCTGCGCGCCTCGCTAAGCGCCCTGCCGGCCAACAGCGACGCCTTGCAGGCGCTCGGCGTTACGGCGCAGCAAGTCGAAGACGAAGTGCGCCTGCTGCAAGCCCTGCCTAATCGCAGTATTGAACAGGCCTTGGCCGGCACCCTTGGCGAACCGTGGCGCACGTTGTGGCTGGGGCCAACCGAGGAGAACGAAGTGGCCGGGCTGGTGAGCCTGCAAGGCTTGAGCGATTCGGCCCTGCTCGCCGCCCAGGCCGAGGGCTTGCCCGGCGTGAAACTGGTCGACCGCCTGGGCCAGCTCAACCGCCTGTTCGCCGCCACGCAGATCAGCGCAGCGGAACTGAAACTGGCGTCGTGCCTGCTGATTTTTGCCCTCCTCTGCCTGCCATTCGGGCCGCGTGGCGCGGCGCGGGTGCTGGCGGTGTCGCTACTGGCGGCGCTGGCCAGTCTGGCGAGTCTGGGCTGGCTGGGGCAGCCGCTGACGTTGTTCAGCCTGTTCGGCTTGCTGCTGGTAACGGCCATTGGCGTGGATTACGCCATCATCATGCGCGAGCGGGTCGGCGGCGAAGCCACCAGCTTGCTGGGCACCTTGCTGTCGGCCCTGACCACCTGGCTGTCGTTCGGCCTGCTGGCGTTGTCGAGCACGCCCGCGGTGAGTAACTTCGGCCTGACCATCAGCATCGGCCTGGCCTTCAGCTTTTTGCTCTCGCCCTGGGCTGGCGAGCCGCACCGCCATGAAGGCAAGGAGGCGGTCTCGTGATGGTGATGCTTTTCTGGCTGCTGGCCCTGGCGCTGTATGGCGCGGTGGCACTGCTGGGGCGCCAGCGGCTGATTCCCATCGTTGGCCAGTTGCTGGTCGCCAGTCTGGCGATTCCGCTGCTGCTGTTGGCGTGGGTGGAACCGCACTGGCAACTCAGCGCCCCGGAACTGCTGGCGCCCACGTGGCTGAGCCTGTTGTACAACCTGAGTTTCGCCTTGCTGCTGGGTTACATCCTCAGCGATGTGGTGGACCTTCAAATCAGCAGCGCCAGCCTGAAAATTGCCCTGCCGAGTTTCGCCGTGCCGCTGCTGGCCGGCATTGGCGCCGCGCTGTGGCTGCTGCCGGACGTCGGTGGATGGCTGAGCGCAGTGGGCATCGGCCTGCTGTTTTCCATCACCGCGATTCCCGTGCTGTTCCTCTATTTGCAAAACATCGGCTATCCGCCTGAAGGCATCAAACGCTTGCTGCACGCGGCCATTCTGATGGACCTGATGTGCTGGAGCCTGTTCGGCCTGGCCCAGGGCAGCGCCGACCCGCAAGCCCTGCTCTGGCCGCTACTGGCCGCCGGCCTGCCGCTGCTGTTGAACAAGCTGCTGGGCCTGCGTCATGCGCTGTTTTACAGCGTGCCGTTCTTTGCCCTGATGCTGGTGTTTCAACAACTCAAGCTCAACGCGCTGGTGTTCGGCATCGGCTACATGCTGTGCCTGGCATGGCTCAAACAACCGTTCACGCTGCCGCTGCCCGCCGGGCAGTGGAAGTGGCTGCTGAACGGCCTGGCCATTCCGCTGATTCTCACCTGCGGCGTGCTGCGGGTAGATTTCCACGGCATCGGTGACCACTATTCCTGGCTGCACCTTGGCGCGCTGCTGGCGCTGCCGGTAGTGAGCAAACTGCTCGGCAGCTGGCTCGGCTTGCACTGGGCGATGCCCGCAGCCAGCCACCGGCTGAAATGGGCGGAAAGTGTGCTGCTGAATATTCGCGGCCTGACCGAAGTGGTGTTTCTCAACCTGCTGCTGCAACTGCACCTGATCGACGCCCTGGCCTACTTCAGCCTGCTGCTCATGAGCCTGTTTTCAACGTTGCTGCCCGCCCTGCTGGGCGTGGGCAAAACCCGAATTTCTTCGCAACAGTCCGCCACAAGGAGTCCCCATGGTGCCGCTTGAATTGGAACAGCGCCGCGTACTGGTCATCGGCGCAGGCCCGTCTGGCGCCATCGCCGCGGCCCTGTTGAAGCGCAAAGGGCATGACGTGCTGATCATCGAGCGCCAGCAGTTTCCGCGTTTCTCCATTGGCGAAAGTCTGCTGTCCCATTGCCTGGATTTCGTCGAAGAAGCCGGCATGCTCGAAGCTGTCGAAGCCGCCGGTTTCCAGCGCAAGAATGGCGCCGCGTTTGCCTGGGGCGAGCGTCGCTCGCACTTCGATTTCCGCGACAAGTTCACCGACGGCAAGGGCTGGACCTTCCAGGTGCAGCGCGCCACCTTCGACAAACTCCTAGCCGACCAGGCCGAGCTGCAGGGTGTGGAAATTCGCTACGAAGAAGAAATCATCGCCACCGATTTCTCCGCAGCGCCGATTGCCACCGTGCGCCGCCTGGATGGCAGCGAATACCGCGTGCAAGCCGATTTCGTGCTCGACGCCAGCGGCTACGGCCGCGTGCTGCCGCGCCTGCTCGACCTGGAAGCGCCATCGGCTTTCCCGGTGCGCCAGGCGTTGTTCACCCACATCGAAGACCGCATCGACGACCCGAGCTTCGACCGCGAAAAAATTCTCGTCACCACTCACCCCACCAAGCGGGACGTGTGGTTCTGGCTGATCCCGTTCAGCAACGGCCGCTGCTCCATGGGTGTGGTGGCCTCCAAAGAGCGCTACGAGGGTCGCCCGCAAGACATGGAAGCCGCCCTGCGCAGCTTTATCGACGAAACGCCGAGCCTGGGCAACCTGATCAAGAACGCCAGATGGGACACGCCGGTGCGCAGCCTCGGCGGTTACTCGGCGAACGTCAAAACCCTGCATGGTCCGGGGTTCGCGCTGCTGGGCAATGCGGCGGAATTCCTCGACCCGGTGTTCTCTTCCGGCGTCACCATTGCCATGCGTTCGGCAAGCATGGCCGCAGGCTTGCTCGACCGTCAGTTGAACGGCGAGACCGTGGACTGGCAAACCGAATTCGCCACGCCGCTCAAGCGCGGCGTGGATGCCTTCCGCGCCTACGTGGAAGGCTGGTACGACGAGAGCTTCCAGAACGTGATTTATCACCCCAATGCCTCGCCGGAAATTCGCGCCATGATCTGCTCGATTCTGGCCGGCTATGCCTGGGACCTGAAAAACCCCTATGTCGCCGAGCCCAAGCGCCGCCTGCGTGTGCTGGCCGAGCTGTGCGCGACCGAGTGAGGACCAGCAGCCGATGAACGCACCGATGCAGCCGCCTGCGCACAACCCGGCAGGCCAGAAATACGTCGAGGAAACCCGCTTCGGTTTCTGGTTCTTGCAGAGCCACGTTTGGCAGCATCACGTGCTGCGCGTGGCGATCGACGACCTCAAGGGCCTGCTCGGCCAGCCGCTGCCCGGCGATGCCGTGTTGCTGGATGCCGGCTGTGGTCAGGGCAAGTCGTTCCGTCTGCTGCAAAACGCCTTCGCCCCGGCGCAGCTCATCGGGCTGGACGCCGACCCGCACAGCCTGACCATGAGTCGTGCCGAAGCCGAACGCGAAGGCCTGGCGGTGCAACTGCTGAGCAGCGACTGCGCGTCCATCCAACTGCCGGACGCCAGTGTCGATGTGATCTTCTGTCACCAGACCTTCCACCATCTGGTGGAGCAGGAAGCGGCACTGGCCGAGTTCTGGCGCGTGCTCAAGCCTGGCGGCTGGCTGCTGTTTGCCGAGTCGACCAAGTACTACATCGACACCTGGGTAATCCGTTGGCTGTTCCGTCACCCCATGCACGTGCAGCGCAGCGCCGACGAGTACCTGGCCATGCTGCGCGCCCAGGGTTTCGAGTTCGGCCCGCAGAACGTTTCATTTCCTTATTTGTGGTGGAGCCGCTCGGCCGACTTCGGCTTGCTGGAGCGCTGGAAGCTGGTAAAACCCAAAGCCGTGGGCCAGCGCAATGAAACCCTGGTGAACGCCGCCGTGCGCAAACCACTGGCGAGCCACACCGGATGAAACGTTTCTTCGCGCCCCTGCTGCTGGCCTTGCTGCTAAGCGCCTGCGCCCATCAGGCGCCGCTGCCGGCGCAGCCGCCGCGTCTGGATTTGCCGCTGCAATTGCATGTGCAGCGCGAACAGGCCGGGCAGACGCAGGACTGGTTTCTGGTACTGCAACAGGAAGGCCCGGCCTTGCGCTGGTCGTTGATCGATCCCATGGGTATTCCTGTGGCGCGCCAACTGCTAACCGGCAACCAATGGCAGAATGACGGCCTGCTGCCGCCCAACCCCGAGGCGCGCGAGCTGTTTGCCGCCCTGCTGTTCGCCCTGACCCCGGCTGAACAACTGTCCGCCCGTTACCCCGAGGCGGACTGGCAGCAACACCCGCAGCAACGCCGCCTGCTGGAGTCAGGCGCCGTGCGCTGGCGAGTGGACTACCAGCACCCCCTGAATTTTCAGCTCAGCACCCAGCCGGGGCTGAGCTACCGCGTTGAGACGTTGCCATGACCGCCTACCTCAATGCCCTGGGCCTGCTGTGCGCCCTGGGCAATGACAAACACCACGTCAGCGAGCGTCTGTTCGCCGGCGACACCAGCGGTATGCGCGTGCAAGCCGGCTGGGTGCCTGAACGCCCGCTGCCCGTGGGCGCGGTAAACGCCGAGCTGCCCGCCGTGCCGGGTGGCAACCGTGCCTACCAGACCCGCAACAACCAACTGCTGTTGGCCGCCGCTGAACAAATTGATGTGGATATCCAGCAGGCCATCGCCCGGTATGGCCGGGCGCGCATCGGCGTGGTGCTCGGTACCAGCACATCGGGAATTGACGAGGCCACTCAAAGCATTCGCACCTTCCTGCAGGAAGGCGCGTTCCCGCCGGACTACCACTACGGCCAGCAGGAACTGTCGGCGCCTGCCGAGTTTCTGGCTGCGCACTTTGAACTGGGCGGCCCGTGCTACGTGATTTCCACCGCCTGCACGTCCAGCGCGCGCGCCTTGCTTAGCGCCCGCCGCTTGCTGCAAAGCGGTCTGTGCGATGCCGTGCTGTGCGGCGGCGTGGACTCGTTGTGCCAGCTGACGCTCAACGGCTTCGGCTCGCTCGAAGCGCTGTCGGATGAACGCTGCAACCCGTTCTCGCGCAACCGTACCGGTATCAACATCGGCGAAGCGGCGGCGTTGTTCCTGATGACGGGTGATGCCGGTGCCAGTCCGGAATCCATCGCCCTGCTCGGCGCGGCAGCCAACTGCGACGCCCACCATATTTCCGCCCCCGACCCGCAAGGGCGCGGCGCCGAACAGGTGATGCGCCAGGCGCTGGCCAACGCCGGCTTGAGTGCAGGCGACATCGCCTACCTGAACCTGCACGGCACCGCCACGCAGCACAACGACGCCATGGAGAGCCTGGCCGTGGCGGCGGTGTTCCCAGACGGCGTTCTGTGTTCCTCCAGCAAACCCATGACCGGCCATACCCTTGGCGCGGCCGGCGCGCTGGAAGCCGCCTTCTGCTGGTTGAGCCTGAACGCCAGGCGCCTGCCGCCCCACGTTTGGGACGGCCAGCGCGATGAGCAATTGCCCGCCCTTACGTTTACAGACCCCAACTCGAGCCTGGAGCGCGCCGGCCCACAGCACCTGATGAGCAATTCCTTCGCCTTTGGCGGCAACAACATCAGCCTGATTCTGGGCACCGCGCCAACTGTGCAGGTGCAGCCATGAGCGTCTGGCCTATCGCTGAGCTGGTGCCCCACGCCGCCGACATGATTCTGGTGGACGAGGTGCTGAGCTTCGCCGACGAAGACGTGCACACCCGCCTCGTGGTACGCGCCGGTGGCTTGTTCAGTCAGGCCGATGGCAGCTTGCCGGCGTGGGTCGGCATCGAGCTGATGGCGCAGAGCGTCGCCGCCTTCGCCGGCTGCCAGGCGCGCCAGGCCGGCCTGCCGGTGGAGCTGGGTTTCCTGCTCGGCACGCGCAATTACCAGTGCAACGTCGAGGCCTTTCCCCTCGGCGCCGAACTGCACATTCACGCCCTGCGCTCGCTACAAGACGACAACGGCATGGGCGTTTTCGAATGCAACCTGACCGGCCCGGGCATCCATGCTCACGCGCGCCTCAACGTTTTCCGCCCGCCCCACGTGGCCAGCTATCTGGAAGAACCTGCACATGACTGACACCATTCTCGTCACCGGCTCCAGCCGTGGCATCGGCCGCGCCATTGCCTTGCGTCTGGCCCGTGCCGGCTTTGATCTGGTGCTGCATTGCCGCAGTGGCCGCGCCGAAGCAGAAGCCGTGCAGGCCGAAGTGGTCGCCCTCGGCCAGCAGGCACGCATTCTGCAATTCGATGTGGCCGAGCGCGCCGCCTGCCGGGAAATTCTCGAAGCGGATGTCGAGGCCCACGGCGCCTATTACGGCGTGGTGTGCAATGCCGGCCTGACACGCGACGGCGCCTTTCCGGCCTTGAGCGAAGAGGACTGGGATGTGGTGCTGCGCACCAATCTGGACGGTTTCTACAACATCCTGCACCCGTTGGTCATGCCGATGGTTCGCCGACGCAAACCGGGACGTATTGTCTGCATCACCTCGGTGTCCGGCATGATCGGCAACCGTGGCCAGGTCAACTACAGCGCCTCGAAAGCCGGCGTGATCGGCGCCGCCAAAGCGCTGGCGATTGAACTGGGCAAACGCAAAATCACCGTGAACTGCGTGGCCCCCGGTTTGATCGACACCGCCATGCTCGACGATGATCTGCCGATTGAAGAAATGATGAAGATGATCCCCGCCCAACGCATGGGCACCCCGGAAGAAGTGGCTGGCGCGGTGAATTTCCTGATGTCGGACGAAGCCGCCTACATCACCCGCCAAGTGCTCGCGGTCAATGGAGGCCTGTGCTGATGAAACGCGTGGTAGTTACCGGCATGTCCGGCATCACATCCCTGGGCAGCGACTGGGCCAGCATCGAAGCCAATTTCAGCGCCAACAAAAGCGGCATTCGCCGCATGCATGAGTGGGATCGCTTCGCCGAACTGAACACCCGTCTGGCCGGCCCCATCGACGATTTCGTGGTGCCCAAAACCTGGAACCGCAAGCAACTGCGCAGCATGGGACGGGTGTCGCGCCTGGTGGTGCTGGCCGCCGAAAGAGCGCTGGGCAATGCCGGCCTGCTCGACGACGCAAGCATTCGCGACGGCCGTATGGGCGTGGCGTGCGGCTCATCCACCGGCAGCACCGAAGAAATCAAAGCCTTCGGCAATATGCTGCTCAACTCGGTGGCCGACGGCCTCAACGCCAACTCGTACATCCGTATGATGCCGCACACCACGGCGGCCAATATCAGCATTTTCTTTGGCCTTAAAGGCCGTCTGATTCCCACCTCCAGCGCGTGCACCAGCGGCAGCCAGGGCATCGGTTATGCCTACGAGGCCATCAAGTTCGGCCGCCTGCCAATGATGCTGGCTGGTGGCGCCGAAGAGCTGTGCCCGACCGAAGCCATGGTGTTCGACGCGCTATACGCCACCAGCCTGAAAAACGATGCACCGCATACCTCGCCCCGTCCGTACGACAGCGGCCGTGACGGCCTGGTGATCGGCGAAGGCGCCGGCATGTTGGTGCTTGAAGAACTGGAACACGCCAAAGCGCGCGGCGCGACCATCTACGCCGAAATCGTCGGCTTCGGCTGCAACGCCGACGGCCAGCACGCCACCAAACCCGAACAGGTGACCATGCGCGGCGCCATGGAGCTGGCCCTGCAAGACGCTAACCTCGACCCGCACGCCATCGGCTACGTGAACGGTCACGGCACCGCCACTGAACAAGGCGACATCGCCGAAACCCACGCCACCGCCAGCCTGTTCGGCTCGGGCATGGCCATCAGCTCGCAGAAAAGCTACCTGGGTCACACCTTGGGCGCGTGCGGGGCACTGGAGTCGTGGTTCAGCATCGAAATGCTCAACAGCGACCGTTATATCCACACGCTGAATCTCGATAATGTCGACCCGCAGTGCGCGGACCTGGACTACCTGCGCGGCGAGCCACGGCAGATGAACAACGAATTCGTCATGAACAACAATTTCGCCTTTGGTGGGGTCAATACCTCGCTGATCTTCCGCCGCTGGCGATAACGAGTCAGAACACACCCCACCGCCGTCAAGGAGACGACTATGCACTTGAAAAGCCTCACCGCCGCAGCTCTGCTGCTCGCCGCCATTCCCGGCATCAGCCAGGCTCGCGACACCACGCATTACTTGCCACTGGAAACCGCGATCGCCCAGGCGACCGCTGCAGGCAAGCTGGATGGCTCGGTAAAGTTCTACATGGCAGGGCAGAAGCCCGCTGGCAAAGTGAACGTGATCAACCCGCAAATCACCACCAGCCAAAAGACCAACGCCTTCAACAAGTCTGACGAAGAAGCCTGCGCCTGGGCCATGCAATCGGCCATCATCAAACTGGCCAACGCCGCCAAGGCAGCCGGCGCCAATGCAGTGATCGAGATCGCCAGCAACTACAAAGGCGTCGAGTACAAAAATCCGCAAAACTACGAATGCCACGCGGGCGCCATCATGGCCGGCGTCGCGCTGAAAGCGCAGTTGGCTAACGTCAAGTAAGCCTTGGCGTCGGCTGAATCGAAGCGCTGACCGACGCCTGCCGGTCGGCGCTTTTTGCTTCGCAGAGACGTGAGTTCTTTCGCAGGAGTGGCCTAGGGCGCAAACCGCCACGACAGGTATCTGTAGAAGCCGTTTCTAGCAAACCATATTGCTCACGCCCCGGCCCCCACGCTTTCGACATTCATCTTTGGTGGCGGGCAGGGCAGTACCCGCTCGCCAAATCGCTCTCGGCCGCATCCCTTGTATCCCTATGGTTTCGGCTCTTCATGGCTCAACTGCGCCGACGAGCTCGCGCCTGCGTTCTCCCGCTGTGCGTCCACATTTGTGTTCAAACGCGACCACAAAGACGGATAGCGCTCGCGCAAGGGTGGTTCGCTTTGGCTCTGCCGAGTGGAAGGGTCGTACGGGCCAATTTCTTCCACAACGGTGCCAGGATTCGCTGGGGGTAACCTAGGCGTACGTTGCTCGCCAGGATTCTGTGGGTAAGGTGTTTGGCCGCGGGCTACCGGCGATGCTTGTAGTAACGACAGATCAGGCAAATGGGGATTCAGACCAGAGCTGGAGCCAGGGACAGACGCGGCTGGTGCGGGAGCGGTGTCTTTGCTGAAAACTGTGCCCGGCAACAGAGCACCTGTATGAGAAACATCGGTACTGGTCCCTGGGAGGTCCCAGAACACTTTGTTTGCACTGGAAGGCGTCTTAAAGCGAAGTCCCGGCTCTCCGGCCTCCAATTTCTCCAGTAATTCCTTCCCTCTCTTAGTGACGCCCTTATCACTGAGGAATGTGCGGGCGCTCCCCAGATGAATACCCTCACTCTCAGCCCATTTTTTCCATCCGCCCGCCGCCGCGCGGTGCTCATCGGACAGCGTGTTCCAGACGATAACGTCGGCATTGGTGACCGCCCGCCCCTCCCCGCCCGCCAGTTTAATTTCGCCCGCAGGAGTGAGTCCCGAATTTGACAGCACTGCCCGGGCGCTGCGCAAATCGATGCCTCGCTCCAAGGCAAAGACCTCCCAGCCACCGATAGAACGTTTTTGTTCCAGAGGCATATTGCGCCATTGGCGAATTTGATCTGAGGTGATCGACGACTTTTCTGAACGCTTTTGAAGCCCGCCCTCGCTTAGTTCGGTTAAACGCTCCTGCCCTGACAGCGTCAGTCCAAATTCCCTGAGAAAACGTTTGTCACTCTTGCGAATGCCCCGCTCCGCTAACCACGGTTTGGCTCGAACCTCCCGGCGCTGAGACACCGACATTTCACTCCAATCCTTAAGATCTTGCGCGGAGATTTTACGTTCCCCTTTGAGATTCGCCACCGGGCTCGGCACAAAAGCGCGTTGCTCTGCGGTTTCCTTACTCATCTCTCCCGCCGGACCTGTCCCAGGCTCGCTCCGATCCGATGCCGTCGCCTTACCATCAAGATTGGCTTTAACTTTCGTGGCGGAAATTTCAATAACCGGCACCCCGTTGGCCGCGCTCCCCACTGACGTGCCGCCAAAGTTGCGGTCCAGCAGAATTTCCGCCGCAGCCCAACCGGGCGCCGCAGCCAGCAGCACGGAAAGCACGAGGCGTTTTAACGAAAGGATGGGAGGAATTAACGGAACGGATGCCGCTGAACAGACTTTCTGCTGCCCCGGCTTGCGCTGGGCCGTGGTGATTTCGGCAACCGGAATCAGGAAGCCAAGCGGCTTGCTGAAGATAAGGCGAAAGCAGTGCTTGTTCATGACCGATGTCCGTTGGGGGTATCAGTCAACGTTAAGAAGGGAAAGCGAGAGAAACTGTAGGAACGCTCTGAAAGCTTTTAGGGTGAGCCGCTCGATTGCAGGCGAAGGAGCCAGTCTATGCCTCGATTCTGCGTCAAGATCAGTGAAAACCCGGACACTCTTGTCGCCGAAGTTTTCGCCACGACCTAGCCAGAAAGCGCCTTAGCCGCGATGCAACTGAACGGCCTGCAATGCCGCCGCCTCCCGCGTCACCTGCTCAACGAATGCCAAGGCCAGCGGCGCCTTCTGGTCTTTGCGTACCACAAGCCACACCGCACTGGTGGCGCCCTTATCGAGCAATGTCCGGTACACCACACCGTCCACCCGCGTGCGCCGGAACGACGCCGGCAGCATCGACACCCCCAAGCCCGCCGAGACCAAACCAATGATGGTCATTGCCTCACTCGCCTCTTGCGCGATGCGTGGGCTGAACCCGGCATTACGCGCCAGACCGATCAATTGGTCGTACAAGCCGGTGCCGTAACTGCGTGGAAAAAATACGAACGGCTCATCCGCCAGCGCAGCGATGGAAATGCCCTCGTCGCTGCCCTGTGCCAATGGATGGTCGGCGCGCAGCACAGCCACCAGCGGGTCGCGAAACAGCTCGACGGCGGTGATGGTGTCGGGCAACGGAAATGGACGGATCACGCCGACCTGCACGGTCTCTTCCAGCAGCGCCTCGATCACCACGCGGCTGCTCATTTCCCGCAGGCTCAGGTGCACGTCCGGGTGAGCCTGGCGAAACGCGAGAATGCTGCGCGGAATGGTCGAGGTGAAGGGCGCCGACGCGGTAAAACCTACGTTCAGCTCGCCGATTTCACCCTGTTGGGCGCGGCGCGCAATCTGCGTTGCCTTTTCGACGTGGGCGAGGATCTGCCGGGTTTCGTCGAGGAACAGACGCCCCGCTTCGGTGAGCTCAACCCGGCGATTGGTGCGCTCAAACAAACGGGCACCGATCTCTTCTTCCAGCGCCTGAATCTGCTGGCTGAGTGGCGGCTGAGAAATACCCAGTTGCTCGGCAGCACGGCCAAAATGCAGTTCTTCGGCGAGGGCGACGAAGTAGCGTAAATGGCGCAATTCCATGGGCAATCTCCCGGATTGATTAGGTCGCCAAACAGATCAAACGACACGAACAATATATTGGAGATAATAAACCTCGATTACTATTCTGTGCGCACTGCTCTTTCTCACGAGGTCTGTGTGCGCCCTTCCGCTTCCCCTGCCCTGCTCGATGCCGCCCGCGATGCGGCGGCCGATGTGGCGAGCACGGTTGAACAAACCGAAGCCTTTATCGAAAAAGGCACCCCGCAATTTGTCCGCACCTCGCTGGCCTTGTTTGCCGGCGGTTTCGCCACGTTTGCGCTGCTGTATAGCGTGCAACCGCTTATGCCGGTGTTGTCGGCCGAGTTCGGCCTCAACGCTGCGCAAAGCAGTCTGGTGCTGTCGATCTCGACCATCATGATGGCCATCGGGCTGCTCATCACCGGACCGGTTTCCGATGCCCTGGGTCGCAAGCAGATCATGGTGATGTCCCTGCTCTCGGCCGCGCTGTTCACCTTGGCCAGCGCGTGCATGCCGACCTGGCACGGCGTGCTGCTGATGCGCGGGCTGCTCGGTTTGTCATTGAGCGGGTTGGCGGCGGTGGGCATGACCTACCTGAGCGAAGAAATTCATCCGCGTTTTATTGGTTTGTCGATGGGTTTGTACGTCGGTGGCAATGCCATTGGCGGCATGAGCGGGCGTTTGATTGCGGGGGTGCTGGTCGACTTCGTTAACTGGCGCGTCGCCATTGGCGCACTGGGCGCCCTGTCACTGCTGGGCGCCCTGCTGTTCTGGCGCATCCTGCCGGAGTCGAAACACTTTCGGGCCACGCCGCTGAAGCTGAAAAACCTGCTGGGCAATTACGCCATGCACCTGCGGGACGCGGGCCTGCCCTGGCTGTTTCTCGAAGCGTTTTTATTGATGGGTGCGTTCGTCACCTTGTTCAATTACATCGGCTATCGGCTGCTCGGCGAGCCGTACAACATGAGCCAGGCAGTGGTCGGCTTGCTTTCGGTGGTTTACCTCTCGGGCATCTACAGCTCTGCCTGGGTCGGTTCGCTCGCCGACAAGCTCGGACGCCGGAAAGTGCTCTGGGCAGTCATTGTGCTGATGCTTGCCGGCTTGCTGCTCACGCTGCTCCCGCAGGTGCCGGTTATCGTTGTCGGCATGCTGCTATTCACCTTCGGCTTCTTTGGCGCCCACTCGGTGGCAAGCAGCTGGATCGGGCGGCGCGCCTTTGTGGCCAAGGGGCAGGCGTCGTCCTTGTATCTGTTCTGTTATTACCTGGGCTCCAGCGTCGCCGGCACAGTGGGCGGCGTGTTCTGGCACAACTTTGGCTGGCTGGGCGTCGGGGCGTTTATTGCCGTGCTGCTGGTGGGCGCGTTGGCGGTGTCGGTGCGGTTGGCGAGGCTGCCGGTGTTGCCGGCGAATGCCTAAAGGTCGGCCCTCTCCCCCGGCCCCTCTCCCGCGAGCAGGAGAGGGGAGACCCCTAATCCGGCTCTTGCTCGATCAGCCCCCTCTCCCGCCTGCGGGAGAGGGTTGGGGAGAGGGGCTGTTTGCGGCAGTCCGATAACCGTCTACAACTTCCCTGCTTTCATCTTCTCCAGCAACGGTGCGCACTCATTCACCTGGTCGCCACCGCCACTGGGCACCACCAATGCCACCAGCCCGGCCACCGGCGCAACGATTGCCCCGAGCGCCAGCATGCCCGCTCCGCGCGCCAATAGCGGCACGGTTTTCACGCCGGCGTTGGGGCTTTTGAACGGACCGTTTACGTACAGCGGCGAACGCAGGGAAATGATGCGCACGCCTTTGGATTGCGGGTCGATGGTCAGGTCCAGTTGTTCGGTTTTGAAGTTGGCAGTGCCGTCCACATGGATCAGTGCATTCTCGGTATCGAATACGACTAGGCGCGTGGTCAGCAGGCCGTCTTTGACGCCGGTGTCGGCAGCGGCGCAGTTGATGCGCACGTCCTTGTCGCCGAACAATTTGCCCACCACGTAGTTGCCTACGTTCAACCCCGCCAGCTCCATCAATTCGCGGCTCACCGCGCCGTCGTTGATCAGCATCCGCACATCGCCGTTGGCAGTGCCCAGCAGCGCGGCCACAGAGTTGCCGGTACCGGTTACGTCGACATCGCCTTGCAACGCACCAAAGCTGGTTTGCAGCGGTGCGAAGGTGGGGAACAGCTCTTTCAGTTTGAAGTTACGCGCGCTCAGCTTCGCACTGCCTTGCATGGGCGTGCGGCTGCCGTCGAGACGGATGGTGGCGTTCAGTTGCCCGCCCGCCACGCCAAAGCGCAGCGGTGCCAGGCTGAGCGTGCCGTCGTCAAGCACGACGTGGGCGTTAAGGTCGGTGAAGGGCAGCTTCTCGCTGTGGACAATGCGTTTGCCGGTGAAGTCGACGTCGGCGTCCATGTCTCGCCAACGCTCAGTGCGGAACGCTTCCACCGGCAGCACCTTGTCATTGGGTTGCTTGCTGGTCACGCCACGGGCTTTTTGCTCGGACTTGGAATCTGCGCCAATCAGCGGCGCCAAGTCATCGAAACGCAGCTGGTTTGACGTCAGCGCGCCGCTGAGTTTCGGCCGTGGCTGGCCGGCGACGTAGCTGAGGTCGCCATGGATATCGCTGTCGCCAATCGAGCCGTTGAATTGTTCGTAGTGAAACTGCATGCCGGCCGGGTCGCGCAGTTGCGCGCGCAAATGACCGTCGGTGGCGTAGGGCGGCGTGTCGGGCAAGGTCACGCCCGTAAGCGGATACAGGTTGCCCAGACTGGTGCCGGCCAGTTGCAGACGCAAGTCGAGAGCACCCAGGTTTTTCGGGTCGGTCAGCGTGCCGGCCACGGCAACCTTTGTCGCACCGATTTGCACGTTGGCCTGTACCGGGAATGGCTGGCGGCTGTCTTGCAACGCCAACAGCCCGCCGACCTTCCCTATGCCATTGAGCAGCTGCCCTTTGTACTGGCCTTTGAGCGTCCAACCGAAAGCGTAATCCTGCGGCTTGGAATCTGACTGAGCGGCTTTATCCGTGCCTGGCTTACTGACGATGTCGGTGAACGGCACCGGTTTGCCCAACGGGTCGATCACCAGTTGCACCTGGGTTTTCAGGCTCTGATCGTTAACCTCAACCTGGCCTTTGTCGAAGCCTATGGCGCCGATGTCGACCACCCACGGCGACTCCGATGGCGGCTCGTTGGGGTCGCTGGGTTTTAAGGTGAAAGTCCAGTTGTTGCGCCCGTCGGCGAGGCGCTCGAGGCTGGCGGTGGGGCCGGTCAGATCAATGCGCGGAATGCGCACGGTGCGCCACAGCAATGGCAACGGAGCCAGGCGAAATTCCACGCGCTGCAAGCTGACCATCTGCGGCGCCTTGGCCCATTCGGTGTTACCCAGGGTGATGTCTTCGGCGGAGAAATGCGGCCACGGCACCCAGGCTCGCCATCCGCCTTCTTCCGGCTCCCTCGCCCACAACACGGCGAGGTTGCCGTTGATCGCGAACGGGCGACCGAGCTGTTCACTGACCGTGTCATTGATCCGCGGCTTGATGCGGTTCCAATCGAAGGTGGCGATGACCACCAGCGCAATGGCAATCACCGCGAGAAAAATTGCCAGAAACCACAGCACCACTTTACGGGCCAACGTCATCCACACCACTCCATAAACCGCAGCCCTTTGCGAGCTGCGGGGCCGTCTTATAGAGGTATCGACGGCTTGATGGCGAAATGATTCAACTGCCGTTACGCCGGCTGTGGGGTTTGCGGGTTGGGTTTGCGGTAGATCCAGATGCGCCGAACCACTGTGGCGAACTGCGCGCCAAGGCTGCCGCAGTTGTAGGTTTGCCCGTAACGCCGGGCAATTTCCCGCACTTCAACGGCCATGGCGGCGTAACGGCGGGCCGGTACGTCGGGGTACAGGTGGTGCTCGATCTGGTGGCTGAGGTTGCCGCTGAGAATATGGAACAGCTTGCCACCTCTCAGGTTGCTGGAGCCTTGCAGTTGGCGCAGATACCAGTGACCGCGGCTTTCGTTTTCCACTACTTCACGGGGAAATACCGCCGCACGCTCAGTGAAGTGACCGCAGAAAATGATCAGAAAGGTCCACAGGTTACGCAGCAGATTGGCCACCGCGTTTCCGGCCAGCACCGCCAGGGCATTGGCACCGATCAACGCGGCCAAGGCGGGAAAGAACAGGTAGTCCTTGAACCACTGGCGTCCGATTTTGGCGGTGAATAAGCGAAGCAAAGGTCGCAACTCGTCGCGGCTGATCTTGCCCTTGTACACCTTGTCCAGCCGCAGATGCTGCACCGCTACGGAGTACTGGAACAGCAGCGCCTGCAACGTCACCCACAGCGGCTGCCAGCGATAAAACGGCTTCCAGCGTTGTTCCGGGAACAGGCGGACCACGCCGTAGCCGATGTCGTCGTCCATGCCGAGCACGTTGGTGTAGGTGTGGTGGATGTGGTTGTGGGTATGTCGCCAGAAATCCGAAGGGCCGGCGATATCCCATTCGTAGGTGCGGCCGCTGAATTCGGGGTCGTTCATCCAATCGTACTGGCCGTGCATGACGTTGTGGCCCAGCTCCATGTTCTCGAGAATCTTGCCCAGCCCCAGCAACAGGGTGCCGAGCAGCCAGGTGGGCGGGAACCAGCCGAGAAACAACAGGCCGCGGCCCGCAGCGGTGCACAGGCGAATAACGCTGCGCAGACGGCGAATGTAACGGGCGTCCACCCCGCCCAGATCGGCGCGCGTGCGGCGGCCGAGGTCGTCGAGCTCAGCCGCGAAGGCGCAAAGCTCATTGTCGGTTAACGGGCGATCATTGCGCATGGCGCTCTCCTTAAATATCCACAACCACGTCGCCCATGGGCACGCTTACGCACAGGCGAATCGGCTGCCCCGGCTCGCTCAGCAAGGCGCCACTGCGCTGGTCGCGCACCGTGCCGCTGACCAGCAGGCAAGTGCAGCTGGCGCAGATGCCCTGACGGCAACCATGAGCGGGCCGCAGTCCGGCAGCTTCGGCTTGTTGCAGCAGCGAGGTGCGGGTATCGCCAATAACTTCCTGCTGGGCACGGGCAAAACGCATCAGCACCGGGCGGTGGCTGGCATCGGCGTTCGGTTCGGGCGGGCTGAAGGCTTCGGCTTGCAGCGGCGTTTCTGGCGCCGTGCTGCTCCACCACTTATTCACCGCGCTGACAAAGCCGAAAGGGCCACAACTGAGCACGTCGCTGGCGGCAAAAGCATTGAGATGAGCCGGCGAAAAGTGCCCGGTCTCGGCAGTCAGCAGCGGGCGCACGCGCAGGTTCGGGTAGCGCTGCTGTAGCGCTTGCAACTCACTGGTGAACGCGTGCTGGCCGGCATCGCGAACGTAGTGGAGCAACTCCACCGGCGCGCCAAAGCCTTTTTCCAGCGCGCGGCGCAAAAGGCCCAGCAACGGCGTCAGCCCGCTGCCCGCCGCCAACAACAGCACGGCCTGGGCCTGATAAGGCCAGCTCAGTTCGCCGAAAGGCTCGCCAAGTTCCAGCGCGTCGCCGACACCGAGGTGGTCCAGCAGGCGGGGCGACAGGCGCCCGCCGGCGTGACGCTTGATGGCAATCTCGACGCTACCGTCTGCATTGACGGCCGTGAGGCTATAGCAGCGGCTCAGGCGCACACCATCCACCTCCAGGTACACCTGAATGCGCTGCCCAGGCTCGGCGCCGCGCCAGTTGCCGTTCAGTTGCAGGGTAAAGGCCAACATGTCGTCGGCCACCCAGCGCCTGTCGAGCACACGGGCAAACAGGCGGTTCAACCGCCACGCGGGGTGAAGCCGCGCCAACACGGCATCGACGCTGGCCTCACGCAGCCAGCCGCGCGTGACCAGCGCACGCAGCGGTGTCAGAAGGCGAGCGCTACGGCGCGCGATAGAAAAGGGGACAAGCTTCGTGGCCATATCTGAAACGATCACTCTGAGTGCACAAGCGTTCACCAAACTGCCAGAGCCGACATTCTCAGTCAACACTCGTACACTCAATCAACGCTCAAACGGCCCGTTCGACGCCGCGTAAATGCTTTTGCTAGAGTGCGCGGCACACCACCGCAGGGAACCGCGCCACGCATGTCACCTCGTGCCGAACAAAAGCAGCAGACGCGCCAGGCGCTCCTGGATGCCGCACGATTCCTGATGGAAAGCGGCCGGGGCTTTGGCAGCCTGAGCCTGCGCGAAGTCGCCCGGCACGCGGGCATCGTGCCCACCGGCTTTTACCGTCACTTCAGCGATATGGATGAACTCGGCCTGGCGTTGGTGACTGAAGTCGGCGAGACCTTCCGGGAAGCCATTCGCCAAGTGCGCCACAACGAAATGCAAATGGGCGGGGTGATCGATGCCTCGGTGCGAATCTTCCTGACCAATGTTGAAGCCAATCGCTCGCAGTTTCTTTTTCTGGCGCGCGAACAGTACGGCGGTTCGAAGAACGTACGTCAGGCCATCGGCGCACTGCGCGAAGGCATCACCGCCGATCTGGTCAGCGACCTGGGCCATATGCCCAAATTGCCGCATCTGGACGAAGCCGCACACGCGGTGATTGCCGACCTGGTGGTGAAAACCGTTTTCGCCACCCTGCCCGAGTTAATCGACCCGCTGGCACTGGAACTCCCTGAACACCTAACCCCACAAGCAAAGATGACGCAGCAACTGCGCTTTATCTTTATCGGCTCGAAACACTGGCAAGGGCTGGGCAGCGTCTAAGCCGCCATCGGGCTAACGTCATTTATTCAAAGCGATGAAATGGGCCAGATTAGGCTGCGAAAAAATAAGAAGTACGAATCGAATAATCCGAAGACTTATCGGAACGAATATGAAAAATATCCTTTAGCTTATATAACGACCTCGCACTCAATCATCGCCGCACTCCCTGCCTTGTAAAAAATAACTGAAACGCTTGCGGGCAACTTCCGCACGGTCGGTTAACGCATTGATCAATGAATTAATTTGGCGCAACCTGTTTTACGTAACGCGATAGTTGCGTCCAGTCACGCTATGGCGCATATAAATGGAAAGCGACCATATGGTTACCCGACCCACTGACTTAATAACACCGTATGCGCACCACACCTGGCTGATATCAATTCACGAGCTCGGTAGGAAATAGCGCTGGAGCGTTGTCAATGTTCAATCTAAAGACTGGTTTGCTAATCATTAATTTTTATTTAGCAGCTTCAGCCTACTCATGGGTGCATGCCGCTGAGTGCATATCGGTCGCCGGAAGAAAAATTGACCCGGCTGATATATACGATATCCGACACCAATGCGGCACATGCGCTGGTCAACTTGCAAAGCCCCAGCTCTGCAAGACCATCAACCAAATTATGGTGCCTAACTGGTCCGCTGCATCAGACCTGATTGCCGTTCCTCATCGTGGGCTATGGGGCCGCCCGTTGGGTCGGGGCGCCTCAGAAAATACGCTGGCCGCAGCTCAGTCGGCATACAACGCCGGTTACCGTGTTATGGAATTTGACGCAACCGTTCTTGATGAGGACAGGGCGATCAACGAAAAGGTCGTCTTAAGCCGGTATACATCGCTTAATGCCACCGGAGAAGCCAATGGAAAGCGTATTTACGATTATCCGGAAAAAGAATTGTCAATGTTTTATATGCGTAGCCGGGATCAAGGCAGGAGCCATGAAGCCGGAAATCAGTTGCTACTAATCGACGAACTGCTGAAGTGGGCTATGAATAATCAGGTGCTTCTGATTATCGACCCTTACGGCCGCGACATAAAAGTTTTCTCCGCCGTACTCAACCGTGCGGAATATTTGGGCGCCTTGGGTAATGTCGTATTGAGGTCGACAAATTCTGGCGGCGGAGACTATGCAAAAAACTTGAAAGTCGCAGTGGGGGTTGGAACTTGGTACCCCTACGAAAAATATTACGAAGGCCAGTTTCTCTGGCTTCCTACGATCAACCAGACGCCAGAGCTTGCCGCAATTTCCACAGAGATAACAATCGGCGGTTGGCACCGTGAGACAAGCGACTCAAAAGGCATATTGGCCTATGACATCAACCTGTATAGCGCCAATCATTGGAGCGCTAACCCGTATTCGGAATCTATCACTCCGAAGCCAAACCCCACGTGGGTTAATTTAATTGACAGAATAAAGAACTTAACGCCGATTGGTAAACGTGCGGCAATTTGGTCGAGGGACGCCATGGGCGATAGAGGCCGACTTAATACGCAATACAAATGGGAGTTCGTCGCCAATTCCGATACCGACACCCGCGGGAATCTTTTTCGCAATTTGAGCTATCGCTTCGCTACACACCTTCTCGTGGTCAGCGACCGACCAGAATGGTACGAACACGCTGTTATTAAACCGCCCGCACAATAGCACGGTAGTGGAAGCCACTTATTTTGCGATGGATAAGGCGCCGTGAAAAAAACTCATGCTTGCCGGGGAGATTTAGGTGAATAAAATTCGAATTTGCGCACTGGCAGTTATAGCGACACTCCAAGTATTACAGCCTGCATTTGGTTACCAGACAACTGTAACGACGAGGTCTTACGCCAACAGGTTGCCCTCGGACGACTTGATTGTGATCGAGTCGCGCAACAATAGCGGAATTGACACGCAGTGGTTTGCCACCGCAGAGATAGGCAACAGCTTCCAAATTAACATGATCGACTATTCGGTCGGCGTTCGCAGAAAACCACCAATCCTGCCAGGAGTAGTGCGGGAAGCCTACCAGCTTGAGTCATTGGATAAACTTCATGAACTCAAGGTGGGCGAAAACTGGCGGACGTACGACATGAGGGCGTTCTTCAACGAAGATTTTATGTGGATCGAAGTCTGGCCAAGTGGCAGCAGCACAGCGCCGGTAAAAAGCTCATATCAGCTGTCGGGGTCGGATCGCGAGACGTATGAATATTATCGACGATATGACATACCTGGCACGAGATATGCGAACCAAAAAGAGTTAACAGACGAAATACAGAAAAACTACGCCAACAAGTACGACCCGGATTTCATCAATTTAATACAGTATCCGCCTGCCGGGCGAAACGCTGTTCTTTCAAGCATGCTGACAAACACTGACTGACTTTGAGCGAGCCCAGGTTTTTATTTATCACCACGATAATAAACACCTTATTTTGAGCTCTGGATATTGGGAAAAAACCAACTATGACCCTGTCTTTCAAACTTTCTGCAGCGCTAGTGTCGTTACTTCTATCGGCGCCGATACTTGCGCAGAGTTGCATAGACGTAGCGGGCAGTCGTATTGAACCGGGCGTTGTTTACGATGCCCGTCACCAGTGCGGTACATGTGCAGGTCAACGTGCAAAACCTTTGCTCTGCGGCGCTATTAATCGAATGATGGTGCCGTACTGGTCTTCCACCGCAGATGTGGTTTCCATTCCAGAACGGGGTTACTGGGGCCATCCCACCGCGAATAACGCCGCAGAAGGCACCCTTGCTGCGGCAAAGGAGGCTTTGAACGCGAATTATCGGATCATGCGTTTCAACGTTTTTTTTACTGGCTTCGACAAGTCGGGTCAGCACCAATTGCTAACCGGCCGGCTCGTTCCCATGAAGGCGTACGGCGGCCCAGCGGATAAATACGTGTGGGATTACCCTGCCGAAGCGCTGACGACCTTTCACATCCGCAAACGCGATCAGTCCCGCAGCTTCGATAAGGATGATCGACTCGTATTATTCGCCGACCTTCTCCAATGGGCCGTGCAGAACCAGGTGCTGCTAATTGTTAATCCAGTTACTGATTATGCAATGGCACAGGTTTTAGAGCTCGGACGATCAACCGGAGCACTGGCTCATATTGCTTTAAAGCCAAACAGCCTTGGTTTCCAGCAGACGAGGGAGGCATTATACAGCCACCTTCCCAATTTATATTCCAGTTATGAAGGGCAATTTCTGTGGCATCCGCCTGTTAATGACAAGGCCACTGACAGCTGGAATGTTGCGCGAAGCCGTATTGACGATTGGCACAGCAATACAGGGCAATCCAAACAGGTGTTGGCATACCAGGTATATCTTTATAGCAATACTCACTGGAGTACATTGCCGTTAAAGGCTGGCGATAGTAACTACGTCAACCTAATCGAATATATAAAAGCGCTGACTCCAACCGGCAAGCGCACCAGTATGTGGGCCTTAGACGCAATGGGGGATAAAGGTTGGCTGCATAGCGACTACACCTGGAATTTCTGGGCGAATAGTGCGGCCGATACGCGTGGCAGTCCTTGGCGGAACTTGGCTTACAAGTTCGCTACGCACCTCGCAATAATCAGCGACCGGCCGGAGTGGTACAAAAACTTAACGACGAACCCATACCCGCCATAAAAGTTAAGAGCTGACGCATGAAATATAATTTACTTGTTTATTGCATTGTCTTAACTAGCGCGCGCCAAGCTCACATTACCCCAAAATCAACTGATTGATTACCACGCTTACGGCATGCGGGCTTTCTAAACTGAACCATGTCCGAGGAAATACAAATGAAACATATAGCAAGCGGCACCCTGAAATTAACCCTACTCGCATTGTTCGGATTTGCTCTAGCAAACACGGCCCATGCGGCTGAGTCATGCTTCGGAGGAGGCTATATTAAACAGGTTTTTGCCAACGACCCCGAATTCATCTCCAAAGGTATAATCGGGATACGCGTGCTGCATGATGATGGCCAAACCAGGCATTACAATACCCACGGCACATATCCGCTGAATGACCCGGTCGCTCGCTCTCTTCTACAGCAGGCAACCACCGCGCTTGTCGCTCAAACCCGCGTGGAGGTGGGGGTTTTAGATAAATGCACGAATACCCAGCCGCTCGGTAAACGGGTCTGGATCCGATATTGGAGCGGTCTCACGCTGGGATAACAAGGGAGAAGACGATGAGGGCCCGCCAGGCCCTCTTTTCGGTCGCCAGCTGAACGGGTCCCGCTTCCAGCTTAGGCCCGCTAACGCATCTGGGGCGCCGGGCCTGTTCTGGTGAAGAAACGTACAACTCTCGCCAGGCCGCGCCGGGATAGGTTCAAGCCAGGTCTTACCCAGCTTATCCACAACTCAATCCACAGCCTGACTGGATAACTTCTCCACAGCCGTGAATCAATTTCTCGTAAAGCGCTCAAAATACGCGGATATCGGTTGACAGCGTCTGTGCATAACTGAGCGAAACGTGGCGCTCGGCGACCTGCTCAATTAACGTACAAATCCCGCCAGGGCACGCCAACCCGGGTCTCCAGCGAACGCTCCCATGCTTATCCACAGCACTGCCCACAGAGATTGGGGGAAACTCGGCAAATGGCGGGTTGATCCGCCGAAGCGTGGATAACTATTTGTTTTCTCAAAACAAACACGTTTGATCAAAAAATAGCCCATTCCCCGCAGGCCCCGCCAATTGGCGTTCCTTGCCACCTTTACCCATCTTATCCACAGAACGCCCCACAGCTTTTGGGGACAGTATTTAAACGCACTCGATGACCTGTGGATAGATCGTCGAAAAGCCCTTGATTTTTGCCCGCATCGTCGACCGATATTCACAGCAGCCGCAAACCACTGTACATATCCACAGCTTCGCACAAAAACTAACCGAGCTACTGCACTGAGACTCGGAAAGCCAGGTAAATCGCTGTTTTTCGGGAATAAATTACGTCGATCAAAAAATCTACAATTGGCGCTAGCCCACGCGATTTCACGCTAAGACTGAGCTTTCCCCATTTTGCCCACAGAATTATCCACAGGTTTTGGGGACAGTTATTTTAGTGATCAATAGCGCCTACAAATCTGCGGCAAAAGCGCAAAGCCTTTCGGTCAGTCCACAGCCAAAAGGCGACAATGTGCAAAAGTGCGGGCGTAGCGTGGAAACAGCTTGCTCCACGGCTACGGATATGCCGTAAACAGCGCTGCGGGAGGATTGATCAATAACTGCGCAAAGCGCTGGAGGCCTGGTGTTCACTGGGCTGAACAGATTGCTCCCGCGCTTATCCACAGCACTGCCCACAGTTGTTGGGGGCAAGTTGTGCGCCGAACACTACGTGAGCTTTGCGAACCGCGAAAGTCGCGCTAAGGCGTTGTTTTAACGTTGAAACTGATCCAAAAAGCAGCGCTGTTCAAAAAACCCGCAGAGTTCGCCAGAGCCCATGAACAGCGGCTCCTTGCCACCTTTACCCACCTTATCCACAGAACGCCCCACAGCTTTTGGGGACAGTTCACAGGGCCGGCTGCTGAGCCAGTAGTGTCTTGGCGGCAATCAGGTCTTCCAGCGCAAACCCGACGGATTTGAACAGGGTGATTTCGTCTGCGTTGAGACGCTGGCCGCGCCCATTGAGCAAATCCCGCAGCTCCACGGCAATCGCTTGCTCGCTGATGGCACCGTCGGCGAGGGCGAATAACAGATCGCCCGCTTCTTCCAACGCGCCCTCACGGGTGTCGACCACGATTCGTGCGCGGCCAACAGCGGCTGAGTCGGTTTCTCGCATGCTCGGCAGAAAGGCGCCGACCAGGTCCAGATGGCTGCCAGGCTTCAGCCAGGCGCCCAGCACCAGCGGTTCCCGTGAAGTGGTGATGCAGGTGATGCTGTCGGCCTGCTCGACGCTGGCTTGCAGGTTGCTGCTGGCAGCGACGGGGAAGCCCTCGCCTTGCAGCTGTGCAACCAAGGGCGCGAGCTTCTCCGGGCTGCGGCCCCAGATTTCGATGTGGCGATAAGGCCGCACGCAGCAATGGGCGCGCACCATATGCGCGGCCAGGGTGCCGCTGCCGACGATCAGCAATCGCTCGGCGTCTTTGCGCACCAGGTAGTCCGCCGCCAGCGCCGAGGTGCAGGCCGTGCGGCGAGCGGTCATTTCCGAGGCTTCCAGCAATGCCAGCGGCTGACCGGTCTCGTCATCGAACAGGGTGAACACGGCCGCCACGGAGGGCAGTTTGCGGGCGCTGTTGTGGGGGAACACGGTAACCAGCTTTACCCCGATGCCCTGCCCTTTCTGCCACACCGGCATGTGCAGCAGACTGGCGTCGTGCGGAAGGTCGTGACAGCCACGCACGGGCGCCTCGCAGGCAACGGCCAGGCCGGTGCGCAGGGCTTCGATAAGCGGAGCGTAATCCAGCGCGCGAGCGACGTCGGCGTTGGTGAAAAAACGGAGGGTGTGCATGTGACGGTGCTCCTGCTGCCCTTGTGGAGCGCTAAGAGCTCGCGGCTAAAGCCGCTCCCACAGGTGTGAGAGCGGCTTTAGCCGCGATGCAGGCGACGCTGCAAAGGGCAGTATCGAAATCCAAAAGCGCCTGCGAACAGGCGCGTTAT
Organism: Pseudomonas viridiflava; assembly: GCF_900573885.1. Lineage (GTDB taxonomy): Bacteria > Pseudomonadota > Gammaproteobacteria > Pseudomonadales > Pseudomonadaceae > Aquipseudomonas. Next base: position 57,089 of record NZ_UPSE01000449.1, read on the forward strand.
CAGTGCCCGCCCAAATAGGCGTTGCGCACGTCTTCGTTACCCAACAGTTCCTGCCCGGTGCCGGTCATGCGGATTTCGCCGTTGACCATCACGTAGCCGCGGTCCGACAGGCGCAGGGCGTGGTTGGCGTTCTGTTCCACCAGAAAGATGGTCATGCCGGTTTTCGCCAATTCCTTGAGCGTGGCGAAAATGTGTTTAACCACAATCGGCGCCAGGCCCAGGCTTGGCTCGTCCAGCAGCAATAACTTTGGCCGGCTCATCAACGCACGAGCGATGGCGAGCATTTGCTGTTCGCCACCGGACATGGTCATGGCGCGCTGGTTGCGGCGCTCCAGCAAGCGCGGGAACAGTTCGAACATGCGCTGCATGTCTTCGTCTGCGTGCTTGGCACCAATTGGAATGGTGCCCATCAGCAGGTTCTCTTCCACGCTCATGTCGGGAAACACGCGGCGCCCTTCCGGCGATTGCGCGATTCCGTTGGAGGCCACGAAGTGCGACGACTTGTTGGTGATGTCGATGCCGCCATAGACGATGCTGCCGCCACTGGCGCGCGGCTGGCCGAAGATCGACATCAGCAGCGTGGATTTGCCCGCGCCGTTGGCGCCGATCAGGCTCACCGTTTCACCTTCGTTGATGTGCAGATTGACCTTTTTCAGCGCCTGAATCGGCCCGTAAAACACGTCTACGTCTTTGAATTCGAGGATCGGCTTGCTCATGCCACTTCCTCTTCATCGGCGCCCAGGTAGGCGGCAATCACTTTCGGGTTGTTGCGGATTTCTTCCGGGTTGCCCTCGGCAATCAGCGCGCCGTGGTCGAGCACGATGATGTGATCGGAAATACTCATAACCATGCCCATGTCGTGTTCGATCAGCAGAACGGTGATCTGGTGTTCTTCTCGAAGGCGCCGAATGATGCCGCTCAGGGCTTCGGTTTCGGCCGGGTTGAGGCCAGCGGCCGGCTCGTCGAGGCAGACGATTTCCGGGCGCGTGCACATGGCGCGGGCGATTTCCAGACGGCGTTGTTGGCCGTAAGAAAGCTCACCGGCCAGGCGGTTGGCGCAGTCGACCAGGTCAACCAATTCCAGCCAGTAGAAGGCGGTGTCCAGGGCCTTTTCTTCGGCGCGGCGGTAGCCGGGCGTATTGAGTACACCGGCCAACATGCTGCGGTTGACCCACATGTGTTGGGCCACCAGCAGGTTTTCCACCACAGACATTTCCTTGAACAGACGAATGTTCTGGAACGTCCGCGCCAGGCCGGCGCGGTTGACCAAGTGGGTACCGCCGAACATTTTGTAGAACAGGCGACTGGCGAATTTCGGTGGCGACACAAAGTCGGTGACCTGGAACGGTTCGCCCATGATTTTGCCGACGCTGGTGAGCTTGGCCTGGGCATCGAGCGTGATGTCGCCATCGGTGGCTTTGTAGAAGCCGGTCAGGCAGTTGAACACCGTGGTTTTGCCGGCGCCGTTGGGGCCGATCAGCGCGGAAATGGAGCCGCGCTGAATATTGAAGCTCACATCGTTCAGGGCCTTGATGCCGCCGAACTGCATCATCAGATGCTCGACCGAGAGAATGATGTCGTTGCTCACGGCTTCACTCCTTTACGAATCGCGTAACCGTTGCGGCTGATGCGCACCAGGCCGCGTGGACGCCAGATCATCATCAGCACCATGAGGATGCCGAACATCAACACCCGGTACTCGGCAAAGCTGCGCAACAGCTCAGGCGCCACCGTGAGTACAAACGCGGCAATCACCACGCCCAGCGTCGAGCCGAGGCCGCCGAGCACGATGATCGCCAGGATCAACGCCGACTCGAAGAAGGTGAATGATGAGGGGTCGATAAAGCCCTGCTTGGTGGCGAAGAACACACCAGCCAAACCGGCAATCGAGGCGCCGATCATGAATGCCGAGAGCTTGACCAACACGTGGTTGAGGCCCATGGCGCGGCAGGCGATTTCGTCTTCGCGCAAGGCTTCCCAGGCGCGGCCGACCGGCATGTGGGTCAGGCGGTGTTTCACGTAGAGAACGGCCATTACGACGATGAACAGCACCACAAAGGTGAAGATCAATTCGGCGTTGGGGTTGTAGCTCACGCCCAGCCATTCGTGGATCGGCACATGGCCTTCTTCCTTGGCGCGGCGGCCGAATTCCAGACCGAACAGGGTCGGGCCGGGAATCGGAATACCGTTCGGGCCGTTGGTGAGTGACACCCAGTTGTTCAGCACCAGGCGAATGATTTCACCGAACCCCAGGGTGACGATGGCGAGGTAATCGCCGTGCATTCGTAACACCGGGAAGCCGAGTAACGCACCGGCAAACGCGGCGAGAATCATCGACAGCGGAATCATCGCCCAAAAGCCCAGGCCGAGGTATTCGTAGCCCAGGCCCAGGCCGTAAGCGCCAATGGCGTAGAAGCCGACGAAGCCCAGGTCCAGCAGCCCGGCAAGGCCGACCACGATGTTCAGGCCCAGGCCCAACAGCACGTAGATCAAGCCGAGAATGACTACCGAAAGCAGGTATTTGTTGGCGAAAAACGGGAAGCAGATCGCCAGCAGAATCAGCACCGGAATCACGAAACGCAGCGTCGACTTATGCCCTGCCGGCAACACATGCACGCCGCTGTCGCGGTTCTGCATGGAGTGGGCAATCTTCTTTCCTTGCGGGGTTTGCAGGAACAGGCTGAGGCAGAAGCGCCCCGCCATGACGATGCCCACCAGAATGGCCAGACGCTGCGGGTGCAGGTCGAAGCTGTAGCCCTGCAGCACAATGCCAACGATGGGACCGAACACGATCAGGGAAATAAGGCCAGCGAGAACGGTGTCGATCAGGCAGCGCTTGATATCAATAGAGTTGCTTGCCGACATGGCTTACACCTTCGCCACATGGGGTTTACCCATGAGCCCTTGCGGTCGAAAAATCAGGATCAGAACCAGCAGCGAAAACGAGAACACGTCTTTGAAGTCCGAGTTCACCAGGCCCGCGAACTGCGCTTCGGCCACACCGAGAATCAGCCCGCCGAGCATGGCGCCGGGCAGCGAGCCGATGCCGCCGAGTACCGCGGCGGTGAAGGCTTTGATGCCGATGATGAAGCCGGCGTAAAAGTCGAAGGTGCCGTAGTTCATGGTGATCAGCATGCCCGCCAACGCCGCCATGGAGGCGCCGATCACGAACACGTAAGAGATCACCCGGTCGGTGTTGATACCGAGAATGGAGGCCATCTTGCGGTCTTGCTGAGTGGCGCGGCACATGCGGCCGAGCTTGGTGTTCTGAATGATGTAAGTCAGCACGCCCATGCCCACCAGCGACACGACGATGATGAACAGCTTGGTGTACGTCAGCTGGACGTAGCCTGTGCCCACGTGAAACTTGATCACCCCTTCCAACAGGGTCGGAACGCCTTGCTGACGCGCGCCTTGGGAAACCTGCACATAGTTCTGCAGGATCAGCGACATGCCGATGGCAGAAATCAGCGGAGCCAGCCGCGTGGAGTTACGCAGCGGTTTATAGGCAATGCGTTCGATGGTCCAGCCGTACACGCCGGTCACCACGATGGTAAACACCAGTGTGCCGAGGATCAGGAACGGAAAGGATTCGAGACCGAAAAAGGTCAGCACCGCCAGGCCGATGGCCGTGAGGTAGGCAGAGACCATGTACACATCGCCGTGGGCGAAGTTGATCATGCCGATGATGCCGTAAACCATGGTGTAACCGATGGCAATCAGTCCGTAGACCGATCCCAGGGTTAACCCGTTGATCAGTTGTTGCAGGAAAATACCGTCCATTGACGCAGTCTCGTCTGTTGGGGTCAGGGCCTGGGGTTCGGCCTGCCGCCTCTAGTGATAGACGGGTACTGCTGCCCAAGGCGGCCAAAACTGGCCGCACTTGCAAGACACCCAGCAGTGCCCAGAAGCACTAACCGCCCGGGTACTTGTAGTACCAGAGCGGTTAGCCGAGTCAGTGGTCTGTACGGTTAAAGCGCACGTCGCGGTTCGCCAGGCGAAGCCGCAGGGTCCGATTACTCATACAAACCACCGGTCTTACTGCTGGTGGTATTTGCCTTTGTCATCCCACTCGTACATCACGTAGTCGGAGACTTTCAGGTCGCCTTTCTTATCCCACTCTTTGGAGCCCATAACGGTTTTCACCGGGTTGGACTTCAGCCAGGCGCTCGCCTTGGCGCCGTCGGTGCCTTTGATGCCGGTGAAGGCAGCAGCGATAGACTGCATGGCAGCGTAGGAATACAGGGTATAGCCTTCCGGCTCGTAGCCGCTGGCGCGGAATTTCTCGATAACCGGCTTGCCGTCAGCGATGTTGCGCGGGTCGGCGCCGAAGGTCATCAGCACGCCTTTGGTGTACTGAGCACCGCCTGCGGTGGTGACGAGTTCGTCGGTCACGATGCCGTCGCCGGAGATGAACAGTGCGGTCGAACCTTGTTCACGCAGCTGACGTACCAGCGGACCGGCTTCAGCGTGCAGGCCACCGAAGTACACGACTTCAGCGCCCGAGGAACGGATTTTGGTGACCAGGGCGTTGAAGTCTTTCTCGCCACGGGTCAGGCCTTCGTACAGCACTTCTTTCACGCCGCGCTTGGTCAGCTGAGCTTTGGTAGCGTCTGCCAGGCCTTGGCCGTAGGTGTCTTTGTCGTGAATGATCGCGACTTTGGTCAGCTTCAGTTTGTCGACGATGTAGTCGCCGGCCACCACGCCTTGCTGGTCGTCACGACCGCAGATACGGAATTCGCCAGTCAGACCGCGCTCGGTCACCGTCGGGTTGGTGGACGCTGGAGTAATGGAAATGATGCCGGCTTCGTCATAAACCTCGGAAGCAGGGATGGTCGACGAGGAGCAGAAGTGGCCGATAACGGCGACTGCTTTGTCCGAGTCCACCAGACGGTTGGCAACTGCTACGGCCTGTTTCGGCTCGCAGGCGTCGTCGCCTTTAACCAGTTTGATCTGTTCGCCATTGATACCGCCTGCGGCGTTGATATCGGCCGCGGCCTGCTCGGCGCCCTTCCACAATTGCTCACCAAATGCGGCATTACCACCGGTCATCGGACCGGCTACACCGATAACGATATCGGCAAAAGCAACGGAAGACAGGCTCATAGCACTGGCAACCGCGAACGCCAGAATACCTTTCTTAAAAGTTTTCTTGTGAGGCATGGAGTTTTGCTCCTGAGGGGTTATGTGAAGGCGCTGAGGAAAGAGCAAGCGGCGTGCCACACGCTTTTTAATCCGTGAAAAAAACTTGAAAGGTTTTACCCATGGCTGCGAAAGGCCCTACATCGGGAGGGTGCAACCCATCAAAATCGCAAGGTGCAACCATTCGGAAAAATTAAGAGCAACCTAACGATCGGGCAAGAGCAACCAAGCACCCCAATCAGGGCAACTCGTCGTAACTGTACTTGTCACCGAAGTGCACACCACTGGTGCGCTAAATGCGGGCACGCGCACCAATACAGGCTAGTGCAGCGATTCATCAACATTGGGAGCAGGTCGCGTTTTGGGTGAAAAAAGGCACATAGCTGTACTGGTCGGGGGCCGATGACGGGGCTGTTGGGCTTCGCCTGCGGCTCAACCCAACCTACGGAACGCCGCCAGTAGGTTGGGTTGAGCCGCAGGCGAAGCCCAACAGGGGCCACCGCTAAATCACCACTCGCAAACACTGGCCCGCGTGGTACAGCGAGAAGCCGAGTTCGTACAACCCGCTGCGCAGGCCGGGCGCGCTGATGGCGTCCATGGGCTGAAAGGGCATGGGTAAGGCGTCACGCGAGCCGGTCAGCAGGTAGTTGGCAAAGGCACGCCCGACCGCCGTTCCGGTGGTAACGCCGCGACCGTTGTAACCGGTAACAGCGACCAGTCCCGGCGCCGGCTCGAACAGACGCATGAGGTGGTCCGGGGTGAAGGCGATGGTGCCCGTCCAGGTGCATTCCCACTCCACTTTCCCAAGCTGCGGAAAGTAGAACTGTTGAATGCGGTCGGCCCAGGCGCGCACGGCCCACATGGGTTTGTTGACGGCGCTGCCAAGGCTGCCGAGCAGCAGGCGGCCGTCGGCGTCACGGCGAATGCTGCTGAGCACCTGGCGGGTGTCCCACGAGCCTTGGCCGCCGGGCAGGATGCTGTCGGCCGCTGCACCGCTCAGGGGCACCGAGGCCACCTGGTAGTAGCCACCGGGGAAAAAATTACGCCGCAGTTCGGTCCACTCGCCTTCGGTGTAGGCGTTAGAGGCCAGCACCACTTTCTCAGCGAGCACTGAGCCTTGCGCCGTGGCCACTAACCAATCCGCGCCCTGACGCTCCAGCCGGGTAACCGGCGAATGATGAAACAGCTGGCCGCCAAGCCCGACCACCGCTGTGGCCAGGCCGCTGACATAACCCATGGGATTGACCGTGCCGGCGCGCCGGTCCAGCAGCGTCGCATCAATGCGCTTGGTGCCGGTGGCCGCATGGCAGGCCGCGCCGGTGATCATTTCCACCGGCGCGCCGCGACGCACCCACTGCGCGCAGCGACTTTGCAAATCCGCCGTGCCGCTGGCGTTGTGGGCCATGTGCAAGGTGCCTTGGCGCTGGGCCTGGCAATCGATGGCGTATTTATCGATCAGGGAAAACACCAGCGACGGCGCGTTCCCCATTTCCGCCACCAGCTTGCTGCCGACGGCCTGACCAAGACCGGCTTCGACGTCATCCGGCGCGATCCACATGCCGGCGTTTACCAGCCCGACATTGCGCCCCGAACCGCCATGGCCGGTTTCATGGGCCTCGACGATGGCGACGCGCTTGCCTTGCTCAAGCAGGTGCAGCGCGGTGGATAAACCGGTGAAGCCGGCGCCGATCACACAGACATCCACCTTCAACTCACCCGTCAGCGCCTCGGCTGTCGGGCGCTGCGCGGTGACCTGTTCCCATAAACATGCTTGCTGTAACGGCATAGCAAGATCCCTAAAAACCCAACCGCGCAATATGGAAAACGTAGCGAGCGATGAGCGCACTAGCTTTCCCGTCAGTCGAAGGTGATGCCCTGGGCAAGCGGCAGCTCGCGGGAATAATTGACCGTATTGGTTTGCCGACGCATATACGCGCGCCACGCATCCGAGCCGGACTCGCGGCCGCCGCCGGTTTCTTTTTCGCCGCCAAAGGCGCCGCCGATTTCCGCGCCGCTCGGGCCGATGTTGACGTTGGCGATGCCGCAGTCACTGCCCACGGCCGACATGAACATCTCGGCCTCGCGCACATCGGTGGTGAAGATGCACGAGGACAGCCCTTGCGGCACGTCGTTGTTCAGGCGGATGGCGTCGGCAAATTCGCTGTAGCTCATTACATAAAGAATGGGCGCGAAGGTTTCATGGCGGACCACGGCGCTTTGCTCGGGCATTTCCACAATCGCCGGAGCCACGTAGTAGGCGTTGGGGAAACTGTCTTCGAGTTGGCGGGCGCCACCGAATACCGTGCCGCCTTCTTGCTCGGCCTGCACCAGCGCGGCCTGCATGCCGTCGAAGCTTTGCTTGTCGATCAGCGGCCCGACCAGATTGCCTTCCAGCGGATGGCCGATGCGCACCTTGGCGTAGGCAGTTTTCAGACGCGCGACGATTTCGTCTTTTACCGACTCGTGGGCGATCAGGCGGCGCAAGGTGGTGCAGCGTTGGCCGGCGGTGCCGATGGCGCTGAACAGAATGCCACGCACGGCCAGATCGAGATCGGCACTGGGCGCGAGGATCATCGCGTTATTGCCGCCGAGTTCCAGAATCGAGCGAGCGAAACGCGCCGCCACAACCGGTGCCACTTCACGGCCCATGCGCGTGCTGCCGGTGGCGCTGACGAGCGCTACGCGGCGGTCTTGCACCAGCGCTTCGCCGGCTTCGCGGGCACCAATGATCACTTGGCTGAGGTGGGCCGGCGCATCGCTGAATTGCTTGGCCACACCGTCGAACAATGCCTGGCACGCCAGCGCGGTGAGCGGCGTTTTCTCCGACGGTTTCCACACCACCGAGTTGCCGCACACCAGCGCCAGCGTGGTGTTCCACGCCCACACGGCAACCGGGAAGTTGAACGCGCTGATCACGCCAACCACGCCCAGCGGGTGCCAGGTTTCACGCATATGGTGGCCGGGGCGCTCGGAGGCGATGGTCAAGCCATAGAGCTGGCGCGACAGGCCGACGGCGAAGTCGCAGATGTCGATCATTTCCTGCACTTCACCCAAGCCTTCCTGGGTGATTTTGCCGGCTTCCCACGACACCAGTTCACCGAGCTCGGCCTTGTGCGCGCGCAGCGCTTCGCCGAATAAACGGATCAACTCGCCACGGCGCGGCGCCGGCACTTGGCGCCAGGCCTGAAAGGCGGCGTCGGCCTGGCCGATCTGGGCCTGCACGGAGGCGGCATCTTGTAGCTCGACCGTGCCGATCTGGCTGCCGTCGACAGGCGAATGCACCGCGTGGGCGCCCTGTTGATAACGCGACGGGGCAACGCCCAATTTGTTCAGCAATGCAGCAACCATGTCCGGCACCTTTTAACCAACGGGTGAAATGTGATGGCAGCAGTAATAGCCGGCTCGCCTGCGCGCAACAAACGACCTTTACTCCACACATCATTCCGTTTAGTAATGCCAAACCCTCAATCGCCCGCCGCCGGACCGACTACCGCCATGCTCAAGCGCCACATGCCTTCGCTCACCGCCCTGCAATGCTTCGAAGCGGTGGCGCGGCACCTGAGTTTTACCCGTGCCTCGGAAGAACTGGCGCTCACGCAAAGCGCCGTGAGCAAGCAAGTGGCGCAGTTGGAAGAGGTGGTGCAACACCTGCTGTTTCGCCGCGTGCGCCGCAGTTTGCAGCTCACGCCGGCCGGCTCGCTGTACCTGGCCGAGGTGCGCAAAATTCTTACGCAGGTGGAAATGTCGACCCACTACCTGCGCTCCTACGGCGGCGAAACCGAAGTGCTGCGCGTGGCCACATTGCCGACCTTTGGCGCGCGCTGGCTGGTGCCGCGTTTGAAAGGCTGGCGGTTGCGTCATCCGAATATTCACCTGGACGTGCGCAACGAACTGGAGCCCGACGAACTGGCGCAAGGCCTTAGCGACGTGGCGTTCTACTTCGGCCAGAGCGCCCGCCCTGGCGCCGAATGCGTGCGTTTGTTTGGGGAGGAAATGGTGCCGGTCTGCGCCCCAAGCGTGCTGCCCGCTGAGCCGTTTACCGATCCGACCCAACTCACCGACCTGGTGCTGCTGCAAAACGCCACTCGCCCGGAAGCCTGGCACGAGTGGTTTCAAAGCCAGGACCGACACACGGAACACAGCTACCACGGCCCGCGCTTCGACAGTTTTTACATGTGCATTCGCGCCGCCCAGGTCGGCTGCGGCGTGGCCTTGCTGCCGCGCTTTCTGGTGGAGGAAGAACTGGCCGAAGGCAAGCTGGTGATCCCGTGGCAACACAGCCTGACCAGCAACAGCGCCTATTACCTGGCCTACGCGGAGCACGCCGCCGAAGTGCCAAAAGTGCGCGACTTCGTGCGCTGGATTCACGAGCAGATCGACTAAGCCGCCAATACGAATTTATGGAATGAACCCGGCAGTTTTTTTCGCTTGTCGCTCGCTGTGTCGACAGGTTTGATAGCCACACGAAATAGCCCAAGAGCCGCCGCCATGACCCGTGATGCCCACTTGTTCCAGCTTGTCGCTGCCACCATCGGCGAGGCCGCCGCCGAATGGGTGTTCGCCCATGTCGCTATTCCCGCAGGCTTGGCCGGCTTCGCCAATAGCGAACAACAGCTGCACCGCGTGTGGCTGGCTGAAGCGCTGAACCTGGGCCTGTTTCACAAACTGGTGGAAGCGGTGCCCAACGGCCGGTTGTATGTGGAAGAGCAACGGCAGGACGGCCGCCAGGTGGTGTTCGACCACGGCGCCATCCGGACCGTCGACTGGCCCGAAAACGGCGCCCTGCCCCGTGGCCGTCACGCCTTTACGCGCCTGCTCGAACCGCTGGGCTTTACCGATGTACGCACCTACCCGCTGACCAAACTGAAAATGACCGGCTACGCCTACCGGCAGATGGATCTGCCCGCCGACATCGCGCAGTTCTTTGTGTCCGAACTGCACCCCGGTCGCTTCAGCGAAGCCTTTCAGCAGGCCGTCACTCGCGTCTGCGAAACCAGCCGCGACCCGCTAAACGCCGAGCACCTGGGCACGCTGCGCACCTTGCGCCAGACCCGCCACTGCACGGTCGCCGCCGCCCTGCAATTGCTGCCTGCCTTGTATCAGGCGTTCGACTGCCAACACTCGACGGTTCAGGAAAATGACTACCAGGCCCTGCTCAGCGAAAGCGCGGAAATGGCCTGGATTGCCACCGAAGGCAACCGCTTCAACCACCTCACCGACCGCGTAAGCGACCTGCAAGTCGTGGTTGACCATCAGCGCACCTTGCAGCGGCCGATGAAAGACAGCATCGAAACCTCCAGCTCACGCCGCGTGATGCAAACCGCCTACAAAGCCGTGCAGGTACAGCGCAACTTTATCGACGCCCACGGCCACACCGTGCAGCGCACCGTACCGGGTTCGTTTGTGGAGTTTATTCAGCGGGAAGTGGACGAAGAAACGGGCGAGCTGGACCTGCATTTCGACAGCAGCAACGCCCAGGGCATTTTCAAGATGACGGATTCGCGGTAGCGACGAGAAACGCGGAATTATTGTAGGTGCGGCTGTGCGCTTTGAAGCGCAGCGTACTGGAGGGGAAGAATCACAAAGTACTGTGGGAGCGGCTTCAGCCGCGATGCTCTTGAGGCTAAGAGCATCGCGGCTAAAGCCGCTCCCACAAAAAAACGGCGCTAAGGCTTCAACGCCGTATGGCCGACGACCAGAAAGCCGTCCTCAGTCAACCAAAGTAACCGAGCCTTTCATCATGCTGGAGTGGCCCGGGAACGAGCAGAAGAACGAATAATCGTCGCCCGCTTTCAGCTTGCTCACGTCAAAGCTCACCGAGTCTTTCTCGCCGGCACCAATGATTTTGGTGTGGGCGATTACGCGGTCGTCGCCGGCTTTCAGGTAGTCGGCGTCAATGCCAGCGCCCATGCCGTCGCCGGTTACGCCGGCCATGTCGGAAGTTTTCGAAATCACCAGGTTATGGCCCATCACGTTCTTTGGCAGCGAACCGCTGTGGCCCAGGTTTACGGTGAAGGTTTTGCAGCTTTTGCTGATTTTGATTTCTTTGGTGTCGTAGCTCATCTGGTCAGTGGAGTCGACGTTGATGGAGCAGTCGGCGGCGAATGCCTGAAGGCTGGCCAGCGAGAGTACGGAAGCGAGTGCGAGCTTGCGAAGCATGGTGAACTCCTTGGCAGGGGTGGGCAATGCGCCCGGTTTAACAATAACGAACAGATGCTGTGTTTAAACAGACGGTTGATAGCACAGACGAGTTCAAGCAAACGCGAGGCAAAAAGCCGCACGACTAAAGTGCTATGGCGCTGATCGAAACATTCAAACGGCGCACGCTCGCCTCTTTACGTAGCCTGAGCCCTCATCTGACGAGGCACTGACCATGACATTGACCGATTTGATGCGCAGCCTGCTGGCGGCGTACGCCTGCGGGGCAAGCGGCACCTGCGCTGATGCGTCGCAGGCGGTTTAACCCTTGGTGAGCGCGCCGCCAGCGGCTACCCTGTGGGCGTTTTTTGCCTAGGGAGTGATTTATGTCGTTGCGTTCGCTGTGTGTTTTTTGTGGCGCAAGCACGGGGGCCGATCCGGCTTACCGCGAGGCGGCGGTCAATCTTGGCCGCACCTTGGCCGAGCAGCAGATCCGTCTGGTCTACGGCGGCGGCGCAGTGGGCTTGATGGGCACGGTTGCCGACGCAGCACTGGCGGCCGGCGGCGAAGTGGTCGGCATCATTCCGCAGTCGCTCAAGGATGCCGAGATCGGCCACCCAGGCCTGACCCGACTTGAAGTCGTGGACGGCATGCACGCCCGCAAAGCGCGAATGGCAGAACTGAGCGACGGTTTTATCGCCCTGCCTGGCGGCCTCGGCACCCTGGAAGAATTATTCGAAGTCTGGACCTGGGGCCAGCTCGGCTACCACAGCAAGCCGTTGGGTCTGCTGGAGGTGAACGGCTTCTATGCCAAGCTCAACGACTTTCTCGACCATCTGGTAGCCGAGCGCTTCGTGCGGGCGCCGCACCGGGAAATGCTGCAAATCAATGAGTCGCCTACCGAATTGATCGCCACCATGGCGAACTGGACACCTTCAGTCGCGCCCAAATGGGTGGACCGCGAGCCCACCTGAACTCTTTCCGCCATCCGCCGGCCACTGCGCAAATCTCGCGCGTGGGCTTTACTCAAGGCAATGCGCACCGACACCAGCAGAGGATTTTATGGCCAAACCCAATTACAACTTCGCCAAGCAACAGCGCGACCTTGCCAAAGAGCAGAAGAAAGAAGAGAAGCGTCAGCGTAAATTGGCCCACGGCCAAGCCGAGCAGCCAGAAGAAAGCGCTGAGCAAGACACCGACGCCGTCGACGACAAACCCAGCGAGTAATCCGCCCGCCGGCGCCGGTCAGCAACCGCCTTCCAGGCTGGCGATCCAGCGCGTGAGCATCTCCAGCCCTTCACCATGAACCACCGACCGCCCCAGCTCCGGCATCATCACGCTGGGGTCGGCGCTGTCGACGCGGTAAATCAGAACGGATTCATCCGGCTTGCCCGGGTAGATATCCACCAGCCTGTCGCCCGACCCTTTCCCCGCCGCCACTGGCTGCTTGCAAATGCCGCTGGGAATTCCAGTGGCAGTCGCCAGATTGAGCATCAACCCCGACGTACGCGCCGGCCCTTTCGGGTTGTGGCAGTGAGCGCAGTTGGCGTCAAGGTAGCTGCGCGCTTGTTTCTCCAGGGTTTCGCCCGCGCGCGGCTGTCCCCACAACGCGTTCTGCGGCACGCCCGCCAGTTCGGCCGGCAAGCCGCTGAGCAGGCCTTTTTGTTGCCAGCGCTGCAACTGGTTGGCGGCGCCGTCGGCGTACACCACGTCTTTGTTCAGGTGACGCGCTTTCGGGCCTAACGGGTTGATCCCCTGGCCGTGGTTTTCTTCGTGGCAACCGGCGCACTGATTGGCATCCGGCACTTCGTAGTTCACGGCCAGTGTTTGCCCGGCGTCATCGAGCAGGCTCAGGCTCTGGCTGTCGCCGGCCAGCTCCAGGTGTGCTTCCTTCTGCTGTTGGTCCCACACATAGGGCAACGCCACCCAGCCGGTTTTCTGCTTGAGCAGAATGCGCGTTTCCACCAGGTGCACGCGGGCCAGATCAAGACCGGTGCCGGGGTCACGGTCGTCCTGGCTGTTGCGACGCAGGCGGCCTTGTTCGTCTTTGGGGTAGTAGAAGGTTTTGCTCAGCACGGTGCCGACGGGAAAGTCGACATGCTCCTCGCCATAAACCGCCGCCTCGCCCTTGGGCAGCCAAACGGTGCGCATCTTGTGTGCGTAGTCGGTGAACAACGGCGTGTTGAGGTCGTACGGCGTGACGTCGGCAACCGGCTGCAAATGCCCGTCGCCGAGTTGCAACATGCCCCATTCACTCAAGGTTTGCGGGTAGTTCTCGCCTTCGGGCATGTACAACGGTGCCGACTGCCTGGAGCACGCCGCCAGTAGCAGCGCGCCCGCCAACACAAACCATGCCTTCATGCACCTTGCCCCGCTTTGGCGGAAGCCAGTTCGATGGCCGGCAGTTTCGGCAGGTTGCAGGTGTGGCTGCTCATGTCGGAGCTGATGTTTTTGTAGCCGTTGGGGGCGTCGACGTTCAGCAACTGCGCGGCGCCGTTGTCGACGCAAATCGCCAGATCGGGCGGCAGTTTGCCGCCTTTGACTTTGTCGACGTTGACGTAGCCGTCCCAGAGAATGTCTGGCAGACGCCCGCTAAGGCCGAACTGGCTGATGCGCAGCGCTTTGAGTTCGAGGTTATCGGGGCTGTCGCCGCCCGGGCCGAAACGGTTGCCGTAGATGTAAATGCTCTCCGGATACGGGTCGAAGCCTTCGGCGGTGGAGAGGTCGGTGTAGCCGGTGCTGAAGTAGCTGCTGACGATCAGGTTGGCGGTTTTGTGCTCGCCGATATCGTTGTCGAAAATTTCCACCTGGTCGTTGGAATTGATCACCACGCCGGAGCCTGCCGGCACACTGGCGACGGGCGTGCCCTTGTGGCCGAAGTTGTCATGGTTATTGCCCTGTACTTTGTTCTTGTACACACGGGTGGCGCGCCCGGCCTGCTGCAGGTTGGGCATGTTGAACACCAGAATGCCGCCGGTGTTGCCGGTGGCGACATTGTCGTAAACGTCGGCGCCAATGGTGTTTTCGATTTCGATGCCGGCCACGTTCTTTTCCGCCCGGCTGTTGCGTACCACCACATTGCGCGACTGGCCGACGTAAATGCCGGCATCCGACGCGCCGATGGCTACCACGCCGTCGACCAGCACGTTTTCGGTTTGCACCGGGTAAATGCCGTAGGCGCCGTTTTCGGTGGCCGGGCCATTGGTCCACTCGGTGCGCACGCGGCGAATGATGATGTTCTTGCCGCCCACCACTTTCAGCGAATCGCCTTTGGTGTCTTCAAACGCCAGGTCTTCGATGGTGAAGTCGGAGGCATCCACTAGCAGCCCTTCAGCGCCGCTTTTCTGGCCCTTGAAACTCAGCACGGTCTTGTCCATGCCGGCGCCCTTGATGGTCACGCCACTGGCTTTGAGGCTCAGGCTGCGGTCGAGCTGATACGTACCGGCGGGAATCTCGATCACATCGCCGGCCTTCGCCTTGATCAGCTTGCCTTGCAGCTCTTTCTGGAAATCAACGTGAGTCACCGCCGGTTTTTCCGGCTCGCCGCAGGCGGCCAGCAACACGGAAACGGCTAACACAGACAAGGTGGCGATACGCATGGCGGGCTCCGCTAGGCTTTTTGTGAGTTTTTATTTCCTACAGAGTTGGCACTATAGTTCCACATTAAATAAAAACCAAGGGTTACGTTGGATTCGGAAAAGCCTGATTTAACCAAATGACATGAACCAACCACTCGTCATCCCCGCGTAGGCGGGGATCCAGGCGCGGTGATTGTCCAAGCAACGCCGCTCGGCTTCAGACTCTGGATTCCCGCCTTCGCGGGAATGACGGTGGGTGCTGGGAGAGTGAGTCAGGCCGGGCGGCCGACAGCGGCCTGCGGCCCGCACGGCATGCGAAGGGAAGCACACACAAACACCTGTAGGAGAGGCTTTAGCCTCGATGCTCTTCAAACCATCAAGAGCATCGAGGCTAAAGCCTCTCCTACAAAACGCATCCAGAACCTGCGATGGGCCCTACAGCGGAATCACCGTCACCTGCACATCCGGATCATGGCTTCCGCCCCCGAGAATCACGCCGCGCAGCGGTGAGACGTCGGAGAAGTCGCGGCCTCGGGCGAGGCTGATGTGTTCCAGAGCAGGACGCACGTTGTTGGTGGGGTCGAAGTCGACCCAGCCCAGGCTCGGGCAGTAGACCGACACCCAGGCATGGGACGCGTCGGCGCCGATCAGCCGGGGTTGGCCGGGCGGCGGCTGGGTGAGCAGGTAGCCGCTGACGTAACGTGCCGCCAGGCCGCGCGAGCGCAGGCAGGCGAGCATCAGGTGGGCGAAGTCTTGGCACACGCCACGGCGCCGCTCCAGCACTTCCACCAGCGGCGTCGCCACCTGGGTGGCTTCGGCGTCAAAGGTGAATTCGCGGAAGATTTTTTCCATCAGCGCCTGCACCCCCAACAGCAGCGGGCGGCTGGGCGGAAAGCAGCTGTCGGCGTAGTCGGAGAAGGCTTTTTTCAGCCGCACATACGGCGACTCGAAGCAGAAGCGACAGGCGTCCAGCACGGCGTCGGGCTTGGGCTTGCCGTTGTAGGTGAGCACGCTGCGGGTGTGGTCCCAGGCGGGCGACTGGCCAAAGTCCAGCGCCGGTTGTTCGCGCAGTTCCACCACCAGGCGGGCGTTCACCTGCAACTCGTCGTGCGGTCGCTCGAACGCCAGGCGGGTGACCGGGTTGCCAAACACATCCTGTTCGTCGCGGCGGCTGGTGGGCTCCGGGTTGATGTGCAGCTCTTGCTCCACGCAGATCTGCCACGGGCTCGGCCGCGGCCACAAATGCGCCAGCTGCTGGGCCAGCGACACCGGGCTGTCGTAGCGGTAATGGGTGTCGTGAAGAATCTGATAGCGCGCGCTCATTACACCGACACCGTTTGCTTGCTGACGTCATCGACATGGGCGAAATGGCGCAGTGCGAGACGATCGGAGGCGTGACCAGCCGATTCCGACACTTGTTTGAGCAGCACCACCAGGCCGTCCAGCACTGCACGCAGACTGGTAACACCAAACAGCTGGTTCTCCAGGCTGCCCAGGTCGAATGCCGCCAGGCGCTCGGCCAACAGCGACAGACCCACTTCGCGCGGCGCGGCGAAATCTTCGTTAAGGCGACTGAGCGAGCGCACGGCCAGGCGCAACTGGAACAGCACAGCGTGGGGGTTTTGCTCGTCGAGCAGCAGTAAGTCCAGCACCGGAATCAGCTGCGGCACGGCCATATAGCGCGACCGATAGGTAATGCTGCTGTTGCCCAGCTCCAGCAGCCATTCCAGGCCAACCTGATCGAACACCGCCACGCCATGAAGAAACTCGGCCAGGCTGCTGCTGAGAAATTGCAGGCGCTCGATTTGCCGGCCCACCATGAGAAAGCGCCAGCCTTCGTCGCGCGTCATGTCGTCCAAGGCAAAGCCGGAGAGCGCGGCGAGCGACATCACCAGGCGGTTGAGGAAATCCAGCAGCTCGCCAAAGTCGGGTTTTTCGCTGTCGAGAATCTGCGCGTCGTGTTGCAGCTGCACCAGCGCTTGCCAGTTCTCCCGCGAGAGTTTGCCGCGCACTTGCGAGGCCGCCCACTGCAAGCGCAGCAGGTTGGCGCGCAGGCTGGCGGGCCAGTCCGGGCCCATCAAGGCGACCAACAAGCGGTCGTGCAGGTCGCCGGCTTCGGGCAGCAGTTTCAGGCTTTCGGCCAGCTCCACCGCCGCTTGCAGCGCCAGCGGATCGTCGCCTTCCACATAGCGCGCGAGCATGATGCGCAACAGCCGCGCGCTGTCGTCGCAGCGCTCGCAGTAGCGACCGAACCAAAACAGATTTTCAACAATGCGCGAGGGCAGATACGGGTCGCGCCGCACCAGGCCGAGACCGCCGAGGTTCTTTGGATTGGGCCTGGTTTCCCCGCCCGGCGCCGGCTCGCCCAGCACCCAGGTGTCTTTGCTGGCACCGCCGCGCTGCATCGACACCACGTCGGCGTCGGCCTCGGTGGCCACCCGCGTCAAGCCGCCGGGCAGAATGCGATAACCATCGGCATCGGCCACGGCATACACGCGCATGCCAATGGCGCGCGGCTGCAACTGGCCATTCTCTGGCTGCCACACCGGTGCTTGCGAGAGCTGCGCCAGCGCCTGCGCCACGTAGGCGTATGGGCGTTTACGAATGCGTTTGGCCAGTGCTTCGCGCTGCGCCTGGCTGAGGTCCCGGCCAAACACCGGGGTGAAACTTTGCGACGGGAAGGCAGGTTTGATCAGCAGCTCCGGCAGTTTTTCCAGCGCCTGCTCCAGCACCGGCTCTTCGCCGCACCACCACGTTGCAATCGACGGCAGCAGCAATTCTTCGCCGAACAGGTGCTGGTTGATTTGCGGCAGAAAGCCGAGCAAACCCGGCGATTCCAGCACGCCGCTGCCCAATGCGTTGGCCACCAGCACACGACCCTGGCGCACCGCTTCGAGCAGCCCCGGAACCCCGAGGGCCGAGTCTGTGCGCAGCTCCAGCGGGTCGCAGAAGTCGTCGTCGAGCCGGCGCATGATGGCGTGCACGCGGCGCAAGCCGCTCAGGGTTTTCAGGTACACGGTGGCGTCGCGCACGGTCAGGTCGCCGCCTTCCACCAGCGGATAACCGAGCTGGCGCGCCAGGTACAGGTGCTCGAAATAGCTTTCGTTGAAACGCCCCGGTGTCAGCAGCACCACCAGCGGCACCTCGCCATCGGTGGGCGCCTGTCGCGCCAGGGTTTCCTGCAGGGTGCGGAAGAAGGCGTTGAGGTGCTGAATCTGCAAGTCGCGGTACAGCTCGGGAAACGCGCGCGAGACGATCTGCCGGTTTTCCAGCGCATAACCGGCACCCGAAGGCGCCTGGGTGCGGTCGGCCGTCACCCACCAGCGGCCATCGGGCGTGCGCGCCAGGTCCACGGCGTACACATGCAAATAGGTGCCATCCGGCGGCTCGACGCCTTGGCACGGCCAGAGAAAGTTGTTGTGGCCGAAAATCAGTTCGGCCGGCAGAAGACCTTTGGCAATCAGCGTTTGCGGGCCGTACAGATCAGCCAGCACGCTATTGAGCAGCTTGGCGCGCTGGGCGATGCCGGCGGCGATCTGCTGCCATTCATCCGCGGCCAACAGGTTGGGCAGCAGGTCCAGTTCCCACGGCCGGTCGGCACCTTTGGGGTCGGCGTAGACGTTGTAGGTCACGCCGTTTTCCTGAATCTGCCGCGTCAGCAACGCCTGCCGCTGGGCCAGTTGCAGCACGCTGCTGCGTTGCAATTGGTCGAACAGCCGCCGCCAATGCGCGCGCAGGTTGCCCTCGCTGTCGAGCATCTCGTGGTAGCTACCCGGTGTCAGCCGGTACAGGTCTAGCAGGTCAGGCATGTAACGCTCGGCAGACGACAGGAAATCAGAAAGTACCGCTCAAAAGCGTAGCGCAGCCCGGCAATATCACCCATGGCGCGCCACCTGCTCTGGGCGGCGCTTGCCATGGGCCATACCGGTCAGCGTCGATGCAGGCGCAGGTCCAAGGTCATCGGCAGCTCATCGTTGATCTGCAACGTCGGCACCGACAATTGCCCCGGGTTATGCCCCAGGCGGAAAAAGCGCGCCATGCGCCGGCTTTCCGCTTCGTTGGCGTTCACCGGCAGGGTCTCGTAATTGCGCCCGCCGGGGTGGGCGACATGATACTGGCAACCGCCGAGCGAGCGCTGCATCCAGGTGTCCAGCAGGTCGAACACCAACGGCGCATGCACGCCAATGGTGGGCTGCAAGGCGTTGTACGGCTGCCAGGCGCGAAAGCGCACACCCGCCACAAACTCGCCCACGCGCCCGGTCGGTTGCAACGGCACCGCCACCCCGTTGCAGGTGAGCAGGTAGCGCTGCGGCGGCAGGCCGCTGAGTTTCACCTGCACGCGTTCAAGCGAGGAATCGACATAGCGCACCGTGCCGCCGCCACCGCCCTCTTCGCCCAGCACATGCCAGGGCTCGAGGGCCTGACGCAATTCCAGCTCGATGCCGGCCACGGCGTAATCGCCGATTTTCGGGAAGCGGAATTCCAGATGCGCATCGAACCACTCCGCGCGCAGCGGGTAACCGGCGTTGTTCAGGTCGACAATCACGTCGGCGAAGTCCTGCTGAATAAAGTGCGGCAGCAGGAAGCGGTCGTGCAGCTCGGTGCCCCAGCGCGCCAGCTTCGGCGGCGCATAGGGTTCACGCCAGAAACGCGCCACCAAGGCGCGCAGCAGCAGTTGCTGGGTCAGGCTCATGCGCGCATGGGGCGGCATTTCGAAACCGCGCAGCTCCAGCAAGCCGAGGCGGCCGCTGGCGCTGTCGGGGGAGTAGAGCTTGTCGATGCAGAACTCGGCGCGGTGCGTGTTGCCGGTCACGTCGATGAGCAGATTGCGCAGCAAGCGGTCGACAATCCACGGCGGGCATTCTTCGCCTGGCGCCGGCATTTGCGAGAAGGCAATTTCCAGTTCGTAGAGCGAGTCGTTGCGGGCTTCGTCGATGCGCGGCGCCTGGGACGTCGGGCCAATAAACAGCCCCGAGAACAGGTACGACAGCGACGGATGATTGTGCCAATAGCTGATCAGGCTGCGCAGCAAGTCAGGCCTGCGCAGGAACGGCGAATCGGCGGGCGTGGCGCCACCGAGTACGAAGTGGTTACCGCCACCGGTGCCGGTGTGGCGGCCGTCGATCATGAATTTCTCGGTGGTCAGGCGGGTTTGCCGCGCTTCCTCGTAGAGAAACTCGGTGCGCTCGACCAACTGCTCCCAACTGGACGAGGGCTGCACATTCACCTCAATCACGCCGGGGTCGGGCGTGACGCGGAAGTTACCCAGACGCGGGTCGCTCGGCGGCTCATAGCCTTCGAGCAGCACCGGGCAATGCAGCTCCTCGGCGCAGGCCTCGATGACGTTGACCAGTGCCAGGTAATCCTCAAGCGCGGCCAGCGGCGGCATAAACAGGTACAAACGCCCGTCGCGCGCTTCGGCGCACAAGGCGGTACGGGTCAGCCAATGGGCCGACTCGTCGATCTTCGGCTCGCGTGCATCCGTCGTAGCCGGCGTTTCCCCGCGCTCAGCCGGCAGCACCCGCAGGGCATCGCTGGAGGGCAACTCGGCAAAACTCTGATTCGGGTCCGGCACATGCACGAACGGAAACTCCGCCGCCTTCACCCACGGCTGCGACGTCAGCGGCAGGCGATAACCCATGGCCGAATCACCCGGCACAAGTCGGCAATGCTCGTCGCGCAAATACCAGCGCCCGCTTTGCCAGGCATCGCCATCTGCGGTGCGAGCCAATGGCAGCACTTGGCCGACGACTTTATCCAGGCCCTGGGCGAAGACTTTGCGCAGTCGCGCCCGCTCCATTTCATCGCTCAGGCGAGAGTCTTCGGCAGTGACGTTTTTGGGCAATGCGCCCTCGCGCCAGAGGTAATAGAAATTGTCTTCATACGCCGGAAACACGAATTCGCCGGGCAATTGCAGACGCTCGGCAACGCAGGCCAGGAATCGCCCAGCGAGGGCGCCATCGGCTTCGTAGCTCTGGGTTTCGTCGGCAACCAGCGCCGGGTTGTGCCAGATCGGCTCACCGTCGTAACGCCAGAAACAGTTCAGCGACCAGCGCGGCAGTTGCTCGCCCGGGTACCACTTGCCCTGGCCGAAATGCACCAGGCCTTTGGGCGCGTACTGCTTGCGCATGCGCTGGTACAGCTCGGCGGACAGCTTGCGTTTGTTATCGCCCAGGGCGTCGGTGTTCCACTCGGGGCCGTCGGGGTCGTCGATGGACACAAACGTCGGCTCGCCGCCCATGGTCAGGCGCACGTCGCCTTCGAGCAGGTCGTGATCGATCTGCCGGCCGAGGCGCTCGATCTCCAGCCACTGCTCCTCGGTGTAGGGCTTGGTCACGCGCGGCGCTTCCCAGATGCGCTCCACCGACATTTCGTGGGTGAACTCCGCTTCGCACGGCTCCACCACGCCACTGATGGGCGCCGCCGAGGAAGGTTCCGGGCTACACGCCAATGGAATGTGGCCTTCGCCGGCAAACAGGCCGGATGTTGGATCGAGCCCCACCCAACCGGCGCCGGGCAAGTACACCTCGCACCAGGCGTGCAGGTCGGTGAAGTCCACGGTGGTGCCGCTGGGGCCGTCGAGGGCTTTGACGTCGGCGGTCAGTTGAATCAGGTAGCCGGAAACAAAGCGCGCCGCCAGGCCGAGGCTGCGAAGAATCTGCACCAGCAACCAGGCCGAATCGCGGCACGAGCCGGAAGCGTTGACCAGGGTTTGCTCGGGCGTTTGTACGCCCGGCTCCATGCGGATCAGGTAGCTGATGTCCTGGCTCAAACGCTGGTTCAGGGCCACGAGGAAATCGATGGTCGGCAGCGGCTTGCGCTCGATGCTGGCGACATAGGCGTCGAATTTTGTCGTAGGTTCGAGGGTCGCCAGGTACGGTGTTAGCTCGCGTTTTTCATCCGCCGAATAGGTGAACGGGATTTTTTCGGCGTAGGGCTCGAGGAAGAAATCGAACGGGTTGAACACCGCCATTTCGGCGACCAGATCGACCTCAATGCGCAGCTCGTCAGTCTTCTCCGGGAACACCAGGCGCGCCAGGTAGTTGCCCTGAGGGTCTTGCTGCCAGTTGATGAAATGCTTTTCAGGCAGCACTTTCAGCGCGTACGACAGCACCCGCGTACGGCTATGGGCCGCCGGGCGCAGACGAACGATTTGCGGGCCAAGGTCTACCGCACGGTCATAGCGGTAATGGGTTACGTGGTGCAATGCGACATGAATCGACACGGCGTGCCTCCTGCGAGCCTTGGCGGGCTGTGAGCCGCGCAAGACTTATGCCAGCCGAGGCGGAGCCGGTGGTTTCGCTACCCGTCCCTGCACCCCGGCACCAAAATCGCGCCAGTGGCGATGCGTGGGGCAGAGGATCGCACGTAAACGGGGCGGGCGTGAGGCTGAGGAGGCGGCAAAGGCTCTGCAGGCCCAGAATGTTCAGCCGAACGCAGAGATGGCAGGCGAGACAATCAGAACCCACTCAAAAGCCCCTCTCCCCTAGCCCCTCTCCCGCAAGCGGGAGAGGGGAATGGATCGGGGAGGTTTCGAGAACTAAAGTCGGATCTTTCCGCCGTGGAGACGCTGTCTCAAAATGCGCCCGCATCTCTGCTCCCCTCGCCCGCTTGCGGGAGAGGGGCTGGGGGAGAGGGCCGGGGCAGACTCGGTCACACACAAAAACGCCAACCCGAAGGTTGGCGTTCTCGTTCACGCAAAGACCTTAACGAGGAAACACAGGCTGGCGCGCCGGCTTCTTGCCGCCTTTGCCGCCCTTGCCCTTGCCGCCTTTGGCCGCGTCGTGACGGGCTTTGGCGTCTTCCTTGCTCTTGGCAAACGCCGCCGCTTTGGCTTGCTCGCGTTTGTCCCACGGATTGCCGCCGTCGCTGGCGCGCGGTGGCAAGCCGGTGTGCTGGGTGAGGATTTTGGTTTCCTTGGCCACTTTATGGCTGCCGGCAGGCGTCGAGTTTTTCCGGCGTGCGCTCTGGTAGCTGTCGGTGGCGGGCTGGTGCAGCGGAATCAGCTGGTTCTTGCCCGGCCCGATCAGATCGCCACGGCCCATGCGCAACAGCGCTTCGCGCAGCATTGGCCAGCCTTTGGGGTCGTGGTAGCGCAGGAAGGCTTTGTGCAGGCGGCGCTGCTCTTCGCTTTTCACGATGGTCACGCCGTCGCTCTTGTACGAGACCTTGCGCAGCGGGTTTTTGCCCGAGTGGTACATCGCCGTGGCGGTGGCCATGGGCGAGGGATAGAACGCTTGCACCTGGTCGGCACGGAAGCCGTTGCCTTTGAGCCATAGGGCCAGGTTCATCATGTCTTCGTCGGTGGTGCCCGGGTGCGCGGCGATGAAGTACGGGATCAGGTACTGCTCTTTGCCCGCCTCTTTCGAGTACTTCTCGAACATGCGCTTGAACTTGTCGTAGGAGCCAATGCCCGGCTTCATCATCTGATTCAGCGGGCCTTCCTCGGTGTGCTCCGGGGCAATTTTCAGGTAGCCGCCGACGTGGTGCGTGACCAGTTCTTTCACATACTCAGGCGATTCCACCGCCAGGTCGTAACGCAGGCCGGAGGCGATCAGAATTTTCTTCACACCGGGCAACGCGCGGGCGCTGCGGTACAGTTGGATGAGGCTGGAGTGGTCGGTGTTCAGGTTCGGGCAAATGCCGGGGAACACACATGATGGCTTGCGGCACGCGGATTCAATTTCCGGGCTCTTGCAGGCGATGCGGTACATGTTGGCGGTTGGCCCGCCGAGGTCGGAAATCACCCCGGTAAAGCCCGGCACCTTGTCGCGGATTTCTTCGATCTCGCGAATGATCGACTCTTCCGAGCGGTTCTGGATGATGCGGCCTTCGTGCTCGGTAATGGAGCAGAAGGTGCAGCCACCAAAACAGCCACGCATGATGTTTACCGAGAAACGGATCATGTCGTAGGCGGGAATTTTCTCTTTGCCATAGGCAGGGTGCGGCACGCGCTGGTATGGCATGCCGAACACGTAGTCCATTTCTTCGGTGGTCATGGGAATGGGTGGCGGGTTGAACCACACATCCACTTCGCCATGTTTCTGCACCAGCGCGCGGGCGTTGCCTGGGTTGGTTTCCAGGTGCAGCACGCGGTTGGCGTGGGCGTACAGAACCGGGTCGTTGCGCACCTTTTCCATGGACGGCAGGCGGATCACGGTTTTGTCGCGGGTCATGCGCGGGCTGGCCAGAATCTGCACGACTTTGGCTTCTTCCGGATCTTCAACCGGGCCTTTTTCCTGCTCGATGGCGCAGGCCTGGGTGTCCTGGGTGTTCACGTACGGGTTGATGATCTTGTCGACCTTGCCCGGACGGTCGATGCGCGTGGAGTCGACTTCGTACCAGCCCTGGGGCGTGTCACGGCGAATAAACGCGGTGCCGCGCACGTCGGTGATGTCTTCGATTTTCTGCCCGTACGACAGGCGCTGGGCCACTTCGACGATGGCGCGCTCGGCGTTGCCGTAGAGAAGAATGTCGGCGCTGGCGTCGATCAGAATCGAGTTGCGCACGCGGTCTTGCCAGTAATCGTAATGCGCGATGCGGCGCAACGAGGCTTCGATGCCGCCGAGCACGATGGGCACGTTTTTGTAGGATTCCTTGCAGCGCTGGCTGTACACCAGGCTGGCGCGGTCTGGGCGTTTGCCGGCCAGGCCGCCAGGCGTGTAGGCGTCGTCGGAGCGAATTTTCTTGTCGGCGGTGTAACGGTTGATCATCGAATCCATGTTGCCGGCCGCGACGCCGAAGAACAGGTTCGGCTCGCCGAGCTTCATGAAGTCGTCTTTGGACTGCCAGTTCGGCTGCGCAATGATGCCCACGCGAAAGCCTTGGGCTTCGAGCAAACGGCCGATGATGGCCATGCCAAACGAGGGGTGATCCACATACGCATCACCGGTGACGATGATGATGTCGCAGGAATCCCAGCCAAGCTGATCCATCTCTTCCCGGCTCATCGGCAGGAAGGGCGCAGGCCCGAAACACTCGGCCCAGTACTTTGGATAATCGAATAGCGGCTTGGCTGCTTGCATGGGGGAACCGTATGGCAGTTGCATGGAAAATCGCGGGCGCGGAATATAGCACAAAAAATGTACAGAATCCGACCATGTCAGTCAGCTACTCGCCGATGGATGACAAGAAAGTCGCTCAAGCCCTGTAATCACTTTCCGATACTGATAGCTATACTCGACGCTGTTTTCATCGCCCGGCCGCAGCGCTTGGCTACAAGGAGTTTTGCGGTGCGGCTGAACATTGTGCGGATGTGCCTGTATGCCTTGTTGACTGCGTGCGCTGCCCACGCGTCGGCTGCGGCGCCCATGCTGCTCGACCGCACCAGCAGCGGCCAGTCGCTGAACGGGCAGATCGAGCTGCTCGAAGATGTTGGCGCCATGCTGAATATCGCCGATATGGCCAAGCCCGACATTCAACAGCGCTTCGCGCCAGCCAACGGCAAGGCCAGCGTCGGGCAAAGCCGCAATCCCTGGTGGATTAAAGTCACCCTGCAACGGCGCAGCGACGCACCCCCGCTGTGGTGGCTGGAGATCGGCTCTGTCACCCAATTGAACATGCAGCTCTATCTGCCCGGTCCGCACACCGGTTGGCAACAGCGCCAGAGCGGCGAGGTGGTGAATTACGCCGAGGGCCGCGACTATCCGTACCGCCGCACCCTGTTCAAGTTGCCGGAACTGGGCGACGAACCGCTCACGTTTTATTTGCGCAGCTACGACCCGGCAGGCAACTCGTTTCCGCTGAAGGTCTGGCAACTGGATGACTTGAGCCAACTGGCTGCCACCGAGAACATCGGCCTTGGGCTGATCTACGGCATCATCACGGCGCTGCTGCTGTACAACCTGTTTATCTTTTTCAGCCTGCGCGATGCGGCCTACTTCTGGTACGTGCTCGCCACGGGCGGCGCCCTGCTGTTTATCGTCAGCATGACCGGCCACGGCTTTCAATATCTGTGGCCCAATCAGCCGGTACCGGTGTGGCTCGACCGCATTGTGCTGCCCTCGCTGTGGGGCATTTTCGCCACGCGCTTTACCCAAACGCTGATGCAGACCAAGCGCTACGTGCGCTGGGCCCATCACCTGCTGAACCTGGCGTGCGTGGTGTATGTGCTGGCCATCGCATTGGACGTTGCCGGCCAGCGCGGCACGGCGGCGTGGATTATTGCGCTGCTGTCGTTCACCAGCATTCCGGCAGCGCTGGGCGCGGCGTTTATCCGCTGGCGGCAGCATTACTTTCCTGCGC
Source organism: Pseudomonas viridiflava (assembly GCF_900573885.1). Classification (GTDB taxonomy): domain Bacteria; phylum Pseudomonadota; class Gammaproteobacteria; order Pseudomonadales; family Pseudomonadaceae; genus Aquipseudomonas. The sequence continues at coordinate 83,191 of NZ_UPSE01000449.1, forward strand.
TGCTGTACCTCTGCGGCTACGGCCTGATTCTTGGCAGCACCGGCTTGTTGCTGCTGCGCACCACGGGCGTGGTGCAACCGGCTGGCTGGAACGCGTATGTGTTTCCGTTGGCGGTGGCGGCAGAGTCGATTTTGTTTTCTTTCGCCCTCGCCTACCGCATCCAGACCCTAAAGCAGGACCGTTCCACGGCGTTGCAACAAGCCGACCGCGAGAAAACCGCGCGCCTGTCGCAGATACAAGCCAGTGCCGACGAACTCCAGCGTGCCGTGGAAGTGCGCACGGCCGAACTGGCGCAGGCCAACCAGCAATTGCGTGAGCGCGAGCAGGCGCTGCAACACGCCGCCTTTCACGACCCGCTCACCGACCTGCCCAACCGCCGCTACCTGATCGAGCGCGTGGAAACGGCGCTGGCCGATGCCAGCCGCCGTCACGAGTCTGTGGCGCTGCTGTTGGTAGACCTCGACCATTTCAAACCGATCAACGACCGCCACGGCCACGACGCTGGCGACCTGATGCTGCGCACCATCGGCCAGCGCCTGCGCGAGCATGTGCGCGCCAACGACATGGTGGCGCGTTTGGGCGGCGATGAATTTGCCATCGTTATCAGCGGCCCCGAAGCCGAGCAGCACGCACAGGAAATTGCCGTGCGCCTGCTCAGCGAACTGGCAAGGCCCGTGCTTTACGGCGCGAACCAACTGGCGGTGACCATCAGTATTGGCGCGGCGATGTTTCCGCAACATGCCAAGCAATTCGCCGGGTTATACAAGGCGGCGGACGAGGCGCTGTATCAGGCCAAAAGCCAGGGGCGCTCCGGCTGCATCATTCGCGGCAAAGATGGCTCGCTGACGCCCGAGCAGTGCCTGTTTCTGGATGTGCTGCAGGTGCCGACGGGGTTGGTGTAAGCAGTCTGCTAGCCGCGCTGCTGCTCAAGAGCATCGCGGCAAAAGCCGCTCCCACAGGGTGAAGTTAGTCGTGATAGCGGCGCGGCACGCGGCCGGTCACTTTGGTCAGCAACTCGTAGCCGATACTGCCGCAGCGCTGTGCCAGTTCATCCACGGGCAATTGCGCGCCCCACAATTCCACCGCATCGCCCAGCTGGGCGCCCGGTACGTCCGTCAGGTCGATGCTGAGCATGTCCATCGACACCCTGCCGGCCAACGGCACGCGCTGGCCGCGCACCACCACTTCGGTGCCAGGAGGTGCGTGACGCGGGTAGCCGTCGGCGTAGCCGCAGCTGACGGTGCCGATCAGCGAGGGCCGCCGGGCGATCCAACTGGCGCCGTAGCCCACGCTTTCACCGGCCGGCACTTCTCGCAGGGCGATCACCTGTGCGGTGAGCGTCATCACCGGCTTCAACCCCAACTCCTTGGCGCTCAGCTCGGCAAACGGCGTGGCGCCGTAGAGCATGATGCCGGGACGCTGCCAGTCCATATGCGCGGCGGGAATGGTCAGCAGCGCGGCGGAATTGGCCAGCGAGCGCTGGTCGAAGTCGAGATCAAGCAGACTCAAAAACTGCTCGACCTGCTGCTCGTTCAACTCATGGCCACGCTCATCCGCACAGGCGAAATGGCCCAGCAGGTTGAGCTCGGCGACGTTTGCGGTTGCAGCCAGGCGGCCATGCCATTCGCGCAACTCGGCGACCGAGAAACCCAGGCGATGCATGCCGCTGTCGAGCTTCAGCCACAGGTTCAGCGGCTGCGACAAGGCTGCTGACATCAGCGCCTCGGCCTGGGCGGCGTTATGCACCGCCACGTCCAGCTTTAACGCGGCGGCCTGCTGGTATTCAGCCGGCTCGAAACAGCCTTCCAGCAGCAATACCCGGGGCTGTGCATTCATCTCACGCACGGCTTGCGCCTCTTCCAGGCAGCACACGGCGAAACCATCAGCGTGCGCCAGCGCTGCCACCACTTCGCGCACGCCATGGCCGTATGCGTTGGCCTTGACCACGGCGAACGCCTGCCGGCCCGGCGCACAGCGGTGGGCGACGGCATAGTTGTGGCGCAGGGCGGCGAGGTTCACGGTGGCGATTAACGGACGCATGGCAGGCTCGACAGCATGGAAAAAAGGGACGGCAGTTTAGCCCAGCACGGCGCAGAAATATCTCTGCAGGCTACTGACAGAATGCTGTCAGTAGCCCCCTCGTAAAGTGCTCGCCAGCAGCACGCAACGGCACCCCGCCGACCGCTGCCGACTCCCTCAATACGCCAAGGAATGAATGCCATGAACGCCGTGAACTGGTTTGAACTCTACGTCAGCGATTTCGACCGTGCCCACACCTTCTACCAGCGCGCGCTGGATATCGAGATGCCGATTGTCGATGGGCCGATGTCGCGTATGGGCATTTTCCCCGGCGAAGAAAATGGTGGCGTCGGCGGCTGCGTGTGTGCGATGGCGGGCATGCACCCCGGCACGGGCGGCACCCGCGTTTACCTCAATGTGGAAGGCCAGCTCGACGCCGTGCTGGATCGCGTTCCGAACGCCGGCGGCGTCATTCTGCAGCCACGTACCGAGATCGCGCCGCACGGTTTCATTGCCTTGATTAAAGACAGTGAAGGCAATAGCGTTGGGCTGCACAGCGTGTCCTGACGTTTAAAAACATCGCGGCTTCGGCCGCGATGGCCCACCACCGAGACCAGCCATGAGACGCGCCGACCGCCTCTTCCAGATCGTGCAGTTCTTGCGCAGCCGCCGCCTGACCACAGCGCAGTGGCTGGCCGAACGGCTGCAGGTGTCGGTGCGCACCATCTACCGCGACATTCAGGATTTATCGCTCTCCGGCGTTCCGCTGGAAGGCGAAGCGGGCGTTGGCTATGTGCTGCGCCAGCCCATGGATTTGCCGCCGCTGATGTTCGAGCGCGAAGAAATCGAAGCGCTGATGATCGGCGCCAAAATGGTCAAAGCCTGGGCCGACCCGGCTCTGCAACGGGCGGCCGAATCGGCACTGGCGAAAATCCACAGCGTGCTGCCGGGCGATTTGCGCAGCGAGCTCAATCGCCACAACCTGTTCGCCCCAGAAACCAATCTGTACCCCGTGCACTGGCTCGGCCAACTGCGCCTCGCGATCCGCCAGCAACGCAAGCTGCAACTGAGCTACAAAGACGAAAAAGGCCAGAGCAGCGAACGCTGCATCTGGCCTTTGGGGCTGTTCTTCTGGGGGCAGACCTGGACGCTTTGCAGCTGGTGCGAACTGCGCGGCGACTTTCGTAATTTCCGCGTGGATCGGCTGGATACCTTGACCGATACCGACCAACACTTTGAATGCAGCGACGGGCAGCGGCTTGAGGATTATTTAGCGCCGTATGTGGACGCGGATTTTATGGCGCCGCGTTATAAGGCGTAGAGGTGGTTATGCAGTGGATGTTGGGCTTCGCTGTGCTCAACCCAACCTACATACGTGCAGTTTGCGTGAGCACCGCGCGACGCAGCATGGGCGTCGTTCCGGCCGATCTGGTCCGAAATTACTCGTCGTCGTCGAAGTTGTAGCTGCCGGGTGCCAGATTCTCGAATCTCGTGTATTTGCCCAAAAACGCCAACCGAATAAAACCAATCGGACCGTTCCGCTGCTTGCCGATGATGATCTCGGCCACGCCTTTGTGTTCGGTTTCGGGGTGATACACCTCGTCTCGATACACGAACATGATCACGTCGGCGTCCTGCTCGATGGCGCCGGATTCGCGCAAGTCGGAGTTCACGGGGCGCTTGTTGGGGCGTTGTTCCAGGGAGCGGTTGAGCTGGGACAGCGCGACCACGGGGCAGTTGAATTCCTTGGCCAGGGCTTTCAAGGAACGGGAAATTTCCGAGATCTCGTTGGTACGGTTGTCGCCGCTGGAGCCTGGGATCTGCATCAGTTGCAGGTAGTCGATCATGATCAGGCCGACGTCGCCGTGTTCACGCACCAGACGACGGGTTCGCGCACGCATTTCCGAAGGGCTGATGCCGGCGGTGTCGTCGATGAAAAGCTTACGGTCGTTGAGCAGGTTGACCGCTGAGGTCAGGCGCGGCCAGTCGTCATCGTCGAGCTGGCCGGAACGCACTTTGGTCTGATCGATACGGCCGAGGGACGACAGCATACGCATCATCAGCGATTCGCCTGGCATCTCGAGCGAGTACACCAGAATCACCTTGTCGCTGCGCAGTACGGCGTTTTCCACCAGGTTCATGGCGAAGGTGGTTTTACCCATCGACGGACGACCAGCCACGATGATCAGGTCCGAGGGCTGCAGGCCGCTGGTTTTGTCGTCGAGGTCGGTAAAGCCGGTGGACAGACCGGTGATGCCTTCGCCGGTATTGAACAGTTCGTCGATGCGGTCGATGGCTTTGGTCAGCAGCGCGTTCACGCCCACCGGGCCACCGGTTTTCGGCCGGGCCTCGGCGATCTGGAAGATCTGCCGTTCCGCTTCATCGAGAATTTCGGCAGCTTGCCGGCCTTGCGGGTTGAAGGCGCTGTCGGCAATTTCGGTGCTGATGCCGATCAACTGGCGCAATGTGGCGCGCTCGCGAACGATCTGCGCATAGGCCTTGATGTTGGCGACCGACGGGGTGTTTTTCGCCAGCTCGCCGAGGTAAGCCAGGCCACCGGTTTGCGAGGTCTGGCCTTCTTTGTCGAGCTGCTCGGAAAGCGTGACGACGTCGAACGGCGAGTTTTGGTCGGCGAGTTTGGCGATGGCGCGGAAGATCAGGCGGTGGTCATGGCGATAGAAGTCACCGTCCGAAACCTGGTCCAGCACCCGCTCCCAGGCGTTGTTGTCGAGCATCAAACCACCGAGCACGGCCTGTTCGGCCTCGATGGAATGGGGCGGGACCTTTAGCGCAGCGGTTTGCAGGTCGAACTGTTCGGGATCGGAAATATCGTTCATGGCCACACGGAATCAGGATTGCAAAACAGGGAATACAGAAAGACAAAGGGCACGATCTGCGAGTGCAGATCGTGCCCGATGTAAACCGCTCACACCAGAGGTGCGGGGCGATTGGCGTTACTTAAGCAGCTACCACGACAACGCGGACAGTTGCTTCAACGTCGGAGTGCAGGTGCACAGCTACGTCGAATTCGCCCACGTGACGGATGGTACCGTTCGGCAGACGCACTTCCGATTTAGCCACTTCCACGCCAGAGGCGGTCAGGGCGTCGGCGATGTCGTGAGTACCGATGGAACCGAACAGCTTGCCTTCATCACCAGCGGTGGCAGTGATGGTCACTTCCAGCTCAGCCAGTTGAGCAGCACGAGCTTCAGCCGAAGCTTTCTTCTCGGCAGCCAGTTTTTCCAGCTCTGCACGACGCTCTTCGAACGCAGCAACGTTCGCAGCGGTAGCGGCAGTTGCTTTGCCTTGCGGCAGCAGGAAGTTACGGCCGTAACCAGCCTTAACATTCACTTTATCGCCCAGGTTGCCCAGGTTGGCGATTTTTTCCAGCAGGATGACTTCCATTTGGGTCTTACCTCTTAACTTTTAACCTTCACCGTTCGCGGGGCCGGCACCGTTGCGTGCGTGGCGTCCGCGAAAATCAATCAGACTGTCGATAATGGCCAGGGCCACCAGTAACGGATAAATCAGCTGCATAAACAGCAGCAGGCCTATGTACATCCCGACCAGCCAGAACTTGCCGAGTCGCCCTACAAACACCAGCCCATGCAACAAGGCCAACCCTGCAAACGCCAGCGGTACGCTGCACAGCGGTGTAAGCATGGCCAATTGCGGTCCGACATTCGGACCTAGCAGCATGCACACCAACAGCCCCATCGCCAACGCTGGCGGCAGTCGCAACGCCCGAAACTCGAGCCCGAAACCACCAGGGTTGTACAGCGCCGCCTGCCAATAACGCCCGAGAATCAGGCATAGCAGACTGACGATTTGCAGCACAGACGCCAGCAGTCCAGTCAGCACCGGCACCAGCAAGGCATCCAGTCGAGCCCGTTCTTCCACCGGCAATTGCTGATGGAGTTCCCCGAGGGCCTGCGGCAGGAGCTTTTGCAACTCCACCGCCACCGCTTCGAGAAATTCACGGTACTGCGAACCCAATACCCAACCGTACACCAGGCCCAAAGCCACGCTACACAACAGCACCCGGTTCCACGACCCACCAGCGCGCAACACCAACGCCAGCCCCAGCGCGCCCAGCAACACCAACAAGGTGCGCGGTTCGCCGAAGTACCACCAGACCAACGCCGGCAGCAGAGCCCAAACCAGAACGCCAGCAGCGTCCTTCAAACCACGCCGCAGGAGCACAAGGCAACCTGCAGCAGCACTCAACCAGAACAACAGCGGCAATGCCGCACTACCCACCACCACAAGGGTGGCTTGCATGCGACCGCGCATGATGAACTCAGCAACTGCGCGCATGCGATTTATCCCTTACTACGTATCGACCTTCCGGTCTCAGCGGCCGTGGCTGTCGGTGTAGGCGAGCAGGGCCAGGAAGCGGGCGCGCTTGATAGCGGTGGCCAGCTGACGCTGATAACGAGCCTTGGTACCGGTGATACGGCTTGGAACGATTTTGCCGGTTTCAGAAACGTAGGCTTTCAGGGTGTTGAGATCTTTGTAATCGATCTCCTTCACGTCTTCAGCGGTGAAACGGCAGAATTTACGACGACGGAAGAAACGTGCCATGAGATTGGCTCCTCAATAGATCCGTGGATTACTCGTCAGCGTTATCGCTGTCGCTGTTGTCGTTGTCATCGTTGTCGCCATCGATGGAATCGGCTTCAGGACGGTCACGACGCTCGCGGCGCTCGCTGCGGTTTTCTTCAGCCTTGAGCATTTCGGACTGGCCAGTTACGGCTTCGTCACGACGGATGACAAGGTTACGGATCACGGCATCGTTGTAACGGAAGTTGTCTTCCAGCTCAGCCAGGGCTTTGCCGGTGCACTCAACGTTCAGCATCACGTAGTGAGCCTTGTGAACATTGTTGATTGCATAGGCCAGTTGACGACGGCCCCAGTCTTCCAGGCGGTGAATTTTGCCGCCGTCTTCTTCGATCAGCTTGGTGTAACGCTCAACCATGCCGCCGACTTGCTCGCTCTGGTCCGGGTGAACCAGAAAGATGATTTCGTAATGACGCATAAATGCTCCTTACGGGTTGTAGCCTGCCGCTTGGCGCGGTCAGACAAGGAGTGAATGACACTGTTTAGCTCACCAGACAAAGGGCACGTATGCGCCTGCCGTCACGGCAAGGGGCGCAATTGTAGAGAAGGGGACTGGGAGGCGCAAGGCAATTGGTGATTATTTGAACAGTTGCCAGGAAGGCAGAGAAACCTGTGGGAGCGGCTTCAGCCGCGATGCCTTTTATCTAAAAGCATCGCAGCTAAAGCCGCTCCCACAGGCGGTGCAGCATTATTTTCCGGCCTTGGCCTTCACACCGCGCTGGCGCATGGCTTCGAAGAGGCAGACGCCGGTGGCCACGGAGACGTTGAGGCTGCTGACGCTGCCCGCCATGGGCAAACGCACCAAATAATCGCAGTGCTCGCGGGTCAGGCGGCGCATGCCTTTGCCTTCGGCGCCCATGATCAGAATGGTCGGCCCGGTCAGATCCTGGTCGTACAGCTCTTGCTCGGCCTCGCCAGCGGTGCCCACAACCCAAAGGCCGCGCTGCTGGAGTTTCTCCAGCGTGCGCGCCAGGTTGGTGACCGCCACCAGCGGGATGACTTCAGCCGCACCGCACGCCACTTTGCGCACGGTCGGGTTCAGCGTTGCGGATTTATCTTTCGGCACGATCACCGCCAGCGCGCCGGCTGCATCGGCGGTGCGCAGGCAGGCGCCGAGGTTGTGCGGGTCGGTTACGCCGTCGAGCACCAGCAGCAGTGGATGCCCTTCGCTGCGGTCCAGCAGCTCATCGAGCATCGCCTCGCCCCACACCTGACTCGGGCTCACTTCGGCGACCACGCCCTGATGCACGCCTTCAACCCAGGCGTCCAATTCGCGGCGCTCAGCCTGCCCAACCGCTACGCGCGATTGCGCCGCCAATTCGAGCAACACCTGCACGCGCGGATCATTACGTCCTTCGGCGAGCCAGATTTGCTTCACGCGCTTGGGATGGTGACGCAGCAAGGCTTCTACGGCGTGCACGCCGTAGATTTTTTCCAACTGACTCATGCTTTACCCTTTGGCTTGCGCGCGCCGCCACTTTTGCTCGGTGCTGCCACGCCAGCCTTCGGCGGGCCTTTGCGATGCGTGCTGGGCTTGGCGCCCTTACCGGCGGCGCTGGCCTTGCCTTTGCTTTTCGCTTCAGCGAGCAACGCGCTTTTCACTTCGCGGCTGCGTTTGACGTCAGCGCTGCCGGAAGTGGGTGCTGCGTTCGCTTTTTCAGCACGCTCACGCGCACCGCCCTTGGTCGCGGCCGAGGTGCGGCCTTTACGGCCGATCGGTGCATCGATAGTGGCTTGCGCCAGTTCGAAGTCGATCTTGCGTTCGTCGAGGTCGACCCGCATCACTTTCACGTCAATGCTGTCGCCCAAACGGAAACTGCGGCCAGTGCGCTCGCCCGCCAGGCGGTGGTGAACCGGATCGAAATGGTAGTAGTCGCCCGGCAAGGCGGTGACGTGTACCAAGCCTTCGACATAGATGTCTTTAAGCTCAACAAACAAGCCGAAACCGGTCACAGCCGTGATCACACCTGGGAAGCTTTCGCCCACGCGGTCTTTCATGAACTCGCACTTGAGCCAGTTCACCACGTCGCGGGTGGCTTCGTCGGCGCGGCGCTCGGACAACGAGCACTGCTCGCCCAGTTGCTCCAGCGCGGGTTCGTCGTACGGGTAAATGCGCGCTTTGGGAATCATCATCGCGCCGGCACGCTTGACGTGCGGCGTGTCCATCTTCGAGCGAATGACGCTGCGGATGGCGCGGTGCGTGAGCAAGTCCGGATAACGACGAATCGGCGAGGTGAAGTGCGTGTACGCCTCGTAATTCAGGCCGAAGTGGCCCTGGTTATCGGCGCTGTAAACCGCCTGGCTCAACGAACGCAGCATCACGGTCTGAATCAGGTGGTAATCCGGCCGCTCGCGGATGCTTTCAAGCAATGCCTGATAATCCTTAGGCGACGGGCCTTCCTTGGTTTTGCCGCGCTGTAGCGACAAGCCCAACTCACCGAGGAATGCCTTGAGCTTTTCCAGACGCTCTGGCGGCGGACCATCGTGCACGCGATACAAAGCAGGAATCTCGTGCTTCTTGAGGAACTCGGCGGTGGCCACGTTAGCGGCCAGCATGCATTCCTCAATCAGTTTGTGAGCGTCGTTACGAGTGGTAGGACGGATCTCAGCGATCTTGCGGCCAGAGCCGAAGATGATGCGGGTTTCCTGGGTCTCGAAATCGATGGCCCCGCGCTCGTGACGCGCCGCCAGCAGCACCTGATACAGCGAATACAGCTGCTTGAGGTGCGGCACCACATCGGCGTACTCGGTGCGCAGGGCTTTCGCTTCAGCGCTTTTCGGCGTTTCGAGAATGGTGCTGACTTTGTTGTAGGTCAGGCGGGCGTGGGAGTGGATGACCGCTTCGTAGAACTGGTAGTCGGTCATCTTGCCGGTCTTGGAGATACTCATCTCGCAGACCATCGCCAAACGGTCGACTTTCGGATTCAACGAGCAAAGGCCGTTGGACAGTTCTTCGGGCAGCATCGGGATAACGCGCTCGGGGAAGTACACCGAGTTGCCGCGCACTTGCGATTCGTCATCGAGGGCCGAGCCGATTTTCACGTAGTGCGAAACGTCGGCAATGGCGACGTACAGCTTCCAGCCGCCGGAGAACAGGCGCCAGTTGCTGCCGTTCTTCTCGCAAAATACCGCGTCGTCGAAGTCGCGAGCGTCTTCACCGTCGATGGTAACGAACGGAAGATGGCGCAGGTCGATGCGCTTTTCTTTGTCTTTCTCTTCTACTTCAGGCTTTAGCTTGGCGGCTTCTTTGAGCACCGCTTCAGGCCATACGTGAGGAATATCGTAGCTGCGCAGCGCCACGTCGATTTCCATGCCCGGCGCCATGTAGTTGCCGACCACTTCAACCACGTCGCCCTGGGGCTGGAAGCGCGGCGTTGGCCAATGAGTGATTTTCACCTCAACGAACTGGCCTTGTTTGGCACTGGCGTTGCGACCAGGCGTGACCAGCACTTCCTGCTGAATTTTCGGATTGTCTGCGACGACGAAGCCGATGCCGCTTTCTTCGTAGTAACGACCAACGATGGTTTCGTGGGCGCGGGAAATCACTTCCACTACCGCACCTTCACGGCGACCACGGCGGTCGAGACCGGTAACGCGTGCCAGGGCACGGTCGCCATCGAAGACCAGACGCATCTGAGCAGGGCTCAGGAAAAGGTCGTCGCTACCGTCGTCCGGAATAAGAAAACCGAAGCCATCGCGGTGGCCGCTGATACGACCGAGGATCAGGTCCAGCTTGTCGACCGGTGCGTACGTGCCACGACGGGTGTAGATCAGTTGGCCGTCACGCTCCATCGCCCGCAGGCGACGACGCAAGGCTTCAAGCTGTTCTTCAGTGGTGAGGCCGAACTCTTCTACCAACTGCTCGCGGTTGGCTGGCGAACCGCGATCCGCCAGGTGCTGAAGAATCAGCTCACGACTTGGGATAGGGTTTTCGTATTTTTCCGCTTCACGGGCGGCCTCGGGATCGAGGGATTGCCAATCGGCCATTAGAGAGGGTTCGCCTTATCTATATAGAGAAGTAAGTGTCATGCGCCTATTGAAGCGCGAAAACGCTATCTTGGTCTGCTCACGTGAACGAATAAAGTTTTTTTTCACATCAGGGGTTTACAACATTCAAACTGGTCCGTATATTTCGCGCCCACAACGACGGCAAACGTTGTTGTAGTTGAAAGTACTTGAGCAATCAACGAACTCAACGCCCAGGTGGCGGAATTGGTAGACGCACTAGGTTCAGGTCCTAGCGATGGCAACATCGTGGAAGTTCGAGTCTTCTCCTGGGCACCAATTTAGACTGAGGCACTACCAACCTCAGCAACAAAAAGACCGGCTTAGGCCGGTTTTTTTGTGCCTGCAATTCGGCAACGGCGGCGATCAAAGAAGCCGGGGAGCCCGACCTCTTTAACGCACGTGCCGTTAAACGCGGAACTGACCCAAGCTGGATTTCAGCCGCGACGCCAACCCATCCAGTACACGGCCGCTCGCCGCTGTCGCCGCGCCCGCTTCAGCGGCGCGCTGCGCTTCGGCGTGAATAACTTCCACGCGACCGCGCACCGCATCGGCGCCCTCTGCCTGATGGGCGGCTGCCTGAGTCGCCGCCTTGATTGCAGCATGCACGTCATCCACCGCTGCCTGCACCGACAACTGCAAACGCTCGCTGTCACGCAACGCGGCCAAGCCTTCGTTGGCCTGCTGACCGGCGCGACCTATCACCGACACCGCTTCCCGTGCACCCTGCTGCAAGGCGGTGATGTGCGACTGAATATCGCCGGTGGACTGCTGCGTCTTGCTGGCCAGCGCGCGCACTTCGTCCGCTACTACGGCGAAGCCTCGACCGGTCTCGCCCGCTCGCGCCGCCTCGATGGCCGCGTTGAGCGCCAGCAGGTTGGTTTGCTCGGCGATGCCGTGGATAACGGTCAGCACCATTTCGATTTGCTCGCTCTGACGAGCCAGTCGCTCGATCACCGCAGAGCCTGCATCCACACGCGACACCAGCTCTTCAATCAAGGCGCCGACTTTCGTGGCGATTACGGCGTTTTCGTTGGCGTCCTGACGAATCGACACCACGCGCTGCAACGCCGCCTGCATAGCGCGACTTTCAGCCTGCGCATCGCCAGCCATCACCGCCAACGCCTCGAGGCTACCCGCCACTTCATCGCGCTGACGTTCAGCTGCCGCTTCGGCCGCAACGCTGCGAGTGGCCAGGCCTTTGATTTCGACGCCAGTGCTGACCGCGACTTCGCCCGCCTCACGCACGATGGGCTGCAATTTCTCGACAAAGCGATTCACGGCGATGGCCATGTCGCCAATCTCGTCTCGGCTGGTGACTTCAATGCGACGGGTCAAATCGCCCTCGCCCGCTGCCAAATCATTCAGCGCAGCAATCTGCAAGTGCAGCTTGCTCACCACCCGCCGCCCTAGCACGATCGCCAGCGTCAGCAACACGCAAAAACCCACCAGCACCAAGCCCAAACCGATGCGCCATTTCAGCGTGGCGGCAGATTCCCGAACGGAAGTACGAGCGCCGTCGGCCATGCCGGCCGTTTCGGTTTGTGCCGCTTTCAATCGCGCCGTCAGAGCGGCGGTACTTTCAGTAGCAGCGCCCGACAGGCTGTCGGCGACCAACTGATCGCCACTGGCAATCAGCGCGGAGAAACGTTTGTCGAGCGCGACCAACTGCTGCTCGACCGAGGCAGTGGACACGCCCATGAGCACTTTGCCGATCTCCACACCGTTGGGGCTGATCGGTGCTTCGATGAGGTAAACGGATGTGTCGTTACGCGCAGCGTTGAGCACCTTATCAAGCGCCCGCTCGCCCTCGCCTTTTTCCATCAGCGCCTTGATCAGCGGGTTCTCGCGATTGAGATAGCGGGTCAGATGCTGGCCTTGCGCATCGTCGTACACCACGAACAGCACGTTCGGATTGCGCTGCGCACGGCGGGCAAATTCAGAAAGCGCCGGACCGTCGTTGTCCCACATCGCACGCGGCGCCACCGCTGCGAGGAGTTGGGCCATGTCATTGGCTGAATCCTTGAGATTCTGCTCAAGCGTCGCGCGCATCTGCGCCTGCTCTTCTTTCAAGCGACCGGAAAGGCCTGCCGCCAGCCGCTCCCGGGTGCGCGTAGACAACGTGCCCAGCCCAGACGAAAGCTCGCGCCCCGCCTGCTCCAGTTCGGACTCGAGCCGCTGGGTGTCGGAACCCAGGCGCGCGCCCAGATCGACCTCCAGCGCACCGACCGTGCTCCGAGTTAGTGCAACGGCCACGAGGACCTGCACCAGCAGTGCAATTCCAAGTGCAATGAAGACCGGGCGCAGCAAGCGGCTACGCAAGAGAGAAACGATGGCTGACACGACAAACCTCCAATATCCGTCACCTGATGTGACGGCAACTGCTGGGATAACTTGAGCACAGCAAGGGCCATGCCGCCACACCTGACCAGACGCTCAGAAACGAAAAAGGGCCGCCAATCGGCGACCCTTTTCGTTAACCGTCGCAAGCGACGGCGCAAGCCCTTAGGCGAACGGGTGACGCAATACGATGGTCTCGTTGCGGTCCGGGCCGGTGGAGATGATGTCGATCGGCGCGCCGACCAGCTCTTCCACGCGCTTGATGTAGGCTCGGGCATTGGCCGGCAGCTCATCCAGGCTTTTGGCGCCCAGCGTCGACTCACTCCAGCCTGGCACTTCTTCGTACACCGGCTCCAGGCCGATGTAGCTGTCAGCGTCAGTCGGGGCGTCGATCACCGCACCGTTTTCGTTTTTGTAACCCACGCAGATGCGGATGGTTTCCAGGCCGTCGAGAACGTCCAGCTTGGTCAGGCACAGGCCCGAGATGCTGTTGATTTCGATGGCGCGACGCAGGATAACGGCGTCGAACCAGCCGCAACGACGGGCACGGCCGGTGGTGGCGCCGAACTCGTGACCGCGCTTGGCGAGAAATGCACCGACGTCGTCGAACAGCTCAGTCGGGAACGGACCGGAGCCCACGCGCGTGGTGTAGGCCTTGGTGATACCGAGGATGTAATCGAGGTACATCGGACCAAAGCCCGAACCGGTAGCGATGCCGCCTGCCGTGGTATTGGAGCTGGTCACGTAGGGGTAGGTGCCGTGGTCGATGTCGAGCAACGAACCTTGCGCGCCTTCGAACATGATGTCTTTGCCGTCGCGACGCAGGTCATGCAATACGGAGGTCACGTCGGCCATCATCGGCTTCAGCAGCTCGGCGTATTCCATGCACTCATCCAGGGTTTTCTGGAAGTCGATGGCCGGCTCTTTGTAGTAATTCACCAGCACGAAGTTGTGGTAATCCAGCAACTCGCCGAGCTTGGCGGCGAAACGTTCACGGTGAAAGAGATCACCGACGCGCAGGCCACGACGGGCCACTTTGTCTTCGTATGCCGGGCCGATGCCGCGACCCGTGGTGCCGATTTTGGCTTCGCCACGGGCGCGCTCACGGGCCTGATCCAGCGCCACGTGGTACGACAGAATCAGCGGACAAGCCGGGCTGATGCGCAGGCGCTCGCGCACCGGAACACCCTTCTCTTCCAGCTTGATGATTTCGCGCATCAGGGCGTCTGGCGCCACCACGACGCCGTTGCCGATCAGGCACTGGACGCCGTCACGCAGCACGCCCGACGGAATCAGGTGCAAGACGGTTTTTTCGCCGTTGATCACCAGGGTATGACCTGCGTTGTGACCGCCCTGGTAGCGAACTACCGCGGCAGCGTGTTCAGTCAGCAGATCAACGATCTTGCCTTTGCCCTCATCACCCCATTGGGTGCCCAGGACGACGACATTCTTACCCATAACACTTGTCCTCTTCGAAGCTTGATGCCGGCAGCAGCCGGCGGAAATCTTTAAACAGCTAACGGCTCAACCTGCCAGCGCCCATCAGCGAGCACCAACTGGCGATCACAGCCCGCCTCGTACGCAGCAGAAACGTCCTGCCCCGGCAGCGCCTGCACAACACGCGTGTTTTGCGCGCGCAACTGGCGAACCGCCTTCCATAGATACAAATCGTGATTGTCCGGCGCCCAAACCCCGGTCTCCGGCTCGTCGAGCTGCATCGAGCCCAGCGTCACCAGCGTTTTCAGGTCGGTCGAAAAACCGGTAGCCGGACGCGCGCGACCGAAGTCGGCGCCGATGTCGTCGTAACGACCGCCTTGTGCGATGGACTGGCCAACGCCAGGAACGAACGCCGCGAACACCACACCGGTGTGGTAGTGGTAGCCGCGCAACTCGCCGAGGTCAAAGTACAGCGGCACTTCGGGGTAGCGGCGCTCAAGGGTGTCAGCAATGGCGATAAGCTCGTCCAACGCCAGATGCACGTCTTCAGGCGCCTCGACCAGGCAGGCTTGCGCCAGGTCCAGCACTTCACGCTCGCCACACAACTCGGCGAGGGCGCGCAGCATTTTCTGCAAATCGGCAGGAACGTGCTCAGTCAGCGAGGCCACTTCATCGACAGCCTTGCGCTGCAGCGCATCAAACAACTGCTGTTCAACTTCACCCGACAGACCCGCAGCACGGGCGAGGCCACGGTAGATGCCGACATGGCCGAGGTCGATATGCACGTCAGGAACGGCGGCGAGCTCGAGCATTTCCAGCAGCAGGCTGATCACTTCAACGTCGCTGGCAGGACTGGCGTCGCCATACAGCTCGGCGCCTAGCTGGATCGGGCTGCGAGACGTTGTCAGCGCGCGCGGCTGAGCATGCAGCACGCTACCGGCGTAGCACAGACGGTTCGGGCCTTCGCGACGCAACGTATGCGCGTCGATGCGAGCCACTTGCGGCGTGATGTCGGCACGAAAACCCATCTGCCGACCCGTTTGCGGATCGATCACTTTGAAGGTGCGCAGATCCAGATCCTGGCCCGCGCCCGTGAGCAGCGATTCCAGGTATTCAATGTGTGGAGTGACGACGAACTCATAGCCCCAGCGCTGGAACAGATCCAGTACCTGGCGGCGGGCCGCCTCAATGCGCGCCGCTTCCGGCGGCAGTACTTCCTCGATGCCATCTGGCAGCAGCCAGCGGTCTACCGTTGCCATTTCGCCATTCCCCTCGTTGCGGGCGGCAGCCATTAATGAAGCCAGTAAAGGAGGACTGTTCCCAGCAACATGCTGGCAAGCCCGATTAGGCGCAAGTGACCATCAGACAGCTGCAATAGCTGCATGAATGTCTCACGCCAACCTCGTGGATATAGGAACGGCAGGATGCCTTCCAGCACCAGCACTAAACACAACGCGATGCCGAGTTCCTGCCACATGGTTCCCACAGACGCAAAAAAGCCGGGAATTTCCCGGCTGACCAATCATAACACGTTTCCCCGACCGGTCACCCCGACGGACGACTAGCGCCCGCCGGAAATGACTGACATCAGGGCTTCGATTTTTCCAGATAACGGAAGAAATCGCTGCTCGGATCAAGGACCAATACGTCACGCTTGTCGGCAAAGCTCTCGCGGTAGGCACGCAGGCTGCGGTAGAAACCGTAGAACTCCTGATCCATGCCGTAGGCATTGGCGTAGATAGCCGAGGCCTTGGCATCGCCATCACCGCGCATCTCTTCCGCTTCGCGATAAGCCTCAGCCAGGATCACACGCTTCTGCCGGTCGGCGTCTGCACGGATACCTTCTGCCAGCTCTTTACCCTTGGCGCGATGCTCACGTGCTTCACGCTCGCGCTCGGAACTCATGCGATCAAACACGCTGCGGTTAACTTCCTTGGGCAGGTCGATGGCCTTGACGCGAACGTCGACCACTTCAATACCCAACTCTTTCTGCGCAGCCTTGTTAAGCGTTGCAGTCACGTCAGCCATCAACGCATCACGCTCACCCGACACCGACTCGTGCAACGTGCGCTTACCGAACTGGTCGCGCAGCGAAGCTTCAAGACGACGGGACAAACGCTCATCGGCGATTTGCTTGATCCCTGAAGTAGCGGTGTAGAAACGCTCGGCATCGAGCACGCGCCACTTGGCGTAGGCATCGACCATCAGCGCTTTCTTTTCCAGCGTCAGGAAACGCGAGGTGGAGGAATCCAGCGTCATCAAACGCGCATCGAATTTGCGCACCTGGTTAACGTAAGGAATCTTCACATGAAGGCCAGGCGCTACATCGGTTTGCACGATGCGACCGAACTGCAGCATTACGGCACGCTCGGTTTGCGCCACGATGTAAAAGCAGTTCCAACCAACCAGCACAGCGACAATGGCGACGATCAGGACGGCCAGTGATTTATTGCTCATCAGCGAGTCTCCCTTGTCCGCAGATCACGCTGTTGCAAATCAGCATTCACGCGTGCGCCCAAATCAGCAGCGGCAGCATTGCTGGAAGCGCCCTGAGCCGGTGCAGCGCCACGGCTATCGATCATCTTGTCGAGTGGCAGATAAAGCAGGTTGTTCTGCCCTTTCTCGCCAGTCACCAATACTTTGCTGGTGTTGGTCATCAGCTCTTGCATGGTGTCGAGGTAGAGACGTTCGCGCGTCACTTCCGGCGCCTTGCGGTACTCGGCTACAAGCTTGGTAAAGCGATCCGCTTCACCCGTAGCGCGGGAAACCACTTCGTCACGGTAACCGCTGGCGTCTTCAATGAGGCGTTGAGCCTGACCACGCGCTTCCGGCACTACGCCGTTGGCATACGACTCAGCCAGATTCTTCTCACGCTGTTCGTCTTCACGTGCACGAATCACGTCATCGAAGGCTTCCTGAACTTCACGCGGCGCAGCAGCGCTCTGCAAGTTCACCTGCGTGACGGTGACACCGGTTTTGTAGGTGTCCATGAAGCGTTGCAGACGCTCTTTGACTTCGCTGGCCATGAGCTCACGGCCTTCGGTCAGCACCTGGTCCATCGCGGTGGAGCCCACCACGTGGCGTACCGAGCTGTCGGTGGCCTGCTGCAGGCTCACTTCCGGCTGGTCAACGTTGAGCACGAAATCTTGCAGGTTGCTGATCTTGTATTGAACAGTCAGCGGTACCTCGATGATGTTCTCGTCTTCGGTGAGCATCTGCCCCTGCTTGCTGTAAGCACGCTCGCGGGTGACGTTCTCCTGGTACTTGCGATCAATCGGAGGGAAATAGATGTTGAGGCCTGGGCCGACAGTTTCGTAGTACTTGCCGAAGCGCAGCACAACGGCCTGCTCCTGCTCGTCGACGACATAGACGGCGCTGTACAGCCAGATGGCCGCCAGCACGGCAACGACTATGGCGATAAGGCCGAAGCCACCGCCGCCGCCACCTGAACCGCTATCGCTGTCACGTTTTTTACCGCCGCCAAACAGCCCGTTCAGACTGTCTTGCAGCTTGCGGAAGGCTTCGTCGAGATCCGGTGGACCTTTGCGGTCACCGCCACCCTTGCGTCCACCCCAAGGGTCTTGATTATTCGAGTTGCCACCCGGCTCATTCCAAGCCATAGCGCTCTCCATACTGATAAAGCAAAGACGCGCCCACGGCGCGCCCGCCAATGCTACAGATGCCGTCCGGCAGCAGCAAAGCCGCAGTCGCAGGCTTTATTGCAAAGTGTGTTGCTCTAAAAACTCGGACGGCTGCCAGCCTTCACGACTGATCAACCGGTTCAATTCTACGCGCGGAACCCGCACAGACAGCAGGCTTGCACCGCTCTCATCATGCGCTTCGGTCTGCACAACGCCCAACTCAAAGAACTGCGCACGCAGCCGGCCCAGACGTTGCGGCAGGCACAAGGTACCAACAAACAAATCATTGCCCAGCAGTTCGGCCACCGCTTGTGCGAGCAAATCCAGACCGCGGCCGTCACGGGCAGAAAGCCAGACGCGTTGTGGGCGCCCCGCCTCGTCACGTTGAATCTGCGGCTCTACGCCTTCCAGCAAGTCGAGCTTGTTGTAGACCTCGAGAATCGGCAACTCGTCTGCACCAATTTCCGTGAGAACGGCCAGCACTTGTTCGATCTGCTGAGTACGGTCCGGTTCGTGCGCGTCGATCACATGCAGCAGCAAGTCGGAGTTGCTCGATTCCTCCAGCGTAGCGCGGAAGGCTTCGACCAGCTTGTGCGGCAAGTGACGGATAAAGCCCACGGTATCAGCGAGAACGATGGGACCGAGGTCATCGAGCTCCAAGCGCCGAAGCGTTGGGTCGAGGGTCGCAAACAGTTGGTCCGCCGCATACACGTCGGACTGAGTAACGGCGTTGAACAGGGTGGATTTACCGGCGTTGGTGTAACCCACCAACGAAACGGTCGGAATATCGGCACGCTTGCGCCCGCGCCGCGCCTGATCACGCTGACTGCGTACACGTTCGAGCTTTTGCTTGATCTGGCCGATGCGCACCCGCAGCAAGCGGCGGTCCGTTTCCAACTGGGTTTCACCAGGACCACGCAGACCGATACCGCCTTTCTGCCGTTCCAAGTGAGTCCAGCCACGAACCAGGCGGGTGCTGAGGTGATCAAGCTGAGCCAGCTCAACCTGCAACTTACCCTCGTGGGTACGTGCACGCTGGGCGAAGATATCCAGAATCAACCCCGTACGGTCCAGCACGCGGCACTCGAACACGCGCTCGAGGTTACGTTCCTGGCTGGGGGTAAGGATGTGGTTGAAGATAACCAGATCGGCCTGCTCGGCCTTGACCAGGTCGCGTAACTCCTCGACCTTGCCACTGCCAATCAGAAATTTTGCGGTCGGCCGATGACGTGGCACGTTAATGAACGCCACCGTGTCCGCGCCCGCCGAATGGGCGAGCTCCTGAAACTCCTGCGGATCTTCGCGCGCCTCTGGGTCTTGGCCTTCCAGATGAACCAGAATGGCCCGCTCACCACCTTCATGACGCTCGAAGAACAAAGCAGACTCCTATCAGGCGTTACCTGGTTCTGCTTCGACTTGCTCGCCTTCTGTCGCGCTAGGCAGACGAACCGGACGGCTCGGTACCACGGTGGAGATGGCGTGCTTGTAGACCATTTGGCTGACAGTGTTCTTCAGCAAAATAACAAACTGGTCGAAGGATTCGATCTGGCCTTGCAGCTTAATGCCGTTAACCAAATAAATTGAAACCGGTACGCGTTCCTTACGCAGGGTATTGAGGTAAGGGTCTTGTAGCGAATGCCCTTTTGACATGTGCCGCACTCCTTTGGAGATCGATAGTTATAGTATGAAAAGTGGTGGACTTCGCCGTAGTACCCCCAAGGATAGACGGCTATAAGCAAGGTCTCAGTCCAATATGGAGACCGACTTCAAGTATTTCAAGGTGCGCGGTAGATTGTCGCAAGCCAGGCTGTCTAGCCAGTGCAGATTGGCCCATCCGCGCAACCAGGTGAACTGTCTTTTGGCTAATTGACGGGTGGCGATAATGCCACGCTCGACCATTTGCTCTCGCGAAAGGCTGCCGTCGAGGTAATCCCAGACCTGTCGATAACCCACAGCCCGTATAGACGGTAATCCTGTGTGCAGGTCACCTCTATTTCGCAGGTTTTCGACCTCTTCGACAAATCCCTGTTCCATCATGGCCACAAATCTTTCGGCAATCCGCGCGTGCAGTACGTGGCGCTCCGCGGGCGCGATGGCCAAACTGGCGACAGTATAGGGGAATTGCGAGCCCCCGGCTGTGCCAGAACCGCCGTTTTGAGCGGCCTGACGCTCTCGATGCGACGTCATGGTCTGCCCGCTGACCAAAAACACTTCCAACGCTCGCGAGAGCCGCTGCGGGTCATTCGGGTGAATTCGTGCTGCCGACTGCGGGTCGACCGCGGCCAATTCGCGATGCAGCACATCCCAGCCTTCCGTTGCAGCGCGCTGCTCCAACTGCGTTCGCACTGCCGCATCGGCGGGCGGCATATCGGCCAAACCGTCTTGAAGCGCCTTGTAATACAACATGGTGCCGCCCACCAGCAGCGGAATGCGCCCACGGGAGGTGATTTCAGCCATGGCGGCGAGGGCATCGGTGCAAAAGTCTGCTGCTGAATAGGGTTCAGCCGGATCGCGGATATCGATAAGTCGGTGCGGATACTGAGCCAGCATCTCTTTGGACGGCTTGGCTGTGCCGATATCCATGCCGCGATACACCAGCGCTGAATCGACGCTGATCAACTCGCAGGGCAAGTGCCTGCTCAATTCAATGGCCAGATCAGTCTTGCCGGCGGCGGTCGGCCCCATGAGGAAAATCGCCGGAGGCAGGCGACTGGACATAAGAAGGTCCTTTAGCGGCCGCGCATGAAGAGTTTGTCGAGGTCGTCCATGCCCAGCTGCGTCCAGGTCGGTCGACCGTGGTTGCACTGGCCGCTGCGCTCGGTGCTTTCCATATCCCGCAGCAAACCATTCATTTCCGGAATGGTCAGGCGGCGATTCGCGCGCACTGCGCCGTGGCAGGCCATGGTGCCCAGCAGTTCGTTGAGATGCGCCTGAATACGATCACTGGTGCCGTATTCCATCAAGTCGGCTACCACGTCATGCACCAGTCGATTGGCCTCAGCCTGCTTCAGCAGTGCAGGAATCTGGCGAATCGCCAGGGTTTCCGGGCCAAGCCGCTGCAACTCAAAACCCAGACGTTGGAACCACGCGGCATGTTCCTCTGCGCAGTCAGCCTCACGCTGGCTCACGGCAATCGATTCAGGCACCAGCAACGGCTGGCCGCTCAAGCCTTCGCTGGCCATGGCGATTTTCAAGCGCTCATAGGTGATGCGTTCGTGGGCGGCATGCATGTCGACCAGCACCATTCCGACAGCGTTCTCGGCGAGGATGTACACGCCTTTAAGCTGCGCCAGGGCATAGCCCAGCGGCGGGATGTCGCCTTGATTTTCCGGCAAGGCAGTTGGTGCACCGCCGGTAGCCAGCGGGGCGAAATAGTCGCGATACACGCCCTGGGTTTCTGCCGTGGGAAGACTTTGCGATGGACGTGGCGCCTGATAGCCACCCTGATAACCGCTCCCCGGGGCACGCCAGACGTTGTCTGAAGCCGGACGCTCCAGCACATTGGCCGACAGGCTCATCTCGTTTTGCGGACCGAACTCACCCGCCGCCTGCCCGGTCGGGCGCAGCATGCCGGCCACCGCTGCGGGTGCGGCCAGTTGATCTTCCGGACGAACCTCGCCCAATGCGCGGTGCAAGGTGCCGTATAGAAAGTCATGCACCATGCGCCCGTCACGAAAACGCACTTCGTGTTTGGTCGGGTGCACGTTGACGTCGACCACCGACGGATCGATTTCCAGGAACAGCACAAACGTCGGATGGCGACCATTGAACAGCACGTCGCGATAAGCCTGGCGCACCGCGTGGGCGACCAGCTTGTCGCGGACAGCGCGACCGTTCACATAGAAATACTGCAGATCGGCCTGACTGCGGGAAAACGTCGGCAACCCAACCCAGCCCCACATGCGCAAGCCATTGCGCTCGATTTCAATCGGCAGCGCCTGCTCGAGAAAGGCTGGCCCACACACCGCCGCAACCCGGCGGGCGCGTGCGGCTTCGTCGTGGGCCTCGTGAAAGGCCAGCACACTTTTGCCGTTGTGGCGCAGATGAAACGCCACGTCGAAGCGGGCTAATGCCAGACGCTTGACCACTTCTTGAAGATGATCGAATTCGGTTTTCTCAGCCTTGAGGAACTTGCGGCGCGCTGGCGTGTTGAAGAACAGGTCGCGCACTTCCACCGAGGTGCCGACCGGGTGAGCCGCTGGCTGCACGCGGGGCGCCATGTCGCGGCCTTCGGTTTCCACCTGCCAGGCTTGCTCGGCATCGGCGGTACGCGAGGTCAGCGTCAACCGCGCGACGGAACTGATGGAAGCCAGCGCCTCGCCGCGAAAACCCATGCTCATGACGCTTTCAAGGTCTTCCAGCTCTCGAATCTTGCTGGTGGCGTGGCGCGCCAGTGCGAGCGGCAAGTCGTCGGCAGCGATGCCACTGCCGTCGTCGCGCACGCGCAACAGCTTGGTGCCGCCCAACTCGGCGTCGACGTCGATGCGCGAAGCGCCGGAGTCGAGGCTGTTTTCCAGCAATTCCTTGATTACCGATGCCGGACGCTCTACCACCTCGCCGGCGGCGATCTGGTTCGCCAGCCGTGGGCTGAGCAGTTCGATGCGCGCTTGGGTCAACTCCGTCACCGTCATGGCTGCGCCGCCAGGGCAGTCGGTGGAATTTGCAGATGCTGGCCGACCTTCAACGCATCGGTCTTGAGGTTATTGGCCGAGCGAATGGCCGCCTGGGTGACTTGATAACGCTGGGCAATCATCGCCAGGCTTTCACCGGGCGCCACCAAATGGTCGCGAGGGCCCGGGGCGATTTTGCCCGAGTCACGCATCCACGCGATGTATGTGCCCGGCGGCGGATTTTGCTGGAAGAACTGGCGCACGCCGCTGGAGATTGAACGTGCCAACGACTGCTGGTGGCTGCCGGTTGCCAGTTTGGCCGATTCATTCGGGTTCGAGATAAAGCCGGTTTCCACCAGAATCGACGGAATATCCGGCGACTTCAGCACCATAAACCCGGCCTGTTCCACGCGGCGCTTGTGCAGCGAGGTCACGCTGCCGAGGTTGGTGAGTACTTTCTGGCCAACGTTAAGGCTGGAGGACAGCGACGCCGTCATCGACAGGTCGAGCAACACGCCCGCCAGCATCGGGTCTTTGTCATCGAGGCTGACGTTGCCGGCACCGCCGATCAAGTCGGAGCGGTTTTCACTGTCGGCCAGCCAACGCGCGGTTTCCGACGTGGCGCCGCGATCAGACAGGGCGAACACCGAAGCGCCAAACGCGGACTTGCTCGGCGCCGCGTCAGCGTGAATGGAGACAAACAGGTCGGCGCCCTTCTTGCGGGCAATCTCGGTGCGTTTACGCAGCGGAATAAAGTAGTCGCCGGTGCGCACCAGCTCGGCACGGTAGCCTTTGGTGCCGTTGATCTGGCGTTGCAGTTCGCGGGCAATGCCCAGCACCACATCTTTTTCACGCGCGCCGCGCGGGCCGAGGGCGCCGGGGTCTTCGCCGCCGTGGCCGGCGTCGATGGCGATAACGATGTCGCGCTTGCCGCTCGGATCTGGCGGCGTCAGCTTGGGCAGCGGCTGGGTCGGCGTTACCGGCACTTGCGGTGCTGCAGCGGTGGTAGTCGACGGCAGGCTGGGCGAACTGTCGGCGCCCTGGTCAAACAGGTCGACCACCAGACGATCGCCGTACTGCTGGTTCGGCGCCAGGCTAAAGCTCTTGGGCGTCACGGCGGAGGACAAGTCGATGACGATGCGCAAGTCGGTGGGCGAGCGCTGCGCCGAGCGCACGCTGGTGATCGGCGTATTGGCGATCGACAGCTGTTCGAGTTTCGTTGCCAGCGTCGCGCCATTTACGTCGATGACGATGCGGTTGGGTGAAGTCAGGGTGAATACGCTGTGGGTAACCGGGCCCGACAGGTCGAACACCAGGCGGGTGTTATCCGGCGCGCGCCACAGCCGTACGCTTTTAATGTCGGCCGCAGCCACAAACTCGGCAGCCAATACAAGCAGCACAGCAACCCCGGTAACCAGCGCGCGCATGCGCATACCCAACCCCACTCTCTTATTCATGCTTTTCGTATTTGGCCAAGGCGGCGCACCAGGCCTCGCCCAATCCGTTGTGCGGCGTAAAACGCAGCAGGCGCCCGCTCTTGTGGGGGCTAATGGTAATGTCCATGTCCGCCTTTGGCAAAACGCCGACGCCGCGTTGCGGCCATTCGATCAAACACAGAGCATCGCCTTCGAAGTAATCGCGAATGCCTAGAAACTCCAGCTCTTCGGGGTCCACCAGGCGATAGAGGTCAAAGTGGTACGCGCGCACCTCGCCCAGCTCGTAGGGCTCAACCAGGGTGAACGTCGGACTTTTTACCGCGCCGGTATGACCCAGCCCGCGAATAATGCCGCGCGACAGCGTGGTTTTGCCCGCTCCCAGATCACCGTGCAAATAGATGATGCCGCGCCCGCCTGTGACTTCAGCGATTCGCGCACCCAGCTCCAGCATCGACGCTTCGTCTGCTTTATAGATATCCACACTCAATTCAGACATGGCGACTGTTCCTGCAAAAGCTGCCGAATGACGGCGATTAAATCACTGGCGGCCAGGCCTCGGCCTCTCTCGCCCAATTGCTCACCCGCGCGAGCATGCAGCCAAACGGCCAGACACGCAGCGTCGAACGCCGGCATGCCCTGAGCCAGCAGCGCGCCAACCACACCGGCCAGCACATCTCCCAGGCCCGACCCAGCCATGGCCGGATGACCGTGATCGCACAGACACAGGCGACCGTCCGGCGCAGCGACCAGACTGCCTGCGCCTTTGAGTACCGCTACGGTCGCAAAGTTTTTTGCCAAGGCGCGCGCCGCCGCCGGCCGGTCCGCTTGCACTTGGGCAGTGGAAAGGCCAAGCAGGCGCGCCGCTTCGCCCGGGTGAGGCGTGATCACGCTATTAGCGCAGAGCACTGCCGGTTTTTCCGCCAACAGGTTCAGCGCATCGGCGTCCCACACTTGCGGCAAATCAGCATGCCGGGCGACGGAGAACAAACTCCGCCCCCAGGCGCCCTGCCCCAAGCCGGGCCCCACTACCAGCACCTTGGCGCGCTGGCTGAGCGCCGTTAACTGATTGGCCGAGCTGATGCCCGCGCACATGATTTCCGGACGACGAGTCAGCGCCGCCGAAACGTGTTCCGGCCGCGTTGCCAGGGAAACCAGGCCAGCGCCGCAGCGCAACGTGCTTTCGGCGGTGAGCAAGGCCGCGCCGCCAAAGCCGCGATCACCGCCGACCACCAGCACATGGCCGAACTGACCTTTATGGGCGGTCGCCGAGCGGGGCGCTAAACGCGGAAGGTTTGCAGCGGTCAGCCGCCGGGCCACAACACCGGTTTCAGCCACCAGATGCGCTGCAGCGTGCAGGTCATCGAACACCAGCTCACCCACCAAAGCCGGCGCTTCGCCGGTGAACAGCCCGACTTTCAGGGCGATAAAGGTGACGGTGAGGTCGGCGCGCACGGCAGCGCCCAGGGCAACGCCGGTGTTGGCACATAACCCCGACGGCAGGTCCAGCGCCAGCACCGGCAGGCCACTGGCATTAATCGCGGCGATTACTTTGGAGTAGGGAGCGCGAACCTCACCGGAAAGGCCGGTGCCCAGCAACCCATCGACCAGCACGCCGGACAAAGGCGCATCGGCGTACCAGCTTTGCGCCGCCAGGCCGGCCTGCTGCGCCGCAGCGTATGCAGCGGCTGCATCGCCGGCCAGCCGCGCCGTATCGCCGACGGCATAGAGATGAACCTGCCACCCCGCACGCTGGGCGAGGGCCGCAACCAGATACGCGTCGCCCGCATTGTTGCCGTGCCCTGCCAACACAGTCACTTCAGTCGCCTGCGGCCAACGCTGGCGCAACGCGCGCCAGGCGGCATGAGCGGCGCGCTCCATCAATTCGAAGCCAGGCGTGCCCGCTGCAATAAGGCGGGCGTCGAGATCACGTACCTGGGCGGCACTGTGCAAAGCGGCGGGGAGGGTGTCGTTGATAGGCGGCATGCGTCAGTCAGCTCGGATGTCTGGCAGAATTATACGCACCTCTGTCCCAGTTGCCTGCGCCCATGTCCAACCCCGCCCTTGATCTCGCCCACCTCGCCCAGTCGATCAAAGACTGGGGCCGCGAGCTTGGCTTTCAGCAAGTCGGCATCGCCGGGCTGGACCTGGGCGAGCATGAAGCGCACTTGGAGCGCTGGCTGGCGGCGGGCTATCACGGCGAGATGGATTACATGGGCGCCCACGGCAGCAAGCGTTCGCACCCCGACGAGTTGGTGCCCGGCACGTTGCGCGTGGTCTCGCTACGGATGGATTACCTGCCCGGCGATACGCTGATGGCGCAACGCCTCGGCCAGCCGGAAACCGCCTATGTGTCGCGCTATGCATTGGGTCGCGACTACCACAAGCTGATTCGTAAACGTCTGCAACAATTGGCCGAGCGCATTCAGCAGGCCATCGGCCCGTTCGGCTATCGGGCGTTTGTCGACAGCGCGCCGGTGCTGGAAAAAGCCATCGCCGAACAGGCCGGGCTTGGCTGGATCGGCAAGAACACGCTGGTGCTGAACCGGAAGGCCGGCAGCTATTTTTTCCTCGGCGAGCTGTTTGTCGACCTGCCGCTGCCGGTCGATGAGCCGCATGGCAGTGAGCATTGCGGCCGCTGCACTGCCTGCCTGGACATCTGCCCGACCAATGCCTTCGTCGGCCCGTATGTGCTCGACGCGCGGCGCTGTATTTCCTACCTGACAATCGAATTGAAAGGTCCGATTCCGGTCGATCTTCGGCCCCTGATCGGCAACCGGGTGTTTGGCTGCGATGACTGCCAGATTGTCTGCCCCTGGAACCGTTTCGCCAAACCCACCGAACAGAGCGACTTCGCCCCGCGGCATAGCCTGGACAATGCGCAACTGGCCGAGCTGTTTCGCTGGAGCGAGGAGGAGTTTCTGAGCCGTACCGAAGGCTCGCCTTTGCGCCGGGCCGGCTACGAGCGCTGGTTGCGCAATTTGGCGGTGGGGCTGGGCAATGCGCCGTCGAGCATTCCCGTTATCGAAGCGCTGGAACTGCGCCGGGATGATGATTCGGAGATGGTGCGTGAGCACGTGCAGTGGGCATTGGCGCGGCATGGGCGGTAGCGGCAAACCTGTTGGGCTTCGCTTCGCTCAACCCAACCTACGGGCTGGTGTAGGTTGGGTTGAGCAAAGCGAAGCCCAACGCCCACGCGCCAACTCCAATCAAAACGTCTTAATAAAATGCTCGCGGTAGTAGTTCAGTTCGGCACGTAACCGGTCCTGCCCGGAGTAACAGCCCACCACCGTCGCCCTCGCGAAAGCGGGGACCCAGAATGCCGGAACGGACGATGAACGCCTGAACGACTCTGGATTCCCGCCTACGCGGGAATGACGGTGTAAGCCCACAGCGCTCAGGTTGGGCCGGTCCACGTCGGCGAGCCAAAGGAGAAGCCCAACGCCTACGAACACGTTCCAATCAAAACTTCTTAATAAAATGCTCGCGGTAGTAGTTCAGTTCGGCAGGTGACCGGTCCTGCCCGCAGTAACAGCCCACCACCGTCGTCCTCGCGAAAGCGGGGACCCAGAATGCCGGAACGGACGATGAACGCCTGAACGACTCTGGATTCCCGCCTACGCGGGAATGACGGAGTAAGGCCAAGTGCATCAAAACTTCTTAATAAAATGCTCGCGGTAGTACTTCAGTTCGGCGATCGAGTCGTAGATGTCGTCCAGCGCCAGGTGGCTGCCCTTTTTGCTGAAGCCATCACGAATCTGCGGGGCCCAGCGAACCACCAGTTCTTTCAAGGTGGACACGTCCAGGTAGCGATAGTGGAAGTAGGCTTCCAGGTTCGGCATATAGCGGTACAGGAAGCGGCGGTCCTGACCGATGCTGTTGCCGCAGATGGGCGATTTGCCTTTCGGTACCCACTGTTCCAGAAATGCGATGGTCTGGGCTTCGGCTTCCTGGGCGCTGATCTTGCTGTCGCGCACGCGTTGGGTCAGGCCGCTTTCACCATGGGTGCGAGTGCACCATTCGTCCATGGCAGCCAGGGTTTCGTCACTCTGGTGCACGGCAATCACCGGGCCCTCGGCCAGGACGTTGAGGTTGCTGTCAGTAACAATGGTCGCCATTTCGATGATGACGTCGGTTTCGGGATCCAAACCGGTCATTTCCAGGTCAATCCAAATCAGATTCTGCGGGTTTTGCATGGTGAGGCTCCTCTGCGTAGCTGCGCAGTTTAGCTCAGCCATGGCGCGCGGCGGCGATCTCGGGGCGGCGTGCTAAACTCGCCGGCCATTCGCATCGTTGCAGGCCGCGCAGCTCGCGCGCGCCAATTTGTTGCTTATCTAACCGGAAGTCCCATGGCCAAACGCCAGCTCAACCGTCGCCAGAATTGGCGCATCGAGAAGATCCAAGGCGAGCGCGCTGCCCGCGCCGCCAAGCGAGAATCGCAATCGCTGGAAGCGCTGGAAGGCGGCGACCTGGGCCCCGAACAGGTCGGCCTGGTCATCGCCCACTTCGGCGTGCAAGTTGAAGTAGAAGCCCGTGACGGCGAATTGGCCGGGCAGGTTTTCCGCTGCCACCTACGGGCCAATCTGCCAACGCTGGTAACTGGTGACCAGGTGGTATGGCGCGCCGGCAACCAGGGCATCGGCGTGATCGTGGCGCAATTGCCGCGTCATACCGAGCTGTGCCGTCCTGATACGCGCGGCCAGTTGAAGCCGGTTGCCGCCAACGTCGACCTGATCGTCATTGTCTTCGCCCCGCTGCCCGAGCCCCACGCCAACCTGATCGACCGTTATCTGGTGGCCGCCGAGCACGCCGGCATCCGCCCGCTGTTGCTGCTTAACAAGGCCGACCTGATCGACGACAAAAATGCCGTGGCGCTTAATTCGCTGCTCGGCGTGTATCGACAGTTGGGCTACCCGCTGCTGGAAGTGTCGGCGCATCACGGCAACGGCATGCAGTTGCTGCAGGCCGAGCTCGATGGGCATGTGAGTGTGTTCGTGGGGCAATCAGGCGTGGGCAAGTCGTCGCTGGTCAACAGTTTGCTGCCGGAAGTCGACACCCGTGTCGGCCCGCTCTCCGAGCTGACCGGCAAAGGCACGCACACCACCACCACCGCACGGTTGTTTCACTTCCCCAACGGGGGTGAGCTGATCGACTCGCCGGGTATTCGCGAATTCGGCTTGGTGCACGTCAGTCGTGACGACGTTGAAGCCGGCTTCATCGAGTTTCACGATCTGCTCGGCCGCTGCCGTTTCCGCGACTGCAAGCACGACCGCGAGCCCGGTTGCGCGCTGCTCAAAGCACTGGAAGACGGTCGCATTCAGCCGCAGCGAATGGCCAGTTATCGACACATTATCTCGACGCTTCCCGAGTCGGATTACTGAAACGAAAAGGCCGCGTCAAACGCGGCCTTTTCGTTTCAGCTTGAAGATCAGTTCTCTCGCGCCTGATCCAGGCGCAACGCACCGTTATCAAACACGTTGAGCTTTTCGCGAAGCTCTTCCGGCGTGGTTTGCGCACCGGGCGCAGCACCGGTCGGCGCGGGAGCAGCGCCAGGAGCCGCCGGCGTGCCGGGAGCGGCCGGTTGGCCTTCTGCAGGCGGCGTCGCCTCTTCGGGGCTCTGTCCACCCTCGATTTCGCGCTGGGCTTTTTTGTTCAGCACGATGATGTCGATGCGCCGGTTCACCGGATTCATCGGGTCTTCACGATCAAACAGTGCCGAGGATGCATAACCGACCACGCGGGCGATTTGCTCTTCCGGGTAACTGCCCGCCACCAAGGTGCGCCGCGCCGCGTTGGCGCGCTCTGCCGAGAGCTCCCAGTTGCCGTAGTCGCCCCGGCCTACAAACGGTTTGGCGTCGGTATGGCCGCTGATGCTGATTTTGTTCGGCACCGCTTTGATGGTGTCGGACATGGCGATCAGGATGTCTTCGAAATACGACTGCAAACGCGCACT
This sequence comes from Pseudomonas viridiflava, assembly GCF_900573885.1. Lineage (GTDB taxonomy): Bacteria > Pseudomonadota > Gammaproteobacteria > Pseudomonadales > Pseudomonadaceae > Aquipseudomonas. Next base: position 113,249 of record NZ_UPSE01000449.1, read on the forward strand.
GCCGCTGTCGAACATCGGCCGGTTGGCGGCGTCCATGATCTGAATGCGCAAGCCGTCCTGGGTGATTTCGAACAAGATCTGATCCTTGAAGCGTTGCAGCTGAGGATTCTCGTTGACCTTGTTTTGCAGCTCTTGCAGCAGCAATTCGAGACGCTCTTTCTCGAGCTTCTCGGCAATGTTTTCCGCTTCCGATTCGCTCGGGGTGATATCGGCTTCCACGTCGGATGCGGTGTCCGTCGCCGCCTTGGCGTCTTTCACATCGGGGTTCAGGGTTTTGTCCGGCGCCGGCGTCGGTGTGCCGCCCAGGTCGATGACATAGGGGCTGGCGCTTTCGCTGAACCCGACGGGGTCCTGGAAATAACCGGAGATGGCTTTCTTCTGCTCAGGCGTGGCAGACGACATCAGCCACAGCACCAGGAAGAACGCCATCATGGCGACGGCGAAGTCGGCAAAGGCAATTTTCCAGGCGCCGCCGTGGTGCCCCGCGGCAATCTTCTTGACGCGTTTAACAATGATGGGTTGGTTGTTATCCATCTATCAGCGGCCGCGAATCGCTTGTTCCAGCTCACTGAAACTGGGTCGATGCGCCGGGAACAACACCTTGCGACCGAACTCCACCGCCAACGATGGCGGCATGCCAGAGGCCGACGCCACCAACGAAGCCTTGATCGCTTCGTACACATTCAACTCTTCTTTGGCATCGTGCTCCAGGCACGTGGCCAACGGCCCGAAGAAGCCGTACGCCGCCAGAATACCGAGGAAGGTCCCCACCAGTGCCGCACCTACGTGCTGGCCGAGCGCCGCTTGTTCAACCTGACCCAGCAGGGCCATGGTCACCACGATACCGAGTACCGCCGCCACGATGCCGAAGCCCGGCAGACCATCGGCAATACGGGTAACAGCGTGGGAATTGTGTTCGAGTTCTTCCTTGAGGCTGGTCAGTTCCATGTCGAACAGACCCTCAAGCTCGTGGGGCGCCATGTTGCCGGACGACATGATGCGCAGGTAGTCGCAGACAAACGCGGTCATGCCGGCATCTTTGAGCAGGCCCGGGTACTTGCTGAAAATGGCGCTGGCGGCGGGATCTTCGACGTCGGCCTCAATGGCCATCATGCCTTCGCGACGGCTCTTGTTGAGGATCTCGTAGAGCATGCTCAACACTTCCAGATAGAAAGCGTGGGTAAAACGGTTGCCAAACATCTTCAGTGCTTTTTTGAACACCGACATAAAGGTGCTGCCGGGGTTGGCTTGCAGAAACGCACCCAATGCCGCACCACCGATAATCATCACCTCGAAGGGCTGAATAAGCGCCGCGATCTTGCCGTGGGATAAAACGTACCCGCCCAATACCGAAGCGAATACAACGATGATGCCGATGATTTTTGCCATATAAGGATTACTTAGAAAGTCAGGAAGACGCAGCCAATGAGAAGGGCATAAAAATCACCCCTTCTAATTATCGGAACTTATACGCCAGACTATAGCCAGTTAAGGTTAAAAGCCAATGGGCTCACAACAACATGCCGACCTTGCCACCCGTACCATCAAGCCTGAAAACCTGGCTTAAGCACCTCGATAATGTGCGGTTGCCCATCCTGGCGACGACCCATGAACGGGTTCGGCGTTCCCTGCTAAATAGCAGCAGTTCGTTGCGTGATGTCGCCAATGTCATCGAAGCGAGTCCCTCACTCGCCCTGCTGGTATTGCGCGAAGCAAATCGCAGCAACAGCAGCCTGAGCGAGCCGGCCGAGAGTCTCGAAATTGCGATCACCCGTCTGGGTTTGAAGCGCACCGAAGATCTGCTCAATATGTTGCCGGTGATTGCGGAGGAGAAAATCCCCAAGGCGCTCCGCCAGATTCAACTGATCAGCCAGCACGCCTCGCAGCAAGCCAGCGGTCTGTTTGCTAACCGGCTGGCGCGCCTGTGGCAGGAAATCCACTGGAGCAGTCTGCTGTTCCTGTCGCCACTCTGGCCCCTGGCAGCCGCGCATCCGGAGCTGGTGGATAAATGGGAGCAACGGGTCCTCGGCAAAGGCGAGCCCACTCACAAAGTCGAGCGCGAACTGTTCGGCGTCACGCTGCCGACGTTATGCCTGGCCCTCGCGGAACAATGGCGATTGCCGGAGTGGATCATCCAGGCGTATCGCTTGCTCGCCACCGACCGCCGCTTGCTGGCCAAGGCGCTGCATATTGCGCGCAACAACGAAGAGCCGTTGCATCAACAGCAACTGCTCGATGCCGACCCGGTGCTGTCTCGCTGGCTGACGCACCCAGGCAATACCGTTCTGTTTGCCAACGCCCTGGCGCTGAGTTCGCACCAGGCCTGGGACTGCCCGCACAGCCTGCGCTGGCAACGCATTACCGCGCTTTATCTGCAAGTGCCGCTGTGCGAATTGCAGCAACTCACGCACCAGCAGGCCGTCATCAGTGCGCGTCAGTTTCCCGCGACTGATCTCTGGCACCCGGCCCACGCCTTGCTGTGGCCTTGGAACGCCCGTCATCTGCAAGCGATACCTGAACCCGCCCCGGCTCCAAAGGACACCTCCCCCGCATGGCAACAACATTGCCGCGAGCTGCTGCGTGAACCGAGCGCGTTTGCCAATCTGCTGCAACTGACCACTTGCATTCGAGACGCGCTGGACGCCTGCGGCATGAGCCGTGCGCTGGTACTGCTGGCCGACAAAACCCAAACCCGCCTGGTCACGCAACAGACTGTCGGGCTGCCGAAAGAAGCCCAGTCGCTCGCCCTGGACCCGACGCAAAGCCAGGTGCTCAAACGCTTGCTTGCCCAGCCCGGCCAACTGCGCCTGAGCCCGGAAAACATCGCCCAGTTCTCCGCGTTGTTGCCCGGCACGCTGAAGGCGCTGTTCCCCGGCGAGCACACGTTGCTGCGCTCGGTGGCCAGCAACGGCAAAGTGGTAATGATTCTGGTGGTCGATCAGCAAGGCACACCGCTTAGCGAACCGTGCGTGCAGGCGTTCGGCAAAATATCGCAATGCATCGAGCGTGCTCTGGCGAGCTTTGCCAAACGCGGGCGCTAACCTTTCCGCTACAATTTGCCCCCTTATTCACTGGCCCGGAGGCCACGCATGTCTGCCTTCACTGGTTTGCCGCTGGTCATCGAACCCGCCGAACTCGCCCCGCACCTGAACGCGCCGGAGCTGATTCTGGTCGACCTAACCAGCGCGGCCCGCTATGCCCAAGGGCATATCCCAGGCGCGCGTTTCGTCGACCCGAAACGCACTCAACTCGGCCAGCCGCCGGCGCCGGGTTTGCTGCCAGAGCCTGCGCACCTGCAAGCGTTGTTTGCCGAGCTGGGGCACAACCCCGACGCCGTGTATGTGGTGTATGACGACGAAGGCGGCGGCTGGGCCGGACGCTTCATCTGGTTGCTGGATGTGATCGGCCACAGCCGCTATCACTACCTCGACGGCGGCCTGCTGGCCTGGCAAGCCGAGGCGCGCGAACTCAGCACCGACGTCCCGTCCGCGACTACGCAAACGCCCGTCGCCGTGCAGATTCATGATGCACCCACTGCCACCCGCGAATACCTGCAAAGCCGGCTCGGCAGTGCCGATCTCGGCATCTGGGATGCTCGCGCGCCGTCTGAATACCGGGGTGAAAAAGTCGTCGCTGCACGGGGCGGCCACATTCCCGGCGCGGTGAATTTCGAATGGACTGCCGGCATGGACCAGGCTCGCGCACTGCGCATCCGCAAAGACATGCCCGCTATTTTGGAAAGCCTCGGGCTGAGCAAAGACAAAGAAATCATCACCCACTGCCAAACCCATCACCGCTCCGGCTTCACCTATCTGGTGGCCAAGGCGCTGGGCTATCCGCGAGTCAAGGCGTATGCCGGGTCGTGGGGCGAATGGGGCAACCTGCCGGATACGCCAATCGAGGTGTAAACCCCGGCCACTTATTCAACGTTTAGGAACATCCATGAAAGATCGTTTGTTTATCCTCAGCCAATACCTGCTGCCCCACCATTTGCTGTCGCGTGCAATAGGCTGCATCGCCGAATGCCGCGCCACGTGGTTGAAAAATCCGCTGATCAACTGGTTCGTCAAACAGTACCAAGTGGACATGAGCGAAGCGCAGGTCGAAGACCCGACTGCCTACGAGAACTTCAACGCCTTCTTCACCCGCGCCCTGAAAGACGGCGCTCGGCCATTGGACGAAACCCCTGGCACGGTGCTCTGCCCTGCCGACGGCGCGGTCAGCCAGCTTGGTCCGATTGAGCATGGCCGCCTGTTCCAGGCCAAAGGCCACAGCTTCAGCGCGGTTGAACTGCTCGGCGGTGACACTGAACGCGCAGCGCCGTTTATGGGCGGCGAATTCGCCACCATTTACCTCTCGCCCAAGGATTACCACCGCGTGCACATGCCGCTGGCGGGCACCTTGAAGGAAATGGTTTACGTGCCGGGCCGACTGTTCTCGGTGAACCAGACCACAGCGGAAAACGTGCCTGAGTTGTTTGCACGCAATGAGCGCCTGGTCTGCATTTTCGACACCGAGCGCGGCCCGATGGCCGTGGTGTTGGTGGGTGCGATGATTGTCGCCGCCATCGAAACCGTATGGGCCGGCCAGGTTGCGCCACCGGCTCGCCTGCTGAAAACCACGCGCTATGACGCGGCGTCGCGCGCCCCTGTCGAGCTGGCCAAAGGCGCCGAACTGGGCCGCTTCAAGCTGGGCTCCACGGCCATCGTGCTGTTCGGCCCCAACCAGGTTAAGTGGGCTGAACATATGGTTGCCGGCAGCGCAACGCGCATGGGCGAACGCCTGGGCGACGCACGCTGAAACACGTGAACGGCACGAGCGCCGTGCGGTGCCGTTGAACATCTGAGTCAGCCATGAGGTCTTACGCTTAACAAACCTTACCGGCAAAGGCAAAACGCCATCTTAGCCATACCCTTGATTGGCTGCGGGTATGGCAAGATGCTGCTAGAGTTCGGAAAACCGACATTCAGATCGACTCGCCACGCCACCGTGCGCAGGAGTGTCCAGCCAGATGGATTACGAGTTACATGGATAAACAGAATCCCCACCTGCTGCTACGTGTACCGACGCCAAACCAGCAGAAACTTTCGTTCTGTGACTCCAGCCCTCGCGATCTCAAACGCTGGATCGCCGGCCTGCCGAAAGCCAATCTGGGCGAAACGGCACGCCAGCTTTATCAGTGCCTGGTCGAACTCAACCAACTCGTTACTCCCGCTGAGAATCGCCTGCAGTTGCTAGAGCTGTTGCGCGCGGAAGTCTATTTCGTCAGCAAGCATCTGGAACGTCACTTCCTCAACCAGGCCATCGTGCTGGATGAGCGCCCGCGCAAAGTGGCCAACCTTTGCCAGGCCTTGGAAAACCACCTGGCGGCCGGCTACAAACTGATCGTTTCCCAGGAAGCGCCGCGCAACAGCCGCGAGCGCAATCAGATGCAACTCCTGACCATCGCCATTCAACGCGCCTGCCATTGCTTGTGCGGTCCGCTGATTCGCGCCAGTCAATTGTATTGCCCGGTGCCTGAAGGGCTCTGGCTAGAGCTGCACAAGCTCTACCAAATTGCCCAGAACAGTGCGCTGCAAACCATCGTTGTGCGTGACGACATGGCGCTGCACACCAAGGGCCTGAGCGTTGAACAGACGTACCTGATTGCCCTGCTGCTGGGCTGCGCGCGCACTAATCAGATGCGCCAGAACGGCATCGCCAAACTGGCCGAAGTGCTTGGCGCCTGGAGCTCGATGGTGCACCTGCAAGCGGCTGATGAGCCCGGCAGCCTGTTCGCCGTACCCTCGCAGGTCGACGGCCCGCCGCGTTACAAGTCGCTGTTTCAGGACAACGAACTGCAAAGCTTGCTGGGCATCGATCCGCAGCCCCTGGTGGACGCCATTAAAGAGCACGTGATGATGGAGCCAGAAAGCCGGGCGACGTCACGCCTGCTGGTGCCCGAAGGCATGAGCATCGACCTGCTGCAGCACCTCAGCTCGGCCTGGGGCGATATCGCCGAACGCACTTTCCAACGCAACGCTGGCCACGGCAGCTTGACGCTGTGCCTGGGCATGAGTGCCCTGCACTTCTTCCTGGCTGGGCGCAAACCGTTCAACGAAGTGCTCAAGCGTCCGGAAGAACGCCAGACGGCCAGCTTCAAGGCGATCAACGCGGATGCCAAAGACGTCTGGCGCAATGCGTTCGATGCGCAGGCAACCGACTGGAACGGCGGCTTGCCCCACGAAGAAATTCAATATCAGCGCCCTGCCGGCGAGCCCGACAACAATGCCGGCGTAGCGGAAAACAACTACCCCACTTTCGAGCTGGCGATCGTCAACCACAGCCCCGGCGGTTATTGCCTGAGCTGGCCGAAGGAAGTGCCGAGTCAGCTGCAGGCCGGCGAATTGCTCGGTGTGCAGGATTCGCCCGAACAAAGCTGGAGCGTGGCACTGGTGCGCTGGATTCGTCAGGTGCGCGGTGGCGGCACGCAAATGGGTATCGAGCTGATTGCGCCTCACGCCCAGCCGTGCGGTCTGCAGCTGCTGCGTAAAGCCGACCAGAACAGCCAGTATCTGCGTGCGCTGTTGCTGCCGGAAATCAGTGCCATTTCCCGGCCCGCCACGCTGATTACCGCGCGCTTGCCGTTCCAGGAAGGCAACAAGGTTCAGATCAACTTGAGCGGCGAAGAACGTCGCGCCGTCCTCAGCCGCAAGCAAACCAGCACCGGCAGTTTCAACCAGTTCGAGTACCGCGTTGTAGAGCAGGCGCCACCCGAACAAGGGAAGCCGGTCACAGCCCCGAAAACCCAGAGCGCGAGCGGCGAGGAAGACTTTGACTCACTTTGGAAGTCACTGTAGATTGCGCCGCACACCCCCTTTTGTCGCCTTTTCGCGCCCGTTCGGCGCAGTCTAAGCACACGCCATGGCCATCGAAAAGAAAACCATCCGGCTGCTGATTCTCGAGGACTCGCAGAACGAGGCCGAGCGTCTCGTCAGCCTGTTCCGCAATGCCGGTCGCGCCACGCGCGTGCACCGTCTGACGTCAAGTGACGACCTGGCCACAGCCCTCCAGCAAAGCTGGGACTTGCTGATTGCCGCACCCAGCAGTGAAAACCTTGACCCCAGCGAAGCGATCAACGCCATTCGCCGGCAGGCCAAGGACATTCCGCTGATTCAGCTCACCGCTGACAACGACCCCGACGCCATTACCGAAGCCCTCGCCCTCGGCGCGCAGGATGCCCTGCCGCAAGGCGAAGACGAGCGCCTGATTCTGGTGGCCAACCGTGAGCTGGCCAATCTGGAAGAACGCCGCGGGCGCCGCGTCGCTGAAATCGCCCTGCGCGAAGCAGAGAAGCGCTGCCAGTTGCTGCTCGACAGCTCGGTGGACGCCATCACCTACGTTCACGACGGCATGCACATTTACGCCAACCGCGCGTACCTGAAGCTGTTCGATTACGAAGATGCCGACGAGCTCGAAGGCATGCCGATGATCGACCTGATCGCCGGCTGCGATCACGCCAACTTCAAAGATTTCCTCAAGAATTACCAGAGCGCAGAAGGCAGCGCCGAGCTGACGTGCAGTGGCGTAAAAGCCAACGGCCAGACGTTCCAGGCGCGCATGAGTTTCTCGCCCGCCACTTACGACAGCGAACCCTGCATTCAGGTGGTGATTCGCGCCGAAACCGGTAACGCCGAGCTGGAAGAGAAGCTGCGCGAAATCAGCAGCCAGGACCTGGTCACCGGCCTGTTCAACCGCAGCCACTTCCTCGAACTGATGGACGCCGCCGCTGACCGCGCGGTGAACGCAGGGCAGCCGGCCACGCTCAGTTATATTCGCGTCGACCGCTACAGCAACCTGCTGGCTGAAACCGGTCTGGCGGGCATCGATCTGCTGCTCACCGACCTGGCCAATCTGTTGCGCGAACACTTCAGTGATGACGCGCAACTGGCCCGTTTCGGCGACGATGTATTCGCCGTGCTGCAACCGGGCAAGACGCCGGAACAGGCGCAAGGCGAACTGGCCGCATTGCTGAAAAAAGTCGAAGGCCACATGTTCGACGTGAGCGGCCGTACCGTACAAACCAGCCTGTCGATTGGCGCGGCCGGGCTCAATGAGAAAACGCCCAAGGCGCAGGAAGTCATCGACCGCGCCCACCGCTGCGCCGACGAACTGGGCGACGGCAACGCGCTCAAACTTTACAACCCGGCGCAGGAGCTGGCGGCGGCAGCCAATCGTGGCAGCATCGTCGCCATGGTTCAGCAGGCGCTGGAAAACAACAGCTTCCGCCTGCTGTTCCAGCCGATCATCAGCCTGCGCGGCGACAGCAGCGAGCATTACGAAGTGCTGCTGCGTCTGCTCAGCCCGCAAGGTGTGGAAGTGCCGCCGGGCGAGTTCCTGGAGGCCGCACGTGAAGCCGGCATGGCCGAGAAGATCGATCGCTGGGTGATCCTCAACTCCATCAAGCTGCTCGCCGATCACCGCTCAAAAGGCCACAACACCTGCCTGTTCGTGCACCTGTCACAAGCCAGCGTGCAAGACCAGACCTTGCTGCCGTGGCTGAGCGTGGCGCTGAAAGCCGCCCGCTTGCCGTCCGACGCGCTGGCCTTCCAGCTCAGCGAGCCCGACGCCACCACCTACCTGAAACAGGCCAAAGCGCTGACCCAAGGCTTGGCGGAACTGCATTGCAAGGTCGCCCTCAGCCAGTTCGGCTGTGCGCTCAACCCGTTCAACACCTTGAAGCACCTGAATGTCGACTTCGTAAAGGTCGACGGTTCGTTCTCCCAGGACCTGACCAACGCCGACGCACAGGAAGCGCTGAAAACCCTGCTCAGCAGCCTGCATGCGCAAGCCAAGCTGACCATCGTGCCGTTCGTGGAAAGCGCCAGCGTCCTCGCCACTTTGTGGCAGGCCGGCGTGAACTACATTCAGGGTTATTACCTGCAAGGGCCAAGTCAGTCGATGGACTACGACTTCGCGGCGGGCGACGAATAAGCGCGGCCTGCAGGAGCGAACTTTTTCGCCAAGCTTCTGATTTCATCGCCACACAAAAAAAGGCGCCCCGCGGGGCGCCTTTTTCATATCTGCATCGCTTAGTGCTGAGCAGCACCAGCGCCTTCGGCCTGCATACGCGCCAGTTCCTGGGCGTACAGGGCATCGAAGTTCACCGGAGCCAGCATCAACGCCGGGAACGAGCCACGAACGACCAGGCTGTCCAGGGTTTCGCGCGCGTACGGGAACAGAATGTTCGGGCAGAACGCACCGAGGGTGTGGCTCATCGAGGCAGCGTCCAGGCCCTTGATCAGGAAGATACCAGCCTGTTGCACTTCAGCGATGAAGGCGGTTTCTTCGCCGGTTTTAACGGTAACCGACAGGGTCAGCACCACTTCGTGGAAGTCGCCTTCCAGCGCCTTCTGGCGGGTATTGAGGTCCATGGCAACGCTTGGCGCCCATTCCTGACGGAAGATTTCCGGGCTTTTCGGTGCTTCGAACGACAGGTCGCGCACGTAGATGCGTTGCAGGGAGAATTGTGGGTTTTCAGCGCCTTGAGCAGCGCCTTCGTTGGTCACTTGATCAGTCATGTGCAAAACCTTCTTATCGTTAAGTGCGTACAGATACGTTCGGGGCGTTATCCCTTGAGCAGTGCGTCGAGCTTGCCGGCGCGCTCCAGGGCGTAGAGGTCATCACAGCCACCCACATGGGTGGCGCCGATCCAGATTTGCGGAACGGAGGTGGCGTGGGCTTTGCGGGTCATTTCAGCGCGGACATCGGGCTTGCCGTCGACGCTGATTTCCTCGAACGCTACGCCCTTGTTGGCGAGCAATTGTTTGGCGCGGATGCAGTACGGGCACCAGGCGCTGGAATAAACGATGACGGCAGGCATATCACTTCACCACTGGGAGGTTTTCGCCGCGCCAGCCGGAAATTCCGCCAGACAGCTTGGCTGCGTTGAAACCGAGTTTTTTCAGGTCGCGGGCGACGGCGCCGGCGTGTTGGCCCAAAGCGTCGACCACAATGATGGTTTTCGCCTTGTACTTCTCCAGTTCGGCAACACGAGAGGCCACTTTGTCGTACGGAATATTCACCGCGCCGACGATATGCCCAGTGGCGAAATCTTTGTTGGGGCGTACGTCGAGCACAATGCCCTCGTCACGGTTGACCAGCGCGGTCAGCTCGCGCGTGCTCAGGCTGGCGCCGCCCTTGCTCAATTCGGTGTAAATCAGCAATGCCAGCAACACCGCGAAAATACTGCTGAGCACGTAGTGGTTGGTAGCAAATTCAATCAGGTGAGCGAGCATCAATAAGTCCCAGAACGACAAAATGTCGGCCAGTATACACAGCCCCAAAGGGCGGCCAAACCCCGCACGGCGGTGACGCAGCCGCTAACTTCGCTTTAAAATGCCGAACCTTTTTAGCCTGATTGAAAACTAATACGCGGGTGAACAGACCTTCACCGTGTTTCTTCAGCTAAAACCTCGATCTCCCATTGCCAAAAGCGAGCCGGATAATGACTGCCACGCCAAAACCACTGGTGCTAATCATCCTCGATGGCTTCGGTCACAGTGACAGCCCCGAATCCAATGCCATCTACGCCGCCAACACCCCCGTTTACGATCATTTACGCGCCACTCAGCCCAACGGCCTGATTTCCGGCAGCGGCATGGACGTGGGCCTGCCAGACGGCCAGATGGGCAACTCGGAAGTCGGCCACATGAACCTCGGCGCGGGCCGCGTGGTGTATCAGGATTTCACCCGCGTGACCAAAGCCATCCGCGACGGTGACTTCTTCACCAACCCGGCCCTGGTCACTGCGGTCGACACCGCAGTCAGCGCCGGCAAAGCCGTGCACATTCTCGGCCTGCTTTCCGACGGCGGCGTACACAGCCACCAGGATCACCTGGTCGCCATGGCCGACCTGGCTGCCCAGCGTGGCGCGGAAAAAATTTACCTGCACGCGTTCCTCGACGGCCGCGACACACCGCCGAAAAGCGCCCAGCCTTCGCTGCAATTAATGGACGAAGCCTTCGCAAGACTCAGCAAAGGCCGCACCGCTACGATTATCGGCCGCTACTTCGCCATGGACCGTGACAACCGCTGGGACCGTGTTGAGCAGGCTTACAGCCTGATCGTCGACAGCAAGGCCGAGTTCGAAGCGGCCAACGCTCAGGCTGCGCTGGAAGCCGCTTATGGCCGTGGCGAGAGTGATGAATTCGTCAAAGCCACTCGCATCGGCGCTCCGGCCCCGGTTGAAGACGGCGATGCCGTGGTGTTCATGAACTTCCGCGCCGACCGCGCACGCGAGCTGACCCGCGCCTTCGTCGAGCCGGACTTTGCCGACTTCGCTCGCGCCCGTGCACCGCAACTGGCCGGCTTCGTGATGCTCACCCAGTACGCAGCCAGCATCAAAGCGCCCATCGCCTTTGCTGCCAGCAGCCTCGACAACGTGCTTGGCGAATACCTGGCGAAAAACGGCAAAACCCAGCTGCGCATCGCCGAAACCGAGAAATACGCCCACGTTACCTTCTTCTTCTCCGGCGGCCGCGAAGACCCGTTCGAAGGCGAAGAGCGCATTCTGATCCCGTCGCCAAAAGTCGCCACCTACGACCTGCAACCGGAAATGAATGCGCCGCAGGTTACCGACCGCATCGTTGAAGCCATCGAACAGCAGCGCTACGACGTCATTGTGGTGAACTATGCCAACGGCGACATGGTTGGCCACACCGGCGTGTTCGCTGCTGCAGTGAAAGCTGTGGAATGTCTGGACGAGTGCGTAGGCCGTATCGTCGCTGCGCTGGATAAAGTCGGTGGCGAAGCGCTGATTACCGCCGACCACGGCAACGTCGAGCAAATGGAAGACGAAAGCACCGGCCAGGCGCACACCGCGCACACCTGTGAGCCGGTGCCGTTTATCTACGTGGGCAAACGTGCGCTGACCATTCGTGAAGGCGGCGTGTTGGCAGACGTGGCACCGACCATGCTGAAGCTGATGGGCTTGCCCAAGCCAGCAGAGATGACGGGTGAGAGCATCGTCGTTCTGGATTGATGAGTCACGCCGGGCTCAGTGATCAACCTTCCACAAAAAACCGGGCCTGAGTCCGGTTTTTCATTTGGCACTACTCGTTGCGAAATCGCCTGCGGCAACCGCCCTCCTCAGGTCGATTGATAAACACAACGTCGAAGTCGCTGCTGCCCTTGCCGACGGCCGCGTTCCAGTTGGCTGACAAATGTATGTAGCGACGCCGCAATAACGACTGCTCAGCGACCGACAGCTTGCTGAAAGGCTTGTTCATCGCATAGGCCAAAAGCGACGCCGCGATGGGCTCCAGCTCGGCCGGAAGCGCATCCGCCGGGGTGGTGGGCACCGGGTCAAACGCAACCCCGGCTTGTACCGCCAGTTCGCGCATGACGCGCAAATACACCCGCGAAAGCTCACCCCGCACCTTTCGCTGCCCTGCCAATGCAGCGAACACACGCTTCTGTGGTACGTCTCCATGCACGTGGGAAGGCACCGGCGCGTCCCAAGTGCAGATGTTCAGCTCCTGAGGCGCAAAGCAGGTGCGCCAGCGATGCTCAGTGCATTTGAAATCATCAAGGGCGCGCCGATACGCCTGGCTTTGTTCGTTAGCGATCGTTGCGGCACACAGGCTGCTTTGCGGTTTGCTCAGCAGCAGTTTCTCGGTGATCAATGGCAGGTAGCCGCCGCCAATGTCCGAGTGGCTGCCGGGCATTTCGATGTCATGGTCCGTGGCTGTCAGAGGGAAGTTATGGCGACACTCATCGCTCGCAACCAGTTGAACCACCGTGCGGGCGATATCTGGCGCCAGATAAAGGTTAACGCCAGCGTTGGCGGCCTGGTGCGAACCCAGGAGCCAAGGCAAAGGCTCGGCAATGGCGGCGACCGTATCCAGCAAACCGATGAAGTTGATTTCGAAGTCGCGCCGGTGGCGCCAGGAGAAGCCCGGCGCGAGCAGTGGCGAGCCGCTGGGAAGCGCCCGCGCCAGCCCGCTGGCAGCTTCTGAAAGCAGGTCATTGGCGCAATGCCGCGCCGCCGCCGCGCCACGGCTGAAGCCGAACAGATCGATTTCCAGCTTGCCAATGGTCAGCTCGGGGTTGTTGCTTCGCAGCGTGCGCAACTGCTGCATAACAAGCGCGGGCATGTGCTCGACTCTCGCCAGCACACCGGTCGGCCCTCGTCCTGTCGCTTCGCCAAGGCGCGAGTCAGCGGCGCCAGTGCGAGTGCCAATGCCTTCGAGGTAAACCTTTACGGCCACCGCATCAGCTTCCGGGGCAATGCGATCACCTGCCTCATGCGGATAAAGCGAATACAGCCGCGCTACATTGCTGGGGTCATTTCCATAGCTGACACCCGAGGCCACGCCCTGTGCCGTGTAACCATTGGCCGTGCATTGCCGATGGATTTCATCAGCTTCCTCCGGGTCCAGCCCCAGGCTGCTTGCCAGGCAACCCTGGGCGATAGCGCTGTTGCCCTGGTTGTTTGCGGTGCCATCAAAGAACAACCCAAGGCGCAAAGTGATGGGGGGCGGGGCGTTGCTCATGAACGTGTGGCTCCAGCGAGGTCAACGAATAGCGACGCACGCTGACGCTAAAGCCACGGCAAATAAGCAGGACCACTCCGAACCCGTGTTTCCCAGGTACTTTTTTGCCTGCGAATGAGCGAAAACCTGGACTTACAGCCATAAAAAAACCGGGCGCCTGCCCGGTTTTTTTAACCGCTCAAATCACTATCAGTGCTTGGTTTCTTCGCTGGCCTTCTTGGCCAGGTAATGCACGAACAGCTGATTGGCGTTGCCCAGCGAGGTCAGGTGGGCGTAGATCCAGCCGAGGAAGCCCGAGCGGTGCAGGTCGAGCACGTGTTCGTCGGCCAGGGCCAGGAATTTCTCTTCGTCGACGGCCAGGAAGTCGCTCAGTACAAACGACTCGCCGCTGGTGTGGCTCAGCTTCAGCGAGCGCGGCGCCAGCAGCTCCAGTTCGTTGAGCTTGGCGACGAAGCGACGGGTGCGCTCCATTTCGGCGGTGAAGTTCTGCAGGAACTGAATCATCTCTTCGAGGAATTCACTGTTCTGCCCTTCGGCGGTGAACAGCTCGCGGCCTTCGGCTTCGTTCCAGCCCGGGTAGGCGGCGTCGAAGCACACGGTGAAGTTCTCGGCGCCGTCCTGGGCCAGCACGAACGGGTAACGACGGACGAAGGCAGGAATGTAGGTGTTTTCAGCCCATTGCTGGTCGGCGCCCACATAGCCGTTGTGGCCTTCTTTCAAACCCAGCAAGGCGATGGGCATGGCGTTTTCGCCTTCACCGATAAATACGATTGGGTAGTGACGTGCGGCTTGGAAAAACTCCAGGCCGGCCAGCGGAACGAGGTGGGTGCTGGCGGCGAATTCACTGTTGTTGAGACCGGCGAGCTTGAGGCTTTTGTGCTCGTCGCGATTGAGGGCTTTGATGTCTTTGTAGAGCAACAAGGTGGTCATGCAGTAACTCCTGAAAATTCTGTTTTAACGAATGACGATCTGGGCCAGAACCTGGCCGCTGTCCTGATCCGCCACCACATCCTTGAGGGTGTTGGCTGCGACCAGGCTGATGCTTAAATGTTTGCCCCAGTTGAAGTTGAGCCCGGCGCCGACGCTTTGCAGGTCGACATCGGCGGTGCCCAGTTCCATGGCGCGGCCGTAGTCAAAAAACACGAAAGGCTGCCAACGTTCGCTGAGGTTCCAGTAACTCTCCAGATTCAGCGTCATGCCTTGCGGCGATGCGATAACTCCCGGTTCGTAACCACGCACGCTGCTGATACCACCAAACTGGTATAGCAAAGTGGACGGCAGGGTCTCAGTATCACTGGCGTACTGCCAACCGAAGCGCCCCACTATCAGAAATTCCTGACCGACATTACGGCTTATGTACGCGCTGCCATTCAACAATTGGTAGCTGCCGCTTTCCCCGGTGGTCTGGTTGTCCGAATTGGCCTGACGCAGGCGCTGTTCGTAACGCACATACCAGGGCGCGTCGCGGTATTCCACCTGGCCCTTGAGCAGCATTTCATCGGCGCTGGTTTCGCTGAGGGTCAGGCCCTCGATAGTGGTTTCCGATTCCTGATGGTTGTAGCCCACGCCACCGAGCCACTGCCAATGCTCGTTCACCCAGTACGGGTGGTCGTAGCCCAGGCCGTAGGTTTGCGATTCGCCCTCAATGTTCAGGGCGGCCAGCGGACCGGTCTGAATCTGCAAGGTGTTGGCGCCGGCTTCCACGTACACCACGCCGTTGTAGCGGTTCACCGGGCGGCTGTAACGCAGGCTGCCGTATTCCGAGCCATCGGTGGCCACCGCCACGGCGCTCAGGGCGTCGGCCACGCCGGTTGGGGAAAACCAGTTCAGCGTGCCGCCGTACTGTTCGCGCCCGGTGCTTTCGTTGCCGTAGTTGTTGACGAACAGCGACCACTGCAACGGGTCCGGCTCGAATGCCTGCATGTCGACCCGCGTGGTGCCAAAGGTCTGCCCCGGCGCCAGGCTGGCGCTTACCTGCGGGCCCGGTGTGGTGGCATTGAAGCGCTGAATCGAGGTCATCAACGCGGTGCTGTCCAGGGTTTCACCTTTGCTGACGTTGAGGCGATTTTGATAGAACGCCTCGTCCACCGACTTGCGGTCCTGCCAGGTCACTGCATCGACCTTGGCTTCCACCAGCACCACTTTCAGCACGCCGTTTTCCAGATTCTGCGGCGGGATGATCGCGCGCGCCGTGAGCTGACCGCCCGCCTCGTACAAGGCGTTGACCTCACGCAGCAGTGCATTCAAATCAGCAAAACTGACCGGCCGCCCCACGTATTTCTGAGCGATGGTTTCCAGCGCTTCCTTGGACAAAAAGCCCGAGGCGTTAAAGCTGACGCCGCTGAGCTGAAACTGCTCGCCCTGCTCCGGCAGTACCTGGTCGGCCGGCATGTCGCCACGCAGCGCCGGCACTTGCGGGCGTTTGGCGCGTTCTTCGTCGATACGTTTCTGCTGAATGCGTTCGATCTGCTGACGCTGCAGCGTTGGGTCAACCTGCCCCGGAATGCCGGCGGGCACGCCGCTGGGCAACGTCGCTGCCTGAACCGAACCCACCAGCCACAACGCCGTCAGCCCACCGATCACTACACGCTTGATTACAGATCCCACTTGGTCGCTCCGTCCGTTGTTTCCTGGCCGGGCACGACGCTGAATTGCGGTTGCTGGCTGTCATTCATGTTCATGCGCGAATCCATGCGCATCTGGTTCCAGTTCGGCTCCCAGATCTGTTCCGGCGCCTTGCCCGCTTTGAACGTATTCAAAATGGACGCCAGACGTTGCATCGCCAGACCGTGCGACATCTGCCCTTCGCTGAAGCTGGCGGCCGTGGTGCGCTGGGTGGTCACGCCGGTTTCAGACGGCGTGGCCGCGTGGGTTTCGCTGAAGTTGGTCAGCAACACCAGATGGGTGAATTTGCGGTGCAACACATAGGCGTCTGTGGTGCTGGTGATGGCGTCCTGTTTCAGCTGGAAGGCTTTATCCAGTTCATACAGCTGCACATCCGCCAGCGGTTGATACAGCGGCGACAGGTTGTCCATCAGCACGGTGGCCGCGGCGGTGTAGAGCTTGAGGAAGTCGACGCCCGCAGCATCACGCAGGTCGACCTTCTGGCCGGTGGTGGTGATGGTGCTGTTCACCGCGTGCAGGCGCGGCGAGACGATGTCGGCCGCGTTCAGCTCGGTGACAAAGCGCGTGGCGTTCGCCGCGCCGGTGCCTTCCACCCACAGGTTCAACTGACCGGCGCCGGTGTGGCGGCCGTACAGCTCTATGTCGGCGCCGTGCAGCGCCACCGAGTTGCCGATGCGTGCATCCGCTATGCGCACCAGGTTGCCCGACCACAAGCTCAGGCTTGGGGCGGTGGCCTTGTTCAGTACGATGCTAGCGTTTGTGGCCACGCCATTGCGCCAGCCGGCGTTCACCCGGGCGCCTTGGTCAGCGCTGAGTTCACGGCCGGTTGTGTCTGTCAGGCTGTCGAGCAGCACCTGCCCGCCCGCTACCAGGCGATCGAAGAAAATACTGTCATCAGTCGAGCGCCAGGTCTGGTTTTCGAGGCTGCTGCTGGTGCCTTTCACTTCGATCAGCCCGCGTGCGAGCAGGTCGATGAAGCGGCTGGAAGCCAGGTCATTAACCTTCATCACGCCGCCGGAAGTGGCTGAGATGTGGCCGTTACCAGCCGTGATAAGCGGCGTGTTGATGTCGCCCGAGGCGTTCAGCACGATGTCGCCGGTCTGGCTGATGCCGCTGTACGGCAGGCCAGTGGAAACGATGCCGCCCACGCCCGTGCTCATGTTGCCGACGTTGATTGCGCCGTTCTGCGCATCAAGGGTTATGTTGCCGCCCGCTTTCACCAGATTGCCGATGGTGATCGACTTGCCGGAAACGATGCTGGCATCACGGCCCGCCGTCACGTTGGTAAGGTTCACCGCGCCGCCGATGATGAAGCTCAGGTCGCGGCCCGCTTCTGCATCACCGTTCAGGCTCAAGTCGCCACCCACGCCCACAGTGAGGTCGCGGCCGGCTTTGAGCGAATACTTGCCGCCGAACTTCACTTCCGGCATCGACAAGTCGCCGTTGGCGATGATCGACACGTCACGCTTGGCCTCGACTTTCAGGCCGGTGATGTCGCCGTCGCCATTGGCCAACAAGCCGGTGGTTTGCAGGAGCACATCTTCATCCAGGCTCTGCACGCGGCCGAAGAACAGATTGCGACCTTTGATCACCACCTGCTTATTGGCTTCAGCGTTGCCGCCGAACACATCGCCATCGGTTTCAACGTACAGGTTCTCGGCCGATTTCAGGTGCCAGTTGTTGGCGTTCAGCACCGTTGGATCGAGTGGATCGGCCAGCACGCCAAAGCGGATGGTGCCCAGCGAACCGGCCTGTGTGGTGAGCTTCATGTCGCCGCCGCTGTAGGCCTTGAGCACGGTCAGGTTGCCGTTGGTGAAACTGGTCAGCGTGGTCAGGGCGCTGACGGTTCCCAGGTCTGCCGAGCCTGCACGCAGGTCGATGGATTGGGTTTTGCTGTCCAGCGCATCCACCGCAAACAACCCGCCCGCTTTCAACGACAGCTTGCCGGTGTTGCTCACCACGCGGGTGAGGTCCGCCGAGCCGACGTCGTAAGTAGCATCGCCGACTACCTGCGCGTTGCCGCCTTTCCAGTCGCCGAGGCCATTCACATTCAACGTGGTGCCCACGCTCAGGTCGCCATAGGTCAGCTTGGTTGCAGGCTTCAGCGCCGGGCCGGTGTGGCGCAGGGCCATGGAGCCGGTGGTGGTGGCGGTGGTCAGGTTCAGCAGGCCTGCGGTTTGCAGATCCAGGTTGCCGGTGACGTACAGATCGCCGATCGCCGAGCCACTGCCGATTTTCAGGTCGGCATTCCCGCCGCTGGTCAGCGACTTCAGTTTCAGATCGCCAGCGATGGTCAGACCGGACGTGCCGGTAACGGTGGCCGTGCCGATATCGGCGTTGGCGCTGGTCAGGGTCCACACGCCGCCGGTTTTCAACGTGGTCGCGATCAGGTCGCCGCTGAGGTCCATCAGCAAATTGCCGGTAGTCGCCTCGGCGCTGCCCAGGGTCAGGCTGGCGCCTTGCAGGTCGAGGTTGCTGTTGGCTTTCAGGCTGCCGATGTTGACCAGGCCGGTACCGCGCAATTGCACGCTGGCGTTGTTGCTGGTCACGCTATTTAGGCTCAGGTCGCCGAGGCTGTTGAGGTATTGGCTGCCAGCGCTGAGTAGGCTGCCGCTGCTGATGCCCGAGGCCAGGTTGGCGTAGATCTCGCCGGTGGTGGCGGTGACGTCCAGCGCTTTGGCGGCCAAGGTCACGTAGCGGCTGCTGGCGCCGATGTTGCCGCCGTAGGCGCTCAGGCGCAGCAGGTTCTGGGTTTTCCACAGGCTGTTGGCGTCGCTGGCGGCGAAGCTGTAGGCGCTGATGTCCAGGTCGGCGGCGCTGGCGGTGGTGGTCAGGTCGTCCAGGGTCGCGGTGCCGGTCACAGCGGCGAACAGCCCGTTGCTGGCGGTTACCGAGGCGCCGGAGGCCATGTTCCACTGGCCGCCAAGCGTCAGGTACAGGCCGCCCAGGCTGAAGTCGCCGCTTTGCAGCAGGTCGCGGGTTTGGCCGATGTCGAGCAAGCCGCCCACGTTCACATCGCCCATGCGCAGCACGCCGGCCTGGCTGGCGGTGCCTTGCAGGCCACCGAGGTAGGCGTTGCCGCCGACGTCCAGTTTGATGCGGTCGTTAACGCCGCCGGTGCCGATCTGAATGCGGTCGGCGAGCGTGCCAACGCTGCCGCTGACGTTCAGGTTCACCGCGCCGCCCAACAGGTTTTCACCCAGTTGGCTGGCCGACTTCAGGTTGCCGATCACTTTCAAGGTCAGCGAGTCGACGCCAGTGAGGCGCTGCACCGACAGGTCGCCGTGGTTAATCAGGTTGATCAGGTTGGCGCGGGCGGTGAGGTTGCCGTCGATCTGCGTGTTGAAGCCGCCAGTGCTGCCGCCGATGGCGCCGTTGCCGGCTTCCAGCACCACGTCGTGACCGGTGACCACCACGTTGCTGCCGTTGGCGCTTTCGATGTTGCCGTCGGTTTTGATGCGGACGGTCTGGCCTTTGACGTTGTAGATGTTGAAGTCTTGCTGGCCGCCCAGGTAGACGTCGCCGTTGGCCGTGGCAGTGATGGTGCCGGTGGCCGTGACGTTGACGTCGTCGCGCTGCACCACGCTGAATTTCAGCGCATTGGTGTCATCGAAGTAAATGTCGTCCTGCTCGGCACCGGCCAGGGCCGCACGTTGTGCGGTGGTCAGGTTGGCGCCGCCGCCATTGCTGAGGTCGAACTGCACGTCGGCGTCCAGCGCCTTGCCGATACGGTTGGCCTGCAGCGTGACGTTCTTGCCGGAGATGTTCATCGCTTCGTTGGTGGCCGAAGAGCTGCTGCCACGGTTGAGCAAGCTGGCGGCGATGGAGAATTGCAGCTGGTCGGTGGTCCAGGCGGCGGTGCTGTTCATCTGCGTCAGCTGCGCGTCGCTCAGGGCGTACTGGTAGTTCTCGTTGTAGCTCTGGCCGCCGAACTCGGCGTTCATGGCGGTGTAATCGGCCACGCGGCGGGCTTGTTCGCTGGTCACTTGTGCATCGGTCCAGCCCAGGCCCTTGAGTTGGGTGATCTGGGTAGCGCTGAGCAGCGCCTGATTGGCGTCGAAGGCCTTGGCGGACCACACACCGGTGTTGCTGTCGAGGCTCAGGCCACGCTTGGCCCAGTACTGCGAGTAACGCTGGTTGCCGGCTTCGAGCAAGGCCGTTTTTTGTGCGGCGAGCGCGTCGGCAGCCTGCGTGCCGGTGAGGCCCATGCTGTTCCACAGCGCCTGCATTTCGCTGAGCTTGCGCTCGTCGTAGCTGACGGTGGTGTTGCCATCGAGCAGGTCGCCGTTGCGCACTTTGATGCCGATGTTGCCGCCCGCCAGCACTTGGTCCAGCCACAGATCGCCGCTGGTTTCTTCCACATAGATATCGCCACCGGCCACCGCCTTGAGCATCGCCGAGCCACTGAGGCTGCCGGTGTCGAGGTTGAGCACGGTGTTGGCGCCGCCGATGTTGCCGGCCGCCTGCAAGCTGATGCCCTGGCCTTTGACCACCACGCCGCTGTTGGCAGTGAGGTCGCCCTGGGTGCTGACGTTGACGTTGCCCCCGGCTTGCAGGGCGCTGAGGTTCAGACCCGCCGAACCGGTGGCCTTGATGCCTTGCAGGTAAATGTTGTTGCTGGCCAGCGCCGACAGGTTGTTGCTCACCTGCACACGCAGCGCTTGCGCCGCATCCCCTAGGGCACCGGCAGACAGGTTCAGGTCCTTGGCGGAAATCAGCACCGCGTTCGAGCCTTGGCTCAGTGCCTTGCCGCCGTTGAGGGTGATGCTGGTGGTGCCGCTTTCGTTGAACAGCGAGCCGAGCAGGCTGACGTTGCCGTACGAGGTCACGTCCAGCTTGCCGGCGTCGTAGCCGATGAAGCTGACGGCGATGTCGGAGTCGGCGCGCACGGTGTAGCGGTCGATTTCCTTGAAGCCCTGCTGGGTCACGGTGGTGCGTGTGGTGCGGTACACCTGGCACCAGATGAAGTGCTTCTTGCAGTAGCCGCCCATGTCTTTGCGGATCACTTCGGCACCGGTGGTGGCGTAGCGTTCGTCCGCCTGGGTTTTCACCGCGCCGGTGGCCAGGCCGCCTGGCACGTTGCTGGCGTCGCCCATGTACTCGGCGCCTTCAATCGGCGTGCTGGCGCCTTTCACCGTGTTGAGGCTCAAGGTGGAGCCGTCGCCGGAGGGCACGAAGCCCCAGAACTCGTCCCAGTACTCGACCTTGGTGGTGGTGTCGCTGGTGTCGCGACCTTGCAGCCATACGTAGGAGCGGTTGTCGGAGGTGTTGTAGCTGGTGTCGCGGCCGTTGGTGGTTTTCACCAGGTACTGCGAGGTGGCTTTGACCGCGTTGCTCCAGCCTTCGTACTGCTGCACGGCGTTGCCGGCGTGGGTGTAAATGGTCGACCAGACATCGTTCGGGTTGGCCGCCACACGGCCCACGTCGTTGATGCGCAGGGTGCCTTCCACGCCGGAGCCGAGGTCGATGCCGGTGATGTTCAACTGGCGCGTGGTGTTGTTCACCACCTTCACCTGGCTGTAGCCGTCGAGCACTTTCAGCGAGCCGTTGCCGGTGCTCATGATGTGGCCGGTAAGCTCCATGTAGCCGCCCGCCACTTCCACTTTGTCGAGCACGATGCTGTCGGTGAGGAAGTTGTAGCTGTAGCCGATGGCGCCGGTGCGGGCATCGGTGGTGGCCAGTTGCACGATGGCCGCGCCGCCGCGTTTCCACGCTGCGCGCAAGAGGTCGAGCGCGGCGAAGTTGGCGTCGCTGAGGGTCACGCTCCAGTCCTGCACACCACTCTGCACCAAGCCGTTGATGTTCAGGTACAGGGCGTTGATTACCACGTTGTTGCCGGCGACCACGCCGCTGCCAGCGGCCGGACCTTTGAGCACGCCGTTGGCGTTGTTGCTCGCCGGGTCGCCACCGATGTGGGTGAAGGCGTCGAGGTTATTCAGCACGAAATCCTGGCCGGCGGTGAGCTTGAGGCTCTGGCCACGGATATCGGCGTTGGCGTAGATGCTGCCGTAGCTGGCGGTGATATCGATCAGGCCACGTTTGTTGTTGATCGTGCCCTGCACGTAGATATCCGGCGCCGGCATTTTCAAGCCCGAGCTGTCGACAATGCCGTTAGCCGGGTTGAAGGTGTTCTTCACGGTGATCACTGGCGCCGCCGAGTTTTCCGCCACTTCGATCACGTTGAAATTCGCCGCCGCGTTGCCTTTGTTGGCCGAGGTAATGCCGGCCTTGTTGAGCATCTTGGTGTCGTTGAACAGCAGCTGGCCGCCTTCACGGTTTGGAATTTCCAGGCCGGCCAGGCTGAGGAACGCCGCGCTGTCGTTGATGATTTCAATCTTGGCGTCGCCCGGCGCATGCAGCGCGCCGCTGCCCACCAGTTGGTCGCCCTTGACGTAGATATTGCCCGGGCGCGCCAGGATCGGGTCGACGTTCAGAATCAGCACGTTCAGCTGGCCCGGCAATGTGCCGTCGGCCGCGGTGCCGCCCATTTGCACGTACAGCTTGTGCAAGGTCTGGTTGAGCAGGTTGAGCTCAGCCTGGAACGCGGCTTTTTCCAACGGTGAGAGGCCGTAGTTGCTCAGCTGCGATTGCAGCTGCGCCACACGCGCGGTTAGCAGTTGCGAGTAGTCGCCACTGGTCATGTTCCAGGTGATGCCGTCGCTGATCTGGCTGAACACCGGCAGCACGGTCAGGGTGCCGGTGGTGTTGGCGTTAACGTTTTTCGGGTCCACCACCACGCCATCAACCAAGTACTTGAGGCCGGTGATGTGCAGGATCTGCTGGCTGTACACGCCGGTTTCCATCGTGCCGTTGACGGTCACTTTGGCCAGGCCGGCGTTGAGCACGGTTTTGCCGCCGGTGATGTCCAGCGACACGCTGCCGCCCAGCGCTTTGATCAACGCAGCGGCCGCTTCGCGGTACAGGTCTTTGCCGATGCCCTCGCCCGTCAGCACGCCGTAGCCGGTGCCGGCGTAGGCGTAAATGTCACCAACGCTGCGCAGGCTGCTGCCGGCGTTCACGGTGACGTTGCTGTTGCGCTGGTAGTTGGCTTCGGCGTCGGGGTCGTTCACCACCGGGAAGGCGGTGTTGTTCCACAGGTCGGTGCGCGCGGTCAGGGTGGCTTTGTTCATCGCCCCGCTGATGTCGAAACCGCTGTAGAGCTTGGTGTCGCCATAGCTGAAGAGCTTGGCGTTGGTGTCCACCAGCACAGTGTAGTTGGCGCTGACCTTGGCCAGGCTGTTGCCCATCGCCGCGCCCGCCAAACCATAGGTTTTGGCGTTGGCACGGGCGTCGATGTCGTACAGGCCGCTGGACGACAACACCACATCGCCGACGCTCCAGACGTCGGCGTTTTTGCCCACCGACACGCTGGCGTTGGACTGCTTCACTTCAATAGTCGAATCGGCCTTGGCGATGGAGATTGCGCCGCCGCTGTCGAGCTTCACTTTGTCGCGGCCATACACGTAGTTGTAGGCCTGCACTTTCAGGTGATTCGGGTTGCGCCAATCGCCCGCCAGGGTCAGACGCACGCCGTCGCCGAGGCTGCTTTGCGTGGTCAGGTTGATGGCGCTGGTGCTCAGTGCAGCGGCCGCATCGACCACGCCGCCAGAGCCGGACACCACGTTGAAATCGGCGCTGTCCGGTTTGATCACGTCACTGCGCGCGCTTTGCTCGTAGGCGCGGGTGGTCACGTAAGAGCCGCCGACCAGTTCGCTGGTGGTGGTCAGGTTCACGCTGTTGAGGGCATGCGCACCGCTGGCGCCGAGCAAGGCGGCGTTGGTGCTGTTGACGAAGCTGTTGAAGGTCGACAGGTGATACGAAGCCAGATTCAGCACACTGAACGCCGCCGCCGTGCCGCTGCCACCCACGGCATAAAGCGCCGCTTTGGTGGTGCTGTTGTCCCAGGTTTTCGCGATGGCGGCCGCGCCGCTGACCAGGCCGCCTTGGCCCGATACCGAGCTGGCCAGGTTATCGACGCTGGAATTGGCCGACACATTGAGCCCGCCCATGCTGCCGCTGAACACGCCATTGACCAGCGCTTGCGTGCTGGTGTCGGCGGTGGCTTGCGCCACGGTAGCGCCGACGGCCAGCAAGCCGGCGGCATAACCTTCGGCGGACGCGCGCTGAACCACGTCGGTACCGGCTGCGAACGTCCAGTTGCCGCCGCCCACGCCGACGAAGCGGGTGCTGTTCTGGCTTTGCAACAGGCTGGTACTTTCGTTGCGGGCGTTGGCGACCACGGCATTGGCCGACACGCCAACGCCGCCGCTGACGCCGAAGCCGTGCACGTTAACGGTGTCGTTGTTGCCGTTCTGGGTGATCAGGCTGTTGAACGTCGCGCTTTTGCCTTGCAGCAGCGCGCCGCTGCCAAAGGTCACGCTGGTGCTGGCCTTGGCCAGCGCATCGATGACCGACGCGCCCGCCGACACCAAACCGCCGAGCGCCACGCTGAGGCTTTCGGCCTTCAGCTGCGGGCTGGCTTCGGCTTTTACCGTCAGCGCATTGCTGGCCGTGACGCTGGCATTGTTGCCCACCGACACGGTGGCGCTGCTGAGGTCTTTGGCGGTAATCACCGCCGCGTTCACCCCCACCAGCAAACCACCGGCAGCGCCTTGCGCTTTGAGGGCGACCGGCGCTTGCGAGGTGGCCCAAAGCGATACATCGGTGCCACTGACGGTGGCGCTGGCCGCCACGTTGGTGGTCACGGTGCTGTTATGCGCCGCCACACCCAGCACCAGCCCGGCGCCACCGAGGCCGCCGGCGGCGACGCCGAGGGCCTGCACGTCGAGCGCTTGTTTATCGCTGGCCGAGGCCGTCAACGCGCCGGTGCTTGCAACAATGCCGCTGAGGTTGGCGTTGACCAGGTTGTTCATCACCGCCACGCCGACTGCTGCGCCCAGGCCAATGCCCAGACCGCCAGCGCCGGTAATGGCTTTCACCGTGACCGCCGGTGAGCTGTTGAGGTTTTGCGCCACGGCATTAACCGTCAGGCCGTTGCTGTTCAGGTTGCCGCCCAATACTTCGGCGATGACGCGGGCGTTGGACAAGGTGTAGGCAATGCCGGCGCCAAAGGCGGTGCCGCCCACCACTACGCTACCGGCGAGGTTGCTGGAGTAGAGTTTGTCGCTGGCGTTGACGTTGCTGGTGCCTTTCGCGGTGACCGTGCTGGCGCTGACGCGGGCTACGGTTTCCTGCTTGTAATTGGTGTTTTGCAGGCGCGACTTCACTGCCACGTTGCTGGTGGCAGTGTTCAGGCGCGTGGTGTCGCTGCTGTTGCTGGTGGTGGTCAGCGTGGCGCGGTCGCCGTTGGCCGGCTGATTGACCGTCTGGTAATCGAGGTTGGCGTTGCTGTGCGAGCCGAGTTTGTCGCTCAGGCTCAGGGTGCCGTTGCCGCCGTTGTCGAGTTCGTCCAGCGGGTTGCTGCCTTCCTGGGTCAGCACGCCGGAACCGAGCAGCAACAGGCCGATGCTGCCGCCCAGCGAGCTGCCACCGGAAATGCTGCCGGTGACGGTGGTCAGGCGGGCATCGACTTCGCGTTGCGCATCCACGTTAAGCGTGTTGTTCAGGTACGCAGTGCTGTTCAACAGTTGCGCGCGGGTGGCGCTGTTGGCCACCAACACGCTGGCCGCTGCGCCTGCCGAGCCGCCGCCACCGACCGCCGCCGAGCCGCCGACCAGCAGGGCATCGAGACGGTCTTTGGCGGTAATGCTCAGGCCACCGGCATAGGTGGAGCTGGTGCCGATATCGGCGTAACCCACACCGGCTTCGGTGGTGTTTTCCAACATCACCACCGCAGTGGAACCGGCCATGGCCGCAGCGCCACCGGATGCGCTGGTGGCGGTGGCGAGAATGCCGGTGCTGGTGTTGGCATCGACATCCACCTGACCACTGCTGGCCACGCTGGTGCGGGCGCCGCCGCTGGCCTGTTCGCCGATCCAGGCGCGAACCAGGCTCTGGTTGCTGGCGTAACCGACGCTGGCACCGGCGCCCACTACGCCACCGGACAAGGTGGCAACGTTTGGCGCCAGGCGGTTTACCGAGGCTGCGTTCAGTTTCAGCGAGCCGACATTGAGCTTGCTGCCGGTGTTAACTAGCGCTTGCGTGCTGCCTTTCAGAATCAGCACACCGCCGCTGCCGGCCACGCCAACAATGCCGCCGCCAAGCGTGGTGACGATGTCACTCGCCGCTTGCGTGGAGTTGGCGCGAACCAGGGTTTGGCCACGGCTGTTGAGCGTCACATTGCTCAGGCGCCCGGTGGTGGCGCGGTCCATGATCACCGTGTCGATGGCGGCCGCAACGGCCGCAGCACCCAGCGACACCGCGCCGCTGAACACGCCGCCAAAGGTGAAGCTGTGGCTGGAGGCGGCCACGCTGACTTGCTGCGCGGCGATGGCGGCGCTGGCGTTGCCGGCGTCCTGGTTGATCTTGGCGTCGTCGATATACGCCGTGGTTTTACCGCTGACCAGGCTGGTGTTGCTCAGGCCGGACACCGCAGCGCTGGCAATCGGCACCAGCGACACCGCCGTGCTCAGGCTCAACTGGCCGAGCTGCTGCAAGGAGCCTGCGCGAACGGCGATGCCGTGTACGGTTTCCAGGCCGGTTTTCAGGTCCAGCACCGGGTTGAACTGTTCGGCATCGGCCCAGGCGTTAACGTCGGGCGCGTTGCTGAGAATGCCGTTGTCCACCGACAAGCCATTGCTGCCGCCGCCCAGGGCGTCAACCCGCGTGGCAGCGCCAGCAATGCCAGCCTCGGTGGTGCTTTCCAGTTGGTTGACCGATACCAGGCCGGCCACGGCGGCGGTGCCGCTGCCGGCAACCACCATGGCACCGGAACGGATCACGTCGCGGTTGTTGGCGAGCACGCCCACGTCTTCGCTGGCTTTGACCAGCGCGCCGCCGTTAATCAGCGCTTTGGCAGCGGTTTGAATCAGGTTGGTAGCGATACCCGCCGACACCGCGACGGTGCCGGAGAAGCCGGCCGAGATCGACGCCGAGTTGATGGCGGCATCGGAACCCGCTGTTACCAGCAGTTGCTTGACGGTCCAGGTGCTGAGGTCTTTGTGGCCCGACAGGCGCGCTTCAATCTGGTTGGTGATGCGGTTAACCGCGGCAGCCACACCGACCGCCACGCTGCCAGCGCCCACGGCGCCACCGGCCAGCGAGTTGATGGTGGAGGCGTCTTTGGCGGTAATCGCTACGTTATCGGCGCTGCCTTTGCTGGTGTCGATGGCCGCCGTGGTAACGGCGCCAATCAGGTTGGTGGTGTTGGAAAACACCGCCGCGCCCGTACCGGCACCGGCGCCGCTGAGAGCCAGGGTGTCGATTTGCGCGGTGGTCAACGCCGACACCGTGAGCTTGGTGAAGGTGGCGTTGGGGCCCAGGGTCAGGCTGCTGTTTTCGATCAGCGCCTTGCGTTCCTGGGTGATCTGCGTGACGGCCACGGCGCCAGCGCCCGCACCGTTGCCAGCGCCTTGCACATTGCCGGCCAGGGTTTTCACCGTGGCGGTGCCGTCTTCGACCAACACGTTGACGGCGTCGGCGCCGGTCAGGGTAACGCCGCTGAGCGTTGCCAGGTCTTTGCCTTCCAGCAGGTTCACGGCCACCGAAGCACCGACGGCGGCATTGCTCGAACCACCCGCGCCCACGGCGGCGGAACGCACGGTCATGGAGCCGCGCGCTTGCACGTCGAGTTGCTCGGCGATGGTCAGGTTGCTGCCGGAAATGCGTGCGTCGCGGGTCAGCGTGATCAGGCTGTTGGCATCTGCCGCGCCCACCGACAAGCCACCGCTGCCGGTGATGGTGGCAGCCAGGGCGTTGATGGTGCGGTTGCCTTCTACGCGCACATCCAGCGAGTTGGCGCTGAGGCTGCCGCCGATCACCGAAGCCGTTTCGGTGCCTTTGAGCACGCTGGTGGTGACCGCGCCGTTGACGGCGATATTGCCGCCGCCGCCCGCCGTCACGGCGATGGTATTGATTTCCTGATTGGCGCCGGTGCGCACCACGGCGTCGTCGAAGCCGGTCACGGTGGAACCGCTGATGGTGGCGGTGCGGTCGGCGTTGATGATGTTCACTGCCGAGGCGGCGCCAAACGAGCCGTTGCCGCCATAGGTGACGGCGCCGGCCAGCGAGCCGATGGTCAGGCCGTTGCCGCTGCTGGCTTTAACGGTGAGGTCGGCACCGCCGGTTTGGGTCACGGTGCTGCCGGTGATGCCGGCGTAGTCCTGGCCCAGAATGACGTTGTTTACCGACGAAATATTCACCGCGCCGCTGCTGGCACCGGCGCCGCCCACGGCGATGCCGTAGATTTCACCGTCCAGGCCGCTGAGTACGGTGAGGTCGCCGCTGAGGTTGACCGTGCTGTTGCTCAGCAACGCGCTGCGGGTGCCGCTCAACTGGTTGTAGGCGAAGGCCGCACCAATGGCGGCGCCGCCGTCGGCCAGGGAAATATTGCCCGCCGCCGACCAGATGCTGTTACTCAGGCCCGGCTGACTGGCGTACACGCTCAGGGCTTTGGCGGTAAGGGTGCTGTGATCGAGCAGCGCCTCGGTAGCACCGGCGATGCGGTTGTAGCTCACCGAGCCGGTGAGCGCAGTGCCGCCAGAACCGGCTGCACCTGCCACGGCCACGCTGCCAATCTGGCTTTGTTGCGCGGCGACGATGGCGGCATTGCCGGTCAGGGTCGCGGTGACATACGCCAGTTGCGCCTGCACGGTTTGTTCGATGTCGGTCAGCGCCACAGCGCCGCCGATGGCGCCTTTGCCACCGAAGGAAATCGCCCCGGCCAGCGAGTAATAACCGCCGGCTTTCTGTGCCGACACCTCCAGCGTGCCGGCCTGGATGCTCAGCGGTTGGGCGGCGCTGCCGAGAATTTGCGCGTTGACCGTGCCACGGTCGACCACCGCCGTGCCCGAACCCAACGACGCGGCTTTGCCGGAACCGGCAACACCGACCGCAGCGGCCAACACTTCGGTGGCGTTATAGGCGGCCACTTTCAGCGCACCTGTGAGGTTGGTGCTGACGTTGGCCATGCTCGCCAGGTAATCGCTGCCGGCGTAGATCAAACCAAACGCGGCGCCGCCTGCGCTCTTGCTGCCAATGGCCACGGAGCCGGCGATGCCCAGAATCGCTTCGCCGGACACTTTGCCGTCGAACAGCGAGTGGGTGGTGCCGTCGTACTGGCCGTCGTTATCGGAATCGCTGCCATCGGTGGTGGTGGCGTTAACGTCGATGCTCGACAGGCTGTCTTCGTAGCCAAGGTCGGCGCCCGCCAGGGTGCCGGCAGCGTTAGTGTCGAACTTGCTGTCCAGGTCGGTGAGGCTGGAGACGCTGCGCGCCTGCACGTTCACCGCACCGCCCGTCAGGCTGGAGGTTTTCAGGCTGCCGCCACTTGGCGTGTAGCCATCGACGCGGGCGCTGACCTGGTTGTCGAGCACGCCGGCAAAAATCGACGCGGCGCCGGCTTCGCCCGAAGTGGCCGCTACGCCAAGCGCGGCGAGCAAGGTTTGCGTGGCGCTGTAGGCGCCGACGTCGAGGGTGGCGAACGTGCTCGCCGTGCTGCCCAGCCATTCGGCTTTGATGCTGTTGGCGATGTAGGCCAGCGTTACCGAGGCGCCGACGGCACTGCCGCTCGCGCCTTTGGCACCGGCAAACGCACCGCCACCGATCAGCGAGCGAGAACGGTCATAGGCCAATACTTGAATGGTGCTTGGCGCACTGGCGCGACCGCCGATGGTGCTGTTTTGCACCCGTGCCACGGTGCTGTTGGTGAACTGCCCGTACGAGCCGGAAATGGCTTTCGCGTCGTTGGACACCGAACCCGCCGTGGCAGCCGCCAGGCCCAGGCCCATGGCGATCAGGTCGCCATCGGTGGCGGCGTACACCTTGAGCAGGTCGTTGCTATTGAGCGTGGCGTTTACCACTTCGGCGGTGGTGACGTTGGCCAGGGCGTTGGCGGCAATGGCGCCGGCCAATGCAGAGCTGGTCTGCGACTGGTTGCCGTTTTTCGCCAGGGTGATGGCGCCTGCGCCTGAACCGGCGAACTGGTGCGTCTGGTTCAGCGCCAGCACGTTGACCTTGCTGCCTTTAACGGCCGGGTCGCGTGGGTCGAGCACGATATCGCCGAGGCGCGCGCGGGTGGTTTGCCGCGACACATTGATGCTCACCGAACCGGCCACAGCCAGCGACGACTGCGGCACCTCACCGGTGCGCGTTGGGTCGTCGTCGAGCATGTTTTTAACTTGGTTCCACTTGGCTTTGGCTTCGCTCAGCACATCGCCCAGGCCCTGAGTGATGGCGCCCAGCAAAGAGGTGGCCTTGCTGGCGGCGCCGCCCGAGGCGTCTTGGTTCGCGGTGGCGGCGTCCTGCTTTTCTTTGTCTGTGCGCGCCACGGCGCCGGCCAGGGAAAACGCCCCGCTCTGCCCGCTGGATACGGCCTGCATGTCGAGCTCATCGACATTCCAGGTCGACGACACACCCAGCACGCCGGGGATGCTCAGGGCGCGCCATTGGCGGTTGTCGCCAATCAGCGCCTGCACGTCGGTCTTCACATAGTTGACCGCGATACCGGCACCGACGCCGGTGTCTTCGGAGAAGCCCAGTGCACCCGCCGCGCTCCAAAGGCCGAGGATGTGCTTGGCATCCATGTCGACGCGATCAGCTTTCACCGTGGCGCCGTTGTTGATCGAAGCATTCACCGTGGTGTCGATCAGGGCCAGCACCAGCGAGCCATTGCCGGCCGCACTCGGGCCCTTGCCAGCAGACGGACTGATGCCGATGAGCAGGTCTTTTTCTTTCGCCGCCACCGACACGCTTTTGCTGGTCACTTGGGTGCCGGCGCCAATGCCGGCGACCGCCGAGCTGTCGTGCAGCATGATGTTCAGGCCGGCACCGACGGCGCTGCCTTTCTCCGATTTCGAGCCAAACAGGGCGATGCTGAAATTGCCCGCCACGGCCAGGCGCTCCACACGGTTTTCCGCCAACAGGCTGACCGGTGCCGCCCAGTTGTTGCTGCCGTTGGCGGGCGTAGTGTTGCTCCAATTATCGGTTTGCAGCGTCCACAGTTTGAGCAGGTTGCCGGTGGGGCCGAGGTCGCGCCACAGCTCGCTGCTCCACGCACCGGTGCCGGTGGTGGTGAGGCTGCTGTTGTCGCCGACCCAGGCGGCAGCGTTGATGTCGTTCTTCATCACCGACACGGCGCCGGCCAGGCCGAGCTTGTCGGCATCGCCCGTGGCGTTGGCGTATTGGCTCGGCAAGTCGCCTGGGCTGCTCACGGCCTTGGCCATGTCTTTGAGGCCGTTGTACCAATCGCTCAGCGAACTCCACTCGTTCTGGCTACCAAACGAAACGGCCGCTTTGTCGTTGATCGGCACTTCGTTTTTGGCGCCCACGCCGATGTGGCTGGCTTTGACGGTGACGTTGTCGCCAATCAGCGCCTTGGTGTTTTGCTGCAACTGGCTGTAGACCATGGCCACGCTCATGGAACGCGCGGTGGTGTCTTTTTCTTTGACGTTGGAATTGATCGCGCTGGAGGCGGTGTTGCGCAAGCTGGCCTGGTATTGCAGCGCTTGCACGCTGACGTCGCCGCTGACATCCACGCTCAACGAATTGCTGCTCGGCGCGCCCAACAGCGCTTGCGCATTGTGCTCGGCGAGGGTGATGGCCACGGCCGAACCCACACGCAATTTGCTGCCATTGGTGGGCTGCGCTTCGTCCAGCGTGAGGCCAAGCAGGCTGGTGATTTTTGGCGTGATAAAGCTGATCGAGGGGTTGGTCAGCTTGGAAACCAGGAAGTCGAACGAGCCCTTGCCCACCTTCACTTCGGCTTTGGTGGCTTGCTCGTAAATGATGTCGACGGCGCTGACGTTGAGGTTGCGGCCTTTGCTCAGGTCGGCATTGAACTGCGCCTGGGTGCTGCTCTCGAACATCGACAACGCCAACGCCGGGCCACCGCTGGCGCCCAGGCCAATGGCGTCGAAGGACACGTTGTTTTTCAGGGTTTGCTCAGCCACCGCGCGGGCGGTGATGTCGCGGGTGACGTCAACTTGCGCGCCCTTGTTCACCGTTACATGGGTGTCCAGATCGGTCACGCCCATGCCAAAGGCAAAGCCCATGGTGGTCAGTGCATTGCCGGCAGCGTCGTGGCTGTTGACAGCTTTGGTGTCCAGGTCGAGCGTGTTGTCGCTGGTGGCTTCAAGCAGTAAATCATTGCCGGCGGTGAGCTTGGCGCCGCTGGCCACTTCCACCGAGGTCTCGCCTTTCAGGCTGCCGTAAGTTAACCCCAGACCAAACGGAATCAGGCTGTTGAGACCTTCAACTTTGCCGTTGATGTTGCTGTCGATGTACCGCGTGCTGTGGGCGGTGACGCTGAGGTTATTGCCGGCTTTGAGCTCGGCGGTGGCCGCAACGTTTACCGTGGCGTCGGAGCTGACAATTTGCAGACCGATGAAATCTTGCAGCGCCAGCAGCTCGCTGAAGTTCGCCGGGTTGTCGGCCAGCATCGACTTGAAATCGTCGCGGTTGTAGGTGTTCAGCGAGTCGTACAGCGTGCCGAACGCCGACACGTTGTCGAGGCTCAGCAGGCTGCTGGCCCACAGCGGTTTGATGATCGCTTTGCTGCGTGCGTCGATGACGATGTCGCGGCCACGGATCAAGCCGCCAACGTTGACGCTCGCGGTGGCGGTGGTCCAGCCAGCCAACTGCTGGTCGGTGGCGAACGCCTGCACGGTCACGTTGCCGGCCTTGCTGGCGTCGGTGCTGTGGCTGGCGTCCAGGGTGGAGCCGCTTTCCAGGGTGACGCTGGCAACGCCCAGGCCGCCGGCAAAGATCGCCCGCGGGGTGGACGGCAGCAAATTCAGGTTGGCGGCGGTGGTGTTGTCGTCACCGCAGAAGGTGCAGCTGATATCGCTCAGCGCTTGCACAGTGATGTCGCCCGCCTTGCCGGCGCCACTGGCGGTGGTGCTGACCTTGGCGCCACTGGCCACGGTAATACTTGGCGCTTCGACGATCACGTCACCGGCATCTTTGCCGGCAGCGCCGCTGGTGTTGACCAATGCGCCGTTCTTCAACTCGACCTTTTTCGTGCTGGCGATCTGCACGTTGCCGCCGGAGTTGTCGGCCATCAGCGCGGCCAACTCACCGCTGACCTCCACACCGTTTTCGCCGACGATTTTGATCGAGCCATTGGCCTGCGCCAGGCCCGTGCCGACGCTCACGCCTTGCAGGTTCACGGTGTTGACGAACACCGTTTCAGCCGCCGAGGTGCCGGCTTGCAGCGAGGCGCCGGAAGCGACCACGGCCGAGGCGGCGAACAGGTTGATCGAGCCGGACGTATTGACCGTGCCCTTGATTTCCACCGTGCCGCTGCCGCCATCGAACTGGCCCGTCGTCAGCGCCGTAACGGCCGCCGTGGCTTCGGCAGTGGTGCCGCCGTGGGCGATGGTGGCGAGGTTGCGCATGTCGGTGGCGGTCGGCGTGGTGACCACCAAACTGCCGACGTTAACCACACCGCTGGCCCCGACGACCAGACCGTTAGGGTCCGCAAAAATGATGTTGCCGCCAATCTTGCCGGCCGAGATGCCATTGAGCGTGCCGTTGATTTCGGCCTTGGCGTTGTGCACCAGATTGACCAGATTCGCCGCGCCCGTAGGCACGTGCAAATTCACGGTATTGCCCTGGCCAACCACAAAGTTGCCAAAGGAGTTGAAGCCGGTATTGCCATGCACCGTGGCGGTGGTGATGTCGGTTACCGTGGCGCTGGTGTTGGCGATGTTCGTCGCCGTGGTCATGCCCGACACCGAACCGATGCCGGCACCGAAGTTGCCGTCGTGCACGGTAATGTTGTTGCCAGCGGCGGTCGCCCACGCCGGTATTACCCCGAGGCTGGCGAGCAGCGCGGCGGTGATACGGTTGGGTTGGAAGCGCGGCCCCATACTCGCGGCTACAGCCTGTGCTGCAGGGTGCTGGGGGGAATTACGCTTAACCATGACGACCTCGCTGTCGGGAACTTTCCACAACAGGCATTGTCGGTCGGGCGGTCAAACGTGAACTAGTCGTGGTCGTTCATGCTTGTGAACAACCGTTGACAGCCGTCAGCGGCCAGGCGCCATCAGTTTGACATCTCGCTTTGCACTGCCAGCTTGTAACCCCTGCCGTAGACGGTCTGAATCAGTTGCGGGCGGTTGGAATTGAGCTCCAGTTTGCGCCGCAGCCGCGCCACCAGCGTATCGACCGTGCGCAAATCCCCGGAGTCTTCACTCTCAAGACCATGGCGCAGGCAGGCGAGCAAATCGTTGCGATTGACCGGCTTTCCCCGCCGCTCGATAAGGCCCACCAGCAAGGCAAACTCGCCGGCAGTGAGCGATACATCGCCGCCCTCTTCATCGCTGATGCGGCGGCGCAGCAAATCCACTTTGTAGGTGCCGAGCAGCACATCCTGATCCGCCTTATCGCCCTGGCGGCGACGCAGCAGACTGCGAATTTGCGCGAGCAACACGCGCAGATTGACGGGCTTGGTGATGTAGCAATCGGCGCCGGTTTCAAGACCAGCCACGCGGTCGAAATCGTCGTCACGCACCGTGACCAGGATGATGCCGATTTGCGGGCTTTTGCTGCGCAGCTGGGCGGCGACGGTGAGGCCGTCGATATCGGGCAGGCCGATATCGAGGATGACGGCAGCGGGCTGATGCCGCTCGAACAGGCGCATGCATTCATGGCCCGAAGGGGTGCTGAGCACTTCATAGCCGGCGTTCACCAGATACAGCGAAACCATCTCGCGGATTTCGGGTGCGTCTTCGACGACCAGGAGTTTTTCCATGCTGAGTGTGCTCGGCTTGTTGTTATGGGGCGCGATTGTGGGGGGTTAGGGGGGAGAAATACTAGATGCGCTGATCGGGGGCGGTTGCGCCCGCCTCATCGCGTGTTTTTGTCCGCGATCTGCCAGACGTACTCAGATTCCCGAAAACACATCCGTCATCCTCGCGAACGCGGGGATCCAGAATTTCTCGGCGTACTCGAGACTCCGACCACACGCCATAGCGTTGCATATCGCGCAGGTATTGCTGAACCCTTGTAGGTTGGGTTGAGCCATCGGCGAAGCCCAACGTTGCGCTGTTGTGCAGGTATTCATTACCGCGCGCGCTGAACGTTGGCTTTCGCGCCTTACGCGCGACTCACTTTTTAGCAGTCGCCCGGAATGCCGGCCCAGCTAAAAAGTAAGCAAAAACGGCTTGCCCCTACCTTGGGTCTCCGCTGCGCTCCGACTTCCCTCGCTCCGTCGCCGCTCCGGGGGCCGGCGAGACGGGCCATCCTTGGCCCGACACGCCTTTCGCGGCTCCCGGCCGCTCAACCCCCTACACGTCGACTCCACTCGGCCTGCGATGAATGGGGCGGGTAGATCAAAAGCCAGATCAAAAGCTTGTCTCACAAGCTTTTTAAACCAACTTATGCTCCATCGCATACTTAACAAGATCGGCCACCGACGCCGCGTTCAGCTTCTGCATCAACCGCGCTTTATGCGTGCTGATGGTCTTGTTGCTCAACGCCAGCTGCTGCGCAATGTCGTTAACGTTGGCGCCCTGTACGAGCCGTTCGAATACGGAGAATTCCCGCTCCGAGAGCCGCGTGTGCAAGGGCCGCGAGTCGGTCAGGCCGACTTCGAACACCATGCGGTCGGCCAGCTCCGGGTCGATGTACCGCCCACCGCCAGCCACGCGGCGGATGGCGGTGAGCAGCAGGGCCGGGTCGCTGTCTTTGGTGGCGTAACCGGCGGCGCCGGCTTTCAGGGCGCGGGCGGCCATTTGTGCTTCGTCGTGCATGGAGAGCACCAGAATGGCCGGCGGATTGGTCAGGGCGCGGATGCGTGGAATGGCTTCCAGGCCGTTGACGCCGGGCATGGAGATGTCCAGCAGCACCACTTCACATTCGGTGTGGCGCAACGTTTCCAGCAACTGCTCGCCGTTGCTCGCTTCGCCGACGACGCTCAGGTCTTTGGCCAGACCGATAAGTTGTTTGATGCCTTCTCGAACGATGGTGTGGTCTTCGGCGACCAGTACACGAATCACGATTCAATCTCCTCGTTGCGTGAGGCCAGGGGAATGCGCACGGTCAGGGTGGTGCCCTCGCCCACCTGGCTGTCCAGGCGCAAGGTGCCGCCCAGCATCAGCACTCGCTCGCGCATGCCGACCAGGCCGAACGACGCGCTGCGCCCGGGCGTGGCGACAAAGCCGACGCCGTCGTCGACGACGGTCAGGCACAAGGTGTCGCCTTCGCGCTCCAGGCGCAGTTCTACAGTATGCGCCTGGGCGTGACGCATGACGTTGGTCAGCGCTTCCTGAAGAATGCGAAACAGGCCGATGGCTTTGGCGTCCGCCAGGGCGGGAAGGTTGTCGGGCACTTGCACGATGCAGGGTATTTGCGTGCGCGCTTCGAAGCGCTGGGCTTGCCATTCGATGGCCGAGGCGATGCCGGCGTCGAGGATCGGCGGGCGCAAGGCGGTGGCCACGTCGCGCACCAACTGGAAGAGGTTGGCGATTAATTTTTTCATGCTGTTGAGGCGGTCCTGCAAACCCGGATCGAGCTCGGCATACGCCAGCTCGCACATGGAGGTTTCCAGTTTCAGCACGGTGAGCACCTGGCCCAGTTCGTCATGCACTTCGCGGGCGATGCGGGCTTTTTCTTCTTCGCGCACGCTTTCGAGGTGAGCGGACAGTTCGCGCAATTGCGCGCGGGAACCGGCGAGTTCTAGCTCGATGCGTTTGTTGTCGGTGATGTCCCAGGCGATGCCGTCCCAGACCACGCTGTGGTCGTCCAGGCGCCGGGCGATGGCTTTGATGTCGGCCCAGCGCTGCTCGCCGTCGCGGGTGAGGATGCGGCCTTGCCAGTGCCAGTCGCGGTCGTGGGCGAAGGCCTGGTCCTGACTGCCGTGGTAGCTGGCTTTGTCTTCGCTGTAGACCAGGCTGCGCAGGCCTCGGTCCGGGGCCTGCAGCACGGCCGCCGGGTAGCCGACCATGCCTTCGCTGCCGTCGCTGATAAAGGCGAATTCCACGTCGGCGCCGACCTGCGCGCGCTCCAGACGAAAGACCATGCCCGGCACGTTGGCAGCGATGCCTTGCAGCCGCGCCTGGCTTTCTTGCAGCGCGGCCAGGGCGCGGCGGCGCTCAGTGACGTCGGTGATATACACCACCAGATATTCAGCCTGGCGAAAGCGCAAAAAGCTTAGCGACACATCGGCGGGCAAGGTGGTGGCGTCAGCGCGCAGCAGCGTGCTTTCGAAGCTCAGCGGTTCGCCGTCACCGCCTCGTGCGCGTTTCCACAAGGCCAGCCAGCGGTCCATATGCAGGTTGGGGTCGAACGCCGCCAGGGGCAGCTCGACGACGCCACCCGGCGGGTAGCCGAGCAGTTGTTCAGCGGCGCGGTTGGCGTAGCGCACGTGGCTGTCCCAGTTGACCCAGAGAATGCCGACGGTGCTTTGGTCGATGGAAAACTGCGTCAGGCGCAACGCTTCTTCAGCGGCTTCGCGCAGGTCCAGCGCATGCCGGGCGCCGAGCAGATCACGCTCCAGACGCCGCACTTGCCGACGCAGCCAGAACAGGCACGCCACCGCGCCAGCCAGCAGCACTGCAAACAGGCTGGTGAGGTTTTGCCAGAAGCCCGGCGACTCGCTCAGGCGCGGGTATTTGATTTGCACCCAGCGGTTGTGCAGTTGTTCCAGTTGCTTGGGTGTAAGGCCGGCCAGCGCTTTGTCGACGATGGCCGACAGCTCTGGCCAATCGCGGCGGGTGGCGACGCGCAGCAGTTGCGGGAAGCCAATATCGCCGACCACGGCCAAGCCGGCGAACTCCGCTTCGGCCGACAGGCGACTGAGCTGGGCTTCGTCGATAACCGCGTATTTGACGTGCTCGGCCAGCAGATTGCGCAGGGCCTGGCGATCGCTGTCGACACCTTGCAGGTTGAGGTTGGAGTAGGACGTGCGCAGGTACTCCGCCACCGCGCTGGGCATGCGCACGGCCACCGGGTCGTTGCCTCCCAGTTGCTCGAAATCCACCGCCGCGCCACCCACCCGCGCACCCACCACCAATTGCGGCACGCGCAGATAGGGGTCGGTGAACAGCCATTGACGCAGCCCGGCGGGGGTTTGCATCTGGCCGGGGGCGAGATCAAACAGGCGCCCCTGCGCGGCGGCTTCAAGGGCAGCCTGGTCCGGATAGGTTTGCCAGATGACTTCAACCTGCAACGCAGCGGCCAGGTCGTTGATCAGGTCGATATGGGCGCCGGACAGCTTCTGCTGGCGGCGGTCCATTTGCGCATAGGGCGCTTGCAACACCACGCCCACACGCCACTGTTTGTGCGCGTCGAGCCAGGTGCGTTGTTCGCTGCTGAGCGCCACGGGCGTCGGCGCCTCGCTGAAGGCCAGCCCCGGCAACAGGCCGAGCAGCATCAGCAACGGGCAGATAAGACGGCGGAGCAGCGGGCGGGACATCCAGCGAAACCTCGAGG
This sequence comes from Pseudomonas viridiflava, assembly GCF_900573885.1. Taxonomy (GTDB): domain Bacteria; phylum Pseudomonadota; class Gammaproteobacteria; order Pseudomonadales; family Pseudomonadaceae; genus Aquipseudomonas. The sequence continues at coordinate 151,900 of NZ_UPSE01000449.1, forward strand.
CGGGAACAGCGAGCCGGCATACCTTACTCCAGCCGGTACACGCACCGCCAAACCTGTGCCTGACAAATACGCGGCCGCCGATTAGGCTGCATCCATCGTTACCGCTCAGGACTTGCCCGATGCCGCTGTCGCTTCGCCCCTCTCTCGCCCTGATCTCGCTGCTGCTGCTTGGCGCTGTGCAGGCCGCCGATGAACCGGCAGCAGGCAAAGAAGGCGAGCCTGCCGCCGCAGTCGAGCGCGCGCCGTTGGCCGAGCGCAGCGTCGACGATGCTGCCGCCCTGGCCAAACGCGTTCCCGCGAAAGAACAGCAAATGCTCACGGCCGGCGACGAGCAGTTTCTGGCGCTGTGGAAGCTGGCGAACGTGGGCGAGGCCAGTGGTGTGGTCATCCTCATTCCCGGCGACGGCGAAACGGCCGACTGGCCGATGGCAATGGCGCCGCTACGGGAAAAACTGCCGGACGCCGGCTGGCACACCCTGAGCCTGAGCCTGCCCGACCCCCAAGGCGACGAGCCACCCTTGCGCCCGATAGAGCCTGCACCGCCGGCTGAAGGCGAAAGCAAACCGGCCGAAACCACCGAGCCTGCGCCCGCCACGACTCCAGAAAACGCCGCCGTACCGGCCGACAACACGCCACCGCCGAGCGGCATCACCGAGGAACAGCGCAGCACCCACGCCACCCGCGTGAGCGCCCGAATCGAAGCGGCCATCGCCTTTGCTCAGGAGCAAAAAGCCAAAGCCATCGTGCTGCTCGGCCATGGCAGCGGCGGCTATTGGGCGGCGCGTTATCTGGCGGACAACAAGCCCAAGCAAGTCAGCAATCTGATTCTGATAGCGGCTGAAAAGCCGGTCGGGTTTTCGCCGGTGCTGGAAGACTTGGTGCCGGCGCTGAAACTGGCCACGGGAGATTTTTACTACCGCGACCTGGCGCTGGACCGTGACAACGCCAAGCTGCGTTCGCAGGCGAGTAAGCGGCAGAAGCACCCGGCGTATATCCAGGTGGCAATGGGCGCGTTGCCAGGAGATCGGGCGACGGAGCAGGAGCAGTTGTATCGGCGGGTGAAGGGCTGGCTGAGTCAGCATGTTCAGGCAGGGGCAGTGCAGCCGGATCGGTCGGCGCCGGCGGGTGCGCCGGAGCCGGATGCGGTGCCGGAGCCGGTTGAGCCGGCTTCGCCGGGGATTTGAGGGTTGTTGGGGTTGGGCTTTGTTTTAGGCTGGGTACGACGGTTGGATTTTGTTGATCTGTAGGCCGCACTTCGGTCCGAAATTCTGGATCCCCGCGTTCGCGAGGATGACGGTTTTTTTTGCAACGAACACCGTCATCCTCGCGAAGGCGGCGGTCCGACGATTCGGGATCTAGGATGTTGCGTCGGGCGCAGAAAATCGGCGCGCCATCTATCGAAACCTTCACCAAAAACTGTTCTTCAAATAACCCTCACCGAAACCCTCGCTGCTCCTTAACCACCGCATACGCACTGTGCAATTCCCGCGTTTTCTCCGTCGCCTCACGCACCTTCGCCGGACTCGCGCCCGCGCCTACCAGCTTGTCCGGATGATGGCGACTGAGCAGCCGCCGGTAGGCGTTTTTGATGGTTTGCACATCGCTGCCATGGGCCACGTTTAATAGCCGAAGCGCTTGTTCATAGCTGACCACGCTGGTGACGTTGGTGCTTTTGCGCGGCTCGAATTCCGCGCCCAGGGCCGCCACGGCGTCGCGCCCTATGCCCAACCATTTGCCCCACAGCACAATCAGTTCGCGCTCGGTGCTGGTGGCGCGACCGTCCGCCCAGGCCATGCGCCAGCAGGCGCGCAGCACTTCTTCGGCGGCGCGCAGTTCGCTACGCAAACGACGCAGCGGCAGGCGCAAGCCGTCCTGGCCGTTCTTGCCACGGGTGAAAGCGTCGATGGCGCGGCGCTGTTCGCCGTCGCTGAGTTGCAGGCGCTGCATTTCCGCCCGTGCCTGCTGGATGTGCACTTCCAGTACCTGGCCGTCGCTTTTGGCCAGGCGTCCAAGCAGTACGAAGAGCAAGTCCTGATCCGACACGCCAACCGGCCGTGCGCCTTTGAGCCGGCCGCGCAAGTCGTCCCAGCTCTCAAGGGCCATGCGCCGATCCACCACCTGGCCGAGCAAAATGCCCAGCAAGGCGCCTGGAATACTAGCTAGCGCCAGGCCGGCGGTGGCGCCCACGACGGTCGCTGGCCAGAGCATCAGCCGGCCACCGCGAGCAATAGTTCCGCTTCGGCGAGGCGCTCGTGGGTGCCTACGTCTACCCAATGCCCGCGGAAATGTTCGCCACTTACCTTGCCTGCGGCCATGGCCTCACGCAGCAACGGCGCCAGCTTGAACGCGCCTGCCTGGCAGCCGGCAAACAGGGCCGGCGCCAGTACGGCGATGCCGCTGTAGGTGAGCGTGGCGGCGCCGGGGTGGGCGTCACTGAGCTGACCGTCACGCAAGGTGAAGTCGCCGGCTGGGTGGTGGGTCGGGTTGTCGATCATGACGAGATGGGCCATTCCGCTCAGTTCGTTGGGCAACGCGCCGAAGTCGTAGTCGGTCCAGACATCACCGTTGACCACCAGGAACGGTTCATCACCCAGCAATGGCAGGGCACGGTGAATGCCGCCGCCGGTTTCCAGCGGTTCGCCTTCAGGGGAATAGACGATGTGCAAACCAAACTGCGAACCGTCGCCGAGGTGGTCTTCAATCTGCTCACCGAGCCAGGCGTGATTGATCACCACCTCGCGAAAACCTGCCGCCGCCAGGGCGCGCAGGTGGTATTCGATGAGGGGTTGGCCGGCGACCGGAATCAGCGGCTTGGGCGTATGCAGCGTCAGCGGGCGCATGCGCTCGCCTTTGCCTGCCGCCAGAATCATGGCTTTCATGCGGGTACCGCCCTGGATGCGTGCAGGCTGGCAAACAGCTCGCCGAGTTCGGCCAGTTCGGGCCGACGCGCGAGCACCGCTTCTATATAGGAGAAGAAACGCGGCACGTCGCCCAGGTATTTCGGCTTGCCGTCGCGGTAACAGATGCGCGCGAAAATGCCGATGACCTTGAGGTGACGCTGCACGCCCATCAGGTCGCTGGCCCGCAGGAAGTCTTCGAAGTCGGGCTGCACGGGAATGTTCAAGGCGTGCGCCTGCTGCCAGTACTGGCTCAACCAGGCACGCACACGCGGCTCGGGCCAGCTGAGAAAGGCGTCTTTGAACAGGCTGGTGACGTCGTATGTGACCGGGCCATAGACCGCGTCCTGAAAATCGAGCACGCCGGGGTTCGGCTCGCTGAGCATCAGATTGCGGGGCATGTAATCGCGGTGCACCAGCACCTTTGGCTGGGCCAGCGCACTGTCGATCAAGACGGTGCAGATCCGCTGCCAGGCGGCGAGCTGCGCTTCGCTGAGTTCCAGCCCCAGCTCGTGGCGTACGTACCAGTCGGGAAACAACTGCAGTTCGCGGTGCAACAGGGCATGGTCATAACTGGGCAACGGCGCGTGCTGCGGCAGTTGCTGAAACGCCAGAAGCGCGTCCAGCGCATCGGCGAACAAGGCGTCGGCGTTTTCGTCGTTGATGACGTCGAGGTAGGTTTGCCGGCCCAGATCCGGCAACAGCAAAAAGCCGCGCTCGAGGTCCTGGGCCAGAATTTGCGGAACATTTATTTTCGCCTCGGCGAGCAAACCGGCCATTTTCACGAACGGCCGGCAGTCTTCCTGCGGCGGTGGCGCATCCATCACGATGAACGTGCGGCCCTCGCCCTGCCAGCGAAAGTAGCGCCGAAAACTGGCGTCGCTGCTAGCTGCAGTAAGGGTTGCAGGCGGAACCGGGCCCCAGCCGCGCGCGGCAAACAGGGCGGGCAATTGCTCATCGAGCCACACGGACAGCTGTTGCAGGCGTACATCTTCATCAAGCATTACAAGGGTCTCCGACGGCCCTAGCCGTTGTGCGGGTCATGCTTTATTATCCAGCATCTTTTTCAGCCCATCGAGAGGCGTGCGGTCCTAGCGGGCCGATGGCGCGCAGGAAGCCCGGACTACAAGATGGCAGTAAAATACCCCGCGTTTCGTAAAAAATTCCCTCTGCTGGTTACCGGCAGCCTATTGGCTTTGCAACCTGTTGCCACCCAATACGTGGTCGCCGCCGAGCAGTATGACTGCGCGGTGTCGGCTACTGGTGGCTGGGCGTGTTCGCCAAAAGCGAACACCGCCGTGTTGCCACCACGCCCGGTGCACAGCGCCGGCGCGGTCAGCTCGCTGGCCGGCACCTCGGCCGAGAAGACCAGTACGGTCGCCTCGGGCGAAGCCGTTGCCACCGAGGCCAAGCCTCAGCTGGTGACCGAGAGCAAAGGCAAAGCCTTGAAGTCTCGCAGTGCTGACTACAGTCACCTCGACTGGGTTCCGCGCGAGAACCTCACCGCCGAACAACTGGCAGAAACCGGTCCTTACTGTTCTGGCGCTTACGTTGAGCCGGAACGTCCGGGCATGAACGACAAGACCGCCAAGAAAGATGCGCCGACTTACGTCTCTGCCAAAGCCTCGCGCTACGAGCAGGAACAGCAGGTCGCCACCCTGGCCGGTGATGTGGTGATGCGTCAGGGCAGCATGCAGGTGGAGGCCGACGAGGCCAGCCTGATGCAGGCCGAAAACCGTGGCGAATTGAATGGCAACGTGCGTCTGCGTGACAACGGCGCCTTGGTAGTCGGTGACAGTGCACAGCTGCAACTCGATACCGGCGAAGCGCAAATCGAAAACGCCGAGTACGTGCTGCACAAAGCCAGCGTCCGCGGCAGCGCGCTGTATGCCAAGCGCCAGGAAGATTCGATCATCCGCCTCAAGGATGGTACGTACACCCGCTGCGAACCGGGCAGCAATGCCTGGAACCTGAAGGGCAACAACATCACGTTGAACCCGGCGACCGGTTTCGGTACCGCCACCAACGTGACCTTGCGGGTCAAAGACATTCCGGTGTTCTACACCCCGTACATCTATTTCCCCATCGACGACCGTCGCCAGTCCGGCTTCCTGCCGCCGAGCATCGGTTCGTCGAGCGATACCGGCCTGATGCTGGTAACGCCGTACTACTTCAACCTGGCACCGAACTACGACGCCACCTTGTATCCACGCATCATGACCGAGCGCGGCGTGATGATGGAAGGCGAGTTCCGCTACCTCACCGAAAGCAGCGAAGGCCAGGTCAGCGCGGCGTATCTGGATGACGGCGACGACGAGCGCAAGGACGAACCCAAGTACGAAGACCAGCGCTATCTGTACAGCTGGAAAAACCAGACCGGTCTCGATTCGCGCCTGCTGGGCGAGGTTAACTACACCAAGATCAGCGACCCGTATTACTTCCAGGATCTGGAAACCGATCTGGATGTCTCCAACCAGACCTTCGTAGATCAACAAGGCGCGCTGACGTACCGCGGCGACAGCTTCGATGCCAAGCTCAATATGCATGCGTATCAGCTGGCGACCGTTACCGACGTAACGCCTTACGACCGCTTGCCTCAGCTGACCTTTGACGGCGTGCTGCCGTTCCAGCCGGGTGGCGTGAACTTCACGTACAACACCGAATTCGTGCGCTTCGACCGTGATCTGGACGAGTACACCTACCTCACCGAGCAGAGCCCCGACAGCTACCTGCGTGGCCTGACCCGTGCCAATGGCGACCGTATCCATCTGGAGCCAGGCGCGAGCCTGCCGCTGAACTGGAACTGGGGCTATATCAAGCCGACGGTCAAGTACCTGTACACCGACTACGACCTGGACCTCGACCAGCGCGGCAAAACCACGCTCGCGCCCGGCCAGGACTTCAGCAGCAGCCAGGACCGTGGCGTGCCGTTGTATAGCGTCGACAGTGGCCTGTACTTCGACCGCAACACCACATTGTTTGGCAATAACTATCGCCAGACGCTTGAGCCGCGCCTGTATTACCTGAACGTGCCGTATCGCGACCAGTCGGACATCCCGATTTTCGACACCAGCGAAACGCCGTTCAGCTATGCCTCGCTGTTCCGTGAAAACCGCTTCTCCAGCAGCGACCGCATTGGCGATGCCAATCAGCTGTCGCTGGGCACCAGCAGCAGCTTTATCGAGCCGAACGGCTTTGAGCGTGCGCAGGTTGCGATTGGCCAGACGTTCTACTTCGAAGACCGCGAAGTGCAGTTGCCGGGTATTGAAGGTAAAGACGAAGCCTCGGTTTCGCCGTATGCCCTCACCGGTCAATACCGCATCAACCGCGACTGGCGTGTGAGCTCCGACCTGAACTGGGATCCGGATGCCGGCGAAACCCGTTCGGGCAACGTCATGGCGCATTACCAGCCAGAAGCGAACCCGGGCAAGATCATCAACGCCGGCTATCGCTATCGTAACGACGTCAAGCGCTTCAACCCGCAAACCGGGTTGTTCGAGCTGGGCGGCGACGAGTACAAGATTGATCAGTCCGACTTCTCGGTTATCTGGCCGGTCGTGCCGCAGTGGAGCGCCATCGCTCGCTGGCAGTTCGACTACAACCAGAGCCGCACGCTGGAAGCCTTCGGCGGTTTCGAATACGACAACTGCTGCTGGAAACTGCGTCTGATCAACCGCTACTGGGTGGAGTACGACGAGTTCGACTTGCGACGCGAGTCCAACGGCGACCGCGGCATCTTCCTGCAAATCGTGCTGAAAGGCCTCGGCGGCGTAATCGGCAACAAAGTCGAGAGTTTCCTCGACCAAGGCATCCAAGGTTATCGTGAACGTGAAGACCAAGCTTATTGATTGTCTGCGCCCGCTGTTGCTGGGCGCCATGCTTCTGGGTACCGCGGCGCACGCCGAAGTGCAGTCCATCAACCGGGTCGTGGCCATCGTCGACAACGACGTGATCATGCAAAGCCAACTGGACGGCCGCCTGCGCGAGGTTCAGCAAACCATCGCAAAGCGCGGCGCAGCCTTGCCGCCTGAGCACGTACTGAGTCAGCAAGTGCTGGAACGTCTGATCATCGAAAACCTGCAGTTGCAGATTGGCGACCGCTCGGGCATCCGCATTACCGACGAAGAACTGAACCAGGCCATCGGCACCATCGCGCAGCGTAACAACATGAGCGTCGAGCAGTTCCAGGCCGCGTTGGCTCAGGACGGCCTGTCGTTCAACGAAGCCCGCGAGCAGGTGCGTCGCGAGATGATCATCAGCCGTGTGCGTCAACGCCGTGTGGCCGAGCGCATTCAGGTAACGGATCAGGAAGTGCAGAACTTCCTCGCCTCCGACCTGGGCAAGATGCAGCTCTCGCAGGAATACCACCTGGCCAACATCCTGATTCCGGTACCGGAAAGCTCCTCGCCGGAAACCATTCAGGCTGCGGACAAACAAGCCACGTCCATCTACCAGCAGCTCAAGCAAGGTGCAGACTTCGCTCAGCTGGCCATTTCCAGCTCAGGCAGTGAAACGGCACTGGAAGGCGGCGACATGGGCTGGCGGAAGGCCGCTCAATTGCCGTCTCCGTTCGACAACATGGTCGGCGCGCTGGCCGTGGGCGACGTTACCGAGCCAGTGCGTACACCGGGCGGCTTCATCATCATCAAGCTGCTGGAAAAACGCGGCGGCGACAGCCAGATGCGCGACGAAGTGCACGTTCGCCACATCCTGATCAAGCCGAGCGAAATTCGCACCGAAGCTGAAACCCAGCGTCTGGTCGAGCGTCTGTACGACCGCATCATGGCCGGTGAAGATTTCGGCGAACTGGCGAAGAGTTTCTCGGAAGATCCGGGCTCGGCGCTCAACGGCGGCGACCTTAACTGGATCGACCCGAGCACGCTGGTGCCGGAATTCCAGCGGGTAATGGCCAACACCGCCAGCGGCGAAGTGTCCAAGCCGTTCAAGAGCCCTTACGGCTGGCACGTCCTTGAAGTGCTTGGCCGTCGCGCCACGGACAGCAGTGACGAGTTCCGCAAGCAGCAGGCGCTCAACGCCCTGCGCAACCGTAAGTACGACGAAGAGCTGCAAGCCTGGTTGCGCCAGATTCGCGACGAGGCATACGTAGAAGTCAAACTGTGACCCTACCGCGCTTCGCCCTTACCCCCGGCGAGCCGGCCGGCATAGGTCCCGACCTGTGCCTGCTGCTTGCCCGGCACGCCCAGCCTTATCCCCTGATCGCCATCGCCAGCCGCGACCTGCTCACCGAGCGGGCCGCGCAGTTGGGCGTGGCGGTTCAGGCGGTTGCGGTAACGCCAGACGCCTGGCCCGACGCACCCGCCCCTGCCGGCACACTGTACGTCTGGGATACGCCGCTACGTAGCGCCGTAACCGCCGGCCAGCTCGATTCGCGCAACGCCGCCTATGTATTGGAAACCCTGACTCGCGCCGGCACGGGCTGCCTGAACGGCGACTTCGCCGGAATGATTACCGCGCCCGTGCATAAAGGCGTGATCAACGAAGCGGGCATCGCGTTTTCCGGCCATACCGAGTTTCTTGCCGAGCTGACCCACACCGAACAGGTGGTGATGATGCTCGCCACCCGCGGCCTGCGGGTGGCGTTGGTGACCACGCACCTGCCGCTCAAGGATGTGGCTGCGGCCATTACCGCCGAGCGCCTGGCGCGGGTGACGCGCATTCTGCACGCCGATCTGGTGAACAAGTTCGGCATCGCAGCGCCGCGCATTCTGGTGTGCGGCCTCAATCCCCATGCCGGCGAAGGTGGTCACCTGGGCCGCGAAGAAATTGAAATCATCGAACCTGCGCTGGCGATGCTGCGTGCTGAAGGGTTGAACCTTATCGGCCCGTTGCCGGCCGATACCTTATTCACACCCAAGCACCTGGAGCACTGCGACGCCGTGTTGGCGATGTACCACGACCAGGGCCTGCCGGTACTGAAGTACAAAGGTTTCGGTGCGGCAGTGAACGTAACCCTGGGCTTGCCGATCATTCGCACCTCGGTTGACCACGGCACCGCGCTGGATCTGGCCGGCTCCGGCAAGATCGACACCGGCAGCCTGCAGGTCGCCCTCGAAACGGCCTACCAAATGGCCGAAAGCCGGTAAGCCGGCCTTTCTTTTGCAGCGAGCTGCGCCTTAACTGGCAGACAGACCGCCCGCCTCAATAGCAGCAGAGCCACTATGACTGAGCATTACCAACACCGCGCCCGCAAGCGCTTCGGCCAGAACTTTTTGCACGACGCGGGCGTCATCCACCGCATTCTGCGCGCCATCCACGCCCGTCCCGGTGAACGCCTGCTGGAAATCGGTCCGGGCCAGGGCGCGCTGACCGAAGGCCTGCTGTCCAGCGGCGGCACGCTGGACGTGGTGGAGCTGGACCTGGACCTGATCCCGATCCTCAAGAGCAAGTTCGACAGCAACCCCAACTTCAGTTTGCACCAGGGCGACGCGCTGAAGTTCGATTTCACCAGCCTCAACCCGGCGCCCAACAGCCTGCGTGTGGTCGGCAACCTGCCGTACAACATTTCCACGCCGCTGATTTTTCACCTGCTCGACAACGCCAGCCTGATTCGCGATATGCACTTCATGCTGCAAAAGGAAGTGGTGGAGCGCCTGGCAGCCACGCCGGGCGGCGGTGACTGGGGCCGGCTGTCGATCATGGTCCAGTACCACTGCGACGTGGAGCATCTGTTCAATGTCGGCTCGGGCGCGTTCAACCCGGCGCCAAAAGTGGATTCGGCCATCGTTCGCCTGGTGCCGCACGCCACCCTGCCCCATCCGGCAAAAGACCACCGTTTACTCGAGCGTGTGGTGCGCGAGGCGTTCAACCAGCGCCGCAAAACCCTGCGCAATACGCTTAAAGCCCTGCTTACCAGCGAGGCCATCGAAGCCGCGCAGGTCGACGGCAGCCTGCGTCCCGAGCAGCTCGACCTGGCCGCCTTTGTGCGACTGGCCGACAAACTGCACGAGCAGACAATTGCCGCGCCTGCGCACTAAACTCGTTATTCAGCAGTTCGCTAACCGAGCCATTCGTATGTCCGATCCCCGTTATCAGATCGACGTCAGTGTCGTGACCCGCTACCTCCCGGAGCAATCGCAGCCGGAGCAGAACCGTTTCGCCTTTGCCTACACCGTGACCATCCGCAACAACGGCGAGCTGCCAGCCAAATTGCTCTCCCGTCACTGGCTGATCACCGACGGCGACGGCCGTGTGCAAGAAGTGCGCGGCCCCGGCGTTATCGGCCAGCAGCCAACCATCGAAGCCGGCGGCAGCCACACCTACAGCAGCGGCACGCTGATGGCCACGCGAGTAGGCAACATGCAGGGCAGCTACCAGATGCAGGCCGAGGACGGCAAGCGCTTCGACGCCACCATCGCGCCGTTCCGCCTGGCCGTTCCGGGGGCTCTGCACTGATGGCGGTGTATGCCGTCGGCGACCTGCAGGGTTGCCTGGACCCGCTGAAATGCCTGCTCGACCGGGTAACCTTCGACCCCGCCACCGACCGCCTGTGGCTGGTCGGCGACTTAGTCAACCGTGGCCCGCAATCGCTGGAAACCCTGCGTTATCTCTACGCCATGCGCGAGTCGCTGGTGTGCGTGCTGGGCAACCACGATCTGCATTTGCTTGCCGTGGCGCACAACATTGAGCGCATGAAGAAAGGCGACACCCTGAGCGAGATTCTCGAGGCGCCCGACCGCGCGGAACTGCTCGACTGGCTGCGCCAACAAAAACTCGTGCATTACGACGTCGACCGCGACATCGCCATGGTGCACGCCGGCATCCCGCCGCAATGGACGCTCAAGAAGGCCCTTCGCTGCGCCGCCGAAGTGGAAGAGGCGTTGCGCGACGACACGCGCTTCCTGCCCTTCCTGGACGGCATGTATGGCAACGAACCGGCACGCTGGGACAGCGACCTCAAGGGCGTGACCCGCCTGCGGGTGATCACCAACTACTTTACCCGCATGCGTTTCTGCAAAGCCGACGGCACCCTCGACCTGAAAAGCAAAGAGGGCGTGGGCAGCGCGCCGCCGGGGTTCCAGCCCTGGTTCAGCCACAAGCAACGCAAGACGGCCGGGCAGAAAATCATTTTCGGCCATTGGGCAGCCCTCGAGGGGCGCTGCAACGAACCTGGCGTCACTGCGCTGGACACCGGCTGTGTCTGGGGCAACTCCATGACCCTACTCAACGTCGACAGCGGTGAACGCCACAGCTGCGACTGCAAGGAGACCCACTCATGAGCGATTTCAAACGCATTCCCCCAGAGCAGGCCCAGGCACTTCGCGAACAAGGCGCGGTGGTGGTCGACGTTCGCGATCCGCAAAGCTTTGCCATGGGGCACATCAGCGGCTCGCGCCATCTGGATAACCACTCGCTGCACGACTTCATCACCCAGGCCGACCTCGACGCGCCGTTGATCGTTTCGTGCTACCACGGCAATTCGAGCCAGAGCGCCGCTGCGTATCTGGTTAGCCAAGGGTTTTCCGAGGTCTACAGCCTCGACGGCGGCTTTGAACTGTGGCGCGCCACCTTTCCTGGCGAGACGGCGAGCGAGCCCGCCGAATAATTTTTTTCCGACCCGTCTAGCCCGCGCCCCGTCTGGCTTCTCGCCTTCCTGTAACAAAGACCGACACATCCTTATTGTTTGTCGGTCCTTGACCTCTCCAATTACGAACTATCCTTACCTCAGGCCATCCATACAGGGGAGAGCCGGCACACCGGCTTCCGGGGCTATCGGCAGCGACCTTTAGGTGTTCTGGGGGAATCTCATTTGCCGACTCGTCGGCAGATTGCCAGCACCCGCTCGACCGATCCCGCCCGGCTCGACCATCAAGCGAGGTGACGTCATGAGTATTTTCAGCCACTTCCAACAACGCTTCGAAGCGACTCGCCAGGAGGAGTATTCCCTTCAGGAATATCTCGACCTGTGCAAGCAGGACAAAAGCGCGTACGCCACGGCGGCCGAGCGCCTGCTGATGGCCATCGGCGAGCCGGAACTGATCGACACCTCGCATAACTCCAGGCTGTCGCGAATCTTCTCCAACAAGGTGATTCGCCGGTATCCCGCCTTTGAAGATTTTCACGGCATGGAAGAGTGCATCGACCAGATCGTGTCCTACTTCCGCCATGCCGCTCAGGGCCTGGAAGAGAAGAAACAGATCTTGTATCTGCTCGGCCCGGTGGGCGGCGGTAAATCGTCGCTGGCCGAAAAGCTGAAACAGCTGATGGAGAAGGTGCCCTTCTACGCCATCAAAGGCTCGCCGGTTTTCGAATCGCCGTTGGGGCTGTTCAATCCGGCTGAAGACGGCACCATTCTGGAAGAAGACTTCGGCATTCCGCGGCGCTACCTGAGCACCATCATGTCGCCGTGGGCCACCAAGCGCCTGGCCGAATTCGGTGGCGACATCAGCCAGTTCCGCGTGGTCAAGCTGTACCCCTCGATCCTCAATCAGATTGCGGTGGCGAAAACCGAGCCGGGCGACGACAACAACCAGGACATTTCTGCGCTTGTGGGTAAGGTCGATATCCGCAAGCTGGAAGAATTCCCACAGAACGACGCCGACGCCTACAGCTACTCCGGGGCGCTGTGCCGCGCGAACCAGGGGATGATGGAATTCGTCGAAATGTTCAAGGCGCCGATCAAGGTCTTGCACCCGCTACTCACCGCTACGCAGGAAGGTAACTACAACAGCACCGAAGGCCTCGGCGCCATTCCGTTCATGGGCGTGTTGCTCGCGCACTCCAATGAATCGGAGTGGCACAGCTTCCGCAACAACAAGAACAACGAGGCGTTCATCGACCGGATCTACATCGTGAAGGTGCCGTACTGCCTGCGCGTCAGCGATGAGATCAAGATTTACGACAAGCTGCTGTTCAACAGCTCGCTGGCCAAAGCCCATTGCGCCCCCGATACCCTGAAAATGCTGGCGCAGTTCTCGGTGCTGTCGCGCCTGAAAGAGCCGGACAACTCCAACGTCTACTCGAAAATGCGCGTGTACGACGGCGAAAACCTCAAGGACACCGACCCCAAAGCCAAATCGATTCAGGAATACCGTGACAGCGCCGGTGTGGACGAAGGCATGAACGGCCTTTCCACCCGCTTCGCCTTCAAGATTCTGTCCAAGGTATTCAACTTCGACCCGCACGAAATCGCCGCCAACCCGGTGCACCTGCTTTATGTGTTGGAGCAGCAGATCGAGCAGGAGCAATTCCCGGCCGAGGTGCGCGAGCGCTACCTGCGCTACATCAAGGAATACCTGGCGCCGCGCTACATCGAGTTCATCGGCAAGGAAATTCAGACCGCCTACCTCGAGTCCTACAGCGAGTACGGCCAGAACATTTTCGACCGCTACGTGCTCTACGCGGACTTCTGGATTCAGGATCAGGAATACCGCGACCCGGAAACCGGGGAAATTCTCAATCGCGTGGCGCTCAACGAAGAACTGGAAAAAATCGAAAAACCGGCCGGCATCAGCAATCCGAAGGATTTCCGCAACGAGATCGTCAACTTCGTGCTGCGTGCCCGGGCCAACAACAACGGCAAGAACCCGACCTGGCTCAGCTACGAGAAGCTGCGCGTAGTGATCGAGAAAAAAATGTTTTCCAACACCGAAGACCTGCTGCCGGTCATCAGCTTCAACGCCAAGGCCAGCAAGGAGGACCAACAGAAACACAACGATTTTGTCTCGCGGATGGTCGAGCGCGGCTACACCGACAAGCAGGTGCGCCTGTTGTCTGAATGGTACCTGCGGGTTCGTAAGTCGCAGTAACCTGCTACGTCGGCCTCGTCCGACGTCGTCGCCGCACGGTCTGTTCCAGCAGGCCATATGAGCCGCTTCGGGTCTGCTCGCTACGGTGCTCGCCGTGGCGAGCGCAGCAGGCCTGGGGGTTCTGAGGAGCGTCCATGAGCTATGTGATCGACCGCCGTCTGAACGGCAAGAACAAAAGCACGGTAAACCGCCAGCGTTTCCTGCGGCGTTACCGCGACCACATCAAAAAGGCCGTTGAAGAGGCCGTCAGCCGGCGTTCCATTACCGATATGGAGCACGGCGAGCAAATCAGCATTCCCGGCCGCGACATCGACGAACCGTTGCTTCATCACGGTCGCGGCGGCAAACAAACCCAGGTTCACCCCGGCAATAAAGAGTTCACCGCCGGTGAGCGTATCCCCCGTCCGCAAGGCGGCGGGGGCGGCAAAGGTGCGGGCAAGGCGAGCAATTCCGGCGAAGGCATGGACGAGTTTGTCTTCCAGATTACCCAGGAAGAATTCCTCGATTTCATGTTTGAAGACCTGGAGCTGCCGAATCTGGTGAAGCGTCAGCTCACCGGCACCGACACTTTTAAAACCGTGCGCGCCGGGGTCAGCAATGAGGGCAATCCATCACGCATCAATATTGTCCGCACGTTACGCTCCGCCCATGCGCGGCGCATCGCGCTGTCGGGCAGCAGCCGCGCCAAACTGCATGCGGCCATTGCCGAGCTTGAGCGCCTAAAAGCCGACGAACCGGATAATTTCGCCGACATTCAAGCCAAGGAAGCCGAAATTGTACTGCTCCGTGCACGCATAAAAAAGGTGCCGTTCCTCGATACCTTCGACCTGAAATACAACCTGCTGGTCAAGCAACCCAACCCCAGCTCCAAAGCTGTGATGTTCTGCCTGATGGACGTTTCCGGTTCCATGACGCAGGCGACCAAAGACATCGCCAAGCGGTTTTTCATCCTGCTGTACCTGTTCCTCAAGCGGAACTACGAAAAGATCGAAGTCGTGTTTATCCGCCACCACACCAGCGCCCGGGAAGTGGACGAAGAAGAGTTTTTCTATTCACGGGAAACCGGCGGCACCATCGTTTCCAGCGCACTCAAGTTGATGCAGGAAGTGATGGAAGAGCGTTATCCCACCAGCGAGTGGAATATTTACGCGGCGCAGGCCTCCGACGGCGATAACTGGAACGACGATTCGCCGATTTGCCGCGACATTCTGATGAAACAGATCATGCCGCTGGTGCAGTACTTCACCTACGTGGAGATCACCCCTCGCGAGCATCAGGCGCTGTGGTACGAGTACGAACAGGTCGGCGAAGCGTTTGCCGACACCTTCGCTCAGCAGCAACTGGTGTCTGCCGGTGACATCTACCCGGTGTTCCGCGAACTGTTTCAGCGCCGACTCGTTAGCTGAGGTAATGCCATGAGCGCTCGAGAAAAGAAAAGAGGCCAGCCCATTTCCACCGGTTCGGAATGGACCTTCGAGCTGATCCGCGCCTATGACAAAGAGATTGCGCGCATCGCCGAAGGCTATGCGCTGGATACCTATCCCAACCAGATTGAAGTGATCACCGCCGAGCAGATGATGGATGCCTACGCCTCGGTGGGCATGCCGCTGGGCTATCACCACTGGTCCTACGGCAAGCATTTTCTCAGCACCGAGAAATCCTACAGCCGTGGGCAGATGGGCCTCGCGTACGAGATCGTCATCAACTCTGACCCCTGCATCGCCTACCTGATGGAAGAAAACACCATCTGTATGCAGGCCCTCGTCGTGGCGCACGCCTGCTACGGACACAACAGTTTTTTCAAAGGCAACTACCTGTTCCGCACCTGGACCGACGCCAGCTCGATCATCGATTACCTGGTGTTCGCCAAGCAGTACATCATGCAGTGCGAGGAACGTTACGGCATCGACGCCGTGGAAGACCTGCTCGACTCGTGCCACGCGCTGATGAATTACGGGGTCGACCGCTACAAACGCCCTTACCCGATTTCCGCCGAGGAAGAGCGCCAGCGTCAGAAAGAACGCGAAGAACACCTGCAACGGCAAATCAATGACCTGTGGCGGACCATTCCCAAAGGCGCCGACAAAGGCAACGACAAAGACGCCGGCCGCTTCCCCGCCGAGCCGCAGGAAAACATCCTGTATTTCCTGGAGAAGCACGCGCCGTTGCTGGAGCCGTGGCAGCGGGAAGTGGTGCGCATCGTGCGCAAGATCGCGCAGTACTTTTACCCACAACGTCAGACCCAGGTGATGAACGAAGGCTGGGCCACGTTCTGGCATTACACGCTGATGAACGATCTGTACGACGAAGGCCTGGTTACCGACGGTTTCATGATGGAGTTTCTGCAATCGCACACCAGCGTCATCTACCAGCCGCCGTTCGACAGCCCGTATTACAGCGGCATCAACCCGTACACACTGGGCTTTGCGATGTACCGCGACATTCGCCGCATGTGCGAAGAACCCACTGAAGAAGACAAGCGCTGGTTTCCGGAAATTGCCGGCAGCGACTGGTTGTCAGCGGTGAAATTCGCCATGAAAAGCTTCAAGGACGAAAGTTTTATTCTTCAATACCTGTCGCCCAAAGTGATCCGCGACCTGAAGCTGTTCAGCATCATGGACGACGACCAGAAGGACGAATTGGTGGTGCCGGCCATTCACGATGAGCCGGGCTATCGCATCATTCGCGAAACCCTGGCGGCGCAGTACAACCTGGGCAACCGCGAGCCGAATGTGCAGATTTACAGCATCAATCGCCGCGGCGACCGTTCGCTGACGCTGCGTCACCAACAACACGACCGAAAACCCTTGGGCGAATCCACCGAGGAAGTGCTCAAGCACCTGCACCGTTTGTGGGGCTTCGACATTCATTTGGAAACCGTGCGCGGTGACCAGATAGTGCAGACGCAACACGTGCCGCCCCGGGGCGAAACGGAGAACAGCGAGTACCCGCGACTGGACCTGGTGATACCGCCGATTTGAGGCCCGACCGTTCGACTGGTTGACCGACGGCAAGCTTGCGTTGAGCATGTTGCATCCTTCGCGGAGCTTGCCGTTTATGCCTGTAAAGCCGTTTTTCCTCAGCTTTTTCCTTTTCAGCCTGTTGCTCGCCGGCTGCTCGACCCCCTCGCCACAAGTGCTGGTGGTGCAAACCGCCACGCCGTCTCTGGGCCAGCGCCACACCTTTGAAATGCTGCCCCCGAGCACCCGCCCCGATGGCGAGTTGCCGCCCACCCGCGATTACGCCCAAGTGCGCGCTCACTTGCGTCAGGGTCTGCTAAATCGTGGCTATGTCGAGGCAAAGAAAGCTGACGTGCGCGTCGCTTACACCCTGACGTTGAATGAGGCCCCGTTGGAATTTCGCGTCGATACGCCACCCCCGAACGCCCTCGGTAGCTATTTGGCCGTACACCGGTTTCAGGATGAATCCATCACCCTGCGGCTGCGCGTGAGCGACCGCGCCAACAAAACCCTGTGGCAGGGTTTGATCACCACCAGCCTGAGTCCGTCATGGCAGCGTGAAGAGCTGCTGCGTGCCGCCGTGGTTGCCTTGATGCAACAAATCCCCGTCAGCCGCTGAGCCTGGCCATTAGCGGCGCAGCAGGTATCCTGTGGCGCTAACGGAGGGTTTTCCATGCAGATTTACAAGGTCGGCGGTGCCGTGCGGGATCGCCTGCTCGGCCGCAAGGTCACCGATATCGATTGGCTGGTTGTCGGTGCGAGCGCAGAAGAGATGCTCGCCCAGGGCTATCGCCCCGTCGGCGACGACTTCCCGGTCTTCCTCCACCCGCGCACTCAAGAGGAATATGCCCTCGCCCGCACCGAGCGCAAAAGCGGGCGCGGGTACGGCGGCTTTACCTTTTACGCCAGCCCGGACGTCACCCTCGAAGAAGACCTGACCCGCCGCGACCTGACCATCAACGCCATGGCGGAGGATGAAGCCGGCAACGTGCTCGACCCCTATGGCGGTCAGCGTGACCTTGAAGCCCGCGTGCTGCGTCACGTGTCGCCGGCCTTTGCTGAAGACCCGCTGCGTGTGCTGCGCGTCGCCCGCTTCGCCGCCCGTTATGCGCCGCTGGGCTTTCAGGTGGCGGACGAAACCATGGCCTTGATGCGCAGCCTGAGTGAATCCGGCGAACTGTCAGCCCTGACGCCCGAACGCAGCTGGAAAGAAATTTCCCGCGCACTGATGGAAGAACGGCCCGACGTGTTTATTCAGGTGTTGTACGACTGCGGCGCGCTGCAAGCGATGCTGCCGGAAGTGCACGCGCTGTTCGGCGTGCCGCAGCCCGAAGCCCACCACCCGGAAATCGACACCGGCGCCCACGTATTGAGCGTGCTGCGCCAATGCGCCGAACACGGGCAACCGCTCACCGTGCGCTGGGCGTGCCTGCTTCATGACCTCGGTAAGGGGCTGACGCCCGAAGAAGAATGGCCGCGGCATATCGCCCATGAACATCGCGGCGTAAAGCTGATAAGGGCCGTGAACGAGCGATGCAAGGCGCCGCGCGACTGCCAGGAGCTGGCGGTTCTGGTGGGCGAATATCACACCCATGGCCATCGCGCGCTGGAGCTGAAAGCGTCGACCTTATTGGAACTGCTGCAGACGTTCGACGTGTACCGTCGCCCGCAGCGTTTCGACGAATTCATTGCCGCATGCGAGATGGATGCGCGCGGACGGCTGGGGCTGGAGCAGCGCGACTATCCACAGGCCGCTTACCTGCGCGCCGCCGCCGATGCAGCGCGGGCCGTGAAGGTCCAGCCATTGGTGGAACAGGGCTACAAAGGCGCCGAACTGGGCGAAGCCCTCAAGCGCGAGCGCCTGAGGGCGCTGCAAGCCTACAAAGCCGCGCAAACCCCACGCGCTCTGTAGGAGCGAGCTTGCTCGCGAAGCCTTTGGTTATAGAGCAAGAGCTTCGCGAGCAAGCTCGCTCCTACAAAAGCCCGTCCGGCGTCAGCTGCTCGCCACGCCACTCAAACGCCACCGGCGCCAGCACCTGCTCGATCTGCGCGTCACGCCACAGCTCGGCATAAGACGTTTGCACACCGGGATGTAACTGCTCCGGCACCAGCATCGCCAGCGGCCAGAGCACAAACGCGTTCTTGAGAATTTCCGCACGCGGCAGAATCAGTCCGTCGAAATCGCCCACCAGATCGCCGTACGTGAGCACATCGATATCCAGCGGCAGGCCTTTGCGATTCGGTGCATACCGCCCGTTATCGGCTTCGATGCATTTCAGGCGGCGATCCAATTCATGCAACGGCAAGTCCGTTTCGGCCAGCACCACCAGATTGAAGAACGGCCCGCTCTTGATGCCCACCGGCTGGCTCTCGAAGACCGGCGAGCAGCGAATGTTCTGAAGAAATTGCGCCAAGGCCTCGAGGCCAGCCGTCAGGTGCGTTTCGCGCTCAACGTTGCTGCCCAGGCCCAGCAGAATGGGGGTCAGAGGCATCCGCGCTGAATCTCCACGCCGACGCCGCCCGTGGCTGCCGGCACGGCGCCGGGCTTGGTGAGCTTCAGGCGTAAACCAGGAATGCTGAATTCGCTCATGAGCATTTCCGCCAGGCGCTCGGCAAAGGTTTCCACCAGTTGAAACTGCGCCTGCTCGGCGAACGATTGGATGCGCGCAGAGACCGATGCGTAGTCGAGCGCCTTGCTCAGGTCGTCACCGGCCGCGGCAGGGCGATTGTCCCAGGCGAAGCTCAGGTCCAGCCGCAGGCACTGGCGAATGTCGCGCTCCCAGTCATACGCACCGATCACGGTGTCGACTTCCAGACCTTCGATAAACACTCTGTCCAAGCACTCTGCTCCGCCGCACGACAAGGGCACTGCGCCCCGCTAGAATCGGGGCTCACTCGCCCCGGATGGATACCATGTTCTGGTTGCTGGCGATCCTCGCCTACCTGCTCGGCTCGCTGTCTTTCGCCATCCTGCTCAGCCGCCTGGTCGGCGCTCCCGACCCACGCGCTGCCGGTTCCGGCAACCCCGGCGCCACCAACATGCTGCGGGTGGCGGGTAAAAAACTGGCCATTCTGACCCTGTTCGGTGACGTGCTTAAAGGCCTGCTGCCCGTGCTCGTTGCCTATGCGCTGGGCCTTTCGGTGCAGCAACAAGCCTGGATCGGCCTGGCCGCCGTGGTCGGGCACTTGTACCCGGTGTACTTCAATTTCCGAGGCGGCAAGGGCGTGGCGACTGCGGCCGGCATGCTCCTGGGGCTATATCCGCCGGCCGCCTTGCTGGCCGCTGCCGGGTGGGGCCTGACGTTCTGGCTAACCCGCACCAGCTCGCTGGCTTCCCTTATCGCAACGCCGTTGATTCTGCCGCTTTTGGCCTGGCAAAAACCGGCGGCGCTGCTACCCATGTGCGTGCTAACCGGCCTTATCGTGTGGCGCCATCGCAGCAATCTACGCGACCTGCTGGCCGGGCGCGAACGGCATTTCTAAGCCTCAGATCGCTGGCAATTGCTCCATCGGCCAACGCGCCTGCACCGATATTTCCGGCCCCTCGTGCTGGCCGGCCATCAGTCGCTGACAGCCGGCATAGGCGATCATCGCGCCGTTGTCGGTGCAGAACGCCGGGCGAGCGTAAAACACGTTGCCTTTGAGGTCGCCGAGCATTTTTTCCAGCGACCGGCGCAGCGCCTGATTGGCGCTCACGCCACCGGCGATCACCAGACGGTTCATACCGGTTTGCTTGAGGGCGCGCTTGCATTTGATGGTCAGAGTCTCGACCACTGCCGTCTGGAAGGCCAGGGCGATGTCGCTGCGGGTTTGCTCGCCGTCGTCGCCAGCATTGCGGCACTGCGTCCAGGTATTCAAGGCGAAGGTTTTCAGGCCGCTGAAGCTGAAATCCAGCCCCGGGCGGTCGGTCATGGGACGGGGAAACACAAAGCGCCCTTCCACACCGTTCAACGCCAGACGAGCAATTTCGGGACCACCGGGATAACCGAGGCCAATAAGCTTGGCCGTTTTGTCGAACGCCTCGCCGGCCGCATCGTCCAGCGACTCACCGAGCAGCTGGTACTGGCCAATGCCATCGACACGCACCAATTGCGTATGGCCGCCGGAAACCAGCAGGGCAACAAACGGAAATTGCGGCGGTGTTTCTTCCAGCATCGGCGCCAGCAAGTGGCCTTCCATGTGGTGTACGCCAAGCGCCGGAATGTCCCAGGCAAAGGCCAACGCCTGCGCACAGGAAGCGCCCACCAGCAGCGCACCCACCAGGCCAGGGCCGGCGGTGTAGGCAATGGCGTCGATGTCTTGCGTGGCGCAGCCGGATTGCTCCAGCACTTCACGGATCAACGGCAGCATGCGCTTGACGTGATCACGCGAGGCGAGCTCAGGCACCACGCCGCCGTAGGCTTTATGCAGGTCGATTTGGCTGAACAAGGCATCGCCCAGCAAGCCGCGCTCGCTGTCATACAAGGCAACGCCGGTTTCATCGCAGGAGGTTTCTAGTCCCAGCACGAGCATGGGTTTTCCCTTCAGACTGGGCAATTTCGAAGGCGCGCATGATAATCGCCGTCCTTAACGCCGCCTAGCGGTTTTCGATCAGAGGCTTTGCATTCCTGGCGATGAGGCGTTAACATCCGCAACCCTTAAAAACCGACGTCCTCCAGCTCAGTTTGCAACGAGTACGTCTACCCCGGTAATGAATGAAGGTAGCTCTGGATGCCAGCCGTCAAAGTTAAAGAGAATGAACCCTTCGACGTAGCTCTGCGTCGCTTCAAACGCTCCTGTGAAAAAGCCGGTGTTCTGGCTGAAGTTCGCAGCCGCGAGTTCTACGAGAAACCAACTTCCGAGCGCAAACGCAAAGCTGCAGCCGCAGTGAAGCGCCACGCCAAGAAAGTGCAGCGCGAACAGCGCCGCGCCGTTCGTCTGTACTAATACACAGACTGACGCCGCCTGTTTTGCCACGCCCGGCCTCAAGCCGGGCTGCCGGCAAAATTGACAGCACAAACGCTCCAAACGCATTAGCGAAGTTATCCAGGTTGTTTCGGCAGCCGCGATAAGCCTCGCTTTTTCGCGTTCTGGCGGAAAGTTTTCCGCCCGCCCCGCAACCAAAAGGCCTGTAGAGCCGATCGCCAACAATTGGCATGATTAGCCCCTCGCCGCTTCGTGCGCGAGACGCGCTTTGCATCTATTTCCGAACACCTGAAATCCCGACAGCAATGCCGGCGATTCGACGACTTCGAGAGCGCCATGGCCGGGCTGATTCCCCAAAGCTTCATTGACGACTTGCTCAACCGCACCGACATCGTCGACGTGGTCAGCTCGCGCGTGCAATTGAAGAAAACCGGGAAAAACTTCAGCGCTTGCTGCCCGTTCCATAAAGAAAAAACGCCCTCGTTCAGCGTCAGCCCCGACAAGCAGTTTTACTACTGCTTCGGCTGCGGCGCCGGCGGCAACGCCCTCGGCTTCATCATGGACCACGACAATCTGGACTTCGTCCAGGCCGTGGAAGACCTGGCCAAAAGCGCCGGCATGGAAGTGGTGCGTGAAGAAGGCGGGCGCGGCGGCAACCATAAACCGCGCCAGCCCACCGACTCGCCGCTCTACCCGCTGCTGACCTCCGCTGCCGAATACTACCGCCAGGCGCTAAAAAGCCATCCGACCCGCAAAGCGGCTGTCGATTACCTGAAAGGTCGCGGCCTTTCAGGCGAAATTGCCCGCGACTTCGGCCTCGGCTTCGCGCCGCCCGGCTGGGACAATCTGCTCAAACATCTGGCCACCGACACGCTGCAACAGAAAGCGATGATCGAAGCCGGCCTGCTGATCGAAAACGCCGACAGCGGCAAACGCTACGACCGCTTCCGGGATCGGGTGATATTCCCCATCCGCGACAGCCGCGGCCGCGTGATCGCCTTCGGCGGCCGCGTACTGGGCGACGACAAACCCAAGTATTTGAACTCGCCAGAAACGCCGGTTTTCCATAAAGGTCAGGAGCTGTACGGCCTGTTCGAAGCACGCAAGAGCAACCGCGACCTTGATGAAATCATGGTCGTGGAAGGCTATATGGACGTTATCGCCCTTGCCCAGCAAGGCCTGCGCAACGCCGTCGCCACGCTCGGCACCGCCACCAGCGAAGAACACCTCAAGCGCCTGTTCCGCATCGTGCCCAGCGTGCTGTTCTGCTTTGACGGTGACCAGGCAGGCCGCAGCGCCGCGTGGCGCGCCCTGGAAGCGACGCTGCCCAGCCTGCAAGACGGTCGCCGCGCGCGCTTCCTGTTCCTGCCTGAAGGCGAAGACCCGGACACCCTGGTGCGAGCCGAAGGCACCGACGCTTTCCGCGCACGGATCAATCAACAGGCGCAGCCGCTGGCCGACTATTTTTTCCAGCAGCTGACGCAAGAAGCTGATCCGCGCTCACTGGAAGGCAAGGCGCACTTGGCGACGCTGGCCGCGCCGCTGATCGACAAAATTCCCGGCGCCAACCTGAAAACCTTGATGCGCCAGCGGCTGACCGAAATTACCGGCCTGACTATCCAGCAGTTGAATCCTGCGCCGCACAATCCAGTCAGCGCACCGCCAGCGCCCTCGAGCTCGCACCCGCATTACGAGATAGACGACGCGCCGCATTACGAGCCCAGCGCCTATTTCGATGCACCAGTCGATTACGGCCAGGAGCAATACGCGCCGCAGCCCGAGCAAACCTGGCAGCCCAAAACCGGATTCAAAGGGAAAGGCCAAGGCGGCAAGAAATGGGAGAAAAACTGGAGCAAAAAAGGTGATCGCGATCGCGACGATTTCCCCCGCGGGCCGCGCGTAGCGGCGCCAGTGGAATCGCCCACGCTCACCGCATTGCGCACGCTTCTGCACCATCCGCAACTGGCCGAAAAGGTCGAAGATGCCAGCCACTTCGCAGCAGAAAACGACACTTACGCCCAGCTGCTGGTGGCTTTGCTCGGGGCGATGCAGAAAAATCCGAAACTGCGTTCGCTGCAGCTAATTGCACGCTGGCACGGCACTGAACAGGGCCGCTTGTTGAAGGCCCTGGCGGAAAAGGAATGGCTGATTGACGCCGACAACCTTGAACAACAGTTTTTCGACACTATAACTAGTCTGGCAGCACGCCAACGCGAGCGCAGCCTGGAACATTTACTGCGCAAAGCTCGTCAAAGTGAGCTGAGCGCAGAGGAAAAAGAGCAACTTCGCGACCTCCTCAGTCGCACCGCAACTCCCGTCACCCCGACCTCAACTGGCGCGTGAGGTCTCAGCTCTGGTATAATCCTCGGCTTGTTTTTTGCCCGCCAAGACCTTCAGTGGATAGGGTGTTATGTCCGGAAAAGCGCAACAACAGTCCCGCCTTAAAGAGTTGATCAGCCGTGGTCGTGAGCAGGGTTACCTGACTTACGCAGAGGTCAACGACCACCTGCCGGAGGATATTTCAGATCCGGAACAGGTGGAAGACATCATCCGCATGATCAATGACATGGGGATCAACGTATTCGAGAGTGCTCCGGATGCGGACGCTCTGCTATTGGCTGAAGCCGATACCGACGAAGCGGCCGCCGAAGAAGCAGCCGCTGCTTTGGCTGCGGTAGAAACCGATATTGGCCGTACCACCGACCCGGTGCGCATGTATATGCGCGAAATGGGTACGGTCGAATTGCTGACCCGCGAAGGCGAGATCGAAATCGCTAAACGCATCGAGGAAGGCATTCGTGAAGTCATGGGCGCTATTGCCCATTTCCCAGGCACTGTCGACAGCATTCTTTCCGAATACACCCGCGTCACCACCGAGGGCGGCCGTCTGGCTGAAGTCCTCAGCGGCTACATCGACCCGGATGACGGCATTGCCGCGCCGGCCGAAGTACCCGTCCCGGTTATCAAGGACGGCGCAGCTGCCGAGCCTGAAACCGAAGACGAAGAAGCCGACGGTGACAGCGAAGACGAAGAAGAAGGTGATGGCGGCCCGGATCCGGAAATCGCCCGCGTGCGCTTCGGCGCCGTAGCCGACCAACTGGAAAAAGCTAAAAAGGTGCTGAAAAAGCACGGCCGCGACAGCAAGCAAGGCATGGCCGAGCTCGCTGAACTGGCCAGCCTGTTCATGCCGATCAAGCTGGTTCCCAAGCAGTTCGACGCACTGGTTACCCGTGTTCGTGATGCGCTGGACCGTCTGCGTGCTCAAGAACGCGCCATCATGCAGCTGTGTGTGCGTGATGCCCGTATGCCGCGTGCCGACTTCCTGCGTCAGTTCCCGAGCCACGAAATCGACGAAAGCTGGGCCGAGCAACTGTCCAAAGGCAAAAGCAAATACGCTGAAGCCATTGGCCGTCTGCAAGCCGACATCCTGCGCTGCCAGCAGAAGCTGGTTGCTCTGGAAGCCGAAACCGGTCTGAAGCTTTCTGAAATCAAAGACATCAACCGTCGCATGTCGATCGGTGAGGCCAAAGCCCGCCGAGCGAAGAAAGAGATGGTTGAAGCGAACTTGCGTTTGGTGATTTCCATCGCCAAGAAGTACACCAACCGTGGTCTGCAATTCCTCGATCTGATCCAGGAAGGCAACATCGGCTTGATGAAAGCGGTGGACAAGTTCGAATACCGTCGCGGCTACAAGTTTTCGACTTATGCCACCTGGTGGATCCGTCAGGCGATCACTCGCTCGATCGCCGACCAGGCTCGCACCATCCGCATTCCGGTGCACATGATCGAGACGATCAACAAGCTCAACCGCATCTCGCGTCAGATGCTTCAGGAAATGGGCCGCGAGCCTACTCCGGAAGAACTGGGCGAGCGCATGGAAATGCCTGAGGACAAAATCCGCAAGGTATTGAAGATCGCGAAAGAGCCGATCTCCATGGAAACGCCGATTGGTGATGATGAAGACTCCCATCTGGGTGACTTCATCGAAGACTCCACCATGCAGTCGCCAATCGATGTCGCCACGGTAGAAAGCCTCAAGGAAGCGACCCGCGAAGTACTGGCCGGCCTCACCGCCCGTGAAGCCAAAGTACTGCGCATGCGCTTCGGCATCGACATGAATACCGACCACACCCTTGAAGAGGTTGGTAAACAGTTCGATGTAACCCGCGAGCGGATTCGGCAGATTGAAGCCAAGGCGCTACGCAAGCTGCGTCATCCAACGCGTAGCGAGCACCTGCGCTCCTTCCTCGACGAGTAATTCGTTTCCAGCGAACTGCTTGTTACTGAAGCGCAAACAAAACCCCCGGCCTCGTCCGGGGGTTTTGCTTTCCAGATGCTGGCAACCCGCCATCCGGCTACACTCCGCAGACAAATCAACACGCTGCTCTGAGGCCGCGTCATGCCCCGACTGCTCGCCACTCTTCTGCTGTGTCTGGCCCTCTGGAGTAACGCTGCTCAGGCATTCACCCTGACGCCAGACGAGCAAGCCTGGCTCGCAGCGCACCCAACGCTGCGCATGGGCGTAGACGCCACTTGGCCACCCTTCGAATACCGCGACGAACACGGGCGGTACATGGGCCTGGCCGCCGACTACATCGCCCTGATTGAAAAACGCCTGAACGTAAAAATGGACGTGTACGAACCCAGCACCTGGAGCGAAGTGCTCGACCAGGCCCGCGCCGGCACCATCAATCTGTTACCCGGCGCCATGTCCACACCCGAGCGCCAGGGTTACCTGAGCTTCACCCGCCCCTACCTGGATTTCCCCATCGTCATCCTCGCCCGCAACGGCGGAGCCCAGCCTCACGAACTGAAAGACCTGTACGGGCTGAAAGTCGCGGTGGTGGAAAACTACGCACCGCATGAAATTCTCCGCAGCCGCCACCCCGACCTCAACTTGCTACCGGTTGCGACCGTAGCCGCCGGGCTGCAGGCAGTGGGCACCGGGCAGGCCGACGCCTTAGTGGGCGACCTCGCTTCCAGCGTTTGGGGCCTGCGCCAGCTCAAGCTCGAAGGCATCGCCATTACCGGCGAAACGCCCTACCGCTACCAACTGTCGATGGCCGCGCCGAAAGACCAGGCCATTCTGGTCAACATCCTCGACAAACTGTTCGCCGACATGAGCAGCAGCGAGGTCGAAGCGATGCAAGAGCAGTGGCTCGGTGGCGTGCTCGACCAGCGCAGCGTGTGGCGAAAAACCTTGATGGTTGCCGTACCCAGCCTACTGGCGCTGCTGCTGGTTCTATTTGTTGTGGTCGCGGTAAACCGCCGCCTGAGCAGCGAAATCAACCGCCGTGGCGCACTTGAACTGGCGCTGCGTAACAGCGAACAACACTATCGCAGCCTGGTGGAATGCTTGTCGGCGGTCACGTGGGAAGCCAGCCGCGCAGACTTCAGCTATTCCTACGTCTCGCCCCATGCCGAAATACTCTTCGGCTATCCATTAAGCGACTGGCAAAACCCCAACTTCTGGGCCAACGCGCTGCACCCGCAAGATCGAGACCGCATCCTCGCCTACCGCCGCCAGGAGACCGACGCCGGCCGCGACCACACCGTCGACTACCGCATGTACGCCGCCGACGGCCATCTGGTCTGGGTGCACGACATCGTCACCCTGATCGAACACCGCGGCGCCACCGTGCTGCGCGGCGTGATGGTTGATGTCACCGAAACCAAGCACATCGAACAGGCGCTGCGCCTGTCCGAACAGAAATTCGCCTCTGTGTTTCAACAATGCCCAGACGTACTGATCATCGCGCGCCGCGACGACGGCCGCCTGCTGGAAGTGAACCCGTCCTTTGAATTGCACACCGGCATTCACGCCGTCGAGGCCGTCGGAAAAAGTGGTACCGAACTTAACCTCTGGGGCTCCGCCGACGCTGGCCCGACCGTTCTGCAACGGCTGCAACACGACAGCCTGCGCAACCTCGAAATGCAATTCCGCCGTCGGAACGGCGAGCTCTTTACCGGCCTTATTTCCGCGCAACATTTCCAGCTCGCCGACACGCCGGCGCTGGTCATCGTTGTGCGCGACATCAGCCAAGTGAAGAAAACCCAGGAAGAGCTGCAGTCCTCCGAAGAGAAATTCGCCAAGGCCTTTCACGCCTCACCCGACGGCCTGTTACTCACGCGCATGCGCGACGGGCTGATCCTGGAAGTGAACGAAGGTTTTACCGGCCTGACTGGCTATACCAGCAGCGACGCCACCAACCAGTCCACGCTCGGCCTCGGCTTGTGGCACAACCCACTGGACCGCAGCACCGTGATGCGTCAGCTGCAAGAAATCGGCACCGTGCGCGACTACACCGCCGCCATTCGAGGCAAGAACGACGAGCTTCGCCTGTGCGAAATTTCCATGCAGAGCATGCAAATCAAAGGCGAGCACTGCGTATTGACCATCGCCCGCGACGTCACCGAACGCACCCGCACCCAGGAAAAACTCCAGCTCGCCGCCACCGTATTCGAGAGCACA
Organism: Pseudomonas viridiflava; assembly: GCF_900573885.1. Taxonomy (GTDB): domain Bacteria; phylum Pseudomonadota; class Gammaproteobacteria; order Pseudomonadales; family Pseudomonadaceae; genus Aquipseudomonas. The sequence goes on from NZ_UPSE01000449.1 coordinate 179,900, forward strand.
GCCGAAGGCGTACTCATCACCGATACCCAGCAGCGCATCACCGCCGTCAACCGCGCCTTCACCGAAATCACCGGCTACAGCGAAACCGAAGCCCTCGGCCGCTCACCGCAACTGCTCGCCTCCGGCCAACACGACAGCGCCTTCTACGCCGCCATGTGGCATCAGCTCGATGCCGCCGGTCACTGGCAAGGCGAGATCTGCAACAAACGCAAAAACGGCGAACTGTACCCCCAGTGGCTGACCATTAGCGCCGTGCGCAACGACGACGGACTGATCACCCACTTCGTCGCCGTATTCGCCGACATCACCTCGCTCAAACATGCACAGGACAAACTCGACCACCAAGCCCACCACGACTCCCTGACCGGCCTGCCTAACCGCCTGCTGTTCGAAAATCGCCTGCACGCCATGCTCGCCGACGCCCAAACCACACCGTGCCTGGGCGCCGTGCTGTTCCTCGACCTGGACCGCTTCAAACACATCAACGACAGCCTCGGCCACCCCGTCGGCGACCTCCTGCTGCAAGCCACCGCCCAGCGCCTGCGCAGCCAACTGCGCGACATCGACACCGTGGCGCGCCTCGGCGGCGACGAATTCATCATCCTGCTGCCTGGCCTGCATGAAGCGGCCGACGCCGAGCGTGTAGCGGCGAAATTACTCACCTGCCTGAGCGCACCGTTCCAGGCTGACGGTCACGAATTCTTTATCACCGCCAGCATCGGCGCGAGCCTGTTTCCGCAAGACGGCAGCGACGTCGCCACCCTGATCAAAAACGCCGACGCCGCCATGTACCGCTCCAAAGCCAAAGGCCGCAACCGCGCCGAGCTGTACACCAGCGACCTGACCCAGCAAGCCACCGCGCGCATCGCCCTGGAAAATGAACTGCGTCGCGCTATCGAACGCAACGAATTGAGCCTGCACTACCAACCCAAGCAATCCCTCGCCGACCGCAAAATAGTCGGCGCCGAAGCGCTGTTGCGCTGGCACAGTCCCGTATTCGGCAACGTGTCGCCGGAACGCTTTATCTCGCTCGCCGAAGACAACGGCCTGATTCTGCCCATCGGCGACTGGGTGCTGGCCCAGGCCTGCCAGCAAATGGGCGAATGGCAGCGCCACCACCTGCCGTTCGGGCCGATGTCCGTCAACCTCGCCGGCGCCCAACTGCGCCAACCGCGCCTGGTACAGCGCATCGCCGAGCTGCTCGCCGAACACCACTTGCAACCCCACATGCTGCAACTGGAAATCACCGAAAACTTCATCATGAACCAGACCGACGAAGCCCTGGTCATCCTCCACGACCTCAAACGGCTGGGTGTACTGATCGCAATCGACGACTTCGGAACCGGCTACTCCTCCCTCAGCTACCTGAAACGCCTGCCGCTGGACACATTGAAAATCGACCAATCCTTCGTCCGCGGCCTGCCCGACGACCCCCACGACGCCGCTATCACACGCGCCATCATCGCCTTGGGCCGCAGCATGCAACTCACGCTCGTGGCCGAAGGCGTGGAAACGCCTGCGCAGGAGCGTTTCCTCATAGAAGAAGGCTGCGAACAGATCCAAGGCTTCCTCCTCAGCCGCCCCGTAACCCCTGACAAATTCGCAGGCACATTCCTAAGCCCACTTCCCGCAATTGGCACACAGCAAACCGCACCGGTATAATCCGCCGCACTTCTGAGGGCCTATAGCTCAGTTGGTTAGAGCAGAGGACTCATAATCCTTTGGTCCACGGTTCAAGTCCGTGTGGGCCCACCACCTTAAAAGCCCCGCAGTGCGGGGCTTTTACTTATCTGTAGTTTGTAGCGCGGCGCATTCGTGGACTTTCAATGTCCACAAAAAGTCCACGATCATCGTGGGGGAGTGATTGCCACAGTATAATTTCGGTAAACCCAGCCCTCTCGCTCCTCGCCCAATATCACTACTGAAACCTTAATCCAGTCACCGTCCTGCTCAAGCACCTCCAAAGTCGCCCCCAGTTGAATTCGTCCTAGGTCGGTTCCATTTTTTGGGGAGTGCCGCAGAATCAACCTGTCTCGAGTTACCACTCGATAGCCGGAAAGAAGCTCCCGTTTGTCATGGGGAAGCTCCTGAACAATCGCACGTACTTCATTCGCATCCTTTGCTGCATTCAGTTTTCCCTCTAACCACTCGTTCGCTTGCAGAACGCCTATTACTGTCACGTACAGCTCGGCAACCCATAGCAAGTAGCGCAGATACTGGAAGAGATACAGGTGCGCGGGCTTGGATAATTGGAGACCGCCTTCGCTCTGCAGGAATTCGACGATCTCAGTCTCAAGCTCAGGCTCAGCTTGGAGCACCTGATGGTTACCAAACTCAGAAGTGTCCCCAAGCGTTACATCACGGATGAACTGTGTCTTAGCCCTGCCCTCTTCGGTCGTCAGGTACGCGAAAAGAGGGGTACGACGCATTTGCTGGATCGACTCATTCACCGCTCTAAGCGGTGCGAACACCTGCGCCGTGATTTGAGCAGTATCAAGAGCCTTCAAAGCATTTCCAACTGCCCCGATGTCACTCATCTGGCGGGAAAAATCTTCCCCAACCCGAAATGTGGAAGCGGCGATGCCTAGCGCTTTAATCGACTTAAACGCCTCCAGCAAAGCTGGCTGCTCAACTACAGGGACAACCGGAATCTGCACAACCGGCACGCGAAGAGCGTGAAGCTTCTGCATGGTTCGGAGCTGTTCAAAAATTCCGTGTTTCGTCATTTTCTCCAGGTACCCTATTTCCTTTTTTAGCTGTGTGACTGCATTCCACGGGTACTTATGCTTTTCGTCTTCCATGACCGTCTCCGGATGGCCAAGCGCCGCACTAAGCGCTGGGCATTGTTCGAGATAAGGGGTTAACCGCATGACTGAACCGTAGCGACTACCACTAGCCTCAATCGGCACATTCAAGAGGATTCAAAGGCAACAGATCAATAGCAATTGATTTGGCCACCGTGTCATATCTCGCCTGATAGAAATTGAATTCTTTCCGATTATCTCTTAGACAAAGATCGCGAACGGCCTTTATTAATTCCAATTTGTGAAGCGGGGGTGTGTTAATCCCGAAAATTAGCCCATCCAAATCATTGAATTCATATTCCAGCTTTCGGTTCGCAGGATCGCTCAATGATTCTGAGCTACTTACTACACGAAATTCGTTCTCTCGATCCCAATCAGAAAGCTTGACAGTAGTGCTTTTAATCCAACGCTCCCAGTAGTCTCTGCGAAACTCATCTTCATTTTTCAGTGCATCAGCACATACACTACGACGTCCCTGTTCATCGGTGTACCAATCAGCAAACAACGTGGGGGGTGGTAGCATTCCAAGCATCCGAAAAAAGTCGATGCTCTCGAAAGAATCCCCATACGTTATCTTTCTAAAGTTCATATCCCCCATGGACCAACTTACATCTCCGTCACTGTCAATACCGGAAGGGTAACGAAGACGAATGCTTCGCTCTCCCGGTTGCCCGCGAGTCCTAAATTTTAGGCAGACGGCCCGATGGTTATCCCCGTACGTGCCCCAAATAGACGAGTCCGTGCATTCGCTCATGAAGCATGCAACATACCAATCCGGAAAGTTGAGCTTCTCTAGATTTCGCACAAAGTCGGAAGGAAAAAAAGAAATTATATTTAACTTTTCGTTAAACGTTCCTTTTCTCCACTGAGCATACACAAAGCGCAAGCTAACTCCGGTAGAGATAGTCACGAGAATTTTTCTAATCCCTTCCTCAAGAGTGTCACCTTCCGAACTTAGACCTTCCAACTCATTCTCCAGCGCTTCCGTAAACATCTTTGGAATAGTTAGAGTCAATTCTTCTTTTAGAGGCGAGTCAGGATGAGAAGCTTTTTGCACGCAAGCCATTGCAAAACCATGCAAAACATTAAAATGACATAAAAGCTCTTCACGAGAAACCTTCCGCGCTTGAAATGCCAGCAACTCAATATGCTTGGATACACAAGGACTATCTGTAAATATTTTAAGAGCTTTATTCACAAGCTCTTTTAGCGATGGCGGCTGATCATGAAATGAAGCGCCAATCGGGAAGTTATCTTCAGATAACGTACCAGTACTTAACTGTATCTGCCGAACAGTTAGTATAAATAAATAATGGCGAAACAGATTTCGCCATACGATTAAGTCGCCGGACCAAAATACATCTCTATAGCCTTCCAAGGGGTCATTCAAATCTTTTTGTGGCGCAAAGTATACATAGGTTCCCTCCAGTTCCCCGCCATCTCGATTTTTACCCAGCAACCGGTCAACCGGTCTAAATCTATATAGAAACTCTGGCATTCCCTTCACCTCCACTCTGTCCGTTTTTCATCTGGAGCAAGATCTTATAACGCTCTTGGCGGCAAGCTAAACCCTATTACTTCGTGATAGGGACAGCGCAACAAAAAGCCCCGTATATGCGGGGCTTTTACTTTACCGTTTGACCTCAACTCTGATCCAAGATGGGAAATCGGAGTACCAGTAGACACCATCACCATTTATATACCGCTCACTATAAGCAACAAGCTCAGCTATATCAGTATCAAAAAGGGTAAACCGATAGCCGGAAAAATTCGTTAACTTCCCGTCACTAGTCTCCACTTCTATACGGACTAGATATTCGTTCGCCACAGGTTTAAACCTCCTATGGAAAAAAGCCATACATCGCTCGTGAATAGGCTGAGACAGAATCGGAGGCACACCAGTGGTTTGCCCAAGTTGTATATCGAGCCTGGCTGAGCTTTCCAGCCCGCGCAGCTCTCGCTCCTCCTCTCTAGTCAATGATTCTATGAGCCAGAGATAGGCCTGCCATGTTTCCCCCGGCTTAATCCGGAAGCCCGTGAAAATCGAGGCGTTTGCAAACTTATCTACAAAGTAACTTTGCGCTGGAAGCACTATTCCTGTTCCGCTCGCGTCTTCGCAAAACACCGTAATCTTTCTAATATCGACATCTTTACCGCCGACATTCTCAAACTTCACATTCCAACTTAAATTTGTAGCACCCAGTTTATGGGTCATTTGAGTAGAATGATGAACTTCACAGGTGAACGCTGATTTCTTTAAATACATTCGAATCTTTGGAATGACCAGCAGCAAGAATGTAAACCAGGCAACTAGATTCGACCAGAATGTCCAATCCGCATACCAAACGCTAGCTGGCTGCATCTTCCCTCCCCAATTTCAATAACAATGCACGCTGCGACTATTACTGACGCCTATGCACTAGGGCCCGCCCCGGCCCTATAGTTTCTAAAAATCAGCCACTACAAAAAAGGGCACCATTCGGTGCCCTTTTATTCAGTGTCTCAGTGCAGCAATTACATTTGCAGGGTCATTATTTAGCGCGCGAAGCAATGCTTTTGCAGGTCCCTCGGGATCACGCCGCCCCTGCTCCCAGTTTTGCAAGGTGCCCACTGCCACGCCAATAGCCTTCGCAAAGGCGGGCTGCGCCAATCCTGTACGTTTGCGGATGTTTTTCACCTGCGCCGCATCAACGTGAAACTCGCGGGAAGGAGAACGCTCCCCGCGACTGATTTCGTCCATCTGGACCATGCTTTCTTGAAGGCGTTTGAACAGATCTTTATCCATCATTGCCACCCTTTCGCTACGCTTTTAAGCCACTTCTTTTGAGCCTGACTCAGGTCGTCTTGGATCCCTTTTCGATAGATCAGTACAAGACGAATCTGATAGGCAGCTGATACGTGGTAGTAGATCACTCTCACACCACCACTTTTACCTTTACCCTTTGCCGCCCAGCGAATCTTCCTCATGCCACCGGTTTCGGTGATTAAGTCACCCGCTTCCGGATGATCAGCGAGGTACTGTTGAAACTCGGCGTACTCGTCATCGCTCAGCAGTTCGACCAGATCCTCGGTGAAAATCGGGGTTTCGATGAAGATCATGGCCATCCTTGGTGGGTCGACTGAGGGTCCGCCAATGGCGTAGGCGAACTATAAGCCGATGCTCAATTTTGAGCAAGCATCTGCTATAGCAAAAAACCAGCAGCCGCTAAGTCATAGCGCTCATAACATCTGCCCATCCTCCCGACGCTCGCCCTACACCGTAGGAGACAGGCTACCCGCACAAAATTGGAGCCCAGAAGAAAAACACGGGCTGAAACGCACTTATCCCCCTCCCGCCGACGGGCCTTGCATGATTTTTTTGCGCAACTTGGGGCGTGCTGAAAGGAAGGTGCTGGGCCAGCGGCGGCGCAGAGCCTGGCGGATAGGCCTGTTTTTCACGCTGTGAAAGGATTTGTAAGGGTGTGCAAGGCGGTACAGCTCAGAGTGTCCACATTGCGTCCACACCCTCACGGGATATTGGCAAACTATGACTAGCAATATCCCTAAAAACGGGCCACTCACCTGGTTTTACCAGAGGACACGCCATCCTTACGCGGGCTCATAATCCTTTGGTCCACGGTTCAAGTCCGTGTGGCCCACCAAATAAAAAGCCGCGCTTAATGCGCGGCTTTTGCGTTTCTGAACGGCGCATCACGCGCTGAATGAGATACGGCTCGGTCTCGAATTTCCCAACGCTCTCATTGCAGATGGACTAGGTAGAGCATTTGCAAAATTCGACAATGAGCCGAATACGCGCCATTATCGGCTCACCCAATGAGCCGAATAGACTCATTAATCGGCTCACTGTGGAATAGCGATGACTACCCCCCGCTGGATTTGGCAATTACCGGTCTGGCCACTCTTCACGTGGCAGGCCGATCAGCTCGCCCCGGTTTTAAGGGCGTGCACGCAGGCGCAGGGGCGGTTGATGGGGATGCTTGGGGCAGTAGGCCGGGATACGGAGGCGCGCAGTAGTTTGGATGCGTTGCTGCAAAATATCGTGACGTCTTCTGCCATTGAGGGCGAGCAGCTGAATGTCGGCTCGGTGCGATCTTCGCTGGCGCGGCGTTTGGGGCTTAGTGATACGGCACCTATCAACGCACGCTCCGAAGGATTGGCGGAGTTGTTATTGGATGCGACCCGCCCCGACTCGTCTGCGCTGGATGAAGACCGGCTTTTCATGTGGCATCGCTGGCTATTCCCGGATGAGAAACGCTTGTCCGCGCAGCCGCTGCGGGTTGGGATGTGGCGTGGCGACGAACCCATGCAGGTGGTGTCGGGTCGCCTTGATAATCCGGTCGTGCACTTCGAGGCACCGCCACGGACGGGATTGGAAAATCAGCTCGCGTATTTTCTGTCGTGGTTCGAGGCCAGCCGTAGCGATGCGGGATTGGATCCGCTATTGCGCGCCGGCATCGCGCATTTCTGGTTTATTACGCTGCATCCATTCGAGGACGGCAACGGTCGGCTCACGCGAGCGCTGACCGATCTGGCTCTGGCGCAGGCAGAACGCCAGGCAATCCGATTTTATGCCATGTCGGCGAGCATTCTTAGCGACCGCTCCGGCTATTACCGTGTCCTTGAGAGCAGCCAGAAAGGCTCGCTGGATATCACCACTTGGCTCCACTGGTTCCTGACCACACTGTTGAAAAGTATTGAGCAAGCTATGGCGCGCATCGAGGGCGTGCTGGCGAAAAGCCGTTTCTGGAACGAGCATCGACACGTGCCGCTATCGCCGGAGCAGGTCAAGGTGTTGAACCGTTTGCTGGATGGCGGTGAGCGCGGATTTACCGAGGGCATCAGTGCGGCGCAATACCAGGCCACTGCGAAAGTGGCCAAGGCGACCGCCACTCGCCACTTGAATGACCTGCTTGAGAAAGACTGCCTTGAGCGATTGCCCGGTGGCGGCCGCAGCACGCGTTATCAGATCAAGCCCGTGTAGCTCGGTGACCAACGGCCCCTCCAGCCCCCTCCTCCCCTGCCGATAACCCCTGTTCAACACTGCCCGCGCCGCACCTGGATTTGAACTAAGCGCCGTGCGGGCCAGTCGACTTTGTAGGATGGAAAAATCCGGAGGTCTGTATGGATGTTTCAAGCGTTGCCGCAGCCGCTTCGAGCGCGCAGATGGCGAAGACTGCTTCTGATGTGTCGATCAAGATTCTGAGTAAGACGCTGGATATTCAGTCGGAAAGCGCGATGGCGTTGATTGAGGCGATTCCTGAGTTGTCGGCGTTGCCGAGCAATCCGCCGAATCTGGGTAACTCTATTGATGTAATGGTCTGACGGCAGAATTGGCTTAGTGCTTAGGGCATTGCCTACACTGGGCTTATAACAAGACACCCGTAATGACTAATCTGCCCTCATCGGCAGCATGGAGCGAAGATGACTCAGGACAATGCGAAACCAAGCTGGCATCAGCAAGTGGCCGACGATCTGGTCGATCCGGTGATGAAGGACCTGGCCTGGCACGGCCGAACCACTGACTGGTTTTTGCAGGATCTGGTGCGGCTGACCAATGAGACTGATCTGCAGGTGGGCGTTACGTTGTCGACGCCAGCGGGGATGATTTCCGGCATCTTGATCAGCGTTGAGCAGTATTTCCTGTTGTTCGGTGAGTCATTTTCCAGCTCGTGGCCGGCGGCCGATGCCGATCGTTTGCGGGCGCATTATGCGGAGTTGGGTAAGCAGCGTTTGCCCAAATCCGATGGCGAAACGCCGCCACCGGTGCAGTATCTGCATCTGAAAGACGCCAAGTTGAGCACGCCATCCGGGCAGATGCCGGCGAGTGAGGGTTTGCTGTGGCGCGGCACCATTGCGTCGATTTCCGGCTTCTCGCTGGGGTTGTTGGCGGACGATGCTGGCGAGATTCAGCCCACGCTTTAACCGCTGTTCAGAAACGCAAAAGCCCCGCTCGCTGCGGGGCTTTTTTGTGGCCGTTGGGTTTAGCGTTTGGCGATGATGTACACGGCATGAACGATGCCGGGAATGTAGCCGCACAGGGTCAGCAGGATGTTCAGCCAGAACGCGCCGCCAAAACCGACTTGCAGGAAGACGCCCAGCGGCGGCAGCAGAATGGCAATCAGGATACGGATCAGGTCCATGATGTGGGTTCCTTTTAAAGTTGAAAAACGTACCCCATAACCGACCTGCCGCGCTCGTCTCTGGTTCAACCTAAGTCTTTTCTCAATCTTTATGCGTATGTTTCGCCGCGTACAGGCAGAGCATTTCCATGGCGATGGTGGCGCCTGCCAGGGCGGTCACTTCGGCGTTGTCGTAAGGCGGGGCCACTTCGACGACGTCCATTCCAACGAGATTAATGCCGCGCAAACCGCGCAGAATTTCCAGCGCCTGATGGCTGCTCAACCCGCCGCAGACCGGCGTGCCGGTGCCGGGGGCGAACGCCGGGTCGAGGCAGTCGATGTCGAAGGTCAGGTACACCGGGTTGTCGCCGACGCGGGCGCGGATCTGTTCGGCGATTTGCTCCGGCGTGTGGCGATGCACATGGCGGGCGTCGAGTACCTGAAAGCCCATGACGTCGTCGTTGGTGGTGCGCAGGCCGATCTGTACGGAGCGCGCCGGGTCGACCAGGCCTTCGCGAGCTGCGTGGAAGAACATGGTGCCGTGGTCGATGCGCTGCACCGCTTCGTCGGGCCAGGTGTCGCTGTGGGCGTCGAAATGGATCAGCGACAGCGCACCGTGTTTTTTGGCGTGCGCCTTGAGCAGTGGGTAGCTGATGAAGTGATCGCCGCCCAGGGTCAGCATGGCGCAGCCGGCGGCGAGAATTTCGTCGGCGTGGGCTTCGATGGCCGCTGGCGTGAGCTGTGGCTGGCCGGGGTCGAAATCGCAGTCGCCGTAGTCGATCACGGCCAGCTCATCGAACGGGTCGAATTCCCAGGGGAAATGCCGAGCCCAGGCCATTTGCGTGGAGGCGGCGCGAATGGCTCGCGGGCCGAATCGCGCGCCGGGGCGGTTGCTGGTGGCGGTGTCGAATGGCACGCCGCTGACGACAACATCGACGCCACGCAGGTCGCGGCTGTAGCGGCGGCGCATGAAGCTGGTGATGCCGCCGTAGGTCGATTCCGCCGCCGTGCCGTAAAGGCTCTCGCGGGTAAGCGCCTGGTCGTTGCGGGAGGCTTGGTCCATTGCGGTTCTCCTAGTATTGGCTGCGAAAGCCGGTCCACAGACGCGTGCGTACGCGCTGGGCTGGTAACGGTTGAAGCTGCTCGCTGAATAGCCGTGCGCGAATGTCGGCGGGCGGGTAGATGTCCGGGTCCGCCGCCACCGCAGGCTCGACCAGTGCGGTGGCCGCGCGGTTGGCGTTGGCGAAGTAGACGGTGTTGGTCACTTCGGCGATGGCTTCGGGCCGCAGCATGTAGTTGATGAATTTCAACGCGGCTTGCGGGTGCGGTGCGTCTACCGGAATGGCCATGGTGTCGAACCACACCAGCGTGCCCTCGCGCGGAATGCGGTACACCACTTCGAAGGGCTGTTTGGCTTCCACGGCCCGGGCAGAGGCGGTGGCGGCATCGCCGCTGTAGCTCAGGGCGATGCAGATTTCGCCTTTGGCCAGGTCATCAATCTGCCGGCCGGAGGCGACGTAGCGCACGTTGGGCTGCAGCCCGGCGAGCAGTTGCTGAACCGCTTTCAAATCAGCCGGTTCGGTGCTGTAGGGGTCGTGGCCGAGGTAGTTGAGGGCGATGCTGATGACTTCTTGCGGCGAGTCGAGCACCGCGATGCCGCAGTCTTTGAGCTTGCTGGCGTACTCGGGCTTGAACAGCAGGTCGAGGGTATTGAGCGGCACGTCGCTGCCCAGGCGCTTGGTCACCGCCTCTTTATTAAGCCCCAGGCCGACCGTGCCCCAGGTGAACGGCACGCCGTAGCGGTTGCCGGGGTCGGAAGTGGCGAGTTTGGCCAGCAGGTCGGCGTCGAGGTTGGTATACAGCGGCAAGCTGGCGGCATCGATGGGCTGCAAGGCCTTGGCTTTGACGGCCCGGGCCAGGCCACTCGAGGCAGGAAACACCACGTCGTAGCCGCTGCCGCCGGTGAGCAGTTTGCTATCCAGGGCTTCGGGGCTGTCGAACACGTCGTACTTGATCTGGATGCCGGTCTCGGCCTGAAAACCCTTCAAGGCCTCGGGGCCGATATAGTCGGACCAGTTGTAGATATTCAGCGCCTTGTCTTCGGCGTGCAGGTACAGCGGCAACGTGGCGGCCAGTAACAAGGCGCAGGTGGCGATTCGCATGGGTCAGGCTCCTCCGGCAGATGACGGTAACCGCGCCTCACGCGGGGGTGCTCCGCTAAGCGGGCACCGGGAGGCTCTGGATGGCCGAATACTGCGCCGGCCTTTGCGTTGAATAAATGCAAAGTGATATACGCTGGCATCGCCGCCCATCAATGTTTGGAATCATTATGCTCAGCCAGGTACGTGACCTCGATTTGCAGCTGCTGCGCCTGTTTATGACGGTGGTGGAAAGCGGCGGTTTCAGCGCGGCGCAGGGCGAGCTGGGCATCGGCCAGTCGACCATCAGCACGCAAATGGCCAAGCTGGAAACGCGCCTGGGTTTTCGACTGTGCGAGCGCGGCAAAGCAGGCTTTCGCCTGACGCCCAAGGGGGAAGAGGTGCTGGCGGCGACGCGCAAACTGTTCGCGGCCATCGAGGTGTTCAAGGGCGAAGCGCAGGGCATGGCCGACAAGCTGTTGGGCGAATTGCGCATCGGTATTTCCGAAGCGCTCGACCCAAACACCCTGGACCGCCTCGGCAGCGCCATTCGTCTGTTCCGCCAGCGCAATCAGGCGGTGCACATCGAATTGCTCAGCGCCACGCCAGCTGAATTGGAGCGTCGTCTGCTGCACGATCAGTTGCATCTGGCCGTCGGTTATTTCTCCGGGGCGCAGCCAGCCATTGAGCACCGTCCGTTATTCAGCGAAGACCAGGCGCTGTATTGCGGGCGCGGCCATCCGTTGTTCGAGCGCAAGAAGCTGCGCCTGGAAGACTTGCATGACCAGGACGGCGTGCACCATCCCTACCGTTTTTTGCAGCTGGACGAACCCTGGCAGTCGGCCAATAGCAGCGCGCGCAGTGAGCAGGTTGAAGGCTCGCTGGCCTTCGTGTTGTCGGGCGCGCACTTGGGTTATCTACCCACTCATATTGCCGCGCCGTGGATTGCCAGCGGACGACTTCGCGCCGTGCTGCCGCAGAGCCTGGGTTTTCGGGTGCAGTTCCACGTGGGCAGTCATCGCGGCCGCCAGCCGAGCGAAGCGCAGAAGGCGTTTGTCGCCGACTTATTTAGCGTGTTCGGGGTCAACTGAACGGTCTGTCACAGGCGTTTCAGCGACGGCTGGCTATAGTTGCAAGCTGTTCATTCGTTCGCCCTCACCCAAGGAGTCACCATGAGCAAAGTTCACCGCGTCGCCGTGCTGGTCGGCAGCCTGCGCAAAGCCTCGATCAATCGCAAACTGGCTCTGGCACTGGCCGACCTGGCGCCGCCTTCGTTGCAGTTGGAAATCGTCGAGATTGGCGACCTGCCGCTGTACAACGAAGACATCGACGTTACCCCCGCACCGCCCGCCTACACCGCCTTTCGTGAGCAGCTAAAAGCCGCCGATGCGCTGCTGTTTGTCACCCCGGAATACAACCGCTCGGTGCCAGCGCCCTTGAAAAACGCCATCGACGTGGGCTCTCGCCCCTACGGCCAAAGCGCATTCAGCGGCAAGGCCGGCGCGGTGGTCAGCGCTTCACCGGGCGCGATCGGCGGCTTCGGCGCGAACCAGCACTTGCGCCAGTCCATGGTGTTTCTGGACGTGCAAATGCTCCAGCAACCAGAAGCCTATCTGGGCGGCGCGGGCAGTTTTTTCAGTGAAGACGGCACGTTGAGCGATGGCATCAAACCGTTCTTGCAGAAGTTCATCGACACCTACGCTCAGTGGGTGGCGTTGCACAGCAAGGGCTGATGGCTCAGAGGCGGTCTGCTCGCAACGGGCGGACCGCCAAGCCTTCCACGAATTTTTCATGTGCCGTTGACCTTCTTTTCACCCCCGCCTCTGCATCCTGCGCTCGGAAACATGCCGTAACGACTGTCCACCGGGGGCTCGTCCGGCGTGCGAATTTCGTACTCCAACGCTCTCAGGATGCACGCCGATGAATAAACTTCCGCAGATCACCTTGGCCTTCTGGGTGATGAAAATTTGTGCGACGACGCTGGGGGAAACCGCCGGCGATTTGCTGTCGATGACCCTTAACGTTGGCTACGCCGTCAGCTCGATGATTCTGATCAGCGCCTTTGTGGTGACGCTTATCGCTCAGCTCAAAGCCAAAACCTATCACCCGATGCTGTATTGGCTGGTAATTCTCGCCACCAGCACGGCGGGTACCACAATGTCCGACTTTATGGACCGCACCCTCGGCCTCGGCTATGCCACCGGTTCGGCGCTGCTGATCAGTTTGCTGGTGGTGACGCTTGCCATCTGGCGCTGGAGCGAAGGCTCGCTGTCGGTGGACCGGGTGAACACCCCCAAGGGCGAGCTGTTTTACTGGGTCGCGATTCTCTTCTCCAACACCTTGGGCACGGCGCTGGGCGACTTTCTGGCGGACGACTCGGGCCTGGGCTTTGCCGGCGGCGCGCTGTTGATTGGCGGGGCGATTGGCGTGGTGGTGCTGGCGCATTACTACACGCGCCTCTCGTCGGTGCTGCTGTTCTGGCTGGCGTTTGTGCTGACTCGCCCGTTCGGCGCAACGTTGGGCGACGTGCTGACCAAGCCCCACGAAAAAGGTGGGCTGGACTTCGGAACTATCGGCTCTTCCGCGGTGCTGGCAGCTATTCTGGTGGCGCTGGTGATTACCGCGACCGTGGTCAGGAACCGTCGAGAGCAGCGAAACGCGCTTGAAATGGCCTAGCGGTCAAAAGCCTAAGAAGCACCGGCCTTGCGCCGGTGTTTTTCTTTCCTCGCGGAAAACCGCAGGAAAAAACCACACAGCTGAAAAAAGAAAACCCCGCCGAGGCGGGGCTTTGCAGACTGTGTCCTGACATCCGTAGTCATCCACCATCCTGGTGGAAATCCAGCGTATCCGTGTTGGTTCCTTGGCGCTTCCGTGCACAACGTCCATGTACAAGAGAATAACGAGGCGTTATTACCGGGGGTAGTGGCGATAAGCAGCACGCTTTGTAAGCTTTGGCTTACAAACATTTAAACCATGCCTTAGGTCTGCTTTATTTTGTGAACGGGCTCTTGTTAGACTCGCTTTGTCCTACAAAATGACCACGCCCGACGCCCACCATGCAGTACCTTGGGGTTCATGACTCATGCGCGCAGTAGCAGTTGCTCTGGCTGGTTTATCGGTTTGCATGAGTTCCGCCGCCACCGCGGGAGGACAGAACCAGCTCTCCGACCCGAAAGTCGCGGTCGATCAATTCTTCTGGAAGCAGCTTTACTCCAAAGGCGGTACCACGCTCTATTGCGCCAAGCCCTTTGTCGGCGAGCGCGGCCAGGTGGCGGCGAGCCTGGTGTACACGGCCAAGCAGATAAAGTCCGCGTTGCGCTGCGTCACCGACGGCCAATGCGCCGAAGCCAACCCGCAATACCCTTTCATGCTGAGCGATCTGCACAACATGTACCCTGCCCTGACGCTGGTCGAGCTGGCGCGCCGCAACGCGCAGTTCGGCGAACTCGGCGATGACGTGTCGAGCAAATTCAGCGACATCGGCTGCCAGCTGAAAGCCAGCTTCCAGTTGATCGAACCGCCGGATTCGGCCAAGGGCAACGTTGCCCGCTCCATCTTCTACATGCGCAGCGAATACGGCTTGCCAGTGGTGGGGCAATTGCAGATGTACAAGCGCTGGAACCAGCTCGACCCACCGGACGCCGAAGAAAAAGCACGCAACGACCAGATTGAAGCGCTGCAAGGCACGCGTAACCGGTTTATCGATGCGCCGGCGGCGGCGGAGCAGCTGACCCAGGAGTGACAATCCCCAACCACAAACAAAAAACCCCGCATCAGCGGGGTTTTTCGTTAGCGCAAATCAACCATCAGAACTGCGCAGCATCCAGCAGGTACAGCGATTCGCTACCGGCTTTTACCGACGCTGTCAGCGAGTGAATACGCGGCAGCAGACGGGCGAAGTAGAAGCGTGCCGTGCCCAGTTTGCTGGCGTAGAACTCGTCTTGGCCTTCTTTGCCGAGTGATGCGCGCGCCATCAACGCCCACATGTAGGCGTAGGCGGTGTAGCCGAACACATGCAGGTATTCCACCGACGCCGCGCCGATTTCGTTCGGGTTGGACTTGGCGCTGTCGAGCAGCCAGGCGGTGAGGTCGTCGAGGTTGGCGATGGCCGCTTTCAGCGGTTCAACAAACTCGGCCATCTCGCCGTTAGTGCTGCCGATGAAGGCTTTCACTTCGTCAGCGAAGTGCTTGTAGAACGTGCCGCCGCTGCCGACGATCTTGCGGCCCACCAGGTCGAGTGCCTGGATGCCGTTGGTGCCTTCGTAGATTTGCGTGATGCGCACGTCGCGCACCAGCTGCTCCTGGCCCCACTCGCGAATGAAACCGTGGCCGCCGAAAATCTGCTGGCCGTGCACGGTGGTTTCCAGACCGAGGTCGGTGAGGAACGCTTTGGCGATTGGCGTCAGCAGGGCCACCAACTCTTCGGCGCGTTTGCGCGTGGTCGGGTCTTCGCTGAACTTGGCGGTGTCGAGCTGCATGGCCACGTACGTGGAGAACGCGCGGCCACCTTCGTTGCTGGCTTTCATGGTCAGCAGCATGCGACGCACGTCGGGGTGCACGATGATCGGGTCAGCCACTTTGTCTTTGGCAACCGGGCCGGTCGGCGCGCGGCTTTGCAGACGGTCACGGGCGTATTCGATGGCGCTCTGGTACGAACGCTCGCCAGCTGCCAGGCCTTGAATACCAACGCCCAGGCGCTCGTAGTTCATCATGGTGAACATGGCCGCCAGGCCTTTGTTCGGGCCGTCGATGATGTAGCCGGTGGCGCCGTCGAAGTTCATCACGCAGGTGGCGGAACCCTGAATACCCATCTTGTGCTCGATGGAACCGCAGGACAGCGTGTTGCGCTCGCCCAGGCTGCCGTCGGCATTGACCATGAACTTGGGCACCAGGAACAGCGAAATGCCTTTCGAGCCAGCCGGTGCGTCCGGCAGTTTTGCCAGCACCAGGTGGATGATGTTTTCAGTCAGGTCGTGCTCGCCGCCGGTGATGAAAATCTTGGTGCCGGTAACTTTGAAAGAACCGTCAGCCTGCGGCTCGGCCTTGGTGCGGATGATGCCCAGGTCAGTACCCGAATGCGGCTCGGTCAGGCACATGGAGCCGGCCCAAACGCCGGAATACATGTTCGGCAGGTAGGTTTCTTTCAGCTCGGCGCTGGCGTGGGCGTTGATCGACAGGCAAGCGCCAGCCGTCAGCATCGGGTACAGGCCAAACGACAGGTTGGCGGCGTTGAGCATTTCCTCAACCTGCGCGCCAAGCACTTTGGGCATGCCCATGCCGCCGTAAGCCGGGTCACCGCCTACGCCAACCCAGCCGCCTTCGCCGTAAATTTTGTAGGCCTCAGGGAAACCCGCCGGGGTGGTGACCACGGTATTGTTCCAGCTGCAGCCTTCTTCGTCGCCGCTACGGTTGAGCGGGGCGATGGTTTTTGCAGTGACCTTGCCGGCTTCTTCGAGGATCGCCTCGGCCGTGTCTGCATCGACGACTTCCGCCAGCGCAGGCAGTTGTTGCCAGAGTTTGGAGACCTCAAACACTTCATTGAGGACGAAACGCATATCGCGCAGGGGAGCTTTGTAGTCGGCCATGGTAGTGATCCTCGAACGATCCAACGATGCGGCCTTGAGGCCGGTATGACGCAGGCCTCGGAGTTTACCCGAACAACTTTTCAGACACATAGGGTCATGGTGAGACCGATAAGTCACACCCAAATCACGCCATACACACGTACTGAATCCCCTCTCCCGCTTGCGGGAGAGGGTTAGGGAGAGGGGCTTTTCTCCGCGGTTTCGTGGCGGCCCCCAGCCCTCTCCCCCAGCCCCTCTCCCGCAAGCGGGCGAGGGGAGCTTGATTGATGTCCGCCACAAAAAAGCCCGCCATAAAGGCGGGCTCCCGTTCAGCCTGGGCACTCAACCAGCAAACTGCTCGGCACTCAACTGCATCAGGCTTTCGCTGCCCGCTTCCACGCCAGCGCGGTGCACCAGGGTGCGTGGCAGCAAGCGTTTGAAGTAGAAGTCAGCCGTGGCCAGCTTGGCTTTGTAGAACTCTGCATCGCCGCTGCCGGCGTCGATTTTCTCTTGCGCCACAACGGCCATGCGCAGCCAGAAGTAGGCCAGCACCACGTAGCCGGAATACATCAGGTAGTCGGTCGCGGCGGCGCCTACTTCGTCCGGGTTTTTCATGGCGGCCATGCCGACTTTAGTGGTCAGGTCGCCCCACTCTTTATTCAGCGTGGCGAGCTGGGTGAACGCTGCCTGCAATTGCGGATGGCTGGCGTTGGCTTCGCAGAATTTGTGCACCAACTTGGTAAAGCCCCGCAGCAATTTGCCTTGGCTGCCGAGCACTTTGCGGCCGAGCAGGTCGAGGGCCTGAATGCCGTTGGTGCCTTCGTACAGCAAGGCAATCCGGCAGTCGCGCACCAGCTGCTCCATGCCCCATTCACGAATAAAGCCGTGGCCGCCAAACACCTGCATACCGTGGTTGGTCACTTCCAGGCCGGTTTCGGTCATGAAGGCTTTGCAAATGGGCGTGAGGAAGGCCAGCAGGTCTTCGGCTTGCTGACGTTGTTCTTCGCTCTCGGCGTGCAACTGGTCAAGCAGTTGGGCGCAGAAGTAGGCCAGCGCACGGTTGCCTTCGTTGAAGGCTTTCATGGTCAGCAACATGCGGCGCACGTCGGGGTGCACGATGATCGGGTCGGCAGATTTTTCCGGGGCCTTGGCGCCGGTGAGCGAACGCATCTGCAAACGCTCGGTGGCGTATTTCAGGGCGCCCTGGTAGCTGGTTTCGCCCAGGCAAAGGCCCTGCATGCCGGTGCCCAACCGCGCATGGTTCATCATGGTGAACATGCAGTTCAGGCCTTTGTTCATCTCACCGATGAGGTAGCCCTTGGCGTTATCGAAGTTGATGACGCAGGTGGCCGAGCCTTTGATGCCCATTTTGTGTTCGATGGAGCCGCAGGTCACCGCGTTGCGCTCGCCGGCTTTGCCGTCCGCTGCCGGGTGGAATTTGGGCACGATAAACAGGGAAATGCCTTTGGTGCCCGCTGGCGCGTCCGGCAGTTTGGCCAGCACCAGGTGCACGATGTTTTCGCTGAGGTCGTGCTCGCCCGAGGAGATGAAAATCTTACTGCCGGTCAGCGAGTAGCTGCCGTCCGCCTGGGGCACGGCGCGGGTTTTGATCAGGCCCAGGTCGGTGCCGCAGTGCGCTTCGGTCAGGCACATGGTGCCGGTCCAGTTGGCCTCGGTCATCTGCGTGAGGTAGGTCTGCTTCTGTTCTTCGGTGCCGTGGGCGTGAATGGCCGCCATGGCGCCTTGGGTCAGACCGGGGTACATGCCCCAGGCGTAGTTGCTGGAGCCGATCATTTCGCTGAACAGCAGGCCCAGCGAATGCGGCAGGCCCTGACCGCCGTAGGTGGGGTCGGCCGACAGGCTCATCCAGCCGCCTTCGGCGAACTGCTGGAAGGCTTCTTTAAAGCCGGTTGGCGTGGTGACGACGCCGTTGTCGAACTTGCATTCCTCTTCGTCGCCGGAGCGATTCAGCGGTGCGATGACCTGTTCGCAGAACTTCGCCCCTTCCTCAAGAATGGCGTTGACCATGTCCGGCGAGGCGTCGGTCGCGCCCATGGCCGCGTAGCCAGCGTGGAAGTCGAAAACTTCGTCGACCAGAAAGCGCATGTCGCGCAAGGGAGCCTTGTATTCGGGCATGAATGTTCTCCTAGGCAGGGACGCGAACGCGTCATCGAGACCGACACGCTACTGCCGGCCCGTTGCCCGGGACAATGACGTTGTGCGTGCTGAATGCGCGCCTATAAGCAGGCTCGCCTATGACGTCGACGTGGCCACTCGCACTGCGCCGCGACGGTTCTGGCCGTGCTGGATCACGCAGTTGCGCCCCGCTGCCTTGGCCGCGTATAGCGCGCGGTCGGCGGCTTTGATCACCTCTTCGGGCGTGCGCTGTTCGCTTTCTTTTTCGGCCACGCCAATGCTCACGGTCACCGACACGCTGGTGGCCGCCGCCGCGCCGCGCCGCTGTTTGCCTTTGCTGTCGTTCTGCGGACGGCTGCCTTTGTCGCGCAGTTGAATCACGTAGCGCTCCACCGCCTGACGCACGTCTTCCAGATGCGGTTTGCACTCGTCGAGGGTCTTGCCGGAAAACACCAGCGTGAACTCCTCACCACCGTAGCGATACGCCTTGCCGCCGCCACCGATTTTTCGCAGCTGGCTGGCGACTACGCGCAGTACCTGGTCGCCGACGTCATGACCGTGGGTGTCGTTGAATTTCTTGAAGTGATCGACGTCGGCCATGGCGATCACGTAGTTGCGGCCGAGACGTGGCAAGCGTTCGTTGAGCGCGCGACGCCCCGGCAACCCCGTGAGTTCGTCGCGAAAGGCCATCTGGTAGGCCTCGTGCGCGACCGCCACGGCCAGAATCAGCATCACCTGGCTACTCATCACATTCAGGCCATGGGGCAGCAGGAAGGTTTTCGGCAGCATCCAGCACAGCCCGATCAGGCCGACGATCTGCGCGGCATGCAGCGGGCGCGGCTTGTAGATGTATTGAACGACCAGCCCGATAAACGCCAGCAGAAACAGCGGATAGGCCAGCTGCACCAGGCTCATCCATTCGGCGTGCAGCGACGGCCAGCGAATCTGCGCCAGCCATTCCAGCATGCCCTCGGGGTAGCGCTGTGCCAGGCCCAGCACCACGGCGCCAATGGCCAGCAACACGGCGGAACGCGCCACCAGATCGCGGACCAGATGGGTGCGCTCCAGCCAGGCGGCGTAGATGCCATACAGCAGCGGCAGCAGCAGGCTGCACAGGTGGAACACCAATGCGGTTTCCGGCCGCGCCTTGCCGGTGGTGCGGAAAAAGTCGGCTTGGGTGTCGAGCAGGAAGTAGGCTGCGTACACCACCACCAGCAGAAACAGCTCGCGCTGACGGGAATAGATCAGGCAGAACGCGCCGCCGAGAATCAGCAGCAGCGTGGGCAACACGTTGAACAGCGAGGTGAAGAACTCGTTCAGCAACGCCTGGCTGGCAGCCGCCATCCCTGCCACCAAAAGCAGCAAAGAAGGGAGGAAATGGCTGAGGCGAACGGCTTTAAGGCGATGCACGACAATGTTCCACGGGCCGTCAGAAAGTGGCGGCGAACCGGTGGCATTTTGCCTATTTCCAGCGCGTTCGGCACCGGTTCGTGTCGCAAATTCCTGTTATTGGGAGCGGAGCGAACTTCTTTCTGTGGGCGCGGCTTCAGCCGCGATGCTTTTGCTCTGCGCACGAACGCATCGCGGCCAATCGGAAAGCCGCCCAACCGCCCCAACAGACGACGAATCGCGCCCATAAAAAAACCGCCCGCCTTTTCAGGCGAGCGGTTCTTCTCAACCGATGGTGCGAACTACGACTTAGTAGCCCAGCGCGAAGTCTTCTTCGGCCATGTCCATCAGGTTGTTGGCGCCGGACAACATGGCGTCAACGTGCGCGCGGGTGCGCGGCAGGATGCGCTGGAAGTAGAAGCGCGCGGTTTGCAGCTTGGCTTTGTAGAAGGCTTCTTCGGCGGTGCCAGCAGCCAGTTTCTCGGCAGCCAGACGCGCCATGTCGGCCCAGAAGTACGCCAGGCACACATAGCCGGAGTACATCAGGTAGTCGACCGAAGCAGCACCCACTTCTTCGCGATCTTTCATGGCGGCCATACCGACCTTCATGGTCAGCTCGCCCCACTCTTTGTTCAGCTTGGCCAGCGGAGCGGTGAACTCGGCTACAGCCTCGTTACCTTCGTTGGTCTGCACGAACTTGTGCACGATCTTGGTGAAGCCTTTGAGTGCTTCGCCTTGGGTTTGCAGCACTTTACGGCCCAGCAGGTCGAGTGCCTGGATACCGGTGGTGCCTTCGTACAGCATGGAAATGCGGCTGTCGCGAACGTTCTGCTCCATGCCCCACTCGGCGATAAAGCCGTGGCCGCCGTAGATTTGCACGCCGTGGTTAGCGGCTTCGAAACCTACTTCGGTCATGAAGGCTTTGGCGATTGGCGTCAGGAAGGCCAACAGCGAATCGGCTTTCTTCTTGGCTTCTTCGTCTTGGCTGTATTTGACGATGTCCACTTGCTGAGCGGTGAAGTAGACCATTGCGCGGTTGCCTTCGGCGAACGCTTTCATGGTCAGCAGCATGCGGCGAACGTCGGGGTGCACGATGATCGGGTCAGCGGCTTTGTCCGGCGCTTTCGGGCCAGTCAGCGAGCGCATCTGCAGACGTTCACGGGCGTATTTCAGACCACCCTGGAAGCCGACTTCAGCGTGCGCCAGACCTTGCAGCGCGGTACCCAGGCGAGCGGTGTTCATAAAGGTGAACATGCAGTTCAGGCCTTTGTTCGCCGGGCCGATCAGGTAACCGGTGGCGCCGTCGAAGTTCATCACGCAGGTAGCGTTACCGTGAATGCCCATCTTGTGCTCAAGCGAGCCACAGGAAACGGCGTTGCGGGTGCCGACGCTGCCGTCTTCGTTCACGTTGAACTTGGGAACGATGAACAGCGAAATGCCTTTGGTGCCTTGCGGCGCGTCGGGCAGGCGGGCCAGAACGATATGGACGATGTTGTCGGCCATGTCGTGTTCGCCAGCGGAAATGAAGATTTTGGTGCCGGAAACTTTGTACGAGCCGTCCGCTTGCGGTTCAGCTTTGGTACGCAGCATGCCCAGGTCGGTGCCGCAGTGCGGCTCGGTCAGGCACATGGTGCCGGTCCACTCGCCGGAAACCAGCTTGGTCAGGTAGGTGTGCTGCTGCTCAGGCGTGCCGTGCTCGGAGATGGTGTTCATCGCACCGTGCGACAGGCCTGGGTACATGCCCCACGACCAGTTCGAGCTGCCGACCATTTCGCTCAGTACCAGACCCAGAGATTCCGGCAGGCCTTGGCCGCCGTGCTCTACGTCGTGGGACAGGCTTGGCCAGCCGCCTTCTACGTATTGTTTGTAGGCTTCTTTAAAGCCAGTCGGGGTTTTAACGCCGGACTCGCTCCAGGTGCAGCCTTCCAGGTCGCCAACGCGGTTCAGTGGCGACAGCACTTGCTCACAAAACTTGGCGCCTTCCTCGAGAATGGCATCAACCATGTCCGGGGTAGCATCTGCGCAAGCCGGCAGGCTTTGATAGTGCGCTTCGTAGCCGAGCAACTCGTCACGTACGAAACGAATATCACGCAAGGGGGCCTTGTAATCAGGCATAGCGGTAACCTCTACGATGGGTCCTAGATGGGTGACCGGCTTCGCGGTCTCGTGCGAGATCTCTCTCGATTGCCCGGCGGCTAGGATTCAGCCCAGCAATCAAACAGGCGTTTGAAACATACGTTTACGCTGGTACCTTGTCAAGCATCCCCCTACAGCCTTCTAGGCAAACGCCTCTATCTGCGGCGCGGCTTCCGTGGGCGAAGCAATACTCTGATACACCTGCAGCGACGCGTCGGTGTTGCTGGCCTTCGCGGTATCGCTGGCTGCACTGTCGTTGTCGTCCTCAGCGTCTTTTTCTTCAGCCTGCTCGACGCTCTCATTACGGCGCTGTTCAGCCAGCTCTGCCCGGGCGGCGGCAGCCAGGCCCTGCGCTTGCGCGGCTACGCGAAGATCCTGCGCAGACGGGTCGGCTGGCGCCAGCGCCGCACGGATGACGATTTCCATTTTGCTGATCGTCGCCGCCGGGTCGTTGGCCACGGCGCCGGCATCAATGCCCACTTCGCCGCCCACCGCATAGGCCTTGCCGTCCGGCCCGCGCTGCACGGTGTAACTCGGCGCACCCGCATACGCCCCGCCGACCGAAGCATGAGCCGCCTCATGGGCGCGGACTTCGGCGTCGCGGCTCGACAATTCGGAAATCGTTTGGCGATCAAGCTGCGCTTGCCGGGAATCAGGATCGTTGGCCTGAGCGTCAGCGCCCTCTTCATCAGCACTGCCATCGGCAGCGGACAGGCGCTTGCCGTCGGCAGACAACGTCACCGTGGTAGCGGGCGAGGCAGGGGAAAGAGGGGATTCAGAGGAAGCGGCCGCCGCGTCAGTGGCAAGCGAAGACGGGCTTGGCGTGGGCGAAGCCTGCGGAGAAAGCGGATAACTCGCAGCACTGCCGATTTGCATGGGCTTTACTCAATGCCCGGTACGAAACGGACCCGTGACGGGCCCAGCCGCCGACGGCGTCGGACGGCGATCAATCAGGCGCGGATATCGATCAGGGTGCCCAGCACTTCGTCGCTGGTCTCGATGACTTTCGCGCCCGCCTGGGCTTCGGTTTTGCCGACGCTCAGTTGCACAAGGTTTTCCGCGGTATCGGCGGCATCGGAGCTGCGCGTTACCGTATTGCTGGCGATTTCGGACGCCGCTTGCTCAATCCGGCGCTGGCCAGATTGCACGGTGCTTAACCCGGAGCTGAAAGCACTACCCGAGATTTCCATCGCAGACCTCGATAAAAGTGAAATTTCTGACGCCAATTTAAGCAGATTGCGCTTAAAAAACGTACGAACAAAAGGCTATCGCCGCGTCTCTGGTTATAGCGCTAAATGCGCAAGGTTCAGATGACCGGCCACGTTCTCGGGGCTTGCCGCCGGTAAACGCGGCACCCGACCCACGCACGGCGCGGCCAGCACCTCGGTCAACGTGGCCAGATTTTCATCCAGACGGGACGTTTGCGGGTCAATAATATTCGCCACCCAGCCGGCCAGCTTCAGGCCATCACGCACAATCGCCTCGGCGCTCAGCACCGCGTGATTGATACAGCCCAGGCGCACGCCGACCACGAGAATCACCGGCAAGCCCAGTGCAATGGGCAGGTCAGACAAGAAACCGCCGTCACCCAGTGGCACGCGCCAGCCGCCAGCGCCTTCCACCACAGTGAAGTCTGCATTCTGGTCCAGCACATGACGCACCGGTGCCAGCAACGCCGCTGCTGTCAGCTCGACACCCGCTTCCCGCGCCGCCAAGTGAGGCGCTATTGCCGGGGCAAAGGCCAGCGGATTGACCTCGGCGTAGCTCAGGGGCACGGAACATTGTTCCAGCAGCGCCAGCGCATCGCTGTTGCGCAAACCCTCGCCGGTGGTCTCACTACCGGACGCCACCGGCTTGCACGCAGCGGTGCTCAAGCCCTGAAGGCGAGCGGCACACAGCAGCCCGGCAGCGATGGTGGTTTTACCGACCTCGGTGTCGGTGCCGGCGATAAAAAATGCAGCGCTCATCTCAACGTTCCTTTTCCAGCACGGCGTACACCACCTGATACGTCGCCGGTAAACCCTGCGCCTGGCGGAACTGCTCGTACGCCTCGATCAGCGCCAGAATCCGCGCCCGGCCCGTCAGTCCACCCGGCCGCCCCGGATTAAGGTTGTGCGCGCCGAGCGCTTTGAGTTCATGGGTCAGGCTGCGCACGTCGGGGTAATGCAAGACGTGGGGCTGCACAGCCAGGCTGCGCACCCGCAAGCCGCTGCCGGCGCACAGCTGTTGATAGTCGCTGAACTGGCGGAACCGGTTCACATGCACATGGCCGTCCACCGCCTGCCAGCTGTTGCGCAACTCCTGCAGCGTGCCGACGCACAGGCTGCTGAAGGCCAGCACACCGCCTGGGCGCAGCACGCGTTTGGCTTCGCTGAGCACCGCCGCGAAGTCGCCACACCATTGCACCGCCAGGCTGGTAAACAGCAGGTCGCAGCTGGCGTCACGCAGCGGCAGGCGCTCGGCATCGCCAGCAATAAAATGCTGCGCGCCGCCCAACGGTCGCGCGTGTTGCAGCATGCCTTCGGCGATGTCCAGCGCCATGCCGGCCGCGGCACCAAACCGCTCGCCCAGTGCGCGGGTGAAATAGCCGGTGCCGCAGCCGATATCCAGCCAGTCAGCCGGCGCCAGTGTTGTCGGCAACTGCTCAAGCAGGTGATTGCCGACGGCGCGTTGCAGCTCGGCGACGCTGTCGTAACTGGCCGCCGCACGGGAGAAGGAGGCGGCGACCTGGCGTTTGTCGGGCAGCGCCATAGTGGTGGCCTCAGTCATTGCCGGCCTCATGCAGAAAAGCCTGAATGGCCGCCGCTACTTCATGCGGGCTCTCCAGTACAAAGGCATGGCTGACAGCTTCGATCAGGCCGACTTCCACATCCGCCAGCAGCTCCAGCACAGCGCCGGCCGCTTCTGCCGGCACCAGCGCGTCGGCACCGGCGAACAGGTGCAGTTGCGGGCCGCCAAACGCTTGCAACGTTGCTCGAGTATCCAGCGCCGCCAGTACGTGCAAGCCATGCAGCAACTCGGCGGCGTCGCCGTGCGGGGCGCTGGCCGTGAGTTGCCGGGCCAGGCTGCGCGGTTCTTCTGCGCCCTGGGCACAAAGCAGGCTGAAGCGCTTCAACATCGCGACCGGGTTGTCGGCGCAGCCCTGTAAAAAGGCGGCGAAATCATCCGCCGGCATTGCCGATGGCCACACACTGCTGGCGACGAACCGGGCATTGCTGGCCAGGGTAATCAGGCCGCAGCAGCGGTCACCGCGACGCGCGGCCAACTCGGCCGCCAACATGCCACCCAGCGACCAGCCGCCAAGCCAACAGTCTTGCGGCACGTTGGCGTCTAGCTCGTCCAGCCAGTCGGCCGGATGGCTCGAATTCAGTGAAGGCAGCAGCTCTATGTGAACCAGCAAACGCTCGTCGAGCCCGCGCAATGCGGCCGCCAGTGGCTCAAGCGGCGCACTGCCCAAGCCCCAGCCGGGCAGCAGCACCAGGCGATTACGCATTGTCCAGCTCCAACAACGGCCAGCACTCCGCCAACCCATTCAACAATTGCTGCACCTGCGCCTCGCTATGGGCAGCCGACAGCGTCACCCGCAGGCGCGCGCTGCCAGCGGGCACGGTGGGCGGGCGAATCGCCGTCACCATCAACCCGCGTTCACGCAACAACTCGGACAGCCGCACCGCGCGCCCGGCATCGCCAATCACAATCGGCTGAATCGGCGTAAAGCTGTCCATCAACTCCAGGCCCAACGCTTGCGCGCCGCGACGGAACTGGCTGATCAGGTTGTTTAAATGCTCGCGGCGCCAGTGCTCGCTGCGCAGCAATTTCAGGCTTTGCAGGGTGGCGCAGGCCAGCGCGGGCGGCTGACTGGTGGTGTAGATGTAGGGCCGGGCGAATTGCACTAAGGTTTCGATCAGCTCTTCGCTGCCGGCGACAAAAGCACCAGCGGTGCCGAAGGCCTTGCCTAGGGTGCCGACCAGCACGGGCACGTCTTCCATGCTCAAGCCGTAGTGCTCGACAATGCCGCCTCCGTTAGCGCCCAGCGACCCAAAGCCGTGGGCGTCGTCGACCATCAGCCAGGCGCCAGCAGTTTTGCAGGTGGCGGCCAGGGCCGGCAGGTCGGCGATGTCGCCGTCCATGCTGAACACGCCATCGGTGACCACCAAGGTGTTACCGGCAGGCTCTTTTTTGTCCGAACGGGCGATGCGCACGCACAGGCTTTCGGCGTCGTTGTGCAAATAACGGGAAAAGCGCGCGCCGCTGAGCAGGCCGGCGTCGAGCAAGGAGGCGTGGTTGAGGCGGTCTTCCAGCACGGTATCGCCCTGCCCGACCAGCGCGGTAACGGCGCCGAGGTTGGCCATATAGCCGGTGGAAAACAGCAGCGCGCGCGGTCGGCCGGTGAGGTCGGCGAGCGCTTCTTCAAGCGCGTGATGCGGCGTGCTGTGGCCGATCACCAGATGGGACGCGCCGCCGCCCACGCCCCAGCGCTCGGCCCCGGCTTTCCAGGCGGCAATCACTTCAGGGTGATTGGCCAGGCCCAGGTAGTCGTTATTGCAGAACGCCAGCAAGCGCTTGCCGTCGACGACCACGTCCGGCCCCTGCGGGGTTTCCAGCAGCGGGCGGTGGCGATAGAGGTTGTCGGCGCGGCGGGCGGCCAGGCGGGCGGAAAGGTCGAAGCTCATGGGACGTTTGCCTTACGCGATCCTGTAGGAGCGAGCTCGCTCGCGAAGCTTGTGATCTTGGAAACGCTTCGCGAGCACGCTCGCTCCTACGGGGTACGGCGGGATTCAGATGATCAGGCCGAGGCAGCGTCGTAGAACAGCTCGCTGCTCTTCTGCTCGATCAGTGCCTGCTCGATAGCGGCCTGATGCACTTCGTCCGCATGCTCTTCGCGCTCTTCCGGTTTGATACCCAGGCGGCTGAACAGCAGCATGTCTTTGTCGGCTTGCGGGTTGGCGGTGGTCAGCAGTTTTTCGCCGTAGAAAATCGAGTTGGCGCCTGCAAAGAACGCCAGGGCCTGCATCTGTTCGTTCATTGCTTCACGGCCAGCGGACAGGCGCACATGGGCTTTGGGCATAAGAATGCGCGCTACAGCCAGCATGCGAATGAAGTCGAACGGGTCCACGTCTTCGGCGTTGGCCAGCGGCGTGCCCTGCACTTTTACCAGCATGTTGATCGGCACCGATTCCGGGTGCTCTGGCAGGTTGGCCAGTTGAATCAGCAGGCCGGCGCGGTCGTCCAGCGATTCGCCCATGCCCAGAATGCCGCCCGAGCAGATCTTCATGCCCGCATCACGCACGTAGGCCAGGGTTTCCAGGCGCTCGCTGTAGGTGCGAGTGGTAATGATGCTGCCGTAGAACTCAGGCGAGGTGTCGAGGTTGTGGTTGTAGTAATCAAGACCCGCCTCGGCCAGGGCGCTGGTTTGCTCTTTATCGAGCTTGCCCAGGGTCATGCAGGTTTCCAGGCCCAGCGCCTTCACGCCTTTGACCATTTGCAGCACGTAGGGCATGTCTTTCGCGGATGGGTGCTTCCACGCAGCGCCCATGCAGAAACGGGTCGAACCGATGGCCTTGGCTTCTGCCGCTGCCTCCAGAACCTTCTGAACTTCCATTAGCTTTTGCTTATCCAGGCCGGTGTTGTAGTGGCCGGATTGCGGGCAGTACTTACAGTCTTCAGGGCAGGCGCCGGTTTTGATGGAAAGCAGCGTGGAGACCTGCACGCGGTTGGCATCGAAATGCGCGCGGTGCACGGTTTGGGCCTGGAACAGCAGGTCGTTGAAGGGCTGCTGGAAAAGTGCCTTAACCTCAGCGAGGGACCAGTCGTGACGCAGGGTAGGAGAAGTAGTGGCGCTCATCAGCAGTCCTTCTTGTAGTCGTGCGCGGCGGGTGAATCAGACAATGCCCACAAGCGCGGTATGGATGTTCGGCATAGTTAAGGAAGCAAAATGCGCTGTCAACCTGCCAAGGGGAAAGTGGTTTACAAGTGGTTAAATAATGACCAGCCGTGTTTTCTGTGCGACTTGCCCGGCGGCGGTCAGCGCAGCCTGTGCTCAGCCTGCGAAGCCGAGCTGCCATGGCTGGACGTTCACTGCACCCTTTGCGCGCTGCCCTTGCCCGTGCCGGGGATGATTTGCGGCGAATGCCAGAAAAAACCGCCGCAGTTCGACCAGGTTGTAGCGCCCTGGCATTACGGCTTTCCCATCGACACGCTCATCACGCAGTTCAAGCACCACGGCAAGTGGCCTGTGGGACGCCTGCTGGGGCTGCTTTTGTCACACCATCTGCAAAACGCGTTTGCTGCCGGCCTTGCACGCCCGGAAATACTGCTGCCGGTACCGCTGGGCAAACAGCGCCTGCGCCAGCGCGGGTTCAATCAGGCCGGCATGTTGGCCGACTGGTTGGGCACTGCGTTGCGCCTGCCTGTAAACAGCCGCCTGCTAAGCCGCGTGCGTGAGACCGACGCGCAGCAAGCGCTCGATGCCGCCGCCCGCCAGCGCAATCTGCGTAATGCCTTCGTGCTCAACGACAGCGCCCAGGTCGCCGGCAAACACGTGGCGGTGGTGGACGATGTGCTAACCACCGGCGCCACGGCCAACAGCCTGGCGCGCTTGCTGAAAAAAGCCGGTGCGCGCCGTGTAGACGTGTATTGCCTGGCCCGCACGCCGAAACCCGGCGAAACAGCCTGAGGCCAACGCTCGGCGCGCCGCTGGGCGTACACTGGCGCCCCACGCCGCCAGGAACGTCCCATGAGCCACCCGTTTGCTGACCTCACCCCCGACCTGGTTCTGGATGCCGTAGAAAGCATCGGGTTTCTCAGCGATGCCCGCGTCATGGCGCTCAACAGTTACGAGAACCGCGTGTATCAGGTGGGCATCGACGAGGGCCAGCCGCTGATTGCCAAGTTCTACCGGCCGGCGCGCTGGACCGACGCGGCGATTCTCGAAGAACACGCCTTCACCGCCGAGCTGGCCGATTGCGAGGTGCCGGTGGTGGCGCCAATGGTGCACAACGGCAAAACCTTGTTCGAACATAAAGGCTTTCGTTTCACCTTGTTCCCCCGCCGTGGCGGCCGCGCGCCGGAGCCGGGCAACCTTGACCAGCTCTATCGTCTCGGCCAGTTGCTCGGCCGCCTGCATGCGGTAGGCGCCAGCAAACCCTTCGCCCACCGCGACGAATTGAGCGTGCAGAACTTCGGTCACCAGTCGCTGGCAACCCTGCTGGACGGCGGTTTTATTCCCAAGAGTTTGCTGCCGGCTTACGAGTCGGTGGCCCGCGACGCATTGAAACGCGTGGAAGACCTGTACGCCGCCACGCCCTACAGCGCTATTCGCATGCACGGCGATTGCCACCCCGGCAACATGATGTGCCGCGACGAGGTGTTCCATATCGTCGACCTCGACGACTGCCGCATGGGCCCGGCAGTGCAGGACTTATGGATGATGCTGGCCGGCGACCGCCACGAGCGCCTCGGCCAATTGGCGGAGCTGGTGGACGGCTATCAGGAATTCCACGACTTCAATCCGCGCCAGCTGCCGCTGATCGAAGCCCTGCGCACCCTGCGTCTTATGCACTACAGCGCCTGGCTCGCACGGCGCTGGGATGATCCGGCATTTCCCATGAGCTTTCCGTGGTTCGGCACGGAACGTTATTGGGGCGAGCAGATTCTGGTGCTGCGCGAGCAACTCTCGGCGCTGCAGGAAGAGCCGCTGCGGCTGTTTTGATTAGCGCGACTCGCGCACCAGACGCAGCCCTACATAAGTAGGCGGGGTGCCCACCGAGCAGGCGCCGCTGACCGGATCGCGAACGAAGTCGGACAGCGCGCTCGGGTGGCGACCTGCGGCGATATGAATGCCGCAAAAATCCTGGTCGGCGCCCACGTCGGAAAAACAGGTGTTGGTCCATTCCCAGACATTCGAGGCAATGCTCACCAGGCCGCTGGCGCTTGGTGATTGCTCGGAAAAGCGCTCCACTTTCAGCGAGGGCGCGCTGCGCTGGGCGTCACGTTCATATTCATCCAGCCAGCGCCGCGCCGGGTTACGTGGGTCGTCCTTGATGGGCGGATCATCGACATACAAGTGACCCACCGCCAATAGCCACTCGCTGTAGTGGGGCAGCCGGTACGTTTCGCCTCTCGCCGAAGACAGCCACGCCGCATACGCCGTGGCATCCACCCAACTGATGCCCACCACCGGCTGATCGGTGCGCTTGCGGCCTGGTTTATCCAGGGCGGCGCAGGCTTTGGCGCGAACACAGGCGGCGTATTCAGCACGGCTAACCTGGCGGCGCATGATGCTGAACCTCGGCACGTTCTCCTCCACGGGAACAAAGGAGCCCGGCGACTGGTAGCGCGCGACGCCAGCCGGCACCTCCACCCACGTGCTCTCTTGCTGAGGCGCCGGCCCGCCCATTCCCAGCGCCATCAACAGGCCCAACACCAACGTTTCAGAGCGATCCACAGCGCCTCCTTTT
This sequence comes from Pseudomonas viridiflava, assembly GCF_900573885.1. Lineage (GTDB taxonomy): Bacteria > Pseudomonadota > Gammaproteobacteria > Pseudomonadales > Pseudomonadaceae > Aquipseudomonas. The sequence continues at coordinate 210,645 of NZ_UPSE01000449.1, forward strand.
ATTGAACCTTGGTGATCGGACCGGGTGCCTTCACCTGTTCCATCAAATCGTTATCCCACCCGCCTTCCACCTTCACGTGGCCGGCTGCGCCCAGTTCCATGGCTTCGATCAGGTTGTGGTTCACGTAGGCGTAGATACCGGGTTGCTTGAAGGTGTACAGCGCGGCGCCGGCCGAGCCGCCGCGGATAAACCAGGTTTCCTGATCCTTCTGCGGCGGGTTGGCGAACTTGCCGTTTTCCCACACCCAATCGCCGTGGCCGCCGATCAGGTGCGGGCGGGTGTCGCGGTTGGCCTGGGAATGGATAAACAGCACGGTTTCGCCGACCTTGGCGGTCATGGCGTTTTCGCCGGTCAGCGCACCGACGCGGCCGTTGAACACCACGTGGCTCGGCGTGAGGGTGCGCATGACGGCGCGGGTGTCGGCGTAACTGGCGATGGCGTTGGGGTATTCCTTGTACTTGCCGTCCGGGCCCTTGGGGATGTAGAGGTCGAACTCGCCAATGGTGTAGGCGCGGTCGTAATGCAGGGAGTTGCCGGAAGGGTCTTTGAGTCCTTCGCGGGGCAGTACCATCAACGTACCGCTCATGCCTGACACGACGTGCCAGGGCACCATGCCTTCGGGCGCGCAGTGATAAATAAAGGTGCCGCTGCGGTCGGCTTTGAAGCGCAGAACGGTTTCCTGGCCGGGTGCGATAAAGGTCAACTTGCCGCCGCCGAGGGCACCGGTGGCGGCGTGGAAATCAATGTTGTGCGCCAGGCTGTTGGTGGCCGGGTTTACCAGCGTCAACTCAACGTAATCGCCCTCGTGCACCACCATGGTCGGACCGGGCATCGAGCCGTCGAAGGTCATGGCCTGTAACGTGGTGCCCTGATTGTCGATGACCATTTTTTTCTCTTCGATGGTCATTCGGAACTGCACCACTTTTGGCGCGCCTTTATCGACTTGCTGGTGGGCGTGAACCTGCGGCGGCGCCACCAGCTCGACGCTCACCCGCTGCAAGCCATCGGCGCCACTTGCCATAACGGCGCCTGACAGGCTCATGGCAACAGCCAGTACCAACGGTTTGATGCTGTTCATTCCAAGCTCCATCAGTAATTGAGTGAAGGCCATTGCAGGCCATCGCCCAGTTGCTGTTGTTGTCTTGGAGCAATACCTGGTCAACGCTTTGTCGGAGCAAGCGATTTCACACGGCCCCAGTCGCCCGGTCGGACAGATGCGTGCGCGCTGACTAGAATGGGCCTCAGCGTTTTCGCACAAAGGATTTTCATGACCAGCGCCAACCCGCGCCGCGGGTATCTACTCGGCATTTGCGCCTACACCATCTGGGGTCTGTTCCCGCTCTACTTCAAAGCCATCGCGCAGGTGCCTGCGCTGGAAATCATCGTCCACCGCGTGCTCTGGTCGGCGTTGTTTGGCGTGCTGTTGTTGCTGGTATGGAAACACCCGCGCTGGTTCAGCGACCTGCGCAGCAACCCGCGTCGATTCGGCGTGCTGGTGCTTAGCGGCGCGTTGATCGCAGCCAACTGGCTGACCTACGTGTGGGCGGTGAACAACGGCCACATGCTCGACGCCAGCCTCGGCTACTACATCAACCCGCTGATCAACGTGCTGCTCGGCATGCTGCTTTTGGGTGAACGGCTGCGGCGTCTGCAATGGCTGGCCGTGGCACTGGCGAGTATCGGCGTGGCGCAGCAGCTATGGCTGGCCGGCCATGTGCCTTGGATTTCGCTGATGCTGGCGCTGTCGTTCGCGTTTTACGGGCTGATCCGCAAACAGGCGCCGGTGGCCGCGCTGCCGGGGCTGGTGGTGGAAACCTGGTTATTGGTGCCCTTCGCCATTGGCTGGCTGTTGTTCAGCCCGGAGGCGCTAAGCCGGCAGCCGGAGTTCTGGGCCAGCACCGAGTGGCTATGGCTGGCGGCCGCCGGGCCGGTGACACTGGTGCCGCTGCTGTGCTTTAACGCAGCGGCGCGGCACTTGCCCTACGCGGCGCTTGGCTTCCTGCAATACGTGGCGCCAACGCTGGTACTGCTGCAAGCCACCTTGCTGTTCGGCGAACATTTAAGCCCGAGCACGCTGACGGCCTTCGCGTTTATCTGGACGGCGCTGGCCGTGTACAGCGTCGACGCCTGGCGCAGCTTGCAACGCAGCAAACTGCCCGTGGTTTGAAACGCAGCGCGCAGCCGAGGTCATTCCTCGCTGCGCAGCACCAGCTCAACCATCAGGTCATCGGCCAGGGTTTCCAGCCGCGCCTGCAGCACGTCGAGCGACAGGCTCAGCGGAACCGCCAGCGTCGCCTCGGCATGGAACAACGGCTCGTTGCTCATGGGCGCCGGCACTACATCGGTAACCAGGCTTTCCACGTTCACTTCCAGTTCGCTGAGCACACGGGTGATATCGCGCACGATGCCGGGCCGGTCGTTACCCACCAGATCGAGCAGAATCGGCTTCCAGGTGCACGCCGGGTCAAGGCCGCTTTCGGCCAGCAGCACGCGAATGCCCTGGCCATCCAGCGCCTGCAACGCGGCGACCAGATCGTGATGCCCTTCAGCAGGAACGCTCACTTTCAAAATGCCGGCGAACTGCCCGGCCATGCGCGACATGCGGCTCTCCAGCCAGTTGCCGCCGTGGGTCGAAATGCAGCTGGCGATCTTTTCCACCAGCCCGGGCTGGTCTTCGGCAATTACAGTCAGGACCAAATGCTTCACGGTTAACTCCTTGCTGTGAATAACAGCGTCCGCCAGCCTGTAGGAGCCAGCTTGCTGGCGAAAGGGGCGACGCTGTTCGAAATCGGCCGCTGCAGGGTTCGCCAGCAAGCTGGCTCCTACAAACAGCGGTGTCAGGTCAGGCTTAGCCAGTAGGTCAGGTACACCTCGTCTTTTACGTAACCCAGGCTTTCATACAACGCCTGGCCAGCCAGGTTGGTTTTTGCCGTTTCCAGTTGCAAGCCGCAGGCGCCGGTGGCTTCGGCGTGGGCGCGGGCCGCGTTCATCAGCAACTCGCCGACGCCTTGGCGGCGAGCGGCGGGGCTGACGTACAAGTCGCTCAGCAACAAGGCCGGCGCCAGCGCGAGCGAGGAATAAAAAGGATACAGCTGCACAAAGCCCTGGGCCGTTCCGGCCTCGTCACGCGCCAGTAACAAGGTGGAATCACCCTTGTGCAGACGAGCGGCAAGGAAGCCGCGAATCTCGTCCAGCGGGCGCGGCACCTGGTAGAACTCCAGATAACCGCTGAACAGCAAAGCGAGGTCGTCAATGTCGCGGGTTTGAACAGCATGAACAGGCATACACGGCGCTCCTGAAGGGCTTGCGCGAGTATAGGCAAAACCCTGCAAAGGCTGTCGAACAAGGCAAAAAAGGTAGTAACACTACAAAATGGTGTACGAAACGAAGATTTTTGTGGAACAAAAGCGCTGTTTTTTGAGAACATCCGCGCCCCCGTTGTGACTGCCGAGGCCATAGCCGGTCGCAGTTCGACGCATGCCCGCTGATTTTCCACCGATCATGATGTAGTATGCCGCGCCTCGGACTACAAGACGGCAACGCCGCGTCCGTACAGGGCTATCCGCAGTGAGCTATTGAGTACAGCTAAGAGCTGAGCAGAGAGGCAAGTAATGACTGAGCGCGTTCAAGTCGGTGGCCTGCAGGTCGCCAAAGTCCTGTTCGACTTCGTAAACAACGAAGCTATTCCCGGTACCGGGATTTCTGCCGAGCAGTTCTGGAAAGGTGCAGAGAGCGTCATCAATGACCTCGCACCGAAGAACCACGCACTACTCGCCAAACGTGATGAGTTGCAGACCAAGATCGACGCCTGGCACCAGGCACGTGCTGGTCAGGCGCATGACGCCGTGGCTTACAAAGCCTTCCTGCAAGAAATTGGTTATCTGCTGCCAGAAGTCGCAGATTTCCAGGCCACTACCCAAAACGTCGACGAAGAAATCGCCCACATGGCCGGCCCGCAGCTGGTAGTGCCGGTGATGAACGCCCGTTTCGCCCTCAACGCTTCCAACGCCCGCTGGGGTTCGCTCTACGATGCCCTGTATGGCACCGACGCGATCAGCGAAGAAGGCGGCGCCGAGAAAGGCAAGGGTTACAACAAGGTACGCGGCGACAAGGTAATCGCCTTCGCCCGCGCCTTCCTCAACGACGCCGCGCCGCTGGCTGCTGGCTCGCACGTTGATTCCACCGCCTACAAAATCATCGACGGCAAACTGGTGGTCGGCCTCAAAGGCGGCAGCAACACCGGCCTGCGCGATGACGCTCAACTGATCGGTTTCCAGGGCCCGGCTGATGCGCCGATTGCCGTGCTGCTCAAGCACAACGGGCTGCACTTTGAAATTCAGATCGACGCTTCCAGCCCTATCGGCCAGACCGACGCTGCCGGCGTGAAAGACGTGCTGATGGAAGCGGCGCTGACCACCATCATGGACTGTGAAGACTCCGTAGCCGCCGTGGATGCCGACGACAAAACCGTCATCTACCGCAACTGGCTCGGCCTGATGAAGGGCGACCTGGCCGAAGAAGTGGCCAAGGGCGGCACCACCTTCACCCGCACCATGAACCCGGACCGCGTCTACACGAAAGCCGACGGCAGCGAGCTGACCCTGCACGGTCGCAGCCTGTTGTTCGTGCGTAACGTTGGCCACTTGATGACCAACCCGGCCATTCTCGATGCCCAGGGCAACGAAATTCCGGAAGGCATTCAGGACGCCCTGTTCACCAGCCTGATCGCGGTGCACAACCTCAACGGCAACACCAGCCGCAAGAACACCCGTACCGGCTCGGTGTACATCGTTAAACCGAAAATGCACGGCCCTGAAGAAGTCGCCTTCACCAGCGAAATCTTCAGCCGCGTCGAAGACGTTCTGGGCTTGCCACGCAATACCCTGAAAGTCGGCATAATGGACGAAGAGCGCCGCACCACCGTCAACCTCAAGGCGTGCATCAAAGCCGCCAGCGAGCGTGTGGTGTTCATCAACACCGGCTTCCTCGACCGCACCGGTGACGAAATCCACACCTCCATGGAAGCCGGCCCGGTGGTACGCAAGGCCGCCATGAAAGCCGAGAAGTGGATTGCTGCCTACGAGAACTGGAACGTCGACATCGGCCTGGCCACCGGCCTGCAAGGTCGCGCCCAGATCGGTAAAGGCATGTGGGCCATGCCCGACCTGATGGCCGGCATGCTCGAGCAGAAAATCGCTCACCCGCTGGCCGGCGCCAACACCGCCTGGGTACCGTCGCCGACCGCCGCTGCGTTGCATGCGTTGCACTACCACAAGGTTGACGTGTTCGCCCGTCAGGCCGAACTGGCCAAGCGCGAGCGCGCCTCGATTGACGACATCCTGACCATCCCGCTGGCGGCGAACACCAACTGGTCTGCAGACGAAATCCAGAACGAACTGGACAACAACTCGCAGGGCATTCTGGGTTACGTCGTGCGCTGGATCGACCAGGGCGTCGGCTGCTCGAAAGTGCCGGACATCAACGACGTTGGCCTCATGGAAGACCGCGCCACCCTGCGTATTTCCAGCCAACTGCTCGCCAACTGGCTGCGTCACGGCATCGCCAGCGAAGAGCAGATCGTCGCCAGCCTGAAACGCATGGCGCCGGTAGTTGACCGTCAGAACGCCAACGACCCGCTGTACCGTCCGCTTGCGCCGAACTTCGACGACAACATCGCGTTCCAGGCTGCCCTGGAACTGGTGATCGAAGGCGCCAAGCAACCGAACGGCTACACCGAGCCGGTTCTGCACCGTCGTCGTCGTGAATTCAAAGCCAAAAGCGGCCTGTAATTCACTCGACAGCGGCACAAAAAAAACGCCCTTCGGGGCGTTTTTTTATGGGTATTCCTCGGCGATAGCTGCCTGATGGCCCCTGGCCCTGCACCCATCCCGGAAAACCCCTACAGACAACCGGACCAGCGGGCATACGGAAAACTTAAGCCGCCCAGCTAAATGCCGATAAAAATGTACCGCGACCTATACAATGGTCAGCTCGTGACCAATAAAAGATAATTAGTTTCATTTGGAAACTTTTCCTCTGCCGCAGTCTGGAAACAAGTCCATGTTCAAAAATATGTCGCTGACGTTGAAGCTTTCCCTGCCGCCCGCCGTGGCGCTTATCGGCCTGCTGCTCTTCGTGGTCTACACCGGCATTCAACTGAGCAATAACGACACCCGCCTCGTCGCGCTGGAAAAACAGAGCTACCCGACACTGGAAAACGCCGACGCGGTGATCTTCCAGTTTTCCCGTATCCCCGGCCTGCTCAACAGCGCCGTTGCGGCCGGCGAAATGGAAACGCTCAACGACGCTCGCAAAGTGATCGACGAAATCAACGTCAAGCAGCAAGCCCTGCAGACGTTGGTGAACGATCAGCCGCAACGACGCGATGAGTTACGTGCCTGGACCGCCGCCGTAAAGAGCTATGCCGACAACGCCTTCTCGGCCACCGAACAACTGCTCAAGGGCACAGCCTTTGAAGACCTGCGCGCCAACCTCGACCGCATGGCCAACGACCTGCAACTGGCGCAAAAAGCCGGCGAGCAGTTTCGCGCCCACGCCTATGACGATTTCCAGACCAGCTTGGCGCAGACCCGCACTGACAATGCCACCACCACTCGCGTCGGTTACGGCCTGAGCATCGCGCTCATTTTGCTGGTGAGCATCGGTTCGGTGATGGTCATTCGCAGCGTCATGAGCAACATCCATGGCGTGATTGACTCGTTGAAAGCCATTGCCAGCGGCGACGGCGATCTCACCCGCCGCGTAACGGTGGAGACCAACGACGAAATCGGCGTGATGATCAAACTGTTCAACGGTTTCCTCGACAAGCTGCAAGGCACCATCCGCCAGATCGTCAATGCCGCCAGCCCACTGGGCGATATGTCCAAGGAACTGTACCGGCTAACCCAGGGCGCCGAAGAAAACGCCCGCTCGCAGCAGGGTCACACCGACTCCATCAGCCGCGACATTGCCACCATGACCGGCAGCATTCAGGAAGTGGCGCAGCGTTCGCAACAGGCCTCCCACGAGGCGGGCGCGGCGTCGAAACAAGCCGAAAGTGCGCGCCAGAACATCGGCAGCCTGTCCTCCAGCATCAGCGACCTGGGCAGTAGCGTCATGGGCTCGGTTCAGGCCATGGAGCAATTGGAAGAAGAAACCCAGCAGGTGGGCTCGGTGCTCACGGTCATTCGCAGCATTGCCGAGCAAACCAACCTATTGGCCCTGAACGCCGCTATTGAAGCCGCGCGGGCGGGCGAGCAAGGTCGCGGCTTTGCCGTAGTGGCAGACGAAGTGCGCAACCTGGCGCAGAAGACAGCAGCCAGCACGGCTGAAATCCAGAACATCATTCAGCGCCTGCAAAACAGCGCCAATGGCGTGCTGAACGTAATGACTCAGAACGGCCAGAAAGCCCAGGCCAGTATCGAACGCTCGGTGGCTGCCACCGAAACCCTGGACGCTATCGCCCAGGCTGTTCGCCAGATTGACGAGTTGAATGCCGGCATCGCCCAGTTCACCCAGGAGCAGATCGGCCTTTCCAACTCCATTCAAAAAGACACAGAAGTGTTGCAGAGGGATACGCAAGCAACCACACACGGGGCCGATGCGACCGCACGCCTTGGCGAGCAGTTGGTCAGCACCGGGGACCATTTGCGCGCCGCTACGGCCCAATTCCGCGTTTAACACGAGAGCACCAGAATGACCCAACTTCGAGTATTCACCCTCGCAGCCTGCCTTGCGAGCACACCGGCGTTCGCCTTGGACCAAGGCGAATATCGCTTTAACGGTTTCGGCACCGCCGGCATTACCCACCTGGGTGGTGAAGACGATGGCCGCAGCTACGGCGTGAATGGCCAGACCAACGATTCCTGGCGCGGCGACCAACTGTCCAAGCTCGGCGGCCAGTTCCAGTACGGCCTCACCGACACCGTCGGCGTCACCGTGCAGGCAACGCTCAAGCCCGAGCAAGACAACTGGAAAGCCAACCTGGAATGGGCCTATTTGTCGTGGCAAGCCACCGACGGCCTGATGCTGCGTGCCGGTCGTCTGCGCAGCCCGGTGTACATGTACTCGGAAACCCTCGACGTCGGCTTCACCTACCCCTGGCTGCGTCTGCCAGACGAGGTGTACAGCCAGGTTCAGGTGAGCAACTACGAAGGTGCGGATGCCGTTTACACCCTGCCGCTTTCCTTCGGTTCGGTAAGCTTTCAGGTTGCGGGTGGCCAGGCGGTCAACCGCAACATTTTCGCCGCCGATGACCTCTATGACATCGACTACAAGAAAATTTTCGCCGCCAACGTCAGCCTCGCCACTAACGACTTCGGCACCGTGCGCATCGGCTACACCGAAGCCGATATCGACGCCGACATCACCGGCCGCGTTACCACGCCGTTCCGCACACGTATCACCGTCCCGCTTAATCAGCTGGACCAGCAGAAGGGCAAATTCACCTCTGTGGGCTACCAGTACGACGACGGCATCTGGATTACCGCCAACGAGTGGACCAGCCGCATCATCGAAGCCGATGACGCCGGCAGCACCGACGCGTTCTACCTGATGGGCGGCCGCCGTTTCGGCGACTTCCTGGCCCACGTCACCTACGCCCAGTTGGACGAAGACGCGGGTCGTCAGACTTCCTGGACCTATGGCCTGAACTACAACGTCACCCCGACCGTGATCGTCAAAAGCGAATACAAGCGCGTGGACACCACCGGCGGTTACGGCGGCGTGTTCGTCGAAAACGCCCAAGAGAGCTACAACCACGCGGTCTATTCAGCGACCAACGGCCTGGCGGGCACGCCTTCGCGCAACTTCGACGGCGACATCATCAGCGTCGGCGTTGACTTCGTATTCTAAGGAGAGCCCCCATGAAGTTTGCAATTCGCGCTCTCTATGCCAGCACCCTGATGGCCGCTGCCACCCTGGCTCACGCCGAAGTGGCGGTGATCGTCAATGCTGGCGCCAGTGCCAACCCGAGCCAATCAGACGTGGCCAACATTTTTCTGGGTAAAGACAAGTCGCTCAAAGGCGTCGACCAGAAAGAATGGAACCCCACCAAAGACAAGTTCTACAGCAGCGTTGCGAGCAAAAACGAGTCGCAGCTGAAGTCGTACTGGTCGGGCTTGGTGTTCACTGGCAAAGGCCAACCGTTGCCGAGCGTTGCCGATGACGCGGCCGTCGTCGCCAAAGTGGGCGCCGAAGCGGACGCCATCGGCTATGTCGACAAGGCTGCCGTGACCGACAAGGTGAAAGTGCTGTTCACCCTGCCGTAAGCACCGCGTCACCGCATAAAAAACCGCCTGATTGGGCGGTTTTTTTATGGGGCAAATCTGCGGAAAGCCGCTGGGCTTCATAGCCTCATTGCACAAGTGACGCCATTTCGCTGGGCGCCGGCGCTGAATATTTAAGCCGCTCAATCACCTCGCGCGGCAGCACATCGTTACTGATACCCGGCTGCAACATGCCGGAAAAATAGTAATGCGGCAGTCCCATCAGTTTCCTGAACGTGCGAAACATCGAATTGCTATTCACCGTTTTACCGAACACGGCGACACCGAACGGCGGGTAATCCAGATCCAGTTCATTGATCACCGCCAATGCTCGCCCTGCTGCCTGCCAGCGTGCATACGCCTCCTGCGCAGCGCCGTGAAACAACACCTTCTGACGTTGTCCGGGCAAATAGAGATTGCTCCTCTTGAACGCCGGCGAGCTGTTGTCGACGCCGATGGCCACCACCCAATCGGGCTCAACGAAACTCCAGGCCCGCAGCGAATGCTGTTTGGTGGTGCCTATGGCCAGCGGCCTTCCCGTTACCCGGTCAGTCGCCAAGCCATGCAACTCGGCAATTTTTTCCCCGGCGGCATTTTTCAAAACCCAAAAATTATGGCTCGCCACACCAGCGTTCAGAATGTTGAAAGAGCGCGCTTCGATGCTGAATGCGTTAGTAGTCATGAGTGATCCAACGGGTTGTTCGAGGAAAAATGGCTGACCAGAAAAGTGCGCCCATCACGCCCGCTTCGCCAAGCGGTTGCGGTTCCGTATCGCGCAGCCCTGTTCCTCTGTGCGACGTCGAAAACGCAAAAAGCGAGAAAGAAAACCCCGGTGATTTGAGGCTTTTTCACCACGCCGTTCATTCGTCCGCGAACTAGACTTATGTCCCATGGCCCCCCCGTCTGATTTTCCCGACGATGGCCTTTCGATGAATTCAAGGCCACGGTCGGACGCAGCGTTATGAGCAAGGCCAGTGAATTCGCCCAGGCGGGCAAGGTGGCGGTGCAGCAGAACATCCTCGGGTTGATGGAGTTTTTGCAGAAGTTTCCGCCGTTTAATCAGATGGAAAACGCCCACTTGGGCTATGTGCTGGAGAACTGCCAGCTGCGGTTTTATGGCGCCGGTGAAAGCATTCTCAAGCCAAGCGGCGGGCCGGTTCAGCACTTCTATATCGTCAAGCAAGGCCTGGTGGTCGGTGAGCGTCCGCACACGGCGCGGCGCGGTACGGAAACCACGTTTGAGATCACCACCGGCGAGTGCTTTCCGCTGGCGGCGCTGCTGGGTGAACGGGCAACCCGCACGGAGCACTTAGCGGGCGAAGACACCTTCTGTTTGCTGCTCGGCAAAGATGCCTTTATCAAGGTGTTTGCGCTGTCTGCGCCTTTTCGCGATTTCGCTTTGCGCGGCGTTAGCAGCCTGCTCGATCAGGTGAATCAGCAGGTGCAGCGCCAGGCCGTCGCCACGCTGGGTGCGCAGTATTCGCTGGATACGCCGCTGCGCGAATTGGCGATGCGCCAACCGGTGACGTGCAGCGCCGACACGCCGATCAGCGCGGCCGTGCGGCTGATGCATGAGCTGCAAGTGGGCAGCATTGTGATCGTCGATAAGGCGCACCACCCGACCGGCATTTTCACCCTGCGCGATTTGCGTTCGGTAGTCGCCGCCGGGGCGGAGAACCTGGGCGGGCCGATTGCCGATGTGATGATTCCGTCTCCCTTCCATTTGCCGCCCATGGCTAGCGCCTTTGACGCCGCCATCGCCATGACCGAGCGCCATATCGCCCATGTCTGCCTGGTGGAAAACGGCGAGCTGCGCGGCGTGGTGTCGGAGCGCGATCTGTTCTCGCTGCAGCGGGTCGACCTGGTGCACCTTGCGCGCACTATCAGCCATGCCAACCGGCTGGAGACCCTGGTGGCACTGCGCAGCGACATCCACCAACTGGTGGAGCGCATGCTTGCCCACGGCGCGTCGTCTACGCAGATCACACAGATCATCACGCTGCTTAACGACCACACCGTGTGCCGCGTCATTGAACTGAGCATCGAACAACTGGGCGACCCCGGCGTGCCGTTTACGTGGCTGTGTTTCGGCAGCGAAGGGCGTCGCGAGCAGACGCTGCATACCGATCAGGACAACGGCATGTTGTTCGAGGCCAGCGATGCGGCCGACGCAGCGATCAAGCGCGGCAAGCTGCTGCCGCTGGCCGAACGCATTAATCACAGCCTGGACAAATGCGGCTTCAGCCTGTGCAAGGGCGGCATCATGGCGAGCAATCCGCAGCTGTGTTTGTCGCATCTTGAATGGTCGCGGCGCTTTAGCAGTTTTATCCGCGATGCCAGCCCGGAGAACCTGTTGAGCTCGAGTATCTACTTCGACTTGCGCGCCGTGTGGGGCCCGGTGGAAGGTTGCGAAGTGCTGCGCCAGCAGATTCTGATCGAGGTGGCCGACAACCAGATTTTCCAGCGCATGATGGCCGCCAATGCGCTGCGAAATCGTCCGCCGGTAGGGCGCTTTCGCGACTTTGTGGTGGCCCGCAGCGGCAGCGAAAAACACACGCTGGATTTGAAAGTGCAGGGCCTGACGCCCTTTGTGGATGGCGCGCGGTTGCTGGCCCTGGCCCATGGCATCAGCGCCGGCAACACCTTGCAGCGCTTGCGCGAGTTGATTGCCAAAGAGGTGATCGACCCACTCGACGGCGCCGCTTACGAAGAGGCCTATCATTTTATTCAGCAAACCCGCATGCAGCAGCACCAGCAACAGGCGCGCCAGCAGCAGCGCTATACCAACCGCCTGGACCCCGACAGCCTCAACCACCTCGACCGGCGCATTTTGCGCGAGTCGTTCCGCCAGGCGCAGCGCCTGCAAAGCAGCCTGGCGCTGCGCTATCAGTTATGAGGCCTACGCCGTGATGTCATTCGACTGGCTGCGCCGCCGCCCCACCGCAACGATTGAGCAGCCGCTGCTGGACGCCTGCGCGCAGCTGCCCCACCCGGTTGGCTGGAGCGAATCGCCATTGCGTGAGCAACGTTTCGTGGTGCTGGACCTGGAAACCAGCGGCCTGAACATGCAGCGTGATCACGTGCTGTCGATCGGTGCCGTGGTGATCGAAGACGGCGCCATCGACCTCGGCCAGCAATTCGAATGCACCCTGAAACGCCACGCGCAGCCGGTGAGCCCCAGTGTGCTGATTCACGGCATAGCGCCCAGCGCCCTGGCCGCTGGCGTGGCGCCGGCTGAAGGCCTGCTGGCGTTTATGCAATTTGTCGGGGACAGCCCGCTGTTGGCCTTTCACGCGCCGTTCGACCAGCACATGCTGAGCAAAGCGCTGAAGCAAGACCTGGCTTACAGCCTGGAACACCGTTTTCTGGATGTCGCCGATCTGGCGCCCATGCTCTGCCCCGACATCACCCTGCGCCAGGCCGGGCTGGACGACTGGACCGCGCATTTCGGCCTGCACGTTCAGCAACGCCATCACGCCAGCGCCGATGCGCTGGTCACCGCCGAACTGGCGCTGATTCTGTTCAGCCGTGCACGCCAGCAAAACCTGGACAGCCCGGCCGCGCTGGCGGATGCACTCGCGCGGTGGCAACGCCGTCAGCAGCGACCGTCTCTGTAACAGCGCTGCAAAACAGGCCACAAAATAAACTGACCGCGAGCAATTGCGGCGAAAGGCAACTCTCTGCAATCATATGCGAATAATTCTCGATTTCGTGTCTGGTCTGCTTTTCGGCGGAGAGTGCTGTGTCGGTTGGGGAATCCACAAACCATGAATTGGCGAACGTGCTGTATCGCGATCATCGCGACTGGCTGCTCGGCTGGCTGCGTAAAAGCCTGAGCTGCCCGCACCGGGCCGAAGACCTCAGCCAGGACACGTTCGTGCGCATTCTTGGCAAACCCGAAGCCATGCATATGCGCGAGCCCCGCGCCCTGCTGACCACCATCGCCAAAGGCCTGCTGATCGACTATTTCCGCCGCAGCGCCCTGGAACGCACTTACCTCGACGAGCTGGCCGCGCTGCCGGAAAGCGTCCATCCCGACATTGAAGAACAGGCCATGGTGCTGGAGTCGCTGCGCGCCATCGACCGCATGCTCGGCACCCTGTCGAGCAATGCCCGCGCCGCCTTCCTCTATAACCGCATCGACAACCTCGGCCACGCCGAAATTGCCGAACGCCTCGGTGTGTCGGTGCCGCGCGTGCGCCAGTACCTGGCTCAGGGTTTGCGCCAGTGCTACATCGCCCTCTACGGCGAGCCGACATGAACCGCAGCAGCGTATCGGCCAAGGTGCTCGACGAAGCCATCAGCTGGCAGCTGTGCCTCGGCTCCGGGGAAGCCAGCGAGCTTGAGCGCGCCGAGTTTCACTTGTGGCAAGCCGCCAGCGCCGAACACGCCCGCGCCTGGGCGCAGCTCAGCGGCGTGGACCAACACTTCGCCAACGTCAGCAGCCAACCGGCCCGCCGCGCGTTGTTGCGCGCCGGCAGCGTGGGCAAAACCCGTCTGCGCAGCGGCGGCATTCTCGGCGTGCTGCTCGGCGCCGCGCTGGGCCTGAGCCTGGCGCAGCAACACCGGCCGCTGGGCGACTGGCTGGCCGACGAGCGCACCGCGCCGGGCGAGCAGCGCGAACTAGAACTGCCAGACCACAGCACGGTGCGCCTCAACAGCCGCAGTGCGCTGGATATCGACTTCACCCCGCAGCAACGCCGCCTGTTTCTGCGCAGCGGCGAAATACTCGTGGAAACCGCCCATGGCGATGCCCGGCCTTTTATCGTCGCCACCCGCAATGGCGAGCTGCGCGCCCTGGGCACACGCTTTCTGGTACGCCAGGAGCCAGGCGGCACGCGCCTGATCGTGCTGCAATCGGCCGTCGCCGCACGCCCGGCGCAAGCCGCTACGGAAACCAATGTCATCCAGCAAGGCCAGCAAGTGCTGATGGCCGCCGACGCATTGGGCGCAGTGAACGCTGCACCCGCTACCGCTGACGCCTGGGCCCACGGCATGTTGGTGGTGGAAAACATGCGCCTGGCCGACTTGCTCGAACAGCTCGGCGAGTACCGCGACGGTTTTCTCAGCGCCGACCCGCTCGTGGCCGACCTGCGCATCAGCGGCAGCTTCCCGTTGCGCAACACCGACCTGGCGCTGGCCGCGCTGCCGCCCAGCCTGCCGGTGCAGATCGAACGGCGCACCGATTGGTGGGTGCGCGTGGTGCCAGCGCCGGTGGCGGAAAAACCCTGAAAAGCGGCCTGCTGAAAATATTTTCAGTCAGCCCTATCACTTTTCGTTTTTGCTTCGGCATAGGGGCATTGAGATTAATTCCTGCTTGGGAGCCGCTCGCAATGTCGAAGTCCGCCATCACCCTGTTCCGCCCCACGTTACTGGCCGCCGCCCTGGCATTCGCCAGCCTGCCGGCCCTCGCCGCCGACACCGCCGCCGTGCGCAGCTACCAACTGCCGGCCGCGCCATTGGCCAGCACCCTGAACCAGATCGCCAGCCAGGCCGGCGTAGTGCTGAGCATCGACCCGAGCCTGACGGCCGGCAAAACCGCGCAGCCTGTGCAGGGTCAATACGACGCGCAGACGGCGTTGCGTCAGGCGTTGCGCGGGAGTGGGCTGACGTTGGTGGCCAATAGTGCGGGGACGTTTAGTGTGGCGCCGGCTGCGACTGATGAAATGACCCTGCCCGCCACCGACATCAATGCTGCGGGCATCCTCGATGGCAGCGCCGACTCCGGTTACCGCACCGAATCAATCAAAAACGTCGGCGCGCTCGGCGGCATGAGCCTGCAAGACACGCCGTACTCCATCAGCGTCGTCTCCAAAGAAATGCTGCAAAACACGCAGACCACTTCCACGGACGACGTGTTCAAGCGCAACCCGTTTACCCAGCTGTACTCGCCGAAAAACGCCGGGTATGCGAGCGCGGTGGCGATTCGTGGTTTCAGCAGCGCGGGGAATTTGAGCATTGCCAACGACGGGTTGCGGTTCAGCACCGGCTACGACGCCGGCAACTACGTTGAGGAAATGGAGCAGATCGAGATTCTCACCGGTCTGAGCGGCTTTCTCTATGGCCCGGGCAACCCCGGCGGCCTGGTCAACTACGTGCTTAAACGCCCGACTGCCGAGCGCTACAACAGCGTGACCCTGGGCAATGCCGGTGGCGAAAACTACTACCTGCACGGCGACTTCGGCGGCCCGATCGACGATGCGGGCGTGTTCGGTTATCGCTTGAACGTGCTGACGCAAGACGGCGAGACCGCCATCGACATGCAGAAGCGCCGTCGCGAAATGATCACCCTGGCGCTGGACTGGAATGTCAGCGATGACTTGCTGGTGCAGTTCGATGCTTCGCACAAGAAGAGCGAAACCCGTGGGTTGAATAGCTACTGGTACATCGCCGACGACGCCAACGGCAACAGCCGTCGCCCGGACGCCAGCGACCTCAGCAATGACAAGTTGTACAGCCAACGCTGGGCATTCTCCGACACCGAGCAAGACCGCGTCGGTTCGCGCTTCAACTGGCGTATCAATGACATCTTCACCCTGCGCGGTGCGGTTGCTTATGCCGAGTACACCGAAGAGTACGTTTACACCGGCCCGACCATCGACGCATTCAACGCACCCACGCGTGGTACTTACTCGCAGCCGTTGTATGCGTTCGCTCCGGTTGAAAATGAGGAAACCTCTTCCTACCTGTTCCTCGACTCGATGTTCGACACCGGCCCGCTTAACCACAAGGTTACCGTGGGCTATCAAGGCAACAACGTTCGCACTCGCCAATACACCGACCACATCGACTTTGCCTACCAGTGGCAATCAGTGGTCGGCACACCGCCACTGAGTCAAACACCCCAGGTTTCCAAACCGGGCTACAGCATCGGCAATGGCGATCAGCGCCTGGCTTCCACCAGTGAAACCAACAGCGTGCTGATCGGCGACGTAATTACCCTGAACCCGCAATGGTCGACTGTTCTGGGCGTTACTCATTCCAGCATTGAGACCTTTGCCAACGACTTCATTTATGGCGGCGGAATTACCGAATACGACAAGAGCAAGACCTCACCGAACGTCTCCCTTATCTACAAACCGGCGCCGTGGTTGACCACGTACGCGACCTACATTGAAGGTCTCGAAGGCGGTGGCATGGCGCCGAACGGTTCCCAAGGCGTTACGCCGGGCACAGCCCTGCCGCCCGAGGTCAGCGAGCAATATGAAATCGGCGCCAAAGCAACGTGGGGCGACACGTTGTTTACCTTGGCGCTGTTCGATATCGACAAGCCGAACTACATCACCAACTTCGTCTACACGCCAAACGGGCGCCAAAAGAATCGCGGTGTCGAATTTGGTATCACCGGCAAGGTGTTGCCTGAACTGACTGTGGTGGGCGGCGTCACCGTGCTGGACGCTGAGTTGGCTAAAACCAATAACACCGCCAATGATGGCAACAAACCTACCAACGTCGCTTCCCGCCTCGCGAAGGTGTACGCCGAGTACGACGTCAACGCCATTCCCGGCGTAGCCATGACTGGCGGTGCTTACTACACCGGCAAGCAATACACCGATGAAGCCAACCGCCACGACATTCCGTCCTTCACCACCTTCGACCTGGGCGCCCGCTACGCCATGCCGGTGGCCGACAACAAGCTGACCCTGCGCGCCAACGTCAGCAACCTGGCCAACAAGGAATACTGGCTGAACAGCTACTACCTGGGCGACCCGCGCACCCTGACGTTCTCGGCTCAGTTGGAGTTCTAAGCAGCCTGGTTAGGCACTCGTTATCCGCACCACCGCTATCGAGGCTAAAGCCTCTCCTACAGGTTTCTTATTTCCTGTGGGAGAGGCTTTAGCCTCGATGCGTTTGGGGCCATAACCGCCAAGCCTTGTACCGCGACTTGGCGCCTTCAGGCTCGACGCTGTAGGGTTAGCGCCTCGCCATTTACTTGAGAATCGCGCCATGCCCGCTGCCACCATGAAGCTGTTCCACAACCCCGCCTCGCCGTTCGTGCGCAAGGTGCTGGTGGTTCTCCACGAGACCGGCCAGCAGGAGCGTGTCGAGCTGGAAACCGTAATGCTCACCCCCACCAACCCCAGCGCCGCCGTTATCGCCCATAACCCGGCGGGCAAGATTCCGGCGCTGCGTCTGGACGATGGTTCGCTGCTGCACGACAGCCGCGTGATCGTCGATTACCTCGACCATCAGCACGTCGGCGAACCGCTGATTCCCCAAGACGGCGCCAGCCGCTGGCGGCGTCTGACCCTGGCTTCGCTGGCCGATGCGGTAATGGATGCCGCCGTGCTCATTCGCTACGAACTGGCCACCCGCCCGCAAGACAAACACTGGGCGGAGTGGCTCGACGCTCAGCAGGCAAAAATTGTCCGCGCCCTGGGTGAGTTCGAAGAAGCGGCAGGCGCCGAGCTGCCGAGTCGCTTCGACGTGGCCGCCATCGGCATCGCCTGTGCCCTCGGTTACCTCGATTTTCGCCAAGCCGAATTCGACTGGCGCCAGCAGTTCCCAACCCTGGCCATCTGGTACGCCGACGTCAGCCAGCGCCCCTCGATGCTGGCGACTCAGCCGCCGGTTTGATCGGCACAATCGCCGTACACAACCGTAGGTTGGGTCGGTCCGCGTTCGGTGAGCGAAGCGAAGCCCAACATCGCGCGGACCGTTGGGCTTCGCCTGCGGCTCAACCCAACCTACGAAAAGCATCGCGATTCTCCGGGCCAACTGGTGCCCAACCTGGGCATCTTCACGCAACCCCACGTGCCCGCTCATTTGCTCATGCTCACGCGGTACAACCCGGCGCCGACCAGCAGGGCGACTTGCCCCAGCGCTGCGCACATTTGCAGGAACGAGCGCACGGAGGCGTTTTCGACGGCGTCCGGGGCGCCGGTCAGGCTGATCCAGAAGCCTTCCGGCAACACCGCCAGCGCGAGGTGCGCCAGGGGTTTGCCGGTGAGCACGATGAGGTTGATCACGTCGAAGCGCTGGGCAAACATCAGGCCCACCAAAATCAGCAGCGCAACAAACATACCCAGGGCCAGACAGGCGCCAAATTGCAGGACGATGCGCATGGCGTTATTCCCCCAGCAGGCCAGGTTCAAGGGTCAGGGTCGGCTCGGCGTCGGGGGTTTTGCCCACGCCGTACCAGTCAAGTTTGCGGGTCAGCAGCATCACGCAGGCCAGCAGGCCGAACACCAGCAGTGAGCCCATCAGCAGCGCGTAATCTTCGGCGCTGAGCAGCACGTACAGCACGCCGTAGAGCAGGCCCAACCCCGCCGTAAACCCGGCGCCGCGCAACCAGCTGTGCAACACGTGGCACACGTAGAAGCCCACCAGCGCCACACACGCCGCCGCCGATACGGCGTACGCCAAGGCAAAGTCGAGGTGTTCGGAGAGCGACAGCAGCAGCAGGTAAAACATCGCCAGGGCCAGGCCCACCAGACCGTACTGCACAGGGTGCACCGCCAGGCGCTTTAGCACTTCCATCAGGAAGAAACCGGCAAACGTCAGGGCGATAAACAGCATGGCGTATTTGATGGCGCGGTCGGTTTTCAGGTACTGGTCAACCGGGTCGACAAAGCTCACGCCAAAGGTGCGCGCATCAAAGCTGCTGCAACCGGTGGTGGACACACAATCGCGCAGCACTTGCTCCATGTTGGTGGCGAAGAAACTGGTCTGCCAGGTGGCGTTGAAACCCTGTGCGGTGATCTCGCGTTCCACTGGCAGAAACTCGCCCATAAAGCTTGGGTGCGGCCAGTCGGAATGCAGCTGCACCTGGCTGTCGCGGCCGACCGGCACGACGCTGAAGCTCGAGGTGCCTTGCAGTTTCAGGTTGAAGGCGAAGGCGAAGTTCATGTCGACCGTGGTGTCGACTTTGCCCAGCGGCGCATGCACGCCGTTGGCCAGCATGTCGTCGCCAAAGCCGGGTTCGAAGTCGAGCTTCTTGCCGTTGAGGTCGAGCTTCAGTGCGTTGCTGATGCCACGGATGTCGCTGATGCCTACGGCCAGAAACGGCTCGTCGAACTGATAGTCGGCGAGGTCTTCGGTGATGCCATAGTTGGCCGGCACTTCGAAATGGCCGCTGATCTGGTTGTCACTTTTGAACAGCCGCGCCTGGTAGATGCCACGGGCACGCAGCTCGGTGCCGATGTCGCCGTTGAGGCTGAAGGTTTCGGGCAGCACGTACAGACGGCTCGAAATCGTGCGTTCTTCCTGATAGCGCACGCCGGTTTTTTCAGCGGTTTTCCATTCGCGGATTTTCTGCCGATACGGCACTACCAGAATGGGGCCGGTGATTTGCTGGCTGTAGCTGGAGCTGCGGGCGATGTTGTCGAGCACGCCATTGCGCGCCGACTGCCGCTCGCCGATCAGGCCGTCGATCATTAACAGGGGAATTAACAACAACAGAATCAAAAGGCCGATGGCCCCGAGTTTGATGCCCAGGCTGCGGTTCATCGCGGTGCTCTCCATGTGGTTGGGATGGAGAGAGTGTGGGCAGGCGCGGTGGTGGGGTTATGGGGGGAATGTGGAGAGTGTGTGGAGAAGCGAGAAGCGGCCCTCTCCCGCCCTTCGGGCACCCTCTCCCGCGCGCGGGCGAGGGAATTGGGCGACTACCGCGATTAAGCTCCCCTCTCCCGAAAACAAACTCAACTGCCCTGCTCCCCTCTCCCGCCTGCGGAAACAAACTCAACTGCTCTTCTCCCCTCTCCCGCCTGCGGGAGAGGGGCCGGGGGAGAGGGCCAGCCGCCCCGCTACTCTCCCCTGTTCCCACTATTCCCCCCTACTCCCCGCGAATGTACTGCTCCAGATGATTAATCAAACTCTCCTGCTCGGAGATGATGTCTTTCACCAGGTCACCAATGGACAACAAGCCGATCAACTTGCCCTCGTCCATCACCGGCAGGTGGCGCAGATGGCCGTCGGTCATCAGCTGCATGCAGTGGCGGTTGCCTTCTCTGGGGCTCACGGTGATGACCTTGGAGGTCATGATTTCGCTGACCGAGGCCGGTGAAGCGCGTTCGAGCATGGCGATTTTGCGCACGTAGTCGCGCTCGCTGACGATGCCGACCAGCTGCTCGCCTTGCATCACCACCAACGCCCCGATGCCCTTCTCGCCCATGAGCTTCACGGCGTCGAGCACCGAGGTGTCGGGCGTGACGCTGAAAATGGTGTTCCGCGTTTTGGCTTTGAGGATTTCGGCAACCGTTTTCATACCCTGACTCCTGTGGCGTTCTTGTTGTCGCAGTGGCCTTTCACGTTTGGTGCCACCTGCAAGGCCGCCGGGCCTTGCGCGCTTGTCTGGACACTATTGAACCGGCTTTGCAGAGCGGTTACAGCGCTGAAAACGGCTTCTGCTAGCGCACCAGCGGCAGGCTCAAGCGAACCTCCACGCCTTCCGCGACGTTGCCAATTGTTATAGCACCACCATGCAGGCTGGCCACTTCCTGCACAAAGTTGAGGCCCAGGCCGGTGCTTTTGCGCCCGCTTGTCGGGCGCGGCAGTGAGTAAAAACGCTCGGTCAAACGCCCCAGCGCATAGTCGGGAATGGGCTCGCATCCGTTGAAAACGATCAGGGTCACGGTGTCGTCATGCAGCTCGGCGGCAAAGCGCAGCTGGCCGCCGGGCGGGGTGAAGTCCAGGGCGTTGTCGAGCAGATTGGCCAGCGCCTGCTGCAACAGGAAACGCTCGCCGCGTACCTGCACGTCATCGGGCACCTGGTTTTGCACCTGCAACCGGGCGCTGACGATGCGCGCCGCCTGCGCCTGCAATTGCTCCTCCACCAACGCGCGCAACGGCAGCGGCACGCGCTCGTCCAGGCCCTGACGCTGCTCCACCAACGCCAGGTTGAGCAGCCGTTCGATGAGCTGCTGCAAGCGCGCGCTTTCGGTCTGGATGTTGGTGACGAAACGCTCGCGCTGCTGCGCCGGCATATCGCTTTCCAGCAATTCGGCGGCGCCGCGAATCGCCGCCAGGGGGCTTTTCAGTTCATGGGTCAGGGTATGCACGTAGCGCTCGACGTAGGCCTTGCCCTCCAGCTCGCTGCGCATGTGCTCCAGCGCCTCGGCGAGCTGTTTCAACTCCCCGCCCTGCAACGCCGGCAACGGGCTGCGCTCGCCGGCAGACACCGCTTGCGCGTAGTCGGTAAGCCGGCGCAGCGACGCGCTCAGCCACCACGAGAGCAGCCCGCCCACCAGCAGGCCCAGCAGAATCAGCCCGGCGCCAAACCAGGCCAGCCGCTTCTGCGAGCGCTCGATATAGGGCTGCAAGGTGCGGCTCGGTTTGCTCACCGACACTACGCCGATGATCTTGCCCTCGTCCTTGATCGGCGCGGCCACGTACATCACCGAAGTTTCCGGGTCGCCTTCCACCTCGCGGGTGGAGCGCGCGCCGTACTCGCCGCGCAGGGTCAGAAACACATCGTTCCAGCGCGAATAATCCTGGCCCACGGCCACGCCCGTGGAATCCACCAGCACCTTGCCGGTGGCGTCGGTGACGTAGATGCGGTGGCTGACTTCACGCTTGGTCAGGCCCCAGATCTGCGCTTGTGGCTGGCGTTGCCCGTAGGCCTGGAATTGCGCTTGCCAGTGCTGCTGATCGAGGCGGCCATTGCGCAAGTCATCACGCAGCAACTCGGCCAGCAGGTTGGCGGTGTCGACCAGTGTTTCTTCAGTGGTCTGGCGCACGCCGGGGCGAATTTCGTCCATCACCGTGCTCAGCACAAACCAGCCGGACAGGCCGACGAACACGAAGTAAACGAGGAATATCCGGATACCGAGCGGCATCAGTCCACCTTGATGCTGTAACCCAGGCCGCGATGGGTCTGGATCGGTTCGGCAGTGGCGGTCACCTGGCGCAGCTTGGCGCGCAGGCTTTTGATGTGGCTGTCGATATTGCGCTCGTAGCCGGCTTCGGCCGGTACGCCGGCGGCGTCCAGCAACTGCTCGCGACTGAACACCCGCAGCGGTTGCGCAATCAGGGTTTGCAGCAGGCGGAATTCGTGGCGGGTCAGGCCCAGCAATTGGCCGTGGTAGTGAATCTGAAAGCGCTCGGCATCCACCGAAAACACGCAGGCGCTGACGGGCGCGGCCGGCGCACGGGGCTGCACGCGTTTGAGAATGGCCTTGACCCGCGCCGCCACTTCACGGGGGCTGAAGGGCTTGGTCACGTAGTCATCGGCACCGATTTCCAGGCCCACCACGCGGTCGATTTCAGCGCTGCGCGCAGTGAGGAAAATCACCGGCACTTCGGAAAAACGGCGCAGCTGTTTGCAGGCTTCGAAGCCGGTCATGTCGGGCAGGCCGACGTCGAGAATCAGCAGGTCGGCGGGGGTGCTTTGCTGATACGCCAGCGCCTCGCCAGCCAGGGTCAGCCAGTGGGTGCTGTAGCCTTCGCTTTGCAAGGCGTAGATCAGGGTGTCGGCGATCGAGGCTTCGTCTTCGACCAACAGAATGGTGGGCATGTGCGTCCTGCAGCGGGGAAGGCAAGGCGCTCAATTTAGCATTGAGGGATAGGCGTAACGACGAAAATTCTGGATTCCGAATCGTCGGACCGCCGCCTGAGCGGGAATGACGAGTTTTCTAAGATCACCGTCATTCCCGCGCAGGCGGGAATCCAGAATCTCGAATGAAGCCTGTTACCTCAACACTTCGGCTGCCCGGCCGTAAACCGCTTCGCCGGGTCCACCGCAGCGTCGAACTCACGCAGTGCCTTGGCGCCGATCAATAGCGGGTAGTTGAAGCTGCTGCGGTCGGTGAGGTTGACCTCGATGATGCGGCTGGTGCCGTCCAGGCACATGCGCATGGCCACCACCGGGCGCTTCACCACGTCGGCACGTTCTTCGCCGTCATCTTCGTCGGCGCGGCTTTTGATTTTGCTCACGCGCGCCAGTTTGTGTTCGTACACCTTGTCGCTGGCATCTTTGGTGGCGAGGCGGAAACGCACCCAGTCGTCGCCGTCTTTTTTGAAGGTTTCGATGTCTTTGGCCGACAGCGAGGCGGTCAGCGCGCCGGTGTCCATTTTGGCTTTGAAGGTTTGATCAAGCTCGGGCAGCTTGATGTGTTCATAACGGCCGTACACGGTCGGCTCGGCGGCCATAACCGGCAGCGCCAGCAGCGCTAACAGGGCGAGAACGGGTTTCACGGGTAAGGTCACTCCAGGCAGTTAAACGGGGCTGCATCAGGGCAGACAACGGCCCTTCATACACCGGTTCAGGTGAAGAAAATGTTGCAGATGCGGCAAAAGGCACGGTAGTCCAAACTTCCAGCAGGCGTCTTGGAAGGCACGCCAGCCGTGATTATCATGGCCCGCTTGCGCCAAGTCAGGAGCCTTCATGCGCCGTTTGCTCACCGGTATGACCGTCGCCTCGCTGCTTTTACTCAACACGTTGGTGTTGATCGGTCCTCTGACCGTACTCGCCCTGCTCAAACTCATCCTGCCCGGAAAACTGCGCGCCGCCTGCTCGTCCGGCGTGGTGTGGATCGCCGAAACCTGGTCCGACATCGACAAATTCATCTTCGCCCTGTGCCTGCCTACGGTCTGGGACATTCGCGGCGACACCGAGCTGCGCATGGACCGCTCGTATTTGATGATCAGCAACCACCAATCCTGGGTCGACATTCCCGCACTGATGCAGGCCTTCAACCGCAAGGCGCCGCTCTTCAAGTTTTTTCTGAAAAAGGAACTGGTCTGGGTGCCCTTGCTGGGCCTGGCGTGGTGGGCGCTGGACTACCCGTTTATGAAGCGCTACTCCAAAGCCTACCTGGCTAAACACCCGGAGATGGCTGGCAAGGATTTGCTCATCACCCAACAAGCCTGCGAAAAATTCCGCGACTTGCCGGTAAGCGTGGTGAATTACCTGGAAGGCACGCGCTGCACCCCGGCCAAGCAGGCCGAGCAGCAATCACCGTATCGGCACCTGCTCAAACCCAAAGCCGGCGGCGTCGCCTTTGTGCTGGCAAGCCTTGGTGAACAACTGGACGCCATTCTCGACATCACCGTGTACTACCCCGGCGAGCGCATCCCAGGCTTCTGGGACCTGCTTTGCGGGCGCGTGCCCAAGGTGGTGGTCGACATTCAGACCCTGCCCATGGACCCGGCGCTGTGGCAAGGCGACTACCAGAACGACCCGCAGTTTCGCGTGTACATGCAAACCTGGATATCCGAACGCTGGGCCGAGAAAGACGCCCGGCTCAGCGCGATGAAAGCAGAACAGGCCGCCGCGTAATCAGCTGGCCGGTTTCCACAGGCTGCCCAGATTACCCAACAGCGAATTGCCCACGCCCTGCTGGCCGAGGTACTGCAACAACAGCGGCGCGAATTGGCCGATCATGCCGCTGTCCATGCCCAAGGCACCGAACGCAGCGCTGAGGTCTTGCGGGTTATTCACATTCGCCACCGCTGCTGCGGCATCCGGGCTTACCGGTTTGCTGGCCGACTTGCCCAGCAAACTGCTCAACGACCCCAACTGCGCCAGGCCATTGGCCCCCTCGAACTTCTGCAGCCCCGGCACGGTTTGCGTCAGCTCGCCGTACTGATTGCCCGGCAACTGATTCTTCGCCAAGCCCAACATCGCGCCAGTGCCACCCACCGCCTGCTCCGGCGAGACCTTCAACTGCTTGAGCGCCGCCAGCAACTGCAAATTCTCCGGATTACTCAACAACGACGCCGACGCATCGCCGCCCTTGCCACCCTGACTGGCCGAATACAACGCCGCCGCATCATTCAAATTGAACGCAAACGCCTGGCAACTCAGCACAGACAACGCAGCCAGCAACACCAAACGACGGGGAGCAGACATCGGCAAAACCTCAGCGGGGAATAGAAAGCGGTTGGACTGGAGGGAACGGGTGATGTTCCCGGGGGGCCGGATTATGCCGCAAAAGGGGCGCGGCTAAAGCGGGTGCTACAGCGGACCGCCAGATCAAAAGCTCGAGGCTAAAGCCTCTCCCACAGACCCGCTCACCACCCTGTGGGAGCGGCTTTAGCCGCGAGATTTTGATGTGGTGTGAGCCCCTGTTTTGATCTGGTTTTTGATCTGGCTTGTGATCTACCCGCCCCATTCATCGCAGGCCGAGTGGAGTCGTCGCGCAGGGGGTTGAGCGGCCGGGAGCCGCGAAAGGAACATCGGGCCATGGATGGCCCGTTGTGACGGCCCCCGGAGTGGCGGCGGAGTGAGGGGACCTGGAGCGCAGCGGAAGGCCAAGGTAGGGGCAAGCCCTTTTTGCTTACTTTTTAGGGCGACTGCTAAAAAGTGAGTCGCGCGTAAGGCGCGAAAGCAAACGTTCAGCGGATGCGGTAATGAATACGAGAGGCCAGCTCAAGCGTACGACTGGAAATACTGGATCCCCGCCTGCGCGAGGATGACGGAGGTTTGGATTCGGATCGCGGAACGTTGGGCTTCGCCTGCGGCTCAACCCAACCTACGGGGGGCCCTCGCGCGTATGGCGCGAAACAAAACGTTCAGCGGATGCGGTAATGAATACCTCCGCCCATGCCACATGCGTAAGACTCAAAATTCTGGATTCCGAATCGTCGGACCGCCGCCTGCGCGGGAATGACGGAGGTGTGGGCGGATTTACGCGGTCTATAGCCAGTACATGGACAAAAAAAGGCAGCCCTTAGGCTGCCTCATCCTCACGCCGCACTAAACGTCTTATGCGGATCAATCACAAACTTCTTCGGCACCCCGGCATCGAACTCGCCATACCCACGCGGCGCGTCATCCAGGCTGATTACCTGCACACCAACCACCTCAGCAATATTGATGCGGTCCCACATAATCGCCTGCATCAACTGCCGGTTGTATTTCATCGTCGGCGTCTGCCCGGTATGGAAACTGTGCGACTTCGCCCATCCCAGACCAAAACGAATACTCAGGCTGCCCATCTTCGCCGCCTGGTCGATAGCACCCGGATCTTCGGTGACGTACAACCCGGGAATACCAATCTTGCCTGCCACTCGCACCACGCCCATCAGCGAGTTAAGCACCGTGGCAGGCGCTTCATGCTGCGCACCGGCGTGACCATGGCCACGCGCTTCGAAGCCCACGGCATCGACGGCGCAGTCCACTTCCGGCTCGCCCAGCAACGCGGCGATCTGTTCGTGCAACGGCGTGTCGGTCGACAGGTCGGCAATCTCGAAACCCTGGGCCTTGGCGTGGGCCAGGCGCACCGGGTTGACGTCGCCGATGATGACCACCGCCGCACCCAGCAAGCGCGCCGACGCCGCAGCCGCCAGGCCGACAGGACCGGCACCGGCTACATACACCGTGCTGCCTGGGCCCACGCCGGCGGTGACGGCGCCGTGGTAGCCGGTGGGCAGGATGTCGGAGAGGCAGGTCAGGTCGCGGATTTTTTCCATGGCCTTGTCGCGGTCCGGCAGTTTCAGCAGGTTGAAGTCGGCATACGGCACCAGCACGTATTCAGCCTGACCGCCGACCCAGTCGCCCATGTCCACGTAACCGTACGCGCCGCCAGGGCGCGCCGGGTTCACGGTCAGGCATACGCCGGTGTGCTGTTCTTTGCACGAGCGGCAACGGCCGCACGCCACGTTGAACGGCACCGACACCAGATCACCGATTTTCAGGTGCTCGACGTCGCTGCCTTTCTCGATCACTTCGCCGGTAATTTCATGGCCCAGCACCAGACCGACCTGCGCGGTGGTACGGCCACGGACCATGTGCTGGTCGGAGCCGCAAATGTTGGTGGACACCACTTTGAGAATGACCCCGTGCTCGATCTTGCGACCACGCGGGTCCTGCATTTTCGGGTAGTCGATTTTCTGCACTTCGACCTTGCCCGCGCCGAGATAAACGACGCCACGATTACCAGACATAGGTGATTCTCCGTTTGTTGTTGTGGTTACAAAGGCGCAGCCAAAACGCACTGCGCGGCCCTGCACTGGAGGTTGTTGGGTGAAGCGAAAGAGAACGCTATAGGCAGCGCGGAATGCCCTCTTCGGATGGGGTTACAAAACCACCGTCCGGCTCGCGTTCAAAAACACGCGCCGTTCAATGTGAAAACCCACGGCCTTGGCCAGGGTCAGGCATTCGATGTCGCGGCCTTTGGCGATCAGGTCTTCGGGGTAGTGGCTGTGGTCTACCGGCTCGACGCCCTGGGCGATGATCGGGCCTTCGTCGAGGTCGTTGTTGATGTAGTGCGCCGTGGCGCCGACCAGTTTCACGCCCTTTTCGTAGGCCTGGTGATACGGCTTGGCGCCTTTGAAACCCGGCAGCAGCGAGTGGTGAATGTTGATGGCCCAGCCGTCCAGCTTGCGGCACAGCTCGGGCGACAGCACTTGCATGTAGCGGGCAAGAATCACCAGCTCGGCGCCGGTGTCGGCGATCACTTGCATCACCTTGCGCTCTTGCGCCGGCTTGTCGGCCGGGTCGAGGGGGAAATGGTGATAGGGAATGCCGTGCCAGCGGGCGAGCGGTTCGAGGTCGGGGTGGTTGGACACCACGGCCACCACGTCCATGGGCAACTGGCCGATGCGTTGGCGGTAGAGCAGGTCGTTCAGGCAGTGGTCGGCTTTGGACACCATGATCACCACCTTGCTGCGGTAGTTCGGTGGCGTCAGCTCGAAGTCCATGCCGAAACTACCGACGCGTGCCGCCAGGCCGTCGCGAAAGTCCAGCTCGGCGAACACTTCCGGCTGGCGGAATTCGACGCGAATGAAAAACCGCGACGACAAACGATCATCAAAGCTGTGGTGCTCGGTGACGTAGCAGCCCTGCTCGAACAGATAACGCGTCACCGCATCCACCGTGCCGAGAATGCTCGGGCAGGAAGCGGTGAGAATCCAGGTATCGGGGGTGCGGCTCATGCTGTTCTCCGGGAGATACCGACAATCGCGTAGGAGCGGCTTCAGCCGCGATGCTCTTGAAAAGCATCGCGGCTGAAGCCGCTCCTACAGGGACTACGATGCTTTTACCGCTAAGCCAAACTCCTGGCTCGCATCCTGCAGCCACAGCCAGAAGTAGTCGCTGAAGCTGCGGCGTACCAGCAGTTCCCAGGTGTTCTCGGCGGTGTGGCGTATCACCAGTTGCGACTTGGCGAAGGTGGTGCCCACGGCTTTGCCCACCGGGAAGTTGTTGGGGTGCACGTCGTAGCTGGTGGACTTTTTCAGCAGGTCGCGTACGTGGGTGCCGGTCAGTTCCAGTACGGTCTGGCCGCCGCTGACGTTGACGATCTGCACGTGCTGGCCGTCCAGCGCTTCACGCAGTTTTTTCTCGGCGTCGAACTCGGTGCCGCTCGGCACGATGAGCAGCCATTCATCCGGGCCCATCCACTGCAGCGAGGTTTCGCCCGCGCTGATCACCGCCAGCGCGCCAGGCAGTTCCAGGCCGGTGGCTTTGTGTACGGCGCCGGCGAACGCGGCATCGTGGCCGTCGCCGCGAATGGTCAGGTGGCCGAGCAGTTTGCGTTCGCGCAGCTGAATGCCGGCGCTGGCTTTGCCTTTGCCGGCGGTGTCGGCCAGCCCGGCGTGGTGCAGCGGCGACTCGGCTTTGCCAGCTTCGGGGCGCTGCTGGTACACGTTGATAGCTGTCATACAGACCTCGCGAATGAAACGTCCGGCATTGCGGTAAGGGTGTGAATCAACGAGTCAGACATTCTGTTGCTCCCCTTTCGGATCAAAGAACACCGAGCTGCAAATTTCCGCTTCCACGAAACGGCCATCTGCCAACGGCGCCCACACCTTCTCGCCCATGCGTTTCAGGCCGCCTTTGACCATCGCCAGGGCAAAGCTGTAGCCCAGGCTGGCGCTGTAGTAGCTGGAGGTGACGTGGCCGACCATGGCCATGGGAATCTGCTGTTTGGTGTCGAACACCAGTTGCGCGCCTTCGGGCAGCACGAACTTGGGGTCTACCGGTTTCAGGCCAACCAGCTGCTTGCGGTTTTCGCGCACGCAGTCTTCGCGGTTCATGCCGCGCCAGCCGATCCAGGAGAACGGTTTGGTACGGCCCACGCACCAACCCATGTTCAGGTCGTCCGGGGTGACCGAGCCGTCGGTGTCTTGACCGACGATGATGAAGCCCTTCTCGGCCCGCAGTACGTGCATGGTTTCGGTGCCGTACGGGGTCAGGTTGTACTGCTTGCCAGCGGCGACGATTTTTTCCAGCACGCCCATGGCGTAGTCGGCCTGCACGTTGATCTCGTACGACAGCTCACCGGTAAACGAGATACGGAACACCCGCGCCGGCACGCCGCCGACCAGGCCTTCTTTCCAGGTCATGAACGGGAAGCCTTCGCGGTCCAGGTCGATGTCCGTCACTTCGCTGAGCAGCTTGCGGCTGTTGGGGCCCGACAGGGTCATGGTGGCCCAGTGGTCGGTCACGGAAGTGAAGTACACCTTGAGGTCTGGCCACTCGGTCTGGTGGTAAATCTCCAGCCACTGCATCACGCGGGCAGCGCCGCCGGTGGTGGTGGTCATCAGGAAGTGGTTGTCGGCCAGGCACGCGGTCACGCCGTCGTCGAAGACCATGCCGTCTTCTTTGCACATCAGGCCGTAGCGGGCTTTGCCCACGTCGAGCTTGGTCCAGGCGTTGGTGTACACGCGGTTGAGGAATTCGCGGGCATCGGGGCCTTGAATGTCGATTTTGCCGAGGGTGGAGGCGTCCAGCAGACCGACGCTGTCGCGCACGGCTTTGCATTCACGGGCGACGGCGGCGTGCAGGTCTTCACCGTTTTTCGGGAAGTACCAGGGCCGTTTCCACTGACCCACGTCTTCGAACTCGGCACCTTGTGCCAGGTGCCAGGCGTGCAGTGCGGTGTAGCGCACCGGGTCGAACAGCGCACCGCAGTTGCGCCCGGCTACCGAGCCGAAGGTCACCGGCGTGTAGTTGGGGCGGAACATGGTGGTGCCCATTTGCGGGATGCTGATGCCCAGCGAACGCGCGGCAATCGCCAGCCCGTTGATGTTGCCAAGCTTGCCCTGATCGGTACCAAAACCCAGCGCGGTGTAGCGTTTAACGTGTTCGACCGACTCGAAGCCTTCGCGGGTGGCCAGTTCGATACCGGCGCTGGTCACGTCGTTTTGCAGGTCGACGAATTGTTTCGGGCCTCGGGCGGTGGATTTTTCGTGGGGCACCTGGAACAAGGCGATGCTCGCCTCTTCACTGCGTGCAGCCACGCTTGGCACTTCGCCGCTAATGGGCGCAAAACCGATTTCACCAGCGGCTTTTACGCCGGCCTCGAACCCATCGGCCAGTACATCGCCCAGCTGGAACACGCCGTTAACGGCACCGGCACACACGCGCTTCTGGAAACCTTCGCCGGGCACGAAGGCCAGCAGGTCTTCACGCCAGGTCGGCTTGCCGCCCAGGTGCGAGGCCAGGTGAACGACCGGGCTGTAGCCGCCGGACGTGGCCACGGTGTCGCAGTCCAGCCACTCGCCGGGGCTGGTGACTTTATGGGCAACCGGGTCTATGGCAGCGATACGCGCCGCGCTTACACGCTTGGTGCCACGGGTTTCGATGACGGCGCTGCCAGTCAGAACCCGCACGCCTTTGGCGCGGGCTTCTTCCACCCAGGCGCCGCGTGGGTTCGGACGGGCATCGGCAATGGCGACGACTTTCAGGCCGGCTTCGAGCCAGTCCAGCGCAACGCGGTAGGCGAAGTCGTTGGTGGTCGACAGCACCAGCTGTTTACCCGGCGCCACGCCGTAACGGCGTACATACGTCGAGATGGCGCCTGCGAGCATGTTGCCCGGCACATCGTTATTGCCGTACACCAGCGGCCGCTCGTGGGCACCGGTGGCCAGCACCACACGTTTGGCGCGCACGCGGTGCATGCGTTGACGCGTCTCACCCATGGGCGCGGTTTCGCCCAGGTGGTCGAAACGGCGCTCGTGAATGGTGAGGAAGTTATGGTCGTGGTAGCCGTTCACAGTGGCGCGCGGCAGCAGCAGCACGTCGGGCATGGCTTTCAATTCAGCCACGGCTTTGGCCACCCAGTCGGCAGCCGGACGACCATCGAGGCTTTCGCGGCTGTCGAGCAACTGGCCGCCGAACTCTTCCTGCTCATCGGCCAGAATTACCCGCGCACCCGCACGGCCAGCCGCCAGCGCAGCGGCCAGACCGGCAGCGCCGCCGCCCACCACCAGCACGTCGCAGTGCTGGTTCATGTGGTCGTAGCGATCGGGATCATTTTCCTTAGGCGCACGGCCCAGGCCTGCGGCTTTGCGAATGTACTTCTCGTAGGTCATCCACATCGACTGCGGATACATGAACGTCTTGTAGTAGAAGCCGGGCGCCATCATGTCGCCGCCAACCTTACCGAGAATGCCCATTACGTCGTTGTTCACGCTCGGCCAGCCGTTGGTGCTGGTGGCGACGAGGCCGCTGTACAGCGCCTGCTGGGTGGCACGCACGTTGGGGATTTGCGTGGCTTCGCGGGAGCCGATTTGCAGCACGGCGTTGGGCTCTTCAGCACCGGCCGCGACGATGCCCCGAGGGCGCGAATACTTGAAGCTGCGGCCAATGATGTCGACGCCATTGGCCAGCAACGCGGCGGCCAGGGTGTCGCCGGCAAAACCTTGGTAGGTGGTGCCGTTGAAGGTGAAGGTCAGCGGCTGGTTACGGTTGATCCGGCCACCGTTACTCAGGCGGTTGATCTGGCTCATGCCTGTTCTCCTGCGGCGCTGGCTTTCGGTTTGGCGGTCACCGAGGGCTTCTCGCCAATTTTGTAGGTTTCGAAAATTTCGTAGCTGATGGTGTCGCGCGTCGCGTTGAAGTACTGGCGGCAACCGGCGGCGTGAATCCACAGCTCGTGGTGAATGCCACGGGGGTTGTCGCGGAAGAACATGTAATCGCCCCACTCCTGGTCGGTGCAGGCGTTGGGGTCGAGCGGGCGCGGAATATGCGCCTGGCCGGCCGCGTGAAATTCCTCTTCAGCGCGTAGCTCGCCACAGTGAGGGCAGAAAATTTGCAGCATGGCCGTACCTCCAGAATTCGTGTTTTTCGCTCCCCTCTGCCCGCTGGCGGGAGAGGGGCTGGGGGAGAGGGTTTTGCGCTCGCCGCTAAAAGCCCCTCTCCCGCCCTTCGGGCACCCTCTCCCGTAAACGGGCGAGGGGATTGTTCTGCTACCGCGTTTCCGCTTTGCTCCCCTCTGCCCGCCTGCGGGAGAGGGGCTGGGGGAGAGGGTTTTGCGTTCGCCGCCCAAAAGCCCCTCTCCCGCCCTTCGGGCACCCTCTCCCGTAAACGGGCGAGGGGATTGTTCTGCTACCGCGTTTCCGCTTTGCTCCCCTCTGCCCGCCTGCGGGAGAGGGGCTGGGGGAGAGGGTTTGCGTTGCCGCTAAAAGCCCCTCTCCCGCCCTTTGGGCACCCTCTCCCGTAAACGGGCGAGGGGATTGTTCTGCTACCGCGTTCCCGCTTTGCTCCCCTCTGCCCGCTTGCGGGAGAGGGGCTGGGGGTGAGGGTTTGCGTTCGCCGCTAGAAGCCCCTCTCCCGCCCTTTGGGCACCCTCTCCCGTCAACGGGCGAGGGGATTGTTCTGCTATCGCGTTCCCGCTTTGCTCCCCTCTGCCCGCTTGCGGGAGAGGGGCCGGGGGTGAGGGTTTGCGTTCGCCGCTAAAAGCCCCTCTCCCGCCCTTCGGGCACCCTCTCCCGCAAGCGGGCGAGGGGATTGTTCTGCTACCGCGTTCCCGCTTTGCTCCCCTCTGCCCGCTTGCGGGAGAGGGGCTGGGGGAGAGGGTTTTGCGTTCGCCGCTAAAGCCCCTCACCCGCCCTTCGGGCACCCTCTCCCGTAAACGGGCGAGGGGATTGCGCCGTGATTAGTGGGCTACCGCCGCTGCGCCGTGTTCGTCGATCAGGGCGCCGTTGTGGAAGCGGTCCATCGAGAACGGTTTGGCCAGCGGGTGCATCTCGCCAGTGGCCAGGCTGGCGGCAAATACGTGGCCCGAGCCCGGTGTGGCTTTGAAGCCGCCAGTGCCCCAACCGCAGTTGAAGAACAGGTTGGGCACCGGAGTTTTGCTGATGATCGGGCACGCGTCCGGCGAGGTATCCACAATGCCGCCCCACTGGCGGTTCATGCGCACGCGGCTGAGCACCGGGAACATTTCGACGATGGCTTGCAGGGTGTGTTCGATGGTCGGGTACGAGCCGCGTTGGCCATAGCCGACGTAGCCGTCGATGCCGGCACCGATGACCAGGTCGCCTTTGTCCGACTGGCTGATGTAGCCGTGCACGGCGTTGGACATGATCACGCTGTCGATAATCGGCTTGATCGGTTCTGATACCAGCGCTTGCAGCGGGTGAGATTCCAGCGGCAGACGAAAGCCCGCGAGCTTGGCCATGTGTCCGGAGTTACCTGCGGTTACCACGCCCACGCGCTTGCCACCGATAAAGCCTTTGCTGGTTTCCACGCCGATGACCACGCCGTTTTCCTTACGGAAACCGATCACTTCGGTTTGCTGAATCAGGTCCACGCCCAAGGCGTCGGCGGCACGGGCGTAGCCCCAGGCCACGGCGTCGTGACGGGCCACGCCGCCGCGCCGTTGCACGGTGGCGCCCATGACCGGGTAGCGGGTGTTCTTCGAGCAATCGAGGTACGGAATTTCGGCGGCGGTTTGCTTGGCATCCAGCAATTCACCGTCGATGCCGTTGAGGCGGTTGGCGCTCACGCGGCGCTCGGAATCGCGCATGTCTTGCAGGGTGTGGCACAGGTTGTAGACGCCACGGGGCGAGAACATCACGTTGTAGTTGATGTCTTGCGACAGCCCTTCCCACAGCTTCATGGCGTGTTCGTACAGGTGCGCCGATTCATCCCACAGGTAGTTTGAGCGCACGATGGTGGTGTTGCGCGCGGTGTTGCCGCCGCCCAGCCAACCCTTTTCGACCACCGCGACATTGGTGATGCCATGCACTTTGGCCAGGTAGTAAGCCGTGGCCAGACCGTGGCCGCCACCGCCGACGATAATCACGTCGTACACCGGTTTCGGGGTCGGGTTGCGCCACATGCGCTGCCAGTTTTCGTTGTGGCTGAGCGAGTGTTTGAACAGGCCGAAGCCGGAATAACGTTGCATCAGAGGTGCTCCTCGCTGCGTCCCTCGCCGACCGCTGGCGAGGGGTGGTAAATCAGTCGGGTGAAATCACTTGTAGACCGGGAAATCCGCACACAGGGCGGCGGCTTGTTTGGCCACCTGTGCCTCGACATCGGCATCGCCGAGGTGGTCGAGGATGTCGCAGATCCAGCCGGCCAGTTCCACGCTTTGCGCCACTTTGAAACCGCGTGTGGTGATGGCTGGCGTGCCGATGCGCAGGCCCGAGGTCACGAACGGCGACTGTGGGTCGTTAGGCACGGCGTTCTTGTTCACAGTGATGCCGGCACGGCCCAGGGCGGCGTCGGCGTCTTTGCCGGTGAGGCCCTGGCGAATCAGGCTGACGAGGAACAGGTGGTTGTCGGTGCCGCCGGACACCACGTCGTAGCCGCGCTCGACAAACACTTTAGCCATGGCCTGGGCGTTATCGATCACTTGCTGCTGATACGCCTTGAAGCCGGGCTCCAGCGCTTCCTTGAAGCACACGGCCTTGGCGGCGATCACGTGCATCAGCGGGCCGCCCTGGCCACCGGGGAATACGGCAGCCTGGAATTTCTTCTCCAGGTCCGGGTTGGCCTTGGCCAGAATCAGACCGCCACGCGGACCGCGCAGGGTTTTGTGAGTGGTGGTGGTGACCACGTCGGCGTAGGGCAGCGGGTTGGGGTACAACCCGGCGGCCACCAGACCGGCTACGTGGGCCATGTCGACAAAAAAGTACGCGCCTACTTTGTCGGCGATTTCGCGGAAGCGCGGGAAATCGAGGGTTTTCGAATAGGCCGAGAAGCCGGCGATGATCATTTTCGGCTTGTGCTCGACCGCCAGGCGCTCGACTTCGTCGTAATCGATCAGGCCGGTGTCGGTGTTGATGCCGTACTGCACCGCGTTATAAAGCTTGCCGGAAAAACTCACCTTGGCGCCGTGAGTCAGGTGGCCGCCGTGGGCCAGGCTCATGCCCAGCACGGTGTCGCCGGCTTGCAGCAGCGCGAGGTACACAGCGGCGTTGGCCTGGCTGCCCGAGTGCGGTTGCACGTTGGCATAGTCGGCGCCGAACAGTTCCTTGGCGCGGTCGATGGCCAGTTGCTCGACCTTGTCCACATGCTCGCAGCCGCCGTAGTAACGCTTGCCCGGATAACCTTCGGCATACTTGTTGGTCAGGCCGCTGCCCTGAGCCTGCATTACGCGCTTGCTGGTGTAGTTCTCCGAGGCGATCAGCTCGATGTGATGCTCCTGACGGGCTTCTTCGGCATCCATGGCTGCCAGCAGTGCATCGTCATAGCCTTTGATCTGGTCGTTTTTGCTGAACATCTCGGTCTCCAGCGACAGCGGCTGCCGCATCATTGTTATGGGCGCCCACTCCGGCAGGCGGAGCGGTAGTGCGTGTAGCGATTCTGCGAAATCGCCAGCGACGCCATATGCCTGTTTGCGACGTCAAAATGCTCAAACTGACCAGGCGCGCAGAAGCATGGTCCTTGGTCACCTACGCCCACGTTCGCCGCCGATGCTTTTACCAACCAACTCCGGCTAAAGTGTTGGCCATCGCCGTTTCAGGAACCTGCCCCATGACCGACACCACCCAACAGTTCGCCAGCGACAACTATTCCGGCATTTGCCCCGAAGCCTGGGCCGCCATGGCGCAGGCCAATCACGGCCACGACCGTGCCTATGGCGATGACCAATGGACGGCCCGCGCCTCGGACCACTTCCGCCGTTTGTTCGAAACCGACTGCGAGGTGTACTTCGCCTTTAACGGCACCGCCGCCAACTCGCTGGCGTTGTCGCAGCTGTGCCAGAGCTACCACAGCGTGATCTGCTCGGAGACCGCCCACGTTGAAACCGACGAATGTGGCGCACCCGAATTCTTCTCCAACGGCTCGAAACTGCTCACCGCGCGCACTGAAAACGGCAAGCTGACGCCTGCTACCATTCGCGAAGTCGCCCTCAAGCGCCAAGACATCCACTACCCCAAGCCGCGCGTGGTCACCCTCACCCAAGCCACCGAAATCGGCAGCGTGTACCGCCCCGAAGAACTCAAAGCCATTAGCGCCACCTGCCGCGAGCTGGGCCTGAACCTGCACATGGACGGCGCCCGCTTCGCCAACGCCTGCGCCTTCCTCGATTGCTCGCCTGCCGAGTTGACCTGGAAAGCCGGCATCGACGTGCTGTGCTTTGGCGGCACCAAAAACGGCATGGCCGTGGGCGAGGCGATTCTGTTCTTCAACAAACAACTGGCCGAAGACTTCGACTACCGCTGCAAACAAGCCGGCCAGCTGGCCTCGAAAATGCGCTTCCTCTCCGCGCCGTGGGTCGGCTTGCTGGAAAACGACGCCTGGATGAAATACGCCCGCCACGCCAACAGCTGCGCGCGCCTGCTGGCCGAACTGGTCAGCGACATTCCGGGCGTGAGCCTGATGTTCCCGGTGGAAGCCAACGGCGTGTTCCTGCAACTTTCGGAACCGGCCATCGAAGCCCTGCGCGCGCGGGACTGGCGCTTCTACACCTTCATCGGCGCCGGCGGCGCGCGGTTTATGTGCTCGTGGGACACCGAAGAAGAACGCGTGCGCGAGCTGGCAGCGGATATTCGCCTGGTGATGCAGGCCTAACCCCTCAACCTCAACACCGTCATCCCCGCGCAGGCGGGGATCCAGAATCCCGAGCCGAACACGTTCATGGACGACCGATCCACACAGTCCCTCCCCCGCCTGTTCTTCGAACTGTTCTTCGAACTCGGCTGGATCGCCCTCATCATCGTCACACCCCTGTTTGCCCCACTCGCCCTGGGAGTGCTCGGCTGGATGGCGTATCTGCCCATCGCCTGGCTCACCAACCGCATCCGCGGCGGCGTGCCCTACCGCCTCCAGCAATTCAACTTCTTCTGGACCCTCGGCCTGGCCATCGGCATCGGCCGCGCCATCCCCACGTTCTGGATAGCGTTCTGCGCCGGTGTGCTGGTGATCTTCGGCGGCATTCTGCTGATCAGCCACCTGGAAAAACGCTTGGGCTTGAACCTGGAAAAGCAGGTCGACCGCGAGAGCGACGCCGACCTGATGCCACTGCCCACCCCCTACAGCGCACGCGGTGCCAGCGCCTGGGGCGGCGGCGAACCGCGCCTGACACCCGAAGGCGAGCCCGTGCGGCTGCTGGGCGAAAGCGAAATCGCCATGGGCGGGCCGGTGGTGTGCGACTACCTGCTGCCCGACGGCAGCGTGATCTTCAACGGCAACCCCTCGGCGCAGTTCTCCAGCGACGGCCGCTACTTCGTGTCGCCGGCACCGAGCCGCAACGAATGGAGCTTGCTGATCTACGACCGCAAACAGCGCGTGCTGCACCACTGTGGCGTCAGCCAGTTCTGGGAACTGGACCACGTCAGCAGCACCGAGGTGATCGGCCGAGTCAGCCCGCTGACCTCCGACGCGCCCTACCGCGCCAACATCGACGAGCTGATAGCCGGGGCCAACCGAGTGGACACCTTCGTCGGCATTCAGGACCTGTGGCTGCCCGACAGCTACTGGCAGTACCTGCAAACCGACCACCAGAACCGCACGCTGGCCTCGCCCCCTCAAGCGCCAACGCTTGAACTGCGCACCCGCTTGCCCGACCGCCTGATGGACCTCGGCGACCCGCTGGAACCGCTGCGCAACCCGCTGGGCGAACTGATACTCGACGGCCAGGCCACCGGCCTGATGCTGATGCAACCCGACCCGAGCATCGTCTTCAGCCAAGACGGCCAGACCTTCGTCTGCGCCGCCAGCCGCGACGACGTCAGCGGTTTCTGGCTGTGGCAACGCACCAGCGGCTGGCGCCTGATGAGCAACACCTGGCAGCCCAAAGAACGCGAGCCGCTGTGCGGCTCACCGAACTTCATCGGCCTGGAGACCGAACACCTGCGCCTGCGCATGAACTGGGCGCAACCGTGCCTGGAATACCGCGACCATGGCCCCGTGACCTCCTACACCCATGGCCAAATCGAACTGGTGACCGGCCAAACCCGTCGCGGCAAACCCAAACATGGCTACGCCGAAATGCCGGAAGTCGACCTGCTGCTACCCCTCAACGACGCCCCGCTACTCCTGCAAAGCGCCCCGCTAAGAAATGGCGAGCGCGTGACCTGGCAAGCGCTACGCACCAGCCGCGAAGGCGACCTGCGCGCCTACCAGTGCAGCATCGGTGACTGGCAATTGCCGGGCGAATGGGCGCTGGACCATCGCGTGTCCGACTGCCGCCACTTTATCGCCCTGATCGCCTTCGCCGAAGCGCCCGCCGTGCTGCACCGCGTCGCCATCGCCGAGCCACGCAGCGAGACACTGCACTGGCTGGAAGACGATGTGCTCGACGTGCACTTCCAGGGTTTTATCAACGGACAATTGCACCTGCTGCGTTTGCTTGGGCGTAATCGGTACGTGCCGATTACCGGACCTGGGCAGGGCGATCCAGAGCGCGAAAGCCGGTATACCGAGGCGGCGCCAGCGGCGGGCAAGGCGCATGAATTTGCCCAGCGGGACGGCAAGTGGCGGTTGTTTTACCGGCAGCAGGTTGCGGTGGTTGAGGGAGGGGTTTGGCGGTTGCAGGAACTGCCGGAAGTGAAGGTTCAAGAATGAGCAAACCGTATTCCTGCCGCGGCATTTTCGTTTGCAGGAATCGCGGCTAAAGCCGCTCCCACACAGGACGCACAGCCGCCATGCTTTTGATCTCCCGCTCTTGATCTTGATCTTGATCTTGATGTGGCTTGTGATCTACCCGCCCCGTTCATCGCAGGCCGAATGGAGGCGACGTGGAGGGGGTTGAGCGGCCGGGAGCCGCGAGAGGCGTGTCGGGCCATGGATGGCCCGTCTCGCCGTGCCTCCGGAATGGCGGTGGAATGAGGGGACCTGGAGCGAAGCGGAAGGCCAAGGTAGGGGCAAGCTTTTTTGCTTACTTTTTCAGCGACTGGAAAAAGTGAGTCGCGCGTAAGGCGCGAAACAAAAACGTTCAGCACACGCGCAAATGAATACCTCCGCCGATCTAGCGTGTAAGGCTTGGAATTCTGGATTCCCGCCTGCGCGCACTACTGTCCGGAATATTTTCACCTTAAAAAAGCGCCGGCTGTTTCAAGTGAAATTCAGCCATGCACCTTCGTCGCTTTCGCTCCGCTCGGGCCTCCGTTTCCGGTCGGTTGAACAGGCTTAC
>NZ_UPSE01000228.1 GCF_900573885.1 Pseudomonas viridiflava
GCATATAGGAATCGTATAGCCAGCAATGTGGTCTATGGCAGTACTTTCAGTGGGAAAGTTCCTACAGACGGTGGATATTTTCTCGCTTTTGTTACACTAAGCAATGATGCTCATGTGCCATCACTTGTTTTTATGTTAACCCCAATACGGCCTGAAAGGCTTGTAATTCAAGGGTTTGGTGCGATTTATTGGATCCTGATTCGCCGCCTAAATAAAGCTTAAAAGGGTGAATCGATTCACTCGATTGTGACGTTTTTGAGAAAGGCAAACCGCAGCCCGCCAACTAAAGACCGATTATTTCTGAGCAAGCAAGTGATGGCATTTTCGGGGTTCCAGCCTGGATCACGAATGATTTACTGCATATTTATGCGGTTTGCGTTAGTCAAGACCTCGAATTCTGTCATATGAAGGTTTGTATCAAGGTATAACGCAGCCCGTGCACCTATAGCCTGCATCCTTTGAGCTGCGTATACACGCGCAATCGCCCCGGCGTTTTTGTTTCACAGATCTGTCGCGCCAGGGACAGCTACTAGATGAAGGATCTTTCGAGCCCGCCTCATGAAACTACTCAG
>NZ_UPSE01000329.1 GCF_900573885.1 Pseudomonas viridiflava
GCTCAGGACTGGGTAGTGAAGATACCAGGCAGATACAATGCGCACGTTGTGTAAAAAACGTTTTAACTGTGTCGGTCTGGCTTGTCATGTCCAGGCAGACAGAAGACTATCCCTGCATCATCTGCTCGCGGCGCTCGCCCGAATCTGGAAGGCCCATGTCCGTAACGTTCGACCCCGATAATCTGCGTGCCAGCCTGTTGCCGCTGGGCATCATCGATCCGCTTTCGCCGGATGGACAGGCGTACCAGCGCTTCTATGGACTGGGGGGTCTGGGCGGTGAGAACGTGATTCGCAGCTGGCTCGGGCGGCTGGATGTGGCGGGGTACGAGATCGTCGGGCAGGTGTGGATTCCCGAGAATGCCGTCGCGACGCTGTTTCTGTTCCACGGCTTCTATGACCACATGGGCCTGTAC
>NZ_UPSE01000085.1 GCF_900573885.1 Pseudomonas viridiflava
ATACACCCGTGGCCACGTTCAGGAAGTGGTGGATCGACTGATCCCACTCGCCGTGCACTTCGATGACGACGGCGCGCTGGACTGCTGGGCGTTCGGCGCCAAACCCCAGCAGCTTTCGGCCGTCACGCTGGCCAACTTCAAGGACTTCATCAAGACCGATCACGGCGGATGGAAGAGCTGGGAGTTGGGCGCTCGCGTCAACGATGAGCCCAAGGCAATGCGCAAGGTCATCGACTACTACAAGCAGTCGGGTGACAAGACACCTATCTATATTCTGTTCATCAGTGACGGTGGCGTGCATCAGGATCGCGAGATCAGCAAACTGATGGTCGAAGCCGCCAGACTGCCGATCTT
>NZ_UPSE01000244.1 GCF_900573885.1 Pseudomonas viridiflava
CCTTTATAGCGCTGACAATTGAAGTGCCGACCCTTTTTGGTGCGTCGATGATTGGCCGTACGATAACTGGTTAAACCGTGAGCAATTTCCGCTATAATCCGCGCCCCCCTTTTTTGGTCGGCACCTCACGCACCGTTTCCATGAAACTAATCGTTAAAGTTTTCCCAGAAATCACCATCAAAAGCCCGCCGGTTCGCAAGAAGTTCATCCGGCAGTTGGGCAAGAACATTCGTACCGTGCTCCGGGAACTGGACGCGGACAATGTTGTGGGTGGCGTATGGGACAACCTCGAGGTGGAGACCCGGCTGACCGACCCCAAAGTGCTGCAGGGCATTACCG
>NZ_UPSE01000003.1 GCF_900573885.1 Pseudomonas viridiflava
ACTGTACCGGTCTGCACATTTTTAGTGCATTTTGCGGTGGGTCGCACTGAATCTGACTTTCCTCATGCTACTTTTGACCAGTACAGCAGTACAGTTTTTTCAAGTACAGGGAGTAACAGTGGAAAGGCGGGCAACAAAACCATTTACTCACCTCCAACTGTCTTGTTCAGACGGGCAACATGCGACCGGTCTCTTCCAGATTCAGGTGCCAACTCAGTGCGTCGCGCAGTATGTGAGGCGTATGGCCACCGCGCTGGCAGGCGGCGTTGAAATAGTCGTTCAGCGCGGCGCGATAATCAGGATGAACACAGTTGTCGATGATCACCCGGGCGCGCTCACGCGGCGCCAGACCACGCAGATCCGCAGACCCTGTTCGGTCACCAGAATGTCCACATCATGCTCGGTGTGATCGACATGGCTCACCATCGGCACCACGCTGGAAATCGAGCCGCCCTTGGCAATCGACTTGGTCACGAAGATGGCCAGATG
>NZ_UPSE01000162.1 GCF_900573885.1 Pseudomonas viridiflava
GCCCGCTCATCACGAGCGGGCTTTCTCATTTCCAACACTCAACCGTTGAGTATCAGA
Source organism: Pseudomonas viridiflava (assembly GCF_900573885.1). GTDB lineage: Bacteria > Pseudomonadota > Gammaproteobacteria > Pseudomonadales > Pseudomonadaceae > Aquipseudomonas. Next base: position 58 of record NZ_UPSE01000162.1, read on the forward strand.
ACGCCGGAACGATGGCGCCCTTGTATTTTTCTTCGATGAATTTCTTCACCTCCGGGGTACGCTGGGCTTTGACCAGTTTCTGGATGCCGTCGGAGTCTTTGTCGTCTTCGCGGGCGACCATGTTGTTGACGTAAGGCGAGTCGCTGCCTTCGATAACCAGGGCGTCTTTTTTCGGGTCGAGCTTGGCTTCCAGCGCGTAGTTGGTGTTGATCAGGGCCAGAT
>NZ_UPSE01000015.1 GCF_900573885.1 Pseudomonas viridiflava
GGTATAGCCTTTGCGCTCAGTGAAGCGACGGTAATAGATTGAAACGGTCATACCAAAACGCCATTGGTCAATTAATCGCAACATGCCCGGTACTAGACTGTCAGTTATCAGGAATGCAACACCAAAGCAGGAAACGTGGAGGCACTTATGAGCCTGGAATTGACAATCGTAATGCTGGTCGCCTCGTGGCTTGCGGTGGCTACTGCCATGTTGTGGGGTGTGATGCGCGTGTCCCGCCGTCATCATCCACACACTGTCATCCCTCCCTCGCCCAAGCGCTTGGAGCTGGACAGGTCGCCGAAAACCGGTCATGCCGCTGCGCACAGATCCCTGGTTGCGAGCGATTCTGGCAAGCCCTGAAATGCAAAGCGGTCGACCCGATGACTCGGGCCGA
>NZ_UPSE01000595.1 GCF_900573885.1 Pseudomonas viridiflava
AAAGGGGACATTCCCCTAAATCCGAGCCACCAATGAACCCGCCCGCTTTTCTAATCAGATAAAGAATCTCCAGCCTTTACTAGCGCCCCCCTACGGACAATCCACTGCTCTTCGAAACTGATGTTTAGTCCACAAACCCCGACCATTAATGCGCCCCTCAGACCAAGACTCCGTAACCATTGAGCATTTGCCGTCAAAGCGCTCAACAAACGTCCGCGGATAACCTTCAGGCGCCTCTCCACCCAGCCGCATCCAGTTCGGATCAGGCGACGTCACTGTTTGATAAGGCATGCAGCCCACCAAAATGATCAGCTACAGGGCCACCGCTAGTTTTCCCATAGCAAGCCCCGTCCATTCGGAATATGTATTAACCGAGCGAACAGCCGTCACCCGCCTAGCACCTTGGAGTTCATCTCCACCAACCCACTCAACCCATCCGCCAACTCCCCCACCGTGGCCAAGAGCTTCCCAATATCCTGCTCGGGATCCACATAGAAGTAGTCGATAACAAACCGAAGCGTTGTCCCAAACTGGTCGCCAATCGGCGGAAGCGCGAGTGCGCGGATCTGTAT
>NZ_UPSE01000054.1 GCF_900573885.1 Pseudomonas viridiflava
GGACTCATGACCGCCTTGCGGTACGCCGGACGCGTCTTGAGGCGGTCATACCAGGCTTGGAGGTGAGGCGGCGGCGGACGTTCAATCGGCATTTCAAACCAGGCGTAGGCGAAGCAGCCCAGCGGGATGTCCCCCATGCCGAAAGCCTCACCCGACAGGTAGGGCTGGCGGGACAAGGCTTCGTCAGCGACCAGCAGCAGGCTGTGAAGATGAGTGATGCCTTCGTTGATGGCGTTCCAGTCCTGCTTGTCAGCCGGCGTGCGCACTACGCCCCAGAATACCGGGCTAAATGGCGCAGCGATTGTAGAAG
>NZ_UPSE01000450.1 GCF_900573885.1 Pseudomonas viridiflava
TTGATCAGGTTGATGACGGTACGACTGCCCAGCATATTTACCGCCTTCTGGTTCGAGGCGATCTTGTTGGACAGGCCGTAATGAGGCGAGTTGACGATTTTCAGCAGCGCCCGGACAGGCCCGGATCCTGAGCGATCAGCCGCGCAATCACGCCCAGATCAGGGTCTGGCATGTACTGTTCCATCTGCAGATCCACCATGATCTGCGGCTGCGGGGGCACGCTGATGCCCTGCAACGCTTGCTGGATCTGCTCGGAAGTTAGCTCTGGAGGCATAGGTCTTTACTCGAAGGCGTAG
>NZ_UPSE01000321.1 GCF_900573885.1 Pseudomonas viridiflava
GGCTCTGAATACCGCCGAACACGACGGTGGGCTCAGTGCGGGCATGACCTATGCCACCGCATTGTTCGATCGCCGCACCATCGAGCGCATGGCCGGGCATTGGCAAACCCTGTTGCGGGCTATCTGCGCCAATCCCGGCCAGCGTATTGCCGAGCCGCCGATACTGAACGACGCCGAACGCCAGCAGATGCTGGACTGGAACGCCACGTCTGCGGAGTTCCCGAGCGAGCAGTGCATCCACATGCTGATCGAGACTCAGGTGCTGGCGACGCCGGATGCGCCTGCGCTGATCTTTGCCGAGCAGCAACTGAGTTACACAC
>NZ_UPSE01000032.1 GCF_900573885.1 Pseudomonas viridiflava
TTTGAAGCTTGTTTCTTCAAGCCAGTCCGCCAGCCCGCCATCAGAGGGAATGTCGATGCGCACGATGGCGTACGGCGCCTTGGCCAGCAACTGCTCGATCATGTGCTTGGCCTGATCCACGTCCTCGGCAACCACCGGGCCGATGCACAGGCCGCGACCGAACGGACGCATCAGGGCGAAGGCCTTCAGCTGGCTGTCGCGCTCGATGCCCACTGCGTGTTCGAGGTTATCGAGTACGTCGTTCATAACCGTCGAGCGGTCCATGCCCGTGCCCGCATTGGCCAGCTCAATGACGCGCGCATGGTCGGTTTCGGTCAGGGCGCGGCAGTGTTCGCCAGGCTTGAGAGCGGTCGGCGCGGGCAGTTGTG
>NZ_UPSE01000106.1 GCF_900573885.1 Pseudomonas viridiflava
GGGCGTCCTTGCTCAACGCCAGACTGGCGTGGGCGCCGACCAGTGCCGCATCGCGCACCAGCGGTGAGCTTTCGATACCGAAGCTTGGGCCTCCGGAAGCGAACGCCAGGTGTTGCTGCGAGTCGGTGTCGCTCAGGTTGTGCTGCCAGCCGAGGCTGCCCGACAGCTCGAGTTTTTGCTGGTCAGTGAGGGAGATGGTTTTCAAGGCGCGCGCGCCGAGGGTGCTCAGTACGGCATCGCGTTTATCGCGGCCTGCCGACAACGCTGCTGCATCGCCTTTTTCGGTGAAGCCGTCAGTGGCCAGATGCACGTAGGCAAGGTTGGCGAAGGGTTCAAT
>NZ_UPSE01000274.1 GCF_900573885.1 Pseudomonas viridiflava
GGATAGAGTCCTTTCGATGAAGTTGGGTGAAGACGGTGTGGTCGATGCTTGCCTGGTCGTGGCCGTTGCAACTGGGGCAGCGGTCGGCGCTGCAGGTGCTTCTTCGGCAGGCAAGTCCCAGATCAGCTCGGGTCCGGTGGTCTGCGCTGCGATGATGACCGAGTCGGCGGGCAGCGGAGCGGTCTGCTGCGCTTCGGCAACGGTTTGCGGGCTTGGAACAGGCGGGTATTCGAGAAGCGTCAGACGCTGTTGGAGGGATTCGACGGTCTTGCGCGTTGCCAGCAGTTCCACAGACTGCTCGGCCGAGCGTTTGTCCAGCAGATACAGG
>NZ_UPSE01000558.1 GCF_900573885.1 Pseudomonas viridiflava
AATCAGACGTTGTGGGCGTCCTGGGTGATGATCAACGATCAGCAACGGATTTTCTTCAGCGGCGACAGCGGTTACTTCGATGGTTTCAAGACCATTGGCGAACAATACGGCCCGTTCGACCTGACCCTGATGGAAACCGGCGCCTATAACGTGGAATGGCCCCAGGTGCATATGCAGCCCGAAGAGACGTTGCAGGCGCACCTCGACCTGCGCGGTCGATGGATGCTGCCGATCCATAACGGCACCTTCGACCTGTCGATGCACGCCTGGCACGAGCCGTTCGACCGGATTCTGGCCCTGGCCTGGGAGCAGAACGTGACCATCACCACACCCATGATGGGCCAGCCGTTCTACCTGGATTATCC
>NZ_UPSE01000097.1 GCF_900573885.1 Pseudomonas viridiflava
CAATCCCGGTCAACGGCGGCATGTACATGAGCTGAATGTGACGATCTGTTTCAAAAAAATGTCATAAGATCTGTCTAAAATCCGTTATAAAGCTGCAATCTATAAATGGGCAGAAGGGCGATGGGGCAAAGGCGGAGAGCGTTACGCTTGAAAAACGTAAAACCTCTTCTATACACTTACCCTCTGGCCAGATGCCTGAATATTTCCACTAGGAGTTAAAACTAGGTATGAGCACCATCGAAGAGCGCGTCAAGAAAATCGTTGCCGAGCAACTTGGCGTCAAGGAAGAAGAGGTTGTCAACACTGCTTCTT
>NZ_UPSE01000139.1 GCF_900573885.1 Pseudomonas viridiflava
CTGTGCAGGGCGAAGGTGGTTTTTACGTGGCGCCGAAGGCTTTCATGCTGCGTCTGCGCGAGCTGTGCGACAAGCACGGCATTCTGCTGATCGCTGACGAAGTGCAGACGGGTGCTGGCCGTACCGGCACTTTCTTCGCCATGGAACAGATGGGCGTTGCTGCTGACCTGACCACTTTCGCCAAGTCCATCGCAGGCGGCTTCCCGCTGGCGGGCGTGTGCGGCAAGGCCGAGTACATGGATGCCATCGCGCCCGGCGGTCTGGGCGGCACCTACGCCGGTAGCCCGGTGGCCTGTGCGGCGGCG
>NZ_UPSE01000092.1 GCF_900573885.1 Pseudomonas viridiflava
GGTTTCACCTTGCCGCCATCGAAAAAAATCGGATGATGTTCACTCAATGAACGATCTGGACCGGGTAAAGGGCGGTATCTGTCATGGCTGATCGTCACGACTATGTGGCGCTGGAGTGGCTCAAGGGCGAGATCGCCGAGACGCTCACGCAGGCACGTCATGCACTGGACGAATTCATCGAAAATCCTGCGGACGAGGCCGCGATAGCCGAGTGCCTGAACCTTGTGCATCAGGTGCACGGCAGCCTGCAGATGATCGAATTCTACGGCGCAGCGCTGCTGGCCGAGGAAATCGAGCAACTGGTGCTGGCCGTGCAGCAAAAGCGCGTCAGCCATCCGGTCG
>NZ_UPSE01000005.1 GCF_900573885.1 Pseudomonas viridiflava
TGTTGCTGCACTTCTTGCGGCAGCAGCGGGGTGGCCAGGTTGAGCTTGTTCTGCACCTGTACCTGAGCGGTGTCAGGGTTGGTGCCCTGGTTGAACGTCACGGTGATGGTCATGCTGCCATCGGAGTTACTGTCCGAGGAAACATAACGCAGGTTATCGATACCGTTGAGCTGTTGCTCGATGATCTGTACCACGGTGTCCTGCACGGTCTGTGCGGAGGCACCCGGGTAGGTGGCCTGGATATCGATGGCTGTCGGCGCGATGGCCGGGTATTGGTTGATCGGCAGCTTCATGATTGAAAGCGTACCCACCAACATGATCACCAGGGCTAATACCCAGGCGAAGATGGGGCGGTCAATAAAGAATCTGGACATCTATCACTCACCTTTGCCAGTGGCAGCAGGGGCAGCATTGGCAGACTGGTCAGCGGTGAGGTTGGTTGCTTCCTTGACCTTCACTTCAGCGCCTGGTTTGACGTATTGCAGGCCTTCGGTGATCACGCGGTCACCTTCGCTCAGCCCTTTCTCGATCAGCCAGTAGGCACCGGTAGTACGA
>NZ_UPSE01000113.1 GCF_900573885.1 Pseudomonas viridiflava
CCGATGGCTGATCTGGTGTACGGCGGCCGCTTCGACCTCAAGCCCGCCCGCAACACCCGCGAAACCCTGCTACTGCCGATCGCCGGGATCAAGGCCCTGCAACAGCCGGGCGTTTATCTGGCAGTGATGCGTGCTTCGGGCACTTACAGTTATTCGCAGCCTGCGACCCTGTTCACCCTCAGCGACATCGGCCTGTCGGTGCACCGTTACAGCAATCGTCTGGATGTGTTCACTCAGGCACTGGAAGGCGGCAAGGCCATCAGTGACGTCAACGTCGAAGTCTACGATGACAATGGCAAGGTGGTCGCCCAGGGCAAGACCGAAGGCGACGGCCATACGCAACTGCCCTTGCCCGCCAAGGCTGCAGTGGTGCTAGCGCACAAGGA
>NZ_UPSE01000004.1 GCF_900573885.1 Pseudomonas viridiflava
GTCCAGCATCGCCAGGGCTTTCTGCGGGTCCTGACGTGCCAGTCGACGCAGACCCAGGCCTACGACGTCAGACATGGCTTCATCCACCGGCAGGAACTGTCCCGGGTTATTGATCATCTCCGGCTTCTGGGCCACCGCAACCAGCAGTTTGCCCTGCGGGGCCAGCGAGTTGAGGCTGTTGACCAGCGTGTTGGCCAGCGTGTAGTTCCGCGCCTGCGCCGCCAGCTTGGCGCGCTGCCAGCGTTTCTGCTCGGTCAACTGACCTGCCGCAGCCCATTGTGCGAAGAACGCGTCACAGGCAGCCGGCAGGGTCTTGCCGGTCATCCACAACTTCTCGGCACTGGCATAGCCTTCGGCGCGCTTGTTGTTGTTCAACTGGTACTGGCCATAAAGGCAGTCCAGCTCGACGAAATTCATCTTC
>NZ_UPSE01000152.1 GCF_900573885.1 Pseudomonas viridiflava
CCCCTGAACCGAGGTGCCACTGAATGCCCTGCCTACCCGATTTCGATATGCAACATGTTCAACACTTGGCCCAAGACATGGATACCCAGGGTTTCGCACGATTAAAGAACGTACTCAACGACATCGACCTTGAGCAGTTAAGAGCCTTTACCGACCGACAGGCTTCGCAGCATCCCGGTGAGTACTTCGCCTATCACGGTGAAACTGCATTGAGTGAAAGTCTGTTGGCCAGTCTGTGGTCGACGCCTGAATTCAAACACCTGCTGGGCCAGCTTTATGAGCATGGCGCGCAGCGGCAAAGCATCAGCGATCAGATCTTTCCTGTGTTGCGCTGCGTTCAGGGCGAACAGGGGT
>NZ_UPSE01000482.1 GCF_900573885.1 Pseudomonas viridiflava
AGACTCAAGAGTCCGACCGCTACAACGACAAGCAGGCCTCCGCGCGCCGCGCCAAAGACCATACCCAGAGAACGATCGGTCCCGGAAAGCCCGGTGACGCGAATCAGTTCGCCTATCAGAAAGTTGACCATGGCGCCGACCAGCAAGGTGGCGACAAATAGAATGGTGCAGCTCGCGATCACGCGGGCCGAGGGTGTTTCTATGTAGTTGACCAGATACTGCGACAGCCCCGCGCCGAACATCCAGGCCACGACACCTGCAATGATCCATGTCGTCAACGACAGTGCTTCTTTTACGAAGCCGCGTTTCAGACTGATCAGGGCGGAG
>NZ_UPSE01000042.1 GCF_900573885.1 Pseudomonas viridiflava
CCGCTAATCGCACCGCGCGCCAACGGGCTGAAGGGCACAACGCCGAGTCCGTAAAACGCAGCGGCAGTGATCTGTTCTACTTCTGCCAGACGGTTGACGATGTGTACAGCGGCTGACTGACGACCGGCTTGTCCACGCACAGACGCTGCGCGACGTTGACGATTTCCGCGATCCGCCAGCCACGGAAATTGGAGACGCCCCAATAGCGGATCTTGCCTTGGCGTATCAGCTCGCCAATCGCCGACACCGTGACCTCCAGCGGGGTGTCGTGATCCTCTCTGTGCAGGTAATAGATATCCACATAGTCGGTATTCAGCCGACGCAGGCTGTTTTCAAT
>NZ_UPSE01000019.1 GCF_900573885.1 Pseudomonas viridiflava
GCACCGAACAGAAACGCCAGCTCATGCTCACGCAGAGCACCACACACGACCTTTTCGCCGATCAGCCCGCCGATGGTCTTCTGCGCTTCTGCGCTGCTGACCCAGCGTCCGACCTGCATTGGGGTGTCGCTGAACAGGATCAGGCTGACGTAGGGGACCTGAAAGTCCTGACGCAGGCTGTCTTCCACGGCGATGACGATCTCATCCAGGCTGGTGGCATCCATCAACGCCAGATTCAGGCGACGGGTTTTCTCGAACAGCCGGTCGTTGTCGCGCGCCACATCCATCAGTTGCGAAAGGCGATGGCGCATCTCGATGTTGCGCTCGCGCAGCAGCTTGAGTTGGCGCTCGACCAGCGAAACCGTGTCGCCACGCTGGTGCGGAATGCGCATCGACACTAACAGCTCGTCGTGCTCGGCGAAGAAG
>NZ_UPSE01000163.1 GCF_900573885.1 Pseudomonas viridiflava
AGCCGGAAATCATGGCAGAGATCACCAACGCGGTGCGCTTCCCGAACGGCAACGCAGCCGCCACGCCTCTGGTCGACAAGGCAATCACCAGCGATCCGGGCGTCTACCCGCCTGCTGACGTACAGGCCAAACTGTATGCCATCGCGGATCTGCCTGCCGCGACTCAGCGGATCATGACCCGCAGCTGGACCAAGATCAAATCAGGTAAATAAGCCTGTCATGAAACCTGTGGTAGCTGCGTAGCCCTCGGTGCGCAGCTTCCAACAGACAGGAAAATTGCCGAAAACTTTGCTGGTTGGACTCATAGACGGTAAGTTGCGCGCCGGTTTTGTCGTCCGGATGCCATCCGGCTTTCAGGCCTCTCTGTTAAAAGGATTCATGTTGTGTCTATTTCTAATCTTTCCAAAGCCTTGCTGGTGACTGCCGGGCTGACACTGGCAGCCAGTGCTCAGGCCGAATCCACCGTGCATATTTATAAC
>NZ_UPSE01000283.1 GCF_900573885.1 Pseudomonas viridiflava
CAGTCGATTTATTCTGTACATGTTGCGGGCTTGTTTTTGAGTTGGCGCTCAGGGGAATACCCCGTAAAAACAACGCCCGCAACCCTTTCAGAACATCCCCTCGAAATTATTCCGGACAGCAGTGCGCCTTCGCGGGAATGACGGTGTTGGATTTAATAGTTCAACGGTGAGCGCGAGCCTTACCGCCGAACCTGCTTCAACGTCTCCGCAATCAAAAACGCCAACTCCAGCGACTGATCGGCATTCATGCGCGGGTCGCAATGGGTGTGGTAACGATCAGACAGGCCGTCTTCGGTAATTGGTCGCGAGCCGCCAATGCACTCGGTGACGTTCTGGCCGGTCATTTCAATGTGGATACCGCCGGCATACGTGCCTTCCGCTTCGTGCACCTGGAAGAACTGTTTCACTTCCGCCAGGATCTGCGCAAAGTCGCGGGTTTTGTAGCCGCTTGATGCCTTGATGGTGTTGCCGTGCATGGGGTCGGAACTCCACAACACGTGGCGGCCTTCTTCTTTAACGGTGCGCAGCAAACGCGGCAGGCCGGCTTCGACTTTGTCGGCGCCCATGCGCACGATGAGGTTGAGGCGGCCCGGATCGTTGTCCGGGTTGAGGATGTCGATCAGGCGGATCAGGTCTTCGCTGCTCATGCTCGGCCCGCACTTCACGCCGATCGGGTTGCCGACGCCGCGCAGAAATTCCACATGCGCACCGTCTACCTGACGGGTGCGATCACCAATCCACAGCATGTGCGCCGAACAGGCGTAGTCGCCGCCGGTGAGGCTGTCGCGGCGCACAAAGGCTTGCTCGTAATTGAGCAGCAGCGCTTCGTGGGCGGTGAAGAAACTGGTTTCGCGCAGTTGCGGCGAGGTGTCCATGCCGCAGGCACGCATGAAGGCAAGGGTTTCGTCGATGCGGTCGGCCAACTGGTTGTACTTCTCGCCGAGCGCCGAATTCTCGATGAACTCCAGGTTCCACTTGTGCACTTGATGCAGGTCGGCGAAGCCGCCCTGAGCAAAGGCGCGCAGCAGGTTCAGGCTGGCGGTGGACTGGTGGTACGCCTGCAGCAAGCGCTCGGGATCGGGCACGCGGCTGGTGGCATCGAAGCCGATGCCGTTGACGATGTCGCCGCGGTAGGCGGGCAGGGTGACGCCGTCGATGGTTTCGTCATTGGCCGAGCGCGGCTTGGCGAATTGCCCGGCCATGCGCCCGACTTTCACCACCGGGCTGCCGGCGGCGAAGGTCATCACAATGGCCATTTGCAGCAGCACCTTGAAGGTGTCGCGAATTTTCGCCGCGCTGAACTCGGCAAAACTCTCGGCGCAATCGCCCCCTTGCAGTAGAAACGCACGGCCCTGAGTGACCTCGGCAAACTGGCGGCGCAGCTCGCGCGCTTCGCCGGCAAATACCAGCGGCGGATAACCGGCGAGGGTTTGCTCGACCTGGCTCAGGTGGGCGGCATCCGGGTACTGCGGTTGCTGCTGGATGGGTTTGCTTCTCCAGCTGCTGGGGCTCCATGGTTGCGACATCGACGTTCTCGGCTCAAGCGAATTAGGCGGACGGGCATGGTAACCGATCGGCCTGCGCCCACAAGCGCAGAGCCTGTCGATTGGCGCGATAGAGCCGCTCCATGCAGCCGCTTATGAGGCGTGTGCGGTCGCGCTCGAAGCCTCTGATTGTTCAACAGGCACGCGCAACGCGGCGCTGTGTTCGGCGATGCTCTGGCGATAGGTGTCTTTGTGCACGTAATAGGCCATGCGCTCCAGTTCCAGATACTGGTAGCCGCCATCCAGGCGAATGCTCGCGCGTTGACGTTTTATGGTTTTGAACGCATGGGCGGCGGGGCTGCCCGCTTGCAACTGACGGATATACAACGCCACCAGCTCCGCCTGCTCGGCCCGGCCCTGCCAGCCAAGGCCCGACGCCTCAACCATGCCCATCATGAACAGGTCGTCGTACTCGGGGTGGAACACGTTCAGGTACAGCTTCGGCGCACCCGCGCCTTGCGGCCAGTTGAGGTGCTCGCGGGCAATAAACGGGTAGTCCAGCTTGTAGCCGGTGCCTTGCAGAATCAGGTCGTACTCGGCCTGCTCGCCGTCGGTAAAGGTCACCTGCTTGCCGTTCACGTTCGCGATGTCGCGGCGCGCTTTGATGTCGCCATGGCCGAGGTGATGAAGCACCAGGGAATTCACTACCGGGTGCGACTCATACAGCTTGTAGTCGGGATCGGGCAGACCGTACTGCGAGGGCTTGCCGATCAAGGCGCGGATCAAAAGACCGTCGACGCGCTGCTTCAAGGCGCGAGGCAATTTCACCGCACCGCCGAAGGTGTCGATGGGGCGGCCCAGCAGAAATTTCGGAAGGAAGTAATAGCCACGTCGTACTGATAAATCCACCGAAGCGGCACGGTGCACGGCGTCTACGGTGATGTCGCACGCCGAGTTTCCGCAGCCGACGATCAACACCCGTTTGCCGGCGAAGACCTCGGCCGAGCGGTACTCGCTGGAATGCATCAGTTCGCCGCTGAAAGCGCCGGGCAGGTGCGCCAGGTTTGGGGTGTGCAGGGTGCCGTTGGCGATCAGCACGCCATCGAACTGCCATTCGCGGGTGACGCCGGCTTTCTCGGTAAACAGCGTCCAGCCGCTTTCGTGACGTTCCATGCGCAGCACTCTGGTGCCGAATTGGTAGTGCTCATACAGGCCGAAGTGGCTGGCGTAATCGCGGAAATAGCGGCGCATTTCGCTGTGGTGCGGGTAGGGCGCCACGTCATCGCGCATCGGAAATTCGCTGAACTGGGTGGTGCTTTTTGACGAGATGAGGTGCGCTGACTCGTACATGGTGCTGTGGGGGTTGTCGATGTCCCACAAGCCGCCGACGTCGCTGTGCAGCTCGAAGCCGACAAAGGCGATGCCGTGCTTGTGCAGCTGCCGCGCGGTGCACAAGCCCATGGGGCCGGCGCCAATAATGGCGTACATAACATTCTCCCGTGCAGGTCGCGGCCAGCCGTAGCGCCGCGCCCGTTCATTTGTTGTTGTAGTTGAGGGGGCTGAAGTGGGCGAATTATTGCGTGACCGCCGCCCGGCTCTTCAATGACAATCGGCGCCTTTCCCCGGCCTCGGCTGGTCCGGGATGTCACACGCGCTGGAGACTGAGCAATGCCTGAACAGCCGCCACGGGACGAGCTGACCGAAGAGCTGTTGTTGGCCGAAGTGCACGACGAATACGGCGTGATCAAGGTCATGCAGGTGGGCGACTACCGCTTTCTTGAATTCGGCGATGCCATCGAGCAAAGCTGCGTGTTTCTGCCCGATCCAACCTGGCTGGAGTACGACTACACCCGCGCCATGTTTATTGGCGCGCTGTGCCACGACGCGCCTGAGAGCGCGCTGTTTCTGGGTCTCGGCGCCGGTACGCTGACCCAGGCCTGCCTGCGTTTTCTGCCGCTGGATGACGTTGAAGCCATTGAGCTGCGCCCGGATGTGCCGCGTCTGGCCATGGAATACATGGGCCTTGATGACGATTCACGTTTATACGTGCGCATTGGTGATGCCATCGAGTTGCTGCAAACGGCTGAGTCGGCCGACCTGATTTTTGTCGACTTGTATACCGACACCGGCCCGGCCGTGGGCCATCTGGCCTGGCGTTTTCTCGAAGGCTGCCAGCAGCGCTTGAACCCCGGTGGCTGGCTGGTGATCAACCAGTGGGCCAGCGACGACGGCAAGCCGCTGGGCGCGGCGCTGCTGCGCGGGTTGTATCACCGGCATTACTGGGAACTGCCGGTCAAGGAGGGCAACGTGATTCTGATCGTGCCCGCCGACCTTGATCAGCAACTGGATACCGCTGCGCTGGGCAAACGCGCCGAAGCGTTGCAGGCGCAGTTGGGTTATTCGCTGCAACCCTTGATCGACCTGGTGCGTCCGGCCACCTGAGTCAACGACCTTTAAACGCGCCGGGCCGGCGCTCTTGCATGGCGCGCACGCCTTCCTGTGCATCTTCGCTGGCCATCAGCCGGCGCATAGTGGCAGGCAGGGCGGCCGCGGCCGCTACTTCGCCTTCGGTTACTGTCTGGCGCGCCGAGGCCAGGGTCGCTTGCACGCCCAGTGGCGCCTGGGCCGCCACCCGTTCGGCCAGGTGCAGGGCGCGCGGCAGCAGGTCTTCGCTCGCCAGTACTTCTTGCACCAGGCCCAGTCGACAGGCTTCGTGTGCATCGAATTCATCACCGGTCAGCAGCCAGCGCATGGCATTGCCCCAGCCGGCGGCCTGGTGCATGCGCAAGGTCGCGCCGCCGAACGGAAAGATGCCGCGCTGCACTTCCATTTGCGCAAAGCGCGTATTGCTGGCGCACAGGTTGATATCGGAGGCGAGCATCAATTCGATGCCAATGGTGAAGCAGTAGCCCTGGGCGGCAACGATCACCGGTTTGCTCACACGCGGGCCGCCAAACACGCCCCATGGGTCGCAGCCACCTTCGGGAATCTGCCAGCCACTGGCGAAAGTGGCGGCGACGTTCGCCAGGTCCAGCCCGGCGGTGAAATGCTCGCCGTGGGCAAACACCACGGCAACGCGCATGTCGCTGTCACGCTCGAACTCGCCGTAGGCAAGGGTCAGGTCGTTGAGCAGAGCCAGGTCGAAGGCATTGCGTTTGGAAGGGCGGTCGAGGCCGATCAGCATGATCGCCCCGCGTTTTTCTCGGCTGACGCGACCGGCGCTGGTGCTGTTCATGGCGACGTTATCCTTATGGCTGACGGGAGTGGCTGGTGCGGTATAGCTGGCCTGATGCGCGTGGTCAAACCGCAGCGCGGCTGGCGCCGGATGCGTCTATCTCGGCGACCGGCTGGCGGAGTGTAAGGATTTTCTTAGCGAAACTTACACCGAGGTCAAGTTTTTCCGGTATAGTGCGCGCCGGCTTCAAACAGCCGTGTTCAGGTTTTGCAGGTTTTTCCCGGAGCGAGCTTTGGGTGCAGTTCACCAAGTGAACGTCCTGAATATCTTCTTTTTTCATTAATACGTTTTCGCAAATCCCCGCCTACAGGGCTGCCAGGGTTACCTTCGGGTCTTACACGGCATGCGCAGCTTTGGAACATGGGTCTTTGCGGATGCACTTTGAGGCAGACCCATGACCCAGGTATCCGGCGGCTTCGCCGCGCTCGGACTTAACCCCAATATTCTCGCTGCAGTAATCGCTACCGGTTACGAAGAGCCATCGGCTATTCAACTGCAAGCCATTCCAGTGATTCTCGCCGGTCACGACATGATCGGCCAGGCGCAAACCGGTACCGGTAAAACCGCCGCGTTCGCCCTGCCAATCCTCACCCGTATCGACCCGGCCAAACGTGAGCCGCAGGCCCTGATTCTTGCGCCAACTCGCGAGCTGGCCTTGCAGGTGGCTACCGCTTTTGAAACCTACGCCAAGCAAATGCCAGGCGTGAACGTGGTTGCCGTTTACGGCGGCGCGCCGATGGGTCCACAACTGAAAGCCATCCGTAATGGCGCTCAGATTGTTGTGGCGACCCCGGGTCGTCTGGTTGACCACCTGCGTCGTGACGAAAAAGTGCTGTCGACTATTCAGCACTTGGTACTCGACGAAGCAGACGAAATGCTCAAGCTGGGCTTCATGGACGACCTGGAAGTTATCTTCAAGGCCATGCCGGCTACCCGCCAGACCGTGCTGTTCTCGGCCACGCTGCCGCACTCGATTCGCGCCATTGCTGAAAAGCACCTGCGTGACCCGAAGCACATCAAGATCGAAACCAAAACCCAGACTGTGACTGCCATCGAGCAAGCTCACCTGCTGGTTCACGCTGACCAGAAGCACGCCGCTGTATTGCGTCTGCTGGAAGTGGAAGATTTCGACGCCCTGATCGCCTTCGTGCGCACCAAGCAAGCCACTCTGGACCTGGCCGCCGCGCTGGAAGCCAAGGGCTACAAAGCTGCCGCGCTGAACGGTGACATCGCCCAGAACCAGCGCGAGCGCGTTATCGACTCGCTCAAAGATGGCCGTCTGGACATCGTGGTCGCCACCGACGTTGCCGCCCGCGGCCTCGACGTACCGCGCATCACCCACGTAATGAACGTGGACATGCCGTACGACCCGGAATCCTACGTTCACCGTATCGGTCGTACCGGCCGTGCCGGTCGTACCGGTCGCGCCCTGTTGCTGGTAACGCCGCGTGAGCGTCGCATGCTGCAAGTGATCGAGCGTGTAACCGGCCAGAAGGTTGCCGAAGTTCGCCTGCCGAACGGCCAGCAAGTGCTGGACGCACGCATCAAGAAGCTCACCAACGTCCTCGCGCCGCTGGTGGCTGATGCTGAAGCCAGCCACGGTGATCTGCTCGACCGTCTGACCGCCGACATCGGTTGCAGCCCGCGTGCCCTGGCCGCTGCGCTGCTGCGCAAAGCCACCAACGGCCAGGCGCTGACCCTTGCCGACGTTGAGCGTGAACAACCACTGGTGCCGAACAGCGCACCGCGTGAGCGTTCCGAGCGTCCTGCCGGTGAGCGTAGCGAGCCGCGTGAACGTCGTGCCCCGATGCCGCTGGCCGAAGGTCGTGCCCGTTGCCGTACCGCTCTTGGCGCACGCGACGGTATCGCCGCGAAAAACCTGCTGGGTGCCATCCTCAACGAAGGCGGCCTGGCCCGCGAAGCCATCGGCCGCATTCAAGTGCGCGACAGCTTCAGCCTGGTTGAGCTGCCGGAAGAAGGTCTGGAGCGTTTGCTGACCAAACTGAAGGACACCCGCGTAGCCGGTAAGCAGCTCAAGCTGCGTCGCTATCGCGAGGACTAAGAGGGTTCGCCTTCCGGTCCGCTAAATAAAAAGCCCGCTGCGAAGCGGGTTTTTTTTGTGCTGGATTTGTTGGGCTTCGCTGCGCTCAACCCAACCTACGAGTCGATGTCCTGTTCCGTAGGGTGGGTTGGTCCGCGTGCGGTGAGCAACGCGAAGCCCAATAAACCAGTTCAGGACAATTTCAACGTCAGGCTCAGCGCCGCCGCGCCGACCAGCAAGCCCGCCAACACCAGCAAGGCAACCGCCAGGCTGCTGCCATGGGCGATAAAGCCGATAAACGCCGGCCCCAGCAAAATGCCGCCATAGCCCAGGGTGGAAACCGCGGGAATGGCGACGTTTTCGGCCATCACCTTTTGTTTGCCGATCAGGCTGAACATCACCGGCACCACGTTCGAGCAACCAGCGCCTACCAGCAGAAAGCCCAGTAGCGACAGCTGCCACGACGGACTCAACGTCGCCACCACCAGCCCGGCGGCTGCCATCAGCGAACCCAGTAACACCACACGCTGGCGTCCCACCCGGTGCACCACCTTGTCGCCGGTCAGGCGGCCGACCGTCATTGCGCAGGAAAACGCCACGTAGCCGATGCCCGAATGGGCGGAGGTCAGACCTTTGCTTTCGGTGAGGAACACGGCGCTCCAGTCGAGCATGGCGCCTTCGGCCAAAAACAGGATGAAGCACACGGCGCCGATCAACAGCACCACGCCGTGGGGAATGGCGAAGGCCGGACCATTGCTGGTGCTGCCGAAGGGCAGCAGGTCGCGCGCTGAATGCAGCAGCACGGCAAACACTGCGGTCACTACCGCCATCGCGGCCAGGAACGGGCTGAGGCCTAGCGCCAACAGCACGCTCACACCTGCCGCGCCGGCGATGCAGCCGACGCTGAACAGGCCATGGAAGCCCGACATCAGCGGCGTTTCGCTGTTTTTCTCCACCATCACCGCTTGCAAATTGATGGTGCAGTCCATGCAGCCCAGCCCGGCACCGAACAGCGCCAGGCTGACGGCGAGTAACGGCCAGGAGGCGAACAGGGTCAGCAACGGCAGCATGGTGCAGATCACCATGGCGGCGGCGACAATTACCCGCCGGCAACCAAAGCGCGCAGCCAGCGCGCCGGCCAATGGCATGGTCAGTAGCGAACCGGCGCCAAGACACAGCAACAACAGGCCCAGCGAACCTTCAGACAAGCCGGCGCGCGCCTTGGCAAATGGCACCAGTGGTGCCCAGGCCGCCATGACGAAGCCGGCGATGAAAAAGGCCCAGCGCGTCGAGCTTTTTTGCCGTGCGTGGGAAGGGGTGGCGAGGGCAGTTTCAACGGCAGACATCAGCGTTCCAGATCCGGGAAGTACGCGGTCTATGACCCGCCCGGCGCTGACCGCGTTCAGTCTGCCTTCGCTGTCAGCGCTTGATAGCTGTCAGCGCGATCAGGCGCGACACCACGAGCGCGAGGTACATCACGCCGGCGAACTCCTCGATCATCACCAGAGCCCGGGCCATCGGTGTGAGCGGAATGATGTCGCCGAGACCGACGCCCGACAGCGTGGTGAAACTGAGAAACAGCAGCTCCATCCAGCTCCGCGCCGCGTCAGGGTTGATTAATGCGCCAAAGCTGCCCGGCAGCAGCAATTGGCAAAAGGTGTACAGGTGCGCAAATGCCCAGGCGAGCAGGGTGAACGTGGCGCCCACGGCATACAGCTCATCCGTGGTGGCACGGTAGTCGGCGTTCATATAGGCGATCAATGTGCCGGCCGCATAGAAATAAAACACCGCCTCCAGCAGGGCAATCGACGACTCCAGGCTAACCGCAGGCGTCATGTTGTTGATCACCGACAGCGTTACCAGCAGCACCGCCAGCACCACGGCAACCCAGGTGTGCGAGGAACTGCGTTTGACTACATGCAGCGCCAGGCCCAGCACCACCAGGCCGAACGCGCCGAACAGTGCGCGCCCGAGCGGGGTGTCTTCCATCAACGGATAGAGCAGCACGCCGAGCAACTGCACGAACAGCAGGCCGGCTGACGGATGACGGATGATGTAACGGACGGGTTGCATAGAAAGCCTGTGCGAGTGGACGGTTAGTGGAGACAACGTAAAGCGCAACGAGGTCCGCTGGCGCAAAGGCGGTTCAAGGCTCGCTGTTGATCAACACGTGGCTCTGCTTGACCCAGCCGGTGTACACCGCGCCGTTTTTGCTGGTGTAGCTGACTTCGGCCCAGCCAAAACTGTGGATGTTGCTCACCGTAACGCTGTCGCCCGGCACGATATACGCCTTGCGCTCGGTGCAGGTGTCGTTGGGTGCGTGGTGAAAGTACAGGCGACCTTCGCCGGTAATTTTGCCCGGCAGCGGTGTGGGCAAACGCTCATCCAGCGACGCGTTCTCGGCCAGGATTTCGCAGTCGACCGGCTCGGCCGGCGTGCCGGTGACGAATTCGACCTCCTGCAGCAGCAGCGGCGTGTGATGGTGCCCGGTCAGCGCGCCGGTGATGGTGCCTTTGAGCGTGAGCTTGCCCTCGCTCATCAGGTACGGGCGCAACTGGTCGTAACCCTGCTGGTCGAGGATCAACTGCAAATAATCCAGACGCTGGTCGGCGCTGGTGGCGTCGAATTCATCGTTGGCGGCCATGCACAGTGGCTCGGGCACGGCCAGGTAGAAGCCGACTTCCGCCTCATCGCCCTGGGTGACGTCTTCATAATTTGGCGCGCCGGGAAAAGTGTCCGGATAAAGCGTGCCGGTCAGCGTTACGGTTTCGGTTTCGTAGGCGTGGCACTCGGCGGCGATAGCGAGGGCAGGAAAAAATGGCGCGCCAGCCAGGGCGAGCAGGGCGCACAGGTGCAACGGTAAACGCATGGTGGTCAGGTCCGTGACGGCGAACGAAAGGGCAGATGGCTGCGGATTAGACGCGTGGGCGCGTGCGGCGCACAAGATGAATTTGTGCCGCGTGTGATGATCTTCGCCGAAGGCAATCCCGCCATAGGGATAATGGCCATTCGCCCTTTTTTCGTGTTAACTGCGCGCCTCAAAAGTTGCCTGATCCCGTTATCACCCGCATGCACGCTCTAACTCCTCGCTTGCTTCGATTCGCTTGTGGCTACGGCTACGTCCACTGCTTGATGGCATTTACGCCTTTTTCCGTACTGACGCGCCGAACGCTGTGCTTTAGATGGCTATGCTCAAGGCAGTGGAAGTAAAAAACTAAACGTTCCCCCCGCTTGGCGCCTGCTGCCGACGGGAAAAACAATAAAAAAAGCTCGCCGTTGCCCTCGACAACGAGTGAGTAAGACGGAGTGAGCCATGGGTACCGAACAGTTTGATGTGTTGATCATTGGCGCAGGTCTTTCGGGTATCGGTGCGGCCTACCGGTTACAGACAGAATGTCCGGCCAAGCGCTACGCGATTCTCGAAGGGCGCGGCGAAATCGGTGGAACCTGGGATCTGTTCCGTTATCCGGGGCTGCGTTCAGACTCCGACATGTTCACCCTCGGTTACCCGTTCAAGCCGTGGCAGGACGCCAAAGCCATCGCCGATGGCGCCTCGATTCTGCAGTACATCAAAGACACGGCCCGCGAATTCGGCATCGACCAGCACATTCGCTTCAAACAGAAAGTGGCATCGGCCAGCTGGTCTTCCCATGACGCGCTGTGGACCTTGCACGTACAGCACCCTGAAAGCGGGGCGTCGACCCTCTACCGGGCAAAATTTCTGTACGTCTGCAGCGGCTACTACGACTACGCCGGCGGCTACACCCCTGAATTTCCGGGCAGCGACCAGTTCAAGGGCCAAGTAATTCATCCGCAGAAGTGGCCCGAGAATCTCGACTACACCGATAAAAACGTGGTCATCATCGGCAGCGGCGCCACCGCCGTAACGCTGGTGCCCGCCATGGCGGCGCAGGCTCGCAGCGTCACCCTGCTGCAGCGTTCGCCCAGTTATGTCGCCGCGCTGCCAGCCAAGGATCCGATCGCCGATTTTCTCCGCAAGCATTTGTCCGAACCCCGCGCTCACAGCCTGGCGCGCTGGAAAAACGTGATGCTGACGTTAGGCTTTTTCCAATTCTGTCGCCGCGCTCCGAACCTGGCGCGCAGGATGTTGCGAATCGGCGTGAAGCGCCAGCTGCCGGCCGGTTACGCGGTCGATACGCACTTCAAACCGGCTTACCAACCGTGGGACCAGCGCCTGTGCGTGGCCCCCAACGGCGACCTGTTCAAGGCGCTGCGCAGCGGCAAGGCGCAGATGGTTACCGAACACATCGACACGTTTACCGAAACCGGCATTCGCCTGCGCTCGGGCGAGGAGCTGGCGGCGGATATCATCGTCACCGCCACCGGCCTGAAATTGCAGGCATGCGGCGGCATGGCCCTGGACGTTGACGGCAAGCCCGTGAATATCGGCGACACCCTGGCCTACAAAGGCTTGATGCTCAGTAACGTGCCCAATTTCGCCCTGTGTGTCGGCTACACCAACGCCTCCTGGACGCTGCGTGCCGACCTTGCCTCACGCTACGTGTGCCGCGTACTCAATTACATGGACGAGAATGCCTACAAAATGTGCGTGGCCCAGCAGGTGGGCAACGCCATTGAAAAGCGCCCATTGCTGGATATCTCTGCGGGGTACGTATTGCGCGCGGCCGATGTATTGCCCAAGCAAGGGCCGGGCGCGCCATGGCAGATGAAGCAGAACTACCTGCTCGATGTGTTCAACCTGCGCTATGCGCCGGTGGAGGACGGCACGCTGACCTTTCGCCGCGACCCCGCGTTAGGCAGGGCGCTGCCGGTGGTGGAGCGAGCCGTTTCGGCGGCGTGAAGCGGCGGCTTCAGCCTCGACCCCAAAAGCATCGCGGCTAAAGCCGCTCCCACAGAGACAGTTATTTCCTGTAGGAGCGGCTTTAGCCGCGATTGCTGCAGACGACAGCCCCAGCAAGCCGCGACCCATCACACCTTCACCCCCTGCTCACGCAGCCGCTTGTACAGCGTGTTGCGGCTAAGCCCAAGTTGGCGGGCAAGGTGGGAGATATTGCCGCCACACTGCTCGTACTGACTTTTCAGATCGGCATCACTGGTCGCCCGGTATTCCACCACGGGCGGCGCCTCGTTACCGGGCAGATCCGCAAAGAAATCATCCGGCAAATGCTCGGGGCGAATCGGCTGGTCGTCGGCCATTGCCAGGGCGATCTGCAGCACGCTGCTCAGCTGGCGCAGGTTGCCAGGCCACGGATGGCGCAGCAGCATTTCCATCACGTCACTGCTCAAGCCGGCCCATTGGTAGGGCTCGCGATGGTGCTCCCACAAGCGCTGGATCATCGCCTGTTTGTCGGTGCGCTCGCGCAACGGCGGCAGTTCAAGGTTGAGGCCGCTGATGCGGTAATAGAGGTCTTGTCTGAACAGGCCGCTGTCGACGTCCTGGCGCAGTGCCCGATTGGTAGCGGAGATCAGGCGGATATCTACCGGATACAACTCGCTGCTGCCCAAGGGCTGCACGCAGCGCTCTTGCAGCACGCGCAACAGTCGCGCTTGTACCCGCAGCGGCATATCGCCGACTTCGTCGAGGAACAACGTGCCTTTGTGAGCCTTGCGAATCAGACCGATGCTGCCTTTCTGGTTGGCGCCGGTGAACGCGCCTTTCTCGTAGCCGAACAGTTCCGATTCCACCAGCTCGGCAGGAATGGCCGCGCAGTTCACGGCGATCAGGCTTTGCTGCGCCCTTGAGCTGGCCTGATGCAGGGCTTTGACGAACACTTCTTTGCCAACGCCGGTTTCGCCGAACACCAGTATCGGAATGTCTTTTTCCAGTAGCCGCTCAGCCTGGCGCACGGCCTTGTCGACGCGCGGGTCACCGAGGTTGATGGCGGCAAGGGTGAAAGGACTTTGCGCGGCCGGTGCCGGGCTCGGCGGCGGGCTGAGCGGTGCGGTGCGAAAGTCTCGCGCCTGGATCGGCACCGGTTGCTGCGGACGCTTGAGCTGGGCGTGGAAGCGAAAACGGCCGCCGGCGCGCAAGTTGAACGGCAAGTCTTGGGGCTGGTTCAGCAGCTGTTGCAGCGGGATGTCGAACAAACGCTCGATGTTCACCGCTGCCAGGCTGATGCCGAGCAGGCTGTCGGCGCGGCGGTTGGCGGACACCACCTGGCCGCTTTCGTCGAACACCACCAGGCCGGCCCATGGGCTGTCGAGGTTGTTCAGGCTGGTGTTGAAGGTCAGCTGGAAATAGCGCTGCTGAAACAGGTTGAGGATCAGCCGGTTCTCCACCGACTGGCTCATCATTTTCACCATGCCCAGGGTGTGCGAGGGCGGCAGGTAGCTGTCGCTGGACACATCGAGCACGGCAATCATCTGCCTTTGCTCGTTGAAAATCGGCGAGGCCGAGCCGGTCATGAAGCGGTTGGCTTTAAGGAAGTGTTCGTCATGCTGAATATGCACCGGCTGCGCGCAGCTCAGCGCAGTGCCGATGGCGTTGGTGCCGGTGTAGCGCTCCAGCCAACTGGCGCCGGCAACAAAGCCGGCGGCATGGTTCGGCTCGATAAAACGCTGGTCGCCCCAGCTCTGCAGCACCTGGCCCTGGTTGTCGGCCAGCATGATCAGGCAGTTGGAGTTGGCGAGGATGTTGCCGTAGTAGGGCAGCACTTCCTTATGGGTGGTTTGCACCAGCGCATGCTGACTTTCCAACAGCGCCGACACGTCGCCGGCGCTCGGCTGGCTGAACGTCGGCGCGCTCTGGTGCGTGAGGCCGAAACTGCGGCAGCGCGTCCAGGAGTCCTGAATGATCGTGTCGTGGGGCAGGGCGGCTTCGGCCATGACGGGTCTCGCGTGATGTTGTTTTTATTTTCAGCCAGCAATCGACCGGTGTTTTCCGGGTCGGTTCAGTGTCGTTCATGACTGTTCAAAGTCAACAGTGGCCACTGTTCAGTTGTTCACAAATGAGTGTTCACAGGTGTTCAAACTGACCCTTCCGGATATTCTGATTGGTTGGATAATTCTTTTTAAAACAGTAGGTTGTGATCGTTAATCACGGGTTGGCACAGAACTGGCTCTAGTTTGGCGAATTGAAATCGAGGGTGCCAGAGCCTGGCCGACGCACCCTCGGTGGAATCAACGTAGAACAACAATAAAAGGACGCTTATGTCTTTAGTGCTCGAACACGTCACGCGTGTGGTCGATGGCGAGTTGCATATCGACGACGCCTGTTTAAGTTTCGAACCAGGTTCGTTCAACGTGCTGCTGGGTCGGACCCTTTCCGGTAAAACCAGCCTGATGCGCTTGATGGCTGGACTCGACAAACCCAACAGCGGCCGCATTTTGATGAACGGCGCCGATATGACAAACGTGCCGGTGCGCAAGCGCAACGTGTCGATGGTCTATCAGCAGTTCATCAATTACCCGACGTTGACGGTGTACGAGAACATCGCCTCGCCGCTGCGCCAGGCCGGTCTCAAAGACGCCGAAATAGCCGAAAAAGTCCACGCCACCGCCAAGATGCTGCGCATTGATGCGTTGCTCAAGCGCCATCCTCTGGAGCTTTCGGGCGGTCAGCAGCAGCGCACCGCCATGGCTCGCGCGCTGGTCAAGGACGCCTCGCTGATTCTGTTCGACGAGCCGCTGGTGAACCTCGACTACAAGCTGCGCGAAGAGCTGCGTCAGGAAATGCGCGAGCTGTTCCAGGCGCGCCACACCATCGCCATTTATGCCACCACCGAGCCAAACGAAGCGCTGGCGTTGGGCGGCACCACCACCATCCTGCACGAAGGGCGAGTGGTGCAGAGCGGCAAGACCGCCGACGTGTACCACCGTCCGCAACAGGTGCTGGCCGCCGAGCTGTTTTCCGAACCGCCGATCAACCTTATGCCCGGACGCATTAGCGGCACCGAGGTCAGTTTCGCCGAGGCCGTGCACTTTCCCCTGAACCCGGATCTGCAAAGCATCGGCGAGGGCGAGTACCGCTTTGGCGTGCGCCCCAGCCATATCGGCCTGGTGCCCTCCAATGACGATGATCTGGAATTGGCGGTAACCGTCGAGCTTGCCGAAATCAGCGGCTCGGAAACCTTTCTGCACGTGCGCAACGAGCAGTTTGTGTTGGTGCTGCATTTGCCGGGCGTGCATGAGTACGACGTCGACACGTCGATTCTTATCTATATCCCCACCCACAAGCTGTTCGTATTCGCCGCCGATGGCCGCCTGATTCAGGCTCCCAGTCGCCGTGTCGGGAGGGTTGCCTGATGGCCGAGATTCGTTTGCACCATTTGGCGCATAGCTACAGCAAAACGCCCACCGGGCCGGCGGACTACGCCATTCGCGAGATGAACCATATCTGGGAGCAGGGCGGCGCCTATGCGTTGCTAGGCCCGTCCGGATGCGGCAAGTCGACGTTGCTCAACATTATTTCAGGGCTGCTGAGCCCGTCCGAGGGTGAAGTGCATTTCGACGGCAAGGTGGTGAATCTGCTGCCGCCAGAAGAGCGCAACATCGCCCAGGTTTTCCAGTTCCCGGTGGTGTACGACACCATGACGGTGTTCGACAACCTGGCCTTTCCCTTGCGCAATCAGGGCCTCAACGAAGCCAAGGTGCTGAGCAAGGTCAACGAGATTGCCGAGGTGCTCGACCTGCACCCGTTGCTGCACAAGAAAGCCAAGAACCTGACCGCTGACGAGAAGCAGAAAGTTTCCATGGGCCGTGGTCTGGTACGTGACGATGTGTCGGCCATTCTGTTCGACGAACCGCTGACCGTGATCGACCCGCACCTTAAGTGGAAGCTGCGGCGCAAGCTCAAGCAGATTCATGAGCAGTTCAACATCACCATGGTCTACGTGACCCACGACCAGCTCGAAGCCTCGACCTTTGCCGACAAGATTGCCGTGATGTACGGCGGGCAGATCGTGCAGTTCGGCACCCCGCGCGAGTTGTTCGAGCGCCCGAGCCACACCTTTGTCGGCTACTTCATTGGTAGCCCGGGCATGAACCTGATCGACGTGACGCGCTGCGAGGGTGGCGTGCGGTTCGCCAATACCGTGCTGCCATTAAGCGCCGCGCTCAATCAACGCCTTGCCGCGATGCCGGATGCCACGCTGAAGGTCGGCATTCGTCCCGAGTTCATCCACATTTGGGATGGCCCCTATGACGACGCGCTGTGCGGCGACGTGGCGCATGTCGAGGACTTGGGCACTTACAAAATCCTGACCCTGATGCTCGACGGGCAGAAGCTGAAAGTGCGCTTGCAGGAGGACCAGCCAGTGCCGCAGCAGAAGGTGTACCTGAGTTTTCCGGCGCAGTGGCTGATGCTGTACGCCGACGAATATCTGGTTGAAGCGGCGGTAGACGCGCCTGCGGAGGTGACGCCATGAAGGTTCAGAACAACAAGGCGTGGTGGTTGGTATTGCCGGTATTTCTGCTGGTGGCGTTCAGCGCCATTGTGCCGATGATGACGGTGGTCAACTACTCGCTGCAGGACATTTTCGACCAATCCAGCCGCTACTTTGTCGGCGCCGATTGGTACCGCCAGGTATTGGCCGACAACCGTTTGCACGACTCATTGCTGCGCCAGTTCATCTTCTCGGCCTGCGTGCTGTTGATTGAAATTCCCCTCGGTATCGGCATCGCGCTGTGTATGCCAACCAAAGGGAAAATGGCCTCGCTGGTGTTGATCGTGCTGGCCATTCCGCTGCTGATTCCATGGAACGTGGTCGGCACCATCTGGCAGATTTTCGGCCGCGCCGACATTGGCTTGATGGGCTACACGCTCAACAAGCTGGGCATCTCATACAACTACGCGGCCAATACGGGCGACGCCTGGGCCACGGTGTTGATCATGGATGTGTGGCACTGGACGTCGTTGGTGGCGCTGCTGTGTTACTCCGGTTTGCGGGCCATTCCCGATGTGTATTACCAGGCCGCGCGCATTGATCGGGCGTCGGGTTGGGCGGTGTTCCGTCACATTCAACTGCCCAAGCTGAAAAGCGTGCTGCTGATCGCCGTGATGCTGCGCTTTATGGACAGCTTCATGATTTACACCGAGCCCTTCGTGCTCACCGGCGGCGGGCCGGGCAACGCCACCACGTTCCTCAGCCAAACCCTGACGCAAATGGCCATCGGCCAATTCGACCTGGGCCCGGCGGCGGCGTTTTCGCTGGTGTACTTCCTGATCATTCTGTTGGTGTCGTGGGTGTTCTACACCGCCATGACGCACAACGATAAAACGCGCTGAGGCCCCGACCATGACAACACGAAAAAAAGTGGTGCTGGTGCTCTACATTCTGTTCCTGCTGGTGCCGATTTACTGGCTGCTGAACATGTCGTTCAAAACCAATAACGAGATTCTCGGTGGCCTGAGTCTGTGGCCCAGTGAGTTCACCCTGGCCAACTACAAGGTGATTTTCACCGATCCGAGCTGGTACACCGGCTACCTCAACTCGCTGTATTACGTAACGCTGAACACGCTGATTTCCCTGACGGTAGCGTTGCCGGCGGCCTATGCGTTTTCCCGCTACCGGTTTCTCGGCGACAAGCACCTGTTCTTCTGGCTGCTGACCAACCGCATGGCGCCGCCGGCCGTGTTTCTGCTGCCGTTCTTTCAGTTGTATTCCTCGATCGGCCTGTTCGATACCCACATTGCCGTGGCACTGGCCCATTGCCTGTTCAACGTGCCATTGGCGGTGTGGATTCTCGAAGGGTTCATGTCGGGCGTGCCGAAAGAGATCGACGAAACCGCCTATATCGACGGCTACAGCTTCCCGAAATTCTTCGCCAAGATTTTCATTCCGCTGATTGGCTCGGGCATCGGCGTAACCGCGTTTTTCTGCTTCATGTTCTCGTGGGTCGAGCTGCTGCTGGCGCGCACCTTGACCTCGGTAAACGCCAAGCCGATTGCCGCGGTAATGACCCGAACGGTATCGGCATCGGGTATCGACTGGGGCGTGCTGGCGGCCGCCGGGGTGCTGACCATTTTGCCGGGCATGCTGGTGATCTGGTTCGTGCGTAACCATGTAGCCAAGGGCTTTGCCTTGGGCCGGGTGTGAGGAACTGACGATGGAATGGATGGCTTGGACAACCCCCACCGCAGCGTTTTTCGCGGCTATCGCGTTGCTGCTGGCGGGCATGACCGTTTGGGAGCTGCGCTCACCGTGTGTGGAGCGTCGCGGGTTCTTGCCGATTGCCACCACCCGTGGCGATCGGCTGTTTATTGGTCTTCTCGGAAGCGCTTACCTGCATTTGCTGGTAATCGGCGCGACCGAATGGAGCATCTGGGTAGCCTCCGCGCTGTCCCTGGTGTGGCTGTTGGTTGTGATGCGTTGGGGTTAGTTGGCAGGCGGGCCGCAGCTGTCGTTTGTGTCTGCCCCGCACGGTTGGAGCTGTACCTAATAATTACCAAGAGGTGTCTATGTTGAACAAAAACAACAAACTGCGACATAGCGTGACGTTGGCGGCGATATTCGCCCTGAGTGGCTTGAGTGCAACGGCCTGGGCAGATGCTTACGAAGACGCGGCGAAGAAATGGATTGGCAGCGAATTCAAGCCGTCCACCCTCACGCCTGAGCAGCAACTGGAAGAGCTGAAGTGGTTTATCAAAGCCGCCGAGCCGTTCCGTGGCATGAAGATCAACGTGGTGTCGGAAACCCTGACCACCCACGAATATGAATCCAAGGTGCTGGCCAAAGCCTTCAGCGAAATCACCGGCATCACCCTGACCCACGACCTGCTGCAAGAAGGCGACGTGGTGGAAAAACTGCAAACGCAAATGCAGTCGGACAAGAATATCTACGACGGTTGGGTGAATGACTCCGACCTGATCGGCACGCATTTCCGCTACGGCAAAACCGCGTCGATCACCGACATGATGGCCAACGAAGGCAAGAACGTCACATCGCCGACGCTGGACCTGAAAGACTTTATCGGCATCTCCTTCACCACCGCGCCGGACGGCAAGATTTACCAATTGCCTGACCAACAGTTCGCCAACCTTTACTGGTTCCGCGCTGACTGGTTTGAACGGGCTGATTTGAAAGCCAAGTTCAAAGAGAAGTACGGTTATGAACTGGGCGTGCCGGTGAACTGGTCCGCCTATGAAGACATCGCCAAATTTTTCAGCGAAGACGTCAAGGAAATCGACGGCAAGCGCGTTTACGGCCACATGGATTACGGCAAAAAAGACCCGTCCCTGGGTTGGCGCTTCACCGATGCCTGGTTCTCCATGGCGGGGGGGGGCGACAAAGGTTTGCCCAACGGCTTGCCGGTGGACGAGTGGGGCATTCGTGTGGAGGACTGCCATCCGGTGGGCTCCAGCGTGACCCGTGGTGGCGATACCAACGGCCCGGCGGCCGTGTTTGCCACGCAGAAGTACGTGGACTGGATGCGTGCCTACGCGCCGCCAGAAGCGCAGGGCATGACGTTCTCCGAGTCTGGCCCGGTGCCTGCGCAGGGCAACATTGCTCAGCAAATTTTCTGGTACACCGCCTTCACCGCCGACATGACCAAGCCGGGCCTGCCAGTGGTAAACGCCGATGGCACGCCGAAATGGCGGATGGCGCCGTCGCCACGTGGCCCGTATTGGGAAGAGGGCATGAAGCTCGGCTACCAGGACGTGGGCTCGTGGACGTTCCTGAAATCGACCCCCGAAAAGCAACGTTTGGCCGCTTGGCTGTATGCGCAGTTCGTGACCTCGAAAACCGTTTCGTTGAAGAAGACCATTCTCGGTCTGACGCCGATTCGTGAGTCGGACATCAACTCGCAAGCCATGACTGACATGGCGCCCAAACTCGGTGGTTTGGTTGAGTTCTACCGCAGCCCGGCCCGCGTGCAATGGACGCCGACCGGCACCAACGTGCCGGACTATCCGCGTTTGGCACAGTTGTGGTGGAGCCATATTTCGGAAGCGGCCAGCGGCGAAAAAACGCCGCAAGAAGCGCTCGACGGCTTGGCTAAAGATCAGGACGCGATCATGACGCGCCTTGAACGCTCGAAAGTGCAGCCAATCTGCGGTCCGAAAATGAACCCGGAAAAGGATGCGCAATACTGGTTCGACCAGCCGGGCGCACCGAAGCCGAAACTGGCTAACGAGAAGCCCAAAGGCGAAACCGTTAACTACAACGATCTGCTGAAGCAGTGGGAAGCGGCGCGTAAGTAAGCGGCGTTTTTCGTAAGGCATAAAAAACGGCACCTTGAGGGTGCCGTTTTTTCGTTGGGCTTCACATAATTAAACCCAACCTACGGGTCTGCGGTGTTTGGGTAGGTTGGGTTGAGCTACGCGAAGCCCAACATTGCCGTTGTCAGTCGTGCAAATGCTCAGCCGCGTACAACGTGTTTTCCAGCAAGCATGCGCGGGTCATGGGACCGACGCCGCCAGGCACCGGCGTGATCCAGCCGGCGCGGGGCAGGGCGGTGTCATAGACCACGTCACCCACCAGCTTGCCGTCTTCCTGACGGTTGATGCCCACATCAATCACAACCGCGCCAGGCTTGATCCACTCGCCTTTCACCAACCCCGGCTTGCCCGCCGCCACCACTACCAGATCGGCACGGCCAACGTGGCCGGCAAGGTCTTTGGTAAAGCGGTGCGTGACCGTCACGGTGCATCCCGCCAGCAACAGCTCCATGGCCATCGGGCGACCCACAATATTGGAAGCGCCGACGATCACCGCATCCATGCCATAAAGGTCGACGCCAGTGCTCGCCAACAACGTCATGATGCCTTTAGGCGTGCACGGACGTAGCAGCGGAATGCGCTGGGCCAGACGGCCGATATTGAATGGGTGAAAACCGTCGACATCTTTGTCGGGGCGGATGCGCTCCAGCAACTGCGAGGCATCCAGATGTTCAGGGAGCGGCAGCTGCAAGAGGATGCCGTCGATAGTGGCGTCATCGTTGAGCCGGTCGATCAGCTCGCGCAACTCGTCCTGAGTCGTACTGGCAGGCAAGTCATAGGCATGGGAAAGAAAGCCGACTTCTTCGCAGTCTTTACGCTTATGGGAAACGTACACCTGAGAAGCGGGGTCGCTGCCGACCAGAATTACAGCCAGGCCCGGAGTACGAAGCCCTTGCTCGCTGCGTTCGGCGACACGTTGGGCGATCTGCTTGCGCAGGCTAGCGGCGATCGCCTTGCCGTCGATAAGTTGTGCGGTCATGACGCTTGGTTAACCATCGGAAATGATTGAAAAAGGACGCGCATTCTCGCATGACCGGCCGGGCGGGCAAAGGCGGGCGGTCAGCATTTTCCCGTAACTCCTTTATCTCACTGAATTTTTTACGTTTTAGTGTTGACGGCTGATTAGCTCGTCTATAACATTCGCCCCGCTTGTCGAGCACAGCCAAGTGCCCGTAGCTCAGCTGGATAGAGCATCCGCCTTCTAAGCGGATGGTCGCAGGTTCGAGTCCTGCCGGGCACGCCACAAGGCTGTTTGGCAATACAGGCAAAGCAACACAGCAACAACGCAATATGGTGGGCGTAGCTCAGTTGGTAGAGCACAGGATTGTGACTCCTGTTGTCGTGGGTTCGATCCCCATCGTCCACCCCATATTCGAAAAGACGCCAGACCTTAAACGGTCTGGCGTCTTTGCTTCAAAGCTTCGCGGACGTGGTGGAATTGGTAGACACACTGGATTTAGGTTCCAGCGCCGCAAGGCGTGAGAGTTCGAGTCTCTCCGTCCGCACCAAGTAAGGTTTCGCCAAGCCCCGCCGGCTTTCGCGAAGCCAGAGAAAAAGCCGCCTAGAGCGGCTTTTTCTTTGTCTGGGGTTTCGTTCGTTGTACGCGTTCACGGCGCCTCGCCTGGCAGATGGCCGGCGGGAGGATGGCGCAGCACAGTGCCGCTGCACGAATTTCACGGCAATTTACCACTCGGGATGCGGCGCAGACCTGATTGAGGCGCGGCGGTTCCACGCAAATGAAAATAAAGTTCCAAAATGCACACCACCACGCGATCTATTTGGATCAGCGGCGTGAGATGATGCAAGCCTGGGCCGATAGCTTGAATCTCATGCAACATTCGTATCAAGGATGATGAAGGTGAAGAAAGACGATAAAACGTACCTGAAGTGCATCTTCTACGTCATTCTTGCATTAGCTATCGCCGTATCGGCCCTGATTACTTTGGCTGATTCGCTGAGGGGACTCTTCAAAGGGCGAAATCACGTCGCGAAGGTTCGTCCGGACGCTGACTGTTCCGATACTCCCTCGTAGCGCCCACGCGGCTTAGGCGCACACAGCGGACACCTCTCTTGTAAAAGCGCCAGCAAGCGCTGGTAACCGAACGAAAGGCAGTTCCTTAATAAGGGCTGCCTTTTTTTGTTTTCCGCATCGGGTTTCCCTGGGCATCGTTTTTCTTCCTTTATATAAGGAGGGGATAAGCGGTCATTGGCCCGAATGTGTAGGAATTAGCCGATCGATCCACGAGAGACGCACTGTGTGGTGACTTCTTGAGTTTTCGCCACTAGAATGCATGCCCTTGATTCTGGGGCCGGAAACGGCCGGCTAACGTCTGTGCAACGAGGAATATTCATGCAAGTTTCTGTTGAAAATACTTCCGCTCTTGAGCGTCGTATGACCATTGGCGTTCCTGCTGAACGCATCGAGACCGAAGTAAACAAGCGTCTGCAGCAGACTGCACGCCGTGCCAAAGTGCCGGGTTTCCGCCCAGGCAAAGTGCCGATGAGCGTTATCCGTCAGCGTTACGAAGACGCTGCTCGTCAGGAAGCCCTCAGCGACCTGATCCAGGCTACCTTCTACGAAGCCGTGGTAGAGCAGAAGCTGAACCCGGCCGGTGCGCCTGCTGTTCAGCCAAAAACCTTCGAAAAAGGTAAAGACCTCGAATACGTGGCCACCTTCGAAGTGTTCCCGGAGTTCCAGGTTGCTGGTTTCGACGGTATTGCCATCGAACGTCTGCAAGCCGAAGTCGCCGATGCTGACCTCGACAACATGCTGGAAATTCTGCGCAAGCAAAACACCCGCTTCGAAACGTCTGATCGCGCTGCTCAGAAAGACGACCAGGTCAACATCGACTTCGTCGGCAAAGTTGACGGCGAAGCATTCGCTGGTGGCTCGGCCAAAGGCACTCAGCTGGTTATCGGTTCCGGCCGCATGATTCCTGGCTTTGAAGACGGCCTGGTCGGCGCCAAAGCCGGCGAAGAGCGCGTTCTGAAGCTGACTTTCCCTGCTGACTACCAGAACCTGGAGCTGGCCGGTAAAGAAGCCGAGTTCACCGTTACGGTGAACAGCGTTGCCGAGCCGAAACTGCCTGAGCTGAACGACGATTTCTTCGCCCTGTTCGGCATCAAAGAAGGCGGCCTCGAAGGTTTCCGCGCCGAAGTTCGCAAGAACATGGAGCGCGAGCTGCGTCAGGCCATCAAGTCGAAAGTAAAAAACCAGGTGATGGAAGGCTTGCTGTCGGCTAACCCGATCGAAGTGCCAAAAGCACTGCTGAGCAATGAAGTTGATCGTCTGCGTGTGCAAGCTGTGCAGCAATTTGGCGGCAACATCAAGCCGGACCAACTGCCTGCCGAGCTGTTCGAAGAGCAAGCCAAACGTCGCGTAGTGCTGGGTCTGATCGTTGCCGAGGTGGTCAAGCAATTCGAACTCAAGCCTGACGAAGCCCGCGTTCGCGAGATGATTCAGGAAATGGCTTCGGCCTACCAAGAGCCTGAGCAAGTGGTGTCCTGGTACTACAAAAACGACCAGCAATTGAACGAAGTTCGTTCAGTTGTACTGGAAGAACAAGTTGTAGATACTGTTCTGCAGAAGGCCAATGTGACCGACAAGCAGGTCTCTTACGAAGAAGCGGTCAAGCCGGCAGAAGCTCCACAAGCAGCCTGACCCTAACGTCGTACGAGCAACCATAAGCCAGCCTTCGTGCTGGCTTATGTGTATTTGAGACATGACAAAAGCTAGGGAGCGTCGGATAGATGTCCAGTAATCCTTTTATGCCACAAATGCATGACATCCAGGCCGCTGGCGGTCTGGTGCCTATGGTCATCGAGCAGTCCGCCCGCGGCGAACGCGCTTATGACATCTACTCGCGCTTGCTCAAAGAGCGCGTGATTTTCCTCATCGGTCCGGTCGAAGACTACATGGCCAATCTGGTGGCAGCACAGTTGCTGTTCCTGGAAGCGGAAAATCCGGACAAAGACATCCATCTCTATATCAATTCCCCAGGCGGCTCCGTGACTGCAGGTATGTCGATTTACGACACCATGCAATTCATCAAGCCCGACGTCTCGACCATCTGCATTGGTCAAGCGTGCAGCATGGGCGCGCTTCTGCTCGCTGGCGGCGCCGCCGGCAAGCGTTACTGCCTGCCGCATTCGCGGATGATGATTCACCAGCCGCTGGGCGGCTTCCAGGGCCAGGCCTCGGATATCGAAATTCACACCCGTGAAATTCTGACCATTCGTGATCGTCTGAACCACATTCTGGCCCACCACACCGGCCAGCCGATCGAAGTGATCGCCCGCGATACCGACCGTGACAACTTCATGAGCGGAGAAGTAGCGGTGAACTACGGTCTGATCGACAAGGTCCTCAGTAAGCGCGAAATGGCGGCTCAGTAGGACTTTTGGCGGCGGTCAGTGATACATGGCCGCCTTGCGGGCTTGAAAATGCCCGCATTTGCCCTCATCTTGTGTTTCAAGCCTATCGGATTGGATTGAACGAATGACTGACACCCGCAACGGCGAGGACAACGGCAAACTGCTTTATTGCTCCTTCTGCGGCAAAAGCCAGCATGAAGTACGCAAATTGATTGCCGGCCCCTCGGTCTTTATCTGCGACGAGTGCGTTGACCTGTGCAATGACATCATCCGCGAGGAGGTGCAGGAAGCTCAGGCCGAGAGCAGCGCTCATAAACTTCCCGCTCCCAAGGAAATCAGCACGATCCTGGATCAGTACGTGATCGGGCAGGAGAGAGCGAAAAAAGTTTTGGCTGTAGCGGTGTACAACCACTACAAGCGTCTGAACCAGCGCGACAAGAAAGATGATGTCGAACTGGGCAAAAGCAACATCCTTCTGATCGGTCCGACCGGCTCGGGTAAAACCCTGCTCGCCGAGACACTGGCTCGCCTGCTGAACGTTCCGTTTACCATCGCCGATGCCACCACGTTGACCGAAGCCGGCTACGTCGGCGAGGACGTGGAAAACATCATTCAGAAGCTGCTGCAGAAGTGTGATTACGATGTCGACAAGGCCCAGATGGGCATCGTCTACATCGACGAGATCGACAAGATTTCGCGCAAGTCCG
Source organism: Pseudomonas viridiflava (assembly GCF_900573885.1). Taxonomy (GTDB): domain Bacteria; phylum Pseudomonadota; class Gammaproteobacteria; order Pseudomonadales; family Pseudomonadaceae; genus Aquipseudomonas. The sequence goes on from NZ_UPSE01000283.1 coordinate 24,983, forward strand.
ATAACCCCTCGATTACCCGAGACGTTTCCGGTGAAGGCGTGCAACAAGCCTTGCTGAAATTGATCGAAGGTACGGTCGCCTCGGTTCCTCCGCAGGGTGGCCGCAAGCATCCGCAGCAGGAGTTCCTGCAGGTCGATACGCGCAATATTCTGTTTATTTGCGGTGGTGCGTTCTCGGGGCTGGAGAAGGTTATCCAGGGTCGTTCGGCCAAGGGCGGCATCGGCTTTAACGCTGAGGTGCGCAGCATTGATTTGGGCAAGAAGGTGGGCGAATCCTTGCGTCAGGTTGAGCCTGATGACTTGGTCAAGTTCGGTCTGATTCCTGAGTTTGTTGGTCGTTTGCCTGTAATCGCCACGTTGGACGAGCTGGATGAAGCTGCGTTGATGCAGATTCTGACCGAGCCGAAAAACGCGCTGACCAAGCAGTACGCCAAGCTGTTCGAGATGGAAGGTGTGGATCTGGAGTTCCGTCCGGATGCCCTGAAATCCGTTGCTCATCGCGCTCTGGAGCGCAAGACTGGCGCGCGAGGGTTGCGCTCTATTCTTGAAGGCGTTTTGCTCGACACCATGTACGAAATTCCGTCGCAAACCGACGTGAGCAAGGTGGTGATCGATGAGAGCGTTATCGCCGGTACGTCCAAGCCGCTGCTGATTTACGAGAACAGCGAGCCGCCTGCGAAGGCCGCGCCAGACGCGTAAACCGCGGTTGTCACATGTTTTAAGCAAGGGGCCTGCGGGCCCCTTTGCTTTTCCTGAACCAGCGCTTGTTTTTTGTTTGGGCTGCCCCCATCTTAGGTCCAAGGGTATTTCCCACCTGTTTACGGCCGAATGGCCGCCGTAGAGCTGAAAATCATGAAGACAACAGTCGAATTGCCTCTCTTGCCACTGCGTGATGTCGTGGTTTACCCACACATGGTGATCCCGCTGTTCGTGGGGCGCGAAAAATCCATCGAGGCCCTCGAGGCCGCGATGACTGGCGACAAGCAGATCCTGCTCGTGGCGCAAAAAAATCCTGCTGATGATGATCCAGCTGAAGACGCTTTGTATCGCGTGGGAACTGTCGCCACCGTTCTGCAATTGCTGAAATTACCTGACGGCACCGTCAAGGTATTGGTCGAAGGCGAGCAGCGTGGCGCCATTGAGCGCTTCACTGAAATCGAGGGCCACTGCCGCGCCCAAGTGACGTTGATTGAGGAAATCGATGCCGCAGAGCGCGAGTCGGAAGTCTTCGTCCGCAGCCTGCTGAGCCAATTTGAACAGTACGTTCAACTGGGTAAAAAGGTGCCGGCCGAAGTGTTGTCATCACTGAACAGCATTGATGAGCCAAGCCGCCTGGTCGACACCATGGCTGCGCACATGGCGCTGAAGATCGAGCAGAAGCAGGAAATCCTGGAAATCACGGATCTGGCCCAGCGTGTCGAGCACGTGCTGGCGTTGCTGGATGCCGAAATCGATTTGCTTCAGGTTGAAAAACGTATTCGTGGTCGCGTCAAGAAACAGATGGAGCGCAGCCAGCGCGAGTACTACCTGAATGAGCAGATGAAGGCCATTCAGAAAGAGCTGGGTGACGGTGACGAAGGTCACAACGAGCTCGATGAACTCAAGAAGCGCGTTGAAAACGCGGGTCTAACGAAAGAGGCCTACACCAAGGCCCAGGCGGAGCTGAACAAGCTGAAACAGATGTCGCCGATGTCTGCTGAAGCGACGGTTGTCCGTTCTTATATCGACTGGCTGGTGAACGTTCCATGGAAAGCGGAAAGCAAGGTGCGCCTCGACCTCGCGAAAGCCGAAGATATCCTCGATGCAGATCACTACGGTCTCGAGGAAGTCAAAGAACGCATCCTTGAATATCTCGCGGTGCAAAAACGCGTGAAAAAGGTAAAAGGCCCCGTGCTCTGTCTGGTTGGTCCACCCGGCGTCGGCAAGACTTCGCTGGCTGAGTCGATTGCCCATGCGACTAACCGAAAATTTGTTCGCATGGCGCTTGGTGGCGTGCGCGACGAAGCGGAAATTCGCGGGCACCGTCGTACCTACATCGGTTCGATGCCTGGCCGTTTGATTCAGAAGATGACCAAAGTGGGCGTGCGAAATCCTCTTTTCTTGCTCGACGAAATCGACAAGATGGGCCAGGACATGCGCGGCGATCCAGCCTCGGCGTTGCTTGAGGTGCTGGATCCTGAGCAGAACCACAATTTTAACGACCATTATCTGGAGGTCGATTACGACCTTTCGGACGTGATGTTCCTCTGCACCGCCAACTCCATGAACATTCCGGCACCGCTGCTGGACCGTATGGAAGTGATCCGGCTTCCCGGTTACACCGAGGACGAAAAGGTCAACATCGCGGTGAAATATCTGGCTCCCAAACAGCTTCAGGCCAATGGTTTGAAAAAGGGTGAGCTGGAATTTGAAGACGCTGCAATCCGGGACATGATCCGCTACTACACCCGGGAAGCGGGTGTTCGTAGTCTCGAGCGTCAGATCGCCAAGGTTTGTCGGAAAGCGGTGAAAGAGCATTTCCGCGAGAAGCGTATGAAAGTGCTCGTGGGTGCCGATTCGCTCGAACATTTTCTCGGCGTCAGCAAATACCGTTACGGTCTGGCTGAGCAGCAGGATCAAATTGGCCAGGTAACCGGTCTCGCCTGGACGCAGGTTGGCGGCGAATTGCTGACCATTGAAGCAGCCGTTGTGCCAGGCAAAGGGCAGCTCATCAAGACCGGTTCTCTGGGCGACGTCATGGTCGAATCCATCACAGCTGCGCTGACTGTAGTGCGTAGCCGCGCGAAGAGTCTGGGCGTGCCTCTGGACTTCCATGAGAAGCGCGACATCCATATCCACATGCCGGAAGGGGCGACCCCCAAAGACGGCCCCAGCGCGGGCGTTGGCATGTGCACGGCCCTGGTTTCAGCCTTGACCCAGATTCCCGTTCGAGCCGATGTGGCGATGACCGGAGAAATCACGTTGCGCGGACAAGTTCTGGCTATTGGTGGCTTGAAAGAAAAACTTCTTGCGGCTCATCGCGGCGGAATCAAGATCGTGATTATTCCGGAAGAGAACGTTCGTGATCTGAAAGAGATTCCGGAGAATATTAAGGCTGACCTGCAGATTAAACCGGTTAAATGGATTGACGAGGTCCTGCAAATTGCGCTGCAATACGCCCCGGAGCCCTTGCCCGATGCGGCTCCGGAGATGGTTGCAAAGGATGACAAACGCGAGACTGATTCCAAGGAGCGAATTAGCACGCATTAGCCGGGGGGCTTCCTTGACACATTTTTAGAGCCCTTGTTATAAAGCGGCTCTTCTTGTGCCGAATGGCCTTCCAGCACCGTTTTTGCTTTCACCCAAAAATTAAGAAATAAACTCAAACAGGAATAAGGGGACTTAGAGTGAACAAGTCGGAACTGATTGATGCTATCGCTGCATCTGCTGATATCCCGAAAGCTGTAGCTGGCCGTGCGCTGGACGCAGTAATCGAATCCGTAACTGGCGCTCTCAAGGCTGGTGATTCGGTTGTACTGGTGGGCTTCGGTACTTTCGCTGTTAAAGAGCGTGCTGCACGTACTGGCCGTAACCCACAGACTGGCAAGCCGATCAGCATCGCTGCTGCTAAGATCCCAGGCTTCAAAGCTGGTAAAGCTCTGAAAGACGCCGTTAACTAAGCGTCTTTCTGGTTTTGCCCACCTCGGCCAGCGTAATGCTGGCCGAGTCGCGAGGCGGTAGTGCAGAGTCAGTTGGAATATCGGCTCTGCATTGAACAGGTTCCACGGGAGCCTGGATCGCCCCGCCAGCTACGAGAAGGCGCATCCTCGGATGCGCCTTTCTTCTATCCGGATTCTACCCACGCTCCACGGCCGCTTATTTCAGTACGGTCGTTTCTGGGGGACGCATGCTGCAGAACATCAGGGACAATTCACAAGGCTGGATTGCCAAGACCATCATCGGTGTCATCGTGGCCTTAATGGCGTTCACGGGCATCGAGGCTATTTTCACTTCGCAGAGCACCGCGCAACAGGCCGCCAAGGTCAACGGTGAAGAAGTTAGCCAGAACGAACTCAGCCAGGCCATGGAGGCTCAACGCCGCCAGTTGATGCAACGCCTCGGTAAAGATTTCGATGCTTCGCTGCTCGATGACAAACTGCTGCGTGAAGCGGCTTTGAAGAGTCTCATCGAACGCAAGCTGCTGCTGCAAAGCAGCAAAGACGCGCATTTCGCATTCTCCCAACCGGCTCTGGATCAGTTGATTCTGAACACCCCGGAATTCCAGGTTGACGGCAAATTCAACTCGGATCGTTTTGACCAGGTTATCCGCCAGATGGGGCATACCCGTCTGCAGTTCCGTCAGATGCTTGAGCAGGAAATGCTTATCGGCCAACTGCGCGCCGGCATCTCGGGAAGCGGCTTTGTAACCGACGAGGAAGTAGAGAACTTCGCTCGTCTGGAAAAACAGACCCGCGATTTCGCCACCCTGACGCTCAAGGCCGATCCTGAAGCCGTGAAGCTGTCGGACGATGAGATCCAAGCCTACTACGACGAAAATGCCAGCCAGTTCATGAGCCCCGAACAGGTCGTTCTGGACTACATCGAACTGAAAAAAGAGGCGTTTTTCAGCAAGGTTGAGGTCAGCGACGACGACCTCAACGCCGCCTACGAAAAAGAAATCGCCAACCTCGCCGAGCAGCGCGAAGCCGCCCACATTCTGATTGAAGTGAACGACACGCAGACTGACGAGCAGGCCAAAGCGAAGATCGATGAGATCAAACAGCGTCTGGATAAAGGTGAAGACTTCGCCAAGCTGGCCAAAGAGTTGTCGGAAGATCCGGGCTCGAAATCCAGCGGTGGCGACCTCGGCTATGCCGGCAAAGGTGTCTACGATCCGGCTTTTGAAGAAGCGCTTTATGCGTTGGACAAGGGCGCCGTTTCAGCTCCGGTACGCAGCAGTTTCGGTTGGCACGTCATCAAGCTGCTGGGTGTGCAGGCGCCCGAAGTGCCATCGTTGGCCAGCCTGAAAGACAAGCTGACCCGCGATCTGAAAACTGCACAGGTTGAGCAGAAGTTTGTGGAAGCCAGCAAGGCGCTGGAAGATGCCGCGTTCGAAGCCTCGGACCTCAGCCAGCCGGCTCAGGAGCAAGGCCTGCAAGTGCAGACCAGTGCGCCGTTCGGCCGTGAAGGTGGTGAAGGCCTGACCGCAAACCGTCAGGTGCTGCAAGCGGCTTTCAGCCCTGAAGTGCTGGAAGAGGGCTCCAACAGCGGCGCCATCGAGCTCGATCCGGATACCGTCGTGGTCGTGCGCGTTAAAGAGCACAAGAAGCCTGAGCAGCAACCATTGGAAAAAGTGACGGCCGCTATTCGCGATCACCTGATTCAATTGCGCGCCGCCGAGGCTGTCGAAGCTCAGGGTAAAGCCATGCTGGCTGATCTGCGCGACGGCAAGACGCCGGTTGGGCAGGCCAAAGGCCCGCACGACTGGAAAGTAGTGGAAGCGGCTACCCGCAGCCAGGAGGGCATCGAGCCGTCTGTTCTGCAGGCGCTGTTCCGTATGAGCAAACCTGAGTCTGCTGACAAGCCGACGTTTACTGGCATTACCTTGGCGAACGGCGATTATGTTGTCGTCCAGCTCAAAGGTGTCAGCGAGCCGAAAGAAGGTTTGAGCGAAGAAGACAAGGCTATGTACCGCCGCTTCCTCGCATCGCGTAGCGGGCAGCAGGACTTCGCCGCGTTCCGTGCGGAGCTGGAAGCAAAAGCGAAGATCGAGCGCTTTTAAGCGAAGGTTTTCGTGACGATAAAGCCCCGCCCTGTGCGGGGCTTTTTATTGCTTGGAAGTTTCTCGCGCCTCCGGCGCAAACTCAGCGGTTAAGATTGCCTGTCTCTTCCATCATCGGAGCCTTGCAATGAACGCTTCACTTCCATCGATTGCCTTCGCCGGCATCGGCCTGATGGGTCTGCCCATGTGCCAGCGTCTGTTAGCAGCGGGTTATACATTGACCGTCTGGAATCGTTCGCCGGAGAAATGTGCGCCACTGGTGGCGGCGGGCGCCCGCCAGGTCGCCACGCCCGCTGAGCTCTGCTTGCATGCCGATGTGGTGATGCTGTGTCTGGCCGACACCCGGGTGGTACGCAAGGTAGTGTTCGGCGAACAGGGCGTGATTGAAAGCGCGAAAGCAGGACAATTACTTGTCGATTTTTCCAGCCTGGAACCGGCGGCGACACGCGAAATGGCGGCGGAGCTGGAAAGCCGCACCGCAATGCACTGGCTGGACACGCCGGTGTCTGGCGGCGTGGTAGGAGCGGAGGCGGGCACGTTGACCATAATGGCCGGCGGGCGCGAGGCGGATATCGAAACTGTTCGGCCAGTGCTGTTGACGCTTGGCCAGCGCCTTACCCGCATGGGTGCGGTGGGTGCCGGGCAGGTCACCAAGGTGTGCAATCAAATGATCGTCGCCTGCAACGCGTTGGTGATAGCCGAGGTTGTCGCGCTGGCGGAAAAATCGGGCGTCGACGCAAGCGTGTTGGCATCGGCATTGGCCGGTGGTTTTGCCGATTCCAAACCGTTGCAGATCCTTGCGCCGCAGATGGCCGAGAGTCAATTCGAGCCCATCAAATGGCATGTGCGTACGTTGCTTAAAGATCTGGATACAGCCGTGAAACTCTCCCGCGAGCACGACTCCAGCACGCCGATAAGCGCGTTGGCCGCTCAGCTTATGCGATTACACGGCAGTAACGTGGGCAACCTTGAGCGCGACCCCGCGACGCTGATTGAGTTGTATCGGGAGAAGCATTGATGAAGGTCGCAGCGAATATCTCCATGCTGTTCACCGAATTGCCCTTGCTCGAACGCATTGCTGCGGCGGCCGTTGCGGGATTTTCGGGTATCGAGGTGCAATACCCCTACGATGTTCCGGCCATTCAATTCAAGGAAGGTTTGGAAGCGGCAGGCTTGCCCCTGGTGCTGCTCAATGTTGCCGCGCCCGACCTGGCCTCCGGTGGTCCCGGTCTGGCAGCGGTTCCGGAGCGCCGGGAAGCGTTCGCCGACGCGCTGCAAGAGGCGCTGACCTATGCAGCGATGGTGCGCCCGCGTTTCGTCAACGTATTGCCTGGACGTTTGGCTGAAGGCGTCACCCGCGAGCAAGCACTGGAAACGTTGACGTCTAACCTGCGCTTGGCGGCCGAAGCGTTTGAATGCCTTGGAATCAAAGTGCTCAGCGAGGCGATAAACCCGCTGGATATGCCGGGGTTTTTGATTAATACGCCGGAACAGCTGCAAGACCTTATCCAGGCCGTCGACCATGCCAACTTTGCCGCGCAGCTCGACCTGTACCACATGGCACGTCAAGCGCTTGATCTGACTCAGGCGATCGCCACGCTGGCGGGAAAAATCGGTCATGTGCAGTTTGCGGACTGTCCGGGCCGTCACCAACCGGGCACCGGAACCATTGATTTTGCTCGGGCTCTGCACGCATTGCGCAAGGCCGGCTACGCGGGCTGGGTGAGCGCCGAGTACCGTCCCGGTGCCAGCACCAAGGAATCCCTGGCCTGGCTCGCCGAGTGGCGCAACGCCGGGGTTATCAGTCCTCAGTAGCGCTATCGAGTTTCCAATAGCCGGCTGCTTTCAGAAAGTTCTCGTCCACGCCAAAGTCATCGAGCAACACGCGTCGTACACGGCGCGACGCTGCTGATTCTGTGGCGATCCATGTGTACAGCGAGCCGCCTGGCAGGGTGATGTTCTTCACCGCACTGAGCAGGCTCTCGCCCTTGTCCCGGCGCACCCATTGCACTTCCACGCCGGCGGCGCTGCGCAGTTCCTGCTGCTCCTCGGCGTTCGCTACTTCAACCAATGCCAATACGTTGCGGCCAGCGGGGAGTTCTTCCAGGCGCCGCGCGATGGAGGGCAGGGCGGTTTCATCGCCGATCAATAAATAGCTCTCGAACATGTCGGGCACGATCATTGAGCCGCGTGGGCCGCCCATAAAAAGGTGCTGGCCCGGCTCGGCCTGTTCCGCCCAAGTGGAGGCAGGGCCATCGCCATGCAACACGAAGTCGATGTCCAGTTCGCCGGAGGCGGCGTCGTAACGCCGTGGTGTGTAGTCGCGCATTGCGGGTTTGGGACCTTCGCTGTCGCCACCAAATGTCATGCTTTCCAATACTGCTTGCTGCTCGGGCGTCTGGGCGAAAAACAGCTTGATGTGATCATCGGCTCCGAGGCTGATGAACCCCGCCAGCTCCGGGCCGCCCAAGGTAATCCGGCGCATCAGCGGGGTGAGATCGGTGACGCGGAGCACTTGCAGACGGCGACGCTTGATTTCATGCATGACGCGGTGAATAGCCGCAGCGTTTGGTTGAGTCATTGCGCAGTCTCCGGTGTTGTCTGAACAGGGTTTGGACCGGCAGCGATCGCGGTGGCCGCTGCATTGAGCAAATCACGCACGCGGATTATTTCCGCCTCGCTCCATTGGCCGTGGTGCAGCTGCAGCGCGTGTCGCAGGTTATGCACGGCCTCGTGAATCTGTGCGGGGCGGTCGTGCCCACGCATCGAGCGTTTGCTCACCTCGAGCCGAACCTTGAGGCCGTCCAGCGCAACCTGCTGTTCTGCCAAGGAAGCGCGCCCGGCGGCAGTGGCGTTGTAGAGTTTTTTACCCTGTTGCGCATCGCCTGCTATAAGGTCGCTCTCTTCCAGAAACGTCAGCGTGGGATAAATCACGCCGGGGCTCGGGGCATAGGCACCTTCAAACATATCCTCGATTCGGCGAATCAAGTCATAGCCATGACTTGGCTGCTCTGCGATCAACGCCAGCAGCAGTAATTTCAGGTCGCCAGGCGCAAACACCCGTGGGCCTCGTCCGCCACGCCCGCCGGGGCGGCGTTCAAATTCGTCGGTCTCGCGCATGTGCATGGAGTGGTGATGGTGGTCTCTCATCAATGTTCTCTCGCGTCTGTTATCTAAGATATAACGTAAGATATATCTTAGATAACAGGCAAGTCATGGCGACGAGCGGTGTGTCGGGCGGCGACTGTGCGTCCGGCGCGAAGGCTAAAAAATCGAGTTACATAAGCTTTACGAATGTTCACAGACATCGGCAAGCAGAGGCTCTAGATTGCACCCTGAGGCTTTGTCCTACAGTTTTTCCGGTAGGGACGAGGTCAGTTTTAATAAGAACAACAAATGAGAACTCCGTTATGTCCAGTGCTACTCAGGCGGCCAACGCCTGGCGTGTCTTGTTCTTGCTGTTCCTCGCGAACCTGTTCAATTTCTTCGATCGCAGCATCCCCGCGATCATCATCGAACCCCTGCGCCACGAATGGAGCCTTAGTGACCTTCAGCTAGGTCTGATTGGCACGGCGTTTACCATCGTCTATGCCATCGCCGGCGTTCCGCTTGGGCGCATGGCGGATACCGGTTCGCGCCGCAAGATCATGGGTTGGGGCCTGATGGCGTGGAGCGGTTTGACAGCCGTTAACGGCTTTGTCACTGGCTTCTGGAGTTTTCTGCTGGTTCGCATGGGCGTCGGCATCGGTGAAGCGAGCTACGCGCCTGCAGCCAACTCCCTGATTGGCGACCTGTTTCCCGCGAACAAGCGCGCCCGCGCCATGGGCATTTTCATGCTGGGCTTGCCACTGGGCCTGTTGCTGGCGTTTTTCACGATTGGGGCGATGGTCGAGGCCTTTGGCAGCTGGCGCGCACCGTTCTTCATCGCGGCAGTGCCAGGCATGATCCTGGCGTTGTTCATGTTCTTGATTCGTGAACCTAAACGCGGTGCGGCCGAGGTTGTCCAGGTGGCCGCCGTGAAGGTCGACCGGCCAGTGCGCAAGGTTCTGACCATCCGTACCTTCTGGTGGCTGGTAGTTGCCGGGCTGTGCTTCAACTTCGCTACTTATGCGTGCAACTCGTTCATGGTGCCGATGTTGCAGCGCTACTTCCTGATGCCGCTGGGCCAGGCTGCCGTTGCTACCGGCATTATCGTCGGCGTTACCGGCTTGTTCGGCTTGACCGTCGGCGGCTGGTTTGCCGACAAGGCGCACCAGCGCTCGGAACGTGGCCGGTTATGGATGGCGGCAGCCTCGTTGGCCATTTCAACCGTGGCAACGGGCTGGGCATTGACGTTGGGTGCCGGAAGTATCGCGATGTTCGTGGCGATCTTCAGCGTCGGTTGGTTGTTTTCCTACAATTTCTACACCTGCGTATACACCTCCATCCAGGACGTTATTGAGCCCCGCTTGCGGGCGACGGCGATGGCGCTGTTTTTCGCGGGTCTTTACCTGCTGGGCGGCGGTCTCGGGCCGGTGGTAGTAGGTTGGCTCTCCGACCATTTCGCTCATTCGGCCATGTACGCCGCAGGCGCGAGTGAAATGAGCGAAGCTTTCAAGGCAGTCGGTTTGCATGACGCCATGTACCTTATCCCGATCGCCATGTTTCTTACTCTCTTGGCCTTAGTGCAGGCAGCCCGTCATTTGCCTAAAGATGCATTAGCAATGAGGCTATCGATGGAAGCAAACGCGGCCTAAGCTAATATGTTTTTTAAATAAGCCCGCTTTTTAGCGGGCTTATTTATTTCCGTATAAAACTTACCTGTTCGAAGCAGACTCTCGGAAACTTTCGGCGGTTGCGTGCGAAGCTTCTTTGGGGAATGGCGGATGAGGAACTTTGTCTGTTTGGCACTGTTCTTTCGAGATTATTCATACATTGGTGGCGGTTGTACCTTGCACTTTCTATCTTTATGTTCGCGTAAGTTAATCTTCACTTATTCAGTAGATGGGTGAAAGTTTTGAACACTGAGGAAAGAAAACTGTACTGCATTGGCTCAACAGGTCCAGAGACCTTTCGAAGGCCAGGCTATTGGCCTGCAGCGCTTGTGACGTTTGGTCTCTCCCTGTTGGGTATTGCGTCAAGTCATGCCGGTGGTGCTGCTGTCAGTTTACCGCCTACTTCAACTTCCATCGAACGCGAGTTGGATCGAGAGGCGAAGCTTGAACTCCAGAAAAAGATCGAACGAGAACTAAAAGAGAACCAGCGGCGGATACTGATAGAGCGCAAATACAACTCGTCTCGAACAGGCACGGAAAATTCTACGCCAGCTGAAGGGTATGAGGAAGTAAATCCCGAGTTGACCCCTCGTCAGTGATTCAAAAGCCTATCTGTTGCTTCCCTCTTCTTTCTTGAATTTCAGGAACTATTTATGAACAAGCGCTGTTTCCGTCTTATCTTCAGCAAGCCGCTCGGTTTTCTCATCCCCGTCGCCGAAATTGCGCACGCTCAGCGCAAGCCGGGACAGCAACAAACTGCTTGCTCCGTTTCCCTTCCATTAATTCCGCCGGCCTTTTCGTTAAAACGCATCGTACTTTCTCTACTGTTGGCAGGTGCGCCCGGCTGGGCTGCGGCGGAAATTCTGCTGGATCGAAACTTTGGCGGTACTTCTGTGGGCAGTGCTGCCAATGGTGTTCCGGTCATCGAGATTGCCAAAAGGCCGGCCCGGTCGACGAGGAAAAGGGCTCGTCGCTGAGCGTGATTTCCGGCGGCAATATTGATCTGATCGGCGCCACCACCGAGTCCGACAACGTGCTGCTGCAAACCAGCGGCACAGACAAGACCACCCGCGACGCTGCCAAAAACCTGGCGGGCAAACATCCCGGTGATACCACCCAATATGTCAGGAGCGCGGACGGCAGTTTGGTGCGGGTCGCTGGTGAGCCAGTACTTGCCGAATCGCAAGGGTTGAAAGTACAGGTGGTAGGCCATGGCGACGCTCACGGCGAAACAATCGGTGGGGCTGGCCTGGAGGATGTGGGCCGGATCATTGACCAGATAAGCGAGGAGTTTGGTTATTTACCCAACAAAGTGACTTTGAACGGATGCAAAACCAACGCATGCCTGGCGCTTCAGTTACAGGAGAAGTACCCCCATATTGATGTGAGAGGTTTCGACCAGTCTCGAGCGGTAGGTGAAGACGGCCGCAAGTTCGACGTGCCCGACGACGATCCGCGGGCGCTGGCCGGCAGGCGCCCGCCAGCAGCTCATGGCAAAGCGGACCGTGCAGATACGACAGCCCACAGAAGTCCGACTCCGGAACCGGATTACGTCGAGGATGTGCGAAGCCCAACTCCGACGCCTGATTACGACGTTGCGACAAGCGCTCGCCCGATCGGCACGGTCAAGCCGGATGGTACTTATGTTGATGCCACTTATGATCAACCCGCGGTTGTAAGACACCCGGCTTGGCGTCCTGTGTATAACGATGCGTCAAGTGCTCGTCCGATTGACACGGGCAATGACGGCTACTTACTTTCAAGCGATCTAAATAAGGCTTTAAAAGGCGGACCGAACCGCGACAATGCGTACGAAATTATTGACGAGTTGGCGGGTGCCAATGTCGCAGAAGACTTCGATGGCTATCTGCTACCGCAGGATACTTACGATGTTATAGGTGCCGGAAGGCCCGCTCGGCCTCCTGTGTATAACGATGCGACAAGCGCTCGCCCGATCGGCACGGTCAAGCCGGATGGTACTTATGTTGATGCCACTTATGATCAACCCGCGGTTGTAAGACACCCGGCTTGGCGTCCTGTGTATAACGATGCGTCAAGTGCTCGTCCGATTGACACGGGCAATGACGGCTACTTACTTTCAAGCGATCTAAATAAGGCTTTAAAAGGCGGAACGAACCGCGACAATGCGTACGAAAGTATTGACGAGTTGGGGCGTGTCAATGCTGGAGAAGGGTCTGACGGCTATCTGCTACCAGATAATACGGCGCGTACTTCTGATCGCGTAATCGACGAGAGAATCTACGCGACTATCGAAGAACTCGACCTCGGTGCCATCGAGACGGACGCTGGCGGTTACCAGATACCGCCAGGAACACGCGCAGATCGAAACGAATATGAGCACACCATTCCGCGCCCGGACTATGCCGGTGCAGCTAACATCAAACCTGTCGCTACGGGTGAAGACGGCTATCTGACTACCAAAAGTATTTATGAGGAAGTCAAGTACGCCGGACGCGATATTCCGAAGGCCGATTATGACGACGCCCGCTCTGTCAGGCCAAAAGCACCGAATGCCAAAGGTCTCCAGCCCCCTCCGCGCACCGTTAAAACCCAGCAACCTGTGCAGACCCATCGGGTTATTGTGCAAACCGGCAAAGACTCGGTGAGTAGGGAAGCTGCTGGAAACCTTGCCCAAAAGCATTCAGATCAGACCACTCAGTACGTCTGGAGAAACGACGGCACCCTTAGACTGCTGGCAGGGCTTTCTTTCGCCGAGATCGCAGACAGACTCAAAGTGCAGGTGGTTGGCCACGGTAAAACAGTTAAGACAGTTAACGGAGCGCTAGGCTTTATTGGCGGAGCAGGTGCTGCGGATGTAGCAGGAATTGCAAAAACCGTGGCGGGGCAGTTTGGCAAAACGGTGGATAAAATCACCTTGACCGGCTGTGACACTGCGGGCTGCCTGGCTTCTGAAGTGCGCAAGCAATTACCGGGAGTTGAGGTGAAAGGCTTTTCCAAGCCGATTGCGATTGGGGAAGATGGTCGCAAAATCCATAACGTCGATCCGCGTGACCCTCGTGCGTTGACCGGTAGTGAGGGCACGGAGGCAGGTAGCCACAAGTCATCCGGCGATAGTTCTGCCATCGCTGCGGATGCCACATCGGGCTCAGAATAGGGGCTGTCCAGCGGTTCCGACGGGCGCAAGAAGCGCTGACGCCAGCGCTTCAGTTGAACAAGTACGCGTCCACGCAGCTGAACAGACTGCGGATTGGTACTGCCAGGTAATTGCTAAGGCCACGTTGAATGAAAAGGGCAATAGTGCAGGGCAGATTCCACGACGCACTCGCTTAGCGAACCAGTGAAATTAAGCAATCGGATTACAAGGACGGGCTGACTCCTTCACAGGGCTAGGTTACAAACTGATAGAGGTTGCAAGAGAACTGCCGCCTGAGGACCGCAAGCTCGTGTTGTCGGCCAAAACTGACGTCGAGGTGAACAACGTGGTGAATGGTTTGTTCAGGCCGCAAATTCTTGTGCCGTCGATGGTTGGGTTGAAGAAAGGAGCGTTCCCCATTCATCAGCCTAAATAACGTTGCAACTACCAAAGCTAAACGCCGGACGTAGTCGATAAGAAAGGCCGTTCCCCACAAGGGAACGGCCTTTTTTTAGTTGCGTGTCTTTATTAAACCTTAAGCACCAACTTGCCAAAATTCTCACCGCTGAACAGCTTCAGCAACGTCTCCGGGAACGTTTCCAACCCGTCGACAATATCTTCTTTGCTCTTCAGCTTGCCGGCTGCCATCCAGCCGCCCATTTCTTTGGCTGCGTCGGCGAACTGGCTGGCGTAGTCCATCACAACAAAGCCTTCCATGCGCGCACGGTTGACCAGCAGCGACAGGTAATTGGCCGGGCCCTTTACGTTTTCTTTGTTGTTGTACTGGCTGATGGCGCCGCAAATCACGATGCGCGCTTTCGGCGCGATGCGGGTCAGCACGGCGTCGAGAATGTCGCCGCCCACGTTGTCGAAATACACGTCCACGCCTTTGGGGCATTCGCGCTTCAAGCCGGCGTGCAGGTCTTCGTTTTTGTAATCGATCACGCCGTCAAAGCCGAGCTCGTCTTTGAGCAGCTTGCATTTCTCGGCGCCACCGGCAATGCCGACCACGCGGCAGCCTTTGATTTTGGCGATCTGCCCGACCACGCTGCCCACAGCACCCGCTGCGCCGGAAATCACTACGGTGTCGCCTTCTTTTGGCTGGCCGACGTCGAGAAAGGCGAAGTAGGCGGTCATGCCGGTCATGCCCAGCGCCGACAGATACAGCGGCAGCGGCGCGCGGTTGGGGTCCACCGGGTAGAAGCCTTTCGGCTCGCCGAGGAAGTAATCCTGCACGCCCAGTGCGCCGTTCACGTAAGTGCCCACCGGGAATTTGTCGTTTTGCGAGGCAACTACTTTGCCCACGCCCAGGGCGCGCATTACTTCGCCAATGCCAACTGGCGGAATGTAGGACTTGGCATCGTTCATCCAGCCGCGCATGGCCGGGTCGAGCGACAGGTATTCGTTTTTTACCAGAATCTGGCCGGGGCCGGGCTCGCCGACCGGATTTTCCACATAGCTGAACGTGTCGCGGCTCGGCAGACCAACAGGGCGTTGGGCGAGCAGGAATTGACGGTTGAGTTGGGTGGTCATGGCTATCACTCATGGCAGGGAAACAGTGGTGATAGACCCCTGCCGGCGTGAGGGCAAGGTTTGATCGTTAGCGGAATGCAGACTCATCCATCTGCTAAATGGCGCGGCGCATGGCTTTATCACTGCGCTGGATTACTGTTACTCGCGGCCTTAAATAGTGCTGACGCGCAGGGCGCGGCGCTGGCTAGACTTGCCGCCCATAACAATTCGATACCACGAAAGAGGGATAAAGGAATGAGCATGACTTTCTCCGGCCAGGTTGCCCTGGTCACTGGCGGTGCCAACGGTATTGGCCGCGCCACGGCGCAGGCTTACGCGGCCGAGGGTCTTAAAGTAGTGGTATCGGATGTGGACGTAGCGGGCGGCGAAGGCACGGTCGAGCTCATTCGTGCGGCCGGTGGTGACGCCACGTTTATTCGCTGCGACGTGACCAAAGACGCCGAAGTTCAGGCGCTGATGGCAGGCGTGGTCGACGCTTATGGTCGTCTCGATTACGCGTTCAACAACGCCGGTATCGAGATCGAGAAAGGCCGCGTGGCTGAAGGCAACGAAGCCGAGTTCGACGCGATCATGGGCGTCAACGTCAAAGGCGTTTGGCTGTGCATGAAGTATGAGCTGCCGTTGATCATGGCGCAGGGTGGCGGTGCCATCGTCAACACCGCCTCGGTGGCCGGCCTTGGCGCAGCGCCTAAGATGAGCATTTACGCAGCCTCGAAACACGCGGTAATCGGCCTGACCAAATCGGCAGCGATTGAATATGCGAAGAAGAAAATTCGCGTTAACGCCGTGTGCCCGGCCGTAATCGACACCGATATGTACCGCCGTGCCCATGAGGCCGATCCGACCAAAGCCAACTTCGTAGCCGCCATGCACCCGGTCGGGCGTATCGGCAAGGTCGAGGAAATTGCTGCGGCCGTGATGTATCTGTGCAGCGACAACGCCGCGTTTACCACTGGCCACTCGCTGGCGGTGGATGGTGGGTCTACTGCTATTTGATTTGGGATTTGATTCATCGCGGCTAAAGCCACACTCACGAATGACCGCAAATCCGTAGGAGCGAGCTCTCTCGCGAAGCTTGTGATGTTTAAGAGCTTCGCGAGCAAGCTCGCTCCTACAACGGCTCCGGTGGCCGGCTAAACGAACGCCCGATACTGCACTTCGAAACCCAGCTCGCACGACTCCCCCTGCGCCAACAACCGCAACCCCGGCCGCCCTGGCAGGTGGTGCGCGTTCACCGGATGGCTCACCGGTTCTACACAGAAGAACGGTTTGTCCAGCGGACAGAACAGCAGAAAAAACGCGCTCCCCGTGGCGCTGAGTTCCAGCTGATAGCCACGGTCGGCCTGGCTGATCAGGGCACGTCCATCCCAACCGGTAAAGCCGTTGTCGACCAGCTCGTCAGGCAGCGCGGCGCCTTGGCGGAAATTCCACGCGGCTGGCAGCTCACTCAATTCGGTTGGTAAACGTCCTTCGTCGCACAGCCACACCTGATCGGCGTGAATCTGCAAGCGTGTGGCGGCTGTGCGCGGCAGATACGGATGCAAGCCCAGCCCATGCCAGCAAGGCTGCTCGGCGAGATGGGTAACGCGCAGTTGGATGCTCAGGCGCCCATTATCAAGACTGATGCGCTGCTCGGCGCGATAGGCAAATGGCACCGCGCTTTCCAGGCGCAGCAACAGGCTCGATGCGCTGTTTTCCACCACCTGCCACGCTTGCTGCCAGGCGCTGCCGTGAATGGGCAGAGGATCATTGGCGGCGTTGGGCTCCAGCGCCAGCCAGCCTTGCGGGCAATCAAACCCGCCGTGACTGATGCGGTTGGACCAGGGCGCCAGCGGGTAGCAACCGAGTTGCCGTGGACCTTCGATCTCAGGCGGGCAGGGGCGCAGTAAATCGAGCTGATCGCTCAGGCGCTTCCAGGCTACGAGGCTGCCGCCGATGGAGGGCGCCACGGTGAGGCGGGTGAGGGCGTCTTCGATACTCACAAGGTCGCTAGCATTCATGGGTTCACCGGTCTGTAGTGGAAGGCGCACGCGGCGGTGCGATGTGGAGTCGAAATGCCGCAGTAATGCCGCATTCGGAGGGGTGTCATCGTACAACTGCTGAGATATGATGGCCGCCTGCCCGTTAGCCGAGAAAGACCGTCGACATGGAAATCCCAAGCCCGCAACCACGTGTGCGTCGCAAGCATCGCAGCCTCGCTCAGGAGCTGGTGACCGAGCTTTCGCAGCAAATTCGTGACGGTCTGATCAAGCGCGGCGAGAAGCTGCCCACCGAGTCGGCGATCATGGAGGCGCAGGGCGTCAGTCGTACGGTGGTGCGCGAAGCGCTGTCGCGTCTGCAGGCTTCCGGCCTGGTGGAAACGCGCCACGGCATCGGCACCTTTGTGCTGGACACACCCAGCCCCAGCGGCTTTCGTATTGACCCGGCGACCATCGTCACCCTGCGTGATGTGCTGGCGATTCTCGAGTTTCGCATCAGCCTGGAAGTGGAATCGGCCGGCTTGGCAGCGCAGCGTCGTACCGACGCTCAGTTGCAGGCCATGCGTGAGGTTCTGGATGCCTTGCGTGAAAGCGCGGCTCATTCGGGCGATGCAGTGGCATCGGACTTCCAGTTCCACCTGCTGATTGCCGAAGCCACCGGCAACCGCTATTTCACCGACATCATGAGCCACCTGGGCACTAGCATCATTCCGCGCACACGGATCAATTCCGCGCGCCTTGCCCATGATGATCAGCGCCATTACATGGCCCGTCTCGAACGTGAACACGAGCAGATTTTCGAAGCCATCGCCCGCCAGGATTCCGATGCCGCTCGCGCTGCCGTGCGTTTGCACCTGACCAACAGCCGCGAACGTCTGCGCCAGGCCCACGAAGCGGCGCAGGCCGGCCAGGAATAAACCCCGTCAGGCACGGCGGCCGCCGCGACGGTAAGTCAGCAAGACGATGCCGCTCACCACGATCAGCCCGCCGATAATCTGCCCCGCGCTGAGCAACTGCCCCAGAATCAGCCAGCCGAACACCAGACTGGCCACCGGTTCGACGTTCATCACCGGCGCGTTGCGGGCCATGTCCAGGCGCGTCATGCAGATGAACAGGGTCGAAAACGCCACCCCGTAAAGCACCACCAGACACGCCAGCGCGATCCAGCCGGCGCTTGCCGATGGCAGGCCCAGGCCTCCCGGCATCACGCCGCTGACACCGGCAATGGCGACGCTGGAAAAGACGATAAGCATGGTCAGCATGCTGCGCACGGTGCCGACCATGCCGGCGAGTTTGTTGTCGGTAATCCACAGCGCCACGGCAAACACCATCGCCGCACCAATGCCAAACAGCACGCCCTCGAACCACTGAATGCCGTCATCCACGCCTTTGAGGCGCGAAGGCACATCCAGCGCAAATACCAGACCAAACAGAATTACGCCCATCAACACCATGGCACGTGGCGTTGGCCGCGCTCCGCCCAGCGCCCAGGTCAGCAGCACCAACAGAATGGGCGCGATGTTGACGATCAGCAGTGCCAAGGCCACCGGAATACGCGCTACGGTCGAATACACACAAAAGCTCTGCGCGGCGATCAACAGCCCCAACGCCAACTGCCACGGCCAGGTGCCCGCCGGCAGCTTCAGCGAATCGCGCCGCCACCACACCAACCCGGCCAGCACCAACGTGGTCACGCCCGAGCGACACAGAATCGCCAGCAACAAGCCAGTGTCGTGGTCGAACGCGATACGTGCAGCGATGTGGTTACCGGCGAAGCTGCTGGCGAGCAGAGCCAGAATCAGCACAGCGATATGGCGAGGGAAGAGGGCGGAGCTAGACATGACCATCCTTATAAAAAAGGCCGCACCTAAGAAAACGGGTGCGGCCAATGCTGCTTAAAACAAAGGGCGCGTGGCGCCCAAAAATGTTAGCGAAACTGCTGCATTCGAGATTTCCTGAGCTAAGGCCAGGCAAGGCGCCCCGCAGCTTTTAAGCGCAGCGTACTGCAGTACGTGAGCATTAAAAGCGAGGACGCAACGCCGCCTGGCCGACGATCAGGAGATCGGTTTCTTACAACACCACGCTTGGCAGCCAGAGGCTGATCGCCGGAATGTAAGTAACGGCGATCAACACGGCGAACAGAGCGGCATAGAACGGCAGCAGTGCCTTCACGGTCGACTCGATGGACACCTTACCCACCGCAGCCCCGACAAACAGCACCGCACCCACCGGCGGTGTAATCAAACCGATCCCCAGGTTCACCAGCATGATCATGCCGAAGTGCACCGGGTCGACGCCGATACCGGTGATGACGGGCAGCAGAATCGGGGTCAGGATCAGGATCAGCGGCGCCATGTCCATGACGGTACCGAGCATCAGCAGCATCACGTTGATGCACATAAGGATGACGTAACGGTTGTCCGACAGGGTCAGGAACGCGGTGGTGATTTTGGTCGGAATTTCCATCAGCGTCAGGATGTAACCGAAGCTGGCGGCGAAGCCGATAAGGATCATCACGATGGAAATGGTGCGCCCGGCGCGGTGCATCAGCTTGGGCAGGTCGCGCCATTTGTAGTCGCGGTAAATGAACATGGTGACGAAGAACGACCACAGCACGGCAATGGCTGCAGACTCGGTAGCAGTGAACACCCCAGACAGAATGCCGCCGAGGATGATCACCATGGCCATCAGGCCCCACAGCGCTTCAACCGCGATTTTCACCGCCTGGCGCAGCGGGATCACTTCGCCTTTCGGGTAGTTGCGCTTGCGGGCGAAGATCATGCACAGAATCATCATCACTGCGCTGAGCAGCAGGCCTGGACCGATACCGGCGATGAACAACGACGCAATGGATACCGAACCACCGGCAGCGAGCGAGTAGAGCACCGAGTTATGGCTCGGAGGGGTCAGCAGTGCCTGCACCGAGCCACTCACGGTCACGGCGGTGGAGTAGTCACGCGGGTAGCCGGCCTTTTCCATTTCCGGAATCAGTACTGAACCTACCGAAGCGGTGTCGGCAACCGACGAGCCGGAGATGGCGCCAAAGAAGGTCGAGGCCATGATGTTGACCAGCGACAGGCCGCCGCGAACAAAGCCGACGCACACGCCTGCCAGGGCCACCAGCCGCCGGGACATGCCGCCCTCGGCCATGATCGCGCCCGCCAACACGAAGAACGGAATGGCCAGCAGGGAGAATTTGTTGACGCCGCCTGCAACCTGAATCATCAGGGCATCAAACGGGATATCGATCCAGAAAGCGCCGATCAGCGCGGACAGCCCCAAGGCGTACGCCACCGGCATGCCAATCATGATCAGGACTACAAAACTGCCGAGCAGTATGAGCGCGTCCATTATTTGGCCTCCATCGGTTCTTCAACGTCATAGCTCATGACGCGACGCTTGCTCTGGTCACCCAGGAAGAGTTTTTCCAAGACAAAAATCAGTGTGATCACGCCGCCAATTGGAATCGGCAGGTAGGAGATGCCAACGCGCAAGCCCGGCATTTCACCCAGAAACTGGTTCCAGGTGCCGGCGCACAGCTTGGCGCCCTTGCTGATCATGAAAACGCAGATCAGCGCCATCAGCAGTTGCACAACGATCGACAACACGTGCTGCACGCGCGGCGGCATGCGGTCGGTGGCCATGTTCACGGCCATGTGGGCGCCGGCGCGGTAACTGGCGGCGGCGCCGAAAAAGGTAAACACCACCATCAACAGAATGGCGGTGGGCTCAGGCCAGCTCGAACCGCTGCCAAGCACGTAACGGGCAAAGATGCCCCAGGGAATAATCAGAGTCATGACCAGAATCGACACCCCGGCAATGCCGATACAGAGTCGATAGAGCTGATCATTAATGCTCAACAGCGTGTTTCTCATGGGACTTCACCAGCAGCGTTGTCAGGGTGAGGGAGTGTTTCTTCTTTCTTGAATTGCAGTTGCTTAAAAACGTAGCGAGCGAAGGTTAGGCAAGGCGCAAAAGACAGGTGGCTGTCGCCAATGAGCATTTTTAAATCTGTCTTTAACGCCGCCTAACCGAGCGCAGTAGTTTTTTTTACTTGACGGCTTCGATGCGCTTGATGAGCTCGGCGTATGGCGCACCGTATTGCGCACGGACTGGCGCGGTGGCGTCGACGAATTCTTTCTTCTCGGCATCGGTCAGGGTGATGAATTCGACACCGGCCGCTTTCAGTTTGGCTTCGCTGCTGGCGGATTTCTCATCCCACAGTTTGCGTTCTTCGAACTGCGCTTCGCGGGCCAGTTTTTTCACCAGGGCTTGCTGCTCGGGGGAGAGCTTTTCCCAGGTGGTTTTCGAGATAACAACCGGCTCCGGCAGAATCAAGTGGCCAGTGAGGGTGTAGAACTTGGCGTTCTGGTAGTGGTTGTGCTCAAGCATGGTTGGCGGGTTGTTTTCCGCGCCGTCGATCACGCCGGTCTGCAGGGCGGTGAAGATTTCACCGGTGGCCATGGCGATGCCGTTGCCGCCCATGGCATTGATGGTGTCGATAAACAGCGGGTTGCCTTGTACGCGAATTTTCATGCCTTTGAGGTCGGCCATTTTGCGTACCGGCTTCTTGGTGTAGAGGTTGCGGGTGCCGCCATCCATCCAGGCCAAGGCCACCAGGTTGAAGTCAGAGTTGGTGATCTTGTCGAGAATTTCCTGGCCAACCGGGCCATCGATCACGGCGCGCATGTGAGCCTGGTCCCGGAAAATAAACGGCATGTTGAACACGTTCACATCCGGTACGACCGGACCGACGATGCCCAGGCTGACGCGAGTCATCTGAATGGCGCCCAGTTGAACCTGTTCAACCACTTCTTTTTCAGAACCCAACACACCGCCAGCGAACATTTTGAAAGTGATGTCGCCGCCGGATTGTTCTTCGAGCTTTTTGCCCATGGCCTGTTCAGCCACAACTGGCGGGTAGCCGGCCGGGTGCACTTCGGCGAATTTGATGTTCAGGGCGTGGGCGCTGCTGGACAGGCAAAACACCAGGGGCAGGGCGGCGGTCAGCAAGGTACGTTTGAAGTTCATCGTAAAGCTCCGGTTTTGTTTTTGTTTGCGGGTGGCTTGGGTGACGCTTTTTTAATGGGGAAGCTCTGTCGGTCAGCTGGCGAACAGCGGTTCCTCCAGGCCTTTTACTCCCGGCTGCAAGGCGAACACGCCACCAGCCAGTGGCTGGTCGCTGAGGTCGCCGCCGGGGCGGATCGAGGTAACGAACAAGGTGTCCAGCCCGGCGCCGCCAAAGGCGCACATGGCCGGCTTTTTCACCGGTACAGCGAGGGAACGGTCGAGCTTGCCCTCGGGGGTGAAGCGGTGAACCAGGCCGGCATCGTTACCGCAAATCCAGTAGCAGCCGTCGGCGTCTACGGCGGCGCCGTCGGGGCGGCCCAGGTGATGGTTCATGTCGACGAACAGGCGACGGTTACGCGGCGTGCCGCTGTCGATGTCGTAATCGAAAGCCCAGATTTTCTGCACGCTGGGGTGCGAATCGGAAAGGTACATGGTGCGTCCGTCCGGGCTGAAGCCCAGGCCGTTTGGCACGATGAAATCAGTCAGCTGCGCGGTCAGTGGTTCGGTCTGTTCAGCGCTGTAGCGATACAGGGCGCCGACCGGTGCGCCGGCGGCCATATCGAGCAGCATGGTGCCGGCCCAGAAACGACCCTGGCGGTCGCAACGGCCATCGTTGAAACGCATGTCGACGTGGGCGTGTTTGACCGCAGCAAGCCGACTGCTGGCGAGACTGCCGTTTTCTTTGGCGTTCAGACGAAACAGGCCGCTTTGCATGCCGGCGATCCAGCTGCCATCCACATGGCGGGCGATGCAGGCGAGCATTTCCGGCGCTTGCCAGCTCGTGCTCTGGCCATCGCTGGCGCTCCAGCGGTGCAGGCGCTGGGCGGGGATGTCTACCCAGTACAGCGCTTGCTCAGCCACGCTCCACACCGGGCTTTCGCCGGTGGCGTTGCGGGCGTCGACAATCAGTTCAGCTTCCATGACAGCGCATTCTCTTGTGTTGTTTTTATGAGAACAGCTACAGCAGTAGAGCGGGGCGAATCAGTCGTCGCCGAAGGGACCCGCTGCTACGAACGCGCCGCCCTGATACACCATCGCCGGGTCGTCGGCGGCCGGCATCGGCTGCGCTTCAACCTTGGCGCGGAAGACTTCCGAGCTGTCTTTCGGCTCGAAGCCCAGGTGGCTGGCCAGACGGTTGTCCCACCACTGCGTGGCGTTGGCCGACGCGCCGTAGACCACGGTGTGGCCGACGTTGGGCGTGTACAGCGCGCGCTCGAGCAATTGGGTGAGGTCGTTGAAGCTCAACCAGGTGTGCATCATTCGACGATTCTGCGGTTCCGGAAACGAGGAGCCGATGCGGATGCTTACAGTCTCGATGCCGTAGCGGTCGAAGTAGAAGCTGGCCATGTCTTCGCCGTACGACTTGGACAAACCGTAGTAACCGTCCGGGCGGCGAGGGGAGGCGGCGTCCAGCTTCTCGTCCTGCTTATAGAAGCCGATCACGTGGTTCGAGCTGGCGAAGATCACGCGCTTCACACCATGACGGCGAGCCGCTTCATAGATGTGGAAAACACCGCAAATGTTCGGCCCGAGAATTTCTTCGAATGGACGCTCAACCGACACGCCGCCGAAGTGGAGAATGGCGTCCACGCCTTCGACCAGTTCGTGCACGGCTTGTTTGTCAGCGAGATCGCAAGGCTGCACTTCTTCATGTTCGCCAGCGGCCGGGGCCATGTCGGCGATGTCGGAAAGGCGCAGCACCTTGGTGTAAGGACGCAGGGTTTCGCGCAACACTTTGCCCAGGCCGCCAGCGGCACCGGTGAGTAGAAGGCGATTGAAGGGAGTAGGAGTGGTCATGACGGGTCCCTGAAATTCTTGTGTTTGTTTTTATAGATTCGATCGCTACGGATAACAGGCCGAGGGGAGGTGCGCTGTTATCGGTTGTCGTATGACTTGGGTTCGATTATCAACAGCCCTCGCAAAGTTTGTCAACGCGACTTAGGTAGAAAATTCCCTGGTCACGCAGGCCGCTAAACTGGACAAACACCTTGCGCAAAAGCCGACTAGCCGGTCACGCGCCTTGTGCTTCAACCCTCCTAGCTCGATGGCCTTGGCGGAGCGGGGCATGCGTTTACAGGCTAAAGCAGTCGGTATTTCCTGCGCCAGTACGCCTATAGTCGTAGATAAGCGGCTACGAAAAGAGGATGACAGTCTGGATAGTTGTACGATAACGTAACTCTGCGTTTGCGATTGATCCCAGTGTTTTCGTTTTGCACCCGGGCAATCGGTCTGCCACGCCTTAATCCACTACGCGCTTTACAGGGTGTTCGAATAATGAATCCACAAGAACTGAAGTCCATCCTCTCTTCCGGCCTGCTGTCTTTCCCAGTGACTGACTTCGACGCGGCTGGCGATTTCAACCCCGAATCCTATATCCGTCGCCTGGAATGGCTGGGGCCATACGGTGCGTCGGCCCTGTTCGCAGCAGGTGGTACCGGCGAGTTCTTCTCGCTGACCAACCGCGAATATTCCTCCGTTATCAAAACCGCAGTAGACACCTGCGCCGGCAGCGTGCCGATTCTGGCTGGCGTCGGTGGTCCGACTCGCCAAGCCATCGAGATGGCACAAGAAGCTGAGCGCTTGGGCGCCAAAGGCCTGCTGTTGCTGCCGCACTACCTGACCGAAGCCAGCCAGGACGGCGTGGCCCTGCACGTTGAACAAGTGTGCAAGTCGGTAAAAATCGGCGTGGTGGTTTACAACCGTAACGTCTGCCGCCTGACGCCTGCGCTGCTGGAACAACTGGCCGAGCGCTGCCCGAACCTGATCGGCTACAAAGATGGCCTGGGCGACATCGAACTGATGGTCTCCATCCGTCGTCGTCTCGGTGACCGCTTCAGCTACCTCGGCGGCCTGCCGACCGCAGAAGTGTATGCCGCTGCTTATAAAGCACTGGGCGTACCGGTTTATTCCTCGGCGGTGTTCAACTTCATCCCGAAAACGGCCATGGATTTCTACCACGCCATCGCCCGTGACGATCACCAGACCGTCGGCAAGATCATCGACGATTTCTTCCTGCCGTACCTGGACATCCGCAACAAGCGCGCCGGTTACGCCGTGAGCATCGTCAAAGCCGGCGCCAAGATTTCCGGTTACGACGCCGGCCCGGTTCGCGCTCCGCTGACCGACCTGACCAAAGACGAGTACGAACAACTCGCCGCTTTGATCCACGCCCAAGGCCCGCAATAAGTCGGGTCCAAAACAGCCAGCCGCTTAACAGCGGCTGCCGTTTCTTTAAAGGAGGCTTTCCTCGTGGCCAATCAACAACAGCGTTTCGACAACTACATCGGTGGCGAATGGGTTGCCGGTGCCAGCTACTCGAAAAACGTCAACCCGTCTGACCTTGCCGATGTGATCGGCGAATACGCCCAGGCCGACGCCGCGCAAGTCAACCAGGCCATTGAAGCAGCTCGCGCTGCGTTCCCGGCCTGGTCGATTTCCGGCATTCAGGCGCGCAGCGATTCGCTGGATAAAGTCGGCAGTGAAATTCTTGCCCGTCGCGAAGAGCTCGGCACGTTGTTGGCGCGCGAGGAGGGCAAGACCCTTCCGGAAGCCATCGGCGAAGTGACTCGCGCTGGCAACATCTTCAAATTCTTCGCCGGCGAATGCCTGCGTCAGGCCGGCGAAGTGCTGGCCTCGGTGCGCCCCGGCGTATCGGTAGAAGTCACCCGCGAGCCCCTGGGCGTGGTCGGCCTGATCACCCCGTGGAACTTTCCCATCGCCATTCCGGCCTGGAAAGTGGCGCCGGCATTGGCCTACGGCAACTGCGTGGTGCTGAAACCGGCTGATCTGGTTCCGGGCTGTGCCTGGGCCATTGCCGAAATCATTTCCCGCGCCGGCTTCCCTGCTGGCGTGTTCAACCTGGTGATGGGCGCTGGCCGTGTGGTCGGTGAAACCATTGTGCAGAACAGCAAAGTGGACGGCATCAGCTTCACAGGTTCCGTGGGCGTGGGTCGTAACATCGCGGCTCAGTGCGTGGCCCGTGGCGCCAAAGTGCAGTTGGAGATGGGCGGCAAGAACCCGCAAATCATCCTTGATGACGCCGACCTCAAAGTGGCGGTGGAACTGGCGGTTCAAAGCGCCTTTTATTCCACTGGCCAGCGTTGCACCGCTTCGAGCCGTTTGATCGTTACCGCCGGCATCCACGACAAATTCGTCGAGGCCATGGCCGAGCGCATGAAGTCGATCAAAGTCGGTCACGCCCTGAAAGCCGGCACCGACATCGGCCCGGTGGTTTCCCAGGCCCAGCTCGACCAGGACATGAAGTACATCGGCATCGGTCAGGAAGAGGGCGCCCGTCTGGTTACCGGCGGCGGCTTGGTGACTTGCGACACCGAAGGCTACTTCCTGGCGCCCACGCTGTTTGCCGACAGCTCGGCCGAGATGCGCATCAGCCGCGAAGAAATCTTTGGCCCGGTGGCCAACGTGGTGAAAGTGGCGGATTACGAAGCAGCACTGGCGATGGCCAACGACACCGAATTCGGTTTGTCGGCCGGTATCGCCACCACCTCGCTGAAGTATGCCAACCACTTCAAGCGTCACGCCCAGGCCGGCATGGTGATGATCAACCTGCCTACCGCTGGCGTGGACTACCACGTGCCGTTCGGCGGCCGTAAAGGCTCGTCCTACGGTTCGCGCGAACAGGGTCGCTACGCGGCCGAGTTCTACACCACCGTTAAAACCACCTACATCGGTTAATCGATTTGGGTGCAGAGCAGGGCGGCGCAGGCTGCCCTTGCTCGAATAAAAAATTCAGCCAGCCCCCGCATAAAAATAAATAGGGAAACGGTCATGAACACAGCAAGCCAAGCGCAGGCAATCGCCAGCGCGCCCGTAATTACCGAGCTGCAAGTGGTACCGGTCGCCGGCCACGACAGCATGCTGCTCAACCTGAGCGGCGCCCACGGTCCGTTCTTTACCCGCAACATCCTTATTCTCAAAGACAGCGCTGGCCATGTCGGCGTTGGCGAAGTGCCGGGCGGCGAACGCATTCGTCAGACCCTGGAAGATGCCCGCAGCCTGTTGCTGGGGCAGTCCATTGGCAACTTCAACGGTTTACTCAATCAGGTACGCAAAACCTTCGCCGACCGCGACAGCGGCGGCCGCGGCCTGCAGACCTTCGACCTGCGTATCACCATTCACGCCGTCACCGCCCTGGAGTCGGCACTGCTCGACTTGCTCGGCCAGTTCCTTGGCGTGCCTGTCGCCGCACTCCTTGGCGAAGGCCAGCAGCGCGACGCGGTGGAAATGCTCGGCTACCTGTTCTACATCGCCGACCGCAACAAAACCGACCTCGGCTACCGCAGCGAAGACGACGCCGACGACGCCTGGTTTCGCGTGCGCAACCAAACCGCGCTCGATCCGGAAAGCATCGTGCGCCAAGCCGAGGCCGCCCATGCGCGCTATGGCTTCAACGACTTCAAACTCAAAGGTGGCGTGCAAGCGGGCGCCGCGGAAGTGGAAGCGATTCGTGCCCTGGCCGAGCGCTTTCCCGATGCCCGAATCACCCTCGATCCCAACGGCGGCTGGTCGCTGAAAGAAGCGGTAAGCCTGTGCCGTGATCTGCATGGCGTGCTGGCTTATGCCGAAGACCCGTGCGGCGCCGAAAACGGTTTCTCTGGCCGTGAAGTGATGGCCGAATTCCGCCGCGAAACCGGGTTGCTCACCGCCACCAATATGATCGCCACCGACTGGCGCCAGATGGGCCACTGCATTCAGCTGCAATCGGTCGACATTCCGCTGGCCGACCCGCATTTCTGGACCATGCAAGGTTCCGTGCGCGTGGCGCAGATGTGCAACGACTGGGGCCTGACCTGGGGTTCGCACTCCAATAACCACTTCGATATTTCCCTGGCGATGTTCACCCACGTGGCCGCCGCCGCGCCGGGCAAAGTCACCGCCATCGACACGCACTGGATCTGGCAGGACGGCCAGCACCTGACCCGCAACCCGCTGAAAATCGAAGGCGGTCTGGTGCAGGTGCCCAAGACGCCAGGCCTGGGTGTGGAGCTGGATTGGGACGCGCTGGCCAAAGCCAACGAGCTGTACCAAGGCATGGGCCTGAACGCCCGCGACGATGCCGTGGCCATGCAGTTCCTGATTCCCAACTGGACCTTTGATAACAAGCGACCTTGCCTGGTGCGCTGATTGCGCGCCTCGCTCGAAAACAAAAAAACGTGGGAGCAACTTGCCATGCAAGACACCAAACCGACTCGCGTGCGTTACCTGATTCTGCTGATGCTGTTTCTGGTCACCACCATCAACTACGCCGACCGCGCGACCATTTCCATCGCCGGTTCAAGCTTGCAGAAAGACCTCGGCATTGATGCCGTAACCCTCGGTTATATCTTCTCCGCCTTTGGCTGGGCATACGTGCTCGGGCAAATTCCGGGCGGCTGGTTGCTCGACCGTTTCGGCTCGAAAAAAGTGTATGCCGCCGGCATTTTCATCTGGTCGCTGTTCACCTTGTTGCAAGGCTTCGTCGGCGGTTTGCCGGTAGCCTGGGCCGTGACCACGCTGTTTGTGCTGCGCTTTATGGTCGGCTTTGCCGAAGCGCCTTCGTTCCCCGGTAACGCGCGCATTGTCGCGGCCTGGTTTCCCACCGCAGAGCGCGGTACGGCCTCGGCCATTTTCAACTCGGCGCAATACTTCGCCACCGCGCTGTTCGCCCCGATCATGGGCTGGATCGTGCACGCCATGGGCTGGGAGCACGTGTTCGTGGTCATGGGCGTGCTGGGCATCATCTTCTCCGGCATCTGGATGAAGACCATCTACAACCCCAAGGAACACCCGCGCATCAACCAGGCGGAAATCGATCACATCGAAAGCAACGGCGGCCTGGTCGACATGGACCAGACGCGCCAGAGCGACGGCCCGCGCTGGGACTATATTCGCCAGTTGCTGACCAACCGCATGCTGCTCGGCGTGTACCTGAGCCAGTACTGCATCAACGCCATCACCTACTTCTTCCTCACCTGGTTCCCGGTGTATCTGGTGCAGGAACGCGGCATGACCATTCTCAAAGCCGGCTTTATCGCCAGCTTGCCAGCCATCTGCGGCTTTATCGGCGGTGTGCTCGGCGGTCTCATCTCCGACTACCTGCTGCGCAAAGGCCATTCGCTGACCTTCGCACGCAAACTGCCGATCGTCTGCGGCCTGACGTTGTCGACCACCATGGTGTTCTGCAACTACGTGTCGGCAGACTGGATGGTGGTCGGCTTCATGACCCTGGCGTTCTTCGGCAAAGGCATCGGCGCGCTGGGCTGGGCGGTGGTGGCAGACACCTCGCCAAAACAGATCGCCGGCTTGTCGGGAGGCCTGTTCAATACCTTTGGCAACATCGCCTCGATCACCACGCCAATCGTCATCGGCTACATCATTGCCGCCACCGGTTCGTTCAAATGGGCGCTGGTATTCGTGGGCGCCAATGCCGTGCTGGCGGTATTCAGCTATCTGGTTATCGTCGGCAAGATTCAACGCGTCGAACTGAAAGAGCCGCCCACCAGCGGCGGCGTTCAGCGTAGCGACGAACTCACACCAGCCCACTCCTGAGGAGCGAGTGTCATGCAGTTGATTGAACATTCCGACTCGCCGCGCTACATCCGTCTGCACGAACTGGATAACGTGGTGATTGTGGTCAACGACCAAGGGGTGCCGGCTGGCACCACCTTCGCCGATGGCCTGACCACCCTCGAGCGCGTGCCGCAAAGCCATAAGATCACCCTCGAAGATATTCCCGAAGGCGGGCGCATCATTCGCTACGGGCAAACCATCGGTTACGCCTTGAAGCCGATTCCCCGTGGCAGCTGGGTACAGGAAGACCAACTGCGCATGCCCACCGCGCCGCCGCTGGACAGCTTGCCGCTGTCCACCGAAGTGCCCGCGCAGGCAGCGCCACTTGAGGGCTACACCTTCGAGGGCTACCGCAACGCCGATGGCACCGTGGGCACGCGCAATATTCTGGGCATCACCACCACCGTGCAGTGCGTGACCGGCGTGCTCGACCATGCGGTGAAACGCATCAAGGACGAGCTGCTGCCCAAGTACCCGAACGTCGACGACGTGGTGGCGCTGACCCACAGCTACGGCTGCGGCGTGGCCATTACCGCCACCGACGCGTACATCCCGATTCGCACCGTGCGCAATCTGGCGCGCAACCCAAACCTGGGCGGCGAAGCGCTGGTCATCAGCCTGGGCTGTGAAAAGTTGCAAGCCGGGCAGGTGATGCAGGAAAACGACCCGTCGGTAGACCTCAGCGAACCCTGGCTGTACCGCCTGCAGGACTCCAGCCACGGCTTTACCGAAATGATCGAACAGATCATGGACCTGGCCGAAGTGCGCCTGAAAAAGCTCGACCAGCGCCGCCGCGAAACCGTGCCGGCCTCCGAGCTGATTCTGGGCATGCAATGCGGCGGCAGTGACGCTTTTTCCGGCATCACCGCCAACCCGGCCCTGGGCTACGCCAGCGACCTGTTGCTGCGTGCCGGCGCCACGGTGATGTTCTCGGAAGTCACCGAAGTGCGCGACGCCATCTACCTGCTCACCTCCCGCGCGCAAAGCAAAGAAGTGGCGCAAGAACTGGTGCGCGAAATGGACTGGTACGACCGTTACCTGGCCAAAGGCGAAGCCGACCGCAGCGCCAACACCACGCCGGGCAACAAGAAAGGCGGGCTGTCCAACATCGTTGAGAAGTCGCTGGGCTCCATCGTCAAATCTGGCAACAGCGCCATCAACGGCGTGCTCGGCCCGGGCGAACGCTTCGACAAAAAAGGCCTGATCTTCTGCGCCACGCCGGCCAGTGACTTCGTCTGCGGCACGCTGCAGCTGGCCGCCGGCATGAACCTGCACGTGTTCACCACCGGCCGCGGCACGCCGTACGGCCTGGCCATGGCGCCAGTAGTCAAGGTATCGACCCGCACCGAGCTGGCCCAGCGCTGGCCCGACCTCATCGACATCGACGCCGGCCGCATCGCCACGGGCCGTGCCAGTATCGAAGAACTGGGTTGGGAGCTCTTCCACTACTACCTGGATGTCGCCAGCGGCAAGAAAAAAACCTGGGCCGAGCAGCACAAACTGCACAACGACATTACCCTGTTCAACCCGGCGCCGATTACTTGAGAGCCGGTTCGCTTTAAAAGCGAATCCCTGCAAACGAAGAATTGCCAGGAGCACGCATGACCACCCAAAAGGTTCTCCAGGTCGGCCCGCTGACCGAGCGTTTCCAGCACAACCTCGCCGAGCGTTTCGACGTGACCGCGCTGTGGCAACAACCCGACCCCAAGGCGTTTCTGCACAGCCACGGCGCCGATTTCGAACTGCTCGCCACTTCGGCCCGCTTCGGCTGCTCCGCTGAGCAACTCGCGGCCTTGCCCAACCTGAAAGCCATCTGCAGTTTCGGCGTCGGTTACGACTCGATTGCCGTAGACGCCGCCCGCGACCGTGGCATCGCCATCAGCACCACGCCCGATGTGCTCAACGATTGCGTGGCCGATTTGGCCATGGGCCTGATGATCGACACCTCGCGCAAGCTCGCCGCGTCCGAACGCTTCTTGCGCGCCGGCGGTTGGCTGAAGGGCAACTTCCCCTTGGCCCGTCGGGTGAGCGGCAAGCGCCTGGGCATTGTCGGCTTGGGCCGCATTGGCCAAGTGGTGGTCAAGCGCGCCAGCGGGTTCGACATGGAGGTGCGCTACCACAACCGCTCGCCACTCAAAGACAGCCCCTACACCTACGAAGCCAGCCTGGTGGAGTTGGCGCGCTGGGCCGACTTTCTAGTGCTCACCTGCGTAGGCGGGGCGGCGACGCACCATATCGTCAACGCGCAGGTGCTCGAGGCGTTAGGGCCGAAAGGCATCGTTATCAACGTCGCCCGCGGTTCGGTGATCGACGAGCAGGCGCTGGTGACGGCGTTGCAAAACGGCACGCTGGGCGGGGCAGGGCTGGACGTGTTCGAAGCCGAGCCGAAGGTGCCGGCGGCGTTGCTGGAGATGGATAACGTCATGTTGCTGCCCCATGTTGGCAGCGCCACCGAAGAAACCCGTTTGCAGATGGAAGAGTTGGTGCTGGCCAACTTGCAGGCCTTTGCTGAGCGCGGCGAGTTGCTGACGCCGCTGTGATGTTCGCGGGTTCGCCCGCCAACCGCGCCCCCGTCACAAGCGAGGGTGCGTCTTCAATAGAGTTGTCCGCTTCACCCCAGGTGCGCCACGAGCGCACCTTTTTTATGGCCGGGCGATTAGTCGAAGCGGTAGATATCCATGCCCAGCGCGCCAAGGGTGAACCCCTGATGCGCAACGCTGAACGCACCGCCGGCGCCGCGGGCGAAATACAGCGGCAGCAAGTGCTCATCGCGCGGGTGACTGCGCACCGCAAACGGCGCCTGGCTGCGGTAATCCAGTAGCGCCGCTTCGTCATCAGCGGCGAGGTGCTCCACCATCCAGTCACGGAACGCCTTGGCCCACGGCTCGATTACCTCCGGCCCTGCGCGCCAATTCAGTTCGCCCAGATTGTGGGTGATGCTGCCAGAACCGATCAGCAACACCCCTTGCTCGCGCAGGGCCGCCAGCGCGCTTCCGACGCGGTGCTGAAACGCCGGGCCGAGGCGGGTAGGGATGGATACCTGCGCCACCGGAATATCGGCATGGGGGTACATCAACCGCAGCGGCACCCACACGCCGTGGTCGAGCGCGCGAGTGGCATCCAGCTGGGCCGGCAAGTCGGCTGCCAGCAATAAATTCAGCGCGGCTTCGGCGATATCCGGCGCGCCGGGCGCCGGGTACTGCACGGCATACAGCTCGGGCGGGAAGCCGCCGAAGTCATGCCAGGTGTCCGGTTGCGGATTGCTGTTAACCAGCAACTGATTGGTTTCCCAATGGGCCGACACCACCAGAATCGCCTTTGGGCGCGGCAACTCGGCAGCCAGCTTCGCCAACGCCGGGCCGCTGGCACCGGGCTCCAGCGCGAGCATGGGTGAGCCGTGGGAAATAAACAGACTGGGCAACGGCATGGCGAGATCCTCGATAAACATGGGCGCATCTTCGAGCTTGGATCTATCGAAAACCAGTATAAAATTTCGAGCACTTTGATCGAAAAAGCGAGGCAATTCATGCAGCCCGACTTCTGGCTACGACGCTGGCAAAACAACCAGATCGGCTTCCACGCCGCCACCGCCAACCCGTACCTGCAGCAGTACTGGCCGCAACTGAACGTAGCGGCTGGCGCGCAGGTACTGGTGCCGCTGTGTGGCAAAAGCCTGGACCTGATGTGGCTGGCGGGGCAGGGCTTGCGGGTGCTTGGCGTGGAGTTGATCGAGCAGGCGGTGCAAGACTTCTTCAGCGAGCAGCAGCTGCAACCGCAGGTGCGCGAGCAGGGCGCGTTTCGCATCTACCAGGCCGGGAATGTAGAGCTGTGGTGCGGCGACATCTTCGCCCTGACCGCCGACGACGTGCGCGACTGCACCGCCCTCTACGACCGCGCCGCGCTTATCGCCTTTCCGCCGGCCATGCGCGAAACCTATGCGCGGCACCTGACCCGCATCGTGCCGAGTGGCTGCCAAGGGCTGCTTGTTAGCCTCGACTACGAACAAAGCCAAATGGACGGACCGCCATTTTCGGTGCCGGATGAAGACGTGCAGAACCTGCTCGGCGATTGGCAGCCGCAGCTGCTGCACATCGAAAACGGCTTGCAGGCCGAAGAGAACTGGAAATTTTTGCAGCGCGGGTTAAGTCGGATGGATGAGCGGGTTTATCGGTTGCGGCATCGCTAAGAGCATCGCGGCTAATCGGAATGCCGCCCAGCCGCTCCCACAGGCGTACTTTTACTGTGGGAGCGGCTTTAGCCGCGATGCTTTTGGTTTTAGTAACACCCATAAAAAAGCCCCAGCGTTTGCTGAGGCTTTGAATGTGGCTCCACGACCTGGACTCGAACCAGGGACCCAATGATTAACAGTCATTTGCTCTACCAACTGAGCTATCGCGGAACAGCTGCCTTGCGGCAACGGTGCGTATCCTACTGATTCAAAAAGGGAAGTCAAGCCTGCACAAGCTTCCCTTGGTGGTTTTTCAGAGGACGGCGGCGATGGCCTGGGTCACGGCGTTGAGGTTGCTTTTGTTCAGCGCGGCCACGCAAATGCGGCCGGTGCTGACGGCGTAAATGCCGAATTCGCTTTTCAGGCGTTCAACCTGGTCGGCGGTGAGGCCGGAGTAGCTGAACATGCCGCGTTGCTGTGCCACGAAGCTGAAGTCGCGCTTGGCGCCCAGGGCGGCCAGTTGCTCAACCATGGCCACGCGCATGTCGCGAATACGGCTGCGCATTTCGCCCAGTTCTTCTTCCCACAACGCGCGCAGCTCCGGGCTGTTGAGCACGGAAGCGACCACGGTGGCGCCGTGGGTTGGCGGGTTGGAGTAGTTGGTGCGGATCACACGCTTAACCTGCGACAGCACCTTGGCGGCTTGCTCTTTCGACTCGGTAACGATCGACAACGCGCCTACACGCTCGCCGTACAGCGAGAATGATTTGGAGAACGAGCTTGAAACGAAGAAGGTCAGCCCCGATTTAGCAAACAGGCGAACGGCGGCGGCGTCTTCTTCAATGCCATCGCCGAAACCCTGATAGGCGATGTCGAGGAACGGCACGTGCTCGCGCTCTTTCAACACCTCGAGAATGTTCAGCCAATCGTCAGTGCCCAGGTCAACACCGGTCGGGTTGTGGCAGCAGGCGTGCAGCACCACCACGGAACGGGCGGGCAGAGCCTTGAGGTCTTCGAGCAGACCGGCACGGTTCACGCCATGGGTGCTGGCGTCGTAGTAGCGGTAGTTCTGTACCGGGAAGCCAGCGGACTCGAACAGTGCGCGGTGGTTTTCCCAGCTCGGGTCGCTGATGGCAACCACGGCGTCTGGCAGCAGACGCTTGATGAAGTCCGCGCCGATTTTCAGCGCACCGGTACCGCCCAGTGCTTGAGTGGTGACCACACGGCCTTCGGCGAGCAGCGCCGAGTCGGCGCCGAAAATCAGGGTTTGCACGGCCTGGTCGTAGGCAGCGATGCCTTCGATCGGCAGGTAGCCACGCGGTGCGTGTGCCGCAATACGCGCCTGTTCAGCCTGGGCCACGGCGCGCAACAACGGAATGCGGCCCTCTTCGTTGCAGTACACACCCACGCCAAGGTTTACCTTGGTGGTGCGGGTGTCGGCGTTGAATGCTTCATTGAGACCAAGGATAGGGTCACGCGGAGCCATTTCGACGGCAGAGAACAAACTCATGATGCGGGAGCTCGAAGAAGAGGGTGGTAAACCAAAACAACCCCGGTGTTAGGGGTTGCGCAAGTGGGCCGCTAGTATAGCGACCAAGGTTGCGTGGGGCGATAACGTCGCACGCATTTCGCCAGGTATGACGTAGGGTTTTTCGCTGCGTCACAGCCTTTTGTCGAGGTAGGTAATGTCGCAGTTTCAGTTAGTGACCCGTTTTCAACCGGCTGGCGATCAGCCAGAAGCGATTCGACAAATGGTGGAAGGCCTGGAAGCCGGGCTCTCCCATCAAACGCTGCTGGGCGTAACGGGCT
Source organism: Pseudomonas viridiflava (assembly GCF_900573885.1). Lineage (GTDB taxonomy): Bacteria > Pseudomonadota > Gammaproteobacteria > Pseudomonadales > Pseudomonadaceae > Aquipseudomonas. Next base: position 60,740 of record NZ_UPSE01000283.1, read on the forward strand.
CCGGCAAGACCTTCAGCATCGCCAACGTCATTGCCCAGGTGCAGCGCCCAACACTGGTGCTGGCGCCGAATAAAACCCTGGCCGCGCAGTTGTACGGCGAATTCAAGAGCTTCTTCCCGAACAACTCGGTCGAATACTTCGTCTCGTACTACGACTACTACCAGCCCGAGGCGTACGTACCGTCTTCCGACACCTTTATCGAGAAAGACGCCTCGATCAACGACCACATCGAGCAGATGCGCCTGTCCGCCACCAAAGCGCTGCTGGAGCGCTCGGACGCCATCATCGTCACCACCGTGTCGTGCATTTATGGCCTGGGCGATCCGCAGTCGTACCTGAAAATGGTCCTGCACCTGGACCGTGGCGACCGCATGGATCAGCGCGAGCTGCTGCGCCGTCTGGCCGACCTGCAGTACACGCGCAACGACATCGACTTCGCCCGCGCCACTTTTCGTGTGCGCGGCGATGTGATCGACATCTTCCCGGCCGAGTCGGACCTGGAAGCCATTCGCGTCGAGCTGTTCGACGAAGAAATCGAAAACATTGCCTCGTTCGACCCGCTCACCGGCGAGGTGCTGCGCAAGTTGCCGCGTTACACCCTGTACCCGAAAAGCCACTACGTCACGCCACGGGAAAACCTGCTGAGCGCCGTGGAAAACATCAAGGTCGAGCTCAAAGAGCGGCTCGACTATCTGCGCGCCAACAACAAACTGGTGGAAGCGCAGCGCCTGGAACAGCGCACCCGCTTTGATATCGAAATGATCATCGAACTGGGCTACTGCAACGGCATCGAAAACTACTCGCGCTATCTGTCCGGTCGCGGCTCAGGCGAGGCGCCGCCGACCCTGTTCGACTACCTGCCGGCCAACGCCTTGCTGGTGATCGACGAGTCCCACGTCAGCGTGCCGCAGGTGGGCGCCATGTACAAAGGCGACCGCTCGCGCAAGGAAACCCTGGTCGAATACGGCTTCCGCCTGCCGTCAGCGCTGGACAACCGACCGATGCGCTTTGACGAGTGGGAAACCATCAGCCCGCAAACCATCTTTGTTTCCGCTACGCCTGGCCCGTATGAGGCCGAACACGCCGGCCGCGTGATCGAGCAGGTAGTGCGCCCGACTGGCCTGGTCGACCCGCAAATTGAAGTGCGCCCGGCCACCACCCAAGTGGACGACCTGCTCTCGGAAATCAAAAAACGCAGCGCCATCGACGAGCGCGTACTGGTCACCACCCTGACCAAACGCATGGCCGAAGACCTCACCGACTACCTCTCCGACCACGGCGTGCGGGTGCGTTACCTGCACTCGGACATCGACACCGTCGAGCGCGTGGAAATCATCCGCGACCTTCGCATTGGCGCCTTCGACGTGCTGGTGGGCATCAACCTGCTGCGCGAAGGGTTGGACATGCCCGAGGTGTCGCTGGTGGCGATTCTGGATGCCGACAAAGAAGGCTTCCTGCGCTCCGAACGCTCTTTGATCCAGACCATCGGCCGCGCCGCCCGTAACCTCAACGGCCGCGCCATTCTGTACGCCGACCGCATGACCGGCTCCATGGAACGCGCCATTGGCGAAACCGAACGGCGCCGGGACAAGCAGATCGCCTTCAACCTGGCCAATGGCATCACCCCGAAGGGCGTGAAGAAGGACGTTCAAGACATCCTCGAAGGCGCCGTGGTGCCAGGTTCGCGCAGCAACAAACGCAAAGGCATGGCCAAAGCGGCCGAAGAAAGCGCGCGCTACGAAGCCGAACTGCGCTCGCCGAGTGAGATCAACAAACGCATTCGTCAGCTGGAAGAGAAGATGTACCAACTGGCACGGGATCTGGAATTCGAAGCGGCAGCGCAGATGCGCGACGAGATACAGAAATTGCGGGATCGGTTGTTGAAGGTGTAGCGCGAAGGCTCGCGCGGTTGGCTCCCTCGCCCCTCCGGGGAGAGGGTTGGGGAGAGGGGCAGGCCCAACGCAGTTGTCGAGATCAGCGTTAGCCCCGGCCCTCTCCCCCAGCCCCTCTCCCGCACGCGGGAGAGGGGCGCGGAGCGGTGTAACTTGATGGATCCGCAATAAACTCCCTCGCCCCTCCGGGGAGAGGGCTGGGGTGAGGGGCAGGCCCAGCGCAGTTGCCGAGGATCAGCGTTAGCCCCGGCCCTCTCCCCCAGCCCCTCTCCCGCACGCGGGAGAGGGGAGCGGGGCGGTGTGACCTGTTGGATCCGCAATAAACTCCCTCGCCCCTTCGGGAAGAGGGTTGGGGTGAGGGGCAGGCCCAGCGCAGTTGCCTAGCATCAGAGTTTGACCCGGCCCTCACCCCAGCCCCTCTCCCGCACGCGGGAGAGGGGAGCCGATCGGCGTTAATTCCCGCCAATCCCCAACGCCACCATCTTCTTGTACAACGTCGACCGCCCCAGCCCCAGTCGCTTGGCCGCTTCGATCACGTTGCCGTTATGCGCGGCCAGGCTCTGTTCTATCAGCTCGCGCTCGAACGCGGCACGGGCGCTGTAGAAATCCTGCTCGCCCAGTGCGCGCGGGGCGGAGTGGGCAGCTGGCAGCGGACTAAATCGCCCAATCGACGTGCGTACTGCCGCAGCCGTCAGCAGCGGTTCATCACTCAGCAACGCCGCACGCTCCAGCACGTTGCGCAATTCACGAATATTGCCGGGCCACGCATGGCTGGCCAGTAGCCCCAGCGCATCACTGCTGAGTTCGTGATGGCCGCGCCCGTCGCGCAGCAGCAGCTCATCCAGAATCGCATCGCACAGCGCCGGCAAATCATCCAGCCGTTCACGCAAGGCCGGCACCTGAATCGGCAGCACGTTCAGGCGGTAGTACAAGTCGGCCCGAAAGCGGCCGTCGGCCACGGCGTTTTCCAGGTCCAGCGAGGTGGCGGCGATCAGGCGGATGTCGCTGCGCAGCATCTGGTTGGAGCCCACCGGTTCGTATTCTTTCTCCTGCAGCACCCGCAACAATTTGCTTTGCAGCGCTAACGGCATGTCGCCAATTTCGTCGAGAAACAGCGTGCCGCCCTCGGCCAGTTGCAGCTTGCCGGAGCGGCCTTTGCGGTCGGCGCCGGTAAAGGCGCCGGGGGCGGTGCCGAAGAATTCGGCTTCCAGCAGGTTTTCGGGAATGGCCGCGCAGTTCACGCTGACGAAGGGTTTGTAGGCCCGCGCGCTGGCGCTGTGAATGGCATGGGCAAGCAGTTCCTTGCCAGTGCCGGTTTCGCCCAGCAGCAGCACCGGGCTTTCGCTGCCGGCCGCCCGCCGCGCATGGCGCTTCACTTCCAGACTGCGGGCGCTGGTGCCAATGAAATTGGAGAAGCTGTACTTGGCCTGCCGCGCTTGCAGCAGCGAGCGGGTGGAGGCGAGTTCTTTCTGGATTTGCGTGAAGCGTGTGACCAGCGGCGCCAGGCGTGTGAGCTGGTCGAACAGGGCGAAACCGATGGCGCCGATCACCTTGCCGGCGGCGTCGTGAATGGGCAGGCGCATCACCACGAGCGGGCCGTTGGGGGTGTCGAGCATATCCAGCAAGATCGGCTCGCCGGTTTGCGCCACCTGGCGCATCAGGCTGCCGGGGATGACTTTTTCCACCTCTTGGCCGACCGCCGCCTTGGCATTCGGCTGCCCGTAGCGGCGGGCGTAGCGCTCGTTCATCCACACGATGCGCGCCTCCTTATCGACGATCACCGTGCCCTCGCTCGACTGCTCAACAATCTCGAACAACGAACGGATCGCCAGTTGGCGTACCTGCTTGTAGTCCTTGAGGTTGTCGGCGTCTTTCATGGGCGTGGGCCTTGCTGCAGAGGAGGGCGCCAGCGTGCCAGAAAACCCGCGCACGCGCATACAGGTGGAACTAAACGCAGCGGCGTGGAACTACCCGTAGTTACGTAGGTTCCTTGGAGCTGATTGGGGGCACAGATGAATACTCAAGTCGAAAAAAGCCGTTACGCCCGTTTCGCCATGCGCTGCTCCAATTGGGCGGAGCGTTGGTTTCCGGATTCCTGGGTGTTTGCCACCCTGGCGGTGCTGCTGGTCACCGTCGCGGTGCTGGCCATGGGCGCGCCGCCGGCGCAGGCGGCAAAGGCGTTTGGCGATGGGTTCTGGAGCCTGATTCCGTTCACCATGCAGATGGCCTTTGTGGTAATCGGCGGTTACGTGGTGGCCAGCTCCGGCCCGGCGTCACGGTTGATCGACGTGCTCGCCCGCGTACCGAAAAACGGGCGCTCGGCCGTGGCCTGGGTGGCGCTGATTTCCATGGCCGCCTCGTTGCTCAATTGGGGCCTGAGCCTGGTGTTCGGCGGTTTGCTGGTGCGCGCACTGGCGCGGCGTGAAGAGCTGCACATGGACTATCGCGCAGCTGGCGCGGCGGCCTATCTCGGTTTGGGTGCAGTGTGGGCGCTGGGGCTGTCATCGTCGGCGGCGCAGCTGCAAGCCAACCCCACCAGCTTGCCGCCGTCCATTTTGGCGATCACTGGCGTCATTCCCTTTACCGAAACCATTTTCCTCTGGCAGTCCGGCGTGTTGCTGCTGGCGCTGGTGGTGGTGTCGTTGGTGATTGCCTATGTCACTGCGCCAAGTGCGACCAGTGCGCGGGATGCCAAGGCCTGTGGCGTCGACCCCGGCTTCACCGTCGCCAAGCTGGAAAAACCCACCCGCCCCGGCGAATGGCTGGAGCACAGCCCGCTGCTGATTATTCTGCTGGTGCTGCTGGCCGCCGGTTGGCTGGCCCAGGAGTTCGCCAGCAAGCCGGCCATCGTTGCCATCTCCGGCCTGAATACCTACAACCTGCTGTTCCTGATGGTCGGTGCGTTGCTGCACTGGCGGCCGCGCAGTTTTCTCGATGCGGTGGCGCGCGCGGTGCCCACCACCACGGGCGTGCTGATTCAGTTTCCGCTGTACGGATCGATTGCCGCGATCATGACCACCGTTAACGGCAGCGACGGCCAGACGGTGGCGCACCACATTTCCACGTTCTTTGTGCAAATCGCCTCGCACGACACCTATGCGCTGCTGATGGGCACGTACTCGGCGGTGCTGGGTTTCTTTATTCCGTCGGGCGGCGGCAAATGGATTATCGAGGCGCCGTATGTGATGCAAGTGGCCAACGAGTTGCAATACCACCGCGGCTGGGCGGTGCAGATTTACAACGCCGCCGAGGCGCTGCCGAATCTGATCAACCCGTTCTATATGCTGCCGCTGCTGGGCGTGTTGGGCTTGCGCGCGCGGGATCTGATCGGCTTTTCGTTTGTGCAACTGCTGGTGCACACGCCGCTGGTGCTGTTCCTGCTCTGGGCGCTGGGCACCACGTTGCAGTACACGCCGCCCGTGGCGCCGTAACTACGCGATGTTTTTCAGGCGCGCCAGGTCTTTGAGCGGTGGCGCGCCGAACAGGCGGCGGTATTCGCGGCTGAACTGCGACGGGCTTTCATAGCCGACGCGATATCCCGCTGCCGCCACTTCCAGGCCCTCACTCATCATCAGGCGCTGCGCTTCCTGCAAGCGCAGCTGCTTCTGGTATTGCAGCGGACTCATGGCCGTTACGGCTTTGAAACGATGGTGCAGGGCGGAAACACTGAGGTTGGCGACTCGCGCCAGATCTTCAATGCGCAGCGGCTGGTCGAAATTGCAGTTGAGCCATTCCACGGCGCGGGTGATGCGGTGCGACTGGCTGTCGGCCATGGCGATTTCAATCAGTTGCTGGCCTTGCTGACTGTGCAGCAGGCGGTAGTAGATCTCCCGCAGTGCCAGCGGCGCGAGCATGGCGATGTCTCGCGGTGTGTCGAGCAGGCGGGTCAGACGCAGCACGGTGTCCAGCAACGAGGCATCGATGCGATCCACGTACATGCCGCGGCTGGCGGGGCGCGCCGGCAAGCCGACGGGGCCCGCGTCGCTGATCATGCGGGTGATTTCCGCCGGGTCGAGGTCCACACGCAAGCATAGATAAGGCTTTTCGGGGCAGGCTTCGGTGACACCGCCGGTAATGGGCAACGTGACCGACACCACCAGGTAATTCAGCGCGTCATACACAAAGCTTTCGCCGGCCAGGGTCACTTCTTTGCGGCCCTGGGCAATGATGCACAGCGCCGGTTTGTGCACGCCGCGCGCCATGGGCGTGGGATGGTCGAAGCGAATCAGGGTGAGCGGCCCGATGGCGGTTTGAAAGAGGCCTTGCGCAGGCGCGAAGCGGTGAATCAACGCCGCCAGTTCCTGTTGGCGTTGCTGAACTGCAGTTTCCATGCGGGCCTCCTTCTGGTTTGACGCCGGGCACGTTGTTGCCGTTGTTGCCGTTGTTTCGGTGGCAGGCGGTGAGTAGCGCGCAGCTTGCGCACGCGACGGCCGTTTGCCTAGAGGCGCCGGTGTGTTTGTGCAGGATCAGGCAAGCATAAGACAGGATTGGATAAACGCCGAAATCGCCACGGCCTTAGCCTGCGCAAGCGGCGCTCGCCTTTCGCCGGACTTTTGCAGGATCAGGCAAAACGAAAGCAGGAAACGGATAACTGCGCCGCCCGCCAGTGCGTAATGTGGCAAGCGTGGAAACCACGCAAGGCCGCCCGGCCAGCGTCCCGCGATTCTGTATCTGACTTTCAAGGAGAACGACTCATGTCTGAGCAAGTCAGCACGTTGGTATTTATCAAAGCCAGTGAAACCCCTCGGGCCCATCTTGAGCTGGAAGGGCGCCTGCAACAGTTGGTCAGCCAGTCGCTTGGTCAGCCCGGTTGCCTGGCGTATTCGCTGCAACGTTCCCTCACCGATCAACAACTGTGGCTGCTGCAAGGCACCTGGCAATCCACCGATGCCCTGAACGCTTACCTGTGCGAACCGCCGCTGCAAGTGCTGGGCGGGCTGATCGGTGAGTACCTGGTTCGCGAGATAGACCTGCACACCTTCAGTGGCGCCGTGGCAAACGTCGACGCCATCACTGCCAGCCCTCACGCACAGGCGTTTGCCTGAACCCGTGGCGCCTGGCCCAGCTCGGCGTCAACGTCCGTCAGCATGGCGATCATCGCCCGCGCGGCCGCTGACAGCCGGTAGCCGGCGCGGCTGACAATGCCGCAACGCGCTTGCAGGCTGTCGATATCGGACGGCAGGTTGCGCCAGTACAGGGGCAGCAGTTCGCCCCGTTGCAACTCCTGATGAAACGCTTCCTCGGTGCCAATGCCGATGGCATCGGTGTGCCGCACAATCTGCACCAACGCCGGAATATGCTCGCAGGTCACGCTGGGTGCGAAGTCGCTGCGCCCGCTCAGGTTGGCGATGAACTTGCGCGCCCCCGCGTGAATTTTCGGCGAGGCCAGCGGGTAGTCGAACATATCGTTTGTCGACAGGCTTTCCTTGGCCAGCAGCGGGTGCCCGGGCCGGCAGAAGAACATGCCGCGGCGCGGGGTAATGGCTTGCGTGTGGAAATTCGGGTCCGCTTCAAACTGGCTGATGTCGGCGATGAAGAATTCGATTTCATCGCGGCTCAGGCTGCGGCCGAGTTTCTCCCAGTTATCCACGTCAAAGCCCAGATTCACGCGCGGGTATTGCTGAACAAAGCGCGCCACCGCCGACGGCACCAGGTGCACCGCTGGCGCCGGACCGCAGCCAAAGCGCAGGTCGCCGGCGTCGAGCTTGGTCATCTGTTCCACTTCACTGCTCAGGTTTGCTGCGCCTTGCACCAGGCGTAGCGCGTGCTGCAGCACCACCTGGCCCTCGGGTGTGGGGCGCAGGTCCTTGTTGCCACGGTCTACCAGGGCGCAGCCGAACTCCTGTTCCAGACCCTGAATGCTGCGGCTGAACGCCGGCTGCGTAATGCCAATGGCATCGGCCGCGCGCACGAAACTGCGGTGCTCCAGCAGGGCGATGAAGTAGCGCAGTTGTCTGAGATCCATATGCTTTCCCGGCATCCAAAAAATAAATCGAAGGCATTTGCTGCTGTATGGGTGCTGGTTTTAAATGCAGGCTCTTATTCCGTCAACACAGCATGTTTGTATTGGTTAGAACATAAACGAATATGAATATGGCGACGCGCCAAGGGGAGCCGCATGGCCACACAGCACCGCACACCGTTCCACCATCACCCGCGCATAGCCCACGCCAGCCGGCGCATGTGTTGCCTGGCCTAGAAAAGCGGCAGACGTAGGCCACGCGCCGCACGTACTCGCCCACTCAACCAAGCCGTTTTTATCGAGCACCGCTGTTGCGCGGTGGGGGATCGTTTTGCCCGCGAATTGAGCCGCGGGGCAGGCGAGCAGAGAAGGATTTGCACCATGCGTTCGACCATTCACCCGTTTACCCAAGGCCTGGCGCGGCCCCTGCGCTTCAGCCGGCTAGCCACGCCGGATTACGCCCTGACCCTGATTCTGGCCTTGAGCAGCGCCGGCGCCTGGGCCGCTGAAACCACTGTCAGCGCCACTGTTGCCGCAGCCGGCGAGGAGGGCGCAGCTACAACCGCAACGCCCGGCAAGACCGCGAAAAGCGCCACCTCGCTAGAGAAAGTCACCGTGACCGCCCGGCGCCGCGAAGAAGACGCGCAAGACGTGCCCACGCCCATCACCACCCTCAGCGGCGCCACCCTGGAAACCCAGCGCATCTACCGCGTGCAGGATTTGCAGCAGGTGCTGCCCAGCGTCAACGTCGCCTTTATTCACGCCCGCCAGTCCAGCGTGGCCGTGCGCGGCATCGGCAACAACCCGGCCAGTGACGGCCTGGAAGGCAGCGCCGGCATCTACCTCGACAACGTTTACCTCGGCCGTCCTGGCATGGCCGTGTTCGACCTGCTCGACATTGAACAGATTGAACTGCTACGCGGCCCGCAAGGCACCCTGTTCGGCAAGAACACCACGGCGGGCGTGCTCAATATCACCACGAAAAAACCCACCTTCAACCCCGAGCGCACGCTTGAGGTATCCGGTGGCGAGAACGGCTACTTCCAGGGCAAAGGCACTGTTTCCGGTGGCCTGACCGACACCCTGGCCGGGCGCCTGTCGGCCTACCGCACCCGCGACGACGGCTACACCCACAACATTTACAACGGCGACGACCTCAACGGCGGCGAGCGCGAAGGCGTGCGCGGGCAACTGCTGTTTCAGCCCAATGACGACTTCAGCCTGCGTTGGATTAATGACTACAACGAGGAGGACTCCACCAACGGCAGCATGATTGTGTACGGCGCGCCGGCACTGTACCGCAGCCGTGCGGCGCTGGTCGGCGCCTCGCCGGTGTACGACCGTGACCGCCAGGTGGTGAACATCAACGGCCGCCAGAGCGTCAGCGTGCATCAGGGCGGCAGTTCGGTAGAGGCGAACTGGAACCTCAATGGCGGCTACACGCTGACCTCGGTTAGTGCCTACCGCTACTGGCACTTCACTCCGGCCAACGACGAAAGCCTCGACGTGTCGGCCATCAACAATACCGGCGTGGAAGTGCACGACCGCCAGTTCTCGCAGGAATTTCGTCTGGCTTCGCCCACCGGCGGCTTCTTCGACTACGTGGTTGGCGCCTATGTATTCAACTCCAACCTGGGCAACAAAACCTTTACCGACTATGGCCCGGAAGCCGACCGCTTCTTGCTGCCGTCGCCGCAGAACAGCCTGGGCGCGCTGAACAACGTGTCGACCAAAGCCAACGGCAAAGTGGTCACCGACAGCTACGCGCTGTTTGGCCAAGGCACCTTCCACCTCACCGATCGGCTGGACTTCACCGCCGGATTGCGCGGCACCTATGAAGAGAAACAAGCCAAGGTCGAACGCTTCGCGCCAGAGGGCGGAGCGCCTGTCACGGGTGCCGGACTGACCGTACGCAACCGTCAGCTAGGTGCTTACGATTCCGGCGACCTGAGCCTGCACAACGCGTCGCCATCGGGGCTGCTGAGCCTGAGCTACAAATTCAGCGACGAAGTGCTGGGCTACGCCAGCCTGTCCCATGGCGAGAAATCCGGTGGCGTGAACCTGGCGGTAGCCAGCGCGCCAACGGCCGGTGCCGACTCTTTGCTGGTCGGGCCGGAGCGCGCCAATGATGCCGAACTGGGCTTCAAGAGCACCCTGCTGGACCGCCGACTGTTGCTGAACGCCAACGTGTTCTGGACCGGCATCCACGGCTACCAGGCCACCACGCTGTATCAACCGGCCGGCAGCACCAACCTCGTACAAGTACTCGCCAACGCCGGCAGCGTGCGCAGCCGTGGCATGGAATTCGAAGCCACGGCGCTGCTGACGCGCGGCCTGACCGTGAACGTCAACGGCTCGTACAACGACGTCACCTACCTGTCGTTCGAAAACGCCCCATGCCCGGGTGAAGTGTCGACGGCACCCGGTGCGCCAGCCACCTGCGACCTCACCGGCGAGCCCGTGGTCGGCGCCTCGAAATGGATTGGCAACGTCAACGGCGAATACAAATGGCAGCTCGACGGCGGCCTCGAGCCGTACATCAACGCCAGCTACGCCTACCGCTCGGAAGCAGAAGGCACGCTGGACAACTCCGACCTTTCCAGAATTGACGGCTACGGCCTGGTCAACCTGTCCACCGGCGTGCGCGCCGACCTCGGTGACGGCCAGCTGGACGCTTCCTTGTGGCTGAAAAATGCCACCGACAAAGAGTATTACCTGAGCGCCTTCGCCTACCTGAACGGCGCCTACACCGCGTCGGTGGGTCAGCCGCGCACTGCCGGCGTGACCCTGCGTTACGACTTTTAACCCGAGCCTGCTTTTAAAAAACCAAGCCGAAAAGAGGAACACCCCATGAGCAATGCAGCACTGGCCACTCCCCTGAGCAACACCCTGCAGCTGGACATCCGCCGCGTAGCCGGCCGAATCGGCGCCGAAATTCGCGGCGTGACCTTGTCTGCCGACCTGGACGCCGACACCGTCGCCGCCATTCAGCAAGCGCTGGTCGAACACAAAGTCATCTTCTTTCGTGGCCAAACTCATCTCGACGACGCCAGCCAGGAAGCCTTCGCCAAACTGCTCGGCGAACCGGTGGCGCACCCGACCGTGCCGGTGGTGGACGGCACCCATTACCTGCTCGAACTGGACTCCGCCAAAGGCGCGCGCGCCAGCTCCTGGCACACCGACGTGACCTTCGTCGACGCCTACCCGAAAGCCTCGATTCTGCGTTCCGTGGTAGTGCCCGAATACGGCGGCGACACCACCTGGGCCAACACCGCTACCGCCTACGAACGCCTGCCGAGCGAGTTGAAAGAGCTGGCCGACAAACTGGTGGCCATTCACAGCAACGAATACGACTACGCCGCCATCAAGCCCAACGCCCAGGTAGAAGCGGCCGAGCACTACCGCAAGGTTTTCACCTCCACCGTGTATGAAACCGAGCATCCGGTGGTGCGTGTGCACCCAGTCAGCGGCGAGCGCAGCCTGCTGCTCGGGCACTTCGTCAAACGCATCAAAGGCTACAACGCGGCGGACTCGGCGCACCTGTTCAACCTGCTGCAAAGCCACGTCACGCGCCTGGAAAACACCGTGCGCTGGACCTGGCAAGTGGGCGACGTGGCCATCTGGGACAACCGCTCCACCCAGCATTACGCCGTGGACGACTACGGCAACCAGTCGCGCATCGTGCGCCGCGTGACCCTGCACGGCGAAGTGCCCTATGGCGTCAACGGCCAACGCAGCCAGACCGTCAAAAAAGCCTGAGCCCATTCCTGGCCCGTCGAGCGCGGCGGGCCTTTTCACCTGGAGAATTGCCCCATGAGCCACGCCGCCACCGCGTTGCGCCACCCCGAACCCGCGTTCGCCATCGTGCCACTGCACGGCGCCCCGCTGGGCGCTGAAGTACACGGCCTCGACGCCCGCCAACCCCTGACCGCCGAGCAGGTACTGGCGCTGAAACAAGCGCTGCGCGACCACCACATTCTGATCTTCAAAAACCAGCAACTGGACGACCCGCAATACTTGCACTTCACCAGCTACTTCGGCTCGGTATTCCAGCCGCCGGCCGACATTCCCGTGCTGTCCTCCGGCGCCGACGGCAAAGCGCCCGCCATCGTTCGCGTCGCCAATACCGAAGGCGGCGAACTGGGCAACTTCGCCTTGCCCGCCCACAGCGACCACCAATGGACGCCCACGCCGTCGTCCGGCTCGTTGCTCTACGCCCTGGAAGTGCCCAGCACAGGCGGGGAGACCAGCTGGACCAACCTGGCCCTGGCCTACGAAACCTTGCCTGAAGCCACCAAAGCCGAAATCGACGGCCTGCGCCTGATCAACTACAACCCCTTCGTCCGCCTGAAAAACGGCGGCTACGGCGGCACCTTCGCCACCTACCGAACGCCCGACATCGAACCCATCCAGGGCACCGAACACCCGCTGGTACGCGTACACCCAGACAGCGGCAAAAAACTGCTCTTCCTCAGCGTGCACACCGAAGTAGAAATTCCCGGCTACGACCCCGAAAAAGGCCAGGAACTGATCGCCCGCCTGCGCCAACACCTGCAAGATCCCAGGCTCTACTACACCCACAAATGGCAAGTCGGCGACATCGTCTACTGGGACAACCAAGCCACCCTGCATGCCCGCAACGCCTTTGACGCCAAAGAGCGGCGCAACCTTAAACGGATCAGTTTGGCGGGGAGTCGGCCGTTTTGAGAGTGGTGTTTTGAGGGATCGCGGCTTGTGATCTCGAGGGACTCGCCCGCTTCAAGAACACCGTTTCCAGGAATCGCGGCTAAAGCCGCTCCCACAGGACCACACGAACCTGTGGGAGCGGCTTTAGCCGCGATGTTTTTGATGTTGCTTTACAGGCTTTTGATTGTGATCTTGCTTGTGATCTACCCGCCCCATTCATCGCAGGCCGAGTGGAGTCGACGCGGAGGGGGTTGAGCGGCCGGGAGCCGCGAAAGGCGTGTCGGGCCATGGATGGCCCGTCTCGCCGGCCCCCGGAGCGGCGATGGAGGGAGGGGACCCGGAGCGCAGCGTAGGGCCAAGGTAGGGGCAAGCTTTTTTGCTTACTTTTTCAGCGACTGGAAAAAGTGAGTCGCGCGTAAGGCGCGAAACAAAAACGTTCAGCACACGCGGTAATGAATACCGCCGCGCGTGCCATATGCATACGGCTCAAGATTCTGGATCCCCGCGTGCGCGAGGATGACGGAGGTTTTTTTTCGAGTGATGGGTCAGGCCCGCCCACGCGGTAATGAATCCGCCGCCCGTGCCTTATGCATACGGCTCAAGATTCTGGATTCCGAATTGTCGGACCACCGCCTGCGCGGGAATGACGGAGGTTTTTTCCGAGTGATGGGTCAGGTCAGAACACCTCCCCACATTCCCCCCAGCGGAAAACGCTTTCCGCCTAAATTTCCCCCCCCACCCACACGTCCCTTCTCTCAACAGCCACCGAACGCGCGGGCGCGCCTTTGGTTGCGTCGCTGCCTACCCACGGAGTTCCACACCCCATGCAAGTCGCCGCCTCGCGTGTCACCGCCCCGGAAGAAGCGCTTTACCACTTCGAAGAAAGCCCACTGCTGGCGCGGCAAAAGCGCCAGGAATCCAACGCCCGCAGCTACCCGCGGCGCATTCCGCTGGCGCTCAAACGCGCCCGTGGCATCTACGTGGAAGACGTTGAAGGCCGCACCTTTATCGACTGCCTCGCCGGCGCCGGCACCTTGGCGCTCGGCCACAACCACCCGGTGGTGATCGATGCCATTCGCCAGGTACTCAGCGACGAACTGCCCCTGCACACGCTCGACCTGACCACGCCAGTCAAAGACCAGTTCGTACAAGACCTGTTCGCAGTGCTTCCCGAGGCCCTGGCCCGCGAAGCGAAAATCCAGTTCTGCGGTCCCACCGGCACCGACGCCGTGGAGGCCGCGCTCAAGCTGGTGCGCACCGCTACCGGCCGCAGCGGCATCTTGTCGTTCCAGGGCGGCTACCACGGCATGAGCCTTGGCGCGCTGAATCTCATGGGCAACCACGGCCCGAAAAAACCACTGGGCGCGGTGCTCGGCAACGGCGTGCAGTTTTTGCCGTACCCCTACGACTACCGCTGCCCGTTTGGCCTGGGCGGCGAGCAGGGCGTGCAGGTGAATCTCAACTACCTGGAAAACCTGCTGAGCGACCCAGAAGGCGGCGTGCTTTTGCCCGCTGCGGTAATCGTTGAGGTGGTGCAGGGCGAGGGCGGTGTGATTCCGGCCGATATCGCCTGGCTGCAGGTCCTGCGGCGCATCACCGAACAGGCCGGCATCGCCCTGATTGTCGATGAAATTCAAAGCGGCTTTGCCCGCACGGGCAAAATGTTCGCTTTCGAGCACGCCGGCATCCTTCCCGATGTGGTGGTGCTGTCCAAAGCCATCGGCGGCAGCCTGCCGCTGGCTGTTGTGGTCTATCGCGAGTGGCTCGACACCTGGGCACCCGGCGCCCATGCCGGCACGTTCCGGGGCAATCAAATGGCGATGGCGGCCGGTTCCGCCGTGCTGCGTTACCTGCGCGAACATGACATCGCCAGCCACGCCACGGCCATGGGCGAACGGCTGACCGAGCATTTGCGCACGCTGCAACGGGACTATCCGCAGATGGGCGACATTCGTGGGCGTGGGCTGATGCTCGGCGTCGAGCTGGTGGACCCGCGCGGTGCCGCCGACAACCTCGGCCATCCGCCTGCATTCACGGCGCTGGCTTCGCGGGTACAAGCGGAATGCCTCAAGCGCGGGCTGATTCTGGAACTCGGCGGCCGGCATGGCAGCGTGGTGCGTTTCCTGCCGCCGCTGATTATCAGCGCCGAGCAGATCGATGAAGTGGCGGCGCGTTTTGCCCGTGCTTTTGCCGCCGCCGTGGATGCGCTGGCATGAATGCGATTGCCCAGCCCCTGACGATTCGGCCGCTGCTCAGTAGCGGCGGCACGCTGCCACTGCTGATTCAGGCGCCAGCGCCGGGCCTGGATTTGCTGGAAATGCTCGGGCAGATCAGGCCGTTGGTGGACAGCCATTTGCTCAAGGCCGGCGGCATTCTTTTTCGCGGTTTCGAGGTGGGTGAGCCCGAACGCTTCCGCGCGTTCGCGGCGGGTTTTGGCCACGACTTGCTCAACTACGAATTCGGCTCCACACCGCGCAGCAACGTGACGCAGGGCGTCTACACCTCTACCGAGTACCCGGCGCACCAACGCATTCCGCTGCATAACGAGCAGGCTTACACCCGCGAATGGCCGATGAAGATTTGGTTCTACAGCATGATCGCGGCCGAAACCGGCGGCGAAACGCCAATTGCTGATAGCCGTGAGATTTTCCGGCGCATTCCTCAGTGCATTCATGAGCGCTTTAACCGTCACGGCCTGATGTACGTACGCAACTTCGGCAATGGCCTGGACGTGCCGTGGGAGCAGGTGTTCAACAGCGACGACCCGGCCGTGGTCGAAGCCTATTGCGCGCGCCACGCTATCACCTGTGAATGGAAAGACGACGGCGAGCTGCGCACCCGCCAGATTTGCCAGGCCGTGGCGCGGCATCCGGTGACCGGGGAGGACGTGTGGTTCAACCAGGCGCACCTGTTTCACCTCTCCAACCTGGCGGCCGACATCCGCGAAAACCTGCTGGACATCGTTGACGAAGAAGACCTGCCCCGAAATGTCTACTACGGCGACGGCAGCCCCATCGAAGACAGCCTGCTCGACGAAATACGCAGCGTGCTCGACGGTTGCGCCATCCGCTTTCCCTGGCAAGCCGGCGACGTGCTGATGCTCGACAACATGCTCACCGCCCACGCCCGCTCAACCTTCACCGGCAAACGCAAAGTGATTGTGGCGATGGCGCAGGGGCATGGCGCAGCGAACGACGATCCGCTCTTGTAGGAGCGAGCTTGCTCGCGAAGCTTTTAAAATCAAACGCTTCGCGAGCAAGCTCGCTCCTACGAAAATCAAAACGGCTGGTCCTTTCATTTGGTTCTATGCCTAAACGAATTAATTATTTAGGCGCCTTCCGAGCCGCGACTTAGAGTAGCCATCCCGTCTAATTCGGCCTTGCGCCTTGGGATTGCCATGTCTGAACAGCTCAACGCCGGTCTTGATAAGCTGACGCCGACCCCCACCGACGCGGTCAGCCAGCCGGTGAATTGGCAGCTGGAGCAAATCGTCGGTGAACTGCATGCGGTGCGCGCCGAGTGGCGCAGTAGCACGGGCCGTTCGCGGGAGTTGGTGGGGCGCGAATTGCCGTCGCGTCAGGCCATGGCGAAGATTCTCGAAGGCCTGATCGGCGCGCTGTTTCCCATGCGCCTGGGGCCAAGCAATCTGCGTCAGGAAAGCGAAGATTTCTACGTCGGTCACACCCTCGACAACGCCCTTAACTGCCTGCTGATTCAAGTGCGTCTGGAGCTGGCTTATGCGGCCCGTCAGCGCGGCGAGGAGCCGGATGGCGAAGCGGCGGCCGTCGCCATCGTGCGTGACTTCGCCAGCGCCTTGCCAGGCATTCGCCGTTTGCTCGACACCGATGTGATCGCCGCCTACCAGGGCGACCCGGCGGCCCGCAGCGTCGACGAAGTGCTGCTGTGCTACCCCGGCATCCTGGCGGTGATTCACCATCGCATGGCGCACCATTTGTACCGCGCCGGTTTGCCATTGCTGGCGCGTATCAGTGCGGAGCTGGCGCATTCGGCGACCGGCATCGACATTCACCCCGGCGCGCAGATTGGCCATAGCTTTTTTATCGACCACGGCACGGGCGTGGTGATTGGCGAAACCGCGATCATCGGCAACCACGTGCGCATTTATCAAGCGGTTACCCTGGGCGCCAAACGCTTCAGCGCGGACGAAAACGGTCAGCTGCACAAAGGCCAACCGCGCCATCCGATTGTGGAGGACGACGTGGTGATTTATGCCGGCGCCACCATTCTGGGGCGCATTACGTTGGGCAAAGGCTCGACCATCGGCGGCAACGTCTGGCTCACGCGCAGCGTGCCGGCCGGCAGCAACGTCAGCCAGGCCTCGGCGCAAAGCCAGCCGGCGGGTCAGTGATCCGGGTCCGGTGCTAAACCCGTTAGCCGCGCTTTTGATGATCTGGCGCGCATGAGTATCCACGAAAGTAGGCGTTTGCCCCGGCCCTCTCCCCCAGCCCCTCTCCCGTAAACGGGCGAGGGGAGTCCACCGAGTCGCCGCTCAGTTCCCCTCTCCCCTTGGGGAGAGGGGCTAGGGGAGAGGGTGCGCCGGACGCCGTTATCGAAACCCTGTACAACTACCGAACCCGCCTCAGATCCCTTCACCGCCTCTAGTCCGGGCATTTGTCACAGACCCGTGACACTTTTCTTGGCACCGAATCGAAAATTCCCGCTCATACGCTGCGTAGAATTTGGCGCACCTCAACGCCAACCCACTTACACAGGGAACGCCCATGACCGGCGACCGCACCGACGCGAATTATTCAAGCTGGCTGAACGCCCCCGCGCACCACGCCTGGTTGCAAGCCGAGGGCCTGCGCTTGCTGCGTTTTGCCAAGGCTGCCCGGGTTGAGCAAGGCTTCGCCAACCTCGACGCGCAGGGTTGTTTGCCGGCCGATGCCGTGGCCGAAACCATGAACACGGCGCGCATGACGCACAGTTTCGCCATGGCCCATGTGCAGGGCATTCCGGGTTGTCTGGAGTTGGTTGAGCATGGTGTCGCCGCCTTGTTGGGGCCGCTGCGCGACGCCGAGCACGGCGGCTGGTTTGCGGTAGCTGAGCACCGCGACGGCAACACCGGCAAAGCCGCTTATTTGCATGCTTTCGTGGCGCTGGCCGCCAGCTCGGCGTTGCAAGCGGGCGCCGACGGTGCCGGGCAGTTGCTGGCGCAGGCGGTGCAGATTATTGATGAGCATTTCTGGAGCGAGGAGGAGGGCGCGTTACGCGAGTCCTTCGCCCGCGACTGGAGCGACGAAGAAGCTTATCGCGGTGCGAACAGCAACATGCACGGCACCGAAGCGTTTCTCGCGCTGGCCGATGCCACCGGCGAAACCCGCTGGCTGGAGCGCGCGCTGCGTATGGTCGAGCGACTGATTCATGGCCACGCGGCCGACAACGGCTACGGCGTCATCGAGCATTTCGACCGCCAATGGCAGCCGCAACTGGATTACAACCTGGCCAATCCCGCCGATGGTTTTCGCCCATACGGCACCACGCCCGGTCACGCCTTTGAGTGGGCGCGGTTGGTGCTGCACCTGGAAGCTTCGCTGCAACGCGCCAACTACGCAGCGCCGGCGTGGCTGCTGCATGACGCGGTGGGTCTGTTTGATGCGGCCTGCCGTTATGCGTGGAATGCCGATGGTGCGCCGGGTCTGGTCTATACGCTGGACTGGCAAAACAAGCCGGTGGTGCGCCCCCGTTTGCATTGGGTGCATGCCGAGGCGAGTGCCACGGCAGCGGCGTTGCTCAAGCGCACGGGCGAGCAGCGGTATGAAGTGTGGTACCGGCGTTTCTGGGATTTCATCGAACGCTATTTCATCGACCGGGAGCAGGGCAGCTGGCACCACGAACTGGATATTCACAATGCGCCGTCGGCGACCATTTGGGCCGGAAAACCGGATTTGTATCACGCGTATCAGGCCGTCTGCTTGCCACAAATTGGCCTTGCACCAAGCCTGACAGCCGCGCTGGCCGAGCTTTCCAGCGTATGTCCACGAACCTAAAAGTTTTGTCACGGAGCGGTGACATTTACGCGTCCCTTCGTTACCTCAGGAGCCAAAACGCTTGATTAGAATCCATCGCAACGCAAGCTTCCGACTTGCCTGTATAACAACAAGAAGGTACTTCAGATGAACGCGATCAACCGACTCGCAGCTGTAATTTCCCTCGCCTCCCTGTTTCCTCTCAGCGCCCTTGCCGCCGATGCCCCTACAGAGCCCAAAGGCACTGTAGAAGTGGTGCACTGGTGGACGTCCGGCGGTGAAGCCAAAGCCATCGACGTGCTGCGCAAGCTGGTGGAAAAAGACGGCTACACCTGGAAAGACAGCGCCGTGGCCGGCGGTGGTGGTGCCGCTGCCATGACCGTACTGAAAACCCGCGCCGTTTCCGGCAACCCGCCTTCCGCTGCCCAGATCAAAGGCCCCGACCTGCAAGACTGGGGCGCCCTCGGTTTGCTGACCGAGCTGGACGATGTGTCAGAGGCCAATAACTGGGACAAGCTGCTGTCCAAAACCGTTGCCGACACCATGAAGTACGACGATCACTACGTGGCCGTGCCGGTGAACATCCACCGCGTCAACTGGCTGTGGATCAACCCCGTCGCAATGAAAAAAGCCGGCATCGCCAAGGCGCCGACTACCCTCGACGAACTCTTTGCTGCTGCTGAAAAATTCAAGGCCGCCGGTTTCATTCCGCTGGCCCACGGTGGTCAACCGTGGCAAGACAGCACCGTCTTTGAAGACCTGGTGCTGAGCATCATGGGCGCAGACGGCTACACCAAAGCGTTCATCGAGCAAGACGAAGACACCCTCACCAGCGCCAAGATGACCGAAGTGTTCACCGCTCTGAAAAAACTTCAGGGCTACATGGACCCGGACGGCACCGGCCAGGACTGGAACCTGGAAGCGGCCAAGGTCATCAACGGCAAAGCCGGCATGCAAATCATGGGTGACTGGGCCAAGAGCGAGTGGAGCGCGGCAGGCAAGAAAGCCGGCACCGACTTCGAGTGCGTACCGTTCCCCGGCACCCAAGGCAGCTTCACCTACAACATCGACTCGCTGGCCATGTTCAAACTCTCGGCGAAGAACAACACGCCGGGCAACATCGCTGCGCAGAACGAAGTGGCGAAGATCATCCTCGAGCCCGAGTTCCAGTACGTGTTCAACCAGAACAAAGGTTCGATCCCGGTGCGTGACGACCTGGACATGACCAAGTTCGACAGCTGTGGCCAGGCCGCCATGGCCGACTTCAAGGCCGCCGACAAAGCCGGCACCCTGAAGCCAAGCATGGCGCACAACATGGCGACTTCCCTGGCGGTACAAGGGGCGATCTTCGATGTGGTGACCAACTTCATGAGCGACAAGAACGCCGACCCGACCAAGGCCGGCGCGCAGATGGCTTCGGCTATCAAGGCCGCCATGTAAGCGCTTGAACGCTGCCGGTTCGCCGGCAGCTTTACCTCCAACGCTCCGCTGCGCGAGCAGCCCCCTCGACACGGCCACCGCCGCTGTTGCGGGGAGCGTTTGGACTGAATTTCTCTAAGACTGGGTTATGCCGATGAGCACCGTGGCGGTATTTAACAAGGCCTCACCGTTCGACACCTTGCAGCGCTGGCTTCCGAAACTGGTCGTCGCGCCAAGCATGTTGCTGATTCTGGTGGGCTTCTACGGATACATCCTCTGGACGTTCATTCTGTCCTTTACCAATTCCAGCTTCATGCCGAGCTACAAGTGGGTCGGCGTGCAGCAATACGTGCGCCTGCTCGACAACGACCGTTGGTGGGTGGCGAGCAAGAACCTGATGCTGTTTGGCGGCATGTTTATCGCCATCAGCCTGATTCTCGGCGTGTTTCTCGCGGTGCTGCTGGACCAGCGCATTCGCAAGGAAGGCTTCATTCGCACCATTTACCTGTACCCGATGGCGCTCTCGATGATCGTCACCGGTACGGCCTGGAAATGGCTGCTCAACCCCGGCCTGGGCCTGGACAAAATGCTCCGTGACTGGGGCTGGGAAGGCTTCCGCCTTGACTGGCTGGTGGATCAGGAACGCGTGGTGTACTGCCTGGTGATCGCCGCCGTGTGGCAGGCCTCGGGCTTTGTGATGGCGATGTTTCTCGCCGGTCTGCGCGGTGTTGACCAATCGATCATCCGCGCCGCGCAAGTGGATGGCGCCAGCCTGCCGACCATTTACCTGCGCATCGTCTTGCCGAGCCTGCGGCCCGTGTTCTTCAGCGCCTTCATGATTCTGGCGCACATCTCGATCAAGAGCTTCGACCTGGTCGCCGCCATGACGGCTGGTGGTCCGGGTTACTCGTCCGACCTGCCGGCGATGTTCATGTATTCCTTCACCTTCAGCCGCGGCCAGATGGGCATCGGTTCAGCCAGCGCCATGCTGATGCTGGGCGCGATCCTGACCATTCTGGTGCCGTACCTGTACTCCGAGCTGCGGAACAAACGCCATGACTGATTCCATTGCTGTAAGCCCAATGGCCCGCCCGTACGCCAAGTCTTCGTTCAGCTTCAGCCGTCTGGCGATTTACGTCACCTTGTTTGGCGCCGCTGCGGTGTACTTGGTGCCCCTGGTGGTGATGCTGCTGACCAGCTTCAAAAGCCCCGACGACATTCGCACCGGCAACCTGCTGAGCTGGCCGCAAGTGATCGACGGTATCGGCTGGATCAAGGCCTGGGACATCGTCGGCGGCTACTTCTGGAACTCGGTGAAAATCACCGTGCCGGCGGTGCTGATCTCCACCTTTATCGGCGCCATGAATGGTTACGTGCTGTCGATGTGGCGCTTCCGTGGCTCGCAGCTGTTCTTCGGCCTGTTGCTGTTCGGCTGCTTTCTGCCGTTCCAGACCGTACTGCTGCCGGCCTCGTTCACCCTCGGCAAACTCGGTCTGGCCAACACCACCACCGGCCTGGTGCTGATTCACGTGGTGTATGGCATGGCCTTTACCACGCTGTTCTTCCGCAACTTCTACGTGGCGATTCCGGATGCACTGGTCAAGGCTGCGCGCCTGGACGGCGCCGGCTTCTTCACCATCTTCGGGCGCATTCTGCTGCCCATGTCGGTGCCAATCATCATGGTCTGCCTCATCTGGCAGTTCACCCAGATCTGGAACGACTTTCTCTTTGGTGTGGTGTTCGCCAGTGGCGACGCCCAACCGATCACGGTGGCCCTCAACAACCTGGTGAACACCAGCACCGGGGCCAAGGAATACAACGTAGACATGGCGGCGGCGATGATCGCCGGCCTGCCAACGCTGCTGGTCTACATCGTCGCGGGCAAGTACTTCCTGCGTGGACTCACGGCCGGCGCGGTCAAGGGGTGAAACATGGCAACTCTCGAACTTAAAAACGTCAAGAAAACCTACGGCAGCGGCTTGCCGGACACCCTCAAAGACATCGAACTGAAGATCGAGTCCGGCGAGTTTCTGATTCTGGTGGGGCCGTCGGGTTGCGGTAAGTCGACGTTGATGAACTGCATCGCCGGCCTGGAAAACATCACCGGTGGCGAGATTCTGGTCGACGGCGCCGACATCAGCGGCATGAGCCCGAAAGACCGTGACATTGCCATGGTGTTTCAGTCGTACGCCCTGTACCCGACCATGAACGTGCGCGAGAACATCGCCTTCGGGTTGAAGATGCGCAAGATGAGCGCAGCGGCCATCGAAGAAGAAGTGTCGCGTGTGGCCAAGCTGCTGCAGATTGAACACCTGCTTGCGCGCAAGCCGGGCCAGCTCTCCGGCGGCCAGCAACAGCGCGTGGCCATGGGCCGGGCACTGGCGCGGCGGCCGAAGATTTACCTGTTCGACGAACCGCTGTCGAACTTGGACGCCAAGCTGCGCGTCGAGATGCGCACCGAAATCAAGCTGATGCACCAGCGCCTGAAAACCACCACCGTGTACGTCACCCACGACCAGATCGAAGCCATGACCCTGGGCGACAAAGTGGCGGTGATGAAAGACGGCGTGGTGCAGCAGTTCGGTACGCCGCAACAGATTTACAACGACCCGGCCAACCTGTTCGTGGCGAGCTTTATCGGTTCGCCACCGATGAACTTCATTCCCCTGCGCCTGCAACGTCGCGACGGCCGCCTGCTGGCGCTGCTGGATTCCGGGCAGGCGCGTTGCGAATTGCCGTTGGCGATGCAGGGCGAAGGCCTGGAAAACCGCGAAGTGATCCTGGGCATTCGCCCCGAGCAGATTTGCCTGGCCACGGCCGGCTCCAACCTGCCAAGCATTCTGGCCGAAGTGGAAGTGATCGAGCCGACCGGCCCCGACACCCTGGTGTTCGTCAATCTCAACCAGACCAAAGTCTGCTGCCGCCTGGCACCCGACATGGCGCCACGCGTGGGCGACAACCTGGAGCTGCAATTCGACCCGGACAAAGTGCTGCTGTTCGACGCCAAGAGCGGAGAGCGCCTGGGGCTGTTGGGAAAGTCGCAGCCTGCTGAAAGAGCAGGAACCGTTACCCGTTTGATGCCCCGCTGAGGCAGAGAGAACAGCAACACGAAGATGCTGGTGGGCCGTACTCCATAAGGTGGTTTTTTCAGTCGTGGCGCGCAGCACTCTTTGGTTGGCGCCCGGCTGTTTTTTTCACTCTTCGGGTCATTGCGATGGCTTTCGTATCAGTGCGAGTGAAGGAAAGTACAAGTCGGTAAATATTGTTATTTCTGCCGACATAAAAGCTTGATTGCCGGTTTTTTTAGCGCTATTTCTTTGCCGCGTTTGATAAAGCAACATTTTGACATGAGCCGGGCGGGCAACGTTTTACCCTGCAGCGGCTGGTGAAACCGGCAACGAAAGGGGGCTGTAAAAACACGCGGAAATGGCCGTAAGGCTCGTTAAAAAGAAGCGGCGGAGCAGCCGCAAAAAAGCAGCACGGATGGGGGTGGTCTGTTGGGAGTTCCCGTCTGATTTATCCAAAGCGGAACAACAATAAAAATAGGTGGAGCGGATATGAATGCAATGAAGAAAGGTCTCTGGGCACTGCCGTGCGCCCTGGCAATGTTCCCGTGGTCGGCCCAGGCCCTGGAGTTCAGCGGCTATACCCGTAACGGCATCGGCACCTCGGTAAACAGTTCCGGCCAGCAGTGCTTCCAGCTGCAAGGCGCGAAGTCCAAATACCGGTTGGGTAACGAATGCGAGCAATACACTGAATTGGACCTGCGTCAGGACCTGTTCAAGCTCGACGACGGTTCGGTGGTGAGCGTCGAGGGCATGGCCCAGCTCTACAACGAATACGACAAAACCCCGAAATACACTGGCGACTACGGCTTCGCGCGCATGAACCAGATGTACGCCGAGTGGAGCAACATGCCCGCGCTCAATGGCGGTTCGTTCTGGGCCGGTCGCCGCTTCTACAAACGTAACGACATTCATATCTCCGACTTCTACTACTGGAACCAGAGCGCCACCGGTTTCGGCTTCGATGAAGTGCAGATCGGTGACCTGAAATACAGCTACGTGTTCTCGCGTAAAGACAACTACGACCAGGAACCGTACATCAACCGTCACGACTTCAACGTCGACGGCTTCAACACCAATACCAATGGCACCGTGCAGCTGGGCGTCAGCTACATCGACAAACCCGACAGCACCGACGCCCACAGCGGTTACTCGGTAACCGTGCAGCACAAGCAGAAAGAGTTCCTCGGCGGCGTCAACACCCTGGCCCTGCAATACGGCGTGGGCCCCGGCACCGGCCTGGGTTACACCGGCGACCCGACTCTGGACGACAGCGCCAGCAGCTGGCGGATTGTCGAGTTCTTCGACTGGCAGGTGACCAAGCACTTCGGCGGCCAGTTCGAAATCGTCTATGAAAAAGACAAGCGCGAAGACGGGCAAGACCAGAACTGGCTCTCCGTTGGTGTGCGTCCGGTGTATGCGATTACCGACACCTTCAAGTTCGTGACCGAGCTGGGTCGCGACCAGGTTGAAGCACCGGGCGGCACCCGCAAGCTGACCAAATTCACCATCGCCCCAACCTGGTCGCCGATGGGTCCGGGCTTCACCACCCGCCCTGAATTCCGCTTGTACTACACCTACGCCAGCTGGAACGAAGCGGCTCAGCGCTCGGCCAGCATGGTCGCGGCGGGTTCGGCACTGTCGGACACCGGCGCCTTTGGTACCGATCTGCACGGCTCCAACTTTGGTGCGCAAGTCGAATACTGGTGGAAGTGATGCCTGAGCGCGGTCGATGAGCCGAAAGACAGTCAGGCCTATCGTGCCGCGCCCGGAACTTGTGGCGGCCAGCGAGCAGATGCGTATAGAGGACAACCCTCTGCACGCGCTGCTGGCTGACGCCGGCAAGCCCCTTTTCAGTTGGACGCGCCATCAGGAGCGCGACCTCTTTCTAATCAGCCATCCCACCTGCGAGGCGGTATTCAGCCGGCAGGGCGGGCAACTGCTGCATTTCCAACCACGCGGCCAACGGCCCTGGCTGTGGTGCGCTGCGCGTTGGCCGAAACATGGCGCCATTCGCGGCGGTGTGCCCGTGTGCTGGCCGTGGTTCAGTCGTCACCCCACCGAAAGCGGCTGGCCGTCCCATGGCTGGGCGCGGCTTAGCGACTGGGAGCTGATAGGCCAGGAAGCCGACGCCAGTGGCGTGCGCCTGCATTGGCGGTTGGACTTGTGCGAGTGGCAAGTGGAACTGTTTGCCGAGCTGGGCGCCGAGCTGAAGCTGCGTCTGGTTACCCAGCACCACGACAGCGAACCGTGCCAGCTCAGCCATGCCTTGCACGGCTACTGGCGCGTGGGCGACATGGCCCAGGTGGCGTTGCGCGGGCTGGAGCGCGCACATGGCTACGACCTGCTGCAGCGCGACGACTTTCAACAAACCAGCCCGCTGCGCCTGGACAACGGCTGTCACCGTGTTTACCGGCGGGCAGGGCGGGTAGACCTCGACGACCAGCTGTGGCGCCGACGTTTACAGATCGACACCAGCGGCGGCGCCAACACCGTGATCTGGCACCCCGGCGCACGGCCGCTGGCCGATGTCGGCTGGCATGAAGCGCTGGGGTTTGTCTCGGTTCAGGCGGCGAGTTGCCGGGAAGACAGCGTGACGATCAGGCCGGGGGAAGAGGCGGAGTTGCGCTTGCATGTTCGGATGCTTTGAATCGCGGTGGCGCTGGCCCTCACCCCCAGCCCCTCTCGCCTGTCCGGCCGACCTAGCGGGCGAGGGGAGCTAATCACCGCATGCCGGGGCAGCTCAGTTCAGTCCCCTCGCCCCTTGGGAAGGGGCTAGGGTGAGGGGGCTGCACGCACGACTCAGCCCGGATCATCCTCATTCGGATACCGGCTGGCATTCAGACTCTCTTTGATCTTGCGCAAATGCGGCTGGAAATCCACGCCGCGGCGCAGGGTCACGCCGGTGGCGAGTACGTCGAGCACGGTGAGCTGGATGATGCGCGAGGTCATCGGCATGTAGATGTCGGTGTCCTCCGGCAGTGGAATATCCACGCTCAAGGTGCTGGTCTTGGCCAGCGGTGAATTGGCTGCCGTCAGGCTCAATACCGAGGCGCCGTTCTCGCGGGCCACGCGCGCCACTTCCACCAGTTCGCGGGTGCGGCCGGTGTAGGAAATGATCACGAACAAATCGCCGGTATGTGCCACCGAGGCGAGCATGCGTTGCATCAGCACGTCGGCATGGGCGGTGACAGCGAGGTTGAAGCGGAAGAATTTGTGTTGCGCATCCAGTGCCACCGAGGCGGAGGCGCCGAGGCCGAAGAAGTTGATTTGCCGGGCCTGAATCAGAAGGTCCACGGCACGGCTGATTTTCTGCGGATCAAGCTGGCGGCAGGCGCTGTCGAGCGAGGCGATGGCACTGCCGAAAATCTTCTGGGTATAGGCCTCGGGCACGTCGTCGGCTTCCACCGCGCGGCTCACGTAAGCGGCGCCGCTGGCCAGGCTTTGCGCCAGCTGCATTTTCAGTTCCGGGTAACCGCTGACGCCAAACGAGCGGCAAAAGCGATTCACCGTCGGCTCGCTCACCTGGGCTTCCTGAGCCAGGGTGGCGATGCTGAAACGGGTGGCCTGTTGCGGGCTGCGCAGAATGGCTTCCGCCACTTTGCGTTCGGCTTTGTTCAGCTCGGCCAGCCGGCTCTGAATCTGCTCCAACAGGTTACGCACGCGTTCCATCTGGTTTCCTCGGGGATACGGGCCAATTGCAGCCGCTACGCTTGAGGCGCCGGCAGGGCGGCCTATCCTAACTGTGAGGCCCTGCAAACGGCCACAGTCGGCAGTGATATCACGTAAATGTTGTTTTGTTTACAACATTTAAGCTTGATTTAACCCCGTTAACGCGGTATTTCTTCCAATACTTGATAAAAGAACAAATATCATGCCCGTGATCACTGCAAAACCTTGCACCCTTATCCTGTTCGGCGCCTTGGGCGACCTGGCGTTGCGCAAACTCTTTCCCGCGCTTTATCAGCTCGATCGCGCCGGCCTGCTGCACGCCGACACGCGCATCATCTGTCTGGCGCGTGACAAGGGCGAACCCAGCACCCACTTGGCCTTTATCGACGACTGGATGCATCGCTACATCCCGGTCATGGACCTGGACGGCGAAGTGCTCGAGCGCTTCCGCCAGCGCCTGTGCTACCTCACCATGGAATTCGCCCAGCCTGAGGACTACGCCGCGCTGGTCAATGAAGTGGGCAGCGCCGAAACCCTGATTGCCTACTTCGCCACGCCCGCGTTCGTTTACGGCCCCATCTGCGCCAATCTGGCGGCGTGCGGGTTGGCAGAAAAGACGCGCGTGGTGCTGGAAAAACCCATCGGCCACAACCTGGAATCGTCACGCGCCATCAACGATGCCGTCGCCGCGCATTTCCCGGAAAGCCAGATCTACCGCATCGACCATTACCTGGGCAAAGAGACAGTGCAAAACCTCATTGCCCTGCGTTTTGCCAATAGCCTGTTCGAAACCCAGTGGAACCAGCACCACATTTCCCACGTGGAAATCACCGTGGCCGAAGTGGTGGGCATTGAAGGGCGCTGGGGCTATTTCGACCAGGCCGGGCAATTGCGCGACATGATTCAGAACCACCTGCTGCAGCTGCTCTGCCTGATCGCCATGGACCCGCCCAGCGACCTGTCGGCCGACAGCATCCGCGACGAGAAAGTGAAAGTGCTCAAAGCGCTGGCGCCGATCACCCCGGAACACCTCAGTCGTCAGGTTGTGCGCGGCCAATATGTGGCCGGCAGCAGCGCTGGCAAACCGGTGCCGGGCTACCTCGAAGAAGACAACGCCAACCTGCAGAGCGATACCGAAACCTACGTGGCGGTGCGCGCGGAAATCCGCAACTGGCGCTGGTCCGGCGTGCCGTTCTACCTGCGCACCGGCAAACGTATGCCGCAGAAGCTGTCGCAGATCGTTATCCACTTCAAAGAGTCGTCGCACTACATCTTCGCCCCGGAACAGCGACCGCTGGTGAGCAACCGCCTGATTATCCGCCTGCAACCGGACGAAGGCATTTCCCTGCAAGTGATGACCAAAGATCAGGGCCTGGACAAAGGCATGCAACTGCGCAGCGGCCCGTTGCAGCTCAACTTCTCGGAAACCTACAAGGCAGCACGTATTCCCGATGCCTACGAACGGCTGTTGCTGGAAGTGACTCAGGGCAACCAGTACCTGTTCGTGCGCAAAGACGAGGTCGAACACGCTTGGCTGTGGTGCGACCAGTTAATCGCCGGCTGGAAACAGCTCGGCGACCCACCCAAGCCATATGCGGCCGGTTCCTGGGGACCGATGGCGGCAATGGCGCTGATTACCCGTGATGGGAGGTCCTGGTATGGCGATCTCTGAAATGAAATTCCCCGCTGGTGTGCAGGCTGTCAGCCAGGCATCGGCCAGTCAGCACGCCCACGATCTGGCCGAAGCCGTGGCAGAGGCCTTGAGCACGGCGCTGCGTGAGCGTGATTTCGCAAGCTTGGTGGTGTCCGGCGGCCGCAGCCCGGCTGCGTTTCTCGAAGCGCTGAGCACGCAAAAGCTGGACTGGGCGCGCGTGGTCGTCAGCCTCGCCGACGAGCGTTGGGTGCCGACTGAACACAGCGACAGCAACGAAGCGCTGGTGAAACGCCATTTGCTGCGTGGCGACGCCGCACGTGCGCACTTCATCGGCTTGTACCGCAGCCCGGCATCGCTGGAGGCGTCGGTGGCCGGCGCCGAGCTGGCACTGAGCGAACTGCCGCAACCGATTGATGTGCTGGTATTGGGCATGGGCGACGACGGCCATACGGCCTCACTATTCCCCAACAGCCCGCTGCTGACCTCGGCCCTTAGCGCCGATTGCCCGCAACGCTGCCTGCCAATGCTGGCGCCGACCGTGCCGCATCAACGCATCACCCTCACGCTGCCGATACTGCGTTCGGCGCGCTCGATTTTTCTCGCCCTGCAAGGTTCAGCCAAGCTGGACACCTTGCGTACTGCCTTGGCTGACAATGATGTTGAAGCCATGCCGATCCGTGCCTTCCTGCGCTCGCCGCTGTTCATCTACTGGTGCCCCTGACATGACACTCTCCAACAGCGTAACCCCGAGCATGGACGAAAAAACCGCGCAGATTGATGCCATCTGCCGCCAGGCGCGCATCCTTCCTGTCGTCACCATCGACAACGAAACGCAGATTCTGCCCATGGCCGACGCGCTGGCCGCAGGCGGTTTGCGCACGCTGGAAATTACCCTGCGCTCGGAACACGGCCTCACCGCCATTCGTTTGCTGCGCAAGGAACGCCCGGACCTGTGCATTGGCGCCGGCACTATTCTCGACACGCAGATGTTCAAGGCAGCAGAGGAGGCGGGCGCGCAATTTATCGTCAGCCCCGGCTGTACCGAAGAACTGCTGCGCTTCGCCGTAGAGAGTCCGGTGCCGTTCCTGCCGGGGGCGGGCGGGGCGTCGGATTTGATGCTCGGCTATGGCATGGGTTATCGGCGCTTCAAGCTGTTTCCCGCTGAAGCCTGCGGCGGTATTCCTGCACTGAAGGCGCTGGGCGGGCCGTTCAACCAGGTGCGCTTTTGCCCCACGGGCGGCGTGAAGCCCGACAACCTGTTGGCCTATATGGCCGTGCCGAATGTGATGTGTGTGGGCGGCAGCTGGATGCTTGAGAGCGCGTGGACCAAGGCCGGGGATTGGGCGCGGGTTACGCAGGTGAGTAAGGATGCGTTGGCGTTGTTGGAGCGGTGATACGCCTGTTGGGTTGAGCGAAGCGAAGCCCAACAAACCCACATACAAAAACACCCGCAGCGCTAAGCCGAACCCACAACCGGCAACACCAAACTCGCCACAAACCCACCTTCGGCATGATTGGCCAACTCCAGCGTTCCGCCATGCCGTTCCGCCGCACGACGGGCAATGGCCAAACCCAGGCCATGCCCCGGCGCACTCTGCTCTGGCGCACGGAAAAACGGTTCACCCAGCCGCGCCACATGTTCGGGCAACACACCCGGCCCATGGTCGCGCACACTCAACCGCACCTGTTCACCTACGCGCTCGGCCCGTAGCTCAATGGCTTGCCCAGCCGGGTTAAAGCGCAGGGCGTTGCGCAGCAGGTTATCGAGCGCGCGTTCGAGCATGTCTGGCCAGCCGGCCAAGGTCAGGCCTGGTTCAACCGCAACCGTTACCTGCTGCTCGACCTCGTTTAGCTGCGCTTCTTCCTGGCGATTTTTCAGCAGCGCCGCGACGTCCACCGGCTGTGCGGCACCGAGGTTGGCGTCCATGCGCGCCAGGGCGAGAATTTCGCTGATCAGCGCTTCCAGCCGATCACACTCACGCTCCAGACGTGGCCACAGCTTTGCCCGTTCCTCCGGTCCGGCGCGTTCGGCCAGCGCCAGGGCAATGCGCAAACGGGCCAGGGGCGATCGCAGCTCATGGGACACATCGCGCAGCAGCTGACGCTGGCTGCTGATCAAATCTTGCAGGCGCTCGCCCATGCGATTGAAGTCGCCGGCCAGCACACCGAACTCATCACGCCGATTCGCCAACCGCGCCAGCGTGTGTTGCTGATACGCCGCCTGCCCGAGGTCATGCACCGCACCGCGCAATTGGCCCAGCGGGCGGGTGATCGACAGCGTCAACAACAGGCTCAACGCGGTCAGCACCACCAAGGCGATAAACAAGGCACTCAACGGCCAGAGCAGGCTGCCACGGTGCCAGTTGTCCAGCTCCGGGTGCGGGATGCGGTAGATGAATAGATAGGTTTCGCCGCTGGGGCTGGTGTAGTCGGTGGTAATGCGCCGCCACGGCAAGCGGCGCGGGTCGTCGTGCTGGCGCTTCTCAAAAGCCGCCGCGCGACGGGGGAACGTGCCTTGAATCAGCGCGTTGCCGCTGTCGTCGAGCACCTGGGTGTCGATGCGATAGTCATGCTTGCGCTTCTCCAGATATTCCTGCGCCGCCTGCTGCCCCTCACTCTCGTAAATCCGCGCCCAGTCTTCCGGCACGCCTTGCAGCGCCGGGTGCTGGCTGAGAATCCAGGCGTCCTGATTCAGCACGCGCCCCAGCAGCATCGACAGGCCGGCTACCAGCACGATGGCTAGCCAGAAACTGGCGAATATTCGCCAAAAGAGTGAGCGCACGTGGACTCCTTGTTAACGGACGAAAACCCAACCGAGGAGGGCTCGGGTGGGTTGGGTTGGGGCGGTCAATGTTAGGGGCAGATGGTTGATGGTTTGAAGGCTGTGCAACGTTCGAAATTCTGGATCCCCGCGTGCGCGAGGATGACAGAGGTTTTTGCTACTCCTCCCGTCATCCTCGCGAAGGCGCACTGCTGTCCGGAATAATTTCGAGGGGATGTTCTGAAAGGGTTGCGGGCGTTGTTTTTACGGGGTATTCCCCTGAGCGCCAACTCAAAAACAAGCCCGCAACATGTACAGAATAAATCGACTG
>NZ_UPSE01000030.1 GCF_900573885.1 Pseudomonas viridiflava
GGTACTGACGGCGTTGCATCACCTGGAAAAGACCGGCGGTCGCAAAGGTCTGGCCACTATGTGCGTCGGTGTCGGCCAAGGTCTGGCGTTGGCCATAGAGCGTCCATAACGCTCTTTTTTTCGCTTTGTTCAGCAACCCGGTTCATCGGTCTGTCTCCACGAAGAGACAGGCTGATGGCCCGGGTTGTTGTGCTTGAGGCGGCAGGGTGTTACAGATTGTGTCTTATGGACAGTTTCATTCGGGGACAATAATGACGACAACATCAAAAGCACCGCATTACACCGGCGAGGAGCGAAGCAAAAGAATCTTCGCGATTGTCGGCGCCTCTTCCGGAAATCTGGTCGAATGGTTCGACTTTTATATTTACGCCTTCTGTGCGATCTATTTCGCGCCGGCTTTCTTTCCTTCCGATGATCCGACCGTTCAGTTGCTCAATACCGCAGGCGTGTTCGCTGCCGGTTTTCTGATGCGACCGATTGGCGGCTGGCTGTTCGGCAGGGTCGCGGAC
>NZ_UPSE01000167.1 GCF_900573885.1 Pseudomonas viridiflava
CGCCCAACCAGCGCTGACCGTCGATCTCTTCGACGACTGCCAGCTCTACCAACTGGTAAAACACATTGCGATGAATCAGCGCTTCGAGGTTGGTCCGCACGTGAACATAAGGTGCGGGCTCCTGAGTCAGGGGATCGACGACAACGCGCAAGGGATGTTCGGCACTGCCTCAACCTCGTCCTCGACGTTGGTCACAAAGCGCAATATCTGGCTGACACCCTCGCCAACCACGGCAAGCGTGACCGCAACGAACGGTGCGTCATCGACCTTGATGCCGACCCTTTCGACCGGCGTGACAGAACATAAT
>NZ_UPSE01000031.1 GCF_900573885.1 Pseudomonas viridiflava
TCGGCGTTGTTGGAGATCGAGTAGTTCATGTTGGCGATACCGCCTTCGTACATGAGGTCAACGATCAGCTACAATTCGTGCAGGCACTCGAAGTAAGCCATTTCCGGCGCGTAACCGGCTTCAACCAAGGCATCATCGAGCGCAGTTTCTCGCCGATGATTTCGATGCCGTGCGCAGCGTTGTTGCGACGCTTGGCGGTCATCGATGGGTAGCCGGTAGCACCTTCGCTGATGAACATCTTGGCGTATTCGCCGTCCTGGATGCGCTTCAGAGCGTTGCGCATGGCCTGACGGGATTCAGCGTTGATGACTTCAGGGCCCGTCACGTACTCGCCGTATTCGGCGTTGTTGGAGATCGAGTAGTTCATGTTGGCGATACCGCCTTCGTACATGAGGTCAACGATCAGCTTCAATTCGTGCAGGCACTCGAAGTAAGCCATTTCCGGCGCGTAACCGGCTTCAACCA
>NZ_UPSE01000096.1 GCF_900573885.1 Pseudomonas viridiflava
GGTCCACACCGAGGGCGGCGACGCGCAGTTCAGTCTGCTCGGCGGCCGAGTGGACTTGGGTGCTTTTTCCTATCAGTTGAAGCAGCAAGGCAATGACTGGTTCATCGTGGGCGAGGATAAGGTGATCAGTCCGTCCACTCAGAGTGCATTGGCGTTGTTCAATGCCGCGCCAACGGTGAGGATGGGTGAGCTTTCGACGCTGCGAACGCGCATGGGAGAGATTCGTGGCACGGGTCAGGGCGGTAGCTGGATGCGCGCCTATGGCAGTCGCCTCAACGC
>NZ_UPSE01000275.1 GCF_900573885.1 Pseudomonas viridiflava
CTCGACATCCAGGTCGTCGAATCAGAGTGATCTGACGGATGTCGATTCGTCTGCCCCTTATGACCCCATCAGCCCGTCGGCGCTGGCCGCCGAAGAGATGGCCGCGACGCATCCCCACGACAACAACGTCGTGCAAAGCGCGCGCCCGGGAACAGGGATTCCTGACAGTCCGCCCATGACCGAATTCAACGACGATCTCGACGATGAAGTCACGCGTGACGGCTCGCCCAGGTCCGGCTTGTCCAAAGGAGACGTATGATGAGTACCCCACCCAATAC
>NZ_UPSE01000260.1 GCF_900573885.1 Pseudomonas viridiflava
TGGACGAGCAGCAGGCCGAGGTGTTCCTGGCCGAACGTGCAGAGCCGGTGGAGATGATCAGGACTTCCGAGGATGTGGTGATCAATCAGATCGGACGAGAGCTGTACGAGAAGTTTTTCAGGGGTTACACGCGCAAACAGTGGGGCCTGGACCCTTCGCAACTGGACAAGTCGGTGACGTCCAGGGTGCCGACCCGCACCACGACCGACAGCCGCTATTTCGGCGACAGCTTTCAGAAGATGCCACTGCACGGCTATACGTAAATGTTCGAGCGCATGCTGGATCACGAACGGATCGATATTGTGCTGGGCGTCGATCTCGCCGAGGTGCGTCATGCGTTGTCCTA
>NZ_UPSE01000351.1 GCF_900573885.1 Pseudomonas viridiflava
CGTACGCTGGCATTGGCATACCCGCTGTTACCCGCGCTGAACACATTGATCACGCCCTTGCGCGAGACGTTGGCTGCTTCGTCGAGCCAGGTGCCGCGGTTGTAGTGCTGGGCATAGGCGGCGCGCATGCCATCGTAGGTGGCGTAGGTCACGTCGGAGGGCTGGCTGCCCCAGCTGTTGTTGATAGCGCGTGCACCGGCATCGGCCAGCGCACCATACACCGCTCGGAAATAAAGCGGGTCCGGGCTCGGGCCGAACAGAAAACTGTCGTTCTTGTTGGTGTTGCCGACGTAGACCTGCGCGTTGTACGCCACGCCATG
>NZ_UPSE01000655.1 GCF_900573885.1 Pseudomonas viridiflava
CTGTTCATCGCCCTGGGGCTTGATCCGTGGGTAACCTTGCACACCTTGCTGATCGCACCGGTCAGCGACCTGTACGGCCTGTCGGAACTGATGGTCAAGACGCTGCCGATCCTGCTTTGTGCACTGGGGCTGGCGGTTGCCTATCAGGCGCGCATCTGGAACATAGGCGCTGAAGGACAACTGCTGCTGGGCGCTCTGGCGGGCAGCGCTGTTGCGGTCAACATCATCGAGATGGAAAGCCGCTGGGCGCTGGTGATGGTCCTGATGGCGGGCACGCTGGCCGGTACAGCCTGGGCAGGCGTAACGGCCTGGTTGCGCACGCATTTCAATGC
>NZ_UPSE01000198.1 GCF_900573885.1 Pseudomonas viridiflava
GGCCGGGCCAAGGCCTTCGAGTTGCACGTAGTCGCCCTCGGCACACACCTTCACAGCCGTGCCCCGCGGCAAAAAACCGAGCACCGCATTCCCTGTATCTCCCCACACCGTTGCACCGCGCTCGTCCGGCGGGCGCGCTGCGGCAGCGGTGTCGTACGGATTGGCGCGGCGCAGGTCGTTGGCGTTTTCGCTCACTTCGCACGCCGGTGGCAGCGTCCAGAAGTCGGGACGCGGCGTGAGCGGTGCGTCTTTGTAATCGGCCCAGTCCTGCAGGTGCATGTACAGGCTGTACAGGATCAAGCGCGGCGGCGTGTCGGCGCTACCCGCAATCGGCGGCGGCTGAAGGCTATGGCGAACCAGCACGAAGTTGCGCGAAGCCGGTTTGGCGATGGTCTGGCGGTTATCGCTGTATCGCACGGTGGGCGCCGTTTCGTCGATGCGATAGGCCACCACTTCGCCGTCTGCGAGGCAGTGCACGCTGGTTTGGTCAACCGTGCCGGCGGTGCCACCGTCGAAATGCACGCCGTTGTGCCAGAGGCCGTTGCGCCCTAACGGGAAGTACCCCGAGATCGCTTTGGCCAGTTGCGTCAGTTGCAGCAGTGGGTTGTTGGTGTCTCTGAACGGGTGGGACCAGTTCTGCACTGGCGCCAGCTCTGGATACGTCGGCACGGGGGGCGGCGCCGGGCAAACAGGCATGGGTATTTCGGGATAAACCGCTTCCCGTCCCGAGACTGCCAAGGCTTGCCGGAATTTTGCGAGGTAGCTGAACATGGCTAAGGCTCTGTTTGCGGGTGGCCACGCCGGAAAAGCCGAGGCTTCTCGCGCAGGGGGATGTGAGCAAAATCAGATAGCGTTGCTCGTTGGCGAGAAAGTAAAACCGGGGGGAGGAGAGGGCGAAGCCGGATGCTTCGCAAGTCAGGCGGGGATGAGTCAGGTTTAGCCTTGGGATTTTCCTGATTCACACGATGGAGGTGCGAGGCGGCGGCATGTTGAGAGCGGGCTGGTGAGCGCGCGTTTCTGGTGTTCTTCTAGGCCCATGTGGCGCCCCGTCAGCCGCGACCGTAGGAGCCAGCTTGCTGGCGAACCTGCACACATCCGCCTGCAACTGCCAGCTGCCTCACGGCTGCCACAAGGTTTTTTCCCCATCCAGCTTGCGATTCAAAAACGTCGCTGCGCTGATCAGCGCCAGGTGGCTGAGTGCTTGCGGTGTGTTGCCCAGATGGCAGCCGCGGGCGTCGAACTCTTCGGCATACAGCCCCAACGGGTTGGCGAGCGTGAGCAGTTGTTCGAACGCCAGGTGCGCTTTTTCGATTTGCCCGGCGCGGGCCAGGCATTCGACGTACCAGAAGGAGCACGCGGTGAAGGCACCTTCTTCACCGGTCAAGCCATCACTGTGGCCGTCGTTGTTGCGGTAGCGGTACACCATGCTGGCATGCAGCAGGTTGCGTTCTATAGCCTCCAGGGTGGCCAGCCAGCGCGGGTCGTTGGCGCTGACAAAGCGCATCAGTGGCATCAGCAGCATGGCGGCATCCACGCTGTCGCCACCCTTATGCTGCACAAAGTGCCCACGCTCTTCGTTCCAGAAGTTTGCCCAGATGTCGTCGTGAATTGCCTGGCGGGTGGTTATCCAGTGGTCGAACGGGGCGGGCAGGGAGCGTTTTTCCGCCAGGCGCAAGGCGCGGTCCAGGGCAACCCAGGCCATAAGCCGCGAGTGCAGAAAGTGCTGCGGCTCGCCGCGCATTTCCCAGATGCCGACGTCTTTTTCGTGCCAGTGATTGCACACGTAATTCACCAGCTGCGTCGCGTTTTGCCAGCCGTCGTGGGAGATGGCGTTGCCGTATTTGTTGGCCAGGTACACGGCATCCATCAGCTCGCCGTAAATGTCCAGTTGCACCTGTTGGTAGGCCTCGTTGCCGATGCGCACCGGGGTCGAGGCGGCGTGGCCGGCCAGGTGCGGCAGGGTTTTTTCGGGCAGCGTGGCCGTGCCATCCAGGGCGTAGAGAATGCCCAGCGCGCCAGACCCGCTGCAGCAGTCGCCCATGCGCTCGCGCACCCAGCCCATAAACGCTGTGGCTTCTTCGGCGTAGCC
This sequence comes from Pseudomonas viridiflava, assembly GCF_900573885.1. Classification (GTDB taxonomy): domain Bacteria; phylum Pseudomonadota; class Gammaproteobacteria; order Pseudomonadales; family Pseudomonadaceae; genus Aquipseudomonas. The sequence goes on from NZ_UPSE01000198.1 coordinate 2,090, forward strand.
CAGGCGCAGGAAGGCGTAGACGGTGAACGAGGCGTCGCGAATCCAGGTGTAGCGGTAGTCCCAGTTGCGTTCGCCGCCGGGCGTTTCCGGCAGGCCGAAGGTGGCCGCGGCAACGATGCCGCCGTGTTTGCGCGAGGTCAGCAACTTGAGGGTGAGGGCCGAGCGGGTGACCATTTCCTGCCAGCGGCCCCGGTAATTGGACTGCCGGCTCCAGTGGCGCCAGTACGCCAGGGTGTCGGTGAGGTAGCGCGGGCACTGCCCGGCGTTTACCTGTGAGTCGTCGATGCCGCCCAATACAAACTCCACCACGTCGCCTTGCTGCATCACGAATTCGGCCACGGCGGTGTCGTCGTGCAGGTGCAATTCGGTGGTGGCCGACAGGCGCATGCCGGCCTGGTCTTGGGCCTCGAAGCAGACGTCGGCGCCCTCGTGGCGGGTGCGCATGGCGGCGCGGCTGTAGTCCAGCCGCACCCGGCAGCGCATGTGTACGGTCGCCTGGCCGCGCTGCACTTCGATGCGGCGCACTACGCGGGGCAGGTCGTCTTCGTTGCGGCCGACGGGCATCAGGTCGGTGACTTCCACCACGGTGTTTGCGTTTATCCAGCGGGTGACCAAGACGTTGGTGTTGGGCAGGTAAAACTGTTGGCGGCGCGCATCGGGTAACTGCGGGGCCAGTTGGAAAATGCCGGCGGCATTGGTGTCGAGCAGGGCGCTGAAGACCGAGGGGCTGTCGAAGTCCGGCCAGCAGAAAAAATCGATGCTGCCGGTGTCGGCCACCAGGGCGGCGCTGCGCATGTCGCCGATGATGCCGTGGTTCTGGATGGGGTTTTGCGGCTCTTCGCCGTGGGATTCAGCCATTGCCGCGAAACTCCGGATACAGGCTCATGCCGCCGTCGATCACCAGGCTGGCGCCGTGCATATAGTCGGCAAGGTCGGAGGCCAGCCACACGACGGCGTTGGCCACATCCTGCGCGTCGCCTACGCGGCCATAAGGAATCAGTTTGAGCAGTTTCTGTTCGGCGGTGCCCTCGGTTTCTTCCTCGTTGATGGCGGTACGAATGGCGCCAGGGGCGATGCTGTTGACGCGAATTTTGTGTTCGCCCACTTCCTGGGCAATGGTGCGCATAAGCAAATCCACCCCGCCTTTGGAGGCGGCGTAGTTGGCGTGGCCGGCCCAGGGAATGGTCTGGTGCACCGAGCTCATGTGAATGATTTTGCCCATTGCGCGTGACACGTCGGGGCGCATGCCCTGAGCGATGAATTGGCGCAGCGCGCTGCGGGCGCAGAGGAACTGGCCGGTGAGGTTGGTGTTGATCACCGTGTTCCAGTCGGCCAGGCTCATGTCGGTGATGGCAGCGTCTTTTTGCAGGCCGGAGTTGGCCAGCAGAATATCCAGGGCGCCGAAGTGGCTGATGGTTTGCGCGAACAACGCCAGCACGTCTTCTTCCTTGGAAATATCGGCACCCACGGCAATCGCCTGGCCGCCGTCGGCGTTGATCTGTGCGGCAAGTGCTTGCGCGGGTTCTGCGTGGGAGTGGTAGTTCACCACCACCGCGGCGCCCGCTTCGGCGAGGGCTTTGGCTGCCGCGGCGCCCAGGCCGGAACTGCCGCCCGTGACCAGGGCTACCTGGCCTTGCAACGAAATACGCATGGTTACCTGACCTCTTGACCGGCTTGTAAAAGCTGACCGGGTTCGTTGGCAGAGGTTCAGGACTTCGGGGGGAGGGCCGGGCGGGTAGCGGCGCGAAGGCGGGAGTGGGGCCGCAAAAAAATCTGCGCGCGTCAGCTTAACAAATAGCCTTTTGCAGTCAGCGCTGAGACTTTTGACAGGCTAACTTTTTTCACTACGTTGGATGAGTTCCGTAAGTTCGACAATGTTGTGATGGATTGGGATTAGCCCGTGCTGCACGTGCTTTCACCGAGGGTAAGAGCTGCCTGCCCTGTGCTGACGACTAGCGAGCCTCAACGTTCTGCACGACCCCCATGGCGATGGGATGCCCCTCGCGCTCAAGGAAAAAACGGGACCCCACTGCCGCCGAAACGGGCCCATCCAGGTGGATGGATAGCTCGCCGTTTTCACCAGGGTTAATGGCAATCGCCGAGCGCACATTGCCACGCTCCACCTGGCCATTTACCCAAAGTCTCACCGGGGCACCTTTCTCGAGCTTCAGCGTCTGCATCGACTCTTGCGGTGTCAGGAGGTAGATGTACGTTCGCAGGTTCCGACCTTGAATCATGGGGGTCGGAGGGGCAGGGCGCGCCGGGATGTTCTTCAGCGCAGTGAGCGCGCTGGCTAGGCCCTCGACGTTTTTCATCGGCTCCACGGAGTCCAGATTGGCGTCATAGAACACGGCCGCAGCATCGCCGCCCATTTCATACGTGTTCAACAAGTCCCGCAGTTCCAGCTTCTCCAGCTCTAGCAGTTCCGCATCATTGACTTGTTTGACCTTGACGAACAGCACCGAGACGCTGGGAACGCCCGCTTGGCGGGCGATCTGGATATGTTCACGGGTAATCGGCAGCGGGCCCTGGGTGGCGTCCACCACGATCAATGCGTGTTTTGCGCGCTGAGTCAGACTAGCTACGGCAGCCGCTGAGCTGCCCAGCGGCGCTGCAGCCAGCGTGTTAGGCCCAGAACGGCACGGCTGGCTGCACTGCGTCATTACCTCTATGCGCGCGTCATCGCCGAGCAAAACAATGTCGGGGAGCGTTTCGCAAAATGCCGGCGGGTTAAATACAACGGCAAGGGCGGCCGAGGCGATACGTAGTCGTAACTTCATTGCATCCCTCTCTATTTCGAGCAATCCGTGTGCGCCGGAGGGTAATCGGCTGCATCGAGGCGCTGCAATCAGAAAGCAAGGGGGACGGACTGAATCGCTCTAAGTTTGAACCGTTAAGTAAGTTCGCCCCATTTTTTCGCTTCAAGCAGGCACTTTGCCATCTTTTGAGCTATACCCATCGCGACGGAAATCACTTCAGAGGGAACTGACCATGAAGCACGCTACGTATACCACCTCGCTACACCGGCCTGCGTGGCCCGCTTCAACAAGGTTTTTCTCCAGAGCGCTGCCTGCTCTGATAGCCATGGCATCGGGGAGCGTATGCGCTTACGACATGAACCCGGTCAACGTCGATTGCTGGGGAAAGAAGTCACTGTGTCGCCTCACCGACCTCAGCGCAGGGGTAAAGCATCCAGTACATGAAACCATCACGCTCATAGCCTATGACCATTACCTGAATCCAGATTCCTCCAAAGGCGGAACGGCGCAAACCTCGGCTGAAACATTGAAGCAAAGTGGCGTACTCAGAGACTTGGTGCTCGGAAGCGAATGGAACGACGATCCTGATGCACTGCTGCGGCAAAATATCGTCCGCTCATTGCAGTGGAATGCGCTCTTCAAAGATGCGCAGCTCCAAGCACAATGCAAGTCCGAAGGCGCACAGTCTCAGTGCAAAGGCGTAAAGATCGCTGAAAATCCGATGATGCTGTACCGGAGCCACTTTGGGGACTTCCAGTTCATCCATGCTATGGCATCCGATCAATCTGAAACGGCCGCTGATACGAGAGCAAAAATGATGAAGTGGGCCCAGTTCACTTACACCTTATCAATCTCCTCGAACAAGCTTGGTAAAGAGATCATCGATGGTCCGACCGTGTCAGCCTTTTCCGATGTTTCGCTCATCCTTAAAAGACAAGGTTGGACCGTGGGTGCCTTGTTTGACCCAGTGCCAGGTGGTGAATGGGAGTCTTCCTTTTTCCCAGGGAAGGTTGGCAGCTACAAACCTTCAGGAAAGCCCAGAGCACAGGTTGAATACACCGTTGGCAAAGAGGTTGCGAGCATCAAACACATCGCCCTCGGCTCGCTACTTCATATGGTGCAAGACTCGTACTCAGATGCGCACACAGAGCGGGTCCTGGGATGCAATCCCCTGAGCCGGGAGCGAAAAGAAATCATCTCTTTCAGGAACTACGTCAACCAGGTCGCTGAAGATCACGCGCTTGCGGATGTACACCCCAAATGGTTAGAAAATGGTGAGCTCGAGAAACACAATCCTGTCTGGGCATCCGCAAAACTCATCAAGTTCTCATTTAACAAAACCCCGTGGGCTGGCGAAGGCGGCGTTCAGGAATTTCTGGAAAAAGAGGTTTTCCCGCTATCCAACCCTGGAAACTTTCCTTCAGTGGGTGATGCGGATTGCAATCGAGGTACTCAGTAATAAGTACTTGTCACGGCTTTTTGCTTCTCCGTCTGGTGGCAAGGTGAGGTGAGATCGGGGCACCACGTTTTTGAGGAAATGGGTGCTGTCTCAGTTTTAAGAAATAGCCCTCCGTAGTCAGCCACTGCTCGCGGACTCGAACACCGGTCATTCCCGCGCGGGCGGTGGTTCGATACGTTGGAATCCAGTCTTTTGAAAGAGACCGAGCACGGCGGACCATTCTGGATTCCCGCCTGCGCGGGAATGACGGTGGAGTGAGGGCAGGCCACGTTTATAGGGCGGGGGGCATTCCTGCGAAGGCGGTGGTTCGACACGTCGAAATCCAGAGTCTTCGAGAAGACCTGGCAAGCCGACCTAGTAGCGGTCCCGCTTCTGTGTAAGCCCCCTAAAGCTGGCAAACAGTGAGCAACTCCCAGGCAACTGAAACTCACTGATGCGGCAATTATTCGGCACGCGTGCACTTTCTGTGCTTGGTTAAAGCACAGCGACGCAGCGTTCATTTCGAGGCTGCGCGGAGCAGGGAAGGCCGGGAATGTCCGAACCGACACAGAAGCTGCGATTGGGTGCGCTGGTGGCGCTGGTGGTGGGGTCGATGATTGGCGGCGGGATTTTTTCGCTGCCGCAGAATATGGCCGAGCGCGCCGATGTGGGCGCAGTGCTTATCGGCTGGTCGATTACTGCCGTTGGCATGCTGACCCTGGCGCTGGTGTTTCAGACGCTGGCTAACCGCAAGCCGGATCTGAACTCGGGGGTGTACGCCTACGCCAAGGCCGGGTTTGGCGATTACATGGGGTTTTCTTCGGCCTGGGGCTACTGGATCAGCGCCTGGTTGGGCAACGTGGGCTACTTCGTGCTGTTGTTCAGCACCCTCGGCTATTTCTTCCCCGCGTTCGGCCAAGGCAATACGCCCATCGCTATCGGCTGTGCCTCCGTGCTGTTGTGGTCGGTGCATTTTCTGGTGCTGCGCGGCATCAAGGAGGCGACGTTCATCAACCAGCTGACCACCGTGGCCAAGGTGGTGCCGCTGCTGACGTTCATTGCCATTACCGCTGTCGCGTTTGACGCGGATATTTTTACCCGCGATATCTGGGGCCGCAGCAACCCGAACTTCACCAGCGTGATGGACCAGGTCCGCAACATGATGATGGTCACGGTGTTTGTGTTTATCGGCATCGAAGGTGCCAGCGTCTACTCGGCGCGCGCCGAGAAGCGTGCCGACGTCGGCCGGGCAACGGTGCTGGGTTTTCTCGGGGTGCTGGCGCTGTTGGTGCTGGTCAATCTGCTGTCGCTGGGCATCATGAGCCAGCCGGAGCTGGCCGCGCTGAAAAATCCCTCGCTGGCGGTGGTGCTGGAGCGGGTGGTTGGCCCGTGGGGTGCGTTGTTTATCAGCGTGGGGCTGGCCGTTTCGCTGCTTGGCGCGTTGTTGTCGTGGGCATTGCTGTGCGCAGAAATTCTGTTCTCCACCGCTAAAGACAACACCATGCCGGCGTTCCTGAAAAAGGAAAACGCCAACCATGTGCCGGCCAATGCGCTATGGCTGACCAATGGAATGATTCAGCTGTTTCTGCTGATCACGCTGTTTTCCGCCGGTACGTACACCAGCCTGATTTACCTCGCCTCATCGATGATCATGGTGCCGTACCTGTGGTCTGCCGCCTATGCGCTGCTGCTCAGTGTGCGCGGCGAAACCTATGAGCAGGGCAGTCGGGAACGTTTCAAAGACATGCTGGTGAGCGCGGTTTCGCTGGGCTACGCGGTGTGGCTGTTGTATGCCGGCGGTGTCAAATACCTGCTGCTCTCGGCGTTGCTGTATGCGCCTGGTGTGTTGCTGTTTGCCAAAGCCAAGCGTGAGCAAGGCGAGCCGTTGTTCACGACGCTGGAGAAGGGCATTTTCGCCTGCGTGATCATCGCCGCAGCGCTCGCCGCCTATGGTTTGTACAGCGGTAAGCTGGCGCTGTAGAAGGGCGCTGAACAGAACCCCCGTTTTTCCCGCCTGCGCGAATGACGGGGGAGGGGCTGCTAGCTCCTTTCGCGCTTTAGCGCGGCGCGAAAACCGGTTTTTTCCTGTGAATGGCGGCCAGCCGGTCAGGCCCGCCTAGGTCCGTCTAGCCATTCCCGCTTTACACAATATTCGGTTCTCCATATATTCGCCTATCCGTATATATAGGCGATGGTCTGGGCCATGAATCCTGCGCTGCTGTTCAAATGCCTGTCTGAGGAGACGCGTATTCGCGCCACGTTATTGGTGGTCAGTGAAGGTGAGCTTTGTGTGTGTGAGCTCATGCATGCGCTCGACGAAAGCCAGCCTAAAGTCTCGCGTCATCTGGCTCAGCTAAGGGCTTGCGGACTATTGCTCGACCGTAGGCAGGGGCTATGGATTTATTACCGCGTCAACCCTGATTTGCCTGCGTGGGTGCATGCCGTGATCGCGCAAACGCTTGCTGCCAATGGCCAATGGCTAGAAGAAAACACTTCGCGACTTCGCCTGATGGGCGATCGACCGGTCCGCGCGGCCTGTTGCTGATTTGATTGCCATTGCACCTCCTCTGTCCGCCCTGGCCATGCGCCCGGAACTCTGACCCACCGCTCAAACTGGAGACGCCGCTGTGAAAGTCTTATTCATGTGCACGGCTAATAGCTGCCGCAGCATTCTGTCCGAAGCCATGTTCAACCACCTTGCCCCGGCGGGCTTCGAGGCGGTCAGCTCCGGCAGCTTCCCGAAAGGTCAGGTTTTACCGCGCACGCTGCAGACGCTTCAGGAAGCCGGCGTGTCGATTCTGGGACTGTCGAGCAAGGGCAATGATGCGTTCGAAGACAGCGTTCCCGACGTTGTGATCACCGTGTGCGACAGGGCCGCAGGAGAAGCCTGCCCGGTGTATTTCGGGCCGGCCTTGAAGGCCCACTGGGGACTGGATGATCCGTCCGACGTGAAGGGCGATGAAGCCGCTGTGTCCGCCGCATTCCACGCCACCCTGGCACGTATCGAAGGCCGATGCCGCGCGTTTCTGGCGTTGCCGTTTGAGCGTCTGAGCCGCGACGAACTCCAGCGTGAACTCAACCGCATCGGCACCGTGTAGCCAGGAAACGACCATGACTCATGATCTTCCCAACCTGGACGACACATTGGTCCAGCCCATTGAAGCGAAAGCCCACCGCCCGCGCATCCTGCTGCTGTATGGCTCGACACGCCCGCGCTCGTTCAGCCGGCTGCTGGTAGAGGAGGCCGCGCGTTTGTTGGAGCACTTCGGCGCCGAGACGCGCATCTACAACCCGTCCGGCCTGCCGTTACCGGACGACGCTCCTACCGACCACCCCAAAGTGCGTGAGCTGCTGGATCTGATGGTTTGGTCCGAAGGCCAGGTCTGGTGCTCGCCCGAGCGACATGGCGCGATGTCTGCCGTGTTCAAAGCCCAGATCGATTGGGTGCCCCTGGCTCTGGGCGCTATTCGGCCAACGCAGGGCAAGACGCTGGCGGTCATGCAGGTTTGTGGTGGCTCGCAGTCGTTCAACGTGGTCAACCAACTGCGCGTGTTAGGACGCTGGATGCGGATGTTCACCATCCCGAACCAGTCTTCCGTGCCGAGGGCATTCCTTGAATTTGACGAACACAACCGCATGAAAGCGTCGGCGTATTACGACCGTGTGGTGGACGTTATGGAGGAGTTGGTGAAATTCACCTTGCTACTGCGCGACCGGCCCGACCTGGTCGACCGCTACTCCGAACGCAAGGAAACGGCCGAAGCGCTATCGAAGCGGGTTAATCAGCCGTCGATATAGGGCGAGTGTTTATGCGCTGGATGGAAGGGGGCAGGCTCGCTGTTAAAAAACGGTCCATCGCCTGAAACGGTCATTCGGCGAATTAACGAAATTGCCCTACTCAAACTGCGGCAAACCATCCTCGATGGCCCACCAGTTCGCCTTGGATGCGGTGTGGAAATGCGCCTCGGGTTTTGCCGAAATCGGCTCGTTGATAAGCCCGGCCCGGATGCGCAACACGCCGGGCAGGGTGTCTCGTTTGCTGTAGAGCGGCGAACCGCAGCGGCTGCAAAACGCGCGCTGCTTGCCGGGTGAAGACTCGAAGAGGGTAATGAGGTCGCCACCGCTGACCAGCTCGAAGGCGCTGGTGCTGACCGGGGTATTTGCCGCAAAGGGCGTGCCCTGCGCTTTGCGGCATTGCGAGCAGTGGCACACCTGAATGGGCTCGAGTTCAGCGTCGATACGAAACTGGATACCGCCGCATAAACAACCGCCTGTGTACATTGCTGTCTCCTCCGGCAGACGCAGCCTTTATTTAAGCTGATTGGCAAACCGCTCCACGGCATTTACCACCTGCTTGGCGCCTTCCTGAATTTGCACAATCACCAGGCCGGCTTTGTTGGCGAGCGACAAACCTTGCTCGGCCTGCTCTTTGCTGCCGGCCATGTCTTGTACGGCTTTGTTGACCAGGTCCTGGTTCTTGTTCACCACGCCTACAATTTCTTCTGTAGCGGCGCTGGTACGTCCCGCCAGTTGCCGCACCTCGTCTGCGACCACGGCAAAGCCTCGGCCTTGTTCGCCGGCACGGGCGGCTTCAATCGCCGCATTCAGTGCCAGCAGGTTGGTTTGCTGGGCGATGCTGCTGATGGTTTGCACCATGGAGCTGATGAGGTGCGACTGCTTGCCGAGGTCTTCGATGCTTTTGGAGGCGGACTGCATCTCTACCGAAATCTGGCGCATGACTTCAACGGTTTCGCGAACCACAGCCGCGCCTTCCTGAGCGGTGGCGTCGGTGTTTTGCGAAACGTCGTAGGCGATGCCGGCGGCTTCGTTTACTTCGGATTCCCGGTCGACCTGATCGGTAATGACGGTGGCGAATTTGACGAATTTGTACAGCTTGTCCTGCGCGTCGTAGACCGGGTTGTACGAGGCTTCCAGCCAGATGGTGCGCCCGTGGCTATCGAGCCGTTTGAATCGCCCGGCAACAAACTCGCCTTTGTTCAGCGTGTTCCAGAAGGTGGTGTAGGCGGGGGAGCCGGCTTCGTCGTGCTCGCAGAACATGCGGTGATGCTTGCCCTTGATTTGCTCCAGGCTGTAACCCACGGCCTGAAGAAAAGGTTTGTTGGCGCTGAGAATAATGCCGTTGGTATCAAACTCGATGATGGCGGTGGAGCGCGAGAGGGCCTTTAGAAAGGCTTCGTTTTCCCGCGACAGATTCATCGAGGCCGTGACGTCTTTGCCGAAGAATTTGATGTGAAGCAGCTTGCCCGCCTCATCGTTCACCGGTTGCCACAGTCCCCACAGCCAGATCAGGCTGCCGTCGGTGTGCAGGAAACGGTAGTTATCGCTGGTGGAATGCCCCTTGGCTACGGCTTCACGCAGGTTACGGTAGCAAGGCAGATTCACCACATAGCTGGGGACGATCTCGCTCAACGGGCGGGTGATGGATGAGCCCGGGTAACCCAGTACGTTAAGAAATTGAGCGTTGGCTTCGATGATGTTGAAGTGCTCATCCACGGTAAGCGCCAGGGTTTCCTGGGTAAACGCTGTCAGCAGTTGTTGTTGCAGTTTTATCTGTTTTTTCGCGTCTTGCAGTTCTTGTTTGAGTTGTCGGTTGAACATTGCCATCTCCTGAAAAAACGCCGGGCATCTCTGCTTATCGGCACCTGCTGCAATCGCTGCACTGCCGTTACAAAATAAGCCCAGGTACGTCCTGTAGCGACGCTGAACGCGCGTATGAACAGCGTAGCTTTGCGCTGGCACAACGCAGCGCTATCGGACGACCGCACCGGGGCGGCATCTCGTCGGGTCGAAACCCGCGCCGGAGACCGCGCGACGGCCGGGCTGCGATTAGCACGCGGGGCCTGTAACGGCGTCGCCGCTTCTGAGAAACTGAACGGCATCATGCCGAGCCAGGGGCCATGCCCTCTCGCAACCTTCATTTTGTACAGCCTGCACAAAGATGCCTGTGGCCTCTGTTGGGAGATCGGTTTGCCTAGTGTTCCGGTAGATAGTGGCAGCGATGAGCGCCTGGCTCATGTGCTGAGCGCCAGTGAAAGGCTGGTGATGGCGGGCTCGGTTGAAGATGTCGTGGCTGTGTTGCGCGACACCGCGCGCGCCACCGTCGGTGCGCAAGGCATTTCCGTGGTCATCGCCAATGACGGGTGCTGCTCGTACGTGGCTGAAGACGCGGTGTCTGCATTGTGGGAGGGCCAGACCTTTCCCGCTGACCACTGCGTTTCGGGCTGGGCGATGCGTCATGGTGAGACGGTGATCATCCCCGACGTCCGGCTGGACGCGCGCATCCCGCAGGAGGCCTACGCGCCGACGTTCGTTCGCAGCCTGGTGATGGTGCCCATAGGCAAACCGGTTGCGGTGGCAGCACTCGGCGCTTACTGGTCCGACGTTCATACCCCCGACAGCAGCACCATTCAGCGCCTGGAAAGCCTGGCGCGGCTGGCCACAATTGCCATTGAAAATTCGCGCCTCACGCAAGCCCGCAACCGAGCCGCCGCGCAAAGAACTGCACAGAACCGCATTCTGGAACTGGCGGTTGAAGAGGGCGCGCTCAACGTTGCCCTGGACGCCATCGTTCGAGAGGTGGAAGCGCTGTCGCCGTCCGGTTTTGTCGGCGCCATTCTGCTTATCAACGAGGAAGGCGGGTACGTGCAGCATTGCGCGGCTCCCAGCCTGCCGTCCGTGTGTACCGATTTCACCGCCGACACCGAGAACCCGCCGCTGCCCGCTGAATTCGAAGCAGTGGCCGGTGCACAGGGGCTGCACCTTTGCTGGTCAACCTCCATCTGTTCGGCTCAGGGCGGCGTGCTCGGCACGTTTGTGTTATTGCACGCTGAAACCCGCAAGCCGTTGCCGGCAGATACCGAAATTATTGACTTCGTGGTGCAGACAATCGGCCTCGTTGTGCACCGCTCCCGAGCGGAAGCCGCCATCCGGATCAGCGAGGCGCGCTACCGGCAGATTGTCGAAGGTGCCGAAGATTTCGCCATCATCACCTTCGATGCCCAAGGCACGGTCACCAGCTGGAACATCGGCGCCCAGCGCATCGTCGGTTACGACGGGCAAGAAGTGTTGGGCAGTGCCGGCGACCTGTTTTATACGGGTGTCGATCGGGCAGCCGGTGTGTTCTACGGCGAACTCAAGCTGGCGCAGCATCAGGGCCGGGCCGTCAACGAGCGCTGGCATATTCGCAAGAATGGCACGCGCTTCTGGGGCTCGGGCTTGATGATGCCGCTGGCCATGGATCATGGCGGCTTTGTGAAGATTTTTCGCGACCGTACCGTCGAGCACGAGGCGGAGGCGGCGCTGCAGGAAAGCGCGGCGCGGCTGCGTTTTCTCGATGAACTCGACAACCAGCTGTTCAATATTCGCCTTGCTGAAGACGCAATGCTCGCAGCGACCGGCTTGCTGGGGCGCAAGCTGGACGTGTCGCGCTGCGCCTATGCCGACGTCGATGCCGACCAGGACCGTTTCTGGATTCGCAGTGACTACACAGCGCCGGGCATCGAGAGCTCGGTCGGCGCCTATAGCCTCGATCTGTTCGGCTCTCGGGCGGCGGCCGATATGCGTAACGGCCGTACCTTGGTGGTACGTGACGTGACTGCCGAGCTGGCTGCCGAAGATGGTCGCGAAACCTTTTTAGGCATCGGCATCGACGCCATTATCTGCTGCCCGCTGGTGAAAGACGGCCGGCTGACAGCGATGATGGCGGTGCATCACAACGAGCCGCGTGACTGGACGCTGGCTGAAATTTCGCTGATCCGCGAAGTGGTCGAGCGCTGTTGGGCGCATGTCGAGCGAGTAGGCGCCGAAATGCGTCTGCGCGAGAGCGAAGAGCGCTTGCGGCTCGCCGTCGACCACGCCGAGGTGGGTTTCTGGGACGTGGACAACGTTCACAACACGTTGATCTGGCCGCCGCGCACCAAGGCAATATTCGGTATTTCGCCCGACGTGCCCGTCACCATCGACGACTTCTACAACGGCCTGCACCCGGAAGATCGGCAGGCCACCATCGAGGCCTTCGCCGCGGCCGCAGACCCTGAGCTGCGCGCGCTTTATGACGTCGACTATCGCACCGTCGGCAGAGAAGACGGCGTAATTCGCTGGGTAGCGGCCAAGGGCCGTGGCGTGTTCGACGCCACCGGCCGTTGCTTGCGCGTGACCGGAACGGCAGTGGACATCACGGCCCGCAAAGCCGCCGAGGAAGAGTTGCGTGAGCTCAATGCCAACCTGGAAAGCAGAATCGCCCAGGCCATTGCCGAGCGCGAAGAAGTGCAGGCGGCGCTGCGTCAGAGCCAGAAAATGGAAGCCATGGGGCAGCTGACCGGCGGCGTCGCCCACGACTTCAACAACCTGCTCACGCCAATCGTCGGCACCCTCGACCTGCTCCAGCGCAGGGGCGTGGGCGGCGAACGGGAACAACGGCTGATCAGCGGCGCCATGCAGTCGGCCGACCGTGCCAAAACGCTGGTGCAGCGGCTGCTCGCATTTGCCCGGCGCCAGCCGCTGCAGGCGGTGGCGGTGGATGTGGTGAAGCTGGTGAGCGATATGGGCGAGTTGGTGGCCAGCACCAGCGGGCCGCAAATAAAAGTGGTGGTTGATGCGCCAGGAGACCTGCCTGCCGCGATTGCCGACCCGAACCAGCTGGAAATGGCCCTGCTCAATCTTTCCGTCAACGCGCGCGACGCCATGCTCGACGGCGGAACCCTGCGCATCTCTGCTCGCGCCGAGCTAGTGGACGCGGGGCACCGCTCGAACCTTGCACCCGGTAATTATCTTTGCCTGTCCGTTGCCGACACCGGCATCGGCATGGACGCCGCCACGCTGGCTCGCGCGGTCGAACCGTTCTTCTCCACCAAGGGCATTGGCAAAGGAACGGGGCTGGGCCTGTCGATGGTGCATGGTCTGGCCTCTCAGCTCGAAGGCGCCCTGACCATTCAAAGCGTGCCTGGTCTGGGTACAAACGTAGAGCTGTGGCTTCCACGCAGCACGGCAGTGCCGGTTGTGGAACCGCGTGTGGCCGAGGCCGTGCCTGTTCACTCGGCGCACGGCGTGGCGTTGCTGGTTGATGACGAAGACCTGGTGCGCGCCAGCACCTCGTACATGCTGACCGACCTGGGTTACGGCGTAGTCGAGGCCGCATCGGGCGAAGAGGCGATGCGCTTGCTGGAGGCCGGACAGCCGTTCGACCTGCTCGTCACCGACCACCTCATGCCCGGTATCAGCGGCACCGACCTGGCCCGAGTGGTACGTAAAGCCCGGCCCGGAATCGGCATTCTGCTGGTCTCGGGCTATGCCGAACTGGAAGGCGTTGACCCGGATCTTCCGCGGCTGGCCAAACCGTTTCGCCGAAGCGAGCTTGCGTTGGCGCTGTCGGAACTGGGCGACGGGGCGTCTCTCAACCCGCCGATCTCGCCTTCATGAAATCAATAAATGCCCGAAGCTTGCGCGGAACGTGGACGCGACTCGGGTAGTACAAGTAAAACGGCGAAACGCCCGGCCACCAGGGCTCGAGCAACGCCACCAGCGCGCCGCTGGCAATGTCGTTTTGCACTTGGGCTTCAAATGCACAGCCGATCCCCGCCCCGGCGCGGACCGCTTGCATCAGGGTGTCGGAGTCGTTGCTTATAAGCGGGCTGGGCGGCTGAATTTCGATCAGGTGCCCGTTATGGCTGTACTCCCATCGGTACACGCCATCGGCCAGGCGAATATTCACGCAACGATGCTGGCGCAAGTCTTCAGGTGTGCGCGGCATTTCGCGCTCCTCGAGGTAGCTGGGCGCTGCCACGGTGGCGATGCGATGGCTGCCGCCCATTGGTAGCGCCACCACATCCTGAGCCAGGTATTCACCGATGCGCAGCCCGGCATCAAACCCACCGGCTACCAGATCCAGCAGCGCGTTGTCGCAATGGATCTCCAGCGTGATGTCCGGGTAGGCGTCCATAAACGCCGGCAGGTGAGGCATCAGCACAACGTCGGCAGCGGTTCGTGAAGCGTTGATGCGCAGCAAGCCGGTGGGTTTTTCGCGCAGCTCGTTGACGTCCTCGATGGCCGACGCAAGGGCGGCCAGGCCGGGTTGCGCGTAGCCGAGAAATCGTTGACCCATTTCGGTTAAACCCACTCGCCGCGTCGAGCGCTCCAGCAGCCGCACGCCCAGCCGGCTCTCCAGCGCGCGCAAGGTTTGCGAAAGCGCCGAGGCGGAGACGCCCATTACGACTGCTGCTTTGGTAAAGCTGCCATATCTGGCCACTTGAGCAAAGGCGGCAATGCCGGGCAACAAGTCCGCTCGTATCGCGCCATTGTGAAGCAACGCTTCATAGTGCATGCCGATTGCGCCTCTAAATGGGAAAGATCGGCGAGACTACCATGAGCCCCGACATTTATCGGAAGGGGCAAGCTATGAGTCGGTTGAACGGAAAAGTCGCAATTGTTACCGGGTCTTCAAAAGGTATCGGAGCCGGTATTGCAGAACGGCTGGCGGCCGATGGCGCTGCGGTCATCATCAATTACTCGCGAAGCGCCGAAGACGCCGAGCGCGTGGTTCAACGCATCACCGCGGCGGGCGGCAAGGCGCTGGCGCACAAGGCGGATATTTCCCGCACCGCTGAAATCGCGCCGCTGATCGATGCCGCGATCCAGGCGTTTGGCCGGCTGGATATTCTGGTCAACAACGCCGGCGTGTATCAGCCCGATTCCCTTGAACAACTGAGCGAAGAAAGCTTCGACCTGCATTTCAACCTCAACGTGCGCGGGTTGTTGCTGACCACGCAAGCGGCCTGCCGGGTGATGGAGGCCGGTTCGGTGATCGTCAATATCAGTTCCGGCCTGGCCCACAGTCCTTATCCGCAGGTGCATGTGTACTGCGCCACCAAAGGCGCGGTGGACACTCTCACGCGCTCGCTGGCGATGGAGCTGGGTCCTCGCGGTATTCGCGTGGTGGGCATCGCGCCGGGGTTCGTCCACACCGAAGGCAATGCGGAATCCGCGCAAGGCATGGACGATTTTTTCATCGGCAAAACCCCGTTGGGCCGTGTCGGCAAGCCGGCGGACATCGCCAGGGCTGTGGCGTTCGCGGTTTCCACCGATGCCGCATGGGTAACGGGAAGCACGCTGGATGTCGCTGGCGGAATGGTTTTTTAACCACGGCGGCGATGGCTGTAACGCCGCAGGAAGGGCACCCGTTTCGTGATGCGGGTGTTTTCAACTTGGCGTATTGACATATCGAATAATCTCGATATTCTACAGCCCATGGAACTCGTCGATATCTTCAAAGCCCTCTCGAACCCGATACGCCTTCAGATTCTGAAAGGCTTGAAGGACCCCGAGAACAGCTTCCCTCCACAGGATGAAGGGGACGTTCACACCGTGGGTGTGTGCGTCAGCAGTATTCAGGAAGGTATCGGCCTGTCGCAGTCCACGGTGTCGGCGTATCTGGCAACGTTGCAGCGAGTCGGCCTGGTCGAAGCAACGCGGATCGGGCAGTGGACGTACTACAAGCGCAATGAGGCAACTATCAGCGCGCTGGCGGCAATCATAGGGACAGAACTCTAAATTTTTTACCCAATGATATCGAGATATCTCGATATCCCTTTTTCTAGATGTGAGGATGTGATTATGAAAGCGATGGTGCTCAACTCATTCGGCGGCCCGCAAACCTTTGAACTGCTTGATGTGGCCAAACCGGTTCCCGGCGCGGGCCAGGTTCTGGTGCGGGTGTACGCTACCTCGATCAACCCGCTCGACTATCAGGTTCGCCGTGGCGACTACGCCGACCTGGTGCCGCTGCCGGCCATTACCGGTCACGACGTATCCGGCGTGGTTGAAGCGGTAGGGCCGGGCGTTACCGCCTTCGTTCCGGGCGACGAGGTGTGGTACACCCCGCAAATATTCGACGGTCCCGGCAGCTATGCCGAATACCACGTGGCGGCCGAAAGCATCATCGGCAAAAAGCCGGCGGCCCTCAGCCATCTTGAAGCGGCCAGCCTCACCCTGGTGGGCGGCACGGCATGGGAAGCGCTGGTGGTACGGGCAGGGCTTCGGGTAGGGGAAAGCATTCTTATCCACGGCGGCGCAGGTGGCGTTGGCCACGTCGCAATCCAGCTGGCCAAAGCCATCGGCGCCAAGGTGTACACCACCGCGCGTGAGGCCAATGCCGAATTCGTACGAAGCGTTGGCGCCGACGTGCTCATCGACTATGAAACCGAGGACTACGTTGAAGCCATTCTTCGCGAAACGGAGGGTCGTGGCGTTGACGTGGTGTTCGACACCATCGGCGGCAACACCCTCACCCGCAGCCCCGACGTGCTCGCCCAACTGGGCCGCGTGGTGTCGATTGTCGACATTGCCCAGCCGCAGAACGTCATTCAGGCCTGGGGCAAGAACGCCAGCTATCACTTCGTATTCACCCGCCAGAACCGGGGCAAGCTCGATGAATTGAGCGCGCTGATCGAGCGCGGGCAGCTGCGACCTCACATTGGTGCGGTGTACTCGCTCGCCGACATCGGCCTGGCCCATGCCCGTCTGGAAAGTCCGAACAACGGCCTGCAAGGGAAAGTCGTGATCGCCATCGAGCCGTCACTCATTCCGTGAACGAAACCCGACCCATTGAAATGTTGAGAGGCACACCATGATTTATGAAATCGCTTCACTGCCGATTCACCCCGACCGCATCGAGCGCTTCAAACAAGCATTCGCCACCGTCGAACCTTTGCTCACCCGCGCCAAAGGCTACGGCGGCCATATGCTCGCGCAGGGCATTGAAACCCCCGCAGTGTTCAACCTGATCGTGCGCTGGGCCACACTGGAAGATCATTCGCCAGGCTTTGAAGAAAGCGAAGACCACCGGGTTTTCATGCTGGGCCTGGAGGAATATTTCTCGGAAGAACCGAGGGTGTATCACCTTGAAGGCGCCGGGTTTTCGAGCGGTGGTTTCGATGATGGTCACGCGGGTTAAACCGCACTCGGGCCGGTCCCCTCTCCCGCGAGCGGGAGAGGGGAGCCAGGCCAGGCCCTGTCACTTCCCGCTGCCTTCCAACCCCCTGTAATACTCAATCTTCTCCCGCAACACCCCCACCGCCTTTTGCATTTCCTCGATCTCCGCTTCCACGTCGCGCAAATGACTTTCGAGCATCTCGCGACGCGCCGGAACGGTGGCGTCTCCGGCGCTGCGCAGGGTGGCGAAGGTTTGCATTTTGCCGATGGACATGTGGGTGGTGCGCAAGCGCAGCAGGAATTCCAGCCAGGCCATGTCGTTTGGCGCATACAGCCGTTGGCCACCGGCCGCGCGGGCGACGGGGGCGAGCAGGCCGATGCGTTCGTAGTAGCGCAAGGTGTAGGCGGTGAGGCCGGTGCGCTTGGCGACCTGGTCAATTGTCTGGTGGGCATCCATGGGCGCAGTCCTCTTCGTCGGCCCCGCTTATTCGGGGCGCGCGGCGGTCAGTTTGATGCCGCGTTTGGTGAACACTTCGCGCGCTGCACTGATGCCGTTCAGCGCGCTGGGGAAGCCAGCGTACACGGCCATTTGAATGATGACTTCAACGATCTCTTCAGGCTTGCAACCCACGTTCAGCGCGCCTTCGATGTGCACCTTCAGTTGCGGCTGCGCATTGCCAAGGGCGGTAAGCGCCGAGATGGTGGTCAGCTCGCGCGTGCAGAGCGCCAGCCCCGGCCGGGAGAACACGTCGCCATAGGCAAAATCGACAATCCAGTCGCCGAGTTCGGGCGAAATGTCGCTCAGCGAATCGACCACCGTGATGCCAGCGGTGCCGGTGATTTTCTGCAGGGTTTCGCTGCCTTTTTCACGTCGGGCATCCGGCTCGCTAGTCAGTGCCGAGGCACCGAGCGCGGAAAGCATCAGGCCGGTGGCAACGCCGAGTTTGGTAGAGGTCATGACAGTGCTCCTTGAGTTGAACCGCGCGTTTTCGCGGGCTAACAAGGAGGCTATTGGTTAGAGCGCGCTCTAAGTCAAGCGGGCAGTGGGAGGCCATTTTCAGCCCCCCGATTACCTTCGGCGGGGCGTTTAGTTCGCGCCGGTTACTTCGCGGTTGCGCGCTACGATTATCTCGTGGGTCAGGGCGCTTCCAGCGGCGGCAAATTCAGCCATCAGCAGGTCGCGGTTGCGCGGTGCTTGTTCCTTTACTGCGCGGGCCAGCGCCGCCTGCAAGTCGGCAAGCTGCAGCTCGGTGCAGTAGGCCGGCGTGCCTGGTTGCTGGCGCCATGAGTCGGCGAGGGTTCCGGCATCAACTGAGTCAAACCCGGCGGCATCAACCAGCTGTTGCGCAATCGCTTTGGCAGCAGGGTCATCGCCCGCCACTGGTATGGCGATTCGACCGGCTGCGCCTTTCGGTTTGCCGCCCTCAGCCAGCGTTTTGGCGAGCAAGGCGTTGAAGGTTTTCACCACCTTGCGGCCCAGTTGTTCACTCGACCACAGGGTTTCCGGTTTGCCGTTTTCGACTTCGTCGATGCGGGTGCCGAACTGCGGGTAATAGTTCGAGGTGTCGATCACCACCACGTGCGGCGCAACGTTGGCGAACAGGCCTGCAACCTGAGGAATGCTGGCGTAGGGAATGGACAGAACGATCACGTCCACGTCCTGCACGGCGTCTTGCGAGCTGACGGGAAGGGCGCCCATTTTCCCGGCCAGATCACGAATGGCCTCTGGGCCTTTCGAGGCGGCGAGCTTGACGGAATGCCCCACTGCAACGAGCTTGCCCGCCAGTGTCGCGCCGATGTTGCCGGCGCCAATAATGCCTATTTTCATAAGATTCTCTCTCGCTGTCTGAGGCCTGGTTGCAGTAGGCAGGTGCGGCTTACGGCTGAGCGTCAGCCGCTGGCCATGCAAGGGCTTCCAGGGTTTGACGAAGTTCGCTCAGTTGGTCTTCGTTTAGTTGGCACGCAGTTTTTATCTGGTCGGACACGGCCCAGAGATCGCGACGAAGCGATTTCGCCGAGTCGGTCAGGTCGATCAGCACGCGTCGTTCATCAGTCCGGTCGCGCGTACGGGTGACGAATCCGGATGCTTCCAGACGTTTGAGCAAGGGCGTGATCGTTCCCGGCTCCATGCCAAGCTTGGTGCCCAGCTCGCCTACGCTGCGCGGGCTTTGTGCGGTGAGTTCGACCAGCACCAGATACTGCGGAAAGGTCAGCCCGAGCGGCTCCAGCAAGGGCGTGTGCAGGCGAATCATGCGGTTGGCGGCGCTGTACAGCGCGAAGGTCAGGTCTTTGGCAATGTCCAGCTGAGTCGGCAATTGCGGGGTGGCCATGGGCGCCTCTGAAAGGTTGATCGCAAAAGATAATATCGCACACGATATATTTTTTGACCGCACGCCTCAAGCTTGTTTCCACAAGGGCAGGGCCGTAACCGCTCGCGACGTTTGCCGCTTGGCACTGTCTCCTCTACAGGTGCAGCATTTTTTCTCGCTGACTTTTCCCTCGAATTTTCCGTACTTGAACCATCAAGGAGGCCACGCCATGTCGCTAAATCCAATCCTGTTAATGGGCGGTTCCGGGGCCATCGGCCAGCGCAGTATTCAAGCGCTGCGCGCTGCTCATGCTGATGTGCCTTTGCTGATTGCCGGCCGCGATTTGGCCAAGGTGCAGCGGGTTGCCGAAGAGGTCGGCAATGCCCAAGGCGTGGTGCTGGACCCGGCCGCCGATGACCTTGGCCTGGGTGATCGTGCCGTGAGTGCAGTGGTGGTTTTCTATATGGACCACGCCTTGGCCGGGCTGCGTTTCGCCCAGTCGCGCGGTGTGCCTCACTTGAGCATTTCATCCGGGATTTTCGAGATAGCGCCGGAAATTGCCATGCATATGCATCAGCCAACGGCCGCGCCGATTGTGTTGGGGTACGAGTGGCTGGTGGGCGCGACCACGGTGGCGACCCTGAGCATGGCCAGCGCATTCGGCCGCGTCGACGACATTCGCCTGCACGCGCTGGTCGACGAAGAGGACACCGGCGGCCCCACGGTAGCCAGCGATTTCGAGCATTTGAACAAGATGCTGCCGGCCGCGCTGACCCGGCGCGACGGGGTGTTTATGTGGCGTGAAGGCGAAGACGCCAAGGCCACGTTCCGCGCGGTAGACGGCACTGACATTCAGGCCACGGGCTTTTCATCCATAGATGTCGCCGGGCTGGCGGCCGCCACCGGGGCGCGCAATGTGCAATTCAACATGGCCATCGCCGTGAGTTCGACGCGCCGCAGCGGCTTGCCCAAGTCGACGGAAATCATCATTGAGCTGGCGGGCCAGGACACCAACGGCGCGCCGTTTCAAACCCGGCATGCTGTCGTCCATCCAGGTGGCGCCGCGCCGCTCACCGGGCTCAGCGTGGCGCTGCTGCTGGAGCGCCTGCTCGGGCTGGACGGCCAGCCGGCCACGCCGCCCGGGCTGTATTTCCCCTACCAGCTGCTCAGCGCGTCGACCTATCTGGAGCGCTTGAAACAAGAGGGCGGTGAGTGGCGCAGCCTGCGGGTGTAACAACAGCGCTTGCAGCGCCGGCGTGTCTTAGCCGTTGCGCTGCGCAGCGCGTTGTCTACAGGCATCGCCGAACGCTTTGAAGACGATTTCATAGTCCGGGCTCGACGTCACCTGCCACTCCGGATGCCACTGCACGCCCAGGGCAAAGGCAGGGCTGCCTTCCACCGATAAGGCTTCCACCAGCCCGTCTTCGGCCACTGCTTCCACGCGAAGGCCCGGACCGATTTTAGCGATGCCTTGACCGTGCACCGAGTTCACCCGCAAAGCGCCCCTCAAACCCAACTGCGCCAGCACGCCGCCGGGCAGCACAGTGACCTTATGGCTTCGCGCGTATTGGCTTTCGAGCGGAGCGTCGCTCGGCGGTTCGTGTTTGATTTCGTAGGCATCGAGCTGTTGATCGATGGTGCCGCCAAACGCCACGTTTAGCTCCTGAAACCCTCGACACACTCCCAGCACCGGCAGGCCGGCATCCACCGCTGCACGCCACAGCGCGAGCGTTAGCCGATCGCGCGCGTCGTCGTGTGGCGTGTCCGGCGGGCTGGGCGGACCGTTGTAGTGGCGAGGGTGAATGTTGGAAGGCGAGCCGGTGAAAAACAGGCCATCAAGGGTGGCGATAATTTCCGCCACATCGAGCAGGTCCGGGAACTGCGGCAGCAGCAGCGGCAATCCCTTGGCCGACGTGGCAATGGCCTGGGCATTTTTGTCGTCGTTCATTTGCACGGCGTGCGGGCCAATCTGATAGGAACAGGCCGTTACGCCAATCACTGGAAGACGGGTCATGACTTCTCCTTTGCTCGGAAATCCAAACGTTCGTCAGGCGTTACGGTTTGGATTGCGTAGCGGGGTAAAGCGCACAAATTTTTGTGCGCACCTTGGCGCAGCCCGCCGACTTCCCGAATCGCTTCGGTGGCGCACCTGCCAACCTCACAGGTAATTCCGGGAACTATGGTCAAGAGGGTAGCGAATGGTTACGCGAGCTTGCTCCCTGCAGCCATTTGCTGCTGGGGACGCAGCGCGTGATGATGGGGTTGCGGATGGTCTGGCACGCCATGCGATGGTGGGTCTTACGCTGATTACCAAACGCGGGGCCGTGAGCTGGCGCACAAACGTCGCCCATCCCGATTGCCGGAAATACCTCTATACCGAAAGATGAGCGCGTCTAGGACGGATTATCAGGAACCAAGGATGGGTATTTACCGCGAATTGATGCGGGTCGCTTGCGGATTGGCGATCTGCACCAGCATACAAGCCGCGTCGGATCAGGCTACGCGCGTTCCCGCTCCGCATACGCAAGGCGATAATTTTGATTGCCAAGTCGGCGCCTGCGTAATGCCGAGCAAAGGTGCTTATCCGTATCTGGTCATAGGTATGTTTCACAGCGCCGCCAGTGCAGAACAGAGCCAGCAGCTCTTTCGCCAAATGCGTGCCCAAGGTCTCTGGCAAGACTTGCCCGCCGATCCCATCGCTTTTTTTGCCGCCTTGCAGCCGGTGAGCATCCAGCTGGCCGACAACCGCGCGCTGGCAATGCTCATATCGCAAGAAGAGGCGGCAGTGGTTTTGCCCAAACGCGGCGACCTGGTCCGCTATTCGCCGCATTTCGGCGCCCATGAGCAGCCGCCTACTGACCCAATCCAGCGCGCTCACTGGGCAATTGACGGCTGCCTGGCGGTCGTATGCCGGGCTGACGACAAACCATGTTTTTCCGAATTCCGGGCAGGGGTTTATCGACGCCAGGACGGCAAGGCCATTTCCCCTAACACGTTCAAGGTGCTGCCTGAGGCCGGCGTGATTGATGTGCAGAGCCTGCGCCCGATTACCGTTCGGTCCTCATTATAAGCGGCTCCATCTGCAGTGTTCTTCGCACTTCCGTTTTTGCTTTTCTACTTTCACTTGCCAAAAGGACTTGCCCATGCGCCCACGAATTCAGTGGTTAAGCACGTTGATTGTGAGTGGGTTGACGGCCGCTGCCGGCTATACCTGCGCAACTGAAATTCCACCGCAGCGCTATGGCGTATTTGCGGAACCGCTGCTGGCCAGCGGCCAAGCGTCAATTCCTGAACAGTCGGCTTTAGCGGAAACCATGGAAGCGTATCGCGCTGGCCACGACACCGATGACACAGGCGCCATTCAAACCTTTCTTTCTCGTTTTCCGGCGAGCACCTGGCGGGCATCGTTGTGGTTGGAAGTGGGGTTGGTCAGCGCTCGGGGTGGGCGTTACACCGATGCAATAAGTGCGTTTCGAAATGCGCGCGAAGCCGCCGCCGGCCAGCCATATTTACGCCCCGTCGAAGCCCGCGCGCTCAATGACCAGCTTATTCTCGAAACGCGGCTAGGCCATCAGCCCGAGGTGAGCGCTTTACTCAAGGACGCAGCGCGTCTGTCCCTGAGTGCAGCCGATTCGCCTGGAGTTTCACAGGCGGAGCAGGGGCTGTGGAACATGCAGAACAATCCGCAAGCCACCTTTCAATGCGGCTGGGTTGCGCTCACGGCACTCTGGCATGCACAGGGTATTCAGGTGGGGGCCACGCCGGGAGTGGCGATAGAACCCAACCGGCCGGGTTATACCTTGCAGCAGCTTGTGGAAATCGCCACTAAGCACCAACAGCCGATGCACGCCGTTTACCAGAGCGACGTTGCAGGTGTGTCACTGCCTGCGGTGGCGCACCTGAAAAGCGGCCACTACGCGACATTGCTCAGTTTCGAACAGGGCCGTTACCGGGTTGCCGATCCTGTGATGAACGGCGAGCTGTGGATGACGCCCGCTTCGTTGCAAGCAGAAAGTAGTGGCTATTTTCTGGTACGGGATCGCGCCCCGTTACTCGCAGGTCTTGCCCGGGCCGTGCCGCCTCTGGAAGCACAGACGGTTCGTGGCGCGGGAGTGACGAGCTCAAGTGATCCGAACGGATTCGTCGCCAACTGCGACTGCACGGGGACAGGGGCCGGCGGCTCCTCCGGTGGCAGCGGCGCGGCCGGCGGAAGTGGCGGTAACACGCCCGGCTTCAATTCCACCGGCATGCCGGTCTACAGCATCAGCCCAATGCTGGTGAGCCTGACACTGCGCGATACGCCGTTGAGCTACGTTCCGCCCTTAGGCCGGGCAATGAACTTTACGCTGAGCTACAACCAGCTCGACCCCGCGCAACCCAGCACCTTTACGTACGGCAATGTGGGGCCGAAGTGGAGCCATAACTGGATCGGCTTTGTGCAAGACAACCCCACTAGCGTCGGGTCAAACGTCCTGCTTTATTTGCCGTCTGGCGCAGGCCGACCTTATAGCGGCTATAACAATTCGACGGGCGCCTTTACCCCTGAGGCGCAAACCGGCGCGCAATTGGTTCGCGTCAATGGCACTTCCATAAGTTATGAACGCCGCTTCAACGACGGCAGCAAGGATGTATATGCCGCCAGTGACAATAGCGCCGGTTACCCTCGGCGGCTTTTTCTTAGCCGCCGCGTGGATGCCCACGGCAACGCTGTGACGCTTAGTTATGACGACCAATTTCGCCTCATAAGCGTGACCGATGCGCTCGGAAAAGCAATGACCTTTACCTATGGCAATGCGGCCGCGCCGTTATTGCTGACTGGGGTTACCGACGCGTTTGGTCGCAGCGCCAGCATTACCTATGACGCGGCTGGGCGCCTCAAAACGATCACCGATGCAGTGGGAATGAGCTCCAGCGTTACCTACACGGGCACCACTAATTCTGTTGAAAAACTCACCACACCTTATGGCACTACCAGCTTTGTCACAGGACAGGCGGGAATGCAGCGGTGGATCAATATCACGGACCCTAACGGCAATACTTCGCGCATGGAATTTGCCAACAGCGTGTCCG
Source organism: Pseudomonas viridiflava (assembly GCF_900573885.1). GTDB lineage: Bacteria > Pseudomonadota > Gammaproteobacteria > Pseudomonadales > Pseudomonadaceae > Aquipseudomonas. The sequence goes on from NZ_UPSE01000198.1 coordinate 26,611, forward strand.
GTATTCCTTTCAGCGAAAGCCTCACGCCCTCGGGCGTTTCCAGCTTCAACAGTTACATCAACAGCCGAAACACCTTCTATTGGGATGCTCAAGCTTACAAAACGGCCGGTACCGATTACAGCAAAGCCCTAATCTACCACTGGGCACACGTCACTCGAGGAAGCTCGCTGACAGGTGTCACGGCCGACTCCCTGGAAAGCATTAAGTACCCGTTGGAAAACCGTATCTGGTATCGCCATCCCGGTGATACGCCAGGCGGCTCGGGGGTGATCAACGTGCCCAACAATGTGGCTCGTGTCCTCAGTAATGGCACCACGCAGATGACGCAGAATGCCTACAACGCCCTGGGCAAAGCGACCATCACCATCGAGCCGGACGGTCGCCGTTCAGACTATGTATACGCGCCGAATCTGGTGGATCTGCTAAAAGTCACCCGCGTGTTCAATGGCGTAACCACGGCCGAGAGCTTCACTTACGACAACCAGCACAACGTCTTAACCCACACCGATGCCAACAACGGGCTGACTCAGTACACCTACAACGCCGCCGGCCAAGTGGTGAGCATTACCGACCCCCGTAACAGCGTGACCAGTTACACCTACGTAGATGGTTTCCGCACATCGATGACCGACGGCAGCGGTCATATCACTTCCTACACCTACGACACGGTCGGTCGGCTGGCTTCGGTTACCGCTGAAGGTCAGGGCACGACGAGCTACACCTACGACGCTCTGAACCGTTTGCTGCGCACCACCGATGCTTTGGGTGGTGTCACGGAGCTGACTTACAACAAGCTCGACGTCGCCACGGAGCGTGACGCCAAAGGCAACGTCACCACCTACACCTACGACGGTGCTCGTAACGTGCTGACCGCTGTCGATGCGTTAAACCGGAAGACAGTCCACACCTATTACCCGAACAACCTGCTGGCTTCGACTACCGACCCTCGCGGACATACCACCAACTGGATTCGCGACCTGGAAGGGCGGGTCACGTCCCAGACGGAAACGCCCGGTACCGGTGCCGCAGTGGCCACGGTTTCAGGCGCCCCCGGTAGCAGTCAGCGACTGAACATGGCTGCCATCAACAGCCTGGCTGGCCCGTTCACCACTCAGAATAAAGGCCCGGATGCTCTGCGCGATCCGCTCAACCTCACGCGGTTCAGCTACGACCCACGGGGTCGAGTACTGAGCCAAGCGATTACGTCCAACTGAGCCGATTGCTGCCACCACAAGGATTTGTATATGACGAATGTTCTTCGCAGTAGCCGGGCTGCCGCGGTAATCGCGGTTCTTGGCTTGTGTGCCGTGGTTGGCAATGCCTGGGCGCTGGACCGCAGCATGAGCTACACCTACAACAGCCAAGGCTTGATCGAGACGGTTGACGGTCCGCGTACCGATGTAACCGACATAACGGCCTACGGTTATGACGTGGCTGGCCATTTGACCAAAATCACCAATGCCCTTGGCCACGTCACTGCGCTTTCCAACTTCGACGTGACCGGTCGCGCTAAAACCCTCACCGATGCTAACAACGTGGTCAGCACGTTGACCTATACCCCGCAGGGCTGGCTTAAAAGCGTTGCGCGTGGCGGCTTTACGACCCAATACAGCTACAACGAAGTGGGCGATATCACCAAAGTGCAATTGGGCGATGGCAGCTTCGTGAGTTACACATGGGATGGGGCCCGGCGCGTGACTGCCATTGGCAACAACCTTGGGGAGAAAATCGAGTACGACCTCGACGCGATGGGTAACCGCACTGCTCAGCGCATCAAGGATGCCACTGGCACGTTGAAGCAAAAGCACTCGTGGGTGTACGACGAGCTGGGCCGATTGCTGCGCTCAGTTGGCGCCGCAGCACAAAATCAGCGTCAGCAATACGACCTGAACGGCAACCCGATTGTCAGTACGAGCCCACTCAATTACACCAGCAACAATGCCTATGACGCGCTCAATCGTTTAGCGCAGAACACCGACCCATTAAATGGGGTAACGACGTACGAATACGACGGCCAAGACAACCTCACTAGGGTGCAGGACCCGCGTGGTGTTATCACTCAATATCAATACGACGGCTTGGGTAACCTGACCAAACAGATCAGCCCGGATACCGGTACAAGCACGTTCGAACACGATGCTGCCGGTAACGTTACCAAGAAAACCGATGCGCGCGGGGTGGTCACCACTTACACCTACGATGCGCTCAATCGCGTTACCGCCAAGCGTTATCCAACCAACCCTGAGCTGGACGTGACTTACGCCTATGACATGACCGCCGAAGGCAATAAAGGCATCGGCCGCATGACCGCCTTGATGGACTCGTCCGGGCTCATCGGATTTATGTACGACGAGCGTGGCAACAAGACAAGCCAGTCACGCACGGTCAAAGTGTATAACGTCGATCGCAACGAAAACCTCACCTACAGCTATGACGGTGCGGGTCGTATTAGCGGCATCGGTTACCCCGGATTTGTCGTTACGTACCCCCGCAATGCGGCCGGCCAGGTAACTGCAGTGAACGTTAAGGTAGGCGCTCAAGCGCTTACCAGTGTTGCCAGCAATATCACCTACATGCCGTTTGGCCCGTTAAAAACGCTGACGTGGGGGAATGGAATTCAGCTCAGCAAACAATATGACCAAGACTTCCAGCTTACCCAGCAAGACATAGGCACCTGGCAAACCAAACTTCCCTATGATGCAAATGGCAACATCACCCGCCGCGACCATACTTACTTCGGACCGATGCGCTTTGAATACGACGCGCTTGACCGCCTTACCGTAGAAAAAACTGCGGTCAACCGAAGGATCTATAGCTACGACGCCACCAGTAACCGAACCCAGCGACAGAGCTTCAGCATCAACTCCGATGGCTCGGAAACACCAACCGCAACGCAAAGCCTCTCCATTGCATCGAGCAGCAACCGTCTGCAGCAATTGGACGGCACTACGGTCAATCTCGACGCCGCCGGCAATACGCTTAAACAGACCGCCAACCGCGCTTACGTATACGACGAGCAAGGTCGGTTGAGCCAAACCCTGAATCCAACTGCCGTCTATGCCGACTACCTGTACAACGCGGTGGGCCAGCGCTCAGTCAAACGCGCTTACCTGAACGGTGCACTGGACTTTACCGTTACCTACCTCTACGGCTCCGACGGTCAACTGCTTGGCCAAGTCCGTTACAACAACCAAGGCACCATCACCCTTGCCCAGTACTGGATCTGGCTAGACGGAATGCCCCTGGCCGGCATCGAATTCAAATACATCAACGGCGCGGTTGCGGGCACTAGCCAGTACTACCTGCACAGCGACCACCTCAACGCACCCCGCATGGCCACAAGCCAGACGCAAGCCTTACTGTGGTCCTGGAACAGCGACGTGTTCGGGGTCGGATTGGCCAGCACTGATGTCGACGGCGATGGCACCCACCTGGACATCCCACTGCGCCTGCCGGGTCAGCAATATGACGGGCACAGTGCGCTGAACTACAACTACTTTAGGGATTACGACCCCAACACCGGGCGTTACGTGCAGAGTGATCCGATTGGGCTTGAGGGTGGGTTGAATACGTATGGGTATGTGAGCGGGAATCCGGTCAAAAATATTGACCCATCAGGGTTGATTGCTTGCAGTACTGGCGACAGCACAATGACATGCCAATGCAAGACCGCCACTCCGGCAGCACAACAAAATTGCCAAGCCGCCGGAGGGATAAATCTTTATCCAAATATGCTGAATGAACCAGCAGAACCTGAGCATTGCCCGGTTCCTGGAGCCATACCTCAAGGAGGGAAAACGCGTGGCCCCAGCGATATTTGGATTAAGCCAGATGGTGACTTTGATACTGCGAACACTGACTTCGATAATTTGAATCCTACTGACGTTACTGAGATACCTGGCGGCAGAGTCGGTACTCTCCCAGATGGCAGAACTGTAGTTGTGAGGCCTGATAGTAAAGATGGGCGGCCCACCGTAGAAATTCAAGATGGTCGGAATCGTATAAAGGTGCGTTATGGAAGATAAAGACGAAATATACGTAGTTTGGAACGCAACTGAAAGTATTACTGGTCGCTGCAAAATGCTTTCCCTCTATGACTCCAAAGAGGGATTGTCGCTGTTGATATCAGCTGAATATCCTGATGTTAGGGAGGTTGAGTTCAAATTCGATTTGAAGGATGTGGTTGGCTACAAATTTGCCAATGACAGCTATACATGGAGGAGTGATGCAGCGCAAAAAAGGAAAAAGGACTGGTCTATATTTAAAGTCGAAGACTCTCGCTATCTGCAATGGTTCAAGGATGAGACCTACAATGCAGTTAACTTGTCCGGCGCAACGCATTTTTCTTTCTTGTTAGAAGAGTCTGGTGTCGATATAGTTTCCTTAAATGATCCTGAAGTGATTGTTCGTATAGTTTAAATTCGACATTGCGCAGCCGGAATGGGCCACTGCTATAGACTCTAACAGGGCTCTGTAGTAATGGCTCCACATGTGTTACGGGCGATTAGTTTACAACTACTTTAGGGATTACGACCCGAATACGGGGCGGTATGTGCAGAGTGATCCGATTGGGCTTGAGGGCGGCGTTAATACATATGGATACGTTGAAGGAAACCCGGTTAAGTACACTGATCCAAAAGGACTAAGCGTATGGATTTGGCCAGCTACAGAGGCTGGTGCCTCTGCTGGTACCTTTATATGTCCGGGCATTGGAACAGTGGTTGGCGGCGCTATAGGTGCTGGCCTAGGAGTAGGGCTGGGTTGGTATCTAGGGGATAAGGTGTTCAATGAGTCTGCTGACGACGGGCGTGCCGATCACGCGGCCGGTAGAGCAGAGGATGCGAAAACTGATCCTGACCGTCAGGTTGGAGACAAAAACAAAGTGATCGGAAATGGTAAGGCCTACGAGGATGCAGATACCGGGCATACTGTCCATGTAGATGGAGATCGGGTTGTAATCACAGATAGCCAAGGAAGACCCGTCACCCAATTTAAAAATACACGTGCGAATACTAACTCGCGAGTAAACTCTGGAAAGTGGATACCTAAGTAGGGCTATATGAGCAAATATTACACTTCGCACTTTGTTTGGAAGAGAATTGATGAAAAAAGTGCGGTCAGGTACTTGTGTTTTTTTGACCTGACCAGCAAAAAATATGCTGTACAAAACGCAGATTTTTTTTACTTGCCTATCACCAAGGAGCGGTTGCTTGAGTCTGACATGAATGGAGTAGAGCTTTTCCTTGATCTTAGTCCATTAGAACGATGTGATTGGTTTGATGAAATATTAGAAGCCGTTGCAGATCACGAGTTAAATTTTTCCTAGATACCAGTTCTCGAATGCATCGAAGAAGGATGAGACACTTAATTCAAAACTGAAATAGGTGTTGGGCGAGACGTTCCCCTCGGCTCAAAGACCTAGGTGCTGACAGCCAATCTTTCAACGATATGAAACCCGAACGGGCTACCACTACAGACTCTGATAGGGTTCTGTAGCGATGGACCAAGAGGTGTTATAGCCGATTAGTTTACAACTACTTTAGGGATTACGATCCCAACACCGGGCGATACGTGCAGAGTGATCCGATTGGGCTTGAGGGTGGGTTGAATACGTATGGGTATGTGGAAGGTAACCCAATAGTTTATTCCGATCCTTACGGCCTCAGCGCTAACCTGTTCGATATTCCAACAGTTTGGTGGTTGCCAGAAATAGTTATTCCTGGGATCAGCAGCGGTGCGGCGGCGATTGGTTCTGGTCTCGCCTGTATGGTCTATTCAGAGAAGCTGGGAAATGGTGAATGCCCAACCGGAGGCTGTTATTACGCGAAAGACAGAACAGATAAGCCGAAAACCAAGGCCTCTAATTCCGACCCTGACGACATCGTAAGAACACCATCCACCCACCCGGACGATTTCGTTTCAGCAGGAAACGGAGACAAAAAGAACACTTTAACTGGCGAGATATGGTCGCCAAGTAACACCAATCACTCCGGCTCAGAAGGTGGAGAATGGAAAGTAGGACCTAAACCCGGAGTACCACCGAAGCCAGGCAACAAAATAACTGTTTCGGCAGGCGGCAAAATTATAAAAGTTGACAAGTGAGCGCAAAATGGAAATTACCAAACAAGTAGATCTGAATAGCTACACCTGCTCCAAAGGATATTGTGGGTTCTTCGCATATAAAAACAAGAACATCAAAAGAGGAGCTAACATCGCCCTAAATTTCCTATGGTCTCATTTCGAAGACCAACTTTTCCCCGTTGAAATCTTTAGCTCCCTGTGGACGAGTTGCAACGATTCTGATCTAGAAATAAATTACGAATATTCAGCCGATGAAATAAGGCAAATTTTATCTCCAGCGTTAACGTCTCTTCCGCCGTTTGTGCTAAGGAGAGACTGCGAACCTGAAATTTTCCAAAAAATCGCTCTGTCCCCCACGACGGAGAAAGGACTCTATGGGGCATGCTTTTCGGTAATGGCTTTAGGTGGTATTCGGGGCCATCTTTTTATCCATTTGGAGCACAATAAAGTCTTACTCTACCCTCACGACGACGTTGGATTTGGTGTGATATCTACCACTCCAAACACAGGCAGAGCTGTTAGCTTTCTTGAGTCTGTAGACTTATCAGAATTTGAAGTAACAATGAGACAAGCGAACAATAAAACTGAAGCTTGAACAGCTATATCTTGTGTAAAAAAAGGGGACGGGACGGATTTATTTAACTGCTGTAAATTAGCGTTGGTTAATAGATTTGCCCTTATTCCACCAATGAAGAAAATAATTTATCTGGATCATTCTAACTCAGAGTAGCTAATTGATTTTCTTCGTCGTTCTTTAACAGTGCCAGAGCAAGAAAAAGGGGACAGATTTATTAAACCACTCTAAATTAGAGCCGAATAATAAATCTGTCCCCTTTTCCCCTGTATGAATCACCGCTTTTCCCGCGCGAGCCTGCTTTCGCTCGCCCTCAGTAGTGCCCTGTTTGGCGGCCAGGTTCAGGCTGCAGAACGTAGCGTTTCCTACACCTATAACGCGCTCGGTCTGGTGAGAACCATCGACGGACCGCGCACCGATGTGTCGGACGTAACCACTTATGCCTACGACGCCCAAGGCCATCTCACCTCCGTCACCAATGCCCTCGGCCACGTCACGTCGCTGAGCAACTTTGATGTGCTCGGTAATCCGCAAACCATCACCGATGCCAACGGCGTGGTCATCGCCCTCGTCTACACGCCGCAAGGCTGGCTGAGCAGCGTGACCCGGAGCGGCTTTACCACCACCTACGCCTATAACGCCGTTGGTGACATAACCCAACTCACCCAAGGCGACGGCAGTTTTCTGACCTACACCTGGGACGATGCGGCGTCTAGTTGCCGTGACCAACAACCTCGGCGACAAAGTGGAATACGACCTCGACGCCATGGGCAATCGCACCGCTCAACACCTGAAAGATGCCAGCAACAACCTCACCCAACAAATCAGCCCCGACAGCGGAACCAGCACGTTCGAGCACGACGCCGCTGGCAACATCACCAAGAAAACCGACGCCCGTGGCGTGGTCACCACTTACACCTACCACGCCCTCAATCGCATCACTGCCAGGCGCTATCCAGCCAAGCCCGCGCTGGATGTGACCTACGCCTACGACATGACCGCCGAGGCGAACCAACTGGCATCAATATACACAACTACTAACCTGGAGGAATCAATGAAAAATCATGTTCGATTAATAGTCACCAGCAAAGAATTATCTCCGAGTGAAATAAAGCTAATCACTGGAGCATTAGGAGGCAGGTGCTGGGCTGCCGGCGACAAAAGGAATAAATCTAATATAATAGAACGTGACAACGGAGTAGTTATAAACTCCGAAATAAATGGCGCGATGGACATTAACTTGCACATCGAAGATATCAGACGCCTAGTTTCTGGGAAAGAGCCACAACTTCGAGCATTTTCAGAAATCCCAAATTGCGAAGTTCAGCTTTCCTGCGTCATGTATACCGACACTGCACCACCGCTTTCGTTTGAGAAAGATGTTATGGAGTGGATGGCGGCCATTGGTGCATCACTGGACATCGATCTTTATACAGCGCTTTGAAAGAACATATTTGCGCGAGGCCGGCTCAGATTTTTGCTCAGAGCAGGAAAAAAGAGGATTGTACGTATCCGATAAGCTATCCACCTTCATGGAATACGGGCGATAACAGCTCTCGAAGCACTAACTTTAACAACGCTAGATACAATCAGTGCTATAACTCATGTATGGCAAAATTCGAAGTTTCTGAAGATGTATCGGCCATGTGTTATCTTCCTGCCGCCGCCGCTTCCTCTCTCACCAAGAGTGATAAGGCCGGCGCCGCTACTTCTATGTTGTGTGAGGCAGGATATCAGTCATCAATATGTTCTCTGGACTGCGGAGGCATAGAGCAGGCGCAATCGTGCCCTGTTAAAAATTAAGAGCGCTTTCTGTTTTTCAAGATTTTGTATAATGAAAAACAGAAAGCTATCGCACCGAGAATTCTCTGAGTGTCTGTACTTATCGAAAAATGATTTGACGTATTCGCGGTTCTGCTTTGAAGTCCTACGGGGAGTTCTGAATGATGCGCAAGCAGCAAAATACTTATAAGCAGAGAGAATAAATATGGCCAACTATCGTACATAAAATTTTTCATGGTTAAGGAGCGCTCATGAAGATTGGAATTATTTATGCTGTCTCATTTTTGTTGATAGCGGGCGTAGTGTTTTCAGCAAAGCCAGCTTTTGAATCAATATCGCCAGAACATCCAAAATTACTGCAGTTTGGAGCGATTTTTGTGGTTGCCAGTCTGGCAGATTACATATTGAAGCGGTTTTTTGCAAAAAAAAATATTGATGATAATTCTCACAAATGAGATGAAGGTAAGCGCTGTAACGGCTGCCGCAACAAAGTATGGCTGATTAGTTTACAACTACTTTAGGGATTACGACCCCAACACCGGGCGTTACGTGCAGAGTGATCCGATTGGGCTTGAGGGTGGGTTGAATACGTATGGGTATGTAGATGGGAATCCTGTTTCTTTTTATGATCCTTTTGGACTTGCTCCAAATGTTCCTTATGACACCTTCGCTACTGCGAGGAATGAAATGCTGGCTGACTTGAGATCTAGAGGTAGCGAATCCGGGTTCGAATGGACGGCTTATATTTATAAAGTTAGTGGTGAAAGTTGTAATATGTGGGCATATACGGAGCCTTCGACGAACTATCATCCGTCACTGGTGCTCCCCCAAGACGCAGAACCGAACAAAAAACCTTACGAGCACGGTCATAATCACCCTTCAGGAACCTTACTATCACCCCAAGATAGACGGATCGCCGAAGAGCGAGAAACAGCGGTCTCGGTAGTCACCCCGGACGGGAGAATTCAAGTTTACTCCCCTCAGAAAGGGCCTGGAACGAAGGGGATGAAATACAGTCCGCCTGCCCTTAATCGATAATTGAGGTAATGGATATATGATTTTAAGATTGTTTTTTACTGTAGGTTTGTATTTTTGCTCTTTTGCTTACGTACATGCAGAAGAGCAGGAGCCTTATATGCTTAACGAACCAGATCTGTCTTCTTATTCGCATGTATCAGATGGTACCTACAAAGCTTTTCGTTTTATTTTGTCTAGATCCTTGGAGGACGAGGATCTAATCTATATAGTTATCTTAAATAACGGTCTAGAGCAGCCAAGCGTTACAATTAGGCGCTTTTCTAAAGCGAGTGGAAAGTACACTAAGACAGAAAGAAAATCCTTATCGAAGACTCAAATTAAGAATCTAGCTAGATTTGAGATGGCTTCAAATTTTTGGAGTCTTCCGACACACGCTGGAAAGACCGGTTTTGATGGAAATACGTGGACTATTGAAGGTTTAGACGGCAAAAATCGGCACCTAACATCGCGATGGTCTCCAATGCCACCTTACTACGCCGGAAAAATGGATATCAAAACAAAAAAAATTGTAAGAGTAACAAGTGGCTCGCCAGAAAATGAAGGGAAGTCTTCAGATGAGGTTGGGCTGGATGTGTTTTCGTTATTGTTTATTTTTTTAGATCCGAATTTTGATGAGATGATCTATTAGTCTTCTGTGACTGCAGCCCTGGAAGTGTTTTGGTCCAGTCTGCAACTACTTTAGGGATGAGGAATCTTAGATTGGAAAGAGTAATAATGACACTCGCAGCGTTGTCATTCAGTTTTTCGGCCGCTGGAAGTGATAAGTGTGTCAGTTCGTACTGGATTCCTTTTGACGCCGAGCTATACGCGCCTGAATCAGAGCTGACAATAGAAGCTCGGGCGTTTGAAAGGAGTTCTATGCCTGAGTCAGTGGCATTATCGCTCTCTCCAAATAACTTTCCTGTAGCAGGCGGGTACTCTTATAACTCTAAAAACATAAGAGCTGTTATAAGCGCACCCGGCGGAAATATTTATATAGATAGATTCGGCTGGATTCGCCAAGGGGCAGCATATGGAAAGGTACAAATTTCGATATTGGAGGAAAAGCTGTCTGTGTCATGTGAGGGGAAATAGAGTCTGTTATTCGGTCCTAAATATTTAATCAGTACGTTCTCGCACAATCTTTCATAGGTTGTGCGGTAGTTACGTAGGATTGAAAAGATACGGCGGGCCATGCTCGGGTTGCTAGAGAGCCTCAGTATTCAAGCTTGGCTCAAAAGTCTTGAAGCGATAAAGCCTGCGTGCTGATTTCACTCGGCTACGTGCGTACCAAAAAGCCTGCCCCAATTTCTAGGCACGAGCTCTTGGCAAGCGTCGTGAGCTCCTCCAAAACATCGCGAGGAGACCTTTATCATCTTGGCGTCTGATGCATATGAAACGGGCAGCCCATCTTGGTCAATTAGCACCCCTCGAGCCCCGATCAAAAGGGCGTGGCCACCCACGACGTCATGTGCTGACACCGGGACAAGGGAAACCCCCGCCACTGCGTCACCAGCAGCAACACGGGCTAAGCGGTAAGCAATGCTTGGCATTGGAACAAAGTCAGCTGGGGAGCAAAGTTCTGCATTAAGAGCAGGCTTGCTAGCAGCTGCTGCACTCACGAGAACTTGGCTGCCAGGCTCCAATTTTCTGCTATCCAAACGGGACAGCACAGACTGACCATTTCGAATAACGTAGCCACAACCTTTTTCCCAAGATATGCAATCGGGTCCCCGATCAGGCGTTACTGGCGCATAGACCACGCCTAGAACCGGAACGGAGTTGCGAAGAAGCCCTACCGATATGGCAGAACCCTTTCGCCCCTGAAGAAAATCACTAGTTCCATCGTTAGGGTCAACAACCCAGCAGTACTCGTCCCCGCTCAGACTGACTCCAGTTTCTTCTCCCCAAAAATCGCAGCCAAGTAACGCAAGCAAATCTCGGCGAAGGACGGTCTCTATTTCGCCATCGACCTCTGCTTTATCGCCGTAGCCTCTGGGCCCACCTGGTCTATGCCCATCCGGAGATTGCGCAGCATATCCGCCATCTAGCGGAACTAATTGCTTATCAGCAGAGGTATCCCGGGCATTGAATTATGGACAGATAGAACTAAGTGTTGGAGGAGGTTACGGGATTATTGGGGCAGCAGCGAAACTAAGTATCTCAACGTCCTTAATTAATGGATATGTTGGGATTGTCCATGGAGCTGGATTTGGTGGAGCTTTAACGGTTGGCGCTGCTGTCGGAGCCACTTCTGGGGTGGTCACCTCAGTATCCGCCACGGGGGGCGATGGCGTAGGTGTTACGGCAGGCACCGCTTCCGGTACAGGTGGCGTTGAGGTTAGCGGGGGCGTAGGGGTTGGTGTTGGCGCAGGGGTGACATCAACTATTGGCTACGCCGGACAGATATATAAGTTCGATTAAGGAGGGTTCGACCGTTATGTTGATATTTGGATTTTCCGTGCTGCTCGGTCTGTTTTTTATGCAGTTTTTTACCCGTCGACGTGTGAAATCTTATTTAAAAGATAAGCATCGGAAACTATACGAGGAATTTGTCAGTGGCGGTGTGCTGGGAGTACCTGCTAAAACGCAGATGAAGTTTCTGGGCTTCATAGCGAAGGAAAAATATTTGCTGATTCACGATGAGCGTTTACGTGACCTCTGCAAGCGATACAGGGGGGTAGGAATCTCATATCTGGTTGTGTTCACGTTCGTTTTTCTGCTGTTTTTATTTCGCGCGACTTATGAGTGATTGAATATTAGAGCGAAATAATCTAGTGCTTTTTATCATGGATCCGGCAAGCGGGGGGAGTTGGAGCTCGAGGAGAGACTCATGTCCCTTGCCGCTAAAAATGCCTCCTGCAAGGTAAGGCCGGATCATCGTGACAATTAATGAACAAGATTTGGCGGAGATCGAATCCGTAGCACTTTCCGGTGTGACTTTCGGATTTGGATCGCTAGTACGTATATTTGGTTCCTTATACCTGAGCGAAATGGTCTTGAGCCATATTTTTTGGCAACTCGACTAGGGGTCTTTACAGTTACTTTGGACTAAAGGGCTTAAAAGTGGGCTTGTGTTTAACACTATAAGCCATTATTAGATAAGGGTTTGGATGGGCGGATTTATCAAACTACAGTAATTTAAAGTCGGATAAATCAGGAAGAATGGTGCGGATTTATTAAGCCACTTTAAATTAGATTTGAATAATAAATTTGTCCCGTTTTCCTCCAAAACCGCCCAGCTCTCACTGTCACGCGGCTTGGCCAAACGTGTGGCCGGCAGCGGCGTCACGGTGAACAGCGTATTGCCCGGCCTGACCTTGTCGGATGGCCTGTCCGGCATGCTTGTAGAGCAGCGGGCCAAATCCGGCAAAACCATCGAAGCCGTCGCCGCCGAATTCATAGCCCACCGACCCACCTCCCTGATTCAACGAGCCGCAACGGTTGAGGAAGTGGCGAATATGGTCTTCTACCTGTGCTCACCGCAGGCCTCCGCCATCAGCGGCGAGGCCCTGCGGGTGGATAGTGGGGTGGTGGACGATATCTTCAACCGGCGCCTTCCCGCTCAGCTCTGCTTGGCCGGCGGATCGAGCAGCACCCAGAGCTGAGTGATTTTCCCGTCGCTGATCTGCGCAACGTCCACACCCGTGACCACTACCGGCCCGTTTTTCGGGCCCGCCTGCCAGCGCAGATAACCCAGGCCGTGATGCCCCAAAGCCGCTCCGGTTGGCACAAAGGCAAAGTCGTCGCCGAACTGTTCCAGCAGCGCTCCGGCTACGTTGGCAATGGCTTGCTGGCCCTGCACAATGCCGGCCGGTTCATACAGCGTTGGCGCAGCGGCGAACAATTCGCGTACCGCTTTTAGACGTTCCACGGCGTTGCGTTGGTTGAACACGTGGTCGAGGTTGGCGCGCAGCAGGGCGTCGAAGTCGGTGTCGGTTTGTGCAGCCGGGGCTGCGGTGGAGTCGGTCATAAGTCACCTGTACGAAGGGAGATCCGCCGCCGGTTGGCGGCGTGATGAACTGATCAGGCGGTGAAGCCACCGTCGACCAGCAATTCGGCACCGCTGACAAAGCTGGCGTCAGGGCTGGCGAGGTAGGCCACGGCTCCGGCGATGTCGTTGCCTTCGCCATAACGCCCCACCGCAATGTTGGGCCGCACGAAGTCGGCAACCGGCCCGTCGGCGGGGTTCATGTCGCTGTCGGTCGGGCCGGGGTGAACGATGTTCACGGTGATACCCCGTGGGCCCAGGTCGCGAACCAGGCCGCGGCTGAAGCCGGTGAGGGCGCCCTTGGTCAGGGTGTAGGCCGAAGCGGTGGCGAAGGCCGCGTGCTGAACCATGGAGCTGCCGATGTGAATGATGCGGCCGCCCTGGCCCATGTGCTTGAGCGCTTGCTGGGTGGCAACGAAAACCCCGGTCACGTTTACCGCGAGAATGCGTTGGAAGTCGTCGAAGGCGATGTCTTCCGGTGCGCCGAGAACGCTGATGCCGGCGTTGTTGACCAGAATGTCGATGCGCCCGAAACGCTGGGCAACCTCGTCGATGGCGGCGCGTACAGCGTCAGGGTTGCCGGCGTCGGCGCGCAGTGCCAGTGCCTGGCCACCTGCAGCCTCGATGGCAGCGACCACGGCATCGGCGCTGTCGGCCGAGGCGTTGTAGGTAATGGCAACGGTGGCGCCGTCGGCGGCCAGGCGTTTGGCGATGGCGGCGCCGATGCTGCGCGAGCCGCCGGTGACGATTGCGATTTTGCCGGCCAGAGGTGCGGTTGAAAGGGTCATGGTTGAAGCCTCGTTGATGTGGTTGGTGAGGCTATGAGACGCTTTTTACCCTTTCGTCAGTAGAGGGTAATCGCTAGCATTGCTTTCAACTAAAACTTGAAGGTCACGCCATGGAAACGTTCGCTAACCTGCTGTCGTTTATGCGCAGCGCTGAAAGCGGCAGCTTCTCGACCGCCGCGCGCCGCATGGGGCTGACGCCCGCCGCGGTGAGTCGCAATGTTGCGCAGCTGGAAGCGAATCTAGGCGTGCGGCTGTTCCAGCGCAGCACGCGGCGCATCACCCTGACCGAAGCCGGCGAGCGCTTTCTGCTAAGCGTGGGCGGCGGCATGGAGAGCGTGCAGGCGGCAATTGCCGACGTCATGAGCAACGCCGGCGAGCCTGCCGGAGTCCTGCGCCTGGCGGCTGCGCCGGGCTTTGGTCGGGATATTTTGCTGCCGCTTATGCCGGCGTTTTTGCAGCGTTACCCAGCCATCGTGCCGGAGTGGAATCTGGAGAATCGTCAGGTTGATCTGGTGTCGGAAAGCTTCGACGCTGCTATCGGGGGCGGTATCGAACTGGCGCCGGGTCTGGTGGCGCGTGATCTCGCGCCCGCGCATCTGATTCTGGTGGCGGCGCCCGAGCATCTGGCAGAGCGGGGGCGCGTGCGTCGAGTCGAAGATCTGGGCAAGCTCGATCATCTGGCCATGCGTTCGGTGCAAAGTGGCAAGGTGCGAAGCTGGATGTTGCAAGGGCCCAAAGCCCGGCAGCACGCGTTGGAGCTGACGCCGCGCCTGCTGGTCAATGACCCGCAGGCCCTTTGTCAAAGCGCGCTTCTCGGGTTGGGCATGGCATTGCTGGCCGTGCCGGATGTGCTGCCGTATCTGGAAGAGGGAAGGCTGCAACGGGTGCTGCCCGACTGGTACGTTAACGCCGGGCAGATCTCTCTGTATTTCTCCAGCCAGAAACTGCTGCCGGCGAAAACGCGCGCGTTTGTAGATTTCCTCGTGGCCCACGCCCGCGAACAGCAGTGGGCCACACGCTTCAAAGCGGCCTAGTCCCTGGCCTGTGACAACGGCCGGGCGACGGTCTCCAGCGACTGGCGCTCCGACGCCACGCCCCAGAACGCCTGCACCAGTGCAGCGATACACATCAGCCCGGCGCCGATCAGGTAGCCGATAAACAAGTTGCTGCGCTCCTGGCTTTCAATCAGGTGCCCAAACAACGTCGGCCCGATGATGCCGCCAAGGCCCGTACCAAAGGCGTAAAACACCGCGATGGCGAGCGCGCGAATTTCCAGCGGAAAGGTTTCCGCCACGGTCAGATAAGCCGAGCTGGCCGCCGCCGAAGCGAAGAAGAAAATTACCATCCAGGCAATGGCTTGTTGCGTGACATCGAACCAGCCCTGCTGGAAGCAATAGCCGCTGATGGCCAGCAGCACACCGGAGATGGCGTAGGTGGTGCTGATCATGATCCGTCGCCCAACCACATCGAACAGGCGGCCCAGCAGCAACGGCCCGCAGAAATTCCCCAGCGCCAGTGGCAGCACATACCAGCCCACGTGCTCCGATGGCACGTTGTAGAAGTCGGTGAGCACCAGGGCGTAGGTGAAGAAAATCGCGTTATAGAAAAACGCCTGGGCTGTAAGCAGCGTTAGCCCGACCATCGAGCGTTGGCGGAAGCTGACAAACAGCGTGTGGAAAATTTCCTTCAGTGGCGTGTGGTCGCGGGCATGCAAGCGCAGCGGTTTGCTGGTGACCGACGGCAGCTCATGGCCTTGTTCGATCATGCGTTGCTCGATGCCTTCAACAATGCGCCGCGCCTCGTCCGGCTGGCCGTGAATCAGCAGCCAGCGCGGGCTTTCCGGCAGCCACATGCGCATTACCAGAATGATCAAGCCCAGCGCTGCGCCAATGCCGAAGCACAGACGCCAGCCCATATCGCCGCCCACCACTTGCGGGTCGAGCAACACAATGGCACCGCCTGCGCCCAGCGCTGCGCCTAGCCAGAAAGTGCCGTTGATAGTCAGGTCCACCCAGCCGCGATACCGCGCGGGAGTGAATTCCTGAATGGTCGAATTGATTGCCGTGTATTCGCCGCCGATGCCCATACCGGTCAGGAAGCGGAACAGCAGAAACGTTTCCAGGTTGAAGGAAAAGGCCGTGGCCGCCGTTGCGCCGACATACAGCCACAAGGTGATAAAGAACAACTTGCGCCGCCCGAGGCGGTCCGTCAGCCAGCCGAACAGCAGGGCACCGAGCACCGCTCCCGCTATATACACGCCGCCGGCCAGACCGATGTCGGCGTTGTCCATCTGCAACTGCGGGCTGTCTTTCAACGCGCCGGACACCGAGCCGGCCAGCGTCACTTCAAGGCCGTCGAGCAGCCAGGTAATGCCTAGGGCAAACACCAATAACGTATGGAAGCGACCCCAAGGCAACCGGTCTAACCGGGAAGGAAGGTCAGTCTCGAATACTTCGCCAGGCTGGTAGGCATGGGCTCGCTTGGTCATCGCTCGGTCCTTTTATTATGGTCGGGTCCTTGGGATTAAGAGCAGGCGCAGCGGAGGGGAGTTCAGAGGTTTTGCTTGGGGGGACGCTGATGTGTCGGGATGACGGGCTCGTCTCATAGGTCACGGTCATCCTCGCGGAGGCGGCGGTCCGATGATTCGGGATTCAGAGTTTTGGAGGTGACTTCGTTTGTGGGTGGCAACGACGACCGGCCAATCGCAGTGTGCCGCGATTTATATATCCGACTGGAGACTCTGGATTCCCGCCTTCGCGGGAATGACGGTGAAGTATTAGAGAACACCGTCATTCCCGTGAAGGCGGCGGTCCGACGATTCGGAATCCAGAGTTTTGAAGGTGACTTCGTTTGTGAGTCAGAGGGACGGCTGGTCAATCGCAGTGTGCCGCGATTTCTCTATCCGACTGGAGACTCTGGATTCCCGCCTTCGCGGGAATGACGGTGAAGTATTAGAGAACACGGTCATTCCCGCGAAGGCGGCGGTCCGACGATTCGGAATCCAGATTTTCGAAGGTGACTTCGTTTGTGAGTCAGAGCGGAGGCCGCGCAATCGCAGTGTGCCGCGATTTCTCTATCCGACTTGAGACTCTGGATTCCCGCCTGCGCGGGAATGACGAAAGTCTAGGTAGAGTCCAGCCGCCTAACCCACCCCCAGCCCAGCCGACAGATCCGTCCCTGACTCGCCCGATGGTTTGCCCGACGAGCCACTGCCCGACGAACCACTGCCATTCGCGGCCGAAGACTTCACCGTCTGCACAGCCGATTCGGCATGTTCTTTCGCCACCGAATACGCCTCGCCGCCTTTGGATTTAACCGTAGACACCGCCTTGTCGCTGGCTTTGCCAAACAGCTTGTCCTCCTGGCGCGTGGAGGGCAGTGCCGCGCCGATGGCTGCGCCCAGCGCAATACCAATGGCTGCCATTACCAGTGGCTGGTCTTTCATTGCCTGGTTGAACTGGCCTTAGATCTGGCTCGCCTGAGCGTTGAGTTGAGTGCTGGCGTGATGGGCCGAATCGTTCAGCGAGGCAGACGAGCTGTGCAGCGAGTCGCTGGTGCGGTGCGTCAGGTTGCTGGCTTTGTCCATCGCGCGTTGGCCTTTGGCCTGTACCGAGTCCGCAGCGCTGCGAACGCTGTCGGTCGCCCGCGAAAGGGCGCCGGACACCTGGTCGTACGCGTTGCTGATTTTCTGGCCCATGCCAGGACCGTTGGACGCGGGGCCGGGGTTGAACGGTCTGTTCTGGTTCATCGCCAGCCACGCCAGGCCAAGGCCCGTGAGTGCGGTTGGCACCGGGTTGTTTTTCAACGTGGTGCCCAGGTTCTGGAAGAACTCGCCGCCGTGACCTTTGGTGTACGACAGCGCCTGATCAACCAACTGGCCCGGGGTGAAACGGCTCTCCAGCGAGTCGACGATATTGTTGATGCTCTGGCGCTTCGCTTCGATTTCCTGCTCCAGAACTTCAGGGCTTTTGTGCGATTCGTTTGCGAATGAAGTGCTCATGCCATCTTCCTCTTCAAAGCTTCCTTATCCTGCTGAACAGCGTGCAGCGTCCGATCAGGCGTGAAGTGCGACGGCTCGAATTGCTTCTTGCCGGCTTGAAGCATCACAAAGCCAACGATCAACGTAACCGCACCCACGATCAGCGCCGCGAGCCACAGCTGCATCATGGTCGCCAGGCCATACACCGCTGCCATAAGCAGAATGATCAAGCCTGCCAACAGCACGATTGCGCCTCCCGCTACTGCGGCAATGCCGGCTTTCAGCGTGGTTAGGCTTTGCTGCAGCTCGGCTTTGGCCAGGGCAATTTCCTTGGTGAACAATTCCGGCACTTCGCGGCTCAGCTGGCGCAACAAGGCGCCAATGGAAGCGTTGTCGTTGGCCGGTTGCGCGCTCGACGGCGCGGTGTTAATCGGGTCGGTATTCATCAGTCAAATCCTCGCGTGTCGTTGCGCAGCAGGGCGTCGGCAGCGGTGGTGTCGGAGGTGCCGACCGCGCTGCTGGTGCCGCTGGGTTCGAAGGTCGAAGGCTGGGCCGGCTCAGCAACAGAGGCAGATGCAGACGGCGCATTCAGCGACGCAGTGGGCGTGGGATCATCTGAGCCGAAATCGTCGCCATGGCTGGCGCTGGCCCGCAGAAAACGCGAAAGGCCAAAACCGATCGCCACGCTGCCGGCTACGAACAGCGCCGGGTTATCCCGCGCCAGCCGTGCACCTTCGTGGAGAAGGTCTTCCGCCGACTTGTCGCGAACGCGGTCGGCGAAGGCGCTCAAACCTTCGGCCAATTGACCCAGGTATTGCGACACGCCCAAGGCGTCCTTGCCCTCCAGAGCCGAGGCAGCGGACTGCGCGCCTTCCACCAGCGAATCGAGTTGATCGGTCGCTTGCTCACGCAGCTTCTCGAACTGCTCTGAACCCTGGCGCGACGCATCGTCCAGCGTAGCGCCGGCCGTGTCGGCGAGATTGTGCAGATGTTGCTGCGTCGAATGCTGCGGCCCGGAAGCTCCAAAGCCCTGCTGTGGTTGTCCAGAAATGCTCATCATCGTTCCCCATTGTTCAGAGCGCTGTGCACACTGCACGGCTTGCCTAGCGCATTGGTTTTTAGAACAGGCATAAAGAGTGATGGACACAAGCGGCGGGAAGTTCAGAGGAAGTGATGGGTGACTTTTCGCAACAAGCTATTGGATGGTTGCGACGGAACGCTGAAGCGAAACGGCGCTTAAATGCAAAAGCCCCGCGTGTTAGGCAGGGCTTCCGTTTGTTCAACCTCTCATTACTTCTTCTTCAAGAACGCCAACAGATCCTGATTCAACCGCTCTTTGTGTGTATCGGCCAAGCCATGTGGTGCGCCCGGGTAAACGATCAGCTCGGCGTTCTTGATCAGCTTCGCTGCGGCATGGGCCGAGGCGTCGATGGGAACGATCTGGTCGGCGTCGCCGTGCACGATCAGTGTCGGTACGTCGAACTTGGCCAGGTCGCCACGAAAGTCGGTGGCGGAGAAGGCGGCGATGGAGTCGTAGGTGTTTTTAGCGCCGGCTTGCATGCCCTGCACCCAGAACGAGTCGATCAGTCCTTGTGACGGTTTGGCGCCTTCGCGGTTGAAGCCGAAGAAGGGGCCGGAAGCAATGTCACGGTACAGCTGCGAGCGATTTTCCAGGGAGGCTTTGCGCAGGCCGTCGAACACTTCAATCGGCAGGCCGCCCGGGTAATCGGCGGTTTTCAGCATCATCGGCGGTACGGCGCTGATCAACGCGGCTTTCTTCACTCGCTTGGTGCCGTGGCGGCCGATGTAGCGAGCCACTTCGCCGCCGCCAGTGGAGAAGCCCACCAACGTCACGTCTTTCAAGTCGAGCGTTTCGATCACGGTGGCGAGGTCGTCGGCGTAGTGGTCCATGTCGTTGCCTTCCCACGGCTGGCTGGAGCGGCCATGGCCGCGGCGGTCGTGGGCGACGACGCGATAGCCCTTGTCGGCGAGGAACATCATTTGCGATTCCCAGCTATCGGAATTCAGCGGCCAGCCGTGGCTGAAGGTGACGACCTGGCCGTCTTTCGGGCCCCAGTCTTTGTAATACAACTGCACGCCGTCGCGGGTGGTGATGTAGCTGCTGCTGCGCGCTTGGGGTGCATCGGCCAGGGTGAAATCGGCAGCCAGGGTGGCGAAGGCGGCGCTGGCGGCGAGAAGGGCTTTGGTCAATTTGTTCATGGTTGTTTCCTCGGTATGGATGATGGGTTTAACGGTTGGTTGAGTGGGTGAAGCGTTGTGAATCAGGAAGCGAGAGCGGCTTGGGCCACGGTCTTTTGCTTCGCCTGGCGTCTGCTATTGGCCTGGGCCAGCTTGCCGACCAGGCGGATGGCCACGGCGCCGCAAGCGATGGCGAAGGGCACCACGTACCAGTCGCTCATAGGGATGCGTTTGAAGTTCGAGTAGATGAACACGGCGGCAATGACCCACATGCCAGTGGTGTGCAGGACCTTCCAGGCAGTGCGGCCGATCAGTCGGGCCGGGCCTTTGAAAGAGGTCAGCGCCATCAACACGATAAAGGCGTAACCGGTGCCGCCCGGGATGTTGTTCACCACCGTGCGTGCTGGCCAGAATTCGGTATTGAGCTGCCCGTAGAAATAAATCAGCACGGCGTGAATCAAGTGCGAAAACGCGAAGGCCAGGCCGATAAAGCGGCGCTCACGCACCAGCGCTTTGGACAGAGGCGAGGGCACCAGCACCGCGAACGCCGAAGCGGTGAACGCCGCGAGAAACAAAATGAAAGAGGAGCGGGCGGTGGCGCGGATGGCGCTGCGCAAGCCGTCAACGAGTTCCGGCTGAGCCGCAATGGCGGCGGCGCTCATGGCAGCAACCAGCACGGCTATCACACCGAACAGCTGCCAGCCGCGCAGGCTGTAAGTAGAAGTGGTCATGGCAAGTTCTCCTGGTAAGCGCTCTGCCGTGCGGGCTGCATGGCGAGTCGATGGGGAGAATTCTTGCCTGGGCGTGTATCCCGGCTATGTCTGGAATGGGCCGTTAGTTGTGTTTAGGTGTCTGGAGAGGGGATGGATACATTGGAATACAAATGGGGTGGGGCGGGGTGTTCGTTTTCGGTCGCGGGATGGAGGCGGGCTGATTTGCGAATACACGAGGCTGGAAGTCCGGCTACCTGCACGGACCGGTGCGAGGCGTTTGGCTCGGCTTATAGGGGAGTTTGGAGAGGGCGCAGATTCAGAAGAACATTCAGTAGGGATAAAACAGTTCCGGCTAGTCTCGCTCCGTGCAGCTGCAACTCATACCAATCGCATGAGCTGCAGTTGTGCGCAGTGACGCGCTCTTTATTTGGCTAGTCCACACTTTTGCAGATGCTCTTGGCCCACGGTTTCGGACACTTGAGTAAGTTTCGCACCGCCTACGAACACCCCCATTTTGATGGACTGGCGCACGTAATAATTTTTACCTCCCTCCGCCGTCAGAAGCAGATTGTTGTCGCTGAACTCCGACTCGGTGGCAAGTGTATGAGTGCCCGGAGTGAGCAAGCGGTAGAAATACACGCGGTTGGCTGTTTCACCGATAACCTGGCCATCCACCTTGACCGTTTTTTTCAGCGCGGCTCCTGCAAAGCTGTCTCTGTAGATATAGAGCCCGGCCTTATCCGCCGCAGGCGCCTTGAAGGTTTTCAAGGCAGCGTCCGCCTCCGGGGTGTCCATGGGCACAGAAGCACAACCCGTCATTACCGCAAGAGCGAGTGAGACAGCGAACAGCTTGATTGAATTAATCATAGAAAGTCCTTTTCATAAAAATCGGGATGGATGATGGCAAAAAGCCTCATGGCTTCAGCGGCGCGAAGTATGCCACGGCGCAAAGCGAGAGTGAACGGGGAGCGAAGGTCTGTACTTTAAGCGGCAGTAGTACGTGCTAAAGAGGGGTATCTGCCAAGTTGTCTGTTCCAAAAGGCGGCAGCCGGCGAGAGGAATGAATCAGACGATACCCTTCGCATCATTGGGCGAGAAGTTGAAGATCACCTGATTGCGACCCCGGCGTTTGGCCTCAAACAGTGCATCGTCTGCAGATTTGAGTAGTGCCTGAAAGTCCGCGCTGTTGTGGTTGCGGGTGTGGGTAGCGCCAATACTGATGGTCAGGTTGACTTGATTACCCTCGACGACACGGGCTTGCGCTTCGATCTTCTGACGCAAGCGTTCAGCAATTGCGCGGGCTTCTTCTTCAGTGGTGTGGGGCATTACCACCGCGAATTCTTCCCCGCCTATGCGGCCGATAAAATCGTTTTTGCGCAGTTCCGTTTCCAGTACACCAGCCACTTGTTTTAGGGCGGCGTCGCCTACGGCATGACCGAAGGTGTCATTGATGGATTTAAAGTGATCAAGGTCGAGCATCATCACGATCACCGGCAAACTGCCGGTGTTCTTTGCCATAAAGCCTGAAGATTCGCGTAGAAAATGGCGTCGGTTAGGCAGCTGTGTCAGCTCATCCCGGTCGGCTTGCATCATCAGGTTTTGTTCACGATGAATAAATAACAACAACGGCAACAACATGCTGGCAACTGTGGTCAGCAACAGATGGCTGATAAGTATGAGGTTTAAATAAAACTCGACGCGGCGCGTTAGCGTTACCTGCCACTGGTCAACATACAGCGTGATCTCTACCACCATCACCAACGCATGCAGCAATAAAACGCCTTGCAATAGCCTGGATAGCAAGCGATGCGTTGTATTCAAATTAAGCAGCGCAATACACCAGAAGCATCCCAGTGCTATAGCTGTGGCCGTCAGGATTGGCGCGCTGTATGACAATTCATGGGTAAAAAACAGCACAGTGCTGTAAGCGGCCCATAGAGTAACGAGCGTTTTTGTTGGAAACGTTGTTTCGCTGCCTTGAAAGAAACGCAGCAAGCCGGTTGCGATCAGAATGGGGGGCAGGGCGAGCAAGCTGTGGGCAAGCCAGACACTGACAACAGGTGTAACGTCATAGAGGCGAGACGCCGCAAGCAGGCTGGCAAAAACAAAAACGGTACAGGACGCTGCCCAATGGTAAAGCGCAGGCTGGGCTATATTCAGCCGGGCTAATAGCAGCATATAACCCGCGGCAATCGCGTTTATGGTCAGTGTCAGCGCTGCAACTGCGGTTAAGTCTATGTGCGGCATGTTCTTCTGCTAACAAATAAATGATCAAGCGTGTGTTTATTTATCTACAACTGGACGGCGTTGTTAGAGGTGTTTGCGAAAACTCAGGCACGTCGCCGTTGGTTAATCGTCAAACAAGGTGTAAATGCAGAATCCAGGCCGGCGCTAGAGCTGTGGAGTGTAGCCTGCTTGATAATTTAGCTGCTAACGATATCAGCGCTGAATGAGGGGGCGTGGCGACGAGTCGAGAAGGCTTTTGCGGGGGGCTTGCCGGGCGCACAAGGGAGGGAGATCGACCGATTTCCCTGGCGGGAATCCAGACGCGGCAGGAAACCGAGCCCGCCGGACCATTCTGGATTCCGAATCGTCGGACCGCCGCCTTCGCGGGCATGACGGTGGTGGGTTGATAGGTTGGCTAACCCCTATAGGGCGCAAAAGCGGTGAAAGAGGACAGCGCCTCGCTATTCGCTGAGTCAGCCTCTGGCCGAAAACAGCCCGTCAAACAGGCCCAGCCGGGCTGACGGCTGTCCAGTTGCCTCACCAGACAATAGGTTTGTCGTCCCAGGCCCAGAAGCTCCCGGTGTCGGCCGGTCCATGCTTTCCTACCACTTCAATGATGCGATCCGCCGAGAAAGCCGGTTCGAACAGTTGCCCGTCCGGCACGTTTGCCTGGAATGGCTGAGACAGCTCCGTGTCAGTCGTGCCTGGGTGTATTGCCAGGACGGTAGAGGCGGGGTTCAGACGTTTCAATTCGATGCTGGCCGTGTGCAGCAATTGGTTGAGCGCCGCTTTGCTGGCTCTGTAGCTGTACCAGCCACCCAATCGGTTGTCGCCAATGGAGCCGACCCTCGCGGAGAGCGCTGCGAAGGTGGAAGGTTCTTTGCGCAATAGCGGCAGCAGGTGCTTCAGCAGCAGGATTGGAGCAAACGTGTTGGTCGCAAAGCTCGCTTGCATGCTCGCAAGGGTCAGTTGCGCCAGACCCTTTTCGGCTTTGGCGCCGTCCTGATGAAGAATGCCCAGGGTACTGATGACAAGGTGCAGATGAGCGCAGCCTTTAAGTGCCTCGCTCACCAGTGCGTCGAGGGCTTGCTCACTGCGCGCGTCGCAGTCGATTGGTTTCAGGCGTTCGCCATGTTGCTCGGCAAGCTTTGCCAGCTCGGTGGAGGTGCTGGCGTTTCGCGCCACTGCCCATACCTGAGTGACGTCGTCGCGAGCGAGCAAAGCTTCGCACAGTGCCAAGCCGATGCCTCGGCTGGCTCCGCATATCAGCACGTTCGCTTCGCTGTTCAGTTCGGGTATCAAACGCATAAGGCACCTTGAGCGGCATGGCGGAGTTGTTGATGAGTTCAGACCAGCCACAGTTAGCGGGGGGCGATAGACGCATCGGTTTGTTCCGGCACAACGGGCGGGGAGCCTCTGCGCACGGTAAAGGCGAAGACCAGGCCGCCCACGTACATCAGCACGCCGTAGATAGCGGCAGGCACAACGAGCGCATCGTCGCGCAACACCGTGGTGCCGATGACGATGGCCAAGGTGGCATTTTGCATCGCAGTTTCGATGGCAATCGTGACCGCCTGGCGGCGTTCCAGACGGCCCAGTTTGGCGACTGCAAAGCCGATCATCAGCATCAGCACGTTAAGCCCCAGAGCCAGTGGCGCTACGACGCTGAAGTTCTGTTCGAACAGGGCCCAGTTTTTCACTAGCGCGCCAACCACGATGATCGCAAACGCCAAAGTAGACAGCCGTGTCGCCAGCGGCTCGAAGCGCTGCGCGGCGCTCGGCCAGATACGCCGGGCCAGCATGCCCAGCGCCACGGGCAACCCGAGCATGGCGAAGACTTGCATCATCATGAAGCCAACCGGGAAATCGATTTGCTGGTGCGCGCCCAGAAAGTGTCCCATGGCCAGGGTCACAATCAGCGGCAGGGTGATGATGGTCATCAGGCTGGCGGCAGCGGTGAAGCTGAGCGCCAGGGCGACGTCGCCGCGAGCGATGTAGGTGAGCAGATTGGACGTGGTGCCGGTCGGGCATGCCGCGATCAGCATGAAACCGACCGCGATTGCGCCGGGCAATGGAAACACCGAAAGCAAGGCAAAACACACCAAGGGCAGCAGAACGAAATGGCAGGCGAAGCCGAGCAGAAAGGCCCGAGGCTGCGCGGCTATTCGCCGGAAGTCGGCAGGCACCAGGCCCAGCCCAAGTGAAAACATGATCAAGGCCAGCAGCAACGGCATCAATACCGTCGAGAGTTGGTCACCAGACAAGGCAGTCTCCCCAGCGCCGTCGTTGCGGCGCGATTGTTGTGGTTAAGGCGTTAGGGCAGGGCAGCAACGCTGCGCCGTCAGCTGCGATTGGAAGCCATATAGATGCTCCGTTTGGGCGTAGCCATTATTTCTCGCAGAACGCGACAGTACGCTTATACAGGTCGGGCACACCACGTAGTTCTCGTCTTCGCCACCCAGGTGCGCCAGAGTCGTTTGCAGATTCTGGCGACTTATCTTGAGCGCGCTCCGCTATAAACTGAAATAACATAAGAGTCAGTTAGCCATAACCAAATGGGATGTCGATGCTCGAAGACGACCTGATCTATTTCTCCACCGTGGCCAGTGCGGGAAGCCTCGCCCGGGCTTCTGAGCGCCTGGGCGTTTCACAGCCGGCGCTGACCAAATCGATGCAGCGGCTGGAGCGTCGGTTTGGGGTCAAGTTGCTCTCGCGCTCATCTCGCGGCATCCAGGTTACCGACGCTGGCGAGGCGTTTCTGCTGCGCAGTCGCGCCATCTCCCGCGAGTTGGAAGTGGCCCTGCAGGAAGCGCGTGATGTGGCCGGTGGCCAGGCGGGGCTACTGCGTTTAGGTGCCACCCCGGCGGCGGCGAACATTGCCCTGACGGCGCTACTGCCTCGGTTGATCGAGGAGCGCCCGGCAGCGCGGGTGAATTTTGTCTCAGGATTCAGCGACGCCTTGCTCGATGCAGTGGCCAACAGCGATGTCGAACTGGCGCTGTTGCCCTTACCCGAGCGGCTGGACCCGAGCCTGGAAATGCTTCATCTACTGGACGATGACTATCACGTTGTGGTCAACGATCAGCATCCGCTCGCAGCCTTGCAGAGTGTGTCGATGAGTGATCTGGCCGGCTGCCAGTGGGCCGGCTCAAGCAAGCAGGAGTTTGCGAGGGTGCAACTTGAGCGCGCCTTTGCGTTGGAAGCGATCGCCTTGCCACACCTGGTGCTGGAAGCGAACAACCTGCCAGCACTGCTGTTGGCCGTGTCACGCATGCCGCTGGTGAGCATGATCAATTCCCATGCCGTGTCGCCGCAGAGCCTGCCCGCCAATGTGGTGATGCGGCCGATCCGCTCGGAGCACATCCGTTGCCCCATCGGTATGGTCTGGCGGCGCGGCTACATGTCATCCATTGCGCTGCGGGCGAAGGAGCTGTTGCAGGCAGCGGCCCGGTAGCTCGCTGCGCTGAAACACGGTCTGTCGCCGATTGCCCGATCAGGCGGAAACGAGTTTCTCGTAATCAGAGAAAGGCTTGAGCGCGCAGTACTGCACGTGCAACAAGTCCGCCTGAACGTAGGGGAGCGCCGCGATGTATTCACGTGCTTGCTCGAAGGTCGCCGACTCCAGCTCAAACGCGGCACCAGGACCATCGGCCAACCCATGAACGGCGCGAACAATGCCGTCCGCGAAGCCTTTCCACACGTGCAGAACTTCCGGCTTTGCCAATCGTTTGAAGTCTTGCGCTGCGCCCTCGGCACGGCGGGTCAGAATCACGAAGGTCTTCATACGCGCTCCTCCATTTCTTGCGGCTTCGTTGGCGTTTTTTCGCCGTAGGCAAGGTGCGCCGTTATGCCTGTTTGACCGGGGGCCACGTGCGGCTTGAGCTCGTTGGTGGCGGTGTAGTCCCCGCCGTTTTGGGCTCTGAAGGGGAGTGGGGGCTCTTCAAACAACCCTTCCAGACGGCTGAGCCAGGCGTCCTTGGCCGCAGCAGCGCCCGCAGCGCTAAGCCTGCCGGTGCCGTATACGGCGAAGGTCGGCAGTACGTCGAACCCTGGAAAGTGCAGCGAGCCGTGGGTGATCGGGAACAGCAGTTGCTCAAGCGGGCCGTTGATTCCCCGCGACGCGTAATCCTCGGCAGGGCCGCCGACAGCAACCGACAACATGGCGCGCTTTCCTTTGAAGGCACCGTCTCCATACCGGTAAGCGTTGCCTGCGTCCTTGTAGTTGTGCGCCAGCCCTGCTGCCCACACACGATCAATCCATCCCTTCATGATGGCCGGCATGCCGTACCACCACAGCGGAAACTGAAAGATGACCGCATCGGCCGCCAGGACCTTTTCCTGCTCCACGGACACGTCTGTGGTTTGGCACTTATTGCGATAGGCGTGGGCCGATTCTGCGCCGAACGACAGTCTCTGAAGGTTCTCCCGATTGGGAAAGTCCTGTTCGTCAAACGTTGCTTTCCAGCCCATGGCGTACAGATCCGACTGAAGTACTTCGTGCCCCTGCGCT
Organism: Pseudomonas viridiflava; assembly: GCF_900573885.1. Taxonomy (GTDB): domain Bacteria; phylum Pseudomonadota; class Gammaproteobacteria; order Pseudomonadales; family Pseudomonadaceae; genus Aquipseudomonas. The sequence continues at coordinate 54,471 of NZ_UPSE01000198.1, forward strand.
GTGAGGAATTCGACAGACACATCGACCAGTTGCCGCGTCAGCGACGACGGCTCGGGATGGGCCCAGATAATCAACACTTTTTTCGACATTACTGACTGCTCCGCTGTAGTGTCGACGAAGTGTCGCGGGGCTTGGAACGCCTGTGAAATCGAAAAATTTTTATGCGAGCATCCACCCAATGGATACCAGGCGCCTGGATCTGAATTTACTTGTGACATTGGAAGCGCTGCTGGTTGAGCAGAACGTCACGAGGGCCGCCGCGCGATTGCACTTGAGTCAGCCGGCGGTCAGTGCGCAGCTGAGCCGCCTGCGTGAGGTGTTTGACGATCCGCTGCTGATTCCGGCCCAGCGCGGCATGACGCCCACGGCCAAAGGCATGGAGTTGCTGGCGCCCCTGCGCCAGGCGCTTCAACAGGTAAGGGCCACCGTCACGACCCATTTGAATTTCGAGCCCGCGACCGCGAGCCTGACTGTCTCGATCGCCTGTACTGATTACGTGCAGGCGGCGTTGATCAAACATCTGTTCGTCGCCATGCGCAGCGAGGCACCGGGTGTTCGCATCGCCCTGCGCGTTCTCGACTTGCCCCAGCTGGAGTCGCAAATGGCCCGAGGCGACGTGGACATAGCCGTGATAAACACGCTGGGAGTACCTGCCAGCTTGCGATCACAGCATCTGTTCGATGAGCGCTATTTGTTGATCGGCCGCCAAGGGCATCCACGCTTGCGCGAAGACCTTACGCTGGAAGAGTTCGCGCAGTTGGAACACGTAGTTGTGTCCTTGCGCGGCGGCGGATTTTCAACCTCGGTGGACACCACGCTGGCGGCGCTGGGGCAGCGGCGCAATGTAGTGCTGTCGGCGTCGTCGTTTCTTCCGGTTCCGGAATTGGTCGCGCTATCGGACTGCGTAGCGCTGGTTCCTTCTCGCCTTGTCGAGGGGCGCAGTAACCAACTGTTGTGCGTGGCGCCCCCCCTTCACGTGGAAGGTTTCTCCATCGGCCTGTTCTGGCATGAACGGTCCGATGGGCACGCCGGCTTCGGATGGGTGCGTGAGTTCATCGCGAATCTGGTGGTGTCACGGCAATCGCCGAGTGCGGCAGAGCAAGCGATAACACCAGCCCCGTAGGAGCGAGCTTGCTCGCGAAGCGCGCCAGCACCGGCTATCGATGTTTGCAGGGTTCGCGAGCAAGCTCGCTCCTACAGAACGCGGAACAGCGCTGGGCTATTTCGGCACCGTCGCGCGTTGAAGCGCCAGTCTCCTGTGGGAGCGGCTTTAGCCGCGATGCCCTTCAAGCCCAATGTCCCCAGCTCTGCTCGATGGACTAGTCTCACGTATACCCCCACGGAGATCCCGACCATGTCCGACGATAAGAAAACCCAACAGCAAAACGACCACCACGCCGACCAGCTCAACCGCAACACCGGTACAAGCGGAAGCAACCCGGCCAACTCCAAAGCCAACGGCAACCGCGGCAAGCAACTGAACCCTAACCAGCTTTAAGCGGCATGCTGTTTACTACGCATATACCTTGACCCGACTTCAGGAAGACCCATGGCAAAAATGAATTTCCCTTTCGCATGCTCCCGGCTGAAAGACTATTTCTCGCCACTGGGCTTTGAGGGTTCGCTCGAATCGCCGACGTCGATGGGCGTTCGGGTTTTCGACATCAAGACGGGCGAAGATTTTGCCGTCTTGTCGGGATTGCCGTGGAGCGCTAGCGCCACCCAGGAAGACCTCGTAACGATCGTGGAGGCGATTGAGCGGGAGATGGAAATTCGCGAGTTGGTGTTTGAGCCGGCTGCTGGAAACGCGGCGATAGAAGGTTAACCACAGGTGACTCGGGGCGGCTTGTAAGCTGGCCGCTCCGCTGTATTGACCAGCCACGCAGCCAAAACCGGCGACTCCCCGCACCAAACCGTTACATGCCCCCCAACTCAACCGTCACACAAAGCCCGCCACCGTCCCGATTACGCACGCTCAACGACCCACCAATTGCCACCGCCAATTGCTGCGCAATCGCCAATCCCAAACCTGTACCGCCGGTATCGCGGTTGCGTGAGCTTTCCACGCGGTAGAAGGGTTTGGTGACTTCACTCAATACCTCTTCGGCGATGCCTGGGCCGCGGTCGAGCACGCTGATGGATACGCCTGTGCGCGGGTCGCCGGCGATTTCCACTTCGGCGGTGCCGGCGTATTTCAGGGCGTTGTCGACGAGGTTCACCATGATGCGCCGCAGGGCGTGGGGGCGGGTTTCGATGACGGCGCCGTTTTTGCCGCGCAGGCTCACTTCACGGCCGGTGTCCTGGTAGTCGAATACCAGGCTGTCCAGGAACGAGTCGAGGTTGATGCGGCAGCTGGCTTCGGCCGAGCCGTGCACGCTGCGGGCGTAGGCCACGCCTTCGCGAACCAGGTGTTCGATTTCGTTGAGGTCGCTGTCGAGCTTTTCCTTTTCCAGCGAGTCGGCCATGAATTCGGCACGCAGTTTCATGCGGGTGATGGGGGTTTGCAGGTCGTGGGAAATGGCGGCCAGCAGTTGCATGCGTTCTTTCAGGTACTCGGCGATACGCGCCTGCATGGTGTTGAAGGCCCGTGCGGCATAGGCCACTTCGCGCGGGCCTTTTTCGTCCAGGTGCACGGGGTGGGCGTTAGGGTCGAGGTTTTCCACCGCTTCGGCCAGACGACTCAACGGCCGGGTGGCGATGCGCACGGCGAGCCAGGTGCAGACGATCATCAGCAGCAGCTGCCCGAACAGCACCACCGGCAGCCACGGTGCCAGAGGGCGCACGGTAGGGCGCACGTCGATGGTCACCGGGCTGCCGTCGGACAAACGCAGCTGCGCCTGGAAGTGTTCGCGCGGGCCGGGAATCTGCACCACGGTCAGCTCGTAATTACGGCCCAGGGAAAGCTCGAGCGATTCGGCCACGGTAGCGGCCAGGTCGTTGGTGGTGAGCGGGATGCCAGGGTCATGCTCGCGTAACAGGTAGTCGTAGTTGCGCCGCTGCAACCGTTTGGTCCACGCGGGGCGCTCGTCCGCAGGCAAGCGGTCGAGGATGGCGATGGAGGTGGCGGTGTCGTGCTCGAAGTTGCCGAGCATGGCGGTTTTGGTGCTGTCGTAGCGTTCGTAGTACTGCGCGCCAAAGGTCAGGGCCTGGGCGAGCAGCAGGCCGAGCAGGAAAATCAGCCACAGCCGCGATGCCAGCGTATGCGGCCAGTGCAGCGGCAGCCTCATACCTGTTCCTCGAGCAACTCCACGGGGTAGGTGAATACATAGCCTTCGTTGCGCACGGTTTTTATGTACGCCGCCTCGCGGGCGTCATCGAGCAGGCGTTGGCGCAGACGGCTGACGAGCAGGTCAATGGAGCGGTCGAACAGATCCGCTTCGCGGCCCTGGGTCAGGTTGAGCAACTGATCGCGGCTGAGCACGCGTTGCGGGTGGTCGAGGAATACACGCAGCAGTCGGTATTCGGCGCCGCTCAGGGCCACCAGCGTGTCATCGCCATCGAGCAGATGCCGCGCCGTGGTGTCCAGGCGCCAGCGGCCAAAGCGCAGCAGCCGGCCGCTTTCGGTGACCACCAGATTGGGCGGCAACATGCGCGTGCGCCGCAGCACCGCATTAATGCGTGCCAACAGTTCGCGGGCAGCGAAGGGTTTGGTCAGGTAGTCATCGGCACCCATTTCCAGACCAATGATGCGGTCGGTTTCGTCGGTGCGCGCGGTGAGCATCAGCACGGGCGTGGCTTTGTGTTTGCCCACCCGCAGTTCGCGGCACAGCTGCAGGCCGTCTTCGCCGGGCAGCATGATGTCGAGCACGATCAGGTCCACCTGATTGGCATCCAGAAAGGCGCGCATCTGGCGGCCATCGGCCACAACGGTGGTGCGCAGCCCGTTCTTTTGCAGGTAGTTGCCCACCAGCTCCCTGATCTCGCGATCGTCATCCACGATCAAGACGTGATCGATGTGTGCCATTCCTTGTTCTCCGGGTTACGCAGGATGTGAAAAATCGGGGGCGATTGTATCGCTCTGTATCTGCGCCCACCTCAGACACTTAACGAATTCAACGGAGGGTTTCTCGACACAGCCCAGATACCTCACCGGCATTTAATGAGCCCCATCGAGACAACACAACCTGCCTCGACAAACCCAAACACACTCATTGATTGCAAAGGAAACCACCATGAACTTCAAGACCCTCTCCGCTGCCTGCCTGCTGACCCTTCTGAGCGCCGGCGCCATGGCTCAGGAAAACGTTGCAAGCCAAACCTACACCTACGGCACGCAGCTGGATATCGACCACGTGCTGTCCATCACCGAAGACAGCAGCCACTCGTGCGGCGTGGTCAACGCCCGCATGGTTTACCTCGATTCCATGGGCGACAAACGCGCACTGAGCTACAGCAAACTCGCCGAAAACTGCAGCGACGGCAGCTGATGCACAGCGCCCATGTCGATCCATTGTGCCGAGCAGGGTCCGTTTCTGGATAGCGGGCCTGCTCGTTCAACCCCGAGGTACGCGCCATGCTTCTTATCGCTTTTTTAGGCGGGATTCTGACCATTCTCAGCCCCTGCATTCTTCCCGTCGTGCCCTTTCTGTTCGCCGGTATCGGCAAGTCGCGCACCTCGATTGCCCTGGTGGTGAGCGGGCTGGCTTTGACCTTCGCCGCTGTGTCGAGCCTGGCGGTGGTCGGCAGCGAATGGGTTATTCACGCCAATATCGCCGGTCGCCAGGTGGCGCTCGTGGTGCTGGGACTGTTCGCCTTGTCGCTGATTTCCACGCGCCTGGGAACCTGGCTGGCGACGCCGTTCGTGGCGCTGGCAAATCGCATTGATCCTGCAGGCAGCCCCCTGCGCGGCCCGCTGGCATCGCTGGCTGTCGGTGTCGCTACCGGCTTGCTCTGGGCGCCCTGTGCGGGCCCGATTCTGGGTGCCATTCTGTCCAGCGCCATGGCGCAAGGTGCCAATTCGCAAACCAGTCTGCTGTTGTTGGCGTATGGCCTTGGCAGTGCCCTGTCGCTGGGCGTGCTGCTGATTGCCGGCCGCGGGCTGGCGGCACGGTTGAAGCCGATGCTGCCGGTTACCGCCTGGCTGCGACGCGGCACCGGCGTGGTTGCGTTGCTGGCTGCGGTGGCGATTGGCACGGGAGCGGATCGTTATCTCGCCGAGCACGCCTCGTCCGAAACCAGTACGGCCGTCGAGCGCAGCCTTCTGGAAAACGCGCCGAAGGTGATCGACTACGTCATCAGCAAAGCCAGCGCCGCCGTGCAGGTGCCGCCGCAGACAAACCAGCCGATGCCGTCGCTGGACGGTGCCGTGCAGTGGCTGAACTCCGAGCCGCTAACCGCAGAGTCACTGCGCGGCAAGGTAGTGCTGGTGTATTTCTGGACCTTCGACTGCATCAACTGCAAACGCAGCCTGCCGTATGTGAACCAATGGGCGAAGAAATACAAAGATGCCGGGCTGGTGGTGATTGGCGTGCACACCCCCGAATACGCCTTTGAAAAACTCATCAGCAACGTGCGCCGGGAAGTGAAGCGCCTGGATATTTCCTATCCGGTGGCCGTCGACAACAACTACGCCATCTGGCGCGCTTTCGATAACCAGTACTGGCCTGCCCATTACTTTATCGACGCCAAAGGGCAGGTGCGCTTCAGCCATTTTGGTGAAGGCCGGTACGACCAGCAGGAGCAGGTGATTCAACAGTTGCTGGAAGAGGCGCGCGCCAACCCGAACTGAGGGTTCATTCGGCCGAAGCCTTGCGCACCACCTCGTCCCACGCCGTCGGCGCGGCGAACAGCTCGCTCAGAAAGGCCGTGAAGGCTTTTACGTTTGGGCTGCCGCGCCGGCTTTCCGGCCACAGCGCGGTGATGGGCACGCGGTCCACGGCGAAGTCTGGAAACAGGGGCTGCAGTTCGCCTCTGGCAACATAAGGCGCCGCCACATAGATAGGAGAAATGCCAATGCCACCGCCCGCTGCCAGCACCGCTGCTACCGCGTCGCTGGCATCGATCACCACGGCGGCATCGGGCGTCATTTCCACAACGCGATCACCCACGCCAAAGGGCCAGCGCAGCGCCTGGCCTGAACTCTGATAGCGAAAGTTCACGCAGTCATGCTCGGCCAGGTCGGCCAGTTCCAGCGGGGTACCGCGTTTAGCCAGGTACGCAGGCGATGCGAAAGCGCCAACCCGGTGCGGCGCCAGCGTGCGGGAAATGAGCCGCGAGTCGGCCAGATTGCCGACGCGAATGGCGACGTCGATGCCTTGCTCGATCAGATCGGAAAACTGGTCGCCCAGACGCAAGTCGATGGCCAGCTTGGGGTAGCGTTCGCGAAAGGCCGGAATGGCCGGAGCCAGAATATTCAGGCCGATGGGCAGCGGCGCCGTGACCTTCAAGGTGCCCGATGGCTCGGCACGCGACGCCACGGCAGCCTGCTCGATGTCTTCCACCTCACGGATTATCCGCAATGCCCGCTCGTACAGGTCGCGGCCTTCAGGCGTGAGCGTCAGCGAACGGGTGGTGCGACTGAACAGGCGCAACTCGAAGTGCTGCTCAAGGCGTTGCACGCTTTTACTCACCGCAGACGGCGACACCGACAAGTCGCGCGCCGCAGCGGTGTAGCTGCCTAGCGAGGCGGCACGGGCAAAAGCAATAAGACCGGTCAGGCGGTCTAATCCTATTTGTTCCTTCATGGCATTAGTAAAGCGACTTTTAGCCTGATTATCAATGTGCTGCCTGGCCTTTAGTCTTTGCCCATCGACGCCATCGGGGCGTTCAAGGAGAAGACCATGAGCCAATTCACTACCTCTAACACAGCATTTTCCCAAGCACTGCCAGCCGACCTGCAAGGCCGCACCGTGGTGATTTTCGGCGGCACGTCCGGCATCGGTCTGGCCGCCGCCGTTCAAGCCAAGGCCGCCGGTGCCGCCGTAATCGTCATCGGTTCCAACGCCGAGCGAGCCGAGCAAGCGGCGGCCACTTTTGAGCTGGCCGGCTGGCGCGCTGCAGACGTGACCAACAGCGAGGCCATCTACGCCGCGCTGGCGGACATTCCCCACGTGGACCATCTGGTGCTTCTGGCGGGCACGTTTGTGGTGGGCCAGGTGCTGAACGCGGAAATCGATCACCTGCGCAAGGCGTTCGAGGAACGCATCTGGGCTTCGGTGCATGCCATTCGTGCGCTGGGTGAGCGGCTGTCGAAAGCGGGCTCCATCACCTTTATTTCCGGCGCCTTGTCCGACCGCCCCAATGCCTACGGCACCGCGGTCATTGGCGCGGCATCGGCGGCAATGGAAGCGCTGGCGCGTGGGCTGGCACTGGAACTGGCGCCGGTGCGCGTCAACACCTTGTCTCCCGGCCCGATCGACACGCCCATCTTGGGCAAGGCACTGGGCGAGGGCCGCGACGCGTTTGTTTCCGCGCTGGAGCAACAGTTGCCGCTGCACCGTTTAGGCACCGCAAGCGAAGCCGGCGCCGCTGCCGTGTTCCTGATGACCAACACCTTTATGAACGGCGCCACGCTGAACATCGACGGCGGCGCACGGCTGGTCTGACCCAGCGCCTGGCCCCCATCCAACCCTGACAGGAGAACCACCCGTGACCACGCTTTTTGACCCGCTCGAACTGGGCGCCATTGCCGCCCCCAACCGTATCTTCATGGCGCCCATGACGCGCGCCCGTGGCACCCGCGAACACGTACCCACACCCATGATGGCCGCGTACTACGCCCAGCGTGCCAGCGCCGGTCTGATCATCAGCGAGGCCATCGGCATCACCCAGCAGGGCCTTGGCTGGCCGTATGCGACAGGCCTCTGGTCTGCCGAGCAGATCGCTGGCTGGCGTGCGGTTACCGACGCGGTCCACGCCGCCGGCGGGCGCATCATTGCGCAGCTCTGGCACATGGGGCGCGTGGTTCACCCAAGCTTTCTCGACGGCGCGCAGCCGGTTTCGGCGTCGGTGACCACCGCACCCGATCACGCCCACACCTATGCCGGCAAGCAACCCTACACCCAGGCGCGCGCCTTGCCGCTGGAAGAAATTCCCGCGCTGCTTGAGGATTTCCGCGAGGCCGCGCGTAACGCCATGGAGGCGGGTTTCGACGGCGTGCAAATTCACGCCGCCAACGGTTACCTGCTCGACCAGTTTCTGCGCGACAGCGGCAACTTTCGCAACGACGGTTACGGAGGCTCCATCGACAACCGCATCCGCTTGCTGCGAGAAGTGACGCAAGCGGTAGTCGACACCGTTGGCGCCGAGCGCACCGGCGTGCGCCTTACGCCCAGCAGCCACGACCAAGGCGTGCGCGACAGCGACCCGGAACCGTTGTTTGTGCGCGTAGCCGAAACGTTGTCAGCCATCGGCATCGCACATCTGGAACTGCGAGAACCGCCGCTGGACGGCACCTTTGGCGCAGGCGAACGCCCAGCCATTGCCCCGCTGATTCGCCAGGCATTCAAAGGCATGCTGATTCTGAACTCGGACTACAGCCTGGCCCGCGCCCAGGCCGAACTGGCCGCCGGCAACGCCGACGCCATCGCCTTTGGCCGCGCCTTTATCGCCAACCCGGACCTGCCCGCACGCCTGCAAACCGGGCAGCCGCTGGCGCAAGACAACGCGGCGTTTTGGTTTTCCCAAGGCGAGGAGGGGTATTCGGATTATCCGGCGCTGGCAGCGCGCTAACACCTGGCGTTGCAACGCGATGTTCGCCACGCCCCCTGATGCCCGCTATAACTGTGCGCTGAACGAGCTTCGCCAGTTGCTACGGCGCACGGCTTATTGAGGAAACCGGTGAGGAAATCGAACATGCGAGTTGGAATATGGTTGCTCTGCTGTCTATTGCTGAGCGGTTGCGGGGGCGTAAGTGTGCAGCACTACGCTAAGGAACAGCCACAGCTGGACTTGCCGGAGTTCTTCTCCAAACCCGTGCAGGCCTGGGGCATTTTCGAGAATCGTTCGGGTGAGGTGGTCAAGCGCTTCACCGTGAACATCACCAGCCATCGCGAAGGCGAGCGGCTGATTCTGGATGAGCGTTTCCTCTACAGCGACGGCACCCGCCAGCAGCGGGTCTGGACTTTGACGCCGGCTGGCGACGGCAAGTGGAAGGGCCGCGCCGGCGATGTGCTGGGCGAGGCTCAGGGCGAAGTTGCCGGCAATGCCTTGCGTTGGGTGTACAAGCTGAACCTGGACGTGGACGGCACCATCTGGGTGGTGGACTTCGATGACTGGATGTACCTCATGGACCAGGACACCCTGATCAACCGCTCGAGCATGAGCAAACTGGGTGTGGAGTTGGGGCAGGTGACGCTGTTTTTCAGGCGTGGCGCCGGGCCGAGCGAGTGAGCGGAACCCCTGCGCACGCAGATGTACGAAAGAGCACAGTCCGTTTTGGCAAGTTGGCCGTCACGACTTCGCCGTTTTAGTACTCACATCCGAACGTTCGCCACGGGGCGCGGCAGGACGATTAGGCCATTTCAGGTGGGAATCACGATGTCCGGCCGGTGTAGGTTATACCGCCGCTGGTTGTGAACTTCGGCCACATAGTTTTCAGGTCATGCCTCTGGGTTTCTGCGCTACTTCAACTGGTTGAGAGGTTGGGCACGGCGGTTAGATGGAGCGGCTCGCAGTTTCCTGCGAACCCTTTCTCTAACCGCAAAAAGGACCTTTCATGAAGCGTGTTCTTACCCCGCTGGCGACGGCTTGCATGCTCGCCTGCGCCGGTTTGTCCGTGCCGGCGCATGCCCTGCCGTATTCATCCCTTGTTGTGTTCGGCGACAGCCTGAGCGATGCCGGCCAGTTCCCTGATTTCGGGGGTGCGGCCGATGGCACGCTGCGCTTTACCAATCGCACGGGACCAACCTATCAAGCGGGAAATGGAGAGGCGTTTGGCGCCACGGCTCCCATGCTTCTTGGCGGGCGTCTCGGCCTTGGCGGGTTGGGACCTTCGACATCGCCTGTCTTTGAAGCAAATGGGTGGGCCGACGGCAATAACTGGGCTGTCGGCGGCTATACCACCAGCCAGATTCTTGAGTCCATCACCTCGGTATCCCAAACCGTAATTCCACAAGGCGACCCCGGTGCGGGGACGGTGCTCAGGGAGCGGCCAGGCTATCTCGTCGGAACCGGCCTGCGGGCCGATCCCAAGGCTCTTTATTACATCAACGGCGGCGGCAACGATTTCCTCCAGTTGCAGGTAACCAGCACGGCAACTGCCCATGACTCAGCCAGTCGCCTGGTCGACAGCGTTGAGGCGCTGCAGCAAGCCGGCGCTCGTTACATCATGGTTTGGCTGCTGCCTGACGTGGGCAGAACGCCGGCGCTTGCCGGCACGCCGCTGTCCGGCACCTTTTCCCAGCTCGGTGCTACGTTCAACGATGAACTGGTTCGCCAGCTGGCCGGCGTAAACGCCGAAATCATCCCGTTGAACGTGCCGTTGTATATCAACGAATTGGTCCTTGACCCGACCCGCTACGGCCTTGCAGCCGGGCAGGACCTGATACGTACCTGCTTTGACGATTGCCCTGTGCAGAACCCCATCTACGGCATCAACGGAGCCAGCCCGGATCCGAGCAAACTGCTCTACGACGACGGCGTGCACCCGACCATTGCCGGGCAAACGCTGATTGCCGGCTATGCTTACTCGCTGCTGGCGGCACCTTGGGAACTTAGCCTGCTGCCAGAAATGGCGCACAGCACCCTGCGCGCGCATCAGGACCAGTTGCGCGCCGAGTGGCAGGCCGACTGGCTGGACTGGCAGGCGGTGGGGCAGTGGCGCTCTTTTGTTACGGCAGGCGGTCAGCGGCAGAGCTATGACGTGTATGAAAGCGATGCAGATGGCGATGGCTACAGCCTCAACGTCGGTGGCAGCTACCGCCTCAACGACGTCTGGCGCGTCGGGCTGGCGGCCGGCTTTTACGAGCAGGACATGGAGGCCGGCGACGCCGACTCCGAATACGACTTGCGCAGCTACCTGGCCACCGGCTTCGCTCAGTACCAGCAGAATGGTTGGTGGGGGGAGCTGGTGGCAAGCGTCGGCTACCTCGACTACGACGACATCAAGCGCCAGTTCAATCTGGGCCCGGCCACCCGCAGCGAGAAGGGCGACACCGAAGGCGCGCTATGGAGCCTGAGTGGTCGTGTCGGTTATGACATCGCGCCAGGCACAGACAGCCGGTGGCACCTCAGCCCCTTCGTCAGCGCCGACTACGCGCGGGTGGAAGTGGACGGTTATGCCGAGAACAGCGTGAGCTCCACCGCGCTGAACGTGGGCGATCAGAAGCGCGACTCGAAACGTCTCGGCGCCGGTGTGCAGGGCTTGCTGAACCTCAACCCGCAAACCCGCGTGTTCGGTGAAGTGGCAATGGAGCGCGAGTACGAGGACGACGCCACCGAAGTGGACATGGCCCTGCGCAGCCTGCCCACGCTCGGCTATACCCTGGAAGGCTACACGCCGGATGACAAAACCTGGCGGGCCAGTGTTGGCGTAAGCCATTCGCTTGCCCCGGGTCTGTCGCTGCGCGGTGCCTACACCTACCGGGGCGCCGACGACAGTGCTCAGCAAGGCATTAACCTGTCGCTGGCTTGGGATATCTGAGTCAAGACCGCTTGTTCGACCGGGCCAAAACATAGCCCGGTCGGCACCGGCGTGGCGCATTTAATTGCGGTAAATCGGCGCTATGGATACATTGCAGCGCATTATATTGCGCTATTTGCCGGGGTCGACTACGATTTAGCGCATTATAGTGCGCTGATGAATCCGGTTATGGCTAAAGAACTGATTGTTCAGGTTTTCGCCAACGGCGTCTGGCAGGACGCTTACAGCTTGCAGTTCGAAGACCCGCTGAATCCTCGGGAGGGTACCTGCACCACGGGTTATCTCACCTCTTTCTACGTCGACAATATGGAGCACGAAAACTCGTTTTTCGAGCGCTCTGTAAGTGTGGTGCATCGGCTGGATATGAACATCAACACCGCGCAGGGTTTTCCGGCGTTCCTGCTGGATATCATTCCGGCAGGCGCAGCATTCCGGTCGTTGAAAAAACGCTTCGCGACGCGCAAGCCTGATGACATTGCGATGGAATTGTTCCTTCTGGAACGGTGCACGCCATCGCCAATCGGTCACCTGCGCATCAAGCAGTCGCTTCCTTACCTGAATGAGGGAGAGCCGATGGGCTTTACCCGCGAAGAGGTGGCCGAGCGCACTACCGATTTCCTCGAGTATGCCTACGAGCAAGGCGCAGCCATTGGCGGCGCAACAGGTGCTGGCGGCGAAGCGCCGAAACTGTTGCTGGCGGAGAGTCACAACGGCCTGATGTTCGCGGAGGCCACGCTAGGGGAGCAGCAGACCAGGCAACACTGGTTCGTGAAGTTCCCGAGAAACCGGGGAGCTGCCATCGACAAGGATATTCTTCGGGCCGAATACCAGTATTACTGCGCCGTTTCCCAGATAGGGATGAACACCATCTCGCCGGACGGGTTGGCGCTGGTTGATGACGGCGAGCACAAACCCAGCCTGTGGATGCCGCGCTTTGACCGTGAGGTAAGCGAGCACGGCATTCTCCGCTATCCAGTGGAGTCGATTTATTCGCTATGTGGTGTGACTGAAAACGGCGCCTTTCTGGGTCATGAGTTCGTGCTTGGGCGTCTCGGTGAAATTTGGACAATGGCCGGGCAGGGCGACGAGCTGTTCGACCTGGCTGTCGAGTACATTGCTAGAGATCTACTGAATCGCATCCTGGGCAACTCGGATAATCATGGACGAAACACCTCGATCATTCGCGAGGCGGGCAAGCTGAAGCTGGCGCCTGTCTATGACCTGGCGCCAATGGTTCTCGACCCCGACGGAATATCCAGAGTGTTGAAGTGGGACCATGAAAAGGCGGGTGCGCCAGACTGGCGGCAGGCCTGTCACTCGCTTGCTGGCGACACCGGCGGCGATGACTATTTCGACGCGCTGCGTGCAGAAGCCCAACGCATGCGTGCGCTGCCCGATTTACTGGGGAATCTGCCGGACAGCGTTCGCACTGCGCAGAGCATACCGCTCAACAATCTGGATAAACGCTTGAAGGAGTGGGGGCTGCTATGACCGATATGTCTCTTGAGCAGCGCAAGGCTTACATTCAAGCGGTGGCGGATGAAGTCGCGCGGGGTACGTTAACCCTGGGCGGCGCCGTGAAGCGGCTTCGTGAAAATGTACTCGGGGTCAACCAGGAGCGATTTGCCAAGGCCTGTAAAATTTCCAAGCGGGCCCTGTCGCAGTTGGAGGTCGATAGCGGCAACCCGACGCTGGCCACGCTGGACGCCGTGTTCAGGAAATTCGGCCTCCAGATCAGCCTGAATCATTTGAGCCCGGCGGTGCTAAACGCGGCGCACGCGCAGAAGACCAAAGTTGGCTTCGGCAATGCCACCATGGCTGCGAAACGGCCTCCTTCACCTGTGCCCGGCAAGCCGGTCTAGCCCTTGCGTGCAGCTTCGGCTCGCCACCCGTTTTCCTCTCCACCACCCACCATTCTTTAGGAACACACGTTGCGAATCTACATCACCGGAGCCTCGTGCGCGGGGGTTACTACGCTAGGTGCTTCACTCGCCGCGACGCTGGATGTGCAACACGTCGATGTGGACGATTTCTACTGGCTGCCGACCAACCCGCCGTTCACCACCAAACGTTCTCCGGCTGAACGGGTGGAGCAGATTCAGCGGGTGCTGGACAACCGCGGCTGGGTGTTGACGGGGTCGTTTGATGGCTGGGGCGATGCGCTGGTCGAGGCGGTGGATGTGATCGTTTTCATCGATACGCCCACGCCGCTCAGGCTCGAACGGTTGGTGGCGCGCGAGACCGAACGCTTTGGTGCGCGCATTCTTCCGGGTGGCGACATGTTCGAGATTCACAGCAACTTTCGCGAGTGGGCACTGCAATACGACAACCCCCGTTTCAACGGCCGCAACCGCAGCCGCCACCAGGGCTGGCTGGCGATGCAGCGGGCGCCGGTGGTGTGTCTGGAAGGTGCCGCCACCGTTGAGGTTCTGGCGGCGCAAGTGCTTGCCCGGTTGACGACCGGGTGATCAGCAGCACCACGTACCTGCTCAACGCCAATATCGAAGAGCTGCGCCTGCTCGAAGGTTTCGATATTCATGGCACTGGCAACGCGCTGTGTTGGCAGCGAGTTGGGGGTAGCCAAACGCTTGCGAACGCTTTGATCGGCGCTTTCCTCCGTCTCCCGCTTGCGGACGACGGGGTTGGCCGACAAGGTGAAGCTGTTGGGCTTCGCGGCGCTCAACCGCAACCTACGGAATGGTTTGTGGCTGTCGTTGAGTGACTAAAGCTCGTGGCGGCAGGACGGCCTTTTTTGTAGCGCCGCTGGCGTCATTCACTCAGCCACCCTTGTCTTCCGAAAGTAACCTTCCCCCGTGATCCTGCCGGGGCGAGTGTCCGAAGAATGCTTTGTACGCGCGGCTGAACGCGGCTTCGGATTCATAGCCGACGGCAAAACCGATGTCGCCGATGCGGCTCGTTTGATTGGCCAGCATTGTTTTCGCCAGGGTCAGGCGCCATTCGTTTTGGTAGCGCAGCGGAGCACGGCCGACGAGTGCGCTGAAGCGTTCACAAAAGGTGGAGCGCGACATGCCCGCCAGCTTTGCTAGCGCTTCAATGCGCCATTGTTGGCGCGGCTGTTCATGAATAGCCCTGAGCACGCGAGCGATGCGCTCGTCGGCCAAGCCGCCCAGCCAACCGGATGCGCCGCCTTGCTGCACCCAGGTGCGCAGGATGCGGATGACGGTCAGGTCGATCAGTCGCGACACCATCAGCGCGCCGCCGGGTTGAACGTCGTCGGCTTCGATGAGCATGAAATGCAGCAGGCCCTCCGACCACTGCGCCGCGTCGGCGTGGCGAATGTGGACGAGCCACGGCAGGGCGAACAGCATCGCCCGGAAGCTGCCTGCGTCGAACCAGAATCGGCAGATTGCCACGCGCACGCGCCCCGAATCGGCGGTGAGTTTCAGTGCCGAGGCGTTGTGTGGCAGCAGCACGGTATCGCCCGGTTGCATCAGCACGTGGTGCGAGTCGGTGCCCTGAATGCGCAACTGGCCTTCTTGCAGCATGCAAATATGAGCGCTGGCGCTATCCAGTTCGAGGCGTTCGCCGTCGTCCAGCGCGGCCAGGTAAATGCGGTCGCCAGTCAGGCGAATTTGCGCCAGCACCTGCGAAAGCAGGTCGCCGGTGACAAACCCCTCCAAGTGCATTTCCGGAAGAATGGTCAAGTGTTCCGGTGAATCGATCATGTCGGGCGAGCCACGCTTTAACTAAGGTAACGGCGGAATCATAGCGCACCGATTTGCCTGCCAGGCATCGATCAACGTCTGCCTCGGGCCACGGCTAACTATGCCGATCATCCAACTGGAGAACTGCTTAATGTTCGGAATTTCTGCCCTTGGCTGGGTCCATACGCTGGGGAGCCTGCCGGCCATTCCGGTGGCGGCTTATATGTTCGCTCGGCACGGGCGCATCGTTCCGCGTTCCACGCCGGGTTTGATTTACCTGGTTGCGATGGTGCTCGGTGCGGGTTCGGTGTTTCTGATTGCGAAGCAGCCGGTGAGCAACGCCATCGCTGTTATCACACTGTTTTTGTTGTTCGCCGGCTATGGGGTAGGGCGGGTGGGCGCACTGGGGCGGGCCGGCGTGTATGCCGAGACGGTGCTGCTGAGCATCACGGCATTTTTGCTGATGCTGCCGACCGTGAGCGAGGTGCTGCGTCGGGTGCCGGATGGCCATCCGCTGGTGACCGACCTGCACGCACCGTTGCTGGTCGGTGCTCAGGTCGCCTTGCTGGTTGGCCTTGCGCTCGGTGTGACGGCCCAGGTGGTTTATCTGCGCCGGCAAGGGCCGCGCGGTTAGCTGCCGCCGAGCATGTCGCTGGCCAGATCGGCCAGCGCGCGCAAGCGATCCATGCGCCGCATGTCGTGGTGATAACCCATCCAGATGTCCCGTGAGGGTGGCGTCTCGGCCAATTCAATGCGGGTCAGGTTGGGCAGTTGATCGCCCAGCGAGCGCGGCAGCACGGCCAGGCCCAAGCCAAGCGCACACATCTGTGCCTGCACCGTGCGGCTGCTGCTGGTGAAAACCCTTTGCGCAGCGGGCAGCATGCGCTGCACCCACTGCACATCCGGGTAATACGCCTGGGCGGTGTTCATTAGAATCAATTTGCAGCGGCTGCCGTCCCCAGGTGCAACCGAAGGGGCCGAGGCGCTGGTGTACAGGCCATACGGCATGGTCATGACCCGACGTTGCACGATATCCGGCTGGTCGAACGGCACTATGCGAAAGGCGATATCGGCTTCGCGGCGCGTCAGGTCAGACAGCCGCTGCCCGGCGAGCACTTCAGGCACTACGGCCGGATGACGCCGCACCAACTCCACCAGCACCGGTGCCAGCACGTAACCGGCAAACCAGTCGGCCGACGAGATGCGCAACAGGCCTTCGGGCTGTTCGCCGCTGCCGTCGATTCGGCGTGCTATCGCCAGGGCGCCGCTTTCCATTTCTTCGGCCAGGCACAGAATTCTGTCACCCATATCGGTGGGCACCAGGCCCTCGGGTGTGCGTCGGAAAAAAGGCTGCCCGCTGGCCTGTTCCAGTGCTTGCAGGCGTCTGCCCACCGTCGGGTGACTAACCCCCAACTGCCTGGCTGCCGCGCCTAACGAGCCGGCCCTGGCAATGGCCAGGAAAAACCGCACGTCATCCCATTCCACCGTGAACCCCTTACAAAAATGCACGCGCAATGTGCAGCGTTGGCAGTGCCGCCGGCCTGCAACTGCGGCCGACAATGCGCTCCAGTTCTGGCCCGGTGCGGTTGCTGATCGGGTCCTGGAGCGGTCGTGCAGTGTACGTAGCTGTACGCCGGGTTCGCCAGATCGCTGTTGGCGGCGAGCTCACGAATCTGCATTTTCTGGAGGCTGCCATGCCCGTTACATCCGTCACCACCCATGCAGCCCAACCCCATCGTTGGGCGGCCTTCGCTGTGCTGTTGGCCGGCGCGTTCTTGCCACCGCTGGATTTTTTCATCGTTAACGTGGCGCTGCCCTCTATTCGCAGCGGGCTCGGTGCCAGCCCGGCGCAGGTGCAATTGGTGATCTCGGCGTACGCCGCCACCTATGCGGTTTTTCTGATTACCGGTGGACGCCTGGGCGACCTGTTTGGTCGACGCCGGGTGTTTCTGGCGGGCATGGCCGGCTTTGGCGCGGCCTCGCTGATGTGTGGCCTGGCCACGACGCCAGCGATGCTGATTGCCGGCCGGGCACTGCAAGGCCTCAGCGCCGCCGCCATGGCGCCGCAGGGCCTGGCATCCATTCACGCGCTGTTCCCTGAACAGGAGCGCGCCCGGGCACTGGCCGTATACGGCGCCGCGCTGGGGTTGGCGGCTGTGCTGGCGCAAGCGCTCGGCGGGGTGGTGATTGCCGCCGACCTGTTTGGTCTGCAGTGGCGGGTCATTTTTCTCATCAACCTGCCCATCGTGGCGGCAGTGTTTATCGCCGGCATTCCGTTTCTACCCGACACCCGCAGCACCACGCCGCTGCCGCTGGATCGTCTTGGCGTGCTGCTGTGTGCCCTGACATTGGGGCTCTTGGTGGTGCCGCTGGTGGAAGGGCGAGAGCTGGGTTGGCCGTGGTGGCTGTGCCTGATGCTGCTGAGCGCGCCGCTGATGGCGATGACGTTCTGGCGATACGAAGTCGCTCTGGAACGTCGCGGCGGCACCCCGTTGGTAAGCCCGCAGCTGAGCGCGGCACCGGGCTTGATTGCAGGCCTGAGCGGAGTGCTGCTGTTTTACGTGGTGTCGGCATTCTTTCTGACGTTTTCGGTGTACCTGCAAGACGCTCTGGGTGCCACACCCCTGACTACCGGGCTGATGTTTGTGCCGTTTGGCATCGGCTATGTAATCGGCCCACTGACCACACCCGCCGCCATCCGCCGGTTTGGCCGCTTTGTGCCGGCCCTGGGCATGGCGCTGGAAGTGCTGGGTTGCTTGCTGCTGAGCGCTGCGGTCGGCATTGCACCGGCTGGCGAAAGCCCGGCGCTGATGGCGATGGTGGTGGGCGTCGGCTTGCTCGGTTTTGGCCAGGGCTGGGCGCTGCCCACGCTGATTCGCACCGTCATCGACCGCGCGCCTGCCGGTGGCGCCGGCATGGCGGCGGGCCTGGTCAATTCGGCGCTGCAGATCAGCGCGGCGCTGGGTGTGGCGGTGTTGGGCGGCGTGTTCTACGCGGTCGCCACGCCGGCCAACAGCCCGGTGACCGTGGCGCATGGCTTTGTCGCGGCGCTGCTGGGCATTGCCCTATGCCTGAGCCTTGCCGCCTGGCTCTCGGTTTACGCCTCAACACCGCGTTCGCGGACCAACCCAACTTCGTAATAACCATCAACGATTCAAGAGGATTTTTGTATGTCTGGCAGATTTTCAAACCAGGTCGCCGTGGTCACCGGCGGCTCGACGGGCATCGGTTTTGCCATTGCCGCCGCACTCATTGCCGAAGGCGCAAAGCGTGTCTATGTCACCGGCCGCTCGGCGGGAACCCTTGAAACGGCCGCGCACGCTTTGGGCGAAAAGGCCGTCGCCGTGGTGTCCGATGTGTCTCGGCAGGCCGACCTCGATGCGCTCAAAGCCCTGATCGAAAAGCAGGACGGCCACCTCGACGTGGTGTTCGCCAATGCGGGCATCTGCGAGAAAAATCCCTTGGGTGACACCAGCGAAGCGAGCTACTACAACACGTTCGACATTAACGTGAAGGGCGTGTTTTTCAGCGTGCAAACCCTGCTGCCGTTGCTCAAAGATGGCGCCGCGATCGTGCTGACCGCGTCCATCTGCTCCAGCAATGGCATGGAAGGCCTGAGCCTGTACAACGCCTCGAAAGCGGCGGTGCGCTCGTTTGCCCGAACTTGGGCTAATGAACTCAAAGACCGGAAAATCCGCGCCAACGTGCTCAGCCCCGGCTTCACCCGAACGCCGCTGATGGACAATGGTTTGAAAATGGACGCCAGCCAGTTGCAAGCGCTTGCCGAGCACGTCGCGCAAATTGTGCCCTTGGGCTATATGGCGCAGCCGGATGAAATCGCCGCGTCGGCACTGTTTCTGGCCTCAGCCGATGCCAGGTACGTAAATGGCGTTGAGCTGATGGTCGACGGCGGGCTTTCGCAAATCTGACCGGGCGGAGATCCGGCGAGGTCAAAGGCCCACCACGCGGTGGGCCTTTTTTTCAGCCTGTCAGAACCCAATGGCCAGTGTCAGTCCCGCGCTTTGCTCGCTGCGGGCATTGTCGATGCTGCGCTGATAATTCAGCTCCAACGCTGCGCTGCGATTCAGCGCCACGCCCAGCCCGGCCTGAGCGAATGCAGTTGAAGGGGCAATGCCCGCGCCCTTAATTTCAAACGACGGACCAGTGGCAAACTGCATGGTTGCGGTGGACATTCTGTCGCCCGATGCCAGTTGCCAGCCCACACTGCTGGAGGCCGTGACAGGCAGATCAGCCAACTCAAACGTACTCGACATCCGCAGTCCCGGCGTGACGAGGGTGGTGTGGCGAATCGGCGAACTCACCTGCAAGGCGGCGCTACCGCCGCGCTCGCGGTAGCGCTCGGTTTGCTGACGCACTTGGGCCACGTTCAGCAGCGGTTCGGCGAGCACTCGCCCGTACTCCAGGCCATAACTCAGCTCGGCAAAGGCTTGTGTGGTATCGACCGCGTAGCCCGCATGCAGCCGTTCCTGCAGGGATGTCACGTTCACCCGGCGAGCGGTGCTCACACGCTGATGGCTGTGGCTCAGACCGGTGCGCAAACTGAGTTGCTGCCAGGACCTGCCGCCGTAAATGCCCATGTAATGGTTGTCGCTCGTGCCGTCGGCATCGTAGGCGTGCAGGTCGAAATCACTACGGCCGACGCCTGTCAGCGCGCCAATTCGCCAGTCGCTGAACTGTCGGTCGACGCCGATCAGTACGCCGTGGGTGCCGTGGGCCAGATCGGCAGTGCCCGCGTTGCCTTCCAGTCGACCAGAGGCGCCAAAGGCACGGATCCAAACGCCATCTCCCTGTTCGCCTGCCGTGCAGCCTTGCGTCGTCAACCCACAGCGCAAACGCGCGTTGGCCGCGTCGCGAACATAGCGACTGTCCTGGATCATGGCGGTCGGTACCGAGGCTTGCAGCTCACCCGAGAGCTGGCTGAATGCAGCGCGCGCTGCCGCTTCTGTGGGTGAGTTGAGAACAGCGGTCACCAGCGCGTTATCCGGCGTCAGGTGATCGAGCGCGGCGGCGGTATTCTGCTGATTGGTCGTGCCGGTGACATCGGCAAAAGAGCGGTTTTTTTCCGCGCTCAGGTACAGCGCATTGGCGTCGTAACTGGGCACTAAGGTAAAGAACAGCGAGGGCGTGGAGAACACATCGAATTGGCCAGTGAGGCCGCCAGTGGCCGTTAATATGGCGATCTGTTTACCGAGCACGTAGTGCGCGTCGGCGTTGTTGATGACGTGCAATTGGGCACCGGCTGCGATCGCCGCGCGGCCGTCTACTGCCAGTTGGTCAGCAGCTGATATCTGCAGGATCGAACCGGCCGCGCTCTGGTAATTGCCTTTCACGTTCAATGTGCCTTCAGGCCGGACGGTGGAGCCGGCGGCTGTGGTCAGCGCGCCGATGTTGCCGGAGCCGTTCAGCGCGGCATTGCTGCCCAGGGACAGCGCGCCATTCCAGGTGCCGCCATTGGCCAAAGTGATCGCCAGCTTGCCGTTACGTATCGACGGCGTACCGTTCAATACCGACTGGG
Source organism: Pseudomonas viridiflava (assembly GCF_900573885.1). Lineage (GTDB taxonomy): Bacteria > Pseudomonadota > Gammaproteobacteria > Pseudomonadales > Pseudomonadaceae > Aquipseudomonas. The sequence continues at coordinate 75,253 of NZ_UPSE01000198.1, forward strand.
GGCCGTCGATGAGCACTGAAGTGACCCCACCTTCAGCGATGGAGAAAAACCCGGCGGCCGTGAATGAGCCTCCGTTACGGATAACGAGGTTGGCGTTGCCGTTGGCGCCAATGCCGATACGCACGTCGCGCACTGGAGACCCCGCGCTGGTGACCGTACCGCCGTCGACGTTCAGCGTGCCGCTCTCGAACCAAAGCGCCGCGTAGTACCCAGTCGAGCGCAGGTTCCACACGCCCCCTGGCACAACATTGATGGTGTCGCCAGCGTTGATTCTGTTGTCATTGGAGCTGGTGACAACCGTCGATATCGTTTGCTCCGCAGCCAATACAAAGGGCGCCATGGGCAAGAAAGAGAGCAGGCCGAAAACCGCCGTGCTTGTGATTGAGGGTTTCGAGGAGTAACGAGGCATCAGGCGCGTTCCACTAAATAAGCGAGTACGAAGCCAGCCCGGCGCACGGGGGCTGGCGGTTCGATCACAGACGCAACAGGTGAGTGGGCCTGCGATCGCCGCTTATTGAATGGTGTGGGAAACGCAAAACATGTCGTTCGGATCCTACGCCGTGCGTTGAAATGTCGTTAGTCAGCGGGGTATTCGGCTACCGGTTCTTTCCTGGGTGCTCAACCTGGAGCCTCGGTTCAACGCCTTTTTCAGGTGTACGACAATGGCCCGTACCTGCCGTAACAGGCACAGGCCAAACCTGTCGACTCAGAGAATCGACAGGGGGTAGCTGATGATCACGCGGCTCTCGTCGAACTCGTTGCTGCTGAAGTCGCGACGCAGGCTGGAGTTGCGCCATTTGAGGCCCAGGGTTTTGAACGTGCCGCTTTGCACCACATAGGCCAGTTCCGATTCGCGGCCCCATTCCTTGCCATCGGTGACGGTGCCCACGTGCACGTTGTCGCCGCGGGTGTAGCGGGTCATGAAGGTCAGGCCCGGTATGCCCACGGTGACGAAGTTGAAGTCGTAGCGCAGTTGCCAGGAATGCTCCTTGGCGGCGTCGTAGCTGGAGTTGTAGCCGTCGTTGGCGAGGCTACCGCCAGCGGTGCCGTTGACGCGCATCCAGCCGGTGTCGCCCATCATCCGTTGCAGGCCGAGGTACACCGTGTGGCCTCCGGTGGCGGCGGACAACATGATGGAGCTGGCGCGGTTGTCCATGGCGCCGGCCAGGGCGCTGCCGTTTTCCTTGCCGATGAAATAACCGAGATTGGCGCCCAGGGCGAAGTCGCCAACGGCCTGGGTGTGCGTGAGGTTGTAGTACTGCTGCTGGTAAATGTCTTCCAGCTCGGAGTACCACACGCCGACCAGGGTGCGCTTGTCGTTGAAGCTGTATTCGCCGCCGCCAAAGTTGAAGCGGTCGGAAGTGGCGGCGGGGCGCCCGCTCATAAACATGTCTTCCATGCTGGCGTCGTTACGCGGGCTGTTGCCGCGAAACTGGCCGCCGTAGAAGGTGAAGCCGGCCAGTTCTTTAGACGTGATTTGTGCGCCCTGAAACGTCTGCGGCAGCGAGCGACCGTCATCGGAACGCAGCACCGGCAGCGAGGGTGCCCACTCGCCGACTTTCAGTTCTGTGGCCGACACCTTGGCTTTCGCCGCCACGCCCAGGCGCCCGAAATCATCGGCCGGGCTGCCGTCGCTGTGCACCGGCAGCAGTTGGGTGTTGGCGGTGCCTTTGCCGCCATCAAGTTTCAGCGAATAAAGGCCCAGCACATCCACACCAAAACCAACCACGCCGGCGGTGTAGCCGGAGCGCGCGTCGAAGATAAAGTTTTGCGTCCATTCCTCACCTTTGCCTTGCGGGTAATCGCTGTCGACAAAGTTGCGGTTGATGTAGAAGTTGCGCAGGTTCAGCGACACCTTGGCGTCGTCGGCAAAGCCTTCGGCCACCGCCGTGTTGGCGGTAAAGGCCAGGCAGGAAAAACCCACGCAGGAGCCCATGGTTTTCCACACCGGTGTGTTCAATGCAGAAGCGGCATTAAAAAGGACGTTCATTGTTATTGTTCCTTTTGTGCAGGCAGCAGTTGGCCGTGCGGGCCGTTTTGGCCCACCGGAATTCAGCGTTCAGTGAGTGAGGTGTTTGGCGTTGTGTCGGACTAGCCAGCGGTCAGGGCAATAATGGCCGGCACCGTCAGCACGGCGGTGTAGAAGCCCATGAATTGCACGCCCATGTTGAAACCGATCAGGCGTGACAGGAAACCGCCCAGCAAGCCGATGGTGAGAATCACCATGACGCCCAGCAATCCGCCTTCCCAGATACCAATGACCAACACCAGGCCGATGAAGGTGGCAATCACCGATTCATGGCTGACTTTGCGCGCAACAAACGAGGCCGCTGCGTGGGCAAAGTTCATGGTGAAGGGGTAGGCCACCAGAATCGCGATGATCACTGAAAGCATGCCGTAGCCGAGAAAGTCCCACGTGCTCAACAGGTTGTGCAGGTTGTTGATTTCGCCGGTGGCGTTGTCGACGAAAAACCGTGGCGGCGCGTTGAATAGCGGCGCTGCCGGGCCGGCGGCGACGGGGCTCAAAGGCAAGCCAAAGGCAATCAGCGGAATCAGGGTTTCAGCGATGTAAGTGGACTCGGTCACGCCGTTGCGGGCGGTGATTACGGTGGTCAGGCGGTCATAGGCCTGCTTGATGCGTGAGCCGATGATTTCGCCCATTACCACGGTCATGGCGACCGGGCTGAACACAAACGTGGCACTCGACACACTGGCTGCCACGGCGGTCATTCTGGTTTGCTTGGGGTTGATGACCTTGAATGGATTGGGAAAGTACCCGCTCCAGCCTTTTACGTCCGGTGCCAGGGAAAATACCCGGTAGCCGTCACGGCGCATGTTCTCGCGTTCAGAAGGCGCCAGCAGCGCGAACAGCGAGGCAATCAACGGCCCTACGGCAATGCCGAGGAAGTAGCTCACCGCCAGTTTCACCTCGTATTTGGCGGTCAGCGTTTGCAGCGCCACGATCACCAGCACGAAAGGCACCAGGGCAATTACCGCCGCCCAGCGGCCGGCCGAGAAGTAGGCGATGGTCAGTGCGGCCAGCAGGAAAACCCAGGGGGCGAACTGTTTGATCACGTCACCAAACGGCGCCAGCAGCACGGCAAACAGCACCGACAATGGCACAGCGATCAACGCGGCCACGGCTGCGCCGGAAATCATCTTGCGCAAGGCAATATGCGGCACGCCCAGACGGCGCAGGTAGTTGGCATCGGCCAGCAGCGCCGTCGCCGAGGTATCGCCCGGAATGCCGAGCAGGGCGGTGGGCACCGCATGGGTCATGTGCTTGGACACGGCGCCGGCGAGGAAGAACGTCAGCACGCCGGCGGGCGGCGCGCCCAGCAGCACCACCAACATGGTCAGCGGCGCCAGCGTGGTGGTTTCGTCGGTGCCCGAAATCAAGCCGATGGCGGCAAACACCACCGCGCCCAACAGGCCCAGGGCGAAGGCCATCATGATTTCCTGAAGAAGGCCTTCCATCATGCCCGCCCTCCATTCAAGGCCGCGTCTGCTGCCACAGTCTGTTCGGCTTCCAGTGCGGCGCGGGCGCTGTCTTCCAGCTCCTGGGCTTCGCGTTTCTGCGCGTCCTGGAACAGCTCGTACAGCCCCAGTTCATGCAATTCGGCGGTTATCTCCGGCGCCAGGTCTTCCAGACGCCCGAGGGTGCCGTATTCCTTCAGCAGCTCGGCCACCACTTGCTCACGAAAAGCAGGGTCGGCGGCCTGTTCGATGACGTCACGCTTGGGCTTGAACAGACGGGCACTCAGCACGCCGCCGGCCAGGCAACCGAGAATGCCGACCAGCATGGAATAGGCCTTGGCCATCTGTGCGGATTCGACCAGGTTGTGCAGGGTGAAGTGGGCAATGCCAAAGGTGCCCAGGCTGACTGCGCCGCCAATCACTATGGCCAGCAGCAAGTCGCGGCTTTCGATGGTGTCGCCCCACACCTCGTAAAGGTTTTCGGTGCGAGGGGGCTTGGCCTGGCCTGCGGGCGGTGCCCGGTACGGCTTATCCAGTACGTGTTGCATGGTGTCCTCCGGCCCGTAACGGGCTTTTTGTTGTTATTGAGGTGAGGGTGTAGCGGCAGTTAGGGGTGGCTGGCTCTCCTGAGTGCGACGGTTTTTATCGTGGCCTGGCCAACCGTAGTGGCCTGACCGTGTTGGTTTAGAAGCTGTAATTGGACGGTGACGTGCTCGCCGTCCACGGCACTGATTTCGCCGCTGGCCGTGAGCGCATCGCCCAGATAAGCCGCGCGCCGATTGCTATAGCTGAAGGCGAGCAGGTCGTCGCCCTCGGCCATCCAGTCGTACACCAGCTGGGTCAGCCAATCGCCTTGCAACGGGCCATCGATCAACAGCCCCGGATGGTCCTCGACGTTCTGCGCGTAGGGCAGGTCGTAATGGATGCGGTGGGCGTTCCAGATGGCCGCGTTGTATAGAAAAAGCTGCACGGTGTCCGGTGTGTAACGGCGCTCGGGCAGGCGCTGGCCAATCTCGAAGGGGGTTGAACTGTGCATATTCATCTCGCGATCCGGGTCAGGCGTTCGGTCACCAGCGGCTCACCGGTCACCGACTCGAAACGGTTTTCGAACACCAGGAAGATCAGCGGTCCGTCGCTGCCCTGTTTTTCATACATATCCGCCAGGGTCTGGCGGAACAGCAGCACCTCGCCGGCAAGAATTTTGCCGTGCACCTGATACTCGCTGCCGCCAGCCAGAATGCGTTTGAGCGGCAGCTCCGGCACCAGGGCGTCATCCGGTTTGTGACCGTCTTCGAGCAATGCGTCCAGCGGCACCACGGGCATCAGCAGGCTGAACAGAAACAGCAGCGGGGCTTCGTCGCCATTGATGAAGCGGGCCTGGCGCTGGCCAGTGGCGACCGCGTATTTGCGCAGGTCGTTGCGGGTAACTTCAACGCGCACCGGGGGCAATGTGGCGCCGATATGGCTGAGCATTTCAGCGGTCAGCAGGCCCATCAAATCACCCCCAGCCGCACCAGTTCGTCGTACTCGCTTTGTTCAAAGCCCAGCCACTGGCGATACACCTGTTCGTTGTGCTGGCCTACACCTGGGGCGCTGGCGCCTTGCTCCAGGGTGCCGCCGGAGAGTTTCACCGGGTTGCCGAATACATCGAATCTGGCGCCCTGGTATTCCACCGACACCACCATGTCGCGCTCACGCAGGTGCGGGTCGGCGACCACTTCGTCCATGGTCTTGATCGGCGACAGCGGAAAGCGGTCGCCGGTCATGGCTTCCAGTTCGGCCTTGCTATACGCCGCGCACCAGCGCTCCACTGCCGGTTTCACCTTGCTCAGGTAGGTGCTCTGTTCGAAGCGCTTGGCCATGGTGTCGACGTCGGGGTCGGTGGCCATGTGCGGTTCACCAAAGGCGATACAGGCTTCGCGCCAGAACTTGTCGGTGTACGCACCGAAAAACACGAAGCCGTCTTTGCAGGCGTAGCGGCCGTAGGGCTTTACGAACGGGTGACCGTTGCCTTCAGGCTTCACCACGCTGCCGGTCTCGGTGTAGGTGACCAGGGCGTTTTCGGTGAGCGAAACAATCGAGTCCTGCTGCGACACATCCACCAATTGCCCCAGGCCGCTGCTCTCGGCTTCGCGCAGTGCTGCCAGGGTGCCGATGGCGGCATACAGCGCGGCAGACAAATCGCCCAGCACGGTACCGACGCGCATCGGTTCTTCCACCGTGCCGTTCATCGACCACAAGCCGCCGCTGGCCTGGGCGCTGCTGTCGAAGGCGGGGCGCGACGCGTTGGGGCCGTGCTGACCAAAGCCGCTGATGGCAGTGAATACCAGTGCCGGATTCACCTCTTTCAACACGCTGTAGCCCAGCCCGAGTTTGTCCATGACACCGGGGCGGTAGTTTTCCAGAACGATGTCGGCCTTGCGCACCATGGCCAGAAAAGTGGCTTTGCCTTCGGGCTTTTTCAGGTCGAGACTCACCGCCATTTTGTTGCGGTTGAACTGGGCGAAAAAGCCACTGCGCGGCGCGCCTTCCTGGCGGCTCATGGGTGGGAATTCACGGGTGAGGTCGGGGTCGTTGGGGTTTTCGATTTTGATCACCGTGGCGCCCATGTCGGCGAGCAACATCGCGCAGTACGGCCCGGCCACCACCCGGGTGAGATCAAGAATGGTGACGCCCTTGAGCGGCCCGGTGCTTTTACCAAGGGTCGCGAGTGTTTCTGCGAGGAGATTCATGGCTACTCCGTTTATTGTTGTAAGCGCAGCTTGCTAAGGCGCAACGCGTGAAAGTGGCGCGCTAGAGCGCTGCCTGGGCCAATGCGGCTTTGGCGATAATAGCCTTGGCCACCCGCGAGCCGGTGGGACGCTGTAACGCTTCGTCGATAAAAACGCCGGCCTCGATCAGCAACGGCAGGTCGATGCCGGTGTGCACACCCAGGCCCTGAAACAGGTACACCAATTCCTCGGTGGCCACGTTGCCGGTGGCGCCTGGGGAATAGGGGCAGCCGCCAAGCCCGGACACCGAGCTGTCGAACACCCGCACACCCGCCTCCAGCGCGGCGTGCACATTGGCCACCGCCATGCCGTAGGTGTCATGGAAATGCCCGGCCAATGCGGCGAGCGGCACTTCACTGGCACAGGCCTGTAGCAGGGCGCGGGTCTTGCCCGGCGTGCCGGTGCCGATGGTGTCGCCCAGGCTGATTTCGTAGCAGCCCAGCTCATGCAAGGCGCGGGTCACCCGCACCACGTCGCTCACCGCTACCTCGCCGGTGAACGGGCAGCCCAGCACGCAAGACACATAACCGCGTACCTTCACGCCGGCACTTTTGGCCGCGAGCATTACGGGCTCGAAGCGTTCAAGGCTTTGTGCAATCGAGCAGTTGATATTGCGCTGGGAGAACGCCTCGGAAGCCGCCGCAAACACCGCCACCTCTTCGCAACCCACCGCCAGTGCCTGCTCCAGGCCTTGCAGATTGGGCACCAAGGCGGTGTAGGTGACGCCGGGGTGACGCCCGAGCAGGCGTACCACTTCGCTGGAGCCAGCCATTTGCGGCACCCAGCGTGGCGACACAAACGCGCCGGCCTCAAGGGTGCGCAACCCGGCTTTTACCAAGCGTTGCACCAGCTCCACACGGGTTTCCACGGGCAAGGTACGCGCCTCGTTTTGCAACCCGTCGCGGGCACCCACTTCAACCAAACGGACGGCATCCACGCTTATTGCCCGCGCTTTTCGCGCAATAGCACTTCGGCGCGGTCGGCGCGAACGTCCTTGCTTTCGACCATGCGTTTGACCAGCCAATCCACTTCCTCGCCACGGGCGCCGGCGGACAGCGCCACGTTGCGCGCATGCAACGCCATATGGCCGCGCTGAATGCCTTCGGTGGCCAGGGCGCGCAGCGCGCCGAGGTTTTGCGCCAGGCCGACGGCGACGGCGATTTCCGCCAGTTCCTGCGCTGTCTTCACGCCGAGAATGCGCAGCGACAATTGCGCCAGTGGGTGCGTTTTGGTGGCGCCGCCGACCAGGCCCAACGGCATCGGCATTTCGATGGTGCCGACCAGATGGCCTTCGCTGTCTTTTTCCCACGTGGTGAGCGAGCCGTAATGGCCGTTGCGGCAGGCGTAGGCATGGGCGCCTGCCTCAACCGCGCGCCAGTCATTGCCGGTGGCCACCACCAGCGGATCGATGCCATTCATGATGCCTTTGTTGTGCGTAGCGGCGCGGTAGGGGTCGATGGCGGCGAAGGTGTAAGCGTCAATCACGCCTTCGATCACCTCGGTGCCTTTGTACTGCGCAGTATCGAGGTCGGCCGGGGCGATGCGCAGCTGCGCGCGGGCCAGGCGCAGGTCGGCGAGGTTAGACAGAATGCGCAGGCGCACCTTGCCGCCGGTGAGCCGTTCCATCAGCGGCGCCACGGTTTCGGCCATGGTGTTCACCGTGTTGGCGCCCATGGCGTCACGCACATCGACGATAAGATGCGCCACCAACATCGGGCCGCGCGGGCTGTCGGCGAAAGTGTGCACTTCCACATCGCGGCAGCCGCCGCCGAGCTTGTTCAGCAGCAGGTCTTTGCTGTTGGCCAGGGCAATGATTTCTTCCTTGGCACGCAGCAGGCTCATGCGCGCGTTGTAAGGGTCGCTCACTCCCACGATTTGCACTTGGGCACGCATCAGCGGCGCGCTGCTGGAGGTCTGGAAGCCGCCGGCGGGGCGGGTCAGTTTGGCCATAAAGGAGGCGGCGGCAACAATCGAAGGTTCTTCCACCACCAGCGGAATCAACACGTCGCGACCATTGATGCGGAAGTTGCTGGCGATGGCGTAGGGCAGCTCGAATTTACCGATGACGTTTTCGATCATGCCGTCTGCGATTTCCAACGGCAGTGCACCGGCATCGCGCAGCAAGGCAACGTCTTCAGCACCCAGGCCCAGCAGTTGTTGAAGGTGTTCCAGACGCTGGGCGGGGGCCAGGCTGCGGAAATTGGGCAAGCGGGAATCGATGGGCATAGGGGCGCTCCTTTAAGAGTCATTTGTTATTGGCTGACGACAAATTGCCCCATCTGTACCCGTGAAAGAAGGTACAGTTTTGCCGGACACTTAGTTGCCTCGTACCCATTTCGTAGCCTTGCTCCAGAGATTTTTATGGCCCGCCAGACACTCGCGCAGCAGGTTGCTGCCGCCATCGCCCAGCAAATTACCGACGGCGCCCTGAAGGCAGGCGACAAGTTGCCTTCGTTGCGCGAGTACATACGGCTGCACGGCCATTCGAAAAATACAGTGATTACCGCTTATGAGAGCCTGGCCGCCGACGGCCTGGTGGAAGCCCGGCATGGCCAGGGTTTCTATGTGATCAAGCAGATCGCCACGCCAGCTGAAGACGAAGAGAGCCAACCCTACAATCGCGCCCTCGACACCATCTGGATGATGCGTCAGCAGTTTGTGCGCGACCCCGGCCACTCGCACCTGGGCGAAGGTTTTCCACCGGTGGATTGGCTGATGGACATGCGCCTGGACAAATTCCATCGCCAGGTGGTGCGCGCCGGCGTCACCACGCTGTTTCGCTACGGCACGCGCTTTGGCAATTCAGGCTTGCGCACCCGGCTGGTTCAGAAACTGGCGGACTACAGCATTGCGCTGCAAACGCGGCAGCTGGTCACCACCCTGGGCGCCAACCACGGCATGGACCTGATCATTCGCCGCTACGTGCCGCCGGGCGATCCCGTACTGGTCGAAGACCCGGGTTATTACCCGCTGTTCGGCAAGCTGCAACTTCAAGGCGCGCGCATGCTCGGCGTGCCCCGGCAGCCCGATGGTCCGGACCTGGAGGTGCTGGAGCAACTGATCAAAACCCACAAACCCAAGCTGTTCTTTTTGCAATCCATCGGCCACAACCCGACCGGCTCCGACATTTCGCCGGCCAAGGCTCACCACCTGTTACGCATCGCCGAAACCTACGATTTGCTGTTGGTCGAGAACGACGCCATGGCCGACTTCAAACCCAGCTCGTCGATCAAGCTCAGCGCCCTGGATCAGTTACAGCGCACGCTGTATATCGGCAGCTTTTCCAAGTCGATTTCCGCCGCGCTGCGCGTCGGCTTTATCGCCGGCAGCAAGCAACGCATCGAAGAGCTGGCAGACATCAAAATGGTGCTGCACAACAGCGGGGCGGAATACAGCGAAAGGACGGTTGAAGTGATTCTGGGGGAGGGCCACTTTCTGCGGCATTTGTCGCGGCTGCAGGAGCGCCTGCGCCAGGCGACTGCCAGCGGCTTGCAACTGCTTGATGAGCTGGGCGCCGAGGTGTTCTGCCGGCCCGAGCAAAGTCTCTATCTGTGGGCGCGTTTCCCCGGCATGGATGACGCCAACGTGCTGACCCGCCAGTGTCTGGAACGAGGCGTGATGCTGGCGCCGGGCGCGATCTTTTCCACGCACCCAAAAGACACGGCCGCCTGGACCCGACTCAACGTTGCATACTTGCAAGATCCCTTGTTCAGCCAAAGCATTCGGCACATTACCGGGCGGTAACGGCTGATTGCTGCAGCGCACCTTGTCATAGCGACTGATAGATGGGCGTAATCGGCTGAGTGGCACCTAGCTATCGTCCGTCAGTATTGAGACGATGCGCGCCTGGATGGAATTTGTTTCGAATACCCGGAGTATTGCTACACATGCAGTTGACTGAAAACGAAATGCGTCGAGCCCTCGGATTGGAGCCGGACGATAAACCAGTCAAGGATGAGATAAAAAAAGAGAAGCGGGTGTTCCCGCACACGCTGGTCACCTACAGCGTACGTAAAGCGGACGGCGGTCCCACGTTCAAGTTCGAGCACAAGTCCCGATCCATCAGCATTGATATCGCCAAGCTCGATGCCGAAAAGGAAATCAAGCAGCAGGGGCTCGTGGTATGGGCGCTGCTGGATGTGCAGCAGATTTCCTGACGCGCTCAGCCGACCATCGTCGGCAGGCGAGCCAGCCGTTTTCAAGCTGCAAGTGCCTGCAAAAAGCCCGGTGCGAACCGGGCTTTTTGCGTGCGGCGGATAAACGCGGCTATACCGAGAAGCGACCCACCAATGCATTCAGACTGAGGGCCAGATTGGACAGTTCCTGGCTGGCAGCGCTGGTCTGGTTGGCGCCGGCAGAGGTTTGCACGCTCAGGTCGCGGATGTTCACCAGGTTGCGATCAACCTCGCGGGCCACTTGAGCCTGTTCCTCGGACGCGCTGGCAATGACCAGGTTTCGTTCGCTGATCTGGCTGATGGCGTCGGTGATGCTCTGCAGGGCGCCGCCGGCATCCTGGGCGATCTCCAGCGTCTGACGGGCGCGCTGGGTGCTGGTTTCCATCGCATTCATGGCACCGGCAGAGCCTTGCTGGATGGTGCCGATCATCTGCTCGATTTCCTGCGTCGAGGTTTGCGTGCGGTGCGCCAGTGCACGCACTTCGTCGGCCACCACGGCAAACCCACGCCCGGCTTCACCGGCCCGTGCCGCTTCGATGGCCGCGTTCAGCGCCAACAGGTTGGTTTGCTCGGCAATGGCGCGAATCACGTCGAGCACCTTGCTGATGCTGGTCACGCCGTCGCCGAGGTTTTTCACTTGTTCGGCGGTGCGGGTGACGTCGTCGGAAAGCAGGCGAATGGAGTCGACGGTTTTAGTGACCTGTTGTTGACCATGCCGGGCGGTCTGGGTCGATTCTTTGGAGGCTTCAAAGGTGGCCACGGCGTTGCGCGCTACCTCGTCCACTGCTGCGGTCATTTCGTTTACCGCCGTGGCGGCCTGGTCGATTTCGTTGCTTTGCTGGTGCAGCCCGCGGGTTGAATCCTCGGTCACGACATTCAGCTCTTCGGCCGCCGAGGCGAGCTGGTTGGAGGAGTCGGCAATGGCGGAAATGGTCTGTTTGAGGTTTTGTTGCATGACCTTCAGCGCGGCAAGCAACTGGGCAGGTTCGTCGGCGCCGGTCACCACGAACGTTTCGGTAAGGTCGCCTTTGGCAATTACCTGCGCCACCGAAACGGCTTCGGTCAACGGTCGGGTAATGCTGCGGGTAAACAACAGCGCCATCAGTCCGGTGAGCACAGCGGCCACGATGATAAATGCCGTCACGCCCCCTATCGCCGCGGCATAACCCTCATCTGCCTTGCGGTCGGAATCCGCTGCACCGTCCTGGTTAATCTTCATAAGTGCAGCCATCTGCACGGCCAGTTCATCAGACGCTTTCTTGTAGCTGCTGCCCAACAGCGCGCGCATCGCGTCGGGCTGGTTGGCGTTGGAAAGCTGCACCAGTTCCCGGTTGGCCGCTTTGTAATCGCCGACTACGCGCTGGAAGGTCTGGTATTGGGCGCGCTCCTGATCGTCGTCAATGAGTTTTTCATAGCGCGCCAACGCCGCCTCAAGCTGGCCGTTCAGCTCGTCGATACGCGCCACGGTTGCCACCAGTTTGTCTGGCTCGCGGTCTACAAGAAGGCGATACGCGGTGATGCGCAGGCGCAACATGCTTTCGTTGACGGTACCGAGTGCCGAAAGGCTTGGAATACCTTTATCGGAAAGATCCTCGCCTTGCTCCCGTACCGATTTCAGCTGATACATCGCGAACAAACCCAACAGAATCACCAGCGCCCCGATAAGGGAAAAGCTGATGATGGCTCGAGGGGCAATTTTTAGCTGACGCATGGAGAGGGCTCCCGATTATTTTTAGCGTACGCAATTTATCGTCCGGATCTGCCCAAGCATTAGCGCTATTTTTGACGGCGGGATCATGGCGTCGGCCTTTAAGTAATTAGTCGACCGCACGGCGTTGCGCAATAACGCCATTGCTCCTGTTGTTTACCGTGCGGCTGAATTAATTGGCCGATAGCCGATCTACGTTTGCGAGCCCCCATCGACAGGAAGCGCCGCGTTGAAAGCACCCGAGATCAGCACCTTTATCGCCCGCTGGGCCTCGCTGGGTCTGGAGTCCGTTGCCGCCTGGCAGATAACGCACGCGTGCGAAGCGCAGGTGCAGGCGCTGCTTGCGCGCCTTCCGGACGGCTACCGGCGCTACGGCAACTGTGCCATTCACGAAACCGCCACCGTTGAAGAAGGCGCCGTGCTGAAGGACGCCATCATTGTTGGCAAAGGCGCCTTTGTGGCAGCGGGCGCCTACCTGCGTGGTGGCGTTTACCTGGGCAGCCACTGCATCGTCGGGCCCAGTTGCGAAGTGAAAAGCAGCTTTATGCTGGCGGGCAGCAAGCTGGCGCATTTCAATTTTGTTGGCGATTCGTTAATTGGCGAACGCGTGAACATCGAGGCCGGTGCGATCATTGCCAACTACCGTAATGAGCTGGACGGAGCGGATATCCGCATTCGATACGGCGCTGAGGTAATCGACACCGGCGTCAACAAGTTCGGCGCGCTGGTAGGCGATGGCAGCAAGATTGGCGCAAATGCGGTTGTCGCTCCGGGCGCCTTGCTGCTGCCCGATAGCCGTGTGCCACGGCTGGGGCTGGTTGACCAGTTCGCCTACGATTAGCGACCCGGCACCCTCATTTCCACGCGAACCTGTTCCTCCTATTTCCCATGCAAGGATTGCCCATGAGCTTCTTCGACAAACTGCGCAACGCACTTCGCCCGGCTACAGCGCCAGCCACCGAGCCGGCAAGCTGCCTGGCGGAACCCTCTCTGGTCGACACCTCTGACGAAGCGCGCCGGGCAACCCACGCCGTGCTGGACCGCCATTGGCAAAGCGTGGGCGCGGTAGAAAAGGATGTGCTGGGTTATTTGCTCAGTCCTTCTCTCACGGGCGGCCCGGCGTGGCCGTCGACACGCCAGGCGTATCGGGTGGTGCGCCGGGGCGAGCGCATCATTCTCGCCACTGATGGAATGAGCGACCCGTTCGATGATGCTGAGGGCTTGGGCAACGGCTTTGAAATGGAGCTGTTTGTGGAAACGGCGGATATTGCCGAAGCCCATCGCGGCACACCTGGCGATGTCTCGATGCTGAGTGATTCCTGGGCCTTCGAGCTGCTGGAGCATGTGGCACAGATCGTTGCCGATGCCGGAGGCATTACCGCGCAGCTGGAACAGTACGGTGCGCTGTCGATGGAACTGCCGGGTGTCAGCCAGTCACGTGCCATTGGCGTCGCGCTGCCGGCCTATTTCGTTACTGAAGACGACGCGCTGGGTGTGCTGCTCGGCGGCCCGAAACCGGACTTCAACGACATGCTCGCTGACATGCCGCTGTCGCCGGTAAAGCTGGTGCCCATCGTCGTGTTGACGGCAGCAGAGCTGGAGTTTGTGCGGGCCGGCGGCGGGAAGGCGCGGGAAGAGCTGGTGGCGCGCCTGGGCGCGACCGACGTCGGGCATGTAAGCGATCTGCAGCGAAGCAGCGTGGTTTGAACGGTGCGCCAGCGCCCGGTTTCGTCGGGCTCTGGCCCGTTGACCATCAATCAGTTGGATACACGGTTTCATAAAGCGTGCTGGCGACTGATTCGCTGTTAATTGAATAGCCTTGAGTTCCTACGTATTCGTAGTCTGTTTCCTACAAGCGGATCGGACCCCTTACCTGAAACTAAGCACATCAGCACGAGCAACGGCTTGGTGCGTGTTCAGTCATCAGGAGAACGCTATGGAAAATTCCACGTGGTTGATGTTCCGCACATTGCAGCAGAACTCGGTAGAGAGCCGTACTGCCTACCAGTTGCTCATGGAACTGTCCCGCTACGCGCAAGACAACGAAACCGCGACCCGCATCTGGAATGCTGCGCAAAGCTTGATGGATAACGCCGAGGCGCTCAGCCGCATTTCTGAGGAACTGCAGTCGGGTTTGGTGTGCCGCAGGGATTGTCTCAGCCGGGTTCCCTCGCTGGAATCGATAGGCATGTTTGGCTCGGCTGGCGTGCAGCATTCGCAAGCGGCGGTACCGGTCAATCTTCCTCAAGAGCGCTAAGCAGCAAGCACGGCAGGCGCGGCGCGCTTAACGTTTCAACGACATTGGCCGCTCCCCACCCTCGGGCAATCCAAACGCGCGTCGCACCGCATTCAGAAATGCGCCGTACGGGCGGCCCAGCACCAACATGATGACGCTGACGCCCAGCGAGCCGCGCAACACGGCCTCGCCATCGGCGCCGGCCATTGCCAGTAACCCGGCGTAGATAGGCACCTGAAAACTCAGCAGGGCGAGGGAATCCCAGCCCAGCCGGGAGAGGCGACCGGGCCCGGCGAAGCGCATTACCCAGTCCCGCCACAAGCCATATGGCCGTCCGCAAAACACCATCAGTGCTGCGCCGATCAGGCGTGCATTCAGCACCTGTTGCCAACTCATGCCGGCCACGAAGCGCTCGTTGATGATGCCGGTGACGGTGAAGAACAGAAGCAGCGCGAGCGTGTCGGCCATAAACGAGCGCCACTTAATGGGTTTGGCTTCGGGTGAATCAGGCAAAAGGCGTTCTCCGTTTGCAAAGTGGGTCGCTCGTAAATGGAGTCGACGCCAACGGCGAACGTTCCCGCTTAGTGCATCAGTCTCTGCCCATGGCCCGGCGCCTCAATATTGCTCAGCCACCATCCTGAATGGATAGGGCGCCGCCTTGTATTTGCCGATACGCCCGCGCTTGGGCAGCTTCACCGGCTGTTTCTCGACCACGGCTTTGTAGGGAATCTGTTTGAGCAGGTGGCTGATGATGTTCAGGCGCACGCGTCGTTTGTCTTCGGAGCGCGCCATGTACCAGGGCGCCCAGGACGAGTCGGAAGCGGCGAACATGTCGTCGCGGGCGCGGGTGTAGTCGTCCCAGCGGCCATACGATTTCACGTCCATGGCCGTGAGTTTCCACAGTTTGCGGCCATCGGTGATGCGTTCCTGCAGGCGCCGGGTCTGTTCCTCGGCGCTGACTTCCAGCCAGTACTTGAGAAGGATGATGCCGGACTGCACCAGCATCTTTTCAAACAGCGGCACCACTTTCAGAAACGTATGGCATTGCTCGTCGGTGCAGAACCCCATGACCCGTTCCACGCCGGCGCGGTTGTACCAGCTGCGGTCGAAGATCACCACTTCGCCCGCCGCCGGCAGGTGAGTGATGTAGCGCTGGGCATACATCTGGCTTTTTTCCCGCTCGGTGGGGGCGGGCAGCGCCACCACGCGAAACACCCGCGGGCTCACCCGTTCGGTCAGGGCCTTGATGGTGCCGCCTTTGCCGGCGCCGTCACGGCCCTCGAACACCACGCACACTTTCAGGCCTTCCTGCTGCACCCACTGCTGCAGTTTCACCAGCTCCACGTGCAGCTTTTTCAGCTCGGCGTCGTACACCTTGCGCTTGAGGCGTTCGCCGTCGTTACTCGATCCGGCGCTGGGTTTTTTTTTCGCGTTGGCCATGGTGAATCCTCCGCCGGGGCTGTTAGTGGAAGGGAAAGATGTAGTTCATCCAGGCCGCCATGCGCAGCAGAATCTTGCGCATCACCGCTACGTGGTGGAAATGCTGGCTGTACAACGCCGCCTGGCCGTAGGCGCCGCCCGGCATGCGCGCGGCGTACTCGGCGTAGGCCGGGTCGGTGATTTCAATGATGACCGGAACGCGCCCCGGCGGCGGTGAGCCGCTGTAGCTGATCAAAGTGCCGGAAGGCTGCACCTGACCTTCGCCGATCACGCCAAGCACCTGCTTGACCTTGCCGGCAAACACTTTCCCCGGAATACCGTCGAACGCCACTTCCGCTTCGTCACCCACGGTCAGCCGCAACTGGCTGTTCTGACGCATCCAGGCGGTGAAGTAGGGGCCTTCATCCGGCACGAACACCATGGAAGGGCGCAGCGGCAACTGGCTGGCCATCATGCCCGGGCGCAACGACACATGGGTGACGAAGCCCCGCGCCGGCGCGCGTACCACGGTGTTATCCAGCTCGAACTGCGCCAGGCCCAGCTGCGCTTCCAGGTTGTCGACCTGCGCGGTGGCCAGGTCGACGTTGCGCCGGTTGCCAACTTCACGTTTGACCAGTTCGCTGGCACGGTTCTGGTCGGCGCGGGCCGACACCAGTTGCGCCTTGATCGCTTTCACCCGCCACTCGAACGGCTTGGGATCGATGCGAAACAGCACCTCGCCTTTTTCGATCATGTGGTTGCCTTGCACCGGCACCTCGATGACCTTGCCGGTGACAATCGGAATGACCGGCGTGGTAACGAAGTAGGAGCGCGCCACTTCGGAGTAGGGGTGGTTGTAGTTCATCAAGAAGATCAGCGCGCCGATCAGCACGATGCCACCGAGCACGGCGGTGGGCACGGTCCATTTGTTCAGCGGAATGCGGAAGAGCTTGAAGATCGCCACGCAAATGGCGGTGTAAGTCAGTATCAGCAACAGATCCATGGCTTAAACCTCCTTGTCGACGGGAGCCGGCAGCGGCTCGGGCTGCGGCTGCATCGCAGGCTCGGGCAAACGTTGCTCAAGCACAGCGATACGTTCATGCAGCTCGGCCAGTTGCAGCTCCAGCTCGCTCGAGGGCACCGCAGGTTCGCCCGCGTGGGCAAAACCCCAGCCGCGATCGTTGCGATACAACATGGCCCAGATCCACAGAAACGGCCACAGCGCATGCAGGGTAAACAGGCTGACCCAGCCTGCTGCATGAATGGCGTCCTGATGGGGATGATTACGGTGTACGGCGATTTCGTACGGAATGTCGTGCAGCACGATGACACCGTAGAACAACACCAGACCGACGAAAAAAAGCAGTCCTAACGCAATGTAATCGAGCACGCGGCCTCCCAGCCTTGACGCTTGTCTGAACGAAACTGGCTGAGTATGGACGAGCGTTCAGGTTTTGCTTTGGGGGAGGAGAATTCGTGCTGATGATTTTGCGGCGGACGTCGCTTACACAGGGGCACGCTGGGTCACCACAGTGTCGTTGTCGGCTCCGGGTCTAGAACTTGTCGATCTGCGCGTACACCTGAAGCCATTCACCTTTCGCCTTGTCACCGGCGGCTGGCTGCGTGGCGGCGGCATCGCTGACCACACCGTCAAGCAGCGACAGTCGAGTGGTCTGGGCGCTCAGCAACCTGACCGAATACTGTTTCCAGATGGCCTTGCCGTCCTTGTCGGTGGTAGCGGCCAGCACCCGCGCCTCGGGCTCCTGGAGCTCGGAGTAGTCAACGGCGTCGGGCGTTTTGTAGCCGGCGGTTTCCCAGTCGGCCAGTTCGATAGTGAGTGAGGACGTGGTGTAGTCGAGCGTGGCCTTTTCCGCCTCGCTCATGCCCGTAAGTAATTTGAGCTGGGCTTTGAGCATCATCGGCTGGGTGTCGTCGTTGTTGCCGTTTTTGATTTCGGCGTCGCTGATGCGCTTATAGGTTTCGCCCCAGAACTTCGCGTCGTTGTCGCTCATCTCCTGCGTGGCAGCAGCGATTTCGCTGGTGGTATAGGTGCCGGTGTCGTCGTGGCTGATGCTCGACAGCGCCTCGCGGGTGAGGCCGGAGAACGGGTTGTCGCCTTCGCCCAGCAGAAACTGGTTGGCTTGCTCGGTCAGGGCCAGGCGGGTGGGGTCTTCACTGTCGGGCTTCTCACGTAGCACCGCGGCGTCTTTGCCCGATTCGATGATTTGCTTTCTGGCATTAGCCAGCAAGACGGCAGGCAACGGTTTGCTGCGCCAGCCCTCGAGCCGTTTCGGTTCGTCGGAGTAGGGGTCCGGTTTTGGTGTGGTGCCGATGGAGAGGGTGATGCCCACGGTAGGCATTTTATTCTCGGGAAGCGGCCCGATTTTGCCCGCGTTCGGGTCCGGCGCCTTGCTGAGCAAGCGCGTGTAAAAGCGGTTCTCCAGGTGCTTGAACGCCGCGCTGCGAATGCCTTGGTCCATTACGTTGAGCCTCCATTTCTACGTGGTTCTGGAGACCGTATCGGCTGACGCGCGCGCCGCTTGAGTGGGCGCTGCGCATCGCGGCTGAAGCCGCTCCTACAGGGGGCTGTGCTGAGCGGCGCCCAGGATTTGTGGGAGGGGCTTTTCGTTAAATCGCTGGCAACCGCCCTACGCCTTGCCAATCTCCGGCGTCAGCAACCACTCCGCGCTGTCGTTCCAGACGTCCATGTGGGTGATTTTGCCGTCACGCACTTCAAAACGGTCCAGGTATCGGTTGCCGGAAAAGCTGCTGCCGTCGGGCCATTGGCCGAAGAGGGTGCCGTTGGAATACACCACGGTGTGGTCGCCGCGATCCATCCAGTCAAAGTTGCCGAGGGCTTTCTTTACCCAGGCATAGCGGCTGCCGTTAAAGGCGGTTATCGCTTGCGGGGAAGGCATTACCCGGCCGCCGGTGAAAGTGATTTTCACATCGTCGCTCATAAAGGTCGCCGCCTTGACCGGGTCGGGGGCCATTGAGGCTTCGAGGAAATTGCTAACAATCTGGACCGCTTCGTTTACGTCTGGCATCGCGACAAACTCCTGATTCAAGAAAACCGAGAACGCCTCCGCATGGTGCAGTCTGCCTGCTTTTTGTGCCAAAGCGGGCGTTCCGTGTGGCGCAGGCCCCGGTATTGCGGGGTGTTGTGGCTGGCATCGTACTTGCTAGCAATAAATATGCAAATGCTAGCAATCAGGAGAAAAACGATGGCCGTTCGATTTCCACACCTGCAACGCCTGCTACGTCCTGTGGCAGCAGTCGTCTCGCTCAACGTGGCATTACTCGGCGGCGCTTATGCCGCTGAGCCGCCTATCAAGGTCGGGTTGGTAGCGGCCCTGTCCGGGCAGTCGGCAAAGTCCGGCGAAGCACTGACCCGTGGCCTGACCATGGCAATCAATGAAGTGAACGCCAGCGGCGGGGTGCTCGGCCGTCAACTTGAACTGGTGCGTCGCGATGATGAAAGCAACCCATCGAAGGGCATGCTGGCCGCGCGTGAGCTGGTACAGCGCGAAAAGGTCACGGTGCTGTTTGGCGGGCTGGACACGCCGGTTTCGCTGGCCATCGTGCCCCTGGCCAATCAGTTGAAAGTACCGTTTATGGGCATCTGGGCGGCGGGGACGAAAATTACCGAGAACGGCGCGGCGGATAACTACGTATTCCGCGTCTCGGCTGTCGACGAGCTGGTCGACGAAGCGCTGGTGAAGTACGGCGTGGACAACGGCATGAAAAAGCCCGGCATGATCCTCATCAACAATCCCTGGGGCGAATCCAACGAAGCGGGTTTCAAGCGCGCGCTGGAAAAACGCGGCCTCGCCAATGCAGGCGTCGAGCGCATTCAGGACAGCGATCTGGATGTGGTGCCGCAACTCACGCGCTTGAAAAACGCGGGCGCGGATACCTTGCTGATGGTGGGCAACGTCGGTCCGTCGGCGCAGGTGGTCAAGTCGCTCGATCGTATGGGTTGGGACGTGCCCGTGGTGTCGCACTGGGGCCCGGCGGGTGGCCGTTTTGGTGAGCTGGCCGGGCCGAACGCCTCACGCGTGCATTTCATTCAGACCTACGTGTTTACCGAGCACAACAGCCCTAAAGGGGACGCGCTGCTGGCCGCGCTGAAAACCGCCTATCCACAAATCAAGACGCTGGCCGACGTCACCCCGGCGGTCGGTATCGCCAACGCCTATGACGCCTTGCACCTCACCGCACTGGCCATCGCCAAGGCTGGTAGCACCGAGGGCAAAGCCGTGCGCGACGGCTTCTATGCCATCGGCGAGTACGACGGGCTGATCAAGCAGTACCGGCAGCCATTCAGCGCCAGCAAGCACGACGCACTGGGTCCGCAGGATTACCTGTTCACCCACTTCGTTGATGGCCAGATCGTACCGCTGGCGCCCAAGGAGTAAGCCATGTTCACCGCCGCCATTATTTCCGGGCTCGGCCTGGGCAGCATGTACGCGTTATTGGCGTTGGGGTTTCACCTCACGTACGTGGTTTCGCGCACCGTCAACTTTGCCCAGGGCAGCGCAATGATGGTTGGCGCGGTGCTGGGTTACACCTTCTGCATTAACTGGGGCTGGTCGTTATGGCTGGCGTTGCCGCTGACCCTGAGCCTGTGCGCCCTTTACGGGCTGGTGATCGAGCGCTGTCTGGTGCGGCCGTTTCATAGCCGCGGTTCGCAGGCCTGGCTGATGGCGACGGTGGCGGCCGGCATTCTGGTGGACAACCTGGCGCTGTTCACCTTTGGCAAAGAGCCCCGGCAGTTCGAGAGCAGCCTGGTGCACCTGAACGTCGAGTTGTTCGGCAGCACCGTGGGTGCGCAGCAGTTGCTGATTCCGCTGGCCGGCGCGGCCATTGCGCTGGCGCTGTATCTGGTGCGCCGCTACACGCGGTTGGGCAAGGTGCTGGAGGCCTGCGTGCAAAACCCGCGTGCGGCCATGCTGATGGGCATCAACGTGAACCGGGTGGTGGCGATTGCCTTTGCCGTGTCGACGGTATTTGCGGCGGTGGCCGGTCTGCTGATTGCGCCGCTGTTCAGCGTAAGCGCAGAGATGGGCATGCTGTTTGGTCTGAAAGCCTTCGCGGTGGCGATTCTGGGTGGCATTACCAGCGCGGGCGGGGTGTTTGCCGCCGGCCTGCTGTTTGGGTTGGCAGAGGCGTTGATCACCTTGTATTTCGGCTCGGCGTTTACCCAGATCGTGACGTTTGCCCTGGTCATTCTCGCGCTGGCGACGCGCCCTAACGGTCTGTTCGGCAGCCAGGCACTGGTGAAAGTATGAGTGGCTTCAAAACCCTGGCCGCTCCGGTGTTTATCGGCTTGCTTGCCGCAGCATGCGCTGTCCTGGCGTTTACCCTGGACAGCTACTCGCTGCTGGTTTTTACCCTGTGCGCCCTGGCGGCGGTGGTGGGCGTTGGGCTGAATATTCTGATCGGCCTCAGCGGGCAGATTTCCTTTGGGCATATCGCCTTCTATGCCATCGGCGCCTATGTGTCGGCGCTGCTGACAATGGCCGGCTGGCCGCTGTGGCTGGCGCTACCCGTGGCCGGTCTGGTGAGCGGTTTGACCGGCGCGCTGCTGGCGATTCCGGCGTTGCGGGTGAGCGGGCCTTATCTGGCGATGATCACCATTGCCTTCGCCTTTGTGGTGCACCACGGCCTCATCGAATGGCGTGGCGTGACCGGTGGCTCCAATGGCTTGATGGGCATTCCGATGCCCGAGTTCGCCGGGCTTGATCCCATGGTGCTGCTGGCCCTGCTGGCGGCCGCCCTGATGATCGGCGCGCTGCTGTTCTACCAGCGCATGAGCCGCAGCAGTTGGGGCATGGCCATGCGCGCGGTAAAGGCTTCTGAAATCGCCGCGCGTTCGCTGGGTTTCAATCCTGTGCTGAGCAAGACCCTGGCGTTTGCCTTGTCGGCAGCATTGACCGGTCTGGCCGGTGGGTTGCTCGCGCCGCTGTTGATGTTTATCAACCCCGAGTCGTTCCCGTTTTCCCAGTCCATTCTGTTTGTGCTGGCGGTGATCGTCGGCGGCAGCGGCATGCTGTTCGGGCCGCTGATTGGCGCGTTGCTGATTGTGCTGGTGCCCGAGCTGCTGTCGAACTTTGCCGAGTACCGGTTGCTGATTTTTTCCGCGCTGTTGCTACTGGTGCTGTGGATCGCCCCCAACGGTTTGCTCGGCGCCATTGCTGCGCGCTGGCTGAAGCCGACCCGCCTGCTGCCGCCCACGCAAATAAACGGCGAACGCATCGCTGCGCATTTGCGCAGCCGCGGGCCGGCGACCGGCTTGCAGGTCAGCGACATCGGCATCCGCTTCGGCGGTGTGCAGGCCGCACAACACGTACACCTGCGTGCGCCGGCTGGCAGCATCACCAGCATCATCGGGCCTAACGGCGCCGGCAAAACCACGGTGCTGAACATGATCAGCGGCTTCTATGCGCCGGACAGCGGGCAGATCGAATTGCAACAACCGTTGGCGGGCTTGCCGGCCTGGAAAAGCGCCCGCGCCGGTATCGCCCGTACTTACCAGACCACGCTGCTTTTTGGCGAACTGTCGGTGCTCGACAACGTGCTGGTGGCCATGCAGAAAGGTCGCCTGGGGCTCGCCTTCAGCCTGCCCACGGCCGGGCAGCGCAGCCTGGCGATGGACCTGCTGGCCTTGGTGGGCTATCGCGGTGAAGTGAATATTGCCGCCGATGAGTTGCCCCACGTGGACCGCCGCGTGGTGGAAATTGCCCGTGCGTTGGCCACTGCGCCGCTGGTGCTGCTGCTTGACGAACCGGCCGCCGGCCTCAGCCGCGCCGACACCGATGAGCTGGCCGTGCTGCTGCGCAAGCTGGCTGATTTCGGCCTGACGGTGATTCTGGTTGAGCACGATATGCAGTTGGTGATGGCGGTGTCCGAGCACCTGCTGGTGCTGGATGCGGGCAAGCCGATTGCCAGCGGCCCACCGGCTGAAATTCGCCAGAATGCGCAGGTGATCGCCGCGTACCTGGGCGGCACCGATTACCAGGCAACACCACGGCCACACATCTGGGATGGCAGCCGCGACGCGCGCCTGTACGTCAAAGACCTGGTGATCGACTACGGCGCCTCGCCGGTGGTGAACAAGGTCAATCTGGTGGTAAACCCCGGCGAGCTGGTGGCCATTCTCGGCGCCAACGGCGCCGGCAAGTCGAGCATTCTGCAGTGCCTGGCGGGGCTGCATCGGGCGAGCGGCGGCAGCGTGCTGCTGGACGATGAAAATATCGAGCAAGCCAGCGCCAGCCATATCGCCGCGCGCGGTCTGGCACTGGTGCCTGAAGGGCGCCAGGTGTTCCCGTATCTGAGCGTGCGCGACAACCTGCTGCTCGGCGGTTATTCGCGCCCCGAGGCGTTCGATGCCGAGGCGGAAATCGAGGCCATCCTCACGCGCTTCCCACGGTTGCGTGACCGCATCGACAACCCGGCGGGGCTGCTTTCCGGTGGCGAGCAGCAGATGGTGGCGGTAGGCAGAGGCTTGATGGCCAAGCCGAAGATTCTGTTGCTCGACGAACCCTCGCTGGGCCTGTCACCGGCCATGATCGGCGAGCTGTACGACGCGCTCGCCGCGTTGCGCGATGAAGGCGTGACCATTCTCCTGGTCGACCAAATGGCCAACCTGGCGCTGCAAGTGGCCGACCGTGCCTATGTGCTGGAAACCGGCTGCATCGTCAAAGCTGCCAGCGCCGCCGAGTTGCGCGACGACAAAGAGCTGGCGGCGGCGTACCTGGGCGAAGCGGTGGCGGTATGAGTGCGCTGAAAATCATCAATGCCAGGCTGGGCGAGGAGGGCGGGTTGACCGAACTGTTGGTCGAGGACGGTTATTTTGTCCAGGCCTTCAGCGCGGCTACAGGCGACTGGCACACCCTCGACCTGAACGGCCAACTGGTGTTGCCCGGTCTTATCGAAACCCATATCCATCTGGAAAAGGCCTGCATCATGCAGCGCTGCCAGTTGACCGAAGGCACGCTGGTGGAGGCCGTGGCGCAAACGCGCGCGGCCAAGGCCGGGTTTACCGAACAGGATGTCTACGAGCGCGGCGCACGGGTGCTGGAAAAAGCCATCCTGCAGGGCACCACCCATATGCGCACCCATGTTGAGCTGGACCCGCAAATCGGCCTCACCGGCTTCAACGCCATTCGCCGTCTGCAAGCCGATTACGCCTGGGCCATTGGGCTGGAAATCTGCGTGTTTCCGCAGGAGGGCTTGCTCAACAATCCCGGCACCGAAGCACTGCTGTGCCAGGCGCTCGAAAGCGGCGCCAGCGTACTGGGCGGTTGCCCGTATATGGATAGCGACCCCCATGGGCAGATTCAGCGGCTGTTCGAACTGGCGACGCGTTACGACTGCGACCTGGATCTGCACCTGGACTTCGACCTGAACCCCGACGACATCACCGCCCTGGAAGTGGCGCGCTGCACGGCGCTGCATGGCTGGGGCGGGCGGGTGACCATTGGCCATGCGACCAAACTCTCGGCGTTGCCCAAAGCGCAGTTGATGCCGTTGGGGCTGCATCTGGCCGAGGTGGGCGTGCAGGTGACGTGCTTGCCGAGCACGGACCTGTTTCTCACCGGCCGCGACGCCTTTCACAACAAGCCGCGCGGGCTGGCGCCGTTGGCCAACTTGCACGCATGCGGGGTTACCTGTTCGCTGTCCACCAACAACATCGGCAACCCGTTCACGCCTTACGGCGATGCGTCGCTGGTGCGTCAGGCGAATCTGTTCGCCAACGTCTCCCAGCTGGGCACGCTGGCCGAACTTGGCCAATGCCTGGCGTGGATTTCCAGCGAGTCGGCGCGTTTGCTGCGGTTGCCGGATTACGGCTTGCTGCCTGGCTGCAAGGCAGACTTTATCGTCTTCGATGCCGACTCGCCGGCGGCGGTGATCGCTGAAATCAGTGCGCCGCTGATGGGCTTCAAAGGCGGGCGGCAAACCTTTAGCCGGCCGGCCGGACAGTTGCTGAAGCCGGCGACCTAATCGCTCAACGCTTGCTTGAGGTTGAATTCTTCGGACTCGCCTTGCTCCAGCGCCAGTTGCGCTTCCAGCTCATCCAGATGCTCGATCATCACCGCGACGGCCTGCTGGTTATCGCCGTTTTCCAGGGCGGTGATGATCTGCTGATGTTCGTCCGACGCGCACGAGGGCACGTCGTTGCGTTGATACAGCGCGACGATCAGCGAGCTGCGCACCATCAGGTTGGCAAGAATATCGCTGAGCACGGTGTTGCCACTGATTTCCCCCAGCAACAGATGGAACTCGCTGAGCTCGCGCACGATGGCGCGGCGGTCAGTGTCGTTGGTGGCCTTGCGTTCGCTGTTCATATGGTTGGCGATGCGCTGACGGTGCTTGCGCATGCTGGCCGGTGTTATGGCCTCGACAATGGCCCGCTCCACGGCGCGGCGCGCGCTGAAAATGTCCCGCGCTTCCTTGGCTGTCGGCTGCGCCACCATCGCCCCGCGGTTGGCTTCGATGGTCACTACTTTTTGCATCGCCAGGCGCTGGAGCGCCACTTGCACGTGGTTACGGTTGGCCTGCAACGATTCGACAATCTGCGCTTCGATCAGGCGTGTGCCAGGCGGCAGACGATGCTGGGCGATCGCCTTGAAAAGCTTGTCGACGATGCGTTCCACCTCAAGCTGTTTGGCGGTGACAGTGCTCAACCTGATCGTTCCTCTGCGGCTGACGGGCAAACGGCGGCATTATCCGCCAGCGGCCCGAACCCGGTAAACACTCGCTTGCCGCTCACTGCGCCTGACCCAGCGCGGTGCCTTCGCCACGGGGATCATGCATGGCCGTGCGCTGGCCTGCAGCGTCGATGGCAATGACCCCCGCGTGCCCGGTCATGGGGCTTAGCGCCGGAATGCGTTCCACCTCGTGGCCCAGCGCGGCCAGGCCCTCAATCGTGCTCGCTGGCATGGCGCCTTCGAGTTTGAGGTTGTCGGTGCTGTCGAAAAAACTGCGACCCAGCAGAAAGCGCGGCGTGTTGAGCGCTGCATCGACCGGCTGCTGGAAATCGATCAGTTGGGTGGCCAGCACCATTTGCGTCTGGGGCTGGCCGTCACCGCCCTGGGTGCCGAAAAACCAGCGGCGGCCATCGTCAGCCAGGTAACACGACGGGTTCAGCGTGTGCGCCGGCCGTTTGCCTGGCGCCCAGCCATTGGCATGCCGCGGGTCCGCGTTAAAGCCAGCCGCACGGTTCTGCCAGAGCACGCCGGTATCGCCGAGCACGCAGCCCGAGCCGAAATCGTGAAACAGGCTCTGGATCAGGCAGGCAGTGCGGCCTTGCGCATCGGTGGCCGCCATCCACGCGGTGTCGGCCGGCCGACCGGCCTCATTCCACGGCGCGGCACGTTCGTCATCCATGGCGCTGGCGTAGCGCTCTACCTGCGCAGGGTGGAGCGTGGCGGCAAAATCCCACGGGCTGCCAACCGGGTCGCACAGCTGCGCATTGCGGCGCAACAGCCCCTGTTTGATGGCTTCAACCAGATAGTGGTAATACCGCGCGCTGCCATTCCCGGCAGCGGCCAGGGGCTTGTGCTGCAACGCCGCCATTGCCTGCAGGGTGTAAAGCCCCTGCGACGGCGGTGCGACGTTATAAAGCCGGCCGCTTCGGTAGCGCACCGAAATCGGCGCCACCTCCATGGCACGGGTGGCCGCCAGATCGGCCGCCGTCAGGCCGCAACCCAGCTCGGCAAAGGCTGCAGTGAACGCCTGGGCCAGTTCGCCTTGATAGAAATCCTGCACACCGTAGCGTGCCAGGTGGCGAAGGGTAGTGGCCAGTTGCGGCTGGCGCAGCGTATCGCCCTCACGCAGCCAGCGGCCCTCGGTCATGCACAGCGAGTGCAGGTCTGGCAATTGCGCAATCAGCGGCTGGCGCAGCGTCTGCCAGAACAGTTGCGACTGCGATACCGGTGAGCCGGCATCGGCCATGAACGCCGCGTCTTCCAGCACATCCGCCCAGCCCAGCGTCGAGCCCCACTGGTGCCGGCTGATCTGCGCCGCGACCTGCCAGCTCGCCAAGGCCCCGGCCGTGGTGGCCACTGACGCCGGACCGCGAACCGTGATGGCACCACCCTCCGGCAGACACGGCCCAGCCTGACCAATCCCCATGATGGTGCGCACCGTGTCGTCGTGGATCATCCACAGGGCATCGCCGCCCAGGCCGGTCATGTGGGGGAACACCGCGCCAAGCATGGCGCTGGCGGCCAGCATGGCATCGATAGCTGTGCCGCCTGCATCGAGAATCCGCATGCCAGCGGCGCTGGCCTCGGCGTGGGGCGTGCAGATTACGGCGCGGCTGGAACGGGCAATCATTGGAAAGGAGGTCTCTCTGCTAGCTATGTCAATTTTGATTGCTAGCAAAGCAATAACTGTGCCCTCGCACGAAGGCGTGCGCCGTTCAGCTCAGTTTCCAGGCCCTAGGGCTGCGCAAAAAACTCAAAGTCTCGCGCAATCGTGCCGTCGTCGCGGTAGCTGATGTACACCACCTGACCGTCGCTGCCCGCAACAAACGCATAGGGCCATTTGCCGTTGGCTTTACGCATCTGCTCATACAGCGGCATGAAAAAATCCAGCGTCTGGCCTTGCGGGTCGTACGGCAAGTCGACAAAGAAAACCGGATAGCGACCACCGTTGCACAGCTGCAAACGGTTCAGCTTGATGCCGTTTTTCTCCAGCACCAGTCGCGTCGGGTGCTCCCAGGTGCGGAGGTCTACGTCGTGGCAATCGCTAGCCAGCGTTGTATAAAGCTCGGTCTTTTCCAGCGGGGTGCCAGCCAGGGCAAGGGCTGGCAGCAAGAGCACTAAAGGCAGAAAGCGCGGCACGGCGCGGCTCCAGAGAAGGTCGTTGAGAGGGCGGCATTCTAGGTTTTTGCCCGAGAAACTTCTCATAAAGATTCCCGCGCTTTCGCTTGCCAAAGACGCTTTGTATTGCAGATCAACCCGAGTCGTTTGGGTGTGACCCTGGGAACGGTCCGATTTTTTTCCGCTAACCACCGCCGCAGGCTGCTGCTCGGGATTAACGGAGAATAATCAATGAGTGAAGGTCATTTCATCGGCCAGGGTGATAAAACCACCTGCGGCGGAAAAGTGCTGGAAGGGCATAGCGGAATCAACATGTTTGGCGTCCTTCACGCTCGCCAAGGTGATCAGGTTTCTTGCGGCAAAGACGGAAAAATCTACCGGATCGTTGGCGGCATCGCCCATATGGTCAGCCACGGCAGGCTGATGGCCGGCACGTTGGACAGCTTCAGCAGTTGCCCTTGCAAAGCCCGCCTGATCCCTTCGGTTCGTACGGCCGTTTATCACAAAGACGATGCACCGCCTGCAGCACGAACTACTTCGGCCAGCGCTCTGCCATTGGCCCGTGCGGTTCCTGCCCAAACGGCAAACTCCGGTCAAACCGGTTTTTCCCCTCCCATCGAACCTGCGCCGGCAGAAAGGAAGGCAGAGCCAGCCACCTGCCAACACCCCGATGCGATGGAACCGGTGGCCCGCTATATCGCCGGGGAAATGAACCGCAACATCACCCATCCCTCCGTCTTGAAAATGAAAGAGCTCACCCGCTTCGACGCGGCGGCGGAACAGGCGAAGTTTGAAAAGCTCCCCTGGTATGGACGCGTTTCAGCTCCTGATTTCCAGGCAATGGAGCTGGGTAATACAGCTGCTGCAATGGCGATTTGGGCGGAGCGGGTTGGGCAAAACAGGCCGTGGGATCACAAGCTGACGATTGAACAACTGTTCGGCGGCGTCTGGCATAAGCACGGTCAGGTCGACTACTTCTATGACATCTGGTCGAACATCCATTACGGCTATGTGGGGCGCATTGGTGGGCTTTCCGAGGGCGTGCTTCTGGATGGCGCAGGGCTTGAGCAGATTGCTTCGGATTCCATCCGCAAAATTGGAGAATGGGACAAATTCGAAGGGCCGCATCGCTCAGCAGACATTGACGGATTAAGGGCATGGGACGACATAGGTGACCGAGTCGCTATCAGCATTGGAGTCAAGCTATGCGAGCAGCACCCAGACGGTGGGATTACCGCAAACCTGCTCATGGATGAAGTTTTATCGTTACCACGTTCAAGCTGGGGGCGTGCCGTACGTGACCACATCTGCAAATAAACCGAAGCGACACTTTTGGCGATGGGTGCTGGCGGTATTACTTTCTCCCCTGGTCTTTTGGTATATCGCCGCGCCCCGAGTCATCTTCTATTTCTCTGACAAGGGGCAGGGACGTCTCGGATACATTTTGAACGTTCAGCACTCCATCTCCAAAGGTGAGATCTACCCTGGTGGAACTACTGGTGACGTCGGGCACATCTTTCCGGATGAACATTTTTTTTTCGAGTTCTACTGGGTTAATGGTGGAAAATCGCACTGCACAAGGGCCAAACCGAAGTGGCCCGAGATCAATATCTACATCGGCCCAGATGGTGCTATCGATCGCAGTCGCACTGATGCCAACGTTATTGAAGAGTGCGGGCCACTGCCGTGATTGAAACGCTCAACAGCTTCGCAATTTATGAAGCCTGAAAGCGGCGAGCTATTCGACTTGCATCCGCTAATGCCCAGTTAAACCGACGGCTTTGCTAATCAAGCCGTCGGACTAAAACCACGCCTTACTCTTTTTAAACTCCGACGTCAGCAGCCATTAGGGCCGCCACGTTCAAGGCTGGGAATTCTAAACATGGCCACATCTGCAAATAAAACGAAGCGACACTTTTGGCGCTGGGTGCTGGTGGTTTTGCTGGCGCCCTTCGTTTTTTGGTATTTCGCAACACCCCAAGTGAACTTCTATTTTTCTGAAAAAGGGCAGGGGCGTCTCGGCTACATTTTGAATGTTCAGCACAAGATCTACAAAGGCGAGATCCACCCCGGTCAAGTCACCGGTGGGCCTGGTCACATTTTCCCGGACGATCAGTTTTTCTTCGAGTTCTATTGGGTTAATGGTGAAAAGTCGCACTGCACAAGGGTCAGACCGAAGTGGCCGGATACTGATGTTTACATCGGCCCAGATGGTGCTATCGATCGCAGTCGCACTGATGCCAACGTTATTGAAGAGTGCGGGCCACTTCCCTGATGAAACACCTCCACAGCCTGGCCTTTTGTGAAGCCTGAAGCCGAGAGTTATGCGACTTGCATCCGCTAGTGCCAAGTTAAACCGACGGCTTTGCTAATCAAACCGTCGGACCAGAACCGCGCCTTACTCTTTCTTGAACTCTGACGTCAGCAGCCTGTAGGGCTGCCTCGTTTAATGCTTTGAACTCCAAACATGACCACATCTGCAAATAAACCGAAGCGGAACTTTTGGCGATGGGTGCTGGCGGTGTTACTCGCGCCACTTGTCTTTTGGTATTTCGCTATACCCCGGGTGAGCTTCCATTTCTCTGACAGGGGAGAGGGGCGTCTCGGTTACATCTTGAATGTTCAGCACATGATCTACAAAGGTGAGATCTACCCCGGTGAAGCCACCGGTGGGTCCGGGCACATCTTCCCGGACGAGCAGTTTTTTTTCGAGTTCTATTGGGTTAATGGTGGAAAGTGGCATTGCACAAGGGCGAAACCAAAGTGGCCCAAGATCAATATCTACATCGGCCCAGATGGTGCTATCGATCGCAGCCGTACGGATGGCAACGTCCTTGATAAATGCGGGTAACACCATTAGAAAGCAGCTCCACAGCCAAAAACTCCCGCCGCCCTTCCTGCGCCAGGCGCTATCAACTTCCACCTCGGCTTTATTAGGCCCGCAATGGACGAGGCGGGTAGTCCAACAACTCGCGGCTAAAGCCGCTCCTCCAGGCCGCACGATAGACAGGAGCGAGCGTGCTCGCGAAGCTCGGCGGGTTTACCAGAGGTAGCTCACTGAACCGACCACGCTGCGCTCGTCGCCGTAGCGGCACGAGTTGGCGCAGTACAGGTAGCGCTCATTGGCGAGGTTTTGCGCGCGGGCGCTGACCTGCCAGTTGGCGTCCACTTCATAGGTGATTCGCGCATCGAACAGGGTGTAGGCGGGAATTTTGCGGTCGGTGACGCTTGGCGTGGTGTGGGTGGTGCCGTTGTAGCGCGCGCCGCCGCCGACGGTAACGCGGTCCAGGCCCAGCAGGCTCAGGCGGTAGTCCAGCCACAACGCGGCGCTGTGGTAGGGCGTGCCTTCTATGCGTGCGCCTTCGAGGGTCTTGTCGTTGTCGGCAATGATGTGCGCGTCGGTGTAGGCGTAGGTGGCATTGAGCGCGAGGTTGGAGCTCAGTTGCGCTTTGGTTTCCAGCTCAAAGCCGGTGCTGCGTTCTTTGCCGGTTTGTTCGTCGAAGTCGGAGCCCGGGATGGAGGTCAGCACGTTTTTCTGCGTGAGCTGATACACCGCCGCGCTGATAAGCAGTTCTCGCTCGGCCGGTTGATAGCGGATGCCGATTTCATATTGCTCCCCTTCGGTGGGCTCGAAGGTGTTGCCGCTGGCGTCGGTGCCGGCCGATGGCAGGAATGACTGGCTATAGCTGATATAAGGCGCCAGGCCGTTTTCGGCGAGGTAAACCAGGCCCACGCGGCCGGTGGTCTTGTTATCGTCGACGGTGCTTACCGAATCATTGCGGTAGTTGCGCGTGCGGTTTTCTGCCCAGTCCTGGCGCACGCCGGCCAGCAGCACCCAGCGTTCGTCAAACTTGGCCTGCTCTTGCAGGTACACGCCCACTTGCGTGCTGTGAAGGTCCGAGCCGCTGTCCACGGTGGTCACGTTGGGCAGGTTGCCGTACACCGGGTCGGCCAGGTTCAACGTCGGCGCGCTACCGCTGTTGCGGTGACTGTCGTAGGTTTTGCGGTAGTAGTCGACGCCGCCAAGCAGCGTGTGTTGCCAGGCGCCGCTGTCGAAATTGAAGGTCAGGTTGCTGTCGCTGGTCCATCCGGTGGCAATGTCGTCGCGCGAATTGTAGGTGCGGGTGAGATTTGCCAGATTCGGTCCGGTGACGCGGCTGTTGTTCAGCGTGATGTAGTCGTAGTCGGTGCGCGACTCAAAGTAGCGCGCGGCATGGCGCAGCAGCAGGCTGTCGCTCAGCTGGCTTTCCAGCAGGTAGCCGAAGGTTTGCAGCGTGCCGTCGTAGTCGTCGTACTCCGGTTCGCCGGCGAACAGGTCATACGGCACCTTGTAGCCCGGCGTATTGCTGAAGGTGGTGAGGTCGTAGCGAATCGGTGGTGTCAGCGAGGTTTGGGTGCGCTGGTGGCTGGCCAGCAGGGTAAGGCGGGTGTCGTCGCTCATCTGCCAGGTCAGTGCCGGCGCGATGTACTGCTTGTCGTCGTCGATCTCATCGAACTGCGTACCGCTGTCGCGTACCAATGCGGTGAGGCGGTAGCTGAAGCGGCCTTCGTCATCCAGCGCGCCGCTGTGGTCGGTGGATAACTGCCGGCGCTGATGGTTGCCATATTCCACATTCAGCTCGTGCAGCGGATCCAGCGTGGGCCGCTTGCTGGTGGTGTTGATCAGCCCGCCCGGTGCCAGCTGTCCGTAGAGCACCGACGAGGCGCCTTTGAGCACTTCCACGCGTTCCAGGCCATACGGTTCCTGGCCCCCTTCGAACTGCGTGCTCTGCATTTTCATGCCGTCACGCAACACGCTGCCGGTGCGCGGACCGATGTCGAAGCCGCGCAGGCGGTAGTCATCTGCCACGCGGCTGTAGCCATTGGGCTGACTGACCACGCCAGCGGTGTAATTCAAAACATCCGCCAGGCTGTCGTGCTGACGCGAGACCAGTTCTTCGCGGGTGATCACCGACACCGACTGCGGTATTTCCAGCAGCGGCGTGTCGGTTTTGCTCATGGTTGCGCTGCGTGTGGCGACCTTGCTGTGGGCCGGCCCCCAGGCGTCTTGTTGCAGCGCTGAACCAGCGACCGTGGTGGCGGACAACTGCACGGCACTGTCGGTTAGCGGCTCGATACTGAGCGTGCCGCTGGGCGTGGTGTTCAGTTGCAAGGGCAAACCTTGCAGGGCCTGGCGCAGCGCGTGTTCGGTGCTCAACTGGCCGCGCAGTGCGGGTGCGGTCAAGCCGCGTGTCAGCGGCGCACTGAACACAATGGTGCGCCCGCTTTGCCGGGCAATGGCGGTGAGCGTGGCTTCCAGCGGCCCGGCGGGTATATCGAAACTCAGCAGTTGAGTCTGGCGGAAGGTTTCTTCAGCGGCATTCAGAAGTGGCGAGGCGACGGCAAAGGTCAAGGCGAAGGCCAGGGGCGGCAGATTGAAACGGCGTGTTCGGAGCATGGGCAGCGTTCCCGGTGGGTAGTCGATGCCAGCTATGTGACGCGAGTGGCTCTGTTATTAAGGGGCAGGCGAAAAAATAATTAGCGCAGGGTGATTTGCGTCCACCAGCCAAAGCGCTGCTCAACCCGAAGCGGCAGGGTTTCTTCCAGTGAACGCAGGGCCTGTGTGCTGTCGTCCAGCGGGAACACGCCGGAGACTCGCAACTCAGCGGCCTCGGGACTGATGCGTATTATTCCCCTTCGATAAGGCCGCAGCGCCTCGATGATGCTGCCCAGCGCCTGGTCATGTACCTCAAGAAAGCCGTCTTCCCAGGTGCCTTCACCCGCGTGGCGCGCCTCGAGCAGTTGAATGCCGCCCGGGGAAAGTCGCGCACCCTGACCGGAACTCAACTGCACGCTGGCGCCGTTCGCCGCGCGAACCTTCACGCGCGACTCTTGCACCCACACATCCGCGCTGTGCTCACGCAGCAGCACGGTAAAGCGCGTGCCGAGCGCCTGGGCTTCGCCAAAGGGTGTGACCACTACCAGCGGGCGCTGTGAGTCGGCCGCTACCTGAATGCTCAGGGCACCTTCGCGCAACGTCAGGGTGCGCTGTTGCGCGCCAAAAGCGATGTCTACGCGGCTCTGGGCATTGAGCACAAGCTGACTGCCATCCTCCAACGCAAACGGCCGCCGCTCGGCAAATCCGGTTTGCAAATCGCTGCCCACCCAAGGCAATGCGCCGATGCGCTGCAACCACCAGCCACCGACACCTACCCCAGTCACCGCCAGAGCGCCGCGCAGGAGTTGTCGCCGCCCGCTGGTGCGGGCGCTGAGCACGTGATGAGACTGCGCCGGCACATCGGCAAATGCCTGGCCCAGTCGCTGCTGCAGGCGCTGCCACGCCAGCTGATTCTCGGCACTCAGCCCGAGCCAGTGCTGGAACCGCTGACGGTCACTGTCGAGCATGGCGCCGGAGCGTTGCAGCGCCAACCATTCGATGGCCTCGGCAACCGCAGGCGGCAATTGCGCCATCGTCATGGTTGCTCCAGCGCCAGGTAGCAAAGCGCCAGGGCTTTCACCACGTACTGATGCACACGCGGCGCCGAAATGCCCAAACGGGCGCCGATTTCGGCGTAGGTGAGGTTATCCAGCTGGCTGAACAAAAACGCGCTGCGCCCCAGCGGCGACAGACCTTCAAGCATGCGGTCCAGCGCGCTCAGCGCTTCGAGTGCCTGTACCTGTTCTTCAGCCGACGGCTCATAGTCCAGTGGTTCCAGCGCCAACGCGTGCAGGTAGGCGCGCTCCAGATCGCGCCGCCGCCAGCTCGCATATATCAGGCGCTTGGCAATGGTGGTGAGCAGGGCGCGGGGCTGTTCGATGGCGTGCGGAGCTGGCAGCGCGACCACTTGCGCAAAGGTTTCGGCGGCCATGTCGGCGGCGTCATGGCCACAGTTCAGCCGGGCCCGCAGGCGCTGCAGCAACCAGCCGTGGTGATCACCAAACAGCTGATGCAAGACACGATTACGGGCATTCAAAGGATGCGGGGCGGGTGAGGAGGGCATGCGCTACAACACGGTCCGGTAGCTCGTGCCGAGCACCCTGGCGCGGACGCTCAGCGTTAAGCAGGCGTCAAGAAATGACCCGCCGGCGGTCGCTCCTGAATCCTGCATAAGGCACCTGAATGGACGGCAACGATTTGCACGCGAATCTATGTTATTCGAGAATTATTTGCAATAACTGCAGGGCCACTGCGTACGGCCTGTTCACCTGAGGCACTGTCGCGCACGTCCCCTTAATTACGCCTCAGTGCGACGACACAAACGGCGAAGCCGTGGCCCGAATACGGCTCGCGCAGTGAATGACCTCTAGCGCGGAATGATCAGCATCGTGGCGTAGCCGTAAATCGTGGTGTTCTGTTCGCTGCGCGAGGTGCTGAAGTGCATGCGCGGAATGTGCAGCGTGGCGAGCAGTGTTCCGGTTTTGTTGTCGAGGATGCGCATGGTCTGGGCGTCGTTATCAATCGCCAGCAGCGTGCCCCCGCTGACGTGCGGCCCGACGATGCCGGCGGGGCCGACGTCCTCGGAAGTCCACAGTTCGGCGCCCGTGAGTGGATCGAAGGCCTTGGTGCGGATGCCGGTGTCGATCTCGGTATTGTCCAGCACCAGCGGCCCGAAAGGCTCCAGGGTGATACTGGCGTTCTCGTCGTAGCGGTACGTGGCAACCGTGGCGCCGGTGTTCACATCGAGTGTGAGGATCTGCGAGCCAAGGCGGTCATGGAAAAACACCTGCGCGCCCACGACCAGCTGCCCATCGCTGAGCGACCGCTGCCAGCGTTTTTCGCCGCTGTCGAGCGCGTAGGCATGCACTGTGTAGCTGCGGTCGGTCAGCACCAGGGTGTTGTCGAACAGCTGCAGCGTATACAGCTCGTAGCTCGGCGGCGTGATGCGCCAGCGCTCGGTTAGAGTGCTGCTGTCGAGCGCGACCACGTGCTGATAGTTGTCGATAAACACCAGCAGGTTGTCGGTTACCAGCAGGTCGGTGGCGGTGTGCGGTTGCTTATGCACCGCGATCACCTTGCCGGTCGCGCGGTCGTAGGCCGTAATCCGCTGATCGGAAGCGCTTACGGCGAATACTCGGTCTTTATTGATCAACGCCGAGGTAACCCACGTGCTGCTGGTGTGGCGCCACAGTTCTTTTCCGCTGCTCAGGTCAATTGCATACAGGTGATTGCCGCCGCTGCCAAAAATGCCGGTCTGACCCTGAGTGGTCTTCACATACAGCGCGTCGCGTTCATCGGTGTACGCCCAGTTCATCCACACGGCGGGCTGGCTTGTGAGCGTGGGCAACATGGGCAGTGGCAGGCGGGTTAGCAGGCGAACATCGCTGGGTTTTTTCGGTTGGTAGTCTTCATCCAGAAGGGCAACGTCGGGCGGCAACGGGCAGGCGCTTTCCTGCACCGTAACCTGGCCGGACTCGCTGCCGCACAGGTAAATGTCCGGCTTGCTGCAGGCGCTGCACGCGGCCAGAACAACCAGGCCCAACAGCCAGTGACACACGCGCATCGCCAAGTTCCTTACCTGCATACCCATCCCGTGGGCGATGGCCGATTGTAAGCGCAGCCAAGGCATCGGCACGACTGAAAAACCGCGCCACGCGCAGCGTGATCGGGTTCGCAAAATAGCCCGGCGTGCCGCCTCCGGGCCCATGGCAAACCCGCTTCGGCAATGGCACTATCGGCACACCCGCAAACATGGAAGTTACGATGCGCCCCCTCTCTGGCGACACGATTGCGCTGAGCCGCAGCCCCATTTCCTCGAAAACCATCACACGCCTGCGTGACCTGTTCGTTCGCCCGCAACAAAGCGTCTGCGCGCGTGACAGCCACTGAAAACCCGATTGTCGCCGTTCCACACGCTCCACCCCTCTTGGCTTTTATAAGGATGTAAACATGCAAGAAACCTACAAAATGGCCGGCCGCCTCGCGGCACACGCAGTGTCCAGCGTAAGCGGCGGCGAACTGCTGATTCCCATCTACGGTTACCTCACCCAAGAAGGGCAGACGCGCATGGTGCGCGTGGTAACCGACACCGCCCAGGAAGCAATGGAAGAAGGCCAGAGCATGTACGCCGGCAACCGCTGGAACGCGGCGGGCGGTTTCTGGGCAGTAGACGGGTTTGTCACCCTGCCAG
The DNA here is from genome assembly GCF_900573885.1 of Pseudomonas viridiflava. Lineage (GTDB taxonomy): Bacteria > Pseudomonadota > Gammaproteobacteria > Pseudomonadales > Pseudomonadaceae > Aquipseudomonas. Next base: position 111,977 of record NZ_UPSE01000198.1, read on the forward strand.
ACGTGGGCAAAGTGGACGCCTTGTTGCTCAACATCTGCACCTACAACGAACCCAAACACGAACTGCGCATGGCCATTCCCTACCGCCACGCCCAGAGCAGCGAAGGTTTCGCCGTGTTCAAACCGAAGCTGATCGGTCTGGAAAATCTGGATAAAAGCGCCGTGCAGCCGCTGATAAAAGCGTTCTACGAAGGCCGCGACGAAAACACCGACGGCGCTGCCATCTGGAACGCGCACTTTCAGGAACAGCTCACCAGCATGTCCGGCTTCAACGGCTTTACCGCCGAAGAATGGGCCGAAGTGCGCGACGCCCCATTGGCGGTGTTCTTCATGGTCGCCGGTGCCGACGGCGATATCGACGCCAAAGAGTTGGGCGCCTTCGAAGCGCTGTTCAAAGAATCCGGCAAATACGTCAGCGTGCTGATGCAACGCGTCATGAGCGAACTCACCCCCCACGCCCCGCAAGGTCGCGCGTTGCTCATGGACTTCCTCGAGCGCTACACCTCGGGCAACTTCTTCGCGCCGATGTACTTCATCACCCTTAACGGCCTGCTCGCCGCTAAAGCCGAAAACAGCCAAGCCGTGGCCTTTCGCAAAGACCTGCTCGCCTTCGGCAACACCGTGGCATCGGCCTCGGGCGGTGGGTTTTTAGGCTTTGGTAGCAAGGTCAGCAAGGAAGAGAAGGGCGTGCTCAAGGCGATTGAGGCGTTGTTGGGCGATCTTGGGGAGGGGAAATAAGGGCTGAAAAGCTGAATGCGATCGGCTGAGGAGGTGGGCTGCCTCGGCCGAAGCAGTGCTTGGTGTCCGTTCGTATTTGTGGCCGCGACGGCACCACACAAAAGATGTGTTTTTTCGACGTTCAACGCGGCCCCTTGTTCTCCGACAAACAATTCCCCCCATCCACCCCCAGAACCTCACCCGTTATATAGCTGGACTCAGGCGACGCCAGAAACGCGACGGCCGCAGCGACCTCGTCGGGCCTGCCGGCTCGCCCGACTGGAACGTATTGCGCGGCAACCAGCTCCTCGGCGGTGCTCGATTGTGTGGCGATCCATCCCGGGGCTACCGAGTTCACGGTGATGCCGTGAGGCGCCACTTCCAGAGCCAGGCTCATGTTCATGCCGACCATGCCGGCCTTCGCTGCCGCGTAGGCGGCCTCGCCCGGATTGCTGACGCGGGTGCCGGTGGTGGAGGTGATATGAACGACGCGCCCGTAATGACGACTCTTCATGCCTGGCAATACCGCGCGTGTGAGTAAAAACGCGGTGGTGAGGTTGCGCGCAATCGAGGTGTTCCAGGCCTCCAGGCTCATGTCGGCCAGGTCGGAGAATTCCTCGGCTTCGCCCTGAACTGCCATGCCGGCATTGTTCACCAGTACATCGATCTGGCCCCAGAGCGACTCAGCCCAGCTCACCAATTCGGCGACCTGAGCGGGCTGCGTGAGGTCAGCCGCGCGACCTTCCACTTCATAGCCTTCGCCACGCAATTGCGCGACGCGGTCATGGATGCGGGCGCTGCTGGCGGTGATGATCAGCTTGGCCCCCGAGTCGCCAAGGCGCCTGGCGATGGCAAAGCCGATGCCGTGCTCGCTGCCGGCGCCGCTGACTAGCGCGACCTGACCGCTATGGGGTTTGAACATGCGAGCTCCGTGGGCCTTTGATGGCCAGGTAAAGAAGAGGACCAATGGAAACGAAGACTACGATCAGCACATAGGGCAGGACCGCAGCCAGTGAGCCGCCCGGGCTCGGCGAGCACTTTCGAACGCTCACCCCGAACAAGACAGATGCGCGCGAATGAGCTCGGCCATATCCAGTGCACCCTGGGCTGCACTTTGCGAAACGTGGAGCTCAATGACGAAATCTGCCAACAGCGGCAGTCCTGAATCATGGCCCAGCACGTGGAAATCATCCGGTACCAGCGAGCGAAGCCACGGCGTCAGTGCGAGACCGCTTTTTACAGTGGCCAGGGTGGTTTCAACCGAGGAGTTTTCAAATTTCACGCGCCAGCTGATATGAGCCTCGCCAAGCAGTGAAAACACGGGCCGGCGAAACGCGCATGTCGGCGTGATGAAACACAGCGGCAGGGGCCGTTGGCTAACCAGCTCCTGAGAACCACCGATCCACACCAGCGATTCCAGCGACAGGCGCTCGCCCGCCGCTTGGGTCGCCGGGCATTGGCTAATGGTTAGATCGACCAGTCCTCTGGCGAACGCATTCATCAGGTCGAACGAAGACCCAGGTACAACAATGACTTCGACGTTGTGATGCTTCAGGGCGAAGGCCTTTAGAACATCTGCGAAATGCGATCCGGCCATATCGTGTGGCACGCCGACTTTTACGGTTTCCGCGAGGGACGGGCCGATCATTTCCCGGCACACGCTGTCGTTGAGATCGAGCAGACGCCGCGCCTTGGGCAGGAAGTCCAGACCGCGATTGGTCAGTCTGGCTCCGCTGGAATTGCGCTCGAATAGCTGACACCCGAAAAAGGTTTCGAGTCGCTTGATCTGCTGGCTGATACCGCCCTGCGTCAGGTGCAGCTGGCGAGCGGCGCCGCTGATGCTGCCCGTTTGCGCAATAACCACGAAGCTGCGAACGAGCGCTAAATCAACGGTACGCAAAGGTGCGGGCATGCCAGAGTCCATTACAGTTGCTAATGGCCGCATTATAAACATTCGATACGGGGCGTCACGCTGCGCGCTTAAGGTGAGGCTTCTTTTACGGGAGGCTTTAATAATGCTCAGCGGGAACACCACGAATATTGCAGCAGCTCTGGCCAAGGTTACTCAGCACTGGTCTCCGCAGGTTATTGGCCAGGTCAACGACCAGTACATCAAAGTTGCCAAGCTTAAAGGCGAGCTGATGTGGCACGCTCATGCAGATGAAGATGAGATGTTTATGGTGGTGTATGGAACGCTCACCATTCAGCTCGAAGACAGGGATATCGTTCTGCAGCCCGGAGAGTTTTGCGTGATTCCCAAAGGTGTGCGCCACAACCCGGTGGCTGCTGAGGAATGCGGCATTGTGCTGATCGAGACCGTCACTACGCGTCATACAGGGGATGAGGTCAGCGCCCGGTCCGTACCTATCGAAAAGCAGCTGGGATAAACCGCGTCCGAAGCAGCTGGCGTGCTAGCGAACCCTGCACAATAAGTTCGAGATTGGGTGTGCCGGGTTCGCCACCAAGGTGGCTCCTACAGGGTTTTTCTTGCGCCTGCATGCTCTCACAGCAGTCTGCGAAAAAAAGACGGCGCCCATAGACCTTGGTCGAGCCCACGCTTTCGACACGGAAGAAAAAAGAGTATCTAGATACCCCAGCGCAATAAAAAACTAAGTCGGTGCACGTTGCGACGGGTTTGAATTCATGCCGATTGACTACGCAAGAAGCCTCGCCGGACCAGAGCGGACCACAGAGGCCAATCGTCACCTTGGTTTTGCCTTGGCGTTTGTGGCGGGAGCCATCAATGCCGGCGGGTTCCTGGCGGTTCAGCAGTACACCTCGCACATGACCGGCATCGTCTCTTTCATGGCCGACAACATCGCCCTCGGTGCGTATGAACTGGCAGCCGCTGGGGTGTGCGGGCTGCTGTCGTTTCTGATGGGCGCTGCCTGCTCAGCGATAATGGTCAACTATTCCCGGCGCCGTCACATGCACAGCGAATACGCGCTGCCCCTGCTGCTGGAGGCAGTGTTACTGCTGTGTTTTGGATTTCTCGGTGCTAACCATTCAGTCCTGGGCAGCCTGTTCATACCCGTTGCGATCATGCTGCTGTGTTTCATTATGGCCTGCAAAACGCCGTTATTACCAAGCTGTCGAAAGCGGAAATCAGGACAACGCATATCACCGGCATCGTCACGGATATCGGCATCGAGTTAGGCAAACTGATCTATTGGAATCGAGACACAACTGAAACACTGCCCAACGTAGTGGCCAACCGGGCCCGGCTCAAAGTGCTGTCATGTCTGGCGATCTATTTTTTTGCGGGCGGTGTGATCGGCGCGTTTGGTTTCAAGCATTTTGGATATGTCGTGACGGTGCCGTTGGCACTGGTATTGGTTGCCTTGGCCGGTGTTCCGGTTGTCGATGACCTGGTCATCCTGATTCGCAAACTGGCCAGAAAGTGAAGCGAACGGTTTCTCGACCTGAGCCCTGACCTTGCGCCGCCTCACAGTACCGCACACCTGCCAGTACCCTCAGTCCCTGCCAGGCGCTAGCATTCGCGACCACCTTAACGTCTTCGGATTTTCCCAATGAAGCTGCGTCTGTTTGCTGCCAGTCTGTTGTTCGTGTGTACCGTTGCTCACAGCGCCGAACCCGCGCCGCTTCCAAAAGCGCTGGAAGTGCAGGTCGAGCGCCTGGTGGCGCTGGTCAAAGACAGCTACGCCACCGGCTACCCCGAGGCGGCCATGACCCAGACCCTGAACACCGGCGAGGAAAGCCAGGTCACGCTGGTGGTGTTCACCGTCGAGGGCTTTGGTATGGGCAACAACTACAGCCAATACCTGGCCGCGTTTACCCCCGACGAGAACGAAGAAGGCGTGCCTTACTACAGCCTGCTGGATGTGGTGCGCATTGGTGGCGACAGTTGGCGAGCCATCGAAACGCTAGACGCCAAACTGGTCAGCGACCCGGCCGGGGAACAGACGCTAATCGACATTCCAGCCATGGAAAACACCGCCGACGATCAGGCGAATTCCCCCAGCAAAGCGGTTGTCATTCATCTTTCGCTGGAAGGTTCGCAGACGCAGCGGCTGGTTGAGGTCAAGTAAGGCGCGCTTTGGGCATCCCAAACGTGATGTTGAGGTGATGGGCAACAGACCACGTTTCAACACTAAGGACAGGGTGGTCAGGGCCCAAGAGTGCGCCGCGACCGTTAACGCTGGGTGGTGACTTCCAGCGTATCGGTGTAGGTCACCCAGACGCTCTGGTCGACTTTGAGGTCTTTGAGGCGCGCCTGGTTTTTCGGGTCGAGCACGTCGATGACTTTCTGAGCGCCCGCAGGTCCTTCGAAGGTCACCTGGTTTTTCTCCACGTCGATGTGTTTGATCTTCAGTTGAACCTGAACTTGTCGATAGGCAGCGCCGCCTGGGTGGGGACTGCCTTCGGCGGCACGTACTTCTGCGTTTTGCTCGGTGGCCTTGGCCGGTGCTTTATCCACCTCGGTATCGAGCATCGTGGCCACGGAGCGAGTGACCACCGTTTTTACCGTGTCGCCAGGCTTCAGCTGCCCGAGGTTCTTGGCATCCTCACCGAGTTGCAGCGTTACCTCGCGGCCATCCGGGCCCTTGAGCACGACAAGGTGGTTGGCGGCGTCCACCGACACCACAGTGGTCACAACCTGGCCCTCCTCGAAGGTGGCGGACAGCGGTATATTTTCGGCATGACCGACTGCCATGCCGGCGATCAGCAAGGCGGTAACGGCGCAGGCCCTGGTCCATGTGTAAGCGAAATTCATCGTCTTGCTCTCCTTTCCATTTGAGGCCCGACAGCTCACCTGAACCCTATCGTGTGGATTGAACCACTCCTTTTTTGCTTGCGCCGAATTCAACCGGCGCCAGCAGTTGGCCGCTCCTGAATCAGGACGGTTTACGCATCGGCCTGACGGTGATTATCGTCCGCCTCCGACACGTGTCGGAAGGAGCTTAGGTACAGTTTTCGGCACACGCCTGGAAAATGTTTCATCGCCAAATGGAGTTGCCTCCAACCGTGGCGCAGAAACACGGCCTCGGCTTACTCTTCTTTTCGCCTTCTGAAAGGCCGATTCTCGCTGGTATCAGCGCCTTACCAAATAAATGATTCCATCTCGATTTCCCGGAGCCTCACTCTACGGCCGATACCTGACTGCCTTCTGACACGCCACACATTTAGCCACGCGCCAGAACGGCCACAACGGAAAGTCGAGCAGCAGGAACATTGCAAAGGCAATCGATTTGCCCTTGGTGAAAACATGAACGTCGCTGCTGCCGCATTGCGCGCACGTCAGCGGGTCGTGTCCTTGTTCTTCGATCACGTCGTTGCTGTAGTCGGTCGCGAGAATAGCGATGGCTTGTTCGGCGCAGGCGTTTGGCACCTGCAGCCGCACGCCGCCCATGGCATTGGAATACAGCCAGTTTGCGGTGATGGTGTGTTCGTCGGCAACGAATGCCGGAATGCCTTCGGATTCCAGTTTTGCGCGAGAAACATGCGCTTCGATGGCGAGGGAAAAGCGCGCGATAGTGATCATGGTCTTGCCGCTTCCCTGGCGGTGGGCGTAGCCCGACATATGCAGGCAGTTGCGCCTGGTTCGTCAGACTGTTCGCAGGCCGTGCAAGCCCATGGGTAATCGGTCATGAGAATTCCTTTTCAGTGAAGAGAGAGGCCGCACGGCAGCAGCCTCAAGGCCAGCAGATCGCTCGCGGAGTCGAGGCGACCCCATCATCTGCCCGGCTGTTTATGCCGCGCGTACAACACGTGTCCGCCGGTCGCCGTTCCACCACGCGTCTGAAGTTCGAACACGTGCGGGTGCCCTTTAATCAAATCGCTCAGCTTTTTGAAACCATGGGCGCGCGGATCGAAGCCGGGTCTGAGTTTGGTGATGTTTGTGCCTAGCGCCCCAAGGTGCGCCCAACCGTCTTCATCGACAATGTCGTCCAGAATCTTGGCGATGAATTCGACGGGTGCTTTTCGGGGCTTGTTCGGTTGCGCCGGGGCATTGGGTTTTGCCGGTGACACCGACGCGCTCTCAGCCGTTGTGTCGACCACTGCAACCGGGTCTGCACGGAGCAGTTCGGTGTAGATGAATTTGTCGCAGGCGGACACGAACGGTTGGGGTGTCTTGTCCTCACCAAAGCCGTAAACCGTGAGCCCTTCTTCGCGCAGGCGCGAGGCCAGTCGGGTGAAGTCGCTATCGCTTGAAACCAGACAGAAACCATCGAAGCGCCGGGTGTACAGCAAGTCCATGGCGTCGATAATCAAGGAGCTGTCGGTCGCGTTTTTGCCTTTGGTATAGGCAAATTGCTGGATGGGTTGGATGGAGTGATCGAGCAGCACTTTCTTCCACCCGCCTAGCTGCGGGCCTGTCCAGTCGCCGTAAATACGTTTGACGTTTGCGACCCCGTATTTGGCGATCTCTTCGAACAACCCTTCAACAATCGAGGCCGGCGCGTTGTCTGCGTCGATAAGAACGGCGAGGTGTTTTTGCTTGTTGTTCGGCGAGTGGCTGGCCATGGTTCGTCCTTGAAGTGAGCGGCCAACATACCTAGAAATGCGCCGGGATGGGACAGGTTTTTTGCCGCTCATCGCACTTCGCGCAATTGCCCCGATGTCTGTCCTGTCTACGTAACGGGCAGCCTGCCAGCGCTGGCCTTACAGACTCAGATAGCGGCCAATCAGCGCCAGCCCGCTGGCCAGCACCAGCCAGGTCACCAGCCGGATAAACGCTTCACGCGAGAGCCGTCGGGTAAGCTGCCGGCCGAACCAAAGCCCGGGGGAGGGGGCCGGACGTAATCTGGGGCAGACCGTCTGTTTTTGCGGGCGCGTCATTACAAAGACGACCCGCACAGCTCATCCAGCCTGTTTGCGAGCTGCGTTCAGGCTTGGTGACGCCAACGCCTGGCAACATGCGTTAGCGCCACCACCAGCGAGATTACTTCGCCGGGTTCGGGCCGATGCGCTCGCCGTGGGGCACGCGTTCCGCGGCCTTGTGCACCATGGTGTAGGCGTAGTCCACACCCATGCCGTAGGCGCCGGAGTGTTCCTGCACGATGGCCATTACGGCTTCGTAGGTGTCTTTGTGGGCCCAGTCTCGCTGCCATTCGAGCAGCACTTGTTGCCAGGTTACGGGCACGATTCCAGCCTGCACCATGCGGTCCATGGCGTATTTGTGCGCCTCGACCGAGGTGCCGCCCGAGGCGTCGGCCACCATGTAGATTTCATAGTCGGTGTCGCGCAGGCACGACAACGCAAACGTCGTGTTGCACACCTCGGTCCACAGACCGGATACCACGATTTTCTTGCGACCCTCAGCGGCGAACCTTGCCAGCGCGTCGCGTACGTTCTGGTCGTCCCAGGAGTTCATCGATGTGCGTTCGAGAATGTTGTTCTGCGGATACACGGCCAGCAGTTCGGGGTAGGTATTGCCGGAGAAGCCTTCGGTTTCCACTGTGGTGATCGTGGTCGGGATGCCGAACGTTTTGGCGGCCTTGGCCAAACCGACCACGTTGTTTTTCAACACCTGGCGGTCGATCGACTGCACGCCGAACGCCATTTGCGGCTGCTGGTCGATAAAAATGAGCTGGCTGTTTTGCGGAGTGAGTACTTCCAGAAGTCTGTTGGACATTGCGAATTTCCTTCCTTAAAAAATGTGGGTTGAAACCGGTTGCGTGCGCTGCCCGTTACGAGCGATGCGCTTCCTCGGGATCGAACATCGACACTCCACCCTGAGCTGCCGTTACGGGTGTTTCGTTTTGCAGCACATCCCAATGCTCGGCCAGCTTGCCGTCTTCGATGCGGAAGAGATCGACCACAACCTGGGGCACGTCTGCCCAGCCATGAATGCGGCCATGAATAGCAACCAGATCGCCCTCGGCCACCAGCAGGCCGGGTTCGTAACGCACATCGGGCGACAGGTTCTCGACCAGCGTTTGCAGGGTGTCGCGCCCCTGAGCAATGGAAGGGTTGTGCTGAATGTAGTCAGCGGCATACAGCGCCTGAACCGCAGATGCGTCATGCCGTTGGAACAACGCGGTCATCGCCTTCAGCACAAGGGCTTTGTTGCGCTGTGGACGGTCATCGCCGATACGCTCGGCAGACCGGGTTATGGCAATGGTGCCGGTCATGCGCAGAAAGGTGCCGTCCGCCAGGGTGGCGAAAGAGTGGACCAGGCCGCGGTCGTAATCCTGCACATTGGTGACGGTCGCGCCGTCCTGCTCCTGCCAGCTGACAGCGAAGAGGCTGTTGCCCAGCGGCACGACCTGGATATCGACAATTTCGGTTCGCGCGAACGGACCTGTCTTGATTTCGAAACTCAGCTGAGTGGCTGAGAGCAGCGTCAGGCTGACGTTGAAACCCGGATAGGACACGTCCATTTCCAAGCCAATCGGGAAGCGGTCAATCGACATCGTACGGGCCCTTTCAATCGTGCACGGCGAACCCGGGCGACATGCGTTGGCCCGAGCCTGAGGTGGACGAGGTGTGTATGAACAGATGCGTTGACCACCCGGCTGGAAGGCCGGGTGGTCTCCAGAGCGCCTTGATTAACGCGGCGATCAGCCTTCGTTGGCCGGCACTGGCGTGTTGAGCAATTGCTGCTCCCACAGGAACGCAATGCCGCTGCCGGCGGCGTGTTGCAACATGACGTTGGTAACCTCGCCGGCCGTTTCCAGCCGCGCCCAGTCGCGCTGCCATTCGGCCATGACTGCCAGCCAGGTCATCACGTTGGCGCCCGCTGCGATCATGCGTTGAATGGCCACCTGATGGGCCTCCACGGATACGCCGCCCGATGCGTCGGTGATAACGGTCACGTCCCAGCCTTCGCCGAGCGCCTGGATCACGGGCATGGCCACGCACACTTCAGTCCACAGGCCGGCGATGACCAATTGCTTGCGGCCGGTTGCCTTTACTGCGTCGACGACTTTCGGGTCTTCCCAGGTATTGATGAGCGTGCGGTCGATCACTTCCTGACCGGGGAACACGTCGGTGATCTGCGGAAAAATAAGCCCGCCGCGCTCGGCCAGCACGCTGGTCAGAATGGTGGGAATGCCAAACGCCTTGGCGGCCTTGGCCAGCCCCGCCGCGTTGTTGACCACCATTTGTGGCTCATGGCTGTTGAGGTTGGTGAGCTGGAAGGGCTGGTGGTCGATCAGAACGAGGACGGAGTCTTCCGGACGAAGAAGCGAAGCGAGACCGTTACGAAAAGTCATCAAATATCCTTTTTGCTTTGCGCATTTTGTGCGGAGTTGGTTTGTGCGCAACGCGCGTTGTACGCACCGTTGCCAAACCACTATGCAATCAGGCTTCGGCGTTCCGGTAGTAGCGACAAGTGCTTATCTGTGTCGCAAAAACGGCAACACCGAACGCCAGACAATTAGCGTGTTTTCGGCTCATGCTGTTGGCGAGCGAGGGCTTGGTAACGGCGCTGCGCAACGCAAGCAAAGCCACCTTGGCGGCGCTGGCGCAAGCCAGTACTGTGCTGCTCCATGACCCGCGAAAACCGTTGAATACGGTGGTTGGCTGTGTCGCAAAAAGAGGAACTCAGACGTGGATCTTGAAGAGCTGCAAACCTTCGTGGCAGTCGCCGATGCGGGAGGGGTTACACGCGGGGCGGCGCGATTGGGCCTGTCCAAATCGATCGTCAGCAGGCGCCTCGCTCGCCTTGAATCCGAGCTGGGCGTGCAGTTGATGTCGCGCTCGACCCGGGGCGCCGCGCTGACGGAAGCAGGAACCACGTTTCGCGACTATGCCGAGCGCGCCTGTGCCGAAATGGAGCAGGCCCGCGAAGCGATTTTGCCCGCTGGCGAGCTTCGTGGCCGCTTGCGCATTGCCGCGCCATTAACGTTCGGCCCCACGCACTTCGCGCCCATTCTGGCGGAGATGGCCAGACGGCATCCACATCTGCATGTGCAAACCACCTACAGCGACCGGTTCGTTGACCTCATCGCCGAGGGCTACGACTGCGCGATACGGGTTGGCTACCTGCAGGACTCCACCATGGTCGCCCGGTGCATCGGCGCCATCGTTGGGAAATTGGTGGCCAGCCCGGCCTACATCGAGGCCCAAGGCGCCCCCGAGTCGCCGGAGCAGATATCGGATCACCAAGCCTTGATGCAAGGCACCGAGCCGTGGTCATTCATGGATAACGACAAGGTCGTGACGGTGCGCCCGCAAGGCACGTTCAAGGCCGACAACGGCACCGCATTGGCAGCCGCTGCCGTGGCAGGTCTGGGCATTGCCTACCTGCCCGACTGGATCACCCATGAGCATCTGGCCAGCGGTGCGCTGGTGCCGATCATGACGGACTATCCACTGCTGCCCGCAGGCGCCTATGTCATCAGGCCGCCGGGTCAGCACCCGGCGCGCAAGATCAGAATCCTGACCGAGCTGCTGATCGAGTACTGCGACCAGGCGGCACCCATTCCTTGAAAGTGTGTGGCTGCTCAGGCCGGTCTAGCCGGCCTGAGCAGCCATTGCGGCAAAGCGCCCGGGCTACAGGCTATAGCCAACGTGACTCTGGAAGCGGGTCTCGGACGAGGCGGGGTCGATAAACACAAACAGCGATTCGATACGGCCATTTTTGAACTGCGCAATGTCCATTCCGGTAACGGCCGCTGGCCCTTCCTGCGGGCCGCAGCTCCAGCTCAGGCGGCCCATACCGTTATGACCGACCGCCGGCCCCCGCGCGCGAAAAACGAACCCCGGCGGCAGGCTGGCAAGCAGCTCGGTCACCGCGTCGGAAATAGCCGCCTGCCCCCTGGCCCTGGCGTGCGGCTCGTTCAGCACAGCGTTGTCGGCGTAAAGAATTCGAATGGCCTTCAGGCGCCGTTCTTCGTCGCGTTCGCCGAACACATGCTCAAGGTTCGCCTGCATCAGGCCGTTGTAGTCGATTGAAGCTACGGTCATCGTTAAATCCTTGCGCCTGTCTGGCCGTAAAGACGCAGACCACGGCTGTTGGCAGGGGTGAGTTTTGCAGTGCAGAGGTCTGGCCTTGGAAAACCCGGCGGTGCCATTTACAGGAAAAAACGGCACGGTTTCCGGAGCGATTCGTGCCGGTGGCAGACTGCCCAGGGTGGCAGCACTGTGCCGTCGGTTGGCACGATCCGGTAGTCGCGTCAGATGCAAAGCTGTGTCGCTGAATAGGGAACGGCTGAAGCGAAGGCATTTCACATTTTGCTTACCGGTTTCAGTTCGCTTGAAAGGCATGATCCCAACGTAGACGCGCCAGAGCTGACAGTGTTTTTTTGTTTGAGGGGGCACGCTTAGATGTCGCTGACTTTTGAGCGACGTGGGCTCGGCGGTGCCAGTGCGAGTAAACGAGCAATAGTGGAGATGGCTTTATGACGTATCAGTGGACCGCATGCGCCTTTGACTCCGGCAGAGAATGCGCAGAGGATATGCGCATTGAAGTTTCTGAGGACGCACTGATGCCTGCCGCCTACAACCCCAACGCCCCGAAACGTGCTGCCAACCTGAGTGTTAACAGCGATCTGCTAAATAAGGCCAAGGAAATGAACATCAACATCTCGGCAACATTGGAACAGGCACTTTCCGAAGCGCTGAAAGCCAAACAGCGTGACCAATGGCTGGAAGAAAACCGCACTGCCATTGCTGCCTATAACGAGCACGTGGAAGCACACGGTGTGTTCAGTGACGACTTGCGGAGCTTCTGATGCCCCAGTTCGCTGTGCACAAGAATACGAATGCTCATACCAAGGCGACCATTCCCTTTCTGCTCGATATCCAGAGTGATCTGATCGCCGAGCTTGGAACGCGGGTCGTGGTGCCGCTTTACACGGCTGCTGCGATGAAAGGAAAAGTGCTCAGGACCCTGACGCCGACCTTCGCTATCGAGGGTAAGCACTATGTAATGGTGACGCCTCAGCTCGCCGGTATCGCCAGGAAGCAGCTAGGCGTGCAGATCGCTGACCTCTCAGCACGTCGCGATGAAATAGTTGCTGCACTTGATCTGCTCGTCACCGGTATCTGAACCCCACCGTGCCCCACCTCATCGCCCGCCTCAAACACTGGGCCCATCGCCTGAAAACCAACCTGGTCTTGCTCTGGCTATGCTGCCGCGATGCGGCCATGCCCTGGCTGCCGAAGGGGGTTGCCTTGGCCACGCTGGCGTACGCGGCCAGCCCCGTTGATCTGATTCCGGATTTCGTGCCGGTGGTGGGTTATCTGGATGATCTGTTGCTGTTGCCGTTGGGCATCGCTCTGGCGTTGCGCCTGACGCCAGCCGCAGTGCTGGAGCGTTGTCGGCCCGCTGCCGAGGCGATGGCCGGCCAGCGTCCGGCGCTGAAGGGGCGGTGGTTAATGGCGGGTTTGATTGTGTTGAGTTGGCTCGCGCTGGGCGGGTGGCTCTGGTGGTATGGCGGGCAGTGGTTCGTCCACTGAGCGCCCAATGGCTGAGCGCAAATCCCTGGGTGAAATGCCGAAGCGTGCGCGAAAACTCACGGCAAATCGGGACGCCGATGTGTAGCCGTTGCACGCGGCGATGTCGCTCACTTGTCGAGTGGTGGTCTGCAGCAGATGCAGCGCCGTGCCGAGTCGGATTTCTTTGAGAATTTCGCGGAAGCTGCGCTGTTCGCTGTTCAATTGCCGACGCAAAGTCGACGCGCCGAGGTGCAGTTTTCGCGCGGCGCTTTCTACGGTCCAGTCACTGCCCGGGGCGCTCATGATCAGTTGCTGCAAGCGCTCGCTCAGCCGGTCGTGACGGTCTTCGAAAAGCGGGCCGGCAAGGCCTGCTAGCCCCAAGCCGAGCAACACCGCCTCGCCATACAAGGTGCGCAGGGCGTCGGGGGCGCCGGCGTTTACGGCCTGTAAAAGGTGATTCCAGGCTTGGCTGGTGTGGGCGTCAAGCGGCACGCTGAGGTCATGGGCCGAGCCGCGGTGGGCGTCGAGTTGCTGCCGGTAGCGCGCCTGAAAATCGCGCAGTAGCTCGGTGGGGAAACTGATGGCGTCGGCAATGTAGTGGCCATGCTTGCCCGGAATATTGGTGACCGCCAGTTCATAACCTGCCGGCAACAGCACCAGATGCTGAGGCCCGCCGCGCATTTCCTTGCCGTTCCAGTGCACCACCTTTTCGCCCTGACGAACGCGACACAAGGTGGTGACGAACACGGTGACTCGCTGCAACGCGTGGTGCTGGCGCGCCTCGATTACGCAGGCAGAAATTCTGCTTTCCTGGTGTTGAATGCCGGCAGAAGAGGGCATGGGGGTTAGCGTCCGTACACGGGGGTAAGCGTGGCCTTTTCCAGCACGTTGGCGTTGAGCATGTAGCCCACAAGCGCGCCGCTGGCCTGGTTGTCGAGCGGCAGTTTATCCACTTTCAACGCCCACACGGTGAATTGGTAGCGATGGGGTTTGTCGCCAACCGGCGGGCACGCGCCACCGAACTGCGCGGTGCCGTAATCGCTGCGCCCTTGCACAGCGCCGGTCGGCAAGGTGCTGGCGCTGGCGGCTGCCGGTAACGCGTTGACAGTGGCGGGCAGGTTGAAGACGGTCCAGTGCCACCAGCCGCTGCCGGTGGGCGCATCGGGGTCGTACACGGTGATGGCAAAACTTTTGGTGCCCGCCGGTGCATGGCTCCACAACAGTGCGGGCGAGACGTTGCCGCCTTCACAACCGAACCCCTGATACACCTGGCGCGTCTCCAGGCTGCGGTTGTCGGCGATGTCGGGGCTGGTCAGGGTGAAGCTCTGGGCATGGGCAAGGCTGGCGGCGGTAAAGGCGATTGCGCCGATCAATACACGACTGTTCATAGGCTCACTCGGGGGCGTTGATTAAGCCTCGATGTTAATAATCGCGCCAAAACTGCACTGTGCCGAAACGCTCGGCGCCTGTGCGCAAACGCTCGCTGTGAGCGCGCACTGCGCCAACGCTACAATACCGGCCTTGCATTCGTCCCTCTGCCCGGAGCCCAGCCGCCCATGTTCACCCTCGTTCACCTGGACACCCCGCCGCCCGAGTCGCTGAAAAGCCAGGTGTTGCAGATGGTGGTCGACTACTTCACTGATATCAGTCCGGTGCCGCTAACGCCTGAAAATCCGCTGTTTCAGCTGTACCAGTACGTGATCGGCTTTGAGGTGCACCTGTATTTGCAGGCAATGGGCGAGGCGCAACCGAGTGCGGCGCGGTTGGTGTTGGCCTTGGATGACAGAGACCCGTCACAGGTGTTGGGCTTTGCCTTGTATTTGCCTAGCCATGACGACGTCGAAGCCTGCACGCTGGCTTATATGGCAGTACAAGCCGACGGTCGGCGTTGCGGAATAGCGCGGGCCATGGTGGCGAAAATCATCGAGCAGCGCCCGCATGTGGAGCTGGCGTGCGTGGCCAGCCAGGTGCCGACGTTCGAGGCGTTGGGCTTTCGCGTGTTGGCGGCGCAAGGGCCGCACGTGTTGTTGAACACTCGCGCCCGGCGTTCCAGCGGCATGGTGGCGGTGCAGGATCAGGCGCCGATTTATCAGTCCAGAGAAGTGCGGCAGATTCATACCTATCTGCTTAAACAGCACGGCGACACGGCCATGCGCGATGCGGAGTATGAACGCGATCGCTTGCTCGACCAGCTCGCCGATGAAGCGCAGGCGTTGGTGAAAGAGCGTTTCCCCACGCTGCACTGAAGCAGTTCCCGGGAAGTTCACTCGCCAACCGGCTGTTGGTCGGAAGTGTCGAACTGGCGCTTCAGGCTGCTGCTCGTACGTACACAACGTCGTCACTCGCTGCTAAGCGCTACTAATGCCGACGACGTCTTTACGAACGACTGCCGGAGTTTCGCCATGTGTAAATGTATTGTTCAACACGCTTCATCCACGGATTTTTCCGAGTTATTAGCACATACCGAAACTCGCCTGGTCAGCGGCGAATCCAGGGCCATGGGCAGCCGGCATTCGGCGGCTGTGTTCGCGACATCCGGGCAGAAAAAAAGCGTGATCAAACCGAATATGCCCGTTAGCGTTTTGCGCCAGCGTGACGGCCAGATCGAAAGCGTGAAAGTGCGCTGGGGCTGGTCTCCGGTATGGGCCATGGGCACCATGCCGCCGCGTACCCAGATGCCGTTGCACCTGGTCATGCGCTCGAAAGTGTTCGACCGCGTGCGCACCAATGGTCGCGTATTGGTGCCCGTTGACGGCTGGTACGACCTGCCCACCGACGCGCCGCTCGACCAGCCGCTGCGCCTGAGCTACACGACCTCGCGCCGTTCCACGCCATTGTTCCTCGCCGGCCTGGCGCAAATCAGCGAAAAACCCAGCGGCTGCGACGGGATGGCGTTCATGACCTGCAGCCACAACGACTACTCGCAGCGGCTGCTAGCCTTTACCGCCGAGCACGCCATGCAGTGGCTGGACCCCGACCTGCAATGGGACCAGGCCCAGCATATGGCCTTGCACCTGGCCGTGGATGAGCCGCAGCTTGAGCACGTACTCACCTCACCGCGGCAGCTTCAGGCACGGCGCTAAGTGCGCACTCAGCACTGATCCGGCTCGGCCCCGATGCTGTTGCCTGCCACCCGTCAACCCAGCTTCTGCCAGAACGCTTCGGCCGATGGGCTGATGGGCGCGACCGGGCGGGTGATGTGAATCTCCAGCGGAATATCCCAACGCTCATCCATGGCGCGCGTGAGCCGCGCGTCGACAATTTCCTGTTCCGTCAGGCTTTTGGGCAGCCAGGCGATGCCTTTGTTTTCCAGCGCCATGGACATCAACACCGCTGCCAACGGGCTGCTGAACAGCGGTTCCAGTGGCGGCGATTCCTCGCCGAGCAACCGATGACTCACGATTCGCCCCAGACCCGATTCCTCGGTATACGCCAGATAGGGCAGGGCGGCGCTGTTGGCGAACTCGGCCGACGCGCCCATTAGCGGCATCAGTACATCGTGGCCGATTACCTTGCTGACGAACTGCTCCGGCGGCAGCAGCGGCGGCACATCGGGGTGCCGGTGGCAGAGCAGAAACTGCACCTGACCGTGAACCAGCATGTGCTCGCACACCGCCATGCTGCCGGAGTCCAGACGCACCGCTTCAATGGGCGCGCCTTTGTCGGCGCTGCGAATCCAGCGCGGGAAAAAGGTAAACGACAGCGAATGGGTGGCGGCAAACAGCAGGGTTTTTGCGGCTTTGCCGGCCACTTCCTGGGCTTCGGCGCGGATGCGGTACAGCCGGCTGGCAGCGTCCTGGGCGCTGGCCAGAATGTGCTTGCCGGCCTCGGTCAGCGTGGCCCCATGAGGGGTGCGAATGAACAGCTCGACACCCATCCAGGTTTCCAGTGAACGCACCCGGCGACTGAACGCCGGTTGCGTAATGTGCCGCGCTTCGGCGGCGCGAACGAAGCTGCCATAGGTGGCCAGCGCAGCGAAATCTTCGAGCCAGACGAGTTCCATCGGGGCAATGCCGTTTGTGCATGGGGTGCCGCATTAATAGCATTGGGCGCGCTGCGGAGCCAAGTTTACGGTGACCTCCTCAACAACAAGAGGAGCGCGCCATGCGTATCGTCGACATCCGCGAAAAAACCGTTTCCATTGCCTCGCCCATTGCCAACGCCTACATCGACTTCTCAAAAATGACCTGTTCGGTCGTGGCGGTGGTCACCGATGTGATCCGCGACGGCAAGCCGGTGATCGGTTACGGCTTCAACTCCAACGGCCGCTACGGCCAGGGCGCGCTGATGCGTGACCGCTTTCTGGCGCGCATCACCGAAGCCGACCCGGAATCGCTGATCGACAAGGAACACAACAACCTCGACCCGTTCGCCATCTGGAAAACCCTGATGACCAACGAGAAGCCCGGCGGCCACGGCGAGCGTTCGGTGGCAGTCGGCACCATCGACATGGCGGTGTGGGATGCCGTGGCGAAAATCGAAGGCAAGCCGCTGTACCGCTTGCTGGCTGACCGATACCGCAACGGCCAGGCCGACGACAAGGTCTGGGTGTACGCCGCCGGCGGCTACTACTACCCCGGCAAAGACGACACCAAGCTGCAAGACGAAATGCGCAGCTACCTGGACCGTGGCTACAACGTGGTGAAGATGAAAATCGGTGCGGTGCCGTTGGCCGAAGACATCCGCCGCATCGAGTCGGTTATCAAGGTCGTAGGCGATGGCAGCCGTCTGGCCGTGGACGCCAACGGCCGCTTCGACCAACGCACGGCGATTGCCTACGCCGAAGCGCTCAAACCGTACAACCTGTTCTGGTACGAAGAAGCCGGCGACCCGCTGGACTACGCCCTGCAAGCCGAGCTGGCCAATCACTACGAACTGCCAATGGCCACCGGTGAAAACCTGTTCTCCCATCAAGACGCGCGCAACCTGCTGCGCCACGGCGGCATGCGCGCCGACCGCGACTATGTGCAGTTCGACTGCGCGCTGTCGTACGGGCTGGTGGAGTACATGCGCACGCTCAAGGTCATTGAAGAACTGGGCTGGTCCTCGCGCCGCGTAGTGCCCCACGGTGGCCATCAGATGTCGCTGAACATCGCTGCCGGCCTGCACCTGGGTGGCAACGAATCCTACCCCGATGTGTTCCAGCCCTTCGGCGGTTTTGCCGACGGCATTCAGGTGCAGGACGGCTACGTCGGGCTGCCGGATATTCCGGGCGTGGGCTTTGAAGCCAAGTCGGCGCTGTACGCCGTGATGCGCGAACTGGGCGAGGGCTGATTGAGCATTTCCACTGCCTCGCCATGCGCGGGGCAGTGGCGTTTTTAGCGCGCCGCACAGGCGCCCGGTCACACCCACCGAACACAACAATAAAACGAGGTGCATGATGCAAACGTCCAGAACCCGCTGGTACAGCCAGCTGTATGTTCAGGTCCTGATCGGTATCGCCATCGGCGCGGTACTGGGTTACGTCGAACCGCAATTCGCAGCCCGCCTGCAACCCTTGGCAGACGGCTTTATCAAGCTGATCAAAATGCTCCTGGCGCCGATCATTTTCGGCACCGTGGTGGTCGGCATCGCCAAAATGGGCAGCATCAAGGAAGTCGGGCGCATCGGCGTCAAGGCGCTTATCTACTTTGAAATTCTGTCCACCATCGCCCTGGTGATTGGCCTGGTCGTGGTCAATGTGGTCAAGCCCGGCGTGGGCATGAATATCAATACCGAGTCGCTCGACAGCAGCGCCATCGGCAAATACACCCAGGTCGCGAGCGAGCAGGGCGGCGCGGTGGAGTTTTTCCTCAACATCATTCCGCACACCTTTATCGACGCCTTCGCCAAGGGCTCGATGCTGCAGGTAATCCTGATCTCTGTGCTGATGGGCGTGGCGTTGGTGCAGATGGGCGAGGTGAGCAAACCGCTGATCAACACCATCGACCTGTTCCTGCAAGGGCTGTTCAAAATCGTCGCTATGGTCATGCGCCTGGCACCGCTCGGTGCGGGTGCCGGCATGGCGTTCACCATCGGTAAATACGGAATCGGCACCTTGCTGTCGCTGGGCCAGTTGCTGATTGCGCTGTACCTGACCACGCTGGTGTTTATCGTGGTGGTGCTGGGCACGGTGGCGAGGTGGTCCGGACTGCCGCTGATGCAGTTTCTGCGCTATTTCAAGGATGAAATTCTGGTCACCCTCGGCACCTGTTCAACCGAAGCCGTGCTGCCGCGCATGATGGCCAAGCTGGAGAAACTGGGTTGCCGAAAGTCGGTGGTGGGCATGGTGCTGCCGACCGGCTACACCTTCAACGCCGACGGCACCTGCATATACCTGACCATGGCGGCCATTTTCGTCGCGCAGGCCACCAACACGCCGCTGACCATGTGGGACCAGATGGTATTGCTGGGCGTATTGCTGCTCACCTCCAAAGGCTCGGCTGGCGTGGCCGGTGCCGGCTTCGTGACCCTGGCCGCTACGTTGACCACCATCCAGTCCATTCCGCTGGTGGGGCTGGTGTTGCTGCTGGGCATCGACCGCTTCCTCAACGAAGCGCGGGCGGTGACCAACCTGATCGGCAACGGCATCGGCACCATTGCCATCGCCAAATGGGACAACTCCTTCGACCTGGCCACCGCGCAGCGTGAAGTGGCGGCGCAAAAGCAAGAAAGCGCGCGAGCCAAGGAACTCACCGCCCCGTAGGAGCCAGCAAGCACGCTTCCACGCCACCTGTGGGAGCGGCTTCAGCCGCGATCTTTTGCTTTGGCTACAGCGCTTTAGCGATTGCGCCCCAACGCCTCATGGCTGCTGACCCAATCCCCAGCCAGAATCGCCGAGGTCAACGATACATCGCCGGCCAGCACCACGGCAGCGATGATTTCCGCAAGCTTGTCGGCCTTGCCGGTGCCGTAGCAGTCGAGCATTTGCAGGCATTCGCGCTGGGTTGGCAGGCTGGTGCCGCCGCCATGGGTGGCGCAGATTACGGCGGGCAGGGTGACGGACCAGTAGTAGTCGCCGTTATCCAGCAGTTGGCCGTAGGTGATGCCGCCGTGGGATTCAGCCACATTGGCGGCGTCTTGCCCGGTGGCGATAAACAGCGCCGCCAGGCCGTTGGCCGAATGCGCGCCGCTGTAGGCTGCGCCCGATTGAATGGCGCCAACGGCGGCAATCTGCCGGTAGCGGTAGAGGTTGGCCGGGTCCACGCGCAGCAGTTCATGAGCCACTTCGCGCTTGAGGGTGAATTCGGCGATTACCCGTTTGCCACGGGTTTGAATCATGTTCATGGCCGAGTGTTTTTTGTCGGTGTCGATGGCGCCGGAAAGAATGTAGCGCGGCTTCAGCGGGTGATTGGCCTTGATCCATTCGCAGGCGGCGTAGGTCGCCTTGCTGGTCATGTTCTGCCCGGCCGCATCGCCGGTGGTGTAGCAGAAACGGGTGTAAAGCATGTTCGCCACGGGGTACTGCTCGATCTCGAACAGCTTGCCGCTGCGGGTGGTGGTTTCGGTGACGGCTTTGATGGTTTCGAACTCGCTCACCAGCCAGGCGCCGAATTCGCGGGCCTGCAACGCGTCGTTGAACATGAACACCGGGGCGCGCTGCATGGAGTGTTTGACCACGGTGGTTTTCACCCCGCCCGAGGCGCTGATGGCGCGCATGCCACGGCTGTAGCTGGCGAGCAACGTGCCTTCGGTGGTGGCCATGGGAATGTAGAAATCGCCACGGGCGTGTTCGCCCTCAATGCGCAGCGGGCCGGCCAGGCCCAGGGGCATTTGCACCACGCCGATAAAATTCTCGATGTTGCCGCGCGTTACTTCCGGGTCGATGGCGTACTGGCCGACGGTGTCCAGCGAGGCACCGGTTTGCGCCTTGATGAACTCGCGGCGCACGGTGGCCTGTTCGGTGGAGTAATCATTCTCGGGGTGACGGGGAATCGGAACGCCTCTGGACATCATGCTCTCCTGCATAGTCGTGCTCACTGCACGGTCGGTCGAATCAGCCTAGGTGAAAATCCGTGCCCCGCAGTGTGCCCAACGGCCAGCGCATCGGCTTGCCCGACCGCGCCAATCAGGTGATCGAGCACGTCAATCTGCGCAGCGCCCGGCGCTCGGTTTTCCGAACGCGGTCCGATGAAGTAGTCGGAAAGCCGGACGTTTCGCGTAGGGAAATTCCGCATGCCTGATAAAAACCCTATGTAAATCAATGTGTTGATCAGATGTGTCGGCCTTGGCACAAGACATGCTCTATCCCCAATGACTGCTCGTTACGCCAGCCGCTACCGGTGGCGAGCCGGCAACGCACAAAAGGGCCAGCGAACTGGCTCCATAAAAAAAACAACATTGAGGAAATTTGATGCGCATCGTCCCCCATCTCCTGGGCGCAGCCATGGCCGCCGCTCTGCTTGCTCCCCACGCTGTTGCCGCCGAACTGACCGGCACCCTGAAAAAGATCAAAGAATCCGGCGTGATCACCCTCGGTCACCGTGACGCCTCGATTCCGTTCTCCTACATTGCCGACGCAAGCGGCAAGCCGATTGGCTACTCCCACGACCTGCAACTGAAAATTGTCGAAGCGCTGAAGAAAGACCTCGACATGCCCGACCTCAAGGTCAAGTACAACCTGGTCACTTCGCAAACCCGTATCCCGTTGGTGCAAAACGGCACCGTGGACGTGGAATGCGGCTCCACCACCAACAACGTGGAACGCCAGCAGCAGGTCGATTTCTCCGTGGGCATTTTCGAGATCGGCACGCGTCTGCTGTCGAAGAAAGACTCGGTCTACAAAGACTTCGCCGACCTCAAAGGCAAGAACGTGGTGACCACTGCGGGCACCACCTCCGAGCGCATTCTCAAGTCCATGAACGCCGACAAGCAGATGGGCATGAACGTGATTTCGGCCAAGGATCACGGCGAGTCGTTCCAGATGCTGGAGTCGGGTCGCGCCGTGGCCTTCATGATGGACGACGCCTTGCTGGCCGGCGAAGCCGCCAAGGCCAAGCGCGCCGATGACTGGGCCGTGACCGGCACGCCGCAGTCGTACGAAATTTACGGCTGCATGGTGCGCAAGGGCGATGCGCCGTTCAAAAAGGCTGTGGATGACGCCATTGTCGGCGTGTACAAGTCGGGCGAAATCAACGCCATTTTCGAAAAATGGTTTATGCAGCCCATCCCGCCAAAAGGCCTGAACCTGAACTTCCCGATGAGCGAAGAACTCAAGGGCCTGATCGCCAACCCGACTGACAAAGCGGCTGACGACAAAAAGTCCTGATCCCTCTCTGACCGTACCTCCCGAGTGCGCCACGCGCTCGGGAGACTGCTGCGTGCCGTTTGCGCGGACCGTGGCGAGCCTGTGTTTTTCGAACGATCCGAGGGGAGACCCGAATGAATTACAAATGGGACTGGAATGTGTTTTTCAGGTCCACCGGCGTGGGCAGCGAGACCTATCTCGACTGGTTCATTTCCGGCCTGGGCTGGACCATCGCCATCGCCATCGTGGCCTGGATTATCGCGCTGCTGCTGGGCTCGGTGCTCGGCATCATGCGCACCATGCCAAACCGTCTGGTGGCGGGCATCGCTACCTGTTACGTGGAACTGTTTCGCAACGTGCCGCTGCTGGTGCAGCTGTTTATCTGGTACTTCCTGGTGCCTGATCTGCTGCCGCAAAACCTGCAGGACTGGTACAAGCAAGACTTGAATCCCACCACCTCGGCTTACCTGAGCGTGGTCGTTTGCCTGGGCCTGTTCACCGCCGCGCGGGTGTGCGAGCAAGTGCGCACCGGCATTCAGGCGCTGCCCCGTGGTCAGGAGTCCGCCGCACGAGCCATGGGCTTCAGCCTGGCGCAAATCTACTGGAACGTGCTGCTGCCGCAGGCTTACCGCATCATTATTCCGCCGCTTACTTCCGAGTTCTTGAACGTGTTCAAAAACTCCTCGGTCGCCTCCTTGATCGGCCTTATGGAGCTGCTCGCGCAGACCAAACAGACCGCCGAGTTTTCCGCCAACCTGTTCGAGGCGTTCACCCTCGCCACGCTGATCTACTTCACCCTGAACATGAGCCTGATGTTGCTTATGCGCGTGGTGGAGAAAAAGGTCGCGGTGCCAGGCCTGATTTCCGTAGGGGGTAAGTAATGGAACTGGACTTCTCGGGCATCGTTCCGTCCCTGCCGGGTTTGTGGAACGGCATGATCCTGACCCTGCAGCTGATGGCGCTGGGCGTGGTCGGCGGCATTGTTCTCGGCACGCTGCTGGCGCTGATGCGCCTGTCGCACAACAAGCTGCTGGCCAATCTGGCCGGCGCCTACGTCAACTACTTCCGTTCGATTCCGCTGCTGCTGGTCATCACCTGGTTCTACCTGGCCGTGCCGTTCGTGCTGCGCTGGATCACCGGTGAAGACACGCCCATCGGCGCATTCGCTTCGTGCATCGTCGCCTTCATGATGTTTGAAGCCGCGTACTTCTGCGAAATCGTGCGCGCCGGTGTGCAGTCGATTCCCAAGGGTCAGATGGGCGCTGCGCAGGCGCTGGGCATGACATACGGTCAGGTGATGCGCCTGATCATTCTGCCCCAGGCCTTTCGCAAGATGACGCCGCTGCTGTTGCAGCAAAGCATCATCCTGTTCCAGGACACCTCGCTGGTTTATGCCGTCGGCCTGGTGGACTTCCTCAACGCCTCGCGCGCCAGCGGCGACATTATCGGGCGCTCCAACGAGTTCCTGATTTTCGCCGGGGTTACCTATTTCACCATCAGCTTTGCCGCCTCGCTCCTGGTCAAGCATCTGCAAAAGAGGTTCGCCGTATGATCTCCATCAAGAACGTCAACAAGTGGTATGGCGACTTCCAGGTGCTGACTGACTGCAGCACCGAAGTCCAGAAAGGCGAAGTGATCGTGGTGTGCGGGCCGTCGGGCTCGGGCAAATCCACCTTGATCAAATGCGTCAACGCGCTGGAGCCGTTTCAAAAGGGCGACATTGTGGTCGACGGCACGTCCATCGCCGACCCGAAAACAAACCTGCCGAAACTGCGTTCGCGCGTGGGCATGGTGTTCCAGCATTTCGAGCTGTTCCCGCACCTGACCATTACCGAAAACCTGACCATCGCGCAGATCAAAGTGCTCGGCCGCAGCAAGGAAGAGGCGACCGCCAAGGGCCTGCAACTGCTCGAGCGGGTTGGCCTGTCGGCGCACGCCCACAAGCACCCGGGCCAGCTTTCCGGCGGTCAGCAGCAGCGCGTCGCCATTGCCCGTGCGCTGGCAATGGACCCCATCGTCATGCTGTTCGACGAACCCACCTCAGCGCTTGACCCGGAAATGGTCAACGAAGTGCTCGACGTAATGGTGCAGCTGGCCCAGGAAGGCATGACCATGATGTGCGTAACCCACGAAATGGGCTTCGCCCGCAAAGTGGCCGACCGCGTGATCTTCATGGACGCCGGCACAATCATCGAAGACTGCAAAAAAGAAGAATTCTTCGGCGACATCAACCAGCGAGCGGAACGGACCCAGCAGTTCTTGAACAAGATTTTGCAGCACTAAATAGCCGCGAGCGTGCACGTACGTAGACGTAGGTTGGGTTGAGCGCAGCGAAGCCCAACAATCGGGTCGGAGTCCGCTGTTGGGCTTCGCCTTTGGCTCAACCCAACCTACCCCTGAAAAGGCGTTCGCGCAGTAGCCGTAGCTAGGTGCACCAAAAGGTTATGTGATGAAATGCGACTCTTCTCTTTATCGCGCCGTGTCGCCATCACTCGCCGTGAAACCCCGTCTGATCCGCCACCTGTTCCTCCCGCCGCTGGTCATCGCCCTGATGATCGGCCTGGGCTTTGCCGGCTTTTGGGCCAGTGAGCACGTCGCCATTCGCAGCCTCAGCGAGAACGGCCAGCGCCAGCTGGAACTGCATGCCCGCGCCGTGGAAAGCGAAATCAGCAAGTACACCTATCTGCCTAGCCTGCTGGAGCTTGAGTCCAGCGTGTCGGAATTGCTGGCCGACCCGACACCGGAGCATCGCCAGGCCGTCAACGATTACCTCGAAGGCTTGAACCGTCGCAGCCGCAGCCGCGCCATTTACGTGATGGACACCGCTGGCCGCGTCATGGCCACCAGTAACTGGCGCGATGTCGACAGTTACCTCGGTGAAGACCTGTCCTTTCGTGCTTATTTTCAGAGCGCCATTCGCAGCCAGCCCGGGCGTTTTTATGGCATCGGCAGCACCAATGGCGAGCCCGGTTATTACTTGGCCCATGGCTTGGAAGAACACGGCAAAGTCATTGGCGTAGCCGTGGTGAAAGTGCGCCTGGAACCGCTGGAAGAACGCTGGCAGCGGGCGCGGCTGGAAGCGTTTGTCAGTGATGAAAACGGCATCATCATCCTCTCCAGTGACCCGGCGCGGCGTCTGAAGTCGGTTGTGCCGCTCAGTGATGAGATCAAAGAAAAGCTTGCCCGCAGCCTGCAGTACTACTGGTTTCCGCTCAACGAGCTGCAACCGCTGGACCGCGAAAAGCTGGCCGAGGGCGAAGAGAAGCTGACCTTTCCGGCCAACGCCGAAGTGGGCGGCGACGAGGGCAATATCAGTTACCTGGCGCAAACCCGGCCGCTCAGCGACACGCCGTGGAACTTCACCCTGCTTACGCCCTTGCAAGACCTGCGACGCCAGGCCATCAATCAGGGCATTTTGCTGGCCGTGGGGTTTGCCTTCGTGGCGTTTCTGCTGATTGCCTGGAACGAGCGGCGCAAGGTCATCGCCACGCGCCTTGCCGCCCGTGAAGCCTTGCAGGAAGCCAACAACCAACTGGAGCGTCGGATTACCGAACGCACCGCCGACCTGCGCGCCAGCAACGAACGGCTCAAGGGCCAGATACGTGAGCGCCGCCAGGCCGAAGAAACGCTGCGCCGTTACCAGGACGAACTGGTACAGGCCGGCAAACTCGCCGCCATCGGCCAGATGTCCACGAGCATTGCCCATGAACTGAACCAGCCGCTGGCGGCGCTGCGCACGTTGTCTGGCAATACCGTGCGCTTTTTGCAGCGCGGGCAACTGGACGTGGCCAGCACCAACCTCACCACCATCAACGAACTGATCGACCGAATGGGCCGCATCACCGCAAGCCTTCGTTCCTTCGCCCGCCGCAGCGACGACAAGGGCCAGGCCTCGCTCGGCAAAGCCGTGGACGCCGCGCTGCAATTGCTCGGTGGTCGGCTGGACGACATGCGCCTGACCGTGCATCGCGACTTCGCCGATGTGCAGTTGCTGATTAACCAGACGCGCCTGGAACAGATTCTGGTCAACCTGATCGGCAACGCCCTCGACGCCATGCAGGCGCAACCGCAGCCCGAGCTGTGGCTTGAAGGCGAGGTGCAAGCGGGCAAATATTTGCTGCGCGTGCGCGACAACGGCCATGGCATCGATGCCGAGACGCGCAAACACCTGTTCGAGCCGTTCTTCACCACCAAGCCCGGCGAGCAAGGCCTGGGCCTTGGCCTGACGCTGTCGGCCAGCCTGGCCGCCGCAACCGGCGGGCACCTGGGCGTTGAACATCCGGCCGATGGTGGTACCACCTTCGTTCTCAGCTTGGCGTTAGCGAGCCCCAACCTTGGCGAGCCTGTATGAACACTGAACTCAGCGTGCTGATTGTTGAAGACGACCCCCACGTACTGCTCGGCTGCCAGCAGGCACTGGCCCTGGAAGACATTCCCTGCACCGGCGTCGGCAGCGCCGAGGAAGCGCTGGCGCAGGTGGGCGATAACTTTGCCGGCATTGTCATCAGCGATATCCGTCTGCCGGGCATCGACGGCCTGCAACTGCTCACCCAGCTCAAGGCCCGCGACCGCAGCCTGCCCGTGGTGCTGATCACCGGCCACGGCGACATCTCCATGGCCGTGGACGCGATGCAGAAGGGCGCCTACGACTTTATGGAGAAACCGTTTTCGCCAGAGCGCCTGGTAGACGTGGTGCGCCGCGCATTGGAGCAACGCAGCCTGGCGCGCGAGGTGTCGTCGTTGCGTCGGCAACTGGCCGAACGCAATTCCCTGGAAGGGCGGATCATCGGCCGCTCGCTGGCCATGCAGCAGCTGCGCGAACTCATCGCCAACGTTGCCGACACGTCGGCCAACGTCCTTATCGAAGGCGAGACCGGCACCGGCAAAGAACTGGTCGCCCGCTGCCTGCACGACTTCAGCCGTCGGCACAGCAAACAGTTCGTTGCGCTGAACTGCGGCGGGCTGCCGGAAAACCTGTTCGAAAGCGAGATATTCGGCCATGAAGCCAACGCCTTCACCGGCGCCGGTAAACGCCGCATCGGCAAAATCGAACACGCCGACGGCGGCACCCTGTTCCTCGACGAAGTGGAAAGCATGCCGCTGCCGTTGCAGATAAAACTGCTGCGCGTGTTGCAGGAACGCACCCTTGAGCGCCTGGGCTCGAACCAGAGCGTGGCAGTGGACTGCCGGGTGATTGCCGCGACCAAAGCGGACCTCGACGAATCGAGCAAAGCCGGTGAATTTCGCAGCGACCTGTACTACCGCCTCAATGTCGTGACGCTGGAGCTGCCGCCGTTGCGCGAGCGCCGCGAAGACATCCTGCAACTGTTCGAACATTTCCTGCAGCAATCGTCCCTCCGTTTCGACCGCACCGCGCCGGAGCTGGACAACCAGACGCTGTCCCACCTCATGAGCCACGACTGGCCCGGCAACGTACGCGAACTGCGCAACGTGGCCGAGCGCTTTGCCCTGGGGTTGCCGGCGTTCAAAAAAACCGGAGCGGGGAGCGGGCAGCCGTTGGCGTTTTCTGAAGCGGTGGAGGCGTTTGAACGCAATTTGTTGAGCGACGCGTTGCAGCGTAGCGGGGGGAACTTGAGCCAGGCGAGTTTGGAGTTGGGGATGGCCAAGACGACGTTGTTTGACAAGGTTCGCAAGTATGGGTTGGGGCAGTGAGGGCGGACACCGCCTGCAACCACTCCACCGTCATCCCCGCGCAGGCGGGGATCCAGAATGTTGCGACTTACGCGTTTCCCTGACAGAGCCAGGATCCCGAATCTTCGGACCGCCGCCTGCGCGGGGATGACGGTGTCGCGTACAAAATCTCGTGCACAACCTCAAACCCCTCACTTCCCAAACCTGTCCACCAACTCCCCCGCGAACCCCTTTAACCCCGCAAATTCCTCAAAGTCGGGCGAATAATCCATCCGCTCCGGCCACTGCTCAGCCGCCCCCTTGTGCCAATACAAAATGGCGTCGTGCCCCACAATCGCGTCGGGCATCTGCCGGCGCGTGTATTCCCAAGGCTCACCGTTCACCCAGCGCCATTCGCGGCTGACATCGTCCGGTTCGCCATCGATCGATACAGTGATCAATTGGCCGTTTTCGAAGGTGTAAAAATAACGCAGGTAAAGTTCATCATCCGAGCCGCTGAGCCAGACGCTGCATACCTCGCCGTTCGGTTTGCGGGTAACCCTCACTTCCACTTCATTGCGGTAAGGCCAGACGGCCGAGACGGGCAGGGACACGCGGGAGTCGCTGGTGAGATAGGTCTCGCCCGGCGCCAGCTGGCAGGTGTCGTTGTGCAACCGGGCCTTCTGCGCCGGGTTCCACTGCCAGCCGTTTTCACGCGTGGGCACAGCGGCGTAGGCGTTGAGCAAGTCGCGGCTAAACGTGCGTTCCTCTTCACCAAAATGGCCCCGCACGCGCTTCATGACTTCTTCACGGCTCGCCCACGGCACATTACTGGCCTTCTGCAGCCCGCATTCGGCTACTCCGGGGTTTGCCCTGGAGCCCTGTGAATAGCTCATCACGATGCCTTGGGCAAGAATCTCCCCGCGCTCAACTCCATCGGCCCAGCAGGCGAGCGAGAAGTCCACGGTTCGAAGCTCACAGCCTTTGGCGCACTCAATGTATTCCATGCTTATTTCATAGATACCGAAGGTGCCGCCTCCATCTTCAACAACCGGGGCAAAATCCAGGTTTAGCGTATGTGCATCGACCGCACGCATCTGCTCCGCCGGCAACACGCTGGACACCACGCGGTTTCGTGTACTGGTGCAGCGCTCAAATCTGGGAAGAATATCGAAGCGGGGTTTCACACCGCAGTTCGAACGCGATGTGGTGGTTTCAGTGGTGTTCGGCGAGCCTTCCACGAGTGGGTTGTAGCCGACTCGCACCTTCACTCGCCACTGGCTGACGGGCGCGGCGTTGGGGTCCAGGGTGCGCAGGGTGATGCGGTGGTTTTCAGGGGCTACGGGTTGGGCGGCGTGCAGGGAAGGGGCGCCGAGGGCGATGAGCAGCAAAAGCGTCAGGCGCAGCAGGGGTTTGGGCAGCTGAAGCGGGTTTGCACGGCACCGCGGCGCAGGTTTTTGTTGTTGTTCTGTGGAGGGCATTCGGCACCGGTTCATTGGACATTTAGTGGGTTAAGGCGTGCGACCT
Organism: Pseudomonas viridiflava; assembly: GCF_900573885.1. Classification (GTDB taxonomy): domain Bacteria; phylum Pseudomonadota; class Gammaproteobacteria; order Pseudomonadales; family Pseudomonadaceae; genus Aquipseudomonas. Next base: position 141,425 of record NZ_UPSE01000198.1, read on the forward strand.
TGGCACTCGCGCAAGCCGGAAGACTCTGGATTACGCTTGCCTTGCCAGATCCAAACCTCACTTTCCAAACCGCTCCGCCATCTCTCGCGCCAACTTGTTCAGCGCAGCGAATTCTTTCAGGTCTGGCGAGTAATCCATCCGCTCCGGCCACAACTGCGCTGCCGTCCTGTGCCAATAAACAACCTTGTCGGCGGCGATCCCGGCGCCCGAGCCGGGCACTCGGCGGGTGTATTCCCATGGCTCGCCGTTAACCCAGCGCCATTCGCGGGTCACGTCGCCCGGTTCGTTGTCGGTCGAGACATGCTTCAACTGGCCGTTTTCGAAGGTGTAGACATAACCCCGGTAAAGCTCATCACCGGTGCCACTGAGCTTGACTGTGCACACCTCACCGTTGGGTTTGCTGGTAAGGCTCACGTCCACTTCATTGTGATACGGCCAGCCCACCGAGACGGGCAGCGACGCGCGCAGATCGCTATGGACTAAATACTCGCCCTTCGCCACGGGGCAGTTGTTGTACAACGGCACGGGCTTTTGCGCGGGGTTCCATTGCCAGTCTCCGTCGCGGGTGGGAATGGCTGCGAAGAGGGTGAGCATGTCCTTGCTGAAGGTGTGCTGTTCATCGCCGAAGTGGCCGCGCACGTATTGCATCACCTTTGCCCGGTTGGAGCGGTTGGTCCAGGTGCCTGTATCGGGCGCCTGCAGGCCGCACTTGGCAGTGGCTGGATTGGCTTTGGCGCCGTGTGTGTAGCTCATCACCATACCGTTATCCACCACCTCGCCGGGGTCGACTTCTTCGCCCCAGCAGGACAGCCCCAACTCCACACGCTCGACTACGCAGCCCTTCGGACAGGTGGCGTATTCCAGCACCACATCCGTGATGCCAAAGGCGGCGCCCTGGTCCTCAACCACCGGGGCGAAGTCCAGGTTCAACGTTCGCGCATTGGCGGCCCGCATCTGTGCGGCCGGCAATGATCGGGACACTGTCCGGTTGTACGTATTGGTGCATTGTCTCAATGACCACCCCCTGTTAAAGGCGCCAGAGCCTTTGCAGTTGTCGCGTGAGGTGGTGGTTACAGTGGTATTGGGCGCGCCTTCCTCCAGAGGGTAGTAATACGCCCACACCTTCATCCGCCATTGACCGACTGGTACGGCGTTGGGGTCCAGGGTGCGCAGGGTGATGCGGTGGTTTTCGGGGGCTACGGGTTGGGCGGCGTTGAGGAAAGGAGCGCTGAGCGAGACGAGCAGCAAAAGCGTCAGACGAACCAAGGGTTTCGGCAGCTGAAGCGGGCGGCTGTTGGCGTGGCAGCGACTTGCATGGGCAGGCAGCGAAGGTTTCTGTTGTTGTTCTGTTGAGGCCATTTCGGCACCGGTTCCTTGAACATTTAGTGGGGTGGGGCGTGGGGCCTTGGTATCCGCGCGCGGGAAGACTTTGAATGACGCCTGACTTGCCCAGATCACATCTGTGCAAACCTCATTTTCCAAACCGCTCCACCATCTCTCGCGCCAACCCGTTCAGCGCGGCAAATTCTTTCAGGTCCGGCGAAAAATCCATCTGCTTCGGCCACTGTTTAGCCGCGTCCTTGTGCCAATACGAGACGGCATCGTGGCCGTACACCGAAGCCGGTCTTTCCCGGAGCATGTATTCCCACGGCTCGTTGTTTGCCCAGCGCCATTCGCGCTTTGAATCGTCCGGCGCGCCGTAGGTGGAAACGATCACCAACTGGCCTTTTGCATAGCCGTAGGTAAAGCGCAGGTTCTGTTCGTCGCCGGTGCCGCTCAGCGCCACCTGGCACACTTCGCCATCCGGTTTGCGGGTGACTTCAACTGCCACTTCATTTCGGTACGGCCAGCCGGGCGACACGGGAAGGGTGGCGAGCAATTCATGCCTGAGGAAGGTCTGGTTTTCCGGCAACGGGCAGCGCGTGTAAACGTTGTCGTCAACGCGCGCGGCGTTCCATTGCCAACCGTGGTCACGCGTTGGAATGGCGGAGAAAATATTCAGCATGTCGTTGCTGAACAGTTGCTGGTCATCGCCGAAGTGGCCCCGCACATACTTCATCACCATGTCGCGGTTGGCCCAGGTGGTTTCGTCGCCAAGCTTCAGCCCGCACTGCGCGGCGGCCGGGTTGGCTTTGGCGCCGCGCGAATAGCTGAGCAGCAGGTTGCCGGCCAGTACGTCACCGCGCTCAAGGTCTTCCGCCCAGCAGGTGAGCCGCACAAACACGTACTTGACCTCGCAGCCCTCGGCGCAGGGTTTATAGCGCAGGGCCATTTCCTTCATGACGAAAGTGCCGCCGCCGTCTTCGATCACCGGAGCGAAATCCAGATTCAGCGTGTGTGCATCTACCGCGCGCATTTGCGCAGCCGGTAACGGGCGAGTCACCAGGCGGTTGCGTGTGCGCTCGCAGCGTTTGAATGACGGCAGAATCGTGTAGGCCGCTTGCGGCGCACAGTTGTCGCGCGACTTGGTGGTTTCCGTGGTGTTGGGCGAGCCCTGCACCAGCGGCTCGTAATCCGTCTCCACCAGAACTCGCCATTGGCCTACCGGCGTCACGTTCGGGTCCATCACGCGAACGGTGATGCGGTGGTTCTCAGGCGCCAGCGGTGTGGCTGCGTAAAGCGCCGGCGCAACGAGGGAGAGGCTTGTCAGCAGAGCCAGGCACCGCAGCGGATTTGGCATCAAATGCGCGTGCCCGTTGAACTGCGGGCGTCGCGTTTCTGCAGAATCAGCGAGGCTTCGGTGAACGCGGTCTGGAAGGTTTCTCCACCCACCCATTCCACGGCCGCGTCTTCCTCTTCGTTGTGGAACAGACCGCGATAAACGATCAGCAAGCCCATCATGAAATCCGTGGCGGGCTCTTCAGCTTCCTCAGCCACCACCAGCTCCAGCACCGGGTACTGCAAGAACACCAGGCACATCGCCAACAGGCTGATGCCCTCGGCGGCGCGCATGGTCTGGAACAGGTCATCGAACAGCGCCGGGTCGAAACCGTTTTCTTCGATGTCGGCGAAATCAAAGGTGCTCAGGTCGATTTCCACGTCATCGAACGGCTCATTGATCTGCGGGTTGGCCAGCAGCGGGTGCACCACCGAGGGTTTGCCCTTGCCTGAGCGATTCTGCTTGGCCTTGGCTTTGGCCCGCTGGGCACGTTTCTGTTGTTTGTCGGCTGAGGCCATGGGCGCGAGTTCCTGTCTGGGGCGGCCACCGAAGTGGCAGAAGAAGGCGCTCAGTGTAATTAATCCTGGCGCCTTCTGTTGCCCCGAAGCTGCAAACGCATCCGCAATTGTCAGGCTTGCACCCGGCAATCGCGGCCAGCGCTTACTGGTTCTCTACGCTTTTCACCGCCTTGAGAATCACCTCGGCCACCTCGGCAGGCTGCGATTGCTGCGGCACGTGGCTGGTGTTCAGCTCGCTCAGCTGGGCGCCGATGCGCTTGGCTGAAGAGCGCTGAACGTCGGGGTGAATCATCCGGTCGCTGGTAGCCAGCACGTACCAGGACGGTTTGGTTTTCCACGCGGCAACGGTGGTGCGCTCGTCAAAGGCCGAGGCTTTGATTGGCCCCTGGGTGGCGGTCATGATGGCGGTTTGCGCGGCCGGCAGGTCCTGGGCGAAGTCTTTGGCCATGCCTTCGGGGGTCAGGTACAGGTAGCCGCTGGCGTCTGGCTTGATCTGGCTGATGCCCGGTGGCGTCGGCGCGCCTTTGCCTTGTTCACCGGTGGCCTGGCCGGCGTCCGGCGCGAAGGCGGCGACGTAGACCAGCGCACTGACGTTGCTCTGATTGCCGGCCTCACTGATAACGGTGCCGCCCCAGGAGTGGCCCACCAGCACCACCTTGCCGGGCTGGTTGCGCAGCACGCGCTGGGTGGCGGCCACGTCGTCGGTCAATGAGGTGAGCGGGTTCTGTACCACGGTCACGGCAACGCCTTTGGCTTGCAGCAGCGGAACCACTTTGGCCCAGTCCGAACCGTCGGCAAATGCGCCGTGTACGATGACCACCGAAGGCGCGGTATTCTCGGCGTGGCTTGCGGTGGCGAAGGCGCCGGCGATAGCGAAGGCGGCGATGGCAGATTTCAGCTTGAACGTTTTCATGGGGTGATCTCCTGTGTGGGTAGCTCCAGTTTGCTGACCGACCCGGTTGTCAGGTATCGGTCATTTATCCGACCCAGGGAGTTTTTTTCATGGAAAGCGCAGGGCAGTACGGCATCTCGTTGGGCGCAGCGCTCGATGCCATTTCGCAGGTCGGCGACCTCAGCATGGGCCAGCCCCTGGGCCATTCGCAGCGCGTAGGGCGCCTGGCGCGGCAGCTGGCGCAGGCCGCGGGTGAGTCGGGCGAGCAACTGGCCGCGGTGGAACAGGTGGCGCTGCTGCGCTGGTCGGGCTGCACCGCCAACGCCGAAGACTTCAACCATTTGGTGGGCGATGACGTGGCCGGTCGCCGCGCCATGCTCGACAACACCCTCAGCGCCGAGGACATGCAGGCTGTGCACCGGGCCGCGCCGCTCGCCGTGGTGCACTGCGAAGTGGCCGGTGAAATCGGCAAAACCCTCGAACTTGGCAGCGAGGTGGAAACCGCCTTGCGCCGGGTTTTCGAAACCTACGACGGCAGCGGTCGGCCGCTGGGTTTGAGCCGTGAGCAGATTCCGCAGGCGGCGTATCAGGTGGTGCTGGCCGGCGACCTCGACATTCTCAGTCGCGCGCATGGCGTGGACCATGCGCTGCGCTGGATCGGCCAGCAAGCCGACAAACGTTATCCGGCCGAGCTGGCGAACGTGGTGGTGGAAAACGGCGCCCAGTGGTTGAGCCAATTGCACATGCCGCCGGACGCTACCCGCCATGCCGGGGCTCAGCGCCCGGTGTGCATGACGCTGGTGGGCGACATGATCGATCTAAAATTGCCATTCCTCGCCGGCCATTCACGGCAAGTGGCCCATGTGGCCGTGGAGGCAGGGCGTTTGTGGGGCTTGTCCCAGCCAAGCCTCACGGACCTGGGCAGGGCCGCGCTGATTCACGGGCTGGGGCGCGCGGCGGTGGCCAACCATGTGTGGAACACGGCGGGGCCGCTGCCTTATGGCGCAACGGAACGTGTTCATCTGGTGCCGTACTGGACGCAGAAAGCCACGCGAGAGATCGACGAACTGCGCGTGCCGGGCAACATCGCCGCGCATGCCTATGAGCGCCTCGACGGCAGCGGTTATTTTCGCGGCGCGCCGGCTGAGTCGCTATGCCCGGAGAACCGTTTGTTTGCCGCCGCCGTGGCGTGGGTGGCATTGCGCGGCGCCCGGCCGTGGCGTGCCGCCCATAGCGAAAGTGAGGCCGCCGCACTGCTCAAGGACGAAGCCCGACGGGGATTGTTCGACGGCGAAATCTGCGACGCGGTCATCGCCGCCGCCCGTGGCGAACGCAAATTTGCGCAGGCAAAAAGCGCGCTGCTCAGCCCGCGCGAATGCGACATCCTCCTGGCCATCAGCAAAGGCGGCAGCAACAAGGAAGTGGCGCGCCTGCTGGACATCAGCCCGAGCACCGTGCGCACGCACATGGAAAGCATCTTCCGTAAATTGGGCTGCTCCACCCGGGCAGCGGCGACCTTGAAAGGGCTGACGCTGGGTCTGATCGCCTGATCAGGGCGGCGCCGTATGCGCCCGCGCCATGGCAATAAAAGCCTTGAGCGCTGCGGAGGGATTGCGGCGGTTGGCGTAGTACAAACACAGATGGTCGCGGGGCGGCGTCCAGGCTTGCAGCACGCGCTCGAAGACACCGCTTTGCAGTTCGTCGAGCACATCCTGCTCCATGAAAAAACCCAGCCCGACGCCGGCCTGCACTACCGCTTTGGCCACGCTGGATTCGTCCAGGGTCAGCGGCCCGTTCACGTCTAGCTGGATGACTTCGCCGTCACGCTCGAACTGCCACGCAAAAAGGGCGCCGTTGGGCAGACGCACGCGCAGGCAGCGGTGGTTAAGCAAGTCGGGCGGGGTTTGCGGGCGCCCATGGGCGGTGAAATAGTCGGGCGTGCCCACCACGGCGTAGCGCTGCGGTAGCCCCAGCGCAATGGCGATCATGTCGCTGGGCACCAGGTTTGCCGCGCGCACGCCAAGGTCGAAGCCGTCGGCAACCACGTCCACCAGCCGCCCCTCGGTCACCAGATCGACATGCACGTGCGGATAACGGCGCAAAAACTCCAGCACCAACGGCACCACCGCTGCCCGGGCGGCGCTGGCAAAGGCGTTGATGCGCAACACGCCAGACGGCCCGGCATTGTGAGCGCGCACGGTATCAAGGCCCGCGCGAACATCCTGCAAGGCCGGGCCGACCTGTTCGAGAAACAATTGCCCGGCTTCGGTCAGCGCCACGCTGCGTGTGGTGCGGTTGAACAGCCGCGTTTCCAGGCTCGCCTCCAACCTGGCTATGGTGTGGCTCAGAGCGGTGGTCGACATCCCCAGTTCAATTGCCGCCTGGCGAAACGACCCCTTGCGCGCCACCGCCAACACCGCTTCCAGTTCATTTAGGCTAACGCGCGCATCGTGCATGGATTGTCCTGAAATTCGGGATAGGGTGTGAATGGTTGTCCCAGTTGAGCAAATAAAGGGCTGACCGGCAACATGGCCCTCGTCAGCTTCATTCCCTTCTTGCGAGGTAAGCCCATGAGCCTTCAACTGCCCGACGTCGTGCAGACGTATTTCGACATCAGCAACGGCGCCGATTCCGCCAATCTGGCGCGGTGTTTCGCCGCCGACGCCGCCGTAACCGACGAAAACAAAACCCACCGGGGCCTTGAAGCCATCCGCCACTGGAAGCACGAAGCGCGGCAGGCATTCAGTTATCGGGTTGAGCCGCTACAGGCGCAGGAAGAAGACGGCGCGCTGGTGATTGCAGCGCGTGTGGTCGGCAACTTTCCCGGCAGCCCGGTGCAGCTCAAGCATCGATTCACCCTGGCAGACGGTCGCATTCAGGCGCTGGAGATCACCCTATGAACCTCAACCTGAATGGCAAACATGTGCTGGTTACCGGCGGCACCAAGGGAGTGGGGCGTGCGGTGGTGGAGTTGCTTCTTGAAGAGGGCGCGAAGGTGCTGACCTCTGCGCGCCAGCCCAGCGCTGACCTGGCGCCCGAGCTGTTGGTGACGGCAGACCTGTCCACGCCCGAAGGCTGCGCTGATCTGGTGGCCGAGACCACACGCCGGCTCGGTCATGTCGACATCATCGTTCATGTACTGGGCGGCTCGTCGGCGCCGGGCGGCGGCTTTGCGGCGCTGAGCGAAACCCACTGGCAGCAGGAGCTGGCCCTCAACCTGCTGCCCGCCGTGCGCCTGGACCGTGCGTTGCTGCCGGCCATGGTGCAGCGTAAAGCGGGCGTGATCATCCACGTCACCTCAATCCAGAACCGCCTCCCGCTGCCAGAAGCAACCACGGCATACGCCGCGGCCAAGGCTGCACTTTCCACCTACAGCAAAAGTCTCTCGAAGGAAGTGTCGCCACACGGCGTGCGCGTGGTGCGGGTGTCGCCCGGTTGGGTTGAAACCGAAGCGTCGGTGGCGCTGGCCCAACGTCTGGCACACGAAGCAGGCACCGACTATGACGGCGGCAAGCAGATGATCATGGATGCTCTGGGCGGCATTCCCTTGGGGCGTCCAAGCAAGCCGAAAGAGGTGGCCGAACTGATCGCCTTCCTGGCATCGCCACGTGCAGCGTCGATAACCGGCACGGAATTCACTATTGATGGCGGTACGGTTCCAACGGCGTAAACCTCTGGATGAAGCACCTGCACTGCCCGCAGGTGCTTCGCTTCCACCTCAATCCAGCTCGATGCCCAGCAAGCGCTTGCACTGGTTCCCCGCGTGCATGTCGCGCTCCAGTTCTCCGCCCTGCGGCCAGGTGCGCGGGTAGGAGATTTTCAGAATGTTCAGGTCGGGCACCAGGTGGTGCTGCACCTGCTCGGGGTTGGCGCCGTAGAGTTCGGCGAACGCTTGGGGCGCCAGTTTTTCGCTGGTAGCGTATTTGCTGAAGCTTTCTCTGCTGTCGAAGAAGATGTCGACGGTGACCCAGAAAGGCCCGGCATTTTTCGAGCGTACGTGGCGGCTTACGTCGTTGAGGGTGGCCATTAGTTGGTCTCCGCTGAGTGGGCGAGGTCGATCCATTTGCTGCGTACCAACTCATGCCCGTCGTCGGTGTGAACCACGTGGTTGAGTTTGAATTCGTACACAGCGCCGCGTTCAAGTTCGGCGGGGGAGAAGGGGAAGCCGTGGCTTGGCAGCTCACGGTTACGCTCCAGCGGCCAGTGGAAGAACCACGGGTTGCAGGTTTTGGCGACGCGTGTGGCCAGGGCCTGGGTGGCTGCCGTGGCAACGAACAGAATGCCCACTTCCAGCGGCGCTGGCGTGCCGGCCGGGCGCTTCATGCCGGACACCGCGTTCCAGCCATACACGCGCAAGGAGATGTTGAAGTCGCCTGCTTCGTCACCCATTACGGCGTGCACACGGCCGGTCAGCGCGGCGTGCATGCGGTCGTGGAATTCGTCGAGGCGGCCAAGAATTTCCGGGTCTTCGATGCCGATCAGCATCAGCGTCTGGAAGCGGCCGGCCGCTGCACCTTCGAGCTTCATGGTGTAGGGCTTTTCAATCCAGCGCGAGCCGGTGACACGCACCACACGCTCATTCTTCTGCACGTATTTGGCGTCGGTCACGTCGAGCACGCCGCCCGGTTCGGTGAGCAGGAAGGGGTTGGAGTTTTCATAGAGCATGTGGGCGCACACGGTTTCCGGCGCGCAGGTGTTGTTCGCTTGCAGCGGTTCCACCTCGAAGCCGTCGGCGTCGATGGTGATCAGAATGCCGTTGCCATTGGTGGGATCGACGGTGCACTGCGCGCCGCATTCGGCAATTTTTGCCGCGTGCCAGGCCGGGCCGGCCGGTGCCCCTTTGAGCAGGGCGTAGCAGGCGATCACGGCGGTGTCGGTGGTACGCCCGCCGAGCACGATGTCGGCGCCTTCGCGCAGCGCGGCGATGTAGGGTTCCACGCCCATGGAGGCGACGATGCGTTCGCACGAGTCGATCAACTCATCGGTAATCGGCCCCAGCGGCGGCAGTTCGGTGATTTTTCCGGCGGCGTGTTTGGCTTTCAGGGTGGCTTTGTCTTGCTCGCAATAGAGCACGGCGATCTTTGGCGTCAGGCCTTTTTCGCGGGCAATTTCCACAACGATTTCACGCATCCAGTCCAGTGCCGCGTCGGTGCCTGACTGGCCACACGAACCGATGATCAGCGGGATGTTCGCCTCGGCCTGAGCCTTCATCAGTATTTCCAGTTCCTGCTTGATCGTGGCGCGCGGGTATTTGCCGACGCCCTGAATCATGTAGGCCGCGCCGCTGTCGGTGGAGCCTGCATCGCTGGCGATGGCCTGGGCGCCGAGGGCGATGCCCAGGCGCACTTCTTCTTCGCGGATACCGGAGCCGATCGAGCCGCACGGGATCAGAATTTTGACTGGGTTTTCCATCACTGCTTCCTAAGGTCTCTGCGCGTCGGTGCGCGCGTTGAAAAAAAGCCGCCCGGGGCGGGGCGGCAAAGTCTCCGGCGTCAGGTCGATGAAGGCGCCAGAGATACGGAGCGCATTACCAACCTCAGCGGATGCCCATGGCCCTGAGGGCGGCAGGGGTGAAGTCGGAGGTCTTGGCCTTGAGGCCGAACTGGTAGGCGTTTTTCACTTTGTTGAACATGTAGTTGCCCAGATAACGCCCGGAGATCAGGTCGTAGGTCAGCTCACCGGCGGAGATCTGCGTCTGCACGTCGTAGAACGGCAGGATGTGGTTCTCCGATACGCGCCACAGGTTGCCGCGTGCGTCGTAGTGGTCGGCCTCGACGATGGTCCAGCTGTCTTCGTCAATGAACAGATGGCGTTTGGAGTACACGTGACGCTGGCCTTCTTTCAGCGTGCCGATGATTTCCCACACCCGGTGCAGCTCGTAGCGGGTTTTGTCCTGGTTGAGATGGCCGGGGGTGATCAGCTCGTCGTAGCTGTTGTTGGGGTCGGCCAGGCGGAAGCTGTTGTAGGGCACGTACAGCTCGCGCTTGCCCACCAGCTTCCAGTCGTAACGATCGGGCGAGCCGTTGAACATGTCGGTCTGGTCGGTGGTGCGCAGGTTGCCCGGGCCGGGGCTGTCGTACGCCACCTGCGGGGCGCGCCGCACTCGGCGCTGGCCGGAGTTGTACTGCCAGGCCATGCGCGGTTCCTTTACCTGGTTGAGGGTTTCGTGAACCAGCAGTACGCCGCCTACGTCCCGCGCCGGGGCGATGTTTTCGGAGGTGAAGTAGTAGAGGATGTTTTTCGATTTGCTCGGGTCGTAGTCCAGCAGTTCCTCGCTGTAGGCCAGGCGGTCACGCTCGGTTTTCCACGTGTATTCGCCGTTGGGCGTGGTCATGAACGCCGTGGTTTCGCGGGTAAAGCTGCCGCCGCGATAGCGCGTGATGTGGTTCCACAGCACTTCCAGCCCGTTCTTTGGAATCGGGAACGCCAGCGGGCTGATGTAGTTCTCCAGACCATTGCCGCCTTCCACCACGGTGGTGGTTACCGCGTTTTTGCCCGCGGCGTCATAGGCTTTTTGCGGCCACGCCACGCTGCGATGGGTCGGGTAAACCGGCAGCTTGTAAGTGCCCGGGTAGCGGGCGAACAACGCTTGCTGGCCGGGCGTTAGTTGCGCGCGGTACTGGTCGAGGTTCTGCGCGGTAATGGTGAACAGCGGCTTCTCGCTGGCGAACGGATCGGAGCGAAAACCGTCGGTGCTGGTGCCGGCATTTTTCGGCAGGCCGCCCGACCATTCCGGAATGGTGCCGGCGGCATTGCCGGCGCGCTCGGCGCCGACGGGAGTGAGCGTGCTGCCGAGCTGGCCGGCTTGCGCGGCGTCGACGGCGGCAAACGCCGGGTTGATCAGCAGGGGCAGGCAGAGCGAGAGCGCGTAGCGCGATAGATAGTTTTTTGTCATGGGTAAGTCCTCAGAACGTCACGCCAAAGCTGGCGCTGACGAAATCCCGATCACCGTTGGTGGTGTAATCGCCGCCGAAGTAGTCGGTGTAACTGATGCTGGCTTCGTAATTGTTCAGGTACCTGGCACTGAGGCCGAGGCTCACGGCCTTGCTGCCTTCGGTGAAGGTCGGGCTGTTGCCGTCCACATCGTGGGACCAGGCCAGGCTGGGGCTCAGATCAAGCCCGCCGATCACACCGGGGTAGGTGAGCCCGGCGCGCAGGCGATAACCCCAGGCATTGCGGGTGAAAAAGCCTTTGTTGTTGCAGTACTCCGGGCGGCCGCTGAGCAAGGTTCGGCACAGGTCGTTGCCGTCTTCGTCGAAGTACTCGCCGGGGCCGAAATGGCTGGCGCGGCCGAAGCGGTACTCGCCGTAGTCGCCTTCGTTGATGCCGTTGAGGTGGGTGAAACCCACTTCGCCCAGCAGGCTCAGGCGGCTGGCGCCCAGAATCTGGTCGAAGGTCTGGGTAATACTGGTCTGGCCTTGAGTCATGGGCACGCGGGTGTAGCCATGAATCTCATCGCCCGGCACGCCGGAGTTGGGAATCACGCTTGGCACCACCGGGGCCAGGCGCAGGGTGGCGTAGGTGAGGTCATCGATGGCCAGTGGCATGTTCGGCCGGTAGCTCAGTTCGCCTTCCACCGAAGCCGTGCCAAAGGTGGTGTTGAAGCTCAGGCCGTACAGGCGGATGTCTTCCGGGTATTCGAGAAAGTACTTGGCGTTGGCTGCACCGAAACCTGGCGCCGCGAAGGGGTTTGGCGCGGTGCTGATTTCCGAGCTGCCTACTGGCGTGCGGCTGTGGTAGTTCAGGTAGTAGGCGCTGATTTCGGTGTCGTTAAGCTCCGGCACAAACCAGCGCAGGGCCACACCGAACTGGCCGCTGTCGCGGGCGTCGCGATCACCGCCGCGTGGCAGGTAAAGGGTGTTGCCGTTAAGGCCGCTGTTGTCCGACTGACCGGGCTCGATGTCCATGCCGCGCACCACGTAACGGTCATCGCAGCCGTCGGCAACGATGTCGGAACTGGCGAAAAAGGTGCCGCAGTTGTCGGCGACTGTCTGGTCCCATTCCAGCTGATAAAACGCCTCGACGCTGACTGCTTCAGCCAGGGTTTGCTGCAGGTAAATCATATTCACCGGCAGCAAGCCTTCCTTCAGCTCGGAACCGGGGCGGCGCAGGGCGTTGGCATCCAGCGGGTTGATGCTGTTGATGCCGCCGCTGATAAAGGTGCTGCCACCCCAGCTGACCACTTGCTTGCCGACGCGCGCGGAGCCGGGCAGATCGCCGAGTTCGTAGTTGTTGTAAACGAACGCATCGAGCAATTCCACGCCGGAAGATTGCGCACCGCGTTTGCGGTTGTCGTCGCGAATGTCATACAGGCCGCGGCTTTCGTCTTTGAGCTCGAAGTCGTACCAGTACTTGCCGCGCAGAAACACGCCGGAGTCGCCGTACTTGAGTTCGAGGTCGTGAATGCCCTTGAAGATTTTCGAGAAGGTTTCGCCCTTCTTGAAGTTCAGGCGGGCGTCGTCGGAGGTCCGCGAGTCGCCGTGGCCGCCGTTGCCCTGAGCAATGAAATCCGGGTCTGGCGCGCGTACCGCCCAGCTGGCGCCGACGGAAAGGGCAGAATCGAGCTGGCCTTCCACTTCACCGATATTGAAATTGACCGCGTGGGCGCCGGCCATATAACCCGCCGTTGCCATTGCCAGAACGGCTGCGCCAGGCAAGCCAGGCCGCTTGATGGTTGCTTTCACGTCTCTTCACCTTTGTTTTTGTTTTCGATGCGGAGCGCGGCAGGGCCGTGTTCCGAGACATCCTTAGGCTTGGCGATCGTCATATATGTACGATATGAATCTACATATACAAACTGATCTCCATGAAGACGCTATACGTACGCCAATACGATGTAAATCTGTACGGATTTTGTGCATGCGTTGGGAAGGGCAACGTGATTTCGTAGGAGCGAGCTTGCTCGCGAAGCTTTTTGCCGGCGCCGAAGAGCTTCGCGAGCAAGCTCGCTCCTACAGGGCGTGGTGTTGGGTAACGCTGGTGACACGGCACGAAAAATTCGTAGGGGCGGTGCTGGGTTGTAGCTGGTGACACGGGGGCGAAAGCTTCGTAGGAGCGAGCTTGCTCGCGAAGCTTTTTGCCGGCGTCGAAGAGCTTCGCGAGCAAGCTCGCTCCTACAGGGCTGGGGTGTCTGGCGTAGGGCCGATGACAGGGTGCGGTGTCTGCGGTTGCGCCGTAGGACGATGCGTGGCGCCGGCGTACCGGCGCGAGAGGAGGGACTTACCCCGGCAATGCGCCGGTATAACGGGCGCGGTGGCGCACCAGCGGTTGTTGGTTGTATTGCTCGCTGGCGTGGGCAAACCAGCCGATCAGCCGGGCGACGGCGGCAAGTGCCAGTTCCTGGCCGCCGAGGTTCAGTTTGCGACCGACAAAACTCACCAGCAGGATGAATTCCACCGGCCGCTGCACCAGTTCTTCGGCTACGGCCATGGCCTTGAGCAGGCTGCGGTATTCGGCGTCGTCGGCGAACATCGAGTCGAGGGTTTTCTTCAGGCTGATGGCGCGTGGGTCAGCGGTGGTATGCACCAAGTGGGCGGTGTGGGCATTGGCGCAAAAGCCCGGTATATCGCCGCCCTGGCTGTAGTACTGAAGAATCGGCTCGGCCGGGTCCTTGGCATTGCAGATATCGTCGAGCAAATGGCTCACCGCCTCATTGCGCCCATAGGCCACTCGTCTCCCGCGCGCCGTGGCAAGGCCGGTGATGGCGGCGTAGTAGGGCGTGACGCCAGTGTTGGCAGCGGCGCGCACGCTGTAGGTGGAGTGGTCCAGTTCATGGTCAATGCACAAGATCAACATGCGCCGGATCAGGTCGGCAAAGCGCGGGTCGCCGCCGCACGAGGAGGCGATGAATTCATGCAGCGGGCGCGTGTCCGGCACATTGCTGCCCACCACCAGGGCGGCGAACCAGCGCACCACGTCGGCGCCGGTGCGCGCGTAGCCTTCGGGCGAAAGATCAAAGGCTTTCGGGTTGGCGCGCTCCACCAGCGGAAACAGGGCAATGGCTTTTTCGATCACCGTGGTATGGGCATACAACGCCAGCAACTGGTCAATGCCGGCCGGCATGTGCGGCAGCGTGGTGCCGAACGCGCCGGGCACCTGCCAGAACATTTCCGCCACTTCCTCGACCGTGGCGGTTTCCACCAATTCGTGGATGTCGCGGCCGCGGTAGTAAAGGCCGTCTTCGGTGAGCAGGGTCAGCGAGCTGTAGGAATCGACACTGCGCTTGGCCCCCGGCTCGCCATTTTTCGGGCCTTTGACCAGGCGCTGGATGTCCGCCGCCCAGTAGCGGCGCTTGCGCGAGCCTTCAACCTTGAGCGAGCGAATATTCTTGCGGCCAACGTAGGCGTACAGCGTGGGCAGGTTGACGCCGAGCAGGGCGGCGGCCTCTTCGGCGGAAAGATAAAGCTCGTCGGGTTGAGTCATGGCGGCCTTGTTTGACGGTGCGGTGAAGGGGTTGAGGCGTCTAGGTCGGCGTTCTCGGCTTGCGGGGATTTGCCGCAGCTTTGCGAGTGACCCACCTGCACTAGGGTGTACAAAACAAATACAGATTTACTCGTAAAAAATCAATGTGTAGGTTTTGCCCAACGTTGCATCTGGCGCTGCCTGCACAAGGTGCACGTTCCCTTCCTGAAGGCTCTACATAACAAGGATAAGAGAATGGCTTGGGTTGGTTTTGCGATGGTTTCTGTGTTCATGGCGCTGATCATGACGCGGCGCTTGTCAGCGATTGTCGCCCTGATTCTGGTGCCGGTGGCGTTTGCCCTGGCGCTGGGGCTCGGTTCGCAGATGGGCACCATGGTGTTGGACGGCGTGCTCAAGGTCACGCCCACTGCCATGATGTTGATGTTCGCCTTGCTGTACTTCGCGGTGATGTTTGACGCCGGGCTGTTCGAGCCGGCGGTGAAGCGCATCATCCGCTGGGTTGGCAACGACCCGCTGCGCATTACCCTCGGCACGGCAGCGTTATCGACTGTCATTTCCCTGGACGGCGATGGCGCGACCACCGTGCTGGTGGTGGTGACGGCGTTTCTGCCGGTGTACCTGCGCCTGGGCATGAACCCGCTGATTCTGGCGGTGATGCTGCTGCTGACCAACACGGTGATCAACATTGTGCCGTGGGGCGGGCCGACTGCCCGTGCGGCCAGCGCGCTGCACGTGGATGCCATGGACGTGTTCGTCGGCCTGATTCCGGCCATGCTCATCGCCCTGGTGTACGCCTTTGCTGCCGCCTGGTGGCTGGGCAAGCGCGAACGGCGGCGTCTGGGCTGGCAGCCGGGGCAAACCGACGACACGGCGCCCGCCCTGGAGCGCAAGGTCAAGGACAGCCATCGCCCGCGTCTGTTCTGGGTCAACCTGGCGCTGACCGTAGGCCTGGTGGTCAGTATGGGCATGGGCCTCGGGCCGCTGCCGGTGCTGATGATGATCGCCCTGGCCCTGGCGCTGGTGATCAACTACCCGCGTCTGGCCGATCAGAAAGAACGCATCGCCGCCCATGCCGACAACGTGCTCAACGTGGTGGCGCTGATCTTTGCGGCCGGCGCCTTCACCGGCATTCTCGCCGGCTCGGGCATGGTCGATGCCATGTCCAAGGCGTTCCTCGACGTGGTGCCGGCAAACGCCGGGCCGTACATGAGCGTGATCACCTCGCTGGCGGCGATTCCGTTTACGTTCTTTATGTCTAACGACGCCTTTTTCTACGGCATCTTGCCGATCCTCAATGGCGCGGCGCAGCAGCATGGCGTTGACCCGCTGCTGATCGCCCGCGCTTCGGTACTCGGCCAGCCGGTGCACGCATTGAGTCCGTTGATAGCCGCGCCGTATCTGCTGGTCGGCCTGCTCAAGCGCGACATGGGCGAGCTGCAGCGTTACTGCCTGCTGTGGGCGCTGGGCTGCTCGGCGGTGCTGATTCTCTCGGCGCTGGTTACCGGCGCAATTCTCTAGGTCTTCTCCCTTGCTTAGCCATTCCCCGTCCGGGCCGGGCGGGGAGTCGGGGGCGGCTTGCTCCGCGAAAGGCCGCTGTCGAGGCGGCGAATGTCCTGTAATGAGGCGATAACCATGCCCGAACATCTCTCTCGTAACGTCGTCATTACCCAGCGCTTTTTTGACCCGCAAAGTCTGGCCTGGCTGCGCAGCCAGGGCTGTACGGTGCAGATTGCCGAGCTCTGCGAAGGGCAGGGCGACGGTGACCTGAGCCAGGCGCAACTGGTTGCGCTGCTCGCCGAGGCCGATGGCTGGATTGTCGGTCACGCCCATATCACCGCCGGGTTGCTGGCGCAGTTGCCACGCTTGCAGGTGATCTCCCGGCGCGGTGTGGGCTACGAACGCGTCGATGTCGATGCCGTGCGCGCCAGCGGCAAGGTGGCGACCATCGCCGTTGGCGGCAATGACGCCAGCGTCGCGGACCACGCACTGGCGATGATGCTGGCGCTGGGCCGGCGTCTGGGCGAGTCGAAGGCGCGCATGGTCAATGGCGAGTGGACCATCGTGCTGGGCAGCGATCTGTACGGCAAAACCGTCGGCATCATCGGCCTTGGGCGTATCGGCCGTGGCGTCGCGAAACGCCTGGCCGGTTTCGATGCCCGCGTGCTTGCTTATTCGCCAACGCTGGACTGGCGTTACGCAAACGAAACCGGCGTGACCTTTGTCGACCTCGACACGCTGCTGGCCGAGAGCGACTACGTGACCCTGCACGCGCCGCTGGTGGAAGAGACCCGCTTGCTCATCGACGCCCAGGCGCTCAACCGCATGAAGCCGGGCGCGTTTCTGATCAACACCGCACGCGGCGGCCTGGTCGATGACCGCGCGTTGCTGGAGGCCTTGCTCGACGGGGCCATTGCCGGCGCCGGGCTGGATGTATTTCTCAGCGAAAACGACCCGACTTATCGACCCATCACCGAAGCGCTGCTGGCGTTGCCCAATGTGGTGGCCACGCCCCACAGCGGCGCCTCTACCCACGAAGGCTTGCAGCGCACCAACCGGGTGGCGGCGCAATGCGTGGTGGCGGTGCTTGATGGCGACACGCCGCCGCCGGCCTGCGTGATCGCCGATGGTCGTTGCAGCGATGCGCGAGGGCAATGACATGACCACGCGCCCGCGCACCCTCTACGAAAAACACATCGACAGCCACACCGTGTGCCGCCTCGACGACCACGGCCACGTGCTGCTGTATATCGACCGCCAGGTGGCCAACGAGTACACCAGCCCGCAAGCCTTCAGCGGCTTGCGCGAGGCGGGGCGAGCCGTGTGGCGGCCCGCGGCGACGCTCGGTGTGGTCGATCACGTTAACCCGACAGCGCCTGAACGCATCGCCACCATGCCGGATGTCGGCGGCGCGCGACAGGTGTCGTACTTCGAAGAAAACTGCCGCGACTTCGGCCTGGAATTGTTCGACGTGCTCGACAAGCGTCAGGGCATCGAGCATGTAGTGGCGCCGGAGCAGGGCTTTATTTTGCCTGGCATGGTGGTGGCCGCAGGCGATAGCCACACCACCACGTACGGCGCGCTGGGCGCCTTTGGTTTCGGCATTGGCACCTCGGAAATCGAACACCTGCTCGCCACCCAGACGCTGGTCTATAAAAAGCTGCGCAGCATGCGCGTGACGGTGCAGGGCGAGCTGGGCGCCGGCGTTACCTCGAAAGACATCATCATGGCGCTTATCCAGCGCATCGGCGCTGCCGGCGCCACCGGTTTCGCCATCGAATTCTGCGGGCCGACCATTGCCGCGCTCAGCGTCGAGGCACGCATGACCATCTGCAACATGGCCGTCGAAGCCGGCGCCCGCGGCGCCTTTATGGCGCCGGATGACAAGGTGTTTGCCTACCTGCAAGACAAACCACGGGCGCCGCGCGGCGAGCTGTGGGAGCGCGCCCTGCTCACGTGGCGCGAGCTGTTCAGTGATGCCGGTGCGCAGTACGACGCCGAGGTGCTGCTCGACGCCAGTACCTTGCAGCCCATGGTGACGTGGGGCACCAGCCCCGATCAGGCCGCCACCATTGGCGAGCACGTACCGGACCCGGCCCATGAACCGGACCTTATCCGCCGCCAGGATTTACAGCGTGCCCTGCGCTACATGGGCCTGGAAGCCGGGCAGCCATTGGCGCAAATAGCCATCAGCCACGCCTTTATCGGCTCGTGCACCAACGCCCGCATCGAAGACCTGCGCGACGCGGCGCGCGTGGTGCGCGGGCGCCGTGTCGCCAGCCATGTGCGGGCGATGATCGTGCCGGGTTCGACGCTGGTGCGCGACCAGGCCGAAGCCGAAGGGCTGGCCCGGGTGTTTCGCGACGCCGGCTTCGAGTGGCGCCAGTCCGGCTGCTCCATGTGCCTGGCCATGAACGATGACGTACTCGCCCCTGGCGACCGCTGCGCGTCGAGTACCAACCGTAATTTCGAGGGCCGTCAGGGGGCCGGCGCGCGTACCCATTTGATGAGCCCGGCGATGGTGGCTGCGGCTGCCATTTGCGGCCACCTCACCGACGTTCGTTCGCTTATTGCCGAGGCCTGATATGCAACCGTTCACCATCGTCAGCGGCATTGCCGCGCCGCTGCTTGCCGCCAATATCGACACCGACGTGATCATGCCCAAGCAGTTTCTCAAAGGCATCGACCGCAACGGCCTGGATCGCGGTTTGTTCTTCGACCTGCGCTTTCTTCCAAACGGCCAGTCGAACCCGGAATTCGTGCTTAACCGGGCACCGTGGAATCGGGCCAGCTTTCTTGTGGTCGGGCCTAATTTTGGCTGCGGCTCCAGCCGCGAGCATGCGGTGTGGGGCCTCAAACAGCTGGGGTTTCGCGCGCTGATCGGCAGCCGTTTTGCCGGCATTTTTTTCGATAACTGCCAGCGCAATGGCGTGCTGCTGATTGAACTCGATGAGGGTGAAGTGCAGCGCATCGGCGCAGCCGTCAGCAAGCCCGAGGGTGCACACCTGCGCGTGGATCTGGCCCATCAGCAGATTCAGCTGAGCGACGGCTCCTGTGTCGCATTCGACATCGATCCCCTGCGCAAAGAGGCGCTGCTGCTGGGCCTGGACGCCATCGGCAGCACCCTGCAACGCACTGCGCAAATACGTGAGTTCGAAGCCGCGCATCTGAGCGCCAATCCGTGGCTGGCCTGAGCGCCTTCGCCGATGAAAAGGAGACGTGTATGAACACCCCGACACTGGCCCGGCGCCTGGCGCGTTATGCCTGTGAACTGCAAGCGGATGAGCTGCCCGAGCCGGTACTGGCCTGCGTGCGTCAACGGGTTCTGGACAGTCTGGCCTGTGCCCTTGGGGCCTATGACGCAGGCCCGGTCAAGGCTGCGATAGCCCTGGCAGCGCAAACGCCGCACGCATCTTCCAGCGTGTTCGGTACGGCATTGAAAACCACGCCGGAGCTGGCGGCTTTTGCCAACGGCACCATGGTGCGTTTTCTCGATTACAACGACGGCTACATGGGCCGCGAACCGGGCCACCCCAGCGACAACATCCCCGCCTGCCTGGCCCTGGCAGAAGCGCAGGGCGCCAGCGGTCGCGAGCTGATGGCGGCCATTGTGGTGGCCTACGAAATACAGATGCGCCTGCAGGATGCCGCCAGCCTCAACAAACGCGGCTGGGACCATGTGAATTACATCAACGTGGCCATGGCTGCGGCGGCGTCACGGCTGCTGAAACTCGACGAGGCGCGTACCGAGCAGGCGATCAATATTGCCCTTAGCGGCCACCTGGCCATGCGTCAGGTACGCTCGGGTTCGCTATCTGACTGGAAGGGTTGTTCGGCCGCCAATGCCGCGCGCAATGCCATATTTTCCGCGAGCCTGGCGCGCCATGGCATGACCGGCCCGTCGCCGGTTTTTGAAGGTGACATGGGCGTGTTCAAACAGGTGACCGGCGAGTTCGAGCTGAATGTCGAGCACTTCGGCAATGCCGCCAACGGCCAGTTCGCAATACTCAAATCGCTGACCAAAACCTTCCCCACCAATGGTGAACTGCACACTGCCGTGTGGGCCGGCATTGACCTGCGCGCGCAGATTGCCGATATAAATTCGATTGCCGCCATTCATATCGAAACCTCGGAATTCAATCGCCGCGTGCTGGCCGACTCGCCAGACAAGTGGCGACCGCAAACCCGCGAAACCGCCGACCACAGCTTGCCGTACAACGTGGCGCGGGCGCTGCTCGATGGCGACATCACGCTGAATTCGTACTCACCGGAGCAGATCGCCGACCCGCGCGCCATCGCCCTGATGAGGTGCACCACGGTCAGCGAAGATGCCGCCCTGACGGCGCTGTTTCCGCAGTACCTGGCCAACCGGGTAACCGTGACGCTGGCCTGCGGCGAACAGCGCGTCAGCGAAATGCTCAGCGGCCCCGGCTCGCTGGA
This sequence comes from Pseudomonas viridiflava, assembly GCF_900573885.1. Classification (GTDB taxonomy): domain Bacteria; phylum Pseudomonadota; class Gammaproteobacteria; order Pseudomonadales; family Pseudomonadaceae; genus Aquipseudomonas. Next base: position 161,853 of record NZ_UPSE01000198.1, read on the forward strand.
AACGCCCATGAGCGATGCCGACTTCGAGCGCAAATTCCGCCGCATGGCAGACCTGCATATCGACGCCGCCGCCCAGGAACGTGTGCTGGGGTTTGTCGCCACTCTGCATGAGCAGACCGACTACGCTCCGCTATTCAGCGCGATGGCGGTTGCCTGACCGGCAGCACCTGGGCAATACCGAACACCACCTCCATCACGGTAAAACCCAGCACAAGAAAGCTCGCGCCATGCACCACGGCAACCACCTGCCACACGGTAAACAGCAGCCGCGCCAATGCGTCGTACAGGCCGACGCTGCGGCTGGGGTTTCTCAGGCGCCATAACGACCACACCACCACCACGCTGCCGAGCAGGTTGGCCAGTAACATGGCGTCGCCAGCCAGTGTCGGCGTGGGGCGCGTTAGTGCGAGTGCCTGCGATAACACGGCGAACACGTCAAACAGCCAGGTGGCCGTCCACGGCGTCACAAACGCCAGCATCACCATCAGGTCGTAGCCGGCACTGGCGCGCACGATGTTCAGATTGTTCTTTACGCTAATCATGGCCATCCCTCAGAGTTCGAGCCCGCAGGCTAAAGCCTGGTCCAAGGTCCAGAGTCAATACGGGCAAGCGCGATGAAAATTGGCGAAGTGGCAACGCGCGCCGGCGTGTCGGTGGATGCGCTGCGGTTTTATGAAGAAAAAGGCCTGATCAAGCCCCAGCGTGCCGCCAACGGCTACCGCTTTTATCCGGAGCAAACGCTGCAGCTGGTGGGCTATATCAAGCTGGCGCAGCAGCTCGGTTTCTCGTTGAAAGAGATCGGTGAAAACCTGCCGCTGTTATGGAACAGCGAGTCGGTATCGGCTGAGTTGCTGGCCGGGTTGTTTCGCGAAAAAATCGCCTTGCTCGACGAGCGCATCGGCCAGATGCACACCCTGCGCAATCTGCTCGCCGAGCGTGCCGAACAGGTGTGCCCGTTATTGACGATAGATGAAAACGCCAAGTGATTGACTGCGCTGGCGTTTAAGGGTGTGATCACAAATTCCCCCAACCTTTTCCATAGGCGACTGTCGGAGCCTCAACGCCTCCCGATTTAATCCTTTTTTCCTGTGACCTAAGGGGCAGCTTCAGGTGTGCAGTCGTCCATGAACATCTCTTCGTCTCATCCGCCAGCAACCATTGACGAGCCGGCATCGGCACTTGATCCGCTAGAGCGTTTGCAATTGGCCCTCGATGCGGGGGCGATTGTCGGAACGTGGGTGTGGGACATTCCCAACGACCAGATCAACGCTGACGAACGCTTCGCCCGCACCTTTGGTATTCCCCTGGAACAGTGCGCCAGTGGCCTGTCGCTGGATCAGGCGTTTGCCTCGATCCATCCCCACGACAGCGCCCGCGTCGAAAGCACCATCACTGAAGCCATGGCGCGTGGCGGGCCCTACCGGTGCGAGTACCGGGTGATGCACAGCGACGGCGCTTACCGTTGGGTGGAAGCCAGCGGCCATGCCCAGCTCGATGCCCACGGTGATGCCGTGCGCTTCCCCGGTGTGCTGATCGACATCGAGCCGCGCCGGCGCGCCGAAGCGGAGCGCGACCGGGTGTCGGGCTTACTGGAAATCTTCGCTGCTGCCGTTCCCGGCGTGGTGTATGCCAAAGACCTCGACGGCCGGATGCTGGTAGCCAACCAGGGCACGACCGAGTTGATCGGCAAACCGCCGGCCTATTACCTGGGCAAAACCGATCTCGAGTTTCTCGAGGACAAAGACCAGGCGCGCCAGGTGATGCAAAACGACCGGCGCATCATGCAGAGCGGTAAAGCCGAGCAGATCGAAGAATACGTCGACATGGCCGACGGCTCGAAAACGGTCTGGCTGTCGGTAAAGGCGCCGTTATTGAACGCCGACAGCGATGTGATTGGCCTTATCGGCTCGTCCATCGACGTCACCGCACGCAAGAGCGCCGAAGCCGCGCTCCATGAATTGAATCGCACCCTGGAACAGCGCATTGCCGAGGCCGTGAGCGAACGTGAAATTGCCGAGGCGGCGCTGCGTCAGTCGCAGAAAATGGAAGCGGTAGGGCAGCTCACCGGCGGCATCGCCCACGACTTCAACAACCTTTTGGCCGGCATCAGCGGCAGTCTGGAACTGATGAAAATGCGCGTCGCTCAGGGCCGGGTGGCGGACATGGAGCGCTACATCGCCATCGCCCAGGGTGCCACCCAGCGCGCCGCCGCCTTGACCCATCGACTACTGGCGTTTTCGCGCAGGCAAACACTGGCGCCGGTGGCTACCGATGTGAATGGTCTGATAAGCGGAATGGAGGAACTCATCCGCCGTTCCGTAGGCCCGGAAATCGAGGTGAAAGTGCGCCTGGCCGCAGACCTGTGGACGGCGCTGGTTGATCCTGCCCAAGTGGAAAACTCGCTGCTCAACCTGTGCCTCAATGCCCGCGATGCCATGCCCGAGGGCGGTAGCATTGCCATCGAAACGCTCAACTGCCACCTCACCGCCGGACCCGAACTGGACCCAGGTTTAGCCGAAGGCGAGTACCTGGTCATCAGCGTGCAAGACACCGGCACGGGCATGCAGGAAGAGGTACTGGCGCGCGCCTTTGAACCGTTCTTTACCACCAAGGCGACTGGCGAAGGCTCAGGGCTGGGCCTGTCGATGATCTACGGTTTCGCCCAGCAATCGGGCGGGCAGATTCGCGTGGATTCCACGGTCGGGCAGGGCACCACCGTGCGCTTGTACCTGCCCCACCATGTTGCCAAAACAACCGCCGCCAACGCGCCTTGCAACCTGTTCCGTGCCGACCAGACGGCGGGCAAATCGATTCTGGTGGTCGAAGACGAATCCTCTATCCGCCTGCTGATTACCGAACTGCTCACTGGCCTGGGCTACGACGTGATCGAAGCCACCGACAGCAACGCCGGCCTGAACCTGCTCAACTCCGATGCGCGCATCGACCTGCTGATCACCGACGTCGGCCTGCCCGGCGCCGTGAACGGCCGGCAAATGGCCGACATGGCGCGGCGCAACCGGCCGGGCTTGCCCGTGCTATTCATGACCGGCTACGCCGAAAGCCATGTGCTTGAGCAAGCCCATTTGCAGGCCAACACCGAAGTACTGACCAAACCCTTTGCGCTGGAAACGCTGGTGTCGTGCGTCAAGGTGCTGGTGCGCGAATCGGCCGGGCGCGGCGCTTAAAACCTGTAAACAAGCTTCAATTTGCCCATCAACTCCAGCGCATTCGCCAGCCCCAGGCCGTTCATGGGCAGGCAGGCGAAGGCTTGGTATTCGTCGAAATGGGTGCCCAGGGCCAGCAGTTTCAGGTCGTGAGCGTCGAGCTGGGCGTTGAAGTACTGGAGCAGGGCGCGTTCCCAGTCGTTGGCGCGGTTGATGGCGGCGATCTGTTTGTTGTCCGGCGGGGTGATCTCGATGCCCAATTCGCGCAACGGGGCGAGGGCGTTAACGGCGGCAATGCCGCAACTCGGCCATTCTTTCCATTCGAATTCGGCCAACTGGTTGCTCTGGGCAAGCGCGGCAGCGAGCTGAGTCCAGGCCCAGTCCCAGGCGCCGGTTGCCGGCGGTAACTGTTCTACCAGCGCCTGGGCGCGGTCTTCGTCGAACAGGGTGAAGAACAGGTCGGCGAGGGTGTCGGCTGCGTCAAACGGTTCGGGTTGTGCTTCGGTGTCGAGGTCCTGGCTGAGGCGCTGCCACAGGGTGGCCAGTTCTTCCCAGTCGTCTTCATCCATGTCGTCGTCGATCACTTGCGCCTTGTGGCCGCGACGGTAGTTGTCCAGACGTGTCATCTGTACCCGCAGAGCGCCATCGGCCAGGGCCACGGCATAGCTGCGGTTGTCCATGAAGTTGGTCTGGAACACGATGCGGTCGGGATAGATGTCGTGAACGATGCTTTCTTCGGCATCGAAATACGCGGCGCCCTCGGTTTTGCCGTGGGCGGTGACGATGCGTTGAAAGGCGGGGAGCTCGACGGGGTTCATGGCGTTAACGGGGTCCGGAAGAGGGCGGCAACGGGTAAGACGTGCACGGTAGCCGAACAGTTCGCGTGGCTCCATCAAGTATTTTTCAGCCGTGCCGATAGCCGTAAACCCACCCAGCACTCGCGGAAATCGGCACATGCTAAAAACTATCCAGGCGCGTTACACGGCCACGCTCGTTATCTTTGTTTTGGTTATTGGCGCACTCACTGCCGTTGGCATCAACCTGTGGATCACGCCGAACCTGACTGCCACCGATCAGCGCCAGTTGGTTGATCAGGCCGCGCAGATTGGTGACGTGATCAAAACCGAGCTGGCCCGTGTGCAGGCGCAGCAACGGGTGATCACCGAAACCGTGCCGCAACTGGATAACGAAAGCATCGACCGCCTGCTGCCGAATCTGGTCAACCAGTACGGCGAAGCCAAAGTGTTTGGTGGCGGCATCTGGCCGTTGCCGAACAAGCGTGAAGAAGGGCGCGCCAAGTACAGCACCTTCTACCACCGCGACGGCAGCGGCAAACTCATCGTCAACACCCACTGGAACTCGCCCGAGTCGCTCAACTACTTCGAGCAGCCGTGGTTTCTGGGCGGCCTGAAAGCGCCGGCCGGTCAGTGCAACTGGGCCAACGCCTACCGCGACGACGCCAGCCCCGAGCCGCGCACCAACTGCGCCATGGCCATCAGCAAGAACGGCGCAGCCTTTGGTGTGTCGACCATCGACGTAACCCTGGGCTTCTTTAACGATCTGGTCGCGCAGAAAGAGCGCGAAATTCAGGCGCTGATCATGATCGTCGAGAAAGACGGCAAAGTGCTCAGCAACCAGCCGGAGATCTCCGGCAACAACGTGTTGAAAAACGTCTCCGACCTGGCCCAGCAATACCCGTTCGCCGCAGCCCTGCAACGTGCGCTGCAAGGCGCGTCTTCAAGCGGCATGACCCAAAGCACTTACGAAGACGCCAACGGCGAAGACTACAGCCTGTTCCTGCAACCCATCGAAGGTACGCCCTGGCTGCTGGCCGTGGCGCAACAGACCAGCCTGCTGACCGCGCAAAGCAGCAAGGTGCTGACTACCCTCGCGGCGCTGCAGATTCCGATGGTCATCGTGCTGCTGCTGGTGACCGTGTTCGCCCTCAGCCAGTTGATGAACCGCCTGACCGTGCTGCGCGCCAACATCGACAAACTCTCGGCCGGTGATGCCGACCTGACCCAGCGCATCGTCATTCGTGCCGAAGACGAAGTGGGCGCGGTGGGCCATTCGGTGAACCGCTTTATCGTGTATTTGCAGAAGATGGTGAGCGAGGTGTCGGAATCCTCCACCGTCATCGCTCAGGGTATCGAGCAACTGCGTGGCCAGTCCCGTGGCACCAACCAGATTCTGATTCGTCACGCCAGCGAGACCGATCAGGCCGTTACCGCGATCACCGAAATGAGCTCCACGGCTGACGAAGTGGCACGCAGCGCCGCCCAGACCGCCTCAATGACCCAGACCGCCAACGAAAACGCCCGCCACTCGAAAGTGGTGGTAGACGATGCCTCCAACAGCGTGCGCGAACTGATCAGCGAAGTGGAGCTGGCGACCGCCAAAGTGCGCTCCATGGAGCAGGACGCCGAGCGCATCAACTCGGTACTGGGCGTGATCGGTGAAATTGCCGGCCAGACCAACCTGCTGGCGCTGAACGCCGCCATCGAAGCCGCCCGTGCCGGCGAGCAAGGCCGTGGCTTCGCCGTGGTAGCCGACGAAGTACGCGCCCTGGCTGGCCGTACGCAAACCAGCACCTCGGAAATCAACGAAATGCTCGCCCGTCTGCAACAAGGCGTGGGTGCTGCCGTGGTAGCGATGGAGAAAACCAAACAGAGCTGCCAGGCCACCGTCGACAAAACCTCGAAGGTGAACGAAGGCCTGGACGTGATGGCCGAGTCGGTGGTGCGCATCAACGACCTGAGCACCCAGATTGCCACGGCCGCCGAAGAGCAAAGCGCCGTGAGCGACGAGATCAACCGCAACATGGTGGCGGTGCGGCATATCGTCGAAGAACTGGTGGCCGGTGGCACCGAGAGCGAGCGCAGCACGGCGGCGCTGGCGGCGTCTAACAACAAGCTGATTGCTGTGGTGCGGCGCTTCAAGGTGTAAGGGCTCAGGGCCCGGCCCTCTCCCCCAGCCCCTCTCCCGCAGGCGGGCGAGGGGAGACAAGCCGGATCGCGTAACTTCCAAACGCCGCAATCGTTCCCTCTCCCGCCTGCGGGAGAGGGCTAGGGAGAGGGCAGGGTTGCGTGCAAGGTCCGGCCCTCACCCCCGGCCCCTCTCCCGCAGGCGGGCGAGGGGAGACAAGCGGGATCGCCTTACCCTCAAACGCCGCATTCCGTCCCCTCTCCCGCGTGCGGGAGAGGGCTAGGGTGAGGGCAAGCAGCGCGCACGGTCACCTCGTCATTCCCCCAACCGCTACAAACTCGCCAAATACCGCTTGGGCGTCATCCCTGTGCGTTCTTTGAAGCAGCGGTAAAACGTCGACAGCGAGTTGAACCCCGCCGCATAGGCCACCTCATCAACACGCGCCGTTGCTGTGTTGACGTGCACCCGTTCCAGCACTTCATCCAGCCGCAGTTGGTTGAGAAAGGCGTAAAAACTCTGCCCGCGCACCTGGTTGAGAAAGAATGAAATCTGGTTGCGCGTATAGCCAGTCGCCGCAGCCACCTGCGCCAGGTCCAGCGCAGGGTCGAGGTACGGTTTTTTCTGGCCGAAATACGCCTGCAGGTCGTTCGCCAACGCGCCTATCTGGCGTGCCGACAAGCCCAGGCGACTGACCGGATCGGCGCCTTCGCGCGCGGCCGGTTTGCTGGCCACGTTGCTGATCAGCACCGCGTATTCGTTGACTTTGAAGATCAGCCCGTTACGCACCGACAGCGCCTCGATGGCACTCAGCGACACCAACCCACCGCTGCCATTGAGCGTGACCTGGTATTGCAGTACGGCGGTGTCGCCGTCGATGAGCAATCGCTCGGTGTAGGTCTGCAATTCCTGCGCGCCAACCGGCATGCTGGCGGCCAGATAGGCGCGCAAGTCGGCGTGGGCGATGCGGCGGTTTTGCAGTTTGTCGTGGTAGTCGATGGCCGGGTCGTACAGCGCCATCAGGGCATCCAGGTCGCGGTTCTGCCAGGCGCGGTGGTAGGCCAGAATCACCGCGTGCGTGGCCGCACCGGCGGGGTCGGGTTGGAACACGGGAGTGGTGGGCAAATCCGGGACGTTCACTGCAAGCTCCAGCACACAAATTAAACCGCCGCACCAGTCGCCCGGCACACCAGAGCCCGAGTATTCCAGAACGGCCGCTTTTCCGCCCGTGCCCGCTGGGAAGCAGGGTGGCGGGTCTTTGCTTTAGAACGTGCACATCTTTTCGCGATGGAGCACAACCATGTCCGTCCTTTCTCCCCGCCAGGCGCTGGCTGAAGCCCGCCCGCAGCCGTTTTGGCAAGACACCTGCCAGCGTGCCGCTATGGCACCGCCGCTTACGGCCGACATGCACGCCGATCTGGTTATCGTCGGCGGCGGGTTTCTCGGTTTATGGTCGGCGTTGCAGGCCCTTGAACGTTGGCCGAACGCCAGCGTGGTGGTGATCGAAGCCGGCAGATGTGGCGCCGAGGCCAGTGGCCGCAACGGCGGTTTTTGCGCGCCGAGCATTTCCCACGGAGTGTCCAATGCCCTGCGCCGCTGGCCAGACGAAGCCGAACAACTGATTCGCATCGGCCGCGACAACCTCACCGCGTACGCCGAAGACGTGCAACGTTTTGGCCTCGACGTGGAGTTCGAACTGGCCGGCAAACTCAACGTCGCCAGCCAGCCTTGGCAAGTCGACGGCCTGCGCGCGATGCAGCGTAATTACCAACGATTCGGTGTGGCGTGCGAGTTTCTCGAGGGCGACGCACTGCGGGACAAACTCGATTCCCCTGCCTACGTCGCCGGTGTGTTCGAGCCTAATTACGCCTTGATCAACCCGGCGAAAATGATTGCCGAGTTGCGCCGTGTTTGCCTGGCGCGCGGCGTGGCGCTGTTCGAACACTCACCCGTTACGGGGCTGCACAGCGACGGCCATCAGCAGCGCGTGCAAACCCGGTTGGGCTCGGTGCGCGCCGGCAAGGTGGTGCTCGCCACCAATATCGCGCCGCCGTTGCTGGGCAAACTCAAATCCGCCGTGGTGCCGATCTACGATTACTCGCTGGTCACCGAACCGCTGACCGACGCCCAACTGGGCGCCATCGGCTGGCGTGAGCGCTACGGCATTGCCGACAGCGGCAACCAGTTCCACTACCTGCGCAAAACCGCCGACAACCGCATGCTGTGGGCCGGCTACGACGCCATCTACCACTTTGGCAGCCGCCGCGACGAAGCGCTTACCCAGCGCCCGGAAAGCTTCGAGCGCCTGGCTGAACAGTTTCAGGCCACCTTTCCGGCGCTGGCAGGGGTGAAATTCACCCACGCCTGGGGCGGCATCATCGACACCTCGGCGCGCACCACCTTGTTCTGCGGCACCGCCGCCAACGGCCAGGTTGCCTACGCCCAGGGCTTTACCGGCCAGGGCGTGTCGGCCACACGCTTCGCCGCGCTGACGGTGCTTGACCTGCTCGAAGGGCTGCGCAACGAACGCACGCAGCTGGCCATGACCTCCACCGCGCCGTTTCCGTTTCCGCCCGAGCCGCTGCGCTACGCCGGCATTCGCCTGGCCCAGCGCGCGCTGGCCCATGAGGACCGCACGGGCGAGCGCAGCCTGTTGCTCAAAGGCTTCGATGCCTTGGGCGTTGGCTTTGATTCCTGACTTTCTCTATCCCACGGAAGTGACCATGACTACGCCTGCACCCCAACACGTTATCGACTTCGCCAACCCGCAGCTGGCGCCCGTCGAGTTCATCACCGACGACCCCAAAGCCGTCGACACGCCTTACACCGCGCGCAGTTGGCGGCACTTTGTGGAACCGAGCAAGAAAGCCACCGGCGGCATCTGGGAAGCGCCGCCGCACTTGGAACGCTGCGAGTGCGACTACGACGAGCTGTGCCATTTGCTCGAAGGGCAGGTGCGCCTGACCGACAGCGCGGGGGTAAGCCAGCAATTCACCGCCGGCGATACCTTTGTGGTGGCGGCGGGGTTCAAAGGCACGTGGGAGAACCTCACCAAGGTGCGCAAGGTGTTTATGATTTTGCGCGGTTGATCGGCATCGCTTTCAACCCACTCGCTCAATCAATTCGAGTTCGCGAACCAGCCAGTCCGCAAACGCTTTGGCCAGGTCGTTCGCACCGCGCGGCGGCATGATGATGAAGTAGGGGTGGGGCGCCGGGAATTCGATGTCGAACAGGCGAATCAGCGTGCCCTGGGCCAGTTGTTCGCCGGCCAGAATATGGTCGCTGATGGTGATGCCGCCGCCGGCAATCGCCGCCGCAATGGTCAGCGAGGCATCGGGCAGGTAGATGTTCTGCCGGCCGCGCAGGCTGGGTATGCCGGCGGCGAGGAAGTAACGGCTCCAGTCGTAACCGTCGTCTTCGTGCAGCAATACCTGGCGCGCCAGGTCGCGGGGTTTGCGCAAGGGCTCGCTGCCGTTGAGCAGGCGCGGGCTGCACACCGGGAAGTACAGAATGTCGCCCAGTGCGGCAATGCGCTGGCCTTCCACTTCGCTGTCGCCGAAGGAGATGACCATGTCCACGTCCTGGTTGGCCTGGTCGATGGAGAGCAAATGCAGAGACACCTCGGGGTAGTCGCGCAAAAAGCGTTCGAGCATGCCGGAGATGCGCGCCAGCAAGGCCGGGGCGCAGGCGATGCGCAAGTCGCCGGCGGGCGTGGCGGTGGGCAGCGCGGTGTGAATGTCGCGCAGTTGCTCGAAGGCGCCGTTTACCAGCTGGCTGAGCTTGCGGCCGGCCGACGTCAGGTGCACGCCCTTGGCGTGGCGCTCCACCAGCGCTACTTGCAGTTCTTCTTCCAGTTTTTTTATCTGATGGCTGACGGCGCTGTGGGTGACGTGCAGCTCCAGCGCCGCCGCGCCCGTGCTGCCTTGGCGAACCAATGCCTCAAAAGCGCGCAGGGCGATCAGGGAGGGCAGTCTGCGTGTCGCTTTCAGGGGCATTTTCGGCTGCTTTTGGTTAGTTAAATTCACATTCAACCTAGAAAACAAATCATTTGATGTCAATTAAATTTGCCCTGACGATAGGGTCACAAGAGGGCGCTTCGAGCGCCGCGAGCGAGAGGTAAGGTGCATGGCCGTTTCCCCTGAACATTTCGTCGACCTGCAACAGTTGGGTAAAACCTACGGCGAAACCCGCGCCTTGAGCGACCTGACGCTGCACATCAAGCGCGGCGAATTCCTCACCTTGCTCGGCCCCTCCGGTTCAGGAAAAAGCACCACGCTGATGATGCTCGCCGGCTTCGAGCAGCCGAGCGAAGGGCGCATTCTGTGCAACGGTCAGGACATCACCGGGCAGCCTGCCGACCAGCGTAATTTCGGCGTGGTGTTTCAGGGCTACGCGCTGTTCCCGCACATGACCGTCGAGCAGAACATCGCCTACCCCTTGAAGGTGCGCAAAGTGCCCACCGCGCAAATCAACGAGCGCGTCGGCCGCATGCTCGAACGGGTAGGGCTGGAGGGCAAAGGCCAGCGTCAGATCAAACAGCTTTCCGGTGGTCAGCAACAGCGCGTGGCGCTGGCGCGCGCGCTGGTGTTCGAGCCGCCGTTGTTGCTTCTGGATGAGCCGCTGTCGGCCCTCGATCGCCGCTTGCGCCAGGAGATGCAAGGCGAGCTGGCGCGCATGCACAAAGAATTCGGCACCACCTTTGTGTTCGTTACCCACGACCAGGAAGAAGCCCTGGCATTGTCCGATCGCGTGGCCGTGTTCAACCACGGGCGCCTGGAACAATTGGGTACGCCGCAAGAAGTGTACGAGCGCCCGGCCAGTCGCTTTGTCGCCAACTTTCTCGGCGACACCAACTTGCTCAAAGTGGGCAATGTCAGCCGCCGCGACGAAATGCTGGTGTGCAGTTATCACGACCGCCCGCTCTGGGTGACCCAAGGCATTCAACAGCCGCTGCCGCCGGCCAGCGGCGACACCTGGCTGGCCATTCGCCCGGAACACGTGGAGCTGCAACCCTTCGCCCAGGCCGGTAACGGCAACGGCGTGGTGGCGCAGATGGAACACCTCACCTACCTCGGCACCCACGTGAATGTGGACTTGCGCACCGCCAATGCCCAAGCCATCGCGCTGCGCATTCCGGTCAGCCACCCGCTCTTGAACAGCCTCGAAGCGGGCCAGCCGTACTGGTGCGCGTGGTCGCGCCAGCATGGGCATCTGATTTCCACGTAACCGCACACCGCACAAAAACAGCTGCTTTCTAATAACAACAGTTCGATCACCTGCCGCCACGCTCGAAGGGGAACCTGGGATGAAAGACAAACAGCGCTTTATCGACGACGCCGTAGAAATTGCTCAGCAGCGCGTGGAGGCGGGCAGCCTCAGTCGCCGCAGCTTCAACCAGATGCTCATGGTGCTGGCGGCCGCAGCCGGCATGGGCCCGATGCGCCATGCGTTCGCCGGCGGCGGCTCGCTGGTGGTGGCCAACTGGGGCGGCGACGCGGTGCCGGCGTTCGAGAAAAGCTTTGGCGGTTTCAACGCCGACAGCGGCTTGAAGCTGATGATCGACGGCAGCGGCCCCACCGAAGGCGCGGTGAAAACTCAAGTGAACAGCGGCGCGGTGCGCTGGGACGTGTGCGACGGCGAAATGTATTCGTCGTATCGCCTGGGCAAAGAGGGTGTGTTGACGCCGCTGGATTACAGCGTGATCGACAAGTCGCTGATCGGCTACGGCGACATCCACGAGTTCGGCCTGGCCAACTACACCTACAGCTACGTGATCGGTTTCGACGCGAAGAAATTCGGCAAGAATCCGCCGAAAAGCTGGGCCGATTTCTGGGACGTGAAGAAATTCCCCGGCAAGCGCACCTTGTACAAATGGATGAGCGCCAACCTCGAATGCGCCTTGCTTGCCGACGGCGTTCCGGCCGATCAGCTGTACCCGCTGGATGTCGACCGCGCCCTGCGCAAAATCGAAGAGCTGATGCCGCACGTGGTCACCCATTGGTCTACCGGCGCCGAGTCGCAGCAACTGCTGCGTGACGGCGAAGTGAGCATGGGGCAGATGTGGCACACCCGCGCCGAACTGGTGAAGCAAGACACCGGCGGCGCCATCGACTGGACCTTCGACAACGCCATCGTCGCGCCGTCGGTGTGGTTCGTGCCAAAGGGCAACCCGGCCGGCGCCGCCAACGCCATGAAGTTCATCGCCTACGCCTTGCGCCCGGAAGTGCAGGCGCGGCTGATGGAGGTCTACAACATGGGCCCGGTAGACGCCAAGGCGAACAGCCTGTTGTCGGCCGAATTGCAGCGCATCAACCCCACCGCACCGGCCAACCTGAGCAAGCAGGTATCCATGAACAACCTCTGGTACGCCGATCACTACAGCGAAACCCTCGACCGTTACCTGGCGCTGATTGGTGGTTGATATGCACGCCACAACCGCCCTCAAAAGCAGCCAGGGCACGCTGCGCATTTATGCGCTGCTGATACTGCCGTTGCCGCTGCTGATCGTGCTTGGCTACCTGCTACCGACCCTCGGCGTGCTCGGCTGGAGCGTGAGCCTGCCGAAAGTCGGCCTGCAGAACTACGCCACCGTGCTCGACAGCGCAGCGATTCAGACGGTGATCTGGCGCACCTTGCGCCTGTGCCTGCTGACGACGGTAATCAGTGTGGCAATCGCCTACCTGATCGCCTTTCGCTGGCGCTTCGCCTCGGCGCGAGGGCGGCTGATGATCGAGCTGTTTGTGCTGCTGCCGTTCTGGTTGTCGATGCTGATTCGCGCCTTCGCCTGGCTGGTGCTGCTGCGCAATGACGGCCTGGTGAACCAGAGCCTGCTGACCCTCGGGCTGGTAGACGAACCGCTGGCGCTGGTGCGCAACGAGTTGGGGGCGTTGATTGGCATGGTGCATTTCATGGTGCCGTACGCCGTGCTGCCGCTGCTGTCGTCGATGCGGCAGGTGGACGACAGCCTGCTCAGGGCATCGAGCAGCCTGGGCGCCGGGCGCTGGCAGACCTTGCGCGACGTGTTCGTGCCGCTGACCGTGCCCGGCGTGGCAGCGGCGTCGGCCACGGTGTTTGTGTTCAGCCTCGGTTGCTTCGTCACCCCGGCACTGCTGGGCGGCGGCAAGGCGGCGATGCTGGCGGAAAGCATCTACATCCAGATGTTCCAGCTCTCCAACTGGGGCCTCGGCGCGGCCTTGAGCATTGTGCTGATGGCGATGGTGGCGGTGTGCGCCGTGGTGTTCGGCAAGCTGGTTGGCTTTGCACGGTTTACGGGGAGAAGCGCATGAATAGCGGCCGCGTAATAAGCCGCGTGGCAACGCCCACGCTAGCGACTCCGGCGGTGAGCAGACCGCGCATCAACCTGGCACGTGGGCTGTCGATTGTCGCCATGCTACTGGCCGCGCTGTTCTTGCTGCTGCCGATTCTGGTGATTGTGCCGCTGTCGTTTGGCGACCAGCGCTACCTGGCGTTTCCCGACGGCGCCTGGTCGCTGCGTCACTACTTGACGCTGCTCGACACCGCCTGGCTCAGCTCGATTCTGCAAAGCCTGGGCCTGGCGATTGCAGTGGGCGTGGTGAGCACGGTGCTGTCGTTTCTGTTCGCCACCGGCATCTGGCTGGAGCCGCGTTACCGCGTGCTGCTCAGCGCCGTGGTGCTGCTGCCGATGATCGTGCCGCAGGTGGTGTCGGCCATGTCGATCTACTACCTCGGCGCCAAGGTGAAGCAGCTCGACTCGCTGATTGGCGTCGGCTACGGCCATTTGTTGATGGCCCTGCCGTACTCGCTGATCGCCATGCTGGTGGCCTACAGCCGGCTCGACACCAGCCTCTACAAAGCCTCGCGCTCCCTGGGCGCCGGGCTGGGTACGACCATGCGCCATGTGCTGATGCCCAACGTGCGCGGTGGCCTGGCGGGCAGCTTTTTCATGGCATTCATCATGTCGTGGGAAGAAGTGGTGGTGACCTTGTTCACCAGCGGCCTGCATGTGATTACCGTGCCCAAACGCATTTGGGACGGCCTGCGCTACAACCTCGACCCCGCCATCGCCGCGCTGTCCACGGTGATGGTGGTGATCACCCTGGTGGTCTTGCTGGTGCGCCTGTACCGGCACGACCACACCGCCTCACCGGGTCGCTAGCCGGCCCAGGCTCCACGTCGAGCCAATCAGACAACCCAAACAAATGAGCACCTTTTCCCTAAGGAGGGATTCGCCATGATGACTGCTTTTCCGCTGCGCACTTACCGCCAACGTATGGAGGCCGTAAAACGCCGCATGAGCGAGCGCGGGCTCGACGCGCTGGTGATCAACTACCCCGACAACATCAACTACCTCACCGGCTTCGACAGCCTGGGTTTCCTCTGGTACCAGGCGCTGATCATCTCGCCGAAACTGGCCAACCCGATTTTCCTCACCCGCACCAGTGAAGAGCCGTGCACCTTTGAACTGTCGTGCCTGGAAGAGGGCATTTTTTACGACATCGCCAAGCAAGACCCGCTGCGCATCGTCGCTGACTCGCTGGAAGAACTGGGCCTGAGCCAGGGCCGCATCGGCCTGGAAATGCAAGCCTCGACCTTTAGCGCGCTGCAATACACCACGCTGCTCGGCCATATGCCCCACGCCCATTTTGAAGATGCTTCCGTGGTGGTGGCCGAAGAACGCCTGATCAAAACCGCCGAAGAAATCGAATACCAACGCACCGCCGCGCGCATGGCCGACCAGGGTATGCGCGCCGCCTTTGAAGCGCTGCGCCCGGGCATGTCGGAGGTGCAAATCTCCGGCATCGTCGCCAAGGCCCTGGGCGATGCCGGCAGCGAATACGCCGCCATCAGCCCCATGTGCGCCACCGGCCGGCGCAGCACCATGACCCACGCCATGCCGCACCGCCTGACCATCAGCCCCGGCGACGTGGTGATTCTGGAACACGCCGGCGTATGCAACCGCTACCACGCCATCCTCATGCGCAGCGCCGTGATCGGCAAACCCACCGCGCGGGTGCGGGAAGTGTCGACCCTGCTCACCGAAGCCTTCAACGCCGCCATCGACATCGCCAAGCCCGGTACGCCAGTGGGCGAGGCCAACCGCGTGTGCAACGAAATTCTCGACCGCATCGACCTCTCGCGCACCCGCGTGCACCGCATCGGTTACAGCCTGGGCCTGGCCTACCCGCCAACCTGGCTGGAAGCGATGATGGTCGACGAGGCCGACGACCATGTGTTCCAGCCCAATATGTCGTTCTCCATCGAACCGAACCTGTCGCTCTACAGCGAAGGCTTCGGCCTGAAACTGGGCGACACCGTGCTGTGCGGCAAAGACGGCTCGCAAAGCCTGTCGGACATTCCACCTGAACTGCACGTGATCGACTGAGGAGCCTGGCATGACTGCAACCATGGACGTGTTCTGGCACGACGATGTGCTGCGCCACGACACCGGTTACGGGGTGTTCGAGGCGCCGCCCAGCGCGTTGCTGGACGAACAAACCCAACACCCGGAAAGCAGCCCGCGCCTGGTCAACATGCGCGCGGTGCTGCGCAACGGCCCGGTGGCCAAACAGCTGACCTGGCACGCCGGCCGCCACGCCAGTGAAGAGGAACTGCTGCGCTTTCACACCGCCGAGTACCTGCGCGACATCCAAAGCGCCGACGGCAACGGCCGGCGCTTCAGCAGCACCACGCTGATGAACACCGGCAGCCTAAAAGGCTTGCTGGCAGCGGCGGGCACCAGCATCGCCGCGCTGGAACGCACCCTCGCCAGTTGCCGGCCGGCCATGGCACTGGTGCGCCCACCAGGCCACCACGCCGCGCCGGCCATGGCCGACGGCTATTGCTTCTTCAACAACGTCGCCGTCGCCGCCCAAGCCGCGAGGGCCGCCGGCGCCGAGCGGGTGGCGATCATCGACTGGGACGTGCACCACGGCAACGGCACCCAGGCCGGCTTCTACGCCGACCCCAACGTGCTCACCGTTTCCCTGCACATGGACCACGGCGCCTGGGGCCCGAGCCACCCGCAAACCGGTGGCGTGGAAGAACGCGGCGAAGGGCCGGGCGTGGGCAGCAACCTCAACATTCCGCTGCCCATGGGCGCCGGCGATGCCAGCTATGCGGCGGCGTTCGAACGCTTCGTCGAACCCACCGTGCGCGCGTTTGCGCCGCACCTGCTGATCATCGCCAACGGCCTGGACGCCTCGCAATTCGACCCCAACGGCCGCCAATTGCTGACCATGAAAGGCTTCAACCACCTGGCCCAGCGCGCGCGGGTACTGGCTGATGAACTATGCGGTGGACGCCTGCTGGTCGTGCAAGAGGGCGGCTACAACCCGGCCTACAGCGCCTATTGCCTGCATGCTGCCAGCGAAGGGTTTCTCGGCCAGCCCGGCAGCCTGCCGGACCCGCTGGCGTATATGCCGGCGTTCGAGGCGCGCAGTGGGGCGGATATTCAGGCCTTGGCCGTGGCGCTGAATGAAGCGGGGTGGGATTTTCCGTTGTGATCAAACCAGCTCGACGGGTAGTTCCCGCCGAGCGGGTTAACCTTGCAACACCAGGGACAAATCCGGATAGCGCGCGCAGATAAAGTCCACAAACGCGCGCACCTTCGGCGCCGCCAGCCGCCGCGACGTGTGCAGCACCCATAACTCGGCGTCGGCACGCGACACTATTCCCCACTGCACCAACTCACCGCGCGCCAACTGCTCCCACGCCATGGACTGCGGAATCAGCGCCGCGCCCGCGCCGGCAATCGCTGCGTCGCGGATCATCAGAAACGAAGAAAACTTCAGCCGTGGAATCGGCTCCAGCCGCAAGCGGCCGTCGTCGAGATTCCACTGGGTCGGGTGAAAATTGCTGAACACCACACTGGCAACCGGCTGCACGGCGCCGGCCGTTGGCGCGGGCATGGCAATGTGCGGCGCCGCCACCACCACTAGCCGATCCTTGGCAAAGCAGCGGCCGACCAGGTTGCTGTCCGGGCTGGGGTTGATGCGGATGGCCACATCAAACTGCTCCTCGACAAGGTCAACCAGGCGGTCTTCGGCCACCACGTCCAGCGTGATTTCCGGATAAGCCGCACAGAACTCGGCGCCAATGCGCCCCATCGCCAACTGCGAAAACAGTGCCGGCGCCGCCACGCGCAAGCGTCCCCGTGGCGTCGACAAACCCTCGCGCGCCGCCGTCATCGCCTCGGCCACTTCCCCCAGCGGCCCTTCGGTTCGCGCCATCAACAACTCGCCGGCCTCGGTCAGCTTCAGCCCGCGCGCGCTGCGCTCCACCAGGCGAACGCCCAGTTGCTCTTCCAACTCGGTAATGCGCCGCGACAACGTGGCTTTGCTGCGACCACTGGCCCGGCTGGCCTTCCCCAAGCCTTCGTTGCTGGCGACGAGGGCGAAATCAATAAGCGCGTTGAGGTCCATGTGTGTTCCATATTTGAAACGAGGAGTCTCGATGGTGGCGTCTTTGTTTTGATTTCGCAACGACCTACTGTGGCGTCAACGCAGCAAGGTCAGCCGATGTTGCTCGCGTACCCCCCTCATCCAAGCGGAGATACACCATGAGCATTCTCGTCACTGGCGCCACCGGCACCGTCGGTTCCCTGATCATCCAGCGCCTCAGCGACGCGGGCGCTGAGGTTCACGCCCTGGTTCGCCAAGCGGGTAAAGGTCAATTCCCAGAGGGCGTTAAAGAAGTGGTCGGCGACCTTACCGACGTCGCCTCGATGCGTGCCACGTTGGCGTCGGTACGCACCTTGTTCCTGCTGAACGCGGTGACGCCAGACGAAGTCACTCAAGCACTGATCACCCTGAACCTGGCTAAGGAAGCGGGCATCGAACGCATCGTTTACCTGTCGGTGATCCACGCCGACCGCTTCACCGACGTGCCGCACTTCACCGGCAAGCACACCGTGGAGCGAATGATCGAAACCCACAACCTGCCCGCCACCGTGCTGCGCCCGGCGTACTTCATGCAAAACGAATACACCGTGCAGCAAGCCATCGAACACTACGCCGTGTACCCCATGCCCATCGGAGCGGCAGGCGTGGCCATGATCGACGCCCGCGACATCGCCGACATCGCTGTCGCCGAACTGCTACGCCGCGACCGCGCCGTCACCGCGCTTGAGCGGCTGACCCTGGAACTGGTCGGCCCGCAGGCGTTTACCGGCAACGAAGTGGCCGCCATCTGGAGCAACGCACTCGGCCGCCAGATCGCCTACGGCGGCGACGACGTAGCCGCCTTCGAACAGCAGATGGGCGCCTTTATGCCCGGCTGGCTGGCCTACGACCTGCGGCTGATGATGGCCGCCATCCAGACCCATGGCATGCAAGCGGCGCCGGGTGCCTTGGAGCGCCTGGAAAGCATCCTCGGCCGACCGCTGCGCCGCTACGAAAGCTTCGTGCAGGAAGTGGTGGGCGCCAGCCGAGGCTAAAAACGGGGCAGGGGAGGCGGGCGCACATTGCGCCCGCACGCTTTCACGTGGCCGCTGTTTTCCACCATCATGCAAGCCCGCCGCGCACCTGCGCGGCGCGCCTGTTTCCCGACTTGCAAGGATGCCCCATGAAAAACTGGCCAGACCGCCGCCTCACCGATTTGCTCGGCGTGCAGCACCCCATCATCCAAGCGCCCATGCTCGGGGCTGGCGCTGCCCTGATGGCAGGCGCCGCCCAAGCCGGTGCACTGGGCTCGCTGGCCTGCGCAACGTTGACGCTCGCGCAAGTCGAAAGCGAAGTGGCCGCCTTTCGCGCCGCGACCGACGCACCGCTGAACCTCAACTTCTTCTGCCACCAACCGGCCCCAGTAGACGACGCCGCCCAAGCCCGCTGGAAAGCGCTGCTGGCCGACTACTACCGCGAAGTGGGCGCCGACTTCGACGCCCCCACGCCCGTCTCGAGCCGCGCCCCGTTCGACGAAGCGAGCTGCGCCCTGGTGGAAAAACTGCGGCCTGAAATCGTCAGCTTCCACTTCGGCCTACCCGCCGAACCGCTGCTCAACCGCGTCAAAGCCACCGGCGCCACAGTGCTGGCCTCAGCCACCACCGTCGAAGAAGCCCAATGGCTACACGCCCACGGCTGCGACGCCATCATCGCCATGGGCTATGAAGCCGGCGGCCATCGCGGCATGTTCCTGCACACCGAACTGACCACCCAGATCGGTACCTTCGCCCTGGTGCCACAAATCGTCGATGCCGTCACCGTGCCCGTCATCGCCGCCGGCGGCATCGCCGACTCGCGCGGCATCAACGCCGCCTTCGCCCTCGGCGCCGCCGGCGTGCAAATCGGCACTGCCTACCTGTTTTGTGACGAAGCCAACCTCACCCCACCGCACCACGCCGCCTTGCGCACCGCGAGCGCCAGCGACACGGCACTGACCACCCTGTTCACCGGCCGCCCGGCGCGCGGCATCGTCAACAGACTGATGCGCGAGCTTGGGCCGCTGAACCCGAATGCGCCCGCGTTTCCCACAGCAGGTGGCGCGTTGGTGTCGTTGCGGGCCAGGTGCGAAGCGCAAGGGGTCGGGGACTTCAGCAACTTATGGGCGGGGCAGGCGTTTGCGTTAAGTGCGGGAAGGAGAGGGCGGGTGACGGCGTTTGAGTTTACGCAAGGGTTGGTGCGGGGGTGCTTGGAGGGGTAGGGGGATGCGCTTTTAGCCGGGTCTGTGTGAACCAGCAAGGGAAATCTCTTCAGTCCGTTTAGTGCATTACGTGCGGGATAAGTCTTGCAGCGCGGTTTTGCTTGAAAAACCCATTGCAGGCTCCGGAAGCGGCTTCTATAGTCCCGCCGTCGCTGCCAATTCAGCGGCCGGGTTTGGCGATCCGAGTAGATATGAGGCGCACAGCGCTCTCACCTAATAGCAGCGCTTTTTTTGTGTCTGTTGTCAGGTGTTTATGGCGGCTGTGCGCGGGATACCTTCGGGTATGCCGGGTTCCTCTGTCCCCGGTTCGCCAACCTGCGTACAGCTGCCACCCTAATTGTTTGGCGACGATTTGTGGCGGCTCCACTAGACAGCAGGAGCTTCACAATTGAATGACATGTCAAAAGTCACCACCCACCAACCCTTCGACAATCTCGATGACATTCCGCTGTTCGCGGTCAATGCCGGCGTGCCGGTTGAAAATGCGCTGGAGCGTGCGGCGGATTTGATGTTGTACGTCCAACGCCTGTCGGCTGCCGATGCGTTTATCGACAGAAGTCAGGAGTCGGCCATCGTGCAAACCCTGAGTGAAATGGCCAAGGCGCTGACTAAGGCTTGTCAGGAACGAAGGGCGGTGTAGGGTTTTCGTTGCGTGCAAGAAGGGGGACGAGATGTCCCCCTTTTTAGTGGCTGGGATTTGGCAGCGCTGTTCCTTGCGCGTACGCGATTCGTTCAATTGCTTCACCGAATCTCAACACGCGCTGGGCGATCTCATACCGATGCGGCGGCACTGGCCGATTTTTGTTGGTTAGTGCTTTCAGTACTGTCACTCACGACCGCAAACACGGAGTGGCACTGGACATGGATAACCTGGTCAGGGAGCTAATCCCTTTGCTGCAATATTTGACCCCGGCTTTCTTGCGACTTGGATTTTCTATTCCTTAACGTCGTTTAAACGGCCAGACAGCTTCGGCCAAATCATCCAGGCGCTGATATTTACATTCGTGATTCATGGCGTCGTCGGGGCGCTTGGGTGGGGGCTGACTGGGCTAGGTGATCGCTTTTTCGCCATAGGTAGTTGGGATGTTGCCGCACGGTCCGCTTGCTCAGTCGCCGTAGCAATGTTGCTCGGTTTGGGCTCGTGTTACCTGACAAACAACGACGAGCTGCATCGACTGCTTCGGCGGGGAAAAATCATCCGACAGATGTCTTACCCCTCCGAGTGGTTCGGCTAGTTCTCGCGTTATGCAGGTTTCGTTGTGCTGCATCTTTACAACGACAAGCGCATTTACGGCTGGCCTGAACAGTGGCCAGCGTCCCCGTCAGCGGGGCAGTTTTTGATTCAAGCGCCAAGCTGGCTGGACGCTGAAGGTGCCGAATGGCGTTTTGGCGCCGAGTCGATGTTGATCAATGCTTCCAAGGTGCAATGGGGCGAATTTGTATCGAAAAGAAATGGAGAAACCACATGACTGTTCTAGAACCACAACCAATGCCTGAGTGCTATCGGCCCACGCTAGCGCCCGACGGCAAAACGGTAACTCCTCCTAAGGTGGCTCGCCCAAAGGCGCCTAGTGCTCCACCGCCTTCGGCCCAGCCACCCACGTATTTTTTGGCTCATTGGGTAGCGGTTTATTGAGGCGGTGAATCCCGGTTTTGGTAGCAGCTATTTCACGGGCTGGTTATTCGGCGCTCGATACCTGTGCATTATTGAAAGCGGGGTTCTGCGCTTCTGTCGCGAGCGTTGGCTCCTGGCACTAGCCTGGATCCCCGCTTTCGCGAGGATGACGGAGTGATGGGAGGGGACTTTCGCCATTGCGCGAAGCCGTTGAAGCCGCCCCGTATTTAATACCGCCGCGTAGTCAGCAATTCTTCCAGCACCCGCGTCACCACCCGAAACGGCATGGACATATGGTCTTCGCCCGCTTCGACGTGGAAGTCGCTGCGCAGGCCGTATTGCGACAGCGGCTCTAGGCGGCGTTGCAGGGCGCGGGTGTCTTGCAGTTCCTGGGGCATTTCGCGGTCGCCGACGAGCAGGGTCAGGCTGCTGTGGGTGAGGTTGACCTTGCCGTCGTGGGCACGTTGGGTGAAGGCGCGTTCGGGTTCGAGCAGGAAGCGGTCGCGCCACCACAGGCTGGGGCTCACGGCCACGGTGTGCTGGAACAGGTGCGGGCGGGTGAAGAGGGTGTAGATGCCGAACATGCCGCCAAATGACCAGCCGACCAGGCTGCGTTGGTCCTGGTCGACTTTGAAGCGTTCGCTCACTTTGGGCATCAGGCGTTTTTCGATGAAGTCGAGAAACAGGTCTTGGCCGCCTTGGGGTGGGTCGTTGCGGTCGGCCGGTTGCGGGGGCGACAGGTCGAAGGCGCGGCGGTTGAAGTCGTACGGCGTGGTGCTGGGGTAGCCGATGGCGACGATGATGGCGCCCTTCATGCGATCTTGCCCGCGCTTGGCGGCGTGAAAGGCGGGGAACAGGGCATTGCCGTCTACTACATAGATAACGGGGTAGCCGCCGGTGTAGGGCACGTCGCCTTCCGGCAGGCTGATCATGATGCGGTAGTCGCGGCCCTCGGCGCTTTTCATGTTCCATTGCTCGGTGCCGTCGAGGGTTACCGGCTCAGCCATGGCGCTGCCAAATAGCAACGCGGCGACGAGCAATGCGGCGCTGCGCAGCGCGTTCAGGCGGCTCACCAGCTGTAGCTCAGGCTGGTGACGACACTGCGCGCTTCGCCGCGGTAGCAGTAACCGTCCTGGCAATTGATGTAGCGGCGGTCGGTGAGGTTGCGCGAGTTCAGGGCCAGGCGCACGCCGTCCAGGCCGCCGCCGAAGTCGTAGTGCACGCCGGCGTCGAACAAGGTGTAGTCCTCGTTTTTGCTGGTGTTCATGTTGTCGCCATAGGTGCTGCCGGTGTAACGCGCGCCGGCGCCAAAGCCCAGGCCGAAGGGCAGGCTGTAGTCGAGCCACAGCGAGGCGAGGTGGCGGGGTACGTCTTTGGGTTCGTTGCCTTCGTCGCCGGCGATGCTTTTGGTGATTTCCGGGTCGTTGAAGCTGTAGCTGGCGTTCAGGCTCAGGCGCTCGGTCAAGTCGGTGACGGCTTCCAGTTCCACACCGCGCGAGACTTGTTCGCCGGTTTGTGTGCTTTTCAGTGGGTCTACGGCATCGCGGCTTACTACGTTTTGTTGGGTGAGGTGATACACCGAGGCGGTGAGCAGGGTGGTGGTACCGGGCGGTTGGTATTTCAGCCCCACTTCGTATTGCTTGCCTTCGGTGGGCGCAAACGGGTCGCCGTTGGCTTGGGTTTGTGTGGAGGGCTGGAACGATTCGGCATAGCTGGCGTAGGGCGCCAGGCCATTGTCGAACAGGTACAGCACGCCGAGTTGGCCGGTGGTGGCGGCGTCGCTGTCTTTGCGGTTTTCGTTGCCGGGCAGGTTGCCGTTGTTGCGTGTGTGTACCCAGTCGCGGCGCAGGCCGGCGGAAAGGCGCCAGTTGCCGATTTCCAGTTGGTCGTTGATGTAGGCGCCGGTGCGGTGAATCAGGCCGTCCTGGTCGACGAGGGGCGACGTCGGTGTCGACACGGGCTGGTGGTAGTCGGGCGAGTACAGATCGATGGACGGGCCAGGGCCGGATGCATAGAGCAGCGAGGTGTCGATCCAGGCGTAGTCGACGCCGGTGATCAGCGTGTGCTGCACCTCGCCGGTGGCGAAGCGGCTGATAAAACGTGTGTCGGTGGACAGCGATTCCATGTCTTCGTACACGCCAACGGCGTAGCGCTCCAGCGTGCGGCCGCCAACCAGGCCGGTGGGTTGCAGGTATTGGTTGCTGGTATCCACCTGGCCGTAGCGCAGGTTTTGTTGAAGGCTGAAGGTGTCGTTGAAGGCGTGTTCGAATTCGTAGCCGACGGTCCATTGCCGCTGTTCGAGCTTGTCGAAGTATTCGTCGCCCTGCCAGAAGTCGGTGAGGTGGTCGCCGTCCTGGTAGAGCATTGGCGAGGCGGCAGTTTCGCGTTCCTGGTATTGGGCGAGCAGGGTCAGGCTGGTGTCGGGGTCGATTTGCCAGGTGAGCGACGGCGCGATCAGGCGGGTGTCGTTGTTCATTTGTTCGATGGAGTATTCGGCGTCGCGGTACACGCCCACGGTGCGGAACAGCACGTCGCCGTCGTCGTCGAGCTTGCCGCCGATGTCGAACTGGCCTTGGCGGTGGTTGTAGTTGCCGTCCTGAATTTCAACCTGGTTTTTTGCTTGCAGGCTTGGGCGTTTGCTCACGCGGTTGACCATGCCGCCGGGGCTGATTTGCCCGTACAGCACCGAGGCCGGGCCCTTGAGCACTTCGATGCGTTCCAGGTTGTAGGCTTCGGTGGAGTACAGCGACAGCCAGCCGCTGCCGGGCTGGCGCAGGCCGTCGAGGAAGTCGGCCGACTGTGTGGTTTCAAAACCGCGCACGCTGATCATGTCGAAGCGCGGGTCCAGGCCGGAACTGCCCACGCGTACGCCGGCGCTGTAAGCCACCGCGTCTTCCACGCGGTCGACTTTGCGGTCGGCGATCTGCTCGGCGGTAACCACGCTGATGGCCTGTGCGGTTTCAAGAATCGGCCTGTCGGTTTTTGTCGCGCTGCTGGCGTTGCTGGCGAAGTAGCCGGGCACCGGGGCGAAGGCGCTTTGCATGGCGCTGGCGTCGATGCTGGTGGGGTTGAGCTGCAAGGCTTCGCCGCTGGCCACTTGCTCAACGGTGAAGGTGCCGTTGTCGGTGATGCGCAGGGCCAGGCCGCTGCCGTTCAATGCCTGCTGCGTGGCTGCCTCGGCGGTGAACTCGCCACGCACAGCAGCGCTGGAGCGACCGCGCACCAGGGCTGGGTCGGCAGCAATGGTGCGGCCGCTCTGCCGAGCGATCTGGCGCAGGGCCTGGTCCAGCGGCATGGCGGCCAGGTCGTAGCGTTGCAGGGTTTGTTCGGCGTGGGCGGTGATGGGGCCCAGAGCGGTGAGGCCGCCAGAAAATGCCAGGGCAACGGCCATGGCCAAACGCGCGGCGCGGGGTGTGGAAGAACGCATGGCAGAGACTTTCCTTGCAGAAGAGAGTGGGAACTTCCTCCTCTGTCGCGCGAGTTCGAAAAACCCCTCACGCGATTTGAATTTATTTTCAGCAGGCGCGCGTCAGGCCAGGTCGATCAACGTGACCGGGCCGTATTGCGCGATGGTGATGGGCAGCACTTGAGCAAGTGACTGCAAGGTGCGGTCGCTGTCGTCCAGAGCAAACACGCCGAACACGCGCAGGCTCGCCGCTTCCGGCGACACGCGCAGCAAGCCGTAGCGGTAGGGCCGCAGCGCATCGACGACGGCGCCAAGGGATTCGTCGTCAATGTCCAGCCGGCCATCGAGCCAGGCGTCGTCGCGCGCGCGGCTGGGCAGCGCCGAAAGCGGCTGGTTGGCGCTGAACAGCACGCTCTGGCCGGCGCTGATGGAGGCACGATGCCCCTGCTGGTCAAACACCTGCACGCTGTTCTCCTGAACGCTGACCAAGGTGTGGCCGGGCAACTGACGCACCACGAAGCGCGAGGCGAGGGTGCTGATGCTGCCTTGGGCGGTGAGTACTTCAAAGGGGCGCAGCGGGTCGGACACGGCGTGAATACTCAGCTCGCCCTGTTTCAACGTGACCTGTCGCGTGCGCGTGCTGAACAGCACGTTGGCGGCGCTGCGGGCGTTGAGCGTGAGCAGACTGCCGTCGCCGAGGCGCAGCTGTTTGCGCTCGCCAGTGCCGGTATAAACGTCGCTGAACAAGCCTTCCAACGGCATGCGCCGCTGCAACGCCAGCACTCCAGGCAAACCGGCCAGCAGCAACAACGCCGTACCGCCGCGCAACAGGCGCCGCCGCTCATGGGAAATGCCCGAGCTGCGCAGCACCCGCGCCGCCGCGGTCGCGCTGCCGGGAAGTTGGCGCTGCACGTCGGCGAGCTGATTGAACGGCGCCTGCACCGCGCCGCTGATGGTTTCCCAGGCGCGGCGGTGGGCGTTATCGGCCGTGAGCCAGGCGTTGAACGCGGCCTGGTCGTTGGCGTTGGCGCGACCGGAATCGAGGAACACCAGCCAGTCGATCGCGGCTTTGATGGATGGCGTCAGGCTCGGGTGCGAGGGCGTCACGACAAGGTCGCCAGATAGCATTGGGTAACAGCCTGCTTGATCCACCGTTCTACGGTGGCCAGCGACACGCCCAGTTGCTCGGCGATTTGCGGGTGGGTCATGCCGTCGAGGCGGTTAAGCAGAAAGGCGTGGCGCACGTTGCCCGGCAGGTCGTTGAGCATGGCATCGATCACCGCCACCGCTTCGCGCAGCAAGGCAAAGTCTTCCTCTGAAGGCACCACGGTTTCCGGCAGGCTGGCCAGCGCTTCAAGGTAAGCGCGCTCCAACTCATTGCGGCGCCAGAACGAGCAAAGCACACGCTTGGCCACGACGCAGAGGAAGGCGCGCGGCTCGTCGATGATGGCGGCTTGTCGGGATTTCAGCGTGCGGACAAAGGTGTCTTGCGCCAGGTCGGCGGCATCGGCGTGCGAGCCCAGACGACGGAGCAACCAGTTCTGTAACCAGCGGTGGTTTTCCGCGTACAGGGTATGGAAGGGGTCTTGGGCAGCGACACGCAAATCTGACACAGATGCACACGATTAGTAATTAGCAATGTTTCGCATTTTCGACAACTGCTGACTAATTTGCAACTGCGGCGGATGGGGTGCGTGGCTAAGCGTTATCCGCCTTGTCGACGAGTTGCTGCAGCCACGCGGCGTCTTGCCCGTTAACCACGCCGTACCGATCTGGCGGCGCAAAGGCCCAGTGGTGCGCCGCGTCGGTGAGGCGCTCAAGCTCGTCGTTGCTGAGCCAGTAGCCAGTGTTACGCACGGGAAGGGGCGCGCCCTCGAACCGTTGGCCGAGGGTCAGGTTGGTTCGGGGGGCGAAGGCGATAGCGAGCTGGGCCAGGGGTTGCAGGTGCTTTGCAGGCGCCGGCACTTTTGCTTCGCGGGCGTAAGTGAAGGTGCCGGGGAAGTGCTTTTTCAACACCAGCCAGTGGCCGTCGGTTGTGGTTGTCAGTAGCCATTGAGTGATGCCGCTGTCGTAGGCGTCTTCCAGGCGTTCGCCGTTCCAGATGGTGAGGGTATTGCAGTCGGGGTCGTAGGCGTTGGACCACAGGTTGGTGGCGGTTACTAACGTATGGCGCTCCAGTTCAACCTCGCCGCGCGCGGGCAAGCCTCGCCAGTAGCGCTTGGTTTCGTCGCGCTTGGCGTGGCGGATATTGAGTAGCACCCAGGCGGTGGTGAAGAGCGCGGTCGCCAGTACTAGCCAGACGTAGGTGGTTTCGAGGATGTGGTCGATGTCCAGGCGTGCATCGAAGAGGGTGCGGTAGAGCAGCATGCCGACCATGTACATGAGGAACGGCAGTATCGGGCCGAAGCACAGCGGCGCTACGAGTACGGCTATCCAGCTGAAACGTTCGCTTTCGGCACACGCCTGCGCTCGGGCGCGTTCTTCCGGGAGCATGGGCGCGGTTTCGCGTGGGGGCAGGGTGGGGCTTGGGGTGTGGAAGTGGGTTAGTGGGTTTTGCATTTATGAGCGAGCGGGCGGTGGCCGAGGTGGGCATAGCGTAGCAGTGCGGGCCGGGATGAGGCTTCGCCTTTACGAGGATGACGGAGGTTTTATGTGGTCCTCCGTCATCGCCCGTGACGCCGGTGGTCCGACGATTCGGGATCGAGGCTCACGGAGTTAACTGCGTCTCCTGAACGACTCTGGATTCCGAATCGTCGGACCGCCGCCTGCGCGGGAATGACGGAGGTGCTTGATCGACTCCGTCATTCCCGCGCAGGCGGGAATCCAGAATTACGAGCCGAGCATCGCAACCAGCACGACCCCAAAATTCCTCCAACCAATGACAACCCCTCGCTACATATCCACCCCATCAGTGAGCTATCTTCAGCCACCCACCACGCCCCCAGACCCAACCCTCCATGACCAACCCAGCGCCAACCCCCATTCCCCTATTCCAGGCCCTGCTGTTCTGGCTAAAACTCGGCTTCATCAGTTTCGGCGGCCCGGCCGGGCAGATTTCGATCATGCACCAGGAGCTGGTGGAGCGCCGTCGCTGGATTTCCGAGCGGCGGTTTCTGCATGCGTTGAATTACTGCATGTTGTTGCCCGGCCCGGAAGCCCAGCAGTTGGCGACCTATATCGGTTGGCTGATGCACCGCACGTGGGGCGGGGTGATTGCCGGGGCGCTGTTTGTGTTGCCGTCGCTGTTTATTCTGATTGCGCTGTCGTGGGTGTATGTCGCCTTTGGTGATGTGCCGGTGGTGGCGGGTTTGTTTTATGGCATCAAGCCGGCGGTGACGGCGATTGTGGTGCAGGCAGCCCATCGCATCGGTTCGCGAGCGCTGAAAAATAATTGGCTGTGGGGCATCGCCGCGGCCTCGTTTGTGGCGATTTTCGCCTTGAGTGTGCCGTTCCCGTTGATTGTGCTGGGGGCTGCATTGCTCGGTTATGTAGGCGGCAAAGTCGCCCCGGCGATGTTCAGCGTCGGTGGCGGTCACGGTGGACAAGCCAGGTCGTTCGGGCCGGCGGTGATCGATGACGACACCCCAACGCCCGAGCACGCGCGCTTTCGGTGGCCGCGCTTGGCGTTGCTGCTGGCGGTGGGTGCGGTGTTGTGGACGCTGCCGATGGGCCTGCTGACGGTGCTGTATGGCTGGCATGGCACGTTGACGCAGATGGGCTGGTTTTTCACCAAGGCGGCGCTGCTGACATTTGGTGGCGCGTACGCAGTGTTGCCCTATGTGTATCAGGGCGCCGTGGGCCATTACGGCTGGCTGACGCCGACGCAGATGATCGATGGCCTGGCACTGGGGGAAACCACGCCGGGGCCGCTGATTATGGTGGTGGCGTTTGTCGGTTTTGTCGGCGGCTACGTGCAGCAGGTGTTCGGCCCCGAGCAAGCGTTTATGGCCGGTGCCGTGGCGGCCTCGCTGGTTACCTGGTTCACGTTCTTGCCGTCGTTTCTGTTTATTCTGGCGGGCGGGCCGCTGGTGGAGTCGACCCACAACGAGCTGAAATTCACCGCGCCGTTAACGGCAATTACCGCAGCGGTGGTCGGCGTGATTCTCAACCTGGCGGTGTTCTTCGCCTACCACGTGTTGTGGCCGCAAGGCTTTGCCGGTTCGCTCGACTGGCCGTCGGCGGTTATCGCGGTGGCCGCTGCTGCGGCGTTGTTTCGCTTCAAATGGGGCGTGATTCGCGTGCTGTTCAGCTGCGCGTTGGTCGGGCTTTGCGTGCATCTGCTGCGCCAGTAACGCACCGCACGCGTACAAATTCAGCAATATATGGCCAACGGTGCGAGCGGTTCTTATTGAGTAGGATGACCGCCCGAAATCACTCTTGGCCTTTATGAACACGCTTCAGGAACCCCCCAGTTTCAGCCACACCCCTCTAACGCCTCGTTATGCCCCGCCGCGTAAGCGCACGGATCACGCTCGCCGTGCTCTTCTTATTATTTCGATGCAGGTTCTATAAACATGGAATGGATAGCTGACCCCACGGCCTGGCTGGGCCTGCTCACGCTTATTGTTTTGGAACTGGTGCTGGGCATCGACAACCTGGTGTTTATCGCCATTCTTGCCGACAAGCTGCCGCCGGAGCAGCGCGACCGGGCGCGGCTGATCGGCCTGTCGCTGGCGTTGATCATGCGCCTGGGCTTGCTGGCCAGTATTTCCTGGATGGTGACGCTGACCGAGCCGCTGTTCGAGGTGTTCGACAAGCGCTTCTCGGGCCGTGATCTGATCATGCTGTTCGGCGGTATTTTCCTGCTGTTCAAGGCGACCATGGAGTTGCATGAACGCCTCGAAGGCCACATTGCCGAGCGCTCGGCCGGCGCCGGTTACGCGCTGTTCTGGCCTATCGTGGCGCAGATTGTGGTGCTTGATGCGGTGTTCTCGCTCGACGCGGTAATCACGGCCGTCGGCATGGTGGAACACCTGAGCGTGATGATGATTGCGGTGGTGGTGTCTATCGGCGTGATGATTGTGGCGAGCAAGCCGCTGACTGCCTTCGTCAACGCCCGTCCGACCGTGATCATGCTGTGCCTGGGCTTCTTGATGATGATCGGTTTCAGCCTGGCAGCCGAAGGCCTGGGCTTCCACATTCCCAAGGGTTACCTGTACGCGGCCATCGGTTTCTCGATTGTGATCGAGCTGTTCAACCAGTTGGCGCGCCGTGGCCGCCAGCGCTCGGCCCAAGGCACGCTGCCGCGCCGCGCGCGCACGGCACACGCGGTGATGCGTTTGCTTGGCGGGCGTGAACTGACCGTGGACGAAGTGGGCGAAGAAATCGCCGATCTGGTGCAGGGCGACGACCAGCAGCCGGCGTTCAATCGCCGCGAGCGGGTGATGATCAGCGGCGTGTTGCAACTGGCAGAGCGCCCGGTGCGCGCAGTGATGACGCCTCGCGCCGAGGTGCTGTATCTCGACGTAGGCGAGAGCCCGGAAGCCATTCGCCAGAAGCTGATGAATTCCTCGTACTCGCGCCTGCCGTTGGTGCGCGAAGGCCACATTGATGAGCCCCTGGGCTTTGTGCACAAGAAGGAGTTGCTCAAGGAACTGCTGGCCGGCAACTGGCCCGACTTGCAGACCATGGCTCGGCAAACCATCAATGTGCTGGAGCACTTCACCGTGCTCAACGCGTTGGAGCAGATGCGCAAGGAGTCGACGCACATTGCCTTTGTGGTCAGCGAATTCGGCGACTTCATGGGTGTTCTGACCATGACCGACATCCTCGAATCCATCGCGGGCGAGTTGCCCGATGCCAGCGAAGTGGACGGTCCGGATATCGTCGCTGACGGCGACGCCTTTCTGGTCAGCGGTGCGCTCAACCTCAGCCTGGTGCAGGAACGCATCGGTTTTGCCGCCAGCGCCACCGACGACTATCAAACCGTGGCCGGGCTGGTGATGAGCCTGCTTGATCGCTTGCCGGTGATCGGCGATGAGGTGGAGTGGGGCGGCTGGACGCTTTCGGTCACCGAAGTGGCAGAGCGCCGGGTCACGCGGGTGCGCTTGCAGCGCGTTTAATCTGCGCCCAACGCAAAAGCCCCGGCAGCGATGCCGGGGCTTTTTTTTGCGCGGTACGAGCGGGTTATTTCAAGCGCTGCAGCAGCGCCTCGCCCACTGCGCGGGCTGAAGCCGGGTTTTGCCCGGTGATCAATTCACGGTCTTGCACCACATGCGCGGTCCATGGGCTGGCATTGCTCGAATAGGCCCCGCCAGCGAGTTGCAGGCCGGTTTGCGGGTAGAACGTCATCGCGCCGCCCTGGAGCGCTCCCTTGGCCAGTTCTTCTTCCTGATTGCTGATAACGGTCATGCGATAGCCGGCGTAAATCCAGCCCGCGTCGCCTTTGGGCGTCTGGCCGCTCTGCAACTGGTCTACAAAGGCGTCGCTGGCTGGCAGCGCCGATAGCAGGGCAATCGGGCCGTGGCACACCAGGGCGGTGGTTTTGTTGTTGGCGTGGAAAGCGTTAAGCAGCTTGCCCAGCGCCGCGCTGCGCAGCAGATCCTGCATTGGCGCGTGGCCGCCCGGGATGTACACGGCGTCGAACCGGTCGTAGCCGATTTGCTCCACACGGGTAAGGCTGATGACCGGCGACTCCTGTGCCGAGGTCAATTTCAGGCGCTCGAGCAACCCGCGATGGGAGGCGAGGCTGGCGGCGTCGTTGCCGAAATACTGCGCATCGTTGGACGAAGCATCCATCGTTGGCGCGCGGCCATTGGGTGTGGCGAAGGTCACGGTGTGGCCGGCGTCGAGCAGCATTTTGGTCGGCTGCATCAGCTCGTTCAGGTAAAAGCCGGTGGCCATCACGCGACCGTCTTTCAGGTCCAGGTGGTCGGCGTCCGACAGCACCACCAGCACATTGGCGGCGTGCGCGTTCACGGCGGCGGCAAGCAGGCTGGCACTCACGGCAAGACGAATAAAGGTGTTCATGGCGCGCTCCGATTAACGATGGCGCGCAGTATGAGTAGCGCCCATTGCTTTGATAATCCGCCACAGTGGAATAGCATCCTGGAATTCAATTCACAGGTGCGAGGCTGGAACGTGGACAACCGCAGCGGCGAAATGCAGGTGTTTGCCCGGGTGGTCGAGCTGGGCAGTTTTTCCACGGCCGCGCGACAGTTGCAGCTGACGCCCTCGGCCGTCAGCAAACTGGTCACGCGCATTGAGCAACGGCTGGGCGTGCAACTGCTTCAACGCACCACGCGGCAGTTGCACGTGACCACTGAAGGCAAGGTGTTCTATGACGATTGCGTGCGCATTCTCAACGACATCACCGAGGCCGAGCAGGCTTTGCTGCAGGGCAACTCGGCGCCGTTCGGCCTGTTGCGGGTGAACGTCTCGCTGCCGTTTGGCACGCACCAGATTCTGCCGTTGCTGCCGGAATTCACTGAGCGCTACCCGCAGATCACCCTCGACCTGTCACTCACCGATTCGCGTGTGGATATGCAGCGCGACAACGTCGATGTGGCTGTGCGCATGGGGCCGCTGCCGGATGCCACCTTTCGGGCCCGCACGCTCGGGCACAGCCGCTATGCCGTGGTGGCCTCGCCGCAGTATCTGGCTCGACATGGTCGCCCGCAGAAGCCGGCCGATTTGCTCGACCACCGCTGCCTGAACTTCAACTTCAAGCGCGCCTGGGACGAATGGCCGTTCCGTGTCGATGGGCAGTTGACCTACCTGCCGGTGGGCGGCGGCATGCTCACCAATAACGGCGAAACCATGCGGCAACTGGTGCTCGCCGGCATGGGCATCAGCCGGTTGGGGTTCTTTCATGTGGCCGAAGACATACGCGCCGGCAAGCTGGTGGAACTACTCGATGAGTTCAACGCTGGCGATCTTGAAGACATCCACGCGATTTTTATCAACCAGCGCTACATGCCCCAGCGGTTACGGGTGTTTATCGATTTTCTGCTGGAGCGCGTGAGCCCGGCGCTGGCGTTTTGTGCGGGGCGGTAGGTACGCGGGCAGGTGAATTCGGTTCACGTAACCTGGCACTGACCCCGGTTCGGCGCCGCGCCCCGTTGGAGGCGGCGCCGTACCAGGCATCGCCTGCTCAGCCCAGGCTGAACCGCGCCGTGTTGTCGTTCAGTGCTCGGCTGCCCTGGCTCAGCCGGTCGGCCGCCTGGTTCACGGCGCGGGCGCCGTCGAGCAGGCGAATGGCAGCCTGATCCACTTGCTGGATGCTGCCGCTGACTTCGTCGGCGGTGGTGGCTTGTTCTTCCACGGCGGTGGCGATTTGCGCCAGGGTGTCGCTCACGCCCTGCACGGCGCTGGCAATTTCACCCAGGCTGACGCCCAGACCGGTTACCGCGCTGGCGTCGCTTTGCGCCTGGCCGCAGGCCGCTTCCATCAGTTCAACGGCCTGGCGCACGGTGTTGCGCAGGCTTTCCACGGTGTTGGCAATCTGCAGCGTAGAGGTCTGGGTGCGTTGCGACAGGCTGCGCACTTCATCGGCCACCACAGCGAAGCCACGACCCTGATCGCCGGCGCGGGCCGCCTCGATGGCGGCGTTGAGCGCCAGCAGGTTGGTTTGCTCGGCGATGCCGCGAATGCTGTCGACCACTGACTGAATCTGTTGCCCTTGCTCGCTGACACGGCCTAGTGCTTCGGCGGTTTCGCTAAGGCGCTGGTTGAGTTCCTGAATGCTGGCGGTGGTACGTTCGCTGTCGCGGTTGCTGGCTTCGGCAATGGCGCGGGTCTGGCGCACGCTGGCCGAGGCCAGTTCACAACTCTTGGAAACGCCCAGTGAGGTGGCCGCCAATTGGGTGGCGGCGGTGGCGATCTGGCTGATCTGGTGCTGCTGCGCTTCCACTTCGCCCAGGGTGTCGGTGGAGTGCGAATTGAGGGTGATGACCGCGTCGCTGAGCTGGTAGGTTTCGTGGTTGACCCCGAGCAGGCTGGTGCGCAGTTGGACCACGGCGACGTTCAGCGCGGTGCTGATGGCGGCCAGTTCGTCCCGACCCTGCACGGCCACTTCCACGCACAGATTGCCGTCGCGCAACGACTGGGCGAGGGTGGTGATACCGCTGGCGCTGCGGCGAATGGAGCTCTGCAAGCATACGAACAGGTACACCGCTGCCAGCAGCAGCAGGCCGAACGCGGTCGCCACCGGAATGGCCTGGACGATGGCACGGTTGTGGTAGAAGTCCAGGCGCGCGTCCAGTGACTGCAGCGACTGGCGCCGCAGGTCTGCCAGCGTTGTGAGCAAGCTGTCCATGGTGCGCTGGAAGGCCGGCGCTTTCATGCTGATGGTGTCGCCGAACAAGCCGTCATCCAGGGCTTTGAGCTCGGTGTTGATCTGCTGCTGAGTGGCCGCGTACTGGCTGGCCCATTCGCTGAGTGCGGCCGGCAGGTTGGCTTGCAGGTTGGCGCCGGTTTTGTCCAGTTGCGCCCGGGCATCGTTGATGCGCCCGCGCAGGTCGCGCAATTGCAGACGGCTTTGCAGGCTGAACTGGCCGGCGGCAACCGAGGCTTCACCCATGCTCGCCAGCCGGCCGACGCGCTCGATCATTTCCGGTGCTTGCTGGGTGGCAATTTGCATCAGCAGATAGCCTTCCACCGACGGGTCGAGCGTAAGGCCGGTGTCCATGGAAATCTGGTCGCGCAGCCCCTGCAGGCTGGCTTTCATGGCCGTGAAGCGATCCAGCGCATCGGGCCACCAGCCCACCGTACGCAGGCTTGCCAGCTCCAGTTGCGCGGTGCCGGCCTGCAGCGCTTGCAAGCGCTTTTGCACGTCGTCACTGGCGCCTTCGGTGCGCAGCGTTTCGGCGAAGGCGTCCATGGCTGAGCGCAGCGCAGGCATCGAGTTGTCCAGTTGCGCAATGGCCTGCTGCGCTTCCGGGCCGGGCACGCGGGCGGTGTCCACGGCTTTCCAGCGCGCGGCCAGGTTGCGCCGGGCCGACAGCTGTTCATCCACCGCATCGAGTGCCTGCAGCTGGCGCACGCCGCTGTGTTCTTTGGCGATGACTGCCATTTTGGCTTGAAAGGTCTGGCTCACCATCCACAGGCTACCGGCCAACGGCAGGGCGAACAGCAAGAACAGCAGTTGAAACTTGCGGGCAAAGCCAAAGCGGCTCAAAAGACGGATCCCTGGGGACAACACGGACTGCATGGACGACGACTCCTCAAAGGATCTTGCCAACGTTCCGTTGTACAGAACGCTGTTATGGCTGCCGGTGCTGGCAATGAGCCATTTATCAAGCAAGTTCCGGACCGTGCACTCGCCGCCGCCAGAGCAAGGCGGCGCGTATGGCGCGGCGCAGGACAGGGCGTTGTTTTGGTGCGTACGTGCAAATGCGGAGCGCGGCGATGCACCGCTTTGTGTCACTGAATGACACAGTGCCCTGAGCCCTTTAACCTCACGCCTCGCGTCTGTGCAAGGTGCCTGCGTATCAGGGGAGTTATTCATGCCGCAATTTTCTGGCTGCACGAGCGCATGGAACACTACGCGACGATGGCCGCGTGGCTGTACGAGCAATTCAGTTACGAGTACGCCGACCAGTCGTTGGCGCAATGGCAGCAAGAATTCGCCGCCGGCCAGCACAACGGCGACTGGCCCAGTGTGGTGGCGATTGATGACGGTACGCTGCTGGGCGGCGCGGCACTGGCGAAGGGCGATCTGCCCGGGCGGGACGACCTCGGGCCGTGGCTGGCTTGTGTATTCGTGACCCCGCAGGCGCGAGGTCAGGGCATCGCCGAGGCGTTGGTCGAAAAGGTCTGTGAGCGCGGGCGGGCTGAGGGCGTGGAGCGGTTGTACCTGCACACCCAGGACCGCGCCGGGTATTACGCCAAACGCGGCTGGGTGACTGTCGAGCAGTTCGAGCGCTGGGGCAAGCCGCAGTGGCTGATGACGCGCGATCTGACGCCGCGCTAAGCCTGCAACTGCGCCAGTTCCGCTTGCAGATTCGCCCGCGCTTTGGCCTCCCACAGCGCGCGAATGTGCGGGTGGCTGTAGAGGTAGGGCATCGCTAACAACGTGTTCAGCACCCTGGCACGGCCCGCTGTAAAAAGCGCTTCCGGCACCCAGAAAATTCGGCGCGAATGGCCTCGGTGTAGGCCCTGTATTCGCCAGCGGGCAGGGCGAGTACGGACAGATCGATATCCACCACCAGGCCGGCGTCATCGGCTTCGGCGGGCTCCATGTGGGCGGTGGCGAGAATGTGTCGCCGTACGCTGCCGACGTGTTCCGGCAGGCCGGCAGCGCGTAACCAATGTTCGGCCAGATCGGCACTGGCGGCTTCGTTGTCCTGACGCTGGGTGTGATAAATGGCGTCATGCGTCCACAAGGCGAACTCCACAACCGCAGCATCGGTGGCCAGGTGCTGGAAATGGTCGAGGTGCTGCAAGCAGGTGTTGATGTGGGCGCCGTTGTGGTAATGGCGCTGTGGTTCGCTGTAATGCGCGGCCAGCGCTACGAAACTGTCGTCGGGCGGGGCGCCACCCAGGCGCTGCCAGAGGTTCTGCCAGCGCTCGGCCGAGAGCGCGGCGCCAGTCATGTTGCGGCCTCGACGGTCTTTTCTGCGTAGGCTGCCTGCGCCTGGTTGAGCGCGTCGATATTGCGTTCAACCCAATGGTCCAGCGCCCGAATCGGTTCGCTCAGCGACAGGCCCAAGGGCGTCAGCGAATACTCTACCCGTGGCGGAACTTGCGGGTAGGCAACGCGATTCACCAGGCCGAAACGCTCAAGACGGCGCAGGGTCTGAATCAGCATTTTTTCCGAAATACCGCCCACCTGGCGCCGAAGCTCGGCGGTGCGGCAGGTGCCGCGGGTAAGGGTGTGAATCAGCAGCAGGGCCCATTTATCGGCCAGCACATCAAGTACATAGCGGGCCGGGCAGGTGACGCTGAAGACATTGCCGGCACGGCACGCGGCGTTTTCTTCCTGATCAAGCATTTGAGCAATTCCACAGAAGCCAAGGGGACCGACTTGATACTTACCGAAAGGTAGGTACTTGTGCGCTGGAAAGCAATCGCTAAGCTCAGGGCTCGCGTGCTTGCCACGTGCCTTTTCTGACTGGGTTAAAGGATTGCTTATGAAACTGTATTTCTCCGCGGGCGCCTGCTCGTTGGCTCCCCATATCGCGCTGTTGGAAGCGGGCCTGCCGTTCGAGACCGAGAAGGTCGACCTCAAGGCCAAATTGACCGCCAGCGGCGCCGACTTCACGGCCATCAACAAAAAAGGCTACGTGCCAGCGCTGCAACTGGACGACGGCTATGTCCTGACCGAAGGGGCCGCCGTGTTGCAATACATCGCCGACCAGAAACCGGAAACCGGCCTGGCCCCTGCTGCCGGCACCGTAGCGCGCTATCAGTTACAGGAGTGGCTGACCTTTATCGCCTCCGAAATTCACAAGCCGATGGGCTCGATGTTCAACGCGGCGCAATCGGCCGACTGGAAAGCCGCCGTCTGCGCCACGCTGACTAAACGGCTGGACTATGTGGCGGCTCAGTTGGCAGATAACGACTACCTGCTCGGCAACCACTTCAGCGTCGCCGATGCGTACCTGTTCACCGTGCTCAACTGGGCCAATCTGGTGGGCTTTTCGCTGGCTCCGTGGCCCGTGGTACAGGCGTTTTCAGCACGCGTGGCGGCGCGCCCGAAGGTGGTTGAGGCGTTGAAGGCGGAAGGGTTGGTTTGAGTTATTAGGCGAGCCGGAACGCCGGCGCCAGCTCTTGGCGACCAGAAGGGCGCGCATGCAGAACGCCGAGCAAAAGGGGCCGTGCAAGGGTCTCCCAATCGGCATGAATATAAAGGGTAGTGGCGACCATTCACGTGTCTTCCTTGGCGTTGAATAACGCGTCCATCTGTGCGCGATAGTCATCCACTAACCCCCGCCCTTCGGGTTCGCTTTCCCTTACACCGATGAAGGCTGGGGAGGGGGGGCTGCTGAACGTACCGATCGCGGTGCTGCTCGGGGCCACAGACTTCGGCGTCGGCTTACCGCCGGGTTTGGCGGTATTGCGACGGCCTGGCAGTGTGGCGTCCTGAATCTGCCGGCCAACATCATCCATGGCAGCCAGTAGCGACAGATCAGTCTCAAGTCCTAGTACCTGCATTACCGCAAGGTAGGCACCTATGGTGACGCCGTCAGCGCCGCGCTCTACGTTGCGCAACGTGAGGGGGGCCATGCCTGCGCGAGCCGCTACCTGCGCGGCGGTGAGTTTTCGCCGCTGGCGAGCGAGACGTAAGCGCTCGCCTAGCGCGGCGAGAAGCTCGACAGTGCCGGGAAGTAAAGGTGAGGTTTTATTAGCCATAAGTAACTATTCTGTCGGTTAACGCCTGAGGCAAGCAGAATAGTTACATAAAAGAAGTTTTGCCAGTTGATGCAATGTAATTATTCTGCCGATTTACCAGATTCATCGCCAGAATAGTTACAGGGCTTGTTGTCAGCCACCCAGCCTCACCGCCACGCCAGGCGCCCGGTAAACGCAGACTTGATTCCGGCCGCGACTTTTGGCGTTATACAACGCGCTGTCGGCTTGCTTGATCAGGGCGGCGATGTCGTCCTGCTCGGCTTGCTGGGCATAGGCCACCGTTACGCCGAGGCTGACGGTGACCACGCCAAGCGGGCTGTCCAGGTGTTCGTGCGCCAGGTTCTGTATTTGCTGACGAAGGCCTTCGGCCATTTTCAGGGTGTTGGCTTCATCGGAACCGGGCAATAACAGCAGCATTTCTTCACCGCCATAACGTGCGGGCAAATCTTCGGCTCGGCGCGCCCAGGCGGCAAAAACCCTGGCTACCGCCTGAATACACGTGTCGCCTGCCACATGGCCGTAGCGGTCGTTGTAGCGTTTGAAGTAGTCGATATCCAACATGATGATGCCCAGCGGCGCCTGAGTACGGCGCACACGGCCCAGTTCCTGCGGCAAGACCTCGTCCAGCCGGCGGCGGTTGGCAAGGCCGGTGAGGCCATCTTCAACCGACAGTTTTTGCAGCGCGTCGTGGGCGTCGCGTCGTTCCTTTTCTGCCAGTTCGCTGCGCGAAATCTGCTGCAGCAACACGCGCGCAAATGCCAGCGTACTCAGGGCAATCAGCACAAACACCACGGCGGCGATGATCAGTTGCCGCCACCACGGCAGGCGAATGGCTTTGGCGGAAATGCCCGAGATCGCCACCAGCGGAAAGTCGCCGAAGCGCTGAAAGCTGTACATCCGCTCCTTGCCGTCCACCGACGATTCAATCAATGCCGAACCTCGGTCCTGGCGCGGCAGAAAGTCGGTGAAAATCGGACCGTGGGCGATGCTGGTGCCGATCAGCTCGGGCAAGAAAGGCCGGCGAACAAGAATGGTGCCGTCGGCATAGGTGAGAGTGAAGGCGTCTTCCTTGCTGGTGCGGAACTGCGCATAAAACTCGTTGAAGTAGTTGACCCTGAGGGTGGCCAGCGCCACGCCGGCAAATCCGCCGTCTGGCGTGTTGATGCGCCGCGACACCGGAATGATCAGCTCCCCTGTGGAGCGGCTGGTGATCACCTTGCCGATGTGCACGCTGCGGTCGGTATGGGTTCGGTGAAAAATGAAGTACTCGCGGTCTGCGTTGTTGGCGTTCGGCGGAATGGTGTCTTTGTCTGTCACCAGCCATTCACCGTTGGGGCCGTAAATAAACAGCCCGTGCAGCTGCGGCAGAATGGTCATCTGGCCTTTGAGGTACAGCTGCATGCGCGCAGCGTTCAGCGCGCCCAGGCCGTCCCATTCGCTGCGCTCGACAATGCCCAACAGTAAGGTGTCGGCCTGGCGAATGGCGCCACGCACGTGGGTTTCGGTGGCGCGTGTCAGGTTGGTAGCCGCTTGCCGGGCCTGGAAGAAGGCTTGGCGATACGACTGGTAAAGCTGCCAGCCTTCCAGCGCCAGCACCACGATCAAGCCAAAACACACCAGGCCATACGTGAGGCCGCGGAGCCGGTCGATATGCAGGGTTTGCGTGCGATCCATGGCACGTAGTTGCCTATTCAAGGGGCTGGGTCTTACCAGCGTAGTCCAGGCAACTACCGAACGTTCAGCCGCAGCCGCGCTAACCGCGTACCAATTTGCGCAGCGCGAAACGATTGGGATGACAGGCTTCGGCCACATCACGCGGCACCGGCAGCGGTTCGTTATTCAGCCAGGCGGCGAGCAACTCGGCCGCCAGCGGCGCGGTGATCAGGCCGCGCGAGCCATGGCCGCTGTTTACATACAAGCCCGTTACCCAAGGACAGGCCGTGTCGGGGTTCTGACGGGCATCCTTACGCAGCACGGCGTAGGCATCGGCGAACCCTTGGGCGTCGGCGACCGGGCCGACGATGGGCAGGTAGTCGGGGCTGGTGCAGCGAAAGGCCGCACGACCTTGCAGCTCCTCCAGCGGCAACTGCCCGGCATTCAGCCGCGCCGCCAGGTCGGTGGAAATGTCGTTCAGCAGTTGCAGATTGCTGGCGTGTTCGGCGCGGGTGAGGCTGAGGTCGTCACTGTGGAAATCGAAGCTGGCGCCCAAGGTGTGATCGCCTCTGCGCGCCGGGGCGACGTAGCCTTCGGCACACACCACGGTCTTCAGCGCGCGGCTCGCTTGCGTCTCTGGCAGGCGGGTGATTTGCCCGCGTATGCGCTTGAGCGGTAGCGACGCAGTGGGCGCAAAGGCGCGCACATTCGCCGCGCCGGCCAGTACCACGACACTGGCACTGGCAATTTCTGCCTCGCCGCTGTGGGCGTGCCATTGGCCGTTGTGCTGCTGCAGTTCGAGCACGTGCTGATGCGTCACCAGCTGGATGCCGGGGTGCTCGGCGAGCCACTGGCACAACGCCGGTGGATGCACCCAGCCGCCGTTCGGGTAAAACAGACCGCCGCTGGCCAGGGCGATGCCAGCCCTTTGCTCGGCCTGTTCGCGGTTCAGCGAATGCAGCAGCTCGGCGGGAAACGCCGCCGTCAGCTTCGCTTGGCGCGCGGCTTCCTTGTCATCAAAGGCCAGTTGCAGCACGCCGCAGGCGTCCCAATCCTGGCCGCGTTGCAACTGCTGGATTTGCCGACGGGTGTGGCCGAAACCGGCAACGATCAGCCGCGACAAGGTGGTGCCGTGGGCGGACAGCTTGAGGTACAGCACGCCTTGCGGGTTGCCCGAACCTTCCTGTGCCACTTCGCCGTGCCGCTCCAGCAGCGTTACCTTCCAGCCGCGCGCGGCGAGGCTCTGCGCAGTGGCGCAGCCGGCCAGCCCGGCGCCAACAACCAGCGCCGTGCGCGGGCCGTCTGGCGGAGCGGGGCGGGCGTACCAGGCGTTTGGTCGAGGCATTGCCGGGGCGTCTTCCAAGCCAATGAAGTGACCTTTCAGCACTTCCCATTTATGGCCCAGGCCCGGCACACGCTTGAGTTTGAAACCGACTGCTTTCAACGCCCGACGCACCACGCCCGCCGTGGTAAACGTGCCGAGCGTAGTACGCGGCGTCGACAGCCGCGCCAGCTCGTTGAACAGTTCCGGCGACCACATTTCCGGGTTTTTGGCCGGCGCGAAACCGTCGAGAAACCAGGCGTCTATTTCGGCATCGAGTTGCGGCAGCAGCTCCATGACATCGCCGATCAGCAGCGTCAGCACCACGCGCCCGCCATCAAACACCACCCGCTGAAAGCCGGGATGCAGCGCCACATACTGTTCCAGCAGTTGCTCGGCATACGGCTGCAAGGCGGGCCAGAGTGACAGCGCCCGTTGCAGGTCGGGCTGACTCAGCGGGTGTTTTTCCACGCTGACGAAATGCAGCTGCGCGCCCGCTGGTGCGGTGCGGGAAAACAGCTCCCAGGCGCAAAGAAAATTCAGCCCGGTGCCAAACCCGGTTTCGCCGATCACCAGCTTCTCGCCCGCCTGCATCGCGGCGAAGCGTGCGGGCAGGTCGTTGTTGTCGAGAAACACGTAGCGCGGTTCATCGAGCCCGGCGCTGTTGGAGAAATACACGTCGCCATAGGCACGTGAGTGCGGCTGGCCGAGTTCGTCCCAGTCGAGCTGGGCGGTGGCGGAGATGGCGGAAACAGGGGTGTCGGACATGATCGGTTCTGGCGCGGCAAGGCGCGCATTCTAGCCGATCCTGCACCTGGGCATGGCTAGCGCGGCGCAATCCGCTAGGCTGTGCCCATCACGTTTACAAATGGAGCGAGGTTTTATGTTTGAGTCCGCCGAAATTGGTCACGCCATCGATAAGGAAGAGTACGAGGCAGCCATTCCAGCGCTGCGCGAGGCGCTTCTCGAAGTGCAATTCGAGTTGCAGCAACAAGCGCGCTTCCCGGTCATTGTGCTGATCAATGGCATTGAGGGCGCAGGCAAGGGCGAGACGGTCAAGCTGCTCAACGAGTGGATGGACCCGCGGCTTATTCAGGTCAGCACCTTCGACCAGCAAACCGACGAGGAACTGGCCCACCCACCGGCGTGGCGCTACTGGCGCCAACTGCCGCCGAAAGGGCGCATGGGCATCTTCTTTGGCAACTGGTACAGCCAGATGATCCAGGGCCGCGTGCACGGGCATTTCAAGGACGCAGTGCTGGATCAGGCCATCATCGGCGCAGAGAACCTGGAGCGCATGCTGTGCGACGAAGGCGCGCTGATTTTCAAATTCTGGTTTCACCTGTCCAAGAAGCAGATGAAAGCGCGGCTGAAAAATCTGAAAGACGACCCCGAGCGCAGCTGGCGCCTGAGCCCTCTGGATTGGCAACAGTCGGAAACCTACGACCGTTTCGTGCGCTTTGGCGAGCGCGTGCTGCACAAAACCAGCCGGGACTACGCGCCGTGGTATGTGGTGGAGGGCGCCGACGAGTACTACCGCAACCTTACCGTGGCGAAAATTCTGCTCGAAGGGTTGCAGGCCGCGCTTCAAGCCAAGAAAACAGCGCCTCGCCACCCGCACGCCGGGCCGGCGTCCGTAAGCATCGACAACCGCAGCCTGCTGGGCAGCCTCGATCTCACTCAGCGGCTGGAAAAAGAGCTGTACCAGAAACAACTCGCCAGCGAGCAGGCGCGCCTGGCCGGGCTGATGCGCGACAAACGCTTTCGCAAGCATTCGCTGGTCACCGTATTTGAAGGCAACGACGCCGCCGGCAAGGGCGGCGCCATTCGCCGCGTGGCCGCTGCGCTGGACCCGCGCCAGTACCGCATTGTGCCGATTGCCGCGCCCACCGAAGAAGAACGCGCGCAGCCGTACCTGTGGCGGTTCTGGCGACACATTCCAGCGCTCGGCAAGTTCACCGTGTTCGACCGCTCGTGGTACGGCCGCGTGCTGGTGGAGCGGGTGGAAGGCTTCTGCACGCCAGCGGACTGGCTGCGTGCCTACGGTGAAATCAACGATTTTGAAGAACAACTGACCCGCGCTGGCGTGGTGGTGGTGAAGTTCTGGTTGTCGATTGATTCGGAAACCCAGTTGAAACGCTTCCAGGAGCGCGAAGAAATTTCCTTCAAGCGTTTCAAGATCACCGAGGAAGACTGGCGCAACCGCGAAAAATGGCCGCAATACGCCGACGCCGTGGAAGACATGGTCGACCGCACGAGCACGCAACTGGCGCCCTGGACGCTCGTGGAAGCCAACGACAAACGCTTCGCCCGGGTAAAAGTGCTGCGCACCATCAACGACGCACTTGAGCGAGCGCTGAACAAGGACTGAGCACCCGCCAACGCAACTGACATGGAAAAGGGCAGGATCGCTGCGCATACACGGGATGAATAATCATCGCCGTGGCGCTTGGGCCGGTTTTATCCTAGCGCCCAGCTGCACTCCAGCCCTGATCTTTCCCGAATAAAAAACGAGGTGCGTGATGCGTGAAGTAGTGATCGTCGACAGCGTGCGGACTGGCCTGGCCAAATCCTTCCGCGGCAAGTTCAACCTGACCCGTCCGGACGACATGGCCGCGCATTGCGTGAATGCTCTGCTGGAACGCAACAAAATCGACCCGGCTTCGGTAGAAGACTGCATCGTCGGTGCCGGCTCCAACGAAGGCGCCCAGGGTTACAACATCGGCCGCAACGTGGCCGTGTTGTCGGGCCTGGGCACTCAGGTTGCGGGCATGACCCTCAACCGTTTCTGCTCCTCGGGCCTGCAGGCCATCGCCATTGCGGCCAACCAGATTGCTTCGGGCTGCAGCGACATCATCGTCGCAGGCGGCGTTGAGTCGATCACCATGACTCTGAAAAGCGTCAACACCGACAACCTGATCAACCCGTTGCTCAAAGTCAGCTCGCCGGGCATCTACTACCCGATGGGCCAGACCGCCGAAATCGTCGCCCGCCGCTACAACGTCACCCGCGAGCAGCAAGACGAATACGCCCTGCAAAGCCAGCAGCGCACCGCCCGCGCTCAGGCTGAAGGTCTGTTCGACGACGAAATCGTGCCGATGGCCGTCAAGTATCAGGTTGAAGACAAAGCCACTGGCGAAAAATCCATTGTTGAAGGCGTGGTTGACCGCGACGACTGCAACCGTGCCGACACCACCCTGGCCAGTCTGCAAGGGCTGAAACCAGTGTTCGCCGAAGACGGTTCGGTAACGGCCGGTAACGCCTCGCAGCTGTCGGACGGCGCTTCCATGACCCTGGTGATGAGTCTGGATAAAGCCAAGGAATTGGGCCTGGAGCCGTTGGCGTATTTCCGTGGTTTCACCGTTGCCGGTTGCGAGCCAGACGAAATGGGCATCGGCCCGGTGTACTCGGTACCGAAACTGCTCGAGGCCCGTGGTCTTGAAGTAGACGACATCGACCTGTGGGAACTGAACGAAGCGTTCGCCTCGCAGTGCCTGTATGCCCGCGACTTCCTGAAAATCGACAACGAGAAATACAACATCAACGGCGGCTCGATCTCCATCGGCCACCCGTTCGGCATGACCGGCTCGCGTCAGGTCGGCCATCTGGTGCGTGAGCTGCGTCGTCGCGGCAAGCGTTACGGCATCGTCACCATGTGCGTGGGCGGTGGTATGGGCGCCACGGGGTTGTTCGAAGCCTACAAATAAGCGCTGGCAGCCTACGAAAAACCGCGCTTCGCAGACCGTGTGAAAACTACTGCGCTCGGTTTAGCGGCGTTAAAAACAGGCGGCAAATGCTCATTGACTACGTGTCAACTCCGCTTCGCCCCCTGTTTTCGCCTTGCTAAACCTTCGCTCGCTACGTTTTCACACGGTCTGTTAGGCGCGGTTTTTTATGCAGGTCTTTTGTTGTAGGAGCGAGCTTGCTCGCGAAGCTTTGGCGATCAAGGGCTTCGCGAGCAAGCTCGCTCCTACAGGGGCTCCGTATATGGGAGCGG
The DNA here is from genome assembly GCF_900573885.1 of Pseudomonas viridiflava. GTDB lineage: Bacteria > Pseudomonadota > Gammaproteobacteria > Pseudomonadales > Pseudomonadaceae > Aquipseudomonas. Next base: position 206,841 of record NZ_UPSE01000198.1, read on the forward strand.
GGTCATTTCAATGGCCAACAAAACCCTGGCGATCGGCGAACGTGCGGCTTTCGATAATGTCATCGCCCTGCAATTGTCGGCGCACATACAGCGCAATTTCCCGTTCAGCATCCACGCGGGTGAAATACGGCCCTTCGAGCGTGCCCTCGCGGGTCGCGAAGAAGAATTGGCCATTCACCGCGCTCACGCGCTCACTGCGGTAATGGGTAGCGGCGGCAGCATCCTGCGTACGTTGGCTGAACATGGGTGTAGCTCCATAGGCGAGTCGGATTGTGTGAGTGTAATCACAGTTTTTCTGTGCGCCAGGTTTTGCGACAAATGGCGGCCTGTTCCATGCAAATGGCTGCCAATTGCCGGATTTTACGCTTAATTGGCGTCAGTAGAATGGCGTGCGCTCGAAGCAAGTCACCCAAGCCGTACAGTTACGGTGCCTAACTGTTCCTGTGTTTGCGCGGGTGCGGCTGCCTAGAATGAGGCCTTTGCCAGCGTTTGCTGCGCTCTGCTCATTTGAGGCTGCCATGCACACTTCCTCCGGCCGTTGGGTTTACGGCCTGACGCTTGCCCTGATCACCGCCGTGCTCTGGGGTGTTCTGCCTATTCAACTGAAAGAAGTGCTGGAGGTGATGGACCCCATTACCGTCACCTGGTATCGCCTGATCGTTTCCGGCTCGCTGCTATTGGTGTATCTGGCGCTGACCCGCCGCCTGCCCGATTTCAAACTGCTCGGTGGCAATGGTCGGGTGCTGCTGGCGGTGGCGGTGTTGGGGTTGATCGGCAATTACGTGCTGTACCTGATCGGGCTGAAAGCGCTGAGCCCCGGTACTACGCAGCTGGTGATTCAGGTGGCGCCGATTCTGTTTCTGCTGGGCAGCGTGTGGTTGTTCCATGAGCGCTTCAGCCTCGGTCAGGCGGTTGGTCTGGGGGTGCTGATTCTCGGCTTTGGCCTGTTCTTCAACCAGCGCCTGCATGAGCTGCTGACATCGCTTGGCACCTATACCGTCGGCGTATTAACCGTGTTGCTCGCTGCATTTGTATGGACTTTCTACGGCCTGGCGCAAAAGCAATTGCTGACCCGCTGGAATTCCATGCAAGTGATGATGGTTATCTACCTGGCCTGCGCTGCGTTGCTGACGCCATGGGCGCATCCGGCGCAGGTGCTGGAATTGAGCGCGCTGCAGTTCTGGCTGTTGATCGCCTGCTGCCTCAACACGCTGGTGGCGTATGGCGCGTTTGCCGAAGCATTGGCGCATTGGGAAGGCTCACGCGTGAGCGCGACGCTGGCGATCACGCCGCTGGTGACCTTCGCCTCAGTGGCCGCTGCGGCGCAGTTGTGGCCCGACCATGTGCACCCGGAGCAGATCAACTGGCTGGCATATGTGGGCGCGGTGCTGGTGGTGCTGGGCTCGGCAGTGACGGCGATTGGGCCGTCGTTGATGGCTAACCTTCGGGCGCGGCGGGCGACTGGGGAATAACTGCTTTCTGTGGGAGCGGCCGGCGATCCGGTTTGGCCGCGATGCTTTGACCTTTAAAAGCATCGCGGCTAAAGCCGCTCCCACAGGGTATTTTTCAAGTCTTCAAATCTTCAAACCTTCGAACCCAACAACTCCGCCTTGCGCAGCCACGCCTGGCGCTGCGTTTCGGTGGACGGCCGAATGGGCGAGAACTGCGCCAGGCGCCGGGTTTTGATGCCGCAGAAACCGAGAATGGTGCGGGTCATTTGCCGGTGCGCCGGGGCGCCGTAAATCCAGCGGAAGTACCAGGGCGGGGTGTCCATGGTCACCAACAGGTCGGCGGTGCGGCCGGTCAGCAGCTTGTCCCACAGCTGCGAGCGGTTGCGGTATTTGAAGGCGAAGCCGGGCAGGAAGGTGCGGTCGAAAAAGCCTTTGAGCAGCGCCGGTATGCCACCCCACCAGACCGGATACACAAACACCAGATGCTCAGCCCAATGAATCTGGCGCTGGGCTTCGAGCAGGTCGGCTTCCAGGGTTTGGCTTTGGTCGTAACCGTCGCGCAGGATCGGGTCGAATTGCAGCTCGCCCAGTTTCAGCTGCCGCACCACATGGCCTTGGCCACGAGCACCGACGGTATAGGCCTCGGCCAGGGCGTTGCAGAAACTGCTGCCTTTGGGCGTACCCAGAATCAGCAGTATCCGCTTGCCGTCGCCCTCCAGAGGCGTGGCGCCGCTCCTGACCTCGTCACTCATGGCTGCCGGCCTCCAGCATGCTTTCCGGCCGTACCCATTCATCGAACTGCTCGTTGGTCACGAAGCCCAGCGCCAGTGCCGCTTCACGCAGCGTGGTGCCTTCGGTGTAGGCCTTTTTCGCGATTTGCGCAGACTTGTCGTAACCAATATGCGGATTCAATGCGGTCACCAGCATCAGGCCGCGTTCCAGATGGGCAGCCATTTGCGTGGCGTCTGGCTCCATGCCGTCTACGCAGTGCTTCTGGAAGTTGCGGCAGCCATCGGCCAGCAGGCGGATGGATTGCAGCAGGTTATGGATGATTACCGGCTTGAACACGTTGAGCTGCAGATGCCCCTGGCTGGCGGCAAAGGTGATCGTGGTGTCGTTGCCCATCACTTGGCAGGCCAGCATCGACAGCGCTTCGCACTGCGTCGGGTTGACCTTGCCGGGCATGATCGAGCTGCCCGGCTCGTTGGCCGGCAACCGTACCTCGGCCAGGCCGGCACGCGGGCCGGAGCCAAGCAGGCGTAGGTCGTTGGCGATTTTCATCAAGGCCACGGCCAGGGTTTTCAGCGCGCCGGCCAATGTCACCAGCGGCTCGTGCCCGGCCAGGGCGGCGAATTTGTTCGGAGCAGAGGCCAGCGGCAAGCCCGACAGCGCGGTCAGCTCGGCGGCAATCGCCTCGGCAAAGCCCTGTGGCGAATTCAGCCCGGTTCCCACCGCCGTGCCGCCTTGCGCCAACTCGCACACGGCGGGTAGGGCGGCACGGATGGCGCGTTCGGCGTAACCCAGTTGGGCAACGAAGGCGGACAACTCCTGGCCAAAGGTGACAGGCGTGGCATCCATCATGTGCGTGCGCCCGGTTTTCACCAGGTGCATATGCCGCGCAGCCTGCTCGGCCAAACCGCCGGAGAGCTCGGCAATCGCCGGCAGCAAATCGTGCATCACCGCTTGAACGGTGGCGATGTGCATGGCGGTGGGGAAGGCGTCGTTGGAGCTTTGCGAGCGGTTGACGTGGTCGTTCGGGTGCACCGGCGCTTTGCCGCCGCGCCCTTTGCCAGCCAGCTCGTTGGCGCGTCCGGCGATCACTTCGTTGACGTTCATGTTGCTCTGCGTGCCGCTGCCGGTTTGCCAGACCACCAACGGAAACTGGTCATCGTGCTTGCCGGCGAGCACTTCATCGGCGGCCTGTTCGATCAGGCGGGCGATGTCGGGCGGCAGGTCGCCAATGCGGTCGTTGACGCGGGCGGCGGCTTTCTTGATCAAGGCGAGCGCGTGCAGTACGGCCAGCGGCATGCGTTCCTGGCCGATGGCGAAATTGATCAGCGAGCGCTGCGTTTGCGCGCCCCAATACGCCTCTTCAGGAACGTCGATGGCGCCGATGCTGTCGGTTTCGATGCGATTCATAGTTCTTCTCCGCGGACTGTTCCGGCAGTTTAGGCGTTGCTCTGGCGGGCAGGTTCCCTCTGCCTTGGATAAATCGTTACCGCGTTTCGTCAGTAAGAATTACCAGCGCGCGTTGGTGGTGCCCAGCCAGCCAAGCGCGCCGTTGACCGGCACACGTTCACCTTGCGGCCCGCGCAGCACGCCGTCGAACTGACCGAACCACTGCCGCGTTTCGGCGTAAAAAGGCCCCACTTTTGGCCGGGCGACATGCTGCTGGCGCGGCGTGAACACTAGCGTCAGCCGGTCATCCTCGCTGTTCAAGTGCCAGGGCGCCGAAGGGTTGTGCGGGTTACCAGCAATGGTCACGGGGCTCGTCACATGCAGCAATTCGCCACCAAACCACAGCGCGTTTTCCGACAGGCCGGTGTTATCTGTCCAGCCGGAGCCAAAGTTGCCGGCGATGCCGCCTGGCGCGGCGAACGCGGCGCGCGTCCAGTGGGAGTTGAGCGGCCATACGCCGCGGCCGAAATCCAGCGCGGCGAAGCTGTTGCCCGGCGCGCAGCGATACTGCGTGTTGCCCAGTTGCACATCGCCAGACACCGGCAAACCCATATGCCGTGACGTGGCGTGGAAGCCGCCTTGGGCGAAGGGCACCACCAGGTTGACCGAATCGAGATGGCTGGGGCGTTGCACGTCCAGCGCCACTTGCAGGGTTTGGCCGCCGATGTCCGGAACGTTAGCAATCAGGCGCGCGCGGCCGGGATGCTCGTCCACGCTGATGTGCAGGCGCGAATGCTTGAAATGGTGGCCTTGCAAAGGGATGTCTGGCAGCTCGCAGCCCCGCGCCAGCGGACGAAGCTGGGTATGGGCAACGGCGCGGCCGGTTTGCAGGTCGAGGAAATAGGCGGCGCCATAGCCGATGTAATCGAGGTCGGCGACGGTCAGCGCCAGCATCCAGTCCGGCGTGGTGACGCACCAGTGGTTCCAGCGTTTGCGGCGGCCGTGATGGCCGGGCAGGGCGCAATTCAGATGCGGGCGGGTGGACCAGCCGACGGCATGCGTCAGCAATTTGCCCTTGGCGTCGCACAACGGCTGCCAGGGGTCGGAGGTCAGGGCGGTACTGAGGTTGCTCATCGAACACGTCCGTGTGTTGCTTAATAGAGAGGTTGGCTTTATCAGACGGCGCGATGGAACGCACGTTTCCTGACGGCGCGAAGGCCGGTAGCCAATTTGTTGGCGCGAAGAATGCCTTTAGCAAGGCGGGTGCTGCAAGTGCTGGCACTTGGCTTGCGGACGGAAGGGTCTTCCCCAACAGCTGTAGGCTTATTCGGACACGGCTCCGCAGTGCAACCGCTGCGCTTGAGACGTGTCCAAGCAACGCGCAGAATGCCCAGCCCCGGGATTTGCCTTCACACGTCTCTTTCAACCCGTTTTTTATACTAAGGAAACACCCAATGACCCCGATTCGTACCCTTTGTACTGCCGCCTTCATGGTCTGCCTGAGCGCCAACGTGTTCGCAGACGCAAAAAGCCACGCCGCCAACGCCGAAACCTTCCTGAAACTGGCTCACGCCGACAAACTCACCGCCCCGATCTACGCTCAGGTCGATCAACTCTTTGATCAACGCTTCGTTCAGGCCCAGGCGCCAGAATCGAAAAAAGCCCTTCTCGAAACCTACCAGGCCAAAGCTAAAGCCTCCCTCGACAAAGCAGTCGCCTGGGACAAGCTCAAGCCCGACATGGTCAAGCTTTACACCACCAGCTTCAGCGAACAGGAACTCAAAGACCTGATCGCCTTCTACCAGTCGCCACTGGGCAAGAAGGTCCAGGAAACCATGCCGCGCGTAACCGCACAGTCCGCGCAAATGGCCCAGGCCAAGCTGGAAGGCGCTGTTCCGGAAGTGAACAAGCTGCTGGAAGACATGACCAAAGAAATCGCCCCGGCCGACGCCAAAGCCGCACCAGCCCCAGCCAAAAAGCCGTAATCGGAGCCCTGTATGAGCATGCGTGAACGCATTCAAACCACCCTGGCGGCCCTCGAACCTTCGTTCGTCGACGTGCGGGACGAAAGCCACATGCACAGCCGTGGCCTGGAAACCCACTTCAAGGCCGTGGTGGTAACGCCGGCGTTTGCTGGCCTGAATGCGGTCAAGCGCCACCAGAAGGTGTACGCCACATTGGGCGACCTGATGGGCCAATTCCACGCCTTGGCGCTGCATACCTATACACCGGAAGAATGGGCCGCCACCGGCGCCGCCCCGGCTTCGCCGACCTGTGCGGGCGGGCACTAAGCCGCCACGCTAGCTCCCGGAAACGAAAACCGCCGCTTGAGTGATCAAGCGGCGGTTTTTTTATGGCGCTCGCAAACTACCTGTGGGAGCGACTTCAGTCGCGATTCCTGAAACCACCGCTCTAACGCCAGACCGAATAAAGGCCATCGCGACTGAAGTCGCTCCTACAGGGGACCGTGATAAACGCAGCATGGCCGACGCCCAGAAACTCGCATAAAATGCGCGCCGCGCCAGCAGGCGCCATTTTCACCACAAAAATCCGGTCCGCCCTTTGCGAGGGTGACCACCTGGAGAACTCCCCATGACCCACCCCATCGTCGTGGCGGCGCTGTACAAGTTCGTCACCCTGACCGACTACGAAGCGCTGCGTGAACCGTTGTTGCAAGCCATGCTCGACAACGGCATCAAAGGCACCTTGCTCATTGCTCTCGAAGGCATCAACGGCACCGTTTCCGGTAGCCGCGAAGGCATCGACGGTCTGCTGGCCTGGCTCAAGCAAGATGAGCGTTTCGTTGATATCGACCACAAGGAATCGTTCTGCGACGAGCAGCCGTTCTACCGCACCAAGGTCAAACTGAAGAAGGAAATCGTCACCCTCGGCGTGCCGGGCGTGGATCCCAATCAGAAAGTCGGCACCTATGTGGAACCGCAAGACTGGAACGCGCTGATCGACGATCCCGAAGTGCTGTTGATCGACACCCGCAACGACTACGAAGTGGCCATCGGCACCTTTGAAGGCGCGCAAGACCCGAAAACCAAAAGCTTCCGCGACTTTCCCGCCTATATCGAAGCCAACTTCGACCCGGCCAAGCACAAGAAAGTCGCCATGTTCTGCACCGGCGGCATTCGTTGTGAAAAGGCCTCGAGCTATATGCTCAGCCAGGGGTTCGACGAAGTGTTTCACCTCAAGGGCGGCATTCTTAAGTACCTGGAAGAGGTGCCGCAGGAAGAAACGCGGTGGAAGGGCGACTGTTTCGTCTTCGACAACCGCGTCACCGTGCGCCACGACCTCAGCGAAGGCGAGTACGACCAGTGCCACGCCTGCCGCATTCCCATTTCCATCGCCGACCGTGAGTCGCCGCATTACGTGCCGGGCGTCAGCTGTCCGCATTGCTGGGATAGCCTCAGCGAGAAAACCCGTGCCGGTGCCCGCGAGCGGCAAAAGCAGATCGAACTGGCAAAAGCCCGCAACCAACCCCATCCTTTGGGGTACAACCCACGGGAAAAAGGCCGCGATTAAGCGCGCGGCCTGCGCCTTAACCATCAAGAACGTCCCGGCAACTGGAGCCCCCGCATGCACGCACGTCTGATCTATGTGATGGACCCGATGTGTTCCTGGTGCTGGGGCTTCGCTCCGGTATTTGATGCGCTGGCGAGGCAAGCGCTGGCCGCTGGCGTCAGCAGTCATCTGGTGGCCGGCGGCTTGCGGGCCGGCACGGCCGCCGCGCTGGAACCGACCACCAAGCGCTACATCCTCGAACATTGGCAATCGGTGCACGCCAGCACCGGCCAGCCGTTCACCTTTGAAGGTGCCCTGGCCGACGGCTTCGTCTACGACACCGAACCGGCCTGCCGCGCCCTAGTGGCAGCACGCAATCTGGACGCCGAGAGCGCCTGGCCGCTGGTTAAGTTGATTCAGCACGCCTTCTACGTGGAAGGCCGCGACGTTACCCAGGCCGCCGTGCTCGTCGAACTGGCCGAACAGGCCGGGGTGCCGCGTATCGAGTTTGCCGCCGCCTTCGACAGCGCCACCGAGCACGCCGCCACCGCCGCCGATTTCGAGTGGACGCAAAACCTCGGCATCGCCGGTTTCCCCACCGTGCTGGCCGAGCGCAACGGGCAGTTGGCGTTGCTCACCAATGGCTACCAACCGCTGGAACAACTGGCGCCGCTGCTGGCGCGCTGGTTGGAGCACGGCGCCCATGCTTGATCGCCTGAGCTGGGAAGAAGTCCGTCGTCTGGCCCTGCGCCATAAAAAATCGCTGATTCTCGCCAATCTGGTCGCCGTACTCGCCACCCTGTGCAGCGTGCCGATTCCTTTGCTGCTGCCGTTGCTGGTGGACGAAGTGCTGCTCAAACAGGGCGACGCAGCACTCAAGGTCATGAACAACGTACTGCCGGCCGGCTGGCAGACCGCGGTTGGCTATATCGGTCTGATGGTGGCGATCACCTTGCTGCTGCGCGGTTCGGCGCTGGTGTTCAACGTGTTGCAGGCGCGGCTGTTCGCGCGGTTGTCGAAAGACATCGTGTACCGCATTCGCGTGCGCCTGATCGAGCGCCTCAAGCGTATTTCCCTCGGCGAATACGAAAGTCTGGGCAGCGGCACGGTGACCACCCATTTGGTCACCGACCTGGACACCCTGGACAAATTCGTCGGCGAAACCCTGAGCCGCTTTCTGGTCGCCATGCTCACCCTGACCGGCACCGCCGGCATTCTGATGTGGATGCACTGGAAGCTGGCGTTGCTGATTCTGCTGTTCAACCCGCTGGTGATTTACACCACGGTGCAACTCGGCAAGCGGGTCAAGCACCTTAAGAAACTCGAGAACGACAGCACCTCGCGCTTCACCCAGGCGCTGACTGAAACCCTCGAAGCCATTCAGGAAGTGCGCGCCGGCAACCGACAGGGTTTTTTCCTCGGCCGCCTCGGCCAGCGCGCCCAGGAAGTGCGTGATTACGCCGTGGCCTCGCAATGGAAAAGCGACGCCTCCAGCCGCGCCAGCGGGTTGCTGTTCCAGTTCGGCATCGACATTTTCCGCGCGGCAGCGATGCTGACGGTGCTGTTTTCCGACTTGTCGATCGGTCAGATGCTCGCCGTGTTCAGCTACCTGTGGTTCATGATCGGGCCGGTCGAGCAACTGCTGAACCTGCAGTACGCCTACTACGCCGCCGGTGGCGCGCTGACGCGCATCAACGAGCTGCTGGCGCGCGCCGACGAGCCGCAATATGCCGGGGGCGCCAATCCGTTTGCCGGCAAGCCGACCGTGGGCGTCGAGGTGCGTGGACTGAGCTTTGCGTATAACGATGAGCCGGTGCTCGACGGCCTCAATCTGAGTATTTCGCCCGGCGAAAAAGTGGCGATTGTCGGTGCCAGCGGCGGCGGTAAAAGCACGTTGGTGCAGTTGCTGCTGGGCCTGTACACCGCACAAAGCGGCAGCATTCGCTACGGCGATAAAGGCTTGGAAGAGATCGGCCTGGAAACCGTGCGCGAGCATGTGGCGGTGGTGCTGCAACACCCGGCGTTGTTCAACGACACCGTGCGCGCCAACCTGACCATGGGCCGCGAGCGCAGCGACGACGCCTGCTGGCGCGCCCTGGAAATCGCCCAGCTGGCACACACCATTCAAGCCTTGCCCAAAGGGTTGGACAGTATTGTTGGTCGCTCCGGCGTGCGCTTATCCGGCGGGCAGCGTCAGCGTCTGGCCATTGCGCGCATGGTGCTGGCCGAGCCCAGCGTGGTGATTCTCGATGAAGCCACTTCCGCCTTGGATGCCGCCACCGAATACGCCTTGCATCAGGCCCTCGGCCAGTTCCTGCACGGGCGCACCACGCTGATCATCGCCCACCGGCTTTCGGCCGTTAAACAAGCGGATCGGGTGTTGGTGTTTGACGGCGGGCGCATTGCCGAAGACGGCGACCATCAGCAGCTGATCGCCGAAGGCGGCCTGTACGCCAAACTCTACGGCCACCTCCAGCACTAGCGCCTGGCTTACAGCGCCGCAGGTTGCGCCTGCGGCTGCCACACGCGCTCACGCAAACCGATAGGCTTGAACGGATCCACCAGCGTGCCGGCCACCATGGCCGCGAGAATCTGCGGCGCCGGCGGAATTTTCGACAGCCCGAACAGCACCTGATCTCGCAGCATCGGCAGCACGCGCGAGTCGGACTGATAGAACGGTGTGAATGCCGCTGAGAGCGCCTGGAACGTGCGCACATGGCGGCGGCGCGAGGCTGCATAGCGGGGCAGGGCGCTGGCGAGGTCATCGCTGGTATTGAGCGCATGCACCAGCGCACGGGCGTCGAGCAGCGCCATGTTGGCACCCTGGCCCAATTGCGGGCTGGTGGAATGCGCGGCGTCGCCAATGATCGCCAGACTGCGGCCCACCGGCATGGCCAGCGTGTGATGGCCGTAGCGGGCGAGGGTCATGTCGTCGAAGCCATTGATCTGCTTCAGGTACGACTCGCAGTCGGGCCACAAGCTGGCGATGCCGTCCTTCCAACTCTCGATGCCTGCGCGCTTCAAGGTCTCGACCTGATCGGGCTTGGTGCTCCAGAAAAACGCACTCATTGGCGCGCTCGACGGCGCGGCTTTGCCAATTGGCAGCACGCCGATCATGGTGGTCGCGCGCTGATAACGCTGTACCAGCGCCGTGCTGGCCTGGGCGGCGGCGTCGGCCTGCAACGAGGCCCAGAACGCGCCGTACAGCAGCGGCTTGGGTTCGCTCGGTTGCAGGCAAAACGCCTTGAGCCTGGAACGGGAACCGCTGGCATCCACCGCCAAATCAAACGGCCCGGCCTTGCGCGCGTTGGCGCCGACCAGCCAGACCAGGTCGCCTCGGGTTTCCAGGCTTTCAACGTCCAGCCCGGTTTCGGCCGCGATGCCTTCGGCCATTACGGCCTGAAACAACACATGGAAAAGGGCGGCGCGGTGCACGGCAATGCCATGGCGACCGCCCTTGATGGCGGCGTAACCGACGTCGAGTACGGTGCGCCCGGTCAGCGCGTCGGCGCCATATAAACGGTCGATGCGGCTGCCCAGTTGCGAGATGGCGTCGAACAAGCCCAGGTCGTCGAGAACGGTCAGGCCGGTGGGCTGCAGGATAAGCCCCGAGCCGACGGGCGCGGCGTGCTCGAAGCGCTCGAACACCGTGACCTGATGGCCGCTGCGATGCAGATACAGGGCGGCGGCAAGGCCGGCAGGACCAGCGCCGACAATGGCAATACGCAGGGGTTTGATCACGGTAATTCTCCGGCCCGACAACAGTGGGCCTGTCCTTGAAAGGGGAGCTGCACGGCAGCGCTGCCGTTATACCGGTAAACCGCCTGGCGGGTAAGCCTGGGGTTTGGCTACTTAATCACAGGCAAAAAAATTGGCCAGAAGGGCGAACCCCGCTGGCCATTTTCTACAGCGATGGGGCATTAGCTGCCACCACCGGCGCCGCCACCACCGCCTGCGCCGCCCGAGCCGCCAGCGCCGCCGCCGGTTCCGCCGCCCATGCCGCCGCCGGTACCGCCTGTGCCGGTGCCACCGGTGCCGGTTCCGCCGGTACCCGTGCCGCCGCTACCCGAGCTGCTGCCACCGCTGCCACCGCTGCCGCCAGGGACAGTCGAGCCGGTGCCAGTGCCTGTGCCCGTTGCGCCGGTGCCAGTGCCGATGCCGGTACCGCCGGTGCCCGTGGCGCCAGTGCCCGAACCGGTGGTGCCGGTGCCGGTACCAATGCCGGTGCCAGTGCCCGACGTGCCGTTACCGGTCGCGCCCGAGCCAGCGCCAGGGGAGCCGGTGCCGGTGCCGGTGGTGCCTTGGCCGGTGGCGCCAGTGCCAGTGCCGGTGCCCGGTGCGTTCGCGCCGGTTGCCGAGTTGCCTGTGCCGTCACCGGTGGTGCCGGCTTCCGGAGCGCCCACGCCGTTGCCTGGGGTGACGGTTGCCGCCATGACCAGAGAGGCAGACGAGGCAGCCATGATTCCGCTGAGTAACAAGGCAGTAAAAGGTAATTTGCTCATCGTTGATGCTCCATTTCTGTGAGTTACCTAGAAGTGGAGTGGTGGCGTTTCGCCGATGTTCGATAAACAGGACCAATGGTCAAGCGGCCGTGCAAAGCGCTTTGTCTTTACGGTTTGCAGAAACGACCGGGGCGCCTTGTTGGCGCCCCGGGGTTGTAACCGATCAATCAATGCCACCAGCGTGGCTGACCCCAACGTTGTTCTTCGCTATCGAGTTTTTTGTCGACGGCTTGAGTGGTGTCATCGGCTTTGGTGGTTTTGCTTTGCTCGGTGGTTTGCTTGTCGGTGGCAGCCTGGTAGCTGTGGTTGACGTCGGCGCCAGCGAAGGCGGTGCCGGTTAACAAAGCGGTGAGCAAAGACGCGGTAACGATGGTTTTCATGGTGTGTTCCTCAAAGGGTTGTGAGTGACTTCGGGGCCAAGTTTCCGTGCTGGCCGCCGCCCTGAGAAACGCATCATGTTGGTAATGAATATCGCTGAAATTGATGGGCGCCACACGCCCTGAGCCAGAGCGCCTGGCGCCAATAACTCAGGCAAAGCGACGCGGCGAAAACGGCGCCAATGGCACCGACGCTGCCACACCGCTGGCCTGTTCAGCCACCACCTTGCCGGTGATCGCGGCCAGCGTTAAGCCGACGTGCCCATGGCCGAAGTTGTAAAACACCTGAGGCATCAACCGCGCCGGGCCCACCACCGGTTTGCTGTCGGGCATGGATGAGCGAAAGCCCATCCACTGCGAACCGGGCTCGTGCTGCAGATTAAGAAAGCGCCGCGCGCCATTGGCCAGATAGCGATAGCGCCGTGGGTCCGGCAGGGCAGCCGTGCCGGCAAACTCCACCGTGCCCGCCACGCGCAAACCCTGCGCCATGGGCGTCAGATAAAACCCGCCGGCACCCCAGCACACCGGCCGGTTCAATAGCGCGCCGGCCTGCTCGAACAGCACGTGATAACCGCGCTCGGTGTCTTGTGGCAGCGTGTCGCCCAGCGTGCCGGCGAGCTGCTTTGACCAGGCGCCCGTGCACAGCGCCAGGCGATCTACCGGCAGCGTTTCGCCATTGGCCAGCTGCGCGATCACCTGTTCGGCGTCACCCGTGCTGCGCTGAACCGCCAGCAACTCGCCCCTTAGAAACCGGCCGCCGTGCTGAAGAAAACGCTCGAACAACCGCACACTCAGCGCGTAAGGATCGAGCGTGCGGCTCACGCCGGGCAGCTCCACGCCAAACGCTGCGCGCGCATTCAGCGCCGGCTCCAGGCCATGCAGCTCGGCATGCTCGACCAGACGAATCGGCACGTCGAAGGCCTGGTGATACGCCACCATCTCCTGCGCCACATGACGCTCGTGGGCCTCGAACACATACAGCGAACCGTCGTGGCGGATCAGGTCTTGCGCCTGCGCGTCGTCAAACAAGGTGGCCCAGGCCTGCATGCAGGGCGTGAGGAGGGTGCGCAAATCCTCACTGATCGCCTGCACGCGCTGCGCGCTGGAGTGGCGCAAAAACTGCCACAGCCAGGGCGCAATTTTGCCCAGATAGCCCGGGCGCACCCTTAACGGCGAATCAGGCTTGAGCAACAACGCGGGGGCCTGCTTCCAGATACCGGGCGTGGCCACCGGCTCCACCGCGTAGGTGGCAAAGGTACAGGCGTTGCCAAACGAGGTGGCCGTGCCGGGCGGTTGCCGGTCCAGCAGCGTCACCTGCCAGCCAAAGCGCTGCAGCCACAACGCCGTGGCGATGCCCACCACCCCGGCGCCCACTACCAGCGCCGTTCCACGCGTATTACTCATATTGTTCTCCCCCTATGCGCCCAGTGCATGCAAGCCTTGGCTAGACAGCGCGTGAAAGCGGCGAAAATAGGCAAAAGCAGCGGTACACTCCAACGCAAAGAATTCATGCCGCTATTCAGAAAACGCATAGATGGACGTGCTATGGAAACCGTACGCCGTGTGCCGGCACTGCCAGCGCTAACCGCGTTGGCGCATGTTGCCGAGACCCGCAGCTTCACCGAGGCTGCCGCGCGCCTGCACCTGACGCAAAGCGCGGTGAGCCGGCAAATTCAGCAACTGGAAGAACACTACGGCGTGGCCCTGTTCGAACGCAGCAGCCGCCAGGTATCGCTCACCCCCCAGGGCGAGCAGGTGCTTGCCGTGGCGCAACGAATACTCGGCGAACTGGCCGCGCTGGAACGTGCGCTGAAACCCGCTAACCCCGAGCGGCCTTTTCGCATCCGCATTTTTGTATCGCTGGCCGTGCGCTGGCTGCTGCCGCGCCTGACCAGCTTTTACGCCGCGCACCCGCGCCTGGCGTTATCCATTGAAACCGTGGGCGGCGAGGCGGTAGACACCGATGGCGACTGCGATGCCTACGTGCTTTACCTGCGCGACGGTCTGGACGACCGCGCGTTGTTGCCGCTGTTTGATGAATTCCTGATTCCCGTCTGCGCACCCGCACTCGCCAGTGGCCTGGCGCCGCCGCGTTCAGTGGGCGAGTTGGCAGCGCATCCGCTGATTCATGGTTCGCCGAGCCGGTTCGAATGGACCACCTGGTTACAGGCGCACGGCGAAGCAGTGGGGCAAGGGTTTCAGCATGTGCAGTTCAATCTGGACGATCTGGCGCTGGACGCGGCGAGCCGGGGATTGGGCGTGGCGGTGAGCGATCAGGTGCTGGCGCAGGATGCGTTGACGCGCGGGAGTCTGGTGGTGCCGTTTGGCGAGCCGCTGAAGACGGGCGGGGTGTACGCGTTGTGGTTGAGCGAGCAGGGGGCGGGGCATCCGGCGCGGGATGTGATTCTGGAGTGGTTTGAGGGGCAGTGCTGCGATTGAAAGGCCCCTCTCGCCTGCCCGGCTGGCCTAGCGGGCGAGGGGTGACGTTGGGTTAAGAATCGCACGCGGTCTGCCCCCTCTCCCGCTTGCGGGAGAGGGCTGGGGAGAGGGGCCGTTAATCTCCAACACACGGCATCAAATCGCCCGCCCCAACCCCCGCCGAACCGGCTCCACCGCTGGATAGTCCGCCGGCGCCACCAGCGCATAGTTGTATTCGTCACTCGACCAGTAATCCGCCTGCAACTCCCCATCCCGCCGCGCGCCACGGTTCAACAGGTAATGCTGTGGGCCTGGTGGGCGAATGTAGAAACTCACCTTGCGGCCATCGGCATCCTGGTAAACCAGCATCGCTGCCGGGCCCTGTTCAGTACTGATCATCCGCCCGCCCACCGGTGCAAATCCCGCCCCGGCCAGGTCGGGAATGCGGTCGGCGCGGGCGAAGTGGCGGTCCAGCCAGCTTTGCGCGTCGGTACTGGTGGCCAGTGTCCAGTCGTTGGCCATGCCGTCCTTTAGGGCAAACATGCGGTAGGCCTGCACCGCGTCGGCCATGGGCAGCATATGGCTGGCCAGATTGACGTTGCGTGCCTGCCAGCCGCCGACGCCGCCCAGGCTTACGGCGATCACCAGCGCTGCCGCCGTGGCCAGGCGTTGCCGGCGTTGGCGGCGCAAGCCAAAGCGAATGGCGCCCGGGTCCAGATGCGGATTGGGCGGCAGGTGCAGCGCCCCGCTCAGCGACGCGCGCAGGTGCTGGGCGTCGTGTTGCCAGGCGCGTACCTGCTCGGCCAGTTCCGGGTTGGCGCTGAGATAGCGCGCCACACGGTCGCGGTCGGCCTCGTTGAGTTGGCGGTCGACGTAGGCGTGCAGGTCTTGCTCGGTTGGGGGCAGGTCGTTCATTTCAACACCCGTAAGGCTGGAGAGGTGATTTCGCCGTCGCTGAGCTGGCGCAACGCCTGGCGCGCGCGGGACAGACGCGACATCACGGTGCCAATCGGCACGTTGAGAATTTCGGCAATTTCCTGGTAGCGAAGGCCTTCCACCGTCACCCATAGCAACAGGGCGCGCTGTTCATGGGGCAAGCGCTCGAAAGCGGCGAGGGTGGTTTGCGCCACAACCGTGCGTTCGGCGGAGGGCGCGTAGTGGTCGTCCTGGCTGCCGGTAAACAATTCCAGCACCCGTCGGTAGCGGCTGGCGCTGCGGTGCGCATCGAGAAACTGGCGATACAAAATGGCAAACAGCCAGGCGCGTAAATCGCCCTCGGGCTGCTTGCTGGCCCACGCGCCCAGGGCCTTTTCCAGGCTGGCCTGCACCAGGTCGTCGGCGCTGGCGGGGTTGCGTGTCAGCGACTGGGCGAAGCGCCGCAGCCGGGGCAGCAGGTCGCGTAATTGGTCATCGATACCGTGCATGGCGGTGCAGATTCCAGAACGTGGCATTGGAAAAATAACGTGTGCAGCGAGAGACGACGCAGGGCTGACTTTATTCCCGCTGGTGCCGAAAAATAAATAATTCGTTGCCAGGGAATAAACCGGGAGGCGTGGCGTCTGACTGCACCTTTGCCTGATTCTGGAGTTCTCCATGGCACCGAACGACCCTCAACCGCGGCCGCCCCTCAGCCCGCTCAGCCTGGCCGTGCGCTTCGGCGCAATTGGCGCGGTGACGCTGCTGCTGGCGGGCGCGCTGGCCTATACCGGCGGCTATTTCAGCCCGCAGCGCATTACCCCTGATCGGGTGGTCGATGTGTTGGAAAAGAACAACGGCGAGCACCCCGGCTTTCGCCGCAACCACCCCAAGGGCGTGTGCGTGACTGGTTACTTCGAGAGCAACGGCGCGGCGGCCTCGCTGTCGTCTGCCGAGGTCTTCAGCGCCACGCGCACGCCGGTGCAGGGGCGCTTTTCCCTGCCGACCGGTAACCCGTATTCCCCCGACAGCGCGGCGCCGCTGCGCAGCATGGCGTTGCGTTTTCAGCAGGCTAACGGTCAGCAATGGCGCACCGGCATGAACAGCATGCCGGTGTTTCCAGTGGGCACGCCGGAAGCGTTTTTCGGTCTGCTGCAAGCCACCGCGCCAGACCCCGCCACGGGCAAACCCGATCCGACAAAAGCCGGCGCCTTCTTCGCTTCGCACCCTGAAACCGGCGCCTTTCTCGCCTGGGCGAAAACGGCAAAACCAGCCGCCAGTTTCATTACGGAAACCTACAACAGCGTCAACGCCTTCTACCTTACCAACGCCGCCGGTCAGCGCCAGACCGTGCGCTGGAGCATGGTCGCCACCACGCCGGCAGACAGCGTGGCGCCGCAGGCTGAAAACTACCTGCTCGCCGACTTGCAGAAACGCCTGGCCGCCGGCGCGCAGCGTTGGGACCTGGTGCTGACCCTCGCCAACCCCGGCGACCCCAGCAACGATGCGAGCAAGGCGTGGAGCGGCGAACACCGCACCGTCACGGCGGGCACCCTGGTGCTCGAACGCGAACAGGCGCAAGACAGCGGCGAGTGCCGCGACATCAACTACGACCCGCTGATTCTGCCCAGCGGCATCGAAGGCTCCGACGACCCGTTGCTCGCCGCCCGTTCCGCCGCCTACGCGGCATCCTATAAACGCCGCACGGGCGAAGTCAGTTCGTTGCCCGTCAGCGCCTCGCAGGAGTCCCGCCCATGAGCACTCAGCATTTCTCTCTGCCCGCGCGCCTGCTGCACTGGCTGATGGCACTGATGATTCTCGCCATGTTGTTTATCGGCGTTGGCATGGTGGCGACCGTGTCGGAGCGGCACCAATGGTTACTCAACCTGCACAAGCCCGTGGGCATCGCCATTTTGCTGCTGGTGATCGTGCGGCTGGTGGTGCGTTTCAGCTCCACCACGCCGCCGTTACCGGCTGACTTGCCCGCCGTGCAGGCGCTCGCGGCGAGGCTGTCCCACGTGCTGCTGTACGCCTTGATGCTGGCGCTGCCGTTGGTAGGCTGGGCGATGATTTCGGCGGCCGGCGATCCGGTCATGCTCGGCAGCAATCTGCAATTGCCGGCGTTGCTGGGCGCCGACGCGCCGACGTTTGCCGTGCTGCGCAAGGCCCATCGCTATTTCGCGTATCTGCTGTTCGCCACCGTGCTGCTGCACCTGGCCGGCGCGTTGTTTCACGCCTGGGTGCGGCGTGACCACGTGCTGCACAGCATGGCGCGCGGGCCGAAATAAGCGGCTATTGAATGCCCCACTGGCCGCCGGCCTTCTCGCAGTCGGTGCGCACTTGCGACGGGTCTTTCAGGTCGTAGTAGTAAGTCAGCACCTTGGCGCCTTTGTCGATATTCACCGAGTCGGCGTTTTTGTCTTTGCTGCTGGAGCGCTGGTTCGCCAGCGCTTCCTGAGTGAGCGTGGCGGTGCAGGTGCCGCTGGGTTTTGCCGGGCAGCTGGCGACCTTGTGCTTGTTGGTGGTGAGCGTTTCCTTGCTTTCATTGCTGCACGACCAGTCCAGGCTGCCGGCGGGCGCGCCTTGGTATTCGTAACAGGTTTTCCCTTCCACCATCGGCACCGCCGCGCTTTGCGAGCGGATGTCGACCATGCAGGCTTCGGCCCACACGCCAGTGGAGGCAACGCTGGAAAAGAACAGGGCAAGCAGTCGGGCTTTCATGGCGGGCGGCCTTTATTGTTGTGGTGTTGAGTTGTGAAACAGCCGTCGCGCTTTGGTTCAGCGGGTTGGATGAATGGTCAGAGGCGCGTCTACACTGCAAACCATTCAAACCCCGCGGAGTTCTTCCATGACGTTGCTGACCCGAGTGTTGTTGGTGTTGTCACTGCTCATGCCTGGCTACCAGGCATTGGCGCAGACCGATGAGGCGTATCAGCAGGAAGCCCAGCACGCCAAGGCGCTGCTGCTCAAGGCCGTGGACTACTACGAAAAACACGGCGATGCGGCCTTGGCGGCATTCAGCCGTCAGGGTGAGTTCGTTACCGGCCAGTTGTACGTGTACGTGGTCAACACCCAGGGCGTGATGCTCGCCAGCGGCGGGCCATCGGTAATGCTGGTGGGGCGCGACGTGTCTGCCACGCTGGACGCCGACACCAAACGCGCCTTCGCCCGCGCCATCAGCGAGCCGCAAGGAGAAATACACGAAGCCGAATACCGCTGGGTCAACCGCCAGGACGGCAAGGTCGAGCGCAAACACACCTACTTCCAGCGCATCAACGACCGCATTCTTGCCGTCGGTTACTACCTGCCTCGGGCCAAACCCGAAGAAGCTAAACAACTGCTGACCGAAGCGGCGGCCGCCATCGAAAAAGACGCCAAAACCACCTTTGCCGCCATCAACGACCTGGATCCGCGCTACCTGCAAGACGACCTGTATGTATTTGCCGTAGACCTCACCAGCAAACGCTTCGTCGCCCACGGCTACAACCGCCGCCTGATCGGCACCGACTTCGCCAACCTCAAAGCCCCCGACGGCGCCGCCATCGGCCAGCGCATGCTCGACGCCGTGAACACCGACGGCCACGGCGAACTTGAATACCTCTGGCGCAACCCCGTAACCGACCGCAACGAACACAAACACGCGTACCTGAAAAAGGTCGGCAACTACCTGGTGGCAGTAGGGTATTACTCGCGGTGACCGACGACTTGTAGGAGCCACCTTGGTGGCGAATCCTGCAAACGAATTTTTGATCCGCGTTCTGTAGGAGCGGCTTCAGCCGCGATTGGCCTGGCCTGAAAACGGCGATATCCGCCCAAGCGCATCGCGGCTAAAGCCCCTCCTACAGAGTGCTCCATCGACGATTTGTAGGAGCCACCTTGGTGGCGAACCCTGCGAACGGAATTCGAGAATTGTGTTTCCAGGGTTCGCTAGCCAGCTAGCTCCTACAGGGCGCGTTCACACGGCGACTTCAGCCTTTTCATCCTCTTTGCGAATCTCTTCCAGCATCGCCTGGGCCGCCGGCGACAGGCTGTGGCCGGCGCGGGTTACTACGCCGTAGGCGGACTGCTGCGCCGGTCGGCTGCCGGCCAGGGGCAATACGTCGAGGCGGCCGGCGGTGACGTCTTCGGCTACTACATCCCACGGCGCCAGGCTGATGACGTCGCTGCACGCCACCAGCGCCTTGAGCACCATAAAGTTGTCGCACTCGATGCCTAGCAGTTGCTCGCGGCCGCTCACGCGGCGCAGCGCGGTTTCTACTTCCACGGGCAGCAAAGTGCCTGCCAGCGGGTAGGCGGAGAGGGCGTCGGGGGTCAGGTCACGCTGTTTCAGCAGCGGATGGCCGGGGCGGCAGAAGAACACGCCGCTGCGTGGTTTAAGCGGTTCGATGGTCAGCAACGGGTCGCCACGCAGTTCGCGACAGTCGGCAACAAACAGCTCGACGCTTTCATTCAGCAGCCGCTGACGCAGGCTGCGCCAGTCTTCAATGGTCAGCTGCACGCGGATTTTCGGGTACTGGCTCACCAGCTTACCCAGCGCCCGCGGAATCAGGTGCGCCGCCGGGTACGGGCCGGCGCCCAGGCGCAGCTCGCCGGCCTCCAGGTTGCCGAGTTGATTGACGGCGTTGTGCAGCGAGCGATTGGCTTCCAGTAACCGCCGCGCGTGTTCCAGCACCAGCTTGCCATGGGCCGTGAGCACCGCCTGGCGCGGGCCGCGGTCGAGCAATTGGCAGCCCAGGCTGGCTTCCAGCGCTTGCACGCTGCGCGACAACGCGGGCTGGCTGAGGTTGACCGCCTCGGCCGCGCGGGCGAAATGGCCGTGTTCGGCTACGGCAACGAAGTGGCGGAGCTGGCGCAGGTCATTCATGCGGTTCTCGCATCAGAAAGTGAATAATTTTGCATTGGAATTATCAGTCTGCCTTTGCGAGGCTGCGTTCGTCCACAACAACAAAAGACGTTTCCCATGCGCGCACTCACTCGCTTCAGCACCTTGCTGCTGGCCGCCGCCCTGCCGATATCTGCCTTGGCGGCATTGCCTGCCGAAACCATTCAGCCGTCCATCAATCCCGAGCTGGCCGAACACACCAAGGTGTTCAACAAGCAAATCTACAAAGTCACCGACTCGGTTTACTCCGCCGTGGGCTGGAGCATTGCCAACAGCGTGATGGTGATCGCCCCGGAAGGCTTGATCATTTTCGACGCCGGCGAGTCGCCGGAAGAGTCGGCCAAGGTGTTCGCCGAATTCCGCAAAATCAGCGACAAGCCGGTGAAGGCCATTGTTTACAGCCACTTCCACCCGGACCACATCAACGGCGTGAAAGGCTTCGTCTCAGAAGAACAGGTAAAGAGCGGCGAGGTGCAGATTTACGCCCACGAAACCCTGCTGGAAAACGTAGTCACCCAGGGCGCGCTGGTCGGCCCGATTCTGGCCATGCGTTCGGCCTACACCTTTGGCGCGGCGCTGAATGAAGCCGACCGTAAAGACATGAACGGCGGCATCGGCCCGATTGCCGTGGGCGGGCAGAGCACCTTCATTGCCCCGACCATCACCTTCAAAGACAAACTCGACACCACCATCGCCGGCCTGCGCGTTCAATTGCGCTGGGCACCGAGCGAGGCGCCGGACGAGATCGTCATGTACCTGCCCGACAGCCGCGTGCTGCTTAGCGCCGAGGTGGACCAAGGGCCGACGCTGCCCAACATCCACACCTTGCGCGGGGCCAAATTCCGCGACCCGGTCGCCTGGGTCAACAGCCTCGACCTGCTGCGTGAATACCGCGCCGAGTACATGGTGCCGTCCCACGGTCGCCCGGTAACCGGTGCCGAGAACGTCGAAGGAGTGCTGCGCATGACCCGCGACGGCATCGCCTATATTCACGATCAGACCGTGCGCTGGATGAACAAAGGCCTCACGCCGGACGAGTTGGTCGAAAAAGTGAAACTGCCGCCGCACCTGGCCGGTTACACGCCGTACCTGCGGGAGTACTACGGCACCGTCAGCCACAGCGTTCGGCAGATTTACGAAGGCTATCTGGGCTGGTTCAAAGGCGACCCGGTAGACCTCAATCCCATTCCTCCGGTGGAAAAAGCCACGCGCATGGTCGCGCTCATGGGCGGCCACGACAAAGTGCTGCTGGCTGCAGGCGATGCGTATCTGAACGGTGATTACCAGTGGGCCGCCGAGCTGGCCACGTACGTGATTCGCATCGACCACGAAGACAGCCTGGCGCGCGACATCAAGGCACGCAGCTTCCGCAAGCTTGGCTATGCGCAGATGAACATCAACTGGCGCAACTGGTACCTCACCAGCGCCATGGAGCTGGAAGGCACCCTGGGCGAGGCGCAACTCACCGGAATGGCCAAGCGCCTGCGTGGCACCTTTCTATCGCCCGACATGCTGAAAAACCTGCCGGTGAAGGTGTTCCTGCAAAACTGGATCACCCGTATCGACCCGGAAAAAGCCGACGACGTAAACCTCACCCTCGGCTTCAGCTTTCCCGATATCAACGAGCAATGGGCGCTGGAAATTCGCCGTGGCGTGGTGCAGCTGCACAGCGGCATTCCAGAGGGCACGGTGCTGAAGCTAACCCTCGACAAAACCTACCTGGACACCGTCATCAGCGGCCAGAACAGCCTGCTCAAGGGCGCGGTACTGGGTGATGTGAAGGTCGACGGCAACCTGCTCGACATCAAAACGTTCCTCGGCTGCTTCGACTTCGCCGACAGCCCCATCAACCTCACCCTGCGCTAAACCCGGCCAAACAAAAGTGCGGGAGAAAAAGCAGGCATGAATCCGTAGGTTGGGCTGAGCTAGAGCGACGCCCAACGTGACGTTTAAGCCGGTGGTGCGCTGTTCCGTTTGGTGCGGCGGTTGGCTTTGCGTGACGTTGGGCTTCGCGTTCCGCTCAACCCAACCTACGGATGTTTTTTATGCACGTGATGTCGTTCCTGAAAGGCGCCCTCGCCATGTTCTGGCTGATGGCCTTGCTCAATATCATTTACCCGTTCGGCGAGCCGTTGCATCGGCCGTTGCTGCTGGTCACCGGCGTGTTGCTGCTGGCCCATGCCGGCGAAGCGCTGCTGTTCAACAGTCGTCTCAAGCAGCAGGCCTTTCCATGGCTGGAGCGGCTGCAGGTGCTGTTGTTCGGCTTTCTGCACCTGCGCGGTCTGGCGCGCTGATTACAGCTTTCCGTCCGCGGCCACCTGCATAAACGCGGGCTCGAAACGCAGCTTGATATTGGCCGGGCTGCCGTTGACCACGCCGTTGGCAAACGACACGCCGATGCTCTGCGCGCTGGTGGCTTTGCCGAGCATGCCGTGGCTGAAGGCGAAGTCTGTCAGGCGCTGCATGGCGGCGGGCAGGGCGGGGCTTTCGGCGAACGTTACGGCGCTGCGCGGCGTGTAAAACGAGCGGGTCTTGCTCAGTTGCTCTTGATAAACGGCCAGGTCGGTGCCGGTGCTTTTGGCGATGGCCGCGAGCGTGGCCGCGCCTTTTTCGTCACTGGCGCTCATGCGTTTCATCAGCTCGAACCAAGCGCCGGTCAAGGCGCGACCCAGCGCCGGGTTGGCGCGCAAGGTGTCGGTGTTTACCGCGAACAGGTGCACCACTTCCCCTGGCAAGCGGTGCGAGCTAAACACCAGCGTGCTGTCGCTGGTCTGTAACGGCGCCAGCGCCGGATTGGAAATCGCCACGGCATCAGCGCTGCCGCCGGCGAAAGCGGCGCCTCCATCGGTGAGCGGCGCGAGCGTGACGTCTTCTTCACTCAACTGCACCGACTCCAGTGCGCGCACCAGCACGTAGTGAGCCATCGAGTTTTCCTGCACCTGCACGGTTTTGCCTTTGAGGTCTTGCGCGCGCTGGCTGCGGCCGCGCAGCAGCACGCCGTCATTGCCGGCCGAAAAGTCGCCGAGGAGCAGGGCAGTGGTGTCGATGCCGGCCGCTGCGGGTACAGTCAGCGCCTCCAGGGCGTTCATGGTGCAGCCATCGAACTGGCCGGCGGCGTACTGCCTGGCGGCATCGCTGCTGCTGTCGACGCGCACCACCTCAATGCTGATGCCGTACTTCTTCGCCCAGCGCGCCACCACGTTTTGCTGCGCGGCATAGCCCCACGGCAACGCGCCTGAATAGTCGCTCCAGCACACCCGGAACTGGTCACGCGCAAAGGCGCTGGTGCTGCTGCCCAATGCCGCCAACAGTAGGAAAAAGGCGGTGGCTAGCGAGGGGAAAGGGCGCATGGAAAAACTCCGGCATATAAAGAAAAGGGCGGGCCAGCTGGCCGGCGCCGCGAGCTTATCGCAGGGCCGTACCAGACGTTGGTCGCAACGCAAAAAATGCGAACACGTGCTTACCTCTACAGGCGCAAAGCAACCCAGCACAGTCGTGCAATTCACCGTCACATTCGAGGTGGATAGTAATGACCGGCACAGGCGCTTCGCGCGTCTTGTTCCATTGGAAAACGGACCCTTCAGGAGAGATGCATGAGCACATTCACCACCACAGACGGCACCGAGATCTATTACAAAGACTGGGGCAGCGGTAAGCCCGTGCTGTTCAGCCACGGCTGGCCGCTGGACGCCGACATGTGGGAATACCAAATGGAGTACCTGAGCTCCCGTGGCTACCGCACCATCGCCTTCGACCGTCGCGGCTTCGGGCGTTCGAGCCAGCCGTGGACTGGCTACGACTACAACACCTTCGCCGACGACATCGCCCAGTTGATCGAACACCTGGACCTTAAAGAAATCACCCTGGTGGGCTTCTCCATGGGTGGCGGCGATGTCAGCCGTTACATCGGTAAATACGGCACCGCCCGTGTCGCCAAGCTGGTGCTGCTGGGCGCGGTGACGCCTATCTTCGGCAAAAGTGCCTCGTTCCCTGAAGGCGTCGACGCCTCGGTATTCGATGGCATCAAAGCCGGCCTGCTGAAAGACCGCGCGCAATTCATCGCCGACTTTGCCGCCCCGTTCTATGGCACCAACCAAGGCCAGGTGGTTTCCGACGGCGTGCTGACGCAAACCCTGAACATCGCCTTGCTGGCCTCGCTCAAGGGCACTGTGGACTGCGTGACGGCGTTCGCCGAAACCGACTTCCGCCCGGACATGGCCAAAGTCGACGTGCCGACCTTGGTGATTCATGGCGACGGCGACCAGATCGTGCCGTTCGAAACCACCGGCAAGCTGGCCGCACAGCAAATCAAAGGCGCTGAACTGAAAGTGTACAAAGGCGCGCCGCACGGTTTTGCCGTAACGCACGCGCAGCAACTGAACGAAGATCTGCTCAGCTTTATCGCTGGCTGATCCGCTGCAGCGGTAGCGTTCGTTGGCGAATGCCCTGAACGGACAATTGCCTACGGACGCTGCCCGCGCGCGCTGCCCGTCCGTTCCGAGAATGCGCTGGAAACGGGCGGGAGCCTTTAGCGTGTACCGGCTTTGCGGTACAACGGGGGCTTCTTTCATGCAGAGCGACACCATGGCTTTCGACTGGCACGCTGGCTCCCTGACCCTCAATACTCCCCTCGACAAACGCTTTCGCATCACCCAGAACGTGCGGCGCTTTTTGATCGCCCACTGCGGTGAACACTTCTCGCTGGACCGCGAATTCAGAGCCTGGGTACGCACCGGTGCGCCCGCCACGCTGGGCGAGCTGGTGACTGAATGGCACTCTCGGCACGGCAAGCGCTAACGCACCTGCGCGATGGTTACGCCACGGCGAACATTGTCATCCCTTGGCCTTGAGGCAGAATAGGCAGCCTACGTGCGTGGCCCATGCGCCGCGCGCCCAATTGCCAACGCCAAGAGGCCAGCATGATCGAAGTCACCGAGGCGTCCATCGCCGACCTGCGCGCCGCGCTCGAAAGCGGCCGCACCACCGCCGTGGAACTGGTGCAGGCGTATCTCGCGCGCATCGCCGCCTATGACGGCGCCGACACCCCGACCGCTCTCAACGCCGTGGTCGTACGC
This sequence comes from Pseudomonas viridiflava, assembly GCF_900573885.1. GTDB lineage: Bacteria > Pseudomonadota > Gammaproteobacteria > Pseudomonadales > Pseudomonadaceae > Aquipseudomonas. The sequence goes on from NZ_UPSE01000198.1 coordinate 232,089, forward strand.
AACCCCGATGCGCTTGCAGAAGCCCAGGCCTCCGACGCCCGTCGCGCCGCCGGCAAGGTGCTCGGTCCGCTCGACGGCATTCCCTATACCGCCAAAGACAGCTACCTGGTCAAAGGCTTGACCGCCGCATCCGGCAGCCCGGCCTTTGCCAACCTGGTCGCCCAGCGCGACGCGTTCACCATCGAGCGTCTGCGCGCAGCCGGCGCCATCTGCCTGGGCAAAACCAACATGCCGCCCATGGCCAACGGTGGCATGCAGCGCGGCGTGTATGGCCGCGCCGAAAGCCCCTATAACGCCGCTTACCTGACCGCACCGTTCGCCTCCGGCTCCTCCAACGGCGCTGGCACCGCGACAGCGGCCAGCTTTGCCGCATTTGGTCTGGCGGAAGAAACCTGGTCCAGCGGTCGTGGCCCGGCGTCCAACAACGGCCTGTGCGCCTATACGCCGTCGCGCGGGGTGATTTCCGTGCGCGGCAACTGGCCGCTGACGCCGACCATGGACGTGGTGGTGCCCTACGCGCGCACCATGGCTGACCTGCTGGAAGTGCTCGAGCAGATCGTCGCCGAAGACCCCGACACCCGAGGCGACCTCTGGCGCTTGCAGCCGTGGGTGCCGATTCCTGGAGTCGCCGAGGTGCGTCCGCCGTCTTACCCGGCGCTTGCCGCCACCCCGCAAGCGCTGGCCGGCAAACGTCTGGGCGTGCCGCGCATGTTTATCAACGCCGATCCCGAGGCCGGCACCAGCGAAGCGCCGGGCATCGGCGGGCCGACCGGGCAGCGCATTCATACCCGCGCGTCAGTGATCGACCTGTGGCAACAGGCGCGCCAGGCACTGGAAGCCGCCGGCGCCGACGTGATTGAAGTGGACTTCCCGCTGGTCTCCAACTGCGAAGGCGACCGCCCCGGTGCGCCGACCGTGTTCAACCGTGGGCTGGTCTCGCCCGAGTTCTTGCACCATGAACTGTGGGATTTGTCGGCCTGGGCCTTTGACGAATTTCTGCAAGCCAACGGCGACCCGGCGCTCAACCGCCTGGTGGATGTGGATGGCGCCAAAATCTTCCCCCACGACCCCGGCACCTTGCCCAACCGCGAAGGCGACCTGGCCGCCGGCATGGACGAATACGTGCGCATGGCAGAGCGGGGCATCACCCCGTGGGACCAGATTCCAACCCTGCCGGACGGCCTGCGCGGGCTGGAGAAAACCCGGCGTATCGACCTGGAAGACTGGATGGATTCCCTGGGCCTCGACGCCGTGCTGTTCCCCACCGTCGCCGATATTGGCCCGGCAGACGCCGACGTCAACCCGGCCTCGGCCGACATCGCCTGGAGCAACGGCGTGTGGGTCGCCAACGGCAACCTCGCCATCCGCCACCTGGGCGTACCGACGGTTACTGTGCCCATGGGCGTAATGGCCGACATCGGCATGCCGGTTGGTCTGACCTTCGCCGGCCGCGCCTACGACGACTCGGCGCTGCTGCGCCTGGCCTCAGCGTATGAAGCGACGGGGAGTAAGCGCATGATTCCGCCACGTACGCCAGTGTTGAAATAAAGAAAAAAACCTGTGGGAGCGGCTTTAGCCGCGATGGGGTGGGCCTGCAAAGCCCACTTCCAGCAGCGCTTTAAAGCTGGCCCTCTCCCCAGCCCTCTCCCGCAAGCGGGAGAGGGGGCAGACCGCGTTTTTCCTGCTTACTCTTTTGTCCCCCTGGTCCGCCTGCGCGGCAGATAGTCACGCCATGTCACTCAAACTGAATTCTTCCCCAAGAAAATCAATCAACGTACGCACCGACGGCAGCAACCCGCGCCGCGAGGGAAAGATGGCGTGCACGATTCCGCATTTCGGCGTCCACCCCGGCAGCATTTCAACCAGCGTGCCGGCCGCCAGGTCATCGCGCACCGCCACCCTTGGTAAATGCACAATCCCCACGCCGGCCAGTGCGGCGTCGCGTAGGGCGCGCAGGTCGTCGGTGACCATGCGCGGGCGGTGGTTTATCTGCAGGCTCGCGCCTTCGGTGTTGAACAACTCCCACTGATATTCACGCTGCTGCCCGCCCCAGAACAGGCTCGGCAGGCGGCTCAGTTCTTCCGGCGCAAAACCCACGTCCAGGCACTGCGCGTACTGCGGATGGCCGACAAGGCATTGCGTGCTGTTGCCCAGCACCTTCATCACCATGTCGGTGTTTTCCAGCGGCGGAAAGCGCACGCGCAGGGCGATGTCGAAGCCTTCGTGCAGCACGTCCACGCGGCGGTTGGTGGCTTCAATCGCCAGCTCCACCAACGGGTACTTGAGCATGTAGCGCGTCAGCATCGGCCCCACCCACGAGTTCAGCAGCGTAGTGGGGCAGGCGAGCCGCACCAGGCCGCGCGGCTCGCTGCGGTTGCGCTCGATCACCTCGGCCGCGCTTTCCGCCTCCACGCGCATGGCCACGCAGCGCTGGTAATAGGCCTGGCCGATTTCCGTCAACGCGTTATGCCGGCTGGTGCGGTGCAGCAGGCGCACGCCCAGGCGTTCTTCCAACTGCGTAATGCGCCGGCTGAGTTTGGACTTGGGCATATCGAGCGCCCGCCCGGCTGCGGCAAAGCCACCGTGTTCCACCACTTGGGTGAAGTAGTAGAGGGTGTTGAGGTCTTCCAACATCGTTCTCCAAATAGAACGCTAGAGGCAATTTTTGCAGTCTAGTGCAAAAAGAGTGTCGATTTTAAGCTTTACCCATACCGCAGCGAACACAAACGCAGCGGCAAACGAAACACACCCTTACCGCCGACTAACCGGCACCCAAACAGAAAGCGAGGAACGCACCATGACTACTTCTTACAAATACAACCGTCTCGACAAAGACAACGCCGTGGTTCTGCTGGTCGACCATCAAGCCGGTTTGCTCTCCCTGGTTCGCGACATCGAACCGGACAAATTCAAAAACAACGTGCTGGCGGTTGCTGATCTGGCCAAGTTCTTCAAGCTGCCAACCATCCTCACCACCAGCTTTGAAACCGGCCCCAACGGCCCGCTGATGCCAGAGCTGAAAGAGATGTTCCCCGACGCGCCGTACATCGCTCGCCCTGGTCAGATCAACGCCTGGGACAACGAAGATTTCGTTAAAGCCATCAAGGCCACCGGCAAGAAACAACTGATCATCGCCGGCGTAGTAACCGAAGTGTGCGTAGCGTTCCCGGCGCTGTCGGCCATCGAAGAAGGCTTCGACGTGTTCGTGGTCACCGACGCCTCCGGCACCTTCAACGAAATGACCCGCGACGCCGCCTGGGACCGCATGTCCGCTGCCGGTGCGCAACTGATGAACTGGTTTGGCGTGGCCTGCGAACTGCACCGCGACTGGCGCAACGACATCGAAGGCTTGGGCACCTTGTGCGCCAACCACATTCCGGACTACCGCAACCTGTTCACCAGCTACAACGCGCTGACGGCCAAGAAATAAGGAGGGCGGGGTACGAACAAAACGGGGCTCAAATGAGCCCCGTTTTTTCGCCTTTTTGTAGGAGCGAGCTTGCTCGCGAATGGGAGCAGCTCGGTTCTCCTGAAGCCCCTGCGTTGCCTTCATTCGCGAGCAAGCTCGCTCCTACTTGTCTACCGCGTCGCTGGCATCTATCCAGGAAACACCAACGAAAACACCGTGCTCCCCTCATCACTGCGCACCCGAACCTCGCCCCCATGCGCCTGCATAATCGACCGCACAATCGCCAACCCCAACCCGCCAGAATCCCCCGGCTGCGCGCGCGACGGATCGCAGCGGTAGAAGCGTTCAAACAGATGCGGCACATGCTCGGCCCCAATCGCGGGCCCGAGGTTATGCACGCTCACTTCAACCTCAGCGCCAACCGCCCGGGAACTCAACGTAATCGGCTGACCCACCTCGCCATAGCGCAAGGCATTCGCCAGCAAGTTCGCCAGCGCCCGGCGCAGTAAGTCCGGGTCGGCCAGCACCGTGCCGTGGGCTTCATTGCGCAACGTCACCTCGCGCTCTTCGGCCATGCCTTCGAAGTACTCGCACAACTGCTCGCCCAGCGCGTGCAAGTTCACCGGCTGACGGTTGATCACCGCCTGCTCGGTGCGCGCCAGAAACAGCATGCTGTCGATCATGCGCGCCAGCCGTTCGTATTCTTCCTGGTTCGACACCAGCAAATCTTCGTACACCGCCACCGTGCGTTCGCGCTGCAGGGTTTGCTGAGTGTGGCCCATCAGGTTGCTCAGCGGTGTGCGCATTTCGTGGGCCAGGTCTTCGCAGAAGCGCGACAGTTGGCCGAAGCCGCTTTCAAGGCGCGCCAGCATGTGATTGAGCGCCTGGCTCAGCGCCTGCAATTCCGCCGTGGTCTGAAATTCATCCAGCCGCAGGTGCAAATGGTGGCTGTCGATGGCCGCCGTACGCTGCGCCAACTCCCGCACAGGGCGCAGCCCGCGCTGGCTCACCAGCCAACCGAGCCCGAACGCCAGGAGCATGCCGGCGCCGAGTGCCAGCCAGAGTTTCAGCCGATACGCCGCCAGCATCTGATCACGCTCGGTGAGCAGCTTGCCGGCAATCAGCGTGAGCTGTTGGTCACCACGGGCCATGTTTTGCCAGGCCAAGCGCAGCGGATGGCCAGCCGGGTCGTCGCCAAGCTGGGCGGTGGCGGCGGCCGACAGAGCAGGGCGGGGCAGACCGGGCGGGTTGATTTCGATGAGCACGCGGCCGGCGTCGTCCACCACCCACAGCAGATTGTCGCGATTGCCCAGCATGTTCTCGTACAGCTGCGGCCGTTCGCGCAGCGCCTCGATGCTCTGGTTGTCACTCAAAATCGCCTGCATACGCTGCACCCGGCCCAGCAGCGCCTGGTCATCGCGCCAGGCGATTTCCCGTTGCAGCGAGTGGTACAGGTAAAAGCCAATCGCGCCCAACAACAGCGCGCTGACCAACGCAAACATCAGCGCCAGCCGCACACTCAGCGCACGCGGCGCCCAGCGCTTCACGGCTGCACCGCCAGCGTGTAGCCCATGCCGCGTACGGTGTGAATGAGTTTGCAGGTGAACGGGTCGTCCACCTTGGCGCGCAGGCGGCGGATGGCGACGTCCACCACATTGGTGTCGCTGTCGAAATTCATTTGCCACACCTGCGAAGCAATCTGCGCCCGCGACAACACTTCGCCCTCACGGCTGAGCAGCAAATGCAGCAGGGCGAATTCCTTGTTCGTCAGCGTCAGCCGCTGGCCCTGACGCGTAACCTGGCGGCGCAGCAAGTCGAGGTGTAAATCCGCCACCAGGAACTGCTCCACCTCGCGCGGCGGACCTCGGCGCAGCAAGGTACGCACCCGCGCCAGCAACTCGGCATAGGAAAACGGCTTCACCAGATAATCGTCAGCGCCCAGCTCCAGGCCTTTCACACGGTCTTCCACCGCGTCGCGCGCCGTCAGAAACAGCACCGGGGTTTGCTGTTTGCGGCGGATGATCTGCAACAACTGCCAGCCGTCGATGCCCGGCAGTTGCACATCCAGAATGATCAAATCGAACGTGTGCTCTTGCGCCAGGTGCTGGCCGTCCAGGCCGTTGTGCGCGACCTCCACCAAATAGCCCGACTCACTCAGCCCCTTACGCAAGTAATCGGCCGTTTTCACTTCGTCTTCCACCAGCAGAATACGCATGGGTTCCTCCACCACAGGCGCATAAGGCTAGGCGTTTGCGCGCCGTTGGCCCATTACAAATTCGTAATGCAGGCGTAATCGGCCCGTGGGGCAGGGCGGCGCACCATGGCGGCCACTTGTCACCGACCGGAAAACGCCATGCTTAGCCGAATCGCCCCACTCACGCTGCTCACCCTCGCCTTTAGTGCCACCGCCCTGGCCGCCCCGGCTGCCGCACCGGTGGCCCAACGCGCCGACGTTACCCTGGCCCTGGCCAACCAACTGCTCGACACCACGCTCGCCACTTGCCACGCCCTCGGCCAAACCGCCGTCGCTGCCGTAGTGGACCGCGGCGGCAACCTGGTGGCGGTGCAACGTGACGACAACGTCGGCCCGCACAACACCCTGGCCGCGCAACGCAAAGCCTTTACCGCGCTGTCGACCAAAACCGCCACCAGCACCCTCGCCGAACGCGCCCGCAGCAACCCCGACGCCGCCAACCTCACCTCCGTCAGCGAACTGCTGCTGCTCGGCGGCGGGCTGCCCTTGCGCGTCGTTGACCAGGTGATCGGCGCCATCGGGGTAGCCGGCGCAGGCGGCAGCGCCAACGACGAAGGCTGCGCCCAGAAAGCCATTTCCCAACACCTACCTACCCAGCCATAACCCAGGAGCTCACCCATGAAACGCCTTACCACCTTGCTCGCCAGCCTGGCCCTCAGCGCCGTCGCCAGCCTTGCCCACGCCGCCGACAACCCCTTGAGCGTGCACGTACTCAACCTGCAAGACGGCCTGCCGTCCTCCGACGTGCGCGTAACCCTGGAACAACAAACCGGCGCCACCTGGACCCTGCTCAACAGCGGCACCACCAACGAACAAGGCCGCATTCCCGCCCTGTACCCCGAAGGCAAAAAACTGGAAAAAGGCACCTACCGCGTCACCTTCAAAACCGGCGACTGGTTCCGCAGCCACAACGCCGCCACCTTCTTCCCCGAAGTGCCCGTAATCTTCGCCGTCGACGGTGCCGTGGCGCATTACCACATTCCGTTGCTGCTGAGCCCGTATGGTTTCTCGACCTATCGCGGGAACTAACAAACGCAAAAAGCCCCGCAAATGCGGGGCTTTTTGATGATGGAGGCACAGCGACAAGCTCACTCGTAGGTTGCGGTTGAGCGCAGCGAAGCCCAACAGGGCGCGAACTCATTCCTCCGACCAAGCGCAGTTTTCAACCTGCTCTACAGAAATGTTACGTACCCCCAAACCAGAACGACCCAGAACATCAATCCGAACGCCAGGCATAGGTAGTTAGAGAACGACAGCCGAGAATTGCGTGCACCTGTCGAATCGCCACTCGCCTGGTTAGCTTTGCGTTGTAATCCAATTAAGGGGATCAAGCTGAGCAACCCAAAAAGATCAAACCCAATGGCCATCGCTTTCGGTATTTCCCACGGGATCGTGCTTCTGCCAAGTAGCGTTCCCGTTACGGCGATAATGACGAACCAGAACGGCGCATCGTTATAGCGCCGGGTAACTATTTTCCGGGCATCGAGCAGACTGTTCATTCGTCGAGACAAAGCATGTATGAAAAATATAGAAAACAGCCCACGGAAAAATGGCCAGATTCTTTTCGGCATACTGCCGCGTTGACTGCTCCACTGCTTGTAACCCCAATACACCTGATACGTCCCCAAGGTACCGACAAACATAATCATCATCTTGGGGATCGAGGTGACAAAAAAGCCCTCTTGCTGTTCTTCCTCCAGCAATGCGGCGGCGGGGGGCTGATAAATGTTTTCCATAAGTCGTCCTGATACGAATGCGCGAGGGAAACCGGGCCGTTTGCAGATGCTGTCTCCCATGCCTCGCGCAGTTTTGCGTTGCGGTCAGAAATGCGCCGCTTTGCCGGCGCGTTTGTGCGTTACGAGAAAAAGGTTTGAGGCTGGTTCAAGCGCTTCAGGAATGGGAACGCCCGCTTTACAGAGAAAAGGGTGTGCGAATCGGTAAGGCAGAAATGGCGAACGTAGGTGACAAGGCGCTCTTAGAACTAACTCCAGCAGAGAAAAGCTGCGTAACTGTCGGGAGCGGGTACCCGTCTGGACAGGAGTTCCTAAGCACCGGAGATGGAAGTTAAGGAGGGGTTAACCGAGAGGCAACGCAGGCATTGCGCCAGCAAAATGCTCACAATTCGTCCGCGAACTGGCCCTACGCAACGGGCGACGCGGGTTTGCCGTAATGGCACGGGAAAGCGTCTATCTCGAGGCCTACAACAACTTCAGCCGCATCCATCAGCACAACGTCAACGAGCCGAGGCAGAAAGGCTCTTCGTCTTAGCGTCCAGCACCATCGCGCGCAACGCCGCCAACGTTTCCTTGCCCGCCGGAAAATCAAACACGCCACTTTCCGACAGCGTCATCACCCGTTCGCCGTTGTTCAACGTGAGCTCCATAAACGCCAGATGCTCGGACCACGAGCGATAGCGGCGCGTCATGAAAATCGCATGCCGCGAGGCCACCGAACGCACCTGCGTGAGCGCGATGCCGCGGTGTTCCGTGCCGGTCACCACCAGCTCATCGCCATGCAACAGCACCGGCACACTGCGCTTTACCCAGAACCACTCAAAGGCAAAACGCCCCGTCATCAGCAGCATAAAAAGCGCCAACACCTTGGCCTCACCGTTGGGCTTTTCCAGTAGCGCCATTACCGTCATGCCGCTGATTACCACCAGCAGCACCAGGGTAATCAGGCGATAGAAATAGACCTTATGAAACTCGGAAAGGGTGAGTAAGCGCAGATCCATGGGGCGGCTTCCTGGGCAAGCACGGGGAAATAACCAAACGAAGGGCGATTGGAACAGACAACCGCCGGCCTTGCGCAGCCATGTAATCAAACTGTGGCCTGGCGCCTATATTTCCCGGCATACGGGCCGCTTGGGCTATCATCCGCGCCCCTTATCGCCCACCGCACGCGCAGGTCCTCATGCCCGGCAACGCCCTATACACCGACCTGTCCGGCTACTACGACCTGATGTGCGCCGACATCGACTATCGCGCCCAAAGCCACAGCGCCCATCGCCTGCACCAACTCTTCGGCAACGCCGGCAACCGCCACCTCGACCTCGCCTGCGGCACCGGCCCCCACGTGCGCCACTTCCTCGACGCCGGCTACCAAAGCGCCGGCCTCGACATCAACCCACCCATGCTCGACAAAGCCCGACTGCGCTGCCCCGAAGCGCACTTCAGCGCGCAAGACATGTGCGCCTTCACCGTGGCCGAACCGGTCGACCTCATCACCTGCTTTCTGTACTCCATCCACTACAGCGCCACCCTCGAGCGCCTCACCGCCTGCATCGCCGCCGCCCACAACGCCCTGGCCGAAGGCGGCGTGTTCTGCTTCAACGCCGTGGACAAAAACCACATCGACAACGCCTCCTTCGTCTCCCATACCGCCCGGCACGACGACAGCCTGTTCGGCTTCAGCTCGTCATGGAGCTACCCCGGAGAAGGGGAACGGCAATCGTTGAAACTGCGAATTGAACGCACCGTGGGCGAGGGCGCGATGCAGGTGTGGCACGACGAACACGCGATGGTGGCGGTGAGCTTTGCTGAACTGCAGGGGTTGTTGGAACGGTGCTTCGAGGTGCGGGTGATGGCGCACGATTATCAGAAGTTGGTGGAATGGGATGGCGTGGCGGGGAATGCGTTGTTTGTTTGTGTGAAGGGGTGAGACACCTGGCCCGGTTAGTCAGCGCATCGTTCTGATTTTTGCTACAGCCGAATCGTAGTGGGTGATCGCCTCAGCAATGATCGTCTCTATTTCTGCGGCTCTCTTTGTATCTACGATTCGCAGAGCACCGCCAGAGAGCCACTTTTCAATTCGGTCGCGCCTTGCTGCCTCGATTGCGGGGCTCTCGGCTTTCTTACGCAAAAAAGCGGTCCAGTTAGCTTGGCGCTTCTCGTCCCCGTTGCAGCGAGCGCAGGCGAGCACGTAGTTGTTAACGCAGTTGTTTCCTCCAAGTGCTGAAGGTACTACGTGGTCCATATGGCCATTACGAGATGCCCTCTGAATGGCAACCCCGCAGTAGGCGCAGCAACATTCGAAATGGCCCCAGATATTCTGCATATCTTGCGGCGACGGATAAGGGTCCAAGATAGCCCGTAGGCTTCGACGGATTTTGTTTCGGACCATGGACGGGGTATCTTTTGGCATGTAACTCTCACTAAATAGCTAATATGAAATCCCTCCTGCTCTTGCTTGGCCGCTTACACTAATACATCTTCGTTAGTGGAGATAAGCGAGAAGACGAGCGAGTATTCATGATTTTAGACGTGTTTAAGCTCCTTAACTAAAATAAATTCATGCAAATCGTTGGTTTTTGAGTGCGTCTGTTGGCCAGTAAGATGGGTAACTCCTCCGGTCGAGTCGCGTTCTTTTATTCACGCGACTCGTTTGAGGTGGTAACATTCGCAGCTCCTTTCTCTACAAGGTTATATTATGAAAGACGAGGTAACTAACGCAAAGCAGGGAAGCGACGAATTTAGAAAAATTAACCCTCGTCTAACGTTGCTGCTAGGCACGATTGGCTCTATCCTGATGGCAGTCGCTACGCCTTTTTTTTATCTTAACGGCAAAGCGTATCATGATGGATATATAAGTTATTTTAATCTCGACTCTTCAATGTTTTCTTTGGATGTATCTGCGACTTTCGTAGCGTCGCTTATGGGTTGGATGAATGTCAGCGTTTTAAGTGTTGCGGGTATTATGAAGTTTGTTGGGTCGAATTTGCTTTTAGTGGGCGTGGGTTATGTGGTATCAGTAGCAGGTTTTGGTGCGTTAAATTATCTACTTAAAAAGTATCAGAAAAAAAATATAAGGGGGAGCGAAGGGCGGGATGCGAAAAGGTCAGGGCCATATTTTTTTGACGAATTATTTAAGGCTTCTTTGTTGTTCTTCGTTCCGGGTTATGTCGTGTTTGCTTTGATGCTTTTTATTGCCTGCGCAATATTGATTTCGGTCGTACCGTTCGTACATGTAGGTCAACTCGAGGCGGCTAAAGACTTGCAAAAAGAGTTCGCTAGTTCACCGGTAGTGAGGGTGGCCGATTATCGGGGTTCGGTGGGTGAGTATAGGTTAATGCTTTGCTCCGTCTCGTTTTGTGCGTTGTATAGGCAAGGCGAGGTTGTGACTATACCTCAATCGGCAATAAATATGGCTGTTTCGGATGTCAGGGATAAACTTGTTGAGGGGCGAAAAAAGAAATAGATAGATTGGAAAAGGCGAAGGGTAATTCTATCTAATTAAGTCTTTTAGTAGACTCGTCGCTGATTTGAAGGAGCGTAAAAGGGCGCCGGTCTGTTTGTGGTTCAGAATTATAGCCGCTCAAGACGTATTTCCTTGCTTCTCGTGAGTGATAGAGTTTTTTGGTGGGGCGTATTTCATAACATACCGAACTGAATCGGTATACCTATCAAAACCATTAGAAGTAAAAGCCAGATCACAGTCCATTGAATTACAGCTAGCTTATGTTTAAGGGGCGCGGGGAGGTTTTCTAAATCGGTCTGGCTGAGTTGCCCGCGTTTTAGGTGAAAGTCAGGGAATGTGACAATTCCAGAGATGCCGCCCACAAGTATTAATTTCCCCCATGGTCCGGCGTGCCTAAGAGGCGCTCTTACAGTTATTGCTGCACAGTTTCGCAGGCAGTCAAGTATCAGATCGATCTTCGTATTTGCCAAATGCAGGCACACCCCTATCCAGACTAAAAGTCCTGCTAAGTCAATCATTGCTGCAGTGAGGAAAACCTTCTCTATGACGGTCAAACTCATTTGGTTGCCTCATATATCTTCTCGCCGCTCCGCCATTGCCGGCCCGTCGATGAGTTGATTGCGTGACCATGGAGCTGCCGCGCACGCCTAGTTATATTTAAATCTGGCGATTAGAAGAGCGTTGCATTTTAATTCGCTCACATTGGAAAAATTGAGGTGCTGATGAGCCAAATAAAGCCCCCGATCATCAATGACGCTACAATTTTGATTTTGAGTTTAAGATGAGGCGGGAAGGCCTTTAAATCGATGGCGCTTAGCTCTCCGCTCCTTAAAGCTGGGCCGGGTATAAGTATCATCCCCGTTAGGTGAGCTGTTAAAAGCATGCATCCCAGCCAACCCTGTCGGCGGAGTGCAGGCGCCCATGTATAGCTATAGCGACTGTTGCTCAACGCCTCTAATATTTTATCCAGGCAGAAATATCTCAAATACAGGTTGTAGAGTATTCCCGCGAAAGCAAGTACGAATGGCCCGATGTTGTAGGCAAGCGATGCCCAGAAATACCAATTCTTAGTCATGGCTGTGTATTCTGATATAAACGGTCCCCTTTTTTCGTGCTTTTTGATTTGCAGTATGTTGCGCGTGGGCGTGCTATCACAGCCCAGCTAAGTGTATTAAAATCAATAAATTTGCTTGGACTCATTTTTATGAGCGCTGGATGTAAGAAATCAATTTGTTTTTAGTATTATGTAAACGATTCCCAGCCAAATTCCGCTTCCGAAAAGTATCATGGTTTTCAGCTTAAGTATCGATTTTAAATGTGGTGGAAAGTTTTTGTAATCGGCTTCGTTCAGTTCTCCGGTTTTAATATAAGGCGTGGGCATCATTATCATGCTACAAATCTTGGCTATGGAAAAAACAGTGGGGATCCATCCTTGATTGCGAAGATCTGACTCCCACAAGTATATGTAGCGACTGTTCTGCAGTGCTTTGATGATCTCGTCTAGGTATTTATGCTTAATATATAGGCTATAAATTATTCCCAGAAAACCTGTGGCGAGGGGCCCGCCAGTTAGAAGGATTTTCGCCCAGAAAAACCAATTATCTTGGGTCGTCATGGGTTTTTCTTTTCATAAATAACTTCGCCTATGGATTCCCCAGCCGCTTTGCCAACTGCTGCGCCAGCTCCAACGCCAGCTCCTATTACAACTGCTACGCAGACTAAGCCTCCAATGCCGGTGGAGATGCCGAGTGCTAAGCAGACCGGACCTGCTGCGTATTTCGCAATTTCCCCGCCGAGAAACCCGCCAGTAGTTGCGCCAGAAAACTTGCCTCCTTCTACAAACTTCACTTTCTCGCACGCTGCACCTGTCCCCTCGCTGCAGACTTCCTGTATAGCCAGCAAAGACGAAACCCCACCGAGTCCGATAGCGATGTAGCCGCCGGTAGCCATGTATTTGGCAGCTCGGCTTGCCGCGCTTACGTGCGTTGCGTAACCCGGAATCTGGCCCGGAGCTCCTGCTTTATCCCAGTGGTGTACGAGGCTCTTGGTCGATAGGCCGAGCGATGTTTTTAACTTGGGGTGGTCATCCAGGCTTGTGAAACCGCGAAGTTTCGTCGAGTTCAGCAGGTGTGCGTCCAGTTGAGAGAGAAGGCGTTTCCGTGAGGCGTGGAATTCAGGCGTTTTCAAGTGGCCATGCTGTCGATAGGTCTCATGGTGCAACCGCTCAATGGCCAGGAGCGTGTCCCGCATGCCTGCGATATGCCTTTCCATAACCGCAGCACTAACGCCGAGCCACGTCGAGGTTTCGCCAGTGAAACCGGCAATCTCGGCGCCGTGTCGTTGCATGAAGTCAGCTTCGTCTGGTGTCAAAGGTTCCAGGTCGTTGCTGATTTGCTGTGCCGCCTCCATCAGAAGCGCTTCCTCACGCATACACAGATGATTCTTCGGATCGCTCAATACAATCATCGAGCCCGCTTTAAGGTCAGCCACTCCCGGGTTTAGCGCTCTGAACTTGCGCATCACCGCTGGATCCGGTTGTGGGAACAGCGTCGCCTCCAGCGCCTCGCGGCTCATGCTCTTCGTAACGACATAAAAGCCCGGGTCCTGGGGCTCGTCATTACGAACCAAGGGCGCGGCCGGCGATGGCGATGGAACAAACGCAGATTGGCGAGCTGCTGATGCGCTGCCCAGCGCAGAAGACGGCGACTCAGCGGCGGTGCGCATCATTTGCGGAGCTGGCGTTGCGTTGTGATAACAGGCACCACGGGATGAGGGAATAAATTCGGCCCTGCAAGGGCAACCGCTGCGACTGTCGAGCGTGCCCGCCATTGGTTTGCCGTGGCTCACCATGTGGCCGATACCGCCGAGGATTTGGTAGATCTTCCCGTCCTTCCCACAGGTAACCCGATCGCCCATACGCGCATGCAACAGACCGAACATATTGATGCGCGCATCACCATCCAGCACCAAGCCACCACAGGTGGTTTTATCGCCACGGCAAATGAAGAAACCTTGGGTCATGGGATCAGCCCTCAGCGGCGGTGAGAGTGGGTTTGCCTGCTGCCAAAGCGCATTTCTTTGCGGTCACGGAATGGCGGTGGTTGGCGAAACACTGGGCGATGCGGACGGAGCCGCCCCATATTTGCGAGCAGTCGGGACGTACGGAGGTGGTGTACTGCGGGGACGTGTACGCGTTCATCTAGAGAATCCTGATCCGTAGGGAAGCGCGTTTGCGGAGCTGGTCAGTCGGGCTAATGCGATGCGCGCGTGGCGCATCCATCACTCGAACAAGGCCCTGCAAAGCGGACTACCACCTTCGTCGCAGAACGACTCCGGATAAATCAGATGCTTCTCGAAAACGTGAGGCTCAATAGCCGAGCATTAGGCGCAATCGGCTACGGGAGGGGGGGCGGTTGATGGAAAATCGGGCAATTGCTGGGGAAGTGGAGAGGGTTCTCGGCGGTTTGATAGTAGCCACGCAGGGTGACGTTGGCGGAGTTGCCCCACCACCGGCAACGTGGCTCTAATCAGGGGCGATTAAAAATCTGAGCCCCTTTGTTCGCGCGTGTTAAGTCTTGTTAGCTGCTAACCCGAACCAGTGCATCAGATGTTCCTTTAGCCTTTCCATTCCCACGCCATGGGCGGAAAAACCGAAAACTGCACCCACTCCATGCAATCGTATGAATTCGCTATCTTCCAACGCCCCGACGTCGCTTGCGCCGGGGAGCAGCAGCAGGCATGGCGAAGGGGGCTGTGAATCGATGCGCAAACTGTCGTGGTAGATATGCGCTGACTCCATCGCTTCCAATACATTGGCTCGTCCGCTACGCCATTTTGCGTCGAGGATCATTGAGCGGGTTTCTGCCCCCTTTCTTTCTACGACGAGAATGTCTGGGTAGCGCTGCCTTGAAATACTCCAAGTGAGTCTTGCGCTGTATTTTTCGGCGGGAAAGCTGGCTTGAAAAAGCAGCTCAACGCTGTGGTCGGGCGCGATGTGCGCGATGAACGCCAAGTCTGCGGAGGCCGCTTTCGGCGATGAGACGGCGAAAGCTTTTCCCAGTACCTGCTGCAAGCACTTGAGCGTTTCCAGATAGCACCAGGTTTCGTAGATACCCCAGGAGAAATTCACTCGTAGCTGATCAACTGGATCAGCGCCGTTTACTTGGTACGTCAGCGCAGAACAGCCTTGGCGATAGGCTCGGTTGTATTCCGGCTGGGCGGCTATTTGTGTCAGTCCTGATGAGCCAATCTCCCCTGATTTAATCTGGCTGAAAGGAGGGCGCTGGATGAGCAGCTTCGCCTTCTGCTCGAGTACGTCGAGTTCCTGTAGGCGTCGAGGAATTCGTAATTGTTGCTCCTTTTTGTCTTCCGGCAGACGCAGTGTGTTGACTGTGTTCCTGAGTTCCACAACGGTCGCGCGAAAGCGTTTTAGCAGTGAAAGCAGCGCCCGGTTGGCGGGCGTGTCGACCGTCGGAGCTGAGGTCCAAGAGTGGATTCGAAGATTTTCAATTAAATCCGCTGACGCTGTTGGACTGGTAATAAGGCTGCTCAGCCGGCGATCTCTTAGAGCGCTCGGATGAATACGTCGTACCTGAGGAAGCGGGACCTGTTGCCTGTCAGCCGATAGGCGTTGGTGGGGTGATTGCGCGATGCGGCTCACGCTATCGAGAAAGTCGTGGCCGTGAAGTCGCAACCTGGCGAGCAGAACTAGCGCCTTGTTTAGCCCGACTTTGCTCTCGTTGCCAAAGGCCATGGTAGCGGCAGACTCGCCGCCCAGAAGCGACTGGTCAAAGTCACGGATGGTCTGCACCATTTCCTCAAATTCGGCAGCCGCACTTTTCTTGTTGGCGGGGCCGACCTCAATGAAGTAATTAGCCGTGTGGCCAGTCGTGTCGACGACCACGATGCAGACGCGACCCGAATAAAAACTCGGCTGCCAGAGGTACCAGCCTGCTGAGGTGAGCAGCTCAATATCGTCGACAAACACCTGGCAGTTGGGGCGCTCTACCCGCAGCTCGTAGTGCGTATCTTCGTAGAAATCGCCTTCGATGGACTCGGGCGCTACAACCACCCAAGTGCTTTCATCGGCATGTTCCTTTTTACGTACAGTCAGCATGTCTCAGCGCCAGAACCTTGCCGAACCGGTAGCGGCTAGATCCTCTTGCAGGCTTTTCACTTTGACGCGGCAGCGTTCAAGGCCATGCGCGGTTAACGTGGCAAGCACGGCTTCGAGTGCGGTCTGAAAACGTAGCGAGGTCTCGCCGCGCAGCTTAGGCAATACCTTGGCGTAGATCACGTTATCCAGCGCCTGCGGGTCTGCGTTTTGCGCCCCTTGGAATGCCAGGTACTTCAGCACGTCATCGATGGTTCGCCAGCCAAAGTGCAGCCGCACCGGCTCCAGTGCAGCTACCAATGCCAACAAGACCTGCTGCGCTTTTTCTTTCAGGTCGTTCGGTAGTTCGACGGTTTTCCAGCCAGGAAACGCGGCGACGTCAATCTTCCAGAACTCGAGCGTGTAAGCCCTATCCAGCACTTTGTCGGATAGCCCATGGGTCGTTTCATCCATATTGAGCGTGCCGATAATCGCCAGGTTGGCTGGGTATCGAACGCGCATCGGCGTAGCGCACGCCCCATCGCCTAATTGGTGCAGGTCGATCCAACCGTGGGTTTCCATCGCCGACAGAATAGGCGCCAGGTATTGCTCCGGGTGGGAGAGATTCATCTCATCGAGAATTGCCACGTACGGCGAGTCCGGGTTATCAACCGCGTCCAACAGTAGCTCCAAGAACGGCGCCCGGCGATAATCCGCCTCCTGGATGGGATTGACGTAACCCAGCAGCGGGCTTGGCTCATACCAACCCGGCTGCACCGGGATAACCCGAACGTTACGTGGCTCGTCGGATTTCACATCGCACAGCGCATTGGCATAGCTGAGTGCCAGTTGAGTTTTGCCTGAGCCGGAGATACCTGTCAGTACCGCAAAGTGGCGTACCGGGTGGGACCAGAGCCCGCCGTGGAGTTGGCTGATCAATGCCGTGTCGAATGCCAGGCGATTGCGGGTGGATTGCGCCAGCCGCTGGCCCAACTCGCTAAACGTCGGCAACAAGACCTGGCCGGGCCTCGTGATTTCGACATCCAACATTCCCTGGGGTAGGGGCGGCAGCGACTCAGGTTCCCACGTGACCATTTCAGCCCAGCGCTTTCCCCGTTCAGTCAGCTGCAGTTGCTTACTCGGGGTTTGCTCCACCACATCTAAATAGCTGAGCCAGCCAATCAACGAGGACGGCGCGTACGCTGTCGTCCAGCCTGGATTGACGGTTTGCAGTAACGCGATCAGCTCCGCCTTGGTATGCGGCTGCTTAGCCAGCAGATGCACCACATTATCGACGCCCAAGACCCTCGTCAGCAGATGGTCAGCAAGTTCATCAGTACTCTGTGTTTCCAACAGATTGATACCGCGAGCGGATAGGCGATAGGTATCGCCTTCGCGTCGGCAAAGGTCGAATTCCCGGGCCACCACATTGAGCATTGTGCTGACACTGTTTGAAGCCAGATTTGGATTGGCCTGCCTGAGGCAAGCCTCAAACTCCTCGCGAGAGAGCCCCTCGTCCAGTTCTGGTAGTAGCCCAAGCAGGGTGTTCAGCCCCCCACCAATCGACGTCAGCCCTTTGCGCCGGAGCCGGCTGGGAAACGGTTTTAGGCCCAGAGCGGTTTCACTCAGCTCAGCGGTGTCGGGCTCAGCGTTCAGTCGCTCATACAACAACCAAGGCAAGCAAAGACGTTCTGCGGCTGCGGCGCGGTCATTGCTCGGCACAGGCCCTAAAGCCGCGTCGATACGCGACCGAATAGCACGGTGCATATGGACTGGGTGATCGTGGGGGTTACCGCCGAGGCGGCGATGCAGGTAATTGAGCATCCCGACGTTGGCAACGGTAGTGAAATACTCGGGATAAATTGCGCACAGCACCCGATTGAGTTTCAACCGTGGCATGCGGTCGCATAAAGTCTGCAAACGCGCTCTGAGGTCGTCATACAGCCTTGTCAGATGCGCTTCTACTTCCAGCGGATCAGTTGGCAGGGGTGCTGAAACAGCATCAGCGAACCAGTCAACAAATTCAGCATTAGCCAGCGCTGGCTCAATTCGCACGTGACCGGCGCCAGTGGAAGCGACCGAGTTGTTGTTCCAAAGGGCTAAAAGAAACTCCGGGTCTCTAAGACGTGAGGGAATGGCCTCTCTCACCGAAGTTAAAAACGCCTCAAGTTTTGCAGCCCAGTTTTGGTTGCCTGTCGCGATCAGCCTAGTGGCGATGATGGCTTCCAAATGCGCTTTCAACGCGCTGTCCGTTGCAATAACTTCGCTCACGAATCCCTCCGTTCATAACCATCGAAAACCGCAGAAGGCGAATCCTAGGCCCTGTTGCGTCAGAGTGGGTAGCAGTTTGTTCGCGTCACCATCCCTTCAAGGCTGATGGTCGTGGATGGATTCAGGCTGGCGATACGCACTATGGCAAGCCGTTCGCTGCGCAGATATTCAAGGTCGTCCTGTCTCGTCTGCACGGCATCCGCTCCGGCCAAATCCTGTTCAGCTTCGTTTTCTTTAAAAAGACCAAATCCAAACCCTCCTAAAACACAAAACCCCGCCAACGCGGGATTTTGTAGTTACGGGCTATAGGCCGCCCACTTCAAACCAGACGCCTAACAACCCTCCACCTCACGCAGCAGCCTGCACCTGCGCTTTAGGTTCACGAGCCGCCTTAGCACGCGCTTGCGCCTGAGCCAGAAACTCAGGGTCTTGCACTTGGCACGCATCGACCACGGCGCGGGCCATTTCGGCAAGGTATTGCAGGGTAGTCCTCTCGGCTGCTTCATTGATCGCGCCGCGGCTGACTATCAGGGTTTCCAGGCAGAGCAGCAGATCGGCTGCTTGCTCCAGCGCGTGCTCCACCGGGATGCCAGCGTTTACGGAAAACAGCGTTTTCCTGTCCACGTGGCAAAAGGTGCGGCGGTCGGTGACAGCAAGGTTTTGGATGTTCATGGTTGCACCTCCAGGGAGGTGGTAAGAGGGGAGTGGGTGATGTGGTGGATTAGTGCGGATTGGTGTGGCATTTCCATATACCTCAAAAATTACGTGTCAGCCTCTTTAGGCTGGGTGCCGGGAGTTAAAGAAACCCCACGTAGCGGGCCGGACTTATTCCCCTTGCGGGTTTTGTATTCGTCCACTCCCGGCATAACAGTAATTTCAGAGCCCACTGAGAAACTGTAGGCAATAAAAAGCCGCTTCTGTCGGGTGCGGATATCCGCTACGTGTGGGTGTTCTTAAGCACCGGGGAGGGACGTTATGAGGAGGCAGGAACACAGTCAACGCAGGCATTGCGCCATTGTTTTGCTAAGTGACGTTAGCCAGTTTCAGCCGACGGAAAGTCTTGCGCGGGCTTGGCGTAGTGGCACTTGAATTGGTCTGTCCGGGAGCCTACGAGAACATGGGCAACGTCCTTGGCATTACGTTATAGCTGTTGAGTGGCAAGGCACTTGTTTTTAACTGGTAGCACCTACCGTGCAGTTCCGTCTCGGTTGTCCTGCTGGAGAACCTAAGGGAGCGATTTCAGCCGGGGTGCTGCGAATAAGCGCAGAAAATAAATCTGTCCACATATCTACCTGTGGTGGCACAATCATGTTACGTCCCCTAGCCATCTAAGGATTGATATGGCAAAGCATCCTCCTAAGTCTGATGGGCAAAACGGTAAGGTCAAAGTTCGAATTATCGAATTTGAAATGGAGGGAAGTGATATCTCTCTTCAGGAAAGCCTTAAGAGTATTACTGCCGCTTTATCCCGACCGAACGTGACAGTCGTCTCCCGTCCCAGTGCGCGCATCGAGTCCAACCATTCTGCTCCTGATCTTCAAAACAGCGATGCGAGTTTAGACGAGGAGGAAAATGTTGACTATCTGGACGCAGGGCCCTCTTCGGAGTTTCCATCTCCGGTAGTTGCTCGGAAACCTAGAAGAGCTTCTAAGCCCGTCGCTCCAAGTGTTGTTGCGGTCCGTTTCGATGATGCGACGCCGACGTTCGCTGACTTCGTTGGCGACCGAAATCCCAAAAACGACATGCACAAGTACATCTGCGCAGCGTACTGGCTGAAGATATTTAAAGATGTGCATGAGGTCAGTATTGACCACATCTACACAGCATATCGATCGCAAGGTTGGGCGTTGCCTGCAAACCCAGTTCAGCCGATGCGTGAGCTTGCATCCACTCGCGATGGACGTTTCAGCAAGGGAATAGAGAAAGGCCATTACTCTATCAATCATATTGGTGAAGGCTTCGTGACTACTAAGATGGGACGCGGTGTGTGACGAATATCACTGACTTCACCCGAAGTATTTCGAATTTTGATAGCAGGACGTTCATTTCGAAAGTCGAAATTTTTGGTTGGTATCTCCATGAGTTCGGTGGAAAAGTGAAGTTTACTGCGAATGACCTAATCCAGTGTTTTGACCTGAATAACAGTCATCAGCCGAGCAACATCCATAATTTACTTAAACAGTTATGCGAAAAAAAACCTGCGCACCTCTTGAAGGATGCGCAGGGTTATCGTCTCGCAGCGCCGATCCGGGCCCAACTCAGTCGCACTTGTACCAAGCCTTCCGGCTTGCACACTAGCTCGTTGCTGTCTGGCTTGATCCCTCAGGTGACAGATGCGTCGAAGAAATCCTTCCTCAATGAAACCATTGCTTGCTTCAACAGCGGCGCGTATCGCGCGGCAATCGTCATGGCTTGGAACCTAGCTTACGCGCACGCTTGCGACAGGATATTTGAGGGCTATGCTTCTATGTTCAATGCTCAGCGAGCAAAGATTTTTCCAAAAATGCCAGAGCTGGCGAAGAGAACGGACTTCGAGGATTATAAGGAGTCAATGGTCATCGAAATCTGTCGTGGCGCCCGAATCTTTGATTCCACTGTTTGCAAGACACTTACCAGTCGCCTTGACAGACGCAACTCTGCCGCTCATCCATCCTCTGCAGTTTTTACATCAATTCAGGCCGAAGATCAGATTACTGACTTGGTTAACAATATCCTGCTGAACCAGAATTTATGAACTGGCCCCTTGCCGTCGTTGCATGGCTGGTCGCGCTTTACTTCGGCATCGGATTTTTGGAGAAGGCTGGTTTTCCTCTGGTTTACAGGCGACGCCCTCTATATCGGTCTAGCCTCGTTATTTCCCTTCTTGCCGTTGTTCAAAAGAATAAAAGTCGGTTCATAGCTCGAGCTTGAACGTGAAGTAAAGCGGGCCCAGAGAGATGTCTCGGTCGCCAAGGAGGAGCTTAGGGAGTTCAAAATGAGGTTAGAAAAACCGTCTCGTTGTTTACTAACAGTACTTTGAATTTAACTATTACCGGAGCCGCAGAACTGAGCCGGGAAGGTGTAAAGGTTGATGAGAAGCTAGACCCGCAGGGACGAAAGACGGCAAAGGATGTTCAGCTGAAGTTACAGGCAGAAGTGGATGTTACTCTGCTTTTGCCAAGGTCCGGATCGATATTGAACGTCTGCTCAGGATCATCGTCGAAAAAAGTATTAATGCATCGGCGCGCAACAGCTTGCCAAAAATTTATGTCGCTTACAAGGATGTTTGAAATACTTGTTAAAATGGACGATGGTTATGCTTATCTCCGCGGTCTTATGCGGAAGGTCCTTGAGGTTTGTAATTCGGCGATACATGCGCAGATTGTAAGCATGGATCAGGCAGAAGAAGCCCTAAAACTTGACTCCCAAATAATTGCAATCCTGAAACAGCATCAGCAGGCAGACTAGATATGGTAAGTAGGCGCGCGCTGAGAGTTGTTCAACTGTCGGCAATTCCAACTTAAGATCAGAGGAAAAATGAGGGGTTAGCGGCCTACTTTTTGACCCATAGCCTGAATGTTTAAAGTAGAAAAAAACATAGCCTCCCCCTTTTGCAATTTTCGGGTCCGCTCGTGATTTTTCAAAGCGGCGAGGCTGGAGATGAGTTTGGTTTGTTCGTGTCTGGAGAAGTTTCTTGCTGAGGACATATTAGTCCGTCTTCACATAGCTGTTTGATTTTTTCGTCTTCGTAAATTGACATTACATAAAGTGTCAGGTCGCCTACGGCCATTAACTTGTCCGGGGTGACGAAAATGTAGTCTCCGTCTTCGGTTATATTGCGCTCCTGACCGTATTTTTGACGAAATATGGTGATTAACGCAGACTTTTTCTCTGCTCTACTATCTTCTATGTCTTTGTCACTGGGCACTGGGTTAACGCCATAAGAAAAGACTTTGGCGGCGATTTTTTCAGCGTACTCTTGTATTAAGCTTTTATATATGAAGCGTATTTCACGGACTATTTTCGTATTTCCGCACTCCAGTGGATAGTAAACTACGGATGAGAAAAAGCTGTCTTCTAAATCTATTTTTTGAAACAAGGTGTTTTCATTGAATTTATTTTCTGGGTGTTCTGTTGCGATTTTCTCGTAATTATCAAACAGTGATATTTTGCGCAGCCCTTTCGGAAGAGGGTTGTCTGTGGAGTAGCGGTCTTCGTTTTTGTATTGCGTCACCTCTGCTTTGAGTGTAGTGATTGTTTGGTTTAGCTCGATTTCTTTTTTGATGTGGGTTTCTTTAGCGTTTTTTAGTTTTTCTTCTTGTTCTTTTGATAGCGATTTAAAGTTCTCGCTCGTGGTTTTTAGTTCGTTTATCTGGTTGACATTTGATTTTTCAATAATAGGGGATGCTACTGTAATAAATAGGACTGCTGTTGCCGCGGCGCTGCCAGCGGCAATTAGAACAGGATGATCTTTCCAGTCGGTTGGCATTTTTTTTCTCATAAAAAGCCTCGCATATGCGGGGCTTTTTAATGTCTCTTAAGCAACCCCACATCCTGTAAGGCACAGCTCTATCTAATGGTCTTAACGACCGTACATCAATCCCAGCTCAAAGCCCCACCAGTCTGATACTCAATAACCCGCGTCTCAAAGAAGTTCTTCTCCTTCTTCAAGTCCATAATCTCGCTCATCCAAGGGAACGGGTTAGTGGTCCCTGGGTACTCTTCCTTCAACCCAATCTGCGACAAGCGACGGTTGGCGATGAATTTGAGGTAGTCCTCCATCATCGCGGCGTTCATGCCGAGTACGCCGCGAGGCATGGTGTCGCGGGCGTATTCGATTTCCAGTTGGGTGCCCTGAAGGATCATTTGGGTCGCTTCGTCTTTCATCTGCGCGTCCCAGAGGCTCGGGTTTTCGATTTTGATCTGGTTGATCACGTCGATGCCGAAGTTCAGGTGCATGCTTTCGTCGCGCAGGATGTATTGAAACTGCTCGGCGGTGCCTGTCATTTTGTTGCGGCGGCCCATGGAGAGAATCTGGGTGAAGCCGCAGTAGAAGAAGATGCCTTCCAGTACGCAGTAGTAGGCGATGAGGTTGCGCAGGAATTGACGGTCGGTTTCCGGGGTGCCGGTTTCGAATTTCGGGTCGGAGATCGAGCGGGTGTATTTGAGGCCCCAGCTGGCTTTTTTAGCGACCGAGGGGATCTCGTGGTACATGTTGAAGATCTCGCCTTCGTCCATGCCCAGCGATTCGATGCAGTACTGGTAGGCGTGGGTGTGAATCGCCTCTTCGAAGGCCTGGCGCAGGATGTACTGGCGGCATTCGGGGTTGGTGATCAGGCGGTACACGGCCAGTACCAGGTTGTTGGCAACCAGGGAGTCGGCGGTGGAGAAGAAGCCGAGGTTGCGCATGACGATGCGGCGCTCGTCTTCGCTGAGGCCGTCGTTGCTCTTCCACAGGGCAATGTCGGCGTTCATGTTTACTTCTTGCGGCATCCAGTGGTTGGCGCAGCCGTCGAGGTATTTCTGCCAGGCCCAGTCGTATTTGAAGGGTACGAGCTGGTTGAGGTCGGCGCGGGCGTTGATCATTTGCTTGTCGCCAACGTGAACGCGGGCGCTGGTGCCGGCCAGGTCGTCGAGGCCTTCCTGGATGTCCAGGTCGTTCAGGGCGGATTTGGCGCGGGCCACGGCGTCGGAGTCGTTGGCGTCTACGGCGCGGGCTTCGAGGGCGGCGTTACCGCCAACCTGGTTGAGCTTGTCGAGGCTCATGTCGTTGACGGCGGCGTTGGTGGAAGGGGCAGCGGCTTCGGCGCTGTCCTCTTTGTCGAATTCATCCCAGCTCAGCATGTGTTTGCTCCCGGCTTTTAGGCCGTGCGCTTTGGGGCGGGCGGCCTTTGTTGGTTTCTAAGTCCAGTTCGATGCTTGTGCACGCAAAGCAGGGACTGACTTTTTTGGTTTTGACCGGCCCTGGCGGTGAGTTGCTGGGGACGGTGTGTTGTTTGTTTGGGGATTGGCGGTGGATTCGCCCCTCTCCCTAGCCCTCTCCCCGGAGGGGCGAGGGGACGGAATTTGGTGGCCGGGGAGGGCGGGGGTGGGCCGTCCTCTTTGGCTTGGCTTGAGATTCTGGATCCCGAAATGTCGGACCACCGCCTGCGCGGGGATGACGGTGGTCTTATTAAGGTCCACCGTCATCCCGGCGGAGGCCGGGATCCAGTATCTCGCGCGGCACTACCTTATTGGCAGGCTTCGCAATCCGGCTCGTCGATGGCGCAGGCTTTTGGCACTGGAGCCGGGCCGGCGGCCGGAGCTGCAGCGGAGGACTGAGCCGGTGCTGCGCTCTGACCTTCGCCTCCACCGCTCGACACGGCGTTCAGTTTGCCGGTGTTGATGGTGGATTTTTCGGTGCTGGTGGCGGCCAGGGCACGGAGGTAGTAGGTGGTTTTCAGGCCACGGTACCAAGCCATGCGGTAGGTCACGTCCAGTTTCTTGCCGCTGGCGCCAGCGATGTAAAGGTTCAGGGACTGGGCCTGGTCGATCCATTTCTGGCGACGGCTGGCGGCGTCCACGATCCACTTGGTGTCGACTTCAAACGCGGTGGCGTAGAGGTCTTTCAGTTCTTGCGGAATACGCTCGATCTGTTGCACCGAACCGTCGTAGTACTTGAGGTCGTTGATCATGACCGAGTCCCACAGGCCGCGGGCTTTGAGGTCGCGTACCAGGTAGGGGTTGATCACGGTGAATTCGCCCGAGAGGTTCGATTTCACGTACAGGTTCTGGTAGGTCGGTTCGATCGACTGCGACACACCGGTGATGTTGGCGATGGTGGCGGTCGGTGCGATGGCCATGATGTTGGAGTTACGGATGCCTTTCTGTACGCGCTCACGAACCGGCGCCCAGTCCAGGCTTTCGGCCAGGTCGACGTCGATGTATTTCTGGCCGCGTTGCTCGATCAGGATCTGCTGCGAGTCGAGCGGCAGAATGCCTTTGCTCCACAGCGAGCCCTGGAAGGTTTCGTAGGCGCCACGCTCATCAGCCAGGTCGCACGAGGCCTGAATGGCGTAGTAGCTGACCGCTTCCATGGAGCTGTCGGCGAACTGCACGGCAGCGTCCGAGCCGTATGGAATGTGCTGCAGGTACAGCGCGTCCTGGAAGCCCATGATGCCAAGGCCGACCGGGCGGTGTTTGAAGTTCGAGTTACGCGCTTGCGGCACCGAGTAGTAGTTGATGTCGATAACGTTATCGAGCATGCGAACGGCGGTGTTCACGGTGCGTTGCAGTTTGGCCAGGTCCAGCTTGCCGTCGACGATGTGGTTCGGCAGGTTGATGGAGCCCAGGTTGCAAACGGCGATTTCGTCCTTGTTGGTGTTCAAGGTGATTTCGGTGCACAGGTTCGAGCTGTGAACCACGCCCACGTGCTGCTGCGGGCTGCGCAGGTTGCAGGGGTCTTTGAAGGTCAGCCATGGGTGGCCGGTTTCAAACAGCATGGAGAGCATCTTGCGCCACAGATCTTTGGCCTGGATGGTCTTGAACAGTTTGATTTTGCCGCCGTACTGGGTCAGGGCTTCGTAGTACTCGTAGCGCTCTTCGAAGGCTTTACCGGTCAGGTCGTGCAGGTCTGGCACTTCGCTTGGCGAGAACAGGGTCCACGGGCCGTCGTCGAAGACGCGCTTCATGAACAGGTCTGGAATCCAGTTGGCGGTGTTCATGTCGTGGGTGCGGCGACGGTCGTCACCGGTGTTCTTGCGCAGCTCGATGAACTCTTCGATGTCCATGTGCCAGGTTTCCAGGTAGGCACACACCGCGCCTTTGCGCTTGCCGCCCTGGTTTACCGCTACGGCGGTGTCGTTGACTACTTTCAGGAACGGCACAACACCTTGCGATTTGCCGTTGGTGCCTTTGATGTAGGCGCCCAGCGAGCGAACCGGTGTCCAGTCGTTGCCCAGGCCGCCGGCGAATTTGCTCAGCAGGGCGTTGTCGCGAATGGCGTCGTAAATGCCGCCCAGGTCGTCCGGCACGGTGGTCAGGTAGCACGAGCTCAGCTGTGCACGCAGGGTACCGGCGTTGAACAGGGTAGGGGTGGAGCTCATGTAGTCGAACGACGACAGCAGGTTGTAGAACTCGATGGCGCGGTCTTCTTTCTGCTTCTCTTCAATCGCCAGGCCCATGGCCACGCGCATGAAGAACACTTGCGGCAGTTCGAAGCGGATGCCGTCTTTGTGAATGAAGTAGCGGTCGTACAGGGTTTGCAGGCCCAGGTAGGTGAACTGCTGGTCGCGCTCGTGGTTGATGGCTTTGCCCAGTTTTTCCAGGTCGAAGTCTTTCAGCACGGGGTTGAGCAGTTCGAACTCAACGCCTTTTTCGATATAGGCCGGCAGCGCTTTGGCGTACAGGTCGGCCATTTCGTGGTGGGTGGCGCTGGTGGCGACACCGAGGAAGCCCAGGCCTTCGGCGCGGATGTTGTCCATCAGCAGGCGGGCGGTCACGTAGGAGTAGTTCGGCTCACGCTCAACCAGGGTACGGGCGGTCATCACCAGGGCGGTGTTGACGTCGTTTTGGGCCACGCCGTCGTACAGGTTTTTCAGGGTTTCGCGCTGAATCAGGTCGCCGTCTACTTCAGCCAGGCCTTCGCAGGCTTCGGTAACGATGGTGTTCAGGCGGCCCATGTCCAGCGGCGTCACGCTGCCGTCGGGGTGGGTAACGCGAATGCTTGGGTGCGGCTGTGCTGGCTCGTTGCTGCCACGTACGGCGCGCTCTTTGGTGCGGGCGTCGCGGTAGATGACGTAGTCGCGGGCCACTTTCTGCTCGCCGGCACGCATGAGGGCCAGTTCAACCTGGTCCTGGATTTCTTCGATGTGAATAGTGCCGCCAGATGGCATGCGGCGCTTGAAGGTGGCGCTGACTTGTTCGGTCAGGCGTGCAACGGTTTCGTGAATGCGGGACGAAGCGGCAGCGGTGCCGCCCTCAACTGCGAGAAAGGCCTTGGTGATGGCAACGGTGATTTTGTCATCGGTATACGGCACCACGGTGCCGTTACGTTTGATCACGCGCAGCTGGCCAGGGGCGGTGGCGTTCAGGTCCTGAGTGGTGTCAGGCACTTGAGGCGCTACGGCCTGGGGGTTCTCGCGAGAGAGGTCGGTCTGCATGAATGTCTCCGTGTTCTGCATTTATCTAAGTTTGGACACTGTGTGGTGAAGCCGTTCATTCCATGTGTCTTAAAGCCCGAGAGCCCCAAGCCAGGTATTTCAATAACCACATTCCACAAAACAGATCGCCCTGCGCCTGGCGCGCCCGAGGTAACGGGGAAGCCGGCAGCAAGGCGTTCAACAGGTCTGAGGGGTACTGCTCAAGCTCATCCCTGGCTCAAAAAGCAACGTTCACTGGTTAAAACGTAACCACAATACCTAGTGGTGTGTGCCTGGTGGCTTTACACCGAATGCCGGCCGTTCGTCGAGCATAATTTCGGCCAGCTTTACCATCTGCTGCCGAGGCGGCAAATGGGTGAAAATTCTGACGCTAGTGCCACCGGCGGCAGGCCAGCGAACGGGCCGTTGCGTTTCATTCTTCTAGTGTCCGGTAGCGGGCCAAAACCCAACATGTAGGTGTTTGGCGCGATGGGGATACAAGATAGAGCGGTCACCGACGCATTGCAAGGCGACTGTTACACACAACCTGTGGATAAAGCTGTGGGTTACTTTGGGGTAACTTCGCTGAACCCGCGTAGTGCGCGGGATTGACCATATTCCACCATTCGTCGCTGATGAAATGCTGGGTTTTGTAGGCGGGGTCCTACATTGCGCCGTGTAGAGGCTAACACTATATGTTGTGTTTTTTGTTGCAGAGGTGAGGGGGTTTATGCGTGGGGTTTATCGGGTTGCGAGTCGCGGCTTCCCCCCTCTCCCTAACCCTCTCCCCGAGGGCGAGGGGACTGATCATCGTGCGGTTCGGCTCCTCGCCCGAACGAGAGCGGGACTGGGAAAGCGGGTGAGGTCCTACGCAGGAGCCAGCCGATATACAATGCCGCCCTTTCGCAGTCGCGCCCTCATTTAGCAGGAGTCAGTGGTGGAGCAAGAAGCCTGGCACATCCTTATTGTCGAAGACGACGAGCGTCTGGCCGAGCTCACCCGTGAGTACCTGGAAAGCAATGGCCTGCGCGTGGCCATCGAGTCGGACGGGGCGAAAGCGGCGGCGCGCATTCTGCGCGACCAGCCGGATCTGGTGGTGCTCGACCTGATGCTGCCGGGCGAAGACGGTCTGTCGATCTGCCGCAAGGTGCGCGGCAGTTACCACGGCCCCATCCTCATGCTCACCGCCCGCAGCGATGACATGGACCAGGTACTCGGCCTGGAAATGGGCGCCGACGATTACGTGTGCAAACCCGTACGCCCGCGCGTGCTGCTGGCGCGAATTCGCGCACTGCTGCGGCGCAGTGAAGGCAATAGCGAACCGGTACCCGCCGACGCCCAGCGCCGGTTGCAGTACGGCGTGCTGGTGATCGACAGCGCCATGCGCGAAGCCTGGCTGCGCGAGCAAAGCATTGAGCTGACCAGCGCCGAGTTCGATTTGCTCTGGCTGCTGGCGTCCAACGCCGGGCGTATTCTGTCTCGCGAAGAGATTTTTACCGCCCTGCGTGGCATTGAGTACGACGGCCTCGACCGCTCCATCGACGTGCGCATTTCCCGTATTCGGCCAAAAATCGGCGACGACCCGATGCACCCGCGGTTGATCAAAACCGTGCGCAGCAAGGGCTACCTGTTTGTGGCTGAGGCGGCAGAAGCGCTCGCCAGCTAAGGCGCGGTGCTTCTTTATATAAGAACAACACCAGGACGCCCGGCATGAACTCGATTTTCCTGCGCATTTACGGCGGCATGCTGGCCGCCTTCGTGCTGGTGGCGTTGCTGGGCGTGCTGAGCCTGCACTGGCTCAACGAGGCGCGCGCCGACCAATACCGCGAACGCCTGGCGCGCGGCACCTTCACCCTGATGGCAGACAACCTGGAAACCATGACGGCCGTCGAGCGTCGCCGGGCGGTGATTGTATGGGGGCGTTTGCTCGGCATTCCTTTGTCGCTGGAACCGGTGGATGCGCAACTGCTCGACAGCCGCGCCCGCAGCCGCCTGCTCGACGGCCAGGTGCTGGTGGAGCAAACCGGCCCGCACGCGGCCAAGGTGTACGGCCTGGTCAGCGAGGCGGAGCAACTGGTGCTGGTTGGCGAGGTGCAGCAGATCAGCGAGCAACTGGCGCGTGCCACGGTGTATTTGCTGATCGACGAGCTGATTCGCTATCCCATCGCCGAACAGCCGCAACGCCTCGAAGCCCTCGCTGCCGCCAAGTCGTTCGGCTTCAACTTGCGCCTGGTCAAACCCGCCGAGGCCGAGCTGGATGACGACCAGCGCCGCCGTATCGACGAAGGCGACACGGTGATGGCGCTGGGCAAAGAGGGCGATTCCATCCATGTGTTTTCCGGCGTCGCCGGCACGCCGTGGGTATTGGAAATCGGCCCGCTGTATCAGATGAACCCGTATCCGCCGCAGTTGTTGGTGCTGATTGGCGCCATCGGCCTGAGCCTGATCGGTTTGATCGTTTACCTGTTGGTGCGACAGTTGGAGCAGCGCTTGCTCGGGCTGGAAGAAACCGCCACGCGCATTGCCCTGGGCAAGCTGGAGTCGCGGGTACCGGCCAGTGGCGCCGATTCGGTGGGGCGGCTGGCGGCGGCCTTCAACGCCATGGCCGAGCACTTGCAGCGTTCGCTGACCATTCAGCGCGAAATGGTGCGCGCCGTGTCCCACGAACTGCGCACGCCGGTGGCGCGCCTTCGCTTTGGTCTGGAAATGATCGGCGACGCGCAAACCGATACGGCGCGGCGTAAGTACATGGACGGCATGGACGGCGATATTCAGGACCTGGATAAGCTGGTCGACGAAATGCTCACCTACGCGCGTCTGGAGCAAGGCGCCCCGGCCCTGAATTTCCAGCCCATCGACCTCGACGCCTTGCTTGATCAGGTGATCGACGAACTCGCGCCGCTACGCCCGGGTGTGCGCGTTGAGCGCGGGCCGAGCATTCCCGCCATAGACGGCAGCGGCGCGTTGGTGGAAGCCGAGTGGCGCTACCTGCACCGCGCCCTGCAAAACCTGGTGAGCAACGCCATGCGCCACGCTGAGTCGCGGGTGCGCGTGAGCTATCAGGTGGGCCTCAAGCGTTGCCGGCTGGACGTGGAAGACGACGGTCCCGGCATTCCCGAAGCCGAGTGGGAGCGGCTGTTCACCCCGTTTCTGCGCCTGGACGACAGCCGCACCCGCGCCTCGGGCGGGCACGGGCTGGGGCTTTCCATCGTGCGGCGGATTATTTACTGGCACGGCGGCCGCGCGCAGATCAGCCGCAGCGAAGCCTTGGGCGGCGCCTGTTTCAGTCTGGTGTGGCCGCGTAAACAATGAGTCTTCGCGAACGCTTATTTGCCGGGCGCCTTGCCGCGTTCGCGCCGACCGTGGCGGATGCGGGCGGCATGCCCATGGGCGAATTCTTGCAGCCGGCTGGTTTGGAGCAGCGCCTGCGCGCCATTTACGGTGACGAGTTGTTCGCCACCCGGCGCGCGGTGCTGGTGTCGCAATATTCCAAGTACTACTTCATGGCCTTGCTGCCGCCCGTGCTGGTCGCCACGCTGGTGCACGGCTGGCGCTTGCCGTTGTCTGGCCTGCGCGTGGTGCTGGATGAGCGCGGACTGCCCAGCGCCCTTCACTTCGCCAACGATGGCGAGCCGGGCACCCAGGCCAAGTGTTTTGCTGATGTGATGGAGCGCCATCTGCCCTCGGTGATTGACGCTCTGGCGGCGTTCGGTCAAGTGCCGGCTGCGGTGCTGTGGGGGAACGTCGGCGATTATTTCGAGAGCACCTTGCAAACGCTTGGCGCGCTGACCGAGGCCGAGCTGGACGGCGGTTTCGCCTGGCTGCGCGATCCTGAAAGCCCGCTATATAAGGCCGTGGCTTATACGCCGCGTCGTCAGCGCCGCACGTGCTGCCTGGCGTATGAGGTGGAAGGCATTGGCCACTGCGAGCATTGCCCGGTGCGCGGCCGTTAAGCCGACACCGCCACCAGGCTCAGCAAGCGGCCGTCGAACTGGCCAAACTGCCCGAGCAACTCCGCGCCGCTTTTCCATTCTTCCGACAGATCAGTCAGCAGCCGCAGCCGTGCGCTGCCGGCGGCATCCCACTCCAGCACTTCGGCGTGCTCGAAGTAGAAGCGCTGCAAGGTGAGCGGGTACAGCGCTTTGAACAGACTTTCTTTCAGGGAAAACGTCAGCGTTACCAGCAGGCCCAACTGCTCCGAGTCGAGCACGCTGGCGCGGCGCAGTTCGGCGGGTGTGAGAATTTCTTCCTGCAGGCGCGCCGCACGTTCGTGGCTCAGCAGGTTTTCCACATCCAGCCCGAGACCGCGCCAATGGCGGCTGTCAGCGACCAGAGCCGCTGCCCATTGCTTGCCGTGGGTAATCGAGCCGCTGATGCCGGCAGGCCATTGCGGCGCGCGGTCGGCGCCGACGGCGGGCACCACTTCGCTGCCATTCAAACGGCGCAACGCTTCGCGCGCACATACGCGGCCGGCGAGAAACTCGGCCTGGCGCTTGGCGACGCCGTGGGTGGGCGGAATATGGCTGCGCTGGAAATCGTCGGGCTGCACCTGCGCGGGGTCGAACGGGGCGCTGACGAATTGGCTATTGGGCAATGGCTGCGGCAACGGCCAATGGTCGTTGAGCGGGCCACAGCAGGCGGGGAGGGCGTAGGTGTGCATGGCGGCATTCTGCCGGGTCGCGGCGCGGCGAGCCAGCGTTGGCGGAGTCGGGGCGCCGGCACTTACATTTCTTTGCACAACCGTAACAAAGCGACACGGATTGTACCGGCCACATTTGCCAGACTGCGGCCGCGTTTCTCGAAACGCAGGTGAGGTTGTAGTTTGGCGCTGACGCTTCGAGGCGTATCGCGCCAGACCTTAAACACTGATTAAGTGCGGGAGCCCGTTTGGGCTCCCGTTTTTTTTTGCCTTGGGCGATCATTCGCACCTTTCCGTTGTGCGCAAAGGCTGGCCATGAAACCCGAAGACCTGCTGCTACTCGTCACCCGCGAGATGCCTTACGGCAAATACAAAGGCCGGCTGATCGCCGATTTGCCGGGCCATTACCTCAACTGGTTCGCTCGCGAAGGCTTCCCCAAAGGCGAGATCGGCGCGCTGTTGCAGCTAATGCAGGAGATCGACCACAACGGCCTGGGCGAATTGTTGACGCCATTGCGCAAGAAGCCACGTGAGCCGTTTCGGTAATCGAAGATGGATTGTTGGGCTTCGCTGCGCTCAACCCAACCTACGGACCTACACGCACCAGGTAGGTTGGGTTGAGCAACGCGAAGCCCAACAAGCGGTTCCGGCATCGATGGATAGTTGAGCCCACAAATACCAAGTAGGTTGGGTTGAGCATCGCGAAGCCCAACAACCGGCAATCACCAGTCGAGTTTCAACTCGCTATGAAACGCCCGCTCAACCCCACTCAGCGGGTCGATAAACCGCAAGCTCTGCGCCAGTAGTTTCAGCGGTTTGCTGTAGTCATCCACCGCGTCTTCCACCAGCGCCGGGTAAAACGGGTCGTTGCAAATGCCTGCGCCGAGCGCCGCCATGTGCAGGCGCAGCTGATGTTTCTTGCCGGTTACCGGGTACAAGCCGTAGCGCCACAATTCGCCGTTGCGCTCGCGCACGTCCATGAGCGTTTCGCTGTTGGGTGTGCCGTCGCCTTCCTTCATCAAAAAGAACGGCTCGCCAGCCACCATGCGGGTTTTGTGCAGGTGGGGAAACTGCACATGGGGCAAGGCGGGGGCGATGGCTTCGTAGGTTTTGTGCATGGCGCGGTCGGCGAATAAACGCTGATACGCGGCGCGAGTGCCGGGCTGCACGGAGAACAACACCAGGCCGGCAGTGAGGCGGTCGATGCGGTGCAGTGGCACCAGATCATGGCTGTTGAAGCGTTTGCTCAAGCGTGCGAGCAAGGTTTGTTCAACGTACTCGCCAGCGGGCGTTACCGAGAGGAAGTGCGGCTTGTCGGCGACGATCAGATGCTCGTCGGCGTACAGCACGGTTTCCGTGAACGGCACCGGGGTTTCGTTCGGCACCTCGCGAAAGTAATAAATGCGCAGGCCCTGTTTGTACGGGTGCGCTGGGCCGATGGGCTGCTCGTGCTCATCCAATACCTTGCCGCGCGCCATGCGTTCCAGCCAGATATCGCGGCTAATCGCCGAGAAATGCGCGCACAGGCAATCCAGCACCGTAAGCCACGGGCCGGCGGGAAGGTACAACGTGCTGCGACGGGCAGGATGAGACATGGAAAGACGCCTTTGAACGAGGCGAGGATTCTACGTCGTAGGTTGGGTTGAGCCAAAGGCGAAGCCCAACAGCCGGTAGTTGGCGCTCAGCTTTCCTGCGCCCGATACGCGCCGGGCGTTAATCCGGTCCACTTCTTGAACGCGCGATGAAACGCCGACGGTTCGGAAAATCCCAGCTGCTCGGCGATGTCTTGAATCGCCAGGTTGTCGCGGCCCAAATGGTAAATCGCCAAATCGCGGCGCAGGTGGTCTTTGAGTTCCTGAAAGCTCGAGCCTTCTTCACGCAGATGGCGGCGCAAGGTTTGCGGGCTCATGTGCAGGTGCTGGGCGACGCTGTCCAGGTCTGGCCATTCGCTGCAGTCGCGGCCGAGCAGGCGGCGGATCTGGCTGATCAGGCTGTCGCCGCCGTCGGGGCGGGCGAGCAGGTCGGCGGGCGAGTGTTCGAGGAAATGCTTGAGCGTGCGTTCGTCTTGCAGCAGCGGCATGGCCAGGTAGCGCGCCTGAAACAGCAGACTGGTGCTGCCGGCCGAAAAGCGCCGAGCGTTCGGGAACAGCAGGTCGTATTCGGCGCTGTGTTCCGGTTCGGCATGGCGAAAGGTGGCTTCCTGCAGCCGAATGCGCTGGCCGATCAGCCAACTGGCCAGGCGGTGCCAGATGACCAGCAGGCTCTCCACCAGGAAATGGTCGGGGTCGAGCAGGTTACTGTCATCGACCGTCAGCCGCGCCCATTCGCCTTCGCGGCTGAGGGTGATGTTCGGCGCATCGTCAAACAGGCTGTAAAACAGGGTGCCGCGCAGCAGCGCCTTTTCCAGCGTGTGGCAGTGGATCAGGGCGTAACACATCATCGCGAAGGTGCCGGGCTTGCTGCGGCTGCGGCCAAAACCCATGTATTCGTCAGCCAGTTTTTCCCACAGCAACTGCATCAGCCGGGCGAACTGTTCCGGCGCTACCCGCGCGCGCGGCTCGTCGAGCAACGCCGGGTGAATGTTCACCTCGCGCAGCAGCGCCGTGCAGTCCACGCCCTGGCGCTCGGCACCGCGCAAGGCGGCACGAACGAAATGGCTGGCGATGGTGCGTTCACGCATGGACAAGGCTCGGGCAGGAAAAGGCCGGTCGATGGTAAGCACGCCGTTGCAAGGGAACAAGGGATGCGAGCTTGGCTATGCTTTTTATAGGCGGTTTTCCCTCGGCCGTGCCGTAGAGGCGGGGGATATCCGCCAGTGCTTGGCGGAAAGCCGCCAAAAGCGACGCCATTTTGCTCGGGTTTTGTTTGCAACACACTGAATTTAAAGGGATTGGTGCGAACGTTTAAGGATGGCATGACCTCTGCAATAGGCGATCAAGGCTTGCAGCTATGCAGGCTGGCCAACAACAAATCCCTCCGGTTCAGGAGGGTTAGCGCACAGGCAGCGCGCGCGTTTGGAATGACGCCGTGCAGTCGTTGAGGAACATGCCATGACCCGCAAACCGTTCTATAAGGTTCTTTATGTTCAAGTGCTGGTAGCCATCGCTATCGGCGTGTTGCTTGGGCACTTCTACCCAGACACTGCTGTTGCCCTCAAGCCGCTCGGCGACGGGTTCGTCAAACTGATCAAAATGATCATCGCCCCCATCATTTTCTGCACCGTGGTTACCGGTATCGCCGGCATGCAGAGCATGAAGGCAGTTGGCAAAACCGGCGGTTACGCGCTGCTCTATTTCGAAATCGTTTCCACCATCGCCCTGCTGATCGGCCTGTTCGTGGTCAACATCGTGCAGCCTGGCGTTGGCATGCACATCGACCCCGCTTCGCTGGATACCTCGGGTATCGCGGCGTACGCAGCGGCCGGTGAAAAACAAAGCACCATCGAGTTCATCATGAACGTGATTCCGGCCACCGTGGTCGGTGCCTTTGCCGGTGGTGACATTCTGCAAGTGCTGTTCTTCTCGGTACTGTTCGGTTACGCCCTGCACCGCGCGGGTGACTACGGTCGTCCGGTGTTCGAATTCATCGAACGCATCTCGCAAGTGTTCTTCGGCATCATCGGCGTGATCATGAAAGTCGCACCGCTGGGCGCCCTGGGTGCCATGGCCTTCACCATCGGTAAATACGGTGTCGGTTCGCTGGTGCAACTGGGTTACCTGATGGCGTGCTTCTACGTCACCTGCCTGCTGTTCGTGCTGGTGGTGCTGGGTGGTATCGCCCGGGCTCACGGCTTCAGCATTCTCAAGTTCGTGCGTTACATCCGTGAAGAGCTGCTGATCGTACTCGGCACCTCGTCGTCCGAAACCGCGCTGCCGCGCATGATCGACAAGATGCAGAAACTGGGTGTGAACAAGTCGGTGGTGGGTCTGGTGATTCCAACCGGTTACTCGTTCAACCTCGACGGCACCTCCATCTACCTGACCATGGCGGCGGTGTTTATCGCACAAGCCACCGACACACCGATGGACATCTCCCACCAGGTCGCCCTGATTCTGGTGCTGCTGATTGCTTCCAAAGGCGCAGCGGGCGTGACCGGTAGCGGCTTTATCGTGTTGGCGGCCACCTTGTCTGCCGTGGGCCATCTGCCGGTTGCCGGTCTGGCGCTGATTCTCGGCATCGACCGCTTCATGTCCGAAGCCCGCGCCCTGACCAACCTCGTTGGTAACGGCGTGGCGACCATCGTGGTCGGCAAATGGTGTGGTCAGGTTGATAACGAAACCCTGCAGCGCGAGCTGGACCAAGGCGCTACCGCTGACGTGGTGGCGGTTGAAGGCGAGAGCAAGCCTGCCCATGGCTAATTAGGTTTTACGGTTTACTGCCTCTTCACGAGAGAGGAAGCTTTTATAGCCCGTCATTGACGGGCTTTTTTTTGCCTATTCGAACATCAACCGCCCCTCACCCCAGCCCTCTCGCCTGTCCGGCCGACCTAACGGGAGAGGGGGCTAACGGAGTAAGTGCGGCGAGCGGCGATTGGTTCCCCTCTCCCGCTAGGTCGGCCGGACAGGCGAGAGGGGCTAGGGGTGAGGGCAGGCGCACTCGGCATCCATTTTTTCATTCATATCCTTATGCCATTAAATTCCTTGGCGGCTTCCATTTATGCCCTTATCGTCGCGCCATAACTTGTTATAACAAGTTCCGAAACTCCAACGAGAAATCCCATGGCCGAGTTGATTCCCCTGTCCCCCGTTCCGTTGTACAGCCAGCTCAAAGACCTACTGCGCGCGCGCATTCTGGATGGCACCTACCCGGCGCTTAGCCGCATGCCGTCCGAAAGCGAGCTGGGCGCGGCCTTTGCGGTCAGCCGCATCACGGTGCGTCAGGCGCTGGGTGATTTGCAGAAGGAAGGGCTGATTTTCAAGATTCACGGCAAGGGCACGTTTGTGGCCAAGCCCAAGGCGTTTCAGAACGTCAGCACGTTGCAGGGGCTCGGGGAGTCGATGCGGCAGATGGGCTACGAGGTGATCAACCGGCTGCACAGCGTCAAGCACATTCCGGCATCGGTGCTGGTGGCCGAGCGGCTGAAGGCGGAAGAGGGCGCGCCGGTGACCGAGATCAAGCGCGTGCGGCTGGTGAACCGAGAGCCCATCTCGCTCGAAGTGACCTACGTGCCAGCCCATTTGGGCGAGCGCCTGGAAAAGGCTGATCTGGTCACCCGCGACATCTTTCTGATTCTGGAAAACGACTGCGGCATCGCCCTTGGGCACGCTGACCTGGCGATTGACGCGATTCTCGCCGACGACGATTTGACCCGCGCGCTCAACGTGGAAGAGGGCGCGCCGATCATGCGCATCGAGCGCCTGACCCACGACGCCGACGGCACGCCGCTGGATTTCGAACACCTCTACTACCGCGGCGATGCCTTCCAGTACCGCCTGCGCATCGACCGCCACAAAGGACGTCACGCATGAGCCAGTACCAGACCCTCGAGCGCGAGTACGACATCGTCATCATCGGCGGCGGCACGGCCGGCCCCATGGCGGCGATCAAGGCCAAAGAGCGCAACAAAAACCTGCGCGTGCTGCTGCTGGATAAAGCCAACGTGAAACGCAGCGGCGCCATCAGCATGGGCATGGACGGCCTCAACAACGCCATCATTCCCGGCCACGCCACGCCCGAGCAGTACACCAAGGAAATTACCGTGGCCAACGACGGCATCGTCAACCAGGCCGCCGTGTACGCCTATGCCACCCACAGTTTCGAAACCATCGAGCAACTGGACCGCTGGGGCGTGAAGTTCGAGAAGGACGAAACCGGCGACTACGCGGTGAAAAAGGTTCACCACATGGGCGCCTACGTACTGCCGATGCCCGAGGGGCACGACATCAAGAAGGTGTTGTACCGCCAGCTCAAGCGCGCCCGCGTGGAAATCACCAACCGCGTGATTGCCACCCGCTTGCTCACCGATGCCGACGGCACGGTCAATGGCGTGATGGGTTTTGACAGCCGCACCGCAGACTTTCATTTGATCAAGGCCAAGGCCGTGATCCTCTGCTGCGGCGCGGCCGGGCGGTTGGGTTTGCCGGCCTCCGGCTACCTGATGGGCACCTATGAAAACCCCACCAATGCCGGCGACGGTTATGCCATGGCGTACCACGCCGGGGCGGAGCTGGCGAACCTGGAGTGCTTTCAGATCAACCCGTTGATCAAGGACTACAACGGCCCGGCCTGCGCCTACGTCACCGGCCCGCTGGGTGGCTACACCGCGAACAACAAAGGCGAACGCTTTATCGAGTGCGACTACTGGAGCGGGCAAATGATGTGGGAGTTTCACCAGGAGCTGGAAAGCGGCAACGGCCCGGTGTTTCTCAAGCTCGATCACCTGGCTGAAGAAACCATCCAGAACATCGAAGAGATTCTGCACAGTAACGAGCGCCCCAGCCGTGGCCAATTCCACGCCAACCGGGGCACCGACTACCGCCAGAGCATGGTGGAAATGCACATCTCGGAAATCGGCTTCTGCTCCGGCCATAGCGCCTCTGGGGTTTGGGTGAACGAGCGCGCGGAAACCTCGGTGAAGGGGTTGTACTCGGCGGGCGACATGGCTGCCGTGCCGCATAACTACATGCTCGGCGCCTTTACCTACGGCTGGTTTGCTGGCCACAACGCCGCCGACTACGTGGCCGAACGCGACTTCACCGCGCTGGATGCCGAGCAAATCGAACGCGAGCGTGCGCGGGTCTACGCACCGCTGCTGCGCGAGCACGGCCTGCCGCCGGCGCAGGTGGAATACAAGCTGCGCCGCTTCGTAAACGACTACCTGCAGCCGCCAAAAGTGACCAAGAAAATGCAGC
The DNA here is from genome assembly GCF_900573885.1 of Pseudomonas viridiflava. Classification (GTDB taxonomy): domain Bacteria; phylum Pseudomonadota; class Gammaproteobacteria; order Pseudomonadales; family Pseudomonadaceae; genus Aquipseudomonas. The sequence goes on from NZ_UPSE01000198.1 coordinate 270,899, forward strand.
TGGGGCTCGACCGTTTCGCCGCTATCGAGCACGACCTGGACCAGCTCAAGGCCAACAATCCGCACGAGCTGATGCGCGCCCTGGAAGTGAGCGTGATCCGCGACTGCGCCGAAATGGCCGCCCGCGCCTCGCTATTCCGCACCGAAAGCCGCTGGGGCCTGTACCACCACCGCGTCGACCACCCGCAGCGCAACGACGCCGACTGGTTCGTGCACTGCCACCTGCACAAAGGCGCAGACGGGCGCATGACCAGCTTCAAGAAACCGGTGGAACCGTACCTGATCGCCCTCGATGACGAAGAGCAGCAGGCTTACAACCGCCTGCGTGTAAAGGCCGAAGCGGCCGCCTGAACCTAACGAGCGAGCCAGAGGCTCCGAGGACACCGTGTCATGGCCTATCAGCCCCAGGAAATTTTCTTCCGCAGCAACGCGCCGGTGACCATCGACGAAGACAAATGCATCGCCGAAAAAGGCTGCACCGTCTGCGTCGAGGTCTGCCCCATGGACCTGCTGGCCATCAACCCAGCCACGCAAAAGGCCTACATGGCCTTCGACGAATGCTGGTACTGCATGCCCTGCGAAAAAGACTGCCCGACCGGGGCGGTGAAGGTTGAGATTCCGTATTTGTTGAGTTGATCCCGACGCCGCCACAGTCCCTGTGGGAGAGGCTTTAGCCTCGATGCTTTTGAGGGTCGCACGTGTTGAATCCAAGGTTTGGTTCAACGCAAAAACCTAAAACAAACCTCCGTCATTCCCGCGAAGGCGGCGGTCCGACGATTCGGAATCCAGAATCTCCGATCTATCCGAAATTCTGGATCCCCGCCTTCGCGAGGATGACGGTGAAAAGTCATACGACGGTGAAAAGTCAGCCAACGGTGAAAACTCAGCCGACGGCGGAAAAAGTTTAGAAATTGCCATCCGGAAAAAACCGGACGCCTTGCCCGCAAAACCCCCTCGTTTCCCACCACCAGAACCGTGGCGGAGACGATTCAAAAACAACCAATGATTCGAGGGGAAACACCCATGCACTTACGCACGCTCGCCAGCCTCGCGCTGGCCATCGGCCTGGCGTCCACCCAGGCCCACGCGGAAGAAATCCGTATTGCCATCGGCACCCAGGACACCACCATCAACTGCGCCACCGGCGGCCTGCTGATTCGCGAGTTGGGCCTGCTGGATAAATACCTGCCGCACGACGGCAAGTACAAAGACGCCACCTATGACGTGCAGTGGAAGAACTTCACCAGCGGCGCGCCGCTGACCAATGAGATGGTCGCCGGCAAGCTGGATTTCGGCGCCATGGCCGACTTCCCCGGCTCGTTCAACGGCGTGGCGTTCCGCGATGCCGGCAAGCAGAGCCTGTTTATCAGCGTGTTGTCGGGCAGCACCACGGGCAGCGGTAACGGCATCGTCGTGCCGGCTGGCTCCAGCGTGCAGTCGTTGGCGCAGTTGAAGGGCAAGACCATTTCCGTGCCGTTCGCCTCCACCGCCCACGGCATGCTGCTGCGCGCGGTTGCGGCGCAGGGCTGGGACCCGGAAAAAGACGTGAAGATCATCGCCCAGGCGCCGGAAATCGCCGGCTCGGCCCTGCGCAGCAACCGCATCGAAGCGCACGCCGACTTCGTGCCGTTTGCCGAGCTGTTCCCCAACCGTGGCTTTGCGCGAAAAATCTACGACGGCTCACAAGCCAATGCGCCCACGTTCCACGGCGCCCTGGTGGCGGCGGACTATGCCAAGCAGTACCCGGAAATCGTCACTGCGTATCTGCGGGCGAGCCTGGAGGCCGACCAACTGATTGCCGCCGAGCCGGAGAAATACAGCGAGCTGATCGAGAAGGTTACCGGCGTCGAAGCCGAGGTGAATTACCTGTTCCACGGCCCGCTCGGTTTGCAGACTCGCGACCTGACCTGGAAACCGGAATACCGCAAAGCGGTGGCCACGGCCATCGACACGCTCAAGCTGTTGAAGAAGACCGACAAAGGCCTCGACGTCGACAAGTTCGTCGACGACCAGTACATCCGCGCCGCCTTCAAGCAGGCCGGCCAGGATTACGACAAAGCGCTGGCCGACTACGCCCCGGCGCCGCTCAAGGCCAACGACGCGATCACCGGTAAACCGATCACCGACTTCAAACGCCTGGCGCAAATCTGGGTACGCGGCGAAGACAAAGTGCGCCACTACAGCTCGCCGGAAGAAGCGCTCAAGGCCCTGGCGGCATTGGAAAAAGAAGGCAAAGACATCCGCGCCATCTACGCCCAGGCGGCCGACAGCGGCATCAAATTGCTCGCCAGCCAGGCGTGGTTTGTGCGCAACGACAAGGGCGAGGTGAATGCGTTTTTGCTGAAGGACCAGGCGGTCGCGTATGCCAGCGCTAAGGGCGGCACGGCGTTGGATTTTGCCAGTGTCGTAGGTTGGGTTGAGCCGTAGGCGAAGCCCAACGTTCTTGAGGTCGCTCGGTTTGAGACCTCCACGGGGAGCCCGTTGGGCTCCCGGGTGGGTTTCGCTGCGCTCAACCCATCCTACGAGTCGCGAACGTACGACAGGAATACGATATATGCCCCGTTTATACCGCTGGCCCCTGCGCCTGGCTTCACTGGCTGGCTGCCTGTTGTTCTGGCATGTCGCCGCCAGCCACCACCTGGACTTCGGGTTGCTGACGTTCACTTACGTGCCCACGCCAAGCGCCGTGGCTCACGCCGCCGTGGCGCTGGTGGAGAGCAGCAAGTTGTGGGCGCATTTGTCGAGCAGCCTGTTGCGGGTGTTCGCCGGTTACCTGGCGGCCGCGTTGTTCGGCGTGCTGTTGGGCGTGGCCATCGGCCGCTGGAAGTGGGCGCAAGACACGCTGTTGCCGCCACTGGAAGTGCTGCGGCCGATTCCGGCGGTGGCGTGGATTCCCTTGGCGATTCTGATGTTTCCCTCGTCCGAGCTGTCGATGGTGTTTATCACCTTCACCGGCGCGCTGTTCCCGGTGCTGCTCAATACCGTGCACGGCGTTGAAGGCGTGGACCCGCGCCTGATCGCCTCGGCGCGCAGCCTTGGCGCGGGGCGTTGGGCCATTCTGCGGGAGGTGGTGTTGCCCGGCGCGGCACCGAGCATCGTCACCGGTCTGGCCATTGGCATGGGCACCTCGTGGTTTTGCCTGGTGACGGCGGAAATGATCTCCGGGCAGTTCGGCATCGGCTACTACACGTGGGAGTCGTACACCATCCAGAACTACCCGGACATCATCGTTGGCATGTTGCTGATCGGCGTGCTGGGCATGGGCAGCAGCGCCCTGGTTAAACGCTTGGGCGCTCTTATGACGCCTTGGTATCGGGGGAGCCGTTGATGACCAGTCACGAACATTTTCTGGCGGCCGGGCGCATTGATGTCGAGCGCCTGACCATTCGCCTGGGGCAGGGCGCGCAGGCGTTCGAGGCGGTGCAAACCCTGGATTTCAGCGTCGCAGCGGGCGAATTTGTGTGCATTCTCGGGCCGTCGGGTTGCGGTAAATCGACCTTGCTTGGCGCCCTGGCCGGGCACTTGCAGCCCAGTGCCGGCGTGCTGCGTGTCGACGGCGAAGTGGTTGAAGGTCCCTCGCCCGCGCGTGGCATGGTGTTTCAGCACCACACCTTGCTGCCCTGGCGCAGCGTGCTCGATAACGTTGCCTTCGGCCTGAAAATGCAGGGCCTGAACAAGACCGCCCGGCGCCAGCAAGCGCAGGATTTTCTGCGTTTGGTCGGCCTGCAGGATTTCGCCAGCCGTTGGCCGAATCAGCTGTCCGGCGGCATGCAGCAGCGCGCTGAAATCGCCCGCGTGCTGATCAACCGCCCGCGCCTGTTATTGATGGACGAACCCTTCGGCGCCCTTGATGCGCAAACCCGTGGGCGCATGCAGGAGTTGCTGCTGGACATCTGGGGGCGCATCCGCACCACCGTGGTGTTTGTCACCCACGACATCGACGAAGCGCTGTTTCTGGCCGACCGCATTCTGGTGATGAGCCCGCGCCCCGGCCGTTTTATTGAAGACCTGCGCGTGGACTTTTCCCGCCCGCGCCGCGCCGAGCTGCTGACCAGCCCGGCCTTTACCCACCTCAAACGTCACTGCCTGGAACTGCTGCGCCACGAAGAAGGGCGCGAGCTGCCTCGGCTTACGCCGCTGGGTTTGCCCAGCGATCATCCGCCTCTGCGAATAGCCCTATGACCGATCTGACTGAACTGCACACCGACAACCCCGACATTCTGGCCCTGCAACCGCGCCTGGACAGCAGCGATGCCGGCGTGCGCCGCATCGCCCTGATCGAGTTGGCCGACCTCGAAGACCCGGACGGCTTGCCATGGCTGACCCGCGCCCTGGCCGATGACAACGCCGCCGAGGTGCGCAGCGAAGCCGCACGCTTGCTCGAAGCCTGGGAGGAAGACGAGGTGGTAAATGCTTTGTGCGCCGCCCTGGCCGATGCCGACGAAGGCGTGCGCGGCGCCGCGGCGCAGAGCCTGAGCGAGCTGAAAACCCTTGAAGCCGGGCGCGTGGTGCTGCCGTGGGCCGCCCATGCCGATGCGTTTGTGCGCGCCAGAGCCTTGCGCGCGTTGCGTGAACTGCGCCTGCCGGAAAGCGCGCCTGCCGCTGTGTTGGCGCTGAACGACAGCGATGCCTTTGTGCGCCGCGAGGCGGTGGGCATTCTGGGTTGGCTCAAGCAGCACAGCGCATTGCCCGAGCTGGCGCGCCTGGCCAGCGGCGACCCGGACGCCGAAGTGCGCCGCGCCGCCACCGGCGCCCTCGGCCTCGCTAGCGATGCCTGCGTGCTGCCCGCGTTGCAGGCGGCGTTGGTCGATCCGGCGTGGCAAGTGCGCGAAGAGGCGGCCACCACCTTGGCGAAAGTGGGCGCCACGGATGCCGGCCCAAGCCTGATCGCCGCCTTGCAGGATGATTACTGGCAAGTGCGCCTGCGTGCCGCGCGGGCCTTGGGCAAATTGCGTTTTGCCGGGGCCTTGGCGGCGCTGGTCGAGGTGCTAGGGCACTCCATCAGCAACCTGCGTAAGGAAGCCGCGTTGGCATTGGGCGAACTGGCCGACAGCGCCGCGTTGCCCGCGCTGCAGGCCGCTGAGCACGACAGCGATCCGGAAGTGCGCAAAGCGGTGCGCATCGCCATCGCCCAGCTTCAGGTGCAGGCGTAATGGACGCGCCCGTGGCCTTGCGCAACCGCCGGCAAGAACGGCAGTTGCTGATCGAGTGGACAGCAGGGGTGGCCGTTGCGCTGAGCCACGCGCAGTTGCGCGGCGCCTGCCCGTGTTCCGGCTGCAAGGCCGCGCGGCTGGGCGGGCGCATTGCGCTGGTGGACGAAAGCGTGCAACTGACTGGCATTCATCCGCAGGGCTATGGCGTGCAGTTGGTGTTCAGCGACGGGCATGAGCGCGGCATTTATCCGTGGGCCTATCTGCGTGAATTAGCGCGAGGGTAGCTTTGGCGCGACGCGACTGACGCGTTAACATCCGGCGCTTCGAGGTTTTGGGAAGTACCGCAGCGTGAGCACGCCAATCATCACCACCGAAGGCCATGAAGCGCTCAAGCAAGAGCTGGATTATCTCTGGCGCGTGAAACGGCCAGACACCACGCAAAAAGTCACTTGGGCGGCGTCGCTTGGCGACCGCAGTGAAAACGCCGACTACCAATACAACAAGAAACTGCTGCGCGAAATCGACCGCCGCGTGCGTTATTTGCGCAAGCGTCTGGAAGACATGCGCGTGGTTGCCTATTCGCCGGAACAGGAAGGCCGCGTGTTTTTCGGTGCGTGGGTAGAAATCGAAAATGACGAAGGCGAAACGAAGCGTTTCCGCATTGTCGGCTACGACGAAATTCACGGCCGCAACGACTACATCTCCATCGACTCCCCCATGGCGCGGGCGCTGCTGAAAAAAGCAGTGGGCGACGAATTTATGGTGCAGACGCCCGAAGGCGAGAAGTGGTGGTGGGTGAACGTGATCGAGTACGTGAAGCCGGCTCATTAAAAAGCATCGCGGCTAATCGGAATGCCGCCCAGCCTCTCCCACACGAACGATTATTCTGTGGGAGCGGCTTTAGCCGCGATGCTGTTGACCTTTAATCAGCCCTCGCGCAACACGGTCAACGGGCTGGCGTTCAGGGCGCGGCGGGTGCCGATTAGTCCGGCGGTGCCGACCAGCAGCGCCCCGATCAGCGGCAGTATCAGCAACCACCAATGCGGCGCCCAGGCCATGTCGAAGGCGAAGCGGTAGAGCAGAAAGCTCACCAGTTCGCTGCCCAGCGCGGCCAGCAAACCACTGGCGATGCCCAGCACGCCAAACTCCGCCAGTCGGGCCCGTTGCAGCACTTTGCGCTCGGCACCCAACGCGCGCAGCAGGGCGCCTTGGCGGATGCGCTCGTCCAGCGTGGCCTGCAAGCCGGCGAACAGTACGGTGAGCCCGGCCGCCAGCACAAACAACAGCACGTACTCCACGGCCAGGGTTACCTGGGCAAGAATGCTGCGCAGCTGCGCCAGAATGGCTTCGATCTGCAGCAAGGTCACGGCCGGAAACGCCCGCGACAATTCGACCAGCGCTTTTTCCTGCTGCGGCGGGAGGTAGAAGCTGGTGAGGTAGGTCACGGGCAGGTCTTGCAACGTGCCGGGCTCGAAGATCATGTAGAAGTTGGGCTGGAAGGTGTCCCAGTCGACCTCGCGCAAGCTGGTGACCACGGCGTCGCGGTCGAGCCCGCCAACGCTAAAACGCAGGCGGTCGCCGAGTTTCACTTTCAGGCTTTCGGCCAGCTTGCTTTCAATCGACACGCCCGGCACGTCGGCACTCGGCTCGGTGCCCCACCAGCTGCCTGCCACCAACTTGTTGCTGACCGGCATGTCGGCGGCCCAGGTCAGGCTCAGGTCGCGGCGCACGGCGCGGTCGCCGGTGGAGTCTTTGCTCACCACTTCTTTCACGGCCTGACCGTTGATGGCAATCAGGCGCCCAGGCACCACCGGGTACAGCGGAGCAGGGTGGGGCGAGATTTTCGCCAGGTGCGCGGCGAAGGCATCCTTGTCGCCGGGCAGCACGTTGAGGGCGAAGTAGTTGGGCGCCTCTTTGGGGAGTTGCTGCTGCCAGTTGTCCAGCAGTTCGCCACGCAGCAAGGCGATCAATGCCATGGACAGCAGAATCAAGCCAAACGCCAGCGACTGCCCGGCAGCCGCCAGCGGATGGCGCAGCAACTGGCCGAGGCCCAGGCGCATCGGCAGTGGCGCGCCGGCCAGCAGGCGTCGCAAGCCTTGCAGGCCGAGCACCAATGCACCGCCCAAGACCAAGGCGGCGACAAGACCGCCGCCGAGCAAGGCGAGGGTCAGCGGCAGGTCGAGGCTCAGTCGCCACATGATCAACGTCAGCGCGCCCAGCGCAGCGCCGTACACGAGCCATGAGCTCGGCGGCACAGGCATCAGATCACGGCGCAATACCCGCAATGGCGGCACGCGACCCAGCGCTGCCAAGGGCGGCAAGGCAAAGCCGGCGAGGGCGACCAGGCCGGTGGCGATGCCGGCAAGCGCGGGCATGAATCCGCCGCTGGGCACGGTGGCGGGCAATAACCCGCCAAGCAGGTGAAACAGCCCCAACTGACCCAGCCAGCCGAGCAGCGCACCGAGGCCGGCAGCCAAGAGGCCGAGCATCGCCAGCTGCAAGGTAAACACGGTCAGCGCTTCGCGGCGCGACAGGCCCAGGCAGCGCAGCAGGGCGCTGGCGTCGAAGCGTTTGGCGGCAAAACGCGCCGCGCACAAGGCCACGGCAACGCCCGCCAGCAGCACGGCGGCCAGGCTGGACAAGTTCAGGTAGCGCTCGGCTCGCCCCAGCGCGCCGCCAACCTGACGGTTGCCGTCGCGCGCGCCTTCAATTTTCTGGTTTGGCGCGAGCATGGGTTTCAGCGCCTGGCGGTAACTTTCAAGATTTTCGGCGCTGCCGGTCCACAGTTCGGCATAGCGCACGCGGCTGCCGGGCTGCACCACGCCAGTGGCAGCGAGGTCGTCCATGTTCATCAGCAGGCGCGGCGTGAGGCTGTAGAAGTCGCCGGCGCGGTCGGGCTCGTAGGTGAGCACGCGGCTCAGGCGCAGGGTTTTCGCGCCCACGTCGACGCTATCGCCCACTTTCACGTTCAGCGCCACCAGCAGGCGCGCTTCCACCCACGCTTCGCCGGACGCGGGGCCGCCGCCAGCGGTTTCTTCGGCGTAGGGTTCGGGGGCGCTTTTCAACTGACCGCGCAGCGGGTAGCTGCTGCTTACGGCTTTGACGCTGGCCAGCTGAATGCCCTCGTCAGCGGCGATCACGCTGGAAAATTCCACCAACTGCGCGTGCTGCAATTGCGCGCTCTTGCCGGCGTCTACCTGGGCCTGGGTGGCCGGCGAGCTGCCGGTGAGGAGCATGTCGGCGCCGAGGAATTCGGTGGCGCGCAGTTGCATGGCGGCGTTCAGGCGCGCGCTGAAAAAGCCGATGGCGGTGCTGGCAGCCACGGCGATGACCAAGGCGAAAAACAACACCCGCAGCTCGCCGGCGCGGGTGTCGCGGCGCAGCTGGCGGGCGGCGAGGTTGAGCAGGCGAGAGAAGGGTAGGCGTGTCATCACGCCTCCGCTGTCTGCACGATATGCCCGGCTTCCAGGCGAATGCGGCGATGGCAGCGCTGCGCCAGGCGTTCGTCGTGCGTCACCAGCACCAGGGTGGCGCCGCGTTCCTGGTTGATTTCAAACAGCAGGTCGCTGATGTGCTCGCCGGTGTGGGTGTCGAGGTTGCCGGTGGGCTCGTCGGCAAACAGCACCGCGGGCTCGGCAGCAAAGGCGCGGGCGATGGCTACGCGTTGCTGTTCGCCACCTGAAAGCTGGCGTGGCGTGTGGGTCAGGCGTTTGCCCAGACCCACGCGCTCGAGCAAGTCGCCGGCACGGTCGCGGGCATCGCGGCGGCCTTCGAGCTCCAGCGGCAGCATCACGTTTTCCAGCGCATTGAGGCTGTCGAGCAGCTGAAAAGACTGGAATACAAAGCCCACATGTTCGGCCCGCACACGGGCGCGCTGGTCTTCGTCGAGGGTATTGAGGGTGTTGCCGGCGAGGATTATTTCGCCGTTGCTGGGCAGGTCGAGGCCAGCCAGCAAGCCAAGCAAGGTGGATTTCCCCGAACCGGATGTGCCAACGATGGCGAGGCTGTCGCCGCGCAGCAGGTCGAGGGAGAGGTCGTGCAGGATGGTCAAATCGCCTTCCGCGCTGGGAACCACTTTGCTAAGGTTCCGCGCAGTAAGAATGCTCACAGTCATGGAGATTCCAATGCGTACATGGTGGGTAACGGGTGCCCTGGTAGTAATGCTCTGGGCACAAGGGGCGGCGGCAAGCACCGTGCTGGTCGTCGGCGATAGTATCAGCGCCGGTTTGGGCGTGGAAACCAGCCAGGGCTGGGTCAACTTGTTACAAAAACGCCTGCAGGCCGATGGCTTTGACGACAAGGTAGTCAACGCGTCCATCAGTGGCGACACCAGTGCAGGCGGCCTCGCGCGCCTGCCGGCGCTGCTTGCAGAACATAAACCGAGCGTGGTGGTGATCGAGCTGGGCGGCAACGATGGCCTGCGCGGCCAGCCGCCGGGCCAATTGCAACAAAACCTTGCCTCGATGGTGGAGCAGGCCCAAAAGGCCGGCGCCAAGGTGCTGCTGCTGGGCATGCGGCTGCCACCCAACTATGGCGAGCGCTACAACAAGGCCTTTGCCGCCACGTTTACCGAAGTGGCTGAGCAGAAGAAGGTGCCGCTGGTGCCGTTCTTCCTTGAGGGCGTTGGCGGCGTGCCGGCTTTGATGCAGGCCGACGGCATTCACCCGGCTGCGGGCGCGCAGTCGAAGCTGCTGGACAACGCCTGGCCGGCGCTCAAACCGTTGCTTTAGGGCGGTCTTTGCGGGCTTTTTCGGTCGTGTTTGCCGGACGCGGCTGATGGCCCAACGCTTGAAAAAGGTCTGCTGAGAAGGCTTTTTTATGCGCCACCTTTCGGCTAAGGTGGCGCCGTCTCCAGGAGCCTTCAATGCCGCGCCCCGCTTGGTCTTTACACGCTTACCAACTGATCGAACCCGACGAACAGCTCGACTTGTTCGCGTGCCGTGAAGTGCGTGTGCATCTGGTGGCCCGCCAGCTTGAGTTGAGTGGCCATGCCGACCGCACGTTGTGCGGCGGCTTGCTGCCCGCGCAGCCGAAATGGGTGAATCTGGAAAAACCACTGCTGCGTGACAAGCGCCTCTGCACCGCGTGCTATGCCACGTTGCAGGCCCAGCGCGACGGCGACCGGCCGCGCTGGCCGGGCGTCTAGGCCACTCCCTGTCGCCACGGGGCGCGTGTACAATCGCGTTCTTTCCCTACTCGCTATTCAGCCAAGGATCACCGGATGTTGTCGCGCGCTCCTGCAGTCGCCCGTTCCCTGTCACTCGCCGCGTTGCTCGCGGCCGGCCCTGCCGCAGCGCTGGAATTTCCGCTGCCGCCACCGGGCGAAGACATCATTGGCCAGGTTCAGGTCATCACCGCCAAGTACGAAGACACCTTTGCCGACATCGGCGTAGCGAACGACCTGGGCTATCTGGAAATGGTGGCGGCCAACCCGGGCGTGGATCCTTGGCTTCCCGGCGTAGGCACGCAAATCGTGCTGCCCACCCGCTTCGTACTGCCGCCGGGCCCGCGCGAAGGCATCGTGATCAACCTGGCTGAATACCGCATGTACTACTTCCCGAAAGGGCAGGACGTGGTGCACACCTACCCGCTGGGCATTGGTCGCGAAGGCTGGGGCTCGCCCATCAACGTCACCACCATTACCGCGAAGACCGCCAACCCGGCCTGGTATCCGCCGGCTTCGATCCGCGCCGAACACGCTGCCGACGGCGACCCGTTGCCAAGCGTGGTGCCGCCAGGCCCGGACAACCCGCTCGGTCCGTTCAAGTTCAACCTTGGCCTGCCGGGTTACCTGATTCACGGCTCGAACAAGAAATTCGGCATTGGCATGCGCGTCAGCCATGGCTGCTTCCGCATGCTCAACGACAACGTGCTGGAACTGGCGAAAATGGTACCGGTGGGCACCAAAGTGCGCATCATCAACGACCCGTACAAATTCGGCGTGAGTGGCGGCAAGGTCTACCTCGAAGCCCACACCCCGCTGGACGACACTGGCAACCCGTCGATCGTCGACAAGCACACCGCCGTCATCAACGCGCTGCTCAAGCGTGATGAACTGAATAACAGCGCGAGCCTGGACTGGGAAGTGGTGCGCGACGTAGTTGCCGCCGAAGACGGCCTGCCCGTCGAAATCGCCACGCCCGGCGCCGTAATGGCCAACACCGCGCCGGTTGTGCAGTAAGCAGCCACGCAACAAAAAGCCCGCTGCCGGTTAACCCCGCAGCGGGCTTTTTGTTGCGTGTAAGAAAATCAAAAGCTCGCGGCTAAAGCCGCTCCCACAGGTTGATTTTCCGCTCTCAGCCTTCACGCCGCCCAAGACCGAGCGAGCTAGAGGGAGGCAAGGCAAAAATGGATTTTGAAGCGCAGTGGGCTGTAGCCCATGAGCATCAACATTCATTTTTAACGCAGCATCACCGACGCGCAGCCGGTCGTTGCCAAACTCAAGGCGAAAAAAAACCGAGCCCAAAGGCTCGGTTCGCAGCGCAATTACTTGCGGCTGGCTTTTTCCAGCATACGAGCAGCACGCTCGTTGGCTTCGTCAGCAGTTTGCTGAGCTTTCTGAGCAGCAGCCAGAGCTTCGTCAGCTTTGCGGTAGGCTTCGTCAGCACGAGCTTGAGCGCGAGCAGCAGCGTCTTCGGTAGCGGTCAGACGAGCTTCGGTTTCTTTGGTGGTGCTGCTGCAGCCGGTGGCCAGAACGGCAGCCAGAGCCAGAGCGGAAAGTTTCAGAACGTTGTTCATTGTGTTCCCCTTAAGGTGCAATTTTTCCATAAAGCAATTTCCCCGAGCTCGGGTATTTTGCCGGTCTACATACTACTCATTACTTGTAGTAAGTAAACGGACGTCGCGCCAGCGCCACACTTTTTTTGCCAAATTTGAGCGGCATGTAAGCAAGCGGTAATAGTGCTGGATGAAAAATATCCAATTACGCCTGAGGCATGCGCATTACCGACATGTCGAGCGCCTCGCTGGCTTAATTGTCTGCCCATACTTTTGGGCGTATGGGCGGACAATAAACAGACAACAAGCCTGACTCCCAAGTTCTGAATTCCTGCCTGTTAACCGCTGCGCATTCCCATGAGTTTGCCCATAGCTGGCCATTTGCCGGCCTGTTAAGCTGCGCCGCACAAAACCTGCAGAAATAGTGCGTGTCGTTGGACAGCAAGGACGTCAGCGTGGCCAGAATCGTTAAATGGGGTTTGCTTTCGGTAGTTGCGATTGCCGTATTGATCAAGCTTTCGCTGTGGTTATCGGTGCGTTCGATCATGAACGATGCGATTGCGCAGTTATCACCGTATATGGATATCAGTTACGGCGGCATTACCTCGTCGTTCAACGGTCGCGTCGGCCTGGAAAACCTTACTGTGCGTGTGCCCATGATGGGCGACAGTGTTCGGGTGCAGCACGCGCAATTGAAGTTCAACGGTTTGGGTGAACTGTTGCGCTTCAAGGAGAGCCTGGCCGAAGGCAAGTTTCCGGAACAACTGGCGGTCAATCTCAAAGGGTTGGCGCTGGATGTTCACGGGCCGTTTATGCAACAGCTCTACGACACGCCTTCCGAGCGCAGCCTGTTCTCGGCGATGAGCGAAGTGAGCTGCGGCAAGGTGCGTTTTATTGGCACCACCGAACTGCTGGACATGGGCTATCGCACCTTTGAAAGCGATGCGGAAGTTTCCTATGTGTTCTCGCCGGCAAAGAAAACCGTGCACTTTTCCATGACGGCCGATACGCGGGACATGGCGGAATTGAAGGTGACCCTGGCGCTGGCGAATATGTCGGATAACCCCGGCGACATGCGCGTGAAGCCGCCCGAGCTGTCGCTGGTAGCGGTGGAAATCAATGACAACCAGTACCAGCGCAAGGTGCAGGAGTATTGCGCCGGCAAGTTGGGCCTGAGCAGCGAGGCGTATCTGAAAACTGCGCTGGAGCAGTTCGACAACGTCATGCGCAGCCAGCGCGTGGCGTTGGACCCCGCCGTGCTGGAAGCCTACGGCCGCTACCTGAAAGACCCGCAATCGCTGCGCCTTGAGCTCAGCCCGAATGCCGGTCTGAGCTGGGATGGCCTACAGTTCTTCGAAGCCAAAGATGTGGTTGCCATGTTGCACCCGGCGCTGCTGGTGAACCAGCAGGTGGTTTCGCCGGTGGGCTTTAGCTGGTTCGACCCGAACGCGCGTAAAGAACCATTGCCCAATGAAATGATCGTGGCAGAAAAAGTTGAGTCAAATGCCGCGACGCAGCAATATGAGTTCGTGAGTGTCGCCAGCCTGCCCGAATACGCTGGCAAGCGTTTGCAGTTCATCACCCATGACCGTACTTATTACCAGGGTGTGCTGCGCAAAGTGGAGAACGGCAAAGCCTACCTCAGTGTCCAGTTTGGCTCGGGGTCGGCGGAAATGTTTCTGCGCTTGGATAAGATCGATAAGGTAAGGGTCATGTTCTAAGGCCCGTTGAGGAGTTGTGATGAGCGAGGCGCTGTCTATCAACCATGACCAGGCAGGTCATCAATTCGAGACCACCGTAGATGGTGATCGTGCTTACCTTGCCTATATGGATCTGGGTAAGCAGACGCTCGATATCTACCGCACCTTTGTGCCTAACTCGCTGCGCGGCCGTGGCATTGCCGCCGCGCTTACCGAGCGTGCGCTGGAATATGCCGAACGCATGGGCTACACCGTGATTCCGTCGTGCTCCTACGTAGAGCGCTATATGGAACGGCGCAATCGGCACTGATTCTTCGAGTTAAAAAAAACGCCGGGCTAAGCCCGGCGTTTTTGTGTGCGCTATTTGAATCAGCCGCGTTGACGCTTGGGCAGCACGTTCTTGAGTTTGCTGTGCATGCCCAGCAGGGTTTTCTCGGTGGTGTCCCAGTCGATGCACGCATCGGTGATCGACACACCGTACTTGAGCGCATTGAGGTCTTTGGGGATCGACTGGTTACCCCAGCCCAGATGACTTTCGACCATCAGGCCGACAATCGACTGGTTGCCTTCCAGAATCTGGTTGGCGACGTTCTCCATCACCAGCGGTTGCAGCGCCGGATCCTTGTTGGAGTTGGCGTGGCTGCAGTCGACCATGATGTTCGGGCGAATGCCGGCTTTGGTCAGTTCCTGCTCACAAACGGCCACGCTCACCGAATCGTAGTTCGGCTTGCCGTTACCGCCGCGCAGCACCACGTGACCGTAGGCGTTGCCTTTGGTGGTGACGATGGACACGCCGCCTTCCTGGTTGATACCGAGGAAACGGTGAGGGCTGGAGACCGATTGCAGGGCGTTGATGGCAACGGTCAGGCCGCCGTCGGTGCCGTTCTTGAAGCCCACTGCCGACGACAGACCCGAAGCCATTTCGCGGTGGGTTTGCGATTCGGTGGTACGCGCGCCAATGGCCGACCAGCTGATCAGGTCTTGCAGGTATTGCGGGGAAATCGGGTCGAGTGCTTCGGTGGCGGTGGGCAGGCCCATTTCAGCCAGGTCGAGCAGCAGTTGGCGGCCGATGTGCAGGCCGTCCTGAATCTTGAAGGAGTCGTCCAGGTACGGATCGTTGATCAAACCCTTCCAGCCGACGGTGGTGCGCGGCTTTTCAAAATACACGCGCATGACCAGATACAGCGTGTCCGACACTTCGGCAGCCAGCACTTTCAGGCGCTCGGCATACTCGTGGGCCGCTTTGATGTCGTGAATCGAGCAAGGGCCGACCACCACAAACAGGCGGTGGTCCTTGCCGTCGAGAATATTGCGAATCACCTGACGGCCTTGCACCACGGTGCGCAGGGCGGCTTCAGTCAGCGGAATGTCACGCTTGAGCTGGTCGGGAGTGATCAGGGTGTCGTTGGAGGCGACGTTAAGGTCATCGATCGGTAAATCAGCCATCGTGCTACTCGGTCAGGTCGTCAGTCAGGTCACGGAGTTGGCCGTCAGCCATTGGCGACAGAGCGCGGAGCGTAACGGGGGTGGGAACCTTAGCGCGTACGGCCCGCCTCGACAATGGGGCGCTCGTGGTTATGCGGCTCAATAGAGGGAGTGAACGGGGCGGTATCGAGATGACGCTTAATGCAGGCCGCTGACGGCCGAGAACGTGGCGGCGTGTTCGGCGATCCATTCCTTGGCAATGGCTTCCACGGGCAGCGGCTGGCCCAGTTCCTGTTCGCGCAGGTGACGGTAGTGTTCGATCTGACACACCTGCTCGACCATTCGCGCGCGAAACAGCGTTTCTTCATCAATAAAAGCGATGCCGACCAGGTAATCGGTGGCCTGTTTCTTACACCAGGCGACCACGCCGCTGTATCGGGCCTGATCGCCCAGCAGTGGAATGCGCAGTTCCACCGCGGTGCCACGACGAAAACCTTTGGAGCAATTGCAGGCGACCCCGCCGAGGCTGATATTGTTCAAGCGCTGACACGGCAAGAACGCATGCTTGCGCTGAATCAGCTCAACTGGCATATCACTGGGATGACGCAAAAACTGACGCATTACCAGAAAACTCCACACGATCGGATGATGGCTTATGGACATCACTGCTAGCAGTATAGCCACGCAATCCGAGTTGACCGATTTCGACGCGGATCGCCTGTTGCTCGACTGGCCGGGCGTTTCACTGCTGATATTTACCAGCATAGGTTGTGCCAGTTGCCGCTTTGCCCGCCGCGAGCTGCCCGGCATGGCGCTGCCCGTGGCGCGCCTGTGCTGGATAGACGCCGCCAACAATGGCGGCCTGGTCGAGCGTTATGAGGTGTTTCACTTACCTGCGCTGTTTGTTGTGCGCGATGGTCAATTTTTCGGCGCGCTGCGGTCGCGCTTGCAACCTTTGGAGCTGAAAGCCGCCATAGATGCGGCGTTGGCCCGTTTACCCGAGGAGCTTCCCTGATGGCGTTTTTCCCTGAAGCCGGCACCGGTCCACGTATCGGCATCATCGGCACCGGAGCGATTGGCGGTTTTTACGGGCTGATGCTCGCGCGGGCCGGCTTCGACGTGCATTTCCTGCTGCGAAGCGAATACGCCGCCGTGGCTGAGCGTGGCCTGCAACTGAACAGCGCCGTGCATGGTGCACTGCAGCTTGAAAACGTTCAGGCATATTGCAATGCCGCCGAGATGCCAGCGTGCGACTGGCTGCTGGTCGGTGCCAAGAGCACCAGCAATGCCGAGCTGGCGCCGGTGATTGCCCAGGCCGCCGCCCCAGGCGCAAAAGTGGTGCTGCTGCAAAACGGCCTGGCGGTGGAAAAGGGCCTGCAGCCGTTGCTGCCCGACTCGCTGCATCTGCTCGGCGGTCTTTGCTATATCTGCGTTCACCGTTCGGGCCCCGGCGTGATCGAGCACCAGGCACTTGGCGGCGTCAACCTCGGTTACCACAGCGGCCCGGCGGCGTCGTCTGACGCCCGGCTGGCAATCTCCGAGGAAGGCGCCGCACTGTTCAAGCACGCCGGCCTCGATTCTACGGCCATGGCCAACCTGGCCCAGGCGCGCTGGCAAAAACTGGTGTGGAACGTGCCTTACAACGGTCTTTCGGTGGTGCTCAATGCTGGCACCACGGCCTTGATGGGCCACAGCGAAACCCGCGCGTTGATTCTGGCAATCATGAAAGAAGTGATCGAAGGCGCGGCGGCTTGCGGGTACGTCATTCCTGAAGTGTTCGCCGAGAAGCTGCTGGCTTCCACCGACCGCATGCCGGACTACTTGCCGAGCATGTACCACGACTTCGTCGAGAAGCGCCCGCTGGAGTTGCAGTACATCTACGCCGAACCGCTGGCTGCCGCCGAACGCGCCGGCGTTGACCTGCCGCGCATTCGCGCGTTGCAGCAGCAATTGGCATTTATCGACTCGCGCAGTCACTGATCAAGCGACCCGGACTGAGGCATCTATGAGCAAGGGGCTGGCGGACAAACTGGTGTTGGCAATTTCCTCGCGGGCGCTGTTCGACCTGCGCGAAAGCCACCGAATTTACGAAAGCGAAGGCGTGGAGGCGTATCGCCAGTACCAAATCGAGCATGAAGACGAAATGCTTGAACCGGGCGATGCGTTTCCCCTGGTGCAAAAGCTGCTGGCGCTGAATACCACCCTCGGCCAGCAGCGCGTCGAGGTGATTCTGGTGTCACGCAACAGCGCGGACACCGGCCTGCGTGCGTTCAACTCCATCAGCCATTACGGCTTGGACATCACCCGCGCCGCCTTTGTCGGCGGCCGCAGCCCGGACCCGTATCTGGCGGCCTTTGGCTGTCACCTGTTTCTTTCTACCCATGCCGAAGACGTGCGCAGCGCGCTGCGTTCGGGATTTGGCGCGGCAACCATTCTGTCCGGCGGCGCACGGCGGGCGGCCAGCACTGAACTGCGCATCGCCTTCGATGGCGACGCGGTGCTGTTTTCCGATGAGTCCGAGCGTGTGTACCAGGCTGGCGGGCTGGTCGCTTTCCAGACCCACGAACGCGAGTCGGCGCGCGAGTTGTTGGGCGGCGGGCCGTTCAAGCCATTCCTCGCTGCGCTGCACAGCCTGCAGCAGGAATTCCCGCAGGAGAGTTGCCCGATCCGCACCGCGTTGGTGACGGCCCGTTCGGCGCCGGCCCATGAACGCGTCATTCGCACCTTGCGCGAATGGAATATTCGTCTGGATGAGTCGTACTTTCTCGGCGGGCTGGAGAAAACCGCGATTCTGGAAACTTTTGGCGCCGACGTGTTTTTTGATGACCAGCCCGGTCACTGCGAGAAAAGTCGCGACGTGGTTGCCACCGGTCACGTGCCGCACGGCATCAGTAACGAGCCACAGCTCTAGTCTCCCGGCCGTTTTGCTGCCCGTTCGTCTTGCGCTACTAACAGCGGCTGGATTTATAGCCAGCGCTGCTAAGCTCAACCCAGGCCGTTAAGAATGCAGTTAGGAGGCCGCATGATTCGATCGATTCTTTACGCCACCGATTTAGGTCTTTACGCCCCGTATGTGTTGCAACACGCCCTGGCCATGACGCGCGCTTTCAAGGCGGATTTATATGTGGTGCACGCCGTGGAGCCGTTGGGGTTGTTCGCCGAATCGGTATTGAAAACCTACCTGGACGAAGCGGTACTCACGGAAATTCGCACCAATGGCCTTAGCGGCGTGCTGGCCAGCATCGAGCAGCGGGTGTTCGAGGGCTTTCGTGACGAGATGGGGGATGCCCAGCAAGACATGCAGATGGTGCGCGCCGTGCGGGTGGTGCAGGGCGACCCGCCGCAAGTGATTCTGGCCGAGGCGCAGCGCTTTAACGTGGATCTGCTGGTGATTGGCAGTCATAGCAGCCACACGGGGGAGCAGGATATTCCGTTGGGGCGCACCGCAACACGCCTGGTGCAGCTGTCGGAAGTGCCGGTGTACCTGGTGCCGATGCTGCAGCACCGCACGCGGGCGGATTTTTAGGAAACGTTTTGCCGCACTCTGGCGCAGACCGATGCTTCATATGCTAATAAATGGTCTAGATTTAGCCTTCTAACCTTTACTATGGTTATATAACGCCTTTGGCGTCTGCTGCATCGCCTTTTCGCTTTGAGGGATATCTATGAAGCTCCAGCAACTGCGCTACATCTGGGAAGTCGCGCACCACGATCTCAACGTGTCCGCCACGGCGCAGAGTCTGTATACCTCGCAGCCGGGTATCAGTAAGCAGATCCGCCTGCTGGAGGATGAGTTGGGTGTCGAGGTTTTCGCCCGCAGCGGCAAGCACCTGACCCGCGTGACGCCGGCAGGCGAGCGCATCATCACCACCGCTGGCGAAATTCTGCGCAAGGTCGAAAGCATCAAGCAGATCGCCCAGGAATTTTCCAACGAGAAAAAAGGCACGCTGTCCATCGCCACCACCCACACCCAAGCGCGTTACGCCTTGCCAGCGGTGATCAGCAATTTCATCAAGCAATACCCCGACGTGGCCCTGCACATGCACCAGGGCACGCCGATGCAGATTGCCGAAATGGCCGCCGACGGCACCGTCGACTTCGCCATCGCCACCGAAGGTCTGGAGCTGTTCAACGACCTGATCATGATGCCGTGCTACACCTGGAACCGCTGCGTGGTGGTGCCCCAAGGCCACGCGCTGACCAAGCTGCCAAAGCTCACGCTCGAAGCCCTGGCCGAATACCCCATCGTTACGTACGTGTTTGGCTTCACCGGCCGCTCCAAGCTCGACGAGGCCTTCAGCCACCGTGGTCTGACGCCAAAAGTGGTGTTCACCGCCGCCGACGCCGACGTAATCAAAACCTACGTGCGCCTGGGCCTGGGCGTGGGCATCGTGGCGAAAATGGCAGTCGATGCCAAACTTGACCCGGATCTGGTGGTGCTGGATGCCAGTGAACTGTTCGAACCGAGCGTGACCAAAATCGGCTTCCGTCGCGGCACGTTCCTGCGCGGATTCATGTGCGACTTCATCGAAAAATTCGCCCCACACCTGACCCGCGACGTCATGGCCAAAGCCGTGCAGTGCCACAACAAAGTGGAGCTGGAAGAGCTGTTCAGCGGCGTTGAGTTGCCGGTGCACTAAGGTCGGAACAGATAAGAAAGGCGCCTTGATCGGCGCCTTTTTTATGGGCGAAGG
This sequence comes from Pseudomonas viridiflava, assembly GCF_900573885.1. Lineage (GTDB taxonomy): Bacteria > Pseudomonadota > Gammaproteobacteria > Pseudomonadales > Pseudomonadaceae > Aquipseudomonas. The sequence continues at coordinate 290,587 of NZ_UPSE01000198.1, forward strand.
TTATTGATGCGCCCGTAACTGGCCGGCGCAAAACGCGTGCTCAAGCCAATCAGCACCACGGCGCCGAGCGCCATGATCATCCAGGCCTGCGTGAGGTCGGCAAAGCGGTCGCGCAGTACGCCGGCCAGCAGCGGCATAACGCTGGCGATGATGTAGCCCCCGCCTTGAACGAAGCTGGCCAGTTCACCGGCGCGGCTTGGGCTGTCGGCGTGGTCCAGCGCCACGATCAACGACAGAGGAAACAATGCGCCGATGCCGCAGCCGAGCAACAAGCACGCCGGTAGCGCCAAGGGCAGGGGCGCGATGATCAGGCAGAGCAGGCCGGCCAGCAGCATCAGCAGCACGCTGTACAACGGCACACGACGATCCGGGAAACGGCCGATCAACGCCGACACCGCCAGGCCGGCGACCACTTCGGTCAGCGTCAATGCGCCGAGCAGAAAACCGGCGGCGGACGGTTGCCAACCGAGGCCGGTATAAAAGGGCGGCAGCCACGCGAGCACCAAGGTGTACGCGCCCGTGCCGATGCCGAAAAACACCATCAGTTGCCAGGCCCGGCCGTTGCGCCAGAACGCAGGCGATGCAGACGCAGCCAGGGTTTGCGGTGCGTGATTCGCCCGTTGCTCACGTGACGCGACATACCACAGCGGTACCGCCAGCGCGGCCGGCGCCGCCCATATCGCCAGCGCCACAGGCCAGCCGCCGAGCGTCGCCAGACCCGCCGCCGCTGCGGCGGCAATCGCTGCGCCGCCCATGATGCCAGTGGTGTACAGCGCCATGACATTGCCCGCCATCGCGCCAAAGCAGCGTTTTATAAACGCCGGTAGCAGCGTTTGCACCAGCGCGATGCCGGCGCCGGCCAGCACGGCGGAGGCGAGCAAACCGTAACGGCCGGTCGCCGCCAAACGCAGGCCGCATGCCAGCGCAATCAACGCGATACTCAAACCAATGCCGTTGCGTTCACCCAACCAGCGCCGTAGCGGCCCTCCGGCCAAGGCGCACACGCCCATCACGAACACAGGCACGGTGGTCAGCAGGCTGGCCTGGGTGGAACTCATGCCGGTGGCCAATTCGATGCTGTCGAGCAATGGGCCGACCGCAGCCAGCGCGGGCCGCAGGTTTAGCGCCAGGCCGATGACGGCCAGCACGATAAGCAGGTGGGCACGTGTGATCGCACTCATGGTGTCTATCTCGTCATAAAGTATCTCGACATCAAGATTAAAGTTTGAGCGTGCCTGTACGCAAGGTATTAGTATTAGCTTTATATCGAGATGGTTTTTTGAAGCGAGACCAAAATGAATGATCGAGCGCAACAGGCAGAAGCAGAATGGCGGCGCGAACGTCCGGATATCGACGCAGCCGTAATGGTCACGGTTGGGCGATTACTGGAAGCGGCGCAGTTGATGGAGAGGCAGATACTGTCGCCATTGGCGGCGCAGTTCGGGCTGCAAAAAGGCGAGTTCGACGTCATCGCCACGTTGCGCCGTGCGGGCGCGCCGTACCGACTGATGCCGACTGAACTCTACGAAGGATTGATGCTGTCATCCGGCGCCATGACCAGTCGCCTTGACCGTCTGGAACGCAGCGGTCTGATCGAACGCCTGCCATCGCCCAGCGACCGGCGCAGCACGCTGGTGCAACTGACCCCCTCGGGCCTGGCCTTGATCGACAAAGTGCTGCCGTTGCACGTCGACAACGAACAGCGCGCGCTGGAAGTGTTGGCGCCAGTAGAGCAGAAGCAGATAAGCGAATTGCTGGGCAAACTGATTAGCGGGTTGCGCGGTTAGCCTCCAAAAGCATCGCGGCTAATCGGAATGCCGCCCAGCCGCTCCCGCAGACCGCACGATTTGCAGGAGCGAGCTTGCTCGCGAAGCGTTTCAAGATTCCACTCGCCCTACATATTCAGATCGAGCGAGCTAGAGCGCTTTTAACGCAGCACCGCCGACGCGCAGCCGATCGCTTAGTGACTAATGTGCAAGCCACACTCGCGATTATCTTCACCCTTGGTGGGGTCGAAGTAGTCGAAGTTATTCGGCAAATTATGTTTGGTCAGGTACTGATACAGATCCTTGGACGACCACTGCAGCAGCGGCGCAACCTTGATCAAGCCATCGGGGTTGATGCTGATCGGTTCCATTTGTGCGCGCACGGCGGTGTCGGTGGCGCGCAGGGCGGTGAACCACACTTGCGGGGCGGTTTCACGCAGAGCACGGGTGAAGGGTTCCAGTTTCACTTCTTCGGTAAAGGCTTCGTGACGCGGATCGTCCAGCGCTGGCACCGGGCCTTCCAGCGCTTCGCGGTGGGCGCGGCTGCGTTTGGGCAGGTAGGTGATCAGGTTCAGGTTTAGCGCACGGGTCACTTCATCGGCGAATTTGTAGGTGGCTTCGGTGTTGTAACCGTTGTCCATCCAGATGATCGGAATGTCCGGTTTCACCTGGCTGACCATGTGCAGAATCACCGCTTCGAAGGGGCGGAAGTTGGTGGTGCAAATAGCCGTCTTGCCCAGGCCAAGTGCCCACTCCACCAGCTTTTCCGGCTGGTTGGCGAATTCGGCGTTCAGCTTGTCCAGATCAAGATCCATGAGGGGCTCCAGGTTCATTTCGGCGGGGAGGGCGATGGTAGCAAAAAGCGCTGCGAGCCTGCAGCGCGCCGTGCTGATAGGCACTATCAGCGTTGTCGAACATGGCCGGGGGCCGCGTTGCGTGGTCGCAGGGGAGCGGCTAGAGTGCCGCCTTCTTTCTCAATCCTGTTTAGGAGTGCCCTGTGGAAATCGCCTGTCTCGACCTGGAAGGTGTGTTGGTTCCGGAAATCTGGATCGCCTTCGCGGAAAAAACCGGTATCGACGCGCTCAAAGCCACCACCCGGGACATTCCGGACTACGACGTGCTGATGAAGCAGCGCCTGCGCATTCTTGATGAGCACGGCCTGAAGCTCGCTGACATCCAGGAAGTGATCGCCACCCTCAAGCCGCTGGAAGGCGCGGTGGAGTTTGTGGACTGGCTGCGTGAGCGCTTCCAGGTGGTGATTCTTTCGGACACTTTCTACGAATTCTCCCAGCCGCTGATGCGCCAACTGGGTTTCCCGACCCTGCTGTGCCACAAGCTGATCACCGACGAAACCGACCGCGTGGTGAGCTACCAACTGCGCCAGAAAGACCCCAAACGTCAGTCGGTGCTGGCGTTCAAGAGCCTGTACTACCGCGTAATCGCCGCTGGCGACTCGTACAACGACACCACCATGCTCAGCGAAGCCAACGCCGGCATCCTGTTCCACGCCCCGGAAAACGTGATCCGCGAATTCCCGCAGTTCCCGGCGGTGCACACGTATGAAGACTTGAAGAAAGAATTCATCAAAGCATCGAACCGCGAGCTGAGTTTGTAATCGCCTCGTAGGTTGGGTTGAGCGCAGCGAAGCCCAGCATTGCGGTGCGTCGGCGTGCTTAGACCGATACGCGGAGCCCGTCGGGCTCCCTGTTGGGCTTCGCCTACGGCTCAACCCAACCTATGCCTGTTGAAATCAAAGCCCTTCCAGCGTCTGCAACAACACCCGCACTTTGGTGATCGATTCGTTGTATTCCGACCGCCACTGCGAGTCGGCGACGATGCCGCCGCCGCCCCAGCAATTCACCTTCCCGTCTTTGATCAGCAGGCTGCGGATAGCAATCGAGCTGTCCATTTCGCCGCGCACGTCCACGAACAATAACGAGCCGCAGTAGATCGCCCGCTGCGTGGGCTCCAGCTCGTCGATGATTTGCATGGCGCGAATTTTCGGCGCGCCGGTAATGGATCCGCCGGGGAAACTGTTGGCGAGTACATCCAGGGCGTCGTTGCCCGGCGCCAGGGTGCCGGTTACGCAGCTCACCAGGTGATGCACGTTGGGGTAAGTCTCCAGCGCAAACAGCTGCGGCACCCGTACCGAGCCGATCGCGCAGCTGCGGCCGAGGTCGTTGCGCAGCAGGTCGACGATCATCAGATTCTCGGCGCGGTCTTTGTGGCTGGCGAGCAGGTCGTCGGCGAAGGCCTGGTCTTCGGCGGGCGTCTGGCCCCGTGGCCGGGTGCCTTTGATGGGGCGGGTTTCGACCTGGCCGTCATGCACCTGTACGAATCGCTCCGGTGAAAAACTCACAATTGCCTGGTTATTGCCTAGCGCCACATAGCCGGAAAACGGGGTCGGGCAGGCCTTGCGCAGCGCTTGATAAGCCGACCACGGGTCGCCCTGGCAGGGCGCGCTGAAGCGCTGGGCGAAGTTCACCTGGTAGCAATCGCCGGCGTGGATATACGCCTGGATGCGCTCGAACGCCTGTTGGTACCGGACCTCGCTGAGATTGGCGGAGAAGTCTTCGACAAGGCTAAAGGGCGCGCTGCTGGCTGGCGGCTCGCCCTCGAACACGTCGATCAGGCGCTGGCGCTCCGGCTCGGCCAGCGCCGGGTGAAACAGCAACTGGCTGCTGCCCGCCTGGTGGTCGCTGATCAGCGCCCAGCCGTACACACCCAGCTGCGCGTCCGGCAGGTGCAAGTCGTCCACTGCATTGGCCGGCAAGGTTTCCAGACGACGGCCGAAGTCGTAGCTCAAGTAGCCCATCAGGCCGCCCGCGAACGGCAGTTCATGGCCGGCTGGCACGTCGGCAGGGCCCAGTTGCGCCAGGGCGGCGCGCAGGCGCTGGATAAAGTCGTTGGCCGATTCGTCAGGCGCCGGTGCCAGCGCTGCCAATGGCCAAGCGCTCATAAGGTCATAGCGTGCACGCTGGGAAGTGGGCCGACCGCCGTCGAGCAGCAGCGCACCAGGTTCCTGGCGGATGTAGGAAAAGTACTCGACGGGGTCTGCCCGATAGGGCAGCGGATGCAACGAACAGGTAGGCATGGGCAAGTCAGTCGGGCGCGGGCGCCGATTGTAGAGGGCCGCCAGCCTTGATCCTAGAGCGAGTGAGTGGGTTTACTCGGAGATAGCGAGCTGATTAGTATGGACAGATCCCAAGGGTACGAAATTTCCTATCAGAATAATAATTTTCAAGGGATCCAGGTCATGGATGAAGTGCACAATCCAGCCGCCGGTAGCCTCCTTCGTTCGAAGTTGCGACCTCCACATGTTCCCGCTGATTACTTGCCGCGCCCGCACCTCAAAGCCGCGTTGGCAGCCAATCCGCATGCCCGGTTAATCCTGTTGTCGGCGCCCGCCGGCTTTGGCAAAACCAGCGCACTGGCCGCGTTGGCGCAGAGCTACGCCAACACGGGCAGCGCCGTGGCGTGGTTCTCCCTGAGCCCCGAAGACGACGACCCTTCGCGCTTCTTTCAGCAACTCATCGATGCCTTGCGCGCCGCCATTCCCGGCGTCGGTCAGGATGCCCTCGCGTATCTGCAAAACACCATGCGCGTGCCTGCCGCGGCCTTGATGGAAAGCCTGCTGGCCGACCTCGCGCAGCGCGAGCAGCCTTTGTTGCTGGTGCTCGATGACTTGCATCTGGTGCAGGACGCCGAGCTGTTAAGCAGCCTTAACCGGCTGGTGAAACTGGCGCCGCCGGGCTTTGTGCTGGCGGTGGGCAGCCGCTCCACGCCGTCGCTGAATCTGGCGACCTGGCGCGCCAAGGAAGTGCTGCTGGAAATCGGCGCGCCGGAGCTGCGCATGAGTAAGGCCGAAACCCGCGAGTACCTCGACCGTGGCGGCCTGCATCTGGATGAAGTGGCCCTCGACGCCCTGCATTCGCGCACCGAAGGCTGGGTGGTGGGCGTGCACCTGGCCAGCCTGTGGCTGCGCCATCAGCCGCAAGCCAGCGAGCAGATGGTAGAGCTGGGTGGCGATCAGGTTGCGGTTGGCGATTACCTGCTGCGCAGCGTGTTCGAGCAGTTGTCTGCCGACATGCAGGACGTGCTGCTGGCCCTGGGCGTGGCCACGCAACTGAGTGGCGACCTGGCCAATGCCCTGACCGGGCGCCAGGACGGCCAGCAACTGCTGGAAAAACTCGAGGCCATGCAGCTGTTCCTGCTGCCGCTGGACCGCGAACGGCAGTGGTATCGCTTCCACAATCTGTTTGCCGACTTTCTCCGCTCACGTCTGAAAGAGCGCGACCCTGAGCGCCTCAGCCAGCTGCATTTCAACGCCAGCCTGTGGTTCACCAACCACCACATGCAAAACCTCGCCATCGAGCACGCCTGCCTGGCCGACGACCCGCAAATGCTCGCGGCGCTGGTGGATGGCTGTGGCCTCGAGCTGATCAATCGCGGGCAACTGAACCTGATCTACCGCTGGCGCCAGCGCGTGCCGGACGACATTGCCGAACGCTTTCCGGTATTGGTGCTGGCCGATGTCTGGAGCCGCGCCGCCGAGCTGTCGTTGCCGGAAGCCAACGGCATGCTGGATGAATTGCTGGCGCGCTGGGGCAAGCACAAATCCGAAGAGCCGCTGAGTGACAAGGTGCTGGCAACGCTGGCAATCAAAGCGGTACTGGCCCTGCAGAAAGATGACCTCGACACCTGCGTGGTGCTGGCGCGCAAGGTGGAAGCGCAACTGGGCCAGCACACCGCCTTCCTTGAAGTTGCGCTGCTGATTATCGGCGCGCTGGCGCTGGTGATGCTGGCCCAACCCGAGCAGGCACGACGGCTGCTGGCCCTGGCGCAGCAACGCAAGCATTTCCTCGAAGGCCGTTACCTCGACATGCAGCTGGCCAACGTTGAAATTCTGCTGTGTCTGGAGCAGGGGCAGGTCAAGCAGGCGCAGCTGTTGTTCGATCAGCTGCGGGCGCGGCTGATTCCCTGGTTTGGCGAAAAGTCCCGCGCGCTGGCGCTGCCGACCATCACCGAGTCGCTGGTGGCGTATCAGCAAGGGCGCTTCCAGGCGCTGGAGGAAAACCTCGGCTGGGCGCTGGGCAAGCTCGACGTGATCAACCCCATCGACCTCTACGCCCAGGGCATGCTCAGCCTGGCGCGCACCCAGCGAATTCAGGAAAAGCCCAAGGACGCGCAGACCACCCTGGTGTTGATGCAAAACCTGGCGGCGCGCAACCAGTCGTGGCGCTTTTATGCCCAGGCGGCCGGCGAGGAAATTGCGCTGATTCTGCAAGAGCCGGCCACCGACCGCATCAAGCGCGCCGAGGCGCGTTTTCAGGGCGTCGACTGGCCCAAGCTGGCCGCGCCCTACAAGGCCATGAGCTTTAACCCGGTGTTGTGGGTGCAGGGCCTGACCCGCATCCGCCTGCAACAGGCGCGCGCCCATTACAGCGAGGCGCTGCACGAAATCACCCAACTGCGCAGCCAATTGCAAAATGGCTGGCATGGCCTGCAACGCTTGCGGCTGGATCTGCTTTCAGCGCTGAGCTATCAGCGTCTGGGCTATCAGGAACGGGCGCAGTCGCTGCTGGTGCAGTGCCTGATCAGCGCCGAGCGTGAAGGCGTGCGCAGTCTGTTTATCGAGGAAGGCGAGGGCATTCGCCTGCTGCTGCAGAACCTCGAAGCGGCCGAGCGCCAGCCGGCGCTGCAAGGCTTTATTCGCGGCCTGCTCGCCGTGTGGCCGGGGCAGGACGCGCGCAAGTCGCTGGAGGTGCTGGAAGAAGGCCTCACCGAGCGCGAGCGCGACGTGGTGTTGCTGGCGGCCAAGGGCATGTCCAACGAAGAAATCGGCCAGCAATTGGCGCTGGCGCTGGGCACGGTGAAATGGCACCTGCACAACATTTACGAGAAGCTCAAAGTGCGCAATCGGACCCAAGCCATCCGTCGCGCCCGTGAATTGGGACTGCTGCAATGAACACCACCGTAACCGGTTCACTCGCCCATCTGCCTACCTTGCCGCTGCTGCGCACCAAGCTGTTTCCCGCCGATGCGGGTGGACGTCCGCAACTGCTGCGCCAGGCCCTTATCGAACGGTTGTACGCCTCGCGCTCGCAGCGCCTGGTGATTCTCAGCGCGCCGGCCGGCTTTGGTAAAAGCACGGTGCTGGCCCAGTATCGTCAGCGCCTGCTGGGCACCAATGCCCGCGTGGCGTGGCTTTCCTGCGACGAAGCCGACAGCGAGCCGCAGCGCCTGCTGCAATACCTGGTGGCTGCCATCAATGCCGTGGCGCCGGGCTTTGGCAGCAACACCGCCGGCCTGTTGCAGGGTGACGTGAGCTGGCCGCAAGAAGCGCTGATCGATGCGTTTCTGGCCGACCTCAAGCGCCTGGACGGCGACGTGTACATCATGCTCGACGACTTCCACCACATTCGCCACGCGGCCATGGGCCCGGCGGTGCGCTACCTCATCGAACACCTGCCGACCACCGTGCACCTGCTTGCCAGCACCCGTTACCAGGCGCAGTTGCTGGTCGAAGAACCGTCGCTGAAACCCTGGACGCTGTGGCTGAAAGCCGAAGACCTGCGCCTGAGCTTTGACGAAACCGCTGCCTATTTCCGCGAAGTGAAAGAGCTGGTACTCAGCCGCGACGAACTGACCCTGTTGCAGAACCGCACCGAGGGCTGGATTACCGCCCTGCACCTGGCGGCGCTGGCCTTGGCCCGCCACCCGGACCGTGCGGCGTTTCTGGCCGGGCTTTCGGGCACTGAGCGAAACATTGCCGACTACTTGGCTGAAGATGTGGTCGCCAGCCTGCCCGACAGCTTGCAGCTGTTTCTTGACCACACCTCGGTGCTCGACGAGTTCAACGCCGAGCTGTGCAACGCCCTGACCGGGCGACGCGACGGCATCGAAATGCTGGCGCGTCTGCAAACCGAGCAGTTGTTCATCATTCCGCTGGACGAGCATGGCGAGTGGTTCCGTTATCACCATCTGTTTGCCGAATTCCTGCAAGGCCGTTTGGCCCGGCACGGCGACCCGACCACCTTGCTGCACTCGGCCGCGCGCTGGTGCGAAAGCCATGAGCTGCCCGATCGCTCCATCAAGTACGCCTTGCGTGCCCGCGACTACGCCTTCGCCGCCGAACTGCTGGAACGCCAGGGCGCCAAGCTGATCGCCAGCAACCGCGTGTACGGCATTCTCGCCATTCTGAAAAGCGTGCCCACCGACGTTATTCGCGAGCACCCGGTGTTTCAGATTTTCTACGCCTGGCAGCTGGCCTTCGAGCAGAAATTCGCGGACGCCGAAGCGCTGATCGAGGAGGTCAGCAACCGTCTGCTGCAAGGGCGCGGGCAAACGCTGCATTTCGCCTTGGTCGAGCTGCTTGCCGCCGCGCAAGTGCTCAAGGCGCTGGTGTTGTTGTACCAGGACAAACTTGAAGCCTGCCTGAAAGTGGCGCGCCATTGGCTAGGCATGGCGCCGGACAACCAGCCGGTGTTTCGCGTCAGCCTGTCGTGCGTTCAGGCGGCGGCGTACGCCTTGCTCGGCGACTTCGGCGAGGCGGCCAAATCCATCGCGCTGGCGCGGGACAACCTGCGCCAGACCGAGAGCGAATACCTGCATGCCATGACCAGCCTGATCGAGTCGCTGATCTGCAAAGAAAGTGGCGAGCTGGAGCGCGGCCGTGAATTGGCCGAGGCCGCGCGCGGTCGGGTAGAGCGGGTGTTCGGCCGTCGCAGCCGGGTGGGTGGCCCGCTGGCCTTGGCCTACGCCGACTTGCTGTATGAGCAGGATCGCCACGCCGCCATTCTGGCCGAACTGCCGTTGGCGACCACCTGGCGCGATGTGGCCACGCCCACGGAATTGATCAGCCGCGGCAAATTGGTGATGGCTCGTGCGCGGTTCTTCGCCGGCGAGCCGGAGCAGGGGCTGGCCCAGCTGGGCGAATGGCTGGGGGAATTGCATGGCGCCGGTTACGAGCGCGTATTCGCCTTGGGCATGAGCTGCAAAGTGCAGTTTTTGTTGTGGCTGCAGCGGCCCAATGAAGCCGAGCGCATTTGCCTGCAAATGCAGCAGCACTTGGCCGTTTTGCCGCCGGGCCGTTATCTGGATGCCGAAACCGCCATGGCCTTGTCGGAAGGGCGCCTGGCGCTGTGCGAGCGCCGTGCTGATAAAGCCCAGGCCGCCCTCGAAGCGTGCCTGGCAAAACAGACCGCCGAGCACCAGCGCGACCGTCGCCTGCGCTTGTCGCTGTTACTTTCTGTGGCGTACTGGCGCAAAGGTAACAGCGAAAAAGCCTTCGCCTTGTTTCAACCGACTCTCGAAGACGCCTGGAACAGTGGCTACCGCCGCCTGTTCCAAGACGACGCGTTATGGCTGCTACCGCTCTGGGACGCCTGGCGCGCGGCTGAGCCCAAGCGCGCTGCGCCCTGGCAAGGGCTGGCCGAAACCTTGCGCGAGCAATGCCGTCGGCTATCGGTAGACCCGGAAAGTTTCAATGAAAATCAGGATGTTAGTCACCGCGAGCGGGAGATTCTGCGCTTCGTCGCGGCCGGGCTTTCCAACCGCGATATTGCCCAGGCGGTGCACCTCTCCGAAGCCACGATCAAGTGGCATCTGCATAACCTCTTCAACAAGCTCGGCGTACGCAGCCGAACCCAGGCTGTGCTGAAAGGCAAAAGCATGGGGCTGCTCAGCGAGGCCTGAAAAAACTGCTGCGCTCGGTTTGGCGGCGTTAAAAACGGGCTAAAGATGCTCATTGGCTACGGCCAACTGGGCTTTTTCGCCCGTTTTTTCCTCGCCTGACCCTCGCCCGCGCCGTTTTTAATCGGGTGAAGGCTGGCGATGTGCTACCGCGCCTTGGCGCATGGCCATCGTCCATCCCTTGGATGGGCTGGCAGCCGGGTCTGCACTCAGTAGCTTTGTCACAGGGCGCGAAGCATCAGGCTTCACGAATCCAGGTCTGTCGTTACCAGGAAGGGCGCGACAGGCATGGGGATCGACGCGAGTTGATCCAGTTGTCGGTTACAGGAGTGGCCGGCAACACCCGGGGATACCCACCTGTGATCTTGGAGATAAAAACAATGAAAAGCCTCAAACAACTCGCTCTTGCTGCAGCTGTACTGGCTGCACCTTTCATGGCTCAGGCCGATCTGCGCGCAATGGACGATTCCGCGCTGTCGAGCGTAACCGGCCAGGACGGGATCAGCATCTCCGGTAACTTCGGCGGTAGCGTCGGTAACGTGAAGTACACCGACAACGACACCGGCGGCGGTAGCTTGAACCTCACCAACGTTGGCTTCACCGGCTTCACCATCTCCGATGCCAACCCGCTGAAAATCGACGTAGTCACCACCTCTATCGGTGGTACCGACACTCAGCAACTGGCCATCAGCCTGCCCAACATGACCGGTACCGTGTCGGTTGGCGGTATCTACGTGGGCGGTACCTACGCCAACGGCTCGACCACTGGCGCTGCCAGCATCGGCTCGCTGGCTATCTCCGATATCAACATGGCGGGCACCACCGTCAAGGTATGGGGACACTGAGTTAGCAACACCCCTTGCTAACCCGAAGCCTTATCGGTTCGTGCCGGTAAGGCTTTTTCCAATGCTCAGAGTTAAAACGCGTCGAGCGACGGTCCGGCTTTTTAACGAGGCATGGCCTAAGCGCAGGCAGTTTTTGGACCTGTAATGATCGAAATTCTTATTGGCAGTCTGCTCGGCGTATTGGGCTTCACCGAAGCGGTGGACACCAAACCGCCGGCCCAAGGCACGGTCAACCTGACCCAACAGCTCACCCCGGGCATGCCCATGCGCGAGTCGGTGACGCTGGAGCCGATGAGCCAACTGCAATTTCGCAACGTCATCCGTCAGGCCTACGACTACAGCTGTGGTTCGGCGGCGCTGACCACCATGCTCGACTATTTCCTGGGGCGTGACCTGCAGGAAAGGCAGGTGATGGAAGGGCTGTTGCGCTACGGCGAAGCCGACCGAATTGTCGAGCGGCGGGGCTTTTCCCTGCTGGATATGAAGCGTTTCGTGGCCGCGCTTGGCTACAAGAGCGGCGGGTTTCGCGCGGCGTTTTCCGACCTGGACGAGCTGGAGCACCCGGCTCTGGTGCCCATCGAATACGCCGGCTTCAAGCATTTTGTGGTGGTGCGCGATGTGTACAACGAGCACGTGTTCGTCGCCGATCCGGCGCTGGGCAACATCAGTTTTACCCGCGCGCGCTTTGAAGAAATCTGGGACCAGAACGTGTTGTTCGTGATTTACCCCAGCGGCCAGGAACCGAAAAACGCCATGGCCCTGACCGAGAAAGACCTGCGTCTGGTGGACGACCGCACCGTAAGCCTGCTGGCGTTTCGCGAGTTTCCCCAGATCAGCAAATTCACCACGAACCAGGCCGACGAGCTGGGTTCGGACGGCAACATTCGCTACATCCGCCGCAAATAGCAGCACCTGAAAAACAGACAAACAAGACCGACACGTACGGCAAGACCTGCCCGGCATAACAAAAAAATAACTGGGGATTGGCGTCATGGGGATTAAGGGAGTGGCCTGCGTGGCCATGCTAACGCTAACGCTGAGCGTGCCTGCCTGGAGCGATGAGCCTTCGGTAGACGAAGCCCGCGAAGCCTTGAGCAAAAAAGACGACGACGCCGACAGCTCCAAGGCCCTGGCCGAAGTGTTTCAGGCCGCCGAAAAAAGCTACACCTTGCTCAAGCAAGGCGAGCGCACGCTGACCTACGGCTTCGACTATTCGCTGCTGCGCGATACCCAGATCACCACGTACCGCACCGGCAACAACGTCTACAGCGTGATCGGCGAGAGCGAAGCGCAGCACACCTTCACCAACTCGTTCACCTTCGACTACGGCGTGTGGGACAACCTCACGTTCAGCATGCGTATTCCGCTGATCGCCAAGTACGACACCGAGCGCGACCTTAACGTGTACAGCCTCGGCGACCTGTCGGCGAGCCTGCGTTGGCAACCGTGGGCCTCGCACCGTGGCAAGCCGGTCACCACCTTGTACGGCACCATCGGCCTGCCGACCGGCACCAGCCCGTACGAGATCAATCCCGAGCACGACCTCTCCACCGGCAACGGCTTTTACAGCATCGGCGGCGGGGTGAACGTGTCGTACGTAATCGACCCGGTCGTGCTGTTCGGCTCGGTCGGTTACACCTACAACGTGCCGGCCAATGTCGATCAGGAGCGCGGCGGGCGGCATCTGGAAAAGGTCGATCCGGGATCGAGCATGTCGTTGAGCATGGGTTTTGCGTACGCGCTGTCGTATGACGTGTCGTTGTCCACCTCGTACCAGATGGCGCAGACCTTCAAGCCCACCTACCAATTCTCCGACACCACGCTTGAGGGCAACGAGCAGACCAGCGCCCTGATGAACTTCTCTCTGGGCCTGCGCACTTCGCCCAATTACATCGTCAACATCAATGCCGGGTTCGGCATGACGGAAGACTCCCCCGACGTGCTGCTGGGGGTGTCGATGCCACTGGATATTCAGGGTTTAAAGGCCCAATAAGCCAGGAGCGACCACCGTCATGACGATACGAACGTCGCCGCAGGTGTGGGCGATTTCCGGGCTCTGTTGGCTTGCTGCCGGGGTTTACACCGGCTCGGTACAGGCGCAACTGGCCAATGATCTGACCATCGGCAATCCCAAAGCCATGGCCATGGGCAATGCCGTGACCGCCGATTCCACCGGTATCGACGCCGTGCACTACAACCCCGCGGCGCTGACCAAACTCAAGGGCCGGCAGAGCACCATCAAGCTGCTCAGCGGGGTGATGGACATTCGCGCCAAATTCAAAGCACCGGCCGACTACGGCAGCAGCGCGCTGGGCTTTGACGACGACCCGGTAAAGAACTCCAGCAGCCGCACCCTGACACCGGTGATGTACCTGCCGGGCATGGGCGGCATGACCGAGCTGCCGGTGCTGATGGCGCCGCTGGCCGGGGTTTCGATCAACCCGCCGGGCTCGAAATTCACCTTTGCCACCAACATTTATGCGCCGATGGCACTGGGGTATTCGCGCGACTCCGGTGACGATGCCGGGCGTTACCAGGGCAAGGAAGTGGCGCTGCAACGCATCACGTATTTCTCGCCGTCTGTGGGCTACCAGGCTAACGACACGCTGGCGCTGGGGCTGTCGGTGGGTTTCTCCCATCAGGCGATGGCGTTGAATCAGGATTTTCGTAATCCGGGAATGCTGACGGGGGTAGTGCGGTTGCTCAACGAGGCGATCTGCCAACCAGGGCTCGAAGACATGATCGGCCCGTTTATCAACATCTGCGGCGGGAAGATCGGGCCTTACAGTTCGCTGGCCAATATGGATCTGGACCTGCAACAGAGCCTGTCGCCGACCTATAACCTCGGCGTGCTCTGGGAGCCCACCGACTGGTTCGCCTGGGGCGCGACGTACCAGAGCGAGGCGCGCATGCACTTGCAGGGCAAGTACCGCATGAACTACAGCGAGGACTGGCAAGGCTTCTGGTCCGGCCTGCAGGGCTCGTTGGCCGGGCAGATACTCAGTCCGTTATTCCCCTACGGCAACGTCAGCGAAGAAAGCGGCAACGCCTCGCTGAACATGGTGCTGCCCGACAACTTCAGCACCGGCATCAAGCTGCGGCCGTTCGACAAATGGCAGTTCAACTTCGACGCCAAGTGGAGCGACTACAGCGACTGGAACAAATTTGAAATCGAGTTCGACCGCGAGCTGGACCTGCTGCGCATCGCCAAGATTTTTGGCGGCGGCAACGCCACCGAGCACTCGATCATTCTCGACCGTGGCTACCAGGACACCTGGAGCTTCGCCGTTGGCGCCCAGTACGACATCAGCGAGCGCCTGGCCCTGCGTGCCGGTTACGAATACCGGCCCTCGGCAATTCCCAAAGACAAAGCCGACGTGCTGGTGCCCATCGGTGACGCCAACCTGTACGGCCTGGGCTTTGGCTACCGCTGGGACAAAGACACCACCGTCGACTTCGGCTTCAACTACTTCGTGTCCAAACAGAGCATTCCGGCGGGCACCAGCTGCAACGTCAACTGCACCGGCATCGACAACCTGGTCTACAACCCCTACGCCGACCTGGACATCGAGACCACCGTGAAGGCGTACATCATGGCCCTGACCTACACCACCACCTTTTGAGGTTTGCTTATGCCGCGCATCGTTCTGCTCGCCGCATTGCTGCTGACCGCCACTGCCGAGGCGGCGCCCGGTCGCTACCTGACCTGGGTGGATGACCAGGGGCGGGTGCACAACACATTTGTCGACAGCCACTACAGCGAGCAGCAGCGCCAGGCCGCCAAGCGCATCACCCAAAGCGACCAGGAACGCATGGCTCAGGCTGGCGGCAACGGTGGCGCCACCTGGCCCGGTGCGAAAAACAGCACCGAAAGCAAACGCCGCTACTTCACCTGGGTAGACGCCAGCGGCAACCTGCAAAACAGCTTCTACGCCGGCGCGCAGGTCGCCGGTGCCAAGAGCGACAGCCTGTTAGCCAACGGCGAGCGAACCGGCGACTACATCGACGCCGACGTGCTGGAAGGGCGTAACTTCGCCCGCCCGGAAAACGGCACGCCGTACTACACCTGGGTCGACGAACAAGGGCGCATGCGCAACTCCAGCGTGCCGGGCAGCAACGCACCGCAACGCGTAGACGCCCCCTCGACCGTGCGCTACAGCGATGGCCGACAGATTGAATTCAACCACAAAGGCAACGCACTGCCCGGCCTCGACGGCCAGCCCACCGCCGCCATGCAAGCACTGCTGGCCGGCACGCAAGGCGGCGACAGCGAAGGGCTGTACCAGAACCTCGTGCAGCAATGCTGCGGCCAACTGGGCGAAGATGACTTCACTGAACTGTCCAGCGACGAACCGCGCTACGAAGAACTCAACCGCTTCTCCCCCAGCTTCAACTTCCCCATGGGCCGCAGCTACTACGCCGCCCTGAAACTGCCCGCCGCCGGCCGCACCTACGGCTTGCGGGTACGCAGCTTCGCCAACAAAAAAGTCGTCTACCCCTCACTGCTCTTCCTCGACGAAGCCAAACGCCCAACCCGCCTGGTGAGCGACGCCGTGTACCAACTGCACGGCGAAACCTGGTACCGCTACGCCTTTATTGAAGGCACCATTCCCGTGAAAGCCGCGCAAGGCGAGCGCTACGTACTGCTGCTCACTACCGAAGAAGACAAACACCTGCAAACCCTCGACAACAAACCCTTCAAACGCCCCCTGCAAGACCTGGCACTGGACGAAGCCGGCATGCAGAGCCATGCCCATAGCGACGAGGGTGGGTTTGAATTGGCGATTGTTAAATAGCGGCTCGGGCAAGATTTTCGTTTTCAGGAATTGCGACTAAAGCGGAACGCCGCCCAGCCAATCCCACAGAAAATGCACAACCTGTAGGAGCGACTTCAGTCGCGATGCTTTTGATCCGGCCTTTGACCTGGCCTTTGACCTGGCCTTTGATCCGGCCTTTGATCTGGCCTTTGATCTGGCCTTTGATCTGGCCTTTGATCTACCCGCCCCATTCATCGCAGGCCGAGTGGAGTCGACGCGTAGGGGGTTGAGCGGCCGGGAGCCGCGAAAGGCGTGTCGGGCCATGGATGGCCCGTCTCGCCGGCCCCCGGAGCGGCGGCGGAATGAGGGAAGTCGGAGCGCAGCGCAGACCCAAGGTAGGGGCAAGCGCTTTGGTTACTTTGCCGCGACTGGGAAAGTGACTCGCGCGTAAGGCGCGAAACGAAACGTTCAGGGCACACGGTAATGAATACCCACCACCGTGTAACGTTGGGCTTCGCTGGACGCTCAACCCAACCTACAAGCTGGATCCCCGCGTGCGCGAGGATGACGGGGGTTGGTTGAAACGCGCGTAAGGCGCGAAAAGAATGTTCAGCGCACTCGGTAATGAACACCGCCGCACTTCACATCGGTGTACGGCTTGAGATTCTGGATCCCCGCCTGCGCGGGGATGACGGAGCTTTGGGCAACAATTACGTGAATCCCGAATTGTCGGACCACCGCCTACGCGAGGATGACGGTGGCCATCCTGTGGGAGCGACTTCAGTCGCGATGCTTTTGATCGACATAAAAAAGCCCCGCAATCGCGGGGCCAAGGTCTTGCTTTAGCACACACAGAATTCAAACCTAAGCAGCATGCGCCCCTTGCGGACTGCGCGGATGCTGCGCCTGCAAATACGAGCTCAACCGCGCTTGCTGCCCCGGCGTCATAAACAACCCGAGCTTGCTGCGACGCCACAGAATGTCTTGCGCATCGCGAGCCCATTCCTCACGGCACAAATAATCCACCTCGCGGGCGTACAACCCGGCGCCCAGGTGTTCGCCCAAATCCTCCAGCGCGCTGGCGCCGTCGAGCAGGGCAAAACTGCGGTTGCCATAGGTGCTGGCCCAACGCCGCGCCACCTGGGTGGGCAACCAGCCGTACTGACTATTCAGCGCTTCGACCAACGCGCTACGGCTGCTCATCTGTTCGCCGCCCGGCAGCGGCGAGGAAGCTGTCCAGCTTGCGGTCATGCTGGTGAAGAACGGCGCCAGTTGGCCCATCGCCGACTCGGCCAGTTTGCGATAGGTGGTCAACTTGCCGCCAAACACCGACAACAGCGGCGCTTCGCCCGGCTGTGCAGACAACGCCAGCGTGTAGTCGCGAGTGACGGCGGACGGGTCATCCGACTCGTCGTCACACAGCGGCCGCACGCCGGAGTAGGTGTGCAGGATGTCGGCCTGGCCGATGGATTTTTTGAAGTGGGCATTGACCACGTCGAGCAGGTATTGGGTTTCTTCCGCGCTGATTGCCACTTGCGACGGGTCGCCCTGGTACTCGCGGTCGGTCGTGCCGATCAGGGTGAAGCGTTCCAGATAAGGAATGGCGAACACGATGCGGCGGTCTTCGTTTTGCAGAATGTACGCCTGCTCGCCGTCGTACAGGCGCGGCACCACAATATGGCTGCCCTGAATCAGGCGAATGCCGTAGGGCGATTTCTGCTGCAGGTCGTCTTTGATAAAGCGCGCCACCCACGGGCCGGCAGCGTTTACCAGCGCGCGGGCACGAATGGAGAACAGGCTGCCATCGGCACGTTCGAGGTGGATATGCCACAGGCCTTTGCTGCGCCGGGCGCTGACGCAGCGGGTGCGGGTGTGAATGTGCGCGCCTTTTTCACGGGCGGCCATGGCGTTCAGCACCACCAGGCGGGCGTCGTCGACCCAGCAATCGGAGTATTCGAAACCGCGCGCAATTTCCGCTTTCAGCGGACTGCCAGCACCGAAACGCAAGCCGCGCGAGCCCGGCAGTTTTTCCCGTTTGCCGAGGTGGTCGTACAGAAACAGGCCCATGCGAATCATCCACGCCGGACGCAGGTGCGGACGATGGGGCAATACAAAGCGCATGGGTTTAACGATGTGGGGTGCTTTGGCCAGCAGCACTTCGCGTTCGGCGAGGGCTTCGCGTACCAAGCGGAATTCGTAATGTTCGAGGTAGCGCAGGCCGCCGTGGATCAGCTTGCTGCTGGCGGAAGAGGTGTGTTGCGCCAGATCGTCCTTTTCGCAAAGGAACACCGACAACCCTCGGCCCGCTGCGTCCGCAGCAATGCCCACACCGTTGATGCCGCCACCAACCACGGCGACGTCATAGAGTTCAGCAACCGAGCTGGTGGGGTTCTGCTTCGCGTGCATGGCAAGCCTCTGAAGTCGAAAGTGAACGTGGTAATGTTCGTTTCCGAAAATGGTAGCCGAATGTTTTGCCACTGACCAGTCGGGCGTGCGATTGCACGCCGAATGGCACGAGGTATTGCCGATGAGGGTGGTTAAACCAGCTTGAGCTGCACTTTGTGCTGCGCCAGCAGGCGGGCCAGTGCGGGGGAGGGGGTGTGATCGGTGAACAATTGGTTGACCAGGCTGATAGAGCCCAGGCGCACCACGGCGTTGCGGCCGAACTTGCTGGAGTCGGCGGCCAGCAGCACTTGCCGGGCGTTGTCGATGATGGCTTGCGACACGCGCACTTCCTGGTAATCGAAGTCGAGCAGGCTGCCGTCGTCGTCGATGCCGCTGATGCCCATCAGCGCGAAGTCGACTTTGAACTGCTGAATGAAATCCACCGCCGTCTGCCCGACGATGCCGCCGTCGCTGCGCACCGTGCCGCCGGCCACCAGCACTTCGAAGTCGGCTTTGTCGCTGAGCTGCGCCGCGACATGCAGGTTATTGGTGATCACTTTCAGGCCGCGGTGATTAAGCAGCGCGCGGGCAATGGCTTCGGTGGTGGTGCCAATGTTGATAAATACCGACGCGTGGTCTGGCACCTGGGCGGCAATCGCTTCGGCAATGCGCTGTTTCTCGTCGCGCATCAGCCCGGCGCGCATGGCGTAGGCGGTGTTCTGGGTGCTTGACGCTTCGCTGGCCGCGCCGCCGTGGGTGCGGCGCAACAAGCCTTGTTCGGCGAGCTGGTTGATGTCGCGGCGGATGGTTTGCGGGGTGACGGCAAAGGCTTGGGCCAGCTCATCGATGCTGACGTAACCGCGTTCGCGGGCGAGGTCGAGAATGTCTTGCTGCCGGGGCGCCAGGGTCATTAAGGGCTTCCTTTTTTGCGCCGCATTATAGGCGCTTGGGCATCGGCGGGGCAGCGCACAAGCGCGCTCGACTTTTGCCGGGTCTGCCTCTAAGGTACGCGAACTTTGTCGGAATTTTCACATTCGAACATGACCCCAGCCATCGACCTGTTAAAAAAAGCCGGCGCCGCCCATCAGGTGTTGAGTTACAGCCACGACCCCAAGGCTGCCTCGTACGGCCTGGAAGCGGCGGAAAAGCTGGGCCTGGAACCTGCCCGGGTGTTCAAAACCCTGTTGGCCGCGAGCGAGAAGGGCGAGTTGTTGGTGGCGGTGGTGCCGGTGGCAGGCACGCTTGACCTCAAAGCCCTGGCGCACGCCGCCGGGGTGAAGAAAGCTGATATGGCCGACCCCGCCGCCGCCCAGCGCTCCACGGGTTATTTGCTTGGCGGCATCAGTCCGCTGGGGCAGAAAAAACGCCTGCGCACGTTTATCGACGACAGCGCCAGGCAACACCCAAGTATTTATGTAAGCGCCGGCCGCCGTGGCCTGGAAGTGGAATTGGCTGCCGATGTGCTGGCCGCGCACTGCCAGGGGCAATTCGCAGCCATTGGCCGCGAATAACCGGTGAGTCAGCGGGTTCGCCGCGGGCGAAGTCCTCACGAACAATAACAAGGAAGCGCAGATGTCCCAGTACCTTCTTGCCATCGATCAAGGCACCACCAGCAGCCGCGCCATCGTCTTCAGTGCCCAGGGTTCGCCGGTCTCGCGCGCTCAGCAGGAATTCAAACAGTATTTCCCCAAAGACGGCTGGGTTGAGCACGACGGTGAAGACCTGTGGCTCACCACATTGAAAGTCTGCCGCGAAGCGCTGCGCCAAAGCGGCCTGCAAGCTAGCGAAGTAGCGGCCATTGGCATCACCAACCAGCGCGAAACTACCTTGGTATGGGACGCCGCCACCGGCACGCCGATTTACCCGGCCATCGTCTGGCAAGACCGCCGCACCGCCGACTACTGCGCAGGCCTGAAGGAGGCGGGGCACGAGGCTACCGTCGCGGCGAAAACCGGCCTGGTGATCGACCCGTATTTTTCCGCCACCAAGCTGCGCTGGATTTTGCAGAACGTGCCCGGCGCCCGTGAGCGTGCGGAACAGGGCGAACTGCGTTTCGGCACGGTCGACAGCTTTTTGCTCTGGCGCCTTACCGGCGGCAAGTCGCATAAAACCGACGCCAGCAATGCTTCGCGCACCATGCTGTTCAACATCCATACCCAGCAATGGGACGCCGACCTGCTGGAGCTGTTCGACATTCCGGCCAGCGTGTTGCCCGAGGTGCTGGATTGCGCCGCCGACTTCGGCGTAACCGAAACCAACTGGTTCGGCAGCAGCATTCCCGTGCTGGGCATGGCCGGCGACCAACAAGCGGCACTGGTGGGCCAGGCGTGCTTCGAGCCGGGCATGGTGAAAAGCACCTACGGCACTGGCTGCTTCATGATTCAGAACACTGGCAAAACTCCCGTTGTGTCGCAAAACCGGCTGCTCACAACTGTCGGTTATCGCCTGAAGGGCGAGGTGACGTACGCCGTGGAAGGCTCGATTTTCGTCGCTGGCGCGGCGGTGCAATGGCTGCGCGACGGCATCAAATTGATCAGCCATGCCCGCGACACCGAGGCGCTGGCCGAGCAAACCGGCGACGCCAGCGGCGTGTTCCTGGTGCCAGCGTTCACCGGCCTGGGCGCGCCGTACTGGGACCCCAAAGCCCGCGGCGCCATCTTCGGGCTGACCCGCGATACCGGCATCAAGGAAATCGTCACTGCCGGCTTGCAGTCGGTGTGCTACCAGACCCGCGACCTGCTCGAAGCCATGCGCCAGGACGGCGCCGCCGCGCCCAGCGCCTTGCGCGTGGACGGCGGCATGGTGGAAAACAACTGGGTGATGCAGTTCCTTGCCGACATTCTGGGTGTGCCGGTAGAGCGGCCTGAGGTCACCGAAACCACGGCGTTGGGCGTGGCGTATCTGGCCGGCCTGCAGGCGGGCATCTATCCGGACCTCGACGCCATCGCCCAGCACTGGCATCGCCAGCATCTGTTCGGCCCGCGCATGGCCACGGCGCACCGCGAGAAGCTCTACGCCGGCTGGCTGGACGCGGTCAAACGCGTGCGCAGCGACGGCTGATACCCGCGCTGTTGCGCTGCAAAAAGCGCCGGCTGTATCAGGCCGGCCGCTAACAATCCCGGTATCGTGAGCGCCTTCTTGCACCCGGAGCGCGCCCATGTCCCTCGACTTTCACCAGATCGACGCCTTTACCCAGCAGCCATTCGCCGGCAACCCGGCGATCGTCTACCGCCTGGACAGCTGGCTGGACGAAGCACGCATGCAGGCCATCGCCGCCGAGCACAATCTGGCGGAAACGGCGTTTGTGGTGAAAGAGGGCGAGGTGTGGCATATCCGCTGGTTCACGCCCACTTGTGAAGTGCCGTTGTGCGGCCACGCCACACTGGCCAGCGCCTTTGCCCTGTTCACTGTGCATGGCGAAACAGCCGAGCAACTGAACTTCATCTGCCAGTCAGGCGCATTGAGCGTGAGCCGTGAGGGCGAGCGTCTGGTTCTGAACTTTCCGAAGCTGCCGGGCGAGGTAATCGAAGCCAGCGCAGTCATCAGGGCGGCGGTGAACGCACCGGTTGTCGAGGTGCTGGATACCGGCAAAGAGCTACTGGTGGTGCTGGAAAGCGAGCAGCAGGTGCGTGATTGTCAGCCAGACCTGGCGGCTGTCGCCACGTTGCCCTGGCTGGGTATGATCATCACCGCGCCCGGCGAACGGCATGACTTCGTCTCTCGCTACTTCGCGCCTGCTATCGGCATCGACGAAGACCCGGTAACCGGCTCGATCCATTGCAGCCTGATTCCTTACTGGGCAGAACGACTGGGCAAAACCCGACTCGACGCCTTTCAGTGTTCGGCGCGCGGCGGTGAGCTGTTTTGCCAACTTGAAGGCGAACGCGTGAGCATTGCGGGCCATGCGGTGCTGGTGGCCAGCGGAACGCTACACCTGTAACGCCGAGGGGCAGGCAGCCGGCGTCTAGAGCTGGCTGCCGGGTGCCGCAAACGTGACCACATGCTCGGCTGCCAGGCGCACGCCAACATGCTCGCCGGGCCGGCGTTGCACATGGCTGGGGAACAACGCCTCGACATGCCCGCCGGTTGCCAGGCGCAGGCGATACAGGGTGTTGGCGCCGAGAAAACTGCTGCTCAGCACAAGGGCCTGTTGCTCACCGTGTTCGGCAAAGGCCAGGTCGTCGGGACGCAGCAGCACGTCCACGGGGCTGCCGGCCGGCCAGTCACGAGGCTGGCAACGCACCACGCCCAGCTCGGTCTGCACCGACTCACGGCTGAGCAACTCGCCGCGAATGAAATAACCCTGCCCGATAAAGCTCGCCACAAACGCCGTTTGCGGACGGTGGTAGAGGTTGTACGGCGTATCCCACTGCTCAAGGTGACCTTCCTTGAACACGCCGACCTGATCGCTGACGGCGAACGCTTCTTCCTGATCATGTGTCACCAGAACCGCGCTGGTGCCGCGCGCCTTGAGAATCTCGCGCACTTCCTGGCTCAAGCGCCGGCGTAGCTCGTTGTCGAGGTTGGAAAACGGCTCATCGAGCAGCAGCAATTGCGGCTCCGGCGCCAACGCCCGGGCGAGCGCCACGCGCTGCTGCTGACCGCCGGAAAGCTCGTGGGGGAAACGTTTGCTCAAGGTGGAGAGCTTCACCAGCTCCAGCAGCTCAGCCGTTATCTGCGCGCAGTTGGCTTGCTGGCGGATGCCAAAGGCGACGTTGTCGGCGACGGTCAGGTGGGGAAACAGGGCGTAATCCTGAAACACCATGCCGATGCGGCGCTTCTCCGGCGCCAGGGTAAAGCCGGGGCGAGAGAGCAGGGTGCCGGCGAGCTGGATGTCGCCATGCACCACCGGCTCAAAACCCGCAATGGCGCGCAATGTGGTGGTTTTGCCGCAGCCCGAAGGCCCCAGCAGACAGCCGATTTCACCCTCGTGGAGGGTGAGATCGAGCTGCTGAACCACGAGATGGTCGTGGTAGCCGCAGCTGAGGTTACGCAGGGTTAGCAGTGGCGCCGCACTCATGCCGAGCGATAACCAGGCTCGACGAGCATTTCCAGCAATGCTTTCTGCGCGTGAAGGCGATTTTCAGCCTGATCCCACGCAGCGGAGCGCGGATCGTCGAGCAAGTCCTCACTGATTTCCTCGCCTCGGTGGGCGGGCAGGCAGTGCAGGAACAGCACGTCGCTGGCGGCCTGGTCGAGCAGGGCGCGGGTAACCTGGTAAGGAGCGAACAGCGCGAGACGCTCGGCGGCTTCTTCTTCCTGGCCCATGGAGGTCCACACGTCGGTGCTGACCAAGTGAGCCCCGGCTACGGCTTCACGCGGGTCGCGCACGATCGTCACGCGACCGCCCGCGGCATCGAGAAAACTGGCGTTCGGCTCATAGCCTTCCGGGCAGGCCACGCGCAGCTGGAAATCAAATTGCTGGGCGGCTTCGATGTAGCTGTTGCACATGTTGTTGCCGTCGCCAATCCAGGCCACGGTCTTGCCCTTGATGGCGCCGCGCAGTTCCTGATACGTCTGCATGTCCGCCAGCAGTTGGCAGGGGTGCAGGTCGTCCGACAAACCATTGATAACCGGCACGCGCGAATGGGCAGCGAATTCGGTGAGGGTGCTGTGGGCGAACGTGCGGATCATCACCGCGTCGAGCATGCGCGACATAACGATGGCGGCATCGCTGACGGGCTCGCCACGGCCGAGTTGGGTATCACGCGGCGACAGGAAAATAGCCTGGCCACCGAGCTGAATCATGCCGGCCTCGAAAGAGAGGCGGGTGCGGGTAGACGCTTTTTCGAAAATCATGCCCAGCACGCGATTTTTCAGCGGCTCGAAAAGGACGCCTCGATTGCGCAGGCTCTTCAGCTCGATGCCACGACGGATCAGGCCCAGCAACTCATCGGGCGTGCAGTCCATTAGCGAGAGAAAGTGTCTTGCGCTCATCATTCACTACCTTTTGTACAACGATTGCGCTGGTAAACAAGCCGGGCCTTTTCCAGAAAAGGTTTTCACAGGAAAAAGGGCTCTACCAGCGGCTGTGGGCCGCACGGTGCGACGAAATGGGGAGGCGGGATCTTATAAGGAAATGTCGCGCCGTGTCATCTTTGGCACGAGTTGCGGTTAGGCGAGACGCCCGGACCCTTTGTGCTTCGCGGCCTGGCCCGTTTTTCAGGCATAAAAAAACCCCGCCGAAGCGGGGTTCTTTTTGAAGCGCGGGGAGTCTTAGACTACCTGTACTTCTTCAGCTTGCATGCCTTTCTGGCCTTTAGCGGCCACGAAAGATACGGTCTGACCTTCTTTCAAGCTTTTGAAGCCATCGGATTGGATAGCTTTGAAGTGCACGAACAGGTCAGCGCCGCCGTTGCTTGGAGTGATGAAGCCGAAGCCTTTTTCATCGTTGAACCATTTAACGGTACCAGTTTCGCGATTAGCCATGGTGTAGATCCTTGAACAGAGTGGATTGCGGCGGGCTACAGGCCCAGCCAGTACTGAGTGCAAAGAGTTATCGGAATACGTGTAGATGGTTGGATCGAGATCTAAACACCAGGTTGCGATTCGCGGTACACATGCAGCACAGTGGCCTAAAGATACGCACTTTGTTGGAGTAATGCGACTAGCGAAGGCCCTGTAATCGATATAAATGGCATATATCTGCTGAAACGCGGGTCGGTTGGCAGTAAAAAAACGCTGTAGGGCCCGTCTGAAGAACGCTATGGATTCCCCTGATGAGCCCCAATTCATGGGGCTTAAGCCTATGGTGCAGCCGCATCTTGCGCTCCATAGTCACCGCTTACCGACCGAATGCGTCGTCGCAAATAAAAATGAGGCTAGGCCATGACCAAGACCCTCCACCACCGTGCATGCCACTTATGTGAAGCCATTTGCGGGCTGAGCATCGAAACCGACACCCTTCCTGACGGCTCCCAGCAGATTCTCTCTATTAAGGGCGACGCGCTGGACAGCTTCAGCCAGGGCCACATTTGCCCCAAGGCAGTGGCGCTGCAAGATATCCAGCACGACCCCGACCGCCTGCGTCAGCCCATGCGCCGTGTGGGTGGCGAATGGCAGGCCATTGAGTGGGACGAAGCGTTCGAGTTGGTCGCCAGTCGCCTGGTCGACATTCAGACGCGTCACGGGCAAAATTCCGTTGCCGTGTACCAGGGCAACCCGAGCGTGCATAACTACGGGCTGATGACCCACAGCAATTACTTTCTCGGCCAGCTGAAAACGCGCAACCGCTATTCGGCAACCTCGGTGGATCAATTGCCCCATCACCTCACCAGCCACTTGATGTACGGCCACGGGTTGTTGATTCCAATTCCCGATATCGATCACACCGACTTCATGCTGATTCTGGGCGGCAACCCGCTGGCCTCCAACGGCAGCATCATGACCGTGCCCAACGTCGAGAAACGCCTGAAAGCCATTCGCGCGCGCGGCGGCAAGGTGGTGGTGGTCGACCCGCGCCGCAGCGAAACGGCGGCCATCGCGGACCAGCATGTTTTTGTCCGTCCGGGGCAGGACGCTGCGCTGCTGTTCGGCGTACTCAATACGCTGTTCGAAGAAGGGCTGACCCGCGTCAGTCACCTGCCGATCGAAGGGCTGGCCGAGGTGCGCAGCGCCGTGGCGGCCTTTACCGCTGAAGCGATGAGCGCCCGTTGCGGTGTTCCCGCCGAGACCATTCGCCAACTGGCGCGAGACTTTGCCGCGGCCGATTCAGCTGTGTGTTACGGCCGTATGGGCGTTTCCACGCAGGTGTTCGGCACGCTCTGCCAATGGGTGGTGCAACTGATCAATCTGGTGACTGGCAACCTCGACCGCGTCGGCGGCGTGCTATGCACAGAGCCGGCCGTGGATCTGGTCGCCAGCACCTCGGGTGGGCATTTCAATCGCTGGCAGAGCCGCGTTTCCGGCCTGCCGGAGTACGGTGGCGAGTTGCCGGTGTCGGCGCTGGCCGAGGAAATGCTCACGCCGGGAGAAGGGCAGATTCGCGCGCTGGTCACCGTTGCCGGCAATCCGGTGCTGTCGACCCCCAACGGTCGCCAGCTGGAACAGGCGCTGGACGGCCTGGAGTTCATGCTGTGCATCGACTTCTATATCAACGAAACCACCCGTTACGCCGACCTGATTCTGCCGCCGACCGCGCCGCTTGAGCATGATCACTACGACACCACGTTCAACGTATTCGCCGTGCGCAACGTGACCCGCTTCAACGAGCCGGTACTGGCCAAGCCCCAGGGCGCGCTGCATGACTGGGAAATTTTCATCGGCCTGGCCAAGGCCTTTGCCAGCAAGACCGAGGCAACGCTGAAGCCGACCATAGAACCGGCGCAGATGATCGACATGGGCCTGCGCATGGGCCTGTACGGCGACAGTTCCGAGCACAAGCTGTCTGTCGCCAAGCTGCGCGAGTTTCCCCATGGCGTCGATTTGGGCGCGTTGAAACCCAACTTGCAGGCCCGGCTGAAAACCCCAGGCAAAACCGTGCTGGCAGCGCCGCAGATACTGCTTGATGACATCGCCCGTTTCGCGTCGCAGCCGGTGCCGCAAGCCGGTGAGCTGGTGCTGATCGGCCGCCGCCATGTGCGCAGCAACAACTCGTGGATGCACAACTATCACCGTCTCGTGAAGGGCAAGCCGCGCCATCAACTGCTGATGAACCCGCAGGACATGGCCAGCCGGGCGCTCAGCGACGGTCAGCGCGTCAGCGTGCGTTCGCGGGTTGGCATGATCGAAGTGGAAGTGGCCGGCAGCGATGACATGATGCCGGGCGTGGTCAGCTTGCCCCATGGCTGGGGCCATGGCCGACCGGGCGTGCAGATGGCGATTGCCAGCGCACAGCCGGGCGCCAGCGCCAATGACCTGACCGATGAACGCCACCTCGACGTGCTGTCTGGCAATGCGGCGCTCAATGGCGTGCCGGTTGTGGTGGCGGCGGCGTAGCCGTCTCGCTACGACGATAGGAGGGTCGCGCCAAGCGCGCGGCTTTCCGATACAATGCGCGTCACCGTGTCGGCCCGTGAGTCGGCGAGTTTGACTGTCAGATAGGCCTTAGTGCTGAGGTACCCATGGATATCATCGAAACTATCAAAGAGCAGATCGCGAACAACGCCATTCTGCTGTACATGAAAGGCTCCCCGAACGCCCCGCAATGTGGCTTCTCGTCGAAAGCCGCTCAGGTTGTCATGGCATGCGGCGAAAAATTCGCCTACGTCGACATCCTGCAAAACCCTGAAATTCGCGCCAACCTGCCGAAATACGCGAACTGGCCAACCTTCCCGCAGCTGTGGGTCGGTGGTGAGCTGGTCGGTGGCAGCGACATCATGGTTGAGATGTTTGAAAACGGTGAGCTGCAAACCATGGTTAAAGCCGCCGCTGCCAAAGCCGACGCCTGATCAGCTGACGCGCAATAAAAAGCCCCGCACGAACAGACCGTGTGAAAACGTAGCGAGCGAAGGTTTAGCAAGGCAAAAACAGGGGGCGAAGCGGAGTTGACACGTAGTCAATGAGCATTTGCCGCCTGTTTTTAACGCCGCTAAACCGAGCGCAGTAGTTTTCACACGGTCTGACGAAGCGGGGCTTTTTATTGCCTGACGATTACTCGTCCATCTGCGATTGCAGGTAGTTCTGCAGACCGACTTTGTCGATCAGGCTGAGTTGGGTTTCCAGCCAGTCGATGTGCTCTTCCTCGGAGCAGAGGATGTCTTCGAGCAGTTCGCGACTGGCGTAGTCGCCAATGCTCTCGCAGTAGGCGATGGCTTCTTTAAGGTCGATGTGCGCTTTGTGTTCGATGTTCAGATCGCACTCAAGCATTTCCTTGGTGTTCTCGCCGATCAGAATCTTGCCGAGGTCTTGCAGGTTTGGCAGGCCTTCGAGAAACAGGATGCGCTTGATCAGCTTGTCCGCGTGTTTCATCTCGTCGATGGACTCGTGGTACTCGTGCTCGCCCAGTTTTTTCAGGCCCCAGTCTTCGTACATGCGCGCATGCAGGAAGTATTGGTTGATGGCGACCAGCTCGTTGCCGAGAATTTTGTTGAGGTGCTGGATGACTTTCTTGTCGCCTTTCATGTCTGCGGCCTGCCGTGCAAGGGGGTGATAGCGTGAGAGTCTGCCCCTGCGCCTCCGGGCTGTCAAATGTAAGTAGTTGAATTTAAACGGAAAATAAACCCGAATACGAATGTTTAGATTCCGCGTCTTGGTGCTAACTACTTGAATTTCAGGCATAAAAAAACCGGACACCAGGTCCGGTTTTCAGAATTTGACTACTTTAAGCGGCAGAAAATTGTGCTGGATAACCCTGCGCGGCCTGGCTGCTTTGAACTTCGGTGAGCGCCTCGCGCACTACTTTCTTGGCGAGCGTCGCGCATTTGCCGCACTGGCTGGCAACTTCCAGCGACTCGCGAACGTCACGGTAGCTGCAGCAACCTTCGTAGATTGCATCGCGGATCTGACCGTCGGTAACACCCATGCAAAGGCATACGTACATATAAGGTCCGAACTCAAAGTGACTTGATGCAGAGGATATTAATGTTAATGAGAATGCTTGTCAAAACTCGATAGAGACGATTCCTACGGTTACGGATGAACGGTTTCCTTTCAGACGCCGGGCATAAAAAAACCCGGCACAGCGGCCGGGTTTTTTAAAGCGGAGCAGGGGAGCGATCAGTCGTCGAAATCCTGCCAGCCGCCCATTTCCTTCCAGCGATTGACGATGCCGCAGAACAGTTCGGCGGTTTTCTCTGTGTCGTAACGCGCCGAGTGCGCCTCGCGACCGTCGAAATCCATGCCTGCTGCCTGACAGGCACGAGCCAGCACCGTTTGCCCGTAGGCAAGGCCGGCGAGGGTAGCGGTGTCGAAGCTGGAGAACGGGTGGAACGGGTTGCGCTTCAAATCGTTGCGCGCAACCGCGGCATTGAGGAAGCCCAGGTCGAAACTGCTGTTGTGGCCCACCAGAATCGCGCGTTTGCAGCCGTTGGCTTTGAGGGCCTTGCGAATGCCGCGGAAGATATCAGTCAGCGCCGACTCTTCGCTCACCGCCATGCGCAGCGGATGATCGAGCTTGATGCCAGTGAACTCCAGCGCAGCGGCCTCGATGTTGGCGCCTTCGAACGGCTCGATGCGGAAGAAATAGGTGTGCTCTGGAAACAGAAAACCCTTTTCATCCATACCCACCGTGACGGCGGCAATTTCCAGCAGGGCGTCGGTGGCGGAGTTGAACCCGCCGGTTTCCACATCGACCACCACCGGCAAATAGCCGCGAAAGCGCGCGGCCATGGGGTGGCGCGAATTGCTGCTGCCGCCTTCCGGTTCGTCGTCGTAGTTGTCTTCACTCACACGGTTTGCTCCAGCAAGCGCCAGCGCAGTTTTTCACCGGCGCGCAGCGGGACGACACTCAGCTCGCCAAGCGGCAGGCTGGTCGGGGCAGTCCATTCTTCACGGACCAGGGTAATGGTGTCGGTGTTGCGCGGCAGGCCGTAAAAATCCGCACCGTGCTGACTGGCAAAACCTTCCAGCTTGTCCAGCGCGTTACGCTGCTCGAACGCTTCGGCGTACAGCTCAATGGCCGCGTAAGCCGTATAGCAGCCGGCGCAACCGCAGGCGGCTTCTTTGGCGTGCTGCGCGTGGGGCGCCGAGTCGGTGCCAAGGAAGAACTTGGCGCTGCCGCTGGTGGCGGCGTCCAGCAGGGCTTCCTGGTGCACGTTGCGTTTGAGAATCGGCAGGCAATAGAAGTGCGGGCGAATGCCGCCAACCAGCATGTGGTTGCGGTTGTAGAGCAGGTGATGCGCCGTGATGGTGGCGCCGACGTTGGCCGGCGCGCTGTTGACGAACTGCACGGCGTCGCCGGTGGTGATGTGCTCGAACACCACTTTAAGCGTCGGGAAGCGCTCGACCACGCGGGTCAGGTGCTCGTCGATAAACACTTTTTCGCGATCGAACACGTCGATCTCGCCGCGGGTCACTTCGCCGTGTACCAGCAGTGGCAAGCCCACTTCGGCCATGGCTTCAAGCACGTGAAAAATCTTGTCGACGCTGGTCACGCCGGAGTCGGAATTGGTCGTGGCGCCTGCCGGATACAGCTTGGCCGCGTGCACGAAGCCTGACGCTTTGGCGCTGCGAACATCTTCAGGGCTGGTCAGGTCGGTGAGGTAGAGCACCATCAGCGGTTCGAACCGGCTGCCAGCAGGGCGGGCGGCAAGAATGCGCTGGCGGTAGCCATCGGCTTCGGTGGCGGTGCGTACGGGCGGTACCAGGTTCGGCATGATGATGGCGCGACCGAAGGTGCGCGCAACGTCGGCGACCGTGTGGGGCAGCACCGCGCCGTCGCGCAGGTGAATATGCCAGTCGTCCGGACGCAGCAGGGTAAGGCGGTCAGTCATGGGGGGCGATACCAGATCAGCGAGATTTGTGCGGTGAAAACTGCTGCGAATGCTACCGGAAAAGCCTGATAGCGGCACCCGCTATCAAGTTTTCCAAACGCCAACCGATACCCCCCTCAGAACGCAGTAATTCTTATGGAGCCTACCGTGCGCCAGCGCTATCTCGCCTTGTTCAGCTTATTCGCCAGCCTGCCGGCCATGGCGATCACCTTTCAGACGCGCCTGGAAAAGGTGGAATGGAAGGTCGATGGCGATCAATTCGAGTGCCGCCTGTCGCAAGACATCACTGACTTTGGCCAGGGCCAGTTCGTGCGCCGTGCCGGTGAACAGGTCACGTTTCGCCTGCAAGCCCGCGAGCGCTGGCTGGGTGCGGGCTCGGCCACCTTGATCGCGGCGGCGGCGCCGTGGCAGCCGGGGCGTGGCGATATCAACGTGGGCATGGTCAATGTCGATAACGGCGCCACGCCGTTCAACAGCACGCAGCAACAGGGCGCGCGCATGCTCACCGGTTTGCTGGAAGGGCGCAGCCCGCTGGTTCGCCACCGCTTGCCGGACGGAGGCGAGGGCATTGAGGTTCGTCTGCTGCCGGTGAAATTCAACAAGGCCTACCGCGACTACCTCGAGTGCACGACCAAACTGCTGCCGGTCAATTTCGACCAGATCAAGCAAGTGCAAGTGGCATTTCCTGGCGGTGGGTCGGATATCGACGAGCTTTCCCGTGCCAAGCTGGAAATCATGCTGCAGTACCTGAAGGCCGATCCCAGCGTTAACCATATCGAGCTCGATGGCCACTCTGACAACGGCGGCAATCGCCTCACCAACCTCGACATGTCCCGCCGCCGCGCGCTGGCTGTGCAGGAATACTTCAAAGCCAACGGCATTCCGGAAAAGCAGATCGTGGTGCGCTTTCACGGCGAGCGCTATCCGCTGGTGCCGAACACCAATTCGACCAACCGCGCGAAAAACCGCCGCGTCACCGTTCAATTGTCACGCCAGCCGGTTGCCCCGGAACCGGCTACACCTGCCACTGCGCCGATCAAGCCAGCCGCGACGTCGTGATTGCACGTAGTGATTGTCTCGTCGTTTCGACGAAAGAATCCGTCGCTTCATCGTCATTAGCTGTCGCGCCTCTGTAAATTATGCGGCGCGGCCAGTAGAATCGCGGGTTTTCCGTAGAACCCCGTGGAGTGATGGCATGGCGGACGTAAAGAAGGTTGTCCTGGCGTATTCCGGTGGCCTGGACACTTCGGTGATTCTCAAGTGGCTGCAAGACACCTATCAATGTGAAGTGGTGACGTTCACCGCCGATCTCGGTCAAGGCGAAGAAGTTGAGCCGGCTCGTGCCAAGGCACAGGCCATGGGCGTCAAGGAAATCTTCATCGACGACCTGCGCGAAGAATTCGTTCGCGACTTCGTGTACCCCATGTTCCGCGCCAACACCGTGTACGAAGGCGAGTACCTGCTGGGTACCTCTATTGCCCGCCCACTGATCGCCAAGCGTCTGATCGAAATCGCCAACGAAACCGGCGCTGACGCCATTTCCCACGGCGCTACCGGCAAAGGCAACGACCAGGTTCGCTTCGAACTCGGCGCTTATGCGCTCAAGCCAGGTGTAAAAGTGATCGCTCCGTGGCGCGAGTGGGATTTGCTCTCGCGCGAGAAGCTGATGGACTACGCCGAAAAGCACGCCATCCCGATCGAGCGTCACGGC
Organism: Pseudomonas viridiflava; assembly: GCF_900573885.1. Taxonomy (GTDB): domain Bacteria; phylum Pseudomonadota; class Gammaproteobacteria; order Pseudomonadales; family Pseudomonadaceae; genus Aquipseudomonas. Next base: position 323,116 of record NZ_UPSE01000198.1, read on the forward strand.
AAGAAAAAATCGCCGTACTCCATGGATGCCAACTTGCTGCACATCTCCTACGAAGGCGGCGTGCTGGAAGACACCTGGACCGAGCACGAAGAAGACATGTGGAAATGGACCGTCTCGCCCGAGAACGCTCCAGACCAACCGACCTACCTGGAACTGACCTACCGCAACGGCGACATCGTGGCCCTCGACGGTGTGGAAATGTCCCCGGCTACCGTGCTGGCCACGCTGAACAAAATTGGCGGCGAAAACGGTATCGGTCGTCTCGACATCGTTGAAAACCGCTACGTCGGCATGAAGTCCCGTGGCTGCTACGAGACGCCCGGCGGCACCATCATGCTGCGTGCTCACCGCGCCATCGAATCGATCACCCTGGACCGCGAAGTCGCTCACCTCAAAGACGAGCTGATGCCCAAGTACGCCAGCCTGATCTACACCGGCTACTGGTGGAGCCCGGAGCGTCTGATGCTGCAACAGATGATCGACGCCTCGCAGGCCCACGTGAACGGTGTGGTTCGTCTGAAGCTGTACAAAGGCAACGTCATCGTCACTGGTCGTAAGTCTGAAGGCTCGCTGTTCGACGCCAACATCGCCACCTTCGAAGAAGACGGCGGCGCTTACAACCAGGCCGACGCGGCTGGTTTTATCAAGTTGAACGCCCTGCGCATGCGCATCGCCGCCAACAAGGGTCGCAAGCTGTTCTGATAAGCTTTTGCGGCTGACCAAACCCCGGCCACGAGCCGGGGTTTGCATTTATAAGCCTGTCACAGGCAACCGATGAGGAACGACTGATGAGACTGCTGCACACCATGCTGCGTGTCGGCGATATGGATAAATCCATCGCGTTTTATACCGAAGTGCTGGGCATGACCCTCCTGCGCCGCAAAGACTACCCGGACGGCCAGTTCACCCTGGCATTCGTGGGCTACGGCAACGAAGCGGACAACAGCGTGATCGAGTTGACCCACAACTGGGGCGTCGAGAGCTACGAACTGGGCACCGGTTACGGCCACATCGCTCTGGAAGTGGCCGACGTTTACAAAGCCTGCGAAGACATCCGCGCCCGTGGCGGAAAAATCACCCGCGAGCCAGGCCCGATGAAGCACGGCACCAGCATTCTGGCCTTCGTCGAAGATCCGGATGGCTACAAAATTGAGCTGCTGTCGCCCTCGCGCGGCGACTAGAAGATGCCCTGTATGAGCTAGCTTGCTAGCGAACCCTGCAAACGCTGATTTCCGAGTTTCCAGGGTTCGCGACCAAGGTCGCTCCTACAAAAGCGAGGCAGCGCCCAATAAAAAGCCCGACATCAAGTCGGGCTTTTTATTGGCTGATCACAGATCAAAATCGTATTCAGCCAGTTGTTTGTGCAACCGTCGCTCTTCCAAGAGGTTGTCGATGATGCGGCGTTTGGTCAGGTTGGTTTTTGCCACCTCGACCGGTGCTTCCACCACTTCCTCGCTTTCGTCACTTACCACGTCTTCGTCGAGTTCCAGTTCTTCTTTGCTAGTGCTCATTGACGTCCACTCCGGCTACAGGGCCATTGGCGCACCTTATATAGGCAAATACGGGACGGGTAAAAAAGATTTTTTCAATCGAGCCATAGCAAGAACATTAAAAAGTCAATCGTCCGAGGTTTTGGCTTTGTACTCGCACAGGTCTTCAATCCGGCAACTGCCGCAGCGCGGCTTGCGTGCCAGGCACACATAACGGCCGTGCAGAATCAGCCAATGGTGGGCATCCATCAGGAATTCTCTGGGCACAAATTTCAGCAGTTTCTTCTCCACTTCGACCACGTTCTTGCCCGGTGCGATGTTGGTGCGGTTGCTGACGCGAAAAATATGCGTGTCCACGGCCATCGCCAATTGCCGGAACGCGGTGTTGAGCACTACGTTGGCAGTCTTGCGGCCCACGCCGGGCAAGGCTTCCAGCGCTTCGCGGTCTTCCGGTACCTGGCTGCCGTGCAGCTCGATCAGGCGCCGGCAGGTTTCTATAACGTTTTTAGCCTTGCTGTTGTACAGGCCAATGGTCTTGATGTACTCGCTCAGGCCCTCCACGCCCAAGGCGTAAATCGCCTCCGGGGTGTTGGCGACCGGATACAACCTGGCGGTGGCTTTGTTGACGCTGACATCGGTGGCCTGCGCCGAAAGAATCACCGCAATCAGCAGCTCGAACGGCGTGGTATAGGCCAGTTCGGTTTTTGGCTCGGGGTTGTCTTCATGCAGACGGCGAAAGATTTCGTAGCGTTTAGCGGCGTTCATCGGATGTCGGATCGGCAGAAGGAGAAGAGGATCGGGAAGGTGCAAACATTAATCGGGACAACGCCCACAGCACGCCGAGCAGGATAAACGCGCCGGGCGCCAGGGCGAATAGCGGCAACCCGGTAACGCCGGGAATGGACCAGCCCACAGCGGCGGGCCCGAATAACCACTCGCCGTGGCTGAGCAGCGTGCCTCGGCCGAGCAATTCCCGCAGTGCGCCCAGCAGCAGGGCGGCGCCGCTGAACAGCAAACCGTGGCGCAGCCCTTGCGGCGCGTTTGCCGGGGCTTGCACTGCCGCCACTAGAAGCAAGGGCAAGAACATGCCGAGGGCGTAACGCAGCTCCAGCGCCGTGGCCTGCATCAGCAAGTCTGCGAAGGTCAGCAGGGCGCAAGCCGCCAGCAGCAACACCGCCCGCAGCAACGTCGCGTCCAGTCGGCGCAACAGCCCAGCCAGCACGCCCAGCACGATCAGCAGCGGCAACGCCACCATGCTCAGCCCCAGGCTTTTGATCAGCAAATCGCTGGCGCCCAGCAGCGGCGCCAGTGCCAGCCAGTTCAGCGACTTCATGGGTTCACCGGTTCAAGCAGTTGGGCTTTGTGCGCATCGAAATAACGCAGGCCCTGTTGCACGGCCTGGCTGACTGCTCTCGACGTTACGGTAGCGCCCGCCATCTGCTCGATCTGGCCGCCGTCGGCCTTGACCCGCCAGTCTGCATCGCCGGCGCTGCGACCAAAAAAGCCGCGCAGCCAGGGGCTTCTCGCCGCGTTGCCGAGGTCCGCCAGGCCCGGCGTTTCACGTTCGCTAATAACCTTGACGGCCAACAGCTGCCCGGACGGCGCGATGGCCAGAAGCAGATCGATGCTGCCCTCATAGCCATCGCCACGGGTGGGTAGCAGCACGGCGACAGGCTTGGCGTTCAGCGTGGCGAGGTAGCCAAACGCTGGCTGCGGCAGCTGCAGTTGCTCGCTGTCGGCCAAGGTGAGCGGTGCGGTAATCGGGTGATTGTCGTAGCTGCCGGGCGCCAGCAGATCCAGCAAGGCGCGCTCGCTAGCGGCCTGCCGCTCGCTGGCGATCCGCTCGCTGAGCAGGCGCTGAACGCCCACGACTGCGGCCATCAGTGCCAGCAACAGGGCGCCGATAATCAGAAAGTGGCGCTTAGTCATTGGCGACCTCCGGCAAGCGTTTCGCCGCCCGCCGTTCCAGCAGCGGCACCAGCAGGTTCATGCCGAGTACGGCGAAGGCCATGCCGTCGGGAAAGTTGCCCCACGTGCGGATTACGTACAGCAGCAGCCCAACGCCGATACCAAACAGCAGGCGGGCGCGATCGCTGCTGGCGCCGGACACCGGCTCGGTGGCGATAAAAAACGCGCCGAGCATCGTGGCGCCGGAGAACAGGTGGAAGAAAGGCGAGCCGTTGGAATCCGAGCCTGAACCGTTCCAGCACAGCAGGCTGGCTACAAACAGCGCCCCCAGCACGCCCACCGGCGTGTGCCAGCGGATGATTTTGCGCTGGATCAGCAGCAGACCGCCAAGCAGAAACGCCACGTTCACCCAGCCAGCCTGCCAATGGCTGAACGCCGGGTTGCGCTGGAACAGCTCGTCCACGGTCAGCCGGTCGTTGTGCTTGAGGGCGTCGAGCACCGTCGCCTGGCTCCAGCCATCAACCGCCACCGGCCAGATGAAAACGTGCTGCAGCCCGGCAAACAAACCGTGGCTGGCGCCCGGAGCCGGCCATTGCGTCATCTGCGCGGGGAAGGCCAGCAGGGCGAAGGCATAGCCGAGCATGGCCGGGTTGAACGGATTTTTGCCGAAGCCTCCAAACAGCGTTTTGCCCACCAGATGGGCAAATGCCGCTGCACTCACGCTCAGCCACCACGGCGCGTAGGGCGGCAGCGCCAGCGCCAGCAGCGTTGCCGTCACCAGCGCGCTGCCGTCGCCCAGCCATGGGGTATTGCCGAGCGAAAAAGGCGCAGCGCCGTGCACACGGCGCCCCAGTGCGTCACACACCAGCGCCGTCGCCACACCCAGCGCCAGTTGCAGCAACGTGCCCCAGCCGAAGTGCCAGCACAGCACCAGCGCACCGGGCACGCAGGCCAGCAATACCCACTGCATGCCGGGGCGCGGATCAAACGCGAGATTAGCCGGGCTGATAGGCATCAAGCTTTTCCTGCGCGTGTTGCAAACGTTGCTGCGCCGCACTCAGCGCGGCCTCGTCGACAGGCTGGCGCCGCTGCAGCTTGCTCACTTCGGCGCGGGCCATCACCAGCTCGGTTTTCAAATCGCGCAAGCCTGTGTCGATGGGGCGTTTTTCGATGCGTTGCAGGTCTGGCGCCGGCTTGTTACAGGCGTCTTCGGCCTGATGCAGCGCCTGCTCGGCCGCGCTTAGTGCAGCTTGCAGCGGTTGCAGTTCGTTCGCGCCAGCCCCGCTGCTCTCGGCGGTTTTGAGGGCGGCGCGAGCGACGGCGAGATTGACCTTGGCTTTCTTCAACGCCACCTGGCTGTCTTCGCTGGCCGCAGGCTTTACCGCTTGCAGCGCTGCCTGCGCCGCAGCGGCCGCCTGGCCCAGTTGCTCAACCTGCAGCGCCAGCTCAGGTGTGCCGTAAGTGGCGAGCTGTTTTTGCGCCTTGCTGTACGCCACCTGCGCCATGGCTGCTTCGATTTTCAAGCGTTTGACGCGCTCGTCGAGCGGGGCAGCTTTCCCGGTTTTCACTCGTTCGATGGCCGCCTGTACCGGGTCGAGCGCTGCCAGTTGCGGTTGTGCCTGGCGCTCGGCGCGGGCTGCACGGTCACGCAGGCGACGCGCGTCGTCGCGCTGCAAACGGGCCTGGTGATTTTCGTGGCGCCAGCGGAAATGGTCGGCACGCTGACGCTGCTCCTGCGCGGCCGGCTCGGGCAGCGTCAGCAGGTCGATGCAATCAACCGGGCAGGGCGCCACGCACAGTTCGCAGCCGGTGCATTCGTCCGTGATCACGGTGTGCATCAGCTTGGCCGCGCCGACAATCGCATCCACCGGGCAGGCCTGAATGCACTTGGTGCAGCCGATGCATTCGGCCTCGCGAATAAACGCCACTTGCGGCGCAATGGGCGGCAGTTCCGGTGGCAGCACCGGCACCTTTAGCAACTGCGCCAAGGCTTCGATGCTGGCTTTGCCGCCGGGCGGACATTTATTGATCGCCTCGCCCTGAGCAATGCCCTCGGCGTAAGGCTTGCAGCCCGGGTGCCCGCATTTGCCGCATTGGGTTTGCGGCAACAAGGCGTCGATGGCGGTGATCAGGCTGCTCATAGCGGCGCCAGTCCTTGCAGACCGAGCAGCACGACGCCGATCAAGCCTGCGCCAATCAGCAACAGCGGTGCGCCGCGAAACGCTGCCGGCACGGCGTGGTGATCAACACGCGCGAGCAGATCGGCCAGAAGCTGCAGCGCCAGCCAGAACCCCAGGCCGCCGCCGATGCCTTGGGCGAGGGCGAACACGAAGGTTTTTGGCTCGGCCAGCAAGAGGCTCGCGAGCGCGGCGGCGCTGGAGACGAACAAGGGCAAAGCTTCGCGAGCACGCTCGCTCCTACGGAAAACGGAAACCGCTAGCCAGGCGAGCGCGGCCAACAGTGGCACGTACAGAAACAAGCGCAGGAAATCGAGATTCAGCGGCAGCAACACGCCATGGAACAGCAGCCAGCCCAGCGGCGTGGCGAGGGCAATCAGCGCCGCGCTTATCCGCCCCAGCTTGGCCATGCGCGCCGGGTGCGTACCCACGGCGTCGGCGCCAGCAGGCAGCAGCACCAGCAGGTTATTCACCAGGGCGGCGCCAAGCAGGGCGAGGAAAAAAGCGCTCATTGCGTGCGGGTGTCGTTGTGTTGCCAGAGAGGGGCGCCATTATCGGGGATGGCGCCAGCTCGGTACAGCTACGCGTGGCTCTTGCGCCGCGTCACTTTGCGCCACAACCAGCGCACCAGCAGCGCCAACGGGAACAGCACGATCAGGAAGGGAATGCTGTAGCCCAGCACTTCCAACGCTTTGGTGGTGCCGTCGGTGGCGTTGTCGAGCAGGTCGCCGAAGGCGTCGCCGATGCGGCTGAAGCGGCCGGGCCGTTGTTCTTCACTACTGAAGTTGAGCGTGAGCAGGTTGGTGTTGATACGCCGTTGCTGCTGCGCCGCTTCCTGAGAGGTGGCGTCCAGTTGCACCTGCACCTCGGCCATTTCCCGGGCGAGGGCGAGCATGTCGCTGACGCTGAGGTCTTTGCGGTCCTGGAATTGTTCGAGGGTTTTGTATTGGCGTTGCAGGCGCTCGCGTACCTGGTTGTTGTCGGAGACGGCCTGGGCGAGGTCTTCGGCATGGGTTTGCCGACTGAGCAGTTTGCCGCCATCGCCGGCCAGGGCTACCAGCGGTTCAACGCCTTCGGGAACGATGCGAACGCGCAGGCTGCCCGCACGGTAGTTGCTGTCGCCTTGCTCGATGCCGAGCAGGTCGCAGGCGCCAAAGCGGCCACTGGTGCAGGCCTGGCGCGTGTCGGTCAGACGCTGGGCAATAACTGCTTTGTCCAGCTCGATGCCAACCGAGTGTTCATAAGCCAGAAACGCACCCGCCTGGGCCTTTTCCCCCATGAAACCCGCAGCGCCCGTGGCGTCGCTGCCTTTGGAAGACGAGTCGCAACCCGTCAGTGCCAGCAGCACAAGTGGAACTATCCAGGTGAGTTTCATCGTCGCTTCCTTGCAGGAATAAAAAACGGGGCTGATCGCTCAGCCCCGCCAGATACCACGGTTACTTGACGCGCTGACCCGGCTTGGCGCCGCTGTCCGGGCTGAGCAGGTAGATTTCCTCGCCGCCTGGGCCGGCGGCCAGCACCATGCCTTCGGACACGCCGAATTTCATCTTGCGTGCCGCCAGGTTGGCCACGTAGAGGGTCAGGCGACCTTCCAGTTTGCTTGGGTCCGGGTAGGCGCTTTTGATGCCGGAGAACACGTTGCGCTTGGCATCGCCAATGTCGAGGGTCAGGCGCAGCAGCTTGTCGGCGCCTTCAACGAATTCGCATTTTTCGATCAGGGCAATGCGCAGGTCGACGGCGGCGAAGGCGTCAAATCCGATTTCAGCCGCCAGCGGGTCTTTGCTCAGTTCGCCATTGCCAGCGGCAGCGGGTGCAGCGGCTTCGCTGCTGGCCAGGTCTTCTTTCGAGGCGTCGGTCATGGCTTCCACGGCTTTGGGGTCGATGCGGGTGAGCAGGGGCTGGAACGCGTTGAGCTGATGGTTGGCCAGCAGCGTTTTGTGGTCGTCCCAGGTCAGCGGCGGCACGTTGAGGAAGGCTTCGGCATCGCGCGCCAGGGTCGGCAGCACGGGCTTGAGCAGAATCACCAACTGGCGGAACAGGTTGATGCCCAGGGCACACACGGCCTGCACTTCGTCTTGCTTGCCTTCCTGTTTGGCCAGTGCCCACGGCGCTTTGTCGGCAATCCAGGCGTTGGCGCGGTCGGCCAGTGCCATGGTTTCGCGCATGGCGCGGGCGAAGTCGCGCGCTTCGTAGGCTTCGGCAATGCTTGGCGTGGCGGCCAGGAAGGCATCGGTCAGTTCCGGCGCGGCGTTGGTTTCGACCAACACGCCGCCGTTGCCTTTGTGAATAAAGCCTGCGCAGCGGCTGGCGATGTTCACCACTTTGCCGACCAGGTCAGAGTTGACCTTTTGCACAAAGTCTTCGAGGTTCAGGTCGAGATCATCCACGCCACGGCTGAGCTTGGCCGCGTAGTAGTAGCGCAGGTATTCCGGCGACAGGTGATCGAGGTAAGTGCGCGCCTTGATAAAGGTGCCGCGCGATTTCGACATTTTCTGGCCGTTAACGGTCAGGTAGCCGTGCACGTTGATGCCGGTCGGCTTGCGGTAGCCGGCGCCTTCGAGCATGGCCGGCCAGAACAGGGCGTGGAAATTGACGATGTCTTTGCCGATGAAGTGGTACAGCTCGGTGGTCGAATCCTTGTTCCAGAAGGCGTCGAAATCCAGTTCCGGCGTGCGGTCGCACAGGTTCTTGAAGCTGGCCATGTAGCCAATCGGCGCATCGAGCCACACGTAGAAATACTTGCCCGGCTCGTCCGGAATCTCGAAGCCGAAATACGGTGCATCGCGGGAAATGTCCCACTCCTGCAGGCCGGAATCCAGCCACTCGGCCAGCTTGTTGGCGACCGCGTCGTGCAAGGTGCCGCTGCGGGTCCAGCTTTGCAGCATGGCCTGGAACTCAGGCAGCTTGAAGAAGAAGTGCTTGGAATCCTTCAGTACCGGCACGGCGCCGGAAATGGCCGAGCGCGGGTTTTTCAATTCGGTGGGCGCGTAAGTGGCGCCGCATTTTTCGCAGTTGTCGCCGTACTGGTCTTCGGTGCCGCATTTCGGGCAGGTGCCCTTGATGAAGCGGTCGGCCAGGAACATGCCTTTTTCCGGGTCGAAGTACTGGGTGACCGAACGGGTGGCGATGTGGCCTTTGTCGCGCAGCGCCAGGTAAATCGAAGTCGACAGCGCGCGGTTTTCTTCCGAGTGGGTGGAGTGGAAGTTGTCGAAATTCACCAGAAACGCGGCGAAGTCGGCGCTGTGCTCGGCTTTAACGTTGTCGATCAGTTGCTGCGCGGTGATGCCTTCTTTCTCGGCGCGCAACATGATGGCCGAGCCGTGGGCGTCGTCTGCGCAGACATAAATGCATTGATTGCCGCGGTGCTTCTGAAAGCGCACCCAGATATCGGTCTGGATGTACTCGAGCATATGGCCAAGGTGAATGGAACCGTTGGCATAGGGCAGGGCGCTGGTGACGAGGATTTTGCGGGGCTCGGACATGGTAATCGGCTGCACTGGCATTACGAGGGAAGTCGGCAACTATAAAGGGGCGGGGGAATTTTTTCATCCGTGGCGGGTTGTTGGGCTTCCCTGCGCTCAACCCAACCGCACAAAACCCGATTCCCCTGGAGTAAGATGCCCGCCTGTTTTGCTCAGTCTTTCGGAGTTGCCCCCATGAGCACCGTTACCCGCCAGCTGGTCGAAGCGACCCTGCGCCAGTTTACTGATCCCAACCTCAATCAAGACCCCGTCAGCGCCGGCTGCCTGCGCGATGTCAGCATCGACGGCGCCAAGGTGCGCGTGCGCCTGGAACTGGGTTATGCCGCCGACCTGTTCAAGAACGGTTGGGCGCAAATGCTGCAGATGGCCCTGGAAAATGTCGACGGTATCGACAGCGCCACCGTGCAGATCGACACCCACATTGCCGCCCACAAAGCCCAGGCTCAGGTGCCCGGTCTGGCCAATGTGAAAAACGTGATTGCCGTGGCCTCGGGCAAAGGCGGGGTGGGCAAGTCCACCACCGCTGCCAACCTGGCGCTGGCACTGGCGCGTGAAGGCGCCAAGGTCGGCATTCTGGATGCCGATATCTACGGCCCCAGCCAAGGCATCATGTTTGGCATTCCTGAGGGCACCCGCCCGCAGGTGAAAGAGCAGAAGTGGTTTGTGCCGATCAAGGCTCACGGCGTTGAAGTGATGTCCATGGCCTTTCTCACCGACGACAACACGCCGATGGTCTGGCGCGGTCCGATGGTGTCCGGTGCCTTGCTGCAACTGGTCACGCAGACCGCCTGGGGCGACCTGGATTATTTGGTCGTCGACATGCCGCCCGGCACCGGCGACATCCAGCTGACCCTGGCGCAGAAAGTGCCCGTGGCCGGCGCCGTGATCGTCACCACGCCGCAAGACCTGGCCCTGCTCGACGCCCGCAAAGGCGTGGAAATGTTCCGCAAAGTGAACATTCCGGTGCTTGGCGTGGTGGAAAACATGGCCGTGCACATCTGCTCCAACTGCGGCCATGCCGAGCACCTGTTTGGCGAGGGCGGCGGCGAGAAACTGGCGGCGCAGTACGACGTCGATCTGCTCGCTTCCATGCCGCTGTCCATGGCCATTCGCATGCAATCGGACGGCGGCAAACCCACCGCCATCGCCGACCCGGAAAGCCAGATCGCCATGCTCTATCAGGAAGTCGCCCGCGCCGTTGGCGCGCGCATCGCTCAAAGCGGGCAGAGCGCGCCGGGTATGCCGAATATCGTGATTTCTGATGATTGAGCGTCGAGCGGCCGGATTCACCCCCACCCTAGACCCTGTAGGAGCGACTTCAGTCGCGATTCCTGGAAAATGTGGCCTGGCGTGAGACCGCGTAACGGCCATCGCGACTAAAGTCGCTCCCACAGTTCCGGCACCGGCCAGCGTGCCGGATTGCCGCTTCAGGTCGCGCCCCTTTGAACCTCGCCGTGGCTCCCGGTAAGATGCCCACACTTTTTCACCTCGCTATTCAGGACACCTCGCCATGAGCATCAAATCGGATAAGTGGATTCGCCGCATGGCCCAGGAGCACGGCATGATCGAGCCCTTTGTGGAGCGTCAGGTGCGGGCCGAAGGCGCTAACGCGCTGATCTCCTACGGGGTGTCCAGCTACGGTTACGACGTACGCTGCGCCGACGAATTCAAGGTGTTCACCAACATCAACTCGGCCACCGTCGACCCGAAGAACTTTGATGAAAAGAGCTTTGTCGACGTCAAGAGTGATGTCTGCATCATTCCGCCGAACTCCTTCGCCCTGGCGCGCACCGTTGAGTTCTTCCGCATCCCGCGTGACGTGCTGACCATCTGCCTGGGCAAAAGCACCTACGCGCGCTGCGGCATCATCGTCAACGTCACGCCGCTGGAACCGGAGTGGGAAGGCCACGTAACGCTGGAGTTCTCCAACACCACCACCTTGCCGGCGAAGATTTACGCCAACGAAGGCGTGGCGCAGATGCTTTTCCTGCAATCGGATGAAGCGTGCGAAGTGTCGTACAAAGACCGTGGCGGTAAATACCAAGGCCAGTTGGGCGTGACCTTGCCTAAGGCTTGAGTCGTTTCAGCCAATAAAAAACCGGGCCCTATGCCCGGTTTTTTATTGGGTCGAGATGTTCGTTTGCAGGAATCGAGGCTGAAGCCTCTCCCACAGAGATCGTGGCCTTGTGGGAGAGGCTTCAGCCTCGATTCCTGGAAAAGACTATTTCAAATTCCCGCTCAAAAACTGCCGCAACCGCTCGCTCTGCGGGTTATCCAGCACGTCCTTCGGTGCGCCTTGTTCTTCGATTTTGCCTTGGTGCAGAAACACCACCTGGCTCGCCACCTGACGGGCGAAGCCCATTTCGTGGGTGACCAGAATCATGGTGCGGCCTTCTTCGGCGAGGGACTGAATCACCTTCAGCACTTCACCCACCAGCTCCGGGTCGAGGGCGGAGGTGGGTTCGTCGAACAGCATGATTTCCGGTTCCATGGCCAGCGCCCGGGCTATCGCTACGCGCTGTTGCTGGCCGCCGGAGAGAAATGCCGGGTACTGGCTGGCAACACGCTCCGGTAAACCGACTTTCTCCAGATAACGCCGCGCGCGGGTTTCCGCTTCTTCCTTGCTCACGCCCAGCACCCGCCGTGGCGCCATGGTGATGTTTTCCAGCACCGTCATGTGGCTCCACAGGTTGAAGTGCTGAAACACCATGGCCAGGCGGCAGCGCAGGCGCTGCAGTTCATCTTCGTTGGCGACGCGCATGCCGCCACGGTCGCTGACCATGCGTACTTGCTCGCCGTCCAGGCTCATGGCGCCGTCGTTGGGTTGTTCGAGGAAGTTGATGCAGCGCAGAAACGTGCTCTTGCCCGAGCCGCTGGCGCCGATCAGGCAGATCACGTCGCCACTTGCGGCCTTCAGCGACACGCCTTTGAGCACTTCATTGTCGCCATAGCTTTTATGCAGGCCATCAATGGTCAGTTTGTACATGGGCGAGGGGTCCTCAAGGCGAAAGTAGGTAGCCGCTGCGGTAGGCCTGGCTGCCGGCCACGTGGGCGATGGCCATGCCGGCCGTGGCCATGCGGCGCATCGAGCGGGCATAGAGCAGGCCCGCCGTGCGGCAATAAATGGGCGTGACGCTGTCGCTGATCGGGTCGATGACGTCGGCGATCTTGTCGCCGGCGGCCATCACCTGGCCGGGCGCGGCGCTGAATACCAGCAAGCCGCCCACCGGCGTGGTCACCGGCTCAACGCCGGCCAGCGGCGTTGCCGGTTGGCGCAGCGCGGGCAGGGCGGGTGCGTCGCCGGCCAGCACGCCGACGTGCGTCAGGTAATCGAGAATGGCCTGGCAATCGGCCGCCGCTTGCGCGTGGCTGACGTCCAGTACGCCGCGGTGTTCAACCGTCACGGCAATGGCGCCCTGGGCAATCGGGAAGCGATCAGCGAAGCGCTGTTGCATTTGCAGCCAGAACAGGCTGAAACCTTCGTCAAACGATTGCCCGCCGGAGTCACTGGCCAGCAGGCTGGCGTCGGCGCCGATGTAGCGCGACAGCGGCTCAACCCGCTCCCACGCTTCCGGCGTGGTGTACAGGTGCGCCACGGCTTCGAAGTCGCAGTGCAGGTCGAGCACCACATCGGCCTGACAGGCCAGACGCTGCAAGGTCAGGCGTTGCGACTGCAATTGCGTGGCCGGCGTGGCGTGGGTAAGCGCCTGATGCAGGCTGGCGCGGATCAGCTTCAGGTTGTGCGCAGCATCGTCGTTGAGCAGGGGCTCGACTTCATCGCCCACGTGCTGGCTGACATTGATAAACGCGCGGTTGAAGTTCTCGCGGGTTTCCAGCTCGTAGCGGCCCAGCGGCATATCCATCACCACCTGCGCCAGGCCGATGGGGTTGGCCACCGGCACCAGAATCACTTCACCGAGCAATTTCCCCGCGTTTTCCAGCTCGCTCAGGCGTTGTTTCAAGTGCCAGGCCACCAGCATGCCGGGCAATTCGTCGGCATGCAGCGAGGCTTGAATATAGGCGCTCGGCTGGCCCGGGTTCAGCTCGCTGGAGCCGAAATGAAAACTGTGAATCTGCCGCGCGGTGCCGGGCACCGGGGCGAGCAGTTCGTGCTGTTGATGACGCATGGGCAACCCTTAATGCGCAGGACCGAGGAAGGCCAGCCAGCGTTTTTCCGCCAGGCGAAACAGGCCGACCAGGGCGAAGGTGATGGCCAGGTAAATCAGCGCAGCAATGCCAAACGACTGGAACGTCATGAAGGTCGCCGAGTTGGCGTCCCGTGCCACTTTCAAAATGTCCGGCACGGTGGCGGTGAAGGCCACGGTGGTGGAATGCAGCATCAGAATCACTTCGTTGCTGTAGTACGGCAGCGAGCGGCGCAGCGCCGAGGGCATGATCACGTAGGCATACAGCTTCCAGCCGTTAAGCCCGTAAGCCTTGGCCGCTTCCACTTCGCCGTGGTTCATGCTGCGAATGGCACCGGCGAAAATCTCGGTGGTGTAGGCGCAGGTGTTCAGCGAGAACGCCAGAATCGTGCAGTTCATGGCGTCGCGGAAGAACGAGTCGAGCACCGGTACTTCACGCACCGCGGCAATGCTGTAGATGCCGGTGTAGCAAATCAGCAGCTGGATATACAGCGGTGTGCCACGGAACAGGTAGGTGTAAAACTGCACGGGCCAGCGCACCAGGCGCGAGGGCGAAACGCGGGCAATGGACAGCGGAATCGAGACGATAAAACCGATGACAATCGAGGCGCTGAGCAGCCACATGGTCATGGCCAGCCCGGTGATGTTCACGCCATCGCTGTAGAGAAAAGGTTTCCAGTATTCCTGCAGTAACTCGATCATCGCACCGCCTCCCGCGCACCGGCCGCATAGCGCCGTTCGAGGCGTCGCAGTACAAAGTTCGAAGCGCTGGTAATGGCCAGATAAATCAGCGCCGCCAGCACCAGAAAGTAGAACAGCTGATAGGTGCTTTTGCCGGCGTCCTGCGCGGCTTTCACCACGTCGGCCAGGCCGATGATCGACACCAGCGCCGTGGCCTTGAGCATCACCATCCAGTTATTGCCAATACCCGGCAGGGCGAAGCGCATCATTTGCGGGAACACCACATAACGAAAGCGCTGGCCGCGTTTCAGACCATAGGCGGTGGCGGCTTCGATTTGCCCGCGCGGCACCGCGAGAATGGCGCCGCGGAAGGTCTCGGTGAAATAGGCACCGTAAATAAAGCCCAGGGTGATGACCCCGGCGGCGAAGGGATCGATCTCGATGTAATCCCACTCCATCGCGTCGGTGAACGACGACAGCCAGGTTTGCAGGCTGTAGAAAATCAGCAGCATCAACACCAGATCGGGCACGCCGCGAATCAGCGTGGTGTAGAGCTGCGCCGGAATGCGCAGCGCGCGCACGTTCGACAGTTTGGCACTGGCGCCCAGCAGACCGAGCACAACGGCCACCAGCAGCGACAGCACCGATAATTTGATGGTCATCCAGGTGCCGAGCAGCAGCAGGGGGCCAAAGCCCTTCAAGCTGAACGCCGACAGGCCAAGAAATTGCAGCAGATTTTCAAACATGAGTAACGCTCATCGCTAAACAAAACGCCCACCCGGTTGAGCGGGTGGGCGGTTAACCGGGCCGTTATTGCGACGGCCCTGTCGGCTTATTTATTGCCGAGGTACAGATTCAGTTCACCGAAGTGCTTCTTCTGGATTTCGGCGTATTTGCCGTCGTCGTGCAGGGCTTTGATGCCTTTGTTCAGCAGGGCTTTGAGTTCGTCATTGCCTTTGGAGATGCCGATGGCGGTTTTCGACGGCAGCAGTTCGCTGTCGATGGCTTCGCTCACTTCATAGCCAGCGCCTTGCGGCGATTTCAGGAAGCCCAGCTCGGCTTGCAGCATGTCCTGAATGGAGGCATCCAGACGGCCGCTGGTGAGGTCGGCGTAAACCTGATCCTGGTTCTGGTAGGCCTGGGTTTTCACGCCGGCTTTGTCCAGAACGGCTTTGGCGTAGGCTTCCTGAATGGTGCCTTGCTCGTAGCCCACGGTTTTGCCTTTCAGCGAAGCCGGGTCAGCGGTCAGGCCAGCGCCTTTCTTGAATACCAGCGAGGTTGGGCCGGAGAACAGTTCGTCCGAGAAGTCGATGACTTTTTCGCGAGCCGGAGTAACGGTCATGGAAGAAATCACGCCGTCGAACTTGCGTGCTTTCAAGCCAGGGATCATGCCGTCGAAATCGCTTTCAACCCATTTGCACTTAACTTTCAGCTCGGCACAGATGGCGTTGCCCAGGTCGATGTCAAAGCCGACCAGGCTGCCGTCAGCGGCTTTGGATTCGAACGGAGCGTAGGAAGGATCAACACCGAAGCGGATTTCTTTGAATTCTTTGGCTTGCAGAGCGCCGGCGCCGATGCACAGGGCCAGGGCAGAAAGAGTCAGCCATGCTTTCTTCATTGCTTGTGTCCTTAGTGTGTAGATCACGTGAGATAACGCGGAAGTTCGACGGGAACCTGTCCCGAACGAGTGTATGCCAGCAATTTTCGAACCACTGTACCGTTATCGACATATTGGATCAGAAAGCCGCCGCGGCTGGCTATCCATCGAAGCGGTAAAACCTTGGCAACTAACGATAAATTTGGCGCGCACCGCACCGGTGCCCAAAAGCGGGGCATAAGGTAACAGGGTGGTGCGTGCCGGTAGCGACGCCCTGACCCGTCGCGGTTTTCTCGATCCATGGACGGGTTAAATACACAGAACGAAACCAACTGCGGGGGCTCTACACAGCATAAGGCTCCGCTGACGATGGCGCGGCGTGCGGCTCGGGCATGGACCCTGCAGCGCCACGCCCGTTAATATTTGTCGCCCATCCCTCTTGTCTAACCGCTCCCCGGAGCCTGCATGTATCAGCTAAAGCGCAAGCCAGACCCCTTGATGAGCGACGATCGCTACCGTTTGCTGCTGGATGCGGTCACGGATTACGCCATTTATATGCTCGACGCCAACGGTCTGGTCAGCAGCTGGAATGCTGGCGCCAAACGCTTCAAGGGCTACGAGGAAGCAGAAATTCTCGGCCAGCACTTTTCCCGTTTTTACACCGACGAGGACCGCGCCCGTGGCCTGCCGCAAGTGGCGCTTTCCACTGCAGAAACAGAGGGGCGTTTTGAAGGTGAAGGGTGGCGCCAACGCAAAAACGGTGAGCGTTTCTGGTGCCATGTGGTGATCGACCCGATTCGTGATGCGCACGGCAGTCTGCTCGGCTACGCCAAGGTCACGCGCGACCTCACTGAACGCAAGCTCGCCGAAGAATCGCTGAAACAGAGCGAGCAACAGTTCCGCCTGCTGGTCGAAGGCGTCACCGACTATGCCCTGTACATGCTCGACCCCACGGGCGTGATCACCAACTGGAACACCGGTGCCCAGCGCATCAAGGGCTACACGCCGCAGGAAATCATCGGCAAACACTACTCGCTGTTTTTCAGCGCCGAAGACGCCGCCAACGGCGAGCCGCAGCGTGGCCTGAGTCGTGCCGTCAATGAAGGGCGTTTTGAAAGCCAGGGCTGGCGCATTCGCAAAGACGGCACCCGGTTCTGGGCCAGTGTGGTGGTCGACCCTATTCGCAACGACCTCGGCATGCTTATAGGCTTTGCCAAAATCACCCGTGACATCACCGAAACCATGGAAGCGCAGCGCGCGCTGGAGAAAGCCCGCGAGTCGCTGTTTCAGGCGCAGAAAATGGAATCGCTGGGGCGTCTTACCGGCGGCATCGCCCATGACTTCAACAACCTGCTGATGGTGGTGTTGGGCAGCCTTGAAGTCGTGCGCCGGCGCGTACCGGCCGACCCGAAAGTGCTTAACCTGCTCGACAACGCCATTCAGGGCGCCCAGCGCGGCGCCACGCTGACACAACGCATGCTGGCCTTTGCCCGCAGTCAGAAGCTGACCGTTGAAGCGCTGGATGCCCCGGCGCTGGTGCGCGGCATGTCCGACATGCTGCAACGCGCCCTCGGCCCGCAAACCCGCATTGAAGTGCGTTTTCCCCTGCGCCTGAGCCCGCTGCTGGCCGACAGCAACCAGTTGGAAATGGCCTTGCTCAATCTCGCCGTCAACGCCCGCGATGCCATGGTCAGCGGCGGGCAGATTGTGATCGCCGCCCGTGAAGAAGAACTTGCCGCCGACGAGGGCGAACTGAAAGCCGGCCGTTATGTTTGCCTGTCGGTTACCGACAGCGGCGAGGGCATGGACAGCGAAACCCTGGAGCGCGCCCGCGAGCCGTTCTTCACCACCAAAGGCGTGGGCAAGGGCACCGGGCTGGGCTTGTCGATGGTGCATGGTTTTGCCCAGCAATCCGGTGGCCGGCTGGTGCTCAGCAGCACAGTGGGGCAAGGCACCACGGCGGAAATGTGGCTGCCGGTGGCAGAGCAGCAACTGCCCGCCGTTGCAGCAGAAACGCCGGTGCTCGCCGTGGCGTCGGTGCTGCAGCCGTTGACCGTGTTGGTAGTGGACGACGACCCGCTGGTGCTGCTCAGCACCGCCGCCATGCTTGACGACCTTGGTTGCACGGCCGTTCAAGCCTCTTCCGCCGCGCAGGCGTTGCAGGTGCTCGAGAGCAACCTGCGCATCGATGTGGTCGTCACCGACCTGGCCATGCCCGTGATGACCGGCGCCGAACTGGCCCAGCATATCCGGCAACGCTGGCCGAACATGCCCGTGCTGCTCGCCAGCGGCTATGCGGACAAACTCAGCGAGGCCGACGCAGCGCTGCCGCACATCGGCAAACCGTTCAGCCAGTTGGCATTGGTGCAGGCGCTGGTTGAGCTTTGCCCTTAAAGCGTCTGTGCCGGCGCCGCTACCGTTACAACCCGCTTGCGAAACCGCATAGCTCGTCAGGCGAATTTTCCTGTCCGCCGTGACGCCAGGTATCCGGATTTCGGAAGATGCCTAGCTGTATTAAAGATGCCTCCAATAGTGCTGTTCCTGCTGACTGAGAAGACTACCGGCCACGAATTTTGCCGGAGTCTGAGTTATGAAAGGCGCATCTATATCCCGTGGCCGTTCACGTCGTCTGAATCAAGGAAATGCCCGCAAACTGATGCTGGCTGGATTGATCAATCTGACGTTTATCGAAACCTATGCGGTCGCGGCGTCTACCGTGATCACCGGGGAAATCATCAACACCAACGTCGCTCAGGCACCTGCGGTCGCAGTTGCTGCCGGTGACTCCCTGGATATTACCGACTCAGAAATCACCACTCGCGGGCAGGCGGCGTCGGCACTTCAGATAAAGGGGACGGTTACCAGCGAGGATTTAATCCTGCGTACGTTCGGCTTCGAGGCTGCTGCGATAGATGCCATCGACGGAGGCACCGCCAGTCTCACCAGGGCATTGATCAGAACCGAGGGCATTGGCGCTGTAGGTGTATCTGCGCTGAACGGCTCTAGCATTAAATTGATAAACAGTAGCGTTATTACAACCCAGTCGATGGGTTACGGCGTCCATATCGGCACGGGCAGCCGGGTGGAGCTGGAGCGAACTAATGTCTCTACCGATGGAGAGCAGTCTCACGGTGCTGCCGTGTTCCACAATGGAACGTTGCAGGTGACCGGAGGCACGCTCAGCACGCTGGGGCGTGAAGCGCATGGTGTACTGCTGCAGGGCGATAATGCTTCGTCACGGGCGACGGCCACCTTTGTCGGTGGCCGGATATCCACAAAGGGCGACTTTTCGGTAGGCGTTAATGTCAATTCCGACGCCACGGCTGAGCTGCGCGGCACCACTATAAATACCGACGGGTGGGAAGCCTACGGTGTGTGGTTGGCCAGCGAAACTACCCGTGCCGACCTGCGCGGTGGGTCTATCACCACCACCGGCGACGACTCAATCGGTGTAGCCAGCCATGGCGGCACCGCCACCTTGCAGGAGGTGACGATCATCACCTCGGGTAAGCAGGCGCATGGTCTGCTTGCCGACGGCCGTACGTCCCAAATAGAGGCCACCGATACTAACATCACCCTCTATGACAGCGGCGTCGGTGTGTTTGCCATTAGCGGCGGCCAGATCCGCCTCGATAGCACCTGCAGAACCACCACCAAGCCTTGCCCTACTATCATCACACACAATGGCGGAACGGGCCTCAGATCGGCACTGGGCGCAGGCATCACTGCGCTCGATATGAACGTAACGGCGGAGGGCGACGGTGCTTCCGTAGCCATTCTGGACAGGGGCGGCGAGCTGTCTCTTACGAACGTTACCGCGAGCGCAACCGGCGCCGGCAGCAGTGGCCTGCGCGCAGTTGCCACTGCCCAAACTCAGATGAATCAGGCAACGGTTGACCGTGGCAGCCTGACGGCGGAAGGCAGCGCAATCGCCGTTCGCGGCGGCCAACTCGACCTGACCCTGCGCGATACCACGGTCACCGGGCAGCTACTGCTGGACATCGATGAAAACGTCGTCAATGGCAACACCATCGCCCACGGCGACGTGCGGGTCTCGGCAACCAACAGCACACTGACGGGTGACGTGCAGGTGAATGGCGCAAGTGTCGGCAACTCGTGGCTGGAACTGGACAATTCAACCCTGACCGGCGCTGTGCAGAACCTTGACCAGCTCGACGTGCTCAACCTCAGTAGCTGGACCATGACCGGCGATTCAACGCTGGGTAACTTGAACAACAGCGGCACCGTAGCGTTTCAATCCGGCGCCAGCTTCAAGACGCTCATCGTGGAGGGTGATCTGACCGGCTCCGGCGTATTCGCGCTCAACACCGATCTGGCTAACGGGCGCGGCGATCTGCTTAAAGTGCTCGGTACCATCCATAACGACCATACCCTCGCGATTGCCGATTCCGGAAACGAGCCCGCTGCCGCCAACGGGGAACTGATGGTGGTCGATGGCAACGGCGGTGCCGGGCGTTTTGCCCTGGCCGGCCGGCCGTATGTAGACGCCGGTGCGTTCCGCTACACCCTTGAGCAGGACGGGGATAACTGGCTGTTACGCAACACGTCCCAGGCCCCGGCAGATTCCATTTCCGCCGGCAGCAACGCGGCACTGAGTAACCAGGTAGCGGCCTCTACCCTGTGGAGCGCCGAGATGAACGCCCTGGTCAAACGCCTGGGTGAGCTGCGCATGGGCGATGACCGCGGTGGCGTGTGGACGCGCGGCATTGGCAAAAGCTTCGACGTCAAAAATGACCACTCACGTGCGTTCAAGCAGAACGTACGGGGCATTGAAATTGGCGCGGACAAAGCTATCGATGTGCCCACCGGCAAGTTGTACCTCGGCGGCATGGTCGGCACGTCGACCTCCACGCAGAGTTACGGCGATGGCGGCAGCGGCGAAATCAACAGTCAGTTGTTTGGCCTGTATGCCACGTGGATGGACGAGCGCGGCTATTACCTGGACAGCGTCCTCAAGTACAACCGGATGGACAACGAAGTCAAAACCCTGGCCAACACCGGTAACCGCATCAAAGGCTCGTACCGCACCACCGGTTACGCCGCCGACGTTGAAGTAGGCAAGCAGATCAGGCTGGAAGATAACTGGTTCGTCGAGCCGCAGCTTGAGCTGACGTACACGCACTTGAGCGACGCACGCTACACCTCCAGCAATGGCCTGCGGGTGGCGCCTGGCGATGCGGTTTCCTTGCAGGGGCGGATTGGCGCGCTGGTCGGCAAAACGCTGACGCAGTCCAATGGGCTGGGCTTCCAACCTTACTTCAAAGCGTCTTACGTGAATGAATTGGCCGGCAACACTTCAGTCAAGGTCAACGGCCACAAGCTCAATAACCGCATAGCTGACTCTCACGTCGAAGTGGGCATTGGCGGGGTGTTGCAAGTGAGCGAGAAAACCAAAGTCTCTCTCGATCTGGAACATGCACAAGGCCGGCAAGTGGACCAGCCTTGGGCGGTGAACGTCGGGGTTCGGTATCTCTGGTAGCGCCAATGCAAAGCGGCTGCCGACAGGGTCGGGCAGCCGCTTTGCACATTCGGATTAATGCGTGTTTGAACCGCTGAACGACCTGGGCTTCACGCGCGTGAAGCCCAGGTTTTGCTTTACACCTTCGGCGGGTTGGTTTCACGCTCCGGATGACGGTGTTTGGCCACCGCCTCCACGAAGGTTTTAACCAAAGCCTTATCGGCTGTTTTCCCTACGATCACGCCCGGCACGCTACCTGCGATGTCGATATTCGCCTGCTGCAACAACGCGCTGCCGCCGCCAATGCTGGCGATGGTTTTGCCATGGCGGAAGGCGTCACGCAGGAACTCCAGCGCACGACCATCTGCTTTCAGCGCTTCGATAGCCGCCTGACCGTTAGGCACCACCACCGCGTCGAACAGCGGCGACGGCTGATTTTCCAGAGACGCATCAGCCACCACTTCGCCACCCGCCGCGCCAGTGAAGGCGCCCACACGCGGGCCAACCAAACGCACCACCGCGTCTTCGGCAATCAAGCCGTCGGCCACGGTTTTCACGCTGACTTCATCCACCCCGTTAGCCACCAGAATGGCGATCTGACGGGTCTTGATGCTGCCATCGCCCGGGCGTGCCAGCAGCGACAGGGCCGGCGACAGATCCACTTCCGGTTTAACCGGCGTTACCAGTGCTTTTGGCAATGGCTCTGGCAGCGGCGAACCCAAGCCATCGGCCACGCCTTGTGCCAGCTTCTCCGAAATATTGCGCAGTTGCGCCAGCATGCGGGTGCGCACCGCTGGCACGGTCACTTTGCTCAACTCGAAACGCAGCGCATCAATAATGTGCTGCTGCTCGAACGGCGCCTGGCTGTTGAAGAACAGCGTGGCCTGGTTGTAGTGCTCGGCGAATTTCTCAGGCTTGCCGCGCACCTCGTCGCCCTGAATCGGTTCCGGGAATGGCACGAAGCCGATCTCACCGGTCTGGAACGGACAGCCACCGGCCAGCGAGTTCGGCTCATACGCCACACGGCCACGGTTGATGGTTTGCCGATGCATGCCATCGCGCTGGTTGTTGTGCACCGGCGCCAGCGGCGAGTTGATCGGAATTTCGTGGAAATTGGCCCCGCCCAGGCGGCTGATTTGCGTGTCCACATAGGAGTGAATACGGCCGGCCAGCAGCGGGTCGTTACTGAAGTCGATACCCGGAATCACGTGGGCAGCACAGAACGCCACCTGCTCGGTTTCGGCGAAGAAATTGTCCGGGTTGCGGTTCAGCACCATGCGGCCCACTGGACGCACCGGCACCAGTTCTTCGGGAATCAGTTTGGTCGGGTCGAGAATGTCAAAGCTGAACGCCTCGGCCTGCGCCTCACTGACCACCTGCACGCCCAGTTCCCATTCCGGGTAGGCGCCGGCTTCAATGGCTTCCCACAGATCGCGACGGTGGTAGTCCGGGTCGGCACCAGACACCTTCACCGCTTCGTCCCACACCTGCGAGTGCGTGCCGAGCAACGGGCTCCAGTGGAATTTCACGAAGTGCGATTCGCCCTTGCCATTGACGAACCGGAAGGTGTTCACGCCGAAGCCCTGCATCATGCGGTAGCTGCGTGGAATGCCGCGGTCAGACATCACCCACATGATCATATGAGCCGCTTCTGGCGACAGCGAGATGAAGTCCCAGAACGTGTCATGCGCCGACGCCGCTTGCGGCATGCCGTGGTGCGGTTCCGGTTTTACCGCGTGCACCAAGTCGGGGAATTTCATCGCGTCCTGAATGAAGAACACCGGAATGTTGTTGCCCACCAGGTCCCAGTTGCCTTGGTCGGTATAGAACTTCACGGCGAACCCACGGGCATCGCGGGCGGTGTCTTTCGAGCCGCGTTCACCGGCCACCGTGGAGAAGCGTACGAACACAGGCGTCTGTTTGCCGGCGGCCGCGAAGGGTGCGGCGCGGGTGATGTCGCTGAGGTCTTCATATGCTTCGAAGAAACCATGAGCGGCTGAACCGCGGGCATGGACGATGCGCTCCGGAATGCGCTCGTGGTCGAAGTGGGTGATTTTTTCGCGAAGGATGAAATCTTTCAGCAAGGCCGGGCCACGCAGGCCGGCTTTCAGCGAGCTCTGGTTATCGCCAACCGGCACGCCCTGATTGGTGGTCAGGCCCTGACCGGCGCTGTCGGCCTGCACGCGTGGCAACTCGCCGCTGTTGGCATTGAAGCCTGGCTGCGCCGCGCCAATTTTTTCATTGACGTTGTCTTCGCTCAGCGTGCTGGCGCCGACCACAGGTGGCGCTGCTACGGTTTCGCCCGGGCTTGGGCGGGTGGACGCTGCGCCGTATTCCTTGGCCTTGTTGGCATTGAACGGGCAACCCGCCACGGTTTGCTGCACCGCTTCGGCTTGTGCGGCCTGTTCAGGGGTGGCGCTGGCGGGTTGGCCGGCAGTGGCAGGGGGTTGTTTTTGTGCGGACTGCTTGGCGGAAGGTGTACCAGCGGGATTTTTCGGCGTAGCCATTAGATGCTCCTGATCAGGTAGGTCCTTGGGGGCGCGAGCGGCGTTCAGGCCGTTTTCTCGCTGATTTCCCGTTAAGCCCCACGGTGGGCTTATGGGTTATCGAGACCCGGCGGTACGCAGAGGTTCAGGGAATCTTGCTATCAACCTGATTGAAGGGCGCTATCAAGACGATGCCGAGCGCGTAGGAACGAACCCTGGAAACGACAATGCAAGCCCGCGTCGCCCCGATTCGCCAGCAAGCTGGCTCCTACGGTTCGGATTCGCCATCGATTTTTTGTAGGAGCGAGCTTGCTCGCGAAGCCTTTGCTCTGGCGCTCGGCTGAGCATCGCTTCGCCAGCAAGCTGCCGCCCACGGTTCCATGCGCAATCGCGGTAGCACCGTCGTGCTATCAGACCAAATGCGGGGCAGGGCGGCGGTTCGTCGCCTAGGCTGGTTCTTACCCTTTGCGAAACAGCGAGGTTTGGCCGTGAAATATCCCTTTCCCGCCGCCTGTGTGATGTTGAAGGAACACTTCGCCCCCCTTGGCGTAGAGGCGAGCATGGACAGCACACACTCAATGCTGGTGCGCATTTTCCAGCCCGACAGCGGCGCCACGTTGCTGTCGATTGCCGGCATCGCCTGCACGCCAACCCTGCGGCGTGGCGACATCGAGCGGATCATCGACGAGATCGAATCCGACATGCGCCTGCTACAGCCGCAACTCCTCAAGCAAACGTTGGCCGCCTATTCGCTCGGTTAGCGTTCACGCCCATCGCGCATTGTCCTTGAACTTTCCCACCGCCGATCGCCCTATAAAAATGCGCTCCCGGGCAGGCGTGATTGCGTTTTAAACGCGGCGTCTTAAACTCGGGCCCCTGCGCGTAACTGTCAGCCGTTACCCACCACCGATCACAAGGCCGTCGATCAGGATCAGCTCCCGTCGCCCGCCTCACTGCTTGAGGTTTTCATGAGCGACACCCCAGACCCGCGCGAATCGGATTCGCAGCCGCTCATGCGCAGCCATCTCACGTTTCCGGTAGTCGGCATTGGTGCTTCGGCGGGCGGGTTGCAGGCGCTCATCAAGCTGTTCGAGCAGATGCCGAGCGACTGCGGCATGGCCTTTGTGGTGGTGATGCATTTGTCGCCCGAGCACGAAAGCCAGCTCGACTACATTTTGCAGAAAGCCACCGCCATGCCGGTGCGCACCGTGTCGCAGCCCATCGCCATCGAAGCCAACACGGTTTACGTGATACCGCCCGGCATGGACTTGTCGATGAACGACGGCTACCTGCGCCTGGCCACGCCGCAGCGCACCCGTGGCATGCACGTAGCGATTGACCTGTTCTTCCGCGCCCTGGCCGAAGTGCATCAGACCCACGCCATCGCCATGGTGCTGTCCGGTTCCGGCGCGGACGGCGCGGTGGGCCTGGCGCGTATCAAGGAAATGGGCGGCATCACCCTGGCGCAGTCGCCAGACGAAGCCGAATTTCCGTCGATGCCGCGCAGCGCCATCGAGTCCGGCGTGGTCGATATCGTGCTGCCGGTCAGCGAGCTGGCGGCGCGTCTGGTGAGCCTGAGCGATAACATTCAGGAGCTGCACATTCCCTTGGCCGATGCGCCGGCCCAGGCGCAAAAGGGCAGCGCCCCGGAACTGGCCAAATCCAGCGAACTCGCCCTGCGCGACATCCTCGGTCAGCTGCGGGTGCGCACCGGCCACGACTTCAAGCACTACAAGCAAGCCACCGTGCTGCGCAGAATCGAGCGGCGCATGCAGGTCAACGGCATCAGCGACATGCCGGCTTACGCCAGGCTGCTCAACGAACAGATCGAAGAAACCCCGGCGCTGCTCGACGACATGCTGATCGGCGTCACCAACTTTTTCCGCGACGTCGAAGCCTTCGAAGCGCTCGAGCGTGAAGTGATTCCGGCGCTGTTCGACAAGCCAGTGGACGACGATGCCGACAAGGAAATTCGCGTGTGGTCGGTGGCCTGTTCAACCGGCGAGGAAGCGTACTCGTTGTGCATGCTGCTCAGCGAACACGCCGAACAAACGATGAGTGATGCCGAGCTGCACGTGTTCGCCACCGACATCGACGACAACGCGCTGGCCATTGCCCGTTCCAGTCTTTACCCGGAATCGATCCTCACCGACGTCAGCCCTACGCGCCTGCGCCAGTTCTTCACCAAGGAAGCGGCGTACTACCGGGTGAAAAAAGAAGTGCGCGAAAAGATTCTGTTCGCCACCCACAACATTCTGCGCGACCCGCCGTTCTCGCGGTTGGACATGATCTCGTGCCGCAATCTGCTTATTTACCTCGACCGTGACATTCAGGCCGAAGTGCTGCGCATGTTCCATTTCGCCTTGAATCCGGGCGGCCTGCTGTTTCTCGGCAGTTCCGAAACGGCCGATGCGTGCCCGAACCTGTTCAGCGTGGTCGACAAGAAAAATCGTATTTATCGCGCCAAGAATTCCGCGCACAAGCGCCCGAGCATGCCCATCAGCACCTTCTCCGGCCCGTTGCCGACGCCCGTAACCCGGGGCCTGAATGTGCCGCAGCGCAAACCGTCATTTGCCGACGTGCACCAGCGGGTGCTGGAGCAGTACGCGCCGCCGAGCGTAATCGTCAATTTCGACTCGGACATCGTGCACATGTCGGCCCGCGCCGGTGAATTCCTGCGCTACATCGGCGGTGAGCCCACAGTCAATTTGCCTACCGTCGTGCATCCCGAGCTGCGCCTGGAATTGCGCACGGCGCTGTATCAGGCGATAAAAACCGGCAAGAGCGTCGACGCCCGCCGCGTGAAGATGGAACAGGGCGGCGGCGTCAGTTACGTGAACATGGTGGTCAAGCCGTTCCGCGACAACGAGTCGGCCAGCGACTATGTGCTGGTGCTGTTCGACAAAGTCGATGACAGCCTCGACCCGGGGCCGCTGCAGCGTGGCGCCAGCAAGGATTCCGTGCTCACCCACCTGGAAGCCGAGCTGCAACAGACCAAAGAGCAGCTGCAGCAAACCATGGAGCACTCCGATGCCTCCACCGAAGAGCTGCGCGCGTCCAACGAAGAACTGCAAGCCATCAACGAAGAGCTGCGTTCGGCCACCGAAGAGCTGGAAACCAGTAAAGAAGAGCTGCAATCGATCAACGAAGAACTGGTAACGGTGAACGCCGAGCTAAAGGTGAAAGTCGATGAAGCCAGCAAGATCACCGACGACCTGCAAAACCTGATTTCTTCCACCGACATCGCCACCCTGTTTGTCGACCGGCAGATGCGCATCAAGTGGTTCACCCCGCGCACCGGCGACATTTTCAACGTGATACGCAACGACGCCGGCCGCTCGATTCTCGACATCACCCACCGCCTCGACTACCCCGACCTGATCAGCGATGCCACCCGCGCGTTCGAAGAGCTGCGCCTGATCGAGCGCGAAGTCACCAGCGCCGATGGCCGCTGGTATCTGGCGCGGTTTCTGCCGTATCGCACCACCGATGACCGCATTCAGGGTTCGGTGCTGACCTTTATCGACATCACCAGCCGCCGCTTCGCCGAAGAAAAAATGCGCGCCGGCGAGGCGCACACCAAACTGCTGGCCCAGAGCATCAAGGCCTACGCCATCGTCACCGTCGATTGCGCCGGCACCATTACCTCCTGGAACGGCGGCGCTGAGCTGCTGTTCGGCCATGAGGCGAGCGCGGTGGTCGGCCAGTCGCTTGACCTGCTCTACAGGCAGGAAGACCGCGCCCATGGCCTGCCCGAACGCGACCGTCAGCGCGCGGAGCGGGAAGGGCAGCTCAGTGAAGCCCGCAGTTTCGTGTGTAAAAACGGCACCCATGTTCCCAGCCATTGCCTGCTGCAGCCGATGTTCAACAGCACCCTGCACGGCTTCGCACTGGTGGCCCATGACCTTACCGAACAGCAGCGCCGCGCCGACGAAAGCGAAAACCTGCTGTTCACCGCCCAGGCCAGCAATGAACGCAAAGACGAGTTCTTTGCCGTGCTGTCCCACGAGCTCAAGCACCCGCTCAACCTCATTCAGCTGAACATGGACGTGATGACCCGCACGCCGCTGTTCAAGGCGTCGCCACCGCTGAACCGCGCTGGCGATGCCATTCAGGCTGCGGTGCGCAACCAGTCGCGAATTATCGACGACCTGATGGACATCTCCCGCGTGCGCACCGGCAAGCTCAACCTGAGCATGGCCGTACGCGATTTCAGCGAGACGGCGCGCAGCACCTTCGACATGTTCAAACCCATCGCTGAAAACGATCACATCGAACTGACCTGGCATGACGCCGGCGAGCCGTTGTTCGTCAACGCCGACAACACGCGCCTGGAACAGGTGACCTGGAACCTGCTCAACAACGCATTGAAATTCACCCAATCAGGCGGGCGCGTCAGCCTTGCCATCAGCCGCGATGGCGATCAGGCGCGGCTCGACGTGATCGACACCGGCCAGGGCATCGACCCGGATTTCCTCGGCAAGGTATTCGACCTGTTCGGCCAGGCTGAAATGCAGCACGTGCACCGTTCCAAAAACGGCCTCGGCATTGGGCTGGCGTTGGTGCATCAGCTGGTTGAAGCCCACGGCGGACGCATCGAAGCGTTTTCCGAAGGGCGTGGACGTGGTGCGCGATTCAGCGTGTGGCTGCCGATTTGCCTGCAAACCGAGCTGCAACTCAAAAGCGGTGCGGCGGCTGGCGCGACGGCGGGAAGTCTGACCGGCGTGCAGGTGCTGGTGGTAGACGACTCGCCCGACATTCTCGAAGTGATGCAGATGTTGCTGGAAGGCGAAGACGCCACAGTGACTGTCGCCGAGAACGGTGAGCGGGGCCTGCACCTGGCGAAGCACAGTGGCTTTGATTTGATTCTTTCGGACATCGGCATGCCGTTGCTCGACGGCCACGAAATGATGCGCGCCATCCGGCAAGGCAGTGCCAATCCGCGCACCCCGGCCATTGCCTTGTCGGGCTACAGCACCAAGCAGGATGTCGACGCCGCCGTCGACGCCGGTTTCAACCTGCACCTGCAAAAACCGGTAGCCATGGACGCGCTGCTCGAAGCCGTGGCCACGCTGCTTAAAACATCCAGTTAACAGCCCAGCGCCGGTAGGGAGCAGCTTTGTCGGTTTATATGGTGGTACTGCTCGCGGCGCTGCTGCATGCCAGCTGGAATGCCGTGGTCAAAAACGGTACCGACAAGTTGCTCAGCACCGTGTTGCTCATCGGCTGCAGTGCCCTTATGGCCGTGGCGCTGCTGCCATGGCTGCCGCAACCGGCAGTGGCGAGCTGGCCGTTTATTGCCGCCTCGGTGGGCCTGCATGTGCTGTATTTCGTGCTGGTTGCGCGGTCGTATCAACTCGCCGACATGAGCCAGACCTACCCGATCATGCGTGGCACTGCGCCTTTGCTGGTCGCGCTGATCAGCGTGGCGTTTCTGAAGGTGCATCTGTCGACGCTGGCACTGCTGGGTATCGGGCTGATCTGCCTGGGCATTCTGGCCATGGCCGTGTCGCGCCATGCAGGGCGGACCACGGCCAATCACCGGCTCGGTTTGCTGATGGCGCTGCTCAATGCCGGCGTAATCGCCGCGTATACAGTGGTCGACGGCTATGGCGTGCGTCGCGCCGGCAGCGCGGCGGCGTACACCCTGTGGCTGTTTCTGCTGACCGCGATAGTGATGCTGGGCTGGGTAATGCGGGCGCGGCGACGCGAGTTCGTTGCATACACGGCGGCCCACTGGCCAATGGGCATGCTCAGCGCGGCTGGCACGCTCGGCTCTTACGCGCTGGTGTTGTGGGCCATGACCCAGGCACCGGTGGCAGTGATCGCCGCGCTGCGCGAAACCTCGATTCTGTTCGGCGTGCTGATCGCCGGGCTGTTTCTCAAAGAACGCCTCAGCCCGGCGCGCATCGTCGGCGCCAGCATTATCGTCGCCGGCGCCGTGGTGTTGCGGCTGGCCTGAGGCGCGGCCCTTGAACTAACGGTCTTGCGCTTCTTTGGCGTCCATTTCCGCATTGCGCTCATGCACCTTTCTCAGTTGCTCATCCGTAAGCGGCAACTTCTTCGCCGTGTCGCGCAGCATCATCAAGCCGCCGACAATCGAACCCAGCGCCAACGCCAAAATCAGCCAGGC
Organism: Pseudomonas viridiflava; assembly: GCF_900573885.1. Classification (GTDB taxonomy): domain Bacteria; phylum Pseudomonadota; class Gammaproteobacteria; order Pseudomonadales; family Pseudomonadaceae; genus Aquipseudomonas. The sequence continues at coordinate 352,694 of NZ_UPSE01000198.1, forward strand.
ATACCAAGGCATAACGTTCTCCTTAACTTTGTAGGCGGGGCAGACACGCCGACCGCTGTGCAGGTTGGATCATCCACCCTTGAGAGCGTTCAGCCTATGTCACTACCCCTTCTTCCGATGACTCTCGTCCGGACTCCGACAATCCCGTAGGAGCGAGCTCGCTCGCGAAGCTCTTCTCGCTCTGCCCACTGTTTCGCTCCCCGCACCAAACCGCCAGAACGCCCGTCCCACAAGGCTTTCGGCTGCACGCCAGTACCAATTTCCACCCGTATGTAAGCCTTTCGCCATCCCGAGTGTGCGTAATGTCGCAATAGTGGCCATCGAGTCAACAAAGCGTCGCCAACTAATTGTTAGTGGGGTTTAATCCGCGCCTTCATTTGGTCAAACCGTCTCTTCAAGGGATTGAAGGTTTATGTTCGCGCTACGTTTTAGGGTGCTGCTGTGCACCTTGTTAGCTGTTTCCTCCACCGCCGTTGCCGAGCTGCCCGCCGACCGCGACCTGATTCGCGACCGTCAGGAGCGCGTGCTGCAAGAACAGCAGCAGCGCCTGCAAGAACTGCAACAACTGCCGGGCAAAACCGCCGAACCCAGCGGGCCAGCCATTAATCCGGATGAGCAGTGCTTCGCCATTACCACCATCACGCTGCAAGGCGCCACGCTGATCCCTGCCAGCAGTGAGGCCGAGCTGCTGCGTGCATATGAAAACCAGTGCCTCGGCAGCACCCAGCTCAACGCGCTGCTGAAAACCGTCACCCAGTACTACCTCGACCACGGCTACGTCACGTCGCGCGCCTACCTGCCGCAGCAAGACCTGGCCGACGGCACGCTGGAAGTACTCGTTGTGGAAGGCCGCCTCGAAGGGCTGGAGCCATCCGCTATCGCCAGCCCGCGTGAGCTGAACATGGCGTTTCCTGGCACACCGGGTGAGGTGCTCGACCTTCGCGAACTGGAACAACTGGTCGACCAGCTCAACCGCCTGCCGTCGCGCCCGGCGCAAATGGAACTGGTGCCCGGCAGCGAAGTAGGCGGCAGCCGCGTGCGCTTGCAAGGCGAGCGCGGCAAGCCGTGGCAAGCCAACCTCAACCGCCACAGCGACGGCCAGACCTCAACCGGCGAACAGCAGTGGGGCGCCGGCTTCACCTGGGACAGCCCGCTGGGCCTGGCCGACCAACTGAGCCTGCGCGGCGGTGGCGACACCGTGAGCGACCACTGGAAGCACTCCGCCAACCAGAGCGTCGGCTACAACGTGCCGTACGGCTGGTGGTCGTTCAACTACAGCTACAGCCAGAGCTACTACCGCACCCGCAGCGCCGGCGCGGGTTTTGTGTTCGGCTCCGACGGCGACAGCAAAAGCCACAGCCTGCGCGCCGAACGCGTGCTGCACCGCGACGACGTGAGCAAGACCGCCGCCAACTTTGGCGTAAGCCATCTGCAAACCCGCAACTACCTGAACAACAACCTGATCGACGTCTCCAGCCAGCGCCTCACCGAAAACCAGCTCGGCTTCAACCACGGCCGCCGCATCGGCAATGCCTTCGTCAACCTCGACATGGGCTGGCAGCAAGGCACCGGGGCATTTGACGCCCAGGCCGAAGGCAACCCGCGTCGCAACCAGCCGGTGGCCCGTTACAACAAATACAGCCTCACCGCGAGCTACCTGCAGCCCTTCACCCTGTGGAACGAAAACTTCAGCGTCGACAGCCTGGTCAACGGCCAGCGCAGTGAAGACGTGCTGTTCAGCCCGCAGCGCATCAGCCTGGGCGGCCTCAGCTCGGTGCGCGGCTTCAAGGAACAGTCACTGTCCGGCGACAGCGGCGCCTACTGGCGCAACCAGGTTCGCTGGCGCCGGCCCATCGCTTTCGAACCACTGCGCCCGTTCCTGCAGGAATACGGCGTGGCCCTGGCCTACGACCTCGGCGTGATTCACGGCAACGGCCACAACGGCACGCAACACGGGCGCCTGTCCGGTAACGCCGTGGAATTCAGCACGCGCGGGCGCAACGTGGCCGCCAGCGTGACCTTCGCCCGCTCGCTGGAACGCCCCGACGCCATCGAGCGTCAGGAGCACCCGGTGTATTTCCGTTTCGACCTGTTTTTCTGACCGTTTACAAAGGGAGTTTGACCGCATGTTGATGAGTAAAACCGTCGCTTCTCCAGCGCTTCTGGCGCTGCTCGTAGCGAGCCTGGCCGGCTGCGCCACCGAGTCCTCACGCAGCGTGCCTGTGCAGCAAGTAGTCAGTGCCGCTACCGCCTACAACGGCGCCCGCAGCCCGATTGCCGTGGGCAAATTCGATAACCGCTCGAGCTACATGCGCGGCGTGTTCTCGGATGGTGTGGATCGTCTCGGCAGCCAGGCCAAAACCATCCTTATCACCCACCTGCAGCAGAGCAACCGCTTCAAGGTTCTGGACCGCGACAACATGGGCGAAACCCTCCAGGAAGCCCAGATCAAAGGCCAGGTTCAGCGCTTGAGCGGAGCCGACTACGTGGTGACCGGCGATGTCACCGAGTTCGGTCGCAAGGAAGTCGGCGACCACCAGCTCTTCGGCATTTTGGGCCGCGGCAAAACCCAGGTCGCCTACGCCAAGGTGGCGCTCAACATCGTCAACATCTCCACCTCCGAAGTGGTGTATTCGGCCCAGGGCGCCGGCGAGTACTCGCTCTCCAACCGCGAAGTGGTGGGCTTTGGTGGCACCGCCAGCTACGACTCCACGTTGAACGGCAAGGTGCTCGACCTGGCCATGCGTGAAGCCGTGGAAAAACTGGTAGGCGCGGTCGATAGCGGCGCATGGAAGCCGTAACGCCGGGCCACTGAAGCATTCATTAAAAGGGATAGCAGGGAATGAACTTGACGTTTTCAGGGCGGGGCATGGCCGCCATGTTGCTGGTTGGCAGCGTGGCATTAGGGGGTTGCGCACAGCAGCCATCGCTGTACCAGTGGGGCAACTACCAACCCCAACTGCGCGAGCATTTCACCGGTGGCTCGCCTGAAGCGCAGCTCGACGTGTTGAAAGCCGATCTGCAGAAAATCCAGGCAAAAAACGGCGCGATACCGCCCGGTTTCTACGCGCAAATGGGCTTGTTGTATTCCAGCCTGGGTGACGAGGAACTGACCATGCGTTCCTTCGAGAACGAGAAGGCATTGTTCCCGGAGTCGGCGCCGTACATGGACTTCCTGATGAAGAAGAAAACCCCGGAGGTTAAATAATGGCGCGCTACTACCGCACCTGTGCATGGCTTGTGGCACTGGCATTGTTGGGCGGCTGCGTCGCACCGCCCAAGAGCCTGGATTATTCGGCGTACAAACAAGCGCGGCCGCGCTCCATTCTGGTTCTGCCGCCGGTAAACGAATCGCCCGACGTGAAAGCCACCTATGGCGTGCTCGCGCAAGTCACCGTGCCGCTCGCCGAAGCCGGTTACTACGTGGTGCCGGTCGCGCTGGCCGATGAAACCTTTCGCCAGAACGGCTTGAGCACCGCCAGCGATGCCCACCAGGTGGCTCCCGCCAAACTGCACGAGATTTTCGGTGCCGATGCCGGCCTGTACATCACCGTGAGCCAGTACGGCACCCAGTATCTGATTCTGAGCAGTGCCACCACCGTGACCGCCAGCGCCAAGCTGGTAGACCTGAAAACCGGCACCACCCTGTGGACCGGTTCGGCCACGGCCTCCAGCAACGAAGGTAACAACAACTCCGGAGGCGGGCTGGTTGGCATGCTGGTAACGGCTGCCGTCACGCAGATCATCAACAGCTCCATGGACGATGCGGCGTACCCCATCGCTGGCACCACCAGCGGCAGGCTGCTCTCCACGGCCAAAGGCTCAGGCCTTCTGTACGGCCCGCGTTCGCCCAAATACCAAAGCGACTAACCCGTTTATGTGCTGCAAACACCGCCCCGCAACTCCATGCGCGGACGGTAATTGGATGGTTTGGTTTAAAAGCCCCTCACCCCCAGCCCCTCTCCCGCAAGCGGGCGAGGGGTGACGATTGCCCGGGACTGACTCGGTCTGCCCCCTCTCCCGCTTGCGGGAGAGGGCTGGGGTGAGGGGCCTTTAATTTTCAACACTAGACATCAGATCGCTCGCCGCAAACCCCGCTTGTATGCGCCGCCTACGCACCTTGGAAGTGATGCAAAGCCTTCACCGGTAGCGCCCTTCAAACACCGATAAAAGAGTACCGAAATGGACGTTCGTAGCCCGCTGTTCCAAAACATCGCCTGCATCCTGATGGGGGTGATGTTTCTAAACCCTATTGTCAGCACCGCTGCAGAGCTGACGGTGGACGCGGCGGCGGGCGGCAACACCCAGCTGGGCAGCGCGCAAAATGGCGTGCCGGTGGTGAACATCGCCACGGGGAATCATTATGATTACTGATATTAAATTACTGGTGTCGAGTGATGTTTCAGAAGTAAACGAAGTGTTACACATACCCTCGTTAGATAGGCTGGAATGGAGAAATATATCGGGTGCAAGTTTTGTTGTTTCTGAGCGCGAATTGGAGTCAGCAGTTAAGTTGTTTAAAGTACTGGCGTGCCGCCTAATGGCTAGGCGTACCGGCTATGAGTTTAGTCTCCTAGCGGGAAACGAAACTTGGCAGCCAAATTCTAGAGTGGTCAAGTACAGGAAATTGTGGGGTGCCCTGAAGTTTAGTGGTATAGATATACCCGGTGAGGCAAGGTCTTCAGAAATTTGTGTGGAAGATGTTAGAGGTTTGAAGTTTTATGGCAGAGCGAGCTTGAGCCGTGAGTTATATGACATTGCAGTTAAGGTGCTGTTCGCTGAGCGTGCTTGTTATATTGTTGCTGTGCCTGAAGGGATAGATTTCGATGGCTGCTTAAAAAGCGGCTGGAGTGGAAAATTGCAGGCCGATATTGAACTGGTTAGATTCGTTTCGGATAAAAGAGGTCTCGTTTTTAAGAGGTCGGGTGATTTTGACGATCAAGAAGCTGGCTTTATAGTCGTTGGTGACCCAGAAGTTATTGCTGAGTTTAAAGGGGTAGCTTGATTTTTTGCGAAGAGAGAAAAGGGGACAGATTTATTAAACAGCTCTAATTTGCGAGGTTACATAGACCCAGCATCCAGCGCGGGCGGTTAACACGAGCCGATCGTTTTTTGATGGGGAAAAGGGGACAGATTTATTAAACAGCTCTAATTTACGAGCTACATAGACCCAGCATCAACGCGGGCGGTTAGAAGCAACCGATCGGTTTGTTGATGAGATTGAGCATCCAAGGGGGCTACGTTGAAAGGCGAGGGCCGGGGCGGCCGAGTATTGCCGAATTACCCGCACCACATCGTCCAACGAGGCCATAATCGCGGGCTTGTTTTCGTGGAGACGGCAGACTATCTACGCTACGTCGCAGACCTGCGTGAGCTTAAAGAAGCGTTCGACGTAAAAGTTTACGCCTATTGTTTGATGAGCAATCATGTCCACCTCCTTCTTGGTCCCGGCGATTCGATTGCAGGCCTGAGTCAATTCATGAAAACCCTGGCTGCTCGTGCGACTCGGTTTCGTAACAAGTTGGAAGGGCGTACCGGAACATTGTGGGAAAGCCGATACAGGTCAAGCTTGGTCCAGAGCGATCATTACTTGCTTGCATGTTCCCGGTATATCGAACTAAATCCGGTGCGGGCGCGGATGGTCGCGAACGCTGCGGAATACCAGTGGTCCAGCTATTCGGCGCATGCATCGCCAGAGGAAAGCTGGATTGACCTAGATCCTGCTTTTTGTTCGCTCGGCGAAACGCCGGAAGAAAGAAGCAGGCATTATGTCGAGTTTGTTGCGCAGTCTATTCCACCAGGCGAATTGGAGCTGATAAAAAACGCTATCCAACGCGGGCAGTTAACAGGATCCGATCGGTTTGTGGATGAGGTTGAACATCTAACAGGGCTGCGAGTTGAAAGGCGAGGGCCAGGGCGGCCGAAATTAGAGTAGTTTAATAAATCTGTCCCCTTTTTCCTGTTCTACGATCAAGGAAGTGACGAGCTCTGGAAAGCCCATTGTTGAGCTATTTGGTGGTAAAAATGCGCAGACACCAGGAGCTATAAATATAGACATACGTCCAGACATAGAATCAGGGATCAGAGCTGATGCAACGAAACTGCCATTTAGAAACGAGTCTTTGGGAGAGATTGTAGCTACAAACCCCTATATGGGGCCGGGAGGGACTATGATGGATTTCTTGCCAGAGGCATCGCGCGTGTTGGAAGTCGGCGGAAAAATTTACATCAATGCGAATGCAAGAAACCCGTACGGAAAACTACCTGCTCCAGAAGTCTTAGAGTCAATTAATCTTAAGGTTGTACAAGACGCTGGGCGATTGGATGAGCGCTTTAGCGGTCAAACATTTATGCAGTCCGACGGGGTAAAACCTGTTCTGGATCTTTCTAGTATGCGCACCATAGTCCTGGAGAGAATTAGATGATTATAAATATTAGTTTTGATTTGTTAGATGCGTATTTAGCCGTTTATGGGGGATTTTTAAGTTCTGAAAAGCAGTTGAAAATATATGTGGAAGGTGGTCTTGGAGTCGGCCCTGAGTGCCGGGACTTATTTCCAAGACGGTATTTTTATGATCCTTGGACCAGAAATAAATTTAGTGAGTGTAAAATTGATAATGATTTGGTGGAGGCGCGGGTTGAGGGTACGGGTGAGCTAGTAAAATATTTCGATAAAACTATAAGTAAGGAAATATTGAAATACGAGTACGTGGGCGGCTGCTGGTTCGTTTTCGAGGAGGTATTTTCAGCAAAAAAAAATACATTTGGAAATGCTTTCATTGAGGACGGTGTAATGTATTTGAAAGGTTCCAACTTCCAAAATTTGGAGGTAGAAGACAGTCCGGATTCCTCGGAATACGTTTTAGAAGGCTCTTTAAGCGATTCACTGGGGGGCGGACATGTGTCTTGGCAAATTCACGCTAAATCTTTTTATCTGGAAATTTAGCTGCTTCGAAGCTACATCACTCAGTTATTTGCTCAGGAACATGGGAAGATTTTATTAAACAGCTCTAATTTACGAGGTACATAGACCCAGCATCCAGCGCGTGAAGGGAAAAGGGGACAGATTTATTAAGTTGCTCTAATTTTTTGAACTGCGTGAGTAAATGTCGTCTATCAGTCCAAATTTAATGTTTCGTTTTTAAAATGTTGCGTTCAAGGAGGAACGCTCCCATGCCTAGACTTGCAAGAATTGTATTGCCGAATTACCCGCACCACATCGTCCAGCGAGGCCACAATCGCGGGCTTGTTTTCGTGGAGGCTGCAGACTATCAACGCTACGTCGCAGACCTGCGTGAGCTTAAAGAAGCGTTCGACGTAAAAGTTTACGCCTATTGTTTGATGAGCAATCATGTCCACCTTCTTCTTAGTCCCGGCGATTCAATTGCAGGCCTGAGTCAATTCATGAAAACCCTGGCTGCTCGTGCGACTCGGTTTCGTAACAAGTTGGAAGGGCGTACCGGAACATTGTGGGAAAGCCGATACAGGTCAAGCTTGGTCCAGAGCGATCATTACTTGCTTGCATGTTCCCGGTATATTGAACTAAATCCGGTGCGGGCGCGGATGGTCGCGAAGAGGAAAAAAAGGGGGCAGATTTATTAAACAGCTCTAATTTACGAGCTACATAGAGCCAGCGTCAACGCGCGCGGTTAGAAGGAACCGATCGGTTTGTTGATTAGATTGAACATCCAAGAGGGCTACGTTGAAAGGCGAGGGCCGGGGCGGCCGAAACTAGAGTAGTTTAATAAATCTGTTCCCTTTTTTCAGTCCCCTTTTTTTTAAAACCTATCAAAAGGAATATTATGAGTCGTCTATTTTTACTGGGTCTACCAGCCGCCCTAACGCTCTCTCTATCAGCCTGTTCCAGCTTCAATTACAACGGCTACCAAGGCGAAGTTGACCCTTCGGCGATGCAGCCCTACGATCTTTCCGCTAACGCGCCGAATGCGCCGTTGGTTTTTTTCAATACATTCCGTGTGCGCGAGTTGGGCATTCCGTTTCATCGTTTGTTGTTGGCTACACAGGTGGATGGGCAGCTGTTGCCAGGGGCGGGTAAGGCGCCGTTATTTAATTTTTATGGGTATCAGGCTCTGAAGTTGACGCCTGGGAAACATTCGTTGCAGTGGTGTTGGGTGTCTAAAAGCTCATGGGGTACGGGCGGTGGCAGCTGTGGGCTTGGGGCTTCGGGTATTGAGTTTGAGGCGGGTAAGCGTTACTTGGTGACGTGGGATTCGTCGTCGAACGATAAATACTTTTACATTTACCCGCGGATTGAAAATCTGGATACCCACGAGGTGATCTATCGCACGAAAACTACGGAGTAATTGGCGAACGATGCCTTCTGCAGAAAGGGGACAGATTTGAATGGCACTTATTTAACACTAACCATCTGATTAAACAGCTCTAATTTACGAGCTACATGGGCCCAGCATCAACGCGGGCGGTTAGAAGGAATCGATCGGTTTATTGATGAGATTGAACATCCAAGAGGGCTACGTTGAAAAGGCTGGGGCGGCCGAAATTAGAGTGGTTTAATAAACCTGTCCCCTTTTTTCGCATAATCGTAAATTATTATATAACAAGGATCCATGGATTGGACCAAAAGGAGTGCAGCAAGGCATATTGGATAATGCTATTTCGGCGGGCGTAAATGCCATATTAATAGGTAGATGAATATGAGTGCTGGCGATGTTGTGGAGTTAAGTGGATGGTTAGTGATTATAGATTATAGGCCTTTTGTAATACCGGAGGATTATCCAGAGGATTATGAAAATGGCGAAAAAACAGAGCTGTCTAGTCCGGAACTAATATTTTCCGTGTTGGATAGAGTGCTGCCGCTGGGAGGAGGGAAGAGTTTTTTATTCCATAGAGTAAAAGTTTTCGGTGAGGTTGTTGTAGCTTCGCCATTAAAAGTTAAGCCAAATGTTTTATCGGTAATGGAAAGGACGGGGAGCTTCCTTTCTGTAAGTGTGGATGATGATAGTATGGAAAAATACAAGTCGAGTTATGAGAGGTTTTTGAAAGGAAAACGTATAGTCTCGAGCGATTGGTTAGATTTTTTATAGTCAGAATACGGAAAAAGGGGGTGGTTCAGATTTATTATCTGCTCTAATTCTCTAGGGGGAAAAGGGGCTCAGATTTATTAAACTGCTCTAATTTCGGCTCGGCTAGTGGCCCAGGAGAATCATTCCACCTCAATGGGCTCTGCCAGCGATACTTACATAATCACGTTCCGCTGTATTCATAATCTCTTTTTAATGTTTCCCCACAGGACTCCCATGTACTCCCCCCGCGAAGCCACCAAAGACCACCTCTACACCCATTCTTTCGTATCACTTCTATTGCTGATCCCGCTGGCCTTGTTGATGCTGATGTCCAAAGGCGACGGTATTCCGCATTTGAAGGTGTTGCTCGCGAAGGGTACTGCGCAGGGTGTGGTTGGGGTTGTCGAGCCGCATCCGACCTTTCGCGACTATCGCCTTGTTCACTATCGTTTCACCACGGCCGATGGGCGCGTGATTGAGAGCGGGTATTCGCAGAACGACGTTAACCACCCGGCGGTTTATTCTCCGGGGCAGCCGGTCCAGATTGTGTACTCACGGTGGTTTGATGATGCGGACGCCATCGAGGCCGTGTTTGAGCGAGGCACGACTGGCTTTTATATCTTTGTTACCTGCTTGGGGTTGATGTTGCTCTGTGTGCTGTATTCCTTCTGGAGTTTGAAAAAGCTGATGAAGCACACTGAGGAAGAGCGGTTTTATTGAGCTAGCCACCACCCTTTCGTTTAAGTCCGTCCATCAGGCCTTCCATGAAAAGCTACGTTTCCTTCGTTATTTCCTTGGCGTTAGGCGCTTGCCTCGCAAGCTGCTCGAGCTTCAATTACAGCGACTACCAAGCCAGCTTAACGCCTGACGCGATGCAGCCGTACGACCTGTCTCACGGCGCTGCGGCTTCCCCAATCATCTATTTCGACACCTACACAACCCGTGAAGCCGGCCTCTCGGTGCATCGCTTGTTAGTCGCCACGCACCTCGACGGCCAGTTGCTGCCCGGCGCTGCGGTCAGCCCTGCAGCGAAGGGGTTTCAGGCGCTCAAGGTTTCCCCAGGCAAGCATTCGCTGCAGTGGTGCTGGCTGTCGAAAAACGCCATCGGCCCGGGCAGTGAGCGCTGTGGTTTCAAGGCGGACGGCGTGGTGTTCAAGGCGGGGCAGCGGTATGTGGTTCGGTGGAGCGACGCCAAGTCGTTCGAGGGCCAGGCGACGTTTGTTCGGATTAATTCACGGATTGAAAACCTCGACAGTGGCGAGGTGGGGTTTCGGCAGGTGCAGCCGTAGCGCTATTCGAACTTTTTGCCGACGTTTTCTTTTTGTCTTTTGGCGCTTTCATAGAGACGGGTCGGTTATGTCTGCTACCTAAGGACACTCGCCTAGACGAAATTAGGGCTGTTGGCTGAAGTGGTTCGCGCTCGGTTAATAGCAATTTCAATCCTGGTTTCATGGAGGTGTCTTGTGAAAAAACTATTCCTGATTGCTTTTTTGTCGCTGTCTGGCGCGGTCTTCAGCGTGGGGGCTTATGCAAGCGACTCGTCGGGTATCTGCGCTGTGCTTTGCAGTGTCGGGCTGGGCGGTACTGCCTGTAACTGCAATGTGCCTGTCTTGCCGTAGGAGGCAGTTGCGGTTTGGTTTGCGATTGAACCTGCACGTATTGGCTGGTTTTTGCACTTAACCGCGTGAAGGAGGTGCCGCGCCTGTTCGTGTTGGGCGACCAGCGCGGCACCTGTTTTCCACTTGCGCTAAATGCGTTTTGTTTGCTCACCACAGCGCGTTTCCGCCATTGGTTTGCACTGGAACTCGCGCGTTGGGTACGTTCTTTTTCGGGCTGCATTGGGGAAGCATCAGGCTAGTAACTCAGCTCCCGGTGGCTTTTCCAGCCCGGCGTTAACGGCCGCTCAGTACGTCTAGCGGGTATTCGATGACCACGTACAGCCGGTCGATATCGCGCCCGGCTTGGGCGTCGTTGCCGCGATGGGTGACGTAGGAAACGCTCAGGGCCAGGTCTTTGGCGGCACCGGATTGCACGCGGTATTTGCCTTCGATGTCGCGTTCCCAATGTTTGCCGCCGTCGCCCTGGTTGGGGGTGTAGGCGCCGAGGTCAGCGTCGTAGGGGTTGTAGGCGCCGCCTTGGGGAGCATGGGTGCCGTCGATGTTGCTGCCGCGGACGTAGCGGGTCATGAAGGTGAGGCCGGACGTCAGCAGTTGGCTGAGGTCGAGGTCGTAGCGCAATTGCCAGGACTGTTCGTTGGCGCCGTTGAAGTCGGCGTATTTGATGGAGTTGGCGAGGTAGATGGAGTCGCCGCCCACGAAGTCGAACGGGGTGTCGCCGCTGATTTTCTGGTAGCCGAGGCTGAAGGCTTGTTCGCCGATGCTGAGTTTACCCAGCAGGCTGGCGGCGGTGGTGTTGATGGCGCCGGCCCGTTCGGCGCCGGTGCCGAGGGTGCGATAAACATTGGCGTCCCAGTTGAGGCGGCTGCTGGCGCTCAGGGTTTGTTTGAGGTGCAGGTTGCCGTAGTACTGGCGCCAGGTGTCGCTGAGTTCGCTGACGTACACGGCGCCGCCCCAAGTGTCGTCGCCCATGCTTTGCAGGCCGAGCAGGGTGATGCTCTGGTGGCGGGTGGTGGCGCCATAGCCGTCGAAGTCGCTGCGTGAGCTGCTTTCGTCCTGGTTTTTAAAGGCGTTGAAGTGGCCGGCGGTCCAGCTCAAGCGCGCGCCGGCCTGCCCTTGGAGCAAGGCGCCGGTGGCGTATTCGGGTTGCAGGCGTTTGTCGGCGGTGTCGAATACCGGGGTTTCCACTTCCATTTCGCCCAGTTTCAAACGGGTGTCGCCCAGGCGCAGTTTGAGCGCGCCACCGGCGCTGGAGTAGTTGTCGGCGGCTTCGCCGGAATCGCCGACTGGCAGCAAGCCGGTGCCGGCGCGACCGCCGCCGCTGTCCAGGCGCACGCCGACAAAGCCATGGGCGTCTACGCCAACGCCCACTGTGCCGGTGGTGTAGCCCGATTCGAAACGCCCGATAAACCCTTGCGCCCACTCGCGGTTGTAGCTGTTGCCGCTGTGGCCGGTGCGGGTGTCGTTGTTGAGGAAGAAGTTGCGGCTGAGCAGGTTGAGCGTGGCGTCGTCCAGCAACGGCGAAACGTCGGCCTGTGCGGCGGCGGCCCAGGTGGTGGCCAGTAGCGGTGTGCAGAACAGCAGGGTAAACCGCATGGCGGAACTCCAGTGGTAAAGCTGGAGTATCCGGGCAAGGGCAGGGGGCTGGATTGAAGGGCTGTGCTGTTGCGCGGTTCGGCGCTGGGGTTTGGGTTATTGCGGGGTCATTAGTTGCGTGCGTAATTCTTCCGACAATCCGTCTTTGGCCACCCACAAGCCCAGGTATGCCCGGGCAAATTCTTTGTCGCCGTTGCGGTAGACCTTCTGGCCGTTGAGCTCCAGTACCAGGCCTTCTTCGGCGGTGTAGGTGAGGGCGTAGCGGTCGCCGGGGTTGATGTCTTTGAAGGTGGCTTGCAGCGGTTCGATGTCGGCGCGCAGGGCTTGCAAGCGGGCGGGTGGCTGCTGGCGTTCGATGGTGGCCCAGGCGGCTTTGATCACATCGTCGCGGTCGATGGCGCGCAGGTAGTAAAGCTCCAGGCGCTGGTTGCGCATTTGCGCGACGGCCTCACTCGGGGTGATGCCCGGCTCGGTGTAAAAGGCGGCGGCGTATACGTCCACCCACAAATAATTGAGTACGCCCTGGCTCTGGCGTTGCAGGCTTTGCCGCTCGTTGGGGAAGGCGGCTTGTTGCAGCGGTTCGCTGGCCCACAGCAAGGTGCTGGTGAGCAGAAGTAGCAGGGTGGCGGTCAGGCGCATGACAAGGCTCGTGATGGCAAGGGCGGTGCCAGCATACGGGTTTGTGGATGACAGTTGCGCGCAGGTATCTGTTGCCAAACGCGACGGCGGTTGGTCGCGGGGGCGGCCTTCGAGCGGCTATCCTTGCGCCTTCTTGTTTGCTTGCCGAGCGCTGCCGTGTTTCGTCATCTGTTGCCGCTAGTGCTGTGCGTTTGTTTGCTGGGCTGCGGGCCGCAGGTGGCCGAGTTTGGCGGTCCGACTATGGGCAGTCATTACACGGTGAAGTATGTGCCGGGCGAGCACACCCCCGCCGCGGCGGTTGTGCAGGCGCAGGTGGAGCGGCTGTTGGCGGAGGTGGATCAGCAGTTTTCAACCTGGCGCGCAGACTCCGTGGTGTCGCGCTTCAATGCCTTGCCCGCCGGCAGTTGTGCGGCGGTGCCCGAGTCGGTGTTGGCCCTGGTGCGCTTTGCCGATTCGCTGTGGAAAGACAGCAGCGGCGCCTTTGATATCACCGTTGAACCGCTGATGAACCTTTGGGGTTTCGGGCCGCAGTCGCGCAGCCAGGCCGTGCCCACCGCCCAGCAGATTAGCGAGGCTCTGAAAGCGGTGGGGCAGGCAAATGTGCAGATCGACGGCCAGCGATTGTGCAAAGACCTCGCCGTGCAACTGGACCTCAACAGCATCGTCGCCGGCTACACGGTCGACCGTATCGCTGAGCACTTGCGTTCGCTGGGTATCGACAGTTACCTGCTGAATGTCACGGGCGAGTTGAAAGCGGCGGGCCGCAAGCCGGATGGCGAGGCGTGGAAGGTGGCCATCGAAGCGCCGCGTGAAGACGTGCAGGTGCCCGAGCGCGTGCTGACGCTGGACGGTTGGGGCGTGTCCACGTCGGGCGATTACCACACCTATTTCGAGCGTGACGGCCAGCGTTATTCCCACACGCTGGACCCACAAACCGGCGCGCCGATTACCCATCGCTTGGCGGAAGTGACCGTGCTCGATCACTCGACCCTGCGCGCCGACGGTCTATCGACTTTACTGATGGTGTTGGGCCCGGAGCGCGGCATGGCGTTTGCGCAGCAGCATGATATTGCCGCGCTGTTTGTTACCCGCACGGCGAGCGGTTTTGTCAGCCAGGCGAGCAGCGCGTTCAGCCGGGAATTTGATGTTCCTGCGACGCCGTAGGCTGTATCGCGCCATGTAGTGCAGACAATGCTCGCCTACCGCGCGACCAATCGCTAATGTGCGCAACGCAAAGCCGCAGTTAAGCTGCGCACCTGTTTAGAGCTGTCGCGACTTGCGTTACGAGGTCCATGTAACGAGGCGGTCGCGGTGTTGCCACGGACGCACAGGCGTCCTGGTCTGTACCAGAGGAGTGAACATGGCGGTCTACAACTACGACGTGGTGGTATTGGGTTCGGGCCCGGCAGGGGAAGGCGCAGCGATGAACGCCGCCAAGGCCGGGAAAAAAGTGGCCGTGGTCGACAACCGTCGCGAGGTGGGCGGCAACTGCCTGCACCTGGGCACCATCCCGTCCAAGGCCTTGCGTCACTCGGTTCGGCAGATCATGCAGTTCAACACCAACCCGATGTTTCGCCAGATTGGCGAGCCGCGTTGGTTCTCCTTTCCCGACGTGCTGAAAAGCGCCGAGCGGGTGATTTCCAAACAGGTCACTTCGCACACCAGTTACTACGCGCGTAACCGTGTCGACCTGTTCTACGGCACCGGCAGTTTCTCCGATGAGCAAACCATTGAAGTGGTGTGCCCCAACGGCGTGGTGGAAAAACTGGTGGCGGCGCAAATCATCATCGCCACTGGCTCGCGTCCGTATCGCCCGGCCGATATCGACTTCCATCATGAGCGCGTTTACGACAGCGACACCATCCTCACCCTGAGCCACACCCCGCGCCGCCTGATCATTTACGGCGCCGGCGTGATCGGCTGTGAATACGCCTCGATTTTCAGCGGCCTGGGCGTGCTGGTCGACCTGATCGACAACCGCGATCAGCTGCTCAGTTTCCTCGACGGCGAAATCTCCGATGCCTTGAGCTACCACCTGCGCAACAACAACGTGCTGGTGCGTCACAACGAGGAATACGAGCGCATCGAGGGCATGGACAACGGCGTGGTGCTGCACCTGAAATCCGGCAAGAAGATCAAGGCCGACGCCTTGCTCTGGTGCAACGGCCGTACCGGCAACACCGACAAACTCGGCCTGGAAAATATCGGCATCAAGGTCAACAGCCGTGGCCAGGTGGAAGTGAACGAGCACTACCGCACCAGCGTGTCGAACATTTATGCCGCCGGTGATGTGATCGGTTGGCCGAGCCTGGCGAGTGCGGCGTTCGACCAAGGTCGTTCGGCGGCGGGCAGCATTATCGAGAACGGCAGCTGGCGCTTTGTCGATGACGTACCCACCGGCATTTATACGATTCCGGAAATCAGCTCCATCGGTAAAACCGAGCAGGAACTGACGGCGGCGAAAATTCCGTACGAAGTGGGCAAGGCGTTTTTCAAAGGCATGGCGCGCGCGCAAATCGCCATCGAGCCGGTGGGCATGCTCAAGCTTTTGTTCCACCGCGAAACCTTGCAGATTCTTGGCGTGCACTGCTTCGGCTATCAGGCTTCGGAGATTGTGCACATCGGCCAGGCGATCATGAACCAGCAGGGTGAGGCCAATACCATCAAGTATTTCGTCAACACCACCTTCAACTACCCGACCATGGCCGAGGCGTATCGGGTGGCGGCGTTCGACGGCCTCAACCGGCTTTTTTGAGCGGCACCGACCGGTGGCCTGAGCCGGTCGGGGAGCAGGACTGTTTCGGGGTCAGCGATTCGCGAGAGTGGCGCTGGCCAAACCGGGAAAGTCTGTAATCAGGCTGTCCACCCCGAAATCAGCGAGCCGGCGCATCAGTGCCGGTTCGTTGACCGTCCACACCGACACATGCAGCCCTTGTTTTTGCGCTTTGATCAGGCGCTCGGGCGTGCACAGCGTCCAGTTCAAGGCCAGCAGCGAGCAACCATAGTTCTGCGCCACTTTCAGTGGGTCGAGCCAGGCGTATTCCGCCACCAGGCCGCGCGCCAGATCCGGCGTCAGGCGCACCAGCGCACGCAACACTTCCCGCGAACTTGAGGTAACCGTGACCTTGTCCAGCAGGTTGTACTGCTGCGCCAACTCACGAATCGCCAGCACGGTGCGCGCCGCTCGCACGCGCGAAGCGCTTTTTACTTCCAGTTGCCAATGCTCGAAATCGCACTGCTCGAACAACTCGGCCAGGCGCGGAATCGGTGTGGGTTGCACCCAGCCGGGGCCGCCTTTGCGGGCGTCGTAGGTCACCAGCTCGGCGGCGTCGTGTTCCACCACTTTGCCGCGATGGCCGGTGGTGCGTTTCAGGGTCGGGTCGTGAATCACCATCAGCTCGCCGTCGCGAGACAGGTGCAGGTCGAGTTCGCAGCGGCGCACGCCGTGTTTGAGGCACTGCTGAAAGCTTGCCAGGGTGTTTTCCGGTGCTTCGCCCTTGGCGCCGCGGTGGCCGTAGATCAGGGTCACGGTTGCTCCTTGCTGATGAATGCTTAGTTGGACGCCGGTGCCGGCTGGGCCGCGCGCGGCTGATGGTGACGCACGCTGTCGACCACATGGGTATTTTCGAAATAAACGCTGAAGTCGCGGTAGTCCCAGCGCGTGATCGGCGGGTTGCCGACCGGTTTGTGTTCTTCATCTGGCAGGCCGAACTGGTCGAGCACGCTGCGCTGCAACTGGCCACGAACGGGCAGGGGCGTGTTGCTGGCACCTTGCTCGCCGATGGGAATTTCCAGGGTGTCGGCCTGCGCGGCCACGGGCAGCACACTGAGCATCAGGCTGAAAAACAGGGTAGGGCGGTGCATGGCGTTCTCTCGTACGGCGGTTAGCTGGAGGGCGTTTCGCGGGCTTGGCGACGTTCCATCGCCTGCTTTTGCAGAATATGCCGGGCCAGTAATTGCCGTTGTGCGTCGGTTAGCGCTTCGAACTCGGTGCCGATTTCGTACAGCCCGTTGTCCTGCTGACGGCAATGCACCACCTGCGCCCGCAACAACAGGCCGAGGGCTTGCGGCATCAGCACCATTTTCACCGCCAAGTGGCTACCGGCCGGCACCGCTTGCGGGTGCTCGAAGCTCACGCCGCCCTCGGACAACGTCACCCGTTTCGGCGCGCCCACTTCGCGCACCAGGTTCTGCGCCAGGGCTTGGCCGAGCAGATCGATACGCTTGTTCACCACCTTCAGGTAGCTGGCAAGGGTGCGATCACGCTCGCCGATATGGCGCAGCAAGTGCTGGGATTCGAAGTCGGAAAGGTGCAAATCGCTGAGCAGATTGAACAGCGGCGAGTCGTCGTGCAGGGCCTCGCTGGCCACCGCTTCGGCGCCGGACAGCAGGCTGAATTCCAGTGCGATCGTATCGGCGATGCGATAGTATTCGCGGCGGTCACTTTCATCGTTAGACGTCATGGCGAACCCATGGCAGCGGTGGTTGTCTGAGCCTGAGCTCAGCGCAGTGTGCCCAAAGTGTAAGGCCGCTAGCCGAGCCTCGCCACTGTTGGATTTTGTACAGCAGGATGCCCCTTCCTTCGCAGCGAAACCTCATTTTCTATGTTCAGACCGCTGTCCGTTTTTATCGGCGCACGTTACACCCGTGCCAAACGCCGAAATCATTTTGTTTCGTTCATCTCGCTGACCTCGATGATCGGCCTCGCCCTGGGCGTGGTGGTGATGATCGTCGTGCTCTCGGTCATGAACGGTTTCGACTACGAAATGCGCACCCGCGTGCTGGGCATGGTGCCCCACGCCACGGTCGAGTCGCCGGAGCCCATCAGTGATTGGCACGCCATGGCCGACAAGGTGCTGCAGCACAAGCAGGTGGTCGCGGTGGCACCCTTCACCCAAATGCAGGGCCTGCTGACCCACGAAGGCAAAGTGCAGAAGGTGTTGATCAACGCCGTCGACCCGGTGGAAGAGAGCAAGGTCTCGATCATCGACAAGTTCTTCAAAGAGGGCAGCCTCGACGCGCTGAAAGCCGGCGAGTTCGCCCTGATCATCGGCGACAAGGCCGCCGCCAAGCTGGGCGTGAAAGTCGGCGACAAGGTCACCTTCGTCGCCCCGGAAGTGACCGTGACCCCGGCCGGCATGTTTCCTCGTCTCAAACGCTTCACCGTGGCCGGCATCTTTCATGTGGGCGCCGGTGAAATCGACGGCTTCCTGGCCCTGGCCAACATTCACGACATCGCTCGCCTGCACCGCTGGAAACCGGATCAGGTACAAGGCTTGCGGCTGAAATTCGCCGACCTGTTCCAGGCGCCGCGCACCGCGTGGGAAATCGCCGGCCAGTTGGGCGACCGTGATTACTACGCCCGCGACTGGACCCGCACCCACGGCAATCTGTACCAAGCCATCCGCATGGAAAAAGCCATGATCGGCCTGTTGCTGCTGCTGATTGTGGCGGTGGCGGCGTTCAACATCATTTCCACGCTGGTGATGGTGGTCACCGACAAGAAAGGCGACATCGCCATTCTGCGCACCCTCGGCGCCACGCCCCGGCAGATCATGATGATTTTCATGGTGCAGGGCACGGTGATCGGCGTGGTCGGCACCGTGATCGGCGCGCTGCTGGGCATTGTTGCGGCGCTGAACGTGAGCAGCTGGATTGCCGGCGTCGAGCGCCTGTTGGGAATCAAATTCCTCAACGCCGACGTGTATTTCATTGACTACCTGCCTTCGCAATTGATGGCCCAGGACGTGCTGCTGGTGTGCGGCGCGGCCCTGGTGCTGAGTTTCCTCGCCACTCTTTATCCGGCCTGGCGCGCGGCGCGCACCCAGCCTGCGGAGGCCCTGCGTTATGAGTAATGTCGCCATGCAAGCAAAGCCAAACAACGCCGTTCTCAGCTGCCGCAACCTGGGCAAAAGCTACGACGAGGGTCCGCAATCGGTCACCGTACTCGCCGACCTGCAACTGGAGCTGTACCCCGGTGAGCGCGTGGCGATTGTCGGCAGTTCCGGCTCGGGCAAAAGCACCTTGCTCAATATGCTCGGCGGGCTCGACACACCGAGCACCGGCAGCGTCTGGCTGGCGGGCGAAGAGTTGTCGGCCCTGAGCGAAAAAAACCGTGGCCTGCTGCGTAACCGCGCGTTGGGTTTCGTGTACCAGTTCCACCACCTGCTGCCCGAGTTCACCGCCCTGGAAAACGTCTGCATGCCGCTGTTGATCGGCAAGGTGGCGATTCCCGAAGCCCGTCAACGCGCGACCAAATTGCTCGAACGCGTGGGCCTGGGGCATCGCTTGGCGCACAAGCCGGCAGAGCTGTCGGGCGGTGAGCGTCAGCGTGTAGCCATCGCCCGCGCGCTGGTCAACAACCCCGGCCTGGTGCTGCTCGACGAGCCCACCGGCAACCTCGACCACCACACCGCGCAAGGCATTCAGGACCTGATGCTGGAACTGAGCCGCGACTCGAAAACCGCCTTTCTGGTGGTAACCCACGACCTGCAACTGGCCCAGCAGATGGACCGCGTGTGGCGTCTGGAAGACGGCAAGTTGGTGGCCGCCTGATGTTCCGCCCGCTCAGTGTATTCATCGGCCTGCGTTACACCGGCGCCAAGCGCCGTAACCACTTCATCTCGTTTATTTCCCTGACCTCCATGATCGGCCTGGCGCTCGGCGTGCTGGCCATGATCGTGGTGCTGTCGGTAATGAACGGCTTCCAGAAGGAAATGAGCTCGCGCATTCTCGGCATGGTGCCCCACGCCACCATTGCTGGCGTGCAGCCCATCTCAGACTGGCGCCAGATCGCCGACCAGGCCCTGAAAAACCCGCAAGTAACCGCCGCCGTGCCGTTCGCCGAGCTCGAAGGCATGCTCTCGTACAAGGGTTTGATGCAGCCGGTGCAAATCAACGGCATCGACCCCAAGGAAGAAACCAAGGTATCGATCATCGGCCAGCACATCGTGCAGGGCAGCCTGAACGACCTGAAACCCGGCGAGTTCGGCGTGGTGATTGGCGAAATTACCGCGCGGCGTTTTCGCCTCAACGTCGGCGACAAACTGACCCTGATCATTCCCGAACTGAGCAGCGCACCCGGCGGTATTACCCCGCGTATGCAGCGCCTGAACGTGGTCGGCGTATTCAAAGTCGGCGCCGAGCTGGATGGCTCCATGGCGCTGATCAGCATCGCCGACGCCAGCCAATTGCAGCGTATGCAAAGCGGCCAGGTGCAGAGCGTGCGCCTGGCATTGAAAGACCTGTACCAGGCGCCACAAGTGTCGGCGGCCGTTGCTCAGGGGTTGGGCGAAGGCTACCGCCCAAGCGACTGGACGCTGACGCAGGGCAGCCTGTTCAGCGCCATGAAAATGGAAAAAACCATGATCGGCCTGCTGCTGTTGCTGATTGTCGCCGTGGCCGCGTTCAACATCATCGCTACGTTGATCATGGTGGTCGCCGACAAAGGCGGCGACATCGCCATCCTGCGCACCCTGGGCGCCACGCCCGGGCAGATCATGGGTGTATTCATGGTGCAGGGCACCGTGATCGGCGTGATCGGCACCGTGGTCGGCGGCGTGCTGGGCGTGTTGGCGGCCTTGAACGTGAGCGCACTGGTGGGCTGGATCGAACGTATCAGCGGGCAGCAGATATTCAGCTCCGAGGTGTACTTCGTGAGCAACTTGCCGTCGGAACTGCAAGGGCTGGACGTGGTGCTGATTTGCAGTGCGGCGTTTATTTTGAGCTTCTTGGCGACGCTGTATCCGTCGTGGCGCGCGGCGCAGATTCAGCCGGCTGAGGCGTTGCGGTACGAGTGAGTTTGTGGGGTTTTTAGGGGTTCTCAGGATCGGCGCCTGACGCTCAATTCTGGATTCCCGCCTTCGCGGGAATGACGGTGGTTAGGGAGTGAGGGTTAGGTACACCAACATTAAAACTCACACCGTCATTCCCGCGCAGGCGGGAATCCAGGCTAATGGACAGTATCGACGCTCCGGACAAAACCAACATTCCAACGGGCCACCAAACCCCCAACTCCCACAACCCCCCACCCTAAAACCGATACTCCCCCCCCTGAATCCCCGCAAACACCCGCCCATCCAACACCTCAAACCCAGCCCCACCCGGCAACCGCACATACAACGGATCACCCACCCGTTCCGGATCAAACCCCGCCACCTTCAAATCATTCTTCTTGTACTTGAACGTCCCCGTCGTCTCCACCTCGCGCAGCAGCCGCACAAATAACGGCGCGGCATAGGCCGGCAGTTCGCGGTCCAGATGCGCAGCCAACGCCACGCCATCCAGTTGCTGCCCCGGCGCCAGGCGCAAGGCGGCCATGCCGCAGCGGCCGTTGGTGCCGGGAATTTCTACGCCATACACCACGGCATCTTCAACACCCGCAAACGCGCCCAGGGCGTTTTCCACTTCGGTGGTGGACACGTTTTCGCCTTTCCAGCGAAAGGTGTCGCCCAGGCGGTCGACGAATTGGGTGTGTTTGAAGCCGATGTCGCGCATCAGGTCGCCGGTGTTAAACCAGGCATCGCCTTTTTTAAACACGTTGCGCAAGATCACCGCTTCGCTTTTTGCCGGGTCGGTATAGCCGTCGAAGGGCCACTTGGCGCTGATTTCGGTGATCAGCAAACCGGGCTCGCCCTTGTCGGCTTTTTGTAGGAAGTTTTTCCGGGTGCGCAGCGGCCGGTCGTTTTCCAGGTCGTAGCGCACGATGGCGTAGGTGGCCGGCGAGTAGCCGACGGTATTGTCGAAGTTGAACACGTTGGTAAAGCCGATGTTGCCCTCGCTGGAGGCGTAGAACTCGGTGATGCGCTGAATGCCGAAACGCTGTTTGAACTCGCCCCAGATGGAAGGACGCAAGCCGTTGCCGATCATGCAGGTAAGGGTGTTGCCTTGTTCTTCCGCGCAGGGCGGTTGGTTGAGCAGGTAGCGGCACAGCTCGCCGATGTAGCCAAAGCAGGTGGCGCGGTAGTGCTGCACGTCTTTCCAGAACGCGCTGGCGGAGAAGCGCCGGCGCAGGGCAATGGCCGCGCCGCCGGCCAGCGCTGCGCTCCAGCACACGGTGACGGCGTTGTTGTGGTAGCAGGGCAGCGTGAGGTAGAGCACGTCCTGGTCGGTGAGGCCGAGGCCGGAATGGCCGAAGCCGCCGTAGGCTTTTATCCACTTGCCATGGCTCATGATCGAGGCTTTCGGCAGGCCGGTGGTGCCCGAGGTGTAAATCAGAAAGCACGGGTCTTTCAGGCGTACGTTGGCGCTGTCGGCGACGTTGGTGTGTGGCTCGCTCCAGGCCAGGTTCATGAGGTTTTGCCAGCCGTGCGGGGCGCTGCCCGGCACGTTCAGGCTGTCGCCGTCGTCGATCCAGTAACAGTGGTGATCGCTGCCATGCACCTGATCGCGCACGGCCTCGAACGGTTCGCGCAGCTCTTCGCCAATGACGAAATGGCTGGGCTTTACCAGGTTCAGGCTGTGCACCAACACCTGGCCGCGCTGGGTGGTGTTGACCAGCGCACCCACCGCGCCAAGCTTGGCCAGACCGGCTAGCAGCAACAGCACTTCGATGCGGTTTTCCAGCATCACCGCCACCACGCTGCCGTGGCTCACGCCTTGTTTTTTAAGCGCACGGGCCAGGCGATTGGCCCAGGCGTTGAACTGCGCGTAGGTGAGCTGGCGCTGTTCTTCCAGCACGGCAGGGCGCTGCGGGTACAGGTCGGCGGCGCGCTCCAGGGCCCAGGCCAGCGACAGGTTTTTCTCCCGATTGCGAATGCCGGCGTAGTACAGACCCCGCAACATGCGCGGCACGCGGCCAAGGGTGGCGGGCAAATGGGAGAGGAAGCGGGCAGGGGTGATCAGGTCGGCTTGGCTCATGTTCGCGTCGTTATGCTGTTATCGGGAACGAACCTCACTCTAGTTCGCCCGTACCGCTTGGACTATGACCGTGGTGCGCCGAGCGGCGGGCAGATGGGCAAATAGCGCGGCAAATACGCAGCAGCCGTCTATACATGAGTGCAGGCTGGCGCAATCGCGGCGCAGGCACGGAGCCATCAAGGAGAGCGGCATGGGCAGGGTGTTACAAGGCGTGCTGGGGCTGCTGATGGTGGTGAGCTGTGTGGCCGCCGGGGCTGCCGAGACCGAGCCCAATGACGACCCCACCCTCACGGCCAGCGACACCACTGCCACCTTGCAGGTGGCCAACCGCACGGTGATGGTGTTTCGCGCCGTGCTGCTGGGCGAGTCACCGGCCGTGCGAGCGGCGCGGGCCAAGGCGGCGATTGAAGACGTGCTGCAAGACGGCGCCGATATGCCGGTAACCGTACAACCGGTGCAGCGCAGCTTTATCGTGCTGCTCAACGGCCGCCGCAGTTTTATGGTCACGCCGCTGGATGTCGACCCGCTGGAAGCGCACACCACCGAAGAAGCGGCCCTGCAGGCGGCCGAGCGGCTGCGCCAGGTGGTGGCCGAAACCCATGAGATCCGTACCTGGAGCGCCATGCTCAAAGCCTTGGGCTACAGCGTGGCGGCCACCGTGCTGTTTGTGTTGTTGCTGTGGGCCATCCATTGGCTGCGTCGTTCTTTATACAAAGCGCTGCCCATGCTGATGCAGCAAAAGGCCCGCGACCTGAAAGTCGGCGGCGCACAGATTCTCGACCTGCGTTTTCTCTTCACCCTGGCCAACCGCCTGCTCGACCTGCTGCGCTGGACGCTCGTGCTGCTGCTCGCCTACGAATGGCTGAGTTTCGTGCTGTCGCAATTCCCTTATACGCGGCCGTGGGGCGAGCGGCTCAACAGCTACCTGCTCGACTTGCTCAGTTATGTGCTGCAAGGCGTGGTCAACGCCGTGCCGGGGTTACTGATTGCCGTGCTGATCTTTTTCATCGCGCGCGGTATCAGCGCCTTTGCCCAGCGCCTGCTCAAGCGCGTGGCGCTGCACAGCCACACGGTGGAATGGCTCAACGAGGAAACCCTGCAACCCACCACGCGCCTCACGGCACTGGGAATCTGGCTGTTCGCCCTGGCGATGGCCTATCCGTACCTGCCAGGCAGCGGCACAGAGGCGTTCAAGGGGTTGTCGGTGCTGATTGGTTTGATGGTGTCACTCGGCGCTTCGAGCCTGGTGGGCCAGGCCGCGTCGGGGCTGATCCTGACCTACACGCGCACCTTGCGCATCGGCGAGTTTGTGCGCATTGGCGAGCACGAAGGCACGGTCACGGAAATGGGCATGTTCACCACGCGTATCCGCACCGGCCTGGGTGAGGTGCTGACGTTGCCGAATTCGATGATCACCGGCGCCGTGACGAAGAATTACTCGCGCGCCGTGCAGGGCACCGGCTACATCGTCGACACGGTGGTCACCATTGGCTACGACACGCCCTGGCGGCAGGTGGAAGCCATGCTGATCGAGGCCGCACGGCGCACCGACGGCATCGTCAGCGAGCCTGCGCCGCTGGTGTTCCAGACATCGCTGTCGGATTTCTACCCGGAGTATCGACTGGTGGCCCACGCCATCTTCACCCTGCCGCGTCCGCGGGCGCTGCTGATGTCTTCCCTGCATGCGCATATCCAGGATGTGTTCAACGAGTACGGCGTGCAGATCATGTCGCCGCATTACCTGGGCGACCCGCCCGACGCCAAGCTGGTGCCCGAGGAAAACTGGTACTGCGCCCCGGCCCGCCGACCGGTGGCGGGCGAGGGCGGGGACGAGGCTAACGGTCAGTCAACAAACAGATCCTGAATCAGCGGACCGCCGTCCGGGTCGAAGCGGTACTGCTCGAACTCACTCTGGCCGTGCTCGCGCAGGATGTCTTCGTCGATCAGCAACCGGCCGGTAATGGCGCGGCCGCTGCTGGCCAGAATGGCGTGTGCCGCGTCGGCCATGATCGCCGGCACGCGGGCGCGCTTGAAGGCTTCGCGGCTGCCCAGCTCGAACTCGATGGCGGCGGTGGCGATCATGGTTTTCGGCCACAGCGAATTGACGCTGATGCCGTACTTGGCGAATTCCTCGCTCATGCCCAGGGTCAGCATGCTCATGCCGTATTTGGTCACGGTGTAGGGGCCGTGCTGGGCAAACCATTTGCTGTCCATGTTCAGCGGCGGCGACAGGTTGAGAATGTGGCCCTTGCTCTGTTTCAGATAGGGCAGCGCGGCCTGGCTGCAGACCATCACGGCGCGGGTGTTGATCTGGAAGAGCAGGTCGAAGCGCTTGGGTTGCAGGTGCTCCACGCCGACCAGCTTGATGGCGCCGGCATTGTTAACCAGCGCGTCAATGCCGCCGAAATGCTCCGCCGCTTTTGCCATGGCAGCCGCTACGGCGGTTTCGTCGCGCACATCCAGCTGCAACGCCAGCGCTTTGCCGCCCGCCGCTTCGACTTCGGCGGCAACGCTGAAAATCGTGCCCTCGAGCTTGGCGTGGGCCTCGGCGCTTTTCGCCGCAATCACAATATTGGCGCCATCGGCGGCGGCCTTCAGCGCGATCTCCCGGCCGATGCCACGGCTGGCGCCGGAGATAAACAGGGTTTTGCCGGATAGGGACATGGGCGTGGATCTCCTGGGGTTTTTGTTGTTTGAAAAGTCCGGGATGTCACAAAACTCTCTGCACAAACACCCGTCATCCCCGCGCAGGCGGGGATCCAGAGTCGTTCAGGTGAAGGTGATCGCCCTGACATTCTGGATCCCGAATCGTCGGACCGCCGCCTGCGCGGGGATGACGGTGGCGGGTGGGAAACTAGTGTCAGGCTGGTGTATCCGCCTCAACCTCCACCAACACCTGCCGACCCTTCACCTGATCGCCTTTAGTGGCCTGCACCCGCCGCACCACGCCATCGCTGGTGGCTTTAAGCGGATGCTCCATTTTCATCGCCTCCAGCACCACCAGCAGTTGGCCTTTGCTGACGCGCTCACCTTCGCTGACCAGCACTTCGACGATGGCGCCATCCATCGGCGCCTTCACCACACCGGATGCCGCAGCGCCGGCAGCGCTCACCGGTTCGTGGGTGACGTCGTGCAGTTCGAGGTTGCCGGCGTGGCCGTAGAGCCATAGCTGTTGAGCGGTGTGGTGATAGGCCAGACGCTGGCGCACGCCGTCGATATTCACAGTGGCCCAGCGTCCGTCGTTGCTGAGCAGCTGCACCTCAACCTGCTGCTCGCCAACCTGCGCGAGCAAACGCGGCTGCGGGCCGGACTGTTGCACGCTCAGTTCCACCGGGTATTTGTGTTCCCCGTGTTTGAGCACAAAACGCCACGGCGCATTGCCCGCGTTGCGCCAGCCGGCCAGCTCGGGCTGGTGCGCGCGGGCCTGGGCGCCGGCTTGGTAGAGCAGGGCGGCGGCGCTGGCCAGTTCGGCGGCACCTGGCGCTTGCGGGCTCAGGCTCGGGTCGGCATGAAAGTGTTCGGCAATAAACGCAGTGGTGGCGTTGCCGGCAGCGAACGCCTCGTGGGCCAGCAGGTTGGCCAGAAAGCGCTGGTTACCGTTGACGCCCAGCAGCACGCAATCTTCCACGGCCCGCACCAGCTTGCGCCGCGCTTCGTCGCGGGTGGCGCCATAGGCGATGACTTTGGCCAGCATGGGGTCGTAGAACGGCGTGATGCGCTGGCCTTCGACCAGGCCGTGGTCGATGCGAATGCCGTCGAGCAGCGCCGGCTCCCAGCGCAGCACGGCGCCGGTTTGCGGCAGAAAATTATTGGCCGCGTCTTCGGCATACAGGCGCACTTCCAAGGCATGGCCCGTGAGGCGGATGTCTTCCTGACGCAGCGGCAATGGCTGCCCGGCCGCAACCTGCAGTTGCCAGGCGACCAGGTCCTGGCCGGTGATCAGCTCGGTGACCGGGTGCTCCACTTGCAGGCGGGTGTTCATTTCCAGAAAGTAGAACTCGCCGCTCCCGTCGAGCAGAAACTCCACCGTGCCGGCGCCCACGTAATTCACCGAGGCCGCCGCTTTCACCGCCGCTTCGCCCATGGCCTGACGCAGTTCGGGCGTCATCACCGGGCAGGGTGCTTCTTCAACCACTTTCTGATGACGGCGCTGCACCGAGCAGTCGCGTTCGCCCAGGTACACGATGTGCCCGTGCTGATCGCCAAACACCTGAATTTCCACATGCCGCGGCTGCAACACGGCGCGCTCCAGAATCAGCTCGCCGGAGCCAAACGCGTTTTGCGCCTCGGAGCGCGCGGTGCGAATGTGCGCCAGCAGTTCGCTAGCTTCGGTGACCAGACGCATCCCCCGGCCGCCACCGCCGGCGCTGGCTTTGATCATCAGCGGATAGCCGATGCGCTCGGCCTCGCGGTTGAGGGTGGCGTCGTCTTGCTCGGCGCCTTCGTAGCCGGGAATACACGGCACGCCGGCTTCGAGCATGGCAATTTTCGACAGGCGTTTGCTGCCCATCAGGTGAATGGCTTCAACGGTCGGCCCGATAAACACGATGCCGGCCGCTTCGCAGGCTTGGGCGAAGGCGGCGTTTTCCGACAGAAAGCCGTAACCCGGATGCACCGCATCGGCGCCGGTTTTTTGCGCGGCGGCGATGATGGCCTCAATCGACAGATACGACTGATTAACCTGCGCCGGGCCAATGCACACTGCCTGGTCGGCCAACTGCACATGGCGCGCGTCTGCGTCGGCTTCGCTGTACACCGCCACGGTGCGATAGCCCAGGGCGTGGGCGGTGCGCATCACGCGGCAAGCAATTTCGCCGCGGTTGGCGATGAGGATTTTGCTGAAGGCTGGCATGTTAGTGGGCTCCTTTTCTTATTGTGTTTGCAGGTTGCCCTCTCCCCCAGCCCCTCTCCCCTGATCCGGGCGACCGCCTGCAGGCGAGGGGAGACAAGCCGCGTACGGTCAAGTCCCCTCTCCCCTGGTGGGAGAGGGTTAGGGAGAGGGGGGAGGCCATCACACCGCCCACCCTGGCTTACGCTTCTGCATAAACGCCATCGTCCCTTCCACCCCTTCCTCGCCCACCACGGCCGCCGCAAACAACCCGGCTGCATCGTCGAGCAAGCTATTCAGCGGCTCCCGTTCGGTGGCCAGCAGCAGCGCTTTGGTCGCTGCATTGGCGCCCGGTGCACATTGTCGAACCTGATCCAGCACCTGCGCCAACCGCTGCTCCAGGTCGGCGTCACACACATGCACCAGCCCCAGACGCAACGCCTCTTCACCATCAAACCGAGCGGCGGTCAGTGCCAGGCGGCGGGTGTGGGTGAGGCCGATGCGCTTGACCACAAACGGCGCGATCTGCGCGGGAATGATGCCCAGGCTGGTTTCTGGCAAACCGAATTTGGCGCTCGGGTGGGCGATGGCGATGTCCGACACACACGCCAGCCCAAACCCGCCGCCGAGCACCGCGCCGTCGAGCACGGCGATCACCACTTGCGGCGCGTTCTGCGCTTCTTCCAGCAAGGCGCCAAAGGCGCGGTTGAGCTGGCGGTAGGCGTCTTCACCTTCGGTTTGCGCACGGGCGCGGGCGCCGGCCATGTCTTTGATGTCGCCGCCGGCACAGAAATGCTCGCCGGCACCGCGCAATACCAACGCACGAATGCTGGCGTCGGCGGCGCTGGTGCGCAGCACGGCGCGCAGCTCCTCGACCATGGCCAGGCTCATGGCGTTGCGCACCTCGGGCCGGTTGAGGGTGATGGTCAGCACGCCGTTGGCGTGGTCGAGCAGCAGGGTGGTCACGGTCGGGAGGGTCATGGCTTAGCCCTTCTTTTTGCCCGGCAGGGTGCCCATCAACTTGGCGATGATGCCCAGCATGATTTCGTCTGCACCGCCGCCGATGGAGACCAGGCGCACGTCGCGGTAGGCGCGGGCGACGGGGTTGTCCCACATGTAGCCCATGCCGCCCCAATATTGCAGGCAGCTGTCGGTCACTTCGCGGCCCAGGCGACCGGCTTTGAGCTTGGCCATGGAGGCGAGTTTGGTGACGTCGCGGCCTTTGATGTATTGCTCGGTGGCTTGGTAGACGAGGGCGCGCAGGCACTCGATTTCGGTGCTCAGCTCGGCCAGGCGAAAGTGAATGACCTGGTTGTCGATCAGCGGCTGGCCAAAGGTTTTGCGCTCTTTGCAGTAGTCGATGGTGCTGTCGATGCAGAACTCCAGGCCCTTGATCATATTGGCGGCGCCGAACAGACGTTCTTCCTGGAATTGCAGCATCTGCATCATAAAGCCGGCGCCTTCGTGGCCGATGCGGTTGCGCTGGGGCACGCGCACGTCATCGAAAAACACCTGGGCGGTTTCCGAACTGCGCATGCCGAGTTTGTCCAGGTGCGGCGACACGCTGATGCCCGGCGTTTTCATCGGCACCACGATCAGCGATTTGTTGACGTGGGGTTTGTCGTCCGAGGTGTTGGCCAGCAGGCAAATAAAGTCGGCCGATGGCGAGTTGGTGATCCACATTTTGCTGCCGTTGATCACGTAGTCATCGCCGTCTTTGCGGGCGGTGGTTTTCAGCCCGGCGACGTCGGAGCCTGCGCCCACTTCCGACACGCCAATGCAGCCGACCATGTCGCCGGCAATGGCCGGGCGCAGGAACTCTTCGCGCAGCTCATCGGAGCCGAAACGGGCGAGCGCCGGGGTGCACATGTCGGTTTGCACGCCGATGGACATCGGAAT
This sequence comes from Pseudomonas viridiflava, assembly GCF_900573885.1. Lineage (GTDB taxonomy): Bacteria > Pseudomonadota > Gammaproteobacteria > Pseudomonadales > Pseudomonadaceae > Aquipseudomonas. The sequence goes on from NZ_UPSE01000198.1 coordinate 382,174, forward strand.
GCCGCCGCACTGAATGGTGCCGAACTCTTCCGCCGCGACCACCGAATAGCTGTAGTCCAGGCCCATGCCGCCGAATTTTTCCGGCTTGGAAATGCCCAGCAGACCGAGGTCGCCGGCTTTTTTGAAGATGTCGTGGATCGGGAAGCGCCCGGCCTTTTCCCATTCATCAACGTGGGGATTGATTTCCTTGTCGACGAAATTGCGCACCGTGCGGCGAAGTTCTTCGTGTTCCTGGGTGATGATCATTGTTGTTGTTCTCCACGGAAAATATGAAACGTAGGTTGGGTTGAGGAGCGTCGCGACGAAGCCCAACGGGAGGCGGACATCGCTTGTTGGGCTTCGCTGCGCTCAACCCAACCTACGATTGACGATTTGCGATTTACGATTAAAACCTCGCCACGCCGAACGTATTGGCCTTCAACGGCCGCACCTCGGCTTCGGCGCAAATATCCAGCAGAAAACCCAGCAGCTTGCGCGTGTCGCGCGGGTCGATCAGGCCGTCGTCCCACAGGCTGGCGGTGCCGTAGAGCGCGGTGGATTGGCTGTCGAGTTTCTGCGCGGTTACGGTTTCCAGCATGTCGAGCATCTTCGGGTCGGCTTCTTTGCCTTCTTTACGGTGCTTGTCTTCGGTGACGATGCGCAGCACTTTGCCAGCCTGGGCGCCGCCCATGACGGCGGTGCGGCTATTGGGCCAGGCGAAGATGAAACGCGGGTCCAGGCCACGGCCGCACATGGCGTAGTTGCCGGCGCCGTACGAGCCGCCGACCACGATGGTCAGTTTGGCCACGCGGGCGTTGGCCACGGCTTGAATCAGCTTGGAGCCGTGCTTGATCACGCCTTGCTGTTCCGATTCGGTGCCGACCATAAAGCCGGTGGTGTTGTGGAAGAACAGAATCGGCGTGTTGCTCTGGTCGCACAGCTGAATGAACTGCGCCGCCTTGGCCGCGCCTTTCGGCGTGATGGGGCCGTTGTTGCCGATAAAGCCGCAGGCCAGGCCTTCGATGTGCAGGTGGCCGCAGATGGTCTGGTTGTCGAACTCGGGTTTGAAGTCTAGGTATTCGGAACCGTCGGCGATGCGGGCGATGATTTCGCGCACGTCGTAGGGCTTTTTCGCGTCGCTGGGAATCAGGCCCAGCAGCTCGTCGGCCGGGTACAACGGCTCGCGTACCGGCTTGCGCGGGCGGTGCGGCAGTTGGGCGTTCCACGGCAGCATGGCAATTATTTCGCGGGCGATGCGCACGCCGTCAGCGTCGTTTTCCGCCAGGTATTCGGCGGTGCCGGCGGTTTGCGCGTGCATTTCGGCGCCGCCCAGTTCTTCGTCGGTGGCCACCTCGCCGGTGGCGGCTTTTAGCAGCGGCGGGCCGGCGAGGAACATTTTGGCCTTGCCACGCACCACTACGGTGTAGTCCGACAACCCCGGCTGATACGCGCCGCCAGCGGTGCTGGAGCCGTGCACCACGGTGATTTGCGGCAAGCCCATGGCCGACATCCGCGCCTGGTTGGCAAAGCCGCGCGCGCCTTCGACGAAAATGTCGGCGGCGTAGTTGAGGTTGGCGCCGCCGCTTTCGGCGAGGGTGACCACCGGCAATTTGTTTTCAAAGGCGATCTGTTGCAGGCGCAGGGTTTTCTTCAACCCGCTGGGGGAAATGGTGCCGCCCTTGATCGCGCTGTTGCTGGCATTCACCAGGCAACGCACGCCAGCGATATAACCGATGCCGGAGATGATGCCGCCGCCAGCCTGGGTGCCGTCTTTGTCGTCGTGCAGTTTGTAGCCGGCCAGTGACGCCAGTTCCAGAAAGGGTGCGCCGGGGTCGAGCAGCAGGTTCAGGCGCTCACGGGGCAGCAGCTGGCCGCGTTTGTCGAACTTGGCTTTGGCTTCGGCAGCCTTGTCCAACACCTTCTGTTCCACGTCGCGGAAGCCGGCGATGGTGGCCAGCATGGCCTCGCGGTTGCGGGCGAAATCTTCGCTGTGGGCGTCGAGTTCGGATTGAATCACCGGCATGACTTACTCCTTGTTATCCGCAGGTTTCAGCACGTCGGGCAGGTAGGCGCGGTGGAAGCCGTTGTACGACTCGGCGCTCTTGGCCTTGCCCAGCGTCCAGGCGCGGCTGCCCTGGCTGGCGGCGCCGTCGATGCGCACGGTGTTGCCGCTGATGAAGTTGGCGCCGGGAGTCAGCAGAAAGACGATGGCCGAGGCCACTTCCGATTCGGTGCCGATGCGTTGCAGGGGCACGTGATCCTTGAGCGAGCGGATCATGTTTTTCATCGAGTCGGGGTAGGTGTCCATGCCGCTGGAGGCGATCCAGCCCGGCGCCACGGCATTGACCCGCACGCCGGCGTAGCCCCATTCCACGGCGGCGGTCTTGGTGAAGTTTTCCATGCCGGCGCGCGCCGTGCCGGAGTGGCCCATGCCGGGCATGCCGCCCCACATGTCGGCGAGCATGTTGACGATGCTGCCACCGTGTTTGCTCATGCTCTGGGTAAACACCTCGCGGGCCACCAGAAAGCCGCCCACCAGGTTGGTGCGCACCACGGTTTCGAAGCCTTTCTGATTGATCGACACCAATGGCGCCGGGTATTGGCCGCCGGCATTGTTGACCAGGTGATGAATGCGCCCGTGCTCGCTCAGCACCTCGGCGACCATCTGCTTGACCACCTCTTCTTCACGGATGTCGCAGGCCTTCCAGCTGGCGCTGCCGCCATCGGCAATGATTTCTTCGGCAGTGGCCTGCAGCTTTTCCCACTTGCGCCCGACCAGCACCACGTGGGCGCCGAGAAACGCCAGTTCATGGGCCGTGGCCCTGCCGATGCCGCTGCCGCCGCCGGTGACCATGATGGTTTGGCCGCTGAAGAGGGTGGGTTTGTAGATGGAGTCGTAGGTCATGTTCGGCTCTCTTTTGTTGTACGTGTGGGAGCGACTTCAGTCGCGATGCTGTTGCCTTGAAGAGCATCGCGGCTGAAGCCGCTCCTACAAAGTTGCGTTGCTCACTTCAATTTATCTGCCAACGCCTGCGGCACTGGCACCGGGAATTCCAGCAGTTGCTGGGCAAACGCTTTGCCTTGCGGGTCGATGCGCAGGCTGGCGACGCCGCCGCCGCCGAGGGCGTTTTCCAGCAGGAAATTGAAGCCGTGACAGCCTGGCAAGTACCAGCGGCTGACGCGCCCGGTCATGGGGTCGAGTACGTGGCGCATCCAGTCGACTACCGCTTCCACCGTCAACGCGGCGGCAATCCAGGGCAGGTAATCAGCCTCGCGGGCCATCACGCCAATGTTGCTGTGGTTGCCTTTGTCGCCGGAGCGCGCCACGGCCAGTTTGATCAGCGGCACGCTGGCGTCGGCCAGCTCCACTGCCACGGGTGCTTCTTCGCCTTCGCGCAGATCGGCAATGTTCAGCGAGTCGACAGCGGGCAGGGTGACGGGGTGGCGTTCGCCGTTGATGTCGACGCTCAGCTCGCACGCGGTTTTGTCGGCGAGAAAGGAGAATAGGCGAATCACCGGGTACACGGTCGGACGGCCGCCGACGATGCCGGTCAGGCCAGGCGCCATGCCGGTCGCGGCCTGGGCAATTTCGCGGGAGAACAGAATCAGGGCTTCTTTCTTGGCGTGACGCACGGCCAGTTTCACCACCACTTCGCGGCTGTCGTGGCGCTGGCCATGGGGGCCATACGTGGCTTCGCTGCCGAGCAATTCAACGTGGGTTTCCACGTAACCGGGCCAGCCACGGTCGGCGAACATTTCGGCGGTTTTATTGAGAATGGCCTGGCTGACGCGCTCGGCTTTTTTCACCGCATCGATGCCGGCAATCAGGCAACTGGCGGTGCAGCGGAAACCGTCGGGGTAGGTGGCCGACACTTTGTACTGCGGCGTAGGCGGCAAGCCTTTGGCGCCTTGAACCTGCACGCGATCGGTGTCGACCTGGCTGAGCTTCACCTGGGTGAAATCGCACACCACATCGGGCAACAGGTAGGCGCGGGGGTCGCCGATTTCATAAAGCATCTGCTCGCCGACCGTGAACGGCGTAACCAAACCGCCGGTGCCGGCCGGTTTGCTGACCACAAAGCTGCCGTCGTCGACCACTTCAATCAGCGGGAAACCGATGTGCTCGTAGTTCGGCACGCTTTCCCAGTCGGTGAAGTTGCCACCGGTGCACTGCGCGCCGCATTCAATGATGTGGCCGGCGAGGGCGGCCTGGGCGAGTTTGTCGTAGTCCTGCCAGCTCCAGCCGAACTCGTGCACCAGCGCGGCGCTGACCACGGCGCTGTCGACCACGCGGCCGGTGATGACAATGTCGGCACCCAGGGCCAGCGCTTCAACAATGCCCGGCGCGCCGAGGTAGGCGTTTACCGACACGCACATGGGCGGCAGCGGTTGCTCAGTGAACATTTCGCGGGCGCCGGCTTTATAGAAGTCGGGGAGTTTGCTTTGCAGGTTGTCGCCATGCAGCACGGCAATTTTCAGCGTGACGCCGGCTTTCTCGCACGCCGCTGCCAGCGCGGTGGCGCAGGCTTGCGGATTGACGCCGCCGGCGTTGCTGATGACGCGAATTTTCTTGTTGGCGATGGTGTGCAGGAGCGGGGCGAGCACTTCGATGAAGTCGCCGGCATAGCCTTGCTCCGGGTTCTTCATGCGTGCGCCAGCCATGATCGACATGGTGATTTCGGCCAGGTAATCGAACACCAGGTAATCCAGCTCGCTGCCATTCACCAATTGGGCGGCGGCGGTGGAGGTGTCACCCCAGAACGCGGAAGCGCAGCCGATGCGTACGGTTTTAGTCATTGGAATTGTGCCCGTTTGCCGATCGATGTGCCGACCATACCAAGCAAGCGCTTGGTTATGGAAGCCCTGTTTTTGTCTTTCTCAACGAAAGCACGGCCAAGCGCTTGCTTGGTAAACCCTTCACGCTTAAATTTCACCAATGCCGACAAGCACTTGCCATCTTTAAGGCCGGGCGTTGGGCTAGGGGGAATACGCGTGGATGAGCAACAAGCCCAAACGGTGATGCACGAACTGGTGGTCGCCGGTCAGGTAACCGACCCGGACAGCGCGCGCGGCAAACTGCTGCAAACCGCTGCCCACCTGTTCCGCAGCAAAGGCTACGACCGCACCACCGTGCGCGACTTGGCCGGCGCGGTGGGCATTCAGTCGGGCAGCATCTTTCACCACTTCAAGAGCAAGGATGAGATTCTTCGTTCCGTGATGGAAGAAACCATCCGCTACAACACCGCTTTGATGAACGCCGCCCTGGCCGACGCCAGCGACGTGCGCGAACGGGTGCTGGCGCTGATTCGCTGTGAGCTGCAATCGATCATGGGCGGCACTGGCGAGGCCATGGCGGTGTTAGTGTACGAATGGCGCTCGTTGTCGCCGGAGGGGCAGGCCTACATTCTGGATTTACGTGATACGTATGAGCAGATTTGGTTGGCTGTTCTGCAAGAGGCCAAGGATGCCGGGTATTTCAGCGGGGATCCGTTTGTGCAGCGGCGGTTTCTGACGGGGGCGTTGTCCTGGAGTACCACGTGGTTTCGGGCGGAGGGGCCGATGAGTCTGGATGAGTTGGCGCAGGAGGCGTTGAGTTTGGTGATTAAGGGGTAGGGCGTGTATCGCGGCGCTGCATGTTCACACCGCGCTATCCAAAATCACCGTCATCCCCGCGCAGGCGGGGATCCAGAGTTTTGAGTCGAGCACCGGGCTGCGGCATTCGTTATTCGTTACCGCATTCGCTGAACGTTTTGTTTCGCGCCTTACGCGCGACTCTTTTGTAGGTTGGGTTGAGCGTTTAGCGAAGCCCAACATTACGCGGTGGTGGGTATTCATTACCGCGTGTGCTGAACGTTTGGTTTCGCGCCTTACGCGCGAGTCTTTTGTAGGTTGGGTTGAGCGTTTAGCGAAGCCCAACGTTACGCGGGTGGTGGGTATTCATTACCGCGTGTGCTGAACGTTTTGTTTCGCGCCTTACGCGCGACTCACTTTTTAGCAGTCGCCCTAAAAAGTAAGCAAAAAGGGCTTGCCCCTACCTTGGCCTTGCGCTGCGCTCCAGGTTCCCTCATTCCATCGCCACTCCGGGGGCCGTCACAACGGGCCATCCATGGCCCGATGTTCCTTTCGCGGCTCCCGGCCGCTCAACCCCCTGCGCGACGATTCCATTCGGCCTGCGATGAACGGGGCGGGTAGATCACAAGCCAAGTCAAAAGCTAGATCAATGGCTTAGATCACAAACAAAATCAAAGGCTTGGATCACAAGCGTTAGATTAATCTCGCGGCTGAAGCCGCTCCTGCAGGCGGCAAATTTTCTGTAGGAGCGGCTTTAGCCGCGATGCTTTTCCGCCCCCACACCTCTTGTCGGTCTCCATTGACCAGCCCCTGTGGTTTTGGGTTTACTGTATACCCATACAGTAATTTCCGATTGAGCTTTACCATGCTTCCTACCTCTCCTTCTCTTGCTGACTCCGCTGTGGCAGGCAATGTCGTCTCTCTTGATGCGTTGCTGGAGCGTCGTCGTGTGTGGAAGGGCCGCGCCATGCCGCAGCAGGCGGGGCATATCGCGACGGGGCATGCGGGGTTGGATGCGTTGTTGCCGACCGGCGGCTGGCCGGAGGGGGCGTTGAGTGAGATTTTGTTGGGCGCGCCCGGCGTTGGCGAGTTGCAGTTGTTGTGGCCGACGCTGGCGCGCTTGACCTCAGCCGGGGAGCGGGTGGTGTTGGTGGCGCCGCCGGGGGTGCCGTTTCCGCAGGCGTGGCTCGCGGCCGGGGTGGATTTGCGCTGGGTCAGCATCATTCAAGCCAATGGCCGCGATGCGTTGTGGGCGACGGAGCAGTGTTTGCGTTCGGGCAGTTGCGGGGCCGTGGTGGGCTGGCCGCAGCAGGCGGATGACCGCGCGCTGCGCCGGTTGCAGGTGGCGGCGGAAACCGGGCAAACCCTGGCGTTTGCTTATCGCTCGCTGAAGGAGGCGGTGAACCCGTCGCCGGCTGCGCTGCGCATTGCCATCGACACCCAGCCGGCGCAGTTGCGGGTGCTCAAGTGCCGGGGCGGGTTGGCGCCGGCCATGCCTGTGCCTTTGGCGCGTTGAGGCGGTTATGCGTTGGGTGTGCATTGTGTTGCCGCAGTTGGCGTTGGATGCCGTGCTGAGGGCTCGCGACAACCCCGAAGCGCCGCTGGCGTTGATCAGCGGCACGCCCCAGCGCCGGGTGCTGCAAGCGGTGAACGACGCGGCCCGCGAGCTGGGCTTGAAGCCGGGGCAAAGCCTGACCACCGCGCTGGCCTTGAGCCGTGAGTTCATTCAGGTGGAATACGACCACAGCGCCATCGCCAAGTGGCATCAGTTCCTCGCCGCCTGGGCGTATTCCTTCAGCTCGCAGGTCAGCCTGCGTTACCCGCGTGCCGTACTGCTGGAGATCGAGTCCAGCCTCGCCCTGTTTGGCCCGTGGCCACGCTTTGAGGCGCGCTTGCGCAGTGAATTGACGGCCCTGGGCTTTCGTCATCGCCTGGTGGCCGCGCCCAATCCGGTGGCTGCGCGCATGCTCGCCAACGCCTATGACGGCCTGGCCGTGAGCGACAGCCAGGCGCTGCACGAGGTGCTCGGCGCCATGCCGCTCAATCGTCTGGGGCTGGACAGCAAAACCGCGAGTTCCCTGGCGCGCATGGGCCTGCGTCGTCTGCACGATGTGCTGGCGCTGCCTCGGCATACCCTGGCCAAGCGCTTCGACGCCGCGCTGCTGTTGCACCTCGACAGCTTGCTCGGCCAGCGCGCGGTGGCGCTCGATTGCTACCAGCCGCCGGAGCATTTCGAGATACGCATCGAGCTGAATTTCGATGTGGAATCGACCCAGGCGCTGCTCTTTCCCCTTCGCCGTTTAACCGCCGACCTGGCGGCTTTTCTGGCCGGGCGTGACAGCGGCGTGCTGGGGTTTGTGCTGCACCTGGAGCATGTCGATGGCAGCCGCGGCCAGGTAGACGTCGGCCTGCTCAGCGCCGAGCGCGAGCCGAACCTGCTCTTCGAACTGGCCCGTGGTCGCCTGGAGCGGCTGGTGGTGCACGCGCCGGTGCGGGCCATCAGTTTGCAAGCCAAGGATCTGCCCGCCTTTGTGCCCGAACACCGCGAGCTGTTTGACGAGCGCCCGCAACAATCGGTGCCCTGGGCGCAACTGCGCGAACGCCTGCGCGCCCGTTTGGGCGATGACGCCGTGCATGGCATTCAGGCGCACGCTGATCACCGGCCTGAATGCGCTTGGCTGGCCAACGACAGCACCAAGGCACCGCCAGTGACCGCCAACGCCGCGCGCCCCGGCTGGTTGCTGCCCGAAGCGCAGCCCTTGCGTGAGCGGGCGCCGCAGGTGCTGGCCGGCCCTGAGCGCATTGAGTCTGGCTGGTGGGACGGTGGTGACATCCGCCGCGACTATTACCTGCTGCAAACCCGCAGCGGCCAGCGTGTGTGGGCGTACCGCAGCGTCAGCAGCCGCGAAGAAGCGGGGCCGTTTATGGTCCAGGGCTGGTTTTCATGAGCGCCTATGCCGAGCTGCATTGCCTGAGCAACTTCAGTTTTCAGCGCGGCGCCTCCAGCGCCAAGGAGCTCTTCGAGCGCGCCAAACGCCACGGCTACCAAGCGCTGGCGATTACCGACGAATGCACCCTGGCCGGCATTGTTCGGGCCTGGCAGGCCGCCAAGGAAACCGGGCTGCCGCTGATTATCGGCAGCGAATTCCGCCTGGAAGATGGCCCGAAAGTAGTGCTGCTGGCGGAAAACCTCAGCGGTTATCAGCACCTGTGCCGGTTGATTACCCAAGGCCGACGCCGCAGCGAAAAAGGCCAATACCGCGTGCTGCGGGAAGATTTCGACGGGCCTCTGGATGGCCTGTGCGCCTTGTGGCTGGCCGACCTGGCGGACGACGTCGACGAGCAGGGCGCCTGGCTGCGTGAGCGCTTTGCGCCAACGCTGTGGCTGGCCGTGGAACTGCATCGCGGGCCAGATGATGACCGTCGACTACACACTCTTCTGAGCCTGGCCGAGCGTCTGGGCATTCCTGCCGTCGCGACCGGCGATGTGCACATGCACGCCCGTGGCCGCCGCGCCCTGCAAGACACCATGACCGCCATCCGCCACCACTGCACCGTGGCCGAGGCCGGGCTGCGTTTGTTTGCCAACGGCGAACGGCACCTGCGGCCCTTGTCTGCACTGGCGGCGTTGTACCCGCCGGCGCTGCTGGCCGAAACCGTGAACATCGCCGCGCGCTGCACCTTCAGCCTCGACCAGCTGAAATACGAATACCCGCGCGAGCTGGTGCCCGAAGGCCACAGCGCCAGTTCCTGGCTGCGTCATTTAACCGAAAAAGGCATGCGCTGGCGCTGGCCCGAAGGCATTCCGCAAAAGGCCATCGACCTCGTGGAACGCGAGTTGGCGCTGATTTCAGAGCTGAAGTACGAAAGCTATTTCCTCACCGTGCACGACATCGTGCGCTTCGCCCGGGGTGAAGGCATTCTCTGCCAGGGCCGTGGCTCGGCGGCCAACTCGGCGGTGTGTTTTTCCCTGGGCATCACCGAAATCGACCCGGCGCGCATGAACATGCTGTTCGAGCGCTTTCTCTCCAAAGAACGCAACGAGCCGCCCGACATCGACGTCGACTTCGAGCACGACCGCCGCGAGGAAGTGCTGCAATACATCTTCCAGCGCTACGGCCGGGGCAGGGCGGCGCTCACCGCCGTGGCCAGCACCTACCACGGCGCCGGCGCGGTGCGTGACGTCAGCCGCGCCCTCGGTTTGCCGCCCGACCAGATCAATGCGCTGGCCGACTGTTGCGGGCGCTGGAGCAAAGACGGCCCGCCGCTGGACGACCTCCGCGAAGCCGGCTTCGACCCCACCTTGCCGGAACTGCGCCGGGTGCTGGCGTTAACGGGCGAGCTGATCGGCTTTCCCCGCCACTTGTCCCAACACCCTGGCGGCTTCGTGATTTCCGAACAGCCGTTGAGCACCCTGGTACCGGTGGAAAACGCCGCCATGGCCGAGCGCACCATCATTCAATGGGACAAAGACGACCTCGACCTGGTGGGCCTGCTCAAGGTCGACATTCTCGCCCTGGGCATGCTCAGCGCCATTCGCCGCACCTTTGACCTGATCAACTACCACCGAGGCCGAAAGTGGACCCTGGCGACCCTGCCCGCCGAAGACCCGGCCACCTACGAAATGATCAGCCGCGCCGACACCATCGGCGTGTTCCAGATCGAATCCCGCGCGCAAATGGCCATGCTCCCGCGCCTGCGCCCGAGAACGTTCTACGACCTGGTGATTCAGGTCGCCATCGTGCGGCCGGGGCCGATTCAGGGCGACATGGTGCATCCGTACCTGCGCCGGCGTAATAACGAAGAGGAAGTGACCTATCCCTCCGAAGCCTTGCGCGCCGTGTTTGAGCGCACCCTGGGCGTGCCGTTGTTTCAGGAACAGGTGATGGAACTGGCGGTGGTGGCGGCCGGCTATTCCCACGGCGAGGCCGACCAGTTGCGGCGCGCCATGGCCGCCTGGAAACGCCACGGCGGCCTGGAACCGCACCGTGAACGGCTGACAAAAGGCATGCTCGAACGCGGCTACAGCGCCGAATTTGCCGCGCGCATTTTCGAGCAGATCAAAGGCTTCGGCAGCTACGGCTTTCCTGAATCCCACGCCGCCAGCTTCGCTTTGCTCACCTACGCCAGTTGCTGGCTCAAATGCCACGAGCCGGCGGCGTTCATTTGCGCCCTCATCAACAGCTGGCCCATGGGCTTCTACAGCCCCGACCAGCTACTGCAAGACGCCCGTCGCCACGGCATCGCAATTCGCCCCGTCGATGTGCAGGTCAGCACCTGGGATTGCTCCCTGGAATTTGCCGACGACGACCCGCAGCGCAGCGGCGACCCTGCCATTCGCATGGGCATGCGCATGATCAAAGGCCTGCGCCAGGACGACGCTGACCGCCTGGTTGAAGTGCGGCAGAAGGGACTGTTCATCACCGTCAGCGAACTGATCCAGCGCGCCCACCTCGACGCCCGCGCCCGCGAACAGCTCGCCGACGCTGGCGCCCTGCGCAGCCTCGCCGGCCACCGCCATAACGCCCGCTGGGCCGTGGCCGGCGTGGAAGCCCAGGCGCCGCTCTTCGCCGACTTGCCCCTGGTGGACGACAGCGTCGCGCTGCCTGAGCCGAGCGTGGTGGAAAACGTGTGGGTCGACTACGCCACCCTAGGCACCACCCTCGGCCCGCACCCCTTGCGCCTGCTACGCAGCGAACTGCGCAACCGCCGCTGCCGCAGCTCGGCCGAACTGGCCGTCACCGAAGACGGCAGCAACGTACGGATAGCCGGCCTGGTCCGCGGCCGCCAACGTCCGCAAACGGCCAGTGGCGTGGTATTCGTTACCCTCGAAGACGAATACGGCATGGTCAACGTCGTAGTCTGGAACGACCTCGCCGAACGGCAGCGGCGAGTGCTCGTCGGCTCCAGCCTTATGCAAGTCGAAGGCAAACTGGAAGCCAAAGACGGCGTGCAGCACCTCATCGCCAAGCGTATGTACGACCTCACGCCACTCTTGAGTGGGCTGGACGTGAGTAGTCGGAATTTTCACTAAGCCCAAAAGCTTCGCGAGCAAGCTCGCTCCTACAAATTGTGCGGTCTGTAGGAGCGGCTTCAGCCGCGAAGCTTTTGATGTGCCGCTTTTGATCTGGCTCTTGATCTACCGCTTGTGACGTACGGGATTTTCATAAACGCAAAAGCTTTTGATCTGGCTTGTGACCTACCCGCCCCATTCATCGCAGGCCGAGTGGAGTCGACGCGCAGGGGGTTGAGCGGCCGGGAGCCGCGAAAGGCGTGTCGGGCCAAGGATGGCCCGTCTCGCCGGCCCCCGGAGCGGCGACGGAGCGAGGGAAGTCGGAGCGAAGCGTATACCCAAGGTAGGGGCAAGACTTTTTGGTTTCTTTTTCGTCGACTGGAAAAAGAAACTCGCGCGTAAGGCGCGAAACAAAACGTTCAGGGCACACGGTAATGAATACCTCCGTCCGTACCCGATGCATACGACTCAGAATTCTTGATCCCCGCCTGCGCGGGGATGACGGGGGGGTGGTTGAAATGCGCGTAAGGCGCGAAAAGAATGTTCAGCGCACTCGGTAATGAATACCCCCGCACTTCAAATCGGTGTACGGCTGGAAATTCTGGATTCCCGCCTGCGCGGGAATGACGGAGGTTTGTGCCACCACCTCGTTCGGCTGGAGACTCTGGATCCCCGCGTGCGCGAGGATGACGGAGGTTGGGCGTCGAGCGGAGTGGTGGAGTGGTGGAGTGGCGGGGGCACCTTACCCGCGGAAATACCGCTGCGGTACAAACGGCGTCTTCGCCACCTTCATCGGCACCCGCTTGCCCCGCACCAACGCCCACACCGTGTTCTCCAGCGCGTTGTGCCCCGCATCCACATACCCCATCGCCAACGGCGCACCCAGGCTCGGCCCAAAACCACCGCTGCACACACGGCCAATCACCACCCCATCGGCATCAGCAATCTCGCAACCCTCACGCACCGGCGTGCGCTCTTGCGGCAGCAGGCCGACGCGTTTGCTCGCCACGCCATCCTGCTGCTGCGCAAACACCCGCGCCGCGCCCGGAAAACCACCGGCCCGGGCGCCATCGGCGCGGCGGACTTTGGAGATGGCCCACAGCAGCCCGGCTTCAATCGGCGTGGTGTCGGTGTTCATGTCGTGGCCGTACAGGCACAGGCCGGCTTCCAGGCGCAGCGAGTCGCGGGCGCCAAGGCCGATGGCTTGTACTTCCGGCTCGGCCAGCAGGGCACGAGCAATGGTGTCGGCCTGGTCGGCGGGAATGGAAATCTCGTAGCCGTCTTCGCCGGTGTAACCCGAGCGGCTGACGAAACAGTCCACGCCCAGCAGCTTTACCGGGCGGAAGTTCATAAAGGTCATGCCCGCCACTTCCGGCGCCAGGCGTGCCAGCACGGTGACGGCGGCCGGGCCTTGCAGGGCGAGCAGGGCGCGGTCGAAGTGGGCGATCACTTCGCATTGGCCGCTCAGGTGCTGTTGCAGGTGGGCGAGGTCCTGGTCTTTGCAGGCGGCGTTGACCACCAGAAAAAGCGTGTCGTCACCCAGGTTGGCGACCATCAGGTCGTCGAGAATGCCGCCATTCTCATCGGTGAACATGGCGTAGCGCTGCATGCCCACGGGCAGGTCGATGATGTCTACCGGCACCAGGGTTTCCAGGGCGCGGGCGGCGTTGGCGCCGCGCAGCACGATCTGACCCATGTGCGACACATCGAACAACCCGGCCTGGTCGCGGGTGTGCTGGTGTTCCTTGAGCACGCCGAGCGGGTATTGCACCGGCATGTCGTAGCCAGCGAACGGCACCATGCGCGCACCGAGTTCCAGGTGCAGGGCGTGGAGAGGGGTTTTGGCCAGGTTTTCGGTGGACATGGGTTTGCTCCTGAATGAGGGTGATTGGAGTGGGCAAGGGCCCCTCTCCCTAACCCTCTCCCGCAGGCGGGAGAGGGGACTGATCTATGGGGTATTCGATTTATTTGCCAAGTCACCAATCTGCTCCCCTCGCCCGCAAGCGGGAGAGGGGCTGGGGGAGAGGGCAGCAGGCGACGCGGTGTTCAACATTCAATAATGTTCACCGCCAACCCGCCGCGCGCCGTTTCTTTGTATTTGTTGTTCATGTCGGCGCCGGTCTGGCGCATGGTGCGGATCACTTTGTCGAGGGAGACGAAGTGCTGCCCGTCGCCACGCAGGGCCATGCGCACGGCGTTGATGGCTTTCACCGAGCCCATGGCGTTGCGTTCGATGCACGGCACCTGCACCAACCCGCCGATGGGGTCGCAGGTGAGGCCGAGGTTGTGTTCCATGCCGATTTCCGCGGCGTTTTCCACTTGCGCCACGCTGCCGCCCATCACTTCGCACAAGGCGCCAGCGGCCATGGAGCAGGCCACGCCCACTTCGCCCTGGCAGCCCACTTCGGCACCGGAGATGGAGGCGTTTTCTTTGTACAAGATGCCGATGGCAGCGGCGGTGAGCAGAAAGCGCACCACGCCGTCGTCGTTGGCGCCGGGAATGAAGCGCACGTAGTAATGCAGCACGGCAGGCACGATGCCGGCCGCGCCGTTAGTGGGCGCGGTGACCACGCGGCCGCCGCTGGCGTTTTCTTCGTTGACGGCCAGGGCGTAGAGGTTCACCCAGTCGAGTACCGACAGGGCATCGCGCAGCGAGGCTTCCGGGCTGTTGCGCAATTGCCGGTACAGCGCCGCTGCCCGCCGTTTCACTTTGAGCCCGCCGGGCATGATGCCTTCGTTGTGGCAGCCGGCTTCGACGCAGTTCTGCATCACTTGCCAGATATGCAGCAGCCTGGCGCGGGTTTCGGCTTCCGGGCGCCAGGCGCTTTCGTTGGCGAGCATCACCTGGCTGATCGACAGGTTATGCGCGGTGCAATGGCCCAGCAGTTGCGCGCCGGTGGTGAACGGATGGGGCAGCACGGTGCTGTCTTCAACAATGCGATCGGCGCCGGCGGCGTCTTCGTCCACCACAAAACCGCCGCCGACCGAGTAGTACTCGCGGCTGCGCAGTTGCAGGCCGGCTTCGTCGAAGGCGCGGAAGATCATGCCGTTGGGGTGCTGCGGCAAGGGTTTGCGGATCATCGCCAGGTGCTGTTTTTCTACAAAGGCGATGGATTTTTCGCCCAGCAGATTGAGCTGGCCGCTTTTACGAATGGTTGCCAAACGGGCGTCGACGGTGGCGGTGTCGACGGTGTCGGGCTGTTCGCCTTCCAGGCCGAGCAACACCGCTTTGTCGCTGCCATGGCCTTTGCCCGTGGCGCCAAGCGAGCCATACAGCTCGACTTTTACGCTATGGGTGGCGCCGAGCAGGTCGTCGCGGCGCAGCCCTTCGGCAAACCGCGCGGCGGCGCGCATGGGCCCGACCGTGTGGGAGCTGGAGGGGCCGATACCGATCTTGAACAGGTCAAACACGCTGAGTGCCATACAGACCTCGGGTTATGCGGCGGGGCGTATCGCGGCTGGACCGGAATGCCGGTTCAGCCGCGATTGCTTTACTCAGCGTATTCGCTGATCGACGGGCAGGAGCACACCAGGTTGCGGTCGCCGTAGACGTTGTCGATGCGCGCCACCGGCGGCCAGTATTTGGCTTCGATCAGGCTGGCCACCGGGTAGGCGGCTTGCTCGCGGCTGTACACGTGCGGCCATTCGCCGAGCAGTTCCTGAGCGGTGTGCGGGGCGTTTTTCAGCGGGTTGTCCTGGGCGTCGGCTTCGCCGCGTTCGATGGCGCGAATTTCGTTGCGGATGCTGATCATGGCGTCGCAGAAGCGGTCCAGCTCTTCTTTGGATTCGCTTTCGGTCGGCTCGATCATCAGGGTGTTGGCCACCGGGAACGACATGGTTGGCGCGTGGAAGCCGTAGTCGATCAGGCGCTTGGCCACGTCATCCACGCTGATGCCGCTGGTTTCTTTCAGCGGGCGCAGGTCGAGGATGCATTCGTGCGCCACCAGGCCATTGCTGCCGGCGTACAGCACCGGGAAGTGCTCTTCGAGGCGGTTGGCGATGTAGTTGGCGCTGAGAATGGCCAGCTGCGAGGCGCGCTTGAGGCCTTCGCCGCCCATCATTTTCATGTACATCCACGAGATCGGCAGGATGCTCGCGCTGCCAAACGGCGCGGCGCTGACGGCGCCTTCCTTGCGCTGCATATGACCGTGGCCTGGCAGGAACGGCGCCAAATGGGACTTCACGCCGATCGGGCCAACGCCCGGGCCGCCACCACCGTGGGGAATGCAGAAGGTTTTGTGCAGGTTCAGGTGCGACACGTCGCCGCCGAACTTGCCCGGTGCGCAGAGGCCGACCATGGCGTTCATGTTGGCGCCGTCGATATACACCTGGCCGCCGTTGTCGTGAATGATCGCGCAGATTTCGCGGATTTCTTCTTCGAACACGCCGTGGGTGGACGGGTAGGTGATCATCAACGCGGCGAGGCGGTCTTTGTGCTCCAAGGCCTTGGCGCGCAGGTCTTCCACGTCAACGTTGCCACGGGCGTCGCAGGCGGTAACCACCACGCGCATGCCGGCCATGTTGGCGGTCGCCGGGTTGGTGCCGTGGGCCGAGGAGGGGATCAGGCAGATGTCACGCTCGCCCTGGCCACAGCTGGCGTGGTAGGCGCGAATGGCCAGCAGGCCGGCGTATTCACCTTGCGAACCGGCGTTGGGCTGCAGCGACACGGCGTCGTAACCGGTGGCAGCGCAGAGCATGGCTTCCAGTTCGTCGGTGAGCTGCTGGTAGCCCTGGCTTTGCTCGGCCGGCACGAAGGGGTGCAGGGCACCGAATGCACTCCAGGTGACGGGCTGCATTTCGCTGGCGGCGTTGAGTTTCATGGTGCACGAGCCCAGCGGGATCATGGTGCGATCCAGCGCCAGGTCTTTGTCCGCGAGGCGACGCAGGTAGCGCATCAGCTCGGTTTCCGAGTGATAGCGATTGAACGACGGGTGCTGCAGGAAGCTGGACGAGCGCAGCAACGCCTCAGGCAGTTGCAGGCCGGTGTTGGCAGCGAGGGCGGCGAAATCCGGCAGCGCCTGGCCATCAGTGGCGAACAGGGTCCACAGGGCTTCGATGTCGGCCTGTGTGGTGGTTTCGTCGAGCGACAGGCCCAGTTGCGCGGCATCGATCTGGCGCAGGTTGATCTGCGCGGCCCACGCCTTGGCGTGCAGCTCGGCAGTACGGGCGCCCGTGTTCAGCGTCACGGTGTCGAAGAAGTGCTGTTGCGCGACCGGCAGGCCCAGCTGGGCCAGGCCTTTGGCGGCGATCACGGTGAGCACGTGCACACGCTTGGCGATGTCTGTCAGGCCCTGCGGGCCGTGGTACACGGCGTACATGCCGGCGATGTTGGCGAGCAGAACCTGCGCGGTGCAGATGTTGCTGGTGGCCTTTTCGCGGCGGATATGTTGCTCACGGGTCTGCATGGCCAGGCGGTAGGCCGGCTTGCCGTGACGATCGATAGAGACGCCGACCAAACGGCCCGGCATGTCGCGCTTGAAGGCGTCGCGGGTGGCGAAGTAAGCGGCGTGCGGGCCACCAAAGCCCAGCGGTACACCGAAGCGCTGCGCGCTGCCCAGCGCCACGTCGGCATCGAATTCGCCGGGTGGAGTGAGCAGGGTCAAGGCCAGCAGGTCAGCGGAAACGGCCACCAGGGCGCCAACGGCGTGGAAGCGCTCGACCAGCGCGCGGTAGTCGAAAATGTCGCCGTTGCTGGCCGGGTATTGCAGCAGGCAACCGAAGTAGGCGGCGAAGTCTTCAATGGCGGTTTCGTCGCCCACCACCACCTCAATGCCCAGCGGCTCGGCGCGGGTGCGCAGCACGTCGAGGGTTTGCGGGTGGCAGTGTTGCGAAGCGAAGAAGGCTTGGCTGGCTTTGTTTTTCGCCAGGCGCTTGCAGAAGGTCATGGCTTCGGCAGCGGCGGTGGCTTCGTCGAGCAACGAGGCGTTGGCGATTTGCAGGCCGGTGAGGTCGCAGATCATGGTCTGGAAATTGAGCAGCGCTTCCAGACGGCCTTGGGAAATTTCTGGCTGGTAAGGCGTGTACGCCGTGTACCAGGCCGGATTTTCCAACAGGTTACGTAGGATCGGCGCCGGCGTCAGGGTGCCGTAGTAGCCCTGGCCGATGTAGGTTTTGAACTGCTGGTTCTTGTCGGCGATGGCTTTGATTTCTGCCAAGGCGGCGGTTTCGCTCAGGCCTTCGGGCAGGTTCAGCACGCTGGTGCCTTTGATGCTGTCGGGAATCACGCTGGCGCTCATGGCTTCCAGCGAGTCGTAGCCCAGGCGTTGCAGCATGGCGGCGATATCACGCTCACGCGGGCCGATGTGACGGGCGATGAATTCGTTACGGGTGTCGAGGGAAATAGTCATTAGCGTCGTCTCAGGCGTCGTCGTTGGCTTTGAGCAGGCGGTCGTAAGCGGCTTGGTCGAGCAGCGAGGCCAGCACGCTGTTGTCGGCCAGCTTCATGCGGAAAAACCAGCCGGCGCCAAGGGCATCTTCGTTTACGGTTTCCGGCGCGTTTTCCAGAGCGGCGTTCACTTCCACCACCTCACCGTCTACCGGCATGGCGATGGTGCTGGCGGCTTTCACCGACTCCAGTACCGCCACTTCGCTGCCCGTGGCATGGGCGCCGAGCTCTGGCAATTGCACGAACACCACATCACCGAGGGCTTCTTGAGCGTAGGGCGTAATGCCGACGGTAACCAGGCCGTCACTGTCCAGACGCAGCCACTCGTGTTCGCTGGTGAATCGCAATTCGCTCATGTCGCTTCCTATGGTCAAGGGCGTGCCTGCTTTTATAGAGACTAGCGGGGCATCGCTTGGAATAATGGCTATGGCTGTTAGCAAGGGCGGTGCCAGTTTCAGTTGGCGCAAGCAGGCCGGGGCTTTGCGGCCCGTAGGGAATTTCAGTCTCCGTCGCGGGTGGAATGAAAACGATACAGTGACGTGGCAGTCGCGAAATAGATCGCGTCCAAGCCGTTAAAGGGCTAGCGGCGGCCACCGGTGTAACGATATCGATCCGATGTATTGAAATCGTTACGAGTCCATCCGGGCGGAACCCGGGCGGGCAGGGGCAGTCAGTAAAGGTCCTGCCCTTGGAAAATAGGATGTTTGCCATGCAACAGCTCTCTCGCTCTCTGCTAGCCGCCGCTCTGACCGTGTGCGCCCTGGGCACTGCTCAGGCCGCGGATTCGGTCACCGTCGATCTAAACCAGGCCACGGAAAAAGGCGCCGGTGCGGCGGTGGGCAAGGTGGTGGTTACCGAGTCGGAGTACGGCCTGGTCTTCACCCCGACCCTGACCGGGCTGCAACCCGGTGTGCACGGCTTTCACCTGCACATGAACCCCAGCTGCGATGCGGGTGAAGTGGACGGCAAACTGACCCCCGCCGGCGCTGCGGGTGGGCATTGGGATCCGAAGAAAACCGGCAAGCATGGGTATCCGTGGGAAGACGGCAACCACTTGGGCGACCTGCCGGCGTTGTTCGTGACCGCCGACGGCAAAGCCACCCAGCCGGTGCTGGCGCCGCGTTTGAAAAAGCTTTCGGAACTGGAAGGGCATGCGTTGATGGTGCATGCGGGCGGGGATAACCACGCCGATCATCCGGCGCCGTTGGGTGGTGGCGGGGCTCGGTTTGCGTGTGGGGTGATTAAGTAAACAGGTGTTTGGGCTAGCCCTCTCCCCAACCCTCTCCCGCAAGCGGGAGAGGGGGCTGACCGAGTTTCATCAGCCGAACACGTTTTGGCTCCCCTCGCCCGCAAGCGGGAGAGGGGCTGGGGGAGAGGGCCGCGCCTTACGCCCCTTTACCAATCCCATACTTCCTAAGCCGCTTGGCAATCGCCGTATGCGACGTCATCAACCGTGCCGCCAACTGCCGGCTCGACGGATAGCTGGCGTACAGCTTCTCCAATAACCCCCGCTCAAACCCGTCCACGGCTTCTTCCAGACTGCGCACCTCGCCATCGCCCGGCGTGGCCACGGCGGTGCTGGCGATGTCCAGGTCCCCTACATCTACCAGCGGGCTGTCGCACACAGCGGCGGCGCGGAAGATGACGTTTTGCAGTTGCCGCACATTACCCGGCCACGGGTTGCTGAGCAGCGCCGGGTAAGTGCCCGGCGTAAGGCGGCAGATGGGGCGCTGAATCTGCGCGCAGGCCTGCTGCATAAAGTGGCGGGCCAGCACCAGAATGTCGTGGCCGCGCTCGCGCAATGGCGGTACTTCCAGGGTCAGCACGTTCAGGCGGTAGAACAGGTCTTCGCGGAACGTGCCCTGGCTGACCATCAGTTCCAGGTCGCGGTGGGTGGCGCTGAGGATGCGTACGTCCACTTTCATTTCGCGGTCACCGCCCACGCGGCGGAAGCTGCCGTCGCTGAGAAAGCGCAACAGCTTGGCTTGCAGGTAGGGCGACATTTCGCCGATTTCGTCGAGAAACACCGTGCCCTGGTGGGCCAGCTCCAACAGCCCGGGTTTGCCGCCGCGCTGGGCGCCGGTGAAGGCGCCGGGGGCGTAGCCGAACAGTTCGCTCTCGGCGAGGTTTTCCGGCAGGGCCGCGCAGTTCAGCGCCAGAAACGGCGCGTTGCGGCGGGGGCTCAGCGCATGGCAAGCGCGGGCGACCAGTTCTTTGCCGGTGCCGGTCTCGCCGCGAATCAACAGCGGCGCATCCAGCGTGGCGATGCGCTGGGCGCGGGCTTTGAGGTTGCGCACCGGTTGCGAATCGCCAAGCAGCGAATCGAAGCCTTCGGCATGGTCGTGGTGCAACGCCGACAGCCGCTCGCCGATGCGGTTGGGCAAGTACAGCGTGAGCAGGCCACCGGCCAGTTGCGGTTGCTCGCTGGCCGGGTTGTCGGTGATGGGCATGGCGTCCAGCAGCAGCGCCTGACCTTTTAACGACACTTCGCGCATGGGCAGGCGAAAGCCGTGCTCGATCAGCGCCTGCTGCAGGCCTTCGTCGTCGAACAAGGCAGTCAGCGGTTCGCCCGCCGCTTCATGGCCGCACAGGGCGGTGAGGGCCGGGTTGGCCAGCAGCACATGGCCGGAGTCATCCACGGCCAGCACCGGGTCGGTCATCGCGGCAAGCAGGGCGTCGAGCTGCAGACGGCGGCGCTGGCCGGGCAGGATGTCGACCACGTTCATGCTCTGCACGCCGTTTATTTGCAGCAACGCGTCGCGCAATTCCTCGAGCACTTGCGGGCTCAAGGTCGGGGCGTCGATATACACGTTGGGTGGAATCATCTCCACGGCATCCAGGTTGAGATTGCGCCCGCCGAGCAGGGCGAGTACTTCCTGGGTGATACCAACGCGGTCGATAAAGGTGACGTGAATGCGCATGCGGGTGGCGGCGTCTGCGTGAAAAATGGCCGGGCAAGTATGCCCGTTTACCGCCCGGCTTGGCCAAGCCGGCAATGCTGATCGCCGGGCATGCCGCAGCGTGGGTGGCTTGCGCTACAATGCGCGCCGATTTCGACCACCGCCCACGACTTCTGACCTTCGAGACCCGTCGCCCATGTCCGCCTGCCAGACTCCTATCATCGTCGCCCTGGATTTCCCCACCCGCGAAGCTGCATTGCAGTTGGCCGATCAGCTCGATCCTGCGCTGTGCCGGGTCAAGGTCGGCAAGGAGCTATTCACCAGCTGCGCGTCGGACATCGTCACCACCCTGCGTGACAAAGGCTTCGAGGTGTTCCTCGACCTGAAATTCCACGACATCCCCAACACCACTGCCATGGCCGTTAAAGCCGCGGCGGAGATGGGCGTATGGATGGTCAACGTGCACTGCTCGGGCGGCCTGCGCATGATGGCGGCCTGCCGCGAAACGCTGGACAAGTTCAACGGTCCGACGCCGCTGCTCATCGGCGTTACCGTGTTGACCAGCATGGAACGTGAAGACCTGGCAGGCATTGGCCTGGATATCGAGCCGCAGGAGCAGGTATTGCGCCTGGCCGGGTTGGCGTCGAAGGCGGGCATGGATGGTCTGGTGTGTTCGGCTCAGGAAGCGCAGGCGTTGAAAGCGGCGCATCCGACTCTGCAACTGGTAACGCCCGGCATCCGTCCGGCGGGCAGCGCGCAAGACGACCAGCGCCGCATCCTCACGCCGCGTCAGGCGCTGGATGCGGGTTCGGATTATCTGGTTATTGGTCGGCCCATCAGCCAGGCCGCGAGTCCTTCGCAGGCGTTGGCGGCGGTTGTGGCTGAGTTGGCGTAACGGCTGGCCCTCACCCCCAGCCCCTCTCCCGCGAGCGGGCGAGGGGAGCTCCACCGCGCTGGCCGTGCTTACTCGTTTGGCTCCCTCTCCCGCTACGGGAGAGGGTTGGTGTGAGGGTCGCCTTTAGCCTTCAACAAACTCAAACGCCGCCAGCGCAAACCCCTGATCGTCCACCTGCAACGCCCAGCCCTGTTTGTCCCAGTCACCTAACACGATCCGCCGCGCTGCTTCGCCTTCAACTTGCAGGCGATGCACGGCGGGGCGGTGGGTGTGGCCGTGGATCAGGGTGCGCACGCCGTATTGCGCCATCAGACGCGGCACTTCTTCGGGCGTGACGTCGACGATATCCGCCGCTTTCATCCGCGTTTGCGCGCTGCTTTCCTTGCGCAGTTTGCGCGCCAGCCGCTCGCGGGTGCGGCGCGGCAGGTTGCGCAAAATGAACAGGGTCAGCGGGTGGCGCAAATAGCGGCGCAGGCGCATGTACGCTTCGTCGCGGGTGCACAGGCTGTCGCCGTGCATGAGCAGAACCGGTTCGCCGCCCAGCTCGATTTTCGTCGGGTCGGCCAGCAAGGTGCAGCCGGCAGCGCGGCAAAAACCCTGGCCGAGCATAAAGTCGCGGTTGCCATGCATCAGGTAAATGGCGGTGCCGCTGTCGCTGAGTTCGCGCAGGGCTTGAGCAATGGAAGCCTGAAACGGGCTCATGGCGTCGTCGCCAATCCACGCTTCAAAGAAGTCGCCAAGAATATAAAGAGCGCCGGCCGTGCGGGCGCGGCCGGCGAGAAAATGCACAAACGCCCGGGTAATGTCCGGGCGTTGTTCTTCAAGGTGCAGATCCGAGATCAGAAGAGTGATCAAACGCCTTACTCGGTAACGATCTCGGCGCGCTCGATGATCACGTCATCAACCGGTACGTCCTGGTGGCCGGATTTCATGGTGGTGGCCACGCCCTTGATTTTGGTGACCACGTCCATGCCTTCAACCACTTCACCGAATACGGTGTAGCCCCAGCCCTGAACGGTCGGTGCGCTGTGGTCGAGGAAGTTGTTGTCGGACACGTTGATGAAGAACTGCGCGGAGGCCGAATGCGGCTCCATGGTGCGAGCCATGGCCACGGTGCCAACTTTGTTGGAGAGGCCGTTGTTGGCTTCGTTCTTGATGGTGGCGCGGGTGGCTTTCTGCTTCATGCCTGGCTCGAAACCGCCGCCTTGAATCATGAAGTTGCTGATAACGCGGTGGAAAACGGTGTTGTCGTAGTGGCCAGCCTTCACGTATTCCTCGAAGTTGGCAACGGTCTCTGGCGCTTTGTCAGCGAACAGGTTCAGGGTGATAACGCCGTGGTTGGTGTGCAGCTTGATCATGGGAAAAATCCACTCTGTCGAGAAATTCGAAGACCTGTCAGGGGGTTGACAGCTTCGGCTATGATAAGCGCTTTGTTTTGGTCGGCCTACCCTGGCTGCGCACCTGTACGTTCAAGGATCCTATGAGCAAGCCTACTCACGACTCCGCTGCCGTTCCCGCTGCTGATGGCAAAGCTGCCCCCGTTGTTCCTGCCAATTTCCTGCGCCAGATCGTTCAGGCTGATCTCGACTCCGGCAAACACACCCAGATCGTCACCCGCTTTCCGCCGGAGCCCAACGGCTACCTGCACATTGGTCATGCCAAATCGATCTGCGTGAACTTCGGCCTGGCCGAGGAGTTTGGTGGCGTGTGCAACCTGCGCTTCGACGACACCAACCCGGCCAAGGAAGACCAGGAATACATCGACGCCATCAAGAGCGACGTGCAATGGCTGGGTTTCCAGTGGAACGGCGATGTGCGTTACGCCTCGCAGTATTTCGACCAGTTGCACGACTGGGCCGTTGAACTGATCAAGGCCGGCAACGCCTATGTCGACGACCTGAGCCCCGAGCAAGCCAAGGAATACCGCGGCACGTTGACCGAGCCGGGCAAGAACAGCCCGTTCCGTGACCGCTCCGTTGAGGAAAACCTCGACCTGTTCGCGCGCATGAAAGCCGGTGAATTCGAAGATGGCGCCCGCGTGCTGCGCGCCAAAATCGACATGGCGTCGCCAAACATGAATCTGCGCGACCCAATCCTCTATCGCATTCGTCACGCCCACCACCACCAGACGGGCGATAAGTGGTGCATTTACCCGAACTACGACTTCACCCACGGTCAGTCGGATGCCATTGAAGGCATCACCCATTCCATTTGCACCCTGGAATTCGAAGGCCACCGCCCGCTGTACGAGTGGTTTCTGGAGCACTTGTCGGTGCCGGCCACGCCGCGTCAGTACGAGTTCTCGCGCCTGAACCTGAGCTACACCGTGACCAGCAAGCGCAAGCTCAAGCAATTGGTTGACGAGAAGCATGTCAATGGCTGGGATGACCCGCGCATGTCGACGCTGTCGGGCTTCCGCCGTCGCGGTTACACCGCTGGGTCCATCCGCAAGTTCTGCGAAATGATCGGCACCAACCGTTCCGACGGCGTGGTCGATTTCGCCATGCTGGAATTCGCCATCCGTGACGACCTCGACCACAACGCGCCGCGCGCCATGTGCGTGCTGCGCCCGTTGAAAGTAGTGATCACCAACTATCGGGAAGGTCAGGTCGAAAACCTCGAACTGCCCTGCCACCCGAAAAACGACATGGGGGTGCGCGCCTTGCCGTTCGAGCGCGAGATCTACATCGACCGCGACGACTTCATGGAAGAGCCGCCAAAAGGCTACAAGCGCCTGGAACCGGGCGGTGAAGTGCGCCTGCGCGGCAGCTACGTGATTCGCGCCGACGAAGCGATCAAAGACGCCGACGGCAATATCGTCGAGCTGCGTTGCTCGTACGACCCGGACACCCTCGGCAAGAACCCGGAAGGCCGCAAGGTCAAAGGCGTGATTCACTGGGTGCCGGCTGCGGCCAGCATCGAATGCGAAGTGCGTCTGTACGACCGCCTGTTCCGCTCGCCGAATCCGGAGAAAGCGGAAGAGGGCGCAAGCTTCCTCGACAACATCAACCCCGACTCGCTGCAAGTGCTCACCGGCTGCCGCGCCGAGCCGTCGCTGGCCCAGGCCAGGCCGGAAGACCGCTTCCAGTTCGAGCGCGAAGGTTACTTCTGCGCCGATATCAAAGATTCGCAACCTGGCCGGCCGGTGTTCAACCGCACCGTGACCCTGCGCGATTCGTGGGCGTGAGGACATAACGTGCTTTCGATTTACAACACGCTGACCAAAACCAAAGCGCCGTTCAAACCCCTGGACGGCAACAAGGTGCGCATGTACGTGTGCGGCATGACCGTGTACGACTACTGCCACCTCGGCCACGGCCGCAGCATGGTGGCGTTCGACCTGATCACCCGCTGGTTGCGTTTCAGCGGCTATGACCTGACGTACGTGCGCAACATCACCGACATCGACGACAAGATCATCAACCGCGCCCGCGAAAACGGCGAGAGCTTCGACGCCCTGACCGCGCGCATGATCGATGCGATGCACGAAGACGAAGCGCGCCTGAACATCCAGAAGCCGGACATGGAACCGCGCGCCACCGACCATATCGACGGCATGCACGCGATGATCCAGACCCTGATCGACAAGGGTTACGCCTACGCCCCCGGCAATGGCGACGTGTACTACCGCGTCAACAAGTTCCTCGGCTACGGCAAGCTCTCGCGCAAGAAGGTTGAAGACCTGCGCATCGGCGCCCGTATCGAAGTGGACGAAGCCAAGGAAGACCCGCTGGATTTCGTGTTGTGGAAAGGCGTGAAACCGGGCGAGCCGAGCTGGGAATCGCCGTGGGGCGCGGGCCGTCCGGGCTGGCATATCGAGTGCTCGGTGATGTCCACCTGCTGCCTGGGTGACACCTTCGACATTCACGGCGGCGGCAACGACCTGGAATTCCCGCACCACGAAAACGAGATTGCCCAGAGCGAGGCGGCCACCGGCCAGCCTTACGCCAACGCCTGGATGCACTGCGGCATGATCCGTATCAACGGCGAGAAAATGTCGAAGTCGTTGAACAACTTCTTCACCATTCGCGACGTGCTGGAAAAGTATCAGCCGGAAGTGGTGCGCTACCTGTTGGTGTCCAGCCACTACCGCAGCTCGATCAACTATTCCGAAGACAACCTCAAAGAAGCCAAGGGCGCGCTCGAGCGTTTCTACCACGCGCTCAGAGGCTTGCCAGTGGTGCCGGCGGCGGGCGGTGAGGCATTCGTTGAACGCTTCAGCGCCGCCATGAACGACGACTTCGGCACGCCGGAAGCGTGCGCCGTGTTGTTCGAGATGGTGCGCGAGATCAACCGCCTGCGTGACAGCGACAGCCAGACCGCCGCCGGTTTGGCAGCGCGTTTGAAAGAACTGGCCAGCGTGCTTGGCGTATTGCAAATGGAACCGGACGATTTCCTGCGTGCCGGCGCCGAAGGCAAAGTGGACGCCGCGCAAGTGGACGCCTTGATCGCCGCGCGCCTGCAAGCGCGCGCCGACAAGAACTGGGGCGAATCCGACCGCATCCGCGACCAGCTCACCGCCATGGGCGTGGTGCTGGAAGACGGCAAGGGCGGCACCACCTGGCGTCTGGCGGATTGATGGTTAGCGCATGACAAAAAACCCGCCGATTGGCGGGTTTTTTGTGGGGGTGGTTTCGATGTTGGGCTTCGCTTTGCTCAACCCAACCTACGGTTTTTTGTGGGTGGATGGATCGAGAGCCTCCAACCAACCCACCGTCGTTCCCGCGTAGGCGGGAACCCAGAATATCCCGGCGTACACCTACATGCGTTCCAGCAGTGTTCACCTGACGAGCCTGGATTCCCGCCTGCGCGGGAATGACGGAGTACCTTTCGCGTTGATCGTGTCGCTTACCACAACCCTACCGTGTAACTCACAATCAACCGGTTCTCATCCAGGTCATTGCCAAAGTTCGACCGCGCTGTGGCGTTGCGCCATTTCACGCCGAGGTTTTTCAACGGGCCGTCCTGGAACACGTAGGCGATGTCCATGTTGCGCTCCCATTCCTTGCCGTCGTTGTCGCCACCCACGCGCTCAACGTCGTCGCCGTTGAGGTAACGGGTCATAAACGTCAGGCCGGGAATGCCGATGGCGGCGAAGTTGTAGTCGTAGCGCAGTTGCCAGGACTTTTCGTCTTTGTTGGCGAAGTCGCCGATCTGCACGTAGTTGACCAGAAACGGGTCGGTGACGTTGACGTAGGCAAACCCGGTGTCGCCGCTCATGCGCTGGTAACCGGCACCCAGGGCGTGGCCGCCGAGGCTGTAGGTGAACATGGCGCCAAAGGCGTTGTTGTCGACGTTGCTGCTGCCGTCGTCGCGGGAGCGGGCGTAGCGGATGTCGGATTTCAGCGATTGCTTGTCCGCCAGCGGCAACACGTGGGTGAGGTTGACGATGTGCTGTTTGTACAACTCGTCCAGGTTGCCGTAGCTGTAAGCGGTGGTGAGCTGGTCGTTCCACTTGTAGCTGCCGCTGGCGAAGTTGAATTCGTCGCTGGTCAGCCCGGCCGTGGTGACGATGTTGCGCCGGCCGCCACCGTTGATGACCATTTCTTCGTAGTCGGACGAGTCGCGGTAGTTCACCCGCTTCAGTTGGCCGGCGTCGAGGGTCAGGTTGTCGATGTCCAGCGAGTTGAGCTGGCCGCCCTGGAAAATCTGCGGCAACAGGCGCGAGTCGTTGGCTTGCAACACCGGCACCTTGGGCATCAAGGCGCCAACCTTGAGCGTGGTTTTCGAGGCTTTCAGTTTTGCGGTCACGCCAAGGTCGCCGTAGGTGTCTTGCGCCTCGCCGGTGTCGCGGTCTACCTGCAGCAAACCGGTACCGGTTCGGCCCCGCCCGGAATCCAGTTTCACCCCCAACGTGCCTAGCGCATCGACACCGACCCCAACGGTGCCGCCGGTGTAGCCCGATTCATAACGCAGTAAAAAGCCTTGCGCCCATTCTTCCGACTTGTTGCGAAACTCACCGGGCTTGCCGGTTACGCCGGGTGGGTTGGGGCTGCCGTCCTGGCGATAGTCGCGGTTCATGTAGAAGTTGCGCAGCTCCAGGCTGGCTTTGCTGTCTTTGATGAAGTCTGCGTGGGCAAAGGTAGGCAGGGTTAACGAAGCGCCAACGGTAGCCAGGGCTACGGCGTGGGCGAGGTGAGCTTTGCTCATTATTGTTTTCTCCTCGTGCGCGGATCGGTCGGTGGTGGTGTGACCGATTTGTTACCGCTTGTGAATCTAAGCACGGGGGAATCAGTGGCGCCTTTTAGACCTTAGTCTGCCGGGGCCTTGAGCCAGACCGAGGCGCCGCTTCGTCCGGTCGCCAAGCCGCGCGCCAGGGCTTCCGCAGTAAGGTTTATCCCAGGCTGACGTAGGACCATCGGTCGGCGTCATGGCGAAACGCCCTCAACTTTTGCCGGGCCTTGCCGTCAACCTTGCAGATGTCCTGTCGAGGAAAACGACCATGGCTACTTCATCTGCTGCTTTTCTGCCGACCAATATGCGCACCGGCAACGTGGGCGCTTCGTCCAATGGTGCCGGCGCCATCGACCCGCAGAAAACCCTGGCTAACCGTCTGGCCGACCGCCTGGGCCTCAAGCCCGGCGACCTGAACGATAAAGCCAGCAACTACACGCCCGACAAAGTGGCCGACCGCATTCTCGGCTTCGTGGAAGGCGGCATTAAAAGCAAAGCCGCCTCCGGCGCCGACACCGCCGAGCTGCAAGACATGCTCGAGCAGGCGCGCAAAGGCATCGAAAAAGGCTTCGCCGAGGCCAAGAAAATACTCGATGGGCTGGGCGTGCTGGGCGGCAAGGTCGCGGCGGATATTGAAGAAACCTACAGCAAAATTACCGCTGGCCTGGACAAGCTCGGCGAAAGCCTGGGCGTACCCGCAAGCGGCACCAAGCCGGGCGAGACCACGTCCATTACCGGCGACTACAGCGACCGCAACTACCAGGCGCAGGCGCAGAGCTTTGATATGAGCCTGACCACGCTGGACGGCGACAAGGTGCGCATCACCGCCGCCAATGCCTCGTCCAGCGAGAGCACCAAGTCGGCCGACGGCTCATCGACCAAGACCCTGCAAGTGGCCGGTTATTCGGTGGAGGTGGACGGCGATCTCAACGAGGAGGAAATGGCCTCGTTGAAAGACTTGTTCAGCAAGGTTTCCGATATCTCCGACAAGTTCTATTCCGGCGATCTGCAAGGTGCCTTCGACCAGGCCGTGAAGCTGGACATCAACGGCACGCAACTGGCGAGCATGTCGCTGAACATGACCACCGCCAGCGTGCGCGCTACCGAAACCTATGGCTCGGTAGCCGGCGGCAGCAAAGGCGGCGCCAACAACAGTGCGTTGAACGATTACGCCAAGAGCCTGGTGGATGGCTTGCAAACGGCGAGCGGCTTGTCGAATGATCCAGCGAAAGCCATGTCCGATCTGCTCAAGGGTGCGTTTAGTCTGGATGAGCGCTTCGATCAGGAAGACCTCGACAAGGCGCAGACCCTCAACGACCGCCTGCTCGACGGCCTGAAAGGTCTGATCACTCCGCAAACAACAACCACCGCCGCCACTCCCGCTGCCAGCGGCGAATGACTGGGCTAAACTGCGCCTCATCTTTTTCCATGAGGCGCAGTCATGCTTCCCGAATGCCAACTCTTCGGCACCTTAGGCTGTCATCTCTGTGAGGTGGCGGAGGCGCTGCTGATGCCGTTTGTTGAACACGGTTTGCTGGTGGAGCTGGTCGACATCGGCGAGGACGAAGCGCAGGTGGAAATCTACGGCCTGCGCATTCCCGTGCTGCGCCGTTGCGACAGCGGCGCGGAGTTGAACTGGCCGTTCGATGCCGACCAGATCGTGGCCTTTCTTCAGTAGGCGTCAGTCGTCGCGCGACTCGCCGCGACGGCGAGGAGAGGCCGGGGTGTCTTGAAATACCTCGGCCACTTCGCACGCCATTTTCTCCGTCGGCATAGGCCCGGCTACTTGCTCGCCAGCCGCTGAACACACCCACCAGTTACCGGCGCCGATCTGCTTGATCACATAACCGTTTACGGTTTTTTCCGCGCTCATTGTTTGCTCTCTTTTGGGAAGAATGGGGCTGGCTGCACAGCATCCAGTAAAGGCGAAAACGCGGCCAATAAAAAACCCGCCGAGAGGGCGGGTTTTTCAGGGATTGGTCGGAGAGACAGGATTCGAACCTGCGACCTTCTCGTCCCGAACGAGACGCGCTACCAAGCTGCGCTACACTCCGAATGAGGCCAGATTTTACTGAAAAAGTTTTAGTGCACAAGGGGTTAGGCGGAAATTTTTCTTGCCCGCGCCAGCCCCTTTTTCTGCGGCTGACGGCGAGCGTTACAGCTCTTCCACCGTGCGAACCTGATCTTTGTTGACCTTGGTGCGCTTGCCATCGAGTTGCTCGAATTCGTAGAAACCGGAGTCGCTGTCGTACTCGGGCTGGTCGACGGTTTGAAACTCGCGGCCGTCGTTCAGGGTGATCACCGACGGCGAGGAACAGCCGGCGAGGGCAGCAAGGGCAGCGGCCAAAGCAAAGGCGGGGATGATCCGCTGATTCATAGTTATTCTCCGATGCGGGCAGACCGATGTCTGCACAGGGGGTTCAGCTTTTTTTTCACGAAGCATGAGACGCAAGCGCAGCGGCCAAGTTCAGTGGTGAGGCCGCACTTTACGATCCTGTAGGAGCGAGCTTGCTCGCGAAGCTTGTGATTCATAAGCGCTTCGCGAGCAAGCTCGCTCCTACAAGTGTTAGGAATCAGCCTGGCGTTCTGTGTGGGCCAGCAACTCCGGCGTATTCAAATTCGCCAAACGCTCTTCATCTTCGGCTAAATCCAGATACACCGCGCCCTGCATTTCAAACGCCTGCCGGGGGCTGCGTTTACCCGCTTGCCAGGCCTGTTCAACGCCTGCCGCGATGGCAGTGGGCACCACGCTGAACAGCGGTTCCCATTGCGCGCCGCGACGCAGCATCAGCGGCTTTTGTTGCGCATGTGCTTGCACGCGCATGGCCTCGATCAGTGCGCCATCAACCAGCGGCGCGTCGCACGGCAACACCAGCAACCAATCATGTTTCGCCACCGCCAGGCCCGCGCGAATGCCGGCCAGCGGACCGCAGAAATCGGCGTTGTCGTCGCTGACCAGTCGGTCGGCGTAAGGCGCATACGCCTCATGGTTGCGGTTGCAGGAAATGATCAGGTCGTCGGTCAACGGCCGGGTGAGGGCGTGCAGATGGGCGATCAAGGGCTGGTTGCGCCAGTGCACCAGGCCCTTGTCCTGGCCGCCCATTCGCTGGCCGCGGCCACCGGCTAAGAGCAGAACGGAGAAGGCGGGCAGGGTGGTCAAATCGGTCATGCAAGCTCCCGGCGCGGTAGAGGCGAGGGCTGTGATATAAACACCGACCTGCCTCCCCCACAACCGGATTGAGCCTATGAACACCAAGGCTGATGCACCCTTTGTGCCCCTGAATATCGCCGTTCTCACCGTCAGTGACACCCGCTCGCTGGAAACCGACACCTCGGGTCAGCTGTTTGTCGATCGCCTCACCGCCGCCGGCCACAACCTCGCCGCCCGCGTGCTGCTGAAAGACGACCTTTATAAAATTCGCGCCCAGGTCGCCACCTGGATTGCCGAAGACGTCGTGCAAGTTGTGCTGATTACCGGCGGCACCGGCTTCACCGGCCGCGACAGCACCCCCGAAGCGGTGGCCTGCCTGCTGGACAAACAAGTCGATGGTTTTGGCGAGCTGTTCCGGCAGATCTCCGTGCCGGATATCGGCACCTCGACCATTCAGTCCCGTGCCCTCGCCGGGTTGGCCAATGGCACGCTGGTTTGCTGCCTGCCGGGCTCGACCAATGCCTGCCGTACCGGCTGGGACGGCATCCTCGCCGAGCAGCTGGATAACCGCCATCGCCCGTGCAACTTCGTGCCGCATTTGAAGCAAGCCGCACCGTGCGAGACGCGCGGATGAGTGAGGGCAAGCGCAGCGCGCTGTTGCCGGTCGAGCAGGCCCTTGAGCGCCTGCTGGCCCTGGCCGAAACCACGCCCATCGCCGAAACCGAGCGCGTGGCGCTGGCTGATGGCCACGGTCGTGTACTGGCCGAACCCCTTATCGCGACCCTGGATTTACCACCCTGGCCCAACAGCGCCATGGACGGTTACGCCCTGCGCGTAAGTGACTGGCAAGGCGAGCCATTGCCGGTGAGCCAACGCATTTTCGCCGGTCAGGCGCCGCAGCCGCTGCAGCCTGGCACCTGCGCGCGCATCTTCACCGGCGCGCCGGTTCCGGCTGGGGCTGATGGTGTAGAAATGCAGGAAAACGCCGAGGTGCTCGAAGACGGCCGCGTGCGCTTCACCGAGCCGCTGAACGTCGGCCAGAACATTCGCCCGCAAGGCCAGGAAACGCGCTTCGGCGAGACGGTGCTGGTCGCCGGCACGCGTTTGAATGCGATCAAGCTCGGCCTGTGCGCCACCCTTGGCGTGGCCGAGCTCAACGTGGTGCGCCGCCCTCGTGTGGCCGTGCTGTCGACCGGCGACGAACTGATCGAACCCGGCCAGCCGCTTGGCCCAGGGCAAATCTACAACAGCAACCGCACCTTGCTGTGCCAATGGCTGCGGCAAGTGGGTTGCGAGGTGGTGGACGGCGGCATTCTGCCGGATAACCTCGAACAAACTCGTCAGCGTCTGGGTGGTTTCGAGCGCGTGGACCTGATTCTCTCCACCGGCGGCGTGTCAGTGGGTGAGGCGGATTTCCTCGGCCACGCCTTGCGCGAAGAGGGCGAGCTGACGCTGTGGAAGCTGGCGATCAAACCGGGCAAGCCGCTGACGTTTGGCCATTTTCGCGGCGTGCCGGTGATTGGTTTGCCGGGCAATCCGGCGTCCACGCTGGTGACCTTTGCGCTGCTGGCACGGCCGTATCTGCTGCGGCGCATGGGCGTGAGCGAGGTGACGCCGCTGCGCTTTCCGGTGCCGGCTGCGTTCGTCTGGCGCACCGCTGGCGAGCGCCGCGAATACCTGCGGGCGCGAATTGAAGACGGCAGGGCGGTGCTTTACAGCAACCAGAGCTCAGGCGTGCTGCGCAGTGCGGCGTGGGCTGAAGGGCTGGTGGAAGTGCCCGAAGGGCGGACGTTGGCGGAAGGGGAAAGCGTGAATTTTATTCCGTTGAGTGAAGTGTTGAATTAGTGGGGGAATGACGGGGGTTTTTTCGTCCATCACCGTCATCCTCGCGAATGCGGGGATCCAGAGTCTCTCGCCGGGTAAAGCAATTGAGGCGCTTGGTGATCTCTTCCGACGCAGGAAATGTGGCGAACCCGGAACCGCACTCCGCTCCGAAATTCTGGATTCCCGCCTGCGCGGGAATGACGGTGGTGTCTGGAAAATCCTCCGTCATTCCCGCGCAGGCGGGAATCCAGTATCTCAAGCCGAACAAACCAACCGAGGCAATCCGTCACCCCTTCCGATGCCGCTCCCGATACTCCCCCGGCGTAATCCCCGTCCAGCCTTTAAAGCTGCGATGAAACGACCGCGATTCCGTAAACCCCAGGTAGTACGCAATGTCCTGCACGGGCAAGGTACTGCGAGTCAGGTAGTGCTCGGCCAGCTCCTGCCGCAACTGGTCGAGAATCTCCTGATAACTGGTGCCTGCCAACTGCAAATGCCGTTGCAGGGTGCGCACGGTCATGTCGAATTTTTCCGCCACGCGCTCTTTGCGCGGCAGGCCGTCTTTGAGCAGCAAACGCAGGGCGTTTTTTACCCGTAGCGGCAGCGGCTCGCCTTCGTCCAGGCCGGCCATCAGGGTCAGGGCGTGTTCTTCCAGCGTGCGCAGCAGGTTGGCGTCGGCCTGGCGCAGCGGCACGTTGAGGTATTCCATCGGCACCAGCAGGGCGTTCACTGGCTGTTCGAACTGCACCGGGCAGCCAAACACGCGTTCGTACTCGGCCAGCTCCGTGTCGGGCGGTTGCGGATGCTCGAACCACACGGCCTGTGGCGAGCGGTCCATGTCGGCGATCCAGCGGGCGTACAGCAGCCATGACGTCAGCACGTTTTCGACCATATGCCGGCGGATTTCAGCGGGCTGATGACGACAGCTCCAGATCAGCCGCAGGTGGTCGCCGGCCGGTTCCAGACGGCTGACGCCCATGTCGCCCACCAGCTTTTCATACGGCACGATGCGGCCCATGGCCTCGCCCAGCGTGGCGCAGTTCATGGTGATGTAACCGAGCACGCTCCACGAGCCAGGCTGGGTGAAATGCCCGGCATGCAGCCCGAACAGCGGGTCGCCGGATTCACGCAGCAAATGCTCAAGGAGTTTTTCGTGGGCTTCGCTGGGCAGGCGCCTGCTGTTGTCTTCCAGGTCGCCGGCGCTTAGCCCGGCAGCGGCGAGCGCGGCGGCCGTGTCCACGCCCAGGTGCTCGGCGTGGCGCAGGTATTTCAGCAGGGCGGGAACGGAGGTGTAGCCAAGTGCTTGCATGGCGTTTTTCTTGTTCTGGTGGACTGTCTTGATTGGCCACTTTGGCTGTCCTGTTTCGACAGTGTTCTTCCCGAGCGGCTCGCTAGTATACGTACCCATATAGCACGTCTGAAACTGGCACAAGGAGACAGCAATGCGGCGTTGGAACGGTTGGGGTGATGAAGCCACGGTGGTGGAGTTGCCGGCGCACGGCGGCGCGTTTCTGGCTGAGTTGATCGGCCCCGGCCAGCCGTTGCCGGACGCCACCTTGGCGCAGGTGCTGGCCCAGGTGCCGGCCTCGCGCCTGGCGGTTCACCCGCTGGTGAGCACCGACGCTGAGGTACGTGTGCGCCACGCCCGTGGCCAAAGCCTGCCGGACTGGCTGGCGATGCGCGAAGGGCGCTTCGAGGTGTTTCCCGATGGCGTCGCCTTCCCCGAAACCCCCGCGCACATCCGTGAGCTGCTGGCCTGGGCTGCGGCCCATGACGTGCTGGTAATTCCCTATGGCGGCGGCACCTCGGTGGCGGGGCATATCAACCCGCAGGCCGGTGACAAACCGGTGCTCACCCTGTCGCTGGAGCGCATGAGCCGCCTGCTGGAGCTGGACGAGCAGAGCCTGATCGCCACCTTCGGCCCCGGCGCCAATGGCCCGCAGGTGGAAAGCCAGTTGCGCGCTCGCGGCTACACGCTGGGCCATTTTCCACAATCCTGGGAGCTCTCGACGCTCGGCGGTTGGGTGGCCAGTCGCTCCAGCGGTCAGCAGTCGCTGCGCTATGGGCGGATCGAGCAGCTGTTTGCCGGCGGAACGATGGAGACCTTTGCCGGCACCTTGCAGATTCCGTCGTTCCCGGCATCGGCAGCCGGCCCGGATTTGCGCGAAATGGTGCTGGGTTCCGAAGGCCGTTTTGGGGTGATCTCCTCGGTGCAGGTGCGGGTCACCAAGCTGGCGGTGGAGGAGAAGTTCTACGCCGTGTTCCTGCCGTCCTGGCAGCAGGCGCTGGAGGCGATTCGCACGTTGGGGCAAGCACGGGTGCCGCTGTCGATGTTGCGCCTGTCCAACGCCATCGAAACCAGAACCCAGCTGGCACTCGCTGGCCAGCCGGAGCAGATCGCCTGGCTGGAGAAATACCTCGCCCTGCGCGGCGCCCGCGAGGGCAAGTGCATGCTGACCTTTGGTGTCACCGGCAACCGTGCGCAGAACGCGCTATCGCTAAAGCAGGCGAAAAAGCTGCTGAAAGGTTTTGGCGGCGTGTCCACCGGCACGTTGCTGGGCAAGAAATGGGCAGAGGGGCGCTTTCGTTTCCCGTACCTGCGGGAAGGGTTGTGGCAGGCCGGGTACGCCGTCGACACGCTGGAAACGGCCACCGACTGGGCCAACGTCGACACGTTGCTGAACAAAATCGAAGCCAGCCTGCGCGGCGGTCTGACGGACGAAGGCGAGCAGGTGCATGTGTTTACCCACTTGTCCCACGTGTACGGCGAGGGCTCGAGCATCTACACCACCTACGTGTTTCGCCCCGGCACGGACTACGCCACCACCCATGCGCGCTGGCAAAAGCTCAAGCACCTGGCCAGCAGCACCGTGGTGAATAACCGCGGCACCATCAGCCATCAACATGGCGTGGGCCGTGACCATGCGCCGTATTTGCCGGTGGAGAAGGGCGAGCTGGGCATCGCCGCGCTGCAGGCCATGGCTAACCACTTCGACCCGGACCAACGCCTTAATCCGGGCGTGCTGCTGAAATGACCGTCGCCCGGTGGAACGCCGCCTGGCGAGAAACGGCGCTGGCTGAACTGGCGGCGCGCGAGTGGGATGTGATTGTGGTCGGCGGCGGCATCAGTGGTGCCGGCATTTTGCGCGAGGCGGCGCGGCGCGGTTGGCGTTGCCTGCTCATCGAGCAGCGCGACTTCGCCTGGGGCACGTCCAGTCGCTCGTCGAAGATGGTCCACGGTGGGCTGCGGTATATCGCCAAAGGCCAGTTCAAGCTGACTCGCGACTCTGTGCACGAGCGCCAACGCCTGCTGGGCGAGGCGCCGGGTTTGGTCGAGCCGCTTAGCTTTGTCATGCCGCATTACCACGGCCAATTTCCCGGCCCGAAGGTGTTCGGTGGCTTGCTGCGGGTGTACGACGCGCTGGCAGGCAAACGTAACCATCACTTCTTTGGCAAAAACGAGCTGAGCTACCTGGCGCCCGGTTTGAAAAGTCAGGCGCTACAAGGCGGCACGCGTTTTTTCGATGCGGTGACCGATGACGCGCGGCTTGTGATGCGCGTGCTCGGCGAAGCGCGGGCGGACGGCGCTGAAGCGCTCAATGGCATGAAAGTGCTGCAGCTGACCCGCGTCGATGGCCGGGTAGTGGGGCTGGAAGCCGAAGACAGCGAAGGCGGCCAGCGCTATCAGTTCAGGGCCGGCGTAGTGGCGCAGGCCACGGGCGCCTGGGCTGATCGTTTGCGCATTACGCAACGCGACGAGCACATTCGCCCGCTGCGCGGCAGCCACTTGCTGGTGCCGGCCTGGCGCTTGCCGGTGGCCCACGCGTTCAGCTTTATGCATGCCAGTGACCGGCGGCCGGTGTTTGTCTTTCCGTGGGAAGGCGCCACGGTCATCGGCACCACTGACCTCGACCACGCCGACGATATCGATCAGGAAGCGCGCATCAGCCCGGCGGAAGTCGAGTACCTGCTCAGCGCCTGCACGCAGCAGTTTCCCCAGGCGGCTATCGGCGCAGCGGACGTTCTGTCGACCTGGGCCGGCGTGCGCCCGGTGGTCACCAGCGGCGCGGGCGGCCTCAAGCCGTCGGATGAAAAACGCGAGCATGTGCTGTGGACCGAACCCGGCGCCGTGACGCTGGCCGGCGGCAAGCTCACCACCTTTCGCTTGCTGGCGTTGGAAGTGCTGAACGCCTGCGCGCCAATGCTGGGTAAAACCATCAGCGACAACGGCAGCGCGGTGTTTCGACCGGCGCCAAGCGTGGCGCTGCACGGGTTGAGCGCTATGCAGCAGCGGCGCCTGGCGGGTCG
The DNA here is from genome assembly GCF_900573885.1 of Pseudomonas viridiflava. Lineage (GTDB taxonomy): Bacteria > Pseudomonadota > Gammaproteobacteria > Pseudomonadales > Pseudomonadaceae > Aquipseudomonas. Next base: position 419,374 of record NZ_UPSE01000198.1, read on the forward strand.
CTACGGTTGCCAGTTGCCGTTGTTGCAACCGCTGCTGGAGCAGCTCGGAACTGAAAGCGTCGGCGCCACCGATACCTTGTGGGCCGAGCTGGCATTCGCGGCTGAGCACGAGCTGGTGCTGCATCTGGATGACCTGCTGCTGCGCCGCACGCGGCTGGGCTTGCTGCTGGCCAACGGCTGCGCCGGGTTTTTGCCGCGCATTCAGGAAGTCTGTCAGGCGCGCCTGGGTTGGGACGACGCGCGCTGGCAGCAGGAACAGCAGCACTACCTGAGCCTGTGGCAGCGCTGCTACAGCCTGCCCGCAGAAGAACAATAAAAGGCCCGAGCCATGAGCGAAAAAAGTTACCTGCTGGCCATCGATAACGGCACCCAAAGCGTGCGCGCCCTGTTGTTTGATTTACAGGGCAATCTGCTCGGCAAGGGCAAGGTCGATTTGCAGGCGTATTACTCCACGCAGCCCGGCTGGGCCGAGCAAGACCCCGAGTACTACTGGCAAAGCCTGGGCGAGGCCTGTCGGCTGCTGTGGCAGCAGGTGGACATCGACAAGCGCCAGATCAAGGGCGTGTCGCTGACGACCCAGCGCGGCACCATCATCACCGTGGATGCCGACGGCAAGCCGCTGCGCCCGGCCATTCTCTGGCTCGACCAGCGCCGCGCCGAAATTCGCGGCGCCATAAAAGGGCCGTGGGGCTGGCTGTTCAAGCTGATTCGCGAAGAGGCCACCGTCGATTATTTCCGCGCCCAGGCCGAGGTGAACTGGCTGGCGCAGCAGGAGCCGGAGCTGTGGGCCAGAACCGACAAGGTGCTGCTGCTCTCGGGCTTTCTTACCCATCGTCTGTGCGGCAGGTTCGTGGATTCGGTGGCCTGCTGCGTCGGGTACCTGCCATTCGATTACAAACGCCTGAAATGGGCCGGGCGCCGCGACTGGAAGTGGCAGGCGATGCCGGTGCGCGAGCAGCAATTGCCGGCACTGGTGAAGCCGGGCGAACGGCTGGGCGTGATCAGCGCCGAGGCCAGCCGGCATACCGGCATTCCCGAAGGCTTGCCGTTGATTGCCGCAGGGGCCGACAAAGCCTGCGAAGTGCTGGGCGCGGGCGGGGTGGAGCCGAGTACGGCGTGTCTGTCGTATGGCACTACAGCGACGATCAACACCACGCGCCGCACCTACCTGGAAACGGTGCCGCTGATTCCGCCGTTCCCGGCCGCCATTCCCGATCACTTCAATACCGAGGTGATGATTTATCGCGGCTTCTGGATGGTCAGCTGGTTCAAGCAAGAGTTCGGCCTGCGCGAGATGCAGCGCGCCAAAGAACTGGGCATCGAGCCCGAGGCGCTGTTTGACGACCTGGTGAACAGCGTGCCGGCCGGCTCCATGGGCCTGATGCTGCAACCCTACTGGACGCCCGGCATCCGCGAGCCGGGGCTGGAGGCCAAGGGCTCGATAATCGGTTTTGGCGACGTGCACACCCGCGCACACATTTACCGCGCCATTCTCGAAGGGCTGGCCTACGCGTTGCGTCAGGGCAAGGAGCAGATCGAGAAACGCTCGGGCAGCACAATCACTCGCTTGCGCGTATCGGGCGGCGGCTCCCAAAGCGATGCGGCCATGCAATTGACGGCGGATATTTTCGGCCTGCCCGCCGAGCGACCCCATGTTTACGAAACCTCGGGGCTGGGTGCGGCCATCGATTGCGCCGTGGGGTTGGGCCTGCATCCGGACTTTCCCACCGCCATCGCCGCCATGACCCGCGTCGGTCGGGTGTTCGAGCCCAACCCTTCGGCGCAACGAATCTATGAACGCTTGTACCGCGAGGTGTACCAACGGATGTATAAGCAACTCAAACCGTTGTACCAAAGCATTCGCAGCATCACCGGCTATCCGTCCTAGGCGTGTCACAGCGACGTCGTCTTGTCTGGTAGCCGGTGCCAGGGTTGGCGGGCCACTAAAGGATTGATCGATGAACGAGCGTAAAGCCTTACTGATTCTGCACGGCAAACAATCCCTCAATGAAGACGTGCGCGCCGCGGTGCAGGCCCAGCGCGATGCCGGCTGGGATCTGGCAGTGCGGGTGACGTGGGAGGGCGGCGATGCGCAGCGTCTGGTAAACGAAGCCCTGGCGGCCGGCTACCCGACCATCATCGCCGGCGGAGGTGATGGCACCCTGCGTGATGTGGCCGAAGCCATGGCCCTTGCCGACAGCGACGCCAGCCTGGCGCTGCTGCCACTGGGCACCGCCAATGACTTTGCCCGCGCTGCCGGCGTGCCGCTGGTGCCGCTCGAAGCGTTGGCGCTGCTGGATAACGAGGCGCTGCCAATCGATCTGGGCGAGGTCGACGGTCAGTTGTTTCTCAACATGGCGACCGGCGGCTTTGGTTCGAAAATTACCGCCAACACCTCCGAGGAGCTCAAACGCGTGTTGGGCGGAGCGGCCTATTTTCTCACCGGGCTGACGCGCTTCTCCGACGTGCATGCCGCGTTCGGTCGTTTCAAAGGACCGGACTTCAGCTGGGAAGGCGATTTCCTTGCCCTTGGCATCGGCAACGGCCGCCAGGCGGGCGGCGGCCATGTGTTGTGCCCGCAGGCGTGCGTAAACGATGGCTTGCTGGACATCTGCATCGTGCCGGCGCCGCAGGATGTCGTCGGCACGCTGGGCACGCTGCTGTCGGGCGGCATTCTTGGCCTGGAGAGCGTGTCGATCAACGCGCGCCTGCCGTGGGTTGAAATCGAGGCGCCGGAAGGGCTCGACCTCAACCTGGACGGCGAACCGCTGGAAAGCAAAGCGCTGCGTTTCAATGCCCGGCCGGCAGCATTGCGCGTGCATCTGCCGCCCGGTTCGCCCCTGTTGGGCCAGGCACTGCTACCCTGATTAGAGGTCGTGGACGCGCTCATCAAGGCAGCGCAGACTCGGCGCTGTGCTGGTGCTTGCCGTGATGGCACGGCATGATGGCACTCTCTTGGCTCGGACACATTTCAGTTGTGTCACATGCAGCCGATAAGGTTGCAAGCAACAGCTAGACTCGACCAGACACAACAGGAGCACAGCATGGCCGGCATTCTCGACTCAGTGGATCAACGCACCCAGCTAGTGGGTGAGAACCGCCTGGAAATTCTGATGTTCCGCCTGGCAGGGCGGCAGCTTTTCGCCATCAACGTGTTCAAGGTGCAGGAAGTCCTGCAGATGCCGAAACTGACATTGATGCCGCACCGCCATCCGTTCGTGTGCGGCGTGGTCAGCCTGCGTGGCCAGACGCTGCCGGTTATCGACCTTTCGCAAGCCATCGGCATGCGCCCCATCGTGCCGGATGAGCGCAGCACCATCATCGTTACCGAATACAACCGCTCGGTTCAGGCGTTTCTGGTCGGCGGTGTGGACCGCATTCTCAACCTCAACTGGGATTCCATCCTGCCGCCGCCCGGTGGCGCCGGTCGTCAGCATTACCTGACGGCGATCACCAAGGTGGAAGAACAGTTGGTGGAAATCATCGACGTGGAAAAAGTGCTGGCCGAAATCGTGCCGTACAACGCCACGATTACTGGCGACCGCCTGACCGACCCGGTGCTGGAAAAAGCCCGTGGTCGCGAAGTGCTGCTGGTGGATGACTCCAGCGTCGCCCTGGCGCAACTGCGCGATACCTTGTCTCAGCTCGGCCTCAAACTGCATGTGGCCACCGACGGCTTGAAAGGCCTCAATCAGCTGAAAAAGTGGGCCGACGAAGGCCACGTGATGACCGACAAGCTGCTGATGATTTTCACCGACGCAGAAATGCCGGAAATGGACGGCTACCGCCTCACCACCGAAATCCGCAACGACCCGCGCCTGAAAGACCTGTACGTGGTGCTGCACACCTCGCTGTCGGGCAGCTTTAACGAAGCGATGGTAAAGAAAGTGGGCTGCGATAACTTCCTGTCCAAGTTTCAGCCGGACAAGTTGGTGGACGTGATTCGCGAACGCTTGATGCTCGACGAGTAAGGATTTGCTGCGCGTCGGCCCTCCGGCGTTAAAAAGCCCTGCTGAAATGCTCATTGGCTACAGCCAACTCCGCTTTCAGCAGGGCTTTTTGCCTTGGATGGCTCTAGCTCGCTAAATCCTCAGAACGTAGCGGGCTGCTTTTCCAGGCTCGGCCAATCGAGGCTAAAGCCTCTCCCACAGTGACCGAGCTGTTTGTGGGGGAAGGCTAGCCTCGATGCTTCTTGCCGCTTGAGCCTCCCCCCACCCATTCCGTATAACGGTGGCCTGTGCCTCCTTTCAGGACCTCGCTATGCGTCTCTCCGCGCTGTACCGCTTTCCGTTGAAATCTGCCATGGGCGAGAGCCTGCCGCGGGCGCAGCTCGATAGCATCGGCATGGTCGGCGACCGCCGCTGGATGTTGGTGGATGCCAGCAACGGGCGGTTTTTTACCCAGCGAGCGATGGCGCATATGTCGCAGCTTTCTGCGTTATGGAACACCCAGGGCGGCCTCACGTTAAACGCCGAAGGTTTCCAGGCGCTGGAGGTGCCGGTTCCCGACCCGGACGCTAACGTGCGTGGCGCGTTTATCTGGAGCGACAACATGGTGGTGCCGGATGCCGGCGATGAAGCGGCAGACTGGCTCAGCCGTTTCCTTGGCAAAAGCTGCCGTCTGGTGCATGTGCCAGTGGAGCGCGCGCGGGATATTCCCGGCAGCCTCGGGCCAATGGAGAAGGTCGGTTTTCCCGATGGCTTTCCGTTGCTGCTGATTGGTCAGGCTTCACTGGACGATTTGTCCGACCGTGTTGGCCGTCCGCTGGAGATGCTGCGCTTTCGCACCAACCTGGTGGTGGAAGGCAGCGAGCCTTATGCCGAAGACAGCTGGAAACGCATCCGCATCGGCTCCACAGAGTTTCGCGTGGTCAAGGGCTGCACCCGCTGCATCATGACCACCATCGACCCGCAAACCGGCCGACGCAACCCCGACCGCGAACCACTGACCACCCTGAAAACCTACCGCGAGCGCGAAGGCGAAGTGTATTTCGGCCAGAACCTGATCAACGAAGGGGCAGGGGAGATTGTGGTGGGGATGGATGTCGAGGTGCTGGAATAGAAGCAGGCCGTGATCCCGCGTAGGTTGGGTTGAGCCAACGGCGAAGCCCAACAGGAGACCGATACGCACCGGCCTGTGGCCGGTTTGTTGGGCTTCGCTTCGCTCAACCCAACCTACAAACACGGTTCGCCAGCAAGCTGGCTCCTACAAAAGCGAGGGACTATTGGTCGTCGAAGAACCGCTCATGCCAATCCACTAGCGGCTGTGGCGCGTTCAGTTTGAAGCCGTAGATCACCGCGTACGACAACACGTTCTGCACGTACTGACGGGTTTCGTCGAAGGGAATGGTTTCCACCCATACGTCGTACGCCAGGTGGTTTGAACCGCGCAGCCACTGACGCACGCGCCCGGGGCCGGCGTTGTAGGCGGCCGAGGCAAGTACGCGGTTGCCGTTGAACTGGCCATGCACCTGGCTCAGATAGGCCGCGCCCAGTTGCACGTTCTTGTCCGGGTCCAGCAACTGCTGCGGGGCGTAGGGGATGCTGAATTTGCGCGCCGTTTCTTTCGCTGTCGCCGGCATCAATTGCATCAAGCCGCTGGCGCCGACGCCGGAGCGGGCGTCGTCCATAAACGCGCTTTCCTGACGAGTAATCGCAAACACCCAGCTCGAGTGCAGGCCGCGAACCTTGGCTTCGCGAATCAGCGTATTGCGGTGGGCCATGGGGAAGCGCACGTCCAGGTCATCCCAGTACTGCGCCTGACTGATGGTGCGAATGGCCGGGAAGTACCACTGTTTCTCGTAAGCCAGACGCGCCTGGGCGACTAGTTCGTCGCGGTTGAAGTGACGGCTGACGTGGTACCACTCACGACGGCCGTCGACGATCTGCCCGCGATCGTGGAATTCCAGGGCTCGGCGAATGCCCGGGGTGTTGCGTACTTTCTGTATCAACTTGGCGTCCAGCTGCAGCGGCTTGTTGGTCAACTGATACGGCGTTTTCAGCTGATCGGCGGCCATAAAGCCGTAGAAGTCGCGCTCTTTGGACACTGGCTGGTAAAGCACCATCGCGCCAGGGTTGTTGGGCTCGGCCAATTGCTGGCTGCGCGCCTGCCAATAGCGCCAGCGGTTGGTGCTGGCGAGGTCTTCGGGCATGCGGCGGATCAGTTGATTGGCGTCGCTCCAGCGGCCCAGGCGCAGCAACAGACGCGCCCGCCATTCAGTGACGGTGTTGTCACGAAGCTCGGGGTCGTACTGGGTCATGATCGGCAGCGCGCGATCGTCGAAGTTTTTCGCCAGGCTCAGGCCGATTTCGCGAGCGATGGCGACTTTTTCTTCCATCGAAAACGGCAGACGCTGGCTGTAGTCGTTCAGCAGGCTGATGGCTTTCTCAGGCTCTTGTCTGGCCAGACGACGCAGGCCAATGCTCACCACATCGGCCATGGTCTGGCTGGCGGGGGCGAAGCGGGCGGTCTGGCTGAGCATGGTCGGCTTTTGCGCCACGTCGATCATCAACTTGCCTTGCGGCCCGAGGGTGGTCAGGGTTTGCGTGAGGTGCGTGGCCAGACTGTAGTTACGTGCCTGCACGGCGAGCTTGAGGCGTTTCCAGCGCATGGTTTCGGTGAGCTGGCCGGCGTTGGCCCACATGTTGAACAGCGGCTCGCAGGCGTCGGGCTGCGACTTGCCCACCAGCCAGAGTTTTTCCGCGCTGGCATAGCCTTCAGCGGTCAGGCCGTGGATGAGCTGGTACTGGCCGTTGAGGCAGTCCAGTTCGGTGAAATTCATTTTCGGGTCGTAATACTTGACGAACGGCTTCCAGTCGCCGCGCTCGGCGAGCCAGCGCAACCAGCGCAGTTTCATCCAGTTGGCTTGCGGCAGGTCGCCATGCTCGGCGAGGAATTTTTCGATTTCGGCGTTGCTGGCGCTTTTCAGCCGGGCGGTCAGCTCGTCGTAGGCCAGATAGGGTTCCAGCGGATAGTCGGCGAGTGCCTTGGCGTACATCCGGTAGGGGCCGCTGTCGCCCTTGGCGAGCGCGCGTTTGGCCTCGTCGTAATACAGACGCTGCTGGGCCAGACTGGCGGCCGCAGAGGCGTGAAGCGTGACGGAGGAGAGAAGCAGGCAGGAAAACAGGCAGAGCAGACGACCGCGCATGACACTTCCGAGCTGAATATTCTGAAAGGCGCGCCGATGACTGGGCGCTCAAGGTGGGTAGCTTAGCCTTTTGGACTTTGCTTGCGTAGGGCGATGTTGGGCGGATCGTTGGGCTTCGCGTTGCTCAACCCAACCTACGCACCTGTAGGTTGGGTTGAGCAACGCGAAGCCCAACGATCCAACGCCAGCCTGCAAAAAAATGCCACCCGGCCAGGGGCGCAACTCGGTAGAATGCGCGCCCGGTTTTGCCAACGCGAAAAGCGTGTGGCTAACAGATTTCCAGCGGCTGTGGTGCATTGCGCAACAGCTGCAGCTATTCCCTCGAGGCGACCATGCTGCTCAAGTTCACTGATGTTTCCCTGGCCTATGGCGCAATGCCGCTGCTGGACAAGATTTCCTGGCAGATCGCCCGAGGCGAGCGGGTGTGCATCATTGGGCGCAACGGCACCGGTAAATCCAGCCTGTTGCGTATCGTTAAAGGCGACCGTTTGCCGGATGACGGCAGCGTATGGCGCGCCCCTGGTCTGAAAATCGGCGAGCTGCCGCAGGAATTGCCGGTGGCCGATGGCCGGACCGTGTTCGACGTGGTGGCCGAGGGCCTCGACGGCGTGGGTGCGTTGCTCGCCGAGTACCACCACCTGAGCATGAACATCGTCACCGACGAAGACCTCAACAAGCTCATGCACGTGCAGCAAGAGCTGGAAGCCAAAGACGGCTGGCGCTTGCAGCAACTGGTGGACAGCACCCTGAGTCGCCTGCAATTGCCGGCTGACAAAACCCTGGCCGAGCTTTCCGGTGGCTGGCGTCGCCGTGTGCTGCTGGCGCAGGCGCTGGTGTCCGAGCCGGATTTGCTGCTGCTCGACGAACCGACCAACCACCTGGACATCGGCGCCATTGCCTGGCTGGAAGACGCGCTAAAAGATTTCCAGGGCGCCGTGCTGTTTATCACCCACGACCGTTCCTTCCTGCAAAACCTGGCAACGCGCATTCTCGAGCTCGACCGTGGCGGCCTGATTGACTGGAACGGCGACTACGCCAGCTTTCTGGAGCACAAAGAACAGCAGCTGGCGGCCGAAGAAACTGCCAACGCCTTGTTCGACAAGCGTCTGGCCCAGGAAGAAGTGTGGATACGTCAGGGCATCAAGGCCCGTCGCACCCGTAATGAAGGCCGCGTCCGCGCCTTGAAGGCCTTGCGCGTAGAACGCAGCGAGCGCCGCGAGCGCACCGGCAAAGCGAATATTCAGCTGGATACGTCGGAGAAATCCGGCAAGCAGGTGATGGTCCTGGACAACGTCAGCTTCGCCCACGCCGGCGGTCCGATGTTGATCAAGGATTTTTCCATGGTGCTGCAGCGCCAGGACCGTATCGGCCTGCTCGGCGCCAACGGCACCGGCAAGACCACCTTGCTCAAGTTGATGCTCGATGACCTGCAACCGACGCAGGGCAAAGTGGAGGTGGGTACTCGTCTGGAAGTGGCGTACTTCGACCAGTTGCGTCATCAGCTGGATCTGGAAAAAACCGTGATCGATAACGTTGCCGAAGGCCGCGACTTTATCGAAATCGACGGCCAGAACCGCCATGTGCTCAGCTACCTCGGCGATTTCCTGTTCAGCCCGCAGCGTGCCCGTACGCCGGTAAAAGCCCTGTCGGGTGGCGAGCGTGCGCGTCTGTTGCTCGCTAAGCTGTTCAGCAAGCCGGCGAACTTGCTGGTGCTGGACGAACCGACCAACGACCTTGATGTGGAAACCCTTGAGCTGCTGGAAGAAGTGCTGTCGAACTTCGCCGGCACCGTGCTGATGGTCAGCCACGATCGGGCATTCCTCGACAACGTGGTCACCAGCACACTGGTGTTCGAAGGCGAAGGCAAGGTGCGCGAATACGTAGGCGGTTATCAGGATTGGCTGCGCCAGGGCGGTTCGCCGCGCTTGCTGGGCGTGGGCGAAAGCAAATCCGGCAAGCCGGAAACCACTGCGCCTGCGCCAACCGCTGCTGCTCCGGTAGCCGCACCCGCGCAAGAGCCGGCGAAGAAGAAACTCAGCTACAAATTGCAGCGTGAACTGGAAAGCCTGCCGGGCCTGATCGACGCGCAGGAAGCCAAAATCGCGAAGGTTAATGAAGAAATTGCCGGGCCGACCTTTTACCAACGCCCTGCCGCCGAAACCGCCGCAGTGCTGGCCAGCCTGGAAACCCTGCAGCAAGAACTGGACGCGCTTGTTGAGCGCTGGGCAGAGCTGGACGCCTGATCTGTTTGTCGGAGACCTGAATGGCCATCGAGTACCGGATTTCCCTCGACGATAGTCACGAGTTTGGCTATCGCATCGAACTCAACCGCGAGTACGACCAGGAGCGCGCGCTACAGGCGCCGGCCTGGACGCGGCTCGAGTATCACCAGTGCAGCAACTGCCCGCTTAAGCGTGAGCAGTACAGCCACTGCCCGGCGGCGGTCGACTTGCATCGGGTGATCGAGGACTTCCAAGGCTTGCCAGCGTTTCAGAAAGCCCACTTCTGGGTACGCACACCGGAGCGTGAATACAGCAAACAAGTCGGCCTGGAAGAGGGCTTGCGCGCCTTGCTCGGGCTGATCATGCCGACCAGTGCCTGCCCGGTGCTGAGCAAGCTCAAGCCGATGGCGTTCAACCATTTGCCGTTTGCCAATAATCAGGAATTTATTCTGCGCGCGGTGTCGCTGTACCTCTCACGGCAGTACTTCAACTTCCGTGAAGGGCGGCATGCGGACTGGGAACTGAAGGGCCTGGTGCGGCTGTTCCAGCAATTGCAGCTGGTCAATCAGGCGTTCTGGCAGCGCATTCACGATGTGTGCGAAGGCGACTCGAACCTCAAGGCGTTTCTGACGTTTTTCTCGATGTCGACCAGCATCACCCATTCGCTGGAAACCCAGCTGCAGAAGATTCGGCCGATGGTGATGAGTGCGGGGGATTTGCCGGAGTAACTCAACATCCAGCACCGTCGTCCCCGCGTAGGCGGGGACCCAGAATAGTCGGTGTTACACGCAATGAGCGTGCGCCTCGATATTCTGGATTCCCGCCTTCGCGGGAATGACGGTAAGTAATTTATTCCGGCTTTTTCAACCGCACGGCCAACACATCACACGGCGCGCCGTGCAGTACGTCATTCGCGGTAGAACCCAGCAGCAAGGCCAGGCCGTGGCGGCCATGACTGCCCACCACGATCAGATCAGCGCCTTGCTCGGCGGCCAGGCGGTGAATTTCCTGGCGCGGTTGGCCGTAGACGAGATGACGTGTGTCGGGGCCCAGCTCCGGGTATTTCGCCGAATAGCTGTCCAGACGTTCACGGGCTTGTTCGAATTGCTGTTGTTGCAAGGTGGACAGGTCCATCGGTACGTCGCCGCCAAAGGCCATGGCCATCGGCTCGACAATGTGTACCAGCGACAGCTTGGCCTGGCTGGCGGCGGCGAGCGCGTAAGCGCGCTTCATCACCGGGTCGCATTCTTCGGAAAGATCCAGGGCAACCAGAATGTGCTGATAGGGCATGACGGTGACTCCTCCTGAGGCGAATGATCAAAGTATGGCTGTGATTGTTAGCGAAATGCAGCACTTTTAATGGTGAGATTAAACGTATGACCGTGTGGATCGTGGTACTGCTTGTTGCCGTTGTGCTGAGCCCGCTGGCCTGGCTGCGTCCGTCGCGGCGTCAGCAGGGGCGTATGGCCATTCGCATGGCCGCACGCAGCAAAGGGCTTGGAATGCAGATGTCGCGTCAGGAGTGGCCGCACTGGCTGCCCGAAGAACCGCCGAGCCCGTGCCCGCAATACCACCGTGCCCGCCGCCGCGGCGCGAGCGATGCCTGGTGCTATTGGCAAATGAGTGCGGGGAATTGGGTTAACCAATGGCGCGAGCCCTGTACCGACGCCACGCTGCTGCCGCACCTGCACACCCTGCCGGCCGACGTTTACAAGGTCGAAGCGACAACGCAGATGATATCCCTGTGCTGGGGCGAGAAGGGCGACGCGCAAGGCGTCGAGCCGGTAGCGGCGGTGCTGAAGGCGTTGGCCTGACCCGCGCGCTTTTGTAGGCGCCAGCTTGCTGGCGAACCCTGCAACCACGACCCGCGAACGGCGTTTCCACGGTTCGCCAGCAAGCTGGCGCCTACGGGTCGGAAACGCGATAAAAAAAGCCCGAAAAGTTGATCGGGCTGGGTTGGCCAGGCAGGCCGGAAACTGGGGTGCTGTGGTCAAAGTTTGGCGGCCAGGTACTGCGCCGAAACTCCTTCCAGACCATCGATAATGCTGTCCGAGTACTTACTGACCACGAAAGGTACAGAGTTCTCGTTATAGTTTTTCAGCGATTTCTCGATGTAGCGCCATTTGGTATTGATGCCGTTCAACGATTCGCGAATCTGCGCGGTGTTCTGCGGCGATTGCTCCATGGAACTGAGTTTGCCAGCGAACTGGGCCACCAGGTCATCAATGGTTCGCTCGTCGCCCGCTGCGCTGCCAATAAAGGTGGCGCCTACGGAGGCACTGCGCGAAGCATAGTCGACGGCGATGGCCTGCATCAGCAAACTTTGCTCACGGCTCTGCTGAGTCATCGGCGGCACGATCTGGCCACTTTCCTGTTGAATTTTCCCGTAGAGCTCGTTGCTCAGTGCCATCAACTGCTGGTTGCGCGTGGCAAGGTCGGCAACGGGCTGCAGGTCGGTGAAACCCTGGGTCTTCATCGCCGTGGTGAGATTTTTAAGCTCGGCTTCATAGGCGCCCAGTTGCTGCGCGAGTTGTGCGCGCATGGCTTTCGAGGCTTCGCCGGGCAAATCGGTAAGCTCGGCCAGACGGGCGTTGGCGTTCTGTACGGACTCGTCGATCAGGCGCGCGTAGCGCTGGTCGCCGTCCATGCTGTTGTACATATAGAAATCACCCAGGCTCTTCTGCGCAGCCAGACGCAGCTGATGCAGTTTCAGCAGGGCGTCAGGTTCGGTGGCGGCATTGGCGGCATGGGCGCCAAGCGGGAGAAGGGCGGTCAGCACGAGGCTCAGCGATATGGCAAGCAGACGGCTCGTCATGGTTACTCCGGGGGGCTTCATTGTTTTTGTTTTTGTCACGCGTTGGCAGCGTGTTGAGACGACTGTACCTGCGCCGTTTGGCTTTTACTAGCTGCCGCCAACATCACAATGATGGCAATCCCCTACGCAGCGGTAGGTGCGTTCTAGAGCAGTTGGAATGTTTTCCCCGACGGGAGGGTCGATATTTCCCGACAGCGCAAGACGAAATACCGCTCCAATTGACAAGCGCAATCTTTTCCACGAAGGTGTGCGCACCCGAATCAAACGGGCGTATGAATCAAGTGTTTGCTTTGTGCATCACGGTTCATAGGCCGCCCGAATATCGCGTCGGCGGGTGTGTCGGTCTGTTCGAGACTATTCTCGACGGTTCTGCTGCGGACCAGTCTGCTGCTCGGCGTCCGACGTGTACTGTTCAGCTTCCATACCGTGGAGATCAGTTGATGATTTACGAAGGTAAAGCCATCACGGTTAAGGCTCTTGAGAGTGGCATCGTCGAATTGAAATTCGACCTCAAGGGTGAGTCCGTCAACAAATTCAACCGTCTCACACTGGCCGAACTGCGCCAGGCTGTGGACGCCATCAAGGCCGACGCGTCCGTTAAAGGCGTGATTGTCAGCAGCGGCAAGGACGTGTTTATCGTCGGCGCCGACATCACCGAGTTCGTCGACAACTTCAAAATGTCCGACGAAGAGCTGGTGGCCGGCAACCTTGAAGCCAACAAGATCTTCAGCGATTTCGAAGACCTTGGCGTTCCGACCGTTGCAGCCATCAATGGCATCGCATTGGGCGGCGGTTTTGAAATGTGCTTGGCTGCGGATTACCGCGTCATCGCTAGCAGCGCCAAAGTCGGCCTGCCAGAAGTCAAACTGGGCATCTACCCGGGCTTTGGCGGCACTGTCCGTCTGCCACGTGTTATCGGTACCGATAACGCCATCGAGTGGATTGCCGGCGGCAAAGAGAACCGTGCAGAAGACGCCCTCAAAGCAGGCGCTGTCGATGCCGTGGTTGCTGCCGACAAACTGCAGGCCGCCGCTCTGGACCTGGTCAAGCGCGCCATCTCCGGCGAGCTGGACTACAAGGCCAAGCGTCAGCCGAAGCTGGAAAAGATCAAGCTCAACGCCATTGAACAAATGATGGCCTTCGAAACCGCCAAGGGTTTCGTAGCCGGTCAGGCTGGCCCGAACTACCCGGCGCCGGTTGAAGCGATCAAAACCATCCAGAAAGCGGCCAACTTCGGTCGTGAGAAAGCGCTGGAAACAGAAGCTGCCGGTTTCGTGAAACTGGCCAAGACTTCTGCTTCGCAGAGCCTGGTCGGTCTGTTCCTGAACGATCAGGAACTGAAGAAGAAATCCAAGGCGTATGACGCTGTCGCCAAAGACGTGAAACTGGCCGCTGTTCTCGGCGCCGGCATCATGGGTGGCGGTATCGCTTACCAGTCGGCCGTCAAAGGCACGCCGATCCTGATGAAAGATATCCGTGAAGAGGGTATCCAGATGGGTCTGGCCGAGGCATCCAAGCTGCTGGGTAGCCGCGTTGATAAAGGTCGTCTGACTGCCGCGAAAATGGCTGAAGCACTGACCGCCATCCGCCCAACCATGTCTTACGGCGACTTCGGTCACGTCGACATCGTGGTTGAAGCCGTGGTTGAAAACCCGAAGGTCAAGCAAGCCGTTCTGGCCGAAGTGGAAGCCGTGGTCAAGGAAGACGCCATTCTGGCTTCCAACACCTCGACGATCTCCATCAGCCTGCTGGCCAAGGCACTCAAGCGTCCTGAAAACTTCGTCGGCATGCACTTCTTCAACCCGGTGCACATGATGCCGCTGGTTGAAGTGATTCGTGGCGAGAAGTCCAGCGAAGTGGCTGTTGCCACCACCGTTGCCTACGCCAAGAAAATGGGCAAGAGCCCGATCGTGGTCAACGACTGCCCAGGCTTCCTGGTTAACCGCGTGCTGTTCCCGTACTTCGGCGGTTTCTCCAAGCTGATCAGCGCTGGCGTCGACTTCGTGCGTATCGACAAAGTCATGGAGAAATTCGGCTGGCCCATGGGCCCGGCTTACCTCTCCGACGTAGTCGGCATCGACACCGGCCACCACGGCCGTGACGTAATGGCTGAAGGCTTCCCGGACCGCATGGCTGTTGAAGGCCGTACCGCGGTAGACGTGATGTACGAAGCCAATCGCCTGGGCCAGAAGAACGGCAAAGGTTTCTACGCCTACGAGATGGACAAGCGCGGCAAGCCGAAGAAAGTGACCGATCCGGTTGCCTATGAAGTGCTCAAGCCGGTCATCACCGAGCAGCGTGAAGTGACTGATGAAGACATCATCAACTTCATGATGATTCCGCTGTGCCTGGAAACCGTTCGTTGCCTGGAAGACGGCATTGTCGAAACCGCAGCTGAAGCCGATATGGGCTTGATCTACGGCATCGGCTTCCCTCCCTTCCGTGGTGGTGCACTGCGTTACATCGACTCCATCGGTGTAGCCGAGTTCGTCGCCCTGGCTGACAAATACGCCGACCTGGGCGCGCTGTACCACCCCACCGCGAAGCTGCGTGAGATGGCCGCCAACGGCCAGAGCTTCTTCGGTTAAGCGCGTAACGCATAGAGCGAGAGTGAATTTATGAGCCTGAATCCAAGAGACGTGGTGATTGTCGACTTCGGTCGCACCCCGATGGGTCGTTCCAAAGGCGGCATGCACCGCAACACCCGCGCAGAGACCATGTCTGCGCAACTGATTACCGGCGTGCTGGCACGCAACCCCAAGCTGGACCCGGCTGAAGTGGAAGACGTGATCTGGGGCTGCGTAAACCAGACCCTGGAACAGGGTTGGAACATCGCGCGCATGGCGTCGCTGATGACCCCGATCCCGCACACCAGTGCTGCACAAACCGTCAGCCGCCTGTGCGGTTCGTCGATGAGCGCACTGCACACCGCCGCTCAAGCAATCATGACCGGCAACGGTGACGTGTTCGTCATCGGCGGCGTGGAGCACATGGGCCACGTCGGCATGATGCACGGCGTGGATCCAAACCCGCACCTGTCTCTGTATGCCGCCAAGGCCTCGGGCATGATGGGTCTGACCGCTGAAATGCTCGGCAAAATGCACGGCATCAGCCGTGAAGCGCAGGACGCATTCGGTGAGCGTTCCCACCGTCTGGCTCACAAGGCCACCGTCGAAGGCAAGTTCAAGGATGAAATCATCCCGATGCAAGGCTACGACGAGAACGGCTTCCTGAAGGTGTTCGACTACGACGAAACCATTCGTCCGGAAACCACCGTCGAAAGCCTGGCTGCATTGAAGCCTGCGTTCAACCCGAAAGGCGGCACCGTGACTGCCGGTACTTCGTCGCAAATCACCGATGGTGCCTCGTGCATGATCGTGATGTCTGCCCAGCGCGCCCAAGACCTCGGCATTCAGCCGATGGCCGTGATTCGCTCGATGGCAGTGGCAGGCGTTGACCCGGCAATCATGGGTTACGGTCCGGTTCCGTCGACTCAGAAAGCGCTGAAACGCGCCGGTCTGACCATCAGCGACATCGACTTCTTCGAGCTCAACGAAGCGTTCGCTGCACAGGCTCTGCCCGTGCTGAAAGACTTGAAAGTGCTCGACAAGATGGACGAGAAGGTTAACCTGCACGGCGGCGCCATCGCCCTCGGTCACCCGTTCGGCTGCTCTGGTGCGCGTATTTCCGGCACCTTGCTGAACGTGATGAAGCAGAACGGCGGTACCTTTGGCGTGTCGACCATGTGCGTCGGCCTCGGCCAAGGCATCACCACCGTCTTCGAACGCATCTAAGGGAACGCTCGGCAACGAGCGGACTCCACATGCGAGGCGGTGAACAACCGGGGCCCTGTGCCCCGGTTTTTATTTTTGTCAGACCAACCTTTTATTTTTACTGACATGAGGAAGCTTTGATGCACGTACAACCCGGCCTCTATCGTCACTACAAAGGCCCCGAGTACCGCGTGTTCGGTGTCGCGCGGCACTCCGAGACCGAAGAGGAGGTGGTCGTGTACCAAGCGCTGTACGGCGAGTACGGCCTTTGGGTGCGGCCGCTGAGCATGTTTACCTCCACCGTCGAGGTGGACGGCGCGACCATGCTGCGCTTTGCTCTGATCGAGGCCGAACCGGATCGCTTCGTGCGGTCTTGAGCGGACATCAGACGTGATCTGCCCTTGACCTCGGCTTAGTCGCCACTATATATAGCGGTGCCGCGAAAGGCGGCCCCCGCCATTCAGTTCTCACATTCAGGAAATTTCCGATCCATGGGCAAATCGCTGGTCATCGTGGAATCCCCGGCCAAGGCCAAGACCATCAACAAGTATTTGGGCAACCAGTACGTGGTGAAGTCGAGCATCGGCCATATCCGTGACCTGCCTACCAGCGGTTCGGCCAGTGCAGCCAAAGAGCCCGCCAAGCGCGGCAAGGCTGCCGCTGCGGAAGCGCCGGCGCTGAGCGCCAAGGAAAAAGCCAAGCGTCAGCTGGTGTCACGCATGGGTGTCGACCCCGAGCACGGCTGGAAGGCCAAGTACGAAATTCTTCCTGGCAAGGAAAAGGTCGTCGAAGAGCTGCGCCGTCTCGCCAAAGATGCTGACACCATCTATCTCGCAACCGACTTGGACCGCGAGGGGGAAGCCATTGCCTGGCACCTGCGCGAAGCCATCGGTGGCGACGACAGCCGCTACAAACGTGTGGTGTTCAACGAGATCACCAAGAAGGCCATTCAGGAAGCGTTCTCCAAACCGGGCGAGCTGGACATCAACCGCGTCAACGCTCAGCAGGCACGCCGTTTCCTCGACCGCGTCGTGGGCTACATGGTCTCGCCGCTGCTGTGGGCGAAAATCGCCCGTGGCCTGTCCGCTGGCCGCGTGCAATCGGTAGCCGTGAAGCTGGTGGTGGAGCGTGAACGCGAAATTCGTGCGTTCAACCCTGAAGAATATTGGGAAATTCACGCCGACCTGGGCACCGCCAAAGGCGCCAACGTGCGCTTTGAAGTGGCGCGCGAAAACGGCGAAGCCTTCAAACCGCTGAACAAGCAGCAAGCCGATGCCGCACTGGCCAAGCTGAAAAGCTCCAGCTACAGCATCGTCAAACGTGAAGACAAACCGACCAGCAGCAAACCGTCGGCGCCGTTCATCACGTCCACCTTGCAACAAGCCGCGAGCAACCGCCTGGGCTTCGGCGTGAAAAAGACCATGATGATGGCTCAGCGCCTGTACGAGGCTGGCTACATCACCTACATGCGTACCGACTCGACCAACCTCTCGGCCGATGCCGTGACCATGGTTCGCGACTTCATCGAAGGCGAGTTCGGCAAGAAGTACCTGCCGGCCAAGCCGAACGTGTACAGCAGCAAAGAGGGCGCCCAGGAAGCGCACGAAGCGATTCGTCCTTCTGACGTCAACCTCAAGCCGACCCAGCTGTCGGGCATGGAACGCGATGCCGAGCGTCTGTACGAGCTGATCTGGCGCCAATTCGTGGCCTGCCAAATGCCACCGGCCGAATACCTGTCGACCACCGTCAGCGTCAAAGCCAGCGAATACGAACTGCGCGCCAAGGGCCGCATCCTCAAGTTCGACGGTTACACCCGCGCTTTGCCGCAAATCAGCAAGCCCGGCGACGACGACGTGCTGCCCGACATGAGCGAAGGCGAAGCGCTGAAGCTGATCAAGCTCGACCCGAGCCAGCACTTCACCAAGCCACCGGCTCGTTACTCCGAAGCCAGCCTGGTTAAAGAGATGGAAAAACGCGGTATCGGTCGTCCTTCGACCTACGCAGCGATCATCTCCACCATTCAGGAACGCGGCTATGTGGCGTTGCACAACCGTCGTTTCTATTCGGAAAAGATGGGCGACATCGTTACCGAGCGCTTGAGTGAAAGCTTCTCCAACCTGATGGACTACGGCTTTACTGCCGGCATGGAAGAGAACCTCGATGACGTCGCCCAGGGCGAGCGCGAGTGGAAAAACGTGCTCGACGAGTTCTACGGCGACTTCAAGAAAAAGCTCGAAGTGGCTTCGGAAAGCGACAACGGCATGCGGGCCAACCAGCCGACGCCTACCGATATCGCCTGCCGCGAATGCGGCCGTCCGATGATGATTCGTACTGCGTCCACCGGCGTGTTCCTGGGTTGCTCGGGTTACAGCCTGCCGCCGAAAGAGCGCTGCAAATCGACCATCAACCTGATTCCCGGCGACGAAATTGCCGCCGATGACGAAGGTGAGTCGGAATCGCTGGTATTGCTGGGCAAGCACCGCTGCCCGATCTGCAGCACGGCGATGGATGCTTATCTGCTGGACGAAACGCGCAAGCTGCACATCTGCGGCAACAACCCGGATTGCGCAGGTTACGAGATCGAGCAGGGCAGCTACCGCATCAAAGGCTATGAAGGTCCGAGCCTGGAATGCGACAAGTGCGGCAGCCAGATGCAACTCAAGACCGGCCGTTTCGGCAAGTTCTTCGGCTGCACCAACCCTGAGTGCAAGAACACCCGCAAATTGCTGCGCAGCGGCGAGCCGGCGCCACCCAAAATGGACGCCGTGAAAATGCCGGAGCTCAAGTGCGAAAAGGTGAACGACACCTACGTGCTGCGCGACGGCGCCAGCGGCTTGTTCCTCGCCGCCAGCCAGTTCCCGAAAAACCGCGAAACCCGTGCGCCGTTGGTACTGGAATTGATCCCCCATAAAGACGAGATCGATCCCAAGTATCACTTCCTGATGTCGGCGCCGAAGAAAGACCCGGATGGCCGTCCTGCGGTGGTGCGCTACAGTCGTAAGACCAAAGAGCAGTACGTGCAGACCGAAGTGGAAGGCAAGCCGACTGGCTGGCGTGCGTTCTACGACGGCAATGCCTGGAAGGTCGAAGACAAGCGTTAATCTCTAGCACGCGCGTCAGCTCCGGCTGGCGCGCGTATGGCGAGTCTGTCTGCTGTGGAGGGTGCCGCAATGGCCCATGAACTCTATACCCGCACCAATCAAAAATTGTTTTTTGCCGGTTTGTCGCTGGAAGCCTGGCGTCGTGCCGAGGAAGGTCAGGCGGTGAACGCCCCCGCGCTGATTCTGGCCGAGCGCGAGGCGTGCCTGTTCCATCTCTATGGCGCGCTGTTGGGTCTATGTCATGAAGTGGCCGGTTATTACCGCTTCGATGAGGTGAACGTGCCTCGCGTGGAAGCGATTCTGACGCCCGCCGTGTTGGGCGCTACACCCAGTCCGGAACTCGCGGAGCTGGTGGAACTGGCCCAGCAGTCCGAAACCTGGCTGGCGCAAATGATCAGCGCCTATCAGGCACTGTTCCTGCCGCCGAAGGCGCCTGCAAAGGCCAAAGTCGACCCCACGCTACCGTTGATCGAAGCCTACAGCCTGGATGAGGAGCAACCGCTGCTGCCTCGAGCAGAGCTCGAAAGCTGGCGCCAGCACTTGAAAACCCTGGCTTTGCGCTTTCGTGAAACCCTGAGCGAGTGCTGAGTTTTTCTGGCCGATGTGTCAAGTGAGTGGATGGCTGGGCTAGGGAAGAGGGCCGGCGGACTGTTACACTGCCGGTCTCACGTGGAGATTTAAGTTTATGCCTACATCCTTTCTGGAAATTGTCGAGTTGCCCGATGGGCGAATTGCCCTGCGTCGCGCCGAGGATGAAGAGGCACTGGTGGTGTTGGACTTTTCAGCGGATGCCAAGGCATTCCTCCAGGGCCACCACGTTGAAGTGGCCAAAGCCATGCTCAATGTCGGCGTGCAAATGGCCGGGCGTCTGGCTGAAGGCGACTTTGAGAAAGACGAAGGGCCGCGCGTTCTGCATTGATTGCTGAGCCGAACCCAGCCCCATAAAAAAAGGCACCTGAGCAGGTGCCTTTTTTTATGGGGCCGGTACAAAGCGCATGCGTTGCCAGTTGGGTTGACCGAGCATGCTGCGGATCACGCATCGCGGCTAATCGAAATGCCGCCCAGCCGCGCCCACAAAACATCACAGGTTCAAAACCACCGGTTGGCTTACCCAATGCGACGCAATCCAACCCAATCCAGCCGACGCCACTAATCCAGCCGACGCCACTAGCCCAAGCTGATATTCAAACTCTGCGCTTTACCCGTGCGTGCTGCCAGGGCGAGCTGGTCGCGGGCAGGGCGGTGCAGCGGATGCAGCCAGCTCACTACCGTGTGGCTACGGCCCAGGCGCAACGCTTCGCATGCCAGCTCCAGCGGGCTCTGGCCCGAGCGCGGTTGCAACAGCAGAATGCGTTCACGGTTCAGGCCGGCGTCGCGTAGCCAGGCTTGAGTCAGGCTGGCAGGCGGGGCGATCAGGGTCAGCCAGCGGGCGTCCTGCTCCTGGCTGAGTTCGCGCAGGATCGGTGCCAGCAGGTGCAGGCAGTTCCCGGCAGCGCCACGCAGCGACAATTCGCTGAATGTCTCTGGTTCTGGCTCTTCGAACCAACCGGTTTCAACGATATCGGTCAACAGCGGCGCCGACGATTGCGTCAGGAAGGCGTCGAACAACGGCAGTTGGGAACGGTCCAGCGCTTGTGGGAACTGCATACAGCCTCCTCAGCGGCGAATAACGCCGACACTCAATCCTTCGATCACCAGATCCTGTTCGGTCAGGTCGATTTCGATGGGGGCGAACTCGGGGTTTTCGGCGATCAACCAGACCTTGTCGCCTTCACGTTTGAAGCGTTTCACCGTGACTTCATCATCGATGCGCGCCACTACGATCTGGCCATTGCGAGCCTGTTGAGTGGTGTGCACGGCAAGCAGGTCGCCGTCCAGGATGCCGATGTCTTTCATGCTCATGCCGCGAACGCGCAACAGGTAGTCGGCGCGAGGGTGGAAGAACTCGGGGTTGATCCGGCAGGACTCTTCAACATGCTGCTGCGCCAGGATTGGCGCACCGGCGGCGACGCGACCGATAATCGGCAGCCCCGTTTCTTCGTCGCTGCTCGGTTCAAACCCGGGAATGCGAATGCCACGGGAAGCGCCGGGCGTCATCTCGATAGCGCCTTTGCGCGCCAGGGCCTTCAGGTGTTCTTCCGCAGCATTGGGCGATTTGAAGCCCAGCTGTTGCGCGATTTCAGCGCGGGTAGGCGGGTAACCGTTGTCTTCAAGGCATTGCTTGATGAAGGCGAGAATCTCGGCTTGGCGTGGCGTGAGTTTTAGCATGTCCGGTCTCTGTCTTTTTATACAGTGACTGGGATTATATACAGTGATTGTCGCTTGGCAATGCCTCGCTGTGAAATGAGCGCAAACTTTCTGCTTTCATTAGGCAAATTCCTAGGCGAAAGTGGCAGTTACAGCGAAACGTGACTGCTCAGCCAAATTGCGGTTGTAGCGGCTTGACAAATTCCCCGCTTGAAACGTATGTTTCAAACAAGTGTTTGTCAGGTGATTCCCATGGCTCAGTCAGAAACAGTCGAACGCATCCTGGATGCCGCAGAGCAGCTCTTCGCGGAAAAAGGCTTTGCCGAGACATCCCTCCGTTTGATCACCAGTAAAGCTGGGGTCAACCTGGCCGCTGTGAATTACCACTTCGGTTCCAAGAAAGCGCTGATTCAGGCGGTTTTCTCCCGCTTCCTCGGCCCGTTTTGCGCCAGCCTCGAGCGCGAGCTGGATCGCCGCCAGGCGAAGCCTGAAAGCAAGGCCAGCCTCGAAGAGTTGCTGGAAATGCTGGTGGAGCAGGCGCTGGCGGTGAAGCCGCGCAGTGGCAATGACCTGTCGATTTTCATGCGTCTGTTGGGTCTGGCGTTCAGTCAGAGCCAGGGGCATTTGCGTCGTTATCTGGAAGACATGTACGGCAAAGTGTTCCGCCGTTATATGCAGCTGGTGCACGAAGCGGCGCCGCGCATTCCGCCCATCGAGTTGTTCTGGCGTGTGCACTTCATGCTCGGCGCCGCAGCGTTCAGCATGTCGGGTATCAAGGCTTTGCGTGCCATCGCCGAGACCGATTTCGGCGTGAACACGTCCATTGAACAGGTGATGCGCTTGATGGTGCCGTTCCTGGCAGCCGGCATGCGTTCGGAAACCGGCGTTACCGACGACGCCCTCGCCAGCGCCCAGCTGCGCCCGCGAACCAAAACCTCCGCACCGGCCGCCCAGCCAAGCAAGGTATAAAACCCGCCAATCGCCTGCTGCCAGCAGCGGGCGTGATGGGCTAAGCTTGCCGCCCATGACGATTCTCGACTCGCTGCATATTTCCATCACCGACCAGCAGCTCTACGGTTTTGCCGAAGGGCGTCTGGTGCTGCGCTTGCCTGTTTCCACCGCGTTGAACGGGGCAGGGGAGCAGAACGGTTCCAATTGCACACCGCGCGGCCTGCATCAGGTGCGCGCGAAAATCGGTGACGGTTTGCCCTTGGGCGCGGTGCTGCGTGGCCGACGCTGGACGCAGGAAGTCTGGTCGGCCGAGCTGGGGGCGCAGTTTCCCGGCCGCGACTGGATCCTTACTCGCATTCTCTGGCTGAGCGGCTGCGAGCCTGGCGTCAATCGCCTTGGCCCGGTCGATACTTTCCGCCGCTACATCTATCTACACGGCACGCCCGACAGCGAGCCCATGGGCGTGCCGCTTTCCCATGGCTGTATTCGCCTGCGCAACCGCGACGTGCTGGAACTCTTCCCCCGCGTGCCCCTCCATTGCCCGGTAAAAATTGACGAAGCCGCTTGCCCGCAGTGGGCGACGGCCGTTCTCAGCTAAGGATTTGTTATGACTGTTGGCCTGCAAGGCTCATTGATGCTGGATATCGGCGGCACTTGGCTGACCGCTGAAGACCGTCAGATTCTGCGTCAGCCCGAGGTGGGCGGCCTGATCTTGTTCGCGCGCAATATTGAAGGCCCGCGCCAGGTGCGTGAATTGTCCGCCGCCATTCGCGCCGTGCGCCCTGACCTGTTACTGGCAGTCGACCAGGAAGGCGGTCGCGTGCAGCGGTTGCGCCAGGGCTTTGTACGCCTGCCGGCTATGCGCGCAGTGGCCGATAACGACAATGCCGAGCGCCTGGCTGAGCAATGCGGTTGGCTGATGGCCACCGAAGTGCTGGCGGTGGGGCTGGACCTGAGCTTCGCGCCGGTGCTGGATCTGGATTACCAGCGCAGCGCCGTGGTGGGCAGTCGCTCGTTCGACGGCGACCCGGCCCGCGCCGCGCTGCTGGCGGGCGCGTTTATTCGCGGCATGAACGCTGCCGGCATGGCGGCCACGGGCAAGCATTTCCCCGGCCATGGCTGGGCTGAGGCCGACTCGCACGTGGCGATTCCGGTTGATGAACGCAGCCTCGAAGAGATCCGCGCCAACGACCTGCAGCCCTTCGCTCGCTTGAGCAAGCAACTCGCCGCCGTGATGCCTGCTCACGTTATTTATCCGCAGGTGGACGATCAGCCGGCCGGCTTCTCGCGCCGCTGGCTGCAGGACATTTTGCGCGGCGAACTGCAATTCGACGGTGTGATTTTCAGCGACGATCTGTCCATGGCCGGCGCCCATGTGGTGGGTGATGCCGCTAACCGTATCGAGGCCGCGCTTACAGCCGGTTGCGACATGGGCCTGGTGTGCAACGACCGCGACGCCGCCGAGCTGGCCTTGAGCGCCTTGCAGCGCCTGCGTGTGACGCCGCCGGCGGGCTTGGCGCGCATGCACGGCAGAGGTGTTTCCAGCACCGACTACAAACAGAACCCGCGCTGGCTGCAAGCCGTTGGCGAGTTGCAAGCCGCACAGCTGATCTGACTCAGGCTAATTCTCAGGGAATCGACATGACCGTTTTCGCAATCATCGGTGGTACCGGCCTGACCAAGCTGGAGGGCCTGACCATCAGCGCTGTGCTGAATATTGAAACCCCGTACGGCGCGCCGTCGGCGCCGATCTTGCGCGGCAACTATGCCGACCGCGAGGTGCTGTTTCTCGCCCGCCACGGTCACCCGCACCGCATTCCGCCGCACCAGGTGAACTACCGCGCCAACATCTGGGCGCTCAAACACGCCGGCGCCGAAGTCATCGTTGCGGTGAACGCGGTCGGTGGCATTCATGCTGCGATGGGCACCGGGCATTTCTGCGTGCCGCATCAAATCATCGACTACACCCACGGCCGCGAGCACACCTTCTTTGCCGGCGAGCTGGAACACGTTACCCACATCGATTTCAGCTACCCCTACAACGACATCCTTCGCGACCAGTTGATCGAAGCCCTGGCCGCCGAAGGGGCGGCCTATAGCAGCCACGGCGTTTACGCCTGTACACAGGGGCCGCGTCTGGAAACCGTGGCGGAAGTGGCTCGTTTGGAGCGCGATGGGGCGGACATCATCGGCATGACCGGTATGCCCGAAGCGGCCCTGGCGCGAGAGTTGGAGCTTCCTTACGCGTGTTTGGCCCTGGTGGTGAATCCGGCTGCGGGCAAGAGCCACGCGATCATCACCATGGCCGAGATCGAGCGCGCGCTGGACAACGGCATGGACAAAGTGCGCGCCACCTTGGCGCGCGTGTTGGCCGGCTAAGGCGTCGTAGCCGCCGCTCTGTAGGAGCCAGCTTGCTGTCGAAGGTGCGGTCACCGTTTGCAATCTGTGACTACGTCATTCGCCAGCAAGCTGGCTCCTACAAGATCGCAGGATGACGCAAGCCGTCTGCAATGCAGCTAATCTCCAAACGACTCTGGAGTATTCCTCAGGTTGTTTGAACGGATGTCAGGGAACCGGCATCCATGCTCTAGCTTTTTGACTGGTTCAATCGGAGGACTCGAGATGAACAGTGCCGCTGTTGATGAGCACGCCTTTCGCCGAATGCTGACCCGCAACCTCGCCTTGCCGATCGGCTCGGGTGTGGTGGGAACCGGCCTTTTCATCGCCCTGGTGGGTTACTTGTTGTACGTGCTCAGTTGGGTTGAGCACACGGATCAGGTCATCAGCCAGGCCAACGAAGGCTACCGGTTGACCATCGATCAGCAGGCGGGGCTGCGCGGCTATCTGATCGCCGGGGAAACCGATGTATTGGCGCCATACGAGGAAGCCCGTAGCCGCATCGGCAGCCATATGAATGGCCTCAAACAGCTGGTCAAAGACAACCCTGCCCAGCTTGAGCGGCTGCAGGAGATCGGTGATTTGCAGGCTCGCTGGGCAGTGATGGCGGCCGAGCTGATTGAGCAGCGCCAGGCCACCAATGCACCGCCAGCGTCGGTAAAGGTGGCCGGTGGCTCGTTGATGACCGGCATTCGCAAGCACTTCGATGACTTCGTGGCCACCGAACAGCAACTGCGCCACGACCGCAACGAGCGGGCCAGTTTCATGGCCATTCTCATCATCAGCGTGTACGCCATTTTCAATCTTTCGTTCAGCGGTATTCTGGCGTTTTTCGGACGCCGGGAATTGCTGAGGCTGTCGAACTTTTACGCCACCTTGCTGCAACAGCAAGAGGTGGTGAACGAGCAATTGCAGCAACAGGCATGGCAGCGCGAAGGCCAGTCGAAACTGGCCGAAAGCATCATTGGCCAGCCCAACACCACGGCCATCGGCATGACCGCATTGAGCTTTCTCGGCCATTACCTCGACATGGTGGTTGGCGCGTTTTACGTGCGCCAGGATCACGGCAAGCTGGACCGGGTTGCCGATTACGGCTTTGACGCCGAGCACCAGGCCACGCCGCAATCGTTTGATGACGGCACGGGCTTGGTGGGGCAGGTGGCGGTTGAACGTCGCGCCCGCGTGATTCCAGGTTTGAGTGCGGGCTATCTGAAGGTCAGCTCAGGGCTTGGGCAGGACGCGCCCTTGTCGGTGATGTTGGCGCCTATTCAGAACAACGGCGATGTTAACGGCGTGCTTGAGCTGGGCTTTATGCGCGAGCTGAGCGAGCGCGAGCAGACTTTCGTGCGCTCGATTACCGATGGCCTCGGCACTTCGATTGAAGTGGCACGCTATCGCCAGCGTTTGCATGAGTCGCTGCACGAAACCCAGCAGCTCAACGAAGAGCTTCAGGTGCAGCAGGAAGAGCTGAAAAGCGCCAACGAAGAGCTGGAAGACCAGTCACGGTTGATTCAGGAATCGCAGGTCAACTTGGAGCAGCAACAAGCCGAGCTGGAACAGACCAACGACCAGCTCAATCAGCAAACCCAGTTCCTCACTCGGCAGCGCGACGAGCTGGACGAACGTAACCACGCCCTCGCTGAGGCGCGTTCCGAACTGGAGCAGCGCGCAGCGGAGCTGGAGCGGGCGAGCACATACAAGTCCGAATTTCTCGCCAACATGTCCCACGAGTTGCGCACACCGCTGAACAGCTCGTTGATTCTGTCGCGCCTGCTGGCTGACAACGCCAAAGGCAATCTGGACGAGCAGCAGACCAAGCATGCGGAGCTGATTTATTCCTCCGGCAAAGACTTGCTGGCGTTGATCAACGACATCCTCGACTTGTCCAAGGTCGAGGCCGGGCACTTGGAAATCCGGCCGGAAGAAACGTCGCTCAAACGCCTGGCTCAAGGGCTGGAGGCGTTGTTCCAGCCGCAGGCTGCGGCGAAGGGGCTGGACTTCAAGGTGCGGGTGGCGGGCGATGCTCCCGCACACATCGTCAGCGATGCGCAGCGGGTTGAGCAGGTGGCGAAAAACCTGCTTTCCAATGCCTTCAAATTCACCAATTCCGGTAGCGTCAGCCTGAACATCGAGCCGGCCGATGGCGGTGTGGCGTTTGTGGTCAGTGACAGCGGAATCGGCATCAGTCCTGAACAGCAAGGCGTCATTTTCGAGGCGTTCCGTCAGGCCGATGGCAGCATCAATCGGCACTTCGGCGGCACGGGGCTGGGGCTGTCGATTTCGCGCAATCTTGCCGAGGTGCTGGGCGGGCATATATCCGTACAAAGCGAGGCGGGCAAGGGCAGCCAGTTCACCCTGTGGTTACCCATCAACTATGCCGAGCCGGTGACGGCACCGCTGTTCGATGCCAACCGTTTGTTTATCAACAGTGAGCCGCTGCAACGTGCTCCTGCCGCCCCGAGCGCTGGCGAGGCAGGCCGTGACCAGGCGCTGGCCAGGCCGCCAACGCATTTTCCGGATGATCGCTACAAGCACGATATGCCCGGCCGCTGCGTACTGGTGATTGAAGACGAAGTGAAGTTCGCGCAGATCCTGTTCGACCTGGCCCATGAGCTGCACTACCGCTGCCTGGTGGCCCAGAGCTATACAGAGTGCTACGAACTGCTGGCGGACAATCGGCCCGATGCCATTCTGCTCGACATGCGCTTGCCCGATGAGCCGGGCTTGTCGTTGTTGCAGCGCCTTAAAGAAGACTCGCGCACCCGGCATATTCCTGTGCACGTGATTTCCGCTGACGATCGCACCGAATTGGCGCTGCATCTGGGCGCGGTTGGTTATGCGCAAAAGCCGACCACGCGCGAGTCGCTGGTTGAGGTGTTCTCGGTGCTCGAGGCGCGCTTGACCCAGAAAGTGCAGCGGCTGCTGATTGTCGAGGGCGACGCCAGGCAGCGCGACAGCATTGCGCAGCTGGTCGATGATCTGGACATTGAAGTGACCGCTGTTTCCCACGGTGAGCAAGCCTTGGCGCTGCTGCGCAAAACGCCATTCGATTGCATGGTCATCGACCTGGAACTGCCGGATATGCACGGCAACGAGCTGCTGACGCGCATGGCCAACGAGCACATCGACGCCTATCCGCCGGTAATCGTCTACGTGTCGCGCCCGCTCACACGCGGAGAGGAGGAGAGTCTGCGCAAGCATTCGCGCTCCATCATCATCAAAGGCGCGCGCTCGCCGGAGCGGTTGCTGGACGAAGTGACGCTGTTTCTGCACAAGGTCGAAAGCCCCAATGGACGCTCGCGTAGATCGCCAAACAGAGGCGCGGTAAACCGGGATGAAGTGTTCCAGAACCGCCAGGTGATGGTGGTCGACGATGACATGCGCAACGTCTACGCCTTGATTAGCGCGCTGGATGAGAAGGGCGTGAAAGTGATCAGTGCCGGCAACGGTCAAGAGGCGCTGGACAAACTGGATGAGAATCCGGACATCGACCTGGTGCTGATGGACGTGATGATGCCGGTCATGGACGGCTACGAAGCCACCCGCCGCATCCGCCAGGACGCCCGATTCGCCAGGCTGCCGATCATCGCGGTGACGGCCAAGGCCATGAAGGACGATCAGGAGCAGTGCCTGAAAGCGGGTGCCAGCGACTACCTGGCCAAGCCGCTGGATCTGGAACGGTTGTTTTCGCTGATTCGGGTGTGGTTGCCGCGTTCGGATATGGGTTGAAGCCGTTGTGCTAAACGCCCCGGTTTGGCTCCCTCTCCCGCGAGCGGGAGAGGGCTGGGGTGAGGGTAGGTTTTTATCTGTGACGTAAATGGCCGTTCAGTCCGAAATTCTGGATCCCCGCCTGCGCGGGGATGACGGAGGCGGGTTGGCGACTTCCGTCAACAGAAGCGGCGCACGGGCCAATTACTCGGCTGCCTTCGCCTCGGCCACGGCTCGCTTGGGCTTGGGCGCAAACTTCGCGGCCAAACGCATCGAACCCACCACCAGGCGCTGGTACAGCGACGGCAGCAGCCGTTGCATACCGTCCAACGCCCAAGCATCGGCTCCAATCAAGATGCGTCGGTTATTGCGCAGCACGCCGCGCAGAATCACCTGCGCCGCCTTGTCTGGCGTGGTGCGCAGCAACTGGTCGTTGAACTGCTGCCGCGCCTGATCAGCTGCCTGGCCGGTCACTTTGCTCAGGCTTTCGTTCATGCGTGCGGTCTTGGCGATATTGGTTTTGATCCCGCCCGGGTGCACACAACTGGCAGACACCCCGCCGCCGGCCATATCCAGTTCCTGACGCAGCGATTCGGTAAAGCCGCGCACGGCGAACTTGGTGGCGTTGTAGGCGCTCATGCCCGGCTGGGCAAACAGGCCGAACACGCTGGAGACGTTGATGATGTGCCCGTCGCCCGAGGCCTTGAGGTGCGGCAGGAAAGCCTTGCTGCCGTACACCACGCCCCAGAAGTTGATGTTCATGATCCATTCGTAATCGGCGTAATCGTTGCCTTCCACGGTGCCGCCCTGGGCCACGCCGGCATTGTTGAACACCAGGTTGACCCGGCCGTGGTCCAGCACCACCTGGTCGGCCCAGGCATGCACGGCGTCGCGGTCGGCAACGTTGACCTGATTTTCGGTGACGGTAACGCCCAGGGTGCGCGCGGTTGCGGCCGTTTCAGCCAGGGCTTCGCTGTTCACATCGGCCAAGGCCAGGTGGCAGCCCTGGCGGGCAAGGGCGTAGGCCAGCGCTCGGCCGATACCGGAACCGGCGCCGGTAATGGCGGCGACTTTGTTCTCGAAGGACTTCATGCTGCCACCTCGCTGGTTTGCGCCACGGATGGCAAATAGCCTTGGGCGGGATGCGCCGGCTGGGCGCGATTGAAATGATAGGCCGCCGGGTCGAAGTTTCGCGTAAGCAAGCGGAAGCGCCAGGTGAAGCCGGGCCATACCGTGCAGTTACGGCCACTGACCGGGTGCAGGTACCAGCTCATGCAGCCGCCGGCGTTCCATACGGTTTTGCCCAGCTGGCCCTGAATCTTGTCGTTGAAGCGGTCTTGTACGTCGCGCTTCACTTCCAGGCTTTGCAGGTTGCCTTTTTCCAGCACCTTCAAGGCGCCGAGCACGTAATTGATCTGCGACTCGATCATGTACACCATCGAGTTGTGGCCAAGGCCGGTGTTCGGGCCCATGAGGAAAAACAGGTTCGGGAAACCGGCGGTCAACGTGCCCTTGTAGGCTTGCGGGCCTTCCGGCCAGGTATCGAGCAGGTCGACGCCTTCGCGCCCGAAAATTACGCCACGCGGCATGGGGTCGCTCGGGGTGAAGCCAGTGCCGAAAATGATCGCGTCTATTGGCCGCTCCTGGCCGTCGGCGGTCACGATGCTGTTGGCGCGAATCTCCCGGATGCCGTCAGTGATGACATTGACGTTGGGCTGCGTGAGCGCCGGGAAGTAGTCGTTGGAGATCAGCACGCGTTTGCAGCCCATGGTGTAGTTGGGCGTGACCTTGGCGCGCAGCACCGGATCTTTGATCTGCTTGTTGATAAACGCTTTGCCGACCCATTGCGCCAGTTTCATGATGCGCGGCACCAGGGCGAAGCCAATGACGCGGCTCTCCAGCATGGCGTAAATCACACCGCGCCAGGCTTTCTGCACCAGCGGAAAACGTTTGAAGCGCTCGCGCTCTTTTTCGCTGATGGCGCGGTCCGGCTTGGGCATGATCCACGGCGCTGTGCGCTGATAAAGATCGAGCTGGCCAACCTGTTTCTGAATACGCGGTACGAACTGGATGGCCGAAGCGCCCGTGCCGATCACGGCCACGCGTTTGCCGGTGAGGTCGTAGTCGTGGTCCCACTGTTGGGAGTGGAAAATCTTGCCAGCGAAGCTGTCGATGCCGTTCAGGTGCGGTATCGACGGCGTCGAGAGGGCGCCCATCCCAGACACTACGAATTGCGCCGTGTACTGATTGCCGGCGCGGTCGTGGATGCGCCACAGCTCGGCCTGGTCATCCCAGCGCATGCCGGCCACTTCGGTTTGCAGCAGTGTGTTGTTCTGCAAACGGTATTTTTCCCAGCAGCCTTCGAGGTAGCTTTTGATTTCCGGCTGACGGGCAAACATGCGCGTCCATTCGGCATTGGGCTCGAAGGAAAACGAATACAGGTGCGATTGCACGTCGCAGCCACAGCCGGGGTAATTATTCACCCGCCAGGTGCCGCCGACGCCGGCTTCCTTCTCGAACATGAGGAAATCGTTGTCGCCTTGCTGCTTCAAACGGATGGCCATGCCGAGGCCGGAAAAGCCGGTGCCGATGATCGCGATTCGGGTGTGCCGCACGGCGCCGGGCGTGGCGTCGGCGGGAGTCGCGTTTGCGGGTGAAACGGCAGGTTGTGCGCCCATGAACAAGCTCCTGTTATGATTGTTTTCGCTGTCTACAGTTGTCTACATCAGCAAAGCTGCTGGGTTTAATTCACGTATACAGTCGTATACTTGGTGTTATGTATACACCCGTATACCTAAAACTCAACCCAATCTTCCGTAGGGCGACGAGCTGCCATGACCGTTCCGGCCGAACAATCCGCTCCAAAAACCGTTACCGCACAGGGCAAGCGCCTACTGCTGGACGCTGCATTGCGTCTGGCGGCGGTCAGTCGCAGCCTGAGCGGTCTGGGCCTGCGCGAATTGGCACGGGAGGCGGGCCTGAACCCCAATACGTTTTATCGTCACTTCAAAACGGTCGACGATCTGGGGCTGGAAATGATTACCGAGCTGGGCACCCGCATTCGCGAACCCTTGCGGGCGCTGCGCTTCGAAGCGGCGCAGCGGGCCGGGCAGGACGCCGAGGTGAAGCTGATATTTGGCGTGGATCTGCACCGGGGGCAGCGGGTGTGCAGGGAAACCGTCGAACTGTTTTTCGACTATGCGGCGCAGCATCCTCAGGCCTTTATCGTCGGTGTGCGTGAGCTTCACGGCAGCTCAAAAGTGCTTCGCGATGCGCTGGAACAGATGATGGAAGACTTCGCTCTGGACATGGCCGAGGACCTAGAAACGCTGCAACTGCTACCGAGTCTGGCGCCTTCGGCGGTTCGCCAGGTGTCGTCGATGATCAGCCGGCAGTTGTTCCAGCAGTCGCTGGATTACATCGAACAGGTCGACCGCCGGCCCGCCATCTGCGCCGAGGCGCAGGCGCAGATCCTGATGATGTTTGCCGGGGCGACGGTGTTGCAGGCGGTGGGGGAGTTGAAGCTGGGGGAAGGTTAAGGCTTCACTCGGTCTGTCCCCTCTGCCCGCTTGCGGGAGAGGGCTAGGGAGAGGGTTTAGATCTTCACAACAAACCCTCTCCCCAACCCTCTCCCGCAGGCGGGCAGAGGGGGCCGATTGGCGATAGATAGACGTAAGGCTTACCCACTAAACCCCAGCCGATCTTTCCAGCGCTGTTCCAGCACTTTGGTGTCGTGGTCGAACGGGTGGAAGCCGGGGCGGTAGTAGTCCAGATACGGCAGGATCAGCTTGGTCAGGAAGCCGTTGCGCAGACTGAACAGGGTGCGCAGGCCACGGCCCCAGCTACGCAGATTGAACAGCTGGCGGTCTTTGCGCAGCAGGTGAACCTGGAACCAGCCGATCACGCCAAAGAAAATCACCGTTGAGATAGCCATCATCGCCACACGGGTGAAGTAGCCGCCGCCTACAGCCTGATAGGCGTCGTAGCACACGGCTTTGTGCTCGTTCTCTTCAATTGCGTGCCACATCCACAGCTGATACATCTTGGGATCGTCGATTTGCGTGGTCAGGTCTTCACGTAGCAGCAACTGCTGGGCCATGGTCGCGGTGAAGTGTTCCAGCGCGCAGGTGGCGGCCAGACGCTGTTTTTTGGTGGTGATTTTGGTCACCCATTCCAGCAGCACCTTGATGCGCAGCTCGAGTTTTTCCAGGTTGATATCGTGCTTGGCGGCGTATTCGTTGTAGGTCGCATGCTCTTTGGAGTGCATGGCTTCCTGGCCGATAAAGGCGCTGATGTCTTTCTTTAGCTGCGGCTCGGTAATGGTGTCGCGCACGGCGCGCACGCTGTCGACGAAAAACATCTCGCCGTAGGGAAACAGTGACGACAGGTTGTTCATGAAATGGGTCATGAACGGGTCGCCGCTCCACCAGTATTTTTCAGTTTGCGAGAAACTGAAATCCATGCGCCGCACGGGAAAGCTGGCGTTGGGTTTGGTCAGTTTGGAAGGCGTTGGAATCGCGTTCATAAAGGCTCCGGGGATCGCCGGTGGCGATCTCTTGTTGTTGTACGGCTCTGGCGAAAATCATTGGTTGCTATCACAGCCGATTGCTTTCAATGATTGGCCCAAGCTGGCAACACGAACACCCAACCTAAGTGCAGCGCCCCGGGCAACAGGGTTGGCCGGGGCGCGCGCGGTAACAGGTGGAGCCCGACGCTTAGCGGTCGGAGAGGGCGAAGCTGGTGAGGCAGAAGGTCGAAATGCCGGCGTCTTGCAGTTTTTGCGAACCGCCCAGCTCGGGCAGGTCGATGATGGCTGCTGCTTCGAACACCGTGGCGCGCATGCGGCGCACCAGGCTCGATGCCGCAAGCAGGGTGCCGCCGGTAGCGATCAAGTCATCGAAAATCAGCACCGAATCGCCTTCGCACAGGCTGTCGGCATGCACTTCGAGAAACGCTTCGCCGTATTCGGTCTGGTAGCCTTCGGCCAATACGTCAGCCGGCAGCTTGCCTTGCTTGCGGAACAATACGAGCGGCTTGTTGAGCGCGTAGGCAATGATCGAACCGATCAGAAAACCGCGGGCATCCATGGCGCCGATATGAGTGAACTCGGCCTCGACATAGCGCTGCACGAAACTGTCCGCGACCATGCGCATGGCCTTGGGTGACTGAAACAGCGGCGTGATGTCGCGAAATATCACGCCGGGCTTGGGAAAGTCCGGCACGGGGCGAATCAGGGATTTGATGCTGAAGTCGTCGGAGATCATTCGCGGGGCCTGCTAGCGTGGCAAAAGCGCGATTCTAACAAGCCGCGCGCGGTGTTTACTCGTCGAGATTGCCACCCGCCAGGGCGCACAACTGAGCGGCGTCGAGAATCTGCACTTCCTTGCCATCCGCGGCGATCAGATTGCTTTGCTGAAACCGGGTGAATACCCGCGACACGGTTTCCACTGCCAGGCCCAGGTAATTGCCGATTTCATTGCGCGACATGGCCAGGCGGAACTGATTGGCCGAGTAACCCCGCGCGCGAAAACGGGCAGACAGATTGACCAGAAACGAGGCGATGCGCTCATCGGCAGTTTTCTTCGAGAGCAGCAGCATCATTTGCTGATCGTCACGAATTTCCCGGCTCATGATGCGCATAAGCTGGCGACGCAGCTGCGGCAGTTGCAGCGACAAGTCGTCCAGCTTCTCGAAAGGAATCTCGCAGACGGTGGTGGTTTCCAGCGCCTGGGCAGAGTTGGGGTAAGACTCTTCGTCCATACCCGACATGCCCATCAGTTCGCTTGGCAGGTGAAAGCCTGTGATTTGCTCATCGCCGGCATCCGAAACACTGAAACTGCGCAACGCACCGGAGCGCACAGCGAATACGGACGTGAAGGGGTCGCCCTGGCGGAACAGGAATTCTCCTTTTTTCAAAGGCCGGCCGCGTTTGACGATATCGTCGAGCGCATCCATGTCTTCCATATCCATCGACAGCGGCAGGCACAGGCCGCTGAGGCTGCAATCTTTGCAATGCACCGCAGGCAGGCCGCGGGCTTTAATCATTTCACTCATTGCGAGGCATCCTCATTCACCCAAGCACGCACAAAGCGTAAGGGTATCAGTTTAGATCACGGACGGGCCTTGTGCCTCAAGTTAGCAAGTGCCCAGCCGACATCCCTGTGTCGCTACAAAAAGGGAGAAGGGAAATGTTGCCGATCAATAGTAGCAACGTCATCGGCCATCTGGCTCAGCAGGTCTTGGCGAAAGTGCAGCGCGACCCTGATGCACCGGCCGATATGAAAACCGCCTTGGAAGGCATCAAAGTCACGCTGTCTGAGCAGTCGCAAAAAATCCGCGATGCGGCCGAAAAAAATAAAGACATCGATGACAGCAGCCTGCCGGATAACGTTAAACAGGCGCTCAAAATGATCCGCGAATTGCGTCAGCAACTGGCCGAGAAGCAAGCCGAGCTTCAGGCGCTGATGGCCGACCAGGGGCTTTCGGAGGAGGAGCGAATGCAGAAGGCGCAAGGCTTGCAGAGCGAGATCGCTTCACTGAACGGCGCGATTTCGACGGCCAATGGCGCACTGATTCAGGCCGTCAAGAGCGCCAGTCTGTCGCCGGATCAACTGCAGGAAATGTCCGGTTTGATGATGGGCTAAGCCGCCATCAATGGTGCATCGCGTGCCCCATCAGCCATTCCTGGTGAGGGCCGGGCAGTGTCCATAAGCCAAACACGATCACCAGCAGGCCGCCGGCCACGCGAACGTTGCGCTTGCGCAAAAACTTCGTCAGTCGTTCGGCGGCCATCCCGGTGGCCAGCAGCACCGGCCAGGTGCCCAGGCCGAACGCGAGCATCAGCAGGCCACTGTCCAGCGCATTGCCTTGACTCGCCGCCCACAGCAAGGTGCTGTAAACCAGCCCGCACGGCAACCAGCCCCACAGTGCGCCCAGCAGCAGGGCCCGGGGCAGGCTCGACACCGGCATCAAACGGCTGGCGAACGGTTGGATATGGCGCCAAAGACCGCGCCCCAGGGCTTCAATGCGCGTAAGACCGCTCCACCAACCCGCCAGATACAAGCCCATCGCGATCAGCAACAACGCGGCAATCACTCGCAGCACCATCACTGCCGGGCTATTGGCTACGGCCCAGCCGGCCATGCCGATAAGCAGGCCGGCGCAGGCATAGCTGAGAATGCGCCCGAGGTTGTAGGCCAGCAGCAGGCGAAAGCGGCGGCTGCGTTGTTCTGCAGGTATCGCCAGCGTCAGGGCGCCCATCAAGCCGCCGCACATGCCCAGGCAGTGGCCGCCGCCGAGCAGGCCGAGGATCACTGCCGATACCAGTAGCGGCGCAAGCTCAAGCACGTGGCGGTTCCTGCGGGTCTTTTTCGGTTTCGTTACTGCCGCTGGCCTGATCGACCCCGGCCAGGTGATTGGGGTCCTGGTCGTCGAACAGAATGCTATGCGCCGGGCCGTCGAGGTCGTCATATTGGCCGCTGTCTACAGCCCAGAAGAAGATGTAGATGCACACCGCGACGATCATCAAGGCGATTGGAATCAACACGTACAAGGCGGGCATAAACGCTCCGGGTGCTAATGAACGGTCAGGCGCTGACCGCACTGGCCGGCGCTGCGCTGTGGCGAGTCAGGCGCAAGGCGTTGAGGACTACCGTAAGCGAACTGACCGACATGCCGACAGCCGCCCAGACCGGCGTTACCCAGCCCAGGGCCGCGAACGGCAACATAAGGCCATTGTACAGACACGCCCAGAGCAAGTTTTCGATGATCACGTGGCGGGTGCGGCGGGCGAGAACGAACGCCTGCACCAGCGCATCCAGCCGATTGGACAGCAACACGGCGTCTGCGCTGGTTTTCGCCAGGTCGGTTGCCGAGCCCATGGCCACGCTGATATCGGCGGCGGCCAGCACGGGTACGTCGTTGACGCCATCGCCAAGCATCAACACTTTGCGGCCTTGGCTGTGCAGGGTTCTCAGCATCGCCAACTTATCGTCCGGGCGCAGCCCGCCATGACTTTCGTCGATACCCAACTCCGCCGCCACACTGCTGACCATGGGCGAGGTGTCGCCGGACAACAGCAGGGTTTTCCAGCCTTGCGCTTTACACGCGGCCAACAGTGCCGGGGCGTCGGCACGCAGGCGGTCATCGAGCACGAACCACGCCACCGGGCCGGCGCTGTCGCCCAGCAGCAGCCACTGACCCGCTTCGTTTGGCATAGCAGGCGCCGGTTGCTGGCTGAGTTGCATGACGAAGTCCGGGCGGCCGATGCGCAAACGTCGGCCTTCAACCATTCCTTCCAGACCAAGGCCCGGTACGCTCACCACCTCATCGGCCGCAGCCGGGGCGCGGCCAAACGCGCGGGCGATCGGGTGTTCGGAATGGTTTTCGAGGGCAGCGGCGAGTGCCAGGCAGGTGTCATCGCTCTCGTTTGTCAGCGGCCTGATGGCGCGCAAGGTCAGGCGGCCTTCAGTGAGGGTTCCGGTTTTATCGAAAATCACCGTGTCGATCTGATTCAGTCCTTCCAGCACATGGCCGCGCGTCAGCAGCAAACCCAACTTGTGCAAGGTGCCTGTCGCAGCGGTGAGCGCGGTGGGCGTTGCCAGCGACAAGGCGCAAGGACAAGTGGCGACCAGCATGGCCAGAACAACCCAGAATGCACGGTCGGAATCCAGGTGCCACCACACGGCACCGATGGCGATTACGGACAGCAGCGTGGCCAGCAAAAACCACTGCGCGGCGCGGTCGGCTATTTCGGCAAGGCGCGGTTTGTCGGCCTGGGCGCGGTCGAGCAGGCGGACAATGGCCGATAGGCGCGTGTCGGGCCCCAACGCTTGCACTTCAACATTGAGCGGTCCTTCAACGTTGAGCGTACCGGCCGTGACGTGGTCACCAACGGCGCGTGGCAACGGCAAGTATTCGCCGGTCAGCAAAGATTCATCGACGCTCGATTGACCTTGCACGATGCGGCCATCGGCCGGCACCACCGCGCCGGGTTGAATAAGTACCTGATCGCCAACCTGGAGCTCACGCAGCAGGATGCGCTCGCTCTGGCCACTGGCATCCAGGCGCAAACAGGACGCAGGCAACAGGTTGACCAATTGCGCCGTCGCCGCGGCAGTACGCTGGCGCGCACGACGTTCCAGATAGCGGCCTGCGAGCAGAAACAAGGCGAACATGCCCACGGCGTCGAAATACAGTTCGCCAACCCCGGTGATCGCCGTCCAGATGCCTGCGACGTAAGCGCTGCCAATCGCCAGCGACACGGAAACGTCCATGGTCAGGTGGCGGGTGCGCAGGTCACGAAACGCGCCTTTAAAAAACGGTGCGCAGCTGTAGAAGACGATGGGAGTTGTCAGAAACATCGCCACCCAACGCATGATCTGATGAAGCTCTGGGCTGAGGTCGATATTGAATTCAGGCCACGTGGCCATGGTCGCCATCATGGCCTGGAACCACAGCAGTCCGGCTACGCCCAGTTGCCGCAAGGTCAGGCGGTTCTCAGCGGCAAGCTGTTCGGCGGCGCGGTCGGCCTGATAAGGATGGGCGGCGTAGCCGATGTGGCGCAGCTCGCTCAGCAGGGCACTCAGCGGTAACTGACTGTCGGCCCAGCGCACCTGCAAACGGTGGTTGGACAGATTGAGGCGCGCCTCGGCCACCGCTGGCAACTGGCGCAGGCGATGCTCGATAAGCCAGCCACAGGCGGCGCAGCTGATGCCCTCGAGCAGCAACGTGGTTTCGGCGAGGTCGGCCTGATGGTGAACAAACGCCTGCTGAACATCGGCGCGGTCGTAAAGCTCCAGTTCATCCTGCAATTGCTGCGGTAACGCTTGCGGATTAACCGACGCCTCGCTGCGATGGCTGTAATAACTTTCCAGCCCGCCCGCGACGATGGCTTCTGCCACAGCCTGGCAGCCTGGACAGCAAAATTCGCGAGCCTCGCCTAACACGCGCGCACAAAAACGACTGCCGGCGGGAACCGGCAGGCTGCAGTGATAGCAAGGGAGAAGGGCGCTCATGTCAGCGGGGCAGGGCGCGGGTTAACGCTTTTCTTCTTCAGCGCCAGGAATGGGTTCATCGCCCAGTCTGAGTTCGATGCCGGCGCCGACTTTTTCTTCTTCAAACAAACGCCAGGTCTGATCGCCTTGCTGACCCAGGAGCTCGACGAATCGGCGGCCTTCAACGGGCTCTGACAACTGGCCGATGTAGCGGTCAGGTTCGCTGCTGCTGCGTTTGAGCGTGAGGTGCCGGTCCTTCTCCGCCTGGGTGGGCGAAATCAGGTTCATCTCGATGGTCTCGGGGCGGCTGTCGCCACGCAGGGTGAGGCTGACTTCACCGGTCAGCTCGTCCAGTTGTGCACGGGCTTCCAGGCGCAGGTCTTTGGCCAGGCGCTCGCGGTTCAGCGAACGGCTGATGCCCTTGCCCGCTTCGTAGTAATTGTCGGTCACCAGGGTGTCCTGGCCGTCGGCGGCGATATAAACCATGTGCATTGTCAGACCAACCGAAGTGGCCAGCATGCCGATGATGATCCACGGCCAGATGTGCTTGTACCAGGGGCTGCTTGCTGTAGCGGGCATTGAATTAGGACTCTCTCTGGATCGTTGGCCCGCCCGCGATGGGCAAGCGGAGCGGGCACAGTTTAAGCGGCAATTGACTCAGCGAATATGCGGGCCAATAAAGCGGCTTTTAGTTTCGACATGAGTGTCAGGGTCATCGGCGTTTTTCAGCACGAAAATGACCTCGTTAGTACTTGAGGGCAATTTCTCCGGCGCTACCGACAGCTCAATGGGGTGGGTGATGATCTCGCCCGCGTCAACCTTGAACTCGCGTTTGCCGGTCAGCTGCAAATCGTCCAGGCCTTTGGCACTGAGCACGTACGTATGCGGTTGTTGGTCCTTGTTCATGATTTTCAAGTTGTAGACGTTTTCGATCCGACCTTCGGCGTTTTCGCGGAACAGCACACGGTCTTTGCTGACATCGAAGCCCACCAGCGGACGCAGGAAAAAGGCCGTTGCCAACAGGCCCATCATTGCCATGAGCGCGATTGCATAGCCAATCAGGCGCGGGCGAACCAGATGGGTTTTCTGGCCGGAAAGGTTGTGTTCGGTGGTGTAACTGATCAGGCCGCGCGGGTAGTCCATCTTGTCCATGATGGTGTCGCAAGCGTCGATGCAGGCGGCGCAACCGATGCATTCGATTTGCAGGCCGTCACGAATGTCGATGCCGGTGGGGCAGACCTGGACGCACATGGTGCAATCGATGCAGTCGCCGAGGCCCTCGGCTTTGTAATCTGCATTTTTCTTGCGCGGGCCGCGACGTTCGCCGCGACGTGGGTCGTAGGAAACAATAAGCGTGTCTTTGTCGAACATCACGCTCTGGAAACGCGCGTAGGGGCACATGTAGATGCACACTTGTTCGCGCAGCCAGCCTGCGTTTCCGTAGGTGGCGAGAGTAAAGAAGCCGACCCAGAAATAGGCCCAGCCGTCTGCTTCGCCCGTGAAGAATTCGATGGTCAG
The DNA here is from genome assembly GCF_900573885.1 of Pseudomonas viridiflava. Classification (GTDB taxonomy): domain Bacteria; phylum Pseudomonadota; class Gammaproteobacteria; order Pseudomonadales; family Pseudomonadaceae; genus Aquipseudomonas. Next base: position 459,248 of record NZ_UPSE01000198.1, read on the forward strand.
GTCCCGTATCGGCGAGAAATAGCCGACGAAGGTAAGGCCTGTGACAAAGCCGATCAGCAGCCACAGGCTGTGCTTGCTGAACTTGCGCAAAAACTTGTTGGCGCTCATGGGTGCTTTGTCGAGCTTCATGCGCTGATTGCGATCACCCTCGGTGATTTTCTCGCACCACATGAATATCCAGGTCCAGACGCTCTGTGGGCAGGTGTAACCGCACCAGACGCGGCCGGCGAATACGGTGATAAAAAACAATCCAAAGGCGCTGACGATAAGAATGCCGGACAGCAGGATGAAATCCTGGGGCCAGAACGTGGCGCCGAAAATATAGAACTTGCGCTCTGGCAGGTTCCACCACACGGCCTGGTGACCAGCCCAGTTAAGCCATACGGTGCCGAAGTAGAGCAGGAAAAGGCCGGCGCCACCGAGCATGCGCAGGTTGCGGAAAAAGCCGGTGAAGGCGCGGGTATAGATTTTTTCCCGGGAGGCATAAAGCTCTACGGATTTATCCGCAGGCTTGGAAGACGGGGTGATGTCTTGAACCGGAATCTGCTTACTCATCGTTACGTACCACGGCAGTGGAGAAAGCCTCGTCGATGCTTGCCGACGGAGGTCAAAGCGACTAATGCGCTCTAAATTATACGCGCTGAATGAAGGGTTATTGCTGCGACGTGAGGTCGCGTGAGTCTGAAAGGATGCAGAGGAGGGTGGAGCGAGGGGGTTGCATCAGGAGCCGGCCGTGCCGGCAGGCTCCCAAGCAATGACATCGTATTACTCGGCCTGCTCTTTTTCAGCGTCCGATTTGTTGCCATGGGACAGGCTGTAAACGTAGGCGGCCAGCAGGTGGACCTTGTCTTTGCCTTGCAGCTGTTCTTGCGCAGGCATTACGCCCTGACGGCCGTAACGGATGGTCTGCTGCAGTTGAGCGAAGCTCGAACCGTAGATGAACGAAGCCGGGTGGGTGAGGTTAGGTGCGCCCATTGCCGGCGTACCTTTACCTTCCGGACCGTGGCAAGCAACGCAGTTGGCTGCGAAGATTTTCTGGCCATTTGCCGGATCAGCCTTGGCATCTTCTGGCAGCTTGCGGCCATCCAGTTGGGTCAACACGTAGGCAGAAACGTCACGCACGCCCTGATCACCGATCACAGTGCCCCAAGCCGGCATCACCGCGTGGCGACCGCCCAGAATGGTGGTTTCGATGGCAGCCGGTTCACCGCCCCAGCGCCAGTCGGCGTCGGTCAGGTTAGGGAAGCCGTAGTTACCCTTGGCATCCGAACCGTGGCAAACCGAGCAGTTCGAGGCGAACAAGCGACCGCCCATCTTCAGTGCTTGAGGATCTTTGGCAACCTCTTCAATAGGCATTGCCGCGAACTTGGCGAAGATGGGGCCGAACTTGGCGTCAGCCTTGGCCATGTCTTTTTCCCACTCGTGAACGCCCGTCCAGCCTGGTTCGCCGTTGGAGAACTCTTGCTTGGTCTCGTTGTTCAGGTAGGAGTAACCCGGCAACACACCTTTCCAGTTGCCAAGGCCAGGGTAGAGCACCAGGTAACCGAGGGCGAAGATGATGGTGAGCACGAACAGCCAGAACCACCATTTTGGCAGCGGGTTGTCATATTCCTCGATGCCATCAAACGAGTGGCCGACGGTTTCGTCGGTAGTTTCAGCACGTTGGCCTTTGCGCGTGGATAGCAAAATCCATGTCAGCGTGGCGATGGTGCCCAGGGTAAGTACAGTGACGTACAGACTCCAGAAGACGGTCATTCTTTGTTACTCCTAGAAGCTTGCTCTTGCTCGACGTGCTTAATGGCTTCGGGATCATCCGCGAACGGCAACAGCGTAGCTTCGTCGAAGTCCTTCTTGCGTCGGCCGCTGAATACCCAGAGAGCCAAGCCCACGAACGCCACCATCACTACTACGGTGCCAAGACCGCGAATCATCCCGATGTCCATACTCGTCACCGTTTGCTTTTGATGATGGTGCCAAGACCCTGAAGGTAGGCGACCACGGCATCCATTTCAGTTTTGCCTTTGACCGCCGCCTGGGCGCCAGCAATGTCTTCGTCGGTGTAAGGCACGCCCATGGAACGCAGTACTTCCATTTTCTTGGCGGTGTCTTTGCCGTCGAGCTTGTGTTCAACCAGGAACGGATAAGCCGGCATGATCGACTCAGGCACTACGTTGCGCGGGTTGTAGAGGTGCGCACGGTGCCAGTCGTCGGAGTAACGGCCGCCAACGCGGGCCAGGTCCGGACCGGTACGCTTGGAACCCCACAGGAACGGGTGATCCCAAACGCTTTCACCGGCTACGGAGTAATGGCCGTAACGTTCGGTTTCAGCACGGAACGGGCGAATCATCTGCGAGTGGCAGCCGACACAGCCGTTGGCGATATACACGTCGCGACCTTCCAGCTCCAGGGCCGAGCGCGGTTTCATGTTTTCAACCGGCTTGTTGGTTACGTCCTGGAAGAACAGCGGAACGATCTGGGTAAGGCCGCCAATGCTGACGGCGATAACCATGAAGAAGGCCAGAAGGCCAATATTCTTCTCGACTACGTCATGATTTCTCATTAATGAGCTCCAACTACAGCGATCTGAGCGGCGGCTTCGGCTTCAGCTGGCTGGGAGGCGCGCACGGTACGGTAGGTGTTGTAGGCCATCAGCAACATGCCGGAGGCGAAGAACGCACCGCCCAGAGCACGCACGATGAAACCAGGGTGGCTGGCTTGCAGGGCTTCAACGAAGGAGTAGGTGAGCGTGCCGTCTTCGTTGATTGCGCGCCACATCAGGCCTTGGGTGATGCCGTTAACCCACATGGAAGCGATGTACAGAACGGTACCGATAGTGGCGAGCCAGAAGTGCGCGTTGATGAGACCAACGCTGTGCATTTGTGGACGGCCCCAGAGCTTCGGAATCATGTGGTACAGCGCGCCGATGGAGATCATCGCTACCCAGCCGAGAGCGCCGGCGTGTACGTGGCCGATGGTCCAGTCGGTGTAGTGCGACAGGGAGTTAACGGTTTTGATGGCCATCATCGGGCCTTCAAAGGTCGACATCCCGTAGAACGCCAGCGAAACAACCAGGAAGCGCAGGATTGGGTCGGTGCGCAATTTATGCCACGCGCCCGACAGGGTCATCATGCCGTTGATCATGCCGCCCCAGCTTGGAGCCAGCAGAATGATCGACATGGCCATGCCCAGCGACTGAGCCCAGTCCGGCAGAGCGGTGTAGTGCAGGTGGTGCGGACCAGCCCAGATATACAGGGTGATCAGTGCCCAGAAGTGCACGATGGACAAGCGATACGAGTAGATCGGACGCTCGGCTTGTTTCGGAACGAAGTAGTACATCATCCCCAGGAAGCCGGTGGTCAGGAAGAAGCCTACCGCGTTGTGGCCATACCACCACTGGATCATGGCGTCGGTCGCACCGGAGTACAGCGAGTACGACTTGAACAGCGAGACCGGAAGCGACATGTGGTTGACGATGTGCAGCATCGCCGTTACCAGAATGAAGGCACCGTAGAACCAGTTACCCACATAGATGTGCTTGGTCTTGCGCTTGATGATGGTGCCAAAAAACACCGCAGCGTAGGTCACCCAGACCACCGCCAGCAGAATAGCCAAAGGCCATTCCAGCTCAGCGTATTCCTTCGAGGTGGTGTAACCGAGCGGCAGGGTGATACCCGCGCCGACGATGACGGCTTGCCAGCCCCAGAAGTGGAAGGAAGCCATGCTGTCCGAGATCAGACGAGTCTGGCAGGTGCGTTGAACTACGTAGTAGGACGTAGCGAAGAGAGCACAGCCACCGAAGGCGAAGATCACCAGGTTCGTATGCAGGGGGCGAAGGCGACCAAAGCTCGTCCATGGCAGACCGAAGTTCAAATCCGGCCAGACCAGTTGCGAGGCGATGAATACGCCCATGCCCATGCCAAGGATCCCCCAGACCACCGTCATGATGGCGAACTGGCGGACCACCTTATAGTTATAAGCAGTCGGACTGATTGCTGTGCTCATTCTAAGGTTCCACGGTTTAGGGTGTTTTTTAGGGGGGTAAAAATCGGCGGCAAGTATGTAGAAACGACGTAGTCATTGCAACGTCACAGGCCGCTGCGATAAGGCTTTCAGGCACATGAAACCAAGTATTTCGCCCTCTAAATGAGGATGGTTCTCAGGCGCCTGCCCTTATCCCTAACCGTCTAATTATGTGTTCGATGCCTCATAGCAAACACTGACGGCTAATGCGTCAGCGTAGTTGAACAAAACCCGCCGTGGCGGTTATCGATGGGGAGGGTGCGACACTGGGTCGCACAGTTGTTCGTCCGTATTTGTCCTTCTGGTCAGCTTGTAGCGTCGTGGGGTTTATCTGGTGTGCTGAGTGGCGGTTTCCGATCAGCACGACCCGCAGTCCGTCGCGCCGTGCTGATTTTTGCTCGCCCCATGCGCCTCTATTGATCCCCTCTGGACAGACTCAGTACGTAGGCGGCCAGAACGTGAACCTTGTCATTGCCTAGATACTGTTCTTGAGCTGGCATCTGGCCATTGCGGCCGTGCCGGATGGTGTGCTGCAACTGCGCAAGGCTGCTGCCGTAAATCCAGCCGCCGGGATGGGTCAGGTCAGGCGCGCCCATGGCTGCGAGGCCTTTTCCTTCCGGACCGTGACAGGCGAGACAGGTGCTCGCGTAGACGGTGGCGCCAGCGGTGAGGTCGGCGTCGCTTTCGGCCGGGGCTGGCAAGCCAGCCAGGGAGGTGCGTACATAGGCGGCTACGTTCTTCACCCCTTCGTCGCCAATTACCGGACCCCAAGCCGGCATGGCAGCCATGCGGCCATGAAGGATCGAGGCTTTTACCGTTTCGGCATCGCCGCCCCAGCGCCATATGTTGTCCGTCAGGTTTGGAAACCCTACGGTTCCTTTGGCATCGGATCCGTGGCACACGGAGCAGTTTGTTGCGAACAGACGACCGCCAATTTTCAACGCTTCGGGATCTTTGCTCAGCGCGTCCAGCGGTGTCGCAGCAAGGCGGGCGAACAGTGGGCCGTATTGCGCATCTGCTTTATCGATTTCCCGCTGCCACTGATTCACCTGCGTCCAGCCATCGCTGTAACCCGGCAGAACACCTTTCCAGTTACCAAGCCCCGGATAGAGCAGCAGATAGATAAAAGCGAAAAGAATGGTGCCGACGAACAACAGGAACCACCAACGCGGCAGGGGGTTGTCGTATTCCTCGATACCGTCGAACGCGTGCCCCATGGTTTTGTCGCCACCGTTGGGCGTTTCGCCGCTGCGGGTGGAAAACACTAACCAGAGCAGCGCCAACAGGCTACCCAAGGTTAAAAAGCATACGTACCAACTCCAGAAAGTTGTCATTTCCGAATTCCCCTTGCTCAGCGCTTGTTCTTGATGGAGGTGCCGAGCACCTGTAAGTACGCAACCAGCGCGTCCATCTCGGTTTTGCCCTGTACAGAGGCGCTGGCGCCTTCGATATCTGCATCGGTGTAAGGAACGCCCATCAGGCGCATCACTTTGAGTTTTCCGGCGGTGTCTTTGCCGTCGAGCTGGTGTTGCACCAGCCATGGGTACGCCGGCATTTTCGATTCCGGCACTACGTTGCGCGGGTTGTACAAATGCGCGCGGTGCCAGTCATCCGAGTAGCGACCGCCTACCCGGGCAAGGTCCGGCCCGGTGCGTTTGGAACCCCACAGAAACGGGTGATCCCACACGCTTTCGCCGGCGACGGAGTAGTGGCCGTAGCGTTCGGTTTCAGCCCGGAAGGGACGAATCATCTGGGAATGGCAACCAACGCAGCCTTCGCGGATGTAGATGTCGCGCCCTTCTAATTGCAGGGCGGTGTAGGGCTTCATGCCGTCGACCGGCTTGTTGGTCACGTCCTGGAAGAACAGCGGCACGATTTGTGTCAGTCCGCCGATGCTGACGGCAAGCACCATGCACAACACCAGCAGGAACACGTTCTTTTCGAGTACTTCATGTTTGCTCATGGCCGTTTCTCCTCAAGCCATCTGCGCGGCGCTGGCGATTTCCGCCGGCTGCGCGCTGCGCACGGTGCGCCAGGTGTTGTAGGCCATCAGCAGAACGCCGATGAAGAAAATGGCGCCACCGACCATCCGTACGATGAAGCCCGGGTGACTGGCTTCCAGCGCCTCCACGAAGGAGTAGGTGAGCGTGCCGTCGGAGTTGATAGCGCGCCACATGAGGCCTTGAGTGATGCCACTGACCCACATCGAGGCGATGTAAAGCACGGTGCCGATTGTGGCGAGCCAGAAGTGCGCATTTACCAGGCCCATGCTGTACATCTGAGGACGGCCCCAGAGTTTCGGGATCATGTGGTACAGCGCGCCAAAGCTGATCATGGCCACCCAGCCGAGCGCACCGGCATGTACGTGGCCAATGGTCCAGTCGGTGTAGTGGGAGAGGGCGTTGACCGTTTTGATCGCCATCATCGGACCTTCAAAGGTCGACATGCCGTAGAAGGCCAGCGACACCACGAGGAAGCGCAGGATCGGGTCGTCGCGCAATTTATGCCAGGCGCCCGAGAGGGTCATCATGCCGTTGATCATGCCGCCCCAGCTCGGCGCCAACAGTACCAGCGACATCACCATACCCAGCGACTGTGCCCAGTCTGGCAGAGCGGTGTAATGCAGGTGGTGCGGGCCCGCCCAGATGTAAAGGGTAATCAGCGCCCAGAAGTGCACGATGGAGAGGCGGTAGGAGTAGACCGGGCGGTTGGCTTGCTTGGGTACGAAGTAGTACATCATTCCCAGGAAGCCGGCAGTGAGGAAGAAGCCCACGGCGTTGTGTCCGTACCACCATTGAATCATGGCGTCGGTTGCGCCCGAATAGAGCGAGTACGACTTGGTCAGGGTGACGGGCACTTCGAGGTTGTTGACGATGTGCAGCACAGCGACGGTGAGAATAAATGCACCGTAAAACCAGTTGCCGACGTAGATGTGCTTGGTTTTGCGCTTGAGGAGCGTGCCGAAGAACACCACGGCGTAGCCAACCCATACGGCGGTGATGAGCAGGTCGATTGGCCACTCCAGTTCCGCGTATTCTTTCGAGCTGGTGTAGCCCAGCGGCAGGCTGATTGCTGCCAGCACGATCACCAGTTGCCAACCCCAGAACGTTGCGGCGGCGAGGCGAGGGGCGAACAGGGCGGTCTGGCAGGTGCGCTGCACGGTGTAGTAGGAGGTGGCAAACAACGCGCAGCCGCCGAAGGCGAAAATCACGGCGTTGGTGTGGAGTGGGCGCAGGCGCCCGAAGCTAAACCATGGCAGATCGAAGTTCAGCTGTGGCCAGACCAGTTGGGAGGCGATGAACACTCCCAGGCCCATGCCGACAATGCCCCATACCACCGTCATGATGGCGAACTGGCGAACCACCTTATAGTCGTAAGCGGTCGTGGTTGTTGTGCTCATGTCAGGCCCATCCGCGGATTTCTCTAGTTGTTGAAGGCGGCGCAAGCATGGCTAAACGAACAGGCAACGATATTGATCTGTATCAACCGGTTTCAGGCGGTACGGGGCTTGAAGCGCTGACGTGGAGCGCGCCAAAAGAGAAGGCCGTCGCCACGTTTGTTTTTGCCCACGGTGCCGGCGCACCCATGGACAGCCCCTTCATGACGTCCATCGCTTCCGCGCTCGCGGCGCAGGGCGTGGCGGTGGGGCGTTTCGAGTTTCCGTATATGGCCCAGCGACGGATCGACGGCAGCAAGCGGCCGCCCAATCCACAGGCTCGTCTGCTGGATACGTGGCGCGAGGTGTATGCCCACGTGCGCCAACACGTCGCAGGGCCGGTGGCGATTGGCGGCAAGTCCATGGGCGGGCGGATGGCCAGTTTGCTGGCAGACGAATTGAACGTGGATGGGCTGATTTGTCTCGGTTATCCGTTCTATGCCGCCGGTAAACCGGAGAAGCCGCGTGTGGCGCATCTGGCGGATTTGCGTACGCCTACGCTCATCGTGCAAGGCGAGCGTGATGCCCTCGGAAACAGGCTCACCGTTGAGCAGTACACGCTGTCGCCGTCTATTGAAGTGAGCTGGCTGGCTGCTGCAGATCACGACCTCAAGCCGCTCAAGGCGTCGGGCTTTTCCCATGAACAGCACCTGGACAGTGCCGTTGCCAAAGTTGTCGAGTTTCTTCGCTCGCTGCCCGCAAACCAGCGCTGAATGCCAAACAAGGTGCAAATACCCCCGCCAATTGGCTAAACCGGCGCATTGGGCGGCTTCCGTCGCGCTGCCCACTTCCCCTACCATCGACTACGCATTTTTCTGTCCGAGATTTCTATGACTTTTTCCGAGTTGATTCAGGCCGTTCGTACCACTCCCCAAGCAGTAGTCGTTCCGGCCGAGTGGGGCCAGGGCCGCGCGGGCTTTGGCGGTTTGGCGGCGATGCTGGTGTATGAAGCCATGCGCGCGGTGGTGCCTGATGGCCGGCCGGTGCGGTCGTTGGCGATCACTTTCGTCGGGCCGCTGGCGGTAGATACCCCGGTCAGCCTGGAGGCTGAAGTGCTCCGCGAAGGTAAAGCCGTCAGCCAGGTGCTGGGCCGTGCTGTGCAAAACGGTCAGGTCGTGACGATCGTTCAGGGCAGTTTTGGCGCCTCGCGAGAGTCGGCTATCAGCGTTCCCGCCGAACCGGCACCGAGCATGAAGCCGGTCGATGACTGCCCCGAGTTGCCTTACGTGAAAGGCGTAACGCCGGAGTTCACCCGCTACCTGGCCATGCGTTGGGCCATTGGCGGTATGCCGTTCAGCAATAATCCGTCCCGCGAGATGGGCGGCTATGTGCGCTTGCGTGGTGAGGAAAATGTCAGCGCGGTTGATGAATCCCATCTGCTGGCGCTGGTCGACGCCTGGCCGCCGGCTGTGCTTCCCCATCTGCGCACGCCAGCGCCTGGCAGCTCGCTGACCTGGACCATCGAGTTCGTGCAACCGGTGCCCAAGTTGACTACCGAAGACTGGTGCCTCTACCGCGCGCAAATCGAGTATGCCCGTGATGGCTACGGCCATATCGCGGCCCAGTTATGGACATCTGCAGGCGAACTCGTGGCGTTGAGTCGCCAGACCGTCACCGTTTTCGGTTAAGGCTCAGTCTGCCGGCAGTTCCATAGGCGGCAGCCGCCGTTTCACCGGTGTTTTCTTGACGATGGCGGTATTGGTTTCGGCGTAGTGATTCAGCCGGTCGAGCAGGGTGTCCAACTGCTCCATCGAACGTACGTGCATACGCGCATAGAAGCAGTCTTCACCGGTCACCTTGTCGCACTCGGTGAACTCGCCGATCGCTTGAATCTGCCGCTCCACTTCCTGCAAGCGCCCTGGCAAAGGGCGTATCCGCACGATGGCCTGAAGCTGATAGCCGAAGGCCTTCGCGTCGACATCCACCGTATAGCCGCGCAACACACCGCGTTCTTCCAGGCGACGCAGCCGCTCGGCGACGCTGGGGGAGGTCAGCCCGGTGATCTGCGCGAGCGCTTTCAGTGAGCGGCGCGAGTCTTCCATCAACGCTTCAATCAGTTGCTGATCAATCTTGTCGGTCATGGCGTTCTGCTCGAAAGAAAGGCGGAGTGGGGAAACTACCCACGATTAAAAAGGCATACGCCTATATACGCCTTTCGTTTCGTCTGGAGAACCGGCGTGGCGGCCGGCGATACTGTTGCCACTGATTCGAGGAGGCCGCTATGCACAACACACAACGACGCGGGATGGTGGAAATGGTCGCCGCCATGCTCATTTCCGGAACCATCGGTTGGTTTGTTCTGATCTCGGGGCGGCCGGTGCTGGAGGTGGTGTTCTGGCGCTGCCTGATCGGCGCTGCCACGCTTTTGGTGATCTGCGCGGCCATGGGTTTTTTGCGCACCGGGGTATTAACCCGCACGACCTTCGCGCTGGCTGTGTTTAGCGGGGTGGCCATCGTCGGCAACTGGCTGCTGCTGTTCGCCGCCTATTCAGGCGCCTCGATTGCCATTGCCACGGCGGTCTACAACGTGCAGCCGTTCATGTTGGTGGGCCTTGCGGCGCTGTTTCTTGGTGAACGCATAACCTGGGTGAAAATCACCTGGCTGAGCGTGGCGTTTCTCGGCATGTTGGCCATTGTCAGCGCCCATGGTGCGGGCGGCGGAAGCGGAGAGAATTACCTGCTCGGGATCGCCCTGGCGTGTGGCGCCGCGTTTCTGTATGCCATTGCAGCGCTGATCATCAAACGCCTGACCGGCACACCGCCGCACCTGATCGCCCTGATTCAGGTATGCACCGGCGTGCTGATGCTCGCGCCGTGGCTGAACACCGAGGCGCTGCCTACCGCTGCGGTGGCGTGGGGCAGTTTGCTGACCTTGGGAGTTGTACACACAGGCGTGATGTATGTGCTGCTCTACAGCGCAATCCAGCGATTGCCAACGGCCCTGACCGGGGCCTTGTCGTTCGTGTATCCGATTGCCGCGATTCTGGTCGACTGGGTGGCCTTCGACCATCGTCTGAGCGCGCTGCAATGGCTCGGCGTCAGCATGATTCTTATAGCTGTTGCCGGCATGCAGCGCGGCTGGGCACCGCGCCGCTGGCGGGGCGCGGCGGCGGTTTAAGGCGTGCCGGGCCGCTTAGAACCAGGCGCGGATACCCAGCACCAGTCGCGCCTCGGCATCGTCGTCTTCGGCGGGTGTGTTGCCGTGGCTCTTGTTCCACGTCAGGCCTACATAAGGGGCGAATTCGGGTCGTACCTGGTAACGCAACCGAAGCCCCAGCTCGGTGTTGCTCAAGCCCGAGCCCACTTCGCGCCCTGCATCGTTTTTGCCGAAGAAGTTTGCCTCGGCCAGCGGCTGGAGAATCCACCTGTTGGTCAGCAGCAGGTCGTACTCGGCTTTCAGCCGCAGCGCGCTCTGGTTGTTTTCGCCGAGGTAGGCGGTGGCCTCCGTTTCCAGGCCGTACAGCGGCGTGCCCTGGATGCCAAGAGCGGCCCAGGTTTGCGCCGGTCCTGGCTTAAAGTCCTGGCGCACGCCGAGCAACACGTCCCACCACGGACTGACCGCGTGGCCCCACAGCGCTTGCAGTTCGGCTTTTTCGGCGTGGCCATCGACGCGCTCACCTTCGCTACGAAGCCATAACCGATTGATGTCGCCGCCAATCCAGCCGTCCATATCCCAGGCCAGGGCGTTTCCGGCGTCGAGGTTTTGCCATTCCAGGCGGTCCACCAGCAGGTAGTGATTCAGCCCCGGATCATGGCTGTCGTGGCCGCTGTGCAGGGGCGGGAAGGCGGCCAGCCGATCCGCCTCGGTTATGGCGCGGATGGGCGTTCGGCTCTCGCTGGCGGCCGGTAACGGCGTGCTGCCAGCGCTCATGTCGTGACTCATGTTGCTGTGGTCCATGCTGCCGTGGTCCATGCCGGGCATGGCGCCGTGCATGGAATGATCCATCGCCTCGGCCGCGTGGGCGCTGTTAACCATGGCGGCGGCAAGCGCCAGACAAGTCAGATACCTCATGTTGGCTGTCCTTCTTCCACGCGCACTTCGCGCATCATGCCGGCGCTCATGTGCATCAACAGATGACAGTGATAAGCCCAACGGCCGAGCGCGTCGGCGGTGACGCGGTAGCTGCGTTTCGTGCCGGGCGGCATGTCGATGGTGTGTTTGCGCACCTTGAAGTTGCCGTGCTCGTCTTCCAGATCGCTCCATAACCCGTGCAGGTGAATGGGGTGGCTCATCATCGTGTCGTTCACCAACACAATGCGCACGCGCTCGCCGTAGGTGAGGCGAATCGGCTCGGCGGCAGAAAACGGCACGCCGTCGAACGACCAGGCGAATTTCTCCATGTGGCCGGTCAGGTGAATCTCCAGCGTGCGGCCGGGTTCGCGGCCGTCCGGGTCGGGAAAGCGGCTGCGCAGGTCGCTGTAGCGCAACACGCGCCGGCCATTGTCTCGCAGGCCCAAGCCGGGATCGTCGAGCTTGGCGCTGGGCTGCATGGTTTGCATGTCAACCAGCGGGTTGTCGGTTTCGCTGGCCGGATGGCTTTGCATGGCGGCCATTGCCGAGTGGTCCATGCCGGCCATCTGGCTGTGGTCCATGGCGCCATGGTCCATGCCCATATCGTTCATGCTCAGCTGCGGGCGCGGGTCCAGGGGCGGCAACGCCGCGCGCAAGCCCTGGCGCGTGGCCAGGGTCGCGCAGGCGTAGCCACTGCGGTCCATGGCCTGGGCGAATACGGTGTAGGCCTCGGCGTGTTGCGGTTGCACGATCACGTCATAGGTCTCCGCCGGCGCCAGGCGCAGTTCGTCGACCGAAACCGGTTCCACGTACTGGCCGTCCGCCGCGACCACGGTCATGTTCAAGCCGGGAATGCGCAAATCGAAATAGGTCATGGCGCTGGCGTTGATCAAGCGCAAACGAAGACGCTCGCCCGGCTGGAACAGGCCGGTCCAGTTGCTATCGGGGGCATGGCCGTTGACGAGATAGGTATAGGTCTGCCCGGTAACGTCGGCGATGTCGGTGGGTGTCATGCGCATCTGCGCCCAACTCATGCGCTCGCTGAAAGTAGCGCGCCAGCCGTCACGGCCGATGTCGTCGATAAAGTCGCCGAGGGTGCGCTTGTGCCCGTTGTAATAATCGGCCTGTTTTTTCAGCGTCGTCAGCAACCGGTTAGGGTTTTGGTCGGTCCAGTCGCTAAGCAGCAGCACGTGCTCGCGTTCATAGGCGAACGGCGCCGGCTCGAGCGGATCGATCACCAGCGGGGCGTACAGTCCCGCTTGTTCCTGCATGCCGGAATGGCTGTGATACCAATAGGTGCCGTGCTGCTGCACGGTGAAGCGGTAGGTGTACTGGCCATCCGGCGCGATGCCGTCGAAGCTCATGCCCGGCACGCCATCCATGTTGGCCGGCAGCAATATGCCGTGCCAATGCAGGGAGGTCACTTCGCTCAGGCGGTTTTTCACCCTAAGCGTCACGGTATCGCCTTCACGCCAGCGCAGCAGAGGGCCGGGAAGGCTGCCGTTGATGGTGATGGCGCTGCGCGGCGCGCCGGTGAAATTTACCGGCGTCTGGCCAATGACCAGGTCGAACTCGCTGCCGCTCAACGTGGCGGGCTGATTGGCGCCGCTCTGCGCCCATACCGGTGGGCGCCACAGGCCTAAACCGCCGAGCACGCTGCCCGCGGCGAGACTTTTAACAAAGGTGCGTCTGCTCGTCATAAATGGATGTCCCGATCTGACAACGTGGTGACTGCTCAGAGCGCGCAAAGCCCTGCGGCCGGGATTCTTTGGCTTGTCACTGTGGCAAGGTCAAGACGGCACGGTTGCCGTGGTGTGGTTTTTCCGATAGCGTTCGTGAAATTATTAGCCATAAATTTCACCTGCGTGAATTTGGATATCTGATGTTTCAGCGTTCCGCTCAGCACATTGACAGCTATTACGCCTACAGCAGTGCCGATCTCCTAAAACCGCGTACGCCGTTGCAAGGTGAGCACCGCACGGATGTGCTGGTCATCGGCGCCGGTTTCAGTGGCCTGCATACGGCATTGCGCCTTGTGCTTGCCGGCAAGCGCGTGATGCTCATCGAAGCGAGCCGTGTGGCGTGGGCGGCCAGTGGACGAAACGGCGGTCAGGCGATTCTCGGTTGGTCGTGCGACATGCCGCCACTGGAGGCTGCATTGGGCCTGGAGCGCGCGCGACGTCTGTGGCACAGCATGCGCTGGGCGGCGCAGGAACTGCGCGAGCTGCCCGGCCGCCACGGCTTCGATTGCGACTACCGGCCCGGGCATCTGTGGACCTCCGTGTTGGCAAGGCGCACGGCCATTCTCCATGAATGGCAGCACGAGGCCAGCCACAAATGGGGTCACGATGCCTTGCAATTCATCCCCCGCGAGCAGCTTCCTGATTGGGTCGCCAGCGAGCGCTATCAGGCTGGCCTTTACGACCCCGAAGGTGGCCATCTCAATCCGTTGAAACTGGCCCTGGGCCTTGCAGCCGCCATTGAAGCGGCCGGCGGGCTGATTCATGAGAACAGCAAAGCGCTCAGCTACCAGCTAGAAGGCTCCGGTTACCGGGTGAAAACGGAGCAGGGCACTGTGCGCGCCGACGTGCTGGTGCTGGCCTGCAACGCCTATATCGATGAACTCGACCCCGCATTGGCCAAACGTGTGCTGCCGGTCGGCACGTATCAGGTCGCCACCGCGCCGCTTGGCGAGGCGCAGGCCAAGGCGTTGCTGCCTACCAACGCGTGCGTCACCGACAACCAGTTCGTGCTCGACTATTTCCGCCTTACGCCCGACCACCGCCTGCTGTTCGGCGGCGGCTGCACCTACCTCGGTGGCATGCCCAATGACATCGCCGGTGCCACGCGACCGTTTCTCGAGCGGGTGTTCCCGCAACTGACCGGCGTGCCGATCGACTTCGCCTGGGGCGGCCATATCGACATCACCCTCAAGCGCACGCCAGACATCGGTCGCGACGGCAACCGTTACTGGCTGCAAGGCTATTCCGGGCACGGCGTGCTGCCGACCCTGGCCGGAGCGCGGGCCGTCAGCGAGGCGATTCTGGGCGACGAAGACTTACTCAATCTGTACCAGTGCCTGAACAACCCCGGGTTCCCTGGCGGCCGTTATCTCGCGGCGCCTTTGGAAGCGGTCGGCAAGGCCTGGTATCGCCTGCGGGACAGCCTGTGATGGAGCACACGCCGATGACCAAAGAGGAAGAGATCGCTGCGCTGGCGATCCTTATTCACGACCTGCGCAAGCACAAGAACTACACGCTCAAAGAACTGGCCGACAAAATCGGTCGCTCGGTGGGCTTTGTTTCGCAAGTTGAGCGCGGGTTGTCGCGCCCGACCGTGGCCGATCTCACCGCTATCAGTCAGGCGCTGGGCGTGACCACCACCTATTTTTACAATCTGGCCAAACCCAAGCAGCTGCCCTGGGTAACCCGGCCGGACGAACGTCGCACGTTGTATTTCGCCAATGGCATTACCGACATTCTGGTGTCGCCCACTATGTCGGCCAGCTTTTCCATGCTGGAAAGCTTGCTGGAGCCCGGTTCCAGCTCCGGTGAACGGACGCTGAGCGACATTTCCGAGCAGGGGGGTTACGTGCTGGAAGGCGAGCTGACGCTGTGGCTCGCAGGCTCCGACGAGCCCGTCACCTTGCGTGCCGGCGATGCCTTCCAGCTCGACCGCCATGTCCATTGCCGTTACGGCAACCGCTCCGAACACCCCACCCGCGTGCTGTGGGTGTACACATGATCAATGCTGAAGGAAGTCCCGTTATGACCGCCGTTCCCGTGAGCGCCGAGCACGCCGACCTGTTGGCTGAAGTGCGCGCATTTCGCCAGCGTTACCCTGAGGTGCGTTATGTCGATCTGATTTGCCTGGATATTCCGGGGCACTTCTACGGCAAGCGCTACCCGATCGACATGCTCGAAAAAGTCGCCGCAGGCAGCGCCTTGAAGCTGCCGCAGAACTGCGTGCTGCTCGGCGTGCAGGGCGGCCTGTTCAAGATTGGCGACTACTGCTTCCACGACGGCGACCCCGACGCCGAGCGCCGTCTGGTGCCGGGCACATTGAAGCTGGTGACCTGGGAAGCGCAGCCAGTGGGGCAGATGCTGATCACCTCCGACGGCACCGCCGCGCCAATCGAATTCGAGCCGCGTGAAGTGCTCGCGCAAGTGCTGCAACGCCTGCGCAACAAGGGCATCCATCCGGTGGTGGCGTTCGAGCTGGAGTTTTATCTGTTCGATAAAAAACTGCGTGACGGCCTGCCGCAATTCCCCCGCGACGAGCTGAGCGACGACGGCGACGACATGCCGAATATGCACATCGAGCGCCTCTCGCGTTTTGCGCCGGTGCTCGACGAGATGGTGGAAACCGCGCGGCTGCAAGGCATCGACACCACGGTAATCACCGCCGAGCTCGGCCCCGGCCAGTTCGAAATCAACTTCGGCCACCTCGACGATGGGCTCAAGGCCGCCGACTGGGCCGCCTTGTTCTGCCGCAGCACCCGTGGCGTCGCGCTCAAGCACGGCTACCGCGCCAGCTTTATGGCCAAGCCGTACCTCGAGCATCCCGGCAGCGGCATGCATGTGCACGTCAGTTTGTATGACGCCGCGGGCAACAATCTGCTGGCCGCCAACGAGCAACAGGCGATGCGCCACGCGGTAGCGGGGTGCCTGGAGTTACTGCCGCACTGCATGCCGATCTTTGCGCCGAACCAGAACGCCTACCGCCGTCTGGGCGGCACGGTGAACGCCGCTACCCGCGCCAGCTGGGGTTATGAAGACCGCGACGCGTGCGTGCGCATTCCCGAGTCGGACGCAAAAAATCTGCGTATCGAACACCGTATTTCCGGTGCCGACGCCAACCCGTATCTGGTGCTGGCGGCCATTCTGGTCGGCCTCGAGCAGGGTCTGGCCACTGGCCGCGAGCCGATTGCGCCACTGAACGAAGACCGCAACAGCGGCGTGGATTTCCCTCTGGATATCCTCCAGGCCGTGTGCGCCATGCAGCAGCAACCGGAGCTGCGCGCGGGTCTCGGCGCCGAGTTTGTCGATGTGTACTGCGAGAACAAGCGGCAGGACCACTTAGCCTTTTTGCAAGAAATCAGCGCCCGCGAATACCGCTGGTTCCTCTAAATTTTTTCCGCCCGGCATCGCGTGCCGGGCCGTAAGGAGTGCGTATGAGCAAGTCAGCCAACAACCCGAAAACACTGGAATGGCAAGCCCTGAGCGACAGCCATCACCTGGCGCCATTCAGTGATTACAAACAGCTGAAACAGGTCGGCCCGCGCATCATCACCAGCGCCGATGGCGTGTACTTGTGGGACAGCGAAGGCAACAAGATTCTCGACGCCATGGCGGGCCTCTGGTGCGTGGCCATCGGCTACGGCCGCGATGAGCTGGCTGATGCGGCGGCCAGGCAGATGAAGGAGCTGCCGTTCTACAACACCTTCTTCATGACCGCGCACCCGCCGGTGCTGGAGCTGGCGAAAACCATCGCCGAGCTGGCACCGCCGCACATGAATCATTTGTTCTTTACCGGTTCCGGTTCGGAAGGTAACGACACCATGCTGCGTATGGTCCGTCACTACTGGCAAGTGAAGGGCAAGCCACAGAAGAAAGTCATCATCGGTCGCCTCAATGGCTATCACGGCTCCACCGTGGCCGGCGCCGCGTTGGGCGGTATGCAAGGCATGCACGAGCAGGGCGGCATGCTCCCCGACATCGTGCACATCCCGCAGCCGTACTGGTTTGGTGAAGGCGGCGACATGAGCCCGGCCGAATTCGGCATCTGGGCGGCCGAGCAGCTGGAAAAGAAAATTCTCGAAGTCGGCGAAGACAAGGTCGCGGCGTTTATTGCCGAGCCGATTCAAGGCGCCGGCGGCGTGATTATTCCGCCGGACACCTACTGGCCGAAGGTGCGCGAGATTCTCGCCAAATACGACATCCTCTTTGCTGCAGACGAAGTGATTTGTGGCTTTGGCCGCACCGGCGAGTGGTTCGGCAGCGACTACTACGGCAACACGCCGGACCTGATGACCATCGCCAAAGGCCTGACCTCGGGTTACATCCCCATGGGTGGCCTGATTGTCAGCGACAAGGTTGCCGCCGTGATCAACGAAGGCGGCGACTTCAACCACGGCTTCACCTATTCCGGTCACCCGGTGGCAGCCGCCGTGGCGCTGGAAAACCTGCGGATCATTCGCGAAGAGAAGATTCTGGAAACCGTACGGGCCGAAACCGCGCCTTACCTGCAACAGCGCCTGCGTGAACTGGCTGATCATCCACTGGTAGGCGAAGTGCGCGGGCTGGGCATGCTGGGCGCCATCGAACTGGTGAAAGACAAAGCCACCCGTGCCCGATACGAAGGGAAGGGCGTCGGTATGATCTGCCGCGGCCATTGCTTCAACAACGGCTTGATCATGCGCGCCGTGGGCGACACCATGATCATTGCGCCGCCGCTGGTAATCAGCAAAGCCGAGATTGATGAGCTGGTAGAGAAGGCGCGCAAGTGCCTGAATTTGACCTTGGCTGATTTACAGAACTAGGCCGCAGAGAAACCGTCATTCCCGCGAAGGCGGCGGTCCGACGGTTCGGAATCCAGAGTTTTGTAGGTTACGGTGTCGTTTGAAACATCACCGAACCTGGATTCCCGCCTACGCGGGAATGACGGATGGAGGATTCGACGGTCGTGACACCCGGCAACAAAAAAGCCCGCCAATTGGCGGGCTTTTTTGTTGCCGGCGAAACCTTACGGCTTGCCCGGTTCTGCTGGTGCCGAGCCGGTGTTTTCCACCCAGCCACCGCCCAGCGCCTTGTACAGATTGACCTCGCTGGTGAGCTGCGCCAAACGGTCGGTGATCAGCGCTTGTTGCGCGCTGAACAACGAGCGTTGGGCGTCAAGGAAGGTCAGGTTGCTGTCGATGCCGGTGCGATAACGGCGTTCAGCCAGGCGGTAGTAGTCCTGGTTGGCGGCGACGAAGTCACGCTGCGCCTGCAACTGCTGGTTGTAGGTTTGGCGCGAAGCGAGGCCGTCGGATACTTCCTGGAAGGCAGTCTGAATCGACTTCTCATACTGAGCCACGCGAATGTCTTTCTGGATTTTCGAGTAGTCCAGGCTGGCCTTCAGGCTGCCAGCGTTGAAGATTGGAATGCTGATGGACGGCGAGAAGTACCAGCTGCCCGAACCGCCTTTGAATAGGTTGGACAGATCGGCGCTGCTGGAGCCGGCATTGGCCGTCAGGCTGATGCGCGGGAAGAACGCAGCCCGTGCGGCGCCGATGTTGGCATTGGCGGCCTTGAGCAGGTACTCGGCCTCCAGAATGTCCGGGCGACGTTGCAGCAGGTCCGACGGCAAACCGGCGGGCAACTCTTCCAGCAGGTCGTCGGCTAGCGGGCTGGTGGCGCTCAGGTTGTCGGGCACCGAGGTGCCGAGCAGCAGGGCCAGGTTGTTGCGGTCTTGCGCGACCAGGCGTTGGTACTGGGCCAGGGCGACGCGAGCGCTTTCTACCGAGGTGCGCGACTGGCTGAGGTCCAGCGCCGAGGCCACGCCTACTTCGTTGCTGCGTTGGGTCAGCCGGTAGCTGTCTTCGTAGGTTTTCAGGGTTTCTTCGGTCAGGCGCAGCAGCTCCTGGTCAGCGGTCAGCGTCAGGTAAGCGTTGGCCACGTTGGCTACCAGGCTCAGCTGGGTGCTGCGGCGCGCTTGCTCGCTGGAGAAGTAAGTCTGCAACGACTCTTCGTTAAGGCTGCGCAGGCGGCCGAACAGGTCCAGCTCATAGGCGCTGATGCCGATGGTTGCCGAGTACTGGCCGCTGGTGGTGGCGGTGCCGGTTTGCGACAGATCACCCGGCGTGCGCTGCCGTACGCCAGTGCCGTCGGCGCTTACGTTGGGCAGCAGCTCGGCGCGCTGGATGCGGTACTGCGCGGCGTAGGCGTCGAGGTTCAACGCCGCCACGCGCAGGTCGCGGTTGTTTTCCAGCGACGTCTGGATCAGACGCTGCAGAGTCGGGTCATGGAAAAACTGGCGCCAGCCTTGCTCGGCCTGCGCCACCTGAGCCGACTCCGCCGGACCGTAAGCCGGGCCTTGCGGGTACGTGGCGGCAACCGGCGAGGCCGGCTGCTCATACTCGGGAATCAGCGAACAGCCGCCCAGAATCAGGCTGGCAATCGCGAGGGAAAGTAGGGACTTGCGCATCAGTGGCCAGCCTCATTACGTGGGGTTTCGGTCTGCTTGCCTTTGAACAGCGAGGAGATCGTGACGAAGAACAACGGCACCCAGAAAATTGCCAGGACGGTGGCGGTGATCATGCCGCCGATTACGCCCGTACCGATGGCGTGCTGGCTGCCCGAGCCGGCGCCGGTAGAGATGGCCAACGGCACCACGCCGAGGATGAACGCCATCGAGGTCATGATGATCGGGCGCAAACGCATGCGGCAGGCTTCCAGTGCGGCGTCGACCAGCGACTTGCCCTGTTCGTGCAGCTCCTTGGCGAACTCGACGATCAGAATGGCGTTTTTCGCTGCCAGGCCGACCGTGGTCAACAGGCCAACCTGGAAGAACACGTCGTTCGACAAGCCGCGCAAGCTGGTGGCCATCAGCGCACCGATGATACCCAGCGGCACCACCAGAATGACCGCCACCGGAATCGACCAGCTTTCATACAGCGCAGCCAGACACAGGAACACCAGCAACAGCGAGATCGCATAAAGCGCCGGCGCTTGCGAGCCGGACAAGCGTTCTTCGTACGACAGGCCTGTCCAGGAATAACCAACGCCTGCGGGAAGTTTCTTCGCCAGCGCTTCGACTTCGGCCATGGCTTCACCGGTGGAGTAACCCGGTGCCGGCGAACCCATGATTTCCATGGCTTCCACGCCGTTGTAACGGGCCAGTTTCGGCGAGCCGTAAATCCACGAGCCGGAGGCGAACGAGGAGAAGGGCACCATCTGGCCGAGGTTATTGCGCACGTACCATTTCTGCAGGTCTTCGGGGGTCATGCGCGATTTCGCTTCGCCCTGGATATAGACCTTCTTCACTCGGCCACGGTCGATGAAGTCGTTGACGTAGCTACCACCCAGAGCAATGGACAAGGTGTTGTTGATGTCCGAGAGGGTGATGCCCAGGGCGCTGGCGCGCTCGTCGTCGATGGTCAGCTGGAACTGCGGTTCATCGTTCAGGCCGTTCGGGCGAACCTGTTGGAGCACCTTGCTTTGCGAGGCCATACCGAGGAACTGGTTGCGTGCTTCCATCAGCTTGTCGTGGCCGACGCCGCCACGGTCTTGCAGGAACACGTCGAAGCCGGTGGCGTTACCCAGCTCGAGTACGGCCGGTGGCGCGAAGGCGAACACCATGGCGTCGCGGAAGCTGAAGAAGTGCTGCTGGGCGCGCTGGGCGAGGGCGAACACCGTGTTCTCGGCAGAGCGTTCACCCCACGGCTTGAGCATGATGAATGCCATACCGGAGCTCTGACCACGACCGGCAAAGTTGAAGCCGGTCACGGTAAACACCGAGTTCACCGTGTCCGCTTCCTCTTTGAGCAAGTACGCACGCATTTCGTCGACCACCACCTGGGTGCGGCCGGCACTGGAGCCCGCGGGAGTCTGTACCTGGGCGAACAGTACGCCCTGGTCTTCTTCCGGCAGGAACGCAGTGGGAATGCGGGTGAACAGCCAGATCATGCCGACGATGAGCACGGCATAGGCCAGCAGATACGGGGTTTTGTTGCGCAACATGCTGCTCACACCGCGCTCGTAACCGCGCACGCTGCGGTCGAAGTTGCGGTTGAACCAGCCGAAGAAGCCACGCTTGGGCACGCCCTGGGTGCCTTCTTTGTGTGGCTTGAGCATGGTCGCGCACAGGGCCGGGGTGAAGATCAACGCCACCAGCACCGACAGGCCCATGGCGGACACGATGGTGATGGAGAACTGGCGATAAATCACACCGGTGGAACCGCCGAAGAACGCCATCGGCAGCAATACGGCCGAGAGCACCATGGCGATACCGACGAGTGCGCCCTGAATCTGGCTCATGGATTTCTTCGTCGCTTCCTTCGGCGACAAATGCTCCTCGGCCATGACCCGCTCGACGTTTTCCACCACCACAATGGCATCGTCCACCAGCAAGCCGATGGCCAGCACCATACCGAACATGGTCAAGGTGTTAATGGTGAAGCCGGCGGCGGCAAGAATGCCGAACGTACCGAGCAATACCACCGGAACGGTGAGGGTGGTGATGATGGTGGCCCGCAGGTTTTGCAGGAACAGGTACATCACCAGGAACACCAGCACCACGGCTTCGATCAGGGTATGCACCACGCCTTCAATCGAGGCGGTCACCACCGGGGTGGTGTCGTACGGGTATACCGCTTTCATGCCTTGCGGGAAGAACGGTTCCAGGTCGGCGATGGTGGCGCGAATGGCCTTGGCGGTATCCAGCGCGTTGGCGCCGGTTGCCAGTTTGATTGCCAGACCGGAGGCCGGCTTGCCGTTGAACTGCGCGCTGATGCTGTAGTTTTCCCCGCCCAGTTCCACGGTGGCGACGTCGCCCAAACGCACTTGGGAGCCGTCGGTGTTCACCTTGAGCAGAATGTTCTTGAACTGCTCGGCGTTCTGGAAGCGGGTTTTGCCGATGATGGTCGCGTTCAGTTGCTGGCCTTCGACCGCTGGCAAACCGCCCAACTGACCGGAAGATACCTGCACGTTCTGCGCTGTTACGGCGGTGCGGATGTCGACGGGGGTGAGCTGAAATTTGTTCAGCTTGGCCGGGTCGAGCCAGATGCGCATGGCGTACTGGGCACCGAACACCTGGAAGTCACCGACACCAGCGGTACGCGAGATCGGGTCCTGCATGTTGGAGACGATGTAGTTGGCCAGGTCGTCCCTGTTCATGCTGCCGTCTTCGGACACCAGGCCGATCACCATCAGGAAGTTCTTCACTGCCTTGGTTACGCGGATGCCCTGTTGCTGCACTTCTTGCGGCAGCAGCGGGGTGGCGAGGTTGAGCTTGTTCTGCACCTGCACCTGAGCGGTGTCGGGGCTGGTGCCCTGGTTGAAGGTGGCAGTGATGGTCATGCTGCCGTCGGAGTTACTTTCCGAGGTGACATAACGCAGGTTGTCGATGCCGTTGAGCTGCTGCTCGATGATCTGCACCACGGTGTCCTGCACGGTTTGTGCGGACGCGCCTGGGTAGGTCACCTGGATGGCAATGGCGGGTGGCGCAATCGCCGGGTACTGGTTGATCGGCAATTTCAGAATGGACAGCGTGCCCACCAGCATGATCACCAGGGCAATTACCCAGGCGAAAATGGGGCGGTCGATAAAGAATTTCGACATGAATTACTTCCCTTCGCCTTGGGCTTGTTCAGTGGCCGGAGCCGCAGGCTTCGCTTCGCCGCCGTTTGCCGGGGTGACGTTAGTGGCTTCGGCCACTTTCACTTCCACGCCCGGTTTCACGTATTGCAGGCCTTCAGTAATCAGGCGGTCGCCGGCTTTCAGGCCGTCGTTGATCAGCCAGTCAGAACCCAGGGTGCGCTCGGCCTTCAACTGACGCAGTTCCACCTTGTTCTCAGCGTTCACCACCAGTGCGGTAGGCAAGCCTTTGAGGTCGCGGGTCACGCCTTGCTGCGGCGCGAGAATGGCGTTTTCGTTGACCCCGGCCTGCAGCTGCGCGTGCACGAACATACCCGGCAGCAACTGATGTTTCGGGTTGGGGAACACGGCGCGGATGGTTACCGAGCCGGTGCCTTCATCTACCGAAACTTCGGAGAACTCCAGCTTGCCTTCCTGCTCGTACAGGCTGCCGTCTTCAAGCACCAGCTTGACCTTGGCGGCATTGTCGCCGGCCTTCTGCAGGTTGCCGCTTTCCAGCTCGCGACGCAGCTTGAGCAACTGCGCGGAGGACTGGGTGACGTCGACGTAAATCGGGTCGAGCTGCTGAATAGTGGCCATGGCATTGGTTTGCCCGTTGCTCACCAGCGCGCCTTCAGTCACTGCGGAACGGCCGATACGGCCGGAAATCGGCGCAAGCACTTTGGTGTAACGCAGATCGATTTGCGCGCTTTGCATCGCCGCTTCGGCTTGCAGGCGCTGCGACACGGCGTTGTCGTATTCCTGGCGGCTAACGGCTTGTTCGTTCACCAATTGCTTGTAGCGGTCAGCCAGCGACTTGGCTGATTGCAGAGTCGCCTGCGCGCTTTTCAGCGTGGCTTCGTAAACCGACGGATCGATTTGATACAGCTGCTCACCGGCTTTGACCTCGCGGCCTTCAGTAAACAGACGCTTGAGGATGATGCCGTTCACTTGCGGGCGAACCTCGGCAACGCGGTAAGCATTGGTGCGGCCGGGCAACTGGCTGACGAGGGAATAGGCTTGCGGTTTCAAGGTCACCACACCCACTTGAGGGGTCTGTTGTGGCGGCGCTTCTGCTGCTTTTTCGCAACCAGTGAGCAACAGGGTTGCCAGGGCGAGGGCGGAAACCAGAGCGGTGTGGGCTGGCTTGAATTGCATGAAAGGCCTCATGTCGATCAGCGCAAGGGCGGCGCCGGTACGATTGGTTAGTTTTTAAACGTTTTTGGTAGGCGGCTGATCAAAGCGTGATCAAAAAATAAGGATTTTCTTGTGGATAGGTAGGCTGCTAAGAAATATACTTACATTCACGGTTGTTTGTAAACGCCTAAAACTCACTGTTACATAAGCTTTTTTCAAGCTTTGCCTTTAACTGACACGACGCTGACATTGGGCTTACGTGTCGCTAACCCAGGGCTGTTTTGCATGGTCAGACGCACCAAAGAAGAAGCACAGGAAACCCGCTGCCAGATTCTCGATGCCGCCGAGCAGGCGTTCTACGAGCATGGCGTCGGGCGGACTACGCTGGCCAAAATTGCCGATGTGGCGGGCGTTACGCGCGGCGCTATCTATTGGCATTTCAGCAACAAGAGTGACGTGTTTCAGGCAATTCTCGAACGCGCGCACCTGCCGTTCGAAGAGCTGGCCAAGGCCAGTGAAAGTGCCACCGAGCCTGACCCATTGGGTCGCCTGCGAGAATTATTGGTTCAGCTGTTCAGACAAACTGCCAGTGACGCGCAGGTGCGGCGCATCAACGAGATTCTGTTCCACAAATGTGAATACACGGCGGAGCTCAACGACCTGCGCCAACAAATGCAGGACAACAGCATCGACTGCGACCAGCGCATCGAGTTGACCCTGCGTAACGCCATCAACAAAGGCCAGTTGCCCGCCGACCTCAACACCAAATGGGCGGCCACCTGCTTGCATTCGTTTATTGATGGCGTGCTCGCCAAGTGGCTGCTTGCGCCGAAAAGCTTTGCCATGGGCAAGGAGGCGGAGCGGTTGGTGGATGTGGCGCTGGATATGCTGCGGTTGAGTCCCGGGTTGCGGGGCTGACGAGCGCTCAGTGACCAACCCCGTCATCGCCGCGAAGGCGGCGGTCCGAGCATTCGGGATCCAGAATTTGCGTTGTGTTGCGGTTGGGAGTCCGTCACAACATTCCGGATTCCCGCCTTCGCGCACTACTGTCCGGAATATTTTCACCTTAAAAAAGCGCCGGCTGTTTCAAGTGAAATTCAGCCATGCACCTTCGTCGCTTTCGCTCCGCTCGGGCCTCCGTTTCCGGTCGGTTGAACAGGCTTAC
>NZ_UPSE01000129.1 GCF_900573885.1 Pseudomonas viridiflava
TTTCCCACTGTTGCCGACCAGCATGGAGTCGCACGTGAACACGTATTCGTCGGTAAAAATACTGGTGGTGGATGATCAGCCTGCTGTGGTCGAAGAGCTGTGTGAGTTTCTCGAAAACAGTAGTTATCACTGCGTGCCTTGCGTTTCCAGTGCGCAGGCCATGGAACAATTCAATCAGGACGACACTGTCGGGATCGTGCTGTGTGATCTGGACATGCCGGGCATGAACGGCATCGAGATGGTCGAAGCGATGAAGCGTGCGGGCGGCAGGAAGCACCTATTCGAGGCCATCATGCTCACTGGCAAGGCCGAGAAGAAGGACGTCATCAAAGCGTTGCGTGCCGGGATCGCGGATTACTATCAAAAACCCGTCAATCTGGACGAGGTGCTGGAAGGTGTGCAGCTTCAGGTCGAGGCACTGGGCGAGCGCCAGCGAAACCTCCATCAGTTGGGGCTGCTCAACGAAAAGCTCCAGTACCTGGCCGCATCAATTGACGACCTCTACCAGAATCTCGATCAGACCCGGGCCGGGTCATCGATTGAA
>NZ_UPSE01000650.1 GCF_900573885.1 Pseudomonas viridiflava
ACCGACAGGTTGGCCATGGCGAAGATGCTTTCGACCATCGCGGCAAAGATGCCCGCATTGCCGCCAACCAGCCACTGCGCCATTGCGGAAATCGCCGCCACGACAAAAAAACCAAGCCACAGGCCATTGAGCATCGGATAAGTCCTTCACAAGATGCGGGGATGATAACGGCGGGGTGGGCTGGAGGGAAATCGGCGGGCCATGTTCGGCCTTGCACGCGTGTCGTCGTCAACCATTCGAGGCAAAAGTTGACGCCTGCGTTGTTTTTTCGTACGGTGATCGGGTCGAAGCGACTGACCGGATGAGATCGAGCGCTTCCTGGC
>NZ_UPSE01000544.1 GCF_900573885.1 Pseudomonas viridiflava
GGAAGGACAAACGCCGGGGCCTGAAGAGCGGGCGACGTATCTGGAGCAGATCTGGACGCCGTATCACCAGACGCTGGAGCAGGAACTGCAACGGTTGCGCGACGAGTTCGGCTACGCGCTGCTGTTCGATGCGCACTCGATACGCGGCCACGTCCCGCACCTGTTCGATGGTCGTCTGCCAGACTTCAACCTCGGCACCTTCAACGGCGCCAGCTGCGACGCGGAACTGGCCAGCAGGCTGGAACAGGTCTGTGCATCTGCCAAGGATTACAGCCACGTGCTGAACGGCCGCTCCAAGGGCGGCCACATCACCC
>NZ_UPSE01000060.1 GCF_900573885.1 Pseudomonas viridiflava
CAGTGACAAAGTGACGCGCCTGTTCGGCAGTACGCAGTCGGCGGTGACCACAGGTCGCAACCTCGGTCTGCTGGGGCTGGACCTGCTGCCCACCGCCAAGCGCTGGTTTGCCCGTCAAGCGGTGGGCCTAGGGACACGAACCGATGTCTGAGCCAGGCACTTTCAACACGGCTGCGGCCGCAAGCGGAAACGGTGTAAACATGGAAACGCGTGCAGATGTGCTGATCGTCGGTGCCGGCCGACGAGTGTCACCCGCCATGGTGTATAGGCGACTTCTTTTTTGCCGTAGAGTAA
>NZ_UPSE01000078.1 GCF_900573885.1 Pseudomonas viridiflava
CGCTAATCCTGATATCAATTACGACGACACCTTTCCCATTCCGTTGGGGGAGTGGGTCGTGGTCGGCAGTCTGCCGGAGACTGTCCTGTTTCAGGCCGACACCTATGCGGACCTGTTCGAGCAGATCGTCCAGTCGTTTGGCAAGGATGTGACGTTCAACATCAAGTCGAAACAACAGACCAAGGTCGAGCCGCTGGTGGCGCTCAATCGCATCCAGATCCAGCTGAGCAGCATGAACAAGGAAATGGGCGGCTACACCCTGATGGATTTCAGCCAGCCGCTGGACGATGAGCTGCAGGCGGTGCTGGTCTACGGCAACGATGAAGCACGTGTACTGGAGCTGGCAGCAGCGGCGGGCATTCATGCCGCGCCTTCGTTGCAGGCATTGCGCGGCTAATCAGCCGAGCGCGGTATCCAGAAACATCATCACTGCAAATCCGCCCATCAAGCCCAGCGTCGCCGACGTCTGGTGACCGTTGCGGTGGGTTTCCGGGATGACCTCGTGTGACACCACGAAAATCATCGCACCCGCCGCCAGACCCATGCTCAGCGGGTAGGCAATGGC
>NZ_UPSE01000116.1 GCF_900573885.1 Pseudomonas viridiflava
GACCTGCTCGACGACGCCACGCTGGCGCCAGTCGCTGCCGAACAGCTCAAGCACACGCTGCTGATGTTCGACGCCTTCCACGACGTGGCCGAAAAAGCCAAGAGCGGCAACGCTCACGCCAAGGCAGTCGTTCAGTCCTGGGCCGACGGCGAGTGGTTCAAGAAGCGCCCGACGCCGGCCGAGAAGATCAGCCTGCGTGTCTTCAAGGTCACCGGCGAAACCAACACCGACGACCTGTCCCCGGCACCTGATGCCTGGTCGCGTCCAGACATCCCGCTGCACGCTCTGGCCATGTTGAAAATGGCCCGTGAAGGCATCGTCCCGGAC
>NZ_UPSE01000259.1 GCF_900573885.1 Pseudomonas viridiflava
GTCTTGCACGGGTTCCTGCTTACGCCTGATAGCGCTGCAGAACCAGTGTTGCGTTGGTGCCACCGAAGCCGAAGCTGTTGCTCATGATGCGATCGAGCTTTGCTTCTTCCCGGGTTTCCAGCAGGATCGGCATGTCAGCGACTTTCGGGTCCAGCTCGTCGATGTTGGCGGAGCCGGCGATGAAGTTGTTCTCCATCATCAGCAGGCAGTAGATCGCCTCGTGAACGCCAGCGGCACCCAGCGAGTGGCCCGACAGGCTCTTGGTGGAGCTGATCGCCGGAGCATTGTCGCCGAAGACTGCACGTACGCCGTTCATCTCCATTTCATCACCGACCGGGGTCGAGGTGCCATGGGTCTTCAGGTAGTCGATCGGGCCTTCTACGGTCGACAGGGCCATCTGCATGCAGCGGATGGCACCTTCGCCGCTCGGTGCGACCATGTCGTAGCCATCGGATGTCGC
>NZ_UPSE01000488.1 GCF_900573885.1 Pseudomonas viridiflava
GTCAAGGACCGGGTCGATGCCGAGTTGCTGGTGACACTGCCGGTCACCAACAACCTGCCGATTGCTGCACTGATTGTCGGTGCGCCAGCCATCGGTGGTGCGCTGTTTCTGGTGGACAAGCTGCTGGGTGACAAGGTGGCCCGGTTCGCCAGCGTGCAGTACAAGGTTGAAGGCCCTTGGAAAGAACCGAAGATTACCTTCGACAAGCCTTTTGAAAAGCCTCAATAGCGCGGCATGGAGTACAGTGGTGCCCGTGTCATTCAAAAAAGGGTCGCCATGTCTTTTGTATTGAGTCAGATCGTCAGACA
>NZ_UPSE01000120.1 GCF_900573885.1 Pseudomonas viridiflava
CCCCACCCTGCACCAGATCCACATACGCCGAGTTGTTGATCAGGGTCATCACCTTGCGTGCGCCCAGCCGTTTGGCGAGCAGCGATGACATGATGTTGGCTTCGTCGTCGTTGGTCAGGGCCAGAAACAGGTCGGTATTGCCGATGTTCTCCTCGATCAGCAGATCGCGATCCGAGGAGCTGCCCTGCAGCACGACGGTGTTGTCCAGGTTCTCCGAGAGGTAACGGCAGCGTGCCGGGTTCATCTCAATGATCTTGACCTGATAGCGGCTCTCGATGGCCTCTGCCAG
>NZ_UPSE01000025.1 GCF_900573885.1 Pseudomonas viridiflava
CACCGCCGAGTCCCGCGCCGGTGAACTGCTGCTGGGCCTGGGTATCGGCATCGAACAGCACAACGGCCCGATGAGCGAAGTCTCGCCCGGCTGGAAACTGCGCGTGCTGCTGGCGCAGGCGCTGTTCTCCGATCCTGAAGTGCTGTTGCTCGACGAACCGACCAACCACCTGGACATCAACACCATTCGCTGGCTGGAAAACATCCTGACCCAGCGTAACAGCCTGATGATCATCATCTCCCACGACCGTCACTTCCTGAACAGCGTGTGCACGCACATGGCTGACCTTGATTACGGCGAGCTGCGTCTGTTCCCGGGCAACTACGACGAATACATGACCGTGGCGACC
>NZ_UPSE01000151.1 GCF_900573885.1 Pseudomonas viridiflava
GAAGTGAAGAAAACCGGGGTCAAGGTGTCGGTGCTCTGCCCCGGTCCGACCCGGACGGCTTTTTTCCGCACCGCTCAGCTCAAGGTCAACATCGACAAAATGATGAGCCCTGAAGAAGTTGCGCTGTACACCGTACGCGCCCTGGCGAAGAACCGCGCCGTCATCATACCGGGCTGGCGCAACAGGCTCTGGACGTTCAGCCCACGACTGGTTTCACGTTGGCTGGCCAGACAGATCAGCGGTTACATCAACAAGTCCTGCTGCCCGCGCTGACCCACAAAATGGCTGGGCGAGCTCTGCCTCGCTCAGTACACTCGACCGCTGTGATACCCCGCACGCACCATCAACCGATAAGGAGCATACGGCTGTGGATACTTTGTTCACCAAGATCATCAA
>NZ_UPSE01000486.1 GCF_900573885.1 Pseudomonas viridiflava
AACTGAGTCTGAGCAGGCTCGGTACCTCAAACTGGGCGTTGCTGACTACTTGCGCCAGACTGAGCTAGAGCGCCGCATCAAGGCCTCCAAACAGCGTTTGCTTCAAGCGCTTCAGGGCTTGGCGAAAGCTGTGATCAGGGAGAAGGTCGATAACCAATTCGTGACTACGCAGCAGCGCTTTCAGCCCGCCCGTGATGGCCGAGATCGAGCGAAGACTCAGGTCATCGATCATGTTTTGCCCTTTGAACGAGCCAAGGTGGGCCCGACTGTATTCATCGCCACCACCGCACGGTTTCTTAAG
>NZ_UPSE01000011.1 GCF_900573885.1 Pseudomonas viridiflava
TTGATTGCCGCCGTCGGCATGCACCTGTTCAAGCTCTTCCAGCGTGACCGTCTGGGCCAGGCTGAACGGTCCGGCCTGGGTACGACGCAGTTCTGCGACGTAGGCACCACAACCGAGCTGCTCACCGATATCCTCGACCAGGGTCCGGATATAGGTGCCTTTGCTGCAATCGACCGACAGACGTGCAGTGTCGCCTTCGCAGGCAAGCAATTCCAAGCGCGCAATAGTAACAGAACGGGGCTCGCGCTCCACTACTTCCCCTGCACGTGCCAGCTTGTAAAGAGGCTGTCCGTCCCGCTTGAGGGCGGAGTACATCGGCGGTATCTGGCTGATTTGCCCACGAAGAGCGGGCAATGCGGCGTCGATATCGTCACGACCAACGGTCACGGGA
>NZ_UPSE01000399.1 GCF_900573885.1 Pseudomonas viridiflava
GTTCCAGGAAATGACTGCCAGTACCACACCAACAATTAGGGTGATCAGCGATTTATTGCTCATCAGCGACTCTCCCTGGTACGTACATCGCGCTGCTGAGTATCGGTCGCTCGCACGCCGGCATCAGTTCCAGTCGCGGATGAACCACCGGTACTCGAGGTGTTACCGGTACCGCTGCGACTGTTTTCCATCATCTTGTCGAGCGGCAGATACAGCAGATTGTTCTGCCCTTTATCACCGGTCACGAGCACCTTGCTGGTATTGCTGAAGACTTCCTGCATGGTGT
>NZ_UPSE01000183.1 GCF_900573885.1 Pseudomonas viridiflava
GTTGATAGCCCCACGAACCACCAAACGGGTGCTCCATGATTGGCATCAGCTCGATGTGGGTAAACCCCAGTTCCTCGATGTAGGGGATCAGACGGTCTGCCAGCTCACGCCAGTTGTATTGACGCCACTCGCCTTCCTCGTTCTGCTCCATCTGCCACGAACCGGCGTGCAGTTCATAGATCGACAATGGCGCGCTCACGTCATGCAGGCTGGCCCGGGAGTCCATCCAGTGGTTGTCGTTCCAGTTGAACTGCAGCGGTGCGGACACCTTGGAGGCCGTATCCGGTGGCAGCGTCGTGGACAGCGCCATCGGGTCGCACTTGAGCGGCAGGATGCCGTGAGGGCCGAGAATCTCGTAC
>NZ_UPSE01000076.1 GCF_900573885.1 Pseudomonas viridiflava
GGGCATGGGTCATCCGGATGATATGCGGTGCCACACCGCTGCTGGCAGCATCGTGGCCCAGCGCATCGATGAAGGCCTTGTCGATTTTCAGGCAATCCACCGGCCAGGTCTGCAAGTAAGCCAGGCTGCAATACCCGGTACCAAAGTCATCGATCAGCACCTGATGACCGCGATCACGCAGCGTCTGCAAATGATTGCGCGCCACCACGACATCGATCAGACCGCGCACAGTCACCTCGAATGCTATTTGCCGTGCCGACACCTTGTGTAGCGCCAGCAACCGGGCAGTGACCCGTCC
>NZ_UPSE01000438.1 GCF_900573885.1 Pseudomonas viridiflava
CTCAGCATCAGACTGTCGTCATGGGCATTGCGCACTTCGACCGGCGCGCCATGGCCTTCAATGAACTCACCGCCCACGTAGCTGGCGCTGACACTGCGATCGCCCCAGTAAGCGCGCATCAATTCGAGGATTTTTGCAGTGCTCATCACTTATTCTCCGTGACCGTAAAGTTTGGCATCGGTGCGTTGCACGATGGCGCAGAAGTCTTCGTTATCGGCCAGCGTCTCGCTGCTGGCTTTCCACAATTGGGCGACGACTCGGGACAACGGCAGCTCCATGTCCAGGCTGTCCGCCAGATCGCTGGCCAGGCCGACGTCCTTGCGCATCAGGCCCATGGTGAAGCCCGAGT
>NZ_UPSE01000362.1 GCF_900573885.1 Pseudomonas viridiflava
GCCGTTGCCCTTGATACGCAGGCGTTGACCGTTCTGGCTGTCGGGGCGGATGGTCAGGTTGATCCGGCCTGTCAGCGTGGGCACGGCGACCTTGGCGCCCAGCGCAGCTTCCCAGGGTGCCAGTGGAACGGTAATGACCAGATCATGACCTTCCACCTCGAACATCGGGTGCGGTGCCAGACGGATGATCAGGTACATGTCACCATTCGCACCGCCGGCTATTCCCGGCGCACCCTGGCCCTTGAGACGAATGCGCTCGCCGTCCACGACGCCTGCGGGAATCTTCACGTTCAGGGTCTTGGTGATGTCGCTCATGCGCTGCCCGTTGGGGCTGTGCTGCGGCACCTTGAAACTGACCTGCTTGGATTCGGCCGACAGCGTCTCTTCCAGAAAGACGGCCAGTTCCATTTCCACATCCTGCCCCTTGCGACCCGGATTGCGGCTGCGGCCGCCCTGTTGGGCACGCCCGCCGAAGATGGAACTGAAGAACTCGGAAAAGTCCGCCGTCTCCTCGCCAAATCCGCCCGCACCGGCTCGGCTCTGCCAGCCCGGCGGCGTCTGGAACGGCCGCCCCTGACGCCCGTACTTGCGCAGCTCGTCATATTCGGCGCGCTTGTCGGGGCTGCTCAGAACTTCGTAAGCCTCGGACGCTTCCTTGAATTTGTC
>NZ_UPSE01000081.1 GCF_900573885.1 Pseudomonas viridiflava
GAACGGTGTCACGGCATGAAGCTGGCAGAAGGTTTTCAGGTCATCGCACAGCCGCGGATCAAGACGCACGGCAACGCTGGCCCCCGAGTAGTCCTGACGCGCCGGGCGTGGCCGGTCGGTGGGCAGGGTCAACAGCGCTGGCGCGCCGCTCAGCGCCTGATGCCAATAATCGCTCTGATGGCTCATGCGCTCACCGTCCAGCCAGTCGCGCTGCCACAGTGTGTAATCGGCGTACTGCAAGGCCAGCGGCGGCAGCGGATCGTCCAGCCCCTGACTGAAAGCCCGGTACAGCGTGGTGAGTTCACGGGTGAATACGCCCAGCGA
>NZ_UPSE01000123.1 GCF_900573885.1 Pseudomonas viridiflava
GCATCTGCTTGCCCGGTTTCTGGAGCAGAGCAACACCGAGCATTCACACGAAACCCCCTGGAAGCATATCTGGGCGAAGGAGCGTGAGTATGCCGATACCGCTGCGCGGTTTCTCATTCCGTTCTATGGGTGCATTCAGGATCTGCGGGCGGGCGAGCATTCCGCCGGGGTGGTCGTCGGGTGCGTGCTGGCTGGGGTATTCGCCCTTGTCCCGCTGGGGCAGTTTGCAGGCGCAACCGCTCGTATCGTGATGCGGGCCGGAGAGCTGACGGTCCTGTCGATCACTCGGCTGACAGGCAAGGCGCTCGGGCGACTGGTGGTCGGTCTTGCAGAGC
>NZ_UPSE01000077.1 GCF_900573885.1 Pseudomonas viridiflava
GTGTCACGGTGGTCTCGGAACCTGTTTCGGCAGCAGCACCGACAGGCTTCACTGCAAGCGCCTCGCAATGTTGTAGCTCACTCAGTCCAGTCCGTTGACACATATACGTGACGTCTTCCTGAGCTTTCAGCGCAGCTGTGGAATCGCCGTTTGTCCCGTAGGTGATACTGAAAAAGTCAGGCTTCGAAGTCGCTTGCTGATCCAGCAGCAGGGTGGTGGTTTCAGGGTCAATCCCACTAGCTGACAGCATGGCGCTGCGCAGGCTGGTACTGCGAAAATTCTGGTAGCAGAAGTTCGGGTAGTAGTAGGAGGTCTTTTGAAGAAGATCCAGCGAGTGGACGCCTTTTTCTTCCAGCACTGCCT
>NZ_UPSE01000350.1 GCF_900573885.1 Pseudomonas viridiflava
CCGTGTTACTGGCCAACACCAGACCATCGCCTACTGCCAGGTTGACGCTGGTCTGATCGCCCTTGTAGCTGTAAAAGCCGTCAGCGTTCATCGAAAAGGGTGGTGTCGAGGACTTGGACCCGGCAAATATGTATTGCCCATTGGTGTCCTGACTGTTCATGAGTCCCAGAATCTGACTCTGATACTGCTTGAGCACCGAAGCTTTGGCGAGACGTACAGAGTCGGTATTGTTACCGTTTGAGGCTGATATCAGCTCTTCACGGGCAGCCTGCATGGTATCGATGATACTGGTCAATGCCGTCTCGGTATTGACCACGTTGGTGTTGATCGTGCCGATATTTTCCGAGTACTGGGTCAGAATGGAGTTCTGTTGAGCCAACTGCAATACACGGGCAGCCCCCACCGGG
>NZ_UPSE01000047.1 GCF_900573885.1 Pseudomonas viridiflava
GAGTGGCATAGCTGGCAGCGCTCGCGCCCGTCGCGCAGGTGCCCTTGCGTCCGGCCGCTTCCAGCGCCGCCACATCGGTGATCCGTTGCAGGGAGCGTTTTTCCATGTACAGCCTGCCGCTGTCGATGACCATCAGCGTGCACAACAACGCCAGCACCAGCGTCAGCGCCGCCATCAGGCCAATTGCACCGCGCTGCCGATCCTGCGTCGCGACGTAACGATTCAGGGGAGACATCAGCACTCCTTCGGCATCGCCGTCGCTCACTCACCTGTTGTCGGGAAGTGTAGTCAACGCGATGAAGGTGTGCTGGCGTATGCGCATCAAGGCGGCATCTTCTGATCAGGTAAAGATGCCAGCCCTCACAC
>NZ_UPSE01000124.1 GCF_900573885.1 Pseudomonas viridiflava
ATATTGCATCGCTGCCGTTTTCCAGCACCGACTCGGTGGCCGCGCGGGCGACTTCGGTCGCATCCAGTTCGCTGGTCTGGCGGCTGACCAGATAGCCGACGCGACGACGCGCCTCTTCCAGATCATCGCTGCGCAGTGCCTGAGCCACCGGCTGCACACGCTCGCCGAGGCTGCGCATGCCCAGCGCGCAATACAGCGCCAGAATCTCCACCAGCCAACCCAAGAACGGTGCCCAACTCAGCAGCGTGGCCAGCAGTGTCAGCGGGATCACCGCCACGAACCAGGCCGTGACGCCATGG
>NZ_UPSE01000404.1 GCF_900573885.1 Pseudomonas viridiflava
GAAGTATTCAAGGCTGACGTTGTGGTCGTCGGCCAGCTTGCCGGTGGCCTTGCCGAAGAACGAGGTCTTTTCGGTCTGCGGGATCAGGTCGATGTACTCGCGGGTGCTGAACCGGCAGATGCCGTTGCGGGCGATCAGGCTAGGCCCGGAGCAATTGGCGCCCAGCGGGTTGGAAGAGTTGTCGCCCTGAAAATAGTTGCCAGGGTACGCGGTGCCGGAGGTCTGGTTGAGGACGCGCCCTGGCTGGTAATCCTGAGTGAATGAACGGTCGTTGGCGTCCAGATTCTGCTGCTTGTTGTAGTTGACCACACCCATCACGTTGAAGCGGTCTTCTTCCAGATCACCGAAGCCCCAGCTGTCGCTCATATCCTTGGTCGCGCCGCCGCCACTGAGGGT
>NZ_UPSE01000014.1 GCF_900573885.1 Pseudomonas viridiflava
GTATCGAAACCCAGCTTCACGCCTGTGGATAACTTGCTGCCCAAGCGCATGCTGGCGCGCGTCATGCGCCAGTACAGGTCGCGCAACGAGTTGTGCGGCAACGGCGCGGCCAGTTCTTCGGACTCGGCGCAGGTGACACCCAGCGTGTCGGCATCGAGCAGGGAAGGGCGCGCCACCGGGGTCTCGAAGGTCTGCAGCACGAAGCGTCGTGCACGGCTGATCGCCAGATGACGGTCCCGCTCGCCCAGCGTGTCGTGGAAGAACCCCGGCAGAATGTGTTTCTCCTTGCGCACGCTGCCCAACCG
>NZ_UPSE01000542.1 GCF_900573885.1 Pseudomonas viridiflava
AGAAATGTTGATTTCAGCCATTACCTATTCGCTCAGCGATAAGGGCACCACCACCCCGCTGGTGGTGGGGCCGATAGAGGGTTTTGAAGCCGAGCCCGGCGATCCTGAAAAGCGCAGCAAGGTGCCGGTCAATAAGGACGCCTACAGCTACGCGCAACCCAATGACGAAGGAACACTTGCATGAGTCTATTCAATCGCATGCTGGTGCGCGGCACGGTCGTGCTCGCAAGGGCCAGCAGCAAAATGCAGGCGCTGCAAATGCGTCTGACGGCAGGGGAGGTCAGGGGCGATATGGAGC
>NZ_UPSE01000531.1 GCF_900573885.1 Pseudomonas viridiflava
TCCTTAGCAGCGTACTGGCATCAAACACCACGGCCTTGAGCCTTGGTCCTTGATTGGAGACCCAGGCGGTTGCGCCCGGCATGTCGCTGCCAAAGCTGTACAGCGAGTCGGTCAGACGATGGGCAAACCCCCGAACCTGATCGGCCAGCGGGCCTGCGCTGATCAGCAGTGTGCCTTCGATTGGCCGAAGGCGTCCGGCCTGCCAACGCTCCAGGCGTGTCGGAGTCAGCAGACCGACGGCTTTCACCAGGCGACGGCCTACGTCGGAGTTGGCGAAATCGATATAGCGATCTGACGGCATGGAACACTCTCCTCGGGTCGGGGTTCAAAG
>NZ_UPSE01000390.1 GCF_900573885.1 Pseudomonas viridiflava
GTGCTGGAAAGCCTGGCCCTGATCAGCGAGGTCGGCAGTTGGATGATCGACAGCGTCTGCGCCCAGATTGCCCTGTGGCAACGTTCAGGACTGGGCTCGTTTCAGGTGGCGGTCAACGTCTCAGGTCAGCAGATCGAGGGCAGCGGCCTGATTGCCGACATCGGTAAGGCC
Source organism: Pseudomonas viridiflava (assembly GCF_900573885.1). GTDB lineage: Bacteria > Pseudomonadota > Gammaproteobacteria > Pseudomonadales > Pseudomonadaceae > Aquipseudomonas. The sequence continues at coordinate 172 of NZ_UPSE01000390.1, forward strand.
CTTGAACGGCATAAGGTCGATCCAAAGTGGCTGGAGGTCGAGCTGACGGAAAGTTCGCTGATGGAGAATACCTCGCACACCATCACGACCTTGCAAACCCTCAAGAACATGGGCGTAAGAATTTCCATCGATGACTTCGGCACAGGCTACTCGAGCCTGGCTTACCTGCGCCGGTTCCCCATCGACAAGCTGAAAATCGATATTGCCTTCATCCGTGA
>NZ_UPSE01000012.1 GCF_900573885.1 Pseudomonas viridiflava
CGCGGTAATAGCCAATCCATGGCGCTGTGTGCGTTATCTGTATCGGCCTGCGCTGAGTCATCTTTAATTTCCATAAAAGCATGCGCGCCGAAACCGGCGCGCATGCCTCAGTTTTACCTCATCGAAAACTCCGCTGCCCATGCGTGGGTGGAGAAGTTGGTGACCCGAGAAGTGGCTGTGCAGACTGCTCCGCCCTCAGGGCTGGCTGTCCGGTTCCATTTAGGCACTTTAGCTCCACCTGCACCGGGTGCTTTTATGAAGGTGGTAGAGAATGTGCAAACTTTAGATCCCATCACGTAACGAACACTTGCGTAGTTGGTGTCTGGTGACAGGTTGCTTTGAACGACATAGTGAAT
>NZ_UPSE01000045.1 GCF_900573885.1 Pseudomonas viridiflava
CTACGACACCATGCAGTTCATCAAGCCTGACGTGTCGACCATCTGTATCGGTCAGGCGTGCAGCATGGGTGCGTTCCTGCTGGCTGGCGGTGCCGAGGGCAAGCGTCACTGCCTGCCGAACTCGCGCATGATGATTCACCAGCCATTGGGCGGTTTCCAGGGCCAGGCGTCGGACATCGACATCCATGCCAAGGAAATCCTGCACATTCGTCACCGCCTGAACTCGTTGCTGGCGCACCACATCGGCCAGAGCCTCGAGACCATCGAGCGCGATACCGAGCGTGACAACTTCATGAGCGCGGAGCGTGCGGCCGAATACGGCC
>NZ_UPSE01000212.1 GCF_900573885.1 Pseudomonas viridiflava
CCCGCAAGCACCGCAACCCCTTCCTTGGGCGCAGGCAGTGGATATCGATCACTCGGCAGGCCCATGGCCCGATAGAGCGTTCCGCCTTTCAGCCACCAGCGCACGCGTTGCAAACCTTCGCTCGATACGGCGGCACTGCGAATCACGTCCAGACGAAAGTCGCCTGTGTCAGCGGCACGCACGCTGACTGCTGCCGGGGCCTGAGGTCGGTCGTTCTGATCGCCGTCCAGGTCCGGTTCCTGCATTTCGATGCTGGCGCGCAGGGCCATGTCGCGCTCCAGCTGGTTAAAGGCACGCAATAAGGA
>NZ_UPSE01000016.1 GCF_900573885.1 Pseudomonas viridiflava
CCTCCTGCATCGCCAGCCATCCGAGCGACATGGCGGTCGGCATGCGTGTACTGGGCGCGACAGTAGAAACCCTCGGCGCTGATGGCCAGGTTCGCAGCTTTCCGGTCGAGGCACTGTACAAGGCGCCGGGCGACACGCCTCATCTGGAAAACACACTGATGCCGGGAGAGCTGATCACCGCCGTCACGCTGCCAAAACCGGTGGGTGGCAGGCACATTTACTACAAGGTACGTGACAGGGCGTCCTACGCGTTTGCCCTGATCTCGGTGGCGGCGATTGTCCAGCCGGACAAGACCGGTCAGATCGCGCTGGGTGGCGTGGCGTACACGCCCTGGCGCAGTGAAG
>NZ_UPSE01000352.1 GCF_900573885.1 Pseudomonas viridiflava
CCGCCGCGACGGTTGATGCCTTTGTGGTCCGACAGAGGGCCACCGATCAGGACGGTGCAGTGCAGTTCATCAGCGGTTTGAGTGTCGACGCGCATGACCACGCGACCGTCGTCGAGCAACAGCTCGTCGCCCACGCCGCAATCCTTGACCAGATCCGGGTAGTCGATACCCACGATCTGCTGGTTGCCACTGGTCAACGGGTGAGCGGTGGAGAAGGTGAACTTGTCACCCACTTTCAGCTCTATCCGCTTGTCGGTGAATTTGGCGATACGGATCTTGGGACCTTGCAGGTCGCCCAGCAGAGCGACGAAGCGCCCGTGTCTGGCGGCGATTTCACGGATCAGCTTGGCGCGAGCCTTGTGCTCATCCGGGGTGCCGTGGGAGAAGTTCAGACGAGCAACGTCAAGACCCGAGAGGATCAGTTGTTCGATGACTTCCGGCGAGTTGCTGGC
>NZ_UPSE01000155.1 GCF_900573885.1 Pseudomonas viridiflava
CGGCAAACACGATCTGGCAGTAACTGAACGGCGCCAGCATCGCAGGTGCGGCGAAGCGGAAGGCCTGGGTCAGCAGCAGGTGTGCGGCCATGGCGCAGGCGCCCAGCGCGAGCAGGAACGGCAGGTGTTTGAGTTCAGGCACCTCCCAGAAGAAGGGCACCAGCACGCTCATCAACAGGGTGTTGAACAACCCGGCAAAGAAGTTGCTGGTGGTCGGGCTGTCGAACGGGCTGACCAGTCGGGTCAGCAACTGATACAGCGCAAAACAGAACGCCGAAGACAGCGGCATTAGAATCGCGGGCGTGAACAACTCACCGCCCGGATGAATGATGATCATCACCCCCATGAAGCCGACGATCACGGCAATCCATTGCCCACGCGTCACCCGCTCATGCAACAGCGGCACCGACAGCGCAGTGACCAGCAGCGGCGCGAGAAAGTTGACCGCCGTGGCCTCGGCCTGCGGAATGAACATCAGGCTGCTGGTGAAAAGCAGACTGGTGCCCAGCAAGGCCAGTGCACGCAGCGCCTGCAGGCCGGGCCGCTTGGTACGCAGCACCCGCAGACCGGACGAC
>NZ_UPSE01000064.1 GCF_900573885.1 Pseudomonas viridiflava
GTTAACCGTGCAGGCGGCGACAAGCTGACCTACCTGACCATCAACCTGGAAGAAGTTGTCGTGTCTTCCGTTAAGGCTGTTGCAGGTGGTCTCCAGACTGGCGAAGACAACGCCGTCAGCGACCTGCCGATTGAAGAAATCAGCTTCAACTTCGCACGCATCAAGACTACCTACACCCAGCAGAGCCGTTCCGATGGCCAGGGTGGCGGTAACGTCACCGGCGGCTGGGACCGCACTGCGAACAAAGTTTTCGCATAAGACGGTGTCCCTTCGGGTCGCGCATGCGACCCGTTTCCAACACCGTGTAT
>NZ_UPSE01000128.1 GCF_900573885.1 Pseudomonas viridiflava
GCCACACGCCACCAGCACCTCTACCTGAGACATGTCGGTGTGTTGCAGCAAGCGACGCGCCTCTGTGATGCGCAACTCCAGGTAATAGCGTTGGGGGGTCGTACCCAGCTGTTCCTTGAACAGCCGTTCGATCTGACGTCGCGAGCGACCGGCATAGACCGCCAGTTGCTCAAGTTCCAGCGGTTCTTCCAGATTGGCATCCATGAGCTTGATGACTTCGCGCAAGGGCGCACTCACCGAGCTGTGCGGTGACGCCTTGACGCGTCGGTAGCGGGACTCCTCGAAAGAAAGAATATCC
>NZ_UPSE01000002.1 GCF_900573885.1 Pseudomonas viridiflava
CGGTAGGCGGTTACATCACCTATGCAGGCGCTCACCGTCTGCTTGATCGCGGCACCGTTGGCGTAGAGAACATTCAGGCCGTATCCCGCGCAGCACTGACCGGTATTCTGGTCACTGGCATCGCTCGCTACATATTGTTTCTCGCTATTCTGGGTGTGGTGGCAAGCGGCGTGGCTATCGATGTGTCTGGCAAGGGCGCAAACCCTGCCGGTCAAGCCTTCCAGGCGGCAGCAGGTGACGTCGGCATGATGATGTTCGGTCTGGTGCTATGGGCGGCGGGTATCAGCAGTGTGATCGGCGCGTCTTATACGTCGATGTCCTTCATAACGGTGTTCTCCAAGAAGATCACTGAGCGCGCTCGTCACCTTGCCACCGTGGCTTTCATTGTCATCTGCATGGCGGTGTACCTG
>NZ_UPSE01000305.1 GCF_900573885.1 Pseudomonas viridiflava
ACCCTGCTCAACGGCCTGCCGCAGCAGCCGCTGTTGCGCAGCGAATACCGTGGCATGACGCTGGAAGAAATGGACCTGGACGCCTTGCTCAAGGCCGCGCCGAGTCTGGTACTGGTCGATGAACTGGCGCACAGCAATGCGCCCGGCAGTCGTCACGCCAAGCGCTGGCAGGACATTCAGGAGTTGCTGGCTGCGGGCATCGACGTCTACACCACGGTCAACGTTCAGCACCTGGAAAGCCTCAACGATCAAGTGCGCGGCATCACCGGCGTGGAGGTCCGCGAAACGCTGCCCGACTGGGTGTTGCAGGAAGCCTTCGATC
>NZ_UPSE01000605.1 GCF_900573885.1 Pseudomonas viridiflava
GCAAGACCTGCGGGGGCATTTACATGGGGCATTGATCGGTACTCGGCAAATGATCGGGCAGACAACCCGAGCTTTCATTCAACCTTTCAAAATCCATTCCAACTACGAAATAAATGAATTCATTAAGGCCTTGAATGCGAAAACCGAATACTAAAAGGCGTTTTTTATTCCCGCAACGCGCAAAAAGGCATATTGATATTCCTGAATGTCAGGTTGGGGCGATCTTTACCAACATCCGAACGGTCTTATTCTGCGTAAATGCTCTGCAACAGGGCGTCGTGAGCACTGGCTTCATGCATGACCATGTCCGGCAACAGCGTCTTCGCGGTGGTGGCAATTTCATCGATCAGCGCAAGGGCCACATCGGAGTGCGGGCTGGCGAACGCCGAAATCAGGCCGAAGAAAAACGGGATATTGCAGGCAATCGGCCGCACCACCACACCCTGAATTGGCACTCCCATGGCCGTGAACGGATCGACCAGTGCGACTCCCAGCCCTGCCC
>NZ_UPSE01000102.1 GCF_900573885.1 Pseudomonas viridiflava
GCTCAAGCCGTACATCCAGCGCAGCGACGGTTCAGCAAAAGGGGACTGGGATGTGGGCATTACCATCGATATCATGGACTTCGCGCCGCAGGTCGATGAAGTGGTGCTGGCGTCGGGTGATGGCGATTTCGACATGCTGCTCGAACGCATCATCAGCAAACATGGCGTAGAAGCGGTGGCCTATGGCGTGCCGGGGCTGACTGCCAATTCGCTGATCCGCGCTGCCAGTCGTTACGTGCCCATCGAAGGCGCGTTGTTGTTGAAATGAATTCAAGGGTTGGACCAACGTGTTGGAACGTATTGCAGTCATCGACTTTGAAACCACCGGAATCTCGCCTGGCCACAGTTGCCGTGCGACCGAGATTGCCG
>NZ_UPSE01000026.1 GCF_900573885.1 Pseudomonas viridiflava
CTTCAGCACTCAAGCCTTTCAACACCTGCCCACCACCACCGCTGGCCTTTGCAGTCGCGGCTTTCATGCGATCAGCGCCGCTTTTGGCCTTGATGACTTTCAGGTGTTTGGGACGTGGCTTGGCAGGTTGCAGTGGCTGGCCTGTGAGTAACTCGTCGCTGACCACTTCGACGTCCTCCACACCGAGAACACCGCGTTGTGCAGGGCCGTAAGCGCTTTGACGCGGTTTTGGCGCGGCGTTATCCACAGTGGCGAGGAACGGGAGGCGCACCTTGAGAC
>NZ_UPSE01000574.1 GCF_900573885.1 Pseudomonas viridiflava
GTCCGGTGCATATACCCTAAGCTTGTATTAAATATTTTTAAACTTTCATTTTGGAATAAGCATAGATTGGCAATGCGTGGTCAGGCGAAAGCCTGTCGTCACTCAAATAAGCCCTGTAGCCGCTTGTTTGATTCGAAACTGTTTTACTCGACTCAGCCTTAATCGCCCTTGCTGCAGAAACGGACCTCATTAATGCGGTCGGTGCTAATTAATTATATTAAGTGGTGGCAAACTATCCGTGCTGCGGTTATTGCTTACAACGCTCCTTTGGTTGCCCAGAGTCTGTCTGCGGTTGTCCGGTTATTGCGGTGTCCTGACACTCGATGCCGGAATTGTTATTTCACGCGGCGGCGCCCACAGCGAATTGTTCCCGACCCTGTCGATAATGCAATAGGTCACCTCAAGTTGCTGGTCACCGGCTTCCATGATCAGGTCAGGAGGCACGACCAGATCAATCGGCTCACCGA
>NZ_UPSE01000173.1 GCF_900573885.1 Pseudomonas viridiflava
CACGCATCCGAAGGTAATACGCTCATGTTCACCCAGATCACGGCGGGTCTGAATGCGCTCGAAGCCATGACGGATCAGCAACTCGCGCACTGCAGGACCCTGGTCATAGCCATGTTCCAGCAACAACCAGCCGCCCGGAGTCAGGTGAGCGGGCGCCTCGCTGATGATGGTGCGCAGATCGTCCAGACCATCGGGGCCTGAGGTCAGCGCATTGCCTGGCTCGAAACGCACATCGCCCATCGAAAGATGCGGATCGGTTTCGGCGATGTACGGCGGATTGCTGATGATCAGGTCGAACTGCCGACCTTCCAGCGCACTGAACCAGTG
>NZ_UPSE01000627.1 GCF_900573885.1 Pseudomonas viridiflava
GGGCTGAACTGAACGGCGGCAGCACGGATTGTTGGCATGTTACGATTTCCTGTCGTTTGAAACCAAGAGCGGTCAAGGGGCGAGGCGCGTCAGCCGCCTTGGTGAGGCCGGGAAAGTACCCGGCAGCGGCTCGGCGGCCTCGACGGTCAGGGCTCCTGCGTAATCAGCGGTTGCCAACATACGCTGTCCAGGTATCAATGATCATCGCGCCTTCGCGACGCATCAGAAGCCACAGATCCATGACACCCAACGGGTTGATCGGGCGGATGCCTTCGATG
>NZ_UPSE01000196.1 GCF_900573885.1 Pseudomonas viridiflava
GCCTGCACCTGCGCCGTTACGCTTCGGTGCGCCAGTGCCGGAACCTGTACGTGCGCCGCCACCGGTACGACCCGGGTTGGCAGGACGCGCTGCGCCACCGGCTGCCGGTGCTGCTGCGCCAGGCGCTGCTGCCGGACGACGACCGCGATTCTGGCCTTTGCCCTGATACGGGCTGACGTAATCGGCGCGGTTGCCGAAGTTATCCACCTCGTCATCCAAGAACTCGTCAGGCGCACGGTCCGACTGCGGGCTGGTTGAAGCGGCCTGCGAGGCGCGCTGTTCGCCGCGAGGCGTCCC
>NZ_UPSE01000095.1 GCF_900573885.1 Pseudomonas viridiflava
CTGTTGTGGGGCTCGCGCGGCACCGGCAAGTCTTCGCTGATTCGCGCGCTGCTGGCCGAATATGCCGGGTCGGGCCTGCGCCTGATCGAGATCGAGCGCGATTACCTGGGTGACTTGCCTCGTGTCGTGGAGCAGCTGCAGACGTTGCCACAGCGCTTCGTGCTGTTCTGTGATGATCTGTCGTTCGAGTCGGGCGAGGGTGATTATCGGGTGCTCAAGAGTGTGCTCGATGGTTCGCTGGAGCAGGCACCGGATAATGTACAGCGCTACGCCACCGCGAACCGTCGCCACCTCGTGCCTGAAAAGGAGAGCGA
>NZ_UPSE01000148.1 GCF_900573885.1 Pseudomonas viridiflava
GCGAAATTTCATGTAACAGCCTCAGCAAGAGTTCGAACCGGCGGTCAGAATCGGCGGCGCAGTGTAGCGGCTTATCCGCCTGTTTCCTGTAGGAAAATTCTTATTTTCGGCGAGAATCGAGACAATTTTTTCAGCTCGTGAGTGCTGCCCTGACGGGCACGGCAGCACTTCGGCGATCAATCAGCGAATGCTGCTGATGCTGCCCTTGTTATCCTTAAACTTCACATTCACCTTCTTGAAGATGAAGTAGTCCTTCACGTTGACTTCATAACGCGGCGCAACGATCAGGTCGGCACCGGAAGATTTGACAGCCTTGTAGGCTGCGGCAGCCTTGGCCGTCGATACCGGGTCTGGAAGTGCCAGGCCCATTCCGCCGCCGCTCGCACCGCCGTAGGCAACGCCGTCCGCGAACTGGGTATCGCCACCGATGCTCAGGAAGTTGAACAGTACGTTGGTGGAGGACTCGCCACTGATGGTGCCGCCCACTTTCACGTCAGCCTTCAGATCGGTTTTGACGGTGCCTTCCAGTGGTGCAGTCGGCTGGCTCACGTTGTAGCTGACGCAGCCCGAGGTGGCGGCGATCAGGGTTGCAACAGCAGCGAACTTCCATAG
>NZ_UPSE01000048.1 GCF_900573885.1 Pseudomonas viridiflava
GCCCGGCGAAGGCAAGAATCGAACCGACCGACAGGTCGATGCCCTTGGTCAGAATCACGTAGGTCATGCCGACCGCGAGAATGCCGTTGGTGGAGGTCGGGCGCAGGATGTCCATCCAGTTGCGCCAGGTTATGAAGTATTCGCTGGAGAACGCCATCACGATACACAGCACGATGAACACCAGCGGCAGGCCGAAACGGTCCAGGGACAGACGCAGGCGGCTTCGGGGTGCAGCGTTAGCGGGGGCGATGACGGTTTTGGCATTCATGAGGCAAGACTCAACAGGGCTTCCTGGGAAAGGTCGGTGTCGCTGCTGATCGTTACCAGCTTTCCGGCCTTGAATACGGCG
>NZ_UPSE01000029.1 GCF_900573885.1 Pseudomonas viridiflava
GGATCCGGATTACCCCGAAGACCGGCTGGCCTACATGATGCAGGACAGCGGCATCGGACTGCTGCTGACCCAGACGCCGCTGCTGGCGCGTCAGCCGTTGCCTGCCGGGGTGCAGAGTCTGTGCCTGGATCAGAACGGCGACTGGCTGGACGGTTACAGCACCGCCAACCCGGTCAACCTGACGGATCCGCTCAATCTGGCGTACATGATTTACACCTCGGGATCGACCGGCAAACCGAAGGGCGCGGGCAACAGCCATCGTGCGCTGGTCAACCGCCTGCACTGGATGC
>NZ_UPSE01000214.1 GCF_900573885.1 Pseudomonas viridiflava
GGCAGTCCTGCAACAACGCCCGGATCGGGCAGCACTTCATGTTCGATGACCTTGCAACTGATGCACCAGTCGGCGTACCAGTCCAGCATCAGGGGTTTGCCGTCGCGCTTCGCTTCGTCGAGCACGCGGTCCAGTTCCGCGGAGGTGGTGATGGTTTGCCATGGGTTGGTCGCCAACGCTACCGCACCGCTGCTGGCCGTCGTCTGCGCGCGGCCCAGCGGGCGTGTGGATCGGTCTGGCCAGTCAATGCGCCGTACCAGCATGCCAGAGCGTAGACCAATAG
>NZ_UPSE01000022.1 GCF_900573885.1 Pseudomonas viridiflava
TTCCCAGGCCGTGCGTACCGAGGCGGCCGGTCGTGGCTTGAAAGTGTTCGACGCTACCTGCCCGCTGGTCACCAAGGTCCACATCGAAGTCGCCCGTTACAGCCGTGATGGTCGCGAATGCATCCTGATCGGTCACGAAGGCCATCCGGAAGTCGAAGGCACCATGGGCCAGTACGATGCCTCCAATGGCGGTGCGATCTATCTGGTCGAGGATGAAGCCGACGTTGCAAGCCTGCAGGTGCGCAACCCGGACTCGCTGGCGTTCGTGACCCAGACCACGCTGTCGATGGACGACACC
>NZ_UPSE01000215.1 GCF_900573885.1 Pseudomonas viridiflava
CGGCAAGACGGGTGCGCAAGGCTTCCAGCGCGGGCTTGTCGACTTCGTCTGGCGTCTCCAGCACCACGCCGGGCAACGGGTTTACCGGCAGCTCCTTGAGCGCTTCACCCAGCCCGGACTGCTGTTGAAACTCCGCCAGCGCCTGTTCGCTGCTGATGTACTCGGCATCCGCCACGCCGGGCATCGCCTTGATCTCATCACGCATGCGAGTGCCATCGGCTGTGCTGGCGTCCAGATTCAGGTAGATCGAGATCTGTGCTGCTCGCTGCCAGGAACCACCCAGACGCTCGACGTTACTCAACAGCAACGACAAGCCCATGGGCAGGCTCAGGGC
>NZ_UPSE01000554.1 GCF_900573885.1 Pseudomonas viridiflava
TTGCGTGATATTCGTTTCGTTCGTGACGAACTGCTCGGCTACGAAGCGCACTATCAGAGTCTGCCAGCCTGCCATGACGCTACCCCGGACATGGTTGACGCCATTCTCGAGGAGGGCGCCAAGTTCTGTGAGCAAGTACTGGCTCCGCTGAATCGGGTAGGCGATATCGAAGGCTGTACCTGGAGCGAAACCGGCGTAAAGACGCCGACCGGTTTCAAGGAAGCGTACAAACAGTTTGTCGAAGGCGGCTGGCCGAGCCTGGCGCATGACGTCGAGCACGGCGGTCAGGGCCTCCCTGAATCGCTGGGTCTGGCAGTCAGCGAGATGGTCGGTGAAGCGAACTGGTCGTGGGGCATGTACCCAGGCATGTCGCATGGTGCTATGA
>NZ_UPSE01000049.1 GCF_900573885.1 Pseudomonas viridiflava
CTATAAAACGCGCTGTGGACATCGGGTGCGGAACGGGTGCAGGCGCGCTGCTCATTGCACAGGCGCGTCCTGATGCGCAGGTTCACGCGGTGGATATCAACCCCAGAGCCTTGCATTTTGCGCAGTTCAACGCCGCCATCGCGGGCATTGAAAATCTGACGTGCAGCCATAGCGATATCCTCACAGGCCTGACTGACAGCTTCGACCTGATCGTGGCCAACCCGCCCTACATGAAAGACACCCAGAAACGTGCTTATCGTCATGGTGGAGATTCGCTG
>NZ_UPSE01000051.1 GCF_900573885.1 Pseudomonas viridiflava
CGCTGGAACTGTTCACCCTGGAAAAAACCGCTTACGAAGTAATCTACGAAGCCGAGAATCGCCCAACCTGGCTGGCTGTGCCGCTGCAAGGCTTGCGTGGATTGCTGCACCTGTCTGATGGAGAGCCAACATGAATGCACCTGACAAAACCGGTATGCGTCGCCAGGCGATGCCCGCCGCAGTGGACATGGATGCGTTGATCCGTGCTGAACATCGTGACCCTTTTTCGATTCTCGGCCCGCATGGCGATGGTGGCAGCGGGCAGTTAGTCCGCGCCTACCTGCCGGGCGCCCTGAGTGTGCGTCTGCTCGCGCCGGATGACGGGCGCGAACTGGGCGAGCTTGAGATGAGCGAAGTCCCGGGTTTCTTCATCGGTCATCTTGAACACGCTCAGCCCTACCAGGTGAAACGCCACTGGGCAGGCGGCGAACAGCTCAGCGAAGACCCTTACAGCTATTGCCCGTTGCGCGGCGAAATGGACATGTAC
>NZ_UPSE01000293.1 GCF_900573885.1 Pseudomonas viridiflava
CCTAGGCGTATATCACGCCGAAGTCTTTCGCCAATGCACACCAAAGAAATGTTTTCAGCAGGTTCACAGGCGCTTCGAATGCCAGATTGATCCAAAAGGCCTGCGAATTTGAGACGGTCTAGCTTAAAACGCGCCCACCAAAAAGGGCCCGTCTGGGCCCTCTTTCGGGTGAGGCTGCTTTACTTCTTCAGCCATCCCTCTACGACATCCGCACCGTGCTCTGCCTTCCATTCCTTCAAGGCCTTGTGATTTCCACCTTTGGTTTCGATCACTTCACCTGTATTCGGATTTTTGTAGACCTTTAGCTCACGTG
>NZ_UPSE01000059.1 GCF_900573885.1 Pseudomonas viridiflava
TGCTGATCCAGTGATGCCAACCACGGTTGTTGCTCCAGCGCCTTCAGCGCGTCCAGAAACTCACGCTCCTGATGCCTGGCGAGCAGGTCGCGAAACGCGGGCAACGAGCTGTCCAGAAGGGCTTGTGTCAGGCGTTGCGTCTGATGCGCCCTGAACTGCAGCTTTTGCAGGGGCGTCAACCAGTGCAACCGGACGACTGCCGCCTGAATCAGCTCCAGATGTTCGTCAGGTTCAAGCAGGCAGCGCTTGGCCAGGTGCTGCTGAAATTCGTCATCACAGCCTTGTTCCCGCGCCAGTTGGTGTTGCGACTCCAGATTGTGTGGCGTGGTCCGCATGGCCTGTTCATACCAGCTTGTCTCGACGACGGCCGGGCGCACAGGTTCGACCTTTGTTAGCGTCGGCATAAGAGGCGGTGCGACAGGCACAAGCTCCAGAGCAGGCCGATGATCCGCAGGCTCTGTGTTCCAG
>NZ_UPSE01000662.1 GCF_900573885.1 Pseudomonas viridiflava
CACACAGACCGTAAAGCAGCATGGCCCACAGCAGCATGGGTTTGCGCCCAAGCCGGTCAGCAATCACTCCGGCGAACGGGGCCGTAACGGCAATGACCAGCGCTGGTAGTGTCAACGCGATGGGCACCATTACCGTGGCCCCGGGCGTTTCGGCAAAGTGCTCCTGCATACGGGGCAGAACCGGCGCCAGAAGAACTGCGCCCAGTACCGGCAGGCAACTACCGAGCAGTAGAAGCAAGGATTGCGGCAGTCCAGCGGAACGCTCAACACTCATGACG
>NZ_UPSE01000610.1 GCF_900573885.1 Pseudomonas viridiflava
TCCACTTCCAGGTCCACCACTACATCCCGGATCACCTGCGCCAGTTGCTCAGTTTGATCCTTGCCACACACGGCCTCGCCTGCGAATAACAACAAGAGCATGCTCACCGGACCGGTAACCATGCTGATGTGGTCATTCGCACGCGAGGACGTGTCTCGCAAGGTTCAGGCTCAGCAACTGGCCCTGGCGATCCGCGATGAAGTGGTGGACCTGGAAGCGGCGGGTATCAAGATTGTGCAGATCGACGAAGCCGCATTTCGTGAAGGGTTGCCACTGCGG
>NZ_UPSE01000083.1 GCF_900573885.1 Pseudomonas viridiflava
GCGTACGCTCGGGTGTTTATCCACAAGCCGCTTGAGCCGCTCGTTGAAGGCACGCCCGACTGCGTATTGCCCACCGGAAGAGGTGCGGAACTGCGCGGTGAGGACCACGCCGTTGAGGTCCATGCGATCCACACCGAACACTTCCAGAGGACCTTGCAGGTTGTTCTTGAGCAGAACGTCTTCGGTGATCGAGTGCCCGACTTCACGGATCAGCGACAGCGCGTCATCGATGTCCGAGTCGTAGGTGAACTGCACCGAGAAGAATGCGTAGGCAAACTGGCGGGACTGGTTGGTGACGGCCTTGATCTGCCCGAACGGCACCGAGTGCACGAAACCCTTGCCATCACGCAGGCGCACGGTACGAATGGTCAGGCTCTCGACGGTGC
>NZ_UPSE01000181.1 GCF_900573885.1 Pseudomonas viridiflava
ATGTACTTCTCGTCGTGCTTGGCCAGCACTTCATCGGCCACCACCTCGCCTTGCGCGTTCAACCTGCCCAGCGCGACGATGCCCTGCCCTTCACGGAACAGGTCCGGCAGGATGCCCCGGTAGGTGATGGTCACCGACTTGTTGAAGTCAGTGACCACGAAGCGTACGTCGAGCGAGTCCGCCGAGCGCTGCAACGAGCCCTTCTCGACCATGCCGCCCGCCCGAATGCGGGTATCAACGGGCGCTTCGCCATTGGCGATCTGGCTCGGGGTGTAGAACAGATTGATGTTTTCCTGCAGCGCGCTGAGGGCCAGCGTCAGGGCCAGGCCTATCCCCGCCACGATGGCCAGGGTGATCAACAGACGCTTTCTGCGCAGCGGATTCACGTGCGCTTCTCCCGACGCATACGACGCGCCTCCTGTTGCAGAT
>NZ_UPSE01000084.1 GCF_900573885.1 Pseudomonas viridiflava
AAAAAAAAAAAAAAAAAAAAAAAAAAAAAAAAAAAAAAAAAAAAAAAAAAAAAAAAAAAAAAAAAAAAAAAAAAAAAAAAAAAAAAAAAAAAAAAAAAAAAAAAAAAAAAAAAAAAAAAAAAAAAAAA
>NZ_UPSE01000307.1 GCF_900573885.1 Pseudomonas viridiflava
CTATCAGGCGTTACATCCTGGGCTGACAACGTCGCTGCCCGCTGGGGCGGCGATGCTGTATCTCACCTGTCTGTATTTCTTGTCTGTATCTCCCTTGTCTGTATTTAACTTGCGTGGGCTTCACAAGAGCGGGTATTCATGACGGCAACTGTTCATAAATCAGAGCATTACGAATGGCCGCATTGATTGAAGACTACGCACTGCTGGGAAATTGTCAGACTGCCGCGCTGGTTTCACGCGATGGGTCGCTGGACTGGCTGTGCTTCCCGCGTTTCGACTCTCCTTCCTGCTTCTCGGCCTTGCTTGGCGACAGCGACCATGGCCGCTGGAAGATCGCGCCACACGCAGAAAT
>NZ_UPSE01000133.1 GCF_900573885.1 Pseudomonas viridiflava
GTCCACCAGCACGACTTTCTGGTGCAGGAAGCCCGGGCCGTAGCGGAACACCCGCACGCCTGCGCGGACCGCATCGAAGGCATACAGGCTGGACGCGGCGTAGACCACGTAATGGTCTGGGCGCGAGGGCAGCAGTAGGCGGACACCCACACCGCGTAGCACCGCCAGGCGCAGGGCTGCCGACACGGCTTCGTCCGGAATGAAGTAAGGGCTGGTGATCCAGACGCGCTCTTCAGCGGCATGGATGGCTTCGACGAAGAACAGCGAGCAGGTTTCCTGCGCATCCGCCGGGCCGCTGGCCAGCAGTTGGCACAGCACGCCATCTTCAGGAAAGGTTTCCGGCAGGCTCAAGGGCGGCAGCTCGCGGGTGGCCCAGAACCAGTCTTCGGCAA
>NZ_UPSE01000412.1 GCF_900573885.1 Pseudomonas viridiflava
GACTCCATTCCACGTCCAGCCCGTTGCCGTAATTGCGTACGTACATCAGTTTCTTTTCGATGAAACGGTCACGGATGCGCGCCGGAATGCGACGGTAGATCTCCCGGCTGTCGGCAATCGGCGTTTCGCCGCCGGTCTGCGCGGCAATCATGCTGTAGAACCAGATCTTCATCGGCCATTCCAGGGTGTAGGCCTGCTCGTTGTGCAGCGGAATGCTCTGGTGCGCCGGGTATTCGGTGGAGGTGTATACGCCTTTGGTCACGTTGCTGCGCGGCGTGGAACCGAATTCATAATTGAGCAGCGGATCGCCGAAGCCAGCAGCAAATTCGCGAAACGCTTCAGGGC
>NZ_UPSE01000020.1 GCF_900573885.1 Pseudomonas viridiflava
ATGCAGATAGATGTCCTGCAGGACCGGGTCCTGATTCGTCAGTTGCAACGCGACATCGTCCAGGTCCATGCCTTCGCAGCCGCTGAAACAAGTGGCGATCAGCACCTCCTGCAGACGGTTCCAGTAATGGTGGTGGCGGTATCCCTGCATGTAGACGTTTTCAAAGTGCTCGACCGGCCCGCGCCCCAGGCTCTTCTCGCCCAGATTGAGCAACAGCACATGGTCTTCGCTGGACCAGGCGTTGATCAACCGCCCGGATATACGCCGTTTGAGCACCTTGGCGTCG
>NZ_UPSE01000641.1 GCF_900573885.1 Pseudomonas viridiflava
CCAATGATTCTCCGGGCGGTGCCTGCTTCCCAGCTCGACCGTCTGGAATCGAACCATTCCCGTGCTAGCGCTTCGAAAGTGTTATTGGCTGCCTCCAGGTCAGCAGCTCTCCTCGCCTGTTTGCTGACTAGCGGATTTTTTCCATTGGATGAGTCTTCGCGCAGTTGTGCAGCCTTCTGTCTAGCTAGAGAGCCGCTGACTTCCGGATAGCCGCCTAGCCCTAGCCAAGACCATTTTCCGTCTGGCTTTTTGTAACGTAATTCCCAAGACTTCTGTCCATTTGCTTTGACCCGAAA
>NZ_UPSE01000036.1 GCF_900573885.1 Pseudomonas viridiflava
CAGGACTTCAGACCGGTGCGCGAGACGTTCCAGCAACACCGTGACGTCATCGGCCGTGGTCAGCCATTGCCGCCGGGTATTCATATCGCCAAAGGCCGGCCATTGCCACCGGGTTACGGCAAACGACTGGACCGCCGCTCGCTGCAATATCTACCGCATTACGAGGGATATGAGTGGCGTCGCTTGGGCACCGATGTCGTGCTGATCGCCGTCGGCACAGGGATTGTTTATGCGATTCTGGATGGCGTGCTGAATTGATCCGGCACCTTCATGGACAAGT
>NZ_UPSE01000066.1 GCF_900573885.1 Pseudomonas viridiflava
GTGATGTGACTGACTGTAGCCTGTGATTCAATACGCGCCGTTTTGTTTTTCTACTTGCTCAAGGACTTTGATTTTGGCTGCTGGAAGCTTGCTTACCCTGCTTGACGATATTGCCACCCTGTTGGATGACGTGGCGCTGGCCACCAAGAAAACCGCAGGTGTACTGGGTGATGATCTGGCGCTCAATGCGCAACAGGTGACTGGCGTGTCGGCCGACCGGGAATTGCCGGTGGTCTGGGCGGTTGCCAAGGGTTCATTGCTCAACAAGGCGATTCTGG
>NZ_UPSE01000067.1 GCF_900573885.1 Pseudomonas viridiflava
CCCGAACACTGTGCGCAGGACGCCATGCAGGCACTGCTCGATACCATCGCCGAGTCCGGTCAGGGCTCATTTCTGGCGGTGCTCAAACGCTGCGGCGATATTGCCTCGCCGGGGCTGCTGTCGTTCCCGATGCCGGGCACCTCGCTGGCGCTGGATTTTCCGCAACACCGTGGCCTTGCCGGTTCGCTGTTCCCGCGTCTGGACGCCATTGTGCATGAAGCAGGCGGGCGTTCGTATCCGGCCAAGGACGCCCACATGAACGGGAGCGATTTCCGCCAGGCCTACCCGGCCTGGGAGCGACTGGAAGCCCTGCGCGACCCATCCCTGATGTCC
>NZ_UPSE01000319.1 GCF_900573885.1 Pseudomonas viridiflava
GTCCTTGCTCTTCATGTCGACGTTGCAGAAGCAGAACAGCGACGAAACCAGAATCACCGACACACTCAACAGCAGCGTGTAATCCGGGACCGGGATGTAGCGGTAGAGGAACAGCGCGGGAATGAATACGTAGGTCAGGTAGTCAATCACCAGGTCCAGCACCGAGCCATCGAAGTGCGGCAGGACCGAAGTAGTATTGACCTTGCGTGCCAGCGAACCGTCCACCCCATCCACGATCAGGGCGGCACCGAGCCAGAGCAGACAGGCTTTCGGTTCATTGTTGAACAAGGCAATGG
>NZ_UPSE01000263.1 GCF_900573885.1 Pseudomonas viridiflava
CGCAGATCCGGGGCGGACAGGGCGTCGCCACGTACGAATGACTTCTCGATGGCATCCTGAGGGCGGGTCGACAGCAGGCGGTACAGGTACAGCGGACCACCGGCTTTCGGGCCGGTCCCGGACAGGCCTTCGCCGCCGAATGGCTGAACACCCACCACAGCACCGACGATGTTGCGGTTTACGTAGACGTTAGCGGGATGGACGTTGTCGATCGCCTTGGCGATGGTCTCGTCGATGTAGGTGTGCACGCCCAGCGTCATGCCATAACCGGTAGCGTTGATCATGGCGATCAACTGGTCCAGTT
>NZ_UPSE01000418.1 GCF_900573885.1 Pseudomonas viridiflava
GGCAACCCGAATGTCGCTGCGAGTTCCAACTGCGCCTCGAAGACCTCTTGCTGGCGCGCCTTGTCCAGGCCTTCAACGTAATAATCCAGCCCGATCTCGCCTACAGCACAGAGTTGCGGATGGCCCTTGAGGCGCGTCAGCCAGTCGCTCAATTCCGTCAGATGCTCGGGCACGTGTTCATCGATGTAGACCGGGTGCAGACCGAACGCTGCGTACACCGCAGGATTTTCCAGGGTCAGGTCCCACAGTCGCTGCCAGTTGCGTTGATAGACGCCGAGCACCACCATGCGCTGAACGCCCAACGACCGACACCTGTCCAGAAC
>NZ_UPSE01000103.1 GCF_900573885.1 Pseudomonas viridiflava
TTCCAGGCCCACATTCAGGGTGCCGCTATCCTTGATTTTCTGCAGTTGCTCGCCTGCCATGGCGTGTCCAGCAATACCGGTGCCGAGCATCAGGCTCAGTGCCGAGAAGAGAAACGTGCGACGAATAGCGGAAATGTTCATGCGAGCCTCTTGTTTTGTGTGAAGTGTCGGCCCGGTTTCGGGCCTGACGGACGCGTCTGGGTGCTGGAATTCAGCGTTGTTTTTCAGTGGGTTACGCGACAGGTTGAGCGTGCCGGGCGCCACTATAAGGCCATCCGGTTATGAACAAAAATAACTAAAAAGACGCTCGTCTTTCATTTTGGACATACCCTGATC
>NZ_UPSE01000021.1 GCF_900573885.1 Pseudomonas viridiflava
GTGCTGGACCAGCTGAACCTGACCATTGCGCCGGGCGAGAAAGTGGCAATCGTGGGTGCCAGTGGCGGTGGTAAAAGCACACTGGTGCAGCTGTTGCTCGGCCTCTACACCGCGCAGACCGGCTCGATCCGCTTCGGCGGCGCCACTCAGCAGGAGATCGGCCTGGAGCGGGTGCGCGAGAACGTGGCGGTGGTTCTGCAGCACCCGGCGCTGTTCAACGATACCGTCCGGGCCAACCTGACCATGGGCCGCGACTGCAGCGACGAGGCCTGCTGGCGGGCGCTGGAAGTCGCGCAGCTGGAACCTGCCATCCGTGAACTCCCCGATGGCCTGGACAGCAT
>NZ_UPSE01000395.1 GCF_900573885.1 Pseudomonas viridiflava
TGGATCAATGAGTAAATAATGTGAAGTATTTTTATTTTTCACATAAGTTAACATCGATAGGGTTTTTCCATCGGGCAGGGTGGGACGCTGACGCTGAGCGTCACAGGCACGATCATTCATACGGCTTCCGCCCTCACGCTGATCGTTCCTACGCTCCAGCGTGGGAATGCATCTCGGGACGCTCCGCGTCCTCTTATAAAGGTGACGCGCAGGCGAGGGCGGGACGAACCTAGCGCTTGCCGCCTACCGGGGCGAGGAGCAGTTCGATGCGTTGTTTGCGGATGCCGTCGGCGGCAGCCTCGGCCAGGGCGGCGTCGGTGATGATGGTGTCGAACTGGTCCAGCGCGGCGGCCTTGTACATGCCAAAGGTGCCGTATTTGGAGCTGGTCGCGACCAGTACGGTTTGCGAAGCAGATTGCA
>NZ_UPSE01000053.1 GCF_900573885.1 Pseudomonas viridiflava
GGTCTGACGCTATCGCCGGCAAGCCGCCTCCCACATCAGACTCAAGTCCATCAATACCCGCGTGAAAAATCCACTTCCCCGCGCAACGCCTCACCAGCGTTGAATGCTTTCAGGTTTTCGACGAACAGGTCGGTCATGGCCACCGGCGATGTCGGTGCGGAGCTGTGTCCGGTCAACAGCAGGCCATAGGCCGTCCAGAACGGATGACGCTGGGGCAACGGCTCCTGCCGGCAGACGTCAATCACAGCCCCCGCCAGATGCCCTTCCTTCAGGGCTTCGACCAGATCGGCATCGACCACGGCTGCGCCACGCCCGACGTTGAGGAACAACGC
>NZ_UPSE01000149.1 GCF_900573885.1 Pseudomonas viridiflava
GTCTAACATGCCATACGTTTCCGGTCACTCTGTAGGCGTCCAGCCCCCTAAACAAAGGGAAACGCGAGGATGACAAACGCTTTCAAGATCGAGCCTGGAGGGTTGCAACGCAACGGTTGATAGCTTCCTGGCTTTCGGATCGAGCATCTATTCGAAGCTGGTTTTCAGCTACACCGAAGCACCTGACTATCCGAAGTCTCGACTGCTCATGGTGCAATTTACGTTATCGGGAGGCATGTGGCGCTGTCTGGTATGGCATTGTCCAGAGCGAAATTGAGCTTAATCTGATCTATCCGATGGTCTGCTCCCGGCACAGCGCAGTCAGGCGTAAGCGCCTAGAGCTCCCTGAGCGAGCTGGCCTTTGAAGTACTCCGTGTCATCTCGGAGCTCCG
>NZ_UPSE01000342.1 GCF_900573885.1 Pseudomonas viridiflava
GTGCGTATCTGGCTGGACGAGGCGAAAATCGGCATCGCAGGCAAAAACACAGCCATCGGCGACGCCATCGGTCTTGCGCTCAAACGCCTGCGCCTGCGTCCGGCCAATAGCCGCGTTCTGGTGCTGGTCACCGATGGCGCCAACAACGGCGGGCAGATCGACCCGATCACGGCGGCACGGCTGGCAGCAAACGAAGGCGTTCGGATCTACACCATCGGCATCGGCTCAGACCCTGACAAGAGCGGCATACAGGGACTGCTGGGCCTGAACCCGAGCCTGGACCTGGATGAGCCGACCCTCAAGGACATTGCCAGCCTTAGCGGCGGCCAATACTTCCGCGCCCGCGATGGCGAGCAACTGGAAA
>NZ_UPSE01000070.1 GCF_900573885.1 Pseudomonas viridiflava
GAACATGACCGGTGAAGGGCAATCCGTGACTGCCCTTCATCGGCATAACAAGAGAGACAGCCTCATGAACATCCCTGCCCGTTTCGAATTCCATTACGTCCAGAATGGCGTAAAACAAAGCGTGACCATTCTCACAGACACGCTTTTCAAAAAGCCTGCGCCTGTCCTGTCTTTGCGGGCACAGCCGTCACCCGCTCTGAAGAAATCCGGCAAACGTTAGTCTGCAGGCCGCTCGCCGCTGGACTCGATCTGCTCGGATGAATCAAGCAGTGCGGCGTCCGCTGGCGGCTGGTCGGCCTCCAGCGT
>NZ_UPSE01000072.1 GCF_900573885.1 Pseudomonas viridiflava
GCATGTGCTCCAGCGGCGCGACCATCCGTTCCAGCACATTCCGGTCCATTTCGCCGTCGGCGTTGGCCACTTCGAACTGCACCTTTTTGTTCAACTGGGTCGCAACCTGCCGCACGACACGTCGCAAGCGCGGGACCATGCGCTCGAAAGGCACCATGCGCGTACGCATCAGGCCTTCCTGCAGTTGGGTGTTGACCCGTGCCTGCTGCGACAACAGCATTTCGGCGTCACGCGTGCGTGCGCCGAGGGTTTCCTTGAGGTCCATCAGGTCGGATGCCGACTCGAACAGCGCACGGGAC
>NZ_UPSE01000590.1 GCF_900573885.1 Pseudomonas viridiflava
ATAAGGTTCTGCTTGTTCTGCATATGACGACTCCTCAGCGTAGGCGCGCAGTTTAGCTTACCCGGCCGTGCTAGACTGCCGCCCGATTCAACGTACTGCCTATTCATCTGCTTCATCACATCGGAACACCCATGGCCAAACGCCAACTCAATCGTCGTCAGAACTGGCGCATCGAAAAGATTCAGGGCGAACGTGCTGCCCGCGCTGCGAAACGCGAGTCTGTCGCGCTCGAAACACTCGAAGGCGGTGACCTCGGCCCGGAACAGACCGGTCTGGTGATCGCCCACTTCGGCGTTCAGGTCGAAGTCGAGGCCCAGGAA
>NZ_UPSE01000324.1 GCF_900573885.1 Pseudomonas viridiflava
TTACCCAGCTTGTTCTTGAGACGCTGGATATAGAACTCATTACGCGTGTCGTCCGGCCGGTGACGCGGCAGCAGGAAACAGCTCAGCCCTTTGTCGGTCTGTGCCAGGGTCAGGAAGGCATCGCACAACGGTGCCGAGCAGAACCATTTGTGCCCGACCAGTTCGTACGCCTGCCCCGGCCCGTCCGCACCGACTGGCCAGGCTCGTGTGGTATTGCTGCGCACATCGGTGCCGCCCTGCTTCTCGGTCATGGCCATACCGATGGTCGCCCCGGTCTTGTGGGCAATGCCGAGGTTGCGCGAATCGTACTGAGGGTAAAGCACTTTAGGCAGCCAGATCTTGGCGAGAT
>NZ_UPSE01000006.1 GCF_900573885.1 Pseudomonas viridiflava
CTTCAGGCCTTCAGCCAACACCTCGACTATCTGATTACGCCGTTGCCCGCAGACGTCGCGTACAAACAGGTGCCCCAGACCGCAGGTGCAGGCAAGATCAGTGTGGCCGGCACCCAGGCTCAGCCGCTGCCCACTGGCCCTGCCAAGCAATGAGATGAGTTGATTTTCAGAAAAATATGAATTTTTCCTCCCCTGTTTTGCTCATATCAGCATGAGCAACGGTTCGATCCGCCGTTGCAGTGTTTTTGAATGTGATATGCAAGGCTGAGGGAACGAAAAATGGCTCAATCAGAGCAGTATGGGAAGCCTGCACAAGGGGAAGGTCTGGTGCTGGTCG
>NZ_UPSE01000170.1 GCF_900573885.1 Pseudomonas viridiflava
GTTAATGCTTTAATCGCGGCCCCTCTTCGTTCACGGGATCTGAAAGTGTATGGACATTGAATCGCTCTGGCTCAGAACCCAGGAACTCTGGGGCATGCTCGATCACCATCCTTGGGTGCGTACCGGTCTGGCGCTGTTCCTGCTGCTGACCACCGCGCTGGTACTCGGCCGCGTGGCGCGCTTTCTGATTCTCTATGCGATGAAGATGCTGGGCCGACAGCCTGCCCTGCACTGGCTGAACGAC
Organism: Pseudomonas viridiflava; assembly: GCF_900573885.1. Lineage (GTDB taxonomy): Bacteria > Pseudomonadota > Gammaproteobacteria > Pseudomonadales > Pseudomonadaceae > Aquipseudomonas. The sequence continues at coordinate 245 of NZ_UPSE01000170.1, forward strand.
TTCCGCCACAACAAGGTTTTCCATCGACTGGCGCAGATCGTGCCGTCGGTGGTCATCCAGTTCGGCCTGAACC
>NZ_UPSE01000628.1 GCF_900573885.1 Pseudomonas viridiflava
AGGCGCACCTTGGGCCTGACTACCGTCTGACAGCAGTGCGCCGCCGATGGCGACGGCCAAGGGGCTGAACCCTATGAGCGAGACCCGGCTTCGGGCGTGTTGTATGACTCGTTTCATGTCCACTCCAGAATGGCCGTCATCATCGGCCATGCTTCCAGCTCGCGCGGTCGGGTACTTGCGCCGTCACCTGAACAGCGCTCTCTATAAAGTTGCTTGGTGGAGGACGTCCTTTGCCGCGTACACGCGCAACGCGCACGACAGCCTGAGGTGCTCAGCCGTCGAAGCTATGCAGGAGGCGGAGCGCCGGAAAACAGCAAGATGGGTGCAGGACGCACAGGACTGGTAGCGCTGAACATGAAC
>NZ_UPSE01000074.1 GCF_900573885.1 Pseudomonas viridiflava
ACTTTCGACAGCCCGAGCACCTTGCCATTCGGGATGTACGCGACGTGAGCCTTGCCAATGAACGGCAGCAGGTGATGCTCGCACAGCGAATACAGTTCGATGTCCTTGACCATGACCATCTCGCTGGCGTCAGAGCTGAACAGCGCCCCGTTGGTCACTTCTTCAAGGGTCTGCGCATAACCGCGACACAGGTACTGCATGGCCTTGGCGGCACGTTTCGGTGTGTCGAGCAGGCCTTCGCGGGAGACGTCTTCGCCCAGTTGCCCCAGGATGGCGGTGTAATTCTGTTCCAGTGTCACAGGACTGTGTTTCCGTGTGGGTTCGATAAACGCGAAGGCATGACCCCTTCGCCAAGTCACATATAGTAACTTACGCGCAGGGACAGGTGCACGGCGGGGCTGCAAAACGGCGTTTTGTATCGCTTTGCTTACCCGATGGCAACGCACTGGCTACCCATTTCCCCGTTTGACGCGGTCTGATGGACAGGTTTTCAAATACTGTCCGTTGAAAGAGTGAACCGGGATGTTGAGTCGAATCGTAAAAATAGCGATGTTCGCTATCGTGTTGTCGTCAATGTCGGGCTGTTGGCCGTTCTGGCC
>NZ_UPSE01000515.1 GCF_900573885.1 Pseudomonas viridiflava
GGATAAGGATGAAAAGCGCGAGGTGCTGAGCGAATCGGCCAAGCGTCTGGCGAAGCTCAAGACCGGTGGTCGCAAAAAGAAGAAGTGATACGGGGAATTGCACGGCAGGCTGGATGCGTAGAAGACCGCATGAGCGTATGATGGCCGACCCTCGGCGATAACCCTTTCGCCAAGGCTTTAAAGTATTCCGCCTTGCCGCTCTCCACAGCGCGCCGAGCACATCATTGCGGCGATGCAGATCGAAGGCCTGAGCGAAAGCGAAGCCCGTCAGCGTATCTTCATGGTCGATCGCTTTGGTTTGTTGA
>NZ_UPSE01000271.1 GCF_900573885.1 Pseudomonas viridiflava
GATCACGCCAGGGATCGTCCGCGCGCAACAAGCGACCGCCGATCTGTTTTTCGACAACCACCTGGTGCCCAAGCGGGTCGATATCCAGCAGGCCGTTTGGAACAGGCCTTGAGTATCCCCCTGACAAGAGAGGATTCAATGACGTATATCGCTGCCGAACATCGCTACAACGACATGCCTTATCGCCGTACCGGTCGCAGCGGGCTGGTCCTGCCCGCGCTGTCGCTGGGCCTGTGGCACAACTTCGGTGAGAGCACGCCCATCGACACCCAGCGCGCCATGC
>NZ_UPSE01000087.1 GCF_900573885.1 Pseudomonas viridiflava
CGGTGAAGTTATCCACAGTTCTGCGCTTGATCGGATCAAAAAACTCACCATCTTCCAGCCCCTTCAGAGCAGGGGCCCAAGGCTTTTCGTGTCGGGGTACCCGCCTTCGATCTGTTTCCTTTCGCCCTGTGGGGCAAGCTCTACGCGGCTTTCTGGCGTCGTCCGGACCCTGCCTCGCTGGGTTATGGCGCCGCAGCCGGGGAACCGAGGCTGCGGGAGCTGATCGCCGCGTATTTGCGTTCATCGCGCGGTCTGCAATGCACCGCTGAGCAAATTGTGATTACCAGTGGCGCCCAACACGCCATCAGCCTTTGTGCACAGATGCTGGTAGAGCCGGGCGAGAGCGTTGCGGTCGAAAATCCGGGCTATCGTGCGGCCGCTCATGCATTCGCTGTGGCCGGTACCCGACTGACAGGTGTAGCCGTCGACGAGGAAGGGCTGCGCTGCGCCGATCTCGCCCGGGTCGGTTGTAAATTGGCTTACGTCACCCCATCTCACCAATACCCGAC
>NZ_UPSE01000071.1 GCF_900573885.1 Pseudomonas viridiflava
CCATCGGCGTGGTCAGCTTCGTGCATGACTTCCCCGCCGACACTGCCACCATGGTCCAGCGCCTCCAGCACTTCGATGTGATCTGCGTGATGCGCGAACGAACCCTGTTCGACGACGCCCTGCTAACCCAGCTCCCGCGATTGAAACTGTTGACCACCGGCGGCATGCGCAATGCGGCCATCGACGTCGCAGCGGCCAAACGGCTGAATATTACGGTGTGCGGCACCGACAGCCACAGGCAGGCAGCGCCGGAGCTGACCTGGGCGCTGATCATGGGCATCACTCGCAATCTGGTGACCGAAGCCAATGCATTGCGCGCCGGTCACTGGCAAGTCGGGTTGGGCAGCGATC
>NZ_UPSE01000661.1 GCF_900573885.1 Pseudomonas viridiflava
GTCCAGACGGGCGCGGGCACCGATACGCATGTGATGGTTGCACTTGGGGCAGACATCCAGGGTCTTTTCCAGCTCAGGCCGATAGAGCACTGCTTCGCAGGACGGGCACTTGTGCCACAGCCCTTCAGGAACCGAACTCTTCTTGACCTCGGAACGCATGATCGAAGGGATCAGTTTGTCTACCAACCAGTTGCTCATGCTTTATCTCTCCAGTACCCGTGTGGCTCGAACGCATGACGTTTTCACGCCAGACGCATGCCCTCAGCTAAATTCGTTAGTTGGCGATGAGACGGGGAACGGTCGACCGTCGGCCTGACCTGCACACCCTCTACCACGATTTTTTTACAA
>NZ_UPSE01000489.1 GCF_900573885.1 Pseudomonas viridiflava
GCGTTGTGCACGATGGCGCGCAGACTGTCGGTATGGCCTTTCAGCTCTGCAACGAACGCCGTGATGCCGGCTCGCTGGAGAAATCGCCCTTCAGCGTTATGGCTCCAGCCCGGCGCAACTCATCGATGCCCGGCCGTTCGCTGCGGTAGCTGATGATGACCGGTTGTCCTTGCTCCAGCAGGCGCTGCGCACAATGCAGGCCCACTCGCTGACTGGCGCCGGTGATCAGGATCGGTGCAGAAGAAAATTCCATCGGCAGTTCACGTATCTGTTCGGTGGGAGGGCAGTCGGCAAATCACTCTGGGGA
>NZ_UPSE01000374.1 GCF_900573885.1 Pseudomonas viridiflava
GCCCTGAGCAGTGCCCGTGCACTGATGCCCAAGGCACCGGCGCTCACCAGCGGCGTGAACGGCGCTATCGCGCATGCCCGCAAGGCTGAGCAGGAAAAGGCAGAAGCTGAATTGCGCGAAGCCGAAGCGCGTCGCGTGGCGAAACTGGTCGATCCATCGGCATGAGCACCACCATCGACCTGAAGATCGGCGACATGCCGAAACTGCGTCGGCAACTGGATGACATTGCGGCAGATACCGTGGCGTTCAATTGTGATGTGCTGCTGGTCGTGCCGCGCACCGACGATTATCCGTGG
>NZ_UPSE01000062.1 GCF_900573885.1 Pseudomonas viridiflava
GCCCCGAGCAGGTCGAGCAGGTCAAAGCGGCTGGCGGACAAGTGATCGTCATGCCGCACAGCGATGCCAAGGTGTTGCGCGCGGCGAAAGCGGCGGGGCTGTTCCTGTCGCCGGGCGTGGCCACGCCGACCGAAGCCTTCGCCGCACTGTCTGAGGGCGCTGATGTACTCAAGCTGTTCCCAGCCGAGCAAATGTCGCCCGCAGTGGTCAAGGCCTGGTTGGCGGTGCTGCACGCAGGCACGGTCCTGCTGCCGGTCGGTGGCATCACGCCGGACAACATGAAGGTGTTTCTCGACGCAGGCGTCAAAGGCTTCGGTCTCGGTTCCGAGCTGTTCAAGCC
>NZ_UPSE01000158.1 GCF_900573885.1 Pseudomonas viridiflava
GGCTCGATGTGTGGCACGGGAACGCCGGACTCATCGATGGAGCGCGCAGCCGCTTCCAATTGGTATCCCGACAACCAATTCATATGAAGGACGACATGAAATTAAAGATAATTTTTAACTTTACTGCGATGTGGTTCGATTCTCTGCGCGGGGCATCACTGCCCAGAACTGCCACGGCCATCGATCGACGCCCGAGGCTTCATGCAGTTTTCAGTTATCAGGTATGTCTTATGCACCAGGCTCCCTATACGACTTCCAAAGCCCCGGCTCGCTTGTCTCGCAAACCCACATGCC
>NZ_UPSE01000157.1 GCF_900573885.1 Pseudomonas viridiflava
AACTGAAATGACGTGAAGCCACGATACTGCGCAATTCGCGAATGGCACCCAGCTTGAGGCCACGAATGGCCTTCGAGCTGAATTCCATGAACAGCACCTCGTCCGAACCGCAGTCGGCGACCACCTCAGGGTCGGCGGCACCGGTCAGAAACACCGTAGTCACCCGATAGCCCTTGCCCGCGAACAGGCTGGCGTACTGGCGCGCGCAGTCCAGAAACGGCCCGTCATAGCCGTGACAGAACTGCAGCACGTGACGTTCAGCCGAGCGTGTCATAAGCCTCGACGCCC
>NZ_UPSE01000075.1 GCF_900573885.1 Pseudomonas viridiflava
GTATAGATGTCCAGCCGGTTGCGCACTTCCGGGCCGTACGCCACATCGGGCACCTCGTGAACGCCGTTGGCCGGGGTCAGGGTATTGAGCACCTTGAACACAGAACAACCCGACAATATCGTCAGCAGGGCACCGGTCATCAGCGTACGGAAAATCGCTCGGGGCATTGTGGAGTCTCGATAAGTTGGGGGCTGGCAGAGCAGGCGATCCAGGTTCGGACTGCGGTAGCGCTCTATGGTTACACCACCACCGTACGTTAGTAAGTGAACTCTGGTTCATCCCGGTCATCAGGTTCCCATGCAGGTCATTCGCTATCGAGCACG
>NZ_UPSE01000270.1 GCF_900573885.1 Pseudomonas viridiflava
CGGTTTCCTACCTTTCTTTGTGGCTCTTGGGGAACTGGTTTCTTGCGAATTCTTGGGCAGCGTGGGGAATCGGCCCCTTCCACAGTCCAGATAAAACTTGAGGCTGGGAGCCTGCCCGAACCAGCGGGTAAACCCGATGATTCGCGACAGACAACCAACCTCTAGCAACGTCGTTATTAGCGACGCAGACCCAGACGACCGATCAGGGCGCTGTAACGGCTAACGTCCTTACCTTTCAGGTAATCCAGCAGCTTGCGGCGCTGGTTTATCATACGGACCAGACCACGACGCGAGTGGTGGTCCTTACCGTTGGCCTTGAAGTGGCCTTGCAG
>NZ_UPSE01000316.1 GCF_900573885.1 Pseudomonas viridiflava
CTCCAGTCCAACTGTAGACGCTCGCCGAGACGACATTGCTCAATCGATAAATATCGTTTTGCCAAAGCCAGCTCCTCGCTCCACGTAACAAGGCTGCCGGGCTTGGCCAGACTGGCGCGAAAAAGGTCGGAAAGATCCAGCACCGCCTGCTCGGCCTTGACTGGACTGCTGGCCACCAGGCTCGCGATGCTGTTGAGCGTATTGAACAGAAAGTGCGGCCGGATACGCGCCTGCAACGACTCGATCCTGGCCTGGAGCTCGCCCTGCTGCTGCTTGCGCCACTGACTCTGCAGATAAAAGT
>NZ_UPSE01000388.1 GCF_900573885.1 Pseudomonas viridiflava
GTCCATGTCTTTCAGCGAGCAGGAGCGTGCCGAGGCTCGCCAGCTAAACAGGAAGCTCGCGCGCTTTCCGCGTTTCAAGATACGCAACCGCGTCATGCCTGTGCTGATTCAGTCTCTGTTGCGCGTCAGCCAGATTGGCGGCGGGGGCAAGCTCACTCGACACGGACTGCAGGCCGAAAAGAAAATCGTCAGCAGCAACGGTGTCCCCGTGTCTGTGCGCATCATCAGGCCCAAGGGCCAGCCAAAAGGCGTCGTGCTCGACTTACATGGCGGCGGCTGGGTGATCGG
>NZ_UPSE01000080.1 GCF_900573885.1 Pseudomonas viridiflava
ACCCACCACCGCGCTGGACGTCACCATTCAGGCGCAGATCATGGACCTGCTGCTGAGCCTGCAGAAAGAGCAGGACATGGCGCTGGTGCTGATCACCCACGACCTGGCAGTTGTTGCCGAAACCGCTCAGCGGGTCTGCGTGATGTACGCGGGTCAAGCCGTGGAAGTGGGTCAGGTGCCCGGTCTGTTCGACGTACCGGCGCATCCTTACAGTGAAGCGCTGCTGGCAGCGATTCCCGAGCACAGCATGGGTGCCGAGCGTCTGGCGACGCTGCCGGGCAT
>NZ_UPSE01000327.1 GCF_900573885.1 Pseudomonas viridiflava
GTTCTACACCTTTTCGAGGGTCGGTAATCTGCCCTTGATTGTCGTGGTCGGCCAGTCCGAAGCAGAGGTGTACGCAGTCTGGCGGCGCAATGCCTGGCTGGTCGGCTCGGCCACCAGTGTGCTGTGTCTGGGGATACTGTGGCTGACAGGCCTGCTGTGCCGCGAATTACGCAGACGCCAGCGAGCCGAAGACCAACTGGCCTGCCTGGCGGCGACCGATGGCCTTACCGGGCTGGATAATCGACGCCAGCTCGACGCTGCGATGGAAACCGAATGGT
>NZ_UPSE01000093.1 GCF_900573885.1 Pseudomonas viridiflava
GGTCATGGGTATTGCCTTGTTTCTGGGCTACGGCCCTGCGTTGCGTTCGGCGACCTATTTGGTCGAGGCCGGGGCGCTTGTGATCTATCTGGCGGGCATCGTCGCTGTTGCCAAGGGCGAGCGCGTCGGGCGTTACTTCGTGATTGCCTGGTCGGTGTTCATGGTCGGCGGGGTGATTTTCGGCCTGATGCTGCTGGGCAAATTGCCCAATACCTTCCTGACCATGTACGCCTGCCATATCGGCACCGTGTTTGAAATGGCGCTGCTGTCCATGGCGCTCGCCGACCGCATCAACCATGCCCGGCGGCAGCAGGCCCAGACACTGGTGGCAACCGGCAGGGATCTGGAGCGCCTGAACCAGCAACTGGCAACCAGCAACCGCCTCAAGGATGAGTTTCTGGCCACGCTCACCCACGAGTTGCGCACGCCCATGAACGGGGTGATAGGT
>NZ_UPSE01000618.1 GCF_900573885.1 Pseudomonas viridiflava
GTCCAGGTCCATTCGAAGCTGGTTGGTGGTCGCACCGAACGCAATCGGGTTGTCGCTCAAGTGTGCGTATTGCGCGGCGTATTCAGGTGCGTCGAACTCGATTTCGACCCGTTGAGCGCGCAGTTGGCGACCGGCCAGTGCTGACAGTTGCGCGACCCAGCCGCTCAGAATCGAGTCCACGACAAAGCGGTTGTAACTGTTATAGGGGCTGATGGAGTAGAAGCGTATCCACGCCCCGCCAGCCTCTTCATGAAAGCTCGACTGGCCTCGATAGTTTGCGCCGTACAGAGGCTCGAAGCGGATCATGG
>NZ_UPSE01000248.1 GCF_900573885.1 Pseudomonas viridiflava
AGTATTGAAATCCAACTGAGCCCAGGCCCGGTCATGACGTTGCAAGACGCTGCGACCGGGCGCCGTGGTTCACTGTTGGAAAGGAGACGTTGCCTGCCATGGGGCTTATTGATTACCGCGCACTACTGATCGATTGTGAAGAAGTTCTGGTGGATCGCGACTCCGGGGTGTGGACCGCCTTGCAGCCGCTGCTGGACAACGCCATGTCCGCGCCGGACCGCGATGCTGTGCTGACCGAATTCAACGCGGTCATCGCCACGCTCTATCCACGTTTTGACGAACTGGGCTTCAGTGGCCTGTTGTGTTTTGCCCATCGCCAACTGGGCGAGCGACTGGGCATCAAGACCAGTTGGGAGGAGGGCATGACCTTCGCCCGCTCGGTGCCCAACTGGACGCTGTTCGAAGACGCACCCGGCGCCATGA
>NZ_UPSE01000094.1 GCF_900573885.1 Pseudomonas viridiflava
GCGATGATCATCGGCAGACTCAGAATCTGACCCATGGTGACCCATCCCCACGCCAGATAGCCCAGCTGTGCGTCCGGCACCCGGACGAACTCGACCACGAAACGGAAAATGCCGTAAAACAGCGCGAACATGCCGGAAACGGCCATGGTCGGGCGGGGTTTACGCGCATAAAGATTAAGGATGATAAACAGTGCCACACCTTCCAGTGCGAACTGATACAGCTGCGACGGATGGCGCGCCAGTTGCGCAGGGTCGCTGAACGGAGGGAACACCATTGCCC
>NZ_UPSE01000199.1 GCF_900573885.1 Pseudomonas viridiflava
CTGCGTGGTAACGCCTATCAGGACGCTCTGCGTTCGCTCTTGAGTACGACGCGGAGCACGATCATCAGCGGTTCAGGCCTGATGGCTGATCTCACGCAGCGGCTTGCCACGCGCTGGATTGTCGCCGGCCACGAAGTAGTCGGCAGTGCTGCGCGGCAGGGGCTGGCGGCCGCGGATCTTGTCGGCGATTTTCTCGGCGATCATGATCGTGGGCGCGTTCAGGTTGCCGGTGGTGATGATCGGCATGATCGACGCATCCACCACACGCAGGCTCTGCATGCCATGCACACGGCCCTGGCC
>NZ_UPSE01000200.1 GCF_900573885.1 Pseudomonas viridiflava
GCGTTGGCCAGCGCCAGGCTTGGTGTGGTCAGTGCGGCGAGGTCCAGGTGGCGCGGCTTGGCTTTGCCGTTGACCTCCTCGCGCTCCGGCAGCAACCACGCGCACAGGCGGGCCATGGGGCCGATGGTGGGTAGCAGGATCAGGCAGCGGCTGACGTTGTAGAGCAGGCGGAAGGTAATTACCATGCCTTGAGTGCTGTAGTCCAAACCGTCCATCCAGCGTACGAGTGGGTCGAGCACCGGGATGATCAGCAGCAGGCCGATCAATTTGTACAGCAG
>NZ_UPSE01000234.1 GCF_900573885.1 Pseudomonas viridiflava
GTCGTAACTGAAGCGTACCGACAGCACGTCGGCAGCCTCGATCACCAGTGTCAGCGGGTAATGCGCCTGCTCCTGATTGCGCAGCTCGGTGAACGTCAGACCGTCCGGTGCACGTTGCAACGCCTCGGACATCGGGTAGTTCTCGAACACCAGAATGTTGTCGAACAGCGCTTCGCCGCCGGTCCGCGCCCAGCGCTGGATGTCGTACAGCGGCGTGTGTTCATGTTCGCGCAGGGCCAGATTCTTGGTCTGGACCTGCTGGACCCAGTCGGCAACACGCTGCTCGGGACGCGGGCTGGCGATCACCGGCTAGGTGTTGATGAACAGGCCGAGCTGTTCCTCGACACCCGGCAACTCGGCAGGACGCCCCGCCACCGTTGCACCGAAGGTCACGCTGGATTGCCCGGTGTAGCGTTGCAGCACCAGCAGCCAGGCCGACTGCACCAGCGTATTAAGAGTCACGCGTTGCTCACGGGCAAACTCGGTCAGGCGTCGGGTGCCGTCGACATCGATCAGTTGCACGTAATCGGCATGCCCCTGCCCGCTCGGCGACGACTTGAGCGCTTGCGCCAGCCGGGTCGGCTCGTCCAGTTCGGCCAGTTGCTGCGTCCAGAAACGCTGGCTGAGATCAGCGTCCTGAGCGCTCAGCCACTGGATGTAGT
>NZ_UPSE01000201.1 GCF_900573885.1 Pseudomonas viridiflava
ACCGGGAATGGGAACAGCGTGATCGCTTTTACCTGTCGATCGGTCACTACGCCATCGCGTTGTATGCGGCCTTGATCGAGGCTGAAATCATCCCGCTGGACGAGCTCGAAACCTACGGTTCGGACGACAGCCGTCTGCCCATGTCGGGGATGGCCGCCTACACGCCGGGCATGGAAATCACCGGCGGCTCGCTCGGCCACGGCCTGGGCATCGCGGTCGGCGCTTGCCTGGGCCTGAAGCGAAAGAATTCAGCGTCCTTCGTTTACAACATGCTGTCGGATGGCGAACTGAACGAGGGGTCGACCTGGGAAGCGGCGATGTCGGCCTCCCATTGGA
>NZ_UPSE01000202.1 GCF_900573885.1 Pseudomonas viridiflava
ACCCTGAGCAGTGCTGGCCTGCTCCTCGATTACTCGAAAAACCTGATTACCACCGAAACGCGTGCCTTGCTGGTAAGCCTGGCCAATGAAGTGGGCCTGAAAGACGCGATCAAGGCACAGTATGACGGCGAGCTGGTCAATTCCTCCGAAGGCCGCCCTGCCCTGCACACGGCACTGCGTCGTCCTGTCGGCGACAAGCTGAAGGTCAATGGCGTCGACGTCATCCCGGATGTACACCGCGTGCTCAACCAGATGACTGAACTGGTCGGCCGCATCCACGACGGTCTGTGGCGCGGCTACACCGAAAAGCCGATCACTGACGTGGTCGATATCGGTATCGGTGGCTCCTTCCTCTGCCCGGAGTTGGTCTCCGAAGCACTGGTTGCCTACGCC
>NZ_UPSE01000107.1 GCF_900573885.1 Pseudomonas viridiflava
CTGATAGACAGCGCGCGGATTCGCAGTCGCGGCGGATTGCTGACGCTTTACGATACAAGTCCCGAAGATTTGCTAGGTCCGCCACATGAGGACTACGCTCGTACCTTGTTGGGTATCGCGCGTTAGGAGTAAGGCATGACCGATTCAGGCAAGGCGGGCGATCTGTTTGCGCAGATCCCGAAAACCAAAGGGTTGCCGCCTGTGCATCTATGGAATCCGCCGTTCTGTGGCGACATCGATATGCGTATTGCCCGGGATGGCACCTGGTATTACCAGGGCACCCCAATCGGTCGTAAACCGATGGTGCGGTTGTTCTCCACCATCCTGCGCCGTGATGGCGACGATTATGTTCTGGTCACGCC
>NZ_UPSE01000206.1 GCF_900573885.1 Pseudomonas viridiflava
CCCTGCACCTGCCGCCTGCGGACGTGGGCAACGAACAGCTCGATGCCTTGCTCGACTGGTGGATCGCACAGCCACTGCAGGTCGCGTTCCTGCCGACGCCAGTCGCGGAATACGCTTTCAGCCGGGACCTGCGTCACCCGACCCTGCGTACGCTGCTGATCGGCGGTGACCGTCTGCGCCAGTTCCATCGGGACCCTGGCTTTGCCGTGATCAACAACTACGGCCCGACCGAGGCCACGGTGGTGGCGACTTCGGGGCGTTTGCTGCCCGACGGCAGCCTCGACATCGGCAAACCAATCGCCAACACCCGCGTGTACCTGCTCGACG
>NZ_UPSE01000266.1 GCF_900573885.1 Pseudomonas viridiflava
GTATTATCAGCGCCAGGATGTGTTGATGATCCGCCAGATCCGCGGCTTGCTATACGACCAGGGCTTCACCATCGGCGGTGCGCGTTTGCGCCTCACCAACGGTGAAGTCAAGGACGATACCCAACAGTACAAGCAGATGATCCGACAGATGATTGTCGAGCTGGAAGACGTACTGCTCATGCTCAAGTCGTAACCGAGCCCACCGGATACTTCCATAATTCAAAAGCTTAGGGTATATTCCTCGAAGTTTTCGCAGCATGCGAAACAGTTTCACGCCTAGTCGGGGCGTAGCGCAGTCCGGTAGCGCACTAGCATGGGGTGCTAGGGGTCGAGTGTTCGAATCACTCCGTCCCGACCATATTCTCCAATGATCGAGCCCAGCC
>NZ_UPSE01000356.1 GCF_900573885.1 Pseudomonas viridiflava
ATGTACAACCAGTACATGCCCATGCCCGCCGCGACGGCGAGGTAGTTCAGACCTGCGTAGCCGCCTACCGTCAACATCAGGGTCGCCACGAGGAACGCCAGGATGTAGAGCAGGATGTGGCGCTTGGTGACCAGAATGCCGCGCTTGACCGGCAGAACCGGAATCTTCGCCGCACGATAGTCATTGAAACGGAAGATCGCGATCGCATACGAGTGCGGCATCTGCCACAGGCTGAACATCACCAGTAGCGTGAGTGCCGCGAAATCGAAGCTGTTGCTCACTGCGCAGTAGCCGATGACCGGAGGCATTGCTCCGGAAAGGCTGCCGACCAGCGTGCCGTGAACGGATTTGCGCTTCAGGTACAGGCTGTAGAAGCC
>NZ_UPSE01000616.1 GCF_900573885.1 Pseudomonas viridiflava
CGTAGGTGTATTCGGAATTGCATTTCGGGCAGGACGGTAAGCTCACAGGGGTTCTCGCATCGGGGTAAAAACCATGGATTATAAAGGGCTTTTCCGCTTTCAGGTGGATCGCGAGAAATCGCACGTCCATGTCCTTTGTCAGTGCCTTGCAGGGACGTGATTTTCTACAATGCTTCAATAGCAGTCGCATCAGGAGAGTCCAATGCTCACAAACCGTTTCGCCCCGTTCGAGGACCTCGCTCGGATGCTGATTCCGCATACCCACGCCGAGAAGATCGACGGTTCGCATGACGTCTGGCATTTGCTGAGAGTCTGGATAAACGTCTGCGCCATTCGTGACGATGAAAAAAAAAAAAAAAAAGCGCGTAAAGCGCCGTACTTCAAAGACA
>NZ_UPSE01000039.1 GCF_900573885.1 Pseudomonas viridiflava
ACCATGAAGCGTTTATCGTGCGTTGTACTGAGTGGCTTGCTGCTGGCGGGTTGCGGCAAAGATGAGGCGCCGCCCGAGCCGGTGCGGCCGGTGGTGTTCGTTGAAGCGAAACCCGAGTCGATGGAGGATTTCGGACGCTTTGCCGGCAATATCGAGGCGCTCTACCAAAGCGTGCTGGGCTTTCGTGTATCGGGCCGTATCGCGAGTCGGCACGTGGACGTGGGCAGTGAAGTGAAAAAGGGCGATCTGCTCGCCACGCTCGATCCCACCGATCAGCAGAACAATGTGCGTGGTCGTCATGGTGATCTGGCCAATGTTCAGGCGCAGTGGATCAACGCGCAGGCCAATGCCACCCGTCAGCAGGAACTGTTT
>NZ_UPSE01000204.1 GCF_900573885.1 Pseudomonas viridiflava
GCCTGATGGTATGGCTTCACTGATCCGGAAGGATCGTAGACTAGGTGTGAGGCCTTTTTAGCACACTCCTCCCTCTCAATCCATAAACTGCGCCGCCCCTTGACCGGGAGCACTCGGAGCGCCACCCTGACGCCAATTTCACGGCCGTATCGGCCCTTATCGATCAGAGGATATTGCCCATGAGCGTTCGCCTAGGGATTGTCATGGACCCCATTGAGCGCATCTCCTATAAAAAGGACAGTTCGCTCGCCATGCTGCTGGCTGCACAGGCGCGTGGCTGGGAGCTGTTCTATAC
>NZ_UPSE01000308.1 GCF_900573885.1 Pseudomonas viridiflava
CCGTAGATCAGGAAACCGATCGACACCAGCGCGATCATGTCGACCGTCGGGTTGCCTTCCGGATTCAGCCAGTACACCCGCGTGGCGATGGTCACCAGGAACATGAACACCATGCCGGTCAGGCCGCGATTGCCCTTGAAGATCTTGTCCGACATCCAGCCGCACAGCAGCGTGCTCGGAATACCGGCCCACTCGTACAGGAAATAGGCCCACGAGGTCTTGTCGACCGTGAAGTGCTTGGCTTCCTTGAGGTAGGTCGGTGCCCAGTCCAGCACGCCGTAGCG
>NZ_UPSE01000643.1 GCF_900573885.1 Pseudomonas viridiflava
AGCTTGAACAGGTTCAGGTGCGCACGGTACCAGCGGCTGATCGCGTAGAGCAGGCCCAGGGAAAACAACGCGAACAGGCCGATCCAGGCCACATTGCCCTGCCCGAACGGGATGATGATCGCCGCCGCCAGCAACGGGCCGAACGCCGAGCCGGTGTTGCCACCCACCTGGAACGTTGACTGCGCAAGCCCGTAACGCCCGCCCGATGCCAGTCGCGCGATACGCGAGGCTTCCGGGTGAAAGGTGGACGAACCGATGCCGATCAGCGCGGCGGCGAGCAGAATCAGTGGAAAGGTGCCGACCATCGACATCATCACAATGCCGATCAGGGTGCAGATAGGACCCACCGGCAACACCAGCGGGTTGGTATGGCGATCCGTGTAATAGCCGACCCAGGGC
>NZ_UPSE01000205.1 GCF_900573885.1 Pseudomonas viridiflava
CAGTCGATTTATTCTGTACATGTTGCGGGCTTGTTTTTGAGTTGGCGCTCAGGGGAATACCCCGTAAAAACAACGCCCGCAACCCTTTCAGAACATCCCCTCGAAATTATTCCGGACAGCAGTGCGCCTTCGCGGGGATGACGGTGTGTTTATCGGGAGATTCCCTCCAAAAACCACGCAAAAAAAACCCCGCCAAACGGCGGGGCTGAGGTACGAGCGTGGCATGCCCGAAAATGTAAAACGGTGAAGCCTTACAGCAGCATGGTGCGGATGTCGCCCAGCACGTCGCTCAGACGTTTGGTGAAGCGAGCGGCAGCCGCGCCGTTGATCACGCGGTGGTCGTAAGACAAGGACAGCGGCAGCATCAGCTTCGGCTGGAACGCTTTACCGTCCCAGACAGGCTGCATGGTGGCCTTGGAGACCCCGAGAATCGCCACTTCCGGCGCGTTGACGATCGGCGTGAAGCCGGTGCCGCCGATGTGGCCGAGGCTCGAAATGGTGAAGCAGGCGCCTTGCATGGCGTCGGCCGAGAGCTTCTTGGTGCGCGCTTTTTCCGCCAGTTCAGCAGCTTCGGCAGCCAGTTGCAGCAAGCTCTTTTTGTCGACATCTTTGATCACCGGCACCAACAGGCCATCCGGTGTGTCGACGGCGAAGCCGATGTTGACGTATTTCTTGCGGATGATCGCTTTGCCAGACGGTGCCAGCGAACTGTTGAAGTCCGGCAGCTCCTTGAGCAGGTAGGCGCAGGCTTTGAGCAGCAGCGGCAGCACGGTGAGTTTGACGCCCGCTTTCTCGGCCACGGCTTTCTGCGCAATGCGGAAAGCTTCCAGCTCGGTGATGTCGGCGGAGTCGAACTGCGTCACGTGGGGCACGTTGAGCCAGCTGCGGTGCAGGTTGGTGGCGCCAACCTGCATCAGGCGGGTCATCGGCACTTCTTCAATTTCACCAAAACGGCTGAAATCGACTTCCGGAACCGGCGGAATGCCCGCGCCACCGGTAGCCCCGGCAGCCGGTGCTTCCTTGGCCTTCTGCATCATGGCTTTGACGTAAACCTGCACGTCTTCTTTGAGCACACGACCGTGCGGACCGCTGGCGGTGACCGCGCTCAGCTCAACGCCAAACTCACGGGCCAGTTGGCGTACAGCCGGGCCGGCGTGGGTTTTGGCGCCGTCTTTGGCTGGCGCTGCCGGGGCAGCTGGAGCCGCCTCGGCTTTGGCTGGTGCAGCAGCAGGTGCAGGCGCGGCTTCGGCTTTGGCGGCCGGAGCAGCGGGAGCTTCTGCTGGAGCAGGCGCGGCAGCCGGTGCAGCGCCTGCCACTTTCAGTTTGAGGATCGGGTCGCCGGTACCGACTTCGTCGTCCAGCTTCACGCTCAGGCTTTCCACCACACCGGCAGCCGGCGAGGGGATTTCCATGCTGGCTTTGTCGGATTCCAGCACCAACAACGACTGATCGGCTTCAACCGTGTCACCGACCTTTACCAGCAGCTCGATGATTTTGGCTTTGCCCGAGGAGCCGATGTCCGGAACGTTGATGTCCTGAACTGAACTGCTGGCCGCCGCTGCCGGAGCAGCAGGCGCAGGAGCAGCTTCGGCGGCTTTGGCAGGCTCTGAAGCCGGTGCAGCCTCGGCCTTGGCGGCTGGCTCGGCAGCGGCGGGTGCTGCTTCAGCGCCTTCCACTTCCAGCTCCAGCAACTCATCGCCTTCTTTCAGGCGATCGCCGAGTTTGACCTTGAGGCTTTTCACCACGCCGGCTTTGGGCGCGGGGATTTCCATGCTGGCTTTGTCCGACTCGAGGGTCAGCAGGCTTTGATCGGCTTCAATGCGATCACCTACCTTCACCATCAACTCGATGACTTCGCCCTCGCCACTGCCAATGTCGGGCACGCGGATTAATTCACTCATCGTTGTGCTCCCTTAGCAGTCCAGTGGGTTGAGTTTTTCGGGGTTGATGCCGAACTTGACGATGGCCTCGGCCACCACTTTCGGTTCGATATCGCCGCGATCTGCCAGGGCTTCCAGAGCGGCCAGCACCACGAAGTGACGGTCGACTTCGAAGAAGTGACGCAGCTTCTTGCGGCTGTCACTACGGCCGAAACCGTCGGTACCCAGTACTTTGTATTCCTTGACCGGCACCCACTGACGAATCTGTTCAGCGAACAGCTTCATGTAGTCGGTAGAGGCAATGACCGGACCTTTACGGCCGCCCAGGCATTCTTCGACGTAGGTTTTCTTCGGCTTCTGGCCGGGCTTCAGGCGGTTGCTGCGCTCAACGGCGAGGCCGTCGCGACGCAATTCGTTGAAGCTGGTGACGCTCCAGACATCCGCGCCAATGTTGAATTCGTCGCGCAGAATCTTCGCTGCTTCACGCACTTCACGCAGGATGGTGCCCGAACCGAGCAACTGCACGTGATGCGCCGCGTCGCGCTTGTCTTCTTCGAGCAGGTACATGCCCTTGACGATGCCTTCTTCCACGCCGGCCGGAATGGCGGGCTGGGCGTAGGACTCGTTCATCACGGTGATGTAGTAGAAGACGTCCTGTTGCTCTTCGGTCATCTTCTTCATGCCGTCCTGAATGATCACCGCCAGCTCGTAGCCGTAGGTGGGGTCATAGGTGCGGCAGTTCGGAATGGTGCCGGCCAGCATGTGGCTGTGACCGTCTTCGTGTTGCAGACCTTCGCCGTTCAGGGTAGTACGGCCAGCGGTGCCGCCAATCAGGAAGCCACGGGTGCGGCTGTCGCCAGCGGCCCAGGCCAGGTCGCCAATACGCTGGAAGCCGAACATCGAGTAGAAGATGTAGAACGGCAGCATCGGCTGGTTGTGGCTGGAGTACGACGTACCGGCGGCGATAAACGACGACATGGCGCCGGCTTCGTTGATGCCTTCCTCGAGAATCTGGCCCTTCTTGTCTTCGCGGTAGAACATCACTTGGTCTTTATCCACCGGCTCGTAGAGCTGGCCGACCGAGGAGTAGATACCGAGCTGACGGAACATGCCTTCCATACCAAAGGTGCGGGCTTCGTCCGGAATGATCGGCACGATGCGCTGGCCGATTTCCTTGTCCTTGACCAACTGCGACAGGATGCGCACGAAGGCCATGGTGGTGGAAATTTCGCGGTCGCCGCTGCCGTCCAGAATGGCCTTGAGGCTTTCCAGTGGCGGGGTTGGAATGCTGAAACTCTTGGCGCGGCGCTGTGGCACGAAACCGCCGAGTGCCGTACGACGCTCGCTGAGGTAACGGGCTTCGGCGCTGCCGGGTTCCGGTTTGAAGAAGGGCAGATTTTCCAGCTCTTCGTCTTTCACTGGAATGTCGAAGCGGTCGCGGAATTTCTTCAGGCTGTCGACATCGACTTTCTTGGTGTTGTGCGCGGTGTTCTTGGCTTCGCCAGCACCGGTGCCATAACCCTTGATGGTCTTGGCCAGAATGACGGTCGGCTGCTCTTTATGGTTAACCGCCTGGTGGTAGGCCGCATACACCTTGTACGGGTCGTGACCACCACGGTTGAGCTTCCAGATTTCGTCGTCGGAAAGGTCGGCAACCATCGCCTTGAGTTCTGGCGAATTGAAGAAGTGCTCGCGCACGAACGCGCCGTCTTTGGCTTTGTAGTTCTGGTACTCGCCGTCGATGACTTCGTCCATACGGCGTTGCAGGATGCCGTCGGTGTCTTTAGCCAACAGCGGATCCCAGAAGCGGCCCCAGACCACTTTGTTCACGTTCCACTGAGCGCCGCGGAATACGCCTTCGAGTTCCTGAATGATCTTGCCGTTACCGCGCACTGGGCCGTCGAGGCGCTGCAGGTTGCAGTTGATGACGAAGATCAGGTTGTCGAGTTTTTCGCGGCCAGCCAGGGAAATGGCGCCGAGCGATTCCGGCTCGTCGCACTCGCCGTCGCCCATGAAACACCAGACTTTCTGCTTGCCAGCCGGGATGAAGCCACGGCTTTCCAGGTACTTCATGAAGCGTGCCTGGTAGATCGCCTGAATCGGGCCAAGGCCCATGGAAACGGTCGGGAACTGCCAGAAATCGGGCATCAGCCACGGGTGCGGGTACGACGACAGGCCGTTACCGTCCACTTCCTGGCGGAAGTTGTTCATCTGGTCTTCGGTGATGCGGCCTTCCATGAAGGCGCGGGCGTAAACGCCTGGCGAGGCGTGGCCCTGGAAGTAGATCAGGTCGCCGCCGTGTTCGTCGGTCGGGGCCTGGAAGAAGTAGTTGAAGCCAATGTCATACAGCGTGGCGCTGGAGGCGAAGCTGGAGATGTGGCCACCCAGGTCCGAGTCGCGCAGGTTGGTGCGCATTACCATCGCCAGGGCGTTCCAGCGTACCAACGAGCGAATGCGGCGTTCCATGAACAGATCGCCAGGCATGCGTGCTTCGTGGGTGACGGGGATGGTGTTGCGGTACGGCGTGGTGATGGCGTAGGGCAGTTGCGCACCGCTGCGGGTGGCCAGTTCGCCCATACGGGTCATCAGGTAATGAGCACGGTCTTCACCTTCACGGTCTAGGACGGATTCAAGCGCGTCCAGCCATTCCTGGGTTTCGACGGGATCGAGGTCTTGCATGGCTTGCTCCATGGCGGAAAGGCTTCCAGAATCGAAAACCTTGTGTTCGTTGCCGGCCTTTTGGGCGGGCACGTGAATTCTTGGATTTACCGGAGGTAGGACCGGCCGCGTGTAGTTTTACTACAAATCGACGGAGGTTTCAGCCCTTGGGACACATTCTTTAGTAGTAAAACTACATTGTGTACACATTACAACGCAAAAATCGCGACAATCCGGGGCTCCGAGCGGTTTGTATGTGATAGCAGATCAAACAGGATAGATCATGAACCTGCCGCCGCTCGTCGCCCTGCCGCCGTCCCTTGTTTCTTTCGTCCAACGCGCTGACCAATCGCTGCGCACCGCCCTCGGCGATGCCGCTGCGCAGTTCGATGCGTGGCCGGCAGAACGCCTGGAGGCCTTCAACCGTGTGGTCGGCGCCAGCGATTTCGTCAGTGAACAAGCCACGCGTGATCCGCACATGCTGCTGGCTCTGGCCGACAGCGGTGAGCTGGAGCGGCCGCTGCAACCGGGCGAGTTGCGCGCGCAAATGGCCGATGCCGTGAATGCCTGCAGCGACGAAGCGCAACTGGGCCACGTGCTGCGCCGTCTGCGTAACCGCCAGCAGGTGCGGATCATCTGGCGCGACGTCAACCGTCTGGCCGACCTGGCGCAAACCTGTCGCGATCTCTCCGACCTGGCCGACGCCAGCATCGACCTCACCTATCAATGGTTGTATCCGCGCCACTGTGAGCAGTTCGGCACGCCCATGGGCCGGCGCAGTGGCGAGCCGCAGCACATGGTGGTGCTGGGCATGGGCAAGTTGGGCGCGGTGGAGTTGAACCTGTCGTCCGACATCGACCTCATTTTTGCCTACCCCGAAGGCGGCGAAACCGAAGGCGTGAAGCGCTCGCTGGATAATCAGGAATTCTTTATCAAGCTCGGCCAGCGGCTGATCAAGGCGCTGGACGCCATCACCGTCGATGGCTTCGTCTTCCGTGTCGACATGCGCCTGCGCCCTTACGGCTCGGCCGGCTCGCTGGTGTTCAGCTTTAACTCGCTGGAGCAGTACTACCAGGACCAGGGCCGCGACTGGGAGCGCTACGCCATGATCAAGGCCCGCGTGGTGGGCGGCGACCAAGCCGCAGGCGCGCAGTTGCTCGACCTGCTGCGCCCCTTCGTTTACCGCCGTTACCTCGACTTTTCCGCCATCGAAGCGCTGCGCGCCATGAAGCTGCTGATTCAGCAGGAAGTGCGGCGCAAGGGCATGGCCGACAACATCAAGCTCGGCTCCGGCGGCATTCGCGAGGTGGAGTTCATTGCCCAGGCGTTTCAGCTGATCCACGGCGGCCGCGACCTCAGCCTGCAACAGCGGCCGCTATTAAAGGTGCTGAAAACCCTGGAAGGGCAGGGCTACTTGCCGGCTGCCGTGGTCGCCGAAATGCGCGACGGCTATGAATTCCTGCGTTACACCGAACACGCCATCCAGGCCATCGCTGATCGCCAGACGCAAATGCTGCCGGACAACGACGAAGACCGCGCCCGCGTCGCCTTTATCATGGGCTTCGACACCTGGGCCGCGTTCCACGAGCGTCTTATGTACTGGCGCGAGCGCATCGCCTGGCACTTCGGGCAGGTGATTGCCGACCCGGACGAAGACGAAAACGGCGAGGCCGACCTGTGCGTCGGCAGCGAGTGGCTGCCGCTGTGGGAAGACGGGCTGGACGAGGAGAGCGCCTGCCGGCAACTGGCTGACGCCGGTTTCAGCGACGCGGCCGCCGCGCTGCACCGCCTGGCCGGCCTGCGCAATGGCAATCAGGTGCGCGCCATGCAGCGGCTGGGTCGCGAACGGTTGGATGCGTTTATTCCGCGTCTGCTGGCCCAGGCGGTGGAGCATGAAAATCCCGACCTGGTGCTGGAACGCGTGCTGCCGCTGATTGAAGCGGTGGCGCGCCGTTCGGCCTACTTGGTGCTGCTCACCGAAAACCCCGGCGCCTTGCAGCAACTCTTAACCCTGTGCGCAGCGAGCCCGTGGATTGCCGAACAGATCAGCCGCTTCCCGCTGCTGCTGGACGAATTGCTGAACGAAGGCCGCCTATTCAAGCCGCCATTGGCGCCGGAGCTTGCCGCCGAATTGCGTGAGCGGCTGACGCGCATTCCCGAAGACGATCTGGAACAGCAAATGGAAGCCCTGCGCCATTTCAAACTGGCGCACCGGCTTCGCGTAGCGGCGTCGGAAATCTCTGGCGCGCTGCCGTTAATGAAGGTAAGCGACTACCTGACCTGGCTGGCCGAAGCCATTCTGGAACAAGTGCTGGCGCTGGCCTGGCGTCACACCGTGGCCAAGCACGGCACGCCGCAGCGCGCGGACGGCGGCCTGTGCGATCCGGACTTCATCATCGTTGGCTACGGCAAAGTCGGCGGTATCGAACTCGGTCACGGCTCGGACCTCGACCTGGTGTTTATCCACGACGGCGACCCGCAAGCTGAAACCGACGGCGCCAAGCCCATCGATGGCGCGCAGTTCTTCAACCGCCTGGGGCAGCGCATCATTCACCTGCTCACCGCGCAGACCAACTCCGGCCAGTTATATGAAGTGGACATGCGCTTGCGTCCATCCGGCGCCGCGGGTTTGCTGGTCAGTTCGTTAGGCGCGTTCGAGCGTTATCAAGCGAACGAAGCCTGGACCTGGGAGCACCAGGCGCTGGTGCGCGCGCGGGTGCTGGTCGGCAGCGAAAGAGTGGGTAAAGCCTTTGAGGCGGTACGTGCTCACGTGCTCGGCCGCAGCCGTGATCTGGACAAGCTGCGCGCTGAAGTCAGCGAGATGCGCGCCAAGATGCGCGACAACCTGGGCAGCAAGCAAACCGCCGCCGGCACCGCCGCAAATGCCTTCGAAGCCGCCGCGCCGTTCGATCTCAAGCAGGATGCCGGTGGTATCGTCGATATTGAATTTATGGTGCAATACGCGGCCTTGGCTTGGTCCGGCGCGTATCCGCCGCTGTTGCAGTACACCGACAACATTCGCATTCTGGAAGGCCTTGAACGCCTGGGCTTGATGCCCGCAGCCGATGTCACGCTGCTGCAGGAAGTCTACAAAGCCTACCGCTCCGCCTCGCACCGCCTGGCCCTGCAAAAGCAGCCCGGCACCGTCAGCGGGGAGCAATTCCAGCATGAACGTCAGGAAGTGATGCGCGTCTGGCGCGAATTGGGGCTCAGTTGAAACGCCCCGCAGCGGCACAACCGGATCAAGCAAACCGAACGCTTAATTCTCGTATTTCAAGCAACCCTACTGAAGCAAGTTTCTGAGGAGCTGAACGATGTCGATGGCCGATCGTGATGGTGTGATTTGGTATGACGGCGAGCTGGTGCAATGGCGCGACGCAACCACCCACGTGCTGACCCATACCCTGCATTACGGCATGGGTGTTTTCGAAGGCGTTCGCGCTTACAACACCCCGCAGGGCACCTCCATTTTCCGCCTGCAAGCGCACACCGACCGCCTGTTCGATTCGGCTCACATCATGAACATGAAGATGCCGTTCACCAAAGAGCAGATCAACGAAGCCACCCGTGCTGCCGTGCGTGAAAACAATCTGGAGTCCGCCTACATCCGCCCGATGGTGTTCTACGGGTCTGAAGCCATGGGCATCCGCGCCGACACCCTGAAAGTGCACGTGATCGTTGCCGCCTGGCACTGGGGCGCGTACATGGGCGACGAAGCCCTGCAAAAAGGCATCAAGGTGCGCACCAGCTCGTTCACCCGCCACCACGTCAACATTTCCATGACCCGCGCCAAGGCCAACGGCAACTACATCAACTCGATGCTGGCGTTGCAGGAAGCGGTATCGGCCGGTGCCGACGAAGCCATGTTGCTGGACCCGGAAGGCTACGTAGCCGAAGGCTCGGGCGAGAACATTTTCCTGATCAAAGATGGCGTGCTGTACACCCCGGAAGTGACGTCGTGCCTGAACGGCATCACCCGCAGCACCGTGCTGACCCTGGCCGGCGAGCTGAATATTCCGGTGGTGGAAAAACGCATCACCCGCGACGAGGTGTACATCGCCGACGAAGCCTTCTTCACCGGCACCGCCGCTGAAGTGACGCCGATTCGCGAAGTAGACGGGCGCAGCATCGGTATCGGCAGCCGTGGTCCGGTTACCGAGAAACTGCAAAAAGCCTACTTCGACCTGGTAACTGGCCAGACCAGCGCCCACGCCGAATGGCGCACCGCCGTTAAATAACGCCGCGACAACCGCTATCAAGCAGTGACAGGGAGGCTTAACCGCCTCCCTGCTCATTTGCGGAGTTTGAATGAACATACTGATCGTAGGGCCGAGCTGGGTAGGCGACATGGTGATGGCGCAGACCCTGTTCCAGTGCCTGAAGCAACGTCACCCTGACTGCCACATCGACGTGCTGGCGCCCGACTGGAGCCGCCCGATTCTTGAGCGCATGCCCGAAGTGCGCAGCGCGTTGAGCTTTCCCCTTGGCCATGGCGCGCTCGAACTGGGCACCCGGCGGCGCATCGGCAAGTCGCTGGCGGGCCAGTACGATCAAGCGATTGTGTTGCCCAACTCGTTGAAATCGGCGCTGGTACCGTTCTTCGCCGGCATCCCGAAACGCACGGGCTGGAAGGGCGAGCTGCGTTATGGCGTGCTCAACGATGTGCGCAAACTCGACAAAGAACGCTACCCGCTGATGATCGAGCGCTTTATGGCGCTGGCCTACGAGCGCGGCGCCGAGCTGCCCAAGCCGTACCCGCAACCGAGCCTGCGCATTGAGCCGCAAAGCCGTGACGCCGCGTTGGCCAAGTTTGGCCTGAGCCTGGACCGCCCCGTGCTGGCGCTGTGTCCGGGCGCCGAATTTGGCGAGTCGAAAAAATGGCCGGCTGAGCACTACGCGAAAGTCGCCGAGCTGAAAATTCGTGCCGGCTGGCAAGTGTGGTTGTTCGGTTCGAAAAACGATCACGCCGTTGGCGAGGCCATTCGCGCCCGCCTGATTCCCGGCCTGCGTGAAGAAGCCCGCAACCTGGCGGGGGAAACCTCGCTGGCCGAAGCCATCGACTTGCTCTCCTGCGCCTCGGCCGTTGCCTCCAACGACTCCGGCCTGATGCATGTGGCCGCCGCCCTGAACCGCCCGTTGGTGGCGATTTACGGCTCCACCTCGCCGGGCTTTACGCCGCCGCTGGCTGATCAGGTGGAAATTGTGCGCCTTGGCATCGAATGCAGCCCGTGCTTCGACCGCACCTGTCGCTTCGGTCACTACAACTGCCTGCGCGAACTGAAACCACGGCCGGTGATGGAAGCGCTGGGGCGGCTCGCGCCAGACCCGGTCGAGGTCGATTGATGCGGGTTCTGCTGATTAAAACCTCGTCGCTGGGCGATGTGATTCATAGCCTGCCGGCGCTCACCGATGCGGCGCGCGCCATTCCCGGTATTCAGTTCGACTGGGTGGTGGAAGAAGGCTTCGCGGAAATTCCCGCCTGGCACCCGGCCGTGGCGCAAGTGATTCCGGTAGCGATCCGCCGCTGGCGGAAAAACCTCTGGCAAACGTTCAAGAACGGCGGCTGGAAACGCTTCAAACAGCGCCTCGGCGAAACCCGTTACGACCTGGTGATCGACGCCCAGGGCCTGCTGAAAAGCGCCTGGCTGACGCGCTACGTCAACGGTCCCATCGCCGGCTACGACCGCGACTCCGCCCGCGAGCCGATTGCCTGCCGCTTCTACGACCGCACCTATGCCGTGCCGCGTGAGCAGCATGCGCTGGAGCGCATTCGCCAGTTGTTCGCCCAGGCGCTGGACTATCCGCTACCCGCAGCTATCGGCGACTACGGCCTCAACCGCGCCTTGCTCGCCGACCCCGGCGCGCCGCCGTATTTGCTGTTTTTGCACGGCACCACCTGGGCCAGCAAACATTGGCCGGAAGCCTACTGGCGCAGTTTGGCCGAGCAAATGAGCGAACTGGGTTACGCCATTCGCCTGCCGTGGGGCAACGAAGCCGAGCAGCAGCGCGCCGAACGAATTGCTGCGGGGTTGGAAAACGCCGTGGTACTGCCCAAATTAAACCTGGCGGGCGTGGCGAAAGTGATCGCCGGGGCCCAAGCCTGTGTGGCCGTGGACACCGGTCTCGGCCATCTGGCCGCCGCGTTGGATGTGCCAACCATTTCGCTCTATGGCCCCACCTTGCCGGGCCGCGTAGGCGCCTATGGCCGTTCGCAGATTCACCTGTGCGCCACCGGCCCGAACGCGGGCCTGGGTGATCGCGAAAAACCCTGTTTCGATGACCTGCTGCCCGAGCGTGTGGCTACCGAGTTACAAGCCCTGCTCCTGGCGCCGGAGACCGTGTAATGCAACTGGCTTTTGTGCTGTACAAATACTTTCCCTTCGGCGGCCTGCAGCGTGACTTCATGCGCATCGCCCTGGAGTGCCAGCAGCGTGGCCACAGCATTCGCGTCTACACCTTGATCTGGGAAGGCGACATTCCGCCCGGCTTTGAAGTGCTGGTGGCGCCGGTCAAAGCCTGGTTCAACCACCGTCGCAACGAAAAGCTGCTGGCCTGGGTTCAGGCCGATCTGGCCAAGCGCCCGGTCGACCGCGTGGTCGGCTTCAACAAAATGCCGGGGCTGGACGTGTACTACGCCGCCGACGGCTGCTTTGAAGACAAAGCGCAAAACCTGCGCAACGCCCTGTACCGCAAATGGGGCCGCTACAAGCACTTCTCCGACTACGAGCGCGCCGTGTTCGCGCCCACCGCGAAAACCGACGTGCTGATGATTTCCGAGGTGCAGCAGCCGCTGTTCGTCAAACACTACGGCACGCCCGCCGAGCGCTTTCACTTGTTGCCGCCGGGCATCGCGGCCGACCGCCGCGCGCCGGCCAACGCCGCAGAGATACGCGCCGAATTCCGCCGCGAATTCAACCTGGGCGATAGCGACCTGCTGCTGGTACAGATCGGCTCGGGCTTTAAAACCAAGGGTCTGGACCGCAGCCTGAAAGCCGTGGCCGCGTTGCCCAAAGAATTGCGCAAACGCACGCGGCTGATCGTTATCGGTCAGGACGATCCCAAACCGTTCCTGCTGCAAGTGGCGGCACTGGGCATCAGCGAGCAGGTGCAGATTCTCAAGGGTCGCAGCGATATTCCTCGCTTCCTGCTGGGCGCCGACCTGTTGATTCACCCGGCCTACAACGAAAACACCGGCACCGTGCTGCTTGAAGCCTTGGTGGCGGGATTGCCGGTACTGGTGACGGACGTGTGTGGCTACGCCCACTACATTCAGGAAGCCGACTGCGGCCGCGTTATCGGCAGCCCGTTCGAGCAAGAGCAGCTCAACAGCACCTTGCGCGCCATGCTCGAAGACGACGCCCAGCGCGCGGCCTGGGCGGCCAATGGTCTGGCCTTCGCCGACAGCGCCGACCTCTACAGCCTGCCGCAACGCGCAGCCGATGTAATTCTGGAGGCGCGCCCGTGAAGCTGATGCTGACTGAACCGTTCAAACGCCTGTGGGCCGGGCGCGACGCCTTTACCGAAGTCGAACGCCTGGACGGCCAGGTGTACCGCGAGCTGGAAGGCCGCCGCACCTTGCGCACCGAAGTCGATGGTCGCGGCTACTTCGTGAAAATTCACCGCGGCATCGGCTGGGGCGAAATTTTCAAAAACCTGTTCACCGCCAAGCTGCCAGTGCTCGGCGCCGGGCAGGAACTGAAAGCCATTGAGCGCCTGACCGAAGCGGGCGTGCCGACGATGACCGCCGTGGCCTACGGTGAGCGCGGCGCCAACCCGGCGGCGCAGCACTCGTTTATCGTCACCGAAGAGCTGGCCCCGACGGTCAGCCTTGAAGACTTCAGCATCGACTGGGTCAAGCAACCGCCCGCGCCGCGCCTCAAGTGGGCGTTGATTGATGAAGTGGCGCGCATGACCGGCACCATGCACCGCGCCGGGGTCAACCACCGCGACTGCTACATCTGCCACTTCCTGCTGCACACCGATAAACCGGTGACGGCCGACGACTTCAAACTCTCGGTCATCGACCTGCACCGCGCCCAGAGCCGCGACACAATCAGCCGCCGCTGGCGCGACAAAGACCTCGCCGCCCTGTACTTCTCGGCGCTGGACATTGGCCTGACGCGACGGGACAAACTGCGTTTCCTGCGCACCTATTTCAACGCCGCCAACGGCACCGGTTCGCTGCGCCAGATACTGCGCGAGCAGGCGAGCCTGCTGAGCTGGTTGGAACGCAAAGCGGCAAAACTGTACGACCGCAAACTCCGCTACGGGGACGCGCTCTGATGGCGTCGTGGCACCTGGACCCTAACTACCAGCACCTGGCCGCCGACTTCGGCGGGCTTGATGAAGTGTTCGCCCTGACCGGCCAGCGCATGACGCGCGACCCGATTTCCGACGTCATTCGCATAGAGCGTGATGGCGTCGGTTACTACGTCAAACGCTACCGCAGCGCCGGCAAAGGGCTGCGTCCGTACCTGGCGCGTTTGCGCGTGCGCAGCGAGTGGCAGAATCTCAAACGCTTCGCCGACTGGGGCTTGCCCACCGCTGAAGTGGTGGCCCGTGGTTTCGAGCGGCGCCATGGCGCATTTGTTCGCGGCGCCATGATCACCCGCGAACTGCCCCGCACCGACGACCTGGGCCGCATGGCGAAAAAGGGCGATGCGCGCTTGCAGGATGCGCAATGGGTCGATGGCATTAGCCGCCAACTGGCCCATGGCACGCGGGTGATGCACGACCACCGGTTCACCCACAACGATCTGAAATGGCGCAACCTGCTGGTCGATGACGAACGCAAACTGTTCTTTATCGACTGCCCCAACGGCGCGTTCTGGCGCGGTTTTATCCTGCGCTACCGGATCATCAAAGACCTCGCCTGCCTCGACAAAGTGGCCAAGTACAAGCTGTCGAACACCCAGCGCCTGCGCTTCTATCTGCAGTACAGCGGGCACGCCCGGCTTAACCAAGCGGACAAAAAACAGATCCGCAAGATTGTGAAATTTTTTGAGGGTCGGGAATGAAGGATTTTATCGCCGCCGAAGACCGCGCGATTCTCGCTGCCCACGGGCTCGACCGGTTCGACGCGTTGTGGGCGCTGGAACTGGAGGCGGTGGACGAGCCGAACACCGAGCGTGGCGGTTACAGCTCGGTGTCGCGGCTGGTGTTGGGCGAGCATGCCTATTACCTCAAGCGTCAGACCAACCACCTGACCCGCAGCCCGCTGCACCCCTTCGGCGAACCGACCTTTGCCCGCGAACTGCGCAACATCGAGCGCTATCAGAAGCTCGGCATTCCGGCCTTGCATGCGGCGTTTTTCGCCCAGCGCCGGGTTGACGGTAAAGAACAGGCGATTCTGCTCACCCGTGCGTTGGACGGCTGGAACGACTTGGAGCATTGGCTGCGCGACTGGAACGACCACAGCGAAGCCCAGCGCATGGCCATTCTGCGCGCCTGTGGCGAACTGGCTCGCCGCCTGCACAACGCTAACCAGGTGCATGGCTGTTTCTACCCCAAGCATATTTTTCTGCGTGAGGCGGCCGGCGGCTTTGACGCTCAGTTGATTGATCTGGAAAAAACCCGCCGCCTGGTGTTTGGCAAGCGCGACCGCATCCGAGACCTCGAGCCGTTGTTGCGCCGTGCCAGTAGCTGGAGCCAGGAAGAAATCTGGCACCTGCTGCTGGCCTATGTCGGCGACAAAGGCAGTGCGCAAACGTGGAGCAAACGGCTCGGCGCCCGTAGCGCCCATAAGGCAGCACGCAAATGAGCCTTAGGCAACTGAACGACGCCGGCCGTACCCCACAGCTGCCGTTAACCGTGCAGGTGGGCGGCGAGCCGTTGCAATTGCATACCTTGCTGCGCGTGCTGCCGGGGCATCGTTATGTCGGCGTGGCGAACTGGCGCGGGCGTGAGGTGTTCGCCAAATTGCTGGTGGGCCCCAAGGCGGAACGGCGCTTTCATCGAGAGTCCAAAGGGGTGCACCTGCTAGTCGACCAAGGGCTGCTGACGCCTGCGCTACTGGCCGAAGGGTACGAGAAAGGCGAGGGCGGCTGGCTGCTGTTCGAGTACCTGGATAACGCCCAGAGCATCGGCGATGCCTGGCGGCTGGTCGAACATGAAGCGCCTGCTTCCGACGGCCAGCAAGCGGTGCTGGCCCAAGCGCTGGAGGCCATCGGCAAATTGCACGGCAAAGGCCTGTGGCAAGCCGACCTGCACCCCGACAACCTGTTGCAGCACAACGGCCAGCTGTACCTGATCGACGGCGGTGGCGTGCAAGCGCAAGTGCCGGGTCAGCCGCTGGGCCGGGACGAAGTGCTGCGCAACCTCGGCGTGTTCTTCGCCCAACTGCCGGGCAACCTCGAACCGTATCTGGAAGAGCTGCTGATTCACTACCTGCTGGCCAACGGCGAGCACGCGTTGCCACTGGAAAAGCTGCTCGCCGAGATCGCCAACGTGCGTCGCTGGCGCGTGCGCGACTACCTGAAAAAAGCCGCCCGCGATTGCAGCCTGTTCAGCGCCCGCATCGGCGCGTTCGGTGCGCGGGTAGTGCGGCGCCAGGCAGAGCCGCGCTTGCAGGCCTTGCTCGCCGCGCCCGATGCCGCGATCGATGGCGGTCACTTGTACAAAACCGGCGGCGCCGCCACCGTGGCGCGAGTTGACCTGAATGGCGAACCTTTGGTGGTCAAGCGCTACAACGTCAAGAGTTTCGCCCACTGGCTGAAACGCTTCTGGCGCCCGAGCCGCGCCTGGCACAGCTGGCTTGAAGGCAATCGGTTGCTGGTACTGGGCATCGCCACGCCCTTGCCGCTAGCAGTGATCGAACACCGCTGGTGCTGGCTGCGCCGCCGCGCCTATTTAGTGACTGCCTACTGCGGCGAAGAAGACTTGATCGCCCGCTTCGCGCCCTACCTGAACAGCGCGCCGCCCGAACAGGAACTGCTGCAGCTCGACCGCCTGTTCGCTGCGCTGATCCGCGAGCGCATCAGTCATGGCGACTTCAAAGGTCACAACCTGTTCTGGCACCACGAGCAGTGGACCCTTATCGACCTGGATGCCATGCAACAGCACCGCAGCCAAAGCAGCTTCGCCAGCGCCTACGCCCGCGACCGCGCGCGCTTTCTGCGCAATTGGCCGGCGGAATCGGCGTTGTATCGGTTGCTGGATCAGCGTTTGCCGGTGCTCTAAAAGAAATAGATAACTGTGGGAGCGGCTTTAGCCGCGATGCTCTT
This sequence comes from Pseudomonas viridiflava, assembly GCF_900573885.1. Lineage (GTDB taxonomy): Bacteria > Pseudomonadota > Gammaproteobacteria > Pseudomonadales > Pseudomonadaceae > Aquipseudomonas. Next base: position 15,761 of record NZ_UPSE01000205.1, read on the forward strand.
GATCTCGTCGTTTCCAGAGTCGCGGCTAAACCGGAACGCCGGCCGGCCGATCCCACAGATCACACATCTCCTGTGGGAGCGGCTTTAGCCGCGATCTTTTGATCTTGAAAACCCAGTCACTCGAACTGGTAAGAAGCCCCCACCCCCGCGTACCAACTACGCTCCGGCGCCGCTTCGTAGTAGCGGTTGTTGCCGTCTCCAACGATCACCGAGCCCACGTACTGCTTGTCGAACAGGTTATCCAGCCGCACCAGTTGGTGAACCGTCCAGGCGCCATGCTTCTGTTCGAAGCGCGCGCGCCAGTTGAACACGCTGTACGCCGGCGCGGGCTTGGCGCTGTTGCTGTCTTCGACGTAGACCTTGCTGCGGTACAGGCCCTCCACGGCGGTACTGATGCCGTCGACCGGTTGCCAGTTGAGTTCGGCGAAGAGGGTGGTGCGCGGGACGCCGGGGAGGTTGTTGCCGCTGTCGATGGCGCGGGTGCCGCTGACGAAACTGGAGTCGTACTGCGCCTGCAGATACGTGTAAGCGAGGTTTGCGCGCCAGTGTTCGCTCAGCTGGCTTTCCACGCCCAACTCGAAACCGCGCCTTAAGGTGCGGCCGGCGTTCTGGTAGCTGGTGCGGCCATCTCGGTTGGCAAATACCACGATTTCGTCGTCGGTCTCGATCTGGAACACCGCCGCGTTTATACGCGTGGCGCTGCCGGCCATGGCTTTGAGTCCGACTTCGTATTGCGTGCTGGTGGACGGGTCTAGGTTGTAATTCACCCCGGCAACATTGTTCGGCGCATACGCCAGTTCGCCTTGGGTCGGCGTCTCGAATCCCCGACCGACACTCGCATACCCGTTCAGCTCAGGCGTAAAGGCATATCCCACGCTGAAGGCCGGGCTTGCCTGTTCGTAGCGGCGATTGCCGCTGTCATCGCCATTGACCAGATAGTGATCGTCGACGTCGATTTCCACGGTGCTGTAGCGCACGCCGCCTTGCAGCGTCCAGTCGCCAATCTGCCACGTGGCTTGGGCGTAGGGGTCGAGGCTGGTCGCGGTGTCTTTCTCGTCGCGGCGCAGTGCACCTTTGACGCCAAGCTGGTTGTCGTTGAAATTCTGGTAACCCTGGCGGTCGTCTTCGCTTTGGTCGTAATCGAGGCCGAACACCAGATCGACATCACCGACCGGCTGCAGCCAGCGCAGGCTGCCGCCGTGGAAACGCCGGTCGAAGGCTACAACGCCGCCGCCAAAGTTGTTGTTCGACGGCGTGCCTTTGGGAATCGACAAATACTGAACCACGCTGCGCTTGCCCGCATACGCCGTGGCCTGCAACGTCGCCTCGCCAAAATACCGCTCGTAGTTCGCCCCGAGCTGCTGGTGGTCGATGCTTTTGCGCGTGTTGTAGGTGTTGGCGTTGGCTGTTACCGAGCGGGGATCGGCTTTGTAGCCGGCCCACGTCTGGCCGAGCGGGTCTTGCGTGCCGTTCTGTTCCAGGCTGCTGAAAATCAGCGCGAGCGTGCTGTCTTCATCCGGTTTCAGGTTGAGCTTGGCGAAGGTCTGGTCGCGGCGGGCGGCGCTGTGGTCTCGGTAGCCGTCGGTGTCCATGCGCGAGGCATCGAGCAGAAAGCCCGCATTTTCAGTCGCGCCCTCAGCGTTCAAGAGGTTTTTGTTCAAGCCGTCGCTACCGAAAATGGTTTCGGCACCCACCAAAGGAGATCCTTGCGGATCTCGCGAAAAGACCTGAACCACGCCGCCCGCATTGCTGCCATACAGGGTAGAGGCCGGACCGCGGAGCACTTCGATGCGCTCGGCGGTGTCGAGATTGAACGTTGCCGCCTGGCCTTGGCCGTCGGCGGTGCTGGCGGGAATGCCATCGCTGATGAGCTTTACGCCACGTACGCCAAAGGCCGAGCGAGCGCCGAAACCGCGCGAAGAAATCTGCAGGTCTTGCGCGTAGTTCTGGCGGTTTTGCACCACCAGCCCTGGCACCCGGTTCAACGCTTCGGAGGCATTGATGCCCAGTTGGCCGTCGCTGAGTTGCTCGCGATCGACGCTGTCTACCGAAAAGGGCAGGTGAAAACTGTCACTCGCCTGGCGAGATCCGCTGACCACCAGCGGATCGAGTTCCATGGCGGCAGTTGTCGGTTCGGCATGGGCATTTGCTACGGCGAGCGCGGTGAGCAGCAGGGTGTATGGCGGGAGTCGGTTCAAGAAAGTCATGGCCGGTTTTATACAGGTCAACGAAACCGCAGAGCGTGCGGGCTGGGCATAGTGGGCGATTATCGGCACAAAAGTCACCCCATGCTCAGCCGCTCTGGCACCGGATGTTGCACCCTTGTCCACCTCTTATGGCGGCCGGATCCGGCGGCCGGTCCATTCGCTATTTGCCCGCTACCCGCGGCTGAACGAACACGAGGAACACCGCATGATCGACGCGACAACAGAACACAGACGCCGCCCTGGCGGCCTGGCCCGCGGGCTGGTGATCGCGGTTGGGGTCGCGATTGCCCTGATCGGGTTGTACATGATCGGCGGCGGCGGCTACCTGGCGGTGCTCGGCGGCAGTTGGTACTTCGTGTTGTGCGGTCTTGCGCTGCTGGGCGCCGGCCTGCTGATCGCCAAAGGCCACCCGAACGGCGCTTCTCTGTATGGCGTGATCGTGCTGCTTTCGGTGATCTGGGCGGTGTGGGAAACGGGATTTGAATTCTGGCCCTTAGTGTCGCGGTTGTTTGTCTTCGGCGTAATTGGCCTGGTGGTTTCGCTGCTCTACCCGACGCTGGTGCGCCTGTCGCCGGACCCCCATGAAGGCGACGGGCGTGGGGCTTACGTGCTCAGTGGCCTGCTCGCCGTGGCGATTGTCGCGACGTCCGCCTACGCCTTTGTGCTTACGCCGATTGTGGCGGCCGACAGCGATGCGCCCGTCACCCCGGTGGCCAAGGGGCAGGAACAGAAAGACTGGAAACACTGGGGCAACACCACCCACGGTGATCGCTTCGCCGCGCTGGATCAGATCAACAAAGACAACATCGACACGCTGCAAGTGGCCTGGACCTTCCGCACCGGCGACCTGCCGGAAAGCACGGGTTCCGGCGCAGAGGACCAGAACACGCCGCTGCAGGTGGGCGATACGCTGTATCACTGCACGGCCTACGGCAAGGTGTTTGCGCTCGACGTCGACAGCGGCCAGGAGCGTTGGCACTTCGACCCGAAAGGCTCGGCGCCCAACTGGCAGCGTTGCCGGGGCCTGGGCTACTTCGAGGAAGCACCGGGCGAGCAGCCAGCGGTCGCGAACGCGGTGGCGGCGGTGTGCACCAAGCGCATCTTCCTGCCCACCATCGACGCCCGCCTGATCGCACTCAACGCTGAAACGGGCGAGCCCTGCGCCGACTTCGGCAACCAGGGTACGGTGGACTTGACCACCGACATGGGCGAGGTCAAGGCCGGCTATTACCAGCAAACCTCAACGCCGTTGGTGGCGGGCAATGTAGTGGTGGTCGGCGGGCGCGTTGCCGACAACTTCTCCACCGGCGAGCCGCCGGGCGTGGTGCGTGCGTTCGATGTGCGCACGGGTGCCCTGGTATGGGCCTGGGACCCGGGCAACCCGCAAACCACACAGCGGCCACCGGAAGGCCAGACCTACACACGCGGCACGCCGAATGTGTGGTCAGCCATGGCGTACGACGAAAAACTCGGCCTCATTTACTTGCCAACCGGCAACGCCACACCTGATTTCTGGGCAGGCAGCCGCACTGAACTGGACGACAAATACAGCTCGTCCGTAGTCGCCGTCGAGGCGGCGACCGGCGCTATTCGCTGGCATTTCCAAATGACCCACCATGATCTCTGGGACTTCGACATTCCAGCCCAGCCGCTGCTCTACGATGTGCCAGACGACGCCGGCGGGACCCAGCCAGCGCTGGCGCAAATCACCAAGCAAGGCGAAATCTTCCTGCTCAACCGCGCCACCGGCGTGCCGATTGCCAAGGTCGACGAACGCCCCGTGCCGCAAGGCAACGTGCCAGGCGAGCGCTACTCGCCGACGCAACCGTTCTCGGTGGATATGCCCTCGATTGGCAATCAGCAACTGTATGAAGCGGACATGTGGGGCGCCACGGTGTTCGACCAATTGCTCTGCCGCATTCAGTTCAAAAGCATGCGTCATGAAGGCGTGTACACCCCGCCCGGCCTTGATCCGGCATTGCAGTTCCCCGGCTCGCTGGGCGGCATGAACTGGGGCAGCGTGTCGGTGGACCCGACCACCCACTACATGTTCGTCAACGACATGCGCCTGGGGCTGGCGAACTACATGATCCCGCGCGAACAGATTGCCGAGGGCGCCAGCGGCATTGAGATGGGTGTGGTGCCGCAATCGGGCACGCCATTCGGCGCCATGCGCCAGCGCTTCCTGTCGGTGGCCGGCATTCCGTGCCAGAAACCGCCGTTCGGCACCATGTCCGCCATCGACCTGAAAACCCGCAAGCTGGTCTGGCAAATGCCCGTCGGCACCGTGCAGGATACCGGCCCGCTAGGCATCAAAATGCACCTGCCAATTCCAATCGGCATGCCGACATTAGGCGCCTCCATGGCCACCCAATCCGGCCTGCTGTTCTTCGCCGGCACCCAGGACTTCTACCTGCGCGCCTTTGACAGCGGTAACGGCAAGGAACTGTGGAAATCCCGTCTGCCGGTCGGCAGCCAGTCCGGGCCGATGACTTACGTGTCCCCCAACACCGGCAAGCAATACATCGTCATCAGCGCCGGCGGCGCCCGTCAGTCGCCGGAGCGGGGGGATTACGTGATTGCGTATGCGTTGCCAGAGAAGTAGCACGTGGATCTAGGCATCGTGGGGATAGTCGGGCTGCAGAGATTATTCAACACTCCTGCGTGATGCCTCGGATGGAATCTGTTCCGTAGAGCATTGTGAATGCTCGGGCTTCTGGCCTGAGCGCAAACAAAACCAGGGACGGAATTAGCCAAGGTGGCATACCTACACAATGGTCTGAAATTTCAGGTCTTTCGCTCTACAGCAAGACGCCTGGCGCTTGAAGCGTTTTCGCGAGACGACTCGATTGTGAAAAGCGGATTGGATGTAACACCGCTGCGGCTGGAGCCGATAACTCGCGCCGCGATCGACGCGTCGATCAACTGGGCGGGTGGTCACTTTGAGTTTCCTTGGGAACGCGTAGCAGAGTGGAAAGCTCGTGACTCCAAGGCGTTTGATCTGGCGCTTTGGTATGGAACTGAACTGTGCGGTCTGTGCTACGCAAGCCCCAGGCAGAGCACTGTTCGGATAAAAATCCTGCTGGTCGAAGCCAATCCGACGCAAGAGCATCCGTTAAAGGGTTATGTTTTAGGCCTTTCGGTGATGGCCATCACGAATTACGCCTCAGCATTGGGGCTTACGCTCGTCGAAGTGGACGAGCCGTTACAAGGCGCGGTGCCTTGGTACTTCGCGATGGGGTTCAGCTACGACTCGCATGGTCACCTTGTTTTGAAGGTGGCAGATGCCTAGGATGATTCTATTAACACCCGGCACGGAGGTGTCTATGCCAAAGAAACCAAACGACAAGTCAGCCCTGATTGAACAGTTCGCTGAGCAGGCGATCCGCCTGAGTGGTGACGTTACTCCCGTGCAGCGGCGGATTCTCAAAGTCTGCGTCGAGCGTGGGCGCGATATGGAACCGACTGGTTTGCTCGCCGGGGTTCCGGCTGCGTAACCCGGACTTGATGTGCACAAGGCCGCTCGCAATGAGCGGCCTTGTTGTTTCTGACAGAGCGGTGCTGAGAGATTACTTGCCGATAATCCCGTAACCCCTGGCCATCAGCGCCGCCAGCAGCGGGATGATCAGCAGGAGCAGCAGTTCGATGCGAATGACCATGGTCACCAGCATCGCTTGCTTGGCGCTGATCGTCGGAACCTCACCGGCCTTGATGTGATTGCGCCAGTTGAGGAACACGAAGGTCGGCACGATGGAGATCAGGCCCACCAGAATGAACAGGCCGAACTTGGCGTGAAACACGCTGTTGAGCAGGTAATAGTCCAACCCTTTGCCGTACCACATTACGCGCGCTGCACCGGTTGCGAGCACCAGGCCAGCGGTGGCGCCGTAGGCGATGTCGATGCGGATCAGACTTTTGGCGCGACTCAAGTCGAGCGGCAGTTTGAACAGTTGATGCTCGAGGGTGAGCAGGGCGAATAGCAGGAAGATCGATAAGTAGTGCAGGTACGCGGCGATGGCGGCGGCCATGTTGGGTTCTCTCGGTCTGGGGGACACGTATTTCTCTTGCAGGCGCCTTGCTAGCGAACCCTGCACACGTCATTTTCCAACGTTTGCAGGGTTCGCGAGCAAGCTCGCTCCTACAGGGGATGCGGCTTCACTTCAGCGCCTTGCCGGTGAATTCTTCAAATTCTACGCGGTTACGGCCGTTGCCTTTGGCGTGGTACAGCGCTTTGTCGGCGCGTTTGAGCGCGCGCTCGGGGTCTTCCTGCGGCTCGGCAAGCGCGCAGCCGACGCTGATGGTCAGGGCCAGTTCCACGTCACCTGCTTGAATAGGGTCGCGGGCCATGGCGGTCCGGATGCGCTCGCCGATCAGGCGCAGTTCCTGCTCGTCGTGAACTTGCGTGAGCACCACAAATTCTTCCCCACCGCTGCGGGTGACAACATCTTGCGGGCGCACGGCTGCGGCGATGCGTCGGGCACTTTCCCACAGCACTTTGTCGCCTGCGTCGTGACCATGGGCGTCGTTTACCCGCTTGAAATAGTCCAGGTCGCAGAACAGCAAGCCCAGGTGCATGTTGCGTTCTTCGGCGCGTGCTTGCTCTCGCGGCAGGAAGTGTTCAAGGCCGGCGCGGTTCCAAACCTGGGTGAGCGTATCGAGCATGGTCTTGCGCTGCTCGCGGCTTAACGCGGCGCGCAGTTGCACGGTTTGTTCGCTGACATGGCGCAACTTCAGATAACCCTCGGCCAACGTAGCCATATCGCGCAGGCGTTGTTTCTGTTTGTTGTTGAGCGATTTGGGCGCTGGGTGAAGCAGGCAAAGCGTGCCGATGGCATGGCCATCTTGCGCAAACAGGGGTTGGCCAGCATAGAAGCGCAGCCACGGCGGGCCGGTGACCACGGGGTTATCGGCGAAGCGCTGGTCGGTAAGGGTGTCTTCGACGATAAACACGTCATCTTGCAGAATCGCGTGGCCGCAGAACGACACGCCGCGAGGGGTTTCAGAAACCTCCAGCCCCATGCGTGCCTTGAACCACTGACGCTCGCGGTCCACCAGGCTGATCAGCACTGTCTTGACCTCGAACATCTCACTCACGATGCGCACCAGCACGTCGAGATACGGGTCGGCCGGCGTATCGAGCAGCTCCTGGTTATCCAGTACTTCCTGACGAACAAGTTCGTTAACGGGAATCTTCGGCGCTAGCATTCGCTGATCCTTCCAGATTTGGCGAAATGAACCACAGGTCGTGGCGGGTCAAGTAATAAGCATAGACACCCAAACACAGGCTTCGTAGCAGCATAAAAGCCAGAAACGCCAACCACAGCCCATGATTGCCGAAATCCCGCAGCCACCAGGCCAGCGGCAGTGCGAAGGCCACGCTGAGCAGCATGGCGTCGCGCATTTCCCGGGCGCGGGTGGCGCCGATAAACAGACCGTCGAGCAAGTAACTCCACACCGCCACCAGCGGCAATACGGCCAGGTACGGCAGATAGGTATCGGCGGTGTGACGTACCGAGGCGATGTCGGTTTGCAGGGCGATAAACAGGTGCCCGGCCACGGCAAAAAAGAGCGCAAACAGTACACCGGCAATCAGCGACCAGCCGCCGGCCACCAACAGGCTGCGTGCCAGACTCTGGCGATCGCGGCTGCCCAGCGCGTGACCGCACAGCGCCTCGACCGCATGGGCAAAACCGTCCAGTGCATAGGCCGTCAGCAACAAACCGTTGAGCAGCAGTGCATTGGCCGCGACGGTTTCATCACCCAGGCGCGCGCCTTGTACCGTCAGCAGGAAAAACACACCCTGCAACGCCAATGAGCGGATAAAGATGTCGCGGTTCACCGCCAGCAACGGTCGCCAGTTGCGCCACAACGCCATCGCCGCCCAGTGCGTGCGGCCCGGGTTAAGCCGCAACGCTCCGCGCGTGAGCGCCAGCCCCAGCAGCGCGCCGCCCCACTCGCTGAGCACCGCCGCCCGCGCGGCACCCACCACGCCCCAGTCGAGCCCCAGCACAAACCACAACGACAGCACGATATTCAGCACATTGGTGCCGAGCAGAATCGCCAGAGGTGCGCGAGCATTCTGTGTGCCGAGGAACCAGCCGATCAGCGCGAAGTTCGCCAGCGCGGCGGGCAGGCCGAACAGGCGGGTATGAAAGAAATCGCGGGTGTGTTGGTCGAGTTCGGTAGATGGATTCATCAGCCCCAGCGCCATGTCGCCGAACGGCAGCGCCAGCAAACCCAGGGTCAGCGCCAACAACGCCGCCAGTACCAGCCCTTGCACCAGCACCTGCCGCAACGCGCCGCCATCGGCGCGACCGCTGGCTTGGGCGGCAAAGCCGGTGGTGCCCATGCGCAGAAAACCGAGAATGCCGACGATCATCACATACAGCGTGCTGCCCACCGCCACGGCGCCGAGCTGGTGCGCATGGGGCAGGTGGCCGACCACGGTGCTGTCGACCAATGCCACCAGCGGCACAGAAATATTGGAGAGGATCATCGGGGCGGCCAGCGCCCAGACTTTCTGGTGGGTAGCAGCGTGGCTCCAGGCTTGGCGCAGCATCAGTGACTCCTTTGCAACGCGGCAGTATAGAGCCGTCTCTGGAGGTCGCCATAGGTGCTTATACGGCCGGTGAATATGGCTAAACGGTTGATACAGCGGGCAGCGGCTGGCCTACGCTGAAGGTACGGACCCTTTTCCGGGAGATGTAGCCATGACTATAAAAACAAGAAAGTGGATGATTGCTTTTGGCCTGTTGGTGATTTGCGCGGTGTATGGCGCGGCCGCCATTCGTGTCGAGCTGGCACGGCAGGGGCCGCCGGTGGCGTCGATTACGTGTAAGCAGGATCAGTGTTTGCCGCATACGGGGTGGTTGAGTTCAATGCGGTGAGGGTGCGGCTCGAAGGCCGAGCCTAGCCTCGATCTGGCGGTCTGCGGTTGGACTTCGCAGGTATTCGTTACCGCGTGTGCTGAACGTTTTGTTTGGCGCCGCACGCGCGAGTCGCTTGTAGGTTGGGTTGAGCGTCCAGCGAAGCCCAACGTTACACGGTGGTGGGTATTCATTACCGCGTGCGCTGAACGTTTTTGTTTCGCGCCTTACGCACGAGCTTCTCTGCCACGCTCGTTATCAAAACCCCCGTCATTCCCGCGCAGGCGGGAATCCAGAATTTCAAGCCGTACACGGTGGATCGGCGAAGGTATTCATTACCGCGCTTGCTGAACGTTTTGTTTCGCGCCTTACGCGCGACTGACTTTTGGCATTGCCCCAAAAGTCAGCAAAAGGTCTAGCCCCTACCTTGGCCTTACGCTGCGCTTCAGGTTCCCTCGCTCCGTCGCCGCTCCGGGGGCACGGCGAGACGGGCCATCCATGGCCCGACACGCCTCTCGCGGCTCCCGGCCGCTCAACCCCCTACGCAACGACTCCACTCGGCCTGCGATGAACGGTGCGGGGTAGGTCAAGAGCGGTAGATCAAGAGCGGTAGATTAAGAGCAGTAGATCAAGAGCGGTAGATCACAAGCCGATCACAAGCAGATCACAAGCAAATCAAGAGCTCGCAGCTGAAGCCGCTCCTACAGGGAGTGGGGTTTTATCGCAGCTCGTCGATCATGCTCGCGGTCACGCTCAGTACATCTTTGGCCAGTTGTTTTGACCGTTTGCCATCCCAGCCTGTGGTTGGGTTTGGGGTGTCGTCGTGGTCTTTGAAGGGCATTTCGATGGTGAAAGACAAACAGTCAAACTCCTGCCCCACCGCGTTGCAGGCCAGTGCCATGTTGGCTTTGCCCGGTTCGCTGCGCGGGTAGCCGTAGCGCGTCTGGAATTCGGTGCCGTTGGTTACCAGGCGCTGGCGGAAGCGTTCTTCAAGCCCGGCGATGCGCGGCGTGTAGCCGGGGTTGCCTTCGCAGGCGGCGGTGAAGACGTGGGGGATTTCTTCGTCGCCGTGGATGTCCAGGAACAAGTCCACGCCCACGGCGCGCATGTGCTGCTGCACGAAGAACACTTCCGGGGTTTCCGTTTCGTTGGCCGATTGCCAGGCGCGGTTGAGGTCTTTGCCGGCGGCGTTGGTGCGCAGGTGGCCGCGGTAGGCGCCGTCGGGGTTCATGTTGGGCACCAGGTACAGGTCGGCCTTGCTCAATAAATCATTCAGCTCGGCGTCGTCGCGGTTTTTCAGGCGTTCGATCAGGCCTTCCATAAACCATTCGGCCATGTGCTCGCCGGGATGCTGCTGGGCGATGATCCACACCTTGCGCCGGGCATTGGGTGTGCGGCTGATGCGCAGCAACTGGATATCGCGACCTTCGATGCTTTTGCCGCAGGCCACTAACTGCGCGTCGGCTTTGACCAGTGCCTGATCGATCAGCCAGTCGTGCCGCTCGCGGCTGTAGGGTTCGAAGTAGGCGAACCAGATTTGTGCCTGTTCGACGTCCAGGCCAAAACTGAGGGTGCCGTCGACGTAAGTGCTGGGCACGCGAAACCAGGTTTTCTGGTCGTACGAGGCGGCGGCGTTATAGCCGGGCCAGGCCCAGTGGTAGGCAGCCTGGCCAGCATTGGTGATGCTGAAGTCGTAGCGCTGGCCGGGGGTGAGGTCTTCGGCTTTGAAGTGGAACCATTGAAAGTGATGGCTATTGAGGTCTTTGCGCATTTTCAGCAGCGGGTGCTGCGCGTTGCTGAGGTCTTGAACCTCGATGTTGCCGCTGTCGAAGTGGGAGCTGATATGCATGGTGTGCCTCTACATCTGTCCGTTGCCTGAAAAGCCAGGCGTGTATGACGCCTAGCTTCGCAGCTGACTGCGCGGTTGCAAACGCAGAAGGCGACACAAATGTGCAAGCCAGCGGGCTTAGCTGATCAATAGACTGATCAGCCATAACCCCAGCAACAACCAGATGATCCCCAGCACGATCGAGCGGCGCATAAAGGCGCGCACGGCGCTGTAGAGAAACAGCAGGCCGATGATCAGCGCGACGATGCTCAACAGCGATGGAGTGATGCCCAGTGCGCTGGACAGACCATGCAGGAACTGGCTGCCGGCGTTGCCTATCAGATGCAACAGGCCGCTAAGCCCGTCGACGATGAAGCGGATAACCGTGCCTAGCGCGTGGCCAAGCCAATCGAAGAATCCTTCTACCTGCATGCTCTGTCCTCGGGGTGCATGAACAACGACGTTAAGCTTGGGCAAGCGCAGCGTCTGGCGGTTCCATTTGTACCGCGCTGTTCTAAACGGCGTGAAACACCTTAACGCGGGCGTGATGTAATCTGCCATTGCTACGCTACCGGCCACCCAGGATGAACAAGCCGTTTTACATGACTTCAGCCTTACAGTTAGACACCGCCGCATCGCCTGCGCAGCTGAGGATCAGCGGCGACTGGACCCTGCCTCATTACAGCCAGCTGGCTCACGACGTGGCGACCATGCGCCCACGGCTCGATGGTGCCACTGCCGTTCACCTCGCGGACCTGCAAGGGCTCGACACCTCGGGCGCGGCGCTGTTGGCCGACTTGCTCGGCGCTGAGCGTCTGATTGATCTGGCCGCCAGCGACGCTTCCCTTACGCCTGCTCGCCAGGCGCTGCTCAATTCCGTTGGCGCCGCGCTGCGTACGTATTGCCAGCCGGAAAAACCAGAGCCCCGTGCTGGCCTGGCTGATGTGCTTGCGCATATCGGCGGCTTTGTTGCGAGTTTGTGGGAGCGCGTGGCGGCACTGCTCGGGTTTATCGGCCTGGTGCTGGAAACTTTGTTGCGCGGGCTGTTTGCTCCGCGTCGGTGGCGGGTGACGTCGCTGGTTTCCAACATCGAGCAAACCGGGCTGGATGCGGTGCCCATCGTGGTGCTGCTGACCTTTATGGTCGGCGCGGTGGTGGCGTTTCTCGGCGCCACGGTGCTGGCCAATTTCGGCGCCACTATTTATACGGTCAACCTGGTGGCCTTCGCCTTTTTGCGCGAGTTCGGCGTGCTGCTCACGGCCATTCTCATGGCGGGTCGCACGGCCAGTGCGTTCACCGCGCAAATCGGTTCGATGAAGGCCAACGAAGAAGTCGATGCCATTCGCACCCTGGGCCTTAATCCGATTGAGCTGCTGGTGCTGCCGCGCGTGTTGGCGCTGCTGGTGTCGCTGCCGATTCTGACGTTTCTGGCCATGCTCTCCGGCATTCTCGGCGGCGCCGTGGTGTGCCTGCTGGTGCTGAATATTTCACCGACCATGTACCTGACCATTCTCCAGGGCATCGAGGTGCAGCACTTGCTGGTGGGCTTGAGCAAGGCGCCGGTGTTTGCGTTTCTGATTGCGGTGATCGGTTGCCTCGAAGGCTTCAAGGTTAGCGGCAGCGCGCAGTCGGTGGGTGAGCACACCACCTCGGCGGTGGTGCAGTCGATTTTTGTGGTGATTCTGCTGGATGCGGTGGCGGCGATGTTCTTTATGGAGATGGGCTGGTGAGTGCACAAGCGAGCGCCCTGATCGAGGTTCGCGACCTCACCAACGCCTTTGGCTCGCAGGTGGTGCATCAGCACCTGGACCTGGACGTCATGCGCGGCGAAATTCTTGGCATTGTTGGCGGCTCGGGTACCGGCAAGTCGGTGCTGCTGCGCTCCATTGTCGGCCTGCAACGACCCACGGCTGGCAGCGTAAAAGTGTTTGGCGAAAACCTGTTGAGTCTGTCGCCGGAAAAACGCTCGCAGGTTGAACGGCGCTTTGGCGTGCTGTTTCAGTCCGGCGCGCTGTTTTCCTCGCTGACGGTGCTGGAAAACATTGCCCTGCCGCTGATTGAGCACGCAGGCCTTAGTCGCGATGAGGCGGAAAACCTCGCCGTGGTGAAACTGGCCCTTGCCGGGTTGCCGGAAACGGCGGCGTACAAGTACCCGGATTCGCTATCGGGCGGCATGGTTAAACGCGCCGCCCTGGCCCGCGCCCTGGCGCTGGACCCGGAGATCGTGTTTCTCGACGAGCCCACCGCCGGCCTCGACCCGATCAGCGCGGCGGCGTTCGACCAACTGATTCTGACCCTGCGAGACGCCCTTGGCCTCACGGTGTTTCTGGTCACCCATGACCTCGACACGCTGTACACCATTTGCGACCGCGTGGCGGTGCTGTCGCAAAAACGCGTGTTGGTGGCCGGTGACCTGACCACCGTGGCGGCCACGCAGGACGCCTGGGTTCATGATTATTTCCACGGCCCCCGTGGCCGTGCCGCGCTGCAAGCTAGCGCCCGTTTAACGGAGAGCAATTGATATGGAAACCCGCGCCCATCACGTGCTGATTGGCTTGTTCACGGTAATTGCCGTCGGCGCCGCGCTGCTGTTCGGCCTGTGGCTGGCCAAGTCCACGGCCGACCGCGAATTCGCCCTGTACGACATCGTGTTTTACGAAGCGGTGAATGGCCTGTCGCCCGGCAGCACCGTGCAGTACAGCGGCATCAAGGTGGGTGAAGTGATCGCCTTGAAGCTCGATCCCAAAGACCCGCGCAAAGTCCGCGCGCGCATTCGGGTAGCTGCGGACACGCCGGTCAAGCAAGACACCCACGCCAAGCTGTCGCTGGTGGGCATTACCGGTGGCTCGTTTATTCAAATGCACAGCGGCTCGCCGCAGAGCCCGCTGCTGGTGAGCAAGACCGGCAAGGTGCCGGTCATCGTTGCCGATCGCTCGCCGATCACCGCGCTGCTGGCCAGTGGTGAAGACCTGCTGACCAATATCAACAAGCTGGCTGCCAGCGCCAATGCGTTGGTCTCGCCCGACAATGTGGCGCGGGTCAGCCGCACCCTCGATCATCTGGAGCAAGCCACCGGCGCCATTGCCGATGAGCGTGAAGACATGCGCGCCATCGTCAAGCAACTGGCCGCCGCCTCGCGCCAGGCCAGCGTGACGCTGGAACAAAGCAGCAAGGTCATGGCCACGGCCAACAACCTGCTCGATGGGCAAGGCAAGGAAGCGCTCGACAGCGCCCGCGACGCCATGGCTTCGCTGGACCGTGCCAGCCAGAGCATTGAAAGCCTGCTCAGCGAAAACCGCGACTCGCTGGATGCCGGCGCCCAGGGCCTTAGCGCCCTTGGCCCGGCCGTTGGCGAGCTGCGCGAAACCCTTAGCAGCCTGCGCGCGATCACCCGTCGCTTGCAGGAAGACCCGGCCGGCTACCTGCTCGGCGGCGAGAAGAACAAGGAGTTCCAACCATGACCCCGCGCGCACACCGCCCGTTGTTGATGTTCGGGCTCCTCAGCCTGTTGTCGGCGTGTTCGATTCTGCCGAAAACCGAGCCAAGCACCATTTATCAACTGCCCGCTGCGCCGGCGGCAAATGCCAGCGCAGGGACGCCGGTGAGCTGGTCGCTGCGCGTGGCCAAGCCGCAGGCGACCATGGTGCTCGACAGCCCGCGCATCGCCGTCGTCCCGCAGGGGAGTGTAATCAGCAATTACCAGGGCGCACGCTGGGGCGATAACGGCCCGGTGCTGCTGCGTAATCGCTTGCTCGATGGCTTTCAGGCCGACGGCCGCGTGCAGCAAGTAAGCAGTGACGAGGCACAGTTGCAGGCCGATGTGGTGCTGGTCAGCGACTTGCGTGCGTTTCAGAGTGAATACCGCGACGGCCAGGTGATGGTGGTGGTACGTCTCGACGTTCAGTTAGTGAACAGCGCCAGTCGCAAGATTCTCGCCGCGCGGCGTTTCGATGTGCAGCAACCGGCCAGCAGCGCGCAGGTCGGTGATGTGGTGCGTGCCTTTGGTCAGGCCGGAGACGCGTTGAGCGCCCAGCTGGTGCCCTGGACCGTGGCACAAGGCGGGGCCAGCCGGAAACCCTGACGAGCGGTAAGCGGGAGAGCCGATTGGGAGCTAAAGCTACTAATGGCAGCGGTCGATAAGAACAAAGCGTGTAGTCATAACAATGAAATTTACTGACCGAAAAGTCAGGCGCTTTGTATACAATCTGCCGTCAATCTCCCTCCAAGCTCATACAGGTAATCCTCATGCGCCTCTGGCAACGCAGTATTCAGTGGCAGTTGATCCTCAGCATGGGCGCTGCCCTGTTGGCGAGCATTCTGATTGTTGTCGGCATTTATGCCGCCGTGGTTAACCGCCTTGCGGAGAAGGCGCTGGTTGAGCAGGCCTTGCCGGCCAGCGTGACCGCCATCGGCAATGACCTGGAACGGATTCTCACCGAACCCCTCACCGCCGCGCGCAGCATTGCGGAAAACAGCATGGTCGAGGAATGGCTGGCCAACGGCGAAGACCCGGCCCAGCAAGATGCATTCATGCGCTACCTGCGCGGCGTGCAAGGCCAGCAAAAAGCGCTGACCACCTTTATTGTCGCCGCCGACAGTGGTCACTACCTCACCGAATCGAAAATGGATCGCACCCTTACTCGCGGCCCTGCTGAGAACAGCTGGTTTTACAGCTTTGTCGACGGCAGCGAGAACCGCGTGGTGCAGATCGACACCGACAAAACCACCAATCAGCCGACGCTGTTTATCAACCAGCGCATCACCGCGAACGGTAAAACGCTGGGCTTGGCCGGGTTGGGCTTCGGTCTGCAGGCCATGTCGGATCTGGTGCGCAATTTTCACTTTGGCAAAACCGGGCGGATCTTTCTGGTCAGCGCCGACGGCAAAGTGAAGATTCACCCGCAGGCCGAATTCAACGACACCCGCCAACTCAGCGACCTGCTGGGAGCCGATGCCGCTGGAAAGTTGCTGGTAGACAGCGGCAAGGCGGTGCACTTCGAGCGTGACGGCGAGGCCTTCCTGGCCGTGGCGCAGCCGCTGAAAACCCTCGGCTGGCTACTGGTGAGCGAAGTGCCCGAGGCGGAAATCTATGCTGATGCCAACCAGGCACTGGTTACCAGCAGCCTGATTGGCTTGCTGGTGGCGCTGTTCTCCCTGGGCCTGGTGGTGCTGTTGGCCCGCGGCCTGGTGCGACCAATCAAGCAGGTGACGGCTGCGCTTGTGGAAATCGGCGGCGGTGGTGGTGACCTGACGCGGCGGCTGGATGAATCCCGCCAGGACGAACTGGGCGATCTGGCCCGAGGTTTCAACCGTTTCATCGCCAGCCAGCGCGACCTGATCAGCGCCGTGCTCGGCACCAGCGTCAAGCTGCGCACCGCTGTTGACCAGGTGGCCACCGTGGTGGAGAACACCGCCGGCCGGGCAGGGCGGCAGCAGGAAATGACCGATATGGTTGCCACGGCCGTGCACGAGATGGGCCTCACGGTTCAGGAGATTGCCCGCAACGCCAGCAGCGCCGCCAGCACCTCGCAAAGTGCCCGCGACGAAGCCGTACAGGCGCGGCAAGCGGTGGGCGGCTCGATCAAGCAGATCGAGCAAATGTCCGATGACATCGGCGAGGCGTCCGGCGCCGTCGGCGAACTGGCTAACGAAGTGGCCTCGATTGACCAGGTGCTGTCGGTGATTCGCGGCATTTCCGAACAGACCAACCTGCTGGCCCTGAACGCCGCCATTGAGGCAGCGCGCGCGGGAGAGATGGGCCGGGGCTTTGCCGTGGTGGCGGATGAAGTGCGAACCCTGGCAAGCCGCACGCAAGCGTCCACCGGCGAAATCCAGCAAATGATCCAACGCCTGAAAACCGGGGCGCAGGCAGCGGTCAGCTCCATGCAGGCCGGTCAGGCCGCGACGGGCAATGGCGTGCAGTCGAGCCAGCGCACCGGCGAGTCGCTGGGCTCGATCACTTCGCAAATCGAGCGCATCAGTGACATGAATACCCAAGTGGCGGCGGCCACCGAAGAGCAATCGTCGGTGACCGAGGAAATCAACCGCAACGTGCAGGGCATCGCCGACCTGGCCCACGCCACCTCGGATGAAGTGCAAGTCTGTCGCCAGGACTGCAAAACCCTGCTCGGTCTGGCCGATGACCTCGGCAAGCAGATGGGCAGCTTCCGCCTGTAAGTTCGTCCGCCGTTCAGCCCCTCTACCAATGCCCGTATGGGCGTTGATAGAGGGCGCCGGCAAACCTCTCTGGTTCATCCCCAACGCCTGCGGTAACCTGCCCGCCTGTTCTCCGGGGGTTGGTTATGCACATTCATGTTCTGGGTATTTGCGGCACTTTCATGGGCTCGCTGGCCGTTCTGGCCAAAGAGCTGGGTCACCGGGTGACCGGTTCCGACGCGAATGTGTACCCGCCGATGAGCACCCAGTTGCAGGCTCAGGGCATCGAGCTGATGCAGGGCTATGATCCTTCGCACCTGGACCCGGCGCCTGATCTCGTGGTGGTGGGCAACGCCCTGTCGCGCGGCAACCCGGCCGTGGAATACGTGCTGAATAAAGGCCTGCCCTATGTGTCTGGCCCGCAGTGGCTGGCCGACCATGTGCTGCAAGGCCGTTGGGTATTGGCTGTGGCCGGCACCCATGGCAAAACCACCACCAGCAGCATGCTCGCCTGGGTGCTTGAACATGCCGGCATGAGCCCGGGTTTTCTGATTGGCGGCGTGCCGCAGAACTTTTCCGTGTCGGCGCGCCTGGGCGGCACGCCGTTCTTTGTAGTCGAGGCGGACGAATACGACAGCGCGTTCTTCGACAAGCGTTCCAAGTTCGTTCACTACCGCCCGCGCACCGCCATTCTCAATAACCTCGAATTCGACCACGCCGATATCTTCCCGGACCTCGCCGCCATCGAGCGCCAGTTTCACCATTTGGTGCGCACCATTCCGAGCGAAGGTCTGGTGATTTACCCGGCCGCCGAAACTGCGCTCAAACGCGTGATCGACATGGGCTGCTGGACACCCGTGCAAACCACCGGCGAAGGCGCCCAATGGCAAGCGAAGTTGCTCAGCGAAGATGGCTCGCGCTTTGAGGTGAGCTTCCAGGGCGTGGCGCAGGGCGTGGTCGATTGGCCGCTGACCGGCCAGCACAACGTCGCCAACGCGCTGGTCTGCCTGGCCGCCGCGCGCCATGTCGGCGTGGTACCCGCGCAGGGCGTGGAAGCGCTGAGCGCGTTCAAGAACGTGAAGCGGCGGATGGAAAAGGTCGCCGACGTAAACGGCGTGACCATCTACGACGACTTCGCCCACCATCCGACTGCCATCGCCACCACGCTGGATGGCCTGCGCAAGCGTGTCGGCTCGGCGAAAATCATCGCCATCATCGAGCCGCGCTCCAACTCGATGAAACTTGGCGCCCACCGCGACGGCTTGCCCGATTCGGTGACTCAGGCCGACCAGGTGTACTGGTTCGCGCCGCCAAATCTCGGCTGGAACCTGGCTGCCACTACCGCCAGTTGCACCGTGCCCTCACAGGTGTGCGACTCGCTCGAAACCATCATCGCCGCCGTCAAAGCCCAGGCCACCCCGGGTACGCAGGTTGTGGTGATGAGCAACGGCGGCTTTGGCGGCCTGCATGGCAAACTCGCGGCGGCGTTGGAGGGCTGAGGCCATGATGAACGGACCCGAACGCGTCACCCTGGCCATGACCGGCGCCTCTGGCGCGCAATACGGCCTGCGCCTGCTCGACTGCCTGGTGCAGGAAGAGCGCGAAGTGCACTTCCTGATTTCCAAAGCCGCGCAGCTGGTGATGGCCACTGAAACCGACGTTTCGCTGCCGGCCAAACCGAAAATGATGCAGGCCTTCCTCAGCGAATACACCGGCGCCGCGCCGGGGCAGATTCGTGTGTACGGCAAGGAAGACTGGATGGCGCCCGTCGCCTCGGGCTCCGGCGCACCGGCGGCGATGGTGGTGGTGCCGTGCTCCACCGGCACCCTTTCGGCGATTGCCACCGGCGCGTGCAACAACCTGATCGAACGCGCCGCTGACGTGGCGCTGAAAGAGCGCCGTCAGCTGATTCTGGTACCGCGCGAGGCGCCGTTTTCCAGCATCCACCTGGAAAACATGCTCAAGCTGTCCAACATGGGCGTGGTGATTCTGCCGGCCGCACCGGGCTTTTATCACCAGCCGCAAACCATCGATGACCTGATCGACTTCGTGGTCGCGCGCATTCTCAATGTGCTCGGCATTCCCCAAGACATGCTGCCGCGCTGGGGCGAGCATCACATGAGCAGCGATGAATAGAACCGTGCGAGCCGTGCTGCTGGTGCTGCTTGCCGCCCAGTTGGCTGGCTGCGCCACCACCCGCACGCTGGACGCCGCCAAGCCGGGCGCGCCGGTGGTGTATGCCGGCACCCGGCTGGATTGGTACACCTTGAACGGGGGCTGCTGTCCGCTGGACCGTTTTGGCGCCGAAGCACCGAAATACGCCGGGCTGGATCTGCCCGCGAGTGCATTGCTCGACACGCTGTTGTTGCCGTTGTCGCTGGCAGCCGCGTTGGGGTTTTCGTTGGGCGTGAGCGGGGGGTTGTAAAGGTGGCGAATCGCGGCGCCTGAACGTTGGGCTTCGCCTGCGGCTCAACCCAACCTACGAGCTGGGTCCTCGCGTTCGCGAGGACGACGGGGATAATCCATAAACCTCCGTCGTCCTCGCGAACGCGGGGACCCAGGCTACCGAAGGTGGCGCCTCTCCTGAAGGAGACCCCAATCTGCTGTATGTGCGGTTGGGCGGCATTCCGATGAGCCGCGATGCTTTTTCACAACTCTGCCAAATCAAGGTTCAGTCTCGGGGTGAGCGGCGGGTTGTAATGGGTGCTCGCCTTGCGACTCTGGGTCCCCGCGTTCGCGAGGACGACGGGGATAATCCATAAACCTCCGTCGTCCTCGCGCACGCGGGGACCCAGGCTATCGAAGGTGGCGCCGCTCCTGAAGGAGACCCCAATCTGCTGTATGTGCGGTCGGGCGGCATTCCGATTAGCCGCGATGCTTTTACAACTCAGCCACATCATCCTCCGGCATGTCATCCGCCGCATCGGCGTTGTCGGCATTGATGCCGGCCAGCGCTTTGACTTCATGGCTGGCTTTGCCATCGTTGATGGCCCACGTGTCGCTGGCGACGTTGTGCTGGGCGGCGGCGATCTGCTCCAGGGTGAATTGCCATTTGCGCAGCTCGCGGCCGTCCATGCATTCAATGCGCAACGCCGGACCAGGGTGGGCCGGGTCGCTGTGCAGTTCGAATTGCCAGGCGTACAGGCCGTTGATTTCCAGCATGTCGGCGGTTTGCAGCACGGAGAGCAAGGTGGTGGTCATGGCCAATCTCGAGCGGTAAAAAAGAGCGGCCATAGTGGCCGCTCGATGTGCGTTAGACAATGTGCGACAGGCAGCGGTCAGCGGCCCAGACGCCGCAACTCGTCCGATTCAACAATGCGCACGCCTTCGCCTTCTTCCAGCGCCAGGCGCCACAACGCCCGAGCCAGCGTGCAGGCAGGAATGCCACGGTATTTGCCCGGTACCCAACGCATGATCGGTGCCAGCAAGCGCTCGCCAAGCCGCGGTTCAATGCGATCACCAATCAGCAAAGAGGGGCGGGCAATGGTCAGCTGCGGCCAGTTTTGCGCGATCAAGGCCTGCTCCACTTCACCTTTCACACGGTTGTAGAACACCGACGATTTCGGGTTGGCGCCCATCGCGCTGATCAGCAGAAAATGCCGTGCGCCCAGGTCGCGCGCGCGCTGGCTGACGGCCAGCACCATGTCGTAATCCACGGCGCGAAACGCTTCCTGCGAACCGGCCTGTTTGATCGTGGTGCCCAGGCAGCAGAAGGCGATGTCCTGCTTGCCATCAAGCGTGGGCAGCAGGGTCAGCAGGTCACCTTGCGGGTTGTCCAGGTGGGTATGCTCGGCCAGTGCGCGACGGGTCGGGGCGAGCACACGTTGCACCGTCGGTTCGCTGAGCAGGCGGTCGAGCAAGTGTTCGCCGGTCAGGCCGGTGGCGCCGGTGAGCAGGATGTTCTGCGGGGTCAAATACATGGTTCTAATCCCTCCTTGAAACCAACAACCTCAAGTCTAGTTGCTGCCGTCGGGGTTGCTCGTTGCGCTTTTGGCCAGCGCCTGTCTGGCCTGGCTGGCGCGCAATGCTTGCCACTGCTTGAGCACGCCTTTGGGCGCCCAGAGTTGTGGCTCCGACGGCTCGAACTCGTCTTCCAGCTCGCGTTTGGCCACGCTGGCACTGGCTTGCTCGAAGGCCTTTTCGAGATCGTCGGTATTGCTCAGTGCTTCGGCGAACAACGCGCGGCCGAAGTAGGTGAAGTCGGCTTCATCGGAGCAGCCGAACGACGTTCTGTCACCTCGCGCGGCGGTCATCACCAGGGTTTTGTCATCTTTGATCTGCGGGATGAAACCACCCGAATAACACGCCGAAACGACGATCACTTTGTAATGACTCTTTAATGGCACAAGCAGTTCAGACAGTTCCTGAGCCGGCATGTCGGCCAGTTGCAAGCCCGGCTGCACCAGGCTCAGTTGGTGGTCGCTGGAGCCATGGCTAGTAAGGTAGATGAACACCACGTCTTCGGCCCCCGATCGTTCGGCCAGGGTTTTTACCGCGCGGCGCAGGTTCTCGCGGGTGGCCAGTGGGCGGTCGAGCATATGGTCGCGGTGGTTGATCAAGGTGACTTGGCCATAGGCGCCGAAGCGTTCGCGCAGCAGGTTGCTGACGTAGTCGGCCTCGCGCAGGAACACGCTTTGCTCGCCGTCGCCGGCCAGGGTCAGCGTGTACAACTCGACTGCTGGCGTTGACGCCGGAATGGCGGCCAGCGCCTGATCAAGCAGCTTGCCCTGCTGCAGCAGGCCGACTTCCAAGGGGTCGGGCAGGGCATTGCCCTGAGCGTCGCGGGCAAGCCGGCCGTTTTTCCAGGTGCCGATTTGGCTCGTGCCGTCAGCCAGGGTTAGCGTGCCGGCGCCGTCGTATTTGCCCTGAGCGAAATGCCCCTGATAGCGACTGCCATCAGCCAGCTTCAATACGCCTTCGCCGTGGTAACGCCAGTATTTGAACTCGCCTTCGTAACGCGTGCCGTCTGCCAGTTCCACCTGCCCCTTGCCGGTCAGGCTGCCCTTGCTGAACTGGCCAAGCCAGACGTCGCCGTCAGCGCTTTCGTAGCGGCCTTTGCCGTCCAGATTCGAGTTCTTGAAGCTGCCGACGTACGTACCGCCATCTTCGCCCTTAAGCGTGCCTTCACCATTGAGTGCGCCTTTTTTGAAAGTGCCGCTCAGCTGATTGCCGCGCTCATCGAGGGTGGTGCCGAAGCCTTCGGGCTCGCCTTTTTTGAAGCTGCCTTCGAAGCCGCTGCCATCGGCGCGCTGTAACTTGCCGACGCCGTGGTACTGGTCGTTCTTGAATTCGCCCTGATAAGTGTCGCCGTCTTTGATCGTCAGCTTGCCGACGCCGTCCTTCACCCCGGCCTTGAAGCCGCCGGTGTAGCTGCTGCCTTCGCTGTAGGTCAGCGTGCCTTGCCCGCCGAAATCGCCATTGGCGAAACCGCCTTTGTAATGAGTGCCGTCCGAGTGGTGCAGTTCGCCTTCGCCATCCATCAGGCCGTCTTTGAACGTGCCTTCGTACCAACTGCCGTTGGGGTAATCGATACGGCCTTTGCCTTGCAGCAAACCCTCTACTACCTCGCCGCGATAACGGCCGCCATCGGGGAGTACGGCGTTGGGCGGGGTGAGCGGTTCGCCTTTGCCGCAGGCGGCTAGCAGCAGGGCCAGGGCAAGGATGGAGAGTTGGCGCATGGGGAAACGTCCATGTTGGATCGGGGTTTGGGCGGAGTATGCCGCAAGTGTGCGGACGAAGAAGCATCGCGGCTAATCGGAATGCCGCCCAGCCGCTCCCACAGTTATCACAGACCTTGTGGGAGCGGCTTTTGCCGCGATGCTCTTCGACAAAAAAACAGGGCGCCGAAGCGCCCTGTTTTTACAACACCGCCCGGAATCAGACGAAGTACAAACTCAGCGATTCAGCGATATACGCCGGCTTGGCCTGGCCTTCGATTTCCAGGGTGCATTTGGCTTTCAGCAGCCACTGGCCCGGATTTTTCTCGGTGATGTCGATCACGCTGGCCGACACCCGCACACGGGAATTCACTTTTACCGGCTGGATGAAGCGCACGCTGTCCAGACCGTAGTTCACTGCCATCTTCAGGCCTTCCGGGGCGAGGGCGATTTTTTCCATCAGCACCGGAATCAGCGACAGCGACAAAAAGCCGTGGGCAATGGTGCTGCCGAATGGCGTCTTGGCGGCTTTTTCCGGGTCAACGTGAATGAATTGATGGTCGCCCGTGCACTCGGCGAATTGGTTGATGCGTTCCTGATCAATCGTCAGCCACTCGGAGTGGCCAAGTTCTTTGCCGATGTAGGATTTCAGTTCAGCGACGGGTACCAATGGCATATGTCCTCCTTGGGGAGACGGCTTTTGTTTTTGTTGAAACGTCCATGCACCGTAGATCATCACGCGGGGGGATGCCGGTCAACCCTGCATCGTTGTGGCGAATAGCAGCCCATACAGCCGGCGCAACGGTCTGGTTGGGGCGTTTTGCTTAGCGTGCTTATAATGCCCGACGCGATTTTTTACCCCGGCGGCAATGCCCGCCGGGTCTGGATTGGAGAACCTCATGCTGTTACGTGGCCTGACCTGGTTGGTGGTTTTTCAACTGCTTGGCACGGTGTTGAACGTGCTGTTCCTGCATATGCTGCCGGGCCCGATCATTGGGCTGGTGCTGCTACTCGGTTATCTGATCTGGCAGGGCGAGGTGGACGAATCGATCTCGGTGGCGTCGTCGAGCCTGCTGCGTTATCTGCCTTTGTTGCTGGTGCCGGCGGCGGTAGGCGTGATGGTTTATGCCAAGGCGATTGCCGCCGATTTCTGGGCGGTGGGCGGCTCGCTGGTGTTGTCGGTGCTGCTGTCGATGCTGTTTGCCGGCTGGCTGATGCAGAAGCTTATCGACCGCCAGCAGCGCAAGCGGGGAGAGGCCGATGTTTGATGTTGCGGGTGCCTGGCAGGCGCTGATCCATCACCCCTTGTTTGGCGTTGGCGTGACGCTGGCGGCTTACCAGCTGGCGCTGGCTGCCTATGAGAAAACCCGCTGGTTTTTCCTGCAACCGGTGCTGGTCTCGATGCTCGCCGTTATCGGCGTGTTGGTGGCGTGCGGCCTGAGCTATGACGAATACAAAGACAGCGCCAAGGCCCTGACCATCTTCCTCGGCCCGGCCACCGTCGCCCTGGCGGTGCCGTTGTTTCTCAACCTGAAACGAATTCGCCAACTGTTCTGGCCGACGCTGCTGAGCTTGCTGATTGGCGGCGTGGTCGCCACCGGCATGGGCGTGCTGCTGGCGTGGTGGTTCGGTGCCGACCACATGATGCTGATGAGCATGGCACCCAAATCCGTAACGTCGCCGATTGCCATGCTAGTGGCCGACCAGATTGGCGGCATCGCCGCGCTGGCGGCGGTGTTCGTGCTGATCACCGGCGTGATCGGCGCCATCCTCGGGCCCGAGTTGTTGCGCCGCATCGGCGTACACCACCCGGCGGCGCAGGGCTTGGCCATGGGCATGACCGCCCATGCCGTCGGCACTTCGCGCGCACTGCAGGAAGGCGAAGAATGTGGCGCGTTTGCCGCGCTGGCCATGAGCCTGATGGGCGTTGGTACGGCGGTGGCGCTGCCGCTGGCCGTGGCGCTTTTCAGCTGATCATCCCGGCGCAACCGTTGTCACAGCCCTACGAGTGAATCAGGAGCGAGAAAGATGGTGCCGTTGTTTCCCCTCAATGTGGTGCTGTTTCCCGGCAGCGTGCTCGACCTGCAGATTTTCGAAGCGCGTTATCTGGACATGATCAGCGCCTGCATGAAGCGCAATGAAGGCTTTGGCGTGGTGTGCATTCTTGAAGGTCAGGAAGTGGGCGACGCGGCGGACAGCTTCGCGCAGATCGGCTGCGAAGCGGTGATTCGTGACTGGAAGCAGCAACCCAACGGCTTGCTCGGCATCCGCGTGCAAGGCACCCGGCGCTTCCACGTCCAGCGCTCCGAAGTGCAGCGCGACCAACTGACCACCGCCGAAGTCAGCTGGGCCGACGAGGCGTCAGACTTCCCGCTGTTACCCGAACACGCCGACCTGGTGGCGCTGTTGCAAGCCTTGGCGCAGCACCCGATGGTGTCGGAACTGGGCATGGGCAACGAGGCGACCGGGCAGCAGAGCCTTGGGTATCAGCTGGCGTATCTGTTGCCGTTCGATGTGGAGCAAAAGCTGCAACTGCTGGCGATGGACGATCCGCTGGATCGGCTGGATATGATTCAGGGCATGCTGGATGAGTTGCAGGGCGAAATGACCGCGTAGCTCAAAAGCATCGCGGCTGAAGCCGCTCCTACAGGAAAAAATACCAACCTGTGGGAGCGGCTTTAGCCGCGATTTTCACGGCACCAGCGGCGTATACCGATACTGCTCCAGCGCCTGCGGCAAGGCCCAGCTGGCATAAGCGGCCAGCACCGCCACACATGCCGGCAGAATCAACCACCACACCCGCGGCGCCATGGCCGGCAATGGCTGGCGCCACTGCGAGCACGTCAAGCTGACGGCGCAGGCCGTGGCCGCAAGCAGCGCGCCGGCGATGATGTCGGTAGGCCAATGCACGCCCAGATACACCCGCGACAGCGCAATCGACAACGCCGGAATTACCGCCAGCAGCAGCCAGGTCAGGCGCATGCGTACCGGCTGGCCACGACCCGCCAACACCGCCAGTGTCAGGAAAAAGGCGAACGCCCCTGAACTGTGGCCGCTGGGCATGCTGAAGCTGTGCAGCGGCTCCAGAAGAATTTCCGGGCGAGCGCGGCCGAAAAACAGTTTGAGAAAGTGGTTGGCGATGGCGCAGCCGAGCATCGTGCCGGTGGCGAAGAAAAAGCTGCGGTACTGACGGGCCACCAGCAGCATCAAGCAGAGCATGACGCCAACGGTGAGCTGCGTGCGGAAGTCGCCGAGGCGCGTAATGATGGTGATGACGCTGTCCATCGATGCCTGGCGTTGTTCCTGCACCAGAGCCATCAGGCCCTGGTCGAGCTGCGCCAGACGAGGGTAGCCGATCAGCATTGCAATGAGCAGGACAAAACCGATTGCGCCTATCACGGCGTTGGCGCGCGGCTGCTGGCGCATGCTCGCTTGCAGGCTGATGCCGACAAATACAGCCAATGCGCCTGCCACCACGGCGGCCTGGCCCCAGAAGCCTTCCGGCAACGGCAGGCGCATGGCCGCGCCGGTCGCCCAGCCGGGCAGCAGGTAGGCGACCGACCAGCCGGCAGCGGCAATCATGCTGACGATAATGAAGCGCGGCAACGGCATGTCGAGCATGCCCGCCACCATTGGCAACATGGGCCGCAGCGGGCCGATATAGCGGCCGACCAGAAGGCTGGCGACGCCATAACGCTGGAAGTAGCTTTCGGCACTGGCCAGCCATTCCGGGTGGGTGCGCAAGCCGGGCAATTTTCGGATGTTCTGGTGAAAGCGGCGGCCGAGCGCATAGGAAATCGCGTCGCCCAACAGGCCGCCGGTGTAGCCCAGCAGCAGGGTTTCGCCGAGGGTCAGGGCGCCGCTGCCGGCCAGCACGGCGATGGCGAACAGCAGCACGGTGCCCGGCACGATGATGCCGGCAATCGCCAGGCACTCCACGCACGCCACGACGAAGATGGCGATGCCCAGCCATTGGGGGTTGGCGCTGAGCCAGCCTGTCAGTTGGTTGAGCCACTCCGTCATGGGGCAAGTTCCTGTTGCGAGATCATGTAATAGAAATCCTGATTTTCCTGTTGCCCACGCCGCAACGGGTTGCGCGTGCAGTGGCGGGCGTAAGCAGCATCGACAAAGCGATAGAGCAAATGTTCATCCCGGCCCAGGGGAATGCCCAGGCGGGTAGTTTGAATAATCTGCTCGGGGGCGTAACCCACGTCTTCGACAAAAAACCGTTCGGGGTCGAAGCGTTTGCCATCCCAGGCCGGCACTTTAAGGCCGAGGGCGCGGCAGAGCAGGGTCTGACCGTTACAGAGTTTTTCCAGCGAGCGCGGCCGGCCCTGGCTGTCGGGGTTGTTTTGTTGCATGCGCTCAAGGCATTCGGGGCCGCTGTGGGCGTCGCTATAGGGAAATGCCGACTTGATCAGCACGGCATTGCCCGGCCCCTGCGCGCTGAAGTTCAGCGAGTCGCCGCCGCGCGCGTAGTACATATAAATGTGCCCGCCATCGAGGAACAGTGCCCGGCGTTTTTCCGTATAGCCCAACGAAGAGTGGCTGCCTTTTTCGGCGAAGTAATACGCCTCGGTTTCGATGATGCGCGCCGCCAACCACAGGTCACTGACGCGGTGGCGGATGACTTTGCCCAGTAATGACTGGGCTAGCACTTGGGCGTCGCGGTCGAAAAAGCTGTCGGGCAGGGCGCGGCCTTCTGGCCAGGTCGGGCGCAGGGCGTTTGGCAAACTAAGGGTGGGATCACTCGGCATAGGCTGTTATCACGCATGGGCAGGGCTTAGGCTCGGGCGATCATAACAATAAGAGCTTTGGCCATGCCCGACCGCAGCCGTGCCGACAGTGCCCACATCAGCCCCAGCGCCCATTACACCGGTTATGTCTGGTATCGCCACCAACTCAGCGACGCCGCCTTTGCCACACCGTTCGGGCGCTGGGTACATGGCCTGCTTAGCCCGATCGCCTGGGGCGCACGGGTGGGGTTCGGGCTGGATATCGAGCACCTTTTGTTGCAGCGGCACCTGTTGCTCGACGCCCGACTGACCGCCGCCATCGAAGCGCGCGGCGTGCGGCAGGTGGTGGAAATTGCCTGTGGCCTTTCACCGCGCGGCCGGCGCTTTTCTCAGCGCTACCCGGAGCTGCGTTATCTCGAAGCCGACCTGCCGGGCATGGCCGTGCGCAAACGTCTGCTGCTGCACAGCGAAGGCTGGCTCAACGGTCGGCATCAGGTGCGTGCGGTCGACATTCTGGCCGAGCAAAGCCTGGAGGCATTATTCGCCGGGCTCGACCGGTCCGAGCCGGTGGTGGTGATCACCGAAGGGCTGGTGAATTACTTCGAACGGCCGGTGATTGAAGGATTCTGGACGGCGCTGGCCGCGCAATTGAAAGGGTTTCCCCAAGGCACGTACCTCACCGACCTGTACCCCGACCTCAAAGAACATCCGCGTTACCGCCAGTTGCGCTGGGGCGTGGGCATTATCGGGCGGCTGACGCGGGGCAATTACCCCCTGCACTACAGCAATGCCGGGGAAATTATCGAAGCGTTTGAGCGTTGCGGGTTTCGCCAGACTGAAGTGCTGGACCCGGCGCTGCACAGCCAGGGGTTGCCGCCGGTCACGCAGGCGACGTTGGTGCGGGTGATTGAGGCAAAGGCCTGAAGCAACGGCCCCTCTTCCCAACCCTCTCCCGCACGCGGGCGAGGGGGCTGATTGAATGCGCTCGAAAGGAGACGTCACCCCTCGCCCGCTCGCGGGAGAGGGGCCGGGGAGAGGGTCGCGTTACAGCGGTCTTACGCGCATGCCACGGCGGGCATCGCCCCTTGCCTAACCCGCTCAGCCAACGCTGCACTGCCTGCCGCATCGGTATGCGCAAACACCCAGGCCAAGTCCGAACTGCTGCTGCGCACGGGCAGAATTGCCAGCGCCGGCATGTCGATCATTTGCAAATGCCACCCACGTTGCGGCATCACATTGGGCAAATCGCCCCGCAACAGCCCGCCAAAAAATCCGAGTTCGTTCACTTCAACATTGAATTCGCCTATCGCCGGGTGCAGCAAGCGCGCGCGGCTATGCAGCGGCGGAAGGCGCAGTTCGTGGCGTTTTTCCAGTTGCAGCCACTGGCTGCGCGGCAGATGGCTGCTGCCAGGGCTGATCAGGGGCAGCGGTTCTCCGCGCAAAAACGGGTTGTACAAGCTGGCGCAGGCGTTGCGTTGTTCGAATTGGGCGAGGTGGTCGGCGTTGTGAATCAGCGCGCACTGGGCGTCTGCGCAGGCGCTGGCGAAAAGGGTGTGTTCCCACGGTTGGGTGAAGTGGTCGTACTCGCCGGCCAGCACCAGGGTCGGGCAGATGGGGTGTTGGCTGAAACCTGAGAAGCTCAGCAAGCGCCCGCTGTTCTGCCGGTAGCGCTCGATTTCTGTCGCCGACAAGCGCTGCAGCTGGCGCAGCAGTGCCTTGCGAAACACCGGCGCCACGCCGGTTTCCTGGCTGCGAGTGGGGTTGAGCAGCCCGGTGGCCGCGCCGTGGGCAAACTCCGCGCAGCGCCCTTCGGCCAGCAACGCCAGGCTTTCTTCCAGCAACACGCGCGCGCCACGCCGGCCAAAGGCGGTGATGCCCGCCAGCAGCAAACGCGCACAGTGTTGCGGGTGACGGGCCGCAAACAGCGCCGCCAACGCCGAACCGTAAGACAATCCGATGGGCATCAGCGGCGGCACGTGCAGCTCCGTGGCGAAGGCGGCGATCAGGTCGGCGAGCGCTTCCAGCGTCAGCTCGGGCGCCAGTTGCAGATTGCCGCCCTGGCTGGGCAGGTCGAGGAGAATCACTGGGTGATCGGCCAGCAGCTCTTCCACTTCGCTGGCAAACGAGCGAAAGCACTGGAACGCGCCGCCCAGCAACAGCACCGGGTTGCGGGGGTCGTCGGCACGGGTGGAATAGGCCTGGTACTGCACGCGCCATTCGCCCAGTTGCACACACGGGCTGGGCTCTACCAACAGCGCCGGACTGTAGTCGGTGCGATAGCGCATGGCGCGTCTCCCTTCACCTGTCATGGTTGTGTTGCCCGTCCCTGGTGGTGGGCAATTGGCTATGACTGCACGGTAGACATCTGCGCCCCGTTTGTTTACCTAACCTTCGGGCGGAGCAGGGCGGCGGTGTGAGGGCAAGTGTCACCGTCTCGCGGCAAGGCCCGCGCGCTGTGCTTGCCAGTGTTACCGGCGGCTGAGTTGTAACGCACTGTTTACCACCCGCCAGACGCCGCTGGGCGTGGGCCCGCCACGCCGCTATAATCAGCCGCTTTCCCCGACTGCCAGACCGCCTCGACATGACTGAGTCCGTGCTCGACTACATGACCCGCCTGGGTCGCACTGCCCGCGAGGCCTCCCGTGTGGTCGCCCGCGCCAGCACCGCGCAGAAGAACCGTGCCCTGCACGCCGCGGCCGCCGCCCTCGATGCAGCCCGCGCTGAACTCACCGCCGCCAACGAGCAAGACCTGGCCAATGGCCGCGCCAACAACCTTGAGCCGGCCCTGCTGGATCGTCTGGCCCTGACCCCCGCGCGCATCGACGAGATGATCGAGGGCTTGCGTCAGGTGGCCACCTTGCCAGACCCCATCGGTGAAATTCGCGACATGCGTTACCTGCCCTCCGGCATTCAGGTTGGCAAAATGCGCGTGCCGCTGGGCGTGATCGGCATCATTTATGAGTCGCGCCCGAACGTGACCATCGACGCCGCCAGCCTGTGCCTGAAGTCGGGCAACGCCACCATTCTGCGTGGCGGCTCGGAAGCGATTAACTCCAACCGCGCCATCGCCGGCTGCATTCAGCAAGGCCTGGCCGAAGCCGGTTTGCCCGCCGCCGCCGTGCAAGTGGTGGAAACCACGGACCGCGCCGCCGTTGGCGCGCTGATCACCATGCCCGAGTACGTCGATGTGATCGTGCCGCGCGGTGGCAAGAGCCTGATCGAGCGCATCAGCCGTGACGCCAAAGTGCCGGTGATCAAACACCTGGACGGCATCTGCCACGTGTTCATCGATGCGGCGGCGGATATCGACAAGGCCATCCGCATTGCCGACAACGCCAAGACCCAGCGCTACGCGCCGTGCAACACCATGGAAACCTTGCTGGTGCATGCCGCTATTGCCGAGCGTGTGTTGCCGCCGCTGGCTGCTATTTATCGCGACAAGAAGGTCGAGCTGCGCGGCTGCCCGCGTACCCGCGCGCTGCTGGGCAACGATGTGCTGGAAGCGACCGAAGAAGACTGGCGCACCGAATACACCGCGCCGATTTTGTCGATTCGTATCGTCGACAGCCTCGACGAGGCCATCGAGCACATCAACACCTACGGCTCGCAGCACACCGATTCCATCGTCACCGAGAACTTCACCACAGGCCGCCGTTTTATTACCGAAGTGGATTCCGCCTCGGTGATGATCAACGCCTCAACGCGCTTTGCCGATGGCTTCGAATACGGCCTGGGCGCGGAAATCGGTATCTCCACCGACAAGCTGCACGCGCGAGGTCCGGTTGGCCTGGAAGGGCTGACCAGTGAGAAGTATGTGGTGTTCGGCGACGGTCACATCCGTACTTGAACACTGAGCCGACAGCGGTGGGCAAACGCATTGGCGTGCTGGGTGGCACGTTCAATCCGGTACATGTCGGCCATTTGCGTAGCGCGCTGGAAGTGGCGGAGTTCATGGGGCTGGACGAGCTGCGCCTGATTCCCAACGCGCGCCCGCCACACCGCGACGCCCCGCAAGTGTCGGCGCCAGACCGCCTGGCGATGGTCGAGCAGGCCGTTGCCGGTGTGCCGTTGCTGACGGTGGACGACCGCGAACTCAAGCGTGATCGACCGTCTTACAGCATCGAAACGCTGGAGTCGTTGCGCGCTGAGCTGGCGGTTGAGGATCAACTGTTTTTACTGCTGGGGTGGGACGCGTTTTGCGGCCTGCCAACCTGGCATCGTTGGGATGAATTGCTGGACCACTGTCACATCCTGGTGTTGCAACGCCCGGATGCCGACAGCGAAGCGCCGCAAGCGCTGCGTGATGTTCTGGCAGCCCGCAGTGTCAGCGATCCGCTGACCATGAGCGGACCCGGCGGCCAGATTGCTTTTATCTGGCAGACCCCGCTTGCGGTGTCTGCCACCCAGATCCGGAATCTGCTGGCCAGCGGAAAGTCGGTGCGTTTTCTGGTGCCCGACGCGGTGCTGGCCTACATCAATGCGCACGGACTGTACCGCGCGCAGAACTAGACACGAGAAACGAGTTAACTATGAGCAAGCCCGTAATGCCGAGCGAAGACCTGGTCAAATTGGCCGTCGCCGCCCTTGAAGACATCAAAGCCCAAGACATCACCACCATCGATGTGCGCGGCAAAACCAGCATCACCGACTTCATGGTGATCGCCAGCGGTACCTCCAACCGTCACGTGAAGTCCCTGGTGGACAACGTGCTGGAAAAGGTCAAAGAGAAGGGCGTTCGCCCACTGGGCAGCGAAGGCCTGGACACTGGCGAGTGGGCGCTGCTCGACCTGGGCGACATCGTCGTTCACGTGATGCTGCCAACCGCGCGCCAGTTCTACGACCTGGAACGTCTGTGGCAGGGCGCCGAGCAAAGCCGTGCGCAGAACCAGAACAGCGCGGAACAGTTCAACAGCGACGGCGAGTAAGGGTAACCCTTGCGTATACGACTGATCGCCGTTGGTTCGCGCATGCCGCGCTGGGTGGAAGACGGCTGGCAGGAATATGCCAAACGTCTGCCTGCCGAGCTGCCGCTCGACCTGGTGGAAATTCCCCTGAACACCCGTGGCAAAAACGCCGACGTGGCGCGCCTGATCCGTCAGGAAGGCGAAGCCATGCTGGCCAAGGTGCAGCCGGGGGAAAAGATCGTCACGCTGGAAGTCACGGGAAAACCGTGGAGCACCGAGCAACTGGCGGTGGAACTGGAACGCTGGCGCCTGGATGCGCGCACCATCAACCTGATGGTCGGCGGCCCGGAAGGGCTAGCGCCGGAGGTGCAAGCGCGCAGCGAACAACGCTGGTCGTTGTCGCCGCTGACGCTGCCGCATCCGCTGGTGCGCATTCTGATTGGTGAACAGATTTATCGCGCCTGGACCGTGTTGTCCGGGCACCCTTATCACAAATAAAGCCTTGTAATGCCGCAGCCGATTCGCCTCAAGGACCACGAGAAAGACGCCCGCCTAGTTCGCAATCGCGTGGTGGTGGGGGCGGTCGCCATCTGTTTGTTGATCGTGGTGCTGGTGTCGCGCCTGTATTACCTGCAAGTGATTCAGTACGAGTATCACTCGACCCTTTCCGAAAACAACCGCGTGCATGTGCAGCCGGTTCCGCCCACACGTGGGCTGATTTTCGACCGCAACGGCGTGGTAGTGGCTGATAACCGGCCAAGCTTCAGCCTGAGCATGACCCGCGAACGCGCCGGCGACTGGCAACAGGTGCTCGACGTGATCGTCGAAGTGCTGGAACTGACCCCGGAAGACCGCACCCTCTTCGAGCGCCGTATGCGCCAGGGCCGCCGGCCATTCGAGCCGGTGCCGATTCTGTTCGAACTGAGCGAAGAGCAGATCGCCCGCATTGCCGTCAACCAGTTCCGCCTGCCTGGCGTGGAAGTGGTGGCTCAGCTGGTTCGGCATTATCCGCAGCGCGAGCATTTCGCCCATTCGGTTGGCTACGTAGGGCGTATCAACGAGGCCGAGCTGAAAGTGCTCGACCCGGTGAACTACAGCGGCACCCACCATATCGGCAAAACCGGTATCGAACGCTTCTATGAACCGCAGTTGCACGGGCAGGTGGGCTACGAAGAAGTCGAAACCAATGCCCGCGGCCGCGTATTGCGCGTGCTGAAGCGCACCGACCCGATTCCCGGGGCCGACATCGTGCTGAGCATGGATATTCGCCTTCAGGAGGCCGCCGAGGCTGCGCTCGGGGGCCGCCGTGGTTCAGTGGTGGCGCTGGATCCCAACACCGGCGAGGTGCTGGCGATGGTCAGTCAGCCGAGCTTTGACCCGAATCTGTTCGTCACCGGCATTGGCTTCAAGGCCTATTCCGAGCTGCGTGACTCGCCTGACCGGCCGCTGTTCAACCGCGTGCTGCGCGGTTTGTACCCGCCCGGTTCGACCATCAAGCCGGCCGTGGCCATTGCCGGACTGGACTCCGGTGTGGTGACACCGAGCACGCGGGTTTACGACCCGGGCTTCTATCAATTGCCCAACTACGACCATAAATACCGCAACTGGAACCGCAGCGGCGACGGCTCGGTAGATTTGCAAACCGCCATCATGCGTTCCAACGACACCTATTTTTATGACCTTGCCCACAAGCTCGGCATCGACCGTCTGTACACCTACATGAGCCGCTTCGGCATTGGTCAGAAGGTGTCGCTGGACATGTTCGAAGAGTCGCCGGGCCTGATGCCCTCGCGGGATTGGAAGCGCGGCCGCTATCGTCAGGCGTGGTACCCCGGCGAAACCCTTATTCTCGGCATCGGCCAGGGTTACATGCAGACCACGCCCTTGCAGTTGGCGCAGGTGTCGGCGCTGGTGGCGAACCACGGCAAATGGATTCGCCCGCATCTGGCCAAAACCGTGGACGGCGTGCCGCCCGTTGACCCCAACCCGATGCCCGATATTGTGCTGCGCAACCCGGGCGACTGGGCGCAGGTGAGCGCCGGCATGCAGCAGGTGATGCACCACCCGCGCGGCACCGCGCACAAGGTCGGCGACACTTCGACCTACCGCATTGCCGGCAAAAGCGGTACGGCGCAGGTGGTGGCGATCAAGCAGGGTGAAAAATACGACCGCTCCAAACTCGACGAGCGTCACCGCGACCACGCCCTGTTCATCGCATTCGCCCCGGCCGAGGCGCCGAAAATTGCCGTGGCGGTGATGATCGAGAACGGCGAGGGCGGTTCCAGCGTCGCGGCCCCGGTGGCCAAAGCGGTGATGGATGCCTGGCTGCTGGGCGAAAACGGTCAGCTCAAACCGCAATACGCACCGCCGGTTACGGCCGAGGCGTCCCGTCATGAATAGCGTTAATGGTGGGTCAGCATGAGTAATAACTTCGACCGGACGATTTCCAACGAAGACGTGATGCGCCGGCGCGCCAGCCTGCTGCAGCGCCTGCACATCGACGGCCAGTTGTTCGTGCTGCTGACTGTGCTCGCGGCCGGTAGCCTGTTCGTGCTGTATTCGGCCAGCGGCAAAAATGTGGATCTGCTGCTTAAACAAGCCACGTCATTCGGTCTGGGCGCTGTGGCCATGTGTGTAATTGCGCAGTTCGAGCCGCGCTTTCTGGCGCGCTGGGTGCCGTTGGGTTACCTGGCTGGCGTGGGGCTGCTGGTGGTGGTGGACATCATGGGTCACAACGCCATGGGCGCGACCCGCTGGATCAACATTCCCGGGGTCATTCGCTTCCAGCCGGCCGAGTTCATGAAGATCCTCATGCCCGCGACCATTGCTTGGTACATGGCCAGACACAATTTGCCGCCGCGGCTCAAACACATCGTCATCAGCCTCGCGTTGATCGGCATTCCGTTCGTGCTGGTGATCCGTCAGCCCGACCTCGGCACCTCGCTGCTTATTCTCGCATCTGGCGCCTTCGTGCTGTTTATGGCGGGCCTGCAATGGCGCTGGATCCTTAGCGCCACGGCGGCTGTAGTACCGGTGGCGATCGCGATGTGGTTCTTCGTGATGCACGACTATCAGAAGCAGCGAGTGCTGACATTCCTCGATCCGGAGAGCGATCCGCTCGGCACGGGCTGGAACATTATTCAGTCGAAGGCAGCGATTGGGTCTGGCGGAGTTTTCGGAAAAGGCTGGCTTCTGGGTACCCAATCGCACCTGGATTTTTTGCCCGAAAGCCATACGGACTTTATCATTGCGGTTTTGGGCGAAGAGTTCGGGCTGGTCGGTATCTGCTTGTTGTTGCTGGTGTATGCGCTGCTGATTGCGCGCGGTCTGGTAATAACTGTCCAAGCGCAGACGCTGTTCGGTAAGCTGCTTGCCGGCAGCCTGACGATGACCTTCTTTGTTTATGTGTTCGTCAATATCGGCATGGTCAGTGGCCTGTTGCCGGTGGTTGGGGTGCCGCTTCCTTTCATTAGCTACGGCGGAACTTCGCTGGTGACGCTGATGTCAGGGTTTGGGCTTTTAATGGCTATCCACACGCACCGTAAGTGGATTGCTCAGGTTTGATTGGGGTGAGGGATTTAATGCTAGGTTTGCGTCGCTGGGCCACGCGCACGGCACATTTGGCCAGCCTTGCTGGTATCTGCGGTTTCGCCCAGCACACTGTCGCTGCTGATTACGAAGGGTCGCCGCAGGTTGCCGAGTTCGTCTCCGAGATGACCCGCGACTACGGCTTTGCCGGCGAACAGCTGGTGGACCTGTTCCGCGCAGTGGAGCGCAAGCAGTCGATTCTCGACGCCATCTCCCGTCCGGCCGAAAAGGTTAAAACCTGGGCCGAATACCGTCCGATTTTCATCACAGACCGGCGCATCTCCCAGGGCGTCGACTTCTGGCGCCAGCACGAAGCAGCGCTGACCCGCGCCGAACAGGAATACGGCGTGCCGGCCCAAGTGATCGTCGCCATTATTGGTGTTGAAACGTCGTACGGCGGCAATACCGGCAGCTACCGGGTGATCGACGCGTTGTCGACCCTGGGCTTCGACTACCCGCCGCGTGCCGAATTCTTCCGCAAGGAACTCAAGCAATTCCTGCTGCTGGCCCGCGAACAACAAGTGGATCCGCTGACGCTCAAAGGCTCGTATGCCGGCGCGATGGGCTTGCCCCAGTTCATGCCC
Source organism: Pseudomonas viridiflava (assembly GCF_900573885.1). Lineage (GTDB taxonomy): Bacteria > Pseudomonadota > Gammaproteobacteria > Pseudomonadales > Pseudomonadaceae > Aquipseudomonas. The sequence continues at coordinate 52,287 of NZ_UPSE01000205.1, forward strand.
AGCAGCTTTCGCGCCTATGCCGTGGATTTTGACGGCGACGGCCACATCAACATCTGGACCGACCCGGACGATGCCATCGGCAGCGTCGCCAGCTATTTCAAACGCCATGGCTGGGTGACCGGTGAAGCGGTGGTTAGCACCGCGACCATCAGCGGCGAGCAGGCCGAGCAGGGTCTGACCCAGGGCCTCGATCCGGTGAAAACCGTTGGCGAGCTGCGGGCGCTGGGCTGGTCGAGCCATGAAGCCGTGCGCGACGATGAGCGCGTGACTGCCTTTCGTCTGGAGGGCGAAGCGGGCCCTGAATATTGGTTAGGCTTACCCAATTTTTACGTCATCACTCGTTACAACCGCAGCGCGATGTACGCCATGGCCGTGCATCAGCTGTCCGACTTGCTGGTTCAGGCCCGGGGCACGAAGTAAATGCAGGCAATGCCGTTCAAGTTCATCGCCTTTGGCGCGCTGGCCGTGATGTTGGCCAGTTGCTCCAGCAGCCGTGCGCCCCAGCCGACCCAAACGCCCACCGCCACCATTTCCGGCCCTGGCGACTTCGCCCGCCCGCACCGCGACGGCGCGCCGTGGTGGGACGTCGATATTTCCAAAGTGCCCGATGCTGTGCCCATGCCGCACTACGGCGCCTACAAGGCCAACCCGTACACCGTGCTCGGTAAAACCTATTACCCGATGCCCGATGGCAAACGCTATCTGGCTACCGGCACCGCGTCCTGGTACGGCACCAAGTTCCACGGTCAAGCCACCGCCAACGGCGAGAAATATGACCTGTACGGCATGAGCGCCGCGCACAAAACCCTGCCGCTGCCCAGCTACGTGAAAGTGACCAACCTGGATAACGGCAAGAGCGTGATCTTGCGAGTGAACGACCGTGGGCCGTTCTATTCCGATCGCATCATCGACCTGTCTTTCGCCGCCGCAAAAAAACTGGGCTATGCCGAGAGCGGCACGGCGCGTGTAAAGGTTGAAGGCATCGACCCGGCCGAGTGGTGGGCCCAGCAAGGTCGCCCGGTACCGATGGTATTGGCGCAGCCGCAGATGGCTCAGGTGCAACCGGTAAAAACCACCACCGCGCAGATCATGGGGCAGCCCATAGAACAGTACACGCCGCCACCCCAGCAGCACGCTGCGGCCGTGGTGCCGGTGCAGATCGACGCAAAAAAAAACGCTTCACCCGCTCCATCTGGCCTGTATCTCCAGGTCGGAGCCTTCGCCAACCCGGACGCTGCGCAACTGCTGAAGGACAAGCTGACGACAGTGGTGAGTGCGCCGGTTTTTATCAGCTCGATCGTACGCAATCAGCAGACCTTGCACCGCGTGCGGATGGGCCCGGTAAACACGCAGGGTGAAGCCCAGAACATCCAGAACAGCGTGCGTTTGGCCAACCTTGGCCAGCCCACTTTAGTGAAGCCGGAATAGCGCCTGACGCGCCGCCTTCGACCGACTTGCTCGTCAGAGCCTGTTTGCCATTAGTAACTTGAGAGACTGATGAATATCACCGCCTTTACCCGTCGTCTGAGCCTGTTCGCCCTCCTGATCACTGCCCCGGCCACCTGGGCCGCCGAAACGGCCGTTCCCGCCGCACCGGAGCTGGCTGCCAAAGCCTATGTGCTGATGGATGCCGCCAGCGGCAACGTGCTGGTGGAAAACAATGGTGACCAGCGCCTGCCGCCGGCCAGTCTGACCAAGCTGATGACTGCCTACATCGCCACCCTCGAAATTCGTCGCGGCCAGATCAACGAAAGCGACAAAGTGACCGTCAGCGAGAACGCCTGGCGTACTGGCGGTTCGCGCATGTTCATCCAGGTGGGCACCGAGGTGACCCTGGGTGATTTGCTGCACGGCATCATCATTCAGTCGGGCAACGACGCCAGCGTCGCCACCGCCGAGCACATCGCCGGTAGCGAAGGTGCCTTTGCCGACATGATGAACACCACCGCCGAAAAACTCGGCATGACCGGCAGCCATTTCATGAATGCCACCGGGCTGCCTGATCCGGAGCACTACTCCACCGCGCACGACATGGCACGTCTGGCCCGCGCAATCATCTACGAAGACCCGGCGCACTACGCCATCTACTCGCAGAAAGAGTTCTTCTGGAACAACATCAAACAACCCAACCGCAACCTGCTGCTGTGGCGTGACAAGACCGTCGACGGTCTGAAAACCGGCCACACCGACGAAGCGGGTTACTGCCTGGTGGCCTCGGCCGTTCGTGACGGCATGCGCCTGATCGCCGTGGTGTTCGGCACCAACAGCGAACAGGCCCGCGCGGCCGAAACTCAGAAATTGCTGACCTACGGTTTCCGCTTCTTCGAAACCCAGACCTTCTACCAAAAAGGTGCAGAGCTGGCCCAAGGCACTGTATGGAAAGGTGCGACTCGCCAAGTAAAAGCCGGTCTGGCTGAAGACCTGACCATGACGTTGCCACGCGGTCAGCTGAAAAAGCTCGCGGCCAGCATGACCTTGAATCCGCAGCTGGTTGCCCCGATTAAACAGGGCGACGTAATCGGTAAAGTTGAAGTGAAGCTCGAAGACAAGGTGGTGCACAGCGCCGACCTGATCGCCCTCGAGACCGTGGACGAGGGTGGCTTCTTCCGCCGCGTGTGGGATAGCATCCGCCTGTTCTTCTTCGGCCTGTTCAACTGACAGCCGCGTACACCGAATAACCGAGGCGCCGGCCCTTCGCTCCAAAAGAGCGGGCCGGTGCCTGCTTTTGCGGACCACAAGTTCGCCCGAGACCGCCCATGACCGACGCCCAAAACATCACCATCGAGTTTCCCTGCGAGCGCTACCCGATCAAGGTTATCGGCGATGCGGGCGAAGGTTTCCTGGAGCTGGTGACCGAAATTCTGCAGCGCCACGCGCCTGACCTGGACGTCGGTACGCTGGTGCAACGTGACAGCCGCAACGGCAAGTACCTGACCGTGCAATACCTGATCACCGCCACCGGCATCGAACAACTGCAAGACATCAACAGCGACCTGCGCGCCACCGGCCGCGTGCACATGGTGCTCTGATGAGCCAACGCCTGGGCTTTCGCGAGCTCGGCCAGGTGCCGTACGAACCCACCTGGCATGCCATGCAGCATTTCACCGACAGCCGCGTGGCAGAAACGCCCGATGAAGTCTGGCTGCTCGAACACCCGCCCGTTTTTACCCAAGGGCAGGCTGGCAAGGCCGAACATGTGCTATTCCCCGGTGACATTCCGGTGGTTAAAGTAGATCGCGGCGGTCAGGTGACCTATCACGGCCCCGGCCAATTGGTCGCTTACCTGCTGCTGGATGTACGCCGTTCCAGCCTGGGCGTGCGCGAGTTGGTCAGCCGCATCGAGCTGAGCCTGATCGAACTGCTGGCCAGCTACGGGGTAAAAGCCGAAGCCAGGCCGGATGCGCCGGGCGTATATGTAGACGGGGCGAAAATTGCCTCGCTTGGCCTGCGCATCCGCAACGGCCGCTCGTTTCATGGCCTGGCCCTGAACGTGGACATGGACCTGCAACCGTTCCAGCGCATCAACCCCTGCGGTTATGCCGGATTGCCCATGACCCAACTGCGTGATCTGGCAGGACCGATAGAATTTGCCGAAGTAAGTGCCCGGCTGCGCGCGCAGCTCGTCACACACCTCGACTACGCTGAACAGACGACCCTGACGGGCGGAATTGAATCGCTATGAGCACCCTCGAAGTAGCTGGCACCGAAGCAACCGGCACCGCTGTCAAAGCCCCACCGGCCAAGGTGGAAATGGGCGTGAAACTGCGCGGCGCGGAGAAGATGGCGCGCATTCCGGTGAAAATTCTGCCGACCGCGGAACTGCCGCGCAAACCGGACTGGATCCGCGTTCGCGTGCCGGTCTCGCCAGAAGTCGACCGCATCAAGCAACTGCTGCGCAAACACAAACTGCACAGCGTTTGCGAAGAAGCGTCTTGCCCGAACCTGGGCGAGTGTTTCTCCGGCGGAACCGCCACGTTCATGATCATGGGCGACATCTGCACCCGTCGCTGCCCGTTCTGCGACGTCGGCCATGGCCGTCCGAAACCCCTGGACGTCGATGAACCGATGAACCTTGCGGTTGCCATCGCCGATCTGCGTTTGAAGTATGTAGTGATCACCTCGGTAGACCGCGACGACCTGCGCGACGGCGGCGCCCAGCACTTTGTTGATTGCCTGCGGGAAATCCGCAAGCTGTCGCCGGGCGTGCAGCTGGAAACCCTGGTGCCGGACTACCGCGGCCGCATGGACGTAGCGTTGGCCATCACCGAACAAGAGCCGCCAGATGTGTTCAACCACAACCTGGAAACCGTGCCGCGCCTTTACAAGGCCGCGCGTCCGGGCTCGGACTTCGAGTGGTCGCTCGACCTGCTGGAAAACTTTAAAAAGCGCGTACCGCACGTGCCGACCAAATCGGGCCTGATGCTCGGCCTGGGCGAGACCGACGAAGAAGTCATCGAAGTGATGAAGCGCATGCGCGAACACGACATCGACATGCTCACCCTCGGTCAGTACCTGCAACCGTCGCGCAATCACCTGGCAGTGCAACGCTTCGTGCACCCGGACATCTTTGCCTGGTTTGCCGAAGAAGGTACGAAGATGGGGTTCAAGAACGTGGCGTCTGGGCCATTGGTTCGCTCCTCGTATCACGCGGATCAGCAAGCGCATGAGGCGAAGAAGTAGACGATCGGCTGCGCGTCGGCGGTGCGGCGTTAAAAATAGTTTTTGAATGCTCATTGGCTACAGCCAACTGCGCTTCAAAAACCATTTTTGCCTTGCCCCGCTCTAGCTCGCTCGATCTTGATAGCTGAGCTACTAAAATCGCAGAAACGAAAAAGGGCGGCCCATGGGTCGCCCTTTTTCGTTTCTGCGCTTTCATCGTCCGTAGGAGCCAGCTTGCTGGCGAACCCTGCAAACCTCCGTGCTCCGGGATTCGCCAGCAAGCTGGCTCCTACAAAAAATCGCTAGGCGCCGGCTTAGTTCCCGCGCAACCGGTTCAACAGGCTGTGATCCGGGTACCCATCGGCCGGCAACCCTAACTGTTGCTGGTACGCACGCACGGCCTTGCGTGTGTTCGCTCCGATGATGCCGTCGGCGGTACCTGGCTCGAAACCATGGGTGGCGAGCAATTCCTGCAGTTCTATACGCTCGCTGCGGCCAAGCTGTTTGTCGTCTCGTGGCCAGTCGGCAATCACGCCAGCATTGGCGCCGCGAATGCCGTCTGAGAGCAAGCCAACCGCCAGGGCGTAGGACGTGGAGTTGTTGTACTTGAGAATGCTGCGGAAGTTGCTCAGCAGCAGAAACGCCGGGCCGCGATGGCCGGCGGGTAACAGCAGGGTTGCCGATTCGCCTGCAAGCGTCGGCGCAACGGCCGGGCCGCTGGCTGGCATTACGCCGAGGCGGGTCCATTCAGCCACGGTTTTGCGCTGCTCCGGGTCAGCCAGGGCGTAGTCGAAACCCTGCGGCAAGCGCACCTCAAAGCCCCACGGTTTGCCCAGTTGCCAGCCCGACTGCTGCAGGTAGTGGGCGGCCGAGGCCAGGGCGTCGGCGGAGGAATACCAGAGGTCGCGTCGGCCGTCGCCGTCGAAGTCGACGGCGTGCTGGTTGTAGGTGGTCGGCATGAATTGAGTCTGCCCCATCGCGCCAGCCCAGGAGCCGACCAGACGCTCCGGCTGGATGTCGCCATGCTGGAGAATTTGCAGGGCGGCGATCAGTTGCTCGCGCCAGAAGGCGGCGCGGCGACCTTCATAAGCGAGGGTGGCCAGCGAGCGGATTACGCTGTTGCTGCCGATGTTGTTGCCATAAGCGCTTTCCATGCCCCAGATGGCCACCAGGGTTTCGGCTTGCACGCCGTAGCGCTGTTCAATGCGGCTCAGCGTGGCTTGTTGCTGCGCATATTGCGCCTGGCCGTTGGCGATGCGGCGGGCCGAAACGGCGCCGTCCAGGTATTCCCAGACCGGCCGGGTGAATTCGGGCTGGCTGCTGTCGGCGGCGACCACGGCGGGGTCGAGGGTGACGTTGGCGAACGCGCGGTCAAAGAGTGCGGCGCTGATGCCGGCATTTATCGCATCGCTGCGCAACTGGTCGCGCCATTCTTCAAAGGTTTGCTGAGGCAGGGCGGCCACAGGCTGTGCCGGAGTGCCGGCGGCAGTCGGTGCGTGGGCGTTGGCGGGCAGGGCGGGCGGCGTTGGCTGGGGCGCTTGTGGCGCTTCGGCGCAAGCGGTGAGCAGGTTGAAATGAAAGCTCAGTGCGGCGCAGGCCAGAATGCGCGGTGACAGGTTAAACATCAGCAGGTCCCAAGACGGTAAACAGCGGCCACCTTATCACGCTGCCGGGGGCGAAGCCTTCAGGCGGCGACAAAGCCGGCACGCGAAAAGCCATTGCCCATAAAGACAGAAGCCCCCCAGTTTTGCTGGGAGGCTTCGCGGCGGTAGCTGCCTTTGCCTTTCTTCGCACGTTCCTGACGGCTGCGAAACAGGGGCTGGGCAATGATGGATTTGGCTTTATTGGGACGTTTCTTCGATGTGGCCATGACGGTCCTCGGGCGGGGCGGGTGGCTGACAAGGTGAGCCCCGCGGCGCGGATCATCGGCCTGTGCGAGGCCGCTGTCCAGAGCCGTTTATCACTCCTGGGGAAGCGACAGACGTTGTCCGGCGAGCATCAGCGTCAGGCGGCTGATCTCCAGCCACGGATCGCCCGGCGCCTGGCCCTTGATCTGGGCATCGACGCGCTGGGCATCCTTGAGCATCAGGTTCCAGCGAGCCGCGGAGTGGCGTTGCAAGGCTTTGCTTACAAGTGGACGGCGCTTGTCCCACACCGGCGGGCGAGCCTGGCTAAAGGCTTTTTCCAGCGGAATGCCCTGGCCGTATTGCTGGGCAATGGTCGCCAGCAAGCGTAACTCACGCGCCAGCGCCCAGAGCACCACCGTGCTGTCGACGCCTTCGCCGCGCAGCCCTTCCAGCGTGCGCAGTGCATGGCTGGCTTCGCCATTGAGCGCAGCGTCGATCAGGCCGAATACGTCGTAGCGCGCGCTATCGGCAACTGCGGCTTGAACGGTGCTGGCGTCGATCTGATTGCCGTCGGCGAGTAGTTTGAGCTTCTCGATTTCCTGCGCGGCGGCCAGCAGGTTGCCTTCGACGCGGGCGGCAATCATGTCCACCGCTTCCTGGCTGGCAGTCATGCCGGCCTGGCTCATGCGTTGGCGAATCCATTGCGGCAACTGATGCACGTCTACCGGCCAGATCTGCACGAACTGCGCATTCGGCCCGTCGATGACGGCTTTGGCCCACTTGGTTTTCTGCGTGCTGCCGTCGAGCTTGGGCAGGCTGATCAGCAGCAAGGTGTCTTCAGGCGGACGCGACAGGTATTCCAGCAGGGCAGCGGTGCCCTTGTCGCCCGGCTTGCCGTTAGGGATACGCAATTCCAGCACGCGCTTTTCTGCGAACAGCGACATGCTGTTGCCCGCCTGCAACAGCGTGCCCCAGTCAAAACTGGCGTCGGCGTTGAACACCTGGCGTTCGCTGTAACCCTGGGCGCGGGTGGCGGCGCGAATGGCGTCGGCCGCTTCCTGACACAACAGCGGGTCGTCGCCACTGATGGCATAAACCGGTGCGAGGCCGCTTTGCAGGTGTTTGGCGAGTTGCGCGGGGGCGAGCTTCATAGGCGGGGAAACACAAGAAGGGGAGGCTGGGCCACCGCAGCGGCCCTAGCGAACTTACTGGGTTTGAATCGGCAGTTGCAGCGGCGATTGCTGCGGCTGTTCAGCCTGGGCCTTGCGCGCGGCTTCGATGGCGTCGGCTTCAGCCTGGGCTTTGGCGTCGGCAGCCTGCTGCAGTTGGTCCAGTTGAGCCGGGGTGATCAGTTGCACGCGTTGCGCCAACTGCATGACGAGCTCGTGACGCAGCTCGTCTTTAAGCTGCTTGGCTTCCTGCTCGGAACCAATCAGGTTGTTTTCGTCGTTTACGTAGGTGTTTTGCACGTCAACCGTGTTGCTCAGCAACACCGCGTTGTTGGCGCCGCGCAGTTCGTAGGCAACTTCCAGCGTGGTTTCATATTCGGCGCTGCGGGCACTGCCGGTGTAGCTGACGGTGCGGTTTTTCTCGGTTTCACGGGTCAGGGCCATGGTGTACGGGGCGCCCGGATGCACATTCACGCCGCTGTTGATCAGCGTCTGGCGCAGGTCTTTGACCACCGGGCCGTAAGCGTCACGGGCGGTGAGATTGAGCTCGCCAAGGGCAAAGGCCATGTCGCCCGTGCCGCGCAGCTGGAAACCACAAGCGCTGAGCAAGGTTGCCAGACCGATTACCATCAGATTCCGTTTGATCATGTGTGTATCCCCTTAACCCTTCTGTAGCGCTGCGAATCGGCGCAGCGCTCACTCAATTGGTGATCGCGGCGCCAAGGCAGCCGCGATGCGTCATCAGCTCGCGACGATGTTGACCAGCTTGCCCGGCACCACAATGACCTTGCGAATCGTCAGGCCGTCGAGGAAGCGCAGCACGTTTTCGTTAACGCGGGCCGCTGCTTCGACTTCTTCGCGGCTGGCGGTTGCCGGCACGTCGATCTGGCCACGCAGCTTGCCGTTCACTTGCACCACCAGTTGCAGGTTGTCCTGCACCAGCGCGCTTTCATCCAGCGCCGGCCATTGAGCGTCGATCACCGCGCTTTCATGGCCCAGTTCGAGCCACAGTTCGTGGCTGATGTGCGGTGTGATCGGGGCGAGCAGCAGGGCCACGGTTTCCAGGCCTTCCTGCAACAGGGCGCGGTCGGCGTCGCTGTCGTGTGGCGCCTTTTCCAGCACGTTCATCAGCGTCATCACCTGGGCGATGGCGGTGTTGAATTTGTGGTGTTGGCCAATGTCCTGGCTGGCTTGCTTGATGGCCAGGTGAATGGCGCGGCGAATGTCTTTCTGCGCGTCGTTTAGGCCGGCCACATCGAGGCTGCCGGGTACGCCGCGCGCGACGTGGGCCTCGGCCAGACGCCAGACGCGACGCAGGAAGCGATGCGCACCTTCAACGCCGGAGTCGGACCATTCCAGGCTCATGTCGGGCGGCGAGGCAAACATCATGAACAGGCGGCAGGTGTCGGCGCCGTACTGGTCAATCATCGATTGCGGGTCGACGCCGTTGTTCTTCGACTTGGCCATCTTCTCGGTGCCGCCGATTTCCACCGGCAGGCCGTCGGTTTTCAGCTTGGCGCCGATGATTTTGGCCTTGGCGTCACGCTCGATTTCCACGTCAGCCGGGTTGAACCAGGTTTTGCTGCCGTTGGCCTCGAGGCGGTAGTACGTTTCGGCGATCACCATGCCCTGGGTGAGCAGGTTTTTGAACGGCTCGCTGGAGTCGACCAGGCCTTCATCGCGCATCAGCTTGTGGAAGAAGCGCGCATACAGCAGGTGCAGAATCGCGTGCTCGATGCCGCCGATGTATTGATCAACCGGCAGCCAGTGGTTGGCGGCAGCCGGGTCGACCATGCCCTTGGTGTAGTTCGGCGAGGCGTAGCGGGCGAAGTACCACGACGACTCCACGAAGGTGTCCATGGTGTCGGTTTCGCGCTTGGCCGCGCCGCCACATTTCGGGCAGGTGCAGGTGTAGAAGTCGGGCATGCGTGCCAGCGGGCTGCCGGCGCCATCGGGCACCACGTCTTCTGGCAGCACGACGGGAAGTTGGTCTTCCGGCACCGGCACATCACCGCACGCGTCGCAGTGAATGATCGGGATCGGGCAGCCCCAGTAACGCTGACGGCTGATGCCCCAGTCGCGCAGGCGGAACTGGGTGCGGGCCTGGCCGAGGGCTTTTTTCTGCAGGGCCACTTCAATGGCGTCGAATGCGCCGGCGAAGTCCAGACCGTCGAATTCAGCGGAATTGATCAGTTGGCCGTGCTCGCCATACGCTGCTTGCCACGGAGCCGGGGTTTCATCGCCGGCGCTGGTGCGCACCACGGCTTTTACCGGCAGGTTGTACTTGTGGGCGAATTCGAAATCGCGCTCGTCGTGCGCAGGTACCGCCATGACGGCGCCATCGCCGTAATGCATCAGCACATAGTTGGCGACCCATACCGGCAGCTTCTCGCCGGTCAGCGGGTGCTCAACGAACAAGCCGGTAGGCAGGCCTTTCTTTTCCTGCGTGGCGATGTCGGCTTCGGCGACGCCGCCGCGTTTGCACTCATCGATAAACGCTTGCAGCTCGGCAGCCTGAGCAGCCGGCAGCTTTTGCAGGGCAATGCCGGCCAGCGCGTGCTCGGCGGCAACGGCCACGTAGGTGGCGCCCATCAACGTGTCGGCACGGGTGGTGAACACGTTCAGCGCGCCGGCCTGGCCAATCGAGGCCTGGTCGTAAGGGAAGCTCACTTCCATGCCGCGCGACTTGCCGATCCAGTTGCGCTGCATGGTCTTGACCTGTTCCGGCCAGCCATCCAGGTCGTCGAGGCTGGTCAGCAGCTCTTCGGCGTACGCAGTGATCTTGAAGTAGTACATCGGAATTTCGCGCTTCTCAATCAGCGCGCCCGAACGCCAGCCACGGCCGTCGATAACCTGCTCGTTGGCCAGAACGGTCTGGTCAATCGGGTCCCAGTTCACGGTGCCGTTTTTGCGGTAAATCACGCCCTTCTCGAACAGCCGGGTGAACAGCCATTGTTCCCAGCGGTAGTAGTCGGGTTTGCAGGTGGTGACTTCGCGCGTCCAGTCCACCGCCAGGCCCAGGCTTTTCAGCTGGTTCTTCATGTAGGCGATGTTTTCGTAAGTCCACTTGGCCGGCGCGACGTTGTTCTTCATCGCGGCGTTTTCTGCCGGCATGCCGAAAGCGTCCCAGCCCATGGGCTGCAGCACGTTTTTGCCTTGCATGCGTTGGTAGCGCGCGATCACGTCGCCGATGGTGTAGTTGCGCACATGGCCCATGTGCAGCTTGCCGCTGGGGTAGGGGAACATCGACAGGCAATAGAAGGTGTCTTTGCCTGGTTGTTCGCTGACTACGAAGGATTTCTGCTCGTCCCAGTAGGTTTGCGCGGCGGCTTCTGTTTCACGGGGCTGATAGTGTTCGTGCATGGCTACTTTTGGCTGAAATAAGTGAGCTACAGGTCGCGGGAAACGTGTTCGGGCGTGGCCTGTTCGAAGAACGCCGTAGCATACATGAGCCCGCTGGGGGCTGGGAAACCCTGATTACGGCTGTTGCCCAAGCCTTCGCCGTTGGTCGCGGCAGCCGGCTGGTTACCGTGCCAGCGCTAAGCTTTGCTCAACAGGTTGCGAGCACGGAGCGGGCGAGGGTGAGCATGGCGCAGTTCGGGCGGGAAGATGCACAGGGCGGTCTGTACGAGCGCCTTTTGCACCGGCTTGCCATCGCGCTGGACGAAGCCGACAGCGACACGCGCCTGCGAAACAAAACCCCCGAAGACCTCGAACTGCGCGGCCTGAGTCCGGCCGAGCTGGAGCTGATTCGCGCCTACCTGGATCGCGACCTCCACTGGCTGCGCGGCTGGCACGCAGCGGCCAAGGAAATGGCCCTGATCGAGCAAAGCCCCGCGCCTACCATCAAACCCCCGCGCTCCTTGCAGAGCGCCAAAGTAGTCAAGCCCAAAGGCTTGATCAAGCGTCGCAACAAGCTGCAATGCGCCTTGTGCGGCACCCCCGCGCTATGGCGCCCGGGCGAAGGGGTTCAGGCGTGCAGCGCCTGCGGCTCGCAGTTGTTCCGCGCCGCCAAACCCCGGTAGGCTTCGCGCACCCAGGGGAGGTGCTCGATGGTCCTGCGCTACTTTTTCAAACAACTTCTATTGCCGCCAGGCTGCCTGTTTCTGCTGCTGATACTGGCGTGGTGGTTGCGTCGGCGCATGCCGCGTCTGGCCCTGTGCTGCTTTGTGCTGGGGTTGGGCGGTTTGTGGTTGACCAGCCTGCCTGTTGCTGTTGAGGGCCTGGCAAAGATCGTCGAGCGCGAGCCGGCTATTGCGGTCAGCCAGTGGACGGAACTGGCCAAACAGGCCGACGCCATTGTGGTACTGGGTGCCGGGCGCGAGCGGGACGACCCGGCCTGGGGCGGCGACCAGGCCAGCCACCTGGCCGTGGAGCGCGTTCGCTACGCATCACGGTTGGCGCGCGCGTCCGGTTTGCCGGTGTTGATCAGCGGCGGCGCGCCGTATGGCGAGCGTGTGAGCGAGGCCGAACTGATGACCGAGGTGATGGTGCGCGACTTCCGCGTGCCCGTGCGCTGGCAGGAAGGCCGCAGTCACACCACGCTGGAAAACGCTGACTACAGCGCACAGATGCTGCATGCGGACGGAATTCGCCGCGTTGTGCTGGTCACCCAGGCCGCGCATATGCCTCGCGCGCGCTGGTGTTTCGAGCGTGCCGGGTTTGAAGTGGTAGCCGCGCCGGTGGGGTTTATCAGCGTGCCCAACCTGCGGCCATTGGGCGGCTGGTTGCCGGAAAGCAAAGCGATCTGGCAGACCGGGCAGTTGCTGAATGAAGTGGCGGGGCAGATAGCCTATCCGTTGTTTTATCGGTGATCGCGTACGGCAGGTTGAGCCCGTACGTTGGGTAGGTTGGGTTGAGCGTAGCGAAGCCCAACAAACCGGCCGCAGGTCGGTGCGTATCGGTCCCATTGGGCTTCGCTGCGCTCACCCCACGCGGACCGACCCAGCCTGAGTCTGCGAACTAAACCGTCTTGGCAATCCGGCTCGCCAGCAGGGCCCAGCCGAATATCAGAAAACACACAATCACCAGTGGCCACGAACGCCATTGCAGATAGGGCGTGAGCTTCTGCATGGGCACCACTTCGCCGTACAGCGCGCCTTGTTCAAACTGCGGAATCTGCGTGGTGATATGGCCAAACGGGTCGATCAGCCCGGTCACGCCATTGTTGGTGGCGCGGATCATCCAGCGGCCGGCTTCCAGGGCGCGCATCTGCGCCATCTGCAAATGCTGCAACGGCCCGATGGAGGTGCCGAACCAGGTGTCGTTGCTCACGGTGAGCAGCAACTGGCTCTGCGCAGACAGTTCAGCGGCGAATTCCGGGTACACCACTTCGTAGCAAATAAACGGCGCGATCTTGTAACCCTTGGCCTCCAGCAGCGCCTGATTGGCCGGGCCGCGGGCAAAGTCGGACATTGGCAGATCAAAGAAGGCGATCAGCCCGCGCAGCACATCCTGCAGCGGCACGTATTCGCCAAACGGCACCAGCTTCTGTTTCAGGTAAGTGCCGCTGCCATCGCCGATCACAGTGATGCCGTTGTAGTAGCGCTTGTCGCCGTGCTCGTCTGTTTCGCGAACCGGTACGCCAGTGATCAGCGTGGCCTTACGGTCGTTGGCGAAACGGGCCATCACGCTCAGGTAGCCTTCGGCGAATTCTTTCAGAATCGGCACCGCCGTTTCCGGCCATACGATCAGGTCTACGGGCTTTGCGCTAAACGTCATGTCGCGGTACAGGGCCAGCTGCGCGTTCAAGTGCTCAGGACTCCACTTCATTTCCTGCGCGACGTTGCCCTGTAGTGCCGCCACTTTCAGCGGTGCCCCGGCCGGCTCGGTCCAGGCGTGATTTTTCAGGCCGAACGCCACCAGCCATGGCGCGATCAGCATCACCACGCCAATGGCCAGAAAGGCCTTGCGCTGACCAAGGTGCGGCAGGTTGACCGCCAGCGCGGCGGTCAACGCCAGCACGAAGGAAATCAGCCACATGCCACCTACTGGCGCCAGGCCGCTGAGCGGACCATCGAGTTGGCTGTAGCCGGCATACAGCCAGGGAAAGCCGGTAAGGAACCAGCCGCGAAACGCTTCCTGCGCCAGCCACAAGGCGGCGAACGCCAGGGCGTCGGCCAATGGCGCTTCGACGCGGCGCAACCAGCGCGCCCAGATAAAGGCGGGCAGGGCGAAGAACCAGGCGATGCAGGCGCAAAAGCCAACCGTGAGAAACAACGCCAACGGCGCAGAGGCGCCGCCGTAGTCATGGATGCTGACGTAAATCCAGCTGGTGCCAGCCACGAACACGCCGAAGCCATAACACCAGCCACGGCCCATCGCCTGCCGTGGCGTGAGGTCGCGCAGGCCGAGGTAGAACAGGGCGATGGCGAGCAATGCCAAGGGCCAGATGTCGAAGGGGGCGAGTGCGAGGGTGGTGGAGGCGCCGGCGGCGAGTGCGATCAGGTTGCCGGGCCAACCGGCCTTCGAAATCCAGTTCATTGTTTTCCTGTTCGTAGCTCGGTATGGGGCGCGCACAGCGTTGGGCTTCGCCTGCGGCTCAACCCAACCTACGTCGCGCTCGATTGGGTGAGTGCGTGGATTATTCTCTAACGGTCTATACGGGTCAGGCGCAGCAGGTGGATGCGGCGGCTGTCGGCGCTCAGTACGCGGAAACGGAAGTCGCCGATTTCGGCAATTTCGTTGCGTTTGGGCAGATGGCCGAAGGCGCTCATGACCAAGCCGCCGACGGTGTGGAACTCGTCGTCGGTGAATTCGCTGTCGAACGACTCGTTGAATGCGTCGATGGGCGTCAGCGCCTTGATCAGGAAGTCGCCGCTGGGCAGCGGTTTGATGTAGCTGTCTTCTTCGACGTCATGCTCGTCTTCGATGTCGCCGACGATTTGCTCCAGCACGTCTTCAATGGTCACCAAACCCGCCACGCCGCCGTACTCGTCGATGACGATGGCCATGTGGTTATGGTTGGCGCGGAATTCGCGCAGCAGCACGTTCAGGCGCTTGGACTCCGGCACAAAAGTGGCCGGGCGCAGCATGTCTTTGATGTTGAACGGCTGACTTTCGTCCTGCAGCACCAGCGGCAGCAGGTCTTTGGCCAGCAGCACGCCGATTACGTCGTCCAGGCTTTCGCCGACGACGGGGTAGCGCGAGTGGGCGGATTCGATGATCGCCGGAATCAGCTCTTTGGGCGTCAGACCAGCTTTGATGCTGACCATTTGCGAGCGCGGCACCATGATGTCGCGCACTTGCAGGTCGGCCACCTGAATGGCGCCTTCAACAATGGCCAGTGCTTCGCTGTCGAGGAGTTTGTTCTGATGGGCGTCGCGCAGCAGCTCCAGCAGCTCCTGGCGGTTTTTCGGCTCATGGGCAAAAGCCTGGGTGAGTTTGCCTAACCAGGATTTTTGCCCGTTGCTCGATCGGTCTTCGCTCATGCTGTGTACTCAGTGTTCCGTTCTGGTGCCTGGGAGCCAGGCTATTCGTCGCCGGCGTAAGGGTCCGGGTGACCCAATTCGGCGAGCAATTGTTGTTCCAAGGTTTCCATCTCGACGGCTTCTTCCTCGTCAATATGGTCGTAGCCTAATAAATGCAAGCAGCCGTGAATCACCAGGTGCGCCCAGTGGGCTTCCGGGCTTTTGCCCTGTTCGGCGGCTTCACGCTCGACCACCTGCACGCAGATCACCAGATCGCCGAGCAGGGGGATGTCGAGCAGTTCGTCGGGCACGTCGGCGGGGAAAGACAGCACGTTGGTGGCGTAGTCTTTCTGCCGGTAGGTGTGGTTGAGTTCGCGCGCTTCGGGTTCATCGACCAGGCGAATGGTCAGCTCCGAATCCGCCGTGCGTTGGCGCAGCGCCAGCTCGCACCATTGGCGGAACTGGGCTTCGTTGGGGCTGGCGGCACTGCTGGCGTTCTGCAGATCAAGCTCAAGCATCGCCGCGGTCTGCCTCGGAGGCTGCTTTTTTGCTGTCGGCGCTTTTGCGTTCGGCTGCGGTTTCGAAGGCTTCGTACGCCTCGACGATGCGCTGCACCAGCGGGTGGCGAACCACGTCTTTGGACAGGAAATGGGTGAAGGAAATACCAGGCACATCCTTCAACACATCGATCACGTGGGTCAGGCCCGACTTGGTGCCGCGCGGCAGGTCGACCTGGGTGATGTCGCCAGTGATCACCGCCGTAGAGCCAAAGCCGATCCGCGTGAGGAACATTTTCATCTGCTCCAGCGTGGTGTTCTGGCTCTCGTCGAGAATGATGAAGCTGTTATTCAGCGTCCGGCCACGCATATAAGCCAGCGGCGCAACTTCGATCACTTGTTTCTCGATGAGCTTGGCCACTTGTTCGAAGCCGAGCATTTCGTACAGCGCGTCGTACAGCGGGCGAAGATACGGGTCGATCTTTTGTGACAGGTCGCCTGGCAAAAAGCCCAGTTTCTCGCCCGCTTCCACCGCCGGGCGCACCAGCAGAATCCGGCGGATCTGCTCACGCTCCAGCGCGTCCACGGCACACGCCACGGCCAGGTAGGTTTTACCCGTACCGGCTGGGCCGATGCCGAAGTTGATGTCGTGGTCGAGGATCGATTTAACGTAGCGCTGCTGATTCAGACCGCGCGGGCGAATCATGCCCTTGCGGGTACGCAGCGCCACGTTCGCTTCCACCGTGCTGCTGGCAGCCAATTGCTCAACCGCAGATTCCTGCAGGAACAGATGGACAACGTCCGGCGACAGTTGGGTAGCGTTGGTTTCGCGGTACAGGCGGCGCAGCAGTTGCTCGGCGGCCTGGGTGGTTTCGGGTGGACCCACCAATTCGAACTGGTTTCCGCGGTTGCGGATTTCGATAGCGAGGCGCTGTTCGATCAAGCGCAAATGCTCGTCGAATTGCCCGCACAGATTGGCGAAGCGGCGTGCTTCAAAGGGTTCGAGGATAAAACGATGCGGTTCTATGGGTGCGTTCAAGGTCGTGTGTAGCCGCCACTCGGCAAGTAAGAAGAACCGCAGGATAACTCCGGATGCCCGAGTGGGAAAGCTCGGGCATCTGCGCCTTTAGTGGCACTCGGCCACAGCTGCCGCTTGCGCGCCGTTTTCAACGACCAGACTGCCGCGCAAGGAGTGGGGTCTGGCCTCGTCGATCCGTACGTCGGCGAACTGCCCGATCAGGCGCGGATTATCGCAGCGGAAGTTAACGATACGGTTGTTCTCGGTGCGGCCGGTGAGCTGCCCCGGGTCGCGCTTGGAGAAGTCATTGACCAGCACGCGCTGAATGCTGCCGACCATCTTGCGGCTGATTTCAAAGCCTTGCTGATCGAGACGGTGCTGCAAGCGCGCCAGGCGCTCGCGGTTAGTCTCGGCGGGAATGTCATCCGGCAGATCGGCCGCTGGCGTGCCGGGGCGGGCGCTATAAACGAAGGAGTAAGAGAAGTCGAAACCAACGTCGGCCACCAACTGCATGGTGTTCTCGAAGTCTTTCTCGGTTTCGCCGGGAAAGCCGACGATGAAGTCCGATGTGATGCTGATATCCGGCACCGCCGCCTTCAGCTTGCGGATTTTCGACTTGTACTCCAGCACCGTGTGATTGCGCTTCATCGCCGCCAGAATGCGGTCGGAACCGGCCTGCACGGGCAGGTGCAAGTGCTTGACCAATTCCGGCACTTCCGCGTGGGCGCGGATCAGGCTGTCGGAAAACTCCAGCGGGTGCGAGGTGGTGTAGCGAATGCGGTCGATGCCATCGATGGCCGCAACCACGCGGATCAGCTCTGCCAGGTCGGCCGTGCGGCCGTCGTGCGTCATGCCACGGAAGCCGTTGACGTTCTGCCCCAGCAGCGTCACTTCCCGCACACCGTGCTCGGCCAGGTGAATCACCTCGGCGAGCACGTCATCGAATGGCCGGCTGACTTCTTCGCCGCGGGTGTAAGGCACCACGCAGAATGTGCAGTACTTGCTGCAGCCTTCCATGATCGACACGTAGGCGCTGGGCCCGTCGATACGCGGCTCGGGCAGACGGTCGAATTTTTCGATTTCAGGAAAGCTGACATCCACCTGCGGCAGGCGGGTAACGCGCGCGGCGTCGATCATTTCCGGCAACCGGTGCAGCGTCTGCGGGCCGAACACCACATCCACATAGGGCGCGCGGTCGCGAATGGCCGCGCCTTCCTGACTGGCCACGCAACCGCCAACGGCGATCACCATGTCCGGCTTGGCCAGCTTCAGCTCACGCCAGCGGCCCAATTGCGAATACACCCGGTCTTGAGCGCGCTCACGGATGGAGCAGGTATTGAGCAGAATGACATCGGCGTCTTCAGCGCGGGCGGTGACTTCCAGGGCCTGATGTTCGCCCAGCAGGTCGATCATGCGCGAGCTGTCGTACTCGTTCATTTGGCAACCGTGGGTTTCGATATACAGCTTCTTGCTCATGCGCGTTCCGGATCTCAACGAGATGGGGTGTAAAACGAACCGCGCATTATAGGGACGCCGATGCCTGCGGCCTAGCATTGCCTGTCGGGAGCCTATGCTATGATCGCGCCCCCCAAAATTTCCCCCGGTTTTTCTCCCTCCCATGAGCAAGCGTGAACCTATCTATAAGGTGATCTTCCTCAACCAAGGCCAGGTGTTCGAGATGTACGCCAAGCAGATCTACCAGAGCGATCTGTGGGGCTTTCTGGAAGTGGAGGAGTTCGTTTTTGGTGAGCGCACGCAGGTGGTGGTGGATCCAAGCGAGGAGAAGCTGAAGGCGCAGTTCGAGGGGGTTGTTCGTAGTTTTGTGCCGATGCATGCGATTGTGCGGATTGATGAGGTGGAGCGTCTGGGTACGCCGAAGATCAGCGAGGCACGGCCGGGGGCGGGGAATGTGATGCCGTTTCCGATGCCAATGCCGGATAAGTGAGGGTCGCCGGCTGGCGATCTGTTTGTTGTCGGGGATGCGCGCTGATCGTTGGCCCGACACTGTTTAATAATGTTCATTACCGCGTGTGCTGAACGTTTTGTTTCGCGCCTTACGCGCGACTCACTTTTTAGCAGTCGCCCGGAATGCCGGCCCAGCTAAAAAGTAAGCAAAAAGGGCTTGCCCCTACCTTGGGTCTACGCTGCGCTGCGACTTCCCTCCCTCCGTCGCCGCTCCGGGGGCCGTCACAACGGGCCATCCATGGCCCGATGTTCCTTTCGCGGCTCCCGGCCGCTCAACCCCCTCCACGTCGACTCCACTCGGCCTGCGATAAACGGGGCGGGTAGATCACAAGCCAATCAAGATCACGAGCCAGGCATAAATCAAAAGCCAGATCACGATTAAATTCCCCTCTCCCGCCTGCGGGAGAGGGGCTAGGGGAGAGGGCCGGCCCTAACGCGGTCTCCGTTAGGCCACAACCCACCGCTGTATCCCCAATCCCATCCCCCACTGTCTCTGTTCGTCCCGCCGCCCCCGCTTCTACACTCCCTCTCTTGCCTGCCGCCCGCCGAGCCTTGCCATGCAATCGCGTTTCCCGCTGTTACTCATCGCTGCCTTCGCCGCGCTCTATGTCATTTGGGGTTCCACCTATCTGGTGATCCGCATCGGTGTGGAAAGCTGGCCGCCTCTGTTGATGGCGGCGGTGCGTTTTCTGATTGCCGGCGGGTTGATGTATGCCTGGCTGCGCTGGCGTGGTACGCCGGCTCCCACGTGGCGGGAGTGGCGGGCGGCGGCGTTGGTGGGCACGTTGTTGTTGGCGTTGGGCAACGGCGGGGTCACGTTGGCGGAGCACGCGGGTGTGGCCTCCGGCGTGGCGGCGCTTGCGGTGGCGACGGTGCCGTTGTTCACGCTGGTGTTCAATCGCTGGTTCGGGCACCGCAATTCGAAACTGGAGTGGGCCGGTATCGCGCTTGGCATGACCGGCATCGCCTTGCTCAATTTCGGTTCAAACCTGCAGGCCAGCCCGGCCGGCGCGGCGTTGCTTGTGTTTGCTGCGGCCAGTTGGGCGTTCGGTTCGGTGTGGGGCAAAACCTTACCGTTGCCCAACGGTCCGATGGCCAGCGCCACGGAGATGCTGGGCGGCGGCGCGGTGATGTTGGTGGGCAGCGTGCTCAGCGGTGAACGCATGACGCACATGCCCAGCGCTGCTGGCTGGGGCGCGCTGCTGTATCTGATTTTCTTCGGTTCGATCATCGCGTTCAGCTCGTACGTGTATTTGCTCAAACACGTTCGCCCGGCGGCGGCCACCAGCTATGCCTATGTCAATCCGGTGGTCGCGGTGTTGCTGGGTATCTGGTTTGCCAATGAGCAGATCGGCATCGAGGAATGGCTGGCCATGCTGGTGATCATCAGCGCGGTGGTGCTGATCGGTCTGCCGCAGTGGCGGCGCGGGCCCGCCAGGCAGTAGCGCCCGCGCCGTGTCTGACTAAGCTAGCTGAGCAAGATCACGCAATGGAGGCAGTATGGGTGGTTGCAAGGCATGGCTGGTCGGCCTGCTGGTCGCGCTGTGCGCTGTGCAGGCGTGGGCCGCGCCGTTGCAGCTCAACAGCGAGGAACGCGCCTGGGTGCAGGCGCATCCGGTGGTGCGCGTTGGCGTGCAGCGCGGTGGCTGGGAGCCGTTCGATGTCATGGGCGAGCAGGGTCAGCACACGGGCATTTCCGGCGATTACCTGGCCTTGCTCGGCCAGCGTCTGGGCATTCGTTTCGAAACGGTGCAGTTCGACGATTGGAACGCCACCCTCGCGGCGCTGGGTACCGGGCAGGTCGACATGCTGCCCTCGGTGGCGCAAACGCCCGAGCGTGAGGGCCGCATGGCCTTCACCGATTCCTACCTGACCAGCAACAGCCTGATATTTACCCGTCACGAATCCCCCATTCGCAATACGCAAGACCTCGCCGGCAAGCGCGTCGCCATAGAACGCGGCTACGTCACCGAGGGCCTGCTGCGCGCCGCCGTGCCGCTGGCGCAGGTTATTGAAGTGGGCAGCGCTGAGGAGGCGCTGCGAACCGTGTCGTCCGGCGGCGCCGATGCCTATGTCGGCAACATGATTGTTGCCAGTTATCTGATCCGCAAACTCAGCCTGGCCAACCTTGAACTGCGCGGCGAGTCGGGCCTGCTGCGCAGTGAATTGCACTTTGCCGTGCGCCGGGACTGGCCGCAGCTGGTCGGCGTGTTGGACAAAGCCCTCGACAGCCTGGAGCGCGAGGAGCACGACCAGATTCTCGATCGTTGGCTGCCGCCTCTGACTGCCTTCAGCTGGCAGGGGCTGTTTGCGGTTGGTTGGCCTTACCTGCTCGGCGTAGTGGTGGCGCTCGTGGTTGTGGTTCTGTGGAACCGCCACCTGCGCACGCAGATTCGCCAGCGCCAACTGGCCGAGGCGGAAGTGGTGCGCCAGCGCAGTACCTTGCTGGCGATCATCAATGCCATTCCCGATCCGATCTGGTTCAAAGACATTCAGGGCCGCTACCTGGGCATCAACCAGGCCTGTGCCGATCTGTTCGGCCAGAGCAGCGAGCAGGTGCTGGGCAAGCGCGATCATGAACTGCTCAATATCGAGTGGGCGTCCAAGCGCGAGGAGCACGACTACACGGCGCTGACCCGCGACGGCACCTATGAAAGCGAAGGGCGGGTGCGTTACCCGGATGGCCACTGGGTGGTGTTCGATACCTTGCGCACCATTTTTCGCGACGACCGCGGCGTGCCGCTGGGGCTGGTTGGCGTAAGCCGCGACATCACCGCCCGCAAACAAGCCGAAGCGGCCATGGCCGATGCCAAGGAGCTGGCCGAAGAAGCGGCGCGGCTGAAGTCGGATTTTCTCGCCAACATGAGCCATGAAATCCGCACGCCCATGAACGCCATTATCGGCATGGCCCACCTGGTGCAGAAAACCGAACTGGCGCCACGCCAACGCAGTTACATCGAGAAAATCCAGCAAGCCAGCGGGCACCTGCTCGGGGTGATCAACGACATTCTCGACTTCTCGAAAATCGAAGCCGGCAAGCTCGGCATCGAGCACATCGACTTCAATCTGCAGCAGGTACTGGAAAACGTCGCCAACCTGATTGGCGAGAAAGTCGCGGGCAAGCACCTGGAGCTGGTGTTCAACCTCGACCCCAAGCTGCCGCTGCAACTGGTCGGTGACCCGCTGCGCATTGGCCAGATATTGATCAACTACGCCAACAATGCGGTGAAGTTCACTGAGCGCGGGGAGATCGAGCTGCTTATTCGCGCCGAGCAACAGGACGCCGATCAGGTGCAGGTGTATTTCGCCGTGCGCGATACCGGCATCGGCATCAGCCACGACCAGCTTGAGCGCCTGTTCGAGTCTTTCCAGCAGGCTGACAGCTCCACCACGCGCAAATACGGTGGCACCGGGTTGGGCCTGGCAATTTGCAAACGGCTGGCCGAGGCCATGGGCGGGCGGGTAGGCGTGCAGAGTCAGGCTGGGCGCGGCAGCCTGTTCTGGTGCCGGTTGCCACTGGGCATCTCGGCGCACAAACAGCAGGTTCTGCAAGCGCAGCCCAGCCTGCGTGGGCGCCGCGTGCTGGTGGTGGACGACAACGACAGCGCTCGCCGCGTGCTGCACGACATGCTGGTGGGCATGAGTTTTCGGGTGGAAACCGCGGTGTCGGGCAGCGCCGCGTTGCGCCAGGTACAACTGGCAGACCAGCGTCAGCCTTTCGACCTGGTGCTGCTCGACTGGCAGATGCCCGACATGGACGGCATCGAAACCGCCCGGCAATTGCAGCAAATCGGTTTGCAGGCCCAGCCGCGTCTATTAATGGTGACGGCCCACGGCCGCGAAGAAGTGCTGCATGAGGCCCGGCAAGTGGGCGTCGACGACGTGCTGCTCAAACCGCTCAACCCTTCGGTGCTGCTTGATGCCGTAGTCACTTCGCTCGCCAGCCACAGCGCGCCCGGCCCGGCCGGTGTGGCGCCGGC
This sequence comes from Pseudomonas viridiflava, assembly GCF_900573885.1. Classification (GTDB taxonomy): domain Bacteria; phylum Pseudomonadota; class Gammaproteobacteria; order Pseudomonadales; family Pseudomonadaceae; genus Aquipseudomonas. Next base: position 74,831 of record NZ_UPSE01000205.1, read on the forward strand.
AACCGTCGGTGAGGCCTTGCCGAAGCTGGCCGGCAAGCGCGTGCTGCTGGTGGAAGACAACGAGCTGAACCGCGAAGTGGCCTGCGGGCTGCTGGAAGAAAGCGGACTGCAGATCGAGCAAGCCGAAGACGGCGCCCAGGCGGTGGACATTATGCTGGCCAAGGGCGAGGGCTACTTCGATGCGGTACTGATGGACATGCAAATGCCGGTGCTCGACGGCCTTGCCGCCACGCGTCGGCTGCGCGCCGAAGCGCAGTTCGCCCATCTGCCCATCATCGCCATGACCGCCAACGCCTTGCCTGCCGATCGCGAGCGCTGCCTGGACGCCGGCATGGACGATCACCTTGGCAAACCACTGGACCCGGACCTGCTCTGGCGCACCCTGGCGCGCTGGCTGCGGGTCGACCCGGGGCCGGCGAGTACTGAGCCGACAGCGGCCCCGCAAACCTGGCACTTGCCGGGCGTGGATGTGGCAAGCGGCTTGCGGCGAGTGCTGGGCAAGCCGGAGCTTTACCAGCGCCTGCTGGTGAAATTCGCCGCCAGCCAGAAAGATTTCACCGCGCAACTGCGATTGGCTTTGAACCAAGGCGAGGGAGAAGCTGCCGAACGTCTCGCCCACAGCCTCAAGGGTCTGGCCGGCAACCTCGGCGCCGTGGATTTGCAGGCGCAAGCCGCGTTGCTGGAAACCGCCCTGAAAGACGCCTTCGCCAGTGATGAGCTGCAACCGTTGATCAGCGACGTCAGCGAAAGCCTCGACGTGTTGCTGCAGGCCATCGCCGCGCAGTGGCCAGCGCAAGTCTATGAAGCGGCAGTGGCGGTAGACCCGAACACTCTGAACGCGGTGTGTCAGGAGCTGGCGGGCCTGTTTGCCCACGACGATCCACGTGCGGGCAAAGTCTTTGAAGCGCAGGCGGGTCTGTTACGCAGCGCCTTCGATGGTGATTATCCGCCGCTGGCCGAGGCGGTTCGCTGCTACGATTTTGAACAGGCCCTGACGTTATTGCGGCAAACCAGTGAACAGCGCGGTCTGAGCCTCTAGCGCTCAGCCGAGAACGACAGGAGATGGGCATGGACGGAATACTTGACCGACCGGAGCAGCCGCTGGTGCTGGTGGTGGACGACACCCCGGAAAACCTGGAGCTGATGAGCGAACTGCTGCTGCCGACCTACCGGGTCAAGGTGGCCAGCTCGGGGCTCAAAGCACTGCGCATCGCCATCAGCAGCCCGCCGCCAGACCTGATTCTGCTCGACATCATGATGCCGCTCATGGACGGCTATGAAGTGTGCCGTCGGCTCAAGGCCGATGCGCAGACCCGGGATATTCCGGTGATATTTCTCACCGCCAAGACCGAGCTGGCCGACGAGCAACACGGCTTCAACCTGGGCGCCGTGGATTACATCACCAAGCCCATCAGCCCGCCGCTGGTGCTGGCGCGCGTCAAAGCGCAACTGCAGCTCAAAGCCAGCGCCGATTTCCTGCGCGACAAAAGCGAATACCTGGAACTGGAAGTGCGCCGTCGCACCCGGGATATCGAAAAGCTGCAGGACGTCACCATCGAAGCCATGGCCAGCCTGGCGCGCATGCGTGAAAACCCGGGCGGCGGTCACTTCGCCCGCATCGAACCGTACATGGTCGAGCTGGCCAGTGCGCTGGCGCGGCAACAACCGGCGCTTGCCGATGAACTGACGCCCACGCGCATTTCACGCCTGGGCAAGTCTGCATTGCTGCACGGCATCGGCCGACTTACCTTGCCCGACCGTATCCTGCACAGCCTGGTACCGCTTGAGCCGGCAGACATTGAAGTGCTGCACCGCCATGCCGTCGCCGGCTACCACGCCTTGCAAGCCGCCGAAGACAAACTGGGCAGCACCGAAAGTTTTCTCAGTGACGCCAAGCACATCCTGCACAGCCAGTACGAGCACTGGGACGGCAGCGGTTACCCACAAGGCCTGCGCGGCGAACAGATTCCGCTGCCGGCGCGGCTGATGGCCGTGGTCGGTCGCTACGAAGAGCTCACCGCCCACCATCCGTACCGACAAACCAGCAGCCACGCCGAAGCGGTGGAACGCATCAGCGCCGCCAGCGGCACCGAGTTCGACCCGATGATCGTGCTGGCCTTTCTCGGCGCCGCCGACGAATTCTGCAGCCTGGCGCTGGGGTTGGCTGATGACTCCGAAGCCATCAATACCGATCTGCAGCGGCTGGACGAATCATTTGGCGAGACGATTGAACTGACCCTGCCGCAAGAGCCTGCCTAAAAACGCAGATGCTTTTGTAGGAGCCAGCTTGCTGGCGAACCCTGCAAACTTCGATTGCCGAGGTTTGCAGGGTTCGCCAGCAAGCTGGCTCCTACGGACAGAGCAGTTATCGATCAATTCGCCACGGTAAACCGTGCACGCACGTGCTTGGCGTTTTCCAACTCATCGATAATCGCCACGGCCAGGTCTTCCACGCTGATGCTGGCCGGCCCTTCGCCGTCCATGAGTAGCTGTTCACCGCCAACCCGGTATTTATCGGTACGTACGCCCGGCTTCAGCAGGGCAGGTGGCGACAGGAAGGTCCAGGCCAACTGCTGTTCTTCGCGCAATTGATTCAGATGCTGGCGTGCGCCCTCGGCGCCATTTTTGTAGGCCGCGGGGAAATCTGGCGTGTCGATCAGTTGCAGCCCCGGCGCCACGTACAGGCTGCCCGCACCGCCGACCACCAGCAAACGAGCCACGCCGGCCTGTTTGGTCGCCGCCACAATGGCCGCGCTGCCTTTGAGGAACAGCGGCAGAATGTCGGCCTTGTCCCAGCCCGGATTGAACGCACTGACGACCGCGTCGTGGCCTTTGAGTACGGCGGCCAGCGCGTCGGCGTTGTAAGCGTCTGCCTTCACCGCTGTCAGCTTGGCGTGGGCTGGCAGTTTCTCGGGGTGTTGAACAATGCCGCTGACGTCGTGGCCACGGTTCAGGGCTTCCTGCAAAACGGCTGCGCCAACAAAGCCGCCGGCACCGATCAAGGCGATTTTCATGGGTGTCTCCAAGGTGAGTGATGATCTGGCGTTCATGATCAACGATGGATAAAGGTCGGAGAAATAGGCTAAAACGGCTTAAACAATTAAGCAGTGCTTAAGAATGGAACAGCTAAAACGCATGGCCGTGTTCGCCACGGTGGTGGACAAAGGTTCTATGGTCGCCGCAGCGGCCGAGCTGGGCATGACCTCATCCGCTGTCAGCCAGCAAATCAGCAAGCTCGAAGCCAGCACCCAGGTCAGCCTGCTGCACCGCACCACCCGCAAACTGACCCTCACCGAGGCCGGCGCCGCTTTCTACCGCAGTTGCGCGCAGGTGCTGGCGCTGGCGCAGGAGGCCGAGCAGCGCCTGGTGGAGCTGCGCGATGCGCCAGTGGGCGAGCTTCGTATCACCGCGCCGGTGGGTTTTGCCGGCGGGCGTCTGAGCCAGGCGCTGGCGCCGTTGCTGGCAGCTCATCGGCAACTGCGCCTGAACGTTATCTATGACGATGAGCAGGTTGACCTGATCGAGCAGCGCATCGACATCGCCGTGCGCGTGGGCCGCCTGGAAAATTCCAGTCTGATCGCTCGTCATGTGGTCGAGTGGAAAGCCGTGCTGTGCGCCTCGCCGGCCTATCTGGCGCAACACGCGGCCATCGAAACGCCGGAGCAATTGCCCGACCACGACTGGCTCAGCCTGACCACCCAGCATCTGCCGCAGCAACTTGTGCTGGTAAGCGCCAGCGGCGAAGAGCAGCGGCTGAAACTGATGAGCCGCGTCAGCTGCAACAACCTGATCGCGACCCGCGAATTCACCTTGGCGGGCATGGGTTTATCCATACAACCGGAGCCGGAGGTGCGCGGCGAGCTGGCCAGCGGCCGCCTGCAACGGGTATTGCCCGCCTGGCAGCCGGCGCCCATGCCGATCTATCTGGTCACGCCGCGGCGCGATGCGCAACCGGCCAAGGTGCGCTATGCCTTGGAAGCGTTGAGACAGAATTTGCAGAAGGGATAGGCGTGCGGGGTCGGCATCTTCCAGCGGCTGTGAGAGGATGGACCCCAGCCGGCGCTCGCGCCCAGGCATGCCCTTCGACTTCTGGCACATAAGGACCCTTGATAAAAGCTGATGAAGACTCCTAAACGCATTGAACCCCTGATTGAAGATGGCTTGGTCGATGAGGTGCTGCGCCCGCTCATGAGCGGTAAGGAAGCAGCGGTGTATGTGGTGCGCTGCGGTAAAGAGTTACGTTGTGCCAAGGTCTACAAGGAAGCCAACAAACGCAGCTTCCGCCAGGCGGCCGAGTATCAGGAAGGCCGCAAAGTGCGCAACAGCCGCGACGCTCGCGCCATGGCCAAGGGCTCCAAGCACGGTCGCAAGGAACAGGAAGAAAACTGGCAGAACGCCGAAGTGTCTGCGCTGTTTCGTCTCGCCAGTGCTGGCGTGCGGGTGCCCAAGCCGTTCGACTTCCTCGACGGCGTACTGCTGATGGAAATGATCGCCGGCGCCGACGGCGATGCCGCGCCACGTTTGAATGACGTGGTGATGGAGCCCGACGAAGCCCGCGAATACCACGCCTTTCTGATTCGCCAGATCGTGCTGATGCTGTGCGCCGGTCTGGTTCACGGCGACCTCTCGGAATTCAACGTCCTGCTCGACGCCAACGGCCCGGTGATCATCGACCTGCCGCAAGCCGTCGACGCCGCCGGCAACAACCACGCCTTCAGCATGCTGGAGCGTGACGTCGGCAACATGGCCGCCTACTTCGGTCGCTACGCACCGGAGCTCAAGCAAACCCGTTACGCCAAGGAAATGTGGGCGCTGTACGAAGCCGGCACCTTGCACCCGGGCAGTGTCTTGACCGGTGAGTTTGCCGAAGAAGAAGAGAGTGCTGACGTGGGCGCCGTGATGCGTGAGATCGAGGCTGCGCGCATTGATGAACAGCGCAAACAGGCAGCCCGGGCCGATGCCGAAGGGCCGGCCAAAAGCGACGAGCCGCCACCACCGCCTTGGTTGCAGTAAAGAGTCCATCAATTGGGTGGTTGGGTCGGTAGGCGCACCCACCCAATCTACCCCCGCCCTACCAATTTTCGCTTCCAGCTGTATCCATACATTCCCTCGCCCACCTGCTAGCGTACGCCCCAGTTTTTCTGGAGCCTCGCCATGCCGTTACGCCACGCCTTGCTTGCCTTGCTGGTCACCCTGATCTGGGGTGTGAATTTTGTGGTGATCAAGGTCGGCCTGGAAGACTTCCCGCCGCTGCTGTTCTGCGCGCTGCGCTTTGCCCTGGCGGCGTTGCCGTTGCTGTTCCTGCGCGGGCCGATGCCGGCGCCGTTGTGGCGAATCGTGCAGATTGGCTTGCTGCTCGGGGTGTTCAAGTTCGGTGTGTTGTTTGTCGGTATGCACCTGGGCATGCCGGCGGGGCTGTCGTCGCTGGTGCTGCAAAGCCAAGTGTTTTTCACCATTCTGATCGCCGCCGTCATGCTCGGCGAACGCCCCAGCCACCGTGCCTTGGCGGGCTTGGCATTGGCCGCCAGCGGCCTGGTGTTGATTGGCTGGCAGCGGCCGATGGGCGACAGCTTGCTGGCCTTCGCGCTGGTGGTGTTCGCGGCGCTGATGTGGGCCTGCGCCAACATCGCCACCAAGCGCTCGGGCGCCACCGACATGCTGCGCCTGATCTGCTGGATCAGCCTGATTCCTCCGCTGCCGCTGCTGGCGCTTTCCTATGTATTCGAAGGACCGGACGCCATAAGCCATGCGCTTACTCATCTGACGCTGCGTGGCATCGGCGCGCTGCTGTTTATCGCCTTTCTTGCCACCACCGTCGGCTTTGCCATCTGGAGCTTTTTGCTACGGCGTTACCCGGCCAGCGTGGTCACGCCGTTCGCCCTGGCAGTGCCGGTTTCCGGGCTTCTGGCCGGCTGGCTGCTGCTGGATGAACAGCTCAGCCCGCTGAGCTGGCTGGCGTGCGCGCTGGTGTTTGTCGGCCTGGCGGTGACGGTATTGCCTAAACGCCGGGCTTGACCGCCCGGTGTTGTCGGCCGAAGCTTTCGGTTCTGGTTTTTTAGTGCGGGGGAACAGCAATGCAGGGCAATAACGAAGTCGTCGAATACCTCAAGGATCTGCTGCGCGGCGAGTTGTCCGCCCGCGATCAGTATTTCCTGCATTCGCGCATGTACCAGGACTGGGGCTTCAACAAGCTCTTTGATCGCATCAACCACGAAATGGAAGAAGAAACGCAGCACGCCGATGCGCTGTTGCAACGCATCCTGTTTCTGGAAAGCACGCCGGACATGACGCCCAAACCCATGTTCCCCGGCCGCACCGTGCCGGAAATGCTGCGCGCCGACCTCAAGCTGGAATACGAAGTGCGCGCCGCCTTGAGCAAAGGCGTAGCCCTGTGTGAAACCCACAAGGACTACATCAGCCGCGACATTCTGATTCTGCAACTGCAAGACACCGAAGAAGACCACGCCTACTGGCTGGAGCAGCAACTCGGCCTGATCGACCGCATTGGTCTGGAAAATTACCTGCAATCGCAGGCGTAAAACCCGTCGCGGCTAAAGCCGCTCCCACAGACGGCTAAAACCTGTGGGAGCGGCTCTAGCCGCGATGCTTTTCAAGCGCACCATCTTCCTTTGCAAGGCCCATCGCGGCTAAAGCCGCTCCCAAAGACGGCGCAAACCTGTGGGAGCGGCTTTAGCCGCGATGCTTTTCAAGCACAACACCCCCGCTCCAAATCTTTCAATATCGGACAATCCGGGCGGTCATCGCCGTGGCAGCTTTGCGCCAGCTCTTGCAGGGTGTCGCGCAGGCTGGTGAGTTCTTCGATTTTGCGATTCAACTCGTCGATATGATCCCGGGCCAGGGCTTTCACATCAGCGCTGGCGCGTTGCCGGTCTTGCCACAAGGTCAGCAGTTTGCCGACTTCTTCCAGTGAGAACCCCAGGTCGCGCGAGCGTTTGATAAACGCCAGCGTGTGCAGGTCTTGCGGCTGGTAATGGCGATACCCGGCTTCGCTGCGGTGCGCCGGTTGCAGCAGGCCGATGGCTTCGTAGTAGCGGATCATCTTGGCGCTCAGGCCCGAGCGTTTTGCCGCTTGGCCAATGTTCATCGGGCGGTCTCCTGTGTGTCAGTGAAATCGGGTTTCCAGCGTTTGAGCAGCAACGCATTGCTCACCACGCTGACGCTCGACAGCGCCATGGCGGCGCCGGCCAGCATCGGGTTGAGCAGACCGAAGGCGGCCAGCGCAATGCCGACCACGTTGTAGATAAACGCCCAGAACAAATTCTGCCGAATCTTGGCATAGGTGCGCCGGCTGATCTCCAACGCGGCGGCCACCAGACGTGGATCCCCGCGCATCAGCGTAATGCCGGCCGCATGCATGGCCACATCGGTGCCGCCGCCCATGGCGATGCCCACGTCCGCAGCCGCCAGTGCCGGCGCGTCGTTGATGCCGTCGCCCACCATCGCCACTGTGGCCTGTTGTTTAAGGCCATTGATCAGCGCCGATTTTTCTCCAGGCAATACTTGCGCATGTACAGAGTCGATGCCCAGTGCTGTGGCCACCGCCTGGGCGCTGCCTGCGTTGTCGCCGCTGATGAGGTGGCAGGTGATCTGCCGTTCGCGCAAGGCAGCAATGGCCGCCGCCGCGCCCGGTTTCAGGCTGTCGCCAAAGGCCAGCACGCCGAGTACCTGCGGGTTCGGTTGCAGTTCCAACAGCCACGACACGGTGCGGCCTTCGGTTTCCCAGGCGCGGGCATGGGCGTCGAACTGCTCGTCGGGCACGTGGCTTTCTTCCAGCAAGCGGCGATTGCCGAGCGCCAGTTGCCGCCCTTGCACGGTGCCGGCGATGCCGCGCCCGGCCAAGGCTCGGCTGGCACTGGCGGTGGGCACTTGCAGACTGCGTTCTGTGCATGCCGCCAACACCGCGTTAGCCAACGGATGCTCGCTGCCGCGTTGCAGCGCGCCGGCCAGGCCGAGCAGTTCGGTTTCCTCACCGCTGGCCTGCACATGCACCACGCGCGGGCTGCCCGATGTGAGCGTGCCGGTTTTGTCGAAGGCGACCACGCTGACCTTGTGGGCGATTTCCAGCGCGTGGGCGTCTTTGATCAAAATGCCGTGTCTGGCCGCTACGCCCGTGCCGGCCATGATCGCGGTCGGCGTTGCCAGACCAAGGGCGCAAGGGCAGGCGATAACCAGCACCGCCACCGCATTGAGCAGGGCAGTTTCCATACCGCTGCCCGCGAGCAGCCAGCCGCCCAGGGTGACAAGCGCGGCGACCAGAACGGCGGGCACAAACACCTGGCTGACGCGATCGACCAACTGCTGAATCGGCGCCTTCTCGGCCTGAGCGTCTTCCACCAGCCGAATGATGCGCGCCAGCACCGTTTCGCCGCCCAGCGCTTGTGTGCGTACCAGCAAACGGCCTTCACCGTTGATGGCGCCGCTGGTGACGCGGTCGCCGGGCTGCTTGGCCTGCGGCAGGCTTTCGCCGGTAATCAGCGCCTCGTCCGCATGGCTTTGGCCGTCTACCACCTCGCCATCCACGGCAAAGCGTTCGCCAGGTTTGACCACAATTAGATCGCCGACCTGCAAGGCGGTGATGGCCACCGTTTCCTCAACGCCCTCGCGCAGCCGCACCGCGCTGTCCGGGCGCAACGCCTCCAGCGCGCGGATGGCGCTGGCGGTCTGGCGCTTGGCGCGGCTTTCCAGGTATTTGCCCAGCAGCACCAGGCTAATGACCACGGCCGCCGCTTCAAAGTACAGATGCGCCATGGCGCCAGCGGGCGCGGCCCACCATTGATAAAGGCTAAGGCCAAAGGCGGCGCTGGTGCCCAGCGCCACGAGCAGATCCATATTGCCGGCACCGGCGCGCACGGCCTTGAACGCCGCCACATAGAAGCGCGCGCCAAAGATGAATTGCACCGGCGCGGCCAACGCAAACTGCGCCCAGGCCGGCAGCATCCAGTGCACACCGAACCACTCCAGCAGCATCGGCGCCAGCAGCGGCACACAGAGCGCGAGGGCGATGATTACCGTCCAGCGCTCGCGTTGCAGGGCATCTGCCGGGGCGGTTGGCGGCGCGGTATCGCCGAGGGTGCTGGCGCCGTAGCCGGCGTGGGCAACGGCGGCAATAAGCGCCGACGGTTCAACGGCGCCCACCACCTCCACGCTTGCGCGCTCGGTGGCCAGGTTGACGTTGACGGCTTTCACGCCGGGCACCTGCGCCAAGGCGCGTTCGATGCGCCCGGCACAGCCGGCGCAGGTCATGCCGGTAAGCGCGAGGTCGATACGCTGGCTGGCCACCTGATAGCCAGCGGCCTGCACCGCCTCAAGCAAACGCGGCAGGGCGTCGGGGCTGGCGGTGATGCGCGCGTGTTCGGTGGCCAGGTTGACACTGGCCTGGGCGACGCCGGGCACGGCTTGCAACGCGCGCTCGACACGGCCGGCGCAACCGGCGCAGGTCATGCCTTGAATGGGAAGGTCGAACGCTTGGGTGCTGGACATTGGGCGGTCTCCAGTGAGTACGCCCATAGAATCAACCTTGACCGGAGGGGAAGGTCAAGGGGGAGGGTCGGATGGTAACGGCGAAGCGGTGGGGGGACGATCTCCTATTGATCCGAAATTCTGGATCCCGAATCGTCGGACCGCCGCCTTCGCGGGGATGACGGTGGGAGCATGGAAACCGGGGACCTTTACGAAATGCGCAACCAAAACCTTCGTCATTCCCGCGCAGGCGGGAATCCAGAGTGTTGCGACTTGCACCGATCCATCCAACATTCGGGATCCAGGCTTTCGGATGAATCGGTACCCGTCGCAACGCCTACAACCGCGACCGTTACTTATCCCGATCCACCGCAAACGCCGACCACGCCTGCCGACTCGGCATAATCTCCAGCCGGTTGATGTTGATGTGGTCCGGCAAGCTCGCCACGTAGTAAATCTGCTCGGCAATATCTTCAGCGCTCAGCGGCGTAGTGGTGCCGTACATGGCATCGGACGCCGCCTGGTTGCCTTTGGTGCGCACCAGGGTGAATTCGGTTTCGGCCATGCCGGGGGCGATATCGGTGACGCGTACGCCGGTGGCGATCAGGTCGCAGCGCAGGTTGTAGCTGAATTGTTTAACAAACGCCTTGCTCGCGCCATACACATGGCCGCCCGGGTAAGGCCATTCGCCGGCCACCGAACCGATGTTGACGATGCTCGCGCCTTTGCCGGTTTCCAATAGTTTTGGCAGCACCGCGTGGGTGACGTTGACCAGGCCGGTGATGTTGGTGTCGATCATGGTGTGCCAGTCTTCCAGGGCCACCTTTTGCGCCGGCTCCGGCGCCAGTGCCAGGCCGGCGTTGTTGATCAGGCTGCGGACGGTGCGGAAACCTTCGGGCAGGTCGTCGACCATTTTCTGCACGGCGGCGGCGTCACGTACGTCGAGCACGGAGATGTGCACCGGCACCTTGGCGGCCAGTTCCTGTTGCAACTCGATCAGGCGTTCTTCGCGGCGCCCGCTCAGTACCAGCGACCAGCCCGCTTCGGCGAAACGCCGCGCGGTGGCCCGACCAAAACCCGATGTTGCGCCTGTGATAAATACCACCTTGCTCATGTTTACCTCGTCTTCACGGAGACTTGATGGAGCGGTCAGTGCGACAGCTCGAGAAATTTGCGTACCCGTTCGGTCTCGGGGTTGCTGAAGAATTTTGCCGGGGCCGATTTTTCGATGATCAGGCCTTTTTCCAGAAACACCACCTGGTCCGACACGGCGCGGGCGAATTCCATTTCGTGGGTGACCACGATCATGGTGTAGCCCTCGCTCGACAGGTTTTTCATTACCTGCAGCACCTCGCCGACCCGCTCGGGGTCCAGGGCGGAGGTGGGCTCGTCGAACAATATTACCTCCGGGCTCATCGCCAACGCGCGGGCGATGGCCACGCGCTGCTTCTGACCGCCCGACAGGGTAAACGGGTAGGCGTCCTTGCGCTCGCTCATGCCGACCTTTTCCAGCAACTGTTCAGCAACGGCGCGGGCTTGGTCTTTGGGCATGCCCTTCACGTAAATGGGCGCTTCCATCACGTTCTGAATCACGCTCAGGTGCGGCCACAAATTGAAGCCCTGAAACACCATGCCGGTTTTGGCGCGCAGCGTGGCCAGCTCTTTGTTGGTCATTTTGCGGCCGGCTTCTTCGTTCACGCCGATGCGTTGCCCAGCAATGTGAATGCTGCCGCGATCAGGCACTTCCAGCCAGTTGATGCAGCGCAGCATGGTGGATTTGCCCGAGCCGCTGGAGCCCAGCACGCTCACCACTTCGCCCTTGTTTACTTCCAGATCGATATCGCGCAACACCTCGATGTCGCCAAAGCTTTTGGACATGCGCTTGATGCTGACGGCAGGGGCGTTAGACATAATCAAAACCTCGTTTGGCGCCGAAGCGGCCGGCCCATTTGAGTGCCAGTTCCAGGCCGATGCTGATCAACCAATAGAGGATGATCACCAGCACAAACGCCTGGGTTGGGATGAAGTAGGTGGACTGCGCCGAATTGGCGGCGGCCGTCAGTTCCTGCACGGTGATGATGGTCAGGAAGGCGGTGTCTTTGAGCGCAATGATCAATTGGTTGCCCAGCAATGGCCGGGTCTTGATCACCAGCTGCGGCAGAATAATCCGCCAAAACAGCCAGCCCGGTGTAAAGCCATGGGCCTTGGCCGCCTCCACGTAACCGGCCGGCATCACCAGGCGGCTGCCGCGCAGAATTTCGCCAAAGTAGGCCGCGTGGTAAATCACCAGCGCAATAAACCCGGCAGTCCAGGCATCCAGGCGCACGCCCAGTTGCGGCAAACCGTAGTAGAGCAAATAGGCCAGAATCAGAAACGGCAGGGTGCGCATCAGGTTCATCAAGGCGCGAATCACCCAGGCGATACGGTCGCCTTCTTCCAGGCGATACACCGCCAGGCAGCCCAGCACAAACGCGCACAGCGTCGACAACACGAACAGCACCAGCGTGCCGATCAGGCCATTAACGAAGGTCTCGCGCGCTTCCCACAAAATCGTCCATTCGGTCATGGCGAGCCTCCCTTACATGGCCAGTCGGTTGGCTTTCTTTTCCGCCATCGCTTGCAGCTTGAGCAGCACGCTGATGATCAGCATGTACAACAAAGCGGCGCACAGAATGGGCGGCAGCGGTTCGTAGGTGACGGCGGAAATACGGTTGGTCACGCGGGTGAGATCGACAATGCCGATCACCGCAATTGCCGGGCTGCCCTTGATCAGAAACGACATCTCATTGACCAGCCCGGGCAGGCTGCTGGTAATCATCTGCGGCAGCATGATGCGGCGGAAAAACACCCCGCCCGTCATGCCGCAGGCCAGTGCGGCTTCGCGCTGATCGCGGGAAAAACTCATAAACGCCGCGCGCCAGATTTCCGCATTGAAGGCGGCGGTGTTCAACGTCATGGCGACGATGGCCGCCGTGTTGCGGTTCATATTGACGCCGAACATTGGCGCCGACAGAAACAGGAACAACACAAAGGTCACCAGCGGCGTGGCGCGGGCCAGGCTGATGTAGAGCACCAGCAACTGCTCCACAAACGGAATTTTGGCCATGCGCAACAGCGCCACGCCAAGACCCAACACAACACCGATGGAAATGGCGATACCGCAGAGCCACAACGTGGTCCAGGCGCCTTCCAACAGCAACAACCAGGCTTGAGCGTTCATGCCTCGGCTCCTTATTTACAACGGGGGTTAATGCGAGCCAGACCGGGGTGGTTTTCAAGGCTTGGGGAAACAGAAGCAAAGCGGGGGCCAGGTGGTGGGTGATGGCGGTGTTGCCGCTCCAGTCATACAAAAATCGCGACCCCACTCTCCGTCATTCCCGCGCAGGCGGGAATCCAGTATCTGTCAGGAGAACGGTGCATGACGGACCATCCTGGATCCCGAATCGTCGGACCGCCGCCTTCGCGAGGATGACGGAGTTAAAGGGAATAACGGTGGCGAGCGCCTCCTTACATCCCCGCCAACTTATGAAACTGCTCTACATTGGTAATCGGCTCTTTCGGCATATCCGGGAACGCCTCGCCAAACCACTTGGTCTGCAGCGCCGCCAGGCGACCATTGCCACGTACTTTGTCCATAAACCCGGTGAGGAATTTCAGCAGCTCAGGGCTGTTCTTCGGCATGGGCCAGGCGGCAAAGCCAGGGCCAGAAACCGGGATGCCTTTGGCGAAGGTGTCGCCACGGGTTTTGATCAGGTCGTTCACCGAAATCAGGGCGTTGACGGCGTAGTCCAGACGGCCGTTGGCGAGGTCGGCGTACACCTCTGGGTAGGACTGGTACTCGACCACTTTGCCCATTTCGCAGTCTTTCTCTTTCATCATCGCCTTCAGCTCAGGCAAGCGCGCCAACAGGGCGCTGCCGGCTTGTACGCCGACGGTTTTGCCGCACAGGCTGGCGATGTCGCTAAGGCTCTTGTCGTCGGCGCGCTTCACGTAATAGTGCTGGGCGCTTGCAAAGGGCGGGGTGAAGTTGAACACGCGCAGGCGCTCGTCGGTGACCAGGGCGCCGGTGAAGGCCACGTCGTATTGACCGGACGATACCGAGGCGAGCAGACCGGTCCACGGCAGGATGTCCTGCTTCACATCGATCTTCTGTTCCTTGGCGTAAGCCACCAGGTCTTCGAGTAGCTCCTTGTGGAAACCGTCGGGCTTGCCGTCGACGATAAAATTGAACGGCGCGTAGTCGTCTTCGGTCGCAACCGTGAGCACGCCTTTGCTTTTGACGTCGTCCAGATCGGCGTGGGCGAACGGGGCGCTCAGCACGAGCGTGGCGAGGGTCAGCTTGCGCAACAGGCCAAGCGATTTGAGGGCCAGCGAACCGGTGTTCGTGTGCTTCATAAGTGCTGCTCCAGTTGTCTTGAAAGGTGAGCCTGGCCACTTTTAAACGGGCCTTCGGGTTGGCTGGTATTCACCATAGAGAGCGCTGGAAGCGAGGGGATAGGGGCAGTTTTGGCCATTCGACTGGCCAGTGCGCGAGGCGAAAATCGTGGCGCGCTAATTGCAAAGTTCCTCGGTCGGCAAGCGAGTGGAACGACCATGATCGATCATTTATTTCATCTGTCTTTCGACCACCAGCGGGGCCTGCAAGAGCAACTGCGCGAGTCGCTGGTGTCGACCATTCTGGGCGGCGGTTTCCCCGCCGATGAACCGTTGCCTTCGTGCCGCAAGCTGTCGCAACAGCTCTCGGTTTCGCGCAACACCGTGGCGCTGGTGTACGAAAGCCTGCTCGACAACGGCTACCTGATCAGCCGTCCACGCAGCGGCTATTACCTGCACCCTGACTATTGCGGCGCAGACTTCGACGACAGCGTGCTGCGCATGACCCCGCAGCGGCAACCCGACCACGCCGACAGTGGCGGCAGCGAGCGTGCACCGAATTGGGCCGCGCGTTTCAAGATGCAGCCCAGCCTGAAGCACGGCGTACTGCGCCCCAGCAATTGGGCCGGCTTTACCTACCCGTTTATTTACGGCCAGCCGATTCGCGACCTGTTTCCCCTGGAGCGCTGGCGCGAGGTGTCGCGCAATACATTGCGCAGCGAACGCGACCAGGGCTGGCTGCGTGACCGCTTCGACCGCGACGATGAAATGCTCATCGAACAGCTGCGCACCCGCGTGCTGCCCAAGCGCGGCATCTGGGCGCGTGCCGATGAAATTCTGGTAACCCTCGGTTCGCAGAATGCGCTGTATCTGCTCGCCACCTTGCTGATGGGCAAAGGCGTAAAAGTGGCCGTGGAAAACCCAGGCTTTCGCGACGCCCTGAGCATTTTCGACCTGCAAGGCGCGCACGTGCAGCTGCAAGACATCGACCGCGAAGGGTTGGTGGTCGACTCGCGCCTGAACGACTGCGAATACCTGTACGTAACGCCTGGCCATCAAGTACCGACCGGCATCGCCATGAGCGCCGAACGGCGCACCCAGTTGCTGGCGCACATTCGCGAACACGACCAGGTGCTGATCGAAGACGACTACGACGCCGAACTGAACCTCGACAACCACCCGCAGCCGGCGCTCAAAGCCAGCGACAGCCAGGGACGGGTGATTTACCTGAGTAGCCTGTCGAAAGCCTTCTCGCCGGGCTTGCGCATGGGCTATCTGGTGGCCGACGCCGAGCTGATCGACGAACTGCGCGCGCTTCGTCGCTTGATGTACCGCCATCCGCCATTGAACAACCAGCGAATGCTGGCGGAGTTCCTGGCGCAGGGGCACTACGACGCGCATCTGCGCCGCTTCCGCGAGGAACACGCGCGGCGGCGAGAGGCGTTGAGCGAGGCGTTGCGTCAGGAGTTGCCCAGTTGCGAACCGGTGGGCAGCCCGGGCGCCAGCGCATTCTGGCTGGCAGCGCCCACGGGAGTGGATACGCAGAAACTGGCGTGGGCGGCGGCGCAGCGCAGTGTATTGATTGAGGCTGGAGCGCAGTTTTTCTTTGGCCAGCATGTGCCGGTGAATTTTATGCGGTTGGGGTTTCATGCGATTGATGCGCAGCGCATCAGGCCGGGGATTCGGGTGTTGGGGGAGGTGTTGGAGGGGATTTGAATCCAAGGCTGGATCGCGAGCCTAATTCCGTTTCGTAGGTTGGGTTGAGCCATCGGCGAAGCCCAACGTCACGCGGTGAGGAGGTTTTCATTACCGCGTGTGGTGAACGTTTTGTTTCGCGCCTTCGCGCGAGCTTCTAAACCGCGTTCTTTATGAAATCCTCCGGGCATCCTCGCGAACGCGGGTATCCAGTTTCGTAGGTTGGGGTTGAGCCTCGGCGAAGCCCAACGTTCCGCGGTGGTGGGTATTCATTACCGCGTGTGCTGAACGTTCTGTTTCGCGCCTTACGCGCGACTCACTTTTTAGCAGTCGCCCTAAAAAGTAAGCAAAAACGGCTTGCCCCGACCTTGGGTCTGCGCTGCGCTCCGACTTCCCTCGCTCCGTCGCCGTTCCGGGGGCCGTCACAACGGGCCGTCCATGGCCCGATGTTCCTTTCGCGGCTCCCGGCCGCTCAACCCCCTACACGCCGACTCCGCTCGGCCTGCGATAAACGGGGCGGGCAGATCAAGAGCGATAAATCAAAAGCAGATCAAGATCAAAAACCTTAAAGCAAAATCAAAAAAATCGAGGCTGCCGAGGGAGACGTGCACCCTCACTGATTCAACGCCGGCGCCTGCAGCAGATACAACCCGGTGGTATTCAGCGCTATCCGATACCGGCGAATTTCACCCGGTATCAGGTCCACCACAATGCTGGTGGCCTGGCTGATGCCGGGTGAACAAACCCCCGGCCCCAGCAGGCCAAGTCTTACGGAGATGGCGCCGGGCGGCAGGTTGAAGGCCACTGACTGACCTTGCCAGAGCCGGGCGGCAAGCTGGTCTTGCAGGTACAGGCCGATGTCGCACGGGCTGCCGACTTCCAGACGTTCGCGCGAGATGATCAGCACGCCGTAACCGTCGGATTGTGGCGTCGGCGCATCGGCGAATTCGGCGTGCGCCAGCGTCGAAAGCAGCAGCATCGAGAGGATGAAAAACACGCGCATGGTCTGCACTCCGGCCCACAGGTTTTTGTAGATTAGTTGCTCAGCGGCCACTGGCGCGCGAGGCCGCGGAAGATTGTGTCGATCATCGCCGCGGCTTGTTCGTTCGGGCGGTACAGGTCCGGATCGCGCAGGTAGTCGCTGAACAGGCCGATCACCAGGCCATGCAGGGTCAGTGCGGCCATGCGTGGGGTCATGTCGGGGTGCAGATGGCCGTTGCCGGCGGCGCGCTGGAACAGCACTTCACACAGGTCAATGAATTGCCGGACGAAGGCGTTGTGCCGGTTTTCGGCTTCGCGCAGCTCGTCGGTGAATTCACAGCGAAACAGCAGGATGGTCATGATCCGCCGCCGCTGTTCATCGTGGGCCAGATCGATCAGCGCATCCACGCAAATGTCGCGCAGGCTTTGCAGCGGTTCGCGGCCGTTGTCGGCCGACAGCAGCTCGGCCATCTGCTCCGGCGGCAGACGCACCTGGTCGAGCATTTCGTGGAACAGGTGAGCCTTGTTTTCAAAGTGCCAGTACACCGCTCCGCGCGTCACTTCAGCGGTTTTGGCGATTTGATCAAGGGTGGTGTGGCCCACGCCTTTTTGCAGAAACAGCATTTCGGCGGCCAGCAAAATGGCGCTGCGGGTTTTCTCTGCTTCTTCTTTGGTTCGACGCATGGCGGTTGGGCTATTTCTGTCTAGGCTCTTGTCAGTTAGAGCGGGGCTAAGGGTGAGTGTAATGCCTGTAGGCGCTTACAAACACACCTGTATGTATCGGCCGGCTCTGGATAGCCAACTTTCTGATGCGCCTGGTCACGGAGACCGTTATGCCGTACGCCTTGTCTTCTTCTTTTGTGGTTATCGCTCTGGGTTTGTTTAGCGTCACGGGTCAGGCGGCCGATGCGCCGGCCGCTGCCGCGCCGCCACCTCCGGAAGTGACGGTGGAGGTGGCCAAGGCCGAGACGTTTCCGCTGGTGCTGGAATATTCCGGCCGCACCGCTGGCTACCGGGAAGTGCAGGTACGCGCGCAGGTGAGCGGCATCCTGCAGCAACGAACCTACGACGAAGGCAGCAAGGTGAAGGCCGGTCAGGTGCTGTTTCGCATCGACCCTCGGCCTTATCAGGCAGCGCTGATGCGGGCCCAGGGTGCGCTGGCGCAGGCTCAGGCGCGCTATCGTCAGACCGAGCGCGATCTCAAGCGCATTCGCGAACTCCAGAAGAAAGGCTTCGCCAGCGAAAGCGAGCTGGATAACGCGGTGTCCAATTTCGAGCAGAGCAAGGCCAATGTCGAGGCGTCCAAGGCTGAGGTGGAGTCGCGGCAGATCGACCTCGACTACACCACTGTGGTCGCGCCCATTTCCGGCATCACCAGTAAACAGACAGTGTCCGAAGGCAGCCTGGTGGTCGCTTCCGATGCCAATGCCAGCTTGCTGACCCAGCTCACCCAACTTGACCCGCTGTACGTCAACTTCGCCTACCCCGACACCGAGGCCGAGCGCCTGCGCGAGGGCGTGCAGAGCGGCAAGCTGGCAATGCCGGCCGATGGCAAATTGTTCGCGCAGTTGAAGTTTGGTGACGGCAGCAGCTACCCGATTGAAGGCCGCGTCGACTTTACCGACAGCTTTGTCAGCAGCGGCACCGGCACGGTCAGCGCCCGCGCCGTAGTGCCCAACCCGGATCAGAAATTACTGCCCGGTCAATTCATGCGCGTGGTGATCAAGGGCCTCACGCGCCCCAACGCCATCACGGTGCCCGAACGGGCCTTGCTACAAGGGCCAAAGGGCACGTTTGTGTATGTGGTCGATGACCAGGGCATGGCCCATGCGCGGCAGGTGGCCACCGGACCGACTTCGGAAGGACGCTGGGTGATTGAGTCCGGGGTAAGTGTGGGCGACCGAGTGATTGTCGAAGGCATTCTGAAGGTGCGCCCGGAGACGCCGGTCAAGGCCAGTGAGGCGAAAGCCCAAGCCGAACAACCTGCGAAAAAATCTTAAAGGAGCGTTGCCGTGATCTCTCGCTTCTTTATTGATCGGCCCATTTTCGCCACGGTCATTTCCGTGGTCATCGTGCTCGCCGGGCTGTCAGCCATGCGCTCGCTGCCTATTTCGCAATATCCAGAGATTCTGCCGCCGCAGGTGGCGGTAACGGCCAGTTACCCCGGCGCCAGTTCGCAGGTGATTGCCGAAACCGTGGCCGCGCCGCTGGAGCAGGAGATCAACGGCGTCGAGAACATGATTTATCAGCTCTCGAACTCTGACAGCAGCGGCGCCATGAGCCTGAACGTGTACTTCCAGGTGGGCACCGACCCGGACCAGGCGACCATCAACGTCAACAACAAGGTGCAGGCGGCGCTGGCGAAACTGCCGGAAGAGGTGCGCCGGCAAGGGGTGAAGGTGGAGAAGAAATCTTCCGACATCCTGCAGGTGATCACCCTGTATTCGCCGGACGATTCGCGCGACCCGATCTTTATCAGCAACTACGCGCTGATCAACGTCATCGATGAACTCAAGCGCCTGAAAGGCGTGGGCGATGCCAGCCAGTTCGGTTCCAAGGATTACTCCATGCGCATCTGGCTGCGCCCCGACAAACTGGCGCAGTACAACCTCACGCCCACTGATGTGGTTAACGCCATTCAGGAGCAGAACTCGCAGTTCGCTGCGGGCAGCTTTGGCAAACAGCCGCTGACTCAGGAGCAGGATTTCACCTATACGGTGACTACCCAGGGCCGTTTCGCCGATCCGAAAGAGTTTGAAAGCATCATTCTGCGCAGCGACGCCACCGGCGCCAGTTTGCTGCTTAAAGATGTAGCGAGAGTGGAGCTTGGCGCGCAGGACTATTCGCTGGTAACCACCCTCAACGGTCAGCAAAACGCCGCCTTTGGTATTTACCTGCAACCCGGCGCCAACGCCCTGGACACCGCCAAGCTGGTGAACCAGACCATGGAACGCCTGGCCAAGCGCTTCCCTTCGGGCATCACCTACAAAATTCCCTACGACACCACCAAGTTCGTCACCGTCTCCATTGAAGAGGTGATTCACACCTTCTTCGAGGCGTTGGTGCTGGTGGTGCTGGTGGTGTTTATTTTCCTGCAGAACTGGCGCGCCACCCTGATTCCGGTACTGGCGATTCCGGTGTCGTTGATCGGCACCTTTGCCGGCATGTACCTGCTCGGGTTCTCGATCAACTTGCTGACACTGTTCGGCCTGGTGCTGGCCATCGGCATTGTGGTGGACGATGCGATTGTGGTGCTGGAAAACGTCGAGCGGGTGATGCGCACCGAGAAACTGCCGCCCCGCGAAGCGGCGATCAAAGCCATGGAAGAAGTGACCGGGCCGATCATCGCCATCGTGCTGGTGCTGTGCGCGGTGTTTATTCCGGTGGGCTTTCTCGGCGGGCTGGCGGGGCAGATGTATTCGCAGTTCGCCATCACCATTGCCGTGTCGGTGGCGGTGTCCGGGCTGGTCGCGCTGACACTGTCGCCGGCACTGTGCGCCTTGTTGCTCAAGCCGGGCCACCACGAGCCGGCGGCGCCGTTTCGCTGGTTTAACAACTTCTTCGATCGCGCTACGGCGGGCTACAGCCGGGGCGTGGTGTTTTTCCTGAAACGCTCGGTGATTGGCTTGCTGCTGTTCGGCGGCATGATCGCCCTGATGGTGGTGCTGTTCGGTCGAGTGCCCGGTTCGCTGGTGCCGGATGAAGACCAGGGGTACGTGATCAATGCCTACTTTCTGCCGCCTGCTGCCTCGCTGACGCGCACCGAGAAGGTGACCGGCGACGTGACCCAACAATTGATGAAGCACCCGGCGGTTCAGGATGTGGTGACCTTCGCGGGTTTCGACGTGCTGACGTTCGGCACCCGCAGCAACGCCGGCGTGTCGTTCGTGCCGCTCAAAGACTGGAGCGAACGCACCACCGAAGAACTCGACGCACGCAATCTGCCCGGCGCGTTCATGGGCATGGGCGCCTCGCAGAAAGACGCCATGGTCATGACCTTCAATCCGCCGCCCATCACCGGCATGAGCACTACCGGCGGGTTCGAGGCCTACATTCAGGACCGCAGCGGCGGCAGCAGTGAAAAGCTTGCCGAGATTGTTCACAAATTCATGGCCGAAGCCGCCAAACGGCCCGAGCTGGCCGGGGTGAATACCACCTTCAATGCCGACGTGCCGCAGTACTACATCGACCTCGACCGCGTTAAAGCGCGGGCGCTGGGCGTGGCGATCAACGATGTGTTCACCGCCATGCAAACCACCTTTGGCAGCTACTACGTCAACGACTTCAACCTCTACGGCCGAACCTGGCAGGTGAGCTTGCAGGCCGAGTCGGAGTTCCGTCGCAAGCCGGAAGACCTCAGCCAGATCTACGTGCGCTCCACCGCCACTTCCGAGCTGATTCCGCTGTCATCGCTGGTCAGCGTGCGGCGCATTCTCGGGCCGGACAGTTATGCGCGGTTCAACGTGTACCCGGCGGCCAAAATACTCGGCGGGCCGGCGCCGGGTTACAGCTCGGGGCAAGCCCTGCAGGCCATGCAGGAAGTAGCGGATGCGACGCTGGGCAGCGACTACAGCATCGGCTGGATTGGTCAGGCCTATCAGGAACTGGCTTCCCAGGGCTCGGGCAGCACCGCGTTTATCTTCGGGCTGGTAATGGTGTTTCTGATTCTCGCCGCGCAGTACGAGCGCTGGACGTTGCCGCTGGCGGTGGTCACGGCGGTACCGTTCGCCGTGTTCGGCGCGATTCTGGCCGTGTGGCTGCGGGGCATCGAGAACGACGTGTACTTCCAGGTTGGCCTGGTGACGCTGATTGGATTGGCGGCGAAGAACGCCATCCTCATCGTCGAATTCGCCGTGCTGTGCCGCAGCCAGGGCATGAGCATTTACGACTCGGCGCTGGAAGCGGCCAAGCTGCGCTTTCGGCCCATCGTCATGACATCCCTGGCCTTCATTCTCGGTTGCGTGCCGTTGGCGATTAGCACCGGCGCGGGTTCGGCCAGCCGCCATTCCATCGGCACCGGCGTAATCGGCGGCATGCTGGCGGCGACGCTGCTCGCGACGTTCATGATTCCGATGTTTTATTTGCTGGTGGAAAGTGCGTCGGCGCGGATGGGCAAGGGTAAAGGCAGGCCGGTTGCGGCCGAGGCGTCGCCGCCGTCGGAAGAACGATGACAGCAGCGCGCGCCCGGGCTCGCCGGGCCGCGCCGCCTTAACACCGCAGGGCCTATGTCCAGGAGGTCGGTTTGTAAATCCTCGGGTACAATGCGCGCCTTGATTTCGTCCGAGGTGCGCCGTGCAACCTTTCGCTATTGCCCCATCCATTCTCTCTGCCGACTTCGCCCGCCTGGGTGAGGAAGTGGACAACGTTCTAGCCGCTGGCGCCGACATCGTGCACTTCGATGTCATGGACAACCACTACGTGCCCAACCTCACCATCGGTCCGATGGTCTGCTCGGCGCTGCGCAAGTACGGCGTAACAGCACCCATCGATGTGCACCTGATGGTCTCGCCGGTTGATCGCATCATTGGCGATTTTATCGAAGCCGGCGCCACGTACATCACCTTCCACCCCGAAGCCAGTCAGCACATCGACCGCTCGTTGCAGTTGATCAAAGCGGGCGGCTGCAAGGCGGGCCTGGTGTTCAACCCTGCCACCTCGCTGGAAAGCCTCAAGTACGTGATGGACAAGGTCGACATGATCCTGCTCATGAGCGTGAACCCAGGCTTTGGCGGGCAGAAGTTCATCCCCGGCACGCTGGATAAACTGCGCGAAGCCCGCGCCCTGATCGAGGCATCGGGCTGCGACATTCGCCTGGAAATCGACGGCGGCGTGAACGTTCAGAACATTCGCGAAATCGCGGCGGCAGGTGCCGACACCTTTGTAGCCGGTTCGGCCATTTTCAATACGCCCGATTACGCGGCCGTCATCGCGCAGATGCGCGCTGAACTGGCGCTCGCTCGCCCATGAGTGGCTTTGCGCAGGTGCTCGCCGGGCGCTTGCCGCGCCTGGTGATGTTCGACCTGGACGGCACCCTGATCGACTCGGTGCCCGACCTGGCCGCCGCGGTCGATCAGATGCTGATCCAGCTCAACCGCCCGACCGCAGGCGCCGAGCAGGTGCGCACTTGGGTGGGCAACGGCGTTCGGGTGCTGGTGCGTCGCGCCCTGGCCGGCAGCATCGATCACGCGGCGGTGAATGAAGAAGACACCGAGCAGGCGCTGGCGATTTTCATGGAGCTGTACGCCGATAACCACTCGCTGTCCAAGCTTTATCCAGGTGTGCGCGAAACGCTGAAGTGGCTGAAAAGCCAAGGCATCGAAATGGCGTTGATCACCAACAAGCCGGAGCGCTTCGTTGGGCCGTTGTTGGATGAAATGCGCATTGGCCGCTACTTTCGCTGGATCATCGGCGGCGACACGCTGCCTCAGCAAAAGCCCGATCCGGCCGCGTTGAATGTGGTCATGCAAATGGCGGAAGTGTCCCCTGGCGAAGCCGTATTCGTCGGCGACTCGCGCAGCGATGTGCAAGCCGCCAAAGCCGCCGGTGTGGTGTGTGTGGCGCTAAGTTATGGCTACAACCACGGCCGCCCGATTGCCGAGGAAGAACCGGCGCTGGTGATCGACGATCTGCGCGAACTGCTGCCCGATTGCGCCGAATCGGCCGCTGAGATAATGTTGCCCGACGCCGTCAAATCCCCCCGCCAAAGAGATGCCATCGTGGTGGTCACCCGCAAACACTGGTTCGTCAAATCCGGGATGAAAATCCTCAAGGCTCTGGCCCGCTGGCGTTGGCGCGCCTGATCCGAGCCTGGCCGCAAGGCCTGCGTGTTTGCCATTACGACCCTAAACCTGAGCAAGACGGATGCGAGTACCCGAAAAGGGCGCGCGGTTGAATGACCGCCAATAGCCCGAGCGGCTCGCAATCCCGGCCAGGTTTTTACCCTCAAGCCATGAGGCTGTTTACATGATCCGCGAAGAATTCCTGCGCCTGGCCGCTGACGGCTACAACCGCATTCCCCTTGCCTGCGAAACCCTGGCCGACTTCGACACGCCGATGTCGATCTACCTCAAGCTGGCCGACCAACCTAACTCCTATTTGCTCGAGTCCGTACAGGGCGGCGAAAAATGGGGGCGTTATTCGATGATTGGCCTGCCGTGCCGCACCGTGCTGCGTGTGCATGGCCATCACATCAGCGTGACCCACGACGGCGTCGAGATCGAAAGCCTGGAAAGTGAAGACCCGCTGGCCTTCGTCGAAACCTTCAAAGCCCGTTACAACGTGCCGACCATTGCCGGCCTGCCGCGCTTCAACGGCGGCCTTGTTGGCTACTTCGGTTACGACTGCGTGCGCTATGTGGAAAAACGCCTGGGCGCCTGTCCGAACCCGGACCCAATTGGCGTGCCGGACATTCTGCTGATGGTGTCCGACGCCGTGGTGGTGTTCGACAACCTGGCCGGCAAGATGCACGCGATTGTGCTGGCCGATCCGGCGCAAGCTGACGCGTATGAAAACGGTCTGGCGCAACTGGAAGAACTGCTGGAAAAACTGCGCCAGCCGATCACCCCGCGCCGTGGTCTGGACTTCACCAAAGAGTCCGGCATCGAGCCGAATTTCCGCTCCAGCTTTACCCGCGAGGACTACGAGCGGTCGGTCGACACCATCAAGGAATACATCCTTGCGGGCGACTGCATGCAAGTGGTGCCTTCGCAGCGCATGTCCATCGACTTCAAAGCCGCGCCTATCGACTTGTACCGGGCGCTGCGCTGCTTTAACCCGACGCCTTATATGTACTTCTTCAACTTCGGCGATTTCCATGTGGTCGGCAGTTCGCCGGAAGTGCTGGTGCGGGTTGAAGACAACCTGATTACCGTGCGCCCCATCGCCGGCACGCGCCCGCGTGGCGCCACCGAAGAGGCCGACCGCGCACTGGAAGAAGACCTGCTGGCCGACGCCAAGGAAATTGCCGAGCACCTGATGCTGATCGACCTTGGGCGCAACGATACCGGTCGGGTTTCCGAAATCGGTACGGTAAAGCTCACCGAAAAAATGGTGATCGAGCGCTATTCCAATGTGATGCACATCGTCTCCAACGTCACCGGCCAATTGAAGAGCGGGCTGACGGCCATGGACGCGCTGCGGGCGATTTTGCCGGCGGGCACGTTGTCCGGAGCGCCGAAAATTCGCGCCATGGAAATCATCGACGAGCTGGAGCCGGTCAAGCGCGGCGTGTACGGCGGCGCGGTGGGTTACCTCGCCTGGAACGGCAACATGGACACCGCCATCGCCATTCGGACCGCGGTCATCAAAAACGGTGAGCTGCATGTGCAAGCCGGTGGCGGCATTGTTGCCGATTCGGTGCCGGCGCTGGAGTGGGAAGAAACGCTGAACAAGCGCCGCGCCATGTTCCGCGCGGTCGCGCTGGCTGAGCAGACCGTTCCCACTTCTTCCACCGCCACCGACGCCTAAGGAGCACTTGCCATGCTGTTAATGATCGACAACTACGACTCCTTTACCTACAACGTCGTGCAGTACCTGGGCGAGTTGGGCGCGGACGTAAAAGTGGTGCGCAACGATGAGCTCAGCGTGGCTGACGTCGAAGCGCTGAAGCCGGAACGCATCGTGGTATCGCCCGGCCCGTGCACGCCGAGCGAAGCGGGTATTTCCATCGAAGCCATCGAAGATTTCGGCGGCAAACTGCCGATTCTCGGCGTGTGCCTGGGCCATCAAAGCATCGGCCAGGCGTTCGGCGGCGATGTGGTGCGCGCCCGCCAGGTCATGCACGGCAAAACCAGCGCGGTGTACCACAACAACACCGGCGTGTTCGAAGGCTTGAACAACCCGCTGACCGTGACCCGCTACCATTCGTTGGTGGTCAAGCTGGACACCTTGCCCGACTGCCTGGAAGTCACGGCCTGGACCCAGCACGAAGACGGCTCGGTGGATGAAATCATGGGCCTGCGCCATAAGACCCTGAACATTGAAGGCGTGCAGTTCCACCCTGAATCGATTCTGTCGGAACAGGGCCACGAGCTGTTTGCCAACTTCCTCAAACAAAGCGGGGGCGTGCGCGCATGAACATCAAAGAAGCCCTCAACCGTGTGGTCGCTCAGCTCGACCTGACCACCGAAGAAATGCAGGACGTCATGCGCGAAATCATGACCGGGCAGTGCACCGACGCGCAGATCGGTGCCTTCCTGATGGGCATGCGCATGAAGAGCGAAACCATTGACGAGATCGTCGGCGCCGTCGCGGTCATGCGCGAACTGGCGGCTCAGGTTGAATTGCCAACGCTCAAGCATGTGGTCGACGTAGTCGGTACCGGCGGCGATGGCGCCAACATTTTCAACGTTTCCACGGCGGCGGCTTTTGTTGTGGCGGCGGCCGGCGGCAAGGTGGCCAAACATGGCAACCGTGCGGTGTCGGGGAAAAGCGGCAGCGCCGATCTGCTTGAAGCGGCGGGCATCTTTCTGGAACTGACGCCGGTGCAGGTGGCGCGTTGCATCGACAGCGTGGGCGTCGGCTTTATGTTCGCGCAGGTGCACCACAAGGCAATGAAATACGCCGCCGGCCCGCGCCGAGAAATGGGCCTGCGCACCTTGTTCAACATGCTCGGCCCGCTGACCAACCCCGCCGGTGTGAAGCACCAGGTGGTCGGCGTGTTTAGCCAGGAACTGTGCCGTCCGCTCGCCGAAGTGCTCAAGCGTCTGGGCAGCGAGCACATTCTGGTGGTGCATTCACGTGATGGGCTGGATGAATTCAGCCTGGCAGCGCCCACCCATGTGGCCGAACTCAAAGACGGTCAGATCAGCGAATACGACGTGCGTCCGGAAGATTTCGGCATTACCAGCCAAACGCTCATGGGGCTGGAAGTAGCCAGCCCGGCTGCGTCCCTGGAGCTGATTCGCGATGCCCTCGGCCGGCGAAAAACCGAGGCAGGCAGGAAGGCTGGCGACTTGATCGTGCTTAATGCGGGCGCGGCCCTGTATGCCGCCGATTTAGCGACTAGCCTGCATGAAGGGGTGCAGTTGGCCCACGACGCGCTGCACACCGGTTTGGCGCGCGAAAAAATGGAAGAGTTGGCCTCGTTTACGGCGGTGTTCCGCCAGGAGAATCAAGCGTGAGTGTGCCTACCGTCCTGGAAAAAATTCTGGCCCGTAAAGTCGAAGAAGTCGCCGCTCGCCGTGCAGTGGTGAGCCTGGCCGAGCTGGAGCAACAGGCCCGTACGGCCGATGCGCCACGCGGTTTTGCAGCCGCACTGCTGGAAGCGGCCAAGCGCAAAGAGCCGGGCGTGATCGCCGAAATCAAAAAAGCCTCGCCCAGCAAAGGCGTGCTGCGCGAAGACTTCGACCCGGTGGCCATCGCCCAGAGCTACGAAGCGGGCGGCGCGGCGTGCTTGTCGGTGCTGACCGATATCGACTTCTTTCAGGGCGCCGATCACTACCTGCAGCAAGCCCGCGCGGCCTGTGGCCTGCCGGTGATTCGCAAAGACTTCATGATCGACCCGTACCAGATCGTCGAAGCACGGGCGCTGGGGGCGGATTGCATTCTGCTGATCGTCTCGGCGCTGGACGACGTGCGCATGGCCGAGCTGGCGGCGGTGGCCAAGTCGGTCAACCTCGACATTCTGGTGGAAGTGCACGACGGCGAAGAACTCGACCGCGCCTTGAAGGTGCTCGACACGCCACTGGTGGGCGTTAACAACCGCAACCTGCACACCTTCGAAGTGAGCCTGGAAACCACGCTGGATTTGCTGCCGCGTATTCCGCGTGACCGCATGGTGGTGACCGAGAGCGGCATCCTTAATCGCGCCGACGTGGAGCTGATGGAAATCAGCAACGTGTACGGCTTCCTGGTAGGCGAGGCGTTTATGCGCGCGGCCAACCCGGGGCAGGAATTGCAGCGGTTGTTTTTCCCGGAGCGTAAAGGGCCGGTGAGTATCGATTGATCTGGCGTTTCGCCCAACAAAAACGCGAACAATAAAAAGGCCAGCTCGCAGCTGGCCTTTTTATTGTTCGCGTTTTTATCCGAGCCTTATGGGCTTAGCGGGTGCCGAACACCACCATGGTTTTACCTTTGACGTTGACCAGGCCTTGTTCTTCAAGCGCCTTGAGGACACGTCCGACCATTTCCCGCGAGCAACCGACGATACGGCCGATTTCCTGACGGGTGATTTTGATCTGCATACCGTCCGGGTGAGTCATGGCGTCGGGCTGTTTGCACAGGTCCAACAAGGTGCGCGCAACGCGGCCGGTAACGTCGAGAAACGCCAGGTCGCCCACTTTGCGGGTGGTGTTGCGCAAGCGTTCAGCCATCTGGCTGCCCAACGCGTAAAGAATGTCGGGGTCTTGCTGGGTGAGTTCGCGGAACTTGGCGTAGCTCAGTTCAGCCACTTCGCATTCGGTTTTCGCCCGCACCCACGCGCTGCGTTCTTTCTCGATACCGTCTTTTTCAAACAGACCCATTTCGCCGAAGAAGTCGCCCGAATTGAGATAGGCGATGATCATTTCGCGACCGTCATCATCTTCAATAAGAATGGTGACCGAGCCTTTAACAATAAAGAACAACGTCTCGCCACGATCGCCTGCGTAGATGATGGTGCTTTTGGCGGTGTAACGACGGCGATGACAATGCGCGAGCAGTTTGTCGATGTTCTTGATTTTTGGTGTGAGAGTTATAGCTACCATGCCCTAGCCCCGAAGAAAAATAAGATGCAACCCTTTGTCTAGCAGCAATTTTTTTATGAGTTATTCGAGCAAGTGTGCCAGTAAATTGTCGTCAGCTTAACAGACACTCATGGCCGTTGATCGGTTTTGAGACGTGGCTAACAGTGGCAGCTATCTATCGACGTGTCTGGCTTGAGTAAGTTGGTCTATTAGCCTGTGCTAAGCTGCCCGTCCCTTTTAACAGCGGAGGCGTGGCAATGAAAGCGCGGATTCAGTGGGCTGGCGAAGCTCTTTTTCTCGGTGAGTCTGGCAGCGGCCATGTTGTCGTCATGGATGGCCCGCCCGAGAGCGGCGGACGCAACCTGGGCGTGCGTCCCATGGAGATGGTGCTTATTGGTCTGGGCGGCTGCACCAACTACGACGTCGTCAGCATCCTGAAAAAATCCCGACAACCGGTTGAGAGCTGCGAAGCGTTTCTTGAAGCCGAACGGGCCAGTGAAGAACCAAAAGTGTTCACCAAGATTCACGTGCACTTTGTGGTCAAGGGCCGTGGCCTGAAGGAAGCGCAGGTCAAACGCGCCGTCGAACTCTCCGCGGAGAAGTACTGCTCGGCCTCGATCATGCTGGGTCGTGGCGGCGTGGAAATTACCCACGACTACGAAATCATCGAACTGGGCTGAAGCCGACACCGAGCCTTCACAAAAGCGGCGCACACTGGCCCGCATCACGTTGGCCGCAATGGCGCTGGCAGCCGCCAGCCGACCTCTGCATAATGGCGCCCCTTTTTCCGGGGCGTCGCGCCTTACAAGCGGCGCCGCGTACCCATACCCAAAATCGCCAAAGCGAAGAGGTGTTAACCGTCCTACGCAGCTGTGTTGTTCACAACTGACGGGCATGCTCGATCACGCGGCCTCGCCGCATCGTTAAAAGAGAGTTACTAACGGTGAAAAGCAAACTCAAGCTCCACGGGTTCAATAACCTGACGAAGACCTTGAGCTTCAACATTTATGACATCTGCTACGCGGAAACGCCGGAAGACCAGCAGGCCTACGTTCAGTACATCAATACCGAGTACGACGCAGCGCGGCTGACGCAGATTCTCACGGATGTTGTCGACATTATCGGTGCCAATATCCTCAACATCGCCCGCCAGGATTACGATCCGCAAGGCGCCAGCGTGACCATTCTGATCTCCGAACAACCGGTCACGCCGACTGAGAGCCAGATCGAGGAATCCCCCGGCCCACTGCCCGATACCATTCTGGCGCACCTGGATAAAAGCCATATCACCGTGCATACCTACCCGGAAATTCATCCGGTGGACGGCATTGCGACGTTCCGTGTGGATATCGACGTCTCGACTTGCGGTGTGATCTCGCCGCTAAAAGCGCTCAACTACCTGATTCACCAGTTCGACTCCGACATCGTCACCGTCGACTACCGCGTGCGCGGCTTCACCCGCGACGTGCAGGGCAAGAAGCACTTCATCGACCACGAGATCAACTCGATCCAGAACTACCTCTCCGACGACACGCAATCGGCCTATCAAATGACCGACGTGAACGTTTACCAGGAGAACCTGTTTCACACCAAAATGCTGCTCAAAGAGTTCGAGCTGGATAACTACCTGTTTGGCGATGCCACGCAGAACCTGTCGGCCGAACAGCGCGAGACCGTGACCAAGCGGGTTAAGCACGAGATGCTGGAGATCTTCTACGCCAGGAACATGGTGGGCTAAGCGAACGGCTGCGCGTCGGCGGGGCTGCGTTAAAAACGTTTTTTGACTGCTCATGGGCTACAGCCCACTGCGCTTCAAAAAACGTTTTTGCCCGGGCCGTCTTGGCCTTGCCCCGCTCTAGCTCGCTCGTTCTGGATTTGCATGAGTCGCTGGGATCGAAAGGTCAAAAACAGACAAAAGAAAAGGCCGTTCAGTGAACGGCCTTTTTTATGCTGCAGGAAATTAGATCCGATACGTACTTTTGGTCATCACCTTCGACAACAAGCTCATCCCGAACTTTACCGGTGCCGGAAAACGGAAGCCGCCGGCGTCCAGCGCGCTGGCCGAGTGTTGGGCTTCGTCGGTGAGCATCTGCTCCAGAATCGCCCGGGACTTTTCGTCTTCAGCGGGAATCTGCGTCAGGTGCTCATCCAGGTGTTTGCACACTTGATCTTCAGTCGCCGCGACAAAACCGAGGCTGACTTTGTCGCTGATCAGACCGGCAACCGCGCCAACACCAAACGACAAACCGTAGAACACCGGATTGAGAATGCTGGTATGGCTGCCAAGCTCGCGGATGCGTTGTTCGCACCAGGCAAGGTGGTCGATCTCTTCTTCGGCGGCGTGCTCCATGGCTTTGCGCACGTTGGGCAACCGGGCGGTCAACGCCTGGCCTTGGTACAGCGCCTGGGCGCAGACCTCGCCGGTGTGGTTGACGCGCATCAGGCCGGCAACGTGACGGGTGTCGTCGCGGCTGAGTTCGACGTCCGGCTGAGTCAGCCCTGGCGACGGCCGATACGGATGGCCGCTGAAGGGCAGCAACGTGCGCAAGGCGGCGTCAGCTTGCAGTAACAGGCGGTCGACAGGGGAGTAGTGGCGTTCGGTAGTCACAGGATTACCTCCGGAAAAGTCTTCGGGCAGTTTACTCCAATTCTTCTGCAAGACGGGCCGCTGGCAAGGCGCGCGGTCGGTCAAGGCAGTTCGCGGAGCACGCGAAAACCTAAAGCATAGTCATTGGTGCCTGGCTGCTTCAGGTCACGGAAGCTGCTGCGCAGGTAAGTGGGGCCGCTGTTCCAGGCGCCGCCGCGCACCGCGCGGGGGCTCTGGTCGAGAGGCCCGGCGGCTTGTTGCTCGCTGCCGTCAAAGGGTGTGACAAACCGCGAGGCGGTCCATTCCCACACGTTGCCGGCGGTGTCGTACAGGCCAAAGGCGTTGGGGGCGAATTGCCCGACCTGGCTGGTTTTGTATTGGTCCGAGCGCGGCGAGCCGCAACCGCGGCAGTGGGCGCGCGGTTGGTCTTCAGGGCTGTCGAGCTGCTCGCCCCACCAGTAGAAACCGCTGCTGCCACCACGGGCGGCATATTCCCATTCGGCTTCGGTGGGTAAGCGATAACGCTGACCGGTACTTTTCGACAGCCATTGCAGGTAACTCTGCACATCAAACCAGGACACATGGATCACCGGACGCTGCGCGGAAAGGCCCCAGCCTTCGTTGTCTGGTAACGGTTTGCCGGTGGCATCGGCGTACCGCTGCCAGTCGGCGAAGGTCAGCTCGAAGCGGCCAATGGCGAAGGCTTTGTGAATGGTGATCTGCCGCGCGGGCTGCTCGTTGTAATTGCCGCGCCCAGTGCTGTCGCCGAAGAGAAACTCGCCGGCTGGAACAGTTACAAGCTCGGGACCGGGCTCATTGCTGGCGAGGGTGTCGTGGAACGCTTCAACTGCGCAGGCGTTGCCGGCCAGCAGGGCGGCCAGGCCGAGGACGAAACCGCGCATCAGCCCGGCGGCCAGGCCAGTTGGCGTTTGCCCAGCACATGCATATGGATGTGGTAAACGGTCTGCCCGCCATCCTCGTTGCAGTTCATCACCACGCGAAAGCCTTGCTCGCAGCCTTGTTCTTTTGCCAGGCGCTGGGCCGTGAAGAGCATGTGGCCGGTCAGGGCGCTGTCGTCTTCGGTGAGGTGATTGAGCGTGGCGATGTGCTTTTTCGGAATGACCAGAAAGTGCACGGGCGCCTGTGGGCCAATATCGTGAAACGCGACAACATGGTCGTCTTCATAGAGCTTGCGCGCGGGAATGTCCCCGGCGACGATCTTGCAGAACAGACAGTCCACGGACAGGTCTCCAGTTGGCGTTGGGAAGCCGGAGTTTAACCATGCGAGCGGTGCACGGCGAGTGCGCAGGCTGAGTGGCAACAATAGGGAGTGTGTGTGAAGAACGATATTCATGACTTGGGGCTGGTGCTCGATTCCAAAGTGAAGCTGGTGGTAATCGAGTCGTGGGACGAGCAGCGGGTAATGGAAACCCTCACCAGCCTGGCGGTGAAGCGCGGGCTGGGCTTGTTCACCTGGGCGGTCACCGAGGGCATGCAAAAGCTGGGCTTCGGTGGCGAGCCGCAGGGCGATGCGCCGAGCTTCGAGCCGGAAGCGGCGCTGCGTCTGATCAAGCACGACCCCATGCCGAATCTGTACGTGCTGTGCGACCTGCACCCGTTTATGGAAGACAACCCCAAACTCGTGCGGCTGCTCAAGGAAATCGCCATGGCCGAGGGCGCGCACAAGCCAACGGTGGTGCTGGTTTCCCATGCGTTGAAGCTGCCGCCAGAAGTTCAGCGCTACGCCGCGCGCTTCAGCCTGGCGTTGCCCTCTGAAGACGAGTTGCTGGCCATTGTCCGCGAGGAGGCAGGACGCTGGAGCGAGCGCAACCGTGGCGCCCGCGTCCGAACCGATAACCGCACCTTGCAGCAGGTGGTGAAGAACCTTCGCGGCATGAGCCACGCCGAGGCGCGGGTGCTGGCACGCGGGGTGATCTGTAACGACGGCGCCATTACGCAGGAAGACTTGCCAGAGCTGAACAAAACCAAGTTCAAACTGCTCGACCTCGAAGGCGTGCTCAGTTTCGAACACGACACCGCACGCTTCGCCGAGGTCGGCGGCTTGCTCAACCTCAAGCGCTGGCTGGCCGAGCGGCAGGACATTTTTCTCGCCGGCAAGGCAAAGGATTTGCCCAAGGGCATGCTGCTGGTCGGCGTACAGGGCGGCGGGAAAAGTCTGGCGGCCAAAGCGGTGGCGGGCTTATGGGGGTTGCCGTTACTGCGTCTGGATTTCGCCTGCCTGTACAACAAATTCTTCGGCGAAACCGAACGCAACCTGCGCGAAGCGCTGCGCCTTGCCGAGCAGATGGCGCCATGCGTGTTGTGGATGGACGAAGTGGAGAAAGGCCTGGCCAGCGGCGACCAGGACGGCGGCGTGAGCCAGCGCGTGCTGGGCACCTTGCTGACCTGGATGGCCGAACGCAAAGCGCCTGTGTTCATGGTTGCTACCGCCAACGCTATCGATCGCCTGCCACCTGAGCTGGTGCGCAAGGGACGCTTCGACGAATTGTTTTTCGTCGACCTGCCCGATGCCGAAACCCGCGCCGATATTTTCCGCATCCACCTGCTGCGCCGCGAGCTGGACCCCACTGCATTCGACCTGCCGCAACTGGCAACGGTGAGCGACGGGTTTACCGGCGCCGAAATCGAGCAAGTGGTGGTGAGCGCGCTGTATGCCGGGCAAGCCCAGCAACAGGCCGTCGACCAGGGCTTGCTGCTGCGCAATATCAGCAGCACCGCGCCGTTGTCGGTGGTGATGGCCGAAGACCTGGCCGCCCTGCGCGCCTGGGCGGCGGGGCGTACGGTGTCTGCGGGTTAAGGCTGGTGGCTGAAGCGCTTGTTGATCGCGCCGGTCAGCTTGCGTACCAGCCAGCGTGGCGCGAACCGTGAGCTTCTGGCGATGATGCGGTTGCGCCAACCGGGAATGATCAACGCGCGGTTCTTCTCCAGCGCCCGCACGGTGTAGAGCGCCAGTTCCTCCGGGTTCATCATCAACTTGCTGTTCGCCAGTTTGCTCACTTCCATGTCGGCGCCGCGAAAAAATGCGGTGCGCGTCGGGCCGGGGCAGAGCACCGATACCTTGATGCCACGGCCTTTCATTTCCTCGCGCAGGCCTTCGGAAAAGTGCAGCACAAAGGCCTTGCTGGCGTAGTAGCTGCTCATCCACGGGCCGGGCTGGAACGCGGCGACCGACGCCACGTTGAGAATTTGCCCGCCGCCTTGCGCGGCCATGGTGTTGCCGAGGGCGTGACAAAGGCGAGTGAGGGCCAGCACGTTGACTTCCAGTTGCTGCTGCTCGCGGCCCCAGTCGCTGTCCAGAAACGGGCCGGAGGTGCCGAGGCCGGCGTTGTTGACCAAAAGGTCGATATTCAGCTCGCCCTGTTCCAGTTCATGGACCAGGCCGGTGAGTTGAGTGGGATGGGCGAGGTTGCAGGTGCGAAACAGCACCTCCACGCCAAAGCGCTGGGTGAACTCGCAGGCGACGCTTTCAAGAACGTCGCGCTGGCGGGCGACCAGAATCAGATTGCGACCCCGTCTGGCCAAGGCTTCCGCCAAGGCCAGACCGATGCCGCTGGAGGCCCCGGTTACCAATGCATAACGGGGCATAACGTTCTCCGTGCGGCGAGTGGGGCTTGCGTTGCGGGCGGGCTTACTCTTCGGTCGACTCGAGGTCTTCCACAGGCTCGCTAGGGACTACTTCAACGTCTTGAGCGGGCTCTGCGTACTCTGCGGACGGGTCTGCGCTTTCTTCGCTGCTTTCGTCCGAGTAAGGCTGCTCGTAACCAGCGTCTTCCATGCCACCCAGGTAACCCTGGTAGGCCGGCAATGCGATGGCGGCAATGATGCCGATGATCGGAACCAGCAGCATCGACCACGCCAGCACTACCACGCCTTTGCTGTTTGGCGGCGGCGGCGGGCCGTAGCGGTTGGCACCTGGCGTGCCGGGTAGCACGAGCATGAGGATGGCGAATACGCTGCCGACCACCGGCACCAACAGAAGCAGCCACAACCAGGCCGACCAGCCCAGATCGTGCAGACGCTTGCCGCCAATAAAGACGCTGATGACGACCATGGCGATGGCGCCGAGAATGACCAGCAACCCGCCGAAGATTGTCGAAAGGGCCGACACACCGGCAAACACAGCCATCAGCGGCAGGGCCAGCAGGGTCATTGCCATGCTCCAGCCCAGGTAGCGCACACGGCCGATTCGGCCTTCAATGCTGAAGTAGTTCAGCTCGCCGAATTCCTGCGTGGCGTCACTGACCTGTGCTTGCGGAGTGGCGTAAGGCGACGCGGTGGCGACGGCTGCTGCCCCCACGCTTGGTGCCGGTGTGGCAGCGGCGGTTTCAGCCAGCTGCGCCTGACGGGCAACGTACTTGTCGATAACGATGCCGCACGCGCTGCACTCGATGGCTTTGGCTTGTTCATGACCGCACTTGGGGCAAGTCATGCGCACGCTTTCGTCGGTCGGCTCGGCCGGCGTGGTGCGGTGATCGTCGGTTTCTACCAGGCTCAGGCTGGAGGCCAGGTCCGGCTCTTTGTAAACCTTGGCGCCGGCGTTTTGCAGGGCGCCGACGTATTTGTCGGCTTCGCCTTCGCTGAGGTCGCGCTTCAGAGCGACCGGATTGCCGGTGAACAGGGCGTCAATCTTGTCGCGGTCGCTCTTGAACAAGCGCGCCAGATTGTCTTTGACGGCATCCAATGCCGCCGCCGGCATCAGTTCGCCGGTGAAGATGATTTTGTAGCGTGTATCGGTCATGCGCACGTCCCTGTCAGCGGAAGAGATGAAGTCGGCACAGCGTACTGGCCCCAGTGATGTTCAGACAAGCTCGGGCGTGACGCAAATCACGCTTCAGCCCATGTTTTCTGGCAGCCAGCGACCGACGAAGCGGTTATTGCGCAACAGCCGCAGAGAACTGAAGTCGCCCAGCAGGCCTTCGCTGAGCTGTGGACGCAGGAATACCCAGTCATCGGCGTGCAGGTCGGTTGCCCGCGAGCCGTTGACTCGCTCCTGATTGGCGCTGCGACCGTAAACGGTGTCGTAGCTCAGGCCGGCAGGCGCGACCGGTTCAGCCGGCCAGCGACCGCCGTAAAGGTAATAGGCCTGTTGGCGATTGCGGTCCCAGGTGTGTAGCGCGGCTTGCAGGCTGCTCAGGTACGGCAGAGAGCCTTCCTGCGCTTTGAGCACAGGCGTGGCGATCCACAACGCCGGGCTGTGCCCGCTGAGCAGATCAGTATCGAACTCGCTGGGTTTGAGCAGGGCCGAGCCGACGGCGACTTCATTCAGCGGTGTATCGCCTCGGGCGTGCAAAGCGTACGTCAGGCTGCCGGCGCCGTTAAGCAACGGCTGGGCGGGCCAGAGGTCGCCAAAGGTTTGAGCCGTGGCAACGAAGGCCCGGTAACGCGCGTTGCTGTCAGCGAAGGCGCGATCGCGGCCGACCCATGGCGGCGAATGGGCGACATGGGCGTCATAGCCCATAAGCCCGCGTATGTTCAGGGCGGCCTTGCTGGTGCGCAGCGCATTCAATGCTTCGCCCATTGCCTGCGAGCTGGCGAAGCCGCCGCGCGCCAGGCCCAGGTCAATCTCCAGAGCAATTTGCAGCGGTTGCTTGAGGGCCGCTGAAAGCTCGGCGTATTGCTGCAGACGCTGCGGGGTGTCGATCAGCCAGGTGAGCTGGCGCGCAGGGTCGAACGCGGTGTCGTTGCTCAGTTGCTGGTAAAAACCGAGCGCCGCGTTGACCGGCATCGGTTTGCCTACCAGCAGGTCGCCGTCGGGAAACAGCCGCGCCAGGTTATTGAGCTGCGGCTGGTGAAACACCATAAACCGCCGGGTCGCGAGTTTTTGCGCGAGGTAGGCGAGCAGGCCATCGCTGGCCAGCGACTTGGCGACCAGCCGCAGCGGCAGCGCGGTGCCGAGCCGCTGGGCCAGCAATTCGGCGTTGGCGTCCAGGCGCTGCATGTCTACGACCAACTGCGGCACGCCGCCACCGTCCTGTTTCAGCAGTCGGTTCAGGGTGGCGAAGTAGTCGTCGTAAGGGCGGCCGTTGTCGCCCGGTCGCGCCGCCCAGGCACCCAGCAGGCCCAGAGCGGCCAGGCCCAGCAGGTGGCGACGGTTCATCGCGGCCAGCGCTGCCCCAGTTGCACGGTGCGTTGCTGAGCCGCGCGGTATTCGTTGTCCAGGCGCTGGATCAGTTCGGCGACGCTGGGCAGGTCGTTGATGTCGCCCACGCCCTGACCGGCTGACCATACGGTTTTCCAGGCCTTGGCTTCATCGTTGATGGGCTTGAGTTTCTCGCCGTAATTAACTGCGCCTTTTTCTTGCAGTTTGGCCAGGTCAAAGCCGCCCTGTTCCAGGCTTTGGCGCATAAAGCTGGCCGGCACGCCGGACACAGCGGGGGTGTGCACGATGTCGGCGGCTTTGGCGCCAAGGATCATGTCTTTGTAAGCCGGCGGCGCATCGTTTTCCTTTACGGCGATCATGCGGGTGCCGAGGTAGGCGAGGTCGGCACCGAGCATTTGCGCCGCGAGAATTTCATGGCCGTGGTTGAGGCAGCCGGCCAGCAGCAGGGTTTTGTCGAAGAACTGGCGAATTTCCGCAACCAGGGCGAATGGGCTCCAGGTGCCGGCATGACCGCCAGCGCCTGCCGCGACTGCGATCAGACCATCCACACCGGCCTCTGCAGCTTTCTCTGCGTGGCGGCGTGTTGTCACGTCGTGGAAGACCAGGCCGCCATAACTGTGCACCGCGTCTACCACTTCCTTCACCGCGCCAAGGCTGGTGATGACGATGGGCACGCGCTGTTCCACGCAGATCGCCAGGTCCGCCTGCAGGCGCGGGTTGGTGTTGTGCACGATAAGGTTGACGGCGTATGGCGCGGCGTCGCTGCTCAGGCCCGCGTTGATTTCGTCCAGCCAGGCTTTGAAGCCGCTGCTCTCGCGTTGATTCAGCGCCGGGAAGCTGCCGACGACGCCGTTGTTGCAGCACGCCAGGACCAACTGCGGGTTGGAGACCAGAAACATCGGTGCAGCAACTACCGGTAAACGCAGGCGTTGTTCGAGCAGGGCAGGCAAAGACATGGGCATTCTCCAGGCGAGTTCGTGAGGATGCTGCGTGAGCAGCTGTGGTTATTAGAACGGCCGCACCACCACCAGAATTACGATGGCCAGCAAAGCCAATACCGGCGCTTCGTTGAACCAGCGATAGAACACATGGCTGCGGCTTTGCTGCCCGGCAGCGAAGCGTTTGCGCATGGCGCCGCACACGTGGTGGTAACCAATCAACGCCACCACCAGGGTGAGCTTGGCGTGCATCCAGCCCTGGCTGAGCAGGCCGGGGTTGAGCCACAGCAGCCAGATGCCGAGGCCAACAGTGGCAAGCATCGAGGGCGTCATGATGCCGCGATAGAGCTTTCGCTCCATCACGCAGAAGCGCTCTTTACTGGCGTCGTCATCGCTCATGGCGTGATAGACGAAAAGGCGAGGAAGGTAGAACAGCCCGGCGAACCAGCAAACCATGGCGATGATGTGAAAGGCCTTGACCCAGAGGTAGAGCATTCGAGGCTTCCTGAGCAGCGTGATGACGGGATGGCTGAGCGCCTGAAGTGGCCGTATTAAACAGGTTATATCGGTCATACGTCACCAAGGCGGTTGGCCGTTGACGGATGCAGCCGTATGATCGGCAGCTTTCCCCGACTGCGGGGAGACTGCTGCGCTTTCACGCAGCGGGCATTCAGTTTTTGCAGGGGGTTCGTGATGGTCAAGGTCGGTATCGTCGGCGGCACAGGCTACACCGGGGTCGAGCTGCTGCGCCTGTTGGCACAGCATCCACAGGCCGAAGTGGTGGTTATCACCTCGCGCTCGGAAGCGGGCACACGTGTCGATGAGATGTACCCGAACCTGCGCGGCCATTATGACAACCTCAGCTTCACCGTTCCGGACACCGCCACCCTTGGCGCTTGCGATGTGGTGTTTTTCGCCACGCCCCACGGCGTAGCTCACGCGCTGGCCGGCGAGCTGCTGGCGGCCGGCACCAAGGTTATCGACTTGTCAGCAGACTTCCGTCTGCAGGATGCCGAGGAGTGGGCCAAGTGGTACGGCCAGCCTCACGGTGCGCCGGATTTGCTGGGCGAAGCCGTGTACGGCCTGCCGGAAGTTAATCGTGAGCAAATCAAGAATGCTCGCCTGATCGCAGTACCGGGTTGCTATCCCACCGCTACGCAGCTTGGCTTCTTGCCGCTGCTGGAAGCGGGGCTGGCTGATAACAGCCGCTTGATCGCCGACTGCAAGTCGGGCGTGAGCGGAGCCGGGCGCGGTGCGAAAGTCGGCTCGCTGTTCTGCGAAGCCGGCGAGAGCATGATGGCGTATTCGGTGAAAGGTCACCGCCACCTGCCGGAAATCACCCAGGG
Source organism: Pseudomonas viridiflava (assembly GCF_900573885.1). GTDB lineage: Bacteria > Pseudomonadota > Gammaproteobacteria > Pseudomonadales > Pseudomonadaceae > Aquipseudomonas. The sequence goes on from NZ_UPSE01000205.1 coordinate 114,016, forward strand.
CTTGCGCCGTGCGTCGGGCGGCGATGTGGGTCTGACTTTCGTGCCGCACCTGACGCCCATGATTCGCGGCATTCACTCCACGCTGTACGCCACCGTGGCGGACAAGTCGGTAAACCTGCAGGAATTGTTTGAGAAGCGTTACGCCAACGAGCCGTTTGTTGATGTGATGCCGGCCGGCAGCCACCCGGAAACGCGGAGTGTGCGTGGCGCCAACGTGTGCCGTATTGCGGTGCATCGTCCGCAGGGTGGCGATCTGGTGGTCGTGCTTTCGGTGATCGACAACCTGGTGAAAGGCGCGTCTGGCCAGGCCGTACAGAACATGAACATTCTGTTTGGTCTGGACGAGCGCCTGGGCCTGTCACACGCTGCTTTGCTGCCGTAACGAAGACGGCGGTTGGTCAGCTCTGCGCTGGCGACCGCCGTTCAATAGTTGACCATTTTGGTAGGGGAAGCGGATAATGCCGCTGTCCCCAAGTTACACGTCGGCCAATGGCCGGGAGAAAGACAGCATGAGCGTCGAATCCTTCACCCCCACACCGCTGCAATTCACGCACGGCGCGGCGAACAAGGTCAAAAACCTGGTCGATGAGGAAGGCAATCCACGTCTGAAATTGCGTGTGTTCGTTACCGGTGGCGGTTGTTCCGGCTTTCAGTACGGCTTCACCTTCGATGAAGAAGTAGCGGATGACGACACCATCGTTGAGCGCGAAGGCGTGAGCCTGGTGGTCGACCCGATGAGCTTCCAGTACCTTGCCGGTGCAGAAGTGGATTATCAGGAAGGCCTGGAAGGTTCGCGTTTCGTGATCAAGAACCCGAACGCGACAACCACGTGCGGTTGCGGATCGTCCTTCTCGATCTGATTGCTGGTGGCTACAACGACGCCGCGCCTATGCGCGGCGTTTTCGTTTCTGCGCTCAGGCGGGATAAATGGCGCCGAGCACCCGCAGGCCCTTAGCCCCGGTAACGCTCGGGCGATTGCTGGGAATTCCTTCAAGGCAGCAATGCGCTAGCCAGGCAAACGCCATTGCTTCCACCCAATCGGCGGGAACGCCATGCTCGTCGGTACTTTGCACCGCGCAGCCCGGTAGCAGTTCACCCAGTCGTTTCATTAACGTCAGGTTATGGGCGCCGCCGCCACACACCAGCAGCCGGCCCGTATTCTGCTGCGCATTGGTAAGCGCGCCGATGATGCTCTGCGCGGTCATCTCCAGCAACGTGGCCTGAACATCCGCCGGGCTGATGGTTTGGTATTGGCTCAGGTGCTGATCCAGCCACGCCAGATTGAACAGCTCACGGCCGGTGCTCTTCGGGCCTTTCGTTGTGAAGAACGGGTCGCTCAGTAGCGCGCCCAGCAACTCGGCGGATACGGCGCCGCTCGCGGCCCAGTCGCCGTTACGGTCATAACTCACGCCCTGATGGCGATTAATCCAGGCGTCCATCAGCACATTGCCGGGGCCGGAGTCGAAACCGTGCACCGGTTCTTGAGGATCGAGCAGGCTGAGGTTACTGAAACCGCCCACGTTAAGAATGGCCTGGCGGCTGATTCCGTCGCTGAACAAGGCATCGTGAAAAGCCGGAACCAGCGGTGCGCCTTGACCGCCAGCGGCTACATCGCGGCGACGGAAGTCAGCGACTACCGTTATGGCGGTTAGCTCGGTCAGCAGGGCAGGGTTGCCAATCTGAATGGTGAAACCCTGCGCCGGCTCGTGCCGGACGGTTTGGCCGTGGCTGCCAATGGCACGGATGTCGTCTGGCTGGAGGTTCTGTTCACTTAGCATCGCCTGGATGCCGCTGGCTGCCAGGCGCGCCCATCGCTGTTCGGCGAGGGCGCTTCGTGCCAATTCGTTCGGGCCCGGGCTGCACAGCGCGAGCAGGTCGGCGCGCAGGTCGTCCGGCATTGGCAGGTAACGGGTAGCGAGAAGGGTGGTGGTTTCGCTTTGGTCGATCAGCGCGATGTCCAGCCCATCGAGGCTTGTGCCGGACATCACACCTATATAACGCGGCACGGCTTAGCGCTTGTTCAAGGCCAGCATGGTGGCCTTTTCCTGATCCATCTGCGCCATCAGCGGTTTGCTCATCTGCATGAACCGAGTTTTGTCAGGGCCGGAGATCGGGTCGGCCATCGCCATCTTCTGGCTCAGCGGGTCGACGTGCTGGCCTTTAACCTGGAATTCATAGTGCAGGTGCGGGCCGGTCGACAGGCCGGTGGTGCCGATGTAACCGATCACCTGGCCTTGCTTGACCATGCTGCCAGTTCTGACGCCCTTGGCGAAGCCCTGCATGTGGCCGTACAGCGTGGTGTAGGTTTTGTTGTGCTGAATGATGATGGTATTGCCGTAACCGCCACGACGACCTGCAAGCTGCACACGACCGTCGCCCGCTGCCTTGATCGGCGTGCCGCGCGGGGCAGCGTAATCCACGCCTTTGTGGGCGCGAATCTTGTTCAGAATCGGATGGAACCGACCCATCGAGAAGCGCGAGCTAATTCGTGCGAAGTCTACCGGTGTACGGATAAACGCCTTGCGCATGCTGTTGCCGTCAGCGGTGTAGTAGCTGGTGGAGCCTTGTTTGTTGGTATAGCGGACTGCAGTGAAGGGTTTGCCACGGTTAACGAAGCGTGCGGCGAGGATATTACCGTCGCCTACCTTCTTGTCGTTGACCACTTTCTGCTCGTAGATCACTTCGAATTCGTCGCCTTCGCGCAGATCCTGGGCGAAGTCGATGTCGTAGCCAAAAACGTTCGCCAGATCCATCGTAAGGTTGTGCGACAGACCGGCACGCTTGGCCGACACGAACAGCGAGCTGTCGATCACGCCACGGGCATAAGCGCTGCGGACGGTGGGTTTGGTCAGGTCGCGCTTGAACTCGAAACCTTTCTCGGTCTTCGACAGGGTGATCGTTTCCAGGTCGCTCAGCTTGCTCTGCAGGTGCTGCAGGCCGCCGTCTTGAGTAAGTTTCACCTCAAGCTCTTGGCCAATCTTCAGTTGGCCGAAGCGTTTTGCATCCTTGCTACTGCTCAGCGCTTCGTGCAAGTGAGCAGGTGTCAGGCCGGCTTTCTGGAATACCGTGGAAAGCGTGTCGCCGTTTGCCACGGTAATGAGCTTGGTGTACGGGTCGACTGGAGCCGCTTCAGCAACGGGCTCCAGCGGTTTTTCCGCGGGCTGTTCGGCCTGCTGGGTCGTGGAGTTCTGTGGGTCGACCTGAGCAAACGGCGATTCGGACGTCTCGCCCGGCAAACGCGGCTGCTGATCGTCAGGAGCGGATTCAACCTGCTCACTGGCGTTGAGATCGAGGTTCAGAGTGGTCTTTTTTGCTTCGACTTCTCGTGACGGAAATACCAACAACGCGAGGCTTAAGAGGGCGGCAATGCCGCTAGCCGCAAGTAGATGGCTTTTGGGGTACGGCGGAGGCGCTTTAGAAATAGAGGTCATAAGGTGATTTTGACTTTGAAAAGGTGAAAAGAAGAGATGAAGAAAATGATGAATATGAAATAACTGTATAAAATATAACCAAAATCACCTCGAGGCAACCCTGCGGTTTTGTCCCATTCACCAGCGGGACAAGCGGCAGGCGCAAACTTGTAATTAGTTGGTGATCTTGTATGGTTGGTTCCCTTCGAAAATCAGGTGGTAGCGGGGCGGGTATGAAGTCGGTTGAAGAGCAGCTGGCGCTGATCAAGCGCGGCGCAGAAGAGGTGTTGGTCGAGGCCGAACTGGTCGAAAAGTTGAAGCGCGGCCAGCCGCTACGTATCAAGGCGGGTTTCGACCCTACTGCGCCTGATCTCCACCTTGGCCACACCGTGCTTATTAATAAGCTGCGTCAGTTTCAGGAGCTGGGCCATCAGGTCGTGTTTCTGATCGGCGACTTCACCGGCATGATCGGCGATCCGAGTGGCAAGAGCGCAACTCGTCCGCCGCTAACCCGCGAGCAGGTGCTGGATAACGCCGAAACCTATAAGGCGCAGGTCTTCAAGATTCTTGATCCGGCAAAAACCGAGGTGGCTTTTAACTCCACCTGGATGGATCAACTGACCCCCGCAGATTTTATCCGCCTGGCTTCTCAATACACGGTGGCGCGGATGCTCGAACGCGACGACTTCAGCAAGCGTTACGCCACGAATCAGCCGATTGCGATTCATGAGTTTCTCTACCCGTTGGTCCAGGGTTACGACTCGGTTGCATTGAAGGCAGATGTGGAGCTCGGCGGCACCGATCAGAAATTCAACCTGCTGATGGGCCGCGAGCTTCAGCGTGCTTATGGGCAGGAGGCGCAAACCATCCTGACCATGCCGTTGCTGGAAGGCCTGGACGGCGTGAAGAAGATGTCCAAGTCACTCGGCAACTACGTGGGGATCCAGGAAGCACCGGGAGTTATGTATAACAAGCTCGTGTCGATTCCTGATGCCCTGATGTGGCGCTACTTTGAACTGCTCAGCTTCCGCTCCATGGATGAGATCGAAGCCTTCAAGGCCGACGTTGCTGCGGGCGCGAATCCGCGCGACATCAAAATCAAACTGGCCGAAGAGATCGTTGCCCGCTTCCACGGCGAAGAGGCGGCTGCCACTGCGCATCGCTCCGCTGGCAACCGTATGAAGGAAGGCGAGCTTCCGGATGATCTGCCGGAAGTTGAGGTTGTGTCGGCTGAAGATCTGCCTATCGCCTCCCTCCTTAATAAGGCTGGCCTGGTAAAGAACGCGGCAGGCGCTCGTGATCTGCTCAATGCCGGCAGCGTGCGTGTAGATGGAGAGGTCGTTGATCGCACCTTTATATATAAGGTTGGCGCCGTGCATGTTTGCCAGGCCGGCAAAAAGGCTTTTGCGCGAGTTTCGTTAAAAGCTGAATAAAAGGTCAATAATGCCTTGACGGCTTTCTCAGGCTGCTTATAATGCGCACCTCTTCCGGCGCGGAAGGCTCCTAAAAGTTCTTTCTAATCAATAGGTTAGGTTGAAATTAAGGATTGCAAAGCAGAGTAATCT
>NZ_UPSE01000207.1 GCF_900573885.1 Pseudomonas viridiflava
GTCTATGCGCTGAAGAAGGCCGACCGGCTGGGTGCCGCGAGTCTTTTCGAACAGCGATCCGATCTGGTCAGAAAGCTTTCACTGTTCAGCCGACGCAGCAGGGACATCGGTTTCAGCAAGGACATGAGCCTGGGCTTTTTCGACGCCCGCACCGTCATGTATCTGGCCCTGCAACTTGCCCATCACCTTGGCTTCAGCAAGGTGTTTCTGGTGGGTTTCGACATGAATCAATCTGCAGGACGCTACTACGAAACACCTGGGGCCAGACTGTCCCCGTGCGGGCTTGACCAACACTATGAACCGCGGAGCCGGCCTTCCCTGAAATTGATGGCGAACTCGGTGCTGGGCGACGACTTCCAGGTC
>NZ_UPSE01000208.1 GCF_900573885.1 Pseudomonas viridiflava
TTTCGTGATGTCGCTGTTTGCCCTGCAGAAGAACAGCAATCAGGCCGATGCGCATCAGGCCCACGAAGCACTGGCCGGTAATCTGTGTCGTTGCACGGGTTATCGCCCGATTCTGGCCGCTGCCGAACAGGCGTGCGGGCAGCGTGAGCCCGATCAGTTCGACCAGCGTCAGGCGCAGACCATCGAGCGCCTGCGCGCCATCACCCCGCAGCAGACCGGCGAGCTGAACGACGGTGAAAAACGCTGCCTGATCCCGCTGACCGTGGCCGACCTCGCCGACCTGTACGACGTAAACCCTCAGGCTCGCCTGTTGGCGGGCGGCACCGACCTGGCACTGGAAGTCACCC
>NZ_UPSE01000513.1 GCF_900573885.1 Pseudomonas viridiflava
CTGCGGACGTGTTGTCGATCTCATGTGCCTGCTTGTCCGCGCTACCGTGGTAGCGGGGCAGGTAGATGCAGATCGATGTTCCCAGCCCGACGGCCGAGCATATGCGCGCCTGACCACCGGACTGTCTGGCGAACCCGTAAATCATGGACAGGCCCAGGCCGGTGCCTTGACCGATGGGTTTGGTGGTGAAAAACGGATCGAATGCCCGTCCCATCACTTCCTTGGTCATTCCTGTGCCCGTGTCGCTGACCGTCAGTTCCACATAGCGGCCCGCCGCCAGCTCATGTTTCGCTGCCGTCGGGCTGTCCAGATAGCGATTGCCGGTCTCGATCAGCAACTGGCCACCGTCCGGCATGGCGTCCTTGGCATTGATGCACAGGTTCAGCAGTGAGTTTTCCAGTTGGTGCGGG
>NZ_UPSE01000009.1 GCF_900573885.1 Pseudomonas viridiflava
GTTGTACACCATGACGCCGATGCGTCGAAAAAACGCCTGATCGCGATCAGGACACCAAAACCCTGAGGTATTTATGAGTACCAACCTCGACCAGCTCACCGATTGGTTGAAAGAACACAAGATTACCGAAGTCGAATGCATGATGTCCGACCTCACTAGGATCACTCGCGGCAAGATCTCCCCGACCAACAAATTCATCGCTGAAAAAGGCATGCGTCTGCCTGAAAGCGTGTTGTTGCAGACGGTGACCGGCGACTACGTAGAAGACGATATCTACTACGAGCTGCTGGACCCGGCCGACATCGACATGATCTGCCGCCCCGACCAGAACGCGGTGTATCTGGTGCCCTGGGCCATCGAGCCCACTGCGCAGGTGATTCACGACACTTACGACAAGCAGGGCAACCCCATCGAGCTGTCCCCGCGCAACGTCCTCAAGAAAGTCCTCAAACTCTACGCCGACCAAGGCTGGCAGCCGATCGTAGCGCCGGAGATGGAGTTCTATCTGACCAAGCGTAGCGACGACCCGGACTATCCGCTGCAGCCTCCGGTCGGCCGCTCGGGACGCCCGGAAACGGGCCGCCAGTCGTTCTCTATCGAGGCGGCCAACGAATTCGATCCGCTGTTCGAGGACGTCTACGACTGGTGCGAGCTGCAGAACCT
>NZ_UPSE01000209.1 GCF_900573885.1 Pseudomonas viridiflava
CCTGAAACCTACTGCCGAAACGCTTCCAGCCCTTTGAGCTGCGCGCCATCCTTGAAGTTATCCACAGCCAGCCAGCCTTCGAATGCGGTCTGCAGGCTGGGCCATTCGCTGTCGAGGATCGAATACCACGCGGTGTCTCTGTTCAGACCCTTGACCACCATGTGCTGGCGGAAGGTGCCTTCGTAGCTGAAACCGAAGCGATCAGCGGCACGTTTGGAGAGGGCGTTGTTGGCGTTGCATTTCCATTCCAGGCGGCGGTAGCCCAGTCGAAAGGCTTCCCTGGCCAGCAAGTAGATCGCTTCGGTGCCTTTGGGGGTGCGCTGCATGGCGGCGCTGAAGGTCACGTGTCCGATCTCGATCCTGCCGTGTACCGCGAAGATCGACAGAAAGCTGATCACGCCTTCAGCCTTGCCGGTCTGCTGATTGATCACGGCATAGAACCACGGATCCGTCGCCACCTGATGCCCGGCCAGCCAGGCGTCGAACGCGTTGCGCTCGTTAAACGGCCCGTAGGGCAGGTAGTCCCACAGCTTCGGGTCGGCAGCCGGCCCCTGGAACACTGACCACA
>NZ_UPSE01000171.1 GCF_900573885.1 Pseudomonas viridiflava
CCAGGATCTTCTCCATGGTGGCGAAGTTCTTGTCGACCTTGCCGGCGAATGCCTTGTCCTGTTGTTCGATCTGCGGGCGGAACAGGTCGACGATTTTCTTCGCGCCGTCGATGTTGCCCTGGAAGTCATACAGGTCGGTGTGGCTGTAACGGTCTTCTTCGCCGGAAATCTTCGTTGCCGCCACTTCTTCCAGCAGCGCTGCTGCGCCGCCGACTACTTTCTCAGGCGGGAAAGTCAGGTCGGCCACGCGCTTTTCCAGGTCCTTGACGTCGCTCATCAG
>NZ_UPSE01000286.1 GCF_900573885.1 Pseudomonas viridiflava
CGTTCAGTCTGATGTGTCTGCGTAGCGGCAGTTTATGGGGGGTTCTAAGCAAATAAAGCTTCGTTTTTTTGACACGATTGTGGCAGTGCAGTGATGCAAAAATGCCTTCAGAAAACTTAACGCATAAAGACAAGTCGTGTACTATACAAAATGTTGATTGGAGCGCGGTCGTCGTTTTGCCACAGGCGCGAGGAAGAGCGGTCGAAGGGATGTTAAAATTATGAGGTTATTGAGTCATGCTTAAGCGTCTCCGCGAAGAAAACTCCCTTCAAAAAAAGCAGTCTGCTGGAGCCCTTGAAATGCTTCAGAAGGAGATCGCGTTAAGAGAAGCCGCCTCAAGAAATGCTTTGATTGAGCGAGATACACACATTCATA
>NZ_UPSE01000434.1 GCF_900573885.1 Pseudomonas viridiflava
ATGATGCCCAGATCAGGCGGATTGTGATGAGATACATCCGAGATCAGCAGACGCGTCAACGCAGTGATCGCTACGTAGATCAGAAAACGCACCGGCATGTGGTTGGTCTTGAAATAAATCCCCGTCATCGCGCCCAGTTCGAGGTAGATGAACAGCAGCAGGATGTCATCGACCGTGACGTTGCCCTTCTCGACCATTCCAAGAAAAGCCACAACCGAGGCCCATGCCGTGATGGCGCCAATGGCGAACAGTGCCAGGAAGTGAAAGCTCTCGACGCAGAGATTGCCCAGTGATTCGGCTTGCGCATGCACGCGTTGGCGCATTTTTTCTGCCCATTTG
>NZ_UPSE01000027.1 GCF_900573885.1 Pseudomonas viridiflava
CCACCGTCCTGCGCCCTTCCCCGCCAATGAGGCAGACAGAATTCTGTCGCTGGAGCATCTCGGTATTCTGGACAGCGGGCCTGAACAGGGCTTCGACGATGTGGTACTGCTGGCCACTACGCTGTGCGATATGCCGATAGCGCTGGTGTCGCTGGTGGACCGTGAGCGGCAGTGGTTCAAGGCCTGCATTGGTCTGGACGTGCGCGAGACACACCGCGACCTCGCGTTTTGCGCCCATGCGATTCTGGCACCGACCGACGTGCTGGTCGTGGAAGACGCTACACAGGACCCACGCTTCGAGCACAGCGCATTGG
>NZ_UPSE01000210.1 GCF_900573885.1 Pseudomonas viridiflava
GGTGATGGATGATCACATCCAGCATCTGGCGGCCGATGCGCCGGGTCGGGTTCAACGCGGTCATGGGCTCCTGAAAGATCATCGCCAGCCGGTTGCCGCGCAGGCTGCGCAGTTGCTTGTCGCTGGCGCTGACCAGATCCAGCCCGTCATAACGAATCGAGCCCTGGGTGCTGACCGTCTTGCCCGGCAACAGACGCAGGATCGAATGCGCGGTCACCGACTTGCCCGAGCCGGATTCGCCCACCAGCGCCAGGCATTCGCCACGCCGGATGTCGAGGCTGACGCCATGCACCACTTCGTGGCCGTTGAAGGC
>NZ_UPSE01000634.1 GCF_900573885.1 Pseudomonas viridiflava
TCATCGACCAGACCCAGCTCACGGCCTTTTTCGGTCAGACGCAGGTCAGCGTTGTCTTCGCGCAGGATCAAACGATATTCGGCGCGGGATGTGGACATCCGGTAAGGCTCTTGCGTACCCAGCGTGATCAGGTCATCAACCAACACGCCGATGTACGCCTCGTCACGACGCGGGCACCAGCTGTCGCGACCTTGCGCACGCAATGCCGCGTTGGTTCCTGCCAGCAAACCTTGAGCCCCCGCTTCTTCGTAGCCGGTTGTGCCGTTGATCTGGCCCGCGAAGAACAGACCGCCGATCACCTTGGTTTCGAGGCTGTACTTCAGATCACGCGGATCGAAGTAATCGTATTCGATGGCATAGCCCGTGCGAACGATGTGCGCATTCT
>NZ_UPSE01000211.1 GCF_900573885.1 Pseudomonas viridiflava
GATCACACCATTGAGGTCGGTCGCAATAATTGCGACTTCGGTCGCCGCATTCAGGATGTTGCGCAACTGACCGTTGGCCACGTTCAATTGCTTCTCGCGCACGCGCAACTCTCGGGTGCGCTGCTCGACACGTGCAAGCGCACGCTGGCGCTGGCTGATGAGGCTGTAAAGCAAGGCACTGAGCATCAGACTCAACAGCCCGCCGAACCAAAGAACATTGCTGGACGTTTCCCGATTATTTGACTGAAACAGCTCGGTGGGACGAACCTCGAGCAGATATCGCGATCCCCCAGTCCCAGCAGTGTGCTTTGGTACAGCTCATTCGTGGCCGCTTTGGCTGGAGACAGATACACGGGATCAGGTTCGGGCTGCGCGTTCAGGTCAGTGAGTGTGACCGCCAGGGTGTCGCGTTCTGCCGCACCCACACTCATCAGTTGCGAGAGACCGATGACTGCCGTGAGCACACCTCTCAACTCGGGCGTTTCACCCGGCGCACTGACGCTTGAGAACACGGGCGCCATCAACAACACGCCGCGCGTGTTGGCAGGGTCC
>NZ_UPSE01000195.1 GCF_900573885.1 Pseudomonas viridiflava
GGGTGTGCCGATCGACCGTGGCACTGGCGTGTTCAAAGGCTTCCTGTCGATTCTGATGAGCAAGCGCGAGGAACCCAACAGCCTGCTTCCCGAGCATCTGAACGACAACATCATCATCAACCAATTGATCGACATGCACGCGCGCAACAAGGATTTGAGCGTGGTGCTGGTGACCAGAGACATCAACATGCGCCTCAAGGCCCGCGCGTGCGGTATCGAGGCCGAGGATTACAGTACCGACCAGTTGGTGTACGACGTCTCGCTGTTGTCCCGTGGCTACCATGATATGACCGGTTCGTTCTGGGAC
>NZ_UPSE01000216.1 GCF_900573885.1 Pseudomonas viridiflava
AGTATCGACAGTGCAAGACCAAAGTCGATTTCCAGCAGAACGTTGCCGAACCGCGTGACGAAGTGAAAGGCATGGTTGCCCGCACCACTTTTTACATGTTCGATCGGTACAACCTGAACATGTCGCGTCAGCAGCAACAGTTGTTGATGGCCTGGGACGAGCAATACCCGGTGACGGCGTGGGAAAAGGAACGTGATCGTCGCATCGCGACCGTCATGGGCCATGCCAATCCGTTCGTCAGCCGTGCCCGTACCTGGACGCAAGGCTACAAGCCGGTCGGCGACGGCGTAGTCAGCGCCATCCCGCAGAAAACCGCCCAGGCCACAACGCAGCCTGACGCGAAGAAACCTGCAC
>NZ_UPSE01000088.1 GCF_900573885.1 Pseudomonas viridiflava
GGCAGATCGACGCCGTCGAGCAGTCTGACCCAGGATTCAAGCGTCTTTGGAACCGGCGGATGTGGAACATGCGTTGTCGACATTCGATGCCCTGTGCAGCTGATTTTCGAGCTGGGAGGCTGCCAGCGTTCTGGGGCGCGACAGCCTTTTTCGATCCCGCGATTCCGGGCGGAACTGGTTTTTTAGCAAGAACTGCCTATAGTCTGGCCCAGTTAGGCCGATAAGGAGAAGAAGAGTTTCAAGAACTTCCGGACTGTCCCTGAACCCGACTCAGTAAAGTATTTTCTCCTATGGCTAAAATTATCGGCATCATTGTCGTTTTCGCGAGTGTCCTCGGCGGATACGTCCTGTCTCACGGCAAGATCATGGCCCTGTTTCAGCCCTACGAGGTGTTGATCATCGGCGGTGCTGCGCTGGGTGCATTTCTGCAGGCCAACCCTGGCCACATGACCATGCACGTGTTCAAG
>NZ_UPSE01000217.1 GCF_900573885.1 Pseudomonas viridiflava
GTGGTTCGAGTGGCGCGGGATGCAATGGCGCAGGGTGAATGGCGCGGGTCATGGCAACCGGCACCAGACACAGTGCAAAACACAGGGCCACCAGCATCAGCAATTCAGGACCCAACTGCGGATGGACCACCAGCACCAGCTGCCCCAGCACCAGCCCCAGGTAGGACGCGATCATGTATCCGCTGAACACCATGCCCCGCTGCTTGGCCGCGGCCTGCTCGTTCAGCCAGCTTTCGATGACCATGTATTGACACATCATCCCCAGGCCGACGATGACCCGCAGAATCAGCCAGGCAGGCAGCCAGGTGATCAGGCCATGCCCCAGCACTGCCGCAGCGA
>NZ_UPSE01000008.1 GCF_900573885.1 Pseudomonas viridiflava
GATTCGAACGGTGCGTAAGAAGGATCGACGCCAAAGCGCAGTTCCTTGTACTCCTTGGCCATCGTGTTACCAGCAGCCAGGCACAAAGCCAGCGCGGAAAGGGTCAGCCATGCTTTTCTCATTATTCAGTCCTTATAACCTGATGGGGGTGTTGGGAACACGCGAGGCTTGTTGCTACCGGCGTAGGCCAGATGTCTAAAAGTAGCAATTTCCGAACCAGAGAGACGAACGTGCGTTTGAAGTGTAAGCGGTTGTCGCTATTTCATATAAATGCATGGCGTTCTGCCTGCTCAT
>NZ_UPSE01000311.1 GCF_900573885.1 Pseudomonas viridiflava
GGCAATGACGTTCTTGGTCCAGTGGTGGTTCAGCGTCCCGCCCGGCAGGTCGACCACTTTGGTCGGCTGGGCGCTGATCGAGGTCTGGCCGTTTTCATACGGGAAGCTGATCAGGCGGTCGGTGTCGGCCACGTACAGCTTGTTGCCCACCAGCGTCATACCGAACGGCGAGTTGAGGTTCTGCAGAAAGACGCTGCGGGTTTCGGCCACGCCGTCGTTGTTGGTGTCGAGCAGCAGGGTGATGCGGTTGGCGCTCGGTACGCCCGCACCGGCGCGGCCCATGACCTTCTCCATGACCCAGCCACGGATGCCTTTGCCATCATCCGGCTTGGCCGGTGAGTTGGTTTCCGCGACCAGTACGTCGCCATTGGGCAGCACGTACAGCCAGCGCGGGTGATCCAGATGTTCAGCGAAGGCGCCAACCTGGGTGTCTGGCGCGGCCACCGGTTTGGCGTCCTTTTCCCAGC
>NZ_UPSE01000091.1 GCF_900573885.1 Pseudomonas viridiflava
GTAGGCGATTGCCAGCGCTACTTCTTCAGCAAGCTCGGTGCGTGCGCCGTCCTGACCTTCGAGGGTCGCGTAGCTGTAGGACTGGCTGGCTTCGGGGGCGGGCGCGAAAGCAGACGCGGTGCCGACCGTGCGCTTGGCTTGCATGGGCAGAGATACCGGCAGATCGACACCTGTAAGACTAGGCGTGTTGTCCGGTATCGTCTAATCGCTAGTTCCGATGCACTGATAGATGACGTCGATCAATGTCTTATCGAGGGATTTCTGCCACCAGCGCAAAGCACGCTTCCGCCAGCGCGGAACGAGGTGCGCTGCGGCGCATGATCAGCCCCAGCCGGGCCAACGTGCGGGCATCGGCAATCGGATGCATGGCCAGATGCTCGGTCAGCGTCTCCAATCCGCCGTCCAGCGGCATGATTGCGCAGCAGAAACCGCCGTGTACGGCCTGTAATAACTGATGAACGGCATCGGTCTGCAGCAAAGGCTGGGGC
>NZ_UPSE01000371.1 GCF_900573885.1 Pseudomonas viridiflava
GCGCTGGTCATTGGCGTGATGCGGTCAACCATCGCGTTGGGAAAGCTGACGTTGTCAGCAATCCAGTCGTGCAGATCGGCGTCGCGCTGGGCGGCGAAGGCCAGCAGCGCCTTGCGTGTGACCGCGCCGTTGTGCGGCAGGTTATCGCAGGACATCAGCGTGAACGCAGGCGTGCCTTCGGCGCGGCGGCGGGCGAGTGCGGCGCACAGGAAGCCGAACACGGTTTTCGGCGTGGCGGGATTGGCAAGGTCATGCTGAATCTGAGGCAGGTGGGTCATGAAC
>NZ_UPSE01000218.1 GCF_900573885.1 Pseudomonas viridiflava
GTCTAACCAGTTGCCGGGAAGGTGTCCGGCGAATGACAAAAATGTCATTGCCCGGTCATTCTGCGGTGCCGGTAGCGGTGTAAAGATGCGTCCAGACCCCTCTGCCAAGGAATTACCGATGAAGACTGCACTGTCCACTACGTTCGGCCTGTTGCTGCTCAGCGCCGCTGTCATGACTCAGGCCGCCGACATGCCGGTGGTCAAGCCGATGCGCGGCACCGTCGACAGCCTCCAGGCCGATACGCTGAATTTCACCACCCGCGCCGGTCAGCATCAGAGCATCCAGCTGACCGACAAGACCGGCATCCGTCTGGTCTCCAAGGC
>NZ_UPSE01000430.1 GCF_900573885.1 Pseudomonas viridiflava
GAACTGGGCGACGACTCGATCCTCAGTTTGAAAATCATCGCCCGCGCCAAGCGTCAGGGCATCAACCGCAGCCCGTAGCAGTTGTTCGAAAAGCAGACCATCGGCCTATTGGCGTCGGTGGCGAAACTCATTCAGAAGAAGCCAGCCGCTGCGGTGGAGCAGGTCAGAGGTTCGCTGCCCTTGCTGCCGATTCAGGCGCGCTTCTTCGAACTGGAGATTCCCGAGCGTCATCACTGGAATCAGGCGGTGATGCTCAAGCCCAATACGGTTCTGGACGC
>NZ_UPSE01000219.1 GCF_900573885.1 Pseudomonas viridiflava
CTCGAAGGTGGCCCAGAGCGATGGCACGATCAGGGTTGAGGCGGCATTCTGAACTTTGTGGGTTGAGCGCGTGTCCGGTCCGGGTGGTCACGGCGACGGCTTAGTGCGTTGTCATCTATTGTTACCATGAAACGCTTAGACTCGTTTTACCATAGGAACAGCGAGAATTCAGACGGCTGCATGTTGTAGCGTGCTGTTTATAAAGGAGGTTCTTGTGGATAAAAAACCCGAAAATGATGTGCCGGAACAAACGCAGAATGCCAATATCGAAGGCATCCCGGCAC
>NZ_UPSE01000553.1 GCF_900573885.1 Pseudomonas viridiflava
GGCCAGACTGTAAAGATCTGGATAGGCGCCCATGAGAGAGACTGCACGGGCTTTAAGCGCCTTGTCCGTCCAGACATCGACAGCAGTTTTTGCCATCCGGGTTTTGTGAGTTGTTGAGTGCATGACGTCCTGTCTTTGCTCTTGAGGAAAGCCATGCACTTAATCAGTTTGTGGGGCACCGTTCGGGGTAATTATTTAAGTCGGAGGCCGGATATCGTCATGACGGTGCAGGCACAGCCTGTGGATAAAACACCTCGAGGAGCGGTTTGCCTGCCGCACCCAGCCGGGCGGCATAGCGCTCACGGCTGAACGGCTCACCCGTGCGCGTGTCCAGCAGCTTGCGTCCGGCCTCAGGCGCAGACACTTCGCTGATGCGCACCCTCATGAATCGATAGAACGCGCCCTGCAC
>NZ_UPSE01000255.1 GCF_900573885.1 Pseudomonas viridiflava
GTATAGGGACTTACCCCACCTGATTGAAACCCGTTGCACAAAATTTAACCAGCTGTGGAAAACTCGCGAATAAAGAAAATAAAAAGGAAAGAAAGTTTATAAAGCCTTGTTTTTATGTTTATTCTTACTGAGTCATGTTTCTGTGGATAGATCCCTACAGGCCTTTATTTTCGGTGTGTACAGAGATTCAAAAGCCTGTGGTCATGTGCCTGTGAGGGGTTGGGATAACCGTCCTGAGCCTGTGGATTAAAGTGAACTTTGTCCACAGGCAAGTTTATCTTCAGGTTTCAGGCCCGGTTATCAACCGAGCTGAGGCGTGGTTATGCA
>NZ_UPSE01000221.1 GCF_900573885.1 Pseudomonas viridiflava
CCCATGGTGTTTGCGTCAAAGCTGGCGCTCAGAGTCACGGAAATCTGGTTTGCAGCGCCGGAGTCGGAACCCACCTGGAAAGTCATGGTGCTGGCAGAACCGTTGAGCAGGTTCTTGCCGTTCAGGTTGGTACTGTTGGCGATACGTGTCAGTTCCGAGCTCATCTGAGCGAATTCTTTGTTCAGCGCGTCACGACCTTCCGGGCTGTTACTGTCGTTTCGCGACTGAACTGCCAGTTCACGCATACGCTGCAGGATCGATACGGACTCTTGCAGAGCGCCTTCAGCGGTCTGAGCAAGGGACATACCGTCGTTGGCGTTCTGGATCGCTACGGTCTGACCACGAACCTGCGAGTTGATCGAAGCGAAGG
>NZ_UPSE01000320.1 GCF_900573885.1 Pseudomonas viridiflava
GGGCAAGGCTACCTGAACGCAAAACCGCTTGAAGCCGACATGATGGTGAACTGGCTCAGCCCCACGCAACGCCTGCAAAGTGTTGCCGAAGCAACACTTGCGGCTGCTACCCGCGATAAACGGTTATAACCTTAGAACACATCTTCATAACCGCTCATAACCAAAGCCGCAATGCTGCCCGCCACTTTTTGCCTGATACGTTTGCTTGACAGGGTTGGATATGGAAGCGGGTGGTTTAGGGTTTGTAGTAGCAGGACTGGTAGTGGGCTTCATCGTCGG
>NZ_UPSE01000223.1 GCF_900573885.1 Pseudomonas viridiflava
GTCAAGCAGTCGGGCCTGGGCCGTGAAGGCTCCAGCTACGGATTGGACGAGTATCTGGAAGTGAAGGCGTTTCACGTCGGCGGGCTTTGAGGCGCGTCTGAATAAGTCTTCCGGCGCAACGAAAAACGCCGCAGAGCTCAAAGAGCCTGCGGCGTTTTTTATTAACCTCAGGAGAGGCAAGCTCCTTTAAGTAATGGGTGCCTACTTCAGGTCTACGTTGAGCATTGGAGTTCCGAACGCTTCCAGTCTGGAGTTGGACTTTTCAAAGTAGGAAGACCAGAACTCGTTCAAGAGATCCATTGTCTTGCCTGAGCGGTATTTCTGCTTGATGCTGTCAGTCACCAGTCCAGCGCCTGCGACATAAACC
>NZ_UPSE01000309.1 GCF_900573885.1 Pseudomonas viridiflava
GTCCATGGAAGCGTCATCGCAACGTCTTTGCTCGCTGGCCGATTACAAAGCCAGCATCGTCCGCGACCTGGAGATTCTGGTGAACACTCGCCAGTCTCTGGTTGCGGGCGAGCTGGAAGGTTTTGCCAATCTGGGCGGCACCATCCTGGACTATGGCATGCCCGACTTCACCAGCAGAAGCGTTCTCGACCCACAGGACCGTCTCTTGATTCAGCGCCAGCTGGAGAAAGCGATTACGGTCGGGGACCGGCGCTTTCGCAGTGTGAAAGTACAGTTGCTTGCACAACAGACCGGCCAACGCATGCTCACATTTCGCGTAGACGCAGTAC
>NZ_UPSE01000363.1 GCF_900573885.1 Pseudomonas viridiflava
CCGAACTCAGTAGTGAAACGACGCATCGCCGATGGTAGTGTGGGGTCTCCCCATGTGAGAGTAGGTCATCGTCAAGCTTAAATTCCAAACCCCCTACTCGTGAAAACGGGTAGGGGGTTTGTTTTTGTGCGCAGAAAAGTTAGGCGAGGCTTCGAGGCGAGAAGAAGCTTCGCCTGGACAGTTCCTCTCTCTCTAATCGAGTAGCTGACCAAGCGAAGTGTGCGGAAGGGCTTAGCTCAGCCAGTTAACTTTGCTGAACTTGTCTGAAAAGTCTGCGGGCATTGAGACGACTTTCGACACGCTGTAGTCGAAGAACACAAACCCCGATTTGGCCATTGCAATCAAGCTGCCATCGGCTGGGCGGGTGATGCGGAAGGTTATATCGCCCCCGTATTTGTTGAAGTCCATGACCCCCACTTCGAACAGCAATTGATCGCGAGCATGAGCTTCCGCTTTATAGGTTGTTGCGAGATCGGTAACGATAATTCCAAGCCCCGTACCGTTTGTTTCCTGAATGCCGAAGTCGAACAGGAACCGCGCTCGCGCCTCCGAGATCATTGAAATCATCGAGTCGTTGCCCAAATGGTTGCCCGCATTGATGTCGGTGACTCGAACCGTCAAATGGGTGCTGTAGCAAAATTGGTCTTCAGGAAATGCGAGTTGCAGGCGGGCCATTTCAGTCTCTATAGCGTTGGCGGATGTAGGCGTAGTTTACGGCTCCACTGCGGCCAATAGCAGCCCATAAGCCGCTACTTGTGAACGCTATTGAGCCAGTAAAACGTAACCCGGCCGCCCTCGCTCTTGGGTCCATAGTTGTCCTGGATGTATGCGCCGGCTTTGAAGTAAAACTGCTGCTGGCCCCAATAGCCGCTCAGTTGCCGGTAATGGGAGCCGACGTCGCCGTCTTTACTCTGCACGCGTATACCGAGCTTTCCGGACGGCGTCAGGCGCAAGTCGTAGCTGAACCGTTCATTAAGCTGCACGTTTTCAGCGAGCAGAATGTTCTCTACCGCGCTGTCCCCAGGACGTTTACGCAGCAACGCCTCCAGCCGGCCAACGCCTCTCAAATAGTGATACTGAAGCTTGAGCAGCGGATCGTTTTGGCTGCCTGGCTGATCGTCGCTGTGAATCTGCCCGATTACGATTTTGCCCTTGCTCGGCACCTGGTTCACGGTGACCACCGCGCTCAGGTAATTGTCCGCCAACTGATAAGGCCAGAAACTCAGCGTGCCATCGGGTTGCGTTTCTCTGAGTTCGGCGCGGGGGTAGTGAGCGTCTTCTGTGGTTGTTCCGGTAACAGGTACCCAGAAGGTCACGCTGCCATCGGCATGGCGCTTGAAGTACTGGCTTTGGTATCCGTTATTGAGGCGGGCTGTATCGATGGATGTCGCGGAGTGGGCGGCTGGAACTGCAAGGTTCCAGGTAGTGAGATCTATCATCAACTGTCCGTGGTCGGAGGGGAGAGCCCCTTGGGTAACCGTGAACAGGACAAGTTCAGCGCCAGCGGATGAGCGGCTACGCTCGATCAGAGGTAGCCGCCGCCGCGGTTTAGTCGGCTTTGGCCTTCGCCAGCAAGCCATCAGCGCGGAACATCGCTTTGATGCCCCGTACGGCCTGTCGGATGCGATCCTGGTTTTCGATCAGGGCGAAACGCACGTGGTCGTCACCGTAGTCGCCAAAACCCAGCCCTGGCGATACACATACCTTCGCTTCAGCCAGGAGCTTCTTGGCGAACTCCAGTGAACCAAGCTTGGCGTAAGGCTCCGGAATTTTCGCCCAGACGTACATCGACGCTTTCGGGTTATCCACCATCCAGCCGGCCTCATGGAGCCCGCGCACCAGCACGTCGCGACGTTGCTGATAGTTGGCGGTAATTTCCCGCACGCAAGCCTGGTCGCCTTCCAGCGCCGCGATTGCCGCCACCTGCAATGGCGTGAACGTGCCGTAATCGTGGTAGCTCTTGATCCGGGCGAGGGCGTTCACCAGCTCAGGGTTGCCGACCATAAACCCAATGCGCCAGCCGGCCATGTTGTAGCTTTTGGAAAGCGTGAAGAACTCCACCGCAATGTCCTTGGCGCCAGGCACCTGCATGATCGATGGCGCTTTCCAGCCGTCATAAACGATGTCGGCGTACGCCAGGTCATGTACCACCAAGACGTTGTACTGCTTGGCCAGCGCGATGATGCGTTCGAAGAAGTCCAGCTCCACGCATTGGGCGGTGGGGTTGGAGGGGAAGCCGATAATCAGCATCTTCGGCTTCGGAATACTTTCCCGAATGGCCCGCTCCACTTCGGCGAAGAAGTCGACGCCGGGCACCAGCGGTACCGAGCGAACCTGAGCGCCGGCGATTACTGCGCCATAAATATGAATCGGGTAGCTGGGGTTGGGCACCAACACGGTGTCGCCCTGATCCAGGGTCGCGAGCATCAGGTGCGCCAACCCTTCCTTCGAGCCGATGGTAACGATGGCCTCGTTTTCCGGATCGATCTCCACCTGATAACGATCCTGATACCAGCGCGAAATGGCGCGGCGCAAGCGCGGGATGCCGCGCGAGGTCGAGTAGCCGTGGGTGTCTTCACGCTGAGCAACCTGTACGAGTTTTTCCACGATATGGGGCGGGGTAGCGCCATCCGGGTTGCCCATGCTCAGGTCGATGATGTCTTCGCCGCGGCGACGGGCCGCCATCTTCAGCTCAGCTGTGATGTTGAAAACATAAGGGGGGAGACGATCGATGCGCGCAAAGCGGCGCGAAGCTTGTTCAGCCATGTGTTCCTCGAAGACGTAAGCGCCCGGAACCGTCCGAGCGACGTTGGCCAGTGCACTGGCCAGTCGCGAAGATAAGTGGCGCCGTTACGCTTGTCGAGAGGGCGTCGGAAATTTCAACTGTCTGTACTGGAGCAATAGTCTTCGCTCGCCTCGCTGCACGATCAGCGTTCGAGCATCTGCTTCACCGATGACTGCGGAATCTGTTGCTTGCGTCCTTCACTGTCTTCGAACTCCAGCATGCCGGTGTCGTCGTCCAGGTCCGGTTTGCCGTGGCTGGTAAGCATCTGGCCGTCGGTGGTGGTGATGATGTATTCGCTTGAGCAGCCCGGGAGGCTGAGCAGGCAAAACGCGGCGAAAATCCAATGCTTCATGGTGAACTCCCCGGTCAGTGATAAGGGCACGCTACAAGGCCGCGCCACGGGTTTTACCCTAGCAGCACACTGGCGCCGCGCCAGCGCAGGCATAAAAAAGCCCCGCACTAGGCGGGGCTCTTTCTAACGCGGTGCATCGTTACGCTTGAACAACCGGAATCTGTGCGTTCGCTGCAGCGTCGCGGAATTCCGCGATCTGGTCGAAGCTCAGGTAGCGGTAAACGTCGGCAGCCATGCTGTCGATGCTTGCAGCGTATTCCATGTACTCGGCAACGGTTGGCAGCTTGCCGAGGATGGATGCCACTGCGGCCAGCTCAGCAGATGCCAGGTAAACGTTGGCGCCATCGCCCAGACGGTTCGGGAAGTTACGGGTCGAGGTCGACACAACGGTCGAGTTCGCAGCAACGCGTGCCTGGTTACCCATGCACAGCGAGCAGCCCGGCATTTCCATGCGCGCGCCAGCCTTGCCGTAGATGCCGTAGTAGCCTTCTTCGGTGAGCTGGTGAGCGTCCATCTTGGTCGGCGGCGACAGCCACAGACGGGTCGGAATCGAGCCTTTGACCTTGTCGAGCAACTTGCCGGCAGCGCGGAAGTGGCCAATGTTGGTCATGCACGAACCGATGAACACTTCGTCGATCTTCTCGCCCTGAACGGTCGAGAGCAGACGGGCGTCGTCCGGATCGTTCGGCGCGCAGAGCACAGGCTCTTTGATGTCGGCCAGGTCGATTTCGATGACTTCGGCGTACTCGGCATCGGCGTCGGCAGACAGCAATTCCGGGTTGGCCAGCCAGGCTTCCATCGCTTGAGCGCGACGTTCCATGGTGCGGGCATCGCCGTAGCCTTCGCTGATCATCCAGCGCAGCAGGGTGATGTTCGACTTCAGGTACTCGGCGATGGCTTTTTCCGGCAGCTTGATGGTGCAGCCAGCAGCGGAACGCTCGGCCGAGGCGTCGGACAGCTCGAAAGCCTGTTCAACGGTCAGCTCGTCCAGACCTTCGATTTCCAGGATGCGGCCGGAGAAGGCGTTGATCTTGCCCTTCTTCTCAACGGTCAACAGACCTTTCTGGATGCCGTAGTAAGGAATGGCGTGTACCAGGTCACGCAGGGTGATGCCCGGTTGCAGCTTGCCCTTGAAGCGAACCAGTACCGACTCCGGCATGTCCAGCGGCATTACGCCAGTGGCTGCGGCGAAGGCAACCAGACCGGAACCGGCCGGGAACGAGATACCAATCGGGAAACGGGTGTGCGAGTCACCACCGGTGCCGACGGTGTCCGGCAGCAGCATGCGGTTCAGCCAGCTGTGGATGATGCCGTCGCCAGGACGCAGCGACACGCCGCCACGGGTGCGGATGAAATCCGGCAGGGTGTGGTGGGTGGTGACGTCGATTGGTTTCGGGTAGGCAGCGGTGTGGCAGAAGGACTGCATAACCAGGTCAGCCGAGAAGCCCAGGCACGCGAGGTCTTTCAGTTCGTCACGGGTCATTGGACCGGTGGTGTCCTGAGAGCCGACGGTGGTCATTTTCGGTTCGCAGTAGGTGCCCGGACGGATGCCCTTGCCAACTGGCAGACCGCACGCCTTGCCGACCATTTTCTGCGCCAGGGTGTAACCCTTGCCGGTGTCGACCGGGGCTTCTGGCAGTTTGAACAGATCGGTTGGGCCCAGGCCCAGCTCGGCGCGTGCTTTCTCGGTCAGGCCGCGGCCTACGATCAGCGGAATACGGCCACCGGCGCGAACTTCGTCCAGCAGAACCGGCGTCTTCAGTTCGAAGGTGGTCAGGACTTCATCGGTACCGTGCTTGCAGACTTTGCCAGCATGCGGGTACAGGTCGATAACGTCGCCCATGTTCATGTTCGACACGTCGAACTCGATAGGCAGTGCACCGGCGTCTTCCATGGTGTTGTAGAAGATCGGAGCGATTTTCGAGCCGAAGCAGAAGCCGCCGGCACGTTTGTTCGGAACGTACGGAATGTCGTCGCCGAAGAACCACAGCACCGAGTTGGTGGCGGATTTACGCGAAGAACCGGTACCTACTACGTCGCCGACGTAGGCAATCGGGAAGCCTTCGCCGCGCATGGTTTCGATCTGCTTCATCGGGCCGATGGAGCCTTGAACGTCCGGCACGATGCCGTCGCGAGCCATTTTCAACATGGCCAGGGCGTGCAACGGAATGTCTGGACGGGACCAGGCATCCGGCGCAGGCGACAGGTCGTCGGTGTTGGTTTCGCCGGTTACTTTGAAGACGCGCAGGCTGATTTTGTCAGCCAGAGTCGGGCGCTTCTGGAACCACTCGCCGTCAGCCCACGATTGCAGCACGCCTTTAGCGTGAGCGTTGCCGTTCTTGGCTTTTTCAGCCACGTCGTGGAACGCATCGAACATCAGCAGGGTGTGCTTGAGTTGTTCGGCAGCGGTAGGGGCGAGCTCGGCGTTATCCAGCAGCTCAACCATGGTGGCGATGTTGTAACCGCCTTGCATGGTGCCGAGCAGTTCAACGGCGCGTTGTTTGCTGATCAGCGGAGAAGTGGCTTCGCCTTTGGCGACAGCGGAGAGGAAACCGGCCTTCACGTAGGCAGCTTCGTCTACGCCTGGTGGTACGCGGTTGGTGATCAGGTCAACGAGGAATTCTTCCTCGCCTGCAGGCGGGTTTTTCAGCAGATCAACCAGGCCGGCAGTTTGTTCGGCGTTTAGCGGCTGGGGCACGATACCCTGAGCTGCACGCTCTGCAACGTGTTTGCGATAGGCTTCAAGCACAGTTATTACCCTCATCAGTGGTCCCATAGGGTTGTCCGGGACGCATCCAGAAGCTGCTTTCAAAGTTTTACGCCTGCAGGACGTTTAGATGAGGGCTGGCTGGACTACCGGCGAATCGTGGTAACCCAGCCAACTGCGTTCCTGCGGGATTAACTGTGCTCGTGACGCTTTGAAAACAGCTTCTAACGGACATCACGCCTAAGAATGGCCCGGCGATTCTACTGGAAAACCGCAGTAAAGGTAAGACAAACCCCTTCAACCTCCGGGGTGACCCCCTCTAGACAAAGGGCTAAGATGCCGGCCTGTTCCTGCCTTTCTGTCACCGTCTGCCTATGTCCAATCACCGCATAAAAACGCCCTGCGTCGGCCTGTGTTCCACCGTGTACGGGGATCTGGTCTGTCGTGGCTGTAAGCGTTTTCACCATGAAGTGGTGAATTGGAACCTGTACAACGACGAAGAAAAACGCGCTGTCTGGCTGCGGCTGGAAATTCTGCTGGTTCAGGTGATGGCCGCCAAAGTCGACGTCTTCGATGCCGCGCGTTTGCGCCAGCAACTGGAGCAGCGGCAGATTCGTTTCGTGCCGGAGCAGTCTGAGTATTGCTGGGCCTATCAGCTGATTGCCCGTGGTGCGCGGGTTATCAATCAGCTGGAAGCCTACGGCATGGTGCTGCTGCCGGAATTTCGCGACTGGTCGCTGCCAGAGCTGCGCGATGCCATTGACCGCGAATTCTTCCTGCTTTCCGAAGCGCATTACGATCGTTACATCGCGCCGCGTTTCCTGCGCGAAGGGATGGAAAGCCGGGTTTGAGCATAAAAAAACCGCCTGAGCTGGCGGTTTTTTTGTTCGTACCGCTAATCAGCGCTGCGCGACCAGATCTTCAAGGTGGGCGATCACCGTATCCGGCTTCAGTACCAGCACATCGCTTTCCAGCTGATCCAGCACCACTTCGGCCGTGTTGCCAATCAGCGCCCCCGATAGCCCGGTGCGTGCCACCGTGCCCATTACCGTCACGGCCGCCCCCAGCTTGTTGGCCATAAACGGAATCATCACATCGGCTGGCCCCTCCAGGATGTGCAATTGCTCGTCGCCAAAGCCGTATTCCTCTTGATAGCGTTTGCACCGCTCCCGGTAGCGGGCTTCGATGGTTTCCCGCAGTTGAAACACAGGGTCGGCCGAGGCCAGCATCGGCGAGGGATGGGCATTGATCACGTGCAGCGTGGCCTTGGCCAGTCCGGCAATTTCGTACGCGTGATTGATGATGCTGGCGTGCAGTGTTCTGTGCTCGCCGTCGGAATTGCCAACGTCGACGGCGGCGAGAATTACGCCTTCAGTCCATGGCCGTTCGGTTTTCACCATCAAAACGGGGCAGGGCGAGTAGCGCAACAGCTTCCAGTCTTCCGGGGTGAGAATGGCTTTTTTCAGAGGGCTGTCCGGGCGATGGTCTTTGATCACCAGGCCGCAGCCTTCGGCTTGTTGAACCTTGATGATGGTTTGGTGCAGGTTGTCGTGCCACGTCTGCTGGCTAGAAACGCTGTAGCCTTCCTGGCGCAGCGCGTTAGCGAGTACATCGAGCAAGCCGGAATGGTCGTGCTTCTTGTCGCACACCAGCAGGTGCAAATGCGACTGGGTGACGCCGGCGATCAACTTGGCGCGTTTTAGCGCGAAGCCTTCAGGATGGTCGGGTTCGATGATCACCAGGATGCTGCGAACGGCTTGCATGGTCGTGTCCTCACTGTGCTAACGGGGTGCCTGCGCCGGCACTATAGTTTTAGCTCAGCGTTGCGCTGGATGATGCAGATCAACCCTTTCCCATGCGCGAAACAGCAAACACCGCCGTATAATCCGCCGCCTGCCCCATAGCCCAGCCGTGATTTATGCCAGTTCTTCCCGAAATCGACGCCTTCCTGCTTTGCCCCACACCCGCCAGTTGGGTGGAGGCGGCGCTGAACAATCTTGATATCCTGTTGATCGACCACGCCAACAACGAAAAGAAAGCCGCCGGCTCGGCGTTTCAATTCATGTTCCAGTACAGCAACAAGCTGGACCTGCAGAACAAAATGTCCCGCCTGGCCCGGGAAGAGCTGCGTCATTTCGAGCAGGTGCTGGGCCTGATGAAAAAACGCGGCATGCCCTGGTTCAACGTCGGCTCCGCCCGTTACGCCGGGGCGTTGCGCAAGCTTATTCGTAACCACGAACCCTATCGCCTGACCGACTCGCTGCTGGTGGGTGCAATTGTCGAGGCCCGCTCCTGCGAGCGTTTCGCCGCCCTGGCACCGCATCTGGACGAAGAGTTGGGCAAGTTTTACAGCAGCCTGCTCAAGTCTGAAGCGCGGCATTTTCAGGATTACCTCAAGCTCGCCTACCAATATGGCGACGAAGCCGACATCCAAAACAAAATCGTCGAGATTGCGGAAAAAGAGCGCGAGCTTATCGAAACGCCTGATCCCGACTTCAGATTTCACAGTGGCGTTCCTGCCGCCGCCTGATCCGGCTTTTGCCCTCTGCACGTTCTGAAGCTGCCCCAGTTATTGGGCGGCTCGATCGTTCCTGTCAGGAAATTCTGATAGCAGGCTCAGCATTTTCGTTGACTTTAACTGCCTAGGCAGTAAATTGGACGCCATTACCTGCCTAGGCAGCTATCGGTGATTTCCATGACTCACTACACGCCGGAAAAATTCGAATACATCCGCATCGGCATGCTGGTGGGGCGAGCCGCCTTG
Organism: Pseudomonas viridiflava; assembly: GCF_900573885.1. Classification (GTDB taxonomy): domain Bacteria; phylum Pseudomonadota; class Gammaproteobacteria; order Pseudomonadales; family Pseudomonadaceae; genus Aquipseudomonas. Next base: position 8,609 of record NZ_UPSE01000363.1, read on the forward strand.
CTCAAAGACCGCATCCTCGATGGTTACCTGTCGCCCCACGGCGTCACCGCCGCCCAGTTCAAAGTGCTGATGATCATTTTGCAGGGCTACGACACGCCCGCTGAGCTGTGTCGCCACCTGTCCCTGGACAGCGGGTCGATGACGCGGATGCTCGACCGTCTCCAGCAGAAAAACCTCATCACCCGAATCCGCAGTGAAAACGATCGTCGTCAGGTGCATCTCGCCCTGACGGAAGAGGGGCGGGCATTGAACGCCCTGTTGCCAACCATAGGCGCCGCCGCCATGAACGATTTCACGGCCGCGTTGACCCCGGAAGAACTCGCCACCCTCGAAAGCCTGCTGAAGAAAATGCTGCTCGCAGCGGGCGACGCCATCGTTATCGAACGTCTTGGGAACGAGGCGTAGCGCTCGTCAATCAGCCGCGCCCCCCAGCCTGAACACACAAGGTGAATGCCATGGCTACTCCTACCGCTTCTTCGGAATCGTCTAACGCTAACCCGGGAAAACGCAAAGCATTGTTGCTGGGCTTGTTGGTGCTGGTGTTGCTCGCCTGCGCTGGCACCTGGGCGTGGTACCACCTGTATGGCCGGTTCAGCGTCGAGACCGATGACGCCTATGTAAACGGCAACGTCGTGTCCGTCTCGCCGTTGGTGACAGGCACCGTTATCAGCATTGGCGCTGACGATGGCGACCTGGTGCAGCAAGGCCAGGTGCTGGTGAAGTTCGATCCGAACGACGCCGAGGTCGCGCTGCAGAGTGCAGAGGCCAACCTGGCGCGTACGGTGCGCCAGGTACGCGGTTTGTACAGCAACGTCGATGGCCTCAAAGCGCAGGTCCTCGCGCAGAAGGCGGCTGTGCAAAAGGCGCAGGAAAATTACAACCGCCGGAAAATACTGGCGGTGAGCGGGGCGATTTCTCAGGAAGAACTGTCCCATGCGCGCGACGACCTGACCGCTGCCCAAGGCTCATTCAGCGATGCCCAGCAGCGCCTGAACACCAGCACCGCGCTGGTCGACGACACCAGCGTTGCGTCGCACCCCGATGTGCAGTCGGCTGCCGCGCAGCTGCGACAGGCGTTTCTGGAAAACGCCCGCACAACCCTGATCGCGCCGGTGACCGGCTATGTTGCCAAGCGCACCGTGCAACTGGGCCAGCGGGTGGAGCCCGGCACAGCGTTGATGGCGGTCATCCCGCTTGAGCAGCTGTGGATCGATGCCAACTTCAAGGAAACCCAACTGCGTGAGATGCGCATTGGCCAGGCGGTGCACATCACTTCTGACCTTTATGGCGACGACGTCACGTTCAGCGGCACCATCGACAGCCTCGGCGCCGGCACCGGCAGTGCGTTCGCCTTGTTGCCTGCGCAGAACGCCACGGGCAACTGGATCAAGATCGTGCAGCGGGTACCCGTTCGTGTGGTGCTCAACCCAGAGCAGTTGCGCGAGCATCCGCTGCGCATTGGTTTGTCGACCCAGGTAGACGTCGACCTGCACGACCAGAGCGGCCCCGTGCTGGCGCAAAAACCGCGTCAGCAGCCGGCGTTTGAAACCGATGTGTATCAGCAGCAGTTGACGCAGGCCGACGCGCTGATCGAGCAATTGATCCGGCAAAACAGTGCCATGGCCAAAACCGCTCAGCGCTAAGCGCTCCTTGCGTTAATTCACATCGCGCTGCTCGCCAGGAAAAGCCATGGACACCAAAGCGTCATTCACGCCGCCCAGCTTGCTGCTCGCCACCATTGGCCTGTCGCTGGCCACGTTTATGCAGGTGCTCGACACCACAATCGCAAACGTGGCATTGCCGACCATCTCCGGCAACCTCGGCGTGAGCGCGGAGCAGGGCACCTGGGTAATCACCTCGTTTGCGGTGAGCAATGCCATCGCGCTGCCGCTCACTGGCTGGCTGAGCCGGCGCTTTGGTGAGGTGAAGCTGTTCTTGTGGGCCACGCTGTTGTTCGTGCTGGCGTCTTTCCTCTGCGGTATCTCGCGCTCGATGCCGGAACTGGTGGGTTTTCGTGTGCTGCAAGGCATCGTCGCGGGGCCGCTGTACCCGATGGCGCAGACGCTGCTGATTGCCATCTACCCGCCGTCTAAACGCGGCATGGCCATCGCCTTGCTGGCCATGGTCACGGTGGTCGCGCCGATTGCCGGGCCGATTCTGGGCGGCACCATTACCGACAGCTACAGCTGGCCGTGGATTTTCTTTATCAACGTGCCGATCGGTCTGTTCGCCGCGTTTGTGGTGCGCCAGCAACTGGCGGCGCGGCCGGTGGTTACCAGCCGCCAGCCCATGGATTACGTGGGCCTCATGGCGTTGATCGTCGGCGTTGGCGCGCTGCAGATCGTTCTGGACAAAGGCAACGACGCCGATTGGTTTGAGTCCACGTTCATTATTGTGGGTACGGCGATTTCCGTGGCGGCCCTGGCCTTCTTTGTCATCTGGGAAATGACCGATGCCCATCCGGTGGTGAACCTGCGCTTGTTCGCTTACCGAAATTTCCGCTACGGCACCTTGGTACTCGTACTGGGCTATGCCGCGTTCTTCGGAATCAACCTGATTTTGCCGCAGTGGCTGCAAACCCGGCTGGGCTACACCGCCACGTGGGCCGGCTTCGCCGCGGCGCCGCTGGGCATTCTTCCCGTGCTGCTGTCGCCGTTCATTGGCAAGTACGGACCACGGTTCGACATGCGCTTGCTGGCCGGGCTGGCGTTTCTGGCCATGGGTTTGAGCTGCTTTATGCGCGCCGGATTTACCACCGAGGTGGACTTCCAGCACATCGCCCTGGTGCAGTTGTTTATGGGCGTGGGCGTGGCGCTGTTCTTTATGCCCACGTTGACGATTTTGCTGTCGGACCTGCCGCCCGATCAGATTGCCGATGGCTCTGGTCTGGCAACGTTCCTGCGCACCCTGGGCGGCAGCTTCGCGGCCTCGCTCACCACCTGGATCTGGATTCGCCGTGCCGACCAGCATCACGCGTACATGACCGAAAGCATCAGCGTGTACGACCCCGCGACGCGAGAGGCATTACACAACCTGGGCGGCGCCAGCGCACAGAGTTACGCGCAACTGGACCAGACGGTGATCAGCCAGGCGTACATGCTCTCGACCATCGACTACTTCACCCTGCTGGGCTGGATGTTCATGGCATTGATCGTAATCGTCTGGCTGGCGAAACCGCCGTTCACCGCCAAGGCCGGCCCGGCGGCCAGTGGCGGGCATTAACCGTATATAGCGTGTAGGAGCGAGCTTGCTCGCGAAGCTGTTGATCCCGAGAGCTTCGCGAGCAAGCTCGCTCCTACAAGCGGTGGAAACGCTTCCGCTTGCCGCTGTCATCATTCCTACATCAAAAATTAATTCCTCCGTCACGGAACTCGGGCAGTTTGCAAGCCTGCGTTTACCTCAGAGGAGTTGCCATGTTGTTTATCAAGTCGCGTTACATCAAACCCGTCGCCATTGCCTTGCTGGCCGCTGCCGTCAGCGCCTGCGCAAGCACGGCGCAGACGCCTGCCAAGCCTGCCGGCAAAGCGCCGGACGTAGCGCTGAACAACACAGATTGGTATCAGGTGCGTACCCAGAGCGAAGTCTATGTATTCGACGACTACGCGGTGTTCAGCCAGTTTCTGCAAACCGGTCAGGCTCCGGTGCTCAAGCCCCTGGAGAAAAAAGACAGCTTTGGCCGCGCACTGATTCTAGGTCTGAAAGCTGAAGACCAGAACCTGGCGTTGAAAGACGTCGCGGCTGCCCGTTTTCTGGAAGTCAGCCTGGTGCCCGGCAACCCGTTCTACGGTGAAATTCGCAAGGACGGCATCATCTACGTGTTCGCCCGTTACGGCGACATGATGGACATGTACAAAACCGGCGAGCCGACCTTCAGCTACACCGAAATTGGCGGTGGCCCTAAAGGCGAGCGCGTGGTGTACGGGCTGATGAAAGAAGAGAAAAAGCCTGAGAAACAAATCGCTTTGTTCCACAAGAAATACCCGAAGTAAGCGATGCGTTGAGCCACTTGGTGGCGTAAACGAAAACGGCAGCCCGAGGGCTGCCGTTTTTTATGGGCGCGGCGATTAGCCCGCGACCAGCACCCGAATGGCTTCCAGGCGCAGAGCCGCTTTGTCGAGCATGGCCAGGCCTTGCTCGCACTGGCTGCGCAAGGTCTCCAGCTCGCTGTCACGCACGTTGGGGTTCACCGCTTTGAGGGCGGTGAGCCGCGCCAGCTCTTCATGGGTGTCAGCAGCCAGACGGCGTTTGGCTTCGTCAACGCGCTCAACGTGACGCGGGCTGATTTTGCCTTCCGCCGAGTTGATCTGCTGATTGAGGGCGTCGCGCTGCGCCTGCACGAACTTGTTGGCGCTGGCGCGCGGCACGGCCTCAAGCTGGTCGTTGAGTTTTTCAAACGACACCTTGGCGGCCAGGTCGTTGCCATTGGCATCGAGCAGGCAGCGCAGGGCGGCTGGCGGCAAATAACGGCCAAGCTGCAAGGCGCGCGGGGCTACCACTTCGCTTACATAGAGCAGTTCAAGCAACACGGTGCCGGGCTTCAGCGCCTTGTTCTTGATCAGCGCGACGGCGGTATTGCCCATCGAGCCGCTGCGTACCAGGTCCATGCCGCCTTGCACCATGGGGTGTTCCCAGGTGAGGAACTGCATGTCTTCGCGCGACAGTGCCTGATTGCGGTCGTAGGTAATGGTCACGCCCTCGTCGTCGCCGAGAGGAAAGCTGGCATCCAGCATTTTTTCGCTCGGACGCAACACCAACGCATTTTCGGAGTGGTCTTCGCTCTCGATGCCAAAGGCGTCGAACAGTTCTTCCATATAAATGGGCAGAGCAAATTCGTCGTCTTGCTCATGAATTGCCTCAACCAGCGCCTGGCCTTCGCCGGAGCCGCTGGAGTTGAGCTCCAGCAAACGGTCGCGGCCGCTGTGCAGCTCGCCTTCCAGGCGAATGCGCTCGGCTTTGGCTTCGTCAACCAGCACTTGCCAGTCGCCGTCGTCGGCGCTTTCCAGCATCGGCAGCAGGCGCGGGCCGAACTGGTGTTGCAGGGCGTTGCCGGTGGGGCAGGTGGCCTGGAAAGCATTCAGAGCCTGGTGGTACCACTGGAACAAGCGCTCTTGCGGCGTGTTTTCCAGGTACGGCACGTGCAACTGAATAGTGTGCTTCTGGCCGATACGGTCGAGACGACCGATGCGCTGCTCAAGCAGGTCCGGGTGTGCCGGCAGGTCGAACAACACCAAGTGATGGGAGAACTGGAAGTTGCGGCCTTCACTGCCGATTTCCGAACAGATCAACACCTGGGCGCCGAATTCTTCATCGGCGAAATAGGCCGCAGCACGGTCGCGTTCCAGAATATTCATACCTTCATGGAACACCGTGGCCGGAATACCAGAGCGCACGCGCAGGGCGTCTTCCAGGTCCATGGCGGTTTCGGCGTGGGCGCATATCACCAGCACCTTCACGCGCTTGAGCATTTTCAGCGTGTCGATCAGCCAGTCAACGCGCGGGTCGAATTTCCACCAGCGCTCTTCCTCGCTCGCTTCCGGCTGAGCCTGGAAGCTGACTTCCGGATACAGGTCGGCATGTTCGCCTACCGGCAATTCCAGATACACATCCGGGCACGGCAGCGGGTACGGGTGCAGTTCGCGCTCCGGGAAACCCTGCACGGCAGCACGCGTGTTACGGAACAGCAGGCGGCCGGTGCCGTGGCGGTCGAGCAGTTCGCGCACAAGGCGGGCCGAGGCTTCGATGTCGCCATCGGTAACCGCGGCGAGCAGCGCTTCGCCTTCGGCTCCGAGGAAGTCATGAATGGTTTTGTGGGCTTCTTGCGACAGGCGCCCCTGATCGAGCAACTCCTGTACTGCCTGAGCAATCGGCTTGTAGTTGGCGCTTTCGGCACGGAAGGCTTCCAGGTCGTGGAAACGTGCCGGGTCCAGCAGGCGCAGACGGGCGAAGTGGCTGTCTTGGCCAAGTTGTTCAGGTGTGGCAGTCAGCAGCAATACGCCAGGAATCACTTCGGCCAATTGCTCGACAAGCTGGTATTGCGGGCTGGCTTGTTCCGGGTGCCAGACCAGGTGGTGGGCTTCGTCGACCACGAGCAGATCCCAGCCGGCAGCGAAGAGGGCGTCCTGGGCTTTGTCGTCGTCGCACAGCCATTCCAGCGCTACCAGCGCCAGTTGGCAGTCTTCGAACGGGTTGCTGGCGTCGCTTTCAATAAAACGCTCGGCGTCAAACAGCGCAACGTCTAGGTTGAAGCGTCGGCGCATTTCCACCAGCCACTGATGCTGAAGGTTTTCCGGCACCAGAATCAGCACGCGGTTGGCGCGCCCAGACAGCAACTGACGATGAATGACCAGACCGGCTTCGATGGTTTTACCCAGGCCTACTTCGTCTGCCAGCAATACGCGCGGCGCGATGCGGTCGGCCACTTCGCGGGCAATGTGCAACTGGTGCGCAATGGGTTGTGCACGCACGCCGCCCAGGCCCCAGAGCGACGACTGCAGCTGGCGGCTGGTGTGTTCCAGGGTGTGGTAGCGCAGCGCGAACCAGGCGAGCGGGTCGATCTGGCCGGCGAACAGGCGGTCGCTGGCCAGGCGGAACTGGATGAAATTGGAAAGCTGGGTTTCCGGCAAGGTTACCGACTGGTTCTGCGCATTGAGTCCGTGATAGACCAGCAGGCCGTCAACGTCATCAACTTCCTGAACGGTCAGCTTCCAGCCTTCGAAATGGGTAATTTCATCGCCAGGGGAAAAACGCACGCGGGTCAGCGGCGCGTTGCGGGTGGCGTATTGGCGGGTTTCACCAGTGGCCGGGTAGAGCATGGTGAGCATGCGGCCGTCCTGCATCAGGACCGTGCCCAAGCCCAACTCCGCTTCGCTGTCACTAATCCAGCGTTGCCCCGGTTCATACTGCTGCGCCATGCCTGTCTCCCGCGGTGAAAAAGCCGGCTATGGTAACGGAACCCGGCCCCTGTAGCCAAAGACCATGAACATCAAATGCTTAGTGGCCCTTTGCCCAGCACGGCTTGAACAGCGTCAAAAAGGCTAAAAAGGCATATGCATATGGAAAAAGTGTAGCGATACTCCGCTAAAGTCGTCGATTTTGTGGCCGACAGCAGGTGTAGAGGCACGCCTTTACGTGTGCGAAAAAGTCGACCATCGAGGAGGATAGCTAAACAAATGCTTCCACCGATTCCCCATAGCCTGGTGCCAGTCACCACCCAGCAGGATCCGGTCAAACCTGTACCGGTGGTGCCGGCCGTTGCGCCAATGGAAAGCAGCGCCGAGGAAAGCCCGGTCGCGCTCGACAAACGCCACCCGCAGGATGCCGAAGAACTGCTCTGGGAAGAGCAGCGCCGTCGGCGTCAACGCCGTGGCTACAGCGCGGCCGAATTGGCCGAAGGCGAAGTGGCTGAAGAAGATCAGGAACTGATCGAGCAACTGCCGCGTCAGGGGCTTTGGGTGGATGTAGAAGTGTAGGGCACTCGCCGCCACCTTCCACCCACCGCTGCAGGACTGGTTTTGGACCTTTTCGATACCGCACCGATTTCCCTTCCCGACGCCGATTTGCGCTACACGCCGCAGTGGGTTGGCACGTCCACAGCGGACCGTTGGCTCACCGAGCTCTTGGCGCAAACGCCGTGGGAACAACCCAGTGTGTTTATCCACGGCCAGCATTTCCCCGTGCCGCGCCTGCTGGCCTGGTATGGCGACGCCGATGCCCGTTACCGTTATTCCGGCATGACCCACGAACCGCTGCCCTGGACGCCGCTGCTCGCCGACATTCGCCAACGCGTACAAGCCGAAGTGGGCGAGCGTTTCAACGGGCTGCTGATCAATCACTACCGCGACGGCCAGGACTCCATGGGCTGGCACAGCGACAGCGAAGCGGTGCTGGGCCCGAACCCGACGGTGGTGTCGGTGAATCTGGGCGGAACGCGGCGCTTCGACCTGCGTCGGGTCGGCAGCACGCGTATCGAGCATTCGCTGATGCTGGAGCACGGTTCACTACTGGTCATGGCCGGGCAGACGCAGCATTATTGGCAGCATCAGGTCGCCAAGACGCGCAAGCCTTGCGCACCACGGCTCAACCTCACTTTTCGCCTTATCCGGTCCCAGCCATGAGCAATGACAGCAAGCTGATCGACTTCACCGCCGAGCGCGACAAACGCATCCACGACCTCAATGACAAACGCCTGAACGAAGTGCGCCAGGCGTTCGAGCAAGCATTGCCGCTGAGCAAGGCAAAAAAGAAGAAGCCCAAGAGCAAGCCGAAGAAACCCTGATTGTTGCGCCCCCGCGTTGCTGTCGTCCGACGGCAACCGCCACTTTCGAGCCACCTCGTGCGCCGTTGACCCAGATCAAGTCTGCTTCCGAATCGACTGCATATCCTGTGTCCATTCTTTGCAGAACTTATGTTCAAACGGACATACCTGGAGGCTTCCATGTTTTTCGACGTAGCAGTATTCGCAGGGCTGGCCACAGTGGCTCTGATGTTCGCGTTCTTCGCTGGTATCGGTTGGTTTATCCGCAGTGACATCCGCAAGCACAAGGCACACCAGTAAGCGGTCACTTCGGTTTCACGGGCACGCAAGGCAATTTGGGCAACTCAGGTTGCCCTTTTTTTTGCCTGCGATTTGGCCGCCTTGAAATCCCGCTCGCACCATTCCCGTTTTTCACCAGTCCCAGCTATGTTGAACCGTATCTATCAGAAGGTTTTGCCTAGTGCGCTCTCAATTGCAGGCCTTTGTAGCGCCTGAAATCCCTGCGGTTAAATTTGCGATCAAAACGCTCCTGGGCGCCGGCCTGGCGTTGTGGTGCGCGATGCGTTTCGGCTTGGAGCAGCCGCAGTGGGCGTTGATGACGGCGGTGATCGTCGCGCAGCCGTTGTCGGGCATGGTGGTGCAGAAGGGCTTGGCGCGGTTGTGTGGCACGCTGGTCGGCACGGTGATGTCGGTGGTGGTGATGGCGCTGTTTGCGCAAACGCCGTGGCTGTTTCTGCTGGTGCTGGCGACCTGGCTGGGCATTTGCACGGCGGCGTCCACCTTGCTGCGCAGTGCCTGGGCCTACGCGTTTGTGCTGGCGGGTTACACGGTGGTGATCATCGCGCTGCCAGCCATTGGTACTCCGCTGCACGTGTTCGACCAGGCCGTGGCGCGCTGCACGGAAATCTCGCTGGGCATTGTCTGCGCCACAGTGGTCAGCGCATTGCTGTGGCCGCAACGGGTCGAGCAATTGCTGGCCAGGCAGGCCCGCGATGCCTGGCTCGCCGGTTTGCAGGCTTCAATCGCGGCGCTGGGCGGCGAGCGGCAGGAACGACAGGGTTTGCTTGGTGCCCTGGGGCGCATCGTGGCGGTGGACGCTCAGCGTGAGCACGCCTGGTTTGAAGGCAGTCGCGGCCGCCAGCGGGCGGTGGCCTTGCGTATGCTCAGCCGCGACATGCTTACCCAGCTTCGTCTCGCGCGCGGCGTGGCGCGGCAATGGCGGCAGCTGTCGCCGGCGGAGGCCGAGCAAGTGCGGCCCTGGCTGGAGGACGTGCAGGCGGCGCTGGCCGAGCCGCAAACACCGGTGCTGGTTGAGCTACGTGAACGCCTGATTGGCGCCGCTGATGACGCCTCGTTATCCACCGTTCAGCAATACTCCCTGGGCCGGCTGGCGTTACTGGTGCGTCAGGTGCTGGCGGCGCAGCAGACGCTGGAAGCGGTGGAGCAGGGCGTAGCACCGGAGCATGCGCCGCGGGCTATGTCCTGGCACCGCGACATTCCCATGGCGTCCCTGTATGGCTTTCGCAGCGGCGTGGCGTTTCTGCTGATTGCGGCGTTCTGGCTGGCGACCGGCTGGACCTCGGCTGCTGGCGGTCTGACCATGACGGCGGTGCTCTGCAGCCTGTTCGCCAACCGCGAAAACGCCGCGCAGATCGGCCTCGGCTTCCTGCGCGGCGTCGTTTATTCGCTGCCGGTGGCGTTTGTTGTCGGCCAGTTACTGTTGCCGCAACTCAGCGGTTTTCCACTGCTGTGTCTGGCCATGGGTGTGCCGCTGTTTTTCGCCTTGCTGGGTATGACCAAACCGGCAATCGCCGGCACCTGCACCTCATTTGCTCTGCAATTCATTGTGCTGTGTGCGCCGCAGAATCTGATGCATTTTGATGTGTCGTCCTTTCTCAATCAGGCGGTGGCAATCGTGCTGGGCGTGGGTTTTGCGGTGCAGATATTCCGTGTGATCGATCTGCGTCATCCGGCCTGGCATGCGCAGCGCCTATTGCGCGCCATGCTGGTGGACCTCAGCCGCCTGCCGCAGCGTCCGCTGGCCGGGGCCGAGAACTGGTTCGGCGGGCGCATGGCCGATCGTTTGCTGCAGCTGGCCCGGCATTATCCGGTGCTGCCGACGCAGTCACGCAGCCGTTGGGACGACGGCATCAGCGGGCTGGATCTGGGTGATGAGTTGTTGCACCTACGCCGTTGCCTGGAGGTGGCCGCATCGCCCGAACTGCATGAGGCCGAGCGGCGTTTTATGCGCGCCCTGGAACCGGTTCTGCTGGAAGGCCCGGAAGCGCATTCGGTAACGGCCCTGGACCAACCCGCTGCGCGGTTGCGCGCAGCGCTGAACGAGTCGGGCTCCAGCATCGACCGACGCCTCGCCCAGGCCGCGTTGCTGCAATTGCAGTACAGCTGGCGAATGTGGTGCGAACAATCAGAACTCAACCCGTATGTGCCGCCACAGGAGAGTGAACATGGGCTTGCGTGAATGGGCGCTGGGCGGCGTATTGCTCAGCCCGTTCCTGATCTATGCGCTGCTGGCGCTGCTGGGCACCGGGCTGCTGCGCTTTGGCTTGCAACGCGCGGGCGCGGCGCGGTGGATTTGGCATGAGGCGTTGTTCGACACCGCCTTGTTCGTATGCGTACTGGCGGCCGTGGTTGCCGTAGCCGGGCGCTGGTAAGAGGAGAGCGGTATGCGTTCAACCCTGCGGGTGGTGATCACCTTGTGCCTGGTGGCAGTGGCGGTATTCGCCGGCTACGACCTGTGGCGCTATTACATGCTTTCGCCGTGGACGCGTGACGCGCGTATTCGCGCCGATGTGGTGGTGATTGCGCCGGATGTATCCGGGTGGGTGGTCGATCTGAAGGTGCATGACAACCAGCACGTAAACGCAGGCGACTTGCTCCTGAGCCTTGACCGCGATCGTTACAAGGCCGCCCTCGACAAAGCGCACGCCGTGGCTAACACCCGTCAGCAGCAATTGCGGCTACGTGAACACGAGGCCTCGCGGCGCTCCCAGCTGGGGCCGCAAGCCATCAGCGCCGAGTTAAAGGAAAACGCCCAGATTACCGCCGACATCGCCCGCGGCTCGTACCGCGAAGCGCTGGCCGACGTTGCCCTGGCCGAACTGAACCTGGCCCGCAGCGAACTGCGCGCACCGCGTACTGGGCAGATCACCAACTTGCGCCTGGCCCAGGGCAACTACGTCACTGCCGGGCAGCCGATGATGGCGCTGGTGGATGAGCAGTCGTTTTACGTTCAAGCCTATTTCGAGGAAACCAAGCTGCCGCGCATTCGCGCCGGCGCGCCGGTGAAGGTGTGGCTGATGAGCGAAGGTCAGCCACTGACCGGCCAGATCGAAAGCATCAGTCGCGGCATCACCGACCGCAACGCCATTCCGGATCAGCAGTTGCTGGCCAACGTCGAGCCCACGTTCAACTGGGTGCGGCTGGCGCAGCGTATTCCGGTGCGCATCAAACTCGACCCGCTGCCCGCCGATGTGCAGCTCAGCGCGGGGATGACGGCGAGTGTGCGGGTGAGTGAGGAAGGGGAGGCGAGCGAGAAGCCTTAAAACGTGTGCCGGATTCGAGATTCTGGATCCCCGCCTGCGCGGGGATGACGGTGAAATTTGGCAAAACTCCGTCGTCCCCGCGGACCCAGACTCGCAGGAAACGCTTAACCGATCTGAATCGGCGGCAACTCGGTCAATGTCACGGTCTGCTGCGAACGCGGCGCGAGAATTTCGGCTTCACCATCTACCACCAATTCATCACGCTGGTTGAAGACGCGCGTGGCCACACGCACGCGGAATTTCGGCAGCTTTTCGAGAATTTCCAGGCGTACGGTCAGGGTGTCGCCCAGTTTTACCGGCAGGGTAAAGCGCATGGTCTGGCCCAGGTAGATGGTGCCCGGCCCAGGCAGCTCGCAGGCCACCGCGGCGCTGATCAACGCACCGCTGAACATGCCATGGGCGATGCGTTCCTTGAACATGGTGCCGGCCGCGTATTCGGCGTCCAGGTGCACCGGGTTGTGGTCGCCGGAAACCGCTGCGAACAGCTGGATGTCGCGCTCTTCCACGGTCTTGCTGTAGCTGGCGGTCTGGCCGACTTCAAGGGCTTCGTACGGGGTGTTACTCATCTGGCTCATGCGGGCTCCTGGCTTTCAGGTTGGCTACGGCGGCTGTGGGTCAACGTCTGGTCCAGCCAGCCGAGCAGGTCGGTGGTCACTTCGTCGCGGTTGGTCTCGTTGAGCAACTCGTGGCGGGCGTCCGGGTAAATTTTCAACAGGGTGTTCTTGTGGCCGGCTTCGCGCAGGGCGGCGGTCAGGTGTTCCAGGCGCTTGCCTTCACTGACCGGGTCGCGGCTGCCGCCAATCACCAGCAATGGCAAGTCGGCGTCGATCTGCTTGAGCTGGGTCACCGGCGTGATTTGCTGCAAGCCTTCGAGCAGGTCGATCCACAGCTGGTTGGTGCAGCGGAAACCGCACAGCGGATCGTTGATGTACTTGTCCACTTCCAGCGGGTCGCGGCTTAGCCAGTCGAACGACGTGCGGGTCGGTTTGAAGGCCTTGTTGAACGAGCCGAACGAGAGGAATTCCAGCAGCGCGCTGCGCCCGGTCGCGCCCTGACGCCAGCGCTCGAAGCGGGCGATGGCCGCTGCCGCCTTGTACAGCCCCACCGGCTGATAGTTCGAGCCAGACAGCACTGCGCCTTGCAGGCTGCAGCTGTGGTGCATCAGGTAAGCCTGGCCGATGTAGCTGCCCATGCTGTGACCGAGCAGAAAGATCGGCACGTTGGGGTGCTGCTGGCGAATGTGATGATTGAGGTTGGCGAGGTCATTGACCACGCGCTGCCAGCCATTGCTTTCCGCGTACATGCCTTGCACGCCGCGCTGCGCAGTGCGGCCGTGGCCGCGTTGGTCGTGGGCGTACAGCTCGTAGCCGGCGGCCACCAATGCTTCACCCAGGCGGGCGTAACGTCCGCCATGTTCCGCCATGCCGTGCGAAACCATCACCACCGCTCTGGGCGTCTGGTCGGCGTACCAACGATTGACGAACAGCGGAGCGGCGTCGCTGGCGGTGAGCCAGAAGTCATCGTGAAGCATGGCAGTCCTCGTCTCTTGTCGGCTTCCCTGATCCGCCCCCGAGGGCGGGCCGCCCCGGCAGTGACAAAAGCGCTACATACGCTCACCGGGCGGTGGGGCATTGTAGAGCCAGCGTGAAAGCTTGTCCCAGCCCGGCATCGTTTAGTCGGTTAGCACGAGTTGAGCAAGATTCACGTTATTGATGACGCTACCTCTGGTATTTGCGCTGTATGCCAGAACTGCTAAGTTCCCGTCAGCCCCGAATGCGCGGGCCAGACACTCTCAGGTAACGAGGATAAAAATAATGCAACCTGATTTCTGGAGCGACAAACGCCCGGCCGGCGTACCCAACGAGATTGACCTCGGTGCCTACAAGTCGGTCATTGAGGTGTTTGAGCGGTCCTGTAAGAAATACGCCGACCGTCCGGCCTTCTCCAACATGGGTGTAACGCTGACTTACGCCGAGCTTGATCGCTTGTCCGCCGCGTTCGCTGGCTACCTGCAAAAGCACACTGACCTCAAGGTCGGCGACCGCATAGCCGTGCAATTGCCCAACGTGCTGCATTACCCGATTGCCGTTTTCGGCGCCATGCGCGCCGGCCTCGTGGTGGTCAACACCAACCCGCTGTATACCGCGCGGGAAATGCGCCATCAGTTCAAAGACGCCGGTGTTCGTGCCCTGGTGTTCCTGAACATGTTCGGCAAGCTGGTGCAGGAAGTGCTGCCCGACACCGAAATCGAATACCTGATCGAAGCCAAGATGGGCGACCTGCAACCAGCGCTCAAAGGCTGGCTGGTCAACACCGTGGTCAAGAACGTCAAGAAGCTGGTGCCCGAATACAACCTGCCGCAAGCGCTCGCGTTCAAAGACGTGCTCAAGCAAGGCCGTGGCCAGCCGTTGAAACCGGTCAAGGTCGGCCTCGACGACATCGCCGTGCTGCAATACACCGGCGGCACCACTGGCGTGGCCAAGGGCGCGATGCTCACCCACGGCAACCTGGTCGCCAACATGCAGCAAGTGGATGCCTGCCTCGCCCAGCATGGCCCGGACGGCCGTCCGCTGATGCAGCCTGGGCAGGAAGTGATGATTGCGCCGCTGCCGCTGTACCACATCTATGCGTTCACCGCGAACTGCATGTCGATGATGGTCAACGGCAACCACAACGTGCTGATCAGCAACCCGCGTGACATTGGTGCCTTTATCAAGGAACTGCAGAAGTGGCGCTTCTCCGCGCTGCTGGGCCTGAACACCTTGTTCGTGGCGCTGATGGATCACCCTGAATTCAAGAACGTCGACTTCTCCAACCTCAAGGTCACCAACTCCGGCGGTACGGCGCTGGTCAAAGCCACTGCCGAGCGCTGGCATGCCGTTACCGGCTGCACCGTGGTGGAAGGCTATGGCCTGACCGAAACCTCGCCGGTCGCCAGCACCAACCCGTACGGCGAAAAAGCCCGCCTGGGCACCGTCGGCATTCCGGTGCCGGGCACCGCGTTCAAAGTGATCGATGACAACGGCGATGAAGTGCCGTTGGGCGAGCGCGGCGAGCTGTGCATCAAGGGCCCGCAAGTAATGAAAGGCTACTGGCAGCGTCCGGAAGCCACCGCCGAAGTGCTCGACGCCGAGGGCTGGTTGAAAACCGGCGACATCGCGGTCATCGACCCGGACGGTTTCACCCGCATCGTCGACCGCAAGAAAGACCTGATCATCGTCTCGGGCTTCAACGTGTACCCCAACGAGATCGAAGACGTGGTCATGGCCCATCCGAAAGTGCAGAGCTGCGCAGCCATCGGCGTACCGGACGAGAAGTCTGGCGAGGCAGTGAAACTGTTTGTAGTGGCCCGCGAAGGCGGTTTGACGGCTGAAGAACTCAAGGCGTACTGCAAAGAGAACTTCACCGGTTACAAGATTCCCAAGCACATCGTGTTCAGGGAATCGCTGCCGATGACGCCAGTCGGCAAGATCCTGCGTCGCGAACTGCGCGATATCGCCTGACAGTCGACGTTGAAGCCGCCAGTCGGCTTTAACGGGGTTTGTTTCAAACGTGACCGGAAGCCGCGCTTCCGGTCATTTTTTTGACCGGCAAGGCCATGTTTGGTGCTGGTCCCTCTCATTCAAAGCTGCTAATCTCGGCGCGCTTTTTGGCCTGCCAGCACGGCTAAATCGCACGAAAATCACAAAAACATCCGTCATCGCGCGGTGAAGATTAGCTGTTGCTTAGGAGTGGGCTTCCATGATCGAAAATTTCTGGAAGGATAAGTACCCTGTTGGGGTTGCTGCCGAAATCAACCCCGATCAGTACCCGAATATTCAAACGGTACTGAAACAGTCTTGCGAACGCTTCGCCAACAAGCTGGCCTTCAGCAACATGGGCAAGTCGCTCACCTACGGTGAGATGTATGAGTTGTCGGGTGCTTTCGCCGCCTACCTGCAACAACACACCGACCTGCAGCCAGGCGACCGCATCGCCGTGCAACTGCCCAATGTTCTGCAATACCCCGTGGTGGTTTTCGGCGCCATTCGTGCCGGCCTGGTGGTGGTCAACACCAACCCGCTGTACACCGCGCGGGAAATGGAACACCAATTCAACGACTCCGGCGCCAAAGCACTTATCTGCCTGGCCAACATGGCGCACCTGGCGGAAACCGTGCTGCCAAAAACCGGCGTCAAGCACGTCATCATCACTGAAGTCGGCGACATGCTTTCGCCGCTCAAGCGCCTGCTGGTCAACAGCGTGGTCAAGTACGTGAAGAAGATGGTACCGGCCTACAACCTGCCGAATGCCGTCAAACTCAACGATGCGCTGGCCAAAGGCCGCAGTCAGGCGGTGAAGGAAGCCAGCCCGCAAAGCAGCGACATCGCCGTGCTGCAATACACCGGCGGCACCACCGGCGTGGCCAAGGGCGCGATGCTGACGCACCGCAACCTCATCGCCAACATGCTGCAAGTCAAGCAACTGATGGGCGCCAACCTGGATGAAGGCTGCGAGATCGTCATTGCACCGCTGCCGCTGTACCACATCTATGCGTTCACCTTTCACTGCATGGCCATGATGCTGCTGGGCGGCCACAACGTGCTGATCACCAACCCGCGCGACTTGCCGACCATGGTCAACGACCTGTCGAAATTCAAGTTCACCGGCTTTGTTGGCCTGAACACGCTGTTCGTTGCCCTGTGCCACAACGAAGGGTTCCGTCGCCTGAACTTCTCCTCGCTGAAACTCACCGTTTCCGGCGGCATGGCGCTGCAGCAAGCGGCGGCCGAGCGCTGGAAAGAAGTGACCGGTTGCGCCATCTGCGAAGGCTTCGGCATGACCGAAACCAGCCCGGTGGCCACCGTGAACCCGTTCAACGCCATTCAGCTGGGCACCATCGGCATTCCGTTGCCGTCCACGCTGTGCAAAGTCATCGACGATGAAGGCAAAGAGCTGGAAATCGGCGCGGTGGGCGAGCTGTGCGTAAAAGGCCCGCAAGTGATGAAAGGCTACTGGCAGCGCCAGGAAGCCACCGACGAAATTCTCGACAGCGAAGGCTGGCTGAAAACCGGCGACATCGGCCTGATTCAGGAAGACGGTTACCTGCGCATCGTCGACCGCAAGAAAGACATGATTCTGGTGTCTGGTTTCAACGTGTATCCCAACGAACTGGAAGACGTGCTCGCCACGCTGCCAGGCGTCATGCAGTGCGCTGCCATTGGCATTCCGGACGAGAAATCGGGCGAAGCGATCAAGATTTTCGTCGTGGTCAAGCCGGGCGCCAGCGTCACTAAAGAGCAGGTCATGGAGCACATGCGCGCCAACGTGACCGGCTACAAAGTGCCGAAGGCTGTTGAATTCCGCGATGTGTTGCCTACCACCAACGTGGGCAAGATTCTGCGTCGTGAGCTGCGTGATGAAGAGTTGAAAAAACTCGGCAAGAAGTGATCGCTGCATGAAAAAACGCCACCTTCGGGTGGCTTTTTTTTGCGCGGCGTTTTAGCCAGACGTTGCAATTTCGCCCATGGACGAAGGCCGTTGCCTGCAAGCCCGCCTACCGTAGGAGGTCTATTCGGCGGGCTTCCCTTACGTCCCGTAGGGTTGTCAGAGGCAGGTGGCAGCTCATCTGTGCGGGTGTAGCCACACTGGCGACTCACTTCTTGTCGCGAGTCTGTCTATGAAACCGTGCCCTTCGCTAGCAGCCGCACTAAGGCTGATCTTCCAGCGGCCGTTTTGTTTTATTCCAAGCGGGCATCGTCCGGCCAGCAGGAAATTCGGCACCGGCAAAATAGCGGGTAATGGCCGACGCACCCTGTTGCCGGCACTGGTTGTTTTGTCTACGGGGCTGGCTGCCAGTTCTGCTGCTCAAGCAAGTTGCGTATGGACTGGTCTGAACTGGATGGAGGCCCCGGGGCGATTAATCCTCAGCGAAGTCGGCCGGCAGATGATGGCTGGGAAATTCTGGTTCGAAGATCCGAAAAAGCCTTATGACGTGGACACGCTCATGGGCGTTAGTGAACCTACATTCAAGACCATTGGATGCGGTTCCAACACGTTTAACGACTTAATCGGCAAAAGAATCGTGCAGGTGTATGTCCCTCCACTCGATGCGGTTTCCCATGGCAGGGGGTTCCGTATACCCACAACAAACCCGGCGGTAATGTTAGGCATCGAGTTTCCCGGCGGGCGCTCTTATAGGGATGGAATTATTGAAGTCGCTCGGAGTTCAAGTGAGGTCGCAGGTAATGGTTCCATCGCAAGCGGCTTCGACTCTTTTTCTGCCAGGATCTCCATCGTAAAAACCGCGAAATTCAAGCCAACCGCTTTTCCGGGAAACGCAAGCCTGGCGTTTACGGTACCAGCAGGGCTCGGATCGTTCAGGTACTACTCGGAAGACGGTACATCCGTTGCAGCGTTTCAGGAGCATCTGTTATTTCCCGATACCTTTGGCGACGATAAGCTTAAAAAAGAGTGGCACCCCTACGCCGGTGCCCCGAATTGCGAGGTGGTGGCCGCCAGGTTGATGCCCGCGGTAATTAAGCTTCCCGACGTCTCCAGGGCGCGTTTCACCGGTATTGGTGCAATCGATGACAGTGCAAAGACCGAGCAGGTGGAGTTTCGATGCTGGGGCCTGGAATCGACGCGACCGCTCATCACGTTCGAGGCCACGCACCCGTTGCTGAACGGCGTGGCGGGAGTTGGGTTGCCCAGCGCGGACAGCGATATCGGCGTGCAGATATTCATCGACGACAAGCCTGTTCCGCTTGGGGAGGAAATTACGGTTGCGATGAATATGCAGTCGTTTCCTCACAAAAAACCGTTGGGGGAGGGCCAAACCAGTCTCGACTCGCGCGGCTTTTTTTGCCTTCCCGATTCCGATTGCACCGCAAACATGGCTGGACCCGAGTGGATAGACGGCAAATCCGCCGTCGGTAAAGTCACGGCGCCTTTCCGGTTCAAGTACTACCAGACTACTGCAGAGAAACCAGCGGCCCAGTCGTTTAGCGTCGCCTTCTCAATCACGCTGGACGTGAACTGACCCGGCGCGGGTCTTTGCGGGCACAGCTCCCGTCTCCCTTTGCTGCGCCATGCAACAGCCAGGGCAGATGTCGTTAACGCCGGCCACCGGCAAAATCTGCGACAATCTGCCCCCGCCTTTTTTGACTGTTGCCCGCCCGCCAATGACCGACGCCACGCCCACCGTTGACGCCCTGCTGAAAAACCTTGATCAGGCCCTGGTCGCTGACCGCCATCGTCTGCGCCGGCAATTGCACGAACTGCGCAAGGCCGGGCACGCCGACGAGGCGAAGCTGGCGAGTTGGGTCGAGCGCTTCCAGCAAAGCTGCGCCAAGGTCGAAGCGCGGCGCCTGAGCGTGCCGGTAATGCGCTACGACGACAGCCTGCCCATCGCCGCCAAGCGCGACGAAATCAAGGCTGCACTGGCCAGGCATCAGGTGCTGATCATTGCCGGCGAAACCGGCTCCGGGAAAACCACGCAGCTGCCGAAAATCTGCCTGGAAATCGGCCGTGGCCTGCATGGGCTGATCGGGCACACCCAGCCAC
The DNA here is from genome assembly GCF_900573885.1 of Pseudomonas viridiflava. GTDB lineage: Bacteria > Pseudomonadota > Gammaproteobacteria > Pseudomonadales > Pseudomonadaceae > Aquipseudomonas. The sequence goes on from NZ_UPSE01000363.1 coordinate 27,971, forward strand.
GACGCCTGGCGGCGCGCAGCGTGGCAACGCGGGTGGCGGAAGAAATTGGTACACCGCTCGGTGAACTGGTCGGCTATCAGGTGCGCTTTGAAGACCAGAGCAAAGACAGTTCGCTGATCAAACTGATGACCGACGGCATCCTGCTGGCCGAAACCCAGCACGACCGATACCTGGAAAAGTACGACACGCTGATCGTCGACGAAGCCCACGAACGCAGCCTGAATATCGACTTCCTGCTCGGCTACCTGAAAACCCTGCTGCCGCGCCGTCCGGATCTCAAGGTGATCATCACCTCGGCCACCATCGACCTCGAACGCTTCTCCAGGCACTTCGACAACGCGCCGATTGTGGAAGTCTCGGGCCGTACCTTTCCCGTGGAAACCTGGTACCGCCCGCTGGTAGCCGAGGTGGACGAGGAGGGCGAAAGCCTGGTGGATGACCTCAGCGTCGACCAGGGCATTCTCGCCGCGCTGGATGAGATTGACGCGTTCGAACGCAGCGAAGGCAAGCGCCCCGGTGACGTGCTGGTATTCCTGCCCGGCGAGCGGGAAATTCGCGACTGCGCCGACATGCTGCGCAAAGCCAATCTGCGCTTTACCGAAGTGCTGCCGCTGTACGCGCGACTGACGCCGGCCGAGCAACAGAAGATTTTCGCGCCCATGGCCGGACGCAAAATCGTGCTGGCCACCAACGTGGCGGAAACCTCACTCACCGTGCCCGGCATTCGCTATGTAATCGATAGCGGCACCGCGCGCATCAGCCGTTACAGCTACCGCGCCAAGGTGCAGCGCCTGCCCATCGAAGCGGTGTCGCAAGCCAGCGCCAATCAGCGCAAAGGCCGCTGCGGGCGGGTGGAGCCGGGCATCTGCGTGCGCTTGTACAGCGAAGAGGATTTCCTCGCGCGTCCGGCTTTTACCGACCCGGAAATTCTGCGCACCAACCTGGCGGCGGTGATCTTGCAGATGCTGCACCTGCGCCTGGGCGAGATCGACGCGTTTCCCTTTATCGAGCCGCCCGATGGCAAAGCCATCAGCGACGGCTTCAACCTGCTGCAAGAGCTGTCGGCAGTAAACCGTGAAAGTCAGCTGACGCCGATTGGTCGGCAGCTGGCGCGCTTGCCCATCGACCCACGTCTTGGTCGCATGGTGCTGGAAGCAGCCAGGCTCGGCAGTCTGGATGAAATTCTGATTGTCGCCAGCGCGCTCTCGACGCAAGACCCGCGCGAACGGCCCATGGACCGCCAGCAGGCAGCGGACCAGGCGCACGCGCAATGGAAGGATGTGGACTCCGACTTCGCCGCCCTGATCAACCTGTGGCGTGGCTTCGAAGAAAAGCGCCAGGAACTGGGCTCCAACCCGCTGCGTAACTGGTGCCGGAAAAACTTCCTCAACTACCTGCGCCTGCGCGAATGGCGCGACGCCCATCGCCAGTTGGTGCTGATCACCCGCGAACTGAAGCTGGCCCCCGAGCGCGCCGCCGATTCGTCCCGTAGGAGCGAGCTCGCTCGCGAAAGCGATTCCAAGGCCAACACCAACGCCAATCCTCCCGCCGCCAAAAACGCCGAAGCCTTGGAAGCGGCGCAGCGCGCCAAAGATTACGCCGCCGTGCACAAAGCCATTCTGTGCGGCCTGCTCAGCCAGATCGGGCAGAAAACCGAAGACGGCGACTACCTCGGCGCCCGCCAGCGGCGTTTCTGGATTCATCCTTCCAGCGTCATCGGCCGCAAGAAACCGCAATGGATCATGGCCGCCGAGCTGATGGAAACCACCAAGCTGTTCGCCCGCCAGGTGGCGAAAATCGAGCCGGACTGGATCGAGCCATTGGCCGGTCACCTGATCAAGAAAAACCACTTCGAACCGCATTGGGAAAAACGCCGCGGGCAAGTGGTGGCGTTTGAACAGATCACCTTGTACGGCATGATCGTGGTCGGTCGCCGGCCTGTGCATTTCGGGCCGATCGAGCCGGTTGTGGCGCGCGAGTTGTTTATTCGCGAAGGGCTGGTGCGCGGCGAGATCCAGTCGCGGGCCAAGTGCCTGAAAGCCAATCAGGAGCTACTGGAACTGTTCGACGAACTGGAAGCCAAGGCCCGTCGTCGCGACATTCTCGCCGACGAAGAAACCCTGTTCGCCTTTTACGACGCACGCCTGCCCGCCGACATTTACCAGACCGCCACTTTTGACAGCTGGTACAAAACCGAAAGCGCGAAAAACCCGCAGTTGCTGATCATGCGCGAGGAAGACATCCTCGCCCGCGACGCCAGTGAAGTAACAGATGCGCAATACCCAGACCACCTGCAACTGGGCGACTTGCGTCTGCCGCTGACTTATCACTTCGAGCCCAACCACCCGCGCGACGGCGTGACGCTGCGCGTGCCAGCACCGCTGTTGCCGCAAATTCCCGCTGAGCGCCTGCAATGGCTGGTGCCCGGTTTGCTGGAAGCCAAGAGCATTGCCCTGGTGCGCGAGCTGCCCAAAGCGCTGCGCAAGAATTTCGTGCCGGTGCCGGATTTCGTCAAAGCCGCGCTGTCGCGCATCCCGTTCGGGCAAGGCTCGCTGGTGCAGTCATTGAGCGCCGAGCTGCAGCGCATGACCGGCGTGCGCGTATCGGAAGAGGCGTGGGCCGAGGCGCAGCAGCAGGTTGAAAGTCACCTGAAAATGAACCTCGAAGTGGTCGACGCCCAAGGCAAGTTGCTTGGCGAAGGCCGTGACCTCGCTGAACTGACGGCGCGTTTTGCCGAAGCCAGCCAGGCCGCGCTGGCGATGGTGAAAACCGACAAGCAGCAAAAGCCAGTGGAAGCCAAAGTGTTCGCTCCGGTGGCGCAAACCACGCAGCAGAACATCGCCGGCCTGTCGATGACCGTGTACCCGGCGCTGGTGGAGGAAGGCGGCACCGTCAAGGAAGGCCGGTTCGCCACCGCCGCCGAGGCCGAATTCCAGCACCGTCGCGCCTTGCAGCGCTTGCTCCTGCAACAACTCAGTGAGCCGGCCAAATTTCTGCGCAGCAAATTGCCGGGCCTGACGGACCTGGGCTTGCTCTATCGCGACCTCGGCCGTGTCGATGCGCTGGTCGAAGACATTCTTCTGGCCAGCCTCGACACCTGCATTCTCGATGGCGAAAACCCCTTGCCCCGCGACGGGGTCGGCCTGCTGGCATTGGCCGAGAAAAAGCGTGGCGCCTGGGCCGAGCACGCCGAGCGCATAGCGCGCCTGACCCTGGAAATTCTCAAGCTATGGCACGGCTTGCAGAAACGCTTCAAAGGCAAGATCGACCTGGCGCAGGCCGTCGCCCTCAACGACATCAAGGCGCAGCTGGGCCATCTGGTCTACCCCGGCTTTGTCCGCGAAACCCCGGCTGAATGGCTGAAAGAACTGCCGCGTTACCTCAAAGCCATCGAACAGCGGTTCGACAAACTCGGGTCGCAGCTACAGAAAGACCGCGTGTGGAGCGGCGAACTGGCCGGACTGTGGGCGCAATACCAGGCCCGCGCCGACAAGCACGCCCAGGAAGGCAAGCGCGACCCGCAGCTGGTGCTGTATCGCTGGATGCTCGAGGAATATCGGGTGTCGCTGTTTGCCCAGCAGTTGGGCACGAAGATGGCGGTATCGGATAAGCGCCTGGGTAAGCAGTGGAGCGCGGTGGAGGGGTAGAGCGGCGTCGCTGCTTCCCCCTCTCCCTAACCCTCTCCCCGAGGGGCGAGGGGACTGATCGGTGGTGTGGCGGTAAGCGCCGATGGGCTCCCCTCGCCCGTTTACGGGAGAGGGGCTGGGGGAGAGGGCACGCTTTTATTTGCGATTCACCGCCCGCGCCGCATGCAACACATCGGCACCAATCTCGCCTTCGAACTGCTTCCACACCGGCAACATCGCCTCGCGCCAGGCTGCCTGTTCTGCCGGGGTCAGGGTGACGATCTTGGCCTTGCCACCGGCGACCAACTGTTCATAGTCGCGCTGGTTGTTGGCTTCTGCGGTCTGGTTAACCGACAGGGTCACTTCGTCGAGAATCGACTCCAACTCGGTGCGGATCTGAAACGGAATGCTGGTCCAGAACTTACTGTTGGTCACCACCATGTAGCTCAGCACGCCATGGTTGGTGATGGTCACGTAGGGCTGCACTTTCTCGAATTTCTGCGAAACGAAGTTCGACCACGGGTTTTCCGTGCCCTGCACGGTGCCGCTTTCCAGCGCCTTGTAGGTTTCGGCGAACGGCAGCTTGACGGTGGTGGCGCCCAGTGCAGCGAATTGGGCTTCCAGCACGCTGGACGCTTGAATGCGGAAGGCCAGGCCTTTGGCATCGGCCGGGTTGTGAAGGGCTTTGTTAGCCGACAGCTGCTTCATGCCGTTGGTCCAGAACCCCAGACCGTAGATGTTGCTGCTGTTCATCGAGCGCAGCAGTTCGCGGCTTTTCTCGCGCTTGAGGAAACGGTCGACGGCTGCCTGATCGGAGAACAGGAACGGCAGGTCGAACACTTGCAGGCGCTTGGTGTATTTGTCGAATTTGGACAACGACGGCGCGAGCATTTGCACGCGGCCATCGCTCAGTGCGGCCAGCTCTTCGCCATCGCCGAACAGCTCGGAGTTGGCGAATACTTCGACCTTCACTTTGCCGGCCAGGCGTTCTTCCACCAGCTTTTTGAACAGTAGGGCACCTTGGCCTTTCGGCGTGCTTTCTGCCGACACGTGGGAAAACTTGATGACGATGGGGGCTTCCTCCGCCGTCGCCATGGAAGGGCTGATTGTCAGCAGCAACGCCGCGACCGCCAGAGACAGATACTTGAACATCGGTTTTCCTTAAATTCTGCCAAGCCAAAGAACCCGCCTCAGGCTTATGGCCTGAACGGGGCATGCGTGTGTCGGATGTAGTCAGCGATGGGCGACAGGTGCCGTCGCCTGCCCAAGGCAAGCGCGGAGCGCCGTGCTGTTTCTTATTGGTAGGGCCGCCATGACTGGTGGGCCAGGGTAGGACCGCCAGGTTTGCGAAGGGCGGGGATTCTTCCGTAAAGCGCCGCGCGCCGCAAGCTGCGGTATGCCGAGGCCCTCGCAATTCTGACAAATAGTGGGGGTTTTCAGGCGTGGGCCTGAGCCGGTATGGTTTGCCCTCAGCCCAATGGATGGAGAACCTTGATGAGCCTGCACGGCGAGTACGACAACCAGAACATTTTCGCCCAGATCATTCGCGGCGATGCTCCTTGCTACAAGCTCTACGAAGATGAGGACGTGCTGGCGTTTCTCGACGTGTTTCCACAGTCGTTCGGCCACACGCTGGTGATTCCGAAACGGTCGGCCGCGCGCAATATTCTGGAAGTCGACACCGAGGCGCTGGCCAAAGTGATAGCCGTGGTGCAGAAGCTGGCGCGGGTTATTGTCGAAGAACTGGAACCAGCCGGTGTGCAGATCGCCCAATTCAACGGCGCGCCCGCCGGGCAGACGGTGTTCCATATCCACATGCACATCGTGCCGCGCTACGCCGGCGAAGGGCTGGGCATCCATGCCAGCCAGAAGGCCGATCCAACGGAGCTGCAACAGTTGCAGGCTCGGCTGGTGAAACGCCTCAACGGGTGAGCGGTGTGTGTTGGGCTTCGCTGCGCTCAACCCAACCTACGGATCAAGGTAGGTTGGGTTGAGCCATCGGCGAAGCCCAACGGGGCATACGAACATCACCGCAGGTTTTGTCGGTCCGCGTGCGGTGAGCGCAGCGAAGGCCAACGGGCCCAGCGCGATTACTGCAAGTTATCCCGCAACTCACGAACCTCGCCCGCCGTCACCGCCGGCGCCGCATTGCCCCATGTGTTGCGCACGTAGGTCAGCACGTCGGCCACGTTCTCATCCGTGAGGTTCCAGGCAAACGCTGGCATGGCCGGCCCGGTGGGGGCAGCTTCGGTGGCACCGGCGCGGCTACCGGCGAGTACCACGCGGATCAGCGAGGTCGGGTCGGTGCTGTTGACCAGTGGCGCAGCAGCCAGTTTCGGGAACAGGGTTTTTATCCCTTCACCGTTGGGCACATGGCAGGCTGAACAGCGATCGGCGTACAAGGCCTTGCCAGCCACCATTGCCGGATCCTCTGCCGCTACCGGCTGCGGTGCCGGTGAAGGTTTCTGCTCGTCCTTCAAATAGATCGCCACGGCCATGAGGTCTTCGTCGGTCCAGTGCTGGGTCGAGTTTTCCACCGCTTCGGCCATCGGCCCGGAGGCGATGTCGAAGCGATTTGCCCCGGTTTTCAGGTATTCGACGATGTCCTCGTTGCTCCACTGGCCAATGCCGCTGTGGGGATTGGAGGTGATGTCCGGTGCGATCCAGCCCTGCAAGTCACCGCCAGCGAGGAACTGGTCGTTATCGTCGCCGCCGATGATGTTTTTCGGCGTGTGGCACGTGCCGCAGTGCCCCAGGCCTTCTACCAGATACGCGCCACGGTTCCATTGCGCATTCTTCTCGGTGTTGGGCACGAATTCACCGGCGGTGAAGTTCAGCCAGTTCCAGCCGATCAGGCTGGTGCGCACGTTGAAGGGGAAGGGCAGTTGGTTGGTTTCGACCGGGTTGTTCACCGGTTCGAGGGTTTGCAGGTACGCCCACAAGGCGCGGTTATCTTCGCGCGTCACCTTGGTGTACGCGGTGAAGGGCATGGCACCGTACAGGCGCTTGCCGCCGCGGCTGTGGCCTTCGGACATCACGGCCTGGAAGTCGTCGAAATTCCAGTGGCCCAGACCGGTTTCCGGGTCGGGCGTGATGTTGGCGCCAACCAGCTTGCCGAATGGCGTTTCAATCGACACGCCACCGGAAAACGCTGGTTTGCCCGGCACGGTGTGGCAGGCGGTGCAGTCGCCCAGCACGGCCAGGTAGCGGCCTTTTTCCACCATGTTGTAGGAGTCGGCACCGGAGGCGGCGTGAACGCTTAGGCTCAGGCCGAACAGGGCAAATGCGCTGAGGGAAATGAAAGTTTTCATACGCTGATCATCTCCCCGGGACGTTGCAGATAAAGCCGGCGAATGGCGTCCGCCGCTTTGAAGGCCAGCGCGCCCACGGTGCCGGTGGGGTTGTAGCCAGGGTTCTGCGGAAAGGCAGACGAGCCGACGACAAACAGATTGGGCACGCCCCACACTTGCAGGTGTTTGTTGACCGAGCTGTTCTTCGGGTCTGCGCCCATGATGAAGCCGCCGACGATGTGTGAGGACTGGTACGAAGTGTTCGCCCACGGCCCTTTCCTCGGTGCCGGTACGAATTCGCGCGGGTTCATGGCTTTGGCGATTTCCACGACCTTGTTGGTGCAGTACTGCGCCATCTTCAGGTCGTTTTCCGGGAAGTCGAAGGTGATGCGCAGCAGCGGGCGGCCGTGCGGGTCGGTGTAGTTGGGGTCCAGCGACAGGTAGTTGTTGCGCGTGGTGTAACTGCTGGCCTCGCAGCCGATGGACATGGTGCTCAGGTAGTTGTCCACCGTGGCTTTTTTCCACTTCGCGCCCCAGTTCGGCGTGCCCGGCGGCACCGGTCGCGAGTCGATGGGCGGGGCGCCAATCGGGGTTACGCGGGTGCTGCCGCCGCCGACGAAGCCAAGGCCGGAGTGGTCGAAGTTGTCGTTGTTGAATTCGTCGATGCCCATGCCAATCGCGCCGCCGCCGATAAACGGGTTGAAGTTCTTGTCGTTGAAGAACATGCGCACGCTGTTGGCGGTCTGGTAGGCGAAGTTGCGGCCGGTGGTGCCGGTGTTGGCGATGGGGTTATAGGGTTCGCCGATGCCGGAAAGCAGCATGAGCCGCACGTTCTCGAAAATGAACGCGGCGATCACCACGATCTCGGCCGGCTGTTCCCATTCTTCGCCGCTGGAGTCGACATAAATGATGCCGGTGGCGCGGGTGCCGGTGCTGTCCATCACCACCTTGAGCACTTCGGAGTTGGTCTTGGCGGTGAAGTTGGGCTTGCGAATCAGCGCTGGCAGCACGTTGACGATGGCGCTGGCCTTGGAATAGTTGGCGCAGCCGTAGTTGGTGCAGAAGCCGCAAAAGGTGCACGGCCCCATGGTCACGCCCAACTGGTTGGTATAGGCCTGCGACGCCAGCGCCGAGGGCACCGGGAAGGGCTTGTAGCCAAGGTTTTTCGCGGTTTCGGCGAATAGCGTCGGCGCGTAGGTTTGCGCGGTGGGTGGGTTCGGGTATTCCTTGGAGCGGGCACCCTCGAACGGGTTGCCGCCTTCAACGAGGGTGCCGTTGAGGTTGCCGGCCTTGCCGGAAACGCCAGCCAGGCGCTCGAAGGCGTCGTAGTGGGGCTCCATTTCTTCCCAGGTGGTGCCCCAGTCTTGCAGGGTCAGCTCGGCGGGTACTTCCTTGCCGTAGCGTTCTTTCAGGTGGCTGGCCAGGCGAAACTCTTCAGGCTGGAAGCGGAAGGTGATGCCGGCCCAGTGGTTGCCGGCGCCGCCGGTGCCGTTGCCGGGGTGAAACGAGCCCCACACGCGCATCGGCAGGGCGGTTTCCGATTCTTTGTTGCGCATGGTGCAGGTGTTTTGTTTGGTGCGCAGCATCAGTTCCTGGCGACGGCTGTAGCGCAATTCGTCGGTGGCGTGGGCCAGGTTGAAGTCGCTGGCGGTGTCGCGCCACGGGCCGCGTTCAAAGCCGATGACATTGAGCCCGGTGTCCGCCAGTTCGTTGGCGATGATCGAGCCAGCCCAGCCGAGGCCGACAACCACCACGTCGGTGGAAGGAAGTTTTTTAGCCATGATGAGTTAACCCTTTTTATTCCAGGCGGAGCTGCCGATGATCGAGAGCGGCGTGAGGTTCAGCTTCTGGTTATGCAGCCCCACGTAGTCGCGGTAGTCGTAGCGCGCGCCGGGGAAACCGATCATTTTCCAGGCCACCATGTCGCGGTTGCCGCCGTAGATGGGGTCGGCGAAAAAGCCTTCCATGGTGTTGTCCAGCACTTGCTGGAAGAACGCCTTGGCCTCGATGCCTTCCAGCGTGATGGCGCCTTTTTCGAGATCAACCAGCACCCTGTCGCGCTGCTCGGGGGGCAGCTCGCTGAATTTTTTCTGAAAGGTGGCCTGGCAATACGTGTTCAGCCCGGCCAGGCCGATGCGGTAGCGCTCGCGCGGCACCAGTGGCGATTGATCGGCCTGTGCCGGCGTGCCCGGGGTGAAAGGGCCTTGCATATATAAGCGGCCGAAGTCGCCGTAGTCGCTCATCATCTGGCGATCCATAAACACCACGCAGCCGGCTTCCTTGCCGCTGACACTCAGCTCGTCGGCCGGAATCAGCTGCTCAACAATCGCTTCGAGCTCAACCACTTCCTCTGGCGTGAAAAATTGCCAGCCCGGACTGTCGTAATGCAGCGGGCCGTTGTGGTCGAACGGCAGCCATTTCGGCGTGCCGATCACGGTGGCGGCCTGGGCGGTCGCGGCGGCGCCAATGGCCAGGGAGGTGGCGGAAGTTTTCAACAACTGCCGGCGGGTGAAGCCTTTGGATTGCTCAGTCATGCAGGGCTCCTGACGCAGCGCGCGCCTCTGGGTGCGGGGTGACAGCTCGGTAGAGACGGGCCTGCCGTTATCAGTTCACGGGTTTTTGTGCGCGCCTGACCCTCGGGCCAGACGAGCGAAGCGGGGGTATGAGAGGTGGCCATTTATGGCCCCGGATGCGGATTAACGGCAGGGCGTTATCCGCGGTCTTCTTGTCCGCGCGGATTTTAGACTACGGATCATTTCAAAATGTTGCAGGTTTTATCCGGGTAAATATCTGTTGCGCGTCGGGTAACAATCCGCGCGCTAGACGCTCCGATTGAGCATGGGGCGACCGCTGCGATTGCGGGTGGGAGGCCGGCACCCTGTGCCTTCGTCGTGCTGACGAGCGTCTGCCGGTATCGCTGGGGATTTGTAGTCCTTTTCGGGCACAATAGCCGCCATTCCGATCAATAACGTTGCAAGAGGATCGACCGTGCATAACGTCGTCATCAGCGGTACCGGCCTGTTTACCCCGGAAAACAGCATCTCTAACGATGAGCTGGTGGAGTCCTTCAATACTTACGTGCGGCAATTCAACGCCGACAATGCCGCTGCCATCGAAAGCGGTGAAATCGAAGCGCTGAACGAATCCAACAGCGCCTTTATCGAAAAAGCGTCGGGCATCAAAAGCCGCTTTGTGATGAACAAGGAAGGCATTCTCGACCCGCAACGCATGACTCCGCGCCTGCCGGAACGCTCCAACGAAGAGTGGGGCATTCTCTGCCAGATGGGCGTGGCGGCTGCTGAACAAGCCCTGCAACGCGCCGGCAAGACGGCGGCGGATGTCGACGGTGTGATCGTCGCCTGCTCGAACCTGGAACGCGCCTACCCGGCCGTTGCCATTGAAGTGCAGGCTGCGCTGGGCATCACCGGTTTCGCCTACGACATGAACGTGGCGTGTTCTTCCGCCACCTTCGGCATTCAAGCGGCCACCCAGAACATTCAGCTGGGGCAGGCTCGTGCGATTTTGGTGGTAAGCCCGGAGATCTGCACCGGTCACCTGAATTTCCGCGACCGTGACAGCCACTTCATTTTCGGTGACGCCGCCACCGCCGTGCTGGTGGAACGTGCCGATCTGGCCACTTCGCCGTACCAGTTCGACGTAGTGAGCACCAAGCTGCTGACTCAGTTCTCCAACAACATCCGCAACAACTTCGGCTTCCTCAACCGCGCCGCGGAAGAGGGCATCGGCCAGCGCGACAAACTGTTCGTGCAGGAAGGCCGCAAGGTATTCCGTGACGTGTGCCCGATGGTCGCCGAGCTGGTGGGCGAGCACCTGGCCGCCAATGACATTCAGGTGTCTGCCGTGAAGCGCTTCTGGCTGCACCAGGCCAACCTGAGCATGAACCAGTTGATCACCAAAAAGCTGTTGGGCCGCGACGCCTCGCCGGAAGAAGCACCGGTAATTCTCGACACCTACGCCAACACCAGCTCGGCCGGTTCGGTCATCGCCTTCCACAAAAACCAGGACGACCTGCCAAGCGGCACCATCGGTGTGCTCAGCTCGTTTGGCGCCGGTTACTCCATTGGCAGCGTGATTCTGCGTAAGCATTGATGAGCGCGCCGCCCGACGCGCAGTTACTGCCGCGCTTGCTGGCCGGCGACCAGCTGGCCTTTCGCGAGTTGGTCGCCACCTATCAGAGTGCGATGCGCGCGGTGGCCTACGCCATTGTCGGCAGCCGCAATGCCGATGAAGTGGTGCAAGACGCCTGGCTCGCGGTGGTGCGCAATCTGGCAGGTTTTCAGGGCCGTTCCAGCCTGAAAACCTGGCTGCTGACCATCACCGCCAACACCGCCAAAACCCGCCTTAAACACAACCGCCGCGAAGTGCTGCTGGACGATATTCCATCGCCCCACGGCAGCATCGACGACGGTCGTTTCGCCGAAGACGGCCACTGGCTGCTGGCGCCGCACAACTGGCATCAGGACTCGCCCGAGGCATTGCTTACCGAAGACGAGCTGCGCGAATGCCTGGAAAAAACCCTGGCAAGCCTGTCGGATTTGCAGAGCAGTGTGCTCAACCTGCGCGAACGGCAGGGGCTTGAGTTGGAGGAGATCTGTAATCTTCTCGACATCTCGCTCTCCAATGCACGGGTGCTGTTGCATCGCGCACGGCTCAAGGTGTTTGCCACCCTGGAGCATTTCGAGGAGACGGGGCATTGCTGACGTGTAAAGAATTGGTCGCCCATTCGAGTGATTTTCTCGACGGGCAATTGCGCCTGCGCTCACGCATTGCCGTGCGCCTGCACCTGGCCAGTTGCACCAATTGCCGTCGGTTTATCCGGCAGATGCGCCTTACCCGAGCGGTACTGCGCGATCTGCCAGATGCACCGATTGCAGAACTCGACAGCCTGGCGCAACGCCTGGCCGAGCTGCAACAGAAGGGCGAGTAAGCCTTCTATTTATACGGTGGCGAAGCGATCTTCCAGGTACTGCATGATCGCCTTGGATTCATACATCCAGGTGGTGCCGCCGTTTTCTTCGATACGCAAGCACGGCACTTTGATCGCGCCGCCGCCAGCTAGAAGCGCCTGGCGGTGCTGCTCGTTGTTCTTGGCATCGCGCAGCTCAACCGGCAAGTTCAGGCGGTGCATGGTGCGGCGGGTGCGTACGCAGAACGGGCACGCCTGGAACTGATACAAGGCCATCGCCGATGTCGCCTGGGCCACCTGGGCTTGCGCCTCTGGCGTGCGCTTCTGTTTGCGCGGGCGGGTAATGAAATCGATGAACACGATGAGCTGGCCCAAGCCAACCCGTAACGCTTTGATAAGCACCAGAACACCCTCGTTTTCAGCTGAAAATTCGAGGGCGGAGCTTACCTGAATGCGTGCGCCCTGACCTTAGCCCGAGCGCATTTAGCCGTGCCGCCGATCAGGCATGGGCTTCGCCGAAAAAGCGCTTGAACGAGCGCGACAGCCAGCCGCCACTGTGTTTGTTGTCGGCCAGCACGTTGATGTTGTTCTTCACCGTCTCGGCGTAGGCCTTGTCGTCGTTGCGGATGTGATTGAACAACCAGCGCGACAGCAGGTTGATCAGTTCCTGGGTCACGTCTTCACCGGCGCGAAAACGCAAATTGAACTGACTGACCCGGTCGGTAAAAATCTCATGCACACGCTTGTGCGGGCGGGTGAAGGCGTAGCCGGCTTCCTCCAGCAACGCTTCCTCAAAGGCAAAGTGCGAGAGGGTGTAATCCACCAACTCGCCGAGCACCTCGCCGACTTCTTCGCGACTGTGGTTGTTTTCGTCGGCGTGAATCAGCTGGTTGATCATCGCGACGATGCGTTTGTGCTGATCGTCGATGATCTGAATGCCGGTATTGAGGTCTTCCTGCCAGACTAGATAAGCCATGAAATTGCGTCCTTAGCGTGTTGCCCGACTGCGTGCGAGCGGTTGCGCCAAGGCTAGTGAGCGGCTCAAGTACGGGGCCTGACTTACATCAACGCCGATTATGGTTGTAGGAATTTTCCTAGATATTTGCGAAGCACTGCGCGCCGTACCGCGCAGCGCGGCGAATTCGAGGCACAAAAAAACCGGCACAGTGGCCGGTTTTTTTCGTCTTGCGCGGCTTAGCGAATCAAGCCCATGAACTCGCTACGGGTAGCGGCGTTCTGGCGGAATTCACCGAGCATGACCGAGGTTACCATCGAGGAATTCTGCTTCTCGACACCGCGCATCATCATGCACATGTGCTGCGCCTCGATCACCACCGCAACGCCCAGTGCGCCGGTAACGGTTTGCACCGCTTCAGCAATCTGGCGGCTGAGGTTTTCCTGAATTTGCAGGCGGCGGGCATACATGTCGACGATGCGCGCCACTTTCGACAAGCCCAGCACTTTGCCGCTGGGAATGTAGGCCACGTGAGCCTTGCCAATGAACGGCAACAGGTGGTGTTCGCACAGCGAGTACAGCTCGATGTTCTTCACCAACACCATTTCGCTGTTGTCGGAGCTGAACAGGGCGCCGTTGGTGACTTCTTCCAGGGTCTGTTCATAACCGCGGCAAAGGTACTGCATGGCTTTGGCGGCACGCTTGGGCGTGTCGAGCAGGCCTTCGCGGGAAACGTCCTCACCCAGTTGGCTGAGGATCGCGGTGTAATTCTGTTCCAGAGACATGATCTACCTGTAAGGCATGGGGGCAGTAAGCAGAAGACGCAGGGTAGGGCGCGGGCGTGCCGCTTGCAAGCATTGCCTGAGAACCGTCCTACTCGTCACGGCCATCCATCATCGTGCGTTTGAGCAGGACATAAATGGCGCCGGTGCCACCGTGTTTTGCCAGGCACGAGGTGAAGCCGAGCACGCCCGGGTGCTGGCGCAGCCAGGTGTTGACGTGGCTTTTGATCATCGGTCGCTTGCCATCCATGCGCACGGCCTTGCCGTGCGTAACGCGTACGCAGCGAATTTCCAGCTTGTTGGCTTCGGCAAGAAACTCCCACAGCGTGTCGCGGGCTTTTTCCACGTTCATGCCGTGCAGATCCAGGCTGCCTTCGAAACTGATCTGGCCGAGCTTGAGCTTGCGCATCTGGCCGTCTTGCACGCCGTCGCGCGCCCAGTTGAGCGGGTCTTCGGCGCCGACGTCGATAACGAACTGGTCAGACAGGCCATCAACCCGTGTGACGCCTTCGGAAATGGTCGCCGCCTGACGCAGGGCCTGCACGCGGGCGCGGTCAGCTTTGGGTTTGCCGGTTTCGGCACGGTCATGCTGGAGAGGTTTGATGCCGCGAGTTTCGGCTTTGAACAGGGAAAAGTCGTCGTCTTGCATAGGAGGTCTCCGCGAATGGGCCTAGTTTACCCATCCGATCGCCACTTGGCGCGAACAACCCCCAGCAGAATCAGTCGTGTTTTTTCATCAGATGGGGGGCCATGGCCAGGTCGCTTGGGCGACGCAGACGACGGCGGCAGCGGCGCCAGGCGGCAATGCCGAGCCAGAGCAGAACCAGGCCGAACACCAGAATGACGGTGGCGCTGGCCGGTGTGTCGTTCAAGCCGCCCAGGGCCGGTGGACGACCCAGCAGGGTGGCGGCGCCGGCCATTGCCAGCAGAATTCCCAGCACGGCAAACAGCGCCGAAAGGGCGGCCGCGAAACGCCAGCGCCAGCTTCCAGGGCCGCGTGGGCGAAGGCGTCGGGCATCGAAACCATCAGACAATTTCATTCCGCTTTCCTTTCAGGGTGTCGGCGGTATGACCGGTGCACGGGGGCGAGGTTCACTCACCGGGCCCTTGGATATATGGCGGCGCCCGGTTTCGCGTGCTCAGGGAAGCTTAGATCAGCGCCTTGGCATGGCTGACCAGCGCGGCGAAGTTGTCCGCCAGAATGGCCATTTCAGTGCGGTGCACTTCGGCAGCGCTGATCACGCCATCACCGTAGGGCAGGTCGCGTGTGGCGCAGGCGCTGTCCACCAGGGTGCAGCGGTAGCCGTAGTCTTTGCAGGCACGCACGGTGGTGCTGATGCTGGAGTGGGTCATGAACCCGCAAATGATCAGGTCCAGACGGCCGATGGCCTCCAGGCGCCCGTGCAAGTCGGTGCCGGAGAAGGCGTTCGGCAAACGTTTTTCCACCACGGTTTCATTCGGAAGTGGCGCCAGCTCGGGCATGAATCTTCCGCGTGGGCCTTGCGGATCGAGGAAACCGCCGGGTACGCCGAGGTGCTTTACATGCACGATGGGCGTGCCATTGGCGCGGGCGGTTTCGAGCAGGCTGGCGATCTCCGCGATGGCAGCGTCCAGGCCGGGCAGGGGCATGGCGCCGCTTCGGTATTCCTCTTGCGCATCGATAATCAGCAGGCAGGCATTACTCAAACTGGCCGGCGGATAACTGCGGCCGGTGAGCTGGAGTAAGGTTTGCGGTTGGGACATGTCGTGGCTCCAGACAGACGCGAATGGTCGGCATTGTCACCCCACAGGCGGTGCGTGTGAACCATTTACTTGTACGTCTGTGCTATGGGCCGATTTTGCGCCGCGTACGCCGACGGCAAGAAAGCGACCGAGCCGCCAGCGCCTTCGGCTAAACTGCCGGCCTCGACTTTGGAGATGCCGCTGTGACCGTTTCGACCTCCCGTTTGCGTACCCTGCGTGACCACATTCGCTGGGCTGTCAGCCGCTTTCATGCTGAGGAACTGTTCTTCGGCCATGGCACCGACAACGCCTGGGACGACGCGCGGCAACTGGTGCTCGGTGCCGTGCACCTGCCATGGGAAGTGGCCGACGCCTACCTCGACTGTCGCCTCGAAGACGACGAGCGCGACTACCTGCACACCCTGCTCAAACAACGCATCGAAGAGCGCGTTCCCACTGCCTATCTGCTGGGCGAAGCCTGGTTCTGCGGCTTGCCATTTGTGGTCGATGAACGCGTGCTGATTCCGCGTTCGCCGATTGCCGAGCTGATTCAACAGCGCTTCAGCCCCTGGCTGGCGGGCACGCCGGCACGCATTCTCGACCTGTGCACCGGCTCGGGCTGCATCGGCATTGCCTGCGCCTACGAATTTGCTGGTGCTGAAGTGGTGCTGGCGGACTTGTCGTTCGACGCGCTGGAAGTGGCGAACCAGAACATCGAACGCCACGGCCTGGATGAGCGCGTGTTCACCGTGCAGGGCGACGGCTTTGGCGGTTTGCCGGCTCAGCGTTTCGACCTGATCGTCTCCAACCCGCCCTACGTCGATGCCGAAGACTTCGCCGACATGCCCGCCGAATATCAACACGAACCGGAACTGGGCCTGGCCTGCGGTGACGATGGCCTGGACCTGTTACGCCGCATGCTCGCCGAAGCAGCCGACCACCTGACCGAGTACGGTCTGTTGGTGGTGGAAGTGGGCAACAGCCAGGTTCACGTGGAAGCGCTGTACCCCGAAGTGGACTTCACCTGGGCCGAGTTTGCCAACGGCGGGCATGGCGTGTTTTTGCTGACCGCCGAGCAATGCCGGCGACATCAGGGGTTGTTTGCTGAGCGGGTTTGAAGCCCGCCATCACGCCTTGCGCGATTTCCCCTCTCCCGCTTGCGGGAGAGGGTGCCCGAAGGGCGGGTGAGGGGCTTTTTGCGGAGACCGAGTTTGGCCCGGCCCTCACCCCCAGCCCCTCTCCCGTAAACGGGCGAGGGGAGCTCTATCGCGACACTATCGAGCCCCGTCCGATTTTGAACATCTCTCCTCTCCTGCTTGCGGGAGAGGGTGCCCGAAGGGCGGGAGAGGGGCTTTTTACGGAGACCGAGTTCGCCGCGGCCCTCTCCCCCGGCCCCTCTCCCGCAAGCGGGCGAGGGGTGAAGAGCGGCGCCGTAATCCAGACTTAGCCCAATTCGAACATTCCCCTCTCCCGCTTGCGGGAGAGGGTGCCCGAAGGGCGGGAGAGGGGCTTTTTACGGAGACCGAGTTCGCCGCGGCCCTCACCCCCGGCCCCTCTCCCGCAAGCGGGCGAGGGGTGAAGAGCGGCGCCGTAATCCAGACTTAGCCCAATTCGAACTTTCCCCTCTCCCGCTTGCGGGAGAGGGTGCCCGAAGGGCGGGTGAGGGGCTTTTGCCGAGACCGAGTCCTCCGCGACCCTCTCCCCCGGCCCCTCTCCCGCAAGCGGGCGAGGGGTGAAGAGCGGCGCCGTAATCCAGACTTAGCCGAATTCGAACTTTCCCCTCTCCCGCTTGCGGGAGAGGGTGCCCGAAGGGCGGGAGAGGGGCTTTTTACGGAGACCGAGTTCGCCGCGACCCTCTCCCCCGGCCCCTCTCCCGCAAGCGGGCGAGGGGTGAAGAGCTTTTGAGTTTGTTACCTGGACGCCATCCAGATAAACAACCCCGCCTGAAACACACAAAACGCCACCAGACACGCAATGGTGAAGCGCTGCGTCCCGTCTTCACGCCGCAGGCTGTCGATGCGTTGTTGCAGTTTCACCAACTTCACGTCCTGTTCCCGCAGGTTGTGGTCGGCGTGTTCGAGCATGGCGGCGGCGTCCATCAGCTCGATGCTTTGCACTTTTTCCTTGTTCCAGTCGCCACGCAGCGAACTTACCCTGGGTGCGGAGTAGGTGGCTTTGGCTTGCTGGGCGTCGGCGTAGTCGAGGTCAAAGCCCTGCGCCTTGAGGAAATGATCGCGACGCAAGCGGGCATCTTCGCTGAGCACGTCTTTTATCCCCAGCACACCGCCTTCGACCGTGTAATGCGCACAACGCTGTTGGGCCCAGGCGATGCCTTGCGCCAGCAGAAAGCGGCCAAGGCCCCGGTTGATGGGCTCCAGGTGCATGCCTTTGTCAGGACCGAAGCGCACTTCTTTGCGGCGGTGGTCGATCCACACTTCCAGCACGTTATCGCCCTTGCGGGTCATGATGCCGGGCAGGTTGATGGTCAGGCGCAGAAAGCTTTGATCAGGGCTATGGCGGGCCAGACGTCCCAGCTGCACAAAACGCAGCGGCCGGCTGCCGGTGGAGCGGTCGGCGGGCAAGGGGGCCAGACGCAGCAAGCGCAGTTGCTCGTCGGGCAGGGCGCTCCACGGGTGCGGCAGCGACTCGTCGACTTCGCTGACAGCGGTCTCATCCGAGACAGTGTCATCGGCAAGCGGCGCGGGTTGTTCGGTGTCGGTGTCTGCCATGCGCGTGGTCCAAAAAGCCGGGGTTGCGGTACGCAGGAGCGTACTCGTCTCGGTTTCTATCGGCTATGGCGTGCACGGCTTGAGGCTGGCGCAGTGCTATTAGTGCACGGCGAGAACGAAGTCCACCAAACGGCTGGTCAACTCACGGGCCAGTGGCAGGTTCGCATCGTTGTATGACGCCAGTTGCGCTTTGGGCTCGTTGGCGACAATCCGCAGCACATGGTTCATGCCTTGAATCACCACCAATTGCGCATCCGGCTTGGCGGCTTTCAGTGCGTTGGCGTCTTTCACTTCGACCTGCATGTCATGGCTGCCCTGCACGATCAGCGCCGGCATTTTCAGGCGGGCGAAGGCCGCGGCCGGGTCTTGCCGAAACAGTGAAATCAGATAGGGCTGCACGCTGGGGCGAAACAGCACCTGCAAGGCGTCCGGCACATGGGGCACCTGTTCGCCGGCTTTCAGTTGGTCGATGGTCCACAGGCTTTGCGGCAGAAGGGCGGCGGGCTGGCGTTCGCGCAGTTGTTCCTTTATGACCTGATCGATGGGGCGGCCGGTGCCGGCAATCGACACCACGGCATCCGCGCCGGCTTCAGGCGCAGCGAGGGTGGCGATCAGCGCGCCTTCGCTGTGGCCGATCAGCGTCAGGGTGGAAAAACGCGGGTCCTGGCGCAACGTGCTGCTCCAGGCGACGGCGTCCTGCACGTATTTTTCCACGCTCAGGTCGCGCTCGTCCGGTGTGGCGGGGCGGCTGGCGGCAATGCCGCGTTTGTCGTAGCGCACGCTGGCAATGCCGTTTTGCGCGAGGTGTTGCGCCAGCTTTTTAAGGCTGTCGTTATTGCCGCCTTCGGGGTTGTTGCCATTGCGGTCGGTAGGGCCGGAACCGGCAATCAGCAGCACCACGGGCACTGGCGCCTCGGTTTTGGGCAGCAGCAAGGTGCCGTGCAATTCACCTTCGGCGGTGGCCAGGCTCAGCGGCCGCTGCAGCACGGTGAACGATTGCGCCTGGCTCACGGCAGGCAACAGCAGGAACAGCAGCAGGGCAAACGCGCGCGGCATATAAGGGCTACATAAGAGGAGGTAGCCGTTTGGACGCAGCAGATGGAATAAGGTTCGAGGATGAACTGGCCCCGTGGCGCGGGTATACTCCTCGGCGCTTATTTTGGCTGATTTCGCGGAGCGCCCCTGCATGTCCGGCAACACCTACGGCAAGCTGTTCACTGTCACCACCGCTGGCGAAAGCCATGGCCCGGCCCTGGTGGCCATCGTTGACGGCTGCCCACCCGGCCTGGCGCTTAGCGAAGCAGACCTGCAGATTGACCTCGACCGCCGCAAGCCCGGCACCAGCCGCCACACCACGCAGCGCCAGGAAGCCGACGAAGTTGAAATCGTCTCCGGCGTGTTCGAAGGCAAAACCACCGGCACGCCGATTGGTCTGTTGATCCGCAACACCGACCAGAAGTCCAAAGACTACTCGGCGATCAAAGACCTGTTCCGCCCGGCCCACGCCGACTACACCTACCACCACAAATACGGCGTACGCGACTACCGTGGCGGCGGCCGCAGCTCGGCGCGCGAAACCGCCATGCGCGTGGCGGCCGGTGCGATTGCCAAGAAAGTGCTGGCCGGTTTCGGCATTCAGGTGCGTGGCTACATGAGCCAGCTCGGGCCCATCGAAATTCCCTTCAAAACCTGGGACAGCGTCGAAGACAACGCTTTCTTCTGCCCCGACCCGAGCAAAGTGCCGGAACTGGAAGCCTATATGGACCAGCTGCGCCGTGATCAGGATTCGGTCGGCGCGAAAATCACCGTGGTCGCCGATGGCGTGATGCCTGGCCTGGGCGAGCCGATTTTCGACCGCCTGGACGCAGACCTGGCCCACGCGCTGATGAGCATCAACGCGGTGAAGGGCGTGGAAATCGGCGCCGGTTTCGCCTGTGTGGCCCAGCGCGGCACCGAGCACCGCGACGAGCTGACACCGGAAGGTTTCCTCAGCAATAACGCCGGCGGCATTCTTGGCGGTATTTCCTCCGGCCAGCCGATCGTCGCGCACCTGGCGTTGAAACCCACCTCCAGCATCACCACGCCGGGCCGTTCGGTGGACGTTGCCGGTCAGCCGCAAGACGTCATCACCAAGGGCCGTCACGACCCGTGCGTGGGCATTCGTGCCACGCCGATTGCCGAAGCGATGATGGCCATCGTGCTGCTCGACCACCTGCTGCGTAACCGTGGGCAGAACGCCGACGTGCAGGTCAGCACCCCGGTGCTGGGCCAGCTGTGATTTTGCCTGCTGCCCTGGCGCCCGTAACGGGCGCACTGGGCGTGGCAGGTTAGGGCGGTCATGGCCAGCCCGCTGCCGTACTGGCGGTTATCTAGTTTCTACTTCTTTTACTTCGCCCTGCTTGGCGCAACGGCGCCGTTTCTGGCGCTGTACTTTCATCACCTTGGGTTCTCCCCGGCGCGCATTGGCGAGCTGGTGGCCATTCCCATGCTGATGCGCTGTGTGGCGCCAAATTTGTGGGGCTGGATCGGCGACCGAACCGGCAGACGCCTGGTCATCGTGCGTTTTGGCGCGGCCTCGACCTTGCTGTGTTTCAGCCTGATATTCATCAGCAAAAGCTACGCCTGGCTGGCGCTGATCATGGCCCTGCACGCGTTCTTCTGGCATGCCGTGCTGCCGCAGTTCGAGGTCATCACCCTGGCGCATCTGCGTGAGCAGGCAGCGCGCTATAGCCAGATTCGGCTGTGGGGCAGCATCGGTTTTATTGTCTGCGTGGCGGCGCTGGGCCAGCTGTTCGAATGGCTGAGCCTGGATATCTACCCCTGGGCGCTGATCGCCATCATGGCCGGCATTGTTATCAGCAGTTACTGGGTGCCGAACGCGCAACCCTATGCGCGCGACAATCAGCTCAAGCTCGGCGGTTTCCTCGCCCAGTTGCGCCAGCCGGGCGTGCTCGCGTTTTACCTGTGCATCGGCCTGATGCAACTCAGCCACGGGCCGTATTACACCTTTCTCACCTTGCACCTCGAAGCCCTGGGTTATGCCCGTGGGTTTATCGGTCAGCTGTGGGCGCTGGGCGTGGTCGCTGAAGTGCTGGTGTTTCTGGTGATGGTGCGGATTCTTCAGCGCTTCACCTTGCGTCAGGTGTTGGCGGCCAGCTTTGTCTTGGCGGCTTTGCGCTGGCTGCTGCTGGGCAATTTCGCCGAGCACTTGCCCGTGCTGGTGCTGGCCCAGGTGATGCACGCCGCCACCTTTGGCAGCTTTCACGCCGCTGCCATTCATTTTGTGCAACGTAGTTTCGGGCCCAACCAGCAAGGGCAGGGCCAGGCGTTGTATGCCGCGCTCGCCGGTATCGGTGGGGCGCTTGGCGCGCTGTACTCGGGTTATAGCTGGAACACCCTGGGGCCCGCCTGGACCTTCGCCATCGCCAGTGTTGCGGCCACGGCGGCGGCCGTTATCATTGCGCTGCGTCTGCCAAGCGACAACGCCCGCGACGGCGCACAGCCACCCACCGCATTGGAAGAGGAGCGGGCATGAGCCGGCAACAATTGGCCGACGAGATTATCGCGGCAGGACGTTTTCTTTATGGTCGCGGCTGGTCGCCGGCCACCAGCAGCAATTACTCGGCGCGGCTTTCGGCAACCGAGGCGCTGCTGACCGTTTCCGGCAAGCACAAGGGCCAGCTTGGGCCGGACGACGTGCTGGCCACCGACCTGCACGGCAACTCCCTCGAGCCCGGTAAGAAGCCCTCGGCCGAAACCCTGTTGCACACCCAGCTGTACCAATGGCGAGCCGATATCGGCGCGGTGCTGCACACCCATTCGGTCAACGCCACGGTGCTGTCGCGCGCCACGGACGCCAGCGAGCTGGTGTTTGAAGACTACGAGCTGCAAAAAGCCTTCAGTGGCATTGCCACACATGAGTCGCGGGTGCGCGTGCCGATTTTCGACAACGACCAGGACATCGCCCGCCTGGCCGCCAAGGTTCAGCCCTGGCTTGAGCAGCACCCCGACTGCGTGGGTTATCTGATTCGCGGGCACGGTCTGTACACCTGGGGCGCGCGCATGAGCGACGCCCTGCGCCAGATCGAAGCCTTTGAGTTCCTGTTCGAGTGCGAGCTGAAAATGCGCGCGCTCGGCTTAACCTCTACAGAGAGAACCGCACCATGAGCAGCCTCAGTGTGTTTTCCGTCGCCACGCCGGACATCCCCAACAAAGTGCTCAACCACCTTGAAGACATCGCCAGCACATTGGCGGCGGTGGGCGTGCGTTTCGAGCGCTGGCAAGCGGTGGCGCCGATCAAACCGGGGGCCAGTCAGGACGAAGTGATCGCCGCCTACAAGCCGCAGATCGACGCGCTGATGAACGAGCGCGGCTACGTGACCGTGGACGTCATCAGCCTCAACGCCGACCACCCGCAGAAAGCCGAGCTGCGCGCCAAGTTTCTCGACGAGCACCAGCACGCCGAAGACGAAGTGCGCTTTTTCGTGGCCGGACGCGGGTTGTTCACCCTGCATATCGACGACTACGTGTACGCCGTACTGTGCGAAAAGAACGACCTTATTTCCGTGCCGGCAGGCACGCGGCACTGGTTCGATATGGGCGAGCACCCGCACTTCATCGCCATTCGCCTGTTCAACAACCCTGAAGGGTGGGTGGCGAAGTTTACTGGCGAAGACATCGCCAGCCGGTTTCCGCGGTTGGAAGACTGAAGCAGTCCGCTGATAGCGGACACACCCACCGTCATTCCCGCGAAGGCGGCGGTCCGACGATTCGGAATCCAGAATATATGTCTAAGCGAAAATTCTGGATTCTGAATCGTCGGACCGCCGCGTGCGCGAGGATGACGGGCGTTTTGTCGTAGATGCTTGATCGATTCAGAAAGGAGATCCCATGCCCATCAAAGCCATCCTCACCGACATCGAAGGCACCACCAGCGCGGTGAGTTTTGTCTTTGATGTGCTGTTCCCCTTCGCCGCCGAGCACCTGCCCGACTTCGTGCTGCTCAACGCCCAGCAACCGCACGTGGCCGAGCAGCTCAACGCCGTGCGCGAGCAAAGCGGTGAGCCGCAGGCCGACGTGGCCCGAGTGGTCGACATTCTCTTGCAGTGGATTGCCGAAGACCGCAAGGCCACGCCGCTCAAGGCGCTGCAAGGCATGGTCTGGGCCGAAGGCTACAAGGCCGGTCTGCTCAAAGGCCATGTGTACCCCGATGCGGTTGAAGCTTTGAAGCGCTGGAAGGAGGAGGGCTACGCGCTGTACGTGTATTCATCCGGCTCGATTCAAGCGCAGCAACTGATTTTCGGCTGTTCGGTGGCCGGCGATCTGTCGTCGCTGTTTTCCGGCTACTTCGACACCACCTCAGGGCCCAAGCGCGAAGCGCAGTCGTACCGCACCATCGTTGCCAGCATCGGTGTGCCGGCCGATGAGGTGCTGTTCTTGTCTGACATTGTTGAAGAGCTGGACGCGGCGCAGGCGGCCGGCCTGCAAACCTGCGGCCTGGCCCGTGAAGGCGGCGAATTGCGGGGGCATCAGACCCTGGCCAGCTTTGCGCTGATCGACCTCAACGCCTACTGACCGGCAGCGGGGCGACAAAGGCGGAACCTCGTCACGGCGACGTGCTCTTTAGAGAACACCTGTCGCGACGAGAAAGGCCATGTTTCTGGACTTCGACTACTACGCCTACCGCTACTGGTTCTTCGCCGCCCTCGCAGTGCTGGTCGCGCTGCACCTGTGGGCCGGCTACAACGTGGTGAAAAGCCCGTTGGCCCGGCAGTTGAAGGTGCTGTGGATCAGCCTGCTGGTGCTGTTTCCGCTGCTCGGGTTTTTCAACTGGTACGTGATGGGCCCTCGCGCCGGGGTTGCGCGCCGGCCCTAGCCTGTTGGGCTTCGCTGCGCTCAACCCAACCTACGATCACCGTAGGTTGGGTTGAGCAACGCGAAGCCCAACATTCCCAACGCGCGCAATCACATTGATGGCACAAATCCTGAACCTAACCCGCGACCGACTATCCTAGAAGTGCTATCCCACTAAGGAGTACCACCATGGGTTCTGGGTTTAATGGCCTGATCGGCCTGATCATTCTGGCGCTGGATATCTGGGCGATTATCAACGTGCTGAAAAGCGGCGCCGAGACGGGCATGAAAGTGCTGTGGGTGTTGTTGATTGTGCTGCTGCCGGTGCTGGGCCTGATTATCTGGGCAATTGCAGGGCCGCGGGGCAACGTGCGCATCTGACGCTTTACGGTTACAACAGCCAGGCACCCTCCAGTTGCAACAGCAGCTGTTTGCGCTCCAGGCCGCCGGCATAGCCGGTGAGGGTGCCGTTGCTGCCGATCACGCGGTGGCAGGGAATGACCACGGCAATCGGGTTGGCGCCATTGGCCGCGCCGACCGCACGCACGGCTGACGGTCGCTCGATGCGCTGCGCCAGATCGGCATAACTGCAGGTGCGACCAAACGGGATCGCCTGCAACGCCTTCCATACGTCCTGCTGAAACGCCGTACCGAGCGGTGCCACGGGCAGCTCGAACTGCTGGCGCCTGCCGGCAAAATAGTCGTCCAGCTGCCGGCACACCTCATCCAGCTCCGCATCGGCGGCCTGCCAGTTTTCATTCAGGTGCCACGGCTGTGCGCCGTCCATATGCAGCAGGCGCAAGCCTTGCTCATCGCCGGCAATCAGCAGCGGACCGATAGGACTGTCGTGGTAGCGGTAATGCATCGGTCATTCCTCCGGTTCGGCGTAGCTTTGCCACAGGTACATGGCGGCGTAGGCGCGCCACGGTCGCCAGGCTTCGGCCTGGGCGGTGAGGGCGGGCGCGGTGATGCCGGCGTTGCCCCAGAGTTTGGCTTTGAGCAGGCCGAGGTCGCTGGCCGGAAAAGCATCGGTCACGCCAAACGCGCGCAGGGCTATGTACTGCGCGGTCCATGGGCCGATGCCGGGCAGGGCGCGCAGGCGTTCGATCAAGTCGTCCACGCCGTCATCGGCATGCAGCGCCAGGCTGCCGTCGCACACGGCGCGGGCGAAGCCTTGCAAGGTGGCGACCCGTTTGCCCGGCATGCCAATGCCGGCCAGGTCTGCTTCGGCGATGGCCTTGGGTGTCGGGAACAGGCGATTCGGGCCGTCTGCTGGCGCGTCTGCAAGCGCGTCGCCCAGGCGTTTCACCAGGCGGCCGACAATGGTCACCGCCGCCTTCACCGTCACCTGCTGGCCAACGATGGCACGCACCGCCTGCTCGAACGGGTCGAACGCGGTGGGAATGCGCAGGCCGGGGTAGCGGGCAACCAGCGCTGCTAGTTGGGCGTCCTGGCTGAGGTGCTGGGCGATGAGCGTGGTGTCGGTGTCCAGATCGAACATGCGCTGCACCCGGGCGCTTAGCAGCGGCGTCAGGTGAGCGGCGCTGGGGCTGACGCTCAGCTCAAGGGCTTCGTGTTCAGGCACATGCCGCAGCGCGAACCAGCCAGTGGTTTCGGCCACCTGGAAGGTGCGCTGATACCCCTCGAGGCTCACGCGCTCCATGTCTGGCAGGCAACGCAGGGCGAAGTAGGCGTAAAACTGCTGCCAGTTCCACGGCGGCACATAAGGTAAAAGCAGAGGGGCGGTTGCTGTGTTCATGGCCTTAACGATAGCGACTCGGCCGCGCGCCTGTCTCTCCCGTTCTTGCTGTTGAATTCGCGGCCGGGTTTGCCGTGAGAGAGGTTCGACCTGTCATGGCCGGCCACGTAGAATGCGCCGCTCGCCTGGAGCCGACGTGCTTCAGCCCCGATTTTTTTCCGCGCCTTTTCATGGCGCGGCGCAGAGGAGCAACGCCATGAGCGATTATCAGGAAACCCTCTACGAAGGCTACGGCCAACGTTTTCGCATGGACAAACTGCTGCACGAAGTGCGCACCGAGCATCAGCATCTGGTGATTTTCGAGAACCCGCGCATGGGCCGCGTCATGGCGCTGGACGGGGTGATTCAAACCACCGAAGCCGACGAATTCATCTACCACGAGATGCTCACCCACGTGCCGATTCTGGCCCACGGCGCCGCGCGCCGGGTGCTGATCATCGGCGGTGGCGACGGCGGCATGCTGCGCGAAGTGAGCAAACACCGCAGCGTCGAGCACATCACCATGGTCGAAATCGACGGCACGGTGGTGGACATGTGCAAAGCGTTTCTGCCGCGCCACTCCAACGGCGCCTACGACGACCCGCGCCTGAATCTGGTAATCGACGATGGCATGCGCTTCGTTGCCACCACCACGGAAAAATTCGACGTCATCATTTCCGATTCCACCGACCCCATCGGCCCGGGCGAAGTGCTGTTTTCGGAAAACTTCTACCAGGCCTGCCGCCGCTGCCTGAACGAGGGCGGCATTCTGGTGACCCAGAACGGCACGCCCTTTATGCAACTGGACGGCGTGCAAAACACCGCCGGGCGCATGAACGGTTTGTTCGCCGACTGGCATTTCTACACGGCAGCGGTGCCCACCTATATTGGCGGCGCCATGACCTTCGCCTGGGGCGCAACGCAACCGGGCCTGCGCGATATTCCCGTCGCCACCCTGCGCCAGCGCTTCGCCGACAGCGCAATTGTGACCCGCTATTACAACCCCGACGTGCATCTGGGCGCCTTTGCGTTGCCGCAATATGTGCTCGAAGCGATCGGCAAAGCCGATAACGCCTGATCTCCCCCCACCGCACGACCTGTAGGAGCGGCTTTAGCCGCGATGCTTGAGGGCTAAAAGCATCGCAGCCAACGCCGCTCCCACACGCTGTTCTCAACGAAATTTTCACATTCGCTCACTGACTATTCGCGGCTTCGCTTCTGGCGGGGCGGCGGAGTATTCTTCGTCACCCTTTTTTATCGCACGCCTAACCAGTGAGTTTTGGACAATGGCTCTATCGGACGCCCTGAGCAGTTCATCCGTATCCACGCGCGGCCCCTTCACCCTGAAAAGCCACTTGCTGTTCACCTTGTTCAACGCCCTGACGCTGCTGGTGATGTACACGCTGCTGCGTGTGGCGCTGCTGGTTTATAACCGCGAGCTGATTGGCGACGACACTGTCGCCACGTTCGCCGAGGCCTTCTTCAACGGCATGCGCTTCGACTTGCGCGTTGTCGTTTATGCCTGCGCACCGCTGCTGATCTCCATCCTGATTCCCGCCGCCATGGCCCGCCGTGGCTGGATGCGCGTATGGCTGACGTTCTTCGCCAGCGTCACGCTGTTTCTCGGCCTTACCGAGCTGGACTTCTACAGCGAGTTTCACCAGCGTCTGAACAGCCTGGTGTTCCAGTACTTCCAGGAAGACCCGAAAACCGTGATGAGCATGCTCTGGAACGGTTTCCCGGTTGGCCGTTACCTGCTGGCCTGGGCGGTAGCCACCTGGCTGCTGTGGAAAATCATCAAGGGCCTGGACCTGCTGAGCCGCCCGCGCGGCGACTCGACACTGGTGGATTCAACCGGGCAACGCCGTACGTCGTGGCCGTTGCGTGGCGTGGCGTTTGTGCTGTGTCTGGTGCTGGCCGTGCTGGCCGCCCGTGGCACCCTGAAGCAAGGCCCGCCACTGCGTTGGGGTGATGCTTACACCACCGATTCGATGTTCGCCAACCAGTTGGGCCTGAACGGCACCTTGACCCTGGTTTCCGCCGCGTCGGCGAGTTTCTCCTCCCATCGCCAGAACGCGTGGAAATCCACCATGCCGGACGCCGATGCGCAGGAAATCGTGCGCAAGATGATCCTCACGCCCCACGACCAACTGGTCGATGCCGACAAGGCTGCGATCCGTCGTGACTTCACGCCGCCGGCCGATGGCACCCTGCCGGGTGTGAAGAACGTGGTGGTAATCCTCATGGAAAGCTTCGCCGGCCACTTTGTCGGTGCGCTCGGCAGCCCGCTGAACATCACGCCGGAATTCGACAAGCTGGCCAAAGAGGGCGTGTTGTTCGACCGTTTCTTCTCCAACGGCACCCACACCCACCAGGGCATGTTCGCCACCATGGCGTGCTTCCCCAACCTGCCAAGCTTCGAATACCTGATGCGCATGCCTGAGGGCGGGCACAAGTTCTCCGGCTTGCCGCAGCTGCTCGGTGGTCGCGATTTCGACAACCTGTATGTCTACAACGGCAACTTCCAGTGGGACAACCAGTCCGGGTTCTTCAGCAACCAGGGCATGACCAACTTCATCGGCCGCGAAGACTTCAAAGACCCGGTATTCATGGACCCGACGTGGGGCGTGTCTGACCAGGACATGTTCGACCGGGGCGCCAAGGAGCTGGCCGCCAACTACGGCCAGAAGCCGTTCTATGCGCTGCTGCAAACCCTGTCCAACCACACGCCGTATGCGTTGCCGAAAGACTTGCCGGTAGAGCGCGTGAACACCGGCAGCCGCTCGGACGAACACCTCACCGCCATGCGCTATTCGGATTGGTCGTTGGGCCAGTTCTTCGAAAAAGCGCGTAAAGCGCCGTACTTCAAAGACACGCTGTTCGTGATCGTAGGCGACCACGGCTTCGGCAGCGACGTACAACTGACCGAGATGGACCTGTTCCGCTTCAACGTTCCGTTGCTGCTGATTGGCCCGGGCATTCAGGAAAAGTTTGGTCCGCTGCGCCACACCGTGGGCACCCAGATCGACATCGTGCCGACCATCATGGGCCGCCTCGGTGGCGAGGTGCGTCACCAATGCTGGGGCCGCGACTTGCTGACCCTGCCAGAAGGCGACCATGGCATCGGCGTTATCAAACCCTCGGGCGGCGAACAGACCGTTGCCATCGTCACCCCGGAACGCATCCTGATTCAGCCCAAAGGCTTCGAACCGCGCCTGTACGACTACCAGCTTGGCGCCAACGCCAGTGCTACCCGCGTTCCCGGCGACATCGACCCTGAGTTGAAAAAACAACTGGAAGCTTTCCTGCAGACCGCCACCAAGAGCCTGCTGGATAACACCGCCGGGGTTGTGGACGGGATGCCGGATAAAGACCCGGATTGATCCTGATTAGTTAGTTTTCAGGCCAGGCCCAATCGCGGCTGAAGCCGCTCCCACAGAACTTCACCGTCCTGTGGGAGCGGCTTCAGCCGCGATGCTTTTTGGGCGATGAAAAAGCAGGTGCGCGAGGCGAAACACCAAACCGCAGGCAAAAAAATAGGCGCCTTAGGTGGCGCCCGGAGAATCAAACGATGCATAGGTTCTGAACGACGCCCTTCGGCAAAGTTCAACCCCGCCCGCGTTCTTCCCTCCTTTCGACTTTCTACCAACCAAAAGAAAGGGCACCCGAAGGTGCCCTAAAAAGATCTATGGAGTAAGTCCACTTTCTCTGAGTCAGCGGCTGTACGAATAGTTCCGCCAGCCCCAACGAAAGTTCTTCACTTGCCCGGTGTCAGCATCAGACGTTTGGTCCCGTACACCTTGTCCAGGTTCTGCGACTGGAACGGGAAGGTCATGTACTGGCCTTTCAACCAGGCATCAATGCCATCGGCATAGTGCGGGCTGGCCGGGTTGCCGGACTGGCCGGTGCTGTTCAGGCCCATCATCGGCTCCGGCTGGGCAAAGTCGACGACGATGCGCATGGCCGGAATCAGCCAGGTATCGAAGTCTTTGCCCCAGTGATAGGCCGCCGCGTTCAAGGTGGTGTGGTCGCCGCCAGCCGCATACGGGCCACGGTCGAGATAACCCTTGATGGCGTTAACGCCGGTGGCGTCGCTGCCGCTCATGTACTTGGCCATTTGCGTGGTGTCGGTGGCAAAGGTGTAAGTGTGCAGCTTGCCCCATTGCCAGGCTGCGCGGTCGGCGCCCAGTTTGCTTTCACACAGGGTTACGGCCGCGGCCAGGCTACGCGCCAGGATCACGGGTTTGTCTTCTTTCTGCGGCGTTTTCACGTCGTCCCAGAACGGACTGTCCTCGCGGCCGAGCAAGTGGTCGGCAGGGGCGGAGTAGGAGAGGTCGGTGGTGTCCACCAGCGCCTTCCAGGCAGCGTTGGTGTCCGGGCCGAGCTCGTCGAGAAAGGTCTGGCGCATGCTTTCTTGCAGGAACGCTTCGTACAGCGCAGCGTCCGCCGAGGTTGCGCGCAAGTTGCCGTCGAACGCCATCAGGCGGCTATAGGCTTCGCGCGCTTTGGCGCGGTCGGCAGCGGGCAGGGCGTCGATGGCTTTTTTCAGCGGCTGGGCCATGCCCGGTGCCTCGAACATGCCTTGCAACTTGCCCACGAACGGCGAGGTCTGGTCGTACTGCATGGCGATCATGCTTTTCGCGTCGTGCTTGCCGCTGGCCGCCAGCTGGGCAATGCGCTCGCCGCGTTCCGGGTAGTACCAGGAATTGGACAGCTGCATGCCGTAGCCACGGGGAATGGTGCGTTGGTTGGCGGTGCCCAGCCAGCCCTGCGCGGGGTCCTGGTCGTAAGGGTGCAACATCGGGTCGGCATAGCCGTCCCAGTCGTACTGACCGTTCCAGCCCGGCGAGGGCAACAGGCCCACACCGGCACGGCGGTTGGGGTAGCGGCCGGTCACCTGCCAGCCAATATGCTGGGCGTCGGCAAACACCAGGTTCAGCGGGATGGCGCGAATCTCGCGGGTGGCGTCGAAGGCCTGGTCGACCGACTGCGCGCGCGACAGGTTGAAAAACGCATCCAGGGTTTTGTCGCCATCCAGCGAGGCGCTTTGCAGCGCCAGGCCGTAACCGCTGCTGATTTGCAGCGGCTGCAACATATGCTTGCGCTCGCCCAGCACGCTGTTGAGCAGCGGGCCGTGGCGGGTTTCATAGATGGCCTCGCGTACCGGACGCTGCCCTTTGATAAAGAAGGTTTCCTGACGCACCTTGGCCGCCACCCACTTGCCATCGGCCTCGTACAGCACCTGGCTGCCCTGGCGTTTGATCTTCTCCAGGAACAGGTCCTGGTTGTCGCCCATGACCATGGTCATGCCCCACGCCAGCTTGCCGTTGAAACCGGCCACTACCGCGGGCACACCGGCAATCGAGACGCCTGCGGCCTGAAATTTCGGCGAGCGGATTTGCACGTAGTTCCACGCCGAGGGCATGGAAATCGGCAGGTGGGTGTCGTTGGCCAGCAGGCTTTTGCCGCCGCGACTGCGTTGCGGCGCGATGGCCCAGTTGTTGGACGCGGCCACGCCGAGCATATCCAGCCCGGCAATCTGTTCGGTCACCTTGCCCAGCGCGCCCAAGCCTTGAATCTGCCCGCTGAGCACCAGGCCCTTGAGCTTGTCGGCTTCCTCAAATGGCAGCGGTTCGTCGGGGTAGGTGGGCGTCAGCCAGGCAAGTTTGTCGGTGCCGACCTTTTGCGCCAGGGCCAGCGAGGCGATTTCCTCTTGCAGGTTTACCGACAAACCGAAGTTCATCAGGCAGAAAATCAGCACCGAATCTTCCGGCTTCCAGTACGCCGGCTTCACCCCGGACTCGGCCAGGTCCATCGGCAGCTTGTCCTGGTAGCGGTACAGGTAAGCGTTGACCCCGCGGGCATACACGTCGAAGAACTTCTTCATGCGTGGCGAGGCGTTTTTGTACAGCACATCCGCGCTTTGCTTGAGATTGACCGCGCGCATGAAGCGGTCGATTTCCAGCGCGCCAGGGCCAACCATTTCCGACAACCGACCCTGGGCCATCAGCCGCATGCCCACCATCTGGCTCAAACGGTCGCCGGCGTGCACATAGCCGAGGGCGAAGAGGGCGTCGTGGAAGGTGGTGGTTTCAATCAGCGGCATGCCCAGCGCATTGCGGCGGATCGACACGCTTTGCGCCAGGCCCTTGACCGGCAGAATGCCGGTGGTGGGCGGCAGGCTGTCGGCGTAGTGGCTGTCCAGCCAACTCTGACACCCGCTGAGACTCACGGCGCCAACCAGGGCGGCGGCAGCTGTGACACGCGTGAAGAATGGCGACGCCATGGTGTGAAGCTCCTGCAAGAATCAATAAAAAACGGCAGGCGCTACGTTAGTGAGGCGCCCGCCGCCGCGCAAGCGACCACGGGCGGGAGGCAGGGGTTATTTTTTCGGTTGCGGATTGATTCGCTCAGCCAGCGCGTAGGCGCGCACGGTGGCGGGCCGCGCCTTGATCGCGTTGAACCAGCGCTGCAGGTTGGGGAAGTCGTCAAGGTTCTGCTGCTGGCGCTCGTGGGGCACGATCCACGGGTAGCTGATCATGTCGGCAATGGTGTACGCGTCGCCGCAAATAAACGTACGGCCTTCCAGCTGCTTGTTCAGCACGCCATACAGCCGCGCGGTTTCATCCACATAACGCTTCATGGCGTAGGGGATTTTTTCCGGGGCGAACATATTGAAGTGATGATTCTGCCCGGCCATCGGCCCCAGGCCGCCCATTTGCCAGAACACCCATTGCAGACACTCCTGACGCCCGCGCAGGTCGGCAGGGATGAACGTGCCGGTTTTCTCGGCCAGGTACAGCAAAATCGCCCCCGACTCGAAAACCGACAACGGCTCACCGCCATCAGCGGGCTCGTCATCCACGATGGCGGGAATGCGGTTGTTAGGGGAAATTTTCAAAAAGTCCGGCGCGAACTGCTCATTCTTCCCGATGTTGATCGGATGCACCTTATAAGGCAGCCCGGCCTCTTCCAGAAACAGCGAAATCTTGTGGCCGTTGGGCGTGGTCCAGTAATACAGATCGATCATCGGAAAGCTCCGTTAAGACGTGTAGTTAACTGACTGAAGGGGAGGGGGGAAGGTTCAGCACACAGCGCAGCGGCTGTGCTTTGCGTTTGCAGGGGATCGCGGCTGAAGCCGTTCCTACAAAATCATTTCCCCTGCCCTTGATCTTCAACAGGCACCAAAACTCAAGATCGAGCGAGCTAGGTCTGGCAAGGCAAAAAAACGTTTTGAAGCGCAGTGGGCTGGAGCCCATGAGCATTCAAAACGTTTTTTTAACGCAGCCAGGCCGACGCGCAGCCGATCGGTCACTTACACCGCATGGCACTTCTTGAATTTCTTCCCGCTGCCACACGGGCACGGATCATTACGGCCAACATCCTTCAACGCATTACGCACCGGCTCCTGGTGCCCATGGTTGCAGTCCGGGCCATGCACGTGGCCGTGGTCGTGGTGGTGATGATCGTGATCATGGTCGTGGTTGCAGTCAGGACCGTGGACGTGGGGTTCTTGGCTCATTGCAGACTTACTCCGGAATAAAATCGCCCGGAATTATCTCGCCATTTCGTTCCAGGTGCACGCTTGCGCCAAACAATACGCCGGTTTCGGCTACGCCATAGAAGCGGTAGCGAATGGGCTCATCGTGTTTTTCCAGCATTTTTGCGATGGGCCTGAGGTTGCGCCAGAGGTTGGTGCGCAGTGGAATCTTGATACGTCGATGGCCGTTGGCCGGCACGGTGGCCCATACGTCGGACTCGCCGTCGGCCAGTTTGATGTCGTTGAGGTACAGGCTGAAGGTCAGGCCGCGAATGGGCAGGTCGCGGTCGTTGGGATTGTCGAGGCGAAGGTGCAGCAGAAATTCCTGCTCCACCAGCTTGGCTTTGATCACATCGACCTTTTGCAGCTGCACGCTGGGGTCTTGCAGGTCGCCGGCGAACCACGAGCACCCGCTCAGACCCGAAACCAGGCTGAGCAAAACAATGACTGCGATGTGTGTGCTGCGAATGGCGCGCTGCCGCATGACTAACTCCCTCATTGCCCGAGTGTGTCGCAAGCCGCAGCTTCCGGGCAACGTGTTGTTTATATAAAAAAATCTACGCCATACTTGAACGCATGTGAAACGCGGGCCCGCCTCGGAAAGGAGTGTGACCATGAGCCGCTACGAGATCGCTTTCTCCGGACAACTGGTGCCAGGCGCGCAGTTGGACCTGGTGAAAGCCAATATGGCCAAACTGTTCCAGGCCGATGCCCAGCGCATTGCCTTGCTGTTTTCCGGGCGCCGCCTGGTGATCAAGAACAACCTCGACGAAGCCGCCGCAGAGAAATATCGCGCCACCATCGAGCGCGCCGGCGCGGTGGTCGAGGTCTGCAACATGGATGTCGAAATCGAAGAAGTGGAAATGGCGCCACCGCCGCCCTACGAGCCGCCAGCGCCTGCTCCGGTCGCTGCCGTTGGCAACACGGGCACGCCGAAACCCTTGGTCGTCGCCCCGCGTGACGAATACATGGCAGCCTTCAGCGACGTGGAAGCGCCTGACTTCGGCATCGCGCCGGTGGGCGTGGATTTACAGGACCAGAAGCCGGAGCCGGTGGCGCCGAAAGTAGACCTTAGCCAGTTCAGCCTGGCGCCGGCGGGCAGCGATATGGGCCAGGCCAAGACCGCGCCGGCGGGGCCACCGCCGGATATTTCGCATTTGAAAATGCAGGAGTAACCGTAGGAGCGACCTTGGTCGCGAACCCTGCAAGCGGCGTTCTTGAATGAAGTTTGCAGGGTTCGCTAGCAAGCTAGCGCCTACGGTGAATAGCGGGCGCGCTCAAACAAAACCCGCACAACACTTCTTGAATTTCAACCCCCCGCCACACGGACACGGATCATTGCGCGTCGCTTTAAACGGCACCGTACTGTCGATGAAGTACCAGCGCCCGTCGTTTTGCACAAACCCCGACCGTTCCCGATGCGCATGTTCGCCAGCGCCGTCGTGCCAGCGCGCGGTAAAGGTGACAAAGGCGTGCTCCGGTTTGCCCCCGTGCACTTCGGCGCTCTCGACCTCCAGCCCCAGCCAGGTGCTTTGCGCGCTCCACACGTGCATGGCTTCGGTATCCAGCTCGGCCTGTTGAGCGGGCAGGGTGGTGGCTTTGAGGTAGTCGATGCGGCCCAGCACATAGGCGCTGTAGCGCGAGCGCATCAGGGTTTCGGCGCTCGGCGCGGGTGTGCCGTCGTGGTAGTGGCCGCAGCAGGCGCTGAGCAGATTACCGGTGCCGCAGGGGCAGGCCGTATCGGCGGTTTGGCTTTCAGGCGAAGTGGGCATAAACGCTACCACCAGTACTTTCCGAAATTTTGCGGATTGGCCCAGAACTTCGCATTGAGCCAATCCGGCACCTGTTTGTACTCACGCAAGTCGTAGGTGAACAGGGTGAGAATCTGTTCGTCGCGCTGGAAGCGTTCGCTGGCTTGCAGGGCCAGGGCGAACAGGTCGGTGGCCTGCAGGTTGCAGGCGGGCAGGTCGACCAGAACGGCCAGGCGACTGGCATTGAGATTGCGAATGCCACCCAGCAGTTCCAGACCGGTGCGTTTGGGCAGGTGTTCCAGGCAGTCGGCAATCAGCGCCAGATCAAAGCGTTGTGCGGCCAGTTCCGGGGGCAAAGGGCCTGCCGGGGCGAAGGCGCATACGCTGTCGGGGTGGGCTTGCTGGAATGCCTGAACGGCAGGGAAGTCGTTAGCGCCCACTACCAGTAAACGGGCCGGTGCATAGCGGTCCAGCAACGCGGCGACAGCCTGTTGCGGGGTGCGCGCAGAAAAGCTTTCAGTCATCGAAAATCCTCGAACATGAGCAACAAGCCTAGCTTGATGCGTCGATATGGCCTAGTGCTGGCGAATTCTAAAACTGCCGTCTTTAATCCCTGAGTGTCGGTTTACGCCGATCCCATGAGGAGACTGTGCATATGAGCATCAAACGGACTGCAGTACCCCTGATTGTATTAAGTACGTTGCTGACCGGCTGTGCCGGTTTACAGAGAACCGATTGGCCGACCTGTGCCGCGGTCGGTGGTGTGGGTGGCGCTGCGCTGGGCGCCATTGAAAGTTCGTCCTGGGCTGGCTGGGGCGCGTTAGGCGGTGCTGCGTTGGCGGCCGGCTATTGCTGGGGTCGCGGCGAGGCCGACTCCGACGGCGACGGCGTGCCAAACAGCCTGGACAAGTGCCCGGGCACACCGCCCAACACGCAGGTCGACGCCAATGGCTGCCCACCGCCAGCGGTTGTGGAAGAAGTGGTCGAGAAAGTCGTAGTGGTTGAAGACGAAGTGATCGTGGTGCGCGATGTGCTGTTCGAGTTCGACTCGGCCAAGCTCACCGCTACCGACAAAACCAAGCTCGACACCATTGCCACGCGCCTGAAAAGCGAAGCGCCAGACGCCAAGCTGACGGTCAGCGGGCATACCGACAGTGTCGGTTCGGACGCCTACAACCAGAAACTGTCTGAGCGCCGCGCGCAGTCGGTTGCCGATTACCTGGTTGCCAATGGCGTGTCGCCTAACAACGTCGTCGACGTCGTGGGCGCGGGTGAAAGCATGCCCATCGCCGACAACGCAACCGACGCTGGCCGTCAGTTGAATCGTCGCGTGGAAATCAAGATTCACCGCTAAACCCGTTGCTGCCGTGCCCTGCGTATGCAGGGCACGGCAGGCGGATGTTGCTGTCTTCGCAATCGGCTCTTTCGGTCAAAACAGGCCAAACGGCAAAAGCGCAATAAATAATGCCAACCCTATTGCGCGGGGCTGGTCTTTACTTCTGGAGCCGGCACCCGCCGGCGACTCAGGAGACTAAAAAAAATGCCAACCCTATCGTTTCGGGTCACGGTACCCCTTCTTCTCTTGGTCAGCAGTGTTCTGTCTGGTTGCTCGTCGACTTCAAGTAACGGAGACGCCCCGCTAAACCAGGGAAATTGGCCCATTTGTACTGTGTTTGGTTTGATCTGCTATGCCCTGGATGGAGACGATGACTCGGACGGTGTACACGACCGTCGCGATGTCTGCGCCGACACCCCCGCCAACACCCCGGTGAACAACAGTGGCTGCCCACTGCCGCAATACCCCGCGGCACAACCGGCACCGCCAGAACCCGCCCCTGCGCCCGCCAAGAACGAAACCATCGTGCTTAGCGACGCCGGCGATGTGCTCTTCGCCTTCGACTCTGCCGAGTTGAGCGAAAGCGCCAGAGCTTCGCTGAGCGAAATCAGCAAACGCCTGACCGGCGCCGACCTGGTGAGTGTGCAGGTCGCTGGCCATACCGACAGCAAAGGCACCGATGCGTATAACCAGGGCTTGTCGGAACGACGCGCACAAAGCGTGGCCGACTTCCTGACAGCGCAAGGAATACCGGCGCAAAAACTGTCAATCGTCGGCTATGGCGAAAGCCAGCCGGTGGCGGACAACGGCAGCGACGAAGGCCGCTCGCAGAACCGACGCGTGGAGTTGCATGTCAGCCGCTAAGGCCGTTTTATCAGCCTGAGCAATGAAGAACGGAGGCCAGGTGCCTCCGTTTTTTTGCGCTGGTTTTTTCATCGGTACGCTAGTGTCAGTCGCCTGCATGCGGTTAAGGTGCGCGACGAGAAAAAATAACAAGGGGACGGTGCAATGAAGGTGTTTTTGCAGGTGGGGAAAGCCGCAGTGGCGGTGTTCTGGTTGCTGGTGCTGGTGAATGTCTTCAGCCCGCTGAACAAACCCGTGGACTTCCTGCTCAACCTGCTCGGTGGTCTGGTGCTGCTGGCCCATGTGATTGAGCTGGCGATATTCGGCAACCGCCTGCGCGGGCTCGACAACCTCACGTTGCACCGCATCCAGGTTCTGCTGTTTGGCATCTTTCACCTGTACGGTGTGACCCATCCCGAAGTGGCCGGACTCCAACCTGAACCGCTCGCCGCGCCGAATGCGGGTGAAACGAACAAGCCGGAGGTGGAACATGCATAAGCGTCTTTTCGCAGCAGGCATGTTGCCGTTGATTCTATGCAGCGCACTGGCGCAGGCCGACGTTGAAGTGAAGGTAGCGCCCAACTCCCTGCTTCGTTTGCCGACCGCCACCAGCATTCTTTCGCTGGACCGCCTCGAGATCGGTGAGTCCGCTACTTTGTTCGTGCCGCCCACGGTCAGCGAAATTCGCGTGGGCCAGTTACACATGGGCCGTGACGCGCACATCTCCGTTGCGCCCAGCGCCGAACCGTTTCGTCTGGAAGCGCGCCACGCGCAACTGGAAACCGGCACCCACATCAACGGTCGTGGTGCCAGCGGCAGTTTCGAAAAACCGGCGACACCCGGCCGCAACCTGACCATTCGCTTCGAACAAGCCGACGTCGGCGCGCTGAGCATTGACGTACGCGGTGGCATCGGCAGGCCGGGCTACCAAGGGCTGGAAGGCGCTGACGGCAAACAGGCGGGTTGTCTGTGGGGCCAGGCCGGTCGTGGTTACAACGGCCAGAACGGCGGCGACGGCCTTTTCGGCGCGCCAGGCGGCCAGGTGCGTCTGGAAGTGCCGGCCAGTTTTGCCGAAAGTCTGGTCACGGTGAAGGTCGATGGCGGCCTGGGTGGCGCGGCAGGAGAAGCCGGCAAAGGCGGCAAGGGTGGGGCGTCGAAGGGCTGCCTGGTGTATCGCGCCGATGGCGCTGAACCGGGCCGCCCGGGGCAGCCGGGCCAACCGGGCAGCGATGGGCCAGCGGGTAGTTTCAGCTTGATTCGCATCCAGTAAAACGTTGGGCATCGCTGCGCTCAACCCAACCTACGCGGTGTAGGTTGGGTTGAGCGCAGCGAAGCCCAACATTGGAACGCTAAAAACTCGCCCGCGTAGCCGCCACCGTCACCACCACAATCCCGATCAACAAATTCAACCCCACCAGGCGCCGGATCTTGCCGAGCACTTCGCCACCTGCCGGCCAGTCTTCAGCCGCCACGGCGCGTTTCAGCGCGGGCAGCTGCAGCGCCTGAACGCGGATAAACAGGGCCAGCATTGCCAGGTACAAGCCCATCATCACCTGCACATATTTTGGCGCTGTCTCGAAACCGCCAAAATGCAGCTGTAGCATGCCCACACCGCTGATCGGCAACAGCAACACGCACAGCCACACGAACAAGAAGAAGCGTGGAAACACTTCACTCCACAAGCGCAGCCGCGCCGGGGCTTCGAGGGCCGTAACAGCGGCCGGGCGCAGCACCATCCAGGCGAAGAACATGCCGCCTACCCAAACAACGGCAGCCAATACATGCAGGGCGTAAAGCAGGGCATAAACAGTCATTCAAAATCTCCGGTCGGCGGTTGGCAAAACGCGCGCTATCATAGCCGGCCAGTTTGACCACTGAAAATTTATCCAGCCCGCTTATCTCGCAGAACCTCCATTGCTCAGTACTGAAATCAAGTCCCAGATCCAGGGCGCCTACTCCCGCTTTCTCGAAGCCAAAGGGCTCAAGCCTCGTTACGGCCAGCGTTTGATGATTGCCGAGATCGCCAAGGTGTTGGGCACCATCAAGGTCGACGACGAAGGCCGGCGCAGCAGCGACGCCGCTGTGGTGGCGGTCGAGGCGGGCACCGGTACCGGCAAGACCGTGGCGTACAGCCTGGCCACCATTCCGCTGGCCAAGGCCGCCGGCAAACGTCTGGTCATCGCTACCGCGACCGTCGCCTTGCAAGAGCAGATCGTGTTCAAGGATCTGCCCGAGGTGATGCGCAACAGCGGCCTGAGTTTCACCTTTGCCCTGGCCAAAGGCCGGGGCCGCTACCTGTGTCTGTCCAAGCTGGACATGCTGATGCAGGAAGGCGAGTCGCAAAACGCCACCGCCGCACTGTTTGCCGAAGAAGGCTTCAAAATCGAAGTCGACCAGGGCAACCAGAAGCTCTACACGCAAATGGTTGAAAAACTTGCCGGCAACAAATGGGACGGCGACCGCGACAGTTGGTCCGAAGCGCTGGAAGACGCCGACTGGGCACGCCTGACCACCGATCACAGCCAGTGCACCAACCGCCATTGTCCGAACTTTCAGACCTGCGCCTTCTATAAGGCTCGCGAGGGCATGGGCAAGGTCGACGTAATCGTCACCAACCACGACATGGTCCTGGCCGATCTCGCCCTCGGCGGCGGCGCGGTGCTGCCCGATCCGCGTGACACGCTGTATGTGTTCGACGAAGGCCATCACCTGCCCGACAAGGCCATTGGCCATTTCGCTCACTACACCCGCCTGCGCTCCACCGCGGACTGGCTGGAGCTGACGGCGAAAAATCTGACCAAGCTGCTGGCGCAAAACCCGCTGCCGGGTGACCTCGGCCGCTTGATCGAGCAGGTGCCGATTCTCGCCCGCGAGATTCGCACCCAGCAGCAATTCATGTTCAACGCCTGCGAGCAGTTGGCCGATTTCAAGGCCGGCGAAGACATGGAAGGCCGCGAGCGCCCGCGCCATCGCTTTGAAGGCGGCGTAGTGCCCGAGCATTTGACCGAGATGGGCGTGGAGCTGAAGAAAGGCTTCTCGCGCCTGACCGACCTGTTCACCGGCCTGACCGAACTGCTGAAAAAATCCATGGACGGCGAAGCCTCCATCGGCATCGCCAGCCACCAGGCCGAAGAGTGGTATCCGCTGTTTGGCAGCCTGCTGGCCCGCGCCCAAGGCAACTGGGAATTGTGGCTGGCCTTTACCGCCGAGGACCCGGAGAACAGCCCGCCCATGGCGCGCTGGCTGACCCTGGCCGAAGGCGGCGCGATGTTCGACATCGAAGTGAACGCCAGCCCGATCCTGGCCGCTGAAACCCTGCGGCGCAATTTGTGGAACGTCGCCTACGGTGCGCTGGTGACCTCGGCAACGCTGACGGCGCTGGGCACCTTTGACCGTTTCCGCATGCGCGCCGGCTTGCCGAAAGCGGCCGTTACTGCCGTGGTGCCCAGCCCGTTCCAGCATGCCGATGCCGGTGTACTGCGGGTGCCGGATCTGAAAGCCGATCCGCGCGATGCCACTGCCCACACGGCGGCGATCATTCGCGAGTTGCCGGGTCTGGTCGAAGGTTCGCGCGGCACGCTGGTGCTGTACTCGTCGCGAAAACAGATGCAGGAGGTGTTCGACGGCCTCGACCGCGAATGGCGCAAGCGTGTGTTCATTCAAGGCAACCTGTCCAAACAGGAAACCCTCAACAAGCACAAAGCGCGCGTCGATGACGGCGAAGCCAGCGTGCTGTTCGGGCTGGCCAGTTTTGCTGAAGGAGTGGATTTGCCCGGCGCCTATTGCGAGCACGTGGTGATCGCCAAAATTCCCTTCGCCGTGCCCGATGACCCGGTTGAAGCCGCGCTCGCCGAGTGGATTGAAGCGCGCGGCGGCAACCCGTTTATGGAAATTGCCGTGCCCGATGCTTCACTGCGTTTGGTCCAGGCGTGCGGTCGTCTACTGCGCACCGAGGCAGATCGCGGCACTATTACGCTTTTGGATCGACGCGTTGTAACCCAACGCTACGGCAAGGCGATTCTTAACGCCTTGCCACCGTTTCGCCGAGAAATTTCATAAGACAGCATCAATTCCAAAGTCCGCTGTCTATTGGCTGGTTGTTCAGGAGAGCCCGTCACATGATCCGCCGTTCACTGCCCGGTATTTTCGCCTTGATGGTCGCAGCGCCCCCTTTCGCGCTGGCCGCCGAGCAACAGACGCTGTTCAACTTTGTCAGCCCCGCCGATGTGGTGCAGGTGCAGACACAGAACGCCAGCTTGCCTTCGCTGACCGCTGAATTGGCGGCCGAAAGCGAGCCGATGCGTCGCGTGACGTTCAACCCCGCCGACAACCCCAATCTGCGCCTGACGCCGCAAAGTGGCGTGTGGGATTGGTCCAAAGCCAACGTCATGACCCTGCGCATTCAGAACGCCATGGACTGGGCGCTGACGCTGGACATCCGTATGGAAAGCAGCGACGGCAAGGTACTCACCAGCCGCATCGCCCTGCCGGCCGGGCCCGCGCAAAACCTGCTGATTCCCCTGCACGCCACCTCGCCGCGCAGCCAGGGCATGCGTGCCGCGCCGGCCATGCCGTGGACCGTGGACGGCCAGCGGGTGATTCTCGCCGACACCGTGGAAGGCGACCTGGACCTGAGCAAGGTCACCGCCGTTGGCATCTATATGAGCAGCCCGGACGTGCCGCAGAGCATTCTGCTCGGCCGCTTCGGCGTGCGCGAAGGCGATGAAACCGCCAAGCAGCTGTATACCGGCATCGTCGACGCCTACGGCCAGTACACCCGTGGCCAGTGGCCCGAGAAAGTCGGCAGCGATGACCAATTGAAAGCCGCCGCCGGCAAAGAAGCGGGGCAACTGAAAACCTGGCTGGAAAAGCGCGGCGAAACCGACCAGTACGGCGGTTTGCTGGGCGGGCCAACGTTTGAAGCGTCGGGCTTCTTCCGCACGGAAAAACGCGATGGCCGCTGGTTTATGGTCACGCCGGAAGGTCACCCGTTCTTCTCGCTGGGGGTGAATACCGTCAGCGCCGGCAACAGCGCGACCTACGTTGAAGGTCGCGAAAGCATGTTCACCGATCTGCCAAAAGAGGGCGATCCGCTCGCCACTTACTACGGCGGCAGCAGCAGCCGCGCCGACACCGGCGCCGCCAAGGGTCGCAACTTCGACCAGGGTCGCTGGTTCGATTTCTACCGCGCCAACCTTCAGCGCACCTGGCCTGAGCAGAAGTGCGCGGAACTCGCCGACAAGAGCACCGCGCAGGTGGTCAACGACGAGGAAAGCGAAGTTCCCGCCGACGTCGAAGCGAACGCCGCGAACACCACCAACACCGCCGAAACCACCGCGGTAGCGCCAGTGGCCCCGCCGGTTGTTACGCCGCCCGCAGCGCCTGCGGTGGCTGAAGAAATGTGCGTGACGAAAAGCTTCGACACCGCACGCTGGACCCAGAACACCCTCGACCGCCTGCAAGCGTGGGGCTTCAACACCGTCGGCAACTGGAGCGATCCGTCGCTGGCGGCTGCCAAGCGCATGCCG
Organism: Pseudomonas viridiflava; assembly: GCF_900573885.1. Taxonomy (GTDB): domain Bacteria; phylum Pseudomonadota; class Gammaproteobacteria; order Pseudomonadales; family Pseudomonadaceae; genus Aquipseudomonas. The sequence goes on from NZ_UPSE01000363.1 coordinate 70,591, forward strand.
TACACCTTGCCGCTGTCGATCAGTGGCGACTACAAAACCATCAGCACTGGCGTGGACTGGTGGGGCGGCATGCCCGACCCGTTCGACCCGCGCTTCGCCATGGCGGCCGAGCGCGCCGTGGCCATTGCCACCCGCGACCATCGTGATGATCCGTGGTTGATCGGTTTCTTCGCCGACAACGAACTGGCCTGGGCCGGCCCGGCCAACGACCCAAACGCCCGCTATGCGCTGGCCTACGGCACCCTGAACCTGACCACCGACGTGCCGGCCAAGCGCGCCTTCCTGAAAATGCTGCGCGACAAGTACCGCAACCAGGACGGCCTGTCGAAAGCCTGGGGCATCGAACTGCCCGCGTGGGAATTGATGGAAGATCCTGGCTTCCAGGCGCCACGGCCTAACCCGGAACACCCGGCGATCGAGCAGGACATGCAGCAGTTCCAGCGCCTGTTCGCCGACACTTACTTCAAGACCATCGACGATGCCCTCAACTGGCATGCGCCGAACCAGTTACTGCTGGGCGGCCGTTTCGCTGCCAGCAACCCGGAAGCAGTCGCGGCCTGCGCGCAGTACTGCGACGTGTTGAGCTTCAACTTCTATACCAAGGTGCCGCAGCACGGTTACGACTTCGCCGCGCTCAAAGCCCTGGACAAACCCATTCTGATTACCGAGTTCCACTTCGGCTCGCGCGACCGTGGCCCTTTCTGGGGCGGCGTCAGCGAGGTGTACAACGAAGAACAGCGCGGCCCGGCCTACGCACATTTCGTTGAGGAAGCCGTGAAGGAGCCGATGATCGTCGGCACCCACCTGTTCCAATACCTCGACCAACCGGTTACCGGCCGCCTGCTGGATGGCGAAAACGGCCACTTCGGTCTGGTGGCAATCACCGACCGGCCGTTCGACGGCTTCGTTAAAGCCGTTCGCAAAGCCAACATGGAAGCGCTCAAGGGCGTGCTGAAACCGGTAGCCGCTGCCGCGCCAGCCGAACCTGCCGCGCCGGTTCCCGCCAAACCTGAGGGCGGCACCAAAGCCGGCGACGGTAAAGGCGAGGGCAACGGCAAGGCGGATGACGGCAAAGCCAGCCCGGCTGGCGCTGCTGGTCAAGGCTGAGGCATAGCCCGATTTTCGGATGGTTCCCTGCGCGGGCAGGCGTTTGCAAACTGAGCGGTGCGAACGCCTTTCCCGTTGCGTTTGCCTGAGGAGTGGAACGTGCAGCAAGTTCAAGGCTATTTCGATATCAAGTTTGAAGCGGTGAAAGACGCCTTCGCAGCGCTCTTCACCGATCCTCAGGAGCGCGGCGGTGCCCTGTGTATTCAGGTCGACGGCGAAACCGTGATCGACATCTGGTGCGGCACGGCCGATAAAGCCGGTGAGCAGGCCTGGAATACCGACACCATCGCCAACCTGTTTTCCTGCACCAAAACCTTTACCGCTGTCGCCGCGCTGCAATTGGTCGGCGAGGGCAAGCTGGCGCTCGATGTCCCGGTAGCCACGGTCTGGCCGGAATTCGCCGCAGCCGGTAAAGAACACATCACCTTGCGTCAGTTGCTCAGCCACCGCGCCGGCTTGCCGGCGGTGCGTGAAATGCTGCCACCGCAAGCGCTCTACGAATGGGACACCATGACCGCCGCCCTGGCCGCCGAAACGCCGTGGTGGACGCCTGGTGACGGCCACGGTTACGCCGCCATCACCTATGGCTGGCTGGTGGGCGAGTTGCTGCGTCGTGTTGAAGGCAAAGGGCCGGGTGATTCGATTGTGGCCCGCATCGCCAAGCCGCTCGGCTTGGACTTTCACGTCGGCCTGGCCGATCAGGAGTTCTATCGCGTGGCGGAAATTTCCCGCGCCAAGGGCAACTTTGGTGACGCGTCGGCTCAGCGCTTGCTGAAAACCATGATGAGCGAGCCGGCCTCGATGAGTACACGCGCCTTCGCCAATCCGCCGTCGATCATGACCAGCACCAACAAGCCGGAATGGCGGCGCATGCAGCAACCGGCGGCCAACGGCCACGGCAACGCGCGCAGCCTGGCGGGCTTTTACACTGGCTTGCTGAAAGGTCAGCTGCTTGATGGCGAATTGCTCGCCGAGCTCACGCGCGAACACAGCGTTGGCGACGACAAAACCTTGCTCACGCAAACACGCTTCGGCCTGGGCTGCATGCTCGACCAGCCAGACGTGCCCAATGCGACCTACGGCCTGGGCCCACGTGCCTTTGGTCATCCCGGAGCGGGAGGTTCTATCGGCTTTGCCGATCCTGAGTGTAAGGTTGCTTTCGGCTTCGTCACCAATACCCTGGGGCCCTACGTACTCATGGACCCACGGGCGCAGAAGCTGGCGCGCACACTGGGTGAGTGCCTATAGTTTTGCGCAGTTGTAAAACGTATTAATCGAAGCTGTTTACATTGGGGGCGGGCCCGGCTTGAAACGGTCGGGTCAGTCAATTGTGATCATCTTTGCCGCTGCACCGTTGCCATGGCTGTCCGCTAGAAACAGCCAGCTACGCGAGCCAGCCCGGCCATAGCGCTCTCCAAAGCAGAAAGCGTGGGCTGTGCGGTTCCTGGGTTTATTTTTTTGTGTTTTTGAGGTTCCAATGTTTCCTACCAAGTCTGCTGCTGCTCTGGCGCTGTGCGCCGCTCTCACCGGTTGTGCTTCCTTCTCTGAAACGTCCGACAAATCTCCCCCCGCTGCCAACGCTGCTGTAGCCAGTGCTGAAAAGCCGGCATCGGGTGGCCATTGGTGGTGGCCGTTTGGTGACGACAAGAAAGAGAAAAAGGCCGACGTGGTGGTCATGCCCGACCCGAAAATTACCCAGGCCTGGATGGACCAGTACGAACCGCGTCTGCGTACCGCTCTGGACGGCAGTAAGTTCGAGCTGGAACGCCGTGAAAACCTGCTGGTAGTGTCTGCGCCGGTGGACTCCTCGTTCAATGCCGACCGCCCGAGCATGCTGATGCCGGTGACTCTGGGCCCGATCAGCCGTGTCGCCAAGCTGGTAGAAAACGATAAAGAAGTGGCCGTGCTGATTCTTGGCCATGCCGATCCGTCGGGCGAAGAAGCGCGCAACCGCGAGCTGAGCCTGGAGCGTGCCCGCGCCATCACCGCCATCTTCCGTTTGAGCGGGCTGAAAAATGACCGTCTGATGGTGCGTGGCTTCGGTTCCGTGTTGCCCCGCGCCGCAAACGACAGCCCTGAAGGCCGCGCCCTGAACCGTCGCGTGGAAATCATGCTGACGCCGCAAAACACAATGACGGCGCTGCTGGCCAAGTACAACCAGCCCGCCCCGGCACCGGCTGCGCAAACGCTGGTGAAAAACGACCCGATTCCTGCCGTGGCACCTGCCAAGGCCAAGGGTAAAACCGCCGCCAAGCCTGCCGCTAAAAAAGTTGCTGCCAAACCCGCTGCGAAAAAGGCCGCTGCCAAGCCTGCCGTTGCGGCGAAAAAGCCAGCCGCCAAGCCGGCTGCCAAAGCTGCAACCAAGCCAAGTGCAGCGAAGTCGACTTCGGTCAAAGTGGCGCAGAATGATCCGGCGCAACCTGCCAGTACGGACAAAGCCGCCGCGGCAAAAAACTGAGCCTGCTGGTCTGCGTCCGCCGCTTGTTAATACTCAAGGAGCTGCGAGATGACCGCTAACCTGGCCGATATGCGCCGTGATTACACCCGCGACGGGCTCACCGAGGCGCAAGCCCCGGCCGAGCCCCTGGCGTTGTTCCAGCAGTGGTTTGCCGATGCGCGTAAAACCGAGCAACTGCCGGTTGAAGCCAACGCCATGACGCTGGCCACCGTCGACGCCGATGGCCGTCCGCACTGTCGGGTGTTGCTGCTTAAAAGCCTCGACGACCACGGCTTTACCTTCTTCACCAACTACGACAGCGCTAAAGGCGAACAGCTGGCGGCGCGTCCGTTTGCGGCCATGACGTTTTTCTGGCCCGCTCTCGAGCGCCAGGTGCGCATCGAAGGGCGTGTCGAAAAGGTCAGCGCTGAGGAATCGGACGCCTATTTCCAGGTGCGGCCATTGGGCAGTCGCCTCGGCGCCTGGGCGTCGCCGCAAAGCAGGGTGATCGGCGACCGCGGCGAGCTCGAAGCATTGCTCGCCGATACTGAGCGGCGCTTTCTCGATTCGGCACCCACGTGCCCGCCGCACTGGGGCGGGTATCGCCTGGTGGCGGAGCGCATCGAGTTCTGGCAGGGGCGTTCGAGCCGGCTGCACGACCGTTTGAACTATCGTCTAGAGAACGGCACGTGGCTGCGTGAGCGCCTCGCGCCCTGATTTGGGCCGTTCAGCTCAAACAGGAACTAATCTTGTGCAGCGCTCGTGACATCGCCTTGAGCGGCGCTGTCTAATAGCCTGTCATCTCCCGGAGGTACCGTTATGCGTAAGTCTTTATTGTTAGTCGCGTCGTTCACGGTTGCGGCCCTGGCACTCACCGGTTGCCAGTCCAGTCTGACGGGCGACTCCTACTCTCGTGACGAAGCACGCACCGTGCAAACCGTGCGCATGGGCACTGTTGAATCGTTGCGTCCAGTGAAAATCGAAGGCACCAAAACGCCAATCGGCGCCGGTGCGGGTGCTGTGGTGGGCGGCGTTGCTGGCAGCACAGTTGGTGGCGGGCGCGGCAGCATTGTCGCAGCAGTGATCGGCGCTGTGGCCGGTGGCCTGCTGGGTTCGGTTACAGAAGAAGGCCTGACCCGCGCGCAAGGTGTGGAAATCACCGTTCGCGAAGACGACGGCAGCATGCGCGCCTATGTCCAGGAAGTGCAGGAAAACGAGATTTTCCGCGTCGGCGAGCGTGTGCGCATCATGAGCGTCAACGGCACCAGCCGCGTCGCGCACTGATTGCAGCGGTAATGAAGAGCCGGCCACAGGGCCGGCTTTTTTGTGGGTGCCAGATTAACGGCCCCTCACCCCAACCCTCTCCCGCGAGCGGGAGAGGGGGCTTGAACGCAACATCAGGCGCATCGGCGATCAGATTCCCCTCGCCCGTTTACGGGAGAGGGGCTAGGGGAGAGGGCCGGGCCCAACGCCGCTATAAAAGCCGCTTCGGTCGCGAATCCTCAGCCCCGCGCTGCAACGTCCGCTGCGTCGCCTGCACCAGCCAGCACGCCAGAATAAACGGCGCCGTCAGCTCCGGCAGTGCGAATGCGACGAACCCTGGCTGCAACGGCAACGCCAGCAAAATGCCCAGCACGATCACCGCCGGGTTTCGATACACCTGACTCAGCGCCACGCCCACCAACGCGCCGTTATAGCCGTACAACCCGTTAAGCGCGTGTTCGCTGTTCCAACCCTGTTGCAGCGCCACGCCGAGCCCGATGGCAGAGCCCGCCAACGCCCACAACGCAGCGCGCCGGCTGGCGAGCAACAGGCCGATCAGCACAATGGCGCCCGCCAGCGGTTCACCCAGAAACACCACCTGGCCGATGCCCTTTAATAGCGCCGCGCCGACGCCAGGCACGTCCAGCGTAACGGCGCTCGGCACGGACGGCTGCAGCGGCGGCGTCAAGGTGACAGGCAGCAGACTCAGCACCAGCCAACTCAGGGCCACAAACGGCGCGGTAAATGCGGGCAACCACTGACGCTGACGGCTGCCGCGCATCAGACGGTTCAACACCAGGCTTGAAGCGCCAGCGCTGGCGATAATCAACAACGGCAGCAACGCCGACCAGGCGAAGCGATTGCACAGCATCAGCCCCAGCAGCACGCCGTTATAGGTGTAGAGACCGGCGTTGATATCGGCGAGGTCGTAACCGCGGCGGCGAGCAGCCAGTGTGGCAGCGAAACCGCCGAGCAAGGCACCGCCCAGCAACTGCGGCGCGCCGACCGCAATGGCGAGCAAACACAGCGCGCCGAACAGGGCGTGCTGTTGCAGGAAGATTTGGCTGCAGCCGTGGAGCAGGGCTTTGCCGTAGGTGGAGTGGGGCATGGTGGTGACGGCCCAACGAATGAATAAAAAAAGGCGCCAAGCGAGGGCACGCGAGACGCCAAACTGGCATGAACCAGATGGGATTTGCTTTTTCCTGTCCGGCTTCCGGGTCGTCGGCCATGCTGCGTTGAGACCCTGCGTGCGCTGCTCACGTAGTTGACTACGCTGCGCTGCTCCGCAGGGTCTCGCCTTGCCTGGCTCTAGCCCCGAAACCCTCGCTTTTGCGAATAGTCAGGTTTAGAGAAGGGTTTCAATTCTCAAACTGTTGGTCGTCCCCGACTGCCCAAACGGCATGCCCGCGGTAATCACCACCGTATCTCCACGCTTGGCCATGTTGGTCGCCTGGGCGATTTCCAGTGCCGTGGTGGTGATTTCCTCCACTTTGCTTAACCGCGCATTCACCACCGAGTAAACGCCCCATGCCACGGACAGGCGGCGGGCGGTCTGGATGTTGGGGGTCAGGCTGAGGATCGGTGCCTTTGGCCGCTCGCGGGAGGCGCGCAGGCTGGAGCTACCGGATTCGGTGTAGTTCACCAGTGCCGCCACCGGCAAGATGCCGCTGATGCGGCGAATGGCGCAGCTGATGGCGTCCGAGGCGGTGGCCTCGGCTTGTGGGCGGCTGACGTCGAGCTGGGCCTGGAAGTCCGGGCCGTTTTCTACCTGGCGGATGATTTTGCTCATCATGCTCACGGCTTCGAGCGGGTAGTCGCCCGAGGCGGTTTCAGCCGACAGCATCACCGCGTCGGCACCTTCGGCCACGGCGTTGGCCACGTCGGTGACTTCGGCGCGGGTCGGGGCAGGGGAGAAGCGCATCGACTCCAGCATCTGCGTCGCCACCACCACCGGTTTACCCAGCTGGCGGCAGGTGCGGATGATGTCTTTCTGAATGCGCGGCACGTTCTCGGCCGGCACTTCCACGCCGAGGTCGCCACGGGCCACCATGATCGCGTCGCACAGGTGCGCGATGGCTTCGAGGTGTTGCACGGCCGAGGGCTTTTCGATTTTCGCCATCAGAAAGGCTTTGCCCTGAATCAGCTCGCGGGCTTCGACGATGTCTTCCGGGCGCTGCACAAACGACAGGGCGACCCAGTCCACGCCCAGTTGCAGGCCGAAGTCGAGGTCGATGCGGTCTTTGCTGGTCAGCGGGCTCAGTTGCAGCACGGCTTCCGGCACGTTCACGCCTTTACGGTCCGACAGCTCGCCACCGGCGCTCACCAAGGTATCCACGCCGGTGTTCTGCTTGCGCGTCACTTCCAGGCGCAGGCGGCCGTCGTCGAGCAGCAGGCTCATGCCCGGCTCCAGCGCTTCGATGATTTCCGGGTGGGGCAGGTTGACCCGGCGTTCATCGCCGGGCGTGGTGTCCAGGTCGAGGCGGAACGCCTGACCGCGGTTCAGGTTGACCTTGCCGCCGGCAAACCGGCCGACCCGCAGTTTCGGCCCTTGCAGGTCCATCAGAATGCCGATGGGCGTGTTCAGCTGGCGCTCCACTTCGCGCACCCACTGGTAGCGCTCGGCGTGGTCGGCGTGCTCGCCGTGGCTGAAGTTGAGGCGGAACAGATTGACCCCGGCTTCGACCAGATGCCGCACGTCATCGACGCCGCGCACAGCCGGGCCGAGGGTGGCGAGAATTTTTACTTTCTTGTCGGCGTTGGGTTTCTTTTCATTGGGGCTAGGCAGGTTCATTGGGCAGGCTTCTCAAGAATCAGAATGGCGCGAAAATCGTTGACGTTGGTCCGCGTCGGGCCGGTGACGATCAGCTCGTCCAGGGCCGCGAAGTAGCCATAGCCATTGTTGTTATCCAGCTCGTCGCTGGCCGAAAGGTTCAGCGCGGCGGCGCGGGCGTAGCTGCTGGGCGTCATCAGCGCGCCGGCGTTGTCTTCGGAGCCGTCGATGCCGTCAGTGTCGCCGGCCAGGGCATACACGCCGGGCAAGCCTTTAAGGCTTTCGGTGAGGCTCAGCAGGAACTCGGCGTTGCGTCCGCCACGGCCGTCACCGCGCACGGTCACCGTGGTTTCGCCGCCGGACAGAATCACGCACGGCGGTTTGATCGGCTGGCCGTGCAGATGAATCTGCCGGGCGATGCCGGCGTGCACCTTGGCCACTTCCCGCGACTCGCCTTCCAGGTCGCCGAGAATCAATACCGGCAATCCGGCGGCTTCAACCTTCGCGGCAGCCGCGTCGAGCGACTGCTGGGGCGTGGCGATCAATTGGAAATGGCTGCGGGCCAGGCAAGGGTCGCCGGGTTTTACGGTTTCCGATTCCGGGCTGTTCAGCCAGTCGCGCACGTTGGCGGGAATGTCGATGTTGTAGCGCGCCAGAATCGCCAGCGCCTGCTGCGAGGTGGTGGGGTCGGCCACGGTCGGGCCGGAGGCAATCACCGTGGCTTCATCGCCCGGCACATCGGAAATGGCATAGGTGTACACGCTGGCCGGCCATGAAGCTTTTGCCAGGCGTCCGCCCTTGATCGCCGAGAGATGCTTGCGCACGCAGTTCATCTCGCCGATCGTGGCGCCGGATTTCAGCAGGGCTTTGTTCAGCGCCTGTTTGTCTTGCAGGCTGATGCCGGCGGCGGGCAATGCCAGCAGCGACGAGCCGCCACCGGAGAGCAGAAAGATGACGCGGTCGCTTTCTTGCAGGTTGCTCACCAGCTCCAACACGCGGCGGGCCACGCGCTCGCCGGCGTCGTCTGGCACCGGGTGGGCGGCTTCCACCACTTCAATTTTCCGGCAGTTGGCGCCGTGCTCGTAGCGCGTCACCACCAGGCCGGACACCTCGCCCTGCCACTCACGCTCCACCACTTCGGCCATGGCCGCCGCCGCCTTGCCGGCGCCGATGACAATCACCCGGCCGCTGCGGTCGGCGGGCAGGTGGTCGGCCAATACCTGGCGCGGGTGGGCGGCGTCGATGGCGGTGGCGAACAGGTCGCGCAGCAGACTCTTGGGGTCGAGGTTCATCAGGACTACTCCAACTCGTTTCTTGTTATGCGTGCAGGTCGATTGCAGTCCGCAGCGCTCGCTTTCCAAGGGCTGTGGACTGAAATCGACCCACCCGGCTTGCAGGCCGTGACACCGCTTACCGGGCAGGTCGAAAACGTTGTGCAGATTGAAGCGTAGGTTGGGTTGAGCGCAGCGAAGCCCAACGAGCGGGGAGGCCATGTTGGGCTTCGCCTACGGCTCAACCCAACCTACGAAATCAACCGGCGAATATCTTCAGTCCTTGCGAATCGAGAAGTTGGCCATGTGTTCCAAGCCTTTGATCAGCGCCGAGTGGTCCCAATTGCTGCCACCGATGGCTGCGCAGGTGCTGAACACTTGCTGGGCATTGGCGGTGTTGGGCAGGTTCAGGCCCAGCTCTTTGGCGCCGGCCAGGGCCAGGTTGAGGTCTTTCTGGTGCAGGCTGATGCGGAAGCCCGGGTCGAAGGTGCCTTTGATCATGCGCTCGCCGTGCACTTCGAGAATTTTCGAGCCGGCGAAACCGCCCATCAGGGCTTCACGCACTTTGGCCGGATCGGCGCCGTTCTTGGCGGCGAACAGCAGGGCTTCGGCAACGGCCTGAATGTTCAGGGCAACGATGATCTGGTTGGCCACTTTGGCGGTCTGACCGTCGCCATTGCCGCCCACGCGGGTGATGTTTTTGCCCATGGCCTGGAACAGCGGCAGCACGCGTTCGAAGGCATTCGGGCAACCGCCGACCATGATCGACAGGGTGGCCGCTTTGGCGCCCACTTCACCGCCAGACACCGGTGCGTCCAGGTAGGCAGCGCCAGTGGCTTTGATTTTTTCAGCGAAGGCTTTGGTGGCGGTAGGGGAGATCGAGCTCATGTCGATGACCACTTTGCCGGCGCCAACGCCTTCAACCACGCCGTCTTTGCGGAACAGCACGTCTTCAACCTGCGGGGTATCCGGCACCATGATGATGATGAATTCGGATTCCTGCGCCACTTCCTTCGGGTTGGCCAGGCCAACGCCGTTGTCGCCCAGCAGGTCAGCCGGGGCTTTGTCGAAGTGCTCGGAGAAGAACAGGGTGTGACCTGCTTTTTGCAGGTTCTGGGCCATGGGCTTGCCCATGATGCCGGTGCCGATAAAACCGATTTTAGCCATGGGAATGCTCCTTAGATGGCGTTATGAGTCTTGAGCCAGCCGAGGCCGGCGGCGGTGGTGGTGGCAGGCTTGTATTCACAGCCAACCCAGCCCTGGTAGCCGATGCGGTCCAGGTGCTCGAACAGGAAGCGGTAGTTGATTTCACCCGTGCCAGGCTCGTTGCGGCCAGGGTTGTCGGCCAGCTGCACGTGGTTGATCACGGCCAGGTTGCCTTCCAGGCTGCGGGCCAGGTCACCTTCCATGATTTGCATGTGGTAGATGTCGTACTGCAGGAACAGGTTGCTGCTGGCGACCTTGTCGCGAATGGCCAGCGCCTGTTTGGTGGTGGTCAGGTAGAAGCCGGGAATGTCGCGGGTGTTGATCATTTCCATGACCAGCTTGATACCGGCGGCTTGCAGCTTTTCAGCCGCGTATTTCAGGTTGTCTACGAACGTTTGCTCAACCGTGGCGCAATCCGGACCTTGCGGACGGATGCCGGCCAGGCAGTTGATTTGCGTGTTGCCGAGCACCTTGGCGTAGGCGATGGCCTTGTCTACGCCGGCGCGGAATTCTTCAACGCGGTCGGGGTGGCAGGCGATGCCGCGCTCACCCTTGGCCCAATCGCCGGCGGGCAGGTTGAACAGCACCTGCTCCAGCTTGTGGGTGTTCAGGCGGGCTTTGATTTCTTCGGCAGGGAAGTCGTACGGAAACAGGTATTCAACGCCGCTGAAGCCGGCTTGGGCGGCAGCGTCGAAACGGTCCAGGAAGTCCACTTCGGTGAACAGCATGGACAGGTTGGCGGCAAAGCGTGGCATGGGGCACTCCTCGATTTGGCTGGGAAAAGGCAAGAGCAACGGCCCCTCTCCCTAACCCTCTCCCGCAAGCGGGCGAGGGGACTGATCGGTGGTTGTTTCGCGGTCGCGCTTGTCTCCCCTCGCCCGCTCGCGGGAGAGGGGCTGGGGGAGAGGGCCGCTTTTAGTCCAGCATCGAAATCGCAGTCGGTGCGTCCGAGCCTGTCAGCGCCAGGTCTTCGAACTCGCTGACGGCATTGATCTCGGTGCCCATGGAGATGTTGGTCACGCGCTCCAGAATGATTTCCACCACCACCGGTACGCGGTGCTGTGCCATCAACTCTTGCGCCTGACGCAGGGCCGGCTGAATCTCGTTCGGCTCGAACACTCGAATGGCTTTGCAACCCAGACCTTCAGCGACGGCCACGTGGTCCACGCCATAGCCGTTCAGCTCCGGCGCGTTGATGTTTTCGAAGGCCAACTGCACGCAGTAGTCCATTTCGAAGCCGCGTTGTGCCTGACGAATCAGACCCAGGTAGGAGTTGTTCACCACCACGTGGATGTACGGCAGGTTGAACTGCGCGCCCACGGCCAGTTCTTCGATCATGAACTGGAAGTCGTAGTCGCCAGACAGCGCGACAACTTTGCGGCTTGGGTCGGCTTTCACCACGCCCAGGGCAGCAGGAATGGTCCAGCCCAGCGGGCCGGCCTGGCCACAGTTGATCCAGTGACGCGGCTTGTACACGTGCAGGAACTGCGCGCCGGCAATCTGCGACAGGCCGATGGTGCTGACGTAGCAGGTGTCTTTGCCGAAGGCTTCGTTCATTTCTTCGTAGACGCGCTGCGGTTTGACCGGCACGTTGTCGAAGTGGGTTTTGCGTTGCAGGGTGCGTTTGCGCTGGTGGCACGAGTCCAGCCAGGCGGCACGGCTTTTCAGCTTGCCAGCGGCTTTCCATTCCTTGGCCACGGTGATGAACATATCCAACGCGGCGCCGGCGTCGGAGACGATGCCCAGGTCCGGGTTGAACACGCGACCGATTTGCGTCGGCTCGATATCCACATGAATAAAGCGGCGACCTTCGGTGTACACATCCACCGAACCGGTGTGGCGGTTGGCCCAACGGTTACCGATGCCGAACACCAGGTCCGACTCCAGCAGCGTGGCGTTGCCGTAGCGGTGCGAAGTTTGCAGACCGACCATGCCGACCATCAGCGGGTGATCGTCCGGAATCGTGCCCCAGCCCATCAGGGTCGGAACCACCGGCACACCAACCAATTCGGCGAACTCGACCAGCTTGTCGCTGGCATCGGCGTTGATCACGCCACCACCGGCTACCAGCAGGGGGCGCTCGGCGTCGTTCAGCAGCGCCAGGGCTTTCTCGGCCTGGGCGCGGTTGGCGGCCGGGCGGCTCAGCGGCAGCGGTTGGTAGGCGTCGATGTCGAATTCGATTTCAGCCATCTGCACGTCGAACGGCAGGTCGATCAGCACGGGGCCAGGGCGGCCGCTGCGCATTTCATAAAAGGCTTTCTGGAACGCATACGGCACCTGGCCCGGCTCCATGACGGTGGTTGCCCACTTGGTCACTGGCTTGACGATGCTGGTGATATCGACGGCCTGGAAATCTTCCTTGTGCATACGGGCACGCGGCGCCTGGCCGGTGATGCACAGAATCGGAATGGAGTCGGCGCTGGCGCTGTACAGGCCAGTGACCATGTCGGTGCCGGCAGGGCCGGAGGTGCCGATGCACACCCCGATATTGCCAGCCTTGGTACGGGTGTAACCCTCGGCCATGTGCGAAGCGCCTTCCACGTGGCGAGCCAGTACGTGGTCGATGCCGCCGACTTTTTTCAGCGAGGCGTACAGCGGGTTGATCGCGGCGCCGGGAATACCAAACGCGGTGTCGACGCCTTCGCGGCGCATAACGAGGACGGCTGCCTCGATTGCTCTCATTTTGGCCATTTGTTGTGCCTCTTTTGTTCTTAAATTGTATACAACTTTCTGTGGCGGATTCTATTCAGGCCATGACTTTAAGGTCAACATTTTTTCGCGGGCAAAGCGCGGCGAGGCGAAACAGATTTAAAACGCCTGTTTTAGCGCGGGTTTCAGCGGCGGCGTGGGATTGCGCAAAAGTGTATGTATACAAAAGACAGTTAGATTGTATCGACAGCTTGCGTTTTTTGTTTTGGCTGCGATAGTTAAGCCGTCTTTTGATTGCACCGCCGGGTGCGTTTGCCTGCTCCGGTGGTGTGTTCCGTACGCTTTCAATTACAAGAAGGGACTTACCCCATGAGCGCTTTAACCCTGCAACTCGCCACCCAGATCACCGAGCAAGCCCAGTCGGCAGGCCGCGCGGCCTCGGCAGCGCCCCTGACCATTGCGGTGCTGGACGCTGGCGGTCATTTGATTTCGCTGCTGCGCGAAGACGGCTCAAGCATGCTTCGCCCGCAAATTGCCATCGGCAAAGCCTGGGGCGCGGTAGCGCTTGGCAAGGCCTCGCGGCAGATCGCCAACGATGCTCAGCAACGGCCGAGTTTCATTGCCGCCGTGAACACGCTGGCCAACGGCAACGTGATTCCGGCGCCGGGCGGCGTGCTGATTCGCGATGCGAATAATCAGGTGATTGGGGCGGTTGGGATTAGTGGCGATACGTCGGACATTGATGAGCAATGTGCCGTGAAGGGGGTGTTGGCGGCGGGGTTGCAGGCGGATATTGGGTAAGGCGGTTTGGTTGATTAGGAAGCGATGGCTGATCTGAAATCCTGGATTCCCGCCTGCGCGGGAATGACGGAGTTGTAAGTAATTTCACGGTCATCCCCGCGAAGGCGGGGATCCAGAATCGCAAGGCGAGCAAAGTACTCAACGGAGCCACAGTTAAGGCTTGTACAGGAAAACCGCCTTACCCAACCACCTTAACCTTGGCCGCAGCCCCCTCACTCACCTCACACCCTCCAATCACCATCCGAATTATCGTCTCGGCCGCCGCCTCATAGTCGGCGTCGTCGAGCTTGGATTTGCCCGTGACGATGGAAATCTGCCAGTCGAAATCGGCGTAGGTTTGCGTGGCGGCCCAGATGCTGAAAAGCAGATGGTGCGGGTCTACCTTGGCCATCAGGCCCTGGTCGATCCAGGCTTGAATGCAGCTGATGTTGTGCTTGGCCTGGGCGTTCAGTTGTGCGGTTTGCTCGGCGGAGAGGTGTGGGGCGCCGTGCATGATTTCGCTGGCGAACACTTTCGAGGCGTAGGCCAGGTCGCGGGAAATGCGGATTTTCGAGCGGATATAAGCGCGCAATACATCGGCCGGCTGGCCGCCTTCGTTGAACGGCTGCGAGGCCTGCAGCAACGGTTCGACGATACTTTCCAGCACCTCGCGGTACAGGTTTTCCTTGGACTTGAAGTAGTAATACACGTTGGGCTTGGGCAAGCCCGCTTTGGCGGCGATGTCGCTGGTCTTGGTGGCGGCGAAGCCTTTGTCGGCGAACTCTTCGCTGGCTGCGCGCAGAATCAACTCTTTGTTGCGCTCACGGATACTGGTCATCTAAAGACTCTTTTGCTGTGGCACCGCATCGATGGGCTTGCTGAGTGGTCGGGCATGGTAGCACCGCGTTTGCGCGAGGCTCAATCATGCACAGGACGTAGGAGCGAGCTCGCTAGCGAACCCTGAAAACATTGATATGCGGGATACCCCATTCGCTACCAAGGTAGCTCCTACAAAACGTCGGTTGAGCGAAATTCTTGTATACGCGATCAGCATTTTTTGAGTACATTTCTGACTTCGTGGTCAGTTAATTCTTACGTACCCTTTTTCGGCTCCCTGAGCAGTTGGAGATCCGTCGTGTCCTTGCCGCTTGCACCTGACGCCAGCCTGGTCGATCCCTTCGGGCGGCGTATCACTTACCTGCGTTTGTCGGTCACCGACCGTTGCGATTTTCGCTGCACGTATTGCATGAGCGAAGACATGCAATTCGCCCCGCGCGCGCAGATTCTCACCCTCGAAGAGCTGTACGCCGTGGCCGATGCGTTTATCGGGCTGGGCGTCAAACGCATCCGCATCACCGGCGGCGAGCCACTGGTGCGCAAGGGCGTGGTGGGGTTGCTGCAACGGCTCGGCAGCCGCAGCGAGCTGGAGGATCTGGCCATCACCACCAATGGCTCTCAGCTCGGCAGCATGGCTGAGCAACTGCGCAGCGCCGGGGTCAGGCGGCTGAACGTCAGCCTCGACTCTTTGCAACGCGAGCGCTTTGCCGCCTTCACCCGCCGCGACGCCCTGGACCAAGTGCTCGCGGGCATCGACGCGGCACGGGCAGCGGGCTTTGCGCGCATCAAGCTCAACTGCGTGGTGCAGCGCGGGCGCAACGATGACGAGGTGCACGACCTGGTGCAGTTCGCTGTCGAGCGCGGGCTGGACATCAGCTTTATCGAAGAAATGCCATTGGGCTCGGTCACCAGCCATCAACGTGAACAGACCTTTTGCTCCAGCGAGCAGGTGCGCGCGCTCATCGAACAGCGCTTTGCGCTGGTGCGCAGCAGTCGCGTTACTGGCGGGCCGTCGCGCTATTGGCAGGTGGTCGGCAGCGACACGCAGGTGGGCTTTATCTCGCCCCATAGCCACAACTTCTGTGGCGACTGCAACCGCGTGCGCGTGACCGCCGAAGGCAAGCTGGTGCTGTGCCTCGGTCACGAAGGCGCCCTCGATTTGAAAGGCCTGATGCGCGCGCACCCGGGCGACAGCGAGCGCTTGCGTCAGGCACTGGTCAACGCCCTGCAACTGAAACCCGAACGCCATCACTTTGATCAAGCCGAGCAGGTGCAGGTGCTGCGGTTTATGAGCATGACTGGCGGCTGAATGCACCGTTGACGCTTTGCATCCTCCACAAAAACAAAAATAGGAAATTGCCGTGAACGCCAAGCTCGTTTGCACTGCCATCGCCGCGCTATTAATCACCACCACCGCACACGCCCAAACCTACGTGGTCGGCGTAGAAAACACGCCGTTCATGCCGCACTACGCCACCGATAAGCAGGGCAATTATTCCGGCTTTGCCCGTGAGGTGCTGGACCTGTTTGCCGCCAAGGCCGGGGTGCAATTGGAGTATCGGCCGCTGCCCGTGGAGCGCTTGCTACCCGCAGTGTTGCAAGGCGAGGTGGATTTCAAATACCCGGACAACAGCACCTGGGCGCAGGAGCAAAAAGCCGGCAAGAACCTGCGTTATAGCCAGGCCGTAGTGAACTACGTCGACGGCGTGCTGGTGCCGCCCAAGCGGCAAGGGCAGGGCGCGGACGCGTTGCAGCGGCTGGCTATCGTCCGTGGCTGGACGCCATGGGCGTACCAGACGCGTATCGACGCCAGGCAAACCCGATTGGTCGAGGGCGAAGATCTGCCCGCGATGATCAAGCTGGCGCTGAAAAAGGAAGCCGACGGCGCCTACTTCAACGTGGTGGTCGCCACCTATTACCTCGACAACATTCGCGCCCGTCCCGGTGCGTTGGTGTTCGATTCCAAACTGCCCTTCACCCGTGGCACCTTTCACCTGTCGAGCAGCAAGCATCCCGAGCTGATCCAGCGCTTTGACCAGTTCCTGGTCGAGCAGCACCAGGCCATCGCTGCGCTAAAAGACAAGTATCAGGTCGAGGCCAATCTCGACTCGGAATTTATGGGCTTGGAGCAGTGGAAAGTCGATTTTCTCAAGCGTCAGCAAGCCAGGCCTGCGAAGTAAACCTGCGGCCCTGACAAGCGGTTAGACGCCGCGCCGCGCCTGCGTTTTAGGGCGGATGTTGGTTGCCGCTTACGCGTACCGGTCGGCGAATGTCCTGAACCTTTACGCAACGGGTCACGTCCATTTTTGCGAGCGGTCGATAAAGCCCAAACGGGCACGTCGGCCAACAACCTGCAGCGTGACGCTGCTCGCCAAAAGAGGATTTTGACCATGGAAAGCAAAGACACTATCTCGGTACTCAACAACCTGATCGAGACCAGCAAAGACGGTGAGAAAGGCTTCCGTGAGTGCGCGAACGACATTGAAAACGCCGAACTCAAAGGCCTTTTCTCCCAACGCGCCGCGGAATGCGCCGCTGCAGCCAGCGAGCTGCAGCAGCTGGTGCGCAGCCTGGGCGGCGACCCGGAAACCAGCACCAGCACCACGGGCGACCTGCACCGTGGCTGGGTCAACCTGAAAAGCGCACTCACCGGCCATAGCGAAACCGCCATTCTCAACGAATGCGAGCGTGGCGAAGACGTGGCCCTGAAGCACTACAACGAAGCGCTGGAAAAAGAGCTGCCGTCGAACGTACGCAGCATCGTTGAAAAACAACGCCAGGGCGTACAGCGCAACCACGACCAAGTGAAAGCGCTGCGCAACATGGCGCGTGCCAGCTGATTCGTGGGGTACGTTGTTGGGCTTCGCCTTTGGCTCAACCCAACCTACGAATCAACGCATGAGCGCATGATCCCGTAGGTTGGGTTGAGCGCAGCGAAGCCCAACGATGCCAATCGCGAACGCAAAAAAAAGCTCGAGGCCAAAAACCTCGAGCTTTTTGCTTTCAGGATGACGAACAACTCTGCCTACCCAGCAGCCGTCTGCCACCCCGAAACCGGTTTAGAAGTGCACTTTCACCAGCAGGCTCGCGGTGTTCTGGTCGGTGCCTTGCAGAATCTCGTCGCCGAGGAAGCTGTCGTCGTCGATGCCGTATTTGTCTTTCCAGTAGTCGTACTCGATACCCACGTACAACTGCTTCTCGCCCCAATGCAGCGCTTTGCCCAGGTCGTATTTGATCTGTGGGTTGAAGTGCAGGTTGGCGTGGTGCGTGCCGCGGGCGTTTTCGTCGTTGTCGACCACCCAGTCCATGAACCCGTCGATCAGGATGTCCGAGCCGCCAACCGGAATGGTGTAACTCCAGGCCGGGGTAATTTGCCAGACGTCGTCGCCCGGACGGTCGCCATCGGTTTGGCGGTTGTAGAAGTTCAGCTGGAAGAAGTCGAAACCGGGGATGTTCAAGTCGAACGCCGGACCTACCAGGTATGACTCGACATCGCCTTCGCCGAATTCATACGTGAACGCCAGCAGCACATCGTTGACCGGGCCGAAGCCGATTTTCTCGCCGGTGATTTTGCTCAGCGAGAAACGCGGGCTGAATTCACCGTAGTAGGTGTTGTTGCCCACGCCTGCATCGGCCTCCCCGTTATAGAAAATCTTGTCGATGAAAAGGAAGTTGTCGCCGTACTTCCAGCCGTCGGCGTGCTCGAAGGTAACGGTCTGCTGGATTTCAGGGTTGACCTTGAAATCCTGGCCATACAGGTAGGTCAGGCTGTTGTTCTGCCATTGCAGCAGGTCATCCGCCAACGCAGCCTGGCTACCAGTGAACAGACCGGCAGACAGGGCGAGGCAGTGCGGCAAACGCTTCAGGTTCATGGGGTTTTCCTTGTTGTTGTGGTGACACATATAAAAGGGGGTGCCTGGCTTGCAGCCCGAGCACCGCACAACGCCCGGGCCATGGAAGGTCCGGGAGTGGTACCGCGCTTGAGGTGAAGGGAGGCGGGCGCCTCAGCTCTGCAGACTGGCCTTGGCGGCGCGGGCCTGGTCGAGCGCGATGTCTTCGTCACTCGGGTTTTGCATGACTTCGACTATCGAGGCTTCCGGGTCGAATTCGTGCTCGTCGAGTTCGTCCAGATATTCTTCCGGCAGGAAGAAGTTCAGCAGGATGGCGGCAAACGCGCCCACCGTGATCGGCGACTCGAAGATGTTGTGCAACGCACCTGGCAACTCGCGCAGCACTTCCGGTACCGCCGCAACGCCCAGGCCCAGGCCGAGCGAGATCGACACGATAAGCATGTTGCGGCGGTGCAAGCCGGCTTCGGACAGAATCTTGATACCGGCCACTGCCACGGTGCCGAACATGATCAAAGTGGCACCGCCGAGTACCGGTTTTGGCATCAGCTGCAACACCGCGCCTACTACCGGGAACAAGCCCAACAGCACCAGCAGGGCGGCAATGAAGTACGCCACGTAGCGGCTGGCCACACCGGTGAGCTGGATAACGCCGTTGTTCTGCGCAAACGTCACCATTGGCATGCTGTTGAACACAGCGGCCATGGCCGAGTTGAGGCCGTCGGCAAGCAAGCCCGACTTGATGCGGCGGATGTAGACAGGGCCGCGCACCGGCTGCTGGGAAATCATCGAGTTGGCGGTAAGGTCGCCAGCGGCTTCCAGCGGGGTAATCAGGAAGATCACCGCGACCGGAATAAAGGCATACAGGTCAAACGAGAACCCGTACTTGAACGGCACCGGAATGCTGACCGCAGCGACGTCCGGCATGGCCGCGAAATCTACCTTGCCCATCGCCCACGCCACCACAAAGCCGATGCCCAGGCCGATGATAATGGCCGACAGCCGCAGGATCGGAATGTCGAAACGGTTCAACACCACGATGATCGCCAGCACGAGAAAGGCCAGGCCCAGGTTAGTAAGGGCGCCGAGGTCTGCCGCACCGAAGCCGCCGGCCATGTCGGTAACCGCCACCTTGATCAGCGACAGGCCCATCAAGGTAATGATGGTGCCAGTCACCACCGGGGTAATCAGCTTGCGCAGCTTGCCAATAAACTGGCTAAGCGTGACCTCGATAAACGCGGCGAAAAAGCACACGCCGAAAATCGTCGAGAGAATTTCATCGGTGCCGCCACCGCGCGACTTCACCATAAAGCCGGCGCTGAGAATCACGCTGATAAAGGCAAAGCTGGTGCCTTGCAGGCACAACAGGCCGGAGCCGACCGGGCCGAAGCGACGCGCCTGAATGAACGTGCCCAGCCCGGAGACGAATAACGCCATGCTGATCAGATACGGCACTTCACTCTGCAGGCCCAGGGCGCCGCCGATGATCAGGGTGGGGGTGATGATGCCAACGAAGCTGGCGAGAACGTGTTGCAGGGCGGCGAATAACGCTGCACTGAAATGCGGGCGGTCGTTGAGACCGTAGATGAGGTCCGAGCGGGTGGAGCTATCGGGTGTAGTCATAGTTGCGCCTGCCAATTGTTTTTATTCGGTCATGGGCTCACGAGGGTCAGTGACCCTCTGTCCGCCAGGATGAAAAATCTGTCTACCTGGTCAGAATGTGCCGATCATAATCACTTGTGGACAGTATGTGGAACAATTTTATTTAGGATTGTGCACAAAATTGATGGGCGGGCGCGCAGCATCGGCGTCGGCTGAACCGACGCGTGTAGGAGCCAGCTTGCTGGCGAAGCTTTCCAGAGGACCGCAGGAAACCTGAAGCGTCAGCTAGTCGGGCGCCCAGCCAGCACGCGCAAAATGGCATTGAGCAGCACGCCATACAGCGGCACGAACAGCAGCAGGCTGATGGTCAGCTTCACGCCGTAATCGACCGTGGCGATTTCCACCCAGTGTTCAGCCATAAACGGATTGCTGCTGTGCCAGAAGGCAACGGCAAAGAACACGAAGGTGTCGAGCAGATTGCCAAAGATGGTCGACACCGTGGGCGCGATCCACCATTGGCGAAGCTGGCGCAGCCGGTCGAAGACCTGAATGTCGAGAATTTGCCCGAGGGCGTAGGCCAGGAAGCTGGCCAGGGAAATTCGCAGCACGAACTCGTTGAATTCCAGCAGGGCGCCAACGCCACGGAAGCTGGCTTCCTGAAACAGCACCGAGACGATGTACGACACCACCAGCGCCGGCACCATCACCTGGGCAATCACCAGGCGCGCCGGGCCTTTGCCGAGCAGACGCACGGTCAGGTCGGTGGCCAGGAAGATAAACGGGAAACTGAACGCGCCCCACGTGGTGTGCCAGCCGAACAGGGTGATCGGCAGCTGCACCAGGTAGTTGCTGGCGATGATGATGACGATGTGAAACAGCACCAGAAACGCCAGCGCGCCGCGCCGACGGTCAGCAGAAATCAGAGACATAAGCAGCACCTTTTTGATCGATGGGGTTAGGGAACCCATGGAAACGGCGCGCATTCTACCTGCTGCGCACGTCGTGTGCTTGCTGCCGTCAGCCTCTGGTGATGGGTGGGTTATTGGGAGCAGCGCCACAAGCACTGCGAAACGGAGGGCGAAACGCTGCGGTTTCACACGTCCCTACCTACAAGACGGATAGCTCGGGCAAAACCCGCACCGGCAGATGCAAGGAAATGTTCTTGCGAAAGCTCGCGGAGCTGGGCCAGAAAAAAATCGACCTGTCGTCAGATTCTTTTGCGGTTTTTTGCCTGCTCATCCGTCTTGTTTATAAGGCGCCACGTTTTTCCACGAGCGCCATGGTCAAGGAGTTGCACATGAAGCGAGTGAACAGACCGAACGAGGGCAGGATGGCTCCGGCGGTAGCAGGTGGATGTGACGTGGCGATGTCATTCAGCAAACGCGAGGTTCATCCATGAACCAGCCTCAAATGGCACGGCTGAGCAGTCTGCCCGCTCAGCACGGAAACCAGCGGTTCAAACGTATCCTCGGCGCGGCCGGACTCAAATGCAGCCAACCCCGGCTGAAGATTCTCGACGTGTTATGTGAATGCACAGAGCGCGGCCAGACGCTGACCCTGCAGGAAATGCACGCACGCCTCATCGACGCCGAAGTGCCTATCTCGCAACTGTGCCTTAGCCAGGCATTGCGCCGCATGTGGCAAGGCGGACTGGTGTGCCGCAATGACGAACAAGGCTACTCCCTGGTACCGGATGCGTTGGAGGGTGCGCAACAGCGCAGGGCGGGGTGAGGGTGCATCGACTCGATAAGTCGGCAGTCGGCTTTTTGTGTGGGGAAAGCGCAAACGGATCACCCACCCCCGTCATCCCCGCGTAGGCGGGGATCCAGGCTCGTTCAGGCATACCGCAGCCGTGAATTTGTGACCTGTTTTGCCTGGCGCCACGGGTGAGCGAAACGGAGCAAGCGTTCCGCCGGGCTCGCGATTCTGGATTCCCGCGTGCGCGGGAATGATGCCCCGGAGATCACAGTGAGGAACTGCACCGAGCGAGACGCGGATGCTTCTAGCGAACAATAAAAAAGGGATGCCAACCGGCATCCCTTTTTCATACAGCGCTAATCAGCGCGAAGGCTTAAACGAGCGGTTTAGTCTCGTTCTTGTCTTCTTCTGTCTCGGTCTTCTCAGCGATTTCTTCCTGCGCGGCCGGTAGCTCGGCGCTGGTTTCTTCAGCCTTGTTTTCCTCGACACTGTTGTCAGCGATCACAGCCGGTTCAGCCACGTGCACGGGAGCAGGCTCGGCCGCATCGTCCTGTTTGGCTTTTTCTTCTTCCACGGTGTGCTCGACATCAGCAATCGCGTGGGCGGTGATGCCAACTGGTTCGGCGGCGGCAACAGCGTCGACGACGGCAGCAGAGGCTTCCTGCGCTTCCTTGGCTACACGCTCGGCTTCACGCTGACGGCGACGCACTTCACGCGGGTCGTTCGGCGCGCGGCCATTGCTGGTCAACACGGGAGCAGGCTCGGCTACCGCTTCGGCAACGACGGCCACTTCCACTGCTTCAACTACAGGAGCCGGAGCGGTTTCAGCTGGAGCGGGAACCGCTTCGGCGGCCGGTGCAGCTTCAGCTACAACCGGTGCTTCGTAAGCAGGCGCTGGAGCAGCAGGCGCTTCGTATGCGCTGGCTTCAACAGTGGTGCCTTCTACGGCGCTGGCTTCAACAACGGTTG
Organism: Pseudomonas viridiflava; assembly: GCF_900573885.1. GTDB lineage: Bacteria > Pseudomonadota > Gammaproteobacteria > Pseudomonadales > Pseudomonadaceae > Aquipseudomonas. The sequence goes on from NZ_UPSE01000363.1 coordinate 93,028, forward strand.
CTTCAACGACAGTTGCTTCAACGACGGTGGCTTCAAACACGGGCGCTTCTTCAACTGCAGCAGCAGGCTCGCTGTGCTCGGTCGCGGCGGCTTGCGGCTCGTCTACCGGCTGAACGTTTGCAGGTTCAGCGTTTTCGTGTTGTTGCTCGGCAACGATCTCGCTGACAGCGGCAGCGGTTGTGGCTGCTACAGCAATCGCGACTTCAGCACTCGGGCCTTCGGCGCGCGGTGCTTCAGCGTTGCCGCTGGCCTCTTCGCTACCTTCTTCGCTGCCTTCGATGATGTTGCCGTTGGCATCGCGTTGACGCTCACGACGGTTGCTGCGGCGACGCTGGCCACGGGAACGACGACGTGGACGGTCACCGCCCTCGGCGTTGTCCTGGTCTTCATCGTGCTGCTCGTCGGTGTTCAGCAATTCTTCTTCGGTACCGGCAGCTTCAGCGGCTGGGCGCAGTTGGCGTTCTTCGCGCGGTGCACGTGGCTGACGCTCTTCGCGCGGTTTGCGCTCAACGCGCTCTTCGCTCGGAGCCTCCTGACCTTGCGCGTCCAGCGGCTCACGCAGTTCGCGTTGTGGGCGATCTTCACGTGGGGCGCGGTCTTCACGCGGTGCACGCGGCTCGCGCGGTTTGCGCTCTTCACGCGGGGCGCGGGGGGCGCGCTCTTCGCGTGGAGCCTGGTCTTCACGCGGCTCACGGGGCTCGCGGGCTTCGCGCGGTGCACGTTCTTCACGGGGCTCGCGAGGCGCGCGCTCTTCACGAGGACCACGGTCTTCGCGCGGCTTGCGCTCTTCGTCACGACGGCCGCCACGGTTGCGGTTCTGCTGACGGCCGTTACGACGCTCGTCGCTGCGCTGTGGGCGATCGCCAGTGGTTTTCTTCTCGACAACAACCGGCTTTTCTTCTTCCTTGCCGGCGAACAGGCTGACCAGCGACTTCACCAGGCCACGGAACAGGCTTGGTTCAGCGACAGCAACCGGTTGTTCGGTAGCAGCAGGCGTCGGCGCGGCGCGTTGCGGGGTGGCCTTGATGGCAGCTTCCTGGCGAACCAGGGTGCGAGTCGCAGCAGTTTGTGCGACTTCTTCCACTTCAGCGGCAGCCATTTCGTAGCTCGACTGGGACGTCTGAGCTTCAGGGCTGTCGTCACGGATTCGCTGCACTTCGAAGTGCGGCGTTTCCAGGTGGTCGTTCGGCAGAATGACAATGCGGGCACGGGTGCGCAGTTCGATTTTGGTAATCGAGTTGCGCTTCTCGTTGAGCAGGAACGCAGCGACCGGAATCGGCACTTGAGCGCGAACTTCGGCGGTGCGGTCTTTCAGGGCTTCTTCTTCGATCAGGCGCAGAATGGCCAGCGACAGCGACTCAACGTCACGGATGATGCCTTGACCGTTGCAACGCGGGCAGACGATACCGCTGCCTTCGGCGAGCGAAGGGCGCAGACGCTGACGGGACATTTCCAGCAGACCAAAGCGCGAGATGCGACCCACTTGTACGCGGGCGCGGTCGGCTTCGAGGCTTTCGCGGACTTTCTCTTCAACAGCGCGCTGATTTTTCGCAGGCGTCATGTCGATGAAGTCGATCACGATCAGGCCGCCGATATCACGCAGGCGCAGTTGGCGCGCGATTTCTTCAGCCGCTTCAAGGTTGGTTTGCAGCGCGGTTTCTTCGATGTCGCTGCCTTTGGTGGCGCGCGCCGAGTTGATGTCGATGGACACCAGGGCTTCGGTCGGATCGATCACGATGGAGCCGCCGGACGGCAACTTCACTTCGCGCTGGAAGGCGGTTTCGATCTGGCTTTCAATCTGGAAGCGGTTGAACAGCGGCACGCTGTCTTCGTACAGCTTGATCTTGCTGGCGTACTGCGGCATCACCTGGCGGATGAAGCTGAGGGCTTCTTCCTGGGCTTCGACGCTGTCGACCAACACTTCGCCGATGTCCTGGCGCAGGTAGTCGCGAATGGCGCGAATGATGACGTTGCTTTCCTGGTAGATCAGGAACGGAGCGGAGCGGTCCAGCGAAGCTTCCTTGATGGCGCTCCACAGTTGCAGCAGGTAGTCGAGGTCCCACTGCATTTCTTCGCTGCTGCGGCCCAGGCCGGCAGTACGAACGATCAGGCCCATGTCGCTTGGGGCAACCAGACCATTCAAGGCTTCACGCAGTTCGTTGCGCTCTTCGCCTTCAATGCGGCGCGAAATGCCACCGGCACGCGGGTTGTTCGGCATCAGCACCAGATAACGACCGGCCAGGCTGATAAACGTAGTGAGGGCGGCGCCCTTGTTGCCACGTTCTTCTTTTTCAACTTGAACGATAACTTCCTGACCTTCGCTCAACACTTCTTTAATGTTGACGCGGCCTTCAGGTGCTTTCTTGAAGTATTCGCGGGAAATTTCTTTGAGGGGCAAGAAGCCGTGGCGCTCGGAGCCGAAATCAACAAAAGCGGCTTCAAGGCTAGGTTCGATGCGGGTGATTTTGCCTTTGTAGATGTTGGCCTTTTTCTGCTCACGAGCGCCCGATTCAATATCGAGGTCGTAGAGTTTCTGACCATCTACCAGTGCGACACGCAACTCTTCAGGTTGAGTCGCGTTAATCAGCATTCTTTTCATGTAGTACCGTCGGTTTCCGGGCTGCCGGAAACGGCGTTCGGCACACACGACTCTCAGGGTCGGTGTCAGGGCTCGTCAGAAACGGTTGTAAGTCGTTCCATGTCTAACAACGCCGGCCAACGGGGCCGGGGTGGCGACAGACGTCTCCTGCTTGCTGTTGTGAAACAAGCACTTGGTCAGGAGGAGGAATCAACCATCGGTAGCGGACGAAATAACACGTCTTCTAAAGCTACGCAGTCCGAGGTTGTGCATCTCCACCCTACACGTATCGCTGAAAATCGGGTGCCGCTCGCAGAATCTGCAGCGGGTTGGCATTTACCGCTAACTTCCCCGAGGGTAGTTAGCGCGTCATGGCTCAAGGCGTTATTTCCGGATTATTCGTGGCCCTTTTCAGCCATCTATCTTTGAATATTCCGTGGGACGGCCTTACGTCCAGAATTACGTTGCACACGGGAGGGGCTTGCAATAGTGGGCAAACATCCGCAACCGGGCCGCTTTTGGCGGCGTTCGGGACTATAGCAGCAATGATTAAGTGCTTCAAATCAATAAAAAATTGTTATGATCGCGACCATGACAGAACCCACCTCTCCGACCTCCGGCGTCCAGCTGCTCGAGGTTGAACCGGAACTTGCCGGCCAGCGAATCGATAACTTTCTGCGCACTCGCCTCAAAGGAGTGCCCAAAACCTTGATTTACCGAATTTTGCGCAAAGGCGAAGTTCGCGTGAATAAAGGAAGGATCAAGCCGGAGTACAAACTGCAGGCAGGCGACATTGTGCGCGTGCCGCCTTTGCGTTTGTCTGAGCCGGATGAAGAAGTGCCGCTGGCTCAGGGACTGCTGCAGCGTCTGGAAGCGTCGATTGTGTTCGAAGACAAAGCGCTGATCGTGATTAACAAGCCGGCCGGCATTGCCGTTCACGGCGGCAGTGGCCTGAACTACGGGGTGATTGAAGCCTTCCGCCAACTGCGCCCCGATTGCAAAGATCTTGAACTGGTGCACCGTCTGGACCGTGACACCTCGGGCCTGCTGATGATCGCCAAGAAGCGCAGCATGCTGCGCCATTTGCATGAAGCGTTGCGCAAAGATGGCGTCGACAAGCGTTATATGGCGTTGGTACGCGGACATTGGGCGACCGCCAAGAAGCAAGTCAACGCGCCGCTGCTCAAGAGCAATCTTCGTTCCGGCGAGCGCATGGTGGAAATCAACGAAGAAGGCAAAGAAGCGTTGACGCTGTTTCGCGTGCTGCGCCGCTTTGGCGAATTCGCCACCTTGGTCGAGGCCAAGCCTGTAACCGGCCGGACCCACCAGATTCGCGTTCACACCAAACATGCCGGCCACTGCATTGCTGGCGACTCCAAGTATGGCGACGACGATTTCACCCGCGAGATCCGCGAGCTGGGTGGGAAACGTCTGTTTTTGCACGCCTATGAATTGAACGTGCCGCTGCCCGAGGGCGGCGTGTTGAAGCTTGAAGCGCCGGTTGATGATATGTGGCGCAAAACCGTGGAGCGTTTGAGTGTCTGATTACCAGCTGCTGATCTTCGACTGGGACGGCACTCTGGTTAATTCCATCGGTCGTATCGTGGCGGCGCTGCACCAGGCGGCTCGCGATTGTGATTTGCCGCCGCGCAGCGACACCGAGTTGAAGGCCATCATTGGCTTGGGGTTGCCTGAAGTGGTGGTGGCGCTGTATCCCGATATAAAGGATGCAGAATTAGCGCATCGCTATCGCCAGTCCTATAGCGAGAACTACCTAAAGCTTGAATCAACCCCGTCTGCGCTGTTTCCCGGTGTGGCGGAGGCGATGGCGGCGTTTCGTGAGGCCGGGTATCAACTGGCGGTAGCGACCGGGAAAGGGCGGCACGGGCTTAATCGTGTGCTGGCGGATCAGGGTTGGAGTGAGTTTTTCGACATCACTCGCTGCGCTGACGAAACCGCGAGCAAACCGGAGCCGCTGATGCTGGAACAGATTCTCGCGTTTTGCGGTGTGCCGCCGGAGCGCGCCTTGATGGTCGGCGATTCGGTTTTTGACCTGGAAATGGCGCGCCGGGCTGGCATGGATTCGGTGGCTGTTGGATACGGTGCGCAAACGCTGGAAACGCTGAGCCAGTGTGGTCCGCGACTGAAGATCGAACATTTTTCCGAGCTGCGCGCATGGCTGGAATCGCGCGACGCTCGACCAACGCTAGGGACGAGTGAATATGTCGAACGAGTTGAATGACGACAAAAGCTGGAAGTTGCTGGAGAAAACCCTGCTCGCCAGCGTGCAGGAACAGCGTCGGGCCCGGCGCTGGGGCATTTTCTTCAAGGCCCTGACCTTTATTTATCTGTTTGGCGCGCTTGCGCTGTTTTCCCCTGCGTTGAATTTCTCCAAAAGCGGCGGCAGCACGGCTCACACTGCGGTTATCGAAATTCGCGGAATGATCGCCGACCAGGAAGCGGCCAGTGCCGACAACATTGTCGGAAGCCTGCGCTCTGCTTTTGAGGATGCGAATACCAAGGGCATCGTCCTGCGTATCAACAGCCCGGGCGGCAGCCCGGTGCAATCCGGTTATGTGTATGACGAAATCCGTCGCCTGCGCGCGGAGCACCCGAACATCAAGGTGTACGCCGTTATTGCTGACCTCGGCGCCTCGGGTGCGTATTACATCGCCAGCGCCGCTGATGCGATTTATGCCGATAAGTCCAGTCTGGTCGGCTCGATTGGGGTGACGGCGGCTACGTTCGGCTTTGTCGGCGCCATGGAGAAGCTCGGCGTCGATCGTCGCGTTTACACCTCGGGCGAGCACAAGGCGTTCCTGGATCCGTTCCAGCCGCAGAAGCCTCAGGAAACCGAGTTCTGGCAGGGCGTGCTGACCACCACTCACAAACAGTTCATCGCTGCCGTGAAACAAGGGCGCGGGGATCGTTTGAAAGATGCTGAGCACCCGGAGCTGTTCTCCGGTTTGATCTGGAGTGGCGAACAAGCGTTGCAGTTGGGCCTGATCGACGGCCTGGGCAATACCAGTTCGGTGGCGCGGGACGTAATCGGCGAGAAGGAATTGGTGGATTACACCGTGCAGGAAACCCCATTCGACCGCTTCGCCAAGAAGCTGGGGGCGAGTGTGGCGGAACATGCCGCCTTGTGGATGGGCTTCTCAGGACCAACCCTGCGCTGATTGCTAGCGGTGCGTTTGGCTTAAATCGCGGCTGATGCCGCTCTCACATGAGGTTTGCCTTTTGTGGGAGCGGCTTCAGCCGCGATGCGTTTCAGGACCTATATAAAGGAAGGGCGTCAGGGGATGCTCACGCCTTCCTTGAGCAGCATGTCTACCAGGCGAATCAGCGGTAACCCGACCAGGCTCGTTGCATCGCTGCCTTCGGTGCCCCGGAAAAGGCTGACGCCCAGCCCTTCAGCTTTGAAGCTGCCGGCGCAGTCATAGGGCTGTTCTGCTTCCAGGTATCGCGTAATGCGCCCGGCATCGAGCTCGCGAAAATGAACCGTAAACGGCACGTGGTCGACCTGGCAGACACCGCTTTCGCTATTGAGCAGCGCAAGTCCGGTCAGAAATGTCACGCTCTTGCCGCTGGCGTTGCTGAGCTGGCGATGGGCGCGAGCGAAGTCGTGGGGTTTTCCGAGGACGTCATCGCCCAGCACGGCCACCTGGTCCGAACCGATGATCAGATGGTGCGGATAACGCGCGGCAAGCGCTCTGGCTTTCTGTTCAGCCAGGCGCAGCACCAGAGCCTGGGGCGTTTCGTCGGGAAGGCGCGTTTCGTCGATATCCGGACTCGCGCAATCAAACGGCACGCGAAGGCGCGACAGCAGCTCGCGACGATAGGCAGAGCTTGAGGCAAGGAGGAGGGAAGGCATGGCTATTCCTTTGTTATCGCTGCGATTCTACTCAGCCGACCCCTTGGCGCCCAGGCTGAATTTCCCTTTGACAGAGCAGGGGTGCATCCCTAGAATGCTGCGCCTATGTTGAATGGCCCGATTCCTCCTCACGTTGATCCGCGCAAACTGGCAGATCGTGGCGCCACCCTTGAAGGTGAGTTGCCGCTAGCCAGTTTGCAGCGTCTCTGCGATCCGCTTGCCGACGATGTCGGTGTCATCCGTGCGAAGTTTGTTTTCGAACGCGATGAGCGCAGATCGCCAGTGATGCACAGCTCGATCGACGTTGAGGTCAAGATGGTTTGTCAGCGTTGTCTGGAGCTGGTCGCCCTGCCTATCCACAGCGAGTGCAGTTACGCTGTGGTGAAAGAAGGTGCGAATACCCAGTCTGTGCCGCAAGGCTACGACGTGCTGGAATTGGGTGAGGATCCATTGGATCTGCCGGCGTTGATCGAGGAAGAGCTGTTGCTCGCCTTGCCCATCGTCCCTATGCATGATCCAGAAGATTGCCAGCAGCCGGCAGGCCTTGAAGAGCCTGAACCGAGCGAGGACGAGGTATCGCGGTCCAACCCGTTCAGTGTATTGGCACAGTTAAAGCGTGACCCAAACGTTTAGGAGTTATTAATTATGGCTGTTCAGCAGAACAAAAAATCCCGCTCCGCACGCGACATGCGCCGTTCGCACGACGCTCTCGACGCTGCAACTCTCTCCGTAGAGAAGAGCACCGGTGAAGTTCACCTGCGTCACCACGTATCGCCAGAAGGCGTATACCGTGGCCGTAAAGTGATCGACAAGGGCGCTGACGAGTAATCCTTGTCCGCTCCGATCATCGCGATTGACGCAATGGGTGGGGACTTCGGTCCCCACAGCATTGTTCCAGCCTGCATCGCCTGCCTGGCTGAATTCCCCTCGTTACACCTGGTCCTCGTCGGCCAAACCTCTTTACTGAATGAACTCATCGCACGCCATCCTGGTGTCGATCGCCCTCGCCTGCATCTTGAGCACGCCAGTGAAGTCATTGCGATGGATGATCGTCCTGCGCAGGCGCTGCGCAGCAAGCCCGATTCGTCCATGCGAGTGGCGCTGGAATTGGTGCGAGACGGCCGCGCACAGGCGTGTGTCAGCGCTGGCAATACCGGCGCGCTGATGGCGCTGTCCCGTTACTTGTTGAAGACGCTGCCCGGCATTGACCGCCCGGCAATGATGACGGCTATCCCAACCCAGCGCGGCCATTGCCAACTGCTGGATCTGGGCGCAAACGTCGATTGCAGTGCCGAACACCTCTATCAGTTTGCCGTGATGGGCGCTGTCGCGGCTGAGGCTCTGGGCGTTCACCGCCCGCGCATTGCGCTGCTGAACGTGGGCACCGAGGACGTTAAAGGCAATCAGCAGGTGAAACTGGCGGCGAGTCTTTTGCAGCCGGTCGCTGAATTGAACTACATCGGTTTCATCGAGGGCGACGGCCTGTATCGTGGCGAGGCCGATGTGGTGGTGTGCGACGGATTTGTCGGCAATATTTTGCTGAAGTCCAGCGAGGGGCTGGCGTCGATGATTTCGGCGCGGATGGAGGCGCTGTTCAAGCAGAGCCTCGGCTCCCGGCTGATTGGATCGCTGGCTTTGCCTGTACTCAAACGTTTGCAGGGCGAGCTGGCGCCTGCGCGGCACAACGGCGCGAGCTTTCTCGGCTTGCAGGCCATTGTGGTGAAAAGCCATGGCGCCGCCGGGCCTGAAGGATTTGAAAGTGCCATTCGCCATGCAGTCATGGAAGTACGCGAAGATCTACCCCAGCGCCTGCATGGGCGTCTCGAACATCTGTTGTTGTAATGCGTAACCGCCGATGTGACTGCACACGGTGGCCTGTCATCCAACTGTCAGTTTGTTAGGCACGGCTGGTTCGTGCGTAATTCTCCCGACGATAAGACCATTAGGGACCGTTCACATGTCTGCATCCCTCGCATTCGTCTTCCCAGGCCAAGGCTCACAGTCTCTGGGAATGCTGGCCGAGCATGGCGCACAGCAACCGCTGGTGCTTGATACCTTTGCCGAAGCTTCTGAAGCTTTGGGTTATGACCTCTGGGCGCTGACCCAGACCGGGCCGGAAGAAAACCTCAATCAAACCGACAAAACCCAGCCCGCCATTCTGGCCGCTTCGGTCGCGCTGTGGCGCGTGTGGCTGGCTGAGTCTGGCGCTCGTCCGGCATTCGTCGCCGGCCACAGCCTGGGTGAGTACTCTGCGCTGGTCGCCGCTGGCAGCCTGGAATTTGCTGATGCGGTGAAACTGGTCGAACGTCGTGGTCAGTTGATGCAGAAAGCAGTTCCGGCCGGGCAGGGCGGCATGGCAGCCATTCTCGGGCTGGAAGATGCTGACGTGTTGGCCGCTTGCGCCGAAGCAGCGCAGGGTGATGTGGTTAGCGCAGTGAATTTCAACGCACCGGGCCAAGTGGTCATTGCCGGTTCTGCTGCTGCAGTAGAGCGTGCCATCGAGGCGTGCAAAGCCCGTGGCGCCAAGCGCGCGATGCCGCTGCCGGTCAGCGTGCCGTCGCACTGCGCGTTAATGCGTCCGGCCGCCGAGCAGTTTGCCGAGTCGGTGACTGCCATCGACTGGAAAGCGCCGCAGATTGCGCTGGTGCAAAACGTCAGCGCGGCCGTGGTCGACGACCTCGACGTGCTCAAGCGCGACCTGCTTGCTCAGCTGTACAACCCGGTTCGTTGGGTGGAATCCATCGTGCGGCTGTCGGAGGCCGGCGTGACCAATCTGGTCGAGTGCGGTCCTGGCAAAGTGTTGTCCGGGCTGAACAAGCGCTGCGTCAAAGGCATCAATACCTACAATCTCGACACCCCAGACGCCTATGCCGCCACTCGCGCGGCGCTGGCCTGATTAGGAGAAGCTTCCATGAGTCTGCAAGGAAAGGTCGCGCTGGTTACCGGCGCCAGTCGTGGTATCGGGAAGGCCATTGCCCTTGAATTGGGTCGTCAGGGCGCGACCGTAGTCGGTACCGCCACGTCTGAATCGGGTGCAGAAAAAATTACCGAGTACTTCAAAGCGAACAATATCGAAGGCGCTGGCCTGATGCTGGACGTTGGGAGTGACGAGTCGGTAAGCACCGTGCTGGACGCCATTTCGAAGCAGTTCGGCGCACCGCTCATCGTTGTGAACAACGCAGGCATCACCCGCGATAACCTGATGCTGCGCATGAAAGACGAGGAATGGCACGACGTCATCAACACCAACCTCAGCAGCCTGTATCGCGTTACCAAAGGGGTGCTGCGCGGCATGACCAAGGCGCGTTGGGGGCGAATTATCAATATCGGTTCGGTGGTGGGCGCCATGGGCAACGCCGGGCAGGTAAACTACGCGGCAGCCAAGGCCGGGCTGGAAGGTTTCAGCCGGGCCCTGGCGCGTGAAGTAGGCTCGCGGGCGATTACCGTTAACTCGGTTGCGCCAGGTTTTATCGATACCGATATGACCCGGGAGTTGCCCGAAGCACAGCGTGAAGCGCTTCAGGCACAGATTCCGCTGGGCCGTCTGGGCCAGGCCGAAGAGATCGCTAACGTGGTTTCTTTCCTGGCTTCCGATGGCGCAGCTTACGTGACCGGGGCTACTATTCCCGTGAATGGCGGAATGTATATGAGTTGAATGTGACGCCGCCCTGCGGAAAACTGTCATACGACCTGTCTAAAATCCGTTATAAAGATGCAACTGGCTTATAGACATATCGTTGGAGTGATCCAGAAGGGCTACGGCATTCAGCTTGAAATGCGGAAAACCCTTTCTATACACTTACACACAGACCAGCTGCCTGGATTTGTTCATTAGGAGTGAAAACAAGGTATGAGCACCATCGAAGAACGCGTCAAGAAAATCGTTGCCGAGCAACTTGGCGTCAAGGAAGAGGAAGTGACCAACAGCGCTTCCTTCGTCGAGGACCTGGGTGCCGACTCTCTTGACACCGTTGAACTGGTGATGGCTCTGGAAGAGGAATTCGAAACCGAAATCCCGGACGAGCAAGCCGAAAAAATCACCACCGTTCAGGAAGCTATCGATTACGTTACCGCTCACGCGTAATAACCCGTAATCGTCGACTCCCGACCTGGAAAAGCCGCACTGCCCACAAGGCGTGCGGTTTTTCTTTAAGCGTCCGTCGGACGCTGTGTAAACGCATAAGAGGAGATTGCTGTGTCGCGTAGACGCGTCGTGGTCACCGGTATGGGCATGTTGTCGCCCCTGGGTACCGATGTTCCAAGCAGCTGGCAGGGCATTTTGGCCGGCCAAAGCGGTATTGGCCTGATCGAGCATACGGACCTTTCCGCCTTTTCCACCCGTATCGGTGGTTCGGTGAAAGGCTTCAACGTCGAGGAATACCTCTCGGCCAAAGACGCTCGCAAAATTGACCTGTTCATTCAGTACGGGCTCGCAGCCAGCTTTCAAGCGGTGCGTGATGCCGGGCTGGAAGTCACCGACGCCAACCGTGAACGCATTGGCGTAGCCATGGGTTCGGGCATTGGCGGCCTGACCAATATTGAAAACAACTGCAAAGCCCTGTTCGACCAAGGCCCGCGGCGCATTTCGCCGTTTTTTGTGCCGGGTTCGATCATCAATATGATTTCCGGCTTCCTGTCGATTCATCTGGGTCTGCAGGGGCCGAACTACGCCATCGCCACGGCGTGTACCACCGGTACGCATTGCATTGGCATGGCGGCGCGTAACATTGCCTACGGCGAAGCCGACGTAATGATTGCCGGCGGTGCCGAAATGGCGGCCTGTGGTCTGGGCATTGGCGGTTTTGCCGCTGCGCGGGCAATGTCTACGCGCAACGACGACCCGACCCGCGCCAGCCGTCCGTGGGACAAAGGCCGTGACGGCTTCGTTCTGGCTGACGGCGCTGGCGCTCTGGTACTTGAAGAGCTTGAGCACGCCAAGGCACGCGGTGCGCATATCTACGCCGAGCTCATCGGTTTCGGCATGAGCGGCGACGCGTACCACATGACCTCGCCGCCCGAAGACGGCGCCGGCGCCATGCGCTGCATCCGCAATGCCCTGCGCGATGCCAACGTCAACGCCGACCAGGTGCAATACATCAACGCCCACGGCACGTCGACGCCCACCGGCGACCTGGCCGAAGCCCAAGCGGTTAAAACCGTTTTTGGCGATCACGCGTACAAGCTGGCGGTGAGCTCGACCAAATCGATGACCGGCCATCTGCTCGGTGCTGCCGGCGCTGTGGAGGCAATCTTCAGCGTACTGGCTATCCGCGATCAGGTCGCGCCGCCCACCATCAATCTAGAAGATCCTGACGAAGGCTGTGACCTCGACTTCGTTGCCAACGAAGCGCGTCAGATGCCCATCGATATCGTCGTGTCCAACTCGTTCGGCTTTGGCGGTACTAACGGCTCTCTGGTGTTTCGCCGGTTCGCCGAGTGATGTTGAGCTGGGTCGATGGTCGCCCGGCAGAGGCCGCTTCCGTCACGGATCGCGGCCTTGCCTACGGCGACGGTCTGTTCGAAACCATCGGCGTCAAACGCGGCAGCCCGCAGCTGGTTGAGCGCCATCTGGCGCGGCTCGCTGAAGGCTGCGAGCGGCTATCCATTCCCGTGGACCTCTTGCAGATCCGCACTGAGTTGCTGGCCTTCTCGGCGGAGATCGGCGAGGGCGTGGCCAAGCTTATCGTCACGCGCGGGGACGGGCTTCGTGGTTACGGGGCACCCGTTAACGCCCAGGCGCGGCGCATTTTGCTGGCATCTCCTTTTCCTGCTTACCCCACCGCCAATGCAGAGCAGGGAATACGCCTGTTTCCCTGCACCACCCGGTTGGCCGAGCAGCCGCTGTTGGCCGGTCTCAAGCACCTCAACCGGCTGGAACAAGTGCTGGCGCGTTCCGAGTGGCAAGACAATGAGCACGCGGAAGGGTTGATGCTGAACGTTTCCGGCACTGTTATCGAAGGCGTCTACAGCAACCTGTTCCTCGTCAGTCGCGGCGTGCTGATTACGCCTGATCTGAGCCGTTCTGGTGTTGCCGGGGTAATGCGCGCCGAGCTGCTGGTCCGCGCAGAAGGGCTGGGTTACCCGGTTGCCATCGAGGCGGTCAGTTACGAGCAGTTGCTGGCGGCCGACGAGGTCTTCGTCTGCAATAGCCTGTACGGTGTCTGGCCAGTTTGTGCGCTGCAAGCGCATCGCTGGCCCGTCGGACCGCTCACCCGTAAACTGCAAAGCCTTGCCCGCGACCTACTGGACTGCTAATTCGTGATTCGAAAATTACTGCTGCTATTGGAAGGCGGAGTGCTGCTGGCTGGCCTGCTGCTGGCATTCTTCGTCTGGCAGCAAAACAGCGCGCTGAAGCAGACGCTCAATGTGCCGGACGGCTACGTCATGGAAGTACCTGCCGGGGCGACGCCGGGCGGTGTGCTCAATCGGCTTGAGAGCGAGGGCGTGCTGCAGGGCGCGTTCTGGCTGCGCTTGTACTGGCGCTTCAATCTTTCGGGGCAAGCGCTGCACAGCGGCGAATACCAGCTCAATCAGGGCGCCACGGCCAAAGACATGCTCAGCCTCTGGCAGCGCGGCGAGGTGGTCCAGTACAGCCTTACGCTGGTGGAAGGCTGGAACTTCCGCCAGGTTCGCGCGGCGTTGGCCAAGCAGGTCAAACTTGAACAGACCATCACCGAGCTCACCGACGCTCAGGTTATGGAGCGCATCGGCCAGGCCGGTGTGTTCCCGGAAGGCCGGTTCTTTCCAGACACCTATCGCTATGTGCGTGGCATGAGCGATGTCGATCTGCTTAAGCAGGCCTTCGCCCGCCTCGCGGCCGTGCTGGATGAAGAATGGAAACAGCGCGACGCCAACGCCGAGCTGCCTTACAAAAACGCTTACGACGCGCTGGTCATGGCTTCGATGATCGAGAAAGAAACCGGCGTGCCCCAAGAGCGCGGCCAGATCGCCGGCGTCTTCGTTCGTCGTCTGCAACAGGGCATGCAGTTACAGACCGATCCCACGGTCATTTACGGTTTGGGCGAGCGTTACACCGGCAAGCTGACTCGCGCCCACCTGCGCGAGGCTACGCCTTACAACACCTATGTAATCGCCGGCATGCCGCCCACGCCCATCGCCATGGTGGGGCGTGAAGCCATTCATGCGGCGCTGCATCCGGTCGACGGCAAGAGTCTGTATTTTGTCGCCCGTGGCGACGGCAGCCATGTATTCTCCGACGACCTCGACAACCACAACCGAGCGGTGCGCGAGTTTCAGCTCAAGCGACGCGCCGACTACCGTTCCAGCCCGGCGCCTGCGCCGGCTGCGCAATAGCTACAGAAAGGACCACTCGTGACTGGCCTGTTTATCACCCTGGAAGGCCCGGAAGGCGCCGGCAAAAGCACCAACCGTGAATACCTGGCGGAGCACTTGCGCGCCGCAGGGCTTGATGTGGTGCTCAGTCGCGAGCCTGGCGGCACGCCGCTCGCCGAGCGGGTGCGTGAATTACTCCTGGCGCCTAGCGATGAACCGATGGCAGTCGACACTGAGCTGCTGTTGGTTTTCGCCGCCCGCGCGCAACATCTGGCTCAGGTTATTCGCCCGGCACTCGCCCGTGGAGCCGTGGTGCTTTGTGACCGTTTCACCGACGCGACCTACGCCTATCAGGGCGGCGGTCGTGGCCTGCCGCAGGATCGTATCGCCGAACTCGAGCGTTTTGTGCAGGGCGATTTGCGCCCTGATCTGACGTTGATATTCGACTTGCCCGTTGAAGTCGGTCTGGCTCGCGCCAGCGCCCGCGGTCGGCTGGATCGCTTCGAGCAGGAGGGCAGGGGGTTCTTCGACGCCGTTCGCCATGCCTACCTTGAGCGAGCCGCCGCGCATCCGCAGCGCTATCGCGTCGTGGATGCCGCGCAATCGCTCAGCGAGGTTCAGGTCGCCCTGGATCGTCTTCTGCCCGAGCTGCTGGAGCGCGCCCGTGGCTGAGGTATTCCCGTGGCAGACCAGTCTTTGGCAAACACTCGCGGGCCGCGCGCAACACGCCCACGCCTATCTGCTGCATGGCCCTGCCGGAATCGGCAAGCGGGCCCTGGCGGAGAATCTGATGGCGGCGCTGCTGTGCCGAAGCCCCCAGAATCTGCGGGCATGCGGCCAGTGCAAATCGTGCCTGTTGCTGGCGGCCGGCACCCATCCTGACAATTTTGTTCTCGAGCCGGAAGAGGCTGACAAAGCCATCAAGGTTGATCAGGTGCGCGAGTTGGTCGGGTTCGTGGTGCAGACCGCGCAACTGGCCGGCCGCAAAGTCGTGCTGGTCGAGCCTGCTGAGTCGATGAACCTAAACGCGGCGAACGCGCTGCTGAAAAGTCTGGAAGAACCGTCTGGCGATACGGTGCTGTTGCTGGTGTGCCATCAGCCCAGCCGGTTGCTGCCGACGGTTAAAAGCCGCTGCGTTCAGCAAGCCTGTCCGCTGCCCAGTCAGGCGCAAAGCATGGCCTGGCTGGCGGACGCGTTGCCCGATTGCACCGAGGAAGAGCGTGTCGAGCTGCTGACGCTGGCCGCCGGCTCGCCGTTGAACGCCGTCAAATTGAATGCCCAAGGCGTGCGCGAGCAGCGGGCTCAAGTGGTCGATGGCGTTAAGAAACTTCTCAAGCAACAAGTGGCGGCCAGCCAATTGGCCGAAGGCTGGAACAGCATTCCGCTTTTGCAACTGTTCGACTGGTTCTGCGAGTGGGCGCAGTTGACGCTGCGTTATCAGCTCACCAAAGACGAAGACGGTCTGGGCCTGACCGATATGCGCAAGGTCGTGCAGTACCTGGCGGATAAATCTGCACAGGCCAAGGTGTTGGCGATTCAGGAGTGGTTGCTGGCGCAGCGGCAAAAAGTGTTGGGTAAAGCCAACTTGAACCGGGTTTTGCTACTCGAAGCACTCCTTGTGCAGTGGGCAAGCCTGCCCGGACAAGGCTAGAATCAGCCCCTGAATCAGTAGCTAGGAATGCAGCATGAGCATGCCACCGAATCTTGGCCCGCGTAACGGAATCCTGTCCCTGACCATCAAGGACAAATCCGTGCTCTATGCCGCGTACATGCCTTTCATCAAAAACGGCGGTCTGTTCATTCCCACGAACAAAAGCTACAAGCTGGGCGACGAGGTGTTCATGTTGCTCAACCTGATGGATGAACCGGAAAAAATTCCGGTCGCCGGCAAAGTCGTCTGGATTACTCCAAAAGGCGCCCAAGGCAACCGTGCTGCGGGTGTAGGCGTGCAGTTCAATGACGGCGACAACACCGCTCGCAACAAAATCGAAACCTACCTGGCTGGCGCGCTGACTTCCGATCGCCCGACCCACACGATGTAAGCCCCGCTGCGCATGCTTGTAGATTCCCACTGCCACCTCGATCGTCTCGACCTCGCCGTTCACGGCGGCTCCCTTGATGCCGCGCTGGACGCCGCGCGAGCGCGGGGCGTTGGTCATTTCCTGTGCATCGGCGTCAGCGCCGACAATGCCGCTGCGGTAAAAGGCCTGGCCGAGCGCTACGCCGACGTCGATTGCTCGGTTGGCGTTCACCCGCTGGACCTCGAGCCTGGCGCCGCCCCGGCACTGGACTGGTTGCTAAACGAGCTGAACCACCCACGCGTGGTTGCCATTGGCGAAACCGGGCTCGACTACCACTACGAACCCGAAGCCGCCGAACTCCAGCGCGACGCGTTCCGGCTGCATCTGGAAGCCGCAAAAATCACCGGCAAACCGGTCATCGTCCACACCCGCGAAGCCCGCGCCGACACACTTGAACTGTTGCGCGAAGCTGCCTTGCCCACCGCCGGCGTGCTGCACTGCTTCACCGAAGACTGGCCCATGGCCAAGGCCGCCCTGGACCTGGGCTTCTACATCTCCCTGTCCGGCATCGTCACCTTCCGCAACGCCGACGCCTTACGCGAAGTCGCCCGCCAAGTGCCCGCCGACCGCCTGCTCGTCGAAACCGACGCCCCCTACCTCGCCCCGATTCCCTACCGCGGGAAACCCAACCTGCCGCAATACGTGCGCGAAGTCGCCGAATTCCTCGCCAACCATCGCGGCGTCGACTACGAAACGTTCGCCCAGCAGACCACCGAAAACTTCAAACGCCTGTTCCCCCTTGCGCATGTAGCAGGTTAATCAGCTGTCCCCCTTGAAGTAATCGCGTCCCCCGCAAAAGCATCGAGGCAAAGCCTCTCCTACAAAAGCTTTCTTGCCCTTGCCCTTGGCCAGCGAAGCAAAGCCGCCTTTGACGTCGCCCTTGCCCTTGGCCAGCGAAGCAAAGCCGCCTTTGATCTCGATCTTGATCTCGCTCTTTATGGCCAAACGCAGATTTCGCTTTTAGAGCGTCGCGAGCGAAGGTATGGCAAGGCGGACTGGGTGGGAGAGAGCGGAGTTGGCTCAAGCCAATGAGCATCTCGCACGCCCAGTCCAACGCAGCCAGACCGAGCGCAGCAGCTATAAAACCGAAATCAAAAAAAACCCGGACTCTGGGGGATGAATCCGGGTTAAGACCATTAGGAGTAAATCAAGGTACACAGTCCACGGTACCTTGGCTGGCGGGACACTTGGGGGAGATGCCCACGCCAGTAACCATCAGTATTGGCGAACTTCGCTGATCTGCCAGTGCCGCCAACCGCCTGCTTAAACATATTTGGAATACCGGCGCCGTTGTTGAGTGCTCAGCCAGCGATTGCCTGCTGCAGCACCGCCAGCGTTTCCTCAATCACCCGCGCTTCGGTGTAAAAGTGCGGCGATAAACGGATGCCTTTACCGCGCGGGATGCACACTACGTTCTCGGCTTTCAACTTCTGATAAAGCGCCTGGGTGTCATGTCCATCGACGCTAAAGGTAATGATGCCAGCCCGCCGCAGCGGGTTTAGTGGCGAATGCAGCGTGAGGCCGGGCAGGGCGGTGAGCCCGTCTTGTAGCCATTGCACGCGTTCTTCAATCAACTCACCCACGCGCACCATGCTCACTTCCTCCAACAGCGACAGGCTCGCTTCGAGGGCCATGGCGCCGAGCATGTTCGGGCTGCCGCATTCGAAGCGTCTGGCGCTGCGGGCCGGCTGCCACTCGGTGCGGGTGTAGTCGCCCATGTGCTCAAGCATGTGCCAGCCGTACTCGTGCAGCTTGAGTTGCTCACGCATCTCGGCGCGGCAGTAGAAAACGCCCAGGCCTTCGGGGCCCAGCAGCCATTTATGTCCATCGGCCATGGCGAAGTCGCATTGGTTGGCTTGCACGTCGAAGGGCTGCGCGCCCAGTTGCTGGATGGCATCCACACAAAACAGCACGCCGCGTTGGCGGCAGCCATGGCCGAGCTTGGTCAGATCGAGGCGCAGGCCGCTGGCGAACTGCACCGCGCTGATGGCCATCAAGCGTGTTTTCGGGCCGCAGGCGTTGAGCAGGTTCTGCTCAGGATCGAGCCCACCGAGGCTCACTTGCACCACCTCGACGCCTAGCGGGGCCAAGGCTTCCCACACCACGCGGTTGGAGGGGAACTCTTCATCGCTGATGATGATTTGCTCGCCCGGCTGCCAGTCCAGACCGAACGCCACAAACGACAGTGCCTCGGAGGTATTTTTCACCAGCGCCACGTCGTCGGTGGACGGCGCGTTGAGCAGCCGCATGAAGCGTTCCCGCAGGCGTTGCTCAATATTCATCCAGTCTGCGTAGTCACGAGCGCCCAGCAAAACGTTCTGCTCGGCGAATTGCGCAACCGCCTCGGCGGCGCGTCGTGGCCACGGGGCAACGGCGGCGTGATTGAGATAGCGCAAGCCGGGATCTTGCTTAAACTCGTCATGAAAGGCGTACATGGTCTGATGATCCGTGCAATTTGGCACTAAATAGGCATAATACGCGGCTTCGATTTTTGACCGCCGCAGTCTCTTCCCTATGCAGAAAGAACCCCGAAAGATCCGTGAATTTCGCCGCCGCGAGCAAGAGATTCTCGATGTCGCGCTGAAACTCTTCCTTGAACAGGGCGAGGATAGCGTCACGGTCGAGATGATCGCCGACGCCGTAGGGATTGGCAAAGGCACCATCTATAAACACTTCAAGTCCAAGGCTGAGGTGTATCTGCGTTTGATGCTCGACTACGAGCGCGATCTCAACGAACTGCTGCACTCAGCCGATGTGGACCGCGACAAGGAAGCGTTGTCGCGCGCCTATTTCGAATTCCGCATGCGCGATCCGCAGCGCTACCGTTTGTTCGACCGCCTGGAAGAGAAGGTGGTCAAGGGCAATCAGGTGCCGGAAATGGTCGAGCAACTGCACAAGATTCGCGCCTCCAACTTTGAACGCCTGACCTTGCTGATCAAAGGACGTATCGCCGAAGGCAAGCTGGAAGACGTTCCGCCGTACTTCCACTACTGCGCCGCCTGGGCGCTGGTTCATGGGGCGGTGGCGCTGTATCACTCGCCGTTCTGGAGCAATGTACTGGAAGACCAGGAAGGCTTCTTCCAATTCCTGATGGACATCGGCGTGCGCATGGGCAACAAGCGCAAGCGCGATGGCGAGCCTCCAGTCATCTGAACCCATTCAGTCAGTCTATTTTCGCCATGCTCCGCATGCAGATCGGCTGACCGCAGGCTTATACTCCGGCCTATTCTTCGCCGGAGTCATCCATGATCGTTGACCGTCAGGGCAGGCGCTTCCGCAATTTACGGATCAGTCTGACCGCCGCCTGTAATTACGCCTGTACGTATTGCGTGCCAGACGGCAAGCGCCTGGTCGCAGCGCAAGACGAGCTCTCGGCCGATGCGCTGGTGCGTGGCGTGGCTTACCTGATCGAAGCGGCCGGTATCGAGCAACTGCGTATTACCGGCGGCGAGCCGTTGGTCAGCCCAAAGCTTGAGGCGCTGTTGCAAGGCGTCAGCACCCTGGGCCTGCGCGATATCAGCCTGACCACCAATGGTCAGCTACTGGCGAAAAAGCTGCCGCTTCTTCTTGATGCCGGCATCCGCCGACTGAATGTTTCCCTCGATACCCTCGACCCGGCGGCGTTTCGCCGAATTGCCCGCGGCGGCGACCTGGCCACCGTGCTTGACGGCCTGGAGCAGGCGCGCGCGGCAGGCATGAAAATCAAACTGAACATGGTGCCGCTGCGGGGCCAGAACCTTGACCAGGTACTGCCCTTGCTCGACTACTGCCTGGAGCGCGGCTTCGAGCTGCGCTTTATCGAACTGATGCGCATGGGCCACCTGGCCCGCGACGGCAACAGTTTCCAGCAGCAGTTCATCAGCATGCCGGCGCTGCTGGAAATGATTGGCGAGCGCTACGAATACCAGCAAGCCGACGCGCCGCTGGATGCCACTGCGCTGCGTTACCAGATTCCCGGTCAGGGCTATTTCGGCGTAATCGCCAACGAAAGCGTACCGTTCTGCCGCACCTGCTCACGCCTGCGGTTGTCGTCCACCGGCTGGCTGCATGGCTGCCTCTCTTCGAGCAATCGCCACTACGTGGGCGACCTGCTGGAAAAGCCCCGCCACCAAGCGCTGCCAGCCCTGCAAGGGCTGCTGATGAAAGCGCTCGGTGACAAGCAGGAAGTGGCGTTCTCCGGCGGCGTGACGGTGATGAAGATCATCGGCGGTTGACCCGCAAACCGGCGTCTTGGGGCTGTGTTCCACAGAGGGCACGACGCCGCTTCGGCTAGCTCGCAAACTTGATCAGCACGATGCCCACCGTCACGGTAACCGCCGCGAGCAAGCGGCGGCGCCCGAAAGGTTCTTTGAACAGTAGCGTGGCGATTACCGCGCCAATGATCACGCTGCTTTCGCGCAGCGCCGCAATTTTCGCCACGTTGTCCAGCGTCATCGCCCACAGTACCAAGCCATACGCGGCGCAGTAGGTCAGCCCGCCGAATACCGATACGCCACCGTAATGGCGAACATGCCGGACCAACGCCGGACCGCGCCGCCAGGCGGCGAATACTGGAATGGGCACGCTGAGCACTAAGGTGAAATACACCAGGTATTGCAACACGCCCTCGCTGCTGCGCACCCCGTGTGCATCGATGACCGTATACAACGCCACGCACACTCCGGCTGCCAAGGCATGACCCGGCGCTCGCCATTGCGGCGGCTGTCCCGTGCTGGGGCGGTGCAGCAAGCTCATCACGCCCAGCGACAACACCACCACGCCGGCAATGCCCAGCCACGGCAACGACTCACGCAGCCACACGGCGGCGAACACCACCACCAGCAACGGCGGCAAGCCGCGCACCAAGGGGTACACCTGGCCGAAGTCGCCGAAGTGGTACGCGCGAATCAGAAAATAGCGGTAGAACAGGTTGACCACGGTCGACAGTGCGATGACGCCCCATACCTCGGTCGACGGCATGGGAACCAGTGGCAGCGCCGCCAGTGCGACCAGGAACGCTACGCCATCGACAACGGCCATGGATGACACCCGGTCGCTGCTCGACTTCACCACCGCATTCCAACTGGCGTGCATAAACGCCGAAATCAGTACCAGCAGGGTGGCCAGGTTGGCATCCGACATACGACGGCTCTCAGGCAGGAAACGGCCAGCTTGCCAAGCGACTTGGCATCAATCCAATCGGTTGTAGGGTGAGCGGCTATCAGTGGCACTGATTCATGCTGCCTTGCACTGTTTCGCCCGGTCGTGCGCCGCCATCGGTTCAGCCCAGTCTTAGTGCGGTAGACCCGGTTTTTCCGTCCCGGCCATCGTCAAGAACGCCGCAATCAACCGCGATTCCGCGCGCCGCTCCAGACACCCCAACATGTGCCGGTTCGTCAGTCCATCGCCCACCAACGGCACCGCCACTACTCTGGGGTCGTGGCTGAGTTCGACCGACGAAACAATGCCAATCCCCAAATCGGCCGCCACGGCTTCGGTTACGGCTTCCCGACTGTCGAGCTCCAACAGCACGCGCGGTTGCACGCCAGCGTGTTCGCAGGCCTGGTTAAACGTGCGACGGGTGATTGAGTTGGGCTCGCGCAGCACCATGATCTGCTGATCCAGTTGCTTGAGATCGATGCGCTTGCCGGCCAGCGGATGCCCGGCTGGCACCAGCGCGCAGATTTGTGAAGGCGACATTTCTTGGAGATGCAGGCCTTTGCGCGGCTCCACTTCGGTCATCACGGCCACGTCTGCGTGCTCGGAGAGCAGGGCGGCGAGGGTTTCCTGGGCATTGCCCAGGCGCAGGTTGACCACCACGCCGGGATATTTGGCGCGCAGCTTGGCAATCATCGGCATCACGCGATGGGGACCGTCGGCGGCGACTTCTAGACGGCCCGTAAGCAGCTGGCGGTTGGCTTCCAGCAGCACCTGAGCTTCTTCCACCAGGCCGAACATGGCGCGGGTAATGGCGGCCAGGCGCGTGCCTTCTTCGGTGAGTTCGACGCGGCGTGCTGTGCGCCTAAGCAAGGTGATTTGGTAATGCTCTTCGAGCATTTTCACGTGGCCGGTGACGGCCGGCTGGCTGATGAACAAGCGGGCAGCGGCACGGGTGAAACTGCCTTCGCGAGCGACGGCGTCAAAGGCGCGGAGCTGGAACAAATTCATATCGGCGGCACTTATAGCTGAGATAACAACAAGCAATTTGATTGATGGTCATGACGATTGCAACCTGTGCCCGCTTTCAGCCACCGCCGCGAGATTGTTATGACCCCGACTGCGCCCGTCCTGCTAACGCCAGGTCCGTTGACCACTTCCGCCCGAACTCGCCAAGCCATGTTGATGGACTGGGGTTCCTGGGACGGTGACTTCAACCAAATGACCGCCAGTGTGCGGGAACAACTACTGGCCATTGTCCATGGCCAGGACTCGCATCATTGCGTGCCGTTGCAAGGCAGCGGCACGTTTGCGGTGGAGGCGGCCATCGGCACCCTGGTGCCAAAGGGCGGCAAGGTATTGGTGTTGGTCAATGGCGCATACGGGCAGCGGCTGGCGAACATCTGCCGAGTGCTGGGCCGCGCATTCAGCACCTTTGAAACGGCGGAAGACGCGCCAACAACCGCTGACGACGTCGAGCGCTTGTTGCAGGCGGACAGCGCCGTTACTCACGTTGCGCTGATTCACTGTGAAACCAGCACCGGCATTCTCAACCCGTTGCATGACATCGCGCAGGTAGTGGCCAAGCAGGGCAAGCGCCTGATCATCGATGCCATGAGCTCGTTTGGCGCCTTGCCAATCGATGCGCGCGAAGTGCCGTTCGATGCGCTGATTGCCGCCTCGGGGAAGTGCCTGGAAGGGGTGCCCGGCATGGGCTTTGTGTTTGTCAGCAAGCAGGCACTGGACCAGGCCGAAGGCAACAGCCCATCGCTGGCCATGGACCTTTACGACCAGCACCTCTATATGGCCAAAACCGGGCAGTGGCGCTTTACCCCGCCGACCCACGTCGTAGCGGCCCTGCACGAGGCGCTGCTGCAGTACGCCGAGGAGGGTGGTCTGCCCGCGCGCCAGCGTCGGTACCAGAGCAATTGCCAGACGCTGCTCGAAGGCATGCAGCAACTCGGGCTGCGCAGCTTTATTCCGGCGGCCATTCAGGCGCCCATCATCGTGACGTTCCACGCCCCCGATAGCCCGAACTACGAGTTCAAAGCGTTCTATGAACGGGTGAAAGCCAAGGGTTTCATCCTTTATCCCGGCAAGTTGACCCAGGTGGAAACGTTCCGCGTGGGCTGCATCGGCTGCGTCGACAGCCACGGCATGCAAGCCGCCGTCGACGCTATTGGCCAAGCCCTGCGCGAGTTGCGCGCGCTTTAACTTTTCCCCATCAGGAAGCCTTGCTATGAACTACAGCACCCCGCAAAAAACCCAAGCCGTGATTCTTGACTGGGCGGGCACCGTGGTCGATTTCGGCTCGTTTGCCCCAACGCAGATTTTCGTCGAAGCCTTTGCCGAGTTCGACGTGCAGGTATCCATCGAAGAAGCCCGTGGGCCAATGGGCATGGGCAAGTGGGACCACATCCGCACGCTGTGCGATATTCCGGCGATCAGCGAGCGCTACAAAAAAGTCTTCGGTCGTGCCCCGAGCGACGATGACGTGACCGCTATTTACAACCGCTTCATGCCGCTGCAGATCGAGAAGATTGCCCTGCATTCGGCACTGATTCCCGGCGCGCTGAACACCATCACCGGGTTGCGCGAGCAGGGTCTGAAAATCGGTTCGTGCTCCGGCTACCCGGCCGTGGTCATGGCCAAGGTGGTGGAGTTGGCCAGGCAGAACGGTTATGTTGCCGACCACGTTGTAGCCACCGACGAAGTGCCTAACGGTCGGCCGCATCCGGCGCAGGCGCTGGCCAACGTGATCGCGCTGGGCATCAGCGACGTTGCCAGTTGCGTGAAGGTCGACGATACAGTGCCGGGCATTCTGGAAGGGCGCAGCGCCGGAATGTGGACCGTGGCGTTGGTGTGTTCGGGTAATGCGCTGGGCCTGACGTATGAGCAGTACCAGGCGTTGGAGCCGGAGAAACTGGCGGCCGAGCGCCGGCGCATTCAGGCGTTGTTTGCCGGCTCGCGGCCGCATTACCTGATCGACACCATTAACGAACTTCCACAGGTCATCGCCGATATCGACCGCCGCCTGGCTGCAGGCGAGATGCCGCAGGCCTGCTGAGCATCAGTCTGTCACTGCGCCGGCTGAAGGCAGCCGGCGTTTCGGGCAGAAGTACACCGTAACCCACTTGGTCGTTTACCCCTCTCGCTCTCCCGGAGAGCGGCGCTTTCAGCGGGCATCAATTGATTCGCTTCCTCAATGGCATGAATGATTGCATATGCAACTGTTGCATATACACTCAAGCCCATGAAAAAGACCCTCACGCCTCAGGGCTGCACCAATCTCAAACTCCGTCAGCTGACCCGTATCGTTACGCGTCACTACGACAGCTTTGTCGCGGAGTCCGGGCTGAAAAATACCCAGTACGCGCTGCTCTCTTACATCGTCAAGCTTGGCCCGATTCGCCCCGGCGACCTGGCGAAACGCATGAAGATGGATGCGTCGACACTCAGCCGAAATATGCAGCCGCTGGTGGCCCAAGGCTGGGTGGCAGTGGGCGCAGGTGGCGACGCGCGCAGTCGTCTGGTTGAGGCGACCGACACGGGCAAAGCCAAGCGGGAGGAGGGCTTGCTGGCATGGAAGCAGGCGCAAACGGTGCTCAATCAGCAGCTCGGGGTGGAGCGTGTCGCCCTGCTGCACGAGCTGCTTGACGGCTGCATTGCCGCGCTTGGCGACGACGCCGAGTCGGCAGGCTGAAGCCGCATCGATACGAAACCCGCAGCCCGTTGAGCGGGCATTACTTGCACAGCATTCATTCGGATACCCGCGATGCAAACCACTGAGCAAAACCGCCTGCCGGCAAGTGAAAACCTGGCCCCGGTCCAAACGCCACTGCGCCTCACCGGTGAGCTGCTGTTTCTGCTGGCGGGTTTTGCGGCGCTCGGTGCGCTGGCGACCAATATCATTCTTCCGGCATTTCCCGCGATGGCCGGCGACCTCGGCGCTTCGGTGACCGAACTCAGCGCCACGCTGAGCAGCTTCTTCCTGGCCTTTGCCTTGGGCCAGTTGTTTGTCGGGCCACTGTCCGATCGGTTCGGTCGTCGCCGTCTGGTGCTGGCTGGCGTGGTGTTGTTTGTAGTCGGCAGCGCCATTTGCGCGGTGTCGGGCACCTTGTCCGTTCTTATCGCCGGGCGAATCGTGCAGGCCTTGGGCGTGTGTGCAACGTCGGTGCTGTCCCGCGCGATTGCTCGTGATTTATTCGACGGCGAGGAGCTGGCCAGAACGCTGGCGATGATCATGGTCGCCATGGCCGCCGCCCCAGGGTTTTCGCCCTTGCTGGGCGGATTGTTCAGCAGCTTTTTCGGCTGGCGCGCAACGTTCGGTTTCGTGGCGCTACTCGCGGTAGTGCTGGCTGTTCACTACGCGGCGCGGCTGGGTGAGACCCACAGTCCTGATAACCGGGTGAAGCTCTCGGTAGGCGCGATTCTGTCTAGCTATAAACAGCTGCTGCTGGACCGCCGTTTTATTGCCCCGGCGCTGTCGGTGAGTCTGGTGATCGGCACGCTCTATGCATTTTTCTCGATGGCGCCGGCGATCCTGATGGGCGGCTTCGGCTTGTCTTCGCTGGAGCTGGGCGTGTACTTCGCCGCGACTTTGTTCGTGGTATTTGGCGCGGGCCTGATGGCGCCTCGGCTGGTGCGTTTCAAAGGTCCTGCGTTCATCGGTCGCTGCGGCATCGTGGCGGCGTTGGCAGGAAGCGCAGGGCTGTTTATCGCGACCGACAATTTCGTACTGTTTTGCCTGTCGCAGACGATATTTCTGCTCGGTATGGGGCTGGTCAATCCGCTGGGAACCGCCATTGCCCTGCAACCGTTTGGCAAACAAGCCGGCACCGCTTCCGCGCTGCTCGGGTTCTTGCAGATGAGCTGTGCGGCCGCTGCGATTACGGTCGGTGCGAGTCTGGGGCTCAGCGCGTACACCTCGTTTGCGGTGGTGTCGACGGGTGCGCTTGGCGCGTCGTTCCTGGTTTTTCTCGCGGTGAGGTGAGTCTTCAGGGCGCGCCGGGTTGAAGCCTGGCGCGGAAGCTGCAAGCCTGCGCGTAATTCGCCGGATTTCTGTCACCGGCGTGCGGAGACTCACGATGCGTAGCCTGATAATGCTGCTGACGCTGCTGGCCCTTGGGGGCTGCATGAAAGTCAGCGATTTGAGCGAAGGCGCTCTCAATCAACTCAGCGATGCCGGGTTGCTCGACCATAGCGATATCCGCCGGTCGAGCCCTTGGCGTTTGCAGGCCGATTCCTTCATCTATATAGCCCAAGGGCATTTCATTCCGCCGGGCGGCCACACGCCGCGCCCGAACGTTGTGGCGGAACAGACCTTCGATGGCTTTGTCGAATATTTTCCAATGGTCCGTCGCGCCAGGCAGCCGGCGGGGCTGGACGAAGCGTTGAGCGAGGCGCGAGCGGCTGGCGCCAACTACCTGTTGTACACACGGTTCGCTGGCGCCGATGATCGCATCGGCAACGAAGATGAGTGGAACGATCAGGAAGCGCTGGACCGCCTGGGTGTCGACCACAGCGTGATTCAAGTGATGCTGATCGAGACCAACACGCGCTATCTGGTGGACACTGCGCGAATTCGCAGCCGTGGTGGTTTTCTGACGCTATACGACAACAAGCCCGACGACTTGCTCGGGCCGCCCATGCAGGAATATGCACGTCGCTTGCTGGGTTTGAATGAATAGAAAGGAGAAGGCATGAGTGATCCAGGCAAGGCGGGCGACCTGCTCGGGCAAATTCCGAAAAGCAAAGGTCTGCCGCCGGTGCACCTGTGGAACCCGGACTTCTGTGGCGACATTGATATGCGCATCGCCCGGGACGGCACCTGGTATTACCTGGGCACGCCGATCGGACGCAAACCCATGGTGCGCCTGTTCTCCACCATCATTCGCCGCGACGGCGATGATTACTTTCTGATCACTCCGGTTGAGAAGGTCGGCATCAAAGTCGATGACGCGCCGTTCGTAGCCGTCAGCGTTGACGTGGAAGGCGAGGGCGAGGCGCAGGTGCTGCGCTTCACTACTAACGTTGAAGACGTAACCGAGGCAGGTCCGGAGCACCCGCTGCGCTTCGTGATCGACCCGGACACGCAAGAGCCGGCGCCTTACGTACACGTGCGCACGAATTTGGAAGCGCTGATTCACCGCAACGTGTTCTATCAGCTGGTTGAGCTGGCCGTGCCACGCGACTTCGACGGTCAAAGCTGGCTGGGCGTATGGAGTGGCGGCGAGTTTTTCCCCATCGCACCGCAGCCGGATTGATACCGCGAATAGGTGACGATTGCGCCATGTGGCTAATCGAGGTTTGCAGGAATCGAGGCTGAAGCCTCTCCTGCAAAAACACGATTCCCGTAGGAGAGGCTTCAGCCTCGATGCTTTTGATGTACAAAATCCAGGCATAAAAAAGGGCTCCCGAGGGAGCCCTTTTTAGTTCTACGCCCGACTTACATGTTGGGGTAGTTCGGACCGCCAGCGCCTTCGGGCGCCACCCAGTTGATGTTCTGGGCCGGGTCTTTGATGTCGCAGGTTTTGCAGTGCACGCAGTTCTGCGCGTTGATCTGGAACTTCTTCTCGCCGTTTTCCTGCGTCACGATTTCATACACGCCGGCCGGGCAGTAACGCTGCGCTGGCTCGTCGTAGAGCGGCAGGTTTTTCAGCAGCGGAATGCTTGGGTCGATCAGCTTCAGGTGGCAGGGTTGTTCCTCTTCGTGGTTGGTGTTGGAGAGGAATACCGAGCTCAGCTTGTCGAAGCTGAGTTTGCCGTCTGGTTTGGGGTAGGCAATTTTCTTCGACTCTGCAGCGGTCTTCAGGCAGGCGTAATCCGGCTTGTTGTCGTGCAGGGTGAAAGGAATTTTGCCGCCGAACAGGTTCTGGTCAACGAAGTTGAACGCGCCGCCCAACAGCGGACCGTACTTGTGCAGCGCCGCGCCGAAGTTGCGGCTGCGGAACAGCTCGTCGTACAGCCAGCTGGCTTTGAACGACTCGACGTAACCATTGAGCAGGTCGCCGCCTTCGCTACCGGCGAACAGGGCGTCGGCCACGGCGTCAGCGGCGAGCATGCCCGACTTCATGGCGGTGTGGCTGCCTTTGATTTTGGCGAAGTTCAGGGTGCCGAGGTCGCAACCGATCAGCGCGCCGCCGTTGAAAACCATCTTCGGCAGCGAGTTCAGGCCGCCTTTGCAGATGGCGCGGGCGCCGTAGGAAACGCGCTTGCCGCCTTCCAGGTACTGCTTGATCACGGGGTGATGCTTGTAGCGCTGGAACTCGTCGAACGGCGACAGGTGCGGGTTGGCGTAGGAGAGATCAACGATCAGGCCGACCACGATCTGGTTGTTTTCCAGGTGGTACAGGAACGAGCCACCGGTGTTCTCGGTGCCGACAACGTCCAGCGGCCAGCCGGCGGTGTGCAGCACCAGGCCTTGCTCGTGCTTGGATGGGTCGATGTCCCAGATTTCCTTGATGCCGATGCCGTAGTGCTGGGCGTCGGCGTCGCTGTCGAGGTTGTACTTCTTGATCAGCTGCTTGCCGATGTGGCCACGGCAGCCTTCGGCGAACAGGGTGTACTTGCCGCGCAGTTCCATGCCGGGGGTGTACACGCCTTCTTTCGGGTGGCCTTCGCGGTCAACGCCCAGATCGCCGGTCAGAATGCCTTTTACAACGCCGTTTTCGTCGATCAGCGCTTCTTGCGCGGCAAAGCCTGGATAGACTTCCACGCCCAGGTTTTCAGCCTGTTGCGCCAGCCAGCGGCACAGGTTGCCGAGGGAGATAATGTAGTTGCCTTCGTTGTGCATGGTTTTAGGCACAAACAGGTTCGGCACTTTGATGGCGGCTTCGGCGTCTTTCAACATATAGATGTCGTCGCGCTTGACCGGCGTATTGAGCGGGGCGCCGAGTTCTTTCCAGTCGGGGAAAAGCTCGTTCAGGGCGCGGGGCTCGAACACGGCGCCGGAGAGGATGTGGGCGCCGACTTCGGAGCCTTTCTCGACTACGCAGACGCTGATCTCTTTACCCGCTTCGGCGGCTTTCTGCTTCAGTCGGCAGGCGGCGGACAGGCCCGCTGGGCCGGCGCCAACGATGACGACGTCGAACTCCATAAATTCGCGTTCCACAGGCAATCTCCTACTCAGGCTCTATCTATGTTTTATTTGAGGATCGGGCTCGTTCCGTGAGCTGTGTCGGCGCATTATATCCACGGACCCCGACGGGTCCAATACAAACGTTTGTTTGAATTTCTCAATACCCTGCTAGAATCAGGTTTACACGGCTTAAAGTGGCCATTTTGTCGTATTGACCCGTTTGGGCGATACGGTCAAGATACGGGCGGTTTTGCGCTAGCCGTGCTGTAGGCTGACCGTCGGTTCCGGCCGACGAGCATCACCCGCCATTGTCTATTGGCGACTTCTTATTCACCGGAGAGTAACGAGGAATCCATGAAGGTTCTTGTAGCTGTCAAACGAGTGGTTGACTACAACGTCAAGGTTCGCGTCAAAGCGGACAACTCCGGCGTTGATCTCGCCAACGTCAAAATGTCGATGAATCCCTTCTGCGAAATCGCCGTGGAAGAAGCCGTCCGCCTGAAAGAAAAAGGCGTGGCTACCGAAATCGTCGTGGTTTCCATCGGTCCGAACACCGCTCAAGAGCAACTGCGCACCGCGCTGGCTCTGGGTGCTGACCGTGCCATTCTGGTTGACACCGCGGAAGAGCTGAACTCGCTCGCCGTGGCGAAGCTGCTCAAGGCTGTTGTGGATAAAGAGCAGCCACAGCTGGTCATCCTCGGCAAACAGGCCATCGACAGCGACAACAACCAGACTGGCCAGATGCTTGCTGCTCTCAGCGGCTACGCCCAGGGCACTTTCGCCTCCAAGGTTGAAGTGGCTGGCGACAAGGTCAACGTAACCCGCGAAATCGACGGCGGTCTGCAGACCGTTGCGTTGAACCTGCCGGCCATCGTGACCACCGACCTGCGCCTGAACGAACCGCGCTACGCGTCGCTGCCGAACATCATGAAAGCCAAGAAGAAGCCGCTGGAGACTGTTACTCCGGACGCTTTGGGCGTCTCCACCTCGTCTACCGTCAAAACCTTGAAAGTTGAAGCGCCGGCTGCTCGCAGCGCTGGTATCAAGGTCAAGTCGGTTGCTGAACTGGTCGAGAAACTGAAGAACGAGGCGAAGGTAATCTAAATGACTATCCTGGTTATCGCTGAACACACCAATTCCGCCCTGGCGCCAGCCACCCTGAACACTGTGGCTGCTGCTGCAAAAATCGGTGGTGACATTCACGTGCTGGTTGCTGGCTCCAATGCCGGCGCTGCCGCTGAAGCTGCTGCCAAGATTGCTGGCGTTTCGAAAGTGCTGGTAGCCGACAACGCTGCCTACGCTAACCAACTGCCGGAAAACGTTGCGCCGCTGATCGCCGGCCTGGGCAAGAGCTACAGCCACATCCTGGCGAGCGCTACTTCCAACGGCAAAAACATCCTGCCGCGCGTTGCCGCTGCTCTGGACGTTGATCAAATTTCCGAGATCATTTCGGTAGAAAGCGCCGACACCTTCAAGCGTCCGATCTATGCCGGTAACGCCATCGCTACCGTGCAGTCGTCGGCTGCCGTGAAAGTGATCACCGTGCGTTCCACCGGTTTCGATCCGGTTGCTGCTGAAGGCGGTTCCGCTGCCGTTGAAGCTGTGAGCGGCGCGGCCGACGCTGGCAAGTCGTCCTTCGTGGGCGAAGAGCTGGCCAAGTCCGACCGTCCTGAGCTGACCGCTGCCAAAATCGTCGTTTCCGGCGGTCGTGGCATGCAGAACGGTGACAACTTCAAACACCTGTACGCACTGGCCGACAAACTCGGCGCTGCCGTGGGTGCATCCCGTGCCGCTGTCGACGCGGGTTTCGTACCGAACGACATGCAGGTTGGTCAAACCGGTAAAATCGTCGCGCCGCAGCTGTACATCGCGGTCGGCATCTCCGGCGCCATCCAGCACCTGGCGGGTATGAAAGACTCCAAAGTCATCGTCGCCATCAACAAAGACGAAGAAGCGCCGATCTTCCAGGTTGCCGATTACGGTCTGGTTGCGGACTTGTTCGAAGCTGTACCGGAGCTGGAAAAGCTGGTTTAACCCGCGCCTTCCGCCCAATAAAAAACCCGCTCACTGAGCGGGTTTTTTTATGCCTGACGCCTCAGCTTTTTACGCTATCCAGAAACGCCTGGTAGTGCCCGGCGGTTTCTTCTGGCCGCTCGATCATCGGCACATGGCCGCAGTCTTTCATGATCACCACGGTTGGCTTTTTCAGCAGCGGTTTCATCACGTCGATGCTCGACACATCCAGCACGCGATCCTTGTCGCCCCACAGCAGCAACGTCGGCGCCTGAATTTTTGGCAGCTCCGGCTCGAGCGGGATGTAACGCTCGCGCAGGTGGCTGAACACTTTGTCGTTCTGCTCACTTCTGGCGCTCGCCTGCTCAGCCATGTAGCGCTGCAGGTTCTTCGGCATCGCTGGTGGCTCGACGAACACGAAGGCCACCAGCTTGGCGAAGCTTTCAGCGTCACGCGCGACCAGCGGGTTCGGCTCGCCGCGTTCGAGCATTTCGTACAGCTCGCTTTTCTTCGGTGAGGTGATGCCGGCATTGTCCAGCAGGCCCACAGAGAGCACTTCATCCGGGTGGCGCGCGGCATACAGCGCGGCGATTTGGCCGCCCATGGAGTTGCCAATCACGTGCAGTTTTTTCAGGCCCAGGGTGTTTACGAAAGCGGCGACGCGTTCGGCTTGGGTGCCCACGTCGTAGCTGGCATTCGGTTTGCTGCTATCGCCGAAGCCGGGCAGGTCGATGGCGATCACCTGATAGCGCTTGGTAAAGAATTTGGCGAAGCGCAGCCAGTTGTCTTTGTTGGCGCCGAAACCGTGAATCATCAGGATGGTTTCGCCGTCGGCGGGGCCGCCCTGGTAATAGTGGATGCTCAGGTCGCCGACCATGGTCTGCTCGCTGCTCAGCCCGGCCATTTGCCGTTCGGCAAATTGAGCCGTGGCCATCAGGGTGGCGGGGGAGAAGTACAGCAACGCGGCAATTGCTGCCACGCAGATCGCAAACCCAACGAGTAGTTTTTTCATGGACCGTCCTTATCGCCAATAATTATTTCAATTCGTCTAAGCTAGCATGACGCTGTGTGTGGTCGGCACACCAGGCCGCCACTCCCAACCAACGTTCAGTTCGGGAAACCCGCTGATGCAGATACGCCACCTTATCGCGCTGTTGTTGCTGCTCGCCGGTTTGCCAGGCTTGAGCGCCGCTGCTGGAAAGTGTGAGCGCCTGGTGGCGACCGGCAACCCCGAATACCCTCCTTATTTATGGCGCGACCCGGCCAACCCCAAACAGCTGATAGGCGCCAACGCTGACTTGCTCAAGCAACTGGGCAAAGAACTCAATCTCACCATTGATGTGATCTACACCGGGCCCTGGTCGCGCGCGCAGGAAGAAGTGCGCACCGGCCGGGTCGACATGATTGCCGGCGCCTTCCTCACCCTGTCGCGCCTTGAAACCATGGATTACATCCACCCCGCATTTCTGGAAACCGCCAGTGTGGTGTGGGTCAAACGCGGCAAAGGCTTCCCCTATGCGCAGTGGGACGACCTGCGCCTGCACACCGGCGGCACGCTGGTTAACAACAGCTTCGGCCAGGCTTTCGATCACTACGCCAAAGACAACCTCAGCCTGGAAACCGTACCGAGCCTTACCCAGGCGTACCAAAAACTGCTGCTGGAACGTACCGACTACGTGTTGTATGAGCGTTACCCAGGCCTCGCCCTGGCCGAAACCCTGGGCATGGCCGCCGACCTCGAAGCCCTTGAACCGCCCATTTCCAGCGAAGGCCTGTACCTGACGTTGTCATTCAACTCGGCTTGCAACGAGCCGTGGCTGCGCGGACAACTGGCAAAAAAAATGACAGAATTGGCCGCCTCTGGTGCCCCGCAAGCCTTGTTGCAACGCAATCTCGAGCGTTGGAAAGAGCAGCAACTGCAGCCGGCGACTCCCTCGAAACAGTAGGAATTTTTTGTGATTCATAGACGCACACTGGCAATCGGCCTCGCCCTCGTGGCACTTGCCGGTTGTACCAAAGACCCCGCGCCGATCGAACAAATGCGCCTGACTGAAGAGGCTGTCGCGCAAGCCAAGGCAGTGGGTGCCGACGAGCAGATTGCCGAGATGGTCCTGGCCGAGCAAAAGCTGGCCCGGGCGCAGAAAAACATGAACGAGCAAGACTTCAAACGCGCGCGCATGTTCGCCGAACAGGCTGAACTGGATGCGCGCCTGGCTGAAGGCCGCGTGCTCACCAGCAAAAGTGAAAAGCAGTTGGCTGACTTGAACGCCCGCATCAAACGTCTGCACAAGCAACTGGGGGCGATGCAATGAGCCCGCTTGTCTCCCGCTTGTCCGTGGCGGCGCTGGCCGCCTTGCTATTGACCGGCTGCGCTACCGAGCCGGACGCCGAGCACAGCCTCGAAGCGGCCCGCGACAGCTTTCAGAAAATCAAAGAGAACCCCGACGCCTTGCGTTATGCGCCACGCGACGTCATTCGCGCTGGCGATTCGTTGTCGCGCGCCGATCGCCTGTCAACGTACTGGGGCAGTGACGCCGACGTTGAGCACTACGCCTACCTGAGCCAGCGCTACAGCGCGATTGCCGCCGAACACACCAAGCTGAGCTTCAATCAGGAGAAGCAAGCCAAGCTGCAACTGGACATTGAGCGCCTGCAACTGAACCTGCGCGAAGCCAAACTGGTCAGCGTGCAGCAGCAGGGCAAATGGCTGGAAGAACAGATCAACCTTGCCGCCACGGAAACCGACCGTGGGCTGGTGCTGACCCTGGGCGACGTGCTGTTCGACGCCAGCGTTGCCGAGCTGAAGCCAGCCGCCAACCGCACGTTGCTCAAGCTGGTGCAATTCCTTCAGCTCAACCCACGCCGTGTGGTGCGGGTTGAGGGCTACACCGACACCCGTGGCAGCCGCGAGGAAAACCTCGAACTGTCCAAAGCGCGTGCGCAAGCGGTAGCCGATACCCTGATTGACCTCGGTATCGACGAGAAACGGATTCAGGCCGTGGGCTACGGTGCCGATTTCCCGGTTACCGAAAATGCCTCGGCGCGTGGCCGTGCGCAGAACCGTCGGGTGGAAATCGTGTTCTCCGACGACCAGGGCAAGCTGGGTTCGGATCGGTAGGCGTCAGCCGAAACAGAAGCCCCGGTCGTCCAGTACGCCGGGGCTTTTTTGTGGGCGCCCGTTGAGCTTCGCTGCGCTCAACAAACCCGCCACGCCGCTCCCTCCCTGTTCTGTACGCAAAACAAAATCTGCAACTGTGCCGGTTCAGTTCTAAACTGTTTCGCTACTGTATCGGTGTTCACGCTCAATCAGGGAAAGCCGCCATGACCAGTCTGTTGCTCTATCAACGTATCGCCCAGCAATTGGCCGAAGATATCCGCCGTGGCGTGTATCAACCGGGCGAGCGTGTGCCGTCGGTACGCAAGATGAGTTCACAGCTGAACGTCAGCCACGCCACCGTGTTGCAGGCGTACGCCAACCTTGAAGACCAGGGCCTGATCCGCGCCCGTCCGCAGTCGGGCTTCTACGTTCACCAGACGCCGGCGCTGACCGCCGCCACGCCCGACATCGCGCGAGTGGAGCGCCCCGGGCTGGTTACGCGCAGCAGCATCATCAATCAGGTGCTGACCGAGGCCCGTCGTGAAGGGGTTTTTCCATTTGGCGCGGCAGTGCCCCATGTGGATTACCTGCCAGTGCGCGCCCTGCATCAGCAGCTTGCCAAGGTGACGCGCTTTCACAGCCCGCGCGCCTTTAGCTACATGTTCAGCCCAGGCTTCGAGCCGCTGCGCCGTCAGGTGGCGATTCGCATGCGCGACGCCGGTGTGGTCGTAGACCCGGCGGAAGTGGTGATCACCCACGGCTGCGTCGATGCCCTGCAGATGTCACTGCGCGTGCTGACCAAGCCCGGCGACCTGATCGCCACCGAATCGCCCACCTACTACGGCTTGCTGCAGCTGGCCGATCTGCTGGGCCTGAAAGTGATCGAAATTCCCAGCGACCCCACCACCGGCATCAGCCTGGAAGCCCTGCAACTGGCGGCCAGCCAATGGCCGATCAAAGCGCTGGTGCTCACGGCGCGGCTGAGCAATCCGCTGGGCGGCACCATTCCGGAAGACCGGCAGAAACAACTGCTGCGCCAGGCCCGCGAGTTCGATTTCCATATTGTCGAAGACGATATCTACGGTGAACTGCTGTTCGAGCAAGGTCCGACCAAGGCGTTGAAATCCCACGACCGGGAAGGCCGCGTGCTGTATTGCTCGAGCTTCTCCAAAACCTTGTCGCCGGGCGTGCGCGTGGGCTGGATTGTCGCCAGCAAATACCAGGACGACATTCAGCGCCTGCAAACCTTCACCACCCACTCGGCGTGCAGCGTCACGCAAATGGGCGTGGCGGCCTACCTGGAAAATGGCGGTTACGACCGCCACCTGCGCTACATCCGCCACGAGTACCGGAAAAACCTCAGCGCGTTCCAGCTCGCCGTGCAGCAGTACTTCCCTGAAGGCACACAGATCACGCGGCCCAAAGGCGGTTTTATTTTGTGGGTCAGCCTGCCGCGCCGGGTCAATACCAAAGACCTGCACGTTCGGGCGTTGCAGCAGGGCATCAGTATTGCGCCTGGGCTGATCTTTAGTAACACCGAGCAGTTCAACCACTGCGTGCGGTTGAACTGTGGCATTCCGTGGAACCGTGAGTCGGAGCGGGCTTTAATGACCCTCGGGATGTTAGCGAATCAGCTTTGCCAAGAGACGCCGAGTCTGCTATAACTCGCGCGCCGCTCGGAATTCTGGATCCCGAATCGTCGGATGCCCGCCTTCGCGACGATGACGAAGGTATTGGAATTTTCACGGTCATCCCCGCGAAAGCGGGGATCCAGAATCTCGGCACTGTTCACTTTTTTATAATTTCTCCAAATCGCTTAACCCCACCCGCCAAACCCCTCCGTCTACCTGAGCGAATGGACCCCCAGGAGACACCCGCATGGCTCACTATCTCGCTCTATCCCGTTTGCCCCTCATCTACGGTTTTGCCGGTGGCCTGGCCATCACACTCAGTGCGTGCTCGGTCAAGGAAGCCGACTCGGTTACCGCCCAGGCGCCCGTGGCGCCGGCGCCGATTACCTATTCCCGTGATGCGCTGGCCGAGCAAACCGCGCCGGCCGAGGCGAAGAAGGTCGAGCCCACTGCCAGTTATGCAGCGGTTGCCGGCATGGTCAAACCGAGCCAGCGCATGGCCGCGCCGCCGGCTGCCGATGCGCCATCGCCGTATTATCAAGACGCCAACCGCGAGCAATACCAGAAGCTCGCTGACAACCCGATCCACGCCGTCGCCCAAGACCCGGTATCTACCTTCAGCATCGACGTCGACACCGGCAGTTATGCCAACGTGCGGCGTTTCCTCAATCGAGGCCAACTGCCGCCGGAAGAGGCGGTGCGCCTGGAAGAGTTGGTGAATTACTTTCCCTACAGCTATCCACCGGCCAGCGGCGACACGCCATTTGGCGTTAGCACCGAACTGGCGGTTACGCCGTGGAATGCCAATAGCCGTCTGCTGAAAGTGGCGATAAAAGCCTCCGACCTGCAAAGCCAGGCCATGCCGCCAGCCAACCTGGTGTTTCTGGTCGATGTGTCCGGTTCCATGGACCGCCCCGACGGCCTGCCGCTGGTACAAAGCACCTTGAAACTGTTGGTCGATCAGTTGCGCGCCGAAGATAAAGTGTCGCTGGTGGTTTATGCCGGTGATTCGAGCGTGGTGCTGGCGCCGACGTCGGGCAGCGAAAAGGCCAAAATTCGCGCCGCCATCGACCAGTTGCAAGCCGGAGGTTCGACGGCAGGGGAGTCGGGCATTCAGTTGGCCTATCAACAAGCGCAGCAAGGCTTCGTGGCGAATGGCATCAACCGCATTCTGTTGGCCACCGATGGCGACTTCAACGTTGGTATCAGCGACTTCGACAGCCTGAAAAAGCTCGCCGAAGACAAGCGCAAAACCGGCGTATCACTGACCACCCTCGGCTTTGGCACCGACAACTACAACGAGCAATTGATGGAGCAATTGGCCGATGCCGGCAACGGCAACTACGCCTACATCGACAACCTGCGCGAGGCCCGCAAGGTGCTGGTGCAACAGCTCAGCTCCACCCTGATGACCGTGGCCAAGGACGTGAAAATTCAGGTGGAATTCAACCCCGCGCAAGTCAGCGAATACCGCCTGCTGGGTTACGAGAACCGCGCCCTCAAGCGTGAAGACTTCAGCAACGACAAGGTCGATGCCGGCGAAATCGGCGCGGGCCACACCGTCACCGCCCTGTATGAAGTTGTACCGGCCGGCAATAAAGGCTGGCTGGAACCGCTGCGCTATCAGGAACCGTCGAGCAAACGCGCTGCCTCCAGCGAAATGGCGATGGTGCGTATCCGCTACAAAGCGCCCGAGCACAGCCAAAGCCGTTTGCTCGAGGTGCCGATCGCCGCGGGCGAAAAGGCCCCTGCCATTGCCCAGGCCAGCGCCGACTTGCGCTTTGCTGCGGCGGTCGCGGCCTTTGCGCAACAACTCAAGGGCGGCACATTCACCCAAGGCTTCGATCTGGCCGCCAGCGCCGAACTGGCCCGTGGCGCCAAGGGCGACGACCGCTTTGGTCTGCGTGCCGAGTTCGTGCAACTGGTGGAACTGGCGCAGAGCCTGCAAACTGCCGCCATTCCTTCTCCCAAAACCCTGGCCAAGGTCGACTAGCGTGACAGCCGCTCCTTTACCTGAGACTTCTGTTTTCGGCCATGCCGTTGGCGACGCGGAGCTGTTGCGTCGCTATCGGCAGGGCGATAGCCAGGCGTTCGCTGAGCTGTATGCCCGGCATCGCCTGGGCCTGTTCCGTTTTCTGTGCGGCTTATGCGGCGATTCTGCAATTGCCGAGGAAGTGTTCCAGGAAACCTGGATGAGCCTGATCCGCAGCGAGTCGCAGCAGCGCGAGGCGGTGCAGTTCAGCACGTGGCTGTACCAGATCGCCCGCAATCGTTTGATCGACTACTGGCGCAAGCACGGCAAGCGCCAGTATCTGCACGACGAATACGACGAACAGCTGCACGCCGAAGCCGATCACCAGCCCAACCCGGAGCAGCAGCTCAGCCTGACCCGTGATCAACAGCGCCTGCAGGCGGCGCTGGATGATCTGCCGGCTGAGCAGCGTGAGGTGTTCCTGCTGCGCGCCCATGGCGACATGGACGTCAGCGAAATTGCGACCCTGACCCAAACCCCGGCGGAGACCGTGAAAAGCCGCCTGCGCTATGCCCTGAGCAAGTTACGACGGTTGCTGACGGACCCGGCCACCGCCGACGAGGTATCCCTATGACACACGAACCGCGTGACAGCGCCGAGCTGGAGCAGGCGATGCTCGAGCATTACCGCCGCCACAGCGAGCAAGCGCCGCCCCCTGATATGGATGCGCGCATTCTGGCTGCCGCCCAGGCTCAAGCCGCCGCCTACAAGCGGGCGCCTGCCAAGCAGCCGGTGCTGAGTCGCCTGCAGGGCTGGTTATTCGGCGGTAGCCAGCGCGCCCGTTGGTCGATGGCGTTTGCCAGCATCGCCACGCTGGGCATTGGCGTGGGGTTGGCAACACACACTATGGAGCGTGCGCCAGAGCAGCAATACGATGCGGCACCGATCACCTTGTCGATGCCGGCGCCTGCACCGACCATCGCCCCGCAAGCCGAAGCCGTCGACCCCGACGCCTTTTATGCCGCCGAGCCGCAAGCCGAGAAAAAAGCCAGCGTGAAGGAGCGCGCCGCCGCCCGGCCGGAAATGCGCAAGCCGGCGCCGGCGGTCATCAGCGGCCAGCTCAATGAGCAATTGGGTAAAGCCGAAGCCGAAGCCGTGCCGTCTGCGCCTGCAGCGCCGTTTGGCGACGCCGCGCCAAAGGCTTCCGCGCCGGTACTGGCTGACAAGGCGAGCCGTGATGATGCGCAGCTGAACCGCGAACTGGAGCAGATTCTGCAGCTTCAGCGCAGCGGCGAGGGCGAGCAGGCAGAGCAACAATTGCAGGCGCTGCAACAGCGCTACCCGCAGCAGGATGTGCGCAAGCAATTGCAACATTTGCAGCAGTTGCGTGGTCAGCAGTAAGAGGGCAGTGGTTACATCCTGCCCGCAATGCACGCTTGCCAGGGACGGCTGAGCGCGCGAGCATGTTGGCCTCTGCCGAGTTCGACCCGTAACCATGATGTCTATCCGATCACTTGGATTGTTGCTCGCTCTGCTGGTAATCAGCGCCTGCGACAAAGATCCAACCCCGCCCAAAGCGCCGCCTGCGCCACAGGTTCCGGCCGTTTCTCAGCCTGAGCCAACGGCTCAAGCGGCCAAGCCTGCG
Source organism: Pseudomonas viridiflava (assembly GCF_900573885.1). Classification (GTDB taxonomy): domain Bacteria; phylum Pseudomonadota; class Gammaproteobacteria; order Pseudomonadales; family Pseudomonadaceae; genus Aquipseudomonas. Next base: position 132,428 of record NZ_UPSE01000363.1, read on the forward strand.
GCGCCCGCTGCGAGCAAACCGTCCACGGTCAAACCGCTGGAACCGCTGATTGAAAGTACGCTTGAGCCGTTACCGGAAAAGCCAGCCGCCGCAACGGCTGACAAGCAGCTTGATGCGCCCGTCACGCCCAAGAAAGTGACCGTCAAACCGCCTCAGCCGCCGGACAAGATCCAGCGCTTGCAGACAAACAAGCCGCAAACGGCGGCACAGAAGAAGGCCAGCGCTGCGGTCAAGAAAACCGAGGTGCCGAAAGCCAAGCTGGACTTGCGTTTGCCCAAAGACCTGGTCAAAAACCTGGAGCCAAAAGTAGCCGTAACGCCGGGTGCCAGCCCTGCGCCGAGCAAAACCGCTGATCCTGCATTGCTGCCACAGATGTTTGCCGACAAGCCGGGCGATGTGAGTCCGTTCGAGGTGGGTGGACGGGTCATTACCAACGAGCGCACCCGCGATCAGGACGAAGGCATGTTCGACGGCGCCGAGTTGCAGTTCAAGTTCCGCCACTGAAAAGGGTTTTGTAAAAAAAGGCGGCGCCTTGATGGCGCCGCTTTTTTTTGCCTGGTGTACCTGATCAGACGGCCGTCTTTTCCCGCCGCTTGAGCTGACGCTTCTTCCAGCTGCTGCGCACCCACCAGCGCCAGTACAGCATCGTCAGGATGTAACCCAGCATGCCGGCAACCAGTCCGGCCAACACCGAGCCCACCAGAAAGGGCGCCAGAATCGGCGTCCACAACAGCTGAATCAGCTCCCATGACGGGTCTTGGAAAAAGTGGCTGATGCGCGGCCAGACGTTGGTGGAAATTTCCCCGGCGGGAATCTGCATGACCCAGGAACCGAGTTTGTAGGTGCAATAAAACACCGGCGGCATGGTGATCGGATTGGTCAGCCACACCAGGCCCACCGAGATTGGCAAATTGCCGCGAAGGGGAATTGCCAGGGAAGCTGCCAACAGCATTTGCAGAGGAAGGGGGATGAACGCCGCGAACAAGCCGACGGCCATCGCGCGTGCAACCGAGTGACGATTGAGGTGCCAGAGGTTCGGGTCGTGCATCAGCGAGCCGAGAAAGCGCAGCGACTTGTGCTCCCGAATCATGTCGGGGTTAGGCATATAGCGCTTGAACAGGCGACGCGGCATAGGGCATCTCGGCAGACGGAAAAAGGCGGATTATGCCCAGATTGTGCGGGCTATATGCGTTGACTTTGTGACAACAAATAAGCGCGCTGCGTTTGCTTCAAAAGACGCAAGGACTGCGCGCCAAGGAGCAGCAAAATGCGTACAGGGATGTTCGCGCTGGCGCTGGGTCTGATGGCCCTGCGCTGGCTTCCGGCAATGCCGCCGGCCTGGCTGATTACAGTATTGCCGGTATTGGGCGTTCTGCTTTTATTCAGTCGTGCCCGTCCACTGGGCCTGGCTTTGCTGGGCTTCGCTTGGGCGTGCTGGTCTGCGCAATCGGCCCTTGATGATCGGCTGGCGTCCCAACTGGATGGTCAGACCCGCTGGCTTGAAGGGCGCGTGGTCGGCTTGCCGGCGCATAAAGGCGGCGCGGTGCGTTTCCACCTTGAGGCGGTAACCGCGCGCCGCGCCAACGTGCCGTCGCGCATACGCCTTACCTGGCATGGCGGGCCGCCGGTACGCGCCGGCGAAACCTGGCGGCTGGCGGTCACGCTCAAGCGCCCGCGCGGCTTGATCAATCCGCAAGGTTTCGACTACGAGGCCTGGCTGCTGGCGCAACGCATCGGCGCGCAAGGCTCAGTCAAGCACGGTGAGCGGTTGGCCCAGGCCAGCGGTCCGTTGGCCTGGCGCGATGCGCTGCGCCAGCGACTGCTGGCCGTCGATGCCTTCGGCCGGCAAGGCGGGCTCGCGGCGCTGGTGCTGGGGGATGATTCCGGGCTGTCCGCCAGCGACTGGCGCGCGCTGCAAGATACCGGCACCGTGCATTTATTGGTGATATCCGGTCAGCACATCGGATTGTTCGCCGCGTTGCTCTACGGTTTGGTCGCCGGCTTGGCGCGCCTGGGGTGGTGGCCACAGCGCTTGCCCTGGTTGCCCTGCGCTTGCGCGGCCGCTGCTTTCGGCGCGTTGGGTTACGGGCTCATGGCGGGGTTTCAGGTGCCGGTGCAGCGCGCCTGCGTAATGGTCGCGCTGGTGCTGATCTGGCGCATGCGCTTTCGCCATTTGGGGGTATGGCTGCCGTTTCTCATGGCGCTGAATCTTGTGCTGCTGGCCGAACCGCTCGCCAGCTTGCAGGCCGGTTTCTGGTTGTCGTTTGGCGCGGTGGCGGTGCTCGTGTGGGTATTTGGCGGCCGCCTGGGCGCCTGGCCGTGGTGGTCCACGTGGCTGCGCGCGCAGTGGACGATGAGCATCGGCTTGCTGCCTCCGATGTTGGCGTTGGGCCTGCCCATCAGCGTCAGCGGGCCATTGGCTAATCTGATCGCCGTGCCGTGGGTGAGTCTGGCCGTGGTGCCGCTGGCCTTGCTCGGCACGGTGTTGTTGCCGGTGCCGTGGCTGGGCGAGACCGTGCTGCAAGTGGCCGGTGGACTGCTCGAACTGCTGTTTCGGTTTCTGGGCGGGTTGGCCGCCTGGCAGCCGGCCTGGCTGGCGCAGCAGGTATCGCCGGGGGTATGGCTGCTCGGCGCGCTCGGTGCGCTATTGGCACTGGCGCCAGCCGGTGTGCCGGTTCGGGCGCTGGGGCTGGTGATGCTTGCGCCGCTGTTGTTCCCTGCGCCTGCATCCATTCCATACGGGCAGGCCGAGGTGCTGCAACTGGACGTCGGGCAGGGCCTGGCGATTCTGGTGCGTACCCGCGGGCATGCTTTGCTGTACGACACCGGGCCGAGTCGCGGCGATTTTGACAGCGGCGAACGCCTGGTGGTGCCGTCGTTGCGCAGCCTCGGGGCAGGGCACCTGGACACCCTGTTGATCAGCCACGCTGACAACGACCACGCCGGCGGCGCACTGGCGGTGCAGCGTGGTCTGACCGTCGGCCAGGTACTCAGCGGCGAGCCGGATAAATTGCCTGCTGCGCTAGATGCCGCGCCTTGTATTAACGGCGCGCACTGGGAATGGGACGGTGTGTATTTCCAGACCTGGAGCTGGGCGCGCGCCAAGACCGGTAACCAGGCTTCCTGCGTGCTGTGGGTGGTTGCCAATGGCGAGCGCCTGTTGCTTACCGGCGATATCGACGTGCCCGCCGAAGCCGCGTGGCTGGCGGCCCATTCCGGCCTGGGCGCCGACTGGTTGCAGTCGCCTCATCACGGTAGCCGCAGTTCCTCGTCGGCCGCATTCCTGCGCGCGCTGGCACCGCATTCGGTGCTGGTGTCGCGTGGCGTGCACAACGCTTTCGGTCATCCGCACCCGCAGGTTATGGCCCGTTATCAGGCGTTTGGTTTTAACGTTTATGACAGCGTCGAGCAGGGTGCGCTGCGCATTCAGCTGGGCGCTTTCAAGCCGGCCGGCGGACTGCGAAAAGAAGCGCGATTCTGGCGGGAAAAATGAGAACCGCGACGGTCGGCGAGTCCTCGGCCCTATGCTAGAGTGGCGCCACTTTTGTAGGGGCCATCCGATAAGGCCCGTAAAACCAGGCTATAACCAGGCCGTTAAACACCCAGGAGAGTCGACACGTGTGGGAGCTAGTCAAAGCAGGTGGCTGGATGATGCTACCGATCATTCTGTGTTCCATCGCTACCGTGGCCATCGTTGCCGAACGCCTGTGGACCCTGCGAGTCAACCGCGTGGCGCCGCCGCATCTGCTCGGGCAGGTGTGGCGCATGATCAAAGACAAGCAGCTGAATAAAGAGAAACTCAAGGAACTGCGCAACAGCTCGCCGCTGGGGCAAATCCTCGCTGCCGGCCTGACCAATTCCAAACATGGTCGCGAGATCATGAAAGAGTGCATCGAAGAATCCGCCAGCCGTGTCATCCATGAGATGGAACGCTACCTCAATGCCCTCGGCACCATTGCCGCCATGGCGCCGCTACTCGGCCTGCTCGGCACCGTGTTCGGCATGATCGAAATTTTCAGCGGCTTTATGGACAGCGGCCAGGCCAACGCCGGGCAATTGGCCGGTGGTATCGGTAAAGCATTGGTGACCACCGCCGCCGGCCTGATCGTGGCCATTCCGGCAGTGTTCTTCCACCGTTACCTGCTGCGCCGTGTAGAGGAAATCGTCATCACCATGGAACAGGAAGCCATCAAGTTGGTGGAAGTGACCCAGGGCGATCGTGAAGTCGATTTCGTTGAGGACAGCAAGCCGTGAAATTCCGCCGCAGAGCCAACAGTGTCGCCCGTGACGAGGTGTTCCTGAACCTGACGTCGCTGATCGACGTGATCTTCGTGCTACTGCTGTTCTTTGTCGTCACCACCACCTTCAGCCGCCCGACCCAGCTGAAAATCGAGCTGCCGGAAGCCGCCAGCGGCACGCCGCCGGAAGCTACCGAGCTGAAGCAACTGGAAGTGGCGATTGCCGCCGACGGCACGTTTTCGCTGAACGATCAGGTGCTGAGCAAGAGCGACCTGGCCACGCTGATGGCCGCGCTTCAGCGTGAATCGGGCGGTGACAACAGCCTGCCGCTGACCATCAATGCCGACGGCAAGGCCACCCACCAGGCGGTGGTAACGGCCATGGACGCCGCCGGCAAGCTGGGCTTCAGCCAATTGCGCATTACCACCATTGAGGCGCCAAAGGCGCCTTGATGCTCTGCCGCTGATGGCTGCCTCGGACAAACTCCTCAACGCCTGGTACCAGGGCCATCCGGCGCTATGCCTGTTGTGGCCGCTTGAATACCTGTTCCGCGCGGTAGTAAAGCGCAAGCGTCAGCGCTTTTTGGCGGGCGAGGGTGAGATATACCGCGCGCCGGTGCCTGTAGTGGTGGTCGGCAATATCACCGTTGGCGGCACCGGTAAAACGCCGATGATTCTAAGCCTGATCGCCCACTGCCAGCGTCGCGGCTTGAAGGTCGGCGTGGTCAGCCGCGGCTACGGCGCCAAGCCGTCGCACTTCCCCTGGCGCGTTCGCGCCGATCAAGCGGCCAGCGAAGCCGGCGACGAGCCGCTGCTGATCGTGCAGCGCACCGGCGTGCCGCTGATGATCGACCCCAACCGAGCCAACGCCGTGCGCGCCCTGCTCGCCGAAGAATCGCTGGACCTGATCCTCAGCGATGACGGCATGCAGCATTACCGCCTGGCGCGGGATATCGAACTGGTATTGATCGACGCGGCGCGCGGCCTCGGCAATCGCCGCTGCCTGCCCGCCGGGCCGTTGCGCGAGCCGGTGGAGCGTTTGCAGAGTGTCGACGCGGTGCTGCTCAACGGCGCCACCGCCGACACGGAAGCCGGCTTTGGTTTCACCCTCAAGCCCACCGCGCTGGTCAATGTGCGCAGCGGCGAGCGGGTAGGCCTTGAGCATTTTCCGCCGGGGCAGGCGCTGCACGCGGTGGCGGGCATCGGCAACCCGCAGCGTTTCTTCAACACGTTGCAGGCGTTACACTGGCGCCCGATTTCCCATGCCTTCGCCGACCATGCCGAGTACAACGCCGAGCAGCTGACCTTCAGCCCCGCGCTACCCTTGGTGATGACCGAGAAGGACGCCGTCAAATGCCGCGCCTTCGCCGCTGAAAGCTGGTGGTATCTGGCGGTAGACGCCGAGCCTTCGCCGGCATTTCTGGCCTGGTTCGATCACCGTCTTGCAGGTGTGCTGCCGGCGCCCTGAGCCGCGGACCGACCCTCCATTACCCGTTAAAGGAATTCGCAATGGACCCCAAACTACTCGATATTCTCGCGTGCCCCCTGTGCAAAGGCCCGCTGAAGCTGGCTGACGATAAATCCGAACTGGTGTGCAAGGCCGACGCGTTGGCGTTTCCCGTGCGCGAAGGCATTCCGGTCATGCTGGAAACCGAAGCCCGCACGCTGAATGTCGACGAGCGCCTGGACAAGTAAATGAGCACAGCCTTCACCGTTGTAATTCCCGCCCGCTATGCCTCCACCCGTCTGCCGGGCAAACCGCTGCAAGACATCTGCGGCAAGCCGATGATTCAGCACGTGTGGGAACAAGCCTGCAAAAGCAGCGCCCAGCGCGTGGTAGTGGCAACCGACGATGCGCGCATTGTCGAGGCCTGCAACGGCTTTGGCGCCGAAGTGGTACTGACCCGCGTCGACCACAATTCCGGCACCGACCGCCTCGCCGAAGTGGCCAGCGCGCTGGGGCTGGCCGGTGATGCAATTGTGGTCAACGTGCAGGGCGACGAGCCGCTGATTCCGCCGGCCGTTATCGATCAGGTGGCCGCCAACCTGGCAGCCCATCCGGAAGCGGCGATGTCGACCCTGGCCGAGCCGATTGAAGAAGTTGCCGCGCTGTTCAACCCCAACGTGGTCAAGGTGGTCACCGACCAGAACGGCCTGGCTCTGACCTTTAGCCGCGCACCATTGCCGTGGGCCCGTGATGCCTTCGCCGCCAACCGCGACCAGTTGCCGGCCGGCGTGCCGTACCGTCGTCATATCGGCATTTACGCCTACCGCGCGCAGTTCCTGCACAACTTCGTGAGTTGGGGCCCGTGCTGGCTGGAAGACACCGAATGCCTGGAGCAACTGCGCGCGCTGTTTCACGGTGAGCGCATTCATGTCGCCGATGCCCTGGAAGCGCCGCAAGCCGGTGTTGATACCCAGGAAGACCTGGAGCGCGTTCGGCGCCTGCTGGGGGCGTGATGCGCGTGCTGTTCGTGTGCCTGGGCAACATTTGCCGTTCGCCCTCGGCCGAAGGCGTGTTCCGCCAGCAACTGCTCAACGCCGGGCTTGAAGGCCAGGTGCACGTCGACTCGGCTGGCACCGGCCCGTGGCACGTCGGCAAACCCGCCGACAGCCGCGCCAGCGCCGCCGCCTTGCAACGTGGCTACGACCTTTCCGCCCTGCGCGGGCGGCAAGTGAGCCAGGCGGACTTCGAGCAGTTCGACTTGATCCTGGCCATGGACCACAGCAACTTCGCTGACCTTAAAGCCCTGCAACCGGCCAACAGCCGCGCCGAGCTCGACCTGTATCTGCGCCGCTACCAGCTGGATGCCCACGAAGTGCCCGACCCGTACTACGGCGGCGCCGACGGCTTCGAACAGGTGCTCGACATGCTCGAACAAGCCGGCGCGCAATTGCTCAATGAAGTGCGAGGCCGGCTATGAACGTGGCGGAGCAGGTGTCGCTCAAACCCTTCAACACCTTTGGCGTCGACGTACGCGCGGCGCAGTTTGCCGAAGCCCATAACGATGACGACGTTCGCACCGCACTTAAACTGGCTGAGGAGCGTCAACTGCCGCTGCTGGTGATTGGCGGTGGCAGCAACCTGTTGTTCACCGGCGATGTGCAGGCGCTGGTGCTGCGCATGGCCAGTCGCGGTATTCGCGTGGTTGAAAATGCCGAGCGGGTGGTGATCGAAGCCGAGGCGGGCGAGCCCTGGCACCCGTTTGTGCAAACCACCTTGAGCCAGGGCCTGAGCGGCCTGGAAAACCTCAGTCTGATTCCCGGCACAGTCGGCGCCGCGCCAATGCAGAACATTGGCGCCTACGGCGTGGAGATCAAAGACGTCTTCCACAGCCTGACCGCACTAGACCGCCAGACCGGCCAGTTGCGCGACTTCGACCTGGCCGACTGCAATTTCGCCTACCGCGACAGCGTGTTCAAGCAGCAGCCCGGCCGCTGGCTGATCTTGCGCGTGCGCTTTGCCTTGAGCCGCCTCCAGCATTTGCATCTGGAATACGGTCCGGTGCGTCAGCGCCTGGCAGAGCAGGGCATCGACACGCCAACCGCCACCGACGTCAGCCGCGCCATCTGCGCCATCCGCGCGGAAAAACTGCCCGACCCGGCCGTGCTCGGCAACGCGGGCAGCTTCTTCAAAAACCCCTTGGTGAGCGCTGAGCTGGCGGCGCGAGTGCGAGCCGAACATGCCGATGTGGTGGCGTACCCGCAGGCCGACGGCCAAGTGAAACTAGCGGCCGGCTGGCTGATTGAGCGGGCAGGGTGGAAAGGCTTTCGCGACGGCGATGCTGGCGTGCATGCGCTTCAGGCGCTGGTGCTGGTGAACTACGGCACCGCGACCGGCGAGCAGTTGCTGGCATTGGCCAAGCGCATTCAGGCGGATGTGCTGGAGCGGTTTGGGGTGGAGTTGGAGATCGAGCCGAACGTGTTGTAGCGTCCGCGACCCTCTCCCCAACCCTCTCCCTAACCCTCTCCCAGAGGGAGAGGGGGCCGAGCGGTAATATAGAAAAAACGCCGATTGGCTCCCCTCGCCCGCTTGCGGGAGAGGGGCTGGGGGAGAGGGCAAGCCGTTAAAAAACATAAATAAAAAAACCGCGCACAAGGCGCGGTTTTTTTATCTGGGCACCACTCAGTTCACCTGCGCACCCTTGGCAATCCACGCCCCAACCAACTCCCGCTCTTGCGGCGTCATCTGGGTCAGGTTGCCCAGCGGCATGGCCTGGGTAGCCACAGCCTGCGCCTGAATGCGCGAGGCCATTTGCTGAATCTGCTGAGGCGTGTCGAACATCACCCCGGCCGGCGCCGCGCTGAACATGCTGTTGGTGGGCTTCTGCGAGTGGCAAACCGTGCAACGCACTTGAATCACTTCATGCACCTTGTCGAACCCCGGGCCGCCGGCTGGCGCGCTGGCCTGGGCCACCGGTTGCTCGGCTGGCGCTGGCTGCTTGGCGGCTTCGTCGGCGGCTTCCTTGGCCGTCTTGCCGCCAATGGCGGTGGCGGGCAGCGGTTGGTATTCGACGGCTTTGGCGGCTTGCTCGTTGCCCGCACCGCTCATGGTCGACAGGCTCGGGCCGGTAACGAAGGCCAGGCAGATCATGCCCAACGCGCCGGCCGGCAAGGCCCAGCTGAAGCTGTTGCTGTGGTGACGGGTGTTGAAGTAGTGACGCACGATGACGGCCAATACCGCGATGCCCGCCAGGATCAGCCAGTTGTATTGGCTGCCGTAGGTGCTCGGGAAGTGGTTGCTGATCATGATGAACAGCACCGGCAAGGTGAAGTAGTTGTTATGGCGCGAACGCAGCAGGCCTTTGGCCGGCAGGGCCGGGTCTGGCGTACGGTTTTCTTCGATGGCTTTCACCAGCGCGCGCTGGGCCGGCATGATGGTATTGAACACGTTACCGACCATGATGGTGCCGATGATCGCGCCCACGTGAATGTACGCACCGCGCCCGCTGAACACCTGGCTCAGGCCAAACGCGGCGGCCACCAGCAGCACAAACAGCACCAGACCGAGCAGGGCCGGTTGTTTGCCCAGCGCCGAGTCGCAGAGGAAGTTGTAGATAAACCAGCCGCTGACCAGCGAACCGATGCCGATGGCAATGGCTGCTGCCGGGCTGAGGTCGCTGCCCGGCATGATCAGGTACAGCGAAGGGTTGAGGTAGTAAACGATCATCAGCAGGGCAACGCCCGACATCCAGGTCCAGTAGGCTTCCCATTTGAACCAGTGCAGGTTGTCCGGCATTTTCGGCGGGGCGAGTTTGTATTTTTCCAGGTGGTAGATACCGCCACCATGAATGGCCCACAAATCACCAGCCAGGCCGTCGCGCGGATTGGCGCGGTTGAGGTTGTTTTCCAGCCAGACGAAATAGAACGACGCACCGATCCAGGCGATGCCGACAATCATGTGAACCCAGCGCACCGCCAGGTTCGCCCATTCAATCAAATGTGCTTCCACAGTGTTTACCTCTTCCCGGAACCGGCTGGCCGGTTGCCGAGCTTCTCTTATTGGTGGGGGTTGAGGAGAACCTGTTCATCCTCGGTAAAAAAATGCTCATCGCAGTTGTTGCCAGAACCACTGCGATCAACCACCAGGAAGTCATCCCGCTTTTCGATCGTCAGCACCGGGTGGTGCCAAACGCCGCGATGGTAATTAATGCCCTGCTTGCCATTGCTGACAAAAGCACGGACCAAACCTGATACAGGTGCATCGCCAAGTGGCGCGACCACGATCAGAAAGGGATTGCCGAGCAGCGGAATAAACGCCTGACTGCCCTGCGGATGGCGCTCCAACATGCCGATGGTGAGCGGGTATTCCAGCTTTTCAGCGCTGAAGATACTGATGATCGCCTTGTCATCCGGCTGCGCCGTCTCAACCGTCGCCAGCTTGTGATAGCGGCGGGTGGAGCCGTTGTTGATCATGAAATGGTCGCTGCCCTCGGTTTCGATGACGTCCCCGAACGGGGCGAAGGCTTCTTTGGTTAGCGGTTCGATGATCAGTGTGCGCATGTTGGTTTCTACATTATTCGTGATTTAAGACTCCCCTCTCCCGCGCGCGGGAGAGGGGCTGGGGGAGAGGGCCAGGCTTAACGCTGATCTGCGCCGAAGAGCCCCTCTCCCTAACCCTCTCCCGTAAACGGGAGAGGGGACTGGGCGGCGTGAGCCTATTTATTTCGCAACCTTGCCAAACAAGCGCAGACGGCTAACACCACCATCCGGGAACACGTTCAGGCGTACGTGGGTGATCGGGCCCAAGGCTTTGATCTGCTCGGCGAACTCATGCTCGGCGTGCATCTGCAGTTTCTGGCTTGGCAGCAGTTCGCGCCAGAACAGACTTTGGGTTTCGATCTGGCTGTCGGTGCCGCCTTTTACGAACGCGCCCTGGATCGAGCAGCTGTCCGGGTAGTTGCCTTTGAAGTGCAGGGTGTCGACCACGATGCGTTCGATTTCGCCCGGGTGGCCCAGCGCGACGATGACCCAGTCATTGCCTGGCGTGCGGCGGCGTGCGGTTTCCCAGCCGTCGCCCATGTTGATGCCACGGCCCGGGTTGAGGATGTTGCTCATGCGCCCGAAGTGCTCGTCGGAGCAGGCCAGGGCACGGCCGCCGTTCAAGGCGCTGGCCAGGTCGACTTGTTCGTTGTCGCCGACGTTCGACCAGTCACGGAACGGCACGCCGTACACGCGCAGACGCGCCACGCCGCCGTCCGGGTAGATGTTGAAACGCAGGTGAGTGAACGCCTGGCTGTTGGCGATTTCGTGGTAGTGGTGGCTGTCGCCTTTCAACTCCACGGCGCCCAATACTTCGGTCCACTCGGTGCTGTCGCTCGGGTCGCCTTCGGCTACAAAGCAGCCTTCCAGGGACGCCGACGGCGGGAAGTTACCGGTGAAGAAGCTGGTGTCGATGTCCACACCCTTGATCGAACCCGGCACGCCGAGTTTGATCACCGCGCTGTCGTAGCCTTCGAAGCGCTTGCGGCGCGATTCCCAGCCGTCCATCCACTTGCCGTTGTCATCGAACACGCCCTCCTTCCACACGGCCGGAGTCGGCTGGAACAGGCGGTTGACGTCGGCGAACCAGTCATCGGTAACCGAGATGGCCTTGGTGCCCAGGCGGGCGTCGGCGAGGTTGACGTATTTCTCGAAGGGTACGGCGTAAGCTTTCATTGTTTGTCTGCCTTAGATGGGGCGGGGAGAGGTGGCGGCGTCAGGAACTGCAGGCCTTATAGGGTCTGCAAACGGAACAGCGCGATCTTGTTGATTTCGGCCAGCGCTCGCTCGAACTCAGCTTCCTTGGAGTTATGAATGCGCTCCTCGAACGCTGCGAGAATCTGGTGCCGATTGCTGCCCTTGACCGCCATGATGAAGGGAAACGCGAACTTCGCTTTGTAGGCGTCGTTCAGCTCGGTGAAGCGTTGAAACTCTTCAGCCGTGCATTCGTGAATGCCCGCACCGGATTGCTCCGAGGTGCTGGCTTCTGTCAGTTCGCCGCGCACGGCGGCTTTGCCGGCGAGGTCCGGGTGAGCGTTGATCAGCGCCAACTGGGCGGCGTGATCGGCGCTGAGCAGAATGTCGGCCATGCGGCTGTGCAGGCCTTCGATGTCGTCGAGGCTGCCGTCGGCGCCCAGGTCATAGGCTTTCTCGGCCACCCACGGCGAGTGCTCGTAGATATCGGCAAAGGCGCGAACGAAATCTTCGCGGCTCAGTGTGGAAGGCGTCAGGGTCTGGAAGCGGCTCATTTCGCGCTCTCTTGGCTGAAGGGGTGGGTGGCGTGCCAGTGGCGGGCAATGTCGACGCGGCGGGCGAACCACACCTGTTCGAAGCCCTGCACGTATTCGATAAAGCGCTGCAACGAGGCCAGGCGGGCAGGGCGGCCAATCAGGCGGCAATGCAAGCCGATGGACAGCATTTTCGGCGCCTCGGCACCTTCGGCGTAAAGCACGTCAAAGGCGTCTTTGAGGTAGTTGAAGAAGTCGTCGCCGCTGTTGAAACCCTGCACCTGGGTAAAGCGCATGTCGTTGGTGTCCAGCGTGTACGGAATCACCAGATGGGCTTTGCCGGTCGGGTTGTTCTGTTCCCAGTAGGGCAGATCGTCGTCGTAGGTGTCGGAGTCGTAGAGGAAGCCGCCTTCCTCCATCACCAGGCGCCGGGTGTTCGGGCCGGTGCGGCCGGTGTACCAGCCCAGTGGGCGTTCACCGGTAATTTCGGTGAGGATGCGAATGGCTTCGAGCATGTGCTCGCGTTCCTGCGCTTCGTCCATGTACTGGTAGTCGATCCAGCGATAGCCGTGGCTGCAAATTTCGTGGCCCGCAGCGGCCATGGCGCGAATCAGATCCGGGTGGCGTTGCGCGGCCATTGCCACAGCAAACACAGTGAGCGGAATACCGGTTTTCTCGAACAGCTTGAGAATGCGCCATACCCCGGCGCGGCTGCCGTATTCGTACAACGACTCCATGCTCATGTTGCGCTCGCCTTGCAGCGGCTGAGCGGCGACCATTTCCGACAGAAACGCCTCGGACTCTTTATCGCCGTGCAACACGTTGCGCTCGCCGCCTTCCTCGTAATTGAGCACAAAGGAAATGGCGATGCGGGCGTTGCCCGGCCAGTGCGGATGGGGGATGTCGTTGCCGTAACCGATCAGGTCGCGAGGGTAGTCAGCGCTCACTGCAGGTGTTCCTTCTTATGAATGGTGCGGTCGCAGCAAAGGCCAGGTAAGCGTGGGCGACCGTGATGGGTTGATTGTATACAAAGTGATGGGTGTTTTGTAAATGGAAAATTTCGCTGTTTTTTCTGTTTGCGTGATGCGCTTCAGCGTAGCTCAACGCCCGCGCTTGGCCTTCCGGTGTGCCAATGCGGTGCGCGGGCGAAACCGGCGCGCGCTGAGCGGGCAGCTCGACTGTGGGAAAATTGTCGGGAGTAATTGTGTACAATTTCTTTGTGGAATGTCTCGAAACGTCGCGCTCGCATGCTATGCTCCAAGCCGCGCCCAGGCCTGTGGCCGGTGTGGCGCTCCGAATTCACCTGCATAGAGGAGGCGCGGCGGCTGCGTCTGGCGCAGTTGCCCGGAACCGATGGGACGTTTAACCACGCATGTTTTGGACGCCGCTCACGGCTGCCCAGGTAGCAACATCAAAGTCGAGTTGTACCGTGTAGAAGGGTCGTCCGTGGTGTTGATCAACACCCTGCACACCAATGATGACGGCCGTTGCGACGCGCCAGTGTTGCAGGGCGAAGACTACGCTTCCGGGGTTTATCAGCTGCACTTCCACGCCGGCGACTACTACCGCGCACGTGGTGTGCAACTGCCGGAACCGGCATTTCTGGATGTGGTGGTACTGCGCTTCGGCATCGACGCCGGCCAGGACCATTACCACGTGCCGTTGTTGATTTCGCCGTACAGCTATTCGACGTATCGCGGTAGCTAGAACGTTAGATCAACAGCATCGCGACTGAAGTCGCTCCCACAGGGTAAGTGGACGGTCACTCGCTTCTGCGGATGCCTACATTCGTGTAGGAGCGACTTCAGTCGCGATGCTTGTGACTGCCAGCATCGCGACTTCCCAGCCGCTCCCCGAAAAGTCTCAGCGACTCAACAACGAAGCCGTACCCGCCCCCGCAAACAACCCCGCACTCACCCGGTTAAACCACACCTGCCCCTTGCCCGAGCGCAAAAACGTGGCCGCGCCGCGCGCGCTCAGGCCGTAGAACAGTTTGCAGCCCAGATCCAGCGCCGCCCAGGTCGCGATCATCACCAGCAACTGATTGCCCATGGGCTGTTCGGCGCTGATGAACTGCGGCAAAAAGGCAGCGAAGAACAGAATGTCTTTCGGGTTGCTCGCGCCCAAACCAAACGCTTTCAGAAACATACTGCGCCGGCTCGGTGCGGTCAGCGGTTGGTCGTCAGCCTTGGCCGGTTTCGCCGCTTCGCGCGATTCCTGCCAGCTCTGGTAAGCGAGGTAGAACAGGTACAACGCGCCCAGCACTTTCAGCATGCTGAACAATTTTTCCGACGCCAGCAGCAGGGCGCCCAGGCCGAGTGCGGAAGCGCTGAGCAAGCAGATGGACGCGCTGACGCCACCAAGAAAGGCCGGTGCCGAACGGCGCAGGCCGTAGTTCAAGCTGTTGCTGACCATTAACAGCGACAACGGACCGGGGATCAGAATCACGATCAGCGCGGCGCTGCTAAATAACAGCCAGGTGTCCAGGTTCATTGCGGGCCTCTTCAAATGTGGAAAAGCCCCGACGCTAACGCCGGGGCTTGGTGAAACGGTGAATGCGTAGGTTGGGTTGAGCGCAGCGAAGCCCAACAATTACCTCGACCTGCGCATCGGGCAGAGATTACAAGAAGGCGAATTTCAACGCGCAGATAATCGCCAGCACATACAGGCTCGGGGTGATTTCCTTGTGTTTGCCGGTGGCCAGTTTCAGCACCACGAAGGTGATAAAGCCCATGGCCAGGCCATCGGTCACCGAGAAGGTCAGCGGCATCATCACCACGGTGATAATCGCCGGGATGGTGTTGGTGTGGTCTTCCCAGTCGATGTGCGCCATGCCGCTCATCATCAACATGGCCACGTAAATCAGCGCACCGGCCGTGGCGTAGGCAGGGATCATGCCGGCCAGCGGGGCGAAGAACATCGCGGCAATAAACAGCACGCCAACGGTTACCGCCGTCAGCCCGGTGCGACCGCCCGAGGCCACGCCCGCGGCACTTTCCACATAACTGGTCACCGGCGGGCAGCCCACCAGAGCACCGAAGGCGCTGGAGGTACTGTCGGCTTTCATGGCGCGGCTGAGGTTTTCGATGTGGCCGTTTTCGTCCACCAGATTCGCGCGCTGGGCGACGCCCATCAGCGTGCCTGCGGTGTCGAACATGTGCACGAACAGGAAGGCCAACACCACGCTGATCATGCCGACGTTAAGTGCGCCAGACACATCCATGGCCAGCCAGGTCGGTGCCAGGCTTGGTGGCATGGAGAAGATGCCGCCGAACTCGACGATTCCCAGCCCCCAGCCCGCCAGCGTGACGGTGAGGATGCTGATCAGAATGCCGCCGAACACACGGTGGTATTCCAGAATCGCGATCATCAGGAAGCAGATGGCGGCCAGCAGCGGGCCGGCGGCGGTCAGGTCGCCCATCTTCAGCAAGGTTTCAGGGCTGGCGACCACAATGCCAGCGGTCTTCAAACCGATCAGGCCAAGAAACAAACCCACGCCGGCGCCCATGGCAAACCGCAGGCTTGCCGGAATGCTGTTAAGCAGCCATTCGCGGATGCGCGAGAAGGTCAGAATCATAAACAGAATGCCCGAGAGGAATACCGCCCCCAGCGCGATCTGCCAGCTGTAGCCCATGGTGCCGACCACGGTGTAGGTGAAGAACGCATTCAGCCCCATGCCTGGCGCCAGGCCGACTGGCCAGTTCGCATAGAGGCCCATCAGGAAGCAACCGAACGCAGCAGCAATACAGGTGGCGACAAAGGCCGCACCGTGATCGATGCCGGCGTCGGCCATGATGTTGGGGTTAACGAAAATGATGTACGCCATGGTGATAAACGTAGTCAGGCCGGCGGCGAGCTCGGTTTTGACGGTGGTGCCATGAAAGGACAGCTTGAACAGCCGTTCCAGCAGGCCGGTACGCGCGGGCTTTGCAGCATAGAGTTGTTCTTGTTTGGTGCTTTCCACAGCGGGGTACTCCTCATTTCTCTTATTTTGTTCACCGAGTACTGCGCGCCTGTAAGAAGGGTGGCGGTGCTCTGAGGTAGGTGGCTTACGTGGTGCGCTTGCAGGTGCTTTGTTGACTCTTTGGTCAGGAAGTCACTCGAGCGCGATTATGCGTTTGTATACAAAAAAAGCAATTAATGTTTTTATTGTTGCGCAAATTGCACCTAAGGATTGTTCTGGCGTGGATAAGCCGATTGTGTGCGACAGTTGAGGCGGTGTTTATTTGTAAATCCTTTATGTTTCAAGTACATAGAAGCGAGCTGGGTGAGGAGTCAGCCGTTAGGCCAGTCCGTGTAGAGGCCTCGCAAAGCTGTGAAGACGACGCTTTCGGTGCAAAAAAGTCGGTGTTTTTGTCCGTTTACGCCCGAAAAAACTAAGAAGGCTGTAGGCCTGATCGTTAAAGCCGTTGGGATAGTCCGGCAGAGCGTTGGGCGGGGTTAGGAGCTGCTGATTAGATTGTGTACAATGCGCCGGTATTTTTACCCTCTATATTTCCCCGCAGAGGCTTGCCAGCCCTGGGGGGAGAAGCAGTAGAGTCGCGCATGACCGCAGAACTTCTGACGCGAGCCCGAATGAACGAACAATTGCAGCCCCTAAAGAAGCAACCGCGTACTGGCAAAGCCAGCCACAGCGGCACTCAGGACGACGTCGTTTACGCGCATATTTTCGATGCGATTCTGGAACAACGTCTGGCGCCCGGCACCAAGCTGAGCGAAGAAGCGCTGGGTGAGATATTCGGCGTAAGCCGCACCATTATTCGTCGCGCCTTGTCGCGCCTGGCTCACGAAAGCGTGGTGCTGTTGCGCCCCAACCGTGGTGCCGTAGTAGCCAGCCCGAGTGTTGAAGATGCGCGGCAGATTTTTTATGCGCGCCGTCTGGTTGAACGCGCCATCACCGAACTGGCCGTCGAACACGCCAGCGCCGAGCAACTGGCCGAATTGCGCCAGATGGTGGCGGATGAGCAGGCGAGTTTCTCCCGTGGCGACCGCGGTGCCGGCATTCGCCTTTCCGGTGAATTCCACCTGAAACTGGCCGAAGCCGCGAAGAACGCGCCGCTGATCAGCTTCCAGCGCAGCCTGGTGTCGCAGACCTCGCTGATCATCGCCCAGTACGAAAGCGGTAGCCGCTCGCACTGTTCTTACGATGAGCACAATCAGTTGATCGACGCCATTGAAGCGCGTGACGTGACGAAGGCCGTGAGCCTGATGATGCATCACATGGATCACATCGACAGCAAGCTCAACCTCGACGAAGACAGTGCCTCGGATGACCTGCATGCAGTATTTTCGCACTTGCTGCAAACCAAGAAAAAGGCACCGCGTTCGGCGGCGCCTCGGTAGATTGTTTCTGGTAATAAAAAACCGCCTTCGGGCGGTTTTTTTGTTTTCGGGCTGGTTGATTCGTCGGTACTGCGGACAGTGTTTGGCTTGAGACTTTGGATTCCGAATTGTCGTACCGCCGCCTGCGCGGGAATGACGGAGGTGGCGGCAAAAACACCCGTCATTCCCGCGCAGGCGGGAATCCAGAATTTCGGATGAGTCGAACATCGCTGCCCTCTCCCTAACCCTCTCCCGCAAGCGGGAGAGGGGACTTGTCACGCGTTTGCGGCATAACAACGAGAGCCGCAAAAAACATCCGTCATCCTCGCGTAGGCGGCGGTCCGACGATTCGGGATCCAGAGTTTCGGATGAGACGAACATCGCTGCCCTCTCCCGCAAGTGGGAGAGGGGACTGACCGTGGTGGTCGGTCAACCACGAAACGTGCCGGCAAGCGCCCTCAGCGCTTATGCACACTCTGCCCAGCCGCAAACGTCTCCTGCACCGCGCGATCATCACCAATGGTCATCAGCACAAACAGCTTCTCTTCCAGATCCTTGGCCTGCTGCAAACGGTACGACAGCAGCGGCGTGGCGTGGTAGTCGAGCACGATGAAGTCGGCGTCGTTGCCGCTGGCGAAGCTGCCGATTTTGTCGTCGAGGCGCAGTGCCTGCGCGCCGCCCAGGGTGGCGAGGTACAGCGATTTGAACGGGCTCAGCTTGTTGCGCTGCAACTGCTGCACTTTGTAAGCCTCGTTCAGGGTTTGCAGCATGGAGAAGCTGGTGCCGGCGCCAACGTCCGTTCCCAGGCCGACGTTCACGCCGAACTGCTCAGCCTGCTTGAGGTTGAACAGGCCGCTGCCGAGAAAAAGGTTTGAGGTCGGGCAGTGCGACACGGCGGAGCCTGTTTCTGCCAGGCGCTGGCATTCCTCGTCGCACAGGTGCACGCCGTGGGCGAACATTGAGCGCTCGCTGAGCAGTTGGAAGTGGTCGTACACGTCCAGGTAGCCTTTCTGCTGCGGGAACAGCGCTTTCACCCAGGCGATTTCGTCGACGTTCTCCGACAAGTGCGTGTGCATGTAGAGCCCGTCGTATTCCTGCAGCAACTTGCCGGCAGCGGTGAGCTGTTCGGGCGTGCTGGTCGGCGCAAAACGTGGGGTGACGGCGTAGTGCAAACGCGCCTTGCCGTGCCAGCGTTCGATCAGCTCTTTGCTGTCGTCGTAGCTCGATTGCGCGGTGTCGGTCAGGTAGTCCGGGGCGTTGCGGTCCATCATCACTTTGCCGGCGATCATGCGCAGGTTCAGCGCCTCGCTGGCGGTGAAGAACGCGTCTACCGATTGCTTGTGCACGCTGGCAAATACCAGGGCGGTGGTGGTGCCGTTGCGCAGCAGTTCCTTGAGAAAAATATTCGCCACATCGGCGGCGTGGGCCGGGTCGGCGAACTGTTTTTCGGTGGGGAAGGTGTAGGTGTTCAGCCAGTCCAGCAACTGCTCGCCATAGGCGGCGATCATGCCGGTTTGCGGGTAGTGGATGTGGGTGTCGATAAAACCCGGGGTGATGAGCGCGTCGCGGTATTCGATCAGTTCCACGCCCTTCAGCGTAGGCAGCAGATCCTTGGCGTGGCCGACCTTGGCGACGTGGCCATTGTCGACCACCAGCACGCCATCTTCGAAATACTCATAGGACTGCGCGTCGCCCACCAGGGCGGGGTCGGCAATGCTGTGCAGGATGGCGGCGCGGTAGGCTTTCACGTGGCTTGTCATGGGCAGTCTCGTTGTACGTATTTATTGGTATTCGGGGCGTTGGGCTGCGTCTGGGGCTGCGCCCAACTAAGCGATCTACGCTTTGGCGCGGCGCGAGGCGGGCATCAATTTGGCGACGCTTTCGCCGCTCTTTTCACCCTGGCCAAAGTTGGCGTTGTAGGTAGCGATCACCTCGCCGGCGATGGACACGGCAATCTCGATGGGCAGCTTGCCCTTCACTTCGGCAATGCCCATGGGGCAGCGCATTTTCTGCATCACCTCGGCGCTGAAGCCGCGATCTCGCAGGCGATGTTCGAATTTCACCCGCTTGGTTTGCGAACCGATCAGGCCGTAGTAGGCGAAGTCGTTGCGCTTGAGAATGGCGGCGGTCAGTTCAAGGTCGAGCTGATGGTTGTGGGTCATGACGATGAAGTAGCTGCCGGGCGGCATGTTCTCCACTTCATCGACCACCTCGTCGTTCACCACTTTCGTGGCGCCTTGCGGAATGTGTTCGGGAAACTCGTTTTCCCGCGAATCGATCCAGCGCACTTTGCAGGGCAGGCTCGCCAGCAGCGGCACCAACGCGCGGCCGACGTGGCCGGCGCCGAATACGGCGATTTGCGCTTGCGGCTGGCCCATGGGCTCGAACAGCAGCACCGTGGCGCCACCGCAGCATTGGCCGAGGCTGGCGCCGAGGCTGAAGCGTTCCAGGCGGGTGTCCTGGGTGCGGTTGGCGAGCATCTCGCGGGCCAGCTCCATCGCTTTGAATTCCAGGTGCCCGCCGCCCACGGTTTCGTAGATGCGGTCGGCGGTGACGACCATCTTCGAACCGGCATTGCGCGGCGTAGAACCCAGTTCTTCGATGATGGTCACCAGCACGCAGGGTTGCCCCTGTTGCTGCAAGTCGGCGAGGGCGCTGATCCAGCTCATTTGCTCAGCCTCCAGGTGCGAAGCGGTTTTGCGGAACGGGACAGGCGCCAGTCGTCATCGGCTTTCGACACAGCGGCGGGCTGTTCCAGTAACACCAGACGCGGCAGTGCTTCAGGGCTCTGCGGCGCGGCTGGGGTGGTGGTCTGTGCGGTGTGTGTTGTCATTGTTGTTCACCGTTATTCGTTGCGTTGTCGCGGGACGCTTTGTAGGAGCGAGCTTGCTCGCGAAGCTTTAGCTCTTTCGCGAGCAAGCTCGCTCCTACAGGTTTTGCGTTAGGCCGGTTCTGTTGCGGTGGTTTCGGCTTTCTGTTCCTTCAACACCTTCCTCATCTGCTCCACACCCCACAGCACGCGCTCCGGTGTAGCGGGGGCGTCGATTTGCGGTTGTACGCGGTAGTCAGCCAGGCTGGCGACGGCGTCCTTGATGGCGCACCAGGCGGCGATGCCGAGCATGAACGGCGGCTCGCCCACGGCTTTGGAGTGGAACACGGTGTCTTCCGGGTTCTTGCGGTTTTCCACCAGTTTCACGCGCAGGTCCAGCGGCATGTCGGCGATGGCGGGAATCTTGTAGCTCGCCGGGCCGTTGGTCATCAGCTTGCCTTTGGCGTTCCACACCAGCTCTTCCATGGTCAGCCAACCCAGGCCTTGCACGAACGCGCCTTCTACCTGGCCGATGTCGATGGCCGGGTTCAGCGAGTCGCCCACGTCGTGGAGGATGTCGCCACGCAGGAATTTGTATTCGCCGGTCAGGGTGTCGACGATCACTTCAATGCACGCCGCGCCATAGGCGAAGTAGTAGAACGGCCGACCCGCTGCCTTGCTGCGGTCGTAGAAGATTTTCGGCGTGCGGTAGAAGCCGGTGGCCGACAGGGATATCTGCCCGAAGTAGGCCTTCTGAATCATCTCCTCAAACGACAGGTACTGGTCGCGCACACGCACCTGGCCGTTACGGAATTCGATGTCTTCCGGCGTCACGCGGTATTCGCGGGTGAGGAAGTCCACCAGGCGCGCCTTGATGGTCTCCGCTGCGTTCTTGGCGGCCATGCCGTTGAGGTCGGCACCGCTGGAGGCGGCGGTTGGCGAGGTGTTGGGCACCTTGTCGGTGTTGGTCGCGGTGATCTGAATGCGGGCAATGTCCACCTGCAGCACCTCGGCAACGATCTGCGCCACTTTGGTGTTCAGGCCCTGGCCCATTTCGGTGCCGCCGTGGTTCAGGTGGATGCTGCCGTCGGTGTAGATGTGGATCAGCGCGCCGGCCTGGTTGAGAAAGCTGGCGGTAAAGCTGATGCCGAATTTAACCGGGGTCAGGGCCAAGCCTTTTTTCAGAATCGGGCTGGTTTTGTTGAATTCGGCAATTTCGATACGGCGCTTGGCGTAGTCGCTGCTGGCTTCCAGTTCGGCGGTCATCTCGTGGATAACGTTGTGCTCGACGGTCTGGTGGTAGTGCGTAACGTTGCGCTCGGTTTTGCCGTAGTAGTTGAGCTTGCGCACTTCCAGCGGGTCTTTGCCGAGGTCGCGGGCGATGTGGTCCATGATCTGTTCGATGGCGACCATGCCCTGCGGGCCACCGAAGCCGCGATACGCGGTGTTCGAGGCGGTGTTGGTCTTGCAGCGATGACCGTTCACCGTGGCGTTGCCGAGGAAATAGGCGTTGTCGGAGTGGAACATGGCGCGGTCGACGATGGAGTTCGACAGGTCCGGCGAGTAGCCGCAGTTACCGGCCAGTTCGATTTCGATGCCATGCAGCAGGCCGTTTTCGTCAAAGCCCACGTCGTACTCAACGTAGAACGGATGGCGCTTGCCGGTCATTTGCATGTCTTCAACGCGCGGCAGGCGCATTTTGGTCGGGCGCTTGGTCAGGTGCGCGATCACTGCGCACAAACACGCCGGGCTCGCGGCCTGGGTTTCCTTGCCGCCAAAACCGCCGCCCATGCGGCGCATGTCGATCACAACTTTGTGCATCGGCACGTCCAGCACTTCGGCCACCAGCTTTTGCACTTCGGTGGCGTTTTGCGTGGAGGTGTACACGATCATGCCGCCGTCTTCGGTGGGCATGACCGAGGAAATCTGGGTTTCCAGGTAAAAGTGTTCCTGGCCGCCAATGTGCAGCGAACCCTGCAAGCGGCGTGGGGCGGTGGCCAGTTTGCTGGCCGAATCGCCGATGCGGTGCTGGTGGCTGTCGAGCACGAAATGCTTTTTGCGCAGTGCCTCGACCACGTCGAGCACCGGCTCCAGGTCTTCGTATTCGATGATCGCGGCCATGGCGCCTTTGCGGGCGTTTTCATGGGTGTCGGCGGCTACGGCAATCACCACCTGACCGACGTACTGCACCAGGCCGTCGGCCAGCAGCGGGTCGCCGGGGGCAACGGCGCCAATGTCGAGCAGGCCGGGCACGTCTTTATGGGTGATGGCGATGGCCACGCCTGGCACCTGGTAGCAGGGCGAGACGTCAATTTTGGTGACGCGGGCATGGGCGCGGTCGCTCAGGCGGGCGTAAACGTGCAGCTGATTCGGAAATTCCAGGCGGTCGTCAACGTATACGGCTTCGCCCGACACATGTTTGTCGGCGCTTTCGTGTTTAACGCTGCGGCCTACGCCGGTGGTGATGCCGGCACGGAACAGTTCGGCCAGTTCTTCCTGGCTTTTCGGGGCGTGGTGGTTAGACATAAGCGGTCACCCGTGTTTCGACGTCTGGAGTTTGCAGCTCGAGGAAAAATTTACGCAGCAGGTTCTGTGCGGTGAGCAGGCGGTATTCCTTACTGGCGCGGAAGTCGCTCAGCGGGCTGAAATCGTTGGCCAGCGCGTCGCAGGCTTGTTCGATCACATCGGCATTCCACTTCGCGCCTTGCAGCGCCGCTTCACAGGCAGCGGCACGTTTCGGAATGGCGGCCATGCCACCGAAGGCAACGCGGGCGCTTTGTACTACGCCGTCGGCAACCACCAGGTTGAACGCGGCGCACACGGCCGAAATATCGTCGTCCAGTCGTTTCGACACTTTATAAGCGCGGAACGCCTGATTGCTCTGGTGACGCGGCACCACGACTTTCTCGATGAACTCGGCTTCCTGGCGAGCGGTGACTTTGTAATCGAGGAAGTAATCCTCAATCGGCAGGCTGCGGGTCTGGCCGCCTTTGCGCAGCACTACGCGGGCGCCCAGGGCAATCAGCAGCGGCGGGGCGTCGCCAATGGGCGAGGCGTTGCCGATGTTGCCGCCCAAGGTGCCTTGGTTACGGATTTGCAGCGAGGCGAAGCGGTGCAGCAGTTCGCCGAAGTCCGGGTATTCCTTGGCCAGCGCGCCGTAGCAGTCGGATAGCGGCGTGGCGGCGCCGATCTCGATGGCATCGTCGGTGAACTCGACGCGTTTCATCGCTTCCACGTGGCCGACGTAAATCATCACCGGCAGTTCACGGTGGAACTGGGTGACTTCCAGCGCCAAGTCGGTGCCACCGGCCAGCAGCCGCGCTTGCGGGTTGGCAGCGTAGAGGTCGGCGAGATCGGAGATAGTCAGCGGCAGCAGGCAGCGCTTGTCGCCGCTGTTCAGTTCGGCGGTTTCTTGCGGAGCGATGGCTTGCAGCTTGGCAATGGTTTCGGCTTCAGCAGCGTCGAACTGGTCCGGCTGTTTCTGGCAGCAGGCCTGCTCGGCGGCGTCGATGATCGGGCGGTAGCCGGTGCAGCGGCACAGGTTGCCGGCCAGGGCTTCCATGGTTTGCGCCTTGTCGAAGCCGTCGCTGTTTTTTTGCAGGGCGAATAACGACATCACAAAACCAGGGGTGCAGAAGCCGCATTGCGAGCCGTGGCAATCGACCATGGCTTGCTGAACGCTGTGCAGTTGGCCTTGATGCTTGAGGTCTTCAACGCTGATCAGCTGTTTGCCGTGCAGCGAAGAAACGAACGTGAGGCAGGAGTTGAGGGTGCGGTAGCGAATGCGCGGGGTGCCGGACGAGTCGTCCAGCTCGCCCACCACCACGGTGCAGGCGCCGCAGTCGCCGGAAGCGCAGCCTTCCTTGGTGCCAGGTTTGGCCAGGTGCTCACGCAGGTAATTCAGCACGGTGACATTTGGGTCGAGACGCTGCTCGGTGCGCAGCTCACGGTTGAGTAAAAACTGGATCAAGGACGACCTCCAGGCACTTTCTTGTTTTTTATGGCACGCAACTTTTTGAGGGAGCGAGGTTGCGTAACGGCTGGCCCTCACCCCCGGCCCCTCTCCCGCAGGCGGGAGAGGGGTGAAGAGCCGATGGGTTTGTTTGGCGAATTTAGAGAATTCTGACTTTTGGGTCAATAAAATATTTGACTCTTTGGTCAAGCAATCCGCGTGCCCGACAAGCTGTCGTTTCACATAGCCCTGTAAGGCCCAGTCTTTCTTGGCTGCGAGTATTTTCCGATCAACCAAACGTTGAGGTTTTTTTAACGAATTTTTGATCGCTGCGTTTCTAGCATCTGCCCCACTTCAACCTGGGCGGAACCGCACCGTGAACACACTGCTTAAAGTAAAGGCGATACGGCCCGAAATGCTGACCCTGCTCGGCAGCGCCTTTTTGTTACTGGCCTGCAATCCGGTGCTCTGGAGCCATGTGTTCAGCATTACGCCCAGCACCGGCGCGGGTTTCGTCACTCGCCTGGCCTTTGGTCTGATCGTGCTGGCGCTGTTCAATCTGGTACTGACGCTGCTGGCGTTCCGCTGGGTGCTCAAGCCAGTGCTTACCGTGCTGCTGCTCGTCAGCGCCGGCGTTGCCTATTTCATGAGCCAGTACGGTGCGGTCATCGACCTGGAAATGCTGCGCAACGCCGCGCAAACCAACGCCACCGAGATCCGTGACCTGTTGTCGTTCAAGCTGGCGGCGTATGTGCTGTTTTTGGGCATTTTGCCGGTGGTGATGCTCTGGCTTATTCCCGTGAACTACCGCACCTGGCCGCATGACTTGCTGAGCAAACTGCTGGTAATGGTGGGCTGCATCGCCTTGGTTGGGGTTGTGGCGCTGGTCAATTACCAGGGCCTTGCCTCGTTTTTCCGCAACCACCACGAGCTGCGCTTGATGGTGGTGCCGAGCAACTACGTGGGTGCGTCATTCAATTTGCTGCGCGAAGAAATCGTCACCGGCAAACAACCGTTTCGCACCCTCGGCGAAGACGCCGTAAAAGCGCCGGCCTGGCAGAGCCATCGGCACAAGTCCTTGACCGTGCTGGTGGTGGGGGAGAGCGCCCGCGCCGACAATTTCGGCATTCTGGGTTACGAGCGTGACACCACGCCAAAACTCAAAGCCGAGCCTGGCGTCATCGCGTACCCCAACGCACATTCCTGCGGCACCGAAACCGCCGTGTCGGTGCCATGCATGTTTTCCAACCTGGGCCGCAGCAACTACAGCGCGAGCAAAGCCTATTCCCAGGAAGGACTGCTGGATGTGCTGAAACGGGCCGGCTTGAACGTGCAGTGGCGCGACAACCAGTCCGGCTGCAAAGGCACCTGCGACCGCGTCAGTTTCGAAGACGTCAGCAACCTCAAAGACCCGGCCCTTTGCGCCAACAGCGAATGCCACGATGAAATTCTGCTGCAGGGGCTGCAGAACACCCTCGACAACCTCAAAGAAGACACCGTGCTGGTGCTGCACCAGATGGGCAGCCATGGTCCTGAATACTTCAAGCGCTACCCCAGCGCATATGAACGCTTCACCCCGGTGTGTACCAGCAATGCCCTGAACGAATGCTCGCGGGAAAGCATCATCAACGGTTACGACAACACCATCGTATACACCGACCATGTGCTCGCCAGCCTGATTGACGTGTTGCGCGCCAACCAGGGCAATGTCGACAGCGCCATGCTGTACATGTCCGACCACGGGGAATCGCTGGGCGAATACAACCTGTACCTGCACGGCACGCCGTACATGATGGCGCCCGATCAGCAGAAACACATCGGCATGGTGGCGTGGTTCTCCGATAGCTATCAGCAGGAATTCCAGCTCAACGCTGATTGCTTGAGAGGGCAGCGCGTGCAGCCGGTGAGCCAGGACAACCTGTTCAGCTCGATGCTCGGGTTGTTGCAGGTGAATACCAAGGTGTATGACAAGGGGCTGGATATGTTTGCGGGGTGTAGAACGTAACGACCGACGTCCGCCATACCTCGGCTCAGTTCCCTCGCCCGTTTACGGGAGAGGGTTAGGGAAAGGGGCCCTTGATTTTAGGTTTGCGTCAGGCCCGACCCTCACCCCCAGCCCCTCTCCCGCAGGCGGGCGAGGGGAGCTAAACCGAGTACGGCCGAGTCCCCTCGCCGGGAGAGGGTTAGGGAGAGGGGCCGTTGATTTTAGGTTTGCGTCGGGCCCGACCCTCACCCCCGGCCCCTCTCCCGCAGGCGGGAGAGGGGAGCTGAATCGCGTACGGGCGAGGGGAGCTAAACCGAGTACGGCCGAGTCCCCTCGCCCGCTTGCGGGAGAGGGTTAGGGAGAGGGGCTTTTGATTTCAGATTTGCGTCGGGCCCGGCCCTCACCCCCGGCCCCTCTCCCGTAAACGGGCGAGGGGAGCAGAGCCGTTGAGTTTGTCAGACCAACTGCGATTCACTCAATTGATGCTCTTCCCCCGCGTAATACGCCCGCACACGCGGGTCCATCACGCGGCGCCACAGCGGCGGAAACAGGGCCAGCACAATCATTCCGGCATAGCCATTGGGCAGCTGCGGGCTGTCGTCGAAGTGGCGCAGTACCTGGTAGCGGCGTTTGGCATAGGCGTGGTGGTCGGAATGGCGCTGCAGGTGGAACAGGAACAGGTTGGTCAGCAGGAAATTACTGTTCCACGAGTGGTGCGGATTCGTGCGTTCATACCGCCCATTGGCCTGTTTACGGCGATGCAGGCCGTAGTGTTCGACGTAGTTGACGATCTCCAGCAGGGTCAGCGCAACAAACGACTGGCCGAGGAAAAACAACGCGCCCATCCAGCCAAACGCCAGGCTGAAGCCCAGTAGAAACACGCTGCTGATGGCGTACCACCAGATCAGCTCATTGCGCCAATGCAGGGCCGGCAAACCTCGGCGTTGCAGGCGCTCTTTTTCCAGCGCCCAGGCATTGAGAAAGTTGTGTTTGTAGGCGTGGGGCAAGAAGGCATACAGGCTTTGACCGAAGCGTGACGAAGAGGCGTCTTCGGGCGTGGACACATGCACATGGTGGCCGCGCACATGCTCGACCTTGAAGCCGGCATAACACACCGCCGCCAGCAGCAAGCCGCCGGCGTTCTGTTCTAGTTGCGGGTCTTTGTGGATGAATTCGTGCGCCACGGTAATGCCGATGGCGCCCGTCACCGTGCCCACCGACAACACCCAACCCAGCCGGCCAACCCAGCTCCAGGCTTCGTAATGCACGAACGCCCAGCCAGCCCACGCCAACATGCCCAGCAGAAACGGCACGGTGGCCAGGCTGAGCAGACGGTAGTAGCCCTGTTTATCCATTTTCGGCACGTCGGCCACTTCATCCGGGTTGGCCGGGTCGCGACCGACAATGGCGTCCA
The DNA here is from genome assembly GCF_900573885.1 of Pseudomonas viridiflava. Classification (GTDB taxonomy): domain Bacteria; phylum Pseudomonadota; class Gammaproteobacteria; order Pseudomonadales; family Pseudomonadaceae; genus Aquipseudomonas. The sequence goes on from NZ_UPSE01000363.1 coordinate 159,856, forward strand.
GAATGGGAATGACGCCGAACACCACCGTCACCACCAGATACGCCCAGACGTCGGCATGGGCGCTACCCAGCGACCAGTAATAACTCATGGGCACGCCCAGTACCGGGATCAGCCAGATCCAGTAACCGGCTTTTTTTAGGGCGATCATCCAGGAGGAGGGCAGGTCCGCAAACATGGTGAGCTCCATTGTTTTTATGGGGGAGTCGACACCTGAAATTGTAGGACAATCACCTTTACGAAAAGCCTTCCACCAGCCCGACCTTTTGGACGGCAAGCCGCTTGGCTGTAACGCTTGCCGCCGCTTGGAGCGGTAACACGCTGTGTTACACTCGCGCCCGTTTTGGCCTGCTTTTGGTCTCTCTTTCGGCCTTGCTTGGAACGTAGCGAGCGACGGGTAGGCAAGGCGAAAAGCAAATGAAAAAGCGGAGTTGGCTTTTGCCAATGAGCATTTTGCGTTTGCTTTTCAACGCCGCATAACCGAGCGCAGCAGTTCCCCCTGACTAGGACACCTATGTTTAAAGCACCTGACAGCCTTGCGGAGCAGATAGCTCATCACCTGGCCGAGCGCATCATTCGTGGGGAACTGAAAGAGCGTGAGCGCATTCAGGAGCAGAAGGTCACCCTGGCATTGAATGTCAGCCGCGGCTCGGTTCGCGAAGCGCTGCTGATTCTTGAGCGTCGCCACCTGATCACCATTCTTCCGCGCCGTGGCGCCCACGTCAGTGAGCTCACGCCGCACAACGTCAAAAGCCTGTATGCGTTAGTAATCGAGCTGTACATCCTGCTCGGTTTTGCCGTGGCCGAACGGTGGAAAACCGAGGCGGATTTGCAGCCCTTCGTACTGATTCAGCAAAAGCTCATGACCCACGCCGAAGCCGGCGATATCGACAGCTTTGTGCAGAGCAGCTTCGACGTCATGCGCGCTGCGTTCCCGTTTGCCAACAACCCGTATTTGCAAGAAACCCTGGAAAACCTGCTGCCCGCCATGAGCCGCACGTATCACTTGGCGCTGGAAAAACGCAAAAGCGAGATGAGTCAGTTCCTCAATGCCTTCGCCGGCTTGCTGCAAGCGGTGATTGCTCGCGACCCGGCGCGGGTGCGCGAAACGCTTACGGCCTATAGCCAACACAACTGCCAGATGGTGCTTGCCGCCATGGCTGAACGCTAACCGTACCGGGCTAAGGAAGGCGTTCTATGCGGCTGAAGTGCATCAAGCTGGCGGGGTTCAAATCCTTCGTCGACCCCACCACCGTGAACTTCCCCAGCAATATGGCGGCGGTGGTCGGGCCCAATGGCTGCGGCAAGTCCAATATCATCGACGCCGTGCGCTGGGTGATGGGCGAGAGCTCGGCGAAGAACCTGCGCGGCGAGTCGATGACCGACGTCATCTTCAATGGCTCCAACACGCGTAAACCGGTAACCCAGGCCAGCATCGAGCTGATTTTCGATAACAGCGACAGCACGCTGGTGGGCGAGTACGCCGGCTACGCCGAAATTTCCATCCGCCGCCGCGTCACCCGCGACAGCCAGAACACCTATTTCCTCAATGGCACCAAGTGCCGTCGCCGCGACATCACCGACATTTTCCTAGGCACCGGCCTGGGCCCGCGCAGCTATTCGATCATCGAGCAGGGCATGATCTCCAAGCTGATCGAAGCCAAGCCTGAAGACCTGCGCAATTTCATCGAAGAAGCGGCCGGAATTTCCAAGTACAAGGAACGCCGCCGCGAAACCGAAAATCGTATTCGCCGCACCCACGAAAACCTCGCGCGCCTGACTGACCTGCGTGAAGAGCTGGAGCGTCAGCTTGACCGCCTGCATCGCCAGGCGCAGTCGGCGGAGAAGTATCAGGAATACAAAGCCGAAGAACGCCAGCTCAAGGCGCAGTTGTCGGCCTTGAAGTGGCAGGCGCTGAACGAGCAGGTGGGGCAGCGCGAGGCGGTGATCGGCAATCAGGAAATCGGTTTCGAAGCCTTGGTGGCGGAGCAGCGCAATGCCGATGCCAGCATCGAGCGCTTTCGCGATGGCCACCATGAATTGTCCGAACGCTTCAACCTCGTGCAAGGCCGCTTTTACTCGGTAGGTGGCGATATCGCGCGCGTCGAGCAAAGCATTCAGCACGGTCAGCAACGCTTGCGCCAATTGCAGGACGACCTCAACGAAGCCGAACGCGCGCGCCTGGAAACCGAATCTCACCTGGGCCACGACCGCACCTTGCTCGCCACCCTAGGCGAGGAATTGGCGATGCTCGAACCCGAGCAGGAAATGACCAACGCCGCCGCTGAAGAAGCCGCCGCCGCGCTGGAAGAGTCCGAAAGCGCCATGCAAGGCTGGCAAGGCCAGTGGGACGACTTCAACCTGCGCTCCGCCGAGCCCCGGCGTCAGGCCGAGGTGCAGCAGTCGCGCATTCAGCAACTGGAACAAAGCCTGGAGCGATTGGCCGAGCGTCAGCGTCGTCTGAACGACGAACGGGTGTTGCTCTCGGCTGACCCTGAAGACGCCGCCATTCTTGAACTCAGCGAGCAAGTGGCCAGCAGCGAACTGACCCTGGAAGACCTGCAACACGCCGAGCAGGCAATGGTCGAGCGCCTGGAGCAACTGCGCGGCGAACTGCTGCAAGCCGGGCAGGCGCAACAGCAGGCTCAAGGCGAACTGCAACGCTTGAACGGTCGCCTGGCCTCATTGGAAGCCTTGCAGCAAGCCGCGCTCGACCCTGGCAAGGGCACCGCCGATTGGCTGCGCGAAAACCAGCTCAACGCACGGCCGCGGCTCGCCGAAGGCCTGCGGGTGGAAGCCGGTTGGGAGCTGGCGGTGGAAACCGTGCTGGGCGCCGATCTGCAAGCGGTGTTGCTGGATGATCCGCAGCAGGTGGGTTCGCTCGATCTTGCCGGCTTCGAACAAGGTGATTTGCGTCTGCTCAGTCCTGCCAAAGGTGGCGCACGGGTGGCCGGCAGCTTGCTCGACAAAGTCGAAGCCAGCGTGGATCTGGCGCCGTGGCTGGGCAAGGTCAAACCGGTACAAACGCTGGATCAAGCCCTGGCCTTGCGCGCTCAGCTAGGCGAGGGCGAGAGCCTGATCAGCCGCGATGGCTATTGGGTCGGCCGGCATTTTCTGCGGGTGCGTCGTGCCAGCGAAGCCGAGAGCGGCGTGCTGGCCCGTGTTCAGGAGATCGAGCGGCTGGGCCTTGAGCGTGACGAGCGCGAAGCCAGCCTGGCCAGCCTCGACGAACACCTACAAGCGCTGCGCGAAACCCAGCAGCACCAAGAACAAAGCCGCGAAGAGCAGCGCCGTCGTCTGCAAGACGAGGCGCGCCGCCAGGGCGAGCTGAAGGCGCAGTTGTCTGCCGGCCAGGCCAAGGTTGAGCAGCTGACGCTGCGCCGCCGCCGTCTGGATGAAGAGCTCACCGAGCTGGGCGAACAGCGCGCCATTGAAGTCGAGCAACTCGGCGAAGCGCGTCTGCACCTGCAAGACGCCCTCGACGCCATGGCCCTGGATACCGAACAACGCGAACTGCTCATGGCGCAGCGCGACGCGTTGCGTGAACGCCTCGACCGCGTGCGCCAGGAAGCCCGCCAGCACAAAGACCATGCGCACCAACTGGCCGTGCGCCTCGGCTCGCTCAAGGCGCAACACGACTCCACGCGCCAGGCACTTGAACGCCTGGAATTGCAGGCCGAGCGCCTGCACGAAAAACGCGAGCAGCTGAACCTCAACCTCGACGAAGGTGCCGCGCCGCTGGAAGAGCTGCGCATGAAGCTAGAGGAGCTGCTCGACAAACGCATGGGCGTGGAAGATGAACTCAAGTTCGCCCGCCTGGCCCTGGAAGACGCCGACCGCCAGTTGCGCGACGCCGAAAAACGCCGCAGCTCGGCCGAACAACAGTCGCAACTGCTGCGCACCCAGCTGGAGCAGCAGCGCATGGAATGGCAATCGCTGACCGTGCGCCGCAAAGCCATTCAAGACCAGTTGCTGGAAGACAACTACGACCTGCACGGCGTGCTTGGCACCTTGCCGAGCGAGGCCAACGAGAAATCGTGGGAAGAAGAACTTGAGCGCCTCGCCGCGCGTATCCAGCGTTTGGGGCCGATCAACCTGGCGGCCATCGACGAATACCAGCAGCAGGGCGAGCGCAAGCGTTATCTGGATGCGCAGGACGCTGATCTGGTTGAAGCGCTGGACACGCTGGAAAACGTGATCCGAAAAATCGACAAGGAAACCCGCAACCGCTTCAAGGAAACCTTTGACCAAATCAATGGCGGCTTGCAGGCGCTGTTCCCGAAGGTATTCGGCGGCGGCAATGCCTACCTGGAACTGACCGGCGAAGACCTGCTCGATACTGGCGTCACCATCATGGCGCGCCCGCCGGGTAAGAAGAACAGCACCATTCACCTGCTTTCCGGTGGCGAAAAGGCACTGACCGCACTGGCCCTGGTATTTGCCATTTTCAAACTCAATCCGGCGCCGTTCTGCATGCTCGACGAAGTAGACGCGCCCCTCGACGACGCCAACGTAGGCCGCTACGCCCGCTTGGTTAAAGAGATGTCGGCGACCGTGCAATTCATCTATATCACCCACAACAAAATCGCCATGGAAATGGCCGATCAGTTGATGGGCGTAACAATGCATGAACCTGGCTGCTCGCGGCTTGTCGCAGTAGATGTCGAAGAAGCCTTGGCTTTGGTGGAGGCATAACGCGTACAGCGGTGTAAAGTTGCCTTTCGTCGTGCTAGCTTATTGCCCACTATTTTTTATTTGCGGGAAATGCCTGTCAGAACATGGAGTTGATGCACGAAGTCTGAAGTTGCTGACGGCTGTTTTTATTGGGTCATCGGGTTAAGTCACAGGGCGGATGCCCTTCTTTATTATTATTTTTTCAGGGGCTACAGAATTACATGGAAATCGGTCTGCGGGAGTGGCTGATCGTCATCGGCATCATTGTTATCGCTGGCATTCTGTTCGATGGCTGGCGGCGCATGCGTGGTGGCAAAGGCAAGTTGAAATTCAAGTTGGACCGTAGTTTCTCCAACCTTCCAGATGATGACGGCGTGCCTGAACTGCTGGGCCCGCCGCGCGTTCTCGACCGCCACACCGAACCAAAGGTCGAAGAAGAAGATTTGCCGGCGATGAGCCCGCGCGAATTGAATCGTCGCCGCGGCAAAGTGGTAGAGCCCAGCCAGGGCGATTTGAACCTGGGTATCGAAGAGCCGGTGCCAACGCTGCTTAATCCGGTTGACGATGCCGAGCCGAAAAAACGTAATGCCAGCGTGCCGCAAGACAGCAAAGACTTGCCGCCTGTTGAAGAAGTGTTGGTCATCAACGTAGTTGCCCGTGAAGGCGAAGGCTTTAATGGCCCGGCACTGTTGCAGAATATTCTGGAAAGTGGCCTGCGCTTTGGCGAGATGGATATTTTTCACCGTCACGAAAGCATGGCCGGCAATGGCGAAGTGTTGTTCTCCATGGCCAACGGGGTTAAACCCGGCACATTCGATCTGGACGACATCGATCAATTCAACACCCGTGCCGTGAGTTTCTTCCTGGGTCTGCCAGGCCCGCGTCATCCAAAACAGGCATTTGATGTAATGGTGGCTGCAGCGCGCAAATTGGCCCACGAGTTGAGCGGCGAATTGAAAGATGACCAGCGCAGCGTCATGACCGCGCAAACCATCGAACATTACCGCCAGCGCATCGTCGAATTCGAGCGCAAGGCCCTGACCAACAAACGCTGATAGCCAGCCGCTGTTTTTTGTAGGAGCGAGCGTGCTCGCGAAGCTGTTAGAGCAATCGCCAGCAAGCTACCTCCTACGCAGATCTAGAATGACTGAGCAGCTTCGGCTGCTCTTTTTCGTTTCGAGACTTTCGTTATGACCGACGCTCAGACCGCCGCCACCCGTATCGCCCAACTGCGTAGCGAGTTGGACATGCACAACTACCGCTACCACGTGCTGGACGAGCCGAGCATTCCGGACGTCGAGTACGACCGCCTGTTCCACGAACTCAAGGCGCTGGAAGCCGAGCACCCGGAACTGGTCAGCCCAGACTCGCCCACCCAGCGCGTCGGCAGCCTGGCGCAGTCGGCCTTTGGCGAGGTGAAGCACGAAGTGCCGATGCTCAGCCTAGGCAATGCATTTGCTGAAGACGACCTGCTGGATTTCGACCGCCGCGTGCGCGAAGGGCTGGCCGATGAACTGCCGGCCGGTGACCTGTTTGGCGCCGGCGCCACGGTTGAGTACAGCTGCGAACCCAAACTCGACGGCCTGGCCGTAAGCCTGCTGTACCGCGACGGCAAACTGGTGCGCGGCGCCACCCGCGGCGACGGCAGCACCGGCGAAGACATCAGCGCCAACGTGCGCACCATCCGCAATGTGCCGCTCAAACTTCAAGGCAGCGGCTGGCCCAGCGTGCTCGAAGTGCGCGGCGAAGTGTTTATGTCGCGCGCCGGTTTCGAACGCCTGAACGCCAGTCAGCTGGAGCAGGGCGGCAAGACTTTCGCCAACCCGCGTAATGCCGCCGCCGGCAGCTTGCGTCAGCTGGACTCCAGCATCACCGCCAAGCGCCCGCTGGAATTCTGCTGCTATGGCATCGGCCAGGTGCAGGGTGAGTTGCCAGATACCCACATCGGCATTCTCCACGCGCTCAAAGACTGGGGCATGCCCATCAGCCGTGAACTGAAACTGGCCAAGGGCGCACAGGAGTGCCTGGACTACTACCGCGCCATTGGCGAGAAGCGCGACGCCCTGGCCTATGAAATCGACGGCGTGGTGTTCAAGGTCAACAACCTGGCGTGGCAGCGCGAACTGGGCTTTCGCGCCCGCGAACCGCGCTGGGCCATCGCACACAAATTCCCCGCCAGTGAAGAACTCACCGAATTGCTCGCCGTGGAATTCCAGGTTGGCCGCACCGGCGCCGTCACGCCGGTTGCGCGCTTGCGCCCGGTAAAAGTCGCGGGTGTGATGGTCGCCAATGCCACATTGCACAACATGGATGAAGTGGCGCGCCTCGGCGTGATGGTCGGCGACACCGTGATCATTCGCCGCGCCGGCGACGTGATTCCGCAGGTGGTGCAAGTGGTGCTCGACCGCCGGCCCGCCGATGCCAAACCCGTGCATGTGCCCGAGCAGTGCCCGGTATGCGGTTCGCACGTTGAACGCACGCAGTTGATCAAACGCAGCAAGGGCCGCGAAACCATTAGCGAGGGCGCGGTTTACCGCTGCGTCGGTCGCCTGGCCTGTGGCGCTCAGCTCAAGCAGGCGATCATCCACTTCGTTTCGCGCCGCGCCATGGACATCGACGGGCTGGGTGACAGAACCATCGAGCAACTGGTGGACGAAGGCCTGATTCACTCGCCGGCCGACCTGTACAAGCTGACCTTCGAGCAGATTGTCGAGCTGGAAGGCTTCGCCGAGCTGTCGAGCAAAAACCTGCTGGCCGCCATCGAAAACAGCCGCAAGCCGGACCTGGCGCGCTTTGTCTTTTCGCTCGGCATTCCCGACGTCGGCGAAGAAACCGCCAAGGTGCTCGCCCGGTCGCTGGCCTCGGTGCAGCGCATCAAGCAAGCATTGCCCGAAGTGCTCACCTACCTGCCGGACGTGGGCCTGGAAGTGGCCTATGAGATTCATGAATTCTTCAGTGACAGCCACAACCAGAGCGTGATCGAGCAGCTTGAACAGGTGCTGGATATTCAGGGCCAGGGCGAGCTGGGTGCCGAATACGCCGCCAGCACCACGCTGGCCGGGTTGCTCGACAAATTGCATATTTCTTCCGTTGGCCCCACCGGCGCAAAAACCCTGGCGGCCAAGTTTGGCGAGTCGCTGCAAAAGGTGCTCGATGCCGACTGGCTGGACCTGCGCCAGGCCTTGAGCGAAAAGCCCGCCAATGCCGTGCGCGACTTTTTCGCCGTGGCAGAAAATCGCGAACGCGCGCTGAAAATCGAAGCGCAGCTGCGCGACTTCGGCATGCACTGGGAAAGCGAAAAGCGCGTGGTCGAAGGGCTGCCGCTGGCCGGGCAAACCTGGGTGCTGACGGGTAGTCTGGAAATCATGAGCCGCGACATCGCCAAGGAAAAACTGGAAAGCCTGGGCGCCAAGGTGGCGGGCTCGGTTTCAGCGAAAACCACCTGCGTGGTGGCCGGGCCAGGGGCGGGCTCGAAGCTGGCCAAGGCCAATGAGCTGGGCGTGAAGGTGCTCGACGAAGCCGAGTTTTTAAAGGCGTTGGCGGGCTACGGGATTCAGGCGTAGAGCCGGGGTTTGCAGGAAATCCGGCTAAAGCCGCTTCCCAATTCAACCCGGATCGCGGCTAAAGCCGCTCCCACAGCCTGCACAATCTCTGTGGGAACGGCTTTAGCCGCGATGTTTTTCAGCCAAGCCTCAATTGATCGCGTCGCTCAACGCTTTGGCCGGCACGTACTTGACCACTTTCTTTGCAGCAATCTCGATCGCCTTGCCGGTCTGAGGGTTGCGGCCGGTGCGGGCGGGGCGGTCGGCGACTTTCAGTTTGCCGATGCCGGGCAAGGTGATCTCGTCGTAGTTCTCCAGCGCGTCGCTGACGATCTCGCTCAGCTGTTCCAGCACCGCGCGCACGGTCGCTTTCGAGGCGTCGGTGGCTTCGGCGATATCGCTGATCAACTGGTCTTTGCTCATGGCCATGCTGGCATTTCCTTTAACGGTTACTGAATGGGGTGCTGCGCGAAAGCCGGCACGCTAGCACAAATGTCGTGGCCGATCAGGCACCTGGCAGATTTTTCCTCGACGCCTTCAAGCCCCTCTGGTCCTTGGCCGATAGCCTCACAAGCGTCGCGTGTGGCAGTGATCTCAAAGCGCCTGCAACACGCCCGATAAAAACGCAGCGAGCGTCTACGCTTGCAAAGAGTTGTTCTGTCGTCTGGAGAGTCATCATGCTGCGCGTGTTTGCCGACTTGGGTTTTCGCTGGAAAATTGCCCTGCCCATCCTGGTGCTGGCCGTGTTGTTGGTTCTGATGGGTGTACTGGGGGTGCGAGGCATCACCCAGGTCGCCGATTCCAGCGGCAAGTTGACCAACCGGTATCTGCCCGCCATCAGCCTGCTGCTCAATGCCGACCGCGACCTGTACCAGGCTTTCGTGGCCGAGCGCAGCCTGCTCGACGAGGCTGCAGGCGAGCACATCGCCGGATTGAAAACATCCCACGCCGAAAACATGCAACAGGCCTATGACCGCGTGCACAAATACGCCGACATGGACCCCAGCCCCGAAGCCAAGGCCCTGGTCGCCCAGTTCGATCAGGGGTACGCCACGTGGAAAGCCACCACGCTGCAAGTAGTGCAACTGGCCGGTAGCGACCCCACGGCCGCCAGTGAGCTGAGTTTCGGCACCAGCGAGGCGCAGTTCGAAGCCATGCGCGATGCCATTGATAAGCTCGGCGAACTGGAAGACGGCGCTGCGAACGCCGAGGGCACCGCCGCCATCAGCCAAGGTGAGGAGCTCAGCTGGCAACAAGGTGGCATCGTCGCCTTTGGCCTGCTGGTGTGCCTGATTCTGGTGGTGGGCTTCCCGATTCTGGTGACCCGTCCGCTGGAGAACCTGCTGCACCGCATCGAACAGATTGCCGATGGCGACGGCGATTTGCGCGTGCGGCTGGACGTGCTGTCGCGCGACGAATTGGGCCAACTGAGCGCTGCGTTCAACCGCTTTCTCGACAAGTTGCAACCGCTGATCAAAGAGGTTGGCCGGGTGACTGGCGAAGTGGCTGCTTCGGCGCAGAGTCTGGCTGGCATGGCCGCCGCGAACGACCGGTTGATCAGCAGCGAACATGCCGCCGTCGACCAGGTGAGCACCGCCGCGACCGAAATGAGCGCAGCGGTCAACGAAGTGGCCCGCAACGCACAAAATGCCGCCGATGCCGCGCGCAGCGCCGAAGTGCAATCGCGCGAGGGCGCTCAGGTGGTAGGCGCAACCATTAGCGCCATGCGCCAGTTGGCCCAGGAAGTGGAGAGCGCGTCCGGCATCATTCAAACCCTGGAACAAGAGACCGCGAGCATTGGCGCCGTACTGGCGGTGATCAAAGGCATCGCCGAACAGACCAACCTGCTTGCCCTCAACGCGGCCATCGAAGCCGCACGGGCAGGGGAGCAAGGCCGCGGTTTCGCCGTGGTGGCCGACGAAGTCCGCGCCCTGGCCGCGCGCACCCAAGACTCGACCAAAGACATTCAGAACATGATCGAGCGCCTGCAAATCGGCGTGCAGAACGCCGTAAAAGCCATGGACTCGGGCAGCATCAAAGCCCGCGACAGCGTTGATCGCGCGGCGGGGGTCGACCAGATCTTGTCGGACTCCAGCAGCTCGGTCGGACGCATCAACGACATGGCCGCGCAAATCGCCACAGCGTGCGAAGAGCAAAGCAGCGTCACCGAAGAAATTGCCCGCAACATCAGCGACATCCGCGAACTGTCCAACGAAGCTGCCAGCACCTCGGAGCGCAGCACCGAGGCCAGTCAGCGGCTTTCCGAGTTGTCGTCCGGGTTGGCGAAACTGGTAGGCAGCTTCCGCGTTTAGCGCGAGCTTTTGTAGGAGCCACCAAGGTGGCTCCTACAGAACGGGGTTTATATAGCTGCGCTCAATACATAACCGCCAAATTCCGGATGGATTTGATAGCGTCGCGGTCATCTGGCTTTTCTACCGTGCGAGCTCCTTCATCGCCACGGAACCGCCATGAATCCTTTACTGCTCCGCCTGACCCTGACGTTAGCCGCTGTCTGGATGCCCCAGGCCGCCCACGCCGCCGGCCTTGCCGATTTCACCTTCACCGCCAACGCGGCCATCTCCGGCTATAACCGCGAAAACCTCACCGGGGTCACGCCGCAGCAATGCGCCGAGGCCTGTCAGGCCAGTGATCGTTCAGGCTGGTGCGTGTCGTTCGACTTCAACCGAACCACCAGCGCCTGCGACCTGAGCGACAAGCGTGCCGCCGATGTGGGCGGGCTGAAGACCGACTACAGCGGCAACCCCTACGACCATTACTCGCTGAAACCGGACCCGTTGCGGGTGTTTTCCCGCGTGACCAATGCCGCCATTTCCGGCTACAACGTGGAAAACCTGCCAAACGTAACGCCCCGGGACTGCGCCGCCGCCTGCACCGACGCCAGCCGCAGCAGTTGGTGTAAATCCTTCGACTTCAACAAAACCACCAATGCCTGCGATTTGAGTGACAAACGCGCCAGTGATGTCGGCGGGCTGAAAACCAACTACACCGGCAATCCGTACGACCACTACTTCATTGTGGCCGGCGAAGGCGTGGCCAATCCCGTTCCTGGAAAAAAACATGTGCTGCTGATCGGGCTCGACGGCCTGCGCGGCGACGCGCTGTTCTGCGAAGGCTGCGCGGCAACCCCGGCCATGAGTGCGCTGGCCAATGGCGGGGCTTTTCACCGCAACGTACTGGCCGGCGGTGTGCAAGACACCTTCAGTGGCCCCGGTTGGGCGACCGCTTTCACCGGCTTCTGGGCCGACGCCCATGGCGTGACCAGCAACACCATCGACCTGACCATGCGCAAACCGCACGTGTTCGACCTGCTCAAGCAGCAGTACCCGACCGCCACCGTGGGCGTGGTCGGCGACTGGTTCAACATCACCCACAACCTGAAACCCGTGGGTGCGGACTTCGTTGTGGCCAACAGCGCCAAGAACTCCCAACAGGCGACCGATACCGTCAAAGGCTGGCTAAGCTGGAAAAACCCGCCGACGGCGATCTTCTACTACCTGCACAACGCCGACATCCATGCCCCGAGCTACGCGCCGTTGAACGCCTTCTACCAGAGCAAGATTCGTGACGAGGATGCGCAGATTCAGCAAGTGCTCGATGCGCTGGCAGCGCGTCCGGACTACGCCAACGAAGAATGGCTGATCGTCGTCGCCTCCGACCATGGCGGGCTCAACAGCGGTCACGGCGGGCAGAGTGCAGGGGAGCGCAACACCATTCTTATCCTCAACAACAGCTACCAGAACCCAGGCAAAACCCCGTACTGCATTGGCGACATGACCGCGACGCCGCTCCTGCAAGCTGACGGCGTAACGCCGCATATCCTCGACTTCCTCAACCTGCCAAACGCCACCGCCGGGAAAAAATACCCCGGCTGCGGGCAGTAGGGCCTGCATCGCAAGTGCTTGTAGTGGATGCGTTTTTAAACCGCACGAGGCGGTTGTAAGTTCTTAACAAGCCGGTACAATGGCGCGGCCTTCAGCCTTGAAGGCACGCGTTATGGTGACCCCCATCGGTCCCCCCGCAACGATTACCCGTTAACCTGGTCAGGTCCGGAAGGAAGCAGCCACAGCGGGAACATTGTGTGCCGGGGTGTGGCTGGTGGGGGTTGCCTCCTTCCCGTAAGTCCTTGATTCTGCAAGGATTTATCAGTAAAAAATCTCGAAGTGTGACAGCGTTTAGGTACACCTAAGTGGTGCACCGTGCTGGCGATCCTACCTAGTTAATTTTACTCACACCATCCTAGCCACTCAGTTTGCAGTGTCATCTGTGAGTCGCCACGACCAATCACTCTTGTGCATAAATCTGCTTTTTGGCGGCAATGTAGGCATTGCATCTGCTTGAATGCGTTCAACCTCTCTCCCTAGGCCCCTGGAAGTAGTAGGCAACCCAGAAGACAACCCCGATATCACAGGCGACAACCTGAGGTGCTTTTAAGATTGCCTCATTTAAGAAGAAAAGCAGAGCTTCGCCCGCTTCACCATTGCTAGGTTTGTACACTCGCGCGCGCTTGAACGAACTCTGCCAGCTCTACCTTGACGACGTAGGAACCGTGAACGGTATTGAGTGCATTCACTTCCGGGAAACCAGGCCAGACCAGAAGTTGAAGTCGTTGTCCTGAGCGGTTGGTGCCGATTCATTCCAAGCTCCGGGAGCTAGGGTTTTTGGAGTTCTTCAAGGCACAGCGGGGGCTTGGATATCAGCGGTTTTTTGCTGAATCACTCCACCCCAGGGAGGGGGGAACACTGCACAGCATAATTACTAAAAGACCGACAGATTTTTCGCCCAAAAATAGTCGGCACACTACTCGGCATGTTCGGGCTAGGGCTGTGCCCTTGGATACAAGGTGTGTCACGCACAGGCTACAACGCCGAGTATTCAACGTTCCCTCACAAGCTGTTACGCCTCCCGCTCCCGACCTCGGGCTTCCATAAAGCTGAGCATTCGCTCAAGCATCTCTTCCTCACTGTCAGCCTGTATTAGCGCTTGATTCTTCAAAAGTTCATCAGCATCCACAGCGTTGCCGTCTTCAATAAACTTCGACAACTTTTCAGCCTGAAGAATTTTGTATCGCTCAATTTCCTGCTCGCCAAACGCCTTGAGGTCAGCTTTTGCCTGAGCATTTCCTCTACTTCGTGCGATTGTCGAGATCTTTTTATCCAGTTCGTCGCTACGAGAACGGGTAATTCCAGCTACTGAATCGAAGTAGTCTGTAGCAGCCATCTTCGAAATGGTGACTTGCGGCGCAACGTGCATCAAAAAGGGTGGGATCGAAGCGTAAGGACTTACAATTTCAATACTTCTTTTATCAGAAAACTCCAGCCAGTTCCTGATAATGTCGTTCACATGGTTGTCACCGAAACCATAACCAACGCATATCAATTTAGAAAGGAAGTTTATATTTGCACGAAAATGCTTTAGCAGGCTTTTAGGCAGTACTTGTGCATTACTGTCAGAGAACTTAAATGCGCCGGCCAGTAGGCTCCGCCTTAGAAACTGCATTACACCATCATCGTCTTTATAACAAATTTCGTTCGAGACCTTCGCCCGTCCGTTAGGCGACGCGGGCTCGGGATAGAAAACTTCCTCATTGACTACCCTAAGCGACTCAATGACGCCCTCGGCTCCTTCACCCATCGGCATAACTTTCATGAGGTCGGCACCCTCATTGAAAGCAAAAACATCTAGCGCACCATGTAGCTTTAACAGGTAAATCCCTTTGACGGCAGGGTTTGGGAAAGACATAGCTTTGTGGTCTAAAGTTTCGGCCTTGATAACTTTCGCCTTCAGTCGTCCCGTAATCTCTCCATTGCTCGAGCGGCAAGGAAGCGAAACTTCCCCGTCACCGAAACCTGAATGCACAGGGATCGAATAATGCGCAGCAATTGCCTCTACAATTACATCGTGATTGAGAGAGAAAATCCAAAGAGGAGTGTTTTCTTCTGCAAGAAATCGAATTCCCTCGAAGTAACCAATTTTTCTTTTCAGGAAAGAACTGTTGTTAATGTGGCGCGCATACAAAAGCGTGTACACTAACTCGACCATCCAAGAATAAATTCCGTGGTATTCACTCCGGTGGTCGCGCTTTCTCCGATATTGCGTTTCTAGGTAACCAAGCATGCTTTCATAATGAGTATTCGGCATCGTCAGAATTGAGGCGAAGTCCTCCATTACCTCATTGCTGTAACCACCACCTTGGTCCCGCCATCCTTGATTAAACTTCCTCAGCTTTTCTGGAGTTAACCAGCTTGTAATTTCTTCAGTGAGTTCCCATACAATAGGGAGGCCCGCTTCATAAGAGGCGCCCGCACCTAGGAAAAGTCCTGTCAAACCTGCATTCATTTATTTCGCTCTATCTGTCAATAGATACATCAGAAAAGGGTTTTGATTACCTTATTGGCGCCCGCGATTAGGTCGAAAACCTCGTCGTGAGTAGGCTCTTCTGTGTTCTTGTGTCCGCATTTATTGCGAATATCGCCTAGGTACTGGATTTGTCGATATTGAGGAAGCTGGATTACGTCGGCGGCCTTTAAGGCCTCATTAAGCACGGCAATTGTGCCGGACTTCTTCGGAAGCGAGTGGTTGTCACACACCTGTTTCAAATGTGCTTCCAGCACTACTCCCGCAAGTGCGCCTGCTGCGCGAACATACTTGTTCTTCAGCAGTTCACTTGCTGCGCCAAGTTCCGAGTCGAACAGATCCGCCTGTACCATCTGTTTAATGTCGAACAACGAGCTTTCGAATCGGCGTTTGATAGCTTCTACAATTGCAATTTGCGAGTCCAACAGGTTGATTGCGGCTTTTGCGTCAGCAGTGACGCTTCCTGCAAACGTGGTCTGGATGCCCTGGCATGCATCTTCGATGCGGTAGCTCTCATTCGTGATTGCCTTGCGGGTTTTTGGCTTTTCGTAAAGCTTTATGAAATCGGATAGCCGCTCAGGCATGAGCTGCTTGACGACTACCAGAGCCTCGGAATACCAGATTTGATACAACGGACCAAAATTTCCAATAGCCGCAACGGCCTTCTTAGCAGCGTCTACATCTCCATTATGTTGTTTGACCTCGGAAGCAAGATATTTTTCATACCCGAAAGCTTGCTTGTAGAGGGCGAGCTGTACTGTGGCGCTGCGAGTTATGAGTTCATCCAGGTCTGCACGGTATTTCTCAAGATTTGTGGTCGCCAATTCTTCAAATCCCTTTGCAATGAGTTGATCTATCAACCGCTGTGGCGTTGGATACCGGTTCGCTTCTGGTCCAACCACTTCGTATTACTTTGGGCGCAGCGTACCTGACTACGCTGAAGGCGCTCCATCAGCCTCAGAGACTATCGCATGTTCAGGGCTCAGGAAAACTGACGCTGTGGACGCTGGTTGACTGCGGTTCGAAGGGCCGAAAGTGGAGAGCCCCTGTGCCCCAATGAATCTTTGACAGGTACAGTGCATGGCTAAAAACATGGAATTGGAGATAGTCATGGGTGAGGGAGCATCAGGAGAGAGTTCACGGGGCTCCTGGCGGGGTGTACTGCGGCAGCTTATTCGCGAGATGGGATTTCCATTTCTCATAGCGTCGCTGTGGACTGGTTACAGTTTGCTGGCTGCTTCCAATAAGCGAAATGTGGTTGACGCAATATCTGTTTTTGGCGGCTCTTTCTTCTTGGCCTGCTGGGCGTTCTCTCAGTGGTTTCGAGTTAAGAAACAACAGGCTGTCGAGAGCGGGCTTGGCGGTATTGTGAAGAAACAGGAGGGTCTGGTCGCAGCGCTCACCGAAGCCACGGAGCGTCTGGAAGGTTTCACCTCTGGCGGCAAAAGTATCGGATGGCTCATGCTCGTAAATACCCGAGAAGGCGCGATTCGAGACATTACCGCCCACGTGGAGGGGATTTACCCTCTCATCGACGCCAGAGTGAGCATCCTCGATAGATCAAAGGCTCATATGGGACTAGAAGACTTCAAACGAACTGGCAACATGCAAGACTTCTTCAAGCATCACGTGATGCTGGATTGCGGTATGTTGCAGCCAAACTTAGCCACCATGCAGAACTTGGTTTTACCTTACGACGCCAGCCAGTCCTCGCTCCATTTCCAACTGGAGTGGATTGCACGTAATGGGAAGTGGACCCAGTTCGTCGAACTGAAGTGGAACGGTGCAGGGTATGAATCCTACACTGCCGTTCGACGCGGTGACGACTGGGTTTTCGAGAACCCCAAGAGGGAGTCCATTCCCAAGCGGGCGGACGGAAAGCCGGACGTTTTTTGGCATACCGAGCTAGCGGAAGCATTTAACAGCGGCGGGACTTGAAAATAGGCTGCTTGTGGTCAGGCCCTGCAAGCCCCTACTTCACCTGCGATTTTTCGTCCTGATGAATTTCTTTAGTCGCATGGAGCTGTGCCGTGCAGTGCAGTGCGCTAAATTCACCCGAGCAGGGCGAAAAGGCTTGTTACATGCCCAAGGTCTAATGGTGGCACATGGATATGAAAGTGATTGCTTTCTGATTTTCCCCGCCGTATAAAAGGTTGTGCTGAGCGAACCGCTCAGGTGCTCTTTAAACATAGTTAATTCTCTGGGCTTGCAGTTGGTGGTCGGGTAACCGGCCGGCTTTGGTGTTCGTCAAAGCTACCTCGCCGCAACGTCCTGTTCCCAGATGTCCCGATGTCCTATACGAGGTCGCGGCGGCTCGAAGTGTCCCCTCCGATACGATTTCGCGATGTATCCAGTGGCCGCTATGCGAGGCGACAGCGCCCTGGGGTGTTCTCGTCTTCGCGATAAGCGAGGTGGCGCACTACAAGTTGGTTACCGACTAAGTATTGGTCAGCGAGGGGATGACTGGGTAACAGGGAGCAGTACGTTGCGGCGGCGGCTTATCAAAGTTGATAAGCAGAACTGTGATTTGTAGTGGTGTCTTGGTAGTTCCATTCGGCCCGGAATGCTTCGGCGGCGGCAATTTCGCCGGCTGAGGAACAACACTATGTTTGATACAAAGAAAGCAGCGCGTCTCCGGACTGCGATGCAAAAGCACAATAACCAAGACACCCGCGTTACAGTTGAAAGCCAGTGCTCTACATGCAAGACGGGTAAAAGCGAAAAATGGAAGGAGCTCCGCCGTCTCTTGGTGGCCTTTTGGATTCGTCAAGCTTTGAGCTATGCATGGGAGAACCGGGCTGAATTCTGTGACTTAGCCTATGAAGCTATAGGTTCAGTCCTTGGGCTACTTATGCCATGACGCAACAAATCACATCATTCGAATTCTGAAGGGCCGATCTTAGTATCGGCCTTTCTTCATTTCAGGGATTGAAAAGATGGATGCCCCAACATACCCCTTCAAGCCCATCTACAGCCTTCGCGCTCTGGCTCTTGCGCTCGGTGAAGACGAACGCCTATTAGAACGCGTAGCTGCTCGCGCCGACCGAATGTACCGTCATGTGCCGCAGGAGAAGAAAGGCACGAAGGGAGAGATCCGGCATACCTACGATGCTCACGAGCCGCTTAAGCGAGTTCAGCGCAAGGTAGTCGATAGAATCCTGGCGAAAGCGAAATTCCCTCTCTACCTGCACGGCGGTATACGGGACGTCTCCTCCCCTCGGAGCATCCTCAGCAATGCCATGGTGCATGCAGGAGCGAGATACGTTGTTCTGCAGGACATTGAGAACTTCTTTCCGTCTATCTCCACGCATCAGGTATTCCGTATATATCGAGACCTTTTTGGCTTCGGTGAACCGGTGTCAATGTTGTTAGCGTCAATATCTACTAGAGAGGGAAGCACGCCTCAGGGGGCAAGTACCAGTGGCTATCTTGCTAACCTGCTGTTTTGGGATGTGGAGCCGAAAGTAGTAAATGAACTGTTCATTCGTGATTTCCGTTATTCACGGTTCGCAGACGATATAACTATCTCTTCCGAGCGAAAACCGACCCCCCAAGAGCTCGCGGATATCATCTCCACTATCACCGGCATGCTGGCGTCTAAAGGATGTCGACAAAAGCGTAAGAAACTCCATGTGCGGGTTCGTGGTCAAGGCGTCAAAGTGGCCGAAGGTGATTATGAGGCGCTAACGGTGACGGGACTCAGCGTTTTCAACAGCACTCCGGGATTAACTAAGCTAGAGCGCAAGCGTATCCGTTCCGCTGTCAGGGAGCTGGAGATTTTGGCCTCGTCCACTCCTAGCTGGTCGACTATTGAACCGAGGTATCACCAAGTTATGGGGCGAGTAGGACGGCTGCTCGCATGTGGGCACCCAGACGGCGAAGCACTGAAGATCCGTTTGAATTCGGTCAAGCGTCTGTGCCAGGTTCCACTACTAGAAAGGTATCGGCTAGGGCTGTCTGATGACAAGGATGTACTGGAGCTAGCATGCTCATCGGCTTCTGGGGTTGCTCCTTCTTTGGGTGTTAACGAGCCCTTACCCTGGGAATAGGCCCACAGAAAGTCAAAGGTGACTTTAGGCTGCTGGTCTATCAAAAACGCTCATGTCCAGATACGACCCGCGCCAGCATATTATCGCCTGACGAGTTTCTGCAGCCCTCTCTCTTTGAATTCAGCGTCTTGTTTTCGTCTGCATTTGGAACCCCGCAGTCATATCCTTTAGGTACTTGATTGCTTGCTGCAGTACCTTTTCCGAGTCCCTAAGCAGACCTAGTGCTCTATTGCAGTTGTGGCAAAGCAAGCCTCTAACGCGTCCGCTGGCGTGGCAGTGGTCGACCACCAACTTCATCTTGTGATGGCTTGCCATGACGAAGCCTTCGCCGCCACAGATGGCACATAACTTATCCTGCCTCTGATGGAGCTCCTCATACTGCCCCAGCGTGATGCCATAGCTGCGCTGGAGGTAGCGACTGCTGAGCATTCGATCCCCGCATGCTTGGCTGCAGGAACGATGTGAGGGGGCTTGCGGTATGAAGGTCGTCCCGCATTCGTAGCAAGGTTTCGGTTTGAAATATCCCTGCGGGTATTTGCTGGGATGGGCAGTCATTTCTGCCTGAGGCCTGTTTTGCATCTTGTTAACCACGTGATTCCCTCGTCTCGGTTTGGTCGCTGCTCTATATCAAGCGAACCGATGCGCTGTCCCTCAAGTGGTACAAAAGTGGGGCATTTTGGTGGTACAAACAGGGCTTGCTGGCCTCCCAGGTGGTTGGCCTACAATGGTGCCGAATTCAATTTCGTGTGGTTAGTGACGAACCGAATCAGGACACGTGCCTAAGCCGTCAAAGGCTCTAAAACGCTGAAGGCACGCGTTATGGTGACCCCCATCGGTCCCCCCGCAACGATTACCCGTTAACCTGGTCAGGTCCGGAAGGAAGCAGCCACAGCGGGAACATTGTGTGCCGGGGTGTGGCTGGTGGGGGTTGCCTCCTTCTAGAGTCCTCGTTTTTCCTCTCTGTTTCTCCAGCCCGAATTGCGCCACGCTGTCTACGCTTAACAGGCCTAGCGCGAAACTACGTGCGCGTTCGTAACCAACGGTGATGTCCCGATGAAAGAGCTTCCTGAAAACGAAAAGCAGATTGCGCTGGCCGTCATCCGCGAAATGACCGCGTCGCGGCGCAGCATGCAGGATATTCAGGACGCGGCAGATGAGGTGCTGGCGGTATTTCGCAAAGTGACGGCCCCGAAAGCGCCAAATGGTTTGCTCGCCGGGGTTCGGCGGTTTTTTCTACCGTTCGGGAGTCGTTAAGCAAGCCATTGGACCTGCACCGGGCGACGCGCTTGCGTCTTGGGCTGGTCTGGAACAGGTTGCAATGGCTTTGGATTGTCTGGCGAGTCGCCTGCTTCCGGGGAAGCGCTTACAGCCAACCCAACCCTTTGGCCATGATGCCGGCGGTACCCAACGCCACCACGACCAGAGCGCCAAAAATTATGCGGAAGTCTTCTCGCCTATCTTTTCTGATCTCTTTCACATCGGTCGCTACCACACCCAGGTCTCGGTGGATGTATTCCAGATGCGATTCGAGTTTTGCTACACGCATTTCCATGTCGTTTCCTCCGGGCGGTTCGTTTCCAGCAGCACTAGGGATGGGCTTGTTCGCGTTGTCAGCGAGCTGATTGGTCTTGCGTTTGGCGTTGAGTTTCGCCAGCGCCTCCAGTGCGCGCGTATCGACCTTACTCATCGGGTTCGCCAAAAAGGCGGTTACGTCGAAGGTGCTTTTATCAATGCCTGCCATGGCTTCGTCCAGTTTGGTTATGAGTGCGTTCACTACCTGGAGGGCTTTATCTGCCGCTTCCCGCGAGGCTTATCACCGCTCAGTTGGCCGTGGTGTAAGCGCTACAAAACACTAAGCCGCCAGCCAGCGTTCCGCTGCCGGACCGATTTGGCACATACGTGGGATCTGTAGCGGTGTGTCGCGATATACCGGCCTGCAATCGGAGGGTTTTAGCCAGGCGGGTGCGAATTGTTAATTTGCCACCATTGAACAGTCCTACGGCGATGTAGGAAGATTGCTAATGCTGTATGCGCATACAGCTATTTTGCCGTTTTCCTGCTGCCAAGGACGCACCGATGTCACGTTGTCTGGTTCTGTTTTGCCTGCTTTTCTCCCTTACCCTCACTACCACCCATGCCGCCCCGCGCACGTTTGCCGAAGCCAAGAAGGCCGGTTGGAAGCTGTACGCGTCCAACCCGGTGGAGTTTTATTGCGGGTGTCGGTTTTCAGGGAACAAGGTCGATCTGAAAAGCTGCGGTTATGTGCCGCGAAAAAATGCGCAGCGCGCGTCGCGTATTGAGTGGGAGCACATTGTTCCGGCGTGGGTGATTGGTCATCAGCGCCAATGCTGGCAGAAGGGAGGGCGTTCCAATTGCGCCCGCTCGGACAAAACGTATCGCCTGGCTGAGGCGGATTTGCACAATCTGGTGCCCAGCGTTGGCGAGGTGAATGGCGACCGCAGCAATTTTGGCTATGGCTGGTTGCCGCAAAAGCCGACCCAGTACGGCGCGTGCCCGATGGTGGTGGATTTCAAGGCCAGAAAGGCTATGCCGCGCCCGCAAGTGCGCGGCATGGTGGCGCGCACATATTTCTATATGAGCGAGCGTTACGGCCTGCGCTTGTCCAAGCAGGACAAACGCATCTATGCCGCGTGGAACAAGCAGTATCCGGTGAAACCCTGGGAGTTGGCGCGCAACCAGAAAGTGGCGTGCGTGATGGGGCGCGGTAACCCGTATGTAGGCAAGGTGGATCTCAAAGCGTGCCGTTGAACACGCCTTGCACTGTCACCCGCCCAGCCGGACGGCCAGGGCGGCGAGGGTAATCAGGAGCACCGGCAAGGTCAGCACGATGCCGACCTTGAAGTAGTAACCCCAGGTGATGCGAATGCCCTTGCGCGCCAGCACATGCAGCCACAGCAGGGTGGCCAGGCTGCCGATAGGGGTGATTTTCGGGCCCAGGTCGCAGCCGATCACGTTGGCGTAAATCATCGCTTCACGCACCACACCGACGGCGGCGGAATCCTGAATCGACAGGGCGCCTATGAGCACGCTCGGCAGGTTATTCATCACCGATGACAGCAGCGCCGTGGTCAGACCGGTGCCCATGGCCGCGGCCCACACGCCATGCCCTGCGAAGTAATTCAGCAGTTGCGTCAGGTAGGCGGTAAGGCCGGCGTTTTTCAGCCCGTACACCACCAAATACATACCCAGTGAAAACACCACGATTTGCCACGGCGCATCGCGCAGCACGCGGCGGGTTGAAATTACATGGCCATGGGCGGCAACGGCATACAGCGCCGCGGCGCACACACCGGCAATCACGCACACCGGAATGCCCAGAGGCTCCAGGGCAAACAAACCAATCAGCAGCACCACCAGCACGCCCACGCCGACGGCAAATGTCGGCCGGTCGCGAATGGCGTCGGCCGGCAGCTTGAGGTCTGCGGTGGCGTAGGTGAGCGGAATGTCGCGGCGGAAAAACAGGTACAGCACGCCTAGCGTCGCGGCGACGCTGACCACGTTGACCGGCACCATCACCGCGGCGTAATCGTTGAAGCTGAGCTTGAAATAGTCGGCCGACACGATGTTTACCAGGTTCGACACCACCAACGGCAGGCTGGCGGTGTCGGCGATAAAACCGGCTGCCATGACGAACGCCAGGGTGGCGGCGGGGGAGAAACGCAGGGCCAGCAGCAGCGAGATAACGATGGGCGTGAGAATCAGCGCCGCGCCATCGTTGGCGAACAGCCCCGACACTGCCGCCCCCAGCAGCACGGTAAAGGCAAACAGTCGCCGCCCGTTGCCACGCGCCCAGCGCGCTACATGCAGCGCCGCCCATTCAAAGAATCCGGCCTCGTCGAGAATCAGACTGATCACGATCAGGGCAATAAAGGTGGCGGTGGCGTTCCACACAATCGCCCACACGGTGGGAATGTCCTGCAGCCCGACCACGCCAAATGCCAACGCCAGCAGCGCACCGACCAGAGCTGACCAGCCGACGCCGAGCCCTTTGGGCTGCCAGATGACCAGAAGCATGGTGAAGGCGAAAATGAGGAAAGCGGTCAGCATTGGTCGGCTCGGGTGGGGACGGGTGTGGGATCTCAGCGTATTTGTGGCGGGTTCGCAAGCGCCGTTGTCTAAGACGCGCGGGTGCGGCTGGGTGGTTGCAGTGGTCTGGGAGCGCGGGTGCGCTAAACGCGTCGCGGCTGAAGCCGCTCCTACAGGGTGACGCGGGGGTTTGGCAGGTGTGGCCCGGTTCGGAATTCTGGATCCCCGCGTTCGCGAGGATGACGATGGTTGTGGCGGGCACTTTTGTTGACGATTCAGAGTTTAGAGTTGTGGTCTTTGCGCCGCGGCTATGGCTGCACTGTGATCACCGGGGGTTTCCATTGGCCGTTGGCCACTTGCGGTTGGGGTTGATACAGCCGCAGTACGCCGTAAAACGGGCCGGGCGGCACGGGTAGCCAGTTGCTTTCAAGGGCAATGCCCGGTGTCACGCGTTGCAGGTAAAGCGTCAGGCCGCCGTCGGGGTCGCGTTGCAATCGGCTGAGCATGCGCGAATTGACGAGGTAGCGATTCAGGCGGTTGTCGATCAGCAGTTTGGTGTTGGCGTCGTACAGGGTCAGCGACCAGAACGCATCCACCGGCGGCAACTGATCCTTGGCGAAGTGCAGGGCGTACCGCTTGCGCAGGCCGTTAAGCGGCTGCTGGTATTCATCGTTGAAGTAGCCAATGAAATTTGCCTCGTCGGACGACGCGGCGAACAGCGCGACGGCGGCGCCGGCGTAGCGGCCCAGATAATTGTTGGCCAGGTGCTCGCGGTCGCCGAACAGCTCGGTAGTGGGAATGAGCCCGGTGTCGATTTCCGAACTGCGGAACGCGGCGAATTCTGCCCGTGCTGCGTCGATGCCGGCTTGCAGGGCTTTGTATTGCGTGGGCGTCAGGCGATCTTCGATAAATGGCTGATCGCTGTCGATGCCGATGTTGGCAAAGCGCCGACGCAGGGCCACTTCCGAGGCGTGGGGCGGCGCAAAGCGCAGCAGAAAATCCATCAGCCGAAAGGCCGTCGGCGTGGTGCTGGTGTCCGCGCTGGGCACGGGCCAGTCGAGCCTCTGGGCCGTGGGGCGGGCTTCCAGTTTCAAATAGCTGCTCAGCGGTTTCAGCGTGTAGCCCTGCTGCACGCGGCGCATTTTGGCCATGTCGCCGGGGTCGAACAGCTGGGTGCGGTAGAGCGCGTAGACAATGCTGCTTTCGCTGCGGATTACCTGGTCGATGTCTGCCGGTGTCGCGCCTTGCCAATCCGGGCCGGCGATCAGATAGCGTCCGCCTTTGCGGCCGGTGGTTCGGCTGCCGAGGTAGGCGAAGTTATGGGTGAAAATATCGGTCAGTTGCACGGAGAAGTAGCGGTTGCTGTCGACTGCCGGCAAGGTCATGACAATGGGCTCGGCGCGCACGTCGAGCCAGGCGAACGAGTAGCGGGTGTCGGCAATCGGCGATTGCACCGCCGTGGTTTTGCCGTTGTAGACATCACTGTTGTGCGAAACGCGATTGAACGGCGCCTGGTACGCCGTGCTTTCCGTATCCACGGCCTGGATGTACAGCGTTTTGTACATCTCTAGCATGGGATAGCCGTAAATGTAGGCGTCTTTGGCAATGGCCTCGGCCTCCAGCGGTTCTACCTTGACCTCGGCATGCACGCCGCCGCCCAACGACAAACCAATAAACAGCGCAAACAACGCAGTTGATTTCATGCAGGGCGCCTGTAGCAGGTGAGGGCGGTTTCACGTATTCGCTGCGCGGCCATTGTCGAACCGCCATGGCTTCAGGGATAAAGAGCAGCGTTCCGTTAAGGGGGTTCCGTGTATATGTCTAGCATTCCCGCCGCACTCTTGCGCTGCGCGTTGCTGTTTGTACTTTTTATAGGCAGCGCACACGCTAGCGAATGGCCGCTGTGGTGCTTCTACTCGCCGGCTGACAGCGAAGATGGCCTTACTCAATTCAAGCACTGCGCCCGCCGCAGCGGCACCACGGTGGAGCTGGCGCCCGAGCATTTCAAACGCCTGGACTTCGAAGGCGATGGCCTCGCCAGCGCACACATCGACGGCGAGATGTATTACATCAACCGCCAAGGCAAATTCCTCCACGTGCTGACCTTCGACAACGGCGCCGATTATTTTGAAGAGGGCCTGGTGCGCGCCTGGGTCAACGGCAAGGTGGGTTATTACGACGTAAATCTGCAACCGGTGATTCCCGCCATCTATGACTGGGGCACGCCATTCGCGCAAGGCCGCGCCGAGGTGTGCCAGGGCTGTAGCCGCGGTCCTGCCGACGCCGACGGGCACTGGGCGATGGGCGGCGGGAAATGGGGCGTGATTGACCGCACCGGAAAATTAGTCGAACCGTTGCGTTAACGCCCCGCGCTGTGCCGTTTGCAGGAGCGAGCTCTATCGCAAGCCAGCCCCGCCGGGCTGTGTGCCAAGCCGGATGCAATTTGCCCCGTGCTCCGCTAGCATTAGCCCCACTTTCTTGCCCCCCAGTTGCGACGGTTTTCGATGAGTTATCAGGTTCTTGCACGTAAATGGCGTCCGCGCTCGTTCCGCGAAATGGTCGGCCAGACCCATGTGCTCAAGGCTCTGATCAACGCGCTGGACAGCCAGCGCCTGCACCACGCCTATCTGTTCACCGGCACCCGCGGTGTGGGCAAAACCACCATCGCGCGCATCATTGCCAAGTGCCTCAACTGCGAAACCGGCATCAGTTCCACGCCGTGTGGCACCTGCTCGGTGTGCAAAGAGATTGATGAAGGCCGTTTTGTCGACCTGATTGAAGTGGACGCCGCCAGCCGTACCAAGGTGGAAGACACCCGCGAGCTGCTCGACAACGTGCAATACGCCCCCAGCCGTGGCCGCTTCAAGGTTTACCTGATCGACGAAGTGCACATGCTGTCTTCGCACTCGTTCAACGCCTTGCTGAAAACCCTCGAAGAGCCGCCACCCCACGTCAAGTTCCTGCTGGCTACCACCGACCCGCAGAAGCTGCCCGTCACCATTCTTTCCCGCTGCCTGCAGTTCTCGCTGAAGAACATGCCGCCTGAGCGTGTGGTCGAGCATTTGACCCACGTACTCGGCGTAGAGCAGGTGCCGTTTGAAGACGACGCCCTGTGGTTGCTAGGCCGCGCCGCCGACGGTTCGATGCGCGACGCCATGAGCCTCACCGATCAGGCCATTGCCTTCGGTGAGGGCAAAGTGCTGGCTGCCGATGTGCGCGCCATGCTCGGCACGCTGGATCACGGCCAGGTGTACGGCGTGCTGCACGCATTGCTGGAAGGCGATGCGCGGGCGCTGATCGAAGCCATTCGCCACCTGGCCGAGCAAGGCCCGGACTGGGCCGGCGTGCTGGCAGAAATTCTCAACGTGTTGCACCGCGTCGCCATCGCCCAGGCGTTGCCGGAAGCGGTGGACAACGGCCAGGGCGACCGCGACCGCGTGCTGGCGCTGGCCCAGGCGCTGCCTGCCGAAGACGTACAGTTCTATTACCAGATGGGCCTGATCGGTCGCCGCGATTTGCCGCTGGCACCGGACCCGCGCAGTGGCTTTGAAATGGTGCTGCTGCGGATGTTGGCCTTCCGCCCGGCCGATACGGGCGATGGGCCGAGGGTGGCGCTAAAGCCACTCGGGATTAGCCAGGCCACTGCTGATCCCCGACCTCAACCAGTGGCCGGCGCAGCCATGGCCGCGCCGGTCGCTGCTATTGCAGCGCCTGAGCCGGTTGCGCCCGCGCCAGTCCCTGAGCCGCAGGTCGTTGCGCCTGAGCCGGAACCTGCGCCTGTTGCTGCCCCTGTCGAGCCGCAACCTCAACCAGAGCCCAGGCCGGAACCCGAACCTGTAGCCGCCGCTCCCATCGATTTGCCGTGGGAAGAGCAGAAACCTGCGGCCGTTGCCCCTGTTCCGGTTCCCGAGCTGATCAGCGTGCCTGCCGAGGTCGCCCCGGCGCCGCTGACGCCGACGCCTGCGCCGGTCGCCGTGCAAACCGAAGCCGCCGTGGTCATCAACACACCGGCCGATGTCAGCGACGACGATGACGACGAGCCGCCACCCGGCGACGACGATTACTACATTGCCGAAGGCGAAACCGACGCCTACCTCGATGCGCTGGATTCCATGGGCATCGACACCCCGGCCCCGGCGGATCTGGCGCCATTGCCCGCCGCCAAACCGGCCACGGGTCTGGCGGCGGAGTGGCTGGAGCTGTTTCCGCGCCTGGGCATTACCGGTCTCACCGGCAGCATTGCCGCCAACTGCAGCCTGGTGGCGGTAGACGGCGACACCTGGACCCTGCACCTGGACCCCGGCCAAAGCGCGCTCTTTAATGCCACTCAGCAGCGGCGCCTGAACGAGGCGCTGGACGCCTACCACAAGCGCCCGATCAAGCTGGAAATCGAGCTGCGCACGCCCGAGCAGGAAACCCCGGCGCAGGCCGCGGCCCGCAAACGCGCCAATCGCCAGCGCTCGGCGGAGGCGTCGATTCATGACGATCCATTGATCAAAGAAATGATTCAGCAATTCGCCGCGACCATTCGCGACGGCACCATTGAGCCTGTGGACGCCCCCGTGGCGTCGTGAAGCATTACTTAACCTGAGGTGATTCCCATGATGAAAGGTGGCATGGCCGGCCTGATGAAGCAGGCGCAGCAGATGCAGGAAAAAATGGCCAAGATGCAGGAAGAACTGGCCAACGCCGAAGTGACCGGTCAAGCCGGCGCTGGGCTGGTGAGCGTGGTGATGACCGGGCGTCATGACGTCAAACGCATCACCCTCGACGACAGCCTGATGCAGGAAGACAAGGAAGTGCTCGAAGACCTGATTGCCGCAGCGGTTAACGATGCGGTGCGCAAGGTTGAGCAGAGCAGCCAGGAAAAAATGGGTGGCATGACCGCCGGCATGCAACTCCCCCCAGGCTTCAAAATGCCTTTTTGATTGATCGACGCGTCCAGGCGATGCACAGGGCGGCGTTGGCGGTGAGCTCGGCGTCCTCATGGGCTTGAGCCCACTGCGGGGCCTCGCTCACCGGCGCCTTGCCCGGTACAAGCACTGATTTTGTAGGAGCGGCTTTAGCCGCGATGCTCTTGATGCAAAAAGCATCGCGGCTAAAGCCGCTCCTACGAGAGTTACCCGCTTTTTCTTACGGTATTGGATTTCCTTCAATGAGCTTTAGCCCGCTGATTCGCCAACTCATCGATTCGCTGCGCATTCTTCCCGGCGTCGGGCAGAAGACTGCCCAGCGCATGGCGTTGCAGATGCTCGAGCGTGATCGCAGCGGCGCATTGCGCCTGGCGCAGGCGTTGACCCAGGCGATGGAGGGCGTAGGCCACTGCCAGCAATGCCGCACGCTCAGCGAAGATGCGATTTGCCAGACCTGCCAGGATCCGCGTCGCGACGACAGCATTCTGTGCGTAGTGGAAGGTCCCATGGATGTGAACGCGGTCGAGCAGACGGGCTTTCGTGGCCGCTACTTCGTGCTCAAGGGGCATCTCTCGCCGCTCGACGGCCTGGGCCCGGAAGCCATTGGCGTGCCGGAACTGCTGGCGCGCATCGAGGCGGGCAGTTTCGCCGAGGTCATTCTCGCCACCAACCCGACGGTGGAAGGCGAAGCCACGGCCCACTACATCGCGCAGTTGCTCAGCAACAAAGGCCTGATCGCCTCGCGCATTGCCCACGGCATGCCATTGGGCGGCGAGCTGGAACTGGTGGATGGCGGCACCTTGGCTCATGCGCTGGCAGGGCGACGGCCGATCAATCTGTAGTTTTGCGGCTCGGCCTATCTAGAGCTAGCAATTCGCGCTTGAGAAGAATTACCATTTGCGCATTAATCTTGGGCAATGGGTTTTCAGGTGCACTCACACACCGTCGAGCAATCCCTCCAGCAACTTTATCGCGAGCACCACGGCTGGCTGAACGGCTGGCTGCGCAAGCGTCTGGGCTGCGCCGAGAATGCGGCGGACCTCGCTCAAGACACCTTCCTGCGCGTGCTCAGCAAAGACCGAGACTTGCCCACACTGCGTGAGCCGCGCGCCTACCTGTCGACTATCGCCCATTCGCTGCTGGTCAATTTCTGGCGCCGGCAAGCCATTGAGCGCGCCTACCTCGACGCCCTGGCTGCCCAGCCCGAGCACTACGCGCCCTCGCCGGAAGAGCGCGAGCTGATCATGGAAACGTTGCTGGCTATCGATGCCATGCTGCTGCGCTTGCCGGGCAAGGTGCGCCAGGCGTTTCTCTGGTCGCAGCTGGACGGCCTCACTTACGCCGTGATCGCCACGCGCTTGCAAGTGTCCGAACGCATGGTGAAGAAGTACATGGCGCAGGCGATGCTGCATTGCCTGTTGCTGGAGCAAGGCGCGTGACCTCGCCGGCACTCGACTATGCGGTGCTGCAACAGGCCGCCGACTGGTTTGCCGTCTTGAGTGACGGTGGCGCCAGCGAGCATCAACGTCAGGCGTGGCGCCTGTGGTTGGCGGCGAGCCCCGACCATGCAGCAGCGTGGCAGCGTGTAGAAGCCATCAGCGGCCAGTTCGACCGCGTGCCCAGCGAACGGCGCCGCGCTGCCGGCCAGGCGCTAAGTGCGGCCGGTCAGAGCAGGCGGCGGGCGATTGGCATGCTGGCGTTGCTCTGCGGCGGCGGTGCGTTAAGCCTGGCAACGGTGCGCCGCAGCACCTTTCAAGCCTGGGTAGCCAGCGAACGCACGGCCGTTGGTGAAGTGCGCGAAACGCGCCTGGCCGACGGCACGCAACTGTGGCTGAACAGCAACAGCGCCGCCGACATCGACTACAGCCCAGGCCTGCGTCGCCTGCAGTTGTTTCGTGGTGAGCTGTTGCTCGAAAGCACCCACGACGGCTTGCGCCCGCTGGTGGTCGATACGCTGCAAGGCCGTCTGCGGGCGCTCGGCACGCGCTTCAGCGTGCGCCAGGGCGACGGTATTACCCAGCTCAGCGTGTTCAACGGCGCGGTAGAAATCATCCCGGCAGCTGGCGGCGAACGCCGCGTTATCGACGCTGGCCAACAACTGCGTTTCAGCGCCCGAGGCGCTGGCGCGGTGCAGCTCGCCGAGGCAGGGCGACAGGCGTGGAGCAAAGGCGTTCTGCTGGCTGACAACATGCGCTTGGGCGACTTCATTACTGAACTGGCCGAATACACGCCGGGCTATCTCGGCTGCGACCCGCGCATTGCCGATCTGCGCCTGGTCGGTGCCTACCCGCTAGCCGACCGCGCGAAGATTTTCGCCGCCTTGCAGACCAGCCTGCCGGTGCGCATTCGTCAGCGCACGCCGTGGTGGATCACGGTGGAGCCCGCTTAACGCTGCCCGGAAAAATTATTTTCACTTGGCGGTTCCCCTTTTTGCCGTTCGCTTGGCTTCAGGTGCATAGGGCATGCGCAACGCGTGCAGCCACCCACCAAACGGAACAGTTCATGGCTTCGAATATCTTCCCGTTAGCTGTCACCACCCGCCGCCTGCGCCCGGCTGTGCGTCTGGCGTTTCTGGCACTTCCTCTGACCGCGTTGCTGCCGCTGCTCGTTCAGGCCGCCGATGTGGCGAGCAACCAAGAGGCCGTGCGCAGTTACCAGATTCCAGCCGGGCCGCTGTCCTCGGCACTGAGCCGTTTCGCCGCCGAGGCGGGCGTGTTGCTGTCGGTGGACGGCCGCCTGACCGAAGGCAAGACCACGTCGGGCCTGCAAGGCAGCGTCAGCGTCAGCGAAGGCTTCGATCGCCTGCTGGCGGGCAGTGGTTTGCGCGTAATTGGCGACGGCCGGGGCGGCTACAGCCTGAGTGGCGGCGATAGCGGCGCGGCGGTGGAGTTGCCGGCGGCGTCGGTCAAGGCGTTCGCCCTGGGCAACGCCCTCGGCAGCATGGAAGGCTACAACGCCACCCACAGCAGCGTGGCGACCAAAACCAGCAAGGCGCTGGTGAATACCTCGCAGTCGGTGTCGGTGGTCACCCGCGAGCAAATGGACGACCAGGGCTCGCAAACCGTGTCCGAAGCTATTCGTTATGTGCCCGGCGTGCTGACCAATCCGTACGGCGCTACCCATCGCTACGACTACGTGGCCATGCGCGGCTTCAACGACGGCTCGGTCGACAACATCATCGTCGACGGCCTCAAGTCGATGAGCGATGCCGGCACCTACAGCAGCCTGCAAGTCGACCCGTACTTCATCGAGCGCATCGACGTGCTCAAAGGTCCGTCTTCCGTGCTGTACGGCCGCAGCAACCCCGGCGGCCTGGTGGCGCTGACCACCAAGCGGCCGAGGTTCGAGGCCAGCAACGAGGTGCAGCTATCCGCCGGCAGCCACGACTACAAAGCGCTGGGCTTCGACTCCACCGGGCCGCTGACCGACAACATCGCGTACCGCTTGGTGGGCTTTGCCAAAGACACCGACACCCAGTTCGACTACACCGAGGAAACCCGCTACACCCTGATGCCGAGCCTGCTGGTCAACTTCAGCGAAGACACCTCGCTGAATCTTTACGCCTATTTGCAGAGCGACCCGCAAGCCGGTTACCACGGCGGTTTGCCGGCCTCGGGCACGCTGTACACGCGCAACGGCAAGCGCATCTCTACCTCGTTTTTTGAAGGCGAACCCGGCAACGACACCGCCAAGCGCGAACAGCAAATGTTCGGCTACGAGCTCCAGCACCGCTTCAATGACGTATGGAGCGTGCGGCAGAACTTCCGCTATCTGGATTCCGACCTCGAGCAGAAGCAGGTGTACGCCTACGGCTACGCAGCGGGCGACACGCTGTACCGGCCGTATTCCGCAGCCGATGAGAAGCTGCATTCATGGATCGTCGACAACATGGTGCAAGCCGAGTTTTTCACCGGCGCCGCTGAGCACACCGTGGTCACAGGCCTGGACTATCAACGGATCAAAAACGTCGTCGACTGGCCCTACGGCACCGCCAGTACGCTTGACACCTTCGACCCGCAATACGGCAACGACACCATCACCTTTACGCCCAACTTCCAGCTCAACAGTTATCTGCGCCGCAAAGAGCAGACCGGCGCTTATGTGCAGGACCTGATCGAACTCGACCGCTGGAATATCTCGCTGGGGCTGCGCAAAGACTGGTTTGATGTGTCCGAAGAAAACCGCGTCGATGAATTCAGCGCCAGCACCGGGCTGGTGAACCGTCCGGCCGGCACCGAGAACTCCCTGACCGACAGCAAAGTCACCGGCCGCGCGGGCGTGCTGTATCAGTTCGACAACGGCATTGCGCCGTATATCAGCTATTCCGAGTCGTTCAATCCGTCGACCTACAGCGATGCGGCCGGCAGTCTGATCGAGCCGTCGGAAGGCAAACAGTGGGAAGTGGGCTTGAAATACCAGCCGACCGACACCGACGATTTGTACACCCTGTCGCTGTTTGACATCCGCCAGGAAAACGTGGCGACCAAGCTGGCCAACGAGAATTTCTATCGCAATGCCGGCGAAGTGGAATCCAAAGGCGTCGAGCTGGAAGGGCGCTTGCACATCACCGACAGCCTGCGTCTGCTGGGTAGTTACACCTACACCAAGGTCGAATACGCCAAGAGCTACTTCAGCTTTGACAGCCTGGGCATTGAGAGCGACGTGAAGGGTAATACGCCGTCGCAGACGCCAAAGCATATGGCAAGCCTGTGGGCCGATTACCGCTTCGACGGCACTGGCCTCGCCGGATTGGGCGTGGGCGCTGGCGTGCGCTACGTCGGCAAAAGCTGGGCGGATGCGGAGAACACCGTTTATGTGCCGTCGTACACGCTGTATGACGCTTCCGTCAGCTATGACTTTTCCGAGGTGGGTTTGAAGGGTACTTCCGTGCGCGTCAACGCCAACAACCTCACCGACGAGAAATACGTCGCCTCGTGCGGCAACCTCAACTTTTGCTACTACGGCGAAGAACGCAACGTGATGGCGACGGTGATTCAAAAGTTTTGAGCGTTGGGAACATGTTGGGTTGAGCGAAGCGAAGCCCAACGCGCACCCACAATCTCGACTTTTGGCTGAACTGCCGCCAGATCCGTATTGAAAACCAAGCAAGCGCTCGGTAAGGTCGGCCAAACCTTTCCGGGAGCTCGCCATGTCTGCCTTTCAAGAATACTTCGACGACTCGCACCAGCTGGTGCGCGATTCGGTGCGCCGGTTTGTCGAGCGGGAAATTCTTCCCCATGTCGCGGATTGGGAGGAAGCGGAGAGCTTTCCCCGCGAGCTGTATTTGAAAGCGGGCGCGGCGGGCATTCTGGGCATTGGTTATCCCGAACAGTTTGGCGGCAGCCATGAAGGCGACCTGTTCGCCAAAGTGGCGGCCAGCGAAGAGTTGATGCGCTGCGGCTCCGGTGGGTTGGTCGCCGGCCTGGGCTCACTGGATATCGGCTTGCCGCCGATTCTCAAATGGGCGCGGCCTGAGGTGCGCGACCGCGTGGTGCCCCAGGTGCTCAGCGGCGAAAAAATTTGCGCCTTGGCCGTTACCGAGCCCAGCGGCGGTTCCGATGTGGCCAGCCTGAAAACCCGCGCCGTGCGCGACGGTGATTTCTATCGCGTTACCGGCAGCAAAACCTTTATCACCAGTGGCGTGCGCGCCGACTACTACACCGTGGCCGTGCGCACTGGCGGTGAGGGCTTCGGCGGCGTCAGTTTGCTGATGGTAGAGAAGGGCACCCCGGGCTTTACCGTGGGCCGTCAGCTGAAAAAGATGGGCTGGTGGGCCTCGGACACGGCCGAGCTGTTTTTCGACGATTGCAAAGTGCCGGTGGGCAACCTGATCGGCGCTGAAAACATGGGTTTCGCCGGCATCATGGCCAACTTTCAATCGGAACGGCTGGCCCTGGCGATCATGGCGAACATGACCGCCGAGCTGGCGCTGGAAGAATCCTTGAGCTGGGCAAGGCAGCGCGAAGCGTTCGGCAAACCCATCGGCAAATTCCAGGTGCTGAAACACCGGCTGGCGGAAATGGCCACACAACTGGAAGTGTCCCGCGAATTCACCTACCGCCAGGCGGCGAAGATGGCGGCGGGGAAATCGGTGATCAAAGAAATTTCCATGGCCAAGAACTTCGCCACCGACATTGCTGACCGTATCGTTTACGACGCCGTGCAGGTGGCGGGCGGCATGGGCTATATGCGCGAGAGTCTGGTGGAGCGGTTGTACCGGGATAACCGCATCCTTTCTATTGGGGGAGGGACGCGGGAAGTGATGAACGAAATTATTAGTAAGCAGATGGGGATGTAGGGGTGGGGGAATAGTCCGGCTTAAGCTTTGGCGCTTGGCTTGAGACTCTGGATCCCCGCCTGCGCGGGGATGACGGTGTTGTTTTAGAGACTGCCGTCATTCCCGCGAAGGCGGCGGTCAGACGATTCGGAATCCTTAGTTTTTATTAACACCACCGTCATTCCCGCGAAGGCGCACTACTGTCCGGAATATTTTCACCTTAAAAAAGCGCCGGCTGTTTCAAGTGAAATTCAGCCATGCACCTTCGTCGCTTTCGCTCCGCTCGGGCCTCCGTTTCCGGTCGGTTGAACAGGCTTAC
>NZ_UPSE01000224.1 GCF_900573885.1 Pseudomonas viridiflava
TAGGCACCACCATGCGTCGTGCATAGCCCGCAATAAGGCTCCAGGCCAGGCCCGCAGAGGCGCCCGCGAAAAACCTTGCGACCAGCGTCAGCCAGTAGTTCGAGGACAGCGCCGTGACGGAATTGAATATCAGAAAGCCGAGAATCGGCAGCAGCAACACCGTTCTGCGACGCCAGCTTTGCGTGGCGATGGTCAGCGGTATCGCCGCCAGCAACGATCCGAGTGCGTAAACCGTCACCATCTGCCCCGCAAACGACGGCGAGACGCCCAACCCACTGCCGATTTCCGGCAACAACCCGGCGGGCAAAGTCTCGGTCACGATGCAGATGAAACCTGTCATCGCCAACGCCAGTAATGCTCCCAACGGAAGTTTTCCGCCCTGCTGCTCATATGTCGCCATGTCATCCTCCGACTAATATAC
>NZ_UPSE01000413.1 GCF_900573885.1 Pseudomonas viridiflava
TATAAACTCTGCACCCCATAAGCCGATTGACTAAAACACTTGTAGTCCCGGCCGCAGTCATGTGCGGTAGAGTTACACTCGACCCTACCTGCACGATTGCGGGCCTCACACAAAGCCGCACGCTGCCGAAAGACCGCCATATACAAGGGTTTCAGGCATACAGCGAGATCAGGCATATTTTATATGGGCAAAGATCCAGACGAAAAAGCGGCAGATAGGGACGCTAGGCATCGAATTGAAAAACGCAGAAAGCAAAAGAACTTTGCATAGCGGGACTGCATTTAAACATTATATTTTCCGAAACTCCCGTAGGCTTATTCTTCTACC
>NZ_UPSE01000381.1 GCF_900573885.1 Pseudomonas viridiflava
GTCCTGGACGTAACGGGTTTGCTGTCGGTACTTTCGCAGTCCTCACCGTTGAGCCGGTCTTGGGTGCCAACAGTCTGTTCATCGACCTGAAGGCTGGCAAAACCCTTACTGGTCTTGTCTGTGATGGACAAGGTGCGTTCGGTCTGACTGAATTCGCCGACGCACATACCGTCCCACTCACCATTGGAGCTGCTGACTTCCAACGCATTCATGACGGGGCGCAGCGTCGAACCCTCGAGTACATAGAGATTCAGAGCCGTGCTGCTGAACGGGTTCACTCTGGATGAGCCGATGTGGTTCACCCTCACGCCAAAGG
>NZ_UPSE01000357.1 GCF_900573885.1 Pseudomonas viridiflava
GGACAGTGCTGGATCGAACGGTGCGCCAGGACTCAGCGCCCCTTCCAACGCCACCAGCGCTTCGCGCAGTGGCCCGCGCAATTCACGGGCGCGCTCGGTCGGCGACATGCCTCGGGGGCCGGGCAGCAATAACGGATCGTCCAGAATTTCCCGCAGCCGACCCAGCTGCAGGCCGACGGTCGGCTGGGCGAGATTGAGCAGCCTCGCCGCGCGTGTGACGTTTTGCTCGGACAGCAGCGCGTCCAATGTGACCAACAAATTAAGATCCAGACGACGCAAGGTATTGTGCATGTAAATAC
>NZ_UPSE01000512.1 GCF_900573885.1 Pseudomonas viridiflava
GAACGACTCCAGCCGCGAATACGCCTGCTCGACGCGCTCAAGGGTTGAATTGAACGAGGCCACGAACTGCTCGAGCTCGGGCGGCAATGGCGACAGTTGCAGACGCCCTGACAGCCTTGGCGGGGCAAGTTTCTGCACTTCAAGCGACAGCGTTGCCAGCGGACGCAAGCCAATGCGCGCAACCCAGTAGCCCAGCGCCGAGGCCAACAGAATGCCCAACGCTGCGAAGCTGACCAGTGCGATCAGTAGCGAGTGCTGCGCATGCCAGAACGTCTCGG
>NZ_UPSE01000225.1 GCF_900573885.1 Pseudomonas viridiflava
GTTGTAGGATTTGAAGTGATCGATATCCAGCATGAGCAGGCTGATTCGGGTTCGGGCCTTCTCTGCGCGCTCAAGCTCGAGTGGCAGCAGCTCATCCAGGCCTCTTCGGTTGAGCAGTCCGGTCAGACTGTCTTCAGCCGCCATTTTCTGCAGGATGACTTGAGTGCCTTCCAGCTGCGTTTGCAGCGCGTCACCGACCCTTATCTGTCGCATGAGCGCGTACGCAAAGACCAGAATCCCGAGGGTGACCAGACTGACAGAGGCCAGAGAGGTGTACAGCTGATGATGCCAGGGCGTCAGAATTCCGTCCTTCGACATGCCGGCCTGAACCACCAGAGGATAATGATCGATACTCACGTATCCGTTGATTCTTTCCATGTTATCGATCACGGATTTTATGTGCGCAATACCTGATCTGGCATAGGGCAAGTGATCCATGAACACATTCCCCTTCGCGACACTTGCGCCGATAAGGTTTTCGAAGAATGGTCGACGCGTGAGAATTGTGCCGTCATCAAGTGAGATCAGGAAAATACCGTTGTCGTCCAGATGGAAG
>NZ_UPSE01000220.1 GCF_900573885.1 Pseudomonas viridiflava
TCTGCCGAGGCTACGGGTGATGCACGTCTCGCGCCCCAGATTCTGAGGATTGAACAGGCGAATCTGAATGTTCGGATGCGCGGCGAGGGTCGCGATAGCCTGATCCAGGCCGTCGCTGGTGGTGTCGTCCAGCAGGATGCGCACGCGCACGCCACGGTCGGCGGCGTTGAGCAGTTCGTCGATCAGCGCCCGGGTGCTCAGGCCGTCATGGACAATGTAGTACTGCAGATCGAGGCTGCTTTTGGCATTGCGGATCAGCTCGGCACGC
This sequence comes from Pseudomonas viridiflava, assembly GCF_900573885.1. Taxonomy (GTDB): domain Bacteria; phylum Pseudomonadota; class Gammaproteobacteria; order Pseudomonadales; family Pseudomonadaceae; genus Aquipseudomonas. The sequence goes on from NZ_UPSE01000220.1 coordinate 269, forward strand.
GCCTTGAACGCGTCACTGCTGTCGGGCAGCAGGCGAAAGCCCGAGCGCCCTTCGTGAGGCTGCGCCATCGCCTGGATCGACCGGCCGAAGGCTGAATCCGAAGACGCAATGGCCTGGCTTGGCTCACCGAGTGGTGCTTGATG
>NZ_UPSE01000226.1 GCF_900573885.1 Pseudomonas viridiflava
GTGCCGTGCAGAGCGAGACGCACGACGATGAAGGCTCAAGTCTTCTGGCAGTGCGTATACCGCGCGTTGAACTCAATCGTCTGGTGACTCGCGAAGGATTGCAGCCGCTGGAGTTCATCGAGCAACACACTTTGCAATAAAAGCACGGGAAAGCCGTTGTACGGCTTTCGCGGGCATTCTGTAGCATGGGGCGGCGCGCCGATGGTGCGTCTTTGCTTTATCAGATGGAGAGCGCTATGGCTTGGAATGAGCCGGGTGGCAACTCGAATAATCAAGATCCCTGGGGTGGTAAACGCCGTGGCGGCGACCGCAAGGGGCCACCT
>NZ_UPSE01000227.1 GCF_900573885.1 Pseudomonas viridiflava
GAGCAAGGCCGGCTGGACAGTGGCGATTGCCACCAACCAGTCCGGCATTGCCAGAGGTTATTACGACTTGGCCACCCTGCACGCCATGCACGCGCGATTGCGCGAGCTGGTGGCAGAGCAGGGCGGCGAGGTTGGCTTGATCGTCTATTGCCCGCATGGGCCTGACGAAGGCTGCGACTGCCGAAAGCCACGGCCCGGCATGTTGCAGGCCATCGCCCGACATTACGCAGCGGACCTGAAGGGTCTATGGTTTGTGGGCGACAGCAAAGGTGACCTGCAGGCGGCTTTGGCCGTCGATTCTCAGCCTGTTCTGGTGAAGACCGGCAAAGGTCAGAAG
>NZ_UPSE01000452.1 GCF_900573885.1 Pseudomonas viridiflava
ATGGTGCCTTGGGTGAAGCCTGACTCGAACCGCCCCATGATGCCGTGCGCCCAGCCTTCGGAGTAGCCGCTGCGTCGGGCTCGACTCGCCATTGCGGTGGTCACGGTTCATGTAGAAATTTCGGTTGAGGATATTGAGCGTGCCGCCTTCGACAAACCCTTCTTTCTGCTCTTCTGCGAAGGCGGCAAAGGGTGTCATCCCGGCGAGTGTCGAACACAAGGCGAGGGAAAGTCTTTTACGTTGATTCATGTGCGCTCCGTTCATTTGGCAGATCAGGTAAACG
>NZ_UPSE01000061.1 GCF_900573885.1 Pseudomonas viridiflava
GACCTGGCCGAGGCGCAGGCCATCGCGAGCCGCGCGACCAACATCACGCTGATGGGTTTCCAGCCGGCGAGCGTCCTGATCGAGCACATGCGCACCGCCAAAGCCTTCGTGTTCGCTGCCGAAGAGGATTTCGGCATCAGTCCGGTGGAAGCACAGGCCTGCGGCACACCGGTGATCGCCTTTGGCAAGGGCGGTGCACTGGAGACCGTTCGCGGGCTGGACCATCCATATCCTACCGGGGTGTTCTATCCGCAGCAGACGGTTGAATCACTGATCGCAGCAGTCAACGAGTTCGAAAGCGCGCAGGCGCGAATCACCGTACAGGCCTGTCGCGCCAACGCCGAGCGGTTCTCGATTGCCCGCTTCGAGCAGGAAGTCAAAGCCTTCGTCGACGACCACCTGGCCGCCGCACACCTGTCCCGCCTGCCTGCGCAGCCCTGGAC
>NZ_UPSE01000272.1 GCF_900573885.1 Pseudomonas viridiflava
ACACAGGCCACCAAGGCAGCACGGTTCATGTCTCTCGCCTGTGCGAGGGGGGCGGAGATGGCCTTGCTCTCTTCTGAACAAGCGCTCATCAAGCCGAGCGACACCAGACATCCCTTGGGATGATCGGGCTCGCATTGCATTTTGGCTGAGCGGCGGAGGGTGAGTTCGATTGCTTCTCTGGGTGGCAAAGTCTGATCAAACAGGCTGTCGGTTACCCGACCGTGGGTGGTGAGGTATCGCTCCATCACCTCGGTGAACAAGGCCTGTTTCGAGTCGAACGCGGCGTAAAAGCTGGGCGCGGTGATGCCGCCACCGATGCTCGCCTTGAGCTGGCTTAGGGAGGTAGCGTCGTAGCCGTGTTCCCAGAATAAATGCATTGCCTGAGTG
>NZ_UPSE01000229.1 GCF_900573885.1 Pseudomonas viridiflava
GGCTCGACAGGTAGGCCACGAACGCGGGCGTCGCAAGGCCGGAGCTGAGGTTGTCCAATGAGATGGTCAGGATCAACATTTTGATGTTCGGCCCCATGTCTGCCAGCAGCAGAAACAGGATGTTGGTGGCTGCCGAACTCAGGCCGCCGATGAACAGGATTGGCATGATGCCGAAGCGCACGATCAGCAGGCCGCCGACGCCTGCGCCCAGCAGTGTCATGATCAGGCCGAAGATCTTGCTGACACTGGCGATCTAATCCTTGGTGAAGCCCTGGTCGATGTAGAAC
>NZ_UPSE01000637.1 GCF_900573885.1 Pseudomonas viridiflava
TCTTCGAACTGGGCGGCCATTCGCTGCTCGCCGTCACGCTGATCGCACGCATGCGCAAGCTGGGCATGAGCGCCGACATTCGCGTGGTGTTCGCACAGCCAACCCTGGCTGCGCTGGCCAGCGCGGTCGGCACGGACAGTGCGCTGCAGATTCCGGCGAATCGGATCGATGCGGATTGCCGTTACATCACACCGGACCTGTTGCCGCTGGTGCAGCTGGATCAAGAGGCCATCGACTGGATCGTCGCCCATGTGCCTGGCGGTGCTGCCAATGTGCAGGACATCTACCCGGCCGGGCCGTTGCAGGCCGGCATCCTTTATCAC
>NZ_UPSE01000230.1 GCF_900573885.1 Pseudomonas viridiflava
GTGCTGCATTGGCAGCGATACCCGGTATAGAGATTGTCTGGCAGAGCGCCGAAAAACATAACTACTCGTATTTCCCGGTGCTGGTACGGGAGACGTTCGCCGTTTCACGCGACGCGCTGTATCAGCGAATGCGTGATCAGAACATTCTGGCCCGCCGCTATTTCTACCCACTGATTTCGACGTTCCCGATGTACCGGGGTCTGGATTCGGCCAAGCCGGAACGCTTGCCGATCGCCACCGGCCTGTCGAACCAGATCCTGTGCCTGCCTATTTATGAC
>NZ_UPSE01000453.1 GCF_900573885.1 Pseudomonas viridiflava
TTCAATCTGAGCCATGATCAAACTCTTCAGTTCAAACATATCTGGGTTTTGAGAAAACCCTAAACTTGGCTCAGCAATCGCAAAAAACTCTCAAATTAACGAGTGTTACTTGTGATGCTGATAATCTTGTGACTATCAGTCTTACCTCACAAGCACCCACACGAATTGCTTGATTCAGTTGTTAAAGAACAGTTGGTTAAGCCTTTCGTCTCAACCGAGGCGCGCATTCTACAGCAGCCTCTTTTTCCGTCAAGCGATTTTGAAAATTTCTTTTCAAACTCAACCGCTTGCGCCTCCGATCAACTTCAGTCTCTCGTCAGCGGGAGGCGAATTCTACAGCGTTTCAAACCGCTGTCAACCACCTCTTTACCGCCTTTCGATCAACCCACTCGACCGACCAACAGGACCAAACCTCAACCCCGCCAGCCCGGCGCATTCTACGCAGATCACTCTGCTTTGCAATCCTTAATTTCAACCTAACCTATTGATTAGAAAGAACTTTTAGGAGCCTTCCGCGCCGGAAGAGGTGCGCATTATAAGCAGCCTGAGGAAGCCGTCAAGGCATTCCTCGGGAAATATTCAAAAACTTCCGCGCCAGCACCTCACCCGGCCGTACGCCAATAGAAGTGACTCATTTATCAGACCTGCTCACGTACTATCTATACGCTAAGAAGCTAAGCGAAGCTTGGCCGACTGATTACACGAAACCCATATAAAGGAAAGGACATGCAAGGATTCAACAGCAAGGCGATCGGAATAGCCGCAGTAGTGCTGGTTATGCTTGGGGTATTTTTTAGTTCCTGGTACACGGTCGATGAGACGGAGCGCGGCGTGCTCCTGCGAAATGGTGCCTTGGTAGGTGTTGTGGAGCCTGGCCTGTCATTCAAGACCCCGTTCATCGAGACCGTGAAATTCATCTCGGTACAAAGCCAGGCAACTTCTTATAGAGAGCTTCAGGCCTACAGTAAGGATCAACAAACCGCGACCCTGCAGGTTTCAGTCTCGTGGCACGTAGTACCAGGCGAAGTATCCAAGGTCTATACGCAGTACCAGGATCTTGAAGGACTGGTCAGCCGACTGATCAGCCGCCAAGTTCCTACACAGGTCGAAAACGTCTTCGGCCAGTACAACGCCGTGACCGCCGTCCAACAACGCGGCAAATTTGTCGCTGACGTAACCCGTGCTATTAAAGAATCCATCATCGGCCCGGTAGTCATCGACGGTGTCCAAGTCGAGAACATCGACTTCAGCGACGATTACGAACGCTCAATCGCCTTGCGCATGAAAGCAGAAGTCGAAGTGAAAACTCGCGAGCAGATGCTAGCCACCGAACAGGTCCAAGCCCAAATCCGCGTGACCCAGGCGCAAGCAGAAGCCGACTCCAAACTTGCTGAGGCCAAAGCAGACGCGGAAGCCACCCGACTGCGCGGCGAAGCAGAAGCTGATGCCATCAAAGCAAGGGCTCAAGCACTCGCCAGCAACCAGAACCTGGTTGAACTCACCAAAGCCGAACGCTGGGACGGCACCTTGCCGACGACTATGCTGCCCAACAGCGCCCTTCCCTTCATTGACGCAACAAAACGAACCGAATGACGTGCCGTCTTGAAGCGTAATAAAAAGGCCAGCATTGCTGGCCTTTTTATTACCCGCGCCGCGCGCCCAGTCTTGCTCGCCCCATATAAACCAGTCGCGCATAAAAAAATCCAGTCACCGTGAAGTGACTGGATTTCTGGAGAATAATGGTCGGGACGGAGTGATTCGAACACTCGACCCCTAGCACCCCATGCTAGTGCGCTACCGGACTGCGCTACGCCCCGACGGTACAACTTTATTGCTTCCCAACCGCTCGAAAGCGGATCGGACTATACACTAAGCTTTTGAAATGTGGAAGTTTTCTAACCACAACCAGCTACTTGCGCAGCACCACCAAAACCTCTTCCAGCTCTACGATCATCTGCCGGATGAGTTGCTTGTATTGAGTGGTGTCATCCTTGGCTTCATCACCGGACAACCGCTGCCGCGCTCCTCCGATTGTGAAACCTTGCTCGTACAAGAGAGCCCGAATCTGCCGAATCATCAGCACATCCTGCCGCTGGTAATACCGACGGTTGCCGCGTCGCTTAATCGGGTTGAGCTGGGTAAATTCCTGCTCCCAATAACGCAACACATGCGGCTTCACCGCACACAGCTCGCTCACTTCGCCAATGGTGAAGTAACGCTTGCCGGGTATGGGCGGTAACTCGTCGTTATGACTTGGTTCCAGCATAAGCCTCAACTCTGGCTTTTAATTTTTGCCCGGGGCGGAAGGTAACCACGCGTCTTGCCGTGATCGGGATCTCTTCCCCTGTTTTCGGGTTCCTGCCAGGACGTTGACGCTTATCGCGCAAGTCGAAATTGCCGAAACCGGACAATTTCACTTGCTCATTAAGCTCCAGCGCCTGACGGATTTCCTCAAAAAACAGCTCCACCAATTCCTTGGCTTCCCGTTTATTCAGGCCTAGCTCTTCGTACAGACGTTCGGCCATTTCAGCTTTCGTCAGAGCCCCCATACGCTACTTCCTTAACGTGGCGTTGAACCTTTCTTCAAGCGAGGTAAGGATATTCTGCGTTGTAGTACTCACCTCTTCATCATTAAGAGTGCGCGATGGATGTTGCCAGGTCAAGCCGACGGCCAAGCTTTTTCTATGCGGATCAATACCTTTACCGTGATACACATCAAATAGCTTGAGGTCCGTCAGATACTCACCCGCAGCCTCGCGAATTGCCCCAAGGACAGCATCAGCAGCGATGCTTTGGTCGACCAGCAGCGCCAAGTCGCGACGCACTTCAGGGAAGCGCGAAAGCTCGTGGAACTTGGGCAACAGACCCTGAGCAACCTCGGCCAGCACCAACTCGAACAAGAAAAGCGGCTGGTCGATGCCCAGGGTTTTAGCCAACTCAGGATGAAGTGCACCGACATAGCCAACCAACTGGCCGTCGCGCTCAACTCGTGCGGTCTGACCTGGATGCAGCGCAGGATGCTCACCCGCCACAAAGCTGAACGACGGCTGCGCACCCGAGAAGCCGAGCAGCGCTTCGACGTCGGCTTTCACGTCATAGAAATCGACTGTATCGCGGCCATGGGCCCACCCTTCGGCCAGACGCGAGCCACAAATCACGCCGGACAACATGGCCTCTTGCTTCAGGCCTTCCAGCTGCCCAACGAAACGCAAGCCGCTTTCGAACAGACGCACGCGCGTTTGCTGACGATTGAGGTTGTGCTGCACGGCCTTGACCAAGCCCGGCCAAAGTGAGGAACGCATCGCTGCCATATCCGAAGAAATGGGGTTTGCCAGCATCAACGGCTCGACGCCAGGCGTGAACAACGCGAACTGCTGAGGATCAATGAAGCTGTACGTGATCGCTTCCTGATAACCGCGAGCCACAAGCAATCGGCGCAATGCCGGGAGTTCGGCCCTAGCCTCCGCTTTAGGTTGCGGCGCCAGACGAGCTTGGGGATAGCGGACCGGAAGTCGGTTGTAGCCATACAGACGACCCAACTCTTCGATCAAGTCGACTTCGAGACTGATGTCGAACCGATGACTTGGAACCACGACTTGCCATTGCCCCGGAGCACAAAGCCTGACCTGCAAACCAAGCGCAGTCAGCAAACGCTCGATCTCGCCGGCATCCATTTCCATGCCCAGCATCTGATCAATGCGATCTGCGCGCAGGGTTACGTTTGCTGTGACGGGAAGTTGATCGCTGCTGACAACTTCGATAATCGGACCAGGTTCACCACCAACCACTTCAAGTAGCAGGCCAGTAGCGCGCTCCATCGCCTCGCGGGCCAGGTTCCAATCCACGCCGCGCTCAAAGCGATGCGAGGCATCAGTGTGCAAGCCGTAAGACCGCGCCTTACCGGCCACAGCAATCGTGTCGAAGAAAGCACTTTCCAGGAAGAGATCGCGAGTACCAGCGGCGACCCCGCTGTGCTCACCACCCATGACGCCAGCAATCGCAAGCGCGCGCTGGTGATCAGCGATAACCAGGGTGTCGGCCCGCAGCGCCACTTCCTGACCGTCCAGCAGAACCAGCTTTTCGCCCTCCTCTGCCATTCGGACACGGATCCCACCATTGATCTCGTTCAGATCGAATGCGTGCATCGGCTGACCGAGCTCCAGCATCACGTAGTTAGTGATGTCTACGGCGGCATCGATACTGCGCACATCGGAGCGACGCAGGCGCTCGACCATCCACAGTGGAGTCGGCTTGCTCAGGTCAACATTTCGAATAACGCGGCCGAGATAACGGGGACAGGCCCCTGCAGCAGAAACTTCAACAGGAATTGTCTGTTCGTGAACAGCTGGAACCACTGCCACCGCCGGACGACTGACTGGCGTGTCGTACAGCGCGCCGACTTCGCGGGCCAGACCCGCAAGCGACAGGCAGTCGCCGCGGTTAGGGGTTAGATCAACTTCAATACTCGCGTCGTCCAGGCCTAGGTAAGCACGCACGTCCTGACCAACCGGAGCATCAGCTGCCAGCTCCATCAGGCCGCTATTTTCTTCGCTGATCTGTAGCTCGGAAGCCGAGCACAGCATGCCGTTGGACTCGACGCCTCGCAGCTTGGCTTTCTTTATTTTGAAGTCGTTTGGCAGCTCGGCGCCGATCATGGCGAACGGCACTTTGAGGCCGGCTCGAACATTCGGCGCACCGCAAACAACCTGAAACGTCTCGGCGCCATTGCTCACCTGGCAGACACGAAGCTTGTCAGCATCCGGGTGCTGTTCAGTACTGAGCACCACGCCCACCACTACACCACTGAACACGCCGGCGACCAACGAAACGCTGTCGACCTCAAGCCCGGCCATGGATAGACGCGCCACTAATTCATCACGGGAAACCGACGGATTTACCCAACTACGCAGCCACTGTTCGCTGAATTTCATTCTGTTCTTCTCCTGGAAAACGTTAACGGGCAAGCGACCTAGCGAAATTGCGCAAGGAATCGCAGGTCGTTGTCGAAGAACAGACGCAAGTCGTTAACGCCATAACGCAACATGGCCAGACGCTCGACGCCCATACCAAAGGCGAAGCCTTGGTACTTTTCAGGGTCGATGCCGGACATGCGCAACACGTTTGGATGAACCATGCCGCAGCCCATCACCTCGAGCCAGCCGGTTTGTTTGCAGACGCGGCAGCCTTTACCGCTGCACATCACGCACTGCATGTCGACTTCAGCGGAGGGCTCGGTGAACGGGAAGAAAGAAGGACGGAAACGCACGCCCAGGTCTTTCTCGAAAAACACGCGCAGGAATTCTTCGATCGTGCCTTTCAGGTCAGCAAAGCTGATGTCCTGATCAACCAGCAGGCCTTCAACCTGATGGAACATCGGCGAGTGCGTGATATCCGAGTCGCAACGGTAAACGCGCCCCGGGCAGACGATGCGGATCGGCGGCTGCTGGGATTCCATGGTGCGCACCTGAACCGGGGAGGTGTGAGTGCGCAGCAACATGTTGGCATTGAAATAGAAGGTGTCATGCATTGCCCGCGCCGGGTGGTGGCCAGGAATGTTGAGCGCCTCGAAATTGTGATAGTCGTCTTCTACCTCAGGGCCCTCGGCAATGCCGTAGCCAATATGGGTGAAGAACTGCTCGATACGCTCCAGCGTGCGCGTGACCGGATGCAGACCACCGGAGGACTGACCGCGACCTGGCAAAGTAACGTCGATGAATTCGGCTGCAAGCTTGGCGCTCAGCGCGGCTTGCTCAAGCAAATCCTTGCGGCTGTTAAGCGAGTCTTGAACGCGGTCTTTTGCGGCGTTGATCAACGCACCGACCTTGGGACGATCTTCGGCCGACATATTGCCCAGGCTCTTCATCACCTGAGTCAACTCGCCTTTCTTGCCGAGATACAGAACCCGGATTTGCTCCAGGGCATTGACGTCTTCTGCGCGCTGAACGGCCTCTAGTGCTTGAGAGACCAGCGCATCCAGGTTTTCCATTTACAGACTCCAGATACGAAATAGGGGAAGAGCTTGAAGGCTCTTCCCCTATTGGTGACGTTTAGCACCGGGCGAGCCCGGTGATTGTCGGGGACTTAAGCCAGAACGGCTTTCGCTTTCTCGACAATCGCAGCAAACGCCGCTTTTTCGTTCACTGCCAGATCAGCCAGAACCTTACGGTCGATCTCGATAGCTGCCTTTTTCAAGCCAGCGATCAGTCGGCTGTAGGACAAACCGTTGATGCGGGCGCCAGCATTGATACGGGCGATCCACAGTGCACGGAATTGACGTTTTTTCTGACGACGGTCGCGGTAGGCGTATTGGCCTGCCTTGATTACCGCTTGCTTGGCAACGCGGAACACGCGTGAGCGCGCGCCATAGTAGCCTTTAGCGAGTTTCAGAATTTTTTTGTGACGACGGCGAGCAACAACGCCACGCTTAACACGAGCCATGAGTAACTTCCTCTAATCTTTGACCGAAATTAACGAACGCGCAGCATGCGCGCGACCTTTGCCACGTCAGACGGATGCACCATGGTGCTGCCGCGCAGATGACGCTTACGCTTGGTCGACATTTTGGTCAGGATGTGGCTCTTGAAAGCGTGCTTGTGCTTGAAACCGGTAGCGGTTTTCAAGAAACGTTTAGCTGCACCGCTTTTGGTTTTCATCTTTGGCATGTTCGGATACTCCGCATTCAGTTGATAAACATAACCGCAAGGCCTGCCGTGCCCTGGTGGTTATTTCTTCTTTTTGGGGGCGATGACCATAATAAGTTGGCGTCCTTCCATCTTCGGGTGCTGCTCAACGGTGCCGTATTCAGCAAGGTCACCTTCAACCCGCTTTAACAACTCCATGCCCAGCTCCTGATGCGCCATCTCACGACCGCGGAATCGTAACGAAACCTTGGCCCTGTCCCCATCACTAAGGAAACGTACCAGGTTGCGTAGTTTTACCTGGTAATCCCCTTCTTCCGTCCCTGGACGAAACTTGATTTCTTTAACCTGAACCTGTTTCTGGTTCTTCTTCGCTGCGGCAACCTGTTTCTTCTTTTCGAAGATCGATTTGCCGTAATCCATTACGCGGCAGACCGGTGGAACCGCATCAGCGGAAATCTCTACCAGGTCCAGCTTGGATTCTTCAGCGATTCTAAGCGCTTCATCAATCGAGACGATGCCAATTTGCTCGCCGTCAGCGCCAATTAACCGAACCTCGCGTGCCGAGATATTCTCGTTGATCGGGGCTTTCGGTGCAGCTCGTTTATCTTGTCTCATTTCACGCTTAATAATAATTACTCCGAATCTTGGCGACCACGCCGGGAAACCGCTTGCGTAAGAAAATCTGCGAATTGGGCGACTGGCATGGAACCCAGATCAGCGCCTTCTCGCGTACGCACAGCGACAGTTTGCGTTTCAACTTCCCGATCCCCGATTACCAGGAGATACGGAACCTTGAGCAAAGTATGCTCGCGGATTTTAAAGCCGATTTTTTCGTTTCTCAAGTCGGACTTGGCACGGAACCCGCTTTGATTGAGTGTTTTTTCAACCTCAAGCGCAAAATCAGCCTGTTTGTCGGTGATATTCAAAATTACAGCTTGGGTAGGCGCGAGCCATGCCGGGAATGCACCTTCATAGTGCTCGATCAACATACCGATAAAGCGCTCGAACGAACCCAGAATGGCGCGATGCAGCATGACTGGATGCTTGCGACTGTTGTCCTCGCTGACAAACTCGGCGCCTAGACGAACCGGCAGGTTGAAATCGAGCTGCAGGGTGCCGCATTGCCAAACGCGACCAAGGCAGTCCTTTAGCGAGAACTCGATTTTCGGACCATAAAACGCACCCTCGCCTGGCTGCAAATCGTAAGGCAAACCGGCACTTTCAAGAGCAGAGGCCAGCGCAGATTCGGCGCGATCCCACAACTCGTCCGAACCAACGCGCTTCTCTGGACGTGTCGACAGTTTCAGCTGGATATCGGTAAAACCAAAGTCCGCGTAAACGTCGAGGGTCAACTTGATAAACGCAGCGGATTCCGCCTGCATTTGCTCTTCGGTACAGAAGATGTGCGCGTCGTCTTGCGTAAATGCCCGTACGCGCATGATGCCGTGCAGCGCACCCGATGGCTCGTTGCGGTGGCAGGCACCAAACTCGGCAAGACGCATCGGCAGTTCGCGGTAGCTTTTCAGGCCCTGATTGAATACCTGCACGTGGCACGGGCAGTTCATTGGCTTGATGGCATAGTCACGACTTTCCGATTCGGTCGTGAACATGTTTTCCGCGTAGTTCGCCCAGTGCCCGGACTTTTCCCACAGGCTGCGATCAACAACTTGCGGCGTCTTGATTTCCAGGTAACCGTTCTCACGCTGAATTTGGCGCATGTACTGCTCAAGCACCTGATAAAGCGTCCAGCCATTAGGGTGCCAAAACACCATACCTGGCGCTTCTTCCTGGGTGTGGAACAGGTTCAGGCGCTTGCCAATTTTGCGGTGATCGCGCTTTTCAGCTTCTTCGATACGCTGAACATAGGCGGCCAACTGCTTCTTGTCAGCCCACGCAGTGCCGTACACACGCTGCAATTGCTCGTTTTTGGCGTCGCCGCGCCAGTAAGCACCGGACAGCTTGGTCAGCTTGAACGCTTTGAGAAAACGCGTGTTCGGCACGTGCGGACCGCGGCACATGTCGAGGTATTCCTGATGGTAGTAGAGGCCCATTTCCTGGGTTTCAGGCATGTCCTCAACCAGACGCAGCTTGTACTCTTCGCCGCGCGCGGTGAATTCGGCGATCACTTCCGCACGCGGGGTCATCTTCTTGACCACGTCGTATTCGGTATCGATCAACTGGTGCATGCGCGCTTCTATTGCCGAAAGATCGTCGAGCGTAAAAGGACGCTCGTAGGCGATGTCGTAATAGAAGCCTTCTTCGATAACCGGACCAATCACCATGCGTGCTGTGGGATACAGCTGCTTGACGGCATGACCCACCAAATGCGCGCAAGAGTGGCGAATGATTTCGAGCCCCTCTTCGTCTTTCGGCGTAATGATTTGCAGGGTGGCGTCGTTACTGATGACGTCACAGGCGTCGACGAGCGTGCCGTTGACCTTGCCGGCCACGGTGGCCTTTGCCAGGCCAGCGCCAATGGATTGAGCAACCTCGGCTACGGAAACCGGGTGATCGAACGAACGCTGACTGCCGTCGGGAAGAGTAATAACAGGCATGGCGCTTCCTCTCCTAGTGGTGACCCCTACCAAAGGTCACATGGGTTGGGATGAGCCAGTACGCGATCCGGCGGTGTACCCGCCTCACAGTGGCAGGAGCCCGAAGGCCAACCTGACCGAACCGCAGTCACTGGAGATTTTGTGAACGCTGGATGCTTTCAGAAAGCCGAAGCCCTGACAAGCGCCCAATAAAAAAGGGCCACCTAAGTGACCCTTTATGTTTGGTAGGCACGATTGGACTCGAACCAACGACCCCCACCATGTCAAGGCACACTTCGATGCGGCGCGCACTATACATGGTGCGACCTCTAGAGAACACCCATTCACACTCTAGAGGCTTCAACCATGGCAAACGTACGTCAACTCTCCTCAGGGAACTGGAACGCCCAAGTTCGCATCAAGGGCAATCCGCCCCAATCTAAAACCTTCCCTACCCAAGAGGCTGCCCTTCAATGGGCTAAGCAGCTTGAGGCCGTCAACAAGCAACACAAAACCCACACCATCTACTCCCTAGGCATGACCTATTGCGAATCCCGCCTCAGAGGCAAGGGCAGCTATCACCATGCGCTGCAACTTGTGGAGCAACTGGCCCTCTCCTTTCCCCAACCCATCCACGAGATAACCCCGCAGCAGGTGAATGACTTCAAGCTAAGGCGGCTAAAGGTTGTTAAGCCTGCCACTTGCAGAACACAGCTAGCGTTCATGTCCCGCTTCTTCAGGTTCGCTAAGCGGGAGCTGCTAATAGACATAGCCAACCCGCTGGAAGACATAGCCCTACCACCAGCCTCCAGAGCCAGCGATAAAGTGGTAAGTCCGGGAGAGCTAGCCCGTTTACTGCACCACCTAACCCCAGTCACGGCAATGATTACGGAGCTTGCTTACGAAACAGCTATGAGGCGTTCAGAGATAGTGAAGCTAACCATTGATTGCGTTCACTTGGACGAGCGTATTGCGGATGTAATCGACGGTAAGAACGGCACTCGCTCAGTGCCCCTCACGTTGCGTGCTGTAGAGCTCCTAAGAGACGCCATTCAGAAGGCTAAAGCCAAACGCAAGCCATCCCCTAGGCTATTCAATATCACACCTCACAGCGTCTCTACGGCCGTTAGGAGAGCAAGAGAGAAAGCAGAGCTATCTGACACTGTACGACTACACCAGTTAAGACACACACGGATTACTAACGTAGCCAAAAAGGGTTTTAACAATGCTCAGATAATGATTGTCTCTGGCCATCGAGACACTAGGTCTGTTGCTCGCTACTCACATCTAAATGCCAGAGACGTAATCCACCTTATTGATTGATTAGCCGCCCCTCAACGAAGCCTCTAGGAGCTCTTCCTAGGGGCGCTACTGCATAAATGCACACACCTCAAAGCCTCTCAATAGCAACGCTCACAGAGAGCCTATGGGTGATCTCTAACCACCACCCAAGCCACACGCAAGAACAAACGAACCACAAATGTTACTAGCCAAAACGGAATATACGACCCTGTCCGTAGACAAAACCTAGAATCGTCAGTAGTACCTATATAGATAATGAGTTTTTCAGCCCACTCCTTATGCGGTAACACAGCAAGAGGCATTATCTAGAGAAAATAAAATCGAGAATCGAGAGCAGAGAACATGACAACCATCGAAGAAATTGTGCGAATTCGGCACAAGCACCTTAAAACCATCTCATCAAAACTAATCTTTCTAATGATCCGCAATAGAGCGGATGGAGAAGGATGGTCGACAATCAGCATTGCAGACTTTTCACATGAGACAGGTATGCCGTTGAAATCCATTACCAGAGTTCTCAAAAGACTCCAGTCTTTAGGATTGATAGAACTAAACCCCGAGAAAGCCAAACCCAATAGCACCAACCAATATCGAATTATCGACCTATAGGAAAACAAGATGACTAAGCAACTAAATCCACATGACATTTTTGAAATAGCCAAAGCTACAGGCCGTTCACCATCTGAAGTAATGGACATCGCACAACGGGAAGGATGGGAAATTACTAACGACGCATACAGACAAGAGCCTCTTAAAGTTCAAGGCAGCGTAATGAGTGATCCAGCAAGGGCAGTTGAATTGATGCGCGAGCTTAGAGAAAAATCCACTAGAGAACTCTATCGTAACGACCCAATTGTACGAGAGAGCCTTGACGTTCAGGCCGCATTCAATGCAGGCAAGAGCGCCACTAACACTAAATCTAGCAACCTGAACTATGACGAATACGGAAATCTAGCAGGAATCAAAAACTCCGTTGTGTCCGGGGTGAATGCCACTTGCAGCAATCAGACCGATCTTATGCGCGCCATCAAAGCTAACCTTTTGAAAAACTACGGCCTATCCGAATGAGCGAAAGAGAATTTTATAGGTCAGATGCAGAGTCTAAATACCTAGCCAAAAGAAAGCTTGAAGCTAGGAAGATTTCTGAAGACGCCTCTACCAGAAACTCGATGCTTGTAGGAGCCATTAAAGAGTACAAGAGCATCAGCTATCAGATGAATCAGCGCGGTCAATATCAATGTGTAAAACTACACCCACTCAGCGGCCTTGATGGAACATTTACATCTAGCCATGCCCTCCACTCCATTATTGACAATATGGAGATACAAGGAACCCTTGAAAAATCTTAAAGCAACTACTCACTAGCTGGGTCATCACCCTTCTCTGCATCAGCCTCACCGCGTTAACCCTCCTAACTTCAGCAGCCTTGGCACTCGCAATATTCCGAGCGCTTCTAAGTGCCTAGACTTGTCCGGAAGATAAGCCATGATTAACAAGACCATATTCCTAGCAGAAGCATTGCCCGGCAGTGGGAAATCTACAAAATTTATTGAGACTCTACCTGCCTTAATCACAGCCTCCAAGATCGTTTACGCAATGCCTACCACCGCTCTCGTGGAGGAATTGGAGCTAAACATTAAAACCCGCTCTGGGATCGTGCCCAAAGCCATCACATCAAATACGACAGACCAAGTAATTGCCACTATCGAGAACGCCTTAGCTCAGGCAGTACACCCTTTACTAATGATTACTCATGAAGCTTTGAGAAAAGTGGACGCACGTTTACTGGCTGGATGGGAGCTAGTAGTGGATGAGGTGCCGAGCGTGTCCGACTGCAAGGGCTACAACTTTGACAGCATCAGCTATCTCAGCAGCCTTGACCGCTACCTCACGGTAGGTGAAGACAAGAAAGCCTCACTCAAGCCAGAGCATGTAGCCCTAGTGGAGAATATGCTAAAGGCCAAGGAAGGGAGCGCGCTTAGCAGCTCTGCTCTTGAGGTTCTAAAGGCCATGCTCACCCCTAGATGCAGTGTTGAGGTCGAGCAGCAGAGTGTGAAAGGTAAGCGCCTAGTACGCATAGTGCGTTATCGAGATTTCCTACCAGCTTTCTCCTACGCAAATAGTGTTCATGTGTTAGCGAACAACGTCCGAGATACTCTTCTAGGCGTACATGCTGAAAGCCAAGGCTGGTGCTTTGAACCCTCAGTCTTTACGCCTGAATTTGATGGCTACGGTAAACGAGTTGAGCTTCATCCTTTTCTGAAGGGTAAATATTCAAAAACACAAAGTCTAATGCAAAGGAATGGCCGCTCTATTGAAGCTTGGGAGGACGATACTCAACTGGCATTCTGGCTACATGGTGTAACGGCGATGATTGCAGATAAAGAAAGCCTAGCCTTTATGCATGACTGGGTTAAATTTAACTTTGAGCAAAACATCACCCGACTGCCCATTGATAGCAGGGGCATTAATGGCTATCAGGATAGACACATTGCCATATGTTTACAGCATGGCAACGTCAGCAGAGATGACGCACTCAGCTTTCATAGTCTAAGTTACATGCTGGGAATATCTGTATCCGATATCAGAAAGGCTATTGAATTTGAGCGATTCTATGAATAAACCCTTCAGGCAGTCGCAAGAACATCGCTTAGAGATAGAGACACACAAGAGCCTGTAATTCTATTCGTTCAGAGCATGGAAATGGCCAAGTACCTAAAGCAATTGTTAGGACGGTTAGCCACCATCAATACTGAGCTGATGCAGACGCCATGGGAAAAGGAACAGTCAGCCAAGAAAAAGGCCAAGGCCTCGCTACAGGTTGAGGCTGTATCTTTATTCATTGAGAAAGGATTAGAACGAAAGGCCATTGCAGAAAAGCTTAATGTGAACTATGTGACCGTTAGACGCTGGACTAAAAGCTTAGAACGCGCAGCTTAGTAATTTTGATCAGCGTCACCATGATTTGATCATTTTTCCTTAAAGACTCTTTAAGAGATTTTGATCAATTTACATATCTCCTTAGTGATCTAAAAAGCCACCCTGCTTCGCAGCATCACTAGTACGCTTTCAAACAACAGTTTAGACAACCACCTAAACCTAGTATCAGCTAGGAGATTTTAGCCATGATAGATACCTACCAAGTATTTACATTTAGCTAATACCAAGATCAAAAGCAACGTCAGCAGAGCTGACAAAAGCAACGCCTGCGGCAGCAGAAGCACGCATTAAAAGAGAGATCAAGAGCGGACACACTAGAGACACCCATTAGCGGAATGTCTAATAACTTATACCCTAATAGCTCTTGATCTCTAAATGCGTAAAGCCCGATAGGGCGTGTCAGCTTGCTGACGGTGCTCTTGCTCTACCCTTGCGGAGCAAAGCCCTCGCCGGCTTGAGGCGCCTACTACCACCTAATATAAATACAACAAGGAACCACAATGAATATTCCAGATGACGGAAAACAGAAGTACATCGAGGCCTACTCTCATAGCGTACTTGCTAAACAATGGGACATTAGTTTGCTAACACTAGATAAACATGCGAAGGAAAACGCTTGGGACATCGAACACAAGCTGTATTGGCAAGACGTCGCTATCGAAATGCTGAAGAAGGGTGCGGAGGAGGCTAACTATGTAGCGGTTAAGGAACTCCTCAAAGCTGTAGGCATAACCAGACCTGTCGGAAGACCCACTAAGGTAGAAGTCGAGAGACACATTGCTATAGAGGCCAGAATCGAAAATGACTATCTACAAGACATTGCCCGCCTAGGCAAAGAAAGCAGCCTAAAAGCGGTAAAATAGAAATAGATATTTAATTTAGATACATGCTTCGCAATGTCTTTTAGGGAGCAGGACCACTTCTACAAATTACCACAGACGTTCTTGACGAGCATTTCTTACTATCCAAACAAGAAAATCTGTACCACTCGGCGTAATCAGCACCCGGCCATTTTCCTCTACGATCAATTCCCTATGCTTAAGAAAGACGAGATAACCATTGGAATCCCACTGATCTAATGCGGGCTTGTTCTGCTGCTGATGGGTCACCCACAGAGCTTCGACCTCCTCTCTACTTGCGCCAAACGTTGTACGCTCATTTAGGTAACGCAGAAGATCAATCTGCCCTCCAAATATATGCGCATAGATATTCTCGAAGATGAACAGGACACGCGTTGCGAGAAGGTGCTCTCTTAGATACTGCATTTTTCTAGAGTCGTCCAAGCGAGCTAGGTCAGCGCCAATAAAATCAGCGACCTTTCTGTAAATATTAGGGTACTCAGCAGCAACTGGCGGCGGTGGAATAGTTCCTGCAGGCCAAGCTGCATTAATAGGGGCTGCGGATAAGAAGGTATGAGCCGCTCTATCAACTGGCTCGAGCTGAACGTCAGTTGGAATCTGGTCTCTGAGAACGATCCTTTGCGGGCCTAGCTCTACGATTCTAGGAAAGATCGCTCGGAGCTCGCGACGAAAAGCTACAACCGTCCCCAGAAAGATAAAGAACACTGCATGCGGCCACTCGAAGCCAAACCAAATGGCTGCGCTAAACCTTACGAGCCATTCCCACAAAGCCAACTGCCAGCAATCCATTTCACTCACCCCAATCATGTCCTTGAAGGCAATCAGATTCTCGGTATTCGCCGACAGTGTGGCAATGTCGGCCTTATAAGCATAGACATCGAGCCAGCCTCCTTTCCCAAGAACGCCGAATTTCTTTGAGAAATTTGCGAGCTGAAATGTACATAGAGGAAGCCCCCATGACACCCCCTGCCCCGCCCTTTGAGCGGCCCGCCCTAAATCTCAAGCCACATGACTCACTAAGACGCCATCCAACATAAATTTTCTGAGTGGTTACGACTTGCCGCAGGCGTCTTGTGGCTGGCAGGCACCTGACCTGGGCACGACACAGGAAAGCATGCGCCTCCAGTGCAGGCACGTAGCTCAGTTGGTTAGAGCATAGCCATTGTGAGCCCGCGAGCAATGAGCACCACCTTAACTAAGTGGGGCTATCTCTAGGAATATCAGTAGGTTAGCTATGTCCGTTCACACTAAACGCTGTGAAGGAGGGAGAAACAGATGGCCGTTCACATTGCCCACTGTGAATACAGCAGGTAACTTGTGAAGGTTTTCTAGAGGAAAACAAAAAAGGCAACCCGTTCGGATTGCCTTCTATGACCCGTGCAGAGCGGGCTTTGTGTTTGGTAGGCACGATTGGACTCGAACCAACGACCCCCACCATGTCAAGGTGGTGCTCTAACCAACTGAGCTACGTGCCTGCAATGGAGGCGCATTCTACGGAGGAAGGTGAAAGAGTCAACTATTTTCTCGCTAACTACCTGAATAAACGTATTTTTTACTGTTCAGGCCAGCGTTTTATATTTTGCACGGAGGCTAGCCGGCCATTTTTAACTCAGGTAGGATCGCCCGGTTCGTAAAAAATATAAAACAGAGGTTGCAAGATGGCACACACTCCTTATCCGCAGTCTTACTACGCCGCATCGGCAAATGCCGCTCCCGCCAGACCCGAATTGGCAGGCGACGTAGAAACCGATGTCTGTGTAGTGGGTGCCGGATACACCGGCCTTTCAACCGCCCTCTTCCTTTTAGAGCATGGTTTCCAGGTGACCATCGTAGAGGCCGCCAAAGTCGGTTTCGGCGCATCGGGCCGAAACGGCGGCCAGATCGTTAACAGTTACAGCCGTGACATTGACGTGATCGAGCGCACCGTCGGCGCCAAACAAGCCCAACTCCTCGGCGAGATGGCCTTCGAAGGCGGCCGCATCATTCGCGAGCGTATCGCGACTTACAACATCCAGTGCGACCTCAAAGACGGCGGCGTTTTCGCCGCTATCACGAAAAAGCAGATGGGCCATCTGGAGTCGCAGAAAAAGTTGTGGGAACGCTACGGCCATACCCAGCTTGAACTGATGGACAGCTCGCGCATCCGCGAAGTGGTGAATACTGACAACTATATTGGCGGCATGCTCGACATGAGCGGCGGCCACATTCACCCGCTTAACCTGGCATTGGGCGAAGCAGCAGCGGTCGAGTCCCTTGGCGGCGTTATCTATGAGCAAACGCCAGCCACCCGCATTGAGCGCGGCGCCAACCCAGTGGTACACACGCCCCAAGGTCGAGTGAAAGCAAAGTTCGTCGTAGTTGCGGGCAACGCCTATCTGGGCAACCTGGTTCCCGAGCTGTCGGCGAAGTCGATGCCTTGCGGCACGCAAGTACTCACCACCGAACCCTTGAACGATGACGTTGCCAAGAGCCTATTGCCGCAGGACTACTGCGTTGAAGACTGCAACTACCTGCTCGACTACTACCGCCTCAGTGGCGACAAGCGCCTGATCTTTGGCGGCGGCGTGGTATACGGCGCTCGCGATCCCGCTAACATTGAGGCCATCATTCGGCCCAAGCTGATCAAAACCTTCCCGCAGCTTAAAGACGTGAAGATTGATTACGCCTGGACAGGCAATTTCCTGCTGACCCTGTCGCGTCTTCCTCAAGTTGGCCGCCTCGGCGACAACATCTATTACTCGCAAGGCTGCAGCGGCCATGGCGTCACCTACACCCACCTGGCCGGGAAGATTCTGGCCGAGTCGTTGCGTGGTCAGGCTGAGCGCTTCGACGCATTCGCCGGGCTTCCACACTATCCGTTCCCGGGTGGCGAGCTGATGCGCGTGCCCTTCACCGCGATGGGCGCCTGGTATTACAGCCTGCGCGACAAGCTGGGCTTCTAACTCTGCCACAAAAAAAACGGCGCCGATCAAGGCGCCGTTTTTTTGCGCCGGCTATGTCAGCGGGGTGCGCTTTTCAACGCTTCATAGGCATTGCTTGCTGCCAGCTTCTGCCCGGCTTTCTCAAGCTGCGACGCAGCGGCCATCCAGCGCTCGCGATCGACATTTGCCGGCAGCTGCGCTGGCGCCTGAACCAGAACGGCCCAGTTGCCAACCTCGCTCCAGGCCGATTCGAAACTCTTGAAGCTCATCACCAAACGGCGATTCATGCCGGAACGCAGCAGCAAACGCTGCCTGGCGCGGTCATACCCGACAACCACCGCATAACGTGGCGACGAAACAAAGCTGCCATCATCCATACGAACCAGCACCGGAAAGCCTGCAGAAACCTGCTCCAGAATGTTGGCCAAGCCTTGGGAGACTGGATAAATCAGCAGCCCATGCTCGTTAACCACCCGCGTCAGATTTCGCTCAATGGCCAATTCCTGACCGGGAAGACGCATTTTTTTTGCGACCAGCCCCGGCGTCGTGACCACCCCCTGATGCGACAGCATTTCTGCCAACGCACCCGGCACACCTTCAAATGCGGTTTCGGCGAAGAACGGCACAGCGTTCAGCTCGACACGCTCCGGCAATGCGCGTACTTCGGGCGCAAGTGTTACCCGAGAGGAACAACTGGCGACCAGCAGCAACGCGCAACTTGCCAATAGTAAGAGACGCAATTTCGCCACTTGCCCAGCTCCGACTTAATTAAGGAATGGGCCGGATCATACCGCGCCAGCCACTCGTGCACTTAATTGGAGGCAAAGAAAAGCCCGGCCTAAGCCGGGCTTTTCTGAAACACCGCGCTAATTACTTAGCTTGGGCTTCTACTTCAGCTTCAACGCGACGGTTTACAGCGCGGCCAGCTTCGGTAGCGTTATCCGCAACCGGCTTGGACTCGCCGTAGCCAACAGCGTTAACACGCTCGCCACCTACACCGTACTGGTTAACCAGAACTTCACGAACGGCATTAGCACGACGCTCGGACAGTTTCTGGTTGTAAGCGTCAGTACCGACGGAGTCAGTGTGACCTTCAACAGTGGTGGAAGTAGCTGGGTATTGCTGCATGAAGTCAGCCAGGTTCTTGATGTCGCCATAGCTTTCTTCTTTGACTTTCGACTTGTCGAAGTCGAATTTCACGTCCAGTTCAACGCGAACAACTTCGGCAACGGCTGGGCAGCCATCAGCGTCAACAGTTACGTTGGCAGCGGTGCCTGGGCACTTGTCTACGTTGTCGCAAACGCCATCGTTGTCGCTGTCGGAGCAAACTTCTGGAGCTGCTGCAACGGCTGCAGGCTCAGCAGCTTTTTTGCCGCCACCGAAGTTAACGCCGATACCAACGCTTGGCGCCCACTCGGTGTCGCCTTGGTCGATGTTGTATTGAGCTTCAACGCCAGCACGGGCGTAGAAGTTCTCGGTGAAATACACCTTGGCACCGCCGCCAACGTTGGCGAAAGTGGAGCCGTTACGACCGCTATTGCCGTTCTGGCCAATGCTTTGATCGGAGAAACCGGCCGAAACGTACGGACGCAGCATGTCGCCAGGAGCGTTGAAGTGGTACAGCGCGTCCAGAGCAGTGTTCGAGCCTTTGATGTTGCGGCCGTCTTCGCTGCGAGCGTTGTGAACTTCGTCGTAACCCAGACGCAGTTCAACGTCGTCGGTCAGGAAGTAACCAACGGAACCGCCGAAGAGGTTGCCGTTGTTTTTGAAGTCACGAGCGCTGTCGAACATTTCTTTCTTGGCGAAGCCTTCGATTTCTACTGCACCTTGGCCTTGGGCCAACGCCTGAAGAGAGGAAGCAGCGATCAGCGAGCCGATAACAACGCCTAAGGTGTTTTTAAATTTCATCCGTAAATCCCTATCTTGGTGGTCAGTAAGTTGTCTGACAAACGCAAGACAACTCAGGCGGCGATTCTAACAGCAATCGCCTGGTCGGTTAGAGGTATTTCACCCAACTAAGTTTCGGCAACGCCAGAAAATTTCTCCCGCAACCGGTCGAGCGCTCTTTTATAACGCATCTTGGTTGCGCTCAACCCCATATGCATGATGTCGGCGATTTCCTGAAACTCCAGCTCAGCAACAAATCGGAGCACCAGAATCTCCCGATCTATGGGGTTCACGTGGACTAACCAGCGATCCAGACCGCCAGGCTCCTGGGTTATTGGCGCCTTTTCTTCGGAAGCTTCTTCCAAAGGATCCAAACTTAGGGCGTCCAACAAACGTCTTTTTCGACGCTCTTTGCGGTACTGGGTAATGCATTCGTTGTAGGTAATGCTGTAGAGCCACGTCTTGAACTTTGACTTGCCTTCAAAATTCTTCAAGCCATATAAAACTTTTAACATTACTTCTTGACAGACGTCGTCGGCATCCCGGTCATTTCCCAGATAACGGGCACACACGTTAAACAAGGTTCGCTGGTAACGCCGCATCAGCTCTTCATATGCCCGCGTAATGTGGAACAACTCCACATGCGCACGCGCCACGAGCTCTTCGTCCGAGAGTTCGCGTGGGTCATAGCGGGAAGATAGCGATTGAGCTTTATTCAAAACGTGTCGGGCCGGCAGTCTGGTGGATAGCCGCCAAGGCCCTGAACCTCAGACAGTTCAGGATGGCGGCATACATTAGCAGGGATTGGCGCGTTAGCGACTGCTCACCCGTTGCTCAAGGATCTCGCGATTGGACAGCGAAACCAGCTCACCGTCGTCGGTCAGCAAGGTGGTTTTCACCGTACCGATTTCCTCGATCTGCCCTTCCACCTCACCCACTTTCAACTGCTGGCCCACGTCATACAATTCGCGCACGTAAATGCCGGCAAGAATCTGCGCGGCGATGTCACGGCTCCCCAGCCCCAGCGCCAGCGCCACGGCCAGCCCGACCGAGATCAGCACGATGGCGATAACGTTGTTGAGCAGGTCGGTTTTGACTTCAAGCTGGCCGATAGCGACCGAGATGCTGAGAATAATGACCAGGCCTTGAGCAATGCGCGCCAGGCCGTTGGCGTAATCCAGGCCCACGCCGTCAGCTGCACTTCGCACCAGACCGCTGACCAACTGGGCCAGCAGAATGCCGATCACCAGCACCAGCGCGGCACCGAACACCTTCGGCAGGTACAACGCCAGTACATCAAGGGTGGCAGAAACGCGTTGCAGGCCCAGGGATTCAGCGGCCGAAACCAGGAAGACCAAGAGCACAAACCAGTAAACGATCTTGCCGATCAGCGCTGAAACCGGCACCTGAATGCCTGCGCGGCCAATCAGCTTGGTCAGGCCGGTGCCCGCCATCAAACGGTCCAGCCCCACTTTGCCGAGCAGTTTCGACAGCAGGGTGTCGAGCAGCTTGGCAACGACAAAACCCAGCAATACCAGAATCAGCGCCACGAACAGGTTGGGAATGAACACTGCAACCTTGGTCCACAGCGCAGCCATTGCCTCTTTCAGGCTTTGGGTCCAGAGATCGAGTTCCATGTTCAGTCAGCCTTCTTGGTCGTACGAGCGGAGGGGGTGCGGCGCGATACCGGCGCGACGTGATCGGAGCCTTTATTCACGGCGATCATGAGCGCTTCGAGGCAGCGGCCCATCAGGCCGAACAGGTCTCCGGCGCCGACTTGCCTGTTGGCGGTTTTCAACACGCGGCCCAGCGTTGCGTCATCGTCGTGGCTGGTGGCCGAAGACTTGAGCAGATCTCGCAGGGATTGTTCGAATGGATCGTGCATGCGCACCTCAGGATTTCTCAGGGCTAGACGCGGCGTATTTTTGCCGGGTCACATCAAACCCAACGTAATCGGCGAATAAGCCACCATTGTCCCAACGCAACCAACGCCAACACCAGGCACGCCAGAAGAAACCCGTATGGGCTTTCGGAGCCAGGAATGCCGCCAACGTTAATGCCCAGCAGCCCGGTCAGAAAACTCATTGGCAGGAAAATGCAGGTGATGATGCCGAAGCGATACATGGTCCGGTTCATGCGCTCGCTCATACGCCGGCTCTCGGTTTCCAGCACCAGCCCAACCCGCTCGCGAATCAGCTCGAGCTCCTCGAGGTAGCGAGTCAGGCGGTTGTTGAGCTCGTTCCAGTAGTCCGCATCGTCACTGGCATACCAGGGCAACGTGTTCCGAGTCAGCTGCGCGTAGATATCGCGTTGCGGCGACAGAAAGCGCCGCAAGCCGGCGGCACGACGGCGGATGTGCAGCATCTGCCCGTGCTCTGGGGTGAAACGCTCATCCGCGTCGGCGCGTTCTTCTTGCGCGTCCACCTGTTCGGACAGGTCCATCACCAAGGCATCTACCTTGTCGGTCATGTGCTGGGCGATATAAAGCATCAGCTCTGAGGCGCCCTTGGGACCCTTACCGGCTTCGAGCTCGGCAATCAACTCTTCGGTCGCGTGCAACGGCCGCAGTCGCAACGAGATAACACGCTGCGCCGCGGCGAAAATCCGCACCGAGACCATGTCTTCCGGCTCGGCACCGGGGTTAAGGTTCACGCCGCGCAGAAACAGCAGCAACTCATCGTTGGGCAAGGGAAGCAGACGCGGACGGGTGTTTTCCTCCAGCAGCAAATCGCAGCTGAATTCATTCAGGCCACTCTCGGTGCGAAGCCAGGCGAGGGTTTGCGGG
Organism: Pseudomonas viridiflava; assembly: GCF_900573885.1. Classification (GTDB taxonomy): domain Bacteria; phylum Pseudomonadota; class Gammaproteobacteria; order Pseudomonadales; family Pseudomonadaceae; genus Aquipseudomonas. Next base: position 21,871 of record NZ_UPSE01000453.1, read on the forward strand.
TGGCCGCGGTCCCAGTGCAGCCAAAGACTTTCTGCCGGTTCAAGCTGAATATGGTCGATCTGCTGACGCGTAATCGCGCGCGCCCCGCCCTCGCCGTCCAGCACAAACGCGTGCACCAGCCCCCATTGCGCGTTGTCTTCCTCGTGCATTACCTCGGCATTCCTTCTTTATTACTGCGGCGCGGCGCCAAAAAGAAAAAACCCGACTCACGCCGGGTCTTGTAACCGTATCAGGACGGCATGCTGAGCGGTTGTGGCGAAACGATTATGCCGTTGTTGTCGGCGTACACGTATTCGCCCGGGCGGAAGGTGACGCCGCCGAAAGTCACGACTACGTTGAGGTCGCCAATGCCGCGCTTGTCGGTTTTCATCGGGTGAGTGGCCAGTGCCTGCACGCCCAGTTCGGTTTGCGCGATAACGTCAACGTCACGAATGCAGCCGTAAATCACCAAGCCTTCCCAGCCATTCTTCGCCGCCTTTTCCGCGAGCATGTCGCCCAGCAATGCACGGCGCAGAGAACCGCCACCGTCCACCACCAGTACCTTGCCTTTGCCGTTCAGGTCGACCTGTTCTTTAACCAGCGAGTTGTCTTCGAAGCACTTGATGGTGACGATCTCACCGCCAAACGAGTCGCGGCCGCCGAAATTGCTGAACATTGGCTCAACCACTTGCACCAACTCGGGGTAGGCATCGCACAAATCGGGAGTGACGTATTGCATGGGAATACTCCTGGATAGGTTCTGGAAACCGCTGGCTCAAATCTGGATACGGCGACATCTTAGCCGGGTCATTGCGACGATGAAACGCTCGATGCTGGCGCTTCTGCTGGCTCCAGCGCAGCCGGCAGGCTCAGATGGCGCAGCCAGTGCTCGGCCAGCGGCCAGACTTCAGCCTGCGCGTGTTTGCTGACGAGCATTTCGACGTGCCCGAAGTCATCGCTGAAACCCTGCCGTTTGCCCAGGCATATAAAGCGACGCTGCGTGGAGCCGAACTGCTCCAGCAATTTGCGGCAACCCCACGCGGGGTCCTGCTCGTCGCCGTCGGCGCTCACGGCCAGCACGGGTACGTTGACCTCGGCCAACCCTTTCCACCAGTCGTTTTTCTTGCCTTCACCAAAGCGGCCAAACAGACGGTGCCAGCGCAGGCTTTCGCGGATCAAGCCAACCGGCTCGTCCTCCGGACCGCGCTTGAGGCGCGAGCCGGAAATCACCGAAACACCCTTAAGCAACAGACGCGCGCCCCACTCCACCGGCGGAATTTTCAGCGGCCAGTAAACGCGGCTCACCTGGCTGCCAAACAGCGCCACCGAGGCCACGTTATCTTCGCCGAGATAATGCCCGCCAAGCGCGGCGGCGAGGGTGATGCCGCCTAACGAATGGCCGATCCAGTGCGGCGCCTGCCCGCTCTGCTCACGGACAAATGCACCAATCGCCGGCAAGTCGTAGCGGGCGTAATCAGCGACGGTGTTGTTGCGGTAGTCCAGGTTACGCGGTGACAAGCCGTGGCCGCGCATTTCGGCAATCCACACGTCGAAACCGGCGCGCGCCAGGTAGGGCCCCAAGCCAATGCACTTGGGCGAGTACCAGAAGCGGCGATTGGAAAAGCTGCCCGGAATCAGAATGACCGGCACGCCTCGGTCTTCACCGTGGTCGGCCATGCCCAAGCGGGTCAGGGCCAGCTCAACGCTGAAGTCGGGGCTGTTTGAAGGCTTGAGGCGATAAACATCCTCGCTGAGATCGCCACGAAACTCGGCGCTCATCAAGGCTACGGGAAACAGTTCACTGCTACTTTGCATGCGGATCGACTGACAGGAAAACTTGCAGAAAAAAGGGCGGGAAATAACCCCGCCCTTTTTTTGTTTTGTGTTTTTTTGTTGGGCTTCGCTGGCGCTCGCCTGCGCGGCCCGACCCAACCTACTAGTTACCGTAGGTTGGGTTGAGCGCAGCGAAGCCCAACAGGACCTCAGGCCTGCTGACCTTCAGCCAGGAAGAACCAGGTCTCCAGCACGGAGTCCGGGTTCAACGACACGCTTTCAATGCCTTGCTCCATCAGCCACTTGGCCAGGTCCGGGTGGTCCGAAGGGCCCTGACCGCAAATGCCGATGTACTTGCCGGCTTTGTTGCAGGCCTGAATGGCGTTGGAGAGCAGCTTTTTGACCGCCGGATTACGCTCGTCAAACAGGTGAGCGATGATGCCGGAGTCACGGTCCAGGCCCAGCGTCAACTGAGTCAGGTCGTTGGAGCCGATGGAGAAGCCGTCGAAGAATTCCAGGAACTCGTCGGCCAGAATGGCGTTGGACGGCAGTTCGCACATCATGATGATGCGCAGGCCGTCTTTGCCACGGGACAACCCGTTGGCCGCCAGCAGGTCGATTACCTGGCTCGCTTCGCCCAGGGTGCGTACGAACGGCACCATGATTTCGACGTTGGTCAGGCCCATCTCGTTGCGCACTTTCTTCAGCGCACGGCATTCCAGTTCGAAGCAGTCACGGAACGCTTCGCTGATGTAACGCGAGGCGCCACGGAAGCCCAGCATCGGGTTTTCTTCTTCCGGCTCGTACAGCTTGCCGCCGATGAGGTTGGCGTATTCGTTGGACTTGAAGTCCGACAGCCGCACGATGACTTTCTTAGGCCAGAACGCGGCGGCCAGAGTGCTGATGCCCTCGACCAGCTTCTCGACATAGAAGCCAACCGGATCGTCGTAACCGGCGATGCGCTTGTCGACGCTGTCTTTGATGTCTGCCGGCAGACCTTCATAGTTCAGCAGCGCCTTGGGGTGCACACCGATCATACGGTTGATGATGAATTCCAGACGCGCCAGGCCGACACCGGCGTTGGGCAACTGGGCGAAGTCGAAAGCACGATCCGGGTTGCCGACGTTCATCATGATTTTGAACGGCAGATCCGGCATGGCATCCACGGAGTTGGTGCGGATGTCGAAACCCAGCTCGCCTTCAAAAATGAAGCCGGTATCGCCTTCCGCACACGACACGGTGACGCCCTGGCCATCGACCAGTACTTGCGTGGCGTTACCGCAACCGACCACTGCCGGAATACCCAGCTCACGGGCGATGATCGCGGCGTGGCAAGTACGGCCGCCACGGTTGGTGACGATGGCGCTGGCGCGCTTCATGACCGGTTCCCAGTCCGGGTCGGTCATGTCGGAAACCAGTACGTCGCCCGGCTGAACCTTGTCCATCTCGGCGATATCGTTAATCACACGCACTTTACCGGCGCCGATCTTCTGGCCAATGGCGCGGCCTTCCACCAGCACCTTGCCGGTTTCTTTAAGCAGGTAGCGCTCCATCACGTTGGCGGTGGTGCGGCTTTTTACGGTTTCCGGACGGGCTTGAACGATGTACAGCTTGCCGTCGTCGCCGTCCTTGGCCCACTCGATGTCCATCGGGCGGCCGTAGTGTTTTTCGATGATCAGCGCTTGCTTGGCCAGCTCGGTAACTTCGGCATCGCTCAGGCAGAAACGGGCGCGGTCGGCGCGGTCGACATCGACGGTTTTCACCGACTTCCCGGCCTTGGCTTCATCGCCGTAGATCATCTTGATGGCTTTGCTGCCCAGGTTGCGACGCAGAATCGCCGGACGGCCTTCTTCCAGGGTTTTCTTGTGAACGTAGAATTCGTCGGGGTTCACCGCGCCCTGCACCACGGTCTCGCCGAGGCCGTAAGCGCCGGTGATGAACACCACGTCACGGAAGCCCGACTCGGTATCCAGGGTGAACAACACGCCAGCGGTGCCGGTTTCCGAACGCACCATGCGCTGCACGCCAGCCGACAGGGCAACCAGCTTGTGATCGAAGCCCTGGTGCACGCGGTAGGAAATGGCGCGGTCGTTGAACAGCGAGGCGAACACCTCCTTGGCGGCGCGGATTACGTTTTCCACGCCACGAATGTTCAGGAAGGTTTCCTGCTGGCCAGCGAAAGAGGCATCGGGCAAGTCTTCGGCGGTGGCCGACGAGCGCACGGCCACGGCCATGTTTTCGTTGCCGTTGGCCATGACCGCAAAGGCTTCGCGGATTTCGGTGTTCAAGCGTTCAGGGAATTCGGCTTCCATGATCCATTGACGGATCTGCGCACCGGTTTTGGCCAGAGCATTGACGTCATCGACATCCAGCGCGTCGAGCGCGGCGTGGATCTGGGCGTTGAGGCCGCTCAGTTCGAGGAAATCACGGTAGGCTTGGGCAGTGGTTGCGAAACCACCGGGGACCGAGACGCCAGCGCCTGCGAGGTTACTGATCATTTCGCCGAGGGATGCGTTCTTGCCCCCCACGTGCTCCACATCATGGACGCCGAGCTTATCGAGGGAAACTACGTATTCAGCCAAGGTGATCTCTCCACTAACGGTGTTGGACTAGCTCAGACCCTATTTACTCTCACGCTTTGCCGCACCTTGGTGCCGCTCCCTGTGACGGTGGCCTGGCCCTGGAAAATAAGTAACAATGCCAACCGGCATGGCTTCGATCAAAGGGGCCCTATGATAGCCAAGAATCATCCTTAGCTTAAGGCCCTCGGTGCAAATGAAACGAACCGCTTTCTTCATCTCCGACGGCACCGGCATCACGGCCGAAACACTTGGCCAAAGCCTGCTGGCGCAGTTCGAGAACATCACGTTCCACAAGCTCACGCGCCCCTACATCGACACCGTAGAAAAAGCGCGGGCGATGGTACAGCAAATCAATAATGCGGCTGAAAAAGACGGCGTCCGCCCGATCATTTTCGACACCATCGTCAACCAGGACATCCGCGATATTCTCGCCAAGTCCGATGGCTTCATGATCGACATCTTCTCGACCTTTCTCGCCCCCCTCGAACAGGAACTGACGTCACACTCGTCCTATTCGGTGGGCAAATCCCACTCCATCAGCCACAACTCCAACTACATGGAGCGTATCGAGGCGGTCAACTTCGCCCTCGACAACGACGATGGCGCCCGCACGCATTACTACGACAAGGCCGACCTGATTCTCGTCGGTGTGTCGCGCTGCGGTAAAACCCCAACCTGCCTATATATGGCACTGCAATATGGCATTCGTGCAGCCAACTACCCGCTGACCGAAGACGACATGGAGCGCCTGCAATTACCCAGCGCGCTCAAGCAGTACAAAGACAAGCTGTTCGGCCTGACCATCGACCCCGACCGCCTGACCGCCATTCGCAACGAACGCAAGCCCAACAGCCGTTACGCCAGTTTTGCCCAGTGCGAGTTCGAAGTGCGTGAAGTCGAACAACTGCTGCGCCGGGAAAACATTCCGTACATCAATTCCACGCATTTCTCCGTGGAGGAAATCTCCGCCAAGATCCTGGTGGAAAAAGGCGTTGAGCGACGTCTGAAATAGTCGCCGCTGAAACAGACCCGCTACTGCGAAAAAGGTGCACATTCGATGACGCTAATGGACTGCTTGTTATTTGCACCAATCGCCGTAGCGATTGCCCTCACGCCCGGGCCCAACAATTTCTGCGCGCTTAACAACGGTATTCGCCACGGCGTCGGCACTGCAGTTGCCGCCACCGTTGGCCGCAATGTGGCCTACGCCATCTTCCTGGCAATTTCCGCCGTTGGCCTGGGGGCCATGTTGCTGGCGTCGGAAACCGCTTTTACCGTTTTGAAATGGCTGGGCGCTGCCTACTTGCTCTACCTCGGCATTCGCGCCTGGCGCAGCCGCGAGTTCAGCGGCCTCGATCTGGCTGAAAGCAGCGTAGCAGACGGCGCGGCGAGCAACACGAGTGTGACTCGGCTGATGCTTCAGGAGTTCCTCGTCGGCATCAGCAACCCCAAAGCCATTCTGCTGTTCGCGGCCATCTTCCCGCAGTTCATCAAACCCGATTTCCCCACCACCGAACAATTTGTGTACCTGGGCGGCACGTACCTGCTCGCCGAATTTGTTGCCTCCATGGTGTACGGCCTGTTCGGCCGGCAGATTCGCCGCCTGATCAAGACCCCAACCGGGGCGCGGCGGCTGAACAAAACCACCGGGGCGTTTTTCATGGGCGCCAGTGGGGTGTTGTTGAGCACTACGCATCATTGATCGTGCTCGCAGCCTCCCCCTCTCCCTAACCCTCTCCCCGCTGGGGCGAGGGGACTGAAAGCCGCGCGCTCAAGCTCCCCTCGCCCGCTAGGCCGGCCGGGCAGGCGAGAGGGGCTGGGGGATAGGGCCGGCCTCCACGCAAATCAGAAACTCGCCGCCGGCACCCGCACCCAGCCTTCCATCAACACCCGCGCGCTGCGGCTCATGATGGCTTTCTTCACCACCCATTCCCCATTCACCTGCTGGGCCTCAGCACCGACGCGCAACGTGCCGGACGGATGCCCAAAGCGCACCGCCGTGCGCTCACCGCCGCCCGCTGCCAGATTCACCAACGTGCCGGGAATGGATGCAGCCGTGCCAATGGCCACCGCTGCCGTGCCCATCATGGCGTGGTGCAGCTTGCCCATGGACAGCGCGCGCACCAGCAAATCAACGTCGCCCTTGGTCACGGTTTTGCCGCTCGAAGCGCGGTAGTCCTGCGCCTTGGCAACAAACGCCACCTTGGGCGTGTGCTGGCGCGTCAGTGCTTCTTCCGGGCTTTTGATCAAGCCCATGCGCAGCGCGCCGGCCACACGAATGGCTTCGAACCGCTCAAGCGCCGCGGGGTTGGTGTTGATGTCTTCGCGCAGCTCGGTGCCGGTGTAGCCGATGGCCTCGGCGTTCACAAACACCGTGGGAATGCCGGCCGTGATCATCGTCGCCTTGAAGGTGCCGATACCTGGCACTTCCAAATCGTCGACCAGGTTGCCCGTGGGGAACATCGAGCCGCCCGCCTCGCCGTCGTCCGACGGGTCGAGAAACTCCAGCACGATTTCCGCCGCAGGAAAGGTCACGCCATCCAGCTCGAAGTCGCCAGTCTCCTGAACCTGGCCGTTGCTGACCGGCACATGGGCGATGATGGTTTTCTGGATATTGGCCTGCCAGATGCGCACCACGCATACGCCGTTTTCCGGAATGCGCGCGGGGTCGACCAAGCCGGCATGCAGGGCAAACGCGCCGGCGCCGGTGGAAAGGTTGCCGCAGTTGCCGCTCCAGTCGACGAACGCCTTGTCGATGGAAACCTGGCCGTAGAGGTAATCCACGTCGTGATCCGGCTGCGTGCTTTTCGACAGGATCACGCACTTGCTGGTACTCGACGTGGCGCCGCCCATGCCGTCGATTTGCGCGGCATACGGATCGGGGCTGCCGATCACGCGCATAAACAGACGGTCGCGGGCCGTTCCCGGTACCTGGCAGCTTTCCGGCAAGTCTTGCAGGCGGAAGAACACGCCTTTACTGGTGCCGCCACGCATATAGGTGGCGGGGATTTTGATTTGCGCTGGGTGAGGCATTCATTGTGTCCTCGATAGTTGGAGCGTCCCTTCTCCCTCAGGGAGAAGGTGCCCGAAGGGCGATGAGGGATGTCATAAACCAAACCCTCACCTCAACCCTCTCCCAAAGGGAGAGGGAGCTAGCGTTTTTTTACGCCACCGTCGCTTCCAGGAAGTCCTTGGCAAAGCGCTGCAACACGCCGCCCGCTTCGTACACCGACACTTCTTCGGCAGTATCCAGCCGGCAGGTCATCGGCACTTCCAGGCGCTCGCCGTTCTTCCGGGTGATAACCAGGGTCAGCGTGGCACGCGGGGTGCGCTCGCCGATCACGTCGTACACCTCGGTGCCGTCCAGCCCCAGGGTCAGGCGGTTGGTGCCGGGTTTGAACTCCAGCGGCAACACACCCATGCCCACCAGGTTGGTGCGGTGAATGCGCTCGAAGCCTTCGGCGGCAATCGCTTCGACGCCCGCCAGGCGCACACCTTTGGCCGCCCAGTCGCGCGACGAGCCCTGACCGTAGTCGGCGCCGGCCACGATAATCAGCGGCTGCTTGCGCTCCATGTAGGTTTCGATCGCTTCCCACATGCGCGTGACCTTGCCATCCGGCTCAATGCGGGTCAGGGAGCCTTTCTTCACCTGCCCGTCGACCACGGCCATCTCGTTCACCAGCTGTGGGTTGGCAAAGGTGGCGCGCTGGGCGGTCAGGTGGTCGCCACGGTGCGTGGCGTAGGAGTTGAAGTCTTCTTCCGGCAGGCCCATTTTCGCCAGGTATTCGCCGGCGGCGCTGTCCAACAGAATGGCGTTGGAAGGCGACAGGTGATCGGTGGTGATGTTGTCCGGCAGCACCGCCAAAGGACGCATGCCCGTCAGGCTGCGCTCGCCGGCCAGGGCACCTTCCCAATACGGCGGGCGACGAATGTAGGTCGACTGCGGCCGCCAGTCGTACAGCGGGCTGGCCGCCTCCTCCACCGTGCCGAGGTCGAACATCGGAATGTAGATCTGCTTGAACTGCTCCGGCTTCACCGACGAGGCAACCAGCGCGTCGATTTCCTCGTCGCTTGGCCACAGATCTTTGAGCGTGATCGCATTGCCCGCCGCGTCATGGCCGAGCACGTCCTGCTCGATGTCGAAGCGCACGGTGCCGGCGATGGCGTATGCCACCACCAACGGCGGCGAGGCCAGGAAGGCTTGCTTGGCGTATGGGTGAATGCGCCCGTCGAAGTTGCGGTTTCCCGACAACACGGCGGTGGCGTACAGGTCGCGGTCGATGATTTCCTGCTGAATCACCGGGTCCAACGCGCCGGACATGCCGTTACAGGTGGTGCACGCATACGCCACGATGCCAAAGCCCAACTGCTCAAGTTCGCTGAGCAAGCCGGCTTCTTCCAGGTACAACTTGGCCACTTTCGAGCCCGGCGCAAACGAGGTTTTCACCCACGGTTTGCGTTGCAGGCCCAAGGCGTTGGCTTTCTTCGCGACCAGGCCGGCGGCGACGACGTTGCGCGGGTTCGAGGTGTTGGTGCAGCTGGTGATGGCGGCGATGATCACCGCGCCGTCCGGCAATTTACCGTCCGCTTCTTCGCCCTTGGCTGCCGCCAGCATGGCGTCGCCGGCAATGCCGCGTTCCTGCAAAGCGCTAGTGGGCAGGCGTTTATGCGGGTTGCTTGGGCCCGCCATGTTGCGTACCACACTGGACAAGTCAAAGCTCAGCACCCGCTCGTACTCGGCAGTTTCCAGCGCGTCGGCCCACAGGCCGGTGAGCTTGGCGTACTGCTCAACCAATGCCACTTGCTGCGGTTCGCGGCCGGTCAGGTTCAGGTAGTCGATGGTTTGCTGATCGATGTAGAACATCGAGGCGGTGGCGCCGTATTCCGGGCACATGTTCGAGATGGTCGCGCGGTCGCCGATGGACAGGCTGTTGGCGCCCTCGCCGAAGAACTCCACATAGGCGCCAACCACGCGCTCCTTACGCAGGAATTCGGTGATCGCCAGCACGATGTCAGTGGCCGTAATGCCAGGCTGACGCTTGCCCGTCAGCTCGACGCCGACGATATCGGGCAGGCGCATCATCGAGGCGCGGCCGAGCATCACGGTTTCCGCTTCCAGGCCGCCAACGCCGATGGCGATCACGCCCAAGGCGTCCACGTGCGGCGTGTGACTGTCGGTGCCGACGCAGGTGTCGGGGTAGGCCACGCCATCACGCGCCATGATCACCGGGCTCATTTTCTCCAGATTGATCTGGTGCATGATGCCGTTGCCGGCCGGGATCACGTCGACGTTTTTGAACGCGGTTTTGGTCCACTCGATAAAGTGGAAACGGTCCTCGTTGCGACGCTCTTCCACGGCGCGGTTTTTCTCGAACGCATCCGGGTCGAAGCCGGCGTATTCCACGGCCAGCGAGTGGTCGACGATCAGTTGCGTCGGCACCACCGGGTTGACCTTCGCCGGGTCGCCGCCCATGTCGGCAATGGCGTCACGCAGGCCGGCCAGGTCCACCAGCGCGGTTTGGCCGAGAATGTCGTGGCACACCACGCGCGCCGGGTACCAAGGGAAGTCGAGGTCGCGCTTGCGTTCGATCAGTTGTTTGAGGGAATCGGTGAGCATGGCCGGGGCGCAGCGGCGCACCAATTGCTCGGCCAGCACACGCGAGGTGTACGGCAGCTTGGCGTACGCGCCGGGCTCAATGGCGTCGACCGCTTCGCGCGTGTCGAAGTAATCCAGCACGGTGCCCGGCAGGTTTTTGCGGTAGTGGGTGTTCATCGCAATGCTCATGATTATGGGCGGTCCTTGAGCGGCACGAACTTGAGGTCTTCGGGGCCTGTGTAGTTGGCGCTCGGGCGAATGATTTTGCCGTCGATGCGCTGCTCGATCACATGCGACGACCAGCCCGAGGTGCGGGCGATTACGAACAGCGGCGTGAACATGGCGGTGGGCACGCCCATCATGTGGTAGCTCACCGCGCTGAACCAATCGAGGTTGGGGAACATTTTCTTGATGTCCCACATGATGGTTTCCAGGCGCTCGGCAATGTCGAACATCTTGGTGTTGTTCTGCTCTGCCGACAGCTCGCGGGCCACTTCTTTAATCACGTTGTTGCGCGGGTCGGCCACGGTGTACACCGGGTGGCCGAAGCCGATCACCACTTCTTTTTTCTCAACGCGGGCGCGGATATCGGCCTCGGCTTCATCCGGGTTGTCGTAGCGTTTTTGAATTTCGAAGGCCACTTCGTTGGCGCCGCCATGCTTGGGGCCACGCAATGCGCCGATGGCGCCGGCGATGCACGAGTGCATGTCCGAACCGGTGCCGGCGATCACGCGCGAGGTGAAGGTCGAGGCGTTGAATTCATGCTCGGCGTACAGGTTCAGCGAGGTGTGCATGGCGCGCACCCACGACTCGCGCGGCTTCTCGCCGTGCAGCAAGTGCAGGAAATGGCCGCCGATGGAGTCGTCATCGGTTTCCACATCGATGCGTTTGCCGTTGTGGCTGAAGTGGTACCAATACAACAGGGCCGAGCCCAGCGAAGCCATCAGCTTGTCGGCGATATCGCGGGCGCCGGGGTGGTTGTGGTCGTCTTTCTCTGGCGACACGCAGCCCAGCACCGACACGGCGGTGCGCATCACATCCATCGGGTGCGCCGACGGCGGCAGTTGTTCCAGCGAGGTTTTCAGCGCGGCCGGAATACCGCGCAGCGCTTTGAGCTTGGCTTTGTAGGCGGCCAGTTCCGACACGTTCGGCAGCTTACCGTGCACCAGCAGGTGGGCGATTTCTTCGAAGTCGCAGCGGTTGGCAAAATCCAGCACGTCGTAGCCACGGTAGTGCAGGTCGTTGCCGGTACGGCCGACGGTGCACAGCGCGGTATTGCCGGCGGCGGTGCCGCTCAGGGCAACTGATTTCTTGGGTTTGAAGCCCGGCGTGGTCGTCTCTGGGGTTGCGCTCATCGCGGGTATCTCCTCATCTGATCCGGTTGTAATTGTTGTTCTGACTCAGCACAGCGCTGGCCGGCCGCCGCTTCAGTCGAGCGGCCGGGTGGCAATCACTTCTTGGCGGCAAACAACGCGTCGAGCTTTTGCTCGAAGGCGTGGTAGTTGATGCGGTCATACAGTTCAGCACGGGTCTGCATCAATTCGATGACGTCCTTCTGGTGGCCGTTCTGGCGAATCGAGGTGTAAACACTTTCCGCCGCCTTGTTGGAAGCGCGGAAGGCCGACAGCGGATAAAGCTGAATGGCAACGCCGACCGAGGCCAGCTCATCGCGGGTAAACAGCGGCGTGGCGCCGAACTCGGTGATGTTCGCCAGCACCGGCACGCCCAGCGCGTCGACAAAGCGCTTGTAAGTCGGCAGGTCGTAGGCGGCTTCGGCAAAGATGCCGTCGGCCCCGGCTTCCACATAGCGCAGGCAGCGTTCAATGGCAGCGTCCACGCCTTCGGCCTGAATGGCATCGGTGCGGGCGATCAGGAAGAAGTCGGCGTCGGTCTTGGCGTCGGCAGCGGCTTTGACGCGGTCGGCCATTTCTTCGGTGGAGACGATTTCCTTGCCCGGACGGTGACCACAACGCTTGGCGCCGACCTGGTCTTCGATATGAGCCGCCGCGGCGCCGGCCTTGATCAGGCTTTTAACCGTGCGCTCGATATTGAACGCGCTGGGGCCGAAGCCGGTGTCGATGTCGACCAGCAGCGGCAGGTCGCACACATCGGTGATGCGGCGCACGTCGGTGAGCACGTCGTCCAGGGTGTTGATGCCCAGATCCGGCAAGCCCAGGGAGCCGGCAGCCACCCCGCCACCGGACAGGTAAATGGCTTTATAACCGGCGCGCTTGGCCAGCAGCGCGTGATTGGCGTTGATCGCGCCGATGACCTGCAACGGCGACTCGGCAGCAATGGCAGCGCGGAAACGTTGACCTGGGGTGTTGGAGCTCATGCTTCACCTCTCGTGGGGGATTTGGAAACTGCCTGCCCGGCCTGGCCGGTGTAGTGGCGTTCGATATTGCGTTTGGAGGCCGCGATATGGCGGCGCATCAGCAGCTCCGCCAGCTCGCCGTCGCGCTCGGAAATGGCGTCGAGAATGCGGTGATGCTCGGCAAACGCGTGACGCGGGCGGTTGGGCGTGGCGGAAAATTGCAGGCGATACATGCGCACCAACTGGTACAGCTCGCCGCAGAGCATCTGCGCCAGGGTTTTGTTGCCGCTGCCTTGAATGATTCGGTAGTGGAAGTCGAAGTCGCCTTCCTGCTGGTAATAGCCGACACCGGCTTGGAACGCGGCGTCGCGCTCGTGCAAATCCAGCACGCTGCGCAGCTCATCGATCTCGGTCTGGCTCATGCGCTCGGCCGCGAGGCGACAGGCCATGCCCTCCAGCGACTCGCGAATTTCGTACAGCTCAATCAGCTCGGCATGGCTCAGCGAGACAACGCGGGCGCCGACATGGGGCACGCGCACCAGCAGCTTCTGGCCTTCAAGCCGGTGAATCGCCTCACGCAGCGGGCCACGGCTGATGCCATAGGTGCGGGCCAGTTCGGGTTCGGAGATTTTGCTGCCGGGGGCGATATCGCCCTGCACGATGGCTGCCTGGATACGGCGGAACACGTGCTCGGAGAGGGTCTCGGAGTCGACAGGGGAATCGACCGGAGATTCGAGGGCGTCTTGCATATTGTCGACACACCGATGAATATTTCAATGAAAACTACGCCCAGACACCGTAATAGTCAATTATTGTCGACACGTAGGTTGGGTTGAGCCCCGCAAAGCCCAACAGGCCGGCCGCCGGCCGGCGCGTATCGGTCCCCAGCGAACGGTTTTGATCCATACCGCAACGCGGAGCTCGCAGGATTTGCACGCCGGGCCCGTGGGATTTGCACGCGGAGCCCTTTGGATCTACACGCGGAGCCCCTCGGGCTCCTTGTTGGGCTTCGCTGTGCTCAACCCAACCTACCCGCGAAAAATCTGCATGGTAGAATGCGCCGCGCTTGAAGCCTGCCAGCCTGCACCGTGCGGGCTGCTAGACTCACTCGCCATGAACCTAAGCCCTTGCTGTTAACACTAAGTGACTTGTTCCGGGACGCCGCACACGGCCCCGCTGAAATTTCCACGATCCGTTTTAGGACTTATGACACTCAAGCCCTTAGCCCTCTTGTTGACCTTTATGCTGTTGCCGGCCTTGAGCCTGGCGGCGGACAAGGGCGTGTATGGCCTGAACGAATACGCGCAGCTCACCGACATCGACGTGCAGGTGGCAGCCAAGCTCGACACCGGCGCCAAGACTGCCTCGCTCAGTGCTCGCGACATCAAACGCTTCAAGCGCGATGGCGAAACCTGGGTGCGCTTTTATCTGGCCATCGACGACGCCCACGCGCACCCCATCGAACGCCCTCTGGCACGCATCAGCAAAATCAAACGCCGCGCCGGTGACTACGATCCCGACGAAGAGAAAACCTACACGGCACGCCCGGTCATCGAACTTCAGGTATGCATGGGCAAGGCCCTGCGCACCATCGAGGTCAACCTCACCGACCGCAGCGCATTCCAGTACCCCTTATTGATTGGTTCCGAAGCACTCAAACGCTTCGACGCCCTGGTTGATCCCAGCCTTAAATACGCCGCCGGCAAGCCCGGTTGCGCGGTAGCGGATGACAGCAGCGAGAAACAACCGGTGAGCTAAACGGCCTACCCGGCCGCGAAACTGCCGACGCAAGTCGCAACAGAACAGCTTCAAGAACGTGAGCTTCACCGCAATGCCATTACCTGCACCGCGCCCTGCCTGGGGTCATGTGGTACAGCGACACTGACAAGATTGATTAATGGACAGGTTCCCCACATGCGCTCTCTTACCCTGCATCTGAAAGTCCTGATCGCCATTCTGGTGACCTTGGGCGTTCTGATTACGGCCTACCAGATTTTCGTCGTTGGCATCCCGATTACCGAGGATGAAACCGACGATCTGTGGAACATCGATGCCAAGGTCGAATTCCAGGCCACACCGAAAAACCCGGTGAAGGTGCAAATGTTCGTGCCGCCGCTCGGGCAGGATTATGTGAGCCTCAACGAGAGCTTCATCTCCAACAACTATGGGGTGAGCATCAACCGCGTCGACGGCAACCGTAAGGTCACCTGGTCGGCCCGTCGTGTCAGTGGCAACCAGACCCTCTACTACCGCCTGGTACTGACCAAGCGCTACAGCGGTGAAAAACCGAAAGCCAAGGGTCCGATTTTCCGCGACAGCATTGCCGTGGAAGGCGCCGAGAAAATTGCGGCCGAAGCCTTGATGGCGCCGATTCGCCAACACTCGGCCGACATCGAAACGTTCATCAGCGAAACCATCAAGCGGGTCAACAACGCCAACGACGACAACGTCAAACTGCTGCTGGCAGGCGACCCGTCGACACCGAACAAAGCCAAAACCATCGAACTGCTGCTTTCCATCGCCCACGTGCCGATGGAGCGCGTGCACACCATTCGCCTGGTGGCTGATCAACCGCAAACCCCGGAGCTGTGGCTGCGCAGTTTCAATGGTCAGGACTGGTTGTACTTCAGCCCCGAAACCGGCGAACAAGGCCTGCCGGCAGACCGCCTGGTGTGGTGGACCGGGGACGAAAACCTGGTGAGCATCGAAGGCGGCAAGAAGCTACAAGTGCGTTTCAGCCTGAACAACAGCCAGATGAACGCCATTCGCCTGGCCAAGCTGACCGACGAAAACACCGACGCCGACTTCCTCGAATATTCGTTGTACGGCCTGCCGCTGCAAACCCAGCAGACGTTCATGATCATGGTAATGATCCCGATCGGCGTACTGGTCATTCTGGTGCTGCGCAACCTTATCGGCCTGCAGACCCTGGGTACGTTCACGCCGGTACTCATCGCCCTCGCCTTCCGCGAAATGCAACTGGGCTACGGCATTGCGCTGTTCACCATCATTACCGCGCTGGGCCTGTCGCTACGCTCGTATCTGGAACACCTGAAACTGCAAATGCTGCCGCGGTTGTCGGTGGTGCTGACGTTTGTGGTGGTGCTGATCGCGACCATCAGCTTGCTGAGCCACAAGCTCGGCCTGGAACGCGGCCTTTCCGTGGCGCTGTTCCCGATGGTGATTCTGACCATGACCATCGAACGCCTGTCGATCACCTGGGAAGAACGTGGCGGCGGCCATGCCATGAAAGTGGCCATCGGCACGCTGTTCGCAGCCTCGCTGGCGCACTTGCTGATGACCGTGCCGGAGCTGTCGTACTTCGTCTTCACCTTCCCGGCTGTGCTGCTGATTCTGGTGGGCTTCATGTTGGCCATGGGTCGTTATCGCGGCTATCGCCTGACCGAGCTGTTCCGCTTCAAAGCCTTTCTGAAGGACTGAGCCATGTTCGGCATGATCAAAACGTGGAAGGCCTTGCAAGCCAAAGGCATCATGGGCATCAACCGGCGCAACGCGGACTACGTGCTCAAGTACAACAAGCGGCACCTGTACCCGATTGTGGATGACAAGATCATCACCAAAGAGCGCGCGATTCTGGCTGGCATTCATGTGCCGGAAATGTACGGCATCATCGAAACCGAAAAGCAGATCGACAAGCTGCCGGAAATCATCGGCGACCGTCCCGACTTCGTCATCAAGCCCGCCCAGGGCGCAGGCGGCGACGGCATTCTGGTAATCGCCGACCGCTTCGAAGACCGCTACCGCACGGTGTCCGGCAAGATCGTCAGCCACGAAGAGCTGGAGCATCAGATCTCCAGCATCCTCACCGGCCTGTACTCACTGGGCGGCCACCGCGACCGCGCACTGATTGAATACCGCGTGACGCCGGACCAGATCTTCAAAAGCATCAGCTACGAAGGCGTGCCGGACATCCGCATCATTGTGCTCATGGGCTACCCGGTAATGGCCATGCTGCGTTTGCCAACCCGCCAGTCCGGCGGCAAGGCCAACCTGCACCAGGGCGCCATCGGCGTCGGCGTCGACCTTGCCACCGGTGTGACCCTGCGCGGCACCTGGCTGAACAACAAAATCAGCAAACACCCCGACACCACCAATGCCGTTGATGGCGTGCAACTGCCCAACTGGGACGGTTTCATGAAACTGGCCGCTGGTTGCTACGAACTGTGCGGGCTGGGCTACATCGGCGTGGACATGGTGCTTGACCAGGAAAAAGGCCCGCTGATTCTGGAACTCAACGCCCGCCCCGGCCTGAACATCCAGATCGCCAACGACTGCGGCCTCACCCACCGTGCCCATGCGGTAGAAGCGCGGATCGAAGAGCTGGTCGCGCTGGGCGTAGTGGAAAACGCGGAAGATCGCGTGAAGTTTTCCCAGAGCCTGTTTGGCAACGTGCATCGGCCAGAAATTTGATGGGTTCGTAGCACTGAAAAGCCCGGCCAATGCCGGGCTTTTTTATTGGCCAATCCACAGAGCCATTTCCACCAGACAAAATGACTTTTATCGCCAACCGCCGACCTGTAGGAGCGGCTGGGCGGCATCCCGATTAGCCGCGATTGGCCGGGCCTGAAAACGCATTGCCTCCCACCATCGCATCGCGGCTAAAGCCGCTCCCACAGGTAGCATTTCCACCAGACAAAAAAATGCCCAACAGAACAAGGGGAGCGTCTGTCGGGCGGATACACGCAGGAGCGGGCGTGTGAAGCAGGAGCATTAACCAACCGGGGCGCCGCTCCAGCCGAGCGGGCGCCTCGTCAAACCATCACGCCACTTGCGCCAGCTGCGCTTTGGCCTGATTCAAACCTTTTTCCATAAATTCACCGCCCAGGTTCAGGCCTTCGGCGTGAATGAAACTGACGTCGTGAATGCCGACAAAGCCCAGCGCCTGGCGCAGGTAGGGTTCCTGATGATCCAGGCTGCTGCCCGCATAGATACCGCCACGGGATGTCAGCACAAAGGCGCGCTTGCCGGTCAGCAGACCCTGCGGGCCGGTTTCGGTGTATTTGAAGGTGACGCCGGCACGCAGTACGTGGTCGAGCCAGGATTTCAGCGTGCTGGGAATGGTGAAGTTGTACATCGGCGCGGCAAGCACCAGCACGTCTGCGACCAGCAGCTCATCGGTGAGGGTGTTGGAGCGAACGAGGGCGGCTTTTTCCGCGTCGCTCTGCTGGTCGGCGGGCGTCATCCAGCCACCGAGCAGGTTCATGTCCAGGTGCGGCACCTGGTCGACGGCGAGGTCACGAACGGTGATGGTGTCGCCTGGGTGAGCGGCCTGCCACTGGGCGATGAATTGCGCGGTGAGCTCGCGGGAAATGGAGCCCTGGGTGCGAGCGCTGCTTTCGATAACCAAAACCTGAGACATGGGACCTGCTCCATCTGCGTTGTGCATGTGATGGAGCTAGACTAGCGCCGCATAAATCGATAAAAAAGCGTAAATATCCGCTTCAACCTATCGATTTATTTGATTTATCGAAGGATTAATCCTAGGCTCTGGGTTATACCGGCTTGCAGGTGACCTTGATGCGCATTTTGATCACTTGCGAGGTAAACCGCCCGGTCAGCAGGGCGTCTTTGCCCGGCTGCAGCGTGACCTTGCGGCTGCGGGGCGCTTCCGGGCCATTGCGAAACACCGCCGTGCATTCGGCAGCAGCCCGCCCGTAGTTATAGAGCTGCACCGCGCCCATGTTGAAATCGACCTCCTGGGTCGAGGCCGATACTTCGGCTCCGTTCAGCATCTTCTCCAACTCAATGGGAAACGCGAACGCACTCACGGGCAGGGCACTCAAGGGCAGCGCAGCAAAGGCAATACACAACAACTTATTCATCAGCTGGTCTCCGGCAGGGAGCACAGCTTAGGACAAGAGGATGCGAGGATGAAAGCGCCCCGGGTAACCCTGGATCAATGGCGAACGCTGCAGGCGGTTGTCGACCATGGCGGTTTCGCCCAGGCGGCCGAAGCGTTGCACCGCTCGCAGTCATCGGTGAGCTACACCGTGGCGCGCATGCAGGAGCAACTCGGCGTGCCGTTGCTGCGAATCGACGGGCGCAAAGCCGTGCTCACCGAAGCCGGCGATGTCTTGCTGCGTCGCTCACGCCAGTTGGTGAAAAACGCCAGCCAGCTGGAAGACCTCGCCCACCATATGGAACAGGGCTGGGAAGCCGAAGTGCGTCTGGTTGTGGATGCCGCCTACCCCACCGCCCGCCTGGTGCGTGCCCTTACGGCCTTTATGCCGCAGAGCCGTGGCTGCCGGGTACGGCTTCGCGAAGAAGTGTTGTCCGGCGTGGAAGAAGTGCTGAAAGACGGCATCGCCGACCTGGCCATCTGCGGCTTCAACGTGCCGGGTTTTCTCGGCTCGGAAATGAACCCGGTGGAGTTCGTTGCCGTCGCCCATCCCGAACATGCCCTGCACCGCCTGCAACGCGAAATCACCTTTCAGGATCTCGAATCGCACATGCAGGTGGTGATCCGCGACTCGGGCCGACAGCAGCCAAAAGACGTCGGCTGGCTCGGTGCCGAGCAGCGCTGGACCCTCGGCAGTCTCGCCACCGCCGCCACCTTTGTCGCCAGCGGGCTGGGTTTCGCCTGGTTGCCGCGGCACCTGATCGAACGCGAACTGCGTGAAGGCGTGCTTAAAGAGTTGCCGCTGGACCGGGGCGGCAGCCGTCATCCGACGTTCTTCCTCTATACCAATAAAGACAAACCACTGGGCCCGGCCACGCAGATTCTCATCGAGCTGCTGCGCAACTTCGACGCCGCACCGCTGGACGCCCCGTTCGCCGCACCCGCCATGCTCAACTGACCCGCAGCAGCGCCAGCCAGGAGGCCCACCATGCCGTACTTCGATCACGACGATTGTCAGCTGCACTACGAGGAATACGGCGCCGGCGCGCCCCTGGTGCTGGTACACGGCCTGGGCTCCAGCACGCTGGATTGGGAATACCAGACGCCGGTGCTGAGCAAGCACTACCGCGTCATCAGCCTCGACGTACGCGGTCACGGCCGCTCCGACAAACCGCGCGAGGCCTACAGCATCAGCGGCTTTGCCGAAGACGTGGCGGCATTGATCGAACACCTGAATTTGCCGCCGGTGCACCTGGTGGGCATTTCCATGGGCGGCATGATCGGTTTCCAGGTGGGCGTGGATTACCCGCACCTGCTGAAAAGTCTGACCATCGTTAACAGCGGTCCGGAAGTAAAAGTCAAAACGCCGAAAGATGCGCTGATGGTGGCGCAACGCTGGACGTTATCGCGCCTGCTCAGCCTGGAAGTGATTGGCAAAAAGCTCGGCGGCTCGCTGTTTCCCAAACCGGAACAGGTTGAGCTGCGCCTGAAGATTGAACGGCGCTGGCCCATGAATGACAAACGCGCCTACCTCGCCAGTCTGGACGCCATTATCGGCTGGGGCGTGCGGGAACGACTGGCGCGCATAACCTGTCCTACGCTGGTGGTTACGGCCGACCACGACTACACCCCGGTTGCCAGCAAACAGGCCTACGTGGATGAGCTGCCCAACGCCCGGCTGCTGGTGGTCGAAGATTCACGTCACGCCACACCCATGGACCAACCCGAGTTCTTCAATGCCCAATTGTTGGCATTCCTCGCCGAGGCGGACCGTTAAACTGCCCGGCTACATCTGATGTTCCACACCAATAAATAGTCCAGACAAGGTCTTCGCCATGTTGAAAAAAGCCACCCTCCTCGCCTCCGTCCTGTTCGCCAGCCACCTGTTCGCCGCCAACGTCCAGGCCGGCACCCATGTGTTGCTGACCACCAGCCTCGGCGACATCGAAATCGAACTGGAAGATCAGAAAGCGCCGATCAGCACCGCCAACTTCCTGGCCTATGTCGACAAGGGCTTCTACAGCAAAACCATTTTCCACCGCGTAATTCCGGGCTTCATGGTTCAGGGCGGTGGCTTCGACACCGACATGCGCCAGAAGAACACCGAGTCGCCGATCAAGAACGAAGCCGACAACGGCCTGCACAACGTACGCGGCACGCTGGCAATGGCCCGTACCGGCGTTGTCGATTCGGCCACCAGCCAGTTCTTCATCAACCAGAAAGACAATGCCTTTCTCGATCACGGCGGTCGCGATTTCGGTTATGCCGTATTCGGCAAAGTAGTCAAAGGCATGGATATCGTCGACAAGATTGCCCAGGTACCCACCGGCCGTTACGCCGGCATGAGCGATGTGCCCAACACGCCTGTGCTGATTCTCGCCGCCAAACGCCTGTAACGTTCGCCCGCAACGGCGAACGTGAAAGCGTAGCGAGCGAACAGCAGGCAACACGAAAGCAAACGGAAAACGAGCAGCTGGCGTTTTCCGCTTTGTTTTCAAGCGCCGCCTAACCGAGCGCCAAAGCTTTCCAAGAGGTCCACGATGTTTCGCCGTTTCGAGCAATTGATCGACATTTTCCGCCCCGCCCCCAGCGAGGCACCGCCCACGGATGTGTGGCGTTTCTACCTGTACTTCCTGCGCCAGGCATGGCCCAGCTTTCTGGCCCTGATGGTCGTGGGCCTGATCGTGGCGCTGATCGAAGTGGCGCTGTTCAGTTTTCTCGGCGACATCGTCGACTGGGCGCAAAGCACGCCCCCGGCCCAATTCTTCGAGCAACACGGCACCGCGCTCATGTGGATGGCCGCCGTCACCTTGTTGCTACGCCCCGTATTCAATGGCCTGCATGGCCTGCTGGTGCACCAGACCATCAGCCCCAGCCTCACCAACCTGATTCGCTGGCAAAACCACAGCTACGTGCTCAAGCAAAGCCTGGGGTTTTTCCAGAACGACTTCGCCGGGCGCATCGCCCAGCGCATCATGCAAACCGGCAACTCCCTGCGCGACTCTGCCGTGCAGGCCGTGGACGCGCTGTGGCATGTGCTCATCTACGCCATCAGCAGCCTGGTGCTGTTTGCCGAAGCGGACTGGCGGCTGATGCTGCCGCTGCTGGCGTGGATCGTCTGCTACATCGGCTCGCTGGTGTACTTCGTGCCGCGCGTAAAAGCGCGCTCGGTGATCGCCTCCGAATCGCGCTCCAAACTCATGGGGCGCATCGTCGACGGCTACACCAATATCGCCACGCTAAAACTGTTCGCCCACACCAATTTCGAGCAGAACTACGCCCGCGAAGCCCTGCACGAACAGAACGTCACCACGCAACTGGCCGGCCGCGTGGTCACGGTGATGGATGCCGTAATCACCGCCATGAACGGCGCACTGATCGTCGGCACCACCGGGCTGGCGTTATGGCTGTGGAGCCAGGGGCTGATCACCGTCGGCGCCATCGCGCTGGCGACCGGTCTGGTGATTCGGCTGATCAATATGTCGGGCTGGATCATGTGGGTGGTCACCGGCATTTTCGAAAACATCGGCACCGTGCAGGACGGCATGCAGACCATCGCCCAACCGCGCAAGGTGCTGGACCGCCCCGAAGCGCCGCGCCTGCAAGTGCCGCAGGGTGCGGTGAGCATGCGTAACGTCAGCTTTCACTATGGCAAAGGCGCCGGCGTGATTGGCGGGCTCGACCTGGAGATTGGCGCGGGCGAGAAGATTGGTCTGATCGGGCCATCGGGCGCCGGCAAGTCCACCCTGGTGAACTTGTTGCTGCGCCTATATGACCTCGAAGGCGGCGAGATTCTTATCGACGGTCAGAACATCGCCCACGTCGCCCAGGAAACCTTGCGCGAACGTATCGGCATGGTCACCCAGGACACCTCGCTGCTACACCGCTCCATCCGCGACAATTTGCTTTATGGCAAACCCGACGCCACCGACGCCGAGCTGTGGGAAGCGGTGCGCAAAGCGCGGGCCAGCGAGTTTATTCCCGAACTGTCCGACGCCCAGGGTCGTCTCGGCTTTGACGCCCATGTTGGCGAGCGTGGCGTGAAGCTGTCGGGCGGCCAGCGCCAACGCATCGCCATCGCCCGCGTGCTGCTCAAAGACGCGCCGATTCTGATCCTCGACGAAGCCACCTCGGCGCTGGACTCCGAAGTGGAAGCCGCCATTCAGGAAAGCCTCGACAGCCTGATGCAAGGCAAAACCGTCATCGCCATCGCCCACCGGCTTTCCACCATTGCGCGTATGGACCGCCTGGTCGTGCTGGACAAAGGGCGAATTGCCGAAAGCGGTACGCACCAGCAACTGTTGGCCCAGAAAGGCTTGTACGCACGGTTGTGGCATCACCAGACCGGTGGGTTCGTCGGTATCGATTGAACCCTTGGCGCCTGAGGCGAAGCCGAAACCCATGGTCAGGCGAATTGATGGGTTTCGCTTACAGCTCTATCGGTTATAGGGCGGGCATTTAGATAGCCTGCTAACAATATCGATATCAGTGATCCGCACTACAACCACCATCGATTTCTCCCGCCGCTGCGCAACTGGTCAGATAGCCACACCAACCCGCTATCGAGAACCGCCATCATGAAAACCGCTGCAATTGCCGCTCTTGTCCTGGTCGCTACTGCGCCCTTCGCTTTCGCCCAAAGCTCGCTGCACGACAACGCCAAAACCGGCGCTGATATTCCTGCCGTCGAATACCAATACGGCATGCAACTGGACGTGAAAAAAGTGCTGTCGCTGACTGACGTATCCAACGTGGCTGGCGTAGTACCAGTGACGATGGTTTACGAAGACAGCCAAGGCCACGTGCGCAAAGTGAGCTACGTGGAACTCGGCGGCGCCGATGATCACAGCTAAACGCCCTGTCGTTGCTCGTCTCGACCGCCAAACGAGACGAGCAATGCGGAGCAAAGGCTCAAACTCGGGCTTATACGACGAAAGATAGCTTGCTTCCTATCAGCAATGATCCTAGTCTCGAACCGCGACAACAT
The DNA here is from genome assembly GCF_900573885.1 of Pseudomonas viridiflava. Classification (GTDB taxonomy): domain Bacteria; phylum Pseudomonadota; class Gammaproteobacteria; order Pseudomonadales; family Pseudomonadaceae; genus Aquipseudomonas. Next base: position 44,962 of record NZ_UPSE01000453.1, read on the forward strand.
GTCGCACCCAAACCACGGAAATACCGAAAGCCACAATCCAAGCCTTCCATGCATTAACAGGAGGTTTCAGTTGCCGCTTTCATTCGACCCACCACCGTTGAGGAAAGACCATCATGAAAATAGCGTCTCTGGTTACTGCCGTTCTCTCCGGGTTTGCCCCGAGTGTTTTTGCCGATGACCTTAACCCCACTCCCGGTGCCGGCCTGCCGACCGAGAAATACCACTACGGGATGAAGGTCGATGTTGCCAAGGTTCTGCACCGTACCGACAACTCCGGCAAAACCGGGGTCGTGCCCGTCATCGTGGTGTACGAAGACAGCCTAGGCGAAGTGCACAAACTGAAGTACCAGGAATGGGGCGGCCGCGCGCAAAACAGCTGAGCTCGCCGACACGCAGGATGGGTAGAGGCGCAGCCGAAGCCCATCAATACGTTATTGGCTGCGAAACAATGGGCTTCGTCGCAGCGCTCCGCTATCTATCCTGCGAATCCGCATTTTCCTGCTTGAACGGCAACAAGGTTTTCGCCTCCTCTGCATAAGCTCGAATGCCTTCGCGCTCATCCTGCAGAAAATTCTCCACCGCATCGCGCAATCCCGGATGACACAAGTAGTGCCATGACTGCGTGATTACCGGTTCAAAGCCGCGAATCAGCTTGTGCTCGCCCTGCGCGCCGGCGTCGAAACGCTGCAAGCCCTGGCCTATCGCATAGTCCATGCCCTGGTAGAAACAGGTCTCGAAATGCAGGCGGTCGAACTCCGCCAGGCATCCCCAATAACGCCCGTACAAACTGTCGCCGCCCACCAGGCTGAACGCCATGGCCACCGGCCGCGCGCCCTGAATGGCGAACACCACGCGAATCGCCTCGGGCATGCGCTCGGCCAACACGCTGAAGAAGGCGCGGGTCAGATACGGCATCTGGCCGCGCACGGCGTACGTGTTGGCGTAGCAGGCGTAAACGAAATCCCACTGCGCCTCTGTCAGCGCCTTGCCTTCGTACCACTCAAACTCAATGCCCTGCCCCGCCACTTGCTCGCGCTCCTTGCGCATTTGTTTGCGCTTGCGCGAGGCGAGTACGTCGAGGAAATCGGCGAAGTCTCGGTAGCCGCGGTTCTGCCAGTGAAACTGACAGCCCAGGCGTTGCAGCCAGTTTTCGCGGCCGTCGAGCAAGGCGTTGGCGAGTTCGTCGGTGAAGTTGATATGCAGACTGGAAAGACCCTGCGCCGGTAAATCGGCAGTCAGCTCGTTGAGCAGCATCGAGGCGCTATCGGGCAAGCCCAGCAGACGCGGCCCCGTCACGGGCGAGAACGGTACGGCCCCCAGCAGCTTGGGGTAATAAGGAATACCGGCGCGCTGGCAGGCATCGGCCCAGCCATGGTCGAACACGTATTCGCCGTAGGAGTGGCTTTTCAAATACGCCGGCAAGGCTGCCTGCAACTGGCCGTCCTCGTTCACCCACACGCGATGCGAGGCCCGCCAACCGCTGCGCCCACCCACGCTGACGCTGTCTTCCAGCGCCGAGAGAAACGCATGGCGCAAAAACGGCTGCGACTCGGGCAGCAGCGCGTCCCAGGCTTGCGCGGGAATGGCGGACAGGGAGTCGATAATGTGCACAGGCATGGGCGATTCCACAGCGGGTTAGACGGCCCGGTCATCATAACGGCAGCTTGGCGGATAAGGTCAAAAGCATCGCGGCTGAAGCCGCTCCTACAGATGTGCGCAGCCGCGATGCGCTTCTATTAATACGCGCCCATAAAAAAGCCCCGCACTGGGCGGGGCTAAAGTAAGGAGCAGAACCTTTGTTGCGTGGAGCTACAGCTTAGAAAACGTATTGGGCGCGAATCACGAAGCCGTCGCCGCTGTCATCACCTTCACGGTTAGTGATTTTGTCGGTTTTGACTTTGGTGTACATGCCGCTGATTTTCACTGCTTCGTTGGCGTACCAGTTCACGCCCACGTTATGCACTTTGGCCGACGTGTCGTCCGCTTCGCGCAGGAAAGTGGTAGTGGCAGCAGGGGTCGGAGCGGTTACGGCTACATCGTTGTCAACCGAGAGGCTGTCGTAGCGGTAGTAAACTTCCCAAGCACCGATTTCCTTGTTGGCAGGCTTGATAGCGTCGAACTTGCCCATTTTGTAGCCGCGCGCTTCGCCGGTCAGGGTGTATGCAACCTGAGCGTAGAAACCGTCGCCTTCTACATCAGACTGAGGGCCATCGGAGTCGGTTTTGCGCTTGAAGTATTCACCTTGCACCGAGAACGGGCCGGTAGCGAATGCAGCTTCCAGACCGGCAGCGGTATCGTCGCCCCAGAACTGGGTGGCGGCGTTGGAACCACCGAGCACAGCGCGGTTACCCAGGTTGCCGACCGAGTTGCCACCGTTGGTTTCAACACCACGCATGCCCAGACGGGAACGGTAGCGAGCATCAGCGGAAGTCACGTCGCTGAGGTCACGCTGCGCCAGGTTCAGACCGAAGTGCAAAACGTTGCCAGCCTCGGCGAATGGAGCGATTACCAGACGACCGTTGTACTGCTTGACGCTGTCGCCTTCGTCATCGTTGGCGTCTTTACTGGTCACGCTACCCGAGGCATAGCCCCAGTTGCTGATCAGGTACTGCAACTGAACACCCAGACCATCCTGGTGAGTGTTGACCCAGTCGATCATTTCGTTAGGAGCGCTACGTTCCAGAGCCGTTACCCACTTGGAGCTGGTGGCTTTTTCCAGACCGAAATCAGGGTCGAAACGACCGGCGCGGATAACCAGAGGGGTGAAACCTGTGTAGCTGAAAGAAGCTTCGTCAAAGTTACCGCTGTTTGCTTGACCGTTACCGGAGTTTTCCGAGAAGTCATAGGCTACGGCGTAAGCCCAATCGGTGTAGGCAACACCGGACAGTTCCAGGTACGCACGACGGAAATAGGCAGCGTCAGCGGTGTCGCCGTTGCGGGTGTAGAAACCGTCGAAGCGACCGTAGTCAGCCTGCAAGCGACCGCCCAGCTTGAAGCTGAACGATTTGTCAGTAGTAGCCACTTCAAGGCCACCTTTAGTTTTTACAACGATGTCAGCGCCGTCAGTAGTAACGGTACCGGCGAAAGCCTGGGCGGAAATGGCCAGGGCCAGGGCGCTGGCGGCAATACCGGCGAAGTGCTTACGGATCATCGAAGAATTCCCCTATTGGTCTTTGAAATACACCCGAGCGGCTGGCTCGTTTGTGCTGGGGGAATACTGGCGGGGGGTTATTTCAGCTCAGTTGCTTTTATATAAATGTTTTATGACAAAGGAACTTTTTTACTCCGAATAGTAATAACCATCCAGCCGCTCTAGGACGAGGCTTTCAGCCATTTTTCTGGCACTCTGCCAGCAGTACGGAAAGCGATTTTGCCGTAAACAGAGCTGTCATATACCTGCGATACAGCAACCTCCCTTCCGTCTGCAGTCGGAAGGATTTGTAGGAATTTTCGGCAGGTTTCACGCGAAAATGACGCGTCTCCCGAGCATGGGACCGGCCAAATAACCTATCGATTTTATCGATTCTAAAGCGGCGTTTTTTGCACTTTTACTCCGCGCCATTCCGATAGATCATGGCACCCAACACCAGCGGCATCCCACCGTCTGATTCGCGCTTTCCAGCAGACCAGACCCAACGAGCGCCACCTGGCTAACCAATGGAGGACACAAGTCATGATCGAACGTCGACCTTTTGAGCAGATGGGTGGTGCCAACCACGGCTGGCTGAACGCTCGCCATCACTTCTCGTTTGCCGAGTATTACGATCCGGCCCGGATGAACTGGGGTCAGTTGCGCGTGTGGAACGACGATGAAATCGCTCCGCAAAGCGGCTTCCCTCGCCACCCGCACCGGGACATGGAAATCATCACCTATGTGCGTGAAGGTGCCATTACTCACCAGGACAACCTGGGCAACACAGGCCGCACCGAAGCCGGTGATGTGCAGGTGATGAGTGCCGGTACGGGCATCGCCCACAGCGAGTACAACCTTGAGGATGAAACCACCAAGATCTTCCAGATCTGGATTCAGCCCACCGAGTTCAACTCGCCGCCGTCCTGGGGCGCCAAGCCGTTCCCTAAAGGCGAACGCGCCGGCGGCTTCGTGACGCTGGCCAGCGGTGACAAAGACGACAGCGAAGCCCTGCACATCCGTGCAGACGCCCGCTTGAGCGCGGCCACCCTGAAAGCCGGTCAGCAAACCGAATACCGCCTTGGCAGCAACCGCAAGGCGTACCTGGTGGCGGCCAGCGGTGTGATCAGCGTCAACGGCGTACAAGCCAATGCCCGCGACGGCGTGGCGGTCAGCGGTGAAGATGTGTTGGTCTTCAACGCGGTGGAAGATGCTGAAATCATCCTGGTGGATGTGGCGTGATTCCTCGCCTCGCGCAATAACAAGAAGCAGCCTTCGGGCTGCTTTTTTTATGCCTGCCGACCGTGCGCCTGAGGTCATCTCACGCTAGGCTACGACTCCTTTTGCGCCGGAGCTGCCGCCATGAGCCAAGACATCGAAGCAAGCCAGGAAACGGGCGCCTCTGCCCCCGCCGTAGAACCGCTCACCGCCACCGAAGCCCGCGTGCTCGGTTGCCTGGTCGAGAAGCAAGCCACCACCCCGGAAACCTACCCGCTCACGCTTAATGCGGTGGTGCTGGCGTGCAATCAGAAAACCAGCCGCGAGCCGGTGATGAACCTGACCCAGGGCCAGGTCGCCCAGGCGTTGCGTGCGCTTGAAGGGCGCGGCATGGCGCGACTGGTAATGGGTAGCCGTGCCGATCGCTGGGAACACCGTGCCGACAAGGCGCTGGAACTGGTACCGGCGCAGGTGATTCTGCTGAGTCTGCTGCTGTTGCGCGGGCCGCAAACGCTGAATGAACTGCTGACTCGCAGCTCACGCATGCACGACTTCGACGACGTTGCCGCGCTGCAACACCAGCTCGAGCGCCTCGCCAGTCGTGGTTTGGCTGTGCTCGTGCCGCGTCAGGCGGGGCAGCGGGAAGACCGCTATATGCATTTGCTGGCCAGCCCGGAAGAAATGGCGGCGGCGATTGCCAGCAGTGGGCGCAGCGACAGCCCGGCGCCTTCGCAGTCGCGGATTGATGAACTGGAAGAGCGCGTGGCGCAGTTAGAGGCGCGGTTGGCGGCGCTGGAGCAGGCGAACGGGTGATCACGCGTTCCCTGATGGCCCGAGTAGAGGCCGGCCCTCTCCCCTAGCCCCTCTCGCCTGTCCGGCCGACCTAGCGGGAGAGGGGAACAGAACTGGGTCGCGGCGACTAACTCGGTCGGCCCCCTCGCCCGCTTGCGGGAGAGGGTTGGGGTGAGGGGCCGTTGATGCTGACTTATCCCGCACATAAAAAAACCGGCACTAGGCCGGTTTTTTAACGCCGCAAACTTCGATCAATCCAGCATCCCCACATGCTTCGGATGGCTCGCTACCCGCGCCAACCAGGCGCGCACCGCCGGGTACGGTTCAAGATCGAAGCCGCCTTCATGCGCGACGTGGGTGTAGGCATACAGCGCAATGTCGGCAATGGAGTAATGATCACCGACCAGATAATCGGTGAGCTTCAACTGCTGCTCCATCACTTTCAGCGCCTTGTAGCCGCCCTTGCGGGTGGCTTCATATTCGGCGCGGCGCTCTTCCGGCAGCCCTTGGTACAGTTTGATAAACCGCGCCACGGCAATGTACGGCTCATGGCTGTACTGCTCGAAGAACTGCCACTGCAGCACTTGCGTGCGCAGGCGCGGTTCGGTGGGCAAAAATTCGCTGCCGTCGGCGAGGAAATTCAGAATCGCGTTGGACTCCCACAAGCACGTGCCGTCTTCGAACTGCAGCACGGGAATTTTGCCGTTGGGGTTCATGGCGAGAAATTCCGGGGTCTGGGTTTCGCCCTTGAGAATATCCACCGGCACCCACTTCGACTCTTTGCCGAGCAGGTGCAGCATCAGTTTGACCTTGTAGCAGTTGCCGGAGAGGTAATCGCCGTAAACCTTGTACATCGCAACCTCCTGTAGTGCCTGTTCGGTGACGTGTTAAGCCGCTTGTTCCAGTTGCGCCTGACGAATGACGTTAGCCAGACGCGACAGCCCTTCACCCAACCGCTCCGGCGAAATGTGGCTGAAATTCAAGCGCAAGTAGCCGGGGTTGTCTTCCGGCTTGGCGAAGAAAGGTTCGCCCGGCATAAAGGCCACGTTTTCTTTCAGCGCCGCGTCGAGCAGCGTGCGGGTGTCCAGCGGTTGTTTGAGGGTGAGCCAGAAGAAAAGGCCGCCTTGCGGTACGTTCCACTCGGCCAGATCGGCGAAGTGCTCTTCCAGCGCCACTTGCATGGCATCGCGACGCACGCGGTAGAAGTCACGCAGCTCGGCCAGGTGCGACTTGTATTTCTCGGTACCCAGCCATTGCAACGCCTGCCACTGGCCAACGCGGTTGGTGTGCAAATCGGCGGACTGTTTCAAGCGCAACAGGTGCGGGTACAGGTCCGGCGTGGCGATCAAAAAGCCGACACGCAGGCCCGGCAGCAAGGTTTTCGACACGGTGCCGGTGTAGATCCAGCTGGTCTTTTTCAAACGGCTGACAATCGGCGTGGCACTGCCGGCGTCGAATACCAGCTCGCGGTAAGGCTCGTCTTCAATCAGCGTTACGCCGAACTCATCGAGCAGCGCGGCCACGGCGTCGCGCTTGGCTTCGCTGTAGCGCACGGCCGAAGGGTTCTGGAAGGTCGGAATCAAGTAGGCGAACGCCGGCTTGTGCTGCTCCAGACGCTGACGCAAGGCGTCGAGCTGCGGGCCGTCGGCTTCCTGGGGAACGCTCAGGCAGTCGGCGCCGAACAGTTGAAAGGATTGCAGTGCGGCGAGGTACGTGGGCGCTTCGAGCAGAATTTCGGTGCCCGGGTCGATAAACAGTTTCGAGGCCAGGTCGAGGGTTTGTTGCGAGCCGCTGACGATCAGCACCTGACTGGCGTCGCAGGCGATGCCCAGCGCCCGTGCGTCGGCGGCGATGGCTTCACGCAGGGCCGGTTCGCCCTCGCTCATGCCGTACTGGCCCATGCTCAACGGCATGTCGGCCCATTCCACCTTTGGCAGCATCGGCTCGGCAGGCAAACCACCGGCGAAGGACATCACTTCCGGACGTTGCGCAGCCGCCAGAATTTCGCGGATCAAAGAGCTTTTAAGACGGCTGATACGTTCGGAGAAGGCCATACAAGTCACCGGTAGCAAAGGCAGGGAAAAATAAGTCAAACTGATTGACCGAAATCGGCTAAACCGAAACTACGACGATACGGATAACAACGTCAATATGCTTGACCTTAAAAACTCAACCACTCAGCAAAATGCCATGGAAGCTTTTTTCTTCGGCTACCAGGCATTCACTGCCAAGGCCGACGAAATGCTCGCGCGCCGGGGCTTGAGCCGCGTGCACCAGCGCATCCTGTTTTTCATTGCCCGCAGCCCCGGCATGAGCATGAAAGAGCTGTTGGGCGTATTGGGTGTGAGCAAGCAGGCGCTGAATATTCCGCTGCGCCAGCTGCTGGAAATGGACCTGGTGCACAGCGACGCCGCCACCGACGACAAACGCAAACGCCTGCTCTACCTCACGCCCGAAGGCAGCAAGCTGGAAGGCGCCCTGCGCCGCGAACAGGTGAAACTGCTGCGCCGCGCGTTCGATGAAACCGGTGAGGAAGCGGTGAAGGGCTGGTTTGCGGTGAATCAGGCGTTGGCGCAAGGCGCCGAATAGCCCCGCGCGATCTGTACGGCCGTTTGTGCCAATTGCTGTATCGGGACGGCACCCCCGGCCGCCCGTAGGCTGGACGCTCGTTTTGGAGTGGACTGCCATGAGCCTCGAGCTGTTGATTGCCTTTGTCGCCTTCGCCTTTGTCACGTCCGTGACGCCGGGGCCGAACAATACCATGCTGCTCGCGTCGGGGGTCAATTTCGGCATTCGTCGTACGGTTCCGCACATGCTGGGTATCAGCGTCGGCCTGATGTCGTTGGTGCTCGCAGTCGGCTTCGGCCTCGGTCAGGTGTTCGAGCAGGTACCCATGCTGTACGTGATCCTGCGCTACGTCGGCGCCTTGTATCTGCTCTATCTGGCCTGGAAAATTGCTCGCTCCGGCGCGCCCGAAGCCAATGGCGATGAGCGCGGCAAGCCGTTCAGTTTTGCCCAGGCAGTGGCGTTTCAATGGATCAATCCCAAGGCCTGGATCATGGCGGTCGGCGCCATTACCACCTTTGTGCCGCAACAGAATTTCGTCGTGAATGTGCTGCTGATTGCCGCGGTGTTCGCGCTGGTCAATTGCCCCACCATGAGCGTATGGACCGCCGCCGGTAGCCTGCTGCGCAACTGGTTGCGCAACCCCGCTGCGCTACGTTTTTTCAATATCACCATGGCGCTGCTGCTGGTCGCCTCGCTCTATCCCATTTTCAAGGACGTGTGAATGGACACCGCTTCCCCCCAACCGCTCCGCCCGCTCGCCGACAGCTCGCCGTCGGCTGTGGTCGCCGGTTTCATCGCGATGATGACCGGCTATACCAGCTCGCTGGTGTTGATGTTTCAGGCCGGTCAGGCGGCCGGACTGACCACGGCACAAATCTCGTCGTGGATATGGGCGCTGTCCATTGGTATGGCCATCTGCAGCATTGGGTTGTCGCTGCGCTATCGCACGCCGATCACCGTGGCCTGGTCGACCCCAGGCGCGGCGCTGCTGATTACCAGCCTGGGCCACGTCAGTTACGGCGAGGCCATCGGCGCCTACATCACCTGCGCGGTGCTGGTGATTATTTGCGGGCTCACGGGCAGTTTTGAACGACTGGTCAAACGCCTGCCCGGCTCTCTGGCGGCGGCGTTGCTGGCGGGCATTCTGTTCAAGATTGGCAGCGAAATTTTTGTCGCCGCTCAGCACCGCACCGGTCTGGTGCTGGCGATGCTGTTCACCTATCTACTGGTTAAACGCGCCCAGCCCCGCTACGCCGTGCTCGCCGCGCTGATCGTCGGCACGGCGCTGGCCGGTGGCATGGGCTTGCTGGATTTCAGTGGCTTTCATTTGCAGCTGGCGGTGCCGGTGTGGACCACGCCGACCTTCTCCCTGGCCGCCACCATCAGCATTGGCATCCCATTGTTTGTGGTGGCGATGACCTCGCAAAACATGCCGGGCATCGCCGTGCTGCGTGCCGACGGTTATACCGTGCCGGCTTCGCCGCTCATCAGCATCACCGGCCTCGCCTCGCTGTTGCTGGCGCCATTTGGCTCGCATGGCATCAACCTGGCGGCCATCAGCGCGGCGATCTGCACCGGCCCGCACGCCCACGAGGACCACAGCAAACGCTACACCGCAGCCGTGTGGTGTGGCGTGTTCTACGGCTTCGCCGGCATCTTCGGCGCCACCCTGGCAGCGCTGTTTGCCGCACTGCCGAAAGAGCTGGTGTTGTCGATTGCCGCGCTGGCGCTGTTTGGCTCGATCATCAACGGTTTGACCAATGCCATGGCCGAACCGAAAGAGCGCGAAGCCGCGCTGATCACCTTTATGGTCACCGCCTCGGGCTTGAGTTTGTTTTCGATCGGGTCGGCGTTCTGGGGGATTGTGGCGGGGGTTTTGACCTTGCTGATTTTGAATTGGCGTAAGGGCTGAGGCTTCAAAAAACATCGCGGCTAAAGCCGCTCCCACAGGAACGCACGAACCTGTGGGAGCGGCTTTAGCCGCGATGCTCTTCAATGTCTCGCAAACTCACGCCAAGCGAAAATGCTCCACCATCCCCTGCAATTCATTGCTCAAACTCGCCAATTCAATACTCGACGCTGCCGTGCCTTCCATGGCCATGGAGGACTGATCGGCGCTGCTGCGAATATTGGTGACGCTGCGGTTGATCTCTTCGGCCACCGAGCTCTGCTGTTCGGCCGCTGCCGCAATTTGTTGGTTCATTTGGTGAATAACCGACACCGCCGCCGCGATGCTGCCCAAGGCGCTTTCGGTTTCCAGGGCATCGCTGACGGTGAGCTGCACCAGCGCCGTGCTGCTCTGAATCTGGCTGACCGAACTTTGCGCGCCTTTCTGCAAGGCGCTGACCAGCCGTTCGATTTCTTCGGTGGACTGCTGCGTGCGTTTTGCCAGCGCGCGAACCTCGTCGGCAACCACTGCAAAACCTCTGCCCTGCTCGCCCGCACGCGCGGCTTCGATGGCGGCGTTCAGTGCTAGCAGGTTGGTCTGTTCGGCCACGCTTTTGATCACGCTGAGCACCGATACGATGTTCTGAATCTCGCTGCTCAGGTTCTGGATGCTGTCGCTGGCCGAGCTCGACGATGCGGAAAGCTGCTCGATGCGCGCCATGGTCTGACGCACCACGTTCTGCCCGTTCAGCACTTTCGAGTCGGCCGTTTCTGCGGCGCCAGCGGCTTCTTCGGCGTTGCGGGCAACGTCGTGAACAGTGGCGGTCATCTGGTTCATGGCCGTAGCCACTTGTTCGGTTTCTTCTTTCTGGCTGGCCACTTCAGCGTTGGTCTGTTCGGTGACAGCGGACAGCGACCGCGCGGAGGTGGCGATCTGGTTGATGCCGGCCTGCAAGCTGCCGACCATGCTGCTTAGGCTGGTCGACATCTGCTGCATGGCGCTCATCAACTGGCCCACCTCGTCGGTGCCGCGCACCTGAATCTTCGTGCTGAGGTCACCGTCGGCAATACGCGTGGCCACGTGAATGACGCTTTGCAGCGGTTTGACGATCGCGCGGGTAATCAGCAGCGAGGCGCCAAGGCCGACCAGAATCGCCAGCGCCGATGAGCCGAGAATCAGCGCCGAGTTGGCTTTGAGTTCAGCCTGCATGGCGGCGTCCTGGGCGGCGTAAGCCTGGTTGACTTCGGCCATCACCTGCTCGGCCCGTTCGCGCATTTGCGTGTACACCTGGCGCTCTTTACCGAGCAGATCGGTGTACTCGGCGAGCTTGCCGCTGAAGGTGGTGATGTTGGTGCTGACATCGTTCAGCACGGTCAGGTAACCGGAATCCTTCACCGTGCTCTTGAGGGTTTCGGCCAGTTGCAGGGCTTCGTCCGCCTGGGCGATTTTCGTCGCTTCGAGGCTTTCGCCTTCGGCCGCCTTGCGGCTTTGTGCCAGGCGCAGGTGGGCTTCGTTCATGGCTTGCAGCATCAGGCGCGACACCTGGCTGACCTGCCCCGCCTGCACGATAAATTCCGCACCGTTCTGCCCTTGGGAGTCCTTGAGCTCATAAGCGCCATCGTCGGCCAGCCCGGCTTGCAGCAGATCAAGGTTGTTGGCCACGCTGGTCACCGACCAACTGGCCATTTCCAGCGCCAGGTCCTTGGCCAGGGCCAGCTCGACGAATTGGTCGAACGAGCTGCGGTAGGCGCCGAGCGCCTGTTCCACAGCATCCATGGCGGTAGCGCTGGAGGGCGACTGCTGCTTGAGCGTGGCAGTGGCGGCGAGAATGTCGTCCACGCCTTTGCGCAAGGCGTCGGCGGCCTTGGCATCGCCACTGATGGAAAACGCCTGCTCCGCGAGCCGCACCCGAAGTACGGCGCTGTTGATGGCCGACATCTGCTTCTGCGCATCGAAGCGCTGGCTGATGGCCTGCAACGAAGTGACGCCGATCGCGGCCACCACAGCGGTCAGCAGCAGCACCAGACCAAATCCGCTGCCCAGCTTTTTGGCCATGCCCAGATTGGCGAAACTGCGTTGCAAGATCGAAATCATCGCGCCGGTCCTCTATCGAATGCTTAACGACAGGTCTGTGTATTCAAGAATCATGCGAAGTTGCGACGCGGGAAGGTCCGGCACAAGCGGCTTTACCCTTGGGTATGGCAAATAGCTATGCCGGGGTCGTTTTCAGAACAAAAAACTGGCGCCAGGCCATGGCAGCGAATCTTCAGGCCCATCCTGTTGCGCTCGCCGCGCCCCATAACGTCGCAACACAGGCGAGAACAGACATCACACAACAGCAAAACCGGCCCCACTGCCCGGCAGCAGCGGCTGCGCCACATTCGCGTTGATTGTTGAAAGCCCGGGAGCGCCGTGGTTACTGAGCTAACGAAGAAAAACATCTAGCACTTTCGTCTAACAGTGCGTTGACAAACGTTACAGGGTCTGTCGATAATCCCGACACAGTTGTACGACAACCTATAACAACAAAAACAATATTTGCAGGACCACGCCATGCCGACTCGCACCCTCGCCAGTCTCGTACCGCGCCAGCCTTCGGCCCGGTCTTTCGTTCGCCTTCACGGGCCACCCCATCCTTTCGAATTCGCTGACGGCTAGTCCGCAGCAATAGGCCCGGCTGCGTTCCAGCCTGGCCCAACGCCTCGACACAGGGGCATCACCGGTTCCGCCTTTTGATGCAGGCCAGATTTGGCCCGCAGGGGAACGGCTTTTTCAAAAATGGGAGCACAACAACAATGAAGACCCGCACCACTCGTTCGCTCGCCCTCCTGGGCGCAGGCAGCATGGCAATGGCGCTGCCGTTGATGTCTCAGGCTGAAGGCTTTCTGGAAGACACCAAGGCGACGCTGAATCTGCGTAACGCCTACTTCAACCGCAACTTCACCAACCCGGCTTACCCCAACGCGGCCAACCCGCAGAACAAAGCCGAAGAGTGGACGCAGAACTTCATTCTCGATGTGAAATCCGGCTACACCCCCGGCCCGGTGGGCTTTGGTGTGGACGTGCTTGGCCTGTACTCGCAAAAACTGGACGGCGGCAAAGGCACCGGCGGTTCGCAACTACTGCCGATTCACAGCGACGGTCGCCCGGCCGACAACTTCGGCCGCCTGGGTGTAGCAGCCAAAGCCAAGTTCTCGAAAACCGAATTGAAGGTCGGCGAGTGGATGCCGGTACTGCCGATTCTGCGCTCGGACGACGGCCGCTCCCTGCCGCAAACCTTCCGCGGCGGCCAGGTAACGTCGCAAGAAATCGACGGCCTGACCTTGTACGGCGGCCAGTTCCGCCAGAACAGCCCGCGTAACGATGCGAGCATGGAAGACATGTCCATGAACGGGCGCGGTGCCTTCCTCTCCGACCGCTTCAACTTTGGCGGCGGCGAGTACACCTTCAACGAAAAACGCACCACCTTTGGCGTGTGGTATGCCGAGCTGGAAGACATTTACCAGCAGCAATACTTCAACGTGCTGCACAGCCAGCCGGTCGGCGACGTCACCCTGGGTGCGAACCTCGGCTACTTCATGGGCAAGGAAGACGGCAGCCAACTGGCCGGCGACCTCGACAACAAAACCGCCTTTGCCATGCTTTCCGCCAAATACGGCGGCAGCACCTTCTACGTAGGCCTGCAAAAAGTCAGCGGCGACGATGGCTGGATGCGCGTCAACGGCACCAGCGGCGGCACCCTGGCGAACGACAGCTACAACTCCAGTTATGACAACGCCAAGGAAAAATCCTGGCAGCTGCGTCACGACTTCAACTTCGCCGCCGTTGGCGTGCCGGGTCTGACCTTGATGAACCGTTACATCAGCGGCGACAACGTGCATGTCGGCACCGTCACCGATGGCAAGGAATGGGGTCGCGAGTCCGAACTGGCGTACACCGTGCAGAGCGGCACCTTCAAAAACCTCAACTTCAAATGGCGCAACGCGAGCATCCGCCGCGACTACAGCGTCAACGAGTTTGACGAGAACCGCCTGTTTATCAGCTACCCGCTTTCGCTGCTGTAAACCGTCGGGCTTCGCCTGGCATCGACTTACTCCTCGTGTGAAAACACGCTTTGGCCCGTCCTCGTGACGGGCTTTTTTATGCTTGCTCTTTATTGTGGGAGCGACTTCAGTCGCGATTCCTGGAAACGGTGTTTGCCGGTAAATCGCCATCGCGGCTAAAGCCGCTCCTACAGGAGCGCGGTGGGCGGTTTGTTGGGCATAAAAAAACCCCGACCAGGTCGGGGTTTCTCGTTTCGCTGTAGCGCAGCGGTAAAAAGACTACCGCGCGCTCACGCGCATTATCACGCTGGGAAAGAAGGCGGATTAACGTCTGCCATGTCTTCCATTACGCGCACTACCTGGCAGCTGTAACCGAATTCGTTGTCGTACCAGACGTACAGCACAACGCGGTTGTCGTTGCAGATGGTGGCTTCAGCGTCGACCACACCGGCGAAACGCGAGCCGACGAAGTCAGTGGACACCACTTCCAGCGAGTTGACGAAGTCGATCTGGCGATGCAGATCCGAGTGCAGCGCTACGTAGCGCAGGTACTCGTTCATCTCTTCGCGAGTGGACGCCTTTTCCAGGTTCAGGTTGAGGATGGCCATCGACACGTTTGGTGTCGGCACGCGAATGGCGTTGCCGGTCAACTTGCCAGCCAGTTCCGGCAGGGCCTTGGCAGCGGCAGTGGCAGCACCGGTTTCGGTGATCACCATGTTCAGCGGCGCGCTGCGACCACGACGGTCGCCCTTGTGGAAGTTGTCGATCAGGTTCTGGTCGTTGGTGTACGAGTGAACGGTTTCAACATGGCCGTTAACGATGCCGAACTTGTCATTCACAGCCTTGAGCACCGGCACGATGGCGTTGGTGGTGCACGAAGCGGCGGAGATGATTTTGTCGTCCGGGGTGATTTCACCGTGGTTGATGCCGTGCACGATGTTTTTCAGTTTGCCTTTGCCCGGCGCGGTCAGTACCACGCGGTCAACGCCTGGGCACGCCAGGTGCTGGCCGAGGCCCTCGGCGTCACGCCATACACCGGTGTTGTCGACCAGCAGCGCATTGCTGATGCCGTACTGGGTGTAGTCGACTTCTTTCGGCTCTTTGGCGTAGATAACCTGGATCAGGTTGCCGTTGGCGGTGAGGGTGTTGTTTTCCTCGTCAACGGTGATGGTGCCGTTGAACGGACCGTGTACCGAGTCGCGACGCAGCAGGCTGGCGCGTTTCACCAGGTCGTTGCTGGCGCCTTTGCGCACGACAATCGCACGCAGACGCAAGCCGTCGCCGCCACCGGTTTTCTCGATCAGGATGCGTGCCAGCAGACGACCGATACGACCGAAGCCGTACAGCACAACGTCGGTGCCTTTACGCGGGGTGCCGTTCTGCTTGCCCACCACAGCGGCCAGTTCGTCACGCACGAACTGCTCGATGGCGCGGCCGTTGCCGTCAGCTTTGAATTTGACCACCAGCTTGCCGAGGTCCACCGAAGCGGCGCCCAGCTTCAGGCTGCTCATTTCTTTCAGGACGGCGAAGGTCTCGTGAACGGACAGTTCGCTTTCGTCAGCCTGGCGGTGACGGGCGAAGCGGTGGGCTTTGAGAATCTGGATAACCGAACGGTTAATCAGGCTGCGACCGTAGATAGAGGTCACCACGTTGTTGTTGCGGTAGAGCTGACCAATCAGCGGAATCATCGCCTCCGCGAGTGCTTCACGATCAATCCATTCACCAAGACACTGATCAGGCTTCTGAGTCACGGGCAATACCTTTAACAAGTATGTAGGGGCTGAAAAAACGGGCTACATTATGACGGCCTCCATCAACGGCGGCAATCTGCAGCGGACGAAACACTGACAGCATAGAGGCCGGATAGTTACAATCCATCCGGTTAATCCTCAACCGGAGCCACGACCTCTCGTGTCCGTATTGCGCCTACCCAGCCTTCCCGCCGCCTCAGGCAAACAAACGTGGGGCAATCTGCCCGGCGCCGCCCTTAGCCTGGCCATTGCCGAAGCCGCCAACGCCGCCAAGCGTTTCACCCTGCTGCTGACTGCCGACAGCCAGAGCGCCGAGCGCCTGGAGCAGGAGTTGCGCTTCTTCGCCCCCGAGCTGCCGGTGCTGCATTTTCCCGACTGGGAAACCCTGCCGTACGACCTGTTCTCGCCGCACCAGGACATCATTTCCCAGCGCATCGCCAGCCTGTACCGGCTGCCGGAGCTGAGTCACGGCATTCTGGTAGTGCCGATTACCACCGCCCTGCACCGCCTGGCGCCCAAGCGTTTTCTGCTGGGCAGCAGCCTGGTGCTGGATGTGGGTCAGAAGCTCGATGTGGACCAGATGCGCACGCGCCTGGAAGCCACCGGCTATCGCTACGTGGAAACCGTGTACGAACACGGCGAATTCACCGTACGCGGCGCAATTATCGATCTGTTCCCCATGGGCACCGCCCAGCCGTACCGCATCGACCTGTTCGATGACGAGATCGAAACGCTGCGCACCTTTGACCCGGAAACCCAGCGTTCCATCGACAAGGTGGACTCCATCCGCCTGCTGCCGGCCCGCGAGTTTCCGCTGAATAAAGAAGCCGTCACCGGTTTCCGCGCGCGTTTTCGCGACCGCTTTGACGTCGACTTCCGCCGCTGCACTATTTATCAAGACCTCAACAGCGGCATCACGCCGGCGGGCATCGAGTACTACCTGCCGCTGTTTTTCGATGAAACCGACACCCTGTTCGATTACCTGCCGGCGGACACCCAGGTGTTTTCCCTGCCGGGCATCGAGCAGGCCAGCGAGAATTTCTGGAACGACGTACGCAACCGTTATGAAGAACGGCGCGTTGACCCCGAGCGCCCTTTGGTGCCACCGGCCGAGTTGTTCCTGCCGGTGGAAGATTGCTTCGCGCGCCTGAAAAACTGGCCGCGTGTGGTGGTCAGCCAGCAAGACGTCGACACCGGCGTGGGCCGCGAGCGCTTCGCCGCCCAGGCGTTGCCGGACCTGGCGATTCAGGCCAAGGCCAGCCAGCCGATGGCGGCGCTGGAAACCTATCTGGCCGACTTCCCCGGCCGCGTGTTGTTTACCGCCGAATCCGCCGGCCGCCGCGAAGTGCTGCTGGAATTGCTCGCGCGCCTGCGCCTCAAGCCAGTGGAAGTGGACAGCTGGAGCGACTTTGTAAAAGGCAAGGAACGGCTGGCGATTACCATCGCACCGCTAGACGACGGCTTGCAGCTGGACGACCCGGCACTGGCGTTGATTGCCGAAAGCCCGCTGTTTGGCCAGCGCGTAATGCAGCGCCGACGCCGGGAAAAAACCCGCGGCGACCACGGCGACGCGGTGATCAAAAACCTCACCGAGCTGCGCGAAGGCGCGCCGGTGGTGCACATCGACCATGGCGTGGGCCGTTACCTGGGCCTGGCCACGCTGGAAGTGGACAACCAGACCGCCGAATTCCTCATGCTCGCCTACGCCGACGAGGCCAAGCTGTATGTGCCGGTGGCCAACCTGCACCTGATTGCCCGCTACACCGGCAGCGATGACGCGTTGGCGCCGCTGCACCGTCTGGGCTCGGAAACCTGGCAGAAAGCCAAGCGCAAAGCCGCCGAACAGGTGCGCGACGTGGCGGCCGAGTTGCTCGACATTTATGCGCGCCGAGCGGCCCGTGAAGGTTATGCCTTTGCGGATCCGAAATTGGATTACGAGACCTTCAGCGCCGGCTTCCCGTTTGAAGAGACGCCCGATCAGCAGACCACCATCGAAGCCGTCATGGCCGACATGCTGGCGCCCAAACCCATGGACCGCCTGGTGTGTGGCGACGTGGGTTTCGGCAAAACCGAAGTGGCCATGCGCGCCGCGTTCATTGCGGTACACAGCGGCAAGCAAGTGGCGATTCTGGTGCCCACCACCCTGCTCGCCCAGCAGCACTACAACAGCTTCCGCGACCGCTTTGCCGACTGGCCGGTGACCGTGGAAGTGATGAGCCGTTTCAAATCCGACAAGGAAGTGAAAGCGGCGGTCGCGCAGTTGGCCGAAGGCAAGATCGACATCGTCATCGGCACGCACAAGCTGCTGCAGGACGACGTGAAAATCAAAAACCTCGGTCTGGTGATCATCGACGAAGAACACCGTTTCGGCGTACGCCAGAAAGAGCAGCTCAAGGCGCTGCGCAGCGAAGTGGACATTCTCACCCTCACCGCCACGCCGATTCCGCGCACGCTGAACATGGCGGTCTCGGGCATGCGCGATCTGTCGATCATCGCCACGCCGCCGGCGCGCCGGTTGTCGGTACGCACCTTTGTGATGGAGCAGCAAAAGCCCGTTATCAAAGAAGCCTTGCTGCGCGAACTGCTCCGCGGCGGCCAGGTGTACTACCTGCACAACGATGTAAAAACCATCGAGAAATGCGCCGCTGACCTCGCCGAACTGGTCCCCGAAGCGCGCATCGGCATTGGCCACGGGCAGATGCACGAGCGCGAGCTGGAACAGGTGATGAGCGACTTCTATCACAAGCGTTTCAACGTGCTGATCGCCTCGACCATCATTGAAACCGGCATCGACGTGCCGAGCGCCAACACCATCATCATCGAGCGCGCCGACAAGTTCGGCCTGGCCCAGTTGCACCAGCTACGTGGCCGCGTGGGTCGCAGTCACCACCAGGCGTACGCCTACCTGCTGACACCGCCGCGCAAGCAAATGACCCCCGACGCAGAGAAGCGCCTGGAAGCCATTGCCAACACCCAAGACCTCGGCGCCGGCTTTGTGCTGGCCACCAACGACCTGGAAATTCGCGGCGCGGGCGAACTGCTCGGCGACGGCCAGAGCGGGCAGATTCAGGCGGTCGGTTTCACGCTTTATATGGAAATGCTCGAGCGCGCGGTGAAAGCCATCCGCAAAGGCGAGCAGCCCAATCTGGAACAGCCGCTCGGCGGCGGGCCGGAAATCAACCTGCGCGTGCCGGCGCTGATTCCCGACGCCTATCTGCCGGATGTGCACACGCGGTTGATTCTGTACAAACGCATCGCCTCGGCAGCCGACGAAGACGCGCTGAAGGAACTGCAGGTAGAAATGATCGACCGTTTCGGCCTGTTGCCGGAGCCGACCAAGAACCTGATCCGCCTGACGTTGCTGAAACTGCAAGCCGAGCAACTGGGCATCAAGAAACTGGACGCCGGCCCGCAAGGCGGCAAAATTGAATTTGCGGCCGATACCCAGGTCGATCCACTGGTGCTGATCAAGCTGATTCAAGGCCAGCCCAACCGCTACAAATTCGAAGGCGCCACGCAATTCAAATTCCAGGTGCCGATGGAGCGTCCGGAAGAACGATTCAATACGCTGGAGGCGCTGTTCGAGCGCCTAACGCCTGGCAGGTCGTGATAAAACTACTGCGCTCGGCAGGGCCGCGTTGAGAACAGGCTCAAAATGCTCATTGGCTAATGCCAACTGCGCTTTTTCGCCTGCTCTCGCCTTACCCAGCCTTCGCTCGCTACGTTTTATCACGGCCTGCAACCGCTACTGATTAATGAAAAGGACTACCACATGCGTGCCCTCCGTTATGTCGCCCTGCTGCTCAGCCTCGTTGCGCCCATGGCGTTTGCCGATGGCCTGTATCAGGTCGAGCTGATTATTTTCCGCCAGGCCGGCGAAGCGATTCCCGCCAGCCAGACCGCCCCCGATGACTGGGCTGCCGGCGTGCAAGGCAGCGCCGCCGACAATGCCCGTGGCACCGCGCTGAATGGCGAGGCCGCCAAGCTGAACCCGAACAACGGCTACACCGTGCTGCTGCACCAGGCGTGGCAACAGAGCATGGGCGAGGCACCGACCAAGATTGCCGTAAACACTGGCAACCAGCAGTTCGGCCACTACCCGGTGGAAGGCACGCTCAGCCTCAAGCAGGTTCGTTTTGTCGACCTGGACGCCGACTTCTGGATCAACCAGTTCGACGCCACCGGCATGCTCACCGGCAGCGAGCGCCTGAAGCGCACCGCGCGTTTGAAGGCGGGCGAATTGACGTATCTGGACCATACGAATCTGGGGATGTTGATTCGTATCAGCCCGTTGTGAGATGGCGTTGGGCCTGTTGAGCGCAGCGAAGCCCAACAAATCCAGCAACGAAAAAGGCCGCTCATATCGAGCGGCCTTTTTTATGGCGCGGGGCATTAACTGGCGAACAAATACGCCTCAACATCCATTCCCGCATCGCGCATCTGCGCCAGCTTGTAGCGCAGGGTGCGCGGGCTGATGCCCAGACGTTCTGCGGCTTCCTTGCGACGACCACGTTCGGCGCGCAGGGTGTCGATGATCATCTGGAATTCATGCCGGCGCAGGTCGTCGCCTAACGCGCTGCTGTCGCTGTTTTCATCGTTGATCGGCAACACGGCGCTGCCGCTGCTGACGGGCACCAGCGTGGCGACCGGGCTCGGTGCCAGGCCGATGGGGCCGCTCAGGCACAGGTCTTGCGGCTGGATCATGCCGCCTTGTTGGAGGATCAGCGCCCGTTGAATGGCGTTGTCCAGTTCCCGAACGTTGCCGGGCCACGGATACCCGGTCAGCGCGCGTTCCGCGTCGGCGGATAAACGGGCCGGGGCGTGGTTCATTTTCTTCGCGTGCTTGGCCAGCAGACGCTCGGCGAGCGGCAGAATGTCGGCGGTGCGCTCACGCAGCGGACGCCAGCCCAACGGAAATACGGAAAGCCGATAAAACAAGTCTTCACGGAAACGCCCGGCCGCCACTTCGCCCGCCAGGTCGCGGTTGCTGGTGGCGAGCACGCGGATGTCCAGGTCGATGGGTTTGCGCGCGCCGACACGCTCCACTTCCCGCTCTTGCAGCACGCGCAGCAGCTTGGCTTGCAGGCCGAGCGGCATTTCGGAAATTTCGTCGAGCAGAATGGTGCCGCCTTCGGCCAATTCAAATTTGCCCGGCTGCGAGGAGACCGCACCGGTAAAGGCGCCCTTCTCATGACCGAACAGCGTGGCTTCGAGCATGTTGTCGGGAATGGCGGCGCAGTTGATGGCAATGAACGGTTTGCTCGCCCGTGGCGATTGCTGGTGAATGTAGCGCGCCAGTACTTCCTTGCCGGTGCCGGACTCGCCGGAAATCAGCACGGTGGAATCGCTTTGCGCCACGCGCTTGGCCAGTTCCAGCAACTGGCGGCTCGCTGGCTCCAGCGCGACCGGGCCGTCGCCTTCGTCTTTACCGACACGGCCAAGCGCGTGGCGCTCCACCAGTTCCAGCAGCGCTTTGGGCTCGAACGGCTTGACCAGGTAATCGGCGGCGCCACGGCGCATGGCATCGACCGCGCGCTCCACGGCGCCAAAGGCGGTCATCAACAGCACCGGCAATTGCGGGTATCGGCTGCGGATCAGGGCCAGCAGCTGGTGGCCGTCCATGCCGGGCATATTGACGTCGCTGATCACCATGCCGAACGACTCGCGGCCCAATGCGGCAAGGGCCGCTTCGGCGCAGTCGACCGCGCAGAAATCGTGGCCGCCGATCACCAGGGTGTCAGCCAGTGCTTCACGCAGGGCGCGGTCGTCTTCGACCAACAGAACTTTGCTCGCCATGGGTTACTCCTGAGAAGTCCGTGGGGCCACTGCAATCAGCGGCAATACCAGAATGGCGCAGGTGCCGCGACCGGGGCGCGAGCGCAGCAGCAATTCGCCTTGGTGGGCGCGGGCCACCGCCTTCACCACGGCCAGCCCCAGGCCGGTGCCGGTGGTTTTGGTGGTGAAAAACGGTTCGCCCAGGCGGGCCAGGGTGGAGGCGTCGATGCCGGGGCCGTTGTCGCTGATGCACAGGCGCAGGGTCTGGCCACGTACATAGAAGTGAACCTTGAGACTGGCCTCGCGGCCGGCAGCCTGAATGGCGTTTTCCACCAGGTTGAGCACGGTGCCAACCAGCGTGTCGCGGTTGCAAAGCAGCTCGCCGGTATGGGCGTCACACTGCCAGCGCACGTTCATGCCTTGCACGTGTGGCTCGGCAGCGGCGCGCAGGGCGTCGTAGAGTTTTTTCGGCGCCAGACGATCCGGTAACGGCAGTTCGCCACGGGCAAATACCAGCATGTCGCGAACCTGGTGTTCCAGCTCATGCAGACGCTCTTTCAAGCGGCTGGCGAAACGCTGCTGCTGATCGACCGGCAGCACCTGCTCGGTCAAATGGCTGGCATACAGCAAGGCAGCGGACAGCGGCGTGCGAATTTGATGGGCCAGCGAGGCGACCATGCGGCCCAGCGCCGACAAGCGTTCGTGGCGGGCAAGCTGATCTTGCAGCTGACGGGTTTCTGTCAGGTCATTCAGCAATACGAGCTGGCCGGGTTCGGCGGAGAGCGAGCGGGTGGCAATGGAGAGGCGGCGACCGTTTTTCAACGACACTTCGTGGCCGTCGTCTTTACGCGGGGCGAAGTTGCGGGCGATAACTTCACGCCAGAGCATGCCAACCAGGGGCTTGCCGAGCAGCGCGCAGGCCACCGGGTTGGCCTCGCGCACCACGCCTTGACCGTCGATAACGATCACACCACCCGGCAGCACATCCAGCAGGCTTTGCAGGCGGTGCGCCAGGCGCTCTTTCTCTGCCAGCTCCTGCATGCGTTGCGCGCTGACGAGCGCCAACTCGCCCTTGAGCTCGGTCACCCGCGCTTCCAACAAATTGTAGGAGTCGCTGAGCTGCGCCGACATCTGGCTGAACATCGCGAAGGTCTGCTCAAGCCCTTGGCGGCTGGAGGCTTCGACGTCGTCAGCAGCGAGGCTGGAAGTTGGCAGTGCGGTTGGCTTCATGGTTCTCTCTCACCCGGTGAGCCGTCATAAGACGGTCAGTCGAGAGAGAACTAGCAATAGCCGTGCCTAAAAAAATATCCTTATTTTTCAAGGCACTAGTTGGAGGGTAGGAATTTTCGCGTCAATCATCCGACTGTTCGTCATCATCCCGACGACTCATGCCGTACTTGCGCATCTTCTCGACCAAGGTGGTACGACGAATGCGCAAACGCTCGGCAGCACGGGCAACAACGCCACCGGCATCGTCCAGCGCCTGTTGAATCAGGCCCTGTTCCAGGTTGCCGAGGTAGTCCTTCAGGTCGAGCCCTTCAGGCGGCAGCATGGCGGTGGTTTCCGGGCCGGACATGTTGCTGTTGAAGGAGAAACGCTCTTCCAGGTCGTCCCGTACGCTGGTGGCCTGCTGGTCGTGCTCGTCTTCAACCTGACGGAATTTCTTCGGCAGCTCCAGCACACCGATCACGCCATAGGGATGCATGATCGCCATGCGCTCCACCAGGTTGGCGAGCTCGCGCACGTTGCCGGCCCAGTCGTGGCGACAGAGCGACATGATGGCGGCGGAGTTGAAACGGATCGAGCCCCGCTTCTCCACTTCCATGCGCGAGATCAGCTCGTTCATGAGCAATGGAATGTCTTCCACGCGCTCACGCAGCGGCGCCATTTCGATGGGGAATACGTTGAGGCGGTAGTAGAGGTCTTCGCGGAAGGTGCCCGCTTCGATCATCTGCTCAAGGTTCTTGTGCGTCGCGGCAATGATGCGTACATCCGCGCTTTGGGTTTTGTTGCTGCCCACGCGCTCGAAGGTGCGCTCTTGCAGCACGCGCAACAGCTTGACCTGCATCGGCAGCGGCATGTCGCCGATTTCGTCAAGGAACAGGGTGCCGCCATTGGCCAGTTCGAAGCGCCCTGCCCGGCTGGTGATGGCGCCGGTGAACGCGCCCTTCTCATGGCCGAACAGTTCGCTTTCAAGCAATTCAGCGGGAATCGCGCCGCAGTTGACCGGCACGAATGGCGCGTCGCGGCGCTTGGAGTGGTAATGCAGGTTGCGCGCGACCACTTCCTTGCCGGTGCCGGACTCACCAAGAATCAGCACGCTGGCTTCGGTGTCGGCCACTTGCGACATCATCTGCCGCACTTGCTGAATGGCGCGGCTGGTGCCGACCAGGCTGCGAAACAGGTTCGGCTCGCGCGCACGGGTCCCGCGCGCCTGGTCGTACATTTCGCGGTACACCTGGGCGCGGTGCAACGAGTCGAGAAGCTTGTTGTAGCTGGGCGGCATTTCCAGCGTGCTCAGCACGCGGCGGCGCACGTCTTCAGGCCAGTCTGCCGGAGCGGCATCGCCTACCAGCAGAATGGGCAGTTGCTCATCCCAGGCGGCGAGTTGTTTGAGTAATTCGAGGGAGCCACCTTTGCCGGTGACCTCGCCGAGCAATACGCTCAGCACATCGCGTGGGCTGTCGAGGGCATCGACGGTCTCGCGCCAATTCTGGCTGGTGCAGGCCAGATGTTCTTCCCCGAGGAAATTTAGAATGACCGCCAAGTCGCGGCGGCGTTCGCTGTTGTCGTCGACCAGTAAAATTTTGGTTTCACGCCACATAGTGTCTGGTTCTGATCCGGGGAGTGAAGAGAGCGTCCATCGCGAACACGATAAAATAACGCCAGCAATTGGCCACTAGTAGAGTCAATTTTTTGTACGCAGTCAATTTTATGACGTGTTTTTTTCTACCCAGTTCAACCAGGTAGCACAATGTCTTGGGAATTAACGCAGAGGTTTGTAGCTAACTCCTCTAGACGAAAGGTTAGCTACAAAATTTTGACTAGCCAAACATCTGATAGATTTTGGCGCTTTGATTGGATTTGACCAACACGGTCAGCTCTTCGCCAACCGCTTCACGCTTACGCACACAGGCGGCGGTCAGGTGGCGATACACCTCAACCAGCGCTTCCATTTGCTCACGCAGGGCTTCTTCGATGCCGGTGCTGTCGGCCATGGCGGCGCTCACCTGTTCGCGGCAGGAGGTGTCCAGCGCGCCGATACGCTCCCAGTCTTCCTGTTGAAAGGCATCAATCAGGGCCAGGCGTGTACTTTCGATTTGTTGCAGCATGGAATTCGCCATCTCGTTATTCCTCACCCACCCTTACGGTGCGATTGCATCCCAGCCGGACTTCACTTCGCGCAGCAAACCCGACACTTCAACCAGTGGGGCTGGATCGTTGCTTTTGTTGGCTTCGAGCATGCGGGTGATCATGTATTCATAAACGCGATCAAGGTTCTGCGCGACTTCGCCGCCCTTGCCCATGTCCAGGCCTTCACGCAGGCCGCCAACGATACCGATGGCCTTGCTGATCAGCTCGCCCTTGACCGAAGCCTGGCCGCGCGCCATGGCGCCCTGGGCCTGAGCCAAACGCTCAAGACCGCCTTCCATCAGCATCTGGATCAAACGATGGGGAGTTGCTTCAAACACTTGAGACGACACGCTCACTTGTTTGTACTGATTCATCGCCGCCATCGCTCTCATTTTGCAAACCCTCATGAACCGTTGTTTCGATATTCAAGCTATCGGCGGGTTTTGCGGGAGCTTTAAGCCCGGCCGTACTTTTTCTTCATCAAAAAAAGCTATCGGCCGGGTGAGAATCAGTAGGACTTAATTCTTTTTCACCAGGCCAGGCAGACTGTCCAGCTGCGACATGAGACCGCTGCTGGTATTGGTCAGCTGCGACACCAGGGCGTCCATCGCGTTGTACTGCTTGTACAAGCGCGTTTGCAACGCCGTCATGCGCAGATCCAGGTCTTCCTGCTGCTTATCGAGGCTGGTAATGGTATTGGAAAGCTGGTCGGTGCGCTGCTGCAAAATGCCGCCACCATCGGTGTACGGCTTGAGCTTAGACGTAAGCCGGCTCGCCAGCCCGTCGTCGCCGGTGAAATAAGCGGCGACGCCTTCGTAGTTTTCGCTGATGGCCGTGTCGAGCTTGGCGCTGTTGACCTCCAGCGTACCGTCGGTCTTGGTGGTGATACCCAGATTGGCCAGGGCCGAAATCGCGCCGCCATTATCCTTGTTCGAGACCAGCTCGCTGCGGATGGAGCTCACCAGCGAGCGCGCGGTGGAGTCGCCGGCCAGCCCGGCCACGACCGGGTCGCTGTTGGCAACCGTGGTCACTTTGGTCAACGAGTTGATGGTGCTCATCATCTTGTTGTACGCGGTGACGAAGTTCTGCACGTTGGTTTTCACCGCCGTGGTGTTATCGGCGACGTTAAGCGTCAACGGCTCGTTTTCTTTGGTAACGGCAGTCAGCTTGATGGTCACGCCATCAATGGCTTTGTCGACTGTGTTCGAGTCGCTCACCACTTCCAGCCCGTCGATCGTCATCTTGGCGCTCGACGCAGCGGCGAGGGTTTTACCACCCTTGGCCACGGCGGCGTCGTACTCGGCAGTACTGGCGAAATTGGCAGGGTCCAGCGTAGCGCCGGGGAACGTCAGCTCTTCCAGCGAGCCGTTACCGGTGCCAGTGCTGGTGCCGGTCATGGTGATGTCGTTGCCATCACCCATCTTGGTGCTGCTCAGCACCAGGCGCGAGCCCTGGCTGTCGGTGACGATGGTGGCGCTGACCCCGGCGGTTTTGCCTTGGGCGTTGATGGCGTCACGCACACCGGCCAGGGTGTTGTTGGTGCTGTCGACATTGACGGTCAGCGCAGTGTCGCTGCCCACTTTGATTTCCAGCGAGCCGGTATTGAACTTGGCAGTGCTGCCGCCAGTGATTGCGGCAGAAGCAATCTTGCTGCTGCTGGCCAGTTTCGACACTTCAATCTTGTAGCTGCCGGCGATCGCACTCGAGCTGCCAGTGGCGCTGAGCGCGGCGGTGTTGGTGGAGGTCGCCGACTTGGTGAGGAAGCTTGTCGGGCTGTTGAGCAGCGCCAGCGCGGTCTGGAACTCGCTTACTGCGCTCTTCAGCGAACCGAGCGAGGTCAGCTTGGTCGTTGTTTTCGATTCGAGCTTGTCGATCTGGTTCTGCTTGGGCGCTTTTTCCGCCGCCACAGACGCCTTCACGATTTCGTCAATATTGACGCCCGAACCAATGCCAGTTACGCCAGCCATCTCGCACCTCCGTCAAAAAAACGTCCCGAATTCCCTATGGGAAACGGGTCTGGCGAGTTGTACTCAAGAACCGTACCAACTCACGCTTTAGCCTCGAACATGAGGCTGCGAATGTCTTCCAGGCGTTCGGCCAGTTTGAGCAGCTCCTCGGAAGGAATCTGCCGCACCAACTTGCCTGAGTCTGTATCGATAACTTTGACCACAACTTCGCCGCTTGAGTCATCGACGTTGAAATTCAATCCACGCTTTACCGTTTGCACGAAGGACTGAATGTCAGCAACCGCTGCATCAATACTTCCACTGTCGGCCTTGGCGTCGGAACTGGTATCCGCGCTTTGAGCGGATGCCGTCTGCTGTGCAGCTTGCTGGCCAGACCCTACCGATACTTGCCCTTCACGAGCTTGTCTGGGAAGACCTGCAACCGACGTAATATTGGAAACATCCATTTTAGACACCTCACAATGGCCAAATGGGAGGAAGGGTCATCCCCTTCCTCCCACCGATTTTGGCGTCTCTTTCTGCGTTATTGCAGCAGACTGAGAACCGACTGTGGCAGTTGGTTAGCTTGAGCCAGAATCGCGGTACCAGCTTGTTGCAGTACTTGGTTTTTCGACAGCTTTGCAGTTTCTGCAGCGAAGTCGGTGTCTTTGATCCGGCTACGAGCAGCGTCAGCGTTCTCAGAGATGTTCTGCAGGTTGCTGATGGTGTTGTCGAAGCGGTTCTGTACAGCACCGAGGTCCGCACGCTGAGCATCGATGTTCTGCAGAGCGTTGTCGATTACAGCGATTGCACGTTGAGCGCCGTCGGCAGTGGAGATATCCACATCCGCTACGGTGTTCAGCGAGGCCGAGGTATCACCGAACACTTCAGTCGTGTCGCCGGTGAGGGCGTACGAGTCTGGCGAGTTCAGTTGTACGAAGCCGATTGCAGTACCACCGGTTGCCAGCATGTCGGTTGCCGCACTGAAGGTGCCGTCCGAACCTTGCGAAGCCACATCTACGGTACCGGTTGCGCCGCCAGAGTCTGCGCCGAAGGAGATGTTCTCACCGGTGGCGGAGGTAATGGTGACTTTGTCGGTTTTCGAATCGTAGTTCGCAGTTACGTTCAGCTTACCGGCGTTCGAGTTGATCTGGTCTGCCAGCGTTTTGCTGTCAGTCACACCTACGATCGAAACGTCCTGACCGCCTACGCTCAGCGTGAAGCTGGCAGCGCCGGAGGTGATGTTCACGTCAGCCTGGATCACGTTACGAGCCGAAGCGCTCAGGCCAGAGATGGCGCCGTCGAACTTGGCAGCCAGCGATTTGGCGCTGTCACCCGAAGAGATCGACACGTCTTTGGTCTGGCCACCGCCCACTACAGTCACAGTGCCCGAACCGAAACCTACGCCGCTACCAGCAGTTACGCTACCGGCTACAGTGGTACCGGCAGCCGAAGCGCCAGCGCTGGTGGTCGAAGCACCGCCACCGACCTGGTACGAACCCAGCGAAGTGGAGGAAGCGTTTTTCAGCGAAACGTCGATGGTTTCGTAAGCGTTGGAACCCACCTGGAAGCTGGTGGTGCCGAACGAACCGTCGAGCAGTTTGCGACCACCGAAAGTAGTGGTGTCAGCAATACGGCTCAATTCAGCTTGTTGGGCCGATACTTCTTTTTGCAGAGCGGCACGGTCGGTGTCGCTGTTCGAGCCGTTGGCTGCCTGAATGGACAGGTCACGGATACGCTGCAGAATGTTGGTCGACTGTTGCAGCGCGCCTTCAGCGGTTTGCGACAGAGAGATACCGTCGTTGGCGTTGCGGGTCGCTACGTTCAGGCCGCTGATCTGGTTGGTCAGACGGTTAGAGATCTGCAGACCGGCAGCGTCGTCTTTGGCGCTGTTGATGCGGTTACCGGTGGACAGACGTTGCAGCGAGGTGTTCAGCGAGCTGGACGAGGCGTTCAGGTTGCGCTGAGTGTTGAGCGATGCAATGTTCGTGTTAACTGTAAGTGCCATTTGGGCGTCTCCCGAGTACCTAGTATTTGCCTGAGCTTGCGACGTTCAGGGCCTGCAGCTCAGGCGCCCCTAGAATTCGCATTCGAAGTGTTTATCGGCGCTAGTTCTTGGAGCTTTAGCAAAATTTTCAAAATTTTTGCTGGCTGCTTGCTGAACCGGTGCAAACCGCTTCCACACTTTCTGTATCGGCAGAGCCCGCAGAACTAAAGGGCTGACTGGATTTTTTTAACACCTGCTGCACACCAATTAAGCGAAGCGGCCGCTCGCCCCACGCTTTCCTGACGCCAAATTTCAATACCAGTCGGCACTTAGCGACGTCGCTCGCGCCAGGCGCTTTTCTGACGCGGATAAAAAAAGGCCAGGTATTTTTCATACCTGGCCTTCTTTACCGTGCTAACAGCCTAGTTCATCCGCAGGCGTACCGCTTAATCCGGCAGCCAAGCCTCTTTCCAGCTTTGCAGGTTGGCGCCTTCGAGCATCCAGTCACGACGAACGATACGGCGCAGTTCATCGCCGGCCGCTGCCGTCGCGTCCAGATCCGACAGGTGCATGCGGATCGCATCCATCCAGTCCTTGTAGCGGTTCTTCACGCGCGTCACCGGCAACCCGTCGCGGTAGCACACCACATCGCTGCACACCACGGGGAAGCCCAGCACGCCGTATTCGAGCAACCGCAGGTTGCTCTTGCAGTCGTTGAACTGGTTCTGTTCCAGCGGCGCCAGGGCCAGGTCCAGATTCATCGCGGCCAGCATGGCGGGGTATTGCTCAATCGGAACCCCGGTATAGAACTCGTGCACGTAGGGCTTCAACGCTTCAGGGCACATGCCGAAGAACACCCACTCCACTTCCGCGGCCAGGTTCTTCACCACGTCGACGATCAGTTCCAGGTCGCCGGTGTGGCTCACGCCCCCTGCCCAGCCAACCCGGGGTTTGCGCCCCACCCGGCGCTGACCGTTCAGCGCGCCCCACCAGCTCACCGGCAATCGGTTGGGCACGATGCGGATGTCGCTGTGCATGTCGGCAAACGCTTCGGCCAGTGGCGCGGTGGACACCACGAAGCGATCTGTCAGCGCCACCGCACGGCGCAACGATTTGCGCACGTCCTTGGGCATATGTTCGCGGTGATAGCTCTTGAGCGGCAGGTTCGGCAGGTAGTCGTCCAGCTCGTACACCTTGAACACGGACGACAGCCGTTTCACCTCCTCCATTTCGTCGATCTGGTGCGCCATGATCTGCCGCTGGAACACCACCGTCTGCGCCTGGAAGCGCTCGAGTTCCAGCGGCGGCAGGTGAATGTTGCTGATCAAACCATCCACCAGGCCGGCGTCACGCATGGCGGCGAATGGTTGCAGCACGCGGTAGTGGCCGCAGCCGGAGCTGTCGGCGGCATAGCACAGAATCTGCGGCAGCAACGGCTGCACACGGCGGTTGCCGTAATCGAACATAAAGCCCGAACCGGCCAGCGAAAGATTGGGGTTGTAGGCCGGGTCACGGGCCAGGTCGGGCAGCCAGCGGCGGTACATTTCTTCGCGCTCCGCCTTGAACGCCGCCTGCCGGGGCAAGGCGCCGTCGATGGCCAGCGCCGGCAGTTCAATGCCACTGCGCACCACCACCGCATGAGGCGTCCATACGTTGAGCAAGCCGGCGGCGCGAATGCGCAGGCACAGGTCCACATCGTTATAGAAGGTGGCCAGTTTCTGCTCGTCCATACCGCCGACTTGCACGAAGATTTCGCGCCGCACCATCAGGCACGCCGCGCCGACGGCGCTGTAGTTCTGTGTCACTTGCAGGCGGTTCATGTAGCCCGCCGCATCGCCAGGCTCACCGGCGAAGCCGCGCCCTGCTACGTCGTGCAGGCCCAGCACAATGCCGGCCTGTTCGATTTTGCCTTGCGGGTCGAGCACCTTGGCACCCACCACACCCACTTCCGGGCGCTGCGCCTGGTTGAGCAGGTGCTCCAGCCAGTCTTCCTGAACAATCTGCACGTCATGGCTGAGCAGCACTAAATAGTCAGCGCTGACCGTCATCGCCACCGCATTGACCATTGCCGAGAAATTGAACGGGCCGTCGAAATGCCACACCCGCACCTGCTCGCTCCCCAACGCTTCAACGCTGTCGAGCCAGGTGCGTGTTGCCGTTTCCTGACTGCCGCAATCCACCAGCAGCAGCTCGTAATGGCCGTAGGCGGTTTTCTCCAGCAGGCTGTCCACGCAGCGTTGCACCAGCGCCAGGTGATCGCGCACGGCAACCACAATGGAAACCCGTGGCTGCTGCGCATGGCCGTAGTCGATGTAATACCGCCCCGGCAAAAACGCCTGCACGCGCGCCTGGGTATAACCGCGCGCCGCCAGGTGTTCCTCCAGCGCCACCTGCTCGGCCGGGTTGAAGGCCAGACTCGGTACGTCGGTAACCAGCAGCACTTCCGGTACGCGGTGCAGGCCACTGCCGGCGCAGCCGTGCACCAGACGCAGTTGCAGATCGAGCTGGAACGCGTCGGCGAACAGCGGATTGAAGCCATCCAGCTCGACAAAACTGCGTTGGCGCAGCGCCCAGTGCCGGCCGATCATGGCCGGGAAGCTGAGCAGCAAGTCGAGATTGAAGTCCGGCTTGAACAGCGCGCCGATGGCGCCTAGCGAAGTGCGTTGCAGCTCGTCGCAATAGAAGCCGTGGGCCACTTCGCCGCCCAGTGCCTCGGCTGCCTGCGCTTCGGCCAGCTCCAGGCTGAGCATCAGCAAGCCGGCCCGGGTGAACTCAACGCCCGCCTCAACCAACACGAACCAGTCGAAAAGCGGCTGGCCATCCGCCCCGGCGATGTACGCGTTCAGCGCGTCTACCCGTTGCTCGGCGGCAACTGAAATGAGGTCGACGTCAGCGGCCAAGGCCGGCTGGGCGGCGTGGCTGAACACCGCCACTTTCACCGGCGCCGGCAAAGCCCGCTTCAGGCTGTTCAGCGTGGTCTGCAAAGCGGCGGCGTTACCGGCCGTGTCCAGCACCAGCACACCCAACACCGGCCGTTGCAGAGCGCAGCGCTCCAGGCGTTGCGCAATCAGCGCCCGCTCGGTGGCAACCGGCAGACGCGCTTCCAGCCAGGTGATGAGCTTGGGCACCAGGCCCACCGCCATTTCGCCCATCAGTTCGGCTACCCGCGCACCCGCCTGGCCGTCGATGCCGAGGTTGAAGTACGGCAAACCGCGTGTGGCCTGCGCCACCTGTGCATCACGAAACGCCGGTTCCGTCAGTAGCCGTCGAATGGCGCCGGGTAGCTCGCGTGCTTCCACATCCAGCACGCCGGCAGTGGCGTCGTAGCAAGGGCCGAACACGGTATTCGCCGGGTGCTGCAGGTTGATCGCTGGCGTGCCGCATTGCATCGCTTCGATGCAGTAGTTCGAGTCCACGGCAATCAGCACATCCGCAGCGGCTGCCCACAACGGCGCGTCATCGACGAGGTAAACGTAGTAAGCCGGGTCGGCGCCGCGCTCGGCGAGCAGTTCTTTGAAGCGACGCTCGCCGAAATGATAGTTGGGCGGGCGATCCTTGATGATCGGGTTGCACAGCACGCCGTCGCGGCGAAGCGCTTCGCAGGCGTCGATAAACTGGCCGACGGTCTGGCCGAAGATACCTTCATCACCGTTGGCGGTGAGCACGGAGCTCCAGGTGGTGCCAAACACCACGATCGGCTGCCCGTCGCGCAGTGGGTATTTTTCCCGCAGCTCGGTGTTGCGTACCGCCCGCTCGCCGCGCAGTTTGACGAACTTGTCCCACGAGGGGTTGCCCGTCACGCGCATGCGCTCGGCTGGCACGCCGTAGTCCAGATAGCCTTCCAGACCGCGCTGGCCATACACCGCGTGCATGTCGGCGGTGAGTTGGGCGTGCACGGTGTGCGGGTCGTTCAGGGCCAGTGCATGGGACAGGTGCAACGACGGCACGCCCTGCTCCCGCGCCCACAGCATGGCGATTTTGGCCACCGTCATCACGTCTTCACTGGCGATCATCAGGCTCAAGCGGTATTGGCTCTGCGCCAGTTCCAGACCTTGCAGCAAGGTGATCATCACCGGCACTTCGGCATCCACGCGGGCTTTGATAACCGGCAGCAGGCCCAGGGGATTCTCTTGCGCCACCGCCGCCGGCAGCGCTTCGTTGAAGTAGCGTTCAATGCGTTCCTGAAGCGGCGCCAGCTCCACGCCAATGGACTGCGCGCCCACCAGGTCGAGCTCGTGATCGACCACAAACACCTTGCCGCCCACTTCGTTGACCACGTCCAGCAGGGCCTGGGTGGCGTAAGGAGACAGCGTGACAACCGTCATCGGCCCGTGGCGGCGGAAAAACTCGCGCAGCACGCCCAGCTGAGACTCCCAGAGGAAACTAACAATCGCAGACGGCTTCACGCGCTTACTCCGGTGTGGGTCTTGAAATAATCGCGGAGCAGGTTCGCGGCCAATTGGTAGTGCAGGCCGGCCGCCAGGTCCACGTCGCCGCGCAGCAATTGGCTGCCCGCCCATTGCTGCAAGATCGCCCCGTTGCGCGCGTCGATGTCATGGGCGGTGCGCCAGCGCAGCAGCTGGGCGTTGGTCTCGACATCCAGATAGGGTTCGGTGGCGAAGCCCGGCCGGTGCGCGGCCAACGCCCGTTGCAGCAGGTACAGCACATGGCGGGTACGCAGCGAAGTGGTCAACGGCACGGCCTCGGCGCGCAGCTGTTCGGTGCTGCGTTCGAGCAGAGCCTCGACGCCATTCAGGTCCGGGCTTTCCAGCACGCCTTCCAGCGTCGCCAGGCGCGACAGCCATTGCACATTGGCAGCCGGGTTTGCGCCTTTCTCCAGCGTCACCAGGTAGCGGCCACTGGCAGACGGCGCCAGCCTGGCCATGACCTGCTGTTCCAGAAACAGCGCCAACTGAAAAAACGCCTCGTCGGTTTCCAGCCACGACAGCAACCGCAGCCATTTGAAACGATGCGGCAGGCTGCGATAGAGCATGGCGTTGTCCCACAACCCGGCGTAGGGCTGCAGGCTCACCAACGAAAAACCGCGCGCCGACGCCAGGGCGAGCAAATCGCTCGGGGCGCAAAACGCAGTGGCGGCGTCCTCGCGGGCGTGTTGCGGCCACTGGCCCATGTCATCGGCAAACGCGGCTTGCCAGTGCGCCGGCGAACGCAGGTCGAGCACCAGCCGGCCGCCGGGACGCAACTGTTCGGCGCAGCGGTCCAGCAACTGGGTCAGGGAACGATCGGGCGAAAGCGCCGCGAATGCCTGAATCGCAGCGCAACCCGACTCGGGCATGGCGGAATCGGCCGTCACGGTCTGCACCTCGGTTTGCTTCAATTGCTGGTCGGCAAATTGTTGCTCGACAGCACGGCGCAAGCGGCTGATGCCGGCGTTGGCAAACAGCTGTGGCCCGTCGGACAGTTGCAGGTGGGTGTTGGTCCAATCGGTCTGTTGCAGAGCGTCTGTGGTCATGGTCTGGCTCGTTGCCGGGCGCGTACGCCCCTCAGTAAAAGTTCAGGCGGCGGCCCAGTACAAAGGCTTCAGCCGCGTCCACGCCCACAGTCGCACCGCGCCAGCGGGCGAGGTGCTCAAGGGCTTTAAGCGAGCGCGGGTGCGGCCAGGCGCGCATCTCCATGGCATAGGCATCCAGGGCGCGCAGTTTGGTCTCGAGTGTCTGGGAAATATCGCTGAACCAGTTGGGCAGGAAGGCCGGCGCGCTGTGGGGAATCTGCCATTCGGTGGACGACGCCACTTCAAAAAACAGCAGCGTGTGCACCGGGTGCCCGGGCTGTGGCCGACAGGCCGTGACAACCGCTTCATGCAACAGGCGATGGTCGATATTCACGTCGCCGCTCCAATGGCCATACACGATGCCTGGCTTGTGACGCTGCACCAGCGCCTCGACTTTTTGCACGATATCCAGCAGATCCAGGCTGTCGAGGCGATTGTCCGGCAGGTCGAAGCATTCCAGGCTGGTGACGCCGAGGATGGCATTGGCTTTCTGACAGGCCTCGCGCAACGCTGCCTGTTCGGCTTCTGCCGGCGTGCCTCGGCTGAACAGTCCTTGCGCCATGATCGCGACATGCACGTCATCGCCCCGGGAGGCGTGCCAGGCAAGGGTGCCGCCGCAGCCCAGCACTTCATCGTCCGGGTGGGCGGCGATGACTAAAACGGTTTCGCGCGTCATGGCGCCTCCTGGAAATCGGGTTTGCCAAAGCGTTGCTGCAACTGACTGGCGGTTTGCAGCAGCACTTCGGTCATAAAAAATGCGTCGGAAGCGTTGCGACCGCAGAGCAGCAGCTGGTCTGAAAGACCACCAACCTGAACGCGCATGGCACGTTGCGCCGCTTCCTGCGTCAGTGTCACTTCCGGGAAGCCGTTACTCACCGCCTGCTCTGCCGCCAGGTCTACCCGGCAATTTTCGCTAATCAGCCCGCTTGCGCGTAGTTCGTTGATCACCGCCTGAGCCTGCACCGCCGGCGTTTCGTGTGGCTGGTCGAGCGCTTCCACGGTGATGCGCCAGGGGTTGCCCGACGACGGCAGTACGTTGTCGTAGAAGGTGACACGAAACGAGCGCGCGCCCGCCTCGTTCAGGTACACGTAGTGGCAGTCGCACGCTGGCGGCTGGTCGAGCACTAAATGAAACAAGCGAATCGGCAGAAAACGCGGCGGCCCGCCCTGCACTGGCAAGCCCAGCGCCAGAGCCAGAAAAGCCACCGGCGCCGTCCATACCAGTTGTTCGAATTCAAGCTGGCTGCCGTCGGCCAGGGTCAGGGTGGCGGCCTCAAGGTTCAGCGAGCGGATTTGCGCCCCGGTACGCAATTGCCCGCCCTGCCCCACGAAGCCCGCGCACAACGCAGTGGTCCAGGCGCCCATGCCACCTTTGCGCGGGTACACGTGGCGAATGGCACTGCGCCCCTCGGTGTAATCGGCGAACCCCACTTTGCTGTCGTACACCGGCGAGCGTTTGAGCTCACGGCATACCTGCGGCGCCCCGACTATTACGCGGCTATAACCGAGAAACAGGTGCGCCTTGCTGCTGAGCTGATCCAGGCTGGCCTGATAAAACCGCGCCAGCAGCGGTGCGAATACGCGTTCCACCAGCGCCGCGCCAACGTGTTGGTGCAAGGCCTGCTCAAGATTGCTGACCGGTTGCGGCTCGGCCACGGCGTTGATCAGGCCGGCCAGGCAAGCCTGGTAATCGGCAACCGGCAGACGGCTGATGTCGAGAAACTGGCTGCGGCTGTTGAGCACGCCCTGAAACACGTTGCCGACCTTGAGCACCGGCACGTCTTGCCAGGCCAGGTCGAGGCTGTCGAACATCAACCGGTCCACGTCGGCATCGCCGGTGTAGGCCGGAATGTGGGTACCGATGTCGAACACGTTGCCGGCGGCGTCCTGCTGGGAACGCAGCAAGCCCCCGCAGGCATCGGCGCGTTCAAGTAACACAACCGGGCGACCGCACGCCTGAATCCAGCGTGCAGCCAATAGCCCTGCCACGCCGCCGCCGACCACCACAATTGGCTTTTCCATGGCTTAGCCCAACGGCTTACGGGCCACCAGCAGCCACGAGGCGAAACGGTGGTTATCGGCAGGCTCGTAACGTACTGCCTGTTTCTCTTCCAGCATCACCAGCTCGAAATCCTGGAACAGGTCGCGCAGGTGCGCTTCGTCCGAGAAATGTACATTGCCGGTGTTGGCAAACGAGCCGCTGGTGAACGCCTTGCGGGTGAACGCGTCTTCGCCACGCTCGCCGTTGGCGTAGTCCGAATGCAGTGTGGAATACCAGTCCACGCCGATGAAAAAGCCGCCGGGCAGCAACGCGTCGTAAGCCTGACGCAGGCAGCGGCGAATGGCCTGGCCGCCGTTGCAGGTCAGCGAGGCGCGGTCGATCACCAGGTCAAAGCCCGGGGCAAACGCCCAGGGCTGGGTGAAGTCGCCCGTGACAATGGAGTCGGCCAGATGGGGCAGGCGCTCATGCAAGGTGGCGACAATGGTCGGGCTGCCTTCAACCGCGTGATAGGCCACGCCCAGCGCTTCGAAGAACGGAATGTTGGCGCCTGCGCCGCAGCCCAGTTCCAGCACCCGGCTGCCGGCACCCAGCGTGCGGCAATGGCGGCGGGTCAGGCTGACCACGTCCGACCAGGGCCATACCGACAGATGTGTATTTTCGGCGTACCGCTGTTCCCACTCGTTGGAAAAACTCATAGCCACTCCCTGCATTCAGTTCTGCTGTCACCGCTGTTCATCCACCAGTCCAGCACACTCAGCCCCGCAACGAACTCGCCCCACAGCTGTGGGTAAACGGGCGGTTTGAAGGCCTGATACTGAACGGCGATACCGGCATCGGCAAACGCCGGCTCGTCGAGGTAATCCTTGCCCAGCGCACCGGACAGGTAGGCGCTGGCGTTCAGGCGCTGGCAAATATCCAGCACCAGGTCTGACTTGCGGCTGGTTAACTGCAATTCGCCGGCGCGCACCAGTTCGGTGGCGATGCCCAGCTCGCCAAGCCAGAACCGCAACTGCTGCCAGCACAGCTCGGCGAGGTTGTCTTCGGCGGCGCTGTACAGCGCTTCAAGCTTGGCAAAGCGCTCGGCAAAGTGCGCCGTTTTGCGGTAATTGAGGCTGATGGCCTTAAGGTGATCGGCGCGCCAGTTCTTGCTGTTATCGATCTGCGTGTCGCGCAAGGTGCCGGCCAGATGCCCGCGGGTTTTCACCGGAATGGTCAGCCACTGGGCGCCCTGCGGCGTCTTGATCCGGTTGCGGTTGATAAAGCTGTTTTTCTCGAACTGCACATTGTCGAGAAACACGAACACGTCGGCCCGGGCAATGCGCTCGAAGTAACCCAGCCACGGCAGATACGCCGGCTGGTGGGCAGCCAGTGTGCGTACTTCAGCCATCAAACAACTCGCTTAGCAGGCCCTGGCGCTTTTGCTGCCACGGCTCGGCGAACAAGGCGAACAGGTGAATATCGAACACCCCGTCGTCACGGTGAATATGCCGGCGGCGCAGACCTTCGCTTTCAAAACCCAGGCGTTGGTGCACGGCCAGGCTGGCGCCATTGAAGCTCAGCACCTCCGAGCAGATTTTCTCCAGCGCCAGCTCACTGAAAACGTAGTCCGCCACTAACGCCAACATGCGCGCGCCGCTGCCTTTGGCCTGCGGCGTGTCGGTGAGGTTGAAGCCCCAGGCGCAACGACGATGGCGCCCGCTGATGTCTGTGAGGCTGGCATAGCCCACGGCGCTGGCGCTGTGCTCGAAAATCAGGTGACGGCTGTCGGGGTTCGCCAGCTCACGCGCCAACCAGCCCATGTGCTCGGGCATTTCGATAGGCGCGGTGTTGTACATGAACGGCCGGTTGCTCTCGGCGTTGCGCCAGCGCAGCAGCGCCTCGGCATCGGCCAGTTCAACAGGGCGCAAACGGTAGTCGCCCTTCTCCATCATCGACCGGCCCCGACGAAATCGCCCAGTTGCAACAGTTCGCCTTCGGCAATGGCGCGCGTGGCAACGGTGCCCAGCGCCTGCTCGAACAACGCCGGCGACAAGCCATTGCCGGGGCGGCGCAGACCGATGTTGTCCGCGCTCAGGGTTTCACCGGGCGCGATGGCCTTGATCGCCACCAGGCTGCGGCGCGCCAGTACGCGCATGTCGAGCTCGGCAGCGGTGGGCCGCACAAAGGGCGAGCCGATAATGCGGTCGGCCCGATGGATGTGCTCAATCCATTCGGTCAGGCCCTGCACGTTTTCGGAAAACCAGTGGTCCGGACCCGGCAAGTCATGATCAAGGGTGAAGTGTTTTTCAAATAGGCGCGCGCCACGGGCCACCGCCAACGACGCCGCCAACGGCCCCTGGGTGTGGTCGGAAAAGCCCACCAGCAAACCGGGGAAGGCCTGCTGCAAGGTGGTGAGTTTGCTCAGGTTCACGTCCGCATCGGGCGTCGGGTACTGCGAGGTGCACAGCAGCAACGCAACCTGCTGGCCGGCGAACCAGCCGACCGTCTCCAGTGCCTGATGCACCTCGGCCAGGTCGCTCATGCCGCACGACAGAATCAGCGGCAGCTGCGCTTCGGCATACGAGCGCAGCAAGGGCAGATTGGTGAAATCGTCCGAGCCGACCTTGATCGCCGGCACGCCAATTTGCATGAGCAGATCGAGGTCGCTGCGGTTCTGCGGCGACGAGAAAAAGGTGATGCCCACGTTCAGGCAATAAGCCTTTACCTGCTGCCACTGCCCGGCACTGAACTGGTAGCGCTGAAACATCGCCAGCATCGACTCGGTAACGCTTTTACCCTGGGATTTATAGGTAAACATCTGCGTGGGGTCGCCGCAGAACTCTTCGGCCTTGAAGGTCTGAAACTTCACCGCATCGGCGCCGGCGGCCTTTGCTGCATCGATCATGCGCAGGGCCAGGTCCAGGTCGCCGTTGTGGTTAATGCCCACTTCGGCGATGCAGTACGGCGGCGCGTCGGCGCCAATGGCGCGGCCGGCAATGGCAAACGGGGTTTTCGACATCAGTGACTACCTTCTGCAACGGCCGACGGCCTTGCCAACGATTCCAGCATCGCCAGGCTTACGCGCCCGGCACCCAAGCCATCCACCAGGTTCCACGCTGCAGCGGACATGGCTGCCAGTTGCGGCGGCACCAGCCCTTCCAGGGCATGGCGATACTGCTCCACGGTCAGCTTGCCGGCGTCGCCCAGATTGACTGCCGCGCCCAGGCGATGCAGGCCGGCCGCCAGGCTGCGCTGGTTGTCGGCGAGAATTACCAGCAACGACGGCACACCCACGGCGCAGCGCTCCCACGAGGCCGAACCGGCAGCACCAATGGCCAGGTCCGCTTCGGCCAGCAGGCGCGCCATGTAATCCACTTGTACGTGCAATTGCCAGCGCTGCGCCTGGCAATAGGCAGCCAGCGATTTCTCGCCCGGATGGTCGCTGCCGATCACGACATCCACGTGCACATTCAGGCCCCAATGCACCAGGGCTTGCAGGCATTTGAACAGTTCGCCGCCGTCATCGCCGCCGGTAAAAAACACCACCACCCGCTGCACGCTGCCATTGCGCGGCGCGGCGCTGGCGCGAGCGAGCAGAAATTCTTCGCGCAGCAACGCGTATTGCGGGCCGAACAGCTGCATGGCCGGGCGCTGCAACAGCGGCGCGTAGCGCGCAGCGGAGTTGTCGTCGAAGCCCTGGTCGAGCAGCACGTCGCAATCGAGCGGCCGGTCAGCCAGGTCGTCGATCACCATGATGCGTTTGGCAAAGCGGCGGGCGGCCTGATGCCAGACGGCGTCGAGCGCGTAATGGTCGACCACGCACCAGTCGAAACGCCGCTCGCCCAGCCGCGCGGCCAGGCCTGCGCAATCTGCCGCGCCGTCGACTGTCGCATCGGCCGCCTCGGACCCGCGCAACCGCAGCACCTCGTACTGGCCTGGAATGATCGCCAACGGCGCACCGGGCAGGTCGCGGCAGGCAAACGTCACCTGCGCGCCCTGCTCGTGAAGCTGCCTGGCAAGCGTCAGGCAACGCAGCAGGTGGCCGCTGCCAATGGTCAGCGAGGCATCCACACGGACCAGCACGCGCATCTCAAATGTCTCCGTTCTGCTTGAGGCTGGCGTACATCAGCTCAGCGCGGCGCCAGTCTTCGGGGGTGTCGATGTCTTGCACCAGGTAACGCGGCAACAGCACCGGCAACGAGTGCGGCGCGTGAATCGCCAGGCCCTCGGCCCACGCGTCGCGGCGGCCCCAATAGAACTGACCGGCGTCGTGGTACACCGGCTCCAGGTCTTGCGAGCGGGTGTCGTAATACTCAGGGTACAGCGACTCGACGCACTGCTCCGCATTCAGGCGCAACGCGCGCTGTACGGGCGAGCCGTAGCCGGTGATGCTGAAGGCGAAGGCTTTGTCCGGGCGCGCCTGCAGAATGTCCAGGCCTTCGCGCAGGCTGGCCGGTTGCACGAACGGCGCCGTGGCATACAGGCAGCAGGCGTACTCGGGCTCGTAGCCGGTGGCGGCCAGATCTGCCAGCGCATGCTGAATAACCTCGACGGTACCGGCATGGTCATCGGCCAGCTCGGCGGGCCGCATAAACGGCACCTCGGCGCCGAGACTGCGCGCCACCTCGGCCATCTCGACGTCATCGGTACTGACCACCACGCGCTCGAACACCCCGGCGGCCAGGCCGGCCTGGATGGAATAGGCAATGATCGGCTGACCATGGAACAGCTTGATGTTCTTGCGCGGAATGCGCTTGCTGCCGCCACGCGCCGGAATGATCAGCACGTTGCTCATGGACGTTTTTCCAACAGAAACCAGTTGAGATCGTCAGCGGGAAAATTGGCGTCGCGGTGGTACACAAAGCCGTAATCCACCAGCTGCAAGTCGGCATACAGGTCGAGCATCTCGCCGGCAAAATCGCGCTTGAACAGCTTGCCGCTGTGGCCGCGATAACCAATCTCCACGGGCGCCGGGTTGTAGTACTCGGCGATCAGCACGTAGCGACTGCTCGCTTCATACAGCTTGGCGTACGCCTGGGGCAGCAGCTCGGGCGGCAAGTGAATGAGCACGCCTTTGGTAAAGCTCAGGTCGACATTCTGGCTCACCGGGTAATCAAACAACGAACCCTGCCAGACCGTCGCCACGTTGAGGCTTTGGGCGATTTCGCAGGCTTTGGCGTTCAGTTCCACGCCGTGCAGCTGCGCACGCGGAAACAGCTGCGCCAAGGCTTGCAGATTGAGGCCGCGGTTAGTGCCCAGCTCCAGCACGCTGCCCAGGCGCCCGGCGCTGCGCAGCGCCTGCACAAAGAACGCCACGGCCCAGGCCACCGGCAGCTCGCCTTCGTTGCGGTCGACATACTGGTCGCCGAATTCGCCTTGCCAGAAACGTTCCTGCTCAGTCAGTTCACGCATGGGCGTGCTCTCCATGGAAGATCGCAGCGGTCAGCGCAGTGCGTTTTTCAACGCCTGCACGACCTGATTTTGTTGTTCGTCGCTCATGTCGGCGTAAAGCGGCAAGCTCACGGCTTCCCGGTAATAGCGCTCGGCTTCGGGGAAGTCGCCGGTGGCGAATCCACGCTGTTGGTAATACGGCTGCACATGCACTGGAATGTAATGCAGGTTCACGCCGATTCCGGCCTCACGCAGCGCGGTAAATATGCTGGCGTGGTCGCCTTGCAAGCGCTCGAGCTGCAAGCGAACCGGGTACAGATGCCAGGCCGACTCGGCACCGTGCTGGGCCACCGGCAGCGTCACTGGCAAATCCTTCAGCAGTTGGTCATAACGCGCCGCCAGTTCGCGGCGGCGGGCTACAAACGCGTGCAACCGGGTCAGTTGCGACAAGCCCAGTGCCGCCTGGATGTCGGTCATCCGGTAGTTGTAACCCAGCTCCAGCTGCTGGTAGTACCAGGGGCCATCGCTGGGCTGGGTCATCAGCGCCGGGTCGCGGGTAATGCCATGGCTGCGCAGGCGGCGCAGACGTTCGGCGAGTTCGCCGCTCTGCGTCGTCAGCAGGCCGCCCTCGCCCGTGGTAATGATTTTTACCGGGTGAAAGCTGAACACCGTGATGTCGGCGTAATCGCCACAACCAACCGGTCGCCCGGCGTAGCTCGCGCCCACGGCGTGGGAGGCGTCTTCAATCACCTTGAAACCGTAGTGCTGCGCCAGTTGCTGCACAGCGGCCATGTCGCAGCTCTGCCCGGCAAACGCCACCGGCACCACGATCTTTGGCAAGCACCCACGGCGTTCAGCCTCGGCCAGCTTGCTGGCGAGACGCGCAACGTCGAGGTTGAGGGTGTGCGGGTCGATATCGACAAAATCCACCGAGGCGCCGCAATACAGCGCGCAGTTGGCGCTGGCGACAAAGGTGTTCGGGCTGGTCCACAACAGGTCACCGGGGCCGAGGTCCAGGGCCAGACAAGCGATATGCAACGCGGCGGTGGCGTTGCTCACGGCAACGCCGTAAGCCGCCTGACACGTACTCGCCATCGCCTGCTCGAAGCGCTCGATGGCCGGGCCCTGGGTCAGAAAGTCGGACTGCAACACGGCGACCACGGCGTCGATGTCCGCCTGGGAAATACTCTGCCGGCCGTAAGGAATCATCGGCTCACGACCAGACTTCGCCAAGCTGACGCAGCTCGTCGATGTTCAGGTAATGGGTGTTGCTGTCGGACACGTATTCGAAGCCTTCCACTACCGGCACGCCGCTGTCGCCCAGGCCGTCTACCGAGTAGTCACTCTGCTCGGTAAAGACAATGGACGGCGCGATCACGAAGTGCTCGGCAAACTCGAACGTGTGGGTGCTGTCGTCGCGGGAAATCATCATTTCGTGCAGCTTTTCGCCGGGACGAATGCCGACCATGCGGTGCGGCAGTGCCGGCGCGAGCGCGGTGGCCAGGTCGACGATGCGCGCCGAGGGAATTTTCGGCACAAACAGCTCGCCGCCGTGCATGCGCTCAAAGCTCTTCATCACGAATTCCACGCCCTGGTCGAGGGTGATCCAGAACCGCGTCATGCGCTCATCGGTGATGGGCAAATCCACCGCGCCGTCGTTGATGAGCTTGCGAAAGAACGGCAACACCGAACCCCGCGAACCGACCACATTGCCGTAACGCACGACGGCGAAGCGGGTTTCCCGGCCGCCAGTGATGTTGTTGGCGGCGATAAACAATTTGTCGCTCAAAAGCTTGGTAGCGCCATACAGATTGATCGGGCTGGAGGCTTTGTCGGTGGACAGCGCTATGACTTTTT
This sequence comes from Pseudomonas viridiflava, assembly GCF_900573885.1. Classification (GTDB taxonomy): domain Bacteria; phylum Pseudomonadota; class Gammaproteobacteria; order Pseudomonadales; family Pseudomonadaceae; genus Aquipseudomonas. The sequence continues at coordinate 88,155 of NZ_UPSE01000453.1, forward strand.
CAACGCCGTTGGCGAGGGCCGCGTGAATGATGTTTTCCGCGCCGCTGACGTTGGTGCGAATGCATTCCGACGGGTTGTATTCAGCAGCCGGCACTTGCTTGAGGGCGGCGGCATGCACGACGAAGTCGATACCGCGCATGGCTTGCTTAACCCGCTCGGCGTCTCGCACGTCGCCCAGAAAGTAACGCATGCAGGGTGCATGGAATTCCTGCTGCATTTCGTACTGCTTGAGTTCGTCGCGGGAAAACACCACCACACGTTTCGGTTGGTAGCGAGCCAGCAGCGCGCGAATAAAGGCTCGACCAAACGAGCCGGTGCCGCCGGAAATGAATACGGACTTACCGTCAAACATACTGCTCTCCCCTGCCTGATCAGGACACCGACGCGCTCTATAGCACGGCATCCAGTTCCTCTGACAATTTAATGGCGCACGTCTTTGTTGTGCTGACACCATAGCAAGCATGGTGCCAACCAGCAGAAACGCAAGGCGGGAGGCGCAGCCGTCGAGCACGCAGCGTTTTAGATCGGGCCGCGCATTGCGAAGCCCAACGCTGGAAGAAACGCCGCGAAGTTAACTGATGTAGTTAAACAAACTGAGGTTGGCGATTTTCACGTAGCTCTGCTGCGCGGCCGAGAGAATGGTCGATTGCAGCGAGAGCCGGGAGATGGCGTCGGCGTAGTCGAGGTCTTCGAGGTCCGATTGCACGGACTGGTTGACCAGCGTTACGTCGGCAATGAAGTCACCGGTGGAGTCCAGGGTGTTCAGGCGCGCACCCACGGAGCCGCGTACGCCATCGACCTTGGCATACACCGCGTCGAGGTTGGAGAGCGCGATGGCGGCGGTGTCGCGAATCACGCGGTTGTCTTCCGCCGAATTGCCGGAGCCTTGCAGGGCTTTGCGCAGGTCGGAAACGGTGTTGAGCAGGCTGCGCTTTTCTTCGTCCGGCTTGCGGTTGATGGCGTAGTCATCACCGTTCTGCGGCACGCCGTCGATTTGCACACGTACACCGCCGTAGCTGACGAAGTCAGAGGTGGCGGCATTGGTGTCGATGGCGCCGGTGGCCAACTGGCCAGCGGGCGGCGTGGTCGGGTCGTAGGTGTTCCAGTCGTAGCCGGCGGGCAGCGTGGCCTGATCGTAGACCACGTAATTGGTCGGGCTGAGGAAGTGAATGCCGATGCCGTCGGTAGCAACCGGCGGGTTGCTCGAGGGGAACGTGTTGTCGTAGGCAGCCTTGTCGGTCACCAGGCCAAGGGAAATACGCCCGGTACTGACTGTGCCATTCACGTCGGCACCGGTGGCGGTTTTGTTGGTGCTGACGCGGTTGGCGTTGAAGACGTTTTCGAACAGGTCCTTGCCGTCGTCGCCCAGTGCCACAAAGGTGCTACTGGCGATCTGCACGTTGCGTTCGGTTTCGTTGCCCTGATAGCTGTAGGTGCCATCGGGGTTGCGCACGAAGGGTTGCTGATCGGACTGCGAGCCGCCGAACAGGTAGTTGCCGCTGGCGTCTTTGCTGTTCATCAGGCTGAGCAGTTCGTCTTCACGCTGCTGCAATTCAGTACCCAGCGACTCGCGGTCGGTGGCGTCGAGGGTGCCGTTACCGGCCTGCACGCCAATTTCGCGGATGCGCTGCAGCACGGTGCCCACAGAGTTGAGAATGGCCTCTTCGGAGTTGAGGCTGTTCTGCGCGGCGGTGTTGTTCGAGGTGTACTGGGCGTTGAGCGCCTGCTCCTGGCTCAACTGCAGCAAGCGCACCGACGCAACCGGGTCATCGGCCGGGGTCAGAATGCGCTTGCCGGTGCTGATCTGTTCCTGGGTGCGAGAAACGTTGGCGTAGTTCTTCTGCATCCCGCTAACGGACGTGTTGAAGGCTTGGATAGTGGAAATTCGCATAACTAACTAGCCTCAGTTGAAGGCGCCTATAAGCGTATCGAACAACGATTGCGCAACTTTAATCACCTGTGCAGACGCATTGTAGTACTGCTGGAACTGCACCAGGTTTGCGGCCTCTTCATCCAGGCTGACGCCCGACAGCGAGTCGCGGTTGTTTTGCGCCTGGGTCAGCACGGTTTCGGCGGCGTCGGAGTTGACCCGCACTTGCGCAGTCAGCGAACCCACCCGCTCTACCAGGCCGCTGTAGGCGTCGTTGTACGTCGCCCCGGCTCCGGCACCGCTGGTACCCACGGTTTTCTGCGTTTGCAGGTCGATCAGTTTCAACGCGTTGCGGTTGTCCGACGAACCGGCGGTGTTTTGCGCCAGCGTAAAGGTATCGCCCGATTGCGGCGTACCTGTAATGGTGAATTCGTAGGTGTAGCTGTTGTTGGTGCCCGGGTCGGTATAGGCCAGGCGCAAGGTGTTGGTCTGGCCAGGCGTCAGCGCGGTGGTCGAGGGCGACACATAGTTCAGCGTCGCGCCCGGCGGCAGCGTGCCGGTCAGGGTGTTGGTGGCGGAATCGAACGTCAGCGGCAAACCGGTACCGAACAGGTCTTGCAAGTCGTTGGTGTTGATTGGCGTCGGGCCGGCGGTGAGGTTCGGCTGGCTGATCACGCCAGTGCCACGGTTATTGGTGGTCGCCTGCGCACGGGCCGAACCGGCAAACGCCAGTTGATCCGGCGATTGCAGCTCGGTGCCGAAGTCGAACGCGCCGCGCCGGGTCGGTTGCAAGGTGAAGCGGTCACCGGCGTTGGGCGTGCCGTTGAGGGTGACTTCAAAGCCCTGGCTGGTCGCGGGTGTGGTGCCCGGGTCGGCCATGGAGATGGTGAAGGGCCCGGTGCCGGTGACGGTCACGTTCATACTCGCGCCGTCGCTCAGGCGGCGGGCGGTGAAGTTGGTGCCGTCGTAGTCCAGGCGGTAGTCGCTGGTGGTCAGCAAGGCGGCATTGGTGATAGTCAGCGAGCCGGTTGCGGTGCCGGTGTTGGTGGACTGCGCCAGCACCCGCAGGGCCGCAGCACTCGGGTCGTTGATATCGGTGAACAGCTGGCTGCCGGGGCGTCCGTTGAGGTCAAAGCCCTGGCCCAACTGGTCGTTGATGGTGTCGGTGAGCACAATCGCCATCTGCCCGAGGCTGTTGTAGCTCTTGTCCAGCGTGGTGTCGCGATACGCCAGCAACCCGCCCATTTCGCCGCCGGAAATCTGCGAGGAAATGGTCTGCGATACGCCGTTGATGCTGAGGTCGATCTGGTACTTCATCGGGTCATCGATGCCCGGCTTGGCCGTCAGCGTCGACGCAGTGTTGCCCACCACCAGCGGCTGGCCGGTACCGACGAACAGGCTGACGCTGCCGTCGGTTTGCTCAACGCTCTGCACGCCGATGATTTCGGAAATTTTCCGGATGGTTTCTTCGCGCGCGTCCAGCAGGTCATTCGGCTCGGCACCGGCGCCACGGGCGCGGGCAATGGCGTCGTTGTAGCTGGCAACGCTGGCAGCCATGGAGTTGACCTGGGTGGTCAGCGCGCTCATTTGCTGGTTGATCAGGCTGTTCTGCTTGTCCAGCTGGTCGTACAAGGTATTGAACGAGTCGGACAAGCCGGCCGCCTGCGACAGCACCGCTTCACGGGCCGCCACGGACGAGGGGTTCTGCGAGGCGGTTTGCAGCGAGGCGAAGAACTTCTGCAACGCCGGGCTGATACCGGTGGTGCTGTTGGACAGCAGCGAATCGAGCTGCTCGATCTGGCCACGGAACGTTTGCAGCTCACTGGCGGAGCTGGTGGCGGTACGCACCTGGTTGGTGAGGAAGTCGCTGGCCAGACGGCGCACGTCCACCACCTGGGCACCGGAGCCGATGTAACCGGCGCCGGTGAACTGGGCGATGTTGGTCTGCTGCACAGACTCCTGGCGCGAGTAACCGGGCGTGTTGACGTTGGTGATGTTATGCCCGGTCACCGTCAGCGCGGTCTGCGCGGCGCGCAGCCCTGACAGCCCTACCGATAACAAGTCAGCCATGTCGATTCCTCACTAAAAACCTCATCACTGCATCCTTACAAACGCGTGGCGGTGGATTCGCCCGCGGCGATGGTTTGGTATGTCTGCATCTGCTTGGCAATCTGCGCCACTTTGTTGGCGTACTGCGGGTCGGTGGCGTAGCCGGCCTGTTGCAACTCACGAACGAACTGTTTCGGGTTGGCGGTGACATCCAGCGCATCGTCGTAACGGTCGTTGTTCTGCAGGAAGCTCACGTAGTCGTTGAAGCTGTCCTGGAAGCTGTCGTAGGAGCGGAACTTCGCCGCTTCCTTCACCGCCTGGCCGCCTTTGTACTCGGTGGTCAGCGCGCGGGCCGCGTCGCCCTGCCAGCCACCTGCGGCCTTGATGCCAAACAGGTTGTGGCTGCTGGAGCCGTCGGAATCACGAATGATCGACTTGCCCCAACCGGTTTCCAGCGCCGCCTGGGCCACCAGGTAGGAAGGGTCGACGCCAATCTTGGCGGCGGCTTCCTTGGCCATGGGCAGCATGGTGGCAATAAATTCATCAGCCGACTTGAACGCCGCTTTGCCCGGCGCCAACGGCGGCTGGGCCAGACGGCGGCCGGTGCCAGCATCAATGGCATTGAGCTCGGCGCCCTTGTTGGCGCTTTTGCCGATGGACGCCACATTGCTGGTGGTGTTCGCCGCCAGCCAGTCGTTTTGCGCCAATGGCTTGCCGTCAGCGGTCGCCCCGGCTGTTGTAGTTGGGACAATACCGGCTAATAAACGATCAGTAAGACTGCCCGGCAGTGACAGGCGGCGCTTGTTGAGCATTTTCGAATCGTCGCGGCTGCTCTCTACCGCCGGCAGTTCCTTGACGGCACGGCTGGTGAGGGTCTTGTTCGCGCCGTCGGCAGCCGGCGTGGCGCTGGCGGCGGCCGTCGCGTTAATGGCATTGGCATCGGCAGTTTGCGCAAACGGGTTGGGCCGATGGGTGCCCTTGTTCATTTTCGACATCTGCCGCGCCAGCACATCGGCCAGGCCAATGCCGCCCTCTTTGGACATTTTTACCGCCAGCTCCTGGTCATACATTTGCTGGTAGGTTTTGGCTTCGTTGCTGTTCATGAAGTTGCCTTCGGAGAACGCTTCGTTCGCCGAACGCTGGGCTTTGAGCATCTGATTGAGGAACAGCGACTCGAACTCCTGCGCCACCTTCTTGATGTTCGATTCGCTGTCGCGATCCTTGCCGACTTTCAGGTTCGCCAGGCGGTTGATGTCGCTGTACGCGCCACTGTCGAGCGTGGAGCCCACCCCGGATGTGAATTTCGCGTCCATGGCAGCCTCCTTAGATGACGATCAGATCAGCTTGCAAAGCGCCGGCTTGCTTCAGCGCTTCGAGAATGGCCATCAGGTCGGACGGCGAAGCGCCCACCTGGTTAACCGCCCGTACGATTTCATCCAGCGTGGTGCCCGGGCCGAACTTGAACATCGGCTTGGTCTCCTGCGCGGCATCCACTTTCGAGCGCGGCACCACGGCCGTCTCGCCGTTGGAAAAGGCGCCCGGCTGACTGACGATCGGGTCTTCGGTGATGCTCACGGTCAGGCTGCCGTGGGTAACGGCGGCGGGCTGAACTTTCACGTTCTGGCCAATGACGATGGTGCCGGTGCGCGAGTTGATGATGACTTTCGCCACGGCCTGGCCAGCGTCGACTTCCAGATTTTCCAGAATCGACAGGTAATCCACACGCTGGTTGGGGTCCAGCGGGGCGCTGACGCGAACCGAACCGCCGTCGATGGCCTGCGCCACGCCCGGGCCGAGCAGTTCGTTGATCTGGTCGACCATATGCTTGGCGGTGGTGAAGTCGGGACGGTTGAGGTTAAGGGTCAAGGTATTGCCCTGATCGAAACCGCTCGGCACCGGCCGTTCCACCGTAGCGCCGCTGGGAATGCGGCCGGCCGAAGGCACGTTGACAGTAATTTTCGAGCCGTCGCCGCCTTCGGCATCGAAGCCGCCGACCACTAGGTTGCCCTGGGCAATGGCGTAGACGTTGCCGTCGATACCTTTGAGCGGCGTCATCAGCAGGCTGCCGCCGCGCAGGCTCTTGGCGTTACCAATCGATGAAATGGTGACGTCGATGGTTTGCCCGGGTTTGGCGAAGGCCGGCAGGTCGGCGTGAATCGAAACCGCTGCGACGTTTTTCAATTGCACGTTGCCGCCCGGCGGCACCTTGATGCCGAACTGCGCCAGCATGTTGTTGAAGGTCTGCACGGTGAATGGCGTTTGCGTGGTCTGGTCGCCGCTGCCATTCAGGCCCACGACCAGGCCGTAGCCGATCAGCTGGTTGGCGCGCACGCCCTGAATGGTCACCAGGTCTTTGATCCGCTCAGCCTGCACCGCCGAGGCGGCGAGCAGGAGACAGCAGGCGGTTAACAGTCGTTTGATCATGACCGGCACTCAGAAAGGGAACAGCGGGCTGAGGAAGAAACGGTCGAACCAGCCGGGTTGGTTGGCGTCTGCGAACGCGCCGGTGCCCGAATAGGTAATACGCGCGTCGGCCACCCGTGCCGACGACACGGTGTTGTCGGTGGCGATGTCATCGGCGCGAACCAGGCCGGCAATGCGCACCAGCTCGTCGCCGGTGTTGAGCGTCATCCACTTCTCACCGCGCACCGACAGAATGCCGTTAGGCAGCACTTCGGCGATGGTCACGGTCACCGAGCCGGTGAGGCTGTTGCTCTGCCCTGCCGACGCCTGCCCTTCAGCATTTCGCGAGCCACCGTAGTTGGCTTCCAGGCTCAGGTTGCCGGCCTTCAACGGGTTGAGGCTGGAGCTCGGGTTATCGGTGGAAACATCGCCGCCAAACAGTGAGGTCAGGCCGAGCGCGGTGTTGCTGTCTTTGGAGATATCCGAGTTGGCCGCTTTGCTGGCCGACATGCGCTCGTTCAGGGTGATGGTGATGATGTCACCCACGCGATACGCCTTGCGGTCGCCATATAGGTTGTTTTCAAACCCGGTCTGGTAAATGGAGCCGTTGTTCTGCGCAGCCGGCAGCGGCGTGCGCGGCAGCACGGGCGCGTAGTACGGGTCGTTCGGCTTGGGTGGAGGCGAGACGCAGCCGCTCAGAGCAGCAAGGCCAAGCAGAGGAAGAAGAACAAGCCGATTCATAACAAGTACCTCACACATTCTTTGCAAAAGCGGTGCTAAAGCCAGACCTTGCCACCGTGTGCCTACCAGCTCCTTATGGCGGGCCAAACGGGCTACGGCCAGGTCAAGCCAGCGGTTAAAGATTCTGGGTTACAAACGAGAGCATCTGGTCGGCGGTGGAAATCACTTTCGAGTTCATTTCGTAGGCGCGCTGGGTGGTGATCATGTTCACCATCTCTTCCACCACGCTGACGTTGGAGTTCTCCAAGGTGTTCTGCTCAATGGTGCCAAGGCCGGTGAGGCCGGGCGTACCCACTTGCGGCGCACCGCTGGAGGCGGTTTCCAGGAACAGGTTGTTGCCGATGGCTTCCAGGCCGCCCGGGTTGATGAAGTCGGCGGTCTGGATGTTGCCGACGATTTGCGGCTGGGCATTGCCGGCGGTGGTCACCGAGGCCGTGCCGTCTTCACCCACGGTGAAGGTGCGCACTTCGTTGGGCAGCACGATTGCCGGTTCCAGCGGGAAGCCGTTGGAGGTCACGACCTGGCCGTCGGAGTTCAGGTGAAAGCTGCCGTCGCGGGTGTAAGCGATGGTGCCGTCGGGCTGCAGAATCTGGAAGAAACCACGGCCGTTGACGGCCATGTCCAGCGGCTGCTCGGTGGTTTGCAGGCTGCCGGCGGTGAACATTTTCTGCGTGCCGACAATGCGCACACCGGTACCCAGCTGCAAGCCGGACGGCAACTGGCTGTCCTGGGTGCTTTGGGCGCCTGGCTGGCGACGGATCTGGTAAAGCAGGTCCTGGAATTCAGCGCGGTCGCGCTTGAAACCCGTGGTGGACACGTTGGCCAGGTTGTTGGAAATGGTCGTCAGGTTCATGTCCTGGGCGGACAAACCGGTTTTACTGACCCACAGAGCCGGAAGCATGTTGATTCTCCTGACGCCGGTTTCACGGCGCCGTGTACTGATGGTTAGCTAAGTTGCAAAACACGCGCCAGTGACGTGGCGTCGTCTTCGGCCGTTCGCATCATCTTCACTTGCAGTTCGAACTGGCGGGACAGCGAGAGGATCGAGGTCATCTCTTCCACCGCGTTGACGTTGCTGGTCTCGACAAAACCGGACGTCAGCTTGACGTTGTTGTCGGCCAGCGGCGGCTCGGTGCCTTTGTAATGGATCATGCCGTCCGGGCCCTTCTCCATTTGCTTGAGGTCCGGGTTGACCAGCTTGATGCGGTCTACCTCGGCCAGCACGTTCGGCGCTTCGCCGAGTGCACGAATGGAAATGGTGCCGTCCTGGCCAATTTCCACTTTCTGCTCCGGCGGTACGGCAATCGGCCCGCCATTGCCCAACACCGGCAAACCGCTGCCGGTGCGCAGTTGACCGAGGGCATCGATTTTCAGGCTGGCGGTGCGCACATAGGCTTCGCTGCCGTCCGGCGCCTGCACGGCTACCCAACCCTGGCCGCTGACGGCGATGTCCATCGGGTTGCCGGTGTCTTGCAAGGTGCCCGGGGTGAAGTCGGTGCCGGGGCGCTCGCTCATGGCGTACACGCGCGACGGAAAGCTGTCGCCGAATACCTGCATGGAGCGCGCTTGCTCGAAGTCGCGACGGAAGCCGTTGGTAGAGATGTTCGCCAGGTTGTTGGCATGGGCGCGCTGGGCCAGGGTGTTCTGGCTTGCCCCTGTCATGGCGACGTACAGCATTTTATCCATGGTGATTCTCCGAGATTGGGCCAGCCAAACGTTGACGGCCTGCGGCTCTATGCAAGCTTCAAAGCAGGCATCGTGCCAATCTTCGAAAAAATCTGTATGCCATTGATAAAAAAGGAATTTCAGAAAACACAAAGGGCTTCCAGAGAAGCCCTTTGCAGGTGTGCGGCGACGGTTTGCCGCCAGCGGCAAGCCCGTTAACGCAGGTTGATGATGGTTTGCGTGACGGCGTTTTCGGTCTCGATGGTTTTGGCGTTGGCCTGGTAGTTGCGCTGCGCCACGATGAGGTCGACCAATTCGGTGGAGATATCCACGTTCGACGACTCCAGCGCACCGGCAGTCAACGAACCCAGCGTACCGGCACGCGGCGTACCGACCACCGGCTCGCCCGAGTCGGCGGACTGCACCCACTGGGTTTTGCCGACTGGCGTCAGGCCCTGCACGTTGGCGAAGTTGGCGAGAATCACTTGCCCCTGAATCTTCGACTGACCGTTGGTGTAGCGCGCGAATACCTGGCCGGTGTCGTCGATTTCCAGGCCCGACAGCTGGCCGGTGGTGTAACCATCCTGCGTCACCTTGTTTACCGCGAAGGTGCTGGACACCTGCGAGGAACCGCGAATGTCCAGGGTCACCGCGGCCGATGCCGCCGCGCCGTTGGCAGACCACACCGGCGGCGTGCCGCCATCAGACTGTGCTGGCACCCAGTTGTTGATGCTGAGCTTGTTGTCGGCAAAGGTCAGGCCGGCGGTGTTTGGCGTAACGGTTGCCAGCTGGCCCGCGCCGTCGAAGGTCAGGGTCGAGTTCAGCGGCGTGGTACTGGCCGGGTTCTGCGGGTTGCGACCGTCGATCAGTACGTTCATGGTCCAGTTGTTCGCCACCGGCGGAACAGCTGCCGGGTTGGCGTTATTGAGGAAGTACTGGGTCATGACGTGGGCGTTGCCCTGGGCGTCGTAGATGTTCACCGACGTGGACGAGGTGTAGCTCGTCGGGTCTGCCGGGTTGAACGGCGTGGTGGTGGGTGCCTTGCTCGAGGAGTTCAGGTTGAAGCTCTGAGTGATGGCGGTGGTCGCACGCGGCGCCTGGTTGGCGGTTTGAATGCTCAGGTTGCCGACGATGCCGTTCTGCAGCTGACCGTTGCCGTCTACCGAGTAGCCTTGCAGGTTGTAGCCGTTGTTATCGACGATAAAACCTTCTTTATCGGTACCGAAATAACCGGCACGGGTGTAGCTGATCGAACCGTTGTTGCTGGTCACGAAGAAGCCGTTGCCGTTGATACCCATATCCAGGGCGTTTTCGGTGTAGTCGATGGTGCCCTGGTTGAACAGCTGCGCCACGTTGCCCAGTAGCACGCCGCTACCGATGGCATTGCTGCTGGAGGCCAGCATGGACGAGGAATACAGGTCCTGGAACTCGGCACGGGACTGTTTGAAGCCCACGGTGCCGGCGTTGGCGATGTTGTTGCCAGTGATATTCAGGTCACTGGAGGCGGCTTTGATACCGCTAAGTCCGATATTGAACGACATGGGATGCTCCTGAACGCCGGGTTGCCGGCAGTTATTGACCTATCACTTGAACTTTGGAAATGCCGATGCTGCCGAGCCCTGCAAGGTTGAGCAGCATTTCGCCGCCATTGATCCCCAGAGTCACGCTGTCGACGTTGGCAGGCAGACTGGTGCCCATGGCAACTTCTTTGCCACCGACCGACGCCTTCGCTTCGAAACTGTATTTGCCAGGCGGCAAGACATTGCCGCTGGAATCCTTGCCATCCCACATAAACGTGACCTGGCCGGTTTTTTGCTGCCCCAGGTTGACCCGCGCCACTTGCGAACCCTTGCTGTCGAGCACGTTGACGAACAGGTTGTCGGTGCCGCTGGTAAGGGCGATGGAGCCTTTGAAGGTTTCCTTGGTATCGACCATGGCCGTATCGGTCGACAGGATCACCTTGCGGCCCACCAGCGACGAGGCTTGCAACGCCTGCGACGACTGCGTGCTGGAAAGAATGCTTTCCACGCTGGTGTTGAGGTTGTCCAGACTCTCCACCTGAGTGAACTGGGCCAGTTGCGCCACGAATTCACTGTTGGTTTGCGGGTCCAGCGGGTTCTGGTTGTTCATTTGGGCTACCAGCAATTGCAGGAACTGATCCTTGCCGAGGGTGTTGTCCTGAGGACCGTCGCCTTTGATGGCGTACTGATCAAGGATCGACGACTGGTTGCTTACGCTATCGACGGCCATTTCTTACCCCTAAGTCCGGCTTACTGACCCAGGGTCAGCACCTTGGTCATCATTTGTTTGGCGGTATTCATCATTTCGGTATTGGTCTGGAACGCGCGGCTGGCGGAGATCATGTCGGCCATCTCTTCCACCACGTTGACGTTGGGGTAGTAGACGTAACCGTCTTTATCCGCCGCCGGGTGATTGGGTTCGTAACGCGGCGTCAGGCTGCTCTGGTCTTCCACCACGCCCGTTACCTGCACACCGAGACCGGCATTGTCCTGGTCGGCAAACAGCGAGCCACGGTCGCCGTTCTGCTGCGCCTGCTGGTCGGTAAACACGGTGGCGAACACCGGGTGACGGGCGCGGTAGGTTTTGTCGACGCTGGAGGAAACGGTCTCGGCGTTGGCGATGTTGCTGGAGATGGTGTTCAGGCGAGTGGTTTGAGCACTCATGCCGGTACCGGCAATATTGAAAACACTGGAAAGGGACATGGCAGTGGTCTCCGTTATTCGCCGCGCAGGGCAGCAACAAGGCCTTTGAATTTGGAATTCAGCAGGGTGAAGCTGGCCTGGAACTGCACAGCGTTCTCTGCGTAATTGGATTGCTCGATTTGCTCGTCGACAGTGTTCTGGTCGATGGAAGGCTGCGTCGGCACGCGAAACTTCAGACCCGGATCGGCAATGGCCATGCCTTCGGCGGCAATGTGGCCGCTGTTGGTGGTGGCCAGGGAAACCGGCGAGCGCTGGGTTTTTTCCGCCTGGGCAGCGAGCACCGAGGCGAAGTCCAGGTCACGGGCTTTGAAGTTGGGGGTGTCAGCGTTGGCCAGGTTGTTGGCCAACACTTCGGCACGCTGGGCACGGAAGCCCAATGCCTTTTCGTGAATGCCGAGTGCTGAATCGAAGCTGATGCTCATGTCTGCGAACCTTGCCAAAACTGGCGAACTGGTTTTCCGTGCAAGACATTTAGCAAACCCTATGCCAACTATTTTATTCCTTTATCTTCAGCTACTTAACCGGAGCGCGTGCCAATTTCCCAACGAAACCGGCAAGGCTTTTCCGCTGCCCGGCAATGGCAACGTCTGGAAGGCAGGCGGGTTTTGCCGCTTCAGGGCAAACGCCAAGCGATAAAACGCAGGCGATAAAAAGGGAGGCACCTGGCCTCCCCTCTTCGTACCGCAACGACTGTTATTTGACCTTATAAATGATGCCCGGACTGCATTGCACCATCTGGTAGTGATCCGGCAGGCCGTTAAGCGCTTCCGAGGCACCGAGGAACAAATATCCGCCGGGTTTCAACGTGGCGTGGATGCGCAGCAGAATGTCTTTCTTCACCTCTGCCGAGAAGTAGATCAACACGTTGCGGCAAAACACGATGTCGAACTTGCCAAGGCTGGCGTAGCTGTCGAGCAGGTTCAGCGCGCGGAATTCAACACGGGTGCGAATGGCCGGCTTGATTGCAAAGCGGCCGTTGCCTTTGGGATCGAAGTAACGCTGCAAACGCTCCTGCGACAAACCCCGACCAATCGCCAGGCTGTCGTACTCGCCCGATTTGCACGCTTGCAGCATGGCGCTGGACAGGTCGGTGGCAACAATCTGCACGCCACCCTTGAGCTGGCCAAGGTTGCTGCGCTCGAACTCGTCGGTGGCCATCGACAACGAATACGGTTCCTGCCCCGACGACGACGCTGCCGACCAGATGCGCAAGCGCGCGCTCGGGTTGGCCTTGAGCAGTTCGGGGTAGACGCGGTTCTTCAATACTTCGAAGGGATAGGTGTCGCGAAACCACAGGGTTTCGTTGGTGGTCATGGCATCGACCACCTGCTCGCGCAAACCGCCGCGCGGCATGCTCTGCATGCGTTGCACCAGCTCACCGAGGGTTTTGATGCTGTTCTGTTCCATCAGCTTGTTCAGCCGGCTGGAAACCAGATACTGCTTGTTGGCCCCCAACACGATGCCACAGGCCTTTTCCAGGAAAATCCGGAACTGCTCAAAATCCACGTTACCTGAAGACACTAGCGCCGCCTCACCATACCTGTAGGTTGCTAAAGGGCCGTGCGGCCCTCAGCCTCAATCTGAAACGTTAATGCGCTCAATCACGCGGTTGGCCAGATCGTCTGGCCGGAATTTGGCGAGGAAATCGTCAGCCCCCACCTTCTTCACCATAGCTTGGTTGAATACGCCCGACAGCGAAGTATGCAGGAGGATGTGCAGCTTCTGCATGCGCGAGTCCGCACGGATCTCGGCGGTCAGGGTGTAGCCATCCATTTCCGGCATTTCGATATCGGAAATCAGCATGATGAATTCGTCTTCCGGCCGCTTGCCCTCGTCTGCCAGCTTGCGCAGGAATTCCAGGGCCTGACGTCCGTCATTGAGCGCCGTCACTTCAACGCCCACAGACTGCAGACAACGGGTGACCTGCTTTCGTGCCACTGACGAATCGTCAACGATCAACACGTGCTTGGTTACTGCCTTGCCTTGCGTCTCGACGTCGATCACGCCCGCCGTGATGGCTTCGGAAATAGGCGCCACCTCGGCGAGAATTTTTTCAACGTCGATGATTTCCACCAACTGCTGGTCCAGGTGGGTCACTGCCGTGAGGTAGTGATCGCGCCCGGTACCCTTGGGTGGCGGATGAATTTCTTCCCAGTTCATGTTGACGATGCGTTCAACCGAGCGCACCAGAAAGCCCTGAACCTTGGTGTTGTATTCGGTAATGATGACGAAGCTGCTGTCCAGATCCGCCAGACCCGCACGGCCCGTGGCCATGGACAAGTCAAGAATGGGAATGGTGCCGCCGCGAATGTTGGCCACCCCGCGAACCACCGGGCTGGATTTGGGCATGATGGTGAGCTTGGGGCATTGCAGCACCTCTTTCACCTTGAACACGTTGATGCCGTACAACTGTTTGCTGTCCAGGCGGAATAACAACAGCTCCAGTCGGTTTTGCCCCACCAACTGCGTACGCTGGTTAACCGAGTCCATCACTCCGGCCATACCCTGCCCCTCTTTAATATGTTGACCACCGTGCCCCCGCTTAGCCTAGCAGCCGGCACGGGCTTTGCTTTGTAGCTGAGCATGAAACTGAAAACGCCACTTTCTCGACGCTTATCTCTGCGACCTCGTTTGAAGGGCGCATCATGGCTGGCTTTGCTGGCGTTAGGCCACATTAACAGTGCGGCCGCTGAGCTGACATTACCTGAACAGCTTATCGGCGCAAGCCAAGGCTTTCTTGAGGTCACGGTTCAGGACTATTTAGAGCGTAGCGAAATCCAGGCGCGGCAAGAGATTCAAATTAATCGACTCGACCCGCGGTTGCAGCTGCCACTGTGCGATGAAGACTTGACCACCTCGCTGGAAAGTCCCGCGCAGCCAGTCGGCCGCGTGACGGTACGGGTGAGCTGCGAAGGCTCGACGCCCTGGACGGTATTCGTACCGGCGCAGGTAAAGTTGTATCGCAAAGTCGTAATCGCCATTCGTCCGCTCAAGCGCGGTGTCGAACTGAGTGGGGCAGACGTGGCGCTGGTAGAACGGGACGTCGGCCTGCTGACGCAAGGCTACCTGACCGATATGGCCCAGGTGCTGGGCACCCGGCTGACGCGCGGGGTGATGACCGACCAGGTATTGGCGCCGGTGACCATCGAACAGGCCGAAGCCGTACGCAAGAGCGAGCAAGTGGTAATCAGCGCCCGCAAGGGCGGTATCAACGTGCGCATGCCGGGTGAAGCGTTATCGGGCGGCGTGGTTGGCGAGCAGATACGTGTGCGTAACCTGAGCTCCAAGCGGGTGATCAAAGCGCGCATCGTCGGCCCTGGCCAGGTGGAAGTTGGCATGTAGGCGGATTTTTGCGGGCATTTTGCTGTCCGTTTTCATACACTGATGCCCAGCTGGATGCAGCGAAAAGGCCGGTGAAAAAAAATCCTAAAGTTTTCTCAACCAACGCCGACAAGCTAGGCAAGCGTCCAAACACCGTCAGAGGTTCTGCATCATGGTCATCGATATCAACCGGCTAAATAATGCCGCCGCGTCCACCAGCACAGGGCGTACCAACGCTACCCAAACTGGTCGAAGCAACGATACCGCGAACGCCACTCAACCTGCCGCGCCGGCTAATGCTGCCGAACAAAGCACCGCTAAAACCGGTGAATCGGTTCAGCTCAGCCAACAGGCTCAGCAGCTGCAAAAAGTTACCGACAAACTTAGTGAGCAACCGATTGTCGACAAAGAACGTGTGGCTCGCCTGAAACAGGCGGTAGCCGACGGCAGCTATCAAGTCGACAGCAAACGCGTAGCCAGTAAACTGCTCGATTTCGAATCCCAGCGTTAACCCGTCAGCGGGCGACTCTGGGGGTGTTGTTGGACGCCTAACTCCGAGAGTTCGCCATGCACGATACGACCTTGCTGCACCTGTTCAACGAAGACATCGGCACCGCCTCGCAGTTACTTGAACTGATCGATGCTGAATTCCAGGCACTCACCGAACGTGACCTTCCCCGCCTGGAAAGCATTCTTGCCGACAAGCAGCCTCTGCTTGCGGTACTCGGCCAGCACGGCGCCGAGCGCAACAAGCTCCTCACTTCCCTCTCGCTCAAACCCGACCAAAGCGGCCTCAATGCCGTGGCCGAGCAATCGCCGGTGGGCAGCGAATTGCTTGAGCGCGGCGCCGAACTGGGTGCATTGCTGGAACGCTGCCAGGCAGCCAACACGCGTAACGGCCGCCTTATTCGGGTAAACCAGGCATCGGTCGGCGGCATGCTCGGCATTCTGCGCGGCAACTCCGATACTCCGGGGCTCTATGACAGCCGCGGTGGTGCCGCTAGAATCGGCCAGCAGCGCCCGCTCAGTCAGGCCTGACAAACTAATAACAAGGTGCAAGGGACGTACAGGCACAATGCCAGTATGCTAGAACCCAACCTGGGTCGTGCCACCGTATTTTGCTCGGAGAATTCTGGACCGTGTCCAACCCCTTCGCCGCGGGTGATGGCCCGCAACCACCGAAAGTCCTGAAAGCTCCTTTAGAAGTTTTCGCTGCGCTGCGCCAGTTGGAAGAACACCGAGACCCGCTGATCATCACTTTCCATGAGCGCTCTCAACGCTTCCAGACGTTCATCGTGCAGATCAACCGTGAACGCGGCCTGGTGGCGCTGGACGAAATGGTCCCCAACGACGGCGAACGTTTTCTCAAGGCCGGCGAAAGCTTTCGCATTGAAGGTTTTCACGAAGGCGTGCGCATCGCCTGGGAATACGACCAGCAAATTCAGATCGGGCAACTGGAGGGCTCCAATTGCTATTGGTGCCCGATGCCGACCGAAGTGCTCTACCACCAGCGCCGCAACGCCTATCGAGCGCCGCTCAAACAAGCCCAAGCGGTGAAAATCGAGCTCGGCGGCGAGCGCTTGAAAACCCCGATAAAGGGCCTGTTGCTGGATATCTCCGCCACTGGCTGCAAGCTGCGCTTCTCCGGCGACGCCACTAAAGGTTTGCAATCCGGTCAGGTGTACGAGCGCCTCGTCGCGCAGTTGCCGATTGGCACCATCACCACCGCTGTCGAGCTGCGCCACCTGGTGTATGACGAGAAGCTCGACATGACCTTCGCCGGCATGCGCTTCCACCGCATGAATGGCCTGGAGCAGCGTCAGATCGACCGCTTCGTCTATCAGCTGCAACGCGAAGCCCGCCGCGACGATATCGACGACTAACGCCCCATCAACAAAAACGCCACCCGATGAGGTGGCGTTTTTGTTGGGGCAGTAAACGTCAGGTCGATTTGGTGTCGGCCGGGTCGTCCACGTCTGCCGGGGTTTGCGTCTGCATCTGGTCCTGCACGATGTGCTCGTCAACGCGCGGGTCCAGGGCTGCTACCAAGGGCGAGCTGGTCATGTTGTCGGGCATGGACATGTGATGCAGCGGCGCGTCGTCTACCTGATGCAGATTGGTGACCGCATCCGGACGAATGCGCAGCACCAGCACCGCCGCGCAAAAGCACACAAAGGCGAACAGCATGTTCGGCCCGAACTGACGCATCAGCCCGCCCGCTACCAGCGGCCCCACACAGGCGCCAATGCCAAAGGTCACCAGCAAAATAGCCGTCAGCGACACCCGCCGCTCTGCCTCGACATGGTCATTGGAAAACGCCACTGCCAGCGGATACAGGCTGAACTGCAACACGCTCAAGGCGAAGCCAATCGGCAACAGCAGCTCCAGCGGCACACTGGGCATTACCGCCAGCGGCAACGCCGCCAGCACCAGCAGCAATGCGCAGCCGCGAATCAGCACCGCGCGGTTGTGGCGATCAGACAACCACCCCAACGGCCACTGCACCACCAGCGCGGCGAACACACAGCAGCCCATAAACAGGCCGACCTGCTCGTTGCTCAGTCCCTGACGCGCCGCATACAGCGGCGCCAGGCCATAGAAGGAGCCGATGATCAGCCCCGACACCAGCGTGGTCTGCAACGACTGCGGCACGCGCTCAATAAAGAAGCGCGGTTCCAGCGGTGCCGGGCGCATGGGCGCCGGGTGAATCTTGCGGGTGATGGCCACTGGCACCAGGCACAGCGAAAAACACAGCGCCACCAGAATCAACAGTTCCAGACCCAACGCCGGGTGCACGATGAGCACCAGCTGGCCGAGCACCAACCCCAGATAGGAAGCGATCATGTAGCCCGAAAACACCAGGCCGCGCTGACTGGCTTCAGCCTGCTCGTTGAGCCAGCTTTCGATGACCATGTATTGGCACATCATGCCCACGCCGACGATGGCCCGCAGCACCGTCCAGGCTGGCAGCCAATCAAGCAGCCCGTGGCCCAGCACCGCAGCCGTGACGATGCCGGCGCACGACACGTACGCGCGAATATGCCCCACGCGCGCAATCAGCCGGTGGCCGACCTTGCCGCCCAGCACCAGGCCAAAGTAGTACGCCGCCATAAGGGCGCCGACCCACAGCGAGTCGACTTTGTCGGCCGCCAGGCGCAGGCCCAGGTAGGTGCTCAGCAAACCCGAGCCAATCAGCATCAGCAGGCTGGCGAAGTACAGCGCTCGAAAAGACTTCCAGATTCGACGCATCGGCTTTCCGAACGGCTCCTTGAATAGAGGCCGGACCACAGCGGTCCGGCAGGGTGGCACTTATGCCTGGGCCGCCAACACGCGGCGTTCCCATGGCGTGATTTCATCGTAGAAGCTGGTGAGCTCCAACGTCTTGGTAGCAATGTAGCCGTCAATGAACTCGTTGCCGAATAGCTCGCGCGCCAGGGTGCTGCGCTGCAAGCGGTCTATCGCGGCCTGCATCGTAGACGGCAGCCGCAAGGCATCGGGCACCTCGAACTCGCCCTGAATGGCCTCGCTCGGTTGCAGCTGCTGCTCCATGCCATACAAGCCGGCAGCCAGACTCGCCGCCAGGGCCAGATAGGGATTGGCGTCAGCCCCCGGCAGACGGTTTTCAACCCGACGCGCGGCCGGCGAACTGGCCGGAATGCGCAGGCCGGCGGCGCGGTTGTCATGCGACCAGCAGGCGTTGTTGGGCGACGCATAGGGATGGAACAGGCGCTGGTACGAATTCACGTTGGGCGCGAACAACAACGTGAAATCGGCCATTGCCGCTTGCTGCCCGGCAATGAACTGAAAGAACGCGGGCGTCGCTTCGCCGTGTTCGTCGCTGAAGATATTCCGGCCACCACCCTGCTCCACCACGCTTTGGTGGATGTGCATCGAACTGCCCGGCGTGTGGGCAAGCGGCTTGGCCATGCACACCACGATGACGCCATGCTTGAGCGCCACTTCTTTGAGCAGGTGTTTGAACAGGAACGTCTGGTCGGCCAGCAACAGCGCGTCGCCGTGCAGCAGATTGATCTCGAACTGGCTGACGCCCATCTCGTGCATAAAGGTGTCGCGCGGCAAACCCAGGGCTGCCATGCAGCGGTACACCTCGTTGAAGAAGGGTCGCAAGCCGTTGTTCGACGACACGCCAAAGGCCGAGCAACCGTCTTCACGACGACCATCCAGACCGAGCGGTAGCTGAAACGGCTGCTGCGGATCGGCATTCGCCGCGAATACAAAAAATTCGAGCTCGGTGGCAACCACTGGCGACAGGCCACGCGCCGTGTAATTGCCCAGCACACGCTTGAGCAGCCCGCGTGTGGACAGGCCGGAGCTGCTGCCGTCCAGTTCATCGGCATCGCAAATGGCCAATGCTCGCGGCACGTCGCTCCAGGGCAGGCGATGAATTTGCGCGGGATCGGCGTTCAGCGCCAGGTCGCCGTCATCGCCACCGTAAAACGGCGCGGGCGGGTAACCGCCCATAATGCATTGCAGGAGCACCCCGCGCGCCAACTGCAGCCGGCGCCCCTCCAGGAAGCCAGCGGCGGTCATCACCTTCCCGCGCGGCACGCCGTTGAGGTCAGGTGTTACGCATTCGATTTCGTCGATGCCGGCCAGATGCGCGGCAAGTGAACCGGGGCCATCAGTGCTCATAACGTCTGTCCTTAGTAAGAGCCGTCACGCATGGAACGCGGGCGCGTACAAAATACGCATCGGCTGTTCAGGATTTCAAGCAGCGAGCACAGATAAACCGCCCGAGCGGTGGGCGGGGCGCAACAGGAAGGGAAGCAGAAAAGAGAGATGGTGTCCCCTGCTGGAGTCGAACCAGCATCTAGCCCTTAGGAGGGGCTTATTCTATCCATTGAACTAAGGAGACAAATCGAGCCAGCCGGCAGAGCAGCCGACCGGCCGGCATGTTAACGGCGGGCTGCGTTTTTGTCATGTGTTTGCCAGACGTGAAAGCGCCGCTGCGTGAATTCCTGCACGGCAGCGGCGCATGTGCTGCGATCAGGCTGCGGCGACGTATAACGGCGAAGACTCGCTGCCCTCGTCTCGCAACGAACGACGCAGTTCTTCCGCCTGACGTGTCACCGCCAGCAGTGCCTGATCCTTCACGTGCCCATAACCGCGAATACGTTCTGGCACCCGCGCCAGTGCCAATGCGCTATGGCGTTTTGCTTCACTGATTCGCTCAAGAATCAGCGCCACGTCTGCTTCGTAATGGCCGATCAGCTCACGCTCCATGCGCCGCTCGTGGCTATAGGCAAAGGGATCGAACCGCGTGCCGCGCAGGAACTTGAAGCGCGCCAATAGCGAAAATGCCTGCAACATCCACGGTCCAAAACTGCGTTTGCGTAACTCGCCAGTACGCGCATCGCGCTTGCTCAGCCACGACGGCGCCAGGTGGAATTGCAAGCGGTAGTCGCCTTCAAACTGCGCCGCCAGGCGCCGCGTGAAGTCGCCGTTGCTGTACAGGCGCGCCACTTCATACTCGTCTTTGTAAGCCAGCAGTTTGAAATAGTTGAAGGCAACCGCCTCGGTCAGCGCCAAGGGCTGGCCTGGGAACAGTCGAGACTCACTGGCGCGCACTTGACCGAGCAAAGCCAGGTAACGGTCAGCGTAAGCGTCATCCTGATACTCGCGCAGCGTGGCGGCGTTTCGCTCGATGCGCTGTTCCAGCGTCAGCTCTTTATCGGCCAATTGCGCAGCGGCATCTGGCTTGGCCAGCGCCTTGACGGCATCCGGCGAATGAGCCGCACGGCGACCCCATAGAAACGCCTGCTGATTCAGCGGCACAGCGACCGCATTCAGCTCGATGGCCTGATTGATCGCTTCCGCGCTCACCGGCACCAGCCCGAGCTGGTAGGCGTAGCCCAACATAAACAGGTTGGTGGCGATGCTGTCGCCGAGCAGGCCGGTCGCCAGTTCGGTGGCTTCGACGAAATGGGTTTTGCTCGCGCCTACCGCCTCGACAATGGCTTGCTGCATCGCCGCGCCGGGGAATTCAGCGTTGGGGTTGCGCGTGAATTCGGCAGTCGCTGCTTCGTGGCTATTCACCACGGCGTGGGCAATTTGCTCGTTGAGCTTGGCCAACGCTTCCTCGCTGGCGGCGACCACAAGGTCGCAGCCCAGCAGCAGGTCGGTTTCGCCAGCGGCGATGCGCACGGCATAAATGTCGTCTTGCTTGGCGGCAATGCGGATGTGGGTAATCACCGGCCCGAACTTCTGCGCCAACCCCGCCTGGTCCAGCACGCTGCAGCCCTTGCCTTCCAGATGCGCCGCCATGCCCAGCAGGGCGCCAACCGTCGTCACGCCGCTGCCGCCTACGCCCGGCAACAAGATGTTGTAAGGACGTTCCAGAGTCGGCTGCACGGGCTCCGGCACCGCCGCGAAATCGGCACCGTGGCCCAGCGCTTGCGGCTTGCGCAGCTGGCCGCCGTGCACGGTTACAAAGCTCGGGCAGAAGCCATCGACGCAGGTGAAATCCTTGTTGCAGGAGTTCTGGTCGATCTCGCGCTTGCGGCCCTGCGCGGTTTCCAGCGGCAGCACCGACAAGCAGTTCGACTTGACGCTGCAATCGCCGCAACCCTCACACACGGCGGGGTTGATAAAGGCGCGCTTGGCTGGATCGGCCAATTTGCCGCGTTTGCGCCGCCGCCGTTTTTCAGTCGCGCAGGTTTGGTCATAGATGATCACCGAGGTACCTTTGAACTCGCGCAGCTCACGCTGCACGGCATCCAGTTCGCGACGATGGTGGAACGTAACGATGGGCGCAAAGGTAGTGCGGGTCGGGTATTTGTCCGGTTCATCGGACACCAGGGCAATGCGTTTCACGCCCTCGGAGAACAGTTGCTGGCTGAGCTGATCAACGCGCAGTTCGCCGTCAATCGGCTGGCCGCCGGTCATGGCGACCGCGTCGTTGTAGAGAATTTTGTAGGTGATATTCACCCCGGCCGCGACCGCTGCCCGCACCGCCAGCTGGCCCGAGTGGAAGTAAGTGCCGTCGCCGAGATTCTGGAAAATGTGCGGCGTGTCGGTGAACGGTGCCTGGCCGATCCACGTCGCGCCCTCGCCGCCCATTTGCGTGAAGGTATCGGTGTTGCGGTCCATCCACTGGGTCATGTAGTGGCAACCGATGCCGCCTTGGGCGCGACTACCCTCCGGCACTTTCGTCGACGTGTTGTGCGGGCAGCCGGAACAGAAATGGGGGGTGCGCACGGTTTTATGTTTGGGCGCGGCCAGGGCTTTTTCCTTGGCGGCAAGAAAGGCCAGACGCGATTCGATTTGTTCGCTGGAATAGATCGGCGCAAGGCGCTTGGCAATCGCGCGGGCGATCATCGCGGGCGTCAGTTCGCTGAGGTTAGGCAACAGGGAAACGCCCTGCTCGTCGAACTCGCCCACCACACGAGGTCGTTTGTCGACCGGCCAGTTATAGAGCTGCCCGGTGAGCTGGTCTTCGATAATGCTGCGCTTCTCCTCCACCACCAGAATCTCGTCCAGGCCTTGCGCAAACTCGTGCACCGATACCGGCTCCAGCGGCCAGCTCATGCCGACTTTGAGCACACGCAGGCCGACTTGCGCGCAGAGCTCATCGTCCAGACCGAGGTCCACCAGCGCCTGGCGCACGTCGAGGTAAGACTTGCCGGTGGTGATAATGCCGAGGCGCGGATTGGGTGAATCGAGCTTCACCTGGTTCAGATTGTTCGCCAGAGCAAAGGCGCGGGCGGCGTAGATTTTGTAGGTATTGAGGCGCTTTTCCTGCACCAGGGGCGGGTCCGGCCAGCGGATGTGCACGCCGTCTTCAGGCAGCTGGAAATCAGTGGGTAGCTGGATTTGCACACGCAGCGGATCGACATCCACTACGGCGGAGGAATCGACGTTCTCGGCGATGGTTTTCAGGGCCACCCAGCAACCGCTGTAGCGCGACAACTCCCAACCGAGAATGCCGTAATCGAGAATTTCCTGAACGTTGGCCGGGTTGAGAACCGGAATGGACGCCGCGATAAACGCGTGCTCGCTCTGGTTGGCGATGCTCGAAGACTTGCAACCATGGTCGTCACCGGCCAGCAGCAGCACGCCGCCATGGGCCGACACGCCGGCGGAGTTACCGTGTTTGAACACGTCACCACAACGGTCGACGCCCGGCCCTTTGCCGTACCACATGGCGAATACGCCGTCGTAGCGCGCGCCGGGAAACAGCGAAGTCTGTTGGCTGCCCCACACGGCAGTTGCGGCCAACTCTTCGTTGACGCCGGGCTGGAAGTGAATGTGGTTGTCTTGCAGAAAGGTTTTGGCTTCCCACAGGCTTTTATCGAGATTGCCTAACGGTGAGCCCCGGTACCCGGAAATAAAACAGGCGGTGTTCAGGCCGTGGGCGCTGTCACGCTGTTTTTGCAGCATAGGCAGGCGAGTGAGTGCCTGGGTGCCGGTGAGGTAGAGATGACCGGTTGCGAGTCGGTACTTGTCATCCAGGCGGATCTCGGCCAGAGACATAGCGGGCGCTCCTTTTATTTTTATGGCGACCTGGGCGGCCACGGTAAAGCCACCCCACTTGGCTCACGGCAGGATTTCTGCCGAGGCACATGCATAAGAATATGACCGGACGGTTCCGATTTTTTCTTTCTATTTTCGAGCCGCAAAGCCACTCTTGTGCATGAGTTATCCAGTAACAACAACAACAGAGACTGGCTTATGCAAAACACGCTTAGCCCCATCGACCGGAAGATTCTGCGACTGCTGCAACACAACGCCGATTTGTCTGCCGCCGAGATCGCGGAAAAGGTCGAACTGTCGCAGTCGCCCTGCTGGCGACGCATTCATCGAATGCAGGAAGAAGGCTTGATCGAGCGAAAAGTCGCACTGCTCAACCCGACGCTGCTCGGCTTCTCGATTACCGTATTCGTCAACATCAAGCTCTCGGCTCATGGGCGCAATAACCTGACCGAGTTCGAGGAGGCGATTGTCGGTTATCCCCAGGTGCTGGAGTGTTTCACCATGGCCGGTGGCTCGGACTACCTGCTCAAGGTCGTGGCCAAGGACATCGCCAGCTACGAACGTTTCCTGCGCGACCAACTGTTGCAGCGGCCGCATGTGCTGGAAGCGCATTCGAATATCGCCATGAGCGAGGTGAAGCGCACCACCGAACTGCCGCTGGATCTGGTCTAGCGGCGCGCGCTGGCGATCAGCCCGAGCAGCGCCGTGACGGTGGCTGCGAGCGGGCCGGAGTTGTCGAGGATATGCAGCTTTTCTGCGTCTGCGCTGGATTGAAGCTGGGCACTGCGTGCCAGACGCGCCTCTATCTCCTCAGGCGTTTCGCGCCCGCGAGCCATAAGCCGTGCGCGCAGCACTTGGGGCTCAACGTTGAGCACAATGGCCAGAAGGTCGGGATACCGGTTTCGCGCCTGGGGCAGATAACCGCGTGATCCGTTCACCAACACGTTGTCGCCGCTTTCCAGCCAGTGATCTATTTGCGCGGGAATGCCGTAAGCCAGGCCATTGGCCCGCCAACTCATGGCGAAAGCGCCCTGCCCCTCGAGGCGTTCAAACTGCTCTGGCGTTACCGCGTCAGCGTCTTCACCGACCGCCTCGGCTGAACGCGTGATCACCCGCCGAACCAGCCGGCAATGCTGCGCCTCAAGCTGGGCGCGCGCGGCTTGCAACAAACTGTCCTTACCTGAACCCGACGGCCCCATCAGGTAAATCAACGTGCCCATCTACAACACCTCACTACAAATGCCTAGCGCTAATACTGCCCCGGCCCGGCGGAGCGGCAATCTTGCCTGATCAGGTCTCACCCTTGGCAAGCAATTGGTGATGCCGCTCTATATTGCGAACAAGTTGTATGACGACAGGGCAAACATGGGCTTAAATGCACAGTACTTCCGTGCCAGAAATAACCACTTTGACAAATGGCGCGCATTTTCGACAGTTGGTGCTGGCACAAAGCCGCTAGGCGGTTCAAACTGCGACACAGATTTGGCGTCAAATAACTGATGCAGCGACTCATGGGTCAACTGGGGATAATTGCCCTCCCGTTGAACGGCTAGTGCTAATGATGGTCAAACCGGTGACAATCATGCAGCCAAGTGCCAGCATCGCTTCCCTGAACTAACCGGTTTAAATGTATGCGCCCTATGAAACAGGCTATTTATTCCAGCCGTACGGCTGACAAGTTCGTCGTTCGTTTACCCGATGGCATGCGCGAGCGCATCGCGGATGTAGCGCGTAATCATCACCGCAGCATGAACTCCGAGATCATTGCTCGTCTTGAACAGAGCATGCTCCAGGAAGGCTCGCTGGACGAAGACCTGAGCATGCGCTTGGATAGACCGGAACTTTCCCTGCATGAGCGCGAGCTGCTGCAACGGTTTCGCCAACTGTCCCGTCGTCAGCAAAATGCTTTGGTCGCTTTGATCGCTCACGATGCCGAGATGAATGCTGAAGCAGAAGAAGCCTGAATAGGCCGGACTGTTTCAGGTAACAAGCCTCCATAAAAAAACCGCCACCGGCGGTTTTTTTATGTCTGCGATTCGGGCCCCGTCAGAGCAGGAACAACGTAGCCAGCCCGAGGAAGATAAAGAAGCCGCCGCTGTCAGTCACCGCCGTGATCATCACGCTGGAACCCAGCGCCGGATCGCGCCCCAGGCGCGTCAATGTCATCGGAATCAGCACGCCCATCAGCGCCGCCAACAAAAGGTTGAGCGTCATGGCTGCCGTCATCACGATTCCCAGCGACCAGCTGCCGTACAACATATAGGCAACAACACCGATAACGCCGCCCCACACCACGCCATTGAACAGCGATACCGCCAGCTCCTTGCGCATTAAACGCGAGGTATTGCCGGTGCTCACCTGGTCCAGCGCCATGGCGCGAACAATCATGGTGATGGTCTGGTTGCCCGAGTTACCACCGATGCCCGCCACAATTGGCATCAGCGCCGCCAATGCCACCAGCTTTTCAATGGAGCCTTCAAACAGCCCGATCACACGGGAAGCAATAAACGCGGTAATCAGGTTGATCGCCAGCCAGGCCCAACGGTTGCGCAGCGATTTCCACACCGAGGCGAATATGTCTTCTTCCTCGCGCAGACCCGCCATGTTCAGTACTTCGGTTTCGCTTTCTTCACGAATCAAGTCGACCATTTCATCGATGGTCAAACGACCGATGAGCTTGCCGTTCTTGTCCACCACCGGCGCGGAAATAAGGTCGTAACGCTCGAACGCTTGCGCCGCGTCGTAGGCATCTTCATCCGGATGGAAGCTCACCGGATCGTCGGCCATGACTTCAGCCACTTGCTTGTCCGGATCATTCACCAGCAGGCGCTTGATCGGCAGCACGCCCTTGAGCACGCCGTCGTAATCGACGACGAACAATTTGTCGGTGTGACCCGGCAATTCTTTCAGGCGGCGCAGGTAGCGCAGAACCACTTCCAGGCTGACGTCTTCGCGGATGGTGACCATCTCGAAGTCCATCAGGGCGCCGACTTGATCTTCCTCATACGACAATGCCGAACGCACGCGCTCACGCTGCTGCGCGTCGAGGGTTTCCATGAGTTCGTGCACGACATCGCGGGGCAGCTCCGACGCCAGGTCCGCCAGTTCGTCGGCGTCCATGTCTTTCGCGGCCGCGAGAATCTCGTGATCGTCCATGTCGGCGATCAGGGTTTCGCGTACCGAGTCGGATACTTCGAGCAGGATGTCGCCGTCGCGCTCGGCTTTGACCAACTGCCATACGGTCAGACGATCATCGAGCGGCAACGCTTCGAGAATGTGGGCAACGTCAGCGGAGTGCAGGTCGTCGAGCTTGCGTTGCAGCTCAGCGAGATTCTGGCGATGGACGAGGCTTTCAACCCGCTCCTGATTCTGGCCCTCCTGGCGGTGGGTCAGGTCTTCAACGAGCTTGTGCCGGTGCAGCAGTTCAACGACTTGGGCAAGTCGGTCCTGCAGGCTTTCTTGCGGCTTTTTTGCTTCTACTTCTGTCATAGCACACTCCACCCCCAGCGGCAGAGCGCGCCAAAGGGATCAATCAGTCAATTCTTGATTGGTAAAGCGAGGTCTTGAGCTACTACTGGGTAAGTCCATGATGGCAATCCATAAGCCTCGGCGAGGCTGACCGGCAAATGATACCACTGCGCCCTGGCTTTGCATGCGACAAAATCTAGGCAAGAACAAGTGCTTGCGGCGCAAAGCTAGGTTTCTTCTGAATCCTTCGTACGACGCATTGCAAGTGCCGGGAGGCACTACAGACCGAAGGTTTTTTACGCGCTAGGGTGGTGTTTTCTGTCATGGAGGACGAACCGATGCACCTCTCACTAACCGCTGCCGCACTTCTGCTGACCTTCGGCCCAGCCACCGCTTTCAGCGCAACCGTACACAAGTGCCAGGATGCGCAAGGCAACATTACCTTCACTCATCTTGGCTGCCCGCCCGAGCACGCACTGGAAATCCACGTGCTCAATACGTTAACCCCGACCGGGGCCGCCGTTACCGAAAAGACTGGCAAGCCGGCCAGGATTTCAAAGCAGCCAACACGAGCAAAAACGCAGGGCATGAGTGATAACCCGGCGGCGGTGGTCGGCATTGGATTGCGGGCCGACGGTTGCGGCAACGTGTTGACACCCGCTGCACGGCGCAAGGCAATGATCGATAAGGAAGCGCGGGCCGGCATGTCGCAAACCGATGTGCAAAGCATGCTCGGCAAGCCAGACAGCATCAGCAGCCAGAACGGCAAGGTACGGTTCAATTACGTCGACAAACAGCGCGACCGCAAACGCACGGTCAGTTTCGATGCGGACGGCTGCGTGAAACCGTAGGCAATAAAAAAGGGCCTGCATGTCTGCAGGCCCTTTAAATATGGTGCACTCAGGAGGATTCGAACCTCCGACCGCTCGGTTCGTAGCCGAGTACTCTATCCAGCTGAGCTATGAGTGCAAAGTACAACTTTCAACAACGTTCAGAGACTCTCAACTTACATCTCTGACTTTAAATAACCGACTTGTTTTGGCAACAAATCAGGCTGTTTAAATGGTGCACTCAGGAGGATTCGAACCTCCGACCGCTCGGTTCGTAGCCGAGTACTCTATCCAGCTGAGCTATGAGTGCATTTGCGGAGCAAATTATAAAGCTTCGAAACTGATTTTCAATCAATTTTTCCAGTAATTTCAACGACTTAACGCTAAACACCAGAACATCAATTTCGTCGAAATTAATGGCGGAGAAGGGGGGATTCGAACCCCCGACACCCTTTTGAGGTGTACTCCCTTAGCAGGGGAGCGCCTTCGGCCACTCGGCCACCTCTCCGCAACACGGGGCGCATGATATCCATGTTTTCCCCGTTTGCAAAGCCAAAAATTGATAAAAATTAGTGGCTTGGTTCTTGGTCCTTCTCTTTCTGGATGCGCTGGTAAATTTCTTCACGGTGCACAGCAACTTCCTTTGGCGCATTGACGCCGATTCGCACCTGATTACCTTTAACGCCCAACACGGTGACAGTGACATCGTCACCTACCATCAGGGTCTCTCCGACCCGGCGAGTCAGAATCAGCATTCCCTTTCTCCTCACGGATTACAGTTCAGGACAACTAGACAGTCTGCAAATTAAAATGGCGACGGCAGCGGTGCATATCAACCTACGCCGCTGCCGTCACCCAAGTATTGACTAGTGTAGGCAGAAAGAAAGTTCCACCTACCCTGCCAAAAAGACAAAAGGCGCGGAATCAACCGCGCCTTTCGAATAATCGCTTATTCGCCTTGTCGAGCCGGGGCGTCCAGCTCGAATGCGGTGTGCAACGCTCGCACGGCAAGCTCCAGGTACTTCTCTTCGATCACCACCGACACCTTGATTTCGGAGGTCGAGATCATCTGGATATTGATGCTTTCCTTGGCCAGCGCCTCGAACATACGGCTGGCAACGCCCGCGTGGGAGCGCATACCAACGCCAACGATCGACACCTTGGCAATCTTCAAATCGCCGCTGACTTCGCGCGCATTGATCTCACGGGCCGTCTGCTCCAGCACTTGCTGGGCGCTCTGATAGTCATTGCGGTGAACGGTGAAGGTGAAATCGGTGGTGTTATCGTGCGCAACGTTCTGCACGATCATGTCGACTTCAATGTTCGCGGCGCTGATCGGGCCGAGAATCTTGAAGGCAACGCCTGGGGTATCCGGCACGCCACGGATGGTCAGCTTGGCTTCGTCGCGGTTGAAGGCGATGCCGGAGATGATCGGCTGTTCCATGGATTCCTCTTCATCAATAGTAATAAGGGTGCCCGGACCCTCTTGGAAGCTGTGCAGCACGCGCAGCGGGACGTTGTATTTGCCGGCGAATTCCACCGAACGAATCTGCAGCACCTTTGAACCCAGGCTGGCCATTTCCAGCATTTCTTCAAAGGTGATCTTGTCCAGACGACGCGCTTGCGGCACCACACGCGGGTCGGTGGTGTAAACACCGTCGACGTCGGTATAGATCTGGCACTCATCGGCCTTCAATGCAGCAGCGAGCGCCACACCAGTGGTGTCCGAGCCGCCACGACCGAGTGTGGTGATATTGCCCTGCTCGTCCACGCCCTGGAAACCGGCTACCACAACCACACGCCCGGCCTTGAGGTCGGCGCGAATCTTCTGATCGTCAATCTGCAGAATGCGCGCTTTGTTGTGAGCGCTGTCGGTGAGAATGCGCACCTGGTTACCGGTGTACGACACGGCCGGCACGCCACGTTTAATCAGGGCCATGGCCAACAGGGCGATGGTCACTTGCTCACCGGTAGACACCATGACGTCCAGCTCACGGGGAACCGGCTGGTCGCTAATCTGCTTGGCCAAGTCGATCAGGCGGTTGGTTTCACCGCTCATGGCCGACAGCACGATTACCAGGTCGGTCCCGGCTTCGTGGAATTTCTTGACCTTCTCGGCTACCTGCTCGATACGCTCGACGGTGCCGACGGAGGTGCCCCCAAACTTCTGTACGATCAAAGCCATTTGCAGCTGCCTCAGCCCCTCATTAATCAGTCGCCTCGCCCCAATGCCTGTGCCTGCCGGGCAGCAGGCGGCATTGTCGGGCGAGCGTTATAGGCCCTGTTCGACGAAAGGCACGGTCAACGCCAGCGCGGCGTCCAGTGCACCGGCATCAACGCCGCCGCCCTGGGCCATGTCCGGGCGACCGCCGCCCTTGCCGCCGACCGCTTGAGCGGCCTGCTTCATCAAATCACCAGCCTTGAGCTGCGCGGTCAGGTCCTGGGTAACGCCTGCGACCAACACAACTTTGTCATCGCTCACCCCGCCAAGCAGGATCACTGCGCGGCCGAGTTTGTTCTTCAGCTGGTCGACCAGCGCCAGCAGCGCTTTGCCGTCCAAGCCATCCAGACGATGGGCGAGTACCTTCACGCCTTTCACTTCCACTGCAGAACCCGACAAGTCATCGCCAGCCGCGCTGGCGGCCTTGGCCTTGAGCTGCTCGAGTTCTTTTTCCAGCTGGCGGTTGCGTTCTACCAGGCCGCCAAGCTTGTCCAGCAGGTTGTCGCGGTTGCCTTTGACCAGCACGGCCGCTTCTTTCAATTGCTCTTCAGCACTGTTCAGGTAAGCCAGCGCCGCGGCGCCGGTAACTGCTTCGATACGGCGCACGCCAGCGGCCACGCCGCCTTCGCTGGTGATCTTGAACAGTGCGATGTCGCCGGTGCGCGAGGCATGGATGCCGCCGCACAGCTCCACCGAGAAGCTGCCGCCCATGCTCAGCACGCGCACGTTGTCGCCGTACTTCTCGCCGAACAGCGCCATGGCGCCTTTGTTCTTGGCGGTTTCGATGTCGGTTTCTTCGGTCTCGACGGCGGTGTTCTTACGAATTTCCGCGTTGACGATGTCTTCCAGCGCCTTGATCTGCTCAGGCTTGATCGCTTCGAAGTGGCTGAAGTCGAAGCGTAGACGCTGACTGTCGACCAGCGAGCCTTTCTGCTGAACGTGCTCGCCCAGCACCTGGCGCAATGCGGCGTGCAGCAAGTGCGTGGCCGAGTGGTTCAACGCGGTGGCCTGGCGCACGTCGGCTTCGACATGCGATTCGATGGCCGCGCCAACCTTCAGGCTGCCTTCGGTAACCACGCCGTGGTGCAGGAACGCGCCGCCGGTTTTGGTGGTGTCGCGCACATCGAAGCGCACACCGGCCGCTTGCAGATAACCGCAGTCGCCAATCTGACCGCCGGACTCGGCGTAGAACGGCGTCTGGTCCAGCACCACAACGCCCTCCTCGCCTGCACCCAGCGCATCGACGGCCTGGCCGGCCTTGAACAGGGCCAGTACTTTGCCGTCGCCCGAGGTTGCCTTGTAGCCAAGGAACACGGTTTCGCTGTCGACTTTCACCAGGCTGTTGTAGTCCATGCCAAACGAGCTGGCCGAACGTGCACGCACGCGCTGCGCTTCCATTTCCCGCTCGAAACCGGCTTCGTCCAGGGTCAGCTCGCGCTCGCGGGCGATGTCGCCCGTCAGGTCCATCGGGAAACCGAAGGTGTCGTACAGTTTGAAAATCACTTCGCCCGGAATGACGGTGCCTTTTAGCTCGGCCAGATCCTGCTCGAGAATTTTCAGGCCCTGCTCCAGCGTCTTGGCGAATTGCTCTTCTTCGGTCTTCAGCACGCGCTCGATGTGCGCTTGTTGCTGCTTGAGTTCCGGGAAGGCATCGCCCATTTCCGCGACCAGCGCGGCAACGATCTGATAGAAGAAACTGCCTTTGGCACCCAGCTTGTTGCCGTGACGGCAGGCGCGACGAATGATGCGGCGCAGCACATAGCCACGGCCTTCGTTCGATGGCGTGACGCCATCGGCAATCAGGAAGCCGCACGAGCGGATGTGGTCAGCCACTACTTTCAGCGACGGCTGATCGTCATTGGCGCAACCAATGGCCTTGGCACAAGCGGCCAGCAGGCTTTGGAACAGGTCGATTTCGTAGTTCGAGTGCACGTGCTGCAGCACGGCGCTGATGCGCTCCAGGCCCATGCCGGTGTCTACCGACGGCGCTGGCAACGGGTGCAGCACGCCATCGGCAGTGCGGTTGAACTGCATGAAGACGTTGTTCCAGATTTCGATGTAACGGTCGCCATCTTCTTCCGGCGAGCCGGGTGGGCCGCCCCAGATGTCAGCGCCGTGGTCGAAGAAAATCTCGGTGCAGGGGCCGCACGGACCGGTGTCGCCCATGGTCCAGAAGTTGTCCGAGGCGTATGGCGCACCTTTGTTGTCGCCGATACGCACCATGCGCTCGGCCGGCACGCCCACTTCCTTGGTCCAGATGTCGTAGGCCTCGTCATCGCTGGCATACACCGTTACCCAGAGTTTTTCCTTGGGCAGGTTCAGCCATTTTTCCGATGTCAGGAATTGCCAGGCGTAGTTGATCGCGTCGCGCTTGAAGTAGTCGCCGAAGCTGAAGTTGCCGAGCATTTCAAAGAAGGTGTGGTGACGCGCGGTGTAACCGACGTTTTCCAGGTCGTTGTGCTTGCCGCCGGCACGCACGCATTTCTGGCTGCTGACCGCGCGGGTATAGGCGCGTTTTTCCTGGCCGAGGAAGCAGTCTTTGAACTGGTTCATGCCGGCATTGGTGAACAGCAGCGTCGGGTCGTTGCCCGGAATGAGCGAACTGGAAGCAACGCGGGTGTGACCCTGTTCTTCAAAGAAGCGGAGGAAGGCTTCGCGGATTTCTGCGCTTTTCATCAATTTTTTTCCACGGGAAAGGCGGCGATCTAATTAGGTACAACGCGCGATAGGGCTAACAACTACCGCTTTTAGGCCGGCAAAGGGCCGCATTATATCGGCCTCGGCCCCGGGGTACAGTGCCTTTGTCGCTATGGGGGCGATGAAAACGTTTGTGCCCGGCCTGGCATCATCCAGGAGTGGGCCAAATCCTTACCGGCCCCTGCGAATTTCATACGGCCTGTTTTCCCTCGAAGGCGGCAAACGCGTCGATCACTTGATCGATATCGCGACGGCTGACATCCAGATGAGTAACCAGACGCAAACGATCCGCCGCCGAAATGGTGATGCCGCGCTCGGCCATAAACGCTTTCAATTCTGCCGCGCGCCCGTTCATCTGCACGTAGACCATATTCGTCTGCACCGGCTCCACGCTATACCCCAGCTCAACCAATCCGGCCGCCAGCGCCGCGGCATTGGCATGATCATCAGCCAGGCGCGCCACCTGGTTTTCCAGTGCGTACAGCCCCGCCGCTGCAAGAATACCGGCCTGGCGCATGCCGCCGCCGACCATCTTGCGAAGGCGCCGGGCCTTCTCGATCAGCGCATCACTGCCCAGCAGCACCGAGCCAATCGGCGCGCCCAGGCCTTTGGATAAGCAAACGGAAACGGAGTCGAAATACTGGGTAATTTCCCGCGCTTCAACGCCCAGCTTCACCGCTGCGTTGTACAGCCGCGCGCCGTCCAGATGCAGTTGCAGCCCACGCTCTTGCGTGAGTTTTCGCGCCGCCGCCAGGTAAGTGAGGGGCAGCACTTTGCTTTGCATGGTGTTTTCAAGGGCTAGCAAACGGGTGCGGGCAAAGTGGAAGTCGTCGGGTTTGATAGCCGCCGCCACGCGCGTCAGGTCCAGAGAACCGTCAGCCTCAACCTGCAACGGTTGCGGCTGAATCGAGCCCAACACCGCCGCGCCGCCGCCTTCGTATTTATAGGTGTGCGCTTCCTGACCGACGATGTATTCGTCGCCCCGCTCACAGTGCGCCATCAGGCCAAGCAGGTTGCTCATGGTGCCGCTGGGCACGAACAGGCCCTGTGCGAAGCCGAGCTTGTCAGCCAGGTAGTCTTGCAAACGGATAACGGTTGGGTCTTCGCCGTATACATCGTCGCCGACCGGAGCCTGCAGCATGGCCTCGCGCATTCCGGCGGTGGGCTGGGTGACGGTGTCGCTACGCAGGTCGATAACGGGCATTGCAGGTCTCCTCTACGGCGGACCCACGACCCTAATGCAGCCGCCCCACAGCGGCAAGTGGCTCTACGACTAAATGGCGACTAAAGCGCGGCGGCGCTGGTGGGCACCACGAGAATGCCGGCACGCAGGCCGTTTTTGACTTTGGGATTGGGGAAGATAATCCGCGCGCCCCGCTCTTCCACGACCCAGCGCATGCTGGCGATGTCTTCGGCAAGCACATAACCCACCGGCAGCTCGCTGAAGTTTTCGATGTCGGCCGGCAGGTTCAGGTGGAAGGAATCGCTGTGCTTGATGATTTCTCGCGACACGGCAAACAGCTGCAGGCCGTCCAGATCGCTTTCATCCAGAGGCGGCTCGTTGTTTTCGATCAGCCGGTGCAGCCGCTCTTCCAGCGCATCCAGGTTTACCGCCTCGTTCTGACCGAACGCGCGCGCCTTGCCCAGCTCCAGCGTGAACGCTTCGGCATCGAGTTGCGCGTAGGTGTAGGCGCTAAAGGTGATCGACGCTTTGCTTTGCAACAGCACGGCAGCCACTCCCGCCGCCTTCAGACGCGCCAGTTCCCGCACCGAATGCTTGCAGCCCTCGCGCCACGGATACAGCGCGAACTGCTCGATCTTCGAGCCGCGAATGGCCGTGTGCAGGTCGTAATGCAGGCGTTGGCGAACAGAATCAGCCGGTGCCTGGTTGAAGAACGTGGCGCTCAGACGTTCCAGCTCGCAGGCGCGCAGGGCCTCGAAGCCACTGCTTTGCTCATGGCGGCCGTTGAACAGACGGTTGATGTCCTGCTCGATATAGCGCTCGCCTTTGCGCATGGCTTCAGGGTTGCCAAGCAGGAACAAGATACGGGCGCGAGGCTTGAGTTCGCCTCGCGCGATACGGTGCAGGAGACGGTCCAGCAGCTCGATAGGCGCGGTTTCATTGCCGTGAATGCCGGCGGACAGCAGCAAGTCGAGGCCGCTGTCCTGGCCGGCAGGCGGCGTGATCTCCAGCGCGCCTTCGGCCAACCAGCGCAACCGTGCGCCCTCAGGCGTCAGCTGAATCTTCGCGGCCGGCTCGCGGCCCACCAGGGTCAGTTCCAGCAGTTTGCCGAGCGCTAGCATGGCTAAGTTCCGTCTAGATGAGGCTGGTTTTAGTGATTGCAGTCCGGGCCGTGCACGTGGCCGTCTTCGTCGTCCATCTGGCCGGCCGGCTCCATTTCAAGTTCCAGGCTGACCAGGTTGGTGGCGAGCGGGCGCAGCAACAGGTTGGCGTATTCCTCGTCGCCCTCCTCCACGTCCACGCCAATGATCAACTGGCCGCGGCCGTCTTGCTGAATCCACACTTCCTTGCCCTGCCAGATTACGGCGAAGCGAGTGCAGGAGGTTTCCAACTGGGTGCCGTCGGTATCTTCGAGGATCAGTTGCAGGCTATCGGACATGGTCAAGGCACTCTCAATTAAGCTGGAAGGGGTACACAGAGCCTAGTTTAAGGATCTGCGTGAGCTCATCCAATGCCGAACGGCATTCGACGAGCAGTTGTGGATCGGCCAGATCGCTCTCGGCCATGCGGTCGCGGTAGTGCTTGTCGACCCACACGTTAAGCGTGTCGTACAGCGTGGGCGTCATGATTACGCCGCTGTTTACCGCGTTCAGTTCTGTGTCTTTGAGCGCCACGCGCAAGCGCAAACAAGCCGGGCCACCGCCGTTTTGCATGCTTTGCTTGAGATCGAACACCTGCACGTCTCGGATCGGTCCGTCTTCGGCGGTCAGGCGCGACAAGTAACGCCATACGCGCTCGTTGTTGCGGCACTCCTCCGGCACGATCAGCAACATGCCGCCATCGGTACGCGACAGCAGCTGGCTGTTGAACAGGTAGGAATGCACGGCGTCTTCAACGCTGACCGCATCGCGCGGCACGCAAACCGCCTGCAAACGGCCGCCACGGCGGGCCAGTTTGTCGTGCAGTTCGGCGAGCACCTTGTCGGTCTCCAGAAACGCGTCCTGGTGATAGAACAGCACTTCGCCGTTACCGACGGCGATTACGTCGTTATGAAACACGCCCTGGTCGATGACAGCCGGATTCTGCTGGGCGTACACCACGCCGGCCTCGTCCAGGCCATGCAAGCGCACCACCGCCTGGCTGGCTTCCAGCGTCTGCCGCGCCGGGTAGCGCTGCGGGCTCGGATAGCGAGCGTCGAAGGCACTGCGGCCGAACACAAAAAATTCCACGCCGGCATCGCCGTAGTCTTTGCAGAAGCGGGTGTGGTTCGCCGCGCCTTCGTCGCCAAACTGGGCAACAGCGGGCAAGGCGGCGTGATGGGCGAAGTGGCCTTGGTCCGCGAACATCGCGCCGAGAATGCGGCTGGTGGTCGGGTGTTCCAGGCTGCGGTGGAATTTGCAGTTGAGGTTGGCGGCGGTGAAATGCACCTTGCCGTCGCGCGTGTCAGCGCTGGGGCTGACGGTGGCGGCGTTGGCGGTCCACATGCTTGAAGCCGAGCAACTGGCGACCAGCAGCGGCATCGCTTCTTTGGCGGCGCGCTGAATCACCTCGGCATCGCTGCCGGTAAAACCGATACGGCGCAACGCGGCGACATCCGGGCGTTCCTGCGGGGCCAATACGCCCTGCTTGAAGCCCATTTCCATCAGCGCCTTCATTTTCGCCAGGCCTTGCTTGGCCGCGACCTTCGGGTTGGACACCTGCTGGCTGTTACCCTGCGAGGCCACGTTGCCGTACGACAAGCCGCCGTAGTTGTGGGTCGGGCCAACGAGGCCGTCGAAATTCACTTCATACGCAGTGTTTTTATGAGTGGCGACAGTCACAGGCTGACTCCTGGGGTCAGGGTTGCAGGCAGGCTCACGCGTTCGCTTTCCAGCGAGGCAACTGGGTACGCGCAGTAATCCGCCGCGTAATAGGCACTGGCGCGGTGGTTGCCCGAGGCGCCCACGCCGCCAAACGGCGCCGAACTCGCCGCCCCGGTCAGTTGTTTGTTCCAGTTAACGATGCCGGCGCGGCTTTCCAGCCAGAACTGCTGATAGCGCTCGGCCGAATCAGACAGCAAACCGGCGGCCAGGCCGTACTGGGTGTTGTTGGCTTCGGCGATGGCGCCGGCAAAGTCGGCGTAACGGATAACCTGCAGCAGGGGGCCGAAGAACTCTTCGTCCGGGCGCTCGCTTACAGCCGTGACGTCAATGATGCCGGGCGTTAGCAAGGCGGCGTTTTCCAGCGGCTGACTCATCGCCAGCAACGCGGTGGCGCCGCTGCTGAGCAGATGCGCCTGGGCTTTGAGCAACTGCCGAGCCGCTTCCAGGGAAATGACCGAGCCCATAAACGGCGCCGGCTGTGCGTCAAAGGCGCCAACCTGAATCGTCGCAGCCACCGCAACCAGGCGTGCCAGCAGCGCATCGCCCCACGCGCCTTGCGGCACCAGCAGGCGGCGCGCGCAGGTGCAGCGCTGGCCAGCGGAAATAAACGCCGACTGAATAATGGTGTACACGGCGGCGTCGAGGTCGCTGACTTCCTCGACCACCAGCGGGTTATTGCCGCCCATTTCCAAGGCCAGAATCTTGTCCGGGCGACCGGCAAACTGTTGATGCAGCAGATTGCCGGTGCGGCTGGAGCCAGTGAAAAACAGGCCATCGATGCCCGCATGGGCGGCCAGTGCAACGCCGGTATCGCGAGCGCCTTGCAGCAGATTCAGCACGCCCGCCGGCAGGCCGGCTTCGATCCAGCACTGCACTGTCAGCTCAGCCACTTGGGGCGTCAGCTCACTGGGCTTGAACAGCACGGCATTGCCTGCCAACAGCGCCGGCACGATATGGCCGTTGGGCAAGTGGCCAGGA
This sequence comes from Pseudomonas viridiflava, assembly GCF_900573885.1. GTDB lineage: Bacteria > Pseudomonadota > Gammaproteobacteria > Pseudomonadales > Pseudomonadaceae > Aquipseudomonas. Next base: position 125,658 of record NZ_UPSE01000453.1, read on the forward strand.
AAATTGTACGGGCCAAACACGGCGACCACGCCATGGGGCTTGTGACGCAGCACCGCGGTGGCATCGGCCAGCGGGCCGCTTTTTTCACCGGTACGTTCGCGGTAGCTCTGAATGGAAATGGCGACTTTGTTGACCATGCTGGTCACCTCGGTGGCCGACTCCCACAACGGCTTGCCGGTTTCTTCGCCAATGGTGCGGGCCAGCTCATCGCCACGGGCTTTGAGGGTGGCGGCAAAGCGCTCAAGCACGGCAATGCGCTCGTCCAGGGTCAGCCTGGCCCAAGCTGGAAACGCCGCGCGGGCAGCGTGCACCGCTGCATCGACCTGCGCCGCCGTGGCCGCCTTGCCGGTCCACACCACGGCTTGCGTTACCGGGTTCAAGGATTCCAGTGCGTCACCCGCACCGGCCTGCCAGGCGCCGGCAATGTAATGGCTGTTCATCGACTCAGCTCCTTGTTTTCCACCGCCAGCGGCACGGCGCGCACCTGATCGCCTGCCTTGAGTTGCAGGCGTTTGGCCGTGGCCTGATCAACCACCAACGTGCCTGCCGCCAAACGCGCCGGCGCGGCGGTAATGCGGCAGTCTTCGCGCTTGCGGTTGTGCATCAGGAAGGTGGTGGCGTCATCACCCGGGGTGCCGATGGCCAGCACCAGCGGCTGACTGTCGCGCACCGCTCGAATCTTGCTGGTTTCCGCCTCAATGGCCGGGCCGGCGTCGAAAATATCGACGTAACCCTGGTAGCTGAAGCCTTCGGCCTTGAGCATGTTCAACGCCGGCTCGGTGTCGGGATGCACGCGGCCAATGATTTCCCGCGCTTCCTCCGAAAGAAAGCAGGTGTACAGCGGAAACTTGGGCATCAGTTCAGCGATAAACGCTTTGTTGCCTACGCCGGTGAGGTAGTCAGCGCGGGAGAACTCCATCTTGAAAAAGTGCCGGCCCAGGCTTTCCCAGAATGGCGAGCGCCCTTGTTCGTCAGACATGCCGCGCATTTCAGCGATCAGCTTGCTGCCAAACAGCTGCGGGAATTCGGCGATAAACAGAAAGCGTGCTTTGGACAGCAGCCGCCCGTTCAGCCCGGTGCGGTGCTCGGCCTGCAAAAACAGCGAGCACAATTCCGAATTACCCGTCAGGTCGTTGGCCAGGAACAGCGTTGGAATTTCGCGGTAGATATTCAGCTCCTGGGAAGCGCTCACCGTGAGGCCGACGCGGTAGTTGTACCACGGCTCACGCAAGCCCACGGCACCGGCCACGGCAGAAATGCCGACCACTTTGCCGTCGTCGTCTTCCAGCACGAACAGGTAGTCGGCATCGGCGCGGGTCGCCTCGCCACGGAACGCCTTTTCCGCCCAGCCAACGCGGTGCGCCAGGCGCTCTTCGTTGGCAGGCAGCGTGGTCAAGCCAGCGCCGGTGCTGCGGGCCAGGTCTATCAAGGCAGGCAAGTCAGCACTGCGCACGGGACGAACGATCATGGCTATTCCTCTTAAACCGCAACCAGGCGCACGCTCGCGCCCTCACCGACGCCCAAGGCCTCAGCAACATCAGCACTCAGGTTCACCGGCTTGCCCGGCACCCAGTCCAGCTCGACCACTACCGCGCGGAAATCCTGCAGCTGGCCGTTGGCGACCAGATACAGCCGACCTTTGCCAGGCTCGCCCACACGCGCCGGCACCACACGACTCTGCGCAATGGAGCGAATGCCCGAGGTGCGCGCGTGCAGCGTGGGGCCGCCATCAAAGATGTCGATGTAGTGGTCGGTTTCAAAGCCTTCGCGCATCAGGATGTCGAAAGTGATCTGCGCACGCGGATGCACCTGTCCCATGGCTTCCTGGGCTTCGTCGGGCAGCAGCGGCACGTAAATCGGGTAATGCGGCATCAGCTCGGCCAGAAAGGTCCGACTCTTCAGCCCGCACAGACGCTCGGCTTCGGCGTAGTTGAGGTCGAAGAAGTTGCGGCCTACGGCGTCCCAGAATGGAGAATCGCCCTGCTCGTCGCTGTGGCCGACAATCTCTACCACCACCGCATCGGCAAAGCGCTCCGGGTGGCTGGCCACAAACAGCAGGCGGCCACGGGAGTTCAGCTCGGCCCACGGCGAATCCACCAGCGGCTGTTCGACGTAAAAGCTGGTGAGCAGGCTGTTGCCGGTCAGGTCGTGGCACAGCGACAACACATGAATCTTGTTGTGGATCGACAAGGAGCGCGAGGCGTGAACGAAGGTTTCGTTGCGGAAGCTGTAGAACGGCTCGGAATAGCCTGCCGAGGCGACGACGCCGGAACAGCCGACCAGGCGGCCGGTTTCCGTATCTTCGAGCACGAAGAAATAGCTTTCTTCGCCGTTGAAACTGACCTCGGCTGCGAACGAGGCTTCCGACGCGGCGATTTTATCGCCCAGCCGACCCGCATCGTCCGGCAGCGAAGTAACACCAACCGGGCTGTCCGCAGCCAGACGTTGCACGTCAGCCAAGTCAGCCATTTGCGCAGGGCGCATCACCAGCATGGTGTTACTCCTTAAATTCTCTTTGGTATTTGAAAAGCGGGAACGCTGCAGACCACTGCCGCTGCAGGAGCGGCCGGTCCGGCGCTCCTACAAAAAGCAGATCAGCGTCCGCGTACAGCCGTCAGGCTTGGGTCAGCTTGGACACGGCGCGCTCGAAGCGGTCGAGACCTTCGTCGATGTCGGCGTCCGGAATCACCAGGCTTGGCGCAAAACGCACCACGTCCGGGCCGGCTTGCAGCACCATCACGCATTCTTTCTCAGCGGCGTTGAGCACGTCTTTGGCTTTGCCTTTCCAGGCATCGCTCAGCGCAGCGCCGATCAGCAGGCCCAGGCCGCGCACTTCGGTGAAGATGCCGTACTTGGCTGCCATGGCTTCCAGGCGCGTTCTGAAACGCTCGTGCTTGGCTTTCACGCCATTAAGCACTTGCGGGGTGTTGATCACATCCAGCACCGCGCCGGCGACTGCGCAGGCCAGCGGGTTGCCGCCGTAGGTGGTGCCGTGCACGCCAACCGCCAGGTGCGAGGCGATTTTGGTGGTGGTGAGCATGGCGCCAATCGGGAAACCGCCGCCCAGGCTTTTCGCACTGGTGAGAATGTCGGGCGTGACGCCGTAATTCATATAAGCGAACAGCTCGCCGCTGCGGCCCATGCCGCTTTGCACTTCGTCGAACACCAGCAGCGCGTTATGGGCGTCGCAGAGTTCGCGCACGGCCTGCAGGTACGCCTGGTCGGCTGGAAGGATGCCGCCCTCGCCTTGCACCGGCTCAAGCACCACGGCGCAGGTTTTGTCCGAGATGGCGGCTTTGAGCGCGGCCAGGTCGTTGAACGGAACGTGGGTGATGCCTTCGATTTTGGGACCAAAGCCATCGGAATACTTGGGCTGCCCGCCCACGGTCACGGTGAACAGCGTGCGGCCGTGGAAGCTATTGGTGGCGGCGATGATTTCGAATTTTTCCGCGCCATACACATCGCTGGCATAACGGCGAGCCAGCTTGAAGGCGGCTTCGTTGGCTTCGGCGCCGGAGTTGGCGAGGAACACGCGCTCGGCAAAGGTGGCATCGACCAGCTTGTGCGCCAGGCGCAAGGCCGGCTCGTTGGTGAATACGTTGGACACGTGCCAGATTTTGTTGGCTTGTTCAGTGAGCGCCTTGACCAGCGCCGGGTGCGCGTGGCCCAGGGAATTCACGGCGATGCCGCCAGCAAAGTCGATCAGCTCTCGGCCGCTTTGATCCCAGACTCGGGAACCCTCGCCACGCACCGGAATAAACGCGGCTGGGGCGTAGTTGGGCACCATCACCTGATCAAAATCGGCGCGCTGGACCTGCACTTGCTCAACGGACATCGAAGCTCTCCTGACAAGGACCGCCGACCCCACAGGCCGGCGTTGGAATGAATTGTAGGGACTGATTTGGGGAGGGCATTGTCGGCATGCGACAACTTCTTATAGCGCCAACCCCGGATTTTTCGCGGCTTTCATAAAGGCGACAGAAAGGGTCGCGAAGGCGCAGTCTAAACGCGCTTCCGCCTGCACGGAAATTTCGTGAGGCTACGCCTTACACCGTCATTCCCGCGAAGGCGGGAATCCAGAATGCTCGGGGAAACACCGCTCGCCTGAAAATTCTGGATCCCCGCCTGCGCGGGGATGACGTAAGCGGGGCAAATCAGCCGCGTTCGGAAGGAATCGAGCTCAGTTCAAACGGGCTGCTGCTGCGCCGTTGGTTGCGGTCTTCACGGGGGGTTGCGCCGAAGAAGTTGCGGTAGGCGCTGGAGAAGTGCGGGCCGGAGGAGAAGCCGCACGAGAGTCCAATCTGGATGATCGATTTGCTGGTTTGCATCAGCAGTTGGCGCGCTTTGTTCAGACGCAGTTCCAGGTAGTACTGGCTGGGTACGCGGTTGAGGTATTGCTTGAAGATGCGTTCCAGCTGACGGCGTGACACGCAGACGTGCTGGGCAATTTCGTCGGTGGTCAGCGGCTCTTCGATGTTGGCTTCCATCAACAACACGGCCTGGGTCAGCTTGGGATGGCTGGAGCCGAGGCGGTTTTGCAGGGGAATGCGTTGGCGCTCGCCGCCTTCGCGAATGCGCTCGACCACCAGCTCTTCCGACACCGCGCCCGCCAGCTCGGCGCCGTGGTCGCGGGCCAGCACGGCCAGCAGCAGGTCGAGCACGGCCAGGCCGCCACAGGCGGTGAGGCGGTCGCGGTCCCAGTCGAACAGATGGCTGGTGGCAATCACTTTGGGGAAGCGCTCGGTGAAGTCGTCTTGCCAGCGCCAGTGCACGGCGGCGCGGTAGCCGTCGAGCAAACCAAGCTGGGCCAGCGGGTACACGCCTGCGGACAACCCGCCAATCACGCAACCGGCGCGCACCAGTTGTTTCAGCGCGCTGGACAGCGCCGGCGCCAACTGGCCCGGAGGCTCATCCGCCAACAGAAAGAGTTTTTGACAGCCTTCGAGCTTACCGGCCCACGGCTCACCGGGCAGACGCCAGGCGCCCTCGGTGGCCGGCTCGGCCTGAAGAAATACCAGTTCGTAGGCCACTTCGGGATGCACCCGCTGGGCGACACGCAGGGCTTCTTCAGCCAGAGCCAGGGTCATGGCCTTGGTGTTGGGCCAGAGGAGAAAACCGATTCGGTGGGCAGTCATGGCTGGCAGTCTAGGCTCTGTTGCCATGCATTCACATGGCCGGTTGTGCTGCTACGAAGCAGTCTTAGGTTAATAGCCGCGCTGAAGCTTACTTCAAGCTGCCGGAAAGAAATTGCTTGAGACGGTCGGACTGCGGATTGACCAACACTTCCTTGGGGCAACCGCGCTCTTCCACCACGCCTTTGTGCAGAAACACCAGTTGGTTGGAAACTTCGCGAGCAAAACCCATTTCGTGGGTGACCACAACCATGGTGCGCCCTTCTTGGGCCAGGTCCTGCATCACTTTCAGCACTTCGCCGACCAACTCGGGATCCAGCGCCGAGGTGGGCTCGTCGAACAGCATCACTTCCGGCTCCATGGCCAGGGCGCGGGCGATGGCCACGCGCTGCTGCTCGCCGCCCGACATATGCGCCGGGTAGGCATCTTTCCGATGGGCCACGCCCACTTTCGCCAGGTAATGCTCGGCCTTTTCGATGGCTTCTTTTTTCGGCACACCGAGCACGTGCACCGGCGCTTCGATGATGTTTTCCAGCGCGGTCATATGCGCCCACAAGTTGAAGTGCTGAAACACCATCGACAGGCGCGAGCGCATGCGTTGCAGCTGCTTGGGATCGGCGGCTTTCAGCGCGCCTTCCTTGTTGGCTACCAGCTTCAACTCTTCGCCATTGAGCAGAATCTTGCCGCCGTGGGGCTGCTCCAGCAGGTTGATGCAGCGCAGGAAGGTACTTTTGCCCGAACCACTGGAGCCGATGATGCTGATTACATCGCCAGCCTTGGCGGCCAGCGACACGCCCTTGAGCACTTCATGGCTGCCGTAGCGTTTATGCAGGTCTTGGACTTCAAGTTTGTACATGGTTCAGGTTCTCGGCAGGCAAAGGTTCAGCCGTGGCTGGCGTTGCTAATTCGGAAATTCTCAGGCCTTGCGCGGCGCCAGGTAAGCCAGCCAGCGGCGCTCGGCCAGCTTGAACAGGCGCACCAGCACGAAGGTCAGGCACAGGTAAATGGCACCGGCAGTGATATAGGCCTCGAAGGCCAGATAGAACTGCGAGTTGATGGTTTTTGCCGCGCCGGTGATATCCACCAGCGTGACGATCGACGCCAGGCTGGTGGTGTGCAGCATCATGATCACTTCGTTGCTGTACTGCGGCAGCGCCCGGCGCAGGGCCGAGGGCAGCAGAATGCGGCGGTACAGCTTGGCGCGCGACATGCCCATGGCCTTGGCCGCCTCGATTTCGCCATGGGGAATCGACTTCAAACTGCCGGCGAGAATTTCCGCGCTGTAGGCGCTGGTGTTGATGGCAAAGGCCAGGCAGGCGCAGAACGTGGCATTGGACAGATACGGCCAAAACACGCTTTCACGTACGCCGGCGAACTGTGCCAGGCCGTAGTAGATCAGGAACAGCTGCACCAGCATCGGCGTGCCGCGAATCACATAGGTGTACAGCCAGGCCGTGGCGTTTACCAAAGGCTGCCGGGACACCCGCATCAACCCCAGGGGCACGGCGGCCGCCAGGCCAACCGTCAGGGATATCAGCAGCAGCTTGAGGGTGATCAGGATGCCACCCAGGTACAGGTGGATGTTTTCCCAGATAGGCGCGAAATCGAAAATCATAATTCAGCCACCTTCATGCCCACCGAATAGCGTTTCTCCAACGCCCGCAACAGCAGCAGCGACACACTGGTGATCACCAGGTACAACGCCGCCACCACCAGGTAGAAGGTGAACGGCTGATGCGTCGCGTCGGCGGCGTTCTTGGCTTTGAACATCATGTCTTGCAGGCTCACGGTCGACACCAGCGCGGTGGCCTTTACCAGCACCAGCCAATTATTGGTGAAGCCGGGAATAGCGAAGCGGATCATCTGCGGCACCAGCACGCGGAAGAACACCTGCATGCCGCTCATGCCGTAGGCGGCGCCCGCCTCGCTCTGCCCCTTGGGAATAGCCATAAAGGCACCCCGGAAGGTTTCCGACAGGTACGCACCAAAGATAAAGCCCATGGTGAACACGCCGGTCGCGAACGGGTCGAGGTCAATGTAATCCTCGAAACCCAGCAGCGGCGCCACGCGGTTCACCACGTCCTGGCCGCCGTAGAAAATCAGCAGGATCAGCACCAGATCAGGGATACCGCGAATGACCGTGGCGTAGGTTTCGCCCAGTAATGCCAGCCACTTGATCGGCGATAAACGAAACGCAGCGCCGATCAGGCCAAGCACAATCGCCAGCGCCATCGACGTCAGCGCCAGGGAAATGGTCAGCCATGCGCCATCAAGAATGGTCGAGCCGTAGCCGTTGAGCATGATGAAAAGCCCGTGAGAATAAAGGTCGCTGTGGGAGGGGCCGGTCCGGCACTTCGGTTAGCCGCACGCTCTTCAAGCGCTAACAGCATCGCGGCCAAAGCCGCTCCACAGGGATCTGTGGCGCAAATAAAAAGTGGCACATCCCGTGAATCGAGCCTGTGCCACTGTCAGCGTGCTGGAGTTACTTGCCGTAGACGTCGAAGGCGAAGTACTTGTCTTGCACTTGTTTGTATTTGCCGTTGGCGCGAATGGCCAGGATGGCCGCGCTGATCTTGTCGGCCAGGGCTTTGTCGCCCTTGCGCACAGCAATGCCCTGGCCTTCGCCGAAGTATTTCTCTTCGGTGAAGTCCGGACCGGCGAAGGCGAAACCTTTGCCCGAATCGGTTTTCAGGAAGCCGTCGTCGATATTCACCGAGTCTGCCAGGGTGGCGTCGAGGCGGCCCGAAGACAGGTCGAGGAACACTTCGTTCTGCGAGCTGTAGCGCACGATTTCGGCACCAGCAGGAGCGAAGACTTCGGTGGCGTAACGGTCGTAAACCGAGGAACGCTGCACGCCGATTTTCTTGCCTTTCAGGTCGGCGAGCGGGTCGTTGAGGGTGGTACCGGCCTTCATCGCCAGCTTGGCTGGGGTGGAGTAGTACTTGCCGGTGAAATCGACCGACTTCTTGCGATCGTCAGTGATGGACATGGACGACAGAATGGCGTCGAACTTGCGAACTTTCAGCGCCGGGATCAGGCCGTCGAATTCCTGCTCGATCCACTTGCACTGCACTTTCATCTCTTCGCACAGGGCCATGCCGATGTCGTAGTCGAAGCCGGTGATCTTGTCGTCAGGAGTCTTGAACGCGAAGGGCGGGTAAGCCGCTTCAATACCGATACGCAGGGGCTTGGCATCATCGGCCATGGCCAGGGGCGACAGCAGGGACACCGCCAGGGCGCCGAGAAGGGCGAGCTTCTTCATCGTGGACTCCTTAATAGGTCGTGCGCCGGGTAACAGGCCGACCGTGAAATTATAGGAAGAGTCGCCATCTTTGCCGGGTGATAACCCGAAGGGACGAAGCTCATCAGCCGACGCGCGAGTAGCGGCGTCTGGGTGGCGGCATTCTAACGACAGCCCCAAAGCCGATATTTCTTCAATGCGACAAGTAATTACAAAACGGCTTTGGCGGGCGCTCGGCCTATTGACAGCAGCTGCAAAAAGCGGCAGTGGCGAAGATGCGGATAAACGGGAAACTACAGCAGGATTTGGGCCAGGTTTTTATGAACCCTTGCGGGTGTTGGGTTTTGCACGGCGAGTTGTTTTTTCCGTAGGCATAAATCGCCCGCAAAGTGGGCGGACTGTTTCCGATTGCCCCGTTGTGGGTCGGGGGTGATACCGGGTGGGTGAAAAGCGGATAAAAATCTTTGTAGAAACAACCGTCGCCTGCGCGGGAATGACGGTGTTGGGTGCGAGAGCGGCGCAAAACAAAACGCCCGCAACTAAGCGGGCGTTTTGTCACAGCGAAACCCTCAAGCCACTGCTTGCTGCATCGCCTTGTGCGTATCAATCAGATGCTGCACCACACCCGGATCAGCCAGGGTGGAGATGTCGCCCAGGCTGTCGTATTCGGCCGTGGCGATCTTGCGCAGGATGCGGCGCATGATTTTGCCTGAGCGGGTTTTCGGCAGGCCCGGCGCCCACTGAATTACATCCGGCATGGCAATGGGGCCGATCTCCTTGCGCACCCATTGTTTGAGCTCCTGGCGCAGCGCTTCGCTCGGTTCCTCGCCGTTGTTGAGCGTGACGTAGACGTAGATGCCCTGCCCTTTGATGTCGTGCGGCATGCCAACCACGGCGGCTTCGGCCACTTTCGGGTGGGCGACCATGGCGCTTTCGATTTCGGCGGTGCCCATACGGTGGCCGGACACGTTGAGCACGTCGTCGACGCGCCCGGTGATCCAGTAGTAGCCATCTTCGTCACGGCGCGCGCCGTCGCCGGTGAAGTACATGCCGCGGAAGGTTTTGAAGTAGGTGTCAACGAAGCGGTCGTGGTCGCGGTACAGGGTGCGCGCCTGGCCGGGCCACGAGTCGAGGATTACCAGGTTGCCCTCGGCCGCGCCTTCGATCAGGTTGCCAAGGTTATCCACCAACGCCGGCACTACGCCGAAGAAGGGCCGTGTCGCCGAGCCAGGCTTCAGCGCCGTGGCGCCCGGTAGCGGGCTGATCAACACGCCGCCGGTTTCGGTCTGCCACCAGGTATCGACAATCGGGCAGCGCGACTGGCCGACGGTTTCGTAGTACCAGTTCCACGCTTCCGGGTTGATGGGTTCACCGACCGAACCGAGCAGACGCAGGCTGGAGCCGTCGGCCCCTTCGATGGCCGCCTTGCCTTGGGCCATCATGGCGCGGATAGCGGTCGGCGCGGTGTAAAGGATGTTGACCTTGTGCTTGTCGATGATTTTCGACACGCGGGTGATGTCCGGGTAGTTCGGAATGCCTTCGAACAAAAGCGTGGTCGCACCGTTGGCCAGCGGGCCGTAAACGATGTAGCTGTGGCCGGTTACCCAGCCGACGTCGGCGGTGCACCAGTACACCTCGCCCGGTTTGTAGTCGAACACGCGCTCGTGGGTCAGCGCGGCGTAAAGCAGATAACCGGCGGTGGTGTGTTGCACGCCTTTGGGTTTACCCGTCGAACCCGAGGTGTAGAGGATGAACAGCGCTTCTTCAGCGCCCATTTCCTTAGGCGCGCAGACGCTGCCGGCGACCTTCATCAGGTCTTCGTACCAGATGTCGCGGTGCTGGTTCCACTTGATCGGCGAGCCGGTGCGTTTGCACACGATCACTTTCTGGATCGAGCTGGTTTCCGGATTGGTCAGGGCGTCGTCGACGTTGGCTTTCAGCGGGGTTTTCTTGCCGCCGCGCAGGCCTTCGTCGGCGGTGATCACCACTTTGGAACGGCAGTCGATGATGCGCCCGGCCAGGGCTTCCGGCGAGAAACCGCCGAACACCACCGAGTGAATGGCACCGATGCGCGCGCAGGCCAGCATGGCAACCACGGCTTCGGGAATCATCGGCATGTAGATGGTCACCACGTCGCCGCGGTGCACGTCCTGGCCGCGCAGGGCGTTGGCGAATTTGCAGACTTCTTCATGCAGTTCGCGGTAGGTGATGTTGCGGTGTTCGGATGGGTCGTCGCCTTCCCAGATGATCGCCAGTTGATCGCCGCGCTCGGCGAGGTGGCGGTCCAGGCAGTTGGCCGAGACGTTCAGCGTGCCGTCGGCAAACCATTTGATGTCCACGTGGTGATCGTCGAACGAGGTCTGCTTCACCGCCGTGAACGGCTTGATCCAGTCCAGGCGCTTGGCCTGTTCACGCCAGAAGCCGTCAGGGTTGACCACCGACTGTTGGTACATGGACTTGTAGCTGGCCTCGTCGGTCAGGGTATTGGCCGCAACCTCAGGACGTACGGGATACACAGCACTCATCGGGGATACCTCGGGCAATCGTTGTTTTTGTATGGCGCCTTTTGTAGCCCTCTCCTCCCCGCTGGGCCATTCGACCATGGTCTTACCGGGCACTTGAGTCACAGGCGAGAACCAGCCCCCTCACCCTAACCCTCTCCCCTCCGGGGCGAGGGGACTGAACGAGGCGGCATGGCAAATTGCGGTAAGGCTCCCCTCTCCCGCTTGCGGGAGAGGGGCTGGGGGTGAGGGCCGACGTTACTCCCTACCCAGCCCATACTGCCGCAGCTTGTTGGCAATGGTGGTATGCGAAACCCCCAGCCGCTTGCCCAGTTGCCGGCTACTTGGATGCTCGTGATACAGCCGTTCCAGCACCGCCTGTTCGAAGCGCCCGAGAATCGCGTCCAGCCCGCCTTCCAGGGAAAAGTCCCCCAACGGCTGCGGCGCGCCGTAGTCCGGCAGGCGGATGTGTTCGGCCTTCACCACGGCGCCGTCGCACAACGACACCGCCTGAAACAGCACGTTTTCCAGTTGCCGCACGTTGCCCGGCCAGTGGTAGTGGTTCAGCCGCTCGAACGCCGGCGCCGCAAGAGTGGGCAACGGGCAGCCGATTTGCCGGCTGGCCTGGTCGAGGAAGTGTTCAACCAACGGCATCAGCCCATCGAGGCATTCGCGCAGGGGCGGAATGTGCAGACTCAGCACGTTCAGACGGTGGTACAGGTCCTGGCGGAATTCGCCTTTGGCGCACAGCTCGGACAGGTCCACCTGAGTGGCGCAGATCACGCGTACGTCGAGGTACACCTCTTCGTCACTGCCGACCCGGCGGAAGCAGCCGTCCTGCAGAAAGCGCAGCAGTTTGGCTTGCAGGCGCGGGCTCATTTCGCCGACGCCGTCGAGAAATAGCGTGCCGCCTGCTGTCAGTTCCAGCAGGCCAAGCTTGCCTTCCGGGCGCGCCCCTTCGAACGCGCCGGGGCCGTAGCCGAACAGCTCGGTTTCGGCCATGGACTCGGGCAAGCCCGCGCAGTTGAGCGCCATGAATGGTGACTGGCCGCGCGGGCTGGCGAGGTGGCAGGCGCGGGCCAGCAGTTCCTTGCCGGTGCCGGTTTCACCCTCGATGAGCAAAGGGGCATCCAGCGGCGCCATGCGCCGGGCTTCGCGCACCACGGCGGCAAGCACCCGCGAGCTTTGGAAAATGCTGTCGAAGCCGCGCAGTTCCTGCTTGCGCACGTGGTAGATGCGCTCGCCTACGCGGTCGGCGCGGTGCAGGGTGAGCACGGCGCCCGCCATGGCGTCGCTTTCTTCATGCTCGGTTTGCAGCGGCGCGATGTCGGCGAGGAACACGTCGCCCTTGATCTTCACCCGCAGGCCGTTGATGCGCGATTTGTTGGCGCGCACCAGCTCGGGCAAGTCGAAGTCTTCGGCGTAGCGCGACAGCGGCATGCCCGGCACTTCATCGACACGCACGCCCAGCAACTGCGCCGCCGCCCGGTTCGCCGCAACGATGGAACCGGCCATGTCGATGGACAGCACCGGAAACTCCAGCGCGCCGAGCAATGCGTTCAATTCCAGATGCCGCCGCTCGCTAGGCATCAGCCCCACGCGCTTGACGCCGAACACACCGCCAATCGCCTCGAACTTGGGCCGCAGCGACTGAAATTGCAGATTGATCAGGTTGGGGCAATGCAGGTAGATGGCGTTGCCCTGCTCACCGCCGACCTCGCCGCGCGCGACGTTGATGCCGTACTCGACGAGTAGATTGAGGATGTCGCGAAGGATGCCAATCCGGTTCTGGCAATGGACTTTGATACGCATGGCGGGCTCATTGTTGTTGTTTTGATAGGCGCTGCAATCACCGTCGCCATCAGGAGAATCTGACGACGCGGCGGAATTTTCGTAAAGGATAGTTTACGGATTACCGCGCCAGCAATACGACGCCTCGCTGCTTTCGCTCGCTTGTCATCATTTCTTTACGGTTTTTGAACGCCGTCATCACACCGTATTGCCCAAGTCCAGCTGAAATCAGGCGCGCCGCAGGTTATCTCTAGGCCCACAAGCGGTCGTCAATAACAACAACGAAGAGAGGCAGCGATGAAGCAGTCGCACTACGTGGCACGCGAGCCGGACAGCAACGGGTTTATCGATTACCCCGATGCCGAGCACGAAGTCTGGAACACCTTGATTACGCGGCAGCTGAAACTGGTCGAAGGCCGCGCCTGCCAGGAGTACCTCGACGGCATCGAGCAGCTGGCCCTGCCCCATGAGCGCATTCCGCAGTTGGGCGAGATCAACCGCGTACTCGGCGCGACCACGGGCTGGCAAGTGGCGCGGGTGCCAGCGCTGATTCCCTTCCAGACCTTCTTCGAATTACTCGCCAGCAAGCAATTCCCGGTCGCGACGTTTATCCGCACCCCTGAAGAACTCGACTACCTGCAAGAGCCGGACATTTTCCACGAGGTATTCGGCCATTGCCCGCTGCTGACCAACCCCTGGTTCGCCGAATTCACCCACACCTACGGCACGCTCGGCCTCAAGGCCAGCAAAGAGCAGCGCGTGTTTCTTGCCCGTCTGTACTGGATGACCATCGAGTTCGGCCTGGTCGACACGCCACACGGCCGCAGAATTTATGGCGGCGGCATTCTTTCCTCGCCGAAGGAAACCCTCTATAGCCTATCCGATGTACCGGAGCATCAAGCCTTTGATCCGCTGGACGCGATGCGCACGCCGTACCGGATCGACATTCTGCAACCTTTGTATTTCGTGCTGCCCGACCTCAAGCGCCTGTTCGACCTCGCCCATGAAGACCTCATGACCATGGTCGCGCAAGCTGCCCAACTGGGCTTGCACCCCGCTAAATTTCCGCCGAAAGCGGCCTGATTTTTTTCTGACTGGAGCCCCCGATGACTGCCCTGAACCAAGCCCACTGCGAAGCCTGCAAAGCCGATGCACCAAAAGTGTCGGATGACGAACTGGCCGTGCTGATCAAGGAAATACCGGACTGGAACATCGAAGTGCGCGACGGCGTGCTGCAACTGGAAAAACGCTACGACTTCAAAAACTTCAAACACGCCCTGGCTTTCACCAACGCGGTTGGGGAAATCGCCGAAGCCGAAGGCCATCACCCTGGCCTGCTCACTGAATGGGGCAAAGTCACCGTCACCTGGTGGAGCCACTCCATCAAAGGCCTGCACCGCAACGACTTCATCATGGCGGCGCGTACCGATCAGGTGGCCAAGACGGCGGAAGGCGTGAAGTGAGCCATTTCGCCACCGTACAACGTGTGCCCGGCGACCCGATTCTTGGGCTGATCGACGCGTACCGCAGCGACAGCAACCCGCACAAAATCGACCTTGGCGTGGGCGTGTACAAAGACTCCCACGGCAACACGCCGATTCTGCCCTCGGTGAAAATTGCCGAGCGCCACCTGGTTGATAGCGAAACCACCAAGAGCTACATCGGCGGCCATGGCGACCCGCTGTTCACTCAGCACATGGCGCGCCTGGTGCTCGGTGCCGACTCGCCGTTGCTTGCCGGCAACCGTGCCGGTGCCACGCAAACCCCGGGCGGCACCGGCGCGTTGCGTCTGGCCGGCGACTTTATTCGCCACTGTCTGCCCGGGCGCAGCATCTGGCTAAGCGATCCGACGTGGCCGATTCACGAAACGCTGTTCGCCGCGGCTGGGTTGGAGGTGAAGCACTACCCCTATGTCGATGCCGGTAATCGCCTGGCCTTCGACGCCATGCTCGCCGCCCTGCAGCAAATTCCACACGGCGATTTGGTGCTGCTGCACGCCTGCTGCCACAACCCCAGCGGCTTCGATCTGGATCAGGCGCAATGGCGTCAGGTGCTGGAGGTAGTGCGTGCGCGCGAACTGCTGCCCCTGATCGACTTCGCCTACCAGGGTTTCGCCGAAGGCCTGGAAGCGGACGCCTGGGCCGTGCGCCTGTTCGCGGCGGAATTGCCGGAAATGCTGATCACCAGTTCGTGCTCGAAAAACTTCGGCCTGTACCGCGAACGCACTGGCGCGCTGGTGGTGGTGAGCGCCACCCCGGATTCACTCACCGACGTGCGCAGCCAGTTGGCGGCCATGGCGCGCAGCTTGTGGTCCACCCCGCCCGCCCATGGCGCGGCGGTGGTGGCGCAGATTCTGGCGGATGAGGGTTTGCGCCTGACCTGGCAGGCGGAAGTCGAGGCCATGCGCGTGCGCATTGCCGAGCTGCGTCAGGGTTTGCTGGCGGCCTTGCAGCCGTATGGGCTGACCGAACGTTTCGCCCATATCGGCAGACAGCGCGGGATGTTTTCGTACACCGGGTTGAGTGCCGAGCAGGTAAGAAGACTGCGCGATGAGCACAGCGTGTACATGGTGAGCTCGGGGCGGGCGAATGTGGCGGGGATGGATGAGCAGCGCCTGGATTATCTGGCGGCGGCGATTGCCAAGGTGAGTGGTTGAGCGCACCGGCTGCGACGATTAAAAGCCCCTCACCCTAACCCTCTCCCATAAATGGGAGAGGGGACTGAAATGAGCAAGCACGACCACCGCAGTTTGGCTCCCCTCTCCCGCTCGCGGGAGAGGGGGCTGGGGGTGAGGGCAAGGCTCACGTCGGTTAAAACTCCACCTTCCCCCTCCCCGCCTTGATCGCCCCCCGCTGACTCTTGCCCTCCAACCGCCGCTTCTTCGAGCCCAACGTCGGCTTGGTCGGCCGGCGTTTTTTCTCGACTTTGCTGGCGGCCAGAATCAGCTCTTTCAGGCGTTCAAGCGCATCGGCGCGGTTCTGTTCCTGGGTTCGGTATTGCTGCGCTTTGATCACCACCACGCCATCGCTGGTGATGCGACTGTCGCGCCATTGCAGCAGCCGCTCTTTGTAGAACGGCGGCAGCGACGAGGCGTTGATGTCGAAGCGCAGGTGCATGGCGCTGGAGACCTTATTCACGTTCTGCCCACCGGCGCCCTGGGCGCGAATGGCGCTCAGCTCAATCTCGGCGTCGGGTAGGTGCACGTTGTTGGAAATCTCCAGCATTGGTCGTTCGCTCTTTTGCTTTTTGCAGGGGTCAGTCTGTGGCGACTTGCAGCGCGGCAGTGCGTGCCCGCGACAGCTTCATTCGATAGCACGCCCACATGATGACCAGCCACACCGGAATCGCGTACACCGACACCTGAATGCCCGGAATCAGCAGCATCACGCCGAGAATGAACAGCACGAACGCCAGGCACAGGTAATTGCCGTAGGGGAACAGCAAGGCGCGGAAGGCGGTGCGTACGCCGGTTTGTTCCATGCGTTGGCGGAATTTCAGGTGCGAGTAGCTGATCATCGCCCAGTTGATCACCAGCGCAGCCACCACCAGCGACATCAGCAGTTCCAAGGCGTTTTGCGGCACCACATAGTTCACTACCACGGCCAGCACGGTGACCAGCGCCGAGAGCAGCAAGGCGTTTACCGGAACGCCGCGTTTATCGACTTTGGCGAATACTTTGGGCGCGTCGCCCTGCTCTGCCAGGCCCAGCAGCATGCGGCCGTTGCAGTAGGTGCCGCTGTTGTAGACCGACACTGCCGCCGTCAGCACCACGAAGTTGAGCAAATGCGCGGCGGTGTTGCTGCCCAGCAGGGAGAACACCTGCACGAACGGGCTGCCGCTGTAGGGGTCGCCGGCGCTGTTGATGTGTTCGAGCAACAGGTTCCAGGGCGTCAGGGACAACAACACGACCAGCGCGCCGACGTAGAAAATCAGGATGCGGTAGATCACCTGATTGATCGCCTTGGGAATCACGGTCTTCGGCTGGTCGGCCTCGGCTGCGGTGAAGCCGAGCATTTCCAGGCCGCCAAAGGAAAACATGATAAAGGCCATGGCCATGACCAGCCCGCTGATGCCGTTGGGAAAGAATCCGCCGTGGGCCCACAGGTTGCTGACCGTCGCCTGCTCGCCGCCAGCGCCGCTGACCAACAGGTAACAGCCCAGAGCGATCATGCCGACAATGGCGACCACCTTGATCATGGCGAACCAGAATTCCGCCTCGCCAAAGAGTTTTACGTTGGCCAGATTGATGGCGTTCACCAGCACAAAAAACGCGGCCGCCGACACCCAGGTTGGAATTTCCGGCCACCAGTAGTGAATGTATTTACCGACCGCGGTGAGCTCGGACATGCCCACCAGAATGTACAGAACCCAGCAGTTCCAGCCAGACAGAAAGCCGGCGAAACCGCCCCAGTATTTGTGTGCGAAGTGACTGAACGAACCGGCTACCGGCTCTTCAACGATCATTTCGCCGAGCTGGCGCATGATCAGAAAGGCGATAAAACCGCAGAGCGCGTAGCCCAGAATCATCGACGGCCCGGCGCTTTTCAGCACCCCGGCCGAGCCCAGGAACAGACCGGTGCCGATGGCGCCACCGAGGGCGATCAATTGGATGTGGCGATTTTTCAGGCCGCGTTTGAGCTGGCCGGAGGAAGGACTGTCATGCATGTAACGTCACCTACTTGTTTTTATCTGTGACGGGATCGGACCCGCCGCGCTTGTGGCACAGCGGAATTCAGCAAGGCGGACGCGCGGCCTTGGTGTGGTCGGCGCGCCCCTTTACACCTACAACAGCGGGGGAGCGTCGGGCTGGACTTCCGGTGCGGCGTTTATAAACGCCTCAAGGGAATTGCAGCGCTCGACCACAGCGAGAATGCGTGGGTACGCATGGAGGTCACAGTTAAAACGGCGGGCATTGTACACCTGCGGCACCAGGCAAACCTCCAGCAAACCCGGCCGCTCGCCCATCGACAGTTCGCTCGGCATTCGCTGCAGGTTCTGTTCAATCGCCGACAAGCCGCTCTCAACCCAGTGCCGGTACCACGCGTCCTTCGCTGCGGCCTCCACGCCCAGTGTGCCGCTCAGGTATTGCAACACCCGCAGATTGTTCAACGGGTGAATATCGCAGGCGATGTATAGCGCCACGCTGCGAATTTGCGCACGCAGGCTTGGGTCGCGAGGCAGCAACGCCGGTTGCGGATAGCACTCTTCGAGGTATTCAAGAATGGCCATGGACTGCGCGACGCGCGTGTCGCCATCCACCAGCAGCGGCAACAACCCTTGCGGGTTCAGCGCCTTGTAGTCGGCGCTGTGCTGCTGGCCGCCGTCCTTCACCAGATGCACCGGCACCGACCGGTACGCCAGGCCTTTGAGGTTCAGCGCGATGCGTACCCGGTACGCCGCACTGGAGCGCCAGTAGTCATAAAGCGTCAGCATGGCTCAGCCCCGGTACTCGGTGACCACCTGATCGATGGCGCCGAAAATGCTCTGCCCCGCCGCGTCGAACATCTCGATGCGCACCCGGTCACCAAAGCGCAGGAACGGGGTTTTCGCCTCGCCGTGCTCGACGATTTCAAGCATGCGTTTCTCTGCCAGGCAACTGGAGCCGGCGCTGCGGTCGTAATTCGACACGGTGCCCGACCCGACAATGCTGCCCGCGCCCAGCGCACGGGTTTTCGCCGCGTGAGCCAGCAGCGTCGGGAAGTTGAAGGTCATGTCGGTGCCGGCGTCGGGCTGGCCGAACAGCTCGCCGTTGATATGCGAAGTGAGCGGGCGATGCACCTTGCCGTCGCGCCAGCTTTCGCCAAGCTCGTCCGGGGTAATGGCCACTGGGGAAAAGCTCGACGACGGTTTGCTTTGGTAAAAGCCGAAGCCCTTGGCCAGTTCGCCGGGAATCAGGTTACGCAGCGACACATCGTTGACCAGCATCAGCAACTGGATATGCCCGCTCGCCTGCGCCGCCGACACGCCCATGGGCACGTCGTCGGTGACCACGGCAATTTCTGCCTCCAGGTCGATGCCCCAGGCTTCGTCCGCCATCAGAATCGGGCTGTGGGGCGCGATAAAGGTGTCGGCGCCGCCTTGGTACATCAGCGGGTCGTGCCAGAAGCTTTCCGGCATTTCGGCGCCACGGGCTTTGCGCACCAGCTCCACGTGATTGACGTAGGCGCTGCCGTCGGCCCAATGATAAGCACGGGGCAACGGGCTGGCGCAGGCGCTTTGGTCGAAGGCAAAGGCCTCGCCTTCCAGGCCGTCGTTCAGGCGCTGGTAGACCGCTTCCAGTTTCGGGCGAGTGGTGGTCCAGTTGTCGAGGGCGGCTTGCAGGGTGGCTGCAATGCCGGGGACTTTGACGGCGCGGATCAGGTCGCGGGAAACGACGACGAGTTGGCCGTCACGGCCGGTGTTCAGGGATGCGAGTTTCATAGAATTCTGATCTTCGAGTGTGTTGAGGTTGTGTGGGGGCGTGGGACCGCTGCCCTCTCCCCTAGCCCCTCTCCCGCGCGCGGGCGAGGGGAACTGAACGCGGTCGGCTGGTCTCCCCTCGCCCGCCTGCGGGAGAGGGGCCGGGGGAGAGGGCCGGGGGCAAAACCGGTCTAACCCTTCCCCGGCGCCCGCCACGAATCCACATACGCGGCCACATCCACCGCCGCTGCGGCTTCGCCGATCTCCAGGCCGCGCCGGGTGTCGATCATTACCGCCACTTCCTCGACAAAGGTCGCCGGGCTTTCCTGGCTCTTTTTCAGGGCTTTAGGGTGTGGGCCGTGGGGGAAGCCGCAGGGGTGCAGCGTGACCATGCCGGCCTCGATGTTGTCGCGGCTGAAGAAGTTGCCACGGTGGTAGAACAGCACTTCGTCGTAGTCGTCGTTGTTGTGATAGAACGGCACTTTCAGCGCCCCCGGGTCGCTTTCGACAGGGCGCGGGGTGAAGGTGCAGACCACAAACCCATTGGCCACAAACGTGGTGTGCGCCGAGGGCGGCAGGTGGTAGCGGTGGCTCATCACCGGGCGGATATCACGCCAGTTGAGGCGCACCACCGTGTTGTCGCCGTGCCAGCCGACCACGTCCAGCGGGTTGTACGGGTAGGTGACGGTGCTGATCTGGTTGCGCCGCTTGATGCGGATTTGCCAGGTGTTTTCGTCTTGCTGGGCTTTGAACGCGTCATCCAGATGCGGGTGATCGAGCACGGCAGGGTCGAAGATGGCGTGCGGGCCCAGCAGACCTTTGTCAGGTAGCTGGTAGGCGCCATCGGTGTTTTCGATCAGCAGCATAAACGTCGGCTCGCTGGCTTCGATGCGCCAGGCGGTGCCGCGTGGCACCACCAGGTAATCGCCGTCGCGGTACTGCAAGTGGCCGAAGTCACAGTAGAAATGGCCGCTGCCCTCGTGCACGAACAGCAGTTCATCGCCATCGCTGTTGCGCACCAGATGGCGCATGGCGCCGTTGCATTTCCACACCCGAATGCGCACGTCGCTGTTATGCAGCGCCAGCGGCGCGGCGAGCGGGCAATCGCTTTCGCTTGGCACCCGGTTCAGGTCGAATGCATGCGGGCGCAGCGGGCCTTGCCAGTCCACCCAGCCAGTTGGCGGGTGCTTGTGGTGCAGGTGCGCGGCAGGCCCGAAAAAGCCTTCGCGGCCCATCTCGCGTTCATAGGTGCCTTCGGGAAAGTCGCAGTGCGCTTGCCGTGAACACTCGCCTTCGCGCAGGGGAAACTGAATCCAGTTGCGGCTCATGGTGCTGCTCCTGTGCTTAGTCCGCTGCGATCACGCCACGGCGAACCTGGTCTTCCTCAATGGACTCGAACAGCGCCTTGAAATTGCCTTCGCCAAAGCCTTGATTGCCTTTGCGCTGGATGATTTCAAAGAAGATCGGACCGATCACCGTGTTGGTGAAAATCTGCAGCAGGATGCCGTCATCGCCCGGCGCGCCGTCGATCAGCAGGTTCAGCTCTTGCAGCACGGCAGTCGGTTCGCCGTGCCCGGCCACGCGGGTGTCGACCTTGGCGTAATAGGTGTCCGGCGTGGTCATGAAGTCCACACCATTGGCACGCAGCTGGCGCACGGTGGCGTAGATGTCGTCGCTGGCCAGGGCGATGTGTTGGATGCCTTCGCCGTGGTACTCGCGAATGAATTCTTCGATCTGCGATTTATCGTCGGCCGACTCGTTGATCGGGATGCGGATCTTGCCGCACGGCGCGGTCATGGCGCGCGACAGCAGACCGGTGAGTTTGCCTTCGATGTCGAAGTAGCGAATTTCGCGGAAGTTGGCGATGCGCTCGTAAAAGCCGGACCACACATCCATTTGCCCACGGTTGACGTTGTGGGTCAGGTGATCGATTTCCCGCAGCCCCACCGCGTTGTCGTTCGGGGTGCGGCCTTCGATGTATTCGAAGTCGACGTCGTAAATGCTTTTGTCGCCGTAACGGTCAACCAGATACAGCAGCGAGCCGCCGATGCCTTCAACGCAGGGAATATTCAGCTCGCCGAAGTTGGCATGGCTGCCCACCAGTTTGGCGCCTTGCGACTGCACATACGCGGCGGCTTGCGCGGCGTTTTGTACCCGGAAGGCCATGGCGCAGGCGCTGGGGCCGTGCTTGAGGCCGAACTCGCGCACATGGCCGGTGGGGCTGCCGTTGAGCACGAAGTTGATGTCGTTCTGCTGGAACAGAAACACTTCCTTGGAACGGTGCTTGGCGGTTTCGGTAAAGCCCATGGCCGTGAACAGCTCACGCAACTGCTGAATGCCTTCGGGGGTTGGCGCGGTGTATTCGACGAACTCGAAGCCGTCGGTGCCAATGGGGTTGTGGGTCTGGATTGGATCGGGTTTGAGAGCGTGCACGGCGTTCATTGCGCCTCCTGAATTGTTGTTATGGCGTGGGCCGGGGGTGGCCGGTGGGGTTCATAACAGCGCTTGCGGGGGGCGGGAACAAGATGGGTGGGGTTGGGGGTTTGGTGGGGTTTCGGGGTGGGGTGGCAAGGATTTGTTACGGGGGGAATTGGCCGGGTTTGGTGAGGCGGTGCTTTGCTCCGCTTTGGGGGCTTTCGTTTGGCCGGGTGGTTTCGCTCCCCTCACTAGCCTGGATTCCCGCCTGCGCGGGAATGACGGGTGATAGAGCTTAAATACAGTCTTAACCAAACCTCCGTCATCCCCGCGCAGGCGGGGATCCAGGCTTGCATGGCGAACCTAAACATCCGCCCCGCCTTGGCCTTCAACCGCGGAGTACTTGACCGCTTTTACCCCGCCTAAAGCGTAAAGAAAACCTGCCACCCCGGCCTGCTTTCGTTACGTTCACCCTCGCATACCCCGTGCGTTGTCAGGCCGCGAAGGTCAAAAGCCCGCGATCTCCCGCAGCCGGTACCACGACATGCCAAGCGCCAACAGCGGCGTGCGCAGCAGTTTGCCGCCTGGGAATTTCATGTGCGGCACTTGGGCGAAAAGGTCGAAGCCGGTGCTGTTCTGACGACAGATGGCTTCAGCCAACAGCCGACCGGCCAGGTGCGTGGTGTTTACGCCATGCCCCGAGTAGGCCTGGGCGAAGTAAACGTTGGTTTCGCCACGCAGACGGCCGATTTGCGGCAAGCGGTTGGCGCCGATGCCGATGGTGCCGCCCCAGGCGAAGTCGATGCGGGTGTCGGCCAATTGCGGGAACACGCGGAGCATTTTCGGCCGCATATACGCAGCGATATCCTGAGGGTCGCGACCCGAGTAATGGCAAGCGCCGCCAAACAACAGACGGCGGTCGGCAGACAGGCGGAAATAGTCGAGCCCCACGCGCTGGTCGCACAAGGCGCGGTTGCCCGGAATCAACTGCTCGGCCTGCGCTTCACTCAACGGCTCGGTGCCGATGATGTAGCTGCCAGCGGGCAAGACTTTGCCGCTCAGTTCCGGCACCAGCCCGGCCAAGTGAGCATTGCCGGCGAGCACCAGGGAATTGGCGCGCACTACGCCCGAGGCCGTGTGCACTTTTACTTTGGCGCCGTATTCGATGCGCTGCGCGGCGCTGTTTTCGAAAATGCGCACGCCCAGTTTGTGCGCCACCGCGGCTTCGCCAAGGGCCAGATTGAGCGGATGCAAATGGCCTGAGCCGCTGTCGATCATGCCGCCGACAAACACCTTGGAACCGACCACGCTGTCCATGTGGTCGGGCTCGACCAAGGTCAGCTCGTGGCTGTAGCCCATGCGCTCAAGCGCCTGCTTGTCTTCGATAAAACCCTGGTAGTGCTGTGGTGTGTTGGCGAGGTCGCAGTAACCCCAGCGCAGGTCGCACTCGATGCCGTATTTGGCGACCCGCTGGCGAACGATTTCCACGGCTTCCAGCCCCAGGCGTTCAAGGGTGGCAACGCCATCGGTGCCGATCTGGCTGGCGAATTTCGACAGGTCGTGGCCAACGCCACGAATCAGCTGGCCACCGTTGCGACCACTGGCGGCCCAGGCGATTTGCCTGGCTTCGAGCAGCACCACCGACAGGCCGCGCTCGGCCAGTTCAATGGCCGTGTTCAAGCCGCTGAAACCACCGCCAACAATGCACACATCGCAGTCCAGCGCGCCGTTGAGCACGGGGAAATCGATCTGTTTATTGCGCGTGGCGTGGTAGTAGGAAGCGGTGTGGGCCGTGGGCGCGGCGCCAGGATTAGGGGAGTTCAGCGTCATACAAAGACCCGGTATTGGTGTTTCCAGGAATCGAGGCTGAAGCCTCTCCCACAGAAGGCGAGAAACCCTCTGTAGGACAGGCTTTAGCCTCGATGCTTTTAGTGCGCAGATGCAGCGGCGAGCGCTATTAGCGGGCGGACTTGTATTTGTTCCACGCGCGTGTGGTCCAGCGCATGACGGCGGTGGTCCATTCGGACGACACATAGAGTTTCTTCAACACTTCATCCGACGGATAGATGGACGGGTTGTTGCGAATCTCCGGGTCCATCACCGCGTCGGCCGCCTGGTTGGCGTTGGCGTAGCCGACAAAGTCGCTGACCTTGCTGATCACGTCCGGCTTGAGCAGGTAGTTGATGTAGGCATGAGCCTCGGCGAGGTTCTTCGCGTCAGCCGGAATGGCCAGCATGTCGAACCACAGGTTGGCGCCTTCTTTGGGCACCACGTAGGCGATGTCGATGCCGTTGCCGGCTTCTTTGGCGCGACTCATGGCCTGGAAAGCGTCACCCGAATAGGCGAAGGCCACGCAGATGTTGCCGTTGGCCAGGTCCGCCACGTATTTCGAGGAGTGGAAATAGGTGATGTATGGGCGAATGGCGTCGAGCTTTTTCTGCGCTTCTTTATAGTCGTCGAGGTTTTTGCTGCGCGGGTCCTTGCCCATGTAGTTGAGCACCGAGGGATAAACCTCGTCCGGCGAGTCCATCAACGACACGCCACAGGCCTGCAGCTTTTTAATGTTTTCCGGTTCGAACAACACCGCCCACGAGTCGATAGTGTCGACGCCCAGCGCTTCCTTGACCTTCTTCACGTTGAAGGCGATGCCGTTGGTGCCCCACAGGTACGGCACCGCGTATTTATTGCCCGGGTCATTTTCCTGCAGGCGTTCGAGCAAGGCGGGACTGAGGTTTTTCCAGTTCGGCAGCAGGTTTTTGTCTAGCGGTTGAAACACGCCGGCGCGGATCTGCCGGCTGAGGAAGTGGTTGCTCGGCACGACGATGTCGTAACCCGTACGCCCCGCCAGCAGCTTGCCTTCCAGGGTTTCGTTGGAGTCGAACACGTCGTACACCGGATTGATGCCGGTTTCTGCCTTGAAGTCTTTCAAGGTGGTTTCGCCGATGTAGTCGGTCCAGTTGTAAACGTTCACCACGCCGCCGGCAGATACGCCGCCGCTGAGCAGCAACACGCTGCCCGCCAACACTGTTTTGATCAGTGAATTGCTCATTCGCCTTCCTCTAGGGTGTGTCCCTTTCAGGTTTTTGTTTTTACACGCTCAGCAGCAGGAACTCGCGCTCCCAGGAGCTGATCACGCGTTTGTAGTTTTCATGCTCGGCACGCTTCACCGCCACGTAGGCCGCCGGGAAACGCTGGCCGAAATACTCCTTGACCATGGTCGATTGCTCCATGCATTCCAGGGCTTGCTCCAGCGTCAGCGGCAAGCGCAGATTGCGGCGCTCATAACCACGACCAACCACCGGCTCGCTCGGATTCAGGCCTTCGACCATGCCGACATACCCGCACAGCAAGCTCGCCGCCAGGGCCAGGTACGGGTTGGCATCGGCGCCCGGCAAACGGTTTTCAACGCGCATGTTTTGCGGGTCGGATTCCGGCACACGCAGGCCAACGGTGCGGTTGTCCGAGCCCCACTCCACGTTGACCGGCGCCGAGGTGTCGGGCAGGAAGCGGCGGAAGGAGTTCACGTTTGGCGCGAACAGCGGCAGGGTTTCGGGAATGTATTTTTGCAGGCCGCCGATGTGGCCAAGGAACAGCGCGCTCATGCTGCCGTCGTCGTTGGCGAACACGCTTTTGCCAGTGGTGAGATCGACCACACTCTGGTGCAAATGCATGGCGCTGCCGGGTTCACCGGTCATTGGCTTGGCCATGAACGTGGCGGCCACGTTATGGCGCAGCGCGGCTTCGCGCATGGTGCGCTTGAACACGAAAATCTGGTCAGCCAGGTGCAACGCATCGCCATGACGGAAGTTGATTTCCATCTGCGCGGTGCCTTCCTCGTGAATCAGGGTATCGAGGTCTAGGCCCTGGGCTTCGCACCAGTCGTACATGTCTTCAAACAGCGGATCAAATTCGTTGGTGGCTTCGATGGAGTAAGACTGGCGACCGGTCTCCTGACGACCGGAACGGCCCACGGGCGGTTTCAACGGATAGTCCGGATCGGGGCTGCGCTCGGTGAGGTAGAACTCCATTTCCGGGGCAACGATGGGCTTCCAGTTTTTCGCCGTGTACAGCGCCAGCACTTTCTTGAGGATGTTGCGCGGCGACAGGTCGATGGGGTTGCCCATTTTGTCGTAGGTATCGTGGATGACCTGCGCGGTCGGTTCCAGCGCCCAGGGCACAAGAAACACGGCGTTTTCGTCGGGGCGGCAATGCATGTCGATGTCGGCGGGGTCGAGCAGGTCGTAGTAGACGTCGTCGTCGACAAAGTCGCCGGTCACGGTCTGCAACAGCACACTCTCTGGCAGGCGCATGCCCTGCTCAGCGAGAAACTTGTTGGTCGGGGAAATCTTGCCGCGGGCGATGCCGGAAAGGTCGGAGACCAGGCATTCGACTTCGGTGACTTTATTGTTATTCAGCCAAGTTTTCAGCTGTTGCAGATCGCCTTTCATAAACCCTCAGGGGAGTTGTGCTTGAAGGCGCCGATTCTGCGCGGGGCGCTCGCGGGGCATCTATCCAGTTTGCGCAACGGTGGTTGCCACTTTTTGGCGCATGTGACGTTTAGTCGCTAAACGGCACACCTAAGCTCCGCGAACGGCTAAACAAACGCGGCGGCAAGCACGGCCATAATCGGGCGCATAACAATCTGAAGACGTGACCAGCGATGGCAATCAAGGTCTTGCAAACTCTCGATGTCGACCAGCAGAGGACGGCCATCGACGGCTGGCAACAGCACTACGCGCAGATGTCGGCGGGGCGTTTTCACGGCAGCATCGTGCATGCCCAGTGCAACGGCGTGGAAGCCTATGAAGAGCGCATGAACACCCGCGTCGAGCAGCATTTCCATGCACCCGACAACGCCCTGGTGTTCAGCTTCGACATGGCCGACGGCGCCTTGTACCTGCTCAACAGCGAAACCCAGAACACCTGGATCACCCCCGAAAACTACCGCGAAGTGGCGGTGGTGATAGACCTCGACCTGATGGGCCAGGCGCCCTCCCCCAACAGCCTCGACGGCCTGCTGCTGACGCCGCTGAAATCGCAGCAGAGTCAGGTGTTCAGTTCATGGCTGAGTTATGTGCTGAACAAACTGTCGGCCACCCCCGGCGCCAGTCTGGATGCCAGTTTGTCGAAACAACTGGTGGACGACTGTTTATTTGTACTCGACTGCTCGTCGCGCTCGCTGGACCAATCCCGGCAACGGCGCCTGGCAGAAGACCGGCGCATCGTCGGCAAGGTATTCGAGCTGGCGAGTGCTTACCCGGAAGACAACTTCAACGTGCTGGAACTGGCGACCGCAGCGGGCGTGACCGTGCGCCAACTGCAGCACTCGTTCACCCAATTCACCGGCATCACCCCAAGCGCCTGGCTGCGCCTGCGCCGGCTGAACGCCGCCCACCGCGATCTGGCCCGGTCGGCGCCCGAGGAAACCACCGTGGCCGAGGTGGCCATGCGGTGGTCGTTCTGGCACCTGGGCCGGTTCTCGGAAGCGTATCGCGGCCTGTTCAACGAAATGCCCCGGTGCACATTGCAACGGCGGTGGAGTTGAGCCCCCAGCGCTCACCTTGTAGGAGCCAGCTTGCTGGCGAATGGATTGCTGCGCCGATGAATGCCTCGATGTTGTTGATCCGCTTTTGCTCTGGCATTTGCTCTGGCTTTTGATATGGCTTTTGATTTACCCGCCCCGTTCATCGCAGGCCGAGTGGAGTCGACGTGGAGGGGGTTGAGCGGCCGGGAGCCGCGAAAGGAGCATCGGGCCATGGATGGCCCGTTGTGACGGCCCCCGGAGTGGCGATGGAATGAGGGGAGTCGGAGCGCAGCGGAGACCCAAGGTAGGGGCAAGCCTTTTGCCCCGCTTTTCGGCGATTGGAAAAGCGGGTCGCGCGTAAGGCGCGAAACAAAACGTTCAGCCAATGCGGTAATGAATACCCACCACCGCGTAACGTTGGGCTTCGCTGGACGCTCAACCCAACCTACAAAAGCCTCGCGCGTAAGGCGCGAAACAAAACGTTCAGCACACGCGGTAATGAATACGTCCTTAGATCTACCGCACACGACTTGAGATTCCAGATCCCCGCGTGCGCGAGGATGACGGAGGGTTTGGTTGAAATGCGCGTAAGGCGCGAAACAAGACGTTCGCCACACGCAACAAAGCAGAACGACGCGATATCAGACGCGCTACAAAAACCCAATAAACAAAAAACCCGCCGAAGCGGGTTTTTCTCAGACCATCCCAACATCCTGTCAGCAGCCATCATGGCAATGGTCGATCGTCCCTGATCCTGAAGCACTCCCTGCGCTTCAGTGACGGTTCTAGATTACGAAAAGTCCTACAGACGTAAAAGGCGATATCGGAGCCGCTTCTTGTAAGCCTTTCGCTATAGCTGAACGCGCTGCCACCAGCACGCCTGCAAACCGAGCGCTCGCTCGGGCTAAAAGCGTGCGTCACTTCTAATCCCCCAAATGCCTCGCAGCAGCTTTAGAACGGCCCCTGCGCTGTTGCCCACGCAACAGCAGAACAACAAGGTGCCCAGCAGCCTCGGCATAACACGACATAACCGTCATTGCAGGCGACTGATATGCCATCAACTGCCTCACCAGCCGTCGTAAACCGTCCGTCTTGTCATCGTTTAGTAGCAGCGGGGTCTTTTACTGCACAGCAAGGGTGCAGTAATGCAGACGGCGCCTGAGTCGGCTGGTCTTTTATTTGTGACTTCGCCGTCACAAACGGACCGTTGATCGGACGACCGGCTGCACTATCCACGGAACAAATGCCGGGAAATCAATCCAACCAAAGTCGAGTCTAACGCTGACGCGGCACCGGTCCGGTAGGAAGTTGCTGCAGCCGACAAAGGCGAATTCCTTGATGTGTAAGGGACTTAATACAGTGGTAGGCGGTGGAGATAGCAGGTTGCCATCGCCGCTGCAGTGGGCTTATGCTCCGCACCCGCTGCGCTGAGGCAAATTTTTTTTGAACTTTTCGAAAAAAATAAACCTAACGAAATCAGCTAGAAATCCCTGCTGCTAAAGGGCGCCATGAAACCGACACATAGGTTCGGTAAGCTTGGCTCTGTGTAATGGCATATTTCGTGCTTCGTAGGAATTAAGGCCTGGTTCGAGTGCGTGACAACTGTCAAGCACAACTCCAGTTTCATCAGCCAGCTTGATTTCGCGAAGTGGAGTGAATGGTCTATGGAAAGACTTGGCACCACCCAGCCGGCCTGGTACCTCTTGCAATGCAAGGCGCGCCAGGACAGCCGCGCTGAAGAGAATCTGCTCCGGCAGAACTATGTGACCTTTCGGCCCCAGTTGGTGACGCAGCGCGTAGTGCGCGGCAAGCGCCTGGATGTGCTGGAGTCACTGTTCCCCGGATACCTGTTTATCCAGTTGAGCCACGAGGACAACTGGTCTGCGCTGCGCTCCACGCGCGGAGTCAGCCGCATCGTCAACTTCAACCACCGCCCCGCCACGGTGACCGATCAGGTCATCGAGCATTTGCGTGTGCGCTGTTCGGGTGAGGTGCCCAGCCAGCTGTTCCAGCCGGGCGACAAGTTGCAAATCATCCAGGGGCCATTAAGCACGCTCGAAGGAGTCTTCGTGGCGATGGATGGCACCGAACGCGTGATGATCCTGTTGCAGTTGTTGAGTCGCGAACAGCCTGTTCGCGTGCCTTTGAGTCATATCAAGAGCGCGTAAACAGGCCGGTATTAACCGAACCTGATGCTCTGGCGTAGCCGGTCGTTGTTGGACCGGCGCTCGCGGTGCCGGAGCTGTTTTCACCACATTTGCTCGCCGCGTTATCAAGGACCATACGTGCAACCTTGGGGCGGTAGCGTGGGAAAACGACCACATTTTGAACCGTTGGCCAAACTGGCCAGCCAGAACCAAGGACACCGCCATGCGCGCCATTTATGCCTCTGCCTTGTTTTTCCTGGCCCTGACCGCCGGCGCTGTAAACGCTGCCGACGTTTCGCCTGCAACCGCACCGCTGGTCGCCGCAGATGAAGGCCAATCCGCCACGGGCGACAGCGCAACAGGCGCGCCATCGGGCGGTAACGCAGGCACCGGCAGCACTGCCGATACAGCCAGCCCGAGCTGAAGAAGATTGATGTAGGACGCGGAGTAAAGAGCTGAGCGAATTGTTAATGAAACCAATTGCAAATGCCGCGCACTAAGCGAAGCGGCACAGCTCATCCGCTACCCCTGACGCGCGCCCTGCCGCAGGCATGAACAAGCAAGGACTTCGCATGAAATCGATCCGTCGGCTAGCCATAACGCTTGCAGCCCCGACCGTAATTCCCGCCTCGGCATGGGCACTGGAACCGCAGAGTGTCGACGTGTTCGGCCTGCAGTTCACCCCGACCCTGACGGTGAAAGAAAGCTACGACGACAACTTCCGCGAGCTTGAGCACGAGGAAGAGTCTTCGTGGATCACCACCATCAAACCTGCTTTCGAATTGTTGGCAGAAGACCGTAACAGCGCCTACCGCCTGACTTACGAAGCCGACAGCGACATCTATCACGATGCCTCGGACGCCACCAACACCGACCACAAGGTGCTGCTGGAAAGCATCATGGAGTTCACCTCCAGCCATCGTCTGAAGCTGGAAGCCGGTTACGACAAAATCGAAGAAACCGGGGATACCGCGGTCGCCGACGAGAACGACAAGTACCACTCCACGCACGTGGGCGGCTTGTACACCTTCGGTTCGAAGACGGCCGATAACCGCCTGGACTTCGGCGCCAACTACGAAGAGTTGCGTTACGACAACACCGGCAATATCAACGCCGACGAAGAGCGCGACACCACGGCATTCAACACCGTGTGGTACCACCGCCTCGGTGGCTCGACCAACTCGCTGGTTGAGTATCGCCACTACGACTACGACTACGTGCAGAAAAACAGCCCGCGCAACAGCACCAACGACGCAGTACTGGTCGGCGGCATCTGGGAAGCCACGGCGAAAACCACCGGCAAGATGCGTGTGGGTTACGAGAAGAAGAATTTCGATGACAGCAGCCGCGACGACCTGACCAGCCCGATGTGGGAAGTCGGCGTCGACTGGAGCCCGCGAACGTACTCCACGTTCAGCCTGAGCACCCGCCGCGCCTTTGACGAAGGTGACGACGGCTCCGATGCCATCAAGAACACCAGCACCTCGCTGGCCTGGGCACACGGCTGGACCGAGCGCATTACCTCCACCGTGCAATACGAGTTCGGCACCAAGGATTACGAAGGCCAGGAGCGTTCCGACGACCTGCAAGTGATCGGCTTCAACCTCAATTACAAAATGCGCCGCTGGCTCGATATCGGCGTTGGCTACAGCCACCGCGACAACGATTCCGACGCTGCGGAGCAAAGCTTCAAACGCAACGTGTACATGGTCAGCCTCACCGGCAGCCTTTGAGCCATATCATCTTGAGCCTCTCTATGATTCGCAGACTTTTTCTCTCGCTGATTACCCTGGTTTTCTGCCAACTGGCCGTAGCCGAAACGAGTGGCGGGCAATACCAGCTCGCCTCGGGTGACGTTGTGCGCATTCAGGTGTACGGGGAACCGGACCTGAGTTTCGAAGAGATTCGTCTGAATGACGCGGGCACGTTCACCTACCCGTTCGTGGGTCAGATCGATGCACGCGGCAAGACGCCCAATCAGATCGAAGACCTGATCGCCAACAAGCTTCAAGAAGGTTATTTGAAAGACCCTCGGGTCACCGTGGCAGTGGTTACTTACCGTGAGTTCTACATCAGCGGCGAAGTGCAAAAGCCAGGCGGTTATCCGTATCAGCCGGGCCTCACCCTGCAACGCGCCATCGCCCTTGCGGGCGGTCTGACGGAGCGTGCTTCGACCAAGCGCGTGACCATCGTGCGTGGCACCGGTGAAACCCGTCAGGGCGAAAAAGCCACCCTCGAAACCGCCATTCTTCCTGGCGACACCATCACCATCGAGCAAGGTTTTTTCTGATGAATGATCTTCAGCGCATCACCCCAGAGCGCGTCTTGCCGTTTCGTAATCACCATAACGAAGACGAAGATGTCATCGACTTGAAAAAGCTCGGTGAAACCCTGTGGCAGGGCAAGTGGAACATTCTTGCCCTGGTCGTCATCGTCACCATGCTGGCTGTGGTCGCGGTGCTTAACCTGACGCCGCAATACCGCGCCAACTCGATTTTGCTGATCGAAGACAAACACCCGCCGGTGTTGTCGTTCCAGCAGATTCTCGACACCACCGACAGCGGCAGCGAATACCTGCAAACCCAGCTGGCGCTGCTGCAATCCCGAGCCCTGGCCGAGCGCGTGGTTCGCAAGTTGAACCTGACGGACGAACCCCTGTTCGACCCGCGTCAGCACGCTGAGTCAGCCTTCGCGCCGCGCGCCATTCTGGCCAAGCTCGGTGTCGGCGAACTGATTCCCGGCCTGCTGCCGGAAGAAGACCCGAACGCCGGCCCGACCGAAGAGCAAGTGTTCGATATCGTCACCCAGCGTCTGCGCGATGAAATTGAACCGGCCCTGCTCGGCAAGAGCAAACTGATGGGCATCGGCGTTGAACTGCCTAACCCGGAACTGGCGGCAAAAATCGCCAACGCCGTGGCCGACGGTTTTATCGACAGCCAACTGGATGCCAGCCTGGAAACCTCGCTGGCCACCACCAACTGGATGAACTCCCGCCTGGAAGAGCTGCGCAGCAAACTGAAAACCGCTGAAGACACCTTGCAGGGCTACCGTGAACAGGAAGGCCTGGTAGATGTGGACGGCGTTGCCACCATCAGCGCCAACGAGCTGTCGATGACCGGCAACCGCATGATCGATGCCCGCCGCGCTCGCGCCGAAGCTGAAAGCCAGTACCGTCAGGTGCAGAAACTGAGCACCACGGGCGACCTCGAACGTCTGGCCAGCGTGCCCGCCGTGCTTGGCCACCCGCTGATTCAGCAGTTCAAGGCAGACGTTGCCCGCGCCCAGGCCAAGGTTGAAGAAATGTCGCGCCGTTATGGTGACAAGCACCCGGCCATGGTCGGCGCCCGTTCGGAATTGTCTGCCGCCACCGCCAGCCTGCAAGCGCAGGTGCAATTGGTGGTTGCCGGTATCGAGCGCAACTATCAACTGGCCCAGGCCAACGAAAACTCGCTGCGTTCCTCGTTCAATAACAACAAGGCGCAGATTCAGGACATCTCCCGCAAGGAGTTCAAGCTGCGTGAGCTGCAACGTGAAGTGGACACCAACCGATCGCTGTACGAGACGTTCCTTCAGCGCCTGAAAGAAACCGCTGCCACCTCGGACATGAACTCGGCAAACGCCCGTATCGTTGACCGCGCCATTGTGCCGACCAAGGCCAGCAAGCCACGCAAGTCGCTGATCGTTTCGATTGCAGCGGTGCTGGCTGCGGTGCTGGGCATTGGTCTGACCTTGCTGTTTGAAGCCATGAACAACAGCTTCAAGAGCACCGAAGACGTCGAAAGCAAACTCAACGTGCCGGTTCTGGGTGTGGTGCCATTGGTGCCGAAGAAGAACCGTCATCAGGTCGCGCACCTGTTCGAGCAGAACGAGAACAAGGCCTTCAGCGAGTCGATACGAACGCTGCGTACCAGCCTGGTACTCACCGACCTCGACAGCCCGCGCAAGATCGTTCTCGTCACCTCCTCCGTACCAGGCGAAGGCAAGAGTTCGATCGCCAGCAACCTCGCCTTCTCGGTGGCGCACATTGAAAAAGTGCTGCTGATCGACGCCGACTTGCGCCGCCCGACCATGGCTCGCAACTTCGACTTCCCGGTGGGCACACCGGGCCTGGCCAACCTGATTGCCGGTACCGCCAAGCTCGATGAATGCATTCGCACCGTGGGCAACGTCGACATGATGCCAGCCGGCATGGTGCCGCCGAACCCGCAGGAACTGCTGTCGTCGGCACGCCTGACCAACATTCTGGAACTGCTGAAAACCCGTTACCAGCGCATCATCATCGACTCGCCACCGACCATGGCGGTGAGTGACTCGAAGCTGTTGGCAACTACCTGCGACGCGCTGATCTATGTGGTTCGCGCCGAGCACACCTCGATTCCGATGGTGCAGAAAGGCATGGGCCAGCTGTTGCAAAACAACGCGCCGGTCACCGGTGTGGTGTTGAACCAGGTAGACCTGAGCAAGACCTCGAAATACGGTTACAGCTATGCCAGCTACTACGAAAACTACGGCGAAACGCCGAAAGCCTAGCGCTGCCTCGCCGCGCTCCTGTGGCTGTTCGAGTGGTCTACTTTTGGCCACTCGTCATTAATCCGAACCGGCGCCAGACGCCGGTCATGGATTACCGTTCCAAACCTTTAAATCCGCCGTTCTCTGCCTGGTGGTGCCCGTTGTAAATGGGGTCACGACCTGCGTGAGCTACGCCCGGAGGCAACATGATTGACCTGCACTCACATTTATTACCTGGAATCGATGACGGTGCCGAAACCATGGCTCAGGCGCTGGAGATGGCCGCGCACGCGGTCGCCTGCGGCACCACGCATATGGTCTGCACGCCGCACCTGCACCCTGGCCGTTATCACAACACCAAGGCGAGCATTCGCGTGGCCGTGGCGCAGTTTGCCCAGGCGCTGGCCAAGGCGGGCATCGCACTGCAAGTGAGTGCAGCCGCTGAAGCACGCTTCGATTCGGACCTATTGCCCCTGGCCATGGCCGGTCAACTGCCCTTCCTGGGTGAATGGAACGGTCGCAAGGTGCTGTTGCTGGAATTCCCCCACAGCGAGATTCCACGCCAGGCTGAAAAGCTCACCGGCTGGATGCTGAAGAACAACATTCAACCGCTGATTGCCCACCCCGAACGCAACAAGGAATTAATGGGCACTGGTAATCACAAACGTATCGAACCCTTTCTGGCTCAAGGCTGTCTGTTGCAGGTCACCGCTGGGGCAGTTGCCGGTTACTTCGGAAATCCGGCTCAGGAACTGGCCGAACGTTTCCTTCTGGAAGGCCAGGTCACCGTACTCGCCAGCGATGCGCACAACATGAAACACCGTCCGCCAGACCTGCGTCCCGGCCTTGAACACGCCGCTGAATTGATCGGCGAGTCAGCCGCACGCCTGTTGGTAGAAGACAACCCGTGGCGTATTGCCCGAAGCCATTTTGCCGCCGCGAGTGCCGCATGACCGATACACCGCTACCCCAACAGCCGCCGCGCACCGAACGCCGTGCCAGCCGCCAGCCGCCCAAGCCACAGTCGCCGCTGTATCGCGCGCTGACCGGCGTGGGCCTGGTGGCATCGCTCGCAGCGCTGGTGCCGGCAACCCAGATGGCCGTGGCCGGGCTGGCCAGCTACCGCACCGAAACCACCCTGCAACGCTGGCAAGCCAGCGCGCAGGTGCCAGCTGAAGCCAAGTGGCAGCAAGCCCTGCGCGCCGCTCAACTGGCCAATGCCTGGTACCCGGTGGCAAGCGGCACGTACCTCGAACAACTGGGCCAGGTGTACAGCTGGCGCGCCTTCGATCAACCCGTTGGCGCCGACAGCGCTCGCGACTCCCGCCTGTTGGCGGCTGCAGCCTATCGCCAGTCGGCGCAGGCGCGGCCGACCTGGCCGACCACCTGGGTGCACCTGGCCCAGAGCAAATACGCCCTGAGCGAAATCGACAACGAATTCGCCCAGGCACTCAAGCAAGCAAACGAGTGGGGCCCGTCTCGGCCCGATGTCCAGTTGGAACTTGCAAGCACCGGCCTACGCGCGTGGCCTGTGCTGAATCACCAACAACGCGTCGACGCTGTCACTTCTGCACGCCAAGCCATGGATAGCACGAAACAAGCTGCGAACTCCCTGTTCGCCATCGCCCAGGCCAACGGCCTGGAACAGACGCTCTGCACGAGCGTCGGCGAGAGCGACGGGGCCCGAAACTACTGCACGCGTGGAGGTAACCGATAAATGACTTCCCAACACAGCAACCTCATGGCTAACCGCCGTGGCCTCACCTTCTGGGGCCAATGGGCTACTGCCATGTTTCTTGCCAACCTGGTACTCACCGCTCTGGTGGTGATGAAATTCGGCTCTATACCGAGCGAATACCGGGTTCTCGGCATTCTCACCATTCTCGGCTCGGTGCCCTGCTATGCCGCTTTGCAGGTCTACCACAAGCGCCATCGCCTGCTGTCGGGCATGGGCCGTTTGCTGGCTGGCTGGTGCCTGCTGCTGGGCGCGTTGATGACAATCGCGTTTGCCACCCAGACCACCGGCGTGTACTCGCGTGAAGTGGTATTCAGCTGGGCGATTCTTGGCTTCACTGTCCAGGTGCTCAGCTACATCCCACTGCGCATGATCACCCGCCTGCACTCGCGCAAGCTGCGCAAGGATCGCCGTTCGGTCATCGTCGGCACCGGCACGCTGGCCAAAGACCTCGCGGAAAAACTCAGCCACCCGAGCCGCGTGCCCTTGATCGGCATGATCTCGACCGAAAAAACCAAGGCTGATGACAACTGCGTATTGCCGATTCTGGGCAGCCTCAACGAGCTGCGTGATGTGATCGAGCGCGAGAACATTCGCCGCGTTTACATCGCCGTGCCGCTGGGCGAAGTGCAGCACATTGAAAACATCTACATCGACCTGCTCGACATGAGCGTGGACGTGGTGTGGATTCCAGACTTCGGCTCGATGCTGTTGCTCAACCAGTCGATCTCCGAAATCGAACACATGCCGGCCATCTACCTCAACGAAAGCCCGATCAGCTCGCACCCGGCAGCCCTGTTTGCCAAGGAAGCCATGGAGCGCACCCTGGCCGCCATCGCCCTGCTGCTGCTGAGCCCGGTCATGATCGCCATCGCCATTGCAGTACGTCGCTCCTCGCCGGGTCCGATCCTGTTCAAACAGGAACGCCACGGCTGGAACGGTGAAGTGATCAAGGTCTGGAAATTCCGCTCGATGCGGGTTCATGCACCGGAGACCGTGGTTAAACAGGCCACCCGTGGCGACGACCGCATTACCCCGGTTGGCGCCTTTATCCGCCGCACCTCGCTGGACGAACTGCCACAGCTGTTCAACGTGGTGTTTGGTGAAATGGCACTGGTTGGCCCGCGTCCACACGCGGTGACCCACAACATCTACTACACCGACAAGATTCGCGCGTACATGGCCCGTCACCGCATCAAACCGGGCATCACCGGTCTGGCGCAGATCACCGGTCACCGTGGCGAAACCGAGACCATCGACAAGATGCAGCAGCGCGTTAACCAGGACCTCAACTACATCAACCAATGGTCGCTGTGGCTGGACGTGAAAATCCTGATCAAGACCCCGTTCACCCTGTTGTCGAAAAACATTTACTAAGCCAATCAGCCCCGTGCTCGCCACGGGGCTTTTTTGGGCCGCTGCACTTTTTATTCGTC
Organism: Pseudomonas viridiflava; assembly: GCF_900573885.1. Taxonomy (GTDB): domain Bacteria; phylum Pseudomonadota; class Gammaproteobacteria; order Pseudomonadales; family Pseudomonadaceae; genus Aquipseudomonas. The sequence continues at coordinate 162,488 of NZ_UPSE01000453.1, forward strand.
ACCCTTTCACTCCACTGTCAGAGCACCGATCCGAACCATGGAAGCCATTCCAATCGCCTTATTCTGGGGTTTCGTACTCCTCAGCCTGTTCGGCAAGCCCCATGCTCTGCTGTACCTTTTTTTCGGCTCGTTCTCGTTCGGCGCTTTTGCCGTAATTCCATCAACGCTTACCGGCGGCCTGACGCTGACGCCAACGCCTATCGTGGTGTTGCTGATCGTCGCGCGCACGTTGTGCAGCCGCCCCGGTATCGAGTTTTTCGTCAGCGCCGCGCTGACACCGAAACGCCTGTTGCTGCTTTTCCTGTACTGGATCGTGGCCCTGTTCGTCACCGTGTTCATGCCGCGTCTGTTCATGAACGAGGTCACCATCATTCCAGTGCGACTGGAGCTGTCGACCTTTGGTGAACCGCTGCGCCCTTCCACGCAGAACTTTTCACAGATGGCCTACCTGACCATCTCGGTGTTCGCCGTATTTGCGTTTACCCGTTTGATGCGCGAAGCCACCATTCGCCAGCACGCGCTCAAGGCCATCTGCCTGGGCGGCGCGCTGGCCCTGTTCACCGGCCTGGTCGACTTCGCCAGCCAGTTCGTACCGCTCGAAGCGGTGTTGGCGCCGTTCCGCACGGCCACCTACGCGCTGATGACCGAAGTGGAAATTCTCGGTGGCAAGCGCGTGGTGGGCCTGATGCCCGAAGCCTCGGCATATGGCTTCCTGTGCATTACCTTCCTGGGTCTGATCTATTTCTTCCGCCACGGTATTCGTGACCGCTGGCTGCGTGAGACCGGCGCGCCGATGTTGATCATCGGCCTGATCGGCATGATCTGGTTGTCCACGTCCTCGGCGGCGTACGTCGGTCTGGTGGTGTTCTTCCTCGCCGCTGCGCTGGAATGGACGGTGCGCAAAAGCTCGCGCAATCCCGGCAAAGGCCTGGGCGTGGAATTCTGGACGGTGTGGAGCGCCATCATTCTGGTGGGCCTGGTGGTGCTGTTCGCCCCTGCCCTGCTCGACCCGATCGTGGAAAAGGTCAACGAGATGGTCGTGAACAAATCCAAGACCAGCTCGTATGAAGAACGCAGCATGTGGACCGCCGTCGGCTGGCAATCGCTCTGGGATACCTGGGGCATCGGCGTGGGTATCGGCGCCACCCGCACCTCGAACTTCGCTGCGGCGGTATTCAGCAACAGCGGCCTGATTGGCGGTTTCCTGTACTTCGCCTTTGTGTGGCAGTCGATGCGCCGCAAGGTGCCGGCCGGCCCGGATGCGGCCAACAGCCAGTCGATTCTCAACGGTGTGCGTTATGCCTACATCCCGACTTTTATCGTGAGTCTGCTGATCGGTACCACCCCGGACTTCAACAACTACAACGCGTTCTTGTATGCCACAGCCCTGGCGGTGGCACTCGGTGCCCGTAAACAGTCCATGCCCACTCCGGCGTTTGGACAAGGACCCTGGCGCCCAATGACCGGCGCGCCTCAGGCGGGTGAGCTACCACGATGGTGAAATCCAAGGACGCGAGCGCTAACAAGTCCCGCGCTGACTTTTTCTTTGTCTATCTGGCTTACACCCTGCGTTACCTGTACTTGCTGTTGCTGATTCCGTTCTACGGCCGCGTGCTGGGCGTTGAAGGCTATGGCGTGGTGCTGGCAGCCATGTCGCTGATGACCATTGCCTGGCGCTTTGTCGAATGGGGTTTTGCCACCATCGGCATGCGCGAAATGGCCACGGCCACGCCCGACCGCTTTGGCGTGTTGATGGGCCATCACCTCAGCGCCCGCTTGCTGCTCACGGTCGCTGCGATTCTGGGCGGCGCCGCCGCGATCATGCTTTCGCCGGTACTGGCAGCACATCCGATTGCGGGTGCAGCGGCCGTCACCCTGGGCATCGTTTCGGCGTTCAACCTGGGTTGGTATTTCGTCGGCAGCCATCGCCCCCGGGCGGCGGTGAAGCTGGAAGTGCTGGGTTTTGCGGTGAGTCTGGTACTGATTTTTGCCTTGGTGCGCGACGAAGACGACAGCGGTCTGGTGCTGCTCTCGCTGCTCTGCTCCGGGGTTGTGGCCTCGGGCTTCGCGTACTGGCAAGTGCGCAAGGAAATGACCGGCGCCACCCTGGACATCAAGCAAGGCGTGCAACTGATTCGCCAGTCGAGCACCGTGTTCTTGTACACGGGCACCTCGGCGCTGCTGGTGGCTTCGTCCACTTACTTGCTGAGTATTTTGTCCACCTCTGCCGAGGTCGGCTCGTTCGGCGCGGCGGAGCGATTGATTGCAGTGGGTTTGAGCGTGATGGGTCCGGCCGGGCAGATCTTCGTACCCAAGATCACGGCCTTGTTCGTCAAGGACGTCGACGGCGCCCACGCCCTGATCCGCAAAGCGTTTCTGCTGATTTTCGGCATCGGCGTTGCGGGCTTGTTGTGCAGCGTGGTGTTGGGTCCGTGGGTGGTGCCGATCATTTTCGGCCCGGGTTTTGAAAACAGCGTGCCGTTGCTGCAACTGATGGCGGTGCTCTTCCCCATCAGTGGCTGCAACCTGGTACTCGCCAGCTATGTGCTGATCCCGCAGCACAAGGAAAGCGTGTTGGCAAAAGTGGTGCTGGCCGGTGCAGCGATCAGCCTGTTGATCGCCGTGCCGCTCGGTATGCATTTTGGGGGGATGGGCATGGCTGTGGCCCGTCTCGTGGGTGAGTCGATTGTGCTAATCAGCCTGACTTACTACTGCTGGAAAATGGGCATTCTGGCTCGTATCTTCAACGTTAAAAAATGATGGATTTTCCAATGAAGGCATTCGTCGTAATCGCCACGAAAGGGCGCGCCAAAGAGACTTACGTTCTGCTCGACTACCTCGAGCGTCAGACCGAAAAACCAGCGCATGTGGTGTTAGTGGGCAGTGAAGCTAAAGACGTTGAAGGATTGGAAGCACATCCCCTTGTTACCAGCGGCCAGGGCAGCATTCTGCTGTCGCGCGCAGGCCTGACCATTCAACGCAACGCCGGCCTCGATGCGCTTGTGCCGATGGTGGCAGAGCTGCCGGGAAGCGAATGGTTCGTCACCTTCTATGACGACGATTTCCGTCCGGCACCGAACTGGCTGGAAAGCGCCGGCAAAGCCATGCAGCTTGACCGGCAGATCATGGGCGTCACCGGCAACGTACTGGCCGACGGCGTGAACAGCGAATTCGGCGTATCCGAAGCCGATGCGGCGGCCTATATCAGCGGCCAGAAGCCGGCTGAAAATCACTGGTCGAGTTCCTCGAAACAGAAAGACCTGAGCGGCCTGTACGGTTGCAACATGGCCTACCTCGGCACCGTGGCCACCACCCTGCGCTTCGATGAAAACCTGCCCATGTATGGCTGGCAGGAAGACTTCGACTATTCCAGCCGCACGCGCCAATACGGCCGCGTGGTGTTGGAGCCAAGCTGCCGCGGTGTGCACCTGGGCGTGAGCTCGGGCCGTACCAGTGGTGTGCGTTTTGGTTACTCGCAAATCGCCAACCCGATTTTCCTCGCTCGCAAGGGCACCATGACCTGGCGTACAGCCGCCAAGCTCATGTCCAAGAACCTCCTCGCAAATATTGCGAAAACCCTGTTCATGGTTCGCATAAAAGACTTCCCGGGGCGTCTACGCGGGAACTTTCGAGCCTTCAGCGATCTGATCAGCGGCAAGCTCAATCCTCTGCACGTTCTGGACTTAAAGCAGTAACCAGCGCGCGCGTATAACTACAAAAAAATCACGCGTTAGCCCGTTGCGTTTTCACGCGCATCGGGGCTCTTTCGCGCTGCGTTTTGCCTGACGGTCTACGCAAGGCCTGCGCCACAAGCCCGGGTCTTATTTCAGTATCGGTAAGCAGTACCAGCCGCCATGTGATGTCGGCTGGTGTGTGGAAATACAAGGAGATTTACATGGCGACCGCAGCAGTGACGTACCTGCCACAATCTGCGAGCAAAATAGGGATAGACGGGGATGCATTACGCAAGCCGCTATCCGGTGTCGGCCAATATGTGTTCAATCTCTGCAAAGAGCTCGATCGCCTGCTGCCCCACGCTTTGTTCTACGTGTACACCCGGCTCCCTGCCGACAAGGTGGCGGTGCCTTCGGACCGCTGGGTGGTGCGACAGGAAAGCCATCCGCTGGCGCGCAAACTGCCCTCGTTTCTGTGGCTGAAAACCCGCGGCGCGCAAATGGCCCGCCGCGACAACCTCGATGTGTTCTGGGCCGGGCGCACCATTCACCCGGGCAAGCATGTGGCGCGCCGTACGGTGGTAACCGTGCACGACCTCAACCACCGCCTGGTGCCCAAGACCATGGAGCTGGCGACGCGTCTGTCGCACATGCTCTGGTTCGACCGCGACGTGCGCAGCGCCGATGCGATTTTCACGAACTCCCAGGGCACCTCGGATCGTCTGTTGAAATGGGTGGGCCGAGCGGCTGACCTGGTGATTCATCCCGGCGTTCGGGCTGACTTCCACCCCATCAACGCGACCGACCGCGAACAAGCCCTGCCCGCCCTGCAAGCGCTGGGCATCGTTCCGCCTTACGTGCTGGCCGTTTCCACGCTGGAGCCGCGCAAGAACATCGGCATGCTGGTCGAGGCCTTCGTAACGCTCAAACAGCGCGGCGCACTGGCCGAACACAAGCTGGTACTGGTCGGCGCCAAGGGCTGGCAGAACAAAGAACTGGCGCAAAAGATCGAAGACCACAATGCACTGGGCATCGTGCTCCCGGGCTACGTGCCAGACGAGTTGATGCCCGCCGTGTTTGCCCTGGCCGATGTGTTGGTGATGCCGTCGCTGTACGAAGGGTTTGGCATGCCCGTTCTCGAAGCCCGCGCGGTCGGTACGCCGGTAATCGTCTCTGATATTCCCGAACTAAAAGAGGCGGCCGACGGTCAAGGCGAAGTGGTTAATCCAGTGCTCGGCGACATCGAGAAAGCATTGCTGGAAATGCCGCACGTATCGGTGGAAGAACGGCAGAGCGCCAACGGTGAAATTTTCACGTGGGCCAACTCGGCGCAGCGGATGAGTGACTTCCTTACGGAGAAGAAAAACTGAGCGACGCATACGCGTTAACCCTTTTTTATCAAGCCTCCAGTCACCTCCCCTTTTCAGAGCGATAAATGTTTATGGTGATTATTTTTTCCGGTCATTTGATCAACCTCGGCGACGCGTTGATCGCGCTGCGTGAGGCCAGGCATTTCCAGAGCAAGGGCCACAAGGTTGTGGTCTGCCCCTGGGAAGAAGCCCATGGCGAGCTGCGCGCCGACTTTGAAAAACTGGGCATCGACATCGTGCCGATCCGTAGCCAGCCGTTCAAAGCCATGCTGCTGTGCATGAAGGCGCACATCATTTTTGGTGGCGGGCACATGGTGCGCGAGCAGGTGTCGACGTTCTGGCTCGGCTTCACCACCCTGGCATTTTTCTTCAGTCGCCTGCTTGGTCACCGCGTGGTGATCGCGGGCGTCGGGGTCAGCAAGGTGCAACACTCACTGCGCGCCAGGCTTTACCAAACCATGCTGCGTCTGGCCACGGTGGCTTACGTGCGCGACCCGGTGTCCGAGCAGGTGCTGCGTGATCTGGCGCCGGCCAGCAAGGCGAAAATTCACCTGGGTGGCGACATGGCCTTTATTGGCGGGCCAATTGAAAGCCTGCCCTGCACCGGCATCTGCATGGTGGCGCCGGCCGTGGACAAAAGTGAAAACCGCAGCGTCGACCACGATGAGATCCTGCAGGTGCTCAACAACCTCAAGCATCAGGGCCTCAAGCGCGTCACACTGGTCTCCCACGATATTCGCGACGACTTCGACCTGCAGGCCTGCCGCGAAATCAAAGCGTTTCTTGACGGCAAAATCGATGTGCCGGTGGACATTCTGCCCATCAGCGACCTGAGCTCCGGCCTGCTGCCGGCATACCGCGAAGCCACCTGGGTGATTACCGCGCGGCTGCACGGCCTGATCCTCGCCTCGCTCAACGGCGCCACCGTTTACTACACCGAAGCCTCGAGCAAGAAGCTGCAGTATTTCGCCGAATTTTTTGGCTACACCTCGGCGCGTAAAGAGAACCCTTCGGCGACGTCCCGCGACGGCCTGGCGCAAATCACCAGCAGCCTGTCACACCGCGCCGAAAATTCAGTCGCAGCGCTATAAAAGACTGAACCAGTTATGGCCTTTTCGCTCTCACAGAACCTCGACCTTTCGCGCATTAAATGGGGCGTTCCAGTTTGATCTACGTAAATGCGCGATTCCTCACGCAAGCCATGACCGGCGTGCAACGGTATTCCCTCGAAGTCAGCTTGCAGTTGCGCGAGCAGATGCCGGAAATCCGCTTTGTTGCACCCCGCAATATTGTTCAACACGAAGCTGCGCAGGCGCTCGGCGTCGAGTTGGTGGGTAGCCGCACCGGGCACGCCTGGGAGCAGCTCGACCTACCAAAGTTTCTGCGCAGCCAAGGCTCGCCGCTGCTGGTCAACCTGGCCAACACGGCGCCGCTGCTGTACAGCAACAAGCTCTCGACCCTGCACGACATCGCCTTTGAGCGCTTCCCGGAAAACTTCTCTTGGAAGTTCCGCACGGCGTACCAGCTGGCCACACCGCGCACTATCAAAACCTCGAAAAAGGTGCTGACGGTCAGCGAGTTTTCCAAGCAGGAAATCTGCAAGGTCTACAACGTCTCGCCCGACCACGTGGTGGTGGTTCCAAACGCGGTGTCGGGCGAATTCAGCCCGCAGCCGCACGAGGTGGCCGAGCCTTATCTGCTGGCCGTGTCGTCGCTGAACACGCAGAAGAATTTTCACGGTCTGGTCGATGCGTTCAGCGCGTTGAAACAGAGCAGCCATAAGCTCTACATCGTCGGCTCGCTGAACAAGAATTTCGCCGATCCGGGCCTGGTGAAAAAGATCGAAACCGACAGCCGCATCAAGCTGCTTGGTCGCGTTACGGACGAAGAACTGGTGCGTTTGTACAGCGGTGCTACAGCCTTTGTGTATCCCTCGTTTTACGAGGGCTTCGGTCTGCCGCCGCTGGAAGCGCAAGCCTGTGACTGCCCGGTAATCGCCGCCAATGCGGCGAGCCTGCCGGAAGTCTGCGGCGACTCGGCGCTGTACTGCTCGCCCTACGACGTCAACGACATCGCCAAACAAATGGACGTGCTTATTTCCAGTCCGGACCTGGCGCAGTCCCTTCGCGAGAAGGGCCGCGCCAATATCCAGCGCTATAGCTGGGCCGCATCGGCCTCACGCCTTCTTCAGGTGATACGGGAGTTCCAATGAAAGTCGCAATCATCCATTACTGGTGGCTCAGCAATCGTGGCGGCGAAGCCGTATGTTCGGCGCTCGTGGAGCTGTTCCCGCACGCAGACCTGTTTATTCATGTATGCAACGAAGACGTGGTGCGCAAAGCCTTGCCCAGCACCTTCACTGGCACCATCAACACCACGTTCATCTCGCGCCTGCCGGGGGCGAAAAAGCATTATCAGAAGTACCTGCCGTTTATGCCGATGGCACTGGAGCAGCTCGATCTGTCGGAATACGACCTGATTCTGAGCAGCGAATCCGGCCCGGCAAAAGGCGTGGTCACGCGCCCCGACGCCGTGCACATCTGCTACTGCCATTCGCCGATGCGCTATGTGTGGGACATGTACCACGAGTACCTCTCCGGCGCGGGCCGTCTGATTCGCACCTTGTTCCCTTTCGTGTCGCACTGGCTGCGGGTGTGGGATCGCTTGTCGGCAGACCGCGTTGACCAGTTCATCGCCAACTCCAACTTCGTGGCCCAGCGCATTCGCAAGTTCTACCGCCGCGATGCCGAGGTGATTTACCCACCGGTCAACACCACCGAATTCAGCCCGAACGAAACCCGTGGCGACTTCTACCTGTGCCTCGGTCAACTAGTCGCCTACAAGCGTGCCGACCTTGCGGTGGAAGCGTTCAACCAGCTCGGCTTGCCGCTGGTGGTGGTCGGTGAAGGCGAGCTGTTCGAGCGCCTGAAAACCATCGCCAAACCCAACATCAAACTGATGGGTCGCCAGCCGTTCCCGGAAATCAAAGACCTGCTGCAACGCTGCCGCGGTCTGGTGTTCCCTGGCATGGAAGACTTCGGCATTGTGCCGGTAGAGGCCATGGCAGCAGGCGCCCCGGTTATCGCCTACGGTAAAGGTGGCGCCCTGGAAACGGTTATCCACGGCAAGACCGGCATTCTGTTCCCGGAGCAGACCGTGGAATCTCTGATTCAAGCGATTCAGCAGGTGGAAAGCGGCGCGGTCACCTTTGACCCGGCAACCCTGCACGAGCACGCGGCCACCTTCGACAAGAGTATTTTCAAGCAACGCATTCAAGCGTTCGTTGATGACGCGTTGCTGGGCTCCGGCCCCGCCGTACAACGCACCCTTACCGCCACTGCGCGTCCAGCCCTTACTGAATAAACGCAACAAGGAGGTCTACCATGCTTCTACCTATCATCATGGCTGGCGGTTCCGGCTCACGTCTGTGGCCACTGTCGCGCCAACTGAACCCCAAACAATTCCTGCAACTGGCCGATGCCCAGCTGTCGATGCTGCAGGCGACCATCTCGCGCCTCAAGGGCCTGGATATCGCCCTGCCGCGCCTGATCTGCAACGAGCAGCATCGCTTCCTCGCCGCCGAACAATTGCGCCAGCTGGACATGGAGAAATCCAACATCCTGCTCGAGCCGGTTGGCCGCAACACCGCGCCAGCCATCGCCCTCGCCGCCCTGCAAGCGGTGAGCGACGGTCAGGACCCGCTGCTGCTGGTGCTGGCTGCCGACCACCTGATCAAAGACGTCGACGCCTTCCACGCTGCCGTGCGCACCGCCATGCCCCTGGCTGAAGCCGGCAAGCTGGTGACCTTCGGCATCGTGCCGGATCATCCGGAAACCGGTTACGGCTACATCGAAAAAGGCGCGTCCAATGGCAACGGCGGTTATGCCGTCAGCCAGTTCGTGGAAAAACCGGACCTGGCCACCGCCACCGATTACCTCAAGAGCGGCGACTTCCTGTGGAACAGCGGCATGTTCCTGTTCCGCGCCAGCCGCTACCTGCAAGAACTCGAACGCTTCCAGCCGGCCATTCTCGACGCCTGCAAAAAGTCCCTGGCCGGCGGCCAGCTGGACCTGCACTTCACCCGTGTGGATGCCACCGAATTCGCCCTGTGCCCGGATGACTCCATCGACTACGCAGTCATGGAAAAAACCGCCGACGCCGTGGTTGTACCGCTGGATGCAGGCTGGAGCGACATCGGCTCGTGGTCCGCGCTCTGGGATGTGAGCGAGAAAGACCAACACGGCAACGTGCTCAAGGGCGACGTTCTGCACCACAACAGCACCAACACCTATGTGCACGCCAGCAGCCGCCTGGTGGCCCTGGTGGGCGTTGAAGACCTGGTGATCGTCGAAACCAAAGACGCAATCATGGTGGCGCACAAGAACAACGTGCAGGACGTGAAGAAAATCGTTGAGCAGCTCAAGGAATGCGGCCGCAACGAACACGTCAACCACCGCGAGGTTTACCGCCCATGGGGTGTGTATGACTCCATCGATGACGGCCACCGTTATCAGGTCAAACGCATCACCGTGAAGCCGGGCGCCAAGCTGTCGGTGCAGATGCACCACCACCGCGCCGAGCACTGGATTGTGGTGAGCGGCACCGCCAAGGTTACCAACGGCGACACCACCTTCCTGGTCACTGAAAACCAGTCGACCTACATTCCGATCGGCCAGGTTCACGCCCTGGAGAACCCCGGTGTAATTCCCCTTGAACTGATCGAAGTACAGTCCGGTCCGTATCTGGGCGAAGACGACATCGTACGGTTCGAAGATAAATACGGTCGCGCCTGATCCCTTCAGGTTGCCCGTAGCCACGCCGGTGCACTGCACCGGCGATGCGCCTCCCGCACGATGCTTCCCGCATACATGAATTGAAGGATGGAACAGATGAACTGCGCCGTGATTTTTGGTGGCTCGGGTTTTATTGGCGTGTTCTTCGCCAAACAACTGCTTGCCAAAGGTGGTTACGACAAGGTCTACCTGTTCGACAAAGAGCAGGTCACCCAGAAGCCCTTTCCCTACCGTGCTCGCCTGGTGCATGAGAGCCCGGAGATCGTCGAGATCAACGGTGACGTGCGCCAGCCCATCAGCTGGAAACCGGAAGAAAACGTGGCGCTGATCGCCAACTTCGCCGCCGTGCACAGAGAGCCCGGCCACGAAGACTACGAGTACTACGAAACCAACTTGCTGGGCGCCGAACACGTCACTGCCTGGGCAGAACAGGTGGGCTGCAACGACCTGATTTTCACCAGCTCGATTTCCCCTTACGGCCCCAGCGAAGACCAGAAAGACGAACGCACCCTGCCCGTTCCGGCTACCGCTTACGGCGGCTCGAAACTGGCCGCCGAGAAAATTCACCAGACCTGGCTGGCAGCCGACAAGGCCAACCGTCACCTGGTGATCGTGCGTCCGGGTGTGGTGTTTGGGCCGGGCGAAGGCGGCAACGTTTCGCGCCTGGTCAAAGCCGTGATCAAGCGTTACTTCTTTTACATGGGCAACCGCACCACGCGTAAAGCCGGCACCTATGTGAAAGAACTGTGCGCGGCCATGCTCTGGGTACTGGAGCGTCAGAAAGAACAAGGCGGGCATTTCTCGCTGTTCAACATGACCATGAACCCCGGCCCGTCGATTTCCGAATACGTGGAAACCGTGTGCAGCGTCGCCGCCATCGAGCGCAAGGTGCCGGCGGTGCCTTACCCGCTGCTGCTGGGCGTGGCCTACAGCATTGACGCCATTGCCCGTCCGCTGGGCATCAAGCACCCCTTCAGCCCGGTGCGCATTCGCAAACTGGTGCGCTCGAACAATGTGTTGCCGCACTTCCTCGTGGAAAACGGCTACCCCTACCAATACAGCCTGGCGACGGCCTTCGCTGACTGGAAAACCAGCTGCCCGGATGAGTGGCGCTAATTACAGGCGGGATGCCCCATGAGCGAAACCATACTGGTCACCGGCGGCGCCGGTTATATCGGCTCGCACACCACGCTGGCACTGCTGGAAGCGGGCTATCAGGTAGTGGTGCTGGACAACCTGTGCAACAGCTCTCCCGAGTCGTTGCTGCGGGTGGAAAAAATCTGTGGCAAGCAGGCCGAGTTCATTCAGGGCGACATCCGTGACCGGGTGTTGCTCGATGAACTGTTCGCCTCGCGGTCCATCAGCGCGGTGCTGCACTTCGCCGGCCTGAAAGCCGTCGGCGAAAGCGTGGCCAAGCCGTTGGACTACTACGAGAACAACGTCGCCGGCAGCGTCACGCTGTGTCAGGCCATGGCTGCCGCCGGCGTTTACCGGCTGGTGTTCAGTTCGTCGGCCACCGTGTACGGCGAACCGACGCAGATGCCGATTCGCGAAGACTTCCCCACCGGCACGCCGACCAACCCGTACGGGCGCTCGAAGCTGATGGTCGAAGAGCTGCTGCAAGACCTGGCCCGTTCCGAGCCGCGCTGGAGCATCGCCCTGCTGCGCTACTTCAACCCGGTTGGCGCCCACAGCAGCGGCCTGATTGGCGAAGACCCCAACGGCATTCCGAACAACCTGCTGCCTTACATCAGCCAGGTGGCCATCGGCAAACTCAAGCAATTGTCGGTATTCGGCAACGACTACCCCACCGTCGACGGCACCGGCGTGCGTGATTACATCCACGTCGAAGACCTCGCCGACGGCCACCTGAAGGCCTTGCAAACCATCGCTGGCGACAGCGGCGTAAAGGTGTGGAATCTAGGAACCGGCCAGGGTTACAGCGTGCTTGAAATGCTCAAGGCCTTTGAAGCGGCCAGCGGCCAGGCAGTGCCCTACCAGATCGTGCCGCGCCGCCCCGGCGACATCGCCGAATGCTGGGCCGACCCCGCCAAAGCGGCCACAGAGCTGGGCTGGAAAGCCGAGCGCGGCCTCGACCTGATGATGAGCGACACCTGGCGCTGGCAGTCAGCCAACCCGCAGGGCTACGCGAAGTAATACGCCACACCGCAAATGTAGTGCGTAGGTTGGGTTGAGCCGCAGGCGAAGCCCAACACGAACCTGCACGCGGAGCCATGCTGGCTCCCTGTTGGGCTTCGCTGCGCTCAACCCAACCTACGTTCTTTTATTGCGCAGGAGCTTCTTATGATCCGTAAATGTCTCTTCCCCGCCGCCGGTTACGGCACCCGTTTTCTCCCGGCCACCAAGGCCATGCCCAAAGAAATGCTGCCCATCGTCAACAAGCCGCTGATTCAGTACGGCGTTGAGGAAGCCCGCGACGCCGGCCTGCAACACATGGCCATCGTGACCGGCCGTGGCAAGCGCGCGCTGGAAGACCACTTCGACATCAGCTACGAGCTGGAGCACCAGATTCGCGGCACGGACAAAGAGCACTTCCTGGCCGGCACCCGCGAGCTGATCGATGCCTGCACCTTTTCCTATACCCGTCAGGTGGCCATGAATGGCCTGGGCCACGCGATTCTCTGTGGTCAGCCGCTGATTGGCGACGAAGCGTTTGCCGTGGTGCTGGCCGATGACCTGTGCATCAACCTCGACGGCGACGGCGTGCTCACGCAGATGATCAAGCTATACAACCAGTTCCGCTGCTCGATTGTGGCGATTCAGGAAGTGCCGGCCGACCAGACTCACAAGTACGGCGTTATCGCCGGCGAGCTGATCCGCGATGACCTCTACCGCGTGCACAGCATGGTGGAAAAACCCAAGCCTGAAGATGCGCCCTCGAACCTGGCAATCATCGGCCGCTACATTCTGACCCCGGACATCTTCGGCCTTATCGCCGACACCGAGCCGGGCAAGAACGGCGAAATCCAGATCACCGACGCCCTGCTCAAACAGGCCAAGGCGGGCTGCGTACTGGCATACAAGTTCAAAGGTCAGCGCTTCGACTGCGGCAGCGCAGAAGGCTATGTGGAAGCGACCAACTTCTGCTTTGAAGAGCTGTATCTCAAAGGCAAATAGCACCACAGGACCACGCCGCCGGCGTGGCCCATAGCAGTTCGGGTGTCAGGTTTTAGGGACTCGTCCCTTGTAGTTAACCGTCCCAACGCAGGCAAGCGCATGAGAAATTCCAATAATAAGTTCCGTAAGGACATAAACGGCCTGCGCGCGTGGGCCGTTGTAGCGGTAGTTTTATTCCACTTCGGCGTCACCGGATTCTCCGGCGGCTTCGTCGGCGTGGACGTGTTTTTCGTGATCTCCGGCTTCCTGATGACGGGGATCATCCTGCGCGGCCTCGAGACCAGCTCGGCGGCCGCTGCGGGCGGCGTCAGCGGCGCCCGACGGTTCTCCATCATTGCTTTCTACCTGTCCCGTGCCCGGCGCATTCTTCCCGCGCTGCTGGTGCTGTGCCTGATGCTGATGGTGGTGGGCTGGTTCGTATTGCCGGCGGTGGAATACAAACAGTTGGGCAAGCATGCCATCAGCGCGCTGGGCTTTTTGTCCAACGTGATGTTCTGGCGTGAAGACGGCTATTTCGACGCGGCCTCCCACGACAAGCTGTTGCTGCACACCTGGTCGCTGTCGGTGGAGTGGCAGTTCTACCTGATCCTGCCGGTTTTCATGGCCATCGTCTGGAAGCTGCGCCCCAGCCGTCGCGCTCAGGCCATCGCGTTGTCGGCCGTGCTGCTGCTGTCGCTGCTGCTGTGCATTGCCGCCACGCCAATCAAGACCACCGCCGCTTTCTACCTGCTGCCGACCCGCGCCTGGGAAATGCTTGCCGGCGGATTGGTATACCTGCTCGCCCAGCGCTTCACGCTGTCGGCGGGCCGGCAACGCGGTGTAGAGCTGGCCGGTTTTGCCGTGCTGATTGCCACCATTCTGGTGTTCGACAGCAACAGCCAATGGCCGGGCTGGCGCGCAACCATTCCAGTGTTCGCGACCATGCTCATTTTGTTTGCCGCGCGCCAGGACTCTGTCTGGACCGGCACCCGCGTCGCGCAGTGGCTGGGCGACAGCTCCTATTCCCTGTACCTGTGGCACTGGCCGCTGGTGGTGGGTCTGGTTTATCTGGAACTGCAGGATTCGCCGCTGGCGATTGTCGTTGGCTTGCTGCTGACGCTGGTGCTTGGCGGGTTGTCGTACCGGTTTATCGAGCGCCCGGCGCAATTCAGCCTGAACGTGATGCGCCAGCGCATCGGTGCGCTGGTGATCATTGCCGTCACGCTACTGGTGATGGTGCCCGGCGGCGTGATTCTGTTGCAGCACGGCATTCCCGGACGCCTGCCGGCAGATGTGGACGCCCTGTTTGCCGAGTCCGACAACAAGAACCCGCGCCTGGGCGAGTGCATGCAGAACGAGTTCAGCGCCGTGCCGGAGTGCACCTATGGCGGGCCGAAACTGGGCGTGATCGTCGTCGGCGACAGCCATGCCGGCGCCATCATCCGCGGCGTCGAACGCGCCCTGCCGAGCCCGGAAGAACACGTGCTCGACTGGACCATGAGCAACTGCCCGACCATCGCCAACATCAAGGCTGTCGGCCAGATCACCTACCGCTGCGGCAGCTTCCTGGCGAGAAAAAGCCAGGAGACGGATGCGGCGCTGGGGCATGTACCCATGCTGATCATCAACCGCACCTCCAACTACCTGCTCGGCCCGAACGAGCCCGACCGCACCCGTGAAGTGGCGGTGCCGGAGCTGTACTTCGACAAACCCTTCGCCTCGCGCAGTGCCGAATACCTGCAGGCCATGCGCGAGGGCATCATCGACACTGCCTGTGCGTTCGCCAGACAGCGGCCGGTGTATATGCTGCGGCCAATTCCCGAACTCAAGCGCGACGTGCCGAAAACCATGGGCCGCGCCGCCATGCGCGGCAAGCAGGAGCGCGTGTCGATTTCCATGGACGAATACCGCCAGCGCAACGCCTTTGCCTGGGAAACGCAGGACATGGCCGCCGCCCGCTGTGGTGTGACCATTCTCGATCCCCTGCCCTACCTGTGCGGCGACGGAAAGTGCTACGGCGACGCGGAGGGTCATCCGTTGTACTTCGACGACGACCACCTCAGCGAATACGGCACCGACCGCTTGCGTCCGCTGTTTCAACAAATGTTTCTCACCACTGACGCCACTGCCCACAGCACGCCTTCTGTAGAGACCTCACCATGATTTACTCCAGCCCCCGGCGCTTCTATTCCCTGGACTTCATTCGCGGGTTGGCGGCGCTCGCCGTGGTGTTCTGGCACTGGCAGCACTTCTTCTTTCAAGGCAGCACCTTTGTGCCGTACGAAATGGAACAGCAGCCGTTCTACGCGGTGTTCTTCCTGTTCTACCAAACCGGCTGGCTGGCCGTGGACTTCTTCTTCTCGCTTTCGGGGTTCATCTTCTTCTGGCTGTATGCACGAGAGATCGCAGAGCGAAAGATCGGCGGCTGGGAGTTTTTCGTGCTGCGTTTTTCGCGGCTCTACCCGCTGCACATCGCCACGTTCGTGTTCGTATTGCTGGCCCAGCAATGGGTCATGGCACGCACCGGTGACTACTTCGTGGTGCCCTTCAACGATCTGTACCACGCCGTGCTCAACCTGTTTATGGCGTCCAGCTGGGGCATGGAGAAAGGCCCGTCCTTCAACGGTCCGATCTGGTCGGTGTCGGTTGAAGTGCTGATGTACCTGGTGTTTTTCATCGTCTGCCTGATGTTCCGCCAACGCCTGTGGGCACATGTGGCGATGCTGGCGCTGGGCGTGGTGGTGATGGTGGCGGAGCCCATTGTCGGGCGCGGCATTTTCTCGTTTTTCCTGGGCGGCCTGACGTTCCGTCTTTACCGTCACGTGTGCGCCCAAGGCTGGCTGCCGCGCGTACTGCCCTGGGCGGTTGGCCTGAGTGCGGTGATGTGGCTGGTTACCGTGGTCGAGGTGTATCACCCATGGTTCTGGCCGCTGGTGCAGAACATTGCCCAAAGCGTACTGCCGGAAAAATTTGCCGGCCTGCTCGACAAAGCCATACACGGCGCCACGCGCGCCATCGTCGTGGCCGTGCTGTTCCCGCTGACCATTTTCACCCTGGCCTTGATGGAAACCAAACGCGGCTACCTCGGCCGGCGCCTGGCCATGGTCGGCAACCTCACCTACTCCTCGTACCTGTTGCACTTTCCGCTGCAACTGGTGTTCTTCAGCGTGCTCATGCAGAACGGCGTAAGCCCGACGTTCTTCTACGGCGAAGTGTCGATGCTGGTGTTCTTCGCCATGCTGATTCCGCTGTGCCTGCTCAGCTACCACTACTTCGAAACGCCCGCCCAACGCTTCCTGCGCAACGCCCTGCTGCGCTCTGCAGCGAAGACCGAGGCGAAAAAAGACAACAACACCCTCGCCGTCGCCCCCAGTGCGAACAGCGAACAACCGAGCTAGGAACTTGTTATGGGCCGTGTCATCAGCATGATCGTGTTCTTCGCCACCCTGGCGGTAATTCTCTACACCGGCTTGCGCAGCGACCCCGTGCCGCAAGCCTTCGAATACCAGGACCTGCTTCACCACCTCAGCGCCTTTGCCGTACTGGTCTGCAGCGCGCGCCTGGCATTCCCGGCGACGCACGCATTCTGGACGGTGCTGTATTGCCTGCTGTTCGCCCTGATGATCGAACTGACCCAAGGCCTGCTGCCGCTACGCGACCCGTCGATTGCCGACATGGCTTCCAATGTAGTGGGCGTGCTGATCGGGCTGGCAATTGCGCTGCAACTGAAGCGGCAAATTGTGCAGCGTCAGGCAGCCCGAGGCTGAAACCGCTTTATCCACGATCCCGCGCCCGGCGCTCGCGGTAGTGGTTGTTGGCGATTACGCCAATGGCGCAGATCACGACGTAGGTGGCGGCGTTGGCGGGAATCTGCAGGTTGAAGTCGACCAGCGAATGAATCAGCAAGGCGACAATGCCCATGCTCGCGCCAAAGCCGACGCCGGCCCGGTAGGTGGATTCGGCCTGCCACATGGCCCGCTGCGCGTGGTACAGGCCCAGCAGCAAAAAGGCCAGTAACGGCAGGCTGCCCAGCAGGCCGTATTCGATGATGAATTGCAGGTAATCGTTATGCGCGTGGTCGAAATGCAGCGTGATTTCCGGCCCGGCGTATTTGCCAAACAACACCTCGAACGTGCCGGCGCCATGGCCGGTCAGCCAGTGTTCCTTGGCCAGCGGCAGGGCTTGTTCGTAGACCGTGCCGCGTAGCTCGTTGGCGGCCTGAATGGTTTTGCCATCCACCACCACGGCTTGCAGTTGCGTGGAGGCGATACGGTCCACGAGTTTGTTCAGGCCGAAGTATTGGCTGACGATCAGCACGTCAATCACCAGCAGACTCGCCAGAATCAGCCCGTTGCGCAGCCGATGGGTTTTGTCGGTCAGCAGGAAGGTCCCACCCACCAGCAGCAAGCTGGTGAAAAATGCTCCGTTGCCCATGCGCGAATGGCTCATCACCAGCGCAATGGTCATCAGCACCAGCGCCAGGCGCAGGCGCCCTTTCGGGCCCAGCAGCATCTCCAGCACATTGACCCAGCGAAACGGGCGCTCATCACGCAGCGCCAGCAGCAGGCCAATGCCCGCCGCCAGGGTCAGCTCCAGGTACCCGGCAAAATGGTTGCGGTTGACGAACGTGCCGGTGGCGTCGCCCAGGTAATGGGTTTTTGCGCCAACGAGCAAATCTTCGACACCCGACAACGTCATTACCACGCCGAAAAACGCCTGGAACGTGCCACTCACTACCAACACGGCGAGCAGCAGGCTCAGGCGTTTGCGCGTGCGAAACAAATCCACCACCACCAGAAACAGCAAGCTGTAGGCGATGCCGAGCATCAGGTATTGAAAGGTGGCGGCTACGTCGACGGTCATGCCCGCAAGCCACTGCACCAGCACCCACACCTGGCTGAGCAATAACAAGCCGAGCATCGGCAGCGCCGGGCGAAGCGTGGGGCCCATGGCGCGATTGCGGCGCCAGGCGTTCAGTGCCCAGCCTGCACCCAACGTGCAACAGAGCATAACCAGCAGGCCCATGGACCAGTCGCGGTTGCTGCCGATGGGTAGCGGCAACCACAGCAGCAGCAACAAGACGTAGCTGATGAGCAGACGTTCCAGACGTTTAGAGGGAGCGGCCATGCCGGGCGTCCTTGCAAAAATGAGTGAGTCGAAAAGCGCTCGTGGACCGCGACGGCACCGCAAACAGGGCCAAATGCTATCACCTGGACCGAGCCCGGCGAAACGCAAAATCCCGCCCCAGAGCCTCGCGCTGACGAATGACGGCTGCGGTTAAAAACCCTGCCGGCCCGCTGTGGTCACAACACCCCAGCCCTCTTTTGCGAGCGACTCTGACACGTGACGATTGCCGGCCTGATTTTCGACTGCGATGGCACCCTGGTAGACAGCGAGCGCCTCGCCGCGCACCTGCTGCATCAGTTGATTGCTGAACAACATTTCCACATGCCCGCCGACCAGGTGCTCAAGCGCTTTCGCGGCATCCCCTTCGCCCAGTTCATCAGCGAGCTGGTGGCTTTACACCCCGCGCTCAACGGCCATCATCTGGAGCAGGAATTCCGCCGCCGCAGCCTGCCGCTGCTGCGCGACCACGTCGAGGAAATGCCCGGCGCGGTGGCGTTTGTGCGTGGCACCACGCTGCCCGTTTGCGTGGCTTCGAACGGGCCGCGCGAGAAAATCGAAACCAACTTGGCCGCGGTGGGTTTGCTCGAGGTATTCGGCGCGCGGATTGTTAGCGCTTACGAAGTGAATGCGTGGAAGCCTTCGCCGCGCTTGATCGAACATGCGGCACGGCTGATTGGCGTGCCAGTGGAAAAGTGCCTGCTGGTAGATGACAGCGTGCCTGGTGTGCAGGCCGGCATCAGCGCCGGGGCGCAGGTGGCGGGGTATGGGGATACGGATTTCAGTGAGTTCGCCGGGGAGGCGAACTTTCATGTGGTGCGGGATTTTGCTGAGTTGGAGCGGTTGGTGAAGCGGTTGTCGTGACTGTGTGGGGGCGGTTGAGCGGCATTCCGATTAGCCGCCCCCACAAGGTCAAGAACGTTCCAACGCCAGCGCGACGCCCTGCCCACCACCAATGCAAAGCGTGGCCAAGCCTTTCTTGGCGTCACGCTTGATCATTTCGTGCAACAAGGTCACCAACACGCGGCAGCCTGAGGCGCCGATGGGGTGGCCAATGGCGATGGCGCCGCCGTTGACGTTGACCTTCGCTGCGTCCCAACCCAGTTCTTTGCCGACCGACAACGCTTGCGCGGCGAAGGCTTCGTTGGCTTCGATGAGGTCCAGTTGGTCCAGCGTCCAACCGGCTTTTTCCAGGCAGCGTTTGGTTGCCGAAACCGGGGCGATGCCCATGATGGCGGGGTCGACACCAGCGTTGGCGTAGGCGGCAATTTTCGCCAGCACCGGCAGGCCGAGTGCTTTGGCTTTGGCGGCGCTCATCAGGATTACCGCGGCCGCGCCGTCGTTAAGGCTGGAGGCATTGCCAGCGGTGACGGTGCCGTCTTTTTTGAAGGCCGGTTTCAGTTTGCCCAGCGCTTCGGCGGTGGTGCCGGCGCGAGGTTGTTCGTCGGTGGCGAACGCCACCGGGTCGCCTTTGCGCTGCGGAATCAGAATTGGCGTGATTTCGTCGCTGAAACGCCCGCCTTCAATGGCGGCCACGGCTTTCTGTTGCGAGCCAGCGGCGAAGGCGTCCTGAGCTTCGCGAGTGATCGCGTATTTCTCCACCAGGTTCTCGGCGGTGATGCCCATGTGGTAGTCGTTGAAGGCGTCCCACAGGCCGTCGGTAATCATGGTGTCCATGACTTGAGCGTGGCCCATGCGCAGCCCGGTGCGAGCGCCCGGCATTACGTAGGGCGCCAGGCTCATGTTTTCCTGACCGCCAGCGATGATCACGTCGGCATCGCCACAGCGAATCGCCTGGGCGCCGAGGTGCAGGGCTTTAAGGCCTGAGCCGCAGACTTTATTCAGGGTCAGCGCCGGAACCGCAACGGGCAGGCCGGCTTTGATTGCGGCTTGGCGCGCGGGGTTTTGCCCGGCGCCGGCGGTGAGCACCTGGCCGAGGATCACTTCGTCCACTTCGGCGCCATCCAGGCCGGTTTTTTCCAGCAGCGCGCGGATTACCGCAGCGCCCAGGTCAACGGCGGGAATGTTCGCCAGCGAGCCTTGGAAACTGCCGACGGCGGTGCGGGTGGCGGCTACGATTACGACGTCTTGCATGGCAACACTCCTCAAAATTGCATTTCCGGCACATGGTCGGGAATCACCAACTCACCCGCCGTCTTTGCTTTGATTTCTTCAACGCTCACGCCCGGCGCGCGCTCTTTTAGAATGAAGGCGCCATTGTCGATTTCCAGGTAGGCCAGGTCAGTGAGCACGCGTTTGATGCAGCCCGCGCCGGTCAGGGGCAAGGTGCAGCGGGCCAGCAGTTTGGACTCGCCGTCTTTCGAGGCGTGGGTCATGGTGACGATGATGTTCTCGGCCCCGGCGACCAGATCCATCGCCCCGCCCATGCCCTTCACTAGCTTGCCGGGCACCATCCACGAAGCGATGTTGCCTTGCACGTCCACCTCAAAGGCGCCAAGCACGGTCAGGTCGATATGGCCGCCGCGAATCATGGCGAACGATTCGGCGGAGGAGAAAATCGAGGCGCCGGTGCGGGCGGTGACGGTCTGTTTGCCGGCGTTGATCATGTCGGCGTCAATCTCTTCGGCCGTCGGAAACGCGCCCATGCCGAGCAGGCCGTTTTCCGATTGCAGCATCACTTCCATACCTTGCGGCACGTAGTTGGCAACCAGCGTCGGAATGCCGATGCCGAGGTTGACGTAGTAGCCGTCCTGCAATTCGCGGGCGACACGCTGGGCCATTTGTTCGCGGGTAAGCGCCATAGTTATTGTTCTCTGCAAAAAGGAAGTGGGGACGATTCAGGAACGCACGGTGCGTTGTTCAATGCGCTTCTCAAAGCGCCCGCATATCAGGCGATCCACGTAAATACCGGGCGTGTGAATCTGCGTCGGGTCGAGTTCGCCGGGGGCGACAATTTCCTCCACTTCCACCACGGTAATCTTCCCGGCAGTGGCCGCGAGCGGGTTGAAGTTCTGCGCGGTGTGGCGATACACAACGTTGCCGAACCAGTCGGCTTTCCAGCCTTTGACGATGGCGAAATCACCGGTTATGGCGGTTTCCATCAGGTAGGCGCGGCCATTGAAGTCACGGGTTTCCTTGCCGTCGGCAATCGGCGTACCGACGCCTGTGGCGGTGAAGAACGCCGGAATGCCAGCCCCGCCTGCGCGCATTTTTTCCGCCAGGGTGCCTTGCGGGGTGAGTTCCACTTCCAGCTCGCCGCTGAGCAGTTGCTGCTCGAACAAGGCGTTTTCGCCTACGTACGAGGCGATCATCTTGCGGATCTGCCGGTCTTCCAGCAGCACGCCCAAGCCGAAGCCATCGACGCCGCAGTTGTTGGAAACAACAGTGAGGTCGCGCACGCCCTTGCGCTTGATCTCGGCAATCAGATTTTCAGGAATGCCGCACAGGCCAAAGCCGCCTGCGATAACGGTCATGCCGTCTTTAAGCCCCGCCAGGGCTTCCTCGTAAGAACCCACACGTTTATCGAAACCAGCCATGGGCGACGCCTCTCTTGTTGTTCGTGAAGGCCTCTGCCGGGCCGGAGCCAAGAGTGTTGAGCCGACGGATATATTTGTTAAGTTGATTTTTAAAATGGATTGATTGATAAAACAGCACAATCTCCCATCGCTTCTTACGAGCAAACCATGACCGTCAAACAACTGCGCGCTTTCCTCGCGGTGGCGCAAAGCCTCAGCTTTGCCCAGGCGGGCGAGCGGCTTTATCTGTCGCAATCGGCGCTGAGCCTGACCATCAAAGGCTTGGAAGAAGGCTTGGGCGGAAGGCTGTTCAGCCGCACCACTCGCAACGTCAGCCTCACGCCTGAGGGCGAGGCTTTGTTGCCACTGGCGCGGCGCCTGCTGGCTGATTGGGAAAACGCCGAAGATCAGTTGCGTCAGCGTTTCACCTTGCAACAAGGCCGCGTCACGCTGGCGGCCATGCCTTCGTTTGCGGGCAACCTGCTGCCGCCGCTGCTGGTGCAATTTCGCGCGCGGCATCCGAAGGTGAATGTCACGGTGAACGACGTGATTAACGAACAAGTGATCGAGATGGTTCGTGATCGGCAGGTGGAACTGGGCATCGCCTTTGAGCCCGAAGCGGACGTCAGCTTGCGTTTCACGCCGTTGTATCTCGACCGCTTCGTCGCTGTGGTGGCCGCCGACTCTCCGCTGGCCGAGCACGACGAGGTGGATTGGGCGACCTTGCTCCAGTTCCCGTTCGTAACGCTGCAACGCCCTTCGACCGTGCGCTTCATGCTGGAAGACCACTTGCGCCAGCGCGGCCTGAAGCTGCCGGTGGCATTCGAGAGTCACCAGTTGGCTACGGTGGGTCGCATGGTTGCCAATGGCTTGGGAGTAAGCGCCGTTCCGGCGTTGTGTGTGGAGCAGATGCGTGAGCTGGGCGCTCGTTGCCTCACATTGCGTGAGCCGATTATCGAGCGAGCTATCGGGATTTTACGTAAGGACGATCACGAATTATCGGTGGCCGCGCAGGCGTTGTATGACACGTTGCTGGCGGCCAGGCCGAATGAAGAACCCATCACAGAAGGGACAGCAGAAGCTGATCAAGGGCAATGATCCAGTCATACACACGCGCAGGGAATTCGGGTTGGGTGGCGGCCAGCGCAATCAAGGTGAAAACAGCCAGGCCGATGCTTTTGGCGGCTTTATGAAAGGGAGAGGAAGGTGCTGCGTGGGAAGTGCTGTGCATGAGAGAGATCTCGCCGAAAAAAATGTCGGACGAGGTTCACAGAGGGGCGCACATCGTTCTGTAGCAGGGGCACCCAATGGCCGTAGGACCATTCCGAGAACTACGCAATCATCGGTTCTGTATCGGACAAATCCCCACTGCTAAGCTCAGGGCTCGCGTTGCCATAACAAAGGTTGATAACAACAAATGCAAACGACCGAACGTAATGCCATTCCCAACGTAAAGCTGCTGATCGGCGGCGAGCTGATCGAGTCCACCAGCGCCGAATGGCGCGACATCGTCAATCCGGCCACTCAGCACGTGCTGGCCCGGGTGCCCTTCGCCACGCGTAGCGAAGTGGACGCTGCCATCCGCGCCGCTGCCGAGGCATTCAAAACCTGGCGCAAAACGCCAATCGGCGCCAGGGCTCGCGTATTTCTCAAATACCAGCAACTCATCCGCGAACACATGGCCGAGCTGGCCGCCATGCTCACCGCCGAACAAGGCAAAACCCTGGCCGATGCCGAGGGCGATGTGTTTCGCGGCCTTGAAGTGGTGGAACATGCCGCCGGTATCGGCAACCTGCAGTTAGGCGAGCTGGCCAACAATGTGGCGGGCGGCGTTGATACCTACACGCTGCTGCAACCGCTGGGTGTATGCGCCGGCATCACTCCATTTAACTTCCCGGCGATGATTCCGCTGTGGATGTTTCCCATGGCCATCGCCACCGGCAATACCTTCGTGCTCAAACCGTCCGAGCAGGACCCGATGGTTACCATGCGCCTGGCCGAACTGGCGATGCAGGCCGGTGTGCCGCCGGGCGTGCTGAACGTGGTGCATGGCGGTGCCGATGTGGTGAACCGGCTGTGCGACCATCCCGACATCAAGGCCGTTTCGTTTGTCGGCTCCACGCAGGTGGGCACCCACGTGTACAACCGCGCCACGCAAAACGGCAAACGCGCGCAATGCATGATGGGGGCGAAAAACCACGCCATCGTCATGCCCGACGCCAACCGCCAACAGACGCTGAACAATCTGGTAGGCGCGGCGTTTGGTGCCGCCGGGCAACGCTGCATGGCGTTGTCGACGGTTATTCTGGTGGGCGAAGCGCAGACCTGGCTGCCGGAGCTGGTAGAACGCAGCAAAACCCTGAAGCTCAACGCCGGTACTGAAGCCGGCGCGGACCTCGGCCCGGTGGTGTCCTGCACCGCGCTGGAGCGCATCCATGGGCTGATTGCCGCTGGCGTCGAAGAAGGCGCGACACTAGCGCTGGACGGCCGCAACCCCACGGTGCCCGGCTTTGAACACGGCAATTTCATCGGCCCGACGCTGTTCAGCGACGTCACCTCGACCATGCGCATTTACCGCGAAGAGATTTTTGGCCCGGTGCTGTGCGTGATGAACGCGGCCACGCTCGACGAGGCGATTGCCTTGATCAACGCCAACCCCAATGGCAACGGCACGGCAATCTTCACCCGCTCCGGCGCGGCGGCGCGGCATTTCCAGGAAGAGATCGACGTCGGCCAGGTGGGCATCAATGTGCCAATTCCGGTGCCCGTACCGATCTTCTCGTTCTCCGGCTCGCGCGCCTCCAAACTTGGCGACCTCGGCCCTTACGGCAAGCAAGTGGTGCAGTTCTATACCCAAACCAAAACCGTGACCCAACGCTGGTTCGATGAAGAGGACGTGGGCGCGGTCAACACCACCATTACGCTGAAGTAACCATGGCGCGAAGCCAGTCCTACAAATCCAATAAGAGGGACGTTTATGAATATCGGTTTTATCGGCTTGGGCAATATGGGCGGTCCAATGGCCCTCAACTTGCTCAAGGCCGGCCATTCGCTTCAGGTATTCGATCTGATGCCCGCCTCCGTGCAACGCCTTACCGAGGCGGGCGCCCACACGCTGGGCTCACCCGCCGAGATCGCCCGCAGCAACGTCGAACTGATCATCACCATGCTTCCCGCCGCGCGCCATGTGAAAGCGGTGTACCTGGGCGATGACGGTTTGCTTGCCCATGTCGGCAAAGGCGTGCGCTTGATCGACAGCTCCACCATCGACCCGATGACCGCCCGCGAAGTGGCTGCCGCTGCGGCCAGACAAGGCAACCCCATGCTTGATGCGCCCGTCTCCGGCGGCACCGGCGGCGCGGCAGCCGGCACGTTGACCTTTATGGTCGGTGGCAGCGCCAGCGATTTCGCCCAGGCGCAACCGGTGCTCGCGGCAATGGGCAAAAACATCGTGCACTGCGGCGACGCCGGTAACGGCCAGGTTGCCAAAGTGGCCAACAACATGCTGCTGGGCATTTCCATGATCGGCGTCGCCGAGGCGATGAACCTGGGCGTGGCGCTGGGCATGGACGCAAACGTGTTGGCCGGTGTGATCAACACCTCCAGCGGCCGCTGCTGGAGTTCGGACACCTACAACCCCTTCCCCGGCGTGCTGGAAAACGCTCCGGCGGCGCGCGGGTACAGCGGCGGTTTTGGCACCGACCTGATGCTCAAGGATCTCGGCCTTGCTACCGAAGCGGCCAAGCAGGCGCAGCAGCCGGTGATGCTCGGTGCCCTGGCGCAACAGCTGTACCAGAGCTTCAGCGCCCAGGGCCACGGCGAATTGGATTTCTCCGCCATCATCAAGCTCTACAGCGTCAAAGGCTGAGCGCCCTCCCCTACATGACAGAGAACAGTGCATGCACGATCTGGAACTGAGTGACGAACAACGCATGATCCGCGACATGGCCCGCGACTTTGCCCGCAGCGAAATCGCGCCCAACGCCCAGGCATGGGCCGAGGCCGGGTGGATCGACGATGCGGTGGTAAGCAAGATGGGCGAGCTGGGTTTGCTGGGCATGGTGGTGCCCGACAGCTGGGGCGGCTCGTTCACCGACTATGTGGCCTACGCCCTGGCGGTAGAAGAAATTGCCGCCGCCGACGCAGCCACCGGCACGCTGATGAGCGTGCACAACTCGGTAGGCTGCGGGCCGGTGCTCAACTACGGCAGCGAGGCGCAAAAACAGGCCTGGTTGCCGGCCCTGGCCAGTGGTCAGGCGATTGGCTGCTTCTGTCTGACCGAGCCCCACGCCGGCTCCGAGGCGAACAACCTGCGAACCCGCGCCGAACTGAAAGACGACCATTGGGTGCTTAACGGCGCCAAACAATTTGTCAGCAACGGCAAACGCGCCAGGCTCGCCATCGTCTTCGCCGTGACCGATCCCGAGTTGGGCAAGAAGGGTTTGTCGGCCTTTCTCGTGCCTACCGACAACCCTGGCTTCGTGGTGGATCGCAGCGAAAAGAAAATGGGCATCAAAGCCTCAGACACGTGCGCCGTCACCCTCAATAACTGCGTGATTCCCGCAGCCAACCTGCTCGGCGAACGCGGCAAAGGCCTTGCCATCGCGCTTTCAAATCTTGAGGGCGGGCGCATCGGCATCGCCGCGCAAGCCTTGGGCATTGCCCGCGCGGCGTTCGAAGCGGCGCTGGGTTATGCGCGCGAGCGGGTGCAGTTCGGCAAGCCAATCATCGAACACCAGAGCATCGCCAACAAACTGGCCGACATGCACACCCAACTCAACGCCAGCCGCTTGCTGATTCTTCACGCAGCGCGGCTGAAAACGGCCGGGCATCCGTGCCTGTCCGAAGCGTCGCAAGCCAAACTGTTCGCCTCGGAAATGGCTGAGAAGGTGTGCTCCGAAGCCATTCAGATTCACGGCGGATACGGGTATCTGGAGGATTATCCGGTCGAGCGTTATTACCGCGATGCGCGCATCACGCAGATTTACGAGGGGTCGAGCGAGATTCAACGGCTGCTGATTGCGCGCGAGCTGGCTAATTATTCGTTGTAGAACCGCGACGGATTCACGGGCAAAAAAAAGCCGCCCATTGCGTGGCGGCTTTGAGTGAACGGCGAGCGTTCTGTTGCGTTCCTACTTCGTTCTTTTTTGACGTTGCGCTGGCGGTTACTACGTAGTGGCTCAATTAAACATCTGGGGAAAAAATGATTTAAAACATGCTGTTAACGCTACCCTTGGGTCTACGTACTGCCTGGCAACCAACTGAGAGCACAGGATTGGCGAAGCATCTCGCCGGCAGTCATTAAGCCTTGTCGGGCTGAGCTTAAAAATCAGAAAGCACCTTGGCTGCCGTAGGTAGATTCGAGGAAAAAGATGTTTTCAAGCAGCCTCGCAGGCAGTCCCTTACACGTTTTATCGCGATAACCTCTGATGTCCCTGTTCAGCCCCCACGCGCCTGTGCACACTCACCCACCGCCGAGTGCGCTACATCCTGTGTCTTCAACCGCTAAGGGCCCGTTGTGACTGCCGCTCCCACTTCCGTTGCGCTAAGCCCGCTGCAATTGCGCAAAATCCTCATCGGTTTGCTGCTCGGTATTTTTCTTTCTGCGCTGGACCAGACCATCGTCGCCGTCGCCTTGCCGGAGATTGGTCTGCAATTGCCTGGCAGCGAAGTGCTGGCCTGGGTGGTGTCGGCCTATATGCTGGCGATGACCATCTCGACGCCCTTTTTTGGAAAGTTCGGCGACCTGTTCGGCCGGCGCCGCCTGCTGCTAATTTCCATCAGCCTGTTCGTGTTCGCCTCGGTGCTCTGCGCGCTGTCGCAAGACATGTGGCAACTGGTCGGCGCCAGGGCGCTGCAGGGAATAGGTGCGGGCGGCATGATTGCCACTATCCAGGCGCTGATCGGCGACCTCA
The DNA here is from genome assembly GCF_900573885.1 of Pseudomonas viridiflava. GTDB lineage: Bacteria > Pseudomonadota > Gammaproteobacteria > Pseudomonadales > Pseudomonadaceae > Aquipseudomonas. The sequence continues at coordinate 189,957 of NZ_UPSE01000453.1, forward strand.
TCGCGCCCGCCGAACGCGGCCGCTACCAGGCCTGGTTTAGCGGCATGTTCGCCCTGGCCAGCCTCATCGGCCCGCCACTGGGTGGCTTGCTCAGCCATCAGTTGTCATGGCGCTGGGTGTTCTGGATCAACCTGCCGATTGGCTTGCTGGCGATCTGGCTCAGTCAGCGGCGCCTGGCTGGCCTGGCAGAAAGGCGGCGCAAGGCACAGCTCGATTACCTGGGCGGTCTGTTGCTGTTGGTCGGCCTTGGCAGCTTGCTGTTACTGATTACCCGCCTCGGCCAGGAGCGCCAGTGGCTGACCGTGGCAAACGCAACCTGGCTGGGCGTCGCCCTGCTGGGCCTGGCGCTTTTCGTGTGGCAAGAGCGGCGCACCCGCGAGCCGGTCATTCCCATGGAATTGTTCCGCATCGGCCCGGTTCGCGCTGGCTGGTGCCTGCTGTTTTTCGCCAATTTCCAGGCCGTGGCGCTGGCTGTGCTGTTCCCCTTGCATGCCCACGCTCAGGGCGGCACCGGTACCGGCGCCACTCAGTTGATGGCGATAGCCATTGGCGCGCCGTTGGGTGCATTTATTGGCGGGCGCATGAGTTCACTGCTCGGGCGCTATAAACCGCTGATCCTTGCCGGCAACCTGCTATTGCCCGTTGCGCTGGTGGCGCTGGCGTTCCTGCCATCCGGTTTGAACGTGCTCAGCTTGCCGCTGCTGATGTGCTGCGGCGTGGCGCTGGGTTTGCAATTTCCAACCTCCATGGTGGCCGTGCAAAGCGCGGCCCCGCTTAGCCATCTGGGCGTGGTAACGGCGGCCTGCGGTATGTTTCGTGGCTTGGGTGGCGCGATAGGCGTGACGCTGCTGTCGAGCTTGCTCTGGCACTTGCTGCCAGGCATCGATCCCGAACACATCAGCGCCAGTCTCGGCCAAGTGGACGCCCACTCGCTGCGCAGCGCTTTCCGTGAACTGCTGTTGCTGGACGCGGCCATCGCCACCATTCCCCTGCTCATCGCTTTGTGCATGGCCGACCACCGTCTGCGGCACAAGGTGGAAGCCGACAGCTGACGGCGAGATTCCGCCCGCAGGTTGGCGGAAATCGGCCATAACTTGGTGAGACATTTCCTTACTCGGCCCGCACAGCCCGCTCTGCGGCGCCTTGCCGCACCTGGCCCCGGTCTTGCTGTATGCCGTCTGGATAGCAAACTGGAAATGGTCAAACTGATGAAAAAGCTGTTGTTAACCCTCGTCTGCCTGGTCGTGGTCGGCTGTGCAAAAAACCCCGAGCCGGAAAAAACCGTCGATGTGCTGCTGATTGGCGGCGGCATCATGAGCGCCAGTCTGGGCACCTACCTCAACGAGCTGGAGCCAGGCTGGAGCATCGACATCTACGAGCGCATGGGCCAGGTTGCCGAGGAAAGCTCGAACCCCTGGAACAACGCGGGCACTGGCCACTCGGCCTTCTGCGAACTGAACTACACGCCTGAAGTTGCCGACGGCAGCATCGACATCAGCAAAGCGGTCGCAATCAACGAGTCGTTCGAGATATCCAAACAGTTCTGGGCGTACCAGGTTGAGCAGAAAGTGCTCAACAACCCCAAGACGTTTATCAACAGCGTGCCGCACATGAGTTTTGTGTGGGGCGATGAAAACGTCGCCTACCTGCACAAGCGCCACGCGGCCTTGCAACACAGCTCGCTGTTTCGCGGCATGGAATATTCCGAAGACCCGGCGCAAATCAAGCAATGGATTCCGCTGGTCATGGACGGCCGCACTGAAGGCCAGAAGCTGGCCGCCACGCGCATGCCGATCGGCACCGACGTGAACTTTGGCGAAATCACCCGTCAGCTCTTCGGCTCGCTCACCAGTCGGCCGGGCGTTGCGCTGCACCTGCAACACGAAGTGCGCGACATCGTGCGCAACGACGACGGCACCTGGACCGTGGTGGTCGCCGACCTCGGCAACGCTGAACAGTTGAAAAGCGTGAAAGCCAAGTTCGTGTTTATCGGTGCTGGCGGCGGCGCGCTCAAGCTGCTGCAGAAGTCCGGCATTGCTGAAGCGGACGGCTACGCGGGCTTCCCGGTCGGCGGTGAATTCCTGGTAACGAAGAATCCGGAAATCGTCGCGCAGCATCAGGCCAAGGTGTACGGCAAAGCCTCAGTGGGCTCGCCACCGATGTCCGTTCCGCATTTGGACACACGGGTTATTGACGGTCAGAAAGCGCTGCTGTTCGGCCCCTTCGCCACCTTCTCGACCAAGTTCCTTATCAACGGATCGTTGTGGGACATGTTCAGCGCCATGACCTGGAACAACCTGATGCCCATGGCCAATGCCGGACTGGATAACACCTCGTTGACCACTTACCTCGTCGGCCAGTTGATGCTCAGCCAGGACGACCGTATGGCCGCCCTGCGCGAGTATTTCCCCGAAGCCAAAGACGCCGACTGGGAACTGGTGCACGCCGGCCAGCGCGTACAGATCATCAAGAAAGACCCGGAGCTGGGTGGCGTGCTGCAGTTCGGCACCGAAGTAGTCAGCTCGGCGGACGGCAGCATCGCGGCATTGCTCGGCGCCTCGCCAGGCGCCTCCACCGCCGCCCCGATCATGCTCTCGGTGCTGGAAAAAACCTTCAAAGACAAGGTCAAAACGCCCGAGTGGCAGGCCAAGCTGAAGGAGATCATTCCCTCCTACGGCCAAAAGCTGAACAACGACCTTAAGCTGACCAATGCCACGCGCGCCTGGAGCAGCGAGCGTCTGCAACTGCCATTCGTGCAAGTACAGCCCGACAGCGACCCGATGGTCGACGCGCTCTAAGCGCAATCTCTCCATACGCCGGCCGCCCTGGCTGGCGCGTGGTCTCGCGGCGCAACGCTTGCGCTTGCGAGGCCACCGGTTGAGCGGCACACTGCCCGCTCGCAGGCACATCGCCGCCCCTACTGGAGACACCCATGCCTGTAATGGATACCGACAAACGTATGGCCGCCCGTGCCTTTATCCTGGGCCACGCCGACGCGCTGAGCTGCACGGTGTACCGTCTCGACGAAAGTGACCCGGAAGCCGAAGAAGAAGATCTGGGTGACGGCAAAGTGCTGTTCGCCGGCCAGTTCACCGCGCCGGCCGAGTGGGATGCAGAAGCCCATGAAGATTTCTTCGGCGACGCCGACCCGGGCCTGTTCTTCAATGCCTACATCGAAAGCGAAGCCAAACCCGGCAGCAAAGCGCACTTCAGCGCCGAGATCGGCGACTACGTAGCCGCGCTGCCCGGCCTGGGTGAGGTGGTGATGTATTACGTGTACGACGCCGTGGAAGATGAAAGCGGCCGCCTGTGCGTGCTGATTCGCGACGAAGAACAGCCGGCCTGAGCCCGCCTCCGAATTTATTCGGTTTCTTCACGAAATCTTCACAGTTGCCGGGAGATACTCCACGCAGCTGAAGGATCAGCCCCTATCTGCAAACAGCCCGCTCCGTGCGGGCTTTTTGTTGCCTGCGATTTGCCGGTTCGTAAAAGCGCTCGGTCAAAACCGCCTGATCACTGGCGGTTTTGCAGCCACCTGATCGATTGCGTTCGGCACACGAAGTCCTTAGAACAGTGAACCAGCCCGCTGCTTTACCCATCGCCAACTCAGGACGCCCTTCATGTCTGTAGCCGACACGTTGAAAAAACGCATTTCAATACGCGCCTTTCTCGATAAACCGGTAGACGCCGCCACCGTCCACGCCTTGCTGGACGAGGCACGCTGGTCACCTTCTGGCGGCAATCTGCAACCGTGGAAAGTCATCGCCGTCGCGGGTGCCGAAAAAACTGCGCTGGAGCGTTTGGCTGTCGAGGCCATTCTGAGAAACCCCAAAGGCGAAATGGGCGACTACCCCATCTATCCCGAAGGCCTCCAGGACCCTTACCGCGCGCGACGCTACAAAATTGGCGAGGACATGTACGCGCTGCTGGGCATTCCTCGCGAAGATAAAGGTGCGCGCCTGAAATGGATGTCGCGCAACTATCAGTTTTTCGGCGCCCCGGTGGGGTTGTTCTTCGTGATCGACAAAGCCATGGGCAACGGCCAGTGGGCGCACCTCGGCATGTTCATGCAGTCGCTGGCCCTGCTCGCCGAGGAGCGCGGGCTGGGCACTTGCATGCAGGAAGCCTGGGGCATGGCGCGCGACAGCCTGCACCGGCACTTCGACGTGCCTGATAACGAAGTGGTGTATTGCGGCATGGCCCTGGGCTACCCCGACCGCGAGGCAACCGTTAACCAGCTGCGCTCGGAGCGCGCGCCGGTCGAAGAATTTGCCCAGTTGCGCGGCTTCTGACTCCATTACCGGTCAACCCGAACAAATCAGCGCTCGACATCTGAAAAAACCACGCACTAAAATACTGTACATCCAAACAGTAAACGAGGTTTCGCCAGATGTCGAAAGCCGCCGCCCCTCGCCAGCCGAGCCAATACGAGCTGCTGGCGACCCGCTTGCAACGCATCATCAACTCTCCCGCCGCACAGAAATCGAAAACCGCCCTGCTCTACAAGGCGCCGGATGAATCCGATGACGACTGGGCACAGGTACTGGCTGAAATCGGCGAAACCGATAACGTCACCATTGCTTACCGCGACGACGGTGGCGTGCATTTGTTTTGGGTGGTTCAGCAGGACGACTGAGGCGGCAGGTCAGCAGCCGATCGTTGCCGCCAAGTGGCCGGGCCTGGATTTGAGGCTCGCCTGCACCGAGGTGGGCAGATTGCTCCAGACCGTTAAACCAGCGCGTTTCTCTATCTCATCCACGGTTGTCTGAGAGCTGCAGTAGCTGGCGCCGCGAGGAGTTTCCTGCTGCATGATGAAGGCGGCATACAGCCCCGCCTCAGGCGTTGTGCCCACGAAGATGATCTTCCAGTAGCCGCTGGGAATCGTATGCGGCGTGGCCGTGCCGGGCAGTGTGCCGATGTAACGCTCATAAAGCGGGCCGGTCAGCACATGCACTTCATCAACATCGGCACGTTTACTCAGGCTGCGCTCGCGATCTTCCAGCGCTGCCCACGCGCCTTGGTTGAGCTCCGACTTTTGCGGCGTGATGTTGGACAGGTAATTCAAGGTTTCCCAATCCGCCACGCCGCCCATGGACGCCAGGTTCGCCTGATGGCCACGGTCCACCTTCAGCGCAACGCTGGCTCCGGTGTAATCCTTTGGCACCAGTGTTTGCCCCTCGGGAATGTCGGGATCGACCCGCCAATTACGCGGACGGCCACTGGCGGGCGTGTCTTTGGTAATCCGATAAGCCACCCAATTGGCAAACTTGGTTTCGCCGTTATTGTTCAGGCTGTACGCCGCTCTGTTAATGGTCAGGGCGCTGCCCCCGGCCGGGCAGCCGACCGCGCAGTGATCAACGATCGGCTCGGGCGCATAGGGGCCGCCCTGCTGAATATCATTGAGCGACGAGCAGGCTGAAAAGAAAGGTAAAAGGCCAAAAATAAAAAACCTGAATCGCAACGTTGCTTGCATCGCAAAGCGTCTCATCGACAAGCGCGCCGGCCGGGTTGCGAGCGCGAAAGCGGTCATTATCGCGAGTCGGGCGACCGAGGACACAACGCGCCCGCAGCTATTCCCACAGCTCTAAAACTCGAACAATCGTTTTTTAATCAAATAGATAGAAAGCGAAACCGCAATTGATGCGGGCGCTTTGTCATGTATCCGAAAGAACATCGGAAAGAGCGGAGGTAAATGCGCGAATTGACTGAGTAGAAAGCGTCGCGCAACTGCAGACGCTTTTACAGATGGTGCCGTTGAGAGGAATCGAACCCCCGACCTCCTGATTACGAATCAGATGCTCTACCGACTGAGCTACAACGGCGTTCACTGGGAAATACTAGAACATGGGGCGAGGCGTTACTTGGGCAGTTCGATGCGGTCGGCGTGGATGACCAGCTCGCCTTGTTTGTACAACGCGCCAATGGCCTTTTTGAAGTTGCCTTTGCTCACGCCAAACAGCCCGGCGATTGTTTCTGGCGGGCTCTTGTCGCTGACCGCGAGCACGCCGTCGTTTTCGCGCAGTTTGTTGAGAATTTGCTCGTGCAAACCGACCGCTGCTTCCTTGCCGACCGGTTGCAGGCTCAGGCTGATTTTGCCGTCGGGTCGAATCTCTTTGATAAAGCCCTGTTCCTGCTTGCCGGCGCGCAAAAACTTGAACACTTCGTTCTTGTGAATCAGGCCCCAGTGCTGGTTGTTGATGATGGCTTTGAAGCCCATGTCGGTGGATTCGGCCACCAGCAAATCAACAGCCTGGCCAACCTTGTAGGCGGCAGGCGTATTGTCCAGATAGCGATCCAGGCGAGCGGTAGCGGTGATGCGGCGGGTGTGTTTGTCGAGGTAGACGTGCACTACGCAGTAATCGCCGGCTTGCAGCGTGCGCTTCTCTTCGGAATACGGCAGCAGCAGGTCTTTGGATAAGCCCCAGTCGAGGAAAATGCCAATGCTGTTGACCTCTTTCACTTTCAGACTGGCGAATTCGCCAACCTGCACTTTCGGCTTTTCGTTGGTGGCAATCAGCTTGTCGTCGCTGTCCAGGTAGATGAAGACGTTCAGCCAGTCTTCCACTTCGGTCGGTGTGTCTTTGGGAATGTAGCGGTTGGGCAGCAGAATCTCGCCGTCGGCGCCGCCGTCCAGGTAAAGACCGAAGTTGGTGTGTTTAACCACCTGCAAACTGTTGAAACGTCCAATCAAAGCCATGTGCACTACCCTCGTTGCGTGGCCGGCATTCTACCCGAAGCACGCCGCCAACAGTGACGGCCAGGCGCCATTGCCGGATAATCCGCCGCCGATGCATGCCCCGGCCGACGGCATTTTTCTTTGGATAACGAGCTGCCCATGACCAGCGTAAAACAACACAACGCCCTTCACGGCGTCACCCTTGAAGCCATCGTCACGGCGCTCGAAGCGCATTACGGCTGGGAAAAGCTTGGCGAGTTGATCGACATTCGCTGTTTTCAAAGCGAGCCGAGCGTCAAGTCGAGCCTGAAATTTCTGCGAAAAACGCCATGGGCGCGGGAAAAAGTGGAAGCGCTGTACGTTCGAACACCCCTTCACTGACAGACGGCACCCGCTTAGAGAACCGGGCTTTTTCCGCGCTTATAGCGGGTGGGATATTTCCGTCAAAACCACACAGAGAAGAAATAGCCGGGCCAGGGCCGCTCATTTTGTGTACAATGCCTGGCCAAATTACTGTTGACAGGTTAAATGGCCGCCATGCGCGTTAAAGCATCCGAAATGAAGAAAAAAGCCCCTCCTGCCGTTGAAACTCACAGCTCGATTGACGACGCAGTGACGGCATTCCTGAAAGCTGGTGGCCAGATTCAGGAAATTCCAAAAGGTGTTAGCGGTCAGGTGTTCGCCCCGTCGCGCCACATCACCCTCGGTAAAAAGTAAACGCTTTCTGTTGCTGCTGTTTCTGGCGCTTTGGTTGTCGTTCTTGAATGAAAGCGCTTGAACAGCTGTAGTTACTCCGCAATATCCCCGCTTCACCCCCTCCGTATTCACTCCGAAATATCCCTGAATTCGCGCCCTTACATGGCTGCTCACATATTCCGCCTGCCCCAATAGAACAAGCTTCTGGCCTGTAGCACAGAGATGTTTCAGAATCGTTTCAACTCGGTTGGCGCCGCGCTTTTTCTTCGGCTCGTCGGCTGGTTTGGATTCTCTCTGCCTTATCTCAGGAGCTCCTGTGCGCATTTCCGGCCTGTGGCTGCAGCACCCCGCGTATGAATTGTTGGCTCGCGGTTTCCTTTTGCTCGTTGTGCCGCTGTTGGGTCGCTATTTCCTCGGCTGGTCTAACGGTTTTGGCTATCTGTCTGATCTGGCCGTCGGCTCGCTGTTGTTCGTGCTCCTGCAAAACCGCCCGCTGTGGCTGACGCTGCCGGTGCTGCTGGTCTGGAGCGTGTTCACCCTGAGCACTGCCGAGCTGGTCGGCGCCGTTGGGCGCATGCCAGAAGTCAGCGATCTGCAATACCTCACCGACCCGCAATTTGTCGGTCATTCAACTCAAGGCGGCGGGCTCACTTACCCGCTGCTGGCGCTTGGTCTAGCGCTCGGCCTGTTTGCCAATCTGCTTGTGCGGCGGCAAAAGAACATGCGCCGTCTGCCCTTCTATAGCTACGCCTTGCCGCTGGGCTTCGCCGCGCTGCATGCCAGCGGCCAATACCTGGTGCCCAGCGAGGCCGTGCAGTGGAAGCAATTCAACCTGTCGCACAAGTTGCTCGCAGAAAGCTTCAACAGCGGCCAGATGCGCCTGGAAGCCTGGCTGGATGACGAAGCCCCCGATAGCAAACCGGACATCGCCGGCCTCAGCCAACTGGATTTGAACGGCAACAAACTCTTCGCTGGCAAAGGCCAGGCGAAGAACGTGCTGATCGTGACGCTGGAAGGCATTCCCGGCGCCTACATCGCTACCAACCGGCACGCGCTGAACAGCACCTATCTGGAAGACTTGATGCCGCGCCTGGGCCAATGGGCCGAACGCGGTATGAATACCCCGGATTACGTCCTGCATAGTCATCAGACCATTCGCGGTCTTTACGCCATGTTGTGCGGCGACTACAGCAAGCTCGACAGCGGTACGCCCAAGGGTGTGGAACTGCTGACTAGCAGTACCCGCAACCAGCAATGCCTGCCCGCTCAGTTGCGCGAGCAGGGCTTTCGCACCACGTTTTTGCAAGGTGCGGGGCTGCGGTTCATGGCCAAAGATAAAATCATGCCGCACATGGGTTTTGAACAAACCCGTGGCCTGGGCTGGTTCAAGAACAAGCCGTACCTCGAATTTCCGTGGGGCATGGACGACAAGGCGTATTTCGAAGGCGCGCTTAAACAGGTGGCCGAGCTTCGGCAGTCGAAGAAGCCGTGGATGCTTACGCTGCTCACTGTTGGCACCCACCAGCCTTACTCGGCGCCGCAGGACTATCTGGACCGCTACCCCAGCGCCAAGCAGGCGGCGATCGGCTATCTCGATGATGCCGTGGCCGACTTTCTTGCGGGTCTGGAGAAACAGGGCGTGCTCAAAGACACGCTGGTGATCGTCACCTCGGATGAATCCCACGGCATCGATGACGTCAGGCTGGCCTCCGCGTGGGGCTTCAACCTTATTCTCGCGCCCGAACAAAGCCAGCTGCCGACGTTGAAACAGGGCGTTTACGGACACGTTGACCTGACTGCTTCGGTGCTTGATTACTTCGACTTCCAGGTACCGCCAAACCTTACCGGCCGCTCGCTGTTTCGCGACTATGGCAACGGCCGCGAGATCATGTCGTACACCAATGGTTTGCTCCGCCAGCACGACGGCAAGGGCACATTTACCGAATGCGACTTCCAGCAGATTTGCCGGCGCTATGCCAGTGAAGGATTTATCGCCAATCAGGCTCGCTACCTGGGCCGCGTAAGTGGCAAGCAAGCCCGTCTGGTCAGCAGCCGGGCGGCCTTGCTGGACCAGTCGCTGAGCAATGGCCAGATCGGCCAGCAGTACCAGTTCGCCAGTAACGAGCGCATCAGTCTGAAAGCCGAGGCCAGGGACGACTGGGCCGACAACCTGATCGGCGCGCAATACCTGGAGTTGCCACAGGGCACGCGAACCCGTGTGAATGTCACCATTCGTGCGGTGCGCATGGCAGAGCAAGGCGCCAGGCTACTGTTGAAAACCAAGGAGTTCGATCGCGATGTCGCCGGCCTGATTCCCGACTTGCCGTCACTCAGGCCTGGGCAAACCCTCAACCTCAGCTTTGGCTTCGACAACCTCGAAACCCGCAAGGCCTTCTCGTTCCACCTGCTGGGCGAAGGCAAAGGCGCTATCGAAATAACCGACTTCAGCGTGGTAACCGAGCCGTTGCTGGCTGCCGACCTGCTCGATCTGGAGAAGACCGAAGAAAGCGCGCAGGCCGACAGCAGCGTGCCTGAAGAAGTGCTCGACGATCACGTCGAGCTCTGAGCTGCTCAGTCGGCCAGACCGATGCGTACCAGACTTCCTGCTTGCGCATCGGTCAACACGTATAGAAAGCCATCCGGCCCCTGGCGCACATCGCGAATGCGCCCGAGTTTGTCCGTAAGCAAACGTTCCTCGTGCACCACGTCGTTGCCCTTGAGCTCCAGGCGAATCAGCGACTGATCGGCCAGCGCGCCGATGAACAGATTGTGCTGCCAACCAGCAAAACGCTCAGCGTTATAAAACGCCATACCGCTTACCGCTGGCGACTTCTCCCAGACATGCTGCGGCGGCTCGGTGCCCGGCGCGGTTTTGCCCTTGGCTTCGCGAATCGGCAGCATGCTGTAGTCGATGCCATGAGTCGCCAGCGGCCAGCCGTAATTCTTGCCCGGCTGTGGAATGTTGATTTCGTCGCCGCCGCGCGGACCGTGCTCGTGCAGCCAGAGCGCGTCGGTCCAGGGATTGAGCGCGGCGCCCTGGGCGTTGCGGTGGCCGTAGGACCAGATCTCACCGCGCGCGCCAGGCTTGCCTACGAACGGGTTGTCGGCAGGAATGCTGCCATCGAGGTTCAGGCGCACCACCTTGCCTTGCAGTTTGTCGAGGTCTTGCGCGGCGGTGCGCTGGTAGTTTTCGCCGAGGGTCACGAACAGGTGGCCTTCGCCGTCGAACACCAACCGAGCGCCGTAGTGGTTGCCAGTGGAAAGCTTGGGCTCTTGGCGGAAAATCACCTCGAAGCCTTCGAGCCGACGGTTATCGGCCGCCAGCTTGCCGCGCCCCACTGCCGTTCCGCCCAGCTTGTTTTCGCCGACTTCGGCATAAGCCAGGTACACCCAGCGATCTTTTGCGAAGCCGGGCGACAGCGCGATATCGAGCAGGCCGCCCTGCCCACGGCTGAATACCTCGGGCACGCCGCTGACGTCGGCCGAGCTTTTGAAATCTGCCGCAACCAGCCGCAACTGGCCGGGGCGTTCGGTAATCAACACCTGGCCGTCGGGCAAAAACGCCATGCCCCACGGGTTGCGCAGGTCACTCAACAGGTACTCCACCTGCACGGTGCCGCGCTCACTGGCTTGGGTGAAATTCTCTTCGGCCTGCACAGCGCCGCCCCACACCGACAAGCCCACCACTGCTAACGCTTTTAACAGCATCGCCCCTTCTCCCGGTCTGAAATAAGTGGGCAGAAGACTGGCAAAAAAACGCCGCCACGGCTGGCTGCAATTGCAACGGGAAACTACAACGTCGCGCCCGGGCGACAACTTAGTAGTCGGCGTATTTGCGCTCGATCTGCTCGTACTCGCCCGTTTTTCGGATGTTGGCCAGACCACGATCAAACGCATCGCGCTGCACCGCGAACCTAAACCCAACTTTGTAGGCCGTCGGCGGAAACAGCGGATACCAGGTCAACGGCTGGCTGATATCCACTTGGTCCAGAACCTCGCGATTGAAATAGCGGATCACTTTCGGGTCGCCAATCACCACGTCGATACGCCCGCTGTACAGCAAACGGTTGCGGGTCACCTGCTGCGCCTCTTCGCGGTAGTTGGGGTGATCTTTCACCACCGCGGCGTACTCCGGCCCGAGTAGAAAGCGGGCCCGCTGGAACGTGCTGACGGAGTAGCGGCGCAGGTCGCTCAGGCTGTGCAGCTGCACCTGGCGCGAGCTCAGCGCCACGGCGATGTTGTGGTAGTAGATATAGGTGTCGGAGTAGAACGCCGCCACACCGCTGCGCTCGTTGGTTGTGGTGATGCAGTCCAGCTCGCCGTGGGCCAGCATCAAATGCAGGCGCTCCATGGGCGCGAAATACGGCTCCATGCCATAGCCGGCGCTACGAAGGGCGGCCTCCACCACTTCGTATTCCAGGCCCTGACGTTCCGTTTCGAATACATACGGTGGTTTATTCAGGCCGAAGCCAACGCGCAACGGGTCACTCGCCGCAGGCAGCGCCAGAAGACCGAGCAAAATCGAGGTGCACAGTCGGCAAAACATGCCCTCTCCCCGGTTTGTCGGCCTGTGCTTGCAGCATAGCCGTCCCGGCACGTGCTGCGCGGCGCATTGCGGTCTGAACCAATGCCACAAGCGCGACGTCACACAGCTACTTCGATCTGCCAGGGAACCCTATCGATGCGCGCTTCTCACCTCGCCAGCCTGACGCTCACCTTACTCACCACTGCCCTGCCGAGTCTGGCTGCCGAGCCGTTGCGCCTGACGCACCTGCAACGCTGCGGCGACGTACTGACCGACCAGCAGCAGTTCTGCCTCGACGCCCAAGGGCTGCAGGCAGACAAGGTGCGCGTGCTGCTCGGCGGCGAGCCGCTGCCAGAGCAGGCGGTACAACGCGACGGCCAGAAGCTGCGTTTGCAGCTGGATAAGGGCCGCTACAAAAGCGCGCCCGTCTGGCTGGAGCAGCAGGGCCAAAGCAGCAATCCCGTGTGGCTGTCGATGAATCACAGCCACGTGGTTGCGGCGAAAAAAGACGAAGTCACCAAGAACATGGACGGCCTGACCACCTACATCAACCTGGTCAGCCTGATCATCGAAGAAGACACCGACGGCCTGAGCATGGCCCGGCAGCTGGCGAAGAAATACGGTGCAGAAGTAGTCGGTGCCATCCCGCCGCTTAACACGTACCAGCTCCGTTTGCCGGCGAGCAACCTGATGGAGCGCGATGCGTTGATTTTGCGCCTGGGCACGGAAGTGAGTGTGGACGCCGTGGTGATCGAAGAGTCGGCAGCCGAGGAAGGCGAAAACGAAAACCTCGACGACGATCTTGCCGCTGGCAAACAAGCGCCCGAAGAAAAACCCAGTGGGGATGAATGGGCTGCCAACCGCTTTCTCGACGCGGTGAATTACTACCAGCGACGCATTCCATCCAAGCAGAAACCGGTGCCAGTGACGCCCATCCGTATTGGCATCATCGAACGCAACGTCGACTTCGACACGGCCGACTTCGAGGATTACCTCGGCGCAGCTAGCCGTGAAGACGGCAAACCGCACACCCGTGTCTACGCCCGTGACGCCAGCAAACCCGACGGCCACGGCACCACGGTGACGGGCATTCTCGCCGCGCGCTGGGACAAAGGCGGCAACACCGGTTTCCTGCGCGGCCTGGACGGCGCCGGGCCAGGCTTTGAGGTGATTGTGGAGCGCAACTCCGATGCGGGTATCACCGCCAATATCGCCGCCTCGGTAAACCTGGTGGAAGACGGCGTGCGCGTGCTGAACTGGAGCTGGGGCATTCACCGCGTCGGTGCGAAAAACATTCAGGGCGACGAGGTGGACTCGCTGGTGCGCTCCGGCTTGGCCATGAACGGCTACGAAGAGCTTCTGGAAGAGTTTTTTCTCTGGCTACGCGCCAAACACCCGGATGTGATCGTGGTGAACTCGGCCGGCAACGGCTCGTCGTTTTCCGGCGCTGACGAGTACCGTCTGCCCTCCTCGTTCATTACCGACCAGCTGTTCGTCGTCGGCGGCCACCAGCGCAGCGAGCGCCAGGACGTGGCCGTGGACGATCCGGCCTATGTGATCAAACGCAGCTCGTCCAACAGCGACATGCGCGTCGACATCACCGCCGCCGCCTGCGCCCACGCCTCAACAGTGGCGGCCGACGCGGCGGGTGACGCCCATTGCGGCACCTCGTATGCCACACCCATGGTGACGGGTGTGGTTGCCGCCGTACTGTCGATTAACCCGCAACTGCACCCGGAACAAGTGCGCATGCTGCTGCGCCGCAGCGCCATGACCATTGGCGAGGAGTTCGACTTCGAGCCCGCCGACGCTGATGACCTGACCGCACCGATTCTGCCCTCCGAGCGCAATTACGACCTCAACAACAAAGACGTCGGCCGCTCGGCACGGCTGGATATGCAAAAGGCCCTGGACCTGGCGGTGAAGAGCCGTGATCGCGTGCGCTAAGGCACCGGTGCTTCAGGGCAGCTAGACTGCGACGTCTGTTTAACTGCCAGGAGATCGACATGCTCAAAGCTCAATACCAAACCCGCAGCAACGTGCCGCACGAGGTGATCGAAGCCGTTGAGCTGCAACTGCCAGCGCCAGGCGCCGGGCAGGTGCGCATCAAGGTGCTGGCCGCACCGATCAACCCCTCGGACGTGCTCACCCTCACCGGCGAGTACGGCATGTTGCCGCCCTTGCCCGCCATTGGCGGCAACGAAGGCGTGGGCAAGGTCGAGGAATTGGGCGCCAATGTGAGCAACCTCAGCGTCGGCCAGACCGTATTGCTGCCGGTCGGCAGCGGCACTTGGGTGACACACCTGAACGCCGAGGCCAGCAAGCTGATCTCGCTGCCAGACGCCGACCCGCAGCAATTGGCGATGCTCACCGTCAACCCGCCCACCGCCTCGTTGCTGCTGAGCCAGTTCGTCGATTTGCAACCCGGTGAATGGCTGATCCAGAACGCCGCCAACTCTGGCGTTGGCAGCTACATCATGCAGTTAGCCAAGTTGCGCGGTTTTAAAACCGTGAACGTGGTGCGCCGTGACTCAGCCGTCGCCGCCAGCCAGCAAGACGGCGGCGACGTGGTTCTGGTCGACGGCCCGGACCTGGCCAAGCGCGTGCGCGAAGCCACCGGCAGCGCCACCCTGCGCTTGGCCATCGACGCCGTGGGCGGCGCCGCCACCGACCACCTCGCCGCGTGCTTGGGCGAAGGCGGCGTAGTGGTGAACTACGGAATGATGAGCGGCGAACCGTGCCAGGTGTCGCCCTCGGCCATCGTTTTCCGCGACATCAGCCTGCGCGGTTTCTGGCTGGCGAAATGGTTCCGCAGCGCCAGTCAGGCTGATCAAGGCAAGGTGTTTGGGGAGTTGGTGCAGTTGATCGCCAGCGGCAAACTGAAAACCCGCATTGCGGCGACGTATGACGTGAGTCAGATCAAGGACGCGGTGAAGGCGGCGGCGAGTGGCGAGCGCGAAGGGAAGATTCTGGTGGTGCCGGCGTAATTGCTTGGAATCCTTTCGGATGCTTTTCCATCTTGAATTTCTGGATCCCCGCCTGCGCGGGGATGACGGGTATAGGCGGGATACGCCGGACTTCTAAACATCACCGCCATCCCCGCAAAGGCGGCACTCCGACGATTCGGGATCCAGAATCTCAGATGGAAAAGCATCGCGGCTAAAGCCGCTCCTACAGAAATTGCGGTGTGCGGCGATTACTCCGCCGCCGGCGCTTCCGGCTTCTTGCGCTTCAACGGCGCCATGCCGTCGCCGCTCACCAATGAGCTCTTCGGCTTGTTGGCGGTTTTGCGTTTGCTCGGCGCTTTGGCCACGGCTTTCTTGTCGGTTTTCTTGTCGGTCTTTTTCTTCTTCACGCCAACCGCTTTGCCCGAGGCTTTGACCTTTTTCGGGCCGCCGTAGGTGCCTTTCAATTCCTTGACCACGCGGCGTTCGAAGCTCTGCTTCAGGTAACGCTCGATGCTGGACATCAGGTTCCAGTCGCCGTGGCAGATCAGCGAAATCGCCAGACCTTCGTTACCAGCACGGCCGGTTCGGCCGATGCGGTGTACGTATTCGTCGCCACTGCGCGGCATGTCGTAGTTGATGACCAAGTCCAGGCCATCCACGTCCAGGCCACGGGCAGCAACGTCGGTGGCAACCAGAATTTTCACGCCGCCCTGCTTCAAGCGGTCGATGGCCAACTTGCGGTCTTTCTGGTCTTTCTCGCCGTGCAGCACGAATACCTTGTGCTCCGCTGCGACCAGCCGGCCATAGAGGCGGTCTGCGGCGACGCGGGTGTTGGTGAAGATGATCGCTTTTTGGTACGTCTCGTTGGCCAGCAACCAGAACACCAATTGCTCTTTGTGCTGGTTGTGGTCGGCGGTGATGATTTGCTGACGCACGCCGTCGCTCAGTTGGCTTACGGCGTTGAGTTGCAGGTGCTGCGGGTCTTTCAGCACGGAAGCGACCATCTCGCGCAGACCGTTGCCGCCGCTGGTGGCGGAGAACAGCATGGTCTGGTGCGCGCCTTTGCACTCGCCAGCCAGGCGCTGCACGTCTTCGGCAAAACCCATGTCGAGCATGCGGTCGGCTTCGTCCAGCACCAGCACTTCCACGGCCTTGAGGTCGAGGTTGCCGGCATTCAGTTGCTCAAGCAGACGGCCCGGCGTACCGATGAGAATGTCCGGCACCTTGCGCAGCATGGCGGCTTGTACTTTGAAGTCTTCGCCGCCGGTGATCAGGCCGGATTTGATAAAGGTGAATTGCGAGAAGCGCTCCACTTCTTTCAGCGTCTGCTGCGCCAGCTCGCGGGTTGGCAGCAGGATCAGCGCGCGAATCACTACGCGGGGCTTGGCGTCGCCCATCAGGCGATTGAGCATCGGCAATACGAACGCAGCGGTTTTGCCGCTACCGGTTTGCGCGGTAACCCGCAGGTCTTTCCCTTCCAGCGCCGGCGGAATGGCCGCGACTTGTACCGGGGTGGGCTCGACAAACTTCAGCTCGGCCACGGCTTTAAGCAGGCGTTCATGCAGGGCGAATTGGGAAAACACAGGGGCTACCTCGGCGAAGATCACTAAACAGCCGCATAGGTTACCGGTTGTTGCCCCGGAACGCCCGCAGTCTGTGCAGGCGGTCGACCGCAGGCGCGCGGTTTCGCCCAGGCTAAAGCGGCTGCCGGCCTTGCTTGCGCACTACGTGAATGCTGTCCCAGGCGGTCAGCACGATGGCCAGCCAGATGGGCAAATAGGTCCACAACTGCGCGGGGTTGAAGGTCTCGCCGAGGAACAGCAACGTCACGGCAAACAGCAGCGCCGGTTCCAGGTAGCTGAGAATGCCGAACACGCCTAAGGGCAACAGGCGACTCGAGGCCATCATGGCCGCGAAGGCCAGCGTGCCGAGCAAACCGATGCCGGGGAGCAGCCACCACATCTGCGGTGCCTGGGTGAACAGATTGTCGGGGCCATACGCGACGATCAGCCAGATCGCCACCGGCGCCAGCACGAGCATTTCGAGAATAAAGCCGGACAACGAATCCAGACGCATCCAGCGCCGCAGCATGAAATACGGCGGGTAGCCTAGCGCCGTCACCAGCGTCGCCCAGGAGAACGCCCGAGTCAGCCACAGTTCATGCAGTACGCCAAGCAAAGCCAGGCCAACGGCGATGCCCTGCAACGGGCTCAATCGTTCGCGGTAAAACACGCGGCCTACGAGCACCATGGCCAACGGTAGGAGGAAATAACCTAGGGTCACTTCGAGCATCATGCCTTGCAGTGGCGCCCACAGAAAAAGCCCCCACTGAATGCCAATCAGCGCTGCGGCAACGGGCAATGCCAGCACCAGCAACGGCTCGCGGCGCAAGCGTTGCAGCGCGCCGAGCAGCAGGCCCCACTGCCGGGAAAGCGCCACCAACAGCAGCACCATGGGAATGGACCACAGCACGCGCTGGGCGAAAATCTGCACGCCATCCAACGGCGCCAGCTGGTTCACGTAGCCGGGCATAAAGGCGAACAACACCGATGCCCCAACCGACAACGCCACCCCGCGACCCGACAGCCTCATGCGTTTCCCCACCCCAACCCGATAGCCGGCGACCTTAACGTGGTTGCCGGACTGTGTCGTGAGGGTAGAAGAGAAAAACCGCCGTCAGCGAGACAGAAGCGCGGTCGAGTTGTGCATGGGCGACAGCCGCAAGTGGCGGCCGGGTTACAGCTGCGCCAACCCCACCGGCTGCCGGTGCTCTGCCAGATACGGCAACACTGCCGCCAACAGCGGCGCCTTGAAGGCCTCCTGGAAGCGATGGGCCAATCCGGGAATCAGCTTCAACTGCGCCCCTTTGATATGGGCGGCCACATGCACACCGTGCATCACTGGCAACAACGGGTCGGCGGTGCCGTGCACAACTAGCGTCGGAACCCGCAGACGATCCAGCAACGCCACGCGGCTGGGCTCCGCGAGAATCGCCAGAATCTGCCGCTGCACGCCGGCCGGATTAAAGGCGCGGTCATAAGCGATGGCGGCTTGTTCCTTCAACAGCTCACGGTCGTCATGCACCGTCGGACTGCCCAACGCCGCGAGCAGATCGGCCTGTTGCTCGATGGCCACTTCCCGGTTCGGCGCTTCACGGCGCGCCAACAGCGCGAGCAATGCCGGTTTGGGTTCAGGCAAACCCTGGGCGCCGGAGCTGGTCATGATCAGCGTCAGCGTGGCAACGCGATCAGGCGCCATGTCGGCCATGTGCTGGGCAATCATGCCGCCCATGCTCGCGCCCAGCACATGGAAACGGTTCACGTGCAGGCTGTTCATCAGGCCGAGGGCGTCTTGCGCCATGTCGGTGAGGTGATACGGCGCGGTAACGGAAAAGCCGAGTTTGTAGCGCAGCACTTCATAGGTGAGGTTGGCGCTCTCTGGGGCTTGGGCCCAGGTGGACAGGCCCACGTCGCGGTTGTCGTAGCGAATCACCCGAAAGCCTTGCTGGCAGAGGGCAACAACCACTTCGTCCGGCCAATGAATCAATTGTCCACCCAGCCCCATGACCAGCAACAAAGCCGGATCGGACTCACGGCCGATGCTCTGGTACGCAAGGTTCACCTCGCCCAGATCAGCCCGTTGAACAGGAACCGTGACATCGCATCGTGAAGCCGCAAAAGACGGCAAGGCACACCACAAGGCGGCCCAGAATAGAAACGCTCGCATAAGAAAAATACCAACACGCAAAACCCCAGTAAGTGCGGATTCTGCTGACATCTGTGCGAGCGCGCTGCCACATAACCGTGACAATTTGATGAAGGGCGCTGAACGGTAGTGGGTTGGGGCGGGAATGCAGGTGCAAACCAAAAAACTCCATCATCCCCCCGCCCGCATGTGCCGCGCCGCCGCCACCATATTCACCAACGCCGCCTCCGTCTCAACCCACCCCCGCGTCTTCAGCCCACAATCCGGATTCACCCACAATCGCTCCAGCGGAATGCGCCTGGCCGCCTTGCTCAGCAGCCCAACCATTGCCGCCTTGTCCGGCACCCGCGGCGAATGGATGTCGTACACGCCCGGGCCAATATCATTGGGATAATCAAACGCTTCGAAGGCATCCAACAACTCCATGGCCGAGCGCGAGGTTTCGATGGTGATGACGTCGGCATCCATGGCGGCGATGGCTTCGATTACGTCGTTGAATTCGCTGTAGCACATGTGGGTGTGAATCTGCGTGGCATCGCCCACACCGCTGGCGCACAGGCGAAACGCGTCCACCGCCCAGTCGAGGTACGCCGTCCATTGCGCCCGACGCAGCGGCAGCCCTTCGCGGAAGGCGGCTTCGTCGATCTGCACGATCTTGATTCCGGCGCGCTCCAGATCCACCACCTCATCGCGAATCGCCAGCGCCAGTTGCCGGGCCTGTTGTTCACGGGAAATGTCTTCGCGAGCGAACGACCACATCAACATGGTCACCGGGCCGGTGAGCATGCCTTTCATGACTTTGTCGGTGAGGCTTTGGGCGAAGGTGATCCAGTCCACCGTCATGGCGTGCGGGCGGCTGAGGTCGCCAACAATAACCGCCGGCTTTACGCAGCGTGAGCCGTAGCTCTGCACCCAGCCAAATCGGGTGAAGGCATAACCGTCCAGTTGTTCGGCAAAGTACTCGACCATGTCGTTGCGCTCAGCCTCTCCATGCACCAGCACGTCGAGCCCCAGGCGCTCCTGCACGTGCACGGCGTGGCGGATTTCGCAGTGCATGGCCTCGGTGTACTCGCCTACCGACAGCTTGCCGCGCTTGTAGGCCTGACGCGCCAGGCGAATGGCCGAGGTTTGCGGGAACGAGCCGATCGTGGTGGTCGGCAGCAGTGGCAAATTCAGGCGCGCCCGTTGCAGTTCGATGCGCTGTTCGAAGGGCGACTGGCGTTTGCTATCAGCCGGCTGGATGGCGGCGATGCGCGCCTGCACCTCAGGTTTATGGATACGTGTGGAATGAGCTCGACTGGTTTGCACCGCCGCGCTGGCGGCCAGTGCGGCGACCACGTCAGCGTCCTGCGGCGTGTTCAACGCCTTGGCCAGCACGGCAATCTCGGCGCATTTCTGCACAGCAAAGGCGAGCCAACTGCGCAGCTCTTCATCCAGTTGCTCTTCTCGGCCCAGATCGACCGGACTGTGCAGCAGCGAACACGAACCGGCGACCCACAGCTTGTCGCCAAACCGCGCCTGGGCTTCCTGCAACTGCGCCAGCGCCTGCTGCAAATCGCAGCGCCAAACGTTGCGGCCATTGACCACGCCCAGCGACAACACTTTGTAGGTGGGCACGCGGTCGAGCACCGCCGCCAGTTGCTCAGGGGCGCGCACCAAGTCCACGTGCAAGCCTTGCACCGGCAGGCTCGCGGCCAGCCCGAGGTTGTTTTGCAGGTCGCCAAAATAGGTGGCGACGAGTTTTCGCGTGGGCGAGTACTGCAACAGGTTATAGGCGCGCTCGAACGCACTGTTCCAGGCTTGCGGCAGGTCTAGCGCCAGGATCGGTTCGTCAATCTGCACCCACTGCACGCCTTGAGCAGCCAGGCGTCCGAGAATTTCGCCATACAGCGGTAACAGGCGGTCGAGCAGGTCGAGTTTGTCGAAGTCGCCATGGCGCGCTTTGCCCAGCCAAAGAAACGTGAGCGGCCCGAGAATGACCGGCTTCACCTGATGGCCGAGTGCGTGCGCTTCGGCAACTTCTTCAAAGAGCTGCTCCCAGCTCAGGGTGAACTGTTGGTCGTGACTGAATTCAGGGACGAGGTAGTGGTAGTTGCTATCGAACCACTTGGTCATTTCTTCGGCATGGGCGCCACCGCAACAGGCTTCGCCGTGAGCACTGGTGCCGCGCGCCATGGCGAACAGAGTGTCGAGCGTAGGCAAGCTGCCGCCATGGCGGAAACGCTCGGGCACCACGCCGCACAGCAGTGAGTGACTCAGCACGTGGTCGTACCAGGCGAAGTCGCCGACTGGCAGCAGCTCGATGCCCGCCTCTTTTTGCAGTTGCCAGTGGGCTGCACGCAAGTCGCGGCCCACGGCGCGAAGGCCGGCTTCGTCGAGGTCGCCCTGCCAATACGCTTCAAGCGCTTTTTTCAGTTCACGGTCGCGACCGATGCGGGGAAAGCCAAGGTTGTGTGCCACTGCCATTGCGATGTGCTCCAGAAATCGATGGCGCACATTGTCGGGAGCGGCAACACATGAAACAAACTCAACATTTTCCAGTTGAACCGTAAAACCATTCACGTTAGTTTCGCTCATGTTCAGCCTGCCAGCCGCTATGAGAACCCCGCCATGTTGGAATTACGTCACCTGAAAACCCTGCACGCCCTGCGGGAAACCGACAGTCTGGTAGACGCAGCCGAGCGCTTGCACCTGACCCAATCTGCCCTCTCCCATCAGTTCAAGGAATTGGAAGAACGCTTGGGCATGCCGCTGTTTGTGCGCAAAACCAAGCCCGTGCGCTTTACCAGCTCCGGCTTGCGGTTGCTGCAACTGGCCGACTCGCTGCTGCCGCAACTGCGCGCAGCCGAACGTGACATGGCGCGTCTGGTCGGCGGCACGGCTGGCCGGCTGCATATGGCGATCGAATGCCATAGTTGCTTCCAGTGGCTGATGCCGACCATCGACCAGTTCCGCGACGCCTGGCCTGAGGTTGAGTTGGACTTGGCGTCGGGGTTCTCCTTCGCCCCGCTACCGGCGCTGGCGCGTGGCGACCTGGACTTGGTAGTGACGTCGGATCCCGTCGAACTTTCGGGTATTACCTACGTGCCGCTGTTTACGTATGAAGCCATGCTCGCCGTAGCTAACCAGCACGGTCTGGCGAACAAGCCGTATATCGTTCCGGGTGATCTGGCCAAGGAAACCCTGATTACCTACCCGGTGGAACGCGATCGTCTGGACATCTTCACGCGGTTCCTCGAACCGGCCGACATTGAACCGGCGCAAGTCAGAACCTCGGAGCTGACAGTGATGATGATGCAGTTGGTGGCGAGCGGCCGCGGCGTGTGTGGGCTGCCCAACTGGGCGCTGCATGAATACAGCTCGCGCGGTTACGTAACGGCCAAGCGCCTGGGTGATAAAGGCTTGTTTGCGACGTTGTATGCGGGCATTCGCACCGACATGCTCGATGCGCCGTTTATGCGCGATTTTCTGCTAACCGCGAAAGACACCTCGTTCTCGACCCTTGAGGGCGTGAGCGCGGCGAAGGAAAAGTGAAGCCGTTTTGCCCTCTCCACCACCGCGGAAAGGGCTTGCTGGCTTCTAGCAAGAGACGCTGTCAGCAACCATCGCCCATGCGGCGATATTCAAGGGTGTGGCGCTCGCCCTGGCTGTCTTCATACGTCATCCAGGCTGGGCCAACGGTGCACGTCGGATTGTCGGTTTTAATCGAGACGACGCGTGCGATGTCCAGCTTCATTCCGTAAACGTATTCTTTGACCATCGGTTGCTCCTGGCCGTCGTTGCTGATCGCTGGCTGACTGGCCATGGACACGCCTGCAAAACCTGCCAATGCCAGGAAAATAATAGTTTTCATCAAAAATCACCTCTTAGGTACCGCATCGGTAGTGGATAGGCCCCAGCTTTTTTCGCTGTAAGTGAGCGCCCATTTGCCCCTTACTGGCGGCCTGAGTACCTTAGGGATTGGCTGGACGAATCTATGTACGACCCCAAGCAAGAACCTGTAGGAATTTTCTACAGATCAAAGCGGACACGGCGCGCTCTTCACCGGATTTCTGATTCACGTAGTGATGAGCACCGGGCTTGCCACGTGAGCCGACTAAAGAAGCACGGCCTGGTCTGCGCCGATGACCACGCCGATTTTTGTGGGCTACGCTGAGCGCTGCTCCACTCTCCCAAGGAAGCTCGAATGAGCCTGTCGCTACTCAGCCGTTACGCGTTTTTTGTCGCCTGTCTCGTGTTCACGTTGGCGAGCCTGCCGTTCTATCACCACGAATGGCTGTGGCCGTTCACGCTGGTGACCGGCGTGCTGAGCGTGGTCGGCATTGGCGATCTGCTGCAGACGCGTCACGCGGTGCGGCGCAACTACCCGATTCTGGGAAACATCCGTTACTTGGTCGAAGGCATACGCCCGGAAATTCGCCAATACCTGCTTGAGGCCGACGGCGACAAACTGCCGTTTTCCCGCGCGCAGCGCTCCCTGGTGTATGCGCGGGCCAAGAACGAAGGCGCCGACAAACCCTTCGGCACGCTGATCGACGTGTACCAGAACGGCTTCGAGTTCATCGGCCACTCCATGCGCCCGGCGGCCCTCGCTGACCCTGACAGCTTTCGCGTAGTGGTCGGCGGTCCCGCGTGCAAGCAACCGTACTCGGCGTCGCTTTTCAACATTTCGGCCATGAGCTTTGGCTCGCTCAGTGCCAACGCCATTCGCGCACTGAACAAAGGCGCCAAGCTGGGCAATTTTATTCACGATACCGGTGAGGGCAGCATCAGCCCGTACCACCGCGAACACGGCGGCGACCTCACCTGGGAATTGGGCAGTGGTTATTTCGGTTGCCGCACCAGCACGGGATTATTCGATCCGGAGCGCTTTGCCAAACAGGCGCAAAACCCGCAGGTGCGGATGATCGAAATCAAGCTCAGCCAGGGCGCCAAACCTGGCCACGGCGGCATCTTGCCGAAGCACAAAGTCACCAAGGAAATATCCGAGACCCGTGGCGTGCCGATGGGCGAGGACTGTGTATCGCCGTCACGCCACAGCGCCTTTTCCACACCCACCGAGCTGATGCAATTCGTTGCACAGCTTCGTGAGTTGTCTGGCGGCAAACCGGTAGGGTTCAAGTTTTGCCTGGGCCACCCATGGGAGTTCATGGGTATCGCCAAAGCCATGCTGGAGACGGGAATCTTGCCGGACTTTATCGTCGTCGACGGCAAGGAAGGCGGCACGGGCGCGGCGCCCGTGGAGTTCACCGATCACATTGGCGTGCCGCTGCGCGATGGCCTGCTGTTTGTGCACAACACCCTGGTGGGGCTGAACCTGCGCGAACACATCAAGCTCGGTGCCAGCGGCAAAATCGTCAGTGCTTTTGATATTGCCAGCGTGCTGGCCATCGGCGCGGACTGGGCCAACTCCGCACGCGGCTTCATGTTCGCCATCGGCTGCATTCAAAGTCAGAGCTGCCACACCAACAAATGCCCCACCGGCGTCGCCACCCAGGACCCGCTGCGCCAGCGCGCGCTCGTGGTGGAAGACAAAGCCGAGCGAGTATTCAGCTTCCACCGCAACACCCTCAAAGCCCTCGCTGAAATGCTGGCGGCGGCGGGCCTTAGCCATCCTTCGCAGCTTGACGCACGCCATCTGGTGCGGCGCATTTCCAACACGGAGATCAAACTGTTTTCCCAGGAACACGTATTCCTGAAACCCGGGGCGCTGCTCAGCGGGAATGTAGGTGGCGAGTTCTACGACCGCATGTGGAAAATGGCGCGCGCCGACAGCTTCGACCCGGCTCCGCCGGAACCGGACCATCAGCCGGTCGCACCGGTAAAACCGGATGCGGTGGAAAGCGTTTAGACCACCCCATCACTCAACGGAAAGTTACACAAAGCGTAACTTTCTGTTGAGTGATTGCATTGCAGCGCGAATCACTCTGCACTAAGTTACGCTTTGTGTAACTTTCCGTTGAGTGCGTTAACCATGCTGCTTTCATCCGCCCCCATTCAGCCGATGCGTCAGCTTCTGCATAGCTTGTACGAACTGGCTGGCCCGGAGCGGTATCTGTTCACGCCCGATGATCTGCGCGGTCTGTTCCCATCGTTGTCTGAAGCCTCTTACAAAACGCTGCTCAGCCGTGCAGACAGCAGCGGCGTGCTGAGCCGTGTTTGCCGCGGGCTCTACGTGTTCGAGCCTGCCGCGCCGCGTGATGGCTTGATGTTGTTTCATGCTGCGGCACGGCTGCGAGCCAGCTATTTCAACTACATAAGCCTGGAGACCGCGCTGAGCGATACCGGGGCAATTTCCCAGGTACCGATCAGTTGGATCACCCTAATGTCGTCCGGACGCAGCAGCGTGATTGACTGTGGGCGCTGGGGCACTATCGAGTTCGTACACACCCGCCAACAGCCCGCCGAGCTGGCGGAAAACCTGCAGTACGATGGCCGCTGCCGTCTGTGGCGCGCCTCATCACAACAAGCACTGCGTGATATGCGTGCCACCCGACGTAACCTGGATTTGGTTAACGGGAGTGAGGCCGATGAGCCTGTTTGATCGCCTGGTCGATGAGGCATTAGGCAACATCGACGAGCTGGCACCGCTGCGTATGGTGGTGGAAAAGGAATTGCTGCATCACGACATCATGCTCGCGCTGAGCAGCGCAGGCCTGCTGGCCAAATTGACGTTCATAGGCGGCACCTGTCTGCGCAGCTGTTATGGCTCCAGTCGTCTGAGTGAAGACCTCGACTTCACAGGCGGTGCAGACTTTAGCCGTGAGCAGCTGAAGAACATGGCCCATGTGCTGGTCGAGACGCTGTTAGGCAAATACGGCCTGGAAGTGACGGTGAGCGAGCCCTGCAAGGAAACCGGCAACGTCGATACCTGGAAACTGAAAATTCAAACCCGCCCGCAACGCTCCGGCATGCCGGCGCAGCGCATCAACATTGATGTATGCGCCATTCCCAGTTATTTGCCGCAGCCGGCGATGCTGCTCAACCCATACGGCGTGGACATGGGCACCAACGGTTTGATTCTTAATGTGCAGGCGCGTGAAGAAATTTATGTAGATAAAGTGGTCGCCTTCGCCCTACGCGCCAACCGTATCAAGAACCGTGACCTCTGGGATCTGCTCTGGCTGCGCCAGCAAGGCGTGGCTGCGAAGTGGTCTCTGCTAAAGCGCAAGTTGGCTGATCACCGATGCGCGCCTGACGATTTTCTCGCTGCTTTCGCCGAGCGAACGGCGCTGTTGGCACACGACGAGACCGCCGTCGATTTTCGCCAGGAGATGAAACGCTTTCTGCCTACCCGTCTGGTGACGGGTACGGTCAACGAGCCGGCGTTCTGGAGCGTACTGGTTCGCCACCTTCACGAGCTTGAGACCCAGGTAAAACAAACGCTGACTGCCCCGCAAACCGAGCCCGGCTTCGCTATGTAAATGCACGTCACGCCCCTGCTATTCTCGCCGTTCATTCGCTCGCTCCGGATCGCTCCCATGGCTTTGCATACCTGGCTGATTTATTTGCTCGCCGTCGTCGGCTTGTCGCTCACGCCGGGGCCGAATGCGTTGTTGGCGCTGAGTCACGGCGCGCTTTATGGGCAGCGCAAAACCTTGTTTACCATTGCCGGCGGCATGCTCGGTTTTACGTTGCTGATGGCGTTGTCGATGTTTGGCATCGGCGCGTTGTTGCAGGCGTCGGCCCATGCCTTGACGGTGTTGAAGTGGATCGGTGGTGCGTATCTGGTTTGGCTGGGATTTCAACTATGGCGCGCGCCGCCGATTACGCTGACGGATGAAACCGGCCCCCACCGAGCTGGCCATGCCTTATTCCGTCAGGGGCTGTTGTCGGCTGTGTCCAACCCCAAAGTAATTCTGTTCTTCGGCGCCTTTCTTCCGCAGTTCCTCGATCCCGGCCGCGCGCTCTGGCTGCAGTTCGTGATTCTGGTGCTGACCTTCGTTCTGTTTGAAGCGGTGGTGGAGTTTCTGCTGGCACGCATGGCGCATCGCATCCGGCCGTGGCTGGAGCGCACGGGCAAAGGCTTCAACCGGGCGTGCGGCGGCATGTTTGCGCTGATGGGGGCGGCGTTGCCGACGTTGCGTTAAACCATGGCTCGCGCTGCTCCTCCTGACCTGCACCGGCCTGGCGCCGCGCTGCGTACTGTGGCGCGCAGTTACCCACGGGGTTTGTTTATCGAGCCTCACGCCCACGATTGGGGCCAGTTGCTCTACGCCATGAGCGGCATCATGTGGGTCGAAACGCCCGGCGAAGCCGTGCTGGTTCCGCCCTTGCGCGCGGTGTGGTTACCGGCCCATGTGCCTCATGCCGTTCGGGTGGTTTCAGAGCTGGAGATGCGCAACATCTACCTTCGCCCGGACCAGCCCCATACCTTGCCAACCACCACGCAAGTGGTCGATGTGAAGCCGCTGCTGCGCGAGCTGATTCTCGGCCTGGTCGAGCAGCAAGGCGCCGAAGACAGCGATTACTACCAGCACTTGAGTGCCCTCGCCGTTCTTGAACTGCAGCGTGCCCGCCATTCGTATTTGCGTGTAGCGCTGCCCGATGCCAGCGATCGGCGGCTGCTGACCTTGTGCCAGGCGGTGATCGCCTCGCCTTCTCTGACGTTTTCTTTCGAGCAGCACGCGGCTGCGGCCGGCGCCAGTGTGCGCACGTTGGCGCGACTGTTTCAGGACAGCATGGGCATGGGCTTCGCCCAGTGGCGTCGGCAGGTGCAGCTGGCCACGGCAGTGGCGGCATTGATTGAAGGTGCGCCGGTCAGTCGTATCGCCGCTGACCTCGGCTACCGGCCCAGCAGCTTCACTGACATGTTCAGGCGCGAACTCGGCATGGCACCCTCCGAGTACGTGGCCAGGCAATAGCGACCCTCACTTTGGCCGATATACAGAAGCCTTTGACCTGAGCACGGTTTTCCCGTCAGTAGACTGAGCCCATTCCCACTTCATTTCCGGGAAAGGAGGCTCCCATGAACTACCTGATTTCCTTGGCCGCCGGGCTGCTAGTCGGTGTCATCTACAACGTATTGGACGTGCGCTCGCCCGCCCCGCCCGCCATCGCGCTGGTTGGCCTGCTCGGCATGCTGGCGGGTGAGCAATTGATCCCGGTTGGCCGCCAATTGATCGCCCACTGGCTCTCGTGACTTTCATCCACCTGCTTCGCATAAGGAGCTGCTCATGCACGCGCTGCAATTTACCCTCACGGGCGATCTCGACTCGCTGAAGTACGTTGAAGTCCCTACACCCACCGCCGCCGACGGCGAGGTGCTGGTGGAGATTCGCGCTGCGGGCCTGAACCCCAGCGACGTTAAAAACGTGCTGGGCCGTTTCCCTTACACCACCGTGCCGCGTATCCCCGGCCGCGACTTCGCCGGTGTGGTTATTGACGGTCCGCCGCATCTGCTCGGCCAGGCCGTTTGGGGCACCGGCAAAGGTTTGGGCTTTACCCGCGACGGCAGCCATGCCAGCCACATCGCGCTGCCTGCGGCGGGCGTTGCGCTGAAACCTCAGGCCATGAGCTTTGCCCAGGCGGCGAGCTGCGGAGTGCCGTTCACCACAGCATGGGACGCGCTGCAACGCAGCGGCGTAGAAGCTGGCACCCGCTTGCTGGTGATCGGTGCCAACGGCGCCGTGGGCGATGCGGCGGTGAACCTGGCCAAGGCCCGGGGTGCCGAGGTGCTGGCAGCGGTGCGGCGGCCGGCTGCGTTCGAAGCGTTGAATCAGCGCGGCATTCCCGCCGTGTTGCTCGGCGACCCGGCAGCGCTGGCCGCTCAGGTAGAGGCGCACTTCCCGGGCGGTGCAGAGGTGATTTTCGACACCACCGGTTTCTGGTTGGCCGCCGCCGTGCCGGCCCTGGCCACATTTGGTCGCATCGCCATTATCGCCGCGCCAGTAGACGGCAACGTGCAGTTTCCGGCGCTGGCGCTGTATCGGCGCGGCGGCGTGCTGGTGGGCGTGAACTCATTGCTGTACAGCCCACAGGATTGCGCGGCGATGCTCGATGGCTTCGGCAGCCTGTTCGATCAGGGCTTGGTGCCGCTGCCCGATCAATTGCACGAGGTGCCGCTCAGCGAAGGCGTGGCGAGTTACCAGGCCGTGAACGGCGGCAGCAGCGACAAATTCATTCTGTTGCCGTGATCGCGGCGACACGGGCGCGGGCTTTGTGGTTAGATCTGACCGCCCTCGCCCGCTCGCGACTCGCCTTCAGTCTGCGTTCGGGTGAATGACCCAGCCCGGTATCGCCATGCGTTTTCTGCCCATTGCCCTTGTGCTGTTTTGCGCCTGTAGTGCAGCAGAAGAGCGCCCGCTGCGTTTTTCGATCATAGAAAGCTGGGCCATGCCCCTGATCGAGGTGCAAAACGGCGAGGCCACCAGCGGCATTATTTACGACTTGCAGACGCGTCTGGCTGAAAAGGTCGGGCGCCGCGCGCAAATGCTGGTGCTGCCGCGCAAACGTGTGCAGGCCATGCTGGTGCGCGGCGAAATAGATGTGCGCTGCTACGTGAACCCGACGTGGATGACCGAGTCCCACCATCAGTACATTTGGAGCGTGCCGTTTATGAAACAGCGCGATGTGCTGGTGGCCAGGACGAAACAGAACATGACCATCGAGCAACTGCACGGCCAGACGGTTGGTACCGTGCTCGGCTACGTTTATCCCCCGCTGCAGGCCAAATTCGACTCCCACGATCTGCTGCGCGACGACGCCCGCACCCAGGAGCTGACCCTTCTCAAGCTCGACGCCGGTCGTAACGATTACGCCGTGAGCAGCGAGCTGACCCTGGACTGGTTCAACCGCACGCAATCGCCGCGGCACAAGTTGCAGGCCTTGCATGAGCTGTCTTCGGACCTTGCTTCGTGCATCGTTCGCGACGAGCCGGATGTGCCGACCATGGCGCTGCTGCGCGCATTGGTACAAATGAGCAACGACGGCGAATTTGAAAGAATACTCGCTAAATACCGCTAGCCCGTTCCGGCAGGCTCCTGCCATCTGCCCTACCGGTGAACCCGTTCACCGCTCAAGTGATTCGATTCGAGGCTGTATCCATGTCTGATGAGTTGCCCGCTGCGGCGTCCACTGCACCGATTGCCAAGCAGCTGTCGGCCCGCGCGATTCTATTGATCGAACTGGCGTTGTCGCTTGGCGGCTTCGCCATTGGCACCGGCGAATTTTCCATCATGGGTTTGATGCCTGATGTGGCCGCAGACCTGGGCATCACCGAGCCGCAGGTGGGCCACGTAATCAGCACCTATGCGCTGGGCGTGGTGGTGGGTGCGCCGCTGCTGGCGATACTCGGCTCACGCTTGCCGAGGCGCAATCTGCTCCTGCTGCTGATGGCCATCTTCGCCGTTGGCAACTTTGCCAGCGCACTGTCGCCGGACTATCACTCGATGATGCTGTTCCGCTTCTTCGCCGGCCTGCCCCACGGCGCCTACTTTGGCGTGGCGATGCTGGTGGCAGCCTCGATGGCGCCGCCGCACAAACGGGCGAAAGCGGTAAGCCGGGTAATGCTCGGCCTCACGGTGGCGATACTGGTGGGCAACCCCTTGGCCACCTGGCTCGGCCAAATGGCCAGTTGGCGCTATGCCTTTGCGCTCGTTGGGGTGATAGCGCTGTGCACGGTCGCCATGGTTGCCTGGTTTCTACCGCTGGATAAAAACGAGCCGCGCAGTTATCCGATGCGTGAGCTGCGCGCGTTCAATCGCCCGCAAGTCTGGCTGGCGCTGGCAATCAGCTCGGTAGGCTTTGCAGGTATGTTCTGCGTTTTCAGCTACATGGCGCCAACGTTGTTGCAAGTAACCCAACTGTCGGCCGCCTGGATTCCCTTCGCGCTCGCGGCGTTTGGCCTGGGCAGCATCGTCGGCAATATGGTCGGCGGCTGGCTGTTCGATAAATTGCAGTTTAAAGCGGTGGCCTGGCTGCTGGTATGGAGCGCGGCCGTGCTGGCGCTGTTCCCGCTGGCCGCCCTGTCGGTATGGACCGTTCTGCCAGCGGTGTTTGCTGTGGGCACCATGGTGTCGCTCGGCGCCCCCCTGCAAACCCATTTGATGGACGTCGCCCAAGACGCCCAAACGCTCGCCGCCGCCTCCAACCACGCCGCTTTCAACGTTGCCAATGCCTTGGGGCCATGGCTCGGCGGCATGGCCATCAGCGCGGGCTTTGGCTGGACCTCGACCGGCTACATCGGCGCAGCAACGGCGCTGGCCGGGCTGATGGTGTTTTTTATTGCCTGGCGATTCGAGCCAAAAACCAGCAAATAAAAGCACGCGTACTGCCTTTTTAAACCGTGCTCGGCCGGGCCAGGCCGAGCGCTTCGCTCCTTCTCCCACAGCGCCGTGCGCTGCGTCTTCCAGACAACGCTGGCGGTCACGCCTTAGTGTCCGTCGCAGTCATGGCGACCGCCAGCGGCTGAGCAATAGACCGGAGAGGGATTTCCAATGCACAAATTCAAACAAGCTCCCCTTGCAAGTCGTGATGCAATACATCACACTTCACGCACATGATCCTTAGCTTCCAGCACAAGGGTTTACGCCAGTTTCATGAAACCGGCTCAACCCGCGGCATTCGAGCCGATCATGCCAAACGCCTGGCGCGTCAGCTGCAGTTTCTGGACCGCGCTGCCGCACCGGCTGACCTCGACATCCCCGGCTGGCGATTGCATCCGCTCAGAGGCGAGTTGCAGCAGTACTGGTCGCTCACGGTGAGTGGCAACTGGCGAATCGTGTTCCGTTTCGTTGGCGTGGACATCGAGCTGGTTAACTACGTGGACTACCACTGAACAGGAGAACCCATCATGGTCATGTTCAACCCGCCGCATCCTGGCGAAACCCTGCTCGAAGACGTGCTGCCCGAGCTGAAAATAAGCGTGGCCGAACTGGCCCGCCGGCTGGGCTTTGCCCGTGAAACCCTGTCGCGCATCCTGCATGGCCATGCGCCCGTTAGCCCCGATCTGGCGGTGCGTCTGGAAATGGCCGGAATCGGCGTGGCTCGCACCTGGCTGGGCGTGCAGGTCGACTACGACTTATGGCAAGCGCGTCACCGCACCCAGCCTCCAATCGAGCGGTTTGCATCGCTGGCTTGAGCGGCGCCGCCCGGAGCATTTCCGCATGAGCATTACCACCGCCCGCCTGCTCCTGCGCCGCCCGGTTCTGGCAGACATAGAAAGCTTTTTCACCATCCATTCAGACCCGGCCACCAACCAGTTCAACCCGGCCGGCCCGCTCACGGATCGTGCGCAGGCCGAGGCCGTGTTTGATGTCTGGCTGCGCCACTGGAAGCACCATGGTTACGGCCAATGGGCCATTGCCACCCGCCATGAGCCGGAACGCATCATCGGTTTCGGCGGCGTTGCACAACGTTTGTATGGTGAGGTGGAACGCCTCAACCTGGGCTATCGCTTTGCCACCTCGGCTTGGGGCAAGGGGTACGCCACCGAGCTTGCGCAAACAACACTGCGCTATGCGCTGGACGAACTGGAGCAACCGCGCGTGTTCGCCATTGTGCGACCCACTCACAGGGCCTCCATTCGCGTTCTGGAAAAAATCGGTATGCAGCATACCGGTGTCCTCGACGACGTTCCCGGCCAGCCACCGAGCCTGATCTACGAGGCGGGCTGACCCGCAATCACAACAACCGGTGGCGCACATGCCCCCTGCTTTGTCGCCAATCTCATCACGTTTTTCGCAACAACCGCGCTAGAACGGGCGTTTCACGGTCAATTCTGCGTACTGCGTCCTATACAAACGGCAAATCTGACATAGGGTTAACAGTGCCAACGCGGAATTCCCCGTACCCTCTTTCGGGTGCGTTGCTGGCCCGGTTGCGCAAGCCTCATCAAGGCATCGCGCAGCACCATTCGCTACAAACGAAGGGAAGCGACCATGAACGTCAATGACGTATACGAAAACGCCGCCACTGGCGACCTGCAAGCGCTCGAGTTGATCTCTATCGAGGGTGGTATCTACCTGCTGCAAGCCCATGTCGAGGGCCGCGTGCATTCAGTAAAAATGCCCGATGGCGCCATGCTGCGTTTACGTTCGGTCACCCAGGCGCGCGAGTTGCTGCAAGGCTTGCCAATCACCGTGCCTTTTCACCTGGTGCACAGCGAAGTGCACACCGAAATGTGCGGCTTCAGCGAGGCTGTGCAAGAGCCACTGCGCGAACGCATTTCCCTTGGCCCGACGTGGTGAATAACGTTCCATCATGGATAGTGGCATTCTGCAAATAATCGTTGCTGGCCCCTAGCCAGCTGTAGATAATCGCGACCTCTCCACGCAATCACCACAAGGAAAGTGCTCGTGAAAAAACTGCTTCTGTGCGTTCCCGTTTTTGCTCTGTTGCTACAAGGCTGCGGGGTAAACATGACCCGCTATGAACCCAACTTCGACAACGTTCAGGTGCTGAAAAAAGACCTGCCGTTGCACGCCGTAACCGCCCCGCAAGTTACCGCACCCTCTGCGCTCAGTTCGTTGTCGGTTCGTGCCAACCCGATCAAATCGCCAAGCGGCAGCATTCCACAACACATTCAGGCAGCCATTACTGAAGAGTTGCGCCTGGCCGGCCTCGTAGACGAAAAATCCGATCGCAGCCTGGACGTGGTGTTAGTCACCAGCGAGCTGGAAGCCGGTATGGGCACTGGTTCAGGCAAACTGGCCGCGCGCTTCACAGTGCACAAAGGCACCGATGTGCTGTACGACGCCACCCAACAATCGAGCAGCACCTGGGACAGCAGCTTTGTCGGCGCAGTAGCTATTCCTGCCGCTGCCAACGCCTACAACCCGCTGGTTCGCGAACTGCTGCACAACCTTTACAGCGATCCGTTGTTCGTCCAGGCGCTTAAATAAGCTGCCCTGACACCGGAACAGAAAAGAGCCACACATGTGGCTCTTTTTTTTTGCTTCAGGCTTGAGGCAGACCATCATCTAGCGCCGAATACTGCAGGCTGTTGCTCTCCACCATCCGTTTGAGCAAAGCGTTGACTTGGCGATTGAACGTATCGCGCGCGGCCTCGTCGGGCGTGTTGCCCATGAGCGGGATAAACACCAGACCGACCCACGTGTTAACTGCATCCTGGTTGCTGGCATCGGACAGTTTCTGGCCGTTGGTATCCAGTGTTTCCAGGCTCATGGTGAAGCGATCGGTGCCCATGGCAGGCATCACGCCAAAGGTGAAGCCGCTGAAAAACGCCCACACCATCTGCCCGCCTGGCACCGGGTGATGATGCACTTTCAGGCGCAGGCCATAGTCGCCCGGCTGTTTCTGAAACTCGTCGAATGTCACCCGTCCGAACAGGCCGGAATCGGTAAAGGCTTTCTCCAGCTGCGCTTTATAAGCATCGCGTATCTGCGGTACCTCCACTGCCGAGGAGCTTGGCAGGCCTTCGTAATAGTCGAAGTCCACATACACATTTGGCTTGTTGGCGTAGCTGTCCATCGACGGCAACGTAACCTTGGCCACTTCATCCTTGGTAAAACTGGCGCAACCACTTAACGCCAATGCCAGAGCCAACCCCAGAATCTTTCCTTTATGCATCTCGGCTTCCTTGTTTTTTCAGGCGCTCCAGTGCCGGAGTCGCCGGCCGATTCTAGAGGCACGCCGGCGATGGTAAAAGGCCAGCGTTGAAAAAGAGTGGGGGCAGATTCCCTGGCCAGCAAGTACTGACAAACACGCCTCTCCGTCATCCAACCGTCATCTAATTTTCATAGTGTTGCCGCTTCCCCGTGCAGTCTCGATCAAGCGGCAGCTCTGATGCTTTCCAGCGAACTCAAGTCTTTTCATATGGTGGCCCGCCTCGGCAGCATTACCCAGGCGGCGAAAAAGCTCGGCTTGAGCCAGCCCACGGTGACGACTCAGATTCGTCAACTTGAAGGGCAATACGGGGTGGAGTTGTTCTACCGCGGCGGCCGGCGCCTGACCTTGAGCGATGAAGGTGCGCGCCTGTTGCCGATGGTGCAGACGCTGTTGCAGCAGGAAGCCGATATCGAGTTCTTTCTGCGCAACAGCGGCCAGGTGCAGGGAGCACTGCGCATCGGCGCAACGGCGCCGTATTACATGCTCGATCTGGTGCGCGACTTCCGCCAGCAGTTCGCTCAGTGCGAAGTGACCTTGACCATCGGCAACTCTCAGGAAGTGCTCGAGGCGCTGGAGGACTATCGCGTCGACCTGGCCGCCTCGTCGCAATGGGTGGACGACGCGCGCCTGACGCGTCTGGTGCTTGGCCAGGATCCTCTGGTACTCGCCGTCCACCGCAGCCACCCACTCGCCGTGCATAACCGCGTGCCGTTGCATGCACTGGCCGGTCATTGTCTGTTGATGCGAGAACACGGCTCGACCACCCGGCAGCTGAGCGAAAAGATGTTGAGCGACGCAGGCGTAACGCTCGGGCCGCTGCTGGAAATCGGCAGCCGTGAGTCGATTCGCGAAGCGGTGTTGCGCAATATCGGCATCAGCATCATTGCCCGCCACGAAGTGCCGGATAACCCGCAACTCAAGGTCGTTGAGCTGGAGGGTGCGCCGTTTATCGCCGAGTACCTGTACTGCCTGAAAGAACGCCGCCATGCGCGTTTGCCCGCGGCATTCCTGAACCTGGCGCGCAATGGCGCCAGCGAATGAAACGTCCTACGCAAGAATACCGATGCCACTATCGGTAACTTTTGCCCTACTGCCACAAAGCCTTCGCATGATCTCCCTAGCATGAGCCTGGTCTAGCCCAAAGAGCGACGAGGTTCCCATGACCATGCCCAACGCCGTGAGCATGCAAGTACGCAACATCCACAAAGGTTTCAGCACCTTCAAAGCCCTGGATGGCATCTCGCTGGATGTAGCGCCCGGTGAACTGGTGTGCCTGCTGGGCCCGTCGGGCTGTGGCAAAACCACCTTGTTGCGTTGCATCGCCGGGCTTGAGCAACAAGACAGCGGCAGTATCATCATCGGCTCGCGTGACGTGTCCGACCTGCCGCCGCAGGCCCGTGATTACGGCATTCTGTTCCAGTCCTACGCGCTGTTTCCCAACCTTACCGTCGAGCAAAACATCGGCTACGGCCTGAACGGCAACAGCCGCGCCACCATCAAGGCGCGTGTGATGGAAATGCTCGAACTGGTCGGCCTGCTGGGCAGCGAAAAGAAATACCCGGGGCAGCTTTCCGGCGGCCAGCAGCAGCGCGTCGCCCTCGCCCGTGCCCTGGCGCCCGCACCTTCCCTGTTGCTGCTCGACGAACCCATGTCGGCCCTGGATGCACGGGTGCGCGAGCACCTGTGCGGCGAACTGCGCGAGCTGCAGAAACGTCTGGGCATCACCACGCTGATGGTTACCCACAATCAGGACGAAGCCATGCTCATGGCTGACCGCATTGCGGTGATCAATCACGGTCGCGTCGAGCAATACGCCAGCGCCCAGGAAATTTACCGCAGCCCTGCCACGCCCTTCGTGGCCGAGTTTGTCGGACAGGGCAACTGGCTGCCCTTCAAACGCAGCCTCGACGGTCACGCTCAAGTGGGCGAGTTGCGCGTGCGCCTGCATGACCGCTTGCCCGGAGAAACCCATGGCCGCCTGTTCTGCCGTCCGGAAGCGGTGGTGGTGAACCCGCCCGTGCATGAGGAAAACTTGTTCAGCGCGCAGCTGCAGGAACTGACTTTTCTCGGCAACCGCTGCCGCCTGCGCTTTGAACTGGACGCCCTGCCCGGTCATTCGCTGATGGCGGAAGTCGAGCCCGACGCCATGCCGCGTCTGAACGGCGCAGACATCTGGGTAGCGCTGCCGCCACGCAGTTTGCAGGTGTTTGCGTGATGGAACCGGTCATGGCCACCAGCAAACCGCTCGCGCAAGCGCAACGCCCGAAAACCGGAACAGACGCTGTCGCGTCGATGGACCGGCTGTTCGTTCGCGGCGGCCAATGGCTGCTGCTGGCGCTGTTGCTGCTCACCGTAGTGCTGCCGCTGTTGGCCATGCTGTGGCGCGGCATTGCCGGAGATGCCAGCCAGGGCGGTGGTCTGGACGCGGCGATGACGCTGTTCAGCAGCGCCAACTTCCGCTGGCTGCTGGGCAACAGTTTGAAGGTGTCGCTGACTGTGGCGCTTATCGTGGTGCCGCTGGCGTACGCCTTTGCCTACGCCCTGCAACGCACCTGCATTCGTGCCAAACCGGTGTGGCGGGGCATCTCGCTGCTGCCGCTGCTGGCGCCATCGATGCTGCCGGGCATCGCGCTTATTTATCTGTTTGGCAATCAGGGCGTGCTGCGGGGCTTGCTGACCGACAATATTTACGGCTTCTGGGGCATCGTTATTGGTCAGGCGATTTACACCTTTCCCCACGCGCTGATGGTGTTGCTTTCAGCCCTGGCGTTGGCCGATGCACGCCTGTTCGACGCAGCGTCTAGCATGGGCGCCTCGCCGTGGCGGGCCTTTCGCAGCATCACCTGGTCCGGCAGCCGCCAGGGCGTTTTCGCGGCGCTGTGTCTGGTGTTCACCTTGAGCATTACCGATTTCGGCGTACCCGTAGTGGTTGGTGGCGATTACCAGGTGCTGGCGCTGGAGGCCTACAAGGCGGTCGTCGGCCAACAGCAGTTCGGACGCGGCGCACTTATCGGCATGGTGCTACTGCTGCCGGCATTGCTGAGTTTCAGCGTCGATCTGTGGTTGCGCCGTCGCCAGCGCGACGCCATGGGCGGCCGGGCGCAGGTTTACCACCCACGCCCATCCCGCGGCCGCGACCTGACATTTCTGGCGATCACCGTGCTTGTCTGTCTGGCCTTGCTGGGCGTATTTGGCATGGCGATCTATTCGTCGCTGGTGAAGTTCTGGCCTTACAACCTGGCGTTGTCGCTGGACCATTACGCCTTCTCGGAATTGCCCGGCGGCTGGCTGGCCTATCGCAATAGCCTGGTGCTGGCGGTGTGCAGTGCGGTGTTTGGCAGCCTGGTGATTTTCACCGGTGCCTACCTCATCGAGAAAACCCGCCAAACCGCCCTTACGCAACTGCTGCGCCTGCTCAGCTTCGTGCCCATGGCGGTGCCGGGTCTGGTATTCGGCCTGGGCTACGTGTTTTTCTTCAACCAGCCGAACAACCCGTTGAACGGCCTGTACGGCACCCTGACCTTGCTGGTGCTGTGCACCATCGCGCACTTTTTCACCACTGCGCAAATGACCGCCGCCGCCGCGCTGCGTCAACTGGACGGTGAATACGAGGCGGCCGCCTTGTCGCTGAAAGTGCCGCTGCTGCGCCATTTTCTGCGCGTGACCCTGCCGATCTGCCTGCCGGCGCTGCTCGACATCATTCGCTATCTCTTCGTATCGGCGATGACCACGGTGTCGGCTGCCATCTTTCTCTACAGCCCCGACAGCGTGCTCGCCGCCGTCGCCGTACTGAACATGGACGACGCCGGCAACGTGGGCGGCGCGGCGGCCATGTCCACCCTGATTCTGCTCACCTCGGCCGGCGTCTCGCTGCTGCTGGCCGGTGTCTCCCGAGGCCTGCTGCGCCGCTCCCAAGCCTGGCGTCAACCGACGCCAGGCCATTGAAAACCACGCTGCTCAACACCCAACGCCAACCCAAGGAGCTTCACATGTTCAAACGCACCGCCCTGGCCGCCGGCCTGCTCGCTGCCTGCGCATTTCACGCTCAGGCCGCCACCGAGCTGACCGTGTACACCGCGCTCGAAGTGGAACAACTCAAGGCTTACAAAGAGGCGTTCGAAAAGCAGAATCCGGACATCGATATCAAATGGGTGCGCGACTCCACCGGCATCGTCACGGCCAAACTGCTCGCTGAAAAGGCTCGCCCGCAAGCCGACGCGGTGTGGGGCCTGGCCGGTTCCAGCCTGGCGATTCTGAAACAGCAAGGCATGCTCGAAGCCTATGCGCCGGCCAACCTCGATAAAATCGGCGCCAACTACCGCGACAGCGCCAACCCGCCGTCGTGGGTGGGCATGGACGTGTGGGCGGCGACAATCTGCTTCAACACTGTGGAAGCAGAAAAACAGGGCCTGCCCAAGCCAACCAAATGGGAAGACCTGACCAACCCTGTCTACAAAGGCAAAATCGTCATGCCCAACCCGGCGTCTTCCGGCACCGGCTACCTCGACGTCAGCGCCTGGCTGCAAACCTTTGGCGAAGCGCAAGGCTGGGCCTACATGGACAAACTGCACGCCAACATCGGCCAGTACACCCACTCCGGTTCCAAACCCTGCAAGCTCGCCGCTGCCGGTGAGTTCCCGGTGGGTATTTCCTTCGAATACCCGGCCGTACAGCTCAAGCGCAAAGGCGCGCCGCTGGACATCGTGTTGCCGAAGGAAGGTTTGGGCTGGGAAATCGAAGCCACCGGCATCATCAAAGGCACCGCGCACTTGGACGCCGCGAAAAAACTCGCTGACTTCTCTGCCAGCCGCGAAGCCATGGACCTGTACAAGGCCAACTTTGCCGTACTCGCCCAGCCTGGCATTGCCGAACGCTTCCAGGAACTTCCAGCGGATTACGAGCAGCGCCTGATCAAGAACGACTTCAACTGGGCCTCGGAAAACCGCGACAAGATTCTTGCCGAATGGCGCAAGCGCTACGACGGCAAATCCGAGCCGCTGCCTCAATAACCCGCCGCTACCCCCGATTCCGTAGGAGCGAGCTTGCTCGCGAATTGCCCCACGCCGTTTTCTGCGAGACCGCGTGGCCTTCTTCGCGAGCGAGCTCGCTCCTACAGGTCGGTGAAATACAGGAGTCAACACATGTCTGAACACGATTGCGATCTGCTGATCGTCGGCGCCGGTATTCTCGGTCTTGCCCACGCCTGGGCAGGCGCCAAACGTGGCCTCAGGGTCAAGGTATTCGAACGCAGCCATACGCCGCTGGGTGCCTCGATCCGCAACTTCGGCCAGGCGTTGGTAGGCGGTCAGGCGCCGGGCGCCATGCTTAATCTGGCGCGTCAGTCGCGCGGGCTCTGGGCGGAGCTGGGACAGGCCGCAGGGCTGTCTCTGCACCAGCAAGGCTCACTGCTATTGGCCCGCACCGAGGTCGAAGAAGCATTGCTGGAAGCGTTTGTTAACGGCCGTGGCGACGAGCTGGGTTACCGGACCGAACTGCTGCGCGGCGACGCGTTGAACGCACTGTACGACGGGCGTTTCAGTCACCATCGTGCCGCCTTGCACGGGCTCGACGATCAGCAGCTGTACTCCCGCGAGGCGCTGCCAAAAATCATCGACTACCTGCGCCGCGAGCTGGGCGTGACCTTCCACTTCTCGACGCTGGTGCGCGATGTGCAATCCGGGCAGGCCGACACCACCGCCGGGCGCTTTACTGCCAGGCATATCCTGGTGTGCTCCGGCCACGACTATCAAACCCTGCTGGCCGAGCACATGGCCCGCCTGCAGCCGCAGGTGTGTCGCCTGCAAATGCTGCGCGTGCGCCCTGCCCAGCCGCTGGCACTCAAACATGCCGTGC
Source organism: Pseudomonas viridiflava (assembly GCF_900573885.1). Taxonomy (GTDB): domain Bacteria; phylum Pseudomonadota; class Gammaproteobacteria; order Pseudomonadales; family Pseudomonadaceae; genus Aquipseudomonas. Next base: position 229,930 of record NZ_UPSE01000453.1, read on the forward strand.
TAACCGGCCTGAGCTGCACCCATTACGGCGCCTTTTCCGACCTGCCTGAAGCAGAGGCCATTCGCGCGCAGATTCGCCGCGAGCAACCAGAGCTGGAAACCCTCGGCATTCACCTGCTGATCAGCCCTACGCCGTATGGCGAGCTGATCATCGGCGACTCCCACGACTACGGCAGCGACGCCTCGCCGTTCAACGCCGAGGGCACCGACCGCATCATGCTCGAGCTGGCTGAACACACCTTGGGCATGGGCGTTGAAGTGATTGAGCGCTGGCAAGGCGTGTACGGCGCGCGCGGGCCGGGGCCTTTCAGCGTGACGCCGGCCGCCGACGGCGTAACCGCCGTGCTCATGCATACCGGACTGGGCATGAGCGTCGGGCTGGGCCTGGGAGAACGCACCGTTTCCGCCGTGCTGGGTGAAGGGGCGTGGCCAGCGGTGTAACGCTGGCCAGCGGTTTTCTACAGCTTCAGCTGGTCGATCAGTTTCTGATTGAAGCCGGCCGGGTCTTCCATTTGCGGCGCGTGGCCCTGGCCAGGGAATTCCACCAGCTTCGCGCCTGGAATCATGGCGGTTACTTGCTTGCCCAACACGCTGTAACGACCGAGCCTGGCCTTCAGTTCCGGGCTGGCGATGTCGCTGCCGATGGCGGTGGTGTCGGCGTCGCCAATCATCAGCACGGTGGGCACTTTCAGGTTAGGGAATTCGTAGAACACCGGCTGGGTGAAAATCATGTCGTAAATCAGCGCCGAGTTCCACGCTACGCGCTGTTTGCCCGGCCCATTGCTCAGGCCCGCAAGCATGTCCACCCAACGGTCGTACTCGGGCTTCCAGCGCCCGGCGTAATAGGTGTTCTGCTCGTATTTGCGAATGCCCTCGGCGGTCACTTTCAGCTCGCGTTCGTACCATTGGTCCACACTGCGCCATGGCACGCCGAGGGCTTTCCAGTCTTCCAGGCCGATGGGATTGACCATCACCAACTTGTCGGTCTGCTGCGGGTAAAGCAACGCGTAACGCGTGGCCAGCATGCCGCCAGTGGAATGGCCGATGACGCTGGCTTTGCTGACGCCCAGCTTGTTCAGCAAGGCGTGGGTATTGGCCGCCAGTTGATGAAAGCTGTACTGATAATTTTCCGGCTTGGTCGAGGTGCAAAAGCCGACCTGATCGGGCACCACCACGCGATAGCCCGCCGCGCTCAAGGCCTTGATACTGTCCTGCCAGGTGGCGCCGCAGAAGTTCTTACCGTGCATTAACACGGCAGTGCGGCCGTTGGCTTTGCCGGTGGGCGCGACGTCCATGTAGCCCATGTCCAGCGCTTGATGTTGCGACTCGAACGTGAAGCGCTGAACCGGATAGGGATACTCAAACCCTTCCAGTTGCTGACCATATTCAGGGGCGGCGCTGGCCATCAGCGGCGCGGCGCACAGCAGCGCCAGGCATGAGCGTTTGAGCATGGGTTTTCCTCCAAAAGCTCAAAGCCTAGCCGCCACCGGCCGCTCTGGCACAGCCCTTTCAGGAATCCAATCTATACAGGATGTTATTAACCTTTAGGCGCCATCGACGCGGTACACGCCAATCAATACCTCGTCTTCGCTGACGTCGTCGATGGTGCCGACGAACACGTAATCGCTCAGCCACGAATACGCGCCGGGCTGGGTTTTGAAGCTGGGTACGGTGCGGCAGTAGTAATCGCTTTCGAGCAATTCCTGGCCCTTGGCCTGCTTGGCCAGACCGTCAGCATTGGGGCGCCAGATACCGGCGTTGTGGATGATGATGATCTGCCCGTCATCGGTTTTCAGGCGGTACAGCGCTTCGATCATCGTCACGCCATCGGCGCGCTCCACCGACATGTCGGCGCCGCCCGGCACCACCGTGCCTTTCATGCCTTTGCCAACAAAGGTGCCGCCAATAATCGGGTAGTTGATGCGATGGCCGTCGGCACCCTTGCCCATGTCTTCGTCCGGCCCGAGCTTGACGCGAATCTGCATCACCAGCTCGTTGCTGACGCGGTTGGCTTTAGCTTCTTTCAGCTCGTCGGCCTGAGCGCTGGCCAAACCCAGCAGTGAAGCGGCGAGCAATACGGTGCGAAAGATGTTCATGGCGTTAAACCCTGTGCAGGCGGAGTGAACCACCGGGAAAACCGGTGGCGCGGCGATTGATTTACTTGAGCGGATCGGGACGGCATGGCTGCTTGAGCAGGCTGTTACAGGGCGGTTGCGGCACTGGCACATCAACCCCCGTCAGTTCACCCAGCACCAGTTGCGATGGATGCTCGGCGTCGTGCAGCAATTTGCTGCGCGCCGCCAGGGCATAGGTGTCGAAGCCATAACCACCGGTACGGCCCGGCGCGTCGATCCAGATGCGCACGCGCGAACCGGCGCGGAACGCGTGGGAGAACGGTGGAATTTCGACGCGGCCCAGTACCGGTTGCTCGGGTTCCAGCGGCATCAGGCTGTCAGGCGTGTCGAGCAGCCAGGGGCGCACGGCGGTGGACTTTTGCGCGTCCAGCGCGCGGGCGGAAAGCCGCAGCCAGCCGCGTTGCACGTACACTTCCTGGCCGTCGGGCAGCAGTTGCGTGAGCGTCACTTGAACGTCCATGTCCGGCCCCAACGGCGTAGCCAGCCAGAGGTCGGCGCTGCCGGGGCCGTAGGTCACTAGGTCGCGTTTCAGCGGGGCGCTGGTGTAGGCCAGGCTGCCCTCTTCCCAGCCGTGCTTGAGTTCGCCCCACGCGTTGTCGACCTCATAGGTGTTCACGTCCGGTCCGGCAACCGGGTAGTTGTATTCGTCCGGCTCGCCGCTCGGTTTGCCACCTTCAGTCAGTGTGCGGTTTTCGCCGAGGGCGAAGCTCACTGGCTTGACCGCTACCGGAAAGCGCTCGCGGGTGATGGTCCAGCTCGGCCTGGCCGGCTCGTTCAAGCCGTGCAAATCATTGACGGACCCGGTGCTGGTGGTTTCCTGCCAGATTTCCACGTGCGGCAGTTTGTCGAAACCGTTGTCCAGGCCCTTCACAAAATGATCAAAGAACGCCTGCAGTTTTTTCCGGTAGTGGGTGGACTCGTACAGGTCATGGGGGCCGTTGCTTTGCACCAGCCACAGCAGCTCGGGGTTTAGCGTTTCCTGGTAATACCCTTCGCGGGCCATAACGGCTTCGTCCTGCCAGGCCTGCATTGACAGCACCGGCACCTGAATGTGATGGGTGCGGTCACGAATGCTGCGTTGCGCACTCCAGGCGTCGCGCTGCGGATGGCGGATGATCTGGTAGGTCAGCGCATGCTTTTTCACGTCCACTTCGTTTTGTGCCAGTTGCTTGAGGCAGCGTTGGTCCTGCTCGCTTTCGGCGCTGGCTTTGACGGCAGCCCAGCGCTGGCTCAAATACCAGTGCCAGCCAGTGACGAATTCGGGCGCCGGCACGCCGCCGGGCGCCCAGCTGTCGCTGCGGGCATCGCCCATGGCCATGCCGGGGGCGATGGCTTTGAGGCCCGTCGGGCGCTCGGAGGCGGTCATCAGTTGCGACATGCCGGCCCATGACCAGCCAAACATGCCGACGTTGCCATTCGACCAACCCTGGCTGGCGGCAAACTCCACGGCCGCGCGGCCGTCTTTACCGTAGTCCGGGCCGAGAAAATCGAAGGTGCCTTGCGAGCAGCCGGTGCCGCGCGCTTGCACGCCCATGATGGCGTAGCCCTGTTCGAGGAGCTGTTTGTCCAGGTCTACGGAAAAGGTCTCGTCATCGGCCAGGTAGGCCGAGCCGCCAATGCTGCCGCTGTCGTAACCGCTGTAACGCACCAGCACCGGAAACTTGCCCTCCCCTTTAGGCAGCAACACCGAATAGCGCAGCTGGGTGCCGTCGGGGGCGGCGAGGTAACCGGTGAGGCGTTTGCCCCAGAACGGCTGCCAGGTACGCGCCGGGGCGCTGCTGACATCCTGGCCGGGTACATCCTGGGTAGCGTGGGCGCCGAGGGAAAATAACAACGCACAGGCCGCGAGCGTGAAGTGTTTTGGGTTCATCGATTGATACCTGAAAAGGTCAGAAACTCTTCGCCACCTGGGCGACCACCGTGGCCGAGCACACATCGTCGAAGCCGTTCACCGAGGCGCATTCGGCCTGCGACAAATCGGTGTCGATATACGCCACGCGCCAGTCAAAGCCGAACAGGGTTTTGCTCAGCCCCACTTCCCAGTCGTAGTAGCTATGGCGCGCAGAACCGTCGCTGGACATCCACACGTCGTCCTTGGCATCGCTGTAGCCGTAGCGCAGATCCAGCGCGGCTTCGTGAGGCAGTTCGAGGGTGTAACCGAGCCACATCACGCTGCGGTCATCGTCGAACGGTTTCACCTCGTTGGTGTACTTGATGCCGAAGGTCGCGCCGTAAAAGCCGAGGGTGCCGATCCACTCGCCGTAGTTGAATTCGCTGTCCTTGGGGTAGTCGTATTCGACGTACATCAGGTTGACGTTGAGCTGCTCGGTGAACGCGTGGGCAATGCCGACGTAATAGTCGTACTCGCGGCGTGTGTCGGTGCCGAAGTCGACGTTGGAGGTGAACACCCCGGCGTATGCACCGCTGCTGTGGCTCAGGGTTACATCCGTCCATAACGCCGGGTCGCCTGCCGTTTGCGAGATGCCGCCGGTGCGGTAGTCGCTCAAAGCAGTCAGTTTCAGGTCCAGGGAAAAGTCTTCGTTGAGTTCAATGGCGTGCGCCGGCAGCGCAAGGCCGCAAAGCAGGCCGGCGGCGAGGCCCAGTGGTATTCGGGTCATGCGGTTCCGCTCCATTTTTATGATTGTTGAATGGCAGAAGTGCAGGTGATTTCATTGGTTATGCTTGTTATTTAGTTATCCAAACGAACCACAACCACGGGTGCCATTCTTCAACCACAAACTCGATTCAATCTATCCACTTTGCGTAGAACCGAACGCACCGCCACGGTGCAACAAGTTATTGCTGATAACTATATTTTCGGGCAACTGTTCTGCAAACAGTGGATGGACGCCTGGGCACTGCTGCGCTGACGTTGTGAGCGGCTGTACGGCTGCCTTGTAGAGGCGGCGGTAAATACTTTGCGCACTCGCGCCGCTGCCGCGCCCTACCGCCTGGAGCCTGTATGAACGAAGTGCAATTGCTCGCCGAAGCCGATGCGCGCGGCTTGACCTACACCGCCAGCCTGGCCTCCCGCCGGGTGTATCCGGATGCCGACGCGCTGGCCGGCCTCGCCGCCTTTGACGAGCCCTTGCCCGCGCTCGGGCTGCCCGCCCTGCAAACGCTCCAGCTGCTGGATGAGCGCGGCTCCGCCGCCACCGTGGTTTCCAATGGCCCGCGTTATTTCGGTTTTGTAATTGGCGCATCGCTGCCCGTTGCGGCCGCCGCCGAGCGCCTGATGCTGGCGTGGGATCAATGCGCCTCGACGTTCGACAACGCGCCGGTCGCCGCCACGGTGGAAGCCACTGCCGCGCGCTGGGTGCTGGAGGCGCTGGATTTGCCGCGCGACAGCGCCGTCGGCTTCGGCACCAGCGCCACCGCCTGCACCCTCAGCTGCCTGGCGGCGGCGCGACGCTCGCTGTTGGCGCGCCACGGTTGGGACTTCGACCGCGACGGCCTGATCGGCGCGCCGGAAATCAAAGTGGTGGTGTCCGAGCTCGCGCATATCACCGTGAAAAAAGCCCTGCGAGTGCTTGGCTTCGGCAGCGCGAAAATCATCTTCGCACCGGTCAATGCCTTCGGCCAGGTGGACGCTGACCGCCTGCCGGCACTGGATGCGCACACCATCCTTTGCCTGCAAGCCGGCGAGGTGAACACCGGCGAATTCGACCCCTTCGCCCAATTGATTCCAAAGGCGCAGGCAGCCGGCGCCTGGGTGCATGTCGACGGCGCGTTCGGCCTTTGGGCGCGCGCGTCGGCACTGGCGCCACTCACGGCAGGCATCGAAGGGGCCGACAGCTGGACCACTGATGCGCACAAATGGCTGAACACCCCATACGACTGCGCCATGGCGATATGCCGAGACGCCGACGCGCTTGCCAGTGCCATGAACAGCGATGCCGCCTATTCGAGCGCCAGCGCCGATGCGCAGAAAAACCTCACCCTGGAATTTTCCCGCCGCGCGCGCGGCATTCCGGTGTGGGCGGCGCTGCGCAGCCTGGGCAAGCAAGGCGTGGCACAGCAAGTGGAACGCCATTGTCGTCAGGCACAGCGGGTGGCCGAGGGGTTACGCGCGGCGGGTTTTGAAGTGCTCAACCGCGTGGTGCTCAACCAGGTGCTGTTTCGGGCTGGCAGCGATGCACAGACCCTCGCCACCCGCGAGGCCGTGCAAGCGTCCGGACAGGCGTGGTTCGGCGGCACCGTCTGGCAAGGCTGCCCGGCCCTGCGCATCAGTGTGTCGTCGTGGCGTACCGGTGATGACGATATTGAGGCGCTGATCAACCTGGTGGCGCGCCTTAAAGCCTGATGCGCTACTCGCTGCGCCAGCGCTTGCGTGCATGCAAGTAGGCGGTGAGGTCGCTGTAGCCAAGTTGCGCAGCGATCTCGGCGCGGCTTTCGCCTTGCAGTTCGAGGTATTGCTCGAGGTCGGCGCGCACCAGATCGAGCAACTGGCGGAAGGTCATGCCTTCGTCGTCCAGCCGTCGGCGCAAAGTGCGCGGGCTCTGGTGCAGCAGCTCGGCCTGGCTATCGAGGCTGGGCGTCTGGCCACGGGCGAAACTGTGACGAATGCTCTGTGCCACCTTGCCCGCCCAGCCGCTGAGCTGTTGCTGGCGCGCCAGGCCGCGGTCCAGTTCGGCACACAGCACGGCAAGCATGCCGGGATGGCGGTTGCGCATGGGTAACGCCAGGCTGGCGGCACTGAAGTACACGCGGTTGTGCCCGCAATTGAAGCTGACGTGCTCGCCAAACCAGCCGGCATATTCGGCGTGGTACGCCGGACGCGGGTGCGCCAGTTGCACGCGCTGCGGCAGCACCGGTTGCCCTGCGCCTTCGCCGCACACCGTCAGCGCCATGACGAAATAGTGTTCCACCAGATAACGCGCCAGGTTGGCCGGCGCGTCGATGGCCACCTGCACGCCAATGCCGTTGGCGTCATCCAGCAGGGTCAGGCGGTCCATGTCCGAGGCCAGGCCGGCATAACGCACCCAGTTGTGGGTGGCCTGCAATACGGTGTCGGCGTACTGCGCCATCAGGGCGATTACATGGCGGTCTTGCGGGGTGAACAGCCCGAACAGATGCAGGCCGATGGCCGGGTCATGCCGGGCGGCTTCGTCCCATAGCTGCTCCAGTGCCAGGGCGCTGTAGTCGGCCTTGGCCGGGCGTTTGCTGTTGAGAAAGCGTTCGAGCAGGCCGCCGAGCGGGCCGCGGTGAAAGCGCTGGCCGGGGGCGTGGCCAGGATTGGCCAGTTCGCCCAGCTTTCTGTCCACTTCGCGCATGTCGTCAGGTGAGCTCATGGTTTCTCATAGGGTGGCAATGCCCTTTTCGGGCCTGACGAAAGATTGCCATGGATATAACAATGACCGCCAATAACCCTATCGCCGTCGTCGCTGCCATCTTCTTTGTGTTTATCGCGCTGGAGCTGGCCTTCGCCTGTTTTCGCCAACCCGCCGGTAGCCGCCGTGATGTGCTGATCGAGTGGATCGGTTCGAGCTTGCTGCTGGGCGTGACCTTTCCGCTGGTGATGTTCTTGAGCGCCGCCCTGCTCACCCACACCGCACCGCAGTTGAAAAACAGCCTGGCCAACCTGCCCTGGTGGGCCGGCTTCGGCTTGTTTCTGCTCTTCGACGACATGACCCAATACTGGTGGCATCGCCTCACCCACCGCGTGCCGTTTCTGTATGCCCTGCACCGTGCGCACCATTCGGCGCCGTACATGAGCATTCGCATCGTGTACCGCAACAACAGTTTTTATTACCTGCTGATGCCCGGGTTGTGGCTATCGGGAATGCTGATTTATATGGGTCTGGCGCCGGTGTATTACCCGTACCTGGTGCTGAAGATGCTGGTGATTTTTGGCGCCCACAGCAGTGTGCTCTGGGATGCCAGGCTCTATGAGATAAAAGCGCTGCGCCCGCTGATGTGGCTGCTGGAGCGCACCATTTCCACGCCCTCCACCCACTCCGCCCATCACGGCCTGAACGCCGACGATGGCGTCACCCATTACAAGGGCAACTTCGGCAACCTGCTGTTCTTCTGGGACGTGCTGTTCGGCACCGCAAAAATCACCCGCCGCCGTCCGCACGCGTATGGCATCGAGGACTTGAACCCGGTGTCATGGCAGGAGGAACTGTTCTGGCCGGTGGTGCGCAACCGCCAGCCCGCCACCCGGCAAACGCCTGACAACGAACTGGCTCAATAAGCCAGCGCCGCCGAGCCGTTTGCCGTATGCGTCAAACGGTTCAGCTGCTCTGCGGCATCTCGCCGTTGGCCAGGCGACGGTTGATATCGGCGATCACCTCCGGCAGCTCTGCGATGGTATCGATGATGTAGTGCGGGCGGCTCGGGGCGAACAGCCCGGCGATGCGCTGGCGCTGTTTCTCCAGCTCTTCCGCAGGCAAGGCCCGGTACTGCTCATAGGTCAGCCCCAGCGCATTGCCGGAACAACTGAGCGCTACGGTCCACATGCCGGCGCTGCGCCCTTCGAGAATGCCCGGCCAGGTGTCGTCCACTTTTACGCACGCCGCCACGTCGTTGATGCCCAGCGCAATCACGTTGGCCAGCGCCTGTGCCGGGTGCGGGCGGCCGTTGGGTACTTCGTCGGTGGCCACCACGTGGTCGGGCACAAAGCCATTCTGGCGTGCAAGCTCCACCACCTTCGCCATCACCACGGCCGGGTACCCGGAGCACGAGCCGATGGCCAATCCCGCTTCGCGAAGCGTGGCGACGGCCTCCAGGGCGCCCGGAATCAGCGCCGAATGCAGGCCGATTTTCTCGATTTGCAGCGGCATGAAACGTTCGTAGATGGCGGTAACGTCGTCGTCCGTCGGGCGTTTGCCCAGGGCCCGCACGAAGCGCTCGGCAATCGCCGGCTGGTCGCACAGGGTGCGAATGTGGTCCCACTTGCCCATGCCCATGGGGCCGCGCGCTTCCTCCAGCGACACCTGCACGCCGAATTCGGCAAAGGCCTCAACGAAGATTTGCGTCGGCGCAAACGAGCCGAAATCAACCACGGTGCCGGCCCAGTCGAGGACCACGGCAGCGAGTTGGCGAGGCGATTGATAGTTCATGGAAAGAGTCTCCGGTGGGGGTCGAAACAGGGTTTAGCTCAGCGCCGCCGAGCCGATGAAGTTTTGCCCGCGAGCGCCTTTGCTGGCGGCCTCCAGCAGGGTTCTGGCCTGTTCGTCACTGACGCCGTAGTCGGCGAATTCGGTTTTCACCGACAGGCTGTGCAAAAAGTCGCGCAAGCGCGCCTGTGCGGTATCGAGGTCGGCCCCCAGCACCCGCTGCAACGTGCGATCGCGCTCGGCGTCCTGGCCCCAGGCCAGGCCCAGCACCAGCGGCAAGGTGAACGAACAGGCGATGCCGTGGGGCAGCCCGTGACGCAGGGTCATTTCATAGGAAATGGAATGGGCCAGCGCAGTCTTGGTATTGGAAAACGCCATGCCGGCCTTGAGCGCCGCCAGCGCCATTCGCGAACGCAGCTCGCGGTTGTTCAGGTCGTTTTGCAGGCTCGGCAAGCACTCGAGAATGTGTTCGATGGCGGCAACGGCGAAGGTGTCGGAAAGCGGGTTGGCGTTGCGATTCCAGATGGCTTCAAGCGCGTGGGACAGCGCATCCAGCCCCGTCGACACCGTAACGGCAGCCGGCACGCTGACCATCAGTTGCGGGTCGATCAGCGCCACGCTCGGCCAGGTGCATTCCAGGTGCAGCGAATATTTCTTCTGCTGGCCGGCATCCCAGATAGTCGCCCAAGGCGTCACTTCGCTGCCGGTGCCAGCGGTCGTCGGCACGGCAATCAGGCGCTTGCTGCGCGCAGGTTCGAAGGGTTTACCGCTGGCAAGCAGGCCCAGCAGCTCGTCGAAGCTGCCGCTTTGCGTACCCACGATCAATGCCTTGGCGGTGTCGATGGCGCTACCGCCGCCGACCGCAATCACCGTTCGGCAATCCCCCGCCTGCTGCCAGAAGTGTTCATACACCTCGCGCAGTTGCGCCACGTCGGGATTGGGCTGAACGTTGTCGAACACATACACCAGACGATCACCCAGCAACGCTTCAATGCGGGCGAGCAAGCCCAGGCGGCGTGCTTCGGGGAAAATCACCAGCGCAACCGTTTCGCCGCTGGTGAGACCGGCGAGCTGGTCGAGGCTGCCCCAGCCAAAGCGGGTGTCGACCGGGTTATAAAAGCGCGAAACCATACAAGCTCCTAAAGAGTGAAACGGCGGGCGAACAGCCCCGCTGCCCGGCATGCACCGGGCGAAAACGCAGACCGCATTAATGGCTGGCGCCGCGCTGAATGGCGTTGCGCAGGCGGCTGGAAACGGTGTCGGCAGCCACCACCATGAAGGTAATGACGATGATGCAGGTGGCGGTTTCCGGGTACTTGAACAGCTTGAGGCTGCTGACCAACTCAAAGCCCAGACCACCGGCGCCGACCATGCCCAGCACCGTGGCCGAACGCAGGTTGACCTCGAAGCGATAGAGCACCACGGCAATCCACGCCGTGATCACTTGCGGCAAGACGCCAAAGACGATGACCTGCAGCGGACGCGCGCCCGTGGCTTGCAAGGCTTCGATCGGCCCCTGGTCGATTTCCTCAATGCTCTCGGCAAAGAACTTGCCGAGCATGCCGACGCCATGCAGCGCCAGCGCCAGCACGCCGGGGAATGGACCAAGCCCAACGGCGGAAACAAAGATCAGCGCCAGAATCAGTTCGTTGATGCTGCGGGTGATGTTCAGAAACTGCCGGGTGCCGTGATACAGCACCGGATTGCGGCTCAGGTTGCGCGCGGCCAGAAATGACAGCGGCACGGCCAGAATCACCCCCAGCAAGGTGCCCCAGATGGCGATTTGCAGGGTCTCCAGCGCCGGCGCCCACAGGCGCGGCAGAATGCTGAAATCCGGCGGGAACGTGCGTGCGAGAAAGTCGCCAATCTGTGGCAAACCGGCGGCCAGTTCGGCCACGCTCAGTTGCGCACCTTCAGCGCTCCAGTTCAGCACCAGCACCACGGCCAGCACCATCGCGGCGGTGCCTATCCAGCCCCGGGCGTTTTGCGGGGTGTCGACAGTCCACTGGTATTTACGCGCCTGCATGGCGTCACTCCTGTTAGTTGGCATAACGCACACGCAGGGCTTCACCAACTGCCGCTGAGCTCTGCTCGGGCTCCTGGCCGGGGTAGATGCGTTGCAGATCGTCTTCGGTCATGCCGTGCGGGCTGCCGTCGTACACCATGCGGCCATGGGCCAGGCCGACGATGCGATCGCCGAATTCACGGGCGTAATCCACCTGATGCAGGTTGCACACCACGGTGATGCCCAGCTCGCGGGTGGCGTCGCGCAGGTATTGCAGCACCAGGCGCGAGGTCTTCGGGTCGAGGCTGGCGACCGGTTCGTCGGCCAGAATTACTTGCGGGCGCTGGGCCAGCGCCCGGGCAATGCCGACGCGCTGCATCTGCCCGCCCGACAAAGCGTCGCAGCGCTCCTGGGCTTTGTGCGCCAGTTCCACACGCTGTAAGCAATGCATGGCCAGGTCGATGTCTTCGCGGCGAAACAGTTGCAGCACCGAGGCCAGGGTTGAAACAGCGCCCAGGCGTCCGGTCAGTACGTTCTTCAACACCGACAGCCGCGGCACCACGTTGTGGTGCTGAAAAATCATCGCCACTTGTTGGCGCAGCGCACGGGTGTCGCGGCAGGTCACGGCGTCCATGCCCGCCACGCTAAGCTCGCCGGCATCGGCCTGAACCAGGCGGTTCATACAGCGCAGCAACGTGGATTTACCGGCACCGGACTGGCCGAGAATCACCACGAATTCGCCGGCTTGAATATCCAGGTCGATGCCGCGCAACACGGCATTGCTGCCGTATTGCTTGGTCAGTTGGCGGGCGCGAATCATTTCATGCCCTTCAGGTCGAGCTTCAGCACCTTGGCGGTTTCGCGCACCACGTTGTAGGCGGCGTCGTCAGTCTTCTGGAAGCCGTCGAGCTGGCCCTGATCGCCCCACGGCACGTCTTTCATCGAAGCCAGCGCCGCAGCGACCTTCTGCTTCAACTCAGGATCCAGTGCCTTGCGCCACACCATCGGCGACTCGGGAATCGGTTGCGAGGTCCAGACCACTTCGAAGTCGTCGCTCTTGACGATGCCCTTGGCTACAGCGCCGGCCAGAATGCGGTCGGCGACGGCAGCGGCATCCACTTTGTTGTTGGCGACGGCGAGCAGGCTGGCGTCGTGGGAGCCGGAGAAGATCACCCGCGAGAAAAGTTTTTCCGGGTCATAACCGGCTTTTTCCAACCCGGCTTTAGGAAACAAATGGCCCGAGGCCGAGCTTGGGTCCACGAAGGCGAACGTGTGGCCTTTGAGGTCGGCGAGGTTATGAATACCGCTGTCCTTGCGCGCCACGATCAGACTCTTGTAGGCGCTCTGCCCGGTCTTTTTGGTGACTGCCACGGCGAAGGCTTCAACGTCGGCCACCGAGGCGGCCAGCACGTAAGAGAACGGACCGAGGTAGGCGACATCCAGCTTGCCGGCACGCAGCGCTTCGATAATGCCGTTGTAGTCGGTGGCCACGAACGGCTCCACCGGCATACCCAATTGTTCTTCCAGCCCGTCGAGCACCAGTTTGCTGCTCTCGATCATGGCGTGTGAGTCTTCGGAGGGAATCAAACCGATGGTCAGCTTTTCAGCCGCCTGGGTGTTTGCACAGAGCAACGGCAACAACGCAAACCCGGCAATACGCAACAGCGAAGCGATAGAAGTCATGGCATTTCCAGCACGTGTGGTTGGGAAGTGAGCACAGGCTAGAAGCGTCACGTGACAGTCATACGATCAATTCAATATGGGTTCTTGCCTGTAACTATTGATGGAGCCTATGGATGTCCACCGCCAGAATTCGCGCTTTCCTCGCTGTGGCCCGGCACGGCAGCTTCAGCGCCGGGGCACGCGCCCTGGGGCTGAGCCAGCCGACGCTGACGACTCAGGTGCAACAGTTGGAGCGCCAGTACGACGTCGAGCTGTTTCACCGCAAAGGGCGGCGCATCGAGCTGTCGGATGTGGGCCGCCAGTTACTGCCCATCGCCCAGCGCATGGCGCTGTTGGAGCTGGAGGCCAATAACCTCTTGCACGATTCCGGGCAGCTGGACAGCGGGCAACTGAAGCTGGGCGCGGTGGGTCCGTTTCATGTGATCGAGATGGTTGACCACTACCGCCAGCGCTATCCGCGCATCGACGTATCGATACGGGTAGGCAACTCGGCGCAGGTGCTGGCAGACCTTGAGCAGTACGCCACCGACATCGCCGTGCTCGCCGGCCGCCATGACGACCCGGGCTTGTGCGCCGTGCACTACGCCCGCCACGCCATCATTCTGTTCGTGCACCACACCCACCCGTTCGCCCAGCGCGACAGCGTGCCGTTGCACGCGCTGGAAGACCAACCACTGCTGCAACGGGAAACCGGCTCAACCACGCGCCTGGCGCTGGAGCGAGCGCTGGCCGAGGCTGGCGTTACGCCGCGCACTGCCATGGAAATCGGCAGCCGTGAAGCGTTGCGCGAAGCAGTGGTTCGAGGGATAGGCATTGGCGCGGTGTCTGAAGCGGAATTCATTTCCGACCCGCGCCTGCATGCGTTGCGCATCGAAGGCGAGCCGGTGTTTACCGAAACCTACGTGTATTGCCTGGCGGAACGACGCAGCAGCCGTCTGATTTCCTCGTTCTTCGATGTCATTCAGGCGCAGCCGACCTAAGCCAACCGCGTCGGTCGGTGCTGCTCGCGCCAGCGCGACGGCGCCAGGCCATGGTGGGTTTTGAAGGCCCGTGAAAACGCGGCCAGATCGTTGTAACCAAGGGCGTCGGCCAATCGCGTCAGGTCCATGGTCGAGGCGTGCAAATGCCAGCTCGCCAGTTGCATTTTCACCGCCAGCACCAGCTGTTTGAAACTCAGCTGCTCGGCGCGCAGGCGGCGCTGCAAGGTACGCGGGTGCAGGCCGAGCAAGGCGGCGATGTGTTCGAGCGAGTGCAGGTGAAGGCCCACGGTTTGCGTAATCAACGTGCGAACCTGCATTTCCAGATTGTCGTCCAGACCGTTCACCAGCTCGCGCAGATAGGTGTCGATTCGCGCCTGAGCCTGAGTGGTTAGCGGTTTCACCGGCAACGCCATGATGCTCTCGGCAAACACCAGACAGTCGCGTTCCTGGTTGAACAGCACCTCGCAGCCAAAGTGCTGACGGTAGATTTTTTCTGCCGCCACCGGGCTGTGGCTGAACTCCACGCGCAGCGGACGAACATCCGCGCCTGCGCACATTTCCCGAGCCAACCGTGCACAGGCGGCGACGGCCATCTCACGGTATTGCTGGGCCTGTTCGGCGCCATAGAAATGCTCGATGCGCTGCACGTAAACCCGACCGCCATGGTGCTGCAACCGCCAGTGCTCGGCCTTGTTATGCAGGGCCATATAACGCTGAGCGGCGGCGAAAGCGGCCTGCACATTGGGCTCGGCACACAGCAACGTGCCGAGCAGGCCAAGCATGCTGATGCCTTGATGACTGGCAACCCGCATGCCCAGATCCGGGCAGTGAAGACGCTCGGCCGCGGCCGCCAGCAACTGGATCACCTGATGGCTGCCGATCAGGCGGTCGGCGTCGCGCAACTGCGTCACGCTGAGCCCGACCTCGGCCAGCAGCGTCGGCAGATCGCCGCCCAGGTTGGCCACTTCCTCTTCAAATCCGAGAAGGCTGGCACTGCGCAATTCGTAGCGGATCGTCATCGGCGGCTCCTGCGGAGGTGAAGGGACGATGCCGAAATTGTCGTGTTATGACAAGGAAAGGTGCATTCGACGCCCTACTCTCCCATCACCACTTCCACCCCAACATTACAAAAACAAGCATTGAGGTGATCCATGGCTACGTACGACATCGTGATTCAGGGCGGCCGCTACTTCGACGGCACCGGCGCGCCGGCTGCCATCCGCAGCGTGGCGGTAAAGGACGGCAAGGTGGCAGCGGTAAGCGCCACGCCCTTTGACGAGAGCCTCGCCGAACGGGTGATTGCCGCTCACGGCAAATGGGTGACACCGGGCTTTATCGACAGCCACACCCACTACGATGCCGAGTTGATCGTGGCGCCGGGCCTGAGCGAATCGGTACGCCATGGCGTGACCACGGTGCTGGTGGGCAGTTGCTCGTTGAGCATGGTCTGCTCCCAACCGGAAGACGCCTCAGACATTTTCACCCGAGTAGAAACCGTGCCGCGCGACAAGGTGCTGCCGATTCTGCGCGCGCACAAAACCTGGAACACACCGCGCCAATGGGTCGACTTCATGCGCACCCTGCCGCTGGGCCCGAACGTGGTGAGCTTTCTCGGTCATAGCGATTTGCGCGTGGCGGTAATGGGCCTGCACCGCGCCACGGATCGCCAGGTGCGGCCGAGCGAAGCGGAATTGCAGGAGATGGAACGGGTGATGGAAGAGGCACTTGATGTCGGCTTCCTGGGCCTGTCCACCATGAGCCTGAAGTGGGACAAGATCGACGGCGACCGCGAATGGTCGAAAAGCCTGCCCAGCACCTATGCGCACTGGAGCGAAATTCGCCGCCTGAACGATCTGCTGCGCCAACGCGGCCGCGTGCATCAGGGCGCGCCGAATGCGGCCAATCCGTTGCAGGTCTTGCAGTACCTGGGCCAGGCCATGGGCGTGCTGCGCAAACCGTTGAAGACCACGCTGATTTCCATGCTCGACCTCAAAGGCAACAAAACCATTGCACCCATGGCGCGGCTGTCAGCCTGGTTCACCAACCTCATGGGTGGCGACTTCCGCTGGCAGTTGCTGCCAACGCCTTTCAAGATTTATGCGGACGGCATCGATGTGGTGCTGTTTGAAGAGTTCGGTGCGGGCGAAATGGCGCTGAATCTCAAAGATGCCGTTAGCCGTAATGCGCTGCTCAAAGACGAAAGTTACCGGCGCACGTTCCGCAAGTTCTACGCCAAAAAACTCTCGCCGCGCGTGTGGCAGCGCGACTTCGGTGACGCCGTGATTCTCGGCTGCCCGGATGAAAAACTCATCGGCCGTAACTTCGCCGACGTCGCCCTTGAGCGCGGCCTGCATGTGGTCGATCTGTTTCTCGACATGGTGGTGGCGTACGGCACGCAACTGCGCTGGTTCACCGTAATCGGCAACCACCGCAAAGACATCCTCAAGCAAATGGTCTGCAACCCGAATACGCTGATCACCTTCTCCGACGCCGGTGCGCACCTGCGCAATATGGCGTTCTACAACCTGCCGCTGCGGTTGCTGAAACTGGTGCAGGAAAGCCACAACGAAGGGGCACCGATAATGCCTGTGGAAAAGGCCATTCACCGCCTGACCGGCGAACAGGCAGACTGGCTTGGCATTGAAGCCGGACGCATACGCGAAGGCGATCGTGCGGACATCGTGGTGCTCGACCCGCACGGTTTGCAGCAAGACCTGGAACAGGAAACCTGGGACCACATGCAGGGTTTCGACATCCCGCGCATGGTCTGCCGCAACCCGGGCTGTGTGTCGCATGTGCTTATCAATGGCCGGTTGGCCGTAGACCAGGAAAACGTAGCGCCGCAACTGGGACAAGCGCTGGGTTATGGACAGTTTCTCGGCGCCCGTTGACGTTCAGCCGAACGACAGGGATGTCTCGTCTGGCTGGTACGCCTCGTTTTCCAGATCGATAAAGTTATTCAGCCGTACAGAGCCCTCGGGAAACCGCACGATCATTTGCAACTGCCCGCCCATTTCTTCGATATGCCGGCGCAGGGTCGCCAGGTAGATATCGGTGTAGCGCTCCATTTTATTCACGGCAGCGGGGGGAAACTTGTACGACTTGAGAAGCGACTGATGCGACTGCCCGATGGCAACAACTACCTTGGCAGTGGCTTCGGCCCGCGCTACGGAGGGTGGCAGCAACTTGGTTCTGCGGGTGGAATATTTGCTGGTCATGAATAGGGCTCGTAGCAGAGTGAATTGACCAGCGAGCCTAGCCCATGTCCTAACTCCGGGAAGAGTGCGCGTATACGTAAAACGGGTCGGACCACCGCCAGCGACGTGTATGAACCGGCGCATTTCATCGGTGACGTGTCCTTCCCTATGCCTGGTTAACTGCCTCATCGCCCAGGTCGGCGAAGTTGCTGATTTTCACGTTTCCCTCGGGGAAGCGCGCGATCACTTCCAGTTGCCCGCCCATTGCCTCGATGTGATTGCGCAGCGTCGAAATGTACATATCGGTGCGGCGCTCCATTTTCGCAATCGAGGGCTGCTGCACATTCAGCACCTCGGCCAGCGACTGCTGCGACAGCCCCCGTGCCTGACGTAATTCGTGTAGCGGCATTTCAGCAAGCAGTTCGCGGGTTTTCGCCTCGGCGCGAGCGCGCGCCTCAGGCGACATTTTTTTGCGCAGTTCCGAATACTTTTCAGCCATGTTTCAGATCCTCTTTTACCGAGAGCAGGTGCCTGTCGTAGAGCTGATCGGCGAGGCGCACATTCACGGGGTACCAGCGTTTGTCTGCGGTCTTGTCACCGCCAACGAGCAAGATTACCGAGCGCCTCGGGTCGAATGCATACAACGTGCGAAGCGGCTTGCCGCCCTGCTGAGTGCGCAATTCGCGCATGTGTTTGTGCCGGGAACCTTCCACGCCACTGCTATGGGGAAAGCCAAGAAACGGACCGCACTCAACCAATAAGCCGATTGAAGCATCCAGCGCCTCTTGCTGCTTTTCCGGCAGGCCATGCCACCACCTGCCGAACTCTTCCGTGTATTCCACTTCCCAAGCCATGGAGACTATCCCCTCCCGTTAACATTCCGTCAATGGAATATTTTCTATGGCGTTTCTATTTGCAAAACGCCGGTTAAGACTAGGGTAAGGGTCAGCGCAAATACGACTACCGAAGGCGCGCGTAACGGTGGGAAGACCGCCGCGCACGCGTGTGATGTAACGTCGAAAACCTTTATTTCGCGCAAAAAAAACGCCCCCTTTGCAACCGGTGCAAAGGGGGCGCGGTTTACCGCAGGGGTTCGATCAACCGCGAAGGTCGAAACGGTCCAGGTTCATCACTTTGGTCCAGGCGGCCACGAAGTCCTTGACGAATTTGCCCTGGCCGTCGGCACTGGCGTACACCTCGGCAATGGCACGCAACTGCGCGTGGGAGCCGAACACCAGATCAACCCGCGTGCCGGTCCATTTCACCTGCCCTGTCTTGCGCTCGCGCGCTTCGAAGGTAGTGGCCGAGGCGGGTTTCCATTCGACGTTCATGTCCAGCAAGTGGGTGAAAAAGTCGTTGGTCAGCACGCCGTGGCGCGTGGTGAATACGCCGTGCTGGGCGCCGTCTGCATTGGCACCGAGCACACGCAACCCGCCAACCAGCACAGTCATTTCCGGGGCGGTAAGCGTCAACAACTGGGCTTTGTCCACCAGCAGCGTTTCCGCCGACACGGTGTATTTACCTTTCAGATAATTGCGGAAGCCATCGGCGATGGGCTCAAGGAAGCCGAACGATTCGACGTCGGTCTGCTCTTGCGAAGCGTCCATGCGCCCCGGTGCGAACGGCACGATAACGGTCTGTCCGGCGGCTTTTGCTGCCTGCTCGACGCCTGTGTTGCCCGCCAGCACAATCAGGTCCGCCAGCGAAATGCGCTTGCCGCCGACCTGCCCGCCGTTGAACTCGCCCTGAATGCGCTCGAGCGTGCCCAGCACCTGCGCCAGTTGCGCCGGCTGGTTAACGGCCCAGGACTTCTGCGGCTCCAGACGCAGGCGACCACCGTTGGCGCCGCCACGTTTGTCCGAGCCACGGAAGGTGGAGGCCGCAGCCCACGCCGTGGAAACCAGTTGCGCCACGCTCAGGCCGGAGGCCAGCACTTTGTCCTTCAGCGCCGCCACGTCGCTGGCATCGACCAGCGGATGGTTCACCGCAGGAATCGGGTCTTGCCACAGCAGTTCTTCCTGCGGTGTTTCCGGGCCGAGATAACGGGCCAACGGGCCCATGTCGCGGTGGGTCAACTTGAACCAGGCGCGGGCAAAGGCGTCGACCAGTTGCTGCGGATTCTCCAGGAAACGGCGGGAAATCTTTTCGTACGCCGGGTCGAAACGCAGCGCCAGGTCGGAGGTGAGCATCGACGGTGCGCGACGTTTGCTCGGGTCGTGGGCGTCCGGAATTTTGCCAGCGCCCGCGCCGCCTTTAGGTTGCCATTGATGGGCGCCGGCCGGGCTCTTGGTCAGCTCCCACTCGAAGCCGAACAGGTTTTCCAGATACTCGTTGCTCCAGCGCGTTGGCGTGGATGTCCAGGTGACTTCCAGGCCGCTGGTAATGGTGTCGCCACCCTTGCCGCTACCAAAAGCGTTGCGCCAGCCCAGGCCTTGCTCTTCCAGGCCAGCCGCTTCCGGTTCCGGGCCGACATTGTCGGCAGGGCCGGCGCCGTGGGTTTTGCCGAAGGCGTGACCACCGGCGATAAGGGCCACGGTTTCCTCGTCGTCCATGGCCATGCGGCCAAAGGTTTCGCGAATGTCGCGGGCCGAGGCGACCGGATCGGGGTTGCCTTCCGGCCCTTCGGGGTTCACGTAAATCAGGCCCATCTGCACGGCGGCCAGCGGGTTTTCGAGATTGCGTTCCAGCTCACGGCCTTCTTGTTCCGGACGTTTTGCCGGCTCGGCCACCAGGTCGCCCTGGCCCGGCTCTTCCACTTCCTTGCTGGCTTTGCCGTAGCGCTTGTCGCCGCCCAGCCACACCGTTTCGGTGCCCCAGTACACGTCTTCGTCCGGCTCCCAGACATCGGCGCGGCCGCCGGAGAAGCCGAAGGTTTTAAAGCCCATGGATTCCAGCGCGACGTTGCCGGTGAGCACGATCAGGTCGGCCCAGGAAATGGCGTTGCCGTACTTTTGCTTCACGGGCCAGATCAGCCGGCGCGCTTTGTCGAGGCTGACGTTATCAGGCCAGCTATTGAGCGGGGCGAAGCGTTGCTGCCCGGAACCGGCGCCGCCACGGCCGTCGCCGGTACGGTAGGTGCCGGCGCTGTGCCAGGCCATGCGCACAAACAGTGGGCCGTAGTGCCCGAAGTCGGCCGGCCACCAGTCTTTCGAATCGGTCATCAGGGCTTCGAGGTCGCGTTTGACCGCTGCGAAGTCGAGACTTTTATAGGCGTTGGCGTACTCGAATTCTTCACCCATCGGATCGGACTTTGCCGAGTGTTGATGCAGCACTTTCAGGTTCAGTTGATCGGGCCACCAATCACGGTTGGTGGTCCCGCCGCCGGCGGCGTGATTGAACGGGCATTTCGATTCAGTCGACATGGTGTTCTTCCTTAATAAGGTCGAGTAATCCGGTTTCAGCCAACCTGGCTACGAACGCTGACGAACAGGTTCGGTGATCGGGCGGGCCTGGGATGGCTACCGCATCTGCGCGGCTGGGGGCTCTGGGTCCCCTCATCAGTGAAACGGCGTCGCAACGAAGCGGCGCAGTGCAAGACTAGCCGTGTATGGGGAGAGGTCTAATAGAGCGTATGTGCTGTGTTGATAGTGTGGCTCTGTCAGGAATGGTTGATGCGCCCGACAAAGCCACTGTCACCCGCCTTGCGCGGGCAACACCTGTCAGTTGAACAGTTTCGAGAAAAAGCCGGGCTGGTCGTCGCCCTCTTTGGCGGGCTTCTTCGGCGGTTCGAACTTGGCCACAACCGGCTTGGTCGGGTCGACAAAGGTGCCGGCCAACAGACTCTGCGCCTGGCTGGCAGCGCGCTGACCACTGCGCAGGGCGCCTTCCAGCGTGCCGGGATACAGCGCATCGGTGTGCTCGCCGGCAAACACCACGCGTTGCAGCGGTTGTTCCCACAAACGCCAATTGCGCGTCAATTGGCCAGGGCCGTAGGCCAGGTAGGAACCGCCGGTGGACGGGTCGGTGCTGTAGCGTTTGATTTCGTAACCGGTGAAAGCGCCGCGGGCTTTCGGGTAGAAGGCGTGCAGGCGGATCAGCACCTGATCAACCATTTGCTTGTCGCCGAACGCCTGCAGTACGCGTGCGTTGTCACCCGACAGGTTGATCACCACGTTGGCTCCGCCTTTTACTGCCGGCTCGATCCACAGCATGCCCAGCCCCTGGTCGGTAAAAATCTCGCCGGACAGCCGCGCCTTGTTTTCCCACACCGGCGTTTTGAACTTGAGCATGATCTGGTCGCGCCAACCGTAGTTGGTGCCTTTGATGGCGCCTTGGTGCGCGGCGTCCAGCGCCGGTGTCAGCTGAATTTGCGCGAGGGCCTTCAGAGGCACCGCCAGCACCACGTAGTCGGCGCTATAGCCGACGCTGCCCACCTTTACGGTAGCGCCGTCTTTGTCCTGGCTGATGGCCGAGACCCTGGCGTTGGTTTTGATGGTTTTGATTTGCTTGAGAAACGCTGCCGCCAGCACCTGGCTGCCGCCCGGCAGGCGGGCGGCGCGCAGGTCGCGGTCGTCCACGCCCCGGTACACACGGGTTTGCTGGGCGAGATAAAGCAGCGACAGGCGCGACGGCTCGTCGTAGCGCGAGCGAATGCGCTGGTTCACCAGTAGGCGCGCGGTAGGCGGCAGCGCGAGTTTGTCGAGCCACTTGGCAACGGTTATCTGGTCCAGGGCGAACAGCGTGTTGTTGGCGGCCGGGTTCATCGGGTCGGTGATGGAAGCCGCCAGGTCATCGAGACTTTTGTCGAAACGCTTCAGGCCCTCCGCGGTTTCCGGCTGTTTGGTGGCCAGATCGGATGCGGTGAAGTAATCGCCGTTGATCAGGTAGCTGGGGTTACGCACGAACTCCGGCGCGGGCAGGGTCTGTAATTTGAAGGTGTCGATGTAGCTGTTGAGTGCGGGCTGCACCTTTTTGCCGCCGATCCATTCGCTGGTGGCAAGGCCCGAGCGCCCGCCAATGCTCGGCTTGGCCTCCAGCAAGGTGACTTGCCAACCCTTCTGTTGCAGCTCGTACGCGGCGGTAAGCCCCGACAGTCCGCCGCCCACCACAATCGCCGTCGGCTGCTTGCTGGCCGCCGGTTTATCCGCAGCGTGCGCCGCCAGGCTGAACACTCCCATTGCCAGCAGCGCCAAGGCGCGCAAACCGGTTCGCAACATAGATGACTCCTTACATCCGTCCCGCGGGCAGCGGAACGCTCTGAGATGGCGCGCAGAATACGCCGCCCCAAAAAAAGGAACCAGCCGAGCCTGTCGGGTTAAACCGCCTGCGGTTTTTGCGGTTGTTCCGCGGCGTGCCATTGCATAGGCTGCATGCCTGCTTTGCGTGCCCAGCGCTCGCCTGGCCGCGTCTGTACAGCCGTCTCGATTGCCTGGAGTTTTGAATGAGCCTGAATAATCAGTGGATGCAACGCGACCTGGCGGTGCTCTGGCACCCCTGCACGCAGATGAAGGACCACGAGCAATTGCCGCTGGTGCCCATCAAGCGTGGCGAGGGCGTGTGGCTCGAAGACTTCGACGGCAAACGCTACCTCGACGCTGTGAGCTCCTGGTGGGTAAACGTGTTCGGCCACGCCAACCCGCGCATCAATCAACGCATCAAGGATCAGGTCGACCAACTCGAACACGTGATTCTCGCGGGCTTCAGCCACCAGCCGGTGATCGAGTTGTCCGAGCGTCTGGTAAAGCTCACACCCGCCGGCCTCGACCGCGTGTTCTACGCCGACAACGGTTCATCCGGAATCGAAGTGGCGTTGAAGATGAGCTTCCACTTCTGGCGCAACAGCGGCCAGGAGCGCAAAACACGCTTCGTCACCCTGACCAACAGCTACCACGGCGAAACCATCGCGGCGATGTCGGTGGGCGACGTGGCGCTGTTCACCGAAACCTACAAATCCCTGTTGATGGACACCATCAAGGTGCCCAGCCCCGACTGCTACCTGCGCCCGGAAGGCGTGAGTTGGGAAGAACATTCGCGGGTGATGTTTGGCCATATGGAACAGGCCTTGGCCGAGCATCATCAGGATGTGGCCGCCGTGATTATCGAGCCGCTGATTCAGGGCGCCGGCGGCATGCGCATGTACCACCCGGTGTACCTAAAGCTGCTGCGTGAGGCGTGCGACCGCTACGGCGTGCACCTGATTCACGATGAAATTGCCGTGGGCTTTGGTCGCACCGGCACGATGTTCGCCTGTGAGCAGGCGGGCATCGCGCCGGACTTTCTGTGCTTATCCAAAGCCCTCACCGGCGGCTACTTGCCGATGGCTGCGGTGCTGACCAGCGAGGCGATTTATCAGGGTTTCTACGACGACTACCAAACCCTTCGCGCCTTCCTGCATTCCCACACCTACACCGGCAACCCGCTGGCCTGCGCAGCGGCACTGGCCACGCTGGATATCTTCGAGCAAGACAACGTGATCGAAGCCAACCGCGCCTTGAGCGCGCGCATGGCCAGCGCCACGGCGCATCTGGCGGACCATCCGCACGTGGCCGAAGTGCGCCAGACCGGCATGGTGCTGGCGATTGAAATGGTGCAAGACAAAGCCAGTAAAACACCCTACCCGTGGCAAGAGCGCCGCGGCCTGAAAGTGTTCCAGCACGCCCTGGATCGCGGCGCGTTGCTGCGGCCTTTAGGCAGCGTGGTGTATTTCCTGCCGCCGTATGTGATTACCCCGGAGCAGATCGACTTTCTCGCCGAAGTGGCCAGCGAGGGCATCGACATCGCCACGGCCACGAAAACCTCCGTGCCCGTCAGCGGCCGCCACCCCAACTTCCGCGATCCGGGTTAACACTCGATTCTCTGACCACCATGAATCCGCCCCCTCTGCCCGTTTGTGGGAGAGGGTTTGGCTTCTAAATGCGCACTCCCGTAACGCTCCGCTCCAAAACGTGACACCTCTCTTCCCCGACCGCCCGACTCCATCCTCGCGTTAACCCTTAATAATCAGTTAGATACAGGAAATACGCCGCACTGGCCCGCATCCTGCATTTCTTGGCTTTATGGATAATTGGATCCAAAAAGCCACGCGAGCGCTGCGATGCATATCGTCCCCTCCTACGTTGAACGCAAGCCCATGACCGCCGAAGAAGAGGCGTACAGCTTCCTTCTCAACGCGATTTGCACCGGCCGATTTCGCACGGGCGATCGCCTGGTCTCCGAAGAGATCGCCAGCGAAATCGGCATGAGCCGCATGCCCGTGCGCGAAGCATTTCGACGTCTGGCGGCCGAAGGTCTGGTGACCTTGCGGCCCAACCGGGGCGCCGTGGTCAGCGGCCTGAACCTGGACGAAATACATGAAGTGTTCGACATGCGCAGCGCCCTCGAAGGATTGGCGCTGCGTGTAGCGGTGCCGAAAATTACCGAGCGCCATTTGAGCCGGCTCGAACGCCTGCTGGATGAAATGGACGAATGCCGCGACGAGAGTGCCGAGTGGGTCGGGCGCCACCGCGTCTTCCATGAATACCTGTGCAGCCTCAGCGAGCGGCCCCGGCTGATGCGCCAGATCAGCGCGCTGTATTCCGTGATCGAACCGCCTATGCGCCTGTGGCTGCAACAGGCACAACCGCCGAGCGCGCGGGAAGAACACAGCGACATACTCGACGCCATTCGCAGTGGCGATGCTGCCCTGGCCGAGCGGGTGCTGCGTGAACATATCGAAGGCACCGTGCCGGAACTGGCGCGGTTTCTGGAACAGATAAACCCACTGTAGGAGCGAGCTTGCTCGCGAAGCAGGCGCTGCGGTTTGTCGCTGAATCGCACACGCTCTTTCGCGAGCAAGCTCGCTCCTACGGCCCCCTTTTCCCCTCGTCGTAACAGAAGGAATAACCCGCATGAGCCTGCGCCTTTCCGTTTCACGCACACTGCTGGGCGCGTTTTGCGTCCTGGCGATTCTGCCGGCCGCCCACGCCGCAGAGCAGACCGTTCGTTTTTATAACTGGTCCGACTACATGGGCCCGGACACGCTGAAGAACTTCGAAAAAGAAACCGGCGTGCCGGTGCAGTACGACGTGTTCGACACCAATGAAATGCTCGAAGCCAAGCTGCTGTCCGGCCACTCCGGCTACGACCTGGTGGTGCCCTCCAGCCAGTTTCTGCCCAAGCAGATTCGTGCCGGTGCCTACCAGCCGTTGCAGCGTGAATTGCTGACCAACTGGAAGCACCTCGACCCGCGCCTGATGCAGCGTCTGGAAGAAGCCGACCCCGGCAACAAATACGCCGTGCCGTACATGTGGGGCACCTTGGGCATTGGCTACAACGTGGAAAAAGTACGCGCTGCCCTGGGCGCCGATGCACCCGTCGATTCCTGGGCGCTGGTGTTCGATCCGGCCAACCTCGCCAAGTTGAAAAGCTGCGGCGTAGCCATGCTTGATGCACCGGTAAAAATCATTCCCCAAGCCATGCACTACATGGGCATGAACCCCAACAGCACAAACGCGGACGACTACAAAAAAGCCTCGGCGCTGCTGCAAAAACTGCGGCCCTCGGTGACCTACTTCAGCTCGTCGAAATACACCACTGACCTGGCCAACGGCGATATCTGCGTGGCCATCGGCTATTCCGGCGACGTGATGCAGGCGCAAACCCGGGCCAAGGATGCCGGCAAGAAGGTCGACATCCGCTATGTGATTCCCAAAGAAGGCGCCAACCTCTGGTTCGACATGATCGCCATTCCGAAAGACTCGACCAACGCCAAAAACGCCCATGCGCTGATCAACTACTTGCTGCGCCCGGAAGTGATTGCGCCGGTAAGCGACTACGTCGGCTACGCCAACCCCAACAAGGACGCAACCGCCCTGCTCAGCCCGGAAGTACGCGACAACCCCGGCATTTACCCAAGCGACGAGGTGATTTCCAAGCTGTTCGTGTCGGCCGACTTGCCGCCTGCGATTCAGCGCGTCATCACCCGCGAGTGGACACGAATCAAGTCCGGCAAATAAGCGGACGTTCTGTTTTACCTGTTGCGAGTTCTGCCCATGTTGAAATTTTCTGCCCATGAATACCCCTACCCCTCACAACGCCAGAGCGTATTCGCCAAGCGCGGCATGGTCGCCGCCTCGCAGCCTCTGGCCGCCGAGGCCGGCATCGCCATGCTGCGCCAAGGCGGCAATGCCATTGACGCCGCCATCGCCACGGCGGCGGCGCTCACGGTGGTCGAGCCCACTGGCTGCGGCATTGGTGGCGACGCCTTTGCCCTGGTATGGGTGAAAAACCAGCTGCACGGTCTGGACGCCAGCGGCCATGCGCCACAAGCTTTGAGCATTGAGGCCATGCAAGCGGCGGGGCATGAAAAAATGCCGGTGTACGGCTGGGCCCCGGTGACGGTGCCGGGTTGTCCGGCGGCGTGGGCAGAACTGTCCAGACGCTTTGGCCGGCTGCCGTTTGCAGACCTGTTGCAACCGGCCATCGACTTGGCGCGCGACGGGTTTCCGGTTTCGCCGGTGGTCGCGCACCAATGGCAAACCGCACTGGACGAATACACCCCCGAGCGCCAGCCCGTATTGGAAAGCTGGTTCTCGACCTTTTTAATCGACGGCCGCGCGCCTAAAGCCGGCGAGGTCTTTCGGAACCCGGCACAAGCCGAAACGCTGGCCGAACTGGCCGCTACGCAGTGCGAAAGTTTCTACCGCGGCAGTATTGCCGAACGGCTGACTGCCCATTCCGAAGCCACCGGCGGCTACCTGCGCGCCAGTGATTTGGGCGGCTACCAAGCCCAATGGGTCGACCCCATCAGCGTCAATTACCGGGGCGTGGACGTTTGGGAAATACCCCCGAGCGGCCAGGGCCTGATCGCGCTGATGACCTTGAAAATTCTCGAAGGCTTTCAGTTCGACCAGCGCGACAGCCAGCTCACCTGGCACCATCAACTGGAAGCTATGAAGCTCGCGTACAGCGACGGCCTGCACCACATCACCGACGCCGAGCATATGCGCGTGGCCGTGGCGCAATTGCTCAGCCCGGGCTATATCGAACGCCGTCGCGCGCAAATCGGCGACCGTGCCCAGCCGCCGCAGCACGGCGAACTCCATGCCAGCGGCACGGTGTACCTGGCCACGGCGGACGCCGAGGGCAACATGGTGTCGTTTATCCAAAGCTGCTACCACGGCTTCGGTTCTGGCGTGGTGCTGCCCGACAGTGGTATTTCCCTGCAAAATCGCGGCTCGGAATTCAGCCTCGACCCCGGCCACGCGAACAGCCTGGCGCCCGGCAAGAAAACCTTTCACACCATCATTCCCGGCTTTCTCAGCAAAGACGGCGAAGCCCTTGGGCCGTTTGGCGTAATGGGCGGTTATATGCAGCCGCAGGGCCATGTGCAGATGGTGATGAACCTGGTCGACTTCGGCCTCAACCCCCAGGCCGCACTGGACGCCCCACGCTGGCAATGGCTTGGCGAAATGAAAGTCGGCATCGAACAGGGCGCCTCGCGCGACCTGGCATTTGCCCTGGCACGGCGCGGGCACCACGTGGAAATTGCCCATGACCTGACCGACTTTGGTCGCGGCCAGATCATTCTGCGCGACCCGGAAACCGGCGTGCTATGTGGCGGCACCGAACCGCGGGCGGATTCGCATATTGCCGTCTATTGAGAGTGCGTAGCGCCGGACCTCCCTTTATAGGCGCCACCTTGGTGGCGAACCCCTGTAAAAGGCACCGTCCGGCGTTTGCAGGGTTCGCTAGCAAGCTAGCTCCTACAATGCCGAGCCCAAAAAAAGCGGGCGCACGCCGAAGCGTGAACCCGCAAAAAGCACTGCTTACCTAGTCTGTTGCGGCGCGTTTATTCCTGGATGTACACCACATGGGTATGGGTGAATTCATACAGCCCATGCTTGCCATCCGCGCCGCCGATGCCGGATTTACGCGTGCCGGCATGGAAGCCCTGCATGGCTTCGAAGTTCTCGCGGTTGATGTAGGTTTCGCCAAAGTCGATTTCGCGACTGGCCTTCATCGCGGCGCTGAGGTTGCGGGTGTAGAGCGATGAGGTCAGGCCGTATTCGCTGTCATTGGCCAGGGCAATGGCTTCGTCGAGGTCGTCGACAATCTGCACCGGCAACACAGGCCCGAAGATTTCCTTGCGCATGATTTCCATGTCGGCGGTGCAGCCGGCCAGCACGGTCGGCTGGTAGTGGAAGCCTTTGCCAAGGTCGGCCACCGCTCCGCCGGTGATGATCTGCGCGCCCTGCCCGCTCGCGGTTCTGACCATCTGCGCCACTTTGTCGAGGCCGATCTGGTTAACCAGCGGGCCCATGTCCAGATCCGCCTCGGCGGACGGATCACCGTACCTGGTGGCGGCCATGGCGCTGGCAAGTTTGTCGATAAACTGATCGGCCACTTTGCGCTCGACGTACACCCGCTCGGCGCAGTTGCATACCTGCCCGGTGTTGATCACCCGCGACGCGGTGATGGCATTTACCGCCAGGTCCAGATCGGCGTCGGCCAGCACGATGGCCGGCGCCTTGCCGCCCAGTTCCAGGTTGAGTTTGGTGATGTTCGGTGCGGCGGCGGCCATGATGCGCGAGCCGGTGGCGACGCTGCCGGTAAAGCTGATCAGGTCGATGCCGGCGTGGCTGGTCAGTGCATGGCCAACCCCCGCGCCGGTGCCGCTGACTACGTTGAACACGCCAGTGGGCAGATCGGTTTCTGCCACCAGACGGGCAAATTCGAAGCAGTTGATCGGCGTTTCTTCGCTGGGCTTGATCACGATGGTGTTGCCGGTAATCAGTGCCGGCGCCATCTTGCGAGCGATCAGAAAGAACGGGAAGTTCCACGGCAGAATGCCGGCCACCACACCCAGCGGTTTGCGTTGCAGAAAGATGTGTTCACCGGCGCGGTCGCTGGTCAGCACTTCACCTTCCAGGCGGCGCGCCCACTCGGCCATGTAGTCGAGATAATCAGCGGTGAAATTCACTTCCACCATGGCCAGCCCCGGCACCTTGCCTTGCTCCTGGGTGATGATGCGCGCCAGGCGCTCGGCGTTGTCGCGCACTTTCTGGGCGATGCGGCGCAGGTAGCCGGCGCGTTCGATAGCCGGTTTTGCTGCCCAGCCCTTTTGCGCTTTGCGCGCCGCGGCGATGGCGCGCTCCACTTGCACGTTGGTGGCTTGCGGCACACGGGCCAGCAGCTCGGCGTTGGCCGGGTTGAACACTTCGATCAGCTCTTCGCTGCCGATGAAGGCATTATCGATGTAGTTCTCGTAGGTAACGATGTTGCTCATGCGGTCTCTCCTGTCCACGCATCGGCCCGCCGTGGCGAGCGTCTGCGTGGTGACGGGTTTGCGGATTAGTTGCTGGCGGTTTTCTTCGCGGCGGCCTGCTGCTCTTGCAGGTCATAGGCGCGCTTGATCAGGTACTGATGCACCGCTTCGGCTTGCTGAATGTCCAGATGCCCCTGGAACGACGGCATGCCGTCCGGAATGCGCCCGCCGTAAACGATGCCGAGGAAGCGTTCGTGGTTTTCCTTGCTCAGGGTGCGCAGGTCTGGCACTACGCCGCCGCTGATGGCGTTGATGCCGTGGCACTGCGAGCAACTGGCGTTGAACAGCTCGCGGCCCTGATCGATTTGCGCCGTGGTGCCGGTCAGCTCGGGTGGCTCGGGTTTGCGGTCGGCGAAGCGGTCGTTCAACTCCGGCAACTTGGCGGTGCCACCCAGTTTGTAGGTGAGCACTTGCGCATTGGGCTTAACCCCGGCACGCAGCGACAGCGCGCCAGCGAAAGTGGAGAACGCGCCGCCCCAGCCGGCCATGAAGGTTACGTATTGCTCGCCGTCCACTTCATAGGTCACTGGTGCCGCCATCACGCCGGTGTTGGCCGGCTGCTCCCAGACCTTCTTGCCCTTGTCGGCGGTATAAGCCACCACGCGGCCGTTGGCGGTGCCTTCAAACACCAGGTTGCCGGCGGTGCTCAGCGTGCCGCCGTTGAAGATGGTGGTGTACGGCACTTCCCAGGCAGCTTCCTGCTTGACCGGGTCCCAGGCGATGAGTTTGCCGGTCCAGGTGTCAGCGATTTTGCGCAGGCCTTCGGGGTCTTCGGGCATCATGCCGGTGTTCACGTCGAGCTGATAAATGCTCTTGAACTTGGTGCGCGGCGGTGCGCCGTCAACGTCCTGGTACATGGCCGACATGATGTGTGCCGGAATGTACACAAGCCCGGTGTTGGGGTTGTAAGACATAGGCTGCCAGTCGTGGGCGCCCCAGAACGCCGGCTGAATCAGGCGCGCTTTTTTCTCCGGGTCTTTCCAGTATTCGGCGACTTTTTCGTTGCGGATCGGCCGGCCGGTTTTCATGTCGATGCCGGTCGCCCAGTTAATCGGAATAAAGTTCTTGGCGGATAGCAGCTCGCCGGTTTCGCGGTCAATCACATAGAAGAAACCGTTCTTCGGCGCCTGCATCAGCACCTTGCGTTTTTTGCCGTTGAGCTCCAGGTCCACCAGCATGATGTGCTGGGTGGCGGTGTAGTCCCAGGCATCGCCAGGGGTGGTCTGGTAGTGCCAAACGTATTCGCCGTTATCCGGGTTGATGGCCACGATGGACGACAGGAACAGGTTGTCACCCTTGCCTTCGCTGCGAATGCGCGGGTTCCACGACGAGCCGTTGCCGACGCCGATATACAGCAGGTTCAGCTCGGGGTCGTACGACATTGAGTCCCACACGGTACCGCCACCGCCCTGCTTCACATAGTTGTCGCCAAACCAGGTTTTGGCCGCGATTTCCATGCCTTTGCCTTTGGGCATTTCCTTGGGATCGCCGGGCACGGTGAAGAAGCGCCAGTCTTGTTTGCCGGTCTCGGCGTCGTAGGCAGTGATATAGCCGCGCACACCAAACTCGGCGCCGCCGTTCCCGATAATGACCTTGCCTTTGACGATGCGCGGCGCGCCAGTGATGGTGATGCTGCGGGTCGGGTCGTTGCGGGTATCGACACTCCAGACCTTCTGCCCGGTTTTCGCGTCGATGGCTTCCAGACGGCCGTCCAGAACGCCGACATAGACCTTGCCATTCCACACCGCCACGCCACGGTTCACCGCGTCGCAGCACGCCTCGCCAGCGCGGGAGCGGTCCGATTGCGGGTCATACTTCCACAGCAATTTGCCGTTGCGGGCGTCCAGTGCATACACAATGGAAAACGGTCCGGTGGTGTACATCACGCCGTCAACGATGATCGGCGTGGCTTCCACGCCCCGGTCGATATCCAGCTTGTAGCTCCAGGCGAGGCCGAGCGTGTCGACGTTGCCGTCGTTGATTTTTTTCAGCGGGCTGTAGCGTTGTTCGTCGTAGGTACGGCCGGTGGTCATCCAGTTGCCGGGCTCGCTGTCGGCCGCGCTGATGCGCGCGCCATCGACGGCGGCCGGTTTGTCCGTCGCCAGGGCGTGGCCGCTGATGGCCGCACTCAAAAGCAGGGAAGCGAAAAGGCACCGCTGCAAGCCAATCTGATTCATCGTGGAATCTCCAGTTCTTATTAGAAGCCGCAGCGTCGCGCTGCTGACCAAAGGACTGGAGCAATGGCTGTGCCAGCGTTTTGAAATGGGCTACAGCCCAGTAAATTCAAGGGCTTGGCAGATTCCCGAAACGTTTGACGAGCGGCCAACTGTCGCAGGAAAACGACGGTCGATGCGACAGGTGTCGCAGAGACTGCTCGCGTAGGGACTACAGCAGATGCGCGCAAAAAAAAGGCCCCTTATTCAGGGGCCCGTCATTTTCAACCAGACTGCGGATCAGAACGTCAGCAACCGCATGCCTGGCGTTCGACCTGCCGAGGCTGTTTGTTCTTTACCACCATGCGCCGGTCGACCCTATGAAGGTTCCCAAGCCTGTGCCGCCGCTTGAAATCGCATTTACTGAAGAGCCAATAGTGATACCAACAACCGCGCCCGCCGCAGAAACAGTACCCACTGTTGCGTGTACGGCCGCTGAGGAACTCATATTCCCGTTTTGCGGAGCACTCCAACCCCAGGATCCCGAAACGACATAGCTTTCATCGTTGATAATTATTAAATTTTGCCCATTTTTATTCGAAGACCAGCCTGAGCCTTCAGTTGAGCTAAACCAGTTTTCGAATTGTGCTTCATCATAGCCGGCGCGGTCGAAGTAATAGCTTTTTCCGCCATCTGCGGACGTACCGACATAATTCCAGGAAGTGCCGTTAATGCGGCTATAAGACGTCTCACCAAAACAGAAATAGCCCTCCGGACTGCTACGCGTGTAGATATCAATCAAGCCATCATCACGGGTATTTTTATAATATTCACCATTATTTGGCACGCCAGGAATATATTTGGTATTTTTATGCGGACCGGCCTTTACCCACGGCCCGAAGTCCCCAACTTTGGAGGACATGACCAAAGGCATTTTGCCATCCCTGGAACTTTCAAACCTAAGCGCGCCGACGCCACAGGTTGCTGTGATACAGCCAGACCTGCACATATTGACACCATCCCTGTTATTGGCGGAAATGACCGCTTCGATAAAGCCTGGGCCGGGGAAATCTGCGACTACAATTCCGACATAACGTGGATTGTCGAATGCCGCCTGCGGAAAACCACTAGAGTTCTGCTGGAGTTTTTTATCGACTTCTTTTGTTGCGTTTCTTATATAGTCAGTTGCCAACACGTTGACGCCCTCAAATGCAATGGTGCAGATACCGATAGCACAATTCACTCGCGGAAAATCTTTCCACTTCCACGACCAGCCGGGAGTGGTCAACCCTGTTGCCAAGCGCGGCGCAGTGGTGGCGGGTGATGAGTGCCCGCTGGCTACAAAATAGGGAAAAGCGATGTCTGATCCGGATATGTAAGTCAATACATTCCTGCCTTCGCGCTGCGCGGTGGCGAGCGAGGCTTTTTTCCTTTCCCAATGGTCGTAAAGATCCCAGTTGGTTTTTACCGTCCAGTTGTCTTCCACCTTAAACGACTGATAAACACCAATGCTGTCATCCATAATTCCATTGTCGAAAGCGCTTCGCAGCAAAACAATTTTTCCGCGCACGTCTTCTACGTCCAAGTCACCGAGCCGGGTTGCCGATTTTGCAAATTTCCCTTTCCAGATATAGGCTTGATTCTGCGGCGCGACAGCATATTTATTAAGCGCATAAAGAAAGGCTGCACGATCATTACTATGCTCTTCCTTGACCCGCATAATAACGAACTCCGAAGGATTGGCGTGCAGAAAAAGAATGACCTCATTCAGCACCTGACCAAACATTTGTTTTTGATAAACCTGGCCATGGTGAATGGCAAGACTGCCATTGGTGGGTCTGCCGCGAATGTCCAGAAAACGAATGCCCGCCTTCAATTGCTGCGCGACGGTCAATGTTTGAGTCTCAGCATAGGGCCCGCCGTAATGAGCCGCTGAGTCGTGCGTCCCTGGAATCGAAATAGTCTGAAGCGAATCCGTGTCATTCAGCGACCTCATCCAGTTACTGCCATTACTAATGTTGAGACTTTTTGTATCGTAGTAATAACCGTCGTGCCAATGAGCGTTGGCTACCACAGGCAGTGCCAATAGCAACGCAGCTACATATTTATTCATAATCAATTTCCCAGCCTGCGCTATCTGCTATAGCACAGCCCTCTTCACGTTATTGGAAGCGGGCATTAAACAGTGCTGCATTAAACCTACACAGGCGAAATAACAAAGCAGCGGGTAGGGAGCATCGGAAACAAATTTAGATTCGTCTTGCAGACTGATTGACTAAGCGCCTCAGCTTCTCCAGCGCCCACAGGGGCTGGAAGCATTGGCAAGCACGTAACCGCCGCCAGCTGCATCCAGGAGCATCTGATAACAGTCGACGACAACCTCAAGCCCTGGGTTATCGACATCCGCAACCGACACGCACGGTTGCCCGGTCAGTCGGGCGTACCACACCTGCGCTGCATATTCCGCAGGGTCGGCCGACTGGTTTTGCACCGCTGCGCGCAGGCTGGTGCGCAACGGTTGCAACGTTTCCTCCGTTAACGAGCCGATGCGTTCACGCTGCGCATGCAAAAACTCATCAAGGTGTTGGACTATTTCTGCTGCACTCGCGTTTGGCGACTGGACGGCGAACAGCAGCCCCGGCCGCCGTGCAACATGGCGAAATCCGCAAAACACCGCGTAGCCCAGCTGCAGTTCTGTGCGCAGCCGCTGGAAGAAGGGACTTTCCAGCAACCGGCCAATCAATCGCCATGCAATTTCCACCTGGGGACTGGCAACCGGAACCGGGCAGAACAGCACCAGCGCGGTTTCCTCTGCGCACGGCAATGCCTGCTTCCAGAACCAGCCGCTGCGAGGCTGCGCCAAGCTACCCCCAGCGTCATCGACGCTGACGTCACTCCGGGCGTGGCCCGGTAACTTTGAAAGGCTCCGGCTCAGGTCGTCGCGCAGTTCGTCCACCACCGCAACCGCCAGTGCCTGTCGCGTTGCCATTTGCCAAGAGCGGGCCAGTACGTCCGTTGTGGCCGGGAGTTCGAGGTCACAGTTGGCACCGGGGTTGAACATCTCCGGCAGCCGCTGCCACAACTGCCGAACCAAAGGTTCATTGCTCGCCCTCGCGCATGTTTGCTGGTGGCGGCGGGCACCTTGGCTCCACGCGGCAGCGCAGGGATGCCTGAGCACCTCGGCTATTTCCCTCAGCAATGGCGCGAACAGCCCGGCGCGACCGACAGCCAGCAGTTCCCAGCCATTCTCCTGATTCTGGAACCGCACCTTTACACCGGCCTGCTCCGCCTCCTGCAACAAAGGCCCAAGCGCCACCCTCAGAACAGCAAACAAGCCTTGGGGAGCACGCTCGGCGAACTGCCAGCGGACGAATAAACCCGCCCCCCGCTGCCCCGCCGATTGCGACGGTACGGGCAGAAACTCCAGGCCAACCGCCCGCTCGTGATAAGGCCCCTGCTCCAGCACTGCGCTCGGATCGAGCAAGCGGTTCTCAGGTGGCATGCGCCAGTTCCAGCGCTCCATCGAAGCAGCCAAAGGGGCCTCTTCAATCAAATAAAGGGTAAAGCCCGCCTGTCGCTGGCTCTGCACCGGCTCGGCGCTGCTATGCACGTCGACGAGGTTGTCCGCTCGAAGCAGACCAAGCAATGTGCGCAGCGCTTCAGGCGTCTCGCCCGAATCTGCAGAGCCTTCAGCAAGGTGACGGGCCACCTGCGCCGGAGCGGCAGAAGAAAGGCGCACGGCGCAAATCCGCTCGTACTGTTGGCGCCAAGGCAACCAGTCGTCGTGCTCGGCGAAAAAACGTAGCCAATCAAACACCGCCCCCCGTAGCGAAGCTCGGCCGTGAGCGTCGGTCGCTTCACTCAGCTCGAAGTCCAGGCACAGCAGTGCCTGTTCACCCTGCTGATACACCCGGCGAACGCGCACCGCGTCACACCAGCCCCGTGAGCGCAGCGTGTCCAGCAAACCGTCTGGCCCTTCGTGCGTTAGCCAGGTTTCAAGAAAATCCACTGCCTGGCTGTATCCCTCGCAGAGGCCCTCCAGCGCAAAGCACAGCGTCAACTGCGCCACGCCAGCCGGCACTTGCAGGCGCAACGCGTTAGCGCGCAGGGGCAGCAAGGCCGGGGCCACGCTTTGCGGCAGCGCGGGCGCCGGGCGCAGAACGGCGCTATGGGTTTGCGCCAGTTGCCGCAACTCGTCAGGCGTTTGCGGACCCACCAGCACCAGTTGCATTTGTCCGGTCTGATAGAACCGCTGATGGAAATCGTGCAGCGCTCGCTGAAAAGCCGGCTGCTCGACTTTCAACGTGTCGCGGTTGCCGGCATGAAAAGCCGAGCACGGATGCCCGTCGGCTAATGCCTGGCCAATGGCGGCATCGCAAAGGGTGTCGCGGTCCTGCCCGCGAGCGATGAATTCGGCTTGCAGCACCTCGCGCTCGCGCAGTTGCGCGGCCACGTCCAGCAGCGGCCGGGCGAGCATGTCGCACAGGCGCCGCAGGCCATCGGCCAGTTTGTCGGCCGGCACCTCGAAAAAGTACTCGGTGTGGCGTTCGCGGGTACTGGCGTTTACTTCGCCACCCCAGGCGCGGCCAAAACTCAGCAGCCCGTCTTCGGTGCTAAAACCGCGGCTGCCAAGAAACAGCAAATGCTCAAGAAAATGCGCCAGCCCCGGATACTGGGGCGGTGCATCGTGGCTGCCGGCGGCTATCCGGACAAACGCTGCGGCTTTTTGCGCATGGGGCGCCTGCACCATAGTCACCCGAAGACCATTGGCCAAGCGCACTGAACACGGCTGGGCGGGCGTTCCGGGCATTGAGCTGAGGTCGGCATCGGGCATAGCGTGAATAACCTGTGATGGGAAGCGACGGGGTGCGGTGCACCGGTTATGAAAGCAGAACTGCCGTAGATGGAGAACCGGCACGCTCAACTACGGGCATCTGGACTGGCGCAACCCTGAAAAATCCCGCCAGGCGCCAGACAGTTTGAGCCGCCTGACCTTCATCATTTTTTTTATCTTCTACGCTTTAGGAACATTTTGCCGTGCCGACGTAAATGCAAATGGAATGCACACCTTAATAGCGGGTAGCCCAGCATGTTCAATAAGCAGCTCAAACAACGCATAGCCGAACTGGAAGAAGAAGTCGCCCGCAGCAGGCAGATCAAGCAGTCGCTCTATGACGAGATGCTGGTGCTGGAAGTTGATACGAGCGGCCGCATTACGCGAATCAACGACAACTTCCTGAAAGAGATGCTCTACCGCCAAGACCAGCTGATGGGCCATTCCCTCGACGAGTACTTTCCAGACAGTTTTCGCCGTGAAGACAATTACCGCCGTATCAAACAGGCATTGCAAACCGGCGACCATCTGGTTGGCGCCTTTCGTTTGCTGCGAGGCAACGGCGAGGAAGCGTGGCTTCGGGTCATTTTTCAGCCGATTCGCAACAGCCGCGCCGAATTGGTGAGTTTCAGCCTCTTCGCCAACGACCTGACCCGCACCATCGAAACCTCCAAAGAGCATGAAGGCATCATCAACGCCCTGCTGCGCTCCACGGCCGTCATCGAGTTCAACCTGAAGGGCGAAGTGCTCAACGCCAACCCCAACTTCCTTAATTCCATGGGCTACAGCTTCGAGCAGATCAAGGGCAAACATCACTCGATGTTTTGCGATCCGCAGGAAGCCAACAGCCTTGCCTACAAAGACTTCTGGGCAAAGCTGAACC
The DNA here is from genome assembly GCF_900573885.1 of Pseudomonas viridiflava. Lineage (GTDB taxonomy): Bacteria > Pseudomonadota > Gammaproteobacteria > Pseudomonadales > Pseudomonadaceae > Aquipseudomonas. The sequence goes on from NZ_UPSE01000453.1 coordinate 267,104, forward strand.
GTGGCGAATACGTGGCCAGCCGGTTCAAGCGGGTCGATTCCATGGGCCGCCCGGTATGGCTCGAAGCCTCCTACAACCCGGTGCACGACGCCCATGACCATCTCTACAAAGTGGTGAAGTTCGCCACGGTCATATCCGATCAGGTGAACCAGGAAATGGCTGTCGCCGAGGCCGCCAACATTGCCTACAGCACCTCGCAGCACACCGATTTGACCGCGCAGAAAGGCGCGTCTGTGGTTCAACAAACTGTGGACGTGATGCGGCAGATTACCCAACAGGTCCAGGAGGCCGCCGAAGGCATCGAGGCGCTGGATAAGCAGTCGCAGTTGATCAGCTCCATCATCAAAACCATCAGCGGTATCGCCGGCCAAACCAACCTGCTGGCGCTCAACGCTGCCATCGAAGCCGCACGGGCGGGCGAACAGGGGCGCGGGTTTGCGGTAGTGGCCGACGAAGTTCGTTTGCTGGCTGGGCGCACCAGCCAGGCGGCCGAGGAAATTGTTGAAGTGGTGCAGAAGAACCAGCAGCTGGCCCAAACCGCAGTGGGCAGTATGGCCAGCAGCCGGCAGCAGGCCGAACAGGGCCTGGGGCTGGCCAACGAAGCCGGCGCGGTAATTGTGGAAATTCAGGACGGTGCGCAAAAGGTGGTCGATGCAATTGGCCAGTTTGCCAGTCAGCTTAAAAACTGATTACGAAAAGAATAAGGGCCAACCTGTTTCGTTGCGTTTGAACGATTAAACGCAGCGGTAAGTTAGAAACATCGCACGTGTTATCACCGCGGCGCTCACACTTGTATCGGGCGCCTGTGCGTGCCTTTTCCCAACTTAGGTGCGGAACTTGGCGAACGTTGCGGTGAATGCCTCCTTATCATTTCCAGGCGATAGATTTTTAGTTTCGCTTGGCTATAATCGACCTCGCGACGGAATAACGTCGGCCATTCCACTAGCTCTTTTGGATTGCCTATCCCGTTGAATTAATTAACATTTTTGTTAAACATTTACACGCCAGGCGAAGCTCGCTGCTTCCTTGTTTCGGCCGCTGACTCAGCGAATGCCTGCCGGCATGCCGCGCGGCCGACTAACCAACAGTAGAGAAACTACGTGACCAAAGACGAACTGCGCGCCGAGCTTGAGCGCCAGGCGCAGCGTTATCAGGAAGTTTACGGCGGGGAAGTTGTGACCTACGCCGCCCAGCCGGACCCGGAACGCAAGCCATGGCGCAAACGCTCCAACTTTCTCGATCAGGCATTCGAGCGAGAGATGGAAAAGATTGAGAAAGAGCACCAGGCCCGAATGGACTCGGCGAAAGAAACCGACGTTTAACGGCGCATGTTTATAAAGTGCGCCGTTAACGTTGATTCACCGGCGTTTCTTTCCAAGCAACGAGCCCAATAAGCCCCGCACCAGTTCACGACCAATTTGATTGGCCGCTTGACGTGCTGCGCTTTTCAACGCCTGCCCTGCAACGCCGCCCAGTAATTCGCCCGCCATGTCGGCGAAGCTGCCACCGCCCTTGCCCGCTTCGACGGGCGGCGCGTTTTGCGCTTCGCTGCTGGCCGCCGCGCGCGTGGTAAGGCGCTCGTAGGCCGACTCGCGGTCAACGGCCTTGTCGTAGTGCCCCGCTTGCGGCGACTGGCGAATCAGCACTGCACGCTCGGCATCGGTCAACGGGCCGATTCGCGACTGCGGCGGGGCAATGGCCACGCGCTGCACCATTGCCGGCGTGCCCTTCTCTTCCAGGGTGCTGACCAGCGCTTCACCAATGCCCAGCTCGGTGAGCACACTCAAGGTGTCGAATGCCGGGTTGCTGCGAAAGCCATCGGCCACCGCGCGCAACGACCTCTGTTCTTTGGCGGTGAAGGCACGCAAGCCGTGTTGAATGCGCAGGCCGAGCTGCGCCAGAACATCGTCCGGCAAATCGCTGGGCGACTGGGTGACGAAATACACGCCCACGCCTTTGGACCGAATCAGCCGCACCACTTGCTCCAGACGTTCCTGCAGGGCTTTGGGCGTGTCGGCGAACAGCAGATGCGCTTCGTCAAAGAACAGCGCCAGCAGCGGCTTGTCGGCGTCACCGCGCTCAGGCAACTGCTCGAACAACTCGGCCAGCAGCCATAGGAGAAAGGTGGCGTATACCTTGGGCGCTTCATGCACCAGGCGGCTGGCATCGAGTAAATGAATGCGGCCACGGCCGTCGGCGTCGGGGTGAAGAATATCTTCCAGTTGCAGCGCCGGTTCGCCGAACAAGGCGTCGGCACCCTGTTGTTCCAGCACCGCCAGGCGTCGCAGCAAGGCCTGGCTGGAACCGCTGGTGAACAGCGCGCTGTCGGCGCCGAGCAACTCAGGGTGCTCTTTGAGGTGGTTGAGCATGGCCTTGAGGTCTTTCAGATCCAGCAGCAACAAGCCTTCGCGGTCGGCCACCTGGAAGGTGGCGTAAAGCGCGGCTTGCTGGCTTTCACTCAGCTCCAGCAAATTGCTGAGCAGCAACGGGCCCATTTCGCTCAATGTGGTGCGCAGCGGATGGCCCGTGTTGCCTTGCACGTCCCACAAGGTAACCGGGTACGCCTGTGGCGCATGGTTGAGCCAGGGCATGCTGGCTATGCGTTCGGCCACCTTGCCTTGCGGCGCTCCCAGGGCACCGATGCCGCACAGGTCGCCTTTGATGTCGGCGGCGAAAACCGCCACGCCAGCATCGCTGAAGGCTTCCATCAGGTGCTGCAGGGTTACGGTTTTACCGGTGCCGGTGGCGCCGGCAATCAAGCCATGACGATTGGCCAGACGCATCGCTTGCGCCACCGGTTGCCCGGCCGGATCGGCGCCGAGAATAAATTCGTTATGCCCTGGCATTTCTCTCTCCTGATTTAAAGCTTTAATGCAGTGTGGCCGACATAAAAAAAGACATGGAGCCGAGTCGATCGACACACGCCTGCTAGCCAGCCAAGACTGGCGCCAGTGCCCACCCGGACGCAAGAAGCCATGACCAATAACCTGAAGTTCAGCCACAAGATTCTGCTTGCGGCTTCATTGGTGGTGATCGCCGCATTCGCGCTGTTCACCCTGTACAACGACTATCTGCAACGCAACGCCATTCGCGAAGACCTGAACAGTTATTTGCAGGAGATGGGCGAGGTCACTGCCAGCAACATTCAGAACTGGCTGTCGGGGCGCATCGTGCTGGTGGAAAGCACGGCGCAATCGATCGCCGCCAACAGCGAGCCCGATGCGGTAGCCAGGTTACTGGAGCAGAAAGCGCAAACTTCCACGTTCGACTTCACCTATCTGGGCAGTGCGGACGGCTCTTTTGTCATGCGCCCCACCAGTGAAATGCCCGCCGGCTACGATCCGCGTACCCGCCCCTGGTACAAAGACGCCGTTGCCGCCGGCACCACCACACTCACCGAACCTTACGTAGATGCCGCCACCGGCGCGCTGATCATTACCATCGCCACACCCGCACAGACGGCCGGCGTGGTCGGCGGCGACCTGAGCCTTAATGCGCTGGTGAAAATCATCAACTCGCTGGATTTCGGCGGCATGGGTTACGCCTTTCTGGTGAGCGCCGACGGCAAGATCCTGGTGCACCCAGACAAAAATCTGGTGATGAAAAACCTCAAAGACCTCTACCCCACCAACACGCCAAGCATCAGCAGCGCGATCAGCGAGGCCGAGTTGAATGGCGAAGAACGCATTCTTACCTTTGCCCCGGTTAACGGTTTGCCGTCGGTAAAGTGGTACCTCGGCTTGTCGGTCGACAAGGCCAAGGCCTATTCCATGCTTACCGAATTCCGCACGTCGGCCATCGTGATGACCGTGATCGCCGTGGTTGGCATTCTCTTTCTGCTGGGCATGCTCATTCGCGTGCTGATGCAGCCACTGCACGTAATGGCCGGCGCCATGCGCAACATCGCCCAGGGTGAAGGCGACCTGACCAAACGCCTGGCCGTGCAGTCCAACGACGAATTCGGCGACCTGGCGTCGTCGTTCAACCAGTTTGTCGAGCGTATCCACAGTTCGATTCGCGAAGTGTCGTCGGCCACCGCCCAGGTCAATGAAGTGGCCAAGCTGGTGGTCAACGCCTCCAACTCATCGATGGTCAATTCCGATGAGCAGGCCAACCGCACCAACAGCGTGGCAGCGGCCATCAACCAGCTGGGCGCGGCGGCACAGGAAATTGCGCGCAACGCGGCGGATGCTTCAACCCAGGCCTCGGACGCCAAAGTGCTGGCCGAAGACGGACGCCAGGTGGTGGAAAAAACCATCCAGGCCATGAACGAGCTGTCCGACAAAATCCGCACCTCGTGCGGCAACATCGAGACCTTGAACGGCAAAACCGTCGATATCGGTCAGATTCTGGAAGTGATCAAAAGCATTTCCCAGCAGACCAACCTTCTGGCACTGAACGCTGCCATCGAGGCAGCGCGAGCCGGTGAAGCCGGGCGCGGCTTTGCGGTGGTGGCCGATGAGGTGCGCAACCTGGCGCACCGCACGCAGGAGTCGGCGCAGGAAATTCAGAAGATGATCGAAGAGCTGCAAGTGGGCTCGCGGGAATCGGTCACCACCATGACCGAGAGCCAGCGCTACAGCGAAGAAAGCGTGGAAATTGCCAACCGCGCCGGCGAGCGCCTGGGCAGCGTGACGCAGCGCATTGGTGAAATCGACGGCATGAACCAATCGGTTGCCACCGCCACCGAGGAGCAGACCTCGGTCGTGGAGTCGCTGAACATGGACATCAGCGAAATCAACATGCTCAACCAGGAAGGCGTGGAAAACCTTCAAGCCACGTTGCGTGCCTGCGGCGATCTGGAACAGCAGGCCACGCGGCTCAAGCAGTTGGTGGACAGTTTCAGGATTTAACGCGTCGGAACGTTTTGTTGGGCTTCGCCTCCGGCTCAACCCAACCTACGATCATGCGTAGGTTGGGTTGAGCGAAGCGAAGCCCAACAGCCCCTCCCATGCCCCTCACAGCCCACCTCAACCCTCAGGCTTGGTATCCGCCTCGGGGTGCAACTCATCCCAAAGCCTGGCGGCCTCTTCAAACTCGGTGCCGGTTTCTTCGTCCATCGCGTCCGGGTCGTAGCGACTCAGGCAGCCCTCGCCCAACGTGGCGGGCGCGGTGGAGGTGGCACGGTCCAGCGGGTCGTTCATGGGCTGCCTCGCAATGATCAGTCGAATACGACGGTTTTATTGTTGTGCACCAGCACGCGATCTTCCAGGTGATAGCGCAGGCCACGGGCGAGCACCATTTTTTCCACGTCCTTGCCCAGGCGCACCAGCTCTTCAATGCTGTCGCGGTGGCTGATGCGCACCACGTCCTGCTCGATGATCGGGCCGGCATCCAGCTCTTCGGTCACATAGTGCGAGGTGGCGCCAATCAGCTTTACGCCTCGCAGCGACGCCTGGTGATAAGGCTTGGCGCCGATAAACGAGGGCAGGAAGCTGTGGTGAATGTTGATCACCCGCTGAGCGAACTCCTGGCACAACTCCGGCGGCAGAATCTGCATATAGCGGGCAAGCACCACCACATCGGCACCCACTTCACGCACCAGACGCGTGACTTCGGCGAACGCCGGCTCTTTATTCAGCGGATTGACCGGCACATGGTGGAACGGAATGCCGTGCCACTCGACCATGCTGCGCAAGTCGTTGTGGTTGGAAATAACGCAGGGAATCTCGCAGTCCAGTTCATCGCTGTGCCAGCGGTGCAGCAGATCGGCCAGGCAGTGGGATTCGCGGCTGGCCATCAGCACCACACGCTTCTTTTGTTCTGAATCGGTAATGCGCCATTCCATGGAGAACTGTTTGGCGATGGGCGCAAACGCCTGGCGGAAGCCGTCGAGATCAAAGGGCAGCGAGTCGGCGCGAATTTCGTGGCGCATAAAGAACCAGCCGTTCTGGTTATCCGAATGATGGCTCGCTTCAGTGATCCAGCCGTTATAGGTCGCCAGAAAGTTGCTGACCTTGGCAACGATGCCAACGCCATCGGGGCAGGCGATTACCAAGCGAAAAGTGCGCATGCGGGAACTCCAGAAACTCACAAAGGCGGCCATTCTAGCGACAGCGCGGGAAAACTTCAGCAGCCAGTGCTCAGCACATGCCCAGGCACATGGCCCTGCTTAGTGCAGGGGTTAAATCAAAAACTGATAAAACCCGTTCAACTATTTAGCGCAGGTCTGGTCATACTCGACGAACCCATAAGACTTGAAACTAATTCAGGCAAAACTTTTCAAACATGTTTACTTGCATTAAGTGCCTGACTATTATCACCAACACTAACCCCCGACCTCCGATTCAAGGTATCGCCCATGTCCCTGATCAATGAATACCGCGCCACAGAAGAAGCCATCAAAGAACTGCAAGAGCGTCTGAAAAACCTCTCGCAAGATGACAAGCTGAAAAAAGAACTGGAATTCGAAGGCAAACTGCGCACCCTGATGGGCGAATACCAGAAGTCGCTGCGTGACATCATTGCCATGCTCGACCCGGACGCCAAATCGAGCAAAGCGCCACGCGCCGCTAAAGCCACTGGCAGCAAGCGTGCTCGCAAAGTTAAGCAATACAAAAACCCGAACACCGGTGAAGTCATCGAAACCAAAGGTGGCAACCACAAAACCCTGAAAGAGTGGAAAGCCAAGTGGGGCGCAGCTGACGTTGAAGGCTGGGCTACCTTGCTCGACTAAGTCCACCTCATGTGGGCCGAGGCGGATCAACACTGCTTCAGGTTATAAATAAAAAACGCCGGTTATGCCGGCGTTTTTTATTGCGCGGATTTTGTTAAGCGTCGGTGAGCGCGTATCGCTCACGAAGACTCGACGCGTAGTTCTGCCACTGCTCAAGCACCGCTTGTTGCGCAGCGGTGGCGCTGCCCCAGGCTTGCTGCAGCGCAGTATCGAACGCCGCCAGGGTGTTGGGCGCGCCAAGCTCGGAGTGGCTAAGGCGCTGCTGACAAAATTGGCGCCATTTTTGTTGCTCGGCAGCGCTCAGGGTGTCGGGGAAGTTTCGCGCACGGTAACGGAATAACAGTTCCGGCAAACGTGCGTCATCGAATGGCCATTGTTCCTGTGCCAATCGTAGTGGCTCCGCCGTACGAACTTCCTCACACAAACGTCTGTCGCGGTCACCTATAAAACCGTCATATAGCTGTTGTTCCGGATCTTCACTGGGGGTGAACGCTTCGCTGGCATAAACCGTCTGCAGTTTTTCCTGCCAACTTGCCTGACTGCTACGCAGTAGCTCGGCATGTCGTTCAATTTCCACCATATCCAGTTGCAGCCGCTGTTTATCTTCTTCGCGCAGCACACCCATGGGCGCAACCACTGGGCAACGATTGATATGCATAAGTTTCAGCGGCACCGGCAATTGACCTTCCGGCAAATGCTCGCGACGGGTGTAAAGCAGCTGGCGCAAGTTTTCGCCGTCGAGATTCAACAACGGCGTCGGGTCACTTTGCAGATCGCAAACAATCAACGCATTGCGATTGCGCGGATGCCAAGCCAGCGGCAATACCACCGCCAGGTAATTACGCGCCGCCGAAAAGCGCCCCGATATATGCACCAGCGGCTGCAACAGGCGAACTTGGTCGAGCACCTTTTGTTTGCTGCGCAACTGGTAGAGGTAGTCGTACAGTTTCGGTTGTTTGCTGCGCACTAACTTGGCCAGGCCAATGGTGGCGCGCACATCGGATAACGCATCGTGCGCCTGGCCGTGGTCGATCCCGTTCTCGGCGGTCAGGCGCTCCAGTTTGAGACTGACCCGTCCTGCTTCCTGCGGCCAGTTGATGCCTTCAGGGCGCAGCGCGTAGGCCGTGCGTACAACGTCGATCAGGTCCCAGCGACTGTTACCGCCTTGCCACTCGCGGGCATAGGGGTCGAAGAAGTTGCGGTACAGGCTGTAGCGGGTCACTTCATCGTCGAAGCGCAGGCTGTTGTAGCCGGCACTGCAGGTGGCCGGCTGTACCATCTCGGCGTGCACGCGGGTCATGAAATCGGCTTCGTCCAAGCCCTTGTTCGCGAGCGTATCCGGGGTAATGCCGGTAATCAGGCAAGCCATCGGGTGCGGCAGGATATCGTCGCTCGGCCGGCAATACAGGTTCACCGGCTCGCCGATTTCGTTCAGCGCTTCATCGGTGCGAATGCCGGCCACTTGCAGCGGGCGGTCACTGCGAGGGTCGATGCCGGTGGTTTCGTAGTCGTACCAAAAGATGCTTGCGCTCACGGCGGTTCCTTATGCGAGCCGGCGCAGTTGCAAGCTGCGGGGCGAGAATGGCGAATGGAAAGCGGCGGCAGTCTAGCACCGCATAAAAACCCCAAGGTGCATGCCCACTGGCCGGCGAATGGCTGGTGCCCTGTCGTCATTAACTTTGATGCGCCGCACACGCCGCGCGGTCTGGGCTTGCCGCCAAGATGGCCGACGGCTAGCATGCGGCCACTCGGAGAACCTACCCACAAGGAAGTAAGCATGACCGACTCCATCGCTCCCAATCCCTTCGCAGCACCGGCCAGCAACCTGCAGGCCATTCCCGACGCCGCCGGCGTGCCCACTATTGAAGAAGCATTGAGCCGCCGTTACGACTTCGGCGTCAGCGATCTGCTGGGCGAAGCCTGGCGCCTGACCAAGGGCACCAAAGGCATCATCATCGGCGGCTTCGTGGTGTTCTACGCGGCACTGTTCGCGGTCATGAACATTCTCACCATCGTGCTGACCGTGTTCGGCGTGGCCGGCATCGCAGGCATGGGCCTGATGGGCGGCGACGACGGCTCCATGGCCGTTGGCGCAATGATCGCCTTCATGATCGGCTCCATGCTGATCGGCTTCCTCGCCACCGCGATGGTTTACCCGTTTCTGGCGGGCATCAACATGGTCGGCATTCGCGCCGCCGCTGGCCAGCCGGTGCGCTTCGGTGAAATGTTCAGCCACTTCGGTCGCTCGGTACCGGTGGTGATCACCGCGCTGCTGATGAGCGTGCTGATCATGGTCGGCTATCTGTTGTTCGTGATTCCGGGCATCTACCTGAGCGTTGCCTACATGCTCGCCATTCCGCTGGTTGTTGAGCGCGGTCTGTCGCCGTGGCAAGCACTGGAAGCCTCGCGCAAAGCCATTGGCCAACACTGGTTCAAAGTGTTCGGCCTGCTGATGATTTTCGGCGTGCTGATGGCGCTTAGCGGCCTGACGCTCTTTATCGGCCTGCTGTGGCTGATTCCGTTGATGGTCGTGGCCATCGGCGTGCTGTACCGCACCATCTTTGGCGTGCGTCCGGTAGCGACCCACTAAGTCGACCGATACAACCGGGCCTGTTACAAGGCCCGGTTGCTTCCCCGCCTGCTGCTCGCTAGCATCGGGCTTTCCTCGACGCCGTGCCCCGATGCCTCACTCCCCGTCCCCTGCACTTCCCTCTGCGCCTGGCACCTTGCTGGATACGCGCTTTCACGTGGAAACGCCGGAAGGCATCGACCTGGTCATGCGCCCCGCCGGCCTGTTGGTACGCGCCCTCGCCTTTGCTATCGACCTGGCCATTCGCGGTCTCATTCTTGGCGTTGCCGCTTTTGTACTCGCCATGCTCGGCCAGCTCGGCATGGGCCTGGGCGCGATTTTGTATTTCCTCGTGAACTGGTGGTACATGGTGCTGTTCGAGGTGCTCAACCAGGGGCGCTCGCCGGGCAAGCAGTTCATGGGCTTGCGGGTGGTTCACGATGACGGCACGCCAATCGGCTGGGCCGCCTCGCTGACCCGCAACCTGTTGCGCTTTGTTGATGTGCTGCCCTTCTCCTACGCCTTCGGCATTATCAGTTGCCTGAACAACCGCACCTTCAAACGCCTGGGCGACCTGGCTGCCGGCAGTCTGGTGGTGTACCGCGATGTTCCCCTGCAACGCCCGCCGCTGGTAAATGCCGAACCGCTGCGTGCACCGTTCCCGCTGAGCCTGAATGAGCAACGGGCGGTGATGAGCTTCAGCGAACGCCAGGGCGAACTCTCTGCCGCGCGGCGTCAGGAACTGGCGGCCATTCTTGCCGAGCCATTGCAGGTGCCACCCGAGCAGGCTGAACAGCAGCTCAACCGTATCGCCAGCGGCTTGCTGGGGCCGACATGAAACAGACCCTGTTCGAGAGCCGTCACCAGGCCGAATGGCAACGCTTCACCGGCTTGCTCGAAAGCCTCGAGCGCGGCAAGGCGTCGGCCGAGGCGAGCCAGACATTCGCCGCCGATTACCGGCGCCTTTGTCATCACCTGGCCCTGGCGCAAGAGCGCGGTTACAGCAGTCACCTGATCGACCAGTTGCAGTTGCTCGCCATGCGCGGGCACCAGCAGTTCTACCGTCACCGCAGCCACCTGGGTGCGCAGATCATTCAATTCGTGCTGGGCGGTTTCGCCCGCCTGGTGCGCGAAGAATGGCGCAGCGTGCTGGTGGCCACGCTGGCGTTCTTCGGCAGCCTGATTCTCATGGGCGCGCTGGTGTATGCCTTCCCCGACCTTATCTACAGCATCATGGCGCCCGACCAGGTGGCGGACATGGAAAACATGTACGACCCCGACGCCCGCCGTATCGGCCGCAATGAACGCGACGCCGGCGACGACTGGATGATGTTCGGCTACTACATCATGAACAACATCGGCATCTCGTTTCAGACCTTCGCCAGCGGCTTGCTGTTTGGCCTGGGCAGCCTGTTCTTCCTGTTATTCAACGGCCTCACCATTGGTGCCGTGGCGGGTCACCTGACCCAGGTTGGCTACACCGAAACCTTCTGGTCGTTCGTGATTGGCCATGGTGCATTCGAGCTGACCGGCATCGTGTTCTCCGGTGCCGCGGGCTTGAAGATGGGCTGGGCGTTGCTCGCGCCCGGGCGTTTCACCCGCGCTGAAGCCTTGCGCCGGGCCGCCGGCCGCGCCGTGCAACTAGTGGCCGGGGTGATCCTGTTTTTGCTGATCGCCGCGTTTGTCGAGGCGTACTGGTCGTCCATGACCTTCACCACGCCGCTGGTGAAGGTCATCGTCGGCGCCGGGCTCTGGACCCTGGTGCTGAGCTATTTCGTGTTTGCCGGTCGGGGTGTGCATGCGCCTGACTGACGCCAGCGTGGCCATTCGCCCGCGCAGCAACTGGGAAGCCATCGACCTTGGCGTGCTGCTGGCGCGGCAACACCTGCGCCTGCTGTTCGGCAGTTTCTTCCTGATCAGCTTTCCGGTATTCGCGCTGATCACCGCCGTGCTGTGGAATTACCCGAGCGTTACCATGTTTGTGTTCTGGCTGCTCAAGCCGGCGTTCGACCGTTTGCCGCTGCACATTCTGTCGCAGGCCCTGTTTGGCAACACGCCGACCCTCAAGCAAGCCGTCAAGGCCTGGCCGCGCCTGCTCAAGCCACAACTGCTGGCAAGCCTGACCTGGCGCCGCCTGAGCTTCACCCGCAGCTTCGATATGCCGGTGATGCAACTGGAAGGTCTGGGCGGCGAAGCGCGCAGCAAGCGCCTGGTGGTGCTCGGCCAACGCAGCACCGGGGCGGCCACCTGGCTGACGGTGATTGGCGTGCTTGTCGAAACCGCGCTGCTGTTCGGGCTGACCGCCCTGTTCTACCTGATGCTGCCGCAGCAGATGAAAACCGATTGGGACTGGCAAAACCTGATCAACCCCGAAGCCGGCGAATGGCTGTGGCTGGAGCACTTGTACAACTCCATGTACGTGCTGGTGCTGTGCCTGTGGGAACCGATCTATGTGGCGTGCGGTTTCACTCTGTACCTGAACCGTCGCACCACGCTGGAAGGCTGGGACATCGAACTGACCTTCCGCCGCCTGCGCCAGCGCCTCACCGGCATCGCCTATGTGCTGATCCTCGGCTTTGCCGCCCTGCTGCTGAACACGCCCGGCAGCGCCTGGGCTGACGACGAGCCGCCAGCGATTGGCAGTTGCCCGATTCCCTACGACGACCCCATCGGCCCGGACAAGGACCGTCTCGCCAGCCAGCAGTTGACCAGCAAGGCTGCGCAGACCAGCATCGGCGAAATTCTCGACGCGCCGCCGTTCGAAAACCGCGAAACCGTTACCCGCTGGCGCTTCGGCGACGAGCCGAAGAAAGAAGCAAAGAAGCCGAAAGAAACCGGGAAAGACGACTCGTCCGCCCTGCTCGATGGTCTCAAGGAACTGCTCGAAGCCTGGCAAGGCATGAAGTGGCTGGCCAGTGCGGTTGAAGTGTTCCTCTGGGGCGTGGTGATTACCCTGGTGGTGCTGATCGTCTGGCGTTACCGCGAGTGGCTGAGCACCTTTACCAGCAGGTTGTCGCTGCCCAAACGCCAAAAGCGCGAGGTGCCGACCATGTTGTTCGGCCTCGACGTGGCGCCGGAAAGCCTGCCCGAAGACGTTGCCAGTGCCGTGGAGCGCTTGTGGAGCGAACAACCGCGTGAAGCGCTTGGCCTGTTGTACCGCGCCCTGCTCAGCCGCCTGCTGCACGACTACCACCTGCCGCTTAAAGGCTCGCATACCGAAGGCGAAGTGCAGCAACTGGTACAGAACCTCGAACTCACCGAGCTGACGCGTTTCACCCAGGTACTCACGCGGCATTGGCAAAACCTCGCCTACGGCCATCAAACACCGCCAGACAACCTTAAGCGCGGCCTGTGTGAAGGCTGGCGGCGGCTGTTCCAGACCGGGGTGCGTCCATGAATCGGCGCATCGGTTTTGTCCTCGCGGCGCTGATCGTTCTTTCGGTGGGCCTGACCGCCATCTACCTGATGAGCATTGCCACGCCCTACCAGAAAGAAATCAAACACGGCCCGTCGCCGGAAGTGGGCGCCAATCCGTATCTGGCTGCCGAGGCATTTCTCAAAGCCCGGCAAACAAGCGTGGTGCGCGCCGACGGGCTTGAGGTGCTGAACACCCTTCCGAGCAAAGGCAATACCTTGCTGCTGCTCGGCACGCGAGAAAAAATGACCCCACGGCAAACCGAGCGCGTCCTCGACTGGGCGGCCAAGGGCGGGCATCTGCTGGTAGTAGCCGAGTCCCTTTGGGATGAAGAAGAAGGCAAGAGCGACGACCTGCTGCTCGACAAGCTGGGCATTCATCAGCTGCTCACCGAAGACCTCGACAAAGACACCGAGGTCGAAGGCGATGGCGAGGCCGAAGCGCAAGCCGAAGAGCCGGCCACCGACGAGACGCAGGAGCGCGCGGCTGCCGACGAAGAAATCGGCGACGTGGACGCCGATCCGTACCCCGAATTGACCAAGCTGTATCTGGAAAACGAAGACGCTCCGGCCTATATCAATTTCGATACCGACTACCACCTCTTCGATTCCAGAAACCAGGCCCAGGCCTGGGCCAACAGTGCCGACGCCACCCACATGCTGCAGCTCAACCATGGCGATGGCCTGGTGACGGTGCTGACCGACAGCTGGATCTGGCAGAACGACGGCATTGCCGACTATGACAACGCCTGGCTGCTCTGGTACCTCACGCAAGACAGCAAGGTCACGCTGCTGTATCGCGCCGACCGGGACGACCTGCTCACCCTGCTGTGGCGCAACTTCCCCGAAGCGCTGGTGGCGCTGGCGCTGCTGATTGCGCTGGTGCTGTGGGCCAACGGCCGCCGTCAGGGCCCGCTGCTTGCCCCCGCCAGCCTTGCCCGCCGCCAGTTGCAGGAACACCTGCGCGGCAGCGCCGATTTCCTGCGCCGCAACAGCGGTGCGCAAAGCCTGCTGCAAGGGTTGCAACGGGATATTCAACGCCAGGCGCGCCGTCGCCACCCAGGTTTCGAGCGGCTCGACATTGCCACCCAATGGCAAATTCTCGGTCGCCTCAGTCGCTTACCCAGCAGTGCCATTAGCCAAGCCATGCGTCCGCTGCCAAAACAGCGGATCTCTGCCACCGAATTCACCCGCCAGGTCGCCCACCTGCAAACCCTCAGGAATGCCCTATGAGCGAACAGACGCCCGATCAGCCCGGCCGCGCCGACGTACCAGCCACCGAACTGGAGCTGGACCCACAAGCACTGGAGCCGACCCCGGCCCCGGCACCTGCTGCCATTGTCGGCGCGCTGACACCGCCGCCCGCCCCCGCGCCAGCGGCGCCGCCGGCCAACGCCCAGCGCCAGCGCGCTACCCAACTGGCCCAGGCGCTGCGCCAGGAATTGCAGAAAGCGTTGATCGGCCAGACGGCTGTTATCGATGACGTGCTCACCGCGCTGCTGGCCGGCGGCCACGTGCTGCTCGAAGGCGTGCCCGGGCTCGGCAAAACCCTGCTGGTGCGCGCCCTGGCCCGCTGCTTCGGCGGCGAGTTTGCCCGTATTCAATTCACCCCCGATCTGATGCCGAGCGACGTAACCGGTCACGCCGTGTACGACCTGCAATCGGAGCAGTTCAAGCTGCGCAAGGGGCCGGTATTCACCAACCTGCTGCTGGCGGACGAGATCAACCGCGCCCCGGCAAAAACCCAGGCCGCGCTGCTGGAAGTGATGCAGGAACGCCAGGTCACGCTGGAAGGCCGCGCGTTGGCCGTGGCGCAGCCCTTCATGGTGCTCGCCACCCAGAACCCGATAGAGCAGGAAGGCACCTACCCGCTGCCCGAAGCCGAGCTCGACCGCTTTATGCTCAAGCTGCGCATGGATTATCCGCAGCTGGACGAAGAACTGACCATGGTCCGCCAGGTGAGTCGTTCGTCGCGCGCCGACATGCTCGACGTGGTGCCGTTGCGCCCGCTGCTGCAAGCCAAAGACGTGCTGGCGCTGCAGAAAATCGCCAGCGATCTGGCGCTTGATGAGCAGGTGCTCGACTACGCCGTGCGCCTGGCGCGTGCCACGCGCAGCTGGCCGGGCCTGGCCATCGGCGCCGGGCCGCGGGCGTCCATCGCCCTGGTACGTGGTGGGCGTGCGCGCGCGCTGCTGCGTGGCGGCGACTTCGTGACACCCGACGACGTAAAAGGCTGCGCCTTGGCCGTGCTGCGCCACCGCGTGCGCTTGTCGCCGGAGCTGGATATCGAAGGGTTGTCGGTAGACCAAGTGCTGCAACAGTTACTCGACCAGGTGGCAGCGCCGCGTCTATGACCGTACTCGCCCTGTCTGCCACGCCCCCATTGAAAGGGCCGCAATGAAACCGTCCCGCCTGCTGTTGCTGCTGTTCGGCGGCCTGCTGGGCCTGGCGATTGTGCTGGGCATTTTGCAGGCCGTGGACGTGCACGTGCCCGCCACGCTGCACACCTTGTGGTGGGCGGCGCTGCTGGCGCTGACGCTGGTCAGCGGCGTAGACGTGCTGTGGCTGCGGCAATTGCCGTCGCCCCAGCTCACCCGCACGCTGCCGGGCAACTTGTCCCTCGGCCGTTGGGGCGAGGTTCATCTGCTGGCGCAACACGGCTTCAGGCATCGTCAGTTTGTCGAGGTGTTCGACCACGTGCCCGCCGGCATGGACGTCGACTACCTGCCGCAACGCATCGAACTACGCCCCGGCGAACAGACCCGGTTCACCTACCGCGTGCGACCCCTGGTGCGCGGGCACTTCAGCTTTGAACGGTGCGAGCTGGGCATCCCCAGCCCGCTGAAATTATGGCAAGGCCGCCGTTACCTCGAACTGCCCGGCGCAACGCGCGTGTACCCGGACTTCGCCCGGCTCTACGACGCCAGCCTCAAGGGCGTGGACGACTGGCTCGGGCAACTGGGTGTACGGCAGCAACAACGCCGCGGCCTGGGCCAGGAGTTTCAGCAACTGCGCGAATTCCGTGACGGCGACACCCTGCGCCAGATCGACTGGAAAGCCACCGCCCGCAAACGCACCCCGATTGCCCGCGAATACCAGGACGAGCGCGACCAGCAGATTATTTTCCTGCTCGACTGCGGCCGCCGCATGCGCAGTCAGGACGGCGACCTGTCGCACTTCGACCACGCCCTTAACGCCTGCCTGCTGCTCAGTTACGTGGCGTTGCGCCAAGGCGATGCCGTGGGCATGGCGACATTTGCCGGCGACCAGCCGCGCTTCCTTGCGCCGGTCAAAGGTCAGGCGCATCTGAACGTGCTGCTTAACGCCGTGTACGACCTGCAGAGCACCCAGCGCCCCGCCGACTATGCCGCCGCCATCGACGGCCTGCTCGCCCGTCAACGCCGCCGCGCACTGGTCGTGATCGTCAGCAACCTGCGCGACGAAGACGACGAAGAACTGCTGGCCGCCGCCAAACGCCTCGGCCGCCAACACCGGGTACTGATCGCCAGCCTGCGCGAAGAAGTGCTCGACAGCCTGCGCCACAACCCCGTGCACAACTACGAGGAAGCGCTGGCCTACTGCGGCACAGTGGATTACTTGAACGCGCGGGCCGGGCTGCACGAACGGCTTGTCGCCCATGGCGTGCCAGTGCTGGATACGCGGCCCAGCCAGTTGGGACCGGAGTTGGTTGAACGCTATCTGGCCTGGAAAAAAGCCGGCGTATTTTGATTCTTTCTGGACGATCGCCGGGTCGTCGGCCTGGCGGCGTTGCCCGCCAAACCGCACTTCTGTAGGAGTGGCTTTAGCCGCGAGCTTTTAAATCAAAAACTCGCGGCTAAAGCCGCTCCTACATGCGCGCTGTACGCCCCCACAATCGCGCACGACTTCGCCCCCTCTGCCCGTATACGGGAGAGGGCTGGGGAGAGGGTTTTGAGTGCAGAACGAAACGCAGCTAAACAGGCGTAGCCAGGGTTTGAAACGTGAAGTACTGACGCAACGCGTCAACCATTTCCACGTAGTCCGGCGGCGGCGCCACCAGCGAGAAGCCTGAGTCCCAGCCGCCGGGGGTGACATCTTCGCGGCACCATTGGCAGGTGGCGGAGAAGTTGATGACGCGCTGGCCGGTCGGCCCGGGAATCTTCAGGCACATTTCAAACCGGGCGCCGACGAGCATCGGCAGCTCGCTGATCAGCATCAGGCCGTCCAGCGACACGTTGCCGATATGGCCCATGGGCTTGTCGGTAATGCGGTTGAAGACATTCAGATAGGACGGCAACTGATGTCGATCGATTCGGCGTTCACTTCGCATGATGGCAAATCGCTATGGACGGCTCCTGAGTATGGCCGCTGCTAATGGCTAGAGCCAGCGTCAGTCACAATTCTGAGCAATTTGTTGGCTGAGTTGGCGACGAGCGGTGTCGAGTTGCTGGTCGCTGTAGTACTCGCGGTCGCCGTTGTCATTGAGCGAGTAGTACGTACTGCCAGCGGGGATCTGCGCCAGTTTGCTGCGCAGGGTGTTGCAGTAGTTATTGACCTCGGATTGCTGCTTGCTGGCGCGCTGTTCCGCTTGCGCTTGCTCGTCACGGCGGGCGTTGTAGAAGTTGTCGGTGCGCTCCTGGCGCTGGCGCGTGGCGTCGTCGCGCTCTATCACCTGAGGCTTGACCACCACCGGCGTTGCGCCTGAAACCGGGCGCTGGTCGAAATGCACGCGCCCATTGGCGTCGGTCCATTTATAAATTTCTGCAGCCGCCACACCTGGCAGTAATACGGCGCAGAGCACTATCACGCGCATAGCCTTCCTCCTTGAAACGACGCCACGTTCAGCGTCCGGCTATCTTCGCTAACCGCTGGTGGCTTTGCCAATAGCGCAAAGCCAGCATCGAAGCATTTACAGCGGAGCGGCAGAGGTTTTCGCGGTTTCGCCTGGTCGATGCCCCAGCCGTTGCAGCGTATCCAGACGCGCGCGGGCGCGGTAGGCGTACTCGCTGGATGGGTAGCGGGCAATGATGAACTGATAGGTTTGAGCGGCGTCGACGAACAGGCTTTCGCGCTCCAGACACTGGCCGCGTAACAGCGAAATTTCCGGCTGCACGTAACTGCGCGAGCGGCTTTTGCGCTCGGCCTGCGACAACTCCAGCATCGCCTTGTCGCAATCGCCAGCGTTGTACTCTTTGTAAGCCTGATCCAGGTGGTAATCCATGGTCATGCTGTTGCAGCCAGCGGCGCCAAGCATCACCACACCAATAAGTAAAAATCGCATGGGCAAATCCTCCGATGTGGAGTGTATCGACAGCCCTGAGAAAAACTGCAGAGCAGGTTGAGCATATCCTCCGATTGGATCGGCGTCAGCGCCCTTGGTCCCGCGCCATGGCGTGACTAGACTGGCCGAACCGGGCCGCAGCGCACAGCCCGGCACCTCTATAAATGCCAAGGAACGCCCATGCCCGCCCGCCGCTTTCTGCCGCTGTTGTGCTGCCTGGTTTTGCCGGGCTGTGCGCCGACCACGCCGCTGTTTATTGCCCAGGTCACCACCCAGGAAGTGGCCGAGTCCAAGGAAAGCAAAAACAACCGCATGCTCGCGGCCATCGAAGACGAAGGCGACCTGCTCACCTACAGCGCCATGGCCATTCGCGATGGCACCAGCGAGAAAGCCGAAACCACTTATATGCAGGGCTATCAGGACCACGACCTGAGCGACGAGGTGCGGGCCATTTCGCTCTACCAGATCGGCCTCATATATATGAGCCGCTTCAACGACCAGCGCGACGACACCAAAGCCCTCAACATTTTTTATAAAGTGCGCAACGAGTTCAGCCAGACCCGCGCGGCGGCCCGCGCCGGACAGCGCATGGCGCTGATCAACACACGCGCCAACGAGCCGCTGCAACAGACCGCCCGCGAATTGTTGGCGAACTGGAAACCCAGCCAGAACCTGGACCTCAACCAGGCCAGCCTGGACCCGGACATGACCCTGCTCTCACGCCGGGCCGTACTCAAAGACCGCGTCGCCGATGCCGAAGAGCTGTACCGCGTGGCCCTTAAAGACCCGGCGGTAGAGCCGTCGATCAAAGAAGAAGCGCTGTATCAGGTGGCGCTCATGTACCTGGCGCCCGACAACCCGCACCCCAGCCGCGACAAGGCCATCGAGTACCTGCGCCAGTTACTGGCGCAGTATCCGAACAGTGAACTGCGCGAAAAAGCCGAGCGTCATCTGGACACCGCCTTGAACACCATCACGCCTTGAGCAGCGCGCTATATAACCCGGCGTAAGGTAGTGCAAGCGAACAATGACTACAGCGGCGCAGCATAGTAGCCTCGGCTTCTGCTCGCCCTTCGGAGTCTTTCGCATGACCTTTCGCCGCACCAAAATCGTCGCCACCCTCGGTCCCGCCAGCAATTCACCAGAAGTTCTGGAACAACTGATTCTCGCGGGCGTCGATGTATGCCGCCTGAACTTCTCCCACGGCACACCCGATGAACACAAAGCGCGCGCCATTCTGGTTCGTGAAATCGCCGCCAGGCACGGCCGTTTCGTCGCCCTGCTCGGCGACCTGCAAGGCCCGAAAATCCGTATCGCCAAATTCGCCGACAAGCGCATCGAACTCAAAGAAGGCGACAGCTTCCGCTTCTCCGTCACCCACCCGCGCGACGCGGGCACTCAGGAAGTGGTCGGCATCGACTACCCGGACCTGATCAAAGACTGCAAAACCGGCGACGAACTGCTGCTCGACGACGGTCGCGTGGTGATGCTGGTGGAGTCCACCACCGCCGATGAACTGCACTGCCGCGTACTGATCGGCGGCCCGCTGTCCGACCACAAAGGCATCAACCGTCGCGGTGGCGGCCTCACCGCGCCAGCCCTGACCGCCAAAGACAAAGCCGACATCAAGCTGGCTGCCGAAATGGAGCTCGACTACCTCGCCGTCTCCTTCCCGCGTGATGCCGCTGACATGGAACTGGCCCGTCGCCTGCGTGACGAAGCCGGTGGCACGGCCTGGCTGGTGGCGAAAATCGAACGCGCCGAAGCAGTGGCCGACGACGAAACCCTCGACGGCCTGATTCGCGCCAGTGACGCCGTGATGGTGGCCCGTGGCGACCTCGGGGTGGAAATCGGTGATGCCGAGCTGGTGGGCATTCAGAAGAAAATCATTCTGCACGCGCGCCGTCTGAACAAGGCGGTGATCACCGCCACGCAGATGATGGAATCGATGATCAGCAGCCCGATGCCGACCCGCGCCGAAGTATCGGACGTGGCCAACGCCGCGCTGGACTTCACCGACGCCGTGATGCTCTCGGCCGAAAGCGCTGCCGGCATGTACCCCATCGAAGCGGTCAAGGCCATGGCCCGCGTTTGCCTGGGCGCTGAAAAGCACCCGACCAACAAACGCTCCAGCCATCGTCTGGGCCACACCTTCGAGCGTTGCGATGAAAGCGTGGCGCTGGCCGCCATGTACACCGCCAACCACTTCCCGGGCGTTAAAGCGATCATCGCGCTGACCGAAAGCGGCTACAGCCCGCTGATCATGTCGCGCCTGCGCTCGCAAGTACCGATCTTCGCCTTTACCCCACACCGTGAAACCCAGGCCCGAGTGGCCATGTTCCGTGGCGTGTACACCGTACCGTTCGACCCGGCATCGCTGCCGTCGAACAAAATCAGTGAAGCGGCGATTGAAGAGCTGGTGAAACGCGGCGTCGTGCAGCCGGGGGATTGGGTGATTCTCACCAAGGGCGACAGCTACCACACCACCGGTGGCACGAACTCGATGAAGATTCTCCACGTCGGTGAACCACAAGTTTAAAAGCGGGAGAACGTAGGTTGGGTTGAGCGAAGCGAAGCCCAACGATACGCCGCAACCAGCCCCACCACCGAAGCCAATCAGAACGTCCGCGATGCAACGCAGGCGTCCTGTTTGGTTTCGTAATCAAAACAAGCCTCTTCGTATCGTTGGGCTTCGCCTTCGGCTCAACCCAACCTACTGAAATCCGGTTTGCGCCGCTGCATAAAGGCCGACAACGCTTCAATCGCTTCCGGTGACCGCAGGCGCTGGTTGAATAAAGCGCCCTCCTCCTCGATCACTTTTCTCAGCTGTTCCCTGGCCGGTTTGCGCATCAGCTCTTTGCTGTCTTCCACGGCTTTGGGCGGTAGCTGCAAAAAGCGCTTGGCCATTTCTTTAGCCCGAGCCAGCGTCGCAGCGCCATCTTCCAGTGCTTCGTTAGCGATGCCCCACGCGGCCGCTTGCTCGCCGCTAAAAGACTGGCCCAGCAGCAACAATTCAGCGGCTTTGGCATGGCCGAGCATCTGCGGCAGGATCAGGCTCGAACCGTATTCAGGGCACAAGCCCAACGCCACGAACGGCATCTTCAACACGGCACCCCGGCTGACGTAAACCAGGTCGCAGTGCAGCAGCAGGGTGGTGCCGATGCCAACGGCCGGGCCGGCCACGGCGGCCACCACGGGCTTTTTCATTTCAAGCAAGGCGCGCATGAAAAAGAACACCGGGCTGTCCATGCCGGTGGGTGGCTCTTGGAGGAAATCGGCGATGTCGTTGCCGCTGGTAAAGCAGTCTTCACCGCCACAGATCAGCACCGCGCGAATGCTCGAATCGGCATCGGCTTCTTCCAGAACCTGGGCCATGCGGCTGTACATGGCGCGGGTGAGCGCGTTCTTTTTATCCAGACGGTGCAGGCGCAGAGTCAGCAGACCCTCGTCGCGCTCGACCAGTACATGTTCGCTCATAACCATCCTCACGCATGGGGCAAGAACAGGTCCGCGTACAGTTGGCTGCGCGGCAAACCTGCCAGGTAGAGCCGGCGCGAGAAGGTTTCGACCGAGGCCGGCTGGCCGCAGAGTAAGGCGATGGTTTGCCGTGAAACAAGGCGCAGTTCGGCCAAAGCGGCTGGCAACTCGGCCGCATTCACGAGCTGAATTTCAAGCTGTGCATGGGCACTGGCCAAGCCGTTCAATTCACTGGCGAGGTAATGCTCTTCAGCGCTCGCGGCCACGTGGAGCAGCCGTATCGCGCCCTCATGCCCTTGCCGTAATGCTTCGCGCAAAACACCGTAAAGCGGAGCCAGGCCGGTGCCAGAGGCCATTAACAAAAGCGGCCGTTGCTGCCAGTCCGGGTCGTAATGCAGGGCGCCACCACGCAGTTCGCCCAGACGCAACGCATCGCCTGCCCGAAACTGCCGCGCCGCATCGCTGAACGCGCCCTGATGGCGGCAATCGATGTGAAATTCCAGCCAAGGATCCTCCCCCGCCACGCTGGCCAACGAGTAAGGCCGGGCAACCCCGGTGGCGGTCCACAGCAGCACATGCTGACCCACTCGATAGCGCAGCGGGCGTTCGGGCACTACGCGCAGGCGCAACACATTGGTACTCGGCCAGTCGAGCTGCGCCACCGTGGCGGGCAACCCGTCGCGCTGCGGGTCGTAGACTTCAACACAGAGGTCGTCTACCACGCGGCACTGGCAGGCCAGCCGCCAGCCCTGCTCGCGCTGAGCGGCAGTCAACGCCTCGGGTTTGGCATCCAGCGGCTCGCCGTTTACGCAGCGCACCATGCAGGCGTGACAGCTGCCAGCACGGCAACTGAACGGCACGGCGATACCCGCGCCGAGCAAGGCGTCCAATAAGTTACTGCCAGCGGTTAACGGGTAAGCCTGACCGGCCACCTTCAACTCAGGCACCGCTGTTCTCCCACGCCGCGTGGCAGCAATTGCGGCCGCTGTGCTTGGCGCGATACAGCGCCTGGTCGGCGCGGTTCAGGGCTTCGTCGAGGTCGTCGCCGGCTTCGAGCAGGGTCATACCGGCAGACAGGCTGATGCTGCGCACCTTCAGGCCAACCGGTTCGGCGTTGGCAAACGCCTCGCGCAAGCGCTCGCAGCAGGCGGTGAGCTGGTCGGCGTCGGTGCACGGCAACAGCAGCACAAACTCTTCACCGCCATAACGCGCCAACACGTCGCCGTCACGCAGGCAGGCTTGCGCCACGGTGGCGAAGGTTTGCAGAACGCGGTCGCCGCTGGCGTGGCCGTGCTGGTCGTTGATGCGTTTGAAGTGGTCGAGGTCGATGAGTGCCAGTCCGTGCTGCATGCCAGGGCTCAGGCTGGCCAGTTCGCGGGCCGCCAGGCGCAGGAAGTGGCGACGGTTGAACAGGCCGGTGAGCTCGTCGGTAGCTACCAGGTCTTCGAGCTGCCGCATCATGCCGCGCAGCGTGTCCTGGTGGGCCTGCAAAGCGAAGCGGCGTTGACGCATGCGCTGGCGCAGGGCCTGAACGTAACCGGCAAACAGGCTGAACCAGACCAGCGTCACCAGCAGCACGCCCGCTTGCAGCACGGCGAGTTGCGGGTCGGGCAGGCGCATTTGGTACGCGTCCCACAGGTTGATACTGGCAAAGCCGAAAAACGCGAAGGCGGCGCAACGGGCAAACACCCGGGGCGCCAATTGGAACACCCCGAACATCAGAATCAACAGATAGAACACCAGCATCGTGCCGCGTGCGGTGTGCAGGTTGTACATAAGGTAGGTGTGCATGCTCAGGGCAACGAGTACCTGAGGCGCGGTAAGGCTGGGGTCGTCGAAGCGAAGGTTGATGCCGCTAAGGAAGATGCCGAAGAAAACAAGCTGGCTGACGATGACGATGCCGGCGCAGATCAGCGCAGCGCCCGGTTCGGCTGAGTATTGACCGCCCACGACCAGCAGGCCGAACAGCAGCAGTGCCAGACCATAGGTAGCGGCCGCCATGCCAAACCGCTTCAGCAGCAGGCTTTGCAGGGCTTTTTGTGTCCCCTTTTTATTGGCGCTGCTCATGGGCTCCGTCCCGTACTGGCATCGTGCCGTCACTGTACCTAGCTGAGGGCAAAAAACCTAGTACGCCAACTCGTGCGTTAATCGACCAAGGTCTATCGTCAGCGGGTGCGCCGACAACGCCGTGCGCGTTATACTGCCGCGCCTTTTTTGCCTTACCGAGCCTGCCGGGCCTAGCCCTGCGCGCTTAGATGTTCCCGTGTTTAGAGAGGAGCGCGCTGCATGACCGTGATCAAGCAAGACGACCTGATTCAGAGCGTCGCCGACGCTTTACAGTTCATTTCTTATTACCACCCCGTGGACTTCATCCAGGCGATGCACGAGGCCTATCTGCGCGAAGAATCGCCAGCGGCTCGTGATTCCATGGCGCAAATTCTGATCAACTCGCGCATGTGCGCCACCGGCCATCGGCCGATCTGCCAGGACACCGGCATCGTCACCGTTTTCGTTCGCGTGGGCATGGACGTGCGCTGGGACGGCGCCACCATGGGCCTGGACGACATGATCAACGAAGGCGTGCGTCGCGCCTACAACCTGCCGGAAAACGTGTTGCGTGCATCCATCCTCGCCGACCCGGCAGGCGCGCGTAAAAACACCAAGGACAACACCCCGGCGGTCATCCACTACTCCATCGTTCCCGGCAACACTGTGGAAGTGGACGTCGCGGCCAAAGGCGGCGGCTCCGAAAACAAATCGAAGATGGCCATGCTCAACCCGTCCGACTCGATCGTCGACTGGGTATTGAAAACCGTGCCCACCATGGGCGCTGGCTGGTGCCCACCGGGCATGCTGGGCATCGGCATCGGCGGCACCGCCGAAAAAGCGGCCGTGATGGCCAAAGAAGTGTTGATGGAGTCCATCGACATTCATGAGCTCAAAGCGCGTGGCCCGCAGAACAAGCTGGAAGAAATGCGCCTCGAGCTGTTCGAGAAGGTCAACCAGCTCGGCATCGGCGCTCAGGGCCTCGGCGGGCTGACCACCGTGCTCGACGTAAAAATCATGGATTATCCGACCCACGCCGCCTCGCTGCCGGTGTGCATGATCCCCAACTGCGCCGCTACCCGTCACGCGCACTTCGTGCTCGACGGCACCGGCCCGGCTTCGCTGGAAGCGCCGCCCCTGGACGCCTACCCGGAAATCGTCTGGGAAGCCGGCCCATCGGCTCGCCGTGTCGACCTCGACACCCTGACCCCGGAAGACGTGCAAAGCTGGAAACCGGGCGAAACGGTGCTGCTCAACGGCAAAATGCTCACCGGCCGCGACGCCGCGCACAAGCGCATGGTGGAAATGCTCAATAAAGGCGAAAGCCTGCCGGTGGACCTCAAAGGTCGCTTCATCTATTACGTTGGCCCGGTTGATCCGGTCGGCGACGAAGTAGTGGGCCCAGCCGGTCCGACCACGGCAACGCGGATGGACAAGTTCACCCGTCAGATTCTCGAACAAACCGGCCTGCTGGGCATGATCGGCAAGTCTGAGCGCGGCCCGATTGCCATCGAGGCAATCAAAGACAATAAAGCCGTGTACCTGATGGCCGTCGGAGGCGCCGCTTACCTGGTGGCGCAGGCGATCAAGAAGTCCAAGGTTTTGGCCTTCGCCGAGCTGGGCATGGAAGCCATCTACGAGTTCGAGGTGAAGGACATGCCCGTTACGGTGGCAGTCGACACCAACGGCGAGTCGGTGCACATCACTGGACCGGCCATCTGGCAAAAGAAAATAAGTGACAGCCTGGCGGTCGAAATTTAAGCCGCACCTGAGCACTTAGAAGAACGAAAAATACCCGGCCAGGCGCCGGGTATTTTTTTGGCGCCAGAAAAGTGTGAGGAAAGCGACATAGGCAATGTCATACGCGACACTATGGCGAATGGCTTACAGACGGTAGTGGCAGGCTGACATCGGTGTAGGTAGGATCGCCTCCCAAGGAAATGACGGAATATGCGCATCTCACCCGGGGTCAGGAACCCGGATCGCTACGGATGGTTGTAAACGCTTTGCTGCCTGAGTGCAGTCAACCCGAACCATCAAATTGAGCGAACAGTATGAACCGCACCAGTCGTTTTGCTTCCCTCGTTACCGCCGCCGCACTGCTGTTCATGGGCGCTCAAGCCCAGGCAGGCCAAGCCTCGGGCAATTTGGCGGTCGGCATCACCATCACCTCCAGCTGCGCACTCAGCAGCAATGCCAACGGGCAGTCCTTGCGCGTTGAAAACCAGAACTGCGACGGCATCAACAGCTTCCGTGTAGACCGCGAAAGCAACGGCGCGCGTTCCGAAGCGCCCCTTTCGAGCAACGCCGTAAGCGAAGTGAGAGGCACCCAAGCGGCTCCGACCGTGGTCACCTTGTACTGGTGATTGTCCTACAAAAGTAAGCCATTGGCGGCTGATGTAAGCCTTGGCTTACATCGGCAAGGTTTCAGGCTTACCTAACTATTGAAAAGCATCGCGGCTAAAGCCGCTCCTACAAACCCTGTAGGAGCGGCTTTAGCCGCGATGCTTTTGTATTCACCGGCTGCTCACGACCGACTCGCCACCAACGCCAACGGCGCCCGCTTTTCCTGTGGCTGTGCCAGATAGCGGCAGCAACTCACCCGTAGAAACGACGCGAAGTTCACCACTTCGCCGCGGTAGTCCATTACCTCTTCATACAACTTGCTGATCAGTTGATTGGTGGTCATGCCATCGACCGCGGCAATTTCCGAAAGAATGTCCCAGAACTGGTTCTCGAGCCTCAACGTCGTCACCACGCCGCAAATACGCAGCGAGCGGGATCGCGATTCGTAGAGGATGGGATCGGCTTTGACGTAGAGCTCGCACATGCGCCCTGCTCCTGAATTGGCTAGGCCCGACGGCAACCGCCGGGCTTGAGAGCCTGAGCTTACAGCGTGATGGTGGTGCCCAATAGCAGCAGAAAACCGGCCAGCCAGTTCGGATGCGCCGGCCACGCAGGCGCCGTCACCAGGTTGCCTTCGATATGCGCGTGGTCCACGGCAATTTCTACATAGGTGCCGCCCGCCAGTTTCACTTCCGGTGCACACGCCGGGTACGCGCTGCATTCGCGCCCTTTTAGAATGCCGGCCGCCGCCAGCAATTGCGCGCCATGGCACACGGCAGCGATGGGCTTGCCCGCCTTGTCGAAGGCTTTCACCAGATCCAGCACTTTCTTGTTTAGCCGCAGGTATTCCGGCGAACGCCCGCCGGGCACCACCAGGGCGTCGTAGTCTTTGGCCTTGACCTTGGCGAAATCGAAATTCAGGCCGAATTTATGGCCTGGCTTTTCGCTGTAGGTCTGGTCGCCCTCGAAATCATGAATGGCGGTGCGCACGCTTTGCCCAGCGGTTTTGTCCGGGCACACGGCGTGCACGGTATGACCGACCATTTGCAGCGCCTGGAACGGCACCATCACTTCGTAGTCTTCGACGTAATCGCCAACCAACATGAGAATTTTCTTCGCGGCCATGGGGGTATCTCCAGCAGGGAAAGGGCAGATGCATGCCTACTGAACCAGTATTGCCGCGTCGCATGACGGGCAGGTAATAGGCCACTACTACCCCATCATTCCTCGCCAAACCCCAACGCGCCCCAGAAACCGGGCGACGCTCCCAGAGCAAAGCGCTGCGGCGCTTGAAATTCGTGGGTGCTGGCGATTTCCTTCTCGGCCAGGCCTGCCGGCACCAGTTGCAGCGGACCGTCGCCCAAGGTCTGCACGCCTTCGCCCAGCGGCGGCGGGTTGAGTTCGTCGTAGCGCAGGTAGTAGGTACCGCCCGCGCCGACATCCAGGTTAAAGCCGGCGATTCGGTTGAAATCCAGCGAGCCGTCGGCCAACACGGTCCAGAACGAGCCAAACAGCGGACGACGCATTTCCAGCGGATAGCTGGCGATGTCCAGCTCAAGCACTAGGTAACTGTTACTGGGCAGGCTGCCGATCAGGCGTTTGTTGAGAAACAGGCCGGGCGCTTCCAACTCCTGATCGGCCCAGTCGCTTTGCGGGCGATAGAGGTACACCACGGCATGGTCTTCATCGGGCGGATGGGGCGTGAACAGCGGGCCGTCATTGGTATTCAGGAAGGCGCCGGGCGACGAGCAGCCAGCGAGGCACAGCAAAAACAGAACAACGAGTGGGTGATGCCGGCTCAAGCGCGCATTCCTCTTATGGTTATGCGCCGAGACTAGCGAGACGCCCCGCTGATGGCACCCGACAAAAGGCTGGGGTCTACCGTTTGCTGGAATCGAGGCTGAAGCCTCTCCCACAATAAACACCTACCTGTAGGACAGGCTTCAGCCTCGATTGGCCCTCTGCTACTTGCGGCGATCCAGCACATTCACCACCAGCCGATCCAGCCACCCCCAGACCCGCTGCTGCACGCGCTTCCACAACGGCCGCGACTTCCAGCGCTCCATGGTTATTTCACGGCTCTGGCTGAAGTCGTTGAGAAAACTCTGCACCACCGCCTCGGTCAGCGGCGGCTCGACGGCTTCCAGGTTCGCTTCCAGATTGAAGCGCAAATTCCAGTGATCGAAGTTGCACGAGCCAATGCTGGTCCAGTCGTCCACCAGCACCATTTTCAAGTGCAGGAAGCACGGCTGGTATTCGAAAATTTTCACCCCGGCGCGCAACAGCTTCGGGTAGTAGCGCTGACCGGCGAAGCGTACCGGGGGGTTATCGGTCTGCCGGCCAGTGAGCAGCAACTGCACGTCGACACCACGCTGCGCCGCCTTGCGTAGGGAGCGCCGGACTTTCCAGCTCGGCAGGAAATACGGGGTAGCCAACCAGATGCGCCGCTGCGCGCTGTTCAAGGCGCGCACCAGCGACTGCACGATGTCGCGGTGCTGCATGGCGTTGGCATAAGCCACGCGGCCAAGGCCGGCGCCGCCCACCGGCAACTGCGGCAGGCGCGGCCGCGGGCCTGGTGCGAAAGGTAGCCACGCGCGGTTTTGCGGGTTGGCGGCCCATTGCTGTTCAAACAGGGCTTGCCAGTCCTGCACCAGCGGGCCGGTGATTTCCACCATCACTTCGTGCCAGGCGCTGGTCGGTTCGCCGGGCGTCCAGAAGGCGTCGGTCACGCCAGTGCCGCCGACAAACGCGACGGCGCCGTCGACCAGCAAAAGCTTGCGATGGTCGCGGTACAGGTTGCGCTGCCAGCGCCAGATCTTGATCGGGTTATAGAAGCGCAGCTCGATGCCGGCTTGCACCAGCCGCTCGCGGTCAACTGCCGAAAACGCCGAGCTGCCGAAGCCGTCGAACAAGCAGCGCACTTGAACGCCACGCGCCGCAGCGGCACATAGCGTTTGCACCATCTGGTCGACGCAGGCGCCCGATTCGACCAGGTAAAGCTCAAGCTCCACCTGACGCTGAGCGCGGTCGATGCACGCGAACATGCGCGGGAAAAATTGCGGCCCGTCCACCAACAGCTCGAAGCCGTTGTCGGTCCGCCATGGGTAAATACGCCCCGGCATTAGCTCTGCATCCTGTGCGCTCGCACCACACTCAACTCCCGGATCAAAAGAAAACCGCGTTAACGCGCGGTGAAGATCAGCACCGCGCCCACCGGCACTGACCAGCTGATGGTGGAAACGCCGGCTGTTTTGCGCAAAGCGTCGAGCCCATCGGTGAGTGCGAAATCTTCAACCTGCAACACCAGTGGCGCCAGGGTTACCACTTGAAATCGCTGTTCATCCAGGCGCGTGGCCAGCAACTCGGCGTTGTAGGCTTGCTTCTGGCCATGCAGTTCGACCGTTAACGGCAAGCGCAATTCCAACTGCGCCCCAGGGGCCAGGTTGGCGATGGGCGCGAGGTCCAGCTGCGCGTTCACCCGCGCTTCGGGGAAGCGCTGCGTATCGAACAACAGCGTGCGCAAACGCTCATCGCGCAGCGGAATGCCGGTGCTGGCCGAATCCAGCTCCACACGCAGGCTGGCCTTGCCGGCCTCGTCGATCTGACCGTGCAAGGTCAGAAAACGGTGCACTTCCGAGAGTTTGCCGCCCTTGGTCGAGATGAACGACAAGCGCGAAGACTCGTTATCCAGGTACCAGTTCGCCTGAACAGGCGACGACGTCAGGGCAACAAGAAAGGCAACGGCTGGAAAGGCGAACAGCTTGAACATCGAAACTCCGGGCGACAGATTGAGGCGGCACCTTAACCGCCTCAGACTGACCTGCAAACCCCGGTTCGGTTCAGGATTGTGGCAAGGCGTCGGCCTCTGGCACCAATTGGCAGCCCTGCCGCTGGCCCAGCCATGCGGCCGTTTGCGTGCTGCCCAGCCCGCGTGCGGTCACGCGTTTTTTCGCCACGTCATCGAAGAATCCGCTGATGGGAATGTACTGCTTCACATAGCCCTGGCAGTACTGCGCCGGGTTATCCATCACGTAGCGGCACGAGCAATATTCCTTCGCCGACAGCGCGCCGATGATGCCGGGGAACGCCGCCAGATGAACACGGTTCTGCCAGGCGAGTGCGGCCAGCACCAGCACGACCAGCAACAACAGGCTGGTGAACGGACGACGCTTGATAAAGGTACTCATCACTTGGCCTCCGCAGCGGCTTGAGCCGACGCCGCGAAGGCCGCTTCAACATGCTTGAGCAGTTCGTTATGGGAATAGGTTTTGTCGCGGTCATCGGCGTAACGCACGATCACCAGCTTTTGCGCGGGCAGCACATACAACGCCTGCCCCCAATGGCCGAGCGCCGCAAAGGTGTCGTCGGGTGCATCGGGCCAGGGCCTGGCTGCTCCGGGCACGGCCACGTTCAGCCACCACTGCCCGCCGGGCACCGCCTCGCCGATGGTTTCCTTTGAGGGCTGATAATTGGCGAACGGCGTGCGGTTGAAGTCCACCCAGGCGTTGGGCAGCAATTGCCGCTCGCCCCAGCGACCGTCGCGCTGCATCAGCAAGCCGATGCGCGCCAGGTCACGCGCAGTCAGGTAGGCATAAGAAGAACCGACAAAGGTGCCGCTGGCATCGGTTTCCCACACGGCGCTGGTAATGCCCAACGGCTCCAACAAGGCTGTCCACGGATAGTTCTTGTACGCCTCGTCACCGACCATGCCGCGCAGGGCGGCGGCGAGCAGATTGGCGTCACCACTGGAATAGAGAAAGCGAGTGCCCGGCGTTGCGGCTTGATCAAAGCTGGCGCTAAACGCGGCCATGTCACTACGGCCACGGGTGTACAGCATAGCGACCACGCTGGAGCGTACCGGCGCGTACTCATAGCCTTCTTGCCAACCCAGACCGGATGCCCAGTTCAACAAGTGGCCTATTTTCACGTCCGGGTGTTTGCTCATCGGCGCATAGAACTTCGCTGCAGCGTCATCCAGCTTGAACAAGCCCTGCCCGTAGGCCACGCCGAGTGTGGTGGCCAGAATGCTTTTGCTCACCGACCACGCCAAATGCGGCGTGCTGGCCTTGGTGGGCCCGGCGTAGCGCTCGTACACAATCTGGCCGTCACGAATCACTACCAGCGCATCGGTGCGGATGCCCTTGCGGCTTTCATCGTCACGGGTTGGAAAGGCGTACGCCTCGAGCGCAGCGACGGCCGGACTTTCGACTGCTGGCGACACCGCCCAGTCGGCAGCCGGCCAGGTTTCAGCGAAGGCGTGGGGTAGCGAACAGAGCAAGCCGAGCGCAAGGCTTAAACGGCGCAAGACAGGAGCGGGCATTGGGCGGCCTCTTGTAAGAAAAGTCGCCAACCCTAGCACGCGGCCGATGAACACAAATAGCGCCGAACGTGCCGCGGTTAGCAGCACTTCGGCGCGGTGGGTCAGTTACGCGCTATTGATGTTAAACGGGCTCATCTCATCAAACAGTGCGCGCTGTTGCGGCGACATCCGCTCACGATCACCGTGGGCGAATACCATCGCGCTGCCGGTGATGTTGATCACCACACCCGATGCCGTAAAAGCCGCTTGTCCGAGCCGACCGGCTCGCAGCAGATCGATAGTGTCGCGCGTGAATACGCAGCTTTCCCGAAGCGACGCCGATGCCTCCGGACGCGCACCCTGGTTAACTTGACGAAGGTTATCGCTGATACTTTCAAACGCCCGCTGACTTAGCCCGATGCCCGAATTTTTCAACATGTCATTAACCACGGAGACCGCCGGAATATAAACCGAACCGGGTGTGTGGTTATTGTTGATAATGTTCGTCAGTTCTTCGCGCCGCGCCAAACCTGGATCTTTCCCGTGCATACGTCTCTCCACTTCGTGATAGCGAATACACCGGTCATACCGCTGGGCGTTCATTCCAGGAATCGGTGTGGATAATGTTGCCATCCTTGAACGTCCAGGTAATTTTCTCGTAGCGCAACTGCACACTTTCCATGTGATTGAATTTTTCCGTGGCCGGAATTTTCACGTTATGCATGATCGGCGCGACCGAGACGACTTTCACGTTTTCGAGTTTGAAGTTGAAGTACTCGACCTCCTGCCCGGCGTCGTTGACCTTGTACCACTTGAGCTCGGCGGACTTCAGCGTCTGGCCCGAGGTCACTGCCTTGTAAAGGTAAGGCGAAGACGCATCGAATTCTTTTACCAGTACCACCGGAGCGTGAATACGGGTTCCGGTTAACTTGCCGGTGTTGTTATCGGTTGGAATGGTCACCGAATGCACAAACTCGAGCACCTCGATACTGCCTTCACGCGAATGAACATCGACAGAACCTTTAATGTCCGCACCACCATCATCTTTCAGCCATAAATAACTGGGAACTGCCATAAACTTACCCTCACAGTGAATTGCATTTATCCAAGTGGAGGCACGATAAATGAACAGACACGACTATTAATCCGGACGAAGAACAAAACCACGTGGCCGGTTTCGGGTAGGCCTGGGAACTTACGGGCGACAGCTTTATTAGTTTGGGCAAAGGTAGTTCGGACGTTTCGCCACGACTTGAAGTTATCAATTCATAACTTCAAGTCGTGGTGATGAGCATTCAATCAGGCGCGAACTACAGCGCAGCCAGCGCATTGGCCAGGCGCTTCTCACGGGCGGCACGGGCAATTTCCAGCACGCCGGCATCGCGTTTCCACAGGCTTTGCCAGTGCGGGTCACCACTGGCCATGGCGGCGTCGATGTCGCCACGCAGGCTGTTGAACTGCTCAAACAGGCCGGCCAGCAATAGATGCGTGGCGGGCTCGTTCATGCCTTGGCGCGATACTTCTGCGCCACTGGCCAATATGGCCAGCAAGCGCAATTGCAAGGCTTGCGGCCAGGCATTTTCGCAGCCGATGCCATACAGCCAGGCGCCCAGGGCGGTAAGCACGTGCAGGTCTTCAAGGGAGCGGAAAGGTTTGGCGTAGGCGTCCCAGCCATCGCCTGGCAAGCGCTCGCACTGGGCGGCGTCGAGGTGCAGGCGGCCATGACTGACATCCGGCATCAGCGGCAACGGTGGCAGCACCTCCACGCGCACGCCCGGTGCGCCGTTATAGGCCACGCATACCGCTACTTGCGGCGTATTGCCGGGCAACTCGCTGCGGGCGGCGACCAGCAGCCAGTCGGCGGAGTCGGCAGCGGTCACGAAATCCTTGCGGCCGCTGAGGCTCAGGCCTTCGAGGCGCACCTGCATATCAGCAGGGCGCACCCTGCGGTTCTCGGTCACGCACAAGGCGCCCAACGTCCAGGGCGCAGAGGGCCAGAGCGCCCGTAGCGCGCCCTGATAACCGGCTAGAAACGCGAGGCCGGGCGTGGCCGCCAGGCGCCCGCCGTGCAGCGCCAGCTGAAACGGCGACACACCCTCGCCCACCTGCGCCAGCAAGGCGGCGTACCACTCGTCCAACCCTGCGGTTGCCGGCAGGCGCTCGGTGCGGCCGAGCAATCGTTGCCAGTTCATAGAAAGCGTCCTCGTTCACTGTCATGCAAGCATCACCAAAGATTCATGGTGATGACACCGGGTGTTCCTAGCCTGAGCTTGCCCAACAAGGTCGACCGGCTGCAACCCAATCAAGCCGGCTTATGGAGGCTACTCGATGTCAACAATCGCCCGCACTCGTGACACCACTGCCGAACGCCGCCTGCAAGCCGAGCGCCTGGTCGGCCCTCGTGCCCTGCGCGAAGCCCAGGCTTTGCGCTTCAGCGTATTCAGCAAAGAGTTCGACGCCAAACTCAAAGGCGCTGAACTGGGTCTGGACATGGACGATTACGATGGCCACTGCGCCCACATTGGCGTACGTGACTTGAACACCGGCAAGCTGGTGGCCACCACCCGCCTGCTCGACCACAACGCCGCCCGCAGCCTGGGGCGCTTCTACAGTGAAGAAGAATTCAGCCTTCACGGCCTGGCCCATCTGCAAGGTCCGGTGCTGGAAATCGGTCGTACCTGCGTAGACCCGGCCTACCGCAACGGCGGCACCATCGCCGTGCTGTGGAGCGAGCTGGCCGAAGTGCTCAACGAAGGCGGCTACAGCTACCTGATGGGCTGCGCCAGCATCCCGATGCAAGACGGCGGCATTCAGGCCCAGGCCATCATGCAGCGCCTGCGCGAACGCTACCTGTGCAACGAGCACCTGCGCGCGGAACCGAAAACCCCGCTGCCGAGCCTGGAAGTGCCGAGCAACGTTATCGCCGAAATGCCGCCGCTGCTTAAAGCCTATATGCGTCTGGGCGCGAAGATTTGCGGCGAGCCGTGCTGGGATCAGGATTTCCAGGTGGCCGACGTCTTCATTCTGCTCAAACGCGACGAGCTTTGCCCACGCTACGCCCGCCACTTCAAGGCGGCGGTCTGATGAGCAAACTGCGCCTGTACGGGCGCCTCGCCAGGTTGCTGGCCACGGTAGGCCTCGGCCTGCTGGTGGCGACCACCATGACCCTGGTGGAGCGCCTGCACCTGCGCAACGAAAGCCTGATTCGCCAGCGTTTAACCCGCTGGTTTCTGGCGCGTTTGAGCGGCGCGCTGCCGTTCCGGATCGAAGTACTCGGCAGCCTGCCGCAACGGCCGATGCTGTGGATCAGCAATCACATTTCCTGGACCGACATTCCGCTGCTGGGCATGTTGGCGCCGCTGTCGTTTTTGTCCAAAGCCGAAGTGCGCACCTGGCCGGTAGCCGGCTGGCTGGCGAAAAAGGCCGGCACGTTGTTTATTCGCCGGGGCTCAGGCGACAGCGCCCTGCTGGGTCAGCAATTGCGCGACCACCTCGACCACCAGCGCTCGCTGCTGATTTTCCCGGAAGGCACCACCACTGACGGTCGCCAGCTGCGTACCTTTCACGGACGCTTGCTGAGCAGCGCCATCGAAACCGGCACGCCGTTGCAACCGGTGGCCATTCGGTATGTGCGTGAGAATCAGGTAGACGTCGAAATCGCACCATTTATTGGTGACGACGATCTGGTGTCACACCTGCTGCGGCTGCTTTCCAGCGATGTGGCCAGCGTGCGCATTCACCTGTTGGAGCCGATTGAAACTGTGGGGGCTTCGCGCAATGTGCTGGCCAGGCAGGCGCATCGAGCTATTGGTGTGGCGCTGTTTGGCGAGACTGAGGGTGAGGTTGTGGAAGAGCAAGATACCGAGCTGGCGGCCTAACCCAAAAACATCGCGGCTGAAGCCGCTCCCACAAAACAGATGACCCTGTAGGAGCGGCTTCAGCCGCGATTCCTGCAAACGCGAAGCCTGGCCCCCTACGCGATCTGCCCCCGCGCAAACGCCTGCAATTTGGGATAAAACGCGTGAAAGTCGTCCATCAACGGCTCGTACAACCCGCGCAATTCCTCCATCGCCCCGTCCAGCATCTGCGGCCGTGACAAGCGTCGGCTCATGCCGAAGAGCACCTGCTGCAACACCTCGAAATCCTGGTAACTGCCCAGCCAGTCTTGCGCAGCCATACGGGGCGCCACATAGGCCAGGCGCTCGGGCAACGCCGGCTCATTGTTGAGCACGTTGTAAACCCGGGCAGTGAACCGGGCCAGCGGTTCATCGCCGTAACGCTGCCAGTGGTACGCCAGGCAGTGGTCGAAAAACAGGTCGATCAAAATGCCCGCCGTGCGCCGCCGCTCGCTTGGAAAACGGGCCTTGGCCTGCAGCACCAAAGGGTGACTGTCGGTATAGGCGTCGATACGCCGGTGTACGGCAATGGCCTGTTCGATGGGCGCGGGAAAGCGGCCTGCGAGCGGCCCTTTGACGAAATCGCCGTAGAGGCTGCCAAGCAGTTGTTCCGGCTGATCGCCGCCGAGATGAAGGTGTGCGAGGTAGTTCATAGGCCGAGTGTAGAGGCAGAACGGGGGTTAATCCCAGCCGCACGGATCACTCGCACTAATGAGCACTATCGCCACGATCAATCTGTATATCGGTCAACACCGATATAAAGTTCGCCCCAAGCCGATACACACCCGGCACCCTTCAGCGAACGGACGGTTACGACCATGCCAATCGACCTCGACGAAATTTTCAAAGCCCTCGCCCATCCGGTGCGTCGCGAGATGCTGGTGTGGCTCAAAGACCCGCACACCCATTTCGTCGAGCAAGAGCACCATCCATTCGAGATCGGCGTATGCGCCGGCAAGTTCGACGTCAAAACCGGCCTTTCGCAGTCCACCGTTTCCGGCCATCTGGCCAGTCTGGAACGTGCCCGCCTCGTTACCCGACAGAAAGTCGGCCAGTGGAATTTCTTCAAACGTAATGAAGAAGTGATCCAGGCCTTCATCAGCCATTTGCACGACGCGCTGTAAGCGCAGCCGCACCCGCCTTTTCCGGAGCCTCTCGAAATGCCCCTCGCCCTTATTGTTCTGGCGCTATCCGCCTTCGCCATCGGCACCACCGAGTTCGTGATCATGGGCTTGTTGCCGGAAGTCGCCGCCGACCTCGGCGTGTCGATTCCCGGCGCCGGCTGGCTCGTTACCGGTTACGCCCTGGGCGTGGCCATTGGCGCCCCATTCATGGCGATGGTGACAGCCAGTTGGCCACGCAAAGCCGCGTTGCTGGCGCTGATGGGAATCTTCATTGCCGGCAACCTGTTCTGCGCCCTCGCCGCTGACTACCAGATGCTGATGATTGCCCGCATCGTCACCGCCCTCTGCCACGGCGCCTTCTTTGGTATCGGTTCGGTAGTGGCCGCCAGTCTTGTTCCGCCTAACCGCCGTGCCTCGGCCGTGGCGCTGATGTTCACCGGCCTGACCCTGGCCAACGTGCTTGGCGTGCCGCTGGGCACCGCGCTCGGCCAGGCCGCCGGCTGGCGCTCGACCTTTTGGGCCGTGACCGTGATTGGCGTGGTGGCCCTTATCGGCCTGTGGCGTGCCCTTCCCCATCAGCACGACCAGGAAAAAGCCGACCTGCGCAGCGAACTGCGTGCCATGCGCGGCGCCGGGGTCTGGCTGGCGCTGAGCACCACGGTATTTTTCTCGGCCTCGGTGTTCGCCCTGTTCACCTATATCGCGCCGATGCTCGGCGAAGTGACCGGCGTTTCGCCCACCGGCGTGACCTGGACCCTGCTGCTGATCGGCCTTGGCTTGACCATCGGCAACATTGTCGGCGGCAAGCTGGCTGACTGGCGCCTGGGCACCACCTTGACCGGCGTATTCATCAGCCTGGCCGTGCTGGCCAGCCTGTTCAGCTTTACCGCCGGGGCGCTGATCCCTGCTGAAATCACCCTGTTCCTCTGGGCCATGGCCGCATTCGCCGCCGTGCCTGCGCTGCAGATCAACGTGATGGCGTTTGGCAAAGACGCGCCAAACCTGATCAGCACCCTGAACATCGGCGCCTTCAACCTGGGCAACGCACTGGGTGCCTGGGTGGGCGGCGTGGTCATCAGCCGCGGCATGGGCCTGACCGACGTGCCACTGGCCGCCGCCGCGCTGGCGGTCGTTGCCCTGATCGCCACACAACTGACCAACAACGCCCGTAACCAATTGCAGCCGGTGCTCGACTGAGCCCGTTTGTTCGAACCAAGCCTCACCCCTACTGACTGATTACTTACGACCCACTGGAGACTGTATTCATGGCGACTCTTTTTGACCCGATTACCATTGGCGACCTGCAACTGAAAAACCGCATTGTCATGGCCCCGCTGACCCGCTGCCGCGCCGACGAAGGCCGCGTGCCCAACGCCATGATGGCCGAGTACTACGCCCAGCGCTCCTCCGCTGGCCTGATCCTCAGCGAAGCCACTTCGGTTACGCCGATGGGTGTTGGCTACCCCAATACCCCCGGCATCTGGTCCGACGCGCAAGTGCGTGGCTGGAGCAATATCACCAAGGCCGTGCACGCCAATGGCGGCAAAATCTTCCTGCAACTGTGGCACGTAGGCCGTGTTTCCGACCCCAGCTACCTGAACGGCGAACTGCCCGTAGCACCGAGTGCCATTGCCCCTAAAGGCCACGTCAGCCTGGTGCGTCCGCTGAAAGATTTCGTCACCCCGCGTGCCCTGGCAACCGAAGAAATTGCCGACATCGTCGAGGCCTACCGCAACGGCGCCGAAAACGCCAAGGCCGCCGGTTTTGACGGTGTGGAAATTCACGGCGCCAATGGCTACCTGCTCGACCAGTTCCTGCAAGACAGCACCAACCAGCGCACCGACCAATACGGCGGCTCCCTGGAAAACCGTGCCCGTCTGATGCTCGAAGTGACCGACGCCGTGTTGTCGGTATGGGAACCGGGCCGCGTCGGCATGCACCTGGCGCCACGCGCCGACAGCCACGACATGGGCGACTCCAACCGCTCCGCCACCTTTACCTACGTGGCTAGCGAGTTGGGCAAGCGCGGCATCGCGTTTATCTGCACCCGTGAAAAACAAGGCGAAGACAGCATCAGCGCTGAATTGAAAGCAGCCTTCGGCGGCGTGTTTATCGCCAACGAACGCTTCACCAAAGAAAGCGCCAACGCCCTGCTCGCCAGCGGCGGCGCCGACGCAGTGGCGTTCGGCATTCCCTTCATCGCCAACCCGGATCTGCCCGCGCGTCTTGAGCAGGATGCACCGCTGAACGAACCGCACCCGGAAACCTTCTACGGCAGCGGCCCGGTGGGTTACATCGACTATCCGCGTCTGTAACACGTCAGCGCGTTTGAAAACGCCCGGGGCACGTTAAGTGCACCGGGCGTTTTTGTTTACGCGGCGACTGCCCCTCACCCCAACCCTCTCCCGCACGCGGGAGAGGGGGCCGGTTGCGGTCGTGCAGGCGAAATGCGTTCGAGCTCCCCTCGCCCGTCTGCGGGAGAGGGGCTGGGGGTGAGGGCCGGCTACGCGCACGTCTAAATCTGCGACTGGCCCTTTCGTTCCCCAAGGCACCCCGCCTGGATATTGCTAGAATGCCCACCCTCAATTTGTACGCCGCCGTTGGAGCTGTTTCATGACCGTCGTTTCGTCCCCGCTTTCGCCCACGTTGCAATTGGCTTGCGATCTGATCCGCCGTCCTTCGGTTACGCCGGTGGATGCCGATTGCCAGGCGGTGATGATCGAGCGGCTACGGGCGCTGGGTTTTGCCATTGAGCCGATGCGCATCGAGGACGTCGACAACTTCTGGGCCACCCACGGCGGCGAAGGTCCGGTGCTGTGTTTCGCCGGGCACACCGACGTGGTGCCGACCGGCCCGTTGCAGGCGTGGCAGCACGCGCCGTTCGATGCAAAGGTTGATGAAGACGGCATGCTCTGCGGCCGTGGCGCGGCGGATATGAAGGGCAGCCTGGCGTCGATGATCATCGCCGTGGAGCGCTTTGTGGCGGACCACCCTGACCACAAAGGCCGCATCGCTTTTCTGATTACCAGCGACGAAGAAGGCCCGGCGCACCACGGCACCAAAGCGGTGGTGGAGCGCCTGGCGGCACGTAACGAGCGCCTGGACTGGTGCATTGTTGGCGAACCGTCGAGCACCACGCTGGTCGGAGATGTGGTCAAGAACGGCCGCCGCGGCTCGCTCGGCGCCAAGCTCACCGTGCGCGGGGTGCAAGGCCATGTGGCCTATCCGCATCTGGCGAAGAATCCGATTCATCTGGCTGCGCCGGCGCTGAGTGAACTGGCTGCCGAGCATTGGGACGATGGAAATGCCTTCTTCCCGCCAACCAGCTTCCAGATTTCCAACCTCAACGCCGGCACCGGCGCCACCAACGTGATTCCAGGCGAGCTGGAAGCGGTGTTCAATTTCCGTTTCTCCACCGAATCCACTGTTGAGGGACTGCAGCAGCGCGTGGCGGTGATTCTCGATAAGCACGGCCTGGACTGGCATGTGGAGTGGTCGTTGTCGGGCCTGCCGTTTCTCACCGAGCCGGGCGACTTGCTCGATGGCGTGGCGGCAGCCATCAAGTCGGTTACCGGCCGCGACACCAAACCGTCCACCAGCGGCGGCACATCCGATGGGCGCTTTATCGCCACCCTTGGCACCCAAGTGGTGGAGCTCGGCCCGGTCAACGCCACCATTCACCAGATCAACGAACGGGTACTGGCCAGCGATCTCGACACCCTCACCGAGATCTACTACCAAACCCTCGTTAACCTGCTCGCCTGATGCTTGCCTGCCCCATTTGCAGCGCGCCGCTGCACGCGGTCGATAACGGTGTCGCCTGCCCGGCCAACCACCGCTTCGACCGTGCGCGCCAGGGTTACCTGAATCTGTTGCCGGTGCAGCACAAAAACAGCCGCGACCCTGGCGACAACCAGGCCATGGTCGAGGCACGTCGGCGCTTTCTCGAAGGTGGGCATTACGCGCCGGTGGCCAAGCGTCTGGCTGCGCTTGTGGCCGAACGCGCGCCCGCGCACTGGCTGGATATCGGCTGCGGCGAAGGCTATTACACCGCGCAGGTGGCAGACGCCCTGCCGACTGCCGACGGTTACGCGCTGGATATTTCCCGCGAGGCGGTCAAGCGCGCCTGCAAACGCAGTCCGCAGCTGACCTGGCTGGTGGCGAGCATGGCGCGTATTCCCTTGAGCGATGCCAGTTGCCAGGCGCTGATCAGCGTATTCAGCCCGCTGGACTGGCAAGAAGCCAAGCGCGTACTCAGCCCCGGCGGCGGCTTGCTGCGAATCGGCCCAACCAACGAGCACCTGATGGAACTGCGCGAAAAACTCTACGACCAGGTGCGCGACTACAGCGACGACAAACACCTGGCCCTGGTGCCCGACGGCATGCGCCACGCCCACAGCGAAACGCTGCAATTCACCTTGACCGTGGACAGCGAACAGGCCCGCGCCGACCTGCTGGCCATGACGCCTCATGGCTGGCGCGCCAGTGCCGAGCGCAGGGAAGCAGTGATAGCCGCAGCGCTGAAAGTCACCGTGTCCATGCGCTACGATTGGTTTGAGTTAGATCGCCAAGCCTGAGCGGCGAATCCTGAATTAGAGAGAATCTCCATGCGCCAACCCGACATCGAAATCTACATAAAAGACGCCGACCACAACGCCATCACCGACTGGCTGAGCAAGGCGCTGGGCCCATGTTCAGCGTGGCGGCAGCAAGGGCAAACCTACAAATGCAGCATCACCACCAGCGAAGGGCTGATCCCCGTGACCTGGCTGCCCAAAGCCGTGGGCAAGTGGAACAGCCTGTTTCTGGAAAGCGACATCACCCCGTGGGACGACGACCTCGCCTGCGCCCGCGCCGCCTTCGCTGCTTTAAATGTAGAAGTGCGCTGCGCGCCGGGTGGCTGGAGCGAAGAAGAGGCCGAAGAACAGGCTGATCGCTGGATTCGCATCAGCGCGGATGGGGAAGAAGAGATTACCTGGCATACCAGTTGAAGCAGACTCCCACGATTGTCGTTTGCAGGGATCGCGGCTAAAGCCGCTCCTACAGATGGTGCAGAACCTGTGGTAGCAGCTGGCAGGCATTCCGTTTAGCCGCAATGCTCTTAGCTTCAGCCCTTCGCAGCCCCGCTAGATCGAGCGAGCTAGAGCGATCCAAGGCAAAAACGGCTTTTGAAGCGCAGTGGGCTGTAGCCCATGAGCATTCAAAAGCCGTTTTTAACGCCGGAGCGCCGACGCGCAGCCGATCTCGCGGCTAAAGCCGCTCCTACAGAGGGTGCAGAATCTGTGGTAGCAGCTGGCAGGCATTCTGTTTAGCCGCAATGCTCTTAGCTTCAGCCCTTCGCAGCCCCGCTAGATCGAGCGAGCTAGAGCGATCCAAGGCAAAAACGGCTTTTGAAGCGCAGTGGGCTGTAGCCCATGAGCATTCAAAAGCCGTTTTTAACGCCGGAGCGCCGACGCGCAGCCGATCGCTTACCCGCGAACAACATCCTCAGCCTGCGGGCCCTTTTGACCATCGATCACAGCAAACTCAACGCGATCGCCTTCATTCAGGGACCGGTGGCCTTCGCCGCGAATGGCGCGGTAGTGAACAAACACATCGGCGCCGCTTTCACGCTGAATGAAGCCATAGCCTTTGGAATCATTGAACCACTTAACGGTTCCTGTCTCGCGTTCAGCCATTACTACTTTCTCCAACTCGCATTTTTTATGTCCTCTCAAGGAGGAATCGACGGATCAGCGGCGGCTCGCCCTAAGCGAAGCGGCGCCGGCTGATTGCGTAAGCACAAAGCCTGCCAAGGAGATTTCGTCAGGATGGCGTAAGCCTCGTACTAGAGCGCGCCGACGGCCTTTTCGCTCAGGTACGTACGTACGAAAAGCCTATTCAACCGGGCCTTTTCTGTGGGCATCGGTAACATTTCGGTGCGTGTCTGAAGCGCCAGGCGCGCGCTCGCGGCAAGCGACGTAACCCCAACGCCCACCAGCGTGAAAATGATCGCAGCTCGCCTTCCAGATGCCTTTTGCCGCCGGCCATTTCATCCGGCAAACTAGCGTCCCCGAGCCGAGGCTCGATTTCGACAGACTCTGTATGACCCGCTCCCCGTTTCGCCGTCTTGTCTTCGGTACCCTGCGCCGCCTGCTGTATCTCTGGGTGCGCTCGGAAACCATCAACCAGTCCGCCTTTACCCTCAAGCTCGACCGCAGCAAGCCAGTGCTTTATGTGCTGCAGCAGCCGTCGCTGAGTGATCTGGCGGTGCTCGACAGAGAATGCACCAAGGCCGGCCTGCCCCGTCCCGTGGTGCCGGTGGCCATTGGCGATCTGATCGAGCCGGCGGCGTTTTTCTACCTCAATCCCGAGCCGGGCTGGCTGGGCACGCCGAATAAACCCGGCACGTCGCCAACGCTGGTGCGTCTGGTGGGGGCGCTGAATCAGCATGCTGTGGAAGACGCGCAAATCGTGCCGGTGAGTGTGTTCTGGGGCCAGTCGCCCGACCGCGAAACCAGCCCGTGGAAACTGTTGTTTGCTGACAGTTGGGCCGTGACCGGCCGCTTGCGTCGTCTGGTGAGTATTCTGATTCTGGGGCGCAAAACCCGCGTGCAATTCTCGGCGCCTATTCACTTGCGCGAGATCGTGGCGCAAGACAAAGGCCACGAGCGCACCCTGCGCATGGTGCAGCGCATCCTGCGGGTGCATTTCCGCAACCAGCGCGCGGCGGTCATCGGGCCGGACGTGTCGCACCGCCGCAATCTGGTCAAGGGCCTGGTGCACGGGCCGCTGGTGCGTGAGGCGATTGCCGAAGAAGTGGAACGCGAGAAAATTTCCCCGGAGAAAGCCGAAGCCCTGGCGCTGCGCTATGGCAACGAGATCGCCTCGGACTACACCTATACCGCCATCCGTTTCCTGGAGCTGGTGCTGAGCTGGTTCTGGAACAAGATCTACGACGGAATCAAGGTTAACCACATCGAAGGCGTGCAGGACGTGGCGCAAGGGCACGAGGTGATTTACGTGCCGTGCCACCGCAGCCATATCGACTACCTGCTGCTCTCTTACCTGCTGTTCCGCAACGGCCTGACGCCGCCGCACATTGCCGCCGGCATCAACCTGAACATGCCCGTTATCGGCAGCCTGCTGCGACGCGGCGGCGCCTTCTTCATGCGCCGCACCTTCAAGGGCAACCCGCTGTACACGGCGGTGTTCAACGAATACCTGCACACCTTGTTCAGCAAGGGCTTCCCGGTTGAGTACTTCGTCGAAGGCGGCCGCTCGCGCACCGGGCGCATGTTGCAACCGAAAACCGGCATGCTGGCGATTACCCTGCGCAGCTTCTTGCGCTCCAACCGCCTGCCTGTGGTGTTCGTGCCGGTGTATATCGGCTATGAGCGCGTGCTTGAAGGCCGCACTTATCTGGGCGAGCTGCGCGGAGCGAGCAAGAAGAAAGAGTCGATCTTCGATATTTTCAAAGTCATCGGCGCGCTCAAGCAGCGCTTTGGCAGCGTGTGGGTGAACTTCGGTGAGCCGATCAAGCTGGCCGAATTCCTCGATGCCGATCAACCGGGCTGGCGCGAGCAGGAACTGGGGCCGCAATACCGCCCCGAATGGCTGAGCGACAGCACCCATCGGTTGTCCGAGCGCGTGGCACAGCACCTTAACGAAGCGGCGGCAGTGAACCCGGTGAACCTGGTGGCGCTGGCGCTGTTGTCCACCAGCAAACTGGCCCTCGACGACCGCGCCCTTACCCGCGTGCTTGACCTGTACCTGACGTTGCTGCGCGCTGTGCCGTATTCGCCGCACACCACACTGCCGGAAGGCGACGGCCAGGCGCTGATTCAGTATGTACAAGGCATGAATCTGCTGGCCGAGCAGAAAGATTCGCTGGGCAAAATTCTGTATCTGGATGAGCAGAACGCCATCCTGATGACCTACTACCGCAACAACGTGCTGCACATTTTTGCCCTGCCGGCGCTGCTCGCCAGTTTCTTCCAGAGCAGTGCGCGCATGAGCCGTGAACAGATTCTGCGCTACACCCGCGCGCTGTATCCGTACTTGCAGTCGGAACTGTTCATTCGCTGGAGCGTGGATGAACTGGAGCCGGTGGTCGATCAGTGGCTGGCAGCGTTCGTCGA
Source organism: Pseudomonas viridiflava (assembly GCF_900573885.1). GTDB lineage: Bacteria > Pseudomonadota > Gammaproteobacteria > Pseudomonadales > Pseudomonadaceae > Aquipseudomonas. Next base: position 311,331 of record NZ_UPSE01000453.1, read on the forward strand.
GCAAGGGCTGCTGAAGTTCGAGAACGACGCCTACGTGCGCCCGGCACCGAGCTCACGCAACTTTGTACTGCTGACGCTGCTGTCGCGCGCCATTGCGCAAACCTTGCAGCGCTTCTACATGGCGACCGCGCTGCTGCTCAATGCCGGGCAGAACACCATCAGTGCGGAAGAGCTGGAAGACCTGTGCACGGTGATGGCGCAGCGCTTGTCGATTCTCCACGGCCTGAATGCGCCGGAGTTTTTCGATAAGAGCCTGTTCCGCCACTTCATCCAGACCCTGCTCGACCAAGGCGTATTGCGTCAGGACCAGGCCGGCAAACTCAGCCACCATCCGCTGCTCAGCGAGCTGGCCGAAGGCGCCGCCAAACGCGTGTTGCCGGCAGAGATTCGCCTGTCCATTCGCCAGGTGGCGATGGACCGCAGTGAAGATCTGGTGGACGGGTTGTAAGGGTTTGGCAGAATGAAAAAGGGAGCGCTGAGCGCTCCCTTTTTTTGCCTGCAAATCGCCTGGTGCCCCACCCTCGGCGATCAACGCGCCAAACGCTGGTTCCGGCGCAGGTCGATCATGTCCTGGTGGGTACAGGTCAGCGGCTTGGCTTCGGTCAGGTCGTAGCAGGTCTGGCCGAATCGCATTGGCCAGTAAATGATCGCGAACGGTGGCCAGAAAATCGAGCCGACACGGAAACGCGCGCGCAGCTTGCCTTCTTGCAACACGGTGCCGTTGTCGTCGGTGATTTTGTACGGAATACCACCCGCTGCACTCCAGGCGAACGGACGGGTTTTGATCAGCCCCTGGCTGTACTGGGTGTCGCGTTTGTAAATTTCGACTTTGCTGTGCTCAGGCAGCTTGAAATAGGCGGCGGTGGAGCAACCACTCACCAGAGCGGCCAGCGCCAACGCGCCGGCAATACGGGAGAACTTCATTGCGCGGAATGTCCTTATAGTCGCCGCCTGGAACGTTGGCGGGCGCGCATAGTGCCAACCTGCCACCTGTAATGCCAGCCCTCCGGTCTCCTTGCACTTTCGTGCTACGCGCTCAGGCCTTGAACACCTCTGCCAGATGCTGCTCGTAACGGGCGATATCGCTTTCCACGTTCGGATGCTTCATTACGTCCACGCTGAGAAAGGTCGGCAAACCGGTCATGCCGAGAAACTGATTGGCTTTGTGGAACGGGAAATACACCGCGTCCACGCCTTTGCCTTCAAAGAAGTCAGTGGGGTCGTCGAAGGCCTGCTGCGGCGCGTTCCAGGTCGCGGAAATCATGTACTGCTTGCCGTGCAGCAAGCCACCGCTGCCGTATTTCTGCGAAGCATCGGAACGGGTTCGGCCGTCGTTGGCGTAAAGGCTGCCATGGCCTTCGGTGAACACTTCGTCGATGTACTTCTTCACCGTCCACGGTGCGCCCATCCACCAGCCCGGCATCTGATAAATGATCACGTCGGCCCAGAGAAACTTCTGCACTTCTTCAGCTACGTCGTAGCCGCCGTCAATAAAGGTTTCGCGAACATCAAAACCGGAGCGGTCGAGAAAGCTCAGCGCGGCGTCATGCAGGGTTTGGTTGTAGCGGCCATCGGAGTGGGCGAACTGTTTGCCGCCGTTGAGCAAAAGAATGTTTTTCACGGGAAAGGCCTCGGTGAATGGTTCGATGGCCGGCAGACTACCGGCCCCACGCGAGGAGAAAAACCGCAGGCCGGGCAAATGATATTTGCTGTAAATGCATGAATAGCAGCCGCACTGCCCATTTAAAATGCAGCAATCCAACCTCTGGAGGAGCACAGCACATGAGCGATCAACCCTACGGTTTTATTCTTCACGCCCACACCAAACCCGAGATGTCTGACGCCTTCGAGGCGTTTTTCAGCGCTTATATCGAGCCGAGCCGCGCGGAGCCGGGCTGCGTCGAGTACCACATGCTGCGCGATGACCAAGACCCGACGCTGTTCATCTTTTACGAGATCTGGCAGAGCAAAGCGCACCTCGACGTGCATTCCGCGCTGCCCCATATGCAGCGTTTCGCTGAGACCCGCATGGACTACCTCACCCGCGATTTCGACATTCGCCCCGTGGTCATGCTCAGCGCGGCCTCAGCGAACCGTTGAGCCCGAAGCGGCAAAAACTCTTGAAACCCTCAGCGCAGGTCGCGTCTAAACCTTTAACCGGGCGGCATCCATCGATACGTCGCACCGATCTGCGCGAGGACAACACTGATGAGTACGCACCTGATCAAACTCTTCACCCAGCCGGACCGCGTCTGGACTGAGATCCGCAAAGAAGAAGAGGAAAAACCCCGCAACTACTGGCCGCATCTTATTTTTCTCGGACTGATTCCGCCCTTCGCCCTGTTTATAGGCACTACCCGTGTCGGCTGGAGTCTGGCCGAGAACGAGACCGTTCGCCTCACCGCCGACAGTGCAATGGCCCTGAGCGCCATGATTTATGCCGCCACGCTGATCGGTACGGCATTGATGGGCTTTTTTATTCGCTGGATGTCCCGCACATTCGACGCCCGCCCCACCTTGAACCAATGCATCGGCTTCGCTGCGTACACCGCCTCGCCGCTGTTTGTCGCGGGGCTGGCCGGGCTTTATCCGAGTCGCTGGTTAGCGGTGTTCGTGCTGTTGGCCGCCTGTGCTTATTCGACGTTTCTGCTGTACGTCGGCCTGCCGACCTTTATGCGCAATAACCAGAAGCAAGGTTTCCTGTTTGCCTCCAGCGTCTGGGGCGTTTCCGTTCTCACGCTTACTACGGTGCTGGTGTCGGCCATTCTCTACTGGTACTTCTACCTGCCGCCGGAATACCTGCGCGGCCCGATGGGGCAATAACCTCAGTCAACGTTCCGTCCGGGTTTGCCTGGACGGTGCGCTCGGCTAAGCTGCGGCCATTCTCCCAACAGGAATGCGCCCATGCTTCGCTCCACTGCCACCCTCGCCACCCTGCTTGCCGGTCTTGCGCTTTCAGCGCAAGCGTTCGCGTTGTCCATCAGCGACCTCTCGCAAACCGACGCCAGCAGCGGCCTTAAAGATGCTCTGACCCAAGGGGCGCAAATTGCCGTAAAAGAACTGGGCAAACCGGGCGGCTTCAGCAACAACGACGAAGTGCGCATCGAACTGCCAGGCAAACTGGGCAAGGCGGCCAAGGCCATGAAGATGATGGGCATGGGCGCGCAGGTCGACCAACTCGAAGCAAGCATGAACAAAGCTGCCGAAGCCGCCGTGCCGCAAGCCCAGACCCTGCTGGTAGATGCCGTGAAAAAAATGACCGTGGCCGACGCCAAAGGCATCCTGGCCGGCAAGGATGACGCCGCCACCCAATACCTGAACAAAAGCAGCCGCGAACAGATTCGCGCGAAATTCCTGCCCATCGTCAAGCAAGCCACCGACCAGGTTGGCCTCGCCAAGCAATACAACGCCTTCGCCAGCCAGGCCGCGAGCCTGGGCGCCGTGGATGCAAAGAGCGCCAACATCGAAAACTACGTGACCGAAAAAGCGCTCGATGGCTTGTTTGAAATGATCGCCAAGCAGGAAGCCACCATCCGCGAAAATCCGGCAGCGGCGGCTACCAGCCTGGCCAAGAAGGTGTTTGGCGCCCTGTAAACCTGCAAGCTCGTTTCGCAAAGCCCGGTCCGCTGACCGGGCTTTTTTTTGCCCGGTTTCAGCACTCAGGTAATCCCTACGCCACATGAAGGCCCGCACTAGGTCGCGGACTACACCGCGGAACGAAAATTCTGCTTCGCTTATTCAGGAAGCAAGACCATGCGCCTCTCCCTACGCAACGTGTTTGTTCTCTATCTCGCCCTCTCCATCGGCATTGCGCCCGTTGCACCAGCAGTGGCCGAGATGGCGAAACCCGCCCACGGGCAAACACTGCCCACGCTGGGCAGCGTTGCGACGGAAAAAAACACACGGTCTTCCAGCACTCCCGACTGGCTGCTAGACGCGGGCACCGATCAGGACCTGGCTCCCGCTGCGTTGCGCAATCGCAGCCAGGGCGCGAGCGAGGCGCTGTCGCAAGTGGTTGGCAAACTGTCCTCGGCAACGGGCGCCGCCGCGCAGGGCTGGTTTGCGCAGCAGAATATGACCGCCGAGGTGGCGCTGAAAATCTCGCCGAACGGGATCAAGGGCGGCAGCCTGGATGTGCTGGTCCCGTTCCATGATGTGGGCAACAGTCTGGCGTTTGCCCAGTTCGGTATGCGCCGAGCCGATACCTACACCGTGGACTACCGCAACACCCTCAATGTCGGCGTGGGCTATCGCCACCAGGTCGCTGACTGGCTGCTGGGCACCAATGCGTTTCTGGACCGCGACACCACCGGCAACCACAACCGTTTGGGCGTGGGCGCAGAAGCCTGGACCGATTTCCTGAAGTTTTCCGGCAACAGCTATTTCCCGCTGTCCGAGTGGAAAAAATCTCCCGACCGCATCGACTACTCCGAACGTCCTGCCAAAGGCTGGGACGTACGTGCCGAGGGTTACCTGCCGCATTACCCGCAACTGGGCGGCAAGCTGATGTACGAGCAGTACTACGGCGAAGCGGTCAGTCTCTTTTCGGCCAACCGCCTGGAAAAAAACCCCAACGCGTTGACGCTGAGCGCCGTCTATAACCCCGTGCCAATGTTGGGCCTGACGGTCAACCAGCGGATCGGCCAGGGCGGCCACGCTGATACCTCAGCCGAGCTGTCGTTCAATTATCGTTTCGGCGAGCCGCTGGCCAGACAGGTTTCAACAGATAACCTGCGCAGCCGGCATGTGCTGGCAAACATGCGTCACGATCTGGTCTCGCGTAACAACGAGATGGTGATGGATAACCGTAAGGAAGTGACCCAGCTTCGCCTGCCGGCAACGCTCGCGGTTACGGAAAGCCATAGCGTCCAATTTACGGTTTCGGGCGCCTCGGGTCTGCGCTCGTTGAGCTGGATCGGCGACGCCGCCGGTTTCGCACAGCCCTATTCCGGCGGGCCGGTGGGCGTAATCAACATCCCCGCCTATATTCCCATCGCCTCCCCTTACAGCGCTCAGCCTAGCGAGCCGAACGTGTACACCTTGCAAGCCGTGGGCGTAGACCGCAACGGACGCGAAGTCGCTTCCAACCCGATGACTGTGGTCATCCGTTCCATTGACCTGAGCGTTACCGCCAGCCCGGCCACGCTTGAAGCCGACGGCATCAGCACCAGCGTGCTGACGGCGCACATGCACCACGAAGACGGCCAGCCAGTTGCAGCGGGAACACTGGTCAACTGGAAAACATCGCTCGGAACCCTTGCCGCCACCACCTCTGCCACAGATGACGCAGGCCAGGCCACCGTACTGCTCACCAGTGTCAGACAGCTCGGCACGGCTACCGTTGAAGCCAGCGCAGGCTCGGCAGCTGCCGCTGCACTGGTCGCCTTCACTTCCGGCTCACCCGCGTTTGGCGAGGATGGTCTTGAACTGGCCGCCGCCGACTCCACCATTGTCGCGGACGGCATCACCACCACCACGCTGACGGCCAGCGTTGTAGATGCTTTTGGCCATCCCGTGGCGGCCGGCCAGTCAGTGGCCTGGACCACCTCCGCCGGGCGGCTGACCCAGCCAACCTCGCTGACCGATGAAGACGGCAAGGCCACGGCCGTGCTGACAAGCGCGACTCGCGCAGGCAGCGCGACCGTGGTTGCCAGCATCGGTGTGGCGCAGAACTCGGTGAGCGTCGCCTTTGTGCCCGGTGCGCCGGCAACCGGAAATGACGGGCTGACATTGACCTCCGATACCGCCACCGCACTCAATACCGTCACGCTTCACGCCAATGTCGAGGATGCGCATCAGAACTCCGTGGGCGCCGGTGTACAAGTGACCTGGACGACCACCGCCGGAACCCTGTCCAGTGCAGTCACCAGCACCGCCGCTGACGGCTCGGCCAGCGTCGTGCTGAGCGCGCCGCCAGGCACCGATATGAGTGCCATTGTCGGCGCCCGCTCCGGGGCCGCAGCCGATCGCATCAGCGTGGTGTTCCAGTCTGGCGTTCCCGCGTTGGGCAGCAACGGTTTGAGCCTGGCGGTAGACGCCATGGATGCCAGTAACATTGCGGTACTTTCGGCCACCGTATTCGATCCGTTCGGTGATCCGGTTGGTGCTGGCGAAGAGGTGTCGTGGTCAACCACAGCGGGCGTTCTGGCCCACACCACAACGGTAACCAATGCCAGCGGCGTGGCCACCAATACACTGGCTGGAATCCAGGGCAGCACCGCAGAGGTGATGGCTGCGATTGGCGATGCCGATGAAACGCTCACGGTAACGTTCACTCCCGGCACACCGGCTGGCGGCAACAACGGCATCAGCCTGATGGCCTCGGCCTCGACCGTGCCTGCCGACGGCACCAGTACCTCAAACATTCGCGCCACTGTTCGTGACGCACGCGGCCAGGCGGTAGGTGCCGGGGTTACCGTGGATTGGAGCGTAGACCTCGGCACACTGAGCACAGCGTCCTCGGTGACCGATGCAGATGGCGTCGCCCGCACTGTACTGACCAGCGCCACCACGAGCGGCATCGCCACGGTTGAAGTCAGCAGCGGTGCTGCCCATAACGACATCAACATTGAATACCTCGCCGGGCCGGCGGCCGCACTGCGCCTTTCGGCAAGCCGAACTGCGGTGGTGGCCGATGGCCAGACCCTCAGCGTCCTGACCGCAGCCGTGCTCGATAGCAATGGCAACCCGGTAGAGGCCGGGCAGACGGTGAGCTGGAGCACCACAGCCGGCACGCTTTCGGCCAGCAGCAGTGTCACCAATGCAAATGGTGAGGCAACCGTCACCCTCACAAGCGCAACACTGGCAGGGACGGCCACCATCACCGCGCAAATCGCGGCAGCCGATGCGACCCTGGACGTTCGCTTCATACCCGATACGCCGGCAACCGTGAACGTTACCGCGGCAGACGCGAGCCTTGTCGCCAACGGCACCGCCACCACAACGTTGACAGCGTCGGTGCTGGATGCCAATGGCAACCCGGTCGCTGCTGGCGTGCAAGTGCGGTGGGCAACGTCATCAGGCCGAGTGGCTGCACCATCGTCCACTACCAATGCCAACGGCGTGGCCACGATCGTGCTGACCAGCTCTACCGTTGCTGGCACTGCCACTGTCGATGCCTGGGTAGGCGCGGCCAGGGGCGCCACCACCGTGCTATACGTCGCCGGCCCGGCGGCAAGACTGACCCTGACCGCGTCGCCAGCCATTGTGCCGACGCTTCCAACCAGCAGCAGCACCATCAGCGGTCGGGTAAGCGACGCTCACGGTAATCCGTTGGGCGCCGGTATCACCGTGAACTGGAGAGCTTCTGCCGGTGGCTGGGCTCCAGCGGGTGATCTATCCAGCCCCACATCCGTCACCAACGCCCAGGGCATCGCGACGGTTGTTCTGAACGCAGGCCTGATCAGCGGAAACACTACGGTGACAGGGTCGATGGGCGCCATAACCGGAACCACGACGGTAGGTTTTTCCCTGCGAATTACCCTGAGAGCATCCACGACCCAAGTTCCTCGTAATGGCCAGGCCACCTTCACCGCTACCGTTACCACCCCGGACGGCACGCCCGTCAGCGGCATAGTCATGGAGTGGGAGCCGAGTTTTGCGGGTCAGAACATGAGTCTTTCAGAGTACATGTCGGTCACTGATAGCCAAGGCGTAGCCCAGGTCGTCATGACGAATACGGGCAGAACCACAACCTACGGTTTCTTTAGCGTATGGCTATCGACGAATGACAGTGATTTCACCAACGTCACGCTTCTATAAGCGCCCCGCCACTCGCTGACAGTAACCAGGGTTGCAACAAAAAGCCCGGCCATATGGCCGGGCTTTTTGTTGGGACTGCGTATGAAAATCAGTCGGCCTGTTTCTCTTCTGGCCGCACCCTGAACCACGCCGCATACAACGCCGGCAGGAACAGCAAGGTCAGCGCCGTCGCCACAATCAAGCCACCCATGATCGCCACGGCCATCGGCCCGAAAAAGGTGCTGCGCGACAGTGGAATCATCGCCAACACTGCCGCCAATGCGGTGAGCACGATGGGCCTGAAACGCCGTACCGTGGCGTCGATGATGGCGTGCCAGCGGTCATGGCCAGCGCTGATGTCTTGCTCGATCTGGTCCACCAGAATCACCGAGTTGCGCATGATCATGCCGGACAAGGCGATGGTGCCGAGCATGGCCACAAACCCGAACGGCTGGTTGAACACCAGCAGGAACAGGGTCACGCCGATCAGCCCCAACGGCGCGGTGAGAAACACCATGGCCGAGCGCGAGAAGCTTTTCAGTTGCAGCATCAGCAGGCCCAGTACCACCACGATAAACAGCGGAATACCGGCGTTCACCGAGTTCTGGCCACGGGCGGAATCTTCCACGGTGCCGCCCACGTCGAGCAGGTAACCGTCGGGCAGCTTGGCGCGCACGTCACTGAGGGTGGGCAGTATCTGTTTGACGATGCTGGCCGGCTGTTCCTTGCCGTACACATCGGCGCGCACGGTCACGGTCGGCAAGCGGTCGCGGTGCCAGATAATGCCTTCTTCAAAGCCGTACTTGAGCGTGGCGATTTGCGACAGCGCTACGCTCTGGCCGTTGTCGGTGGGCACCGACAAGCTTGGCAGCAACGCCAGTTGCTGGCGCTCACGCACGGTGCCGCGCAGCAGAATTTCGATCAACTCGTTGTCTTCGCGGTACTGGCTGACGCTGTTGCCCGACAGTGCGCTTTGCAGGAAGGTCGACAGGCTCGCACTGCTGACGCCCAAGGCGCGGGCGCGCTCCTGATCGATGCTCAGGTACACCACCTTGCTCGGTTCTTCCCAGTCCAGGTGCACGTTGGTGACATGGGTGTTTTCGCGCACGCGCTCTGCCACTTCGCGCGCCAGGGTGCGCACTTCATCGATGTGCTCACCCGACACCCGGAATTGCACCGGATAGCCCACGGGCGGCCCGTTTTCCAGACGCGTGATGCGCGTGCGCAACGTCGGGAATTCGTTGGCCAGGGTTTCGATCAGCCACTTGCGCACGGCTTCGCGGTCTTCAATGGTTTTATTCAGCACCACAAATTGCGCAAAGCTGGCGGCCGGCAGTTGTTGGTCCAGCGGCAGATAGAAACGCGGCGAACCCGTGCCGACGTAGGCCACATAGTTGTCGATGCCGGGGTGATCCTTGAGCAGGGTTTCCAGATGGCGAACCTGCTCTTCGGTGGCCTTCAACGACGCGCCTTCGCTGAGCTTCAGATCGACCATCAGTTCCAGCCGGCCTGAGGACGGAAAGAACTGCTGCGGCACGAACTTGAACATAAAGATCGAGCCGGCAAACAGCGCCAGGGTCAGCACGATCACGGTTTTGCGATGCCCCACGCACCACTCGACGACGCCGCGCACACGGCGATAGAACGGGGTCGAATACGGGTCGTGGCCGGCGTCGCTACCGCCGTGTTTGGCGGCGTGCAGTTTGGCCAGATCCGGCAGCAATTTTTCGCCAATATAAGGCACGAAAATCACGGCGGCGATCCACGAAACCAGCAGCGCGATGGCGACTACCTGGAAGATCGAGCGCGTGTACTCGCCAGTGCCCGACTGCGCTGTCGCAATTGGCAGGAAACCGGCGGCGGTAATCAGGGTGCCGGTGAGCATCGGGAACGCGGTGCTGGTCCAGGCGAAGCTCGCCGCTTTGAAGCGCGAGTACCCCTGCTCCATTTTGATCGCCATCATCTCAATGGCGATGATCGCATCGTCCACCAACAGCCCCAGCGCCAGTACCAGCGCGCCAAGGGAGATTTTGTGCAAGCCGATGCCCAGGTAGTACATGGCCATGAAGGTCATGGCCAGCACCAGCGGAATCACCAGCGCCACCACCAGACCGATGCGCAAACCAAGGGAGAAAAAGCACACCAGCATCACGATGGCGAGCGCTTCAACCAGCACCTGCACGAACTCGCCCACGCCGGTCTTTACCGCCGCCGGCTGGTCCGAGACCTTGCTCAACTGCATACCGGCCGGCAGCGTTTGCTGCATGCGGGCGAACTCTTTTTCCAGGGCGCTGCCGAGCACCAGAATGTCGCCGCCGGGTTTCATCGACACGGTCAGGCCGATGGCGTCCTGGCCCATAAAACGCATACGCGGCGCGGGTGGGTCGCTGAAGCCGCGGCGCACTTCAGCAACATCGGAAATGCGGAAGGTGCGGTCGCCAATCCGGATCGGAAAGGCTTTGATTTCATCCACCGACTCGAAGCGCCCCGTCACACGCAGCTGAATGCGGTCCGACGGCGTTTCAAAAAAGCCCGACGAGGCCACGGTGTTCTGTTCTTCCAGCGCCTGTTGCACGGCCGCCATCGGCAAGCCAAGGGTCGCGGCCTTGACGTTGGAAAGTTCGATCCAGATTTTTTCGTCCTGCAACCCGAGCAGGTCGACCTTGCCCACATCCTTCACGCGCTGCAGTTGCAGCTGAATGCGGTCGGCGTAGTCCTTGAGCACGGCGTAGTCGAAGCCTTCGCCGCTCAGGGCATAGATGTTGCCGTAGGTGGTGCCGAACTCGTCGTTGAAAAACGGGCCCTGAATGCCTTGTGGCAAGGTGTAGCGGATGTCGCTGACCTTCTTGCGAATCTGGTACCAGAGCTCGGGAATGTCGCGCGAGTTCATCGAGTCGCGGGCCATGAAGGTGACCTGCGATTCGCCGGGGCGCGAGAACGAGACGATCTTCTCGAACTCGCCGGTTTCCATCAGTTTTTTCTCGATGCGCTCAGTCACCTGCCGCGACACTTCTTCGGCGCTGGCGCCCGGCCAGAGCGTGCGCACAACCATGGCCTTGAAGGTAAAGGGTGGGTCTTCGCTCTGCCCCAGCTTGGTGTAAGACAGGCCGCCAACAATCGCCAGCAGTAACATCAGGAACAGCACGATCTGCCGATTGCGCAGCGCCCATTCGGATAGGTTGAAGCTCATCCCTGCTTACTCCTGCGCTGCCAGTTTGACCGAGCGATTGGCGTGGTCCACCGGCCGCACTTCCTGGCCTTCACGCAGTACTTGAACACCGGCGGCAACGACCCAGTCGCTGGCTTGCAAACCCTCGAGCACCGGCACTTGCTCTTCGCCATACGGGCCGACCTTGACGCTGCGGCGAATGAGTTTCGCGGTTTTCGGCTCCACCACCCACACAAAGGGTTTGCCGCCTTCGGCACTCAGCGCCGACAGCGGAATGGCCAGCGGTACATCACCGGCCACCGGCACGAATACACGCGCGCTCTGGCCGAGGTCGGCAGGCACTTTGTCGGCGGTAAAGGAAACGCGGGCGGCGTAGGTACGCGATTGCGGGTCGGCGGCTGGCGACAGCTCGCGAATACGCGCGGGGTAACGAATATCGGGGCGCGACCAGAGCTCGACGAACACTTCCTGACCGATGCTGAAACGCTCGATGCTGTGCTCCGGCAGGCTGATCAGTACTTCGCGCTCGCCATCGGCGGCCAGGGTGTAAACCGTTTGCCCGGCGGCGACCACGTTGCCCACTTCCACCAGGCGCCGCGCCACCACCCCCGACTGCGTCGCGCGCAGCACCGAGTAGCCGGCCTGGTTGTTGGAGACATCGAATTCGGCCTTGGCCTGCTTCACCCGCGCTTCGCCGGCGCGGTACAGGTTTTCAGCGTTGTCGTACTGCGAGCGGCTGGCCATCTGCCGATCAAACAAGGTTTTGTAACGATCGCGTTCGCTGCGCACCAGTTGCAGGTTGGCAGTGGCTGCGGCCACCTGGGCGCGCTGGGCTTCCAGTTGCAGTTGAACGTCTTGCGGATCGAGTTCAGCCAGCGGCTGGTCCTTCTTCACTCGCGCGCCGACATCCACCAGGCGTTTGGTCACCTTGCCGCCAATGCGGAAAGCCAGATCCTGCTCCAGTCGGGCCCGTACTTCGCCGGGGAAGGTGTCGGCGGTTTCGCCGGCAGGCTGGGGCTGAACAACCAGTGCCGGGCGAGGAAGGGTTTTCACTTCTTCAGCAGAGCCACAGGCAGCGAGCAAGACAACAAGCGACACAGGTAAGGCGAGTGGCAGGACATGGCGGAACATGATGTATGACCTTTCGCGAATTAAGGCTTTGAATAATTGTACTGGGCGGTATAGTAAAAATAGCAAACTCGCCAGTCCAGTAATAAAACGCGAAATGTCAGACAATCTATTACCGCCAAGCGGACCCGGTCGTCCGAAAGACCTTACAAAGCGCGCCGCCATCCTTGATGCCGCCAAGAACCTGTTCCTGCGTCTGGGTTACGACGGTTGCAGCATGGATGCCATTGCCGCCGAGGCCGGCGTTTCCAAGCTCACGGTGTACAGCCACTTCACCGACAAAGAGACGCTGTTCTCCATGGCCGTGCGCGCCAAGTGCGAAGAACAGATGCCGCTGGTGATTTTCGAGCTGCTGGAAACTGCGCCCATCGAGACGGTGCTGCTGAATATTGCCCAGGCCTTTCATTGCCTGGTCAGCAGCCGCGAGTCCATCGAACTGCACCGCGTGATGATTTCCCTGGGCAGCCAGGACCCGAAGCTGGCGAAGATGTTTTATGAGTCCGGCCCGAAGGTTGTGCACGATGAGATGGCCGGTTTGCTGCGCAAAGCGGATCAGATAGGGAAATTACGCATCGACAATCCGGAGCTGGCCGCCGAGCATTTTCTTTGTCTGCTCAAGGGTGGCATCAACTTCCGACTGCTGATTGGCTGCAACGCCGAGGACGAGCTGTGTTCCACCGAAGAGCAGATCGCCGACGCCGTGGCGATGTTTGTACGGGCTTATTTGCCGCGTTGAGTTAGAGCAAAAGCTCGCGGCTGAAGCCGCTCCTACAGGACGGCGCTGTCCTGAGAGAGGCTTTAAGGCTTCAGCGCTTTTTTCGGGTAGATGTCGTAGCGGCTCGACTTGCCGTCCAGCGCATAGCTGGGCTTGGCGCCGGCAATGATCGGCGCCTTGCGCGGGCGCTTGACCACCACCCGGTGCGAAGCCAGCGCCAGGGCCGCTTCGAGCAGCGCCGGGGCGTCGAGGTCGTCGCCTACCAATGGGCGAAACAGGCGCATTTCCTTTTTCACCAGCGCGCTTTTGTCGCGATGGGGAAACATCGGGTCGAGGTAAATCACCTGCGGCGCCTCCCCTTCCCAGCTCTGCATCACCTCAATGGCGTTGCCGACCAGCAAGCGCATCTGCGCCACAATCGGACCGACCTCTTCATCGCCTTTGGCGCGCGCCAGGCCGTCTTCAAGTAACGCGGCAATCAGTGGCTGGCGCTCGATCATCGCCGTCTGGCAGCCAAGGCTCGCCAGCACAAACGCATCACGCCCCAGCCCTGCGGTGGCATCCAGCACCGAGGGCCGTACGCCCGGTTGCACGCCGACCGCCTTGGCGATCATTTGCCCGGTGCCGCCGCCAAACAGACGCCGATGGGCCACCGCGCCCTCGACAAAATCGACCCGCACCGGCCCCGGCGCCTGCGGGCCAAGATCGGCCAGCTGCAAACCACTCTCGCCCAGTTGCAGGGCAAAGTCGGCCTCGCCGTCCAACGGCAATCCCAGGCGCGCGGCCCACTGCGCAGCGGCCTCGGTAAAGGCCGGTGCCAATGCTTCGGCACGCACTACAACGCTGGAGATGTGATCGCTCATGGACAGGCGGCTCGTGATAAAGGGGCGCGGCATTCTGCCAGAGCCTAGCGACAGAGGCGAAACATGCCCATGTCGAGATGGAAATGGTCGTGGTGCGCGGCGTTGTATTCCGGGCTCAGGGTCACATTGAACGCCTTGCAGCCGGCATCGCGGGCCAGGCGCAGAAAACGCGCCTCGTCATCGTTGCCGTTCCAGTCCCGGGCGACGGTAATACGGCGGCCATCAGCCAAACGGAACCCGGCAATATCCAGCGCGTTGGCGCTGGCGTGCTGGCTGCGCCGTGAGCTGTTACCGATGTTGCGGCAGGCGAAGCTGCCGAGGTGGTCGATGCGCGTCACCGCCTGGCCGTACACCGCTTGTGCGGCCGGTTGCAGGCCATGGCGTTCGTACATGGCAAACGCCACCGCCAGCGGGCAGGTGGCGATAAAGCTGCTGCTGAATGCCAGCTGCGAGCCTTGCACACGCACCACGTTGCTCAGCGGGCAATTGGCGGTTGCGGCGTTATCGGCCAGGGGTAGAAAACGCACCGGCGAGGTGGCCAGAGCTTGTGCGCACAGGTCGCGGTCTTGCCCCAGGCGCATCATTTTCCAGGGCGTCAGCCAATTCGGCGGGAGGCGCACATCCAAAGGCGCCCACGGGTTCCATTGCGGCGGCACCTGCCACCAGCCGCGCCACACCGCAAACGGCGCGGCGCCAAGCAGCACAATGACAATCAACAGTTTGAGCAGCCCGCGCACCGTCAGCCCTTGAACAGGTTATTCAACTGCTGAAACGGCATTGCCTGTTCAGCAAAGGTGAAGCGGCCGTCTTGCTGAATGGACTGAGCCGCGCGGAAGAACTCACCGTAGGCAGCGCGGGCCAGCGACGAGCCGACGCTGATGCGCTTGACGCCCAAATCCTGCAACTGGGCCACGGTCAGCGTCACGCCAGACAAGCCCATCAGCACGTTCACCGGCTTGGGTGCCAGCTCGCGCACCACCGTTTCAATCTCCTCCACCGAGCGCAGGCCCGGCGCGAACAGCACGTCGGCGCCCGCCTCGGCGAAGGCTTGCAGACGGCGTATGGTGTCGGCCAGGTCGTCGCGGCCATTCAACAGATTTTCCGCCCGCGCCGTGAGGGTGAACGGAAACGTCAGACTGCGCGCAGCGGCGACAGCGGCTTGAACGCGCTCAACCGCCAGTTGGAGATCGTAAATGGGGGCCTCGGCGCGGCCGCTGGCGTCTTCAATGGATCCGCCGACCAAGCCAACTGCGGCTGCACGCTCGATGCAAACGCCGCAGCCTTCGGGGTCATCGGCGAAACCGTTTTCCAGATCGCCCGCGACGGGCAACTCGGTGGCCGTCACGATGGCGCGGGCGTTGACGAGGTTTTCCTCCAGCGATAGCGCGCCTTCGGCATCAGGCCGCCCCAAGGAAAATGCCAGGCCCGCGCTGGTGGTGGCCAAGGCTTTGTAGCCGAGGCTGGCGAGCATTTTGGCCGAGCCGGCGTCCCACGGATTGGGGATTACAAACGCACCGTCGGCGACATGGAGTTGCTGGAAGGCGTGGGCGCGTTCGAGTTGTGAGGGCATGGGGAGCGTCCTAAGTAGGGGCGGACCAGATAGGCGGGAAATGTTGGGCTTCGCTGCGCTCACCGCATGCGGACCAACCCAACCTACGAGATGGAAGCCCAACGGGAACCTTACCCCTAAAGCAGACCCAACTGCTCCGCCGCGGGTTCGACCTCTAATTCCGGCAACGCCGGCAAACCGGGCAGCAACTCGCTTAACTGCTGATGAAATCGTCGCGCCAGTTGCGCGGCCAATACGTTGTCGGGCGTGTGCAAAAAAACATAGGGCGTACGCCCCTCTTCAATCCAGCCGGCGATCTTGCTCAGCCACGGCTGCATAAAGGCGTCATTGGCTTGCAACTCGGGACGGCCAATAAAACGAAGCTGTGGGAACTGCGTGAATGCCGCTGGCCGAGTCGGCAGGCGTGGTTTTTTCGCCTGCGCGTGGGCCACCGCTGGGTCGTTGGACACGCAACTGAACAACGCGCGCGAATCCAGACACACGCGCTCGACGCCCTGCCCCAGCAACATCCGATTCAGGGCTCGCTCGTCTTCACCTTTGGCGAAAAAGGCTGGGTGACGAACCTCTACGGCCAGCGGCACGTTGAGCTCAGCGATAAACGCTTGCAGCTCGGCCAGGCGCTGCGGACCGAATTTGGCGGGCAGCTGCAACCAGTACGGCGAGACCCGCTGACCCAAGGGTTTGAGCAAGGCAACGAAGGCATGGGCGGCGTCGAGCTGCGCGTACAGGTCGGCGCTGTGGCTGATGTCGCGGGGCAATTTGGCGCAGAAGCGAAAATGTTCCGGCATCTGCTCGGCCCAGCGCTGCACGGTGGCCTCGGGGGGCTGAGCGTAAAAGGTGGTGTTGCCTTCAACCGTGTTGAAGACCTGGGCGTAAAGGCCGAGAAAGTCAGCGCTGCGGGCCGAGTCGGGATACAGATCACCGCGCCAGGCAGGCTCACTCCAGGAAGGACAACCGAGAAAATAGGGAAGCTTCAAGGCTTCAGGCGTACGTATCGAGGCCGAGAATTTCCGTGGCGTCGGTTTCGTTCGAGTAGCTGGCAGTGCTGGCGTAGCTGGCCAAGGCCTGCTGGGCGCGGGCGCTTACGCCGGCGCGCTGGGTGTACACCTCTTGCGAACGCGCGGGCAGGCTGTCGCTGCTGGCGTTACTGGCTTGAACCCGTCGTTGCTGAGGCGTGCTTTCAATGCCTTGCGTAGTCGACGGCGTGGCCGGTATGTCGCGACGGGTCTCTTGCTCGCGCTGTATCTCGCGAAAAGGCGTGACCGCGCTTCCCGGACGAGGGGTGCGATCCAGCGTGTAAGAGGAGGTAAAACCGTCGATGCGCATTACTGCTCGTACTTCTCTAGCAAAGTATCGGAAATGGCTTACATACATTGGCCAATCGCAACTACGGCCAATCTATGTGTCGGGTATGTAACCAGAGTCGATTTATAAGCGCAATCCGGGCTTACGCAGCTAGTCGGAAATTACCTACAAGCGGGGCGTTCAGGCGCCAGACGGTCACGGCGCGGCTTTGGGTGTCGCCACGTTGTCGCGCAGGTAAACCGGCTGCCCCTGATCCGCTGGCAGCGCTTCGCCCCGGGCCCACGCGCCTTGGGCCAGGGTCAGCAAATCCAGCGCGTGAGGCAGCATGGCCGGTTCCTGACCCACCACGGCCACCGGAATGCGCGCCGCGAAGGTGCCCCAGCCCGTGCCGGCGCCGAACCACTCGCCGCTGGCATCGCGCGGCAGGCTCGCCTGCTCGGGCGGCAACACCGCTTCCACGCCGGCCAGCCGCATTTCGCCCTGCTCGGCGCGGTAACAGCCCCAATACACCTCGTCCATGCGCGCATCGATGGCGCTCGCCACTTGCTGCGCGCCGTGCTCGCGCAGCGCGCGCTGCGCCAGAACGGCCAGGTTCGACACCGGCAGCACCGGCCGATCCAGCGCAAAGGCCAGACCCTGCACCACGCCAATGGCGATGCGTACCCCGGTAAACGCGCCGGGACCACGACCAAACGCAATGGCATCGACCGCCGACAGGCTGATGCCACCTTCAGCCAGCAGGTCTTTGATCATCGGCAGCAGGCGTTGAGCATGCAGGCGCGGAATCACTTCGTAGTGGCTCAGCACCTTGCCGTCGTGCAGCAAGGCAACGGAGCAGGCTTCGGTTGCGGTATCCAGGGCCAGCAAAGTGCTCATCGGGGTATCCAGGGCTTGGTCGAAAAAAACGCTGCGCAGTATAAACGCCAACGGCCCGCAAGCGGGCCGTTGGTTGGAAGCGGGTCGGTTCGCTTAGCTGAGGGCCGCGAGAACCTTGGCAGTGATGTCTTCCACCGAGCCAACGCCTTCGATGTAGCTGTACTTGGGCGTGCCTTCAGCGGCGGACAGCTGCTGGTAGAAGTTCACCAGCGGCTTGGTTTGATCGTGGTACACCTTGAGGCGGTTGCGCACGGTGGCTTCGGTGTCATCAACGCGCTGCACCAGCTCTTCACCGGTCACGTCGTCTTTGCCTTCCACTTTGGGCGGGCTGTAGATCAGGTGGTAAACGCGGCCGGAATCAGCGTGAACGCGACGGCCGGAAATGCGCTGAACGATTTCTTCATCGTCTACCGAAATTTCCACCACGTGATCCAGCTTCACACCGGCGTCCTTCAAGGCTTCAGCCTGAGGAATGGTGCGCGGGAAACCATCGAACAGGAAGCCATTGGCGCAATCTGCCTGAGCGATGCGCTCTTTGATCAGGCCGATGATCAGGTCATCGGAAACCAGACCGCCGCTGTCCATCACGCCCTTCACCTGCAGACCCAGCTCGGTACCCGCTTTCACGGCTGCGCGCAGCATGTCGCCGGTCGAGATCTGTGGAATGTTGAATTTCTCGGTGATGAAGCGAGCCTGGGTACCTTTGCCGGCACCGGGCGCTCCCAACAGAATCACGCGCATCTCTGTGCTCCTCAAGATTGATTAGAACTCGTCGGATTCGCCTCGTTGGGCCAATCTCGGTATAGGTCCCGGCAGCACGGAGCGGCCAAAAGGTTGATCAAGATACACAGCGCACCGGCACCGCACAAGCCACCGAAAGTATGAGCAAACGGGGCCTTTGCAGGCATCTGGAATGCCCTTTCCAGGCCCCTCGCCGAGCGCTTAACCGGTGTTGCGCAACCCCGCTGCAATGCCCGCCACGCTGACCAGCAACGCTTGCTCCAACGGGCTGTCTGCCTGGCGCTCGGACTGTCTAGAACGGGCCAGCAGCTCGGCCTGCAGCAGGTGCAGCGGATCTAGGTAAGTGTTGCGCACGGTAAAGGCCGACAACGTTTGCGGGCTGTGCGCCAACAGCTGCGACTGGCCGGTCAGGCTCAGCACACACGCCCCCGCCTGCGACAATAGGTCGCGTAAATGCGCACCCAGCGGTCGCAGCTCGTCTGACACCAGACGTTCGTCGTACAAACCGGCGATGGCGGCGTCCGCTTTGGCCAGCACCATCTCCAACATATCGATGCGCGTGCGAAAGAACGGCCAGCGTTCGCGCATTTCGGCCAGCAACTCGCCCTCGCCGCGCTCCAGTGCATTGCCCAGCGCCGCTTCCCAGCCCAGCCAGGCCGGCAACATCAGGCGCGTTTGCGTCCAGGCAAAAATCCACGGAATGGCCCGCAAGCTCTCCACCCCGCCCTCGCGACGCTTGGCCGGCCGGCTACCGAGCGGCAAACGGCCCAGCTCCTGTTCGGGCGTAGCCTGGCGGAAATATTCAACGAACTGCGGATGCTCGCGCACCACGGCGCGGTAACCAGCCACGCCGTCGTCGGCCAGCTTGCTCATCAGCTCGCGCCAGGCCGGTTCTGGCACCGGTGGCGGTTGCACCGTGGCTTCGAGCACGGCGGCCAGGTACAGGTTGAGATTTTGCTCCGCGATGTCGGGCAGACCGAATTTGAAGCGGATCATCTCGCCTTGCTCCGTGGTGCGGAATCGCCCCGCCACCGAGCCCGGCGGCTGCGACAGAATTGCCGCGTGGGCGGGACCGCCGCCGCGCCCGACCGTGCCGCCACGGCCGTGGAACAGCAGCAGCTCCACTTGATGCTCGCGGCACACGTTCACCAACGCTTCCTGCGCCCGGTACTGCGCCCAGGCGGCCGCGGTGGTGCCGGCGTCTTTGGCCGAGTCGGAATAGCCGATCATCACTTCCTGCGGACCATGCAACCGCGAGCGATAGCCCGGCAGACCGAGTAAACGGTCAATCGCCGGGCCAGCGTTTTCCAGATCGGCCAGGGTTTCAAACAGTGGCACCACGCGAATCGGGCGTTGCAACCCGGCTTCTTTTAATAGCAGTTGCACCGCCAGCACATCCGAAGGGGCACCGGCCATGGAAATCACATACGAGCCAAGCGAAGCCTGCGGCGCCTGCGCCACCACTTTGCAAGTGGCGAGCACTTCAGCGGTGTCGGTCGACGCCTGGTAATGAGCCGGCAACAACGGCCGACGGTTATTGAGTTCGCGCAGCAGAAAGGCCACGCGTGTCTCTTCGTCCCAGTCCTGATAGCGGCCCAGGCCAAGGAAGTCGGTGATTTCGCTCATGGCCGAGGCATGGCGAGTGGAGTCCTGGCGCACGTCCAGACGCACCAGAAACAAGCCAAACGTGGCGGCGTTGCGCAGGCAATCGAGCAGCGGGCCGTTGGCGATCACGCCCATGCCGCACTCGTGCAGCGAGTGGTAGCAGCGCTCCAGCGGCTCAAGCAATTCGTTGTTGCTGTGCAGCACGCCAGCAGGCGGCGGCAGGTCGCCATGCAGCGCCGCTTCGGCCCAGGCGCGTGTGGTTTTCAAGCGCTCGCGTAGCTGTTTGAGCAGCGCGCGATACGGTTCCGGGCTGTCGCCCACCAGCTCGCGCACGGCGGCATTGGCCTGCTGCATCGACAGTTCGCCTGCCAGGTTGTCGACATCGCGCAGGTACAAATCCGCAGCCATCCAGCGCGCCAGCAACAGCACTTCGCGGGTAATGGGCGCGGTCACATTCGGGTTGCCGTCACGGTCGCCGCCCATCCACGAGGCAAAGCGAATCGGCGCAGCCGTGAGCGGCAGGCGTAGGCCGGTGGCGGCATACAGCGCGTCATCGGCGCCACGCAGGTATTTGGGCACGGCTTTCCACAGCGAATGCTCGATCACGGCAAAGCCCCATTTGGCTTCGTCGACAGGGCTTGGTCGGGTTCTACGGATTTCTTCGGTGTGCCACGCTTCGGCGATCAGGCGGTGCAACCGCTGTTTGATCTGGTTGCGCTCGGCGGGAGACAGGTCGCCGTGGTCCTGTGCGGCCAGTTGTGCGGCGATAGCGTCATATTTCTGAATCAAGGTGCGGCGCGACACTTCGGTCGGGTGCGCCGTGAGCACCAGCTCGATTTCCAGGCGGCTAAGGTGGCGGGCCAACACTTCCGCGCTGCTGCCATCCTGCTTCAGGCGCTCCAGTAATTGCGGCAACACCTGGGCCTCGAATCGTGGCGGCTCATCCGGCCCGAGCCGGCGCACCTGGTGATACTGCTCGGCAATGTTGGCCAGGTTGAGGAACTGGTTGAACGCCCGCGCCACGGGCAGCAGTTCGTCTTCTTTCAAACTGTCGAGGGTGCTGGTGAGTTGCGCCGCGCCCTTCGCCGAGCCCTGACGAGCCGCTTTCGCGCCTTTACGAATGCGCTCGATCTTGTCGACAAACTCCTCGCCCCGCTGGGCGCCAATGGTTTCGCCGAGCAACTCACCGAGCAGGTGAACGTCCTCACGCAACCGCGCGTCGATTTCAGCCATTCGCATTTCTCCGCTGCCTATTCATTGTTGTTGATGCACGCATGGGCTTGAGCTTAACCCGCGCTGGCCGCTTCGCGAGCAGCGTCGTGAATGCGCCATCGTCTTGCAAGGGCGCGACGAACGGTCCCGCTCGAATGCGCAGCGGTCTAGTCTCAACCCTGTAAGCCCGGCGCCAGCTGCTCGGCGCGGGGCGCTCACTCTCGTCAGACACCTGAGGACGCTATGAAGATTCGCGAACTGGTTCGCCAATGGGAAAACGACGCCACCGGCCGTCTCACCCGCAGCCCCTACGAAGTGCACCTTGACCTGGAAGCCGCTGCGCGCCTGGCCGCGCTCGCCGAGATGTACCCCAAACGCCAGCCGGAAGAACTGCTCGGCGAGCTGATTGGCGCCGCGCTTGAAGAACTCGAAGCCGGCCTGCCGTATGTAAAAGGGACTCACGTGGTCGCCACGGACGAACAAGGCGATCCGCTGTACGAAGACGTCGGGCTCACGCCGCGTTTTTTAGAACTGTCGAGAAAACACCTGCACCTGCTGAGCGAGCAACTCGACAGCACCAACCACTAACACCTGCCTCTACAAACGCCCGCCGCAGCGTTTTTCAGCGCCATGCCATTAAATTAATTGCATCGCTGCAAGCCCGCTGCGGCGGGCGTTTGCGCTTTTGTCGCACGCCGTTTCGCGCCATTGATCGTCAATTATGTTGAACATTTTTCGCCGCCCTCCAGTCGTAACGAGTAAGCCAGCGCATCAGCCACTAGCCGCTAACTAGTCGCCATCGTCGGCTATCTAGCGATACTAAGCATGTATCTGGAAGGCAAGTTGTCTTGAGTGAAGACATCTGTGGAGAAATACCAATGGAGCGGAATATCATGAAGACAAATCCTGCTGTCACCTCGAAATCTACCTTGCTGGCGGCCCTCGCTCTGGGCGGCAGCCTGCTGCTGACCGGCTGCGCCGGCAACCCACCGACCGAGCAGTTCGCCGTCACCCATACCGTGGTGAAAAGTGCGGCCGCAGCCGGCGGCGCCGAGTACGCACCCGTGCAAATGAAAGCCGCGCAAGACAAGCTCACCCAAGCCGAGCAACTGCTGCGCGAAGACGAATATGAGCAAGCCCGTCTGCTGGCTGAACAGGCCGAGTGGGACGCCCGCGTAGCCGAGCGCACCGCCCTGGCGACCAAAGCGCAGAAAATGCTGCAGGACTCGCAACAAGGCGTTCAGCAAATCCGTGAAGAAGGCGCTCGTACGCCGATCATCGTGCAGTAACGGGCCCCGCCCCTCGCATCGATCGCGCCCTCGCCTAGATAAGGACAATCCCCTATGAACAAGTTGATTTCTGTTTCTGCCCTTTCGGTTTTGAGCCTGGCACTGGTGGCATGCGCCTCCAAGCCCAACCCGAACCTCGACCAAGCGCACAGCAACTACTCGGCCCTGACCGCCCAGCCGCAAGCGCAAACCCTCGCTGCGCTGGAAACCAAAGAAGCCGCCGACATGCTGGCTCGCGCCGACATCGCCTACGCCGATGGCAAGCCGCAAGCCCAGGTCGACCAGTTGGCTTACATCAGCAACCAGCGCGTAGAAGTCGCGCGGCAGACCCTGCTGCAAAAACAGGCCGAGCAACAACTGGCCAACGCACCGGCCCAGCGCACCCAGGCGCAGCTGGATGCCCGTAACAAACAAGTCGACACCCTGCTGCAACAGCTGCAGTCCAAGCAGACCCCACGCGGCACCGTGGTCACCCTGGGCGACGTGCTGTTCCAGATCGACCGCGCCGAACTGACGCCGAACGGCCTGCGTAACGTGCAGCAGCTGGGCACTTACCTGCAGCAGAACCCGAACAGCCAGGTGGTTGTAGAAGGCTTCACTGACAACACCGGCAGCACCCACCATAACCTGCGCCTGTCGCAAGCCCGTGCCGACTCGGTGCGCAGTGCACTGGTCGCCATGGGCGTGTCGCCGACTCGCATCACTACCCACGGCTTCGGCAAGGATTACCCGGTGGCCAGCAACGCCACTGCGGATTCGCGCACGCTGAACCGTCGCGTTGAAGTGACCATTGCCGATGGCAATGCTCCGGTAGCGCCGCGGGTTTTGTAAGCTGAATCGCGATATGAAAACGCCCGCAGATGCGGGCGTTTTTTTTGCAGATCAAAAGCATCGCGGCTGATCGGAATGCCGCCCAGCCGCTCCTACAGAAGGAGATAGCCGCGATGCTTCAATGCCGCTTATGCACCCCCGGCACATGCAAATGTCCCGCTTCAATACACGCCTCGCTCGCCACCGCAGGCGGCGCCGGCTGTTCCAGCTCTCGCAGAATGCCGCACGCTTCGCTGTTGCCGGTCACCTGACAATGGGCGCGCAATTCCCGTAGCTGATCCTGCAACGCGCGTAATTCGTTGATTCGCACTTCCACGTGGTGAATGTGTTCGTCGATCAAGCGATTGGCCGCCGCACAGTCGGCTTCCGGTGCGTCGCGCAGGGCCAGCAG
Source organism: Pseudomonas viridiflava (assembly GCF_900573885.1). Classification (GTDB taxonomy): domain Bacteria; phylum Pseudomonadota; class Gammaproteobacteria; order Pseudomonadales; family Pseudomonadaceae; genus Aquipseudomonas. The sequence goes on from NZ_UPSE01000453.1 coordinate 334,766, forward strand.
TTCGCGGATTTCCTGCTGGGTCATGTCCAGCGACCGGCAGTGACGGATAAACGCCAGACGCTCGACGTGCACCTGCGTGTATTGCCGGTAATTGCCTTCCGAGCGCGCAGGCTCAGGCAGCAAGCCTTCGCGCTCGTAATAGCGGATGGTCTCCACCGGGCAGTCGGTCAGTCGTGCCAGTTCGCCGATTTTCATCGTGTGCTTCTCGCCTGTTGACTCTGTAGTAGCTACAGGGTGTGCAATCGCTTCCATAGCGTCAACTCGAGACGCGCCAACGGAGCGGACCATGAGCCACGACCACCACCACTGTTGCGACCATCATCACGAGCCGGCGGCTGCGCCGGCCGTGGCGGTGAGCGGCGCAACCGGTGAATTGCGCTGGAGCAGCCTGCGCATCGACGCGATGGACTGCCCCACCGAAGAACGCCTGCTGCGCGATGCGCTTGGCAAGGTGAAAGAAGTGGAGGCGCTGGAATTCAACCTGATGCAGCGCGTACTGCGCGTGCAGCACCGCTTCGCCGAGTTGCAGCCGCTGCAACAGATTATCGCCAGCCTTGGCATGACAGGCGAACCGGTGGACAGCGCCACGCCTGCACCCGCTGCCGCACAGAAACCCTGGTGGCCGCTGGCGGCAGCCGGTGTGGCGGCGTTGGTGTCGGAGGTGCTGGAGTGGACCGGCGCCGGTCCGACGTGGCTGATCGCCGCGTTCGCCCTGGCAGCCATTGCCGGCGCCGGCTTGCCGACCTACCGCAAAGGTCTGATCGCCCTGAAAAATCGCAACCTCAATATCAACGCACTCATGAGCATTGCCGTCACCGGCGCGCTGCTGATTGGCCAGTGGCCGGAAGCGGCGATGGTCAGCGTGTTGTTTGCGATTGCCGAGCTGATCGAGGCCAAATCGCTGGACCGTGCGCGCCGCGCGATTCGTGGGCTGCTGGATTTGACCCCGGCGCAGGCGACGGTGAGTGTCGACGGCCAATGGCGCGAGATGCCGGTGGCAGATGTGGCGCTGGGCAGCCAGGTGCGCGTACGGCCGGGTGAGCGCATTGCGCTGGATGGCGAAGTGCTGGCCGGTCGCTCCAGCGTGAACCAGGCGCCCATTACCGGCGAAAGCATGCCCGTGGAGAAAGCGCCAGACGATGTGCTGTTCGCCGGTAGCATCAACGGCGAGGGCGAACTGGAATACCGCACCACCCGCGCCGCCGATGACAGCACGCTGGCACGTATCATTCACGCCGTTGAAGAAGCGCAGAGTTCAAAGGCGCCAACGCAGCGCTTTGTCGATCGCTTCTCGCGCATCTATACGCCCACCGTGTTTGCCATTGCCCTGCTCACCGCCGTGGTGCCACCGCTGGTAATGGGCGGCGGCTGGCTCGACTGGATATACAAAGCGCTGGTACTGCTGGTGATCGCCTGCCCCTGTGCCCTGGTGATTTCCACGCCGGTGACGCTGGTCAGCGGTCTGGCCGCAGCGGCGCGCTCGGGCATTCTGGTCAAGGGCGGCGTATTCCTGGAAATGGGTCGGCAACTGGCCTGGGTGGCGCTGGATAAAACCGGCACGCTGACCCACGGTCGCCCGCAGCAAACCGATGTGGTGCTGCTGGGCGATCAACCTCACGCCCGGGCAATCGCCGCCAGCCTGGCCGCGCGCTCGGACCACCCGGTTTCGCAAGCACTGACCCGCGCGGCTGAGGCGGAGCAGATTGCCTTGGTGGCGGTTCAGGACGTTGTCGCCCTGCCCGGCCGCGGTGTGAAAGCAACGGTCGACGGCGCGCTTTATCACTTGGGCAACCATCGCCTGGTGGAAGAGCTGGGCCTGTGTTCGTCGGAACTGGAAGCCCAGCTCGACACCCTGGAACGCCAAGGCAAAACCGCGATTGTGCTGCTCGACGGCAACGGTCCGCTGGCCATATTCGCGGTGGCCGATGCGGTGCGAGAAACCAGTCGCGAGGCCGTCACCGAACTGCATCAGCTCGGCGTCAAAACCCTGATGCTGACCGGCGACAACCCGCACACCGCCGCCGCCATTGCAGCGCAGGTGGGCATCGATGAAGCGCAAGGCAATCTGCTGCCGGAAGAAAAACTGGCGCATATCCGTCAGCGTCAGGAAAACGGACAACGCGTGGGCATGGTCGGCGATGGCATCAACGACGCCCCGGCCCTGGCCCGCGCCGACATCGGCTTCGCCATGGGCGCGGCGGGCACCGACACCGCCATCGAAACCGCTGGCGTAGCCTTGATGGACGACGACTTGCGCAAGCTGCCGGTGTTTATCCGCCTGTCGCGCCGCACCCATGCCGTGTTGATGCAGAACATCGTACTGGCGTTGGGGATAAAGGCCGTGTTTCTCGGCCTGACGCTCGCGGGCATGGGCAGTTTGTGGATGGCCGTGTTTGCCGACATGGGCGCGAGTTTGCTGGTGGTGTTTAACGGGTTGCGGTTGTTGCGGGCGGGGACGGTGTGAGCGGTTGAGAATAGGCAGATGACGTGGGATTGGCGAATGGCTTAGCAAAAACCACCGTCATTCCCGCGAAGGCGGGAATCCAGAGTTTCGGACGAGCCGCAGTTCTCGGCCTCATCAGAAACCGCTCTTTGCTCCCGTTTATTGTTCCGATCCAACATTCTGGATTCCCGCCTTCGCGGGAATGACGGTGATTAGTTTGAAAATGTCGCCTCAACGAAAAGACGTCGGTCTCGCAGCCATAAAAAACCGCTCCGAAGAGCGGCTTTTCATAACCCAGCTACCCAATCACTCCACCTTCTGCGGCGTCTCCTGCCCAATACACCGCACGGCCTTCTTACGGTTATCCACCAGCACACCGGTCAGGCCTTTTTGCTCGGTATCAAACAACACCACCACGCCGTCCACGCACTGCGCCACTTGCGCTGCCGGCTCCAGCGACACTTTGTAGTCTTCGCCCGGTACGGTCTTGAGCATGGTGAATTCGGACAGCAGCAAGGCGTCTTCCGGCTTGGCGATGTGCAGGTAGCCGTAGTACCAGAGCGCGGCCACGGTGCCGATGATGCTGCACACGCCAGTGATGATCAGGGGAATTGCGTCGCGTTGTTCGCTCATTGCGCTGTCTCTGCTTTTGAATCGGAAGTCGGGGTATTCGGCACTTCAGCCAGGCGCCGCAGGCCGGTAAAGCCGGTGGGGTCGCTCAGGAACATGAGCATCACCTGGCGCCACACGGGGTCGGCGAAGGTTTGCACATGGCCGCCACGAGTAGGCTGGAACACCCGCGGCGGGCGCGCAGCTTGATACAAGCTCACGCCGTTGGAAAGGGGCACGACCGTATCGTCGATGCTCTGGTAGATCAACAGCGGCAGCTGCGGCAAATTGCCAATGGCGGCGAGCGCGCTGTCGCCGTCGGGCACCAGCCACGACAGCGGCACCTGCAATGGCCAGGTCAGCCAGGAATTGCTCAGGGTCAGCCGGGCGATGTCGCGGTAGCTGGCCGGTACGCCGTCCAGCACCAGCGCGCTCAGGCGTCCGGCCTGTTCGGGATGCTCGCTGAGGTAACGCACCGCCAGCGCGCCGCCAATACTCTGCCCCAGCACATACAGCGGCTGGTCCTGGGCGTGCGGCGCGGTTTTCAGCCAGGCGAAGGCGGCGTCGATGTCCTGGTAAACGCCGGGCAGATCGGCTTTTCCCTGAGAATTGCCGTAGCCGCGATAGTCCAGCAGCAGCACGTTATAGCCCTGCGCCGGCAACCAGTAACTGCCGCCCAGATGGGTGGCCACATTGCCGCCATTGCCGTGCAGGTGCAGCACCGTGCCCTTTAGCGCCACGCCCGCTTTCACCGGCAACCACCAGGCATGCAGGCGGGTGCCGTCGGCGGCGGTGAGGGAAACGTCCTGGTAAGCGACCTTGGCCACGGTCGGGGTGAAGGGCAGGCCTTTTTGCGGAAAGAACAGCAGATTGCTGCACCCGCACAGGCTCGCCAGCATCAGGACCAGCACCAGCATTCGCCGCATCAATCGCCTCCCGGTAATTCCAATGAACGGCCTACAGAATGTTGGCGTAGTCAGCTTCGATGCGGTCCAGGCTCAGATGATTCAGGAAGTTTGAAAAACACATCCACGCCGACAGCGCATTGAGGTCGCGAAATTGCGGCGGCAGATACTTGGGCGGTACCACCAGGCCTTCGTCGACCAACTGGCGCAGGGTGCGCATGTCTTCCAGCGTGGCCTTGCCGCAGAACAGCAGCGGAATGGCTTCGAGCTTGCCTTTGCGCACGGCCAGCTGGATGTAGTTGTAAATCAGGATAAACCCCTTGAGGTACGACAAATCCTTGGTGAATGGCAATCCATCCGGCGTCGAGCCACGGAAGCTGCGGCTGGCATTGGCGTAGCTTTGCTCCATGTCGAAGCCCTGGGAGCGGAAGAAGTCGAACACTTGCAGGAAATCGGCGCCCTCTTCAGCCATGTGGATGGCGCGCGTGCGGTTGGTCAGCTTGCGCAAGCGACTCGGGTAGGACGCAAAGGCGATCACTTCCATCAAAATCGCCAGGCCTTCCTGGGTAACGGTCGAGGAAGGCGGGCCCTTGGCGAGAAAGGTGCAGATCGGCTGGTTCAGGCCGTTCAGCGTAGTGCCCACATGCACCAGCCCTTCGTGCACTTCCAGGGCGCGCACGTCGCGTTCGTTGAACATGGCGTCGGCGCGGATCTTGATGTAGTCGGCACCGGCGGCCGCGTCGGCCAGAATGCCGTCGGACTCGAACACGCGAATGGTGCTCTGCTCTTCACCAAACACGGTGTTCAACCGGCCTTGCAGCAACTGCACGGCGTCTTTGGCGGTGAGGGTTTTCGGTTCGTCTTTGAGGTCGCCGCGGTCGTCGATCTTGTTCAGGTAATCGGAAAACATCAGGCCGAGGTCGGCGAGGGTCGGGTCGCCGGCGTGGAATGCGTCGGAGGCGGAGCCGTAGAGTTCCTGCGAGATCAGGCCGAAGTCGGGAGTGCCGCGCGCTTCGAGCATGCGGATCACCATGCGGTATTCCTTGCACATGCGCCGCATGATCTGGCCCACCGGATTGAACTGGCCGAGCTGGCGGGTGATGTCGCGCTCGATGTTCTGGAACTCCAGCTTCTTGGCGCCCGAATCGAAACCCAGCGGGCGGCCGGCGTAGTAGTCGCGGCCTACCTGCGGCATTTCCTTGCCTTTGCCCTTGAGGAACGCCTGGCGCACGTTGTCGTCCCACTTGACGGCGTCCAGCACGCGGATCGGCGTTTGCGCCTCCACCAGCCGGTCGGAGAGCGCGCGAATAACCAATTGGTAGTTGTCGAGTGGGGTTTGGCTGTTCATCGGTCCCTCGCCTCAAAATCAAGAGCATCGCGGCTGAAGCCGCTCCTGCAAAAGCAGCGTATTACTCGCCGGTGCGCTGGTAGCGCGCCACTTCAACGAACACGTCCGAGTTGGCCTGATCGTCGAGGTAGGCAAATACCTTGTCCAGCGGGCTGGTGATCACCACGCCGTCGCCTTCCGGGGTTTCTATCACATCGCCCTGCAGACTGCCGCTTTGCAGCTCCTGGCTGACGCGGTCGATGTCCAGGTTATAGAGCAGCAGTTCGTTGTCTTTGGTCAGCTCGAAACCGCCAATGGCGAAGTTCGCGCCCAGGCTTTTCGGCAAGCCCGCCGACAGGTACCAGCGGCTGCCGTGGTGAGACACGGTGAAGCTGTATTCCTCGACGCTCTTGGCGTTGTCGGGGCTGTTGATATAGGTGCGGGCTTTATAGACGTTCGAGCCGGAACGGCTGATGTCGAGGTACAGGGTGTCGCCAAACTCGTTCTTGCGCGTCCACTCGCCCAACAGCGGCATGGGCGCCGGCTCGTTGGCGGGGATGGGGTCTTTAAACGTGACCAGGCAGCCGCTGAGCAACAGGAACGACGCTGCCATCAGCACTCGCCAAGCCTTGATCGATTTACCCATCCGCTGCCCACTCCTCTGTGCTGAATACAAAACGGCGCACCTTACGCTAGAAATGTGACAAGTCATGGGAACCGTCATTCAGCGTAGGTTGGGCTGCAAAGCCCAACACTTCAGACCCGCGCACCGGGCTCGCGGCCCGGCCTGCGTTACAAACCGAGGACCAGATAAATGTAGCGCTTCAACAGTGCAAGCATGTCGGCACTGTCCATGTTCGCCGCTCCATCGATCAAACCCTGATATTCCATGCGTTCAACAATGCCGGTCAGCACCTTGGCGTCTTCGCTGGCGTGCCTGGAGCCCAGCACCTGAAAGAAGTGCGTCACGCCCTGCTGCAGAATCTGGCGGTGCGAGCGGACCAGCTCGTGCAGCCGTGGGTTGAGCAACGCTTCCTGCTGAAACGCCCGCTCGGCAAGCAGATGCGCCGGGCGCTCTATCACTTGCCGGCGCACGTAATCCACCGCCATGGCGGCAATGTAATCGGCCAGCTCACGGCGCGATTCGGCGCTGCCGTCAAGCTTTTCCACACGGGCACGCAACAACCCTTCCGCACCGTCCCAGAACGCCGCCATGTCGGCAGCACTGCGCTCCACGAACAAGGCAAAGGTGTCGGTGATGAGGTCGTTGATGTCTTTGAAATAGTAGGTAGTGGCGGACAACGGCACATCGGCCTCGGCCGCTACCGCCCGGTGGCGAACGGCGCGAACGCCTTCGCGAATAATGATGCGCATGGCCGCATCGAGAATGGCCTGACGGCGCTGCTCGCTGCCCTGGCGACTGGCCTTGCGGCCCTGGTACTGCACGCTTTCGGCAACGGCGCTGGCAACGTCGGCGGCGCTGTCTCGGGAAGGTTGGGTCACGGTTGGGCTTACCTCTCGCAATGGTGAAACTCTCGCCTTGGAGCGTGCCCAGGCAGAATAAATCCCTACCCCACTAACCTTTCTGAGCGTTACCGCTACAGGCCGAACGCACGGTGTGCGCCCGGCCTGCCTGGTGTTACGCCTGAGGGCGCATGTGGGGGAACAGGATCACGTCGCGAATAGACGGCGCATCCGTCAACAACATCACCAAACGGTCGATACCAATACCTTCGCCAGCCGTCGGCGGCATGCCGTACTCCAGCGCCCGAACAAAATCGGCGTCGTAGTGCATGGCTTCGTCATCGCCGGCGTCCTTGTCGGCCACTTGCGCCTGGAAGCGCTCAGCCTGGTCTTCCGCGTCATTCAACTCGGAATAGGCGTTGGCGATTTCACGGCCACCAATGAACAGCTCGAAGCGGTCGGTCACGCTGGGGTCCTGATCATTGCGACGGGCCAGCGGCGACACTTCAAACGGGTACTGGGTAATGAAGTGCGGCTGCTCGAGTTTGTGCTCGACCAGTTCTTCGAAAATCATCACCTGCAATTTGCCCAGACCTTCAAAGCCCAGCACCTTGGCGCCGGCCTTCTTGGCGATTTCCCGCGCTTTGTCGATGTCGGTGAGATCGGCAGCGGTCAGTTCCGGGTTGTACTTGAGGATCGAGTCGAACACCGACAGGCGCACAAACGGCTCGCCGAAGTGGAACACCTTGCCCTGGTACGGCACGTCGGTGCTGCCCAGTACCAGCTGCGCCAACTCGCGGAACAATTCCTCGGTGAGGTCCATGTTGTCTTCGTAGTCGGCGTAGGCCTGGTAGAACTCGAGCATGGTGAACTCGGGGTTGTGCCGGGTCGAAACACCTTCGTTACGGAAGTTGCGGTTGATCTCGAACACACGCTCGAAGCCGCCCACTACCAGACGCTTGAGGTACAGCTCCGGCGCGATGCGCAGGTACATGCCCATGTCCAGCGCGTTGTGGTGCGTTTCAAACGGCTTGGCCGCAGCGCCGCCAGGAATGCTTTGCAGCATCGGCGTTTCCACTTCGAGGAAGTCGCGTTTCATCAAAAAGCTGCGGATGTGGGCGATGACCTGCGAACGAACGCGGAACGTCTGGCGGGTTTCTTCGTTGACGATCAGGTCAACGTAGCGCTGGCGATAACGGGTTTCGGTGTCGGTCAGGCCGTGGTGTTTGTCCGGCAGCGGACGCAGCGACTTGGTCAGCAGCCGCACGTTGGTCATCTCGACATACAGATCACCTTTGCCGGAACGGGCCAGGGTGCCTTCGGCGGCAATGATGTCGCCCAGGTCCCAGGTTTTCACTTCGGCCAGTGTTTCTTCCGACAGGGTTTTGCGATTCACGTACACCTGAATTCGGCCGGTCATGTCCTGGATAACCATGAACGCGCCACGGTTGAGCATGATGCGACCGGCCACCTTGACCGGAATGGCCGCTGCTTCCAATTCTTCCTTGGTCTTGTCGGCGTACTGTTTCTGCAGGTCATTGCAGTAGTTGTCGCGACGGAAGTCGTTGGGGAAGGCCTGACCCTTGCTGCGCGCGGCGGCGAGCTTTTCTTTGCGCAGGGCGATCAGGGAGTTTTCTTCCTGTTGCAGCGCTTGCAGGTCGGGTTGCGGTTCGGCTTTGTGATCGCTCATGTCTTTACGGTATCCATTACAGGGTGCGGTACGCGCAGGTGTGGGAGTTCAGCGGCTCATTGCATAACGGCCATCGCGGCCGAAGCCGCTCCCACACTGCGTCCGATTCAGTTACTCGGCGGTTTTAAAGCCCTTGTTTGAGGCTTGCGATCAGGTACTCGTCCAGATCGCCGTCCAGCACTTTGTCACAGTCGCTGCGTTCGATGCTGGTGCGCAGGTCTTTGATGCGCGAAGCGTCGAGTACGTACGAGCGAATCTGGTGACCCCAGCCGATATCCGACTTGGTGTCTTCCAGCGCCTGAGACGCCGCGTTGCGCTTCTGCACTTCCTGCTCATACAAGCGGGCGCGGAGCATTTTCATTGCGGTGTCTTTGTTGGCGTGTTGCGACCGCTCGTTCTGGCAGCTGACCACGGTATTGGTCGGCACGTGGGTAATACGCACGGCCGAGTCGGTGGTGTTTACGTGCTGACCACCGGCACCGGATGAACGATAGGTGTCAATTCGCAGGTCTGCCGGGTTGATCTCGATTTCGATGTTGTCATCGATTTCCGGCGACACGAACACCGCCGAGAACGAGGTATGGCGACGGTTACCCGAGTCGAATGGGCTTTTTCGTACGAGACGGTGAACGCCGATCTCGGTGCGCAGCCAACCAAACGCGTATTCGCCTTTGATGTGCACCGTGGCGCCTTTGATGCCCGCAACTTCACCGGCTGACAGCTCCATGATGGTGGCGTCGAAGCCGCGCTTGTCGGCCCAGCGCAGGTACATGCGCAGCAGAATGTTGGCCCAGTCCTGGGCTTCGGTGCCGCCGGAACCGGCCTGGATGTCGAGGTAGGCGTTGTTGGCGTCCATTTCACCGCTGAACATGCGGCGGAATTCGAGCTTCTCCAGCGCTTCGCGCAGGCGCTCGACCTCGGCGGCCACGTCGTCGACGGCGCCCTGGTCTTCTTCCTCTGCCGCCATTTGCAGCAGGTCGCGGGCATCACTGAGGCCGCTGCTCATTTCGTCGAGGGTTTCGACGATCTGCGCCAGCTGAGCGCGTTCGCGACCCAGGTTTTGCGCATATTCGGGGTTGTTCCACACGGCCGGGTCTTCCAGCTCGCGGTTGACTTCCGTCAGACGATCACTCTTGTGATCGTAGTCAAAGATACCCCCGAATCGTTTCGGAACGTTCGGAGAGGTCCTTGATGCTGTTAAGGATCGGGTTGATTTCCATGGTAGGCAGCACTCGCAGGCGTTACTTTCGAAAAGCCGGCGAGTATACCCGAGTAGACATGCGGGTTGCAGCGGGAAATCGGGGGGATTGGGCGAAGATCGCGGTTCGCCGCTGCCCTCTCCCCTAGCCCCTCTCCCGCGAGCGGGAGAGGGGAATTCAATCGCGCCCCGGCCGCCAGCGCCTACTCGGTCCGCCCCCTCGCCCGCTTGCGGGAGAGGGCTGGGGAGAGGGGCTCTTGGCTGTTAAACCGCCTGACGCACCTGATTCTCCAACTCCAGCTTCAGCGAAGGCTCAAGCTTCAGCTGCTTGGCCAGTTCGTCCAGATAAGCACGTTCCATAAAGTGCTCTTCATCCACCATCAACACGCTCGCCACGTACATTTCCGCCGCCATTTCCGGGGTGGTGGCCACACGCGCAACGTCGGCCGGGTCGAGGGGTTTGTTGAGTTCGCGGTCGAGCCAGGTTTTCAGCTCGGGATCGTTGGTCAGCTTGACGAATTCGCCTTCAATCAACTGCCGCTCGCGGCCGTCGACGTGGCCATCGGCTTTGGCAGCCGCCACCAGCGCTTTGAGAATCGCCTGGCTGTGCAGCTCGGCCTGAGGCTCGGGCAGACGGTCGAGGGTTTGCGGTTCGGTAACGGCACCGTTGGCCTGGTTGGCCTGCCAGTTGCCGTAGGCTTTGTAGGCGATCACGCCCAGCGCGGCGAGGCCGCCGTAGGTCAGGGCTTTGCCGCCCAGCTTGCGCGCGCTCTTGTTGCCCAGCAGCAGGCCCATGGCCCCGGCTGCCAAGGCGCCGCCACCGGCACCGCCGAGCAAACTGCCGAGATTGGCGCTGTCCAGCAGCCCGCCCGCCTTACCGCCACTGGTGCCGGGCTTGGCGCCGCCGGTTTTGCTTTGCAGCAGATCCTGGCCGGACTTGAGCAGTTGATCGAGTAAGCCACGGGTGTTCATAACGCCTCCAGTCATTGAATAAACCGACCGGCAGACTAGAACCAAACGAGGGAAAAACCCTACACGAGAGTGTTTGCGGATGTTGCTTTTGGGGAGGCCGTGCGTTTTTCGGGGGCGTACGTCCCCCGAACTCGACCTCCTACAACATCCCCACCTGATTACGCCCCGCATTCTTGGCCTGATACAGCGCACGGTCTGCGCTCTGTATCAGCAGCCGGTGCTCTTCACCCTGCTGCGGCAGCATGGTCGCCAGGCCGATGCTGACGGTCAGCACCGAGCCTTCTTTGGGTGAGGTATGGGCGATGTTCAGCCCTTCCACGGCGCGGCGAATTTTCTCGGCCACCAGCCGCGCGCCGCCTGACGAGGTGCTCGGCAGCACCATGGCGAACTCTTCGCCGCCGTAACGGGCGGGCAGGTCCGAGGGCCGGCTGCAGCCGCCGCGAATGGCGTCGGCGACCTGATGCAAGGCTTCGTCGCCTTTGAGGTGACCGAAGCCGTCGTTGAAGGCTTTGAAGTAGTCGACGTCAATCATCAGCAGCGACAGCTGGCTTTGCTCGCGCATGGCGCGGCGCCATTCCATTTCCAGGTATTCGTCGAAGTGACGACGGTTCGACAGTCCGGTCAGGCCGTCGGAGTTCATCAACCGTTGCAGCACCAGGTTGGTTTCCATCAACTGCTGCTGGCTTTCGCGCAGGGCGCGGTGGGCGTCGTCGCGTTGCACCTGCATCTGGTAGGAACGTGAGTGGTAGCGGATGCGGGCGATCAGCTCGATAGAGTCGGGCAGTTTCACCAGGTAATCGTTGGCGCCGGCACCAAAGGCCGAGCTTTTCACCAGGCCGTCGTCTTTGGTCGACAGCACGATAATCGGGATATCCGCCGTCACCGGGTTGGCGCGATAGGCGCGCACCAGCGACAGGCCGTCGACGCCCGGCATTACCAGGTCCTGAATGATCACGGTGGGTTTTATCTGAATGGCCTGCGCCACGGCCTGGTGAGGGTCCGAGCAGAAGTGAAAGCCGATATTCGGCTCGTTCGCCAGGGCCCGGCGGATGGCCTCACCGATCATGGCTTGGTCATCCACCAGCAACACCATTACGGCGTTTTCGTCGTTAATCACTTCGGTACTACCCTCGATCAATCGTTGTTGTTGTACACGAGAAACCCGTAACGCTTACGTCCACAGCCGACACAGCGTGGGCGCGATAGCGTCCAGTGAACAAATTTCCACCGCTGCATCGATGGCGGCGGCTGCCTTGGGCATGCCGTACACCGCCGAGCTTTGCTGGTCTTGCGCGATGGTATGGAAGCCGCGCTCGCGCATCAGTTTCAGACCGTTGGCGCCGTCGCGGCCCATGCCGGTGAGCAGCACGCCAATCGCCTCACCCTGCCAATACTGCGCGACGCTCTCGAAAAACACATCTATGGACGGCCGATATATATGGTCGCTCGGCTCCACTGTGTAACTCAATGTGCCGTCTTTAAGCAGCCGCAGATGGTGGTTGGTGCCCGCCAGCAACACCGTGCCCAGCTGTGGCTGTTCGCCCGCCACGGCCAGACGCACCGGCATGTTCGCCGCGCTGCACAGCCAATCGGCCATGCCCGCGGCAAACACTTCATCCACGTGCTGCACCAGCACCACGGCGGCGGGAAAATCCGCCGGCAGCGCTTTCAGCAGTATTTCCAGCGCGGCCGGGCCGCCTGCCGAGGCACCAATGGCCAGCAACGCCTTGCGCTGCCGGTCGGGCGTGCGCGTCGGCGCTTTGTCGGCCGGCTTCTTTTCGCCCTGCCCCAACAGCCAGCCGATGTTCTGAATCTTGCGCAGCAGCGGCGCGGCGGCTTCGCGTAAATCGCCGACGCCCAGCGCCGGGGTGTCCACCACATCCACCGCGCCGTGGCCCATGGCCTCGAACACGCGGTTCATGCTCTGCTGCGAATTCACCGTCACCACCACCACGGCGCACGGCGTATTGGCCATGATCTGCCGGGTGGCTTCCACGCCATCCATGACCGGCATGATCAAGTCCATCAGCACCACGTCCGGGCGTTGCTCGGCGCATTTGGCCACGGCTTCGGCGCCGTCGCCCGCCACCCAGATCACCTGGTGCGCCGGCTCCAGCGCCAGCGCGCGACGCAGCGCCTCCACGGCCAGCGGCATGTCGTTGACAATCCCTATCTTCACCTACGGCTCCCCAATCAGATCGACGACGGCATCCAGCAGCGCTTCGTCATGGAAACTGGCCTTGGCCAGGTAATAATCGGCGCCGGCATCCAGGCCACGGCGACGGTCTTCTTCACGGTCTTTGTATGACACCACCATCACCGGCAACGACTGCAAACGGTTGTCTCGGCGAATCAGGGTGACCAGCTCGATGCCGTCCATACGCGGCATGTCGATGTCGCTCACCAGTAAATCGAAGTGCTCGGAACGCAGGGCATTCCAGCCGTCCATGCCATCCACTGCCACGGCCACGTCGTAGCCGCGTTGCAGCAGCAATTTGCGCTCCAGTTCGCGCACGGTGAGCGAGTCGTCCACCACCAGAATGCGTTTGCGCGCCACCGCACCGGCTTGCCGCGCGCCCCGGTCGATGCGTTCCAGACGTCCGGTGCTGAGCAGTTTCTCCACCGAACGGAGCATGTCTTCCACGTCGAGAATCAGAACCGGCGTGCCGTCGTCGAGCAAGGCGCCTGCGGAGATGTCTTGCACCTTGCCCAGCCGCGCATCAATGGGCAGCACCACCAGCGTGCGCTCGCCGACGAAACGCTCCACGGCCACGCCATAGGCGGCGTCACGCTCGCGAATCACCACCACGCGGATATCGCCGGCCGAGGCCTCGCCTTCCGGGCGTTGCAATAGCTGATGCGCCGCCACAAGCCCGATGTGACGGCCTTCGTGCCAGAAATGCTGACGGCCTTCGAGCTGCACAATGTCCTGGGGCGCCAGTTCCAGCATGCGGTCGATCTGCGCCAGCGGAAACGCATAGGCCTCGCCACCGATCATCACCACCAAGCTGCGCACCACCGACAGCGTCAGCGGCACCTCCAGGTGGAACGTCGCGCCCTGCCCCGGCACCTGGCGCAGCTCAATGGCACCGCGCAGTTGGCGCACCATGTGTTGCACCACGTCCAGCCCCACGCCACGGCCGGACACTTCAGTCACGGTGTCGCGCATGCTGAAACCGGGTAGAAACAAGAAGCTCAGCAGCTCGTCTTCGCTCATCTGCGCGATGGTGTCGGCGGTGGAGAGCTGGCGTTGGGCGATGGCCCGGCGCAGGCGCTCCAGGTCGATGCCGCCGCCGTCGTCGCTCAGCTCCAGCACCAGCAAACCGGCCTGGTGGCTGGCCTTGATGGTAATGACCCCTTCCGCCGGTTTACCTGCGCGTGCCCGAACCTCGGGGCTTTCAATGCCGTGGTCGATCGCGTTGCGCAGCAGGTGTACCAACGGTGCTTCAAGCTTTTCCAGCACTTCGCGGTCGACCTGGGTTTTCTTGCCTTTAACGTCCAGGCGCACCTGTTTGCCGAGCGAGCGGCCGAGGTCGCGAATCATCCGTTCCTGGCCGCGCAGCACGTCGTTGAACGGCCGCAGGCGGCAGGCCAGCGCCGTGTCGTAGAGCAGTTGCGCGCGTTGCTCCGACTGCCAGCTGAATTCGTCGAGGTCGCTGGCTTGCTGGGTGAGCAGTTGCTGGCATTCGTCGACCAGCCGCCGGGCGTCGGCCAGCAGCGCCAGGGTTTGCGGGTCGGTGTCGGCCTCGTTCAGCGCGTCGTGCACGCCGTTGAGCGTGCGGCTGGCGTTAGTTTGCAGGCGCTTCATGCGTTGCATGGAGGTGAGAAACGGCTTGAGCCGCTGCGATTCCACCAGCGACTTGCTGGACAAATCCAGCAGGCGGTTCAGGCGCTCGGCGGTTACCCGCAATACCCGCTCGCCGCCGGCATCGGCCACGGGCGCCTCGTCAACAACCGGCTCAGGCGGCACCGGCACGGCAATCGCGTGCGCCTCTGGCGCGGGGGTTTCAGCCACCACCGGTTCTGGCGCAGCCAGACGGCTTTCCTGCATGGCGATAAAACCGCCACGGCTCATGATGTCCATCTGGTCGACGAATTGCGCCACCTCGGCCGGCGTTACGCCCGAGTCCGGCTTGGCCACGCGCAGCAACAAATCCGTGCCTTTGAGCAGCGCGTCGATATGGTCGGGCGTCAGGCGCAACTGGCCGTTCTGCGCGCTTACCAGGCAGTCTTCCATCACATGGGCAATGCCTACGCCCGCATCGATACCGACAATGCGCGCCGCGCCTTTAAGCGAATGCGCCGCGCGCATGCAGGCTTCGAGTTGCTCGGCCTGGGTGGGGTTGCGTTCCAGCGCCAGCAAGCCGGCGTTCAGCACTTGGGCCTGGGCATCGGCCTCCAGTTGGAACAGCTCCAGCATGGAGGCATCGCGCATCTGATCCGGGGTCATGTCAGGCTCCGCATCACGGCGTGCAAAAGAAGGTCTTCGTCGAGCAGGCGCACGCTGCGTTGCTGCCACTGCAACACGCCGCGGGTGAACTTCGCGGCAGCCGCACCGGCACCGGTCTGGCCGGCGCTGGCCTGGGCCAGTTGCTGTTCGGGAAAGGCTTGAATGCCCAGCACTTCATCCACCGGCGCCACCACGTTGCCGCCCTGCCCGGCCAGAATCAGCAAGCGCGGCACCACGCGGCCAGCCGCTTTGCCGCCGGCGGCTTCCAGGCCCAGCAGCTCGGTAAGCGACACGCACGGCACCAGCGCGCCGCGCACATTGGCCACGCCCAGCAGCGCGCGCGAGCGTTGATGTGGCAAGGAATGAATGGGCGCCAGCGGCGACACTTCCACCAAGGTGCGGGTGGCCAGGGCCAGCCACTCTTCCCCCAGCCGGAACACAATCATGGAACGGGTGACCTGCTCGCTGAGGTCGTCGGTGTGGTCGTACAGCGCCACGTGTTCCTGGCTCAGGCTGTAGCGATCGAGCAGGCGCGTGGCGGCGGCGCCGTAGATTTCGCAGTTGCGGCAGTGCACATGCTCGATCAGCTTCGCGCAGCTCTTGTCGCCGCGAACGCCAATGCGGTTCCAGCAGTCGTCCACGGCGTACTCCCCGCCGTGCTGGCTCAGGTTTACTTCATTCATTGCAGCTACTCATGACGGCCCGCTCCCCGTTGAGCGCGACCCTGCAAACGCTCGGCCCCAGCCTTGTCGCCCTGGGCGGCAAGCAGCGCCGCCAGTTGCGCCAGCGTGGCCGCGTGGTGCGGTTGCAGATACAACGCCTTGCGATAAAAACCTTGCGCGGCGGCCATGTCGCGCTCCACCTCGCAGAGCAGCCCCAGCCAATAAAACACCTCGGCAGAGGGCCCGTGGCTGACCAGCAGCGCCTCGGCCAAGCGCCGCGCTTCATCACTGCGACCTTGATTGGCCAGCGCGGCGAGCTGCGCCAGCGGCCCGGCCGCCGACTCCACAACCGTGGTCGCGGGTACCGCCGGCTTCACCGGCAAGCGCGCCACCGGGCGCGGCGCAGAAACTGGCGGCAACACCCGACGCGGCGGCGGCGCAGGCGTGCGCAGCCCATCTGCCGGCGGCTGGCGGCGAAACGCAAACGACAGGGGAATGCCCAGCGACTGCATGCCCACACGGGTAAACAGGCCAGCTTCGGCCGGGCCGATAAACAGCACGCCGTCATCACGGGTCAGGCGTTTGAGCACGTCCAGCACCTGCTCCTGGGTCGGCACATCGAAATAAATCAGCAGATTGCGGCAGAACACCATGTCATAGGGCTGCTCACCGGCCAGCAGACCCGGCTCCAGCAGGTTGCCGGCACGGAACTGCACCTGCTTGCGCACCGCCTGGTTGATGACGTAACCGTTGCCCTCGGGGCTGAAATAACGGTTACGAAAGCCCAGGGTGTCGCCGCGAAACGAATTGCGCCCGTATCGGCCGGCGACCGCGCGTTCAATCGACAGCGGACTGATATCCAGCGCATCAACACTAAAGGAGGCGGCCGGCAGGTTGGCGTCGAGCAGGCACATGGCAATGGAATAGGGTTCTTCGCCGGTTGAGCACGGCAGGCTCAGCAGCCGCAACGGCCGCGCGCCCGCCAGCTCGGCGACCCGGCGCGCGGCTAGCCGGGCCAAGGTGGTGAACGACTCGGGATAACGGAAAAACCAGGTCTCGGGGACGATCACCGCTTCAATCAGCGCCTGCATTTCAGCCTCGGACTGATTCAGCGCGCGCCAATAGCTTTCCACGTCGCGCCCCGGCACAGCCGCCATGCAACGCTGCACCGCGCGTTCGACCACCGACTCGCCCACCGTGATGGCGTCCAGCCCGATGCGCTCTTTCAGCAACTGCTCGAAGCGCGGGTCAATGCTCATGGCGCGCCAGCTTCCAGACTCAAACCGGCCAGAGGAAACAACAGCGCCTGCACGGTTTCCGGTAGCAGTTGCTCCACCTGAATGCGCTGCACCAGACCGTCGCGGGTTTCCAGCACCGGGCCCAGGTAAGGCGAGTCGGGGTTCAGCAAACCGTAATCGCGAAATGCCTCGGGCTCGCAGCGCAAGGTATCGCTGGCCTGTTCCAGCACCAGCCCCAGCGGGCTCTGGCGGCCATCGGCGGTGCGGTAGTCAACCAGCACCGTACGCGTGCTGGTACGCGCCGGCGCAGGCGTGCCGAGGCTCAGGTGGCAGAGGTCGAGCACCGGCACCAATGTGCCGCGAAAGGCAAACACCCCGGTTACCCACGCCGGCGCGCCGGGAAGGGTTTTCACCGGCACGCGCGGTAACACCGCCAACACCTCGCGGGCCGCCAGCGCATAGCGCTCACCGCCAAGCGAAAACAACAGATACAGCGGCGCCTTTTGCCCGTGCGCCGGCTGCGAATGGCTGCTCATGGCCGCGTTAAACCTTGAAGCTCGACACGCCGCTACGCAGGCTGCCGGCCACCTGATTCAGCTCCTCGATGGCAAAGCTGGCCTGGCGCAGCGACTCCACGGTTTGCCCGGTGGCCTCGCCCAGTTGCGTGAGCGCCTGGGTAATCTGCTCGGCGCCGGTGGCCTGGGCCTGCATGCCCTCGTTGAGCACCACCACGCGCGGCGCCAGCGCCTGAACCTGGTCGATGGTTTGCGACAACTGCTCGCCCACCTCCTGCACGTCGCTCATGCCACGGCGCACCTGCTCGGAAAACTTGTCCATGCCCATTACGCCGGCCGAAACGGCCGACTGAATCTCGCGCACCATCTGCTCGATGTCGTACGTGGCCACAGCCGTCTGGTCGGCCAGGCGCCGCACTTCGGTCGCCACCACAGAGAAACCGCGCCCGTACTCGCCGGCTTTTTCCGCCTCGATGGCGGCGTTTAGCGACAGCAGGTTGGTTTGGTCAGCCACTTTGACGATGGTGGTCACCACCTGATTAATGTTGCTGGCCTTCTCATTGAGGATGCCCAGCTTGGCGTTTACCAATTCGGCAGCGCCCATCACCTGGCGCATGGTGTCTTCCATACGCTGCAAGCCAACCTGCCCGGCACCGGCAAGGGCAGAAGCCTGCTCGGCGGAATAGGACACTTCGCCCATAGTGCGCACCAGATCGCGCGAGGTGGCGGCAATTTCCCGCGAGGTGGCGCCGATTTGCGTGGTGGTGGCGGCGGTTTCGGTGGCGGTGGCCTGCTGCTGTTTCGAGGTGGCGGCAATTTCAGTCACCGACGTGGTGACCTGCACCGCCGAGCGCTGCGCCTGGGACACCAGCGTGGTGATGTCGTCCACCATGGCATTGAAGCCACCTTGCACCGCGCCGAATTCATCGGCGCGCACATTGTTGAAGCGGGTGGTGAGGTTGCCGGTGCGCATCACCGTGAGAATCTGCGCCAGGTTATTCAGCGGGCCCATGATCGCGCGCATCAGCACATAGCCGCTGATCAACGCCACGGCGATCACCAGCAGCAGCGACAACACCAGGCTGATTTTCGCCCCGGCCGCCTGGGCGGTAATCGAAGTGGTGGCGACATCGGCGCGGTCTTTATTGAATTGCACCATTTGCAGCAACTGCTCACGGCCCTGCGCCCATACCGGCCGCAAGCGGTCGTTGAGAATTTTGCGCGCCTGCAACGGCTGGCCTTGCTGAAAGGTGCCGAGCACCTCGGCGAGCGCCTTGTTGAACTCGTCGCGGTGTTTGAGAAAGGTATCCAGGTGGGCTTTGTCTTCAGCGTCCACGATGGATTGTTGGTACTCCGCCACGCGGGCCATCAGTTTTTCATCGTTACTGGTGAACTCCGCCAGCACGGCCGGGCTGATCACCTGCTCATCGGAAAGGCCCACCACCTGCTGCGCCAGCAGAAAACTGTCGACCCAGGAGCTGCGGATATACGAGCTGAAATAAACGCCCGGCATGGAATCCTGCGCCACGCTCTTGGCGCTGGTTTCAATGGTCACCAGCCGCGAATAGGCCACGGCCACCATCAAAATGATGATCGCAATGATCACCGCAAAACTCGCCAGAATGCGCTGACGCAGGGTCCAGTTCTTCACTCGTAACTCCCCAAATGAACGGTGCCCGCGCACGGCTCAAGCTGACGGCGGCAGGTGGCGCGCCAATGCCAGCGACTGTAAGACGCGTCCTGCAGCCACGCAAGCTGAAAGCGTAGCAGCGGGCAGGCAGATCAACGACTTATGGGAGGTAGTTACGGTGGGGTTTTAGGGTTTGCAGGCATCGCGGCTGAAGCCGCCCTACGGGAATGTGCAGTCCGTGGGAACGGCTCCGGCGGCGATGCTTTTTGCTCACGCCGCCTGTTGCGCTTCCCACAGCCCATTGACGCTGGCTTTCACCAGCGCGTCGGCCATTTGCAGCAGGTAGTGGGCGCTGTTGCGTTCGTCATCGTTGAGCGGGTCATTGATAACCAGATGACTAATGCCGTCGAGCAACACGCTGGCTTGCTCCAGCGCTTGGGCTACCGGCACGCCGGCGTTTACGGTGAACAGCGGTGTGCCTTCGGTCAGGCAGAAGGCTTGGGCCTGGGTGACGGGGTTCATAAAAGCACCTCCAGGATTGCTACCGGAGGATGGGGGGTGAGGGTATTGGGGTAAGTCATAGAGCACCTTTTAGATAAAGGCCGCCACAACATCGCCGTCAAACGAATGGGTGGCAGCTATACGCGGGTTGACGGACCGGAAAGGCACCCAAACCCGGCGCATCCGAAGATGCCCCGCGTATAGCCGCCTTAACAGAAGGAAGCTGGAGCGCTTTATGCCGGTGGGCCGTCAAACCCGGTCGCTGAACCATTCAGCGACGGGCCGAACTATGCCGGTCATAGGAAAATCCTGACAAGCCAGCCCGGGCCGACAGCCCCGTAGGCAATACGGCGCGCCCGGCGAGAATAGCTGCAAGTGCCTGCCACGCCAAACAGCCCTTCCCGTCCACCCAACCACGCCTGCCGCGACCTGGCACTTTTTACGCGCACCGACGGAAAGAGCATTCCTACATCAAGACAGCCAGCCCACCCACCTATCGCTAAGAAGCAGATGACAGCCCACGGTTGCCCACCCTCACCAAGCTTGCCGCTCAATTTTTCAGCAGGTGTGTGTGGCCATGAAACCGTTCAAATTTTTACGTTCTTCACTCGCCAAGGCGATTACGCCTTGGCACTACGTATCCGCTACGGCGTTGGTCGCCCTTACGGTATTGGGCAGCCAGCCGGCTCAGGCTGTGATGTTGGATTTGGGAAGTTTGACGGGCAGCGAGCCTGTTCAGGCGCAGGCGATTAGTGGCGATGGCACGGTGGTGGGACTCATTGGTGGGAACAATCGGGAACTGTTCCGATGGACTATGGATAAGGGGATGACGAGTCTTGGGAGCGCTAATGCGGCCTCGATCGCTGGGGTGAGCAATGACGGTACCTATGTCATTGGCTCTTACAGCAACAATACTTTCTCGTTTCGCTGGGACGCCGCCAACGGCTTCGTTGATCTCGGTAATCTAGGAGGCGACGAAACCGTAGCCAGAGGCATTAGCGATGATGGCAGTGTGATAGTGGGGAATTCGAACACTTCAGCCGGCGCGTTGACACGAGCATTTCGCTGGGAAAATGGGGTGATGCAAGACTTGGGCACCATCCGTCCAGGAAACACGCGCGCATGGGCGATAAGCGGTGATGGACAGGTCGTGGTAGGCAATAGCGGATCGCTTGCTTTCCGGTGGGATAACACGAACGGGATGAGCGATTTGGGTAATCTTGGAGGACAATCCTCCAGAGCATCTGCAGCCAACCGAGATGGCTCGGTAATTGTCGGTTACAGCGCTACAAGCGGAGCTCTCGACGACTATCACGCATTCCGTTGGACAGAACTGAACGGCATGCAGGATCTGGGTACATTGGGCGGAAATACCAGCTTCGCCAACGACATTAACGCGGATGGTTCGGTCATTGTGGGCAAAGCCCAGCAAGCCGACGGCGCCGATCGTGCTTTTCTCTGGACTGACGCAACCGGCATGACCAGCCTCGGCGTGCTTTCGGGCACGACTTCCAGCGAAGCCACAGGCGTTAGCGACGACGGCAAAACCGTAGTCGGAACAAGCGGCAACCGCGCATTCATCTGGAACGAATCCTTCGTATTACCGGGCCTGGCCGGTATGCAGGACCTCAACTACCTGCAAACTTCCATCATCCGCAGCGCCGTCACCGTCAGCCATCTGACCGCCAGCCAAAACCGCCGCCTGCGCGACCTCGCTCAGGAACAATGCCAACCCGGCGCCGCGCAGACTTATTGCTTGAGCCTGGGCAGTCAAAACTACCGCGGTGATGCCGACAGCAGTGCCACGCAAAAGAACCTCAACCTGTCCGCCGGCATGCGCCTGAATGAGCAGTATTCGGCGGGCGTCACCGGCAGCCTGGGCCGCGCAGACTTGAACGTGCAAAGCGCCGAGCAGAAAAAGGCGTTCGCGTTGGGCGTGTGGGGCGCGTTCCAGCAAAACGCGGATGACACCGGTTGGGGCGGCGCCGCCAGCGTGGCCGTCGGCCAGAGCGAGAACAGCTTTGATCGCGGCATGGCGCTGACCGACGTGCAGCGCGCCCGCGCCCATCTGGATCTCACCGGCACGGCCTTGCGCGTGGCGGGCAACTTTGGCATGCGCATGAATACGCCGCTGGGTGATTCGCTGATTACGCCGGAAGTCGCCCTGAGCCATGTCAGCACCCAGCAAGACGGCTTCACCGAACGCAGCGTGGCTCTTCCTCTGACGGTTAAAGGCTCCAACGAGCAGCGCACCTACGCCACCTTCGGAGTACGCAGCGCCACTCAAGTCAGCCCTAAAGGCACGCTGAATCTGGCGCTGGCTGTCGACACCTTGCTGAGCGATAACACCCAAGGCATCGAAGGCCACTCGAAGGTGCCGGGCTTGAGCCGCTTCAACCTCGACAGCAGCGTGGATCAACGACGTGTCATTCCAACCGCCACGGTCGGTTACAGCCACGCGCTCACGGCTAACTCCGCGCTGGGCGGCGGCGTGCAGGTGGCAACGTCCACTCATCAGGACGGTGCTCCGCTGTTCGGGCTGGGTATGCAATACCGCTACTCGTTCTAAGGCACTATCTGAAAAAGAGATAGCTCGCCTTCCCTCGCGTTAAAACTCGTGGCAAGGTCGCCACACCGACCTTGCCACGAGCCGCCTCCCATGATGACCCTGCGCCAGATTCGCCATTTCATTGCGGTGGCTGAAACCGGCTCCATCTCTGCTGCCGCTCAGGCCGTATTTATTTCCCAGTCCACGCTAACCCTGGCAATCCAGCAACTGGAGCAGGAGATTGGCGTCAGCCTGTTTAACCGCCACGCCAAGGGCATGACCCTTACGCACCAGGGCCACCAGTTTCTGCGCCAGGCGCATTTGATTCTGGCAACGGTGGACAACGCCAAACGCAGCCTGCAACAGAGCACCGATCAGGTCGCCGGCCAGCTCACTATCGGCGTTACGGGCCTCGTGGCCGGTTATTACCTGGCAGATCTGATCACCCGCTTTCAACGCGCCTACCCGAACGTGGAAATTCGCGTGATGGAGGATGAGCGCCCGTATATCGAGCACTTGCTGGTGAGCGGTGAAATTGATGTGGGCGTGCTGATTCTGTCCAACCTCGAAGACCGCCACGCCTTGCAAACCGAGGTGCTCACTCACTCGCCGTTGCGCCTGTGGTTGCCGCCGCAACACCCGCTGCTGGAGCACGACAGCATCAGCCTGGCGGATGTGGTGAAGGAGCCGATGATTCAGCTAAACGTCGATGAGATGGGCCTGAACGCCCAGCGCATCTGGTCGCGCGCCGGCTTGCAGCCGAATGTGACGTTGCGCACCGGCTCTACCGAAGCGGTACGAAGTCTGGTGGCGGCGGGCTTGGGGCTGTCTATTCAGCCGGACATGACCTACCGGCCATGGTCCCTTGAAGGCGACATTATCGAAGCCCGCGCGGTGGTGGATCTGACCCAGACGCTGGACGTCGGCCTGGCCTGGCGCCGAGGCACGGCGCGGCCTGCGCTGGTGGACCCGTTCCTGACGGTGGCCCGCGAGCAGCTGAATAACCGCAGGCCATCTATTTAATCGAACGCGGCGTTCGGTATTTAGAATTTGTCGCCTACCCCACCGCCCACTAGTCTCTGTTGCCATTCGTATCAAGGCGTTTCACGGCTCGCCCGAGCCACCAGCGCTTTAGAAAACAACAACAGTGAGCGAACGCAATGGCCGGTGCCGCCCCTTCTCCAACGTTTTGCAGCGCCCTGTTGATCGATGGCCAACTCGTGGCCGGCGAAGGCTTCGTTGAGCGGATTCTGAATCCCGCCACGGGCGACACGCTTGTCCGTATCGCCGAGGCCTCCACTGATCAAGTGGAAGCGGCCATTCACGCGGCCCATCGCGCCTCCACTGGCTGGGCCCGCACCACGCCGCAACAACGCTCGGTCATCTTGCTGAAAATTGCCGACGCCATTGAGCAGCGCGCCGACGCTCTGGCGCAGCTCGAAGCGCTGAACTGCGGCAAGCCGCTACACCTGGCGCGTCAGGATGACCTGACGGCGGCGGTGGATGTATTCCGCTTTTTCGCCGGTGCCGTGCGTTGCCAGACCGGGCAACTGGCCGGCGAGTACATGCCCGGCTACACCAGCATGGTGCGCCGCGACCCCATTGGCGTGGTCGCCTCGATTGCGCCCTGGAATTACCCGCTGATGATGGCCGCCTGGAAAATCGCCCCGGCGCTGGCGGCGGGCAATACGCTGGTGTTCAAACCGTCTGAGCACACGCCGCTGTCGATTCTGAGCCTCGCGCCGGTACTCGCCGAGCTGCTGCCGCCGGGCGTGATCAACATTGTGTGTGGCGGCGGTGAAAGCGTTGGCAGTCATTTGGTCAGCCACCCGAAGGTGCGCATGGTGTCGCTCACGGGGGATATCGTCACGGGTCAGAAAATTCTTCAGGCCGCCGCCAAAAGCGTAAAACGCACCCACCTTGAGCTGGGCGGCAAGGCGCCGGTCATCGTTTGCAACGACGCCAACCTCAACGCCGTGGTCGAGGGCGTGCGCGCCTACGGCTACTACAACGCCGGCCAGGACTGCACCGCCGCCTGCCGCATCTATGCTCAAGCCGGCATTCACGACCGCCTGGTGGCCGAACTGGGCGACGCCGTCAGCAGCCTGCGCTTTGCCAGAAAACGCGACGCCGACAACGAGATCGGCCCACTCATCAGCGCCCGCCAGCGCGACCGCGTGGCCAGCTTTGTCGAGCGTGCTTTGGGCCAACCGCACATCGAACGCGTGACCGGCGCCGCCGTGCATTCGGGCCCCGGCTTCTACTACCAGCCGACGCTGCTGGCCGGCTGCAAACAGAGCGATGAAATTGTGCAGCGCGAGGTGTTTGGCCCGGTGGTGACCGTGACCCGCTTCGACGAACTGAGCCAGGCAGTGGACTGGGCCAACGACTCGGAATACGGCCTGGCCTCGTCGGTGTGGACGCAGAACCTCGACAAAGCCATGCAGGTGGCCGCCCGCTTGCAATACGGCTGCACCTGGATCAACAGCCACTTTCAGCTGGTGAGCGAAATGCCCCACGGCGGGCTGAAACGCTCGGGGTACGGCAAGGATTTGTCCAGCGACTCGCTGGAGGATTACACCGTGGTGCGCCACATCATGGCGCGCCACGGCCAGCTGACCGAATGACGATTTACGCAAGCCCTTCCAGCCCGGCCTAGACCGTGCGGTTACATAACAAGAAGTCCCGTTACACGACGTTCAACTGCCCCAATAAAACAGAAAAGAGGGATACCTAAATGTTCGTGAAAAGAACCGCTCTATTAAGTGCGCTCACCACCGCCCTGCTGGCCAGCGCCAGCTTGCAAGCCGCCGAAACGCTCAAGGCCGTCGGTGCTGGCGAAGGCGCGCTGGATATCATCGCCTGGCCGGGTTACATCGAACGCGGCGAGACCGACAAGAATTACGACTGGGTAACCCAGTTTGAGAAAGACAGCGGCTGCAAAGTGAACGTGAAAACCGCCGCCACGTCGGACGAAATGGTCAGCCTGATGACCAAGGGCGGCTACGACCTGGTCACCGCCTCGGGCGATGCGTCGCTGCGCCTGATCTACGGCAAGCGCGTACAGCCGATCAACCCGGAACTCATCCCCAACTGGAAAACCCTCGACGGCCGCCTGAAAGACGCGCCGTGGTACGTGGTGGACGGCAAAACCTACGGCGCGCCCTACCAATGGGGCCCGAACGTGCTGATGTACAACACCAACGTCTTCAAGAAAGCGCCGGACAGCTGGAGCGTGTTGTTTGAAGCGCAAGAGCTGCCCGACGGCAAGCCGAACAAAGGCCGCGTGCAGGCCTACGACGGCCCGATCTACATCGCCGACGCCGCGCTGTACCTGAAAAATGCCCAACCTGAGCTGAAGATCAACGACCCCTACGAGCTCAACGAGACCCAGTACAAGGCCGTGCTTGAGGTGCTGCGCAAACAGCACGTATTGATCCACCGCTATTGGCACGACACCACCGTGCAAATGAGTGACTTCAAAAACGAAGGCGTGGTGGCCTCCAGTGCATGGCCGTATCAAGCCAACGCGCTCAAAGGCGAAGGTCAGCCGATTGCCACCGTGTTCCCGAAAGAAGGCGTCACCGGCTGGGCTGACACCACCATGCTGCACGCCGAAGCCAAGCACCCGAACTGCGCTTACAAGTGGATGAACTGGTCGCTGGAGCCGAAGGTACAAGGCGACCTGGCCGCCTGGTTCGGCTCGGTGCCGGCCGTGCCGGTGGCCTGTAAATCCAGCGAGTTGCTGGGTGCTGAAGGCTGTGCGGTGAACGGGTACGACCAGTTCGACAAGATCGCCTTCTGGAAGACCCCGCAGGCCAAGTGCAAGACGCAGGATGCGTGCGTGCCGTATTCCAAATGGACGCAGGATTTCATTTCGATCATGGGCGGGCGTTAAACCGCTGCCCTCTCCCCCCGCCCCTCTCCCGCGAGCGGGCGAGGGGAGCTAAACCTCGTTTGACGCAAAGGCGCCGATTAGGCCCCCTCGCCCGCCTGCGGGAGAGGGCGGGGGGAGAGGGTTCGCCCGGCCTCCTCGATTAAGAAATCGTTTCGCGCTTCACCCCGGAGTTCCCCGCTATGACCCCTGCTGTGCAATTCACCGATGTGTCCCGCGTGTTCGGCGACGTCAAGGCTGTGGACCGTGTGTCCATCGACATTCAGGACGGTGAGTTCTTTTCCATGCTCGGCCCCTCCGGCTCGGGCAAGACCACGTGCCTGCGGCTGATTGCCGGTTTCGAGCAGCCGAGCACGGGCTCTATTCGTATTCACGGCGCCGAGGCCGTTGGCCTGGCGCCGTACCAGCGCGATGTAAATACGGTGTTTCAGGATTACGCCCTGTTTCCCCACATGAACGTGCGCGACAACGTGGCCTACGGCTTGAAAGTAAAAGGCGTGGGCAAGAGCGAGCGCCTGAACCGTGCCGAGGAAGCCTTGGGTATGGTGGCGCTGGCCGGTTATGGCGAGCGCAAGCCGGTGCAGTTGTCCGGCGGCCAGCGTCAGCGTGTGGCCCTGGCCCGCGCGTTGGTCAATCGGCCACGCGTGTTGCTGCTCGACGAACCCCTCGGCGCGCTGGATTTGAAGCTGCGCGAGCAAATGCAAAGCGAGCTGAAGAAGCTGCAGCGCCAGCTCGGCATTACCTTTATTTTTGTCACCCACGACCAGACCGAAGCGCTGTCGATGTCCGACCGCGTGGCGGTGTTCAACAAGGGCCGCATCGAGCAGGTCGACACGCCGCGCAATCTCTATATGAAACCGGCCACGCCGTTTGTGGCGGAGTTTGTCGGTACGTCGAATGTGCTGCGCGGTGAACTGGCGCAACTGCTCACCGGCAGCGCCGCGCCCTTCTCGATTCGCCCGGAACATATCCGTCTGCAGGAAGCCGCTGGCTCCGATGCCAACGCCACCGAGGTGCTCGTTACCGGCCTGCTCCACGACGTGCAGTACCAAGGCGCCGCCACGCGCTTTGAAGTGCGGCTGGAAAACGGCCAGAACCTCAGCGTGACCCAGGCCAATAATCAGTGGCAGCAAAGCGCGCCGGCGTTTCAGGCTGGGCAGCACGTGAGCGTGCGCTGGGCCCGCGAGGCCATGGTGGCGCTTGTTGACGTGGAGGCTCGCTGACATGAGCGCCCTCGCTACGCCCCTGACTGCGCGCCGCTCCGGCGGGCTGCTGCACGGGTTGTCGAACCTGCTGTACCGCAAGCCCAATCTGTATCTGGCGATGCTGCTGATACCGCCGCTGCTGTGGTTCGGCGTGATCTATTTCGCCCCGCTGCTGACCTTCCTCTGGCAGGGCGTGTACACCTACGACGAAATGGCCATGGCCGCCACGCCCGACCTGACCTGGGCCAACCTGGCGGCGCTGTTCGAGCCGGCCAATTACGACATCATTCTGCGCACGGTGACCATGGCCATCGCCGTGTCGCTGGCCAGCGCTGCGCTGGCCTTTCCCATCGCCTATTACATGGCGCGCTACACCACGGGCAAAACCAAGGCGTTCTTTTACATCGCGGTAATGCTGCCGATGTGGGCCAGTTACATCGTCAAGGCCTATGCCTGGACGCTGCTGCTGGCCAAGGGCGGCGTGGCGCAATGGTTCGTGGAACAGCTGCACTTGGGCCCGCTGTTGCAATTCATTCTGGGCATTCCAGGCATTGGCGGCAGCACCTTGTCGACCTCGCAGTTGGGCCGTTTTCTGGTGTTCGTGTACATCTGGCTGCCGTTCATGATTTTGCCGATTCAGGCCTCGCTGGAGCGTTTGCCGCCCTCGCTGTTGCAGGCTTCGGCCGATCTCGGCGCGCGCCCTTCGCAAACCTTTATGCAGGTGATTCTGCCGCTGTCGGTGCCGGGCATTGCTGCCGGTTCGATCTTCACCTTCAGCCTCACCCTGGGCGATTTCATCGTGCCGCAGCTGGTGGGCCCGCCCGGGTTGTTTATCGGCAACATGGTTTATACCCAGCAAGGCTCGATCGGCAACATGCCGATGGCCGCCGCGTTCACCTTGGTGCCGATCGTGTTGATCGCCGTGTACCTGTCCATCGTCAAACGACTGGGGGCTTTCGATGCGCTCTGATGCTTCAGCTTCGCTGCCGCTGAAAATGGCCGCCTGGGGCGGGCTGGTGTTTTTGCACTTCCCGATCCTGATCATCTTTATGTACGCCTTCAACACCGAGCAGTCGGCGTTCAGCTTTCCGCCGCAGGGCTTCACGCTGCACTGGTTCAGCGTCGCCTTCGCGCGGCCGGATGTGTTGGAAGCAATCAAGCTGAGCGCGCAGATCGCCTGCCTGGCCACGCTGATTGCCATGGTGCTTGGCACCCTGGCCGCGGCGGCGTTGTACCGGCGCGATTTCTTCGGCAAGGAAGGCGTGTCGCTGATGCTGATTCTGCCCATCGCCCTGCCCGGCATCGTCACCGGCCTGGCGCTGCTGACGGCGTTCAAAGCCTTCGGCATCGAGCCCGGCATTTTCACCATCGTCGTGGGCCACGCCACGTTCTGCGTGGTGATTGTTTACAACAACGTGATCGCCCGTTTTCGCCGTACTTCGCACAGCCTGATCGAAGCCTCGATGGACCTGGGCGCCGACGGCTGGCAGACGTTCCGCTACATCATCCTGCCCAACCTCGGCTCGGCGCTGCTGGCCGGCGGCATGTTGGCGTTTGCGCTGTCGTTTGACGAAATCATCGTCACCACCTTTACCGCTGGCCACGAACGCACCTTGCCGTTGTGGCTGCTCAACCAACTCAGCCGCCCGCGCGACGTGCCGGTGACCAACGTGGTCGCCATGCTCGTGATGCTGGTGACCATGCTGCCGATTCTGGGCGCGTATTACCTCACCAAGGGTGGGGAAAGCGTGGCCGGTAGCGGCGGGAAATAAAAGCGATGCACTTCCCCCTGTAGGAGCGGCTTCAGCCGCGATGCTCTTAAAAAATCAAAAGCATCGCGGCTAATCGGAATGCCGCCCAACCGCTCCTACAAGGAAGCTCGAACCACACCTGATAAAGAGGGTAGAACCGATGCAAACCAAACTGCTGATCAACGGCCAACTGGTCGCCGGTGAAGGCGCCGCGCAGGCGGTATTGAATCCCTCGCTGGGCACCGAGCTGGTGAGCATCAACGAGGCCAGCGAAGCCCAGGTGGATGCCGCCGTGCGCGCCGCCGATGCCGCGTTCGACAGCTGGTCGCAAACCGCACCAAAAGACCGTTCGCTGCTGCTGCTCAAACTCGCCGATGTGATCGACGCTAATGCCGAAGAACTGGCACGCCTCGAATCGCAGAACTGCGGCAAGCCGTACAACGCCGCGCTGAATGACGAGCTGCCGGCGATTGCCGATGTGTTCCGCTTTTTCGCCGGCGCCAGCCGGGTAATGGGTGGCTCGGCAGCGGGTGAATACCTGCCCGGCCACACCTCGATGATTCGCCGCGATCCGGTCGGCGTGGTGGCGTCCATTGCACCGTGGAATTACCCGCTGATGATGGCCGCCTGGAAGCTCGGCCCGGCCCTGGCGGCCGGCAATACCGTGGTGCTCAAGCCGTCGGAGCAAACACCGCTGACCGCCTTGCGCCTCGCTGAACTGGCTGCGGACATCTTCCCCGCTGGCGTGCTCAACGTAGTGTTCGGCCGTGGCCCAAGCGTGGGCGCGCCGCTGACCGGCCACCCGAAAGTGCGCATGGTGTCGCTGACCGGTTCAGTAGCCACGGGCAGCAACATCATCGCCAGCACCGCCGACACCGTAAAGCGCATGCACATGGAATTGGGCGGCAAAGCGCCGGTGGTGATTTTCGACGACGCTGACATCGACGCCGCCGTGGAAGGCATTCGCACCTTCGGCTTCTACAACGCCGGCCAAGACTGCACCGCCGCTTGCCGCATCTACGCGCAAAAAGGCATCTACGAAAAATTCGTCACCAAGCTGGCCGAGGCCGTGAGCACCATCAAGTACGGTGTGCAGGATGACGACAGCACCGAGCTGGGCCCGCTGATCACGCAACAGCACCTGGACCGCGTGGCCGGTTTCGTCGAACGCGCCCGCGCCATTCCCCATATCAAGGTGCTCACCGGCGGCAAGAAAGTCGACGGCCCTGGCTTCTTCTTCGAGCCGACCGTACTGGCCGGCGCGCTGCAGGATGACGAAGTGGTGCGCCGCGAAATTTTCGGCCCGGTGGTGTCGGTCACCGAGTTCAGCGACGAAGCCCAAGCACTGGCCTGGGCCAACGACTCCGACTACGGCCTGGCCTCCTCCGTATGGACCCAGGACGTCGGCCGCGCCCACCGCTTCGCCGCTCGCCTGCAATACGGCTGCACGTGGGTGAACACCCACTTCATGCTCGTCAGCGAAATGCCCCACGGCGGCCAGAAGCTGTCGGGCTATGGCAAAGACATGTCGATGTACGGCCTGGAGGACTACACCACCGTGCGGCATGTGATGTTCAAACATTAAGGAAAGCCTGTAGGAGAGGCTTCAGCCTCGATTGGGCCGACATAACGCGGCCAAGCGCATCGAGGCTAAAGCCTCTCCTACAAGGGTCTTGCAAGGTTTGACCTCCACTTTTCACCGTCCCGGCCGTTGCTGGCGTGCGCAGCAGCGGTGGTGAGCCGTGGCCGTTTTCGGGTGTGCAACGCCAATAACGACAGCCCAACCGGGCACATAAATAAATAGCTGCCATCATTTTCGAGGAGCACTAAACATGAGCGATCAATTCGCCGACAGCGACGCGGAGCAATTACGCGCGCTGGGCTATACGTCCAACTTCAAACGCAGCATGAGCGTGACCGAAAACTTCGCGCTGGGCTTTACCTACCTGTCGCCCGTGGTGGGCGTGTACACCTTGTTCGGCCTGTGCCTGGCAGCCGGCGGCCCGCCGATGTTCTGGGCCTATTTGCTGGTCGGCCTGGGGCAAATGCTGGTGTGCCTGGTGTTTGGTGAAGTGGTGTCGCAGTTTCCAATTTCCGGCGGTGTGTACCCGTGGGCGCGCCGTTTGGTGGGCAAGCGCTGGGCGTGGATGGTCGGTTGGGTGTACGCCTGGGCCTTGGTGGTGACGATTGCCGCCGTGGCAGTGGGCGCCGGTCCGTATATGGCGGCCATGCTTGGTTTCGCGCCGAGCAATAACACCAACATCGGTATCGCCCTGGTGCTAACGGTGATCGCCACCGTGGTCAACCTCAGCGGCACCAAAGTGCTGGCACGCATCGCCATGTTCGGCTTTATCTGCGAACTGCTGGGCGCGTTGGTGGTGGGCATCTACTTGCTGATTTTCGAGCGTCATCAGCCGTTCAGCGTGCTGTTCAACACGTTCGATATCAGCATCGACGGCTCGTACCTGCCGGCCTTCCTCACCGCGTCGTTGGCGGGCATGTTTTTGTATTACGGCTTCGAAGCGTGCGGCGATGTGGCCGAAGAAACGCCGAACCCGAGCAAGAGCATTCCCAAGGCCATGCGCATGACCATTTACGTCGGCGGTATCGCGGCAATGTTCGCCTGCCTGGCGCTGATTCTGGCGGTGCCGGATATGGCCGCCGTGATCAACGGCACCGACGCCGACCCGGTCACCACCATTCTCAACAATGCCTTTGGTGTTACCGGCTCGAAAGTGGTGATGGCGGTGGTGATGGTGTCGTTTATCTCCTGCGTGCTGAGCCTGCAAGCGGCGGCCAGTCGCCTGCTGTATTCGTACGCCCGCGACGAGATGATTGTCGGCAGCAGCTTGCTGAAAAAACTCTCGCCTACCACCCACGTACCCACCACGGCCTTGCTGGTGTGCGGCGTGTTGCCGGCCATCGTTATCTGCCTGGGGTTTGTGCTGCAAGACGCCATCGCCACCATCGTCAGCTTTGCCGCCATCGGCATTTACCTGGCGTTCCAGATGATCGTCAGCGGCGCGCTGTTTGCCCGCCTGCGCGGCTGGAAACCCAGCGGTGCATTCACCCTGGGCGGCTGGGGCATGGTGGTGAATATCGGCGCGCTGGTGTACGGCGTGCTGGCGATCATCAACATGGCCTGGCCGCGCTCGCCGGATGCGGCCTGGTACGTGAACTACGGCATGCCGTTGTCTACCGCCATCGTGATTGGCCTGGGCGTGATCTACATGGTGCTGCGTAAGCCCTATGAACACGGCACCGCGCCGGCTGGCGATGCCTGGACCCTGAACCGCAAATAACGGCTCCACCGCCCGGTTTGCGCCGGGCGCGCTTGTTCTGGTTCTTCCTCGTTACGACGCGCGCGCGATTGCGCGCCTCGTAACACTAAAGCATGATGCGGCGAAGGCACCCACTGTCAGCTCGGAGCAGCCGGCCGTGACCGCTGCTCATGGAAGATGCCATGTCATACCTGTTGTCGCGCCAAGGTCGGCCCACCTCTTTTCACCGTACACCGCGACGGCCGTTCTGGCTGGTGGTGTTGTTTTTCCCGTGGTTTGCCAGTCAGAGCAGCCAGGCTGCCGTTCCGCCGCCGGCGCATTTGCAGACCATCGACTTCCAGTTGCGCTGGAAACACCAGTTCCAGTTCGCCGGCTATTACGCCGCCATCGCCAAGGGCTATTACCGCGACGAAGGGTTCGAGGTGCGTCTGCATGAAGGCGCGCCGGGCAAGACGCCGGTGGAAGAAGTGCTGGCCGGGCGCGCGTTGTATGGCGAGTCCAACAGCGAGTTGCTGTTCGAGCGCCTGAATGGCAAACCGCTGGTAGCGCTGGCCGCGATTTTCCAGCACTCGCCCTCGGTGCTGCTGGCCCGCTCCGATGCCGGCATTCACAACGTGCACGACCTGATGGGCAAGCGCGTCATGCTCATGAATGCGCAAACCGACGCCGACTTCCTGACCATGTTCAGCCGCGAAGGCCTCGACCCCGCCGGTCTTGATTTGCAACCCAGCAGTTACGACGTCGACGATCTGGTGAGCGGCAAGGTGCAGGCGTTCAATTCCTACCTGACCAACGAGCCGTTTTATCTGCAGCAAAAAGGCGTGGCGTACACCGTGTTGTCACCGGCTACGTATGGCATCGATTTCTACAGCGACATTCTGTTCACCACCGAAACCGAAGCTACTGAAAACCCCATCCGCGTGGCCGCGTTTCGCCGGGCCACCTTGCGCGGCTGGCGCTACGCCATGGACCACCCGAATGAAATCATCGACCTGCTGCTGACCAAGTATCAGGTGAAGAAAACCCGCGAACACCTGGAATTTGAAGCCGAGGCCATGCGCGGGCTGATTCTTCCCGACCTGGTCGACATCGGCCACATGAACCCCGGCCGCTGGCTGCGCATGGCTGAAGCCTTTAAAGAACAGAATATGGTGCCGGGCATGAGCCGGCTGGACGGTTTTCTGTATGACCCCAACCCGCCGCAACTGGTGGAGCGGCTGCGCACCATCATCATGCTGATCAGCATTGGCTGCGCCGCGATTCTGGTGGTGGTGCTGATTCTGCTCAGCAGCCAACGCCGTCTACAGCGTGAGATTGCCCGGCGCATTGTGGCTGAGGAAGAAGTGCGCGCCCTGGCCTTCCACGACGCCCTCACCGGCCTGCCGAACCGCAACAGCTTTATTCCGTACGCCACGCAAAAACTGCTGACCGCCAAGCGCAACGACGAGCGCCTGGCCCTGTGTTACCTGGACCTGAACAAATTCAAGGAAATTAACGACTCGTACGGCCACCAGGCTGGCGACGCGATTCTGGTGCACGCCGCACAGGCCATCAGCGCCAACATTCGTGAAGCCGACATGGCTGCGCGCATGGGCGGCGACGAGTTTGTGGTGCTGCTCGATGGCGTGCACGACGCCGATGACATCTACCGCCTCACCGAGCAGATTTCCCACGCCATCGCCCAACCCATGCTTTGGCAGGGCCGCGAACTGAGCGTGACGTGCAGCCTGGGCGTGGCGGTTTATCCGCAGGCTGGCGAACAGCTGGACGAGCTGATGTCCAAAGCCGACTCGGCGATGTTCTATAAAAAAGCCGCCATGCTGGCCCTGCGCTAGGGCCGTTGGCGGTCAACTTGCCTGAACCATCTGCCGTCGCGGCCGGTCCACCCTTCAGTTACCTCTGATTTGAAGGAACGGCTATGAGCACGCAAAAACGCTACGTCCCGCAGGAAATCGACGACATCGAAGACCGCA
Source organism: Pseudomonas viridiflava (assembly GCF_900573885.1). Lineage (GTDB taxonomy): Bacteria > Pseudomonadota > Gammaproteobacteria > Pseudomonadales > Pseudomonadaceae > Aquipseudomonas. Next base: position 369,023 of record NZ_UPSE01000453.1, read on the forward strand.
TGGGTTCCATCGAGCAGCTGGATTTCAACGACCGCAACGATGATCGCAGCGGCCAGGTAGGCGACCTCAAATCCCCCGAGCAGATTGCCCGCGAAGAACCGGACAAACGCGTTCGTGAAGCCGGTCAGAGCGGCGGCGAAACCCTGGGCATTGGTGAAAACGAAGACGGCGTCAGCATGGACGACCTGAGCCCGGAAACCCTGATCGACGAAACGGGCGCCCGCTCACCCAACGAGCCGGGCGGCACCGTAGCGGCGGATTGGGATTTGAGCATTGTCGATGAAGCGGATATCGGCGAGGGGTTTGGGTTGGATGAGGAAGAGTTGGCGCATGTGAAGCCGTTGGATGGGAAGCCGGAGTAGATCGGTTCTGTCCGACACTTGATCCACATTGGTCTATGCCGCTGCGCACGTCGCGCCATTCTGGATTCCCGCTTTCGCGGGAATGACGGTGTTTATTACCCAAACCCCCGTCATCCCCGCGAAGGCGGCGGTTCGACGACTCGAGATCCAGAGTTTTGCAGGAGTACACAGCACGTCGAACCAACCCACCCGACGCTTACCCGCCACCCCCCCCCTACCGCGCAGCAATATGCGCAATCATCAACTGCACCGTCTCCTGCCCGCGATACTCGTTGACGTCCAGCTTGTAGGCCAACTCCACCCAGCGCACGGTCGGGTTCGGCCACACCTCACGGTCAACGCCAAACGCGATGCCGTCCAGTTGCACCGAGCCGCACTCGCTTTTGAGCACCACTTTCAAATGCCGCTCGCCAACCACCCGTTGCTGCACCACTTGAAACACGCCGTGAAACAGCGGCTCGGGGAAATGCTGCCCCCACGGCCCGGCATTGCGCAGGGCGCGGGCGAGTTCCAGGTGAAACTCTTCCACGGCCAGCGCGCCGTCTGACAGCAGCCGGCCGGTGAGGTCGTCTTCTTGCAGGTGGCGGCGTACTTCGGTGTCGAAGGCGGCGGCAAACGCGGGGAAATTTTCCTGCGGTAGCGACAGGCCAGCGGCCATGGCATGACCGCCGAACTTGCTGATCAGGCCAGGGTTTTTGGCGGCCACGGCATCCAGTGCATCGCGAATATGAAAGCCCGGCACCGAGCGCGCCGAACCTTTAAGCACGCCGTCACCGGCATCGGCAAAGGCGATGGTGGGCCGGTGGTAACGCTCTTTCAGGCGCGAGGCGAGAATGCCGATCACGCCTTGGTGCCAGTCCGCTTCGAACAGGCACAGGCCAAACGGCAGGGTGTCCAGCGGCAGGTCTTTGAGCTGGGCCAGCGCCTCGCGCTGCATGCCTTGTTCGATGGCTTTGCGGTCTTGGTTGAGTTGGTCGAGTTGCACGGCCATGTCGCGCGCCAGGGCTTCGTCTTCGCACAGCAGGCATTCAATGCCCAGGCTCATGTCGTCCAGCCGGCCGGCCGCGTTCAGGCGCGGGCCGAGGATAAAGCCCAGGTCGGTGGAGGTAATGCGCTCGGCCGGCCGCCCCGCCACTTCCAGCACCGCACGCAAGCCAGCACGCGCCCGGCCTGCACGAATACGGGCGAGGCCTTGGTGCACAAGAATGCGGTTGTTGGCGTCCAGCGGCACCACGTCAGCCACGCTGCCCAGGGCGACCAGATCAAGCAACTCGGCCAGGTTCGGCTCTTTGATGCCGGCGCGGGTAAACCAGTCCAACTCCCGAAGCTTGGCGCGCAGGGCCAGCAGCACGTAGAAAATCACGCCCACCCCGGCCAATGCTTTGCTCGGGAAGGTGCAGCCGTGCTGGTTGGGATTGACGATGGCATCGGCCGCTGGCAATTCAGGGCCGGGCAAGTGGTGGTCGGTCACCAGCACATTCAAGCCGGCAGCCTTGGCGGCCGCCACGCCTTCGACGCTGGAAATGCCGTTGTCCACCGTCAGCAATAACTGCGGCTCACGCTCCAGGGCGACGGCGACAATTTCCGGGGTCAGGCCGTAGCCGTATTCAAAGCGGTTGGGCACCAGATAATCGACATGGGCCGCGCCCAGCGCACGCAAGCCGAGCACTCCGACGGTGCTGGCGGTGGCGCCGTCGGCGTCGAAGTCGCCCACGATCAGAATGCGCTGACGCTGCTCCAGCGCCTGCACCAGCAACGCCACGGCCGCGTCGATGCCCATCAGTTGCTGATAGGGAATGAGCTTGGCCAGGCCTTTATCCAACTCCACGGCCGATTGCACGCCACGGGCGGCATACAAACGGGTCAGCAGGGGCGGCAGATCGCCAAGGTCAGGCAAATTGACGGGTAACGGACGGGCTTCGATGCGCATGGGCTTTGGCAGGTTCTACACAAGTAAAAAGGCATTCAACGGGGCGACTCTACCGGGCTGGTGAGTCGGCGCGGGCGCGCATCACGTGTTCGGTCGGCGGGCACCTTCAATGTTCCAGTGCGGCTCGATTTCGCTGAGGCGCAGTCTAAACCGTTCCACCTGTTCGGAGAAACGCATGGCCAGCCAATGCAGGCCTTGCAGGGTGCTGTCCTGACCAAGGGGCATGGGTTCAGCGCAAATCAGGCTGTTGGGGGCCTCGTTGCGCTGAAGCAGCAAGCCCACCCGACCAAAACGCAGGGCACGCGCGGTACGCAATAGCTGGCGACGCACCGCGACTTCTCGCGGCGTGCAGGCCAGCTCGAAGCCGGACGCGGGCTGCGAGTTGATCAGCATTTCCAGGGTTTCAAGAATCGAGCGGTGCAGGCGTTGCAGGTCCTCCAGACGCGCCAGGGGCACGCGGGTTTCCTTGGCGACCGACTCCATCAGCGCCCGCGCCTGCACCAGCCGTTGGCTCATGACCACAAAGCGCTGGCCCGTTTGCTCCACGGGCTGCGGTTTGCCATCGAGCAGCGCGCCGTACAGCCATGCGCAGTCGCGCAGGTTATCGGCCAGGCGGTAGCGCCACGCGTACACCGCGTATTGCGGCAACACAAACGAGAACGCCACGGCGATGGAAATGCCGATCAGCACATTGGCGGTGCGCCATAAGCCGGTGCTGAAATCCAGATCGCCGTGGCCGGCGACGATGACCATGGTGATGGCCGTCAGCAGCGCGACATAACCGGGCCTGCCGATGGCGTAGTAGGCGCAGGCGCCGGCGCTGAGCGACATGAGCGCGAAGAACAGCAGCAACGAGCCGGACACGCTCAGCAGCACGATCAGCGCCAGCCCGATAACAGCGCCAAGCATGGTGCCCAGCGCGCGCTCCATGGCCTTTTTGCGCACATTGCCGTAGTGCTGCAACCCACCAACCACCACCAGCAGCGACACCGACGCCCACACGCCGTGGGGCAGGTTGATGCCGGTGGTGAGCACAGCGGTGGTGGCCAGGGCCAGGCCCACGCGCACGGCGTGGATGATGTTGGCGTGTCGGTAGCGCACGTAGGGCGAGGTGATCGCCTGTATCAGTCGCGCCAGGCGGCCGCGTCGTTGCGCTGCGGTCGGTGAAGTCTTAGAACCCATGGTGCCGTGACCCCGGTTAACCCTGCGCGGCGTTTATTCGCCGCGATCGCCCATCAGCCATTCCAGTTGCACTTCGTGCTGGCCACGCTCGTCGGTGACGTAGATGGTGCCTTCGCTGATCATCACGGCCCAGTTGATGGCGCGCGGCATGTCTTTGGCGAGGTTTTCCAGCGCCTCTTGCGGCACGGCGGCGATGTTGACGTTTTTCAGCATCTTCGCCGCGTCCACCACTTTGCTCTGCCACACGCGCAAGCTGCCGTAAGCCAGCAGGCTGGTGCGTTCGGTGCGACGTGAGCACCAGGTCAGGCGGTCGGCGTCGGGCAGGCCGACTTCGATCCAGTGCAGCACGCGGCCGTCCAGGCTCTTCTCCCACAGCGCCGGCTCGTCGACATCGGACAGCCCGCGACCAAAGCTCAATTCTTCGCTGTACCACAGGGCGTAGGCGAGCAGGCGCACGGTCATGCGCTCTTCGGTTTCCGAAGGATGACGGGCGATGGTCAGGCGCGATGTGGCGTACACGCCCCGGTCGAGGTCGGTGAGGTTGAGGTCGACTTTGTAGGTCGTGGAAGGCTGGGCCATGGTCGGGTGTCTGGGCAGGGGAAAGGTCGGCAAGTCTACCGCAAGCGACCGCTGCGGGTTAGAGTCGCGGCCATTGTCTGCCGCCGGATTTGCGCCATGAACCTTGCCAACAAACCCCTCGCCGGGGTGAAAGTCGTCGAACTCGGCACGCTGATCGCCGGGCCTTTTGCCTCGCGCATCTGCGCCGAATTTGGTGCCGAGGTGGTGAAGGTGGAGTCCCCCGATGGCGGCGACCCGCTGCGCAAGTGGCGCAAGCTGTATGAAGGCACCTCGCTGTGGTGGTTTGTGCAGGCGCGTAATAAACAGTCGCTGACGCTCAACCTCAAACACCCGGACGGCCGTGAGGTGCTGCTCAAATTGCTGAGTGAAGCGGACGTCCTGATCGAAAACTTTCGCCCCGGCGTGCTGGAGAAACTCGGTTTCGGCTGGGACGTTTTGCATGCGCTCAATCCGAATCTGGTGATGGTGCGGCTGTCCGGCTTTGGTCAGACCGGCCCGATGAAAGACCAACCGGGCTTCGGCGCGGTGGGTGAGTCGATGGGCGGGCTGCGTTATATCACCGGCTTCGAAGACCGGCCGCCGGTACGCACCGGCATTTCCATTGGCGATTCGATTGCGGCGCTGTGGGGCGTGATCGGCGCGCTGATGGCGCTGCGGCACCGCGAGGTGAATGGCGGCAAGGGCCAGGTGGTGGACGTGGCGTTGTACGAGGCGATTTTCGCCATGATGGAAAGCATGGTGCCGGAGTTCGATGTGTTCGGGTTTATTCGCGAGCGCACCGGCAACATCATGCCGGGCATCACGCCCTCCTCCATCCACACCAGCGCTGACGGCAAGCACATTCAGATTGGCGCCAACGGCGATGCCATCTTCAAGCGCTTTATGCTCGCCATCGGCCGCGCCGACCTGGCGGACGATGCCTCACTGGCCAGCAACGATGGCCGCGACCTGCGCCGCGACGAACTGTACGGCGTGATCGACCGCTGGGTCGGCTCGTTGCCGCTGGACGCCGTGCTGGCCGCGCTGAACGCCGCCGAGGTGCCGGCCAGCCGCATCTATTCGGCCGAAGACATGTTCAGCGATCCGCAATACCTGGCCCGTGAGATGTTTCTCAGCGCCAAGCTGCCCGACGGCAAGAATTTCAAGATGCCGGGCATCGTGCCCAAGCTGTCCGGCACACCCGGCAGCGCCGAGTGGGTCGGGCCGCAATTGGGCGAGCACAACCACAGCGTGCTGGCGGGGCTGGGCTATAGCGCCGAGCAGATTGCCGCGCTGAAAAGCGCCGGCGCGATCTGACCGCGTTAGTGCCTGCAGGCGCCTGGTTCGCGAGCAAGCTCGCTGCTCCAAAATCTCGTACGTCGGTGCCATCTGGATAAGCGCTCTGGACTCCGCCAGGCGCGGCCTTTATCGTTCGCCGACTGAGTTAGGGCGCGTTAGACGCCGATACTTTCCACGCTGTACTCCTGGTGCCCCCGGAGTGTTGTTCTGATGCCTTCACTGCCCTTTTTCCAACGCTTGCTGGTGCTCGCGCTGTGCGTCGTCGCTGCGCTACCCGCGTGGGCGCAGGACAAGCCGCGCCTGATCTGGACGGTGCGTGACATGCCGCCGTTCACCATTCTCGAAGGCCCGCTCAAAGGCCAGGGCATCGCCGACCGCATGATGAAACTGCTGACCGCCGACCTGCCGCAATACGAGCACGTGTTCAGCGTGGCCAACCGCGCCCGGGCCATGCAGATAATGAACAGTGGCGCGCTGACCTGCGACTCCGGTTTGCTGTGGAGCAAAGAGCGCGAGCAGGTGATGCATTTCTCGATCCCGACGCTGGGCATCCTCACCAACGGCATCGTGGTGCGCAAAAGCGATGAGCCGGAACTGGCCGCTTTTATCCAGGGCGGTGCGTTCGACCTCGAAGCGTTTCTGGCGGACGGCCGCTACAACGTCGGCACCTTGGTGGAGCGCAGCTACGGCAAAGTGATCGACGCCGAACTGAAGCAAGCCAAACCGGGGCTAATCGTGGTGCACCACGGCATTGACGCCACCTTGAGCCTGCTGCGCATGCAGCAACACCGGCGCCTGACGGCGGTGCTCGGCTACTGGCCGGAAATGCGCTATCAGGGCGAGAACGCTGGCGTGCCGTTGGATGCGCTGAGCTTCTATCCGGTGAAAGGCGTACCGGTTTATCAGTTGGCGTATGTCACATGCTCGAAAACGCCGGAAGGTCTGGAGGCGATCAAAGCCATCAACGCCTCCGTGCGCCGGTTGCGTGAGGGCGAGGTGATTGAGCTGTACGCGCAGTGGTTGAATGGGACGACGCGGGAGGCTTATTTGAAGGCGGCTAAGGGTTTCTTTAAGGAGTAACGGCTAGAAGCGAAAGCCCTCTCCCCCAGCCCCTCTCCCGCAAGCGGGCAGAGGGGAGAAACACGCGATCGGCCCCCTCTCCCGCTTGCGGGAGAGGGTTGGGGAGAGGGCAAGCTCCAACACAAAACCCCAGCCAGAAAAAAGGCCGGCACCACAGAAGTGGGCCGGCCTTTTTCGTTGCCGCTAGCGCTTACAACGGCTTACCGCGATTGCCGTGTTCGCTCACGAAGTTCTGCATGGCTTTGATGTCGTTCGGCAGCACGGTGCAGCGCTCGTCACGATCAAACAGATCTTGCAGGTGCGGCGGCAAAATCGGGCCTTTGCCGACGCCGGCTTTTTCCACTGCTTCAGGGAATTTCACCGGGTGGGCGGTGCCCAGCACCACCATCGGTGTGTTCAAGCTGCGGCGGCACTCGCGCGCGGCTTTAACACCGATGGCGGTATGCGGGTCGAGCAATTCACCGCTTTCGGCGTACACCTGGGCGATGGTTTCGCAGGTTTCTTCATCGCTGACGGCCAGCGAGTCGAACAGCTTGCGCGCTTCGGTCCAGCGGTCCTGGTCAACGCTGAAACCACCGCCTTTTTTGAAGGTAGCCATCAGGTCGAAAATGGCGGCGCCGTTGCGGCCGTGCAGGTCGAACAGCAGGCGCTCGAAGTTGGACGACACCATGATGTCCATCGACGGCGACAGCGTGGGGTGCAGCGTGTCTTTCACATACTGATTGCCGCTCATGAAGCGGTGCAGGATGTCGTTGCGGTTGGTGGCGACGATCAGCTGGCTGATCGGCAAGCCCATGTTGCGCGCCAGGTAGCCGGCGAAAATATCGCCGAAGTTGCCGGTGGGCACCGAGAACGCCACGGAGCGAGCCGGGCCACCCAACTGCAAGGCAGCGTGAAAGTAGTAGACGATCTGGGCCATGATCCGCGCCCAGTTGATCGAGTTCACCGCCACCAGACGCGTGCCTTTGAGGAAGCTCTGGTCGGCAAAGCTGTCTTTGACCATTTCCTGGCAGTCGTCGAAATTACCTTCCACGGCGATGTTGTGGATGTTGTCGCCGAGGATGGTGGTCATCTGCCGGCGCTGCACTTCCGAGACGCGGTTGTGCGGGTGCAGGATAAAGATGTCGACGTTCTCGCACGCCTTGCAGCCTTCGATGGCGGCCGAACCGGTGTCGCCAGAGGTGGCACCGATGATCACCACGCGCTCGTTGCGCTTGGCCAGCACGTAGTCGAGCAGGCGGCCGAGCAGTTGCAGGGCGAAGTCTTTGAACGCCAGGGTCGGGCCGTGGAACAGTTCCAGCACCCACTCGTTGCCGTTCAGCTGACGCAACGGCGCGATGGCGCTATGGGCGAACACGCCGTAGGTTTCTTCGAGAATCTTTTTGAAGTCGGCATCCGGAATGCTGCCGGTCACAAACGGGCGCATCACGCGGAAGGCCAGCTCGTGGTACGGCAGGCCGGCCCACGAGGCGATTTCTTCCTGGGTGAAACGCGGCAGGTTTTCCGGCACGTAGAGGCCGCCGTCGCTGGCCAGGCCAGTGAGCAGCACGTCTTCAAAATTCAGCGCAGGCGCTTGGCCGCGGGTACTGATGTAACGCATGGAGAAATCCTCAGCTCAGTTGCTCAACGCGGATACGCACAACGCTGCCAACCACATCGCTCAAGGCCTCGAGGGCGGCGATGGCGTCGTTCATGCGTTGTTCCACTACGCGGTGAGTGACCAGAATCATGGGCACCAGGCCGTCTTGTTCTTCGACTTCCTGCTGCATGATCGATTCGATATTGATGCCGCGCTCCGACAGGATGGTCGCCACCTGGGCGAGCACGCCGGGGTGATCTTTGGCCTGAATGCGCAGGTAGTAAGCGCTCTCGCAGGCCTCAATCGGCAGAATCGGGTGGGTAGACAGCGCGTCCGGCTGGAAGGCCAGGTGCGGCACACGGTTTTCCGGGTCGGTGGTCAGGGCGCGAACCACGTCGACCAGATCGGCGATCACCGACGACGCCGTTGGCTCCATGCCGGCGCCAGCGCCGTAAAACAGCGTGCTGCCCGCAGCGTCGCCATTGACCATCACCGCATTCATCACGCCATTGACGTTGGCGATCAGGCGGTCGGCCGGAATCAGCGTGGGGTGCACGCGAAGCTCGATACCCGCGGCGGTGCTGCGGGCCACGCCAAGGTGCTTGATGCGGTAGCCCAGCGCTTCGGCGTAGTTCACGTCGGCGGTGGTCAGCTTGGTGATGCCTTCGGTGTAGGCCTTGTCGAACTGCAGCGGAATACCAAAGGCGATGGAAGCCAGAATGGTCAGCTTGTGGGCCGCGTCGATGCCTTCAACGTCGAAGGTTGGGTCGGCTTCGGCATAACCCAGCGCCTGGGCTTCAGCCAGCACGTCGGGGAAGGTGCGGCCCTTTTCCCGCATTTCGCTGAGGATGAAGTTGCCGGTGCCGTTGATGATGCCGGCCAGCCAGTTGATGCGGTTGGCAGACAGGCCTTCACGGATGGCTTTGATCACCGGAATGCCGCCGGCAACGGCGGCTTCGAACGCGACGATCACGCCCTTCTCGCGCGCCTTGGCAAAAATTTCGTTGCCGTGCACGGCGATCAGCGCCTTGTTGGCGGTGACCACATGCTTGCCGTTTTCAATGGCTTTGAGCACCAGTTCATGGGCGACGGTGTAGCCGCCGATGAGCTCGATGACGATGTCGATCTCAGGGTTGGTGGCCACCGCGAACACGTCGTTGGTGGTGGCAATACCGGTAATGTCGCACTGAGGGTTCTGCGAGCGCAGCGCAATCTGCGCCACTTCGATGTCGCGCCCCGCGCGCCGGGCAATTTCCTCGGCGTTGCGCTTGAGCACATTGAACGTACCGCCACCGACGGTACCCAGCCCACAGATGCCTACTTTGACCGGTTTCACCCTGAACTCCCCAGAACTTACTGCGTGAAACGGCCCGGTATTAGCGGGCCGTTGAGATAAAAGAGCCGCACCTTACGAAGCGGCCCGGGTTTAGTCAATCGAGCTACGAGTGGCAGGCTGCAACGAGCGCAGCGGTTTTCACTTGGCCTTCAGAGCCAGGGCAGCAACCTGCGGCGCCGGCTGGTAACCAGGAATCAGCTTGCCGTCTGCCAGCACGATGGCCGGCGTGCCATTGACGCCGATGGACTGGCCGAGGGCGAACTGTTTGTGCACCGGGTTTTCGCACTTGGTCGCTTTGATGTCTTTGCCGTCGACCATCTGGTCCATGGCCTTTTTGCGATCAGTCGAACACCACACGGCCTGCAGCTGTTGATCACCTTCCGAACCCGGGCCCTGACGCGGGAAAGCCAGGTAACGCACTTCCACACCGCGACGGTTCAACTCGGCGATTTCGCCGTGCAGTTTGTGGCAATACGGGCAGGTGGTGTCGGTGAACACAGTGATATGGGTTTTGGCTTCGCCAACGGCCGGGTAGATGACCATTTCGGCTTTAGGAATGGCATTGATGGTTTTGGCGATGCCTTCGCTTTCGGCTTTCTCGGTCAGGTTGACGGGTTTTCCGTCGTTGACTTCGAACAGGTAGCCCTGCATCACGTATTTGCCATCGGCGCTGGCGTACAACACGCGGCCGCCTTGCATGCGCACTTCATACAGCCCGTTGAGCGGGCTGGCGGCGATGCTTTCGATGGGAACATCCATTTGCAGGTTTTCAAAGGTTTTGCGGATGGCCTGGTCGGCATTATCGGCCCACGCAACGCAGCTGCTCACAGCGATAAGGGCAGCAGCAATAATTCGGGTGACGCGCATTGGATACTCCTGGAAAACGCGGCGAAACAGCGAGGGCGAAGCCTACCATACAAGCCCGGCCAAGGCCGACCGCTGCGGGTCGGAAGGTGCAACCGCCTGTTAATTGATGCTCAGCCGCGCGGATGATGACGGGCGTGCAGTTCCTGCAAGCGGGCGCGGGCGATGTGGGTGTAGATCTGCGTGGTCGACAGGTCGCTGTGGCCCAACAGCATCTGCACTACGCGAAGATCCGCGCCATGGTTGAGCAAGTGGGTGGCGAAGGCGTGACGCAAGGTATGCGGCGACAACGCCTTGCCGATGCCGGCCACCTTGGCGTGGTGTTTGATGCGGTACCAGAAGGTCTGGCGGGTCATTTGCTCACCACGATTGCTGGGGAACAGCACATCGCTGGGGCGCCCCTCCAGCAATTGCGGCCGCGCCTCGCGCACGTAGCGCTCGATCCACACAATCGCCTCTTCCCCCAGCGGCACCAGCCGCTCCTTGCTGCCCTTGCCGAATACACGTAACACGCCCTGGCGCAGGTTCACTTGCTCCAGCGTCAGGCTGATCAACTCGGTCACCCGCAGGCCGCAGGCGTACAGCACTTCGAGCATGGCGCGGTCGCGCAGGCCGATGGGCTCGGCGGTTTCCGGGGCGGCAAGCAGTGCATCCACGTCTGCCTCCGACAGACTTTTCGGCAGCGGGCGGCCCAGCTGCGGCATGTCGACTTGCAGCGTGGGATCAATGTCGATCAGGTTTTCCCGCAGCAAGTACCGATAAAAGCCACGCACCGCCGAGAGAAACCGCGCGGTCGAGCGCGCCACGTATTTCTGTTCCAGGCGCCAGGCGAGGTGGTCAAGCACCACGTCACGGCCGATATCCGGCAGGTTCAAGCCGCGCTCCTGCAACCAGCCATTGAAATGGGCGAGGTCACTGCGATAGGCCGAACGCGAGTGTTCGGACAGGCCTTTTTCCATCCACAGGGCATCGAGAAACTGGTCAATAAGAGGGTGATCGAGCGCCGGCATAGATAGTCTGTAAGTGCCCAGGGAGAGCGCGCTAGTCTTTCACAGCTTCGGGCTTGGTCACAGGCGCCTGTGCCAGTAATTGATACAGGCCGCTATGGCCGTGGCCGGCAATGACCGGAGCGCGAAAAACAGTCCGACGGCTGGGCGCGTCACCCTATCTTTGGGTGGGTGACAGTCGTGGTTCGCACAGCGATGATTCCATCACGCCACTACTGCACCGGACGTCGCCATGGCCACCCAACAGAACTCCCGCCTCGGTCAGATACTGCTGAACAAAGGACTGATCAGCGCCGACCAACTGGCTTACGCCATTCAATTGCAGACCAGCAGCCGCAAGCGCTTGGGGGAAATCCTCATCGAGCAAGGGCTGGTCAGCGACCGGCAATTGAGCAAGGCGCTGAAGAAGCAAAGCAACCTGCGGGTGGCGGCCACCCTGGTGGCGGCTTTGCTCAGTCCGTTCCAGATGGCCAGTGCCGACTTGCACCGCCCGGCACCGAGCAGCCTCAGCCGCACGCTGCAACCACTCGACGATGCGGAAATGAGCAATGTCAGCGCTCAAGGCCTGGACGATGTATTGCAGGGATTGTTTCTGCAGGCCGAGAGCGGCGACGGCATGGGTACCGCCGCCAAACTGGCGAAGCTGGTGATGCCGGTACTCAATAGTCTGGACGCGGAAACGTCGATGAAAGACGTGCGTTATGACACCAGCAAACTGACGTCTGTGCGCAACGCCGACGGCAGTGTGAACGTGCGCTTGCCAAGCTCGATTGGTGAGCTGCGTTTTGACAATGTGCGGGTAGCGGGGGCCAGTACGACCCAGAGCATGGGCAGCGTGACGCTTCAGGATATAGATCTGTCGCAAGCATCCCTGCGCATCAGCCTACGCCCTTGACGTGACGGCGAGCGGCTGCGCGTCGGCGATACTGCGTCAAAAACGACTTTTTGATGCTCATTTGGCTAGAGCCAACTGCGCTCAAAAAGACGTTTTTTCCTTGTCTCGCTCTAGCTCGCTCGCTCTGGACCGCAGGGACCGAAAAAGCGCTAATCGACCATGGGCAAAACCGGCACCGGCTGTTTGTTTTCATCAATCGCAACAAAGCTGAACACGCCGGTAATCGCTCGCTCGCGGCCGTCGCTGTACATGCTTTCGACAAACACCTCCACCTCGACCTTGAGGCTGGTATTGCCGACCTTCACTACGCGCCCTACCAACTCGACGATTGAGCCAGCCGGAATCGGGTGGTTGAAATCGATGCGGTCGGACGACACGGTTACCAGCGGCAGCCGGCAAAAACGAGTAGCGGCGATAAATGACACCTCATCCATCCACGCCAACGCGGTGCCGCCGAACAAGGTGTTGTGGTGGTTGGTGGTCGGCGGGAACACCGCCTTGGTGACGCGGGTTTCCGCCCGCTCGGTGCGTAGCTGGATTTCTTGCTCTCTGGGGGTCATGCGTACAGGTCCTGCGCAAACGGTTGGTCAAATCACGGGCAATAAAAAAGCAGCCCGTAGGCTGCTTCTTTTGACAAGGAAGACTGGATTAAACCAGTTTTTCCTTGATGCGAGCTGCTTTACCAGACAGGTCACGGAGGTAGTAAAGCTTGGCTTTACGTACGTCACCACGACGCTTGACGGCCAGGCTGTCAACCAGCGGGCTGTAGGTCTGGAAGGTACGCTCAACGCCAACACCGTTGGAGATTTTACGTACGGTGAAGGCACTGTTCACGCCGCGGTTGCGCTTGGCGATTACAACGCCTTCGAAGGCTTGCAGACGCGAACGGTCGCCTTCTTTCACTTTAACCTGAACGACAACGGTGTCGCCTGGAGCGAAAGTCGGGATTTCTTTGCTCATCTGCTCGGCTTCGAGGGCCAAGATAATTTTGTTAGTCATGCTGTGCTCCTAAGACAAACCAACCGGCCTGCCATCGATACGTTAACTATCGTCCCGTTGCCGGATGTATTCCGCCAACAGCTTTTTCTCTTCTCCAGAAAGCGAGCGGCTTTCCAGAAGATCAGCGCGTCGTTCGCTGGTCCGACCAAGGGACTGTTGCAAACGCCAGCGCCGGATGTGTGCGTGATTGCCGCTAAGCAACACGTCGGGAACGCGCTTATCCGCATACACCTCCGGTCGGGTGTAGTGCGGGCAGTCGAGCAAGCCATCCGTAAAGGAGTCTTCCTCGGCCGAATCTGCATGACCCAACGCACCGGGCAGCAGACGCGTTACCGCATCGATCAGAACCATTGCCGGCAGCTCACCGCCGGAAAGGACGTAATCCCCGATCGACCACTCTTCATCAACGTGCGTTTCTATAAACCGCTCATCGATGCCTTCATATCGTCCGGCAATGAGGATCAAGGTCTCCTCTTTTGCCAGTTCTCGCACAGCTGACTGAGTCAACGGGCGGCCTTGCGGCGAGAGGTAAATAACCTTCGCCTGCGCTCCAGCGGCCTGCTTGGCATCTGCCAAGGCGCCTTCCAGAGGCTTGATCTTCATCACCATGCCGGGGCCACCGCCGAAAGGCCGATCATCCACCGTCTGGTGGCGATCTTCGGTGTAGCTTCGCGGGTTCCAACAGGTGAGCTTCAACAACCCCTGTTTCACCGCGCGGCTGGTAATGCCGTATTCGCTGATGGCAGCAAACATTTCAGGGAACAAACTGATGACTTCAACACGCAGGCTAGCCATATCTCTACTAACCGTTGCTTAAAAGTCCGCATCCCAGTCAACGCGCATTTCACCGGCTGCCAGGTCGACCGACAGAACGCAATGTGCCGTGTACGGCAACAAACGTTCGCGATCATCGAGGCTTCCCGTGCAGGGCTTGACCACCATCACATCGTTAGCGCCGGTTTCCAGCAGGTGGTCGATAACGCCGAGCAGTTGCCCGAGTTGGTCGATCACGTTCAAACCTTTGAGCTGGTACCAGTAGTACTCGCCATCGGTCAGATCTGGCAGCAGGCTGCGGGCAACACAAATGTCGAAACCCGCGAGAAGGCGAGCTTCTTCACGGTCGTCGAGACCCTTCAGCTTTGCTACGAGGACCTTGTTTTGCAGGCGGCCCTGGGCTAACTCAACCTGTCGTACATCACCGTCGCGTTTGAGCGTCCAGTGTTTGTAGTCCAGCAGGTTGTCAATCGGATCGGTAAAGGAGAAGACCTTCACCTCGCCGCGAACACCATGCACCGAAACAATCTTACCGATGACGATCAGGTCATCAGCAGGAGCGGGCGTCGCGTTCATGCGGCTTAGGCTGCTGCCTTAGCGGCATCCTTGAGCAGCTGAGCAACGCGCTCAGACGGCTGTGCACCCTGGCCGAGCCAGTAAGTAGCACGCTCTTGGTCTACGGACAGACGGATCTCTGCACCGGAAGCGATTGGGTTGAAGAAACCAATACGCTCAACAAAACGACCGTCGCGCGCATTGCGGCTGTCGGTCACGGTGAGGTGGTAAAACGGGCGCTTCTTGGAGCCGCCACGGGCAAGACGGATGGTTACCATGTGAACATCGTTCCTGTAGTCGGTGCTGCAAAACTAAAATTACATGCCAGGCACTAGGCCCGAAAGGCCGCATATTCTAAGGATTATCGGGATTTTTGCAAATCTCTTTTTGCCCTGCCCCGATCACACCCGCCAAGCGCCCCGCGCAATGTCGCTTTAGAGCGTAGCGAGCGAAGGGCTGGCAAGGCAAAAACACGCGAAAAAGCGGAGTTGGCTTAAGGCCAATGAGCATTTTGAGCGTGTTTTTAACGCCGCCAGACCACTTGGGCAATGTCGCTTTAGAGCGTAGCGAGCGAAGGGCTGGCAAGGCAAAAACACGGGAAAAAGCGGAGTTGGCTTAAGGCCAATGAGCATTTTGAGCGTGTTTTTAACGCCGCCAGACCGAGCGCAGTAGCTATAAAGCTACATTTTAGGCATACCGCCGCCGGGGAACATCCCACCCATGCCGCGCATCATTTTGGCCATACCGCCTTTTGCAGTGACTTTTTTCATCATCTTCTGCATTTGTTTGTGCTGTTTGATCAGCCGGCCGATGTCTTGCACTTGAGTGCCGGAGCCCATGGCGATGCGACGTTTTCGCGAGCCGCTGATTACGTCCGGATCGCGGCGCTCTTGAGGCGTCATGGAGTTGATGATCGCCTCCATCTGCTTGAACTGCTTCTCGGCCGCGCCCTGGGCGTTGCCCATCTGCGACAGGTTCATGCCGCCAATATTGGGCAGCTTGTCCATCAGGCCGCCAAGGCCGCCCATGTTTTTCATCTGTTGCAGCTGATCGCGGAAGTCTTCCAGGTCGAAGCCTTTGCCCTTCTTCAGCTTTTTCGCGAGTTTGTCGGCCTTGTCGCGGTCGAGGGTTTGCTCGGCCTGTTCGATCAGGCTGAGCACGTCACCCATGCCGAGGATGCGCGAGGCGATACGGTCCGGGTGGAAGGGTTCGAGCGCTTCGCTCTTCTCGCCCATACCGATGAACTTGATCGGCTTGCCGGTAATGGCGCGTACCGACAGCGCCGCACCGCCACGGGCATCACCGTCAACTTTGGTCAACACAACGCCGGTCAGCGGTAGCGCATCGCCGAACGCTTTGGCGGTATTGGCGGCGTCCTGACCGGTCATGGCGTCGACGACGAACAGCGTTTCAACCGGATTGATTGCAGCGTGAACGGCCTTGATCTCGGCCATCATTTCTTCGTCGATATGCAAACGACCGGCGGTGTCGACGATCACCACATCGATGAATTTGATCTTGGCTTCGCGGATGGCCGCAGTGGCGATGTCCACCGGCTTCTGGCTGATGTCGGACGGGAAGAACGTCACGCCAATGTCGTTGGCCAGCGTTTCCAGCTGCTTGATCGCCGCCGGACGGTAAACGTCGGCCGACACCACCATTACGGTTTTCTTTTTGCGCTCTTTAAGGAAGCGCGCCAGCTTGCCGGCCGTGGTGGTTTTACCCGCGCCCTGCAAGCCTGCCATCAGCACGACGGCCGGTGGCGTGGCGTTCAAGGCCAGATCTTCGTTGGCGGCGCCCATCAACTCTTCGAGTTCTAGACGGACGATTTTCACGAACGCCTGGCCCGGCGTCAGGCTTCGGGAAACCTCGGTGCCGACGGCGCGTTCTTTGACTTTATTGACGAAGTCTTTCACCACCGGCAGCGCGACGTCGGCTTCCAGCAAGGCCATGCGCACTTCGCGCAGGGTGTCCTTGATGTTGTCCTCGGTCAGCTTGGCCTTGCCGGTGACATGGCGCAGGGTCTGCGAGAGGCGGTCGGTTAGATTTTCGAACATGCGCGTTCCTTTCAGGCGGTCTGGCGCCGGGTTGAGCTTGCGGCAAGGGCGCGATTATAACCAAGACACCCGCACGCCGACACCGCTGGCGGTCTTTCGTGAAACGCGCGTTTTATGCCACACTCTCGCCCTTTCGGGCTCGCCTTACACGGACTTATGCACCCTCTGCTGCCAAGCCTCGCCGCTGCCTTTCTTTATATAGGCGCCACTGCTTACCAAGGCCTGCGCCTTTCCCAGCGCGCATTGCCATCCAAACGCGTGCTCGCCCCACTGGTGTTGCTGGCGTTGTTCTTCCATGGCGGCACGCTGTTCGCGCAGCTGAATGCCGAAGCCGGCCTGGCGCTGGACTTCTTCAATGCCGCCAGCCTGATCTCGTATGCCGCCATTTTGCTGACGATTGTCGCGAGCTCGCGCATTCCGGTGCTCAATCTGCTGCTTCTGTTTTTGCCGCTGGGCTGTCTGACGGTGCTGCTGGCGCAGTTCGTACCGGCCGGTACGGTGCCGGTGATCAACGAGAAACCGGGCATTCTCGCGCACATTCTGCTGTCGATTCTGGCCTACGGCATGCTCACCATTGCCGCGTTCCAGGCGCTGCTGCTGTTGGTGCAAGACCACCAGCTCAAGCATAAGCACCCGTCCGGTCTGATCAAGAATTTCCCGCCGCTGCAAACCATGGAAAGCCTGTTGTTCGGTTTTCTCTGGGCTGGCTGGGCGCTGTTGAGCCTGTCGTTGATTTCCGGCTGGCTGTTTCTCGACAACCTGTTTGCCCAGCACCTGGTGCACAAAACCTTCCTGGCCTGCGTGGCCTGGCTGATTTTCGCCGTGCTGCTGTGGGGCCGGCATCAGCGCGGCTGGCGCGGGCACAAGGCGATTCGCTGGACGCTGGCCGGCTTCTGCCTGCTGATGCTGGCGTACTTCGGCAGCAAGCTGGTACGTGAATTCATCCTGCATATCTAGGCCGCGCCGTGTCTGAGTTGAATCCGCAGTACCTGCTGGGCCTGCTGGCGTTGCTGATCGTGTTGTCAGCGTTTTTCGCCAGTGCCGAAACCAGCCTGCTAAGCCTTAATCGCTACCGCCTGCGCTACCTGGCCAAACAAGGCCGCCGTGGCGCCAAGCGCGCGAGCACCCTGCTCAACCGTCCGCAGCTACTGCTCGGCGTGCTGCATTTTTGCAACACGCTGGTGACCGTACTCGCCGCCACCGTCGCCGCCCTGCTCGCCACGTCACTCTGGGGCGAGTTGGGCCTGATTCTTTCTACCCTCGGGCTCACCCTCGCGCTGCTGCTGTTCGCCGACATCACGCCAAGAACCCTGGCCGTGTTGCGCCCCGAAGCCTTTGCGTTTCCTTTCAGCGCGCCGCTGCGCTTGCTGGTCGAGCTGCTGGAGCCTCTGGTGTGGCTACTCAATGCGGTGAGCAATGGCCTGCTGCGCCTGTGCGGCATCGACCCGACGCGCAAACGCAAAGACGGCCTGAGCCCGGAAGAATTGCGCAGCGTAGTTCGCGAAGCCACCCACGAGCTGCCAGAGAATCGCCAGAGCATGCTGCTGAGCATTCTCGACCTGGAAACCGTGACGGTTAACGACATCATGATTCCGCGCAACGAGGTCACGGGCATCAACCTCGACGACCCGCTGGAAGACATCATTACCCAGCTGCGCACCACCTCCCATACGCGCCTGCCGGTGTTTCGCAGCGACCTCAATCAGGTCGAAGGCATCGTTCATATGCGCCAGATCGCCCGCCTGCTGAGCCACGACCAACTGACTATCGATGCCCTCAGCGCCGCAGCGCACGAGCCCTACTTCGTGCCGGAAAGCACGCCGCTGTCGACCCAGCTGCTGAATTTCCAGAAGCAGAAACGCCGCATCGGTATCGTCGTCGATGAGTACGGCGATGTGCAGGGCATCGTCACGCTGGAAGACATCCTTGAAGAAATCGTCGGTGATTTCAGCAACCAGGACGCCTTGCGCAGCCCCGACATTCACCCGCAGGAAGACGGCACCCAGGTAATCGACGGCGCCGCGTATATCCGCGAGGTGAACAAGGCGCTGGGCTGGAGCCTGCCGTGCGACGGGCCGAAAACCCTCAACGGTCTGATCACCGAAGCGCTGGAGAATATTCCCGACAGCGCCGTGTGTCTGAAGATCGGCCCGTATCGCCTGGAAATTCTGCAATCCACCGATAACCGCGTGAAAAGCGTGCGCGTCTGGCGCCCTGCTCCGCGCGTAGCGCCGAGCGAAAACGCCCAATAGCGGCACCCTTGGCGAAAAGGGTAATTGTCAGCGCCTGCGCCGCGCTTTTATAGTCGTCGTACCTCTCGCCCGCCTGCCATCCGCAGGCCGGCCCGTGCCGCACCGAACGCCCCACAAAGCGCCTTCTCGTGCAGCACACCGTCAGCGTTTTACCCCCACGCGCTACCACAATAATTCGCTTCGGCCATGGCTTCGCCCATGGAACCGAGCCCTGCCCATTGAAGGCTCAGCATGACCAG
Organism: Pseudomonas viridiflava; assembly: GCF_900573885.1. Lineage (GTDB taxonomy): Bacteria > Pseudomonadota > Gammaproteobacteria > Pseudomonadales > Pseudomonadaceae > Aquipseudomonas. The sequence continues at coordinate 387,991 of NZ_UPSE01000453.1, forward strand.
CGCTATCGCAACCCCCGCCCGCGACGACGGCAAGCCGGCGAACTCCGCTACGCGCGTCGCCACCGCCAGTTTTATTGGCACCGCTATCGAGTTCTACGATTTCTACGTGTACGCCACCGCCGCCGCGCTGGTGATCGGCCCGGTATTTTTCCCCGCCGAATCCACCACCGCGCAAACCCTGGCGGCGTTTTTGAGTTTCGGTATCGCCTTTCTGGCCAGGCCGCTGGGTTCGGCGCTGTTCGGCCATTTCGGGGACCGGGTCGGCCGCAAATCCACACTGGTGGCATCGCTGCTGTTGATGGGCGTATGCACCACCTTGATTGGCGTACTGCCGGGGTACAGCAGCATCGGCGCCTGGGCGCCCATTCTGTTGTGCCTGCTGCGCTTTGGGCAGGGCCTGGGCCTTGGCGGCGAATGGGGCGGCGCGGCATTGCTGGCAACCGAAAACGCACCGGCTGGCAAACGCGGCTGGTTCGGCATGTTTCCGCAGCTTGGCCCGTCGATCGGTTTCCTGGCCGCCAACGGATTGTTTCTGACCTTGGCCATGACCCTCTCCGACGAGCAATTTCGCGAATGGGGCTGGCGCATTCCGTTCCTGCTCAGCGCCGCATTGGTGATGGTCGGCCTGTACGTTCGCCTGAAGCTTGAGGAAACGCCGGTATTCGCCAACGCCGTGGCCCGGCATGAGCGGGTGAAAATGCCGCTGTTCGAACTCTTCGGCCAGTACTGGGCGCCGATGCTGCTGGGCGCAGGCGCCATGGTGGTGTGCTACGCGCTGTTCTACATCTCCACGGTGTTTTCCCTGAGCTATGGCGTGGCCAGTCTGGGTTACACGCGGGAAACCTTCCTCGGTTTGCTGTGTTTTGCCGTGGTGTTTATGGCATTGGCCACGCCGCTCTCGGCGTGGGCGAGCGACCGTTTTGGGCGCAAACCGGTGCTGATCGTGGGTGGCGTGCTGGCGATAGCTTCAGGGTTTCTGATGGAACCGCTGCTCACCCACGGCTCGACGTGGGCGGTGGCGCTGTTCCTGTGCATCGAACTGTTCCTTATGGGCGTGACCTTCGCCCCCATGGGCGCCCTGCTTCCCGAACTGTTTCCCACACGGGTGCGCTATACCGGCGCGTCGGCAGCCTACAACCTGGGCGGCATCGTCGGCGCCTCGGCGGCTCCGTTCTTTGCGCAGAAGTTGGTAGCGATGGGCGGGCTGAGTTGGGTGGGCGGGTATGTGTCGGCGGCAGCGTTGCTCAGTTTGCTGGCGGTGCTGTGCCTGAAGGAGACCAGCAAGGCGGACCTGCAGAAGATCGCTTAACGGTCTGCTGCGCGTCGGCCAGGCTGCGTTGAATCAGATGCCCGGAATGCTCATTGACTACAGTCAACGCCGCTTCCGGTCACCTGATTCGCCTTGCCTGGCTCTAGCTCACGAGACCGCTTAGCTAGGCCCCTGTAGGAGCGAGCTTGCTCGCGAAGCGCTTGAATCGAAAGCTTCGCGAGCAAGCTCGCTCCTACGGGTACGGGGTACGGGTAACGCGTTACAGCTCGACCACAACCGCCTGAGCGGCGCGAGTCGCTTTGGCGCGGGCGGCATCGGTGGATTCATCACGCGCCAGAGCCACGCCCATGCGGCGCTGGCCGTTGACTTCCGGCTTGCCGAACAGACGCAGCGCGGTATCCGGCTCGCTCAAGGCGGCACCCAGGTTGCTGAATGCGGTTTGCGTGGAGCTGCCTTCTACCAGCACTACCGCCGAGGCCGATGGGCCGAGTTGGCGAATGGCGGGAATTGGCAGGCCGAGAATGGCGCGGGCGTGCAGGGCAAATTCCGACAGGTCTTGAGAAATCAGGGTCACCAGACCGGTGTCGTGCGGGCGCGGCGAGATTTCGCAGAACCACACCTGATCGCCCTTCACGAACAATTCCACGCCAAACAGACCACGACCACCCAGCGAACCGGTAACGGCCAGGGCGATGCGCTCGGCTTCGGCGCGGGCTTTGTCGCTCATCACCTGCGGCTGCCACGACTCCTGATAATCACCTTTTACCTGGCGATGGCCGACCGGCTGGCAGAAGGTGGTGCCGCCGACATGGCGCACGGTCAGCAGGGCAATTTCGTAGTCGAAGTCGATAAAGCCTTCAACGATTACCCGGCCTTTTCCGGCACGCCCGCCGGCCTGTGCGTAATCCCAGGCGGCTTGCAGGTCGGCGGCGCTTTTCAGCACGGACTGGCCTTTGCCCGACGAACTCATGATCGGCTTGATCAGGCACGGAAAGCCCACGGCGTCAGTAGCCGCCTTGGCTTCTTCGAAGGTGTCGGCGAAGCGGTACGGCGAGGTCGGCAAGCCCAGCTCTTCGGCGGCCAGGCGGCGGATGCCTTCGCGGTTCATGGTCAGCTGCGCGGCGCGTGCAGTCGGAATCACGGTGAAGCCTTCGTTCTCCAGCTCGGCCAGGGTGGCGGTGGCGATGGCTTCGATTTCCGGCACGATGTAGTGCGGCTTTTCCAGTTCGATAACGGCGCGCAGGGCGGCGCCGTCGAGCATGTCGACCACGTGGCTGCGGTGCGCCACTTGCATCGCCGGGGCGTTCGGGTAGCGGTCCACGGCAATCACTTCAACGCCCAGGCGCTGCAGCTCGATGACCACTTCTTTGCCCAACTCACCCGAGCCGCACAGCAAGACGCGCGTCGCGCTGGGCGACAAGGGGGTTCCGATACGAGGCATGAGGCTTTCCTTCACGTTGCAGTTTGAAAATAGAGGGTGATTAAACAGGTTTGCTGGTTTCAGTCAGCAGGCCACTGGCGCGCGCACGTTGCAGGCAGTAACCGAGCACCAGGCGGCGCTCGGCGTTGTCCATGCGGCCCCAGCGGGTGATTTCGTCGGCGGTGCGTTGGCAGCCGGTGCAGATGTCATTGTCATCCAGCGCACACACGCTCACACAGGGCGAGCGCACCGGGCGTTCGGCGTCCATCAGTCGTCCTGCTCCGCCAGGTCGCGGGCGTAGCGCTGCGAATTATGAACGTAGTGGGCGGCGCTGGCTTCGAGCATTTTCTTCTGTGCGTCGTTGAGCTCACGCACCACTTTGCCGGGCGAGCCCATGACCAGCGAGCCATCGGGAATTTCCTTGCCTTCACCGATCAGCGAGTTGGCGCCGATGATGCAGTACTTGCCGATTTTGGCGCCGTTGAGAATCACCGCATTGATGCCGATAAGGCTGTAATCGCCCACGTTGCAGCCGTGCAGCATGGCGTTATGGCCGATGGTGACGCCGGTGCCGATATTGAGCGGAAAACCCATGTCGGTGTGCATCACGGTGCCGTCTTGCACGTTGCTGTTCTGGCCGATGTGAATCAACTCGTTGTCGCCACGCAGCACGGCGTTGAACCACACACTGGCGCCGGGCTCGAGCTTGACCTTGCCGACCAGCGTCGCATTGGGCGCGACCCAGCTTTCAGGGTGGGTTTCCACACTCGACTGTCCCAAGCGGTATTTCATAAACGGTTCCTCACGGCGGCTTTTATATCGAACGGCTCAGCTCAGGCTGATGAAATGGTCCGGCGGTTGATGCAGGGAGATATCGGCGTCGTACAGCAGGTTGACCAGTTCGACCACCATGATCGCCGTCAGCCCCCAGATTTTGAACTCGCCGTAGCGGTAACTGGGCACGTACCAGTCGCGGCCGCGGTAGTCGATGCGGTGGGTGACTTCACGGGGATCGCTGCGGAAAAACTCCAGCGGCACGCTGAACACGGAGGCGATTTCGCCATCGTTGGCCTGGTACTCGACGAAGTCCGGCACCACGCCCACATACGGCGTGACCTGAATGCCGTGGCGCGACACCAGGCTACTCAGCGGCCCGATTACCTCGACCAAACCGGGCGGCAGGCCAATTTCTTCCTGCGCTTCCCGCAGGGCGGTGGCGACCAGGTCGGCATCTTCAGGGTCACGACGGCCGCCCGGAAAAGCCACTTCGCCGCCGTGGGTCGACAGCCCGCTGGCGCGCAGGGTGAGCACCAGTTCGGGGGCCTCGCTGCGGGTGATCGGCACCAGAACGGCGGCTTCAGGAAAGCTTCGGTCGGTGCCCAGAACGACTGGCTGGTAGTCGCGAACGCGCTGGAGCAACTCATCGAGCATGGGAAATTCTCGGTCTTTTGTTCTGCGGGGCATGATGGCATGAAAGCGCAAACCTGCCCAAGCCCTGCGCCGCCGACTGCTTGGCTTTGGCGCCCATGCCTTGCTCCCGACTGCCGGGCACGCGAAGATGCGCGACACAGCCGCAACCATGCTCGGGAGACCGGATGAAATACTGCAGCCAGTGCGGCAACAGCGTGTCGCAACGAATTCCAGAAGGTGACGGTCGCATGCGCTACGTGTGCGACCACTGCCACACCATTCATTACCAGAACCCGCGCATCGTCGCCGGGTGCGTGCCGGTGTGGGGTGATCAGGTATTGCTCTGCCGCCGCGCCATCGAACCGCGCCGGGGTTTCTGGACGCTACCGGCCGGCTTTATGGAAAACAGCGAAACCATGGCCGAAGCGGCCATGCGCGAGACGGTGGAAGAAGCCTGCGCGCGCGTGCGCAACCTGCAGCTGTACGCGCTTTACGACCTGCCGCACATCAGCCAGGTGTACGTTTTCTTCCGTGCCGAACTGGCCGACCTGGACTTTGCCGTGGGCGAGGAGAGCCTGGAAGTGCAACTGTTCGACGAGGCCGACATCCCTTGGTCAGAGCTGGCTTTCCCGACCGTAGGCCGTACCTTAGAATGCTTTTTCGCCGACCGGGTCGCCCAACACTTCCCGGTGCGCAATGAGCCGCTAGAAGCTCTGCGCCCACACTTCGTCTCTGGTAAACAGAGCAGCGTCTGAACACACAACATGCGAGCCGCGCCATGCGGCTCAACACCTGGAAACTGCACCAATGCGCTGGTTGTTAGCTGCCGTCTGCCTGTCGTTTGCGATGCTCTCGCATGCTTCCACCACCGTAACCCTGGACGGCAAAACCGTGGACAAGGTGCTGGTGATGAAGGCCGAGCACAAGTTACTGCTGATGAACCGCGGCGAAACGCTGAAGAGCTACCGCATCTCGCTCGGCAAAAGCCCCAAGGGTCCGAAACAGCGTGAAGGCGACCACCGCACGCCCGAGGGTTATTACTGGATCGACTGGCGCAAGACCAGCGATAAGTACAACCTCTCGATGCACATCTCCTACCCCAACATCAAAGACCAGGCCAACGCCCGCCAGGCAGGCGTACCGCCGGGCGGCATGATCATGATTCATGGCACGCCTATCGATGACGAATTTCCGGAGTGGTATTTCCATACCCTGGACTGGACCGAGGGCTGCATCGCCATGAAGAACGATGACATGCGTGAGGTATGGAATCTGGTGAAGGATGGGACGTTGATAGAGATTCGGCCGTGAAAGCCGCCTCTTAGGTTGGGCGGTCCGCGTACGCTGAAGGCTAACGCCGTTCGCGATTGTTGGGCTTCGCCTTTGGCTCAACCCAACCTACGCCGCTAACGTTCGGTAAATTAAAAAACCAGGTCTGACAATCGCCAGACCTCGAACGCTGGCGTTTCGTACGGATGCGCCTGGCGCAGTGCTTTCACCGCGTCGTGTATCAGCTCATCCGCCACCACCAGCTCCACCTTCCATTCGGCCACATGCTCCAGCACGCCGGTTTGCCCGATAAAGGCATTGCTGCCGGGCAGCGGGCGGAACTGTCCCTGGCCCAGGCCCTGCCAGCAGCAACTGTCGTAATTCCCTATACGTCCTGCACCCGCTCCAAATACAGCATTCTTGACGACGTCCAGATGGGTTTCCGGAACGTAAAAACACAGCTTGTACATCGAGGTCTCCACGGAGCATTTACAGGCTTTGCCAATGCAGGAACCTGGCGCCAATTTCTCAACGCCAAGTGATGGCATATTGCCTTATTCCTGCGTAAGGGTGCAATTTCGCAATGCTTGTTGGAGTGCCTAGAAGCGCCAAGTGTTCAGCTGTTGTCGGCCATCGCGTTCACTCACCCGACCAGAAGCGCCGCCATTTCGCCCGCCACGAGGGCGCCGGGGGTGCATGACTGCCGTCACAGAACGGCAACCGCCGGGAACGGCCGCAACGGCACAGCAACAGACGCTGCTCGCGCCTGGCAGTGAAGATCAGGGATGTCTCGCAGGAGGACGGACAATCTGGCAGTTGCGCCGATTGACCACAGGTGCACAACCGCGAGGTGGCGCCGGCTTGAACCAGGCGCACCTCGGGAAGTATCGGGAAATTCTCGTTAATGCCGGGAGCAGGATTGCCCTGCTCCCGTTGTTCGCTCACGAATCAGTTCACCCAGACGCGGGCATTGCGGAACATGCGCATCCAGGCGCCGTCTTCGTCCCACTCTTCCGGCTTCCAGGAGTTCTGCACGGCACGGAACACGCGCTCCGGGTGCGGCATCATGATGGTCACGCGGCCGTCACGGCTGGTAAGGCCGGTGATGCCACGCGGCGAACCGTTCGGGTTGGCCGGGTAGTTTTCGGTGACCTTGCCATGGTTGTCGATAAAGCGCAGCGACACGCAACCCGACAGATCCGCTTCCAGCAACGCTTCTTCGCTCTCGAATTCGGCATGGCCTTCACCGTGGGCGATGGCGATTGGCATACGCGAACCGGCCATGTCGCGCAGGAAGATGGACGCGGAATCCTGCACCTGCACCATGGCCACCCGCGCTTCGAATTGCTCGGAGCGGTTGCGCACGAAGTGCGGCCAGAACTCGCTGCCCGGCACCAGCTCGCGCAGGTTGGACATCATCTGGCAACCGTTGCACACGCCGAGGGTGAAGCTGTCTTTGCGCTCGAAGAAAGCGCTAAACGCGTCACGGGCGCGGTTGTTGAACAGCACCGATTTGGCCCAGCCTTCGCCGGCACCCAGCACGTCGCCGTAAGAGAAACCGCCGCAGGCCACCAAGCCTTTGAACTCTTCCAGGCTGACGCGACCGGCGAGGATATCGCTCATGTGCACGTCAATGGCGTTGAAGCCGGCGCGGTCGAAGGCGGCCGCCATTTCAACCTGGCCGTTAACGCCCTGCTCGCGCAGCACGGCCACTTGCGGACGCACATTCTTTTTGATGTACGGCGCGGCGATGTCCTGGTTCACGTCGAAGCCCAGCTTCACGCTCAGGCCCGGGTTGGCTTCGTCCAGCAGCACGTCGTATTCCTGCTCGGCGCATTCGACGTTGTCGCGCAGGCGCTGGACCTGATAGCTGGTCGCTGCCCACTCACGCTGCAACATGCGGCGCTCGCCGGTGAACACCGATTCGCCATTGAAGCTGATGTTCACTTCGGCGTTATTCAGCGGCTGACCGATCACGGCCACGCAGTCGCCCAAACCAGCAGCGCTGAACTGCGCCAGCACTTCCGGGGTGGCGTCCTGGCGAACCTGAATCACCGCACCCAGTTCTTCGTTGAACAGCACGGCCGCCAGTTCTTCGCGGTTGTGCGCCACGGTGTCGAGCACCACGTTCAAGCCGCAATGACCCGCGAAGGCCATTTCCAGCACGCTGACCAGCAGACCACCGTCGGAACGGTCGTGGTAGGCGAGCAGGCTGCCGTCGGCGTTCAGGCCCTGGATCACGGCGAAGAAGGCTTTGAGGTCTTCGGCGTCATCGACGTCCGGCGCCTGACGCGCCAACTGGCCATACACCTGGGCAAGAATCGAGGCGCCCATGCGGTTCTGGCCGCGACCGAGGTCGATCAGAATCAGGTCGGTTTCGCCCTTGTCCATGCGCAGTTGCGGGGTCAGGGTTTTGCGAATATCCAGCACCGGCGCGAAGCCCGACACGATCAGCGACAGCGGCGAGGTCACGCTCTTGTCGGCGCCCTCTTCGCTCCAGCGGGTTTTCATCGACATCGAGTCTTTGCCCACCGGAATGGTGATGCCCAGCTCCGGGCACAACTCCATGCCGACCGCTTTCACGGTGTCGTACAGACGGGCGTCTTCGCCCGGGTGGCCCGCAGCGGACATCCAGTTGGCCGACAGTTTGATGTCGGACAGCTTGCCGATGCGCGCAGCGGCCAGGTTGGTCAGGGTTTCGCCGATCGCCATGCGGCCTGAGGCCGGCGCGTTGAGCAGGGCCAGCGGCGTGCGCTCACCCATGGCCATGGCTTCGCCGCTGTAAACGTCGAAGCTGGTGGCGGTAACGGCGCAGTCGGCCACCGGCACTTGCCAAGGGCCGACCATCTGGTCGCGGGCAACCAGACCGGTAATGGTGCGGTCGCCAATGGTGATCAGGAAGCTTTTGCTGGCCACGGCCGGGTGATGCAGCACGCGCTCCACGGCTTCGCTGAGCTCAAGGCTGGCGGCGTTGAAATCGTCGCCCAGTTCGGCTTCACGGGTGGCCGAACGGTGCATGCGTGGCGCTTTGCCCAGCAGCACTTCGAGTGGCATGTCGACGGCGTTGTTGCCGAAGTGGCTGTCGGCGACAGTCAGTTGCGGTTCGGCCAGGGCTTCGCCGACCACGGCAAACGGGCAACGCTCGCGCTCGCAGATGGCTTTGAAGGTTTCAAAGTCGGCGGCGTCGACGGCCAGCACGTAGCGTTCTTGCGATTCGTTGCACCAGATCTCGTGCGGGGCCATGCCCGGCTCGTCGTTCGGTACGGCGCGCAATTCGAAACGACCACCACGGCCGCCGTCATTCACCAGTTCGGGGAAGGCGTTGGACAAACCGCCCGCGCCCACGTCGTGAATAAAGCTGATGGGGTTTTTCTCGCCCAACTGCCAGCAGCGGTCGATCACTTCCTGGCACCGGCGCTCCATTTCCGGGTTTTCCCGTTGTACGGAAGCGAAGTCCAGATCAGCCGAGCTGGCGCCAGTGGCCATCGACGAAGCAGCGCCGCCGCCCAGGCCGATCAGCATGGCGGGACCGCCGAGCACGATCAGTTTCGAGCCAACGGTAATTTCCGCTTTCTGTACGTGTTCAGCACGGATGTTGCCCATGCCGCCGGCGAGCATGATCGGCTTGTGGTAGCCGCGCACTTCTTCGCCGCGTGGCGTGGTGATGCTTTGCTCGAAGGTACGGAAGTAACCGGTGAGAGCCGGACGACCGAATTCATTGTTGAACGCGGCGCCGCCCAGCGGGCCTTCGATCATGATGTCCAGCGCGGTAACGATGCGCTCAGGCTTGCCGTACGGGGTTTCCCACGGCTGCTCGAAACCTGGAATCTGCAGGTTGGACACGGTGAAACCCGTGAGGCCCGCCTTTGGCTTGGCGCCGCGACCAGTAGCGCCTTCGTCGCGGATTTCACCGCCCGAACCGGTAGAGGCACCCGGGAACGGCGCGATGGCGGTCGGGTGGTTGTGGGTTTCCACCTTCATCAGAATGTGCACCGGCTCCTGCACCGCGCCGTACTGGCGGGTTTCAGGATTCGGGAAGAAACGCCCGGCGACCGAGCCTTCGATAACGGCGGCGTTGTCTTTATAAGCAGAAAGAACGCCCTCGCCGTGCATCTGGAAGGTGTTCTTGATCATGCCGAACAGGCTTTTTTCTTGGCTCTCGCCGTCGATATCCCAACTGGCGTTGAAGATTTTGTGACGGCAATGTTCGGAGTTGGCCTGGGCAAACATCATCAGTTCGATGTCGTGCGGGTTGCGCCCCAATTTTACAAACGCGTCAACCAAATAGTCGATTTCGTCGTCGGCCAGGGCCAGACCGAGATCGCTGTTGGCTTTTTCCAGCGCGGCGCGACCACCGTTCAATACGTCGACAGCAGTGAGCGGCTTGGGCTCGGCGTGGCTGAACAGACCGGCGGCCTGTTCCAGATTGCCCAGCACCAGCTGCGTCATGCGGTCATGCAAGGAAGCGGCGATCAGCTCGGCCTCGGCGTCGCTGAATTCACCGGCCACGTAGTAGGCGATGCCGCGCTCCAGGCGCTGAATTTTCGCCAGACCGCAGTTGCGCGCGATGTCGCTGGCTTTACTGGACCACGGAGAAATGGTGCCGAAACGCGGCAGCACCAGGAACAGACGGCCGCTTGGCTCTTGTACCGGCACACTCGGGCCGTACTTGAGCAAGCGGGCGAGCACTTTCTCTTCGTCGCCGGTCAGCAGACCGGTCACCTCGGCAAAGTGGGCAAACTCGGCGTACACCGCCGTAACGGCGGGGACTTTGGCAGTCAGTTGGTCGAGTAACTTGCCGTGGCGGAAGGCAGAAAGGGCTGGAGCGCCGCGCAGGATCAACATCTCGGGGAAAGCCTCGGGAAGGGGGATGCTTTGAGGCCGTGCATTCTAACGCAAACCTCCCGCCAAGGCACTCGCGACGGGGACCCAGTCGACAGTTTTGCGCTAGCAGAAGAGCGGCCCGGCTGTCGAGATATGGCGACTTCAGCGCTTTGCGTATACTCCGCCGATGCCTGCACACACCCCGCTGCACAAACGCCCCCAAAAATGGTTGGCGGCAGCCACTCTCCTGCTGTTGCTCTGCGGCTGCAGTGAGCCTCAGCCGACAGCCCTCGAGCGCATCCAAAAGGAAGGCGTGCTGCGTGTGCTCACCCGAAACAGTCCCGCGACTTATTTCCAGGATCGCAACGGCGAGACCGGTTTCGAGTACGAACTGGTCAAGCGTTTCGCCGACGATCTGGGCGTTGAGCTGAAAATCGAGACCGCCGACAACCTCGATGAAATCTTCACCCGCCTCAATCAGGAGAACGGTCCGGCTTTGGCCGCTGCCGGGCTGGTCAGCAGCAAGGGACGGATGAATCAGGCGCGGTTTTCCCAGTCGTACCTCGAAGTCACCCCGCAGATCATCTACCGCAACGGCGAAAACCGCCCGACGCGGCCGGAAAGTCTGCTCAACAAACGCATCATGGTGCTTAAAGGCAGCAGCCACGCCGAGCAGCTCGCCACACTGAAAGGTCAGTTCCCTGAGCTCACCTATGAAGAGTCGGACGCCGTGGAAATCGTCGACCTGCTGCGCATGGTCGACGAAGGGCAAATCGACCTGACCCTGGTGGACTCCAACGAGCTGGCGATGAACCAGGTGTATTTCCCCAACGTACGCGTGGCCTTCGACTTCGGCGACGCCAACACCCTGGGCTGGGCCTTGCCGCCGGGCACCGACGACAGCCTGCTCAAGGAAGTGAATGCCTTTCTTGAGCGGGTAAAAATCAACGGCGTGCTGCAACGTTTGAAAGACCGTTACTACGGTCATGTGGACGTGTTGGGCTACGTTGGCGCCTACACCTTTGCCAAGCATTTGCAGCAGCGCTTGCCGCGTTACGAACAGCACTTCCGCCAGAACGGTAAAACCTACGAGCTCGACTGGCGCCTGCTCGCGGCCATCGGCTATCAGGAATCGTTGTGGCAACCCAACGCCACGTCGAAAACCGGCGTACGCGGCCTGATGATGCTGACGCAAAACACCGCCGAGGCCATGGGCGTGTCCAACCGCCTGGACCCGAAACAAAGCATCAACGGCGGCAGCAAATATTTCGCCTCGATTCTGGAAAACCTCGCCCCCGAACTGACCGAGCCAGACCGCACCTGGTTTGCCCTGGCGGCCTACAACATCGGCATCGCCCACCTTGGCGACGCGCGCAAGCTGGCCGAAGCCGAAGGGCTGGACCCGAACAAATGGCTAAGCATCAAAACCATACTGCCGCGCTTGTCGCAGAAGAAGTGGTACAGCAAAACCAAATACGGCTACGCCCGTGGCGGTGAGACCGTGCACTTCGTGCAGAACATTCGCCGCTACTACGACATCCTCACCTGGGTGACGCAACCGCAGCTGGAAGGCGGGCAGATGGCCGAAGGCAATCTGCATATTCCAAGCATCGAAAAGCCCAAGCAGGACGGTAACGGGCCTGCGGCCATGTGAATGTGGGAGCGGCTTCAGCCGCGATGCTGTTTATAAAAAAGCATCGCGGCTGAAGCCGCTCCCACACAAGCACGTCCAATCATTTTTCGGCCTTCGCCCGCCGCTGTTTGAAAAACTCACTCAACACCGCACTGCACTCCTCCGCCAACACCCCGCCCTCCACCATCACCCGATGGTTGAGAAAGATCTGGTCGAAGAACTTGCCCCGGCTCTGCACGGCGCCGGCTTTCGGCTCGGTGGCGCCGAACACCACGCGGTTGATGCGCGCGTGCACCAGCAAACCCGCGCACATGCTGCACGGCTCTAGCGTGACGTACAGCGTGCTGCCGGGCAGCCGGTAGTTTTCCACCGCAGCGGACGCCGCGCGGATGGCGACCATTTCGGCATGGGCGCTGGGATCAAAGGTGGTGATCGGGCAGTTGAAGCCACGCCCGATCACTTCACCGTTCTGCACCAGCACCGCGCCCACCGGCACCTCGCCAAGGCTCGCGCCATGCGCGGCGAGCGCCAGGGCTTCGCGCATAAAGTGCGAGTCCTGGCTGCGGTCGATGATCTGCACTTTTCTCATGCCGTACTTAATCCATTTACTCGACGAGGATGGAAGCCATCAACCCGGTTTCCATGTGGTCGATCACGTGGCAATGGAACATCCACACGCCTGGATTATCGGCCACCAACGCCACTCGCGCCGTTTCGTTTTTGCCCAGCAGGTAGGTATCGGTGAAGTACGGGATGATTTTCTTGCGGTCCGAACTCAGCACTTTGAAGCTCATGCCATGCAGGTGGATCGGGTGCTGATACTGCGCCATGTTGCGAAATTCAAGGATGTAACTCTGCCCCAGCTTCATCGTGGCGATGGGCCGGTCGGCGCAGGTCTTGTCGTTGATGTCCCACGCCTTGCCGTTGATTTGCCAGAACGCCGGCGCGCGGCCATTGGTGGTGACCGACACGGCGCCCACCCACTCGAATTTGAAGTCGAGCACTTCGGCGTTCTGCAAATCCGGCTCCGGAATCGGGTTGGCCGGCAGTTGCGGCGGCCATTCACCGGCGACCTCGTCGCTCGCTACCGAGCGGAACGTGGCCAGGCGCACCGGCCCGTTGCGCAGCGGCAACTCGGTGCCAGCCTCTGGCACTTTCAACGCCAGGCACACACGCATGCCGGGGCCGATCCAGTATTCCTTGCCGAACGGCCGTGGCTCGATCGGGTTGCCATCCAGCGCATACAGCCGCGCGTCCGCGCCCGGCAAGTTGAGGCGGTAGGTCACGGTGTTGTCGAGGTTGAAAATGCGCAGTCGCACGATCTGTCCGGCCGGCAAATCAATAGTCGGCAAGTGCTCGGCATTGATCGTCGAATAGCTGCCCGCCGTGCCGCCACGCGCCGCTTCACGGGGAATGCTGAACGGCGTGAACGCACCCTCGGCGTCGATGTGCCAGGTTTTCAAACTGAGCGAGCGCTCATGCTTGAAGCCCGTCGGCTCACGCTCTTCCACCACCAGCGGCCCGACCAGACCGTGGCCCAGTTGCTCGCTGCTCAATACATGAGGGTGGTACCAGAAATTGCCGGCGTCCTGGGTGCGGAACTGGTAGTCGAAATACTCGCCCGGCAGCACCGGCAGCTGCGACACATAGGGCACGCCGTCCATTTCCAACGGCAGGCGGATGCCATGCCAGTGAATGGTGGTCGGCTCGCTGAGCTTGTTGATAAAGCGCACCCGCAACCAATCGCCCTGACGGCTGCGCAATTCCACACCGGGCGCCGAGCCGTTATAGGCCCAGGCCGGGGTTTTGTGACCGGCCACCAGCTCCAGATCCATGGGCGCGGCGATCAACTCGTAATCATGGGTAGTGCTGCCCAACGGCCGTCCAAGCCAATAACGAACTCCTCCGGCACCAAGGCCAACGGCGGTCAGACCAAGCAGGCCACCGAGAATTTGTCGACGTGTAAAAGACATGGGTACAGACACCTTTAAACGATAAGGGACTTCGCTGGCCCATCAGGAATTCAGGTAATGGCCGGTCTCTGTCGGACTGGCTTTGAGGAAAACGGTCGGCGCGCATTATGACCGAAGGCCGGCCTGGCCTGCATGCTTCTGATCGATTCGCCCGGCTCCATAAGCACAAAAGCCCACCTGTATAAGGCGGGCTTTCGTGGTGCAGCGGCGGCCATTACAGCCAGCCGCCGGGTTACCAGTTGTAGCTGACCTTGGCGGTAATCTCGCGGCCAGGGTTGTAGAAGTTGGCAGTGCCCGAACCTACTACGTGCTGCTCGTCCAGCAGGTTGCTGACGTTGAGGGCCAGGTCGGTGCCTTTGTAGATTTTGTAGTTGAGGGCAGCGTCGAAGAGGGTTTCGCCGTCGGTTTTGCCGTTGTTTTCGGTGGTGAAGTAATACGACCCAATGTAACGGGCGCCCAGGCCGATACTCGCATCGGTGCCAGGCACGTCGTAGTAAGCCCACAGCGAAGCGGAGTGCTCCGGCGCAACGGCAAGATCATTATCCTTGATAGACAGGATCCTATTATTGCCTTTATCCACCGCACCCTTCTTAACTTCAGAGTCCAGATAGGAGTAACCGCCCACCAGGCTTAGGTTTTCAGTCAGTTCGGCTTTGGCTTCCAGGTCAAGACCGCGCGCGTGGGACTCGCCTACGGTTTGTTGTTCGATGAGGCCGCTGTCCAAAACAACCGCGCTGGAGACATTTTCCTGGTTCAGATCATAAGCGGCGGCCGAGAAGATCGCGTTCATGCCCATAGGCGAATATTTCACGCCAACTTCGTACTGTTTACCTGTCTCTGGCTTAACGCCAACATCTGGCGGTGACACCGACTCCACCATGCTGACGTAGGTGGAAACCTCATCGGAAACGATGTAGGTCAACGCCGTGCGGTAAGAGGTTTTGGCAATGTCGTCGTTTTCCTCCGCAGCTGCACCACCGAAGTAAGCCTTCTTGCTGGACAGCTCCATGAAGTCGCGGCGCGCGCCGGCAGTCACGATAAAGCGCTCGTAGAACGACAGGTTCTGCTGCAGAAACAGCGACTTGGTTGTCGCCTCGTCCTTACCCACAAGATACGGCACGGCGCTCGCCGCAACACCTGTATGTACTGGGTTGGCGACATTGATGGGCCTAGCTAGGTCGTAGACCGTAGTAGCGTCTGTCGAGGAGTCGAGATACTCGACGCCCACCAAAGTGCTGCTGTCGATATTTTCGAATCGCTGATCGTATTGCAGCATCACGTTGCCGTTGAGTTGGTGAGCATCAGTGTCAGTACCGAACTTATAGCGCTGGATCGTGTTGCCGACGGTAGTGGAAGGATCGTCGTAGAGGAACACGTAGCCAAAGTCGTCAGTAAGGTCGGTGTAACGCAGGTTGCTGCGCACTACAAAGCCATTGTCGAAGTCATGGGTAATGTTGCTGCTGAGGCTGGTGCGCTCAACATCATGGAAGTTATAGCTCGGCTCGCCAAAGAACTCGTCGCGGTCGTATTCTTTGTCCAGCGGATAGCCACCGCTGTTGGGTGAGCTCTCGGTTTTCAGATGATCCAGAATCACGGTTGCCGAGGTGAATTGGGTGGGGGCCCAAGTCAGGCCACCCATGACCAATTCATCGTCGTCCTGGGAATGATCGTACTCGCGCTCGCTGTCCTGCTTCTTGGCAGTGAAGCGACCAGCCAGTGTTTTGCTGTCGTTAAGAGCGTCGCCCACATCGACACCGACTTCTTTGTGGTCGAACGAACCGTACGTTACGTAGCCTTGACCGAATGAATTGAAGCGCGGTTGTTTGCTCACAAAGTTTACCGAGCCACCTGCGTCTGCCGGGCCGAACAGTGTGGAGTTGGCGCCACGGATAATTTCGATGCGCTCATAGGCGAACGGGTCTTCGCGCACGCCGCGCATGGAACTCAAGGTCAGCCCATCACGGTAGGTGGTTGCCTGGAACCCGCGAATCTGGAAATAGTCGTTGCGATCATCAGAGCCGTAGAAGTCAGTGACCACACCCGGCGTGTACTGCAGCGCTTCTTCGGTGGTGTTAACGCTGCGCTGTTCCATTTCCTTCTGCGTAACCACAGAAACAGAAGCCGGCGTATTGAGAATGCTGGTAGCGACTTTGCCGCCTACCCACAACTCCTGCGCCACTACGGTTTGCGAGTCGTCGCCGCTGTCGGCATTGGCGTTGACGATAATTGGGGCAAGACGATAAGCCTCGTCCTCACTCGCCGCTGCTTCTTCGGCTTTCGCGCCCAAAGGTGCGCCCACCAACGGCACACAAAGCATCACGGCAGCAGCCGTGCGCTGCTTGGCCGAGCGGCCGTTAACAAACCCGGTTTTATTTTTGCGCATGCTTGCGATCCTTGATCTTCAACAACTTCAGCCGAAGGAACTCGTTGCACCGCGAGCAAGGCGGCGCCATCCCAAATTTTCGGAGGAGATTGTATTAGAAAACCACTCGCAAATGACAAAGATACGCAAACACAAACGAGAAAATATTTGCCTGAGCGAAACGCGCGCTGTTCGCTCACCGGCGCTGCTTAGTGATCGATCGCTCGCCCCGGCTTATAGCGCTCAACGACAGCTTCGCTAACAGCTTCCGCCGTCTGCAAAGCACGAGTAACCGCCTCGACGATTTCAGCCCACACACCAGGGCTCGCCAGAATCGGCATCTCTTTGGCGAGCACGTTGCTCAACTCCCCAGCGTTCTGCTCAATCGAACGCAGCACCCGGTCGGCCTGTTGATCGGGCATTTCCACCACTTCCTTTAACGCAGCACGGGCACGCATATGACTGCGCAGGTAGCGAGACTCCTCGCGCATTTGCTCCGTCAGCGTCCGCTCGATGATGTTGGCCATGAACACCACGTGCGGGCTGAGATCCGGATAGCGCCACAGCGGCTTCGCCTGGTCGGCGCCGGTAAAGGCGAAGTTCGACACCACGCCGTCGGGAAAAGTGGTTTGCCTCGGCTCGAAAACCACATGTTCGCGAACCGATTGCATCAGCGGTTTGGAAACCTCGTCCAACACTCTGTCGTAGCCACGACGTTCGCCTGCATCGTCGGTGATGACAGCCGAAATCGGCAAAATAACCGGGTCGGGTATCACCCCGTCGCGTCGCAAGATGTCGTTAACCAAAAACCGGTGAACGCGGCCATTCCCGTCCGCCAGAGGGTGGATATATACAAAACCAAACGCGGCCACAGCGCTGCGCATCACGGCAGATTGCCCCGTCGTTTTTACAAGGAAGGTGCACAGCCCTTCGAGCATGGCGGCAACGTCTTCTGCCGCTGGCGCCACGTAATGCACCACTTCCTGATAACGAACGGTCTCACCCACGAATACCGGCGACTGGCGTACGCCGAAGTGGGTCATGGTCGTGCGATCACCTAGAATTTCCCGCTGCAACTCAGCAAGCGCAGCGTCGGTTAGCGGCACTTCACCTTGGCCTGTGCGCCTGGCCATCGCATCGGCGAAACGTTGGACTCGCCCCACCCGATCGGATTCGCCTTCTATGGCAAAGCTGGCTTTACTTTCGCGCAGGGTCATCCACACGGCCGAGCGCATCAGCAGGTCCTCACCAAATTCAGC
This sequence comes from Pseudomonas viridiflava, assembly GCF_900573885.1. Classification (GTDB taxonomy): domain Bacteria; phylum Pseudomonadota; class Gammaproteobacteria; order Pseudomonadales; family Pseudomonadaceae; genus Aquipseudomonas. The sequence goes on from NZ_UPSE01000453.1 coordinate 405,411, forward strand.
GGTGAGCTCGCCGAACAAGTGCGCTACGTCCAGACCACAAGCGAGGTTGACGGCATCCGTTTTGACCAGAATGGGGCAGAAGACGCGGGTGCCAGGCAAGTTGTCATTCACTCGCCAGCGCTGCACCTTAACAACGTGTTCAGGAGAGGCGGCCATCAGCTTCGCCGCGTCGATGGCATCCACATAATTGCCACCTAAACGCTCAGGTACCTGCAACAGGTTTCCCGTTAGCCACTCATACAAAAAGGCGGCGCGGCGCGCGTATTGGCCGGTAGGCTCGGCGTTTATCCAGGCTTGAACGAACTCGGGCCCGGTCTGTTGGAACAGCCGAGCCAAGAATTCTAAATGAGTTACTTCGTGTCGCAGATGGAACTGCAAATGCGCGGCTGGCTCAGCAGCCGGACGCATCGCTTCGGTGTAGGTTTCCAGGCGGAAACCATCACTGACCTGCGTCGCGCGTCGACCTCCCAGCTGACTGAGCACAGGGAGGCGAGCAAGGGCAATGACATCATAGGCCTGAGCCAACCAAGCGGCGCCAATCGGGTTTGCGGGCAAGTCGATCATCAATCCTCTCCTGAGGAAAATGAGTTTTAACCTGCACAAAACCGATATGAAACAGCGAAATTGGCAGCTAACGATTAAAGTTGCACAAAAATCGTTAAAAATCACCTTTTCCGCTCAAAAACGATTAGAGCACTGACGAGCCATCCATGGCTGTCAGCTGTGAGCGCTTGGAAATCGCTCCGCTATTCCCACTCAATCGTCGCAGGCGGCTTGCTCGACACGTCGTAGGTCACGCGCGAGATGCCTTCGATTTCGTTGATGATCCGCCCACTCACTGTTTCAAGTAGTTCGTAGGGCAGGTGCGCCCAGCGTGCGGTCATGAAGTCGATGGTTTCGACGGCGCGCAATGCCACAACCCAGGCGTAACGACGGCCATCGCCCACTACACCTACCGACTTCACCGGCTGGAACACGACGAAGGCCTGGCTGACTTTGTGGTACCAGTCGGCTTTGCGCAGTTCTTCGATGAAGATGTGGTCGGCGCGGCGCAGCAGGTCGGCGTATTCCTTTTTCACTTCGCCGAGGATGCGCACGCCCAGGCCCGGGCCGGGGAATGGGTGGCGGTAGACCATGTCGTACGGCAGGCCGAGCTCCAGGCCCAGACGGCGCACTTCGTCTTTGAACAGTTCGCGCAGCGGCTCGACCAGTTTCAGGTTCATTTCTTCCGGCAGGCCACCCACGTTGTGGTGCGACTTGATCACGTGAGCCTTGCCGCTTTTGGCGCCAGCCGACTCGATCACGTCCGGGTAAATGGTACCCTGGGCGAGGTATTTGATGTTGTCGAGCTTGCAGGACTCGGCATCAAACACGTCGATAAAGGTGCGGCCGATGATTTTGCGCTTCTTCTCCGGGTCGGCTTCGCCGGCCAGGTTGTTGAGGAACTGCTCTTCGGCGTTGGCGCGAATGACTTTGACGCCCATGTTTTCCGCAAACATGGCCATTACTTGCTCGCCTTCGTGCAGACGCAGCAGGCCGTTATCGACGAATACGCAGGTCAGCTGGTCGCCAATGGCTTTGTGCAGCAGTGCGGCAACTACCGACGAATCGACACCGCCAGACAAGCCCAGCAGCACGTTGTCGGTACCAACCTGGGCGCGAACCTGGGCGATGGCGTCTTCGGCAATTTTCGACGGGGTCCACAGCGCTTCGCACTCGCAGATGTCGAGAATGAAGCGCGAAAGAATGCGGCCACCTTGTTTGGTGTGGGTCACTTCCGGGTGGAACTGCACGCCGTAGTAACGACGCTCGTCGCTGAACATGCCGGCAATCGGGCAGCTCGGGGTGCTGGCCAGAATGTGGAAGTCTTCCGGCATTTTGGTGACTTTGTCACCGTGGCTCATCCACACATCGAGGCCGAACACGCCGTCGGCATCCACATGGTCTTCGATGCCATCGAGCAGGCGGCTTTTGCCGACCACATCAACGCGGGCATACCCGAACTCACGCAGCTCGGAGCCTTCTACCTTGCCGCCCAGTTGCTCGGCCATGGTTTGCATGCCGTAGCAGATACCGAAAACCGGCACGCCAAGATCGAATACCGCCTGCGGGCAACGCGGGCTGTTGGCGACATGCACCGACTCCGGGCCGCCAGCGAGAATCACACCTTTCGGGGCGAACGCGCGGATCGCGTCTTCGTCCATGTCGAACGGATGCAGTTCGCAGTACACGCCAATCTCGCGCACACGGCGGGCGATCAGTTGGGTGTACTGAGAGCCGAAGTCGAGGATCAGGATGCGGTGGGCGTGAATATCGAGGGCCATGATTCAGTCTCGTCTAATCAATCGGTAACAGTCGTGGTTCAGAAACAACTCGGGGCTGAATAGAACAGCCCCGGTTGCTTAACGATTTGCGTGAAGGCTCAACCTACTCTGTAGTTCGGCGCCTCTTTGGTAATCTGAACGTCGTGCACGTGCGACTCGGCCATGCCCGCGCCGGTGATGCGCACGAACTCAGGCTCAGTTCGCATCTGCTCGATGGTGGCGCAGCCGGTGTAGCCCATGGAAGCACGCAGGCCACCCATCAGTTGATGGATGATCGCGGCAAGCGGGCCTTTGTACGGCACGCGACCTTCGATGCCTTCAGGCACCAGCTTCTCAGCACCGGCAGCGGAGTCCTGGAAGTAGCGGTCGGACGAGCCCTGGGTCTGTGCCATGGCGCCCAGCGAGCCCATGCCACGGTAGGCCTTGTAGGAACGGCCCTGGAACAGTTCGACTTCGCCCGGCGCTTCTTCAGTACCGGCAAACATCGAGCCCATCATCACGCAGGAGGCACCGGCAACGATGGCCTTGGACAGGTCACCGGAGAAGCGGATGCCACCGTCGGCAATCAACGGCACGCCGGTGCCTTCAAGGGCAGCGGCAACGTTGGAGACGGCGGAAATTTGCGGCACGCCAACACCGGCGACGATACGGGTGGTGCAGATCGAGCCTGGGCCGATACCGACTTTCACCGCATCGGCGCCCGCTTCGGCCAGCGCCTTGGCGGCTGCGCCGGTGGCGATGTTGCCGCCGATTACCTGCACTTCTGGGAAGTTCTGTTTAACCCAACGCACGCGGTCGATCACGCCTTTGGAGTGACCGTGGGCGGTGTCGACCACCACCACGTCAACACCGGCAGCGACCAGCGCAGTCACGCGGTCGGCGGTGTCGGCGCCAGTGCCGACCGCCGCGCCGACGCGCAGACGACCTTGGTCATCTTTGCTGGCGAAGGGGTAAGCCTTGGCTTTTTCGATGTCGTTGACGGTCATCATGCCTTTGAGGTTGAAGGCTTCGTCGACGATCAGAACGCGCTCGATACGGTGCTTGTGCAGCAGCTCGCGGGCTTCCTGTTTGTCGGCGCCTTCGCGCACGGTGACCAAACGCTCTTTAGGCGTCATCACTTCGCGAACCTTGGCGTCCAGACGACTTTCGAAACGCACGTCACGGGAAGTGACGATGCCGACGAGGTCGCCGTCGTGCAGCACCGGTACACCGGAGATGTTGTTCTGACGAGTGAGATCGAACAGATCACGCACGGTGGCGTCGGCTTCGATGGTGATTGGATCTTTCACCACACCGCTTTCAAAGCGCTTCACTTTGCGCACTTCGGCAGCTTGCTGCTCGATGGTCATGTTCTTGTGAATGATGCCGATGCCGCCTTCCTGCGCCATGGCAATGGCCAGACGGGATTCGGTAACGGTATCCATCGCTGCGGAAATCAGCGGAATGTTCAGTTCAATACCACGGGTCAGTCGAGTTTTGAGGCTGACGTCTTTGGGCAGAACTTCGGAATAACCTGGAATAAGAAGGACGTCGTCGAAGGTTAGAGCTTCTTGACTGATACGCAGCATGGCGGGGGCTCCCGGACGGGAAAATGGAAGCGCGCCATTATACCCACGCGGGTAGCTTGGCTCAATGCAAAAGGTGAATTAGATCAATCAGGCTTTTCCCAAACAAACTCAGCTGCTCTGCTCCCCTCTCCCGCGTGCGGGAGAGGGGCCGGGGGTGAGGGCCCGCCGTCACGCAGATCAAAAAACAAAAGCCCCTCACCCTAGCCCTCTCCCTAAGGGAGAGGGGACTGACCGAGTAGCCTCGCTTACTCCCAATCCACCACCACTTCCCGCACCCCAAACCGCAACCGCTCGCCGAACTCTTCTATAAAGGAAGGCTTGAACCCCGCCTCGCCCCAGTTATTGAAAATAAACCCGAGATTGGAAAACCCGCACGGCTGCAAAAACAGAAAGCCGTTGATGTCGTCTTCAAAGCCACACAGCGGGCAGGTGAAGTTGTCGCTCACCTTTGGCATCCACTCGTCCAGGCTGTCGAACAGCGCCTCGCCCACTTCCTTGCGGCACTGCGGGCAGCCGGCTTCTTCGAGGAAGTTTTTCGTAGGCGTATAGATGCAGCGTTTGGTCACCACCTCCAACCCATTCACCGGCTGGCCAAACGGCAAGCGGTCGGGATGCAAGACAGCGCGCCTGGCGCCGGGTGCGATGGCGTAGGCCATACGATTGCCGGTGCGCCCGCAGGTGCTCAGTTCCGGCTCGACGACGTTGCGCTGCACCAACCAGCGCAGCATCAGCCGCGCCCGCGCCTCGTGGTTGGGAAAGGTGGAAATCTGTGGCACCAGAATGCGTTGTTGCTCAGCCATGCTCGGCCCCGAAATCAAAACGACATGCAGTTTAACAGCCCGCGCCTTTGGCTCGCGGCGCTTAAGCCTCTATCATGCCCGGCATGATCAAAGACCCGTTCCAACGCCTCGGCCTCGACCGCGAAGTGCTCACCGTCAGCCAACTCAACGGCCGCGCGCGCGTGCTGCTGGAAGATGTGTTCAGCAATATCTGGGTCGAAGGCGAAATATCCAACCTGGCCAAGCCCGCTTCCGGCCATGTGTATTTCACCCTTAAAGACAGCAATGCCCAGGTTCGTTGCGCGCTGTTCCGGCAGAACGCCGCTCGCGTTCGCCAGGCCTTGCGCGACGGTTTGGCGGTCAAGGTACGCGGCAAGGTCTCCTTGTTTGAAGGCCGCGGCGATTACCAGCTGATTCTCGACAGCGTGGAACCGGCTGGCGACGGGGCGCTGCGTCTGGCCTTTGACGCGCTGAAGGAAAAGCTCAGCAACGAAGGCCTGTTCTCAGCCGAGAATAAAGTGCCCCTGCCCGCTCACCCGCAACGCATCGGCATTGTCAGCTCGCCGACCGGCGCGGTGATCCGCGACATCATCAGCGTGTTCAGTCGCCGGGCGCCGCACATTCAGCTGACGCTGATTCCCACTGCCGTGCAAGGCCGCGAAGCCACCGGGCAGATTGTGCGCGCGCTGCAACTGGCCGACCGGCGCGGCTTCGACGCGTTGATTCTGGCCCGAGGCGGCGGCTCGCTGGAGGACCTCTGGTGCTTTAACGAAGAACTGGTGGCGCGCGCCATTGCCGCCTGCGAAACGCCGATCATCAGCGCCGTTGGCCATGAAACCGATGTGTCGATCAGCGACTTCGTCGCCGACGTTCGCGCCCCAACGCCTTCAGCCGCTGCAGAATTACTGGCGCCCGACGCCAACGAGCTGGTGCAACGCTTGACCAGCCTGCACCGCCGCCTGGTAATGCGCATGCACAATCGCATCGAGCGCGAACGCCTGCGCCTGGACGGCATCAGCCGCCGCCTGCGCCACCCCGGCGAGCGCCTGCGCCAGCAAGCACAACGGCTGGATGACCTGGACATGCGCCTGCGCCGCGCCTTCGTCACTCATCGGCAAAATTGCCAGGACCGGCTTATCCGCCTGGACATGCGCCTGGCTGCGCAACACCCCGGCCGCGCGCTGGCCTTGTTGCGTCAACGCCTGGACGGTCTCAACGAACGTTTGCCCCGCGCCATGCGCGAAGCGCTGAAAGACCGTCGTCAGCAACTGCACAGCCAGGCGCAAACGCTCAACGCCATCAGCCCACTGGCCACGCTCGGCCGCGGCTACAGCATTCTGCTCGACGACAAAGGCCACGCCATTCGCAATGCCGCGCAAACCAAACCCGGCCAACGCCTCAAGGCGCGCCTGGGCGAAGGCGAGCTCGACGTGCGCGTAGAAGATAACCACCTGACCCCGGTGACCTTGTCACTGCTGGACTGACTTCCCACTCTTTATTCAGGCTTGCCCATGCGCGCTGTGCTGTTCTGCTTGTTCTGCCTCGCCCTCCCCGCCCATGCCGACAGTTACATCAGTCGCTTGCTGAACAAGCCGGTGCCCGGCGGCGTGGCAGTTATCGACCTGGGCGCAACCAACGGCACGCCCACGGCGACGTACCAAGGCAAACCGGTGCTGGTGGTGAATGAGCAAGGGAAGCGCTGGCTGGCCATTGTCGGCGTGCCGCTGACCAGCAAAGCCGGCGCACAGAATGTGGTCGCCAAAGATGCAAGCGGCAGCCGCACGCTGAGTTTCAGCGTTGGCAGCAAGCGTTACGCCGAGCAGCGCATCACCTTGAAAAACCAGCGCCAGGTCAACCCGAACCCGGCAGACCTCAAGCGCATCGAGCGCGAACTGGCCGAGCAAACCCGCGCCTATCAAACATTCAGCCCCGGCACGCCAAGCAACCTGCTGCTCGACAAACCGGTGAACGGCCCACTCTCCAGCCGTTTCGGCGTGCGGCGCTTTTTCAATGGCGAAGAACGCAACCCGCACTCCGGCCTCGACTTCGCGGTGGGCGCCGGCACGCCGATCAAAACCCCGGCGGCGGGCAAGGTCATTCTGATCGGCAACTATTTCTTTAACGGCAATACGGTATTTGTCGACCACGGCCAGGGCTTTATCAGCATGTTCTGCCATATGTCGAAAATCGACGTAAAGCTCGGGCAGGTGCTGGCGCGTGGCGGCGTAGTAGGCAAGGTGGGCGCCACCGGCCGCGCAACGGGGCCGCATATGCACTGGAACGTCAGCTTGAATGATGTACGCGTCGACCCGGCCATTTTCATCGGCAAGTTCGAGCCGTAATCCCACCCCATCTGTTCGGGCCGTAGGTTGGGTTGAACGAAGTGAAGCCCAACAACCCGCTGACACAGGAAGACGATGCACATGCAACAGCACTACGAAACCGCCGTGCAGTGGCTGGAACGCTTTCCCTATCTGTACAACCTGCTGGCCCTGGTGCTGCTGCTATTTGCCGCCTGGCTGGCGAACTGGTTGATCAAGCGCGTACTGGTGCGCGGCTTCTATCGAATGCTGCGCGCCACTCACTTGGGGCAGGACAGAGCCCTGGCGCGTTCGCACATCATTTCCCGCCTGGCCAATGTGGTGCCGGCGCTGATTCTGGCCAGCGGCATCGAGCTGATTCCCGACCTGCCAAAAGCTGTCATTACCGTCACGCGCAACGTGTGCGGCGCGTTTATCGTGCTGACCCTGGCGCTGGCCATAAGCGGCGCACTGACCCTGGCGAACTCCTTTTACGAGCGCCGCCCCGACGCCCACTTGCGGCCGATCAAGGGCTACTTCCAGATCGTCAAAATCGCCATTTACGTGATCGCCACGGTGCTGATGATCGCCACGCTGGTCGATCGCTCGCCATTGATTCTGCTCTCCGGCCTGGGCGCCATGGCCGCCGTGCTGATTCTGATTTTCCAGGACACCCTGCTCTCGCTGGTGGCCAGCGTGCAGATTTCCTCAAACGACATCGTGCGCGTCGGCGACTGGATTGAAATGCCGCAACTGAACGCGGACGGCGACGTGATCGACATCGCGCTGCACACCATCAAGGTGCAGAACTGGGACAAAACCATCACCACCATTCCCACCAAACGCTTTATCACCGACTCGTTCAAAAACTGGCGCGGCATGCAGGAAGCCGGTGGGCGGCGCATCAAGCGCAGCCTGCATCTGGACCAGAACAGCGTGCACTTCCTGAGCCCCGAGGAAATCGACCACCTGCGCCAGTTCAAGCTGCTGGCGCCCTACCTGAAAAGCAAAGAAAGCGAGCTGTTGAGCTGGAACAGTCAACTGGAGGAACCGGTGCGGGTGGCCGTGAATACCCGGCGTGTAACCAACATCGGCACCTTTCGCGCCTATGTCGAAAACTACCTGCGCCAGCACCAAGGCATTCGCCAGGACATGACCCTGCTGGTGCGCCAGCTGGGCCCGCTCGCCGACGGCTTGCCGCTCGAGCTGTATTGCTTCACCAACACCACCGCCTGGGTGGCGTACGAAGCTATTCAGTCCGACATCTTCGACCACATGCTGGCGATTCTTCCGGAGTTCGGTCTGCGCGTGTTCCAGCACCCGAGCGGCGCGGATATGCGCGCGTACCAGGCCGCCCTCAGCGACCACCAAAGCGCGGGGTGAGCCAGGCGCAAACCCGGCACATCCGGCGTGCGCAATATTTGCGAAACAAGGGCGCCTGCCGCACAACTTTATTTCGCCAATCGCAGCGCTGCGCTACGAATCACCAAATTTCGAGCGCCCGTTGCCATATTCAGCTCAAGTGAATAGGGTTAACCGCATGAAAACGCCCCACACCCTCATTCTGCTACGCCAACACGCCTGCCTGTGCCTGGTCAGTCCGCGACTGCAAAGCTGACTGCTCACCTCGCCGCGCTACGCTGTTATAGAAATCAAATATCTCGGTCGGCCACCCTCACCTGGCCACGCTTCGTAAAGGACTTCGCCATGAGCATGCTCAAAGACCCATCACACAAATACCGCGCCTTCACCCCGATCAACATTCCCGACCGCACCTGGCCGAGCAAGGTGATCGACAAGGCGCCGATCTGGCTGAGTACCGACCTGCGCGATGGCAACCAGTCGCTGATCGAGCCGATGGATGCCGACAAGAAAATGCGCTTCTTCAAAACCCTGCTGGCCGTGGGTTTGAAGGAAATTGAAGTGGGCTTTCCATCCGCCTCGCAAACCGATTTCGACTTTGTGCGTGAGCTGATCGAAGGCGGCCATATTCCGGACGACGTGACCATTCAGGTGCTCACCCAGGCCCGTGAAGACCTGATCGAGCGCACCTTCGAATCGCTCAAAGGCGCCAGGAAAGCCATCGTTCACTACTACAACGCTTGCGCGCCGAGCTTCCGCCGCATCGTCTTCAACCAGGACAAGAACGGCGTAAAAGAAATTGCCGTGAACGCCGGCCAGATCATCAAGCGCCTCGCCGACGCCGCGCCGGAAACCCAATGGGGTTTCGAGTATTCGCCGGAAGTGTTCAGCTCCACTGAAATCGATTTCTCGGTCGAGGTGTGCAACGCGGTGATCGCCGTGTTCCAGCCAACCCCGGCCAAGCCGCTGATTCTCAACCTGCCGGCGACCATCGAAAACGCCACGCCGAACAACTATGCCGACCAGATTGAATGGTTCTGCCGCCATGTCGATCGCCGCGACAGCGTGCTGATCAGCCTGCACACCCACAACGACCGTGGCACCGGCGTGGCCGCCACCGAACTGGGCCTGATGGCCGGCGCCGACCGCGTGGAAGGCTGCCTGTTCGGCAATGGCGAGCGCACCGGTAACGTGTGCCTGGTGACCGTCGCCCTGAACCTTTACACGCAGGGCATCGACCCGCAGTTGGACTTCTCCGACATCGACACCGTGCGCAAGGTGGTCGAAGACTGCAACCAGTTGCCCGTGCACCCGCGCCACCCGTACGTGGGCGACTTGGTCCACACGGCGTTCTCCGGCTCGCACCAGGACGCCATCCGCAAAGGCTTCTCCCAGCAGAAAGAAGACGGCGTGTGGGAAGTGCCGTACTTGCCAATCGACCCGGCCGACATCGGTCGCAGCTACGAAGCGGTGATTCGCGTCAACAGCCAGTCCGGCAAGGGCGGCATCACCTTCCTGCTCGAACAGGAATACGGCATCAGCTTGCCGCGTCGCATGCAGATTGAATTCAGCCAGGTTGTGCAGAAAGAAACCGACCGCCTCGGCCTGGAGATGACTGCCGAGCAGATCTACAGCCTATTGCAGAACGAGTACTTGCAGGCCGCCAGTCCGTACGCCCTGAAAAGCCATCGCTTGCAGGAAGAAAACGGCATCTGCAACGTGGACGTCGACGTCACTGTCAGCGGCGAACTGCGCCGCAAACACGGCACCGGCAAAGGCCCGCTGGAAGCGCTGGTTGCTGCCTTGCCGCAGAACCTGGAAATCATCGACTACCACGAACACGCCATCGGCGCGGGCGCCAATGCCAAAGCGGCGGCCTACATCGAAGTTCGCCTGAACGGCGGGCGTCCGGTGTTTGGGGTTGGCATTGATGAAAACATCACCACGGCCAGCTTCCGCGCCTTGTTCAGCGCGTTGAACCGCGCGTTGAAGCAGGCTGAGGAAAGTACGCAGGCGGCTTGATGCGTTGCGGTAATTGCCAAAGGGCGCCTGATGGGCGCCCTTTTTTATGGCCTTTGGAAACTGCGAAACAACGGCTGATGCGCTTCCTTTGGCGCGCCTTCTTCGACCCACCACCGTCACCCCCGCGAAGGCGGGGGTCCAGTATCGTTCAGGAGAGCGGCGATCCCCCCGATAGACTGGATCCCGAATCGTCGGACCGCCGCGTGCGCGAGGATGACGGTGGGTGTAACCGAGAGGTGCGTCTCTGACTTGACGAGGTCCTCGCCCCCACCACCGTCACCCTCGCGAACGCGGGGGTCCAGTATCGGTCAGGAGAGCGGCGATCCATCCGATAGACTGGATCCCGAATCGTCGGACCGCCGCGTGCGCGAGGATGACGGTGGGTGTAACCGAGAGGTGCGTCCCTGACATAACGATGTCTTCTTCCCCACCGCCGTCACCAACCAACAAAAAGCCCCGCCGAAGCGGGGCTTTTGGTCACCTCAAATACCCTTATTGCCGCGCATTCAACTGCTGTTGCAGATTCTGCACCTGCGCCTGCAGCGTGCTGATATTGCGCGTCATCTGCGCACGGAAGGCGTCGAATTCGCTGGTGTTGGCGCTCGCTGCGGCCGGGCGGTTTTCCTGTTCGCTTTTCAGCACCAGCAAGTCTTGCTCGAGGCGGCCAATTGCGACATTCGGGTTGCCCTGTTTTTTCAGCGCGTCGATGTCAGCACTGAAGCTTTTCAGTTGCGCGTCGATTTTGCTGGTGTCGCCTTGCGCTGCCTTGAGCGCGGCCTGGTCGGCGGCCACGGTTTTCAGTTTGCCGTCGAACTGCGCGGTGGTGTCTTGCTGGGCCTTCAGGTCGGCAGCAACTTGCTCCATACGCTTGCTCTGGTCGCCCTGCTTGCTGTTCAGCGTTTGCAGCTGTCTGGTCAGGTCGGCGACTTTGCTTTCCAGCCCTTTCACCTGCAAACGCAGCGCTTCGCTGCCGCTGGTGACGTTGGATTCAGTGGCCACCACCTTGCCCGAAATATCCTGAATACGACCGGCAGCGTCCTCGCTGATGCGGGCGAAGCTTTCTTGCGTGGCGACCAGTTGCTGGCTCATCAGATCGATTTGCTGGTGGCTCCACCAGCCCAGGCCGCCGAAGGCGATCATCAACGCGGCGATCAGCGTCCACAACGGCGCGGTGCTCGGGGTTTTGGTCTTGGCGGGAGGGCCTGCATAGCCACGATCAAGCGGCGCGTGGCGGCCGTGATCGTGGTGGTCGGCGGGGAAATCGTGGTCGCGTGCGTCAGTGGTCAGGCTGGGAACGTTGTCCAGTTCATCGAGAGCGTCGTTACGCATGGGTCAACCTTTTGGGCACGCAGTGAATAATCGGAGCGACAAGGGGCGCAGTATACCGAGCGCAGCGGTGGTGCCCAATGGGGCATAACGCACCGCCGCCGCGCATGTAAAGCTGCCGAGACACCCATCGACCGCCCGCAAGCCCCCCAGTTCCGGGTTTTGTGAACTGGTACAGCATTTGCTATTACCCGAATGCTCGCCAGCGAGCGGCGAATAACCTTGCGCCCAGACCGGCCCAAGCCGGCAAGAACGCGGGTTATTCAGACCGGAAAACACTGCCCGACCAGCACACGTTTTCACACCCAGGCTCCGCTTCGGCCTTGGGTTAACGGGGGAGAAACACAATGGAACTGACCAAATCCGTACTCGATTGCATGCAAACACTGCGGCGCCGCCTGCGTCAGGAACAACAGGTTGACGTGCGCCTCAGCCAGCCCGACGCCATCATGTGCATGTTGGTGGCCTGCGCGGCCTCCGATAACGAACAAACTCGCGAGATGGGCCACACGCTCAGTGAGCTGACCGCCATTCGCCTCGCGCCGCCACCACTGAGCGAAGCCGAACTGGTCGCCAAGTACACCCGCTACGCCGGCCCGCTACGGGGCTGACACAACGGGCTTAGCGAGCGCCTTCGCCGACCACTTTCCACCAGGTGCAAAACTCGTCGAGCGCGGTCCAGATGGACGTCTGCGGCGCGTAGTCGAGCCCGTGCCGGGCGCGGCTGATGTCGAGGGAAAAGTCTTTCGACATCACCGCTACGCCCAGGCGAAACAGGCTCGGCTGCGGCCGGCCCGGCAGCAGTTTGCACAGGGTTTCGTTAACGGTGGCCGCCGCATACGCCAGACCCACAGGTACATGTTTGGTCACCGGCGGCAGGTCGAGCTGGCGCAGCACGTAATTGACCACATCCCACAGTGGCACCGGCTCGCCGTTGCTGATGTTGTACACCTTGCCCAGCGCCGGCCCACCGGCCAGCAGGCTGCTGAACAGCGCCTCATTGAGGTTGTGCATGCTGGTGAAATCGACGCGGTTCAGGCCGTTGCCGATGATCGCCAGACGGCCTTTGCGCTGCATTTCGATCAAGCGCGGGAAGATGCTGGTGTCGCCTGCACCGGTGACGAAGCGAGGACGCAGGGCGATCACTTCCAGGCCGAACTCCTGCGCCGCCATCACCTCCTGTTCGGCGATGAATTTGGTTCCGCCGTAATGGTCGACGAACTTCTTCGGTACCTGTTCTTCGGTGAGGCCGATATGGGACTTGCCGTCGAAGTACACCGAAGGCGAAGACAGATGCACCAGGCGCTGCACCTTCTGGCCGAGGCAGGCTTCGATTACGTTCTGGGTCAGCACCACGTTGCCGTTGTAGAAATGCTCACGGCGGCCCCAGGTGCCGACGGCGCCGGCGCAGTGCACGACCATGTCCACGTCGTGGCAGAGGCTGCGCACCAGGCTCGGGTCGCTGAGGTCGCCCTGCACAAATTCGGCGCCGCGCTTGATCAGATGCTCCACCGCTTCCGGGCGACGGCCGTTGATACGCACCGCCAGGCCCTGCTCCAACGCAAAGCGGGCGAAGCGGCCGCCAATAAAGCCACTTGCCCCGGTCACCAGAATCTTCATTCGTCTACCGCCATGGTTTTTGTAATGGCGGTGACTGTAGCAAGCACAGCGGACCGGCGCTGTGACCTGTAGAGCCAAGCTTCTGGCTTGGCACCTGCCCTGGCGCACCTGATCAACATGAGCATCACGCTGCGCGTCTGCTACTGATTTCCGAACGCAAGCTGCGGTGCTTCGAGTCCTCTGGCGGAAAGCTCAGACGCTCAAAGCCGAAGCAGGCGCTTTAGACCCACGCCTTCCTCGCCCAATGTTTCCACTGCTTCAAACCCCCACACAATCGAGAAAGGAACGTAACCATGCATCAGAAAACCACCGCAGCTGACGACGACCAACCCGCGTTGACCCGGGGGGGCCTTGGAAAGCACATTTTTGGTGAGCTTCTGCAATTTATCAGCGCGCCGTCTGTGCTTACGTTTGATGGCAAACCGTACGACAACAGCCAGGCCGAGCACGAATACTCCGCCATCAACATTGACCAGGACAACTATGGATATGTGCAGGAACCAGAACCGGGCTTCAACACCACCTGGATCAACCCTAGTGACGACCAACACGTGATGACGGACGCCGACATCGCGTACGCCAAAAAGATTGACGTAGTTTCCGGTCGCTGATCAGAACCATCGCCAAGCACGCCTTTTAAGCGGAAATGGGCGCGCCGCTACGTACGTCGCACAATTGCGCGTACGCACGGCGCGCCCTAAATTTGGACCAGTATGCGGGAGGTGGCCTTCTGCAAATGCCGGGTCAACTCCCCTAACAGCTCCCCTCCATTGCGCCAATGGTGCCAATACAGCGGCACATCAATCAGGCGATCCGGTTGCAGCACCTGCAACGCGCCGCGCGCCAGCAGTTCGGTCACTTGCAGTTCGGGCACCAGCCCCCAGCCCAGCCCCGCTTCGGCCATGCGGATAAAGCCTTCGGAAGACGGGCACAGGTGATAGGCAAATGCGCCCTCCACGCCCTGGCTGGTGAGGTAGCGGTGCTGAAGGAAGTCGTCCGGGCCGAAGACAATGGCCGGTGCTTTCGCCAGACCTTGCGCAGTAATGCCTGAGCTGAAATGCCGGGCGACAAACGCCGGGCTGGCCAGCGCCCGGTAGCGCATGGCGCCAAGGGCCAGACTGCGGGCACCGGCTACAGGTCGGTCAGTGGCGCACACGCAGGCGGCCACGTCACCGGCACGCATGCGTTTAAGGCCGACTTCCTGGTCTTCCACCACCAGCTCCAGCAGCACCCGATGCTGAGCACAAAACGCGCTAACGGCCTGCGCCCACCAGGTTGCCAGGCTGTCGGCATTGAGGGCGATGCGCAGCCGCTCGGGCGCGGCGCCTTCGTCCAGTGCCGGCACCTGGCTGGAGAGGTCACGTTCCAGCAAACGTACCTGCTGCACGTGATTGAGCAGACGGCGACCGATGTCCGTCGGCGCGGGCGGCGTGCCGCGCACCAGCACCGGCTGCCCAACCCGCGCTTCCAGCAATTTGATGCGCTGCGATACCGCCGACTGCGACAGCCCCAACACTTGCGCGGCGCGTTCAAAGCCGGCCTGTTCGACCACGGCGGCCAGCGCGGCAAGAAGCTTGTAATCGAACATATCGATTTTCCTAATAGGCGATCAGCAGGATTCGTTTCTCTTATACATGGCCGCCCCGCAGACTCGCCACACGATTCAGCAACAGGACTTCATTTTATGTGGCAAAGCTATCTCAACGGCCTTCTGGTGGCCGCCGGTTTGATCGTGGCGCTCGGCGCTCAGAACGCCTTCGTTTTGGCCCAGAGCCTGCGCCGCGAGCATCATTTGCCGGTAGCCGCGTTGTGCGTGTTGTGTGATGCCCTGTTGGTAGTGGCTGGCGTATTCGGGCTGGCGACGCTGCTGGCGCAGAGCCCGGTGCTGCTGGCTGTGGCTCGCTGGGGCGGTGCGGCGTTTCTGTTGTGGTACGGCGTGAAAGCGCTGCGTCGCGCCTGGCAGCCCCAGGCGTTGAATGAGGCGGCGAATGCCGGGCCGCGTTCGCGCAAGGCGGTGCTGATGACGGCGCTGGCGGTGACGCTGCTCAACCCGCACGTGTATCTGGACACCGTGCTGCTAATCGGCTCGCTCGGCGCCCAGCAGGCGGCGCCCGGTGCCTATGCGGCGGGCGCCGCCAGTGCGTCGCTGCTGTGGTTTTTCACCCTGGCGTTGGGTGCGGCGTGGCTGGCACCGTGGCTGGCGCGGCCGACAACCTGGCGGGTGCTGGATGTGCTGGTGGCAATGATGATGTTCGTCGTTGCAGGGCAACTAATAGCCGGTGCGTGAGTCCACCAACAGCGACACCCGCTTGCGCGACTGACGCAGCCGTCTGCAGCACGGCTCTGGCCCGGGCTTAACCACACAGTTGCTGCGTGGTTATGCCACAGGCCCGGTGCTATGATCCGACCCCTGCGGCGCAAAGAGTACAAACTCCCCGTCGCATGTTTGGCCGCCCGTGATCGGCCTTGCGCCTATACCGCAACTGACCCTGATTAGGAGAATCACCCATGGCTTTCGAATTGCCTCCGCTGCCGTATGCCCACGACGCATTGCAGCCGCACATCTCCAAGGAAACCTTGGAATACCACCACGACAAACACCACAACACCTACGTCGTGAACCTGAACAACCTGGTGCCAGGCACCGAGTTCGAAGGCAAAACCCTGGAAGAAATCGTCAAGACCTCGTCGGGCGGCATCTTCAACAACGCAGCCCAAGTGTGGAACCACACGTTCTACTGGAACTGCCTGGCACCTAACGCTGGCGGCCAACCGACTGGCGCTCTGGCCGATGCCATCAACGCAGCCTTCGGCTCGTTCGATAAATTCAAAGAAGAATTCAGCAAAACCTCGATCGGCACCTTCGGTTCCGGCTGGGGCTGGCTGGTGAAGAAGCCTGACGGTTCCCTGGCTCTGGCCAGCACCATCGGCGCCGGCTGCCCGATCACCAGCGGTGACACCCCGCTGCTGACCTGCGATGTCTGGGAACACGCCTACTACATCGACTACCGCAACCTGCGTCCGAAATACGTAGAAGCGTTCTGGAACCTGGTGAACTGGGACTTCGTTGCGAAAAACTTCGCGGCCTAAGCTCAACACCTGTTCTGAAAAACCCGGCAATTGCCGGGTTTTTTTATGGGTGCTTCACAGCCTGCTTTGGTAGCGGTTTACGAACGCGGCCCATTTATCGCAATCTGCACCCCCGATGGCGAGAAAAATGCTCAGCGGTCTAAAGTTGTGAAGAGCCCTGACCGACACAGTTCGAGCGCATCCTTAGCGAGCTTCGCGCCGGTATAAAAAACGGCTGGCCGTGTGGCGCTCCTTCTTGATAATTTTTTCTCTGTGATGGCCCTTTGACTGCTTCCTCACGATTGCTAATACTCCATCGGTATGACGCCTGTGGTCTCGAACAAGGAATGGTCATTTGAAGCTGGAACTCAAACACAGCCTGTCGTTGAAACTGCTCCGCGTGGTGCTGTTGTCAGCACTGGTGGTCGGTGTGCTGTTGAGCTGCGCGCAGATCATGTTCGACGTTTACAAGACTCGGCAGGCCATCGCCGATGACGCGCACCGCATTCTCGACATGTTTCGCGACCCCTCCACGCAGGCCGTTTACAGCCTGGACCGGGAGATGGGCATGCAGGTCATCGAGGGCCTGTTCCAGAACGAATCGGTTCGCGTGGCTTCTATCGGCCATCCCAATGAACCCATGCTGGCGGAAAAATCCCGCGAGCCCATGGTTCGCGCCACGCGCTGGCTGACCGATCCCATTCTTGGCGACGAAGCCACCTTCACCACTCAACTGGTTGGCCGCGGTCCCTACAGCGAATACTACGGCGACCTCGCCATCACCCTCGACACCGCCCGCTACGGCCAGGATTTCATCACCAGTTCGGTGATCATCTTTGTCTCCGGCGTGCTGCGCGCGCTGGCCATGGGGCTGGTGCTGTATCTGGTCTATCACTGGTTGCTGACCAAGCCGCTGTCGAAAATCATCGAGCACCTCACCAGCATCAATCCGGACCGGCCCAGTGAGCACAAGCTGCCGATGCTGCCCGGCAACGAGAAAAACGAGTTGGGGCTGTGGATCAACACGGCCAATCAGTTGCTCTCCTCCATTGAACGCAACACCCATTTACGCCGCGAAGCCGAAGACAGTTTGCTGCGCATGGCGCAGTACGACTTCCTCACCGGCCTGCCCAACCGCCAGCAATTGCAAACCCAGCTTGACCAGATTCTTGGCGATGCCGGGCGCCTTCAGCGTCGAGTCGCGGTGTTGTGCGTGGGCCTGGATGATTTCAAAGGCATCAACGAACAATTCAGCTACCAGACCGGCGACCAGTTGCTGCTCGCGCTGTCGGATCGTTTGCGCAGCCACAGCGGCCGCCTTGGCGCCCTCGCCCGTCTGGGTGGCGACCAGTTCGCCCTGGTACAGGCCGACATCGAACAACCCTACGAAGCCGCCGAACTGGCGCAAAGCGTGCTGGATGACCTGGAAGCGCCGTTCCTGCTCGACCAACAGGAAGTGATGCTGCGCGCCACCATCGGCATCACCCTGTTCCCCGAAGACGGCGACAGCACCGAGAAGCTGCTGCAAAAAGCCGAACAGACCATGACCCTGGCCAAGAGCCGTTCGCGCAACCGCTACCAGTTCTATATCGCCAGCGTGGACAGCGAAATGCGCCGCCGCCGCGAACTGGAAAAAGACCTGCGCGAAGCCCTCACCCAAGGCCAGCTGCACCTGGTTTACCAGCCGCAGGTGGACTATCGCGACCACCGCATTGTCGGCGTTGAAGCGCTGCTGCGCTGGCAGCACCCGCAGCATGGTCTGGTACCGCCAGACACCTTTATTCCGCTGGCCGAACAGAACGGCAGCATCATTCCCATTGGCGAATGGATTCTCGACCAGACCTGCCGCCAACTGCGCGAATGGCACGACCAGGGCTTCACCGACCTGCGCATGGCCATCAACCTGTCGACCGTGCAGCTGCACCACGCCGAGCTGCCGCGCGTGGTCAACAACCTGATGCAGGTGTACCGCTTGCCGCCGCGCAGCCTGGAACTGGAAGTGACCGAAACCGGCCTGATGGAAGACATCACCACCGCCGCCCAGCACCTGCTCAGCCTGCGCCGCTCCGGCGCACTGATCGCCATCGACGACTTTGGTACCGGTTACTCCTCGTTGAGTTACCTGAAAAGCCTGCCGCTGGACAAAATCAAAATCGACAAGAGCTTCGTGCAAGACCTGCTCGACGACGAAGACGACGCCACCATCGTGCGCGCCATCATTCAGCTCGGGAAAAGTCTCGGTATGCAGGTTATCGCCGAGGGCGTGGAGACGCTGGAGCAAGAGGCGTACATCATTGCCCAGGGTTGCCACGAAGGTCAGGGCTACCTCTACAGCAAACCACTGCCGGCGCGTGAGCTGACACTGTTCCTCAAGCAATCGCGCAGAATCAGCGACGCCAGCATTACGCTTTGATGCGTGGCGTTTTTTGTTGTGCCCATCGGTGGATGAATCTCGCAGTCTTTACCCCGCCATCCCCGCGCAGGCGGGGATGACGGGAAATGACGGGGATTGGCCTGGCGTAGGTTGGGTCGGTCCGCGTGCGGTGAGCGCAGCGAAGCCCAACAGGCATTGCCACCGCACTACCCCTGGTAATTCTGCAACAACCAGTTGATCGCCAACGCCCCCGCCAAACACACCACCGCACCCAACCCGGCCTGCCAATAGAACGTGCGGGCCAGTTCGTCTTCCCCGGCATTGGAAAGAATAAAGGGCTGCGACGTCTCGGGCTGGCCCATGAAGTTGGTGGCCGGGCGTGAGCTGGTTTGCCGGTGCCGGTCTTCGGCTTCCAGCTCTGCGGCCAGGCGGACGCGGTTCCATTCCTTGTCATCGAGCTGGCCGTCGGCGTTGCTGTCAAAGCGTTGCAGCAAGCCGTTGAAGTCACCTTTCCACTCGCGAATCACCTCGCCTTGCGCGGCGTTAAGGTCCAGACCCTGACGTCCGCCGCCGGTGGTTTTGAAGTCGCCGATGGCGTACAGCGGCTGGCCGGCGTGCAGGCGTTCTTCGGTATAGCGGTATTGGTCGTTATGGCTGAAGAAGGCAAACAGACCGGCCTTCGCCGGCCCCATCGGATGGCGGGTGCTGCCATACCAGATCTTGCGGGTAGACGGCCGAACCTGCGCGCCGTTCGGGTCGATGAGGCATTCGCCCGTTGTATCGGACAGTTGCAGCCAGCCTTCGCTGGTGCGGCTGTCGACCACGCTCCAGGTGCGATTTTTACCGTTGCTGCGCGACTCTTCGACCTTGATGCGCCACCACAAACACGGCGTGCCGCTGAGCGGTGCGATGGTGTGCGCCATGCCCGGCACCTCCTGCAGCACGCCGTAAAACTCGACGTAGCCCTGGGCGGCGGAACGGATTTTCGAGGTGGGTGTGTCGAGCATGTGCCGGGCGGCGCTGAAGCGGTTGATGCACCACCAGGCACCGCCGCCGCACATGGCAACGGCAAAACACATGAGAAAAAGGAACTGTTGGATGTCCACGGTTCAGCGCTTAACCGAACAGCGCTTTGACGTCGACATCGGCCTTTTCCGCCTCGCTGAAGACCAGCAAGTCGGCAGGCTTGAAGGCGAAAGCGCGGGCGACGATCACATCGGGGAATTGCTCGATGCGCACGTTGTTGATATTCACCGCCTCGTTGTACAGCTCACGGCGATCGGCAATACCGTTTTCCAGACCGCTGATGCGCTGCTGCAAGAACTGGAAGCTCTCGTTGGCTTTGAGCTGCGGGTAGTTTTCCGCCAGGGCGAACAACTGGCCGAGGCCGGCGCGCAAACCACTTTCGGCCTGGCCCACGGCGCTGACGTCACCACGTTCGCGGGCGCTGCCAACGGCGTTGCGCGCGGCAATCACCTGCTCAAGCGTGGTGCGTTCGTGCTGCATGTATTGCTTGCAGGTTTCCACCAGCTTGGGCAGCTCGTCGTGGCGCTGTTTCAGCAGCACGTCGATGTTCGACCAGGCCTTGGTGACGCCGTGCTTGACCCGTACCAGCGCGTTGTAAATCGACACCCCGTACACCGCGATAAAAAACAGCACCACCAACATTACAACGGCCGTCACGCTCATAGCAGGATCTCCCATCCAGGTAGCATTCACGATGCTGGCATTCTAGCCACGAAGCCACCCACAAAGCAGAACTGGCGCACGCGCAAAAACAATAAATCGCCGCGCAGGCTTTGCACAAAATGAAAATCTTTCGCATTATGTGTGCGTTTTGCAGCCCAGACGCGCTGCGCAGTTACCCACCTCACGATGCAAAGGACCTCGCCATGATTCGTATGCCTCTGGCTACCGCCAGTCTGCTGGCCATCGCTATTTCTCTCGCCGGCTGCGGCGACGACAAGAAAGAGCAAGCCACTCAAGCAGCCGCTCCAGCTGCCAGCACCGCCTCCGCTCCTGCTGCTGCCGCTACTGGCAAAGTCGATGAGGCTGCCGCCAAGGCCGTCGTCACCCATTACGCTGACCTGGCATTCGCTGTGTTCAGCGACGCTGCCACCACTGGCCACGCCCTGCAGAAGGCCGTAGACGCCTTTATCGCCGCACCGTCCGCCGCAACCCAGAAAGCCGCGCAAGACGCCTGGCTGGCCGCTCGCGTTCCGTACATGCAGAGCGAAGTGTTCCGTTTCGGCAACGCCGTGGTGGATGACTGGGAAGGTCAACTGAACGCCTGGCCGCTGGACGAAGGCCTGATCGACTACGTAGCCGCCGACACTCCGGCCGCACAAGGCAACCCGGCTGCCACTGCCAACATCATCGCCAACAAGAGCATTCAGGTCGGCGACGACAAGATCGACGTCACCGAAATCACCGGCGAAAAACTGGCCAGCCTGAACGAGCTGGGCGGTTCCGAAGCCAACGTCGCCACCGGCTACCACGCCATTGAATTCCTGCTGTGGGGCCAAGACCTGCACGGCACCGGCCCAGGTGCTGGCGAGCGTCCGGCTACCGACTATGCCACTGGCAAAGACTGCACCAATGGCAACTGCGACCGTCGCGCCGAATACCTGAAAGCCGCTACCGCGCTGCTGGTTAAAGACCTCGACAGCATGGTTGAGCAGTGGAAAGCCGGCGTTGCCGACAACTACCGCGCCACCTTGCTGGCCGAAGCGCCAGAAAACGGCCTGCGCAAAATGCTCTTCGGCATGGGCAGCCTGTCGCTTGGCGAACTGGCCGGCGAGCGTATGAAAGTGGCGCTGGAAGCCAACTCCACCGAAGACGAACACGACTGCTTCAGCGACAACACCCACAACTCGCACTTCTACAACGGCAAAGGCATTCGCAACGTTTACCTGGGCGAGTACAAGAAGGTCGACGGCACCACGCTGACCGGCCCAAGCCTGTCGTCGCTGGTTGCGAAAATCGACGCCGCCACCGACACCACCGCCAAGGACGACCTGGCCGTCACCGAAGGCAAGCTGCAAGCCTTGGTGGACAGCGCCAACAAAGGCGTGCACTTCGACCAGTTGATCGCTGCCGACAACGCGGCGGGCAACCAGATCGTGCGTGACGCCATTGCCGCCCTGGTGAAACAGACCGGCGCCATCGAGCAAGCTGCTGCCAAACTGGGCATCAACGACCTCAAGCCTGAAACCGCTGACCACCAGTTCTAAGCGCCACTTACCCGGCACGGAACAGCAAACGGATGCGCCCACAAAGCGCATCCGTTTTTTTATGCCTCACGCTTGCCCCTGTAGGAGCGGCTTCAGCCGCGATGCTTTTAGCCGACCCCGGGAAATCATGGTTGAACGCCTGGCACCAAAACCACCCGCCCTTCACATCTTTTTGACGCTGTGACAATTAATCTCTTCGGCAAACGCAAATCCCTCTTATTTGAAGGCGCCCTAGCTGATAAGCTTGCGCGCTTGTTTTCGTGGTCTGGAACACCCTTTGATGCCTCGCGCGCGCCCTTCCCTGCTGCTTGCCCTGAGCGTGGTCACCCTCTGTGTGGCCGGCCTGAGCGCCTGCGATAAGCCGCCGCGCTTTACACAGGCCGAGCCTGGCGAGGCCATGTCGGGCGGGCAAGCCACGGTCGGCACGCACAACCGCGACGCCTTTTCCCAGCCTTCAGGCAACCTCACGCCTACCCGGCGCTTGGACTTCGCGGTGGGCAACAGTTTTTTCCGCAACCCGTGGGTTATTGCGCCAGCCACCACCATCGCCCGCGACGGCCTTGGCCCGTTGATGAACACCAATGCCTGCCAGAACTGCCACATCAAAGACGGCCGCGGTCACCCGCCTGTAGGTGAAGACATCAACGCCGTGTCGATGCTGGTGCGTGTGTCGTTGCCGGCGACTGCCGAGCAGGCTGCGCTGATCGAAAAAGTCGGCGTGGTGCCGGAGCCGGTGTACGGCACGCAACTGCAAGACATGTCCATTCCCGGCGTGGAGCCGGAAGCGCGCATTCGTGTGGATTACCAGACCAGCCAGGTCGCGTTCAAAGACGGTACCCAGGTCGAACTGCGCAAACCGCTGCTGAAAATCAGCAACTGGGGCTACGGACCGGTCAGCCCGAACGCCCAGTTTTCCGCCCGTATCGCCCCGCCGATGATTGGCCTGGGCTTGCTTGAAGCGATTCCCGAAGACGCCATTCTCGCCGGCGCCGCCGCGCAAAAAGCCGCGAACAACGGCATCGCCGGCATGCCCAACCAGGTGTGGGACGACGTGCAGCAGAAAACCGTGCTCGGTCGCTTTGGCTGGAAAGCCGGCCAGCCCACGCTCAACCAGCAGAACGTGCATGCGTTCTCCGCCGACATGGGCCTGACCACCACGCTGCGCCCGTTCGATGAATGCACGCCGGCACAAACAGCCTGTAAGAAAGCCCCGGACGGCGGCATGCCGGAAGTCAGCGACCACCTGCTCAGCCAGGTGCTGTTCTACACGCGCAACCTCGGCGTGCCGGCGCGGCGGCAGGTCAGCGACCCGCAAGTACTGGCCGGCAAAGGCCTGTTCCACCAAGCCGGCTGCCAGCAGTGTCATACGCCCCAGTTCACCACGCGCAGCGACGCGGCCGAACCGGAGCTGGCCAATCAGGTGATTCGCCCCTATACCGACCTGTTACTGCATGACATGGGCGCCGGGCTCGCCGACAATCGCCCGGAATTCAAAGCCGGCGGCAGCCAATGGCGCACGCCGCCGCTGTGGGGCATCGGCCTCACGCAAACGGTCAACGGCCACACCCAGTTTCTGCACGACGGTCGCGCCCGCAATCTGCTGGAGGCCATTGTCTGGCACGGCGGCGAAGCGCAGGCCGCGCAGCAGCAAGTTCTCGCTTACGATGCCGAGCAGCGCGCTGCGCTGCTGGCGTTCCTGAATTCTCTGTAAGGAGCTTTTAGCCTCATGTTTGGGAAGAAGACGTTCCGCACCAAGTTGCTCTTCAGCAGCATCGCCGCCCTCGCCCTGGGTGCCTGCTCGCCGGCCGATCAGCAGGCGCAAATCTCAACCGCGCTGGCCAAGCAAGTCATTCTGCCGACCTACAGCCGCTGGGTTGAAGCCGACCGCGCGCTGGCCGCCAGTGCCCTGGCGTTCTGCTCCGGTAAAGCCGATGTGGAAAAAGCCCGCACCGACTTCCTTGCCGCGCAAAAAGCCTGGGCCGAATTGCAGCCGCTGATGATCGGCCCGCTGGCCGAAGGCAACCGCGCCTGGCAGGTGCAGTTCTGGCCGGATAAAAAGGATCTGGTCGGCCGTCAGGTCGAGCAGTTGGTCAAAGCCACGCCAAACATCGACGCCGCAGCCCTGGCCAAGTCCAGCGTGGTGGTGCAGGGCCTGTCGGCGTATGAATACATTCTTTACGACAGCAAGCTCGACCTCGCCGATGCCGAAACCAAGGCCCGCTACTGCCCGCTGCTGGAAGCCATCGGCCAGCGTCAGCAAAGCCTCGCCGAAGAAATTCTCGGCCGCTGGGACAGCAAGGACGGC
Organism: Pseudomonas viridiflava; assembly: GCF_900573885.1. Lineage (GTDB taxonomy): Bacteria > Pseudomonadota > Gammaproteobacteria > Pseudomonadales > Pseudomonadaceae > Aquipseudomonas. The sequence goes on from NZ_UPSE01000453.1 coordinate 429,693, forward strand.
ATGGTCGACCAGCTGAGCAAATTTCCCAACCAGCGCTATGCCGACTCCCACGAAGCCATCGCCGAGCTGCTGCGCGTGCAGGTCACCGGCCTCGACATGCTGAAGAAAAAACTTGGCGCGCCGCTGGGTCGGCAAACCAAAAACCTGCCGCAGCCGTTCCAGGCTGAAGGCTGGCGCAGCAACACCTCGCTGAAGAGCATCGCCGCCAGCCTCGCTAGCGCCGAAACCCTCTGGAAAGGCGTCGACAACCACGGCATCCGTGGCCTGCTGCCCGACGAGCAAAAAGCCTTGGCGGAAAAAATCGACGCCGCGTATGTGGAATCGCGCCGCCAGCTCGACGCCCTTGACCGCCCGCTGACCGAACTGCTGGCCGACGAAGCCGGGCGTAAAGCCCTGAACGACTTCTACGACAGCCTCAACGTGGTTCATCGCCTGCACGAAAGCGAGCTGGCGAAAGCCCTCAATGTTCAGCTTGGCTTCAACGCCAACGATGGTGACTAACATGCTCCGCCGTCATGTCCTGGGCCTTGGCAGCCTGCTGCTCGGTGCACTGACACTGGGCGGCTGGACCGTCAGCCGCAAAGGCCAGAACCCGCTGGTGCTGTCGGCCCGTGACGACAGCCAGGGCAAACACTATGCCGTCGGCTATCGCCTGGATGGCACCCAGGTGTTTGCCACCGAAGTGGCGCAGCGCTGCCACGACGTGGTCGAGCACCCGAGCCAGCCGGTGGCGCTGTTCGTGGCCCGTCGGCCAGGCACCGAAAGCTACCTGATCGACCTGCGCGACGGCCGCCTGCTGCAAACCGTACGCTCCCAGCCCAACCGTCACTTCTACGGGCACGGTGTGTTTCACAAAAGCGGCGAGTGGCTGTACACCACCGACAACGACACCACTGACCCGGGGCGCGGCCTGCTCACGGTGTACCGCTACGACAACGGTCAGTTGCACCACAGCGGCGAGCTGAGCACCCACGGTCTGGGTCCGCATCAGGTGTCCTGGATGCCCGACGGCGAAACCTTCGTGGTCGCCAACGGCGGCATCCGCACCGAAGCCGAAAGCCGCAAGGAAATGAATCTGCACGCCATGGAGCCGAGCCTGGTGCTGCTCAAGCGCGACGGCACGCTGATTTCCAAGGAAACCCTGAACCAGCAGATGAACAGCGTGCGTCACCTGGCCATTGCCAGCGACGGCACCATCCTCGCCGGCCAGCAATTTATGGGCGACGCTCACGAGCCGGCTGAACTGCTGGCCATCAAGCGTCCGGGGCAGCCGTTTCAGGCGTTTCCCATCGAAGCCGAGCAACGCGACGCCATGGCCCAGTACACCGCCAGCGTGGCCGTGCACAGCGACCTGCGCCTGGTCGCGCTCACCGCCCCGCGCGGCAATCGCTTCTTTATATGGGACCTGGACAGCGGCGCCGTGCGCCTGGATGCGCCACTGCCCGACTGCGCCGGCGTGGGCGCGGTGAAAGACGGCTTCGTCGTGACCTCCGGCCAGGGCCGCTGCCGCTACTACGACTGCCGCAGCGCCAGCATCAGCCCGCAGGCGCTGGAGCTGCCGGCGGGGCTTTGGGATAACCATCTGCATTTACAGCTCGCGTAGGTTGGGCTTCGCTTTCGCTCACCGCCCGCAGACCGACCCAATCTACGTCCAACGCGATGGCCACGACCGCTCGTCATGGCCATCTGCCAGAATTTGCTTACAGCCTTAAGTCCAATCCCCTACGGCCGACTATATTCAAACAACACCTGTGCGCTCCGGGCCAATTAGCTCGGCGGACAGTTTTGGCGTGTCTGTCGTCGTGAGCTACATGGAAGTAAGACGCCTCGCACCCTGAGCGAATGGGTGTTTAGTCACTACCGTCCCCGAGAGGCGTTACCCATGTTTCTACAACAATCCCTGCGTGCGCAGATTCTTGCCCTGTTGGGCGGCAGCCTGCTGCTGACCGTGATCATTGCCCTGGCCTGCTTCAGCTTTCTGTCCGGCGGCATTCAGAACTATCGCGGCCTGCTCGATGGTCCGCTGCAGGAATCGCAACTGGTCGATCAGGCGAACCTCGAATTCAAATCCCAGGTTCAAGAGTGGAAGAACGTGCTGCTGCGCGGCAAAGATCCAGCCGCTCAAGACAAATACTGGGGCCAGTTCGAGGAGCAGGAACGCAAGGTTCAAAAGATTCTCGGCGACCTGATTGCTGAAACCGGCGATGACGTCGGGCTCAAAACCCAGGTTGAAAAACTGCGCAGTGAGCATCAGGCGCTCGGCGCCTCGTACCGCAAAGGCAAAGCCGCGTTCCTTGCCGCTGACGCCGAGCCCACCGCAGGCGACAAAGCCGTGCAAGGCATCGACCGCGCCACCAGCGATCAAATGGGCGCGCTGGTTACCCAACTGCACCAGCGCAGCGAAGAACAGGCCGCCGCCATCAGCGCCAGCGCCGAACGCACCGTGTGGCTCGGTACCGCCGTATTGCTGGGCGCCAGCGTGCTGATCGCCCTGCTCAGCCTGTGGCTGATCAACCGCAACCTGATCACGCCGATCAAAAGCCTGATCGAACACATCGGCCGCCTCAGCCAGGGTAATTTCGGCCAACGCGTAGACACCAGCCGCCGCGACGAGCTGGGCAATCTGGCCGTGGCCGCCAACACCCTGCGGGACTTTCTCGCCGACACCTTCACCCGCCTGCAACGCAGCACCAGCGAACTGGACAGCGCCAGCGGCGAGTTGAACGCCATCGCCACGCTGATGGCCCAAGGTACCGCCGAACAATTCTCGCGTACCGACCAAGTCGCCACCGCCATGCACGAGATGTCTGCCACCGCGCAGGAAGTGGCGCGTCACGCCGCCGAAGCCGCTGGCGCGGCCGACGATGCCGATCACTCGGCGCAGCAAGGCAGCACGGTGATGCAATCGACCATTCAGACCATTACTGCCATGAGCGGTGAAATCGCCAACACCGCCGAGGTCATTCGCCGGCTGGAAACCGACAGTGGCCGCATCGGCAAAGTGCTGGAAGTGATTCGCGGCATCGCTGATCAAACCAACCTGCTGGCGTTGAACGCTGCCATCGAAGCCGCGCGTGCCGGTGAAGCGGGTCGCGGATTCGCCGTGGTAGCAGACGAAGTGCGCACCCTGGCGCAGCGCACGGCGCAGTCCACTGCCGAGATTCACCAGATCATCGACACCGTGCAAACCGGCGCCCTGAATGCGGTGAAAGCCATCGAAAACGGCCAGAACCGCAGCGAAGCCGGCGTGCAGCAAGTGACCGAAGCCGGCCAGATGCTCGAACGCATTACCCACGCCGTAGAAGCCATCCGCGACATGAACCGCCAGATCGCCACAGCGGCGGAAGAACAGACGTCGGTGGCCGAAGATATCTCGCGCAACCTCACGGAAATTACCGCCATTGCAACCACCAATCAGGAAAACGTGGTGCGTACCGAGACGGCGAGCGTGAACCTCAAGGGGTTGTCCGGGCAGTTGAGTGATGTGACGCAGCGGTTGAGTGCCTGACAGCTCAAAGGCAATGGCCCCTCTCCCCAACCCTCTCCCGCAAGCGGGCGAGGGGGCAGACCGCACCGGGTTCAAGCCCATACGTCACCCCTCTCCCGCGCGCGGGAGAGGGGCCGGGGGAGAGGGTCGGCCCAACACATTTTTCCACCGCAATCATTTGCAAATGCCGGGTTTTGACTTGCCAGCAGCAGTGGGTCTAAGGTACGCGCCTTGCCTATTCCACAGGCCCATTTTCCCTGCCAAGGAACCGGAATATGTTGCTTCGCCGCTTTCTCATCACTCTCGTGGTGATGGCACTGGTTATTGCCGCGCTCGGCTATGGCTGGTGGACCAATCTGCAAACCCAGATCGCTCAATTCACTGCCCCCAAACCCGCCATCAGCGTCTCTGCCGCCCGCAGTGGCGAGCTGCAATGGCAAAGCCGTCTGCCGGCCATCGGCACCCTCACGGCGTTGCAAGGCGTTGACCTGACGGTTGAGTCCAGCGGCACCGTGCGCGACGTGCTGTTCCGCTCCGGGCAGAAAGTGGAGCTGCACCAGCCCATCGTGCAACTCGACAGCGAAGTGGAAACCGCCACCCTGGCCACGTCCGAAGCCGAGCGCGGTCTGGCTCAGGTTGAATTCGAACGGGCCCGCAGCCTCGTCAGCCGGCAGGCGCTCTCCAAGAGCGAGTACGACCGCCTGGCAGCTGAACTGCAAAAGTCCAATACCCGCGTCGCCCAGCTCAAGGCCATTCTGGCCAAGAAGCGCATCATCGCGCCGTTCGCCGGCACCATCGGTATTCGTCAGGTAGACGTCGGCGATTTCGTTTCCAGCGGCACCATCATCGCCACCCTGCAAGATGTCAGCAGCCTGTACGTCGACTTCTTCCTGCCGGAACAGTCGGTGCCCCTGCTCAAGCTCGGCCAGCGCGTGCGGTTCGTGGTGGCGGCTTATCCGAAGGAAAGTTTTGAAGGCGAGATCAACGCCATCAACCCCAAAGTGGATAACAGCACCCGTAACGTGCAGATCCGCGCCGTACTGAGCAACCCCGACAGCAAGCTGCTGCCCGGCATGTTCGCCAATCTGGAAGTGCTGCTGCCCGACCAGACCCTGCGCGTGGTGGTGCCGGAAACGGCCATCACCTACACGTTGTATGGCAACTCGGTGTACGTGGTGAATGTGAAGAAGGATGAGCAAGGCCAGGACGTGAAAGACGACAAGGGCCAGCCGTTCCTGCAAGTGGAGCGCCGCTTTGTGGAAACCGGCGAGCGCCGCGATGGCCAGGTGGTGATTCTCAAGGGCCTGCAAAAGGACGAGCAAGTGGTAACCGCCGGCCAGCTCAAGCTGGATAACGGCGCCCACGTGACCATCGTCGACGACAAGGCACTCCTGAACAGCTCAGCCAGCCGCTAATTCGCCGCTGGTTAAAGGAAGCACTTCATGGCTTTTACCGATCCCTTTATCCGTCGCCCGGTGCTGGCCACCGTGGTGAGTCTGCTGATCATCCTGCTTGGCTTTCAGGCATTCAGCAAACTGACCATCCGCCAGTACCCGAAGATGGAAAACGCCCTGATCCAGGTGACTACCGCCTATCCCGGTGCCAATGCCGAGACGATCCAGGGCTATATCACCCAGCCGTTGCAGCAAGCCTTGGCCAGCGCCGAAGGCATCGATTACATGACCTCGGTGAGCCGCCAGAACTATTCGGTGATCTCGATTTACGCGCGCATCGGCTCCGACAGCGACCGCCTGTTTACCGAGCTGCTGGCCAAAGCCAACGAGGTGAAAAACCAGCTGCCGCAAAATGCCGAAGACCCGGTATTGAGCAAGGAAGCGGCCGACGCCTCGGCGCTGATGTACGTGAGTTTCTACAGCGATGAGCTGAGCAACCCGCAGATCACCGACTACCTGTCGCGCGTTATTCAGCCCAAGCTCGCCACCTTGCCCGGCATGGCCGAAGCGGAAATTCTCGGCAACCAGGTGTTTGCCATGCGCATCTGGCTGGACCCCGTCCGGCTCGCGGCTTACGGGATTACCACCCAGGAAGTGAACGATGCGGTCCGCAAAAACAACTTCCTTTCGGCCGCCGGTGAAACCAAAGGCGAGTACGTGGTCACCAGCGTCAACGCCACCACCGACCTGAAATCCACCGAGGCCTTTGCCGCTATTCCGGTGAAAACCGTGGGCGACAGCCGCGTGCTGTTGAAAGACATCGCCCGCGTGGAAATGGGCGCGGAAAACTACGACTCCATCAGCTCCTTCGATGGCACGCCGTCGGTGTATATCGGCATCAAGGCCACGCCCAGCGCCAACCCGCTGGAGGTGATCAAGCACGTGCGCGCCGCCATGCCGGAGCTGGAAGCGCAACTGCCGCCAAACCTGAAAGTGTCCATCGCCTACGACGCCACGCTGTTTATTCAGGCTTCCATCGATGAAGTGGTGAAAACCCTGTTCGAAGCCGTGCTGATCGTGATCGTGGTGGTGTTCCTGTTCCTCGGCGCGTTCCGCTCGGTGCTGATCCCGGTGATCACCATTCCGTTGTCGATGATCGGCGTGATGTTCTTCATGCAGCTGATGGGCTACTCCATCAACCTGCTGACCCTGCTGGCGATGGTGCTTGCCATCGGCCTGGTGGTGGACGACGCCATTGTGGTGGTGGAAAACATTCACCGGCACATTGAAGAAGGTAAAACACCGTTCAACGCGGCCATCGACGGCGCCCGTGAAATTGCCGTGCCGGTGATTTCCATGACCATCACCCTGGCGGCCGTTTACGCGCCCATCGGTTTCCTCGACGGGCTTACCGGTGCGCTGTTCAAAGAGTTCGCGCTGACCCTGGCCGGTGCAGTGATCATCTCCGGCGTCGTGGCCCTGACCCTGTCGCCGATGATGTGCTCCCGGCTGCTGCGCCACGAAGAAAACCCAAGCGGTCTGGCGCACAAGCTCGACAGCATTTTCGACGGCTTGAAAGTGCGCTATCAGCGCCTGTTGCACGGCACCTTGAACACCCGGCCGGTGGTGATCTTTGTCGCCATCGTGGTGCTGTGCCTGATTCCGATCATGCTGAAAATGATCAAGAGCGAACTGGCACCGGACGAAGACCAGGGCATCGTGTTCATGATGGCCACCGCGCCGCAGCCGACCAACCTCAATTACCTCAACGCCTACACCCAGCAGTTCCCGAAAATCTTCAAGGAGTTCCCCGAGTACTACTCCTCGTTCCAGATCAACGGAATCAACGGCCCGCAAAGCGGCATCGGCGGCTTCCTGCTCAAGCCTTGGAGTGAGCGCTCGCGCACGCAAATGGAACTGCTGCAAGACGTGCAAGGCAAGCTGGGGGAAATTCCGGGGCTGCAGATTTTCGGCTTCAACCTGCCCTCGTTGCCGGGCACCGGTGAAGGCTTGCCGTTCCAGTTTGTGGTGAACACGCCGAACGACTACGAGTCGTTATTGCAGGTGACCGAGAAAATCAAAGAACGCGTGCAGAAGTCCGGCAAGTTCGCCTTCCTCGACGTTGACCTGGCCTTCGACAAGCCTGAAATCGTGGTGGATATCGACCGCGCCAAGGCCGCCCTGATGGGCGTCGACATGGAAGACCTGGGCGGCACGTTGTCTACGTTGCTCGGCGAAGGCGAAATCAACCGCTTCACCATCGACGGTCGCAGCTACAAGGTGATCGCCCAGGTGGAACGCGCCTACCGCGACAATCCGGGCTGGCTCAACAACTACTACGTGAAGAACAGCGCCGGGCAGATGGTGCCGCTGGCTACCCTGATCACCGTTCACGACCGCGCCCGCCCTACCCAGCTCAACCAGTTCCAGCAGTTGAACTCGGCGATCATTCAGGGCTTCCCGATCGTGAGCATGGGCGAAGCCATCGACACCGTGCGCCAGATTGCCCAAGAGGAAGCGCCACGCGGGTTTGCCTTCGACTTCGCCGGCGCCTCGCGTCAATACGTGCAGGAAGGCAGCGCGTTGTACGTGACCTTTGCCCTCGCACTGGCGCTGATCTTTCTGGTGCTGGCGGCGCAGTTCGAGAGCTTCCGCGACCCGCTGGTGATCATGGTCACGGTGCCGTTGTCGATCTGCGGCGCGTTGATTCCGCTGTTCCTCGGCTACTCGAGCATGAACATCTACACCCAGGTGGGCCTGGTAACGTTGATTGGCCTGATCACCAAACACGGCATTCTGATCGTCGAATTCGCCAACCAGTTGCGCCGCGAAAAGGGCCTGTCCCGGCGCGCGGCCATTGAGGAAGCGGCGGCGATTCGTCTGCGTCCCGTACTGATGACCACGGCGGCGATGGTGTTTGGCATGGTGCCGCTGATTTTCGCCACCGGCGCCGGCGCCGTCAGCCGCTTCGACATCGGCTTGGTGATCGCCACCGGTATGTCGGTGGGCACGCTGTTTACCCTGTTCGTGCTGCCGTGCGTGTACAGCTTGCTGGCCAAGCCGGATGCCGCACCGGTAGAAATCGAAGACAGGGGGCCCACTCATCCGGTGGTTTCATAACCTCTGAAGCCCCGCACCCGCGGGGCTTTTTTTCGGCCGTGTTTCCTGCTGCACACACGGCGATCTTCCCTGCGTTCTGCGGTTGGGCCACTATCGCCTTCGCGAGCAAGCTCGCTCCTACAGACCAAGAACAACAAAGGAAGCCCCCATGTCCAAGACCGTTTTGATCACCGGCTGCTCCAGCGGCATTGGCCGCGCCCTGGCGGATGCCTTCAAGGCCGCCGGCTTTCGCGTGTGGGCCACGGCGCGAAAGGCCAGCGATCTGGCGGCGCTGAACGCGGCCGGCTTCGCTGCGGTGGAATTGGACGTCAACGACAGCGGCGCCGTCGCGCAATTGGCGGCGCGGCTGAACGATGAAATCGGCGGGCTGGATGTGCTGATCAATAACGCCGGTTATGGCGCCATGGGGCCGCTGCTGGATGGCGGGCGCGATGCCCTGCAGCGCCAGTTCGATACCAATGTGTTCGCCCTGATCGACGTCACCCGTGCGATGTTCCCGTTGCTGCGCCGCAACAGCGGTGTGGTGGTCAATATCGGCAGCGTCTCCGGTGTACTGGTCACGCCCTTCGCGGCGGCCTACTGCGCGTCGAAGGCGGCGGTGCATGCGTTGAGCAATGGCTTGCGCATGGAATTGGCACCCTTCGGTGTGCGCGTACTGGAAGTGCAGCCAGGGGCCATCGCCTCGAGCTTTGGCGCCAACGCCAGTCGCGAGGCGGAACAGCTGATTGCCGAAGGCTCACCGTGGTGGCCGATTCGCGAAGGTATTCGTGCCCGCGCCCGGGCTTCGCAAGACAACCCCACGCCTGCCGGTGATTTCGCCCGCGATGTGTTGAGCGCCGTGCAGCGCGCCGAACCTCCACGCTTGTTGCGCCTGGGCAATGGCAGTCGGGCGCTGCCGTTGTTGGCCCTGCTGCTGCCGCAGGGGCTTTTGGAGTGGGTGCTGAAGCGCAAGTTTGGGTTGGCGGGTAGGTTGTGAGTTTGGGGGACCGCTCTGTTGGGCTTCGCTGCGCTCAACCCAACCTACGACATCAACCTAAGATGCCACGCTACGGGGCGACCGGGTTGGCGACGGCTTTGTACAGCTGCACCTGATTGCGGCCGCTGTCTTTGGCGCGGTACATCGCGGCGTCGGCGTTTTTGGTGAGCTGCACTTCATCCGCGCCGTGCTCGGGGAACAGCGCGATGCCGGTGCTCGACGACAAGCTCAACGGCTGCTCGCAGCCAAGTTCGAACGGCTCATTCAACGCCTCGCGAATTTTCTCGGCGACGGTCAGTGCATCGTCATCGGTGTCGATCACCGGCAGCAACACCACAAACTCATCGCCGCCCAGGCGCCCGACAATGTCCGACTCGCGCACGCACTGTTGCAGCCGCTGCGCCACCACTTGCAGCAGCGCATCGCCCACGTGATGGCCCAGGGTGTCGTTGATTGGCTTGAAGCGGTCCAGGTCGATAAACATCAACGCCAGCCGCGTACGGTTGCGCCGGGCCTGGGCCAGCGCGTGAGTGAGGTGATCGCTGAACAGCGCGCGGTTGGGCAGGCCGGTCAGGGCATCGTGCTCGGCCAGGTGCCGTAGCCGGGTTTCGCTGGCACGCAGTTCGCGGGTCATCTCGCGAGCCAGCGCCTGTGCCCGGGTGTGGCCGGTGGTCAGCACCCAGGTCAGCACCGCCAGCAGCAGGCTCAACGCCAGCCCTGCGCCGGCAATCAGCCCGGAGTTGTCTTTGCTGATGGGCCGGTCGCGCTGTTGTTCGCTGAGCATTTCCAGGGTCCAGGTGCGCCCCGCCACTTCCAGGTATTCCACGGCATCGCTGACGTTACCCGCGTTGCGGCTGCCGCCCTCGCTGGAGTCGAAGAGCAACGCCGCCTGCTCGCGCTTTACGCCTTCATAAATCTTGATCGGAACCGAGCCGGACTGAGGGCCGTACAGGCTCGCCATCAGCTTGTTGATGCGCAGCGGTGCCACCACCCAGCCGATCAATGCTTCACGGCGCTGCGCCTGATTCGCGTGGGGTTTGCGCTTGTCGTAAACCGGCAGAAACATCAGAAAGCCAGCTCTGCTTTGCGTGTCGCTCTCGTCGGGAATCAGCAGCTCTACCTTGCCGGTTATTTTCGCGTCGCCCGAATCACGCGCCCGCTCCATGGTGCTGCGACGGCCGGCATCGGCAAACGGGTCGATACCCAGCACCAGATGGCTGTTACCCGATAAAAGCGCCATTTGCACCACGGGCGCATAGAACGCCCGCTCGCCCTCGGGGCGCACCTGGAAGTCCGGTACGCCGCTGCTCCGTTGTTCAGCGGTCAGCGCGGGCAAGTCTTCGCGCGACGTCCATTGCACGAAGCCAATGCCTTCAAGGCCTGCGAAATCGGCGCCCAGTTGCAGCGAGTCCAGATAGGTTTTGAATTCTTCGCGGCGCACCAGGTCCGAGGCGGCAAACAGACCCTGCACCCCACGCAGCACCTGCTCGTAAGCGGCAATACGCTGGTCGATATTGCTGGTGGCTTCGCGCAGGTTGTAGTCAGCCGTTTCCAGGCGATCAAGCTGGGCATTGCGCTGTTCGTGATGCCACAGCCAGTAGGTGACGCCCAGCGACACTGCCAGAATCAGCGGCGCGAGCAGCTTATAACGCAGGCCCAAGCGCGACATGGTCAGAAATTAACCAGTGTATGGGCCAGTTCGGCCGGCAGATACTTGGCGAAAATGCGCTCCACCGTGCCATCGGCGCGCATGCCATCGACCAGCGCACGCCACTGTGCCTGTTCCTCCGGCGACAAGGCTTTGTTGGACATGATCAGGCCATGGGGCGTGGGCGCATCGCCGGTTTCGACCACGCGGGTGTGCTCGCGAATGTCGTCGCTTTGCACCTGCGGGTAATCGAACGGCTCAATGATCATTCCTTGAATCTGGTTGGCCATCAGCACTTCGTACAGCGGTTCCAGGCGGCTGGCATGCCGCACGCGTCGTTGCGCCGTGAGCTGGTCGACCAATTTGTTGGCGTTGGGGCTGTATCGGAAACTTCGGATGATGCCCAGTTGCAACGCCGGGTTGGCAGCGAAATCGGCGAGGCTTTTCACTCCGGAATCCTGGCGAACCAGCAAGTAGAACTGGTCGGAAAAATACCAGGCGAAACCGGCAAAGCGGTTTCGATCCTCGTTGGCGATGCCCGACAGGCTGAAATCCAGAGCGCCCTGCTCGATCAATTGCCAGATCCGCGCGCGCGGCAGCAGCGACACGGCGACGGTGCAGCCACTGCGCTTGATCAGTTCATCGGCGAAGTCTTTGTCGATACCGGCATCGGTGTCCGCCGAATAGAGCAGCCCGTGGTCATGCAGCGCCAGGGTCATGGTGCGGGTACAGGCAATCCCTGGCGCAGCCTGCACCAGTGGAGAAGCCCCGAAAATGAGTGCACTCAGCACACTGACTAGAAACGGCCGCATTACACCCATTACCCAAATAAAACAGACGACACCACGCGTAAGAGATTTCCTACTTATACGCCTGCCCAGACAAAAGACTAGGCTACCCGCGGCAAGTTGCACTTCGTGCGGGCTGCGGCCTGCACCAAAGGTCGCAAACAGACACGAAAACGCCCCGAATTCGGGGCGTTTTTCTATCGCAGACCGCAGTTACTTCAGCGCGGTCTCGAAGTCCTGCTTGGGCGGCTTTGGCTTGATCAGGCTGAAATCGATCAAGGCTTTCTTGCTGCCATACGGATCGCCAATCAGGCGTGGCCGCTCTTTGAACTGAGCGCTGACCAGGCTCTTGCTGGCGTCGTACTCATCAAAACTGAGGCCCGCCAGATCCGCCCAGGTGTGAATCAGCTGGGAGCTGCTGTACGGCCGGTTGAGGTCGGCGAGAAAACTCCACTCATGCCCTTCACGCCATTTCGGCGAGGCCCAGACCATAAACGGAATGGTGTACATCGGCGCCGTGGGTTTCGCCTCGTTGCGTCCCAGCACATTGCCGCTGGGCGAATCGAACACGTCTTCACCATGGTCGGAGAGGTACATCAAAAAGCCGTTGTCATTCTTCTTCGCGTATTCGCCAATCAGGCTGGAGACCACGAAATCGTTGTACAGCACGGCGTTGTCGTAGCTGTTGTAAGTGGGCAATTGGTCATCGCGCAGACTGGCCGGCGCGCCAGAGCGATCGGTGAACTTCTCGAACTCCGGCGGATAGCGGTACTGGTAACTCATGTGCGTGCCCAACAAGTGCACCACGATAAATTTCTTCGGTGCGTCTTCCTGCAACACCTTGGCAAAGGGCGCCAACACGTCGCCGTCGTACTGGCGGGCGTTCTGGTTGCGGTTGTTGTTCAGGTACACCTGCTCGTCGGCCTGCTCGGAAAACGTGGTGAGCATGGTGTTGCGCTTGGTCATGGTCTGCTGGTTAGTGATCCAGTACGTCTTGAAGCCGGCCTGCTTCATCACGCTGACAATCGACGGCGTTTTCAGGTACAGATCCGGATTCTCTTCATCGGCAAACGTCAGCACCTGTTGCAGGGCTTCGATGGTGTAAGGACGCGGGGTGACGACGTCTTCGAACACCAGCATGTCTTTGCGCAATTTATCCAGATTGGGCGTGGTGTTGCGCGGGTAGCCATACAGGCTCATGCGCTGGCGGTTAGTCGATTCACCAAGCACCAGCACCAGCGTGGTCGGCTCGTCGCCCAGGCTGCTTTTCAGGTTTTTCAGCGGCGGAATTTTCGCCACGTCGGTGAGCATGCCCTGCATGTTCGCCAGTTGCTCGCGGTACTGCCGATAGCCCAACACCAACTGCCACGGCACCGCCGGCTCCAGCTTGGCTTCCACTTTGAGCAGCGCATCGCCGAGGGTTTTCTCCTTCAGGGTCTGGCTGATCAGCGGATAACCGAGCGAACACAGCAACATGAACGCCGCCGCAGCGAAGGCCGGCTGCCCGGTCATCTCAATCGGCCGCACCCGCCGCCACAACAGATACCCCACCAGCGAATGCAACGCGAACGCCGGCAGCATCCACCAGGCGAAATACTGGGTCAGGTACTCACTGCTCTCGGCCAGATTCGACTCGAACATGATGAAAATCACGCTCTGCGAAAACTCCTGCCCATAGATAAAAAAGTACCCCAGGCTGGCCAGCGACCCGGCCCACAGCACCAGCCCGATCACCCCGGCGATGGCGCGCGTTTTAGCCGGAAACAGCAACACCGGCACCAACCACAGCGCACTCATCAAAAACGCCTGGCGGAACCCCGTGAACCCGGACGTGCCGGTAATTTGAATAAGCAACTGCGGAACGCAGGAGAAATACCAGAAAAACAAAAACAACCAGCCAATCCCGGCCCAGTCGACACCCCACCCCTCACCGCTTCGAACCTGCATATACCGCTGCTCCGCCAAAAACCCGGAAATCCGCCAGCAAAAAAAGCGCAGCGGAACGTATGGCCGGGCAGGGTACGGGAGGCGGTGTGAAAAATATGTTGGGATTGTTACAGGCGTCGCCTGAAAGAGCTTGGGTCCCCGCGTTCGCGAGGACGACGGGGGTTTGCCAAGGCAGAAGAGCTGCAAGCAACCGCCCCTCTCCCCCAGCCCCTCTCCCGCCCGCGGGCGAGGGGTGACGTATGGCAGAGACGTTGGATATGGCAGGCTCAGCCCCGGTCCCATGAAAAGGCTTTTGATCTGGTCTTTGATGTGGCTTTTGACCTACCCGCCCCATTCATCGCTGGCCGAGTGGAGTCGACGCGTAGGGGGTTGAGCGGCCGGGAGCCGCGAAAGGAACATCGGGCCATGGATGGCCCGTTGTGACGGCCCCCGGAGCGGCGACGGAACGAGGGAAGTCGGAGCGGAGCGTAGACCCAAGGTAGGGGCTAGACCTTTTGGCTTCTTTTGGGGCAATGCCAAAAGAAGCTCGCGCGTAAGGCGCGAAACAAAACGTTCAGCACATGCGGTAATGAATACCCACCACACCACCACCGAGTAACGTTGGGCTTCGCTTGCAGCTCAACCCAACCTACGAATATGAAGGTCGCCCGCGCACGAAAGCGCCGAATCTACACCAACCACCCTAACGCCTTCGCCCTCGCCACCGCCTGCGTACGCCGCTCCACCCCCAGCTTCACATTAATCCGCCGCGCATGGGTCTTCACTGTATGCAGCGAAATATGCAACCGATCGGCAATCTGCAAATTGGAATACCCCTGAGCAATCTGCTCCAGCACCATCTTCTCCCGCGCACTGAGCGGCGAACTCTCCGGCGCCACCTGCGCGCCTACCCCCGCCTGGCTCAACAACACACGCAGCTCCAATGGCTCCGCCAACTGCGGCAACACCTGCTCCAGCCACGGGCCAAACTTCGAGTGCAGCGCCTGCAAATCCGGGGTCACGCCTTGCTGCTGCGCCGTCTCCAACGCCAACCGCAACATCGCCTCGGCCGGTTTTTCCAGCCCGCTGGCCAGAAGCGCCTGTACCAGACTGAAACGACACCGGTTGAGCAGACTCAGGTAACCGCCACGCTCGCAGTCATCGCTCAGCGTTTGCAGAGCGTCCAGTGCCGGCTTCACATGGCCCAGTTGCAGATCGGCAAGCGCCAGGTAATAGCGCAGCCGTGGCAGCAAGTCGTAGAAGCCCGAAGGCGCCAGCAAATCGCGTTCGAGGTAGCCATCGAGCGTCGCTTGCAGCACGGTGCGTGCCCGTTGTGCTTCGCCCTGACGCAGCCACAGCGAGCCCTGGGCCAGGTGCAACACGCCGCGATAACGCACCTCCGGCACGTGCTGCCACTGCATCAACCGCTCGGCCTTGCGCAGCAGTTGGAACGCCAGGGTGAAGTCGCTGGCTTGCGCGGCCAGTTCGGCGAGTCCCTGGTAGCCAAAAATAACGTAGGCGTCTTCGCAGGCTTCGGCAGATTGCAAGCCGGCGTTGTAGGCGGCGTGGGCGGCTTCGGTCTGGCCCTGACTGGCGAACAGACTGCCGCGCAGCAATAACAGACGACCCAGCACCGGGCCCTGGCGACCGGCCGCCTGCAAGTGTTGCAGGCACAGGTCGGCCAGCTCCAGTGCGGCCTGGGTGTCGCCCATGATGGTCAACTGGTGTACGCGGTCGACGCTCAGCAGCGCTTCGAACAACACGCTGCCGTTCAGGCGCGCCAGCTTCAGCCCTTCCTGAATGCAGTCATAAGCCTCGTCGAGCTGGTGCTCGGCAAACGCCTGCTGGGCGAGTGCCTGATAGCACAGCGCGCGCTGCGACCAGGCTTCGTCTGCCAATACGTCCAGCGCCTGCAACGACTGCTCGCGGGCGCTGCGCTGGCCGCGCTGGCGTTGCAGTACGCCCTGTATCGCTTGGTAATGCGCCAGCAGTTGTTGCTGTTGGCGTGCGCTGGGCTGCGGGAAGAACCGGCCCAGGTCTTTGAGACAGTCGTCCACTTCGTCCAGGCGCGCGCAAATCAGCAGCGCCCAGGCTTGCAGGGTGATCAGGCGCGGCGTGCTTGAATACAAGCTGGCCGGCAATTCATGGCGCCATTGCAGGAATTGCGCAACGCTTTGGCCGACCAGCAATTGCTCCTGACCAAAACGTTGCAGGTAATTGGCAGCCACATCGGGCTGGTTGGCGAACAGCGCGTGCTCGACCGCGGCGCGTACATCGCCGTGGCTGGCAAACCATTGGCAGGCGCGTACGTGGGCCTGGGTGGGTGCCGGCGCCGCACATTGGCGTTTGAGCACCGCCGCCAGCGGCCGGGACAGGCGAAACCACTCGCCGCAGCTGTCCATGCCGAGGAAAAACATTTGCCGCGCGTGCAGTTCTTCAAACATCTGCGCGCCGCCTTCGTCCAGCACGTGCTCACACAAGGCCGCCGAAAAACGCGGCATGTGCGCAATTACCGAGAGCGCGCGCAACAAGGTCGGCGACAAACCGGACAGCACTTCACGCACGATGTATTCGTGCAGCAACGGCGTGCCCGAGGCCAGGCGTTCCGGCAGGTTTTCCGCGGTGCCCTTGATCAATAACAGGCAAGCGCCCGCCACCCAGCCTTCGCTGTTGTGCAGCAACTGCGCGCGCAGTTCGGCGGGCAGGTCGAGATGATGTTGTTGCAGCAAGCCGTCGAGCTCGGGTTCTTCCAGCGCCAGTGCCGAGGCGTCCAGCTCCAGGAGGTCGCCCTGCAGCATCAGGCGCGGCAGGTTCCAGGCCGGGCGACGGCGGCCGCCGATCCACCAGCGCAAGGTATGCGGCGCCTGCTCGAGTAAACGGTCGAGGCAGTCGTCGAGTTCGGGGCAGGCTTCGCGCGGGTAGTCGTCCAGCACGATCCATAACGGTTGTTCGATACGGCTGAGCAGGCTGCACAGTTCGTCATAGGTGTCGCCCTCCTCCGCCACGCGGCCAAGCGCCTTGGCCAGACGGGCGAGCAGTTCGACGGGCGTGAGCGCGCGACCGAGCAGGTCGAGCCACACCACTTGCGTGCCGACCGGCGCCTGACGGGCGCACTCGTTGAGCAACACGCTCTTGCCAAAACCGGCGGGTGCGCAGATCAGCGCCAGGCGGCTGTCGCCGGCCAGCAGCGCCTGCACCAGACGCGGACGGGGAAAATGGGCTGCCGGCAAACGCGGCAGCGGACTGTCGGATAAACGCAGGGGGCGTGGTCCAATCGGGTGGACGTTATGCATGGTCGATGCCTCTGCTTTTTTGTTTTTATTCGGACTCAAACAAGACCCGATCTTAACCACGCTTAGCTCGTAACGGGCGCGTAAGTACGAAAAAGGCGACCCGCGGGCCGCCTTATTCATACACCTGAGCGGTGTTCATCAAGCGCTGTTATTGGCGCGCGTTGGGCTTCGCGGAGCGAAGCGCAACCTACGTCAATTTGTTTCGAGACTTAACGAACGCCGGCGTTACGCAGGGCTGCCGGGGTGTAGTCGGTGGCCGAGGTTTTAATGCCATATTCAACCGAGCGTTTTTCTTCGTTCATCATGCCGATGGCCAGGTAACGGCCAGCGATGATGTCGTACAGCGCCTCGTAGGCATAACCCGGCGCCTGAGCCACGAACTGGTGGTACAGGAACGCTTCGCCTACGCGCCACAGCTGGCCGCGACCGTCATACAGTTCCGAAGCGGCGATCTGCCAGGAGTCTTCGTCCACGTAGAACTTGCGCTTGCCGTAGATGTTGCGCTCGCCGCTTTTCAGGGTCGCTTCCACTTCCCATACGCGGTGCAGCTCGTAGCGGGCCAGATCGGAGTTGGTGTGGCCTGCCTTGAGGATGTCGGCGTATTTCACGTCTGGCGATTGCAGCTTGAAGTTGTTGTACGGGATGTACATTTCTTTCTTGCCGATCAGCTTCCAGTCGTAACGGTCAGGCGCACCGTTGAACATGTCGAAGTTGTCCGAGGTACGCAGACCGTCCGAGGCGGTGCCCGGGCCGTCATACGAAACCTGTGGAGCACGGCGTACGCGACGCTGACCGGCGTTGTAGATCCACGCCATGCGCGGCTCGGCAACCTGGTCGAGGGAGTCGTGTACCAGCAGCACGTTACCGGCCAGACGCGCCGGCTCGGTTACTTGCTGTTTGAAGAACAACAGGGCGTTTTCGGCTTTGGCCGGATCCAGCCCTGGCATACCCGCCGGGAACGACACCTCGTCGGTGAAGTGCACCAGGGTGTAGCTGCCGTTGGTTTGCGGTGTGGCCTGCACGATGTTGCGGCGCAGGTTGCCACCGCGATAACGGGTGATGTGGTTCCAGATCACTTCCAGACCGTTTTGCGGAATCGGGAAGGCGTAGTAGCGGCTGTCGGTGAAATTCTTCAGGCCGTTACCGCCTTCCAGCAGTACGGTTTTTTCCGCGCTGATCTTGGCTGCCTTGTTGATGTCTTCCGGCACGGCGGTGGTGCGGTGAGTCGGGTACACCGGCATTTTGTAGGTGTCGGGATAGCGCTTGAACATCGCCAGCTGGCCAGCCGAAAGCTTGGCCTTGTACTGGTCGACGTTGGCAGCGGTGATCACGAACAGCGGTTTTTCGCTGGCGAACGGGTCGCTGACAAAACCACCGCTGTTTACCGACGCGGCGTTCTTCGCCAAACCGCCGGTCCACTCAGGGATGCTGCCATCGGCATTACCCGCTTTCTCACCGCCCAGCGGCGTGAGGGTGGTGCCGAGCTTGGCCACTTCGGCGGCCGGCACGGCAGCCAATACGCTGCTGGCAAGCAGCGAAAGAGCCAGGGCACCCAACAGATTTTTCGTTGTTTTCATTGTTCTTGTAGTCCTCTGTTATTTCCGCAAGCAATTCTTAGAAGTTCACGCCAACGCTGAGGGCCAGGAAGTCACGGTCGGTGAGTACGTTGTAATCGCCGCCGAAGAAGTTGGTGTACGAAATACCCGCGGTGTAGGTGTTGCGGTACTCGGCATCCAGACCAATGCTCGCGGCCTTGGCGCCTTCGTTGAATACCGGCCCATAACCATCGACATCATGCGACCACGACAGGTTCGGCTTGAGGTTCACACCGGCGAACACGTCGCTGTAATCCCAGATAGCGCGAGCGCGATAACCCCAGGAAGTGTTGGTGTAGTAACCGTGGTTGCCGCCCTGAATCTGGTTACCAAAGGTGGAGTCGCGGCCATAACGCAGCTCGTCGATGTGCTCGAGACCACCGATAGAGTTCGCGCCGATTTCACCCACTACCGTTACCCGATCTGCGCCCATGACCTGGTCGAAGAAGTGGGTGAAGGTGGTTTGGATCTGGGTGACTTCTTTGCGGTTGTAGCCGCGGTGGTCGACGTTGGCTTGTGCCGCGATGGCAGCCGGACCTCCGGGGATGGCCCCGGCAACACTGGTGGCAGCCAACGGAGTCATATCGTTGGTGTTGATCTGCAGCGGCATGTTCGGCCGGTAGCTGATCTCGCCCGACCAGGCGGTACCGGTAGGTAGTGTGGTGGAGAAGCTCAGCCCGTAGAGGCGAATGTCTTCTGGATATTCAAAGTAGTACTTGCCTGTACCCAAGAGGATGGGCTGTGCGAGTGCGCCCCCCAAGGTCGTCAATGCCCGGCCAATATCTGCGAGATTGGCGTTTTGAATGCCCAGGTTCGGCGTGCGCGCGTGGTAGTTCATGAAGTACGCGCCGTATTCAGTGTCATCGCCCTGCCAGCGAAGGGCTGCGCCCCATTGGCCGGAGTCACTTGGGTCGCGATCACCGATGCGGCGCAACGCTACGCCCTGTGAGTTGAGATCTACGCCAGCACCGGCCAGCGCATTTCGCAGCACTGGGTTGTTATTCAGGTTGGCAACCGTAGCGCCATCCAGAATGCGGTAGTTGTTGTCGCAGCCTTCTTGCAGCACGTCGGCGCCGGAGAAGAAGGTGCCGCAGTTATCTACAACAGTCTGATCCCACTCGAGCTGATAGAACGCCTCGGTGGACAGGTTTTCCGTAATGCTCTGCGATACATAGAACATGTTGACCGGAATCAGACCTTCCTTCACTTCGGCGCCTGGACGACGGAAAGCGGAAACGTCGACCGGGTTGATCGAGTTGATACCGTTCTGGATGAACGTACTTTCACCCCAGCTCACTACTTGCTTACCAAGACGAACACTGCCCGGCTGATCGGCAATGGCGTAGTTGTGGTAGACAAACGCATCGAGTAGTTGATAGCCCGACGAGCGCGCGCCCATTTTGGCGTCGTCATCGTCGATGTCCATCAACTCGCGGCTTTCATCCTTCAGTTCGAAGTCGTACCAGTATTTGCCGCGCAGGAAAACGCCGGTGTCGCCGTACTTCAGCTCAAGGTCATGGATGCCCTTGAAGATTTTCGAGAAGGTTTTGTCCCTTCTGAAATTCAGACGGCCATCGTCGTTTGTTTGAGTGAAGGCGTTGCCGCCGTTGGCGCTACCGATGTAGTCCTGGTTTGCTTTGGCAGTAGACCAGCTAGCACCAAGCGACAGCGAAGAGTCGAACTGCCCCTCGATCTCCCCGATATTGAAATTCACCGCGTGAGCCTGGGCGCAGGTGCCCAGTGCGATCGCGATTGCCAGAGTCTTTGGCTGGAACAGTCCGGGCCTTTTTGTTGTTGTCATGCGGCTCTCCTAGTTGGTGAAACTGTGGTGCACCGTACTCAGCGGATGACACGCGGATAAGCGCACGAAGGTTTGATTCTTCGTGTCGCCCGAAAGGATGAATGCCCGCACCCTGCGGTCATCACAGGGCACCAACACTGGAATGAATGGAGGGGCATTCGGCGAGGCGGGAACTTTTGCAGTTTGTAAGAAAACCCGCGCAAAACTTTGTCTGCGCCGCCGCCCCTGTGGGAGCGGCTTTAGCCGCGATGCTTTTCGCTCAAGAGCATCGCGGCTAAAGCCGCTCCCACGGGTAAGAAATTCGCGCGAAAAAAAACCGGCCACTTGGGCCGGTTCCTTTTGAAGAGCGTTGATTACTTGCCTGCGTGCTTCTGCAGATTCGCCATCATCGCCTGCAAGGCTTGCAGGCTGTCTTCCGGATGGCTGGCGCCTTCGAAGTCACCGATTTCCTGCCAGTGAGCGGCGACGTCGTCAGCGGTGAAGCCCACATTCGGGTCGAAGCCGGCGCCGTTGCTGCGTTCCCAACGCACTTTGCCGATCCAGCCACCGCCAACTTCGTATAGACCGGCGGTGTCCTGGCAGTTTTCGCTGCCCAGGTACACCACCAACGGGCTTACCAGTTCGGGCTTCAGTTGTTCGAATACTTGCTGGGGAATCAGGCCTTCGGTCATGCGCGTGCCGCCGGTTGGGGCGATGGCGTTGACGAAGATGTTGTTCTTGCGGCCTTCGATGGCCAGGGTGCGGGTCAGGCCGTACAGGCCGAGCTTGGCCATGCCGTAGTTGGACTGGCCGAAGTTGCCGTAAATGCCCGAGGTGGAAGAGGTGAAAATCACGCGGCCGTAGTTCTGCTCGCGCATGTGCGGCCAGGCGGCGCGGGTGACTTTATAGGCGCCGGCTACGTGCACCTGGTAAACCAGGTCCCAGTCGGCGTCTTCCATTTTATGGAAGGTTTTGTCACGCAGGATGCCGGCGTTGTTGACCACAACGTCGATGCGGCCGAAGGCGTCGAGGGCGTTCTGCACGATCTTTTCGCCGTCGGTTACCGAGTCGTGGTTGGCCACGGCGGTGCCGCCGGCTTCAACGATTTCAGCCACTACGCGGTCTGCCGCCGAAGCGTTGGCGCCTTCACCGTGGGTGCTGCCGCCCAGGTCGTTGACCACCACTTTGGCGCCGGCTTTGGCAAATGCCAGGGCGTGGGCGCGGCCAATACCACCGCCAGCACCAGTGACGATTACAACCTTGTCTTCAAAACGAACGGACTCGCTCATATCAAACTCCTGTGGCAGATAGCAGAACATGCGATGGCGCCGAGTGTCGCGGAGCGCGGCAGCGGCGACAAGAAAAGCGGCCGGGGCTGAATGGCGCGCAATAACGGTGGGGCATGATTCGCGTCGCTCACTGCCGGCCCGGCGCAGGCGCCGGGCACGTCGGCGAAACCACGGCGGGTTGTTCCACTCGGGTGTAGCGATAGGTGACATCGCGGTCCGGCGCGCCGCCGGCAATTACCAGGAACATGCCGAAACTGCTGGTGTGTACGGTGGCGAGCAGTTGCTCAGGCGCGTCGAGCGCGAGCGTTACGTCACGCGCGTTATGGCCCCAGGCGATAACCGGAATGCCGTTGAAGTCACTGTCGGAAAATTGGTAACGGCTGCCATCGAGGTGGCCGGCGATGCTCAGTTGCCCGACGCAGCGGCCGTCGCGGTGCAGGCGTACGGTGAGTTGCTGGTCGGCGTCTATGTGCAGTTGAACCAGGCCAGCGGTGGCCGGCGCGTCGTTTACCGGGAAATTCGCGCGACTGGCCAGCAACGGCCAAAGCCCCGGCGCGAACTGCGGATTACCCACCGGCTGCTGGGCGAACCAGCCTTGAAACAGCGGCGCCTGCTCGACGGGCGCGCTGCCTGCGCAGCCGCCCAATAAAAGCATCGCCATGAACACCGCCGCCTTGCGCATAAAGCCTCCCGCCAGAAAATACAGCGGCTAGGCTACAGCAGCTCCGGCCAGCGCGGCGCGAAATGCCTGGTAATGCTGCAACACCTGGGCTGGCGCCTCGGTTTGCGGGTAGTGACCAATGCCGTCGAGCAGCACGGTGTCCGGCTGGGGAATCAGCTCGCGGTAACGCGCCACCATGTGGGCACCGGAAATCGGGTCCACTGCGCCATCGATCACCCGCAGCGGCAAACCGCCCTTCTGCATCGCCGTTACCCAACGGTCGCGCTGCTGCCGACGCTCAGGAATGTAGTGAATCAAACGGTGCATCACGGCCGGGCCGTTGTTGTGGGCGATCAGGCTGTAGAAGTCGTCCAGCTCTTGCTCGCTGGGCTGGGTGTTGGGCCCGAATACCTTGGCGAAACTGTCCGCCAGCTTTTGCCGGCCAAACATCCGGCCAATCAGCGGTCCCAACGGGCTGAGCAATAGTTTTTGCACCAGCACCGGGCGATGGGTTTCGGGAAACAACCCGCCATTGAGGAATACGCACGACGCCAGGCGAATGCGCCCTTCGTGGTGCCGGGCCACCAGCTCTTGCGCCACGCTGTCGCCGTAGTCGTGGGCCAGGACATGCACCGGTCCATCGACATGCAAATGACGCAACAGCGCTTGCTGAATATCCGCTTGCTGCACCAGGCGGTAATCGTGGCCACGCGGCTTGGCCGAATCGCCAAAGCCGAGCATGTCGCAGGCGATCACCTGATAGCGCTGGGCCAAGACATTCCACAGGTAATGCCAGTCCCAGCTGGCGGTTGGAAAGCCATGGATCAACAGCAGCGGCTCGCCGCGCCCTGCCGTCCAGTAAGCAATTGTGTGTCCTTCAAACGTCAGGCTCTTCGCCTGCGCGCGCCAGTCGCGCAGGGGAATGCCGGCGAGTGCCGGCGTCATCACGCGTTGTAGCCCGGGTTTTGCTGGTCGAGTTTGCGCAGCAGTGCCGGCCACGCCAGCGAGCCACCCATGCCTTGTGCGGTTTTCATTACTCCCTGCACCATGGCTTTGGCGCCGTCGAGAATCTGCTGCGGAATGTGGATCAGCTCGGCACCACCGCTTTGCGCCATCACCTGCACTTCGCAGGCGCGTTGCAGGGTGAACATCATCAGGAAGGCGTCGGCGATGCTGGACGAGCAGGTCATCAGGCCGTGGTTGGGCAAAATCATGAAATTGCTTTCGCCCAGGTCCGCTTGCAGCCGCGCCTTCTCTTCGTGGTTCAGCGCCACACCTTCGTAGCCGTGATAGGACAGGCTCGACAGCACGAACAGCGACTGCTGCGACAGCGGCAGTAACCCTTGCTTCTGCGCCGACACGGCAATGCCGGCAGCGGTGTGGGTGTGGATCACACAGCCGACATCGTGACGCACTTCGTGCACCGCGCTGTGGATGGTGTAGCCGGCCGGGTTGATCTCGTAGGGGCTGTCCATTTTCTTTACGCCGTCGAGGTCAACCTTTACCAGGCTGGAGGCGGTGATTTCATGGAACATCAAACCGAACGGGTTGATGAGGAATTCTTCGGTGCCCGGCACCTTGGCGGAGATGTGGGTGAAGATCAGGTCGTCCCAGCCGTGCAGGGCGATAAGGCGGTAGCAGGCCGCGAGGTCGACACGGGCCTGCCATTCGGCAGCAGACACCTGATCTTTAACGTTCGGTACGGATTTGATCTGCGCAGCAGTCACGGCGGTCACCTCGGTTGTTTTTGTTTTCAGTGCCGGTGAGTCTAGCGAGGGATAACGAGGGCGGTAGTCGCTCTGGCAGCCAGCTTAGTGGCCTTGTGGGTCAGAGGAACGGCACGCCCTCCCCCCCAGCCCCTCTCCCGCGAGCGGGCAGAGGGGAGTCAATCGCGGCTTACGCAATAAGCTCGGTCTGCCCCCTCTGCCCGCTTGCGGGAGAGGGCTGGGGAGAGGGTTTTCAGCTTTTCAACGCTTCAACAAACCCCGCCAACCACGGCTCTGCATCGGTCTCTGGCGTCACGCTCTCGCTGGCGTCCAGGCGCAGCATCGGTTGCACTTCGCGCAGGCCCAGCTCGGCGAACAGTTCCCGCAGTTGCTCGCCGCCGCCGCAAAAGGTGTCGCCATAGCTGGCGTCGCCCAGGGCAATCACGGCGCCCGGCAGGCCGCTCCAGTTCGGCAGTTCGTCGCGAATGGCGTAATACAGCGGTTGCAGGTTGTCGGGCAGCTCGCCCATGCCGGTGGTGGAGGTCACGGCCAGAAAAGCTTCGGGAGCGAAGGCTTTGAGTTCATCCAGCGTGGCGCGGGAGTTGTGCCAGGCCTCGAAGCCAGCGGCCTTGAGCAGTTTTTCTGCGTGGCGGGCCACTTCCTCAGCGGTGCCAAACACCGAACCGGACAAGATCGCAACTTTCATTAATTCGCTCCGTTAGCAGGCTGAAAAAAACGCCGGCCATTATGCCTGAGCCGTGTCGCTATCCGTCGCGAACGTCGGCAAAAGGCTGCAAGCTAGACGCTCCGCAGCCGTTTATCGGAAAACTTCACGCTTTCACTAATAAAGCCTACGCAGCGTTGTCCCACCACCGACGCACCTGGCTCATCTAGTTGCCCGTTAAGTAGTACTGGAGCATCTGCCATGCAAGACCCCCGAATTCTGACGCGCGAGGAATTGGAGTTTCTCCAGGACCTGCAAAGCCCTGCGCGCCCGCCCGGCCCGGTGCAAACCCCGAGTTTGCGCGTAGATGGCGGCACGCAAACCAAAGACCTTCTCACCCGTCTGGCGGCCAGCGACCAGTTGACCATCGAAGCCCATTTCAACGGCGAGCGCGTGACCTTTCCGCTGCAACTGGTGGAAGACGAATTTCATAGCATGAGCCTGGAAATCGGCGCGCCGCAGGTGATCGAGCAAGGCCCGTCCGAGCGGCCGTGGCGCCTGAATATCGACCCTGCTGCCGAACTGGTCGATGAACACGGCAACCCAAGCGGTATGTGGCTGCACAGCCTTTCCACTACCGGCTTGCTGATGGAAGTCCGTCATCAAACGGTGCCGAACAGCTTTACGTTATGGCTGCCGCAAGCCGGCGCCGAACCGCTTCGTTTGCAAGGCATTCTGGCGCGGCGCAGCAATCAGCGGCTGGTGGCGTACCGCCTGAGCGGTCGCAAAACCGAGCACAGCGAACGGCTGCGTCAGTACATCTATCAGCAGCATCGCCTGCTCAATCCGGTCAAAACCGCGCCGACGATCTGACGAGCTACCCGCTCTGGCCCGCATCTTCGCTGGCAAATCACCCGGCAAAACCACTATTCTTCGCGCCATAACGCCCCGCCACCCTGGGGCGCTTTTTTGCCAAGGCTTTACCCAAGCGGCGGCACGGTTTTGAGGAGATACATAATGTCTGCTTCCCCCGTCACATTGATGGTGGCCCGCCGCGTGCCGCGCGAGCGCTATCAGGACTTCATGCTGTGGCTGCGTGAAGGTGAACAACTGGCCACCGACTTTCCCGGCTATCTCGGCTCTGGCGTGCTCGCCCCGCCGCCGGACGATGACGAATTCCAGATTGTATTCCGCTTCGCCGATGCCGAACTGCTTGCCAGTTGGGAGCACTCCGCCTCGCGCCGCGCCTGGCTGCAACGCGGTCAGGGCTTGTTCGCCCAGCCCCTGGAACACCGCGTACAAGGCATCGACGCCTGGTTTGGCAGCGCCAGCCGAAACGTGCCGCGCTGGAAGCAAAGCGTGGCTATCTGGCTGGCATTTTTTCCGGTGTCGCTGGCGTTTAATCTGATTTTCGGCGGGCTATTGAGCGAGTTGCCGCTGACGGTGCGCATTCTCCTCAGCACCCTGGCACTCACGCCACTGATGTCTTACTGGTTCATCCCCCTTTCCACTCGCCTGCTGGCGCCGTGGTTGCACAAGCGCAAGGCCTTGCCGACGGTGACCGGCGCCGAGCTGGCCAGCGGCGCGAAGTAAGCGCCGCGCTGCGTTTTGTGCCGGAAGGCAGACTGGGTTAACGTTGCCGGGCCTGTCTGCCAACGAGTCGCCCATGTCTGTTTCTGCCCCCATTCTGCTGACCGGTGCCGGCCAACGCGTCGGCCTGTTTTGCGCCGAACGCCTGCTGGATGACGGCCATCCGCTGATTGTTACCTATCGCCAGGAACGCCCCAGTCTGCAGCGCTTGCGTGAGCGTGGGGCAGTCACTATTCAAGCGGACTTTTCCAGCGAAGCCAGCATTCTGGCGTTTGTTACCGAGCTGAAAAAACACACCACAAGCCTGCGCGCCATCGTGCACAACGCCTCGCAGTGGCTGGCGGAAACGCCGGGCGATGAAGCGGCGATCTTTCAGCAGATGTTCAGCGTGCACATGCTCGCGCCTTATCTGATCAACCTGCATTGCGCGGACTTGCTGCGCCAGTCGAGCCCAGCGGACATCGTGCATATCAGCGACGACGTTACCCACAAAGGCAGCGCCAAGCACCTGGCCTACTGCGCCAGCAAGGCGGGGCTGGAAAACCTGACGTTGTCGTTCGCCGCCAAATACGCGCCGGCGATCAAGGTCAACGGCATCGCCCCGGCATTGATTCTGTTCAATGAGGGCGACGACGCCGAGTACCGCGCCAAAACCCTGGCCAAATCGGCGCTGGGTATCGAACCCGGCGCTCAGGTCATCTATCAAAGCCTGCGTTATCTGCTCGACAACCCCTACGTCACCGGCACCACCCTGAGCGTCAACGGCGGCCGGCATTTGAAGTAAACCGATTCGATGGAGTACACCGCTATGCCGCGACTGGAGCCTGGAATGGCGCGCATCAAGGTCAAAGACCTGCGCCTTCGCACCTACATTGGAATCAAGCAGGAAGAAATCGATAACAAGCAGGACGTGCTGATCAACCTGACCATTCTTTACCCTGCCGTGGACGCCGTGCAGGTCAACGACATTGAGCACGCGCTGAATTACCGCACCATCACCAAGGCGATCATCGCCCACGTGGAGAACAACCGCTTCGCCCTGCTGGAGCGCCTGACGCAAGAACTGCTGGATCTGGTCATGGCCCATCCGGCAGTGCGCTATGCCGAGGTGGAAGTCGACAAATTGCACGCCCTGCGCTTCGCCGAGTCGGTGTCCATCACCCTCGCCGGCCACCGTTAACTCGTCTGTTTCTGCGCGCGCCCGCATTGAAGTGCGGGCGTGGCGCTTCTATTATCGCGCCGTTCCGCCCTTCACCCTTTCGCACGTTCTCGGAGTACGTTGCCATGACCGAGCAAGAACAGATCGAACTCGAAGCCGCCGCCTTTCGCCAACTGGTTCAGCACCTGCGCGACCGCACCGATGTGCAGAACATCGAGCTGATGAACCTGGCCGGGTTCTGCCGCAACTGCCTGTCGAAGTGGTACAAGGCCGCCGCCGATGACGTGGGTCTGCCGGTGACCATCGACCAGGCGCGCGAAGAGGTGTACGGCATGCCGTACAGCGAGTGGAAAAGCAAATACCAGAAAGAAGCCAGCAGCGATCAGCAAGCGGCGTTCAACAAGGGCCAGAAGTAATGACTGCACTGTCCGATTTTCGCGCCGCATTGCGCAGCGACCAGCATCTGTTCGCCAGCACCCTGGCGTTTATTGCCGAGCATTACGAGTACCAGCCCAGCGCCTTTGTGAACGGCAACCAGAACAACGCCAGCGGCCAGAACGAAGGCTCGTGCAAAACCCTGGGTTTGGCCGTACTGGAAGGTTTGAATCTGGAAGAAACCCTGCGCGCTTTTGGCGAGCATTACCGCAGCGTGTTGGCGACGCCAACCGGCAGTGACCATGGCAACATTCGGGCGCTGATGGACACCGGCCTGAGCGGCGTGAATTTCGAGCAGCAACCGCTCAAGCGCAAGGTGTAGCGCGTCGCAGTAAATTCATCTCATGTAGCAAAAATCTTACATACATCACAGAAACATCCGTCTATTCTGCCCGCCGGTCTACACCATGGACGGTGCCTGCGGCAGCACATCCGCGCCCTACCGTTCCTTTCTCTGGATATGCACGGATGCAGCCAACCTCGATGCAACAAACCCTCGTCTGGAAGCCCTGGTTCAACCCCGGTGTGGAAAACCTGCGCCTGCGCCAGGACGACAGCGGCATTCACGCCAGCAGTCACCTTATTCAGAGCGTGCGTGGCAACAGCATTGCCGCCACCTATGTCATGGCCTTCGACCCGCACTGGCGCTTTCGGCGTTTGTGGCTGAAGGTCGACAACCTTGGGCAGCAAAGCCTGACGCTGGAGCGCGACATTCAGGGCCGCTGGCTACTAAACGGCGAGCTGCGCGACGACCTCAGCGATTGCCAGCACGTGATGCTCTCTGCCACGCCCTTCACCCACACGCCCATCCTGCAACGCTGCGCGCTGAACGTGGGACAAAGCGAAGACGTGCTGGTGGCGTTCGTCGACATGCTCACCTTCACGGTGCAGCCGCGAACGCAGCGTTATCAGTGCTTGCGCCAGCACGACGGGCAAACGTTTTACCGCTACGAGACAGCGGGCAAGCAGAGCCGCGAATTGACCGTGGATGAGCAGGTGTTTCTGAGCAAATCCAGCGAGCAATATTTGCGGCTCACCTCGAAGCTGGCGCTGGAATTGAATACCTGGGTTTGACGCGCAAAAAGCATCGCGGCTAAAGCCGCTCCTACAGAATTGTGCGATCTGCGGGAGCGGCTTTAGCCGCGATTGGCCCAGCAAGGAGTCAAGCCTTGGCCGGAACGCCTGCCACCTCTACCGACGACTCCGCCGACCAGCCTTTCAACCGCTCGACACTCGCCCGATACGGCTTCAGCCCCTTGGCCAGCAGCACCACTGAGAACAGCACGGCAATGGCGGTGACGATCAGCAGTGAATATTTCAGGTCGTTGTCATTGGCGAACACGTAGTCGGTTACCAGCGCCACAGCGGTTGGGCCGACGCCCAGGCCGATGAGGGTGATGACGAACAGGTAAATCGCCGAGGCCTGGCCGCGCATGGAGTTGGGCATGATGTCCTGAATGGCAGCTGGCGCCACGCCAAACGGCATGCTCAGGAAGAACACCGACGGTGCCATAAGCACCGAGGCCATGGTGCCGGTGCTGGCCAGCGGGAACGCCAGCACGCACGGCAATGCACCCAACGCCGCAATGAGGCCGACGCGCATGTTGCTGTCGGTACGGCCGCGTTTGCTCATCCAGTCTGCCAGGCGGCCACCGAAGACGATGCCCAGGCAACCGAACACCGCCACGATACTGCCGTACACCACGCCCACGTGCCCGGCGTCCCAGCCGTAGGTGCGGATGTAGAACGTCGGAATCCACGCGGCGCTGCCGTAGCCGGCAAAGGCCAGACCGGCGAAACCGAAGTTGTGGCAGATCACGGTGGCGCGGTTGGAGCGGATGTAGCGCCCGACTTCTGCCAGCGGCACGGCCACACCGGCGCCAACACCGCGACGAGCCGGTTCGCGCACAGCCAGCATCAGCAAGGTAAACAGCACGCCGGCGGCGCCCAACAGCAGGAAGATCAGTTGCCAAGGGCGCACTTCACCGATTACGGGCAGCATCACGTCGCCCTGGGCCGAAGCGAACTTGATCACCAACCCGCCGAGCAGAAACGCCAGGCCGGACCCCAGATAAACACCCATCGAGTACACGCTGATGGCGGTGGCGCGGCGGTCGCTGGGGAAGCTGTCGGCGATCAGCGAATACGCCGCTGGCGACAATGCGGCTTCACCCACGCCCACGCCGATGCGGCAGAGCAGGAACTGCCAGTACATGCGCGCCATCCCGCAGGCCGCGGTTGCTGCGCTCCAGAACAGCACGCCAATGGCGATCAGGCCGCGACGGCTTTTGGTGTCGGCCAGGCGTCCCAGCGGAATGCCGCAGATGGTGTAGAACAGCGCGAACGACAAGCCCATCAGCAGGCTCATCTGCGTGTCGCTGATTTCCAGATCGCGACGGATCGGGCCCACCAGCAGGTTGAGAATCTGCCGGTCAATAAACGATAGAACGTACGCCACCATCAAAATCGTGACGGTGCTCCAAGCGCGAAGGCTGGAGGGATAGCCGGCATTATTGTTGTTATGCACCATGGTCTCCTTCGGCGCTGCCAGTGCAACGCGCGGCCGTTGAAAGTGCTCGCAGAGTAGCCGCAACAGACGGTGTTTTTGGCCGTTATCAGCCTAGCGAATGGAGCGTAAAGGCGTTGGCGAATGACTTGTCAGTCAGGGCCTCTGGCATTGGTACTTTGGGGCGACTGACCGGGCAACGGCGACAGCAGAACTCATACTTTTGAGTGTTTTGGAAACGAGGTTTCGCCGTTTTCTGCACTGCTGCGCTCCGGCACACGTGAGAGTGATTCCTAACGACCCAATCGCCTCGGCGCAGGGTTGCCGACTGAATTGCCTTCACCCATAAAAAAGCCCCGCAAACGCGGGGCTCGGGCCTTCACGGCAAAGCGCTGTTACGATTTCAACGGGTTTCCAAGCCCTGCCGGTGCGTTTTCACACAACCCGGTAAGCGCTTCGACCCACTGCGGGTGATCGTTCACACACGGCACCAACACCAGTTCCTCGCCGCCGGCCTCCTTGAACTGCTCCTCGCCACGAATGCCGATTTCCTCAAGGGTTTCGATGCAGTCGGAAACGAACGCCGGGCACATCACCAGCAGCTTTTTCACACCCTGCTTGCCGAGTTCGTCGAGCCGCGCTTCGGTGTACGGCTCAATCCATTTATTGGCGCCCAGGCGTGACTGGAACGACACCGACCACTGCCCCGGTTTCAGCCCCATGCGTTCGGCAAAGGCTTCGGCGCTGCGCTGGCACTGGCTGCGGTAACAGAACGCCATGATCTCGTCGCTGACGCCCTTGCTGTCTGGTGCGCGCAAGTCGTGCTTGGGATTACGCACCAGCTTGCGGATATGGCTTTCCGGCAAACCGTGAAAGCTCAGCAACAAGTGATCGAAACCCTGTTCCAGATAAGGCTTGGCGCTGGCCACCAAGGCATCGATATAAGTCGGCTCCGCATAAAACGGCCGCAACGTGGCAAATTCCAGGGCCAGCTTGTGCTCGCTTACCACACGCTTGGCTTCTTCAATAACGGTAGTGACGGTGCTGTCAGCGAACTGCGGATACAACGGCGCCAGCGTCACTTTCTTGATGCCCTGCTTGGCCAGGCGCGTCAGCACGTTTTCCAGAGACGGCTCGCCATAGCGCATGGCCAATTCGACCGGGCCGTGTTTCCAGCTGTTTTTCATCGCTGCTTGCAGGCGCTGGCTGAGAACAATCAACGGCGAGCCGCCTTCCCACCAGATAGAGCCATAGGCTTCAGCGGACGCTTCAGGTCGCTTGATCAGAATGAGCGACACCAGCAACCGGCGGATCGGCCACGGCAGGTCGATTACGTACGGGTCCATCAGAAACTGATTGAGGTAGCTGCGTACATCGGCCACCTGCGGCGAGGCCGGTGAGCCAAGGTTGACCAGAAGCAAGGCGTGATCGGTCATGCATATTCCTTAGCGAGGCAGAGAGGTGGTGAAAAAAGACGGTTAGGAAGAAACGGCGCACAGCATCGCGCAAACACATGAATTTGCAAAATCGGTCATGGCTATTGCGGCTATTAATAGCGAATCTGTCAGCTGCCAAGCGACGAACAAAGCAGGCGTCTGCTGTTTAAGCGTTCTATACCTAACACAAGCACACAGGCCGTTCGAACCTGTGGCCAATCCGCGGATCAGAGCGAGGGAAGGAACTCGCAAAAGCAGGTCGATGACGCTCTAACGGGGCTTGTCAGCTGCTTTTTCACGCCCATGGCCAAACCAGGAGAGCGTCAGCCCAGCTTGCGAAATCAGAGGTCAGACATGAGTTTCCCCATTGCCATTATTGGCACCGGCATTGCCGGTCTTTCTGCCGCACAAACGTTGCACGAGGCAGGTCACAGCGTTCAATTGTTCGATAAGAGCCGCGGCAGCGGCGGTCGTATGGCCAGCAAGCGCAGCGATGCCGGCGCGCTGGACATGGGCGCGCAGTACTTCACCGCCCGCGACCGCCGCTTCATCGACGCCGTGCATCAGTGGCAGGCCCGTGGCTGGGTCGCCGAGTGGTCGCCCACCCTTTACACCTTCAGCAATGGTGTACTTGGCGCCTCACCCGACGAGCAGGTTCGCTGGGTTGGCACCCCGCGCATGAGCGCCATCACCCGGGCAATGCTCGGCGCGCTGCCGGTGAAATTTTCCTGCCGTATTACCGAAGTGTTTCGCGGCCCGGAACACTGGAGCCTGCAAGACGCCGAGGGACAGGTTCATGGTCCCTTCAGCCACGTCATTATTGCCACGCCCGCCTCCCAGGCCAGTGGCTTGCTTGCCGCCGCACCCAAGCTGGCTGGCGCTGCGGCGAGCGTGGCCATGGACCCCACCTGGGCCGTTTCTTTGGCCTTCGCCGAACCGCTGGATACTCCTGTGGAAGGCTGCTTCGTGCGCGAAGGGCCGCTCGACTGGCTGGCCCGTAACCGCAGCAAACCCGGGCGCGACACCGTGATGGACACCTGGGTGTTGCATGCCAGCAGCGCCTGGAGCCGACAGCACCTCGACCTCAGCAAGGAAGAAGCCATCGAGCACCTGCACGGCGCTTTCGCCGAACTGATCGGCTGCGCCGTACCGGCACCGGTATTCAGCCTCGCCCACCGCTGGTTGTACGCCCGCCCGGCCAGCAGCCACGAATGGGGCTCGCTGGTGGATGCGGACCTGGGCCTGTACGTGTGCGGCGACTGGTGCTTGTCCGGGCGCGTCGAAGGCGCCTGGCTGAGCGGACAGCAGGCGGCGCTGCGGTTGCTGGATCACTTGCAGTAAGGCGCGTTGGGCATGTTGGGCTTCGTGCCTCAACCCAACCTACGGAAATGCATTGGTGCGCACAAAAAAAGGAGCCTCGCGGCTCCTTTCTTTTTCTAACCCATCACCTGCTAGTGCAGGATCTGGCTCAGGAACAGCTTGGTACGGTCGCTTTGCGGGTTGTCGAAGAAGTCGTTGGGTGCGGCTTGTTCAACGATCTCGCCTTTGTCCATGAAGATCACGCGGTTGGCCACGGTGCGGGCAAAGCCCATTTCGTGGGTTACGCAGAGCATGGTCATGCCGTCTTCGGCCAGGCCGATCATGGTGTCGAGCACCTCTTTCACCATCTCGGGGTCGAGGGCGGAAGTGGGTTCGTCGAACAACATGATTTTCGGCTTCATGCACAGGGCACGGGCGATAGCTACACGCTGTTGCTGACCGCCCGAGAGCTGGCCTGGGTATTTATGCGCCTGCTCCGGAATGCGTACGCGCTCCAGGTAATGCATGGCGATTTCTTCGGCCTGACGCTTGGGCATTTTGCGGACCCACATCGGAGCCAGGGTGCAGTTCTGCAGAATGGTCAGGTGCGGGAAGAGGTTGAAGTGCTGAAACACCATGCCAACTTCGCGGCGGATCGCTTCGATCTGCTTGAGGTCGTTGGTCAGTTCCACGCCGTCAACGACGATGCGGCCCTGCTGGTGTTCTTCCAGGCGGTTGAGGCAACGAATGGTGGTCGATTTGCCCGAGCCCGATGGCCCGCACAGCACGATACGCTCGCCCTGTTGCACGTTCAGGTTGATGTCTTTGAGTACGTGAAACTGGCCGTACCATTTGTTCACGCCCTGCATTTGGATAATGCCTTCAGGGCTCACAGGCTGTTTGATCGCTTCGCTCATTTAATCGACTCCTAACGCTTGTGGCCTGTGTCCAGCTTGCGCTCCAGATGCATGGAGTAGCGGGACATACCGAAACAGAAAATCCAGAAGACCAGGGCTGCAAACACGTAGCCCTCGGTGGCCATGCCCAACCACGCTGGGTCGGCGGCCGCTTGTTTGACGCTGTTGAGCAGGTCGAACAGGCCGATGATGATCACCAGGCTGGTGTCTTTGAACAGGGCGATGAAGGTGTTCACGATGCCGGGAATCACCATCTTCAGGGCTTGCGGCAGAATCACCAGGCCCATGCTGCGCCAGTAGCCAAGGCCCATTGCAGCGGCCGCTTCGTACTGACCTTTGGGAATGGCTTGCAGGCCACCGCGCACCACTTCGGCCACGTAGGCCGACTGGAACAGGATGACGCCGATCAGTGCCCGCAGCAGCTTGTCGAAGCTCATGCCTTCAGGCAGGAACAACGGCAGCATCACCGACGACATGAACAGCACGGTAATCAACGGCACGCCGCGCCAGAATTCGATAAAGGTCACGCAGACCACTCGAATAGCCGGCATGTTCGAGCGCCGTCCCAGCGCCAGCACAATACCCAGCGGCAACGCACCGGCAATACCGACAGTGGCGATTACCAGCGTCAGCATCAGGCCGCCCCAACGGCTGGTAGGCACGGTTTCCAGGCCGAAATAACCGCCGTGCAGCAGCCAGAAGGCCACCAGCGGATACACGATCAGAAAGCCGATGCCGTAGGCAGCTTTGCGCGGGAACTTACTGATGAACAACGGCGCCACGCCAATGATCGCCAGCCATACGGTGGCATCCACACGCCAGCGCAATTCGGTGGGGTAGAAGCCGTACATGAACTGACCGAAACGCTGTTGGATAAACACCCAGCAGGCGCCTTCCTTGGTGCAGTCAGCGCGGGTGGTGCCGATCCAGTTGGCGTCGAACAGCGTCCAGTTCAGAAGCGGTGGCACGATCAACCAGATCAGGTACACGGCGAACAATGTCAGCAGCGTATTGAGCCAGTTGGAGAACAGATTGCTCCGCATCCACGCCACTACGCCGACGCTTTTGCGCGGCGGTGGCATGTCGGGTTTGAAAGTATGAGTCGTCATGCGCCTTTCCTCACCGCTCGATCAACGCAATGCGCTTGTTGTACCAGTTCATCAGCAGGGAAATGCTGATGCTGATGGCCAAGTACACGCTCATGGTGATGGCAATTACTTCGATGGCCTGTCCGGTCTGGTTGAGCACCGTGCCGGCAAACAGCGAAACCATGTCGGGGTAGCCGATACCGGCTGCCAACGAGGAGTTTTTCGCCAGGTTCAGGTATTGGCTGGTCAGCGGCGGAATGATCACGCGCATGGCTTGCGGGATGATCACTTTGCGCAGCGTCGGACCGTTGCGCAGGCCCAGGGAGTGGGCTGCTTCGGTCTGGCCATGGCTCACCGACTTGATGCCCGAACGCACGATTTCCGCGATAAACGCGGCGGTGTATGCGGTCAGGGCGATGGTCAGTGCCAGCAGCTCGGGAATCATTACCCAGCCGCCCACGAAGTTGAAACCTTTGAGAGCCGGTGCAACCCAGTGCAGAGGTGCACCGAAAATCAGCACGCTCAGGGCGGGAATCACCAGCATGATCGCCAGGCCGGCCCAGAACTTGTGGAACGGCACGCCTGTGGCTTCAAAGCGCTTGTTGGCCCAACGCACCATCAGTGCGGTGCCGACAATGGCCAGCAGCAGCGCCACGGCAAAGGCGACAAAGCCATCGGCCATGGTGCCTTCAGGCATGTACAGACCACGGTTACTGAGGAAGAAACTGTCGGCGATATTCAGGCTGTTGCGCGGCCCCGGCAGCGGCAGCAACACCGCGAAGTACCAGAACAGAATCTGCAGCAGCGGCGGAATATTACGGAAGGTCTCGATATAAACAGTTGCCAGCTTGCTGACCATCCAGTTGGACGACAGCCGCGCCACACCGAGTATAAAGCCCAGAATCGTGGCAAACACGATACCGATGGCCGATACCAGCAAGGTGTTCAGCAGACCGATCACAAACACCCGTGCGTAGGTGTCCGACTCGGTGTAGCTGATCAGGTGCTGGGCGATGCCGAAGCCGGCACTGTTTTCCAGAAAGCCAAAACCCGAGGTAATGCCTCGGTGTTGCAGGTTGGTTTGCGTGTTGTCGAACAGAAACCAGCCCATTGAGACCACCGCCACAATGGTGATGATCTGAAATAGCCAGGCACGGAAGCGCGGGTCGCTTAGCGAAAAGCCCCGTGAAGTGCCGATTTGATTTTGCATGGAGTGAGTGCCCCAGGAACGTTGAAACGGAAAAGCCCAGTGACCGCAAAGCAATCACTGGGCCGTCCATCTGGCCGGGCGCACCCGGTCAGACGGCTAACAGCCTGTTAGCGCACTGGTGGTGCGTAGTGCAGGCCGCCTTTGTTCCACAGAGCGTTAAGGCCACGCTCGATTTTCAGCTCGCTGCCCGCACCGACGTTGCGGTCGAACACTTCGCCGTAGTTACCCACTTGCTTGATGATCTGTACTGCCCAGTCTTTCGGCAGTTTCAGGTCTTTGCCGTATTCGCCGTCAGCACCCAGAAGACGCAGAACGTCCGGGTTTTTGCTGCCTTTGGCTTCGGCTTCAACGTTCTTCGAGGTCACGCCTGCTTCTTCAGCGTTGAGCATGGCGAACAGGGTCCACTTGACGATGCTGAACCACTCTTCGTCGCCTTTACGTACGACCGGGCCCAGAGGCTCTTTGGAAATTACTTCCGGCAGAACCACGTAGTCGTTCGGTTGGGCCAGCTTGATGCGCTGAGCGTAGAGCTGCGACTGGTCGGAGGTCAGCACGTCGCAACGGCTGGCTTCAAGCGACTTGGCGCTTTCGTCAGAGGTGTCGAAGGTGATGGGGGTGTATTTCAGACCGTTCGAACGGAAGTAGTCGGACACGTTCAGTTCGGTAGTGGTACCGGCCTGGATGCAGATGGTCGCGCCGTCGAGTTCCTTGGCGCTGGAAACGCCGAGCTTCTTGTTAACCAGGAAGCCGATACCGTCGTAGTAAGTTACGCCGGTGAATACCAGGCCCATGCCCGCGTCGCGGGAGCTGGTCCAGGTGGTGTTACGCGACAGCATGTCAACTTCGCCGGACTGGATCGCGGTGAAGCGTTCCTTGGCGGTCAACGGGCTGTATTTCACTTTCGATGCATCGCCCAACACGGCAGCAGCAACACCGCGGCAGATATCAACGTCGATACCCTGATAGTTACCCTTGGCATCTGGAACCGAGAAGCCCGGCAGACCGTCACTTACACCGCACTGAACGAAGCCTTGTTTCTTGACCTTATCCAGAGTCGCGCCCGCTTGAGCGAAGCCGCTTGCGCCAAGAATGGTCGCTGCGGTCAGGATAGCCAGGGTGGATTTCACCATCTTCATTAAAACCTCCAGTTGCTGTTGTTGTGTTTGGAGTCTTGGCCCCACCGCCGTACCCTTTTGAGGCACGCTCGCCCATCGAATGACGGTTGAAACGGGGTGCAGACCTGGGAGCGAGTCTAGTTGGCGATGCCCCCATCGGCCAAAACTCACCCCCCGCTTATTCGTTGCATTGGTTTGCGCAAATAAACGGGTTGGGGATTTTCCCGTTCGCTTAGTCACCTACCTGGTGACCCGTGGCGAATCTGTTGGGAATTTCCCGTGGCTTTTTTTAAGTATGTTCCTGCGTAACGCGATTGCCCGTTTACCGTGCCGCTCTACTTTGCATGAGTCGGACCGTACAAACGGTGGAGTGTTACCCAAATTGGGGCATGCAACCGGTTAATCCGTCTATAGCAAAGCCCGTACCATACGCCCCTGAAACGGCCGAATTAGGCAGGTCAAGAGCAAAACTTGTAGCCTTGCGACATGTTCGTAACGGATACACCAACCCCGCATTGCAGCGGCGCCCCGAAGCGGGGCGTGCGCACCGAACTGGAGCCTAGCATGCACGAAAATCTGATACTTGAACCCACACATGATGCAAACGCGTGCGTTATCTGGCTGCACGGCCTGGGCGCGGATCGCTTCGATTTCCTGCCCGTTGCCGAAGCCTTGCAACAACAGCTGACCACCACCCGCTTCGTGCTGCCACAAGCGCCCACGCAGGCGGTCACCATTAATGGCGGTTACGCCATGCCGAGCTGGTACGACATTCTCGCCATGAGCCCGGCGCGCGCGATCAACCACGAGCAGTTGGAAGCGTCGGCGCAACGGGTAATCGAGTTGATCGAAGCCCAGCGCGACGGCGGTATCGACCCTTCGCGCATTTTCCTCGCCGGCTTTTCTCAAGGTGGCGCCGTGGTTTATCACGCCGCGTTCCTGCGTTGGCAGGGGCCGCTGGGTGGCGTTCTGGCGTTGTCTACCTATTCGCCCACCTTGAGCCCCGAAGTGGTGCTGGTGGATACAAAAAAACAACTGCCGGTTTACTGTTTGCATGGCACGTTTGACGACATCGTGCAGCGGGCCATGGGCCGCGCTGCCCATGACTGCCTCCAGGCGCAAGGCGTGCCCGTGACCTGGCAGGAATACCCGATGAGCCATGAAGTGCTGCCGCAGGAAGTGCGCGATATCGGCACTTGGCTGGCAGCGCAGTTGGGCTGAAACCCGCACAGCAGAAAAGGTCCGCACATGAACCAAGCCGTTGTTCATCAACCCGCGCAAGTACCCGCTATCGCTTCGTTGCGCGACACCCTGGCGATTGAACAGATCGCGCTGCAAGACCGCGACATGGCGCCCAGCACCTACGCCGTGTTGCAACGCAGCGCGGCACGCAATCCGAACGCCACGGCGCTGACCTTTCTGCTGCAGGGCAACCACGAAGAACAACCGTACCGCCTGAGTTACGGCGAGCTGTTCGCCAAGGTCACGCAAACGGCCAACGCGCTGCACCGCCTGGGCGTGCGACCCGGCAAAGCGGTGTCGTTCCTGCTGCCGAATCTGCCCCATACACATTTCACCTTGTGGGGCGGCGAGGCGGCGGGCGTGGTCAACGCTATCAATCCATTGCTCGACAGCGAGCACATCGCCGAGCTTATTCGCGCCTCGGATTCCGAAGTGCTGGTAACCCTGGCACCCTTCCCCGGCACCGACCTGTGGGACAAGGTGGCTGGTCTGCGCGAGCATCTGCCGGAGCTCAAGCACATCGTTACGGTGGACATGGCCAATTACCTGCCTGAGCCACAACGCAGCGGCATCAAGGCCCAGCGCGGCGGCTTGCCGGCTGGCGTACTCGACTTCGATGAATTGATCGCGGCCTGCCCCGACGATCACCTGGAAAGCGGCCGCGTCATCAGCCCGGACGACATCGCCTCGTACTTCCACACCGGCGGCACCACCGGCACGCCCAAGCTGGCGCCGCACACCCACCGCAACGAAGTGGCGATGGCGATGATTCTGGCGTTCGCCATCGATCTGCATGCCAGCGACGTCACCCTGTGCGGCTTGCCGCTGTTTCACGTGAATGGCGTGATGGTCACCGGCCTGGCGCCATTTTATGTAGGCGCCGAGGTGCTGCTGGCCACGCCTCAGGGGTATCGCAACCCGAGCCTGATTCAGAATTTCTGGAAAATCATCGAGCGCTATCGCGTCAGTTTTTTCAGCGGCGTACCGACCATTTACGCCGGCCTGCTGCAGGTGCCAAGCACCGGTCACGATCTTTCCAGCTTGCGTTACGCGCTGTGTGGCGCGGCGCCAATGCCGGTCGAACTGATCCGCCAGTTTGAAAGCAAAACCGGCCTGAAGCTCATTGAAGGCTACGGCCTTACCGAAGGTACATGCGGCACTTGCGGCAACCCGCCGGCAGGCGAAAGTCGCCCCGGCTCCATCGGCATTCGCATGCCGTACTGCGAGGTGAAAATCGCCATGCTCGACGAGCAAGGCAACTACCTGCGCGACGCCGCCGAAAATGAAATTGGCAACCTGGTGCTACGCGGCATCACCGTGTTCAACGGCTATCTGCAGGCCGAAAAGAACAAAGGCATCTGGGTAGACGGAGACTGGTTCAACACTGGTGATCTGGGCCGTATCGATGCGGACGGCTTCATCTGGCTAACCGGGCGCAGCAAGGATCTGATCATTCGAGGCGGCCACAACATCGACCCGCAGATGATTGAAGAAGCCCTGCACAAACATCCGGCAGTAGCGCTGGCAGCTGCGGTCGGCAAACCGTGCGCCAAAGCCGGCGAGCTGCCGGTGGTGTATGTGCAACTGGTGCCAGGCGCGAGCGCAACCGCCGAGCAATTGCTCACCCACGCTGCGGCTCAAATTCCTGAACGCGCTGCCGTGCCCAAGGACGTGTGGATCATCGACGCCATTCCACTCACTGCCGTGGGCAAAACCTTCAAACCCACGCTTCGTTATGACGCCATCCGTCGGGTATTTGAAGCCGACCTACGGCATATAGATCCGCAGGTGCGCGTTGAAGTGGAAGCCCATGACAGCCACGGCCAATTGGCACGGGTGTACCTGCAAGAGCCAGATGCGGCGCGCCGTGCAGCCGTGGACGAGTGCCTGGCCGGCTACGCTGTTCGATACGAGGTAGTCGCCGCCGCCTGACGCTACCTGCAAATACAGTGAACGGAAAAATCGGTAGCACACTCAGAATTATTGCCGGGCTGTGAACCGCTGAGCAGCACAGTGCTGCCGTGCCAGCTATGGTTCACCTGAGTCGTTACCAACCTGTCAGTCGGTGAAATGCCAGTTGATGGCGCAGCGAACATGATGATCGTCTGCGTCAGCCACGGCTTCGCCAAGGGAGGTTCAGCTAATCGGGTTTTCGCACTTACACAAGGATGCGTCGCGATGCCATTCCCTATTGTTCACACACACGGAACGCTTCAATTGCGATGAAAAACGCGCAGTGGCAGGCCGACCTGCATACCATCCATGACATGCGCCTGTTCCAGAATGTCGCTGCCCATAACCTGGGCCGCTTGCTGGAAAAGTTTCATGCCTTCGAACTGGACGCTGAG
The DNA here is from genome assembly GCF_900573885.1 of Pseudomonas viridiflava. Classification (GTDB taxonomy): domain Bacteria; phylum Pseudomonadota; class Gammaproteobacteria; order Pseudomonadales; family Pseudomonadaceae; genus Aquipseudomonas. The sequence goes on from NZ_UPSE01000453.1 coordinate 470,365, forward strand.
GAAGTGCTCCTCTCCCCGTTCGACCGCAATCAGCATCTGTACGTGTTGCTTGAAGGCGAACTCAAAGTATTCCTCGGCTCGCTGGAAAACCCGGCGGTCACCACGCTGCAGCCCGGCGAGTGCGTCGGGGAAATCAGCTTTATCGACAACGATCATCCATCTGCCTATGTGGTGGCGGCCGGTCGCTGCCTGGTGCTGCGCTTGCATCGGGAGTCGCTGTTCAGCCTGTTCGCCCAATCGCCGGAGCTGATGCAGAACCTGCTGCAGCTGCTGTGCGAGCGCGTGCGCCAAGGCAACCAGATCATTATCGACAGTGAGCAGAACGCTAACGTCGACACCCTCACCGGCGCCTTCAACCGGCGCTGGCTGGAACATATCTTCGAACGGGAAAACACCCGCTGCGCCTTCAATGGCCAGCCGATGTGCCTGTTGATGCTCGACGTCGACCACTTCAAGTCTTACAACGACAACCACGGCCACCTGGCCGGCGACTACGCGTTGTGCCTGGTGGCCCATACCCTGCGCAACCAGCTTCGCCCTAAAGACAGCCTGACCCGCTATGGCGGCGAAGAGTTCGTGATTTTGCTGCCCGAAATGGATGCCGACGAAGCCCGTGCCATTGGCGAACGGCTGCGCGTGGCGCTGGAACAGGTGACCTCGTTCTACTCGCCGGTGGGCGTGCTGCCCGGAGTGACGATGTCTATCGGTCTGGCCGAGATGCGCGCCAACGACACCCTGCAGAGTCTGATCGCGCGAGCGGACAGCGCGCTGTATCAAGCCAAGCAACAGGGGCGTAATTGTCTGTGTGGGTGAGCCGAGGTCGCGATAGGGCCTCAAGAACATCGCGGCTAAAGCCGCTCCCACAGAAGAGCGCGCTGTGCGCATAAAAAAAGCCCGGCTAATCAGCCGGGCTTTGTCATTTCAGCGCCAACCTTACTGACCCAGTACCTGGCCAATGGTTGGATCCTTGAAGGTACGGGTCAGGGCATCGCTCAACACGTCACTGACCAGCTTGGTGTTGGTGTCCTGGTTCGGCGCCATGCCGAATTTCTGGTCCAGGGTGGCGCCGTAGCGGCCGCTATAGCGGCGAGTGGCGTTCTGCACATCAACACGGAACGTCGCACCAATGCTGGCTTCGGTGACGTACATGCCTTCCTTGGGCGACTGGTATTTCAGGTCGGCCAGCGTAAGGGTGATTTGCGGCGCGTTCATCGCACCCGCCGATGGGGTGAAACCCAGCAGGCGCACAGCGGCTTCGGCTTGCTGTTGCAGCTTGGGCACGATGTCGGCACCGGCGACGCTGATGGCGCTGGTTTCGGGGTACAGACCGCCACGGGTGCCGAGAATTGGCGAAGGACGACCGTCTACCACACGCACGATTACCGGCTGCCCCTGGCCAACCGGCGTCAGGTTGCCGTTGAGTTTTGGCGTCGGGCTCAGTTGTTGCGGGCTGTGGGCACAGCCAACCAGCGCCAGGCTGGTTACAGCGATCAGACCTAACAGCAGACGGTGCAGCATGCTCATCTCTCCACAGGGTTGGAACGCCCGGTTGGGCCGCTAAAAGTGGCCGCAGTATACCCAGCGCAGCGGCGGCCTGACAGCGCTGAAGGTTGAGACAAAAGCGCCTTTGCGAGGTTCCGGAAAAGCACCGTTCGGGGTCGTCCAGCGATCCATCGCTACCGGTCGGCCTGCGCGCAAACCACACGCAGGCGTTGGCGGGCTGACCGGTGGGTGAATAAAAGTCACGCTAAAAAACCAACTTTTGTCATTTCACCGTTATAATCGCGCCCCGCATTATAAGGTCGTCTCCTGCTCGGGCCGCGCAGCTACCCTGATGTACTCAGCATCAGTGAGCACCGCCCCAGAGAGTCGCCCACTTCGCGTGACCTTTGCACTATCTCTGCCTTGCTCCAGCACCTTGTTTACACGGGTGTAAAAGCGCGCAGATCGTAGCCACAAGGCACCCGAACTTTTGAGGTTCACGTTTCCAAAAGAACGTGAAAAAACGGTTTCACAACTTCACAAGAGTGTGGCGAGCAAATGGCGCAAAACGATTACGAGGCTGTCGATGTGCTGCTGGTAGGTGCCGGCATCATGAGCGCGACATTGGCCGTGCTGTTGAAAGAGCTCGACCCCGGCATCAAGCTGGAAGTCGCTGAAATGCAGGCGTCCGGGGCCATTGAAAGCTCCAATCCCTGGAACAACGCCGGTACCGGCCACGCCGGTCTGTGTGAACTGAACTACACCCCCGAAGCCGCCGACGGTTCGGTGGACATCAAAAAAGCCGTGAACATCAACACCCAGTTCGAGGTGTCGAAACAGTTCTGGGCTCACCTCATGCAGCAAGGCAACTTCGGTTCGCCGAAAGCCTTCATCAACCCCATCCCGCACCTGAGCTTCGTACAGGGCGACAAGGGCATCCAATTCCTCAAAACCCGCCACGCTGCCATGGTTAAACACCATGCCTTCGATGACATGCAGTACACCGAAGACAAAGGCGTAATGGCCGAGTGGATGCCGCTGATGATGCCCGGCCGCGCTGCCGACGAAGCCGTCGCCGCCACCCGCGTCGAATCCGGCACCGACGTCAACTTCGGTGCCCTGACCACGCAACTGTTGAAATTCCTTGGCGAGCAAAGCGATTGCCGCGTGAGCTACAACCAGAAGGTTGTCGGCCTCAAGCGCACCGATAAAGGCTGGCGCGTCAGCATCAAGAACACCCAGTCGGGCGCCACCCGCGAAGTGGACACCCGCTTCGTATTCCTCGGCGCCGGCGGCGCTGCCCTGCCCTTGCTGCAGATGTCTGGCATTCCGGAAGGCAAAGGTTTCGGCGGCTTCCCGGTCAGCGGCCAGTGGCTGCGTTGCGACGACCCGGAAATTGTCAAACAGCACGAAGCCAAGGTGTACAGCCAGGCAGCGGTGGGTTCGCCGCCGATGTCGGTTCCACACCTGGACACCCGCGTAGTCGACGGCAAGAAATCGCTGCTGTTCGGGCCATATGCCGGCTTCAGCACCAAGTTCCTCAAGCACGGCTCGTTCCTCGACCTGCCGCTGTCGGTTCGCCCGAGCAACCTCGGCCCGATGCTGGCCGTGGCGCGCGACAACTTCGACTTGACCAAGTACCTGATCAGCGAAGTGCTGCAATCGAGCGAACAGCGCATGGAATCGCTCAAGCGTTTCTTCCCGCTGGCCAAGGCCTCGGATTGGCGTCTGGAGATTGCCGGTCAGCGCGTGCAGATCATCAAGAAAGACCCGAAAAAAGGCGGCATCCTGCAGTTCGGTACCGAACTGGTCGCCGCCAAAGACGGCACCATCGCCGCCTTGCTGGGCGCCTCGCCCGGCGCCTCGGTGACGGTGTCGATCATGCTGGAACTGATCGAGCGTTGCTTCCCGGAGCAGGTGAACGCAGCCTGGGCTGAAAAGCTCAAAGCCATCTTCCCGGCTCGCGAGAAAGCGCTGGAAACAGACGCCACGCTGTACCGCGACGTGAACGCCCGCAGCAACGAGTTGCTGGGGTTGACGCCGCGTAAGGTGGAGTCTGCGGCGACGGTTTGATCACTGTCCCGAACGAAAAAACGGCGCCTGATGGGCGCCGTTTTTTTTTACATCAGAAGCATCGCGGCTAAAGCCGCTCCTACAGATCGTGTAGGAGCGGCTTTAGCCGCGATGCTTTTGAACAGACAAAAAAAGCCCCACCAAAGCGGGGCTCAAAGTGCGGCGCCGCAAGGGCACCGCAAAGGGAAACATCACACCAGGCTGGTCAATGCATCACGGCTGAACGGAAGAATCTCGTCTTCACGGCCGTCACGTACTTTCAGCGCCCAATCCGGGTCAACCAGCAGCGCACGACCCACGGCTACCAGATCGAACTCCTGCTTGTTCAAGCGCTCCAGCAAAGCGTCGAGCTTCTCGGGCTGAGCGACCTTGTCGGTCTTGACCATGAACTGCATGAACTCGCCATCCAGGCCAACGCTGCCGACGGTAATGGTCGGTTTGCCGGTGAGCTTGCGGGTCCAGCCGGCCAGGTTGAGGTCGGAGCCTTCGAATTCTGGTTCCCAGAAACGGCGGGTGGAGCAGTGGAAGATATCCACTCCGGCATCCGACAACGGCTGCAGGAATTCACCCAACGCTTCCGGCGTGGTGACCAGGCGCGCGGTGTAGTCCTGCTGCTTCCATTGCGAGAAACGGAAGATGATCGGAAACGTGGGGCTGGTGGCAGCGCGCACGGCCTTGATCAGCTCGATGGCAAAACGCGAACGGTTGGCCAGGCTGCCGCCGTATTCGTCGTCACGTTGGTTGGAGCCTTCCCAGAAGAACTGGTCGATCAGGTAGCCGTGGGCGCCGTGGATTTCCACGCCATCCATGCCGATGGCCTGGGCGTCTTTGGCGGCCTGGGCGAAGGCGGCGATGACGTCGGCGATGTCTTGCTTGGTCATGCCGTGCACAACCTCAACGCCGTCTTTGATTTTGCCGGTTGGGCCGTAGCCTGGAACGCTGGCATCCGGCTCGGTGCCGATGCGGCGAACGCTACCCACGTGCCAGAGTTGCGGAACAATCTTGCCGCCTTCAGCGTGTACGGCATCAACCACTTTTTTCCAGCCCGCCAGCGCGTCTTCGCCGAAGAAACGCGGCACGTGCGGGTAGCCGTTCGACGCCTGATGGCCGACGGTGGTGCCCTCGGTGACGATCAGCCCGACACCGCCGGCAGCGCGGCGACGGTAGTACTCGATCACCTTCTCGTTCGGCACACCGCCCGGCGAGAACGAACGGGTCATCGGCGCCATCACCACGCGGGTTGGCAGCTCCAGCGTGCCAAGGCGGAACGGTTCGAACAGGGCTTTCACAAGAGCGGTCATGCGCTTCTCCTAACGGGCGTCTGGGTTGCGCAGCCTGGGCTGCGCCGTGTTTTTTCAAGAATTAAACGGGCGTCAGCAGACGCTCCAGTTGGTGCAGAAAAACGGACAGCGGCGCGGCGTTGGCGCCGGCTTTCATGCGCATCAGCGTGCCTTCCCAGGCATTGGCGATAAATTCCGCCAGCTCTACGCAATCGGTGGCGGCGCTCAGCTCACCGGCCTCGCGCGCTTCGAGCAGGCACTGCGCAAGGATGCCCACCGAGCGCTGCAGAATGCTTTCAACCTGCAAGCCGATGGGCTGCGATGGCTCGGCCATTTCAAAACTGAGGCTGCCGATAAAACAGTGGTACTGCGGTTTTTCCTGGCGACGGAAGTGGTTCAGCAGCTCGCCGTAAAAACTCAGAATTCGTGCGCGCGGGCTCAGCGCCGGGTTGCTCAACGCCGTGGCGTAGCGCTGCAAACGCGGCGCATACAAATGCTCCAGCGCGTGCACGGCGAAGTCTTCCTTGCTGGCGAAGTAGTGATAGAACGAGCCCTTGGGAATGCCGGCGGCCTGCACAATCTCTTGCACGCCGGTGCCGTGGTAGCCGCGACGCAGCATCACTTCCGAGCCCTTGGTGAGGATCAGATCGCGCTTGTCGAGACGGATAGTGGAGGTGGCGTTGTTCATGGCGCCGATCATATGACCGGTCGTCTCGTCCCGCACAGCATCATTGATGTGGGTGATAAAGCCCTACAAATGCTTCGGAAAATCCCGATATACATGGCTGTTCGTAATGGGGCGGTTTCGTCGATACCAGCTATTGAACGGGTCGATTTCAACAAAAGCGGAGCGAGTAATAGTCTGAACCCACTCTCACTCACCGGGCCGATAGGAGGCTCCAATGAACCGCTTAATGACTATCGCCCTGCTGTTAACCGCCATCGTACTCACCGGCTGCGCTGGCCAAGGCCACTCCATGCTGGAGCTGAAACCCTACACCGCACTGGAAATGCACCAGAAAGCGTTGGAAGACTTGAGCCGTCAGGGCTTGTCGTTCGACGAATACCAGCTCAAACGCGCCCAATTGCAGGGCCAGCCAGTACGTGATTTCGACTTTGATGGAATGGATGAGCTCAATGCGGGCCGTAGCAATGGCAACCGCGAAGCGCATCAGGGTTGAGGGACTAGCGTTTACCGTAGGAGCGGCTTCAGCCGCGATGCTCGGGATCTTGAAAAGCATCGCGGCTAAAGCCGCTCCTACAGAAACATCATCAGGCCAGGGCTTTTTCGATGGCTTGAATAATTGCAGGATCATCCGGAGGCGTTCTTGGCGAAAACCGCGCCAGCACGCGTCCATCCTGCCCAACCAGAAACTTCTCGAAATTCCAGGTGATGTCTCCGGGAAACTCCGCGCCCTCGCCCGCCAACAAGCGATACAGCGGATGCCGGCCGGGGCCGTTCACTTCGAGTTTGCTGCTCAGCGGAAAGCTGACGCCGTAGTTCAGGCTGCAGAATTCCTTGATCTCGTCTTCGCTGCCAGGCTCCTGGCCCGCGAACTGGTTGCAGGGCAAGCCAAGCACGCTGAAGCCTTGGTCTTTGTATTGCTGATACAGGCTCTCCAGCCCCGCGTACTGAGGGGTTAGCCCGCATTTCGAGGCGACATTGACCACCAGCACAACCTTGCCCTTGAGGGGCGCGAGCGGCAATTCCTGGCCATCCAAGGCGCGTAAATTGATGTCGTGAAAAGCACTCATGACGAACTCCAAATTGTCATCGGACAAAAGAAAGCGCCCGTAGGCGCCCTCTTTTCAAATCCAGTTAGCCGCTCAGGCAGCTTAGCTGAATCAATGGTGGTGACCACCTTCGCCATGGATATGACCATGGGCGATTTCTTCTTCGCTGGCTGCACGTACGGCAACCACTTTGATCTGGAAGTTCAAGCGTTGACCAGCCAACGGGTGGTTGCCGTCAACGGTGACGTCGTCGCCGTCCAGATCGCGAATGGTGACGATCTGCATGCTGCCGTCCGGCGCCGAAGCGTGGAACTGCATACCGACTTCAAGCTCATCAACACCTTCGAACATGCTGCGGCTCAGGGTGCTGACCAGTTCAGCGCTGTATTCGCCGTAGGCTTCTTCAGGCTCGACGGCCACGTTCAGTTCATCGCCAGCCTGCTTGCCAACCAGGGCTTTTTCCAGACCAACGATAATGTTGCCTGCGCCTTGCAGGTATACCAGCGGAGCGCCGCCGGCAGAGCTGTCGATCACCTCACCAGCATCGTTGGTCAGGGTATAGTCGATGGAGACGGCCGTATTGGCAGCGATCAGCATGGGGCAGAACCTTTGCGAAAGAGTGGAGAACGAACAAGTTTAACCAAGGGTTCGGCCGAAAGCGAACCGAGCGCAGACAGACGGCCCCATGCCCCGGCGCGCAGCGCAGCGCGCATTACAGGCTTTCATCAGGATGAAGAAGGCCACTGGGTGGCGCAGCTTTCGTGCGGGCATACTCAACACTTGCGCCATCAACCGCCCTGGCAGAATCGCGACTGGGTGCAAGACCCGCTGCAACGGGCGGAACAAATCGGTCAGGCGTTCACCTGCGGCTGGTGCGCTCAGGGGCTTGAGCCGTTGAATGGAGCTACGCAGCAAGACGAGGAGCAGTGATGCAAGCACGGCATATTCTGGTGATCAATTGCGGCAGTTCGTCGATCAAGTTCGCCTTGATTCATGAAGCCCACTCGCAAACCTTTTTAAGTGGCGAAGCGCAGAACCTCGGCACCTATGACGCCGAGCTGCATTGGCGGCGCGGCGCCGAACTCGACAGCATGATGATTCCCAACGCCGACCACCGCGCCGCGCTTTCGCAGCTATTGCCGTTGGTGCAAAGCGCCTGTGGCGGCAAGCTGCATGGTATTGGTCATCGCGTGGTTCATGGCGGCGAACGCTTCAGCGCAGCGCGACGCATCGACCCCCGCGTACTCGCCGAAATCAGCGCGACCGCCCACCTCGCCCCCTTGCACAACCCGGCCAACCTGCTGGGCATCGAAGCCACGCTCAAACTCTTTCCCAACCTGCCGCAGGTGGCGGTGTTCGACACCGCATTCCACCACAGCCTGCCCGAATTCGCTTACCGCTACGCGCTGCCCGAGAACCTTTATCGCGACCACGGCATTCGCCGCTACGGTTTCCATGGCAGCAGCCACCGTTACGTCACCGGCCGCGCGGCAGAGATGAGCAATCTGCCGGTGGAAGACAGCTGCTGGTTGTCGGCACACCTGGGTAACGGCTGCTCAACCTGCGCGGTGGCCAACGGCCAGAGCCGCGACACCAGCATGGGCCTGACGCCACTCGAAGGCGTGGTGATGGGCACGCGCAGCGGCGACGTCGACCCCAATCTGCACAGCCACCTGGCCCTGAGTCTTGGCTGGGACATCGAAAAAATCGACTACATGCTCAACCACGATGCCGGCCTGCTCGGCTTGTCGGGCTTGTCCAATGACATGCGCACGCTGGAGCAAGCGCACCGTGACGGCCACGAAGGCGCAACGCTTGCCATCGAGGTGTTCTGCTATCGCCTGGCCAAATCCCTGGCCGCCATGAGCTGCGCCTTGCCGCGTCTGGATGGGCTGATTTTCACCGGCGGCATCGGCGAGAATTCGCCGCTGATTCGCAGCAAAACCGTGAGCCATTTGCGCCTGCTCAATGTGCAGCTCGACGATGAAGCCAACGAGCGTTATATCCGTGGTCTTTCCGGTACGATCCACGCCTACGGCCATCCGCGCGTACTGGTAATACCCACAAACGAAGAGCGGCAGATCGCCCTCGATACGTTGCAGCTACTGCACTGACAGCGCTGTCGAACAATGGGCCCTGCCAACCAGGCAGGGCTGTATAAAAAAGCGCGAACCACGCGCGGTTCAGGAACTTGCATGCAGACTTATTTTCTTGCCCCCAGCGGTTTCGGCGTCGGCCTGACCTCCATCAGCCTCGGCATGGTCGGCGCGCTCGAACGCGTCGGTTTGCGCGTCGGTTTTTTCAAGCCGGTGGCGCAGCCCCAGCCGGGTGATCAGGGTCCCGAGCGCTCCAGCGAACTGGTCGCCCGCACCCACGGTTTGCAGTCGCCGCCGCCCGTCAGCCTCGCCCATGTCGAACGCATGCTCGGCGAAGGTCAACTCAACGACCTGCTGGAAGAATTCATTCGCCTGTATCAGGACGCCGCCCGCGACAAAGACGTGGTGATCGTCGAGGGCATGGTGCCCACAGCTCATACCAGCTACGCGGCGCGCATCAACCTGCACCTTGCCAAGAGCCTGGACGCCGAAGTGATTCTGGTCACCGCGCCCGATAACGACGGTGTCAGCGAACTGTCCGACCGCCTGGAAATCCAGACGCAAATGTTTGGCGGCCCGCAAGACAGCTCGGTGCTTGGCGTAATTCTCAATAAAGTGCGCGACGAAGAAAGCGCCAAGGCCTTCGCCGCTCGCCTGCAAGACCATTCGCCGCTGCTGCGCCGCCACGACTTTCGTCTGCTCGGCTGCATTCCCTGGCTCGACCAATTGAATGCCCCGCGCACCCGCGACATCGCCGACATGCTCGGCGCCCGCGTGATCAATGCCGGTGACTACGAACAGCGGCGCATGCAGCGCATCGTGCTGTGCGCCCGCGCCGTGGCCAACACCGTGCAACTGCTCAAGCCGGGCGTGCTGGTGGTAACGCCTGGCGATCGTGACGACATCATTCTGGCCACCTGCCTGGCCGCCACCAACGGCATGCCACTGGCAGGCTTGCTGCTGTGCAGCGACTTCCCGCCGGACCCGCGCATCATGGAGCTGTGCCGCGGCGCCCTGCAAAGCGGCTTGCCGGTGCTGTCGGTCACCACCAGTTCGTACGACACGGCCAACAACCTCAATCAGCTGAACAAAGAAATCCCCATCGACGACCGCGAGCGCGCGGAGCGGGTGACGGACTTTGTCGCCAGCCACATTGATCACGCGTTTCTCAGCCAACGCTGCGGCGAGCCTCACGAGCATCGCATGTCGCCGCCGGCCTTCCGCTTTCAGCTGGTGCAACGGGCGCAGGCGGCGAACAAACGCATCGTGCTACCCGAAGGCAGCGAGCCGCGCACGGTGCAGGCAGCCGCCATTTGCCAGGCCCGCGGCATTGCCCATTGCGTGCTGCTGGCCAAGCCTGAAGAGGTGCAACTGGTGGCCCAGGCCCATGGCATCGAACTGCCGCCCGGCCTGGAAATTCTCGACCCGGATCTGATTCGCAGCCGCTACGTGGCGCCCATGGTCGAGCTGCGCAAAGGCAAAGGCCTGAACGCGCCGATGGCCACGCAACAACTCGAAGACCCGGTGATGCTCGGCACCATGATGCTGGCCCTGGACGAGGTGGACGGCCTGGTCTCCGGCGCGATTCACACCACCGCCAACACCATCCGCCCGGCCCTGCAACTGATCAAGACCGCGCCGGGCTACAAGCTGGTGTCGTCCGTGTTTTTCATGCTGCTGCCCGATCAGGTGGTGGTGTACGGCGACTGCGCGGTAAACCCCGATCCATCGGCCAGCGAGCTGGCGGAAATCGCCTTGCAAAGCGCCGAATCGGCCGTGGCGTTTGGCATTGAACCGCGCGTGGCGATGATCAGTTACTCCACTGGCGAATCGGGTACCGGCGTGGATGTCGACAAGGTGCGCGAGGCCACGCGCCTGGCGAAACAGGCCCGGCCCGACCTGCTGCTTGACGGCCCGCTGCAATACGACGCCGCCGCGATCGAAAGCGTGGCCCTGCAAAAGGCGCCAAACAGCGCGGTCGCCGGACACGCCACCGTGTTTGTGTTTCCCGACCTCAACACCGGCAACACCACCTATAAAGCGGTGCAACGCAGCGCCAATTGCGTGAGCGTCGGGCCCATGCTGCAAGGCCTGCGCAAGCCGGTGAATGACCTGTCGCGCGGCGCGTTGGTGGACGACATCATCTACACCATCGCCCTGACCGCAATTCAGGCGGCCAATCTGCCGTAACGCCCGGCCGCTTCTCTGTGGGAGCGGCTTCAGCCGCGATGCTCAAGGCTGCGCGCGCAGAAGCAGAGACGCTTGCAGTTCCCCCTGCAATGGTTAATCTCTGCGCCTAACAACCGCCATCTTCTGCAAAAGAGCGGGAACAACAATTCATTCACGAGGCATCTGCCACCATGCTGTCTTTTCTGCCTGCGCCGCTTCGCGGTGTGCTCGCTACGATCTTGCTGTTCGCCAACACCCTGATCTGGTGCTGGTTCCTGTTTGTCGCCGCGTTGGTGAAGTTGCTGCTGCCGTTCAAGCCGGTGCGCACGGTGTGCAATTGGGTATTGAACTGGGCCGCCGAAGCCTGGATTGCCTGCAACAGCGGCTGGATGTGGCTGGTGCAGAAAACCGAGTGGAACCTCAAAGGCCGCGAGCAGTTCAAGTACGACGGCTGGTATCTGGTTACCAGCAACCACCAGAGCTGGGTAGACATTCTGGTGCTGCAACACACCCTCAATCGCCGCCTGCCATTCTTCAAATTCTTTCTCAAGCAAGAGCTGATCTGGGTGCCGGTGATTGGACTGTGCTGGTGGGCGTTGGACTTCCCGTTTATGAAGCGCTACACCAAGGCCTATCTGGAAAAGCACCCGGAAAAGAAAGGCCAGGACACCGCCGCCACGCGTCGTGCCTGTGAAAAATTCCAGCATGTGCCGGTCGCCGTTTTCAACTTTCTGGAAGGCACGCGCTTTACCCAGGCCAAGCATGACCAGCAAGCCTCACCGTTCCGCTACCTGCTTAAACCCAAAGCCGGCGGGATTGCGTTTGTGCTCGACGCCATGGGCAATCAGCTGAAGTCGATGGTCAACATCACCATTCACTACCCGCAAGGCAACCCGAGCTTCTGGGCGTTCCTGTGCGGTGAAGTACCTACGGTGGTGGTGCGGTACCACACGCTGGAAATCCCCAAAGAGTTTCTCGGCAAGGATTACAACAGCGACGAAACCTACCGCCTCGGGTTTCAGCAGTGGGTGAATAAGCTGTGGGAAGAGAAGGATGCGGAGTTGGGGCGGTTACATGAAGAGTTTCCGCCCTCGCGCCAGCCTTAAGCGATGGTCTCCCCTCGCCCGCTTGCGGGAGAGGGGCCGGGGGAGAGGGCCGGCATCGGCGACACATTCCAGGTCGCCCTCTCCCTTGCCCTCTCCCGCAACGGGAGAGGGGACTGACCGAGGTGGCCCTACTGCTTGCGATAAACATCCCAATCAATCTGCGCCGGAAAGTGCGCCGTCTCTGCCACCGGCAAGCCCTTGGCGACCAGAAAGCCCTGCATGATGTGGCAGCGGTGTTCCAGCAGCCAGTCGCGCTGTTCGATGGTTTCCACGCCTTCGGCAATGACTTCCAACCCCAGGTGATGCCCCAGGTCGATGATGGTGCTGACCACCGCCGCGTCCTTGGGTGAGCTGAGCATGTTGGAAATAAACAGCCGGTCGATCTTCAGGGTGTCCAGTTCAAAGTGGCGCAGATAGGCCAACGACGAGTAGCCGGTGCCAAAGTCGTCGATGGCGATTTTCACCCCCAGCGCCCGGAGTTGGCTGAGCTGTTCACGGGTGGTGTCGAGGTCTTGCATCAGGGCGCTTTCGGTCACTTCCACTTCCAGCTGTGCCGGACACAAACCCAACTCGGCCAGCACGCGGCGCAGGTCGTCGACCAGTTGCGGCATGCCGAACTGCACAGGACTCACGTTGAGACTGACGACCACGTCGGTGCCAAAGGTCGGGTACCAGTCGCGACATTGCTGCACGCCGTGGCGGAAAATCCAGTCGCCGAGGCGGTTGATCAAACGGGTTTCTTCCAGCAGCGGAATGAATACGTTCGGCGCGATGGTGCCCGACACCGGGTGCTCCCACCGCAGCAACGCTTCGAAGCCGCGCAGCTTGCCGGTCTCCAGGTAGATCTGTGGCTGGTACACCAACACAAAGTCGTCTTGTTCGATGGCGTTGCGCAGGCTCTCCTCCAGCATCAGGCGTGAGCGTGCGCGGCCGTTCATTTCCGGCGAGAAGAAACGGTACTGCTGGCGGCCAGCGCGTTTGGCTTCATACATGGCCATGTCCGCCGCGCGCATCAGGCCATCCACGCTGCGGCCACATTCGGGAAAACTGGCGATGCCGATGCTGGCACCCAGCGTGACGTCCATTCCGTCGACCCGGTGGCGTACCGATACCAGCTCGATCAGTTTCTCGGCAATGCGCGCGGCATCCTCCGGGTGTTCCAGGCCGTCGAGCAAGGCGGTGAATTCATCGCCGCCCATGCGCGCCAGCACGTCGTAGGGGCGCAAGCTGGAGCGCAGCAAATCGCCGACCTGACGCAACACCTGGTCGCCGGCTGCATGACCAAGGGAGTCGTTAATGCGTTTGAAGCCGTCGAGGTCCAGATACAGAATCGCCATGCGTTTGCCGCTGCGGTCCAGCCGCGCCAGGCTCGATTCAAGTGCCTGGTGAAAGCCGCGGCGATTGAGCAAACCGGTCAGCGCATCGGTAGCCGCCTGGGACTCAAGCTGCGCGTAGAGGTTGCGCACCACGGACATATCCAGGGCCAGAATCACCATCGAGCGCTGCAGACGCGGCAGGGGTGAACTCGACAGCGCCACCGGCAGCAATTGCCCGCTTACGGCGCGCAGGCTGGCGTCGTGCAGGCGATAGGCTTCGCCGCGCAACCAGTGCTTGTAGAACTCCGAATCTTTCCAGGCGGTGGGCATGCCGGACGGCACCAGGTAATCGAGCAGCGGCGTGCCCTCGATGCCTGCCACTGTGCCGTTGAGCATGCGCGCCATGGCCGGGTTGACGAAGTTGATGTTGCCCTCTTCGTTCACCACCACGATGCCCTCGGCGGCGTTCTCGAGCACCGAAGCGTTGAAGGCGCGGGCGCTGTCCAGTTGTTTGGACAGCACTTGCAGGTCGTGGCGGTTGCGCTCGTGCTCCAGCAGCACGTTGATTTTGTGCCGCAGCACCTGCGGGTCGAACGGTTTGAGAATGAAATCCACCGCGCCAGTGGCGTAGCCGCGCAGCACCGAATCTTCGGTGTGGGCGATGGCGGATAGAAAAATGATCGGGGTGTATCGGGTGCTCGGGTTGCCGCGCATCAGACGCGCGACTTCAAAGCCGTCCATGTGTGGCATTTGCACGTCCAGAAGCACCAGGCCGACATCATTGTCGAGCAGGCACTGCAAGGCGGCTTCGCCAGAGTTGACCGTACGTACTTCCCAGGGGCTGTCACCCAGCAAGGCTTCCATGGCCACGAGGTTTTCCTCGCGGTCATCGACCACCAGCAAGATTTGCTCGCCGGACTGCGGTTTAACCTGCGCTTGAGCCATTTCGTCCCTCCGATTTCGCCATCCAGTGTTGCAGCAGGGCTATCAGGTCCTGACGCGCCACCGGTTTGGCTAGGTAGTCATCCGTGCCCGCGGCCAAACATTTTTCGCGGTCGCCCTTCATTGCATGGGCCGTCAGAGCAATGATCGGCACCGTGCAGCCTTTCTCCTGTTTGAGCAGACGAGTGGCGGTGTAACCGTCCATGTTGGGCATCGCCATGTCCATCAGGATCAGGTCGAACGGTTGCTCGGCAAAGGCGGCGAGCGCCTCGTAACCGTCTTTGGCCGTGCTCACGTCCAGACCCATCTCATCGAGCAGTGCACTCATCGCATAGATGTTGCGTACATCGTCGTCCACCAACAGCACCCGCTGGCCCTGCAGCGGGTTGATTTCCGGCACTGCCGCTTCAGGCTGCGGCTCTCGAACGCTGGATAAAAACCCTTGTACGGCCAGGCTCAGGGATTGCAGGTCCTGACCGTTTTTCTGGACCACCACGGCCGAATAACGGCGCAGGCGCTGCAGGCTCTGCTGGGTGATATCCACTCCGGTATTCACGACTACCCGTGTATTGCTCAGAGGACGCTGGCGCGACATCAGTTCAATCAAATCAAAGCCGTCCTGGTCTGGTAAATCGAGGTCTACCACCACCGCCGCAAACTCGTCGTTTTGGTACGCATCGCGCGCTTGGGCAGCAGTGGCCACGGCCGTGACGGCAAAACCCAGATGACTCAAATGCTCGCGGTAGTACTCACGTTCAGGATCAACGTCTTCTACTAACAATAGGCGGTTGTGCTCATCGTGCTCATGTCGCGCCAGATCGGTGAAGACTTTTTCCAGGTCGGCGCGGGCAATGGGCTTCACCAGATAGCGGGTGCCGCTGTCGTGCCAGTCGTCCGGTTGCGGCACGCACGAGATGATGTGAACCGGCATGCCGCGATGCTGCGGATGCCCTCGCAGGCTGCGGTATATCTGCCAGCCACTGACGTCTGGCAGCAAAATATCGAGAATCACCGCGGCGAATTGCTCACGCTCAAGCAAGCCCATGGCCTGCGCTCCGTTGCGGCAATGCACGCACGAAAAGCCATGGGCTTGCGCCTCTTCGACAATCAGGTTGGCGAAGTCGAGGTCGTCTTCCACCACCAGCAAGGCCGGCCCCCGACCGACGCGCGTTGGCGGCAGGTCCGCTGCCTGTGGCAGCTGCGCCGTGTTCTGCATCACCGTCACCGGCAGCAGCACGGTAAAGGTCGAGCCCTGGCCCGGCGCGCTGTCCAGATGCACCGTGCCTTCGAGTACGTCCACCAACTGCCGGGTAATCGCCAGGCCCAAGCCCGTTCCGCCAAACGCCCGACTGGTGGAACCATCGATTTGCTGAAAGGCCTGGAACACCCGCTGATGCTGCTCGGCAGCGATGCCTATGCCGGTGTCGCGCACCACAAACTTGAGGGTTTCACGCCCGTCTTCCAAGGCGGTCGGGGCGATACTGACGGTCAACTGCACCTCGCCGCGCTCGGTAAATTTGAGCGCGTTTGACAGCAGGTTGCGCAATATTTGCTGCAGGCGGCCACGGTCGCTGTACACCACACGCGGCACCTGAGGTTCGACGCTGGTGATCAGGCGCAAGCCTTTGAGCTCGGCCATGGGCCGCAGGCTGGCGTCCAGCTCCTGCATCAGGTCGTGGACATTCATCTGCTCCATCTTCAACTGCACGCGCCCGGCTTCGATGCGGGCCAGGTCGAGCACGTCGTTGATCAGCTGCAACAGGTCCCGGCCGGCACGGTGAATGATGTCCGAGTGCTTGACCTGCTTGTCGTTGAGATTGCCGGCACTGTTCTGCTTGAGCTGCTCGCTGAGGATCAGAATGCTGTTCAGCGGCGTGCGCAACTCGTGAGACATGTTGGCGAGAAATTCGGATTTGTAGCGGTTGGCCAGGGCCAGCTGTTCGGCTTGCTCACGCAGGCGCGCCTCTGCTGCCTTGCGCTCGCTGATGTCTATGATCACCGCCTGCACCAGCACCTCTTCGCCACTGCGCAACGGTGAAAGCCCGACCTCCAGTGGAATCAGACTGCCGTCCAGATGCCGGCCGAACAGTTCCCGATTGTTTCCCATCTGCCGAGGCTCGGGGGAACTCAGGTAGCTCTTGCGCAAGTTCACGTGCAGTTCTTGCAACGAGTCGGGCAGCAGTTTTTCCACCGCATGGCCCAGCAGCTCGCTGCGCGGATAGCCGAAGAGCTGCTCGGTCTGCCGGTTGGCCATCGCGATGCGACCTTTACTGTCGACCAGCACAATGGCGTTCGGCGACGCCTCGACCACCAGCCGGAAGCGTTCCTCCGCCGCCTTGCGCGCACTGATGTCGATGATCACCGCCTGTACCAGCACATCCGGGCCGCTGCGAAGTGGCGACAGGCCCACCTCGACGGGAATGGAATGGCCGTCCTTGTGCTGGCCGAACAAGTCGCGGTTGCCACCCATTTGCCGTGGCTCGGGCGCCTTCTGGAATTCCTTGCGCATGCCCACGTGGGCATGGCGCAGCGATTCGGGCAGCAGCTTTTCCACGGCTGCGCCAACCAGCTCATCGCGGGGATAACCAAACATCAACTCGGTCTGCTGATTGACCATGGCGATGCGGCCGTTGCTGTCGACCAGCACAATGGCGTTTGGCGACGCCTCGACCACCAGGCGAAACCGCTCTTCGCGCTCGCGCAGGCCTGCGCTCATGATTTCGACACTGGCCAGCGCCCGCTCGCGCAGGAGCAAGTAGCCGCCGACCATCAGCCCCAACAGCACCGAAGACAGCAAGCCGACCCACAAATTGAATTGCAGGCGCGGGTTTTCCAGCCGCCGTTCGTACTCCGGCGTGCTGCTGACCGTGAGCTGCCATTCGCGGCCGAACACGTTCAGGCTGCGAGTCAGCTGAAACGCAGAACTGCCGCGGTAGCCACCGTCGAGAAGCGAGCCGCCATCGTCGGAGTTATCCACCAGCTCGACCTGAAACAATTCCGAGCGGCCGCCGAGGATGCCATCGAGCAAGTCGTGCATGCGGAACGATCCGGTCACTACGCCAAGAAACGCCTGCTGGCGTTCCTCTTCGCTAGTGACGGGCGCACTGTTGGCGTATACCGGCATGTACAGCACGGCGCCAACCTGAGGGTTCTGGTCGGTTTCAGACTTCAAGCGCAGGGGCGCCGACAGCACCGCTTCGCCCGTCCGGCGCGCCTGGTAAACCGCCTTGCGGCGCAGTTCTTCGGACAGCACATCAAAGCCCAGGCCGCGACGGTTTCGCCAATCGAGCGGGCTGATGTAGTTGGCAATTAAATATTCGTCGCGCTCACCGGGAGGAAAAATCCGGAAGTCTTTACGCCCTTCACGCTGCTCGCCATCGACAAAAGCCGCCAACTGCGAGCCAGGCACATACCGCGCCCAGGCCACCGCCTGAATGCCGGGGTAACGGTCCTGGAGCTGCAACTGATCCGTTGCGCGCATCCACTCCTCGGCACTTACCTTGTCGCTGCCGGCCAGAAACCCGGCCATGCCGCGCAGCACCATTTCATAGGCGCGCATGCGTTCGGTAATGCTTTGCTGCACATCGTCGATGGCGATGCTGAAGCGTTGTTCCTGCTCGCGCCGGCTGTTGGCTTCCAGTTGCTGCCATTGCCACACCACCAACGCACCCAGCCCAGCCATCAGGCCCAGCGCCACCAGAAATGGCAGCCAAGGACGGCGTCGATGAAACCCGGGGTTCTCGTCCATGTAAGCTCCTGCTCCACCGCCAGCGCCCGGTTAGCAAACCCGGCAACCAATGGCTCGCCTGAGCCATTGGCCTGAGTCTAGTCAGTAATTCCGAGCACGGCGCTCTGCTATCAAAAGTTCAGCGGACATAGGAGAGGCGATTGCAATGGCGCGTCGCAAAGAGTGGCGTTCGTCACAAAAATCTGGATTCCGGCCTGCGCGGGAATCACGCAAGCCAATGAAAAAGGCCTCCACATGGGAGGCCTCTGTTGCGTATCCGCCGATTATTGCGGGTATTGCTGGTACTGCTGCTGCGGCGCCTGTTGGTACTGCTGCGGCTGCTGGGCTTGCGGCAGCGGCTTCAGGTTGACCTCGACGCGGCGGTTCTGGGCACGGCCATCCGCAGTGGCGTTGGTCGCAATCGGCTGATCGGGGCCGTTGCCACGGGTGGACAGCCGCGAGCCGTCGACGCCTTGCGAAGTCAGGTAGTTGGCCACGCTGGCGGCGCGGCGCTGCGACAGGTCCATGTTGTGCTGACGGCTGCCGGTGCTGTCGGTGTAGCCGACGATTTCAATGGAGTTCTGGTTGTACTGCTTGAACGAGCTGGCGAGGTTGTTCAGCGGCGTGTAGAAGTTGCTGGCGATATCCGACGAGTCGGTGGCGAAGGTAATATTGCCCGGCATGATCAGTTTGATCTGATCGCCGTCACGCTGCACCTGCACGCCGGTGCCCTGCATGCTGCGGCGCAGTTCGGCTTCCTGCTTGTCGGCGTAATAGCCATAACCGGCGCCCGCCGCGCCTGCTACGGCGGCGCCGATCAGCGCGCCTTTGCCGCGGTTATCGTGATTGATCAACGCGCCGGCGGCGGCGCCAGCCAGTGCACCAATGCCGCCATATTTAGCGGTGTTGTTGGAGCTCGGCTGCTGATTGTCGTAAGGGTTTTGCGAGGCACAGCCAGCCAACAGCGCGACGGCAGTAGCGGCAATGATCAGGCGACTGAAGGTAAACATGGGGGGCGTACTCCTAAAACGCGGTCCACCCCGCTGGGCGGACCACCGTTGGAGCATAAAGTTAGCTGAAAATTCCGTGCCGCCCGGGTGCGCCAAGCGAAGCGGAGTCAGGCGCGAATGTAAGGGTTTTCGCGCATCTCATCGCCCAGGCGCGTATCGGGCCCGTGGCCGGTTACCACGGTGGCGTCTTCGTCCAGCGTATACAGCCGCTGTTTGATCGACCGCTCGATCGTCGGGTAATCGCCGCCCCACAAATCGGTACGGCCAATGCCCCGGCGAAACAGCGTATCGCCAGCAATCAGCAGCTTGGCCTGCGGAAACCAGAAACTCATCGAACCCGGCGTATGACCCGGCGTGTGCAACGCCACCCCGCAACCACACGCCAGCTCCTCATCGTCGCGCAGCCACTGATCCGGCGCGGGCACGGGCGTGTACGGCACACCAAACATACGGCACTGCATCTCGAGGTTGTCCCACAGAAAGCCGTCTTCCTCATGCAAGTGCAAAGTGGCGCCGGTTTTCTCCTTCATCTGCCCGGAAGCCAGAAAGTGATCCAGATGGGCGTGCGTATGAATGATGCTCACCACCTTCAACCCGTGGGCATCCAGACGCGCCATGATCAGATCCGGATTGCCGCCCGGATCGACCACGATGGCCATCTTGGTGACCGGGTCACCGATAATGGTGCAGTTGCACTGCAAGGGACCGACGGGGAAGGTTTCGCGGATCAGCGTGGTGTTCATGAACTCTCCTTCGAATAATCCAGAGCATTCTCGGGTTCGGTTCAACGCGCTTCAAGGGATTGTTTAACAGATCACCACCGCGTTACCGGATGAAGGACCATTCCTCCAAAACGCACGGCTCCCTTCCGATTCGGCACCCTCCCGAAATGTCCTTCAAACAATCCAGCCTCTTCTCTGTTCCCCTTTTTTTGCCTTCAAGCCTTACTACTCCGCGGGTTTAAAAGCCTAAGCGACATAGAAACGAGTAGGTAAAGGATGATTAACCTACTTGCCAAATACAACCAAGAAGGTTAATTTGAAATGGAGAAACGGACTCCCCATTCTTCACTCGCTGAGGTGAAGTCGTTGGTTTCGCAAGGCAAGGTTCGCACGACTCAGGCGGCTCGAATTGGCGCCAGCGAACTCGGTCTGGAATTGAGTGACGTGTTGGCCGTGGTCATGGCGTTGAAGCGCCATGAGTTTCGAAAAAGCATGACGACTCATGCGGACCACCGAATCTGGCAAGACGTTTATTGCCCCGATACCTGCATGGGTGCCGTGTACCTGAAACTGACCGTTACCGATGATTTGTTGATCGTCTCGTTCAAGGAGTTATGAACATGAAATGTCCCGCTTGCGGCGCTGCGCAACTGGTCCACGACACCCGTGACCTGCCGTACACCTACAAAGGCGAAACCACTGTTATTCCAGGCGTTACCGGCGACTTCTGTCCGGCGTGCAACGAGTCCGTACTCGACCTGAACGAGTCGGAACGGGTCATGGGCGCCATGCGCCTGTTTTCCCGGCAGATCAACGCGGCCATTGTTGATCCAGCCGTCATTGCGCAGGTTCGGAAAAAACTGTCTCTGGACCAACGCGAAGCAGCGGAGATTTTCGGCGGCGGCGTGAATGCGTTTTCCCGCTACGAAACCGGCAAAACCAAGCCGCCGCTGGCGCTGGTCAAGCTGTTCAAGCTGCTGGACTTGCACCCTGAACTGCTCGACGAGATTCGTACTGCTTAACCCTCCCCCCGATAATCACTCGGCAACTTCCCGGTCCACTTTTTGAACGCCCGCCGAAAATTCGACGCATCGCTAAACCCCAGCAGGTACGCAATTTCATACAACGGCAGTTGCGTGGTGCTGAGGTACTGCAGGGCCAGGCGTTTGCGTACGTCGTCGAGTACCTGTTGATAACTCGTGCCCATGGCTGACAAATGCCGACGCAAGCTGCGGCCGCTAGTGTGCAGGGCTTTGGCGGCACTGCCCAGGTCGGGGAAATCGCCGGGGCGGGCGAGCAGCAGGCGGCGCACGCGGGTGAGCAAGGCGTCCTGAACATCGAGGGTGGCGAGCAGCGCTTCGCATTGTTGCTCGCACATGTGCACCGTTGCCGGGTTGGCCAGGGCCATCGGGCGTTGCAGGTAGTGTTGAGGAATGCTGATGCGATGGTAGGCCTGGTCGAACTGCACTCGCACCCCGAATACCTCGGCGTAACGGGCGGCGTGCGGCGGCGTCGGATAAGCGAAGCCGACTTCGATACCGTGCATTTTTTCGCCCAGGAGGAACTGGGCAATGCTGTGCAAGCTGCACAACAGGCCTTCGGCCGCGAAGCGACTCAGCGCCCCCAGCGGCATCGCTTCGCTGGCGCGCAGCTCCACACGCTCGAACTCCTCGACCCGCTCCAGCTCATAGGCCAGCCCCAGTACGCGGTAGTACTTGAGGGCGAACTGAATGGCTTTATCAAGCGTGGCGCTCGACAGCACGGCATAGCCGAGAATGCCGTGGGTGGATACGTTCAAACGCTGGCCAAGCAACAGCCCCAACGCCGGCTCCTTGCACAAGGTAAGGGCAGCGCTGGCGAGCAGATTGAAATCGATGAACGACAGCCGCCCGTTAGGCGACTCCAGCTGTTGCGGCTTTACCCGCGCGGCGTGCAGCAGGTCGTCCCGCGGCACGCCGAGCTCTGTTGCAAGGTCAATCAAGGCACTGGCGTAAGCGATGGGTACCAGCTCGGCAGCGAAATTCATGGACTGCTTCATCGTGACTAGACTTCATCATTGTTGTTTTGGGCGCCCGGGCAACTGGCCGGAAATGACGCGCGACGCATGGATAGTCCAGCCTTCATAGGGGCAGCACCACTCCTAAAGGTTTGGAAATTCGCCGCAGCCGACACGTTTCCCCACCTCGCCGTGTTACCTGGAACCCACGGAAAGCTGGCCACATATGACTGCTACATTGGCAGCTATCAACCTTTGCCAGCTTGTCGGCTGTAGCGATAGTGACAACCATGGTTAAGCAACGACTCAGGGAGTCAGCAATGGTCAGCACCACGCCCGAAGGTTTGCAAATTCGTCCGCGCCATCTGGATTTCGACTTGCCAAATCCACTGCCCCGGCATTGGCACAGCGGCGATGCATTCAAGAGCCACTTGTTCGACGCCATGTCGGTGTTATTCCCGGACGGCGAGCGCTTTTTCATTGATTCCGTGCGCCAATTTCGCGACCAGATTACCGACCCGGTACTCAAAGAACAGATCCGTGGCTTTATCGGTCAGGAAGGCCACCACAGCCGCGAGCATCTGGAATACAGCAATCGTCTTCGCGATCTGGGCTACAACATTACGCGCATCGAGAAGCGAGCCCAGGCGCGTATTCGCTACACACAGAAGAAGTTCTCGCCACAGCGTCAGCTGGCAGCCACAGCAGCGCTGGAACATATCACCGCCATCATGGCCGATGGTCTGTTGCGCGAGCCGCGTCACCTCGAAGGCGCCCACCCGGAACTGATTCGCCTGTGGCGCTGGCATGCACTGGAAGAGACCGAGCACAAAGCGGTGGCCTTCGACGTGTACAACCAGGTGTGCGGCAGCCGCAAATTGCTGCGCAGGGCGATGATGATGGGCACGTTCTTTTTCGTGTTCGACACCTTCCGTGGCATGACCCACATGCTCAAGCAGGACGGCCTGCTGTGGAACTGGCGCGTGTGGCGCGACGGCATTCAGTGGATGTGGGGCAAGAACGGCGTGTTCCGTCCGCTGATCAAAACCTATCTGGATTTTTTCAGAGACGGCTTTCATCCGTGGCAGCACGACAACATTGATTTGCTGCACCGCACGCGCGATGAATTTGATGTGCCGGTGGCGCAGACGGCTTGAGAGGTTGGAAGTTGATATCCGAAGGGGCCCTTACTGGGCCTCTTTATTTTTGGCGGTTTCTTGAGATTGGCGTCGCCTGCTGCCCTCACCCCAACCCTCTCCCGTAAACGGGAGAGGGAGTCTGATCGGTGTTTGTCGCTGCAACGAGATCTGGCTCCCCTCGCCCGTTTACGGGAGAGGGGCTGGGGGTGAGGGCAACCTGCAAACGAGATAGCCGCCGGAACCACGCTTAACCTTGCAAAAACCGCAGCGCATCCGCCGCGCTCTGCTCGGGAATTTCTTCCATCGGAATATGGCCCACGCCTGGGTAGGTTTTAACCTGAATGCCGGGCAAATCGCGCTGCCACAACGGCACATGTTTCGGCGAAATCCAGCGGTCACGGTCGCCCCACATCAGCAGCGTCGGCGTGGTGATTTGTGCCACGCGCGCCGGCGTGCCGTGCAGTTCTTCACGGTTCACTTTCAGCAGCACGCGAAAGATGTCCATCATCGCCCGCCGGTTGCCCGGGCGGCGGCTGAGGTCGTAGTAACGGTCCACCACGCCCGGCTTGATGCGCCCGGGTTCGCCATACACTTCCTTTATTCCCTGAGCGATCAGCGCGCGCGGCATCCACATCGGCATGGCCCAGGTGGCGCCAGGCAGTGCGGCGGCGGCGATCATCAGCGGCACCTTGCGCATGTGGTAGCCGGCCGGGTCGATCAGTATCAGTTTCTGCACGCGCTGCGGCTGCGACAAGGCGAAATTCCAGGCGATATAACCGCCCAGTGAATTGCCGGCAATCACCGCTTTGCTCACACCTAGATGATCAAGCAACAAACCGAACACCTTCACCATGCGCTCGGCGTCGTACTGGCCGTCACGCGCGGGGCCGGTCAGCCCAAACCCGGGCACGTCGAACCGGATGATGCGGTACTGGTCGGCGAACGCGCTGATCCAGCCGTCCCAGGTATGCAGCGAGGCAACCACGCCGTGAATCAGTACCAGCGCGGGTTTGTCACGCGTTCCTTCGTCGCGGTAGTGAACATTGAAGCCATCGAGCTCAACGAATCGGGAGCCGCTGTCAGCGTTGGCGTACCGCGCTTTCAAGCGATCCAGTGGCAAGGCACCAAAGCCCAGACGGGCAAAACCCACCGCCAGCGGCGGCGAAAGAGTCAGGCTGGAAGCAGACATGCGAAAACCTCGACAATCTTGTTATAGGTCGTCGCATCAAAGCATGGCCATTTGCGCCTCGCGCCCAACCTAGGTTGTGACGGGACACAGCGCGGTGATCAGCAAGTCGCCCAGCACCGTCTTCGCGTGTTCGATTTCTACCCGCGTGGCCGAGCGCCCGAGTAACTCCAGAGAGCTGGTTTCCAGCGCCCAGATCAGCGCCCGGTAGGTAAGCGGGTCGCGTGGGTTGCCATGCTGCTGGAGGCGCTCGACCAGCAGCGCGGTCATTTCCACGTGGGCGCGCTGGCGATGCCGGGCCAGCGGCGAGTCAGCCCGCAGCGCTTCTTCCTGCATGAGGCGAATAATCGGCCCAACCGCCAAGTGATAGTCGAAGAAACAACCGACCATATTGCGCAGCCATTCCTGCGGGCTGCCGGCGCCGCACTGCATGTCGCGAAAACGCGCCAACAGCAGCACCACGGCGGTTTGGTAAATGCCTTCGAGCACGTCCATTTTGTTGTCGAAGTATTTGTAGAAGGTGCGGCGCGAGACATTGGCTGCGGCCAGCAGGTCGTTCACCGTGGTTTCGCTCAAGCCTTTACGTGCGAAAACAGGAATAGCCGTGAGCTGAATGTTGATGCGCTGCAAGTGCCCAACCAACGGCCCGTCGGCCACCTCGCCTTGCTGGCGCGCCACAGCGCCGTAGCCGCCGAGGTCTTCGAACACCGCCAGCACGGCGCCTTGCACGACCTTTTCCGCTTCCATCGCGCGCTCTCCTGAAACCAATCCTCAGCCGGGTGACGGCGTCAGGCGGGCTGGGTACTCTTGCACCCATTCTTATAAGAACCGCTGCCGGAACGTCTTGCCCATGAAGCTATCACGCCGCCTGTTCTGGCCGCTGGCCATCCTTTTGCTGGTTTTCGTGCGCCCCGCTCCGGCGGCCGAACTGTTTTATCTCGGCGAGAAAATTCCGGACATCCAGAAACCCTGGACCAGCCGCGACTACCACCAGTTGGTTGCGGCGCTGCAAAAGCTCGACAGCAGCCAGGCCAACGCCCTGCCCCGGCGTAGCGGCGAGTTCACCGGGCCGATTTACCAGCGCATGGTCAGCGAAGAAAACTTTCGCTCGCAGCTGAATATCTACGCACCGCTAGAGCTGCGGCAGAACGAAGCGCGCGAGCTGCTGTTCCAGCTTAAAGAGCTGATGCGGCTGTACTTTGACTTCAAGGCCGTGCAGCAACCCTACGGCGCCGAAGCGCTGGGCCTGATGACGTATTCGCTGCGCCAGCAAGCGGTACTGTTCACCCTGACCACTGAATTCTGGATGACCTTGTCGCAGCCCGAGCAAAGCAACCCGGTGCGCCTGCAAGGCTTGCAAGACACCAAAGAGGCGGCCGCCATGCTCACCTCCAGCGCCCTGGATTATCTGGGCCTGACCAAGCAATTCGGCCGTGAGGATCTGGCGCTGTATGCCGCTGAAATCAGCAAGCAGTTGCCCGAATTGTTCGTGCACCTCAACGCGCAGGTGCGGCCACAGCTGCTGGCACGCATTGGCGAGCTGGCCGAGAAGCACCCCTACAGCGAAGTGCGCGCCAGCATGAACGACCTGCTGCCGGTGCTGGTGGCGATTCAAACGGATGTGGAAAACCAGTTGGCGATGCCGGCGCCGCAAAAGCCGGCAGCGAAGAAACTCGACCTGACAGCGCCGTGATGGCGGTCTGCAGGAGCGACCTTGGTCGCGAACCCTGGAAACGAAGTGTGAGAATTTCGTGTGCAGGGTTCGCTAGCAAGCTGGCTCCTGCAAAGAAGAGCCAACGAACAAAGCGTTTAGCGCAACACGCCAATCGCCTTGGCCCGCGCCACCGCTTGGGTGCGCCGCTCAACGCCGAGTTTGCTGTTGATATGCCGCGCGTGGGTTTTCACGGTGTGCAGGGAAATAAACAGCTGCTCGCTGATTTCCTGATTGGAACAACCTTTGGCAATCAGTTTGAGCACCGACAGCTCGCGACTGCTGAGGGATTCGGTCTGGATGCTGCTGTCGATCGGCTCATGAACCTCGCCTTCCTCCAGCGCCGGCAACAGCCCGAGCAGCCGTTCGCGTAACGGGCAATTGGGGCGTGGCAGCAACTGCTCGCGCAGCCACTGCGGCTGCTTGCTGAGCAACTCGTTGAATGGCAGCAGCCCGCCGCCAATGGCGGATTCCATGCTACTGAACAGTTGCTGCTGAGCTTCGCGCTCGCGGCCCTGGTCCAGCAGCAGCATGGTCAGGTGCACCTGGGCGAAGCCGCCCATCAACTGGCCGCCCACGCTTTGCGCGCGGGCTATCAGCGAGCGCAAACGCCGCTCGGCGTCCGCCACGCGTCCTTGCGATCGCTCCAGCACCGCCTGCTGCATTTCGATATGCAGCGGCAGTTGCGGGTTGTACTCCGGCGCAGCGGCGGCCTGCTCGCCACTGTAGGTGGTGGCCAGACGATACAGCCAGTCTCCCGCCAGTTCCGTTTGCCCGCGCATCAGCCACAACTCGCACTTCACCACGGTAATCATGGCCAGGTAGTAGATGGCTGGCACGTCCCAGATATGCATCAGCCGTTCGGCTTCGGCGAGCTGCGCGAAGGCTTCGTTCAAGCGCCCGCTGCGCCCCTCGATGGTAGCCAGCACGCAATGGCCGATCAGCACGCTGGTGTCGCGGCAGGCGCGGGCCTCGCTGATACCCGCGAGCAAACGCGCGCGCCCGGCTTCGGGCTCCAGGCGCAAGGTGAGCAGATAGCCTTCGTACAACGTCAGCCGCGCCCGCACCGCGTAAAGGCGTTGCGACGACAGCCCGCGCAAACAATCCAGGCCATGGCGCACTTCCTCCTGCGCGCGCAGCACTTCGCCACGGGCCTGCAGCACCCGGGCGCGGTCGTAGTACGCAAGGGCTTCAAACAGCGGATTGCCGTAGCGCTGCGCCAGTTCCAACGCATCCCGGTTCAGGCCACGGGCGCGCCAAAGGTCATTGCGGGTGATGGCCAGGTTGGCCAGGGTCGACAGGCACATCAGGCGCTGGCCACAGCGCTCCTGCGGCAGCGCAGAAAGCGCCTCGCTGCAATACGCTTCGGCCAGCGCGCTATCACCGCGCCCCCGGGCGATTACGCCGCTGAGCGCCAGCCACTGGCCGATCATGGAACGTTGCGCACGGGCGTTGGCAGCCGGCAGAAAGCGCGACAACTGGCTGGCCAGGTCTTCCGCGGCATCGAGCTGACAGGCCAGCGCCAGCGCCCAGGCGTACAGCACGATCAGCCGTGGTGAACTGCCAAGCAGGCTTTCGGGCAAGTCCATTTTCCAGCGCAGCAACATCGCCACGTTCTGCTCGCCGAGCAGTTGTTCTTCAGACAGATTTTGCACCAGGCTTGCCGCCACATCGGGCTGACCGGCCCGCAGCGCCTGTTCGATGGCCTCGTCGAGCAAGCCCTGGCCGCTGAACCAGCGGCACGCGCGCAAGTGCAGCTTCGCCGCCGGCTGGCTCAGGGAAACCGGCAGCCGGGCGCGGAGCAAATCGGAAAACAGATGGTGGTAACGAAACCAGCGGCCCTGTTCATCCAGCGGCACGAGGAAAACCTGATGCGCCTGTAGATGCTGGAGGATGGTGGCGCTGTCATGGCTGTCGCGCACGGCGTCGCACAGTTCGACGCAAAAACGTTCGAGAAACGCGGTTTCGTAGAGAAACTCCTGCACGTCGGCACTTTGGCTTTCGATCACTTCTTCGAGCAGGTAATCGCGGATCAGGCCGTCTGCGCCGTCCAGGGAGTGGCCCCAGTTCTGCGTCTCGCCGCTTTCGCTGGCAGCCAACATCCACAAACGCAGCCCCGCCACCCAGCCTTCGCTGCGCTGCAACAGGTTATCCAGCGCCTCGCCTTGCAGGCTGACGCCCTGGCTTTCGAGCAGTTGGCTGGACTCGCCGACCGTTAAACGCAGGTCCTGCTCTTGCAGCTCCAGCAACTGTCGAGACAACCGCAAGCGGGCCAGATGCCAGTTCGGGCGTTGACGGCTGGTGACCAGCAGCAACAACCCGGCAGGCAAATGATTGAGGAAGAACTGCAGACAGCGGTCCAGCACCGGGCCTTGGGCCAGGTGATAGTCGTCGAGCACCAGTAACAGAGGGTTGGCCGGATCGAGGCGTTTGGTCAGGTCATCGAGCAGGCCGTCGAGCCATTCCTCGAAGGCAAATGGCTGATGGCGCTGACGCAATTTGAGCAACCCCAACGCTTCCTCGCCCAGGCCTGGATAGCAGCGTTGCAAACCGACCACCAGGCGTTCCAGAAAGCGGCCGGGGTCGCTATCCATCTGGCTCAAACCCAGCCACAGACTCTGCCAACGGCTGGGCAAACGCTCACAGAACTCGATCGCCAACGAGCTTTTTCCGAAACCGGCCGGCGCCGTCAGCAACAGCAAACGGCCCGACAGCCCACTGATCAGGCGTTCGCACAACCGGGGACGGGTGATATAGCCAGCCGGCAACGGCGGACGGAAAAACCGCCCTTCCCCGCCAGCGACGGAGGGAAAGGCCAGGCCTGGAGAACTGGATAGATCGGTCATCGGCGGCTTCTTGTTATGGGCCTGTAGACGTCGTGTGGCGGCTATAAGACAGCGCTTTGCAGCCTAGCCCCTTGAGCCGTGCTTTTGAAGTATTGCCGGTGAACTTGCGTGAAAATGCTGGAAAACTTTGCAGGATCAGAAGCATCGCGGCTAAAGCCGCTCCTACAAGAGCTGGGCCCCTGTAGGAGCGGCTTTAGCCGCGATGCTTTTTTGCTTTTCGGCCGCGACGAAGATCGAGATCGAGCGAGCTAAGGCGAGGCAAGGCGCCCCGCAGCTTTAGAGCGGAGCGTACTCCAGTACGTGAGCATCTAAAGCGAGGACGCAACGCAGCATCGCCGACGCGCAGCCGATCGACAGCCATAAAAAAACCGGCCAGGCGGCCGGTTCTTTTATGCCTACACCGTTACCGAACGCCGGACTGGCGCAGGGCTGCCGGCGTGTAATCCGACTCGGATGCCTTGAAGTCGAAGTCGTACGCTTGTTTCTCTTCGTTCTTCATACCCAGAGCGATGTAACGGCCCGAGAGCAGGTCGTACAAGGTTTCCAGGGTGTACCACGGCACTTGCTTGTCGTAGTAGTACTCGGCATGAGCTTCGGCTACGCGCCACAGGGTGCCACGGCCGTCGTAGTGGTCGCCTTCGGACACCTGCCAGGTGTCTTCGTCGAGGTAGAAGTCACGCTTGGCGTAGATGTGACGCTCGCCGGCTTTCAGCGTGCCAACGACGTGCCAAACGCGGTGCAGCTCGTAACGGGTCAGGTCCTGGTTGATGTGACCCGCCTTGATGATGTCCGCGTACTTGAGGTTCGGCGAATCGAGGCGGTAGTTGTTGTATGGAATGTAGATCTCTTTCTTGCCTTCCAGCTTCCAGTCGTAACGGTCTGGCGCACCGTTGTACATGTCGAAGTTGTCGGAAGTACGCAGGCCGTCGGCGGCGGTACCTGGGCCGTCGTACGACACTTGCGGAGCGCGGCGAACACGACGCTGACCGGCGTTGTAGATCCACGCCAGACGTGGCTCTTTAACCTGGTCGAGGGTTTCGTGCACCAGCAGTACGTTACCGGCCAGACGCGACGGCGCGGTTACCTGTTGCTTGAAGTAGAACAGGATGTTGCTTGGCTTGCTGGCGTCGTAGTCGGTCAGGTTGGCGCGGAAGGTGAACTGATCCTGGAAGTACACCAGCGAGTAGGAACCGTTGGCCTGAGGCGTGGCCTGGGTTACCAGACGACGCAGGCTGCCGCCGCGATAACGGGTGATCTGGTTCCAGATCGCTTCGGCACCGTCCTTTGGAATCGGGAACGGGTACGCGGTGGTGAAGTTTTCCAGGCCGTTGCCGCCCTGAACCAGCTTGGTGTTAACGGCGTTTTTCTTCGCCGCTTCCTGCACGTCGGCAGGAACGGTAGCGGTACGGTGCGTGGTGTACACCGGAATTTTGTAGGTTTCCGGGTAGCGTTTGAACATCGCGTACTGGCCAGGCGTGAGCTTGGCTTTGTACTGCTCAACGTTCTGCGCGGTGATGGTGAACAGCGGCTTTTCATTGGCGAACGGGTCGCTGATGAAGCCTTTGGCATCGACGGTGCCGGCGTTTTTCGGCAAACCGCCAGTCCAGGCCGGAATGGTGCCGTCAGCGTTGCCGGCCATTTCCGCGCCCAGCGGCGTGAGGGTAGTACCGAGCTTGGCAGCTTCCTCGGCCGAAACAGCGGCCATTACGCTAGTAGCCAACATCGACAGCGCCAGTGCAGCGCCGGTGTTGAGCAGACTCTTTGTTATTTTCATAGTCATCGTCTTCCTCAAAGTTCTTTGTCTGCTTAGAAGTTCACGCCGAAGCTGAGCGCGACAAAATCGCGGTCTTCGAGGGTGTTGTAATCGCCACCGAAAAAGTCGGTGTAGTTCAAGCTGGCGGTGTAAGTATTTTGATACTCCGCGTCCAGGCCGAGACTGATCGCCTTAGCCCCTTCGTTGAACAAACCATTTGCGCCATAACCGCTTACGTCGTGCGACCACGCGACGTTTGGCTTCAGGTTGATGCCGGCAATTACACTGTTGTAGTCCCAAATTGCGCGACCACGATAGCCCCACGACGTGGCGGTGGCGAAACCCTCGTCTTCGCAATATTCGCGCTGGTTCTTGCCTGCGCCATTTAGCGCGGCGCAGGTGTTACCGCCCAGAGCAGCAGTCGGAGCAAGAGGGCCTGGACCGTAAATTGGGTCACGGCCGTAGCGCACGTTGCTGGAACTTTCCAGACCGCCGATGTGGCTTACACCAATTTCACCAACCAACGTGAAGCGCTCCGCGCCCATTACTTGGTCGAAGAAGTGCGTAAACGTAGTTTGGAATTGAGTAATTTCTTTGCGGTTATAGCCGTGAACGTCTTGCCCAATTTGACCATTAAGCAGAGACGCATTGGCATACGCGCCACCCAAGAGTTTCACACCACCGTAAAGCACATCGGTGCTGTTGATTTGCACTGGAGCATTGGGGCGGTAGCTCAGCTCACCAGACCAAGCCGTACCCGTGGGCAAGGTGGTGGAAAAGCTGAGACCATAAAGACGAATATCCTCCGGATACTCAATGAAGTATTCCGAGTTGCCTGCCACGATAAGCGGAGCAGAGGCGCCCGCCGCTCGAGCGACACGATATACGTCATTGGATGCAGCACTGGCGCTGAAGATAGGCGCCCGGCTGTGATAGTTCATGAAATACGCGCCAAACTCAGTGTCGAGTGCGTCCGAGAAGTAGCGGAATGCAGTACCCCACTGCCCACTGTCACGAGCGTCACGATCGCCGCCACGCGGAACAATAACGCCTTCGCTGGTAGCAGAAATCGGGTTCACGCCACTTGCGCCGAGAAGGCCCGAAAGAGTTCGGATCCCGCCGTTAACTGCTGCGAGCTGCGCAGCCGACAACCGATTAAGCACTGCCAAGTTGCCATCGCAACCGTCAGCCACGATATCCGGCTGAGCGAAGAACGTACCGCAGTTGTCAGTAACAGTCTGATCCCATTCCAACTGATAAAAGGCTTCAGCCGACAGATTTTCGGTCAGGCTCTGCTGCAGGAAGAACATATTGACCGGAATCAAACCCTCTTTAATTTCCGCGCCCGGGCGGCGGAAGGCAGAGACGTCGACGGGGTTAACAGAGTTGATACCGTTCTGGATAAATGTACTTTCGCCCCAACTGACTACTTGTTTGCCCAGACGCACGGAACCTGGCTGATCGGCTACTTGGTAGTTGTGATAGACGAAGGCATCGAGAATTTGCGCGCCAGAAGACTGAGCGCCCTCTTTGCGATTGTGGTCGTCTATGTCTTTAAACTGGCGGCTCTCATCTTTTAATTCAAAGTCGTACCAATATTTTCCTCGAACGAAAACGCCGGTGTCGCCGTATTTCAGCTCAAGGTCATGGATACCTTTGAAGATTTTCGAAAAGGTCTTGCCACGCTCGAAGTTGAGATGGGAGTCGTCGGAGGTTTGGGACAGACCGTCTCCGCCGTTGTTTTTCCCGATCAAGTCGGAATCACCATCTTTCGTCGACCAACTAGCTCCTACGGACAGCGACGAGTCGAAAGAACCTTCGATCTCACCAATGTTGAAAGACACAGCAAAAGCAGGTGTGGCGAGGGTGGTGGCGAGGCTGACGGCCAGTGGCAATTTTGCCCGGCGCCAGAACGTTCTTGTTGTTGTCATCGACGCTACTCCATGTTTGTTTTTTTGTTATGGATGGCAGCGACTATAGCTACAAGGTCGTACGCAATGATCCATCTAAAGTGTGATTTGAACGCGCCAACCACTCTGGAATGCAGGTTTCGGCGGTTTCAGGGATGAGGCAAGGGGCGGGATGTGGCGCAAAGCCAGCGCCTGAGGGGCCAAGCGCTTGCTCGGGAGGCGGGCCGCACGCGGTGTATGCGGCCCGATACAGTCAAACGGTGGACAAAAATGCGCTGCCGGCTTCCTGCCATTGGGCGATATCCAGGCGGATACGTTTCTTGTCCAGCTTGCCGACACTGGTTTTGGGAATTTCGGTAACAAGGGCAATTTGCGAGGGAATCGCCCACTTGCTCAGCAGCCCTTGTTCCACGAAAGGCTTGAGGTGTTCCTTCAAGCTTTTCGCGTCCAGAGCGTGGCCGTCGCGGGCGACCAACAGGGCAAACGGGCGCTCGCCCCACTGCGGGTCGGGAATTCCCACCACCGCTACTTCGCGTACGCCGGGGTGACGGCTGACGAGGTCTTCCAGCTCCAGCGAGGAAATCCACTCGCCGCCGGTTTTGATTACATCCTTGATACGGTCGCGAATGTCGATAAAGCCCATGTTGTCGAGGGTGGCGACGTCACCGGTGTGCAGCCAGCCGCCTTCCCACAGTTCTTCACTCTTCTGCGGTTCCTGGAAATAACCTTGCGTAAGCCACGGCGCGCGCAGCACCAGCTCGCCTTGCGATTCGCCATCGGCGGGCAGGAAGTTGCCGTCGGCGTCGATGATGGCCGCTTCCACCAACGGCACCGGCACGCCGGCCTTGATTCGGTAGGTGGTGCGTTCATCTTCGCTGCCGGCCAGCAGCTCGTCATTCATGTGGGCGCAGGAAATCATCGGGCAGGTTTCCGACATACCGTAAGCAGCAGTCAGATGAATGCCGCGCGCCTTCGCCGCTTCATACAGCGAGCGGTTCAGCGAGCTGCCGCCGATGATGATTTTCCAGCCTTTGAAGTCCACGTCTTGCGCGGCTTTGGCGTTCATCACCATTTGCAGAATAGTCGGTACGCAGTGGGAGAAGGTGACCTTCTCTTTCTTCCACAAACCCACCAACAGTTCGGGGTCGTAACGGCCCGGATACACCTGTTTGATACCGAGCATGGTCGCCACATACGGCACGCCCCAGGCGTGAACGTGGAACATCGGGGTGATGGGCATGTACACGTCGTCGTTGGCCATCAGCCGCGGCGTGTGCACGGCGCCCATCATGCTGGCCATGCCCATGGTGTGCAGCACCAGTTGGCGGTGGGTGAAATACACACCCTTCGGGTTGCCGGTGGTGCCGGTGGTATAGAAGGTGGTGGCCACCGAGTTTTCGTCGAAGTCGGGAAAGTCGTAGTGCGGGCTGGCGGCTTGCAGCAGCGTTTCGTACTCGCCGACCAGGCCGGGCAAGTCAGCGGTTTTATCGGCGCCATCGGTGAGCAGGATGGTTTTTTCCACCGTAGTCAGCGCGCCGGCAATGCCCTGGTAAATCGGCAGGAACTCGCTGTTGACCAGCACGAAGCGGTCGTCGGCGTGGTTCATGGTGTACAGAATCTGTTCGGGAGACAGACGGATATTGATGGTGTGCAGCACCGCGCCGATCATCGGCACAGCAAACATGCATTCCAGGTAGCGGTGGCTGTCCCAGTCCATCACGGCCACGGTGTCACCGGCCTTGACCCCGGCATTGGTGAGTACGTTGGCCAAACGGGCGACGCGCTCGTTGAACGTGAGGTAGCTGTAACGCACCAGGTCGCGGTAAACGATTTCCCGGGTTTTCTCGTAGCGACTGCCCGACAGCAGCAAGCGTTTAATCAGCAATGGAGCCTGGTACGCGTTGTCGGCGGGTTGGATTACGCGGGTTTGCAACATGGAAAACACCTATGCACACGGCCTAATGGAGTGAAACACCTGCGCAGGGCCTGGCGATATCGCCCCTTTTGCGGGGCCTGCGGGCGCGTTCGCGACGTTTCACGTTTTCTTGTATGGCGCACTCTAGAGCCGCTGCGCTAGGCATAAATCAGTCAAAAGAATGATTTCCACGTGACTCTTTGGCCACTTTTAGTCACGAGGTAGAATCGGCTCCATCGGCCAGTCTCCAACGGCCACACCAGACGTTTCACCAGAACAAGAGAAAGAGAGAGCAGCTCCCATGTCAGACATCGTTATTGTTAGTGGCGCCCGCACCCCCATGGGTGGTTTCCAGGGCAGCCTGTCGAGCGTTCCGGCCGTCGATCTCGGCGCCCTGGCCATTCGTGAAGCGGTACAACGCGCCGGCATCGAAGCCGCCGATGTGCAGGAAGTAATCATGGGCTGCGTACTGCCCGCCGGCCTCAAGCAAGGCCCCGCGCGCCAGGCCTCGCTGAATGCCGGCCTGCCTGCCGCCACCGGTTGCACCACCATCAACAAACTCTGCGGCTCCGGCATGAAAGCCGTAATGCTCGCCCACGACCTGCTCAAAGCCGGCACCAACACCGTGATGGTGGCAGGCGGCATGGAGAGCATGTCCAACGCGCCGTACATTCTGGAAAAAGCCCGCTCCGGCCTGCGCATGGGCCACGGCGAGGTGAAAGACCACATGTTCCTCGACGGCCTGGAAGACGCCCGCACCGGTCGCCTGATGGGTTCGTTCGCGCAAGAGACTGCCGACAAATACGGCATCGGCCGCGAAGAGATGGACGCCTATGCCATCGAGTCGCTCAAGCGCGCGCAGAAGGCAATTGCCGACGGCTCGCTGGCCGCCGAAATCGTGCCGGTCACCGTTACCAGCCGCAAAGGCGAAGTGGTGGTGAAGGATGACGAGCAGCCGCTGAACGCCAATCTGGAAAAGATTCCGGGCCTGAAACCGGCGTTCCGTAAAGACGGCACCATCACCGCCGCCAACGCCAGCTCGATTTCCGACGGCGCCAGCGCGCTGGTATTGATGACCGCCGAAGAAGCTGCGCGCCGTGGCCTGAAGCCGCTGGCGAAAATCGTCGGCCATGCCACCCAGAGCCAGGACCCCAGCGAATTCACCATCGCGCCCATCGGTGCCATGAGCAATCTGTTCGCCAAAACCGGCTGGAACAAAGACGACGTCGACCTGTTTGAAATCAACGAAGCGTTTGCCATGGTGACCATGCTCGCCATGCGCGAGCACGGCCTGGACCACGCCAAAGTGAACGTTTATGGCGGCGCCTGCGCCCAGGGCCACCCTGTCGGGTCGACGGGCTCGCGCATCATCCTCACCCTGATCAACGCGCTGAAAAACACCGGCGGCAAACGCGGCGTGGCGTCGCTGTGCATCGGCGGTGGCGAGGCGACTGCAGTGGCGGTCGAGCTGTTGTAACGCTTCGTCAGAAATAGAAAAGCCCGGCTCAGATGCCGGGCTTTTTTATTGTAGGAGCGAGCTTGCTCGCGAACCCCGCAAACGGCCTTCGCGAGAGCTCGCGCCCACATGGCCAACCCGTGTTTACGGCATCCGCGCCAACGCCACCTTCACACCCAACCCCACCAGCACCACACCCATGGCCCGATCAAACCAGTGCCCCATGCGCGAAAAGCCGGCGCGCACACGCTCCTGGCTGAACAACCACGCCACCATGCAAAACCACGTAGCCGTCGCGGCGGCCAGGTACACGCCATAACCGGCCTGCACCAGCAGCGGCGTGTGCGGGTTAATCACAACGGTGAACAGCGAGAGGAAAAACAGCGTGGCTTTCGGGTTCAAGCCGTTGGTTACAAAGCCGCTGACAAACGCACTGCGGGCGCTGCGCTGTACCGGCTCAATGCCCGGCTGTTCTTCTTCGCCGGCCTTCGCCGGTTGGGCGCGAAGTGCCTTGATGCCGATGTAGATCAGGTACGCCGCCGCCAGCCACTTCAGTGCGCTAAACAGCACGATGGATTGCGACACGATCAGGCCGATGCCAAGCAGCGAATAGGTGACGTGAAGGAAAATTGCGCAGCCGACACCGAGGGCGGTCCAGGTGCCAGCACGACGCCCGTTGGCCACGCTTTCTCGCACCACCACGGCGAAATCCGGACCGGGACTGGCGACCGCCAGCAGGTGAATCAGGGCAACGGTTAGAAACTCCGTCCAGTACATAAGTGGCGCTCCGCAGTCTGTTAGGCTGGCAACGATACGCCCTCCCCCGACCGCAAAAAAGGTACAGCTGATGACCAGCCGCAGCCGCGCCGTGTTTCTCGATCACGACTCCCTTGACCTCGGCGACCTCGACTTCGCCCCGCTGCACGCGGCCTTTGGCGAACTGACGCTACATGCCAGCAGCACGCCGGAACAGGTGAGCGAACGCCTGCAGAACGCCGACGTGGTAATCACCAACAAAGCGCCCATCACCGCCGAAACGCTGGCCGCCTGCCCGCAGCTGAAACTGGTGCTGGTCGCTGCCACCGGCACCAACAATGTCGACCTCCTCGCCGCCCGCGAACGCGGCGTGGTGGTGTGCAATTGCCAGGGTTACGGCACGCCGTCGGTGGCACAGCACACGCTGATGTTGCTGCTGGCATTGGCCACCCGTTTGCCCGATTACCAACAGGCGATCCGCGCCGGAAAATGGCAGCAGGCAACACAGTTCTGTTTGCTGGATTTCCCCATCGTCGAACTGGAAGGCAAAACCCTCGGCCTGCTTGGCCATGGCGAATTGGGCAGCGCGGTGGCAAGGCTGGCCGAGGCCTTCGGCATGCGCGTATTGCTGGGGCAATTGCCAGGTCGGCCGCTGCGTGAAGATCGCGTGCCGCTGGAACAATTGCTGCCGCAAGTGGACGCCCTGACGCTGCACTGCCCACTCAACGAACACACCAAAAACCTGATCGACGTGCCGCAATTGGCATTGATGAAAACCACGGCATTTTTGCTGAACACCGCCCGCGGTGGCCTGGTCAATGAACAAGCATTGGCTGATTCGTTGCGCCGCGGACACCTCGGCGGCGCGGCCACCGATGTGCTCATCCAGGAGCCGCCAAGCGCCGGCAATCCGCTGCTGGCGAACGACATTCCCCGGCTGATCGTCACGCCCCACAGCGCGTGGGGAAGCCGCGAAGCCCGCCAGCGCATCGTCGGCCAACTGAGCGAAAATGCCGAGGCGTTTTTCCTCGGTGCGCCGAAACGACAGGTCGGCTAAGCTGCCCGGCTTTTTGCCGAGCCTCATTCAAGGAGACGCCCATGGACCCGCGAAGCGAAGTGCTGCTGCGTCAGCCCGAATTGTTTACCGGCAATGTGCTGTTGGCCGGTTTACCGGCAGACGGGCTGCTTGGCGAGTTGCCCGACGCCCACAGCTGGAGCTGGCATGCCGGCGACCACGACACCCTCACCGCGCGCTTCGACCAGCGCAGCCACTTTGGCGTAGCGCCGGGTGAGCGCACGTTCGATGCCGCCGTGGTGTTTCTGCCCAAATCCCGTGAATTGACCGACTATCTGCTGACCGTTCTGGCCTCGCGTCTGGCCGGTCGCGAGCTGTTTCTGGTGGGGGAAAAACGCGGCGGCATTGAACGGGCCGCCAAACAACTGCAACCCTTCGGCAGCCCGCGCAAACTCGACAGCGCGCGGCATTGCCAGCTATGGCAGGTGACGGTTGATAACGCTCCCGCAAGCCCGGATCTCAACGCCTTGGCGCAACGCTATGAACTGGAACTGAGCGACGGCCCGCTCACCATTCTCAGCCTGCCAGGGGTGTTCAGCCATGGCCGCCTCGACCGTGGCACCGCGCTGTTTCTTCAGCATCTGGACAAACTACCCAGCGGCCCGATGCTCGACTTCGGTTGCGGCGCCGGGGTAGTCGGTGCGGTGCTAAAACGCCGTTATCCGCAGAACCCGGTAACGCTGCTCGACGTCGACGCCTTCGCCGCCGCCAGCAGCCGGTTGACGCTGACTGCCAATGGCCTGGAAGCGGAGGTAATGACCGGCGACGGCATCGACGCCGCACCGAAGAACCTGATGGCCATTCTCACCAATCCGCCGTTCCACGAAGGCGTGCACACCCATTACCGCGCCACCGAAGACCTGTTGCGCAAGGCGGTAAAACACCTGGAGCACAAAGGTGAATTGCGCCTGGTGGCGAACAGCTTTTTGAAATACCCGCCGCTGATCGAGGAGCACCTGGGTCCGTGCGCGACATTGGGAGAAGGTCAGGGCTTTCGCGTTTACCGGGCCAAACGGCACTAACTTTGGCTTGCCGCTTACAGCTTCCTCGGGCAGAATCCGCTCCGTCCTAGGGGAGTAGTCTCCCGCAAGCGCTGCAATTGCCAGCGCTTCGCCCGGCCCGCGTCAACATACTTGCTCCTCAGAGCATGGCGCGTGCGACCCAAGGTCCGCTCAGACGGACCCAGGGGTTTGACAAGACCTATGACACGTAACTCCTTACCCGGGGCGGGAAGTAGTACGTGTCATAGCCGTGTCTACCCGCCCCTGAGGAAGCCTGATGCTTGATTCCCTTCTTGTTCCAACCGGTATTGTCGCCTTGGCTGAAATTGGCGACAAAACCCAGCTGCTCGCCCTGATTCTGGCGGCGCGGTTTCGTAAACCCTGGCCGATAATCGCCGGCATCGTGGTGGCCACCCTCGCCAACCATGCGGCGGCCGGCGCGGTAGGCGCCTGGGTCAGCGGATTTTTCTCTGACGTCGTGCTGCACTGGATTCTCGCAGTGAGCTTCGCCGCCACCGCGTTGTGGACGCTGGTGCCGGACAAGATCGATGAAGACGAAACCACCACCGCGCGTAGTTTCGGTCCCTTCCTCACCACACTGATTGCGTTCTTTATTGCCGAGATCGGCGACAAGACCCAGATCGCCACCGTCATGCTGGCGGCGCAGTTTCCCGAACTCTGGCTGGTGATTATCGGCACCACCTTGGGCATGTTGCTGGCAAACGTGCCGGTGGTATTGGCCGGTAACTTCGCGGCGGAGAAGCTGCCACTGACCTTGATTCGACGCCTGGCCGCTGCCGCGTTTTTCATCCTCGCAGGCATCGCGATTTATAAAGCGTTGCAGGCCAGTGGGCTCGCCTAAAACGTAGGTTGGGTTGAGCGCAAGCGAAGCCCAACATTTAAGCCCGCAGTGTCAGCCCGTTGGGCTTCGCTGGGGCTCACCGAATGCGGACCAGCCCAACCTCTCTGCCTGTGTAGGAGCCAGCTTGCTGGCGAAGCTTTGGGCTATTGAAATCAAGCGCTTCGCCAGCAAGCTGGCTCCTACAGAAAGCGGTTAGTTGAGCGGGGCTTTTCAACTCCCACGCAACCACTTCCCCGACCCAACAGTCTCGATGCAGCTCTCCAGCGTCATTTCCATGACGCCCATTTACCGGCGTTTCGGCCAATGCCGATTGACAGCGATGCGAGGCAGAGTGGCCGGGCTTGCTCTATATAAGAAAAGCCCTACACCTAGCCCAACCCTGCCGAGCACCGCTATG
This sequence comes from Pseudomonas viridiflava, assembly GCF_900573885.1. Lineage (GTDB taxonomy): Bacteria > Pseudomonadota > Gammaproteobacteria > Pseudomonadales > Pseudomonadaceae > Aquipseudomonas. The sequence goes on from NZ_UPSE01000453.1 coordinate 510,025, forward strand.
TCATTGGATGATATGAAAAGGCTGGTCCGCCACCACATCGACCTGTCATGGAATAAAGGTCGAATCGCCCTCGCCGAGCAACTGCACAGCAAAAGTTTTATTTACAAGAGTTCGTTCGTCGGGCGCCCGCTCGACAGCGAAGCCTTTGGCAGCATGGTCGTGGACATTCGCGGCGCGATGCCCGACCTGGTCGTGGTAGTCGAAGAAATTCTCGCCGAAGGCAACAAGGTTTTTACCTGGTCCACCCTGATCGGCACCCTGGAAAAACCCACGCTTGGGTATCCCGCCAGCGACAAGGTGCTGAGCATTTCCGCCATGGCGTGCTGGACCCTGACGTGCGGCGGCGAAATCGAAGAGCTGTGCACCATCTTCGACATGGAAAGCTTCCGCTCACAGCTGGGTTTGGTGACCCGGCCGTTCGCGGAAGTGGCATTGCCGTAGAACGTGCTTACTTCGGCCTGGCCTGCTGATACAACGGCTCAACTTTGGGAATCGCCGCCTGCAACGAGGCGATGCGGCTGCTGCTGGCCGGGTGCGTGCTCATGAATTCCGGCGGCGAACCTTCGCTGGCCTGCGCCATTTTCTGCCACAGGCTTACGGCTGCATTGGGGTTGTAACCGGCGCGGGCGGAGAGTTCGAGGCCGATCAGATCCGCTTCGTTTTCGTTCTCGCGGCTGTTGGGCAGCGTCAGGCTGTAATTGACCACCGTGTCGGCCAGCGCCATGGAGTCCTGACCAAGACCGAGCAATGCACCCGCCCCCTGCTTGGCGATTTCCATGCCGTAGGCCTTGGACATTGCCTCGCGGCCATGCTCGCGCAACGCGTGGGCAATTTCGTGGCCCATTACCGCCGCCAGCTCGTCATCGGTGAGTTTCAACTGATCGATGAGGCCGCTGTACACAATGATCTTGCCGCCCGGGCCGCAGTTGGCGTTGAGCTCGTCGCTGTCGACCAGGTTCACTTCCCACGCCCACTGGGCAGAGTCGGGTCGCAGTCTCGGCGCCTGGGCGATCAGGCGTTTGGCTATCGCGTCGACGCGTTTGGCATTGGTGCTGGTTTTGTCCAGCTGGCCTTTGCCTTTGGCCTCGCTGAGCGTTTGCTGGTACGACTGCGCGTACATCTGATTGACCTCTTGGGTCGACAGCATGCTGAACATGTACTGCTTGCGCCCTACCCCGACGGAGTCGCCGCTGGTGGTATTTACCGCCTGGCAGGCGCTTAGCAGCAGGCCTGCGGCCACTACCGTCAATCGAAAAGAATGCTTCATACCGGTCCTCCATAAACGGGTTCGTATGCTAGTGCGCCCACCTTGGCAGAACAACCTTACTTGCGCTCTGGCAATCGGCCATCTTTGCTACAGGTGTGCGCTGTTAATGCTTTGGCAGCACGCTGCCGATACGCCAGGAACAGGTTGCCAACAAGTCCGATGTGGGGGTGTTCATGCGCTTCAAATCCATCCAGTTCTCCGTGGCCTTGTTGGCCGGCGCCAGCGTGCTGGCTGTCGTCGCAGCGTTAGTGCTGTACTCGCTCTTCGCCGGCGCCCGCACCCAGGACATGGTGAAAACCAGCACGCAATCGCTACTGGAGGAAATGATTCACCAGCGTCTGACCACACTGGCCCAGGCGCAGGTCAGTCAAATTTTGCGCGAGCTGGAATACCCGCTCGTTATCGCTGCCGGCCTGGCACAGACCAATGCCCTGGCGGGCGAAACCGACAGCAGCGGCGCCCCGGCGATGAGCCTTTCGCGGGAAGAATTACTCAACCTGCTGCACAGCGCCCTGCAAAAGAATCCGAAACTGGTAGACGCCTATATCGGCTGGGAGCCAGGCGCTTTCGACAACAACGACGCCGCCTATGCCGGGCAAACAGCCAAGGGCGCGAGCGACGTCGGGCGGTTCATTCCGTGGTGGTACCGCAAGGATGACGGCACCCTGACCCTCGACACCCTCGGCCCGGATATCGAAAGCAGCAAATTGCTGCCCACCGGCGTACGTGCCGGTGAGTACTACCTGTGTCCGCGCGAAACCAAAGGCACCTGCCTGATCGACCCGGCGCCTTACGACATGGGCGGAAAAATGGTCATGCTCGCCTCGTTTAACGTACCGATTCTGGCCAAAGGGGAGTTCAAGGGCATCGTCGGCGCCGACCTTACCGTCGACTTCATTCAGGAACTGCTCAAAACCGAGGACGCCAAGCTCTACGACGGGGCTGGTGAACTCGGCCTGATTTCCAACAATGGCCGCATCGTCGCCTACACCAAAGACCCCAGCAAACGCGGTGCGCCGAGTACCGAAGTACTGCCGGGCATTGGCGATGTGAAATCCCTGCCACTGGGCCAGCCAACCTTTAGCACCAACAAAGACACCGGCGAGCTGCAACTGCTGATGCCATTCAACATTGCCGAAACCGGCAGCCGCTGGACCCTGGTGCTGCAAGTGCCGGAAAAAGCCGTATATGCCGAACTGAACGCGCTGCACCAACAACTCAACGACCAGCGCCAGACCGACACGTTGGGCATGACCATCGTCGGCCTGGTGATTGCCGGCGTTGGCCTGCTGGTGATCTGGTTTGTGGGGTATGGCATTGCCCGGCCGTTGAAACAGATGGTGCTGATGCTCGATGACATCGCCAAAGGCGACGGCGACCTGACCAAACGCCTGCAAGTGGACCGTGCCGACGAACTGGGCCAGATCGCCAACGGCTTCAACACCTTCCTCAACAAGCTGCAAAACATGATTCGCGATGTTGTGGGTTCGGTGCAGAAGGTCAGCGACTCCTCGGAGAACACCGCCGACATCGCCATCCGCACCAACCAGGGCGTGCAGCGGCAGATGACCGAGATTGATCAGGTGGCCACCGCCGTACACGAAATGACCGCCACCGCCCAGGACGTAGCGCGCAACGCCACCCTGGCGGCCGAGTCTGCCAATGCCGCCGACCGCTCAGCCAATGAAGGCAAACGCATCGTCAACAACACCTCGCAAGCCATCGCCTCGCTCGCCACCGAAATCGGTCGCGCCGTGTCCGTGGTGCAGAACCTGGCCAAAGACAGCGAAAACATCAACGCCATCCTCACCGCTATTCGCGGCATTGCCGAGCAGACCAATTTGCTCGCCTTGAACGCAGCCATCGAGGCGGCACGGGCGGGCGAACAAGGACGCGGGTTTGCGGTAGTGGCGGATGAAGTGCGCAACCTGGCGCAGAAAACCCAGCAGGCGACTGAAGAAATTCAATCCATGATTCAGCAACTGCAACACGGCACCCGCGAAGTGGTGAAGGTGATGGAGGACAGCCAGGGCAAAACCGATGAAAGCGTGAAACATGCCGCCGAGGCTGCCGGTGCACTGGATGCGATTACCGAAGCGGTGTCGGTGATCAACGACATGAACACCCAGATCGCCAGCGCAGCCGAGGAGCAAAGCGCCGTGGCCGAAGACATCAACCGCAACGTCACCAACATCGGCCAGGTGGCGGCCGAGGTGGCCGGTGGCGCCGATGAAGCCAGCCAGGCGAGTGCGGAATTGACCAAGCTGGCTGAACAGCAGCGGCGGTTGATTAATCAGTTTCGGGTGTAGGCGAAACCGAGCTTGGGGCTTAATCGCAGCCCTCTCCCCAACCCTCTCCCGCTCGCGGGAGAGGGGGCCGATCGCAGACAACCCGGAAAACGTCACCCCTCGCCCGCTTGCGGGAGAGGGGCCGGGGGAGAGGGTGGGCCCCAACACCCATCCCGGTTAATCCCACACAACAAAAAGCCCGGCATCCGCCGGGCTTTGTTTTCACTGCGTCAGTTATTAGCTGATTCGACCAGCACCTACACGATCAGCACCACCTTCAGCTATACGGTTAGCGCCAGTGCGATCAGCACCACCTTCGGCTACGCGGTTGGCGCCGGTACGGTCAGCGCCCCTTTCAGCTAAACGATTAGCGCCAGTGCGATCGGCACCCCCTTCCGCTATACGGTTAGCGCCGGCACGGTCAGCACCCCCTTCAGCTACACGGTTAGCGCCGGTACGGTCAGCGCCGCCTTCAGCTACGCGGTTAGCGCCGGTACGGTCGGCACCGCTCTCAGCGACTGCCGGTGAATTCAGTTGTTGGTACAGGTCGGTAGCGTGAACGGTCACAGCGCTGGCGGCCAGTACGGCGAGGGTCAAGCTCAGGATCAGTTTGTTGGTTTTCATGATGTTCGCTCCAGAAGGTTGTTCGAGGCACGTTGTGTTGTCTCGATGGGGCTCATTAAATGCCGGTGAGGTATCTGGGCTGTGTCGAGAAACCCTCCGTTGAATTCGTAAAGTGTCGGAGGTAGGCGCAGATACAGAGCGATACAATCGCCCCGTTTTTTTCACGTCCTGCGTGGCGCGATACGCGGCGGCGTTGGTCGGGCTGGCGGCGCAGGCGCCAATCGAAGCGGTGGAGAGGGCCGCCCCCAACACGAGCCACCTGTATTCCACACAACAAAAAGCCCGACATCCGCCGGGCTTTGTTTTTTCATTGCCTCAGTTATTAGCTGATGCGACCCGCACCTACACGGTCAGCACCACCTTCAGCTACGCGGTTAGCGCCAGTGCGATCGGCACCACCTTCAGCTACGCGGTTGGCACCGGTACGGTCTGCACCACCTTCGGCTACACGGTTGGCGCCGGCACGGTCTGCACCACCTTCAGCTACACGGTTGGCGCCGGCACGGTCTGCACCACCTTCGGCTACACGGTTGGCGCCGGCACGGTCTGCACCACCTTCAGCTACACGGTTGGCGCCGGTACGGTCTGCACCACCTTCAGCTACACGGTTGGCGCCGGTACGGTCTGCACCGCCTTCAGCTACACGGTTGGCACCGGTACGGTCTGCACCGCCTTCGGCTACACGGTTGGCACCGGTACGGTCTGCACCGCTCTCAGCGACTGCCTGAGAATTAAGTTGTTGGTACAGGTCGGTAGCGTGAACAGTCACAGCGCTGGCGGCCAGTACGGAGAGGGTCAAGCTCAGAATCAGTTTGTTGGTTTTCATGATGTTCGCTCCAGAAGTTTGTTCGCTTGGGTGTGAAGCCAGTATCAATCGATTTATTACCTGCGAAAAGCGCAAATATCCGCCTAAACATATTCACTTATTCGATATATAGAAGAATACATACGCGCTTTACGCAGGGCATCCGCCGGGGCCGTACCGGTTAGTACGGGCTTGCAGTCGGGCGAACGATCAGTTCGCTGACGTCGACATCCGCCGGTTGCTCGACTGCGTAAGCAATGGCGCGGGCGATGGCCAGAGCCGGAATGGCGATCTTTCTGAACTCACGCATTTCAGCGCGCCCGCCCTCGTCGGAAATACTTTCGGCCAGTTCGGATTCCGTGACGCCGGGGGCGATAACGGTGACGCGAATGTCGCCGCCCACTTCCTGACGCAGCCCTTCGGAAATCGCCCGCACCGCATACTTGGTCGCGCAATACACGGCGGCGGTCGGGCTGACGGCGTAGGCGCCAATCGAAGCGATATTGATGATCTGGCCGGCACGTTGTGTCTGCATCAGCGGCAACGTAGCGGCGATGCCGTGCAACACCCCGCGAATGTTCACGTCGATCATCTGGTTCCACTCATGGATCTTCAGCGCTTCAAGTTTTGAAAGCGGCATCACACCTGCGTTGTTAATCAGCACATCGACACGGCCATGCAGCTCGACGGCAAAGTCGATAAAGGCTTGCACGTCTTCCATATTGGTCACGTCCAGCGCCCGCACATCGGCAACGCCGCCCGCTTCACGAATTTCGCCGGCCAAGGTTTCCAGGCGGTCGGTGCGACGGGCGCCGAGCACGACCTTGGCGCCCTGGCTGGCCAGAAGGCGTGCGGTGGCTTCGCCGATGCCGCTGCTGGCGCCGGTGATTGCGATAACTTTCTGATCTGTTTTCATGGCGTATCTCCTGATCCGTTTTTTTAGAGGCCCTGCCCTTGCAGGTCTGGGATCAAGAATAGGAATGAGGGGCTTGTGAGGGTTATTCGATTACTGCGCGGTGTTTGCACAATCCTGCAAGCGTGAATTTGCCCCTATAAAGGCATCGCCACGACACGGCCAATCGCCTAGGGTGTGGTTATCGACCACCCATGTCAGGAGAAACCATGGACGCCTTTATGCAAGCGGCAATCGAAGAAGCGCAGTTGGGACTGGCCGAGGGCGGCATTCCGATTGGTTCGGTGTTGGTGCATGACGGCCGCATCATCGGGCGCGGCCACAACCGTCGCGTGCAGGAAGGCAGCGTGATCAAGCACGGCGAAATGGACGCGCTGGAAAACGCCGGCCGCCAGCCCGCCAGCCTGTACCGCGAAGCGGTGCTGTACACCACGCTTTCGCCCTGCCCCATGTGCAGCGGCGCGATTCTGCTCTACGGCATTCGCCGCGTGATTGTGGGTGAAAACCAGACCTTTATGGGCGACGAAGCGTTGCTGCGCTCACGCGGCGTGCAGGTCGACGTGCTGCAAAACCACACCTGCGTGTCGCTGATGGAACAGTTCATCGCCGAGCAGCCGCAGCTGTGGAATGAAGACATCGGCGAATAAAGCCGCGCCAACCTCCCACTTCTAACGGGGCGCCCGCCCCGTTTTCCCCGCCTTGTTTATGCAAATTTCCGCGCGTGCACGCGCGAAAGACTTCCCACCCGCCAGCCCCTAGATTCGAGCCCCTGCCCGCTTTACGTAATTGCGCGCCGGCCGCACCCGTGGCACGGCAAACCCACAACGAATCGTCGCAAGGCACAACTCTAATTACCTGCACGGTTCTTCGGAGTAAGCATGATGAAAGGCTCGTTCAGCAAAACCACCCTCGGCTGCGCCATGGGGTTGCTCTTGGGGTTTTCACTGCACGCCAGTGCCGCCCCGCAGGAAATTCACTTCGCCAACTGGGGCGACTATGTTGGCCCCACCACCTTCGCTGACTTTGAAAAGGAAACCGGCATCAAGGTGGTGCTGGAGCCCTACGACTCCAACGAAATTCTCGAGACCAAACTGCTCACCGGCAATTCCGGCTACGACGTAATCGTAACGTCGGCGGAGTTTCTTGCCCGCCAGATCAAAGCCGGCATCTACAGCCCGCTGGACCGCGCGCAGTTACCCAACCGCAAGAACCTCAACCCCGAGCTAATGAAAAGCCTGGAAAGCTCCGACCCCGGCAACACCTTCGCCGTGCCGTATCTGTGGGGCACCATCGGCATCGGCTACAACACCGCTAAAATCAAAGCCGCACTAGGCGATAGCGCGCCGGTGAATAGCTGGGACCTGGTGTTCAAACCGGAAAATCTCGCCAAGCTCAAAGGCTGCGGCGTGGCCATGCTCGATGCGCCGACCAAGATTATTCCGCTGGCGCTGTTCTACTTGGGCAAAGACCCGAATAGCGAGAAACCCGAGGACATCGCCGCTGCGACCAAACTGCTGCAAACCCTCAAGCCGTCGATCACCTATTTCAGTTCCACCAAGTACATTGCTGATCTGGCCAATGGCGACATCTGTCTGGCCGTCGGTTTCTCCGGTGATGTGCTGCAAGCGCGGCAGAGCGCTATCGACGCGGGCAATAAAAATGACGTGGCGTACAGCGTGCCGGACCAAGGCAGCAACATCTGGTTCGACAACCTGGCCATTCCGAAAACCGCCAAGAACGCAGCCGGCGCGCACGCTTTTATCAACTACCTGATGCGCCCGGACGTCATCGCCAAAATCAGCAACTACTTGCGTTACGCCAACCCGAACACGGCCTCGCAACCCTTGCAGGATCAAGCGGTGCGTGAAAACACGGCGATTTACCCGGACGAAAAACTGATCGCGAAAATGTTCGTCAGTCTGCCGCCCTCAAAAGCGGCGCTGCGGGTGATTACGCGGAGTTGGAGCACGATCAAGTCGGGGATTTGAGTTTGCTCGCCTGAATAAGAAACGCCCGGTCAGAGCCGGGCGTTTCTTATTCAACGAATCGTTTTTGTGTAGGAGCCAGCTTGCTGGCGAAATGGCCGCCGCCGCTTTCGCCAGCAAGCTGGCTCCTACAGGTGAGCCTCAGGACTGCGCTTCAATCTTGAAACCAAACCGCGGGAAGTGCACGTGCACCACCCCGCCGCGTGGGTCTTCGCGACGCAGAATCAACTCTTCACGCCCAGCAAACAACAGCTCACCCGCCACCGGATCGACGCCGTAGTCCGTCGCGGCGATGGTCACCTGTTGTCCCGCCTTGAAACCGTTCGGGTCTTCGAATGCCTCATCGGGTAACGGCGCAGGTGTGGCGGTACGAGCGACTTCCAGCGCCTCTTCAGCCGTCATCGGCGTGGAGGAACCGTGGCCAAAACTCAGCACGCGACCAAGCCAGGCGGACACCAACGGATAGCCATCCACCAATGGCGCGGTCACGGGTGTGCCTTTGAGGAACCACAACTGATGGGCCAGCGCGAAATCGGCATGAGTGGCTTCGCCGAACAGGAAGTCGCTGCCGCTGGCCGCGAGTTGCTGCTCCAGGCGCGCCATGAATTGCGGCCAATGGTGTTGCGCTTGTGCCAGCGGTACACGGCTGGCGGTGCCCCCGCTGAACAGGCCGGCGCGGTCTGCGATAAAGGCTTTTACCGCTTCAGGCGGCAGTTTGCCAAAACGGATGGCCACGGAGTCCGGTTGAAAAACCAGCGACACGGCGTGCTGAAACAGCACTGAATCAATCCAGTTGGTAAAGCCGGTAATGGCAAACAACTGCTCGGCCGGAAACAGCGCCGGCGTGGCTTTTTCCGCTTCGAGGCGCCGGGCGATCAAGGCGGTGTCGCAGTAGATATCCGCGCCCACCTGCAGCACCGGGGTCTTGCGATAGCCCCCGGTGAGGGCGACCAGATCCGGCTTGGGCATCACTGGCGAAATCATCACCGAGCGCCACGACAGCTGCTTGAACCCCAGCATCAACCGCGTTTTTTCGGCAAAGGGCGATGTGGGGTAATGGTGCAGAATCAACTCAGACATAACGGCTCCGGGGCGCTAGATGAACGCTGAAGCTTACGCGCCAACGCGGGCACGGCCCACCCAATCAGGCTGATGGCGCAACATCACTCGACTGAATCACTGTACCGCTGGCAGCGAGCACTTCCTTGGCCTTCTTGCTCAGCCGCTTGATTACCCGCTCGCGCCGCAGCGCATCGCCCTTGCCCTCGCAGCGCTCGACATAGACCAATGCCACCGCCGGACTGGAATAAAAGAAGCGCGCGCCCTTGCCGCTCTGATGCACCGCGAACCGCCGATGGGCGTCATCGCTGATGCCGCAATACAGCGCACCATTGGCAGCACGGACGAGATAGACGAACCAGGGCTTGGGAACGGGTTCGGAATCAGACGTGGGTTCGGGTGAATGCAACCTGGGCACCTTGTGGAAAACACTGCCGCGTGGGGCAACGTGGAAGGCCTGGCATCTTAACCGAGGCGTCGCGGCAGATAGAGGGTCGATTAGCCGTATTTTTCCTAGCTCAACGCCGGAGCGACCAGCCCTCAGCTGAGGATTTCTCGACCTGCGGCCGTCGCGCAATGTGAATACACTCATGCTTTCCGTATACTGGAGCACCACCATGCTAACGCTGTATACAAATGAGGACCCCGTCATGGCTTCGCCAGTCCTGTCGTTTCGCGTCGAAGACGATCTGGTTGAACGCCTGGACCAATTGGCCCAGGCAACCGATCGTGACCGCCAGTACCACCTCAAGCGCGCATTGGCTCGCTATGTGGATGCCGAATCCTGGCAGATTCAAGCCACCATCCAGGGAATTGAGGATGCCGACGCTGGCAAACTTACGGATATCGACGCAGTGAAAGCGAAGTGGGTGAAACGTGCGAAAACTCGTACTGACCAATAAAGCACAGAGCGATCTGGACGCGATCCACGAACACTACGCCTCATTGGTCGGGGCGGAGCAGGCGGCCGCCCTTGTGGTCCGCCTTCTGGATTCGCTGCAAGGCTTGCGGCAATTCACCGGCCTGGGTCGTCCTTCGCAGGTTCCAGGCATCAGGGAATTGGTGATGAGTGATCTGCCCTTTATCGCGCCCTATCGATTCGTCAGCAATGAAGTGCAGGTGCTGCGGCTTTTGCACCAACGCGCGGAACGGTCAGAGAGCGGCTGAACGCTCCGCATCCAGGGTTATCGGCCTGCGCGAAACGCTGCCAGGCCTTTGCTTGCCTGCTTGCGAATGGCGCCCTGCACCAGCGGCGTCCAACCCAGCAATGTGCCCTTGACGCCTAACGCCTGCGCTGACCATTTCCACAGATCGAAGCGGTCGTGGTGCTCCACGATTTTTCCGTCACGAAATACAAAGTTTGCCTGGATGCGGTTGAGCACCATGCGGCCGGTGCCGCTGAACAGATAGGTGGCGACCCAATGCGCGCTGCCACGCGTGTCGTCGGCCTGCACATTCGAGTAGTCGAGGGAGAAGTTCTGCGCACGGCTGGTAAGCATGCGCCACATATCGGCGGCTTCGCTGCCCTTGAGATCGGGAAACACCGGGTCGCTGAATTGCACGTCATCGGCGTAGCAGGCGGCCATGGCTTCGGCGTCTTGCCGTTGGAACGCCTGGTAAAAGCGGGTGATCAGCTCAGCGTTGGGGTGGCTCATGACGGCTCCTGAGAGGTAGAAAGTGCGCTCATTATCGAGTCGCTTGTTTGCTTGAGCGATTGGCTATATCGACAAGTTTGTGTTCAAAATAGCCATCCTGCTTTGAATGGTCCGGCCCCTCATGTTGCGCATCGCCCTGTTCATTTGCCCGCAAACAGTGTGTTCGAGCCTGAGCATGGCGATGGACGCCTTTCAATTGGCAAACCAGCTGGCCGGCGAGCGCCTGTTCCATTTGCAGCGTTTCAGCCTGGACGGTCGCGCTGTGCAATTGCAGTTCGCGAGCATCAGCGTAGACGGCGACTTGAGCCTGGCCGAAAGTGCCGATCTGGTAATGCTGCCCGCTACCGGCAGTGCCATCGACACCACGTTGACCGTGAATGCGCTGGTGCTGCCGTGGCTGGCGGCGCAGGCGCAACACCGGCATCTCGCCAGCTTGTGCAGCAGCGCGTTTTTATTGGGCGCCGCCGGAGTGCTGGATGGACGCACCGCAACCACGCACTGGAGCCTCACAGCGCAGTTTCGCCAGCGTTTCCCCCAGGTGAACCTGCAAGCCGAACACCTGCTCACCCACGATGACCGCCTGTTCTGTTCCGGCGGCGCTCACGCCGGACTGGACCTGTGCCTGTACCTGATCGGCTGGCACGCCGGCGCCGACCTGGCGCACAAAGTAGCCGCCGCGCTGGTGTTCGACCAAGGGCGTGGCGAGCAAACCCGCTTTGCCCCGCTGGTACCGGAAGCCTCGCGCAATGACCCGTTGCAACCGCTGCTCAGCTGGATGCGCCAACACCACGCCGAAACCCTGGACCTTCAGCGCCTGGCCGAGCGAGCCAATTGCTCACCGCGCACCTTGCTGCGCCGCTTTCGCGCCAGCACCGGCATTACCCCGAACGAATATGTGCAGCGCCTGCGTATCAGCGCGGCACAAGTGGCGTTGCGGCAGCCGGCACGTTCGCTGGAACAGGTGGCGGCAGATGTGGGCTTTGGCGACCGGGCGGCATTTGCCAAGTTGTTCAAGCATTTATGCGGCGAAACACCAGGCGCCTTCCGTCAACGCTTGCGCGGCTAACAGCCGCCAGACAAAACGGCCGTCACCGCATAGAATCGCCGCAGCCTTTAGGAGACGCCTGCCATGCTGATGGTGATTTCACCCGCCAAAACCCTCGACTACGACACCCCGCCAGTTACCAGCCGCCACACCCAACCGCAACACCTGGACCATGCTCAGGAACTGATTGAGCAACTGCGCGATTTCAGCCCGGCGCAGGTTGCCGAACTGATGCACCTGTCCGACAAACTTGCCGCACTGAACGTGGCGCGCTTCGGCAGCTGGTCGCCGAAATTCACCAAAAAAAATGCCAAGCAGGCACTGCTGGCATTCAAAGGTGACGTGTACACCGGCATGCACGCCGATGACTTCAGTGAAGACGACTTCGACTTCGCGCAAAAGCACCTGCGCATGCTCTCGGGCCTGTACGGTGTGTTGCGTCCGCTGGACCTGATGCAGCCCTACCGCCTGGAAATGGGCACCAAACTCGCCAACGGGCGAGGCAAAGACTTGTACGCCTTTTGGGGCGACAACATCAGCGGTTGGCTGAACCAGGCGCTCAAAGCGCAAGGCGATGACGTGCTGCTGAACCTGGCTTCCAACGAATATTTTGGCGCAGTGAAACGTCAGGCCCTGAAGGCGCGAATCATTAACACCGACTTCAAAGACCTGAAAAACGGCCAGTACAAAATCATCAGTTTCTACGTCAAGAAAGCGCGCGGGATGATGGCGCGTTACGTCATCAAGGAACGTCTCACCGACCCGGCCGGCCTCAAAGACTTCAACTACCAGGGTTACCGGTTCGATGCGGCGCAGTCCAAGCCCGACCACTTGGTATTTCTGCGCGACGCGCCTGAAGACTGAGTCACGCACGCGCAAAAAAAAACAGCCGCATTACGCGGCTGTTTTTTTGTCGGCGCTGAGGCGTTACGGCTTGATCTGGAGGATCGCGTTAATCTTCTGCGCTTCCAGCAACTGCTGACGGAACGTCTCAGGCGAGTTGGCTAGCGCCTGCAGGACGGCAGCGTACGTAATCTCGACAGGACGTGGCGCCCATGCCCCCGATTTGAACTCGTACTCAACGCTGGTGCCACGAGCAATGACAACGGCGGTACCGTTGACGAAGAGATTGGTCGCCCAGTGAGAATTACGAACCAGCTTCACCACAGATCCTTCCCTGGCGGCGGCAGGCAAGTGGATGTTGCTGGTCCAGTTGCCATCGGACAGCACCATCGTGACGCGTTTGGCCGTGAGCAAGTATTTGCTCAGACCGTCTACCTGGTTCTCAAGCGCGCGCAACTGAGCATTTTTACTAAGGGTGATTGCATCGGTTGTCCATGCACCGTTAGTAAATGTGTAGGTGCGTGTCTCGCCAAGTTGAGGCGTATCGATGCCGTACTCTTTACTGACGATATCGGTCGCCCAGGTGGCAGTTCGAGTCAGTTTGAACACGCTGCCTTCGGCCACGCCCGTGACAGGCAGCGAGATCGTTCCAACCCACGCGCCGTCTTTGGTGACTGTGTTTACTTGCTTGTACGACTGCAGCAACGTCCCGACATTGATCGCGCGGAGCTGTTTGTCATCAGTGACGGTTATCGCCTCCTGACGCACCGGATCAACTACCGGAGGTGTAACGGGCGGCGTCGGCGTACCCGGCTCAGCGGGCGTCTGCGCAGAGGACATAGCGTCAATCATGGCGTTCACTTTCGCCACCTGCGTGCTCATGGAAAGTTGTTCAGTGCTGGCACCAAAGTTCCATACGAAGAGACCGCCGAAGCCATTCTCGGCCTGCCATTTCGCACGGGCAATGTTGTTTTCATCCGTTTCAACGAACGGGCCATCAGGTGACCACTGCGCGTTAATGGTGTTGCCCAGCACCACTTTCTTCTTATCGCCCAGAATGTTCGCGTAGTTTTGCAAAGCCACCTGGTACTTGAAGTTCTTGCCCGCGTCATAGGTCATGACGTTAAAGAAGTTGAAAATATCTTTGGACTGAGCCAGCAGCTCCGACACTTCGCCATGGTGTGAGGAGCGATCGGTTTCAATGTATGAGCAGTTTTCCACTACCGCGTTGTTAGCGCATTCCACCGGATCCGCACCCACGTGATAGGTGGTTAGTGACATGGTCTTGCCTGGCGCCAACTCGCGGATACGCTTGACCAGGGCCAGCAGGTTTGCATTTTCTTCAGCCGTAATGCGTGCTGCTTTTTCGAAATCGAAGTCGACACCATCCAACTGAACAGTGCCGGCCTTCTGATACACCCCAAAGTTGCAACTGCCGTCCCAATTAGCGCTCAGGCAGCCATCTACAATTTTATCTGCCGTCAGATTCCTGCCATAAACCGGAAAATCGGTGTTGAGCAAGTCGACGATGTTCTTCGCCAGAATCTCACGCGACTCGGGAGTCTGAATGTAAGACCAGATGCTCTCGTATGTCTGTCCACCAAACGCCAACAGCATCTGGCGTTTGGCATCATTGAACTTCAAATTAGTCCAGGCCGTGTAGCCAGGCGACATCCAATAAGGATCGTACACAGGGATGGTCACAAGATCGTCGGAGGAGCTGATATTCCCCTTTTCATCCCACTGACCGAAGGAAAGCATGTACGTATTCACGGCTGACTTTTCCAGGGCGGCGGCGTCAGACAGGCCCCACGAGGTCAGGTACGCAACCTTGTGGGGTGCGCCGGCGAAGGCAGACAAAGAGCCGCACATTAACAGTGCAGCTAAAGCAGTTTTGGAGTTGATCATGGCAATTATCTCTTCAAGTAAAACGGAGCCAACCGGAAAGCACTCCGGCTGCCTTTCCATGCTAAATAGCCAGTACGTTGGGGGAAGGGAGCCGTTCTTGAACGGTCGCGGGAAAAGTCCCGCATGTGCGAAACCGGATTTTCTTCGGAGATTTCTTCAGTGAGATTTCACGCCAGCCGCCCGCAAATTGCCTTGGCCCCTGCAAACCCAGTTCACCGATGAATATTTGACGCCAGATTAAAAGCGCATAATTCAGGCAGCCGATCTGCGAATCGCTTCAAGGTTCCCTGCTACAACCCCAACTTTAATTGGGCATTCACCAAACTATCGTCCCAACTTAACGAGTGGCCATTTAACCAACCTTTAGTAGTGGTCAAAACTTATTGAACTGCCTCACGCCGTATACCCAGCGAGATACAGCGCCACTGCCACTATATTGAAATCACCTTAAACAGAGCGCTTATTTCAAAGTATTGCGAAACCCTGACGAACGGTAGGAACTATCATTTCCCCGGCGGGCTCATAAACCCCGTAACGACTTTTACAGGCCGACTTATTGGGTGCTGAGCGCACTCGAAGACCTAACTAGCGCAATAATCCGTGGTTGTTTTTTCGCTATAAGTCGCTACAACCCAAGCGCTACAAAATCGATGTAAACGAAGCGGTAACAATGGAGACGCAGTACCCGAAAAGACCTACTGCACAGCCTCACCAAAGGCTCTACGACCAGTGTTGGAGCGTAGGCCTGATAGCCGGGCGCATCCCTCTTACAACATGCCCAAACACGCATTCACTCCGTTGAATGTGACGAACTTTTTATGCCTGCGCTTTCGCAGTTCGTATAAGCGAAGCGCTTTACATGGACGGTGGTTAGTTAATCACCCACTGTTTAACGGCGTAACTCTAGGTAATAGGTGAATACAATGCGTATTAGCATTTTTGGTTTAGGTTATGTCGGTGCAGTATGTGCCGGTTGCCTGTCTGCACGTGGTCACGAAGTTGTAGGTGTGGATATATCCGAAGACAAGATCAACTTGATCAACAGCGGTAAATCGCCAATTGTCGAACCCGGCCTTGAGGCCCTGCTACAGCAGGGAATCGAGACCGGTCGCCTGCGAGGCACCACCGATGTTGCCGCTGCAATACGCGATACCGAACTCTCGATGCTGTGCGTCGGCACCCCAAGCAAGAAAAATGGCGATCTGGAACTCGATTACATCGAGTCGGTATGCCGCGAAATCGGTTTTGTACTGCGTGACAAAACGACCCGCCACACCGTGGTAGTGCGCAGTACCGTGCTGCCCGGCACGGTGAAGAATGTGGTGATTCCCCTACTCGAAGACTGCTCCGGGAAAAAGGCCGGGGTGGATTTTGGCGTGGCGGTGAACCCCGAATTCCTGCGCGAAAGCACGGCGATCAAAGACTACGACCACCCGCCGATGACCGTCATTGGCGAGCTGGACAATCAATCGGGCGACGCCCTGGAATCGCTGTACAGCGAGCTGGACGCGCCGATCATCCGCAAAGACATCGAAGTCGCCGAGATGATCAAGTACACCTGCAATGTCTGGCACGCGGCCAAGGTCACGTTCGCCAATGAAATCGGCAACATCGCCAAGGCCGTCGGCGTCGATGGCCGCGAGGTGATGGACGTGGTCTGCCAGGACAAAACCCTCAACCTGTCGCAGTACTACATGCGCCCAGGCTTCGCCTTTGGCGGTTCCTGCCTGCCCAAAGACGTGCGCGCCCTCACCTACCGCGCCAGCCAGCTGGACGTCGAACATCCGATGCTGGGCGCCATCATGCGCAGCAATGTCGCCCAGGTGCAGAACGCCTTCGACATCATCGCCAGCCACGACAAACGCAAAGTCGCCCTGCTCGGCCTGAGCTTCAAGGCCGGCACCGATGACTTGCGTGAAAGCCCGCTGGTGGAGCTGGCCGAAATGCTCATCGGCAAAGGCTTCGACCTGAGCATCTACGACAGCAACGTCGAGTACGCACGGGTTCACGGGGCGAACAAGGACTACATCGAGTCGAAGATCCCCCACGTTTCATCCTTGCTCAACAGCGATTTCAACGAGGTGGTGGATAACTCCGACATCATCGTTCTGGGCAATCGCGACGAGCGTTTCCGACCACTGGCGCAGCATGCCCCCGCGGGCAAGCAAGTGGTCGACCTGGTGGGCTTTATGAAGCACACCAGCAACGGCACTACCGAAGGCATCTGCTGGTAGCCGTAAGTCCGAAATTACTGTCGGCCCCACGCAAGCGGCGGTTCGACGATTCGGACTCCAGTTCTCCTAATGCAATTGCATTTGTCCCTGGGCCCCCGCCTTCGCGGGGGTGACGGCTAGTTTATAAACGGACAGGACACACAAATGGATAGGCTCAAGCAGGGTTTAACCGAAGGCGCGGGGTGGCTGCTCTACCTCAGCCTTTTGTGCGCACTCGCCCTCGCGCTACCCCGATCAGTGTTCGACCCCGAGTCCAAACACTTCATTCTGCTCATCGGTGTGGTGGGCATTTGGCGCTACTCCATGGGCGCTCTGCATTTTTTACGCGGCGTGCTGTTTTTGTACGTGGTGTTCCCCTATTACCGGCGCAAAGCGCAAAAGCTCGGCGAGGCGGCAGACCCGTCCCACGTGTTTCTGATGGTCACCAGTTTTCGCATCGATGCGCTGACCACTGCGCAGGTGTATCAGTCGGTGATCCGCGAGGCGATTGAATGCGGCTACCCCACCACCGTGGTGTGCTCCATCGTCGAACTTTCCGATGAATTTCTGGTGAAGAGCCTGTGGGAAAAATACAACCCGCCGGCGCGCGTCACCCTCGACTTCGT
The DNA here is from genome assembly GCF_900573885.1 of Pseudomonas viridiflava. GTDB lineage: Bacteria > Pseudomonadota > Gammaproteobacteria > Pseudomonadales > Pseudomonadaceae > Aquipseudomonas. The sequence continues at coordinate 527,256 of NZ_UPSE01000453.1, forward strand.
GCGTATCGCCGGCACCGGCAAACGCGATGGGCTGGCCCACGGCTTCCGCGCCATTTCCCGGCACCTGCCTGACCGCGATGCGGTGGTGGCGGTGATTGACGGCGACAGCGTGCTGGAGCCAGGCGTGGTGCGCCGCACCGTGCCGTACTTCAAGTTGTTCCCCAACGTGGGCGGCCTGACCACCAACGAATTCTGCGAAGTGCGCGGCAGCTACATCATGAGTGAGTGGCACAAGCTGCGCTTCGCTCAGCGGCACATCAACATGTGCTCGATGGGCCTCTCCAAGCGCGTGCTGACGCTGACCGGGCGCATGTCGATGTTCCGCGCGCCGGTCATCAGCAACCCTGAATTTATCGCCGACGTGGAAAGCGATTCGCTCGACCACTGGCGCCTGGGCCGTTTCAGGTTTCTCACCGGTGACGACAAGTCCAGCTGGTACAGCCTGATGCGCCTGGGCTACGACACGTTCTACGTGCCCGACGCTGCCATCAACACCGTCGAGCACCCACCCGAGAAAAGCTTTATCAAGGCCAGCCGCAAGCTGATGTTCCGCTGGTACGGCAACAACCTGCGGCAGAACTCGCGGGCCATGAAACTGGGCGTCAAACGCCTCGGGCTATTCACCAGCGTGGTGCTGTTCGACCAGCGCGTGTCGATGTGGACCTGCCTGCTGGGCCTTACCGTGGCGATTATCGCCAGCCTCAAATACAGCATCGCGTTCTTTCTCGTATACCTGCTGTGGATCGGCTTTACCCGCCTGGTGCTGACCCTGCTGCTCGCAGTCAGCGGCCACCACATCGGCCCGGCGTACCCGGTCATTCTCTATTACAACCAGATCGTCGGCGCCATGGTGAAGATCTACGTGTTCTTCCGCCTTGACCAGCAATCCTGGACCCGCCAGCCGACCAAGCTCAACCGCGACCTCGCCAGCTTTCAACAGTGGTTCAACACCTGGTCGTCGCGAACCATGACCTTCTCTGCCACCAGTGTGTTTGTCGCCACGCTGCTGCTGGTGGTGTGAGCGCGACCCCAATGGATCAACGACTCTCGAGTAGGAACAAGCCCATGAATACAGCCGTCAACGTCAATGTGGTGCACGAATCCGAAGCCCAGCGTCAGTTCGCCCGGGTGCGCCTGCCGGCCAAAATCCGCTTTAGCGGCAAGCACCGCGAAGTGGTGGAACAGACCGTTACCGACATGTCTGCCGGCGGCTTCAGCTACGCGGCGGCCAGCAGCAACGTTCAGGTAGGCGATTTTCACAAGGGCAAAATGCTCTTTGTGATCGACAACATCACCCTGGCCATCGACACCGAATTCCAGGTGCGCTCGGTGGACTTCGACACCAACCGCGTCGGCTGCCAGTTCAGCAATATGCGCCCACGGGAAATAGCCACGCTGCGCCACCTGATCACCGCCCATTTGAGCGGTGAGCTGGTCAGCGTCGGCGAATTGCTCACCACCTTGCAGCGGGAAAACTTCACCAAAGAACGCAAGCAAAAAGCGGGCGCCGGCATGAGCGCGTTTGCCCGCATGCGCGCGGTCACCTTTAGCGTTGCCGTGTTTCTGGTCGGCCTGCTGGCGTTTGGTTTTCTGTTCAAGTCCATCTACAGCCTGTACTTCGTCACCCACGCGCAGTCGGCACTGGTGAACGTGCCGGGCATGCAAGTGACCATGCCCCGTGAAGGCACGGTGCAGAGCCTGATTGGCGCCGATGGTCTGGTGAAAAAAGGCGCGCCCATCGCCACCTTCAGCGCCTCGATGCTGGAGATGCTCAAGGGGCATCTGGACGACAAACAGCTCGACCCGGCCAACGTCGCCACCCTGTTCAGCAAGCAAATGAAAGGCACCCTGACCAGCCCGTGCGACTGCGTACTGGCCAGGCAGTACGTGGCCGACGGCCAATACGCGAGCAAGGGCGACGTGATTTTCGACCTCGTTTCTCGCGAGGCCAAAGCGCAGGTTGAAGCGCGCTTTGCCTACAGCAAATTCAACGAAATCAAACCCGGCGCCCGGGTCAATTTCCAGGTCGCGGGTGTGGATGAGGTGCGCGGCGGCAAGGTGCTTAGCAGCAGCCTCAACGACACCGGCAACCTGTCCTCGGACATTCGCGTAGTGATTCAGCCTGACGAGCCGCTGGACAACGCGCTGGCCGGCCGCCCGGTTGAAGTGAGCAGCGACAACGGTCCGTCGTTCGCCTGGTTCGCCGACAAAGCCCTGGCGGCAGGGCTCTGATCCATGGCTACTTCTTCTCTCCGCTCGTTTGCGCGCACCCCGCTCCTGGCGCTGGCACCGCTGGTGATTGCCATTGGCATGGCCGGCTGTGCGGGGCTGCCTGATCAGCGCCTGGCCAATGAGGCGCTTAAAAACGGCGACACCGCTACCGCCCAGGCCAACTACAAAGCCTTGGCGGACATGGGCTACGCCGACGCCTCGGTAGGGCTGGCCGATATTCAGCTGCAAAGCGGCGACCCGGCGCAACTGGCCGCCGCCGAAGACACTTTCCGGCAAGCGGCGGACGACTCGCCTCGCGCGGCGTCCCGTCTGGGCCGCCTGCTGGCGACCAAACCAAACGCCACCGAGGCCGAGCACAAGGAAGCCGAACAGCGCCTCAAGCAAGCGTTCGCCAATGGCGAGGAAGGCGCTGTGCTGCCGCTGGCGATGCTCTATCTGCAATACCCGCAAACCTTCCCCGACGTGAACGCCCAGGAAAAAATCAGCCAGTGGCGTGAACAAGGCCACCCGCAAGCAGAGCTGGCGCAGGTGCTGCTGTACCGCACCCAAGGCACCTACGATGCACATTTGGCCGACGTGGAAAAAATCTGCCAACAGGCCCTGGCAACCGCCGATGTCTGCTACGTCGAACTCGCCACCGTGTACCAGAAACGCGGCGAAGCGGATAAGCAGAAAGCCCTGGTCGAGCAACTGCGCAGCGCCTATGGCCGTGGCGCGGTGCCGGCGGCGCGGATGGAAGGCGTGGCGCTGGTACTGGCCGATCAGGAGCTGGTAACGGCCTCGGCTGACAGCGAAAGCGCCGGTAAAACCGATCCGGCCACTGCCCAGCAAATGCTTGAACAGATCGCCCCGACGTACCCCGCTGCGTGGGTCAGCCTGGCGCAGTTGCTGTACGACTACCCCGAGCTGGGCGATATCGACAAGATGCTCGGCTACCTGAAAAACGGCCGCGACGCTGCACAACCGCGCGCCGAATTGCTGCTCGGCAAACTCTATTACGAAGGCAAGCTGCTGCCGGCCGACCCGCAAAAAGCCGAGCAACACCTGCTTGAAGCGGCGCCGACCGAAACCAGCGCCAATTACTACCTTGGCCAGATGTATCGCCGTGGCTATCTGGGCAAGGTGCAGCCGCAACAGGCGCTGGACCACCTGTTGGCCGCCGCCCGCGCCGGACAGAACAGCGCCGATTTCGCCCTGGCGCAGATGTTCTCCCAAGGCCGTGGCATTCAGCCCGACCCGGTGAATGCCTTCGTGTTCAGCCAGATCGCCGTGCAAAAAGGCACCCCGCAAGCGCCCGAACTCGCCGCGCAAATCGAACAGCAACTGCCCCCCGGTTCCCGTGCGCAAGCCGAGCGCCTGCTGCAACAGGAACAAGCCTTGCGCGGCGCCGTTCTACAACAGACGACACAGATGCAAGCCATGCAACCTCAGGACGGGCAGGAGCCGCTATGAGCCACGCAAAATGCAAAACCACCAAGGCATGGATGAGCGCCGGTTTCGGCCTGAGCGCTACGTTAATCACCGCCCACTCCGCCTGGGCGGTGCAAATGACCGACAGCAGCAGCTGGGGCCTGGACGTGAAGATTACCGCCCAGTCCGAAGATGACCGCGACCTCGGCACCCGCAGCGGCGGCGACGTCAGCGGTGTGGGTATCGACCTGCGCCCCTGGGTCTACGGCAAGCGCGGCAACTGGAGCGGCTACGCCATGGGCCAGGCGGTGAGCGCCACCGACATCATCGAAACCGACACCCTGCAACAACCCGAAGATGGCGAAAATGCCGAAAGCAGCAACAGCAGCGACGACAGCCGCCAGCCCGACAAAAGTTACCTGGCGCTGCGCGAATTCTGGGTCGGCTACTCGGGCCTCACGCCCTACCCTGGCGAAGAATTGCGCCTGGGTCGTCAGCGCCTGCGCAACGACGACGGCATGTGGCGCGACACCAATATCGAAGCGCTGAACTGGACCTTCGACACCACCTTGCTGCGCGCCCACCTGGGCGCAGCCGAACGCTTCAGCGAATACCGCACCGACCTCGACGAACTGGCGCCGAAAGACAAAGACCGGCTGCACCTTTACGGCGACGTGGAAACGCAGTGGACGCCCGGCCAGTGGGTCGGCCTCAACGTGCAACACGCCCGCGACGATGGCGACCTCAATCGTCCCGGCGAAACGGTCGACGAACTGGATAAAACCAGCACCGGCGACCTCACCTGGCTCGGCATCCAGGCCAACAGCGACGCCTACAACCATCGCAACGAAAACCGCCTCAACTACTGGGCCAGCGCCACCTGGCTGACCGGCGACCGCGACCGCTTGAACACCACCACGGTGGGCGGCGAGCAAGTCGCTACCGGCAAACAAAGCGGCGACGTCAACGCCTGGGGCACCGACCTGGGCCTGCGTTTCAACCTGGATGAAAACTGGAAAGTCGGCGCCGCCTATGCCCGTGGCAGCGGCGGCGGTGGCGACAGCGGCGAAGACAACTTCGAGCAGACCGGCCTGCAAAGCAACCGCTCCACCTACACCGGCACACGTTCACGGGTGCACCGCTTCGGCGAGGCGTTTCGTGGCGAGTTGAGCAACCTGCAAGCGGCCACCCTGTTTGGCTCCTGGCAGCTGCGCGAGGACTACGACGCCAGCCTGGTGTACCACAAGTTCTGGCGCGTCGATGACGAGCAACCAATCGGCACCAGCGGCATCAACGCCGCCATGCAAGACGGCGAGAAAGACATCGGCCAGGAAGTCGACGTGGTGCTCACCAAGTACTTCAAACAGGGCCTGCTGCCGGCGGCCGTCAGCGAAAGCATCGACGAACCATCGGCACTGGTACGCGTACGCGGTGGCGTGTTCAAGCCCGGCGACGCCTATGGCCCGGATGCCGATTCGTATATGCACCGCGCGTTCGTCGACGTGATCTGGCGCTACTGATGACCGGGCCCAGGAGAACCTTTGCGATGACTGCACACACCTTGCCGCTCCACCCGCTGCTGCTGGCCGGCGTGCTGCTGTTCACCAGTGCATTCGGCAATGCGGCCCTTGCCGTGGAGGCGCCGCCCGCCTCCGATAGCCAGCAAGACGTGGCGCGCGCCAGCGACGCGCCCCTGCCCGGCGCCGACGGCAAGCCGCAGGCCACCAAGGAATTGCGCCAGGCCAAAAGCTACACCGTGACCACCGCGCCCACCGAAGCGCTTGAGCTGGCCGCGCCGAAACTGCCCGACCTCAGCGGCTACACCGCCGAGGCCGTGAACGGCAAAATTGACCGCCGCAAAAAAGGCAGCGTCACCGTGCGGCGCATGGTGCAGCAAGACGCCCTGAAAGAATTTATCGGTGGTAACAACCGCATGGCCGAATGGGTGACGCGCCAGCGCGGCATGCCACAGGCGATCTTTATCGAAGGCGGTTACGTCAGCCTTGGCGAGGTGGCGAAAACGCTGCCCAAGCAGTACTTCACCGCCGATGCCAACGGCGTGTTCACCCTGCGCTTGCCGCTGGTGGTGGCCAAAGACGCCACATTGCATATCGATAAAAACGTGAAGGAGTTGCGCCTCTCGCAAGACCGCGGCGCGTTTATCGTTAACGACGGCAAGCTGTTTATCACCGACACCCGACTCACCGGTTGGAACGAGGCGAAGAAAGCCCCGGCCACCTTTAAAAAACCCGAAGAATTTCGCCCGTTCCTGCTCTCCTGGGGCGGCACCGAGACGTACATCGTCAACAGCAAAATCGCCAGCTTCGGGTACAGCACCAGCAAGTCGTACGGCGTGAGTATTTCCCAGTACACGCCAAACATGAGCAAGCAGATGGGCCGGCCAATGCCCACCGGCTGGATCATCGGCTCGGAGTTCTCGGACCTCTGGTACGGTTTCTATTGCTACGAAACCCAGGACTTCGTCATCAAAGACAGCGTGTACCGCGACAACATCATCTACGGCATCGACCCCCACGACCGCTCGCGCCGCCTGGTGATTTCCGGCAACACCGTGTACGGCACGCACAAGAAGCACGGCATCATCATTTCCCGCGAGGTGGACGACAGCTGGATCATCAATAACAAGGTGTACGACAACGCCCTGTCCGGCATTGTCATCGACCGTAATAGCGTGAACAACCTCATCGCCTACAACGAGGTTTACCGCAACAAATCCGACGGCATCACCCTGTACGAAAGCTCCAACAACCTGATATGGGGCAACCAGGTGATGAGCAACGCGCGCCACGGCATTCGCCTGCGCAACAGCGTGAACATCCGCCTGTACGAGAACCTCGCCGCCGACAACAAACTGGTCGGCGTGTACGGCCACATCAAAGACCTGAGCGACACCGACCGCGACATCGACCTCGACCCCTTCGACACCAAGGTGTCGATGATCGTGGTTGGCGGCGAACTGATCAGCAACGGCTCCGGGCCGCTGTCCATCGACTCGCCGTTGAGTGTGGAGCTGTACCGGGTGGCCATGCTGGCGCCGACCAAATCGTCGGGCATCAGCTTCTCCGGAATTCTCGGCGACAAGCAAAACGAAATTCTGGACCTGATGGTTCGCCAGGATAAGGCAGTGCTGATCGACCCCGTTGAAAGCCAGGCCGAACTTCAGGACTGAGGAGCATGCATTTCATGTACGTACACAAGCCCCTGCACACCGACAAGCGCCCAGCCAAATGGCTCGCCCCGTCTGCACTGGCGCTCGCCTTGCTCGCCGTCGCCGCCGCCCCTATGGCCGAGGGCGCCGAAACCGGCGCGCCGCAGTACAGCGTGCGCGGTAATCCACCGCTGTGCCCGGCGGCGGCGAACAACAATTTGTACAACACCAAGTACTTGGGCTTTTTCACCCACCTGGTACAGGCCCAGGATGACTGGCTGTTCCGCACCACCTACGACCTGCGCACCGACTTCGGCACCACGCCTGAGGGCTACGCCAAACTCAAAGCCCTGCGCGATGCACTGAAGAAAAAAGGCATCGAATTGGTGGTGGTGTATCAACCGACCCGAGGCCTGATCAACCGGGAGAAACTCACCCGCGAGGAGCGCAAAGCGTTCAACTACGACCTGGCAAAAAAGAACTACCTCGCCACCGTGGAAAAGCTGCGCCAAACCGGCATGTGGGTGCCGGACTTCAGCCCCTTGTTCGATGAAAACGAACAGCACGCCTACTACTTCAAAGGCGACCACCACTGGACGCCCTACGGTGCCGAGCGCACCGCGAAAATCACCGCCGCCACGCTGAAGGAAATCCCAGGCTTCGACGACATTCCCAAGCAGCAGTACGAGAGCAAGCGCGTGGGTTTGCTGTCGAAACTCGGCACCTTCCACAAAGCCGCTGCGCAACTGTGCGGCAACAGCTACGCCACGCAGTACGTGGACCGTTTCGAAACCGCCGTGGCCGACAGCGGCGGCGGTGAAGGCGGCGGCGATGATCTGTTCGGCGATGAATCGCAGCCGCAAGTGGCGCTGGTGGGCACCAGTAACAGCGGTCCGGCGTACAACTTCGCCGGTTTTCTGGAGCAGTACAGCGGTGCGGAAATTCTCAACAACGCCATCTCCGGTGGCGGCTTCGACAGCTCGCTGCTGCAGTACCTGAGCAGCCAGGAGTTCCACGAGCACCCGCCGAAAGTCATCGTCTGGGAGTTCGCCACCCACTACGACATGGCGCAGAAAAGCTTCTACCGCCAGGCCATGCCGCTGGTAGACAACGGCTGTGAAGGGCAAAAAGCACTGCTCAAAAACGACGTGAAACTGCACAACGGCAGCACCGAGATTCTGGTCAACGGCAAAAACCAACTGCTTGACCTGCAAGGCGGTCAGCACCAGATCGACCTGACCTTCAGCGACCCTTCGGTGAAAACCTTGCAAGCGACCATCTGGTACCTCAACGGCCGCCGCGAAAACCTCAAACTGGAACAAAGCGCCGCCGCCGATACCGGTGGCCGTTATGTGTTCCAACTGCGTAACGACCCTGGCTGGGCAGACCTGAACATGCTCGCCATGGAAATTCACAGCCCCGAGCAAATGCCTGACGGGCTCAGCGTGAAGGCCACGCTGTGCAAACGTCCGGCAGGCGGGGCCGGCACCCTAACGGCAAAAGCCGCAGGAGGCACAAACCTATGAACACTCCTCACACCCTGCTGCGCAGTGCAGCGCTGAGCACCTTGCTGGTGGCCGGTGGCGCCAGTGCCGCGCTGGTTCCACCGCCGGGCTATTACGCCCCCATCGAAAGCAAGAAAACCAAACCGCCAGAAGAACAATGCGGCGCGCCGCCCACGCCTTACACCGACAAGCTGGTGTTTCGCAGCAAATACGAAGGCTCCGATAAAGCCCGCGCCACGCTGAACAAGGAATCGGAGAAAGCCTTCCGCGACTCCACCGCCAGCATCACCACCCTGGAGCGCGGTGTGAGCAAGCAAGTGATGGGCTATATGCGCGACGGCCGCCCGGAACAGCTCGACTGCACGCTGAGCTGGCTCACCGCCTGGGCGCAGGCCGATGCGCTGCTGAGCACCGACTTCAACCACACCGGCAAGTCGATGCGCAAATGGGCATTGGGCAGCGTGGCCTCGGCGTACCTGCGCCTGAAATTCTCCGAATCCAAACCGTTGGCGGCTTACCCGCAACAGGCGCAACTCATCGAGGCCTGGTTCAGCAAACTGGGCGATCAGGTGGTGAAAGACTGGAGCTACCTGCCGCTGAAAAAAGTGAACAACCACTCGTACTGGGCGGCGTGGTCGGTGATGGCCACCGCTGTGGCCACCGATCGCCAGGACCTGTTCGACTGGGCCGTTGAGCAGTATCGCGTGGGCGCCAATCAGGTCGACGACGAAGGCTTCCTGCCCAACGAACTCAACCGCAAACAGCGCGCCCTCGCCTACCACAACTACGCCCTGCCGCCGCTGGCCATGATCGCCAGCTTCGCCAACGCCAACGACGTGGACCTACGCACCGAAAACCGCGACGCCCTCAGCCGCCTGGCCAAACGAGTAATGGAAGGCGTCAACGACCCCGACGAATTCGCCAGCAAAGCCGGCGAAAAGCAGGACATGGACGACCTGAAAATCGACAGCAAATTCGCCTGGCTTGAACCGTACTGCCAGCTCTACCAATGCGCCGGCGACACCTTGAAGTGGAAGCAGTCGATGCAGCCGTTCAAGACCTTTCGCCTGGGTGGCGATTTAACCCGCGTGTACGACCCACAGGCGGAGAAGGGCAAGAAGGATTCTTGAGTTTCGCACCATTAAGCCCCCTCTCCCAAGCGGGGAGAGGGTTGGGGTGAGGGGGTTGGATTTAAGCCCCAGCAATTGAGTAAGGGCAGCAAGTTTTGCCCTCACCCTAACCCTCTCCCGCAAGCGGGAGAGGGGACTGACCGAGCTAGACGCAGCATCGCGACTTGGCCCCCTCGCCCCAGCGGGGAGAGGGCTGGGGGCGGCCGGCTAGGAGAGGGGGTTGGATTTCAGCTCCAACAATTGAGTAAAGGCAGCAAGTTTGCCCTCACCCTAACCCTCTCCCGCAAGCGGGAGAGGGGACTGACCGAGCTAGACGCAGCATCGCGACTTGGCCCCCTCGCCCCAGCGGGGAGAGGGCTGGGGAGAGGGGGTTGGATTTCAGCCCCAACAATTGAGTAAAGGCAGCAAGTTTGCCCTCTCCCTAACCCTCTCCCGCAAGCGGGAGAGGGGACTGACCGAGCTAGACGCAGCATCGCGACTTGGCCCCCTCGCCCCAGCGGGGAGAGGGTTGGGGTGAGGGGGGTTGGATTTCAGCCCCAACAATTGAGTAAGGGCTGCAAGTTTGCCCTCACCCTCTCCCGCAAACGGGAGAGGGGACGGACCGAGTAGCTCGAAACGACGCAATCCACCCGGAAATTCCCGGGGGGGTTTGGGGGGGATGTGGCGCTAGCCACGTCCTCTGAACCGAAGGTGACGATGGAGAGAGTCGGATGGTTTTTTCATCCAATGTGTTCCTGTTCTTGTTCCTGCCGATTTTCCTCGGCTTGTACTATTTGAGCGGGCAACGCTATCGCAATCTGCTGCTGCTGATTGCCAGCTACGTGTTCTACGCCTGGTGGCGGGTGGATTTTCTCGCGCTATTCGCCGGCGTCACGCTGTGGAATTACTGGATCGGCCTCAAGGTCGGTGCCGCCGGCGTGAGGACCAAGCCGGCGCAGCGCTGGCTGCTGCTGGGCGTGGGCGTGGACCTGTGCATTCTCGGCTATTTCAAATACGCCAATTTTGGCGTCGACAGCCTTAACGCCATCATCAGCTCGTTCGGCCTGGAGCCGTTCATCCTCACCCACGTGCTGCTGCCCATCGGCATCTCGTTCTACATCTTCGAGTCGATCAGCTACATCATCGACGTGTACCGGGGCGACACCCCGGCCACGCGCAATCTCATCGACTTCGCCGCGTTTGTGGCCATCTTCCCGCATTTGATCGCCGGCCCCGTATTGCGCTTTCGCGACCTGGCCGATCAGTTCAACAACCGCACCCACACGCTGGATAAATTCTCCGAAGGCGCCACGCGCTTTATGCAGGGCTTTATCAAAAAGGTGTTTATCGCCGACACCCTGGCGATTGTCGCGGACCACTGCTTTGCCCTGGAAAACCCCACCACTGGCGATGCCTGGCTCGGTGCGCTGGCGTATACGGCGCAGCTGTATTTCGACTTCTCCGGCTACAGCGACATGGCCATCGGCCTGGGCCTGATGATGGGCTTTCGCTTTATGGAGAACTTCAAGCAGCCGTACATCAGCCAGTCGATTACCGAATTCTGGCGGCGCTGGCATATCAGCCTGTCCACCTGGCTGCGCGACTACCTGTACATCACCCTGGGCGGCAATCGCGGCGGCAAAGTGGCCACCTACCGCAACCTGTTTCTGACCATGTTGCTGGGCGGGCTGTGGCACGGCGCGAATATCACCTACATCGTGTGGGGCGCCTGGCATGGCGTGTGGCTGGCGATTGAAAAAGCCATCGGCATCAACACCGCGCCGCGCAGTTTCAATGTGCTGCGCTGGGCCTTCACCTTCTTGCTGGTGGTCATGGGCTGGGTAATTTTCCGCGCGGAAAATCTGGACGTAGCCGGGCGCATGTACGGGGCGATGTTTGGCTTCGGCGACTGGCGTTTGTCTGAACTGAACCGTGCCAACCTGACCGGCTTGCAAGTGGCAACGCTGGTAGTGGCCTACGCCACCCTCGCCTTCTTCGGCCTGCGCGATTTTTACGCCAACGGACCCATCGACACGGGCAAAACCGCCGAGGCCGACGGCCCCGCCACCGCGCAACCGGGCACCGTTAAAGCGGTGCCGGGCGAGCAGCCGAACATTCATGTGCCTGGCTTCATCGTGGGCACCGATGCGCAGGTGCAAGCCGCGTACTGGACCGCCGACTGGCCGCGCTACGCCATGCGCGCGCTGGTGTTGCTGCTGTTCGTGGCCTCGATTCTCAAGCTCTCGGCGCAGAGCTACTCGCCCTTCCTTTACTTCCAGTTCTGAGCGAGCCCAGCCATGACCCGATCATTACGCATTCTCTATATCGCCGTGTTCCTCGGCCTGCTGCTGGGCCTGGGCCTCTGGTCGCTGCGCGCCTTCATGGGTTTCAGCACCACGCCGGCCGACACCGTGCTCAACGGCAAATGGGCCAAGGCCACCGAAACCCAGTACGACAAGCAATTTCCGCTGAAACGCCTGGGCACGAACCTGTGGGCGGCACTGGATTACAAGCTGTTTAACGAAGGCCGTCCCGGTGTGGTGCTGGGGCGTGATCAATGGTTGTTCAGCGATGAAGAATTCAAACCCATCGCCAAGGGCGAGCAGCATCAGGAAGAAAACCTGGCGCTGATTCAAGGCGCGCGCGAGCAGTTGCAGAAAAAAGGCGTAAAGCTGGTGCTGGCGATTCTGCCGGCCAAGGCACGGCTGTATCCCGAGCACCTGGGCGATGAAGCCCCGGCCTCGTTGCACAGCGATTTGTACCAACGCTTCCACGCCAGCGCCAGGCAGGCCGGCATCATCGCCCCGGAGCTGCTGACCCCGCTGCAACACGCCAAGCTGCAGGGCCAGGTCTTCCTGCGTACCGACACCCACTGGACGCCCATGGGCGCCGACGTGGTGGCGCAGAACCTCAGCGCCACCGTAGCGAAACAGGCGCCGATCAATGCCGAGCCGCAGCAGTTCATCACCGAATCGAAACAGCCCGAACCTTACAAAGGCGACCTCACTTCGTTCCTTCCGCTAGACCCGTTGTTCAGCAACCTGCTGCCCAAGCCGGATCAGTTGCAGCAGCGCACCACTCGCGCCGCTGACGAGCAGGGCGCCGGAGGCGATGACGCACTGTTCGCCGACACCGAAGTGCCCGTTGCGTTAGTGGGCACCAGCTACAGCGCCAACCCGAGCTGGAACTTCGTCGGCGCGCTGCAACAAGCGCTCAAGAGCGACGTGGTCAGCTTCGCCGAACAGGGCCACGGCCCCATCGAGCCAATGCTCAAGTACCTGCAAAGCGACGAATTCAAAAACGCGCCGCCGCAATTGGTGATCTGGGAATTCCCCGAGCGCTATTTGCCGATGAAAACCAACCTGAGCGACTTCGACCCCCACTGGGTCGCTCAACTCAAGGCCGCCGGTGCGGCCACCGACGTGGCCGCATCCGGCCGCCAATCGCCCTTGCCAATCCAGGCAAACCGCTAGACCGGTGCCCTGCTCGCGCCTTTCAGGGCGGGCATCACCTCATCATGGAGAACGACACAATGAAGCCATCCATCACCCATGCAATCGTTAACAACCGCCTCGGTAAAGCCTGCGCGTTCGTGGTCGTTGGCCTGCTCGCTGCCCAGGTGCACGCCGACGAAGCCGCGCTCTACGGCCCGACCGCGCCGAAGGGCTCGGCCTTCGTGCGGGTGTACAACGCCGGCAGTCAGGAAATAAACGCCACCGTTGGCAGCGCCAAGCTCAACGAAGTGGGCCCACTGGGCAGCAGCGACTTTGGCTTCCTGCCGGGGGGCGACTACAGCGCCCAGGTCGGCTCGCAAACCGTGCCGGTCAAACTGGCCGCCGATAAGTACTACACCATCGTCGCCCTGCCGGGTGGCCAACCGAAACTGGTGGAAGAACCGCCATTCAAAAACAAACAGAAAGCCCTGGTACGCGTGCAGAACCTCAGCGACACCAAAGTCACCCTGAAAACCGCCGACGGTAAAACCGCTGTCGTCGAAGACGTCGCCCCCGCCGCCCGAGGCGACCGCGAAATCAACCCGGTGAACGTCAAGCTCGCGCTGTTCAACGGCTCGCAAAAAATCAGCGACCTGAAGCCCGTCACGCTCGCTCGGGGTGAAGCGGTTGCGCTGTACGTCACCGGCTCCGGCAGCAAGCTTTCGCCAGTGTGGGTCAAGCGCCCTGCTGCTACTGAATAAACACGCGCTTTGACCCTTCGTATTCGCGTTTCAGGAGACGTACTTATGATTCCAATTATTCTTTCGGGCGGCAGCGGCTCGCGCCTTTGGCCTTTGTCGCGCAAACAATTCCCTAAACAATTCCTCGCCCTCACCGGCGAGCACACCATGTTCCAGCAAACCCTCGAACGCCTGGTGTTCGAAGGCATGCAGCCGCCGGTAATCGTGTGCAACAAAGACCACCGTTTTATCGTGCAAGAGCAACTGTCGGCGCTGAACCTGGCGAGCCAGGCGGTGCTGATGGAACCCTTCGGCCGCAACACCGCGCCGGCCGTGGCGATTGCCGCCATGAAGCTGCTCAACGAAGGCCGCGACGAGTTGCTGCTGGTGATGCCGGCCGATCACGTCATCGATGACCAGAAAGCCTTTCAACGTGCCCTGGCCATCGCCACCATTGCCGCCGAGGCGGGTGACTTGGTGCTGTTTGGCGTGCCGGCAACCAAACCGGAAACCGGTTATGGCTATATCAAAGCCAGTCAGGATGGCGCGCTGCCGGAAGGCGTCAGTCGCGTCGAGCAGTTCGTGGAAAAACCTGACGCCCAGCGCGCCGCCGAGTTCGTCAAATCCGGCAGCTATTTCTGGAACAGCGGCATGTTCCTGTTCCGCGCCAGCCGTTTCCTCGACGAGCTTAAACGCCACGACCCGGACATCTACGACACCTGCCTGCTGGCCCTGGAACGCAGCACGTTCGATGGCGAAAACATCGACATCGACGCCGCCACCTTCGAGTGCTGCCCGGACAACTCCATCGACTACGCCGTGATGGAAAAAACCGACCGCGCCTGCGTGGTGCCGCTGACCGCTGGCTGGAGCGACGTTGGCTGCTGGAGTTCGCTGTGGGACGTGCATGAAAAAGACGATGCCGGCAACGTCACCAAAGGCGACGTGGTGGTGCGCGACAGCCACAACTGCCTGGTGCACGGCAACGGCAAGCTGGTGTCGGTGATCGGCCTGGAAAACATCGTGGTGGTGGAAACCAAGGACGCCATGATGATTGCCAGCAAAGACCGCGTGCAGGAGGTCAAGCAGCTGGTCAACACGCTGAAAGAAGCCGGCCGCAGCGAAACCGAAAACCACTGCGAGGTCTATCGGCCGTGGGGCTCGTACGACTCGGTGGACATGGGCGGCCGCTTTCAGGTCAAACACATCACCGTGAAGCCAGGCGCGCAGCTGTCGCTGCAAATGCACCACCACCGCGCCGAGCACTGGATCGTGGTATCGGGCACTGCCGAGGTGACGTGCGATGAAAACGTGTTTCTGCTGACGGAAAACCAGTCGACGTACATTCCCATCGCCTCGGTTCACCGATTGGCCAACCCGGGCAAGATTCCGCTGGAGATTATCGAGGTGCAGTCGGGCAGTTATCTCGGAGAGGATGACATTGAGCGCTATGAGGATATTTACGGGCGCGATGAGGGCAACGGGGTGCAGGTGAAGACAGTGGTGCGGTAGAGCCAAACGGCCCCTCTCCCCCCGGTCCCTCTCCCGCAAGTGGCAGAGGGGCGACGTCTTCAACGAAACGGTGATCGGCCCCCTCGCCCGCTTGCGGGAGAGGGCTGGGGAGAGGGGCTCTTCATCTATAACTGACCAAAAAAAAACCGGGCCCCAAAGCCCGGTTTTTTCCCTCCTATCCACCCCTCACATATTCGCTTCCGCGTACTCGGCCAACACCGACCGCGGCACGCCTTGCAGGGTGATATGCACCCCATGTGGAAAATCTTTAAAGCGTTCCGTCAGGTACGTCAGCCCCGAGCTTGGTGCTGACAGATACGGCGTATCGATCTGCGCCAGGTTACCCAGGCACACCACTTTCGAACCGGTACCAGCGCGCGTGATGATGGTTTTCATCTGGTGCGGCGTCAGGTTCTGGCATTCGTCGATCAGAATCAGGCTTTGCTGGAAGCTGCGACCGCGAATGTAGTTCAGCGATTTGAATTGCAGCGGCACTTTGCCAAGGATGTAGTCGACGCTGCCGTGGGTGTTCTCGTCGTCCATGTGCAGGGCTTCGAGGTTGTCGGTGATGGCGCCCAGCCACGGCTCCATTTTTTCCGCTTCGGTGCCGGGCAGGAACCCGATTTCCTGATCCAGACCCTGCACGCTGCGGGTAGCGATGATGCGGCGGTAACGCTTGGTGACCATGGTCTGTTCGATGGCCGCCGCCAGGGCCAGGATGGTTTTGCCCGAGCCGGCCGCGCCGGACAGGTTGACCAGGTGAATGTCCGGATCAAGCAAGGCGAATAGCGCCAGGCTCTGGTAGATGTCGCGCGGGCGCAGGCCCCACGCTTCCTGATGCAGCAAGGGCTCCTGATGCAGGTCCAGAAGCAGCAGCTCATCGGCTTTGATGCCTTTGACCCAGCCGACAAAACCCTGCTCGTCGATGATGAATTCGTTGATATGCACGGCCGGCAAGTTGTCGGTCATCTGCACGCGGTGCCAGGTACGGCCGTGGTCCTGGCGGGTGTCGACCTTGTTGACGCGATCCCAGAACGAGCCGCTGAGGGTGTGATACCCGCGCGGCAACAGCGAGATGTCGTCCACCAACTGGTCGGTGTGGTAGTCCTCGGATTCAATGCCACAGGCGCGCGCCTTGAGGCGCATGTTGATGTCTTTGGTAACCAGCACCACGGAGAGGCCCGGCTTGCGCGCTTGCAAGTCGACCAGCTGGTTGATGATTTTGTTGTCGTTGAGGTCTTCGGGCAGCCAGGTGATGGGCTCGGCACGACGACTCATGAGAATGGAGAGGTAACCGCAGGGGCCGCTTTTATCGCGTTGGATCGGTACACCGTGTTCGACTTCTTCGGGAGAGGCACCGCCGAGAATCTTGTCGATCAGGCGGATGGCCTGCCTGCATTCTGCTGCGACGCCTTGCTTGCCGGTTTTGAGCTTGTCCAGTTCCTCAAGGACGGTCATGGGGATGGCGACGTGGTGTTCCTGGAAATTCAGCAGGGCGTTGGGGTCGTGGATCAGAACGTTTGTATCGAGGGCGTACAGAATTGGAGCAGTAGGGCTGGAGCGTCCGTGGTCATCCATACTCGGTCACCTTCTTATAGGAGCCAAGCGACGGAATGCCAGATCAGCGCTCCGCCGCACCAGACCGGCGTTTCATTCCCTGGCCGCAGCGGGGGAATTGCACCAGCAGAGAAGAGGCTGCCGCGTGCCAGTTACGACGGTCTGCCTTTTAGATACTCCAAAAAACGTGACAGGAAAAAGTAATTTTTGCGTTTGCCGGGTTTATTTTTCGGCGCGACGAAAAGCCCTTGGCGTACCCGCGGGTCCTCGTTAAAGTCGGAAGTCCTACCAGCGCTTAACAGCCTTTTCCTACATACGTTTTACGTATGCAGAACAGCTCGCCCCGCCCTCTTCCTTTACCTTTTTGCCCATCGCTGTTTCCTGCCTGACCGGCCTGCGCCCGATGCAAGGCACAAGCGCGTACGTGCGAACTGGTATGATGCGCCGCTTTTTTCGCCGCACCCGACTCGTCGGAGCCTGCAAAGCAGCGCCAGCCAGGCGTGTGTGCTTTGCTTCTGATGAGCAACAAGACGGCCACTGATCACATCCGCGGAGCCCGCCCATGCTGGAAAGACTGTTCCAACTGACTGCACACAACACCACGGTGCGCACCGAGGTCCTTGCCGGGATCACGACTTTCCTGACCATGGCCTACATTCTGTTCGTCAACCCGAGCATCCTCGGCGAAACCGGCATGGACAAGGGCGCCATCTTCGTCGCCACCTGCCTGGCCGCCGCCATCGGCTCGGCCATCATGGGCCTGATTGCCAACTACCCCATCGCCCTCGCCCCCGGCATGGGCTTGAACGCCTTCTTCACCTACACCGTGGTGCTGCACATGGGCCACACCTGGCAGGTGGCGCTGGGCGCGGTGTTTATTTCGGCGTGTATGTTTTTTGTGCTGTCGATCTTTCGCATCCGTGAATGGATCATCAACAGCATTCCCCTTGAGCTGCGCTCGGCCATTGCCGCCGGCATTGGCTTGTTCCTGGCGCTCATCGCGCTGAAAGAAGCCGGCATCGTCATCGCCAACCCGGCCACGCTGGTGGGCATGGGCGACCTCAGCCAGCCCGCACCGCTGCTGGCGATTCTCGGTTTCTTCATCATCGTTGCCCTGGAAGCCCGCAAAATTACCGGCGCCGTGCTGATCGGCATTCTGGTCACCACCGCCGCCGGCATCGCCCTGGGCGTTTCCCAATTTGGTGGCGTTTTCTCCATGCCGCCCTCCTTGGCACCCACGTTCATGCAGCTGGACATCAAAGGCGCGCTGAACATCGGCCTGGTGACCGTGGTGTTTGCCTTCCTGTTTGTGGATATTTTCGACAACTCCGGCACCCTGATCGCCGTGGCCAAGAAAGCCGGCCTGATGCGCGCCGACGGCTACATGCCGAAAATGGGCCGCGCCCTGATCGCCGACAGTAGCGCGGCAATGGTCGGCTCGGTGCTCGGCACCTCGACCACCACCAGCTATATCGAATCGGCGGCCGGCGTAAGCGCCGGTGGCCGCACCGGGCTTACCGCGGTAGTCGTCGCCATTCTGTTTTTGCTGGCGCTGTTTCTGTCGCCACTGGCCGGCAGCGTGCCGGCCTTCGCCACCGCCCCGGCGTTGCTGTTTGTAGCGGTGCTGATGACCGCTGGCCTGGCGGAAATTGACTGGAGCGACATCACCGTTGCCGCCCCGGTGGTCATCACTGCGCTGGCCATGCCGCTGACCTTCTCGATTGCCAACGGCATCGCCTTCGGCTTTATCGCCTGGACGGTGATCAAGCTGCTCGCCGGACGCTGGCGCGAACTCAACCCGGCGCTGGTGATTCTCGCCGCCCTGTTCGTGGTCAAGCTCGGGTGGTTCAACGCATGAGCGCGCCCCAATTCGACCCCAGCACCTACGACGTTCAGCTCGCCGAAAAAAAGCAGCGCCTGCAGGATTTGCTCGCGCCGTTCGATGCCCCTGCACCGCAGGTATTCGAGTCGCCGCGCGAGTTCTATCGCCTGCGCGCCGAGTTCCGCCTGTGGCGTGAAGGTGAGGAGCGCTTCTACGCCATGTTTGCCGCCGGCGACAAACACACGCCGATTCTGCTTGAAGACTTCCCCATCGCCAGCCAGCGCATCAACGCGCTGATGCCGCGGCTCAAAACTGCCTGGCAGGGCAGCAAGGCGCTGGGGTTCAAGCTGTTTCAAGTGGAGTTTCTGACAACCCTGGCTGGCGACGGCCTGATTACCCTGTGCTACCACCGCCCTTTGAACGAGGAATGGCAGGCCGCCGCCGAGCAGTTGGCAGCGGACCTGGGCGTGAGCATCGTCGGGCGCTCCCGAGGGCAACGGCTGGTTGTTGGTCGCGACTACGTCGTGGAAAAACTCGACGTCGCCGGCCGCACCTTCAGCTACCGGCAACCCGAAGGCGCTTTCACCCAGCCCAACGGCACGGTGAACCAGCACATGCTCAATTGGGCGTACGAGGCGCTCGGTCAACGCAGCGACGACTTGCTCGAGCTGTATTGCGGCAACGGCAATTTCACCCTGCCGCTGGCCACCCGCGTGCGTAAGGTGCTGGCCACGGAAATCAGCAAAACCTCCGTGAACGCCGCGCTCGCCAACCTGGACGACAACGGCGTAAGCAACGTGACGCTGGTGCGTTTGTCCGCCGAAGAACTGACCGAAGCGCTCAACGAGGTGCGGCCGTTCCGTCGCCTGCACGGCATCGACCTCAAGGCCTACCAGTTCGGCAGCGTATTCGTGGACCCGCCGCGCGCCGGCATGGACGCCGACACCTGCGAACTGACGCGGCGCTTCGACAACATCCTGTACATCTCCTGCAACCCGGAAACCCTCGCGGCAAACATCGCCCAACTAAACGATACGCATCGCATCGAGCGGTGCGCGCTGTTTGATCAGTTCCCGTACACCCATCACATGGAATCGGGCGTTCTGCTGACGCGCCGTTAAGCAGTACGGCACCTGTACAATCCGAAAACTTGTACAAGCCTCTTGCGCTTGTACAAGTACCCCTCTAGTCTCTCACCTAAAGCTGTACAAGATCTTTCTCTTGTACAAGTAAGCCGCAGGGGCAGTCATGGGTCAGAGCAAACCGAAAATAGCCGTCAGCGCCTGTTTAATGGGCGATGAGGTGCGCTACAACGGCGGGCACAAGCGTTCAACGCTGTGCACCGAGCAACTGACTGAGCATGTGGACTTGGTGGGCGTTTGCCCGGAAGTGGCGATTGGCATGGGCACGCCCCGCGAGCCGATCCGCCTGGTGGGCGACATTGCTGCACCGCGTGCGGTGGGCAGTGTGAGCCCGGAGCTGGAAGTGACCGACGCCCTCACCGCCTACGGCGAGAAGATGGCCACGCAGCTCACCGGCATCAGCGGCTACATCTTTATGCAGAAGTCGCCGTCGTGCGGGTTGTACCGGGTCAAGGTGTATCAGGCCAATGGTTTGCCCGCGCCGGGCGGTGGTCGTGGCCTGTATGCCGCTGCGTTCTGTGCGGCTTTGCCGGATTTGCCGGTGGAAGAAGAAGGCCGGCTGAACGACCCGGTGCTGCGAGAAAATTTCCTCACCCGCGTTTACGCCTATGCCGACTGGCAAGAGCTGCTGCAAACCGGTCTGACCCGCCAGCGCCTCACGCACTTTCATGCGCGCTACAAGTACCTGTTGCTGGCCACCAACCCTGAGCAGTACCGCGCGTTGGGCCAACTGCTCGGCGACATGGTGTTGCACGATCTGAGCGAGCTTGCCCCGCGCTATTTCAGCGCCCTGATGGAGGCCCTGCGCAAATGCGCCACCCGCGGGACCCACAGCAATGTGTTGCAGCACCTCAGCGGTCATTTGAAGCAAACGCTGAGTACCAAAGAAAAAGCCGAAATGCAGCAGCTGATCGAGCAATATCGCCGTGGATATGTGCCGTTGGTGGTGCCGCTCACGTTGCTTAAGCACCACTTCTTATTGCATCCCGATCATTACGTTGCGCAGCAGGTGTACCTGCAGCCGCACCCGGCCACGCTGAGCCTGCGCAACGCGCTTTAACTGGATTACCGACCATGAGCAAACACGCACCGCAACACGACGAAATTGAAGACACCAGCGATGCCGAGCTGCAAGCGGCGCTGGCTAACAACATGCTGCCCATTCGCGAGGTGTCGCGCATTACCGGCGTCAACCCGGTCACCTTGCGCGCCTGGGAGCGTCGCTACGGGCTGATCGTGCCGCAGCGCACGGCCAAGGGGCATCGCCTGTACACGCAAGACCACATCACCCGTATTCAGGCAATTCTTACCTGGCTCAATCGCGGCGTGGCCGTCAGCCAGGTCAAGGCGTTGCTGAAAACCGCTGCCCTGCCCAACGCCCATGTCGACAGCAATGGCTGGGAAGAAGCGCGCGTGGCGCTGCTTAATGCCATCAGCGAACAAGCCGAGCGCCGGCTGGACGATGCTTTCAAACGCGTTGAGCTGTTGTATCCGCCGAAACTGCTGTGCGAACAACTGCTGCTACCGCTGCTGGCCGAGCTGGAACAGCGCTGGCAGGGGCAATTCGGCGCGCAACTGGAGAAGGTGTTTTTCTTCTCTTGGCTGCGCAGCAAATTGGGCGCGCGCATTTATCACAACAACCGACAGCAGAGCGGCGCGCCGTTGCTGCTGGTGAACCTGTCCGATCTGCCCATGGAGCCGGCGTTGTGGCTGTCGGCGTGGCTGCTGAGCAGCGCCGATTGTGCGGTCGAGGTATTCGACTGGCCCTTGCCGCCGTTGGAATTGGCGCTGGCTATCGAGCACATCAAACCGCGCGCCACGCTGCTGTATTCCGGCCAGGCGCTGGCCAGTGCGCAATTGCCCAAGCTGCTGGCCGACAGTAGCTGCCCGCGTTTGCTGGTTGGCCCGACCGTGCGCATTCATCACGACGACTTGCTCGCCTTGCAAACCCAGCTCAACGGCCTGCACCTGGCCGATGACCCGGTGCTGGCCCTGGAAACCCTGCAGCAGCTCGACCTGCTCGGCGCGAAAAAGGCCAACGCGTGATGCGCCAGCTGATGTGGTTTCGCACCGACCTGCGTGTGCAGGACAACAGCGCGCTGGCCGCCGCCATGCAGGCGGGGCCGACGCTCGCGGTGTTTCTACTCAGCCCTTCGCAATGGCAACAACATGACGACGCCCCGTGCAAAGTCGATTTCTGGCTGCGCAACCTCGTACCGCTGCGTGAGGCGCTCGGGAAACTGGGCGTGCCGCTGCTGATTCGCACGGCGGACACCTGGACCGACGCGCCGCAAGTAATCGCCGAGCTGTGCAATGAGCATGAAATTGGCTGCGTGCAGGTTAATGAAGAGTACGGAATCCACGAAACCCGGCGCGACCATGCCGTGGCCGATCGCCTCGGCGAGCAAGGCGTGCAGTGGCACAGCCACCTCGATCAGTTGCTGTTCCAGCCGGGCAGCATTCTGACCAAGGCCGGCAATTACTTTCAGGTGTTCAGCCAGTTCCGCAAGGTCTGCTACAGCCGTCTGCACACCGCGCTGCCGCCGCTCGTGCCGTTGCCGAAAAAGCAGCCGGCGCTGGGCATTGCCAGCGACACCCTGCCCGCCTCGGTGCCCGGTTTCGCCACGCCGCCGGCCAGCCTGCAAGCATTGTGGCCGGCCGGCGAAGCCGAAGCCCATGAGCGCCTGGAAACCTTTGCCGACGAGCGCATCGGCTATTACCACGACGCCCGCGACCTGCCCGCCAAGCCCGGTACCAGCCAGCTGTCGACGTACCTGGCAGCGGGCGTGGTTTCGGCGCGCCAATGCCTGCACCGCGCGCTAATGAGCAATCAGGGCGAGTTCGAAAGCGGCAATAGCGGAATCATCACCTGGATCAACGAACTGCTCTGGCGCGAGTTCTACAAGCACATTCTGGCCGGTTATCCGCGTGTGTCGCGCCACCGTGCCTTTCGCCAGGAAACCGAAGCGCTGGCCTGGCGCAACGCGCCGAAAGACCTTGCGGCCTGGCAGGAAGGCCGTACCGGTATTCCGCTGATTGACGCGGCCATCAAGCAGTTGCTCGCCACCGGCTGGATGCACAACCGGTTGCGCATGGTGGTGGCGATGTTTTTGACCAAAAACCTGCTGATCGACTGGCGTGAAGGCGAGCGCTTCTTCATGCGCCACCTGATCGACGGCGACCTGGCCGCCAACAATGGCGGCTGGCAGTGGAGCGCCTCCACCGGCACCGACTCGGTGCCCTACTTCCGCATTTTCAATCCGGTGAGCCAATCGCAGCGCTTCGACGCTCAAGGCCGTTTTATTCGCCACTGGCTGCCGCAACTGAATGACCTCAGCGACAAAGACGTGCACAGCCCGCACCTGCGCAAAGGGACTGACCTGTTTGGCGGCGTGGATTACCCCGCGCCCATCGTTGATTTAAGCAGTAGCCGAGCGCGCGCCATCAGCGCGTTCAAGAGCCTGGGCGACGCCCAACTTCCGCCGCTGTTCGGCGCCGACAGTGATGTGCCCTGGAGAAACTGAGCCATGCCCCTTGAACCAGCAGCAACGCCCGGCGACGAGCCGCAGCGTAACGGTGAACAGCGCGAGTTCCTCCAGCGCTTCGCTAGCGGATTCGCCGCGCTGAATGCCGACAATCTGGACACCCTGGGCACGCTCTACAGCGACGACGTGCGCTTCCAGGACCCGCTGCATGAAATTCACGGCCTGCCGGCAATGCGCGCCTATTTCGAGCAGCTGTATGCCAACGTTCAGGACCTGCGCTTCCAGTTCCACGGTTACGACCAGCTCGCTTCGGGCGCCGGCTACCTGCGCTGGACCATGACCTACCGTCACCCCCGTTTGAATGGCGGCAAGCCAATCGACGTGGACGGCTGCTCGCACCTGCTGTGGCACGAAAAGGTTTACGCGCACCGCGACTATTTCGACGCTGGCGCCCTGCTGTATGAGCACCTGCCCTTGATGGGCGGGGTCATTAACTGGCTAAAGGGGCGTCTGGCATGACCAACGCACGGCGTATCTGGCTGACCGGCGCCAGCAGTGGCATTGGCGCTGCATTGGCTGAACAGCTGCTCACCGAAGGCCATCGATTAGTGCTTAGCGCCCGCCGTGCGGAGCCCTTGCAAGCGTTGGCGGCGCGTTTTCCTGGACGCGTTCTGGTGCTGCCGGGCGACCTGGGCGAGCCTGAGCAAGTGCGTGCGATCGGTGAGCAGATTGCGCAGCAATGGGGCGCGCTGGACGGCGCAATTCTCAACGCCGGCACCTGTGAGTACATCGACGCGCAGCACTTCGAAGCGGCGATGATCGAGCGCGTCATGCGCGCCAACCTGCTGTCGGCCAGTTACTGCATCGAGGCGGCATTGCCGTTGTTGCGTGCTGGCCATGAACCGCACCTGGTTGCCGTTGCCAGCTCAGTGACTTATTTACCGCTGCCCCGCGCCGAAGCCTATGGCGCCTCGAAAGCCGCGCTGCGCTATTTGATTCAGGCACTGCGCATCGACCTCGCTGCCGAGGGCATCGACGTTACGCTGGTCAGCCCCGGCTTCGTCGACACACCGCTGACCGCGCGCAATGACTTCGCCATGCCGATGACCTGGTCCGCTGAAAAAGCCGCCACACATATCGCCAAGCGCCTGCCGAAACGCCCTCACGAAATCGCCTTCCCGGGCCCCTTTATCGCCGTGCTCAAGTTGCTCGCCAGCCTGCCTTCGACCGTGCAGCTGGCCCTGGGCAAACGCATGGCCCGCCCCTCTGAACCTGCTCAGCATTCCGCCAAGGACGATGTATGAAAATTGCCATTATCGGCAGCGGTATTTCAGGGCTGACCACGGCCTATTTGCTCAACCGCCAGCACGATATTCAGGTATTCGAAGCCAGCGCATGGATCGGCGGCCACACCCATACCGTGGACGTGCAGGTCGATGGCCGCGACTACGCGATAGACACCGGCTTCATCGTGTTCAACGACTGGACCTACCCGAACTTCATCCGTTTGCTCGACAAACTGAAGGTGGCCTATCAGCCCACCGAAATGAGCTTTTCGGTGCACGACCAGAACAGCGGCGTGGAGTACAACGGCAACACCCTCAATAGCCTGTTCGCGCAGCGGCGCAACCTGCTGTCACCGACGTTCTGGGGCATGTTGCGCGACATCTTGCGCTTCAACCGCGAAGCCATGGCCGAGCTGGACAACCAGCAGATCAACTCCGGCATGACCCTGGGCACCTACTTGCAGGCGCGCGGCTACCGGCAGCGTTTTATCGACCATTACATCGTGCCGATGGGCGCGGCGATCTGGTCGATGTCGTTGGGCGAGATGCTCAACTTTCCGCTGCGTTTCTTTGTGCAGTTTTTCAAGAACCATGGCCTGCTGTCGGTGAACAACCGGCCGCAGTGGCACGTGATCAGCGGTGGCTCGCGTAGCTATGTGGAGCCGCTGTGCGCCTCGTTTCGCCAGCACATCCGGCTCAATTGCCCGGTGATGAAAGTCGAGCGCGACGAGCTGGGCGTGACCGTACACAGCGCCCAGGGCATCGAGCATTTCGACAAGGTGATTTTCGCCTGCCACAGCGACCAGGCGCTGCGTCTGCTCGGCCAGCCGACGGCCGCGGAGCAGAGCATTCTCGGCGCCTTGCCGTATGCCGAAAACGACGTGGTGCTGCACACCGACACGCGCCTCTTGCCCAAGCGCCGCCTGGCCTGGGCCAGCTGGAATTACCGGCTCGACGGCAACCGCGAGCGGGCAGCCGCGGTGACGTACGACATGAACATTTTGCAAGGTATTCAGAGCGACACCACGTTCTGCGTGAGCCTGAATCAGAACGACGTCATCGACCCGGCAAAAGTGCTGTCGCGCCATACCTACGCGCATCCGCAATACAGCTTGGCAGGCGTCGAAGCACAGGGGCGCTGGCATGAACTGCTCGGTGTGAACCATACCTACTACTGCGGCGCTTACTGGGCCAACGGTTTTCATGAAGATGGCGTCGTCAGCGCCCTGCGCGTTGGGCAGGCGTTTGGCGAGGCGCTGAAATGAACAGCGCCCTGTACAGCGGCTGGGTGCAGCACCGGCGGTTCAGCCCGCGCGCCCATGAGTTCCGTTATCGCATGGGTTTTCTGTTTCTCGACCTTGATGAACAGGAACAGGTGCTGGCGCTATCGCCACTGGCTGGCCGTAGTCGCTGGGCACCCTTTGCGTTTCGCGAAACCGATTTTCTGCCGACCTTCACTGGCGCCGGCGTGCGCTTGAGCGACGCAGTGCGCGGACTGGTGAGCGAGGCACTGGGCGAGCCCTTGCTGGGCAAAATCTGCCTGCTGGCGCAGCCGCGCAGCTGGGGATTGGCGTTCAATCCAGCGAGTTTCTTCTACTGCTACGACAGCGTCGGGCAGTTGCAGGCGGTGCTGTGCGAAGTCAGCAACACGCCATGGCGCGAGCGTTACCACTACGTGCTGCCGTGCGAAGACGGCCACCCCGGCCCGCACCACGTGCGGGTGGACAAGTCGTTTCACGTCTCGCCTTTTCTGCCGCGTGAGCTGCAATACCGCATGACGTTCAGCCAGCCCACTTCGCGCCTGGGCGTGCACATGGCCGACTGGCAAGGTGAGCACAAACTGTTCGACGCCAGCCTGAGCCTGACCCGCCGCCCGCTGACCCGCGAGAGCCTGCACCGTCACTTGCTGAGTTTCCCGTGGATGACCGCCAAAACCGTGTTGGCCATCTACTGGCAGGCCCTGCGCCTGCTGCTCAAACGTACACCCCTTTTCTCCCACCAGCCGGCGCAGGGTTCTGTGCGCGTGGCTTCGCCGGAAAGCCACCATGAAAAGCCCTAGCCTCAGCAGTAAAACTTTTTCCCGTAGCGGCAATGGCATCGGTGCCGGGCTGCTGCGCCGTGCGGTATTGCGCCTGTTCGGGCAGTTGCGCCATGGCCAGTTGAGCATTGTCGAAAACGGCGAGCGTCTGGTGTTCGGCCAGCCGGGCGCCGAGCTGCAGGCGGAGATCCACGTGAACGATCCTGCCGTGTGGTCGCTGGTTGCCAGCAACGGTTCGATTGGCTCCGGCGAGGCGTATATCCACGGGTACTGGAGTTCGCCGGACCTGACCGCCGTGGTGCGCGTGTTCGTCTGCAACCTCGACCTGCTCGACGCCATGGAGGGCGGGCTGGCAAAACTGGGGCGTCCGCTGGTTGCCGGTTTGCATTGGCTGAACCGCAACACGCGCAAGGGCTCGCAGAAAAACATTGCCGCGCACTACGACCTGGGCAATGAGCTGTTCGAGCAATTCCTCGACCCGACCATGATGTACTCGGCCGCCATGTTTCAACGCGCAGACGACACGCTGGAGCAGGCGCAGCTGAACAAGCTGGACCGTATCTGCCAGAAGCTCGCCCTGAAACCCACCGACCATTTGCTGGAAATCGGCACCGGCTGGGGCAGCATGGCCATTTACGCGGCGGTGCATTACGGCTGCCAGGTGACCACCACCACGCTGTCGCGCGAGCAATACGCCTATACCCGTCAGCGTATTGAAGCCCAGGGCCTGCAGGACCGCGTGACCTTGCTGTTGCAGGACTACCGCGACCTGGTCGGCCAGTACGACAAACTGGTGTCCATCGAGATGATCGAGGCCGTCGGCCACAGCTTTCTGCCGACCTACTTCAAGCAATGCGCGCATTTGCTCAAAGACGACGGCCTGATGTTGCTGCAAGCCATCACCATCCGCGACCAGCGCTATGAGCAGGCCAGACGCAGTGTCGATTTCATTCAACGCTACATCTTCCCCGGCGGCGCCCTGCCCTCGTTGACCACCATGCTTAACGTGGTGACCGAAGAAACCGACATGAACCTGCTGCATATGGAAGATTTCGGCCTGCACTACGCCCGCACCCTGCGCCTGTGGCACGACAACCTGCGCAACGCCCGCCATACCCTGCACGAAAAGGGTTACGACGATTACTTCTTCCGTTTGTGGGAGTTTTATTTGTGCTACTGCGAGGGTGGTTTTATCGAGCGAACCATCGGCACCGCGCAGCTGCTATTGGCTAAACCGGCGGCGCAACCTGCGCCTTTGTTGGGCCGCTTTGACGCTTAAATCGGTAGCGAACGCCGTGCTGTTTCAGCTCGGTTGGTTCGCCGGCGTCTACAGCCCGCAGTACCCGGCATTGCTGGGTATAACGGCGTTGGTGGTGGTTATTCACCTGGCCTGGCTGGGCCGTGGCGAGGTGGGCTTGCTGGTGGCGGTGACGCTGCTGGGCACGCTGATAGACAGCGCCTTGATGCACGGCGGATTGTTCGTGTTTCCCGAAGGACAACCGTTGTTCGGCGGCTGGCTGATTCCCGCCTGGCTGGTGCTGATGTGGACGTTGCTGGCCACCACGTTGCGCCATTGTCTGGACTGGACAGCGCGGCCACTCGGGCTCGCCTGCATGCTGGGCGCGGTGAGCGCGCCGTTGTCGTACTACGCCGGCGCGCGGCTCACGGGCGTGCAGTTACCCTATGGCCTGGTGCCGAGTTTGTTGACCCTGGCGATGCTCTGGGCCGTGCTGTTTCCGCTGCTGCACGCTCTGGCGCGGCGCCTGCAACCGGTCGAATAGCAGCCTGCGGCGGGCGGCAATCTGTACACTGTCGCCCCCATGAGCGACCTTCCAACCATTCCCCTCGTCACCCTTGAGCCCACGCCTGCCGTGGCCTGCTCCAACTGTGCGGCGTGCTGCTGCCAGCTGGAGGTGATGCTGCTTACCGATACGGGCGTGCCCGAGCGCTACATCGACACCGATGAGTGGGGCGGCGACGTGATGGCGCGCCTCGACGACGGCTGGTGCATTGCACTGGACCGCGACACGATGCGCTGCACCATTTACGAAAACCGGCCCTGGGTGTGCCGGATTTTTGAGACCGGCTCGGCGGAATGCCTGGAAGAGCGCCAGCAGTTGTCGACCATTTACCGCTAACGCCTGCCGGCGCATCGGTATAGTCGCACCTCAGACGTAACGGACAGGGACGCCCCGCATGCACAGCATCGAACGCATTTACCCCAAAGACCTCAACCCTCAAAACCCTGACGACCAGGCCACGCTGGCCATCCATATGCAGCGCTACGAATTCGCCTCGGGCTTGCTCAGCGGCCCGCGCGTACTGGATATGGCCTGCGGCTGCGGCTACGGCACCGCATTGCTGGCTGAGCAGAACCCGGACAAAACCGTGATCGGCGTGGACATCGACCCCGACGCCATCGCCTATGCCCAGCAGCACTACCGGTTGAGCAATCTGAGCTACGTGTGCGCCAACGCCGAAACCTTCGCGGGCGAGCAGCGCTTCGACACCATCGTCAGTCTGGAAACCATCGAACACCTGCCCAGCCCGGCACGTCTTGTGGCGAATTACAGCCGCTTGCTGGCCAGCGGCGGCCAGGTGATTGCCTCGGTGCCCATCACCCCGACGCTGGACGGCAATCCCCACCACCTGCACGACTTCAGCAAAGGCTCGTTCGCGCGCCTGTTTCGCAGCCAGGGCCTGCGCGCGGTAAAGGAGTTCGAGCAGATTCAGTGGTGGCAATTCAAAGGGCTGTTCAGCAAAAAAGCCGACCACCAGAAACAGCATCGCTCCGAAGGCGTGGGCAATGCCGTGTTGCAGTACTACCGTCGCCACCCGTTCTACTTGCTGGCGCGCCTGGGTTCGATGCTTCGCTATGGCTTTAGCAATCGCTACCTGACGTGCCAGTTCAAGGCACAGTGATTCAGCTCGCCGCTACGGCAGCGAAGCCTGTGCGAATTTCTTCTTCGGGCAACTGATCGCCGATAAACACGATCACGCTTTCGCGCACATCGTCCGCCGACCATTCGCGGTCCCAGTCGAAGCCATACAAGCGCAGAACGCCCTGGAACACCATGCGCCGTTCTTCGCTAGCAATGTCCAGCACGCCTTTGTAGCGCAGCAGCGAATTGCCGTGGGTTTCCAGCAGGTTTTCCATAAACCCGCTGAGTTTGTCGATGTCCAGCGGCTGGTCGCTTTTCAGCACCAGCGTGCCGATGCGATCCGGGCTGGCGGCGAGCGTTAGCGGGCGCAGGCTGATGGTGGCGGGAAGATCTGCATTGAGGTTGAAACCGCGCACATCCAGCAGCTCTGCCAGATCAATACGGCCATGCTCCACCACCCGGATCGGCGCGCGGCGGTTGATGCGGCCCAGGCGCTGGACCAGTGCGTCGTAATGCGCGTCGTCCACCAGATCGCGCTTGCTCACCAGAATGCGGTCAGCAAACCCCACCTGCGCCTGGGCGATGGGTTCGGCCAGATGGCGCTCGGCATTGGCGGCGTCTACCACGGTGATGATGCCGTCGAGCACATAGCGCTCGCACAACTCTTGCTCAGCAAAAAAGGTTTGCGCCACCGGAGCGGGATCGGCCAGACCGGTGCACTCGATCACCAGCCGGTCAAAGGCGATTTCGCCGCTGTCCAGACGGTCCAGCAGCAGGTACAGGGCTTTTTCCAATTCGACATGAATGGAACAGCACACGCAGCCGTTGGCGAGGGTCATCACCTGCACCGGCTCGGTGCCGAGCAACTCGCCATCGATAGGGGTTTCGCTGAATTCATTTTCGATAACGGCGATCTTCAGGCCATGCTCGGCCTTGAGAATGTGCCGCAGCAAGGTAGTTTTGCCGGCACCGAGAAACCCGCTGAGAACGGTGACCGGAATGGGAGCGTGACTCATGGTTACGTCCTGAACAGTGACGCCGTGGGGCGCCTAAATAGAAAACGCCACGACAAGCGTGGCGCCAGAAATTTCAACAGAAGAAAAGTGTCGTCGATTCAGCAGCAGCGAATGGGCCGCCCCTTTCCGCCGCCATAACGGGCTTCTTGACGCTCACGAAAGAATTCTTCGTACGTCATTACCGGTTTGTCCGGGTGCTTGTTCGCCATGTGCTCGACGTAATTGTCGTAATCGGGCATGCCCACCAGCATGCGCGCGGCCTGCCCCAGGTATTTGCCCATGCGACTCAGGTCATTGAACATGGTCTGTCCTCGATAAAGCGGGCCGGCGCAGTGCCGGCCCGTGTCCACTCAGCTGATTGGCTCAGATATGTGGAATGGGTTCGAACGGGGTTTCCTTGTCGCTACGCTCAGGACGAACCCACGCCGCGCGACCCACCTTGATGGCATAGAACAGCACGCTGAATACCACGAACAGGAACAGCACCGTGAGGGTGGCGTTGGTGTACGCATTGAAGATCACGTGCTGCATCTGCTCAGCGTTCTTGGCCGGAGCAATAATTTGCCCGGAAGCCAGCGCATCACTGTACTTGCGACCCAGCGCCACGAAGCCCACCGCCGGGTTGCTGTCGAACAGCTTGATCAGCCCTGCGGTGGTGGTGCAAATCAGCAGCCAGGTAGCCGGCAGCGCCGTCACCCAGGCGTATTGCTGACGCTTCATTTTGATCAGCACCACGGTGCCGAGCATCAGCGCGATACCGGCAAGCATCTGGTTCGAGATGCCAAACAGCGGCCACAAGGTATTGATGCCGCCCAACGGATCGACCACCCCCTGATAGAGCAGCCAGCCCCACATCGCGACGCAACCGCCCGTGGCGATGATGTTGGCGACCCAGGAGTCGGTCTTGCGCAGCGCCGGCACAAAGTTGCCGAGCAGATCCTGCAGCATGAAACGACCGGCACGGGTGCCCGCATCCACTGCCGTGAGGATAAACAGCGCCTCAAACAGAATCGCAAAGTGGTACCAGAACGCCATGGTGTTTTCACCCGGCAGCACCGTGTGGAGAATCTGAGCGATACCCACCGCCAGGGTTGGCGCACCGCCGGCTCGAGCCAGAATGGTGGTTTCGCCGATGTCACGCGCAGTGGCTTCGAGCGCTTCCGGCGTAATCATGAAACCCCAACTGCTCACCGTTGCGGCAACCGATGCCACATCGGCACCCACTACAGCGGGCGGGCTGTTCATGGCGAAGTACACGCCCGGTTCGATGACCGAAGCAGCCACCATCGCCATGATTGCCACGAACGACTCCATCAACATGCCGCCGTAACCGATGTAACGCGCATGGGACTCACTGGCCAGCAGCTTCGGCGTAGTGCCCGAAGAAATCAGCGCGTGGAAACCAGACACAGCACCGCAGGCAATGGTGATGAACAGGAACGGAAACAGACCGCCTTTCCACACCGGACCGGTGCCGTCGACGAACTGCGTCAGCGCCGGCATTTTCAGTTCTGGCATGGTGATCAGAATGCCCAGCGCCAGCGCGATGATGGTGCCGATTTTCAGGAAGGTAGACAGGTAATCACGCGGGGCTAACAGCAGCCACACGGGCAGCACCGACGCCACAGCGCCGTAGCCGATCAGCATCCAGGTGATTTCGATACCGGTAAAGGTAAACATCGGCGCCCAATCAGGGCTAGCAGCCACTTGGCCGCCCAGCCAGATGGAACCGAGCAATAGCAGCAGGCCAACGATGGAAATTTCACCAATGCGGCCCGGGCGGATGTAGCGCATATACACGCCCATCAGCATCGCGATCGGAATGGTCGCCATCACCGTGAACATGCCCCATGGGCTCGAAGCCAGCGCTTTCACCACGATCAACGCCAGCACCGCAAGGATGATGATCATGATCAGGAATGCACCGAATAGCGCAATGGTGCCAGGCACCTGGCCCATTTCTTCGCGCACCAGCTCACCCAGGGAGCGGCCGTTACGGCGAGTGGAAATGAACAGCACCATGAAGTCCTGAACCGCACCGGCGAGAATCACCCCCGCAATCAGCCAGAGCGTACCCGGCAGATACCCCATCTGCGCCGCCAGTACCGGGCCGACCAAAGGACCGGCGCCAGCAATGGCAGCAAAGTGGTGACCGAACAGGATGTGTTTGTTGGTCGGCACATAGTCCAGACCGTCGTTATTCAATACAGCGGGAGTGGCGCGATTGGGGTCCAGCTGCATCACCTTGTTGGCGATAAACAGACTGTAGTAGCGGTAGGCAACCAGATAGAGGGCCACAGCGGCCACCACTATCCACAACGCGTTGATGGCTTCACCGCGGCGCAAAGCCACGACACCCAAGGCACCGGCGCCCACTACTGCCAACACTGCCCAGGGCAGGTGGCGTAGGACGCTATTGTTATTGTTCATGGAAAACTCCGAATGGATGGACGTACAAGCGGCCTTTCGAGTTTAGACGTTTCCGTGCCGCGTGGTATCCGACGTTTGTCTAGCTCAACAGTGAATGGCCGCAGATAGTTTCCGGAACCGATTTTGTTGCACCCGGATTCTCCGGCGCCTGTCGTCAAGGTAGAAACCGCCCTGCGACTCTTCTGCGGTGTGAGTCTGACGGTAGATATTTGACCCTCGACAACGACGTGCCTCAATAGTTAAGACACAGCCTGTAAGAACATTGGAAGTTCGCAACTTCCACTCTTCCCACGAGTAACTTTAAAACCTCCTACACATTATGTCAGCACCTACAAGCATGTAGGCACGAACTTACATCCGCACGCGAAGGACTTTCTACTCGGTAACTCTCTACGGATCAAGAATGCATGCCCCCGTAAAAGCGTAGATACCGATCATGCCTTCTTCTATTCGTCCAACTTCATCGAGCGCTAAAACCGAACATTCGTTGCCGCCTGCAAACGCGCTTTCAATAATCATTGCTAAAACGCTCGCAGTCGGGTTGTTCGCCGCCTTGGTATCTACGCCGTCCTATGCAGCAGATTCGGGATACCGAGTTAATCCGCTTGATCGCGAGCTTGACCTGCAGAACAAGCAGCGCCAGCAGGAAGAGATCAATCGCCAACTTGATAAAAATCAACGCGACGTGCAAGAGCAGCAACTCCAGTTACCTGAACAGCCCGAACTACCGGTGCAGTCCGGCCCGACATTTCTGATCAACACTATTACAGTCGACCCGGGCGACAAGACCAACCCCAACGTTAATGTCGACGACATCCTTGAAAAATACACCGGTCGCGAACTTGGCAATAGCGATTTATTCGGGTTGATCCGAGACGTTACCAATCGCTATGCCGATAAAGGTTTTTCCACAACCACCATCAGCCTTGTTCCAAAGAACATGAAGCAGGGCGAAGTTGAACTGAAAGTCAATTGGGGCTATGTCGAAGGCTGGCTTGTAAATGGCCAACCCCCTACCGGTCCGTATCAAAAACTGCTCACGGCGTCGGCAATGCCGAACATGACTGGTAAGCCGTTAAATATCCATCAAGTTGACCAGATGGTGGAAAACCTGAATAACGCCGCAAAAACTGCCCGCGTCGATATTCAACCTTCAGAGCGCGTCGGCTATTCATTTTTGAATCTGGTAGTTCAGGAAAAAGGCCTGCCTTCTCTTACGGTACGCGCCGAAAACTCCGGCATGGACAGCCCAAGCAAAGGGCGCTACCGCTACAGCGCTTCTACCAGCATCAGTGATCTGCTGCTGGGCAACGACACGCTGGGCCTGAATGCCAGTTCACGTCGATATCAGCTCAGCGAGAGCAACTCCGACTACAGCGCCGGGGTCAGCTACTCGGTGCCATTCGGCTATTCAAAAGTAGACTTGCGTTTCAACCATTCGCAATACGAAAAGCGACTGACCGGCGGCAATTACGGCAACTACGACACAAGCGGCGACTCCCAGTCGGTCTCTGCCAAGTTTAGTCATGTGCTTACACGGGGCAAAACCGACAAACTTTCAGCGTCTGTAGAACTCGACCACAAGAAAAGCGCCAATTACATTGAGAGTGCTCTTCTTTCTGTCAGCAGTCTTCCGTACACCAGCCTTGGCTTCGGCCTGGAGCACGTCACCCAGTTCATGGGCGGCTCTTTGTATTCGGACGCTACCTTTACCCAAGGCTTGTCGACATGGGATTCGCACACGGCAGCCTATGACAAAAACAACCAACCCAAGCACTTTAAGAAAGTTGCATTCAATACCGCTTGGTCCCGCCCGTTAAAAATAGCTGACAAAGATTTCAGCTTCTCTTCTCGCATCGGTGGTCAGTACTCCAGCGACAACCTTCTGGTCGCACAAAAAATGGGACTTGGCGACGAATTCACAGTACGTGGTTTCAGGGGCCCGGCCATATGGGGTGATCAAGGCATTTATATCTCCAATACCTTGACTCGACCCATGCAGTTATTAAACGGAACCGTCACGCCTTTGATTGGCGTGGACGCCGGCCATGCCCGAGACGTCAAGTATAAAGACGTCAGCGGCACTATCGCCGGCCTTGCACTGGGCGTCAGTGGTAGTTGGGCACATGGTGGTGGCTCGATAACGCTTGGGCTGCCTATGTATATGCACAGAGAAATTCGCGACAGCACTGACGACGCAGCGCTGTATATGAGCACTTATCTGACTTTTTGAATAATTTATTAAATCAAGGCGTACCCACATGAACAAAAACTGTTTTCGGCTGATATTCAGCAAAACGCTTGGTTGCTTGATACCCGTTGCGGAGATTTGCACTTCACGACGCAAACCAGGACATACAAAAGGTCCGTCCGCGGGTGTTAGCGGTCTGTGGGCGCTGAAAGCGCTTCCCTTGGCGCTGCTCGGCATACTCCCCCAAGCCTTCGCTCAAATCATCATTGCGCCGCACCACCATGGAAGCATCACGCAATCGAGCAACGGCGTACCGGTGATGGAAATTGCCGACGGCAGTTTGAAGGTCGGGGGCTCGTTTGACCTGGGAGGTGCAGATATCAACGCCGGGCACCAATTAACTCCGGAGCAACGGGCCAGCATGACCGCGGCCGAGCTTGCACAAGCAACAGCGGCGATGCCCACGCTGGCCATCGAGGCCGGAGACATCAAGAGCACCAAATTCGAAGACAAACACAAAACATCCTTTAGTCGGGAAGAGACCTTTATCGGTATCGAAAACGAAACCCACTCTTCGATCGCAAATGTGTCTTCCAACATTCACAAAACCGTTGACAAGAGCAACGACGGCATGGAGATCGACCCTACGTTGACCACAGCTGCCCAGGCGGGCAACGTCACACAGGCGGTGTTCGGCGATGCCCTCGGGGCCTCCACTTTCTGGGGTGTGTCGCATACCAAGTCAGAAAGCAAGAGCGAAACCAAATCGGAAAACATCAACAACATCGGGGGAAACATCAGCCTCACCACCACCAAGGGCAACATTGAGTTGAACGGCGTCAATATCCAGGGCGGCAAGGTCTCGCTGGATTCCGCCGCCGACATTGTGCAGCGGGCAGCACAAACCAGTAGCAGCTCAAGCTCAAGCACTGACACGCACCGGGCTGGCATAACCGGCGCGGCTAGCGTGGGTCCATCGGGCTCAGGCATCGGCGCCTCCCTTGGCGCTGATGGCAGCTACGACCGAACCACCTCCAGCTCGACCAGTTTCACCAATGGCTTGATCAGCGGCACCGAAGTCACCATCAAAGCCAAAAACGATCACACGATGGAAGGTGCCAACATCAACTCCGACCATCTCGATTACAAGATTGGCGGCACGCAGACCATCACCACAAAACAAGACACCTCGAATATGGATCATGAACGGGGCAACTGGAGCGTTGCCGCCGGCGTAGCAGTGTCCTCTGCCGGGGTTGTGCCGGTCGCCAGCGCCTCTGCATCGGGGGGTAAAGACTATGACAACAGCAAGCTGACGAACGAACAGTCCGGAATAATTACCGGCTCCTTGGACCTGCATGTTGGCGGAGACCAGAAGCTGACGGGCGGGCACATCGTTTCGGCTTCAGGCAAAGGGTCTTATCAAGTGGATGGCAAAACCATCGTCACCGACCTCCAGGACTCGCGCGACAAAGATGGCGGCTACGGTGGTGGTGGCGGCGGCATAAGCAAAAGCGGCGTGCCCAGCGTAGTAATAGAGGGCGGCCGAGTAGATCAAATCGATTACAAGGCCACTCAAAAGAGCACCATCGACATTGGCGACATGGAAATGAACGTCGCGGGCGGAGTTTCTGGCAATTTAAACCGAGACAGCAATCAAATGGTCGAGGTCACGACCGATAAGAAAGTTGCCGGCACCGACATCCGGGTGGAAGTATCGCTCCCCTCGGGCGGCGGCAAGAAGAAGGGCGACGTTGACGTACCAAGTGATACTTCGCGTCCGATGACCCCTGCGCCAGATTATCCGGGCGCGCGTCCTCCTACGCCTGCACCAGACTATCCGGGCGCGCGTCCCCCTACGCCCGCACCAGACTATCCGGGCGCGCGTCCCCCTACGCCTGCACCAGACTATCCGGGCGCACGCCCGCCTACGCCTGCACCAGACTATCCGGGCGCACGCCCGCCTACGCCTGCACCAGACTATCCGGGCGCGCGCCCGCCTACGCCTGCACCAGACTATTCGGGCGCACGCCCGCCTACGCCCGCACCAGACTATCCGGGCGCGCGTCCCCCTACGCCTGAGCCAGACTATTCGGGCGCGCGACCTGTCGAGCCGGCCCCGGACTACCCGACCTGGCGCCCTGTCGATCCAGACCCGGATTACCCTGGTGCCCGGCCGCCTAGCCTCGAGCCGATGCCAGAGTACCCGGCCAAACCCGTCAAGCCTGCGCCTGCCGAACCTGCTCCGGACTACCCGAATCCAAAACCTGTCGAGCCGGCCCCGGATTATCCGACCTGGCACCCTGTGGATCCTGACCCGGATTACCCAGGTGCGC
Organism: Pseudomonas viridiflava; assembly: GCF_900573885.1. Classification (GTDB taxonomy): domain Bacteria; phylum Pseudomonadota; class Gammaproteobacteria; order Pseudomonadales; family Pseudomonadaceae; genus Aquipseudomonas. The sequence continues at coordinate 564,552 of NZ_UPSE01000453.1, forward strand.
GGCCGCCTAGCCTTGAGCCGATGCCCGAATACCCGGCCAAACCCGTCAAGCCTGCGCCTGCCGAGCCTGCTCCGGACTACCCGACAAAACCTGTCGAGCCGGCACCGGATTATCCGACCTGGCATCCTGTCGATCCTGACCCGGATTACCCAGGTGCGCGGCCGCCTAGCCTTGAGCCGATGCCCGAATACCCGGCCAAACCCGTCAAGCCTGCGCCTGTCAATCCTGAACCGGATTACCCAAATTCTCGGCCGCCTAGCCCCGAGCCGATGCCGGAGTACGCTACACCCGTCAAGCCTGCGCCTGCCGAGCCTGCGCCGGACTACACGAATCCAAAACCTGTCGAGCCGGCCCCGGATTATCCGACCTGGCACCCTGTGGATCCTGACCCGGATTACCCAGGCGCGCGGCCGCCTAGCCTTGAGCCGATGCCCGAGTACCCGGCCAAACCCGTCAAGCCTGCGCCTGTCAATCCTGAACCGGATTACCCAGATTCTCGGCCGCCTAGCCCCGAGCCGATGCCGGAGTACGCTACACCCGTCAAGCCTGCGCCTGCCGAGCCAGCTCCGGACTACCCGACAAAACCTGTCGAGCCGGCACCGGATTATCCGACCTGGCACCCTGTCGATCCTGACCCGGATTACCCAGGCGCACGGCCGCCTAGCCTTGAGCCGATGCCCGAATACCCGGCAAAACCCGTCAAGCCTGCGCCTGCCGAGCCTGCTCCGGACTACCCGACAAAACCTGTCGAGCCGGCCCCGGATTATCCGACCTGGCACCCCGTGGATCCTGACCCGGATTACCCAGGTGCGCGGCCGCCTAGCCTAGAGCCGATGCCCGAGTACCCGGCCAAACCCGTCAAGCCTGCGCCTGCCGAGCCTGCTCCGGACTACCCGACAAAACCTGTCGAGCCGGCACCGGACTATCCGACCTGGCACCCTGTCGATCCTGATCCGGATTACCCAGGCGCACGGCCGCCTAGCCTAGAGCCGATGCCCGAATATCCGCCGAAGCCCATCAAGCCTGCGCCTGCTGAGCCTGCGCCGGACTACCCGGACTGGCGCCCGATTGATCCTGATGCAGATTATCCAGGCGCACCAGTGATCGACTTGAAGCCTATAGTTGGTGCGTATCCACCCAAGGATCCTAAGCCGGACTACCCGGTTTCAGCACCTGACGAGCCTTCGGTGGACTACCCGCACTGGCGCCCGATCGATCCTGATGCGGATTATCCAGGGGCACCAGAGATCGAGTTGAACCCTATAGTTGGTCCGTATCCACCCAAGGATCCCAAGCCTAAACCGCCTGCTGAGCCGGCGCCGGACTACGCGCCTGTGGAGCCTAAACCGGACTACCCACCTGTGGAGCCGAGACCGGACTATCCGCCTGTCGAGCCTGCGCCGGACTACCCGCCTGTCGAGCCGAAACCGGACTACCCGACAGATGAGGGCAAAAACCCCATAGGCGGGCGACCTTGTAACGTGTCGGCACCTGACTCGATCGGGCCATGCACGAGACCTGTTGAGTAGTCGCTGAAATAGCGAGATTGAATGACCGCAGTCCGGGTCATTCAACCTCGCCGCAAAAATGAAAGGGGGGCTGGTATTAACCAGCCCCCCTTTTCTATTTAACGGACTTGCTTAAATCACGCGGGCTGTTTGGCATAGCGCGCCAGCTGCGCATCTTTGCTCATGACGTCCAGCGTGTTCGCCAGCACCTGCTCGCTGGTGACGTCGGCCTTGGAGAAAATGCTGCCGAAGTTTTGGTGAGTCACTTGCGCGAAATGGGCGCGGTCAGCTTTCTCCACCCCCAACAACGTAGCGTAGGCGTCCAGCGCCTCGCCTTGCCCTTGCGCCATATCCTCGGCAATGGAATCGAGCATGCCGTTCATGGCCAGCATCGAGCGGCCGCCGTAGCCGAGTTTCACATGAGAGTCACAGCCGTTGGTGCCGGAGGTAAGGCCGAAGGTGGCGTTCCCCGACGTGCCGTTGGTGGTGGTGGCGAGCAAGTGTGGCGCCAGGCCGCGTTGCCCTTCAAACAGCATGTTGCCCCAACCGCAGCCACCGCCGCCGGCCTGATCGGCCTGGGCCGCAAAGCTGGCCGCGCTGAGTACTGCCACCATCAAACCTTTGCCAAGCAATCGCTTATCCATGTCTGCGCTCCGCAGTGATTGTTTTTTAAACGCTCTTGCAGCTTTGGTGACACATACCCCGCTGTCAAACCGACGCCGGACGACCGGTAGGCTTGGCACGCCAATGGCGCTCATGCACCATTGCTCGCCGCCTCCACTGAGCCCTGCCAAACGTGCCCGCCCTTCTGCCCTTCCGGCAAGCCCTCTGCGTCGTTTTGCTGGCCGTTATGACCCTCACCGGTTGCGAGCCGCCGCCCGCTGTTGTGCTCGATCAGCAGGTGTATATCTGGCAGCGTCAATGGCGCCCCACCCATGCACAAGCGCTGGTCCAGACCCGTTCCGACTTTTCGACGTTGCGCGTTCTAGCCGCGCAGATGCACCCGCAGGAAGGCTGGATTCAGGCGCGAATCGACCCACAGATGCTCAAGCAAGACGGGCGCCCTCTCATCGCTGTGATTCGCCTGGACGGCCAGTTACCCCGCCTCGACAGCAACGCGATCACCGAACAGATGCACCTGCTGATTCGTACCTGGCGAACGCTGGGCCTGAATCTGCAAGGCGTTGAAATCGACCATGACTGCGCGAGCAATGGGCTTGAGGCTTACGCGGCCATGCTGCACGACCTGCGCAGCCAGTTACCGAACAACCTTGCCCTGAGCATCACCGCCCTGCCCGCCTGGCTCGACAGCCCGACGCTGCCCGCTGTGCTGGCGGAAGTGGACAGCTCGGTGCTGCAAGTGCACGCCGTAAACCGCCCTGCCCTTGGGCTGTTCGAGCCGAATCAGGCGCTGCGTTGGGCCAAGGCTTACGGCGCCATTACGACAACGCCGTTCCTGCTCGCCTTGCCGGCTTACGGCGTGGCGCTGAGCGAAAGCGGCGAGGTGGAAAGTGAAGCGCCGCTGATCCAGGGCGGCAAACGCCGCGAGTTGCAAGCCGACTCGCAACAGCTGGCAATGCTTATAGAGCGGCTGCACGAATCGCCCGTTACCAGCCTGACCGGGCTGATCTGGTTTCGTTTGCCGCTGGCCGATGACCGTCGCGCCTGGCCGCTGACAACCCTGCAAGCCGTCGTGCACCAGCAGCCGCTACGCAGCGATTTGCAGGTCGAGGTTCAGCAGCAGGGTTCGCTTTACGAAATACGTGTGGTCAACCGTGGCAACCTGTCCGCGCCATTGCCGTCGGAGGTTCGCGGTAGCGGAAAAGGCTGCGAAGCGGCCGACGGCGTGCAGGGTTTCCGTGTAGAACAGTCGTTCGATTCGCTGCATTTCAAGCGGCCGCAATCGAGCCCACAATCCCGCCACCTGCTCTCCGGCCAAAGCCGCGCGGTGGGCTGGGCGCGTTGCCAACAACTTGATCAAGGAGGATTCAGTGTCACGCCTTAACGCCAGTCGCCATCTACTCGCCACCGCCATAAGTACCGTATTCGCCTGCGCGCCCGCACTCGCCTGTGGCCCGGATTTCCCCTTGCGCCTGTTGGGCGACCGCGCCAACACGCTGGCGGAGTTGCCGGAGAGCAATTTCACCTTCGAGGCCGGCCGCCTCGCAGTGGCGGTACCGGCACTCCAACCCGCCGCGCCGGCAGACGCGGAAAGCCGCTGGGACGCCGAGCAAAACCGTTATCGCGACGAAATCGAAGTGGTCGAGGGCAAAGACCTGAGCGCCGAGCAGTTGGCCAACGTACGCGAATTGCGCCAGCTCACCGACGCCGCCGAAGCCGAGCGAGCCGGCGCGACGTTACCCACCGAGTTGCGCCTGTACACCGCCGGTGCCGTGGCGTTCGCCCAAGGAGACGACGCCACGGCGCAGGCTTACTTCCGCCAGGTTCTCGCATTGCCGGTTTCAGAGCGACAGGTTCGCGGGGCCTGGGCTGCCTACTCGCTGGGCCGCAGCCTGGCCCGCAACGCCAACGCCGCGCGCGAAGCAGAGCTCAGCGATGAGCAGCTTGCCCAAGCGCAGAGCGCCGACCTCGAAGCCGCCAGGCAGGCCTTCCGGCAAACCCGCCAGCTGGTGCTCGACGGCGCCAGCGATGCCATGGAGCTGGGCATCGCCAGTCTCGGTGAAGAAGCGCGTCTGGAGCTCGACGCTGGCAACTGGTCAACGGCCATCGGCCTCTACGCCAGCCAGCTGAAACTGGGCTCCACCACCGGTTACAGCTCGATGAAACAGCTCGCCGTCGAACTGACGCAGATGCCTGAAGAACAGCTCGCACCGTTACTGCAGCAATTGCCGGTGCAGCAATTGCTCACGGCGTATCTGATCAGCCACTCCGGTTGGTCATACGGCGAGCAGCCGAACGGCGAAGCGAAGCTGACGCAGTTACTGCAACGGGGCGATATCGCCAACATGGCCAACGCCGATCGCCTGGCCGCGTTGAATTACCAGGTTGGCGACTATGCCGCCACCGCCGCGCTGCTTGAACACGCGCCAGATAACGGCCTGACCTGGTGGTTGCGAGCAAAAATCGCGCTGCGTAACGGTGATCAGAAGGCGGCACAAACGGCTTACGCCAAAGCAGCTCAGGCGTTTCCCGAAGACGAATCCTGGGGCTGGCGCCGCGGTTCAGACTGGACCAGCGAAACACTGAAACCGCGCTGCCGCGTCGAGGGTGAAGGGGCAATACTGGCGTTGCAACGCGGCGATTATGTGGATGCGTTTGCTGCTCTGTACCGCGGTGGTTATTTCTACTGGGCAGATGCCGCCGACGTCGCCGAGCGCGTGCTGACTACCGACGAGCTGAAAACCTTTGTCGACAGCAACGTGCCGGCGCCTCCCTCGATTGCCACACCGCCAGACCCGTACACCTACCAGCCACGCCCGATTGCCGCCGAGCTGCGGCAACTATTGGGGCGTCGCCTGTTACGCGACGGACGCTATGACGAGGCGCCCGCCTATTTTTACGAACTGAGCCTGCAAACGGCGGCACGGGAGTACGGCCAGGCTCGCCAGGCCGCTGAATCACGCTGGACCGACACCGGCAAAGCCGAGGCGCTTTACCAGGCCGGCAAGCTGGCGCGCACTCAAGGCATGGAACTGCTCGGCTATGAAATGTCGCCCGATTACGCCTGGTTCGACGGCCTGTATTCCCTCGACCGCGTACAAACACAGACGCCGGGCGGCCTGCTGACACCAGCCGAAGCCGACCGGCAAAATGCCAATCTGGCCCAGCCCAACAACCGCTACCACTACCGCTGGACGGGCGCAGAACTGGCGAATCAGGCCGCCGACCTGTTGCCGCCTACCAGCCAGGCCTACGCCGCCACGCTGTGCCGGGCGACCGGCTGGATCATCAACAGCGACCTGCCGCTGGCGCAGCGCTATTACCAACGTTACGTCGACAACGGACCGCTGGTCCCCTGGGCGGAAAATTTCGGGCAGAACTGCGAGGAGCCGGACTTCGACCATGTCAGTCAAAAGCTCTGGCAGTACCGCCTGGATACCGCCTGGAAGACCGTGCGCCCGTTTAAATATTGGCTGTTCGGGCTGATTGCGGTGACTGGTATCGCAGCGTTTGCCTTCTGGCGAAAAAAGCGCGCCGTCACACTTCAACCACCTCAGCCATAGCCGGGGCCGCAGCCTTGGCTATAGTGATGGAACCGAAATGCGCCGATGAAATCGGATAGACACTGCCTACTGGAGCAAACCCCATGAGTGAGTCAACCAACGAGCGTCGGCGCTTTCAGCGCATTGCCTTCGACGCCAGCACCGAAATCGCCCAAGGCGATCAGCGCTGGACGGTTGAACTGCACGACCTTTCGCTAAAAGGCCTGCTGGTACAGCGTCCGGAAAACTGGAACGGCGCCGCCAATCAGCCGTTCGACGCCCACGTGCACCTGAGCCCCGACGTGCATGTGCATATGGAAGCCACTCTGGCGCGGGACGAAGGCGGTTTGCTGGGCTTTGAGTGCCGGCACATCGATCTGGATTCGGTCAGCCATTTGCGCCGGCTGGTGGAGTTGAATCTTGGCGATGAGGATTTGCTTGAGCGTGAACTGACCTCGCTGGGCGAGGCGTAACGCGTCAATTCAGCCTACAACCTACTCAAACAACGCATCCAACGCCTGTTCCAATCGCGTTACGGCAATAATCTGCAGCCCCGGCGGCGACTCTTTCGGGGCGTTGCCTTTGGGCACGATGGCGCGTTTGAAGCCGTGTTTGCCCGCCTCTTTCAAGCGCTCCTGCCCACTCGGCACCGGGCGCACTTCACCTGACAGCCCCACCTCGCCAAACACCAGCAAGTCATGCGGCAACGGCCGGTTGCGCAGGCTCGACATCACGGCAGCCATCAGCGCCAGGTCGGACGCTGTTTCCATCACCTTCACGCCCCCAACCACGTTGAGGAAAACGTCCTGATCATGGGTTGGAATGCCGCCATGGCGGTGCAGTACGGCCAGCAGCATGGCCAGACGGTTCTGGTCGAGGCCCAGGGTCACACGTCGTGGGTTGGCCAGGTGGCTGGTGTCTACCAGGGCCTGCACTTCGATCAGCATCGGCCGCGTGCCTTCCCATGTCGCCATCACCACGCTGCCCGGTACTTCTTCCTGAGCGCGGGTGAGGAAAATGGCTGAAGGGTTCGACACTTCCTTCAAGCCACGGTCTGTCATCGCGAACACGCCCAGCTCGTTCACCGCGCCAAAGCGATTTTTCACCGCGCGCAGCAAGCGCAAGCGGCCGTCGGACTCGCCTTCGAAATACAGCACGGTATCAACCATGTGTTCCAGCACGCGCGGCCCGGCCAGCGCGCCTTCCTTGGTCACGTGGCCGACCAGAAATATCGCCGTGCCGCTCTGCTTCGCATAGCGCACCAGCAACGCCGCGCTCTCGCGCACCTGCGCCACACCGCCGGGGGCCGATTGCAGTTGTTCGGTAAAAATCGTCTGGATGGAGTCGATCACCATCACCTTGGGCTTTTCCACCCGCGCCGTGGCGATGATCGATTCGATGCAGGTTTCGGTCATCACCTTGAGCTTGTCTTCCGGCAAACCGAGGCGGCGGGCGCGCATGGCGACTTGCTGCTGCGATTCCTCACCGGTGACATACAGCGCCGGCAGGCGCGTGGCGATGTTGCACAAGGTTTGCAACAGGATGGTGGATTTGCCGATGCCCGGGTCGCCACCGATCAGCACCACCGAGCCGTCGACCAGACCGCCACCGAGCACGCGGTCCAGTTCCGCCGATGCGGTGGAAAAGCGCGGCATTTCTTCAACGCTGACTTCGGCCAGGGTTTTGAGCTGCGCCTGTTGCCCGGCCCAACCGGCACGACCGCTGGCTGCTGTTTCGCTGCCGACCTCGATCATGCTTTCCACCAGGGTGTTCCAGGCGCCGCATTCGCCGCACTGGCCGGCCCACTTGGGGAAGGTCGCACCGCACTCGGTGCAGCCATACATACGCTTGGCCTTGGCCATCTCAACCCCCTCGCCGAAAAGCGCCGATGATAGCGCAGCTACCCGGGCTCAACGCGGGGCGGGCGTGCGAATTTCGCCGTTGGCCAGCCGGGCGGCGCTGTTGCCAAGCCCGTCTTCGGCATTCAGATCCGCGCCTTTTGCAGCCAGGGCATCGAGCAGTTCCGAACGGTTGAACAGTCCGGCGTACATGGCTGCGGTTTGCCCGGCGCCGTTGCGTTGATCCGGGTTGCAGTTGCTCGCCAGCAGACGCCGGGCAATGCTCACCTCGCCCTTGAAAATTGCGCCCATCAAGGCGGTATTGCCGCGCTGGTCTTGCTGACAGGCATCGGCGCCCGCCTGCAACAGCAGCTCAACAGCCGATTGATGGCCATGGTAGGCGGCCAGAATCAGCGCGGTGTAGCCCTTCTCATCCTGGCCATCGAGCGGGTAATGGGCGTTGATGAAGGTTTGCAGCACCGACACATCGCCTGCCCGTGCGGCCTCGAAAAAGTAGCTGCGCAGTTGCGCCTGCACCTCGGCAGGCTCACCTGGTGCAGCGGCTGAAACCAGCGTGCTGAATGCCAGCGCGCCCAGCATCACAACGGTTCGAATAAGCATCACAAAGCTCCCGACATAACGCGGCGGCCCTCATCAGAAAGCCGCCGCGCGTTGCCTCAGTCCGCCAGCTTGGCGGCCAGGGTTTTCACCCGGTCCAGATCACCCTTGGCGACTTTCGCCACCCCGGTGCCGTATTCAGCATCGGCCTTGTACAGGAACGACAGGATGATGTGCTTGCTCTCCTCATCGGTGGTGGCCAGCGAGCCGCCAAAGCTTGCGATCAGATCGTCGCGCTCTTTCTTGCTGTAAGAGCGGTACAGATCACCGGCCTGTTTGAAGTTCTGCTCGCGCTGGATCTTCTTCTGCTCGGTGCTGCCCGACAGCGGCAGGCTGCTGTAGCGCGCGCCCGCCACTTCTTCGCGGGGCTCCAGACGGCTCGGCTGATAGTTGACCCCGGACGTGGTCTTGCCGCCGTTCATGGCGCCGTCCTGATTGCCGTTATTGACCTTCACCCGCGGCTGGTTGATGGGCAGCTGCATGGCGTTGGCGCCGAGGCGATAGAGCTGGGTATCGGCGTAGGAAAACACCCGACCTTGCAGCAACCGGTCTTCGGACGGCTCGATGCCAGGCACCAGATTCGCAGGCGCCAGGGCGACCTGTTCGGTTTCCTGGAACACGTTGTCCGGGTTGCGGTTCAGCACCATCTGCCCGACTTTGCGCTCGGGTACGTCCGGCCAGATTTTGGTGGCGTCCAGCGGGTCAAACGCGAATGTGCTCAGCTGTTCCGGCTTGAGTACCTGCACATACAAATCCCATTTCGGAAAGTCACCTTTTTTGATGTGCGAAACCAGATCATTGCTCAGGTGGCTGTAATCCTTGCCCTGCACCTGCTCCACCTGTTTCGGGTCAAGGTTGTTGATGCCTTGCAGCGTTTTCCAGTGGAATTTCACATAGTGGACATCGCCCTTGGCGTTAACCAGTTTGTAGGCGTGCACCCCGTTTCCGTCCATTTGCCGATAACTGGCCGGTGTACCGGAGTTGGAATACAGCTCGGTCAATGTACGGGTGGCTTCAGGTACATGGGAGAAGAAATCAAACCGGCGCGAATCATCGTCCAGATTAGTACGCGGATCAGGTTTGAACGCGTGCACCATATCGGGAAACTTGATGGCATCGCGAATAAAGAAAGTCGGGAAGTTATTACCCACTAAATCCCAGTTGCCGTCTGCGGTGTAGAACTTCGTGGCAAAGCCATGGGGATCTCGCAAGGTTTCGGGCGAATGGTTGCCGTGCACCACGGAGGAAAAACGCACAAATACCGGGGTCACTTCGCCGGCAGCAAAGACCTTGGCTTTGCTCAGGTCGCTGAGGTCGTCGGTCACTGTGAAGTTACCGTGAGCCCCGGTGCCACGGGCGTGCACGACGCGTTCAGGAATGCGTTCGCGGTCGAAACGCTGGAGCTTTTGCAGCAGCTGTACGTCCTGGAGCAACACTGGCCCGGTAGCACCGGCCGTTTGCGAGTTCTGGTTGTCACCTACAGCAGCGCCGTTATCGCGGGTGAGCGTAGCGGCCTGAACGGAAAGGGAAAGAAACCCGACACAAAACAACGAAGTGGCAGGAATGAGCGTATGTCTTTTCATGATCGTCTCCCTATTATTGTTGGCGCATCGTTTGCGCTTTAGGAGACTAGAGCCATATTGCAGTTACTCTAAATAGAAACTTCCAACCGAAGCGATATAGAAAAACTGGTAGTTCAATTGGAACGCCGAGCGTATTCGCGCGAATAGCTTATCGCCAGTTCGATTAACTGACCGGTATCAATTAAGAAAAACAAATAAACGATTAACAGCAACGATCAGAAACTTCCGACCAAATATTTCACCTTTATATAAAGAACACAACCAGACCAGCCCTGCTGTGACAGCAGGTCTGGTTTATCACTGGAGTCAGCTTTGAGCCGCCGCCTGTTCCAGGCGTTGGGCAATGGCAAGACTGAGCGTAACCCGCTCATTTTTCAGCGCCTTGAGCGCCATGTCATCCATGGCGTGGCGACCGTCCTCTACCTGGAAAATCTGCTTGTCCAGCGCTGCGTATTCCGCCGCGAGTTTGCTGAAGTGCGCGTCCGAGCCCAGCAGCCGTTGCAGCTCTCCCTGATATTCGGGGTACTCCACGTGCAGCGGATGGTGTTCGAGGGTCATAGGCCTTCTCCTTCGCATGGGTTGGTTGACTTCCTACAGCCTAGACCAGAGGCAAAAACGGTGAACGCCCGGCGCCAGAGCCGGTCACTTGATGCTGGGAGCGGCGAAACGGGTGCTCTACACTGCCCCCCACCAACTTAAGCAACAGGGAGTTCATCTATGAGCATAATCAGCGAATTCAAGGCCTTTGCGGTCAAGGGCAACGTCGTCGACATGGCGGTCGGTATCATCATCGGCGCGGCGTTTGGCAAGATCGTGTCGTCGTTTGTGGGCGACGTGATCATGCCGCCTTTGGGGCTTCTGATTGGCGGAGTGGACTTTTCTGACCTGGCCATCACGCTGAAAGCCGCGCAAGGCGACAGCCCGGCTGTGCTGTTGGCCTATGGCAAATTCCTGCAAACCTGCCTGGACTTCGTGATCGTTGCCTTTGCCATATTCATGGGCGTAAAGGTGATCAACAAGCTGCACAAAGAACACGCCAAAGCGCCCGCTGCGCCAACCGCCGAAGTGGTGTTGCTGACTGAAATTCGCGACCTGCTGAAAACCGAAAACGCGCCAGTGCCGCCCACGGTAGATAAACAACAACCGCTCTGACTCCTCCAGTTCAGGAGCGGCATATGCCGCTTCTAGAACAGGCTTTTCGCCAGGGTCGCCGCCGACATCAGCACCAGCACACCGCCGATCACGCCATGCAGCGACATGGGTTTACGGCGAAACAAAAGCTGCCCCGCCACATTCCCCAGCAACGCTGGCACCAACAGACTGATCGCCAGACTGAAATGCTCGCGGCCCAGCACCTGCAGCCACCACAAACTCGCCAGCGCAACGACGTCGCTCGCGGCGAAAAACACAATCGCCGTGGCCCGCACGCTTGCGGCCGATAAACCGCTGCGCAGCAAATACACCACCACTGGCGGCCCGCCGGCCGAGGCCATGGCGGTTACCAGTCCAGAGACAAACCCTGCCGGCGCTGCCCAGCCCGTCGTCACCGTGCTCACTGCGGACGATTTACGCACCAGCACCAGCACGCCACCCATCAGGCACAACAGCGCCACTACCGGTGCCATCCACTGCTCCGGCAGCCGCGCCAGGGCAAGCGAACCCACCGGCACCGCCAGCAACATGCCCATCACCAGGCGCGAACCCACGCCACGGTGAAACTGCCTGACCGCACCAGACCACAAGCTCGCACTGCACAGCAGATCCAGCAGCAGCACCACTGGAATAGCCAGTGCCGGCGGGCTGACGGTGAGCAGCCCCAACGCCAGCACCATGGCAAAGCCAAAACCGCTGTAGCCGCGCAGCAGGCCGGCAGCAAAGGCAAGTATCAACAACATGGCAGGCGCCCCTGGTGGTGGTGGCGCGAGTGTACGAAGGCCGCTCTGCTGGCTACGAGGGCCAGATCGGCCAAGTTGTCGAGCCACGTGGCGCGTATTGCACCGTTTTTGCCCGTCACCCGAGCCGCGCACCAGAAGTGAGCACTCAAGCCGAGACAGCCGCCGCAATCCGCCGTTGAAAAGCTGATCAACGCGCCAACAAATTCGCCGCCTTTGCCCCCGTTCTCCACGTGTACGCACCGCTTCGGCGCAAGAGGCACGGCTATTGCTCTAGCCAGCCACACATCGAACAACCCAAGTCCTTGATGAACGCACCTATCGCTCCTGCGCTGTTCACCCCCAACTGGTACGCCGAGCTGGAACTGGCCTATGCGCGTCAGGGCGACAGCACGCGGCCGGTAATGCGCCGCCATCAAGGGCCGCTGCGGGTGCAAAAACATTTGTACGCCGAGGGGCCCGAGGTGTGTCAGCACATCATCGTGCACCCACCGGGTGGCATTGCCGGTGGCGACCGCCTGAACATCAGCGTGCAGGTGCAGGAGCAGGCCTGGGCCCAGCTCACCAGCCCCGGCGCGGCCAAGTGGTACCGCGCGGCGGGGCCGGCGTATCAGCAGCTGACTATCGACGTTGCGCCCGGCGCCACACTGGAATGGCTGCCGCAGGAAACCATCGTTTATTCCGCCGCCCAGGCCGAGCTCACCACGTGCATCGAACTGCACGGCGACGCGCGCTTGCTGTACTGGGACATGGTCGCGTTAGGCCGCCCGGCCGCTGGCGAGCGCTTCGACAAGGGCCACTTTCAAGCGCATCTGGACATACGCCGCGACGGCACATTGCTCTGGCACGAACGCCAACGGCTGGTCGGCGGCGATGGCCTGCTCGACTCGCCCATCGGCCTGGACGGCCACCCCGTATTTGCCACGTTGCTGATCACCGGCGAGCTGGACGCTGACTTACTTGAACAGTGCCGCGAACTCTGCGCCGGGCCCCATGCCCGCGTACGCGGTGACCTTAGCCAATTGCCCGGCTTGCTGGTTGCACGCTGCCTCGCTGTCGAGGCGCTGCACGCGCGAGCCTGGCTGATCAATCTCTGGCGTGTGCTGCGCCCGGCCCTGCTGGGTCGCGCTGCCGTCGCGCCGCGAATCTGGAGTACCTGACCGATGGACCTGAGCCCACGCGAAAAAGACAAAATGTTGATTTTCACCGCTGGCCTGGTGGCCGAACGGCGCCTGGCGCGGGGCGTGAAGCTCAACTACCCCGAGGCCATGGCCTACATTTCCGCCGCCCTGCTGGAAGGCGCGCGCGACGGGCGCACCGTGGCCGAGCTGATGCATTTCGGCACCACGCTGCTCAGCCGTGATCAGGTGATGGAAGGCATTCCCGAGATGATTGCGGAAATTCAGGTTGAAGCGACCTTTCCCGATGGTACAAAGCTGGTCACCGTTCACCAGCCTATCGCGTGAGAAAGCCCTGATGATTATTCGTGACGCCATTTCTGCCGACCTGCCCGCCATCCGCGACATTTTCAACGACGCGGTGCTCAACACCACGGCCATCTGGATGGACAGCACCGTCGACCTGGCCAACCGCGAGGCCTGGTTTGCCGCCCGTGCGCAGCAGGGCTACCCGATTCTGGTGGTTCTCGACGACAGCAGCGACGTGGTCGGTTACGCCTCGTTTGGCGACTGGCGCCCGTTCGACGGCTTCTGCAACACCGTCGAGCATTCGGTGTACGTGCGCGCCGACCAACGCGGCAAAGGTCTTGGCCCGCTGCTGATGCAAGCGCTGATCGGGCGCGCCAAAGGCTGCGGCAAACACGTGCTGGTGGCGGCCATTGAAAGCGGCAATGCCGCCTCGATTCGCCTGCACGAGCGCCTGGGTTTCAGCATCACCGGACAGATGCCGCAGGTGGGCCGCAAATTCGGCCGCTGGCTGGACCTGACCTTTATGCAACTGATCGTCACCCCCGAAAGGAGCGCGCCATGATCCCCGGGCAATACCAGATTCAAGACGGCGATATCGAACTCAACGTCGGCCGCCGGACCGCCACCGTAAACGTCGCCAACAGCGGCGACCGGCCGATTCAGGTGGGCTCGCATTTCCATTTCTTCGAAACCAACGACGCCCTCACCTTCGACCGCGCGGCCGCACGAGGCATGCGCCTGAACATTCCGGCCGGCACCGCCGTGCGCTTCGAGCCGGGGCAATCACGGGACGTGGAACTGGTAGACCTGGCCGGCGAGCGCCGGGTGTTCGGCTTTGCCGGGCGGGTGATGGGCGAGCTTTAGAACCTCACGCCATTGCTGTTGTAGGAGCCAGCTTGCTGGCGAACCCTGCAAACCTCATTCGCGACCGGGGTTTCCAGGCTTCGCGACCGAGGTCGCTCCTACAGAAGCGGATCGTGGTTGAGGGGCAAGGGAACACACAGAAGCACTTCTGGAAACCGACTATGAAAATCAGCAGACAAGCCTACGCCGACATGTTCGGCCCCACCGTCGGCGACAAAGTGCGCCTGGCCGACACCGAGCTGTGGATCGAGGTGGAGAAAGACTTCACCAGCTACGGCGATGAAGTGAAGTTCGGCGGCGGCAAGGTGATTCGCGACGGCATGGGCCAGAGCCAACTGTGCGCCGCCGACGTGGTGGACACGGTGATCACCAACGCGCTGATCATCGACCACTGGGGCATCGTCAAAGCCGACGTCGGCCTCAAGGGCGGGCGCATCGCCGCCATCGGCAAAGCCGGCAACCCGGATATCCAGCCCGACGTCACCATCGCCATCGGCGGCGCCACCGAAGTGATTGCCGGCGAAGGCATGATTCTCACCGCTGGCGGTATCGACACGCATATTCATTTCATCTGCCCGCAGCAGATCGAAGAAGCGTTAATGAGCGGCACCACCACCATGATTGGCGGCGGCACCGGCCCGGCCACCGGCACCTACGCCACCACCGTCACGCCCGGCCCGTGGCACATGGCGCGCATGCTTCAAGCAGCGGACGCCTTCCCCATGAATATCGGCTTCACCGGCAAGGGCAACGTCAGCTTGCCCGAGCCCTTGATCGAGCAGGTGAAAGCCGGCGCCATCGGCCTGAAGCTGCATGAAGACTGGGGCACCACGCCCGCCGCCATCGACAACTGCCTGAGCGTGGCCGACCAATACGACGTGCAGGTGGCGATTCACACCGACACCCTCAACGAGTCGGGTTTTGTCGAAACCACACTGGGCGCGTTCAAAGGCCGCACCATCCACACCTACCACACCGAAGGTGCCGGTGGCGGGCACGCGCCAGACATCATCAAGGCCTGCAGCCTGCCCAACGTGTTGCCGAGCTCGACCAACCCAACGCGCCCGTTCACCCGCAACACCATCGACGAACACCTCGACATGCTGATGGTTTGCCACCACCTGGACCCGAGCATTGCCGAAGACGTGGCCTTCGCCGAAAGCCGCATCCGCCGCGAAACCATTGCCGCCGAAGACATCCTTCACGACCTTGGCGCGTTCTCCATGATCAGCTCCGACAGCCAGGCCATGGGCCGTGTGGGCGAGGTGATCACGCGCTGCTGGCAGACCGCCGACAAAATGAAAAAACAGCGCGGCGCCCTGCCCCAGGACGGCGCTGGCAACGACAACTTCCGGGTTAAACGCTACATCGCCAAATACACCATCAACCCGGCCATCACCCATGGCATCAGCCATGAAGTGGGCTCGATTGAAGTGGGCAAGTTCGCCGACCTGGTGCTCTGGCGCCCGGCGTTTTTCGGCGTGAAACCCACGCTTATCCTCAAAGGCGGCGCCATTGCCGCCAGCCTGATGGGCGACGCCAACGCCTCCATCCCCACGCCGCAACCAGTGCACTACCGCCCCATGTTCGGCAGCTACGGCGGCATGCTGCACGCCACCAGCCTGACCTTCATCAGCCAGGCCGCCATGGACCTTGGCGTGCCGGAGCAGTTGGGGTTGAAGAAGCAGATCGGCGTGGTAAAAGGCTGCCGCACCGTGCAGAAAAGCGACCTGATTCATAACGACTACACACCACAGATTGATGTGGACCCGCAGACGTATCAGGTGAAGGCGGATGGGCAGTTGCTGTGGTGCGAACCGGCGGATGTGTTGCCGATGGCGCAGCGGTATTTTCTGTTTTAGGGGGATGGGTTTGTGGTCCCCCCTGGAAAAATGGGTGGCGGCTTTTACGGCGTACCCTTCACGAGCCTGAATTCCGAGTCGTCGGACCGCCGCATACGCGGGAATGACGGATGACTGTACAAAAACCTCCGTCATCCTCGCGAACGCGGGGATCCAGAATTTCGGACCGTACGCGCGTCTGAAACCCCCGACTTATTCAAGACTCTGGATTCCCGCCTGCGCGCACTACTGTCCGGAATATTTTCATCAAAACAGCCCTGGCTGTTTTGCATGAAATTCGGTCATGCGTCTTCGTCGCTCTCGGTCCATTCGAGCCTCTGTTTCCGGGCGGTTAAACAGGCTCA
>NZ_UPSE01000330.1 GCF_900573885.1 Pseudomonas viridiflava
ACCCCGGCCAAGCACGGCGTTCGTGGTATCCCGACTCTGATGCTGTTCAAGAATGGCAACGTCGAGGCTACCAAAGTAGGCGCTCTGTCGAAGTCGCAGCTCGCTGCCTTCCTCGACGCCAACATCTGAAGTGCCCCAAGGCCCTGCGAATAGCGGGGCTTTTTTCATCTGCCGTACTAGACTCCTTCAAAATCGAGTGGTACATTCGGCCCCGCAACGGCTTCTCCGTTGCCCCCTGCTAGCCGTCGCCGACGCTCTCCTTTCGATTTAGTACGCGATCCTGTCGCCTTTTCTGCGGCGCGGCCTCATTAAGCCAAAAGCTTAATTTCCCCCTCCATACATGATTACGTCATTCCCCATATGAATCTGAC
>NZ_UPSE01000231.1 GCF_900573885.1 Pseudomonas viridiflava
ACATGGCTCAAGCAGCCACTGCCAGCCGATCTCTGATCACCGTTTTCTGATTCACAGGGTTTGCCAATGGCTTATCACTTCGACTTTGCACCGGTTCTGCAGAACATTGATCTGCTGTTGCGCGGGGCATTATTCACGCTGGAATTGACGGCCATTGGCACCATGCTCGGCGTCAGCCTGGGGATCGTCGGTGCCGTCGTAAGGGCCTGGAAGATCCAGCCCTTTGCGACGATCTTTGCGGTGTATGTGGAGCTGATCCGCAATACGCCGTTTCTGGTCCAGCTGTTCTTCATCTTTTTCGGCCTGCCCTCACTG
>NZ_UPSE01000203.1 GCF_900573885.1 Pseudomonas viridiflava
GGCAATCTCAGCCCGTATTCCCACCCCTTTGAACTTGAGGTCAAGGCCCAGCCTGCACCTCGCGTACTGCCTCCCCCGAGAGTCACACAAGCGACTGGCTCGGCAGCAACCAGCACGCTCGACCCGATAAATGCCATCCACGGCGCCACGGTAACAATACCTGACGACGCTGTGATCCGTGCCGGAGAAACAGTCTCGGTGCAGTGGGCGGAGCCAGAGAGCGTGGGTTCCTATCTCACGCCAAAGGAGGATGCGAGGACGTTCACCATCCCGTCCACCTGCATCGCGCAGC
>NZ_UPSE01000236.1 GCF_900573885.1 Pseudomonas viridiflava
ACATTCACCACAGCTTTCTGCCGTCGTTCGTCGGTGCCAAGCCTTATCACCAGGCATCGCTGCGCGGCGTCAAACTGATCGGCGCAACGTGCCATTACGTGACCGAAGAGCTGGACGCAGGGCCTATCATCGAGCAGGACGTGGTACGCGTCAGCCATCGCGACAGCATCGAAAACATGGTGCGTTTCGGCCGTGACGTGGAAAAAATGGTGCTGGCGCGTGGTCTGCGTGCGCACCTTGAGGACCGTGTACTGGTTCACGACAACAAGACAGTCGTCTTCGGCTGATCCGTTGTGGCAGGATCGCCCATGCGGCGCTCCTGCCAACCTCCCAGGCGGACATCTTCATGAC
>NZ_UPSE01000010.1 GCF_900573885.1 Pseudomonas viridiflava
GGCTAATCATCATACCAATGGCTGTCAAATGAACCACAGCGGTCCACATGGCCAGCGCAACACCTGTATTACTAAATAGTATTACAATTAATTTTTCAAGCAGCATTTTTTGGGCTATAAATCCTCCCATCGGATAAAAATCCGATCAAATAGTCTTACCAATAAAAATAAAAGCGGGTAGATCAGATGAAAAAGCATGCTCTTCTCAGCACCCTTGGACTGTCTCTCATGATCAGCACGTTGACCGCGCACGCCGCAACGCTGTCCAGCGAACACAGCAGCTTCGGCCAATTGCCCGATGGCACCGCCGTCGAAAAATACACCCTGCGCAACAGCCACGGCATCGAGGCCAGCGTCATCACCTATGGCGCACCCTTCAATCGCTGATGGTTCCTGACAAGGCCGGCAAAGTGGAAGACATCGTGCTGGGCTTCGACGATGTACAGGGCTATCAGAACAACGGCACGGTTTACTTTGGTGCCACCATTGGTCGTTTCGGCAAT
>NZ_UPSE01000323.1 GCF_900573885.1 Pseudomonas viridiflava
CCTGATGACAAGGCAGCAGGCGGCGGCATGCCGGACATGGGCGGCATGGGTGGTATGGGCGGCATGATGAAAGCCAGCTTTACCCCTCAAGCGACACCCATAAAGAACCCCCGCCTTGTGCGGGGTTTTTTTATGGCTGATCTGTAGGTCAGCGTTCTTTGTTGTACATAAGGCTGCCTGGACACTGATCGTGCTCATGCTCGGCGCTCATCGTGATAAACATGTCCGCAAGACGCGCAAAACAGGAGCAAAAACGAAAGTGACTGACGGAATGCATAC
>NZ_UPSE01000345.1 GCF_900573885.1 Pseudomonas viridiflava
GTTCGGGAGATTGAGCAGCGGGAAGCGGGTGATGGCTCCAGCCAAATCCTGACTCGCCTTCAAACCGACGAATGAAGCGCAATATTAATGATAAATATTCTCATACGCAAAAGAGTCTGACAGAATCCACGCCACCCATGAATCCTCTGGATTGCTTTCGTGATGCACAGCACCCACCCTGCCCTCACCCACACCGTCGACGGCCTGTTCCGGGCGCATAACGCCTGGCTGACGGGCTGGTTGCGGCGCAGGCTCGGCTGTCCGCACAGTGCCGCGGATCTGGCGCAGGAACCGTTCATCAAGGTGCTGGGCGCGAGCGACACGCAGCAGATCGA
>NZ_UPSE01000294.1 GCF_900573885.1 Pseudomonas viridiflava
AAATATACTGATTGCGTTGCCTGAATATAGGTATGTATGAAGATAGGTATGATCTTGTAGTAAATAGATAGGGCAAACTTTAAGTCGGAATAGTTAGTGTCTGAAAAAGCACGCTGTATCCAGAGCGTGATCATGAAAAGCGTCGTTGAAAATATGATGAAGGCCGTATACTCGATGAGTTGCGTCATTCAGGAAACTCCGGTATGGGCGATTTCATTTTGAAAGTCTAATGGTTTCGATTTTTTCTTGAGTACCAAGGTTTGATATCCCATGTGACGGTGTGGGCGCAGGCATGAGCCAAAATCATTACTA
>NZ_UPSE01000349.1 GCF_900573885.1 Pseudomonas viridiflava
GTTAGCGGTACTGCTCATAAAACCACCTGTGCAAGACGAGCGAGGCACACCGAAGCAGCTCGTAAAAAGAAAGCAACGGTGCCGTTCTGTATTCTTGACGCAAGAATTGCGCCAAAATATTTCAAAAACGACGTCGCTCCTGAAACATAGGGGTTGTAGGCGAGCGGTTCTTGAATGGACAAATTGAAAATACGGTCTATGGCGTAGGATTTGTTACCTGACGCCCCAAAACCGCTTCACACCACCGCACCGAAAATGCACACGCCACACATAAAAGCTCACCAATGGTGCGCGCCATCAGGCGCTGCTCCGCAAAAGCTGCTTCCAACACCCGGTCAAAAATGGCAACATCGCGCCTTTTTCGCGCACACCCACCTCAAACGGGTACTGGATACACG
>NZ_UPSE01000447.1 GCF_900573885.1 Pseudomonas viridiflava
ATCCTGTTCAGCGCGGCGGCGGACATTCTGCAGATCCGCAGCCACTCGCAGGGATTGGTCCTGCGCGGCAGCCAGTTGCTCTTCGAGCACTTGCACACGGGTCGCCAGTTCGTCGCCCGCGCCTGCTTCGGCAGCCTGGTCCTGGCTCTGCGCATCCAGATTCTGTTCGTCAGCCATAAGTGTTCTCCTTTAAAAACGTCCGCGAACCCAACTCGCGCTTCTGCCCCCTATATGGGATCGGAATTTTCGGCTTCAAGGGCAGACAGCACTGGATATGTGCATTTCCTCACAAAAAAATAGGGAATAAAGAGCCAGAAAAAATCGACACGCCTCGCTGCGCGGACTAAAAAACAAGGAAGACCAATCAAATCGAGCTAAGCCAAGGCATTGTCAGCAGCAAATAAAACACTGTATAAATAACCAGACAAATAGCTCGGGAGCCGCTCAATGCTGGTGCACCTTTCCGTACATAACTACGCCACCGTCGAACACCTCGATCTCGAGCTTGATCGAGGCATGAGCGTAATCACTGGCGAAACCGGCGCTGACA
>NZ_UPSE01000232.1 GCF_900573885.1 Pseudomonas viridiflava
CATCTGAATCGCGACAACCTTGCCGCTGCGCGCGAAGCCATCGACACCCTGTCTCGCGACCTGGCCGGTCTGGACGAGGTGCTCAAACTGCGCCTGCACCTTGCGCAGCCCTACGACAACGAGCACCCCGCGCCCCCTGCGCCGGACGTCGCCCATTACGCCAGCGAACCACGCCTGAACATCGTGTTCATGTAAATCACTTTCGAATCGGCCTGGACCCGACGCACCTGCTATGCCAGTGAACGCTTCAAGTCAATCACCCATGGCATCAGTGCCCACG
>NZ_UPSE01000233.1 GCF_900573885.1 Pseudomonas viridiflava
GTCGAGCCTGGCCGAAGCCGGTCAGACACCCGCTCTCGATTTCAACGCGCACTGAGATCCGCATATGCCTGACACAGCCGCACTCAACGACCGCGAATTCGGCCAGTTCCAATCCTGGCTGTATCGCGCAGCGGGTATCAATCTGTCGCCGGCCAAGAAGGCGCTGGTAGCCGGCCGCCTGTTCAAGCGCCTCAAGCACTATGAACTGAAAAGCTATGGCGACTACTTCAAGCTGATCATGACGGACCAGCGCCACGGTGAACTGCAGGTCGCGCTGGACCTGCTGACCACCAACGAGACGTACTTTTTCCGCGAGCCCAAGCACTTCGATTTTCTGCGCCAGCACGTGTTGCCCAAGGCGACACCGGGCAAGACATTCAGGCTGTGG
>NZ_UPSE01000235.1 GCF_900573885.1 Pseudomonas viridiflava
AACCGTTTCCGTGCTGATGGACGAGGAACTGCCCAGCGATGTCAGCACGCACATGCTGGAACTGGCGTGCGGCGTGCCAGGGGTGTTGGGCGCGCATGATCTGCGCACGCGGATTTCCGGCAATCACTGGTTCGTGCAACTTCACCTTGAGCTGCCGGGCGCGCTGACGTTGTCAGTTGCCCATGCGCTGTGCGATCAGGTCGCCGACGCCATCCACGCGCAGTACCCGAAGGCCGAAGTGCTGGTGCACGCCGACCCTCAGGAAGTGGTGAAGCAGGCTCGCGCCTGATCAGCTTTAATTGACGCTGTAGCCGCGCCCTGCCAGGCAGGCGCCCATCGAACGCCGGTACAGGTCAACGACTTCAGCCTGGGGCTGCGAGGTGATGTTGGCCGGATCGAAGCCGCTTTGTTCCACGGCCCAGCGGTAGCATTGGTAGCGATCCAGCTCGACCTGCTGCTGGCTCTGGCCGTTTTGGGGATAGGCGACGGGATCGTAGCCGTTGCCC
>NZ_UPSE01000175.1 GCF_900573885.1 Pseudomonas viridiflava
CGATCCAGTGGATCAGCAGGGCCAGGAGCGCGATAACAACCGCGCCTCCCAATAGCCTCTTGCCATAGCGATTTGCCACGGGCGGATTCCTTATTTCAGTCGGCGAACGCGTTTGCCTGGGCGACCGTGCGGGGCGCCAGCAATAACGTTCGCGAAGAGCAGCGGGTGGGTCGCCATAGAGGGTGTGACCTCGGCGATAACACAAGCCATGAGCGCAGCTTCGTCAAGCCAACATGCTGATGAATCAGCCCCTGAAGTTGGCCTCGGTACTGGCCTTGAC
>NZ_UPSE01000238.1 GCF_900573885.1 Pseudomonas viridiflava
CGCCACAAGGAGAGGTGGGGCTTTGGCGGTGATTGATAGTCTAAGGCCGGATATCGTGCTGCGGGACATCCGTATGCCGGGTATGGACGGCTTGCAAGTCGCCGACAGGCTGTGCGAGCGCGAAGCACCTCCCGCCGTGGTTTTCTGCACCGCACACGACGAGTTCGCGCTGGATGCTTTCCAGGTCAGCGCTGTCGGTTACCTGGTAAAGCCTGTGCGTCCCGAGCATCTTATTGAGGCGTTGAGGAAGGCCGAGCGGCCCAATCGCGTGCAACTGGCCGCCATGACCCGACCCGCAGCCGAAAGCGGAAATGGCCCGCGGACTCATATCAGTGCACGTACCCGCAAAGGTATCGAACTGATCCCGTTGGACCAGGTGATCTATTTCATCGCAGACCATAAA
>NZ_UPSE01000514.1 GCF_900573885.1 Pseudomonas viridiflava
CCCTTGTGCTGGCACTTCATTGGCCCCATTCAATCGAACAAGACGCGCGCAATCGCCGAGAACTTCGCCTGGGTACATTCCGTGGATCGCCTGAAAATCGCTCAACGCCTTTCCGAGCAGCGCCCTGAAGGCCTGGAGCCGCTCAACATCTGCATTCAGGTGAATGTCAGTGGCGAGGCCAGCAAATCAGGCTGTACGCCAGAGGATCTGCCAGCACTGGCCGCTGCCATCAGCGCCCTGCCGCACCTGAGGCTGCGTGGCCTGATGGCGATTCCCGAGCTCACCGAAGATCAGGCCGAACAGGCCGCTGCCTTTGCGGCTGTGCGCACGCTGCAGGAT
>NZ_UPSE01000166.1 GCF_900573885.1 Pseudomonas viridiflava
TAGTCGATTTATTCTGTACATGTTGCGGGCTTGTTTTTGAGTTGGCGCTCAGGGGAATACCCCGTAAAAACAACGCCCGCAACCCTTTCAGAACATCCCCTCGAAATTATTCCGGACAGCAGTGCGCCTGCGCGGGAATGACGGAGGTGTTTGCACAATTACCCGTCATTCCCGCGCAGGCGGCGGTCCGACGATTCGGAATCCAGAATTTCGGACGGTACGCGAGTCTGAAATCCCCGATTTATTCAAGACTCTGGATCCCCGCATACGCGAGGATGACGGAGGTGTTTGCACAGTCACCCGTCATGCCTGCGCAAACTCCAATCGCCAAACTCTCCCCGTCATTCCCGCGAAGGCGGGAATCCAGAATTTCGGACGGTGCGCGAGTCTGAACCCCCCGACTTATTCAAGACTCTGGATTCCCGCCTGCGCGGGAATGACGGGGGCGTTTGCACAGTAACCCGTCATTCCTGCGCAAACTCCAATCGCCAAACTCTCACCCGTCATCCTCGCGAAGGCGGCGGTCCGACGATTCGGGATCCGGAATTTCGGACCGTACGCAGGTCTATAAACCCAACCCCATTCAACTCCCGAAATCACCGACTCAACCCCAACAACCCCCAACAATCCCCCACATACCAATCCGCCAACTCCGGCCACAAATTCTCCGGCACATTCACCAGCACCGTCCTGGTTCCCGCCGCCCGCCCACTGTCGAGGTCGAAGCGGTAATCCCCAACCATCACCATTTCACCCGGCGACACCCGCCACTGCTCGGCAAGGCGCAGCAATCCACCGGGATGCGGCTTAGGCGGTGCTTCATCGCGCCCGAGCACATCCTCAATCGCGAAGCAGTCGCCCAGGCCGATCGCATCCAGTGTCAGCAGCGCCAGCGAATGTGCGTTGCGGGTCAGAATGCCGAGCTGATGCCCACGCCCGTGCAGTTCACGCACCAGCTCGACCGCCCCCGGCGCCGGCTGCGAATTCAGCGCAAGCTCGCGCTCGTGCTCCAGCAGCCACGCATGTTTGGCCGCCGCCACGTCCGCGGGCAAAGCAGCTAGGTGGTGAAGGATGTCGTCCTCAGGGGGAATTTCCAGATGCCGCCGAATAGCGGCGAAATCATGCACGGCCACGGTCAGCGTGCCGTCCATATCGAACACCCAATGGCGAATAGCAGCCAGGCACATCGGTTCACTCCAGTGCAACGAACAGCGCCGGAGTATAAGGCCGTAGGTTGGGTTAAGCGCAGCGCAGCCCAACGCGCACTAACGCCGAACTAATAATTGAGTGTCATGATCACGCTGTCCTGGTAATTCCCTGCCGGCACGTTTTGTTGCGTCGGATCGATAAGCGCGTCAAAGGTAAAGTTCTGCGCCAACCCCGTCCCCAGAAACGCCATCGGCTGGGTGAGGTTCCAGATCACGCTGGTGTTGGGTTGGTACAGGTTGTAGTTCAAGCGGTTAACCCCGCTGGCCATCCGCCGCCACGGCGCTGCGTAGTTGGCGCCGTTGTCGAAGCTGACGCTGTAGCCTTCGTTGTTGGTGCAGGTAACGTTCACGGTCTGGGTAACTTTGGCGAACTGGTTGACCAGCGCCTTGCTGCCAAAATCGACGTCCAGGGTGGCGGTGTTGATCAGGCAGGACTTCGTCACCACCAGGGTCAATGTGGCGCTGGTCAGCACGCCAGTGCCCCAGTTGGTGGGGTCGGTGCAGAACACAATGCCCAGCACCGGCGCGCAGGCTTGCACCAGCCCCGGCGAGCGGTCCCAGGCGCAGGCGCCGAGCAGACCGCTGTCGCAGATGGCGTAGTACCAGCGAAAACTTACCGTGCCGGTGTACGTGCCGGCCTGCACGTTCGGGCCCAGCGGCACGGTGAAGTAGAGGGCGATGCCATTGCTGCCGCCGCCCAGCGACAGCACCGTAAGGCCGGTGGCCGTGCCGGTGACGCCGTTTTGCAGCGGCGCACCGCCCTGGGTCGTGCTGACGGTGAAGGGAATGCTGTAGCCGCCGTTGGTGAGGTTCAGGCTGGCGGTGTCGAGCATCAGGCGAATGTACGAACCCGACAACAATGACAGCCCGCCCGTGCAACTGATGCCAGCCGCCCCGTAGTTGCCGACCGTGGTGGTTTTCAGACTCAGCGAGCTGATGGTGCCGAGGCTGACGTTGGTCGCGCCGGTGGTGCACACGGCGCTGGCCAGCCCGCTGACACTCAACAGCAGCAGGCCAAGCAGCCAGCGGCGCAGGTAACCGAGCCAGCCCGGCGGGCCGAAAATGTGCGACATCGGGCGCATGTGCCCTCCTCTATTCAACGGTTCAGCGGCAGGTCAACGGCCCTACCAGCGTGACTTCTTCATTGGTATCGCCCAGGGCGAACGCCGCTTTGCAGGCCTGCCCGTCGGGGTGGGTGACCAGCAACTGGTTCTGCGCGCTCAACCCTTCGAAATACACCAGGCCGTCCCACCCCACGAACGCGCGCAAGGCAGTGCCGTCCACCTTTACTTCGCTGCCTCGGGGAATCACTTCGCCCCGGCTGTCGATCAGCACAATGCTGGCGGCCACCACCCGGTGCAGATCGAATTTCAGCAGCGCGCCGCTGCCCTGGTGCACAGCGACTTTGCTTTCCACCTGCGGCACGCGGAAATTGGCTGGCAGGCCGAGGGGGTCGATTTCGTATTGGCCGCCGTAGTACGACGGCACCGAGGGCACCAGCAAATGCCCGCTCTTGTCTGTGTTGCCCATCAGTTGATGCTCGAAGCTCACCGGCACGTCGCCCACGCCGTTGGTGCTGATCAGCACAAACGCATCGTCGACCCGGTTGCCGGGGAACACCTCGCCGTCCATGGCGATAAACGAGCCGGTGATGTCGCCCCATTGGGTCAGGCGCCCGTCGTCGCGGTACACGCCGCCTTGCAACTGCGCATAGGGCGTGCGCCAAGTCAGGTCGGCCTGCTCGTAGGTGCCGCCGCCAGTGGCATAGCCGAGGTTGTAGCCCACGCCGCCACTGGGCGGCGGGGTGCGGCCAAAGTTCACCCGCTCGCGCAACTGGCCCTGGGTGTCGCGCTCGACACTGGCGCTGAAGGTGGAGCGCACGTCGAACGGAATAATCAGCTGCATGACCGCCGAGTAACCTTCGCCATCGAGGTCGCGGTTCATCGCCACATACATGCTGCTGTTGCCCCACAGGCTGCGTGACCACGACAGGTTGATCAGGCGCGTGCGCTGGCCGTCCATGGTTTCGCTGGCGAAGTAGCCGACGCCGACGTTCCCCACGTTGCCGGGGCTGAAGGAAAAGGTCACCTGGTCACTGGACTTGGCCAGCGTCAGTTCATCGCGCCCCAGCTCCAGGGCACTGAGCATGCTCACATCGACAAAGCCTTTGCTGCGCTCGACATGCTGGGCGCCAAAGCCGAAACGGTTGGAGTAATAGCTGTAGCCAACGTTGGCCTGCTGGCCCTGGCTGCCTTCGTACTGGCTCTGGGCGAACGAGCTGCTGAGGGTGCCGAAGTTGCCCAGGCCGACGGTCGCGCCCAGGCCACCCAGGCGCAGCGCTTCGCCGAATTCGGCGTGGCTTTCGGCAGTGAAGAAGTCGGTGACGCCGTAACGGAACGTGCCGCTGGTGACCGAGGCGCCGTACGAGAAGTTTTCCAGCCCGTAGTCATCGCGCAGTTTGCCGGCCGACACCGAGTAGTCGTAGAGGTCTTCCTGCAACAACGAGTTGGTGACGTAGAACGGTACGTCGGTGGCTACCTGCCGACCGAGCGCATCGGTGGTGACCAACCGTGGCGTTACCGGCGCCGCTGATGTACGGCACGTTGCTCACGGTGTACGGGCCGGGGTTCAGCTGGTCGCTGCTGACCTTGGCATTGTTGATAAACAGGTCGACCGAGGTGGGCACGCTGGCCTCGCCAGTGAAGCGCGGCAAGGGGTAGGTGATCAGGTCCGGGCGCAGGGCAAAGTTGCGCGATACCTGCACACCGCCGATGCGCACGGCGCTGTTCCAGGTCAGCGCGCCGGTAATCAGGTCACCGGCGATATAGCGCGTCATGGTGTCCTGGTTGTTGTAGCGCCAGTAGGTGTCGTAGCGCGTGTAGCCGTCCTGCTCGCCGCCCAGATCGTCGAAGCTGTGGCGATACACGCCGGTGTTGCCGAAGACGCCGGCGCTACCGAACACCCGTTGCTCGAGAAAGCTGCTGAGGTAATGACTGCCATCATCGGTGTCGCTGTAATAGGCGTCGTAATTGAACAGCAGACCAAAGGAGCTCTGCGCCGGCACCGAGGCGTAAACCGAGCGCGCGCCTACTTGCTGTTCCGGCAGCCAGTCGCTGGGCAGTACCAGTTTCAGGCGCTGCAGTTCCTGGTCGTAGCTGAACTGCAGGCCGCTGATGCTATCGAGCGCCTGCTCACCGGTGGCGCCCTCGGGCACACGCACGCCCACGGCGCGCAGGTCTTCGCTGTCCACGAAGTAACGCTCACCCCGTACGGTCACTTGCGCCACGCGATCACTGGGCAATTCATTCACCACCAGTTCCAGAAACAAGGTGTATTCCCCGCCAGCGGTTTCGGGCGCGGCGGCCGGGTAAACGGCCGGCTCCGCCACCGGGTCGGGGCGCATTCGTGCAGCGGGCACCTCACCGCCCGGCTGCTCCGGCAACTGCGGCGCGCCGGCCGTTGCCGAGGGTGGCACTGCGGCTACTGCGTCACGCAACGGCATCGGTTCGCTTGCTGCAATCACCACGCTTGGCCCTGCCGTGGTTTGCCCAGGTACAGCGGTCGCAGGCAATGCAGGCGCTGCCGCCAAGGCGTCGCGCAATGGCCAGGGCATGGAACTCGCCGCCTGGGTGGTGGGCAACCACACCGCCAGGCAGGCGAACGCCACGTACGCGCACCCCGCGCCGCCCATAAATGGGCACGGCGTTGTCGCTTCCCTGACGCTTCGCATCCGCTGTGCTGGCTATCGTTGCGGTGAAATCGGCTGAGGATCAGCCAGTTCGTTTATTCGAGCTTCCAGTGCAAACGAGTCGCCCGCCACAGCCGCCGGCAACTCCCAACGCATTCGCGCGCCAGGCAATACGTAACCGAGCAAGCCCTCGGCGATTACCGTGCGTTTGTCGCCCTGCTTTACCGACACGCTCGCCAGCCGCGCGTGGGCCGGCCCCTGATTGTTGAGCAGCAGATAACGCTTGCCGCCTTCGTTCTGCACCTGGAAACGCAGGTCCGGTTTAAGCAGCTGAATGCCCGGCTCAGGCTTGCTGGCGGCACTGGCCAGGCTCACGCCGTCACCGAACACAAACAGCGGCACGGAATAACGCATCTGGAATTTCACCCCGAGCGCGGCATCGGTCTTGGCATCGGGCGGCAGCAACTCGTCCACCAGTACGCGGAAGGTCTGTTCGGTGGCGGCGGGCGCGGGCTGCATTTTCATCAGGCGGATCATCTGCCGCTTGCCGGGCTCTATAGTCGCCACCGGCGGACTGGCCACCACGCTGCGCTGGGCGCTGAGCTGGTCGCCATATTCGGCCTGCCCCCAGGCCAGTACACGCACCTGCAAACTGATGGGCGCCTGCCCACGGTTTTCCAGCCACAACGCGGCCGCTTTCTGCGTGCTCTCGATTTGCGGGTTGATCGGCCAGATCAGCACCGAACTGGCGGCCTGGGCGACGCCGCTGGCAAGTGCCAGCAGCAATGCCATGAGTGGCACGAGTGAGTAACGGCTCCATTCAGCCATTGGCAGCTCCCTTATATTTTTGCTCATTCGGTCAGTTCAATAGGTGATGGTCACCGTCACCGTATCGCTGTAGATCCCGGCAGATGGCATAGGCGTGACAGCGAACAAACGCGCGAATACCGGGTACGCCACGGTTGCACTGCCAGCGGGGAAGGTCAGACTTTTCACCGTGCCACCATTGCTACCGTTGCCCCAAAGGGTAGTACCTGTGTCCTGGTACAGCTGGTAGCGCAACGTTTCGGCACCTTTATTGAGGAAGCGGCCGCTGGCGATGTTGCTGGTGTTCAGGCCGGCGCTGATGCCAATGGTCAGCGAGGTGCCGGGTGTGCACTGCAACAGAATCGAGCCTGCCCCGGTGGCGCTGGTGACATCGACATTGCTCGGCAGCAGGCTGACCTGGCCGAAGTTGATGCTGCCAAAGGTGGTCACATCCGCGCCGCCGGAACCAAGCGTGCAACCGTTGACGATGGCCGCCTTGACCAGAAACGGCTTCTGCATGGGGATGTCGTTGACGTTGGTGTCGGCCACCACGAGCGAGCTGAACAGCGCGCCCAACAGAGCCCCAAACCTGCGGACAGCCTTGCGCACCGCGACCGGACGCCCGCTCATTACCAGCTCACAGTAACGGTGACGGTGTCGGTGTACGTGCCCGGTGTGGGCGCCAATTGTTTGGGTACGCGGCCGAACACTTGAAGGTATTGGTCGGCGCCGGTTCCGGTGCCGGTAACACCGGTGGTGTTATCCCAGACGGTGGAGTACGCCGCAGAGGTGTAGAGGTTGTAGTCGATCTGTGCAGAGGCGGGGCCGGTCATGCGCCGCGCAGCCACGTTACCGCTACCGCCGGCACTGAGCAGCACGCGGTACGGCGTATTCAGCAAACAGTTCACCCGCAGCGAACCGTTGCCGACGCTGCTGCTGGCCGACACCAGCGTATTGAGGGAAAAGTAGGTGCCGAAATTCAACGTACCGAACTGCCCCAGCGTAGCCGGCTCCGTGCTCCCGGCGCTGCACGCGGGCAGCACTTCAGCGGTGAGACTGATGGTGGCGGATTTGGTGACGGCAGAGGCGCCGGTGCTGACCAGCACCAGGCTAAACAGCAGCAACCACTGGCAAGGAATTTCGCGAAGGCAACGCATGGCGACTCCTGGCAGTGGAAGGAACATCCTTGTTGCGTCTCTGGCGAAACCCCCGTCGTGGTTGGATACAGCGATCGATTGCACGCGAACGTCCAGCGTCACCAGGTGATAGTCACTTGCACGGTGTCGGTGTAAGTACCGGTGGCCGGCGTGGTCTGGTTGGGTACACGGCCGTAAACGACCATGTCCTGGTTGGCGCCATTGCCAATGCCCGCGAAGGCGGTGCCGCCGTTGGTGCCATTGCCCCAAGGCGTGGCGCGCGCAGCGTCCTGGTAGAGGTTGTAGAGCACGTAATTGCCGCCGCTGGCCATGCGCCGCTGGGTGCCGGTGCTGTTCAGGCCGGAGTTCAGCGCAACGCTGTAATTGGTGGCGTTGGCGCATTCGATGCCAAACGAGCTACCGGCACTGGCACCCACCGACTGGGCGTCGATGTTGTTGCTCAAGCTTGGGTAGGAGCCGAAGGTGATGCTGCCGAAATTGTTGGTGCTGGCGTTACTGGTGCCGTTATTCACGGTGCAGCCGGCGCCAATGATGATCTGGATGCCCAGTTGACCCTGTACGGTCCCTGCTGCATCTACCGTCAACGAGTACGGAACCAGCAGCAAGGCAGGGAACAGCAGAAAGCGGCGTTTCATCTCAAATAACTCCTACGAATGGTCGCGTTTTCACGCTTAATTGCAACGTAGTAGAAATTCGGCCGCTTTCAAAACAACTTTATGGCGTCAACTTCCCAGACAATTAGCGTCGGTAAATTCCCTGGGGGTCGTAAGTGCTTGTTGGTTAACCCGCCGGGTTAACTTTGTAAGTGAAAGTCATCTCGCGGTATAGCCAATCACTTACAAAACCCGCCGCAATTTATCCCCGAACAAAAACCGCGAACACGTTGTATCCCGAGGGTTAAAGAGCCAATAACGGCAAATTGACATCTCAGATAAGGGCTTGTTGTCTCAGTCTTTTTACAACAGCGCGGTAGACGAAGCGACCGCGCTGATATAGCCAGCGTTATAGCAATTGGCACTAACTTCTATTTCAACTTAATCATTAAACCGCGACGATTTAACGCCAGTCTTCACGAACTCGCGTAAGCCCTTCCTGCGCAACCGACGCTACTAATTGCCCGGCGCGATTGAAAATGCTGCCGCGCGCAAAACCGCGGCCATTGCCCGACCACGGGCTGTCCATCGCATATAACAGCCAGTCATCCATGCGCAGATCGGCGTGGAACCACAGCGAATGATCAAGACTGGCCACTTGCATGAACTTCTGGAATACCGATACGCCGTGGGGCTGCATCGAAGTGGTCAGCAAGTTGAAATCCGAGGCGTAACCGAGCAGGTATTTGTGCAGCTGGCGTTCATCGGGCAGGGTGCCGTCGGCACGGAACCACACGTACTTCACCGGCTCGCGCACCTGCGGCGCGAACGGGTTCGCAGCGGTTACCGGGCGAATTTCGATGGGCTTGGGGCTGGTGGCGCGTTCGAGCATACGCGGCGGGATGAACTCGGCGGCCAGCGCGGCCAGCTCGGTTTCCGACTTGAGTTCTTCCGGGCCGGGCACGTCGGGCATCTGCAACTGATGGCTGAGGCCTTCTTCGTCGGTCTGGAACGAGGCGCTGCAGGTGAAAATCGGCGCGCCTTTTTGAATGGCCGTTACTCGGCGCGTACTGAAGCTGCCGCCATCACGCACACGGTCCACCAGGTACACCACCGGCAGGCTGGCATCGCCCGGGCGCAAAAAATAGCCGTGCAAGGAATGCACATGACGCTCGGCATCCACCGTCTGGCTGGCGGCCGACACACACTGGCCGAGCACCTGGCCGCCGTAAAGTTGCCGAAAACCAAGGTCCTGGCTAACGCCACGGAACATATTTTCCTCGATCTGCTCCAGGCTCAGCAGGGCCACCAGATCATCGAGTAATTGGCTCATCGGTCATTCCTCATCACGCATTATTCAGGCGGATGGAATGGTAAAGGCTTTGCCGGCGGATGTCGGCCACTGCGCAAAAAAAGGCCCATGACCATCGGTCCAACGTCAGCGGCTATTGCGCCAACCAGTGCGCGCGGCTGATTCGGTAGAGCACATGCGCACTCAACCGGTGTGCCGCCGGCAGGTTCGGATGCTTGAAGTCATCAGCCGGATCACGCTGCATGCCAATGCGCTCCATCACCCCGCGCGACGCCCGGTTCGCCGGCACGGTAAACGCCACTACTTCCGGCAACTGCAAACGCTCGAAGGCGCAGGCCAAGGACGCCCGCGCCGCCTCACTGGCAAAGCCCTGCCGCCAGCTCCCACGGGCCAGACGCCAGCCTATTTCGATGGTCGGGCCATGAGACCGGCAAAACGGCGCATCGAAGCCCACCAGCCCCAGCCCGGTAAAGCCAATAAAGGCGCCGGTGTCTTTACGCTCCAAAGCCCACAAACCAAAGCCGTGCTCGGCAAAATGCGCGCGCACTCGCGCCATCAGCGCGGCGGCCTCGGCGGTGCTCTGGGTGGCGGGGAAATAACGCATCACCTCGGCATCGGCGACCATCTCGGCGAAGGGCTGCAAATCTTCATTGCGCCAGGTGCGCAGCAGCAAACGCTCGGTGTGCAGTTCAATCGGTTCAATCATGCCGGCTTTCCTTAACAGTACCTGGCTTGAGGTCGCCCGGTGGGGCGGGGATACTGGCGACCTCTTTTTCCTGGTTCAACGTATGCGTGTGCCCCTGGTCTACCACGACGACTACAGCCCGCCCTTCCCGGCCAACCATCGTTTTCCGATGGAAAAATTCCGTCTGTTGCGTGACCACTTGGTAGACAGCGGCCTGACCACAGATGCGCAACTTATTCGCCCCGACATCTGCCCTGCCGACATTCTCGCCCTCGCCCACGAGCCCAGCTACATCGAGCGGTTTATCAGCGGCAACCTCAGCCACGACGAACAACGCCGCCTCGGCCTGCCCTGGAGCCCGGAACTGGCAAGGCGCACCGTGCGCGCGGTGGGCGGCTCGATACTCACCGCCGAACTGGCGCTGCAACATGGGCTCGCCTGCCACCTGGCGGGCGGCACGCACCACGCCCATTACGACCACGCCGCCGGTTTCTGCATTTTCAACGACCTGGCCATTATCAGCCGTTACCTGCTGGAAGCCGGGCGAGTGAACTGCGTACTGATCTTCGACTGCGACGTGCACCAGGGCGACGGCACCGCGCGCATTCTGGCCGACACGGCGGATGCCATCACCGTGTCGCTGCACTGCGAAAAGAACTTTCCCGCACGAAAAGCTCAAAGCGATTGGGACATTCCGCTGCCCATGGGCATGGGTGATGCGGATTACCTTCGAGTGGTCGACGACACCCTCAATTATCTGCTGCCGCTGTATCAACCCGATTTGGTGCTGTACGACGCCGGCGTCGACGTGCACAAAGACGACGCCCTCGGCTATTTGCAGCTCACCGATCAAGGCCTGGCCGAGCGCGATGAACGCGTGCTCAGGCATTGCCTGGGGCGCGACATTCCTGTGATGGGCGTGATCGGCGGCGGCTACGACAAAGACCGCATGGCGCTCGCGAAGCGCCATGGAATTCTTCACCACAGCGCGCAACGGGTGTGGCAAAACCACGCCTGACTACGCGCCAAAAGGCACATTCGAAATCATGTACTACGGAGAAAAATTCAACGCCTGGACCCACCTCGTCGGCGCCGTGCTGGCCGGCATTGGCGCGGTGTGGCTGCTGGTATTGGCGAGCGTTACCGGCGATGTGTGGAAGATTGTCGGCGTGGCAATCTACGGCGTCACCCTGGTGTTGCTCTACAGCGTCTCGACCGTGTACCACAGCGTGCGCGGGCCGGGAAAACGCGTGCTGCAAAAGCTTGATCACCTGTCGATTTACCTGCTGATCGCCGGCAGTTACACACCGTTCTGCCTGATCACGCTGCGCGGCCCGTGGGGCTGGACCTTGTTCGGCATCGTCTGGGGCCTGGCCGTGATCGGCATGTTGCAGGAAATAAAACCGCGCTCTGAAGCACGGGTGCTGTCGCTGGTCATTTACGCGGTAATGGGCTGGATCGTGCTTATCGCCGTCAAACCGCTGATCGCCGCCCTTGGCCTCACCGGTTTCAAGTGGCTGGCCGCCGGTGGCGTGCTGTACACGGTCGGCATCATCTTCTTCGCCTTCGACAGCCGCTTTCGCCATTGGCATGGGATCTGGCATTTGTTCGTGATCGCCGGAAGCCTGCTGCACTTTGTGGCGATATTTTTTTACGTACTGTGAGGGCCGCAATTTTCGTTGACGACTTGAAGGTGGTTCAACGCCTTCGCGCTTCTTCAACCTGATCGCACGGGGCAAGCTGCCCTGCACTGCCATCGCGCAGCCCATTGGTTGAACAGGAAGCCCCGCCATGAAACACCGCGCCCATCTATTTCGCACCGGCGCCAGCGCCGCCTTGCTGGCCGTTAGCATCAGCGCTTTCAACAGTGCCGTCGCCGCGCCGAACACTGGCGACCTGGAAGTGGTCGCCGAACTGCCGATGCGCCCCGGCAACGTCACACCGGCGCCTGGCAACCGCGTATTCGCCACCGTGCACCCGCTCGACGCACCGAACGCCGCGCAACTGATCGAAATTACCGACCGCACCCACTTCATACCCTGGCCCAGCAGCGAGCTGCAGCGCGGCACGGCCCAAGCCAGCGACGAAAAGATCGACTCGCCGCTGGGCATCGTCGTCGACGGCAAGAACCGGCTGTGGATCACCGACATGGGCCTGAACCTCGGCAAAACCCGCCTGTGGGCCTTCGATGTCGCCGGCGGTAAAGAGCTGTACCGAATTGAACTGCCAGAGGCCGTCGCGCCCAAAGGCAGCTTCGTGCAGGACCTGGCCGTGGACGACACGGCCGGCTGGATTTACCTCGCCGATATCGCCAACCCCGGTTTGATCGCCGTGGAAATCGCCAGCGGCAAAGCCCGGCGTTTCGGCGGCCATCCCGCGCTGCAAGCCGAGGCGGACGCGAAGATGGTCATTGGCGGCAAGGCGATCCAGTTCCAGGGCAAGCCAGCCAGCGTAGCGGTGAACCCGCTGAGCTTGTCGGCCGATCGCAGCACCCTGTTCTTCGGCGCCATGAATGGCAGAACCTGGTACTCCGTACCGACCCAACTGCTGCGCGACGGTGCCAGCGACGAGCAGGTTGGCGCCGCGATCAAACGGGTAGGCGCCAAACCGATTTCCGACGGCGCCGCGACCGACGCCCAGGGCCGGCATTTCTTCACCAACGTCACTGACGGTGGCATCGACGTACTCAATACCGACGGCACCTTGAAGCCGCTGGTACGCGACGCCCGCCTCGACTGGCCAGACAGCGTGCACACCAGCGACAACGGCTGGCTGTACATCTCCGTCAACCAGCTCTACAAAACCCCGGCCTTCAGCGGCGCGCAAGACGGCGGCAAACCGCCTTACCTGGTAATGCGCGTGTGGCCGGGCAAATAAATACACACCAGCCATAGCGTTGGCGACTGCAATGGCATCGACGGTTGCGTAGGGTTAGGCTTGGCCTGACCCTACGCACGGAGCCCAGCTGCCATGACCACCCTGCACATCGGCCTGATCGGCGACTACAACCCCGACGTCATCGCCCATCAGGCGATCCCCAAAGCCCTGGCGCTGGCCGGCGCTGCGGCTGGCGTGCACGTCGAACCGCAGTGGCTGGCCACCGACAGCCTCAACGGCCATAAACACCTGGCTGAATACCACGGCTTGTGGGCGGTACCCGCCACACCCTACCGCGACATGGACGGCGCACTCTTCGCCATCCGCTACGCCCGTGAAAAGCATGTGCCGTTCTTCGGCAGCTGTGGCGGCTTCCAGCACGCCCTGCTCGAATACGCCCGTAACGTGGTGGGCTGGGCCGATGCCGAACACGCGGAAACCCATCCCGATGGCAAACGGCTGGTCATCACCCCGCTGAGCTGCGAGCTGGTGGAAGTCAGTGGCGACATCAGGTTTGCGCTGGATTCGTGCCTCGCGGACGCCTACGGCACCCTGCATACCACCGAGGGCTACCACTGTCGCTACGGCCTGAACCCGGACTTCACCGCTGCCCTGAAAGGCAGCCCGTTGCACATCACCGCCTGGGACAACGAGGGCGACGCCCGAGGCATCGAGCTGCAAAACCATCCCTTCTTCGTCGCCACCCTGTTCCAGCCAGAACGCGCCGGACTTCAAGGCCAGACGCCGCCCATTATCAAAGCGTTTATAGAGGCGGCGCATCGGCAGGATTGATCTGGCGCCCGCCGGTTTCCGCTGCCGCGGATTCGACGTTTACAGTAATCGCGGCTGAAGCCGCTCCTGCAGTTCTGTGGGAGCGGCTTCAGCCGCGAGCTTTCATGATCTACCCCAACTCCACCAACCCGGTCGAAAACGCCCACACCGCCACCCCTGCCACCAGCACCAACGCCCCGGCACCCACCGCCTCCGCCCTGGAAAAAACCGCCGACTTGCGCCCACTTTCCCTGTGCGCAAACCAGAACACCGGCAACCCGACCACAAACAGCAGGCTCGACATCAGCACAAACTGCGGGCCTGCCGCATACAGCAACCACACCGCGTACACACTGCCCAGCACCCCGCTGCGCAGCGCCCGCCCGCGCTCGTCCATATATTTGTGCTGCAACCCGTACCGCCACAGATACGCGGTGCTAGCCAGATAGGCCGGCAAGATCATCACCCCCGTCACGCTGATCAGCCAGATCCACGCGTTCTCGGCAAACAGCACCACAAACACGATCACCTGCATCACCGCACTGGATAACCACAACGAGGGCGCCGGCGAATGAAAGCGGTTTTCGCGGGCCAGAAAACGCGGGAACACGCCGTCTTTGGCGCCGGCAAAAGGCAGCTCGGCCACCAGAATGGTCCACGCCAACCAGCAACTGAGCAGCGAGATCAGCAGCGAAACGATGACAAAAATCGCGCCCCAACGGCCCACCAGCCGCTCAAGGATGTACGCCGCAGCGGGCTCGTCGAGCGCCGCCAGTTCCGGCTGGGTCATAAAGCCGAACGGTAAAGCCGAGAGCAGGAAATACAGCAACGTGCACACCACCAGGCCGATGTAGGTAGCCTGCCCGACCTGCTGCGGTTTACGCGCCCGGGCCGACATCACCACCGCGCCCTCAATGCCGATAAACACCCACAGCGTGACCAGCATGGTGCTCTGCACTTGCGTGGTCACGCTGCCCAATTGCTGGCCGGCGCCCCACACGTCCAGACGAAACATGTCGGCCTTGACCATCACCGCCATGATCGCGATGGTCGCCAGCAAGCTGCCGACGTTCAATACGCTCGCCACCGAGCCCAACACCGCCGCCCGCCGCACGCCAAACAACACGGTGAAATGCATCACCCAGATCAATAGCGAAGCGCCACCGATCGACACCCAGTTCTTGCCGTCACCAAACACCGGAAACAGATAACCCAGCGACTTCATGATCAGCACGGCAAACGCCACGTTGCCGAATGCCGCGCTCAGCCAATAGCCCCACGCCACCTGAAAACCCGCGAGGTTGCCAAACCCTTCCCGCGCATAGGCATACACGCCGGCCGTAAGCTCCGGACGTTGCGTCGAAAGCAGGCGAAAACAGTTAGCCAGAAAGAACATGCCCACCAGCGTCAGCAACCACGCGATGGCAATGGCGCCGAGGCTGGCGTGTGCCGACATGTTTTGCGGCAGGTTGAAACCGCCGCCGCCAATCATCGAACCAATCACCACCCCGCTTAGCAAAAACAACCCAAGCTTGGCCGGTGCCGCGCCGCTCTCTTCGTTCGCCATTGGTCGTCCCCTACCCCATGAGCCCGCAGTGAGTGTAGCGGCCGTTTCTGCCCGGCTCGGTTAGAATGCCGCACTCACCAGCCGCAGCCCGTCGCCATGTCCGCAACCACAGCCACTGCCACCCTGCCCGTCGTCATCATTGGCGGCGGCCCTGCCGGTCTCATGGCCGCGGAAGTGCTGGCGCTGCGAGGAATAAACGTCGAGCTGTTCGACGCCATGCCCTCGGTCGGGCGCAAGTTCCTGCTAGCCGGCGTGGGCGGCATGAACATCACCCATTCGGAAGCCAAGCCGGCGTTTCTCAGGCGCTATGGCAACAGAGCCAACGAAGTCGGCAAGCTCCTGCAGGACTTCGATGCCGAACAACTACGCGCCTGGATTCACGGGCTGGGCATCGAGACCTTCGTCGGCACTTCCGGCCGCGTTTTCCCCACTGACATGAAAGCCGCCCCGCTGCTGCGCGCCTGGCTCAAACGCCTGCGCGAACACGGCGTGGCAATTCACACGCGTCAACGCTGGCTTGGCTGGCATGCCGATGGCCGTCTGCGCTTCGCCGGCACCGAGGGCGAGCAACTGATCGACGCCCGCGCCGTGGTGCTGGCATTGGGCGGCGGCAGTTGGGCGCGCCTGGGTTCCGACGGTGCGTGGCAGGCGCTGCTGGCCGAACGCGGCGTGCCGTTGCAACCGCTACAACCGAGCAACTGCGGCTTTGAAGTGGCCGGCTGGAGCGCCGTATTCGCCGACAAATTTGCCGGCGCGCCGGTTAAATCCTGCGCCATTGCCCTACCCGGCCAGTCGCCGCGCCTGGGCGAATTCGTGGTGACAGCGCAGGGCGTGGAAGGCAGTCTGGTCTACGCCCTGTCGGCGCCCATCCGCGATGCCATCACCGACCACGGCAGCGCCACAGTCCACCTCGACCTGCTGCCGCAAAAGAGCCCCGAGCAGGTGTTGGCCCTGCTCAACAAACCCCGTGGCAGCAAATCCCTCAGCAACCACCTGCGCAGTGCGCTCGGCCTGGACGGCGTGCGTGCCGGGCTGCTGCGCGAACTAACCGACGCCGCCACCTTCGCCGACTCGACACGGCTGGCCCGAGCCATCAAAGCGCTGCCGCTCACCCTGGTGCGCACCCGCCCGCTCGACGAAGCCATCAGCAGCGCCGGCGGCGTGCCGTTTGAAGCACTTGATGCGCGCCTGATGCTTTCCAACATGCCCGGCGTGTTCTGCGCCGGCGAAATGCTCGACTGGGAAGCGCCCACCGGTGGCTATCTGCTGACTGCTTGCTTTGCCAGCGGGCGCAGGGCGGGACTCGGGGTAATTGACTGGCTCCTTCGTCAGTAATCGAGCGGCTCGCCCTAAAAGCTTTCAGAGCGTTCCTACAGTTTCTCTCGCTTTCCCTTCTTAACGTTGACTGATACCCCGCAACGGACATCGGTCATGAACAAGCACTGCTTTCGCCTGATTTTCAGCAAGCCGCTCGGCTTTTTAATTCCCGTCGCTGAAATCACCACGGCCCAGCGCAAGCCCGGGCAGCAGCAAGCCTGTCCAGCGGCCTCCGTTCCGTTAATTCCGCCCATTCTGTCGTTAAAACGCCTCGTGCTTTCCGTGCTGATGGCGGCTACGCCCGGTTGGGCTGCGGCGGAAATTCTGCTGGATCGAAACTTTGGCGGTACTTCTGTGGGCAGTGCTGCCAATGGTGTTCCGGTCATCGAGATTGCCAAAAGGCCGGCCCGGTCGACGAGGAAAAGGGCTCGTCGCTGAGCGTGATTTCCGGCGGCAATATTGATCTGATCGGCGCCACCACCGAGTCCGACAACGTGCTGCTGCAAACCAGCGGCACCCTGAATATGAAAGACCTGTACGAAGCACGTTCGGCCTTTGATGCGGTGGGCGCCAGCGGGTTTTTATCGCAAGTAGACATTACCGAAATGGCCTCGTCGGCCACCTCGGTGGGCAACGCCCTGAACGCCAAGAACCTCACCGTTAAAGCCCTGGGCGACTGGAACATCACCGGTGGCGACATCAACGCCCGCAACAGTGACGTACAGGTCGGTGGCGACATGACAGTGGCGGCGGGCAAAGACCTGGCTTTCCACGAGAAAACCGTCAAAACCACGCAATTGGTGATCAGCGCCGGTGTGGGTGGCGGTGGTTATGAAGCCAACGCCATGCTGGGTTCGGCACCCACTGTGGACACGAAACTGGGCGGTGCCTTTGCCAAGAAAACAGAGGATGCCGTCACCTCAGGCAGCGACGCCAGTGCAGGCCGTTCGCCTGATTCGCACACGCTGGCCACCACTGGCGCCGGAACGCGCACCGGCGCCAATGCAGGCCGTGGCGGCACCAGCGGTGCGAACCTGAAAGTCAAATAATCTCGATCCGAAAATTGCGCATAATTTTTTGCGTACAACGGGCATTTCGCTCTACGGAGCAACGAAAATATTCCCAGGCGGCACCGCACCTACATTCGAGCAGATAAACCGTTGGGTGAACAGCGAGTCGCAACGAAACGCAGCCGGGGGGTTGTTAAAATGGGCTCTAGACCAAAATATAAATGTGGCCAAAGCGATTACTTGGTTAAGTAATAAAGGCGCCAGCACTTATGGTAAGGCCCGGCTAAATGAAAAAGGCAACAAGATAACAACCGAGCAAATGAAGGCTTGGAACGACATGACTCAACAGCAAAAATACGCTGCCGGCGGGCCGTTAAAATGGGCCGAACAACAAAACATTAGCCAGACTAGCGCGCTAACCCACCTAACTGATACGGGTCTCCGATCAAGAACGAGGCAAAAGTTCCTCGATAAAGGCGAAAAAATAACCACCGCGCAGATAAAAGAGTGGCGCGAACTATCCGAGGCACAGAAAAAAGAAGCAGGGGGTTGGTTGGCGTGGGCACAAAAACGAAATATAAGGCCAAGCAACGCACGTCACTATTTAACTAATAAAGGTATTAAAAAATTAGCTGTAACTAGAATAGCTCACGCAGAAAAGATGGCGCAGATAGCAGAGACAGCGCCGCAAGCCTGGGATTTATGGGCGGATGAACTTGATATTACCCCGGACAGCCCCCACGGAATGATAACTATGCCAAATGCGAATAATCCAGGCCGTTCAAGGGACCGTCACAGTTCGCTAGCCAGTGCATCTTCCCCACTGCCAGCCGCACCGTCATCAAGCATGGCGATTGAGCAGCAAGTCTTTCATGCGCCGGGTTCAAAAACAGGCGCTGAAACGGCTGACGCTGTTGAATTGCGGGAGTAGCGCATCGGCACAAGGCTATCTCCGGCCACAGGGGAATGAAGAGGCACGTCGCAGGGCTACCTCTTACATGGCGCCAGCAATGAGCATGGCGGACAAGTCCTGCGCGCGTACTGATCAAACTTGCTCTGAGAGACAGCGCGCGACCACTCGGCTAAACCCGCTGAGTCAGCAGGCCCCCAAAAACGGAACGACCGTGCTAGATTTGCCGTTCGCCATAGCCAACGTGAGCGCGCCATGTCCGTCACCTTCCGTCCTGCCCGCCCCGAGGATTTCGCCGCCGCGGTTCCACTGATTTACAGCTCTGGCCCGGCAGCGTTCGATTACGTGTTCGGTGCTGGGCAGGTGCAGCATTTTTTGCAGCAGGCGTTCGTGGGATTGCACGGGCAGTTCAGCCATCGTCAGCATTGGGTGGGTGAGTTGCAGGGGCGCGTGGTCGTGGTCGGTACGCTGATTCGCAGCGACGACAATCTGCGCCATATGCTCACCGCCACCCGGCAGATTCTGGGCTTCTACGGAATGTGTAAAGGCGCCGGAGTCATGCGCAGAGGTTTGCGGGTTGAACAACTGATCAAGCCGCCAAAAAAAGGCTTAAGCTACTTTGCTCATCTTGGCGTGCAAGCGGGCCTGACCGGTCAGGGTATTGGTACTCAATTGGTCGATCACTTGCTGAAGCTGGGTGCCGCCCATGGCGTGCCAATGGCAGCGCTGGATGTGTCGGCGGAGAATCCGCTGGCGCAGGCGCTGTATGAGCGCTTGGGATTCAAGGTGGTGGCCAGGCGTGTTTCCACCTTGCCGCAGGTGCCAGACCATCACTATATGGAGCGTGTCCAGGCGGCGTGAGAACAACGCCGCCTGCCATGACTTACTTGAGGTACCAGCCCCACGGCTCGGTTCCGATGTATTCGGTAACCTGTTTCATCTCCAGGTAATTGTCCAGTCCCCAACGCCCCAGCTCGCGACCAATGCCGCTTTGTTTCATGCCGCCCCACGGTGCCTGGTTGAAAGTGGGTTGCGAGCAATTGACCCAGACGATGCCGGCGCGCAGGCCATTGGCGACGCGCGTGGCACGCTGCGGATCGGCACTCATCACCGCGCCGGCCAGGCCAAAGCGGCTGGCGTTGGCCATGCGAATGGCGTCGGCTTCGGTGGCGAAGCGTTTGACGCATAGCAGCGGGCCGAAGACTTCCTCGCGCCAGATAATGCTGTTCTCTGCAGGCTCATCAAAAATGGTCGGCTCAATGAAATAACCGCGTTCAAGATGAGCCGGACGCTTGCCGCCGGTGAGCAATTTCGCGCCGCTGAGTTTGGCCTGCTCGACGAAGCCGATGACCTTCTCCAGTTGCCCCTGGCTTACTAATGGTCCGAGCAATACGCCGGGTTCCATGCCATTACCAATGGTGATGGCGCGTGCGGCGTCTACCAGCCGTTCGAGTAATTTGTCGGCGATGCCTTGCTGCACCAGCAGGCGCGATGTGGCGCTGCACACCTGGCCCTGGTTCCAGAAAATACCGAACAGAATCCATTCCACCGCTGCCTCGATATCGGCATCGTCGAAAACGATGAATGCCGACTTGCCGCCCAGTTCGAGGCTGATGTTTTTGATGTCAGCAGCGGCGGCCGACATGATTTTCGCGCCCGTTGGCACACTGCCGGTGAAGGCCAGCTTGTCCACTTGCGGATGCTGACTGAGCGGACTGCCCGCCTCCGCTCCAAGCCCGGTGACAATGTTCAGCACGCCAGCCGGCAAGCCAACGCGGTCAGCCGCCGCGGCCAGTTCCAGGGCGGTGAGCGGCGTCAGTTCGGACGGCTTGAGCACCACGGTGGCGCCTGCCGCCAACGCCGGCGCGACTTTCCAAGAAGCCATCAGCAGCGGGTAGTTCCATGGAATAATCTGCCCGGCCACGCCAATCGGTTCACGGCGAATGTGGCAGCGAAAGCGCTCGTCCGGCAGCGCCAGAGGCTCGTTCTGCTGGCCGTCCAGCTCGCGCGCCAGTTCGGCGTAGTAGCGAAAGCAGCCGATCGCATCGCCGATATCCCACTGCGCTTCGGGCAGCGGTTTGCCGTTGTCGCGCACTTCCAGCTGCGCCAGGTCGTCCTGGCTGCCTTCCAGTTCATTGGCCAGGGCATCGAGCCATTTCGCCCGCTCGGCGCCGGTGGTCTGCCCCCAGCCGTTGTCGAAGGCGCGGCGCGCGGCGCGCACGGCGTGGTCGATGTCTTCCTCGGTGCCAGCCGGTACACGCTGGATCACCGCTTCGGTGGCCGGGTCGACGGTTTCGAAATAGCCACCCAGGTCCGGGTTTACCCATTGCCCGTTGATATACAGCTGATCGCGCATGACGCTCTCCTTACGCCGCCACGCCGGTGCGGCGGTTTTGCAGATAACGGGAGGTGAACAGCAGCGCCAGCGAGGCGAGGATGATCACCGTGGATACGGCATTGATCTCCGGGGTAACGCCCCGGCGGATCGAAGAAAAAATGTAGATCGGCAAGGTGGTTTCCGAGCCAGCCACGAAAAAAGCGATGATGAAATCGTCAAAGCTGAAGGTGAACGCCAACAGAAAGCCCGCCATGATGGCCGGCGCAATCTGCGGCAGGATCACCCGCCAGAACGTTTCCAGCGGCGGCGCGTAAAGGTCGGCCGAGGCTTCGAGCAGCGATTTATCCAGCGCATCGACACGGGTGCGCACAATGACCATCACCAGCGCCATGGTGAACAACGAGTGCGCTGCCACCACGGTGAAAAAGCCCATCCGCAGTTTCGGAATGCCCATGTCCAGCGCCGCCAGCAGCGGGTTGAACAGGTCGAACAAGGTGATGAAGGCAATGAGCGTGGCAATGCCGATCACGATGCCAGGGACGATGATCGCGCAATACGTCAGCGCATCGAACAGCATCCGCACCCGGCCACTGACCCGTTGCAACCCGAACACCGCAAGCGTGCCAAACAGGGTCGCCAGCGTGGCCGAGCACAGCGCGATCAGCGCGCTGTTCCCCAACGCTTCCATGATGAAAGGGTTGTCGAACGCCCGGCCAAACCACTGGGTGGAACAGCATTCGAACGACAGCCCGCTGCGCCCCGCGTTGAAGCTGAACAGCATGATCAGGGCGATGGGTGCATACAGAAACAGGTACACCGACGTGGAATAGCCACGCAGCCATAACGCTTTGTCGTTCATCTCAGACCATCCCGTCTTGCTGGCGGCCGCCATAACGCGCCACCAGTTTCAGATACACCGCGATAATGGCCAGCATCATCGCCACCAGGGTCATGGCCACCGCGCTGCCGAACGGCCAGTTGCGCGATTGCAGGAACAGATCGACCAGCGCATTGCCAACGAAAAACACCTTGCCGCCGCCCAGAATCGCCGGAATCAGGAACTCGCCCATCAGCAGGATAAACACCAGCATCACCCCGGTGATCACCCCCGGAGCGGATAACGGCAAGGTCACCCGGCGGAAGGTTTCCAGCGCGCCAGCGCCCAGGTCATGTGAGGCTTCAAGCAAGCGCTTATCGAGCTTTTCCAGACTTACGTAGATGGGAAACACCATCAGCGGCAGGTAGCCGTAG
Organism: Pseudomonas viridiflava; assembly: GCF_900573885.1. Lineage (GTDB taxonomy): Bacteria > Pseudomonadota > Gammaproteobacteria > Pseudomonadales > Pseudomonadaceae > Aquipseudomonas. The sequence goes on from NZ_UPSE01000166.1 coordinate 21,492, forward strand.
ACGATGCCAATCAGCACCGCCGTAGGTGTGTTGATCAGGCGCACATCGTCCAGCCCGAGGCTGGCGAGGAGCGCGGGAATGCCTTTGCCGCTGAGGATAAAAATCCACGCGTAGGTACGGATCAGGAAACTGGTCCAGAACGGCACGATCACCAGAGTCAGCAGCGACGAGCGGTTGCGCCGCACCTTCACCGCGAGGAAATAGGCCAGCGGATACGCCGCCAGCAGACACACCAGCGTGCCCAGCGGCGCAAGAATCAGGGTGTTGCTGAACGCCGCCGCGCGTGAAGCCAGGTTCAGGTAATTGGTAAAGGTAAACGCCGGGCTGTAACCGCCGACAGCGCTGCGCTCGCCGACGCTGAACAGCAGAATGACCACCAGCGGCATCAACAGCAGCAGCACAAACCACAGCGTCGAGGGCAACAACAGCAGCCAGGTGATACGCCGACGGAGGCTGGCCGGCTGCGCAGGCGCAGGCGCAGGCGCTGCCGCCGTGGAGAGCGGCGCGCTAACGGCAATGTTCATGGGATTGTCCTTGGGCATATGTCAGTCTCACTCGGTCAGCCCCCTCTCCCTCTGGGAGAGGGTTGGGGTGAGGGTGCTTGCCAGCAAAACCCTCTCCCTAACCCTCTCCCGCAAGCGGGCAGAGGGGACAGACCGTGGTGGCGTTACGCGGCTTTGAACCGCGCCATCAATTCCGCTCGCACCGGGCTGGTGAGCGTTGCCGCTGCGCCAAATTCAAGGGCGCTGAGCAGTTCTGCGGCCGGGTACATGATCGGGTCGTTGAGCATTTCCTTGGGCAGCAAGGCGTCCACGCGTTTGTCGCCGCTCGGGTAGCCGTGGGCTTCGACTTCCACCTTGTTTACCTGCGGGTTGAGCAGGAAGTTGATAAAGGCGTAGGCCGCATCGCGGTGTTCGGCGTCTTTGGGAATAGCGAAGAAGTCGCTCCACAATTCGCCGCCTTCCTTGCCCAGGGTGAACTGCAGGTTTGGCAGGTCGCGGTGCAGCTGCGAGCCGTCGCCGGTCCAGCACATGGACATCCAGGCATCGCCGCTGCGCATACTCGGCTGGTAGTCGGAGTTGATGGCGAACAGGTGCGGCTTCACCTCGATCAGCAGTTTTTCGGCGTCGGCCAGTTCCTTCTCGTCCAGCGAGTTGAAGCCGTAGCCGAATGATTTAAGGGCGTTGCCGATCGCTGTCAGTTGGTAGTCGTGCACCATCACACGGCCGGTGGCCGGGCCTTTGGCCAGGTCCCAGAACTCTTTCCAGGACGTGGGTTTGGTTTTGATCTTTTCGTCGTCATACACAAAGCCCGTAGTGCCCCAGTTCTTCGGCACGGCGTACACCTTGCCGTTGACGATGCCCTGTTCCATAAAGCGTTTTTCGTACGCGTTGGGGTCGAAGTTGCTCAGGCGCGTGAGGTCCAGCGGTTCGATCAGGCCCAACTCCACGTAGGTGCTGATGGTGTAGTTGGTGGGCACAAACACGTCCCAGCCGCTGCCGCCGGCTTGCAGCTTGGCGAGCATCTCCTCGTTGGAGCCGAACACGCTCATCTGCACCTTGGCGCCGGTCTGGCTGGCAAAGGCTTCAAGGTTCTTGGCGTTGTGGTAGTTGGGCCAGGTGGCGATGGCCACGCGGTCGCCGATGGCGCCTTTTTCGGCAGCGAATGCGTTGCTGGTGAGTACGCCGGGCATATTGGTGGCGACCACCGCGGCGGCCACGCCCAGGCCGGTGCGGCCGAGGAAGTCGCGACGGGTGATTGAGCCGTTCTGCCAGCTACGCATCGTTTTTATGAAGTCTTTGCCATCCATCGGTCATCCCCTTAAACGTGTCGGTTAGTTATTGGTGTACCTGCTGAACTGCGCTGCCTATCAAAGCCCCATCGCCAAGCCATTGGCCTGGTCCCATCCAATCTGCACGGCGGCGCCGTGTTCGAAACTTGCCTGGTTGTGTTCACGCACTCGCGGAACGCGCACGCAGACGATGCCGAAGGGATCCGTGCGTACGCGGTATTCAGTGAGGTTGCCCAGATAAATGCGGTCTTCCACGCGGCCGTTCAGGGTCACTTCGCGGCCCAGCGGCGTGTTTGCCGCGCCGATGCTGATCAGCTCGGGGCGCACCGCAATGCAGCCTTCCACTTGCGGGCTCAAGGCCACGCCGCTCGGGCTGCGCGGGCTGCTCAGTTGCAGGCCCTGGGCGGTTTCCAGCACCACGCTGTCGCCGTCGATACGCCGCACGGTGCCGTTGAACAGGTTGGATTCACCGATGAAGTCGGCGACGTAACGGCTGGCCGGGGTTTCATACAACTGCTCGGGCGTGGCGGTCTGCACGATGAGGCCGTCCTGCATGACGCTGATGCTGTCGCTCATCGACAGCGCCTCTTCCTGATCGTGGGTGACCAGCACAAAAGTGATGCCCACTTCCCGTTGCAGCCGCAGCAATTCCGACTGCATTTCTTTGCGCAGTTTGCGGTCCAGCGCTGCCAGCGGTTCGTCGAGCAGCAGCACGGTTGGCTTGTTGACCAGCGCACGCGCCAGGGCCACGCGCTGTTGCTGCCCGCCGGACAGCTCGCTCGGCTTGCGTTGCCCGTAGCCGCTCAGACGCACCATTTCCAGGGCTTCGTCGGCGAGGCGGCGTTGTTCCTTTTTGTCCGGGCGCGGGGTTTGGTAGCGCAGGCCATAGGCGATGTTGTCGGCCACGCTCAGGTGCGGAAACAGGGCGTAGCTCTGGAACACCATGTTCACCGGCCGCTGAAATGCCGGCACGCCCGCCACGGAACGACCGGCCAGCAGCACCTCGCCTTCGCACGGCTGTTCGAAGCCGGCGATCATGCGCAAGGTCGTGGTTTTGCCGCAGCCTGAGCTGCCCAGAAACGAGTGAAAGGCGCCGCGCCGCACCTGGAAACTCACGCCGTTGACCGCTGGCGTGGCGCCGTAACGCTTCACCACCTGACGGAATTCGATATCGAATGTTTGGCTGGAATCGCTCACCGCTCGCCCCTTGCTGGTTCTTATATGCGTTGGGGAGAAACTAGCAACGGGGGTTTGCGGGCGTATATATCCCTTGGGGGATAGACCGTGGAATTGGCTGGATCGCCGTTGGGCTTCGCTGCGCTCAACCCAACCTACAGGTGCCGCGCGTAGGTTGGGTTGAGCCGCAGGCGAAGCCCAACGGGGAACCGCGAAATGGCGCGGGCTGGTTCACGAAGCGTGGCGCAAGGCGAACTCTTCGCCGCCTTCGGACCCCGCCAGTTCGCGAATGAACAAGCCCAACAGCTCGGCCTGGCTGCCAATACCCAGCTTGGCGTAGATGTTCTTGCGGTGGATTTTTACCGTGCCCGGACTGATTTCCAGTTGTTCGGCCACCGAGGCGCTGGAGTGGCCGCGCAACAGCAGCTGGACAATTTCCTGCTCGCGCGCGGTCAGGCTGTGGGCGCCGAACTGGTCGAAGGCGGCGCGAATTTTATGGTCAAGGTCTTGCGCCGGACGTTGCACCCGACACTCCTGCCACGCTTCTCGCACCACCTCGGTGACCACTGCCTCGGCGCACTCCAGCATCTGCACTTCATCGCGACTGAATGCTGGACTGGTGGTGCTGCGCATCAGCGACAACACGCCTTTGGCGCCCTCGGCAAGGTCGACGAAAAACGCCACCTCTTCGGCCAGCCCGGTGAGCTGGTAATAGTTGAGGTAGTACTCGCCCAAATAGAAGTGGTCCGGCGCGAACTGCCGCAAGCGCCACAAGCCAGGCGGCTGGTCTCGTGTGCAGGCGAGGTAGAACGGGTCGAGCAGGTACGGCCCGACCTGGTAATCATCGACGTACACCTTGCGTTTGTCGGCAGCAAAGGTGTCGAACAGCGCCAGCGGGCGGTGATTGCCTTCGTAGACGAAGAGAACGAAATGATCGACCGGGCAGATTTGCTTCAACCATTGGCTCAGGCCCAGCAGACGCGGGCGGCCGTTGGGTAGCGTGAGCAATTGGGCGAATCCGGTGGTCCAGTGTTTCAGGTCCTTGTGGCGCATAACGGTGGTTCAGCCAGGCGTTCGGAATAGCGAACGATAATGCAGGTTTTGCGCCATTATCCTGAAACCCCCAGCCAGGCGGCCGATGGCGGCTCCACGGGGTGCGGGGATGCACCAGCATGGGCCGTGAGGCACCAGTAAACGTCACTGCAGGTAACGTCTTGCCGGCGCGAAGCGTCAATCAGCGCGGGCGACTATGCTCTTTCTCATTCGGTCTGCGGCGGCGGGCTGCTCAACCTCTCGGTCAGGTGGTAACGCAATAGTGATTCCTCTGTTGGTCTGCGACGACTCCATGATGGCCCGCAAGCAGTTGATCCGCTCACTCCCCGCGGATTGGCCGGTGTCCATCACCCAAGCCGCCCATGGCCAGGAAGCCATGCAGGCGATCCGCCAGGGCCTCGGCCAGGTGGTGCTGCTCGACCTCACCATGCCGGTGATGGACGGCTACGAGGTACTCGCTGCCCTGCGCGCTGAAGGCTTGGCGGCAAAAGTGGTGGTGGTTTCCGGCGACGTGCAGGAAGAAGCCATGCGCCGCGTGCTGGACCTGGGCGCCCTGGCGTTCGTCAAGAAGCCGGCCGAACCGGAAAAGCTGCGCGAAACCCTTGAACGCCTGAACCTGCTCGGCCAGCCTGCGCCGCCTGCGGAAGTACCGCTACGCCCGGCCTTTGAGCTGAAAGTGAATTTCCGCGACGCCCTGCGCGAGATCACTAACGTGGCCATGGGCCGCGCCGCCGCGTTGCTGGCCAAGGTGCTGGGGGTGTTTGTCGAGCTGCCGGTGCCGACCGTCAACATCTTCGAAGTCAGCGAATTGCACATGACCCTGGCCGATGCCCAGCGCGGCGAACGCTACAGCGCGTTGTGCCAGGGTTTTATCGGCGACGGCATTGCTGGCGAGGCGCTGCTGCTGTTTCACGATTCGGAAATTGCCGATATTGGCCGCCTGTTCAAATGGCAGCCCAAGGACGAACGCGATGTGTCGGAAATGCTGCTGGACCTGGCGAGCATTTTGATCGGCGCCTGCCTGAGCGGTATTTCCGAGCAGATCGATGTGCGCTTTTCCCAAGGCCACCCGCAACTGCTCGGCCTGCACAGTTCGATTGAAAGTCTGATCACGGTAAACAAACAGCGCTGGCGCAAAACCCTGGCGGTGGAGATCAGCTACAGCCTGGAGGGCCACAACGTGCATTTCGACCTGCTGTTGCTGTTTACCGAAGACTCGATTCAGCGCCTGACGTACAAAATCAATTACCTGATGAACTGAGACCCGGCCCATGCCTGCGCAGATCGACATCAAAGAAGTTCACTGGCTGCTGGATATCGTGCAATGCATCGATGTAGGCGTGATCGTGCTCGACCGCCAATACCGCGTGGAAGTGTTCAACAGCTTTATGGAAAACCACTCCGGGCTGGGGCCGGACGAGGTGCACGGCAAGTCGTTATTCGACCTGTTCGAGGAAATTGACGAAGACTGGTTTCGGCGCAAGGTCGACACCGTGGTCACCCTCGGCACGCGGGCATTCAGCCTGTGGGAACAACGGCCGTATCTGGTGCACTTCAAAAACTACCAACCGATCACCGGCCGCGCCGACTTCATGTACCAGAATGTCACCCTGCTGCCGCTGGCCTCAAGCGGCGGGCAGGTGGAGCACATTTGCGTGGTGATCTACGACGCTACAGAGGCGGCGGTGCATAAGAGCGTGTCCTGAGCCCCCGCCAATTTATATGTAGGAGCGACCTTGGTCGCGAACCCTGGAAACCTCGGCCATCGGCGTTTTTCCAGGGTTCGCCAGCAAGCTGGCTCCTACGAAAAAGCCGCGTTACTTCTTTTTGCGCGGCCCGGTGTTAAAGCTTGGCACTTTGCGTATGGCTTTCACCGGAGCTTCCAGCGGCTCGGCGCTTTCGGTCCACTTGCCCAGGGTTTTCTTGCCGCCACCGCCGCCGGTTTTCGGTTTTTTCGGTTTCTTCGGCTTTTTCAGTACCTGCCCGGTAGGGTCGGTTACCGGTACCCGGTGCTCGGGCTCGAAGTCTTGCTCTTCGCTGCGTTGCAGGGTCTGACGGGTGAGCACTTCAATGGCTGACAGCAGCTGCACTTCATCGGCACACACCAGCGAAATTGCCTGACCGCTGTTGCCCGCGCGGCCGGTACGGCCGATGCGGTGCACGTAGTCTTCGGCGACGATGGGCAAATCGAAGTTGACCACCAGCGGCAGGTCGTCGATGTCCAGGCCGCGCGCCGCCACGTCGGTGGCCACCAGTATTTGAATCTCACGGCTTTTGAACCGGTCCAGGGCGCGCTGGCGGGTGGCTTGCGGTTTATCGCCGTGAATGCCGTCGGCATTTACACCTTGCTGCTGAAGCATTTCGCAGAGCTGATCGACGCCATTGCGGGTTTTGGCAAACACCAGCACCTGGCCCCAGCGGTGCTTTTTCAGCAGGTGGGTAAACAGTTCCGGCTTGCGCTTTTTGTCCGCCGGAATGATCCACTGCTTCACGCTGCTGGCCGCCACGTTGCGCGGGCTCACTTCAATACTCAGCGGGTCGCTCAGGGTGTTGCTGGCCAGCGCGCGGATGGCTTCGGAGAAGGTGGCGGAGAACAGCAGCGTCTGACGCTTTTTCGGCAGTGCGGCGTAGATGTCGCGCAGTTCTTCGGAAAAGCCCAGATCGAGCATGCGGTCGGCTTCGTCGAGGATCAGGGTTTGCAACTGGCCGAACTTGACGGCGTTCTGGCGGAACAGGTCGAGCAGCCGTCCCGGCGTGGCGACGAGAATGTCGACGCCTTTGCGCAGCTTCATCATCTGCGGGTTGATGCTTACGCCGCCGTAAACCGCATAGGTGGTCAGCGGCAGATTCTGGCCATACACGCGAATGCTTTCGTGCACCTGCTCAGCCAGCTCGCGGGTCGGGCACAGCACCAGCGCACGCACCGAGTTGTTGGCTACCGTCGGGCCTTCGAGGGTCAAACGCTGCAAGAGCGGCAAGGCGAAACCGGCGGTTTTTCCGGTACCGGTCTGGGCGGCGGCCATCAGGTCGCGGCCGGCCAGCACGGCCGGAATGGCCTGGGCCTGAATCGGCGACGGGGTTTTGTAGTCGAGCGCTTCGAGCGCGCGCAGCAGGGGTTCGATCAGACCAAGGGCGGCGAAAGTCATAAGGGTAACCAGGGGGCGTTGCCAGGAAAGCGCGCAGTTTACCCTGTCCGCTTCTTCAGGCGTTACGCGCCAGTTTCAGCGCTTCGCCAATTTTTGCGGCCGGCACTTTCTGCAGGCGGCACAGCAGATTGTGAGAGATGGCTTGAATGCCATGCTCATCGCGCAACTGGCCGGTCATGAACAGCGTGAGGTTGGCCGCCATTTCGGCATCGGCCATGGCCCGGTGAGCCTTGCCAGTGACGGGCAGGCGCGCCCAGCTGTTGAGCGTGCCGAGCTTATGGTTGGGCGCCTGCGGCAACAGCCGACGCGCCAGCAGCATCGAACAGGCAAAGGTTTGCCGACGCTGACGGCGAATGAGCGCCAATTCGGCGTCCCAGAATTTCTGGTCGAACGAGGCGTTGTGCGCCACCAGGGGAATATCGCCGACGAACTCGGCCACCGCCTCCATCACCTCATCGGCCGGCGGCGCGGCGCGCAACATGGCGTTGCTGATGCCGGTGAGGTTCTCGATGAAGGGCGGCACCCAGACGCCGGTTTTCATCAGGCTTTGATAGCGCCCGACAATGCGCCCGTCCTCGACAATCACCGCCGCAATCTCGGTTGCGCGGCAGTTCTGGCCAGGGGAAATGCCAGTGGTTTCAAAGTCGATTACAGCGATGGGTTCCACGGTCGGTCTCGGCGGTTTCAACGGCCGCATAGGGTAACAGCGTTTTCGCTTTTCCAACGCCGCTCAAGGCCGCGCTGCCGGCCGGTTAGTTACCGCAGCAGCAGAGAACCTTCGATGGGTACATAGCGTGTGGCCGCGCGCACCAGTGATTGCGCCGTTAGCCCAGGCACGCCGTAAGCCACGGCTTCGGTGCCGTAGCTGCGCACCTTGTCGAGCAGCATGTCGAAGTCGCCATCACCCGAGGCCAGCACCACGCAGTCGACGCGCTGGGCGGCGTCCATGATGTCGATGGTGATGCCCACGTCCCAGTCGCCTTTGGCCGAGCCGTCGCTGCGCTGAATGTAGGGCTTGAGCCGCACGGTAAAACCGAGGTTGCGCAGAATTTGCTGGAACTGCTGCTGCTTGGGGTCGCCTCGGTCGATGGCGTAGGCGTACGCCTCGACAATTTCGCCGTGCTGGGCAATGTCTGCCCACAGCGCCGAGTAATTGAAGTGGCAGCCATGGGCCTGACGTACGGTGTAATAAAGGTTCTGCACATCGGCGAACACGGCGATTCTTTTCACCAGCCTGACTCCTGGGCGGCCAAAGTGGGGGCAGTATGCCATCACTGAGCAAGAAATAGCCGAAGCAATCTGCCAACCGGTCGCCACAATTGGCCCGTTGGACCACCGCCTGCCTTCGGCTACAGTGGCGACCTTGCTTCTGCTGCCGTGACCGTTTGCGATGAATCCTTTGCCCGTTATCCGCGATGCCTGGTTTTTTTTCAGCCGTAACCTGCTGAGCATCGCCCTGCTCTGCCTGCCGCTGATCATGTTGGAAAGCCTGGCGCAGTTCGCCCTGGCCAGTGTCAGCACGCCAGACACCTCTCCCGCCTACAGCGTGGTGATCGGCCTGTTTTTCTATCCGCTGTACACCGGCTCGCTGATTATTTTCCTCGCCGCACGCAGCAACGGCGAACAGCCGGCGCTCAGCAATATCTGGGCGCTGGCCCTCAGCCTGTGGCCGCGCTTCGCGGTGCTGGCGGCGTTGAGTACGTTGCTGATTATGGTGGGCATCAGCCTGATGGTGATTCCAGGCCTGTTCGTATTGGTGAAGCTGGCCTTCTCCGAATACCTGCTGGTACTGCGCGGCCTCAGCCCGCTAGCGGCCATGCGTGACAGTTTCAGTCAGACCAGCGGCCATTTCGCCCGTATTCTCTTGTGCGTGCTCTGCGTGATGGTGCCGCTCTGGGGCCTGGACATGCTCAGCTTCAACCTCGCCGGCAAGGACAACGAGCTGATGCTGTTCGCCCTGGATTGCGCCAACGGCTTTCTGCAACTGTTCGCCAGCGTGGTGATGTTCCGTCTGTTTATGCTGATCAGCAGCGAAGCGGCACGCGGCTGATTTCAGGCTAGGCTTGAAGGACGCTTTGTCCGGAGCCCACCTGCTATGGCCGACGTCAATCCCAGCATCCTGTCCCATGTGTCTATCGGCACCAATCACTTCGAGCGCGCTGTGGTGTTTTACGACCGCGTGATGGCGACCCTGGGTTGCCAGCGGTTGCTGGAGCACCCAGGCGCCGTCGCGTACGGCCGAATGTATCCGGAGTTCTGGCTGCAAGCGCCGTTTGACGGCAATCCGGCCAGTGTCGGTAACGGCACGCATATCGGCTTTGTCGCTCAGGACAAAGCCTCAGTGGACGCCTTCTACGCCGCTGCGCTCAACGCCGGCGCCAGTGGCGACGGTCCGCCCGGACCGCGCCCGCACTATGGCGAGCAGTATTACGGCTGCTTTGTTCGCGATCTGGATGGCCACAAGATCGAAGCCACCTATTGGGAAGCGACCTCGCTGTTCGAAATCTATGTCGAGCCCACGTCCAGTTGATGAATTCAGCGCTGGGCCTGGTAACGCTGGGCCTGGCGCTTGATCCAGCCCTCCGCCAGCATTTTTTTCAAGGCCGCGCTCATCAACGCCTGCTCGGCCGACTGCTCCAGAACCCGTGAAAAACCTACATACAGCTCGGTACGCGCAAGCGGCTGGTAACGCGCCTTGGCGATCGTGGAGGCGTATTGGGGTTGCAGCAGTTCGTAGTCCACCTGGCAGTCGGTGCCGATAAACGCGGCGAGACGTCCGCGCAACAGCATCTGCAGTAGTTGCTGCTCGTTGTTGACACCGTGTTTGACCAAGGCGGTGTCGGAGTCGAACGGCTCGAAGTAAACCGACTCATGCACGAAGCCAATCACTTTGCCTTGCAGATCGGCATAGCGCTGCACCTGCCCGGCCGCCGCGCTGACGGTGTAGAAGCGCGGTGCGCAGGCGTAATAGGGGGTGGGCAAGTATTGAACGTAGCGTTCGCGGTCGGCGGTCTTCGCCAGGCCAATCATCAGGTCGGCGCGACCGAGTTCAAGATCGGCGAGGCCTCGCGCCCAGGGCGCTCGCTGAATGTCGAAGCGCAGTCCGCTGCGACGGCCGATTTCGTTTAGCACGTCGATGTCCAGGCCAGCCAGATTGCCCTGGGAATCGAGCATGCGAAACGGCGGCCAGAGGTCGGTCATTACCCGCAACGGCGCACGCTCGGCAGCAATCACGAGCTGGCACAGCACAGTGAGCAGCAGCAAGGCCCAGCGCATTTATCATCCTTAATAAGAGGCCCGCGCCCATCGCCGGGCGGGGATTGCCGAGAGATCGTACAACCGCCGCGTAATCTACAGTGCTGCCTATGACATTCGCCAGCGGCCCACGCCATTTGGGCTAAACGCTGTGCTCGGTTATGCTCCGGTTCGCATATTTCTCGCCGATTGGCCACTGCCCATGCCCGTGCTACGCCCGTTTACGTTACGAAAACTCCTGCTGATCATCGTGTTTGTAGCCGTTGCCCTGAGTGTGCTGGTGTACAGCATTACCTGGCACCCGGCCGACCGCGAGCCGGCAGTGCTCAGTTGCGATGCAAGCACCGCCACCTTGCAGCCCGGGCAGGCGCTCAAGGTGATGACCTGGAACGTGCAGTACCTGGCGGGCAAACGCTACGTGTTCTGGTACGACCTGGCCGATGGCAGCGGCCCCGACACCCGCCCCACCGCCGCCGACCTGGCCTACAGCCTGGACGAAGTGGTGCGCATTCTGCGCGATGAACAGGCCGACGTGGTGCTGCTGCAAGAGCTGCACGAGAACACCAAGGCCACCGATTACCAAGACCAGATGGCGCTGTTGCATGAGCGACTGGCCGACCTTTATCCGTGCAGCAGCCAGGCGTTTTACTGGAAAGCCTCGTTCGTGCCCCACCCGAAAATTCGCGGCAGCGTTGGCATGAAACTCGGCACCCTGAGCCGCTACCGCATCAGTCAGGCCGAGCGTTTGCAATTGCCCACGCCACCGGCAGATCTGCTCACCCGCCAGTTCAACCTCAAGCGCGCCATGCTGGTCAGCTACCTGCCGATCCGCGACGGCGGCCAGGTGGCCGTGATCAACACCCACCTCGATGCCTTCGCTCAGGGCGACGACACCATGCAACGGCAAGTGGCGATGATTGACGAGCATCTGCATGCCTTGAACGTCGCCAACACGCCGTGGCTGATCGGGGGCGACTTCAACCTGTTGCCGCCGGTGCAGTACGAACGGTTGTCCGAGCGTCAGCGCAGTTGGTATGCGCCAGAGAGTGAGTTGCAGGTGCTGGCGGGCAAGTACCCGATGATTCCAAGTCTCGAAGAGGCAGCCGGACCGGCCCAGTCCGCGTGGTACACCCACTTCCCCAACGACCCGCAAGCCGTCGGCCCCGACCGCACGCTCGACTACCTTTTCCACAGCCCCAGCCTCGCCCGCGTGGGCGCGAATGTGCGGCAGGTGGATACCTTGCGTATCTCGGATCACCTGCCGCTGATAGCGCGGTTTTTGTTGCCGGAGAAGGCGCAGCCGTAAATGCAAAAGCATCGCGGCTGAAGCCGCTACCACAGGTACTAGATGTTTCTGTGGGAGCGGCTGGGCGGCATTCCGATTAGCCGCGATTTCCTACAACCGCTGCAACCGAAAGCATCGCGGTTGCAGCCGCGCTCGCTTTGTTTAAATCCTGAAACTACGCACCAGCTGGCTCAGCTGCGCGGTCTGCTGTTCCAGCTCTTTGCACGCCTGCAAGGTGGTGCGCAGGTTTTCGACGCCGTCCTGGTTCAGGGTGTTGATTTCGGTAATGTCCATGTTGATGGTTTCGACCACGGCGGTTTGTTCTTCCGTGGCGGTGGCGACCGACTGGTTCATGCCATCGATTTCATCGATACGGCTGGTGACGCTGCCCAGGCGCTCGCCGGCCAGGTTGGCAACCTGAACCGTCTTGTCGCTCTGTATCTGGCTTTCTTCCATGGTGCTCACCGCACTGCGGGCGCCGGCTTGCAGTTCGTCGATCATCTGCTGCACCTGCTGCGCCGACTCCTGAGTGCGGTGCGCCAGGTTGCGCACTTCATCGGCCACCACGGCAAAACCGCGCCCCGCTTCACCGGCGCGCGCGGCCTCGATGGCCGCGTTCAACGCCAGCAGGTTGGTCTGCTGGGAAATACCGGTGATCACTTCGAGAATCTGGCCGATGTTGGCGGTTTTCGCGTTGAGCGTTTCGATGGTGCCGCACGAGTCGCTGATTTTTTGCGACAGCTCACGCATGGAGCTGATTGACTGACCCAGCACCTGCTGCCCTTCGGCCGACAAGGCGCTGGCATCGGCCGAGCTTTCAGAGGCAACGGCCGCGTTGCGTGCAATCTCGTGAGCTGCCGCGCCCAGTTCGTTGATGGCGGCGGCCACGCTGGTGGTGCGCGTCGCCTGCTGGTCAGAGTTCTGCAACGAAGCATTGGAGGCGGCCAGCACACGAGACACCACGTCGTTTACGTGCTGAGTCGCTGACGACACTTCTCTGATCGACTGATGAATACGCTCAACAAAGCGGTTGAACGAGGTGCCCATCTGGCCGAACTCGTCCTGGCGCAACACCACCAGACGCCGGGTCAGATCGCCCTCGCCTTCGGCGATGTCTTGCATGGCCTTGCCCATGACGAACAGCGGCTGCATCAGCACGCGGATCAGGATGCTCAGCAGCGAGATGATGGCGATTACCGCAATCACCGTTGCCAAGGTCGCGGTGACGCGAAATTCCTTGAGCATCGAGAAGGCAAAGGACTGCTCCAGCGCCAGGCCCAACTGCCAGTTCGCCGAGGCGATGCCTTGCATCGGGGTGAACTGCACCAGCATGTCCTCGCCGTTTACCGTCACGTCGCTGAGGCCGCTCCTGGCCACCAGACCGCTGCCCGGAAAGGCTTCGCCGAGGGTTTTGAGAATCAGGTCTTTGTTCGGGTGAATAAGAATTTTGCCTTCGCTGCTGACGATAAAGGCATGGCCATGGCCGTCGAAGTCCAGAGAATTGATGGTGGCGCTGACGCTGCCCAGATCAATGTCGGCGCCGGCCACACCGATCACTTGCCCGCCTTGTTTAACGGGCGTGGCAACGGTAATCACCAGCTTGCCCGACGAGGCGGCGATATAGGGTTCGGTAACCACGGTTTGCCCGGCGGCCATGGCAGCTTTGTACCAGCCACGCGCGCGGGGGTCGTAGTCTGCGGCGCGTGAGCCGGCCGGCACCGAGAACATCAGGCCGTCGGCGCCGCCGAAGTAACTGAGCTGAAACGCCGCGCCATACACAGGCAGGCCGACGATTTGCTTGAGCGTGTCTGGCGCTGCGCCTTGTGCGCTGATTTGTTGGGCCATGGAATCGACCAGCGCCATGTTGCCGCGCAGCCAGGTCTGAATATTGGAGGTGGTCAACGCGCCCAATTCGCCCATGGAGCGCTCGGCATCGACGCGCAGCGTCTGCCGTTGTCGGTAGTCGTTGAACAACACAAACACGGTGAAGGCAAACACCACGGTTAAACCTGCCGCCAACAAAATCTTGTGGCGAAACTTCAGACTGAGCGCCATACCATCATTCTCCAGGGTGTTCGGCGAAACGGTTGAAGGGCAGCTATCGGCTGCCCTGGGCATTGCATGAGTGCCGCTCAGCGGCGAGGTTTGGCGCGGGCTGTGGGCTCGGCAATAAGGGGGTCGTCGGGCCAGTAATGTTTGGGATAACGGCCCTTCAATTCTTTTTTCACCTCGGCGTAGGTGCTGCGCCAGAAGTTGGCCAGGTCTTGCGTCACCTGCACGGGTTTGCGCCCGGGTGAAAGTAGATGCAGTTTCACCACCTGGCGGCCGCCGGCAATGCGCGGCGTGTCGGCCAGGCCGAAGAGTTCCTGCATGCGTACGGCCAGTACGGGCGGCTCGTCGTTGTAGTCGATGCCGATACGCGAGCCGGACGGCACCTGGATGGCTTTCGGCGCGAGCTCTTCCAGACGCTGCGGCAGCGGCCAGGGCAGCAGGGTTTGCAGCATGTTGTGCAGTTCCAGCGCGGCGAAGTGGCTCAAGCGCGTGACCTTACCGAGATAAGGTTGCAGCCAGGTTTCCAGGCTCGCCAACAAGGCGGCATCGCTGACGTCGGGCCATTCGCTGCTGGCGTTTTGCGCCAGGTCGAGGCGGCGCAACAAGGCGATGCGCGCTTGCCATTGGCGCAGCTCGGGCGTCCACGGCAACAGCTCCAGACCTTTACGCCGCACCAGACCGAGCAAGGCGCGGCTGCGGGTGGCTTCGTCGAGATTAGCCAGCGGCTCACGGTTGAGCACCAGCTCGCCGACGCGCCATTGCCGTTCAGCTTTCAGCGCGCCCTGGCGCTCGTCCCACTCGAGTTCTTCGCGCACCGTAACCTGCTCGCGCAAGACGCTGTCGAACAGCGCCGGATCAAGTTCGGCGGCGAGGTAGATGCGTTCTTCGCGCTGGCCCTGACGGCTGCCCAGTTCGGCAATCACCAGCCACGGCTGTTTCATCAATGCATCTGGCTCACCGAACTGTGCCGCGCGACCGTTTGCCAAACGGTATTCGCCGCCACCCGCGCGGCGCTGCTGGGCGACACGGTCGGGATAAGCGAACGCCAGCAAGGCGCCGAGCCAGCGCGAGTGTTCGGGATCGCTGACCGGTTCTGTCGGCTTGCCGCGTAGGTACGAACGAAACTGCTTAGCCAGTTGCCGTGCTCGCTGCACGCCGCCCTGCCCGCCTCGCTGGCCGCGTTCGTCGCCACCGAGCAGGGCCAGACGGCTGTGCAGATCAGCGCCGCCACCCCGTTGAATATCGCGCTCGCCAAGCAAGGCGGCGATGTCGCAGGCCAGGTCGCCAAGCCCCAGCGCCTGCCCGCGCAGCAGCAAATGGGCGATGCGCGGATGGGCCGGCAGCTCGGCCATGGCCTGACCGTGGGGGGTGAGCTGACCGTTTTCCTGCAAGGCACCGAGCCGCATGAGCAGGTCCTGCGCCTGGGCATACGAAGCGCTGGGCGGCGCGTCGAGCCAGGCCAGCTCCTGCGGCGTCACGCCCCAGCGCGCCAGTTGCAAGGCGAGGCCGGCGAGGTCGGCTTGCAGAATTTCAGCGCTGCCATAGGCGGCCATCTGTTCATGCTGAGCCTGCGACCACAGGCGATAACACACGCCCGGCTGCAACCGCCCGGCCCGACCGGCGCGCTGGGTGGCGCTGGCGCGGGAGATGCGCTGGGTGTCGAGGCGAGTCATGCCGCTGCCTGGGTCGAAACGCGGCACGCGGGAAAAACCGGCGTCCACCACCACGCGCACGCCATCAATAGTCAGGCTGGTTTCGGCAATGTTGGTGGCGAGCACCACTTTGCGTTTGCCCTCGGGCGCCGGCTCGATGGCCGCGCGTTGCGCGCGCAGGTCCAGCTCGCCATGCAGCGGGCAGAGCAGGATGTCGCTACGCCCTTGCAGCGCTTCGGCGAGTTGATCGTTAACGCGACGGATCTCACCCTGCCCCGGCAAGAACACCAGAATGCTGCCGGGTTCGTCCGTCAGCGCCTGCAATACGGTTTGCACGGCACGCGGTTCAATGCCTTCTTTGGCATACGGGCCCGCTGGCTGGAACGGGCGGCCCCAGTGGGTTTCCACCGGGAACATACGCCCTTCGCTGCGCACCACCGGCGCGTTGTCCAGCAGCGCAGACAAGCGCTCGCCTTCCAGCGTCGCCGACATCAGCAACACTTTCAGTGGCGGCTCATCGCGCAGGAGCGCCCGGCCGTTAAGGGTGAGGGCCAGGGCCAGATCGGCATCGAGGCTGCGCTCGTGGTATTCGTCGAAAATGACCAGCCCCACGCCTTCCAGCGCCGGATCGTCTTGCAGGCGACGGGCAAGAATGCCCTCGGTCACCACCTCAATGCGGGTGGCTGCGCTGACTTTGCTTTCCAGGCGAATGCGGTAACCGACAGTGCCGCCCACCGTCTCGCCCAACTCACTGGCCAGTCGCTCCGCCGCTGCGCGTGCCGCCAGACGGCGCGGCTCGAGCATGATGATCGACTGCCCGGCCAGCCAGCTTTCGTTGAGCAGCGCCAAGGGCACGCGCGTGGTTTTACCGGCACCGGGCGGCGCTTCCAGCACGGCTTCGTGGCGCTCGGCCAGGGCCGCGCGCAGGGCAGGTAAAACGGCGTCGATGGGCAGCGGAGTCATGGACATGGAAAGGTCATTGGCGGCGTTCACAGTGGGGCGGCGAGTATACCGGCGAACGGCCAGTCGCTACCCGTGGTCTTAGCCTTGCAACGCTTGCTGCGGCGAGCGTGCATGGCTTGTATAGTTGCCCACTTTCCAGATTCGGCGAGCGAGGGTCGGCCGTGAAACGGTCCCAACGCCGCGCACAATGTTTATCTCAAAGGAGTGTTTGCGATGCCCGTAAAGTCTCGTGTTATCGGTGGTGCATTGATCGTTGCCCTGCTCACTCAATTGAGCGCGTGCGGCAGCATTTTCTTCCCGGATCGTCGTGGCCAGATTGAAGGCAAAATCGACCCGGTGGTCGCCGGCCTCGACGCCATCGGCCTGCTGTTCTACGTGATTCCCGGCCTGATCGCCTTCGGCATCGACTTCGCCACCGGCGCCATCTATTTCCCCGAAGGCCAGAGCGCGCAAATCGATCCGCAGAAACTGCAAGACACCATCGGCGCCGACGGCAAGGTCGACCCGGTTCGCCTCAAAGCCCTGATTCAGCAGGAAACCGGCCGCACCCTGCCGCTGGATGATCCGCGCCTGATTCAGCACACCGGCAGCCTGCAACAACTCGCCGCCTTTGGTCTGCGTCCCGCCGCATGAAGCTGACCGCGGCGCACGAGCGGCTGCTGCGCCAGGCCACGTTCGCCTCGCTGGCGGTGGCGATCACGTTGATCGTCGCCAAGGGCGTGGCCTGGTGGCTCAGTGGTTCGGTCAGTCTGTTGGCCGGGCTCACCGACTCGCTGCTCGACGGCGCCGCCTCGCTGCTCAACCTGCTGGCGGTGCACTACTCGCTGCGCCCGGCCGACGACGACCACCGCTACGGCCACGGCAAAGCCGAAGCCCTGTCGGCGATTGCCCAGGCCTTGTTTATTGCCGTGAGTGCGGTGCTGGTGGCAGTTCAGGCCATCGAACATTTGCGTCACCCGGAACCACTGGGCTCACCCGAGCTCGGCATTGCGGTGATGGTGTTGTCACTGGCGCTGACGGTTGCGCTGTTGGCGTTCCAATACCGCGTCATCCGCATTACCGGCTCCACGGCCATTCGCGCCGACTCCCTGCACTACCGCTCCGACTTGCTGCTTAACAGCAGCATTCTTTTGGCATTGGTGTTGGCCTGGTTTGGCTGGCAACAGTTGGACGCGCTGTTCGGCTTGGGCATTGCGGCCTACATACTCTGGAGCGCAGTGCAGATTGCCCGCGAGTCGGTGGCGGTATTGATGGATGAAGAGCTGCCGACCGACGTCAGCGCCAACATGCTTGAGCTGGCCTGCCAAGTGCCGGGCGTGCTGGGCGCCCATGACTTGCGCACACGCATCTCGGGCACGCACTGGTTTGTGCAGTTGCATTTGGAGTTGCCGGGAGAGCTGAGCCTGACGGTGGCCCATGACCTGTGCGAGCAGGTGGAGAAAGCGATTATTGCGGCTTATCCACGGGCTGAGGTGTTGGTGCATGCCGATCCGCAGGAAGTGGTTCGGCAGCGGGGATGAGTAGGCGATCAAGGTAACTGTAACGGTTTCAAAACCGCGCCATTCCCGCGAAAGCGGCGAGCCTACGACTCGGAATCCAGGCTGGCGCTGGTAAATGCGCTCGTCATGCAAGCCTGGATTCCCGCCTGCGCGGGAATGACGGTGGACTGGACGTAGGCTGGGACACACCCCAACTTATCGCAGGGGTGAAGCCCAGCAATGACGATCAGGCAAACGTAATCTCGTCGCCATCGACCACACCGGTCACGGTCGACCCCGGTGCGAACTTGCCGCTCAGGATCAGTTGCGCCAGCGGGTTTTCGATCCAGCGTTGGACGGCTCGTTTCAGCGGACGTGCACCGTAGACCGGGTCGTAACCCACGGCGATCAGCTTGTCCAACGCCTCATCGCTCAAGTCCAGGTTCAGCTCGCGTTCAGCCAGACGTTTGCGCAGGCGACCCAGCTGAATCTGGGCGATGCCGGCGATCTGGTCACGGGCCAGAGGCTCGAAGATCACCACTTCGTCGATACGGTTGATGAACTCCGGCCGGAAGTGGTTGCTCACCGCGTCCATTACCGCCGCGCGCTGGGCTTCCTGATCGCCGACCAGTTCCTGAATCTGCGCCGAACCGAGGTTCGAGGTCATCACGATCACGGTGTTGCGGAAGTCCACGGTGCGACCATGGCTGTCAGTCAGGCGCCCGTCTTCCAGTACTTGCAGCAGCACGTTGAAGACATCCGGGTGCGCCTTCTCGACTTCATCGAGCAACACCACCGAGTACGGTTTGCGCCGCACGGCTTCGGTGAGGTAACCGCCCTCTTCATAACCTACATAGCCTGGCGGCGCGCCGATCAGGCGGGCAACCGAGTGCTTCTCCATAAACTCCGACATGTCGATGCGCACCAGCGCCTCTTCGGTGTCGAACAGAAATTCGGCCAACGCTTTGCACAGCTCGGTTTTACCCACACCGGTCGGGCCGAGGAACAGAAACGAACCGCTCGGCCGATCCGGGTCGGACAAACCGGCACGGGAACGGCGCACCGCGCTGGCCACCGCCGTCACGGCTTCGTTCTGGCCGATCACGCGTTGGTGCAGCAGGCTTTCCATTTTCAGCAGTTTGTCGCGCTCGCCTTCGAGCATTTTCGCCACGGGAATGCCGGTCCATTTCGAGACCACTTCGGCGATTTCCTCGTCGGTCACGCGGCTGCGCAGCAACTGGTTTTCCGTTTTGCCGTGCTGGTCGACCATCTGCAGGCTGCGTTCCAGATCGGGAATGATGCTGTACTGCAGCTTGGCCATCTGTTCCAGATCGCTGCGACGGCGCGCGGTTTCCAGCTCTTGCCGGGCTTGTTCGATCTTTTGCTGGATCTGCGCCGAGCCCTGCACTTCGGCTTTTTCCGACTTCCAGATTTCTTCCAGATCGGCGTATTCGCGCTCGTACTTGGCAATGTCTTCCTGCAACTTGTCGAGGCGTTTAAGGGCAGCGTCGTCGCTCTCTTTCTTCAACGCTTCGCGCTCAACTTTGAGCTGAATCAGACGACGCTCCAGGCGGTCGAGCACTTCCGGTTTGGAGTCGATTTCCATACGGATGCGACTGGCGGCCTCGTCCATCAGGTCAATGGCTTTGTCGGGCAACTGACGATCCGTGATGTAGCGATGGCTGAGTTTTACCGCAGCAATGATGGCGCCGTCGGTGATCGCCACCTTGTGGTGAACCTCATAACGCTCTTTCAGCCCACGCAGGATGGCGATGGTGTCTTCCTCGGTCGGCTCATCGACCAGCACTTTCTGGAAGCGACGCTCCAGCGCCGCGTCCTTCTCAATGAACTGACGGTACTCGTTCAAGGTGGTGGCACCCACGCAATGCAGTTCGCCACGGGCCAGCGACGGCTTGAGCATGTTGCCGGCATCCATGGCGCCTTCGGCTTTGCCGGCGCCGACCATGGTGTGCAGTTCGTCAATAAACAGGATGACGCGGCCTTCCTGTTTGGACAGTTCGTTGAGTACCGCTTTCAGGCGCTCTTCGAATTCGCCACGGAATTTGGCGCCGGCAATCAACGCGCCCATATCCAGGGACAGCAGGCGCTTGTCTTTCAGGCCGTCGGGCACTTCGCCGTTAACGATGCGCTGCGCCAGGCCTTCGGCGATGGCGGTTTTACCGACGCCAGGCTCACCGATCAGCACGGGGTTGTTTTTGGTACGGCGCTGCAACACCTGAATGGTGCGGCGAATTTCGTCGTCACGGCCGATCACCGGGTCGAGCTTGCCTTCTTCGGCGCGCTTGGTGAGGTCGACGGTGTATTTATCCAACGCCTGACGGGACTCTTCCACGTTGGGGTCATTGACCGCGTCGCCACCGCGCAGGTTGTTCACGGCGTTTTCGAGGGCTTTTTTGCTGACGCCCTGGCCGAGCAACAACTTGCCCAGCTTGGTGTTTTCATCCAGCGCAGCAAGCAGCACCAGTTCGCTGGAAATGAACTGGTCGCCCTTCTGCTGCGACAGGCGATCGGCCTGATTAAGCAGGCGCGCCAGGTCTTGCGACAGGTTGACGTCGCCAGTAGGGTTCTGGATTTTGCCCAGTTGGTCGAGCTCTTTGGTCAGCGCCTGACGCAGGCTGTTGACGTCGAAACCGGTCTGCATCAGCAGCGATTTGATCGAGCCGCCTTGCTGCTCAAGCAGGGCCTGCATCAGGTGCAAGGGCTCGATGGCGGCGTGGTCCATGCCCACGGCCAGAGACTGGGCGTCGGATAACGCCAATTGCAATTTGCTGGTTAAACGATCGATACGCATAGGTTTACCTTCCTTTAGAGGGCAGCCGGCGCAATGAACGCACCTGATAAAAAATGTCTGCCGAGATGCTCAAGTAAGTGAGGCCGATTGTTCGGGATTCAAGGTGCGCTGACGGCGAACGCGAACGAACGGACCGACAAGGCGGCCGACCGGCATATGAATTGACTGTAGTTGCAAGGACGGCGTGGCGCCGGGTTCAGCTCAGGGTGCGAGCCATACCAATGAGGCGAAACGGCCGGTGCGCGCGGCGCGGCGGTAGGAGAAAAAGCGTGGATCGCTGACGGTGCACAAGCCGCCACCGTAAACAGCCGTCACGCCGCGAGCCGCCAGGCGCAGGCGGGCGAGCTGGTAGATGTCGGCCAGGTATTTGCCGGCATTGGCGCTCGGAACGAATGCCTGTTCGGCCTCAGCTTGCACGGCCATGAACGCATCGCGCACTTCAGGACCGACTTCGAAGGCTTGCGGGCCGATGGCGGGGCCGAGCCAGACGAGTACGTCGCTTGGCGGTAAGGCGAGTGAATCCAGCGTGGCTTCCAGCACGCCGTTGACCAGCCCGCGCCAGCCCGCGTGTGCTGCCGCCACGCGAGTGCCGGCGCGGTCGCAGAACAGCGCGGGCAGGCAATCGGCGGTCATGATGGTGCAGGCGATGCCGGGCGTGGCAGTCCAACTGGCATCGGCTTCGGCAACAACTGTGGGGTCGGCAGCGGCGACGGCAACGCCATGCACTTGTTTCAGCCAGGCAGGCTGACAGTGCAGTTGGGCTAGGAGGGAATGGCGGTTGGCGGCCACGGCGCTAGCATCATCACTGACATGGTCACCGAGGTTGAAGCTATCGAAGGGGGCTTGGCTGACACCGCCAGCGCGGGTGGTGACACAGGCTTTGACCTGCGCTGGCGCAGGCCAATCCGGCGTTAGCCAGAGGGGCTTTTGTTCAGCCGACACGTGCTCAGCCGACAAAAGCTTCGCGGTCCTGACGCAGCAACGACAGCAGCCACACGAAGTCATCCGGAAGCGGCGATTCCCATTTCATGCGCTGGCCGGTCACCGGGTGAGTCAGCTCAAGAAAACGCGCATGCAGGGCCTGGCGGGGGAATTCTTTCAGCGCTTGCAGCATGGTCGGGTTGGCGGCTGGCGGAATGCGGAAGCGGCCGCCGTACGCCGGGTCGCCCACCAGCGGGAAGTTGATATGCGCCATGTGCACGCGAATCTGGTGAGTACGACCGGTTTCGAGTTTGACCCGGGCATGGGTGTGCGAGCGAAAGCGCTCAAGCACGCGGTAATGGCTGATGGCTTGCTTGCCGCCTTCCATAACGGCCATGCGCTGACGTTGCTGACCGTGGCGGCCAATCGGCGCGTCAATCTTGCCACCGGCGGTAATCACGCCAATGACAATGCATTCATAGATGCGGCTGACCGAGCGCTTTTGCAGCTGGTCGACCAGTTGCGTCTGCGCCTGAATATTTTTGGCCACCACCATCAAGCCCGTGGTGTCTTTATCCAGGCGATGGACGATGCCGGCGCGCGGCACATTAATAATGTCGGGTACATGATGCAGCAGCGCGTTAAGCAAGGTGCCGCTCTGGTGCCCGACCGCCGGGTGCACGACCAGCCCTGCCGGCTTGTTGATGACCAGAATGTCGTCATCTTCGTAGACGATGTCCAACTCGATGTCTTCGGCCACCCATTCGCCCTGCGCTTCCTGCTCGGCATCGAGCTGCAGCACGCTGCCGCCATGCACGATGTCCCGGGGACGCACCACCTCGCCGTCCACCGTCAAAAGACCTTCTTTGATCCAGGCGGTAAGGCGCGAACGCGAGTGTTCACTGAAGAGTTGAGCGGCGACTTGGTCGAGGCGCTGGCCACCCATTTCGGACGGAACCTCGGCGCGCATCTGGATGGCTAACTTATTAATTGGAGGAATGCTCGGTAACGGCGCGGCGTAGGCTTTGGTTTCGGCTACGCGCTTGTGGTTAAATACGGCGTCTTTGTCCCGGGGTAACCGGGGCGCTCATCATAACAGGACGGCTCTGCTCAAGACAGCCAGCCGTCACAGGGACGCAAGCCGCCATGCAAGTGAAACACCTGCTGCTGATCGCCATCCTCGCTCTCAACGTTGCCTGTTCTTCGAATGAAGTTGTAGACGAAAACCTGAGTGAGTCCGAGCTGTACCAGCAGGCACAGACCGATCTGGACAACAAGAGTTACACCAGCGCCGTCACCAAACTGAAGGCATTGGAGTCCCGCTATCCGTTTGGCCGCTATGCCGAACAGGCGCAGTTGGAACTGATTTACGCCAACTACAAGAACGTTGAGCCGGAAGCTGCCAAGTCCGCCGCCGAGCGTTTTATCCGCCTGCA
Organism: Pseudomonas viridiflava; assembly: GCF_900573885.1. GTDB lineage: Bacteria > Pseudomonadota > Gammaproteobacteria > Pseudomonadales > Pseudomonadaceae > Aquipseudomonas. Next base: position 44,513 of record NZ_UPSE01000166.1, read on the forward strand.
TCCCCAACACCCGAACGTCGATTACGCCTATTACTTGAAAGGCCTGGCCTCGTTCGACCAGGACGTCGGCCTGCTGGCGCGCTTCCTGCCGCTGGACATGACCAAGCGCGACCCCGGCGCTGCCCGCGACTCGTTCAACGAATTCGCCCAGTTGACCAGCCGCTTCCCCAACAGCCGTTACGCACCCGACGCCAAGCAGCGCATGATTTACCTGCGCAACCTGCTGGCGGCCTATGAAGTGCACGTGGGCCACTACTACCTGACGCGCCAGGCGTATGTGGCCGCCGCCAACCGCGGTCGTTACGTGGTCGAGAACTTCCAGGAAACCCCAGCCGTCGGCGATGGCCTGGCGATCATGACCGAGGCGTACCAGCGTCTGGCCCTGAACGACCTGGCGGACACCAGCCTGGAAACCCTGAAGCTCAACTACCCCGACCACCCAAGCCTGGTTGATGGCAAGTTCGTGCCGCAGGAAGACGAAGCCGACAACCGCAGCTGGCTGAGCAAAGCCACCCTGGGCCTGATCGAAAGCGATGCGCCGCTGCCACCGGGCGAAACCCGCGCCAGCCAGGACGTGATCAAGCAGTACCAGGATGCCGAGCAGGAAATTCCGGAAGACTTGCTGCCGCCTGAAGACGAAAACAGCGACGCCGAGGAAGAACACGAAGCCGAAGGCAACAACAGCGACCGCTCGTGGTTCAGCTACATGACCTTTGGCGTGTTCGACTGAGCACCGTAGGGTTTAATGAAGAGGAGGCTTCGGCCTCCTTTTTTATTGCACGGGCTTATTGCTGGCGGAATCAACGCACAGCTAGCCATTTGGCCGCTGTCCGGGCGCCATCACCTTGGCTAAACTGCCAACCTCACGAAACGAAGAGCCAATTATGGGACGCTTGTTGATTTGGGTCGGTTTGATCTTTGCTGCGTACTGGCTATGGCGCCGCTTCCTGCGCCCCGCTCCGGCAAAACCAGGCATCGAAGAAGCTGCGCCGATGGTGCGCTGCGCCCATTGCGGCGTCCACACGCCGCGCATGAACGCCGTCAGCCAGGGCTCGCAGTGGTTCTGCAGCCAGGTTCACCTCGAGCAGGGCGCTACCCGCAGTGACCGGTGAAACCCTTACCCTGAGCAGCCTGCAAGGGCAGCGAATTCTCAAGATTTACCACCTTTATCGCGTCGTGATCGGCGTGATGCTTGTGGTGCTGATATCCAGCGAACTGGATAGTCAGTTGCTGCAGATGGCCAACGACGCGCTGTTCAAATACGGCAGTTGGCTGTACCTCATCCTCAACGCCTTCATTGCCGTCGTGGTGCGCCGTCCGCAGCACCTGGCGCAAGTGTTCAGCCTCAGCATGGTCGATGTGATTCTGCTGTCCGGCCTGTTCTACGCTGCAGGCGGAACACCGAGCGGTATCGGCAACTTGCTGATCGTCGCGGTGGCGATTGCCAACATTCTGTTGCGCGGCCGCATCGGCCTGCTGATCGCCGCCGTAGCTGCCATCGGCCTGATTTATCTGACCTTCTACCTGAGCCTGAGTAATCCGGCGGCAGCGGGCCAATATGTGCAAGCCGGCGCACTTGGCGCGCTGTGCTTCGCCGCTGCGTGGTTTGTGCAAGGCGTAACCCGGCGCTTGCAAGTCAGCGAAACCCTGGCGGAAAAACGCGCCGCCGACGTCGCCAACCTCGAAGCGCTCAACGCCCTGATTTTGCAACGCATGCGCACCGGCATTCTGGTGCTTGATGGTCAGCACCGGGTGCTGCTGGCGAACCAGGGCGCGCTCAGCCTGCTGGGCCGCGATGAACTGGCCGGGAAAATTCTCGACCCGCACAGCCCCGAGCTGGTCAAGCGCCTGCAACACTGGCAGCGCAACCCGACCTTGCGCCCTTCCAGCCTGCAAGCCGTGAACGACGGCCCGGTGCTGCAACCCAGCTTCGTCACCCTGCAGCGCGGCGAGAAACAGGACACGCTGGTGTTCCTCGACGACATTTCCCAGATCGCCCAGCAGGCCCAGCAACTCAAACTGGCTTCCCTCGGCCGCCTGACTGCCGGCATCGCCCACGAAATTCGCAACCCGCTCGGCGCCATCAGCCACGCCGCGCAATTGCTGCAGGAATCCGAAGACCTCGAAGGACCCGACCTGCGTCTGGCGCAGATTATTCAGGACCACTCGCGGCGCATGAACCTGGTCATCGAGAACGTGCTCCAGCTTTCGCGCCGCCGTCAGGCCGAACCGCAATTGCTCGACCTGAAATACTGGCTGCACCGCTTCGCCAGCGAATTCCGCACCACCACCAGCGAAAGCCAGCTGCTGCACTTGGACACCACCGGCAGCACCATCCAGACGCGCATGGACCCCAACCAGCTCACCCAGGTGCTGACCAACCTGGTGGAAAACGGCTTGCGCCACAGCGCGATAAAAAACAAACAAGGCCAGGTGTGGCTGAAACTGTTCCGCGACCCGGACAGCGACCTGCCGATTCTGGAAGTGCTGGACGACGGCGCCGGCGTGCCGGCCGAACATATGCAGAATATTTTCGAGCCCTTCTACACTACCGAAAACAAAGGCACGGGCCTCGGCCTGTACATTTCCCGCGAACTCTGTGAAAGCAACCAGGCCCGTCTGGATTACAAAACCCGTGATGTCGGCGGTGGCTGCTTCCGCATAACCTTCGCCCACCCGCGCAAATTGAGCTGACCATGACCGCCCGGCAAAAAGCCCTGATCGTCGACGACGAGCCCGATATCCGCGAGCTGCTGGAAATTACCCTCGGCCGCATGAAACTCGACACCCGCAGCGCGCGCAACGTTAAAGAAGCCCGCGAATGGCTGGCCCGCGAGCCGTTCGACCTGTGCCTGACCGACATGCGTCTGCCCGACGGCACCGGTCTGGAACTGGTGCAGCACATTCTCCAGCGCCACCCGCAGGTGCCGGTCGCGATGATCACCGCCTATGGCAGCCTCGACACCGCCATCAACGCCCTCAAGGCCGGCGCCTTCGACTTCCTGACCAAACCGGTCGACCTCGGGCGCCTGCGTGAACTGGTCGCCACCGCCCTGCGCATTCGCAGCAATGACGGCGAAGAAGTCACCGTCGACAACCGCCTGCTCGGCGACTCACCGCCCATGCGCGCCCTGCGCAAACAGATCTTCAAACTGGCGCGCAGCCAGGCCCCGGTTTACATCAGTGGCGAGTCGGGCAGCGGCAAGGAACTGGTCGCGCGACTGATTCACGAACAAGGCCCGCGCACCGAATTGCCCTTCGTGCCGGTGAACTGCGGCGCGATTCCGTCCGAGCTGATGGAGAGCGAATTCTTCGGCCACAAGAAAGGCAGCTTCACCGGCGCCATCGAAGACAAACAGGGCCTGTTCCAGGCAGCCAACGGCGGCACCCTGTTCCTCGACGAAGTGGCCGACCTGCCGCTGGCCATGCAAGTGAAATTGCTACGCGCCATCCAGGAAAAAGCCGTCCGCACCGTGGGCGGCCAGCAGGAAGTGGTGGTGGATGTGCGCATTCTCAGCGCCACGCATAAAGACCTCGCCGCCGAAGTAGCGGCCGGCCGTTTCCGCCAGGACTTGTACTACCGCCTCAACGTCATTGAACTGCGCGTGCCGGCCCTGCGCGAGCGGCGCGAAGACATCGCGCAACTGTGCGACGTGATGCTCAAGCGCCTCGCCGAAGGCACCGGTTTAGCCGCTGCCAGCCTCGACCCCGACGCCCTGGAAAAGCTGAAAAACTACCGTTTTCCCGGCAACGTGCGCGAACTGGAAAACATGCTCGAACGCGCCTACACGCTGTGCGAAGACGACCGCATTCAAGCCAGCGACCTGCGCCTGGCCGACGCCGGCTCCTCCGGTGAAAACGGCGAAGCCAGCCTGGCGCAGATCGACAACCTTGAGGACTACCTCGAAAACATCGAGCGCAACCTGATCATGCAAGCACTCGAAGAGACGCGCTGGAACCGCACCGCCGCGGCCCAGCGCCTGGGCCTGACCTTCCGTTCATTGCGCTACCGCCTGAAAAAGCTCGGCATCGACTGATCAGCGCGAACCCAATCGGCCCTGCGGCGCATAAGGCGCAGGGTCGATAATCGGCGTGTTGCCCAGCATTAAATCCGTCAGCAACTGACAGGACGCCGGCGCCAACACCAGCCCATTGCGGTAATGGCCGCAGTTCAGCCACAACCCATCAAACCCCGGCACCGCCCCGATAAACGGAACGCCCTCCGGCGACCCCGGCCGCAACCCCGCCCAGTGCCCCACGACCTCGGCATCTGCCAAGGCCGGCAGCAGCTCGATGGCCGACGCCTTCAAACTGGCCAACGCCTCGTCGGTAGGCGTCTTGTCGAACCCGCAATGCTCCAGCGTGCTGCCGACCAGAATGTGGCCGTCCTTGCGCGGAATGGCGTAACGACCTTTCGCCAGCACCATGCTCGGGAGGAAATCGGCGGCGCATTTGAACAGAATCATTTGGCCTTTTACTGGCACCACGGGCAAATCAAGCCCCAGCGTGGCGAGCAATTCACCACTCCAGGCGCCAGCCGTAAGAACCACGCGTTCGGCGCGGATTTCGCCTTCGGCTGTGTGCACGCCAACAATGGTGCCGCCCTCGCGAATAAACCCCGAAACCGGCGTTTGCTCACGCAGGGTGACGTTGGGCATTTGCATCAGCGCGGCACGCAGCGCTTTGACGAGGCGAGGATTGCGGACGTTGGCAACACCGCTCATGTGGATCGCGTGCTGATAGCCAGCACCGAGAACCGGAACGGCGTCGTACACCTCGGCCATCGGCACGGCGGCCAGCGGGCGATGATGAGAGTTCGCCCAGGCGAGGGCTTCAGCTTCGTCGTTGAGGTCCAGCCAATACAGCCCGGTAACGAAGACTTCAGGGTCGATACCGGTTTGGTCGAGCAATTGCTTGCCAAGGCCCGGGTAGAAATCTTGAGACCAATGGGCGAGCGCGGTTACCGCCGAGGTGTAGCGCCAGGGATAAAGGGGGGAAACGATGCCGCCGCCCGCCCAGGAGGACTCGGTGCCGGCGGTGGTGCGGTCTAGCACCGTCACGTTCACCCCCTTACGCCCCAAGCTATAACAGGTCAACAGCCCCAACGCGCCAGCCCCAACAACGACCACATCCAACATGCGCCCCTCACCCTTTTGCCTAAAAAAAAACTGTCCGCCTGGACAAATGCCCGACCATTGTCGCATTGGTTCTATGGGTAAAAAACCGGACAAAGAAAAAGGGCGCCGAAGCGCCCTTTTCATCTCTGTGAACTAATCAACGACGCCAGCACAGCGACTCATCAGCACCACCGGACCGGGCGCGGGCGCCGGTCTGGTCTATCGATAGGTTGCCGCACTCATCATTTGCCATTGCATTGGCAGGGGTTGCTATCAGTTTAAAGCTGGTTGCAGTGGCCGCCGCAGAAGTGTCTTGCGCGATATTGTAATAAGCGGTGCCGCTGCTCGGAATCGCAGTAGCAAATACCGGTGCGAGGCTGCCGTCAGCAGCAGTGTATTTTCCATTTGCGGTGTAATAGGCCTCTAGCCGCTGAGCGCCGGTCATCAACGCCGATACGGCTTCCGCTCGCCGACTTTTCTTGACTGAGTCTTGGTACATCGGCACCGCGATGGCGGCCAATACCGCCACGATTGCGGTGACGATCATCAACTCGATCAAGGTGAACCCAGACATCTTTTTCATATAACTCATCAACTACTACTCCAATTGCCGCCAGGAAATGCGGCCTCTCGGCAGGGTGGTGTCACCGTTGTTAAGGACCATCGACAGGTTGCCGCTGGATCCGGAGCTGACCTTACATACTGTGCCGTTCGGGCAGTCAGGAATAAGAGCGGGAGGCGTGATCAATTCGTCCCAGCCCCGACCGTTGACCGCCGCATCGCGATCGTCAATCACGCCGTCGCCGTTAGTGTCAAAAATCGCCGTATCGAATCGCTTACCCGTAGCCACGTTCACTTCCATCAACCAACTACTGCCGCCGAACTCGCAGGTATCGACTGGAGGGATAGTCGTGGTGAAGAGCACCTTGTTCCCGCTGATCTGTGCCTGAGTAGTAACACGCTCACCACGGGCGCGAGGGGTACTGGGGCTAGTTAGGGTCAGGTACCAACCATCCCCAAGCAACGGGTCGACTTCGTTTGCTGATGTAATGCGATAGTCGAAGTTAACCCTGAGTGAACCCACAAAGTTGCCTGCGCGCTCTTCAGTAATAATCGTCTGTTCGACCAGGTTGCTGGGAGTGCGAGTTGTGAAACCATTGTTACCAGAAAGCCATTTATCCTTGACGCCATAGAAAGCTTGGACAGTTTTATCGGTCTTATCAGTCACGCCAAGATAACGGCCGGTACCGATATAGATCATCACGTTACCGGTAGCGTCCGGCGTGCCTACCAGCGGCGCGCCAGTCATCGGTTGAACTTCGCCAGAAGCGTTGCGGGCAGTTAACAGCGGGTTGCCGTTGAGGCCAACATCCCAATTGCTTGGTGACGCATTAGTGAGGTCGACACGCCAGAGATTCCCACTAATGTCGCCAACGTAGACGTAGTCGGTGATGCCATCACTATCGCTATCGAGCAACGCTGGCGCCGTCACCGACAACCCCGCACCATTGGGTAACTGCACACGTTTGACCACGGCGCCGGTGCCGATATCTACCACATAGACCGAAGTGCGGCCGCTGCTGCTATCGAACCCACTGGTGAATATCGCTACTGAGTTGTTGTTTCCCCGAACCATAGCGATTTGAGGGCTGCCAATCATGTAGCCAAGGTCTTCAGTCGCCAAGCCTGCGGCAGTCTCGCTTGCAGGCGTAAACTCCCAAAGAACCTCATCTAGACCAAACTCTTTAGGATCGGTCACATCAAGCGCAAAAACGCCTTTGCCACCTGCGCCGCCGCTGCCAAGGACGACAGTTTTCCAGTTGCCGCCAATACGGGCGTCACCCGCTTTTGGCACGCCGTCGACAAAGTAGCGGTGGGTGTAACCAGGAGCCGTGAGCAAGTACAAATCAGTCATTAAGAAGTTTGGCACGTAAGCCAGCAGCTCCTGGCCGCGGCTGACACCCGAGCCGCAATTAGCGGCGCAAAACCCATGCAACATGCCGTCGTTTCCGCCTGCATAGACCATGTCAGGACGGTTCAAGCTCTTACGGTAGGCGTCATAAGATTCGGAATACGTCGCAGGAACAAACTTGATACGGGAGTCAGTACCTACGTATTGAGGGTTCGAGTTGATGATGTCCCCCAGCACACCATTCATTCGGTTGCGGAAGATACCGTTAGCAGAACGAACCTCGCGGCTCTGCTCGCCTCGCAAGTAATTTACCCGAGCCTCAGCAACGGCCTCGGTTACTAAAGGCGATCCTTGCAACGCCGTTCGCTGATCGAGCGAAAGGTTGGACCACGTAAACGCAGCGCCGCGGGGAGATTCGGTAGCTGATGGATTGAGCGTAAAAATTTTTCTCAATCCTGCCGCTGGCAATTGATCCGCAGCATTCCAAATGACGCTGCCAATGGACCCATTGCTAAGAAGCTGGTATCCGATTAATTCGCCCGACCAGTCAGACGTTCGGAACCGAGCCTGTACGACCTGCGTAGTTCCGGGAACGAACGCTCCAGTGCTTGCAGCGGCAGAAGCAGAAGACGAGAGGGACGCGAGAATGTCGCTGAAGGCTTTGTCTAGTTGCGCGCGCAGACCCAGGGCGTTAGTCACTAGGAAGTAATTATCTGGGTCGGGGTCCGCAACCCTATCGCCGGCGCTGGTCCATTCAGCGCGAATATCCGGTCGACCATTACCGTTGCGGTCGTTAAAACCACCCCATTTAGCGGCATACCACAACGGATCTTTAAGGAGACTCGCTGCACCAGCGGTGCCTGGTGTAAAAATACGCGATGCGGTAAGCGGCAACGCCCGATTGTTGTTTACGCGAGTCCCGGTATCCAAGTAGTAGTTTACGTCGGCCGTTTCCGCGGTGTCGGCATCTCGGACCTCAAGGTAAACACCATCTTTAGTAGTACCTGAAATGACATAGCCCATGTGCTGAATGATGCCGCCAGCGGCGTAATCCGAGCTCATGTTTACCGTAAGAGTACCGTTAGAGTTAACTTGATAACTGTACCTGGCGATGGCGTCCATGTCGTAGTCGGCGCCTTGCTCGGTGTCTTCGAAGTTCACTCGGAACACGCCGCTGGTCCGATCAGCCGAAATCGATTCAACATAGAAGTCCACGATCGCGTTTGTCGGCTGGTACTTATCTTTCGCAGCATCAATGGAGTTCCCGCCCACTGATTTGGCGAACGGCACTAATGTTATTTCTTGGTTACCAACTGGGATCTTCAACTGAGGTAACGGCGACGCCAACGCCACAGAGAATGTGCTCATCTTCTGTTTGGAAGCAGCGTTAAGCGCTGTCTGGCGACCGTAATACGCGATCGCGGCGGAGTAATAACCGCCGTATTTGGTCGGTTCTTCCGGTGCAAGGCCGCGAGTATTTCGGAAGGTCGTAGCCTCCTTGGCACTTGGCGCACCATCTTTCACTCCACCGGTTTCCCCGATGAAGATAAGTTTTTTCGCACTATTGAATTCACCGTTCCAAATGGTATTGGACAAGCTGCCCACATCCAGACCGGCCATATCGGAGGTGAATCCGCTGGCTTGCCAGAAAGAACCGGGGAGCTCGTCAGTGTCGTAAGACGGATTGATATCGCTGATTACTGTCTGCACTGGAGTTGAGCAAGAACGCACGCCGGTTTGCTGGTAGGGGTCGTCCCAAGTGGCGACTGGCAGGCTAAGTGCGGCATCATCAGTGGTAGAGCCGGAGTAAGTAAACGAGGAGGTTGCTGCACCTTTCCCAGCGAAATAGCGGGAAGCCTCGTACATCATCTCGGCAATCGGGTTGCCCCACATACGGCACTCGCCGGATTTGAGCTCCCGCGTGGTGATTCGGCCGCAATTGGCATTGTATTCGCTGCCGTTGAAACCAATCAGTTTCAACTTGTCGATTGTCCGAATAATGCCGTTGACGCTCGTGAACACGCCAGTCCCTGCGTTGATTTCATCGCTTATGTTAGTCACGGTGCGACGTAACACGCCACCACTCAGGTTCTTGGTATAGCTGCCAGTCAAGAGGCCAAAGCGCATCTTGGGATCGGTGCTGCTGGAAGCAGAAAACCCATAATCTTGCAAAAGCCCCACGGGCTTATGAGTAATGAGCGTATTGCGTCCACTTACAGTGCTGTAAGGAACGCAGTTGTCCTCGAGCAGATTAGCCACGCAGACCTTGTTACGCACCAGATAATCATCGCGAACGGGCGTCGGCAGGTCCCGCTTGTAAGACGAGAGTTTTAAGTTTACGAAACGAGGGATATCAGTACTGCCAACGGTCGTGCGGTCGGGCCCGTAGGCTCCAGTTGTCGCTTTAGTGTAAGGAACAACCGCGCAGCCCGTTATTCCTGGGCCATTCCAGGTCAGGTAGTACTGATCACTTCCCGCCTCTTCTTCATAGCGAAACTCGACAGTGTGATCACCGACGCTAAGGTTAACGGTGCCCGAGTGAGCGGCGTCACACGTCGAATTGCTCAATCCATGCGCGCCAAAATATGAAGCGACGCTTACACCATCAATCAATACTTCAACCGCGTCGTCACCGTTTACGTAAAACGTATAACTGCCGGCAGTGCCAATTTTAAGCTGCCCCTTAAGGACACTAACGTAGTTGTCCTCGTCCTTCGCGACAGTGGTACCCGGTCCGTTCAGGGTTTGGCTACCAACATACAAAATGCCGTTCTGCGGTTTATAGATGTAGTTCCGCGATACATTTATGCCATTGGGCACGGCGTTGGCCGGAACTGACGAAACTCGCTGAATCAAAGCAGCAAATTCTGCACTGCTGGCTGGGTGAGTTTTATCGGTACCACCGGCTGTACAGGAAGGGCCGCTACCACCGTTCAAGCACTTATCGCCTGCCACCGGCTGCTCAATCGAAACCCATTCCCAAATTCGATACGCCGCGTTTTGCAGCACCCGTAACTTTGGATCGTTTGACGTAGCAGCTGTAGAAGCGCCCAACGTTGTGTTGGCAAACAGATGGCGGCGGCCAGCAATAGGGGCAGTCAGTGGGGTGTAATCAGCGATGTCGTAACCGTCGATAGCCGCACTGGTGTACTCCTTACCCCAAGCGTGAGCATCTTGAGGAATGGAGCTGCGCTCTAGGATGGTTTCGCCAACGGCGCTAGAGGTGGTAGCAGTGTCGGTAGACCGTTTACCCCCATAAAGCACCTTGCGCAAAGCATCGATACGTGAGGTAGTCAGGTAGTTGAGGAAGTTACCGCTCCAATCACCTTGACCCGCAGTCACGCATCGACCGATATAAGCCTTGGAAGCGCCGTCAACTGGATCAGTCCAAGAACCCGTAGAACCAACGGAAATCGGGACAAATACACTGCTGCTGTAGTTGTAGCATTTCGCCGAATCGAAGTAACCGAAGTACGTGATGCTCGGTTTAAAACGCACATCCAGCAGCGAGTCGCCGTCCAGGTCGGAGGCATCGTTATACGCCTCGTTGTATAACTTGTGGTCCCGGCCCATCACAAGCATGTTGAGCGGGGTTACCTGGCGAGACGTATAAAGCGGCCCCTGGGCAATATCGCTAGCCTGCACGATGGGCGCAGACATTGCCGCGAGCAGGGAGGACGCTGTCAGCAACTGACTGAGTTTCATGCTAATAACACCCCACTCAAGGACGGAAAGTAGATTGCAGAACCACGCGATTGGTATCCGCGCGGCCGTAGCCAAGGCCAGTAATACGGAACGTATTATTGGAATTCGGAATTGCTTCAACATAGTAGTAAGCCTTCGCGCCGCTTACTGGCTGAACCAAGCACCATGAGCTAGCCGCGTTACATGCTGTAGACGAAGGCTCCGCCGAATAGTCAACCGCACTCGTCGTTGCGTAAGTTGCCGGGTTGGTTTTAACACTCAACTCGCCTGCACGAAGCGCAGCCTCGGCAAGTTGGAAAGCGCGGTTCTTTTCTGCCGCGTTGCCAGCCATTTTTTCTTGAAGCGTAGAGCTCTGCATGGCAGACAAGCCAAGCACCGTAAGCAAAAGTAGAAATACCAGGCTAATAATAAGGGCAGAGCCGGTTTGCTGTGAGGGACGTCGAATAAAGGTCATGTTCAAGGCAACCTGTTGCGAATGGCGATTAGCGACCTGAATGTTTGAGTACCCGCGTGTTCACTGGTGAGAGTTAGGGTCACCTTGACGCTTTTAACCTCGCTCCAGTCGCTGGGCGTTGTTTCGTAAGCGGTAACGTAGTCGCCATCGCCGGTACCGAACTCAAACGCGAGCGCCTGTACGTTATCGATCAGATCCACACCATTCTTCTGAACTTTGCTGTTGCTCAGTTGGTAAGTAACTGTCGAGAGTTCAAACACCTCGGTACCGGCGGCGAAGCCGCTGGGCATTCCAACGGGCTCCATCATGAACAGCTCAGCACGCGTGCAGTTTGCTGCCAGAAGCGGACCGAGTGTGCTCATACCGGTCAGATCCACGGCGGCGCTCGCGGGGACAACTCGACGTCGGCCCGGATCTGGATTAAGGAATTTAACCGTAAGCACCCCATTCGCAAGCACTACGGCGTCGTCAGCCAGGGTGTTGTATGCGCTGTTTTGCGTAGCATTGGTGAGGGTTACTTTATTTGAGCAACCCCAATAACCAACCATTCGCAAGTCGTGGGAAATTTGCTCAAACACGAAACGCGCGTTTTCCTGCATACGTGACTGCTCATCTTGCGCGACATACAACTGGCGCTGCCCGAGGAAAACTTCGATCACGGCAAGTCCAATCACCAGGCTCAGCCCCATGGCGATCAACAATTCGACTAAGCCAACCCCCCGCTCGCCCCGAGGGACCGCATATGCTTTTGCCATGATCATTCCAGTACGGTCGTGTAGGTGAAAGTGGTGGCAGCCGCATTCTGTGCCGTGCGCGCCAGGTCCTTGATCCCGATGGTGACGGTCACCGTGTCTCCATCAATAACCACTGAACTCAGCTCCTCACCTTTAATCAACGCCAGTTGCTCCAGCCACTCGTACATGTCCTTGTCGTAAATCGCAGTGGCGCTTTCTGAAGGGCCTGACGCCCCAGCAGCGTGTGCATACGATGCCGCATTGGACTTGTTCGCCCTTATGCGCTCGACGATGTCGTAAGCAAGAAAGGTAGCGTGCGATCGCCACTTGGCACTCTCGGCAAATTTGATCGACTGCAACTGCATGGCGGCCATGCCTAACATGCCGATAACCAGCACGAGCACGGCGATCAACACTTCGATAAGCGTCATGCCGCACTGCGCTTTGCCGCTGTGCAGTAACGGTTTTCCTGGTTTTCGCATGACTACTCTCATGTTCATGGAGCCACTGTGCAGGCGGCGATATTTAAGCGACCTGTGCCATACACTGTCAGCGCACGGCCAGTATCCGGATCGCAGCTGCCGTCAGCGAAATACGTGATAACCACGTCGTTCGACCCGGAGCGGTAGCCGCCTGAGGTGAAGGCAAAAGTGGATACGTCGGCATTGCTAATTTTTACCGACAACGCAGAACTCGCCTGCGCGGCTTGAAATTCTCGCAGGACGGCACCGGTGCAAGTCGCGCCCGCATCATCAACACGCACTTTCCAGCCGTTCTTCCACGCTCCACCGTTTGTTGAAGGCGTTACGCAAACGTTGCGGCCCCGAGCTACCGCCTCGGAGCGGGCATAGGCGATTGTGGTGGTCAGCGCACTGATGTCGGATGCAGCACGATTTTTACGAATCATGGTGGCGAAGCTCGGAATGGCGAGTGCCAACAAAATTGCGGCGACCACAACCGTAACCATCAGCTCTACGAGAGTGAATCCTCTGACCTTGCGCATGGAATTTTCCTTTTTCATGCGCGCAATGTAGGAAAGTTCTTAGCAACAGTCTTAGCAACGGCGATGACCGGCCGTAATCGCCGATGTTCGGCATATACGGTGGCGTAGCCGTCCAAAGTGGCAAACGGCCAGAGCAGGATTCGGTGCTAAAAACCGCAGATGAAGGCGTAAAAAAACCACCGAGGCCAGATGCCACCGATGGTTATCGTCGTTACAAGCGCGGATTATTCGACAGTGCGAATTCGCAACTCCTTCGGCATCGAAAACGTAACATTCTCCGGCCGCCCTTCCAGCTCTTCAGCGCCCGTCGCGCCCCACTCTCTCAACTTCTGCACAACACCAAGCACAAGCACCTCAGGCGCCGAAGCCCCTGCGGTAATCCCGATACGCGCTTTGCCTTCAAACCACCCCTGCTGCAAATCCTCAGCCCCATCGATCAGGTAAGCCGGCGTGCCCAGGCGCTCGGAAAGTTCGCGCAGGCGGTTGGAGTTGGAGCTGTTGGGGCTGCCGACGACAAGCACCACGTCGCACTCGCTGGCGAGCTGTTTGACGGCGTCTTGACGGTTTTGGGTGGCGTAGCAGATGTCGTCTTTGCGCGGGCCGCCGATGCTGGGGAAGCGGCTGCGCAGGGCGTCGATGACGCGGCTCGTGTCGTCCATCGACAGCGTGGTCTGGGTGACGAAGGCCAGGGTTTCGGGGTTGCGCACTTGTAGGTTGGCGACATCTGTTTCGTCTTCAACCAGGTAGATGGCGCCGCCATTGCTGGCGTCGTATTGGCCCATGGTGCCTTCGACTTCCGGGTGGCCGGCGTGGCCGATGAGGATGCATTCGCGGCCGTCGCGGCTGTAGCGGGCGACTTCGATGTGCACTTTGGTCACCAGCGGGCATGTCGCGTCGAATACTTTGAGGCCGCGCGATTCAGCTTCTTTGCGTACAGCTTGGGAAACGCCGTGGGCGCTGAAGATGACGATGACGTTGTCGGGCACCTGGTCCAGCTCTTCGACGAAAATGGCGCCGCGGGCGCGCAGGTCTTCGACGACGAATTTGTTGTGGACCACTTCGTGGCGAACGTAAATCGGCGGGCCGAATACTTCGAGGGCGCGGTTGACGATTTCAATCGCGCGGTCAACGCCGGCGCAGAAGCCGCGCGGGTTGGCGAGTTTGATTTGCATGGCTGTTTCTTGCATGGGGCTTCTCTCTGTCCGCCCCGAGGGCAGGTGCCAGGTTACCGGCGGGTCAGGCCGGTTTGACGTCGATGATTTCGACCTGAAAGCTCAGGGTCTTGCCAGCGAGTGGGTGGTTGAAGTCGATGGTGACCTGATTGTCATCAAAGGCTTTGACCACGCCGGGCAGCTCGGTGTTGGCGGCGTCGTTGAAGATCACCAGCAGCCCGTCCGACAGCTCCATGCCTTCGAATTGCGAACGCGGCATTACTTGTACGTTTTGCGGGTTGGGCTGGCCGAAGCCGTGCTCCGGTTCCACTTGCAGGGTGCGCTTGTCGCCAGCCTTCAGGCCGAACAAGGCGGCTTCAAAGCCGGGCAACAGGTTGCCGTCACCGACTTTGAAGGTGGCCGGTTTCTTGTCGAAGGTGCTGTCGACCACATCACCGTTTTCCAGGTTCAGGGCGAAGTGCAGGGTGACTTGTTTGTCCGGGCCGATACGCAGGGCGTCGTCAGTCATGGGCGGGCTCTCCGGCTTTTTTGCTTTTGAACATGTCCAGGGCCAGCAACACGGCGCCGACGGAGATAGCGCTATCGGCGATGTTGAAGGCCGGGAAGTACCAGCGGTTCTGCCAGTGCACGAGGATAAAGTCGATGACATGGCCGAGCACGATTCGGTCGTACAGGTTGCCCAGCGCGCCGCCGAGCACCAGCGACAGGGCCACGGCGAGCAGGGTTTCTTCAGGTTTGAGGCGCTTGAGCCAGACCACCAGCGTGGCACTGACGGCTACGGCAATCAGGGCAAACAGCCAGCGCTGCCAGCCAGAGCTGTCGGCCAGAAAACTGAAGGCAGCGCCGGTGTTGTAGGCCAGCGTCCAGCTGAACAGGTCGGGAATGATCACGATTTGCTGGTACAGGGTCAGGCTGTTTTCAAAGTAAAGCTTGGTGGCCTGATCGAGGATCAGCACCACCAGGCTCAGCCACAGCCACGACAAACGACCGAGACGGCTGGTGTTAGGCATAGTGACGAACCTCGCCGGCGCCGCTGATGTTGTCGACGCAGCGCCCGCAGATTTCCGGGTGCTCCGGGTTCACGCCGACGTCTTCGCGGCAGTGCCAGCAGCGCGCGCACTTGGCGTGAGCTGATTTCATCACTTTGAGTTTCAGACCGGCGACCTCGGTTACCACGGCGTCGGCTGGCGCGCTGGCCAAAGGCGCTACGGCAGCGGTCGAAGTGATCAGCACGAAGCGCAGCTCATTGCTGAGTTTGCTCAGGTCGCTGACCAGCGCGTCTTCGGCGTACAGGGTCACTTCGGCTTGCAAGTTGCCGCCGATGGCTTTGGCGGCGCGCTGGTTTTCCATCTCCTTGTTCACGGCCACTTTCACGGCCATGACGCGCTCCCAGTAAGCGCGGTCCAATTCGAAGCCTTCGGGCAGCGCGGTGAGCCCTTCGTACCAGGTGTTGAGCATCACCGATTCGTTGCGCTCGCCCGGCAGGTATTCCCACAGCTCGTCGGCGGTGAACGCCAGAATCGGCGCGATCCAGCGCACCAGCGCTTCAGCGATGTGGAACAACGCGGTCTGGCACGAGCGGCGTGCCTGGCTGTCGCTGGCGGTGGTGTACTGGCGGTCTTTGATGATGTCCAGGTAGAAGCCGCCCAGCTCCTGCACGCAGAAGTTGTGCACCTTGGAGTACACGTTCCAGAAGCGGTATTCGCCGTAGTGTTCCTGCAGCTCGTTTTGCAGCAGCAGGGCACGGTCGACGGCCCAACGGTCCAGCGCCAGCATGTCTTCGGCCGGCAGCAGATCGGTGGCCGGGTTAAAGCCGCTGAGGTTGGAAAGCAGGAAACGCGCGGTGTTACGGATGCGGCGATAGGCATCGGCGCTGCGTTGCAGAATCTGATCGGAAACAGCCATCTCACCGGAGTAATCGGTGGCCGAAACCCACAGACGCATGATGTCGGCGCCCAGGGTGTCGTTGACCTTTTGTGGCGCGACGACGTTGCCCAGCGACTTGGACATTTTGCGACCGTTTTCGTCGACGGTAAAACCGTGGGTCAGCAGTTCGCGATACGGAGCGTGGTCGTCCAGCATGCAGCCGGTGAGCAACGAGGAGTGGAACCAGCCGCGGTGCTGGTCGGAACCTTCCAGGTACAGGTCGGCACGCGGGCCGGACTCATGGCCCATCGGGTGCGAACCACGCAACACGTGCCAGTGCGTAGTGCCGGAGTCGAACCAGACGTCGAGGGTGTCGCTGATTTTGTCGTAATTGCCGGCTTCGTCGCCCAGCAGTTCAGTCGGGTCGAGCTTGAACCAGGCTTCGATGCCTTCGTGCTCAACGCGTTTGGCCACTTCTTCCATCAGCTCGACGGTGCGCGGGTGCAGTTCACCGGTGGCTTTGTCGAGGAAGAACGGGATCGGCACGCCCCAGTTGCGCTGACGCGAGATGCACCAGTCCGGGCGGTTGGCGATCATCGAATGCAGGCGCGCCTGGCCCCAGGCCGGCACGAACTGGGTGTCTTCGATGGCTTTTACTGCGCGTTGGCGCAGGGTGTCGCCGGTGTTGGGCTGTTTGTCCATGCCAACGAACCACTGCGCGGTGGCGCGGTAGATCAGCGGGGACTTGTGGCGCCAGCAGTGCATGTAGCTGTGGCTGATGGTTTCGGTGTGCATCAGCGCGCCCACTTCGCTGAGTTTTTCAACGATGGCGGGGTTGGCTTTCCAGATGAACTGGCCACCGAAGAACGGCAGCGACTCAACGTACACGCCGTTGCTTCGCACGGGCGTGAGGATGTCGTCGTTGACCATGCCGTAGCGCTTGCAGGTCACGAAGTCGTCTTCGCCGTAGGCCGGGGCGGAGTGAACCACGCCGGTGCCGGCGCCCAACTCGACGTACTCGGCCAGGTAGACCGGCGAGAGGCGATCATAGAACGGGTGACGGAAGTCGATCAGCTCCAGGGCAGCACCGGGCGCAGTGGCAATTACCGAACCTTGCACGCCGTAGCGGGCCAGGCAGGCTTGCACCAGCTCTTCAGCGAGGATCAGCAGCTTGTCGCCAACATCGACCAGCGCGTAGGTGAACTCGGGGTGAACGTTGAGCGCCTGGTTGGCCGGGATGGTCCACGGGGTGGTGGTCCAGATGACGATGGCGGCCGGTTTGCTCAGCGCTGGCAGACCAAATGCGGCGGCCAGTTTGGCCTCATCGGCAATCGGGAAAGCGACGTCGATGGTCGAGGATTTTTTGTCCTGGTATTCCACTTCGGCTTCAGCCAGGGCCGAGCCGCAATCGAAGCACCAGTTAACCGGTTTCAGACCTTTGAATACGAAACCGCCTTTGACCATTTCAGCCAGGGCGCGGATTTCGCCGGCTTCGTTGGCGAAGTCCATGGTTTTGTACGGGTTGTCCCAATCGCCCAACACGCCAAGGCGAATGAATTCGGCCTTCTGTCCTTCCACCTGCTCGGCGGCATAGGCGCGGCACAGTTCGCGGGTTTTGTCGGCAGGCAGGTTTTTACCGTGGGTCACTTCCACTTTGTGCTCGATGGGCAGGCCGTGGCAGTCCCAGCCGGGCACGTACGGCGCGTCGAAACCGGACAGGGTTTTCGAGCGCACGATCATGTCTTTGAGAATCTTGTTAACCGCGTGACCGATGTGAATGGTGCCGTTGGCATAGGGCGGGCCATCGTGCAGCACGAACTTGGGCCGATCCTTACCAATCTCACGCAGCTTCTGGTACAGGCCAATGCTGTCCCAGCGCTGCAGAATCTGCGGTTCGCGCTGTGGCAGGCCGGCCTTCATTGGGAAGGCGGTATCCGGAAGGTTTAGCGTGGCTTTGTAGTCGGTCATTTCAGGCTCTTCACTTAAGCGGTTGACCCTGCCAAAGGGCACGGGCGGCGGCGACATCCGCGTGTATCGCCGTCTTCAGCGCCTCCAGGGAGGCGAAACGCTGCTCATCGCGCAGCTTGTGGTGGAACGCCACCGTCAAACGTCGGCCATAGATATCGCCGACAAAATCCAAAAGATGCACTTCCAGGTGCGCACTGCCATCGCCCTGCACCGTCGGCCGTACGCCGATATTGGCAACGCCGGGCCAGGGTTTGCCGTCGAGCTCGACAGTCACCAGATACACGCCGGTCAAGGGCACACGACGCCGTTTCAGTTGCACATTGGCCGTTGGCGTGCCGAATTGGCGCGCCAGCTTCTGGCCGTGCAGCACGCGCCCGGAGATTTGAAACGGACGGCCCAACAGACGCTCAGCCAAGGCGAAATCGGCGGCTGCAAGCGACTCGCGTACCCGCGTGCTGCTGACACGCAGCCCGTCGATTTCAACGGTGCTGGCCGCTTCCAGGGTGAACCCTTCGACCTGCGCGGCGGTTTGCAGAAAAGCGAAATCGCCGGCGCGGTCACAGCCGAAGCGGAAGTCATCACCCACTTCGAGATGCTGCACGCCCAAACCTTCAAGCAGCACCGTTTGCACAAACGCAGCGGCGCTGAGTTCACGCAGGCGACGATTGAACGACAGGCACAACACCCGATCAACGCCCGCTTCCGCAAACAAGGCGAGCTTGTCGCGCAAACGTGTCAGGCGTGGCGGCGCGGTGTCGGGGCCGAAAAATTCACGCGGCTGTGGTTCAAAAATCACCACGCAGCTGGGCACGCCCAATTCGTCCGCACGCTCGCGCAGCCGCGCCAGGATGGCCTGGTGGCCACGGTGCACGCCGTCAAAATTGCCGATAGTGGCAACACAGCCCCGGTGGTGAGGCTGCAAGTTTTGAAGCCCTCGAACCAGCTGCATAGGACGCTTCTTGCTCACAAAGTGGGCGATTATACGCACACCCGGCGCTGGACAACAGGCAACAGCGGACGCGGATGTACAGGCGAATAATTCGGTTATTTACGTAGGGATCAAGCCAGCGTGCGGCGGGCGAAATCGCGCAGACGGAAGCCCAACAGCAGCAGCACGCCGAAATACGCGGCAATGCCACTGGCAACCAATGCGCCCAGACGAAGCAGGCGAATCAGCATGTCGCCCTGATCCCACGCGGGCATCCAGTGCATCACGGCAAGCAGCACAGCGGCCATCACCACGACAGCTACAACGAGCCGGATGAGAAACAGCGCCCACCCGGGCTGCGGCGTGAACAACTGCTGTTTGCGTAGCTGCCAGAACAACAGGCCTGCGTTCAGACAGGCCGCCAAGCCAATCGACAAGGCCAAACCGGCGTGCGGGTAAGGCAAGGTGAAGAAGAACACCAGGTTCATCGCCTGGGTGGCCGCCAGCGTCACCAGCGCGATGCGCACGGGCGTGGCGATGTTCTGTCGCGCGTAGAAACCAGGCGCCAGCACTTTCACCAGGATGATCCCGAGCAGCCCCATCGAATAAGCGATAAGCGCGAATTGGGTCATTTGCGCATCGTGGGCGCTGAATTTTCCGTACTGAAACAGCGAAACGGTCAGCGGCTCCGAGATGATCGCCAACGCCAGGGCGCACGGCAGCGCCAGTAAAAAGCACAGGCGCAGACCCCAATCGAGCAAGCGCGAGTATTCCTCGGTGTTCTTGCTGGAGAAGCTGCGCGATAGAGCCGGCAGCAGAATGGTACCGAGCGCCACGCCCAGCACGCCGGACGGCAGTTCCATCAAGCGGTCGGCGTAGTACATCCACGACACGGAGCCGGCCACCAGAAAGGAGGCGAAAATGGTGTTGATGATTAGCGAAATCTGGCTAACGGACACACCGAGAATCGCCGGCCCCATTTGCTTCATTACCCGCCACACACCCGCATCGCGCAGGTTGAGGCGCGGCAAAACCAGCATGCCGATCTTTTTCAAATGCGGCAGTTGATAGAGAAATTGCAGCAGACCGCCGACCAGCACCGCCCAGCCGAGCGCCATCACGGGCGGATCGAAGTACGGCGTCAGAAACAGCGCGAACACGATCATGCTGATATTGAGCAAGGTCGGCACAAAGGCCGGCACGGAGAAGCGGTTCCAGGTGTTAAGAATCGCGCCGGCCAGTGAGGCCAGCGAGATCAGCAATATATAAGGAAAGGTCACGCGCAGAAGTGATGAGGTCAGCTCGAACTTTTCCGGCGAGTCGACAAAGCCCGGCGCCGTCACCCAAATCACCCAAGGGGCCGCGATCATGCCCAGCGCGGTGACCACCGCCAGCACCAGGGTCAGCAATCCGGACACATAAGCAATAAAGGTGCGCGTCGCCTCCTCGCCCTGCTGGGTTTTGTATTCCGCCAGAATCGGCACGAAGGCCTGGGAGAACGCGCCTTCGGCAAAAATGCGGCGCAGCAGGTTGGGCAGTTTGAACGCAACAAAGAAGGCGTCGGTGGCCATGCCGGCGCCGAAAATACGCGCGACGATGGTGTCACGAACAAAGCCCAGCACCCGGGACAACATGGTCATCGAGCTGACCGCAGCCAGCGACTTGAGTAAATTCATAACGCTCGTTCTACCGCATCAAGTAAGCTGCGCCACCGCAAATGTCGGCGCCGCGCTATGGGCCGCAAGGCAAAGGCGGCGAGTGTAGAACCGGCCGGCGAATAAATCACCCATGCAGGGTGTGCTCGCCCGTCGGACAGCGGATAGATCCTTAACCCGCAACACTGAACCGCGCTTGACAAGCCTTCGACACATCGGCATGATTCGCGGCCTTATTTGTTTAGTCATTTCCCCAAAGTTTCAAGGAGCTCGACGGTGGCCAATACACCTTCTGCCAAAAAACGCGCTAAACAGGCTGAGAAGCGTCGTAGCCATAACGCCAGCCTGCGCTCCATGGTTCGTACCTACATCAAGAACGTGGTCAAGGCTATCGACGCCAAAGACCTCGAACTTGCTCAAAAGGCCTACACCCTGGCTGTGCCTGTAATCGACCGTATGGCCGACAAAGGCATCATCCACAAGAACAAAGCAGCTCGTCATAAGAGCCGCCTGAACGGTCACATCAAGGATCTCAGCCAAGCCGCTGCTGCCTAAGTGTGATGCGTTGAAAAGACCGGCCTCAGGGCCGGTTTTTTATTGCCTGGGAAAACTCGGGCCGATAAAAAAGGCGAGCCTTGCGGTTCGCCTTTTCAGTTAGGGCTGCTGCACCCAGGGCAGAATCGGAATGGCGGTCACCGCGTTTTGTGGACTGCCTTCGATTACGCGGTCGCTGTAAACGAGGTAGACCAGCGTGTTGCGCTTCTTGTCGAAGAACCGCACCACCTGCATGGTCTTGAACACCAGCGAAGTGCGCTCTTTAAACACTTCTTCGCCATCTTTCAAATTGTCCGGCACGTGAATCGGCCCGACCTGACGACACGCAATGGAAGCTTCGGCACGATCTTCCGCCAACCCCAGCCCACCTTTCACGCCGCCGGTTTTGGCTCGCGACAAGTAGCAAGTCACGCCTTCAACTTTCGGGTCATCAAACGCCTCGACGACAATCTTGTCGTTGGGCCCAACCCATTTGAAAACAGTCGACACCTGGCCGATTTCTTCCGCCGATGCCGCAAACGCCAAGGGCAGCAGTAAAGCGCCCAACCATCCATTGATCACTCGCACTGCACTCTCCCCTCCCAGCCAACGGCGCAGCCGCCCCAAGGCGCGCTTACACCAGAATCAGATTGTCACGATGGACCAGCTCAGGCTCGTCGACATAACCCAACAGACGCTCGATGGCATCGGAGGGCTGACCAACAATCTTCTGCGCCTCGGCCGCACTGTAGTTCGCCAGACCGCGAGCGATTTCGCGCCCCTGCGGATCGACACACACCACCATTTCGCCGCGACGGAAATTGCCTTGCACGCTTTTCACGCCAACCGGCAACAAGCTCTTGTGGCTTTCCAGCAACGCTTTCACGGCGCCAGCATCGAGCTGCAGCGTACCGCGGGTTTGCAGATGCCCGGCGAGCCATTGCTTGCGTGCGGCGAGCAAACCGCGCTCAGGCGCCAGCAACGTGCCCAGCCGCTCCCCCGCTTTCAGCCGCGCCAACACCTGCTCAATAGCGCCACCGACAATAATGGTATGCGCACCGGAACGCGCCGCCAGTCGTGCGGCGCGCAGCTTGGTCTGCATACCGCCACGGCCCAGCGCACCACCCACACCGCCGGCCACTGCATCCAATGCAGGATCATCGGCACGCGCTTCGAAAATCAGCTGAGCATCAGGATTATGGCGCGGGTCGGCGTCGAACATGCCGTCGCGGTCCGTGAGAATCACCAGCAGATCGGCCTCCACCAGGTTGGCGACCAGCGCCGCCAGGGTGTCGTTATCGCCGAAGCGAATTTCGTCAGTAACTACCGTGTCGTTTTCGTTGATCACCGGGATCGCTCCCAGATCAACCAGCGTACGCAGCGTGCTACGCGCGTTCAGGTAACGTTTGCGGTCAGACAAGTCGTCATGGGTCAGCAGAATTTGCGCAGTGTGGCGGCCGTGCTGCGCAAAGCTGGATTCCCAAGCCTGCACCAGGCCCATCTGCCCCACTGCTGCCGCCGCTTGCAGCTCATGGATAGCGCTCGGTCGCGACGCCCAGCCCAACCGGCTCATACCCGCCGCTACCGCACCCGATGACACCAGCACCAGCTCAACGCCAGCCTCGCGCAAGGCCACCATCTGCTCGACCCACACCGCCATCGCGCCGCGATCCAGGCCGCGCCCGTCAGCGGTCAACAGCGCACTACCGATCTTCACCACCCAGCGCTGAGCGCCAGTCACCTTGTCCCGCATGGTCATCCAACCCTGGCCAGAAGAGCGGCGCCGCGCCACTCGTGCGATTTAGTCAGCACAACGCCGCTAATTAGCGGCGTTGTGGTTTTACTCAGTCTCGGACGTAGATGATCTCTGGACCATCATCGTCATCTTCCTCATCCCAGAAGCCGTCGTCGTTATCGTCCGTACCGGCAACCTTGACGCCAGCGCGACGCAAGGCGCGCTTGTCGTCCAGGGCCTGCAGCTGTGCACGCGCCTCATCTTCGATGCTCTGATCGAGTCGTGCCAGCTCAGCTGCGTACTGCGGCTCTTCGGCGATACGCACGGAACGCTCTTCGAGGTAACGCATGATATCGAAGCAGAGCTTTTCTGTGCCTTCTTTACCAATCGCCGAAATCACGTAAACCGGGCCGGTCCATTGCAAACGATCGGTAATTTCCTTGATGCGAGCGTCTTGCTCTTCTTCAAGAATCTGGTCGGACTTGTTCAGCACCAACCAACGATCACGCTCAGCCAGCGACGGGCTGAATTTGCCCAGCTCAGACACAATTGTTTCAGCAGCTTCGGCCGGGTCGGAAAGATCCAGCGGCGCCATGTCGACGAGGTGCAGCAGCAAACGGGTACGCGCCAAATGCTTGAGGAAGCGAATGCCCAGGCCGGCGCCGTCGGAGGCGCCTTCGATCAAGCCGGGAATGTCGGCGACTACAAAGCTCTTGTAGCGGTCGACACTGACGACACCCAGGTTCGGCACCAGCGTGGTGAACGGGTAGTCCGCCACTTTCGGCTTGGCAGCCGAGACCGAACGGATAAAGGTGCTTTTGCCGGCGTTCGGCAAGCCAAGCAGACCTACGTCTGCCAGCACTTTCAATTCCAGCTTGAGGTCGCGGGACTCGCCCGGCTTACCCAGCGTGGTCTGACGCGGTGCACGGTTGGTACTGGATTTGAAACGGGTGTTGCCCAGACCATGCCAGCCGCCGTGGGCGACCATGATGCGCTGACCGTCTTTGGTCAGGTCACCGATGATTTCCTGGGTAGCGGCATCAATGATGGTGGTGCCAACCGGCACGCGCAGCACGGTGTCTTCACCCTTGCGCCCGGTGCAGTCGGCGCTGCCGCCATTGGAGCCGCGCTCTGCGTCGAAGCGACGCGTGTAGCGGTAATCAACCAGGGTGTTGAGGTTTTCATCCGCGACCATGTACACGGAACCACCGTCGCCGCCATCGCCGCCGTTCGGCCCACCGTTCTCGATGAACTTCTCACGACGGAAGCTCATGCAACCGTTACCACCATCACCTGCTTTTACAAAAATCGATACTTCATCGACGAATTTCATCGGCACGCCTCCCGCCGCAATAGCGGGCTAGATAACACAAGGAACATAAGACTTTTGCAAAACCCAGCGAAACAGCTCCCGGTTGATTTTGCAAAAGCCTCAAGCTTTCAGAAACAAAAAAGCCCCGTCGCGAGACAGGGCTTTTCCAGCAACATCGCGATTAAGCCGCGATGACGCTCACGTAGCGACGACCGAAGGCGCCTTTAACTTCGAACTTGATCACGCCTTCGACTTTAGCGAACAGAGTGTGATCTTTACCCATGCCAACGCCGTAGCCAGCGTGGAATTGGGTACCGCGCTGACGCACGATGATGTTGCCTGCTTTGATAGCCTGGCCGCCGTACATCTTCACGCCAAGGCGTTTAGATTCTGAGTCGCGACCGTTGCGGGTACTACCGCCAGCTTTTTTGTGTGCCATGAGTCAATACTCCTAATAAGGATTTGGGCCGAAAGAATTAGGCCGAAATACCAGTGATTTTGATCTCAGTGAACCACTGACGGTGGCCCTGACGCTTCATGTGGTGCTTGCGACGGCGGAACTTGATGATGGTCACTTTATCGTGGCGGCCTTGTGCAATCACTTCGGCTACAACTTTGGCGCCTTCAACAACCGGTGCGCCGATAGTCACGTCGTCACCATTGCCGATCAGCAGAACGCGATCGAAAGTTACGGCTTCGCCAGTGGCGATTTCGAGCTTTTCGATCTTCAGGTATTCACCTTCGGCGACTTTGTATTGCTTGCCACCGGTAACAATTACTGCGTACATAATTTTGCTCCGTTAATCCTGCTCACCCAGCGCTTTATAGGAATAGTCGTCGGCTGGCATGGCTGCTTGGGGCCGGAAGGACGCCCTTGCAATTGCGTAAGGCAGGTGCTGCCCAGGGAAGTTCAGGGGCCGCGATTGTACGCAAGCCTTTGGCCCCGCGCAAGCACCCGAAGCACTTGCCTTGACAGCCTTACACCTGCCCCCTAGCATGCCGCGCAACCTTCGAGGAGCACGTGTCACTGATGCAACCACAGGCCTTCTATAACGTGGTGGCGGACGATTTTACCGCCGTCGATGGCATTATCAGACGACAACTGGTCTCCCGTGTTCCTCTGGTAGAGAAAATAGGCGACTACATCATTTCCGCCGGCGGCAAGCGTTTGCGCCCGCTGCTGGTTCTGCTCTGCGGTAAAGCGCTGGGCGGCCAAGGTGATGATCTGCGTCTGTTGGCTGCCACCATCGAATTCCTTCATACCGCGACCCTGCTGCATGACGACGTTGTCGACATGTCGGGCATGCGTCGTGGCCGTTCGACCGCCAATGCATTGTGGGGCAATGCGCCCAGCGTACTGGTCGGCGACTTCCTTTATTCACGCTCGTTCGAAATGATGGTCGAGCTCGGCTCGCTGCCGGTGATGCAGATTCTTTCGCGCGCCACCCGCGTGATTGCCGAAGGCGAAGTGCTGCAGCTTTCCAAAGTGCGCGATGCCAGCACCACCGAAGAAACCTATATGGAAGTCATCCGCGGCAAAACCGCGATGCTCTTCGAGGCTTCGACCCACAGCGCCGCTGCCTTGATTGGCGCCACCGCCGAACAGTCCACCGCGCTGCAAGCGTTTGGCGACAACCTTGGCGTGGCGTTCCAGTTGGTGGACGACCTGCTCGACTACCGCGGCGACGCCGAAACCCTCGGCAAGAACGTGGGCGACGACCTGGCCGAAGGCAAACCGACGCTGCCTTTGATCTACACCATGCGCGAAGGCACCGCTGAGCAAGCCAGCTTGGTCCGCACCGCCATTCAAAAAGGTGGCCTGGAAGACCTGGAAAGTATCCGCGCGGCTGTCGAAGCATCCGGCTCGCTGGATTACACCGCCAACCAGGCTCGTGACTACGCCGCTCGCGCGATTGCGTGTCTGGATGTACTGCCTTCCGGCGAATACAAGGACGCCCTGATCGAGCTCAGCGAATTCGCTGTCGCCCGCACTCACTAAGTCTCGCGTCACCATAAAAAAGCCCGGCCCCGCGCCGGGCTTTTTTATGGGCGCGAATCAGGTACTACAGAGCCGTACAAATTAGCCCTTGCTATTATCTCAATAGGAATTATTCTCATCAAACCAAGAAAAGGAGATGAGCCATGACCTATTTGATTGATGCTTGGCTAGACCGTCCGCACCCGTATCTGCGGATTCTGCACCGCGACACCGGCAAGGTGTGCGCCGTGCTTGAGGAGGAAGCGCTGGACGAATTGCGCGAGCAGGGTGATCTGGATCTGTCCGGCCTGAGCTCCAGCGAGCCGACCGTACTCAAGGAGCTGGTGCGCAACCTGTTCCTGTTCTGCTACTCCCGCGCGCTGCGCCCTTCTTCCGACCTGCACTGACCGGGAGCCCAGACCGTTGACGCCTCTGCCCCGAAAAAACAAAAGGCCGAGAGCATTCACTCTCGGCCTTTTGCGTTCTGGGCGACCCGCTCGCTTACCGCAAGCCGCCTATTCTAAAACCGTAACGCCGCTAAACCGAGCGCAGTAGGTTTTTTACAGAATTTCCAGCAGCTCTACGTCAAACACCAGCACGCTGTGCGGCGGAATGCTGCCAACTGCCTGGCCGCCGTAGGCCAACTCGCTCGGTACGTACAGGCGCCATTTGCTGCCAGTGCCCATCAGTTGCAGCGCTTCGGTCCAACCCGCAATCACGCCACCCACCGGAAATTCTGCCGGCTGACCGCGATCGTACGAGCTGTCGAACACCGAACCGTCGGTCAGGGTGCCGTGGTAGTGGGTGCGCACGGTGCTGTCGCGGGTCGGCTTGGCGCCGTCGCCAGCGGTCAGCACTTCGTATTGCAGGCCCGATTCCAGGGTCACGATGCCGGCGCGCTTGGCGTTTTCAGCCAGGAAAGCGCGGCCTTCGCCAGCAGCGGCTTCAGCTTTGGCAGCCTGCTCGGCCTGCATGATCTCGCGGATGACTTTGAAGCTGGCCGACATGTCTTCCTGGCTAACGCGGCTGGCGTGGCCACGGAAGGCGTCGGTCAGGCCGACCAGAATGGCGTCGAGGCTGACGCCCGGTGGCGGGTTGTCGCGCAGCTGGTCGCCCAGTTGGCGGCCGATGCCATAGCTGACGCGGCTCTCATCGGTGGTAAAGGTGTCGATATTCTGTTCAGACATGGCGCTACTCCGCTGAGGCCAAAAAAAGGTCGGCCAGCCTAGCACAGAAGCGCTGGCTGGCCGATGTGCAGCGAACCGGTCAGTGCTTGGTCAGCTTGTCCAGGTAACCCATGGCAAAGGCCGACACCACGAAGGTCATGTGAATGATCACGTACCACATCAAATATTCCGGCTCGATGTTCTTGGCATCCATAAACACCCGTAGCAGGTGAATGGAGGAAATGGCCACGATGGAGGCTGCCACTTTCATCTTCAGCGAGCTGGAATCCATCTTGCCCAGCCAGTTGAGCTTCTCCTTGCCCTCGTCAATGTCGAGTTGGGAAACGAAGTTCTCGTAGCCCGAAATCATCACCATCACCAGCAAGCCGCCTACCAGCGCCATGTCGATCAACGACAGCAGCACCAGAATTAGCTCGGATTCTGCCAGGGCAAACACATTCGGCAGAACATGGAAAATCTCCTGGAAAAACTTCAGCGCCAACGCCAGCAAACCCAGCGACAACCCAAAATAGATTGGCGCCAGCAGCCAACGGGAGGCGTACATCGCGTTTTCAATAATGCGTTCCATGGTCGCTCACAGCAGGTCGAAAGTGAGCGCGAGTATACCCAGCACACCTGACGAGACAAGGTGCGAACCGAGCGCAAAAGTAACGGAAGTGAACGAGCGAATCTTATCTACACGTTCTGTGGATAACGTTGTGGACGGCCTTCGGATAGACGGCCCCAGCAAGCGCCACGTCAGGCTCCCACGGGAACGCTCAAAAGCTGAGCAAAGCTGACTTCTAAGTTTCCGGCCCGACCTGATAATCGCCCAGATGGCGGCCCCGGTCGGCATTTACACGGCGCAGTTCGGCTTGTAAATGCAGGCACCAGATCGCCGGCTCATCGCTTACGCTGTAACCCAGCTCAGCCAGGTTCGCGGCAATTGCAGCGAGCACCTCTTCGGCCACGTAAGGCCCGTGGAATGGGCCTTGCGTCTTGATTGCGGAAGGTTGGGAGGCGGCCATACCGGCGCCACAGATAAGCACCCACAGGCCGTTTTCGCCTGCTAGCGGGCGGATCACGCATTCGATACGGGTGATCAATCCAAGACATTGACGGGTGAGGCAGAGGCGGCGCTTCATCACGGCGGCCCTCGCGTGGTCTGGCGGTCAGACTACACCTGGCCTGGCGCTTCAGGGAAGCCCGCAGGTTATCCCCGACTGCTGTGGATAACTCTGTGGATGGACCGTGGGAAAGCCGGCCCAGCCACCATCCGCTGTGGCCGGGCGCGAACTGCTCAATGACTGACCAGCCATCGGGCGATCATTCCTTCATCTGACGTCGGCTTTTGACCCCGCTTTGCCGGTCAACACAGCGGCTGCTTCCGCTTCGACACTTTTCTCTTCCTCTTCCTCAAGGCCCATCTCGGCGATTTCACGCAAGCGCTCCACTACCCGCGCGTTCACGCTGCCGTCCGGGAACTCACCGTTCTCGTCTGCCACGCCCACCGCCTCACCAACGAGCAGCCCCAGCGCCTCGTCCACCTGCCGAACGGCGTACACGTTGAACAGCCCGGCACGCACGGCTTGCAGCACGCGTTCGTCGAGCATCAACGTGGCCACGTTGGCGTGCGGAATGATCGCGCCCTGCTCGCCCGTCAGCCCGCGCGCTTCACAGAGCCGGAAGAAGCCTTCGATTTTCTCGTTAACGCCGCCGACCGCCTGCACTTCGCCGAACTGGTTAATGGAGCCGGTGATCGCATAGCACTGCTTGAGCGGCGTGCGCGACAACGCGGAAATCAAGGTGCACACCTCGCCCAGCGAGGCGCTGTCGCCGTCGACATAGCCGTACGACTGCTCCAGCGCGATGCTCGCGGAAATCGCCAGCGGAAATTCCTGGGCGTAGCGGCTGCCGAGGTAGCCGGTAAGAATCATCACGCCTTTGGAGTGAATCGGCTGACCGAGATTGACCTCGCGCTCGATGTCGACAATACCGCTGTTGCCCGGATACACCGTGGCCGAAATGCGCGCCGGCACACCAAAGGCCGAGTCACCCACTTCCAGCACCGTCAGGCCGTTGCACTTGCCGACGGCCGCGCCTGCGGTGTCGATCAGAATGATGCCGGCCAGCATGTCGTCGAGAATCCGCGCCGATACCCGGCCGGTGCGCGTGGCCTTGGCTTTCAGGGCGCGCTCGATATGGCCGGCGTCGGTAACCGTGTCGTTGGCCAGCTGACGAATAAAGTCTGCCTCGCTAACCAACTGGAACAAGTCGCCAATGCGCGCCGACAGGCGCCCCTGATGCTCGGCCAGTCGCGCGCTGTAAGTCGCCAGCCGCGCCACTGCATCGGCGGTCAACGGCGCCATGCCCTCTTCCGAAGTGCGGGTTTTCAGCAGCTGGGCAAACTGTTCCAGGCTGTCGTCGTGCAGCGGAATGTCTTCGTCGAAATCCACCAGTACGCGAAACATCTCCTGGAAGTCCGGGTCATGGTCCTGCAGGGCGTAATACAGCTGACGGGAACCGATGATCACCACTTTGATGTGCAGCGGAATCACTTGCGGCGTCAGCGTCACGGTGGCCAGACGGCCCAGCTCACCGAGCGGCGACTCCATCTTCAACTTGCGCGCATGCAGGGCACGCTTCAGCGCGTCCCACACAAACGGCTCGCCGAGCATCTTCTCGGCTTCCAACACCAGAAAGCCGCCGTTGGCACGGTGTAATGCGCCTGGGCGCAACTGCCGGTAGCTGGTGTAGAGCGCGCCCTGGTCGGTGCTGTATTCGATGCGACCAAACAGGTTGTCGTAGGTGGGGTGCGACTCGAAAACCACCGGCGCGCCGCCGCTGGCGTGGTGACCGACCACCAGGCTCGGGCAGTACTGCTCCTGCAGGAACTTGCGCGCCTCGGCGTCGACTTTATCCACATCCACCAACTGCTCGACCACAGTCTTCAGCAGGTTGACTTGTACTGCCTGCAAGTACGCGCAAACGCCCGCATTCTCCGCGTACTTTTCCGACAGCGGCCCCAGCAAAGGCTGCAGGCCCAAGGTAATGGTTTCTTCATTGAGCTGGCGCAGTTGGTTGCTCGACTCACGCTTCCATTGCGGCAGGCTGGCGAGCTCCTCGTTCAGGCGCTCTTCCAAGGCCGAAATGTCGGCGTGATAACGCTCGCGCTCGGCTTCCGGCAGTTGCGCAAACTCGGCCTCGTCCAGCGCCTTGCCTTCCTTCATTGGGGTGAAGGCGATATTGGTGCTGTCGCGGTACAGGGCGATTTCTTTTTCCAGCGACAGCCGCTCAATCACATCCAGCGCACGGTCGTAGCGCTGATTGAAGGCGCGGTCGATGGCGCTCTTTTTTTGCTGGTAGGCCGGGTGCTCAAACACGGCCGGAAAGGTGGCCATCAGGTTGTCGATCAGGCCTTCGATATCGGCGATAAACGCCGTGGCGGTGCCAGGCGGCAATTCCAGCGCGCGGGGTTCGCGGGTTTCATCGAAGTGGTTGACGTAGACCCAGTCCGAGGGCGTTTCCAGACGCTTGCCTTCGGCCTTGAGGTAACGCTTGACGAAGGAGAAGCGGCCGGTGCCCGGCTCGCCCATAACGAATACGTTGTAACCGGGGCGCGGCATCGCTACGCCAAACTGCAGCGCCTCTACCGCGCGCTCTTGGCCGAGTACGCCGCGGAACGGTTCCAGATCATCGGTGATGGTGAATTTGAACTGACTGGAATCGAAGGGACGGGTTAGCGCGTCGGGCGCCAAGCGCAAGCCATTGGCAACGGGATCAGGCATCGAAAATCCTTAGTTCAGATGGGCAGTCATCGTTCGCGGCCATTCTGGCGCCGCCCGATTCTGTCTGGCAAGGCGTTCTTCCTTGACACCAACGCCCGTCACAACAAAGCTCCGTGCACCGCGTTAGAAGAAGAACAACCACCTTGAAACGGACTTTATTCGCTCTGGCGTTAAGCATCACAGGCCTGGCCCACGCCGCCCCGACGCTGACGCAACAGCGCCTGCAAACGCTGGCGAACGATCCGTACTGGATTGCGCTGAACCACTATGAAACCGGCAAGCTCGGCGGCTGGCGCAGCTATGTGGATGACCCGCATTTCTTCCTGGCGCCCAGCGGCGAGAGCCACCCGGACGCCGAGCTGGCCGCCACGCTGGCGGCCATTTACGCCGCGCCCGACAGCGGCGATAAACATGCGCAATGCGTTTATCCGGCGCGCACCCGCTGGCTGCGCGAACAGCTGCAACTCAGCGACCTGCCAACGCCCGATTGCAGCGAATACAACGCCTGGTTCAAAGACATCGCTCCGCACAGCGCGGTGCTTATTTTCCCGGCCGCCTACCTCAACAGTCCGTCGTCCATGTTCGGCCACACCTTGCTGCGTATCGACCAGGCCGACATCGACAGCGACAACACTGCCCTGCTCAGCTACGCGCTGAACTTCGGCGCGTTTATCGAAGGCATGGACAACAGCATTCTGTATGCCTGGAAGGGCCTGATGGGCGGCTACCCCGGCCTGTTCGCGCTGGTGCCCTACCGGGAGAAACTCGCCGAATACCGCAGCCTGGAAAACCGTGATTTATGGGAATACCGGCTAAACCTGACCCCCACCGAAACCGCGCGCATGGTCGAGCACGTTTGGGAGCTGAAACAGGTGCGCTTCGACTACTTTTTCTTTGATGAGAACTGCTCGTTCCGCTTGCTCGAACTGCTGGAAATTGCTCGCCCCGGCCTTAAGCTGACGGAGCAGTTTCCGATTACCGCCATTCCCACCGACACCGTGCGAGCGGTAAAAGACGCCGGTCTGGTAAAGAGCATCGATTACCGCCCGTCTCGCGAGCGTGAATTGCTGGAGCGCGCCAAGCCGCTGAGTAGCGAGGAACAGCAGTGGGCGCTCAAGGTGGCGGATGACCCGGCAGAGCTGCAAAACCCGGCGTTCATGCAATTGGCCAGCGACCGCCAGGCTTTGATTCAGGACACTGCCTTTCGCCTGCAACGCTACCGCAGCGCCAGCGGCGAGCGCGACAGCAGCAGCGCTCAACGCAGCTACGCCTTGTTAAAAAGCATCAACCGCAACCCGCCGCCACCGCTAGCCGTCGAACGCCCCGGCCTGCCGGAACAGGGCCATGAATCGCGCACCTGGCAACTGGGTGCAGGCAGCCGTGACGATCGCGCGTTCGCGGATTACGGCCTGCGCATGGCCTACCACGACCTCAACGACAACCTTTACGGTTTCCCCCTGGGCGCGCAGATCGAAATCCTGCAACTCAAACTGCGCCAATACGAAGGCAATCATTGGCAGTTGCAACGGCTCGACCTGGCCAACATCCGCTCGCTGACGCCGCGCAATGAGCTGCTGCAGCCGTGGTCGTGGCAGGTGGCGAGCGGGCTGGAGCGCGTGCTGGGAGAGGACGGCGACGAGCGTTTGGTGACTCATCTCAATGGTGGCGTGGGCGGCACGTGGGCGTTAACCGATAACACGCTGGGCTTTGCCCTCGGCACGGTGCGCATCGAGCACAACAGCGATTTTGCTGCGTTCGTGTCACCGGCCGCCGGCTTTAATACCGGGCTGCTGTGGAACAACCCGGTGGGCAACCTGAGCGTGGAAGCGCGCGGGGACTACTTCGCCAATGGCGAGGTGCGGCGCAGCCTGAGCCTTAATCAGCAATGGGAAATTTCGACGAATTTGGGTCTGCGGTTATCGGCCAAACGCGAATTCAGCCAGCTTGCATCGCCTGAGAACGAGGTGAGCCTTGAGGTGAAGTGGTATCACTATTGAGCGTGGCGGGTGGCGCTTTTGTTGGGCTTCGCTGCGCTCAACCCAACCTACATGACTCTTGCATCGTAGGTTGGGTTGAGCAAAGCGAAGCCCAACGGGGGAAAAACCCGCACACAAGCTATACGCCGTTTTGACGTTTTTCTCACAAAACCCCGCGCACACTAACTCTACCCTTCGAGGAGAGTTCACGTGCGCCCCTTTCTGCTGTTAATCCCGATCCTGGCCCTGCTCGCCGCCTGCCAGAGCAGCTACGACTACCTGGTCGCCAACGGCTATCCCGAGCCGTTCGCCGCAGGCTATGCCGACGGGTGCGGCAGCGGGCGACAAGCGGCCGGGGCAATGACGGGGAGTTTCAAGAAAAACGTACCGCGCTACCTGCGTGATGCGCAGTACGCCGAAGGCTGGTCCGACGGCTTCCGCCAATGCCAGGCCGAAATGCAAAGCGCGCAGCTGCGCGCTTATCAGGAGCAACGCTTAAGCGACCGCGACGAAAAATGGGAGCACGACACCGACCAGGCCATGGCCAAGGCGATGCGCTCCCACTAGCGCCGTTGTTACAGGCGCATACCGACGTCGATGGCGCGGCGGGCCAGGTTGAGCACGGTGGTGCTCAGCAGCTCCAGCACCCAACGCAAAAACGCCACGGTCAGGTTGGCCGCAGACGGCAACGGACGGCCGAGGAAGCGGAAGATCTGCACGATCAGGCTGTTCAGCGAATCACCAATGGCCGCGCACGCATTCGCGCCAGTCACCAACAGTCCGGCAATCTGGTCGAGCACTGTCATGGTACCGGTGATGGCAGTACCGGCGACTACGCCCAAGGCCTTGCCGATCACGTACTGCATGGCTTGGGAAATCATCATCAGCGAGGTAGCTGAAAGCATCAGCACACTGCCGTTGGCGTTTTTCAGCCAGGCCTGCACGTCGCGCTCGAGCGTGGTTCGCTGCACGCGGCGCAAGCCGCTCCAGGTTGCATCGCCGATGGTGGTGCGGTAGTTGCCCATCTTGTGCGCGTCGAACGAGAACGAACTACCCCATGGCAGCTGACACACCGGACCGTCATCAGGCGCGTGGGCGAAAGGGAAAATGGGGATCATGCTGACCGGATCGGCCAGGTGATACACCCGGTGGATATTGTCCGAGCCCAGCTTGCTCGTCAGATTCCGGGCAAAACCGGCCACCCCGACGCGCGGCGCGCCGAAGGTGTACAGCTTGACGTTACCGATGCCGGCCTGACTAAGATGATCCGCCGCCAACGAAGCCAGCGCGCCGCCCAGGCTGTGCCCCACGCAGTGAATGGTGCTTGGCTTGCGCCCGCGCATGAAGCGGTCGAGGTCATCGCGAAACGATTTGAAGGTTTCGTTGAAACCGGCGTGCACCGGCCAGGCACTTGGGCCCTGTTGCAGGCCGCAGTTGGCGTCGGTTAGCCAGTCCTGAGTAATGTCGGTACCGCGAAAGCCCAGCAGCACTTCGCCTTGCCTCGTGCCCAAGCCCTCAACGCCATAGGTGAAACCGGTGGTCTTGCGAATGATCGCGCCACTGGTGCCGGCAGACTGCTGCGCATTCTTGAAATCGAACAGGCCGCCGAGGCCCTCGGCGGAGGCATAGTCCTGCAGCGTTTCGGTCGAACCCATGCCTTTGGCGTAATACACGTGGAAGGCGACGCTGGCTGCTTGCTTAGGAGATAAAGAACTCAAACCTGATTCCCTTCTGGCTCTGAAACAATGAAGTCACTAATAGCGAGGCTACTAATGCCGTGATTATTTTTGCGGCACGCAAATACCGAAACTGCGAATTTCCGGATGGCCCGCAGGCTCATCATTGAGGTCGCACACCAGATTCAGTGGCTGCCCTTTCAATTCGCCGTGCTCATCGTAGTTGTCCTTACCGTGCAGCCAGCCTTTGTATTCCTTGCCCTGGTAAGACAGGCGCAGCTTTTGCTCGATGACCGGCTGATGCGGCAAGCCTGCGGTTAGCGACTTGCCAGTAATAACCGGAAAGTGGAAACGCCCTTCGGCGTCGGTGACGGCGACCTTGCTGCCTTTCTCCTCCTTCCAGTGCCAGTCGTACTCCTGCGTGACCTCAACCCCTTGCACGGGCTTGCCATCAAGCAGAACGATGCCGTTCACCTCGGAAAACAAATACAGCGTCTTGGAAAATGCCATTGCGTGTCCCTGTATTGATAGTCCCAATAGAAGCACTGCCAAAAAGGCTGCGATGCGACTCATGTGTAGATCCCTCTCTATCGCGCCAGGCGGCACGTAACCGCTTCTGACAGCAACCGCGCACAATCGATCCGGCCGCTCAGATAAGTGCGGAGTATATCCAAGGCCCGAAGTTGTTTGCGGCAGGCCGATGAGCAGATCGCCAGAGTTGGATGTGCGTCATGGTTTTGCGACCTGACCCTGTATCGCCGTTCCCAGGGTTCGCGACCAAGGTCGCTCCTACATAAAAAAACGGAGCCCTTGCGGCTCCGTTTTTTTGTTCAACCCAACGCTTACTGCGCCAGTTTCTTGTGCCGTACCCGATGCGGCTGAGCCGCTGCGTCGCCGAGGCGTTTTTTGCGGTCGGCTTCGTATTCGGTGTAGTTGCCTTCGAAGAACACCGCTTGCGAGTCGTCTTCGTACGCGAGGATGTGAGTCGCTACGCGGTCCAGGAACCACCGATCGTGAGAGATCACAATGGCAGCGCCGGGGAAGTCGAGCAGTGCTTCTTCCAGCGAACGCAGGGTTTCCACGTCAAGGTCGTTGGACGGTTCGTCGAGCAGCAGCACGTTGGCGCCCTCTTTGAGCGTCAACGCCAGGTGCAAGCGACCACGCTCACCACCGGAAAGGTCTTTGACGAACTTCTGCTGGTCGCCGCCTTTGAAGTTGAAGCGGCCGACGTAGGTGCGCGATGGCACCTCGTAGTTGCCGATCTTGATCATGTCGGAACCATCGGAAACCATTTCCCACACGGTTTTGTTGCCGTCGAGATCGTCGCGGCTCTGGTCGACGCACGCCAGCTTCACGGTTTCGCCCACTTCGATGCTGCCCGAATCCGGCGTTTCCTTGCCCATGAGCATGCGAAACAGGGTCGACTTACCGGCACCGTTACCGCCGATCACGCCAACGATGGCGCCTTTAGGCATGCTGAACGACAGGTTATCGATCAGCGCGCGGTCGCCGTAGCCCTTGCTGACGTTGACGAAGTCGATGACTTTGTCGCCCAGGCGCGGACCGGCGGGGATGTAGATTTCGTTGGTTTCGCTGCGCTTCTGGAATTCCTGCGATTGCATTTCTTCGAAGCGTTGCAGACGTGCCTTGGATTTCGACTGGCGGGCCTTGGCGCCTTTGCGCACCCACTCCAGTTCTTCTTTCATGGCCTTTTCGTGAGCCGACTGCTGCTTGGACTCTTGCGCCAAGCGGTCGGACTTGGCCTCAAGCCAGCCCGAATAGTTGCCTTCGTACGGAATGCCGGCGCCGCGGTCGAGTTCCAGAATCCAGCCGGCGACGTTGTCGAGGAAGTAACGGTCGTGCGTGATCGCGACCACGGTGCCGGGGAAGTCGTGGAGGAAGTGCTCCAGCCAGGCTACCGAGTCGGCGTCCAGGTGGTTGGTCGGTTCGTCGAGCAGCAGCATGTCCGGCGCGGACAGCAGCAGGCGGCACAGGGCCACGCGACGTTTTTCACCACCGGAGAGGTGAACGACTTTTGCGTCCCAGGCCGGCAAGCGCAAGGCGTCGGCAGCCACTTCCAGCTGACGCTCGAGGTTGTGGCCGTCGGAGGCTTGCAGAATGGCTTCCAGCTTGCCTTGCTCGGCAGCGAGGGCATCAAAGTCGGCGTCCGGCTCGGCGTAGGCGGCGTACACCTCATCGAGGCGCGCTTGGGCGTTTTTGATCACGCTGACGGCTTCTTCGACGACTTCACGAACGGTTTTTTCCGGGTCCAGCTGCGGCTCTTGCGGCAGGTAGCCGATATTCAGATCCGGCATCGCACGGGCTTCGCCGTTGAATTCGGTATCGACGCCGGCCATGATTTTCAGCAGCGTAGACTTACCCGAACCGTTGAGACCGAGCACGCCGATCTTGGCGCCAGGGAAGAAAGACAGAGAAATATTTTTGAGAATTTCCCGCTTCGGCGGCACTACTTTGCCCAGCCGATGCATGGTGTAGACGTATTGAGCCAAAATTAAGCCCTCAATGGCGAGAGTAAAGAAAACCCAAGTATATGATATTTGAAGAAATATCGAGGCTCCTGGGCGATGGCGGGGAAGCCACGCGTAACAGGAGCACTTGGGTATAGCCGAACTGAGCAGCACTTTACTATGGCCTTCGGTAAGGCAGTGCGTTTGAAGTGCAGCCTTCAGTGCACTTCAAACGCTGACGCGGTCGCTACCACTTATAAGACACACTCACCTGACCCGTGAGGCCGTGATAGTCGTTCACCTGCGTGTCATACCAGGCGCGCTCAATCGATGCCGCCAGGGAAAGCTTCTGACTAAGGGGCTGGATCCGGCGCACCGCGACTGTTTTGGCACGCCCCGACATCGTGTCCGCAAGCCACACGTACTCCTGCAACGATGTTCCAGTGCCAAGCCACAGCTGGCTTGCCCCTCCTCCCGCCGCATCGTTGAGCTGCACCATCAAGGATGCACCGAACGTGTCTCCCAACCCGGACAAGTCGTATTTCGTAAAACGCGCTCGCGTGGTGACGCGCTCAAAGTAATACGCACCCGACACGTACCAGGCGTTGGAATGCACGCCCCCATAATACTCAGCGTGTTTGGCGCCTACCGTCAGCGTGGCTTGGGGGATTCCCTTATAGGTCACGTCCTGATCGAAGATCCGCCTCGCGAACACCGGACTATTGGTCGAGGCCGTCACACTGGAGCGTGTGAGAAACAGCGGGCTCCAATGGCGATAAAACGTCCCGGACATGCTTTGGTCATCAAATGAACTGTTCGCCGGGTCGTTGAAGTCGCGCTCTCCGTGGGCGAGATCGACTACATAGGTATTTGCGCCCAGCACGCTGGCGTATTCGGCATTGATGATTTCCCGAGAGCCGTAATCGCCGCTGTAACGAGTGTGAAGCCCACCCACGGTCAATTTTTGATGGTCAGCTGCCTGCGCGGCAGCCGTAAAAAAACCAAGAGTGACGAGCACGTAACGAAGCACGTGGTCCATGCGAATGACCTTTATCAACTTAAAAAGACTCGAGCGTTTGCTTGATGCGATATCGCCCGGCGGGCAGGTTCTTGGTGACGGTAATTCGAGGGGCAAATAGCGAATCAGGCGGCACGATACGACCCGGCAGAATGACCACCTGAATACCCAGAGCCGTGCCGCGGCCGATCAGGCAGCCAAGCTTTTCCAACCCTGTATCAATGCAGTTGCCCTCCAGCAGGACGCTGATGGTTTCGCGGTCCAGCCGGTGATTGCTGGTGCGAACCTGCGCGCCGAGATAAGCGTCATCTTCCACTTTGCTGTCGGCCACAAAGCACTGCGGGCCGATGGCAACGTTTTGCCCGATCAACGCGTTCTTCAGTTCGCTGGCGAAGCCAATACGGGTGCCATCACCAATGCGGGTGGAGCCTCGAATGACGCAGTTGTTTCCGATCAGGCAGTTTTCGCCGATGACCACCGGCCCCTGGATAAACGCGCCATGGCAAACCTGCGTCCCCGCCCCGATTGACACAGCCCCTCGGATAACCGCTCCGGGCTCGATATGAGCGTCGCTGTGAATCGACACGGTTAACCCATCGAGTTGCTCCGCCTGACGCTGCAGTTCAATCCACCACATAGGCGTACCTCGTTGGTTTATCGCGCTCGGGTTCGCGTCCGGTAACAAAAGCCTTCAAGCCATGTACTAACCAGACGGCGTAAGCGAACAACACGAAAAACACCGCTAGAGAGGCAAGTGGGATTAACCAATAATCGCGATGGTGCGCAGCCGATATCGCGCCTAGAATGCTGACGACCAATACCCACAACACCGGGAAAATTGCGTACAACAAGCCTTGTGGGAACCCGAATTGTTCGATCGCAGCCGGCCATAGGAAGGCGTAACTAAGTACCCCGGTAGTGACGGGCACCACCATTGAAAAAATGGTGAACAGACCGAAGCGCGAAATTAATAAGTGTCGGTGCAAGCGCATGCAGACGGCGTAGCCAACAATCCAGCGGCGCCATCTTTTCCATTCCTCTCTAAGCGAATTGCACTCTTGGGAGTAAACGACGCAGCGGTTGGCCTGGCGCACCCGGTAGCCTTCGCTCACCAGAGTCCAGGAAAGGTCCAGATCTTCCACTTTCGTTCGATCCGAGAAGCCGTGCTTGCGCAGCACCTCGGTCTTGAACATGCCGCACGCCCCCGAAATGATGAAGGGCGCGCCGCCGGCTATCTGCTGGAACGTACGCTGGATGGTGATCATCGGCACTTTCACCGATGCGCGGATATACGCCAGCAACCCCGCACCACAAAGGTTAGAAGCGGGAATGCCGCCCACAGCATCCGCACCGTCCTCGATCTCGGCCAACATATAACCGAGGCCAGGTTGATCCGGCGGCAGGTATGTATCGGCATCGGTAAGGTAGACCTGCGCTGCTACGGCGTGCCGCAAGCCATTCATCAATGCCCCGCCTTTACCCGTATTGGCTTGAAACACCACAACCAGACGCTCATCACCTTCCTGGCTCAAGCGCCTGAGTACCTGGGCTGTGCCATCGGTAGAGCCGTCATCCACGCAAATAACGCGATTGATATAGGGATTGCGCAACAGATTTCGCAGCGACTGCTCAATACACAATTGCTCATTAAAGGCTGGAACGATTGCATCTACTGAGCCAAATGCCTGGCTAGGCTTTCTTCTGGACTTTCGCCAGGTATAAACAAGAACAATCATGCAAATTGCAAAAAACACGAGTTCCATACCAACCTCAATTTACTATTTTGTAGGGTATGAACCCTTCACTAAGTCCACATCCCACTTGATGACCGCGAAACTGCGCGCTACACCTGACTTGACTTTCTTGCATATAAGCGCGGTGCGCTTGACTGACATGAAGTTGTAAAGCAGCAATTTTTGCCTCCATAAAATGTTCAATATTCTCGAAAAAAATCGGCATAAAGTTCGGCCAGGAACTTGGCGTTTCATAACTCAGGATTTGCTTCACTGACCTGCAGGCAATAATGCTCGCCTCGTAGACGGCCCGATGATCCTGATGGCGATCATTTTTGAACATCGTGTAAACCCGGTCCGGCTGAAGCGCTTTGCAGTGAGCCTCAATAATGCTCACCAACTCCGTCGCCATGGTCTGCAGCAGGGTATCGGGCAGACTGGCCTGAACGATATCCTCGACTCCTAGCCGGCGAAGCGCGCGATGGGTTTCCAGGCTCCTGTCGTAGTTACCTTGCAGTCCGCACAGGCCCTCGGTCAGCACCAGAACGCGGACGTGAACGCCCGACGCAACGAGCTTGGCGAGTGTTGCTCCGCAACCAAGTTCAACATCATCCGGATGGGCACCGATGGCTAATACAGTTTTGACAGGCAAAACTCCCCCTCTCCGCGATGGACGAATCAATAGTGAAAATAGATAATTAGAAGCCGCTGAACAAATAAAGCCTTGAACGGACTAAAAGCGGCTCGAATATAGTGAGACAGTTAAGCTCCCGAAAACAATAGCGAAAATGCCCGCAGGAATTAACAGGCATGAAACGGCGAAACAAGGCTTGATGTAAGTATTTGATTCGCCATAATCAAAAGCTCTTTCCTTACAAACTCCGTAGTAACGAGTAGCAAAGAGTCGCGGAAGTTAGGTTAATCGCACAAACGGCACCGTTAAACCTTCACAAAGCCGGGCAGCAGGAACTCAAGCTCCATTGGCAGGGTCTTGATAAAAGCAGCCCCGAACAAGGAATACGCCCTCCTGCTCCTGCTCACTACCCGCCCATCGAAGCGCTCGTCGGCATAGCTGGCACTTTGCCACACATGCAGGCATTCTTAGCCGTTTTGGACGACCTGCCGCCAGTGGCAGCCGTTTACCTGCTACATCTGTATAAGCCGTCAGCGCAGGATTTTTGCCAGTGCCTCGATCTCTCACCCATAAGCGCGCATCTGGCGATCCACTCGCCACTTCCTTGCCGAATTCGGTAAAGGGCGCCTTGGTGGTGCTCGTGGCGTTGATGCTGGGCCTGCTGTTCTGGCAGCTGTACCACGAGGTGCAGCAGAGCGCCGAGAGTCGTGAAAAACGCGAGCACGAATACAGCCACCAGCTCGCCGAGCACATTGGGCTGAATATCAAGCTGCGTGCCGAGGCGGCCATTGCCCTGCTGAGCCAGACCGCCGAGCAACCGCCTGCGCCCGCGCAAACCGGCGAGCTGCTCAATAGCCTGCGCTCCGCTTTTCCCTCGATTGAAAGCATGGTCTGGCTTGATGCCGATGGGCACATCATTGCTGACACAAAGGTCGGAGCCACCGACGCCGGATTCATTGGCGCGCTGCGTCAGCGCAATCAGGGCCAAACCTACCAGTACGTGTTCAATCCTGATGGCGAAGGCGTGGTCTATGCCTTCTTGCACAAGGCCGACAACAGCGGCGACTGGGTAGCCCGTATCACGCTCGCACAAGTGCGCCGGGCCATCGCGGAGCTCTACACCGGTCAGCACCGCTGGCAGTTGATTGATCATCAAACCGAGCGTGTTTTGGCCGAACACCCTGCGTCAGGCACCGATCAGGCGCATCTGGAAGACACAACGGTGAAGCGCGACTCCGCGCATCTGGTGCCCTTGCCCGGCACCGACCTGATG
The DNA here is from genome assembly GCF_900573885.1 of Pseudomonas viridiflava. Lineage (GTDB taxonomy): Bacteria > Pseudomonadota > Gammaproteobacteria > Pseudomonadales > Pseudomonadaceae > Aquipseudomonas. The sequence goes on from NZ_UPSE01000166.1 coordinate 86,318, forward strand.
GTGCGCAGTCAGTTCGACCATCGGCACGGCTGGTCGGAGCAGCTGTCTGCCGTCACTGGCAAATTGCTGCTGTTCATGGCGTGTGCATTCCTGGCCCTGCTGGCCCTGGTGCGTTTACTGCGAGAACAGCGCCGTCTGCGTGAAATGACCACGGCATCGCGTCGCGAACTGCGTGATGCCGCGACCGCGCTCAGTGCCATCGAAGAACGCGTGGTCGTGACTGACGTCACCGGCCATGTGCGCTACCTGAATCCACAGGCAGCGGTGCTGTTTGGCATGCAGACATACGAAGCGCGCGGCCGCCATCTGTTGGCCCTGCTACCCAGCCTGGACCCCGCCCTGCTGACGGACAGCGAGCCCTTCGACGAAGCCAATCCGGTATGGATAGAAGTTGAACAACATGACCAGATGCGCGTGTTCAGCATTACCCGCAGCCTGTTCAAAGACGGCGAAGAGCATAGTCAGCCGGGGCACGTGTGGGTGCTGCGGGATGTCACCGAGCAGCAAATGGCGCTGCATATTCTGGAAGACACCCGTCGCCGCTATCAGGACATTTTTGAAGGCAGCGGCGTTGCCCACTGCGTGCTCGACCTCGCTGACCTGCGCACCTATCTGCACGTTCATGGCATCAACACGCTGGGCCAGTTTGATCACTGGCTGCAAACTTATCCGCACTTGCATGAAGAGCTGATCCAGCACCTGCACATCACCGAACTCAACCAGGTGGCGCAGCAGCTGTTAGGCGTGGAAACAACGCAGGAGCTGTGGGATCACCTTGTCGACGTCGGCCCTATCGTGCCGGAGAACGTGCGTTACCAGCTGATTGGCGCGGTGCTGAGCAACCAACGGCAAATCGAAATGGAGAGCCGCATTCTCACGCCGCAAGGCCATGACCGGCACCTGTGGCTGGTGTTGCGACTGCCTGAGCAGAACGACGATTTCCATGCGGTAACGGTGAGCATGAGCGACATCACCGCACGCAAACGCATCGAGCTGTCGCTGATCGAACGCGAGCGTTTCTGGTCGGATGTAGCGCGCGCAGTGCCCGACACCCTGTACGTGCACGACATGACCGACCGCCGCGTGCTGTTCAGCAACAATCGCTTGGGCCAGCAGTTGGGCTATACCGGCAAAGAGCTGCGCGAAATGTCCGGTCATTTCTGGGAAGTGGTACTTCACCCGGACGATGCCGAGCAATACGCGCGCATGCGCAGCCTGCAGCAAGTGGTAAGCGACGGGCACCTGCTGCAATGCCACCTGCGCTGGCGGCACCGCGACGGCAGCTGGCACTGGTTCGACATTCGCGAGCAGGCGCTGAGCCGCACGCCAGAAGGCCGCGTGCATCGCCTGATCGGCGTGGCCAAAGACGTAACCGAGCAAATCGAAGCCAGCGAATTGATGCGCAATAACGAGCGCCGCTATCGCCTGCTCGCAGAGAACATCAGTGACGTTATTTTCACCACCGACAGCGCCCTGCAGCTTGATTACGTCAGCCCCTCGGCCATGGCCATGTTCGGTTATTCGCCCGAGTGGATCATCGCCAACGGGTTCCACCCTCTGGCTGCCAACCCTCGCCAGCTGGCGGATGTCGACCAGCTGTTAATGCGCGTGCGTGCTGCTCTGACAGATCCGGTGCGACTGCGCGAACTGCGCCAGCATCTGGCGACCCGGCTGTTTATGGTGGATTGCGTGCGCGCCGATGGCCACAAGCTGCCGACCGAAATGCGTCTGACATTAATGTGGGACCAAGACGGGCGCTTCGAAGGCATGCTCGGCGTGGGTCGCAATATCAGCCAGCAGCGCCGCGCAGAAAAAGACCTGCGCATGGCCGCCACCGTGTTCGAACATTCTACCGCTGCAATCCTGGTGACCGACCCGGCCGGCTATATCGTTCAAGTGAACGAAGCCTTCAGCCGCGTCAGCGGTTACGTCAGCGCCCAGGTTCTGGACCAACAGCCGGGCATGCTGATGGCCGACCGTCAGCAAACCAGCCACCAGGCCTACATTCTCAGCCAGCTTGGACAGAACGGCAGTTGGGAAGGCGAGGTGTGGCTCAAGCGTCGCAACCAGGAAAACTTCCCGGCGTGGGTGGGCATTACCGCGGTGCATGACGATGAAGGCGATCTGGTCAGCTACGTCTGCTTCTTCAGCGATATCAGCGAGCGCAAAGCCAGCGAGCAGCGCATTCATCGCCTGGCTTACTACGACGCCCTGACCAACCTGCCCAACCGCACGCTGTTCCAGGACCGTCTGCACACGGCGTTGCAGCATGCCGAACGGCATCTGGAATGGGTGGTGCTGATGTTCCTCGACCTCGACCGGTTCAAACCGATCAACGACTCGCTCGGCCACGCGGCGGGCGACCGCATGCTCAAAGAAGTGGCCCAGCGTCTGGCCGCCTGTGTGGAAGTAGAAGACACGGTCGCGCGAATGGGCGGTGACGAATTCACCTTGCTGCTGCAAGCCCGCGACACCCGCGACGGCGCCCTCACCCGCGCCATCCACGTCGCCGAGCAGATTCTCTCCAGCCTGTCGCAACCGTTCATTCTTGAAGGTCGCGAGTTCTTTGTTACCGCCAGCATCGGCATTGCGCTCAGCCCGCAAGATGGCGACGAGTTGAGCCAGTTGATGAAAAACGCCGACACCGCCATGTACCACGCCAAAGAGCGCGGCAAGAACAACTTCCAGTTTTATCAGGCGGCCATGAACGCCACCGCGCTTGAGCGCCTGGAGCTTGAAAGCGACCTTCGCCACGCGTTGGATCAGAAGCAGTTCGTGCTTTATTACCAACCGCAGTTCAGCGCCAACGGCCAGCGCCTGATCGGCGCAGAAGCCTTGCTGCGCTGGCAACATCCAAAACGCGGGCTGGTGGCACCGAACGACTTCATTCCGGTACTCGAAGAGCTCGGACTGGTGGTGGACGTCGGGGATTGGGTGCTGGTCGAATCCTGCCGGCAAATGAATGCCTGGCATGCGCAGGGCGTGAAAGTGCCGAAAGTATCGGTGAACCTGTCGGCGCGGCAATTTGCCGAAGGCCAGTTGGGCCAGCGCATCGCCCATATTCTCCAGGCCAGCGGGCTGAGCCCGAGCTGCCTGGAGCTTGAGCTGACCGAGAGCATCCTGATGCGCGACGTCGAAGAAACCATGCAAGTGCTGGCTGGCTTCAAGCAGTTGGGCGTGAACATTGCGGTGGACGACTTCGGCACCGGTTACTCATCGCTCAACTACCTCAAGCAATTCCCCATCGACGTGCTGAAAATCGACCGTAGCTTCGTCGACGGCCTGCCCAGCGGCGAACAGGATGCGCAGATTGCCCGCGCCATCATCGCCATGGCTCACAGCCTCAACCTTGCGGTAATTGCCGAGGGTGTCGAAACCCAGGAGCAGCTCGACTTCCTTCGCGAGCACGGTTGCGATGAGGTGCAGGGCTACCTGCTCGGCAAGCCGATGACGGCCCATCAACTGGCGTCGCAGTTCAGCGGCAACGCGCTGTTCATGCTCAGCTAAACCGTCTGTGCGCGTACGCCTTTGCACAATGAGCGGCACTTGTCCGCCACATGACCGACCGTCATGTGCCTGTTTCCGACGTTTCCGGTAGAATCGCCCGCTTCCAATCTTCAGGCCAGCACACCATCTGCTGGACTAAGGTCAGGCACAGCGAGCACTCAACGCAGCATGGCCGACGACCGGAAGATCGTTAATGACCTTTACAGGAGTCCGCCATGTTTAGCCGCTCAACGACTATCGCCACTTATGACGCCGAACTTTTTGCCGCCATGGAGCAAGAAGCTCAGCGCCAGGAAGAGCACATCGAGCTGATCGCCTCGGAAAACTACACCAGCCCGGCGGTGATGGAAGCGCAAGGTTCGGTGCTGACCAACAAGTACGCCGAAGGCTATCCGGGCAAGCGTTACTACGGTGGCTGCGAGTACGTGGATATCGTTGAGCAACTGGCCATCGACCGCGCCAAGGAACTGTTCGGCGCCGACTACGCCAACGTTCAACCGCATGCCGGCTCGCAAGCCAACAGCGCGGTGTACCTGGCCCTGCTCAATGCCGGCGACACCATTCTGGGCATGAGCCTGGCCCACGGCGGCCACCTGACCCACGGCGCGTCCGTAAGCTCCTCGGGCAAGCTGTACAACGCTGTGCAATACGGCATCGACGGCAACGGCTTGATCGACTACGACGAAGTCGAGCGCCTGGCCGTTGAGCACAAGCCGAAAATGATCGTGGCCGGCTTCTCGGCGTACTCGCAGATTCTCGACTTCGCCCGCTTCCGTGCCATTGCCGATAAAGTCGGTGCTTACCTGTTCGTCGACATGGCCCACGTGGCCGGCCTGGTTGCCGCCGGCGTATACCCGAACCCGGTGCCGTTCGCTGACGTGGTAACCACCACTACGCACAAAACCCTGCGCGGCCCACGTGGCGGCCTGATCCTCGCCAAGGCCAATGCCGAAATCGAGAAGAAGCTCAACTCGGCGGTATTCCCGGGTGGCCAGGGCGGCCCGCTGGAGCACGTGATCGCCGCCAAAGCGATCTGCTTCAAAGAAGCGCTGCAACCCGAGTTCAAAACCTACCAGCAGCAAGTGGTGCAAAACGCCAAGGCCATGGCCGAGGTGTTCATTGAGCGCGGTTTCGATGTGGTATCTGGCGGCACTGAAAACCACCTGTTCTTGCTGTCGCTGATCAAGCAGGACATTTCCGGTAAAGACGCCGACGCCGCTCTGGGCAAAGCGTTTATTACCGTGAACAAGAACTCGGTGCCTAACGATCCACGCTCGCCATTCGTAACCTCCGGCCTGCGCTTCGGTACCCCGGCTGTCACCACCCGTGGTTTCAAGGAAGCCGAATGCCGCGAGCTGGCTGGCTGGATCTGCGACATCCTGGCGGACCTGAACAACGACGCGGTGATCGATGCCGTGCGTGAAAAGGTCAAAGCCATCTGCGCCAAGCTGCCGGTTTACGGCAAATAAGCTCAAGCGCCGCCTTTATCCACGAAGGCGCAGAAACGAAAAAGCCCGGCCAAGTGCCGGGCTTTTTCATGGGTGCAACGGGGCGTGCGCTAGAAGGCTACGCGGTAGTGCACGGTGTACGCCTCTACACCATCGTTCGGCTGGCTGATGCCGGCGTTCGAATAGTGAATGGCGCGCAGACCCACTTCCTGGCCAGCGAAGCGCAGGCCCAGGCCAATGCGGTCTTCAAACTGGAAGGAAGAACCGAGGTCGTTGCTTTCCAGCTCGGTGTTGGCGAACAGGGCCACGCCGATACCGGCTTCGACATAAGGGCGAACGTTCTCACCGGCGAACTCGTAAACGAACACCGGAGCAAACGACACGCTGTGGTTACTGGAGGTTTCATCACCGTCCCAGTACGTGTAGCCCGCATCCCAGTAGCCGGTCAAACGACCGATGTCGCTCTCCCACCAACTGGTGCCGAAATCGAACTGGGTACCCAAACGGTAAACCATCGTCGAATCACCGGATTGGCCAACGGCCACGGTCACGTCGGCGGCGTGTGCGGAAAGGGACAAACCAAGGGAAAGGGCTGCAGACGCAACCAAGGAAATCAACTTCATCGCAACGTCCTTTGTATCAGGTTGATCACAGATATCTGCGTAACGGCTGAATTATAGAAATATTGGCTATAAACGAAAGGCGAAAGGAGCACGAAGCAGCGTCAAAACATGCCCCATTTCGACGGGAAATTGCCTCGAACGCTTGCGACCCTACCGAAGCAGCGGCGCAACGCTTGCCTCTCTGCCAAGTAGGAGCGGCAGTACCTGAATTAGGTTCGATATATTTCCACTCGACCACAAACGGGTCGCTGATCCTGGCTCGTCCGCCAGCAAATCACGCTCGCTCAACAGCCGTTGCAGCTGCCGGGCCACCGCCATGCCTGTGTCGATCAGGGTCACCGAAGGTGGCACCAATTCCAGCAATAACGGTTTGATAAACGGGTAATGGGTGCAGCCCAGAATCAACGTGTCGCAGCCCTCGGCCAGCAGCGGCTCGACATACCCGCTAAGCAACTCGCGGGTAACCTCGCTGTGCAGCTCGCCGGCCTCAATCAGCTCAACCAGCCCTGGACACGGCCGCGTAATAACCCGCACGTCGCTGGCGAAGCGGTCGAGCAACGCGGCGAATTTTGCGCTTTGCAAGGTGCCGGTGGTGGCCAGCACGCCGACCACGCCGCTTCGCGTGGCAGCAGCAGCCGGCTTCACCGCCGGCTCCATACCGATGATGGGCAGTTGCGGATATTTTTCCCGCAGCTCGTTGATGCCGGCAGCGGTCGCGGTATTGCACGCCACCACCAGCGCCTTGGCGCCCTGCTCGATCAGAAAGTCGGTGATCGCGGCGCTGCGCTGACGAATGAACTCGGGCGTTTTTTCGCCATAGGGCACGTGGCCGCTATCAGCCACATACAACAAGGTTTCATTCGGCAAAAGGCGCTGGATTTCGCCCAGCACCGAGAGCCCGCCGACGCCCGAATCGAACACGCCGACCGGCGCCGACTTGCTCACGGACGCGGTCCACATACAGCACAGGCCGGGTCGCGCTTGACCCGCAGCTCGCGAAACCGCGAGCCCAAGGCGTCGATCAATAGCAGTCTGCCCACCAGCGGCTCACCAAAACCGGCGAGCAGCTTCAACGCTTCCAGCGCCTGCAGCGAGCCCACCAACCCTACCAGCGGGCCGACCACGCCGGCTTCGCTGCAGGTCAACTCAGCTTCGCTGCCATGCCCGTACAGGCAGTGATAGCAAGGGCTGCTGGCTTGGCGCGGATCGAATACCGACAGCTGACCTTCAAGACGAATTGCCGCGCCACTCACCAGCGGCTTGGCGGCCGCGACGCACGCCGCGTTCACCGCTTCGCGCGTACCGAAGTTGTCGGAGCAGTCCAGCACCAGATCCACCGCTGCAACCGCCGCACTCATGCTGTCGGCATCCAGTGCGCTGCGGTGAGCAAGCAGGCTCACGTGCGGATTGATCGCGCGCAGGCGCGCTTGCATGGAGTCGACTTTGCTCCGGCCAACGCTGGCCGTTTCATGGGCTATCTGGCGTTGCAGGTTGGTCACGTCGACGGTATCGAAGTCGGCGAGGTGCAACTCCCCGACACCCGACGCCGCCAGGTAAAGCGCAACCGGCGAACCGAGACCACCGAGCCCGACGATCAGCACGCGGCTGCTTTTCAGCCGTAGCTGGCCGTCGATATCGATCTGGCTGAGCAGAATCTGCCGGCTGTAGCGCAGCAGTTCTTCATCCGTAAGCGAGTCATGCATTGTCGTAACGCCCCAGGCTGATTCGTTCATGGCCGCCCAGATCGCGACGGCTTTCTATGGCATTAAAGCCCTGTGCTGCCAGCAGCTCACGGACGGCGGCAGCCTGGTCAAAACCGTGTTCCAGCAACAGCCAGCCGCCAGGCATCAAATGCGCGGGAGCGTGCTGAATAATCAAGCGAATATCGTCCAGCCCATCCTGGCCCGACACCAACGCACTGGCCGGCTCGAAGCGCACGTCGCCTTCGTTCAGGTGGTGGTCATCGGCGCGTATATAAGGAGGATTGCTGACGATCAAGGTAAAGCGCTGATCAGCGACGGCGCTGAACCAATGGCTGTGGCGAAAGCCCGCATTGCTCAGCTTGAGCCGCAGGCGATTACGCTCAGCCAGCTCAACCGCTTCGGGCACGCGGTCGACGCCAATCACCGTCCAGCCTGGCCGTTCGGTGGCCAAGGCGAGCGCGATGGCACCGGTACCGGTGCCCAGATCGAGCGCTGCGATGGGGCTATGTGGCAACAGCTCGAGCGCGGTTTCGACCAGCAGCTCAGTGTCGGGACGGGGAATCAGGGTGTGCGGCGCCACTTCCAGATCGAGGCTCCAAAAGCCCTGCTGCCCGAGGATGTAAGCGACCGGTTCGCCTTGCTGACGACGGGCGATGGCGGCGTTAAAGCGTTGCAACTGTTCAGCGTCGAGCTCGCGCTCCGGCCAGGTACGCAAGTAGCTCCGGGGCTTGCCCAGCGCCGCCGCGAGCAACAGCTCGACGTCCAGTTGCGCGGTGTCCGAGCCAGGCACTGTGACGTTTGCCAGCAAGTGCTGAATGCTCGACGCGCCACCTTGGCCACTCAACGGTCAGTCTCCCAGCGCGGCCAATTGATCGGCCTGGTATTCGCTGAGCAGCGGCTCGATGACGGCGTCCACACCACCGGCCAACACGTCGTCCAGGTTATACAGCGTCAGGTTGATACGGTGATCGGTGACCCGGCCCTGGGGGAAGTTGTACGTACGAATGCGCTCGGAGCGGTCACCCGAGCCAACGAGCAAGCGGCGCGTATCAGAGATTTCTTTATGCGCCGCCGCTTCCTGTTGGTCGTTGAGCTTGGCCGACAACCAGGCCATGGCCTTGGCGCGGTTCTTGTGCTGCGAACGCTCTTCCTGGCACTCGACGACGATGCCGGACGGAATGTGCGTAATGCGGATGGCCGAGTCGGTCTTGTTTACGTGCTGACCACCAGCGCCCGAAGAGCGGTAGGTGTCGACGCGCAGGTCCGCCGGGTTGATCTCGATGGCTTGCTGCTCATCTGGCTCAGGCAATACCGCGACGGTACAGGCGGACGTATGAATGCGGCCCTGCGACTCGGTTTCCGGCACGCGCTGCACGCGGTGCGCGCCGGACTCGAACTTGAGCTTGGCGTACACGTTGTCGCCTTCCACGCGGGCGATAACTTCTTTATAGCCGCCGTGTTCGCCAACGTTTTCCGACAGAATTTCCACGCGCCAGCCGCGTTTTTCGGCGTAGCGCGAGTACATGCGAAACAGGTCGCCAGAGAAAATCGCCGCCTCGTCGCCACCTGTGCCGGCGCGCACTTCGAGGAACACGTTGCGACCGTCGTTGGGGTCTTTGGGCAGCAACATGCGTTGCAGCCGGGCTCCCAGATCGGCGAGCAATTCCTTGCTGTCGGCCACTTCCTGCTCGGCCATCTCGCGCATGTCCGGGTCGCTGTCTTTGAGCAACGCCTGAGCGCCCTGCATGTCCGCGGTGACTTTGCGAAACTCCTGCAACAGCTGCACCACCGGCTCGACCTCGGCGTACTCCTTGGAATACGCACGGAATTTGCTCTGATCGCTGATCACTTCGGCGTCGCCCAACAGCGCCGTCAGCTCCTCGTAGCGGTCGTGGATCATGTCCAGTTTATTCAGCAGTGACGCTTTCATTGCGGGGTTTTATCCGTGGTGCTCTCGTCGAGCGCGAAGAGTTCCTGGGCGACGGTCAACGCATCGATGCGCCCGTCAGCCGAGAGTTTTTTCAGTTGCACGCTGGGAGCGTGCAGCAATTTGTTGGTCAGGCCACGGGCCAGCTGGGCCAGCGCCTCTTCGGCCGAGGTGCCATTGGCCAGCAGACGCTGTGCCTTGGCCAGCTCGTCATCACGCAGCCGTTCGGCTTGCTGGCGGTAGGCTTTGAGCACATCTACCGCTGCCAATTCGCGCAGACGCGACATGAAATCGCTAGTGCCGACGGCAACCAGTTCTTCGGCGGCCTGAGCCGCGCCCTGACGGCTTTTAAGATTTTCCGCGATCACATCATGGAGGTCGTCGACGGTGTACAAGTACACGTCGTCCAGCTCGCCGACTTCGGGCTCGATGTCCCGTGGTACGGCGATATCGACCATAAAGATCGGCTTGTGCTTGCGTTGCTTCAGCGCACTTTCCACCGCGCCTTTGCCCAGAATCGGCAACTGACTGGCAGTGGAGCTGATGACGATATCGCTGCTGATCAGCTCCTGCGGAATCTCCGACAACAGCACCGCATGGGCGCCGAACTGCTCGGCCAGTTGGCTGGCACGTTCAAGGGTGCGGTTGGCCACCACAATGCGTTTCACGCCCTGCTCGTACAAATGCCGGGCAACCAGAGTGATGGTTTCGCCGGCGCCGATCAGCAGCGCCTGACTGTTATTCAGGTTGCTGAAAATCTGCTTGGCCAGGCTGACGGCGGCGAACGCCACGGACACCGGGTTCTCGCCGATGGCGGTGTCGGTGCGCACCTGCTTGGCGGTGCTGAAGGTGGCTTGAAACAGACGCCCTAGCAGCGGGCCGACCGTGCCGGCTTCTCGCGCAACGGCGTAGGCAGATTTCATCTGGCCAAGAATCTGCGGCTCGCCGAGCACCATGGAATCGAGGCCCGAGGCCACGCGCATCATGTGCCGCACAGCGGAGTCGTCCTGGTGCACATAGGCGCAGGCGCGCAATTCGTCGAGGCTGAGCTTGTGGTAATCGGCCAGCCACGCCAGCACGCTGTCGGCGGTCAGGCTGTCTTGCTCGATATACAACTCGCTGCGGTTGCAGGTCGACAGAATCGCCGCCTCGCGGCTCGCGGTGCGCGCACATAACTGCTGCAGTGCCTCAACCAACTGCTCCGGGGTGAACGCCACACGTTCGCGGACGTCCACCGAGGCGGTCTTGTGGTTGATACCGAGGGCAAGAAAGGTCATGCAGGGTCGCTGACAGAAACGGGAAGCCGCCAATTGTCCTACTTCACCAGATTGAGAACAACCACCGCTCACTATTGTCCTAATAGCCGGTAGCCTGTCCTCGCGCAGAGCCGACCATAGATAGGCGCTTGCCCCATGGGTTTTGCCCCACGGCTTGTGTCATGATGCCCAAACCGCAGGTAAGTCGCCCTTTCCTATATATGAATAAATCGTTGCCATTGTTCGCCGCCGTCTTGTTTCTCGGGGGCTGCGCCAACTTGAGCCCCTCCAGCCAGGACGGCACGCCGCCGGTGGAAGACACCGCGCCGGTCGCCGTTGCCAAGCCTCAGGTGTACGGCTCGTTTAGCGAAGAAACGCTGCTTTCTTTGCTCACCGCCGAACTTGCCGGGCAACGTAACCGCTTCGACATCGCCCTCGAAAACTACATTCAGCAAGCCAACGAAACCCAGGACGCCGGCGTTGCCGAGCGCGGATTTCGCATTGCTGAATACCTGGGTGCCGACGAACCCGCGTTGGAAACTTCACTGATCTGGGCCAAGAACGCCCCGGACAATCTTGAAGCGCAACGCGCCGCCGCCATTCAGCTGGCACGCGCCGGGCGCTATGACGAATCCATGGTGTACATGGAAAAAGTCCTTCAAGGCCAGGGCGACACCCACTTCGATTTCCTCGCTCTCTCCGCCGCTGAAACCGATCCCGACACCCGAGCAGGCTTGCTGCAAAGCTTCGACCGCCTGCTGGTGAAGTACCCGGACAATGGCCAACTGTTATTCGGCAAAGCCTTGCTCTTGCAGCAAGACGGTCACCCGGATACCGCGCTGCAATTACTTGAAGACCAGAAAGCCGCGACCCATGATGTGGCGCCGTTGCTATTGCGCGCTCGCCTGCTGCAAAGCATGAAGCGCGGTGACGAAGCGATTCCGCTGTTGGAAAAAGGCATCAAGCAGCACCCGGACGACAAACGTCTGCGCCTGGCCTATGCGCGTCTGCTGGTGGAACAGAATCGCCTGGATGACGCCAAGGTCGAGTTCGCCTCCCTGGTTCAGCAATTCCCCGATGACGACGACCTGCGCTTCTCCCTGGCATTGGTATGCCTGGAAGCCGAGGCCTGGCAGGAAGCGATTGGCTACCTGCAAGACCTGGTGGAACGTAACAGCCACATCGACGCAGCGCATTTCAACCTCGGCCGCGCCTACGAAGAATTGAAAGACCCAGACAACGCCGTGCGGGAATTCGGCCTGGTTGGCCCGGGCAATGATTACCTGCCAGCACAGTTGCGTCAGACCGATATCCTGTTCGACACAGGCCGCAGCAGCGAAGCCTCAAAATTGCTCGCCCAGGCGCGCGACAGCGAGCCCGACTATGCAATCCAGCTGTACCTGATCGAAGCGGAAGCGCAGTCCAGCCGTCAGCGCTACGACGAGGCCTGGGCGATTATTCAGGGCGCGCTCAAGCAATATCCAGACGACCTGAACCTGCTCTACACCCGCTCGATGCTGGCGGAAAAGCGCAACGACCTGAAGCAACTCGAAACCGACCTGCGCACCATCCTCAGCCGCGAGCCGGATAACTCCATGGCGCTCAATGCGCTGGGTTACACGCTGGTCGACCGCACCACCCGCTACGCCGAGGGCCGCGATCTGATTGAAAAAGCCCACAAGCTGAGCCCGGAAGATCCAGCGATTCTCGACAGCCTGGGTTGGGCCAACTACCGCATGGGCAATCTCGACGAAGCCGAGCGCCTGTTGCGTCAGGCCCTGGAGCGCTTCCCCGACGCCGAAGTGGCGGCGCATCTGGGCGAAGTGTTGTGGGCCAATGGCAAGCAGCCCGAAGCCAGAAAAGTCTGGGCGGCCGCTCAAAAAGAACAGCCTGATAACTCAATCCTGCGCGAAACCCTGTTGCGCCTGACCGGTTCCGAGAAGCTTTAAATGCGTTTGCGCCACCTCATCGTTATCGGCCTGCTTGCTGTGCTCAGCGGCTGCGCCGGCCTCACCTCCCATGAATCGCTGGACGGCCAGGGCGACCCGGCCAAATGGCAGGCGCACAAGACGCGCACCGTTGCCCTGAACGGCTGGCAAATCAGCGGCAAGGTCGGCATCCGCGCACCGAAAGATTCGGGTAGCGGCACGCTGTTCTGGCTGCAGCGCCAGGACTATTTCGACATCCGCCTCTCCGGTCCTTTGGGTCGCGGTGCTGCCCGGCTCACCGGCCATGCCGGCGACGTCACCCTGGAAGTCGCCAATCAAGGTCGCTACCAGGCAGAGAGTCCCGAGGCACTGCTTGAAGAACAATTGGGCTGGAAGCTGCCGATTTCCCACCTGACCTGGTGGGTCCGCGGCCTTCCCGCCCCGGACAGCAAGAGCACGCTCACACTCGACAGCGAAAGCCATCTGCAACGGTTGAGTCAGGATGGCTGGCAGGTTGAATACCTCAGCTACACCGAGCAAAACGGCTACTGGCTGCCCGAGCGCATGAAGCTGCACGGCCGCGACCTCGACGTCACCCTGGTGATCAAGGACTGGCAGCCGCGCCAGCTGGGCCAGTGATGTCGGCTGCTCGCCTTACGCTGCCGGCACCGGCAAAGCTCAACCTTATGCTGCACATCCTCGGCCGCCGCGCCGATGGGTATCACCAACTGCAAACCCTGTTTCAGTTTCTCGATTACAGCGATGAGCTGACCTTCGCCTTGCGTGAAGACGGCAAGATTCGCCTGCACACCGAGATCGAAGGTGTGCCACACGACAGCAACCTGATCGTTAAAGCCGCGCGCCAATTGCAAAACAGAAGCGGCTGCGCGCTGGGTGCGGATATCTGGCTGGAAAAACGTCTGCCCATGGGCGGCGGCATTGGTGGCGGCAGCTCCGATGCAGCCACCACGTTGCTGGGCCTGAATCACATTTGGCAGCTGGGCTGGAGCCTCGATCAACTGGCCGAACTGGGCGTGAATCTGGGCGCCGATGTGCCCGTGTTTGTGAAGGGCCACGCGGCATTTGCCGAGGGCGTTGGCGAGGTGCTGACCCCGGTGAAACTGGACGAACCCTGGTTTCTCGTGGCGATACCGCAAGTATCTGTCAGCACAGCAGAAATTTTCTCAGACCCGGAGTTGACACGCGATACTCCGGCGATTACATTGTCGGCCGTTCTCGAGCGGGGCGGTCGTAATGACTGTCAGTCGGTGGTCGAGAGGCGTTACCCAGATGTTCGTAACGCTTTGATCTTGCTAAACAAATTTGTTTCAGTTAGATTAACCGGCACTGGTTGTTGTGTTTTTGGGAGCTTCCCTAACAAAGCCGAAGCTGATAAAGTCGCGGCCCAACTTCCAGCCTCCCTGCCAGGGTTTGTTGCTAAAGGTTGTAACGTTTCGATGTTGCACCAGCGGTTACAAGCACTGTCCTGAGAAGCGGATGCTAAGCATCCAGTTGCACACTACAGGGGCGTCGCCAAGCGGTAAGGCAGCAGGTTTTGATCCTGCCATGCGTTGGTTCGAATCCAGCCGCCCCTGCCATTTTCTATACTCATCCAGGTATACCCTCAGCCGGCAGGTACTGCGCGTGTCCAAGATGATGGTCTTTACGGGGAATGCTAACCCCGATCTGGCGCGACGTATCGTACGTCAGCTGCATATCCCACTCGGCGATGCCTCCGTTGGAAAATTTTCCGATGGCGAAATCAGCATTGAAATCAACGAAAACGTTCGCGGTAAAGACGTCTTCCTGATCCAGCCGACATGCGCGCCAACCAACGACAACCTGATGGAACTGGTGGTAATGGCCGACGCCTTCCGCCGCTCCTCGGCTACTCGAATCACAGCCGTGATCCCTTACTTCGGTTATGCCCGCCAGGATCGCCGTCCGCGTTCCGCTCGCGTGGCAATCAGCGCCAAAGTAGTGGCTGACATGCTGACCGTCGTCGGTATCGACCGCGTTCTGACTGTTGATTTGCACGCCGACCAGATTCAGGGCTTCTTCGATATTCCGGTAGATAACATCTACGGTTCGCCAGTATTGGTGGATGACATCGAAGACCAACGTTTCGAAAACCTGATGATCGTGTCTCCGGACATTGGCGGTGTAGTGCGTGCTCGCGCTGTCGCCAAATCCCTGGGCGTGGATCTGGCCATCATCGACAAGCGTCGTGAGAAGGCCAACCACTCCGAAGTGATGCACATCATCGGTGATGTTGAAGGCCGTACCTGCATCCTCGTGGATGACATGGTCGACACCGCCGGCACACTTTGCCACGCGGCCAAGGCCCTGAAAGAACACGGCGCTGCCAAGGTATTTGCCTACGCAACGCACGCCGTTCTCTCCGGTCGCGCCATCGAAAATATTGAAAATTCCATGCTCGACGAACTGGTGGTGACCAACACCATTCCGTTGTCGGCAGCTGCTCAAGCCTGCAAACGTATCCGTCAACTGGATATCGCGCCGGTAGTCGCTGAAGCGGTACGCCGCATCAGCAATGAAGAATCGATCAGCGCGATGTTCCGCTAAGGGCTAAACCCCTGGCTGCATGACGCAGAACGAAAGTGCCCCGCCTCGTGCGGGGCTTTTTGCCTCACCGCTTACCGTTGCCGGTCGCAAGCAACAGCGCGGTGAAGTTTATTTTGGAGATTCACCATGACTGATTTTGCCCTGAATGCTGAAGTGCGTTCCGACCTGGGGAAAGGTGCGAGCCGCCGCCTGCGTCGTCTCGCCGCCCAAGTTCCTGCCGTAGTTTACGGTGGCGACAAAGCGCCTGTTTCCATCACCCTGCTGGCTAAAGAAATCGCCAAGCTGCTGGAAAACGAAGCTTCTTACAGCCACGTCATCACCCTGACCGTTGGCGGCGCTGCTGAAACCGTAGTGATCAAAGCTCTGCAACGTCACCCGGCCAAAGGTCACGTGATGCACGCTGACTTCGTCCGCGTTGTTGCTGGCCAGAAACTGACCGTCCTCGTTCCATTGCACTTCATCAACCAGGAAACTGCAGTTGGCGTGAAGCAGCAAGGTGGCGAAGTTTCCCACACCGCCGCTGAAGTTGAAGTGTCCTGCGAGGCTAAAGACCTGCCGGAATTCATCAACGTCGACATGGCTAAAGTAGAAATCGGTCAGATCGTTCACCTGTCGGACCTGACTCTGCCAGCTGGCGTTGAACTGGTTGCTCTGGCACACGGCAAAGACTTGCCAGTTGCCAACATCCACGCTTCGCGCGTACCGAAAGAAGATGAAGCAGAAGGCGCAGCCGAGTAATTCTCGCCTCGTCTAAGGAAGGGCTCCTGTCGTGACTGCCGTACAACTGATCGTCGGCCTGGGTAATCCAGGCGCTGAATACGAACAGACCCGGCATAACGCAGGAGCCCTTTTTGTTGAGCGTCTCGCTGCGGCCCAACGGGTCAATCTGGTAGCAGAGCGCAAATTTTTCGGCCTGACGGCGCGTTTCAGCCATCAAGGTCACGATATTCGTCTGTTGATTCCCACTACCTACATGAACCGCAGCGGCCAGGCTGTTGCCGCCATGGCCGGTTTCTATCGCATCGCGGTAGACGCCATTCTGGTAGCCCACGACGAACTCGACATGCCTCCGGGCGTCGCCAAATTCAAACAAGGCGGCGGGCACGGCGGGCACAACGGCTTGCGCGACATCATTGCGCAACTCGGCAATCAAAATACCTTTCACCGTCTGCGGCTTGGCATTGGCCACCCCGGTGAAGCCAGCAAGGTATCCGGCTTTGTACTGGGTCGTGCGCCACGCGCCGAGCAGGAAAAACTGGACGCCAGCATCGACTTTGCCCTCGGCGTGATGCCAGAGGTTTACGCCGGGGAATGGAACCGGGCGATGAAACTTCTGCACAGCCAAAAGGCTTGACCCTTCTTTTTAGCGAATTCACTTCCGCGAGGATTACACCATGGGATTTAACTGCGGCATCGTCGGCCTGCCCAACGTCGGCAAGTCCACCCTGTTCAACGCCCTGACCAAATCCGGCATCGCGGCGGAGAACTTCCCGTTCTGCACCATCGAACCCAACAGCGGCATCGTGCCCATGCCAGACCCGCGTCTTGATGCACTGGCGGCCATCGTCAATCCCAAGCGCATCCTGCCAACCACCATGGAATTCGTCGACATCGCGGGCCTGGTGGCCGGTGCGTCCAAAGGCGAAGGCCTGGGCAACAAGTTTCTCGCCAACATCCGCGAGACCGACGCCATTGCCCACGTGGTGCGCTGCTTTGAAGACGACAACGTGATCCACGTTTCCAACAGCGTCGACCCCAAGCGCGACATCGAGATCATCGACCTCGAACTGATCTTCGCCGACCTCGACAGCTGCGAAAAACAACTGCAGAAAGTCACCCGCAACGCCAAAGGCGGTGACAAAGACGCCGTCGCGCAGAAAGCCTTGCTGGAGCAGTTGATCAACCACTTCACCGAAGGCAAGCCGGCGCGCAGCCTGATGAAGAACATGAGCAGCGACGAGAAGCTGATCATCCGTGGCTTCCACCTGCTGACCACCAAGCCGGTGATGTACATCGCCAACGTCGCCGAAGACGGCTTCGAGAACAACCCGCTGCTCGACGTGGTCAAGGCCATCGCCGACGAAGAAGGCGCGATCGTGGTACCGGTCTGCAACAAGATCGAAGCGGAAATTGCCGAGCTTGATGACGGCGAAGAAAAAGACATGTTCCTCGAAGCCCTCGGCCTCGAAGAGCCTGGTCTGAACCGCGTGATTCGTGCCGGCTACGAGATGCTGCACCTGCAAACCTACTTCACCGCTGGCGTTGAAGAAGTTCGCGCCTGGACCGTGCGCGTCGGTGCCACCGCACCGCAAGCCGCTGGCGTGATTCACACCGACTTCGAAAAAGGCTTTATCCGCGCCGAAGTCATCGCCTATGACGACTTCATCCAGTTCAAAGGCGAAGCCGGCGCGAAAGAAGCCGGTAAATGGCGCCTGGAAGGCAAGGACTACATCGTTAAAGACGGCGACGTCATGCACTTCCGCTTCAACGTTTAAGCAACAGCCTGCGGGGGCCGGGTTACACCGGCTCCTGCAACACACGCATCACGTCCCCTCTCCCAGCGTTGCAAATTCATCCTTCGCCGCATTCAGCGCGCGAGTGAATTCACCGTTGGCATGTAACGCCGCGACTATGGCTGCGCCCATGAGTTGTCCGGCCTGCACATCACTCTGCCAATGGGCGCCGCACACCACGCGACTGATACCAAACTCATGCCCGCGCCGCAGCAGCGGAGCCTGACGGGCCGGATTGATTTCGGCGAGCACCAAGGCAGCCGCCCAGCCGAACGAGGCATGCCCGGACGGATACGACCCGGTAGTCGCCAGCGTTTTATCTCGTTCTGGCGTACACGAAGCGTCCTTGTAAACCACAAACGGACGCACGCGTTGATAGCTGTCTTTGGCAGTTTTCACCGCGTAATCGTGACTGTCCTGCAGCACGCCCAGCAGCAGTGCATACAGCTTTGGTGTGTGCGCCGGGGATATCTGCATTCCGAACGCCTCTGAAAATCCCGGCCCGAAATTTTCGTAATCGGCATCGCGCCGGGCGAGCTCCATTCGCGCGGCGTCGCGCACTGTGCGTCCTGTTTCATAAGCGGCTTTGTCCGCCTGGAAAGCGACCGTATCCTCTCTGGGCGGGGCGGGCAAAATGACCAGGCTGTCCGGCGCCGTTTCAGCCGTCAGGAAACCTCTGTGATCACTGGCTGATACCGCGAAAGTACAAAAACCAGCAAAAATGGCGGCGGACTTCCCCATTGTTAACTTCATGCACTGCCTCCCAACCTGCTAATCACTAGCGTGCTTGCTGCCTCATCGGGCCGAACAGACGTGCAGGCTCCGGGTTCCGATACCCAGCGAATCTCGACCCGGCGATTGGCCATCCGCCCGTTTGTTGTTTCTTCAGCGGTCACCGGCTGGCTGGCGGCGAGCCCCTGAATGGCCATGCAGTTGTCCGGAATGTCCCCCATGCGCTGCAGCCAGTCGCGCACAGCGGCGGCGCGGGCCAGGGAAAGCCGCTGATTAACCTGGGCATCGCCCGATGCGTCGGTGTGCCCGGAGATCATGATCAACCTGCCGGGTTGAGCCGCAAGGCGCGCCAACGCCCCCATAAGCGCTTTGGTCGAGTCTGGCCCAAGCTCAGCGCTGCCGGCCGCGAATACCGTGAGCGTCGCCACATGTGCAGAAACCTCCGGCGGAGCAGCGGCTGAAGGGAAAACGCTGCTCAATTCGTAACCGCTGCGCTGCCCGACCCACACACCGCCCAACGCTACAAGCGCGACGATGCAGAGCACGCCGGCCACGACCGCAAACCGCGGTCGGCGGGAAGCCTCAGGTTGAAAGAACATCGGCAACACCGCGTCACGCACCGATGGCGAAGACGCCGCCAGCATCTGGCGCTGCCGCCTTTGTACGGTGCTGCGCAACAACTGGCGCAGGCTGTGAAGCGTCACCACGGGAAGGAGCAACTGGCGGTCCAGGCGCTCATGAAATTTGCCTAGCGCACTTTCGAGTTCGACCACGAGCGGCACGTCGTTGGCTTTGAAATCCATGGCGCGCACCAGCACCTGCAACTGCGTGAACAGCCACGTGAAAATCGCCAGCCGCGCCTCACTGCCTGAGGGCCAGGCGCGCGCGCCGTGCAGGCGCACCACGTCATCCAGGAACGCCACCCCTTCAAGCGCCCCCGCGACACCGAAGCGATGACTGCGCGCCAACGCCAGACAAGCCACTGTCTGAAAGTCGGCGCCGTTGCGTTGCAGCAAGACCGTGCATAAGCGCTCGACCTCTGCCCAGTTCACATCTGGCCGCGCCGGATGGTTGAGCCTGTTCAGCTCGTCGCGCAGCCTGTCGAATTCGGCACAGCCATGCGGGTCGCGGCCCAGGCGCAGCGCGATGTACGGCAACGTCGCCTCCATGTTGCTCATCGCACCACCGCAAAGTGCTGCGTCAAATGCCGGAGCAACACTTTGCCCTCTGGCGCCAGTGCCGTACCGAATGTGGCGTGCTGGCCCGATTTCAACCGCACATCCAGGGCGTAATCGAGGTGCCCTGCCCGCGTGGCCGGCAGCAAACGCATCACCACGGTGTCCAGACGCGGCTCGTACTTCATCAACATCGCCTGCAATCGCCCCACCATCGCGTGTGCGCTGCCGGTCACGCCGTGTAAAACCAGTTCCAGATCCGGAACGCCATAGTCCGGCACGTGGCTGAGCGTACCGGCGCGGCTGTTGAGTAAGCGCTGCACGTTGTCGAGTACGGAAAGAATCACCTGGTCCTGCTCGCGCACCCGGTCCAGCGGCAACTCACCGGAAAAGTTTTGCAGCAGCAGCTCGTACAACGAAGGCCCCTGTTCGTCCACCCTCAATCCTCCGCCGACGCTTGCAAAAACAAGGTGTTGTCCGCCAACTCGACGACGCGTGCGTTGTCGGCATCCAGCTCATCGCGCCGCAGGGTCAAACGCCACGTGTCCTGTTCCAGATCCGGTTGCCGAAACAACGCCACAACCGCGACGTACTGCGCCTCGCTGTGCAAAGGCACGCTCAGTTGGGCGCCGCCTCCCGGCTTGATCACCACCACGTGCTCGCCCAACAGGTCCGCGCCTAGCGCCGAGGCTCCAGCGGTTACCAGCCGGTCGTACGTTGCTTTTTCGAATGAGCTGCTAGCGCGCAACTGATAAACCCGCACCAGCGTTGCCACCGACAACGCATTCATCTCGGCGGAATGGGTGTTCAACGAGGCTCGCCCCGTGAAGTCGAAACGCAGGACTTTCACCTGTTTGTAAAACACGGCTTTCGCCGTCGAAGCCGTGCCATCGCTTACTGTCTGCGCGAGCCCGCAGCCGCCCAGCGCCAGACCAAGGAGCGTTAACACGATGCGGTTAAAACCGGTAGGCAACATGCTGGCTCTCCCGCTTCAAAGGGTTGGCGTGCAGACCTTGATAACGGCCCAGACTCACGGTAATCCGCGCCTTGCTATCAGCGCCGCTATCAAGCCGCGCGGTCATTCCCAGCCGCAGCGGCGCCTTGCCCAGAACCGGCACAGGCAGGCAATCCAGCGGCGCAGACAATTGCAGCGTGGCGCAGCAGCGCCAGCCCAGATAAACCCGCAGCAGCACCTTCAAGTCCTGTAGCTGCTGTCCGCCAGGCAACCACGCAGCGGTCTGAGGGAGGTCCTGGGTGATCAGCGTGAGCAACACCTCGCTGTTCACATCAGTCCCCACACTTCCCAACACCACGCTCTGGCTCAGGGTTGGCCGCTGGCTAGCGGAGAGCCTCGCTGGCGCCGCGAGCGGTACACGTTTGGGCAAATGGCGGGTAACCCGCACGCCAGTGCCGGGCGCCAGCAAGCTGACCAGCGCCTGCATGCCTTCGGCGTTGCGGGTCGGCAGGCCCATTACGCCAAGCAAAGCGAGAAAGCGCGAAACCGGCGTGCCAAGGCGCTCGGCGGTGCCCGGAATGCCCAGGCCTATCAGGCCCAGCAGACATTGCGAGGTGGCGTCGACGCCGCCCGGTTCAAAGGTCGCCGGGTAGGAGTACTTGCGCCAGATTCGGTAAAACTGGGTAAAGATCCGGTGATTGAACAGATCAAGAAACCCTTCAAGCGCTTCGTGCCCTTCTCGTCGTTGCGTGATGTCGTCCAGATAAGCCGCCGGCAGGGGTGAGTCGACGCCATACAAACCCATCAAGCGGGTACGGATGGTGGCCGGCGCCAGCGGGCGGCGCTCGTCGAACTCAATACCCTTGAGCTCGCCGGCCGGAAAGCCCATTCCCGGATCAGGCCGAAAACGCACCGCGTCATCGGCCGGACTGGCTGTACTGCCCAGCGGCGGATGGCCAGGCAGTGCCAGCTCCAGCACCTGACACAAGCGATACAGGCTGGCTTGAGCGACGCGGCCTTGCAGGGCCGGCAGCAAACCGCTGCGCTTCAGCCGGGAATACGCAGACTGTGGTTCTCGTTCCATCGCAGGCATTTACCGGTGGGTTGAAGGATCAGCGTGAGCTGGTTGAACAAATGAACATCGGCATACAGCGCGAAGAAACGGCTAAGCAATTCGCCGAACAGATGAATGTCGCCGTCGCCGCAAAAACCCTCGGCATCCAGCGTTACTTCGATGTCTACGCCACGCAGCAGAAAGCCCCGTTCAAAGCGCTGGATCAGGTGATGGCGCACCTCGACTATCGCCTCCAGCCGCCTGCGGTTCAGCTCGCTTTGCGTCCAGTCATACAGCGCCAGCGTGCCGCGCAGCACGTCGGCGTTGTCGAGCATCGACAAAAAGTTGGAGCCCAGATGGCTCAGCACACGCCAGTGGAAGCGGTCGCGGTTGGGCGGATAACACGGCTGCGTGGGCGCGCATAAATTGCGTGCGCGGAGGGGCGTCTGGGTGGTCTGCACGACCGTATCGAGCAACGCGCTTTGCAAGGCCTTGCGCGGCAACTGGCCGTTAGTGCCGGTCAAACGCATCGACAGACTGCCCTGCTCATCCAGGCAATCCATGGCGAACCCTTCGCCGCCCAGAATCAGCCAGGTATCGTGCAGCCCGTTCGCGCCACGCTTGAGACGGGTGTGGAAAAAGCGCTCCGGCGCTTCGTCCCGCAACATGCCGCCCTTGTGCCTGAAACTGGAAAACGGCACGTACGCGCGACGCTCCGCTTCACGGGAGGAACTCACCTCATCCACCGAGTAAATTTCTGTATGGCCGTCCTGCAGGCGCATCGGCCGCAGCAGATAGTCGCTTTGCAGCGGCGCCAGCGACAGCGGGTCGGCCTCCAGGGCAAACAGGTTGATTACCGGCACGCAATGCAGGCGCAGGTGCTCGGCATTCAGCTCGAATTGCTGCGGCCACTGCTCGCCCAGCACGACGTCCAGTTCAAACCCGCGCACGCCCGCCCCGAGCGCCAGCTGCTCCAGGCCGCAAAGCGTCACGAACATGAATTTTTCGCGGAAGCTGAAGTACTCAAGCAGCAGCTGGTACCCACTGAACGAAGCATCGCCTTTGGGCCATAGACGATCATGGGCGCCGAAGCCCTTGGGCTTGAAATGCGCATCCAGCACGGTGCGATCCGTTTGCCCGGCCAGCCGCACGTACACCGTTTGCGTATGCAACGTCAGCGCCTGATGCAGCGCGCAGGCCACCGGCGAGTCGGCGTTGAGATACACCGGCAAGTCGCTCAGATCGACCTGTGTCCAGTCCGCCAACGCCCCGCAGCCAAATCGCAGGCGCAAAACCGAACGGCCATCGACCTCGTGCCCCAGGTGCAACGACTCCAGAGCAATCGGCTGCAGGGCAACGGGCTCGGTCGTGGTGTAGCGACAGCGCGTGCGTTGCGGCCCCACCGGCCGCGACATCACTTCAAACCCGCGGGCGATGGTTTCGCTACTGGCCATTTGCGCCACATCCGGCGCCAGCTCCACCACCGATAAAGAAGGAATGGTGCGCAAGTAATGCGGCCATAACAGACTCACCAGCCCCTCAGTCATTTCCGGCAGGTCGTCGTCGATCTTTTCGCGCAGACGCCCCATTAGAAAGGCGAACCCTTCAAACAGCCGCTCCACGTAGGGATCGCGCGCGCCTGGCTTGTCCAGATTGAGGTGCGCCGCGCGGTCAGGGAACGCCTCGGCGAACTCCTTGCCCGCCTCACGCAGGTAACGCATTTCAGCGTCGAAATAGTGCAGGGTCAGATTGTCCATCTCGCTCGCGCGTCCCCCAGAATAATTAGCCACACAACACCGCCGCGCGCAGTGGATCGATGGCCACCAGCGACGCCAGCAGCCCTTCCATTCGCGCCTGTTGCGCGGTCTTGTCGACGGACGCCTGAGCGCCTCGCCCGCGAAGCAGTTTGAGCAGGCGCACCTTGACCTCGAACGCCAGCTCCGGCTCCCACTCCACCAGCGCGAGGGACTGGGCCCGGCGATCCAGCTCATCGAGCAAATGAATGGCCAACTCGCTCTTGCCGCATTGCTCGGTAATTCGTGCCATCAGCAAACGCAGCAGCCAGCGCTGGCGCCCGCTGTGGTTGCCAGGACGCGCCGCCAGCCACGCCAGTGCGGCGTCCAGCCCCTCGCTGTCGGCCTGCGCCAGCGCCTCGTTTTCAAGCTCGAGAATGTCGTCTGCCACTGCCACAACAGGCGGCGCTGGCGACAGCCACTGCGCAGGCGCACGGCGAACGTGCTGGCTGATCCATGCGCTGGTGGTGGCGTCGGCGAACGGTGAACCGTCGCTCCAGCACAACGTTTCCAACCCCGGTACGCGATCAAGAAACAGCGCCAGATCGCTGCGCACAATGTCGACCCAGGCATCCTGCGGCGCTGGCTGTTTACCGAGCGCCTGGTGCAGGTACCACTGCAGGTCGAGCCAGAAATGGTTAACGCCCTCGGCGTAAATCCGCTCCACCAGCTCCAGTAGCTCGCTCCAGCTTTGCTGCACATACAGCCGGCGCAGTTGGGCGCGGTAATCGGCGCGTGGCGGCGCCAGGCGGGTATGCCCAGCGGCCCCAAGGGGCGGGGCCTGCTCCACCGTGTCCCAGCGCAGGCTTTTCATCAGCCGGTGGGCAGCCAGCCAGCCAGAGGGCTGCGCACGCAGGTAAGCCGCCAGCATGCGGCCATGCTCAAGCAGATCGCGACCCGACTGAATTGCCGCCACCGGCACGCTGCGCTCAATGCTGGCACTGTGCTGCGGCACCAGCGCATCAACGCCACCCGCTTGCGACAGGCGCTGCGCCAGCGCGCCATACAAACCGTCCAGACACGGACGCTGCTCAGGCGGCCAGCTCTCCAGGCTGTGCTCCAGCCAGACCAGGGCTGCGACCGTGCGCTGGGCATCCGGCTTGGCCACCTCCGGATACAACGACAAACTCGCCAACACCTTCGCTCCGGCCAGCCACTCCACTGCCAGCTTTTGGCCGCTGGGCCGTGCCGGTAACAACTGAGTTGCGAACCGATCCACCAGCGCCGCCAGCAGGTTCACGCCGTCGGCCAGCCCGGCCTCACCGTCTTGATGCAAACGGGCCCAGATGTAATAGGTGACCACGCGCAAATCCTTGCAGCTGGTGGTGAGCAGCGATTCGGCCAGGCTGGCAACGCGTGCTGCATTCACGCCCGACAGCTTGTCCACTTCCTCGCGCATCTGCTGGTAGTCATCGTGATAGCCAGGGTCAGTGCCAACCGGTGGGTTGTGCTCCAGGGGCAGCAACCACGGCGCCCATTGCGCGGCCTGTTGCCGTGCCATCGCCAGCCCGTCCACTCCCGCCAGGCAATTGTCCACAAGGGTCTGCAAGGTCATAGGCGCTCCTGCTCGTCATCGGCTACCGCGCGTGCCGGAAGAAAAATCTGCGTCGGCAAACGGAACCCGCGCAGACGCAATAACGCCAACGGCCCAGCATGCAGTTCACTGCGCAGGTGCCAGGTCAGCAGGAGGTCATCGGGCGTTTCGAGTTGCAGGCGGTAGCGGCTTTCGCCGTCATCCAGCGGAGTGGCCTGGGCAAGCTCCAGCAGGCGAATCAGCCCCCACGGCCCCTGGAAATCGCCAAACAGGCGCTCTCCCCCGTCCGTACTCGTCCACGTCAGGCTTGCACCGGGGTATTCGCCGTTTCCAGGCCAGGTGAAGCGCTGCCAGCTTTCTTTCTGGTTGAAGTAATGCAGACGCTGGCCGTCGAGAATGAACAGGGTTTGTGCAACGCCCTGCACGGGTTTAGCCAGGAGCTCAAAACTCAGCCCCATGCCGCCGTCGGTGAACAACACGTCGGCCAACTCGCTGAGTTGCTCAACCGCCGCGAGAAACGCCGGATTGAACACCAGGCCCTGGCTATGGCTGGGATCGACCACCCAGCGCGTGCCCTCCTTGCGCAGTACGCCGGCCAACTGCTGCTGCAAAAATTGCTCGATGCGCCCGGAGTCGGCTCGAATCATCTGCCCCAGCATTGGCAACGATGCGGTGCTGGCGGTGGCGGCGAAGGGATAGCGGCCAGTGAATGACTTATCCCACAGGTCGACAATCGTCCGCTGCCATTGGCGATTGAGTGCGTTGGCAGAAGGCTCGAGCACCTGTTGCCAGGCCTGTTCCAGCGGCTGCACGAAAAGGGTCTGGCCGATGCCCGCCCACTCCCCGCCGAGGCTGGCAGCCATGAGATTGCCGTAGGCTCGCGTGTCGGTGAGGTCCACACCTTTGCCTTGAAACACGGTTTGCGCCAAGGCTTGCGTCATGTGCTGCGGATCTTGCGCGGCGGTGATTTGCTGCAACGTCAGCCGCACCCGCGTTACCCGATTGAGAAATGCCTGAATGCTCAACTGCTGCCCGGCGTCAGGCTCATCCTGTTTACCCAGGAGTTTCAACAGCGGCCCAAATGTCCCATGCAGCGGGCCATCGGTACCGGGCAAGTGCTGGTTGATGGCCGCCGCCGGTGTGTTCGCCAGCAGCTTTTGCGCCGAGTCGATCAGCGTGTCGGTCAATGCCGTGGTCCGCCCACCCGCCTGGCCCTGATAGGCCACTGAGTTGAGCAGTGCAATCAAGGGCGACTGGCGCACATCGCTCATTAACGTCAGCTGGTCAATCACGTCCGCCAGGCCGTTCGCGCGTTGCCACTGCAGGCTGTTGAGAAACCTCAGCCAGGCACCGCTGTAGTCCTGAAAATAGCGCGCGGTGAGACGCTGCTTCAGCTGCTCCGGCGTCAGTTCGGGCATCAGTTCGGCGGGTGTTTCGCTCAGTACCCAATCCACTTTTTCCCGACGCGCCTCAGCGGCCTGTTCAATGGCCTGACGCACCTGCCCCTCCCAGGCCTGACGGGTAAATTCTCCCGGCACCGTTACTGAACTGGCAAACAACGGCGGGACATCCGCCTCGCTGGTCAGCTGGTCCACCCCCAGCGCCGGGTAGTTGTTGGCCGCCTCGTCCAGCACCTGCTGATACAGATTCGACTCCGCGTTGCGCTGCCCCAACTGGCCCAGCAACACCTGACGCACCTGAGCGATCAGGCGCCGGTCAGGCTCGATTCGCCAGTCCGGATACGCCGCCAACTGCGTGGCATAGAACCTGAGCAAACTGGCCGACAATCCTTGCCAACGGCCCGGCTGCACGTCGTTGTGCGTCGGTATTTCACGCACCAGTGTCGCGGCGAGAAAGTCGGCTTCGCTGCGCTCCGGACGCGCCATCATCAAGTACGCTTTGAGCTGGTCGTAAGCCTGAGCCGCACGGGCTGATCGTTCCGGACTCTGCGGCGCCAGGGCCAGCAGCGCCGTCATTTGCCCGTGCAGGCTGGCGGCCAGCGGGTCTCGCAGCAGGCGGTTATTGGCGTCGACATACCGCGGCCAGAACGCCGCAAGCAATTCGGCGTTTCGACTCAGGCCCCAGTGCTGATACCACGGCACGCCATCGACCGAGCGCTGCCGCAAACGCGCCAACTCACGCACCATCTCGTGCAACGCGAACAGTTGCTCATCGCCCCCTTGCGCCTGCTGCATAACCGTCAAGGTTTGCTGCGCCTGCGCGACCATCGCTCGATTGCTGACAAACGACAGCAACAGCCCGACGGCCCACACGCAGGCCACCACCATCAGCGATGCATACAGCATTCGAGGAGCGCTCCAGCCCAGCCGGCGGCCGCGTGCCCGATCACCCAGCACGCCCGCCCAGGCTGGCGAAAACGTCCAGGTTCGCTCGTCGCTCGTCTGTACGCGCTCGTGCAATAGCGGGCTGAACCAGATTGCTCGTAGCGCCACCGCAGGCTTGCGGCGCTCAAACAACGGCACCAGCACCTGAGCCCAGCGCGTGATGCCCTCGGCTTGTAAATCACGCGCGAGACGCCAGAGGAAATCGTGCGACGGCCGGCTGTGGATCTGCGCCAGGCCAAGGCGCCGTATCGGCGGCAATGCCTCACGCAGACAGGCCTGAAACTGCGCCGCATCAGCTCGCGCGGGAAACACACGCCCCACCGTCTGTTGCGGGCGTTGCGCCTGCTCCCACTCCGTAGGGCTTAGCTGCCATAGATGCAGCGGCGCCTGCCAACGCAGCGTGCGCATCACGTTCTGCAAAAAGCGCGTACCGATTGCGACAAAATCCGCCGTATCTCGCTGACCTTCGCTCAGCACCCAGATAAACCCGTCCACAGGCCGCCAGGTTCGCAGCGCGCGCCAACGCTCCAGGCGTTCTGCCACGGCGGGGCCCTGTGATGAACCGATCCACAGCAGCACTGTGTTCTGATCATGCAGCCACAGTTTTTCAGCGAGGCCCGGCACCAGCAAGTCGACCTGATCCGCCTCGCCCAGCACCCACAACAGGCGCACGCGATGGCGCCAAAAGAAGCCGAATTGCTCACGCATGACGGAGGCAATTTCTTCACCTGCCCCCTCAACGGGAAGCGGGCTTTGGCCGCGCCACCACGCCGTTTGCAGCGCCGCGCTCCAGTTACCGATGTGACCGTGAATAATCAGCCACGCCACTACCGCAAAAACCGCTAACGCCGCCGCAATCATTGCGAACGTTGGAATGGCACGCTGCCAGTCAATGTCATCCGACGGCGCGGCGGCGTAAAGCCACCAGAGCAACGCCGCGAGGGCGACGACTAACACGGCTGCCACCACGAGCAACACAACCGGTTTCCAACTGGCAGAACGTAGCGACTCAGGCTGGCTCATAGGGCTTCACCACTCCAAGCGCAACGCTGTGCGTGGGGTCGCTGGCCAGCCATGAGCATGGCACCCCGTTGACCTGCGTGTACCAGCAGGCCAGCGTCAACGCGACCATCGCTTCCATATCGCCAAGCGCGCCGAAGTTGGCATCCTGCAAATGCTTGAGAAGGTCCCAGTCCGGCTCCTCGCGCAATTGCGGTTGGCTAAATGTCATGCAGGCTTCGGCAGGTTCCTGGAGTTCTGCCTGCTCCAGGGCACGCCGGCTTACATGCGCTAGCGACTCGGCCCCAAGGGCCAGCCACTCGCCTCGCTGAATACGCGGACCGCCGTTCGGGCCCAGCAGCCAGAGCAAAGCCGCTTCGCCAGGGTTATCGCCAGCATCTAGCGATACGCAGCCGACGCATAAAATGCGCGACTGTGGCGGGGCGTTTTGCAGTGCATCGATAGCGCCGTTCAAGCTCTCGAAACCCCGCCACTGCTCCGGCTCGTCGGGGACACGCACCTGCGGCATCAGCTCGATTAGCTGGGCGCGAAACGCCTGCCAGGCAGGTGCTGTTCCTGACCAATAACACCGCACCAACTGCCCCGCATCCGGCGCCGGGTTTTGCTCCTGCCAGCGCATGACCAGCCACCGCGCCAGCTGTATCTCTCGCTCGGCGCGCTGCGTTCCACGCACCAATGGCGACCGAACCGGTGCCAGAGCGCGCTGCGCGTTGTGGGCGGGCAAATAAGTGACGGTAAAGAAAGCCGCTGCCTTTTCAACGGAGCTACACGCCGGGCTGAACAGCACCGATTCGATCATCGACACCTGCTGACGGTGCTCCTGCCACCAGCGCTGCTGCATCTGCTTACCGAAATACGTATAGCGCTCGGCGTTGGCTCGATTGGCATGGTGGTAAACCATCCGCAGCAACAGGGCCAACAACCAGAATGCAAGCACCACCACAACACCACCCACCGCCTGACGTGGTTCAACAAACGGCCCAACCTGCACGGCCGCCACGCTGGCGAGGCAAACCAATACAGCGCCAGCCATTAGCCAACGCCCATAGGCCGGACGGGCATTCAGTGGATAGGGATTGAAATGCGGCATCGCTTTCATAGCCCGACCTGCCTGCTTGAGTCATGGCGTGAGCCCGCATTGATGTGCCGGCTGCGAGACGGCCGCACACCGTGCAACCCGCCTTGCGAAACCGCTGAAGGCACGTTGGTTTTCCCGCGCGCCGGGAGAACTGTTAACCGGGACATGAGGCAGGCTCCGGCAATTCAAGCGGGGTTTTGATTGGGTACTCGGGATTGCCGTAGCGGTAGCAGGAGGTGGTGACCTGTAATTCGTCGCAGGGGAGAAAGTGGACTGTGATGCCGCAGGTTTTTTGCCCGGTGTAATCGGGCACCGAAGCGATCGTCGTTAGCTGACGGTTTTGCGATTTCATTTTTTTCTTCCACGCCTCGTATTTCGGCCAATCGGCAAACCCAGGAAATCCCTTCGATCCCCCCAAGCCCCTCTCCCAATCCACACGCACTGTCATCCCCGGCGACCAGTGCTTGGGAGCGAAATACCCTCCACCACCACCGCCACCTTGGTATGGGCCAATAATGTCAATCGCGGGATGGCCGTCGACACTGAAACGATTGATCGCCCAATGGGTGTGGTTAATTCCGTAAATGAGGTCCGCTCGAACCTCCCCGCCACATAGCCCCAGTGCGGCGAAGCAGAGACTTCGCAGGAAGATGGAGAAGCTGTGCGTTTGGCTGACGTGCCTAAGCCGCGTCATGGTCGACCTCCCCATGGGTCACGGCGCGTTCGGCTAGCCATTTATCGGTGCGCACTCGTTGAATCTCGGCCCAGCGCTCACTGATTTCCGCA
>NZ_UPSE01000239.1 GCF_900573885.1 Pseudomonas viridiflava
TCCTGACGGGCGCATGGTCCTGTTTTCAACCCACAGCACTGGCTCAGCCGTACTTAGCGGCCGGCACCGAGTGGCTTCCCTTCATCTATACCGACGAATACAACACGCTGCGAGGCGTCTCGACCGATATCGCTCGTCAGGTCTTCAAACAGGCGGCCATTGATGTGCAGTTTGTGTCCTATCCGGCCAACCGCATGCAAGTGATGCTGGACAAAGAACAGATCGATATCAGTTATGCCGAGTCACCCAGCTGGACCAGCGAAAACGACGCGAGCAAGTATGTATTCTCGGTGCCTTATCTGGCGGTACGCGAACACTTGTAC
>NZ_UPSE01000483.1 GCF_900573885.1 Pseudomonas viridiflava
AGATCGGTAAAACGAGTTGATGACCTGACTCACGTTCTCCAGCGGGCGATCTCCATGGGTCCATTCAACGACCGTTTCCTGCAAGGGGGTTGGGAGACCGCTCAGGTCAGCTGCGATTTTATGCCCGAGCCCGGGAAGCATGTCTTCTCCGTAGAACAGCAAGTCGGATTCCTTATCTTCCCTGAGTCCTACTCGGTGTTTGAAGTCATGAAACCCTTCGCCGGTATCAATCGTCTCGAGATATTTAAGGCTTTTAGCACGCTCTGGGCTGATTTCCCTTGTGTTGTGCCTCAGCAGATCCGTTGCCTCCATG
>NZ_UPSE01000240.1 GCF_900573885.1 Pseudomonas viridiflava
CATCAAGGCTTCTCTGGTGGCCTCGGCCTCCGGCATGCCGCCTTCGCTGGCCGTCGAGTTCGGCCGCAAGGTTCTGTATCCGCTGCATCGCCCCAGCTTCAGTGAGCTGGAACAAGCGGTTCGCGGTCGCTAAGCCATGGAAAATAATCAGCCGATAATCATCAAGCGCGTCAAGCGCTTCGGTGGAGGGCATCACGGCGGCGCCTGGAAAATCGCCTTTGCCGACTTCGCGACGGCCATGATGGCGTTCTTCCTGGTGCTGTGGCTGATGTCGTCCGCCACGCCCGAGCAGTTGATTGCCGTGGCCGGTTACTTCAAGGATCCGGTCGGATTCTCCGACAGCGGTTCGCCCTACG
>NZ_UPSE01000440.1 GCF_900573885.1 Pseudomonas viridiflava
GACGTATACCGTAAAACAGTACGGCTGGATTCGTGACGTACCGGATCATCGAGATCATCTGTACGCCGCGCCCGTCGAGCAGTTGGCCTCGCTTCCACGTCATGTGGATCTGCGTCCTCATTGCCCCAATATCTACGATCAGGGCCAGTTGGGCAGTTGCACAGCGAATGGTATTGCAGCTGCCATTCAGTTTGATCGCATGAAACAGAAGCTTGTCCCCGCGTTCACGCCGTCCCGGTTGTTCATCTATTACAACGAGCGTGTCATCGAGCACACCGTGGAGTCGGACAGCGGTGCAATGATCCGTCACGGTATCAAAA
>NZ_UPSE01000241.1 GCF_900573885.1 Pseudomonas viridiflava
TCGCGCAACAGGCCACCGACTTCGAACACCTGCACAGTGCTTTCCAGCGTCTGGGCAATGGCCGGGCGCAGGTAGATGTTGCGCATCTCCAGGTCCGACACCACGCGTATCCCGTGCTCGACGCCGGGCGGCAACCAGACCGCGCGTTGCGGCGGTACGACCAGCGCTTCCAGCGGCGTTTCGACCCACATCACGCCCGACATGGCGTACAGCACCTGCCCCCACACATGCTGATGCGGCTTGATGAAGCGCCCACGCGGATAGGTACGCGACAGCGGCTGAACGGGAACGGCGATGTCGGAAAGATCGGGCGGTGCGGCAAGGGCCATGACAGTGACCGGCTCTGAAGAGATGAGCGCATGGTAGCAAAGCAGTCAGCGCACGTTGAGCGGCCTGGGAGCGTCGCAAACAAAAATGCCCCGGTCCGGAACCGAGGCATTTTGATGAAGCGCTAACCCGTCACACGATCAGAAAACGTTGATCGGGTAATCCACAAAGATGCGGGTTTCGTTGCCTTCGCTGCTGTACGCCTGAGCATCGGCCGACACACGCAGGAACGAGTTGCGCAGACGAATCGACAGGTCCTTGGCCGGGCCGCTCTGCACGACGT
>NZ_UPSE01000427.1 GCF_900573885.1 Pseudomonas viridiflava
TTCCTTGCCGGAATAGAACGGCATCTTGTTGAGGCCGTATTTCCAGTCATTGAAGTTGGGGCAGGCCTGCGCCGTCACGGGCTCAGGACGCTCGGCATCGAAATAGGCATAGGACGACGGGTTGGCGATCACGTAGCGCAGCTTCACGCCTTCGCGGGTCAGCAGGGCGTCTTCCTTGCCGCCGATCATGGCGTAGCGTTGCACCACCTGTGCGCCACCCGAGTGCCCGGCAATCACGATTTCCTTGAGGTTGGGAAACAGCTTGCTGTCGCTCAGGCGCTTGAGGATGTGGTCCAGCACCAGAAACG
>NZ_UPSE01000242.1 GCF_900573885.1 Pseudomonas viridiflava
CCCCTGCAGATCCCGCCGATGCTGCTTCTGTGGAAGAAGAGCGTCACTGGCTGGTGAACATGATCGATCGTGATCAGCGCATGCTGCCGCAGCTGGAAATGGCGCTGTCGCGTATCGCTGAAGACACGTTTGGCTGGTGTGATGACAGCGGCGAGCCGATCGGCCTGAAGCGCCTGCTGATCAGCCCGACGACCAAGTATTGCATCGAAGCGCAAGAGCGCCACGAGCAGATCGACAAGCACCAGCGCCAGGCCTGATTAACAGGCAGCGGGCAGGTGTCACGAAA
>NZ_UPSE01000410.1 GCF_900573885.1 Pseudomonas viridiflava
GTCTTCAGGGTATTCAACGTAGTAGCTCGAGTTACCGGCCACCACGACAGGCAGCAAGGTCGGCGCCAGACGCGCGGCCGTGGCTTGTGGAATGCCATTGCGCACCAGCGAACCTACCAGCCCGGCCGGGCTGAAAGAGGCTGCCGAACCGCCGCGTCCGCTGAAGATGGGCGCACGGCTGTGGTAGTTCATCATGTAGGCACCGAACTCGGTGTCCAGCGGCTCATAATTATAACGCAGGGCGAAACCGAACTGGCCGCTGTCACGCGCATCGCGATCAGGGCCACGG
>NZ_UPSE01000243.1 GCF_900573885.1 Pseudomonas viridiflava
ACGTTTTCCTTGTCGCCACGGCTGGTCACCATGATGAACGGCACGGTTTTCAGGTAATTGTCTTGCGAGCGGCACCAGGCCAACAGTTCAAGACCGGACATTTCCGGCATTTCCCAGTCGCACAGAATCAGATCGAACGTATCTTTGCTCAGCACCGCCTGAGCTTTGCGACCATTGACTGCGTCCTCGGTGTGAATCCCGGGAAAATAATTGCGCAGACATTTCTTAACCAAGTCGCGAATGAACGTCGCGTCATCCACCACCAATACACTGACCTTACTCATCGACGCTCCTGCGGACGTGTTCACCCTGGAGGCGAACTGCAAAATGCCAACACGCCCTTTGTTTCGGCAAGCATAGCGTTGACCAGTAGCCAACTG
>NZ_UPSE01000147.1 GCF_900573885.1 Pseudomonas viridiflava
GAGCGGCCGCTCCGCCTTTTTCACGCATGTCGTCAGCGTTGTAGCGCACGTAGGAAAGCCCGGCGAAAGGTTCCAGCAACACGCTGCCGACCGGTATGCGGTAAGCCGCTTCAGTACTGGCCTGCAGCGACTGGGCGTTGCGTTTGCCGGTCAGGTGATCGCTGAACCCGGCAAACGCCACGTTCCGCTCGCTTTCCAGCTTGTGCCAGGTGTAGCCGATGTCTGCACTCAGGCGCAGGGCATCGATCTGGGCACCGGTGTAGAGACCGAGGTGGTAGTTGTCGCTGTGGCCTTCGGCATCAGTATTATCGGCGTCGAACTTCGAACGGCTATAGCCCGCGTAGATACCGCCGCGCCAATCCGGATTGAAGCTGCCGTCTGCCCCGAAC
>NZ_UPSE01000245.1 GCF_900573885.1 Pseudomonas viridiflava
CCTTGGTGCAGTGCCGGAAATAGCCGCTGACTTCGTCGATGACCTGGCGCAGCAGCACCTGTGCCTGCGGTGTCGCACGGCGGGTGTAGGCGAGCAGGTCGAGCATGTTCAGCGCGACGCGAAGTTCACGCAGGGCGATGCCGGTGTCCTGCGCGGTCAGGGTCAGGCGCGGCAGTTGCTGCATCAGACGATCGAGCATTTGAACGCCCATGCGCCGGTGCTCGGCCAGGGTCGAGTCTTCGCTGAGGCTGGCGATGTCGCGCCAGCTGAAGCGGGTCAGGCGCTTGAACGCGAGGTCCACACCGAACGGACGGAACACCAGGGTCCAGATAAACGCAAACAGCAGACC
>NZ_UPSE01000111.1 GCF_900573885.1 Pseudomonas viridiflava
TCTGCGTTACGACGAGGCGCTGGTCAAGGCCATCGCTTCGCGCTGCACGGAAGTCGACAGCGGCGCACGCAGCATTGACAACATTCTGTCCAAGACCCTCATGCCGGAACTCGCTCAGCGCGTCCTGGAGCGAATGGCGCAGGACAAACCGATCCAGAGCCTGACCATCGAGCTGGGAAGCGACGGCGATTTCGCCTACAGCCTGATGTAA
Source organism: Pseudomonas viridiflava (assembly GCF_900573885.1). Taxonomy (GTDB): domain Bacteria; phylum Pseudomonadota; class Gammaproteobacteria; order Pseudomonadales; family Pseudomonadaceae; genus Aquipseudomonas. Next base: position 212 of record NZ_UPSE01000111.1, read on the forward strand.
TTGATCACCCATAGGTAGCAAGTCATGAGTAATAGACTTCAAGGCATTCGTTCCTCGAAGCAAGCCCTGGCACAGTGTCTGACTGTTCTGGCAATGATGATGGCGCTGTCCGCGTGCGGCGTGACGGACCGTGTCGCCAAGCGCATGGTCGACACCTGGGCCGGCGACATGATGTTCGGCGACAACGAAAAGGTGATCCTGACATCCGACGGGGGCAACTCGCTCAACCCGGACGAGTCAGGCAAGCC
>NZ_UPSE01000247.1 GCF_900573885.1 Pseudomonas viridiflava
GCTGCGCAATATGCAGAAGGGCTGAGACCTCCCTTGACTCCGTCATTCCCGCGCAGGCGGGAATCCAGAGTTTCGGATGGCACGAAGAGTGAAGCTCCATCCACAATTCTGGATCCCCGCCTTCGCGCACTACTGTCCGGAATATT
>NZ_UPSE01000142.1 GCF_900573885.1 Pseudomonas viridiflava
GATATGGGGGTGGACATGACGGTCTACAAGGGTGAAGAAAGGAACTGGCGTTTTCGCCTGGTTGGGGTCTTTTGACACCTGTTCGCAATCACGGCTCTTCGTCGTACCACCAAATGGACTCGGCACCACGCTAATGGTGCCGAAATTAACCCAAATCGGTCGCCTACAGCTAGATTCCGTTCTCAGCGATCACGTTCGTTCCGTGTTCATTGAAGTCTAGATGACGGCGAACGTGCCTTGAGCCTTGGCCACGAGCTTGTCGCCCTGAACGACTTCGGCTTCCACAACCAGCGTGCGACGTCCGGCGTGCAGAACCTTGGCGATGCACAGTACCTCGCCTTCGGATACACCGCGCACGTAGTTGATCTTGCATTCGATGGTCACGCTGCGCTGATCGAAGCCGTGGGAGCTGGAACAGGCCAGCCC
>NZ_UPSE01000034.1 GCF_900573885.1 Pseudomonas viridiflava
GTGTTGCCGTCTACACGGCGGAACTTGTGGTAGATCAGCAAGGCGTCGTATTCCTTATTCATCTGCAAGGAAGCGAACAGCGAGCCGGTTTCCACGTTGGCCATTTCGCCCTGGAAGGCTTCACCGAAGCGATGAATACGCGAGCGGGTGCCGGTCCAGTTCGAACGGTTGCTTTCCAGGCCGTTCTGAACGTAATCCTTGCTGGCGCGCGAGTAGGCCGCACCGACTTGCCACTGAGGGTCCAGACGCAGACGCAGGCCCAGGTCGGTGGCCCAGCCGTTCATGTCGCGGCTGTTCTTCTCGCCTGCAAAGTACTGG
>NZ_UPSE01000250.1 GCF_900573885.1 Pseudomonas viridiflava
GCATCACGTCTATCCGACGCCGTGGACCTCGGACACCAACAAGGTCGATGGCTGGCTGCAGAGCAAAGGCCTGGAGCGCCACATTGTGGCCAGGGCCAACAGTTACCGGGCAGCCTTGCAGCTGCTGGAAGGTACACATTTCATGCTGGTATTACCACGACGCATCCAGACGCTCTTGTGCAACGAGCCCTGGATAGCCGTTTACGAGTTGCCACCTGATCTGCCGGGCTTTAGCCTGGACATGGTATGGAGCGCTCACGCCGATCAGGACGAAGCCAACGGCTGGTTCCGCGAACAGGTGGTCAAGGTGTGCGCCGAGCAGGGTCTACTCTGATCAGCGG
>NZ_UPSE01000137.1 GCF_900573885.1 Pseudomonas viridiflava
CCCCCCCCCCCCCCCCCCCCCCCCCCCCCCCCCCCCCCCCCCCCCCCCCCCCCCCCCCCCCCCCCCCCCCCCCCCCCCCCCCCCCCCCCCCCCCCCCCCCCCCCCCCCCCCCCCCCCCCCCCCCCCCC
>NZ_UPSE01000254.1 GCF_900573885.1 Pseudomonas viridiflava
TCTCCGACGTGATCGGTTCGGCGTTGCCGGGTGTGGCGATGGTGATCCTGATTGCCGGTGCCGGTGGTGTGTTCGGCAAGGTGCTGGTCGATACCGGTATCGGTGCGGTCGTCTCCGAGGCGCTGCGCAATACCGGTCTGCCGGTGCTGGCGCTGGGCTTCCTGCTGACCCTGCTGCTGATCTTCCTGGGCTACAGCGGGTTGGGCATCAGTCTGTGGCCGAACATCATTCCGCCGTCCGTTTCGATCTGGGAAGCTGCTGCGCCGCCGCAAAGCCAGGGCTTCATGCTGGTCGGCACGCTGTTCATCATCCCGTTCATCCTCGGATACACCTTCTGGAGCTACTACGTGTTCCGCGGCAAAGTCACTGCTGAAGACGGTTATCAC
>NZ_UPSE01000125.1 GCF_900573885.1 Pseudomonas viridiflava
CAACTGCACACTCCGGTACAGCTGGAATGGGTAATCAGCGCAATCCGTCGCGACCTGGCCGCACAAGCCAGCGATCTGCCGGCCATCTCGATGCTGCAAAGCCAGCACCGCTTCGATCTGCCGACTTATCACACGCGCTAAAGTTTTCGCGTCACCGAACCTGGTGACGCCGTTGTACGCTCTCTCATCCCTTGTTCGCCGCGATTACATTTTTGTTCTCGCGGCTTTTTTTTGCCTGTCTGGTTTTAATTGTCAGGTAATGAATCCGCGACACAACGCCTCCCCCACCGCCTGCGCACGATTGGCGACACCCAGTTTGGAAT
>NZ_UPSE01000251.1 GCF_900573885.1 Pseudomonas viridiflava
CAAGCATGGCCGGTGTCAAACGGTCGGTGACGTTTGAAACCCCGCAGCAATTCCAGGCAATGAGCCGTGACATTCTTGACCTGAGTGAAAGACTTCCGGAAAGCGCCAGTGGTCTTGCGGCGATTGTCACTGAAGGCGCAAAGGCCAATGTGCCACGCGCCGAGCTGACCGGGTTTGCCACCGATGCCGTGAAAATGGACATCGCGTTCGACCAGACCGCCGCTCAGTCTGGCGAGATGATGGGCAAGTGGCGCTCTTCTTTCGAGATGACTCGGACACAGGTCGCGGCGCTGTCCGAGAAGATCAACGTGCTGGGCGGCAACAATTTGGAGAGTAGCAGATTGCGACCATGGTCACCGCGATGGGCCCGCTCGGGCCTGTGGCGGGTCGGGCGTCGGGCGAGATTGCCGCAATGGGCGCCACGCTGGCCGGGGTGGATGTACCGGCCGATGTGGCCGCCAAGGGCATCAAG
>NZ_UPSE01000252.1 GCF_900573885.1 Pseudomonas viridiflava
GGACGTTGCCCTGATTGCGATCGAACAAGGGAATCGGCATCGACAGACCGACCACGTTGATGCGCTCGCGATCTTCACGGCTGTACTGGCTGCCGACACTGACGGTCAGGTCCGGAACCCGCTTGGCCCGTTCCGAACCGAGCGCGGCTTCACGCTGGTCGATCTGGGCCTGGGCGAGACGCAGTTCGGCCGTTTCGTTGAGGGCGGTCAGCATTCTGGCCGAAGGCGGCACCTTGCCGGGTGACAGATCGGTGTAGTCCAGCCGGTCGAATGAGGTGTTCGATGATCCCGTCGCTCGTGCCAGCTCGCGGTAACTGTTGATTTTCAGGGTCTCGGCGCGCCGTACTAGCAGGTCGGTTTCGGCCAGTTGCACGTGAGCCCGTGTTGCCTCGACAGGCGAAGTCTTGCCCGCCTGCACACGGCCTTCGGCCACTTGCATACGGCGCTCTGCCAGTG
>NZ_UPSE01000258.1 GCF_900573885.1 Pseudomonas viridiflava
CGCAATATCCTGTGCCACGACCTTGAGCATGAAGTCCATGCCGCCTGCCATGGTGTAGCACTCCAGCACCTCCGGGTGGCCGATGATCGCTTCTTCGAACTCGGCAAGATACCGCCTGCCGTGGCCTGAAAGCTTGACCTCGACGAACACTGTCATGCTCAGCCCCAGCTTTTGCGCGCTGAGCAAAGCAACGGTGCGCTCGATCACGCCTTCCTCCTGAAGTCTGTGTATGCGTCGCAGCAGGGTGACTGCGACAGCTCGACACGCTCGGCAATCTCTGCCGCCGACAGATC
>NZ_UPSE01000378.1 GCF_900573885.1 Pseudomonas viridiflava
GCAAGACCAGTCTGCTGCGCTGCGCGTTCCGCTACAGCCGCCCGTACAGTGGCAGCGTCACGCTGATCGACCATGACATCTGGAGCCGCAGCCCGCGCTGGTGCGCACAGCACGTGGCGGTGGTTGCCCAGGAGTTTCCCGACGCATTCGGCCTGACGCTGCTGGATGTCACGGCAATGGGACGCGCACCTCATCAGGGGTTTTTCGCAGCAGACAGTCCTGAAGACCGCGCCATCGTGCAGCAAGCGCTTAAAGCCGTCGGGCTGGAAGGCTATGAACAGCATCGTTTCGACACGCTGTCCGGCGGCGAAAAACAGCGTTGCCTGCTGGCCCGTGC
>NZ_UPSE01000261.1 GCF_900573885.1 Pseudomonas viridiflava
AATGATCAGAAACGTGATAGCCCAACTCAACATGGTGATACTCCTTTTTTTACAGCTGTTTGAATGTTATGGATGCAGTGATTTCAGGTCGGATCAGAAGACCCATTTTTGCTGTGGCGCTACGTCATTCGAAGAGATGACACCCTCTACATGGCGCAGGCTCAATGCAGTGTTCTGGGCCGCTGGAGCACTGACGCTCCGATACGAGACGCTGCTGTGAATGATTTGCTGTCTGGCTTCAGTCGCTTCGTTGGCTTGAGACCAACGCTGGAACTGCTGAATGGCGATCAGGGTGACGAGCAGGGCGAGAAGCAGAAACAGAC
>NZ_UPSE01000262.1 GCF_900573885.1 Pseudomonas viridiflava
CTCATGCAGAACGGTGGCGAGCATTTCCCTGCGTACCGTGCCGTGCGGCCGACCGGTCTGCGTCGTCGCGGCAGAGCCGTCGGTCAGCGCAGGCAGCAGATGGGTGTTGAGGTACAGCTGATAAGGGCCTGCCGCCTGGCCGTAGGCATTCTGCGGCATGTCACTGGACCAGCTCACGTTGACGGTGCGGTCCAGCGACTCGACGAAGCTGGGCGGCAGAGCGCGCATGGCCTCGTCGATCAGCGCCTGGCTGGCTTGCTGTTGGGCCGCATCAAGGCCGTTGGTCTGCAGCTCAAGCTTCAGGC
>NZ_UPSE01000264.1 GCF_900573885.1 Pseudomonas viridiflava
CTCATAGCCCGGTACTGAAATGTCCCGGCCGTCCAGCTCCAGCGTCGCGCCCTCACGTACGCCGCTTTCGATCAGATCGACGATGCGCTGCCGGGCACGGCGGGAGATAACGGGACCGATGTCGGTACCCGACTCATGACCGGCATTGACCTTGAGCTTCTGCGCCAGCGCCTTGAGGTCCGGCAGCCACTGTTTCGAGGCGCCGACCATCACCACCACCGAGGTCGCCATGCAACGCTGCTCGGCCGCACCAAAACCTGCGCCCACCAGCGCATTGAGGGTCTGCTCGCGGTTGGCGTCGGGCAGCACCACCGCGTGGTTCTTGGCCCCCATCATCGCCTGCACGCGCTTGCCATGCCGACCTGCGAGGTCATACACATGGGTGCCAACGGTCGTCGAGCCGACGAAGGAAATGGCCTTGATGTCCTGATG
>NZ_UPSE01000267.1 GCF_900573885.1 Pseudomonas viridiflava
AATCGAGCAGTGCGAAGATCACCAGATGGTTGTCATCCGGGCCTGGCTTCTCGATCCAGAATTCCTTGAAGCGCGGAAACTCTTCGCCCGACGGCGATGCAGTGTCGATGGCCATGCCACGAGCGGACAGGCCGTAGACCTGACCCTTGCCGATCACGCGAAAGTAGCTCGCGCCCAGCATGGTCATGATCTCGTCCTGCTTGTCGTCCTTGATGATCGGGTACAGCACACGGAAACCGGCATAACCCAGTTTTTCGGTGGATTTCGGATCGATCTTCAGGTCGCCGAAATCGAAACGACTGGGGTCGTACTTGATTTCGTC
>NZ_UPSE01000591.1 GCF_900573885.1 Pseudomonas viridiflava
GCGCCCTCCTCGTCCATCAATTGGACAAGCCGCGCCTCGGCATCAGCGTGACTGCGCAGATCGACCACCGGCAGCGGCATGCCCGAGCCCGGAGCCGCGACTCGCTGCCGCCCTTCGCCTTCAACCGCCACGAACGTGGTGCGCAACGCTTCATGGCGCGCCACCAGTCGATTGAAGCTGCGTTCCAGCGCCGCGACGTGCAAGGTGCCGCGCAGACGCAGGTTCAGCGGCATGTGATAGGCCGCGTTGCCGCCTTCCATCTGTGCCAGAAACCACAGACGCTGCTGGGCGGACGACAACGTTTGCGTGTCGCTTCGATCGACGACCGTTATCGCCGGACGCGCCGCGCTCTGC
>NZ_UPSE01000268.1 GCF_900573885.1 Pseudomonas viridiflava
GCGGTTTAGCTGCCGCTCGACCCGGCTCTGCCGTTGCAGCGGCAGCAGTACATACTCGACAACGCCGGGGCCATGCTTTTGCTGCATGACGGATCGCACCCATTGGCGGCCGCCGCGTTTCCCGCACTGAACATCAGTGCCATGCAGATCCCGGAGACAGTTCCTCTCGCAGCAAACGCTTACCCTGCCTGCGATGCGCCGTGCATGGCGCTTTATACATCGGGCACGACGGGGCATCCCAAGGGCGTTCTGCTCAGCCAGCGCAACCTCAGCCATTTCACGGCCTGGTATGCGGACTACGTGGATCTGAATCAACACAGCCGGGTGCTGCAATTCTCGACCCTGAGTTTCGATTCATCCGTGATAGACATCTTCC
>NZ_UPSE01000276.1 GCF_900573885.1 Pseudomonas viridiflava
TCCCAGTACACCGAGTCAGCGGCCAAGCTCGGTGTCGTGGACTTCTTCATGCACATCATCCCCGAGACCTTCGTGGGGGCGTTCAACAAGGGTGAAGTGCTGCCAGTGTTGTTCATCGCTGTGCTGTCGGGCTTTGCCCTGTCGTCGCTGGGTGAGCGCGGCAAGCCGGTGCTGAATGTGCTTGAGTCGGCCTCGCAGATGGTCTTCAAGATTTTCTCCTACCTGATGCGCTTCGCTCCGATTGCTGCGTTGGGCGCGCTGGCGGTCTCCGTGCGGCAGTACGTCATCA
>NZ_UPSE01000277.1 GCF_900573885.1 Pseudomonas viridiflava
TGCGGAAATCAGTGAGCGCTGGGCCGAGATTCAACGAGTGCGCACCGATAAATGGCTAGCCGAACGCGCCGTGACCCATGGGGAGGTCGACCATGACGCGGCTTAGGCACGTCAGCCAAACGCACAGTTTCGCCATCTTCCTGCGAAGTCTCTGCTTCGCCGCACTGGGGCTATGTGGCGGGGAGGTTCGAGCGGACCTCATTTACGGAGTTAACCACACCCATTGGGCGATCAATCGTTTCAGTGTCGACGGCCATCCCGCGATTGACATTATTGGCCCATACCAAGGTGGCGGTGGTGGTGGAGGGTATTTCGCTCCCAAACACTGGTCGCCGGGTATGACAGTGCGTGTGGATTGGGAAACTGGAGAGGGTAGTACGAAAGATTTTCCCGGATTTGGCGATTGGCCGAAATATTTGGAATGGTCAAAAAAAATCAAAGCGCAAAAGCGCCAATTTTTTAAACAGGTCGCCGTCCCTGATTACACCGGTGAAAAAACCTGCGGCATAACCGTTCATTTTTTGCCCTGCGACGAACTGCAGGTCACCACCTCCTGCTACCGCTACGGCAACCCCGAATACCCCATTAAAACGCCGCTTCATCTACCGGAGCCGACGTCATGCCCGCAATGAAACGCTCTCCGGCGCCCGCATTTCTAAATGCCTGTGCAAGCGGCCAGAACACCCTGCTTTCGATCTTTCCAAAAGGCCGGTCTCGCGTTCGCTGTGTGCTCAAGGAGCATCGCTCATGACTTCTCTGATAAAGCGCCCGCATCGCTGGCGCTCAACGATTTTGTTCGCCTCTTTTTGCGCTGCGCTAACGCTGGCTTTGCTGGCCGAAAACGGCTGGGCGGGAAGCATCAATGGCATTAACCACACGCATTGGGCGATTAACCGTTTTAGCGTTGATGGGCGGCCCGCTATTGACAGCATTGGACCGTACCAAGGTGGTGGAGGCGGATGGGGATTTTCCGTACCGGCACGCTGGAAGCCGGGAATGACAGTAAGGGTAGATTGGGAAACCGGAGTTGGAGGGTCTGAGGGTTTTACTGGCTTCGGTGACTGGCCGAAATATGAAGCGTGGCGAGACAGAATGGAGGCTCAGAATCGGCAGCTAAGCAGGCTTGTTTCGGTTCCTGATTTCACGGGGCAGAAGATCTGCGGCATAACCGTGCATTTTCTTCCGTGCGATCAATTGCAAGTCACCACGTCCTGCTACCACTACGGAAATCCGGAATACCCAATCAAGACGCCGCTGCATCTGCCGGAGCCGACATTATGTCCGCAGTAAGCAATTCCCAAGTTTGGTATCCGCCGGAATTTCCGACTCAAGGTCGATTGCCCAGTCGGCCGGAACAAGTCGTTTGGAACATTCATCGTCAAGGCGATATGGAGCGTGATTACCACGGAGCTCTGTCGGAAGCAGCTGGCATGCGTGTAACGCCGCCCTGTTGCAAAACCCTGCACATCAGTCTCTTTTTCGATGGCACGGGAAACAATCTTTTTAACGATGTGTTCGTCTCAGGCGTTCCCCATCCCACCAATATCGCCCGGTTGTTTCGCGCAACGATTGGAAGTGGTTACGCGGGTGGAGCGTCTGGTATGGAAGGCTTGCTGGACCCGCCTGGTACAGGGTTGGGGCAGTATTACAAGTACTACATGCCTGGCGTCGGCACGCCGTTTCCAGAGGTCGGAGATTTGGACTATTCGGCTCTTGGACTGGCCTTTGCTCGCTATGGCGAGGAGCGCATCAACTGGGGCCTTCTGATGATTATCGATGCCCTGCGCCAGGAACTGGGTTTGCCGAGTATGGATGGGACTGGCCTTAAAGCTTCCGTCCAAGCGATGGGGTCAACGTTGGGTATCGCTCCACGCCGGAGTCGAGCTCGGGAGTTTGATCGTCAGCTTCGCTTGTTGGTCCCGCTTTTAAAGCCGGCGGTGCTTCATCCCTTTGCGGGCAAGCCCAAACTCGTGGGCATCAAGTTGTATGTATACGGTTTTTCACGAGGCGCTGCCGCAGCACGAGCATTCGTTACATGGCTCAACGAATTGCTCAGCCATACCGAGCGAACACAGCCAGCGTTGCAGGTGGATGACCTGCGTCTTCCCATCCGGGTTCAGTACCTGGGCCTTCTGGACACTGTGGCATCGGTAGGCATTGCGGACATGATTCCAGGGGCCGATGGTCATATGAGTTGGGCCGACAAAAATCAGCAGTTGCCCGGGGGTAACAACTTAGTTAAACGCTGCTTGCACTTGGTGGCAGGCCATGAACAGCGGTTGTGTTTTCCGTTGGATTCTATCCGTCGACCTACGGGTGGATATCCGGTAAATAGCCAGGAGGTGGTTTACCCCGGTGTGCATTCGGACATCGGTGGGGGATATCCGCCGGGCGATCAAGGCAAGGCTGGCGGGAGATTAGACAATTCGCTGTTGTCGCAAATCGCACTTAACGATTTATACGACGACGGTTTTTCTAATGGCGCTCCCTTTAAAGTTCCCAACGAGGCCATGCCCCAAAATCTAAAAACGGAAAGTTGGCGAAAACTAGATTTCAATCTAATTAAACTTTTCGAAATCAGCCCAGTTCTTCGTGATCGCTTTAACTCGTGGCGGCAAGCGACACTGAATGTTTCCGCAGCGGAGCATGTTCTAGCCTCGCAACTAAACAGAAGTTATCAGCCCTTTTGCGTCACCGTTTCACTTGAGCAGGCTTTCAAAACCCAACTCAGCTGGCTAACCGCCTGGCGCATCGATCGCTACGCCTTCTTTAGCATGGAGCACACCAGCTTCTATAAACAGGCGAGCGACACCCATGCTGATCCCGTTGTGCAGAACGCTGCCAAGGCGGCCCGCAACAAAAAACAGCAAGCAGTAAATGCCGAGCGTGTCGTGCAACGGGAATTGGAACGGCTAGGCCAGGCGCCCAAGCCTTTACCTCCCGGCCCGAAAGACTTCGATCCCGACCTGGGGAAAACCCAGTTGCGCGAAGCGGCTTATGAATTCGGAGAAGCCTTTCGCGACCGTAATCATCTGGCCT
>NZ_UPSE01000278.1 GCF_900573885.1 Pseudomonas viridiflava
TCGAAGGGCTGCAGCAACGCGTAGCCGCCATTCTCGACAAGCATGAACTGGACTGGCACGTCGATTGGGCGCTGTCCGGCCTGCCATTCCTGACCGAACCGGGTGCCCTGCTGGACGCTGTGTCCGCGAGCATCAAGAGCGTGACCGGCCGCGACACCAAGGCTTCGACCAGCGGCGGTACGTCCGACGGGCGCTTCATCGCGACGCTGGGTACTCAGGTCGTGGAGCTGGGCCCGGTCAACGCGACGATCCACCAGGTCAACGAGCGCATTCTGGCCAGCGATCTTGATGTATTGACCGAGATCTACTACCAGACACTGGTCAAGTTGCTCGCCTGATGCTGACTTGTCCTATCTGCTCGGGGCCGCTCGTTTCGGCCGACAATGGCGTGGTCTGTCC
>NZ_UPSE01000279.1 GCF_900573885.1 Pseudomonas viridiflava
ATGACCTACTCTCACATGGGGAAACCCCACACTACCATCGGCGATGCATCGTTTCACTGCTGAGTTCGGGATGGGATCAGGTGGTTCCAATGCTCTATGGTCGTCAAGAAATTCGGGTACCGAAGCGTGCCGTGCGGCGCGATTCAGCAAAATGGGTATGTGATATCGGTGTCGTTCGTGACGCAAACTTTCGGTTCGTGTCGTCTTCACAGTCACCGCAATCTGTGCTCGTTCGAGTCGCAGATTGCTTGGGTGTTATATGGTCAAGCCTCACGGGCAATTAGTATTGGTTAGCTCAACGCATCACA
>NZ_UPSE01000281.1 GCF_900573885.1 Pseudomonas viridiflava
GACGGTTCCCAGTGTGACGTTCACGCCGGGAACGGTGCCGGGCGCGCCGAACAGGAAGTTGTTCGCGTCCTTGCCGAAGATCGAGGTGCTGGCTTCCTTGAGTTTGACACGGCTCACTTCGATGAAGCGGATATCGGTCTGAACCTGGCTGGGCAGTTGCGCATCGGCAGAGGTCAGGGGCTGTACGTCCACCATCGAAGCGGTCGCACGGCCGCGCACGAACACCATGCTCTGGCGTGGGGCTTTGGAACAGGCCGTCCAGACCATCAGACTGGTCGTGCCGGGGGCAACGCCGGTGAGCAGAAAACCGTCATTGCTGCTCACATGCACATCGGCGATTTTCGGATCGCCCAAGGCAATCCGCG
>NZ_UPSE01000584.1 GCF_900573885.1 Pseudomonas viridiflava
GAACGTACTAGACTGCGGCCTGTGTGACTTGGAGGTATTTATGAGCACTACACTTTCCCCCATCGTTTCCGAATTTGATACGCAAGAGCAAGCTGATAGCTACGATCTCTGGTTTCGCGCCAAGGTGGAAGCTTCGTTGGCCGAACCTGGACGTGCAGTGCCTCACGATGAAGTCATGGCGCGCATGGACGCGATCATTGAGGCTGCTGAGGCCAGGCAGAGATTGGGTAGCTGATGTTGACCATTGTCTGGCTGCAAGCTGCTGTAAATGACCTTTCTTCAATCATCCTCTA
>NZ_UPSE01000335.1 GCF_900573885.1 Pseudomonas viridiflava
GCCATAGACTTCCTGGCGCTCGAAACGGCTGGCGGCCACGGCGTCCTTGAACTGCGCGTCGGGGTGCTTGAGCAGATAGCCCACCAGCCACAGGTCCAGCGGATGCACCCGCGCGACGTAGCCTTGATCGGGCAGGTCATAGGCGCCGGGGCCGTAACTGTCATACAGATCCGCCAGACGTTTTTCGGTCAGTTTCGACGTCGCTCTCGGGTCTTCAAGGTGCGCACGAACGAAGGCATTGAAGGTCGTGCGGTCGGCGCCCGGCAGCGGGTAACGATGCACGGCAGCCAGGCGAACGGCGGTGGGATGAATACCATCCAGAAAGGTGTCGAGGCGTTCCTGCGTGG
>NZ_UPSE01000315.1 GCF_900573885.1 Pseudomonas viridiflava
GTCGCAAGGTTGGTCTGGATGAACAGCTCTTCGTCGGCCAGCAAAGGTGCAAGCGGCGGCGCGACGTGGGCGACACTCGGGGTGATGAGCAGCGCGCCGTCCAGCTCGAGGGTCAGCCGCTCCTGCAAGCGCTCGCGGGCGGCGTACAGGTTGATCAGCAGACTGGCAGGCATGTGCCGGGCCGCTTCAAGGCGCTTGCGCACGCGTGGGTCGAGTTCGCTGGCCGCATCGCTGTCGAGCAACGGCTGATGCAGGGCAAACGCTTCGGCCGCGCCCAGCCAGCCGCTGTGCTGAATCAGGTGCAGGGTGGCTTGAAA
>NZ_UPSE01000463.1 GCF_900573885.1 Pseudomonas viridiflava
CCCTGGCCCTTTCTGGCATTGCAATAGGCACGCTGGTCATGATCATTGATGCTATTGCAGTCACTCCCGTCTTTTTCTGAGTTGCACCGCGCGCGCAAGTCATGGTCATTGATGCTGCTGCAAGCGCTGCCTTCCTGTGTGGCAGCGCAATAGGCGCGCTGGTCGAGGTCGTTGATACTACTGCAACTGGCGGCCGCGTAACCGCTGAACATCAACAACATCGCAAGAATCAATTTCATTTCACGCTTCCTTGGGTTTACCAGAAAAACAGCTTGGCGATGGCC
>NZ_UPSE01000282.1 GCF_900573885.1 Pseudomonas viridiflava
AAATTGAACAGCATGTCGAATAAAATGAATCAGTAAAAAACTGTATGACACATAGAGCTATTTTACAGTGCAGTATTCGCGGGCCTGAGACCTCAACCCTGAACTAACTATTACTCAGCCAGCTTACACACAAGACAATCTTTTTTGAGTTCACCACTTCCAAAAAAAGGGTCCATGAAACCACAGTTCTCCACTTCGTAATCCACGACGATGTCTTGAGGGTCAGCCACGACCTTGACGTAGCAGTGTTCCGTCCACGTATTCTGTTGGTATTGATC
>NZ_UPSE01000383.1 GCF_900573885.1 Pseudomonas viridiflava
GATGGATGCGGCGTTTTCGCTGTTGCCGATCACCGCCACCATCTGCCGCCAGCCACCCTGTTCGCAGTGCCAGATCAGATCACCCAGCAGCGCCCGGCCGATGCCCATGCCGCCCATTCCATCGCGGACATAAACAGAGTCTTCCGCGGTAAAGCGATACGCAGGACGAGGCCGGTAAGGCGTGGCATAGCCATAACCGACCACTTCCCCGGCATGCTCGGCCACTCGATACGGCAGGCCGTTCTCAAGGACCAGCGCGCGGCGACGCATCAGCTCCTC
>NZ_UPSE01000284.1 GCF_900573885.1 Pseudomonas viridiflava
AATTCGAACTGAACCTGACAGACCTCGACCGGGGTGTTTACGAAAGCGTCAAGCAGACCATCGCCCGTCACCCCTCGGAAACCGAAGAGCGCATGACCGTGCGCCTGCTGGCCTATGCCTTCTGGTACAACGAGCAGCTTGCCTTCGGTCGCGGTCTGTCTGATGTAGACGAACCGGCGCTGTGGGAAAAAAGCCTGGATGACCGTGTTCTGCACTGGATCGAAGTCGGCCAGCCCGATGCCGACCGCCTGACCTGGTGTTCGCGTCGTACCGAGCGCACCAGTCTGCTGGCTTACGGCAGTCTGCGGG
>NZ_UPSE01000287.1 GCF_900573885.1 Pseudomonas viridiflava
GATCTACGGCGTGCAGTGGCGCAAATGGCCTGCCTACAAGCGCATCGATGCGGCCAATGTTGCCGCGATTGAACTGGCGCTCGGTCAGGGATATCGCCAGATTGCCGAGTCCGAGGAAGACGGCCAGGCGTTCGTGGTGCTGTACAAGGCCATCGACCAGATTCGCCAGTGCGTCGGCACCATTATCAACGATCCAGGCAGCAGCCGGATTCTGTTCCACGGCTGGAACTGTGCACAGCTGGATGAGATGGCGCTGCCGCCTTGCCACCTGCTGTACCAGTTGCATCCGAACCTGCAGACGCGTGAAATCTCGCTGACCCTCTACATCCGTTCGAACGATCTGGGTCTGGGCACGCCGTTCAACCTCACCGAAGGCGCCGCGCTGCTGAGTCTGATCGGTCGTCTGACGGGCTACACG
>NZ_UPSE01000467.1 GCF_900573885.1 Pseudomonas viridiflava
GCCAATCACAAGACCGCCGACGACATGTTCGCCGCGCTCGGTGCCGGTGATCTGCGTCTGGCGCAACTGGTCAACCTGGCTCAGCAGCAGGTCGAACCGGATCGCATGAACGAACAGCTGGAGCTGATTCCGCGCAAGGCCACGGGCTACAAGCCGGGCAAGCGTGGCGATATTCAGATCCAGGGCGTGGGCAACCTGATGACCCAGATGGCCGGCTGCTGCCAGCCGCTGCCGGGCGATGCAATCGTCGGTTACATCACGCAGGGGCGCGGGGTGAGCATTCACCGTCAGGACTGCGCCTCGGTGCTGCAA
>NZ_UPSE01000109.1 GCF_900573885.1 Pseudomonas viridiflava
ACCTTGAGCGCCGGAAACCGGCTGGCCAGTTCTTCGCCGTGGGTCCAATGGGTGGTGGCGTGTCGGCCGTCGAGCGAGCCGGTAATCGCCAGCAAAAACGCGCCCAGGCAGATGGAGCCAACAATCGCGCCTTGCGCGTGGCTACGCTTGATCCAGTCAGCCAGCGGCTGCGCGTTTTCGGCCGATGACATGTCGGCTAGTGAAGGCGGAATGACTACCGCGCCGAGGCGGCTGGTGCTGCCGGGCAAACTGTCGTAAATGCGTTGCGGCGTGGGGTA
>NZ_UPSE01000288.1 GCF_900573885.1 Pseudomonas viridiflava
GCCCGGGCCCGCGAGCCGCACCTGTTCCGCAGCCTGGTCGGCACCAGTCGCGCCATTCAGCAAGTGCGGCAGATGATGTCGCAAGTGGCCGACACCGAAGCCAGCGTGTTGATTCTTGGCGAATCCGGCACCGGCAAAGAAGTGGTCGCGCGCAACCTGCATTACCACTCCAAGCGCCGCGACGCGCCGTTCGTGCCGGTTAACTGCGGCGCCATTCCGGCAGAACTGCTGGAAAGCGAACTGTTCGGCCACGAGAAAGGCGCCTTCACCGGCGCGATCACCAGCCGGGCAGGGC
>NZ_UPSE01000444.1 GCF_900573885.1 Pseudomonas viridiflava
GCGCGAGGCAGGGTTCTGGATGATTTCCAGCAAGGAATTGATTTCGCGATCGATGGATTCGTCTTCGCTGGCATAATCGATGGCGATCTGAAACAGGCTGAGCAAGGTTCCAAGCGCAAAGCCGATCAGTACGGCGAGACGCGCCTGCTTGAATGAAAGCCTGTTGTTGAGCCTTATATTCATGAATACTAACTGCCACTTCGGGTGCCCGTTGCCGGGCAAGCATAGCTGATCGGGGCAGGTGATCAGTCAGTTAAATATGAGGAGAAACCGTGGATTCGCGGATGAATGCATTTCTTGAGCGCGCAGACGCAGTGCTTGCG
>NZ_UPSE01000164.1 GCF_900573885.1 Pseudomonas viridiflava
GAGTAACAAAACTCATGTCCAGCGCTCATATCCCGCCCAGGGATCACTCACCATGGTGTGAAAAATACGGAAAAAACCTCGTAATCCGCTCATTGTGCATGCATAAAACCTTTTCAGCTTCAGTAACCTGACGTTACAAAATCCAGCCGCCCCTCGGTCAAGGCTGCGGGACGCTCGTCGCCAATCCAAGAATAAGCAGGGTGAAGAGATGAAAGTAAAAGGCATTCGTTGGTGGATGGTCGGGCTGGTTACAGCCGGTCTGGTCGTCAACTACCTCGCTCGCAATACGTTGTCT
>NZ_UPSE01000018.1 GCF_900573885.1 Pseudomonas viridiflava
GTTTTGCCTTCTCAAAAAAGAGACAAAACCGTTTCTAAGCTAATGCTCAAACGTTATTTATTTAGCAATTCTTAGATCATTTAGGCTCCAGATCAGCCAATACCCGGCCCGCCTGATTCGGAGCAACCTCATGAAATTGCACTTCCCCTTGCGCCTGCTGACGGCGTTGTCGCTGACGGGCGCGGCTTGTATCGCTCAGGCGGCTGACTTTACCGTGGCTTACCAGACCACGGTTGACCCGGCCAAAGTCGCCCAGTCCGACAATGCCTATGAAAATGCCACTGACTCGAAAATCGCATGGCGCAAGTTCGAAAATGGCGCTGACGTGATCACAGCGATTGCTTCCGGCGATGTACAGATTGGCTATCTGGGTTCAAGC
>NZ_UPSE01000313.1 GCF_900573885.1 Pseudomonas viridiflava
TGGAGCGGTAACCGGAGTCGATACGCTCGACCTCACGGGCAATAAGGCCATAGCACACATAATTGAGGCCGCTACCACCAAACTCTTCGGGAATGGTCGCGCCCAGCAATCCCATTTCGCCCATCTCACGAAAGATGGCCGGATCGGTCTGCTCATGCCGAAAGGCTTCCAGTACTCGCGGGGCAAGCTTGCTCTGGGCGAACTGTTCGGCGCTGTCACGAACCATGCGCTCTTCTTCAGTGAGCTGCTGATCCAGCAAAAGAGGATCGTTCCAGATGAAACTCGCTTTGCCGCTCATAACCTGCCCTCACG
>NZ_UPSE01000017.1 GCF_900573885.1 Pseudomonas viridiflava
CGAGCATGCTGGTGACCGAGGCGGATATTCCAGCCGAATTCCGTATCGACGGCGCTTACGGCGACAGTCAGTTCGTCGTCGATCTTCCCGGCGTCGGTGCCGTGGTCGATGCAGGCAAACCCACCCAGCGCACCTGCAGCGGACCGCAATGCGGGCTGGATGTCTGGAGCAACAATATTTCCGGACATGGCGGCCTGACCAAACAAGGTATCGGCACGCTGATGCTGACCGGCGCCAACACCTACAGCGGGCCAACGCTGGTCAATCAGGGTCGCCTGGCCATCAACGGCTCGCTGGCATCTGCAGTGACCGTCAATGAC
>NZ_UPSE01000344.1 GCF_900573885.1 Pseudomonas viridiflava
CGGTCAGCCTCACCGTCAACGAAGGCGAGATCTGCGTTTTCCTCGGTCCGTCGGGCTGCGGCAAGAGCACCACGCTGAAAATGATCAACCGCCTGATCATGCCGACTTCCGGCAGGGTGTTGATCAACGGTGAAGACACCACGGACCTGGACGAAGTGACCCTGCGTCGCAACATCGGTTACGTGATCCAGCAGATCGGCCTGTTCCCGAACATGAACATCGAAGAAAACATCGTGGTCGTGCCCAAGCTCTTGGGCTGGGACAAGCAGCGTTGCCATGATCGTGCCCGCGAACTGATAAGCATGATC
>NZ_UPSE01000050.1 GCF_900573885.1 Pseudomonas viridiflava
GGCGATAAACAGAGGGTTCAGCTCGTGCTGACCAATGTTCTTCACAGCAGCGTCGAGCCATGGCTGGACTTTCATGGCTGCAGCCATGTCTTCGGCCTTGCCCTTGACGGCCTGACGCAGACCCAGTGCCATACGGGCAGCGGTCTGGGTCAGGTCTTCGCCCAGGACGAAGATGGCGTCGTGATCTTCGATGTCACGCAGGGTAGGAACCGGCAGCGGGCTGTCGTTCAGAACCTTGAGGATCAGACGGATACGCTCCAGCTCACCGGCCTCGATGCCGCTGTAGTAGTGCTCGGCACCCACCAGTTCGCGCAGGGCATGGTTGCTTTCCAGGCTGGCGCGTGGCGAGCCGATGCCCACGATGTTGCGCCCGCGCAGCAAATCGGCCGCCTTGTCCAGTGCTTCGTCCAGGCTCAGTTTGACCTGACCG
>NZ_UPSE01000360.1 GCF_900573885.1 Pseudomonas viridiflava
CCGATCGACAGTCCGTCGATGGCCCCCGCCTGGATCAGCGCCGCAGCCTCGCGCGCCAGCGCCACCTCGGGCAGCAGCCGCCCCTTGACCCACAGGCCCTTTTCATCCTCGCGGATCTCGTCCCAGACGCCGATGGGCTTGGACGGATCGTGCTGCCACAGCATCCGCACCTTGTCGCCTTTGGCGGCCAGGCGCGCCGGGGACGCACCAAACGCTCCCGGCGCCACCGCGTCGCCCCCCTGGTCGGTCAGGCCGAACAGGCTGGCATAGCCCTCGAT
>NZ_UPSE01000402.1 GCF_900573885.1 Pseudomonas viridiflava
CCCTACGGCAGTGTGCCAACCCTGGTCGATCGCGATCTGGCGTTGTACGAGTCTACGGTGGTAATGGAATACCTGGATGAGCGCTATCCGCATCCTCCGCTGTTGCCGGTCTATCCGGTGGCGCGTGCCAACAGTCGTCTGCTGATCCATCGCATCCAGCGTGACTGGTGCGGGCTGGTGGATCTGATTCTTGATCCGCGCAGCAAGGAGCCGGCACGTGTGCAGGCGCGCAAGGAATTGCGTGAGAGCCTGACCGGGGTTTCCCCGTTGTTCGCGGAAAAGGCTTTTTTCCTGAGTGACGAGCAAAGTCTTGTCG
>NZ_UPSE01000289.1 GCF_900573885.1 Pseudomonas viridiflava
TCTTCATACACCTCAGGTGCGGTGCACGTCATTGATGGCGGCATGAGCGTCTGACCCCGGTTTGCATGTTCGACAGACAACAGGAGGACCCGATGAAACTGCTACGTTACGGAGAAAAAGGCGCGGAAAAACCCGGCCTGCTGGACGCTGACAATCAGATTCGTGACCTGTCCGGCCATGTCAAAGACATTGCGGGCGACGTACTGACGCCGGCCGGCCTTGCCGCCCTGGCAACCATCAATCCCGTCAGCCTGCCGCTGGTCACAGGTCAGCCACGCATCGGCGCTTGCGTCGGGCAGGTAGGCAAGTTCGTGTGCATCGGCCTTAACTACGCCGACCATGCGGCTGAGTCCAACATGGAAGTGCCCAAGGAACCGGTG
>NZ_UPSE01000291.1 GCF_900573885.1 Pseudomonas viridiflava
CAAGTGTACCATGCCGGAGCCATGAGTTTCGCTGCCTCAGGGCCTTCTGGAGCCTCTGCCAAGTGGCCATGAAACGAGGTTCCACGTGGAACACTCCCCAGTCCAGAAACTGTCTGCGAATCTTCGGTGCGCCTTCAAGCAATCTGAAACTGTCCGGATTGATGAGCTGCAACGGCAGAATTTCAGCAAGCTGTGCAGCACTACGCGCATTCTGCCCGTCGATGCGGATCTGGAATTCACCTTGTCTGTCACGCGCTACACCCAGACTGCTATGCCCACCTTGGGCAAGCTCGACTTGACCGAAGACCGTGCAAGACGGTTGCTCGTACTGGATGACTG
>NZ_UPSE01000292.1 GCF_900573885.1 Pseudomonas viridiflava
GTGCACACATCCTGTCCGGTGCGGTGTTCGAACCCCGCGCCCCGAACGAACTGTTCCCTGACTGGCAGGCGCTGGGCGCGCCGCTCAACACGCCGGTCAAGCGTGACGACATCTATGTCCTGAATGACGCCGAGAAAGCCCGCAAGGTGCCGAACTTCTTCGTGCCCAGGACCATGCACAACGAAGGCAACTACATCATCTCGCTGGGCAATCTGTGCCGCTGGATGGCTCAGCAGGCCGAGAACCTGGGCGTCGAGATCTATCCCGGCTTCGCAGCTCAGGAAGCGCTGTTCGACGAAAACGGCGTCGTGCGCGGCATCGTCACCGGCGACCTGGGTGTCGACCGCGAAGGCAACCCGAAAGAAGGCCTGTACACGCCGGGCATGGAAT
>NZ_UPSE01000548.1 GCF_900573885.1 Pseudomonas viridiflava
GGGTCGGCTACGGCCAGCGCGGCTCGTACCCGGTGATCGAACACACCATCCAGGCCATCGTCGAGATGTTCCCGGTATTGTCCCGTGTGCGCATGAACCGTCAGTGGGGCGGCATCGTCGACACCACGCCGGACGCCTGCCCGATCATCCCCAAGACGCCGGTCCCGAACATGTTCTTCAACTGCGGTTGGGGCACGGGCGGCTTCAAGGCCACTCCCGGCTCGGGCAACGTGTTTGCCGCAAGCCTGGCCAAAGGCGAAATGCATCCGCTGGCCAAGCC
>NZ_UPSE01000296.1 GCF_900573885.1 Pseudomonas viridiflava
GCCCCGTATGGGGCGATCTCGTTTTGGGCAGGCGCATTTCGGCACCTGGAACGCGCAATTCATGCGGACCCTGAACACCGGCGGGCGCCAGCGGCTGGGTCGGCGCTCTGGTGCCAGTTACTGGGGAGAGCGTTTCGGGGTCAATCCCGGAACCGCAATCGAATGCCTGATTCGTCGAGCAGCACCGGCGCACGGCATCGAATTCGTTAATTTCAACTGAGGAACAACCTATGGATTATCCCAAGAGTGTGCCAGGCGTAGGCCTGGTCAGCGCCAAGTTTGTAGATGAAAACCCGGCGACCGGCACCCCCGGCTCGCTGATTCCGGCGCAGTGGGGAAACTCGGTGACGCAGGAGATTCTGAACGTGATTCTGGGGGCCGGTCTGCTTCAGGTAACTGGCGATGATGCCAACGATGAGCGCGGTTTCGATGCCTTCGCGCAGCATGATCAAAAACGGAGCGAGCATATTTCACCGGGTTGAGACTGAA
>NZ_UPSE01000578.1 GCF_900573885.1 Pseudomonas viridiflava
GCCCAGCTTGTTGATCAGCCGGGTTTCTTCCAGCAACGGGATGAACAAGGCTGGCGGTATGTCCCCCACCGCAGGGTGCTGCCAGCGCAGCAGCGCCTCGAAGCCACGCAGTCTGCCGTCCGCCACATGAATCTGAGGCTGATAAACGACCGAGAAATCCTTGCCGTCGATGGCCGTGCGCACGCTTTCTTCCAGCATCAGTCGCGACCGGGCACGGCCGTTCATGTTGTGGTCGTAGAACCGGTACTGCTGACGCCCTGCCCGCTTGGCCTCGTACATGGCGATATCGGCAGCACGCAGCAATCCGTCGAGGTTGGCGCCGCAGTCGGGATACGTGGCGATACCCACGCTGGCACCCATGCTGATCTCCACGCCGTCGATGTGCCGGCGACCCGAGACGCGCTCGATCAGTTTTTCCGCAATCTTTGCTGCCTGCTCGGGGTAGTCGAGCCCGTCGATCACCACCGTGAACTCGTCACCACCGATACGCGCCAGAACATCGTAGGGGCGCATGC
>NZ_UPSE01000387.1 GCF_900573885.1 Pseudomonas viridiflava
GCCGTAGCCCCAGCCCTCCAGACGCAACGACACCAGCGGCATGCTGACCCCCAGGGCCAGGCCGACACTCAAGACAGACGCCAACACGGCGAAATACGTCGCCCACCGCATGTTCCACGCTCCTGTGGATATTCTTTTTGTGTTCACCCAAAACACTGTGGGAGCGAGCCCCTGTGGCGAGGGGATTTATCCCCGTTCGGCTGCGAAGCAGTCGCGAAACCATCATTTGCGGTATGCCTGCTGCACCGCAATGGCTGGTTTCAGGGCTGCTTCGCAGCCACGCGTGGATAAATCCCTT
>NZ_UPSE01000256.1 GCF_900573885.1 Pseudomonas viridiflava
TGAACACCACCAGATCGGCAGCACGCCAGGCCGTCTGGCTGCCAGCGAAGTCACCCTTGGCGCGCAACAGCTCGCCCTTCTCGAAGTAGTAGAGAAGGTCCTTGTCTTCACCGGTGTTGTTCTTTTCCAGCGTGCCGATCGCTGCGTCCACATTGCCGCTGGCCAGCTGCTGATTGGTTTGTTGCAGCTCGGTGTCGTAGTTGCGAAAGGCAGAGCAGCCTGCCAGTTGAACAGCGGAAATCAGCGCGAGCGCAGTCAAGGCACGAGAAGGCATGACGTTCTATTCCCTTAGGTGACAGCCGTGGGG
>NZ_UPSE01000299.1 GCF_900573885.1 Pseudomonas viridiflava
CAGTGAGATACTGCCCGACCATGGATATCAAAATCTCATCAGGTCATGCCGCAGCGCAAAATCATCCACATCGACTGTGACTGCTTTTATGCAGCCATCGAAATGTGCGACGACCCGAGTCTGGCGGCCAAGCCTTTGGCAGTAGGGGGCTCGGCAGAGCGGCGGGGGGTTATCGCTACCTGCAATTACAAGGCGCGTGCGTACGGTGTGCGTTCTGCCATGTCCTCTCGACATGCCCTCAAGCTCTGTCCGGACCTGACCATCGTCAAGCCGCGTATGGATGCCTATAAAGAAGCATCGAAGGAAATCCAGACGATATTTCGCGATTACCCCGACCTGATCGAGCCGCTGTCTCTGGATGAGGCGTTTCTGGACGTATCCGATTCGGGC
>NZ_UPSE01000300.1 GCF_900573885.1 Pseudomonas viridiflava
AAGTGCTGCTGTTGACCGACCGTATCGACGAGTGGCTGATGAGCTACCTGAGCGACTTCGACGGCAAGGGCTTCGTCGATGTGGCGCGTGGTGACCTGGATCTGGGCAAGCTCGACTCCGAAGAGGACAAGAAGGCTCAGGAAGAGATCGCCAAGGACAAGGCAGGCTTGATCGAGCGTATCAAGACGGCCCTGGGCGAATCTGTCAGTGAAGTGCGTGTGTCGCATCGTCTGACCGATTCACCTGCGATTTTGGCCATCGGCGAGCAGGACATGGGTCTGCAGATGCGTCAGATTCTGGAAGCCAGCGGTCAGAAGGTTCCGGACTCCAGGCCGATCTTCGAATTCAACCCGGCTCA
>NZ_UPSE01000033.1 GCF_900573885.1 Pseudomonas viridiflava
CCCAGGGACTGGGCAGTGATCCGTTGCAGGCACCTGAAAAACTGCGCTGGCGCTGGGCCGGAGGTGATGTGGTTTCCGTTGAAAACCCAGGGCCTTATCACGTGTCGATGCTGCGGGTTTCGGTTCGTCAGCGCGGCACCGAGCTGGCCAGTCTGGACCGCCAGATGCTTGCGCCTCATCAGAGCCTGAGCCTGCCGTTGCGGGGCAAAAGCGCTGCGGTGCCACTGGATCTGAGCTTTATCAGCATCAATGATTTCGGCGGACAGGACCCTTATCAGGCCCGACTCGACGACGGCGGAGTCATTTACGCAAGCAAGGC
>NZ_UPSE01000301.1 GCF_900573885.1 Pseudomonas viridiflava
GCTGAATAATCCGCCGGGGCAACCCTTGCGCATTCTCGACATTGCGCCAGCCGTTGTGCTGTCGAAATTCCTGCGCAGCCTGCCCAACGCCCGCTATCGCTCTGCCGATCTGTTTTCGCCGCTGGCTGATGACGTGGTCGACATCATGGATATGCACCTGTATGCCGACGAGTCCTTTGATTTCATCGTCTGTTCGCATGTTCTGGAACATGTGCCTGATGACCGCAAGGCCATGTCCGAGCTGCATCGGGTTCTGGCCCGGGGTGGCTCTGCGATCCTGATGGTGCCGATTCTGCTGACCGCGACCGACACCGAAGAAGACCCCGATGAGTCCAGCGTCGATGAGCGCTGGGCGCGCTTCGGTCAGGACGATCATGTGCGGATGTACGCCAGGCATGACTTCGTTTCACGTCTGGAGGCGTCCGGTTTCAAGGTCGATGCGCTGGGTTCTGAAGCGTTCGGCGAAGGCGTATTCCGGCAGCACGGCATTACTGATCAGTCGGTTCTGTATGTGGGCCGCAAGGCCTGACGACAGCAGCCGATCATGGATGTCGACCGGCTTGCCCGGTGGGCTCTCAACACCTC
>NZ_UPSE01000303.1 GCF_900573885.1 Pseudomonas viridiflava
ACCGACAAGGGCCTGAAAGAGGTCTCCAACCCGTCGGCGATCTTCCTCACTCGTGCGCAGGAAGAAGTGCCGGGCAGTGTGGTCATGGCCACATGGGAAGGCACCCGGCCGATGCTGGTCGAAGTCCAGGCGCTGGTGGACGACAGCCATATGTCCAACCCGCGTCGCGTGACGCTGGGTCTGGACCAGAATCGGCTGGCGATGTTGCTGGCGGTTCTGCACCGGCATGGCGGGATTCCGACTCACGATCAGGACGTGTTTCTCAACGTGGTCGGCGGTGTGAAAGTGCTGGTAACCGCGTCCGACCTGGCCTTGATGGCGGCGGTAATGTCCAGCCTGCGCAAACGACCGCTGCCCCATGACCTGCTGGTCTTCGGCGAAGTAGGGCTGTCAGG
>NZ_UPSE01000001.1 GCF_900573885.1 Pseudomonas viridiflava
TGCCCGACTGGGCTGGGTGCAGGAAGAGGGATCAGGCCGACGGTCGGCGCGGGTAACGCTGCAGCTTCTCGATCAGCGCTTCGCCGGGGATCGGTCTGTCGAACAGATAACCCTGCCCGACGTCGCAACGATGACGGCGCAGGAAGGCCAGCTGGGCGGCGGTTTCAATGCCTTCGGCGACCACCTTGAGCTTGAGGTTGTGCGCCATGGCGATGACCGCCGACGTGATTTCCATGTCGTCTTCGTCATCCGGAATATCGCGGATGAAGCTGCGATCGATCTTGATCACGTCGATGGGAAATTTCTTCAGATAACTGAAAGACGAGTAGCCGGTGCCGAAGTCATCCATGGCCAGCGACAGGCCCAGCT
>NZ_UPSE01000304.1 GCF_900573885.1 Pseudomonas viridiflava
TTACGCCATGAGTTGATTAAACGCCTGCAGATTTATCGCATTACGTGCAGCGGCTTACATTGTCCCGGATCAATACCGCGCATCGATGCTCTGGAATAAAAAAACCGCCCCTTGGGGCGGTTTTTTCATCGAGCGCGTTGCCGGGTGGATCAGTGGAACTGTTCTTCTTCTGTCGAGCCGGTCAGGGCGGTGACCGATGACACGCCGCCCTGGATCACGGTGGTCATGTCGTCGAAGTAGCCGGTGCCCACTTCCTGCTGGTGGGCCACGAAGGTGTAGCCCTTGGC
>NZ_UPSE01000373.1 GCF_900573885.1 Pseudomonas viridiflava
GTGCAGGCTGGCTGGCGTGATGGCGGCCGCATGGGCTGCCATACGGCGCAGTGGCCGCAGACCCCGGCGAAGCAGCAGGTAGCCGAGCAGGGCCGTGACCAGAAAGGCCAGCGCCATTGCCGCGTAGATACGCTCGCGGAAGGTCGCAAGCATGGCCATTTCCTTGACCATCAGGTGCGCGGCCTGCAAACGCACTTCGGCCCCGTTGGACATCACTTGTACTGCTGCCGCACGCAGGGGCACACCCTGCAGGCTAAGGCCGCTGCGCAGGTCTTCGACGCGCAGGGCTTGATCCTGGGCAACGGTTGGCAGCTCAGGTAAAGGCGCTCGTTGCGGGTTGACCGAGATCACCGGCGCCTTGCCGGGTTCGCCAATAATGAAAATGTCTTCCTCGCTGTCGAGCATGTTCTCGAACAGTTGCGGGCTGCCCTTGAGGT
>NZ_UPSE01000516.1 GCF_900573885.1 Pseudomonas viridiflava
GTTGCACGCTGCCGACTGGCAGACGTTCTGTACCCGTTACGGCAACGAACGCAACACGGTGTTATTCACCACCCCCGGCCTGCAGCCGCCTACCGGCAGTTGCACCTTGCCGATGGTGGTGCTGCTCGACGAGGAGCCGTTGGTGGGGCCGACCGGCGTCAATGACTGGCTGGTGCGCGATGCGCTGACGGATGACACCCTTCGTCGCTGCCTGCGGCATGTTCGTGAGCGAAGCCGTCTTGAAGAAAACCTGCAGCGTCTGGCCGGACAGGACACGCTGACCGGGATCGCCAACCGGCAGGGGTTTCAGGCCATGCTGGCCGTACGTCTTGCCGGTGGCAACCATCTGGCGCTCGGGCATCTGGACC
>NZ_UPSE01000312.1 GCF_900573885.1 Pseudomonas viridiflava
GGGCATTGGCCTGCCAGGTCAGGAAATCCGCAAAGTCAGCCACATAGGTCGTCACCAGTTGAATGCCCAGCATGCTTAGCGTTGCCACAGTGGCGTAGCGAAACGGCAATTGCTGAATCATGGTGCAGTAGACCATCACCAGCAGCATCCCCAACTGGTAATGGAGCTGGTGCGGACTCTCGCTGTAGGTCATGACCACCATCGGCATCAGCGAGGACAGCACAGTGCCGACCGCTGCGGTTGTTTCCAGCGCACGACGAGACGTCATGCGCTGGATCAACAACAGCAAGGCGATGAACATTGGGGTAATCACGCACAGTCGGCCGATTGCGACGTAGAAAAAC
>NZ_UPSE01000314.1 GCF_900573885.1 Pseudomonas viridiflava
TGTGTATCTCGATCAGAGGATTCGGTGTACTGACGGTTTAACGCCGGCGATTAACAGTTACTAGTCGGCAAAAGCCGTAACGGCTTGGCGACTGGTGTCGGGGGGCCGGTGACGCAAGCCACAGGCAAACAGCCCCGGGCACTTAGCTCGGTCGATGGACGCGCACATTGGCATGCCCCTCACTGAGCAAATGGTGAGCATCCAGGCGACTCATGACGCCTTTGTCGCAATACAACAGGTACTGGCGCGTGTTATCCAGTTACTTGAAACGGCTGTTCAGTGCATAGAACGGCAGCGTTTGTACTTCTATGCCCGGCACCTGCAGCGGCTGGTCTTCCTGCGCATCCGGGTGACGGATGTCGATGACGACCTGACCGGCCAGCGCCTGGCTGACTTCTTCTATATCGACATTGCGGCTCAGATCGTCGATGACCCGATCGATCGAAACCAGCTTTGCGCGCTCGAGCGCCTGCTCGAGAATCGCCATGT
>NZ_UPSE01000559.1 GCF_900573885.1 Pseudomonas viridiflava
GCTGTAATCAGAGCGAGCGCGCCTACCCGCTGGAGCGCAGCTACGTCGAGTTGTTCGAGGCGCAGGTTGCCGCGCATCCCGAGCGCATCGCCGTCAGCTGTCTGGAACATCGCGCCAGCTATGTCGAGCTGAACCACTCTGCCAACCGACTGGGCCATGCCTTGATCGGGGCCGGTGTCGGGTTCGATCAGCCGATTGCGCTGCTGGCCGAGCGCGGGCCTGAGCTGTTGGGCATGATTATCGGCAGCTTCAAGGCCGGTGCCGGTTACCTGCCGCTGGACCCGGCGCTGCCGAATCCACGCCTGAGCGGGATCATCGTTCAGAGCCGTACGCCGGTTCTGGTGTGTACCGAGCACTGTGTGGGGCAGGGCAGGGCCTTGCTGGAGGCGCTGCCCGAAGCCAATCGGCCGCACCTGCTGGTCTGGGAAAC
>NZ_UPSE01000317.1 GCF_900573885.1 Pseudomonas viridiflava
AACACGCGGCCATAGCTTCGGTCTGGGGTCCTCTTCAGGGGTAGAATGCATCCCGTCCTTTTGTTCGGAGCCGTGCATGTTTCACGTCATCCTTTTTCAACCAGAAATTCCGCCGAATACCGGCAATGTGATCAGGCTGTGCGCCAACAGTGGCTGCACCCTGCATTTGATCGAACCGTTGGGTTTCGAGCTGGACGATAAACGCCTGCGCCGGGCGGGTCTCGACTATCACGAGTATGCCACGCTGCAGACGCACGCCGACCTGCCCGGTTGTCTGGAAA
>NZ_UPSE01000322.1 GCF_900573885.1 Pseudomonas viridiflava
AGCAAGGACGGGTACAGCGACACCGGCTGGGTGCAGGCGTATTGCAGGTACATTTCCAGGTGGTCTTGCAGGTTCCGCCAACGCCGGGCAGGTCATGCACCAGCGGTATACGCAGTTTTTTCAGCAACGCGGCCGGACCAACGCTGCAGAATTTGCGGCGAGGCGATGGCGCCCGAGCACCAGCACTTCGCGGCGTGCCATGGCTTCCACGGGAACCGAGCTGGTGCCTTTCATGTACGCCACGCCCACGGCTTGCTTGCCTTCAAACAGCACGCGGTCGGTGAGGG
>NZ_UPSE01000389.1 GCF_900573885.1 Pseudomonas viridiflava
ATACCACCAGTCATCTGCCGCGAAAGCGCGGCATTTCACTGCATCTTTCTCGGTCATCACAAGCGGCAGGGATGGCGTGAAGGTCAGCGCCTGTGCGCTATAGACAGCGTGGTCAGCGAAAGGGTGCTGCACAGGCTGCCAGTGTAATCCTTCGAGGGTATTGAAGAAACGTTGCGGATTGCCGATTCCGGCGACCGCGTGCACGGCCTGGCCGGGTGGAAAATGGTCAACTGGCCGACGTTCGCCACTGCGCAGGTTGATCAGTGCGGCAGGCTTGAGCGTGAAGGCATAGCCATCCTCGCGATCTGACCGGGCACCGTTATAAAGCACCGCATCGACACTGTTCAGC
>NZ_UPSE01000384.1 GCF_900573885.1 Pseudomonas viridiflava
TCTTTCAGATCGGCCGCCGGTGTGCCGGGGCGCGGGCTGTAGTCAAACGAGAACGAGAAGTCGAACCCGACGTCCTCGATCAGCTTCATGGTGTTTTCGAAGTCTTTCTCGGTTTCACCCGGAAAGCCGACGATCAAGTCGGAGCTGATGCAGATGCCCGGCACGGCGGCCTTGAGCTTGCGCAGCTTGGACTTGTATTCCAGTGTGGTGTGGTTGCGCTTCATGGCCGCCAGAATACGATCCGAGCCCGACTGCACCGGCAAATGCAGGTGTTTGACCAGCTCAGGCACTTCGGCGTGGGCCTGTATCAGACTGTCGGAAAACTCCAGCGGGTGCGACGTGGTATAGCGAATGCGGTCGATGCCATCGACTGCAGCGACCACGCGGATCAGGTCCGCCAGGTCTGCAACACGCCCGTCGTGCATGGCACCGCGATAACCGTTGACGTTCTGACCCAGCAGCGTGACTTCGCGCACACCGTTTTCGGCCAGATGAATGACTT
>NZ_UPSE01000058.1 GCF_900573885.1 Pseudomonas viridiflava
TCCGTAATGGACGTTGGACCAGATGTCATAAAAATAATCGTACTGACCTTGTTTGTGCCAGACACCACCCAATGGTCGACGAATGATCGGCTTGTGATCCCACGGGCGATTTTGACCCACTCGTTCTGTCCAGATGGCAAAAGCCTTTTCTTGCATACCGGCCGCCATGCTGTAGAAATCCGGCCCGGGACCAAGGCGCAAGTAAAATGGAAGCGCCTCATACTCCTTCATCTTTGCGGCAGCATCGAAATTATTGAGTTCTCTCATCTGCCGAACTTCCGGGCTGTTGATGTTGGTGTTGATCTCGTCAGCAATGTAGGTCGCCAGCTCTTCCATCCTATCTGATCTTTGCAGACGGCAGGTTCCACTTTTGGCTCAGGCTGCGTCTCTGGCTCCTTACC
>NZ_UPSE01000325.1 GCF_900573885.1 Pseudomonas viridiflava
CCGCAACCGTTGAATGCGCGATGCTGGCCTGACTCAACAGCTAGTCGTACAACTCGGCACCCAGCGCAGGCGGCGCCGCTTTCGAGAAGCTCGGACGCATGCCGCTTTTGGTATCGGCCGCCAGCGTGAATTGCGAAACCAGCAGCAATCCGCCGCCTACTTCACGCAGGGAAAGATTCATCTTGCCCTCGGCATCACTGAACACTCGATAGTTGAGCAACTTGTGCAGCAACTTATCGGCACTGGCCCGAGAGTCTTGAGGCTCCACACCGACCAGCACCAGAATGCCCTGATCGATTGCGCCAACCACC
>NZ_UPSE01000646.1 GCF_900573885.1 Pseudomonas viridiflava
TCCAGATACTCTTCGGCGTAGTCATAGCGGGCATCGTGTTCGGTCAGGGTTTTCTGGCCCAGATTCTTCGCCCCACTTTCCAGATAGGACGTCACAATGTTCCACCCTGCCCGGCCTTTGGTCAGGTGATCCAGAGTCGAGAGGCGTCGGGCAAACGGGTACGGATGCTCGAACGACAGTGAAGCAGTCAGTCCGAAGCCCAGATGCTCGGTGACCAGCGCCATCGGCGGAATCAACTGCAGAGGATCATTGACCGGCACCTGCGTGGCCTGGCGTATCGCCGCCTCGCCGTTGCCGCGATAGACGTCGTAAATACCCAGCACATCGGCGATGAACAGGCCGTCGAACTTGCCGCGCTCCAGAATTTTTGCCAGATCGGTCCAGTAC
>NZ_UPSE01000310.1 GCF_900573885.1 Pseudomonas viridiflava
GGGAGGCACCACGCTTCGCGACTTCATCGGTGGCGATGGCAGGCCGGGTTACTTCCAGCAGGAGTTGTTCGTGTACGGGCGCGGCGACCAGCCATGCAAGGTATGCGGCACCACATTGCGTGAAATCAAGCTGGGTCAGCGCGCAAGTGTGTACTGCCCCAAGTGCCAGCGCTGACGGCAGAACAAGGTCTGAAACATCAGGGCCACTTGCTTAACCCCCATCGCTGTTTATAGTGATGGACAGACCCTTACGCCACGCCTGAAGGACCACGCTATGAGCCCGTTTCGTATTCTTGCTGCCATGCTGGCGCTGTTCTTTGGCCTGCAGGCGGTGCCCGCCGTTGCGGCGGAAGTAGCTGAAGGCAGCGGAAACCCGGTCTACACCATCCAGAACCCACCCGTGTTCGCCATGGTGGGCGATCTGCTCATCGCGCGACCGCTGTTGATTGCCGCCACGGTGATCGGAACAGGTCTGTTTGTGATAGCCGCGCCGTTTGCGGCTGCAGGCGGAAAC
>NZ_UPSE01000326.1 GCF_900573885.1 Pseudomonas viridiflava
GGCGTACATAGCACTGACAATTCGGAGCTTGTCCGCCGATTTCAGCCTTGAAGTAGCTAATCCAGAGAGGCTGCCAACACTTGGTTGGCGATGCCGAAACGCGCGACAACGTCTGCAGAGCTTTTGCGTTGGCGACGAGTCGAGGCTGCGATGCCGGAGAAACCGTACGTGTGATCTTCTTGTTTTCATACCCATGCCTTAAAAATCCATACCCACATCCTGAGGCCGATATCTTAGCTAAAAAACCCATTTTGGGATAATCCCAATTCAGGTTTATTC
>NZ_UPSE01000601.1 GCF_900573885.1 Pseudomonas viridiflava
CCGAACTCAGTAGTGAAACGACGCATCGCCGATGGTAGTGTGGGGTCTCCCCATGTGAGAGTAGGTCATCGTCAAGCTTAAATTCCAAACCCCCTACTCGTGAAAACGGGTAGGGGGTTTGTTTTTGCGCGCAGAAAAGTTTGGCGCTTGCAGGCGGCTCGATTTACTGACGCCGGCCTCGCACGCTTTCTATGCAATGGCGAAGGGCATCGATATGATGCGTGCCTTTCAGTTAGGCGGCCGAAAATGCGGGATTTACTGACGCTTCTTCAAGACGGACGATTTCATTCTGGCGAGGCGCTTGGCCGGGTGCTAGGTGTTAGCCGCGCTGCCGTATGGAAGCAGCTTCAGGAGTTGGAATCCGTATATGGTCTTCGTGTTCACAAGGTTCGTGGGCGAGGCTACTCGCTCGAGAGCCCAATCTCCTTGTTGGAGCGCGAAGAGTTGCAGACTAATCCAGGGGCATGGGCACCCCACGTCATCGAAAGCATCGATTCGACCAATGCTGAAGCTTTCAGGTGCCTAGAGCGGGGTTTTTCACCTCCGTATTTTGTAGTCGCAGAACAACAAACTGCAGGGCGCGGTCGGCGTGGCCGGCAATGGGCTAGTCCGTTTGGCGAAAATATATACTACAGCCTTCTCCTGCGCGTCGAAGGTGGGGCCGCCCAGCTTGATGGTCTCAGCCTGGTCGTTGGTCTGGCTGTATTAAGTGCGATACGAGAGATGGGCGTTGTAGGCGGGGGGCTGAAATGGCCGAACGACGTACTGGTCTCCGGAAAAAAAATCGCCGGCATATTGCTCGAGCTGTCTGGTGATCCGGCAGATGCTTGCCATGTAGTGGTTGGTGTGGGCATTAACGTCAATATGCGAACTCAAACCACGATCGATCAGCCTTGGACGTCCATGCGACTCGAGCGCGGCAAAGTGATAGACCGCAGCGCGTTGATTAACGCCTTAAATGGAGAATTGCACCGCTACTTGCAGACCCACCGGTTACACGGGTTTCAAGCACTTCGGCAAGAGTGGGAGGATGAGCACTCATGGCAGAACAAACAGGTATGTCTCTCAGCAGGTAGTCAAAGTGTTGAAGGGGTCGTGCTTGGGGTTAACGCTCAGGGGGCCTTGCGCCTCCTGGTCTCGGGTAGTGAGCATCAATATAGTGGCGGTGAGCTTAGTTTGAGGTTACGTGATGATTCTTGAGCTCGACTGCGGTAACAGCTTTATCAAATGGCGCGTTCTGGATCAGGCTGGTGTGTTCAACAGCGGCTTGGTTGGGGCGCCTAATGAGTTGATTGCTGCGCTTGCGTTGCTTCCGAAGGGAGCATTGCGCTCAGCCAGAATGGTAAGCGTGAGAAGCGACGAAGAAACATCATCGCTTGTAGCGCTCTTGTCCGAGCGGTTTGGCGTCGTAACATTGTGCGCGCATCCGACGGAAGTTGCTGGTGGCGTCAGGAACGGTTACGTCGATTACGCGCGGTTAGGGCTGGATCGCTGGATGGCTGTGCTGGGGGCGTACCGTCTTGCTGGTGGCGCCTGCCTGGTTCTAGATCTTGGAACTGCCGTGACATCGGACTTCGTTGACGGGAGCGGCGACCATTTAGGTGGGTTCATATGCCCAGGTCTCCCTCTAATGCGGAGCCAATTGCGAACGCACACTCGCCGTATTCGCTATGAAGACGACGCTGCGCAAGAAGCCATGCAGGCCCTGGTTCCCGGGCGCTCTACAATTGAGGCTGTTGAGCGGGGTTGCTCACTAATGTTGCGAGGATTTGTTCAAACTCAGCTCGAAATGGCCCGAGAATACTGGGGGGATTCGTTTTCCGTGTTTCTTACCGGCGGAGACGCGGGGTCCGTCAAAGAAATTCTACCTGCTGCGCGGGTCATGCCTGACCTGATTTTCCTGGGTCTTGCTATCGCATGTCCGTTGCCTTGAGGTCCTTATGCGTTGGTTGTTCCTGTTCCTGCTGGTTTTGAATCTTTTTTATTACGTCTGGCATCAGCAACAAGCGCCGTTGCGCGCCAAGGAAGTCGTGCCCATATCTTTGCGCCATGAGGTGCGTCAGGACATTCGTTTGCTGAGTGAATCCGGTGGCACGCAACCCCGTCGCGAGCGCCCGTCAGATGGCGTGTCGGGGGCTGCCGAGGTCTGCATGTACCTGGGAGGCTTCGAGCAAGAGGAGGCGGCCAAGCTGGTTGAGCAGCGATTGATCGCTTTGGATATCCTGTCTCGTGTGCAGATGGTTGATGCTCCGGCAGGGTTGGATTACTGGGTTTACTTGCCGCCGCTCGCATCCCGTCAGGCATCGCTTCGGCAGTTAAAAGAGCTGCAAGCACGAAAAATCGACAGCTACATCATTACTCAGGGTGATCTTTCGAACGGAATTTCGCTGGGGATGTTTCCTAGGAGCGAGTCAGCAGAGAGTGTCATGCAAAGATTGCGCGAGGTTGGGTACGAGCCGCAAATGCGCGAGTTGCCTCGTGCCCATCGGAATTTCTGGGTAAGGATCGCATCGGAAAGCCGTCGGCTGGTCGATGACGGATTGCTGCAGGCGTTGGCCAGAGATTTTAATGGGCTGCAACACCAATTAATGCCTTGCGAAAGCGTTGCATCGCCGAATTAGTTTGAATAGAATGGCGCCCGCTTTGCAGGGTTGCTTTTAATGCGGTTCTGAAAAGTTGCTGTCGATTGCGCTAACCTCAAGTTTTTTATGAGGAATTGCTTGACAGCAGGGTGGCATGCGAAGAGAATGCCGCCTCACTTTGGAGGGGTTCCCGAGTGGCCAAAGGGATCAGACTGTAAATCTGACACGCGAGTTTCGAAGGTTCGAATCCTTCCCCCTCCACCATATTTAGCGAGAGCTGCAAGCTCCGCGGGTATAGTTCAACGGTAGAACCTC
This sequence comes from Pseudomonas viridiflava, assembly GCF_900573885.1. Lineage (GTDB taxonomy): Bacteria > Pseudomonadota > Gammaproteobacteria > Pseudomonadales > Pseudomonadaceae > Aquipseudomonas. Next base: position 2,898 of record NZ_UPSE01000601.1, read on the forward strand.
AGCCTTCCAAGCTGATGGTGCGGGTTCGATTCCCGCTACCCGCTCCATGTTTGCGGCGTTTGTTTTAAAGAGTTTGCTCTTGTAGCTCAGTTGGTAGAGCACACCCTTGGTAAGGGTGAGGTCAGCGGTTCAAATCCGCTCAAGAGCTCCATTATTAAAAGGCAGATATGCAAATATCTGCCTTTGTTTTAATGGTTGCGTGGTTCGCGCACTTAATCGATGGGAGACGCTCTGATGGCTAAAGAAAAGTTTGAACGGAACAAACCGCACGTCAACGTTGGCACCATCGGTCACGTTGACCACGGTAAAACCACTCTGACCGCTGCGCTGACTCGTGTTTGCTCCGAGGTTTTCGGTTCGGCTCGCGTTGACTTCGACAAGATCGACAGCGCTCCAGAAGAAAAAGCTCGTGGTATCACCATCAACACCGCTCACGTTGAATACGATTCGGCCGTGCGTCACTACGCACACGTTGACTGCCCAGGTCACGCCGACTACGTGAAAAACATGATCACCGGTGCTGCGCAGATGGACGGCGCGATCCTGGTTTGCTCGGCCGCTGATGGTCCGATGCCGCAAACTCGTGAGCACATCCTGCTGTCCCGTCAGGTAGGCGTTCCTTACATCGTTGTCTTCCTGAACAAGGCTGACATGGTGGACGACGCTGAGCTGCTGGAACTGGTAGAGATGGAAGTTCGTGATCTGCTGAGCACTTACGAGTTCCCAGGCGACGACACTCCGATCATCATCGGTTCGGCTCTGATGGCTTTGAACGGCCAAGACGACAACGAAATGGGCACCAGCGCTGTTAAGAAGCTGGTTGAGACTCTGGATAGCTACATTCCTGAGCCAGTTCGTGTTATCGACAAGCCATTCCTGATGCCAATCGAAGACGTATTCTCGATCTCGGGTCGCGGTACTGTAGTTACCGGTCGTATCGAGCGCGGTATCGTCAAGGTTCAAGAGCCTCTGGAAATCGTTGGTCTGCGTGACACCACTCAGACTACCTGTACCGGCGTTGAAATGTTCCGCAAACTGCTCGACGAAGGTCGTGCTGGCGAGAACTGCGGCGTTCTGCTGCGTGGTACCAAGCGTGAAGACGTTGAGCGTGGTCAAGTACTGGCCAAGCCGGGTTCGGTTAAGCCGCACACCAAGTTCGAAGCTGAGGTTTACATCCTGAGCAAAGACGAAGGTGGTCGTCACACTCCGTTCTTCAAAGGCTACCGTCCTCAGTTCTACTTCCGTACTACCGACGTTACTGGTAGCTGCGAACTGCCGGAAGGCGTTGAGATGGTAATGCCAGGCGACAACATCAAGATGGTTGTTACCTTGATCAAGTCGATCGCCATGGAAGATGGTCTGCGTTTCGCGATTCGCGAAGGCGGCCGTACCGTTGGTGCTGGCGTAGTTGCCAAAATCATCGAGTAATCGTTGATAAGTCCCCGTCAGGCCGGCATAATGGTCGGCCTGATTTTGTTTTAGGTCAGTAGCTCAATTGGCAGAGCGACGGTCTCCAAAACCGTAGGTTGGGGGTTCGATTCCCTCCTGACCTGCCAGTTTCATCAAGAAATTGAAGCTGGCACTCCTTTCACAGGATCCTCGTAAATGACTGTTAAGGCTGAAGCCAAAGAATCGCGCTTTGATCTGCTCAAGTGGCTCGTTGTCGTCGCTTTGGTGGTGGTTGGCGTGGTTGGCAATCAGTTCTTCTCTGGTGAGCCGATTCTGTACCGTGTCCTCGGTTTGTTGGCAATTGCAGCTGTTGCGGCTGCTGTTGCGTTGCAAACTGCTAAAGGGCAGGCATTTTTCGGGCTGGCTAAAGAAGCTCGGGTTGAAATACGAAAGGTCGTTTGGCCGACTCGCCAGGAAACCATGCAAACCACGCTCATCGTAGTGGCGGTTGTGCTGGTGATGGCGCTGTTGCTGTGGGGGCTTGACTCCCTGCTAGGCTGGCTTGTTTCCATGATCGTTGGTTAAAGGTGTCCCGTGGCTAAGCGTTGGTACGTTGTGCATGCTTACTCGGGTTACGAGAAGCATGTAATGCGCTCTCTGATCGAGCGCGTCAAGCTGGCCGGCATGGAAGATGGGTTCGGCGAGATTCTGGTCCCCACTGAAGAAGTGGTTGAGATGCGTAATGGCCAGAAGCGCAAAAGTGAACGCAAGTTCTTCCCCGGTTATGTTCTGGTACAGATGGACATGAACGAAGGCACTTGGCACTTGGTCAAGGATACGCCTCGCGTCATGGGCTTTATTGGCGGTACCGCTGATAAGCCAGCGCCGATTACCGATAAAGAGGCTGATGCAATTCTGCGTCGCGTCGCTGATGGTAGCGACAAGCCAAAGCCGAAAACGCTGTTTGAACCAGGTGAGATGGTCCGCGTAATTGACGGTCCGTTCGCTGATTTCAGCGGCGTTGTCGAAGAAGTGAACTATGAAAAAAGCCGGATTCAGGTGGCTGTGACTATTTTTGGTCGCTCCACTCCGGTTGAGCTGGAGTTTAGTCAGGTCGAAAAGGCATAGCTGACAAAGCATCCCGTACCCCGCAGCCTCAGGCTGCGGGGTTTTGTCGTCACTGGGATAAACACGTAAGTAAACCGGGGAGCCGTAAGGCGTCAGAACCCGAATTGGAGTAGCTAATGGCTAAGAAAATCACGGCTTATATCAAGCTGCAAGTAAAGGCTGCACAAGCTAACCCTAGCCCGCCCGTCGGCCCGGCTCTCGGTCAGCATGGCGTGAACATCATGGAATTCTGCAAGGCGTTCAACGCCAAGACTCAGGGCATGGAACCTGGTCTGCCGACTCCAGTGATCATCACTGTTTATAGCGATCGTAGCTTCACCTTCGAAACCAAAAGCACCCCAGCTTCGGTTCTGTTGAAGAAAGCTGCTGGTCTGACTAGCGGTTCGGCTCGCCCGAACAGCGTCAAGGTTGGCACCGTTACTCGTGCTCAGCTCGAAGAGATCGCCAAGACCAAGCAGGCTGATCTGACCGCTGCTGATATGGACGCAGCCGTACGCACCATCGCTGGCTCTGCTCGCAGCATGGGCCTTAACGTGGAGGGTGTGTAATGGCTAAGTTGACCAAGCGCCAAAAGGCTATTGCCGAGAAAGTTGTTGCCGGCAAGTCTTACAGCTTCGAAGAAGCGGCCACCCTGCTGGGCGAGCTGTCGAAAGTTAAGTTCACCGAGTCGTTTGACATCGCTGTGAACCTGGGTGTTGACCCACGTAAATCCGACCAGGTTGTACGTAGCGCTACCGTTCTGCCGCACGGCACCGGTAAAACCGTTCGCGTCGCTGTGTTCACCCAGGGTCCGGCAGCTGAAGCTGCTCTGGCCGCCGGCGCTGATCGCGTTGGTATGGATGAGCTGGCTGCTGAAATGAAAGCCGGCGAGCTGAACTACGACGTAGTTATCGCTTCCCCGGACGCCATGCGCGTTGTAGGTCAGTTGGGTCAGATCCTCGGTCCACGTGGTCTGATGCCTAACCCTAAAGTCGGCACCGTAACCCCAGACGTAGCCACTGCCGTGAAAAACGCCAAGGCTGGTCAGGTTCGTTATCGCACCGATAAAAACGGCATCATCCACACTTCCGTCGGCAAAGTTGGCTTCGAAGCCATCAAGCTGAAGGAAAACGTTGAGGCCCTGATCGCTGATCTCAAGCGCATCAAGCCAGCTTCTTCGAAAGGTATCTACGTTAAGCGCGTTACCCTGAGCACCACTATGGGCCCAGGCCTGGTTATCGATCAGGGCTCGCTGGACGCGTAAGAAAAATCAGTCGGAGCAAGTAATTGCTCCGATTGTTGAAAGATTGGGGTCCCTGCCTGGCGGGGGCTATCCAAGACCGTAGGCGACGCAAGTCTTAAACCACAAGCCTACGCAGATGGTGCTCCCGGTTCCTTACGGAATCTGACACCAAACGACATCTGGCTCCGGCCAGATGAAACGTAACAAGCAGGAGTTAACCCGTGGCAATTAAACTCGAAGACAAGAAGGCCATCGTCGCTGAAGTCAACGAGGCTGCCAAAGTCGCTCTGTCCGCTGTCGTGGCTGATGCCCGTGGTGTGACAGTAGGCGCAATGACCGGACTCCGTAAAGAGGCTCGTGAAGCTGGCGTTTACGTACGTGTTGTACGTAACACCCTGCTCAAGCGCGCCGTTGCCGGCACTCAATATGACGTGCTCAACGACGTGTTCACTGGCCCGACCCTGGTTGCATTCTCTAACGAACATCCTGGCGCTGCTGCCCGTTTGTTCAAAGAGTTCGCCAAAGGTCAGGATAAGTTCGAGATCAAGGCAGCTGCGTTCGAGGGCAAGTTCCTCGCAGCTAATCAGATCGACGTACTGGCAAGCCTGCCGACCCGTGACGAAGCAATTTCTCAGCTGATGAGCGTGATTCAAGGCGCAACCAGCAAATTGGCTCGTACTCTGGCGGCCCTTCGCGACCAGAAAGAAGCTGCCGCAGCCTGAGGCTGAGCAACTCCTTTCGCGTTTATTGTTTATTTCGATGGCCGCGTAGGCTGTCACCCCAATACAGGAATTAGAGTCATGGCTCTGTCTAATCAAGAAATCATCGACGCAATCGGCGAGAAATCCGTTCTGGAAATCGTTGAGCTGATCAAAGCAATGGAAGAGAAGTTCGGCGTTAGCGCTGCTGCTGCTTCCGCTGGCCCAGCTGCTGGCCCAGCTGCTGTTGCTGAAGAACAAACCGAATTCAACGTAATGCTGCTTGAATCCGGCGAGAAGAAAGTAAACGTGATCAAGGTCGTTCGTGAACTGACCGGTCTGGGTCTGAAAGAAGCTAAAGCTGTTGTTGACAGCGCTCCTGGCATCGTTAAAGAAGGCGTGTCGAAAGACGAAGCCGAAGCTGCCAAGAAAGCCCTGGAAGAAGCAGGCGCTAAAGTCGAGCTCAAGTAAGCGACGACCTTGCGTCTACAGCCCAAGCGTTGAGCGAAAGGCTGATGGCTGGTGGCAATTGCCACCGGCCTTTTTCCGTTATAGGCCGCCTTCGAGGGTTGGCCTGTAGCTGAAGCAGTAACCGCCCCGAGGGGTGGCGCAAACCGAGAGTTTGCAAGATTTTCTGGCTGCTCCCGTCGGGAGGAGCCAAATAAGCAGGTGACCAAGCTGGGGAACGCTGATGGCTTACTCATATACTGAGAAAAAACGTATCCGCAAGGACTTTAGCAAGTTGCCGGATGTCATGGATGTGCCTTATCTGTTGGCCATCCAGCTGGATTCGTATCGCGAATTCCTGCAGGCGGGAGCTACAAAGGATCAGTTCCGCGACATCGGCCTGCATGCGGCCTTCAAGTCCGTTTTCCCGATTATCAGCTATTCCGGCAATGCTGCTCTGGAATATGTCGGTTATCGCCTGGGCGAACCGGCATTTGACGTGAAAGAGTGCGTGCTGCGTGGCGTGACATTCGCCGTGCCGCTGCGGGTAAAAGTCCGTCTGATCATTTTCGATAAGGAATCGTCGAACAAAGCGATCAAGGACATCAAAGAGCAAGAAGTCTACATGGGGGAAATCCCCCTGATGACCGAGAACGGTACCTTCGTTATCAACGGTACCGAGCGCGTCATCGTGTCCCAGCTGCACCGCTCCCCAGGTGTGTTCTTCGACCACGACCGTGGCAAGACTCACAGCTCGGGCAAGCTGCTGTACTCCGCGCGCATCATTCCTTACCGCGGTTCGTGGTTGGACTTCGAGTTCGACCCGAAAGACGCCGTATTCGTACGTATCGACCGTCGTCGCAAGTTGCCGGCCTCCGTACTGCTGCGCGCTCTGGGTTACACCACCGAGCAAGTGCTCGACGCGTTCTACGAGACCAACGTGTTCCACGTACAGGGCGAGAACCTCAGCCTTGAGCTGGTTCCGCACCGTCTGCGTGGCGAAATTGCTGTTCTCGATATCAAAGACGAGAAGGGCAAGGTCATCGTTGAGCAAGGCCGCCGTATCACTGCGCGCCACATCAACCAGTTGGACAAGTCCGGGATCAAGACCCTGGAAGTGCCGCTGGACTACGTAATCGGTCGTACCTCGGCAAAAGCCATCGTGCATCCGGCTACCGGCGAAATCATCGCCGAATGCAACACCGAGCTGAACACCGAGATCCTGGCGAAAATTGCCAAGGCTCAGGTCGTGCGTATCGAAACGTTGTACACCAACGATATCGACCGCGGTCCGTTCATCTCTGACACATTGAAAATCGACGGCACTACCAATCAATTGGAAGCGCTGGTTGAGATCTATCGCATGATGCGTCCAGGCGAGCCACCTACCAAGGACGCCGCCGAGACCCTGTTCAACAACCTGTTCTTCAGCGCTGAGCGCTACGACCTCTCCGCTGTAGGTCGCATGAAGTTTAACCGTCGTATCGGTCGTACCGAAATCGAAGGTTCGGGCGTGTTGAGCAAGGAAGACATCGTCGAAGTTCTCAAGACGCTGGTCGACATCCGCAACGGTAAAGGCATCGTCGATGACATCGACCACCTGGGTAACCGTCGCGTGCGTTGTGTTGGCGAGATGGCCGAGAACCAGTTCCGCGTGGGCCTGGTGCGCGTAGAGCGCGCGGTCAAAGAGCGTCTGTCGATGGCTGAAAGCGAAGGCCTGATGCCGCAAGATCTGATCAACGCCAAGCCTGTGGCTGCGGCGGTGAAAGAGTTCTTCGGTTCGAGCCAGCTTTCGCAGTTCATGGACCAGAACAACCCACTGTCTGAGATCACCCACAAGCGCCGCGTATCTGCTCTCGGCCCAGGTGGTTTGACGCGTGAGCGTGCTGGCTTCGAAGTTCGTGACGTGCACCCGACGCACTATGGTCGTGTTTGCCCGATCGAAACGCCGGAAGGTCCGAACATCGGTCTGATCAACTCCCTGGCAGCCTATGCCCGCACCAACCAGTACGGTTTCCTCGAGAGCCCGTACCGTGTGGTGAAGGACACCCTGGTTACTGACGAAATCGTGTTCCTCTCTGCAATTGAAGAGGCAGACCACGTGATCGCTCAGGCATCGGCAACGATGAACCAGAAAGGTCAGCTGGTAGACGAGCTGGTAGCTGTTCGTCACTTGAACGAGTTCACCGTCAAGGTGCCGGAAGACGTCACGCTGATGGACGTTTCGCCGAAGCAAGTTGTGTCCGTCGCCGCTTCGTTGATTCCGTTCCTTGAGCACGACGACGCCAACCGTGCGTTGATGGGTTCGAACATGCAGCGTCAGGCTGTTCCGACTCTGCGTTCGGACAAGCCGCTGGTTGGTACCGGCATGGAGCGCAACGTTGCGCGTGACTCCGGCGTTTGCGTCGTTGCTCGCCGTGGCGGTGTGATTGATTCCGTTGATGCCAGCCGTATCGTGGTTCGTGTTGCTGATGACGAAGTTGAGACTGGCGAAGCCGGTGTCGACATCTACAACCTGACCAAGTACACCCGTTCGAACCAGAACACCTGCATCAACCAGCGTCCGCTGGTGAGCAAGGGTGACAAGGTCGAGCGCAGCGACATCCTGGCCGACGGTCCGTCCACCGACATGGGTGAGCTGGCTCTGGGTCAGAACATGCGCATCGCGTTCATGGCCTGGAACGGTTACAACTTCGAAGACTCCATCCTCCTGTCGGAGCGTGTAGTTCAGGAAGACCGTTTCACCACGATCCACATTCAGGAACTGACCTGTGTGGCACGTGACACCAAGCTTGGGCCAGAAGAGATCACTTCGGACATTCCGAACGTGGGCGAAGCGGCGCTGAACAAGCTGGACGAAGCCGGTATCGTTTACGTAGGTGCCGAGGTTGGCGCTGGCGACATTCTGGTGGGCAAGGTCACTCCGAAAGGCGAGACCCAGCTGACTCCTGAAGAGAAACTGCTGCGTGCGATCTTCGGTGAGAAGGCTTCAGACGTTAAAGACACGTCCCTGCGCGTACCGACTGGTACCAAAGGTACTGTGATCGACGTGCAGGTCTTCACCCGTGACGGCGTAGAGCGTGACGCTCGTGCACTGTCGATCGAGAAGATGCAACTCGACGAGATCCGTAAGGACCTCAACGAAGAGTTCCGCATTGTTGAAGGTGCAACCTTCGAACGTCTGCGCTCCGCCCTGGTTGGCAAGAAAGCCGAAGGCGGTGCCGGCCTGAAGAAGGGCGCCGAGATCACCGACGAGTTCCTCGACGGCCTCGAGCGTGGTCAGTGGTTCAAGCTGCGTATGGCTGAAGATGCTCTGAACGAGCAGCTTGAGAAAGCGCAGGCTTATATCGTTGATCGCCGCCAATTGCTCGACGACAAGTTCGAAGACAAGAAGCGCAAGCTGCAGCAAGGCGATGACCTGGCTCCGGGCGTGCTGAAGATCGTCAAGGTTTACCTGGCAATTCGTCGCCGCATCCAGCCGGGCGACAAGATGGCCGGTCGTCACGGTAACAAGGGTGTGGTCTCCGTGATCATGCCGGTAGAAGACATGCCGCACGATGCTTATGGCACTCCGGTCGACATCGTTCTCAACCCACTGGGCGTACCTTCGCGTATGAACGTCGGTCAGATCCTTGAAACCCACCTGGGCCTCGCGGCCAAAGGTCTGGGCGAGAAGATCAACCGTATGCTCGAAGAGCAGCGCAAGGTTGCTGAACTGCGTAAGTTCCTGCACCAGATCTATAACGAGATCGGTGGCCGTCAAGAAACCCTGGCAGACCTGTCTGACCAAGAAATTCTGGACCTGGCGAAGAACCTGCGTGGCGGCGTGCCGATGGCAACTCCGGTATTCGACGGTGCCAAGGAAAGCGAAATCAAGGCCATGCTGAAACTGGCAGATCTGCCAGAAAGCGGCCAGATGCAGCTGTTCGACGGCCGTACCGGCAACCAGTTCGAGCGCCGTGTAACCGTTGGCTACATGTACATGCTGAAACTGAACCACCTGGTGGACGACAAGATGCACGCTCGTTCTACCGGTTCCTACAGCCTGGTTACCCAGCAGCCGCTGGGTGGTAAGGCGCAGTTCGGTGGTCAGCGCTTCGGGGAGATGGAAGTTTGGGCGTTGGAAGCATATGGCGCCGCGTACACCCTGCAGGAAATGCTGACCGTTAAGTCGGATGACGTGAACGGCCGTACCAAGATGTACAAAAACATCGTGGACGGTGATCACCGCATGGAGCCGGGCATGCCCGAGTCCTTCAACGTGTTGATCAAAGAAATCCGTTCGCTCGGTATCGATATCGATCTGGAAACCGAATAACACGAAGCGCAATGGGAGCGGGGCTGTAGAGCCCGCTCCTTGCTCCGCCAGGAGGAAAGGCCTTGAAAGACCTACTGAATTTGCTGAAAAACCAGGGTCAAGTCGAAGAGTTCGATGCCATCCGTATTGGGTTGGCGTCGCCAGAGATGATCCGTTCGTGGTCCTTCGGTGAAGTTAAAAAACCGGAAACCATCAACTACCGTACGTTCAAACCTGAGCGTGACGGCCTGTTCTGCGCCAAGATCTTTGGCCCAGTAAAAGACTACGAGTGCCTGTGCGGTAAGTACAAGCGCCTCAAACACCGTGGCGTGATCTGCGAGAAGTGCGGCGTTGAAGTTGCGCTTGCCAAAGTTCGTCGTGAGCGCATGGCGCACATCGAGCTGGCTTCGCCGGTTGCCCACATCTGGTTCCTGAAATCGCTGCCGTCCCGTATCGGCCTGCTGCTGGACATGACCCTGCGTGATATCGAGCGCGTTCTCTATTTCGAGAGCTATGTCGTTATCGATCCGGGCATGACTACCTTGGAAAAGGGTCAGCTGCTGAACGACGAGCAATATTTCGAAGCCATCGAAGAGTTCGGTGACGACTTCGACGCCCGCATGGGTGCCGAGGCTGTTCGCGAACTGCTGACTGCTATCGATCTGGAGCACGAAATCGGCCGCCTGCGCGAAGAGATTCCGCAGACCAACTCCGAAACCAAGATCAAGAAGCTGTCCAAGCGTCTGAAGTTGATGGAAGCCTTCCAGGGTTCCGGCAACCACCCAGAGTGGATGGTGCTGACCGTTCTACCGGTTCTGCCGCCAGATCTGCGTCCGTTGGTGCCGTTGGATGGTGGTCGTTTCGCCACGTCCGACCTCAACGATCTGTATCGCCGGGTTATCAACCGTAACAACCGTCTGAAGCGCCTGCTCGATCTGTCCGCACCGGACATTATCGTGCGCAACGAAAAGCGCATGCTGCAGGAAGCGGTTGACGCCTTGCTCGACAACGGCCGCCGCGGTCGTGCCATCACTGGCTCGAACAAGCGTCCGTTGAAATCCCTGGCTGACATGATCAAGGGTAAGCAAGGTCGTTTCCGTCAGAACTTGCTCGGTAAGCGCGTGGACTACTCCGGTCGTTCCGTTATTACTGTGGGCCCGACTCTTCGTCTGCACCAGTGCGGTCTGCCGAAGAAGATGGCTCTCGAGCTGTTCAAACCGTTCATTTTCGGCAAGTTGGAAATGCGTGGCCTGGCCACCACCATCAAAGCCGCCAAGAAAATGGTTGAGCGCGAGCTGCCAGAAGTGTGGGACGTTCTCGCAGAAGTGATTCGCGAACACCCCGTGCTCCTGAACCGTGCACCGACCCTTCACCGTCTGGGTATTCAGGCGTTTGAACCGGTACTGATCGAAGGTAAAGCCATTCAGCTGCACCCGCTGGTCTGCGCCGCGTACAACGCCGACTTCGACGGCGACCAAATGGCCGTGCACGTACCGCTGACACTGGAAGCCCAGTTGGAAGCGCGCGCGTTGATGATGTCGACCAACAACATTCTGTCGCCAGCCAACGGTGAGCCAATCATCGTTCCGTCGCAGGACGTTGTATTGGGTCTGTACTACATGACCCGCGAAGCGATCAACGCCAAGGGCGAAGGTCGTGTGTTTGCTGACCTGCAGGAAGTCGACCGCGTATTCCGCGCCGGCGAAGCAGCGCTGCACGCCAAAGTTAAGGTGCGTATCAACGAGGTCATCAAAGACCGCGATGGCAGCATCACCAAGAACACCCGCATCGTCGACACCACTGTCGGCCGCGCGCTGCTGTTCCAAGTTGTTCCAGCCGGCCTGGCGTATGACGTCGTCAACCAGCCGATGAAGAAAAAAGCGATCTCCAAGCTGATCAACCAGTGCTACCGCACCGTAGGCTTGAAAGACACCGTGATCTTCGCTGATCAACTGATGTACACCGGTTTCGCCTACTCGACTATCTCCGGCGTTTCCATCGGCGTGAATGACTTCGTCATCCCCGATGAAAAAGCTCGCATCATCGATGCGGCCACCGAAGAAGTTAAGGAAATCGAAAGCCAGTACGCCTCCGGCCTGGTAACCCAGGGCGAGAAGTACAACAAGGTGATCGACCTTTGGTCCAAGGCCAACGACGAAGTGTCGAAGGCAATGATGGCGAACCTCTCGAAAGAGAAGGTCATCGACCGTCACGGTAAGGAAGTCGATCAGGAGTCCTTTAACTCCATGTACATGATGGCTGACTCCGGTGCCCGGGGTTCGGCAGCTCAGATTCGTCAGTTGGCTGGTATGCGTGGTCTGATGGCCAAGCCGGACGGCTCGATCATCGAGACGCCGATTACCGCGAACTTCCGTGAAGGTCTGAGCGTACTGCAGTACTTCATCTCCACTCACGGTGCTCGTAAGGGTCTCGCGGATACCGCGTTGAAAACTGCGAACTCCGGTTACCTGACTCGCCGTCTGGTAGACGTGGCGCAAGACTTGGTAGTTACCGAGGTCGATTGCGGCACCGAACACGGCCTGTTGATGACGCCGCACATTGAAGGCGGTGACGTGGTTGAGCCGTTGGGTGAACGTGTTCTGGGTCGAGTTATTGCCCGTGACGTATTCAAGCCTGGCACCGAAGAAGTCATCGTGCCTGCCGGTACCTTGGTAGACGAGCAGTGGGTTGAGTTCATCGAGCTGAACAGCATTGACGAAGTGATTGTTCGCTCGCCAATCAGCTGTGAAACTCGCTACGGCATCTGCGCCAAGTGCTACGGTCGCGATCTGGCCCGTGGTCACCAGGTGAATATCGGTGAAGCTGTCGGCGTTATCGCTGCGCAGTCGATCGGTGAGCCGGGTACCCAGCTGACCATGCGTACATTCCACATCGGTGGTGCGGCGAGCCGGACCTCGGCTGCTGACAGCGTTCAGGTCAAGAACGGCGGCACAATCCGCCTGCACAACCTGAAACACGTTGAGCGTGCTGACGGCAACCTGGTTGCGGTATCCCGTTCCGGTGAGCTGGCTGTTGCCGACGAGTTCGGTCGCGAGCGCGAGCGTTACAAGCTGCCTTACGGTGCGGTTATCTCCGTCAAGGAAGGCGACAAAGTGGATGCCGGCGCAATCGTCGCCAAGTGGGATCCGCACACCCACCCGATCGTTACCGAAATGAAAGGTACCGTGACGTATGTGGGTATGGAAGAAGGCATCACCATCAAGCGTCAAACAGACGAATTGACGGGTTTGACCAACATCGAAGTACTGGATCCGAAAGATCGTCCAGCTGCCGGCAAAGACATCCGTCCTGCCGTGAAGATGGTGGGCGTAGATGGCAAAGACTTGCTGCTGCCAGGCACAGACGTACCGGCTCAGTATTTCCTGCCAGCGAATGCTCTGGTCGGTGTAGCGGATGGTGTGCAAGTGGGTGTGGGTGATGTAATCGCTCGTATCCCGCAGGAAACGTCGAAAACTCGCGACATCACCGGTGGTCTGCCGCGTGTTGCCGACTTGTTCGAAGCACGTCGTCCGAAAGAAGCCTCGATCCTGGCTGAAGTCAGCGGCACCATCGCGTTCGGTAAAGAAACCAAAGGCAAACGCCGTCTGGTTATTACGCCTAACGACGGTAGCGATCCGTACGAGGAGCTGATTCCTAAGTGGCGTCACCTGAACGTCTTCGAAGGCGAGCAAGTGAACCGCGGTGAAGTTATCTCCGACGGCCCAAGCGATCCGCACGACATCCTGCGTCTGCTGGGTGTGAGCGCGCTGGCCAAGTACATCGTCAACGAGATCCAGGACGTTTATCGCCTGCAAGGCGTGAAGATCAACGACAAGCACATCGAGACGATCCTGCGTCAGATGCTGCGTAAAGTTGAGATCACCGAATCCGGCGATTCCAGCTTCATCAAGGGCGACCAGATGGAACTGACCCACGTACTGGGCGAGAACGAGCGTCTGAGCACGGACGATAAATTTATCTCCAAGTTCGACCGCGTTCTGTTGGGTATTACCAAGGCCTCGTTGTCGACCGAGTCGTTCATCTCTGCGGCTTCCTTCCAGGAAACCACCCGCGTACTCACCGAGGCTGCGGTTACAGGCAAGCGTGACTTCCTGCGCGGCCTGAAAGAGAACGTGGTTGTGGGTCGTCTGATTCCGGCCGGTACCGGTCTGGCTTATCACAGCGAGCGCAAGCGTCGTCGTGAAGCCGGCAAGCCGGTTCAAGTGAGCGCCAGCGAAGCTGAAGCTCAACTGTCGGAAGCGTTGAACAACCTGTAATTAATACGGGTTGCCAATCAGGTCGGGGCCCGGTGAAGCGTTAAGCGTCACCGGGCCTTGTCTTGACGGGGTGTTAGAAGCTCTTTAGACTCTTGTACCCCTAAATTTGGCGGGACTGTGGTCCTGCCATTTTGTTTTTCTTGTAAGACAATAGCGTCGAAAGACAACAGTGGAGCTAGTAGATGGCAACTATCAACCAGCTGGTACGTCAGCCGCGTAAGCGTATCGTCGAGAAATCCGACGTGCCTGCGCTGCAGAACTGCCCGCAACGTCGTGGCGTATGCACCCGTGTGTATACCACCACGCCGAAAAAACCTAACTCGGCACTGCGTAAAGTATGCCGTGTGCGTCTGACCAACGGTTTCGAGGTTTCCTCGTACATCGGCGGTGAAGGCCACAACCTGCAAGAACACAGCGTGGTACTGATCCGCGGCGGTCGTGTAAAAGACTTGCCAGGTGTTCGTTACCACACCGTTCGTGGTTCTTTGGATACTTCCGGTGTTAAAGGTCGTAACCAGGGCCGTTCGAAATACGGTACCAAGCGTCCGAAGTAAGTGCAGCGTCCGAGTGATCGGTCGTTTCACCCAAAATAGATTTTCATTTTTCTGAGTCGATAAGAGTAAGGTCGGGCGTTTAACCCAGGATTGTCATCCAGAGGTTTTATTGTTCCCGGGCTAACCTGAAGACCGTTTGAGGGCTTATCCATGCCAAGAAGACGTGTAGCAGCCAAGCGCGAAGTGCTTGACGATCCAAAATACGGTAGCCAGATCCTGGCCAAGTTCATGAACCACGTAATGGAAAGCGGCAAGAAAGCCGTTGCCGAGCGTATCGTTTATGGCGCCCTGGAAAAGGTTAAAGAGCGCAAGAACAGCGATCCCCTGGAAATCTTCGAGAAAGCTCTCGACGCCATCGCTCCGCTGGTCGAAGTGAAGTCGCGCCGTGTAGGCGGTGCTACTTACCAGGTTCCGGTCGAAGTTCGTCCGTCCCGTCGTAACGCCCTGGCCATGCGCTGGTTGGTGGATTTCGCCCGTAAGCGTGGCGAGAAATCCATGGCCCTGCGCTTGGCTGGCGAGCTGTTGGATGCTGCTGAAGGCAAAGGTGCTGCAGTTAAGAAGCGTGAAGACGTGCACCGTATGGCTGAAGCCAACAAAGCGTTTTCGCACTACCGCTTCTAAATTTAGCGCTTCTAATATTGCGAGGGCTTTATGGCTCGTCTTACACCGATTTCCCGCTACCGTAACATCGGTATCGTGGCGCACGTGGATGCTGGCAAAACCACTACCACCGAGCGCGTGCTTTTTTACACAGGCGTGAACCACAAAATGGGCGAGGTGCATGATGGCGCCGCGACCATGGACTGGATGGTTCAGGAGCAGGAGCGCGGTATCACCATTACCTCCGCTGCTACTACTGCGTTCTGGTCTGGCTCCGTTAAGCAGCACAAAGACAGCTACCGCTTCAACATCATCGATACCCCCGGGCACGTTGACTTCACCATCGAAGTAGAGCGCTCGCTGCGCGTACTCGACGGCGCCGTCGTTGTGTTCTGTGGTACTTCGGGCGTTGAGCCACAGTCGGAAACCGTATGGCGTCAAGCCAACAAATACGGCGTTCCACGTCTTGTTTACGTAAACAAGATGGACCGTGCTGGCGCAAACTTCCTGCGCGTAGTTGGTCAGATCAAGCAGCGTCTGGGTCACACTCCGGTGCCAATCCAGTTGGCTATCGGTGCTGAAGACAACTTCCAGGGTCAGATCGATCTGATGACCATGGAAGCTGTTTACTGGGATGACGCCGACAAGGGCATGGCTCCTCGTCGCGAAGCAATCCCGGCCGAGCTGCAAGAGTTGGCTGACGAGTGGCGCAGCAACATGGTTGAAGCTGCCGCTGAAGCCAACGAAGAGCTGATGAACAAATACCTTGAAGGTGAAGAACTCACCAACGAGGAAATCAAGGCCGCTCTGCGTCAGCGTACTATCGCTGGCGAAATCGTCCTGGCTGTTTGTGGTTCTTCGTTCAAGAACAAAGGCGTGCCTTTGGTTCTCGATGCTGTTGTCGACTACCTGCCTGCTCCTGTCGACATCCCGGCCATCAAGGGTTCCGACCCGGATGACGAGACTGTCGAGATGGAGCGTCACGCAGACGACAGCGAGCCTTTCTCTGCTCTGGCATTCAAAATTGCCACCGACCCATTCGTGGGTACTTTGACCTTTGCCCGTGTTTACTCGGGCGTGTTGAGCTCCGGCGACGGCGTGATCAACTCGGTTAAAGGCAAGAAAGAGCGCGTGGGCCGTATGGTTCAGATGCACGCGAACACTCGCGAAGAGATCAAAGAAGTACGCGCTGGCGACATCGCTGCTCTGATTGGCATGAAGGACGTCACTACCGGTGACACCCTGTGCTCTGCTGAAAAGCCAATCATCCTGGTTCGTATGGACTTCCCGGAGCCGGTTATTTCGGTTGCCGTTGAGCCTAAGACCAAGGATGACCAGGAAAAGATGGGTATCGCTCTGGGCAAGCTTGCTCAGGAAGACCCGTCGTTCCGCGTCAAGACCGATGAAGAGACTGGCCAGACCATCATCTCCGGTATGGGTGAGTTGCACTTGGATATTCTCGTCGACCGCATGAAGCGCGAGTTCGGTGTAGAAGCCAACATCGGTAAGCCGCAGGTTTCTTACCGCGAGAAGATCTCCAAGAGCTGTGAGATCGAAGGCAAGTTCGTTCGCCAGTCCGGCGGTCGTGGCCAGTTTGGTCACTGCTGGATTCGCTTCGCACCGGCTGACGAAGGTCAGGAAGGTCTGGAGTTTGTGAACGAGGTTGTGGGTGGTGTGGTTCCGAAGGAATACATCCCGGCAATCCAGAAAGGTATCGAAGAGCAGATGAAGAACGGCGTCGTCGCCGGCTATCCGCTGATCGGCCTGAAGGCTACCGTGTTTGACGGTTCCTACCACGACGTCGACTCCAACGAGATGGCGTTCAAAATCGCAGCTTCCATGGCGACCAAGCAGCTGGCCCAGAAGGGCGGCGGTGTTGTGCTTGAGCCGATCATGAAAGTTGAAGTGGTAACCCCGGAAGATTACATGGGTGACGTGATGGGTGACCTGAACCGTCGTCGTGGTTTGATTCAGGGTATGGAAGATACGGTTTCCGGCAAGGTTATCCGTGCCGAAGTGCCGTTGGGTGAGATGTTCGGTTACGCGACCGACGTCCGTTCCATGTCTCAGGGTCGCGCGAGCTACTCCATGGAATTCTCTAAATACTCCGAGGCTCCGTCGAACATCGTCGAAGCTCTGGTTAAAAAACAAGGCTGATTTCAGCCCCTTTAGGCAAGGAGTTTATTGTCGTGGCTAAAGAAAAATTTGAACGTAACAAACCGCACGTCAACGTTGGCACCATCGGTCACGTTGACCACGGTAAAACCACTCTGACCGCTGCGCTGACTCGTGTTTGCTCCGAGGTTTTCGGTTCGGCTCGCGTTGACTTCGACAAGATCGACAGCGCTCCAGAAGAAAAAGCTCGTGGTATCACCATCAACACCGCTCACGTTGAATACGATTCGGCCGTGCGTCACTACGCACACGTTGACTGCCCAGGTCACGCCGACTACGTGAAAAACATGATCACCGGTGCTGCGCAGATGGACGGCGCGATCCTGGTTTGCTCGGCCGCTGATGGTCCGATGCCGCAAACTCGTGAGCACATCCTGCTGTCCCGTCAGGTAGGCGTTCCTTACATCGTTGTCTTCCTGAACAAGGCTGACATGGTGGACGACGCTGAGCTGCTGGAACTGGTAGAGATGGAAGTTCGTGATCTGCTGAGCACTTACGAGTTCCCAGGCGACGACACTCCGATCATCATCGGTTCGGCTCTGATGGCTTTGAACGGCCAAGACGACAACGAAATGGGCACCAGCGCTGTTAAGAAGCTGGTTGAGACTCTGGATAGCTACATTCCTGAGCCAGTTCGTGTTATCGACAAGCCATTCCTGATGCCAATCGAAGACGTATTCTCGATCTCGGGTCGCGGTACTGTAGTTACCGGTCGTATCGAGCGCGGTATCGTCAAGGTTCAAGAGCCTCTGGAAATCGTTGGTCTGCGTGACACCACTCAGACTACCTGTACCGGCGTTGAAATGTTCCGCAAACTGCTCGACGAAGGTCGTGCTGGCGAGAACTGCGGCGTTCTGCTGCGTGGTACCAAGCGTGAAGACGTTGAGCGTGGTCAAGTACTGGCCAAGCCGGGTTCGGTTAAGCCGCACACCAAGTTCGAAGCTGAGGTTTACATCCTGAGCAAAGACGAAGGTGGTCGTCACACTCCGTTCTTCAAAGGCTACCGTCCTCAGTTCTACTTCCGTACTACCGACGTTACTGGTAGCTGCGAACTGCCGGAAGGCGTTGAGATGGTAATGCCAGGCGACAACATCAAGATGGTTGTTACCTTGATCAAGTCGATCGCCATGGAAGATGGTCTGCGTTTCGCGATTCGCGAAGGCGGCCGTACCGTTGGTGCTGGCGTAGTTGCCAAGATCATCGAGTAATCGTTGATTGGCTAGAAAAAACCCCCGCTTGCGGGGGTTTTTTTATTGAGTTGACACCCGTAGGGGGCATCTATAGAATTGCGCCTCCTTTTAACGGGCGTATTGCGCGCGTTGGGAATAGCAACTGGGAGTCTGTGGACAATGCAAAATCAACAAATCCGGATTCGGTTGAAGGCTTTTGATCATCGCCTGATTGACCAGTCCACCCAGGAAATCGTGGAAACCGCGAAACGTACTGGTGCTCAAGTGCGTGGTCCGATTCCTCTGCCCACTCGCAAAGAGCGTTTCACTGTTCTGGTTTCCCCGCACGTCAACAAAGACGCGCGTGACCAGTACGAGATTCGCACTCACAAGCGCGTTCTGGACATCGTCCAGCCAACGGATAAAACCGTTGACGCTCTTATGAAGCTTGATCTTGCAGCTGGCGTAGAAGTTCAGATCAGCCTCGGCTAAAACCGTCTGGTTTTAGTCGTGTAACGCTCTGAAATGGGCGGCCATAGCGGGTGAAAGCCCCGTACACTCATGAGGTTTACAACATGACTATTGGTGTAGTCGGTCGTAAATGCGGTATGACCCGTATTTTCACCGAAGAAGGTGTCTCCATTCCGGTTACGGTCATTGAGATCGAGCCGAATCGCGTCACCCAGTTCAAAACTGAAGAAAGCGATGGCTATCGTGCAGTGCAAGTCACTGTCGGTGAGCGTCGTGCTTCGCGCGTGACTGCTGCTCAGGCAGGTCACTTCGCTAAAGCAAACGTAGCTGCCGGTCGCGGCGTCTGGGAATTCCGTCTTGAAGAAGGCGAGTACCAGGCTGGCGATCTGATCAATGCAGAAATTTTCCAAGCAGGTCAGCTGGTGGATGTCACCGGTCAGTCCAAGGGTAAAGGCTTCGCCGGTACCATCAAGCGCTGGAACTTCCGCGGTCAAGATAACACCCACGGTAACTCCGTCTCCCACCGCGTCCCTGGCTCTATCGGCCAGTGCCAGACTCCTGGTCGTGTATTCAAGGGCAAAAAAATGTCCGGTCATATGGGCGCTGAGCGCGTGACCGTGCAGTCCCTCGAAGTTGTGCGCGTCGACGCTGAACGCAATCTGCTGCTGGTAAAGGGCGCTGTTCCTGGCGCTACCGGTGGCAACCTGGTTGTGCGTCCGGCAGCCAAGGCTCGCGGTTAAGGGGAAGCTGACATGCAATTAAATGTAAATGGCGCTCAGGCGATCGAAGTTTCCGAACTGACCTTCGGCGGCGAATTCAACGAGACACTGGTGCACCAGGCAGTCGTGGCCTACATGGCTGGCGGTCGTCAGGGCAGCAAGCAGCAAAAGACCCGTTCTGACGTATCTGGTGGCGGTAAGCGCCCATGGCGTCAAAAGGGTACTGGCCGCGCTCGTGCCGGTACTATCCGTAGCCCAATCTGGCGTGGCGGTGGTACCACTTTCGCAGCTCGTCCTCAGGATCACAGCCAAAAGCTGAACAAGAAGATGTATCGCGCAGCATTGCGCTCCATCCTTGCTGAGCTGGTACGTAGTGATCGTCTGGTTGTGGTTGAAGACTTCGCGGTCGATGCACCAAAAACCAAAACTCTGCTGAACAAGCTGAATGGCATGGGTCTGACTG
Organism: Pseudomonas viridiflava; assembly: GCF_900573885.1. GTDB lineage: Bacteria > Pseudomonadota > Gammaproteobacteria > Pseudomonadales > Pseudomonadaceae > Aquipseudomonas. The sequence continues at coordinate 22,507 of NZ_UPSE01000601.1, forward strand.
ATGTTCTGATCGTGTCTGATGCTGTTGATCAGAATCTGTACCTGGCTGCTCGTAACCTGCCGCACGTTGATGTTCGTGACGTCCAGGGTTCCGATCCGGTCAGTCTGATCGCATACGACAAAGTGTTGATCACTGTGTCGGCCGTGAAGAAATTCGAGGAGCTGCTGGGATGAACCAGGAACGCGTATTTAAAGTGCTACTTGGCCCGCACGTCTCTGAGAAAGCCACGGTTTTGGCTGACAAAAAAGGCCAGTTCGTTTTCAAGGTTGCTACCGATGCAACCAAGCTGGAAATCAAAAAGGCCGTCGAAAGCCTGTTCAGCGTGAAAGTAGAGCGTGTTACTACCCTGAATGTTCTGGGTAAGAGCAAGCGTACTGCTCGCGGTCTGGGCAAGCGTAACGACTGGAAGAAGGCAGTTATCTCCCTTCAGCCGGGCCAAGATCTCGACTTCAGCAGCAGTGCTGAGTAAGGAAGGGGTGCATCATGGCAATCGTTAAATGCAAACCGACTTCCGCTGGCCGCCGTTTTGTGGTCAAGGTGGTCAACCAGGAGCTGCACAAAGGCGCTCCTTACGCACCGCTGCTCGAGAAGAAGTCGAAGTCTGGTGGTCGTAACAACAATGGCCGTATTACTACCCGTCATATCGGTGGTGGTCATAAGCAGCATTACCGTCTGGTCGATTTCCGTCGCAACGACAAAGATGGCATCCCAGCCACTGTCGAGCGTATTGAATATGACCCGAACCGTACCGCACACATCGCGCTGCTGATGTATGCAGACGGCGAGCGCCGCTACATCATTGCCCCTAAAGGTGTGAGTGCTGGCGACCAGCTGATCGCGGGTGCTCTCGCTCCGATCAAGCCGGGCAACTCGTTGCAACTGCGTAACATCCCGGTCGGTAGCACCATTCATGGTGTTGAGTTGAAGCCGGGTAAAGGCGCTCAGATCGCTCGTTCCGCTGGTGCTTCGGCACAGCTGATCGCTCGTGAAGGTGCGTACGTGACCCTGCGTCTGCGTTCCGGTGAAATGCGTAAAGTACTGGCTGAATGCCGTGCGACCCTGGGCGAAGTCTCGAACTCCGAGCACAGCCTGCGTTCGCTGGGTAAAGCTGGTGCCAAGCGCTGGCGTGGCGTTCGCCCAACCGTTCGTGGTGTTGCCATGAACCCGGTTGACCACCCACATGGTGGTGGTGAAGGTCGTACCTCTGGTGGTCGTCATCCGGTGTCTCCATGGGGCTTCCCGACTAAGGGCGCGAAGACTCGTGGTAACAAACGCACCGATAACATGATCGTCCGTCGTCGCAAGTAAATAGAGGGATACGACAGTGCCACGTTCTCTGAAAAAAGGTCCTTTTATTGATCTTCACCTACTGAAGAAGGTCGAAGTGGCGGTGGAAAAGAACGATCGCAAGCCGGTGAAAACCTGGTCGCGTCGTTCGATGATCCTGCCACAAATGGTCGGTCTGACCATTGCTGTGCATAACGGTCGTCAACATGTTCCAGTTCTCGTGAACGAAGACATGGTCGGTCACAAACTGGGCGAGTTCGCCGGTACCCGTACATATCGCGGGCACGTGGCTGACAAGAAAGCCAAGCGTTAAGGGGTAAGGAAATGGAAGTAGCCGCTAAGTTGTCGGGCGCTCGAATCTCCGCCCAGAAAGCCCGCTTGGTCGCCGACCAAATCCGCGGGAAGAAGGTGGGCGAAGCGCTCAACCTGCTGGCTTTTAGCAGTAAGAAAGCCGCGGAAATCATGAAGAAAGTGCTGGAGTCGGCTGTGGCCAACGCCGAGCACAACGAAGGCGCAGACGTTGATGACCTCAAGGTCTCCACCGTTTTCGTTAACGAAGGGCGTTCGCTGAAGCGCATCATGCCACGTGCCAAAGGCCGTGCTGATCGCATCGTCAAGCGGTCTTGCCATATCACTGTCAAGGTTGCTGACAAGTAACGGAGTCGAAGAGATGGGTCAGAAAGTACATCCCATTGGCATTCGCCTGGGAATCGTCAAGGAGCACACCTCCGTCTGGTACGCCGACGGTCGGACTTATGCGGACTATTTGTTCGCAGATCTGAAGGTGCGTGAATACCTCCAAGACAAACTAAAAAGCGCGTCCGTAAGCCGTATCGATATCCATCGTCCGGCTCAGACTGCACGCATCACCATCCACACCGCTCGTCCAGGTATCGTTATCGGGAAGAAAGGTGAGGACGTTGAGAAGCTGCGTCAGGACCTGACCAAGCAAATGGGTGTGCCGGTGCACATCAATATCGAAGAGATCCGCAAGCCGGAACTCGACGGTATGCTGGTTGCGCAGAGCGTAGCTCAGCAGCTGGAGCGTCGTGTGATGTTCCGTCGCGCTATGAAGCGCGCTGTACAGAACGCCATGCGTATTGGTGCCAAGGGCATCAAAATCCAAGTGAGCGGTCGTTTGGGCGGCGCAGAAATTGCCCGTACCGAGTGGTATCGCGAAGGTCGTGTGCCGTTGCACACCCTGCGTGCCGATATCGACTATGCCACGTACGAAGCGCACACCACTTATGGTGTGATCGGTGTGAAGGTTTGGATCTTCAAAGGCGAAGTAATTGGTGGTCGCCAAGAAGAACTGAAACCACAAGCACCAGCGCCTCGTAAAAAAGCTGCTAAGTAAGGGGTACGCCAAATGTTGCAACCAAAGCGTACGAAGTTCCGCAAGCAGATGACAGGCCACAACCGTGGTCTGGCACAGCGCGGTAGCAAAGTCAGCTTCGGCGAGTTCGCGCTGAAGTCTGTTGCCCGCGGTCGTCTCACCGCCCGTCAGATCGAGTCCGCTCGTCGTGCTCTGACTCGTCACGTAAAACGTGGCGGGAAAATCTGGATTCGCGTGTTCCCTGACAAGCCTGTTACCAAGAAGCCTCTCGAAGTGCGGATGGGTAAAGGGAAGGGTAGCGTTGAGTATTGGGTAGCCCAGATCCAGCCAGGCAAAGTCCTGTATGAGATCGAAGGCGTTTCCGAAGAGCTGGCGCGTGAGGCTTTCGCCCTGGCTGCTGCAAAGCTGCCGCTCGCCACCTCCTTTGTTAAACGGACGGTGATGTGATGAAAGCGAATGAACTTCGTGAAAAATCAGCACAGCAGCTGAACGAGCAACTGCTCGGCCTGCTGCGCGACCAGTTCAATCTGCGTATGCAGAAAGCAACTGGCCAGTTGGGGCAGTCTCACCTGCTCTCGCAAGTTAAGCGCGACATCGCTCGCGTGAAGACTGTGCTTAACCAGCAGGCAGGTAAGTAATCATGGCTGAAGCTGAAAAAACTGTCCGTACGCTGACTGGCCGTGTCGTCAGCGACAAGATGGACAAGACCATCACTGTACTGATCGAGCGTCGCGTTAAGCACCCGATCTACGGTAAATACGTGAAGCGTTCGACCAAATTGCACGCCCACGACGAGACCAACCAGTGCCACATCGGCGACAAAGTCACTATTCGTGAAACTCGTCCGATGGCCAAGACCAAAAATTGGGCACTGGTTGAAGTCGTTGAACGCGCAGTGGAAGTCTAAGGACTAGGGGTCGGAGAAATTATATGATTCAGACTCAATCCATGCTCGATGTAGCTGATAACAGCGGCGCTCGTCGTGTTATGTGCATCAAGGTGTTGGGCGGTTCGCATCGTCGTTATGCCGGCATCGGCGACATCATCAAAGTTACCGTCAAGGAAGCAATTCCGCGCGGTAAAGTGAAAAAAGGCCAAGTGATGACTGCAGTAGTAGTCCGCACGCGTCACGGCGTTCGTCGCCCTGATGGCTCGATCATCCGCTTTGATGGCAACGCTGCTGTTCTGCTGAACAACAAGCAAGAGCCGATCGGCACCCGTATCTTTGGGCCCGTGACCCGTGAACTTCGCTCTGAGAAGTTCATGAAGATCGTCTCGCTCGCCCCTGAAGTGCTGTAAGGAGATCCGACATGCAAAAGATTCGTCGTGACGACGAGATCATCGTGATCGCCGGCAAAGACAAAGGTAAGCGTGGCAAGGTGCTCAAGGTTCTCGCTGACGACCGTTTGGTCGTTGGTGGGATCAACCTGGTGAAGCGCCATACCAAGCCGAACCCTATGTCGGGCGTTCAAGGCGGTATCGTCGAGAAAGAAGCGCCTCTGCACGCTTCTAACGTCGCCATTTTCAACTCTGAAACCAGCAAGGCTGATCGCGTTGGTTTCAAAGTAGAAGAAGGCAAAAAAATTCGTGTCTTCAAGTCGACCCAAAAAGCGGTTGATGCTTGAACACTGCTAGGTAGAAGACCATGGCACGACTAAAAGAGATTTATCGGAAAGAAATCGCTCCGAAGCTTAAGGAAGAACTCAAGCTCTCGAACGTGATGGAAGTTCCGCGCGTTACCAAAATCACCCTGAACATGGGTCTTGGCGAAGCGATCGGTGACAAGAAAATCATCGAACACGCGGTAGCGGATTTGGAAAAGATCACCGGTCAGAAAGTCGTTGTGACTTATGCCAAGAAATCCATCGCGGGCTTCAAGGTTCGTGAGGGTTGGCCGATCGGCGTGAAAGTGACCCTGCGTCGCGAACGTATGTACGAATTCCTGGATCGTCTGCTTTCGATCTCCCTGCCGCGCGTGCGTGACTTCCGCGGCCTGAATGCCAAGTCCTTCGACGGTCGTGGCAACTACAGCATGGGCGTTAAAGAGCAGATCATTTTCCCGGAAATCGATTACGACAAAATCGACGCGCTGCGCGGTCTGGACATCACCCTGACCACTACTGCTCGTACGGATGATGAAGGTCGCGCCTTGCTGCGTGCTTTCAAATTCCCGTTCCGCAACTGATCGGAGTAGGAACATGGCCAAGACAAGCATGAAAAACCGCGAGCTGAAGCGTCAGCAAACGGTTGCCAAGTACGCCAAAAAGCGTGCTGAGCTGAAAGCTACCATCGTTAATCCGAACACCAGTCCGGAAGCTCGTTGGGAAGCGCAGATCGCCCTGCAAAAGCAACCACGTGACGCCAGCGCTTCGCGCCTGCGTAACCGTTGCCGCATCACCGGTCGTCCGCACGGCGTGTACCGCAAGTTCGGCCTCGGCCGTAACAAGCTGCGCGAAGCTGCAATGCGCGGTGATGTACCAGGTCTGGTGAAAGCCAGCTGGTAAGTCGAAGTCTCGACAAGCCGGGGTCGGCTCTTTACGGAGTTGGCCTTGGTACAGAGCAAAAATGAATCAAGCCCCTTTTGGGGCTTGATTCATTTTTAATCAGTCTCTAGAATGCTCGGCTCGCCTGAGCCTGGCTTTTATATGCACGGCATTTTTCTAGCGACATGCAGTAGCCGTTTGGCTAATTCTTTTGTTTCAGGAGCACCTAGCCCATGAGTATGCAGGACCCGTTAGCGGACATGCTAACTCGTATCCGTAATGCCCAGATGGCTGAAAAGTCCGTCGTAAGCATGCCGTCTTCCACGTTGAAGGTGGCTGTAGCCAAAGTCCTGAAGGACGAAGGTTACATCGCGGGTTTTCAGATCAGCAGCGATGTTAAGCCGCAGCTGTCCATCGAGCTGAAATACTTCGAAGGCCGTCCGGTCATCGAGGAAGTGAAGCGCGTCAGCCGTCCAGGCCTGCGCCAGTACAAGTCCGTTGATGATCTGCCGAAAGTTCGTGGCGGTCTCGGCGTTTCCATCGTCTCCACCAACAAAGGTGTGATGACGGATCGTGCTGCGCGCGCTGCCGGTGTCGGCGGCGAAGTGCTCTGCACCGTGTTCTAAGGGGGGAACAAGCATGTCTCGCGTTGCTAAGAACCCCGTTAAGCTGCCAGCTGGTGTCGAGATCAAACTCGCCGGCCAACAGCTCTCGGTGAAGGGTGCCAAAGGCGCTCTCGAACTGAACGTTCATTCGTCCGTTGAAATTGTTGAGGAAGCTGGTGAGCTGCGTTTCGCTGCTCGCAATGGCGACCAACAAACTCGTGCAATGGCCGGTACCACCCGTGCGTTGGTGAACAACATGGTAATCGGCGTCAGCCAAGGCTTCGAGCGCAAGCTGCAGCTGGTTGGTGTTGGTTACAAGGCTCAGGCTAAAGGCGAAATCCTTTCCCTGGCACTTGGCTTCTCGCACCCGGTGGATTACGAACTTCCACAAGGCGTAACCGCAGAAACTCCTAGCCAAACCGATATCCTGATCAAGGGCATCGACAAGCAGCTGGTAGGTCAAGTGGCCGCTGAGATCCGTGACTTCCGTCCGCCAGAACCTTACAAGGGTAAAGGTGTGCGTTACGCAGACGAAGTCGTCCGCCGTAAAGAAGCGAAGAAGAAGTAGGGCATAGCAAATGACCGACAAAAAAGTTACTCGACTGCGTCGCGCTCGCAAAGCACGCCTGAAAATGCACGAGCTAGAAGCCGTGCGTCTCTGCGTGTACCGCTCTTCGCAGCACATTTACGCCCAGGTCATCTCGGCCGACGGCAGCAAAGTCTTGGCAAGCGCTTCGACTTTGGACAAGGATCTGCGTACTGGTGCCACTGGCAACATCGACGCGGCCACGAAAGTTGGCCAACTGGTTGCTGAGCGTGCGAAAGCCGCTGGCGTCACTCAGGTGGCATTCGACCGTTCTGGCTTCAAGTACCACGGCCGCGTCAAGGCGCTGGCTGATGCTGCTCGTGAAGGCGGGCTGGAGTTCTAAGTTATGGCAAATAACGATCAAAGACGCGACAGCCGTGACAACGGCAACGACGAAGGCTACATCGAGAAACTGGTTCAAGTTAATCGCGTAGCTAAAACCGTAAAAGGCGGCCGTATCTTCACTTTCACCGCGTTGACCGTGGTGGGTGATGGCAAGGGCCGTGTAGGTTTCGGTCGTGGCAAGTCTCGCGAAGTACCGGCTGCTATCCAGAAAGCTATGGAAGCTGCTCGTCGCAACATGATTCAAGTGGACCTTAACGGCACCACTCTGCAGTACGCAATGAAGTCTGCCCATGGCGCCTCCAAGGTGTACATGCAGCCTGCTTCGGAAGGTACCGGTATCATCGCTGGCGGCGCTATGCGTGCTGTCCTCGAAGTTGCTGGCGTGCAGAACGTATTGGCCAAGTGCTACGGCTCGACTAACCCGGTAAACGTGGTTCACGCCACTTTTAAAGGTTTGAAAGCTATGCAATCCCCAGGTTCTATTGCTGCCAAGCGCGGCAAGAGCGTCGAGGAGATCCGCTGATCATGGCTACCGTTAAAGTTACGCTGATCAAAAGCATGACCGGCCGCATCCCTAACCACAAACTGTGCGTTAAGGGTCTGGGTCTGCGTCGCATCGGTCACACTGTAGAAGTCCAGGATACTCCCGAGAATCGCGGGATGATCAACAAGGCTTACTACATGCTGCGAGTTGAGGGTTAACACATGTACCTGAACGATCTGAGTCCTGCGCCGGGTTCCCGTCGCGAGAAGCACCGTCCGGGCCGTGGTATCGGTAGCGGTTTGGGTAAGACTGGTGGCCGCGGCCACAAAGGTCAGACCTCCCGCTCCGGTGGCACCATCGCTCCGGGCTTTGAAGGCGGTCAACAGCCGCTGCATCGTCGTCTGCCGAAGTTCGGCTTCGTCTCCCTGAAGGCAATGGATCGTGCAGAAGTTCGCACCTCCGAGCTGAATAAAGTGGAAGGCGATGTTGTGACTTTGCAGTCCCTGAAGGATGCCAACCTGATTAATCAACACGTACAGCGCGTGAAAGTAATGCTGTCCGGTGAGATTACTCGTGCGGTGACCCTCAAAGGTATCGCGGCCACCAAAGGTGCGCGCGCGGCTATCGAAGCAGCTGGCGGCAAATTCGAGGAATAAATGGCTAAGCAAGGTGCTCTCTCAGCGCTCAGCAATGGCGGGTTATCCGAGCTCTGGGCTCGTCTGCGCTTTCTCATTATGGCGATCATCGTCTATCGAGTAGGTGCTCACATCCCAGTTCCAGGTATCAATCCGGACCGGTTGGCGGATCTGTTTCGGCAGAACGAGGGGACCATTCTTAGCTTGTTCAACATGTTTTCCGGCGGTGCGCTGGAGCGTATGAGCATTTTTGCATTGGGGATCATGCCGTACATTTCGGCTTCGATCATCATGCAGCTCATGACCGCTGTCAGCCCGCAGCTGGAGCAGTTGAAGAAGGAAGGTGAGTCTGGCCGTCGCAAGATAAGCCAGTACACCCGCTACGGCACCTTGGTCCTGGCTTTTGTGCAGGCGACCGGCATGTCGGTTGGTCTGGCAGGCCAAGGTGTGGCGTTCTCGGGCGATTTCGGCTTTCACTTCGTGGCAGTCAGCACATTTGTTGCTGGCGCCATGTTCATGATGTGGCTGGGTGAGCAGATCACTGAGCGGGGTGTCGGCAACGGCATTTCGATGTTGATCTTCGCAGGTATTGTTGCCGGCTTGCCGGCTGCAATCGGGCAGTCTTTCGAGTCTGCTCGTCAGGGCGATATCAATATTTTTGCTCTGGTTGCAATCGGTCTGCTTGCGGTAGCGATCATCGGTTTCGTGGTGTTCATTGAGCGTGGCCAGCGTCGTATCGCTGTGCATTACGCCAAGCGTCAGCAGGGCCGCAAGGTGTTCGCTGCGCAAACAAGCCACCTGCCCTTGAAGGTGAATATGGCCGGTGTCATTCCGGCTATTTTCGCTAGTAGCCTTCTGTTGTTCCCGGCTTCGCTGGGCGCCTGGTTTGGTCAGTCTGCTGGTCTGGGCTGGCTTCAGGATGTTTCACAGGCTATCGCTCCTGGTCAGCCGTTGAATATTTTGCTGTTTAGTGCAGGGATCGTTTTCTTCTGCTTCTTCTACACAGCGTTGATGTTCAACCCGAAAGACGTAGCGGAAAACCTGAAGAAGTCTGGTGCCTTTATTCCTGGCATCCGTCCAGGTGAGCAATCGGCGCGCTATATCGATGGCGTGTTGACTCGCTTAACCATGTTCGGTGCTTTGTACATGATGGCTGTTTGTCTGCTGCCGCAGTTTTTGGTGGTTGCTGCAAACGTGCCGTTCTACCTTGGCGGGACCTCGTTGCTGATCGTGGTAGTGGTTGTGATGGACTTTATGTCGCAAGTACAATCGCACCTCGTTTCGCACCAGTACGAATCCCTGATGAAGAAAGCCAACCTGAAGGGCTACGGCAACGGCATGCTCCGTTAATGTGTCCATAAGGTTCGAGGAGTTGGTGATGAAAGTTCGTGCATCGGTGAAAAAGCTGTGCCGTAACTGCAAAATTATTCGCCGTGAAGGTGTCGTGCGAGTGATCTGCAGTGCTGAGCCGCGTCACAAACAGCGCCAAGGCTGAGTGTGATCGAAAGCTATAAGCCCGGCAGCTAGTGCGCTGTCGGGTTGCTTATTTGTTATTACAGCGTTAATATCTCGCGCCCTTTTCTTGGCTTCCGGGGCGTAGGTAGCTGTCAATTGGAGTTTCATTGAATGGCCCGTATTGCAGGCGTCAACATTCCAGATAACAAGCATACTGTTATCTCGCTGACCTACATCTTCGGTGTTGGTCGCACAACTGCGCAGAAAATTTGCGCAACCACCGGGGTTAACCCGGCGGCAAAGATTAAAGATCTGAGCGATGAGCAGATTGAGCTTCTGCGTGGCGAAGTGGCAAAGGTAAACACCGAAGGTGACCTGCGCCGTGAAGTCAACATGAAAATCAAGCGCTTGATGGACCTGGGTTGCTATCGCGGCCTGCGTCATCGTCGCGGCCTTCCGGTCCGTGGCCAGCGTACCAAGACCAACGCACGTACCCGTAAGGGTCCGCGTAAGCCGATCCGCAAGTAATCGCGCCCGCGAATCGACAGGAATCTAGTCATGGCAAAACCTGCTGCTCGTCCTCGTAAAAAAGTCAAAAAGACAGTGGTTGATGGCATCGCCCACATCCACGCGTCTTTCAACAACACCATTGTGACCATTACCGATCGTCAAGGGAACGCCCTGTCCTGGGCTACCTCTGGTGGTTCGGGTTTCCGCGGTTCACGCAAGTCCACTCCGTTCGCTGCTCAAGTAGCTGCTGAACGTGCTGGTCAAGCTGCGCTGGAATATGGCCTGAAAAACCTCGACGTTAACGTCAAGGGTCCAGGTCCAGGTCGTGAGTCCGCTGTCCGTGCTTTGAACGGCTGCGGTTACAAGATCGCCAGCATCACCGACGTGACGCCAATCCCGCATAACGGGTGCCGTCCGCCGAAGAAGCGCCGCGTGTAATCAGGAGACGATAGATAATGGCTCGTTACATTGGTCCAAAATGCAAACTGGCGCGTCGTGAAGGCACTGACCTGTTCCTGAAAAGCGGCGTTCGCGCTCTGGAATCGAAGTGCAACATCGAGGCAGCCCCTGGTATCCACGGTCAGCGCCGCGGTCGCCAATCCGATTACGGTACCCAACTGCGTGAAAAGCAGAAGGTCCGTCGTATCTATGGCGTGCTCGAGCGTCAATTCAGCGGTTATTACAAAGAAGCTGCCGGCAAGAAAGGCGCTACTGGTGAGAACCTGCTGCAACTGCTCGAATGCCGTCTGGATAACGTTGTATACCGTATGGGCTTCGGCGCTACTCGTGCTGAATCCCGTCAGCTGGTTTCGCACAAAGCGATCAGCATCAACGGTAAGACTGTAAACATCCCGTCGTACCAGGTTCGTGCTGGTGACGTGGTTGCAGTTCGCGAGAAATCGAAGAATCAGCTGCGCATTGTTCAAGCTCTTGAGCTGTGTGCCCAGCGTGGCCGCGTTGAGTGGGTCGAAGTTGACACTGAGAAGAAGTCGGGCGTTTTCAAAAGCGTTCCAGCTCGCAGTGACCTCTCGGCCGACATCAACGAAAGCCTGATTGTCGAGCTCTACTCCAAGTAAGGGCTAGAAAATAGGTGCATCCATGCAGATTTCGGTAAATGAGTTCCTGACCCCCCGCCACATTGATGTGCAGGTGGTCAGTCCGACCCGCGCTAAAATCACTCTCGAGCCTCTCGAGCGTGGTTTTGGCCACACGTTGGGCAACGCGCTGCGTCGCATTTTGTTGTCCTCAATGCCTGGCTGTGCAGTAGTCGAGGCCGAGATTGACGGTGTGCTCCACGAGTACAGCGCCATCGAAGGTGTACAGGAAGACGTAATTGAAATCCTGCTCAACCTGAAAGGTCTGGCTATCAAGTTGCACGGTCGTGACGAAGTGACTCTGACACTGGCGAAGAAGGGCTCGGGCGTTGTTACCGCTGCCGATATTCAGCTGGATCATGATGTCGAGATCGTCAACGGTGATCACGTTATTGCCAACCTGGCTTCTAACGGCGCACTGAACATGAAGCTCACTGTGGCTCGTGGTCGCGGCTATGAGCCTGCTGATTCGCGTCAGAGTGATGAAGACGAAAGCCGCAGCATCGGTCGCTTGCAGCTGGACTCCTCTTTCAGCCCCGTGCGCCGTGTTGCGTACGTAGTTGAAAACGCCCGTGTTGAGCAGCGTACTAACCTTGACAAGCTGGTTATTGACCTGGAGACCAACGGTACTCTGGATCCTGAAGAGGCTATCCGCCGCGCTGCAACCATTCTGCAACAGCAGTTGGCTGCGTTCGTCGACCTCAAAGGTGACAGTGAGCCAGTGGTAATCGAGCAGGAAGACGAGATCGATCCGATCCTGCTGCGTCCGGTTGATGATCTGGAACTGACCGTTCGTTCGGCCAACTGCCTCAAGGCGGAGAACATTTACTACATCGGCGACCTGATTCAGCGCACCGAAGTAGAACTGTTGAAAACTCCGAACTTGGGCAAGAAGTCCCTGACTGAGATCAAGGACGTGCTGGCCTCTCGTGGTCTTTCTCTCGGTATGCGCCTGGACAACTGGCCACCGGCAAGTCTTAAGAAGGACGACAAGGCGACTGCCTGATCGTCGTAATCACCGAACGTAAGTTTGGTAAGGAATAGAACCATGCGTCATCGTAAGAGTGGTCGTCACCTGAGCCGCACTAGCGCTCACCGCAAGGCCATGTTTCAAAACATGGCGGTGTCGCTGTTTGAGCACGAGTTGATCAAAACGACCCTGCCTAAGGCCAAGGAACTGCGTCGCGTAGCCGAGCCGCTGATCACCCTGGCTAAAGAAGATAGTCTGGCGAACCGTCGTTTGGCCTTCGACCGTACTCGTTCGAAAGCTATCGTTGGCAAGCTGTTCAACGACCTGGGCAAGCGCTACGCCACCCGTCAGGGCGGCTACCTGCGTATTCTCAAGTGCGGCTTCCGCGCTGGCGACAATGCTCCAATGGCTTATGTTGAGCTGGTTGACCGTCCGGTCGGCGGCGCAGCTGTAGACGCTGAGTAAGTCGTAGGTTGTAAGAAAAAACCGAGCTCCGGCTCGGTTTTTTTACGTCTGCGGAAAGACATATCTATTGAGTGTTGAGCTGTAAAAGTATTTCACTATCAATAGTTTTCGTTTAATGAATTAGCGGTGCTCGATAGCTCACCTTAATCTCTGCTGCAACGCCGGGCTACACCGGTTGAGCATGACCAGGAGAGCGTAATGAGCGAGTCCCCCATTCTTACTACCGCCAGCGGTGCGCCAGTCGCCGATAATCAGAATTCTCGTACCGCCGGCCCGCGCGGTCCGTTGCTGTTGGACGATTTCCACCTCGTTGAAAAACTTGCCCACTTCAACCGCGAAGTCATTCCTGAGCGTCGCGTTCATGCCAAGGGCTCAGGCGCTTACGGCACGTTTACTGTCACCCGCGACATTACTCGGCTTAGCTACGCCAACGTATTCGAAAGTGTGGGCAAGCAGACTCCGATTTTTCTGCGGTTCTCCACCGTCGGTGGCGAGCGCGGCTCAGCTGACACGGAGCGCGATCCTCGTGGTTTTGCGCTGAAGTTTTATACCGAAGAGGGCAACTGGGACATCGTTGGCAACAACACCCCGGTATTCTTCATCCGCGATCCGCTGAAGTTTCCCGACTTCATTCACACGCAGAAGCGCCTGCCGCAGAGCAACCTTAAAAGTCCACAAATGATGTGGGACTTCTGGTCGCTGTCGCCCGAATCGCTGCACCAGGTGACCATTCTGTTTTCTGATCGAGGTATTCCGGACGGTTACCGGTTTATGCACGGGTTTGGCAGCCACACGTTCAGCTTGATTAACGCTAACGGTGAGCGCCACTGGGTGAAGTGGCACTACAAGAGCCAGCAAGGTATCAAGAACCTGGCGCCTGCTGACGCTGCTCGCTTGGCCGGGACAGACCCGGACTATGCCCAGCGCGATCTGTTTGGTGCGATTGAGCGGGGCGAATTTCCGAAGTGGACCGTTTGCGTACAGGTGATGACTGAAGCGCAGGCCGCAGCTCACCGCGAGAATCCGTTCGATGTCACCAAGACCTGGTCGCAGAAGGAATTTCCGCTGATGGAAGTCGGTGTGATCGAGCTGAACCGTAATCCGCAGAACTACTTTGCCGAGGTTGAGCAGGCCGCTTTCGCGCCAAGCAATGTGGTGCCGGGTGTTGGGTTGTCGCCTGATCGCATGCTGCAGGGCCGCGTATTCGCCTACGCCGACGCACACCGGTATCGCATCGGCACCAACCACCAGCAGTTGCCGGTAAACGCGCCGAAATCGCCGGTGAACAATTACCAGCGTGACGGGGCTATGCGTTTTGATGGTAATGGTGGTGCCGCCACCCACTACGAGCCGAACAGCTATGCCAGCGCTCCGAAGCAGGCGCCGCAGTATCGTGAGCCGGCGTTGGCGTTGGAAGGCGCTGCCGACCGTTACGACCACCGCACCGACAGTGATTACTACAGCCAGGCGGGTGCGCTGTTCCGCTTGATGAGTACTGAACAGCAAGCATTGCTCATTGGCAACATTGCAGGTGCGATGCAGAGCGTTACCCGGGACGTTCAGTTGCGTCAGTTGGCGCACTTCAGCAAGGCTGACGCGGCCTACGGGCGTGGCGTTGCTACGGCGCTCGGCTTGAATATCGAGTAACGGCACAGCAGTAAAGAAAAGGCGCCTCAGTGGCGCCTTTTCTCTGCGTAATAAAACTGCCTAGTCCAACCCGAACCCAAGCTGCCGCCAGCCTTCGTACACGGCCACTGCTACCGTATTGGAAAGGTTCAGGCTTCTGCAGCCCGGACGCATCGGCAAGCGCAGTCTTTGCTCGGCCGGGAGCGCATCCAGCACCTCCGTTGGCAGGCCGCGACTTTCCGGACCGAAAAGCAGCGCGTCGCCTTTGGCGTAAGTGGCTTCGTGGAAGGGGCGCGATGCCTTGGTGGTGTACGCGAACAGTCTTGGATTGCCGAGGCTTTCCAGGCAGCTGGAAAGGTCGCTGTGGCGCGTGAGCGTCGCGTATTCGTGATAATCCAGCCCCGCCCGGCGCAGGCGCTTGTCGTCCAGCTCGAAGCCGATCGGTTCGATCAGGTGCAGACTGCATCCGCTATTGGCGCAGAGCCTGATAATGTTGCCGGTATTGGGGGGGATTTCCGGTTGAAACAAGATCACGTGAAACATGCACGACTCCGACTTGAGGGCGTCGAGGATTTTACCCCTGCGGAGCCGGATCCGCGGCCGAAATTATTAGTGCGCGTTGTCGCCTCGCTTGCGCTGTTCGGTTTTATGGTGGGCTTGATGATCGGCCGGCTGGGCGACCCGCAGCCGGTCATGCTTCAGAGTATTGAGATAGGGGCGGGCGGTCTTGAGCTGGTATTCGATGCCGAACCAAAAGTGACCGCTGAGCACGTGCATGGTGCGCTGGTGATGCGCTTCGATGCTGAGGGAAGCTCTCGCCAGGGCCAGCTGCAACTGGACGGCAAGAGCGTCAATTGGCGGTTGCTGCGAAGTAAAGGTGGGTTGCTGCTGAATCTGGTGGCGGCCCGTCCGCTGCGTGCTCAATGGCACGGTACAGCGGAGGGTGGTCGATGGCGGCTGGCGATCAGCCTTGTAGCGGAGTAGCGCTTGCGGGTCTAGCCGCAGAATAAAAAAGGGGAATCCCCGGCCTGCCTGTACCAAGGTCCCCGAAAACTGGGGGTGCTTCGTGTTGCGTACTTAACACTATGCAGGGCGTGTGCCAGTTTTATTGCAATGAGGATTTTTCCCACAAAAAAGCGAGCTCGAGGCTCGCTTTTTTGTAGCGGCTGACGCCCAGGTTTAGCCTTCGTCTTCCTCGTCGTCAGCGCCGTCTATCTTCATTCCCAGCTCTTTTATCTTACGAGTCAAGGTGTTACGGCCCCAGCCGAGGAGCACGGCGGCGTCCCGACGACGTCCGGCGGTGTGCTTGAGTGCGGTTTCGATCATGATCCGTTCGAACGTCGGCACGGCCGTATCGAGCAAGCTGGACTGCCCTCGCGCAAGCGCCTGATCGGCCCATTGGCGCAAAGCCTGCTCCCAATTGGTCGCCGGAGCACTGTCTTGGGGCTGGGTGAGCAATTCCGGGGGCAGGTCGTCGATGTGCACTTCGCGACCCGAAGCCATCACCGTGATCCAGCGGCAGGTGTTTTCCAGCTGACGTACGTTGCCGGGCCATGGCAGGTTTTTGAGGTAATCCTCGGTTTCGGTCTTGAGAAGCTTCGGCTCGACTGCCAGCTCCTGCGCCGCCCGGGCGAGGAAGTGGCGCGCCAGCGTCGGGATGTCTTCGCGACGGTCCGACATGCGCGGAATGTGGATGCGAATGACGTTCAGGCGATGGAACAAGTCTTCACGAAACTTGCCGGCCTGCACGAGGTTTTCCAGATTCTGGTGAGTCGCGGCGATGATGCGAACATCCACCTTCACCGGCGTGTGACCGCCCACGCGGTAAAACTCGCCGTCTGCCAATACACGCAGCAGTCGGGTTTGGGTATCTGCCGGCATGTCGCCGATTTCGTCGAGAAACAGGGTGCCGCCATCCGCTTGTTCGAAACGGCCGCGACGCTGATTTGCCGCCCCGGTGAACGCACCTTTCTCGTGGCCAAACAGTTCGGACTCCATCAAGTCTTTTGGAATCGCTGCCATATTAAGTGCGATAAAAGGCGAGGCCGCGCGCGGGCTGTGGCGGTGCAGCGCGTGCGCCACCAGTTCCTTGCCGGTGCCTGATTCACCGTTGATAAGCACAGTGATGTTCGAGTGGCTCAGTCGCCCGATGGCACGAAACACTTCCTGCATGGCTGGCGCTTCGCCAATGATTTCCGGCGTGCGGGTCTGCTCTACAGGAACGTGCAGGCCTTGCTGCTCCTGCGCGTGCTGGAAGGCGCGCTTGACCAGTGAAACCGCCTCGTCAACGTCGAACGGTTTTGGCAGGTATTCGAACGCGCCGCCCTGGTAGGAGGCGACCGCGCTTTCCAGGTCGGAATGGGCCGTCATGATGATCACCGGCAGGCGCGGGTACAGCTCGCGGATGCGTGCGAGCAGATCCAGGCCGCTGGCGCCCGGCATGCGGATATCGGAAATGATCACGTCCGGCTGCTGGCGGGTCAGGCGGGTGAGCACGCCGTCGGCACTGTCGAAGCTGGTGGTGGTCATGCCTTCTTGTTGCAGGGCTTTTTCCAGTACCCAACGGATGGAACGGTCGTCGTCGACAATCCAGACGGTTTCGCTGCGGCTCATGACGAAGTAGCTCCTTGTTCCAGAGGCAGGAAGATCGAAAACACGGTATGGCCTGGATGGCTCTCGCATTCGATCAGTCCCTGATGCTGACTGATGATGTTCTGGGTGATAGCCAAGCCCAGTCCGGTACCGTCCGGACGACCACTGACCATGGGATAGAAGATGGTTTCCTGCAGTTCGGCAGGAATGCCGGGGCCGTTGTCGATGATTTCCACTTTGGCCACCAGGCGATGCCGGGTGTGGGCGATGGTGAACTGCCGCAAGGTGCGCGTGCGCAGCATGATGCGGCCCTGGCGGAATTCGTTCTGGCCGCCGATCGCCTGCATGGCGTTGCGCACGATATTGAGCACGGCCTGGATCATTTGTTCACGGTCGATCAGTACATCCGGAATGCTCGGGTCGTAATCGCGCACCAAGGTGATACCGCCCTGACTTTCCGCCTCCACCAGACTGCTCACACGTTCCAGCACTTCGTGCACATTGGTCAGTGCCAGCGACGGCAGCTTGTTCGAGCCCAGCATGCGGTCGACCAGATTACGCAGGCGGTCGGCCTCTTCGATGATGACGTTGGTGTAGTCCTTGAGGTTCTCGTCCGGCAGCTCACGTGCCAGCAGCTGTGCCGCCCCGCGAATGCCGCCCAGAGGGTTCTTGATCTCATGGGCAAGGCCACGCACCAGCATTTTGGTGGTTTCCTGCTTTGACAGCTGAGCCTCTTCCTTGGTGATACGCAGCAAGCGATCACGCGGGTGCACTTCAAGCAGCAGCAGCGTCGCGCCCCGGTTGAGAATCGGCGTCACGGCGTAATCCACCGTCAGCGTCTGGCCCGTCAAGGCGATCAGCACGGCCTCACGCTTATTGAAAGGGTGGGCCTCTTCGACCGCCTGGCGTAAGGAGGCCAACGCCTCGGGGGACTCGGTGAACAGTTCGCTGATGAACTGACCATGGCTGCGTTGGCCGCTGACAGCCAGCAGCATCTCCGCTGCAGGGTTCATGTACTCAAGGCGCAGTTCCGCGTTGAGCAACAACGTCGCAGTGGTCAGGTTGTCCAGCAGCAGGCGGTGCAGGGCGTCGTTTATGGTCATCTATGGGATCCCGAGAATGGGACTGAAAATGCAAAAAGCAAACCAAAGCCCCGAAAAGACGCGCGACAGGCGCCTAAACAGGGATATTGGGTCGTTTTGCTGCACCAGCCGCTGTCATGTACGAACCAAAACAGGGAGAGCATAGAATTTGGTGCGCTACAAAGCACCAATTTGGTGCTTTGGCGAAGAGAGTCAGAAAAACGGAAGGATCGAGATGTCGTCGTCTTCTTCAGGCTTGTCGCCAATCGGGCATTCCGGGCGAACGCCGTACTCGTCTTTCTCGCACGGGTTTGCCCGGCGTTTGCTGTCCAGCGATGTGCGCACAATGTGCACGGGCTGGCTCGGCGTGCGCTCGATGATACGGCCCTGGCCGTCGATGATTTCGGCCGCCAGCTGGTGCGTGCCGCGGTCCAGATTCGTCAGCGGAAACACCGGACTGCGGCTCGGTGCGGCGACCACGTTGCCGTCCAGCAAAAGGCGGTAGCTGTGATCACCCATCAAGCCCGGGTCGCTGGTGAGCGTCACGATCAAGTCGCCGGAAGAGCCCTCGCGAATCGTCGCGTCCGGCTCGGGCACCAGAATGCGCAGAAGCTGATAGGCCGGCAGTTCGGCGGCAGGTGGCTGCGGCGTAATGGTGCGGACCTGCGGCGGATTTTTCTGGTTCATGCCGTTGGTAGGCGCGATGTCCAGCTTTTTGGCATTGGCACGCGGCTGGTCGGTAAAAACCCGATTACCTTCGCTGTCGATGTAGGTGTACACCTCGGCCATGGCCGGCGAGCCCAGCAACAGCAGGCAGAACAGAGCGAATCGCATGGTTTAGTTGGCTGGCCTTGGGGTCGGTTTGGGAGGCGTCACACGTGTGGGGTTGTTCGTACTGGTCCGCTGGACCGTAAAGGGGACCGTGGCGCTTTGCTGGATCAGCCGGTCGCCGCTGAACACGTGCGCGGCCAAGGTGTGGTCGCCGCGCTCAATATTGTTCAGCGGGAACTGCAGGCTGTTGGTCAGACCGCCGTAGGGCTGACCGTCGAGTACCAGTTGAATGCTGTCGCCAATACGCAGTTGCGGCTCGAGGCGAACACCGACCGTGAAACTGCCGTTGTTGCTGCGTAGCGCTTCCTCCGTCGGCACGTCGGTAATTTCCACCACGCTATACACCTGCTCGGTCGACGCGTTGCCCTGGTTATTGCCCGGCATGGTTGGCGGAGGTGGCGATTGCACCGTGTTCACGGGAGGCAGGGAAACTTCCTGCGCGTTGGCGCCTTGCGGAGGCTGATTGGTAAATACGGTATTGCCGTTGGCGTCGGTGTATTTGTAGATCTCGGCGCTGGCGGGCAAGGCGAGGGCGGCTAACAGGCAGGTCACGATCAGGCGCATGGCTAGGGTCTCGTGGAATGTGTGCTAAGCCTTGCACCGCAACGCTGCGCTGGCAAGTTCGCACCGTTATGGCTGTGCACGAGAACAAGGATTTTGAGAATAAAACGCCTCTGCCGGTGGTGGTAGAGGCGGCTTGTCCCTTGCTCATTATGAATAGCGGGGCCGGCTTACCTGGCTGTTTCGGACAGCGGCAGCATTGGAACGCCTGCGTAAAACACCAGAAGCTCGGCGGCTTGCTCCCCGGTTATACCGCGGTGAATAACGCCGACCGTCTCGGCCACCGTGTCGCCTTGTTTAAGCAGGCGGGTCTGGCCAGGTTTTCTGGTCTCGATTGTGAGTTCACCGCTGAGGATATAAGCGGCGTTGGGAATTGGATGGGTATGCCAGTTCAGTACGGTGTGGGCGGGAATGCGGATTTTCATCAGCGTCAGTTCTGGTTGTCCGCGCGGGTAAGACGTGTACGGCGTGCCATCCCACGACGTCGTGGTCTTCAACAGAATGTCCGACTCTATTTTGCTCGTGGTGACGGGATTGGCGCAGCCTGTAAGCCCCAGGCAGGCGAGGGCAGTTGCGGCAAGAAAAAACGTATTCATGGCGACGCTCCAACTGGTGGGTTGCAGTAGGAGAATTGCCAGGGCGTTGCGTGAGTGGCTGTCGGCTAGTGCCGGAGGAGGCCTGGCTTCATGCCTGTGCCGCCTCGGAAAACGGCCATAAAAAAGGCCTCCCGAGGGAGGCCTTCTCAATCACGCCGCTAAGCAAGCGAGCGTGTCTGGCTCAGACGCTACTACTTAAACGCTGTAGTAGAGATCGTATTCCAGAGGGTGCACGAAGGTGCGCACTTTGATTTCTTCTTCGCTCTTCAGCTCGATGTAGGCATCGATGAAGTCGTCGCTGAACACGCCGCCTTTGGTCAAGAACGCACGGCCCTTGTCCAGTTCTTCCAGGGCTTCTTTCAAGCTGCCACACACTTGTGGGATCAGCTTGCCTTCTTCTGGTGGCAGGTCGTACAGGTTTTTGTCAGCAGCATCGCCAGGGTGGATCTTGTTCTGGATGCCGTCCAGGCCAGCCATCAACAGGGCGGCGAATGCCAGGTACGGGTTGGCAGCCGGGTCCGGGAAGCGTGCTTCGATACGGCGGGCTTTCGGGCTCGACACGTAAGGAATACGGATGGAGGCGGAGCGGTTGCGAGCCGAGTAGGCCAGCATTACCGGTGCTTCGAAACCTGGGACCAGACGCTTGTAGGAGTTGGTCGACGGGTTGGTGAAGCCGTTCAGTGCCTTACCGTGCTTGATGATGCCGCCGATGAAGTGCAGGGCGGTATCGGACAGGCCGGCATAGCCTTCGCCGGAGAAGGTGTTCTTGCCATCTTTGGAGATGGACATGTGTACGTGCATACCCGAGCCGTTGTCGCCGTACAGAGGCTTGGGCATGAAGGTCGCGGTTTTGCCGTAGGCATCGGCCACGTTGTGTACGCAGTACTTCAGGGTTTGAACTTCGTCAGCCTTGGCAACCAGGGTGTTGAACTTCACGCCGATTTCGTTCTGGCCGGCAGTCGCCACTTCGTGGTGGTGAACTTCGATGACCAGGCCCATTTCTTCCATGGCATTACACATGGCAGTACGGATTTCGTGGTCGTGGTCGACTGGAGGAACCGGGAAGTAGCCGCCTTTGACGCCTGGGCGGTGGCCTTTGTTGCCGGTTTCGAAGTCGCTGTCGGTGTTCCAGGACGCTTGTTCGGAGATGATTTTGAACATCGAGCCGGAAATGTCGGACTTGAATTTAACTTCGTCGAAAACGAAGAACTCAGGCTCCGGGCCTACGAATACGGTGTCACCGATACCGGTGGACTTGAGGTATTCCTCAGCGCGAGCAGCGATGGAGCGCGGGTCGCGGTCGTAGCCTTGCATGGTCGACGGTTCGATGATGTTGCAGACCAGAATCAGGGTCGGCTCTTCGGTGAACGGGTCGAGAACGGCAGTGCTGTCTACTGGCAGCAGGATCATGTCGGAGGCTTCGATGCCTTTCCAGCCATGGATCGAAGAACCGTCGAACATTTTGCCGACTTCGAAGAATTCGTCGTCAAGGGCGTCACGGGCCGGCATGGTCACGTGGTGCTGCTTGCCTTTGGTATCGGTGAAGCGCAGGTCAACCCACTTCACGTCGTGTTCTTTGATTAGTTGAAGCGCCTTCGACATGGTGTCCTCCAGATGGTGGGGCGTTGTGATTTTTTAGCCCCAAATAAAACGGTGAAGCCGGGCGGCATAGTCCGCCAGGGCAACCTGCCTCACAAGGGAGCAAATTGCATGCCAGTGCCCCGAAGTGGGTTTGTTGCACGAAAGGCAGGCGCTGCGGGGGCTGCGCGTTAAAAGAACGAGGCGGCGCGCACCAAAATGAATCTCTTGCGAAATGCAGTGATGCATTTTGGTGCGTGTCAGATCTTTCTGCGCATTGCCTGGTTAAACCTTGAGCAATTTCCGCTATAATCCGCGCCCCTTAATTTAGGCCAGGCTCGCGCGCGCTGTTTTCATGAAACTTATCGTCAAAGTCTTCCCCGAAATCACCATTAAAAGCCGGCCGGTGCGTACGCGCTTCATCCGCCAGCTCACGAAGAACATTCGTGCGGTGATGCGTGACCTGGATCCAAATCTGGTGGTGGACGGCGTGTGGGACAACATCGACGTCGAAACCACGCTCACCGAGCCCAAAGTACTGGCCGAACTGAAACAGCGCATGGCGCGCATTTCCGGCATCGGTCAGTTTCTGGAAGTGAACGAATACCCGCTGGGCGATTTCGACGACATGGTCGAAAAGTGCAAAGCCCATTTCGGCGATCAGTTGGCCGGTAAAGTTTTCGCCGTGCGCTGCAAACGCGCCGGCAAGCACAGCTTCAGTTCGATGGACGTTGAGCGTTATGTCGGCAGCCAATTGCGTCGCCAGTGCGGCGCTGCCGGTATTTCCCTGAAAGACCCCGAGCTGCTGGTGCGCATGGAAATCCGCAATCAGCTTCTCTATATCATTCACAGCCAGCACGAAGGCCTGGGCGGCTATCCGCTCGGTGCCATTGAGCAGACGCTGGTGCTGATGTCCGGCGGCTTCGACTCCACGGTGGCCGCGTATCAAATGATTCGTCGCGGCATGATCAGCCACTTCTGCTTCTTCAATCTTGGCGGCCGTGCCCACGAGCTGGGCGTGATGGAAGTGGCTCACTATTTGTGGAGCCAGTACGCCAGCTCGCACCGCGTGCTCTTTATTAGCGTGCCGTTTGAGGAAGTGCTGGGCGAGATTCTTGGCAAGGTCGACAACGCGCACATGGGCGTCGTGCTCAAACGCATGATGCTGCGTGCGGCGAGTCGTATCGCCGATGGTCTGGATATCGACGCACTGGTTACCGGCGAGGCGATTTCCCAAGTGTCGAGCCAGACGCTGCCGAACCTCTCGGTGATCGACCGCGCCACTGACAAGCTGGTGATTCGCCCGCTGATTGCCAGCCACAAGCAAGACATCATCAACATGGCCGAGGCCATCGGCACTGCCGATTTCGCCAAGCACATGCCCGAATACTGCGGTGTGATTTCGGTAAACCCGACCACCCGCGCCAAACCCGACCGCGTCGTTTACGAAGAAGCCCAGATTGATATGACCGTATTCGAGCGTGCCCTTGAGCGCGCTCGTTCGGTAACGATTGATCGGGTGATCGACGAGTTGGGGCAAGACATCCAGGTCGAGGAATTGAGTGAAGCCTTGCCTGGGCAGATCGTGCTGGACATCCGTCACCCGGACGCCCAGGAAGATTTGCCGCTGGAGTTGGACGGCATCGAAGTAAGAGCGTTGCCGTTCTTCGCGCTCAACAGTCGCTACAAGGAACTGGACCCCACCCGTCAGTACCTGCTGTATTGCGACAAAGGCGTGATGAGCCGCCTGCATGCCCACCACTTGCTCAGCGAGGGGCATGCCAATGTGCGCGTTTATCGTCCGGCATAAAACGCCGGGTCTGAATGGCGGCAGTATCCGCCACCGCCCCCCCGACCGACGGGGCAGTTGAGCCACTCATTCTTCATACTGGCCGCCTAGACTTAGCGGCAAACCGAATCCTCTGATCGAGATGCAAAAGTGATCGAAAATCTACGCAACATCGCCATCATCGCCCACGTTGACCATGGTAAGACCACCCTGGTTGATAAACTCCTGCGTCAATCCGGCACCCTGGAGCGCAACGAGCTCAACGACGAGCGCGTGATGGACTCCAACGACCAGGAAAAAGAGCGCGGCATTACCATTCTTGCCAAGAACACCGCGATCAACTGGAACGGCTACCACATCAACATCGTCGACACCCCCGGCCACGCCGACTTCGGCGGCGAAGTTGAGCGCGTAATGTCGATGGTTGACTCGGTGCTGCTGCTGGTCGACGCCCAAGACGGCCCGATGCCGCAAACCCGCTTCGTCACCAAGAAAGCCTTCGAAGCCGGCCTGCGCCCAATCGTTGTGATCAACAAGGTTGACCGTCCAGGCGCGCGTCCGGATTGGGTTCTGGACCAGATCTTCGACCTGTTCGACAACCTCGGTGCTACCGAAGAACAGCTCGACTTCAAAGTGGTTTACGCCTCGGCCCTGAACGGTATTGCTGGTCTCGACCACACCGACATGGCTGAAGACATGACCCCGCTGTACCAGTCCATCGTCGACAACGTTCCGGCTCCGGCCGTTGACCGCGACGGTCCGTTCCAGATGCAAATCTCGGCGCTGGACTACAACAGCTTCCTCGGCATCATCGGCGTTGGCCGTATTGCCCGTGGTCGCGTCAAGCCGAACACCCCGGTGGTTGCCATCGACGCTGACGGCAAGCGCCGCAACGGTCGTATCCTCAAGCTGATGGGTCACCACGGCCTGCACCGCGTAGACGTAGAAGAAGCCGCCGCTGGCGACATCGTCTGCATCAGCGGTATGGACCAGCTGTTCATCTCCGACACCCTGTGCGACGTGAACAACGTTGAAGCCATGAAGCCGTTGACCGTTGACGAGCCGACCGTTTCGATGACCTTCCAGGTAAACGACTCGCCGTTCTGCGGTAAAGAAGGCAAGTTCGTGACCAGCCGCAACATCAAAGAGCGTCTGGACAAAGAGCTGCTGTACAACGTGGCATTGCGCGTTGAAGAAGGCGACTCGGCTGACCGTTTCAAAGTATCGGGCCGTGGCGAGCTGCACTTGTCCGTACTGATCGAAACCATGCGTCGCGAAGGTTTTGAAATGGGCGTAGGCCGTCCGGAAGTAATCATCCGTGTGGTTGATGGCGTGAAGAACGAACCGTTCGAAAACGTCACCATCGACATCCCTGAAGAATCGCAGGGCAAGGTCATGGAAGAGATGGGTTTGCGTAAAGGCGACCTGACCAACATGTCCCCGGATGGCAAAGGCCGTGTACGTCTGGAATACAACATTCCAGCCCGTGGTCTGATCGGTTTCCGTAACCAGTTCCTGACCCTGACCAACGGCGCCGGCATCCTGACCTCGATCTTCGACCGTTACGACGTGATGAAGTCGGGCCACATGTCTGGCCGTCAGAACGGCGTTCTGGTTTCGGTTGAAACCGGCAAGGCACTGACCTACTCCCTGGAAACCCTGCAAGCGCGCGGCAAGCTGTTTGTCGAGCACGGTCAGGACATCTACAACGGTCAGATCGTTGGTCTGAACAGCCGCGACAACGACCTGGGCGTGAACCCAACCAAAGGCAAGAAGCTCGACAACATGCGTGCTTCGGGCAAGGACGAAACCATCGCCCTGGTTCCGCCGGTTCGTTTCACCCTGGAACAGGCTCTGGAATTCATCCAGGACGACGAGCTGTGCGAAGTGACGCCGAAATCCATCCGTCTTCGCAAGAAGATCCTGGACGAAGGCGAGCGCACCCGCGCTGCTAAAAAGGCTGCCAAGTAAGGTTTAGCTTCGGCTAAATAAAAACGCCCCCGGTCGCGAGACCGGGGGCGTTTTTGTTTGTGCGCCAGCAAGATCAAAGGCCCCTCTCCCCAGCCCTCTCCCGCAGGCGGGAGAGGGAGTTTTATCGCGGTCCTGCGTGTCTCCCATCGCCCGCTTGCGGGAGAGGGGCCGGGGGAGAGGGCTGTTACCCGGTCAAACCTTCCCGACCGCCTTCGGCTTATACGCACAATACCCCGGCCGTGGCCCGATTTTGGGGTGGTTGCGGCAGGTGTCCGGGCGTTGTTCGTAAATCGTGCACAGGCGGCTTTTGCGGTCCAGGTACAGGCAATCGTTATTGCCCATGCGCGTCAGCGTGTAGATGCCGTATTTCTGGTTGAAGCGCTCAACCACGCCTTCTTTCATCAGGCGCTTGGCGATCTGCTTGGCCGGTTCGCTGCGCTCGAACTCTTGCACCAGGCCAATGCGCAGCAGGTCGTTGAATTTCACTTCCACCGGCATGGTGCAGCAGCTCGATACGCAGCTGCTGCACATGGTGCGTTCGTATTTGATCCAGGTGTCGGTGCGATCCAGCTCAGCGCCAACTACCAATAACTTCGTCATGACTTGCATACCTGTGGAGAACGCCGCGCCCCGGCCAGTTGGCAGGGCGTGAAGCGGTGGGGGCGGCATCATAGCGATATTGGTGAAATTGTGAACAACCATCCGCCGAATCACGTGCAAAGCGTGCACTGGTAGTAGCGGTGCGGTGGGGTAGGGCGGATATACTGCCGCGGTTGCGGGCCACGGCCTGCGCGTGCTGGACAGGGATGCCCGGTGGCGGGATGTGACGCCGCCACAACAGTGGCTGTCTCTGGCTGGCACCTCGCCTCACTAGGAAGCGCTGCATGCAATGGATTTTCATGCTGGTCGGTCTGCTCATCGGCGTTTCGCTGGATGAGTCTATTACGGAAGGGTTACTCGGCGCCTCGCTGGGTTTTGCCATCGGCCTCTGGCTGCAACTGCGCAACCTGCAGCTGCGCAACGACGAGTTGCAAACCAAGCTGAGCGGTTTCGCCGAACGCTTCGAGCGCGGCACCCTCGCTGTCACTGCGCGCCTGACAAACCTGGAAGAGCGCGTCGCCGCCGGTACCTTCGCCCCTGTCGCCGAGCCACCGGCCACGGTAGCCGAAGCGCCCGCCTCCAGCAGCAGCAGCGTCGACGACCTGGATTTCACCTTCGAATTCGATCCGCAGCCCGAGCCCGTTGCCGTGCCGACGAGCGAGCCCGGGCTTGTCTTCGAGCTTCCCCCGGAATTGCTGGCCGCGCCGCCTAGAGCAGTGGCCTCGGTCGCCGATCAGGTGCCGGTAGGCGACTGGGCCCGTGAGCCTGTGGCACCGGCAGCGCCGCCTCGTCAGCCGCCGACTCCCCGCGAACCGAACCTGTTCGAGCGCGGCTTCAGCGCGGCGAAGAACTGGCTGTTTGGCGGCAACACCGTACTGCGCATCGGCGTGGTGCTGTTGTTTCTCGGGCTGGCTTTTCTGCTGCGCTACGCCACTGAAGGCATGGTGGTGCCGGTGCAGGTGCGTTATGCCGGTGTGGCCGCCAGCGCGGTGGCATTGCTGGCGCTGGGTTGGTGGCTGCGTCTGCGCAACCCGAACTACGCCTTGATGTTGCAGGGCACGGGTATCGCCGTGCTGTACCTGACGGTGTTCGCCGCGTTCCGCCTGCACCCGCTGCTCGACCCGAAAATGGCCCTGAGCCTGTTGGTGATCGTCACCGTTTGCTCGGCCATTCTGGCCGTCACCCAGAACGCCATGGCGCTGGCTGCGGTCGCTGCGCTGGGCGGCTTTGCGGCGCCGATCCTCACGTCTACCGGCAGCGGCAACCACGTCGCGTTGTTCTCGTATTTCATCCTGCTTAACAGCGGTATTTTCGCCATCGCCTGGTTCAAGGCGTGGCGCATGCTTAACCTGATCGGCTTTGTCGGCACCTTTGGCATCGGCTTCGCCTGGGGCATGCGTTCCTATACACCGGAGCTGCTGTGGAGCACCGAGCCGTTCCTGATTGTGTTCTTCCTGATGTACGTCGCCATCGGCCTGCTGTTTGCTCGCCGAAAACTGCGCGAGCACAGCGTCGGGCCGGAAGATGACAGCCGCGACGCACTGCTGACCTGGTCCCGTCGTCAGGGTGATTACGTCGACGGCACCATGCTGTTCGGCCCGCCACTGGTGGGCTTCGGCTTGCAGTTCGCGCTGGTGCACCACATTGAGTTCGCCGCCGCGTTCAGCGCGTCGGCCATGGGCTTGTTGTACATGCTCATCGCCCGCGTGCTGGTCGGGCGTGCGCCGGGTCGTGCCTTGCTGCTGGTGGAAACCTGCATGGCGCTGGGCGTGATCTTCGGCTCGCTCGCCATTCCGTTGGGCCTGGACGCCAGCTGGACGTCCGCTGCCTGGGCTGTCGAAGGCGCCGGCATCTACTGGTTGGGCCTGCGTCAGCAACGGCCACTGGCCCGAGCCTTCGCCTTGCTGCTGCAACTGGGCGCGGCGCTGGCGTTTCTGGTGGACCTGCACATTGGCGTCACGTCGCTGCTCTACGGCTCGTGGTTGGGCGCATTGATGCTCGGTCTGGCGCTGTTGTTCAGCCATTACCAGTTACGCAAAGCCCCGGATGAGCACACCACCGAGCTGGAGCGCCGCTTTCTGCCCGTGCTGGCGGTGCTGGGCCTGACTTTCCTGTACCTGTTGGCGCCGCTTAACCTGCGCGCCGAAGCCACGGCCATCGTCTGGGCGCTGGCCGGCCTGGCCACCTTGTTTGTCGGCTTGCGCATTCGTGCGCGCAGCTTCCTGTTCTCCTCCTTTGGCGTGCAGCTGGTGGGCGGCGCCTTGTTCCTGCTGCAACTGCGCGGAGCGAGCGGCGACGACAGCGGCGTGTTCAGTGCCGGCTGGCGTGGCTTGGTGGTGGCTTCGTTGATTGGCCTGGCGCTGGTCGGCGGCATGCTGGTGGCGGCGCGCGACAAGGAAGTGCGTAACGACGCCGGCCTGATGCGCGGGCTGTCGCTGGTGCTGCTCGTCGGGCTGGTGTTTATCAACCTCGCCGTGCTGTTCGTGCTGCCTTGGCAAACCGCCAGCGCGGTGTGGGGCGGCAGTGGATTGCTGATTGTGTGGCTGAGCCTGCACCTGCAACAGCGTGCAAGCTTTGTGTTCGGTCTGCTGCTGCAAGCGTTGGGCGGTGTCGCGTTTCTCGCCGCCAGCCCGCTCTTGCTTGGCGAGCTGAGTGGTGAAGGTTTGCGGCCATTGGCCCATGCCGGCTTCTGGACGCCGGCCACCCTGGCGCTGGCCGCCATGGTTGGCGCCTGGCGGTTGATGCGCGCCGCCCGCAACGACGCCGATGCCATGGGCTCGCTGAGCCTGGAGCGGCTGTCGCAGTTGCTGCTGGTGTGGGGCGCCGGCTGGTGGGTGCTGGCCACCGTCAGCGAAGTGCTGCGTTTTGCCGAGCCGGCGTTGCAAGCGCCGATCTTGCTGATGGTGGCGGCCGCCAGCGTGGCGCTGTGGAGTTGGCTCGCCGCGCGGGAAAAATGGCAGGCGCTGGCGTTGCTGTGTCCGATGCTGGTACCGGCTGCCGGCGTGGTGTTGCTGTACATCTGGCACGACGCCTATCACCCGGCGGCACGCTTCGGCTGGCTGGCGTGGGGTCTGGTGTTCGCGGTGCACCTGTGGTCGCTGCGCCGTGTGGCCAGCTTGCTGCCGGCGAACGCATTGAGCGCTGCGCATGTATTGGGCTGCTGGCTGATTATCGGCGTGCTGGCGCTGGAGTTGCGTTACTTGCTGTACGTGCTGTCTGACCACTACAACGCCTGGCGCTGGTTGGGTTGGGCGGTGTTGCCAAGCATTTATCTGCTGGCCATGGCGTCGCCGCGCAACTGGCCGTGGCCGGTTCGCGCCTATGAGCGTGAGTACCGTCACCTGGCCGCGCTGCCGCTGGCTGTGCTGATGCTTGGCTGGTTCTGGCTGGCCAACATCGCCAGCGACGGCAACGCCGAGCCGCTGCCCTACGTGCCGCTGATAAACCCGCTGGAGCTGGGCCTGCTGTTCGCCCTGTTTGGCGTCTGCCGCTGGCTGCATAACGCCTTGCCGCACGTGCCCAACGGCGAACGCCTCGGTTGGCTGCCGCAGGTAGTGGCTGGCGCCTCGTTATTCGCCTTGTTCACCGCCCTGGTATTTCGCGCCGCGCACCACTGGAGCGGCGTGCCGTATCAGCTGGATTTGCTGTTGGAATCGATGCTGGTGCAGGCGGGCTTGTCGATTGTCTGGACCCTCATCGCCCTGACGCTGATGATTTTCGGCCATCTGCGCAGCCGCCGCGAAGTGTGGCTGGTGGGCGCCGCGTTGATTGCCGTGGTGGTCGCCAAGCTGTTCTTTGTCGAACTGGGCAACCGCGGCGGGCTGGAGCGCATCGTGTCGTTTATTGGTGTCGGCGTGCTGTTGCTGGTGGTCGGCTATTTCGCGCCGCTGCCGCCCCGGCATCCGGCTACTGAAACTGAAGAAGAGCAGGTCAGTTCATGAGTGCGTTGTTTTCTTTCGCGGCCATGCGCCGTGTGTTGGTGGGTGGTGCGATCACGCTGGCCTGCGCCGGCGCCTTCGCCGAACAGCCAGGCGACTACACAACCCAGGTTCCCCTGACCCTGAGTGGCGAGGGGCCGTGGTATCGGCTTGAAGTGCCCATGGCCTTGCGCCTGGCCACGCGCTTTGGCGATTTGCGGGATGTGCGCGTGTTCAACGCCGAAGGTCAGGCGCAAGCGTATGCGCTGACGTCCGGCAGCGCCGAGCGAAGTGAAACCAATATTGCCACGGCGGTGAAATGGTTCCCGCTGTACAGCGCCGCTGATGCACCGGCCGGCGCGCCCAGCGTGCGGGTTCAGCGCACTACCGCTGGCACCATTGTCGAAGTCGGGCCAGAAGCTGCGGCCGGCACTGGCGGTTCAAAGCAATTGCTGCGCGGCTGGTTGCTGGACGCCAGCGCCATCGATGCGCCGCTCAACAAGCTGAGCCTGGACTGGACTTCCGAGCAGGACGGTTTCCAGCGCTTCTCCATCGAAGCCAGCGACGACCTGCAAACCTGGACCCCTTGGGAAGACGGTCAGATCGCCCGCCTGGCCTTTGCCGATGAACGCATCGAACAGCGCGACACCAGCTTGCCCGGCCAGCGCGCCCGCTACCTGCGCTTGCTCTGGCTGGCACCGGAGAAAGCCCCGGTGCTGATCAGCGCCGAACTGACCAGCACCACCCATAGCAGCGTGGTGGCGCCGATGTCGTGGTCCGACCCGCTGCCGACCAGCCAGGTTAAAGCGGACGAGTACACCCTCGACCTGCCGGTGCCGTTACCCCTCGAACTGCTGCGCGTGGAACTGGCGCAAGCCAACACCCTGGCGCCGGTGAGCGTCAGTACCCGGCGCGACAGCAAAGACAGTTGGCAGCCCCTGGCGCGCGGCCTGCTGTATCGGTTGCCGGAAAAGGGCAAAGACGTGATTCATGATGAGCTGCAACTGCCGGGGCAATGGGTGCAGCACCTGCGCTTGCAGGTCGACCCGCGCGGCGGCGGCATCGGCCAGGCTGCGCCCACCGTGCGTATCGGGCTGCGCTCGACGCAGATGGTGTTCCTTGCTCGCGGTACGCCGCCCTATGTGCTGGCGCTGGGCAATACGGCCGGCAAGGCCAACAACCTGCCGCTGACCACGTTGATTCCCGGCTATGACGACAAACGCCTGGCAGCGCTCGGCGTGGCCAAGGCAGGCACACCCGTGGCCGCACCGTCAGCCGCGCAGACGGCAAGCCCGGCGGCCGGTGTGGACTGGCAGCGTTACGGCTTGTGGGGCGTGTTGCTGGTGGGCGTGGCGCTACTGGTGGGCATGGCGTTGAGCTTGTTGAAGGCGCAGAAAAGGTGACTGGTAGGTTGGGTTGAGCCAAAGCGAAGCCCAACGATACGGCGATGCGGGTTGCGCTGCTGCTCCCAATCAGGGCGCTTCGGCGAGGCACCGACCTGTTCGGGAAAAGCGGTGATGCGACTCTATGCGTATCGTTGGGCTTCGCTGGCGCTCACCGAACGCGGAACGACCCAACCTACGACCTCCACGCGGTCCGTATACGATCCATCACCCCCCACCTACGTTTTTCACATGAGATGGCGTATCGTTGCGCGTTCGCTTCAATACTGGCATTGGGCCTTCTGACTGGGCCGATGCACCTTTCTAGACAATTACCGCAGATGGCTCCCCGGTTACCGGCGCGGGCCGTTTGACTGCAGGTGTAGGGCGATGGGGCTTTGCAGCAATTCCAATTGGGCGCTGAGCATGCCGGTGGTGTTTACCTTAGTGGTATGCCTGGGCGTGATCATGCTTGCCCATTGGGTGACCCGCCAACGCAGCTTCCCCGGCCGCGACAGTTTCTTCCTCCTGCACATGGCCAGCCTTTGGTGGCTGCTGGCTGCCAGCCTTGAACTGGCCGCACAGGGCAGTGAGTGCAAGCAGTTCTGGGCCAGCATGGCCTGGCCGGGCATCGTCGGCTTGCCCACGTTCTGGGCCGTGTTTCTCTGGCAATACGTCAACAGTGAACGCCAGCCGCTGCCGCTGAGTCAGGTGGCGGTGTTCGCCGTGGTGCCGGTGGTGGTCTGGGCGCTGGCGCTGAGCAACCCCTGGCACGGCCTGTTCTATACGCCCGAAACCGGCCCGGCATCCGACATCCCTGGCGCGCCGATCCTTTACCGCCACGGGCCGCTTTTCTACGCCACGGCGATCTACGAATACGCGTTCGTACTGTTTTGTCTGGCCGTCGTGATCAAGGCAGCGGTCGCCAGCACTGGCGTGCATCGCCGCCATTACCTGGCGTTTGTGCTGGTCACGCTGTTGCCGTGGGGCGCCAACCTTTCCTATGTGTTCTGGGACGTGCAGCTGTTTGGCTTCGACCCCACCCCATTCTGTTTTGCCTTCACCTTGCTGGCGTTTTCCTGGCTGATCGTGGGCGTGCGGCTGTTCGATCTGCTGCCGGTGGCGCGGCACTTGTTGCTTGAAGAATTGCTGGACCCGGTACTGGTTGTGGACACCCAGCGCCGCGTGCTCGAAGCCAATCCGGCAGCCTGTCGTCTGGCGAATCAGAGCGAATCCTGGCAGGGCGTGCCGCTGGAAGACTGGCCGGTGTACGGCGCCGCGCTGCAGACGCTGCTCAATCAGCCGCTGGGCGCCAATGGCGACCGGCTGCTGACGCTGGAAAACCCGGCTCGCCACTTCGAAGTGTCGTGCCGCGTTATCGAGCGCGCCACGCGCACCAGTTCGTCGGTGCTGGGGCAGATGCTTTACCTGCGCGACGTGACCCAGCGCCATGTCAGCGAATGCAAATTGGCCGAAGCGCTGGCCGTCAGCGAAGACCGCCTGCGCACCATTTCCAGCCTGCACGAGCGCTTGCAGGAACAGGCCCTGCGTGACCCGCTGACCGGCCTGTACAACCGCCGGTATCTGGAAGAATTCTTCGACCGCGAACTGGCCCGCGCCCAGCGCGAGCAAAAACCACTGGCCCTGGCGCTGATCGACCTCGATCACTTCAAAGCGCTGAACGATGCCCATGGCCACTTGGTGGGTGACGATGTGCTGGTGCTCGTGGCGCAATTACTCACAGATGCACTGCGCAGTACCGATGCGGTTTTTCGTATCGGTGGCGAAGAGTTTCTGCTGATTCTTCCGGGCGTTGCGCCGGAGGAAGCGCGCCAGCGCGTTGAGGCCATTTGCATGCAGCTGGCGACCACTCAAGTGGCCACGCGCAACGGTCCGCAAGCCGTCACGCTGTCCGCCGGAATGGCGTTCTGGCCGGCACAGGGCGAGTTCCTTGACGACCTGCTGCAAATCGCTGACAAAGCGCTCTACCACGCCAAACGCAGCGGTCGCAATCAGGTTTGTGGCATGGATAGTGCGTCGCTGTAGGCGTTGTCCTAGGCATGTACTGAACTCTCCTGATAGCCCCTGGGTCTGACAGGAGGAATTGCTGACAGACTCGCGCTAAACTGCGCGGGATTTCAAACCCTTTGGAGCCTTCCATGTCCCGCGTTACCCTCAGCCGCTACTTGATCGAGCAGACCCGAAGCAACAACACTCCCGCCGATCTGCGCTTCCTGATCGAAGTGGTCGCGCGTGCCTGCAAAGAGATCAGCCACGCGGTATCCAAAGGCGCCCTGGGTGGCGTATTGGGCAGCATGGGCACCGAAAACGTGCAGGGTGAAGTGCAGAAGAAACTCGACGTCATTTCCAACGAGATTCTGCTCGAAGCCAATGAATGGGGCGGCCACTTGGCCGGTATGGCGTCCGAAGAAATGGACAACGCCTATCAGATCCCCGGCAAATACCCGAAAGGCGCCTACCTGTTGGTATTCGACCCGTTGGATGGCTCCTCCAACATCGACGTCAACGTCTCGGTTGGCACCATCTTCTCGGTGCTGCGTTGCCCGGACCAATACCTGAGCCAGAACGACAGCCTCGACGAGCAGGCTTTCCTGCAACCCGGCACCAAACAAGTGTGCGCCGGCTACGCCATTTACGGCCCGCAGACCATGCTGGTGCTGACGCTCGGCAACGGCGTCAAAGGCTTCACCCTGGACCGCGAACTGGGCAGCTTCGTGCTCACCCACGACGATATTCGCATTCCGGAAACCACCGCTGAATTCGCCATCAACATGTCCAACTCGCGCCACTGGGAAGCCCCGGTCAGCCGCTACGTGGGCGAACTGTTGGCCGGTGAAGAAGGCCCGCTGGGCAAGAACTACAACATGCGCTGGGTAGCGGCGATGGTGGCTGATGTGCACCGCATCCTCACACGCGGCGGTCTGTTCATGTACCCACGTGATTCGCGCGAGCCGAGCAAGCCCGGCAAGCTGCGTCTGATGTACGAAGCCAACCCGATGTCCTTTATCGTCGAGCAGGCCGGTGGCGTTTCCACCAATGGCCTGGAACGCATTCTCGACATTCAGCCGACTTCTCTGCACCAGCGCGTAGCGGTGTACCTGGGCTCGAAAGAAGAAGTCGAGCGCGTCACTGCTTACCATCAGGGTTAAGCCGTGAGCGCCCCTTGGCAGCCGTTGCTGGACTGGTGGTTTGGTTCGGGTGAAACGGCGGCCGAGGTCGCCGAGTTG
Source organism: Pseudomonas viridiflava (assembly GCF_900573885.1). Lineage (GTDB taxonomy): Bacteria > Pseudomonadota > Gammaproteobacteria > Pseudomonadales > Pseudomonadaceae > Aquipseudomonas. Next base: position 56,535 of record NZ_UPSE01000601.1, read on the forward strand.
CAGAATCGCCTGTGGTTCGGCAAGCACGCCGCCCAGGACGAATACGCCCGCGAACAGTTTTCGCCGCTGGTGCGCCAAGCACTGGCGGGAGAATTGGAAGGCTGGACGGAAACCGCCGAGGGCTGGCTTGCGCTGATTCTGCTGCTCGACCAACTCCCGCGCATGATTTACCGCGATAGCCCATTCGCCTATTCAGGCGATGCGCGTGCTCAGCAATTGGTGGCCCGTGGTCTGGCCGCTGGTTGGGATCAAGCACTGGCGCCCGTGGAACAACTCTTCGTATTCCTGGTGCTCGAGCACACCGAAAACCTCGCCGCCCAAGACTTGTCTGTCGAATGCTTCGCTGCCTTGCTTGAGCAAGTGGACGCGGATGAGCGTGCGTACTTCGAGAACACCCTTGATCACGCTCGCCGGCATCAACAGGTGATCGCTCGGTTCGGTCGTTTTCCCCATCGAAATCAGGCACTTGGTCGTGACAGTACGGCGGAGGAAATTTCCTATCTGAAGGAACCGGGTTCCGGCTTCTGACGTCAAACCAGGCAGTTGCCCGTCGCCTGCCTCTCTCTTTCCTGCCTTGGAGTTCTTCCATGACCCTGCGTCACTTCCTGCTCTTGTCGGCCTGCGTGTTGATCACCGCGTGCAGCAAGATCAACCAGGACAACTACTCGAAAATTCAGGTCGGCATGAACAAGGTCGAGGTTGAAGATCTGCTCGGCTCACCCTCCGATTGCTCCGGCGCGCTGGGGTTGTCCAGCTGCACGTGGGGCGATGAAAAACGCTACATCAGCATTCAATACGCCGGCGACAAAGTCGTGGTGTTCGCAGGCCATGGTCTGAAATAAAAGGAGCTCGCTTATGCGTTTGCGTCTGACATTACTCGCCGCTTTGCTGCTGAGCGGTTGCGCCAATTCCGGCACCGGCCCGGTGCCGCCGAAAACGGTCGATAAAGTTGACCTCGAACGCTACCAGGGCACCTGGTACGAAGCGGCGCGCTTGCCCATGTTCTTCCAGCGCGACTGCGCGCAATCCGAAGCGCACTACACCTTGCAAGCCGACGGAAAAGTGGGCGTGCTCAACCGCTGCCGCACTCTCGAAGGCAAATGGCAGGAAGCCAAGGGCGAGGCGGTGCCGCAAGTCGAAGGCAAGACCGACAAGCTCTGGGTGACCTTCGATAACTGGGTCAGTGATGTGCTGCCCGGCGTTACCAAGGGCCAGTACTGGGTGCTGTACCTGGACGACGACTACGAGACCGCCATGGTCGGCAGCCCGGACCACGAATACCTGTGGCTGCTGTCGCGTACACCTGGGTTGAAACCCGGCATGCGCGACAAGCTGCTCGAAGTCGCCAAAGGCCAAGGTTACGAAACCGGCAAACTGATCTGGCGCACGCCGGATGGGTCGATCAAGAAGTAGTCGGTGGTGACGGGGCGGCGAACCCCAAGCGGTTCGCCGGCAGACCTGCACGCGGAGCCCGTTGGGCTCCCGGGTGGGCTTCGCGATGCTCAACCCATCCTACGCCTCTCCTGTCACCCCGTTATTGCTTGGGCTCTTTCGCCTTTAGCTGGATCTGCACCTGCGTGTCCCCAGCCCCATGCTCAAACCCGCACTTGAGCGGCGTTGGCTTTCCCAGCAGTAACGAGGGGTTGCTGGAAAAGCCGACCGGTTCCAGGGGAATGCCGCGTGGGCTGAGGTCCAGCTGGCCATTGCCGTTGGTGTCCTGAAACACCTGAAGCGCGTAACGCCCCGGCGGCAAATTGCGCAGCCGCACGCTGTGCTCGCGGCTGTGGACTTCGCGCAGCACCGTCTGCGGCCATTCTTTTTGATCGGCGAATACTAGAGCGATACCCAGTTCGCCCTCGGCCTTAACGCCGTCGATGATGACCACAATGTCGCCAGCCAAGGCTTTTGCCCCGACGAGTAACAGGAACAAGCCGGCAGTTCTGGCGAGCGTGGCTACGGGCGTATGAATTCTCTGTGGCATAATTCCGACACTTTGTTGCAAGGATTGCGCGCGCTATGCGTCAGGTGTTGGTGGTTCACTATTCGCAAACAGGGCAGTTAAGCCGGCTGGTCAATGCCGTGTGCAAACCGCTAATGCAGCGCGACGACGTTCAGGTGGACTTTCTGGCCATCGAGCCGGCGCAACCTTACCCGTTTCCCTGGCCCTTTCTCAGCTTTTTCCGAATATTCCCGGAAACCGTGCTGATGCGCGCCCAGCCCTTAAAACCACTGACCGTCGACGCCGCAAAACGTTACGACTTAGTCATCCTCGCCTATCAGGTGTGGTTCCTCACGCCTTCGCTGCCCATCACCAGTTTTCTCGCCACGCCGCAAGCGGCGCAGTTGCTGCGCGACACGCCGGTGGTCACGGTAATTGGCTGCCGCAACATGTGGCTGATGGCGCAGGAAAAACTCAAAGCGCGGCTGAATGAACTGGGCGCACGCCTGCTCGACAACGTGGCACTCACCGACGCCTGCGGCACCGCCGCCAGCTTTCTGTCGACGCCGTTGTGGATGTTCACCGGGCGGCAGAAGCCGTACAGCTGGGTGCCGCGCGCCGGTATTGATGACGCAGAAATCGCCGCCTCCAGCCGCTTCGGCGAGGCGATTGCCCGTCGCTTGACCGCTGATGACCAGCCCCTGCGCGAACCGATGCTGCAAGGCCTGGGCGCGGTGCGCGTGGATGAAAAACTGATCGGCAGCGAAACCGTGGGCAACCGCAGCTTCCAACTGTGGAGCCGCCTGCTCGCCGCCATCGGCCCGCAGCAAAGCCTGCGTCGCGGCCTGGGCCTGCTGGTGTACGTGGTGTTTTTGCTGTGCCTGATCGTGACCGTGGTGCCCTTGGGCGCCGTGCTGAAAAAACTCCTGGCGCCGGTATTCAAAGCCCGCACCCAACGACAGAAAGCTTATTTTGCCGGCCCATCCGGTGAGTGAAGAGCGCAAGGCCGGTGGCTGTAGCACCGTGCCGCGCGCCCTGAAGTGACTCGAGGACGTCCCGTGGTTCAACCCGTATTCATCAACCGCATCAGCGCCTGTTTGCCCCATGACGCTGTCGACAACGACAGCATGGAAGCGCGCCTGGGCATGGTCGGCCCGCGTCCGTCGCGCGCGCGCAAACTGGTGCTGCGCAGCAACGGCATTCAGCAGCGCCACTACGTGATCGACCCCGCCACCGGCGAGCCGAGCATGACCAACGCCCAGGTCAGCGCCGCCGCCATTCGCGGCCTGGCCGGCAACGGCTTTGAACTCGATCAGCTCGATTGTCTGGTGGCCAGCAGTTCATCACCGGATCAGGTGATGCCCAATCACGCCGTGATGGTGCATGGCGAGCTCGGCAATCCGCCGTGTGAAGTGGTGTCCACCGCTGGTATCTGCCTGTGCGGCATGACCGCCCTGAAATATGCCTGGCTGAGCGTCGCCAGCGGCGAAAGCCGCAACGCGGTGGCCTGTGGCTCGGAAGTGGCCTCGGTATTGATGCAGGCGAAGAACTTCAATGCCGAATACGAGAGCCGGGTTGAAGAGCTGGAAAGCCACCCGGAAATCGCCTTTGAAAAAGACTTTCTGCGCTGGATGCTTTCCGATGGCGCCGGCGCCGTGCTGGTGCAGCCTCAGCCCAACGCCAAAGGCCTGAGCCTGCGCATCGATTGGCTGGATATCTACTCGTTCGCCGACCAGATGCCGGCCTGCATGTACGCCGGCGCCGATATGGAGGACGGCCAGCTCAAAGGCTGGAGTCGCTACGACGCCGACGAGCGCGGCCGTCACTCGGTGATGGCGATCAAGCAGAACGTCAAACTGCTCAACGACAACATCGTCAAATACACCGTCGAGCACGCGCTGCAGCGAATCATGTCCAAACGCGCCCTGCATGCCGACGACATCGACCTGTTTCTTCCGCACTATTCCTCAGCGTTTTTTCGCGACCGCCTGGCTGTCGGCCTGGCGAATGCCGACCTGCCGATTCCCCAGGAGCGTTGGTTCACCAACCTGACCACCAAGGGCAATACCGGTGCGGCGTCGATATTCATCATGCTCGAAGAACTCTTTAACGGCGGTCGCCTGCACAGTGGCCAGCGCTTGCTCTGCTACGTGCCGGAAAGCGGGCGTTTCTCCAGTGCATTTATGCACCTGACGGTGGTTGGCGATGAAGCTTGATGAAGTGCCGCAAGACCACAGCTCCACCTACGGCGGCCACAGCAAGTTGGTCTACGCCGTGGATGCCGACGGCCATTACCAAGGCTTGCAGAGCGATGGCTGGGAGCCCGAAGCCTTCGCCACGCAATTGGCCGTGGAAGAACTGGAGGGCCTGGAAGCAGAGGCCCACGCCGGCTGGCAGCGCGGTGAATTGTCAGCCCTGAAGTTTCTGATGTACCGCTACCGCCTCGATGAGCCGGCGCTCGCGCAGATTACCGGGCTGTGGCAATGGCGAATTCGCCGGCACTTTCGTCCGGCTGTTTACCAGCGGCTGTCACCCGCCATTCTGGCCCGTTACGCCGACGCGTTCGGTTTGCCGCTGGCCGACCTGACCCACTATCAGCACTCCAACAATCAGCACCCCAAGAATCAGCACACCAAGGACCCGGTATGAGCAGCTTCCAACACCGCCAGAGCGCCCACTGTGAAAGCGGCGTAATGGCCAGCCTGCTCACCCATGCCGGCCTGCCCATGAGCGAGCCGATGGCCTTTGGCCTGGCCTCGGGCCTGGCGTTCGCCTACCTGCCCATCGTCAAGCTCAGCGGCATGCCGCTGATTGCTTACCGGATGCCGCCCAAGTACCTGATCAAAACCTTGAGCAAACGCCTGGGCGCCACGCTGCACACGCAAACCTTCAGCAAGCCTGAACAGGGCCGCCTGGCGCTGGACGCTGCGCTGGACGGCGGCCGCCTCGCCGGTCTGCAAAGCTCGGTGTTCTGGCTGCCGTATTTTCCGCCGGAAATGCGCTTTCACTTCAACGCCCACAACCTGCTGGCCTACGGGCGCGAAGGCAACGAGTACCTGATCAGCGACCCGGTGTTCGAAGAGCCAGTACGCTGCGCCGCCGAAGACCTGCAAAAAGCCCGCTTCGCCAAAGGCGCGTTGGCCGCCAAAGGGCTGATGTATTGGCTGGACGACGTGCCGCTAGAGCAAGACTGGAACCGCCTGATTCGCCAGAGCGTGCTGTCTACCACGCGAATTCTCGACGGCATGCCGCTGCCCTGGATCGGGGTGCGCGGCATTCAGCACCTGGCCAGCAAAGTCGAAAGGCTCGACCCGGGTCAGGTGAAATACAACCGCTTGTACCTCACCCACATCGTGCGCATGCAAGAAGAAATCGGCACCGGCGGCGCGGGCTTTCGCTTCATGTACGCAAGCTTTTTGCAGGAAGCGGGGGAGAAGCTGGGCGATGCCAGCTTGCAGGAAGCGTCGGTGCAACTGACCGCCATTGGCGACAACTGGCGGCAATTTGCTTCGGCTTGCGTGCGTGCGTGCCGGAGCAAAACCGAGGCACCGAATTTCGCCCCGATTGCGGATTCGTTGCGGGCGATTGCGGTGCAGGAAAGGGGGTTGATGAAAGAGTTGGGGGCGTGGGCTAAGCGTGAATAGGCGTCTGCCCTGGCCCTCTCCCCCGGCCCCTCTCCCGCGCGCGGGCGAGGGGTGACGTCTCCCGGCGAACTTCGATCAGCTCCCTCTCCCGCCTGCGGGAGAGGGTTGGGGAGAGGGCAGCGGCTTAAAGCGTTACGTTCAAATCCAGCCGCTCCACCGCAACCCCACGCACCAGCGCATCAAACCCGCCAGCACCGGCCGCGCCAATTCCTTCCACTAGCACCCCCTGCACACAAAACCCCTCCTGCTCGTCCACCACAATCAACAGCGCCTGGCTAACCACACCGTCGGCCAGATCGGTGCGCGCCAGTCCGAGCAGTTGTGACCACACCCGCGGCCCGGCGCCGATAAACAGGTTGGGTCCGTCCAGCCCCAGTTGCTGCGCCACGTGAAAGCCGGCGGCGTTGCTCACGCTGTTGACGAACTCGAACGGTTTCGGCTGTTTGTGGTGGGCGCAGACCGCTTCCAGCAACGCGATCATGGTCGGACGCGCCGGGTGGCGGGAGGCGAGGTACAAGCCGCAGTCGCGGCGTACGTGTTGCTTGATCGCGGCGGCGGCCAGCAGGGCCTGGAAAATCAGGCGGTCGATACGCCGTGGCGGTGTGCTCAGCCATTGGCTCAGGGCGGCTTTCAGGTCTTTGTCGCTGGTGCCCGCCGAGCCGCGGATTTCACTGGCTGCAATCACAGTCATTGCGGTTCTCCAGCGGCGCAGCATTGAAGGACCAGGGTGGCGTTGTTGCCGCCGAAGCCAAAGAAGTTAGTCAGCACAATCGCGTCTTGCGCCAGCTCAATCGGCTCGCCACTCAAAGGCAGGCTGGCCTCGTTGGCATAGTTCAGACCGGGCAGTTGGGCATGCTGCAGCGCATGCATCAGCAGCAGCGTTTCGCTTACGCCGCAGGCGCCCAGGGTGTGGCCGAGCCAGGGTTTGAGCACGCACAACGCCGGCATGTGTTCGCCGTACAGGCTGAGCATGCCGTTGCCTTCGGCGTGGTCGTTGGCCTGGGTGGCGGTGCCGTGCAGTTTCACCAGGGCCACCTCGCTGGCGCTGCGGTTGGCGCTGCGCAAGGCTTGCTGCATCACCCAGTCGATATGGCTGCCATCTTCGCGGGTGGTGGTCAGGCTGGTGGTGTCGCAGGCGCTGAAGCCGCCGAGCAGGCGAGCCAGCGGGGCATCGCCAGGTTGCAAAGCGAGGAGGGCGGCGGCGTAGGTTTCGCCGAGTACCAGGCCGTCTCGTTGCGGGTGAAACGGGCGGTAGTCGCCGCTCGGGCTGAGCAAATCGAGGGCGCCAAAACCTTGCATAGCCAGCGCGCTTGGGGTTTCGAAGGCAATCACTACCGTGCGGGAAAATTGCCCGCTCGCGAGCAACCGCGCGCCGTACAGCAGGCCATTGGCCGCGCTGGTGCAGGCGGTGTTGAGGGTAAAGGCGTCGGCAAAACCCCAGCGCTCGCGCAGTTGCTCGGCCACGCGATCCAGTGAAGTGGAGTTGTCCGGCAGGAAGTGGCCTTGGGCGCTGGCCTGCGCTTCGAGCTCGGTGATGTCGAGGCTGGTGCTGGCGACGATCAGCAGGCAATCGTCCAGCGCGCTATGGCCGTGGCCGAGGGTTTCGCTCAGCAACCGATCCATGCGCGCGTCGAAATCTTCGGCGCTGCCGGCTACGTGCAAGTAGGTGCGCGGTTGCTGCAACTCATGCAGCAAAAACGCCTGGCCTTGCGGGTGCACGCCTTGGCTCAGGGCCTGGCTGGCGCTGGCCAAGTTGTCGCCGAGTGCGCAGTGCAGCGCACCGCGTTGCAGGTAAACAGGCGTCACTGCGCTTGCCTGATGTAGGCGGCGATGGTGGCGATGGTGTTGAGAATGCGCCGGCCGTCTTTGGCCCCTTCAATGCGCACGCCGTAGTGTTGTTGCAGGGCAAGCGACACTTGCAGCGCATCGAGGCTGTCCATTTGAATGCGGCTTTTGGGGCCGAACAGCGGCTCATCGTCGGCAATGCTTTGCCAGTCGATATCGTCTTCCTTGTCGCATTCACGGATCAGCAATTGCTTGAGCTGTTGTTCTAGTAGTGTGTGGTCCATTGCGTGTGCTGCACTCGCTGCTTGAACAGATACAGCCCCACCGTTCCCAGCACTGCAGCAAGCAGCAGCAGGCGAAAGCAGTAAGGCGCGATGTCGGCCAGTGAGCCATGGCCCACCAGCAATGTAAGAAAGGCGTCCAGCGCCCAACTCATGGGTGAAACGTTGGCCACCTGGGCCATGGCCGCCGGCATCACGCTTTTGGGCACCATGATGCCGCCGATGGCCGCTAACAAAATGTTGATGCCGCCGCCCAGCAACAGCGCCTGTTCCACGCTGCGCGCCAAGGCCGCCAGCAGCAGGCCGAGGCAACTGGTGGTCAGCGCAATGCTAAGCGCGAGTACGCCATACGCCGCGCCGTTGGCCGGCAGACTCAGCGGCTCCAGCCCCAGCAGTGGCAAGCCATACACGCCAAGCGCCAGCAGCGCCGCGAACTGCAGCAGGTTCAGCGCCATATACGGCAGCACTTTGCTCAGCACCAACGTGGTCAGGCTTAACCCTAGACAGCGCAAGCGCAGCAGCGTGCCGCTTTGTTGTTCGCGTTGGAAGCCACCGGCCATCGGCAGCACCACGAAGAACATGCCGAAGATTAGCCAGGCCGGCACGCTCATCTGCGTGGCGTTGGCTTGGGCGCTGAGGTCGCCATTGGCCAGTTGTTGCTGTTCGTCGATCTGGCTTTGCGTACGTTGCTGAACCAGCGCCAGCCGTTCGGCAGCGCTCAATTGCGGGTCGATGGCGCCGCTGTCTTGCAGGTAGGCGAGCAGGCGGGTTTGCGCCAGGGCGATGCTCACGGCGCTGTGCAAACGCTGGCGCGACAGGCGATCAAACTGCGCTGGGAAACTAAGGCTCGGCCCTTGGTGCGGCGCAGTCAGCAGCGTTTCGGAAAAGTCGCCGGCCAACCGCACGGTCGCCACGCCCGCTGCCGCGCCGGAGCCGATCTGGCTATCCGGCAATTGCGCCTGCAAAGCCGTGCGAAAGAAGGCGCTGGCTTCACTGGCTTGCGGGGCGTTCAGGCTCAACTGCAACGGGGGCAGGCGGTCTTGCATGTAGCTCGACATGGCGCCAGCCATCAACAGCAGAAACAGCGCCGGCATGATCAACAGCACGGCCAATGCGTGAGGGTCGCGAGCCAGCAACAGTGCTTCTTTGCGGATCAGCGCGAGCAGTCTCATAGCTGGCCCCCGTTCAACCGCAGGTACAGCTGCTCCAGCGAGGGACGACCGAAACGCATCACGGTCGGCAGCGGAATCTGGCCGCTGACGAACTGGCTGATGGCGGCAAACTGCTCGGCATTCAAGGCTGCGATGCGCACGCCATGGGGCAGCATTTCGGCGCGCAGGTGCAGCGCGATCAGCAGTGCTTCGAAGCCGTCGGGAATGTGCTGCGGCCATTCGACGAGCAGGCCGTGGTCAGCGCCGAGCAGGGTGGAGGTGTCGAGGTCCAGGCGTACCTCGCCTTCGTGCAGCAGCAAAATACGCTGCGCCACGCGCTCGACTTCTTCGAGGTAGTGGCTGGTGTAAATCACCGCTTTGCCGCTGGCGGTCAGTTGCTCCACGGCGGCCAACAGCAGCTGCCGGCTCTGGGCATCGACGCCCACCGTGGCTTCGTCGAACAGGTACAACTGGGCCGGTTGCAGCAAGCCGATGGCGAAATTCAGACGCCGTTGCTCGCCGCCGGAGAGGCTGTCGGCACGGCGGTGGAGCTTGTCCGCAAGGCCCGTGCATTCGATGCACCAGGCCAGTCGCTCACCGCGCTCGCTGCCGCGCAGGCGGTACAGGTCGGCAAACAGGTTGAGGTTTTCGCCGACCTTCAGACCCGCATAAAAAGCCAGTTGTTGCGGCACCAGCGCCAGGCTGCGCGGGCCTTTCCAAATGATCTCGCCCTGCTGCGTGGCCAGTACGTTGCTGAGCAGCGAGAGCAGGGTGGTTTTGCCGGCACCGTTGCTGCCCAGCAGGCCGAGGCATTGGCCCGCCTGCAGGTGCAGATCGATAGCCGACAACGCCGCGCGGGCGCTGCCGGGGTAGCTATAACTGAGTGAGCGCAGCTCAAGCACGGACGAGCACCAGCAGCAGCTTGCCGTCCAGAAGCAGGTGGTCGTCGGCGTGAATACTGAAGCCGTACAGGGCGCCCGCCGGGCTGAGTGCTTCCTGGGTGGCTTCGACTAACAGCTGGCCGTCGCGCTCGCGGGGTTCGTGGTGCAGTTGCAGCTGTGAGAGCTTGCCGACCAGGGCCATTTCAATGGCACTGTCGTCGCCGTATAAGGCACCATGCGCGCCGCACAATTGGGCGGCGGCTTCGAATAACAAGCAAGGCGAGGCATCGGCACCGAACGCGGCCAGGTACTTCCATGCGCTCAAGCCCTGGATGCGTTGAGCGTCATGGGCGAGCAGGCAGTCCAGCCAGAGGGCATTGCCCTGATGGGGCAGCAGCGTGTGCAGTGCGGTGCGATCCATTGCCTGCCGGGGTCGGAATTTGGTGGGCCGGCAGTGTAACAGAGGGCCTGCAAGCGGCGCAGCGCCTGCGATGAGCGTGGCGCCGGGGCACGATAAAAGGAGAGGGATATGTGGCAACAATGGCTGGCGTTCGCCCTGGGGTCGGGCGTGCTGGTGGGCATTTCGTGGCGGTCTATGCGCCATCCGCAGTCACACGGGTTTTACCGTTTTTGGGCCTGGGAGCTGATGCTGGCGCTGCTGGTGCTGAATGCGCCGGTGTGGTTCGTCGACCGGTTTTCCTGGAACCAGGATGTGTCGTGGGTGCTGCTGTTTTTATCGCTGTGGGTGCTGGGCCTTGGCGTGTATCAGCTGCGGCGCGATGGTCGCCCGAATGTGGACAAGCGCACCGATGAAGAGCTGTTTACGTTCGAGTGCACCTCGCAGTTGGTCACTGGCGGCATCTACGCGCTGATCCGCCATCCGCTGTTTTGCTCGCTGTTGCTGCTGGCGTGGGGCATCTGTTTCAAACAGCTGACCGGGCTGACCGTGCTGCTGGCCCTGGGGGCGAGTGTGTTCCTGTACCTGGCGGCCCGGCGCGATGAGGCGGAATGCACCGCGTTTTTTGGTGAGGCGTATCGCGAGTACATGCAGCGCACGAAGATGTTTGTGCCGTATGTGTTTTAGGCAAAAGGCAAAGGCCGCCTAGCCCTTACCTTTGGTGCGCACCATGTTCGGCCCGCCGTTTTCGAGGTGTTGAATGATGATGCTGCCGACGTCTTTGCCGGTGGTCACTTCAATGCCTTCCAGCCCCGGCGATGAGTTCACTTCCATCACCAGAGGCCCGTGGTTGGAGCGCAGGATGTCCACGCCCGCCACGCTAAGGCCCATCACCTTGGCGGCGCGGATGGCGGTCATGCGTTCTTCGGGGGTGATTTTGATCAGGCTGGCGGTGCCGCCACGGTGCAGGTTGGAGCGGAATTCGCCGGGCTTGGCCTGACGCTTCATGGAGGCGATGACTTTGTCGCCGACCACAAAACAACGGATGTCGGCGCCGCCGGCTTCCTTTATATATTCCTGCACCATGATGTTCTGCTTCAGGCCCATAAAGGCCTCGATCACCGACTCTGCCGCCTTCTCGGTTTCACACAACACCACGCCGATGCCCTGCGTGCCTTCGAGCACTTTGATCACCAGCGGCGCGCCGTTGACCATGCGGATCAGGTCGGGAATGTCGTCGGGGGAGTGGGCAAAACCGGTGACTGGCAGGCCGATGCCTCGGCGTGAAAGCAATTGCAGAGAGCGCAATTTGTCGCGCGAGCGGGCGATGGCCACCGACTCGTTGAGCGGAAGCACGCCCATCATTTCAAACTGGCGCAACACCGCGCAGCCATAAAAGGTGACCGATGCGCCGATGCGCGGGATCACCGCGTCGAAGCCTTCCAGCGGTTTGCCGCGGTAGTGAATCTGCGGCTTGTGGCTGGCGATGTTCATGTAAGCGCGAAGGGTGTCGATGACCACCATTTCATGACCGCGCGCCTCTCCGGCTTCAACCAGGCGTCGGGTGGAATACAGACGCGGGTTACGCGACAGCACAGCGATCTTCATGCAGCACCTGTGGAAGTAGAGGAGGCCGGGAATGCCGGTTTGTCCTGGATGTAACTGAGGCCCGGGTTGACCACCAGTTGGCCGTCAATCAACGCTTTGGAACCGAGCAGCAAGCGATAGCGCATGGCCTTGCGACAGGCCAGGGTGAATTCCACCTGCCACACCCGATCGCCCAGTGCCAGGCTGGTACGGATCACGTAGCGGCTCTGGGTCTGACCGTTGGAGCTCTTAATGGTTTTAACTGCTACAAGCGGCGCTTCGCAGCGTCGATGACGCAGCTGCACCAGCGTGCCCAGGTGCGCGGTAAACCGAACCCAGGGCTGGCCATCGCGTTCAAATGGCAGAATGTCGGTGGCGTGCAGGCTGGACGTGCTGGCGCCGGTGTCGACCTTGGCGCGCAAGCCGGCAACGCCAAGATCGGGCAAGGCGATCCATTCCCGCAGGCCGATTACCGTGAGTTGGTCGAACGTCTTCAAAGGCGGCATTTCCCAAGAGGTGAGCGGATTCTAGCCGGGCAGTATGACAACCGCATCTGCCGATGCGGGTTACCGTAAGAGCGTCACGAAACCATAAGGCGATTCATGAAAGACAGCGACGACGACAACAAGGTGCGCCTGGACAAATGGCTATGGGCTGCGCGCTTTTTCAAAACCCGCGCGCAAGCCAAAGAGGCGATTGAAGGCGGCAAAGTGCACTGCCGGGGCGAGCGCTGCAAGCCCGGCAAGGAACCGAAGATTGGCGATGAAATTCAGATTCGTATCGGCTTCGACGAGCGCACGGTGGTGGTGCAGGCATTGTCTGCCGTGCGCCGTGGTGCACCCGAAGCGCAGCTTTTATACAGCGAGACGCCCGACAGCATCGCTCGTCGCGAAGCAGCGGCCGCGCAGCGCAAAGCGGGCAGTATCGGCGTGGAAACCGATGGCCGGCCAAGCAAAAAACAGCGCCGTCAGCTATTCCAGTTCCGGGGTGATCGCGGGCTTTAGCTCACCGCCTTCTGGCGCCAGCGCCTCATAGACACGACCCGCACCCCTGATAGAGAAGACGCGCTTGGTCGCCGTTGGGCTTTGCGCATAAAATCGCCGGCCCTGGCAAAGGTTGCGAATCCGCTATGTCTGATTTTTCCCAACGCTTTATGTTCGACGACAGCGATGTGCGCGGCGAACTGGTGTCCCTCGGTGAAAGCTACGCCCACGTGCTGGCCAAACACCCCTACCCGGAACCGGTCGCGCAATTGCTCGGCGAGCTGCTGGCCGCGGCCGCGCTGCTGGTCGGCACCATGAAGTTCGACGGCTTGCTGGTATTGCAGGCGCGCAGCTCCGGCGCCGTGCCATTGCTGATGGTGGAATGTTCGAGCAACCGCGAGCTGCGCGGCATCGCCCGATACCACGAAGAGCAGATCACCGCAGACGCCGGCCTGCGTGAGCTGATGCCCGAAGGCGTGCTCACCCTTATCGTCGATCCCAGCAAAGGGCAGCGTTATCAAGGGATTGTTGGCCTCGACGGGATCAATTTGTCGGAATGCCTGTCTGACTACTTCGCGACATCTGAGCAACTGCCGACACGCTTCTGGCTCAACGCTGATGGACGTCGTGCCCGGGGCCTGCTTTTGCAGCAACTGCCGGCCGAACGCCTCACCGATCCGGAAGACCGCGCCGCCAGCTGGCAGCACGTCACCGTGCTGGCCGATACCTTGAGTGCCGAGGAGCAGCTGGGGTTGGACAACCCGACCTTGCTGCACCGTCTCTACCACGAGGAAACCCTGCGCCTGTTCGACCCGCAACCGCTGCAATTCAAATGCAGCTGCTCGCGGGACCGCTCAGCCAACGCACTGGTCAGTCTGGGCGAGGCGGATGCCGAAGCACTGCTGGTGGAAAGTGGCGGCAGCATCGTCATCGACTGCCAGTTCTGCAACGAGCGTTATGCGTTCGATGCGGCAGATGTCGCGCAGCTGTTCGCCGGCGGCGGGGTGAAATCCCCCTCCGATACCCGGCACTGATAATGCAGGGCGTTTAACGCCCAGTGAAGTGATAGAGGCTGCACCTGAATTGTGCTTTCTGGCATAATCCGGCCACTTTTTTAGATGTAGTAGTTTTTTGATCGTTACTACAAAACGTTTGGAGGCTCGGCTTCAGGCCGACGGGGACCCCATATGACGCAAGCCAATAACGCCGTTTATACCGACATTAGCGCCGCACAACTGGTTGAAGAAGCCATCCGTCGTGGCGAAGGCGAACTTGCCGCCAACGGCTCGCTGGTTGTTCGTACTGGCCACCGCACTGGCCGTTCGCCGGTAGACCGTTTCATCGTTGACGAGCCCGGCACTTCTTCCGCCATTGCCTGGGGCCCGATCAACCGCAAGTTCCCCGCTGACAAGTTCGACGCCCTGTGGGAGCGCGTTGAAGCGTTCGCCGGTGCGACCGACCGTTTTGTCTCGCACGTGCATGTAGGCGCTGATCCAGCTCACTACCTGCCGGTGAAAATGACCACCACTACCGCGTGGCACAACCTGTTCGGCCGCTGCCTGTTCATTGAACCGGCTGCCTACAACCCGAGCAGCAAAACCGAGTGGCAAGTGCTCAACGTTCCAGGCTTCGAATGCGTACCTGAGCGTGACGGCACCAACTCCGACGGTTGCGTGATTCTCAACTTCGCCGCCAAGAAAGTGCTGATCGCTGGCATGCGCTACGCCGGCGAAATGAAGAAAGCCATGTTCTCCGTGCAAAACTTCCTGCTGCCGGCCGTTGACGTGCTGCCAATGCACTGCGCCGCCAACATCGGCGAAGAAGGCGACGTGACCTTGTTCTTCGGTCTGTCGGGCACCGGTAAAACCACCCTGTCGGCCGATGAAAGCCGTTACCTGATCGGTGACGACGAACACGGCTGGGGTGTGGGCAGCGTGTTCAACATCGAAGGCGGCTGCTACGCCAAGTGCATCGACCTGTCGCAGAAGAACGAGCCGGTAATCTGGAAAGCCATTCAGTTCGGCGCCGTGCTGGAAAACGTCGTACTCGACCCGGTTACCCGCCTGCCGAACTACGCCGACGACAGCCTGACCCAGAACAGCCGTGCCGCTTACCCGATCGAACTGGTCGACAAGCGCTCCGAGAAAAACCTCGGTGGCGAGCCGAACGCTGTGATCTTCCTGACCTGCGACCTGACTGGCGTGCTGCCACCGGTGTCGATCCTCAACGAAGAACAAGCGGCGTATCACTTCCTGTCCGGCTACACCGCGCTGGTAGGCTCCACTGAAATGGGCTCGGGCGGCGGCATCAAGTCGACCTTCTCCACCTGCTTCGGCGCGCCGTTCTTCCCGCGTCCGGCTGGCGAATACGCTGAGCTGCTGATCAAGCGCATCCGTGGCTTCGGCTCCAAGGTTTACCTGGTCAACACCGGCTGGACTGGCGGCGGCTACGGCGTTGGTAACCGCTTCAACATCCCCACCACCCGTGGCGTGATTGCAGCGATTCAAAGCGGCGCGTTGATTGGCACCGAAACCGAACACCTGCCGATCATCAACCTCAACGTACCGAAGTCGGTACCAGGCGTTGAAACCAAGCTGCTGAACCCGCGCAACACATGGACTGATGGCAACGCTTACGACGAAGCGGCCAAAGGTCTGGCGCAGCAGTTCATCGAGAACTTCAAGAAGTTTGAAGTTTCCGACGCCATCAAAAACGCCGGTCCTCAGCTGTAAGAGCCCGCTGTTTTAAAAAGCCGCCTTCGGGCGGTTTTTTTATGGGCGCGAGTTGGGGTGTTCGTTGGGCTTCGCTTTGCTCACCGACCACGGACTGACCCAACCTACGCGAACATCGTAGGTTGGGTTGAGCAAAGCGAAGCCCAACAGGCCCAACACCCCTCCATCAGAAACATCCCGCGCGACATAGATCAGTGCTTTGCCTGAACCTTGCCTGTATATCTGGCCTCCAACACCTACAACCGTCGTAAACGAGGTAGCTATGCAAGTTCAAGTCAACAGTAACGATATGCAAGGCAGTGCCCGTCTTCAGGAGTGGGTTGGTGCAGCGGTAACGGATCGGCTGGAACGGTACGATGACTTTCTCACTCGGTTGGAAATTCACCTCAGCGATGAAAACGGTGCCAAAACCGGTTCGGAAGATAAACGCTGCCAGATCGAAGCGCGCCCGAAAGGCCATCAACCTATTTCCGTGACCCACAAAGCTGAATCGCTGGACCTGGCGGTTGAAGGCGCCGCCGAAAAAATGCGCCATGCGCTCGAACACCTGATGGGCCGTCTGGACGCTAAAACCGTGTCGACAGGCCATCTGCCCACCGAGCTCAACGAAGACACCGGTGAAGATCCAGACGCGTTGCTGCAGGAAGAATTCCTCGCCAAGCAAGACGCCCTCGGCAAAGACTGATAGCCACCGGCCGTGTATGAGCCGGCCATAAAAAAACCGCCCCAGGGGCGGTTTTTTTTGCTCAACGAATCGGCATTAACGCTCGATAAGCTGACGCACTTGAGTCTGCGGAATCTGTTGCGAATTGCCTTCGGCATCTTCGTATTCGAGCAGGCCAGTCTCTTCATCGAGCTCTGGTTTGCCCTGGGCATTGATCATCTGGCCGTCGGTGGTGTTGATGATGTAATCGCTGGCGCAGCCGGACAGGGTCAGCAGGCAGCAGGCGGCAAAGATCCACTTTTTCATGGTTGGTACTCCTTTAGGTAGGTCTACAACCATTGACCGGGGGCCTCGCTGAAGGGTCCATGTTTTTTCCGCATGCAATTCATCGAGGCCAAAGCCACTCCCACCTAAATGCTGCTCGTGTAGGAGAGGCTGTAGCCTCGATGGGGTTAAGCAACCAATCCACGATTGAGCAGATCAGGGCCGCTCTGCGTTTCCTGATAAACCGAAATCGCCTGGGTCGCCACGCGCGTCGTGACCTGGTTGGGATCAAGCCCGAAGGATTGTGGATTGTTATCCACCTCCAACTGCTGACGTGCCAGGTTTTCAGGCGAGAAGGGATTATTGATGTCGTCTTGCAGCGCGTTGAACGCATCCAGTCGCGCCTGGGCAAGCTGCTCTTGCAGCTCTTCGATCTGCTGCTGACGTGCATCTCGCAATTCAGCCTGACGCTGTTGTTGCAGTTCCCGCTGTTCCTGCGCACGCAGTTCACGTTGCTCTTGCAGCTCTTGCTGACGCGCCAGTGCAGCTTCGTTATTGGCTGCCAGGCGTTCCGCCAGCGAGGTGGCTGCCGCCCCTTCGCTTGGGGTGGTCTGGAACGGACTTCGCACTAATGGGGTGCTGGTGTAGTAAGCGTTGTTCACGCTATCGATGGCTAAGGGCATGACGTTCTCCCTGGTTTCATGGCCTGGGAATGTCAGTGTAAGTGCGGCTGGCGCCGGCCTTTAGGCGGATGTGGCATATGGCGCCAAAGCAGATGTTCTAGAACTTTTTCGCCGTATCGCTGACCGCGTTTCCGGCGCTCTGCTTGCCGCTACGCTTGATCGCCCGTCACGAGCGGCCTGCAGCAGAACGCCCGGAAAAGGGCGCGATGGCCCGCACTGCGGCGGGTCCGCCAATGCCAGGCGCATTGCTTTACGGAAAACCCGACGAACGTCACCGTCTGGGCCCGCCATTCACGGCTGCGGCTTACCGATCTGCATGATCTGCTCCACCAGCCACTGCAGCGCGGGGTCGCGCAGGCGCTGCCCGAGGTGGACGATTTCCAGATGAAACGGCCCCAGCGGCATGGGCAATTCCCACAGCGTTAACGGCAGTAACGCAGCGAAATGCTGCGCCAGTTGGCTCGGTAACACCGCCGCCAGTTCGCTGCTCGCCACAATATGCGCGGCCTGCAAATAGTTCGGCGTGGTGTAGGTGATGGTACGGCTCAGGCCGTGTTCGCCCAGCCATTGATCAACCATGCCGCGCGTCTGCCCACCGTGTACCCACAAATGGCGCAGCGTCAGGAATCGCTCCAGGTCCAGCGAGGTGTCGGTGGCGAACAGCGGGTGGCCTGCGCGCACTGCCAATTGCAGGGTTTCACTCATCCAGTGCCGCCGGGCGAAGCGTGGGGCAATGTCTTCGAAGCGGCCGAGCACCAGATCCAGCTCGCCTTTATCCAGCGCTTCGCTCGGCAGGGTAGGGCTGAGGTGATGGATTTCGATGCGAATGCCGGGCGCCAGCCGACTAAGCTGCTCGATCAGGCGCGGCATGCAGATCAGCTCCACATAGTCGGTGACCGCTACGTTGAAACGCTGTTTGCTGCGCGCCGGGTCGAAAATTTCGCCAGCGCTCAGGCTCTGCTCGATTTGCTGCAACGCGGCGCGAATCGGACCGGCCAGCGCCTGCGCCCGGGGCGTGGGCTGCATGGCGCGACCCACGCGCACCAGCAGCGGATCGTCGAGCAGCACGCGCAAACGATTCAATGCATTGCTCACCGCCGGCTGGCTTAGCGACAAGCGCTCGGCGGCCCGCGATACGTTGCACTCGCGCAGCAGGGCATCCAGCACGCGGAGCAAATTGAGGTCGAAGGTGGAGATATTCATTGGGTGAATGCCAAATATCACAAGACTAAATTTCAAAAATAGTAGCGCTTTCCTTATGGTGTTGGGCGTTTTGTATTTGCGTGAGCGGCGCCCGCTACCTGCCCGCACCTGAACAATAAGGAGTCCAAAATGACCCAGAGCACCTACGATATTCAGCGCGCCGCCGTAATCGGCGCGGGCACCATGGGCCGTGGCATTGTCATGAGCCTGGCCAACGCCGGCATTCACGTGCTGTGGCTGGACAGCAATGCGCAGATGCTCGAGCAGGCCATGGGTGTGGTTGCCGACACCAACGCGCACAACGTCAAACTGGGTCGCATCACTGAAGAACAGTCCGCCGCTCGCCTGGCGTGCGTGACACCGGTTGGTGACTACGCCGCGCTGGCGCAGGCCGATCTGGTGATCGAAGCGGTGTACGAAAACCTCGAACTCAAGCAGCAGATTTTCCGCACCCTGGACGAAACCGTGAAGCAGGGCGCGATTCTGGCCAGCAACACCTCGGCGCTCGACATCGACGCCATCGCCGTCGTCACCCAGCGTCCCGACCACGTGCTGGGCCTGCACTTCTTCAGCCCCGCGCACATCATGAAATTGCTGGAAATCGTGCGTGGCGAGAAAACCGCCAAGGCCGTGCTCGATGCCGCCGTCGACCTCGGCAAGCGCATCGGCAAAGTCAGCGTAGTAGCAGGCAACTGCGACGGCTTCATTGGCAACCGCATGCTCGCCACTTACGTGCGTGAAGCGCGCATGTTGCTGCTCGAAGGCGCGTACCCGCATCAGGTGGACGCCGCGCTGCAAGGTTTCGGTTTCGCCATGGGCCCGTTCCGCATGTACGACGTGGTCGGCATCGACCTCGAATGGCGTGCCCGCGAACTGGCCGGCAAAGGTCAGGACGACCCGGCTGTGCAAGTGGACAACCGCCTGTGCGAACTGGGCCGCTTCGGCCAGAAATCGCGCATGGGTTATTACCGCTACGCCGAAGGCAGCCGCCAGGCCGAGCACGACCCGGAAGTGGACGCGCTGGTACTGCAGGTTTCCGAAGGGCTTGGCTTTAAGCGCCGCTCCATCGGCCAGGAAGAAATCCTCGAGCGCTGCCTGCTGGCGCTGGTCAATGAAGGCGCGAAAATTCTGGAAGAAAACATCGCCGCCAACAGCCATGACGTCGACCTCGTGTACCTCAACGGCTACGGCTTCCCGCAGGACAAAGGCGGCCCCATGACCTGGGCCGACGGCCAGGGCGTAGACGACATGCTTGCGCGCCTGCACGCCCTGCAAAACCACTACGGCAACCACTGGCAGCCAGCCGCCCTGATTGAAAAACTGGCCACCAGCGGCAAACGTTTCTCCGATGTTAAAGAGGGTTCGCTATGAGCTACCAAGCCCCCCTGCGCGACATGCGCTTTGTTCTGCATGAAATGTTCGACGTCGGCGCCCACTGCGAACTGCTCGACAACGGGCTGGACCGCGAACTGGTCGATGGCGTGCTGGAAGAAGCTGCGCGCTATACCGGCGAAGTGATCGCGCCGCTCAACAGAAGCAGCGACGAAGAAGGCGTAACCCTGATTAACGGCGCCGTCACCACGCCAACTGGTTTCCGTGACGCCTACCAGCAATACGTCGACAACGGCTGGGCGAGCATGACCGGCCCCACCCAATACGGCGGCCAGGGCTTCCCGCAAATGGTCGCGGCCAGCTTCCACGAAATGCTCATGGCCGCGAGCCTATCGTTTCGCGTGTACTCGGGCCTTACCGAAGGCGCGGTGCTGGCGCTGTACAAACACGGCAGCGAAGAGCTGAAAACCTCGTACCTCGGCAAGATGGTCAGCGGCAGCTGGACCGGCACCATGTGCCTCACCGAACCGCAAGCCGGCACCGATCTGGCGCTGCTGCGCACCAAGGCCGAGCCGCAAGCTGACGGCAGCTACGCAATCACCGGCAGCAAGATTTTCATCAGCGGCGGCGAGCAGGACATGTCGGAAAACATCGTCCACCTGGTGCTCGCCCGCCTGCCCGATGCGCCGGCTGGCGTAAAAGGCATCAGCCTGTTCCTGGTGCCCAAATACATCGCCAAATCCAACGGCGCGCCGGGTGAGAAAAACACCCTGAGCTGCGGCGCCATCGAACACAAAATGGGCATCAAAGGCGCCGCCACCTGCGTGATGAACTTCGACGGCGCCAAAGGCTGGCTGGTGGGCTCGGCCAACCAGGGCCTGGCGTGCATGTTCACCATGATGAACGACGCCCGTTTCCAGGTCGGCCTGCAAGGCCTCGGCGTGGCCGAACGCTCCTATCAGGGAGCGCTGGCGTATGCCCGTGAGCGCCTGCAATCGCGTGCGCTTACTGGCGCGGCGGCACCGGACAAAGCTGCCGACCCGATCATCGTGCACCCCGACGTGCGGCGCATGTTGTTGACCCAGAAAACCCTGGTGGAAGGCAGCCGCATGCTTGCCGCCTACACCGCGCGCCAACTCGACCTTGAGCACGGCCATCCCGATCCGGCCGAGCGCAAGGTGGCGAGCAAACGCGTGGCGCTGCTGATTCCCATCGTCAAATCGTTCTTCACCGACATGGGCCAGGAAGTGGCCAGCCTCGGCGTGCAGATTTACGGCGGCCACGGCTACATCCGTGAATGGGGCATGGAGCAGCTGATGCGCGACAGCCGCATCACGCAGATCTACGAAGGCACCAACGGCATTCAGGCGCTGGACTTTATTCGCCGCAAACTGATGGGCGACGGCGGTGCGGAACTGAACGCCCTGCAAGACGAATTCGCCGCCCTGTGCGACGCGCAAGCCAGCCGCAGCCAGCTCGCCGATCTGGTGCAACCGCTGCAAGAGCGTCTGCATGAATGGCGCGACCTGACCGCGCAAGTACTGGCCGCCAGCAACCGCGACCCGCAAGAGATCGGCGCCTGCTCGGTCGATTTTCTGCAATACAGCTCGTACCTGCTGCTGGCCGGCCTGTGGCTGCAAGCCGCCGCCCGCGCGCAAGATGCACTGGACGCCGGTGCCGGTGAGGCCGAGTTCTACCAAGCCAAACTGCACAGCGCACGCTTCTACATGCGCCGCGTATTGCCGCGCGTGAGCAGCCACCGCGAAATGGTACTGGGCGGCGCGGATTGCCTGATGGCGTTGCCGGAGGCGCATTTCGCGTTTTAAGCGTACGGCTCAAGATTCTGGATTCTTCGTCTTCGCGGAGACGACGGTGAAATAACCAACACCACCGTCATCCCCGCGCAGGCGGCGGTCCGACGATTCGGGATCCAGAATCTTCAGTCGATCATCCATAACAACAAAAAAAACGGGTGCCGATTGAAAAAGCTCTTCCGTGTACTAATCGTGCTGCTAGGCCTGCTGGCCTGCCTATACGCCTACTTCGCCTACGCCCCCCGGCCCAATCCGCCGACCTTGAGCTCCAGCCTGCAACGCGACCACATCCAGGTCGGCGCGCTGGACCGCCAGTTCAGCTACTACGTCCCCAAAAACCTCAAAGCCAACGCACCGCTGCTGTTCGTGCTCCACGGTTCGCTGCAGACCAGCGACGACATGCGCGTGTACACCGGCTACGAATTTGAACGCCTCGCCGATGCCCACGGTTTCGTGGTGGTCTATCCGCAAGGATTCGAGAAAAACTGGAACGACTGCCGCCTGGTCGCCGACTACGCCGCGCGCAAACAGAACATCGACGACAAAGGCTTTATCGCCGCGCTGATTCAACGCTTCGCCCAGCAGCACGGGATCGACCGCTCGCGGGCGTTCCTTACCGGCTACTCCAGCGGCGGACACCTGGGTTTCCGCTTTGCCCTGGAACAACCCGATCTGCTCGCGGGCGTGGCGGCGGTGGCGGCAAGCTTGCCCACCGGCGATAACCTGGCGTGTGAAACCAGCGGGAAACCGGCCTCGGTGTTGGTCATCAACGGCACCGACGACCCGATCAACCCGTTCAACGGCGGCAAGGTCACGCTGTTTGGTCTGGGTAATCGCGGCACCGTGCGATCTTCCGGCGACACCGCCGCCTACTTCGCCGGCTTGAACGGTTACCCGGCAAAGGCCACTCAGGAGCAGCACCCGAGCGCTTCGGTGCGTTTGCAACAATGGCAGGCAGCGGGTAAACACGAAGTGGCGCTCTATGCGCTGGCCGACGGCGGCCATTTGGTGCCGCAGCCCATTTACCGCGCGCCGCGCCTGTTAGGCCGCAACACCGAGGGCTTCAACGCCCCCGAGGCGATCTGGAATTTCTTTGCCCGCCAGCCCTCCGCACAGCCTGGCGGCAACGCATCGACAGCGTCCGCTCAACCCTGAGCGCGCCATTACTTTGAGGAGAACGCCATGCATCCTTTCAGCTTTGCCACCACCGCGCAGATCAGCTGCGAATCTGGCTCGGCACGCCGCCTGGCCGCCTTGTGCCGCGAGCGCGGCGCCCAGTCGGTGCTGGTGGTAACCGACCCGGGCATTACCAGGTTCGGCTTGCTCAACGACGTGCTGCCGGGCTTTGCTGACGAGGGCCTGAGCGTGGCGGTGTTTGACCAGGTGGTTGCCGACCCGCCCGAAGCCATCGTGCTGCAAGCCGTGCAGCAAGCTCGCGAGCTGGGCGCAGAACTGATCGTCGGCTTTGGCGGCGGCAGCTCCATGGACGTGGCCAAGCTGGTGGCGCTGCTGGCTCACCCGGCGTGCAAGCAAACGCTGAAAGACATCTACGGCGTGGGCAACGCACGCGGTCAGCGCTTGCCGCTGATTCAGGTGCCGACCACCGCCGGCACCGGCTCCGAAGTGACGCAGATCGCCATTATCACCACGGGCGAAACTACCAAGATGGGCGTCGTCTCGCCGCTGCTGCTGCCCGACCTGGCGCTGCTGGACGCCGACCTCACCCTTGGCCTGCCGCCTGCGGTCACCGCCGCCACCGGCATCGACGCCATGGTGCATGCCATTGAGTCGTACACCAGCGCGCTGAAGAAAAACCCGCTCTCCGATCTGCTGGCGCGTGAAGCCTTGCGCCTGCTCGCCGCCAACCTGCACGAAGCGGTGCACAACGGCCAGAACCGCAGCGCCCGCCAGGCCATGTTGCTCGGCGCGCTGCTGGCCGGGCAGGCGTTCGCCAACGCCCCGGTCGCGGCCGTGCATGCGCTGGCCTATCCGCTCGGCGGGCACTTCCATATTCCCCATGGCCTGAGCAACGCGCTGGTGCTGCCGCATGTGCTGCGCTTCAACGCCTCGGCGGCCAGCGCGCTGTACGCCGAACTGGCGCCGCTGCTGTTGGGCGACAAGCTGCAAGCGGGCGATGCCGTGAGTCTGACCGAACAGTTCATCACCGAACTGTCGGCCCTGAACGAACGCCACGGCCTGCCAAGTCGCCTGCGCGATGCCGGCGTGCCCGAGGAAATGCTCGCGCAACTGGCCAGTGACGCCATGCTGCAACAGCGCCTGCTGGTGAATAACCCACGGGAAATTACCGAAGCCGATGCCCTGGCGATTTACCAGGCCGCCTACTGATTCACTTGATGCGAGCACGCCCATGACCGACCGCCAACACCTGCGCAGCGACTACGCCCACTTCCAGCCGATCACCACGCGCTGGCACGACAACGATGTGTATGGCCACGTGAACAACGTGACCTACTACAGCTTCTTCGACAGCGCGGTTAACACCTACCTGATCGAAGTCGGCGGCCTGGATATTCACGGCGGGCCGGTGGTGGGCTTTGTGGTCAGCTCCTCCTGCGACTACTTCGCCTCCATCGCCTTTCCCGAGCGCATCGACATTGGTTTGCGAGTGGGGAAACTCGGCAACAGTTCGGTGCAATACGAGCTGGCGGTGTTCAAGGCCGGCGAACAGGAAGCCTGCGCGGCGGGGCGCTTTGTACATGTGTTTGTCGATCGCGAAACCAACCGGCCGGTGAGCATTCCGGATGGCTTGCGCAAGGCGATGGGAGAGTTGGTGGTGGCTTCGTAGGAGTTAAGTTCGGCGTTTGCAGGAATCGCGGCTAATCGGAGTGCCGCCCAGCCGCTCCTACAGGTTTGCGAACGCTGTGGGAGCGGCTTTAGCCGCGATAGGCCCCCGCAATCCTCAAAAAAAAACCGCCCATCCGGGCGGTTTTTTTGTTCAGTCGTGGCGACGATGTTTGTGTTTTTTATGGCCGTAATGATGGCCATTGTCGTGCCGATAATTACGACGTTTGCCGTGGCTTTCACGTTCATCGTCGGCGCGGCTGGCGCTGCCGTAGTTGTTACCCAGCGCGCCACCGGCCGCGCCGCCCAGGCCCGCACCCACGATGCCGCCGGTGCTGCCGCCAATTTTGTTGCCGATCACGTTACCGCCGGCAGCGCCCAGGCCACCGCCGATGGCCGCTTCGGTCTTGTTGCCTTTGCGTGCGCCCACGGCGCCGCCAGCAGCACCACCAACGCCGGCACCGATTGCGGCACCGGTGGAACCGCCCACCTGTTCGCCCACCACCGACCCCAACACACCGCCCAATGCGCCGCCAATACCGGCTTCGGTATTGCCTTCGGCGGCAAACGCCTGGCTGCCAAGCAAGCCAAGGGACAACAGGAACATGCGCGAGTACTTCATGCAGGAACGAGCCTATGTAGGAAAGACGCGCCGATCGTGTATGCGCTTGGGTACACAAACAAGCGGCAAACGACGTGCGGTAGGGGGTTTATCACGTTTCGTAAATATATGTTTTCACTCGGAAACTTTTGTATTTTCGGCTGAGTCTTAGTGCTCTTGTGGCACAGGCTTCAGCCTCGGTTTCTGCAGACACCGTCACTGCCGGGGCTGTGTTCGCCACAATGCCTTTCTGCCAGAATCGCCTGCACTTTCCCTCGCCAAGGAGCAGGCATGAACGCCGAGCAGGCACAGCAACGACTCGCTCAGATCGAGGCGTTTCGCCAGGAACTCAAGCAACTGCAAGCCGAAGAGGTGCTGAGCCTTGAAGGCGAGCAGCGCCAGCGTATCGATGACCATCATCGGCAGTTGCTCACTCACTTCTCCGCCACCTTGAATATCGACGCCGACGAGCGCTCGCGTCAGCTGTCGCTGGGCATGCGCGCGGCGTCGCTGTTTGGTGCGTTGGCGCTGGCGGCCAGTCTGTTTTTCCTCTTCCACCAGTACTGGGGGTTGCTGGGCGAAGCCCAGCAAGTGGCGATGCTACTGGGCACCACGCTCGGCACCTTTGCCCTCACCATCTGGCTGCATGGCCACGACCGCAGCGGCTATTACACCAAGCTGGCGGCGCTGATCAGTTTCGTTGCGTTTGTGCTGAACCTGTCGCTGGCGGGGCAGATTTTCAATATCACACCGTCGGACAAAGCCCTGATCCCTTGGGCCATGCTCGCGTTCCTTCTGGCCTACCAATGCAACCTGCGCTTGTTGCTGGCGGCGGGGCTTATCTGTGTGGGCGGCTATATCGCCGCGCGCGTTGGGGCGTTTGGTGGCGGCTATTGGTTATCGGTGGGGCGGCGTCCGGAAAACTTCTTTCCGTCGGCCGTGGTGCTGTTTTGCTTGCCACTGGTGATCAATCACGCGCGTTTCCACGGCTTCGCCGCGCTGTACCGAGTGTTTGCGCTGCTGTTCGTGTTCCTGCCGGTGCTGGTGCTGTCGTTCTGGGGCGAGGGCAGTTATTTGCCGCTGGATGCCCGGACGGTGGAGTCGTTGTATCAATACCTGGGCTTTGTGCTCGCAGGGTGTGGCGTGTGGCTCGGCATTCGCGCCGGTTGGCGTGAGGTGAGCACCACCAGCGTGGTATTCGGCGTGCTGTTTCTGTACACCAAGCTGTTTGATTGGTGGTGGGAAACCTTGCCCAAATACTTGTTCTTCCTCGCCATCGGCGTGATCGCCGTATTGCTGCTGGTGCTGTTGCAGCGGCTGCGGCTGTACGGCGCGAAAGCGCAGGGAGGCGCGCAATGAGCCCGTTGAAACGAACCTTCTGGCTAGGCACCGGGCTGATTCTGGTGAGCAATGCCGTGGCCCTCGGCGGCGTGTATTACAACCGCAGTGGCGAGCCGGACAGCGTGCTGCGGTTGTCCGAGCGCGAGTTGACCGAGGCTTACAACAGCGTGATGGACAGCGACGCCGCGGGCAAGGTGCTGGAGTTGGAAGCCCGCCTGGCCGACGGCTGGGTCACGGCGGACAGACTGCGTGGGCTGGGGTTCGAGGTAGGCGAGAACGGCATTCCCTATAACCGCGAGCGGCAGGAACGCGAAGGGCTGGTGGTGCTGGAGCTCAACGGTGCGCAGTACGAACGTGAACTCGCCACGGCCGAGGCTGAGTTGAAACAAGCGCAAAGCGAGTTTGCGGCGGCCCCGGACAGCGCAGCGGCGAAAGAGAAGCTGGACACCGCCGAGTACGGACTAAGCCGTTTCAAGGCCTACAACACCAGGCTCTATGTGGTGGACGCCGGGTTTGATGCCGCCAGCCTGCGCGAGCGTTATCCCGACCGCCGCCGCTACAGCCTGGCGCGCGCCAGTTTGCGGCCCGGCGTGCGCTGGAGCGCCAGCGCGCCAACAGTCGACGACTACACGCTGTATTTCGACTTGGCCGAGCTCAGCGTGCCAAGTCGCTGGCGAAGCGTATTTAGCGACTGGCAGCCTTACAATCGCACTGCCGAAGACCGCGCCAACGTCAGCGTGGAAGTCACGTTTGGCAAGCGCTTCGAACCGTGGATTACCAGCGCCAAAGCGCAATAGCTGCGGTTAAACAATCCGCCCGTTATCGCGCGCCGGTTCCAGGCGAATGGCGACGAATTTCGAGGTCGGCGTAAAGCTGCCCTCGCCAACGCTTTCCAGCGGCACCAGCGGATTGGTCTCGGGGTAATAAGCGGCCGCCTGGCCGGCCGGAATATCGAAAGCCAGCAAGGTAAAACCGCTGATGCGCCGCTCGCGGCCATCGCCCCACAGCGACAACACATCCACTTTCTGCCCCGGTTTGTAGCCCAGCCGAATGATGTCCGCCTCGTTGGCGAACACCACATCGCGCTGACCTTTTACGCCGCGATAGCGGTCATCGAGGCCGTAAATGGTGGTGTTGTACTGGTCGTGTGAACGCAGGGTTTGCAGGATCAGGTCCGGCACTTCGCCACGGGCGCGGATGCCTTCGTGGATCAGGTCTTCCGGCAGCAAATTGGCCTTGAACGTTGCCAGGCCAGAGGCCGTGTTCCAGCGCCGTTGGCCGGCAGCGTTGCCCAGGTAGAAACCGCCTGGGTCGCGCGCGCGCTGATTGAAGCTTTGGAAGCCCGGCACGACGTCGGCGATCAACTCGCGGATGCGGTCGTAGTCTTCAATCAGCCAGTTCCAGTTCACCGGTTTGTTGCCCAGCGTGGCGGCAGCAATGCCGGCGACGATGGCCGGCTCCGAGCGCATCTGTTTGCTCAGCGGCTGCAACTGGCCGTTGGAGGCGTGCACCATGCTGAAGGAGTCTTCCACGGTGACGGCTTGCGGGCCGCCGGCTTGCTGGTCGATGTCGGTGCGACCCAGGCAGGGCAGAATCAATGCCTGCTTGCCGATGGTCAGGTGGCTGCGGTTGAGCTTGGTGCTGATCTGCACCGTGAGGTCGCAGTTCTGCAGCGCCTGGTGAGCGCGCGGCGTGTCGGGCGTGGCTTGAGCGAAGTTGCCGCCCAGGCCGATAAACACCTTGGCGTCGCCGTCGAGCATGGCGTGAATGGCTTCCACGGTGTTGTGGCCGAATTCACGCGGCACCTTGAAGTCGAAGCGGCGCTCCAGGGCGTCGAGGAAAAACGCCGGCGGGCGATCATTGATGCCCATGGTGCGGTCGCCCTGCACGTTGCTGTGGCCGCGCACCGGACACAAGCCGGCGCCCGGTTTGCCGACGTTGCCGCGCAGCAGCATCAGGTTGGCGATTTCCTGAATGGTCGGCACCGAATGGCGGTGCTGGGTGATGCCCATGGCCCAGCACATGATCACGCGGTCGGCCTGGCGATAGGTGTGCGCCATGGCCTCGATGTCGGCTTTGCTCAAGCCGGACTGGGCAACGATGTGCTCCCAGCTGGTGGCCTCGACCACCTCGAAATACGCTTCAACCTGGGTGGTGTGCTGGGCGATAAACGCCTGATCAAACACCGTGGAGGTGCCTTTGGCTTGCGCCTCACGTTCCCACTTTAGGAGGAATTTCGCCATGCCGCGCAGCGCCGCCATGTCGCCGCCCAATGCGGGGCGATAGAACGCCGTGTTGGTCGGGCGATCGCCGTTGCTGAGCATCTCCAGAGCGTGTTGCGGGTTCTGGAAGCGCTCCAGTCCGCGCTCTTTCAACGGGTTCAAACACACCACCTGGGCACCGCGTTTTACTGCTTCGCGCAGCGGTTCAAGCATGCGCGGGTGGTTGGTGCCGGGGTTTTGCCCGATGACGAAAATGGCATCGGCATGCTCGAAGTCGTCAAAGGTCACCGTGCCCTTGCCGACGCCGACGCTTTGCCCCAGCGCCACGCCGCTGGCTTCGTGGCACATGTTCGAGCAGTCGGGAAAATTGTTGGTGCCGTAAGCACGAACGAACAGCTGATAGAGAAATGCCGCCTCGTTGCTGGCGCGACCCGAGGTGTAGAACTCGGCCTGGTTGGGGCTGGCAAGGGCGTTGAGGTGCTGGGCGATCAGCTCGAACGCGGCGTCCCAGGCGATGGGCTTGTAGTGATCGCTGGCCGGGTCGTACACCATCGGCTCGGTCAGGCGGCCCTGGTATTCGAGCCAGTAATCGCTTTGCTCACGCAGGGTGGTGACGCTGTGCTTGGCGAAGAAGGCGGCGTCCACGCGGCGCTTGGTGGCTTCCCAGTTCACCGCCTTGGCGCCGTTCTCGCAGAATTTCACCATGCCGCTTTCCGCCGACTCGCCCCAGGCGCAGCCGGGGCAGTCGAAGCCGCCGTGCTGGTTGGTTTTCAGCAGCGTGCGGATGTTTTTCAGCGCGTTGTCGCTGTCCAGCCAGAAGTGCGCCACGCTTTTCAGCGCGCCCCAACCGCCGGCCGCGCCTTTGTAGGGCTTGTAGCGCTGGGTGGGGTGGGTGTCGACTTGATGGGTCATTGCACGAACTCCGGGCTGTACACCCGCGGCGCATTCTTGTGCGGCAGGTGGATCAAATTGAGGTGATGCCGACGCGCCCATTGCACGGCCAGGCCGGTGGGCGCCGAAAGGCTGACGAGCGTGGTAATGCCGGCGCGCAGCACTTTCTGGATAAGCTCCAGGCTGCAGCGGCTGGTCACCAGGGCCAGGCCGCCGGTGGTGGGAATCTGTTGGCGCACGAGGGCGCCGATAAGCTTGTCCAGCGCGTTGTGCCGGCCGATGTCTTCGCGGCCCAGCAGCAGTTCGCCTTGCCCGTTCATAAACACGGCGGCATGTACCGCGCCACAATGCTGGCCCAGCGGCTGGAACACATTGATTCGCTGGCGCAGGTCGGTCAGCCAGGCGGCTGGCGGCAGGGGCGCAGGACGTAAAGGCGTGAGTGATGGCAGCGCTTGCTCAACCGCCTCAACGCCGCAGAGGCCGCAGCCGCTGGTGCCGGTGAGCTGCCGGCGTTGCTGCTTGAGTTCCCAGAACGCGCGGCTGCTGATTTGCACCTCCGCCTGGCGGGCGGAACCGCTGCCGCTGAGCGCCACGTCATAAATCTCGTCAATCGACTCAACGATACCGTTCGCGAGGCTAAACCCTACAACGAAGTCTTCGAGATCGGTGGGCGACACCAGCATCACCGCCTGGCTGATACCGTTGAACGAAATGGCCAGCGCCACTTCCTCGGCCAGTTCCACAGACGCAGCAGTGCCGTGCTCCAGCTCGTAAAAGCTGTAGCCGTGGCTGGCTTGCTCAGAAGGGGATTGGAGACCGCAGGCAGAAGCCGACGCAAGAGGCTGGCGTTTGCTGTTCATTGTCGTCACCGAGTTGCACGAGGTTCGGTTGATCGTTATTTGAACAGCCTAGGCCGCCCGTCGGCTGGCGTCTAATCGCTAGTTCTGATGCGGTGATAGATGGCGTCGATGAGTGCTGGGGTCGCGGCTTTTGTAGAGCGGCGTGTTGGCTACGATTCCAGCAACATCGCCCCGGCTTCCTGAAAGCAGGCTTCGGCCAAGGCCGAGCGCGGTGCGCTTTTGCGCATGATCAGACCCAGCGGCGCCAAGGTCTGCGCGTTTTCAATGGGCTGAATGCGCAGGTGCTTGGTCAGCATATCGACGCCGCCATAGAGCGGCATGATCGCGCAGCACAGGCCACCGTGAACGGCTTGCACCAGTTGATGCACCACGTCGGTTTCCAGCAACGGCGCGGGCGTGAGGCCCCGGCTGCGGAAGTTGTGGTTGATCGACTGGCGAAAGTGCATGCCGCTGGACAGCAAGCCCAGCGGCAGATCGATCAATGCCTCCCACGTCAGCTCCGCCGTTTCGAAACGGAAGAAACGCTGGTCGTACAGCAGGCCCATGCGCGTCTGCATCAGGTTAAGGCTGTCGAAATGTTCGGCGTTCAGGCGGTCGAGATAAGACACGCCAAGGTCCAGCTGATTGCTCGCCAGTTGCTCGAGAATCTGCTCCGAACTCAAGGCCGAGAGCTGAAAGCGCAGGCTGGGGTGTTGTTTGTGCAAGCGCTGTAACAAAGGCACCGGGTCGTAGCTCGAGAGCGGCACCACGCCCATGCGCAAGGTGCCGATCAAGCTGCCGCGGCAGGCCGCCGCCTCGGCATTCAAACCGTCAAATGCCGCCAGCACGGTGCGCGCCCAGGCCAGCACCCGCTCGCCCGATTCGGTAAAACCTTCGAAGCGCTGACCACGTACCACCAGTGGCAGCTGCAATTCCTCTTCCAGGCTACGTAGACGCATCGACAGCGTCGGCTGGGTGACGTGGCAGCGCGCCGCCGCCTGGCCGAAGTGCCGGGTTTCATCGAGGGCGATGAGAAATTTCAGCTGCTTGATGTCCATCGGAACCTCTACTGGCGGGCGGGTCGGCGCGAAACGCCCGGTGGCTTAAAGCAGACCGTCGATGAGCAGGCGGTAGTCTTCCACTGCGCTGAACTCTTCGGTGTCTTTCGGCCCTTTACGGCTGTCCGGCTCGCGCACGGCCAGCAGGTGCGCGACACCGTATTCCCGAGCGCTGCGCAGAATCGGCAGGCTGTCGTCGATAAACAGGCTGCGCTCGGGCTCGAAGGCAAAGTCGTTTTGCAGGGCGGCCCAGAAACGTTGGTCTTCCTTTGGGAAGCCGTAATCGTGGGAGCTGATCAGGCGGTCGAAGTAGGGCGCCAGTTCAATGCGCTCCATTTTCAGCGACAGCGAGTCGCGGTGCGCATTAGTGATCAGCACCACACGCTTGCCGGCCTGGCGCAGGGCGACCAGAAACTTGTCGGCGTCGGGGCGCAGAGAAATCAGGTGGGCCACTTCCCGTTTCAGCTCGCGAATCGGCAAGTTGAGCTGAGCGGTCCAGAAGTCGGTGCAGTACCAGTTCAGCTGGCCGGCGTGATCGCGAAACAGCGGCAGCATATGGGCGTTGGCCTGCTCGCGGCTGAGGCCGTGCACGTCGGCGTAGCGCTGGGGCAAGTGCTCCAGCCAGAAGTGGTTGTCGAAGTGCAGATCCAGCAACGTGCCGTCCATGTCGAGCAGAACGGTGTCGATGGAAGACCATGGCAGGTGGGACATAACGATAGCTCTGCAGGGGAAGTGGCGTTTTTCACACACGCTGTAAGGAAAAGAGGCGTGATCTAGTCAGCAAGCGTAATCCGGCGCGGCGACAATCCGAAAAGCCGCGTTATGATAACCCGCCAGGTCATGCCAAGGAGCCGTCCCATGCGTCAGAAACCCACCGTCCTCAACCGCGAAATAGTGGCCAGTAGCCGCCTGTTCCGCGTCGAGGAACTGCAGCTGCGTTTCAGCAATGGCGTGGAACGCACCTACGAACGGCTGGTGGGCAAGGGCGCAGGCTACGGCGCGGTAATGATCGTGGCGATGGCCGACGACGAGCATGTATTGCTGGTCGAAGAGTTCTGCGCCGGCACCGACGATTACCAGATCTCATGCCCTAAAGGGCTGATCGAACCGGGCGAAGACGTGCTGGACGCCGCCAACCGTGAACTCAAGGAAGAAGCCGGCTTTGGCGCCCGCAAACTGGAACGGCTGACCGAGCTTTCCCTGTCGCCGGGTTATATGAGTCAGGTCATTCAAGTGGTGCTGGCGCGCGACCTGTATCCCGAAACGCTGCCGGGCGATGAGCCGGAGCCCATGGGCGTTGAGCGCTTCAGCCTGCACGAGCTGTCGAGCCTGGCTCAACATCCGCAATTCAGCGAAGGCCGCGCGCTGGCCGCCCTCTATCTGGCGCGTGACGTGCTGACACAGCGCGGCGAATTCACGCCGGCGGTGCGTTCGTGAGTCTGCTGCCGTTGATGGAGCAGGTGGTCGCCCTGGCCCGTGAAGCGGGCGCGGCCATTCTTCCGTATTGGCGCAGTGGCGTGGCGGTAACCGCCAAGGCCGATGACTCGCCCGTGACCGCTGCCGATCTGGCCGCCCACCACATTCTGGTCGCGGGCCTGACGGCGCTGGATTCGACTATTCCGGTGCTGTCCGAAGAAGCTGCCGACATTCCCCTCAGCGAGCGCGCCCAGTGGACGCGCTGGTGGGTGGTCGATCCGTTGGACGGCACCAAGGAATTTATCAGCGGCAGCGACGAATTCACCGTTAACGTCGCCCTGGTGGAAAACGGCAAGGTGCTGTTTGGCGTGGTCGGCATGCCCACCACCGGCCGTTACTTCTACGGCGGTGCCGGCCTCGGTGCCTGGCGCTGCGATGCCCACGGCCAGCCGCAGGCCGTCAGCGTTCGAACTGCCCCGGAGCAGGCGTTCACGGTGGTTGCCAGCCGACGTCATTCCAGTCCCGAGCAGGAGCAATTACTGGCCGGGCTGAGCGTATTGGTCGGCGATCTGCAACTGGTGAGCGTGGGCAGCTCATTGAAATTCTGCCTGCTCGCCGAAGGCGCGGCCGACTGCTATCCGCGACTGGCGCCCACCTCTCAATGGGACACCGCCGCTGCGCAAGGCGTGCTCGAAGGTGCCGGTGGCGAAGTGCTGGATATTGGCGGCGAGGTGCTCACCTACGAAGCCCGTGAGTCGTTCCTCAATCCGTTCTTTCTGGCCCTGCCGGCAGGCGCCCCATGGCGCGGCGATCTGTTGCGGTTGGCCAAAGGGTTGAGCTGAATTCGCTGTGGATCGTAGGTTGGGTCGGTCCGCGTTCGGTGAGCGCAGCGAAGCCCAACAAGGAGCCCAAAGGGCTCCGTGTGTAGATAACCGCTAGTACCTATCACCTGACAGCGGGACCGATAAGCGCCGGCCTTTGGCCGGCCTGTTGGGCTTCGCTGCGCTTAACCCAACCTACGGACATGTTGCTTACAACATGTCCTTGAAACGCTCATCTTTCTTGAACACCAGCGGCTGGCTGAAGCCTGGAATGCGCATCTGCTCGGTGCTGATTTCGATGGCCTGGTCTTCGATCATGTCCTGGCCGAAGTTGTAGATGATGTCGAGCTGGCCATGCAGGGCGCGCTGGTCGTAGGCCTTGGCGTTGGCGCGGGTCTGCTCGCGACGGGCAACGTAGTCGGCGAAGGCTTGTTCGCCATGGCGTTTTTTCAGCATGCGTTCGGCAACGTGGGGCGCGAGGATCACGCCGCTGGCATTGTTGCCGCCAAACCCTTTCGAGTTGATAAAGCACACATCCAGTTGCCCGGCGCCCACGTTACGGTCCTGGGTGGCGATTGCCAGGTGCTGCTGGTGCACGTCCGGGGCAACGGCGTCGATGGTTTTGATGCCGGGAATGATGCCGTACTTGAAGGTGCCCAGCGCCGAAATCAGTTGATCGCCACTGGCGGTGGCGAGCGAATGGCCGACGAACGCTTTGACGGCGGTGACCGGCCAGCTCGGGATTTCAAAGGCCGCCGCGACGCGATCAAGCAGCTCCGATTCAGTGAGACGGTTCGCCGGCGTGCTGGAGCCGTGAGCATGGATGAAACTGCGTTGTTGAACGCCTTCCAGGCCGACGATTTGCACCGCGCTGGCAACGGCTTTGGCAACGGTCAGGTAGTTGCCCGGGCCAGGCGCAGAAATGGATTTCTTGAAGCCGTCGGCATTGATGAATACATCGGCGACCGCACCGTGAATATCGGCGCCAAGCTCCAGGGCCAGGGCGTCGTCCATCAGCACGATGTATTGCGCGGACTCCGCCAGCGTGAAGCCGCAGTTCTCGCCAAACGGACGGCTGGCGCGGCGGAAGTCGACGTCGTCGCGCCCTTCAATCAGGCGCAAGCCTTCCTCGGTCGCCAGAGCGCCCATGGCGCTGTAACCCTCGATGCATTCCGAAAGGATCGGCGCCTCGCTGTTGCCGACAATGGCCACGCGCACCTGGCCCGCGGCAATGACGTCGATGGCTTTTTGCAGGTTGTAGAGGAACGTGGCGCAGGCACCGGTCACGCTGCCGGTGGTGCCGACGCTGCCCAGCACGTAGGCGTTGATAAAGTCGGTGGGCATGCTGTTGAAGCCCAGCGGAAGCTGCTTGGCCGATACACGCTGCCCTTTGAGGCGCGATTGCATCAGGCCGCCGAAACCGGTGTCATCGAGCTGGCTCATGATGCTGCCGGAGAACACCGCCACTTCGTCAGGCTGCACGTGGCTGACAATGGTCTGCCAGTCCAGGCCGGTGGAGCGGAGGGCGTCCGTGGCGGCCACCACCGACATCTGCAAACCGCGTGGGTGAAAGCGGGAGTTGTACAGCTCGCTCGGCTCGAAGCCGGTCGGCAATTGCCCGGCGGATTTCACGCTGAGGGCGCGGTAGCTGTCGACCTTGAATTCGCAGCTGCCGTGCAACGTCACCTGCACCTGATTGCCTTCCAGGGTTTCCACCGCCCAGTTGGCGGGCAGTGGTTCGGGCAGTTGTTTGCGCTGGGTAATAAAGGTCAGGGGCTGGGTGGGGCTGGTGTCGACTTCAAGGCTTTTCTGCCAGTGCACCGCGTCCGGGTCGAGGTGCTGCTTCTCGATGCGGCGCACCAGCGTGGACTGCAGAATCTGCGGGCCGAAACGCTCTTCAACGTCGGCGGCGGCCAGCGTATTGCCGGTGGCGTCTTTATAGGTGCCGTCTACATAACTGACCAGCTTCATCATCACGGCCAGACCGACCAGGGTTTCAAGCCGTGCGGCGGCGTCCATCGACTCAAGCACGGTTCGACGGAAACCATGGTGGAAGGAGCTACGGCCTGCGGCGTTATACCCACCAAACCCAACGATGACTGGTAGTCGAGACATCTAGCGCAAACTCCTTAAAAAATACCAGGGCAAGCCGGCTAGGCTGGAAAGGCTCGCCGATAGTCGATCAATTGAAATGATGATGACGGCCCCGTTTAGTGGGCACGCTTGATCGAGAGACTATGCTGACGCGAGCTGTGACTAATGAGTCACTGTTGACGGCAAGGTTGTTGGCCGTCAAGGCTGCTCGTCTGGCTGTAAGGAGGGGCTTAAATCGGGGAAGGGTGGATCGGTCCGCGCGCAGACCCACCCACCTGTGGCGTTGCTTCAGCGGTAGCTGATTTCCGTGCTGGCGGTGGAAACCCGGGTGCCGGCTTTGCCTTGAACGATGGCTTCGATGTCGGCCAGTGAACCGATCACCGCGACCTTGCCGGTGTTACGGGCAAATTCACAGGCAGCCTGCACTTTCGGGCCCATGGAGCCGGCGGCGAAGCCCAGACGCTCGAGTTCGTCCGGATGCGCTTGCGCGATGGCCTTCTGAGTCGGTTTTCCCCAGTCGATATAGGTAGCGTTGACGTCGGTGGCGATCACCAGCAGGTCTGCGGTGAGTTGCTCAGCCAGCAGGGCAGAGCACAGGTCTTTGTCGATCACCGCCTCCACACCTTCAAGTTTTCCGTCAGTGTTGTAGAGGGTTGGAATACCGCCACCGCCTGCGCAGATGACGATGGTGCCGTGATCCAGCAACCATTTGACCGGGCGGATCTCGAAGATCTGCTTCGGCCGTGGGCTGGCCACCACGCGGCGGAATTTGTCGCCGTCCGGTGCAATGCTCCAGCCTTTTTCAGCGGCGAGGCGCTCGGCATCTTCCTTCGAATACACCGGGCCGATGGGCTTGGTCGGGTTGTTGAAAGCGGGGTCGTTGGCATCCACTTCCACTTGGGTGAGCAGCGTTGCGAAGGGCACTTCGAACGGCAGCAGATTGCCCAGCTCCTGTTCGATCATGTAGCCGATCATGCCTTCGGTTTCCGCGCCGAGCACATCCAGCGGATACGGATTCACCGAGGTGTACGCCGCCGCTTGCAGCGCCAGCAGCCCGACCTGCGGCCCGTTACCATGGGCTATGACGAGCTGGTTTCCTGCGTGAACCTTGGCAATTTGCTCAACGGCGATACGGACGTTTTCACGTTGATTGCCAGCGGTCATGGGTTCGCCACGACGCAATAGGGCATTCCCACCCAAAGCGACAACAATGCGCATGAGCGTTCTCCTGAAAGATAAAGAAGAGGAGCGGCGTGGCAATGGATGCCACGCCGCAAGAGGTCAGATGTCGGCCATGGCCGCGACCAGAATCGCTTTGATGGTGTGCATGCGGTTCTCGGCCTGCTCGAAGGCGATGTTGTACGGCGACTCGAACACGTCTTCGGTAACCTCAACGCCATTGGCCAGGTGCGGGTAGCGGCTGGCGATGTCTTTGCCGACCTTGGTTTCGCTGTTGTGGAACGCGGGCAGGCAGTGCATGAACTTCACGCGCGGATTGCCGGCGGCCTTCATCAGGTCGGTGTTCACCTGGTAGGGCAGCAGCTGTTCGATGCGCTGGTCCCATGCTTCCATCGGCTCACCCATCGACACCCAGACGTCGGTGTGGATGAAGTCCACGCCTTTGACGGCTTCTTTCGGGTCTTCGGTCAGGGTGATGCGGGCACCGCTTTCTTCGGCGAAGCCTTGGCACTGTTTAACCAGTTCATCGGTCGGCCACAGGGCTTTCGGCGCGCCGATGCGGACATCCATGCCCAGCTTGGCGCCGATCAGCAGCAACGAGTTGCCCATGTTGTTGCGGGCGTCGCCCAGGTAGGCGTAGCTGATGTCGTGCAGGGGTTTATCGCTGTGTTCACGCATGGTGAGCACGTCGGCAATCATCTGGGTGGGGTGGAATTCGGCGGTCAGCCCGTTGAACACCGGAACGCCAGCGTATTGAGCCAGTTCTTCGACAATTTCCTGGCCGTAGCCACGGTATTCGATTGCGTCGAACATGCGGCCCAGCACACGGGCGGTGTCCTTCATGCTTTCTTTGTGGCCGATTTGCGAAGACTGCGGGTCGATGTAGGTGACGTTGGCGCCCTGATCATAAGCGGCCACTTCAAAGGCGCAGCGGGTGCGGGTGGAGGTTTTCTCGAAAATCAGCGCGATGTTTTTGCGCTTCAGGTGCTGTTGCTCGGTGCCGGTGTATTTGGCGCGTTTCAGGTCGCGGGACAGATCGAGGAGGAAGCGCAGCTCGCGTTGGCTATGGTGCATCAAGCTGAGCAGGCTGCGGTTGTGCATGTTGAACGCCATTTTCTTACTCTCCTACATAAAAGAATCGGTATGGCGCCGCGCTTCAGAGGCGGCGCCAGTGGCTAAAAAGGTTCTCAGTAATCGATAGGGTCGCGAATGATCGGGCAGGTCATGCAGTGGCCACCGCCGCGGCCTCGGCCCAGTTCGCCGGCACTGATGGTGATCACCTCGACGCCCGCTTTGCGCAACAGCGTGTTGGTGTAAGTGTTGCGGTCGTAACCCACCACCACACCCGGTTCGAGGGCCACGACGTTGTTGCCGTCGTCCCACTGCTCGCGTTCGGCTTCAAACGAATTGCCGCCGGTTGGAACCACGCGCAGCTGTTTCAGGTTCAGCGCTTCGCCCACTACTTCGATGAAGTTCTTGTCTTCGCGGCGCGCGTCCAGCCCGTCCGGGCGGCTCTCGTCGGGGCGAATGCTGAATGGAACGATGGCGTCCACCGCTTCGGCAAAAACGGTGACCAGATCGCGGTCGCAGAAGCTGAACACGGTGTCCAGGTGCATGGCCGCCCGGGATTTCGGCAGGCCGGCAACGATCACGCGCTCGGCGGCTTTGTTGGCAAACAGCGACTGCGCCAACTGCGCAACGGCCTGGTGAGTGGTGCGCTCACCCATGCCGACCAGCACCACGCCGTTGCCAATCGGCATCACGTCGCCGCCTTCCAGCGAGGCTGCGCCGTGGTCCTGGTCCGGGTCGCCGTACCAGACCTTGAAGTCTTCATTGACGAAGTCTGGGTGGAATTTGTAGATCGCCGTTACCAGCAGGGTTTCCTGGCGACGTGCTGGCCAATACATGGGGTTCAGGCTGACGCCGCCGTAGATCCAGCAGCTGTTGTCCCGGGTGAATTGAGTGTTGGGCAACGGAGGAAGAATGAAGCTGGAGCTGCCCAGGTAGTCGCGGAACATCTCAATGGCTTTGCCGCCAAAGCTGCCCGGCAGATCGCTGCCGGCAACGCCGCCAATCAGGTATTGAGCCAGCGCACGCGGCTCGAGGCTTTCCAGCCAGGAGCGCAGTTCGTTAACCAGGCCCAGGCCAACGTGATTGGCGGTGACTTTGCGATCCAGAATCCAGTTGCGGGCTTCGGGTATGGAAACGGTTTCAGTGAGCAGGTTGTGCATTTCCACCACTTCAACACCGCGCTCGCGCATCTTGGTGACAAAGTCGAAGTGGTCGCGTTTGGCCTGGCTCACCCACAGCACATCGTCAAACAGCAGCTCATCGCAATTGGTAGGGGTCAAGCGTTGGTGCGCCAGACCGGGAGAGCAGACCATCACTTTATGCAGTTTGCCCGCTTCGGAGTGGACGCCTAGTTTTCGCTGAGACATGGCAGTTTTCCTCGATTGCGTAATTACAGGGTCAGGAAGCCGTCGTAGAGGCCGTAGCCCGCTACCAGGGCGCCAATTACCACCAGAGCGAAGATGCCTTTTTCGATCTGGGTAAATATGGGTTGGCCGAGTTCGCGCTTGGCCTTGGCGAACAGAATTGCGCCGGGTGCATACAGCAGGGCTGAGAGCAGCAGGTATTTGGTACCGCCGGCATACACCAGCCACACCGCGTAGATCACTGCGATGCCGGCAATCGCCAGGTCTTTGTTGCGCTCTTTGGCCGCTGCTTCATAGGTTTCACCGCGTACCGCCAGCAGCAATGCATAGGCTGCCGACCACAGGTACGGAACCAGAATCATCGACGTGGCGAGGTAGATCAGCGACAGGTAAGTGCTGGCAGAGAACAGGGTGATGATCAGGAAAATCTGCACCATGGCGTTGGTCAGCCACAGCGCATTTACCGGCGCCTTGTTCACGTTCTCTTTGCGCAGGAACACCGGCATGGTGTGATCGTTCGCCGCAGCGAACAGAATTTCCGCACACAGCAGCACCCAGGACAGCAGGGCACCGAGCAGGGAAATGATCAGGCCGACGCTGATGAGCACAGCGCCCCAGTGGCCCACCACATGCTCAAGCACGGCTGCCATGGAAGGGTTCTGCAGTTTGGCCAGTTCCGGCTGAGTCATGATGCCCAGCGACAGCACATTCACCAGCACCAGAATCAGCAGCACGCTGATGAAACCGATAATGGTCGCCTTGCCGACGTCCGAACGTTTCTCGGCGCGGGCCGAGAAGATGCTGGCGCCTTCGATGCCGATGAACACCCACACGGTGACGAGCATCATGTTACGCACCTGGTCCATCACGCTGCCTAAATCAGGGTTTTTCAGGCCCCAGATATCCGCGGTGAAGATGTCCAGCTTGAAGGCAAAGAAGGCGATGAGGATGAACAGCAGCAGCGGCACGATCTTGGCGACGGTGGTCACCAGGTTGATAAACGCCGCCTCTTTCACCCCGCGCAACACCAGAAAGTGCACCGCCCAAAGCAGCACGGAGGCACCGATGATGGCAGCGGGCGTATTGCCCTCGCCGAACACGGGGAAAAAGTAGCCGAGGGTGCTGAACAGCAGAACGAAGTAGCCCACGTTACCGAGCCAGGCGCTGATCCAGTAACCCCACGCGGAAGAGAAACCCATGTAGTCGCCGAAGCCGGCTTTGGCGTAGGCGTAGACGCCGCCGTCCAGGTCCGGTTTGCGATTGGCGAGGGTTTGAAACACGAATGCCAGGGTAAGCATGCCGACTGCGGTAATTGCCCAGCCGATCAATACGGCTCCGACGTCGGCGCTGGCGGCCATATTTTGTGGCAGCGAGAAAATCCCCCCGCCAATCATCGAACCGACGACTAGGGCAACCAGCGCACCTAGTCGCAGTTTGTGGGAAGAATCTGACATGGCTGTGGTCCTTTTTCAGAAGCGTTGCCTAAATCTACGCGCTGTTCGGCAGGTAGATGGCTGACCCAAATCAATAGCTAGCTAACTTTCCATGTTGGCAAGATGCCTTCTGAAAACTAGCGAAATAGCGGACAACGGAATGTCTGGAGTCGCGCTTCCAAAAAGCTATAAGCACGACCGTTCCACCGCCCCATCTGACGCTAGACGGGAATGAGGAATTCGCAAGGCCTCGATTTAGAGGGGTTTAGAGGGTGGCGAAGCGCCACTGCTCGGGAAGGAAATAGCGCGCGGAACGTTGATTGCAAATGAGTCTAAAGCGGCCATCAGCCTGTAACGTTCATTGAGCTGGAGCGGCCGCTGGGCCAGCGGATGCGCTTGGTGATCAGAGCCGTGTAGGTGGAAACGGAGCGGCGCTTGCTTACTCGCCGTCATCCTGACTTGCGCTTAGCCCATGCTTGCGCAGCTTGTCGTGCAGGGTTTTGCGCGGCAGCCCAAGCGCCTCGGCCAGGCTGCGTAGCGAGTTGTGCGGGCGAGCCAGTTCGGCGGCAATCAGGGCTCGCTCGAAGGCTTCCACTTGCTCGCTCAGGCCCGCGCCGCTCGCAGCCTTTGGCAGTTCGGGAGCCGCGCCTTCCAGCGATAACTCCAGGCCCAAGGCGAAGCGCTCTGCGGCGTTTTGCAGTTCGCGCACGTTGCCCGGCCAGGTGTGACACAGCAGGGTGGCGCGTTGGCCGGGCTGCAATTCGCGAACCGGTAAATGGTGACGTGCGCTGGCCGCTTCGGCGAAATGCTGAAACAGCAACAGCGCATCTTCGCCGCGCTCGCGCAGGGGCGGAATGCGCAGGGGCGCCACATTCAGCCGGTAGTAAAGGTCGGCGCGAAAACGGCCCTGATCGGCGCTCTGGCGCAGGTCTTCTTTGCTGGCGGCGATTACGCGAATGTCCAGCGGTATCAGCTGATTGCCGCCGAGCCGTTCGACCACGCGCTCCTGCAGCAGGCGCAGCAGTTTGACCTGCACCTCCAGGCTCATGCTTTCAATTTCATCGAGAAACAACGTACCGCCATTGGCAAACTCGAATTTGCCGATGCGCCGCTTCTGCGCGCCGGTAAAGGCGCCAGGCTCGTGGCCGAACAACTCGCTTTCCACCACCGACTCGGCCAGCGCGCCGGCATTGATCGCGACAAACGGCCCGTTACGGCGGTTGGACAAATCGTGCAGCGCCCGGGCCACCACTTCTTTGCCCGTGCCGGTTTCGCCCAGAATCAGCACGTCGGCATTAATGGCCGCCAGCGCGCCGATCTGCTCGCGCAACCGTTGAATGCTCGGCGACTGGCCAACAAGCCGCGCCGACAGTTCGCTGCGATCCGCCAATGCCATTCGCAGGCTGCGGTTATCCAGCACCAGACGGCGCACGGACAGGGCCCGGCGAACGCTGTCGAGCAGGTCTTCACTGGCGAAGGGTTTTTCCAGGAAGTCGTAGGCACCGGCACGCATGGCTTGCACCGCCAGCGGCACATCACCGTGGCCGGTAATCAGCAGCACGGGCAGGTCGCTGTCCTGCTCGTGCAGTTGCGCCAGCAGCTCAAGCCCGTCGACGCCCGGCATGCGAATGTCGCTCACCACTACGCCTGGCCAATCCCGCGAAATGGTGCCGGCAAGCCCCTGGGCGCTGGCCAGGCTGCACACTTTCAAACCGGCCAGGTCCAGCGTCTGGCTCAAGGCCTGGCGCAAATGCGGATCGTCGTCGATCAACAGAACCTGAGCATGGCTATCGAAGGTGCTGTCGCTCATACACTGGGATCCTCTGAGGGTTGTTGGGTGACGCCGGGCGCGGCAGCGCGCAGGTGCAGGGTGAGTTCAGCGCCGCCTTGCGGGTGGTTGGCCAGGTGCAGTTCGCCATCCAGCGCGCGCATTAACGTTTCGCAAATCGCCAGGCCCAGACCCAGGCCCTGGGCGCTGGTCTTGGTGGTGAAGAAGGGCTCGCGGGCGCGTTTGAGGGCATCGGCCGAGAACCCGGGACCGTTGTCGCGAATGCTCAGGTGCACGCCCTGTTCGTCGCCCACCGCGCTGAGCCAGATGCGCCGGGGCGGGGCTTTTTCCACCAGCGCATCGAGGGCGTTGGCCAGCACGTTGCCGAGCACCTGCCGCAAGCGGGTTTCGCCCGC
Source organism: Pseudomonas viridiflava (assembly GCF_900573885.1). GTDB lineage: Bacteria > Pseudomonadota > Gammaproteobacteria > Pseudomonadales > Pseudomonadaceae > Aquipseudomonas. Next base: position 99,191 of record NZ_UPSE01000601.1, read on the forward strand.
CTGCACCCAGAGCGTGGCGTCCGGCAGGTCGCGAATCAGCTCCACATCCATGGCCCGTCGGCGCTTGGCCAGCAACGCCAGGGCGTCGTCCAGCGCCGGTTGCAGGGCAACGCTTTCCGGTGCATGGCGGTCGCGGCGGGCGAAGGCGCGCAAGTGCGCGATGATCGACGACATGCGCCCCGTCAGCTCGCCAATCAGTTTGAGGTTGCCGCGTGCGTCCTCAGTGCGCTGATGATCCAGCAGCACCGTGGCGTTTTCCGCATAGCTGCGAATGGCTGCCAGCGGTTGGTTGAGTTCGTGGCTGATGCTGGCCGACATCGTGCCCAGTGCCGACAGCTTGCCGGCTTGCACCAGTTCATCCTGGGCGCGGAGCAATTCCTGTTGCGCGTGTTCGCGCTCCAGCACTTCGTTTTTCAGGCGCGTGTTCAAGGTTTCCAGATCGCGCGTGCGGTCGAGCACGCGAATCTCCAGCTCGCGACGGGCGCGGGCGTCGAGGGCGATTCTCTCCAGGTAATGACGACGGCGCTGCATCATCAGCCCAAGCAGCAAAATCAGCACCAGTAGCGTCGCGCCGCCGATGGCCACGGCGGTTTGCACCGGCCGGGAAATTTGCTCGGCGGGCGCCAGAATGCTCACGGTCCAGCCGGTTTCCTCAAGGCTGCGGCTCTGGATAATCCAGGCATTGCCGTTGAGTTTCAGCGCTTGCGGATCGAGGGTTGGATAAGGCTTGTTGGCGGCAATTTCGCGCCGCTCCTGCTCGGACAGATCGCGGCTGGCGCGAAAGCGCCATTCAGCGCGGGAGGTGAGGATGACCACGCCGTTGCTGTCGGTGACCAGGAGCTGTTCCGGCGTGTTGCCCCACAGGGTTTCGGTGGTGTCGAGATCAACCTTCACCACCAACGCGCCGATAACGCGCTCGCCTTCTTTTACCGCGGCGGCGAAGTAATAGCCGCGCTTGCCGGAGGTGGTGCCCAGCCCGAAGAAGCGCCCGAGATGGCCGGTTACGGCTTCCCGGAAATACGGACGGAACGCAAAGTTGCGGCCGACGAAGCTGTCGCTTTGCCGCCAGTTGGACGCCGCCAGCGTGGTGCCTTCGGCGTCCATCAAATAGATAGAGTCGGCGCCGGTTTGCCCGCGCACTTCCTCCAGTAGCTGGTTGGCGTGTATCTGGGCGTCCAGGTTTTGCGGGTGGGAAAGCACACCGCGCAGCGCCGGAAGATCGCCAAGAATCGGTGGCAACACTTCATAGCGCCGCAAGCTGCCGAGCAGGTTGGCGACATAAAGGTCGAGGGTCTGGCGGTTCTGTTCGATCAACTCGCTGCTGTAATAACGTTCGGCGAGTTGTTGCAACGGCCACAGCAAGGGCGCCAGCAGCGCAGCCAGCAACAGCAGGCTGCGCCAGCGTGGGCGCCGCAAGGGCGAGTTAGCCGGCATTGTTCAGGCAGTCGGCAAGCGCGCGCTGCCAGGTTGGCAGACGCACATTCCAGGCCGCCTGCAAGCGCGCGCAATCCAGCCGTGAATTAAGCGGGCGTTGCGCCGGTGTCGGGTATTCGCTACTGGCAATCGGCACCAGCCGGGCGCACGGTTTGCCCGTGCTGCGGAGCTGCTCGCCGATGGCTTCGGCAAAGCCGAACCAGGATGTTTCGCCGAGCCCGGTCAGGTGGTACGTACCCCAGGGGCCCGCTGTGCCTTGCTGCCACTGCTGGATCAGCGCCCGCGTGGTGTCGGCAATGGTGCCGGCCCAGGTCGGCGCGCCGACCTGATCGCTGACCACGCGCAGCTCTTCTCGCTCTTGCAACAGGCGCTGCATGGTCAGCAGAAAGTTACGGCCATACAGGGAGTACACCCAGCTGGTGCGCAATATCAGGTATTCGCCACCTGCTGCGGCAATCGCCTGTTCGCCGGCCAGTTTGCTCTGGCCGTAAACGCCAAGCGGCTGCGGTTCATCGTCTTCTTTGTAAGGCGATGCCTTGCTGCCATCGAACACGTAATCGGTGGAGTAGTGAATCAACGGCACGCCCAGGGCCTTTGCTTCTTCGGCCAGCACGCCGGGGGCGACGGCGTTGATGGCGAATGCGGTGTCGGCATCGGTTTCGGCCTGGTCGACGGCGGTGTACGCCGCGGCGTTGATGATCAGGTCCGGGCGCAACGCACGAACGCGCTCGCGAATGGCCTGCCCGTCCGCCAGGTCCAGCTCGGCACGGCCGAGACAGGTCAGTTCACCGAGCCCAGTCAGACTGCTGAGCAGCGCCTGCGCGACCTGGCCGTTGCGGCCGGTAATCAGCACCTTCATGGGAACAGTTCCGCATCCGTAAGCAGCGTGCCGGCCTGGTCTTTTGCAGACAGCTGTGGCGCTTCGGCGAGCTGCCAGTCGATGGCCAGTGTCGGGTCGTTCCAGCGAATGCAGCGTTCGTGGGCGGGCGCGTAGTAGTCAGTGGTTTTGTACAGGAACTCGGCGAATTCGCTGAGCACCACGAAGCCGTGGGCATAGCCGGCCGGAATCCACAGCTGGCGCTTGTTCTCTGCCGACAGCAGCACAGCCACCCATTTGCCAAAGGTCGGTGAGCTGCGACGGATGTCGACGGCAATGTCCAGCACCTCCCCGGCGGTGGCCCGTACCAATTTGCCTTGGGCCTGCTCGATTTGATAATGCAGGCCGCGCAGTACACCGCGCTGGGAGCGTGAGTGGTTGTCCTGCACGAACTCGCAGCTGACGCCCGTGGCTGCTTTGAAGGCTTGGGCATTGAAGCTTTCGTAGAAAAAGCCGCGCTCGTCACCGAACACTTTCGGCTCGATGATCAGTACATCAGGCAGCTCGGTGGGGATCACTTTCACACCTGCTCTCCCGCCAGACGATAGAGGTACTGGCCGTAGCCGGTCTTGCCGAATGCCTTGGCCTGCACCAGCAATTGCTCGCGGTCGATCCAGCCGTTCTGAAAGGCAATTTCTTCCAGGCACGCCACTTTCAGGCCCTGGCGGTGTTCGATGGTTTGCACGTATTGCGACGCCTCGAGCAGGCTGTCGTGGGTGCCGGTGTCCAGCCAGGCGAAGCCGCGACCGAAACGCTCCACGCGCAGATCGCCGCGCTGCAAATAGGCATTGTTGACGTCGGTGATTTCCAGCTCGCCGCGGTGCGAAGGCTTCACGGCTTTGGCGACCTGAATCACATCGTTGTCGTAGAAATACAAGCCAGTAACCGCATAGCTGGATTTTGGCTGACTTGGCTTTTCTTCAATGGAAATCGCCGTGCCCTGCGCGTCGAACTCCACCACGCCGAAACGCTCCGGGTCCTTCACCCAGTAGCCGAACACCGTGGCCCCGCTCGGGTGGCTGGCCGCGCGCTGCAACTGCTCGGTGAAATGCTGACCGTGGAAAATGTTGTCACCGAGAATCAGGCACACCGAGTCGTCGCCAATGAATTCTTCGCCAATCAAAAACGCCTGCGCCAACCCATCGGGCGATGGCTGCACGGCATAGCTGAAATTGACGCCGAACTGGCTGCCGTCGCCGAGCATCTTTTCGAACTGGGGCAAATCGTGCGGCGTGGAGATCAGCAGAATGTCTTTTACGCCGGCCAGCATCAGCACGGAAATCGGGTAATAGACCATCGGCTTGTCGTAAATCGGCAGCAACTGCTTGGACACGCCAAGGGTGATGGGATGCAAACGCGTGCCCGAACCGCCGGCCAGAATGATTCCTTTCATTTAGCTACTGCTCCGCAATCGCGCCGAGGCGCTCACGCTGGTAACTGCCGTCTTGCACATGGCGGCACCAGTCGAGGTTATTCAAATACCACTGCACGGTTTTACGCAGGCCAGTGGCGAAGGTTTCTTCCGGCACCCAACCCAGCTCGCGCTCGATCTTGCTGGCGTCGATGGCGTAGCGCAGGTCGTGGCCGGGGCGATCTTTTACGAAGATGATCAGCTGTTCATAGCGATCAACACCGCCCGGTTTCTGCGGCGCCAGCTCTTCCAGCAGGGCGCAGATCGCACGGACCACGTCGATGTTCTTCTGCTCGTTGTGCCCGCCAATATTGTAGGTCTCGCCGACCGTGCCCTCGGTAACCACCTTGAGCAAGGCGCGGGCGTGGTCTTCTACAAACAGCCAGTCACGCACCTGCGCACCATTGCCATACACCGGCAGCGGTTTGCCATCCAGCGCATTGAGGATCACCAGCGGAATGAGCTTTTCCGGGAAGTGATACGGACCGTAATTGTTCGAGCAGTTGGTGATCAGCACCGGCAGGTTATAGGTGCGCTGCCAGGCGCGAACCAGGTGGTCGGACGCCGCCTTGCTTGCCGAATACGGTGAGCTCGGCGCATACGGCGTGGTTTCGGTGAACAGGTCGTCCACACCATGCAGATCGCCGTACACCTCGTCGGTGGAAATATGGTGGAAACGAAACGCCTGCTTCGCCTCTTCGGCCAGACCTTGCCAATAGCCGCGAGTGGCCTCGAGCAGGGCGTAGGTGCCGACGATATTGGTCTGAATAAACGCTGAAGGACCATCAATGGAACGGTCTACGTGCGACTCCGCCGCCAGGTGCATGATGGCATCGGGCTGGAAGTCGTCGAGCAGGGCGCGCACGCCAGGCTGGTCGGCGATATCCAGTTGAGCGAAGCGGTAGCGCGGGTTAGCGGCGACACTGGCGAGGGATTCGAGGTTGCCGGCGTAGGTCAGCTTGTCGAGGTTGAGCACGTGGTGCTCGGTGTATTGCAGTAAGTGGCGAATCAACGCGGAGCCAATAAAGCCCGCGCCGCCAGTAATCAGAATTCGCATGCCAGATGGCCTTGTCGGTTCGCAGGCGCATAGCTTGTCGGCACGAAGGGGAAGAAGCAAGCCTGAGGCCAGGCAGCAAAACGCCGCCGCAAGAATGCGGCGGCGCCTGGGTCGACTACTTGGCTTGCGCCTTTTTCGCGGCTGCGGTTGCAGTCGCTTTCGCAGCGGCGCGTGCCGTCACGTTTGAGGCCGGTACCTGAATGATGATCGGGTGGTCGGTGACGCTGACCCGCACCGAATTCACGTTGCGCAGGGTTTGAATCGGCTCCTTGCCAATGATCGGGTCATAAATGTTGACCGTCGTCTGCACTTCGCCAAGGTTCACCCCTACCAGTATCGGTGCACCGGGCACGCCTTCCGGCTCAGCCCACACAATGATGTTGGTTTCGGTGTTGGCCTTGATAATCGCCATGCTGTTGCCCGTGCTGGGAATGCCCACGGTGGAGTACTGCAGGATTTTCAACGGTTCGAACGTGGCCGCATCGGGCGACGGGTCGGCCAGAATGCTGTTCATGTTATGCAGCGCGGTGGCAGCCGAGGTTGGCGCATTGTCAGCCTTGGTGAACAGGCCGTAACCGTCGTTCTCGTCCATCAACTGATACACGTAAGTGCGGTAGATGTCGTTGAACGCACCGCTGACAAAAATGTTCAGCAACCAGGCAGCGCTCTGCTGCGAGTTGGTTTTCGGCGACTGGTAACCGGTTTCCGTATACACCGCAGGCCCCTTGCCGCCGGGTGTATTGCCCAGCGCTACGCTGCGTTTCATCCAGCGGGTTGGCGGCTTGGCAGGGCCCGGGTAGGGATGCTGGTTGTTGTAATCGGCAAGGCCGGGCGTCACGGCCGGGTCCGGCCCCTTCGGAATGCCGCCCGCGTTAAAGCCGGTGAAATAAAAGACTTTGACGTTTTGCAGCAGCGGATGGGACTTGGTCTGCTTGTACAGCTCGGCCTGATAAGACAGCGCCGCCGGCAAGCCTTTGGTGCCATCCGGCGCCCAGGTCAGCGGAAAGTTGTTGATCTCGTTCGGCCCTTCAACCGCCAGGGTGGAACCCGGCACCGCCGTTTCGACCTTGGCCACGTTGCTTAGAAAGGTAGAGATGGTTTGCGGCGAGCGGGTGCTGCCGACGGCGCTGATGTAGTTCCATTTGATGCCGGCTTTGGCGAGCACGGTGTAATACTGGTAGGGCGGATTGCCCCAGAAACTATTCAGGCTGTCGCGGGCATTTCTGATGCCCAGGTAATTCATATCCGCGATAACCATGGACGGTTTCGAGTAATTCGACGACCCCTGACTGACGTGCAAATTCACGCCCTGCGAGTCGATAAAATCGGCCGCGCGCATCAGTGTTGCCGCCTGCGTCGCTTGCATCGCGCATACGCCTGCACTGAGCAGGAGCAGCAGGGTTGTAGAGCGAACAGTCGTTTTCATGAGCTACCCCCTTTTCAATGAAATCCAGCGAGTGGTTAGAAAAACGCTAGTTGGCGTGCGGGACGATGTCGAAACAGCCGTACCAAAAGTCCTAAGGTATCCGCTGAACGGCGCGTTTTAGACGCCTTTGGCAATAACTTTTATTGCCAAAAAATACCGGAACTCCATGACCGTTTCGATGACGTCAACGTAACGAGCATTTATTCCATTCGGGGAGGCTTGCAATGACGCGGCCAATACCCGCTTGAAGCCGCCTTGTTCAGACGAGCTGCGGCGCTTCGGTCGGAACTGTCAGGTTGCGCATCAGCAAGCCGTAACGTGCGTCGGCTATCGGCGGTACGGGAAGGTACAGCACATGACCGTCGCCGGGCGCGACCGCGACACGTGCACCGAAATTATTCTCCAGCGCCGTCAGCGTGAACTGTTGGTTGCCTTGCGGCGTCATCAGTTCCAATTGATCACCCACAGCAAACCGATTTTTCACCCGAACTTCTGCCAGTTCACCCCGCCACTGGCCGGTCAGTTCGCCGACAAACTGCTGGCGTTCCGCGCGCGAGTTGCCGTGCTGATAATTCTGATATTCATCATGCACATGCCGCCGCAAAAAGCCCTCGGTGTAACCCCGGTTTGCCAGTGACTCCAGCTCGGTAAACAGGCGCGGCGAGAAGGGGTTGCCTGCCACGGCATCATCAATCGCCCGGCGATAAACCTGCGCCGTGCGGGCTACATAAAAGTGGCTTTTGGTGCGGCCCTCTATCTTCAGCGAATGCACGCCCATCCTTACCAAGCGCTCCACATGCTGCACGGCGCGCAGGTCTTTGGAATTCATGATGTACGTGCCGTGCTCGTCCTCGAACGCCTCCATCAGCTCGCCGGGACGGCTGTCGTCCTCCAGCAGAAACAGGCGCTCGGTGACAGCGCCTTTTCCCAACGTCGGCGCGCAGGAGCGAACGATTTCGCCCAACTCATTCGGCTCACCGTGGTGAGCCTGATACTTCCAGCGACACGCATTGGTGCACGTGCCCTGATTTGGATCGCGATGATTGATGTAACCCGACAACAGACACCGCCCCGAATACGCCATACACAGCGCGCCGTGAACGAACACCTCCAACTCCATGTCCGGCACCTGGCGGCGTATTTCCTCGATCTCTTCCAGCGACAACTCACGCGACAGAATCACCCGGCTCAGCCCCTGCTGCTGCCAGAACTTCACACTCGCCCAATTCACCGCATTGGCCTGCACCGACAAATGCACCGGAATCTCCGGAAAATGCCCGCGCACCAGCATGATCAAACCCGGGTCCGACATGATCAGCGCATCCGGCCTCATCGCCACCACGGGCGCGAGGTCTTTGAGGAAGGTGCGTAACTTAGCGTTATGCGGAGCAATGTTCACCACCACATAAAAACGCTTGCCCTGAGCGTGGGCCTCAGCAATACCGAGCGCCAGGTTGGCGTGATCGAACTCATTATTGCGAACCCGCAAGCTATAACGCGGCTGCCCCGCATACACCGCGTCGGCGCCATACGCAAAGGCATAGCGCATCGCCTTCAACGTACCGGCGGGGCAGAGCAATTCAGGAGAGGGAGACGTGTGCATAGAGAATCGCCTTACAGAGTTAATGCGCGCGATTCTAAAAAGCGTGAGGGGAGCGGGTATTGATATGGGTCTACGGGGCGGGAGCCGAGGGGAGGTTGACTGCCGGAAAACAAAAAAGGCCTTCGATTTCTCGAAGGCCTTTCTTTTATATGGTGCCGGCACCAGGAATCGAACCCGGGACCTACTGATTACAAGTCAGTTGCTCTACCAGCTGAGCTATACCGGCATTTCAGGGCCGCCATTATATCCATTAGAAGCGGCGAGTAAAGGCCTGATCTGCGGTGTTTTTTTCCTTTGTTTTGGGCACGTCGGCATAGGCTTATGCACAATTGTGATGAAGCGAGCAGAGGCGGGCGCGATTTAATGTGGGTGCTTGACAACATGCGCTAACTCACTGGTTTTATTGAGTTTTCGCGCTTGGCTAAAAAATAATCACGTTTTGCGGGGCTTAGTAGGGCGGGGCTTTGCCGAGGTTGCCCAGAAACTATCAACAAAGTTATCCACAGATTGTGTGGGCAACTTATTGGCGTTCTGCCAGAAGCATCAGGTTGCGTGGAGTGACTTGCCTTACGCAGAACTGGCCCAGCTGAACGTGGTAGCCGCGTTCCTGCAAAAACAAGGCGCGGTCAAGCAGTAACCAGACTTCCAGCGGCCGTCGAAACAGGCCGCGCACCAGTTCCAGATTGCGTACCTGGGCCAGGCGCGCCCAGCCTTGTTGCTCGAGGGTCTTCCAGTCGCGTTTTCCGGGGGCGGGCAGGCCTTTCAGCTGGGCCAGGTCACAGCAGTAGTCGGCAAAGTCTTTGTGTAGCCAGCCGACTGGCAGTGACGGTGTGGGCAGGTACTCGTCAAGTTCACGAAGCTCTCGTTGCAGCAGGTCGAAGGCCAGGCGTCGAGCCATGGAGGTGTCGCGTTGGCGGCGAACGCGGGCGCCAGCGGTGACGGTTTCGCTCAGCGGCAGGCCGAGGTCATCGATGGATAGCTGCAGGAGGGAGGCTTGGCCCACAGCGGATAACGCCTGGTAGTGCGTGCCGGCGATGCGGTTGTAGCAGCAGGGCGCGACGGCCATTTGCTGGCAGCCGGCGTTGCTCGCCAGTTGCAGCAGCCGCACGTGCAAGTCGCCGCAGGCGTGCAGGGCAACGGGGGTTTGTTCGGCGTGGAGGTGCGCGGCGGCGGTTGCGGCCATCACGTCTAGTTCGATATGCCGGCTCGCCAGGCCGCGACGCGCACTCAATTGCTCGCCCGCGGCAACCAGCGCCGGGTCGTATTCGAGGCAGGTAAGCGCCTGGCCATCTGCTGCGAGCAGATGCCCGAGGTGGCCTTTGCCTGAGCACCAGTCCAGCCAGTGCTGTGGGCGCTCTGCGAAGTTCAGGCAGTCCGCGAACGCTTGAATCTGATCCCATTTGCGCCCCGGAATATCCACGGCGTAGTTGGCCGCAAGTGCAGCGCGAGTGCGTGTGGACAGCGGACCGACCGCCGCCAGTTCGCCAGACAGTACCGCCAGCTCGGTGAACGGCGCCGACGCTGGCAACTGCTCTGGCCGGTTATGTGCCGCCTCGGCATCTGCCAATGAACGCGCGCGCAGCCACGCGGCGAGGGCCGGGTGGTCGCGTTCCCACGGCAGGTGCAGGTGCGTGAATGGGCGAGGGCGCCACAGGTTCTGGTGGCGCAGCAGAAATTCATCGAGCGCTTCAAAGCGCTGCAGCAAGGCGGAGCCCGTGAGTACAGCAGAGTCGGTCATGGCGAGCGGCTTGAGGGTGGCGGTGGCCCGTGACCTTGGCGGGTCACGGGTGGGCGCCTATTCTAGCGGCCTTGCGTGGCGTCGACGCGCAGCCAGTGTTCGAGCAGTTTGAAGCCCTTCACCAGCACAAAGGCGATGGCCAGGTAGAACATGCCCGCAGCAAAGAAGATTTCCACGGGCAAGTAAGTGCGCGCGATGATCGTGCGTGCCATGCCGGTGAGTTCGAGCAGGGTGATGGTGCTGGCCAGCGCGCTGGCCTTGAGCATCAGGATCACTTCGTTGCTGTAGGCAGGCAGGCCGATGCGGGCGGCGCGGGGCAGAATGATATGCAGCATGGCCTGGGCGCGAGACATGCCCAGCGCGCGCGCGGCTTCCACTTCACCCGGCGGCACGGCCTGGATCGCACCGCGCAGAATTTCGGCGATATAGGCGGCGGTGTGCAGCGTCATGGTCAATACCGCGCACCAGTACGGATCGCGCAGGTACGGCCACAGCGGCCCTTGTCGCACCACATCGAACTGGGCAGCGCCGTAGTACACCAGAAACAGTTGCACCAGCAGCGGCGTGCCGCGGAAGAAGAAGATGTAGCCGTACGGCAACGCGCGCACATACCAATGGCGCGAGGCGCGGGCGATGCCCATGGGCAGGGCCAGAATCAGCCCGGCGATCACGGCAAACGCGACCAGCTCGAGCGTCAGGATGGCGCCGTCTAACAGGCGCGGCAGGTACTTGATGATTACGTCCCAGTCCATCACGCGCTCCTGACGAAGCCGCGGCTGGCGCGTCTTTCAATGAAATACATGGCGGTCATGGCGACCACTGTGAGGCCGAGGTAGATGAACGCCGCCACCAGAAAAAAGGTGAAGGGTTCTTTGCTGGACGTGACCGCGATCTGCGAGCGACGCATCAACTCTTCCAGGCCGATGACCGACACCAGCGCGGTGTCTTTCATCAAAATCATGAACAGGTTGCCCAGGCCCGGCAGGGCGATGCGCCACATCTGCGGAAGAATGATGCGCCAGAACGTGCGGCCTTTGGACAAACCCAACGCCTGACCGGCTTCGCGGTGGCCGCGTGGAATGGCGAGAATGGCGCCGCGAAACACCTCGGTAGCGTACGAGCCGAAACACAGGCCCAGGGCAATGGTGCCGGCGGCAAACGCGCTCAGCTCGAGGCTTTCCACACCAATGGCTTCGCCGAGGCTGCGCATCAGATTGACCGTGCCGAAATAAATCAGCAGTACCCATAGCAGCTCGGGAATACCGCGCACCAGGGTGGAATACGTACCGCCAAGCCATTGCAGCGGCTTGTGCGGAGATGTTTTTGCCAACGCGCCGAGCAGACCGAGCACCAGACCCAAACACAGCGCGCTAAGCGCCAGCTTGATGGTCATTAAGGTGCCCGCCATCAGAGCGGGGCCGAATCCATGAAGATCAAAGATCATCGTTTTTTACTGCTTTGAGGGAGCGAGGAAGCCCAGCATTCAAGGGCTTCTGGACTAGAGCCAGGCAAGGCGAAATCGCGCCGGGCAGCGCAGCGTACTTAAGTACGTGAGCAGGCACGGCGCGGTTTCAACGCAGCATGGCCGACGGCCAGGAGGCCGCTTAGTAGATGCTAAAGGGGAAATACTTGTCGTTGATTTTCTTGTACGTCCCGTCGGCGATGATTTCCTTCAGCGCGGTGTTCAACTTCTCACGCAGCGGGTCTTTTTTGCGTACGGCGATGGCGATTTTGTCGTTGTCGAACACTGGGTCGCCTTTGAATTCGAAGCCTTTGCCGGTTTCGCTTTTCAGCCATTCCCAGTTGACGAATTTGTCGGCGAGCACGCCATCAACGCGGCCGGATGCCAGGTCGAGGTAGGCGTTTTCCTGGGTGTCGTAGAGCTTGATGTCGACGACGTCAGCCATGTTGTCTTCCAGCCAGGTGCCGGCGATGGTGGCGCGCTGGGCACCGATCACTTTGCCTTTGAGGCTGGCCTTGTCGGTTTTGAATGGTTTGTCTTTGGCAGCGATGAATTGCAGCTTGTTGGTGTAGTACGCGTCAGTGAAGTCGACGGCGTTCTTACGCTCTTCGGTCACCGACATGGAAGCAGCCAGGAAGTCGAACTTCTTGGCGTTCAGGGCAGGAATGATGCCGTCCCAATCGGACGTGACCACTTCGCACTCGGCCTTCATTTTGGCGCACAGGGCTTGGGCAATTTCTACGTCGAAGCCGCCGACCTGACCGCTCGCGTCGATCAGGTTGAACGGTGGGTAGGCGCCTTCGGTGCCGATTTTCAGTTTGTCAGCGGCGACGGCACCAGTGCCGAAAGCCAGGGTAGCGGCCGCGGCCAGCAGGATCTTTTTGTAGTTCTGCATGGGGTTGTTGCTCCGTGTTAGCGATTGCTGGACATGAATTGCTTGCAGCGCGCCGAGTTCGGGTTGCTGAACACTTGCTCGGGCGATCCTTGTTCCTCCACCAGGCCCTGGTGCAGGAACACCACTTCACTGGACACCTGGCGGGCGAAATTCATTTCGTGGGTGACCAGCAGCATGGTCCGGCCTTCCTCGGCGAGCGCGCGAATTACGTTAAGCACTTCCTGGACCATTTCCGGGTCGAGTGCCGAGGTGGGCTCGTCGAACAGAATCACTTTGGGTTGCATCGCCAGCGTGCGGGCGATGGCGGCGCGTTGCTGTTGGCCGCCTGAAAGCTGCGCCGGGTACACGTGGCGTTTGTCGCCAATGCCCACCTTGGCCAGCAGCGCCTCGGCTCTTTCTGTGGCCTCGGCTTTGCTCAAACCCAGCACGCGGCGCGGCGCCTCGATGATGTTGTCGAGCACCGTCATGTGCGGCCAGAGGTTGAAGTTCTGGAATACGAAACCGATTTCGCTGCGCAGGCGGTTGATCTGCTTATTGTCGGCGGCGACCAGTTCGCCGTGCTTGCCGGCCTTGAGCTTGAGCATTTCGCCGGCCACCAGAATTTCGCCCTGGTGCGGGTTTTCCAGGAGATTGATGCAGCGCAGAAAGGTGGATTTGCCAGAACCGGAAGAGCCGAGAATTGAAATCACATCGCCGTCGCGAGCGGTGAGCGAGATGCCTTTAAGCACCTCAAGGTCGCCGTAGCGTTTGTGCAGGTTACGGATTTCGAGCGCGGGCGTTGCCTCGGCCATGGGGTGTCCTCTTGTTCTTCGGGTGCGCTGAATGCGGCGACTTTCCTGGCGAGGCTGCAACCTAGCATAGCGTCGGAATTACAGCCAAGACTCGCCAAGAGGCTATTTGGCCGCCTGCCGAAATGGTGTCGCATCGGCGCAAGTGGCTGGCGCGAGGATGCAAAACGAGGCGGCTGTTTATAAAAAGGTAAGGGAAGCAGCGTTGCCATCAATTGTTGGGCTTCGCGTTGCTCCACCCAACCTACGCCTGCGCTCACCGCACGCGGACCCATCCAACCGACGAGAGCGGCGTAGGTTGGGTTGAGCGCAGTGAAGCCCAACGTTAGTCCACACGTGTAGTGTTTTAAGACATATCCATGCTAATTACATGCATCGTCGAAAAGCGCAGCGCCGGGGGCCGCCATGAAACGCAAGCAAACCATTGAGCATGTGCGCTGGGATCTGGCCTTGCGCTATCGGCTGATTGAAACGGTCGCGTGGTGGGAAGGACGGCTGACTACCGGGCATTTGATGCAAAGCTTTGGTATCAGCCGACAGCAGGCGTCGAAGGACATCAACAGTTACCTGAGCGAATACGCGCCCAATAACCTGGATTACGACAAGCACCTTAAAGGCTACGTGCCGAGCGACTCGTTCAAGCCGTTGTTTATCGATGACAGCGCCAGCGCCTATCTGCACTTGCTCAATCAGAACCACGAGCGGGCGCCGCATATCGAAGGCCTGGCGTTGGCCTACGCGCATACCGAAGTGCTTACGGTGCCCGACCGCTCGGTGCGCCCGCAGGTGTTGCGACCTTTACTGCGCGCCTGTCGTGAAGGGTTGAGGCTGGAGTGTGAGTACGTGTCGCTGGCCAATCCGCTAGCCGAAACGCGGCTGATTGGGCCGCACACCCTGGTTTACACGGGTATGCGCTGGCACGTGCGGGCCTATTGCGAGAAGAATCGCGACTACCGTGATTTTGTTCTGAGTCGGCTGCGCGGCGAGCCGGACGTGCTGGATGAGTCCGCCAATGGCATCGCCGCGGACACCGGCTGGGCGACGCAGGTGGATGTGATTATCGAGCCCGACTCGCGGCTGAGCGTCGAGCAGAAAGCGATCATCGAAATCGATTACGGCATGCAGGACGGCCAGTTGCGTGTGGCCAGCCGCGGCGCGCTGGTGCAGTACGTGTTGCAGCGCTATCAGCTCGACGCGACCAAAGTGCAAAGCAAAGCCAGCGCCCAGCAGATCGTTGTCGCCAATATCGAGGCGTTACAACCCTGGCTTTACTGACCGTCGGTCTCATTCGGCGGGGCCGTAGGCCAGGTGCGCCATCAGCCAGAAGAAAGCGCCGATGGCGAGCAGAATGTGCGCGTTGCTAAGCGTTGCGTTGATAAGCCACATGGCAGAGCCCTCGAGAACGGTGGAATGAACCCACCGTAATGTCGGGGCGCCGGCCGGTCGATCTGTCTACTTTTCGTGCGTAAGGTTTTGGTACAGGTTCTCGCCCTGCTGCCGTCTCTCACTTCTCGGTTCATCTGCTAAACCTGAATGAGCCACTTGTCTGCGGGCCCAAAAATACTTGTACGAGGTATTTGGTTTGTACAAGTATTTTGCTAGTGTCGCCTTGATGTCAGTCGGCCAGTGCTGGTGGTCGCCAGTGCCTACGTCTCATGAAGGGGTCACGCAATGTTTTCCAAGAATCTTAAGCTCGAGCTCACGGCCAGGACGGCTGAAGTGGACGGATTCAAAGGACTGATGGCGGCGCTGGAACGCTCCATGGCAGTGGTCGAGTTTGACCTTGAAGGCCGCGTGTTGCGGGCCAATCAAAATTTTCTCAACGTAATGGGCTACCGCGCCGAACAGGTGATCGGTAAAGCCCATCGCGAGTTTTGCACTGCCGACTATGTAAAAAGCCCGGCGTATGCCGACCTGTGGGCATCACTGCGTGCGGGCAAGTTTGTTTCCGGCACCTTCCAGCGCGTGGACAGCGACGGGCAGAACGTTTGGCTTGAAGCCAGCTACAACCCGGTTCTGGACGGCAGCGGCAGGGTGCAGAAAGTGGTGAAGTACGCGATGGACGTCACCGAGAAGCTCACGCGCGAGAGCGACGTGCGGGCCAAACTGGTGGCCGTCGATCGCTCGATGGCTATTGTCGAGTTTGATCTGCAGGGCAACATCCTCACTGCCAACGAAAACTTCGTGCGCACCATGGGCTATGGGCTCAACGAGCTGATTGGCAAGCCGCACAAAATGTTCTGCGAGCCCGCGCTGGTAAACAGCCCCGAATACGGCGACTTCTGGCGCGGCCTCAACCGTGGCGAAATTCGTGGCGGACAATTCAAGCGCCTGGCCAAGCACGGCCGTGTGGTCTGGCTGGAAGCGACGTACAACCCCGTGTACGACGCTGAAGGCAAGCTGAGCAAAATCGTCAAATTTGCCAGCGACATTACCGAGCGTGTCGAGAAGCAGGAGAACGATGCCCGCAGCGCCTCCCGTGCCTATCACATCTCCGCCGAGACCGAAAAAACTGCCGAACACGGCACGCAGGTCATCCAGCAGACAGCCCGCGAAATGCGCCAGATTGCCGAGAATGTAGGTGCGTCTGCCAAGTTGGTAACCCAGCTGGGTGCGCGTTCCGAGCAGATCACTGCCATCGTCAACACCATCCGTGGCATTGCCGACCAGACCAACCTGCTGGCCCTCAACGCCGCCATCGAAGCCGCGCGAGCGGGCGACCAGGGCCGGGGCTTCGCCGTGGTAGCAGATGAGGTGCGACAGCTGGCCGGAAGAACCAGCGGCTCGACCGCCGAGATCGCCGAGTTGATCGGCCAGATTCTCAAAGAAACCCGCGAAGCCGTGAGCAGCATGACCCTGACCCAGGAAGTCGCGAACCACGGCGTAGAACTCGCCGACCAGGCCGGCGCCGTGATCGTACAAATCCGCGACGGCGCCAGTGGCGCAGTGGAAGCCGTGAGCATGTTTGCGGCTACGCAGGAAAATGCAGAGCGGGTGGGAGCGTTTGCTTAGAGAAATGGGGCGCGGCTAAGAGCATCGCGGCTGATCGGAATGCCGCCCAGCCGCTCCTACATGAATGGAGCAAGGCTTCTAAAAAATAGTCGCCCCACCACACCTCAAGATTGAGCGAGCTAGAGCGGGGCAATCCTAGTCAGGCCGAGCAAAAAAAGGTTTTGAAGCGCAGTGGGCTGTAGCCCATGAGCATTCAAAACCTTTTTTTAACGCAGCCCCGCCGACGCGCAGCCAATCGCTTAGTAACGAAAACGAAAAAGCCGGCTTGTGGCCGGCTTTTTGGTGGGAGCCTTGGCTTATTTTTGGTAAGCCGCAACCGCCTTCAAAATCTCGGCACGGGCCGCTTCTGCGTTGCCCCAGCCTTCAACCTTGACCCATTTGCCTTTCTCGAGATCTTTGTAGTTCTCGAAGAAGTGCTTGATTTGCTCAAGCAGCAGCGGGGGCAGGTCGGTGTATTCCTTAATGTCGACATACAGCTGCGACAGCTTGTCGTGCGGTACGGCGATCAGTTTGGCGTCGCCGCCGGCTTCGTCGGTCATGTGCAGAACGCCGACCGGACGTGCGCGAATCACTGCGCCTGGGGAAACCGGGTACGGGGTAACCACCAATACGTCGAGGGGGTCGCCGTCATCCGCCAGGGTGTTGGGGATGTAGCCGTAGTTGGCTGGGTAGAACATGGGGGTGGCCATGAAACGGTCGACGAACAGGCAGTCGCTGTCTTTGTCGATTTCGTATTTGATCGGCGCGTGGTTGGCCGGAATCTCGATGGCGACGTAGATGTCGTTCGGCAGGTCTTTGCCGGCCGGGATCTTGCTGTAGCTCATGGGTTCGCTTCCCTAGGTTGGCCAATCAAACTTGGCCGGTTACCGGCCAAAAAGTGGGCGCGATTATAGGCATATTCGCCCGCCGTTACCATGCTTCGCCGCTCAGCCGTTGGTCTCGTTTTGGGCCGAAACGGCGTGCTGTTCGAGGCGACGCAGGCGCGCCAGCGGGTCTTGTCGATAGAACGCTTGCAGTTGCACGTACACCTTGGGGTAAGCCTGTACCAGCAGATCCGGGGCGCTGAAAAAGTATTCGCTGGTCACGGCAAAAAACTCGGCCGGGTTTTCGGCGGCATACGGATCGATGGCTGTTTCGGCGTCGGGATTGTCGTCCAGCTGCCGGTTCAGATCGTCGTAAGCACTTTGCATGGCGCTCGACCAGTCTTCCAGGCGCATGGACCGATGCAGCGGCGGCAAGCCATTGGCATCGCCATTGAGCATGTCGAGCTTGTGCGCCAGTTCGTGGATCACCAGGTTGTAGCCGTCCCAGTCGCCGCTGCTGAGCACGCCGGGCCAGGCCAGAATTACTGGGCCCTGCAGCCAGGCTTCGCCGCTGTGTTCGCCGTCCCACTCGTGTTCGATACCGTTGGGGTCGCGGTGGCGTTGCGGGCTGACGAAGTCGCCGGGGTACAGCACGATTTCGTGGAAACCCTGGTACCAGTTGAGATCGGGCAAATGCAGCAGCGGCAGCTGTGCCAGCGCGGCAAGGTGCAGACGGTCATCACCGTGCAGTTCGACGCCGGGAAGGGCGGTCAGGCGTTTGTCGTGCATAAACAGCACAACACGATTTTTCAGGCGTTGGCTCTCGCTGTCGCTCAAGCCGCCAAGAATGGGTAAACGCCGCAACACCCGCGCCCAGCTTTCAGCCGAGACCGGGTGCTTTTCGAGAATGCGGCGCTGGCGCCAACCGCGGAGAAACCACATGGCCCGCGCGGGTTAGCTGGCCGAGTCCGGCGCAGTTTCGGGGCGCAGGCGATGGTGCAGCCAGCCAATCACCATGGGCAGCAGGCTCAAGCCAATCACCAGCAAAATCATCAGTGACAGGTTTTCTTTCACAAACGGCGTATTGCCGAAGAAGTAGCCCAGCGTCACCAGACCGCCCACCCACGCCACCGTGCCCAGCGCGCTAAAGCCCAGAAAGCGCAGGTACGGCATGCGGCCGACGCCGGCTACGAACGGGGCGAAGGTGCGCACGATCGGCAGGAAGCGCGCCAGGGTCACGGTTTTGCCGCCGTGGCGGTCGTAGAAGTCGTGGGTGCGTTGCAGGTAGTCGCGGCGGAAGATTTTCGATTTCGGGTTACTGAACAAGCGTTCGCCGACGTTTCGCCCGATCACGTAGTTGGTGCTGTCGCCCAGCACGGCGGCGGCCATCAGCAAGCCGGCGAGAAGCACCGGGTCCATGCTGCCGGTTGCGCACATGGCGCCGGCGATGAACAGCAGCGAATCGCCCGGCAGGAAGGGCATCACCACCAGGCCGGTTTCGCAGAAAATCACCAGGAACAGAATGGCGTAAATCCACACGCCATAGTTCGCCACCAGCACGGCCAGGTAGTTATCCAGGTGCAAAATCAGATCAATCGGGTTGAATTCCATATGACGCCTATTGCGCTGAGGGGAAAGAGCACTGGCGTTCGATAGCCGGCAAGTCGGTCGGCATTATAAGAGCAAGGTCTGGGGCCCGCGCTGCTGTTTTTTGCAGGCTAAACGACCGATGGACTGCAGGCAGGTTTCGGCTGCCCTGCGGTGGTGCGCCACGGGTCGTGGCGCCCAACTCTAACGCCGGCCATGAGGCTAGCGCGGCCTTGTGAACGGTTTAAGTCAGTCGCTGTTAATAGGCAGCACGTAGTTTTTGAACTGACTGTCTTCACGGAAACCGATGGACTCGTACACCTTCTGCGCCACTTCATTGTTGCTGCTGGTGGACACGCGCATGCGCACGGCATTGGTTTCCTTGGCCATCTTTTTCGCGGTTTGCAGCAGACGATCTGCCACCAACTGCCGGCGTGCGTCTTCGGCCACGTAGATGTCGTTGAGAATCCACACGCGCTTGAGCGACAGCGACGAGTAGCTGGGGTACAGCTGACAGAAGCCCATCAGCTTGTCTTCGTCGTCGGCAAGGGCCAGATAAATCACAGATTCTTTGCGACGCAGGCGCACTTCGAGGAATTTGCGCGAGGAGTCCGGAAACGGCAGCTCGCCATAGAACTCGCGGTATTTGACGAACAACGGCGTCAACAGGTCCAGGTGTTCCAGGGTGGCTTGGACAATGCGCATAGTGGCCTCGACTGCAATGAAAAAGGGCTGCGCTGGCGGCGCGGGGCGCAGCCAGGGATGTCGGGATGCTGCCTGTGACGACTAGAAAGCGCAATCCAAGCAAGCGTTTGAATCTGATGGTGTCGGTTACGGCTTCGGCGCGTCGAGAAGGAAGTTATGGCGCATGTCCTGAGGGTTTTCCGAATCCAGGCCGTGCACTTCAGCTTCGTCCTTGAGGTGAACGCCGGACAGCTGTCGACGACATGCCTCACGCATCAAGTACAGCAGGCGATGGGCCGCCATGCCATAACTGAGGCCTTCGAGGCGCACATTGGAGATGCAATTGCGGTAGGCGTCGGTCAAACCCAGTTTGGGGCCGTAAGTGAAATACAGGCCCAGGCTGTCGGGCGAACTCAACCCCGGGCGTTCGCCGATAAGAATCACCGACATCTTTGCGCCCAGGAGTTGGCCCACTTCATCGGCCACCGCCACACGACCTTGCTCCACCAGCACCATCGGCGACAGGCTCCAGTTATCCGCTGCCGCCTGCTCTTCAAAGCGCTGCAGGAAGGGCAGGCTGTGACGATGCACCGCCAGCGCCGACAGGCCGTCGGCAATCACAATCGCCAGGTCGACTCCGCCCGGATTGGCCTGCGCGTAATCGCGCAGGGTTTGCGCCGACGCCTCGTTGAGCTTGCGGCCCAGATCCGGCCGTTGAAGGTAGCTGTGGCGGTCGGGCGCGGCGCTGTGCAGCAGCAGGCTATCGCGGCCCCGTTCGGCCAGTTGGGCGCTAAGGGCGGCGTGGTCGAACGGCAAATGCACGGCATCCCGGGCCTGGGCGTGGGCGTATTGGAAGTCCAGCTGCGCACTGGTCGGCAGGCTGGTGCCGGCGCGGCCCAGGGCAATGCGCGCGGGGGTGAGACTGCGCAGCTGTTGCCAGGGGTTGGCGATGCTGCCGGTGATTTCGTTTTCCATCGTTCGTCCTTACACGACCTGAAGGAAAGGCTTCAACCTCGATGCTGTTAAAGCAGAAACATCGAGGCTGAAGCCTCTCCTACAGTTGTGGGGGAAATTAATTCAACTGCGCCAATGCCTGCCGAAATGCTGGCGGCAGCTGCTCGCCGAAGCGCACGCGGCCATCGGCCTGGGTGAAAATGCCCATGCGCTGCAGCCACGCTTCGAATTCCGGCGCGGGGCGCAGGCCGAGGGTTTGCCGGGCGTAGAGCGCGTCGTGAAACGAGGTGGTCTGGTAATTGAGCATGATGTCGTCGGAGCCCGGAATGCCCATGATGAAGTTGATGCCGGCCACGCCCAGCAAGGTGAGCAGCGTGTCCATGTCGTCCTGATCGGCTTCGGCGTGGTTGGTGTAGCAAATGTCGCAACCCATGGGCACGCCCAGCAGCTTGCCGCAGAAGTGGTCTTCCAGCCCGGCGCGAATGATCTGCTTGCCGTTGTACAGGTACTCCGGGCCGATGAAGCCGACCACGGTGTTGACCAGGAACGGTTTGAAATGGCGTGCTACCGCGTACGCACGGGTCTCGCAGGTTTGCTGATCGACGCCGTGGTGCGCGTTGGCCGACAGGGCGCTGCCCTGGCCGGTCTCGAAATACATCAGGTTGTTGCCCAGCGTGCCGCGTTTGAGGCTTAGTCCCGCCTCGTAGCCTTCCTGCAGCACGTTCAGGCTGATGCCGAAACTGGCGTTGGCCGCCTCGGTGCCGGCGATGGACTGAAATACCAGGTCCAGCGGCACGCCGCGCTCGATGGCGGCAATCGAGGTGGTGACGTGGGTGAGCACGCAGGCCTGGGTGGGAATTTCGTAGCGCTGAATAATGGCGTCGAGCATTTCCAGCATGGCGCAGATCGAGGCGATGCTGTCGGTGGCCGGGTTGATGCCGATCATGGCGTCGCCGTTGCCGTACAGCAGTCCGTCGAGAATGCTCGCGGCAATACCGGCGGGCTCGTCGGTAGGGTGGTTGGGCTGCAACCGCGTGGACAGGCGCCCCTGCAAACCAAGGGTGCCGCGAAATTGCGTGACCACGCGAATCTTCTGCGCCACCAGTACCAGGTCCTGCACGCGCATTATTTTCGACACCGCCGCTGCCATTTCCGGCGTCAGCCCTGGCGCCAGAGCGCGCAGACTTGCCTCGTTGGCGTGGTCGCTGAGCAACCAGTCGCGAAAGCCTCCGACGGTCAGGTGGCTGACGGCGGCAAAGGCGAGGGCATCGTGGGTGTCGATGATCAGGCGGGTGACTTCGTCCTGTTCATAGGGAATCAGCGCTTCATCGAGAAAGTGTTTGAGCGGGATATCCGCCAGGGCCATTTGCGCGGCGACGCGCTCGCCGTCGTTGCTGGCCGCAACTTCAGCCAGGTAGTCGCCCGAGCGCGCGGGGCTGGCCTTGGCCATCACTTCCTTGAGGCTGTCGAACCGGTAGGTTTCGTTGCCCACTGCGTGGGAAAAACTGGCCATAGGCACTCCTTCTTGTGGCTGCAAAAGCCCATTTGCCATGTTCTTTGTTCTGAAACCTTAGTCGGTCAGAGCATCGCAGATGGAGTCTTGATTCACTTTTCCTGCTGCAACGAGCGCTGCAAAGAATGGGCCCGCAATGCGGGCCCGGGTCAAACAATGGACAACGACCGCGATCAGGCGCCGTTGAGCATGGCGTCTGCCGGTGCGTTGGCGCGCTGGGTAGCGGTCAACAGGAAGTAGACGAAGCCGACCGCCATGAAGCCCAGGAAGATCAAGCCAATGGTGGGGTTGAAGTAGGCCATCGCCACCAGACACACCAATGCCAGCGCCAGGGCAATGCCTGGGATGATCGGATAGCCTGGCGCGCGGAAGGTACGCTCCAGGTTCGGTTCGGATTTACGCAGTTTGAACAGGCTGAGCATGCTGATGATGTACATGACGATGGCGCCGAACACCGACATGGTGATCATCGCCGCCGTCAGGGTCATGCCCTGCAAGTTGATCAAACCGTCGCTGTAGATTGCGGCGATGCCCACGAGGCCGCCGGCGATGATGGCGCGGTGCGGCGTCTGGAAGCGCGAGAGTTTCGCCAGGCCTTTAGGCAGGTAACCGGCGCGGGCCAGGGCGAAGAACTGACGGGAATAGCCGAGAATGATGCCGTGGAAACTGGCCACCAGACCGAACAGGCCGATCCACACCAGCATGTGCATCCAGCCGGAGTTTTCGCCGACCACGGCTTTCATCGCCTGCGGCAGCGGATCGTTGATGCCCGACAGCTTGGTCCAGTCGCCCACGCCGCCTGCCATGATCATTACGCCAACCGCCAGGAATACCAGGGTCAGAATGCCGCTGATATAGGCTTTAGGGATGGTGCGTTTCGGGTCTTTCGCTTCCTCGGCCGCCATGGCCGCGCCTTCGATGGCGAGGAAGAACCAGATAGCAAACGGAATGGCCGCGAAGATGCCGGAGATCGACGCCGAGCTGAACTCGTTCTGCCCCGACCAGCCGTTGAGCACGAAGTTGCTGAAGCTGAAGCCCGGAGCAACCACACCCATGAACACCAGCAGTTCGGCCACGGCAAGCACGGTGACCACCAACTCAAAGGTGGCCGCGATGCGCACGCCGAGAATGTTCAGCGTCATGAACACAAAGTACGCGCCGACGGCGGCGTGCTTGGGATCCAGCGCCGGGAATTGCACATTCAGGTAGGCGCCGATGGCCATGGCAATGGCCGGTGGCGCGAAGACGAATTCAATCAGCGTGGCCAGGCCGGCAACCAGTCCGGCCTTTTCGCCGAAGGCACGACGGCTGTAGGCGAAGGGGCCGCCGGCATGGGGAATGGCGGTGGTCAGTTCGGTAAAGCTGAAAATGAAACAGGTGTACATCGCCGCCACCATCAACGCGGTGACGAGAAAGCCCAACGTGCCGGCGGTGCCCCAGCCGTAGCTCCAGCCAAAGTACTCGCCGGAAATCACCAGGCCAACGGCAATGCCCCATAAATGCAGGGTGCCAAGCGTGGGTTTCAGTTGTGTTGTTGTAGTCATGTATGGACCCGCCCTGAGTGTTGAACAGTTCAGAAAGACAGGTGCCATCACGCAACGGCCATGCCAGTCGCAACAAATTGTTGCGGCTTGATGAGGAAAGGTCGCGATTGGAAAGGGTGAGGGTCGTTTTTGGTTTTTGCGTGGAAGTGACCGGTGGGTCGGTGTTTTTCGCGGGGGTAGTAGGGCGCGGAAATGGTGCAGGGAAACGCAACCCTCTCCCCCAGCCCCTCTCCCGCGAGCGGGAGAGGGGAGTTAAACCGCGATCTCGCGTGGAGTGCCTATCAAGCCCCCTCTGCCCGCTTGCGGGAGAGGGCTGGGGAGAGGGTTTTACGCTTTAGAAAAACCCCAACGGATTAACGTCATAGCTCACCAGCAAATTCTTGGTCTGCTGGTAATGGTCCAACATCATCTTGTGCGTCTCGCGACCAACGCCGGACTTCTTGTAGCCGCCAAACGCCGCGTGCGCCGGGTAGAGGTGGTAGCAGTTGGTCCACACGCGCCCGGCCTTGATGGCCCGGCCCACGCGATAGGCGCGGTTGATGTCGCGCGTCCACAAACCCGCACCCAGGCCAAACTCCGTGTCGTTGGCAATCGCCAGCGCTTCGGCTTCATCTTTGAAGGTGGTAACGCTGACCACCGGGCCAAAGATTTCTTCCTGGAACACGCGCATCTTGTTGTTGCCCTTGAGCAGGGTCGGCTGGATGTAATAGCCCGACGACAGGTCGCCCGAAAGCTGCTCCACCTTGCCGCCGGTGAGCAGCTCGGCGCCTTCGGTTTTGGCGATTTCGAGGTACGAGAGAATCTTGTCGAATTGCTGCTCCGACGCCTGGGCGCCGACCATGGTGTCGGTGTCCAGCGGGTCGCCGCGTTTGATCTGGCTGATCTTCTTCATCACTTCCTGCATGAATGCCGGATAGATCGATTCCTGCACCAGCGCGCGCGATGGGCAGGTGCACACTTCGCCCTGGTTGAAGAACGCCAGCACCAGGCCTTCAGCCGCCTTTTCAATAAAGCTCGGCTCGGCCTGCATGATGTCTTCGAAGAAGATGTTCGGGCTTTTGCCGCCCAGCTCCACGGTGCTCGGAATAATGTTTTCCGCCGCGCATTTCATGATGTGCGAGCCCACGGGCGTGGAGCCGGTAAAGGCGATTTTGGCGATGCGTTTGCTGGTGGCCAACGCCTCGCCCGCTTCCTTGCCGAAGCCTTGCACCACGTTGAGTACGCCCGGCGGCAGTAGGTCGCCAACCAGTTCCAGCAGCACACAAATGCCCAGCGGGGTCTGCTCGGCGGGCTTGAGCACCACGCAGTTGCCGGCCGCCAGTGCCGGGGCGAGTTTCCAGGCGGCCATCAACAGCGGGAAGTTCCACGGAATGATCTGGCCGACCACGCCCAGCGGTTCGTGAATGTGGTACGCCACGGTGTGCTCGGTAATTTCTGCCGCCGAGCCTTCCTGCGCCCGCAGGCAGCCGGCGAAATAGCGGAAGTGGTCGGCTGCCAGCGGAATGTCGGCGTTCAGGGTTTCGCGCACGGCTTTACCGTTGTCCCAGGTTTCGGTCACGGCCAGCACTTCGAGGTTGGCTTCGATGCGGTCGGCGATTTTCAGCAATACCAGGGCGCGATCCTGCGCGGAGGTTTTGCCCCAGGCGTCTGCGGCGGCGTGGGCGGCGTCGAGGGCTTTGTCGATGTCTTCGGCAGTGGAGCGGGGGAATTCGGCGATAGGCTTGCCGTTAACCGGCGAGGTATTGGTGAAGTATTGGCCCTTTACCGGGGCCACGAACTCACCGTTGATGTAGTTGCCGTAGCGGCTCTTGAAGGAAACGATGGCGCCGCTGGTGCCCGGATGTGCGTATTGCATGGTGAAGTTCTCCTGGCTTTTTTGTGCTTTTAGGAAGCGCGTTCGATTGCGCTGGATTAAGCGTAGAGCAAGCCCTGAGCCAGGCCTCATTGAAAACGCCCGAATGGCGCCTGACAGCGGATTGGCGGCCGCTCTGCGCCGGGGCTTTGGCGCGATTGGTTAATGAGCGGGCGGATATGCAACAGCGACGGTGACAGTTTGTCCCATTCTTGGTACAGCCGCCGCGCGGCGGGCAGGCTATGCTCAGCGCGGCCTTGGCGCTCGATACGATTCGATTACCAGCCAAGCGCACACTGCGGAGAACAATAACAATGCAGAGTCAATTCAACCGTCACACCCTACAGGTGATGACGCTGGCCCAAGGCAAAGCCCAGTTCGACGGGCCCGCCGCCGACCCCTCCATCGCCCGCTCGTGGCTGCGCTGCCTGCAGGATCATCACCTGGACCCCAGCCAGACCATGGCGCCGACCGTGCTTGAACATGCGCGGGTACTGGAGCGTCGCGAGCGTTTGCAGCAGGTACTGGAAATTGCCAGCGGCGAGATGACCAGCCTGTATCAGCAACTGGCCGGCGCCGGCCATGCCGTGCTGCTCACCGACGCGCGCGGCGTGATCCTCAACAGCGTGACCGGTAACTCCGAACGCAAAAGTTTCGAGCGTGCCGGCCTGTGGCTGGGCGCCGATTGGAGCGAAGCCTGCGAGGGCACCAACGGCATCGGCACCTGCCTGATCGAACGCCAGGCGCTGACCATTCACCAGGACGAACACTTTCGCGGGCAGCACACCGGGCTCACCTGTTCGGCCAGCCCGGTGTTCGACTGCCAGGGCGATTTGCTCGCGGTGCTGGACGTGTCGTCGGCACGGGCCGACGTTTCCCGCCAAAGCCAGTTCCACACCATGGCGCTGGTCAACCTGTCTGCAAAAATGATCGAGAGCTGCTACTTCCTGCGCCGCTTCGAGGGCCAGTATTTGCTGCGCTTTCATGTGCAGGCCGAGTACGTGGGGTTGTTCAGCGAAGGGCTGCTGGCCTTTGATGGCGACGGGCGCATCAGCGCGGTGAACCAGAGCGCCATGAACCTGCTCGGCGACACCCGCGGCAACCTGATCGGCAGGCCGCTGGAAAGCTTTTTCGATTGCCGGCTGGACGAGCTGCTTGGCCGCTCCAGCCTCGCCAGCAGCTGGCCGCTGCGCACCCACAACGGCCGCGCCTTGTTCGCCCAATTGCGTGGCGTGGCGCGCAGCCAGCCGAGCGCCCTGAGCCCGTCCATAGGCCGCTTGGCCAGCAAGCAATTGCCGACCGATATTCCCGCCAGTTTGTGTGTGGGCGATGTGGCCTTGCAGCGCGAGTTTCGTCGCGCCTTGCGGGTTTACGAGCGCGATGTGCCGCTGCTTATCAACGGTGAAACCGGCACCGGCAAAGAGGCGTTCGCCAAGGCCATTCACCAGGCCAGTTCACGCGCCAGCAAAGCCTTTGTCGCGCTCAACTGCGCGGCGATTCCGGAGAGCCTGATCGAGAGCGAGCTGTTTGGGTATCGCGGCGGCAGTTTTACCGGCGCGCGCAAAGAAGGCATGAGCGGCAAGCTGCAACAGGCTGACGGCGGAACCCTGTTTCTCGACGAAATCGGCGACATGCCGCTGGCCATGCAGACCCGCTTGCTGCGCGTATTGGAAGAGCGCGAAGTAGTGCCCATCGGCGGCACGGCGCAGGCGGTGAACGTTCGCGTGATAAGCGCCACGCACCGCGAGCTGGGCGAGCACGTGGCCAATGGCAGTTTCCGCGAAGACTTGTACTACCGCCTCAACGGCCTGGTGCTGACCCTGCCGCCGCTGCGCGAGCGCAGCGACCGCGAGCAGTTGCTGGCGCATTTGTTAGCCGAAGAAAGCGCCGGCCAGACGCTGCGGCTGGACGCCGATGCGCGCCAGGCACTGCTCGATTACGCCTGGCCGGGCAACGTGCGGCAGCTGCGCAATGTGCTGCGCACGCTGGTGGCGTTGTGCGAGGGCGAGCGCATCAGCTTGAGTGAATTGCCAGCTGAGCTGCGTCAGCGGCAACGACCGCCCGCCCTGCAGACCGAAGCGCCGTTGAATGCGGCCGAGCGCAGCACCCTGCTGGCAACGCTCAATCAACAGCACTGGCACATGAGCCGCACGGCCGAGCAACTGGGCATCAGCCGCAACACGCTGTACCGCAAGCTGCACAAGCACGGCATCGAGCGACCATAAGTTAAAGCGTGGCGGCCACTTCCAGGCGGTCGCGGCCGTTGGCTTTGGCTTGATACAAGGCGCTGTCGACACGGGTGAAGAAGTGCTCGGCGTCGCGGTCGCGCAGCGTGTCGAAGCGGCCGACGCCCACGCTGGTGGTCAGCGGCAGGTGTTCGCCTTGTAAATCGATGCCATTGCTCGCCAGCTCCTGGCGAAACTGCTCCGCCAGCACCTGCGCCTGCTCCAGCGTGGTGTTGGGCATCAGCACGCCGAACTCTTCGCCACCCAGACGCAGCAGCGCATCGCTGTCGCGGCGGAACACCTGGCGCATGCGCTGGGCAAATTCGCTCAGGCAGGCATCGCCGCCGGAATGGCCGCGCTGGTCGTTTACCTTCTTGAAGAAATCGATGTCCAGCAGCACCAGCGCCAGCGGCTCGCCGGTGCGTTTGGCGCTGGCCACCATGTTCTGGAACAGGCTGTTGAACTGGTAACGGTTGCCCAGCTGGGTCAGCGTATCGGTGCGACTTAGCTGGTCGAGAGCAGCCTGTTGTTGCAGCAGACGCAGTTCCAGATTGAGCGTGCCGAGGTATTCGCGGTGGCTGCGGTTAAGCGCCAGCAGCAGGTAGCTGAGGTAGAAGAGCAGCGTGACGAGTTGGGTATGACCGTCGCGCCAGTCCAGCGCCATTACTGCCAGGCCCGGCACGTACAGCAGCAGAATGGCAACGAACGCGCGCTTTTTGCGCATGGCGAAATTGAAGGTCATCGCCGTGCTGAAGGCCACAGTGCTGAGGGTGGCGATCATTGCGGACTCAGCGAACGCGTCGCTGTACAACGCCCATGCGTGGGCCTGGCCCCAACACAGCGACGTCAGCAGCACCAGACCCCAGTGGCGGTCGAGCCAGCGCTGCAATTCGTGCTGGTTCTGCGCTTGCGGCGGCGTGTGCCAAATGCGCGCGGTCATCAGACCGGCAAACAGCAGACTGCCGGCGATACCGGTGAACAGAAGGGAAAACGGCGCGGCGCTGAACAGCCACGTCAGCAGCCAGGCCAGCAGGTAGTAGATGCCGCCGAGGCGCGTGCGCACCCGGGTGTCTTGAACTTCACGCCAGAGGGCAAAGGTTTGCGGAGAACGCGGTAATTCGGCGTCGGTCATTTTTTGTGATCACAGGAATCTGCATTCACGAAGCATAGTGCTTTGCCTGGGAAAAAAATATCAAAACGCTATCACTGTGGGCCCGGCCTGCCAGACCATTCGTCAAACTCCTTGCACTCTTGTGTAGCGCAGCGGCCCAACGTCTGTACATCAGACAATGAGCCTCGGGCTCAGGGAGTGACAGATGAACCGATTCAATCGCAAGCCGGCCCTGCTGGGCGCGGCGTTCGTGCTGGCCCTGGGCGCCAGCGCTTCCACCTTTGCCGTTGACGCCGGTGCGCCGGGCCGCGCCGTTCAGGGCGCCAGCCCGGGCGGTTCGTCGACCCAAGGCGGAACCGGCGCCGGCGGCACGGGTAACGGTGTCGATAGCGGCGGCGCCACCACCAATGGTTCGAACACCAACGGCTTCAACAGCAACGGCTATAACAACAACACCAACAGCAGCGGCACCATCAACAACGGCGCCGACACCAATACCAATGGCACCAACGGCACCATGAATGGCGGCCAGATGAATAACCAAGGTTCGGGCAGCATCGGCACCGGCACTGGCAGCGGAACCACCGGCGGCGGAACGCTGGAAGATCAGCGTCGTGCCAGTGGCGAAGCGATGGAGCGTGAGCGTACCGGCGAGCAGTAAAGCCTAGCGCAAGACCTTGTAGGAGCGGCTTTAGCCGCGATGCTTTTAAGATCAATCAAGAGCATCGCGGCTAATCGGAATGCTGCCCAACCGCTCCCACAGTTTTTTTGTTCCAGGGTGTAGAGGATTGAAATCAATGCGGCGGGTACTGGCTTAGAATTTTCGTCACGGTGTCCCGAATCGCTGCCTCGCGCTCTACCGGCGTGTTCTGGTTATTGCGCACGATCTGCTCGGCGCTGCCGCGCCAGACCAGCTTGCCGTCTTTGGCGTCGAACAAGTCCACCTGCACGGTGCCGACTTTGTAGTCGACGTTGCGGGTTTCGGTGTAGCCCGGCCCGCCCCAATACCCATTCCAGTAACCACCCCACGCGCCGCCATAGCTGGTGCTCACCTGGTCGGTGCGGTTCTCGACGATCAGCCACGTTTGCACATTTACATCGCCTTTGGCGCCCGCCGGGGCCAGGCGCACACCGCGCTGGTCCAGTTGCTCGCTCACCGCCGCACGAATGCGTTGTTCGGTGAGGTCACTTTTGATTCGCGGATCGTCCGGGGTGTACTGCAACGCCGGTTCCTTCCAGGTGAAGGTGCGGTACGCGGCGAAGTCGCGGTTTTTGTCGAAGTCCTGATTCAGTACGGCGTTTTGACAGGCGGCCAGCAGCAGGAAAAGGGGAAGGACGAGCAGTCGTTTCATGGCAAATCTCCCTTCAGGGCGCGGGGTATGCGCTGAAGTGTAGTGATGAGTACGCGCCTTCAGCGAGGCGGATAGGCGCTGAGGGCTTTGTTCACGGCCGAGCGCAGCGCGTCTACGCGCTCGCTCTGGCTGCCACGGTTGGTGGTTTCGGCACTGCCATTCCAGATGCTCTGTTGATTGCGCGGGTCGATCAGCTCGACATGCACCACCTGCACCTCTTCTTCGTAAGTGCGCATGACCGGAACGCTGCCATACACACCGCCGTAATTGTTGCCGTACGGCCCGCGACCATAATACGAGCCATAGTCGTCGCGTTCCTGGCGCAAACGCCGTTCAACGCGTACATCGGCACGCACCTGAACATCGGCCACGGTGCCTTGACGCGCCGGGCGCAGACCGCGCTGGTCGAGACTGTTGCTGAGAATGTCGGCCATCTGCTCCGGCGTGGCGCCGGCGGTGCCGCCTGGCAGGCGTCCGCTCTCCCACGCCCAGGTTTGATAGCGGCCGTAATCGCGCGGCGCGGCCGGGTAAGCGCTGAGGTCGAGGGTGTGCGCGGCCGCTGCAGGCGCTGGCGGCAGGGGGTTGGAGCTGGCGGTGTAGGGGTTCTGGCTCTGGCATGCGGCCAGACCCAGGCAGCAGATCAGCAGAAACAAACGGCAGTTCATCATGCGCTCCTCATTTCTACGGCAAAACCGCCTCGTTACAGCGGGCGGCACATCCAATGCAGGTAGCGGCCGAGCCCCATAAAGCTCGGGTGGCGACGGTGGGCCAGTTCCATTTCCAGCAGGTCGATCAGCTGCGCCTTGTGCTGGAAGTCACTGGGCATGTAGTCATGAAAAACCCGCACGCCGCTCTGGCTTTCGACTCGCCAAGTGTTGGCGAGTTGCGTCGCCAGTTCGCGTGGGTCCAGTGGCATTTGCGGCGTAAGGCTCTGCTTCTCGCCGGCAAATTCTTCTTTGCGCAGTTTGCGGAAATGGCCTTTGAGCAGGTTGCGGTAAATCAGCGCGTCTTTGTTGTAGAACGCCAGCGACAGCCAGCCGCCCGGCGCGGTGAGCTGGTGCAGCACCGGCAGAATGGCATGGGGTTCGGCCAGCCATTCCAGCACGGCGTGGCACACCACCAGATCGTAGGGCTCGGTGAGTTGACCGAGCAGCTCTTGCCACGGCGCCTGAATGAACTCGGCACTCTGGCCGGCTGCAGCAAAGCGTTCACGGGCCCCTTGCAGCATCGGCTCGGCGGGTTCAGTGACGGTGACATGGTGGCCGCGCTCGGCCAGCCACAACGACATATGCCCGAGCCCGGCGCCGATATCGAGCACCCGTAGCGGACGGTCCGGCAACGCTTCAGCCAGGTCGGCCTGGAGCACGGCAAGGCGGATTGCACCTTTGGCACCGCCGTAGATTTTTTCGGCAAAGCGGGTGGCCAGCTCGTCGAAATGGCGATCACTCATTTGGCGAACCGCCGTTCGTTGTCGGCGAGCTTGGCGCGCACCACGTCGTTCATATCGAGGCCCAATTCGCTGCACATCAGCAGCAGATACAGCACGACATCGCCGATTTCCTGGCCTGCATGGGCGAGTGTTTCGGCAGGAAGCTGGCGCGACTGGTCTTCGCTCAGCCATTGGAAGATCTCGACCAACTCGGCCATTTCCACGCTGGCGGCCATGGCCAGGTTTTTCGGGCTGTGGAAACGGCGCCATTCGTTGGCATCACGAATGGCGTGCAGGCGGGCGGTGAGTTCTTCAAGGTTCATGCGGCGCTCCGGGCAGAAGGGCCGCATTGTTTCACGGGGTTAGATCACTCGCCAGCTACCGCTCATGTGCGGCACGTCGTGGTTGCCCACCAGCCTGAACTGGCCGCTACTGGCCGGGTTGCTCGCTTGCAGGGTGACGGCGCTGGGCAATAGCACCGGTTTTTGAAAGCGCACGTCCACCACGTAGCCCGAGGCCGGCAGGCGCTCGCCCAGGGCAGCCAGGGCGCGCGCTTTATTCCACAGGCCGTGGGCGATCGCGCGGGGAAAGCCGAACAGCCTGGCGGTCAGGGCAGACAGATGAATCGGGTTGTAATCGCCCGCCACCGCAGCGTATCGGCGACCGATGTCGGCAGGCGCTTGCCAGTGGGCAATGTCTTCGAGCGGCAGGGTGATTTCTTCGCCGCGTTCAGCCGGTTGCCCGGACAGTTTCAGCGCGCGACATAGGATGCGGCTGTCGCCTTCCCACAAAAGGCCAAGCTGGTCTTCCAGCCGCGTGATCAAACTGAACACCGCGCCTTTTTCATGGGGCTGAAGATTTTCCACATGCACGCTGGCAATAAACGGCCCCATGCCGCCCAGCGGGCGCACGCCGCGAATGCGGTTTTCCAGGTGCACCAGGCCGAGCAGGGGGAACGGAAAGCGGGTGTCGGTGAGCAACTGCATCTGCAAAGGGAAGGCGAGGATATGTGGATAAGCAGGCGGCAAATGACCGTCGTCGTTGAGGCCGCAAAGCTGGCGATAGCGCTCGAGCTTCTTCGCCTCCACCGTTACCGCGCAGCGCAAACCAACGTCGGGCAAGGTCTGCCCGCGCACGCCCCGGCGCACCGCCGCGCGGGCGAACAGGCCCGGCAGGGCAGGGGTGGCGGGCAGGTCGAGCCAGGTGGTGGTCATAAGCGTCTCCTGATTTTTATTAAAACCGCGAATGCCAGCAGCTTAGACTGCCAGCGCCACGCCACATTGGCCGCCCGGCCTGCGCCGCTGGCAGGCCAGCCAATCAGCAAATGTGCGGCCTTGAGCCTGCGGGGCAAAACTGCCTAAGATGGCCGCGCCTCACGAACCTATAAGAATCCTAAAAATGACGCGTGATCTGACCGACGATGTGGCGCTGATGCGCCCGGTGATCGACGCCCTGCGGGCCAGCGGAACCGATCCTGATCGGGTGCTGGCGCGGGTCGGGTTGCCGCCTGGTGGCTTGCCTGCCGGGCGCTTTCCCCATTCGGCGCAGGCGTTGTTCTGGAAAGCCGCCAGCGAAGAATGCGGCGAAGATGATGTTGGCCTGTATCTGGCTCAGCACCTTCCGGCATTCCATGGTCTGCTGCTGGAGTACCTGTTTCTTTCCAGTGAAACCTTCGGCGACGGCCTGCGTCATGCGTTGCGCTACGTGCGCTTGCTCTCCGACACCCTCAATGCACGCCTCGACGTCGATGGCGACCTCGCCACGCTGGAGCTGGGCATGCCAGCCGGCGTGCCCCGGCACTTTCCGGAAATGCTCGCGGGTGCGGTAATCCGCCTGTTCGCGGCGTTGACCGAAGACAAATTCAAACCGCGCCTGGTGCAACTTATCCACAGCGAAGGCGCAGCGCCGAGGCGATACCTGGAGGTGTACGGTTGCCCGGCGCAACTGGGCGCCG
This sequence comes from Pseudomonas viridiflava, assembly GCF_900573885.1. Taxonomy (GTDB): domain Bacteria; phylum Pseudomonadota; class Gammaproteobacteria; order Pseudomonadales; family Pseudomonadaceae; genus Aquipseudomonas. Next base: position 131,902 of record NZ_UPSE01000601.1, read on the forward strand.
ACCGCTACGCGCTGCAATTCGACGCCGATGTGCTTAATCACGCTTCCCGCCACGCCGCGCCTGAGCTGCTGCGCATGCATGAATCGCTGGCGCGACGGCAGTTGGCTGAAGTGGAACGGCTGGACCTGGTGCGCCAGGTGCGCGAGCTGATCGGCGAATTGCTGGTCGACAGTGGCGCCACGCTTGAGCAAGTGGCCGGCCGTCTGAACATGCCGCCGCGCCGCCTGCGCGAACGCCTGGCCATGGCCGGCGTGCGCTTTAACGACTTGGTGACCGACTACCGCTGCCGGCTGGCGAAAGAGCTGCTGCTCAAGACCGACGAGCGCATTGAAGTGATCGTCGAACGCACTGGCTTCTCCGAACCCAGCACCTTCTACCGCGCCTTCAAACGTTGGGTTGGCGAAACACCCGTCGAGTTCAGAAAGCGCGGCAAGCCCTGATTTTGCCGGGTCAGGCGCCGAGCAGACTCTGTCCGCACACCCGCAGCACCTGGCCAGTCACGCCGCCGCTGGTGGGCTGGGCGAACCAGGCCACGGCCTCGGCGACATCCTGCGGCAGGCCGCCTTGCCCCATCGAGTTCATGCGGCGCCCGGCTTCGCGGATGGTCAGCGGAATGGCCGCGGTCATCTGCGTTTCGATAAAGCCCGGCGCCACGGCGTTGATGCTAATGCCGCGCTTGGCCAGCGCCGGCGCCCAGGCCGCCGCCAAACCGATTAGCCCGGCCTTGCTCACCGCATAGTTGCTCTGGCCCATATTGCCGGCGATACCACTGATGGAGGCGAGCAACACGATGCGGCCGTTGTCGTTGAGCTTGCCGCCATCGAGCAGCGCTTTGGTGAGAATTTCCGGGGCGCGCAGGTTAACGTCGATGACCGAATCCCAGAACGCTTCGCTCATTTTCGCCAAGGTTTTATCGCGGGTAATACCGGCGTTGTGCACGACGATATCGACGCCGTCGGGCAGCGCGGCGAGCAACTGTTCCGGCGCATCCGGTGCGCAGATGTCCAGCGCCACGCTGCGACCACCAAGGCGGGCGGCGAGAGCGTCGAGGGCTTCTTTCATGGCCGGAACGTCCAGCAGCACCACGCTGGCGCCGTCGCGAGCCAGGGTTTCTGCGATGGAGGCACCGATGCCACGGCTGGCGCCGGTGACCAATGCGGTCTTGCCGCCGAGTGGCCGGCTCCAGTCATTCACCTGAGCCGTGTTGGCGTTCAGGCGCACCACCTGGCCCGAAACGTACGCGCTTTTGGGCGACAGGAAAAAACGCAGCGCGCCTTCCAGCTGGTCTTCAGCACCCTTGTTCACATAGAGCAACTGCACGCTGCCGCCCCGGCGGATTTCCTTGCCCAACGAGCGGGTGAAACCTTCGAGCGAACGCTGGGCGCTGGCGGCGAACGGGTCTTTCAGCGACTCCGGCGGACGGCCGAGAACCACCACGCGCGGACACAGATCAAGGCCCTTTAGCGCTGGCTGGAAAAACGCGCGCAGCTGTTTCAGTTCGTCGGCCGAGGTGATGGCGCTCGCGTCGAACACCAGTGCCTTGAGTTTCGGGCCGTGTTCGGCGGTCCAGCGGCTCAGGCCAAAGGTGCCATCTTCGCTGGCGAAGGCCTGGTCGGTAAGACGGTTTAGAAACGCGCTGGCGGCTTCTGCCAACACGCCGCCATTGATCAACAGCGCCCCGTCGACCGGCCGCATGCGCCCGGCCGACCAGCGCTCCAGGCGCACCGGCGACGGCAAACCAAGGGCACCGACCAGGCGGCGGCCGGTGGGGGAGTTGGCGAAGTTCAGGTAACGATCAGACATGGCAGACGGCTCCGGCAGGAGAAACAAATGTAGGCTCACTCTACGCAGACCGACAGCGTGCGCAATTGACCGCGCCGCTTGCGCCGCTGGCAAGGCGGCCAATGCGAGCGGGCCATGGCAAGCTAGTCTGTGACCACGTATCTCCCGAGGAGTCTCACATGACCCAGCTGCGCCGGGTCGCCATTGTCGGCGGCAACCGTATTCCCTTCGCCCGTTCCAACACCGTGTACGCCACCACCAGCAACCAGGAAATGCTCACCGCCGCTCTGGAGGGCTTGATCGAGCGTTACAAGCTGCACGGCGAAATCATCGGAGAGGTGGTGGCCGGCGCGGTGCTCAAGCATTCCCGCGACTTCAACCTGACTCGCGAATGCGTATTGGGCTCGCGCCTGGCGCCGGAAACCCCGGCCTACGACATTCAGCAAGCCTGTGGCACCGGCCTGGAAGCGGCGATTCTGGTAGCTAACAAAATCGCCTTGGGGCAAATCGACAGCGCCATTGCCGGCGGCGTCGACACCACTTCCGATGCGCCGATTGGCGTGAACGAAGGCCTGCGCAAAATTCTGCTGCAAGCCAACCGTGCCAAGAGCACGGGCGACAAGGTCAAGGCGCTGCTGCAGATTCGCCCGCAGCATCTGGCACCACATATCCCGCGCAACGGTGAGCCGCGCACGGGTCTGTCGATGGGCGAGCACTGCGAATTGATGGCGCAAACCTGGGCGATTCCGCGCGACGAGCAAGACCAGCTCGCGGTGGCCAGTCACCAGAAACTCGCCGCCGCCTACGCCGAAGGCTGGCAGGACGATTTGCTCACGCCTTACCTGGGCCTGACTCGCGACCAGAACCTGCGCGCCGACATCAGCCTGGAAAAACTCTCCACCCTGAAGCCGGTTTTCGAAAAGGGAGCGCGCGGCACCTTGACCGCCGCGAACTCCACACCGCTGACTGACGGCGCCTCGGTAGTGCTGCTGGCCAGCGAGGAATGGGCCAACGCGCGTGGCTTGCCGATTCTTGCGTACTTTCGCGACGGCGAAGCGGCGGCGGTGGATTTCGTCAACGGCAAGGAAGGCCTGCTGATGGCGCCGGTGTACGCCGTGCCGCGCCTGCTCAAACGCAATGGCCTGACGCTGCAGGATTTCGACTATTACGAAATTCACGAAGCCTTCGCCGCTCAGGTGCTGTGCACGCTCAAGGCCTGGGAAGACGCCGACTACTGCAAAACCCGCCTCGGTCTGGACGCGCCGTTGGGGTCGATTGATCGCAGCAAAATGAACGTGAAGGGCAGCTCACTGGCGGCAGGGCACCCGTTCGCGGCCACGGGCGGGCGCATTGTCGCCAACTTGGCGAAGCTGCTTTCGGTGGCCGAAAGCGGGCGCGGCCTGATCTCAATTTGCGCCGCGGGCGGGCAAGGTGTGACTGCAATCATCGAGAAGTGATCTAAGCCTTGCCCGCGCAATTTACCGCGCAGGCAGGATGTAGCAACTCCGTGATTCTCTTCCCCGTAAGAGCAGCGGCATCGCCCAGGCGGTGCCGCTTTTTTTTGGGCTGATTGCTTTTGGAGTGATGACGTTCGGCTCCGTTACGCGGCCTTGTCGCTGATGCGGACCTCAAGCTCCAGGTTGGCGCCCGCCAACATATTCACCAAAGCATCCAAAGAGAATTTATCGATCTTCCCTTTCAGCAGGTCGTTGAGTCTCGGCTGTGTAACCTCGAGCCTGGCTGCCGCTTCGGTTTGCGATACCTCCCAACCTTTCACCACGGTTGTGATAGCTCTCATCAATTGAGAGCGAAGCCGAAGATTCTCGGCTTCTTCTGGCGTATCAACCAACGCATCCCAAACACTGGTGGCGCGTTCGCTAGCCATACATAGTTCCTCGCAGGGATTTCTTTTTCGGATTCGGGCCAAGGGGCGGGGCGGGGCGGGGATCTTGACTATCCCAGCGACTTATATCTCGTCTTGGCCAGATCGATATCGCGCTTTTCCGTTTTTTGAGTCGTTTTTCGGAAGGCATGCAGTACATAGATTGCTTCCGGCCGGTTTACTACATAGAAAACGCGAAAAGCACCTTCTTCGCATGCTATTCGGATCTCTTGCGCACCCGGACCCACGGCCTTCATCGGCTTCCAGTCGTCGGGTTCGCCGCCCTCTTGCAAGCCCTGCAACTGATAGCCTGCTCGCTTGATCGCCGTTTCGGGGAAGTTCCGAAGATCCTCCAGGCTGCTACCAATCCACTCGATTCTCTTGAGTGCGAAATCGCGCATCTTCCTTCCCTGGTCGCCTGAGGCTTCCGACAATGTAAATTTCGCGGTAGCTCATTGCGCCAGTGCGACGAATTTATATCTGATTCGATATAAAGACAAGCCGAGAACAATCGCAAAGATTCAAGAGCAAAAAAGGCGCCTCTCGAGGCGCCTTTTTTCGTGTTGCGGTAAATCAGAATTTGTAGCCAAGACCGATCATGTAAACGAATGGATCCACGTCCACATCAACCTTCACTTTGTTGCCGGCCAGGTAGGTGGTGCCGGTGGTGTCGATGTCGATGTAGCGAACCTGGGCGTTGAGCATGATGTTGTCGGTGAGCATGTAGTCCATGCCGACCTGAGCTGCCAGGCCCCAGGAGTCTTTCATGTCCAGACCGCTGAAACCTTTGCTTTCGGCTTCGCTGCTGAGTTTGTCGTCGAAGAACCAGGTGTAGTTGATGCCGGCGCCGACATAGGGTTGGAATTCCGATTTGCTGTCCATCGGGTAGTACACGAGGCTCAGGGTCGGGGGCAGGTGCTTGAGGCTGCCGAGTTTGCCGTTCAGACCGGAGAACGCGCCTGGCATGCCTTTAACGCCAACGTCGTGGCTGAACGGCGTGGCGGCCAGCAGTTCGATACCGACCTGGTTGGTGAGCATGTAGGCGAAGTTCAGGCCGAGCTGGGTGTTGCTGTCCAGGGTCGCCTTGCTGCCGTTGACCTTGCCCAGAGTCGAGTGGTCGATCGGACCGCTGTTTTCGTGGGGATCAACAGTGACGGCGCCGGCGCGCAGGATAATGTCACCCGCCTCGTAGGCGTGGGCAACAGGGGCGATCAGCGCGACCGCCAGCAGAGAGGCGGCAAACAGGGCCTTGGACATGGGGGTACTCCTTCATTACTAACGTTTGAATGGCGTCAGTATCGAAGGATGCGTAGCTGGCTATTTTGATTTGGGACAATGAATTGATGCAGGCCCAGTCGTGCTCGTTTAGCGACGCGGCTTACTCAGCTTTCGGGCGATTCATACGGGTAGATTTTGCTCGCGTCCATTTGATAGCCCGCGTCAGCCAGCTCGCTAGAAGTGTTTTTGACTTGCAAGGGGCCTTCGACCCAGAACGGCTGATACAGCGCGTCCATCAGCACGCCGAGCTCGCTGGTGACGTGCACGATCTGGTTGGACGGCGGTGGCGGCACGTGAATGCAGGCGCCGAAATAGGGCACCAGCAGAAACTCGGTAACCCGGCCAGCTTCGCTCACTTGCAGTGGCACGATGTAGCCGGGCAGTTTCACCTGCTGGCCATCGAGCGCCTGCACCACCGGTGCGGCTGGCGATTGCTGTTTGGCGGCGGGTGCCTGTTCGGCGGCCAGTGCATCGGCCAGCTGCGACAGATCGTGCATGGGCGCTGCCGGCTGTGTGGCAACCGGAGCGTCTGGCGGCACCATTTCCGACCATGTCAGTTCGCGCACATCGGCGGCCGAGGCGTTGAACGCCAAAAGTGGCGCCAGCAGCAGGGCGGTGAGTAACGGGCGCAACATGGTCGGAATCCTCAAGGGGTGAAGCGGTTTCTATACGCGGATGGACAAGCCATCTGCCAGCGATTGTCGATAGGCACGCCAGGCGGGAATGGCGCCCATCAGCAGGGCGGCGCCAAGGATGCCTCCCAACAGTGTCCATTCATAAGCGCTCGGCAGCGCCAGCGGCAGAAAGATACCGTAGTTGGACTGCACATAACCTTGCGCGGCGGCAATGCCGACGTACAGCAGCAGGGTGCCGAGCACGACGCCGGAGCATGCCAGAGCGAATGCCTCCAGCACCAGCAGACTGGCGATATGCCAAGGCCGCGCACCGACTGAGCGGAGAATTGCCATCTCTCGGCGGCGTTCGTTCAGGCTGGTGAGAATGGCGGTGAGCATGCCGATAAGCCCGGTTATCACCACAAACAGCGACACCACGAACAGCGCTTTTTCCGCCGTGCCCATCAAGCTCCACAGCTCCTGCAATGCCACGCCGGGCAGAATCGCCAGCAGCGGCTCACCGCGGAATTCGTTGATTTCGCGCTGCATGCTGAAGGTGGAGATTTTGCTGTTCAGGCCCAGCATGAACGCCGTGATCGCTTGCGGCGTCAGGTCCATGTTGCGCGCCTGATCAGCGCTGATGCGCCCCGCACCTCGCGCTGGCACGCCGTTTTTCCAGTCGATGTGCAGCGCTTCCATGCCGCCCAGGCTGATGTGCAGCGTGCGATCCACCGGGGTGCCGGTGCGTTGCAGAATGCCGACCACGGTGAAGGGCTTGTCGTCGTGTTTGACCAGGCTGATGCTTGCCACGCCGTGGGCCAGCACGATTTTCTCGCCCAGTTTGTACTTGAGCGCATCGGCCACTTCGGCGCCAAGCACGACCTCGAACGGGTCGGTGTCGAATGCCCGGCCGCTGGCCAGTTGCAACGCCTGGCCACGGCCGTAGTGGTAGTGCTCGAAGTAGGCGCCAGTGGTGCCCATCACACGGTAGCCGCGGTGCGAGTCGCCGAGTGACATGGGAATGGCCCACTTCACCTGTTTGCTGTTGGCGAAGTGCTCGAAGCTGTCCCAGCGAATGTTGTTGGTGGCGTTGCCGATGCGAAACACCGAATACAGCAACAGGTTGACCGAGCCGGAGCGGGCGCCAACGATCAGGTCGGTGCCGCTGATGGTGCTGGCGAAACTGGCACGCGCTTCGGTGCGCACCCGTTCAACGGCCAGCAACAGGCACACCGACAAGGCGATGGCGAACACGGTGAGCAGAGCGGTGAAGCGGCGATTGGCCAGGCTGGCCATGGCGAGACGCAACAGATACATCTCAAACCTCCGCAGCGGACGTGGCCGCGCGATTGAGTTCTGCCAATGACAGGTGCCGGTCAAACAACGGCGCCAGACTTTGATCGTGGCTGACAAACAGCAGGCTGGACCCGGCTGCGCGGCATTCGGCGAACAACAACTGGAGAAACGCCTCGCGGGCGTCGGAGTCAAGCGCGGAAGTCGGCTCGTCGGCGATCACCAGTTCAGGCTGGCCGATCAGGGCGCGGGCCGCAGCAACGCGTTGCTGCTGCCCGATGGATAACGCCTCGGCACGTCGGTCGAGCAAATCATCCTTCAAACCCAAGTGTGCCAAGAGGGCGCCGGCCGCCTTGTGCACGCTGCCGTGGCGCTCCCTGGCGCGCTGGGTGCGCACCTTGGAAAAGTGGCACGGCAATTCAACGTTTTCGCGCACCGACAGAAACGGCAGCAGGTTGAATTGCTGAAAAATGTAGCCCGTGTGGTCGACGCGAAAATGATCGCGGGCGCCGGCCGAGAGCTCTGTCAGTTCCTGCCCCAACAAAGTGATGCTGCCGCGACCGGGTTTCTGCACGCCGCCGAGCAAGCCCAGCAGTGTGGTTTTGCCGCTGCCGCTCGGGCCCTTGAGAAACAGGGTTTCGCCGGGGGCGAGGTGAAAAGCAGGAATATCCAGTAACTCGGCTTGGCCGGGCCAGGCGAAACCGAGGTCACGAAGCAGCAGAAGGGGTGCAGTCATGGCGGGCATCTTGAAAGGGGCGGGGCGAAATCGACGCCGCCCAAGACCATTTATGGATGGGCTTGGGCGGCTGCCGCTGGCTGTTAGAGCACGACCGAATCAGAAGTTCAGGCGCGGGCTCTTTGCGTTCAGTTCAGCTCCTTGCTGGCCGTTTGGCCCGATCAGTTGGGCCTGCACTTCGTGCAGCGAGGGGAAGCGCTTGAACAGCGGCGTGAGGTCGACGCCCGTCAAGGCCGCCGGTGCGGCGCAATTCAGTTTATAGCTGGCATGGATTTCACTGTGGTGATGCTCGTGCTCGTCTTTATCGCCGTCGGCATGCTCGTCATGGTCGTGGTCATGGTCATCATCGGCTTCTGGCTTGTCGCCGAACAGCGGGCTGTGCAGGGTAACTTTTACCACGCTGCAGTTGGCGGCGGCCGGCAGGGCGAACAGGCTCAGCGGTTTTTCCAGATCGGCGCGAGCCGCAGCCAGGGTCGCCTGGTCTACCGCAACTTTGGCTTCGTGTTCAAAACCCACCAGGTTCATCGACGGGTTTTCCAGCTCCAGTTCCAGCGTGTTGCCATCCAGCGCGGCGTTCAAGCGGCCCACGCCATGCTCGTGGGTGCCGAGGCTGGCGTGCTCTTCAACGGGGTCATCGTGGCTGTCCGCAGCGTGGGCAATGGCCAACGGCAACAGGGCTAACGGCAGGGCAAGCAGCAAACGGCGCATGAAGGGAAACTCCGGCAAAACGGCTGAATTGAGATGTTATGTTATAACTCAAAAGGCGCGCTGCCTAGCCTGCTTGGCGATCAACCGCACTCGTGGGAGCATGGCCGAACTTTTGCGGGAGGGCGGGAAATGGTGCGTATCAAAGGGACAATCGGCGCGTGGCCGGTGGATTTGAGCATTGAGCTGGATTTACAAGACTGGGCGCACCTGGCCGCCCATCTGCCTGTTTCGCCGGCACCCGAGCAGGCTACAGCGGCGGCGAAGCCTGCGGCTCATTCGCCAGACGACACGCAATGGCGGCTGGTGCAGGAGCTGGTGCGCAGCGCCGGCACGATCGAGGGGCCGGCATTGCTCGGGGAATTGCAGGCGCTAACGGGAAACGCCAGCGCCGCCAAGCGCTTGCTGGTGCGCTTGCGCCATTCGACGCTGGTGGACGTGCAAGCCGGCGCAGACGCGCCGGTGTATCGCTGGATAGGCTAAGCCCCGGCGCTTAGTACAGCGCCTGATACAGCTTGCGGCGAAAGAGTGTGACCAGCGGGTTGTCGTTGCCCAGCAGGTCGAACACCTGCAACAAGGTCTTGTGTGGCACCCCTTCGCCATAGCTGCGGTTGCGCACGAACAACTTCATCAACGCCTCCAGAGCCGGCTCGTATTGCTGACGGGCCAGTTGCTGAATCGCCAGCTGATAAATCGCTTCATCGTCTTCGGCGTTCTGCGCCAACCGTGCCTTCAGCGTGGCGGCGTCCGGCATGTCGGCGGCCTGACGCAGGAAAGTCAGCTGCGCGCGGGCGCTGGCCAGCTCCTGTTTGTGGCCGTCGCCTTTCACCGCATCCAGCACGCTTTGCGCTTCGTCCAGTTCGCCACGTTCCGCCAGGCAGCGGGCGTAGAGAATCAGCGCCGCCGGCTTTTCGCTGTCGGCAGCAAGGATTTCCCGCAGCAGATTTTCCGCATCGCCAATGCGCCCTTCGGCGAACAGCGCTTGTGCGGTTTCAAACGGGTCAGCCGCCAGCGGCGCCGGTTCCGGCACGTGGGGCTGGAGAATGGCGCGAATCGCCGACTCCGGCTGGGCGCCTTGAAAACCATCCACCGGCTGACCGTTCTTGAACAGCACCACGGTGGGCAGGCTGCGAATGCCGAAGCGCGCGACCACGTCCGGCTCCAGGTCGCAATTCACTTTGGCCAGCAGCAATTCGCCGCGATAGCCCTCGGCAATCTGCGCCAGCATTGGCATCAGCGCTTTGCACGGCGCGCACCACTCGGCCCAGAAGTCCACCAGCACTGGCTTGTGGAACGAATTCTGGATCACCAGTTGGTCGAAGTTGGCCGTGCTGACGTCGAAAATATAGGGCGTGTCCTGGCTCATGCTTGATCTCGAAACGCGAAAAGGGGTGATGCCGGAATCGCTCCCGGCATGGAACGTCAACTATAGGTGGGGACGCCCCTCGCTGAAAACCAGGGGCGCGGGTGGCGAATGCCGTCAATCCGCTCACTACACCTTCGCGGCCTGGCGTTGAATGCCGCGTGGCGTAAGGCTGGCAGCCAGTTGCTCGGCCGTCACGCCGTTGGCAACGCGCAGAATGTCGGCGATTACCGCAACGGCTATTTCCGCCGGGGTTTTGCTGCCCAGGTGCATGCCGATGGGCGCGTGAACCCGTTGCAGCGCGGTTTCTTCGAGCCCGCCCACGCGGGCCAGACGTTCGCGCCGCTTGCCGCTGGTGCGCTGCGAGCCCATGGCGCCGATGTAAAACGCCTCGGTGCGCACCGCTTCCATCAGGGTGAGATCGTCCAGGCGCGGGTCGTGAGTGAGGGCGACCACGGCGGTGGCGCGGTGGCAGCCGCCATTGGCAATGTGCAGCGCGGGCAGTATGTCGATCACTTCGATGCCCGGCATGTCGACCGTCTCCAGCACCTCCGGGCGCGGCTCGCACAGCACCACTTCAAAGCCCAGCGCCAAGGCGAAGCTGGCGCAATATTCAGCCACTGGCGACCACCCGGCCAGCAGCAGCCGCTGCACCGCGCCAACGCGAACATGCACCTGCGCGCCGAGTTGCTGCACGCGCTGCTGGCCCATGCTGCCGGGCGCCAGCTGGCGGTGCTGGCCGCCTAGCGTTACGACGCGGGTAATCAGCTCGCTGCCCGCCAGGGCCCGTTCCAGCGCCGCCAGATGCGCGTCGTTTTCGGCGCTGGCCGGCAAGTGCTCCAGCAGAATATCCAGCACGCCGCCGCAGGGCAGGGCGCGACTGGGCGCCAGACCGCCGTCGCCGTAACGCACGGTCTGATTCACCGCATCGAAGCCACCGGCACACAGGCGGGCGATAAAGTCTTCTTCCACGCAGCCGCCCGACAGCGAACCCTTCAGCTCGCCCGACGCCAGCGCCACCAGCATCGCTCCGGGCCCGCGCGGCGCCGAGCCAAAGGTGTTCAGCACTGTACACAGCCAGACGCCATGGCCTTGCCCCAACCACTCGCGCGCCTGGCGGCACACCTGAATATCCAGCGATTGCATGCTCACGCCATTAACTTCTCTTTGCTGATGGGCAGGCTGCGGATGCGTTTGCCGGTGGCGTGGTACACCGCATTCGCCACGGCAGCGGCCAAGCCGGTGACGCCGATTTCGCCCATGCCGCGGGCGCCGAATTCATTGAGGTTGTAGTCCGGGTAGTCGAGCAGAATCACCTCGATGTCCGGCATGTCGGCATGCACTGGCACCACGTATTCGGCGTAGTTGTTGTTCACCGGCAAACCCGTGCGCGGGTCGAACTCGCCGGCCTCGAACAATGCCATGCCGAGCGCCATGACAATCGCGCCCTCAACCTGATTGCGCCCGGCGAGCGGGTTGACGACCTTGCCGACGTCGATGGCGCTGACCACCCTTGTCACCCGCAAGCGGGAGATGCCGGCGTCCCAACGCACTTCGACAAAGTGCGCACCAAACGAGCGGAACGAATGCTTCGGATTGTCCGGCATGCCGCTTTTGAAATAGCCCTCGGCGCGCGCCAGACGCTGACCTTTGAGCACCTCGGCAAAGCCCACGCGTCGTTCGCCCTGCACCAGCACGCCAGGCTCGAGGGTCAGCGTGTCGGCACCGGCCTTGGCAAACGGGCCGCCCTCTGCCACCGCGTAACCGCGCACCCGTTCCATGGCCTGACGCACGGCGCCGGCCAGCGCCGGCATGATGCTGGACGTCACCCACGAGCCACCGGAAACCGGCCCGGCCGGAAACGACGAGCTGCCCAGTTCCACTTCGATATTGGCCATGGGCACGCCGGTGAGCTGGCTCACGGTTTGCGCCACCACGGTGTACGTGCCGGTGCCGATGTCTTGCACGGCGCATTGCACCAGCGCCGAGCCGTCAGCGCGCAGGGTTACCCGCGCCTCGGCCGGCACCTGGAAGGCATCCCAGTTGCAGGCGCCCATGCCATAGCCGATCACCTCGTCACCCTCACGCATGGCGCCGACCGCAGGGTTGCGTTGCTGCCAGCCGAAGCGTTCGGCGGCCACTTTGATCGCCTCGGGCAAGTGATTGCTCGACCACGGCAGTTGCACGCTTTCATCGCTGGTCGAGAGGTTGAGTTGGCGGAACGCCAGAGGGTCCATGCCAACGGCCAGGGCCATTTCGTCAATCGCGCTTTCCAGCGCGAACAGGCCGGGCGCAGCCCCCGGTGCGCGCATCGACGTCGGTGTGCCACGGTTCACCGCGGTGAAGCTGTGGGACACCAGAACGTTGGGGCACGAGTAGAGGTTCTTGGTCACCACGCCGCAGGTTTCGGTGTAGGGGTCCAGCGTGGACGTGGTGTTGAACGACTCGTGCCGAATCGACACCAGCTTGCCGTTGGCGTCGGTGGCCATGCGAATGCGCTGCTGGGTTTCCGGGCGATGGCCAACGGTGGTGAACATTTGCGCGCGCGGCACCACCAGCTGCACCGGCTGCTTTGTCACCTTGGCCGCCAGAACGGCCGCAATCGCGTGAGGCCAGGGCCACAGCTTTGAACCGAAGCCGGAGCCAATAAAGGGCGCGCGTACTTCGACCCGATCCGGCGACAGGTCGAACACGTTCGCCAACAGATTGCGATGGTTAAGCACACCCTGGCTGCTCTCGTACACGAACAGACGGCCGTCTTGCCACCAGGCCGTGGTGGCGTGCATCTCCATCGGGTTATGCACTTCGATGGGCGTGGTGTAGGTGGCGTCGATGCGCTTTACGCCCACATCGGCATTCGGGTCGCCGCGCTCGTGGCCACCGCCGCCGTCTCGGGCGCCGCGCGTCTTCAACCCTTCCTTCAGGGAGCGCACGGGCTCTTTGTTCTGGTACTCGACCTTGACCGCGTAGGCTGCTGCGCGCGCCTGCTCGAATGTCGACGCCACCACCAGCGCGACAAACTGGCCGGGGTAATGCACGCCATCATCTTCAAACGGCAAGCGGTGTTCGTCGACGTGGCTGGCGACGAGGATGTCCTTGATATCCAGTTCACCGCTGGGCGTGCGGTGCAGCCCATGATCGCCGCTGGCATGGTGCAGCACCGTAACGACGCCCGGCATGCCCTTGGCGGCCTGATCGTCGATGCTGACGATGCGCCCGCTCGCGACAGTGCTGAACACGCCATAGGCGAACAGCAGATTCGGCATCGAATGATCCGCGGCGTATTGCGCGGCGCCGGTTACCTTCTGCCGCCCATCGATGCGGCGCGTGGAGGCGCCGATAAGTTGCTCGCTCATGCCGAGGCCTCCAGAGTCAGATCACGCAGATTGCGCACCACCACTTGCTGGCCCAGCGGCACCTTGAACGCGTTGTGTTCGGTGGTTACCGCGCCGCGCATCGCCAGCTCGGCCGCCTGGCTGAACAGTTCCAGAGAAGGCGCTTTGCCGATCAACGTTTTCTCGGCCTCTATGGCGCGCCAGGGTTTGGTCGCCACGCCGCCGAGGGCGAGCCGCGCATCGGCAATCTTGCCGCCGTCCAGCCGCACGATTACGGCGCTGGAGGCCAGGGCGAACTGGTAAGAGGTGCGATCGCGTAGTTTCAAGTAGGCCGAGCGGCTGTCAGCCAGCGGCGCGTCGAGGGTGATGTGGGTAATCAGCTCGTGGGGCTGCAACGCGTGCTCGCGCCAGGGTGATTCGCCCGGCAACAGATGAAAGTCGGCGAACGGGATTTCACGCACGCCATTGGCACCTTGCACGCTGACGGTTGCCCCGATGGCCGCCATCGCCACGCACATATCAGACGGATGCGTGGCAATGCATTGTTCGCTGGTGCCGAGCACCGCATGCACGCTGCGACTGATGCCGCCAATGGCCGAACAACCGCTGCCTGGCTCACGCTTGTTGCACGGCGACACGCCGTCGCGAAAGTAATTGCAGCGCACCCGCTGCATCACATTGCCGCCGGTGGTGGCCTTGTTGCGCAACTGGGTAGAAGCACCGGCTAGCAGCGCCTGCGATAACAGCGGATAACGCTCACGCACCTGGTTGTGGTTGGCCAGATCCGTGTTGCTCACCAGCGTGCCGATGCGCAGGCGACCGTCTGCCAGCGTCTCGATCTGTTTGAGCGGCAAGCGGTTGATGTCGACGATCCGCTCGACCTTCATCACATCCAGTTTGACCAGATCCAGCAGGGTTGTGCCGCCCGCCAGAAAGGCTTGCACGCCTTGGCCGGAACCTTGGTCGGCGGCCTGCGCCGGAGTGTCGGCGCGCACGTAGTCGAAGGTACGCATCAGCTCACTCCTGCCAGTTTGCCGCGTGCCGATTGCACCGCCGCGAGTATGTTTTTGTAGGCGCCGCAGCGGCAGATATTGCCGCTCATGGCCTCGCGCACGCTGGCGTCGTCGCTGCCGATGCTGGGGTCTTGCAGAATGGCCACGGCGCTCATGATCTGCCCCGAGGTGCAATACCCGCACTGGTAGGCGTCGTGTTCCCAGAACGCTTCCTGCACCGGATGCAGCGTGCCGTTTTGCGCCAGGCCTTCGATGGTGGTGATGGAATCCCCGTCGTGCTGCACCGCGATAGACAGGCAAGAATTGATCGCCACGTTATTCACCAGCAAGGTGCACGCGCCGCACTGGCCGTGGTCGCAGCCCTTCTTGGTGCCGGTCAGCTGCAAGCGGTCGCGCAGCACGTCGAGAAGAATGGCATTGGTCGGCACGTTGAGTTCCTGCACCACACCATTGACCGTCAGCTGAATACGCCGCTCGCCGGCCTTTGGCGGCTGGGTGTCGAGCACCGCGGGCTGCGCCAAGGCGTGAGCCGCCATGCCGGGCAGCATGCCGGAGAGGGTGACGGCGGCCGCGCCGGAAGCGCCAAACTTGAGAAAGTTGCGCCGCGAGGTTTCGATGTTTTCAGCCGACGGTGTAAAGCTGTTCACGGTTTTGCTGGAGTCAGTCATGTCTGGTCCTGCCTCTCGTTTTTCTGGATGGAGCGCGTCACGCGAAACCCTCAAGGCGGGCGCATGGCAATGTCGTTACAGTGGCGTGGCAGGCGGTCGCAATCGCGACGGCGAACAGGTGGGCGTTCTGAGGTTATGAGCGATGCGGCCGCGCATCGGTTCGATATAAAACGCCGGGCTAATGCGCACCGCCTGTACCGATAAAAGACGGTAGCAGAGGGGCGGAGCGGCCATTACGGCGGATCCGTCATAGCGCTTATAAGCTCAGCTCATCAATGGGGCAGGAGAGAAAACGTGTCGCAACGCGAGTCGCCGCAAGTCGCCGGGCTGATGCTGGCCGCCGGTTTTTCCCGCCGCTTCGGCGGCGACAAACGCTACGCCGAACTGCCGGACGGACAACGCCTGCTGAACGCCAGCGTGGCGGCGGCGCAGACGCAGTTACAGGAACTGTGGCTGGTGCTGCGCGAACACGACGATGCGGCGGCGCTGGGCGTGCCCTCGTCGGCCAATCTGGTATTCAGCAAACAGGCCGCGAATGGCATGGGCCACAGCCTGGCCGATGGCGTGGCGGCGTTGGCGGCGCAGTCGAAGGCGGATGCAGTGGCCATTCTGCTAGGCGACATGCCGTGGATTCAGCCGGCGACGCTGGCGCAGTTGATTGCCATGGCCGGTACCGAGTGCATCGTGGTGCCCACCTATAAAGGGGAGCCGGGGCATCCGGTAATTTTCGGGCGGCGTTTCTGGCACGAGCTGATGGCACTGAGCGGCGACAGCGGCGCAAAAGTCGTGCTTCAGGCACACGCTCAGGCGGTGCTGCGCGTTGAAGTTAGCGATGCCGGCATCCTGCGTGATGTCGACACCCCAGCCGCGCTTGGCTAGCGCTGCGCGTGGTACAGGCTGACGTAGCGAAACTCCTCCGGCTCGGCCAGATCGGGCCAGGTGCAGGCTTCGAGAATACCCAGGCGCTGGTACAGCGGATGATTGAAGTCGCGCACGCGGGAATCGGCCACCAGCGCCTGACGGCCACGGCCGAGGAACTGATCGAGCAGCGGCAGGTTGGCGCGGTCGTACAGCACGTCGGCGACGATGATCAGGTCGAAGCGGTCGGCCTCGGCAAAGAAATCCGCCGAGTAGGTCAACGACACCCCATTGAGCTCGGCATTGGCGCGGCAGGCGGCCAGGGCGAGCGGATCAAGGTCGCAGGCCACCACTTCCAGCGCGCCCGCCCTGGCCGCCGCGATGGCCGCCACACCAGAGCCCGCACCGAAATCCAGCACCCGCTTGCCGGCAACCCACTCAGGGTTGTCGGCGAAAAAGCGCGCCAGCACCAGGCCACTGGCCCAGCAAAAGCACCAGTAAGGCGGTTCTTCGAGGATGCGGCGGGTTTCTTCGGGGCTGAAGGCGCGGTCCATGTTGTCGGCGTCGATCAGCCATAAGCGCAGGTCAGTGCCCGGTAGCGTTTCGGCCACCAGTTGCGCATCGCCCAGCAGTTCGCTGAGCGAGGCTTGCAGGGCCAGCGGTGGCGTCATGGTGCCGTTTCGAAGCGCAGATTGCCGACTTGTTGCGTGCTGGCCGAGGTAATGCGCAGCGGGTTCAAACGCAGGATCAGCTGCGCCGATTGCGTCACCCGACCATGCAGCTCAACGCGGGCATTGGCCGGAAAAGAGTCGGGGTTGAACGGCAGGTGAAACGGAAGCAAACGCCCGGTGCCCTGAACGCTGATGTTGCCCAGCAGTTGTTGCGGGCGGTCGCGCTCGTCAATCACTAGCAAGGCCAGTTCCACGTTGGCGCCGGCGGGCACGTCCACCAGATTGCCGGTCAGTTCGCGCAGGTTGGCGGGCAGCGGGGCGGGCTCGGGAGCCGGTGCCACGGCGGGTTTGCTGGCGACCGGGGCAACGACCGGCGCTGGGGTGTCGCTGGCGCAGGCGGCGAGCAGCGAGAAGGCACAAAGCAGAACAAATGGGCGAAACATAAGGAATTCCATCAGCCGTGGCGCGAATGTGAGGCGGGGGCTTGTATACCGCAAAGCCGCTGGGTTGTCTTGCCAGTGGGATGCGCTACCATGGCCCCTCCTTCATTTTGTTGCCATTTACTTTATGCACTGTCCCTTCTGCGGCGCCAACGACACCAAGGTTATCGATTCGCGATTGGTCGCCGAAGGCGAACAGGTTCGCCGCCGCCGGGAATGCCTGGCCTGCGAAGAGCGTTTCACCACGTTTGAAACCGCCGAACTGGTGATGCCGCGCCTGATCAAGCAAGACGGCAGTCGCCAACCGTTCGACGAAGAAAAGCTGCGCGCCGGCATGCAGCGCGCGCTGGAAAAGCGCCCTGTAAGCATCGAGCGACTCGAAGCCGCCATCGCTCACATCAAACACAAGATGCGCGCCACCGGTGAGCGTGAAATCAAGTCGCGGGTGCTGGGCGAATTGGTGATGACCGAGCTGCAAAAGCTCGACGAAGTGGCCTATATCCGCTTCGCCTCGGTGTACCGCCGCTTCCAGGACCTCAACGAATTCCGCGAAGAGATTGACCGCCTGTCCCGCGAACCGGCGCAAGACTAAGCATGCCGACTTCCGAACAGGCCGCTGCCGACCCGCAATTCATGGCCCGCGCGCTGGAGCTGGCGCGCAAAGGCCTCTATTCCACCCATCCCAATCCGCGTGTCGGTTGCGTCATCGTCGCCAACGGCAAAATAGTCGGCGAAGGCTGGCATGCCCGCGCCGGTGAGCCGCACGCCGAAGTGCATGCGCTGCGCCAGGCCGGCGCCAAGGCGCAGGGCGCCACCGCGTACGTGACCCTTGAACCGTGCAGCCACCATGGCCGCACGCCGCCCTGTGCCGATGCGCTGGTCAATGCCGGCGTGGGTCGCGTGGTGGCGGCCATGCAAGACCCCAATCCCGAGGTGTCCGGGCGTGGTTTGCTGCGCTTGATGCAAGCCGGCATCACCGTGCACAGCGGCGTGATGGAAGCCGAAGCCCGCGCCTTGAACGCCGGCTTTATCAAACGCATGGAAAAAGGCTTGCCGTTCGTACGGGTGAAATTGGCCATGAGCCTGGACGGGCGCACCGCCATGGCCAGCGGCGAAAGCCAATGGATTACCGGCCCGGCAGCGCGTGCCGCCGTGCAGCGCTTGCGCGCCCAGGCCAGCGTGGTGCTAACCGGCGCTGACACGGTGTTGGCCGACGGCGCGCGGCTGACCGTGCGCCCCGATGAGCTGGGCCTGAACGCGGAACTCACCGCGCTGGCCATGACCCGCCCGCCACTGCGTGTGCTGGTCGACGGCCGCTTGCGCGTGCCGCTGAGCGCGCCGTTCTACCAGGCCGGCGCAGCGTTGGTCGCCACCTGTGCGGCGGCGTCTGCCCGCGATCGTTTTCTGGATGAAGGCCACACGCTGCTGGCCATTCCCGGCAGCAACGGCCATGTGGACTTGCGCAAACTGCTCGCCGAACTGGCCGGCCAGGGCGTGAACGAAGTGCTGGTGGAAGCCGGCCCGCGTCTGGCCGGTGCCTTCGCACGGTTAGGCCTGGTGGATGAATACCAGCTGTTCGTTGCGGCCAAGTTCCTCGGCTCCAGCGCCCGGCCCTTGCTCGACATGCCGCTGGCGCGCATGGCTGAAGCCACGCCGTTGAAAATTACCGACATGCGCGCCGTAGGCGATGACTGGCGAATCATCGCGGTGCCGGATCGCGCCAGCTGATGGTCTACGCGGGCTTGCGAATGCCCCTACATAGATGCAATCAAACGGCGAGTTGTGGTAAAAACGCACCCCAGCCATGCAGATGGCTGAACGTTCTCAGGGCGGGGTGCGATTCCCCACCGGCGGTAATGGCGCGCAATGCGCTTAGCCCGCGAGCGCTTGCGGTGGCCGGAAACGGTGGCGGCAAGGTCAGCAGACCCGGTGTGATTCCGGGGCCGACGGTTAAAGTCCGGATAAAGAGAGAACGGGATTGCCTGCCAGGGCCCACGCACGCGTGCGCCCGCTTGAGTCATCCCTTTCGATCCAACACGCCCTGTTTTTTATTAAACAGGAGTTCGATCCATGCTCAATCGTGCTGTTTTGTCGGCACCTCTCTCTGAGGAGGCCGCATGTTCACAGGAATAATCGAAGCCCTCGGCACCATTCGCGCCCTGACCCCGAAAGGCGGCGACGTGCGCGTGTATGTGGAAACCGGCAAGCTCGATCTGGCCGACGTAAAGCTCGGCGACAGCATTGCGGTTAACGGCGTGTGCCTGACCGCGGTGCAATTGCCCGGCGATGGTTTCTGGGCGGACGTCAGCCGCGAAACCCTGGCCTGCAGCGCGTTCGATGATTTGAAGGCCGGCAGCAAGGTCAATCTGGAAAAAGCCCTGACCCCCAGCAGCCGCCTCGGTGGTCACCTGGTCAGCGGTCATGTCGATGGCGTAGGCGAAGTCATTGCCCGCGAAGACAACGCCCGCGCCGTGCAATTTCGCATCCGCGCCCCGCGCGAGCTGGCCAAATACATCGCCCTGAAAGGCTCGATCACCGTCGACGGCACCAGCCTGACGGTGAACGGCGTTAATGGCGCTGAATTCGAGCTGACCATCGTGCCGCACACCCTCGGCGAAACCATCATGGCCGACTACCGGCCGGGCCGCCGCGTGAACCTTGAGGTCGACCTGCTGGCGCGTTACCTGGAGCGCTTGCTGCTCGGTGACAAAGCCGCCGAGGCCACTGCCGCTGCGCACGGTTCGTCCGGCCTGACCGAAACTTTCCTGGCCGAACACGGCTACCGCTAATTACGACGTAAGGCACGCCCCATGGCTCTTAACAGCATCGAAGAATTGGTTGCCGATATTCGCGCCGGCAAGATGGTCATTCTCATGGATGACGAAGACCGCGAGAACGAAGGCGACCTGATTATCGCCTCCGAATGCGTCACCGCTGAACACATCAACTTCATGGCCAAGCACGCCCGCGGGCTGATTTGCATGCCCATGAGCCGCGAGCGTTGCGAAACCCTCAAGCTGCCATTAATGGCGCCGCGCAACGGCTCGGGCTTTGGCACCAAGTTCACCGTGTCCATCGAAGCGGCCACCGGCGTGACCACCGGCATTTCTGCCGCCGACCGCGCCCGCACCGTGCAAGCCGCCGCCGCTAAAGATGCCAAGGCCGACGATATTGTCAGCCCCGGCCATATCTTCCCGCTGATGGCGCAACCGGGCGGCGTGCTGGCCCGCGCCGGCCACACCGAGGCCGCGTGCGACCTGGCCCGCCTGGGCGGCTTCGAGCCGAGCGGGGTGATCTGCGAAATCATGAACGACGACGGCACCATGTCCCGCCGCGCCGAGCTGGAAGCGTTTGCCGAGCTGCATGACATCAAGATCGGCACCATCGCCGACCTGATCCACTACCGCCTGATTCACGAACACACCGTGGAGCGCATTTCCGAGCAGTCGCTGGACAGCGAACTCGGGCACTTCAACCTGGTGACCTACCGCGACTCGGTCGAAGGCGACATTCATATGGCGCTGACCCTCGGCAAAATCTGCCCCGAAGAGCCCACGCTGGTGCGCGTGCACAGCATGGAACCGCTGCGTGATCTGCTGATGGTGAAGCAACCGGGCCGCTGGAGCCTGCGCGCTGCCATGACCAAAGTGGCCGAGGCCGGCAGCGGCGTGGTGTTGTTGCTGGGCAACCAGTTGACCGGCTCCGACCTGCTCGCGCATCTGGAGCAACAGTTGGGCGGCGAGCAGAAAGCCAGCGCCACCACCTACAGCACCGTGGGTGCCGGCTCGCAGATTCTGCGTGACCTGGGCGTGCGCAAAATGCGCCTGCTGAGTTCACCGGTGAAGTTCAATGCGATATCGGGGTTTGACCTGGAGGTTGTAGAATACCTGCCCTCCGAATAACCCGTGGTACCTGCTGCGCTCGGTCATGCGGCGTTAAAAACGAGTTCGAAACCCGTTTTTGCCTCGCCTGACCTTCGCTCGCGACGGTCCCGAATTTTATGAGGCCTGGGAGTGGCAAAAAGCTTCCCAGCCTCTTAACTCTAAATTGCTCTTTCAAGACGAGAACGCCATGACCCTGAAGACCATCGAAGGTACTTTCATCGCCCCCAAAGGCAGCTATGCGCTGGTGGTAGGCCGTTTCAACAGCTTCGTGGTCGAAAGCCTGGTGAGCGGTGCCGTAGACGCCCTGGTGCGTCACGGCGTGAGCGAAAGCGACATCACCATCATCCGTGCGCCGGGCGCGTTTGAAATTCCATTGGTAGCCCAGAAGGTCGCTCAGCGCAGCGAGTACTCGGCCATCATCGCCCTGGGCGCGGTGATTCGTGGCGGCACCCCGCACTTCGAATACGTAGCCGGCGAATGCACCAAGGGCCTGGCCCAGGTGTCCATGGAATTCGGCGTACCGGTTGCTTTCGGCGTACTGACTGTCGATTCCATCGAACAAGCCATCGAACGTTCCGGCACCAAGGCCGGTAACAAAGGCGCCGAAGCCGCCCTTTCCGCCCTGGAAATGGTCAGCCTGCTGGCGCAGTTGGAGGCCAAGTGATTAACGACGAAGACGACAGCTTCAACCCCCCGGCAGAGAAAGGCCCGAACGCGCCCACCGGCAAGATCGCGGCCCGCCGCCAGGCGCGCAGCCTGGCGATGCAGGCGTTGTATCAGTGGCACGTAGCGGGCCAGGCTGTGAATGAAATCGAAGCGCAGTTTCGCGTCGACAACGACTTCACCAGCGTAGACGGCGCCTACTTCCGCGAAATTCTGCACGGCGTGCCCGCGCACAAAACCGAGATCGACGAGGCGTTCGCGCCTTGCCTGGACCGCGCTCAGGAAGAGCTCGACCCGGTAGAGCTGGCCATCCTGCGGTTGTCGACGTTCGAGATGCTCAAGCGCATCGACGTGCCATACCGCGTGGTCATCAACGAAGGTATCGAGCTGGCCAAAGTGTTCGGCGCCACCGACGGGCACAAGTTCGTCAACGGTGTGCTGGACAAATTGGCACCGCGTTTGCGCGCTGCTGAAGTCAACGCCAACAAGCGTTGACCGGAGCCGTGGGTGAGTTCGAACTGATCCGCCGCTACTTCGCCGCTGCGCCCTGTGCGCAGCCCGGCGAGGCCGTGGTGCAGGGCATTGGCGACGATTGCGCGCTGCTGGCCCTGAACGCTGGCGAACAGCTGGCGATTTCCACCGACACGCTCGTGGTCGGTGTGCATTTTCCTGAATTCTGCGACGCATTTCTGCTCGGGCAACGGGCGCTGGCGGTTTCCACCAGTGATCTCGCCGCCATGGGCGCTGCGCCCATTGGCTTCACCCTCGCATTGACCCTTCCGCACGCTGAGGCCGACTGGCTGCAAGCGTTCGCCGCCGGCCTCAATCACATGGCGCTAGCCTGTTCGATGCGCCTGATCGGCGGCGACACCACGCGCGGGCCGCTAAGTCTGACGGTAACCGTTTTCGGTCGCTTGCCGGCCGGTCAGGCGCTCATCCGTTCGGGCGCGCAAGTGGGCGATTTGCTCTGTGTTGGCGGCGCGCTGGGCGATGCCGCGGCGGCATTGCCGCTGGTGTTGGGCGAGCGCACGGCCGAGCCGGCGATTGCCGAGCCGCTGCTGGCGCGCTACTGGTCGCCGCAGCCGCAACTGGCGTTGGGTCAGGCATTGCGCGGCAAGGCCACGGCGGCGCTGGATATCTCTGATGGTTTACTCGCTGATTGCGGCCATATCGCCCTGGCTTCTGGCGTAGCGCTGCACGTTGAACGTGATCGTCTGCCGCTGTCGCCAGCCGTATCGGCCTGGCTGGATCGCGACGCCGCCTGGCACCTCGCCGCCAGCGGTGGCGATGATTACGTATTGGCCTTTACCCTGCCACCCGAGCACCTGACGCCCCTTCAGCAAGACGGCTGGCCTGTGACGGTCATCGGTCGAGTGGAGAGCGGAAAAGGGGTGCACTTCCTGGATTCGTCCGGTCATAGCCTTGCGCCTTCTTCGCGCGGCTTTTTACATTTTGGGGGCTCGGGTGACTCAACCTAGCAAGAAAACGGTACCTGACGCTCCGCCTTCGGTGTGGCGCAATCCATGGCATTTTCTGGCTTTCGGATTCGGCTCGGGCACCTTGCCCAAAGCCCCGGGCACCTGGGGTTCGCTGGTAGCACTGCCCTTTATTCCGCTGTGGCAAATGCTCCCCGATTGGGGCTACTGGCTGATGCTCGGCGTGACCATGCTGTTCGGCTTCTGGCTGTGCGGCAAAGTGGCCGATGATTTGCGTGTGCATGACCATGAAGGCATCGTCTGGGACGAAATGGTCGGCATGTGGATCACCCTGTGGCTGGTGCCCGAAGGCTGGGGCTGGTTGCTGGTGGGCTTTGTGATGTTCCGCATTTTCGACATTCTCAAGCCCTGGCCGATCCGCTGGATCGACCGGCATGTGCATGGCGGCGTCGGCATCATGCTCGACGATCTGCTGGCGGGCGTGTTCGCCTGGCTGGCCATGCAGTTGCTGGTGTGGGGCTGGGCGCAATACTGGGTGCACTGATTGGCTGCCGATGGGCACAGCGACGTCTAAGGAAACGGGCTATGCGTGGCAAGTGGATAACTAACGGGCTGGCAAGGGTGATGGCGTTTGCGCTGCTCCTCACTCTGGGCGCACATGCGGCGCTGGCCGCCGCGCCTACGCAGATTCGTCTGGCCAGTGAAGTGTGGGTCGATCACACCAATGCTGACGGCAGCGGCATGGCCTGGGACATCCTGCGCGCCGTGTTCGAACCGGTGGGCATCAGTCTGAATATCCACAGCGTGCCGTACACCCGCTCGGTTGGCCTGGTGCAACGCGGCGGCGCCGACGCCTTTGTTGGCTCCTACCTCAATGAAATTCAGGAGGGCGTGTTTTACCCGCGCTGGCATTACGACGCCGATCACATCAGCGCCCTGGGCCTGGCCGATGCGCCGCCGGTTTCGCCGCAGAATGTCGGCACGTTTCGCCTTGCCTGGGTGCGCGGTTACGCCTACGAAAAATACTTGCCGCATTTGAACCAATACCAAGAAGTTTATCGGCGCGACGGTATCCTCTCGATGCTGGAATTGAAGCACGTCGATTTTTACCTTGATGCCCGCACCGAAGTGGATGACGTGCTCAAGGAAGCCGATGACCCGGCCCGCTTTCGTATCACCGAGCTGACCCAGTTGCCGCTGTACCTGGGCTTCGCCAACACGGCCGATGGCCATGCGCTGGCTGAGGTATACGACACGCGCATGGATCAGTTGGTAAAAGACGGCAGCCTGCGGCCCATTTACGAGCGCTGGCAACAACCTTATCCCTTTGAATGAAGCCTCACCCATCGAGCATTGACGCCATGACAAAGCACAGGAAGTACGCGCTGGCCGCCGGACTGTTAAGCCTGATTTCGCTCGGCCTGGCTTCGGCCGCCGAACAGGTGATGGTGGTGGGCCTGTTCCCTGGCGCAGCGGTGATCAACGTGGATGGCGAGCGCAAGCTGGTGAAGGTTGGCAAAACCGGCCCCGGTGGCGTGGTAGTGGTCAGCGCCGACAGCAAAGGCGCCGTGTTGCGCGTCGATGGCGTAGAACGCCTGTATCCGCTCGAGCGTGAATACAGCCACGGTTTCGCCATTCCAACCAAAACCCAGGTGAGCATCGCCAAGGGCCTGGGCGGCCACTATTGGATCGCCGGCTCGGCCAACGGCCAGCCCGTGCAGTTTCTGGTCGACACCGGTGCCACCACCGTTGCCATGAACGACTCGCAGGCCCGCCAGTTGGGCATCGACTACCGCACCGTTGGCAAACCCACCGTCGTCAGCACGGCCAGCGGCACGGCCAATGCGTGGCGGGTGTCGCTGGACCGCGTCAAGGTCGGCGCCATTGAATTGCTCGGCGTTGAAGCCACTGTGCTCGACGGCCCGGCGCCCACCGAAGCCCTGCTAGGCATGAGTTTTCTCAGCCGCGTGCGTTGGCGCGAAGAGCAGGGCGTGTTGATTCTGGAATCGAAAAACTAGGCCTATGACGCTTTCACTCAGTCGCCGCCGCTTTCTGATCGCCGCCGCTGCCTTGCCGCTGGTGCCCGCCTGGGCCGTCGGCAACGGCGATGCGCTGCAACGCTTGATTCAGCTCGAAACCACGTTCGCCGGCCGTCTTGGCGTGGTGGCAATCAATACCGGCAACGGTGATGTGCTGAGTTACCGCGGCGATGAAGCGTTCCCCTTGTGCAGCACCTTCAAAGCCATGCTTGCGGCGGCCATTCTGCAGCGCAGCGTGCTAACGCCAGGGCTGCTGGAAAAGCGCATCACCTACCGCAAGAGCGATCTGGTTACCTATTCGCCCATCAGCGAAAAGCACGTGCAAGACGGCATGACCGTGGCCGAGCTATGTGCCGCCACCGTTCAGTACAGCGACAACAGCGCCGCCAATCTCCTGCTTACATTGCTCGACGGGCCGGAAGGGCTGACCACATTTGCCCGATCCATCGGCGACCAGCACTTTCGCCTGGAACGCTGGGAAACCGAGCTGAACAGCGCCATTCCCGGCGACCTGCGCGACACCACCACGCCGCTGGCCATGGCCCGCAGCCTGCAACGCCTGGTCATCGGCGATGCGCTGCCGCACATGCAGCGCGAACAACTGCAAGCCTGGCTGCGCGGCAACACCACCGGCGCTACGCGCATTCGTGCTGGTGTGCCGGCCGCCTGGCAGGTCGGCGATAAAACCGGCACCGGTGATTACGGCACCACCAACGACGTGGCCGTGCTCTGGCCGCCGGGCAAAGCGCCGGTGGTGCTCACCGTGTATCTGACCCAAAACAGCAAGGACGCGAGCCCGCGCAACGAAACGCTCGCGGCCGCCACGCGCGCGGTGGTCGATTGGTTGCAATGACGCTATATCGATCAACCACTTTGATCTTTATGGCCAGCAATTCAGGCTGACCGACGCGCAAAGCCTGCTGCTACAATGCCGCCCCGTGCGAAATTTCCGCCATTTCCTTATTAGGAGCATCCGGTGTCTGTCGTCTTCGTCGCCGCCTCCCAACTGCCCACCCCGTTTGCCGTCTTCACCATGCATGGCTTTCTTGAAGAAGGCACCGGCCGTGAACACGTCGCGCTGACCCTTGGCGATGTCGCCGACGGCGAGCCAGTGCTGGGCCGTTTGCACTCCGAATGCCTCACCGGTGATGCCCTGTTCAGCTTGCGCTGCGACTGCGGTTTTCAGCTGGAAGCGGCGTTGGCCGCCATCGCCAAAGAAGGCCGCGGCGTGCTGCTGTACCTGCGCCAGGAAGGCCGTGGCATTGGCCTGATGAACAAGATTCGCGCCTACGAACTGCAAGACGGCGGCGCCGATACCGTGGAAGCCAACGAGCGTCTGGGTTTTGGCGCTGACCAGCGCGACTACTCGATCTGCCTGCCGATGCTCAATCATCTGGGCATCACCTCGCTGAAGCTGATGACCAACAACCCGCGCAAACTCAAAGCGCTGGCCGATATGGGCATTCCAGTGGCCGAGCGCAAGCCGCTGCAAATCGAACACAACCCGCACAACAAGTACTACCTGGCGACCAAGGCCGGCAAACTCGGCCACCTGTTGGGCAACCAGCACCAGGGCGAGGCCGAGGAAAGCCTGTGACCCGCAACGAGGTGCGCAGACGGCTCGACCTGCTGTGGTGGCGGCAACTGGCGTTCACCTTGGCGCCGGTGTTTATCGTCAACGTGCTGTTCGGCGCCGGCAAGACCGTGTCGGTGCTCGCCATGCCGCTGTTTATTGGCGGCCTGGCCTCCCTGTTCATCAGCCTGCCGTTGTTCAGCGCCTACAAACGCGGCCTGATCGCCACCGAGCAAGCCCTCGACACCCCGGAAGAACCCGCCGCCTGGCTGGACCTTGCTGCCCGCCGCAGGCAGGCGTTTCTCGGCGCCGGCCTGCCCGCGTGGATTGCCGCCATCGCTGTGTTTACCGGGCTTGAAGCGATTCCGCTCATTCTTCTTGCGCTGGCCAGCGTCGTGCTGCTGTCGCTCTACCGTATCCCTCGCCAACTCAGCTGATGCGCCTGCTCCTTGCCTGCCTGCTGTGCGCCATGACCTGGCCTGCGGTGGCGCAATTGCGGGTGGTGAGTCTGGCGCCATCGCTTAGCGAAATCATGCTCGAACTGGATGCCGCCGACTTGCTGGTCGGCGTGCTCGACGGCGGCGAGCGCCCGGCCGCCCTGGCCGCAGTGCCCTCGGTGGGGCGCTACGGGCAACTGGAAATGGAAGGGCTGCTGGCGCTGAAGCCCGACCTGATCTTGCTCTGGCCCGAGAGCATCAGCGCGGCGCAACGTCAGCAACTAATCGGCTTTGGCCTCCCGCTTTTCGAGGCACAGCCTCGCACCTTGCTGCAGTTGGCCGAGCAGTTCGCGGCAATTGGCGAGCGGGTAGGGCGGGCGGAAAACGGCCGCCAGCGCGCCGATGAATTCCGTCAGCGACTGGCTCGGATGAAACAGCGCTACCGGCGCGATAAGCCGTTGCCGGTGTTCTATCAGGTATGGAATTCGCCGCTGTACACCATTGGTGGGGCGCAGATCATCAGTGATGCGGTGGGCGTATGCGGGGCGAACAATGTGTTCGCCGACGTAACGCTGCCGTCGCCGCAGGTAAGCGTGGAGGCCGTGATGCAGCGCGACCCCCATGTGATTGTGGGCGGCGATCAGGCGCAACTGGACAGCTGGGCGCGCTGGCCGCAGCTCAAGGCTGTGCAGCGTGGGCAACTGCTGGTGCTGCCGGATAAAGGGCTTGAACGGCCGAGCTTGCAGATGCTTGAGGCGACTGAGCGGCTTTGTGAGGCGTTGGACGGGATGCGCTAAATGAGATAAACCTCCGTCATTCCCGCGCAGGCGGGAATCCAGAGTTTCGAGCCGGGCGCGCTACCCGAACAGACTGGCTCTCTATATTTTTCAAAAAGCATCGCGGCTTCAGCCGCGATTTCCTGCAACCCCCTAAATCGCAGGCGTCCACACAAACCCGAGCGTCGCTGTACGCCCATCCTCCCGATACCCGTGGTACTCGCCATCATGGTTGTACAACGCCCGGCTGTAGTCTTTGTCCAGCACGTTATCGACGCTGAAATTCAGCACCAGCTCCCCCGACGCCTGCCAGCTGCTGCGCAACCCCAACAGTCCATAGCCCGGCAATTCCCGCGTATTGCCCACATCGTCATAGCTGCCGCTCACGGCTTGCCAGTTCGCGCCAACGCTGAGCGCGCCGAAGCGGCGGTCGAGGTCCAGGTTCAAGGTGCGCTTGGCCCGGCGCGGCAGGGCGTGGCCGGTTTCGCGGTCGCGGGCGTCGAGCCAGGTGGCGTTGGCGGAGGCCTGCCAGCCCAATACGTCTCGCTCCAGCGTCAACTCCACGCCTTGTAAGCGCGCGGTGTTGAGGTTCACCGCGCAATACAAAAACGTGGCCGGGTCGCAGAGCTCGGTGCTGATCAGGTCGCGCACGTCGTTGCGATAAGCCGCCACGCTCCAGCGCGTGGCCAGGTGCTCGCCGCGCAGTTGCAGTTCGTAGGTTTTCGAGTGCTCGGGTGACAGGCCCGGATTACCGACATAGCCGTTACCGTCGTCCGGCCAGTACAGCTCGTTGTAGGTGGGCGCGCGGAAGCCTTCGCTGTAGGAGGCAATAACCGACGTGCTGTCGCCCACCGGCACGGTGAGCGCGCCGTTCCAGGTGTTCTCGCTGCCGAACTGTTCGTTCTTGTCGTGGCGCAATCCCAGCTCGGTGGCGAACCACTCGCCCTGGAAACGATGCTGTGCAAAGGCGGCCTGGTTCCAGCGGGTTTGCTGGTTGTATTGGGTGCTGCTGTGCAATTGGTCTCTGTAGAAATCGACCCCGGCGAGCACGGTGTGCTGCTCGCCCAGTTGCAGGGTGTTCAGCCACGACACGGAGTCGCGGTAGGTGTTGAACACGCTCACTTCGTCGCTGAGTTTGTCCTGGCTTTTCTGCCGGCTTTCGCTGTGCCCGACTTCCCAGCGGCTGCTCCAGATGTCATTGAACTGCGCATCGATAAAACCGCTGGCGCTGCTCAGGGTGAAGTCGGTGTACGGCTGCTGCGGATAGCTCACAAAAGTGGCCATGTCGAAGCGGCCGAACGGGTTGTCGTATTCGTTGCGCCCGCGTTGGTCGAGCAGGCTGATGCCGCCTTCCAGGCGCTCGCTAAATTGGTGGTTGAGGGTGAAGCTCAGGGCTTTGTTGCGGTACGCGTCGTGGTCGCCGTCCGAGTCGTAGGAGGGCCCGGTGCGGTTGCTGCCGGCGGTTTCGTCGAGGCTGCCGTTGAAGCTGAAGCGCGTCTGTTCATCGCCGCCACTTAAGCCCAGGCTGCGCTGCCAGCTTTGATGACTGCCGGCGCTGACGGCCAGGCGCGGTTGCAGGCCGCTGTCGCCACGGCGGGTGAAAATCTGCACCACGCCGCCAATCGCATCGCTGCCATACAAGGCCGAGCGCGAGCCGCGTACCACCTCGATGCGTTCGATCTGTTCAAGGCTTAGAAATTGCAGGCTGGCGCCGCCATCGGAGGCCGAGCCAACGCGTTGACCGTCCACCAGAATCAGGCTCTGGGTGTTGCTGCTACCGCGAATAAACAGCGAGGTGTTGCTGCCGCGCCCGCCGTTTTGCACCAGTTGCACGCCGGGCACGCGGGTGAGCAGGTCGGTGATGGAGCGGGGTTGCAAGCGGTCAATGTCGGCACGGGTGAACACCGTGGCGGCAGCGGTAGCCTGAGCTAAGGGTTCGGCGCTGCGGCCGGAGGTGATGACCATTTCCTGCAGCTTCAGCGCCTGGTCGTTGCCTTGCGCCTGCACCATAACGGGCAGCAGCAACGCGGGCAGGGCGAGATGTACGTACTTCATGGAGTATTCCTCAAAAGATTTTTGAGGAGGGCATGGGCAAACGCGGCGCGTGAAAGCGCCAGCGCTTGATGGTGCTGCCCTCCGCAACACCAGTCGATTCCATGCAGGCCGGTCTCCGGGCTCTCGACTGAAAGGGCATCCTTTCCTGCCGCGATCACCTTCCCAGGTACAAACCCAGTGGTGTGTCGATCGGGCATGCAGCGTGGCTGCGGTCGATTACCGTTGCGGGGGCAGCGCCGGGATGGCTCCTATGGAGCGCACCGGCTTCCCGTTTAACGCCGGGCTCGTGTGAGCCGGACGCACCTGCGTGGATAAACGCCGCGCACCGTAGCGGTGGCGGCGGGGTGGGTCAAGAGGGTGGCGCGTTGCAGCAAACGCGGCTTACGCGCTTGGCTCTGCCTGCCCAAGCCGGCTGGCGGCTTTGTGCAGGTCGAGCACCAAGCGCTCCAGGGCGCGGGCGGCGAGCTGGGTCTGGTTGGCCGCTTCGGCGCTTTGGCCGGCGCCCGAGCTGATGGTTTGCGCTTGCAGATTGGCGGCTTGCGCCTGGTCGCGCTGCGATTGCATGGCGCGGCTGATTTCGCCGATCTGGGTTTGCATGCCGGCCACTTCCTGATGAATGCGCTGCAGCGCCTGATTCGCCTGGGTGGCCTGCTCGACGCTGGTGCCGACGCTGGTTTGGCATTGCTGCATTGAGCCGACAGCCTGCACGGCTTGCTGGCGCATGCTGTCCAGACTTTGCGCGATGGCCTGCGTGGCCTCGGCGGTGCGCTGCGCCAGGTTGCGCACTTCCTCGGCCACCACAGCGAAACCCCGTCCCGATTCGCCGGCCCGCGCCGCTTCAATGGCGGCGTTAAGCGCCAGCAGGTTGGTCTGTTCGGCAATGCCGCGAATGGTTTCGCTGATGCTTTGCACCGCCACCGTATGCTCGCTCAGGCCTTCGATGGTGCGGGTGGCATCGGTTACCAGATTGGCGAGGCGGCTGATTTGCGCGGTGGTCTGCTGCACCACGCTGGCGCCTTCTTCCGCCAGTTGCAGGGCCTGGCGCGAGGCGTGCTCGCTGCCCAGAATGTGCTCGGTCATGGCGCCGATGCTGTGGCTCACACCCTGCGTGGCCTGGGCGGTCGCTTGCGCCGCACTGTTCTGCTGGTTGGCGCAGAGACTGACGGTGCTGGAGGTCTGGTTCAGCGCGGCGCTGGTGTGGTGCAGCGCGCTGCCGGCAGAGACGATGCTCTGCATGGTGTCGTCCATCTTGTCGACGAAGCTGTTGACCCAGCCGGCCAGCGAGCCGGTTTCGTCGGCTTGCAAGTGGTTGGCGCTGAAGCGGTTGCTCAGCGGCGCACCGCACTCGGCGGTGTCCAGGAAGAAGTCGCACAGCGCCTGCAATTTCTGGCTGCGCGGCCGCAGGCTGAAATACCAGAAGTTGAACAACACCAGCGCGCTCACGCCGCCCAGCGCCCAGGGCAAGTGTTCACCTTGCCAGCCCAGGCCGGCATGGGCGCCATACAGTAACGCGGCGGCGCCGCCGATATTCAGCAGCAGCGCTTTGAGCAGGGTGTAACTGAGGCTGCGCGGGCGATACACCTCTTCCAGATCGCCCTCGCACATCATTCCCCACGTATCGGGCGAGCCCGGCAGGTTGAGCGTCAGGCCGGCGCCCACTACCGGCACCCGGCGGTAATCCGGATAGCCAGGATAGAGCACAAACAGGTTGCTGCCGCAGCGCATGGTTTCGCGCACGCCGGGGTGCAGCTCCTGGGTGGCAGGGTCGGTAAAGCGCAGTTCGAATTCGGTGTGCCGGGTGACACGCACCGTGCCGAATGGGGTGTGCACGCCATCCTTGAGGTTTTCGCCGGCACTGAAGGTGCTGTCTTCAAAACGTGAGCGCGACAGCGCCGTGCCGGGGGCGATGGCCGGGTCGTAGACCGACTTGATCATGAATAAATAGTTGTCGCCCGAGTCGCGGTACACGTGCCCGGCTTCGCGCTGGATCAGGTCGCTCATCACATCGTTGGGAATGCGCGCGCACAGACAGGCAACGGTTTTGCCGGCGACGATTAATGGCTGGTGAAACATCAGCGTCACGGCGTCATGGAAGCGCGACGTGGTGGCCCCGAGCGTGGCGGTGAGGTCGTCTTTATAAGGCCCAAGCAGAAACGGCGAGCGCAGCCCGGCGGCCAGCGCCTTGGCGTCGTGGCGCTGCCCTACGCGCGGTGCGTACGTGGAAGCGAGCACCGTGCCGTCAGCACCGACCACAAATAACTCCGACACCTCGCGCATGGGCTCGGCAATGCTCTGAAGTTGAGCAGCATCCAGCCGAGGCCATTGCTCGCCCAGGGTGGTCGCCACTTGCTGGAGCTGCTGCCAATGCTGCTGGGTCCAGCCGAGCAGTAGCTGTGCGCGGGTATTGGCCATGCCACTAAAGGTTTTCTCCAGTCGCGCGGCCTGATTACGGTTGATCAGGCTGGCCCAGCGCAAGGCCCATTTGCTGTGCGTGCCCAACCAGGGCAGCCAGCGTTTTTCCCGGCCGCTTAAGGCCATCTGATGACTTTTGAGGTGCATGTTGGTGCTCGCAAATGACAAAGGGCAGTGCTTTGTCTAGCGAGCGCACATTGCAATAACAGGACCGAAAGCTGCAGCTGGTGGCGGTTTGATGGCGCGATGACGCATTTCGCGAGATGAATGTCGCTTTTCCACTTGGGACGTACGTACATTCCTATAACGGAGGTGCGTTCTGTAAGCGGCCCAAGCAGCGGGCGCCCGGTATTGGTGCGTTAAGGCCCTTATCCGGCGTGTAGGGATTTTCCGCAAGATTGCGTCAAGTCAAGATCCGCCATGTCGCCACTCCCTAGACTGGCCGCCCACGCCACTGTCCGGACCGCCGCCATGCTCGACGCCATTTATTGGGATGCTGACCTGATTCGCCGCCACGACCGCCCCGGTCCACGCTACACCTCGTATCCAACCGCGCTGCAGTTCAACGAAAACGTCGCCGGCAACGAACTGGTGCAAGCCTTGAGCGAAAGCCGCGCGACATTGCGGCCGCTCTCGGTGTATGTGCACGTGCCGTTCTGCGCCAATATTTGCTACTACTGCGGCTGCAACAAAGTGATCACCAAAGACCGTAGCCGCGCGGTGCCGTATCTGCAGCGCCTGCATGAAGAGATCAGCCGCGTCGCCAGCCAGCTCGACCGCCGCCAGGTAGTCGAGCAACTGCATTTCGGCGGCGGCACGCCGACCTTTCTCAGCCACACCGAACTGCGCGAACTGATGCAGCACCTGCGCGAACACTTCACCTTGCTTGAAGGCGACAGCGGCGACTACGGCATCGAAATCGACCCACGCGAAGCAGACTGGTCGACCATGGGCCTGCTGCGCGAACTCGGTTTCAATCGCGTAAGCCTCGGTGTGCAGGACCTCGACCCGCAGGTGCAGCAAGCCGTGAATCGCCTGCAAAGCTTCGAGCAGACGCGCGCCATTGTCGAAGCGGCGTGGACCCTGCAGTTTCGCTCGGTAAACATCGACCTCATCTACGGCCTGCCGAAACAGACGCCCGACCGCTTCGCCCAGACGGTGGATAAAGTGATCGAGCTGCAACCCGATCGCCTGTCGCTGTTCAACTACGCCCACTTGCCGGAACGCTTTATGCCGCAACGGCGCATCAATGCCGACGACTTGCCAAGCCCGGCGGCCAAGCTGGAAATGCTCCAGCGCAGCATCGAGCAACTGACGGCGGCGGGTTACGTGTACATCGGCATGGACCATTTCGCCCTGCCCGATGACGAGCTGGCGGTGGCGCAGGAAGACGGCATGTTGCGGCGCAACTTCCAGGGCTACACCACCCACGGGCATTGCGACCTGGTGGGCCTGGGCGTGTCGGCCATCAGCCAGCTGGGCGATTTGTACTGCCAGAACAGCAGCGATTTACCGCGTTACATGGCGGCCATCGATGACGGGCATTCGGCCGTGGTGCGCGGGTTGTTGTGCAACGACGACGACCGCATTCGCCGCGCTGTTATTCAGCAACTGATCTGCGCGTTCAAGCTTGATTTCAGCCTGATCGAAAGCGCATTCAACATCGAATTTCGCGGCTACTTCAGCGAGGTGTGGCCGCAGCTGCAACAGCTCGCGCGGGACGGGCTGATCGCCTTGAGCGATACCGGCATTCAGGTATTGCCCGCCGGCCGCTTGCTGGTGCGCTCGGTGTGCATGTTGTTTGATCACTATTTGAGCGAACAGAACAGCCAGCGATTCTCGCGGGTGATCTAAACGAAAAGGCCGGTCAATTGACCGGCCTTTTCAATGGCGACGCGCTTACGCCGTAAGGGTCGGCGGCAAGCCGGCCGGCGCGAGAAGCGCCAGGCGCTCACGAATGGCCGCTTCGATGCCCGCTGCGTCCAGGCCACATTCAGCCAGCATGGTCTGGGGCTTGGCATGTTCCACATAGATATCCGGCAAGCCCAGGTGCAACACGGGCTTGAGCAGATTCTCGCGCGCCAGGAACTCGCTGACCGCCGCGCCCGCGCCGCCCATGATGGCGTTTTCTTCGACGGTCACCAGCAGATCATGCTCAGCCACCATCTGCCGAACCAGGGCTTCGTCCAGCGGTTTGACGAAGCGCATGTCGACCACAGTGGCGTCCAGTTTGTCTGCCACCAGCAACGCGTCGGTCAGTTGCACGCCAAACACCAACATGGCAACGCCCTTGCCTTTGCGCCGCACCACGCCTTTGCCGATTTCCAAGGGCACCAAGGCCGGGTCGATGTCTGCATTCGGGCCGGAACCGCGCGGATAACGCACGGCGGCCGGGCCGTCGAACAGGTAGCCGGTGGTCAGCATGCGGCGCAGCTCGTTCTCATCGCTCGGCGTCATCACCAGAATGCCGGGAATGCAGCGCAGGTAAGACAGATCGAAACTGCCGGCGTGGGTCGGGCCGTCTTCGCCCACCAGGCCCGCGCGATCGATGGCGAACAGCACATCCAGATGCTGAACCGCCACGTCGTGGATGAGCTGGTCATACCCGCGCTGCAGGAACGTCGAATAAATCGCCACCACCGGCTTGGCACCTTCGCAGGCCATACCGGCGGCAAGGGTGACGGCGTGCTGTTCAGCAATCGCCACGTCGAAATAACGCTGGGGGAAACGCTCGCTGAAGGCGACCAGATCCGAGCCTTCTTTCATCGCCGGGGTAATGCCCGTCAGGCGGGCGTCGGCCTCGGCCATGTCGCACAGCCATTGACCAAACACCGCCGAATACTTCGGTCCGCTGGGCTTTTTCGGCACGGCTGGGGCATTGACTGGCTCCAGCTTGGTGATGGCGTGGTAGCCAATCGGGTCCAGCTCGGCCGGGGCGAAGCCTTTGCCTTTCTTGGTGATCACGTGCAGGAACTGCGGGCCTTCAAGCTCGCGCATATTGCGCAAGGTGGTAATCAGCGTCGGCAGGTCGTGACCGTCGATAGGGCCGATGTAATTCCAGCCCAGCTCTTCGAACAAGGTGCCGGACACCAGCATGCCCTTGGCGTGTTCTTCGGTTTTGCGCGCAATTTCCCAAGCGCCCGGCAGGCGTGACAGCACTTTCTTGCTGCCTTCACGCATGTTGGCGTAGGTGCGGCTGGAGAGAATTTTTGCCAGGTGATTGGACAGGCCGCCGACGTTTTTCGAAATCGACATGTCGTTGTCGTTGAGCACCACGAGCATGTTGGCCTTGACGTCGGAGGCGTGGTTCAACGCCTCGAACGCCATGCCCGCCGTCAGCGCGCCATCACCGATTACCGCCACCGACTTGCGCTTGCTGCCCTGCAACTGGGCGGCAATGGCCATGCCCAGCGCGGCGCTGATGGAGGTACTGGAATGGCCGACGCCAAACGTGTCGTACTCGCTCTCGCTGCGGCGCGGGAAGGCGGCGATGCCGTCCTTCTGCCGCAGCGTGTGCATCAGCTCGCGGCGCCCGGTGAGAATTTTATGCGGATAGGCCTGATGGCCTACGTCCCACACCAGCCGGTCGTCCGGGGTGTCGAAGACATAGTGCAGCGCGATAGTGAGCTCGATGACACCCAGGCCGGCACCGAAGTGCCCGCCGGTTTTGCCAACGGTATAGAGCAGCTCCTGGCGCAGCTCATCAGCGAGGATTTCCAGCTCGGCTTCGCCCAGGCGACGCAGACCAACAGGCGTCTCTGCACGGTCAAGCAGCGGCGTAGCGGGGCGTTCGCGGGGGAACTCGTGAAACGTCGTCGGCATCAGGCAATCGTTATAGGTATAAAAGATGGCGCAGTTTACCTGATGCGGTAGGGCTTTTCGTAGGGTGGGTGTGAAGGGGGGAAGGAATTACCGATATCCGGGGAGTTCATCGGCCCAACGTTGCACGGTGGTATTAGGAATTTCCGTCATCCCCGCGCAGGCGGGGATCCAGAATCTTAAGTCGAGCGCCGTAGCAGGCGTGGAGGTATTCATTACCGCGAGTGCCGAACGTTTTGTTTCGCGCCTTACGCGCGACTCACTTTTTCCAGTCGCGGAAAAAGTAAGCAAAAACGCTTGCCCCTACCTTGGCCTTCCGCTGCGCTCCAGGTCCCCTCCTTCCGTCGCCACTCCGGGGGCACAGCGAGACGGGCCATCCATGGCCCGACACGCCTTTCGCGGCTCCCGGCCGCTCAACCCCCTCCACGTCGACTCCACTCGGCCTGCGATAAACGGGGCGGGTAGATCACAAGCGGTAGATCACAAGCCAGATCACAAGCGGTAGGTCACAAAGCCAGATCACAAGCGGTGGATCAGAAACTCGCGGCTAAAGCCGCTCCCACAGAAAGCTCATTTTCGACACATCTCTGAACCTGTGGGAGCGGCTTCAGCCGCGAGCTTTTGATTTTTTTTCCGTCGCCAACGGCCATCACACCGCGTAATGCCGCCCCAAAAACTCCAACAAAATCCCGTTCACCCGCTCTGCCTGTTCGTTCTGTATCCAGTGCCCGCAGTCTTTGAGTATGTGTTGTTCCAGGCGGGGCACCAGGTCGGCCATTTTTTTGATGGTGTAGGCCTCCAGCTTGCCAACCGGGTCGTCTTCGCCAAGCATGAACACGGTCGGCTGCAGCACTTGCCGGCCGGCGAGGAATTCGGTGGTTTCCCAGTTGGTGCGGAAGTTGCGGTACCAGTTCAGCGGGCCGTGGAAGCCGTGTTTGCTCAGGGTGTCGCGGTACACGGCGAAGTCCGCCCTGTTGCACCAGTCGGGAAAGGTGGTCGGCGTTGGTACGCCTTCGAGTAGACGGGCGTCGGCGGGTTTGGGCTGGAGGAACACCTCGCCGGTGCCGCCAATCAGCAGGCGCATGCTGCGTTCGATGTCGGCGTTCAGCTCGGCCTCGGCCACGCCGGGTTCCTGGAAGTAGACGATGTAGTTGAATCGGCCGGCGTTGGCTTCGCGCATGATGTCGATGGCGGGCCGTTTGGGGCGGCCACCGAAGGGCACGGACATGGCGCCCAGCACGCTGACTCGCTGCGGTTCCAGCAAGCCGAGATGCCAGGCCACCGGCGCGCCCCAGTCGTGGCCGATGACGCAGGCGTCGGTGTGGCCGAGCAGGTCCATGGCGCCCTGGATGTCGGCGCACAAGGTCAGAATCTGATACGCCTCGATGTCTTCGGGCGCGCTGGTGTCGCCGTAGCCGCGCATTTCCGGGGCGTAGACGCGATAACCGGCGTCGGCCAGTGCGGTCATCTGGCTGCGCCAGGAGTACCAGCATTCGGGAAAACCGTGCAGCAGCCACACCGGCCGCCCGTTTTCCGGGCCGGCGCAATACACGCTGAGGGTGATGCCGTTTACGTCGAGGCGTTGCTGTTCGAACTGATTCATAGCGGTCACCAGGTGTCCACGAAGGAGCGTTTTTTGCCGTCACGTTTGGCCGGGCGCGGTGCGGCGTTAAGGCCACGTACCAGCCAGCTGCGGGTTTCTACGGGGTCGATCACGGCGTCGATTTCCAGGTAGCTGGCCATGTTGATGCCTTTGCCGGCCTGGTAGGCCTTGGCTACTAACTTGTCGAAGAGTTTTTGCCGTTGCGCAGGGTCTTCAAGTGCCGCCAGCTCTTTGGAAAAGCCCAGGCGCACAGCGCCTTCAAGCCCCATGGCGCCGAATTCGGCGCTGGGCCAGGCGATGGTGAACAGCGGCGAGTGGAAGCTGCCGGCGGCCATGGCTTGCGCGCCGAGGCCGTAGCCTTTGCGCAGTACTACGGTGAAGAACGGCACGCTGAGGCTGGCAGCGGTGACGAACATGCGCGACACATGGCGCACCGTTGCCTGCTTTTCGGCATCCGGGCCGACCATAAATCCGGGGGTGTCGCACAGGGACACCAGCGGAATATCAAACGCATCGCACAACTGCATAAAGCGCGCGGCTTTATCGCCCGCCACCGCGTCGATGGCGCCGCCCAGGTGGGCGGGATTGTTGGCGATCAGGCCGAACGGCTGGCCTTCGATACGAATAAACGCGGTGATCAAGCCTGGCGCGAACTGGCGGCGCAGTTCCAGTACCGAGTCGTGGTCGGCGAGGGTGGCGATGACCTGGCGAATGTCATAAACCC
This sequence comes from Pseudomonas viridiflava, assembly GCF_900573885.1. Lineage (GTDB taxonomy): Bacteria > Pseudomonadota > Gammaproteobacteria > Pseudomonadales > Pseudomonadaceae > Aquipseudomonas. The sequence continues at coordinate 169,961 of NZ_UPSE01000601.1, forward strand.
GCAGACGATTTTCGGGAATCAGTTGGCGTAGTTCGCGCTGATCAGCGCATTGCCAGGTGCTGAGCGGACCTTGGAAGTACGACAGGTATTGCTTGGCGGCGCGCACCGCCTCGGCTTCGTCGGCGACAGCGATGTCGACCACGCCGTTCGGGCCTTGCACGCTCACCGGCCCGACCTGCTCCGGCGTAAACGTACCCAGCCCGCCGCCCTCGATCATCGCCGGCCCGGCCATACCGATGCTGGCGTTGGCGGTGGCGATGATCACGTCGCAGCAGCCGAGCAGTGCCGCGTTGCCCGCGAAGCAGCGGCCGGATACCACGCCCACCAGCGGCACCAGGCCCGAGAGTTTGGCCATGCCGATAAAAGTGTGACAGTCCAGGCCCGCCACGCCGACAAAATCCGTGTCGCCGGGCCGTCCGCCGCCGCCTTCGGCAAACAACACCACCGGCAGTCTCCATTGTTCGGCGAGTTGCAGCATGCGGTCGGTTTTCTTGTGGTTCATCACGCCCTGCGTGCCGGCGAATACCGTGTAGTCGTAGGCGATGGCCATGCAGCGGCTGTGCTCGGCGCCGAATTGCGAGGCGTTGACGGTGCCGATGCCGCTGACCAGGCCGTCGGCCGGGCTCTGTGCGATCAGGTCGCCCACCGAGTTGCGGCGGCGCCGTGCGGCCAGGGCGAGGGCGCCGTATTCGATAAAGCTGTCGGCATCCAGCAGGTCATCAAGGTTTTCGCGGGTGGTGCGCTGCCCGGTTTTACGGCGCTTGGCCACGGCCTGCGGGCGGCGTTCGTCGCGGGTCAGGGCGTTGCGCTCAAGCACTTCGGCGAGATCGGCGCGAATGTGGCCGAGGTCAATGCTCTCTTCGGTGTGATGGTGCTGCTGCGCCACCTCGGCCGGCTGAATGAATAGCAGCGGCTGGTTGGCAAACAGGTTGTCGCCGGGTGCAACCGCCAGGCTGTGGACGATGCCGCTGTGGGCGGCCTTCACCACAAACTCCATCTTCATCGCCTCCAGCACGGCGATGCTCTGGCCCACGGCGACTTCATCGCCGGCTTGCACATCCAGGCTGACCACCACGCCAGCGCTTGGCGCGTCGAGGGCGATGCAGCCAATGGGCGTATCCGCCGTTTGCAGTTGCTGAGCGGCGCCAGAGGTTTGGGGGAAAAACAGATGCCGGTGCGCCTGTTCCTGCGGCGCCAGCAAGTTGCTGATCTGCGCTTCAACGAAGCGGGTTGTCACCTGGTTCTCTTGCACCTGGGGTTGGCGCACCAGGTTTTGCAGAAAGTGAATATTGCTCGCCACGCCCTCCAGGCGGAATTCGCACAGCGCCCGGTAAGCGCGGCGCAGCACGGCGGGGTAGGTGTCGTTGGCGTGCACAATCAGTTTGGCCAGCAGCGAATCGTAGCTGCTGCTGGTGGCGTAGCCGCTGTAGCCGCAGCCGTCGACGCGAACCCCGGCGCCGCTTGGCGGCTCGTAGGCGCTCAGCAGCCCGGCCGCCGGTTGCACGCTGCCATCGGCATTCATGCTTTCCAGATTGATCCGCACCTGCACAGCGAACCCACGCGGCGCCGGGATGTGCGCTTGTTGCAAGCCCAGCTCAGCCAGGCTTGCGCCACCGGCCACGCGCAGTTGCGCTTGCACCAGGTCGATGCCGGTGACCGCTTCGGTGACGGTGTGCTCCACCTGCAAGCGCGGGTTGGCTTCCATGAACACGAAGTCGCCATTATCGGCATCGAGCAGAAATTCGAAGGTGCCGAGGGTTTTGTAATTCACGGCGCGCGCGAGTTTGAGCGCCGCTTCCAGCATTGCCTCGCGCACCGCCGGTTCGAGGGTTGGGCTAGGGGCGATTTCCACCAGCTTCTGATTGCGCCGCTGCAAGGTGCAGTCGCGCTCCCACAGGTGCACCACCTCTTCACCATCACCCAGCACCTGAACTTCGATATGCCGCGCGTTGCGAATCAGCCGCTCTACATACAGGTCGCCATTGCCAAACGCCGCCTTGGCCTCGGACTGGCAGCGGGCATAGGCCTCGGCCACCTCATCGCTGCTGTGCACCGCGCGCATGCCCCGTCCGCCGCCACCGGCCAGCGCTTTGATCATCATGGCGCCGCCGTTCAGCTCGGCCATAAACGACTGGGCGCGCGCCAGACTGGTGGGCTGATTGGTGCCGCTGGCCAACGGCACGCCGCAGCGAATGGCCAATGTGCGCGCTTGAGTTTTGTCGCCAAATTGCTCCAGTACCGCAGCATCCGGACCGACGAAAATCAGCCCGGCTGCTTTGCACTGCCGCGCGAATTCGGCGTTCTCAGCGAGAAAGCCATAACCAGGGTGCACCGCATCGCACCCTTGGGCTTGAGCGATGGCGATAATTTGCTGCATGTCCAGGTAAGCGCTCACGCCCCGGCCGCTGAGGCCAACCGCCACATCGGCCTTGCGCGTATGCAACGCGGCCGCGTCGTCTTCGGCATAAACCGCCACGCTGCGAATATCCAGCTCTGCGGCTGCGCGAGCAATGCGAATAGCGATCTCGCCACGGTTGGCGATCAGCAGATTACGGATGGGCATTGGTGCTCCCTGATTTTTATTAGGCGATCAGGGAGTAGAGCTTAGGCGCCGACCAGCCTGCAGCGAAAGCTTGCTGGCTGGGGCGAATGTCCCGGTAGACATGAGATGGATACTGGCAGTAGCGCAACTCCACTAATAAGTGCGTTTCCAAATTATCCCTTGTACAAGGGGAGCAATTCGTCTTTTGTAATTTCGGTAGAAGACGGCCTCGCCCCATTTCTGCGCCAGTCCCTCTGAGTAATCGGTGCAACTATCCACACTCCGAGTGGATCTGGGAGCAGGTGTGCAGGTTGCGTAGGTACGCCACGGCTCCTGATTCCATGCTGGGTGGTGCCGGGGAAAACGTGCCAGTAGCGGATCAATGCCGGTTACATTCAATAAAGGCGGATAGAGGTCAGGGCGATAATCCGGGTTGTTGATAAAGCCCTGCGAGTTACCAAACTGAACTTCCTCCCAACCTATTACCTGATTCCAGTTAATGAATGCCAGCGCGGCGAATTCCTGTTCGCTCGCATTAGGTGAGAACTGCCGCAGGCTGCCATTGACGTCATAAAAATCTGCTGAAGGGCGAATGTGGTAGATGTAACCGGTGCTCACAAAGTATAAGCCGAGGAAATTAAAAGCCACTGATCTCAAGCGGGTGGTAGAGATAAATGCGGAATCGGTGTTCGAAGTACCCGAAGCCGTTCCGCGTACATGGTTGTATAAACTGATATTAGGCGGAGGCTGGCGGCCTCGCGATCCATCGCTTGCTCTGGAATAGAACCCGCCGGCTCGTTTAACCGCGTCAGGGGTGTCAAGCGCACTGGTAGCTCTGAATACAAGCTCGGGCAGCGCAAAGGCGGAAAGCGTAAAGCAGTATGCGACTGCGAAAAATAGAAATTTAATCATCTGGAAATGCTCAGTTCTTACAGCTGATGCCCGCGCACCAGGCGCTTTGCAGAACCATGGTCAGCAGTGAGTGCGTTTAAAAAGCTTTGCGTTTCACAGAAGCCGGAGCTAATCAAGAAGCGTTATTTCAAACTCGTCCATAGGACCCATGCAGTTGTTGTCGCTGCTGTAGATGCTCACTTTGCTTCGGGTCGCATGGGCCAGGCTAAGTAGCGCCAATCTGTCTGCCCAACGTACGCTTGATTTTCCATACGTCATCTCCGTTGCGTAGGTGTCCCCCGTTTTTCGTTTTAAGTTACTGTAGCCGTCCTTCCCTTGCTTGACCGCCACGCGCACTACAGAACTACCTCCGCCTGCAAGCTGTAGAAAAGTCAGACGCCCGTATTCGCATAGTTGTGCTGAGTGGGCGCTGGAGGAAAGGATGGTTAGAGAAAGTAATACGTTGTAAGTAACAGGTTTTTTAAAGGTACGTATATTCATAGCTGTTACTCCGTTAGATATTTTTCAACTCCTGTTAATTTATTTTGTCGGGCTTTGAATTGCTGTGGCTTCTTACGCCTCGTTTCGTTTAAAACGGATTTTATTGCGTAAGACGCACGTCAATCAGGCGCTACATAAGTACGAGGCGCCTGTTGCAGTAAGGATAGAGTTTTAGTCGGGTCGAGTGATTCGTACCGCGAGCGCGCCCGGATTAATTGCGCCGTTCAACGATATACCGCGCTAGATCGCGCAACGGCTCAGCCGCTTCACCAAACGGGCGCAAGGCGTGCAGGGCCAGATCGCGCAATTCCAGCGCGTAGCTTTTCGCCGCGTCCAAGCCGAGCAGCGCCGGGTAGGTGGGTTTGTGGTTGGCTTCGTCTTTGCCCTGGGTTTTGCCCAGGGTGGCGGTGTCGCTTTCAACGTCGAGGATGTCGTCCTGCACCTGAAAGGCCAGACCCACGGCCTGGGCATATTCCTGCAAAGCGCGCAGCGACAGGGCATCGGCCTCACCGCTCGCCAGCGCGCCGAGCCGCACGCTGGCTTCGATAAGCGCGCCGGTTTTGTGCCGGTGCATCACTTCCAGCGCGTGCTGGTCGAGCCATTGACCAACCGAACCGAGGTCGATGGCCTGGCCACCGACCATGCCCGCCGGCCCGGCAGCCTTGCTCAGGCTGCTGATCATGTCCAGACGCACCTCCGCCGAGAGCGGATTGCGCTGGGCATCGGCAAGCACATCAAAGGCCAGGGTTTGCAGGCCGTCACCGGCCAGAATCGCGCTGGCTTCATCGAAGGCTTTGTGAGTGGTGGGCTGGCCGCGACGCAGATCGTCGTCGTCCATGGCGGGCAAGTCGTCGTGCACCAGCGAATAGGCGTGAATCAACTCGACCGCGCAGGCTGCGGCATCGGCGCGTTCAGGCTTGCCGCCCAACGCTTCACACGCCGCATACACCAACAGCGGGCGCACGCGCTTGCCGCCATTGATGACGCTGTAGCGCATGGCTTGGTAAATGGTGGAAAGCTCGGGGCGGGGGGCGTGGAACAGCTCGTCGAGCTTGGCATCCACACGGGTCTGACAGGTTTTTTGATACGCCGCGATCATGCTTGCTCGTCCGCGTCGAAGGGAGCTTCCTCCAGCTCACCATCGCGCTCCAACAGGATCTGCACCTTCTGCTCCGCCTGCGCCAACGCGCCCTGGCACTCACGCGTCAGGCGGATGCCCTGCTCAAACGCAGTGAGCGAATCCTCCAGCGACAACTCGCCGTTTTCCAGGCGCTCGACCAGGGTCTGCAACTCGGCAAGGGATTGTTCGAAATCGACGGCGGCTTTTTTGCGGGCCATGGGCAGGGTCTCGGCAGGCTGGAACGGGCGGGAGGCTAGCAGAGCAGGGCAGGTGGGGCAAACGCGGAGGCTTCACCTAGCTTGGCAAAATTGCTTAGAAATTCGCTGTTTAAAAAAACTCAACGGAATAACATAACGCGCGTTCCACTTTTCAAGGCCCGCGCTCAGCATACTTTGAGTACGGTGGGACAGCTAAAAAGATGATGCAACGTATTCGGATTTAGGGAAAGACCGATGCTTATGCTTGAAGAAACTGCTGAAAAGAAGGTTACTACCGCCTCGGCGATTGCTTGGCTCTTATTAGCTATCGTCGTATTGTTTGGCATCCATTTGCGCGCGGTCGCGTTCAACGATACTGAGATTGAAAATCCAGTTCGAGCTGACGCGCGAGAATATTTCGCGTACGCGCTTAATCTCGGAAACTGGAACATATTTTCCAAGGAGTACGTAGCTCCCGGAAGCGCTGAAGCCCCCCGGCCTGATGCGCTAAGAAGTCCCGGCTTTCCGTATCTCGGTAAGTTCTTCGTCGCCGACGATGTCGAAAGTATGCTGGCTAATACTCTTCGCGCACAAACTGTGCTGCAGGTCGTCGCCTTCCTTTTTCTCACTTGGGTCTTTGTGCAGATGCTTAGCCTTGGCTGGGCGTTACCTGCAGCGTTATTGCTTTGGACGTTTCCGCATTTCGTGTCGATGAACACTTATTATTTATCTGAGTCGCTGTTCATCAGCTTGTTGGCTACCGCCGTGGGCATCGCTTGGGTGAGCTCGCGACATCTAAAATTTCAGATGCTCGGTTGGGCCATTTGCGGCATCACAATCGGTATGGCATCGCTCACTCGGCCTGTGATGGAGTACTTCCCGGCATTCTTTTTACTGTTTTGCCTGTTTTTCTTCCTTCAGCACTGGCGAGCAGTTTTAGTTTTTTCAGTTTGCGCGATTGTGCCAGTTTTGTTTTGGAAGGTGCGAAACATTCTTGCGATTGGTGATGCTGCTGACCAGACGCTGTTGGTGAACGGTTTTTATCACGGAAGCTTTCCAGGTTTTATGTACAACTATATTCCGGAAAGCCTGGGAGTTCCGTATCGTTTTGACCCGCGCGCTGCCGAGACAGCACAGGGATTGGGGGCTACCTTAAGTTTGATGTGGGGGCGGATAACAGAAAGTCCGATTGAGTATTTGAATTGGTATCTTTTCGGAAAGCCGCAATTCCTCTGGCAATGGTCAGGAATAGATGGGCAGGGCGATATATTTATTTACTTGGCGTTGAAGTCGCCCTATTACAGTTTGTTGGACTTTCACTTATCTCGCATCGTCAATCTTGTCGTACATCCGTTCTGGATCCTGCTTGGTTTGGGTTGCTCCGTGGCGATACTTGCGGGTGCTGTTTCTAAGCATCGTTCTGACTCACCGTTTTTTCTCTTCCTTGCGTTAATCGTCATCTACGCCACTCTCGTACACATGGTGCTCGCACCGTTTCCGCGTTATGGCATTCCATTCAAGGTTTGCCTAATCCCGCTTTCCGTTCTGGCCATGAAAGAGGCGTCGACATGGGTACTGCAGCGACTGTTGAAAAAATCGCAGTAATCCTGCCTTGCTTCAATGAGGAGGCGGCGATTGGCCAGGTTGTTGATGATTTCAAAGCCGCCTTGCCTGATGCGGCGATTCATGTTTTTGACAACGCTTCCAGCGACAACACCGCTGCAATCGCACTTGCCCATGGTGCTCAGGTGCACCGCGTAACAAAGCGCGGCAAAGGCCACGTAGTTCAAGCGATGTTCCGGGACGTGTTTGCCGATTACTACGTGATCGCTGATGGCGACGGAACTTACCCCGCAATCGAGGCCCCGGCGATGGTTGCGCAGATGGTAGCGGACCGCGCCGATGTGGTTGTAGGCAGCCGTATGGCGCTTTATCGCGACAGCCAGAGTCGCTCGGGACACTTTTGGGGAAACCGCGTGCTTACCCGGACGGTGGATTACCTGTTCGATTCCGATGTGGGCGATTTGCTGTCTGGCTATCGGGTGATGTCGCGGCGTTTCGTCAAATCGATGCCGCTGTTCTCGAGCGGCTTCGAAGTTGAAACGGCGATGACAATTCATGCAGTCGAAGTCGGAGCGAAATGCGTAAACGTGCCCGTGGCTTATCTGGCTCGGGCTGACGGCACCGCCAGCAAGCTCAACACGCTGCGCGACGGCACACGGATATTCATGACTATTTTCCGTTTATACAAGGATCATAAGCCGTTCGTGGTCTACGGTCTGATGGGCCTGTTTATGGCGATGCTGAGCGTGGGTGTGGGCACGCCCGTTGTATTGGAATTCCTCAAAACCGGGCTCGTGCCGCGGTTTCCCTCTGCCATTCTGGCCAGCGCGTTGATGATCCTTGGGTTTCTTTCGTCCTTTACCGGCATCATTTTGAGTGCTATCGCCAAGAGTCGGCGTGACATCAAAAAAATAGCTTTTCTATCTATGCCATGAAGCAATTCGGAATGTTTGTATTGGTAGGCCTAGCAGGACTCGGAGCGGACTACCTTTCCTTTGTGCTTATCGCACTGCTTTTGCCAGCAGAATTAGCGAGGCTTTTTTCATTTCTTATAGCGGTCAACGTGACCTTCGCGTTGAATAAACGGGTTACGTTCGCGAACGGGCAGGCGCGGTATGGCTGGTACGTATTAGGCCAGGCCAAAGGATTTGTGCTCAATTATTTGGTGTTCACTGTCAGCCTGATGTGGCTGAAAACCATGCCTTGGGAACACACTGTAGCGTTCCTCGCCGGTTCAGCAGTCGCCCTGTTTTTCAATTTCGCCTATGCCAAATACGTTGCGATGCAGTGAGGAATGATGTTTCTCATACGCACCGTGGTGCCATGCGACGGTCAAACGGTTCTATGAACATCGACACCCGCATCAAATTCCGCCATCTGGTGTGTTTCCTCGAAGTGGCCCGTCAGGGCACCTTGGCGCGGGCGGCGGACAAGTTGGCGGTGAGCCAGCCGGCGATCTCCAAAACGTTGAAGGAGCTGGAAGAGCTGCTCAGCGCCACCCTGTTTGAGCGCAGCAAGGCCGGCGTGGCACTCACCGAGGCGGGCGTGGCGTTTATGCGTTATGCCGGCCCGTGCGTGCAGGCGCTGCGCGATGGGGTGAACAGTTTGCGCAGCGGCGAGCACGAGTCCGGCACGGTGCGCCTGGGTGTGCTGTCGACCGTGGAGAGTTTGCTGATTCCCGAAGTGGTGCGCCGGCTTCACGAGCGCCACCCGGCGTTGGTAGCCAGCGTGGTTACCGGGCCGAGCGCCTATTTGTTGTCGCAGTTGCATGTGGGCGAACTGGACCTGGTGGTCGGTCGCATGACTGACAGTCCGCAAATTCAGGGCCTGACGTTTGAGCATCTTTACAGCGAGTCGATGACCCTTGTGGTGCGCGCCGGCCATCCGTTGCTGAAGTCGGCGCAGGCGCCACAGCTGTTGCAGGATTATCCGCTGGTGCTGCCGCTGGCCGGCACCACCATTCGCAAGTATGCCGACGCGCTGTTTGTGCAGTGCGGCATCGCCCAGCCGCGCCAACGACTGGAAACCCTGTCGCTGAGTTTGAGCCGACGTTATGTGCAGAGCAGCGATGCGGTGTGGATTGCGCCTTACGAGGCGGTGCAACTGGATCTGGCCAATGGTGACCTGGCCGAATTGCAGTTGGGCATCAAGGAGCCTGGCGGTTCGGTGGGTATTTGCAGTAACGCAGCATTGCCGCTTTCCCTGGCTGCGCACTGGAGTGTGGAGGTGCTTCGGGAAGTGGGGCAGGCGTACCGGGAAAACCGTTTTCCATAACCAAATGGTTATGGATGGTCGGCGAATATTCATTTTCCCGCGTCGCTTTGCCGCAGCAGACTGCCCCTTGTTCGCCCGATAACTCTAACAAGGAGAACGACATGTCTGATGCAGACAGCAGTCGCTTCGTCATCCGTGACCGTAATTGGCACCCCAAAGCCCTGACGCCAGATTACAAAACTTCTGTTCCCCGTTCGCCGCGCCAAGCGTTGGTGAGCATTCCGCAGTCTGTTTCAGAAACCACTGGCCCTGACTTTTCTCACCTGAAGATGGGCGAGCACGACAACGATTTGCTCCTGAATTTCAACCACGGCGGTTTGCCGGTGGGCGAGCGCATCATCGTGGCGGGTCGTGTATGCGACCAGTACGGCAAGCCGATTCCCCATACGTTGGTGGAGATGTGGCAAGCCAATGCCGGTGGCCGTTATCGCCACAAGAACGACCGTTACCTGGCGCCGCTCGACCCGAATTTCGGTGGCGTGGGCCGTGCCCTCACTGACCGCGACGGCTATTACAGCTTCCGCACCGTCAAGCCCGGCCCGTACCCGTGGCGCAACGGCCCGAACGATTGGCGCCCGGCGCATATCCACTTCTCCATCAGCGGCCCGTCGATTGCCACACGCTTGATCACCCAGCTGTATTTCGAGGGCGATCCGCTGATTCCGATGTGCCCGATTGTGAAGTCCATTGCCAACCCGGAAGCGGTGCAGAGCCTGATTGCCAGGCTCGATATGAGCGCGGCCAATCCGATGGATTGCCTGGCCTATCGCTTTGACATTGTTCTGCGTGGTCAGCGCAAGACCCACTTTGAAAATCGTTAACAACCTGCTCGTACGCTGCTTCGCGTCGGCTATCCGGCGTTAAAAACGGACTCGGAATGCTCATTGGCTACAGCCAACTCCGCTTCCTCGTCCATTTTTGCCTTGGCTAGCTCTAGCTCGCGAGCGTACGAACAGGTTGGAGGATCCATTGCTATGCCCATTCAATTGCTGAACGAAACCCCCTCGCAAACCGCCGGCCCGTACGTGCACATCGGCCTGGCCTTGAGCGCTGCCGGCAACCCGCCCCGTGAGCAGGAAATCTGGAACGAGATGGCCAGGCCTGACGCGCCGGGCGAACACATTGTGCTGCTGGGCAATGTCTATGACGGCAACGGCCATCTGGTGCGCGATTCGTTTCTGGAGTTCTGGCAGGCCAACCATGAAGGCCAGTACGACGCCGATTACAACCTGGAAAAACCCTTCAACAGCTTCGGCCGCACAGCCACCACTTTTGATGCCGGTGAGTGGACGCTGCACACCATCAAGCCCGGTGTGGTGAAAAACGCCGCGGGTGTGCCGATGGCGCCGCATATCAACGTGTCGCTGTTTGCCCGTGGCATCAATATTCACCTGCACACGCGCCTGTATTTCGATGACGAAGCCCAGGCCAATGCGCAGTGCCCGGTGCTCAATCTGATCGAGCAGCCGCAGCGCCGCGAAACCCTGATCGCCACGCGCTGTGAGGTTGACGGCAAGCTGGCTTACCGCTTCGATATCCGTATTCAGGGCGAAGGTGAGACGGTTTTCTTTGATTTCTAATGGTGTGTTTTGACCTCCGATAGCGCCGAGCCCGTTGGCCTGCGCATTCAGCGGCGCTTCAGTGATGCGCTGGAAGCCAGGGGTTATCGGGCCGACAGCGCGCAACAGACTGCCATCGACACCCTCGCCAGCTGGCTCGACGCCTGGCTGGCGGGGCGCCGTGGCTGGCTGCGCAAACCCGTTGCCGGCATTTATCTCTGGGGCGGCGTGGGCCGCGGCAAGAGTTTTGTGATGGACACCTTCTTTGCCGCCGCGCCGGTGCAAGCCAAGCGCCGTGTGCATTTCCATGCGTTCTTGCAGGAGGTGCAGCAGCGCATGGGCGCCTTTACCGGGCAGAGCGAGCCATTGGTGCGCGTCGCCCGCGAGGTGGCACAAGAGGCACGTTTGCTGTGTTTCGACGAATTCCATGTGCATGACATCGCCGACGCCATGCTGCTCGGGCGCCTGCTCAAGGTGCTGGTGGATGAGGGCGTGGGGCTGGTCTGCACCTCCAACTACGCGCCGATCAACCTGTGCCCGAATCCGCTGTACCGCGATCGTTTCAAACCCGCCATCGACCTGCTGGAGTCGCGCTTCACCGTGTTAAATCTGGACGCCGGCGAAGATTACCGCGAGCGTGCCGGGGCCCAGGAAGCGTGGGGGCATTACGCGTGGCCGTTGTGCCCGGCGCTGAGCGATTGGTTGGAGCAGCAGTTGCAGTTCAGCACGGCGGTCGAGCGCGACGCGGTGCTGGCGGTCAATCACCATCCGCTGCGGGTGCAGGCTTTCGAAGGCAACCGCGCGTTGCTGGATTTCGATGAGCTGTGCCGCCATCCCCATTCCAGCTCGGACTTTCTCTGGCTGTGCCAACGCTTCCGGCGTATCGCCATTTACGGCGTGCCACGGCTGGATAGCGAAGGCATCGACGTGCAGCAGCGCATTCTTAATTTCGTCGACATTGCCTACGACAGCGGCGTGCAGTTGCTGCTCGGCTGCGAAGACCAACTGGATGAGGTATGCCGGCCCGGCTCGCACCTGGACTTTGTGCGCACCCGCAGCCGCCTGCGTCAGCTTAGCGTTCAGACGTTTTGATCGTGAGCCAGCCTGCCGACGCGCGGGTAGCGCGGCGGTGGCAGGGCTCGGAGAGTAAGAAAGGAAACACCGGCGTATTTCCAGGGCCTGCGCCTTGTGAGCCAAGCCTGTGCCACGACCGATGGGGCGCAGCGGCGTCACGGTAGGCGCCGTGCCCGAGAGGGTCAATTGCGATTATCGAACTTCGGTTCGATAATCGGCCACACTTCATCCAGAGCGTTTCTGGCCAGGCTGCACGAGACCAATAACAACATGACTGACGAAGCCCGCATAACCTTGCCGCCTCTGGCCCCGCCGATTATTGCCTCGCCGGCCAAGCGCATCGAAGCCTTTACCGGCGACCCGAATTTCATGACGTCTCTGGCCCGCGGGCTGGCGGTGATTCATGCGTTCCAGGAACGCAAACGCCACCTGACCATCGCCCAGATCAGCCACCGCACCGAAATTCCCCGTGCCGCCGTGCGCCGTTGCCTGCACACGCTGATGAGCCTGGGCTACGTGACCACTGACGGTCGCACGTACTCGCTGCTGCCCAAAGTGCTGACGTTGGGCCATGCCTATTTGTCGTCGACGCCCTTGGCCGTTACCGCGCAGCCGATTCTCGACCGCCTCAGCGAGCAGCTGCACGAGGCGTGCTCGATGGCCACGCTGGAAGGTGACGAGATTCTCTACATCGCCCGCTCGGCGACGCCGCAGCGTCTGATTTCCGTGGACCTCAGCGTCGGCAGCCGTTTGCCGGCGTACTGCACTTCCATGGGTCGCATTCTGCTGGCCGCTCTGGATGATGCGGCGCTGGACGACTACATCGACCACGCCGAGATGCAGATCAAAACCAGCCGCACCGTGCACACGCCCGACGCGCTGCGGGCCAGCATCAGCGACATCCGCCAGCAAGGCTGGGTGATCATCGACCAGGAACTGGAAGTGGGCCTGCGCTCGATCGCCGTGCCGCTGAAGGATTCAGCCGGCCAGGTGCTGGCGGCGTTGAACGTGGGCACCCACGCGGGGCGCGTGTCGCGCCAGGAACTGGAGGCCCGGTTTTTGCCGGTGTTGCTGGAGGCGAGCAAGGAGTTGAGTACGCGGTTGTTTCATTAAGTCGTGTTCGGCGCGTCCCTCTCCCCCCGCCCTCTCCCGCAAGCGGGCGAGGGGGCCTGACCGAGCTCGCCGCGCAATCGCCTTACCGTTCCCCCTCTCCCGCTTGCGGGAGAGGGGCTAGGGGAGAGGGCAACAGACGACGCAGCCCTCCACAAGTGTTCGATAAACGCCCAATTAGTCGATTATCGGATTGAATCGCCCCCTTCCCGCTGCGTACTGTTCGCCCAGTCGCCTCTGCGACCCACGCTTTGCTTCCAATAAAAACAAATGAGAGCCAGCCATGGATTTGCGTTCGCCGCAGCGCGTTTGCGCTTCGCTGATGTCTGCTGCGCAGCGCCTGTTCAGCTCGTCTTTCATTCCTGTTCCATTCGCCTGCAGTGCCATGGCGAAGAAAAACTCACAGGAATTGCTCGCATGACCAGCCCTGCTCACATGCCCACCAGCGGCACACTCGACGTACAAACCTTTATCAATGCCCAGCCGCTATCACGCTATCAATGGCGAATCGTGCTGTTGTGTTTTCTCATCGTTTTCCTCGATGGCCTCGACACCGCGGCCATGGGCTTTATCGCGCCGGCTCTGACCCAGGATTGGGGCGTGGACCGCGCCAGCCTCGGCCCGGTAATGAGCGCCGCGCTGATCGGCATGGTCTTCGGCGCCCTCGGTTCCGGGCCGCTGGCAGACCGCTTCGGGCGCAAGGTGGTGCTGGTTGTGGCGGTCGCCGTGTTCGGGTTTTTCAGCCTGGTTTCCGCGTTCAGCACCAGCCTTGATCAACTGCTCGTGCTGCGGTTGCTCACTGGCCTGGGTCTTGGCGCAGCCATGCCGAACGCCACCACGCTGCTGTCGGAATACACGCCCGAACGTTTGAAGTCGTTGCTGGTAACCAGCATGTTTTGCGGCTTCAACTTGGGCATGGCCGGCGGTGGTTTTATTTCCGCGAAAATGATTCCGGCGTACGGCTGGCATAGCTTGCTGCTGCTGGGCGGCATCTTGCCGTTGATGCTGACGGTGGTGTTGCTGGTGTGGCTGCCGGAGTCGGCGCGGTTTCTGGTGGTGGGCAATCGCGGGGCCGACAAGGTGCGCAAAGTGCTCGCGCCTATTTCGCCGGCTGAAGTCGGTCTGGCCAATGACTTCAGCGTGCCGGAACAGAAAACCGTGCAAAGCCGCAATGTGCTCAAGGTGGTGTTTGCCGGCACTTACAGCGCCGGCACCTTGTTGCTGTGGCTGACCTATTTCATGGGCCTAGTGATCGTCTACTTGCTCACCAGCTGGCTGCCAACCCTCATGCGCGACAGCGGCGCGAGCATGGAGCAGGCCGCGTTTATCGGCGCATTGTTCCAGTTTGGTGGCGTGCTGAGCGCGGTAGGCGTGGGCTGGGCGATGGACAAGTTCAACCCGCACAAAGTCATCGGTACGTTCTACTTGCTGGCCGGCGTGTTCGCCTACTTTGTGGGCCAGAGCCTTGGCCAGGTCACCGTGCTGGCCACCCTGGTGCTGCTGGCGGGTATGTGCATCAACGGTGCGCAGTCGGCCATGCCTTCGCTCGCGGCACGTTTTTACCCAACCCAGGGCCGCGCTACCGGCGTGTCGTGGATGCTCGGCATCGGCCGCTTCGGCGCCATTCTGGGTGCGTGGATCGGCGCCACGTTGCTGGGCCTGGGCTGGAATTTCGAGCAGGTGCTTACTGCCTTGGTCGTGCCGGCCGCCGTGGCCAGCGTGGCGGTGGTTATCAAGGGTTTGGTCAGCCACGCCGACGCCACGTAAGCGGCTAGAAACCGCTTTCGCGCATCAACACCGCCGCCACATGCGTGGCGCCATCAGCCAGCAGGCTGCGCCGTTGCCCTTCGATCTTCACGTGCCCTCGGGTTTCGTGAAGCGTAGGCGGCGGCGACTCGAGTTGAATCACTACCTGAAACAGCGCATCGGTGGGCGCCAGCGCATTGCCGTGGCTGGAGGTCGGCACCGGGCCGCCAAAGCGTGAGGCCAGCATGCGGTGGTTGAGCTGATTGGCGCGGGTGCTGCCGATCGCCAACACATGGCCAGGCACAGCGAACGGTTGGCCGTCGGGGTAGAAACGCACGGCATCGCCAATGCGCAAACCGTGAACCTGGTCTTGCTCGACGTAGGCGTCCACTTGCCAACTGTGGTTGGCTTCGCTTTAGAAGACCGATCGAATGCGTTTAGATCAATTAGGTTCGTGGAGATATTGATCAAACCAGATCGTGGCGATAGCTAGAGCGGCATCGCAAGCTGCTTCGCGCGACGCGAAGGGGCCGTTAGCATCGCCCGCAATTACGTTAAATCCGGATCCTTCCTCGAGCTCGACAATCGTTTGCACCTTTATGACCACAGAAGCAGGTGAGTTAGCCCAGCTAAACCTGACAAGGACTTTTCGCTGGCATGGAGTGGCGAGGAAACTCTCAGTCAAAACGTGATCGGGCAGATCAACCACATTTGGACTGGTTCGCCGCCTACTAGGGAGAGCGGAAGGAGAAGCTTTGCTGAAGGGAAAAAGCAGCGAACGCACTAAACGTATCAATGGATGCGGCTGGGGAGCAGCTGTCGACTTTCGAAAAGCCTTCAGAACAGCAGACGCTCCCCTTTCCTGTTCTTTTAGACTGCGGCCGTTCTGGTCCATCTCTCGGATAACCAGTAACGCTAGTTTTTTTTCAGTTTCTGAAAGTTCTCTCATTTTTTGACCTTACAGTTAGCAATCTTAAGGCTAACGCTAGCAGCCAACGACCCACAATGCGTTGCGGAAAGTCATAGCCATAGGCAGACCAGAGCAGTCAGCAGAACGTCCAAGCATTCCCCGACGTTTGTTCTCTTCACTACCGGTAAACCCGAATCGCGCTTCTGGCAGATTATCTTGAGAAACAAGGTTTTTTAGAGCGAGAGCTAGGACGGGTTGACGCCAAAAATCGAGCCTGTAGATGAGTCGGACAAATACTCATCTAGAAGTGCGACCGTTTGTAGCAGGCTCGTTCTAAGAGCTGGGAGCGACAACGCGATGATAGCTTCGTGACGTTGAGCAAGATGCAGAAACATCTGCAGAACTTTCTCGGAATGAGCAGCGAGCATGATGAGGTGGTATCCGCTTGGGCCGTTAGTTCCGGCAAGCCAATTCTTCACTGTCCGCTCGTTCGCATCAGTCCACTTTTGTACGGTCTTCAGCGCACAACGGCTGTGCCCTAGCTCGCTCCGTAACGCCGCAGCTATGGCGTTCGTGTATAGAACGCTACCCACGCCGTTTGGAAAGTTATTACCCAATTTAGTAATCATTTTTCCGGGGCCTTCTTCTATGGTCATGAAGGCACATTCTTAACGACTGCCCATAAACAACCGAACAACCCGATAAGCGGGAGAGGGCAAGGGACTTCCTTATGACCCGAAGACATGCCCGCGCTACGAGTTTAATAGCCGTAGAGAATATTAAGTTTGCGGCTGCCTACGTGCGAATGTCCACTGAGCATCAACAATATTCGACGGAAAATCAGCTCGACGTTATCAAGCTATACGCTCTGGAAAATGGTTATGAAATAACCAAGATCTATACGGACGCCGGAAAGAGTGGGCTAACGCTGAGAGGGCGGAAGGGACTCCAGCAATTGTTTCGTGACGTGGCTGGTTCGGATGTTGGGTATCAAATAATTCTCGTATATGACGTGAGCAGGTGGGGACGCTTTCAGGATCCTGACGAAAGTGCAACTTATGAGGTCCGCTGCCGACAAGCGGGCGTCGCTGTGGAGTATTGCGCTGAGCAGTTTAAAAATGATGGTTCGGCTATTTCCGGAATTCTAAAAAGTGTTAAGCGAATGATGGCTGGCGAGTATAGCCGTGAGTTATCAGTAAAAGTTTTCGCCGGGCAGGCCCGGTTAGTTAGATTGGGCTACAGGCTGGGTGGTTCTCCAGGATATGGCTACAGGCGGCAGTTAATCGATCATTACGGACAGCCTAAAGCAATTCTGGCGAATGGCGAAAGGAAGAGCTTGCAAACAGATCGCGTGATCCTTGTGCCTGGGCCGGATAAGGAGCAAGAAGTAGTGCGCGAAATTTTTAGACTTTTTGTCGAAGAAAAACTAAGGGTTTCAACAATAGTTACTCTGCTAAACGCAAAAGGCGTGCCGTGGGGTCATTCGAAACCTTGGAAATACTATCATGTAAGTTCGATACTTAGGAATGAGCGATACATAGGAAACAGTTTGTGGAATAAAAAATCCACCAAACTAAAGCAGGTTTGCAAGAAGAATTCAGAGGGCGAGTGGGTGCGAGTCGAAAAGGCCTTTAGTCCACTCATAGATGACGTCCGTTTTTTTGCAGCGCAAGAAATTCTTGAGGCGCGATCGAAAGTGTTATCTGAGGACCAGTTAGTAGACGGGTTGAAATCTATCCTCAATCGCCACGGATATCTGTCCGGCGTTCTCGTTCGGGCGGACAAGAGTATCCCATCTATTGGTGTATATGTATCTAGATTTGGTAGTTTGCGGCGTGCTTTTAAATTGGCCGGTTATGATGGTGTTCGAGATTATTCTTATTTTGAAGCAGATAAGCGGCTTAAGGATGGAGCGGCTGTATGTATCGAAAACATAACTTCCGCGATTCGCGAATCTGGCGCCAGCGTCGAGCTTATTGCCAATACACAGACTCTGATCATAAATGAAGAATTGGTGGTTTCGGTTGTTATTGTTAGATATAAGCCGTCCCGTTTTCTTAGGTATCAGTGGCAAGTAAAGTTTGACTTCAATGCACATCCTGACTTGAATTTGATTGTGAGAATGAGTCCGGGAGAGGTGGCGGTAAAGGATTACTTGATAATCCCTACGGTAATGCTGAGGGGGCCGTTTTGAATATTGAAGAAGGAGCACTTAGAGAGCTTGAGTCATTTCGGTTCGATAATTTAGACGTAATAGCCGCGCTAACCAGGCGGACAGCGATCTCGGGAGAAAAAATATGATCAGCTCAGATGTTAAGGGAAGCACAGCTTTGCATATTGGTTGTGCTGAGCCTATACAAAATATCCCCCTAAATAAAATAAGAGTGCTTAATCCCCGCAGCCGAAATCAGCAGGTTTTCGCTAGATTGGTTGAGAATATTTCGACAATTGGTTTGAAGCGGCCGATTACCGTTACATCCAACGGTGACGCGTATGATCTCATATGTGGGCAAGGCAGGTTCGAAGCGTTTCTCGCCTTAGGTGAGACTAATATTCCGTGTGTTGTGGTGTCCGCTGTCGAAGCAGACAGATATCTTATTAGCCTAATTGAGAATCTTGCACGTCGTCGCCATTCTAATAGGGACCTATTGGCTGCAATAGATGAGCTTTCCGAGCGTGGCTATAGCCCAAAAGAAATCGCTGATAAGACTGGTCTTCAGGCGACCTACATTGCTTGTATCCTCATTCTTCTTAAACAGGGTGAAGATCGGTTGGTAGCTGCTGTTGAAAAGGGCTGGCTACCTCTTTCTATCGCTACAAAAGTCGCAAGGTCGGATGACGCAGAAACTCAAAACGCCATGCTAGAAGCTTACGAAACAGGAGTCCTGCGAGGCGATCAACTTCTTAAAGTTAGAAGGTTGCTGGAGAAACGCAAGGCATTAGGGAGGACGTTTTCGGAATTCAAGACTTCGACTGAGCGGGTAACGACCCCCGCTCAGTTACTTAAGACGTATCAACAGGAGGTCGGCCGTCAGCAAATAATAATGAAAAAGTCCGAGATAAATCAGCAGCGGCTGCTGTTTATAGTTACCGCTTTAAAAAAACTTCTTTCTGAGGATTATTTTCAAGCTCTGCTTCAAAATGAGGGGCTGAGTGATATGCCGGAGGTTTTGTCTCAAAGAGTATATTCGGAGGCTGTAGCATGAAAAACGTAAAGCATGCTTTTGACTATAACGTGCGCGCCGTTCCTATCTCCAAGATATTAGGGACTCGTAAAGTGAGCAAGGATGTCCGTGGTTCCGTCAAGTATAAGTCTGTGTTGGCTTCTATTAAAGAGATTGGAATAGTTGAGCCTATAGCTATATATCCAAGCGGCGATGGTCGCGGTGAGGACGTAACCTATATCTTGCTAGATGGGCATCTCCGGCTCGAGGCTTTGCGCGAATTAGGAGCAGTGGATGCTCTCTGCTTGGTTGCTACGGAGGATGAAGGCTTTACTTATAATCGCCAAATTAATCGGTTGACCGCGATCCAAGAGCACAAGATGGTTCTTGAGGCTATCGGGAAAGGCGTGACCGCTGACAGGATTGCGAAAAGTTTAAATATGAACATCGTACGCGTCCGTGAAAGCCAAAACCTTCTCAACGGTATTACTCCGGAAGTGATTAGTCTTCTGAAGACGCAGGTCGTGTCGCGAGCGGTATTCGCCGTTTTAAAAAAAATGAAGCCTATGCGTCAAATAGAAACGGCGGAAATGATGATGGCGGCAAGCTGTTTTACAGTGCGATATGCAAAAATGATGTTTTCAATGACCCCTCCGGATCAGGTTAACGAGGCAAGAAAGATCAAAAGAACCTCGCCTGAGTTTGCGACGCAAGACGTAGCTAGAATGGAGCGAGAAATGGAAAAACTGTACCAAAGCTATCACTCAATCGAAGATAGTTTAGGGGAGACGATGCTAGTCCTTGTGGTCGCAAAGGGATATGTTTCAAGGCTTCTTAGTAATGACGCCGTCATTGCATATATAAAAAGATTTCAACCTGAGATAGGTGAAGAGTTGGCGGGAGTTATTGATGCAGTCACGGCAGATGCGAGGGTTCAGTTGCGCGAATAGCACGTCGCCGTAGCAAATATTCATCACCCTTTAATCGGCGCTCTTACAGTGTTAAGAGGAGGTGGTTTAGCTGGCCTAGCATTGACAATGCGGCCCCAAAGGGTTCCAACGGCAGGCGCTGGTTTCCGAAGTCGCCCTTTGTATTGGCTTCAAGATGTCGGTGTCGCAAGAGGTCTATATTTTAGGAATAGAGAGAGTCTTTCATTGTTGTAGGGGATGTCCTACAGACCTCATGAGTTGATGTTGATGATGCTTGCGGCTCCTTTTCTCGCAGGCTTAATACAATGAAAAGCTTTTACCTACTTTCGGTTCGGAATTCACTCCTAGGCACGTGCTTCGTCCTTCTCGGTGTTAATAGTTTCGGGTTAGTAGCCGCCGCTCCTCTCTCGCACTTTGAAGATCTGGCGGTTTTGCCCGCCACCCAGCACAGCCAGGCCAACGCCATAAGCGGCAACGGAAAAGTGGTGGTTGGGCTGGCGTGGGATGGTGCCAATACACCCTGGATATTTCGCTGGACCGCCGATGGCGGCACGCAGGATCTGGACGGTGTGGCCATTCAAGGTTCGGCCAATGCCGTTAATGCAACCGGCACCGTGATAGTCGGTGCAACAGGCTCGAACGCGTCGCAGCGTGCCTTTCGTTGGGAAGCAGGCTCGGGCTTGCAAGACCTTGGCGATCTTGGCGGCGCGCTGACCATTGCCTGGGGCGTAAACGACGATGGCAGCGTGGTGGTGGGCCAGTCCGACAACGTGTCCGCTGTTCGTCGAGCATTTCGCTGGACGTCCGCGCTCGGCATGCAAGACCTTGGCAGTCTTGGTGTCGGCGGCTCCAGCGTTGCCTCTGCGGTCAGCGGCGACGGCGCCGTGGTGGTGGGCAGTTCGGCATCGGTCAACGGTGCGCGCGCCTTTCGCTGGGAAAACGGCAGCATGATCGACCTGGGCACGCTGGCGGGTAGCACCAGCAGTGGCGCGTTTGGCGTAAACGCCGATGGCAGTGTGGTAGTCGGCAGCAGTGACCTGGCGGCGTTTCGCTGGACGGCAGCGAGCGGCATGCAAGACCTCGGTTCGCTGGGCGGCATCATGAGTTCGGCCAACGGCGTAAGCGCCGACGGCTCGGTAGTGGTGGGCACGTCCACGCTGGCGGATGACTCGGCACGCGCTTATCGCTGGACTGCGGCGAGCGGTATGACCAGCCTTGGTCTGCTGACCGGCGGTAGCTACAGCGAGGCCCGAGGCGTGAGCGCAGATGGCGCTGTCATCGTCGGTGTGGCGGACAACAGCCTCGGCGACCGGGCGTTTATCTGGAAGGCGTCGGGGGCCGGGCTGGCACCGATTCAGGATCTGGACGGTCTTCGAACGTCGGTTATCAACAGCGCGGACACCAGCGCGAACCTGTCGGCAATGCAGGCGCAACGTGCCCGCTATTTGCTGGACCAGCGCTGCGTACCCGGCGCGTATGAGCCGTATTGCCTCAGCGCGAACGGCGGCGTTTTCTCCGGCGAAACGGCAAAAGACGACCGCCAGCGCACCGGCCTGCTGGGCGTTGGGCGGCGGCTGGATTCCAGCACTGCAATAGGCCTGAATGTGGCGTGGGCCAACGCAGATATTCACGGCGGCGACTACACCGGAGACCGGGCGAATGGCCTGGGCATCTGGGCGGCTTACCAGCAGCACGCGCAAAGCGGCACAGGCTGGTTAGCGGACGCCGGCTGGTCGCTGAGCTCGGGTGAAAGCCGGTTTCGCCGGGGCCACCATCAGGCCGACGTACAAACCGCGTCGTCCAAGGTGGCGATCAAGTCGACGGCGCAGCGAGTGGCGGTGGGCTATGGCCTGGTGCTGGGCGATGGGCGTGTGGTGCCGGAACTGGCACTGGCGCATGTGCAGAGCCGGCGCGGCGGTTTCGCAGAGCGCAACGTCGCGCTGCCGTTGCAGGTGCAAAGCGCTCGCGGCGAGCAGACATATGCCACCGCAACGCTGCGCGGCAGCCTGCCGATGGATGCCAGTGTCACGCTCAATGCAGCAATGGCGCTGGATGTTTTGCTGGCGGACAACACGCCGGATTTCACCGGCCAGTCCGACATTCCGGGGCTCGATCACTTTCGACTGCGCAGCGATTTGCGCAACCGCAGCGTGGTGCCCGGCGCCTCGCTCGGCAGCCGGTTCGCCCTGAGCAGCGCCGCCAGCCTGAGCACCGAGGTGCAGGCCCGCGCTTCGACGTTCAACGCGCAGCGTCCGGTGTATGGCATTCAGTTTGGCTATCGCTACAGCTTCTAGCGACGCCGCCTGGCATCACACGTAAATGCTGATGCCGGCTTTGCCTTGCAACCAGTCGCGGTAGGTTTCCAGCGAGCTGGTTTGCTTGTCGCCGTTAAAGCCGGCAACCGCCACCGAATCACTCATGCCTTTGTCGATCAGCTTCTGCACCTGCGGCAGCAAGCTGGCGGCGTCGTCGCGGTTCATGCTTGCCACGTCGGGCAATTGAATCGCGCTCTGGCTGCTGGCGCCGTTGAAACCAGGCGCCTGGCTCGGGCTGCTCTGCTCGCCGCCGGCCAAGGCCGTGAACAGACCGCCGCGCGATTGCGCGACGATGGCCGCGGCGTATTTGCGCAGCTCGCCAATGGGGTCTTTGGGCTCTTCAGTGGCGGTATCCGTTGCAGGAGCTGTACCTGCTCCCGTGCCGGTTCCGGGGCCCGTTGCGGCCTTGCCGGTTTCGCCCGTTTCCGACTTGGAAATCGAGCTGATAAAGCTCAGCAGCGAAAGGTTGTTCGATACGCTGGTCATGGGTTCTATGCCAGTGGCTGTTAGGTGCAGCCGTCAGTGCACATCACGGGCCAACTCCGCAGATGGCTCTACAACAGGGCTTTCAGGCAACCGGTATTGCAATCGGGCGGCGGGTGTTTGCCATGGGTGGCAAGCGTTTGCCGCCCTGTTTTCTTTGGCAGTTCAGGCAATAACCCACGTTTGGCTAGGTAGCAGCGGATAGAACTGCACAGGGGGCTGGGCAAGGCTGCTGGGGTTTTGTCGCCGGGTTAGCGGGCGACGTTCTCCGGCAAGCCAAAGGACCTTTCCATGCAGATGTACCTGCTCACGTTTCCCCTGTGGTCGCTGTTTCTCGTACTGGTGGTTGGCAGCGGCGTGCTGGCTGCAGCCGCTTCGCTGCTGGTCAATCGATTCTGCCCAAAACCGACCGATGACAACGGGGTGGGCCTGTCGATTTTTCAAACGGTGGGCGCTGTGTTCGGCATTACGTTGGCGTTTACCATTTCGGCGGTGTACGCCGAGTTCGACGCGGCCTCCAGCCATGTGTCGCAAGAGTCCAATGCGCTGGCGCGGATGTACCGCCTCGCCCAGCAGTTGCCGCTGCCCCATCAGACTGACCTGCAATCGGCGCTCGACACCTACGCCACCGGGGTGATCGACACCGAATGGCGCGCCATGGAAAGCGGGCAGAGCAGCATTGAAGTGTCGATTGCCTTGAACGAGCTGTGGCATCTGCACCGTCAGGTCGAGCTGAGCGAGCCCGGCGCGCATTGGCGAAGCGAGCATTTCTACCAGCACGTGGCCGACCTGAATGACCACCGCCGTAATCGACTGCGAGACAGCCAGTCGCAATTGCCGCCGCTGATGTGGGGGCTGCTGTTGGGCGGTGGGTTGGTTACCGTGGCGTTCGCCGTTCTGTTGCGTACCGGCCATAACCGCAGCCAGGCCTGGATGACGGGCACCCTGGCGGCGGTCATTGGTTTTGGCTTGTTGCTGGTAATGGCCATGGATTGTCCATTCACGGGCAGCGTGCGGGTTATGCCCGACGCCATCATCGACACGCTACGGCTGTTCAACCGACCGCCCTATGGCCCGATGCATTAACCCTCCAGCCCAAGCCGCTGGTGCCACTGGGCGATCGACTCTTTGGGAAACTCCTCGAAAGTCTTGTCGCCCTTTCGCTTGTCGACTTCCACCCAGCTTGCCTTGGAATTGAGCAGCAGATGGGTGTGCTCCGGCGGCACCGGCAGTTCGCTGTCGATAGCACTGGCGAACGGGTGAATCAGCTCTGGCCACTCCGGGCTGAACAGCCACAACGCGCTGCCGCACTGGTTGCAGAAATGCCGTTCGGCGCTGCTGATACGCGCGCGACCGGCGCCGGTGGGTTTGATTTTCGCGTGGTAAATGCTGATGTGTTTGCGCCCGCGCACTTTCATGCTGCGCGCATCGCCACTGAGATTGATGGCGTAGCCGCCGCCCCCTTGGGTCTTGCGACAGATCGAGCAATAACAGCGTTGATACGGGTACGGATGCTGGCTGGTGAGACTGAAGGCGACGGCGCCGCAGTGGCAGGAACCTTTGAGCTGCATGGGCAAATCTCCGTGGGTAGGCCGGGTTGCTTTCGGTTTTCTAG
The DNA here is from genome assembly GCF_900573885.1 of Pseudomonas viridiflava. GTDB lineage: Bacteria > Pseudomonadota > Gammaproteobacteria > Pseudomonadales > Pseudomonadaceae > Aquipseudomonas. The sequence continues at coordinate 193,954 of NZ_UPSE01000601.1, forward strand.
ACCGCCGTTCTCCGGGTTTTGGCCAAAACGTTGGTCGGATTAATTGGCTGTTGTAGGTAGGAGCTGAAGAAAAACAGGCGGCCGTCTGTATATCGATACAGTAGAATCTCGCTGTTCACTTATCTCGGGCACCCTCATGACGGCGCAATTACCACAGCGCGGCTTTCTGCTCTCGCGGCACTGGCGGGACACCCCGGCGGGCACGCAGGTGAGCTTCTGGCTGGCCACCGACGAGGGCCCGCGTCTGGTGCGCTTGCCAGTGCAGCCGTCGGTGGCGTTTGTGCCGGCTGAACAGCGCTTGCGCGTGGAAGGCATGCTGGGCAAAGAGAAGGACGTCGAGCTGCGCGAACTCGAGCTGCAGGACTTTCATCATCGGCCGGTGCTCGGCGTGTACACCCGCCAGCATCGGCAGTTGATGAACATCGACAAGCTCCTGCGCAGTGTGGGTGTCGATGTGTACGAAGCCGACATCCGTCCGCCCGAGCGTTATCTGATGGAGCGCTTTATCACTGCGCCCGTGTTGTTCTCCGGCACGCCGGACGGGCAGGGCGGTTTCGACGATGCGCAACTCAAGCCCGACCCCGATTACCGTCCGCAATTGAAACTGGCCTCGCTGGACATCGAAACCACGCGCCACGGCGAGCTGTATTCCATCGCCATCGAGGGCTGTGGTCAGCGCCAGGTGTACATGCTGGGCCCGCCAAATGCCGACGACAGCGCGGTGAATTTCGACCTGGAATATTGCGACACGCGCGGGCAGTTGCTTGAGCGGCTCAACACCTGGCTGGCCACCCATGATCCGGACGCCATCATTGGCTGGAACGTGGTGCAGTTCGACTTGCGCGTGCTGCTGGAGCACTCGCAGAAACTGCAAATTCCACTGCGCCTGGGCCGCGACGGCGAGGCCATGGGCTGGCGCGAGCATGGCGCGCGCAGCAACCATTTTTTTGCCGAGGCGGCTGGGCGGCTGATCATCGATGGCATCGAAGCGCTGCGTTCGGCCACCTGGAGCTTTCCCTCGTTCAGCCTGGAAAACGTCGCGCAAACCTTGCTCGGCGAAGGCAAGGACATTTCCACGCCGTATCAGCGCATGGACGAAATCGACCGCATGTTCGCCGAGGACAAACCCGCCCTTGCCCGCTACAACCTCAAAGACTGCGAACTGGTCACGCGCATCTTTGCCAAAACCGAACTGCTGAGCTTCTTGCTTGAGCGCGCCAGCGTCACCGGCCTGCCGGCCGACCGCAGTGGCGGCTCTGTGGCGGCGTTCACGCATTTGTACATGCCGTTGATGCACCGCCAGGGTTTCGTGGCGCCGAACCTGGGCGAGCGCCCGCCCGAGGCGAGCCCGGGCGGCTTCGTGATGAACTCGCAGCCGGGCTTGTACGAGTCGGTGCTGGTGCTGGATTACAAGAGCCTGTACCCCTCGATTATCCGCACCTTTCTGATCGACCCCGTGGGGCTGGTGGAAGGGCTGCGCGAGACGGACGAAAGCGCCACAGTCGAAGGTTTTCGCGGGGCGCGTTTTTCCCGCCAGCGGCATTGCCTACCGGCCATAGTTTCGCGCGTAGCCGAAGGGCGAGAGCAGGCCAAGCGCGACAACAACAAGCCGTTGTCGCAGGCGTTGAAAATCATCATGAACGCTTTTTACGGGGTGCTCGGTTCCAGCGGCTGCCGGTTTTTCGATCCGCGTCTGGCTTCGTCCATTACCTTGCGCGGCCATCAGATCATGCACAAAACCCGGGAGCTGATCGAAGCCCAGGGCCATACCGTGATCTACGGCGACACCGACTCCACCTTCGTCTGGCTGGGCCGCGAACACAGTGATGAAGAGGCGGGTGTCATCGGCCGTCGCCTGGTGCAAATGGTCAACGACTGGTGGCGTCAACACCTGACCCATGAGCTCGGGCTGACCAGCGCCCTGGAGCTGCAATACGAAACCCACTTCCGCCGCTTTCTGATGCCGACCATTCGCGGCGCAGAGGAGGGCAGCAAGAAACGCTACGCCGGCCTGATGGGCGAAAAGATGGTCTACAAAGGGCTGGAAACGGTGCGCACCGACTGGTCGCCGCTGGCCCAGCAGTTCCAGCAGCAACTGTACGAGCGCATCTTCCGCCGGCAACCCTATCAAGCCTACGTGCGTGACTACGTGGCGGCGACGCTGGCTGGTGAGCAAGACGACTTGCTTATCTATCGCAAACGCCTGCGCCGCCCGCTGAACGATTACGAACGCAACGTGCCGCCCCACGTGCGCGCAGCGCGGATCGCCGACGCCTACAACGCCGAACAGGGCCGCCCCCGGCAATACCAGCGCGGCGGCTGGATCAGCTACCTGATCACCCTCGCCGGACCGCAGCCGCTGGAAGCGATTACCTCGCCCATCGACTATGACCACTACCTGACCCGTCAGCTACAACCGGTGGCCGACGCCATCCTGCCCTTCGTCGACGACGACTTCGGCACGTTGGTGGGTGGGCAGCTGGATTTGTTCTAAGCCGCGACGATTCGGCTTGTCTCGAACATCGTTGGGCTTCGCTTTGCTCAACCCAACCTACGCAGGAACCTTAGGTTGGGTCGATCCGCGTACGGTGAGCCAAAGGCGAAGCCCAACGCGACGCAACTATCCGCCTCACTCCGTTTTTCGATACAGCCCCTGTCATTCCCTACGCACAAAACGTCAATCCAGGCCCTTTGCATTTCTGCAAAGTGCGCGTGCAGGCCTGTCTATTCCGGGCTTTCTGGCGGCCGGGCATCATGGCTCCACGGTTTGCAAACAAGCCAACGAATTCAACTAAACCCGCTACTCAGACCATTACGACTAAAAGGAAATCTACCCATGGCCATCGCAAAAGCAGCTCCAGGCAAAACCCTTCTGAACCACGACGACCACACCCTGATCATGATCGACCACCAGTCGCAGATGTCCTTCGCGACCAAGTCGATCGATGCCACCACCCTGCGCAACAACGCCGCCCTGGTCGCCAAGGCAGCCCGTGAATTCAAGGTGTCGACCATTCTCACCACCGTCGCTGAGAAGAGCTTCTCCGGTCCGATTTTCGATGAAATCAAATCGGTGTTTCCTGAGCACACCATTATCGACCGCACCAGCATGAACACTTGGGAAGACGAGCGCATCGCGGTGGAAGTGAACGCCGCCGGCAAGCAGAAAATCGTCCTTGCCGGCTTGTGGACTTCGGTGTGCATCGTGGGCCCGGCGCTGTCCGCCCTGGACCAGGGGTTCGAGGTGTACTTCATCGCTGATGCTTGTGGTGACGTGTCGGTAGAAGCCCACGAAATGGCGATTCAGCGCATGGTGCAACTGGGTGCTCGCCCGATGACCTCGCTGCAGTACCTGCTCGAACTGCAACGCGACTGGGCACGCGGCGAGACCTACGACGAAACCGTGAAAACTTCCATCGCTCACGGCGGCGCCTATGGTCTGGGCCTGATCTACGCCAAAACCATGTTCAATGCGTCTGAAGGTCATTGATGCGTAAACGCTGCGGCGTATGAAAACTTCCGCCTCGATGCTTCGAGGCGGGAGTTTTTCCGTGTGCACCCTAAAAGCTCGCGGCGCACGCTGTCGCCCGCTCTCCGTCGTTTCGCCTGAACTTTCTGCCGTGCTTCGTCCTCCACCCCATGAGAGCCATCACGCCAAAAGGACAGGACCATGAAGCTTCTATTGAGCATTACCGCCGCCGCCACCCTGCTTGCCGCAGGTTCCAGCTGGGCCAGCTGTACGCCAGAAGAAGCCGAGCAAAAGGCGCAGCAACTGGCGGCCAAGGTGCATCAGCTCACCGAGCAAAATCCGCAAAAAGCCAAAGAGATCAACGATGAGGTCGAGAAGATGCGTCTGGATACCGACTCGGCCGACCGCGACAGCCATTGCGATTTGTACGACAAGCGCATGAAAGAACTCGAGGCTGCCAAGGGCAAAGCCGAGAACTGATTCTGTTCCCTCGCCACCGAGAACCCCGCGCCCACACGGCCGCTGCCTTGCATTTCTGCACGACGGCTATGCAGGCGTGTCTATTCTCACGCGAAGGCGAGCGGACCATCATGGCTCCCACACCACAGGGAGCTTCAAGCATGAACCGCATCGACCTTCGCCGCGTAGACCTCAACCTGCTGATCGTTTTCGAAATGATGATGATCGAGCGCAATGTAAGCCGCGCGGCGGAGCGTTTGTTTTTGGGCCAGCCGGCTGTGAGCGCTGCCCTCGGTCGCTTGCGCACCCTGTATAACGATCCGCTGTTCGTACGCGTTGGCCGCAGCATGGAGCCAACGCCGCGTGCCATCGAGCTGGAAGGCCTGCTGCGCCCTGCGCTGGATACCATTTCCTCGGCCATTGGCCAGAGCGTGGAATTCGATCCCTGCACCAGCCGTGAAGTGTTCCGCATTGGTTTGAGCGATGACGTGGAGCTGGGGCTTTTGCCGCAGCTGATGCGCACGCTCAGCGTGGAGGCGCCGCATGTGACGCTGGTGGTGCGTCGCACCCATTACCTGTCGATCTGCAATCAACTGTCGGCTGGCGAAATTTCCCTGGGCATTTGCTACACCAGCGATCTGCCCGCCAACGCCAAGTGCAAGACCTTGCGGCGTAGCCGTTCGGTCATGGTGCGCGGCGACAGTGCCGACACGCCGATGACCATGGACGAATACTGCGAACGCCCCCACGCGCTGGTGACCTTTGCCGGCGATCTCAGTGGCTTTATCGATGAAGAGCTGGCCAAGCGTGGCCGTCGCCGTCAGGTGAAACTGGCGGTGCCGCAGTTCTATGGCCTGAGCCAATTGCTGCCCGGCACGCAGATGGTCGCCACGGTGCCGGACTACGCCGCCGCCGCCCTCACATCCAACGGCGGGCTGCGTGTGGATGAACTGCCTTTCGAGGCGCCGGTTTATGATTTGCAGATGGCCTGGGGCGCAACCCAGGATATGGACCCTGCACAACGCTGGTTGCGCAGCAAAATTACTGAATGCCTGGGTGACTCTGCATGAGCAGCGCAATATCCCTTCGGGGCCTGGAAAAAACCTACGCCAACGGCTTTCAAGCCTTGCGCGGGGTCGATCTGGAAATTCAACACGGCGAAATTTTCGCCCTGCTGGGGCCGAACGGCGCTGGCAAATCCACGCTGATCGGCGCCATCTGCGGCCTGGTCAAACCCACCGGCGGCAGCATCTTTATCGACGGCCTCGAACTGCCCCGCCAATACCGCGAAGCGCGCGCCAAGGTCGGTCTGGTGCCGCAGGAAATGGTCAACGAAGGCTTCGAAAGCGTGCTGTCGAGCGTGCGTTTCAGCCGCGGCTTGTTTGGCAAACCACCGGCACCGGAACTGCTCGAACAAATCCTGCGCGACCTGTCGCTGTGGAACAAGCGCGACGACGCCACCATGACGTTATCCGGCGGCATGCGCCGGCGCGTGATGATTGCCAAGGCGCTGGCCCACGAACCGCAAGTGCTGTTTCTCGACGAACCCTCCGCCGGCGTAGACGTCGAACTGCGCCGCGACATGTGGACCATGGTGCGCCGCCTGCGCGACCGTGGCGTGACCATTGTGCTGACCACTCATTACCTTGAAGAAGCCGAAGAAATGGCCGACCGCGTGGGCGTAATCAGCGATGGTCGTTTGCTGCTGGTGGAAAACAAAACCGATCTGATGGCGCGCCTGGGCCGGCGTCAGTTGCGTCTGCAATTGCAGCAGCCCCTGACGCAACTGCCAGCCGACCTCGCCGACTTCCCGGTGGAACTGGCTGACCAGGGCCGCGAGCTGGTCCTCGACGTGGCGCGCAACAACCAGGGCATCGCCGACTTCCTGCGGCGCTTGGCCGCCAACGATATCGACTTCAAAGACCTGCACACCTCGGAAAGCTCGCTTGAGGACATCTTTGTCGAACTGCTGAGAAAGCCCGCATGAATTTTTACTCCATCTACGCCATCTTCCGTTTCGAGATGGCGCGCTCTGCCCGCACCTTGATGCAAAGCCTGGCCGCACCGGTGTTGGCCACCGCGTTGTATTTCGTGGTGTTCGGTTCGGCCATCGGTTCACGCATGGAAGAGATCGGCAGCATTCCCTATGGCAGCTTTATCGTGCCGGGCCTGACGCTGCTGGCAGTGCTGACCCAAAGCGTGTCCAACGCCGCTTTTGGCATTTACATGCCGCGCTACTCCGGCGCCATTTACGAAATTTTGTCGGCCCCCCTTTCGCCCACTGAAATCGTTTTCGGCTACGTCGGCGCGGCGGTGGTCAAGTCCATGGTGCTTGCCGGCGCCATTCTGATTACCGCACGGGTGTTCGTGCCGTACGAAGTGGCGCATCCGTTCTGGGCATTCGGCATTTTGCTGCTGTGCGCGGTGTCGTTCAGCATGCTCGGCTTTATCGTCGGCCTGTGCGTGGACGGTTGGGACAAACTGGAAGTGGTGCCCTCGCTGGTCATCACGCCACTGACCTTTCTCGGTGGCAGTTTCTACTCCCTGAACATGCTGCCACCCGCCTGGCAAACCATCAGCTTGTTCAACCCGGTGGTGTACCTGGTGGATGCCTTCCGCTGGGCGTTTTTCGACGTCACCGAATTCAACCCAATGGTCGACGTGGCGTTCTTGCTCGCCTTTCTGCTGGTGTGCACGGTTATCGTCGGGCAGATTTTTCGCACGGGTTATCGGCTTCAGCATTGATCCATCGAGGGCTGCCTTCACCGCCTCATCAGCCAGTCGCGTCTGACCCATAAGGCGCCGTAAGCAAAGTCGACAGGCAAGCCGTGATTTGCCCTTGCGGCTTTGCGAGGCGTCTGGCTTCGCCGCTCCTCCCCACCAGTTTTACTTCATCGCCAACGAGCCGAGCGGCCTTCGCTTCTCGCTCGTTTTTTTGCGCGTGCGTACCTCGCAGGCGCTCATTGCGATGAGGCTTTTCATGCGCCCGTTTTTCGACCACAGCCGCCATGTTCTGCGGGTTTGGGATAACGACCTTCACCTCGACGTTCTTGCTTTTCGGGGCGAAGAAGGCCTTAGCGAGCTGTTTCGCTACGCCATCGAATTCACGTGCACGGCGCACGATATCGACGCCGAACAACTGCTTGGCAAGCAGGCCAGTTTCAGCCTTTTTGCCCGGCCTGAACCCTCACCGTTGCGCGGCTTCGAGATGCACGAGGCAAAACCGCTGCGTACGCTGTACGGCGTGCTGACGGGGTTTAAACGGCTGTCCGGTTCGCGCGACGAGGCGCGCTATGAAGTGACGCTGGAGCCGCGCTTCGCCTTGCTCGGTCGTGGGCAGCAGTTCTGCGTGTATCAGCAGCAAAGCGTTCCGCAGATCGTCGAGAGCATTTTGCGCGACCGCCATGGGTTTCGCGGTCAGGACTTTTTTCTTAACGTGCTTCGCGAATATCCCCAGCGCGAACAAGTGATGCAGTACGGGGAGAGCGACCTGGCGTTTATCTGTCGTCTGCTCGCTGAGGTGGGAATCTGGTTTCGTTTCATCAGCGACGACCGCTTGCGAATCGATAGAGTCGAATTCCATGACGACCAGTCGCGCTACACGTTCGGGCTTGAACTGCCGTGTCGCACGCCATCGGGCTTAGGCAGTGGCGACTCAGACGCGGTGTGGGATTTACAGAGCAACCATCAGGTCGTTGAGCGCGAAGTGGCGGTTCGCAGTTACGTTTACACCGATGCCGCTGCGCAGATGGACGCCGAAATAGATCTCAGCCACGGCGCAAAAAGCACCCACGGTCACGCCTATCTATTCAACGAACCCTACCGGGAGATCGGTGACCGTTACGCCACGGGCGCAGACGTGCCCACCGAAACCGGGGCGTTTTTCGCCCGCTTGCGCCATGAGCAGTACCTCAATAACCAGGTTCGGCTCAGCGGCGTCAGTGCCCATGCCGGCGTGATGGCGGGGCATGTGCTGAACGTAGCGGGTGGCGCGCCGCACGCATTTTCTGCGGGTGCGGTTATCACGCGACTGACGTTGAATGCGGCGCGAGACAGCAGCCTACAAGTGCATTTCCAGGCCATTCCCTATTCGCCGGTTTACTGCTTCCGCCCGCCGTTATTGGCCAAGCCTTCCATTGCCGGCACCGTTCCTGCGCGCATCACTGCCAAAACCGCTAACGACCCTTATGGCCACATCGACCTGCTTGGCCGCTACAAAGTCAGGTTTCTGTTCGACCGCGCCAGTTGGGCTACCGGGACCGAAAGCCTGTGGCTGCGGTTAGCACGGCCCTACGCTGGCCATACCTACGGTTTGCACATGCCGCTGCTGGCGGGCGCCGAGGTGGCTATTGCGTTTGAACACGGTGACCCGGACCGTCCTTATATCGCCCATGCGCTGCATGACAGTCAGCATCCCGACCTCGTCACCCGGCGCAACCACAAGCGCAACGTGTTGCGTACGCCCAGCAACAACAAGCTGCGGCTGGACGACACGCGCGGCGAAGAGCACATCAAACTCAGCACCGAGCACAGCGGCAAAAGCCAGCTCAACCTCGGGCATCTGGTAGACGGTGAAAAAGCAAAACGAGGCGAAGGAGCCGAATTGCGCACCGACGGCCATGCCGCCATTCGGGCTGGTGCCGGCGTATTCATCAGCGCCGACAAACAAGCCGGCGCGCAGGGCCAGATGCTCGACATGCGCACCGCCATGGACCATCTGCAGCAAGCCGGCGAGCAGATGCAACTGCTCTCGGACGATGCGCAAACCTCCACGGCCGAACCGGCGGACGTGCAGGCGCAGCTAGGCCTGATGCGCGACCAACTGGACCAGCTGAAAGCCGCCGTCGCCCTCATCAGTGCGCCACAAGGCATTGCGCTGGTAAGCGGCGAGCACCTGCAGCTGGCCGCCCGACGCAACGTGATGATCAACGCGGGCAACCAGGCCGACGTCAGCGTGGCCAAGCGATTGTTTATCGGCGTCGGCCACGGCTTGAGCCTGTTCGTACGCAAGCTCGGCATAAAACTGATCGCCAATCAGGGGCCGGTCACCGTCCAGGCACAGAACGACAAACTCGAATTGCTGGCGCGCCAAGGGCTGAGCATTACCAGCAGCGAAGATGAAATTCAGATCACGGCCAAGAAGAAAATCGTGCTCAACGGCGGCGGCAGTTATATCCGACTCGATCAGCACAGCATCGAGTCGGGCACCACTGGCGATTTCCTCGTCAAGGCTGCGCGCTTGAGCAAGAGCAGCCCGGCCCGACAGAACGCCGCCCAGACCACCCTACCGCCATTGGCCGAGCCGCACACCGAGTCCGCCGACAACGTGGATATTTCAGGTTGAGAGCCTGCTAAACCAGGAGCGTTTTACAGCCATGTTCAGCTACCTCGCAAAATTCCGGCAAGCCTTGGCAGTCTCGGGACGGGAAGCGGTTTATCCCGAAACACCCACGCCTGTTTGCCCAGCGCCGCCTCCCGTGCCGACGTATCCAGAGCTGGCGCCAGTGCAGAACTGGTCCCACCCGTTCAGAGACACCAACAACCCACTGCTGCAACTGACGCAACTGGCCAAAGCGATCTCGGGGTACTTCCCGTTAGGGCGCAACGGCCTCTGGCACAACGGCGTGCATTTCGACGGTGGCACCGCCGGCACGGTTGACCAAACCAGCGTGCACTGCCTGGCCGACGGCGAAGTGGTGGCCTATCGCATCGACGACACGGCGCCCACCGTGCGATACAGCGATAACCGCCAGACCATCGCCAAGCCGGCCTCGCGCAACTTCGTGCTGGTTCGCCATAGCCTTCAGCCGCCGCCGATTGCGGGTAGCGCCGACACGCCGCCGCGCTTGATCGTCTACAGCCTGTATATGCACCTGCAGGACTGGGCCGATTACAAGGACGCGCCGCTCACGCCGCGGCCCGAGTTCTGGACGCTGCCACCAGCGTGCGAGGTAAGCGAACTCGCCAACGACCTTCGCCGCGCCAACCCGTACGACACCGCTGCCGCAGCGCGCCCGCGGGACGAGCGCGGTGCAACGGTGTGGGGAGATACAGGGAATGCGATGCTCGGTTTTTTGCCGCGGGGCACGGCTGTGAAGGTGTGTGCCGAGGGCGAATACGTGCAACTCGAAGGCCTTGGCCCGGCCTACCTGCAGGATGCTCAAGGCAAGCTAAAAGGCTACGTCGCCGCCCGGTTTCTGAAAAGCACCCAGCAGGGCGAGCATTGGGTCGACACCTATCCCGGCGTGCTAAACGTTCGCGCTGAGGCCAGCGTGAACAGCGAAATTATCGGCAAGCTGCCGCACTTTGCCCAAATTACCGTTAGCGGCGAAGGCGATTTCCGCAAGCTTGAACGCGTTAACCAGTACGTCGCTAACAAATCGCTGAAACGCGTGCGCGAACCCCAGGCGCAGAACAGCACTGTAGTGCTGGAAAAACCGGTACCCATCAAGGCAGGCGACCTGATCGGCCACATCGGCTGGCATCAGGCCGTTGGTGACCACAAACCTGAAAACAAACTGCACCTCGAAGTCTTCAGCCCCATTGGCGTGCCCGCCTTTATCGAAGCAAGCCGCGCCTGGGCGCAACGGCTACCCGACGCAGAAAAAACCTGGCTGCACTTCCCCAAAGGCACGATGGTCGTCGCCGACCAACCCCACTTCGGCATCGCCCAGCCACCGAGCAAATACTGGCAAAACAGCTTAAGTGCCGCGCCCCTGTCGCTGCCGCGCAACCTCATCGACTCCCTGCCCGCCGAAAGCAAACTCCATGTTCCAGCGAAGCACGGCGAAGCCGCCTGTACCTGGTACCGACTGGACGGCCTGTTCCACGACACCAATCGAACCCTGCTAAACGGCTGGGTTTGCGAACACGCGGAAGGCGTCGAATGGCACAGCCCATGGGCATGGAAAAATTGGGAAATCGTGTTCAATAGCAACTCCCTGGAGCAACTGTTCGCCTCCCAGCTGTGCGCCAAAAACCGCCTCAATGAAGAAGAGTTGGCACGGTTCGGGCGCATGGCCGAAAAAGGCGACAAAGGTCCACTGAAAACCGCACTGCGCGAAAAAATCGACCTCGACGACAGTCGTCCACTGACCGCCAACGACGTTCAGCAAGCCATCCAACTTCCCGCTTATGCGCAGCAGGTTGCCAGCGTGATTTTATTCAGCGAAAGCGAATGGATGTACCGCCCTCAGAAGTTAAGTGCGCTGGATAAGCTGACTAGCCGAAGCAAGATAAGCAAGAACCTGAACTGGGAAGCGGAGAAAGAGCGCGTTGAACAGTGTGACTGGATGACTGAGGCGGGCGAGAAGTTGGGATTGCCTGGGCATGGGCAGATGTATCACTTTCACCCGGTTTGGTTGCTGGGCATGTTGTCGGAGAAGAATCCTCTGCGAATAACCTACAAGCAGCTAAAGCAAATATTCCCCTCCGCAACGGATGAAGATATCCATACCGTGCTAAGCGAAATAAACGATCGTCTAGTCGAATTCAAACTGGACACGCGGATGAGGCAGCGGCATTTCTTTGCGCAGATCAAAGGCGAAGTCGGTCCGGCTATGAAGGGGGTAACGGAAAGCTGGGAATACTCGCCCGAAACGCTGAAGGAATTTAGCCGTTATTATAGAAATCATCCCGACGAGGCTACTGCTGACGGTTACTTGAAAGACGAGCGTGGACACTTTATTCGTCGAGCCAATCAGGCTGCGATCGGGCGAAAACATTTTCAAACGCGCAACGGTAATCGACCAACGTTTGCTGGCGATGGGTACAACTACCGGGGCAGAGGACTTATCCAATTGACGGGATTCGAAAAATACTCTGAATTTATGTCTTGGCACAAACAGCTTTGGGCCAAGGAAACACCGAACGTCGTGGATCATCCTGATTTATTAAATATTATGCCAGCGGCTATAAGGTCCGCGATTTGGTTTTGGCTACGTGATGTCGTCAGAGCGGAACAAGGTGGAGGGCTCGCGGATGTAAAAACAGTGACCCGGCACGTTAACGGCGGCAGTATGGGCCTCGAGAAGCGTGAAGAGGCGTTTAAACTCTGTGTGGAGGTTCTGAAGTGAAGAACAATGTCTATATAGCTTACTTCGTCGCATTAATCACCTGCAGTGGCTCTCAGATATCGAGAGCCGAAGACGAAAGCCTCTGTAACTTAGATGAGATTATGATCGCCACCTGCGATTTAGAGACAGAGCATTCAAGCCGATCTATTTGCGGTCTTGGCAATGACACCGTTTACTATAGGGGCGGTACGAGAAGAAATCTTGATTTTGTTATTGAGTTTACGCAATCTTTTCCTATTAGTCGGTGGCTTGATCTTGGTACATATACAACATATTTTGGTTATAGGGATGACGAGCGTGCTTATATTTTTGGTGTGCCCGAAGAGAAGTATGGTGCCCTCGCATTTTTGGTGTCTAGGGATAACCATAAGAGCGAAGATATAGTCCAATGTCTCGAAAATTCTTTTGGTGATAAAAAATATCCAAGTAGAGCAATCAAAGACATCGATGATGACTATGCTCGAGAGAATAAGTTCAGGCTTCCATAATATCAGTTCTCCGACTTGTAGGCCTTCCCTGCGACATGCGATTGAAAATAAGGCATTAAGATAGTGGCAGGGATGGGCTCGTCGGGATTCTTCCAGTCCATTAGCAAATCCAATGCATGTCGTAGTCAAAGCGCAGTAGTAATTAAAGAATGGAAGCTAAGCGTCGCGCCGGTACCCATTCCGGCTGGTCTTCTGCATGCCGAGCGACCAAGTTATTTAGATTTATGTTGTGAGGCCAATAGTACGGCGTTTTGTATTTCTGCTGAACATCGGATTCGAATTTTTTAATACGAGAATTTAATCATGAACGGCATCATCCGTATCGGCGACAAAACTACAGGTGGCGGGGTTGTACTTGCAGGCTCCGCCGAGATGATTTTTGACAACTTGGGCGCGGCGCGCGTTGGTGATCCAGTCAGTTGCTCGCTGCCCGGACATGGCCCCTCCGTTATTGTCCAAGGCGATCCGTCGTTTTGCGACAACAACGTGCCTGTCGCTTTCCATGGGCACAAGTGCGCGTGTGGTTGTGCGCTGATTTCTTCCTTACCAACAGTGGATGCAAGCTGATGGCTGTCAGGATCGACAAGGTAATGGCACCAGCGCCCGGGTTCGCCAGCCCGGGCGTTGTGGCTTGGCTTCTGACGATGGCTTTTGTGATGGGGTGCATGCTGTGCGTTCACTTTCTATTGCTGGACGACCTACGCGCTCCTTTGCCTGAGCGTTTCTGGAATGAAGCCATTGCCGGGTCGTTGCTCGTATGGCTGATTTTGTTTGTTGCGCGCATTTTTCTTTTTATGTCCGACTTTGCTACGGCAGAGCGCTGGCGGCGTATACGGCAAGGCGAACTTGCTGATGCGATGGCGGCAGGGCGTCGATTTCAACACGTAGTGGCGGTCAGCTTGCATACCGCACTGCGTGAAGTTGATGAGAAAAACGGCGACGCGCAGTTGGCGGCATTAGGTAACGGAAAGTCGGCCGTGCGCGCTCAGCCGACTTGGGCAGGGGAGTCTTTGCGGCACAGCCATCTTGCTCGTGATGAAGGTGACACGCCTGCGCAAGTGGTCGAGACGGTATTGGGGAAAATTCTCGATGAGCTGGCGCCCGCGCTGCAGTTGTTTCCCGCGAACAAGCCTGTAGATCTACTGCTGCAACTCTCCGGCGAGGTTCCGCTGGAGCAGGTGCAAGCCCTTTGGGAGCAAGCGTGGCGCGCGGCGGGCATTCGGCAAAAGCCGAGGCGTTTAGAAGGAAGTGGGCTGGCCGTGGCGGATCGGCGGCTGGATTCGGATGGGAAAATTGACGCCCTGTTGCTGGTGGTGGCGCTACGGGTGGGGCCTGCTGAGGTTGCTGAAAGTGCGGAAGTCGCGGTCGGGTTGCTGCTTGCAAACCCGACGTCGCCAGTCGCCCGGCCATTGGCGTATTTGCATCGTCCTGAACAGGAACATGCGCCCACCCAGGCAGGCTTGAGGTACGCGGTTTCCCAGGCGCTGGATTGGGTTCCGGTCGAGGCCTCTGCGGTAGGGACAGTTTGGTCAGCCGGTGTAGACGCTGGCCGCGAGACGGAGCTGGCAAACGTGCTTGGCGAGCTGGCGATGCCGTTGACGGCCGAGCACGGAATGCATCGGCTGGACGCAGTGCTCGGGCAGTCCGGGGATTGCGCACCCTGGTTGGCAATCGCGGCTGCCGTCGAGTCGGCGTCGGCGACGGCGCGGGCTCAATTGGTGGTCAGTGGTGAGGGTGCCGGTGATCAGCCGTTATGGTGCACCGTGGTCGCGCCGGCTTCGAGCCAATAAGCCACGCGGCCTTGCCGTTTGCTCGGCTCCCGCAAATTCCTTCCCCAGGTCAGCACCAAAATCCTATCCTTGTCCGCTAACCGGCGGTAACGATGCCGGTTTGTTTGTCACCTCGGTCTGAGGACAAGGAGTACCTGTGGGGCCCGACGCTACGAATTTCGACTGGAACGACATCCCGCTCCTGCTGGCGCTGGCCCGGGAAGGCAGCATGAGTGCGGCCGGACGCACCTTGGGCATCGACCCGTCGACCATGAGCCGCCGGCTCGCCGCCGCCGAGGCGGCGTTGCAGCGCCGGCTGTTTATTCGCGACAACTCCGGCTACCACGCCACCGAAGCGGGCACGGTGTTTCTCACCTATGCCGAGCGCGTGCTGGGCGATGTGAAAAGCATGCTGCTCGACACCTGCAGTGAGGCGGACGGCGTGGCCGGGCCCGTGCGCATTACCTCTATCGACTTTTTGTTCAGCCATTGGCTGGTAGAGCACATGCCGGCGCTGATGGAATGCCATCCGCAATTGCAGCTGCAATTACTGGTGGCCAATCAGGCGCTGTCGTTTACCCGCCGCGAGGCGGATTTCGCCCTGCGGCTTGCCCGTCCGCAAGACGACGCCGCGCTGGTGATGCGCAAGATCGGCGAGCTGGGGTTTGCCGTGTACGGCGCCGAGCGGTTTGCCGACATTCCGCGTGATTTATGGTGCGAGCAGCCCTGGCTGGCATACGGCGAAGAGTTGTCGGAGATGGCCGAGATGCGCTGGTTGCGCGACATTGCGCCGCTGGCGCATTACCCGTTGCGGGTGAGTAGCGTCAGCACACTGGTCAATGCCTGCGAAACCGGTTTGGGGCTGGCCTTGTTGCCCTGCTTGTTGGGTGACCGCATCCAGCTCAAACGGCTGAGCGACGATGTGGAAGTGCACCGCGAAGTCTGGTTGCTCAGCCACCGCGACGCCGGTCGAATTGGCCGTTTCCAGGCGGTGGCCAATTGGCTGAAAGAGGTGTTCGAGAAAGACGCTGTACGCTTGCGCGGTGAATGTCGCGCGCCGGCGCCGCCCCTTTGAATCAGGATTACCCATGCTCGAACTGATCAACAGTCACTTGCTGCTCATCGCTACCGCATTGCTGCTGGTGGATATCGCTGCCTGGCGGCTATTGCCGGCCGACGCCAAGCTTTGGCGGGTGGTGCTGCGGGTCGGGTTTTTTCTGACCTACAGCCTGGTGATCGTCGAAGCCGGTCTTAGCCCGTTGCTGCCGCCGCCCTGGCAGACGCCGGCGCTGAATGTGCTCGGCTCGGTATTGGGCATCGCCTGGTGGCTGATGCTCGCCCGCGCCGGCACGGTGTTGATGGGCGTGGTAATGATGCCGCGCAGCGGCCACACCGGGCGGCTGTTGCAAGACGTGCTGGGTGCGCTGATTTTCCTGCTCGCTGCCGTGGCCGCTGCGGCGTATGTGATGCAACTGCCGGTGAAAGGCTTGCTCGCCACGTCGGGCATTGTTGCCATCGTTATCGGCCTGGCCTTGCAGAGCACCTTGAGCGATGTGTTCTCCGGCATCGTGCTGAACACCACCAAGCCGTATCGACTGGATGACTGGATCAGCATCGACGGCGTGGAAGGTCAGGTTATCGAGATCGACTGGCGCGCCACTTACCTGCGCACCGCCCAGGGCAGCACCGTGGTGATCCCCAACTCGGTGGCCGCGAAAACCAAGGTCATCAACCTCAATCGCGCAGCCAACGTGCAAGGCGTTTCCATCAGCATCAGCGTGCCGGCCGCGGTGCGTCCGCGGGTGGTCATCGAGGCGCTGGAAAAAACCTTGCAGGGCGTTCGCGCCTTGCTGCCCAAGCCGCCGGGCCGTGTCTCGGTAAAAGGTTCGGACCTGGAGTCGGTTGAGTATGAAGCCAGCGGCTTTATCGCGGCGGGCAGCAGCAGTGCCGAAGCGCGCAACCTGATGTTCGACCTTGCCCATCGCCATCTCGAAGCTGCGGGCGTGCAGCGCGGCAGCGAAGTGCCGGCGAGCCGGATGCGTGCGGTATTGGATGACGTGAAAATCTTCAGATCCCTTAGTGGCGATCAAAAAGACGAGCTCAGCCAGCACATGCAGGCGCAACGCTTTGTGGCTGGGCAAGTGGTGTTGGACTTTGAGCAGGTGTCCGAGCATCTGATGGTGATCGGCACGGGTGTGGTGTCGGCGTCGGTGCCGGCCAATGGCGGCGAATTCGTCGAGGCGGGGCGCATGGGCCCCGGCGAAGTGCTGGGCGAGGAGGGCGTCACCGATGGGGTGCCGTCCCACGGCCGTTTCGTTGCACTCACCTCCGCGATTATTTATCTCATCGAAAAAGAGCAGTTTCAGCATTGCCTGCAAGAAAGCACAGAGGTGTCGAGCGCCTTGACCAAGCTTCACGCGTTCCGCATGAGCGCCACCGACTCGCTGCTGCTGCAAAAGCCTGCCGAAGTGAAGAAGGGCAAATTCCTCAGCTGGTTGCAGCGCTCTTAGCCGCACGTTTCGCACGCACAAAAAAGCCGCCAACGTTTTCGCGTTGGCGGCTTTTTCATTTACGGCTGTGTGTTATTGCAGGTGTTTCTTCAGTTCGCCACCGGCTTGCAGCACGGCCGATTTGGCGCCGCTGATATGGGCCAGCGGGTTCAGCAGACCGAAGTCGTGGATCATGCCGTTGTAGCGCGTGGTGGTGACGTCCACGCCAGCAGCATCGAGCTTGCGGCCGTAGGCTTCACCTTCATCACGCAGCACGTCGAATTCGGCGGTCTGGATCAGGGTGGGCGGCAGGCCTTTGAGCTGGTCCAGGCTGGCACGCAGCGGCGACACGTGAATGTTGGCGCGCTCTTTGGCGTCGGTGGTGTAGTTGTCCCAGAACCATTTCATCAGCGGCTTGGTCAGGAAGTGCCCCTGGGCAAACTGGTTATACGAACCGGTTTCCAGGTTGGCATCCGTCACCGGCCACAGCAGCGCCTGGAAACGCAGCTTCGGCGTGCCTTTTTCCTTGGCCATCAGCGCCACGGCAGCGGTCATGTTGCCGCCTACGCTGTTACCCGCCACCGCAAGGCGAGTGCCGTCCACATTGATTTCCTTGCCATGCTCGGCCACCCATTTGGTTGCCGCATAGGCCTGGTTGATGGCGGTGGGGTAGTGGGCTTCAGGCGATGGCGTGTAATCGACATACACCGCTACCGCGCCGGAATTCACCACCAGGTCGTGGATCAGACGGGCGTGAGTCGGGTAGTCGCCGAGCACCCAGCCGCCACCGTGGAAGAACATGAACACCGGCAGCGTGCCAGTGGCCCCAGCTGGGCGAACGATGGTCAGCTTGATGCTCTGGCCGTCGGCGTTGATGATTTTGTCTTCAACCTTGGTATCGGAGAAATCGAACTTCACCGAAGCCTGGGCACCGGTCAGAACGGCGCGTGCATCTTTCGGCGTCATCTGCTCAAGCGGCTTGCCACCACCTGCTTCCAGGGCTTGAAGGAAGGCCTGGGTGTCTTGCTCAACGCCCGGGCTGCCGGCAGCGAAAGCCGCGTTGAACGAAAGGGTCATGGCCGCAGCGATCAAGGTTTTTTGCAGTTTCATGGTGAAGCTCCTTAAAGAGTTGAAAGACTGAATTAGGCAGTGCCGTAAGGTGGGTCTGCGCTGTGTGCCAGACCGTGAGCAAATGATGGCGGCACCGCGCAAGCGGCGGAATAGACAGGGGTGCATGGGCACTTTGCAGAAATGCACGGGAGACATTGCGAGCACGCCGGCAGGAGCGAACACGTGACAGGCGCGCAGAAGAATCTACGGTATAGGTGTCAAACGCCTGTAGCCGTCAGCCTGTTCAGGAGGGGAACTATGCGAACCATCGTCAGCCGAGAACCGTGGTGGGCCAAACCGCCGTTGCCGGGGCAGGGGGAAATGCAGTTGGACTGGGGGTATCTGGTTGTGTACAGCGACGGCGTGTTCGAATTCGAGCATGTGCGCCCCAGTGACGAGGAAATTCGTCAGCGCAAAGGCTGCCGGGTGCACCATTCGGAACGTGAGCCGAACGCCCGGTCGAACTTCTGAAGGCGTGTAAATCCGTCGCGGATGAAGACGTTTCACCCCACAGGTCAGCGCATTTATAACGCTTCATTGAAGGTGCTTCCGTGGCGACCAGGTTTTCGGCAGGCATCAAATGGGTGAGGGTAAGACCACGTTTTGCCGTAGCCATCTGACCAAGGAATTCCCTCATGTCCAACGCTTCCCCTCTGTTTGAAACCTTCCAGCTTGGCGGCCAAAAACTGCCCAACCGAATAGTGATGGCGCCCATGACGCGGTCGCGCACAGACCAGCCCGGCGACATTCCCAACGCATTGATGGCCGAGTACTACGCGCAACGCGCCAGCGCCGGGTTGATCGTTACCGAGGCCACGCAGATAAGCCCGCAAGGCAAGGGCTACAGCTTTACGCCGGGCATCTACAACGACGCACAGATCGCCGGCTGGAAGCGTGTGACCGACGCCGTGCATGCCCAGGGCGGGCGAATGTACCTGCAGCTCTGGCATGTTGGGCGCATGTCCCACCACAGCTTTCATGCCGACGGCACGCCGGTTGCGCCGTCAGCCATCAAGGCCGACGCGCAGGTCTGGGTAGTGGGCGACGATGGGGTAGGTCGCATGGTCGATGTGAGCATGCCTCGCGCCCTGTCGCTGGAAGACATTCAAGCGGTGATTGATGACTACCGCCGCGCTGCTCGCAATGCCATGACGGCCGGGTTCGATGGTGTGGAAATCCATGCCGGTAACGGCTACCTGATCGACGAGTTCTTGCGCACCACCTCCAACCAGCGCGAAGACGATTACGGTGGCAGCCGCGAAAACCGCGTTCGGTTTTTGCAGGAAGTGGCTGCAGCCATTGCTGAGGAAATCGGCGCTGAGCGCACCGGTATTCGCATGGCGCCCTACATCACCGCGCGCGGTATGAATTGTCCCGACGTTATCCCGACAATTTTGTTGGCCGCCGAGAAATTGCAGACGCTGGGCGTCAGCTATATCCATCTGGCCGAGGCCGATTGGGACGACGCGCCTCAAGTGCCGGAAACGTTTCGCCACCAGCTTCGAGCGGTCTATAACGGCTGCGTGATTGTGGCT
Organism: Pseudomonas viridiflava; assembly: GCF_900573885.1. GTDB lineage: Bacteria > Pseudomonadota > Gammaproteobacteria > Pseudomonadales > Pseudomonadaceae > Aquipseudomonas. The sequence continues at coordinate 213,348 of NZ_UPSE01000601.1, forward strand.
GGTCGCTACGATCTGCAACGGGCAGAAGCCATTCTGACATCCGGTTTGGCTGACCTGGTCGCGTTTGGCCGAGCCTTCGTTGCCAACCCCGACTTGCCCGCAAGGTTGCTGCACGGCTGGCCCCTGTCAGACTTCGACGGCAGCCGCCTGTTTGGTGGCGACGAGCAGGGTTACAGCGATTACCCGCGCTATGCTGCTTCCACCGAGCCGGCCTGAAATACGCGTTGTGCTGGCGTCGGCCACAGGCTTCTCATTGACGGGAAGCCGATTTTTCGAGGTTCGCACATGAAGCGTTTATTTCCAGCCTGTATAGCAGCGCTGTTCCCTCTGTTGCTGCAGGCAACCCCGACTCACGCTGCCTCGTTCGACTGTTCCAAGGCGGCACCCGGCAGCATCGCTGCATTGGTATGCAGCGATGCGTCGCTTGGTAAGCAAGACGAGCAACTGGCTGCTGTGTACAAACAGGCACAGGCCAAAGCCAAAAACGAAACCCCGCCCACCCTGAAAGCAGAACAGCGCGGGTGGCTCAAGGGCCGGGATGAATGCTGGAAGGCCGAAGATAAAACCAAATGCGTAGCCGATAGCTATCAGCTACGAATCGCTGAGCTGCAAGCACTCTACGCCTTGGTGGCGAGCGAAAAGCCCATGCGCCTTATCTGTGACAACAAGCCCGGCAACAAACTGGTCGCCACCGTCTACCTCACGCAGCCGTCCACGCTGGTGGCAACGTATGCGGACTCTACTTCATTGATGTTTGCGCAACCGAAGGATGACAGCCGCAAGTATCAAGGTCGTAACGAGTCACTTGAGCTTCGCGATGACGGCGCGACCGTGGTGTGGGGATATGAAGCGAAGCCCAGTAACTGCAAACAACAGTGATGTCCGGCGCGCAAACGTGACGTGCAATCTATGGAGCCACGTTTGCGCGACGGTTTAACGCTGTTCAGCAAACGCAAGAGCGTCGCAGCAATGCGGTTCAGCCTCTTCTTTACGCCACCACCGGAATCATCGGGTCCGCAGCCGCCAGTGCTTCTTCCCGCTCGGCCTTGGGCGGATAGATCCAGAAGCCGTTGATTTCACTCTTGATCCGCTTGCCTTCGCCGCGCACAAACTTCACCTCGCGTTGCCATCCTTCGGTAAACACCGCGCCCCAAGCGCCAAGGTCCAGGCACGTGACGTACTTGACCTGACTGTACGGAACAGGCGCCACGCCAAGCAGGTCAGCGGCCACGTTGTTGCCTGCCGAACGCCCAAGGGCAATGGCGTGCTGGCAAGTCATCAGCGCGTAATTGCCAAGGTCATCGGTCTTCGCGTACGCCACATCGCCGGTTGCGAATACGTGCGGCTGGCCCAGTACTTTCAGGTTGCGATCGACATGCAAACGGCCCTGTGCGTCCCGTTCGCCTGGCACTTGCGCAGTTAGCGAGCTGGCGCGCACCCCTACGGTCCAGATCACCGTATGCGCATCAATGCGCGAGCCGTCTGCCAAGGTAACGCCGTCGGCGTCCACCGCCGCCACGCTGCTGTTCAGACGCCACTCAACGCCCAATTCAGCGGAGGCTTCGGCAACCAGTTGCTGCGGCCCGTCGCCCATGGCACCGCCGATTTTATCGCCGCGATCCACCACAATGACCCGCACATCCGCGTCGGCACCGAGCGCGGCGCGCAACCGTGCCGGCATTTCGGCAGCGGTTTCGATACCGGTAAAGCCGCCGCCCGCGACGACCACAGTATTGCGGGCCACCGACTCTGGCCGCTCGCTCAGCGTGTTGATGTGCTGCTCAAGGCGAACGGCTTGTTCCATCTTGTCCACATCAAACGCGTGATCCAGCCCCGGCAGCTCTGGCCGCCATACGTTACTGCCGCTGGCCAGTACCAGTCGGTCGTAATCCAGCGTGGCAAAGCTGCCGCCGCCGTCGCGGTAGCCAACCTGCTTGCCGACTACGTCGAGTTCTTCCACGCTGCCCTGAATAAAGCGAACACCAACAGCGTCGAACAGCTCGCCCAGCGGAGCTGTCATCGCCTGTACATTAGGCTCGTAAAAACGCGGGCGGATACGCAGCTCGGCTTGAGGGGCCAGCACGGCAATTTCGGTGTCGCTGTGGTTATGCTGGTCCAGAAGGCGAGCTGCGCTAAGGGCGCTCCACATGCCTGCGAAGCCTGCTCCGACGATCAGAATGCGTTGTTTCATGTTGTTATCTCTTTTAGGTAAGGAAAGTTCGCTCAAACGAGAACATCCATCGCCTATGCCCGGGCAGGCTGCTCATCTCGTAACGCCGACTGTAATGGTCGGAGTTTTGGCGAGCAAGAAGTTTTTCATGCGGTTTTCCCCCGAGGGTTGAGTCGAGGAAGCTGTTTCTTCTTTTATCTATCTGATAAATAAGCAGAAGTATCTTTTTAATAATGGTTTTTTATTTTGTCGTTGGCCTGCTATGGCGTGGCAACGTTTTGCATTTTTCAATCGGGTGTCGCATTATAAGGCGACCAGATTAGTCGGGGTTTAACGTGGCGTTATACAGTGCAGGCGTGGAATACGGCATTCACTGCATGCTGTGGCTGGCTGATGAGAAGGGCGATAGCCGCGAGGCCAGCGTGCGTTCCCTGGCCGAGCTGCAGGGTGTGCCGCAGGAATTGCTGGCAAAGATCTTTACCCGTCTGGCCAAGGCCAAACTGGTGACCGCCACCACTGGCGTGCGGGGTGGTTTCAAGTTGGCGCGACCGGCAGACGAGATCACCATGCTCGATATCGTGCGGGCCATTGATGGAGACAAATCCATCTTCGACTGCCGCAATGTGCGAGAACGCTGCGCCGTCTTCGACGGCTCGCCGCCCGAATGGGCCATGGCAGGCACCTGTGGCGTTCATGCAGTAATGCTTACCGCGCAGAAACGCATGGAAGAAGCGCTCGCCCAGCAAACGGTTCTCGATATTGCCCGCCGTTTCGGCCGCAAAGCGCCTCCGGAGTTTGGTGAGCAGGTGATGCGCTGGTGGGACGACCAGCGTGACGGGAAAACCGGTCCCGCAGACGCCTGATGCCATAACGCTTTCCCTCGCTACCGTACTCATGAAAAAGCCCCCGTTTCCTCTCGGAAATGGGGGCTTTTGCGTGAGCAGCCACTAACTATTTACCGGCGCTCTCCACCCGGACCTCGGCGATCTTCAACACGTCTGCTTGCTCCAGCACCTGCGCGTCGCTTGCTTCGGCATCCGGCATCAACAGGCTGTTTTCGGCGTCGCCGTGGTGCAACTCAATAAGGTGACGAACCGCGTCGGCCTCACTCAGGCTGGTTTCGTTGGTATCGAGGGCATGGGTGCGAGGCTCGCCGTCGAAGCGGTAATGAATGGTGACTGTCGGCATCGGGGAATTCCTGTGCGGGTGAACGGATAATTAATTGACCTTCCGGTCAGAAAAAACGTTCACATAGATATCCGCTCCCGATAGAGCGCGCAGCTCGGGCGTTTCGTTAACGTTCGCTCCGCTCGTTCCAACCGTCATACAGGTTGAACAAAGCCCACGGCCTGGTCGTCGACTCTTTGACCATTGCTGATTCCACGGCGCTTGCCCGACCTTTTACGCTGCGAGCCGCCTGTTTTTCCGAGGTGATTGATGAACACAACATTTAAGCTGGCCTCGCTTGGGCTCTTTGTTTCGCTGGGTATTCAGACCGCCTACGCCGAGGAGGCGAAGAAGGTGGATGTGCTGCTGGTCGGCGGCGGCATCATGAGTTCGACCTTGGGTATGTGGCTCAACGAGCTGGAGCCCGGCTGGTCGATGGAAATGATCGAGCGTCTGGACGGCGTGGCTGAAGAAAGCTCCAACGGCTGGAACAACGCTGGCACCGGTCACTCGGCTCTGGCTGAACTGAACTACACGCCGATGGATGAGAGCGGCAACATCAACATCACCAAGGCGGTGGAGATCAACGAGTCGTTCCAGATCACTCGGCAATTTCTGGCCTGGCAGGTAAAAAAGGGCGCTCTGAAAAATCCCCATTCTTTTATCAACTCCACACCGCATATGAGTTTCGTCTGGGGCGACGACAATATTCAGTTTCTGAAAAAACGCTACGACGCCCTGCAGGCGAGCCCGCTGTTCCGGCCTATGCAATATTCAGAAGATCCCGAGCAGATCAAAAAATGGGTGCCATTGATGATGGAGGGGCGCGACCCCAACCAGAAACTGGCCGCCACCTGGACGCCCATCGGCACCGACGTGAACTTTGGCGAAATCACCCGCCAGTTCGTCAGTTATCTGCAGAGCCAGCCTAATTTCGCGCTGAAATTGTCCACCGAAGTGCAGGACATCACGCGCAACGACGACGGCTCATGGCACGTTGAATACAAGAACCTGAAAGACGGCACCGAAGGCGCGACCGATGCCAAGTTTCTTTTCGTTGGCGCGGGCGGCGGTGCGCTGAAGCTGCTGCAGAAGTCGGACATTCCCGAATCCCACGAATATGGCGGCTTTCCCGTCGGTGGTTCGTTCCTGGTAACCGAAAACCCGACGATTGCCGAACAGCACATGGCCAAGGCCTACGGCATCGCCCCAACCGGCGCGCCACCCATGTCGGTGCCACACCTGGACACGCGTGTGCTCGACGGCAAACGCGTGATCCTCTTCGGACCGTTCGCAACCTTCTCCACCAAATTCCTCAAAGAAGGTTCCTTCTGGGATCTGTTCAGCAGCACCACCACCGAGAACGTCTGGCCGATGACACGAGTGGGCGTGCGTGAATTCGACCTGGTGCAATACCTCATCGGCCAGGTCATGCAATCCGACGACGATCGCTTTGAAGCGCTGCAGCAATACTTCCCACAGGCGAAAAAAGAAGACTGGCACTTGGTGCAAGCCGGACAGCGCGTACAAATCATCAAACGCGACGAGGACAAAGGCGGCGTGCTCAAACTCGGCACAGAAGTAGTCACCTCCCAGGACGGCAGCATTTCCGGATTGCTCGGTGCCTCTCCAGGCGCCTCAACGGCCGCCCCGATCATGCTTGAAGTGCTGAAAAAATCCTTTAAAGACCAGGTCGAATCCCCCGCCTGGCAAGAAAAGCTGCACCAGATAATTCCCAGCTATGGCACGCGACTCAACGACGACCCAGCGCGCGTCGAACAGGAATGGGCCTACACCAGCGAGCTGCTGCAACTCACACCGCCGCCGGCCATCAGCGAAGAAAAAGTGCCCCAGCCAATGGAACGCGTCGAGGAGCCTGGCGAGACCCACGAAAACCAGGACCCGGATCTAAACCCCTAATGGATGACCCTCATGACACAAGCCGACCCCGCCATGGAAATAGCCGCCTGGCGATCACTGCTCGAAGACGACGTCTATCGCCTGGGTTTTCCCGAGGACTATCGCCAAACCCTACTCACCCGCGCCGACGAGCTGGCGGCGCGGGGTGTGGTGTCCACACAGGAATGCCACCTGCTCAAAGACGCGGCGGACCAGGCTTACAAACGGACGTTGGAAGGGCTTGAGCGTAATGAAAAGGACTGCTTGAACGTGGCGTCGTTGCGGTTGCCGGGGTGAGGGTTTTCGCCCTGGGTTGTTGAACGGCAAGCAATAAAAAAGACGTCCGGGGACGTCTTTTTTTGTTTGGTGGAGCCGGGGGGGATTGAACCCGGTCTGTATCCTGCCTGTTATTGGAATACGTGGGACATGCTGGGCTTCCGTAGATCCCGGCTTTGCTCGTTGTGGTCAAATTTGGCCTGCGTCAGCAATCTTTTTCGGCATTTTTTCGACACCCGTTATCTACCTTCCTCCGGATCAGTCTCTCGACCTTCTTCTACTGGTATTGGGACCGGTAAGGGCTTTTCCGTTGGAGGTATAGCGACGTTATGTTCGTCTGCAGGCTCGTTTGGTATTAGGGCTGGCGGCTCCTGTTGGGGCGGGATCGCTTGTTCTGCTGCTGCTGCAGCTGCTTGCACCACGACAGTTAATTGAGCGCTGCTAAATATTGAATCAACAAGCCTGCTTCCGGCTCCAACTACTTTCGCTAAGACTCTAAGTTGCTCTCTGCAGGCAATATTGTCTGTTGGTGTCGGATAGTTAAGCGTATGATCGACTTCTCCCCAGATTTCTTCAAATAGTGTTCTAACTTGAATTTCGCATGAAAATTCTGAGTCTCTCTTTGGGCGGATTACATAGTGAACGCTGGTGTATAAGCTCTCTTTGACTTGAGTCGCTATACCTAAGGTTTCAAAAAAAGCAGCTGAGTCCGGATCCCATGTATAAGCTTTTGGTGCCTCATAGAGATCCCAATCGCCAGAGTCAATTTTCTTCATTAGTTCTATATGAACGGGTTCGAATTGACGTTGATGAAGAAGTAGTACTCTCACCCCCGCAAGATCAGTCATGCTCCTGAAAATTTCATCAGGGTTCCATCCTTCTTCCATCTCGATTTGATGTGAGTTGGGGTCTGGAATCAATTTGCGCTCGATTTTCTTTTCTAAGTGAGACTTGTCTTTTAGTCGATGTTTCACTGAGTGTATTGTAGTGGGTTTGCGTTTGTAGAGCCTTGGATGTGTTTCAAACCATACTCGTACCTGGTCTCGAAAAAGAGATAGTTCGTGTTCTATATCGTCAAATCTTTCAAGGCAATACTCTGTGACGTCATGAAGGCTAGCCATTTATTGCTCCAGGCTGTCTACTCTTTTGAGTAGGTCTGCACAGAAGGTGGAGTATTTATCAAATGTTGCTTCATAGATTGCTTTGTTGGCTATAACGGTGTTCGTGTCGTCGGCCAGATATGGGTAGCTAGGGACTTCCCACATAGGTAGATGATATTTTTGAGACATTCCCGTCAAGGTGTTGTGCGTATGCATAATAGAGGTGTTGCCGATTGGAAGTGCCATTATTGACTCTTCGATATGTCCTCTGACTTCCATTGGTATATATTCGATTATGGCGCTTGGAATTCGCATTGCGTAGTTGTAGTGTGCTTTGGCTAAATCCCAAGGCGAGTTGCCGGTATACTTTTTTGCATTATAGATAGTGAAACCCAGCAGGCTTACAAATTTTTCTGGAAACTGTTTTCTTTTTTCTTCTGAAAGCAGTTGATAAATGGTTCTGAACTGCTTTTGCCAAACCCCTAGGGCGTTCCCGAGGTTCCTGATGCCATATAAGGAGAACATATCGGGTGCGCAGGGAATCAAGAAGCCGTCGGTGGTGGATATGATTACTTTATTAAGGGCGCCCAAACTTGGCGATGTGTCCATAATTACGAAATCATACTGATACAATTCCGCATATTGCTCCGATAGTTCTCGGATGCGAGTTATGGTTCGAATTGCCAGCGGATCTCCTTGATACACATCGCTCCACCGACTTGATATTTTATCTTCGTAAAGATGCATAGTCAGTCTGCCAGGAATCAAGTGGAGGTTGTTCGCTAGCTCTACTGGAGGTGGAAGTATGTCAAGGTCGGCCGTACCCTCTTGTGTTGGTGCAAGAAGATAGTGGATGGTCCTTGTTTGCCTGTTCATTTTTTTGAATGCGGCTTCATCTTTCTCTCGGGTGTTTTTAAAGTCTTCTATGTACCGATCCTCTTTCTCCCAAACATCTAGAAGCCATTCTTGCGGTACAGACAGAGCAGTGATGTTGCATTGAGGGTCAAGATCGAAGATTAGGACTTTTTTTCCCATGGCGGCTAGTGCGTGAGCCAGATGATAGGTGAGAGTAGTCTTCCCAACTCCGCCTTTATTATTGAAAACTGAGATTGTCTTCATTTGGTTCGCCTCTAGCACAAATTCTGAATTAAGGACTCTGAACGATATATTTCAAAGAAATGGTACCTGCCAGAATAGTCTGGCGCCACTAGTAATTTGTTTTGGAGTTTATCTGTTCTTGAAGTTCATAGGCTTCAGCTCGTCCATGCTGCACTTTTCCTTGTAAGTATTGGCCAGGGGGATTAGGGTTTAGTTCAAAAGCTAATCATCATTGAGGTATCGTCCCACCGTACTTGATATCCGGCGTCTTCCAGTTCATCAATAATCATTTTTTGCAGCTCATCTAAGTCGCTGTCTGGGATGCTGTGCGCCAGATGCATATCAGTTAGGCCAACAACAGCTTCGTTGTGACCGAGCCTAATGGCTTTCGCGATCGTCTCCACGGCGCGATTCCGAATTTCATCAGGTATTCCGCTCCGCGCCATCAGTGCTAATTCTCTCGCTCTGTTTGCCGGAATTAGTTTTCCTGGGAGGTTGACTCTCTAAGAAAGCTGGCCTCTAGCCTCGCAACGAGTTCCGCATTCAAAGACCGTCCAGCCGCTTTTGCAGCCTGATCTGCCTGTGCTCGCAATTCTGCAGGCATTCGTAATTTGAATTGGGGATCTTCTCTGCTCATTTTCGGATGATGGATCACCGTGGTCTTGATATCAATGGAATCACCGTGATCCTATTTGTCTAAAGGATCACGATGGTCCTTATGTGGCTTGGGGTGCCTGTGATGGAAGGAACAAACCTACGCTGAAAGGCCTGCTTAACCCTCCACCGGCGATGCCTTGGCGCGAGTTTGCCAATTGGATTCGGATGACCGAAGACCATGACACCGTTTGGGGCTGGATTCGCAATGGCTATGTCCCATCGCACAAGCTCGGCAAACACGTAATCGTGAACGTGTCGCTGCTGACTCAACAGCTTTTGGAAAAGGAATTCACACTTTGTGTAAGGACGACAGCTTGGATTTGTGCAGCCTCTCAACCTTCGCCGAAATGAGCGGCATCTCTGTGGAGCAGGCGATCGAGTGGGTAGATACCGGCACCATCCCAAGCATGCGTTCTATCGATCTGGCCCGCTTCCGCGAAGACTTGCTGAGCGGCAAGACGGAGTTCAAAGAGGGGGACTACAGCCATGCATAGTCCCAACACAGCAGTACAAGCTGCCAACGCCACTTCCTACATTGGCCAAACCGTTCTGCTGGAACTGGTCTGCCCTGAGGAGCCCGAGTCTCATTTGGTGCAGCGCCCACAATGTCGGTGTAGCGCTGCCTATGGATGGGGTATGGAGCGATGGTTATTTCCTCGCCATCGACCCCGCTTCTAAACGAGCTTATCCCGACGAAACCTTCTTCTGTGACATTCGCACCATACGGGTAATGCGGTACCGCGAACGGCATGGTTCCGGCAACGTACTGGGCCAAATCGCCCACCTTAATCTCGGCGGGTCAGGGGCCGCGCTCCCGGCTCGTCGGAACGGCTCTGCTGTTCCGGCGAACGGAAGCACGGGCGCGGCGCACCCTTGACCCTGCGCAGCCATGAACGGCCTATCGCGAGGAGTGTGGGGTAGCTTTATCACCCCCCGCTCCCGAGCCCTCGGCGGCAAGAGCGAAATAAAAAGGGCAGAGTCCTTGGTTTTGCTTTCTAACCTGTCGCCATCCCGACCGCATCTTCTGGCGGTTGTCCTCCTGCTTCTTTCAGGGCTGGCAGCCGCCTGTCGACCTTGTTGCTCGCATGCATTGCCGAGCGCGCCCCCAGCGCGACATTACCGGCGTCAATCAAATCGAGTGGGGCACCAAGTCGAGCGTTTATGGCCGTGGTGAAGCCTCTATGTTCGGTTCTGCCGGTGCCATTCAACTGAGCATCTACAACAAGACGGAGCAGGCCAAGGCCACCGACAAACTGGACTACTGGGAAGGCGTTTGGGACGCCGTAACTGCTTCGACGACAATGACCCGGAGAACAACGAGTCTCAGGATGTATGGCGCTTTAAGCTTCGTTACCACCATTCCGTGGTCCAGCAATTCGCTGCTGGCTCCATCGACCTTGCCACCGGCAAGGCCATCGAAACAAACTCCTATGAGTCGTTTGCAGGGCACTTGGATGGCCTGTGGCGTTGCGGCCTGCCTCTCTCCCCCTGGCTATTTCGACCCCTTGTGGACGCTGATGCGCAACGATGCTCGGGTGGATCTGCCGGTGGATTCCCCAGTCGAAACCACCGAGTACAAACGTCACTACAAAACCGCTCGCGGCTTCTCGGGCAAGAACCTCGAACTGTTCCTAGGCAATTTCGTCAGCTTGCTGGTAAGGGAACGGGTGAGCGCAAAAAAGGCGTTCTCCACCTAAAACAATGGGACCGTTGGCCCGTCATTCGCGATCACTACGCGGCTAAGGATATGAGCGAGTTGGACCTCTTCCAGCACATCAAAGACCGGCTGGAGGAACGACATGTGCGATGGGGACGTGCCGTCTGATGGCCATAGAATCGCTACCGGATGGGCGCTGGAAGGTCGACGTCGAACCCATCAAGGGCAAGCGTTTCCGTAAGACCTTCAAGACCAAAGGCGAGGCCCAGCGATTCGAGGCAACCTGTAGAGCCAAGGTTGTTGATAAGCCTGGCTGGTCGCCTAAGCCAAGATCGTCGCTTGCTAACCGAGCTGGTGAGCGCCTGGTTTGATCTGCACGGGCATTCGGTACGTGATGGTGAGCGTCGTCGGTCCAAATTGGAGCTGGTCGCTAAGCGTCTGCGAAACCCTCAGGCGGCAAAGCTCGATCCTCAGAGTTACGCCCGAGGGCACGTCACCGAAAACGCTCAACAACGAGCTGGGGTATCTGCGTGCGGTGTACAACGAATTGAGGGGCCTGGGCGTCATCGACTATTCCAATCCATTGGCCCTGGTTAAGCCTTTGAAGATCCAAGAGCGTGAGTTGTCCTGGCTGACCAATGAGCAGATTGCTGAGCTGCTGAGTGAGATCCGCAAGGGATGCGATAACCCACACGTCGAGATCATTTCGCTGATCTGCTTGGCCACTGGGGCACGCTGGTCAGAAGCTGAGAAGCTCAAACCGACGGGGCTGCGGAATGCGGTGATTACGTTCTGCGGGACCAAAAGCGGAAAGGTTAGGTCAGTGCCTATTTCGGTTGAGCTGGAGGCCAAGATCGCCAGTCACTGGAGGCGGCATGGTCAGCCAAATTCGGCAATCACCTCATTCCGCCGCGCATTGGCCAGAACGACTATTCAGCTACCGAAAGGTCAGGCCGCGCACTCGCTCCGGCATACCTTCGCGAGTCACTTCATCCAGAATGGCGGGTACATCCTGCCGTTACAGAAAATCTTGGGGCACTCCAGTTTGGTTATGACCATGCGCTATGCGCATCTTTCTCCTGATCATCTGCAGGACGCAGTCAAGTTAGGTCCATCTATTGCTGTCTGACTCAGTCTCGGGCTATTACTACCCTTGATAGCAAATTGCTATTTCATAAGGAGATGTACATGTCTGGTAAAAGGCTTGAAGTTGGAAACATCGTAAAGCTGAAATCTGGTGGCCCTGATATGACCGTGCGGACCGTCCCGGATCATCCTGAAGCGCCTTACGAGTGTCAGTGGTTTGCTGGTAAAAAGCTTGAGAGCGGTCGATTCCCTCATAACTCCCTAGAGCTGGTGAAGACGGTTGTACCCAATGGCAGCTAAGGATGTTGCTGAGTGGATGTTTTCCGAGCTCAACCGCTCCGGCTGTGTCTATCAAGATGACGTGGTTGATTACGCACTTAAGCTTTCGGGCGAGACTTTACTGCGTGAAAACAGCCAGGGAAATCTAGTTTTAGGCCGACCGGTGTTGGACGCGTTCAGAGCGTTAACCGAACAAACCGTTGTGTGGGTTGGGCCGGATAAATATTGGCGGTGGCGAGTGGCTGAGGATGAGCCTGGGCGCGACGCGCGTGGTTAGCGCAACCAATCTCGACACTTTTTCGACACCCAAAGAAAAACCCCTGAATTTCACTAGGAAAATCAGGGGCTTGTTTGGTGGAGCCGGGGGGATTTGAACCCCCGTCCGCCAGTCCGCTGCTGTCGGTTCTACATGCTTAGCCGTGTCTATTGAGTTAACCCTCAGCCGCCCGACGGGCAGGGTGCTTTGGGCGAGTTGTGTAAGTTTTAGCCGTTTCGTCCACAACGTACTACGCGGCGATTCTGTTCTATATGACAATCATTTTGGGTTTACAGACATCCCCTCATGATTGCTGGAGCCGAAGCTACCAGAAGTGCGACTAGGCTGCTTACGCAGCTAGTTGGGCACCGTAATTGTCATCATTGGCAATTATAGAGTTTTGCAACAGTGGATTTACGAGTTCTGTTACCAACTCGGCATGCCCCTCAAGTTTTGTAACCGGCGTCGAATCCTAATCGGCCCCAAAACCTATCGTGGTTAACGATTGGGACCGGGAGTTTACTGGAAAGGTTCCAGCGCGTCGACCAGCTTGCCGTACGTCATCGGCGCCAACAGGCTATAAGATTAGGCTCACAAGCATTCTGTCGTTATGTGCAGCTATTTCTGAGACCTGCCCTATGCCGTGTAGCCCGCGTTACCCCTTGCGCCAATGGATTTGGCGCGCGTTTTTGCAAAGTGCGTTGATCCCGCTGGTGCTCGTGGAGTCGGTGCTCATTGCGGTGTACTTGCTGACAAATTCGGCCATTCGCGACACCCAGCTCGACTACCTGCAGCAGCGTGCCGCGCAGGATCTGACCGGCACGGTGCAGCGTGAGGGCGAGATTATTGGCCGACGTCTCGAGGGGCTGGAGGCGCAGACCAAGATTTACCAGGCGGCAACTACCCGGGCGTTGTCCGACCTGACGTATCGTCCCGATGCGCTCGAGCAGTCGCGCTATTCGGTGACGCCGGATGGCGTGCATTTCACCCATCGCGATGACGGCCGCGCCGCTTCGTTTTATTCCAACGCCACGCCGCTGGATAAACAGGACCACGACAAGGCCCTGCGCCTGTCGCGTGTCGACGTGCTGATGCGCTGGATCCGCGATGCCAACCCGTTGGTCTCGGCGCTTTATTTCAACAGTTGGGACAGCTACAACCGCATCTACCCGTTTTTCATGACCCCGGATCGCTATGCCCACGACATGGTCATCCCTGATTACAACTTCTATTACCTGGCCGACGCCAAGCACAATCCTGAGCGCAAGGTGGTGTGGACCGACGTCTACCTGGACCCCGCCGGCCAGGGCTGGATGATGTCGGCGATTGCGCCGGTATACCGCGATAACTTTCTTGAAGGCGTGGTCGGGCTTGATGTAACCGTTGGCCAGATGGTCAGCGAAATCGGCAATTTGCAGGTGCCTTGGCATGGCTACGCCGTGCTGGTCAGCCGCGATCAGAAAGTTATCGCCTTGCCCGCTGCGGGTGAGCAGGATTTCGGTCTCAACGAACTCACCGAGTACAGCTACGCCGAGGCCGTGCGCCGTGAAGTGCTGAAGCCGGACGACTTCGATTTGAAAGACCGCCACGACCTGCAACCGCTGCTGCAAGCCATGACCGCCAGCAGCAGCGATGTGAAAGAAGTACTGCTGGGCGGGCGCAAGCAGTTGGTGGCGTGGAGTGAAATTCCGCAGACCGGCTGGCGTTTGTTGGTGGTGGTCGATGAGGCCAACATTTTCGAGGCCACGGAAAATCTGGCCGAGCGTTATCAGCAAATCGGCTACTTACTTATTGCCGGTCTGGTGTTTTTCTACCTGCTGTTTTTTGCCTGGATGTGGCGCCGCTCACGGCTGTTGACGGCCAAGCTGGCCAAACCGATGGCTGACGTTGTGAACATGATGGGCGAGCTAGGCAAGGGCAATTACAAGCCCGAGTCGACCGCGATCGAAATCGACGAACTGGCTTACATGGCCGAGGCTGCGCAGCAGACCGGGCAGCAACTTCAGGCCAGTGAAGACGAACGCTTCAAGGCGCAAAGCCAGCTTGAACTGGTGCTGGAAAGCACCACTGAAAGCCTCTGGGAAGTCGAAGCCCGCAGCATGACCATCACCGTGCGGGGTCGCGGTGTGAAGCGGTATGGCTTGAATATCCAGTGCCTGACTTTTGCCGAATTCAACCAGCGCGTGCATCCGGACGATCTCGACCGCCTGCGTCAGTTGCGCTACGGCTTTGCTGACAGCATCGAAGACACCTTTGAGGCCCAGTATCGCTTTGCCGATGCCGAGGGGAATTACGTATGGCTGCTCAGCCGCGGCAAGGTGCTGGAGCGTGATGCCCAGGGCCGGCCGTTGCGCGTGGCGGGCACCCATGTGGATATTTCCGGGCTCAAACAGGTGCAGGAAGACCTGCGCCGCACCAGCCTCGAAGCGCAGGAGGCGAGTCAGGCGAAAAGCCGTTTTCTCTCCAGCATGAGCCACGAGTTACGCACGCCGCTGAATGCGATTTACGGTTTCGCGCAATTGATCGAGCTGGACGCCCAGGAGCAGCCCGGCGCCGAACAACAGGCCGACTACGCCCGCGAAATCGTCAATGCCAGCCGTCATCTGACGGCGCTGGTGGAAGATATTCTCGACCTTTCCAGCATCGAAAGTCGCCGCCAGCAGCTGCAGTTTTCCTCCGTCGACGTCGCCGAATTGCTGCGCAGCTGTGCCGAGCTGGTGCAGCCGGAAGCCTCGCAACGTGGTCAGCAATTGCAGGTGATGGCTTCCGAGCAATCGGGCATGTACGTGTGGGCGGATATGCGCCGGGTGCGGCAGGTCATGCTTAACCTGCTGTCCAACGCCATCAAATACAACAGCCCGCAGGGCATGGTCAGCTTGGGGTATGAAGTGCGCCCCAGCGGCATTCGTTTGTGGGTGCAAGACACCGGGCCGGGCCTGAGCGAGGAACAGCAAGGTCGATTGTTTCAGCCGTTTCAACGCCTTGGCTGGGAAAATTCGACCATCCCCGGCGCGGGCATCGGCCTGGTTTTGAGCCGTGAGCTGGCGGAATTGATGAATGGCGAGCTGGGCTTTTTAAGTACGCCTGGCATTGGCAGCCGTTTCTGGATTGATCTGCCCAGCGCCGCTGCGCCCGACACCAGCGTCCCTGCGAGCGAGGATGGCGTTGCACCAGCCAGGGAGCTGGCCGCCGTGCTGTGCGTGGAAGACCACCCGGCCTGCATGCGCGTATTGCAGGAAGGGCTTAGAGGCATGGCCGAAGTGCGCGGTGCGGCATCGCTTCAGCGCGCGTACGCCATGCTGGAAACCTTCACGCCCGACCTGGTGCTGCTGGACCTCGACCTGCCCGACGGCGACGGCCTGCACATACTCGACATGCTGCGCAGCACGCCTCACCTGCGCGACGTGCCCGTACTGGTCGTGAGCGCGGCCGCCGACGAAGACGTCTTCGCCGACGCCCTGCGACGCGGTGCCCAGGACTGCATGGCCAAACCCATCGACCTGCAACAACTGCGGCATGTGGCGATGAGGTTGTTGGTGGATGTGGTGGTGATTGATCAGTGACGTCCGCGTACGCAGTGGCAGCTTAAATCTGACACAACAAAAAGCCGGCTCAGCGCCGGCTTTTCATTAACACGCAGAGCAGCTCAATCAGCTGCCGCCGCTGCCACCGCTATCGCCGCTGCCTTCGGTGTTCGGCGCTTCGAGGCGTTGCACGGCCATGGCCGAGGCTTCTACGCATTTCTTCTCGTCGCCGGCAGCTTTTGCTTGCTTGGCGGTAGTTTGCATTTCCATCACTTGAGTCTTCAGCGACTCGCTCATGGTGGCCTGCTTAGTGGTCAGGGTGTCCTGGATTTTCTGCAGGTTGGCTTCGCACAGGTCGGCGGCGAAAACAGGTGATGCCATCAGGGTCGCGGACAGTAGTGCCGCTGGATACAGCAAGGCGGTGCGCTTCATGGTGAATCTCCTTCTCGTGGCTGCAGCTCTCGTCCAGAACCCCGGGGTGGGGCTCGCGGAGCCGTGAGGGGGCGAGACTGTCAAAACCCGCTTTATCAGCGGGCGTATACAGATGGACTTTCACCCAAACGAAGCGGTTCAGTGTTTTTTCCAGTCATTTCGCACCTCCCTGTAGGAGTGGCTTCAGCCGCGATGCGCTTGACGCCCCTCGCCGTTATGACGCCACGGGCACGCGCGGCTGCGTCACCCGATCCACCAAATACACCAACCCGTGGTAGTCGATGCCGCCATGCTGGCTCAGGCCGATTTCGCAGGTTCGGCTGGTGGAAATGCCTTCATTGCAGTGTTGAACCGCGTCTTTCAGGCTGCGCAAGGCGTGGGCGTTCAGCTCGGGTGTGGTGAAGCCTTTGTCGCCGGCGAAACCGCAGCAATGAATGCCTTCGGGCACCACCACGTGGTTGCTGCATAACCGCGCCAGGTCAATAAGCGCCTGGCTTTCGCCAAGGTGCTGGGTGCTGCAGGTCACGTGCACGGCGATGGGCGCGTCCTGTGGCACGAAGGTGAGTTTGTCGACCAGGTGGGTGCGAATAAACCGCACCGGGTCGTACAGGTCCAGGCGCGGCTCGCCGAGGTCTTGAACCAGGCGCAGGGTGCAGGGGCTGGTGTCGCAGTAAACCGGGTCGAGGCCGCCGCGGCTGGCTTCCAGCAGGGCGTTGATCAACTCCTGGCGCTTGGCGTCGGCTTGCTCGGTGTAGCCTTTGGAGGCGAAGGGTTGTCCGCAGCAGAGGTTGTCCAGATTGTCTGGGAACACCACTTGATAGCCGGCCTTTTCCAGCAGGCCCTGGGTTTTGCCGAATAGCGATTGTTGCTCGCGATCGCCCGCCGCCGGGCCCATCACGCGGGACACGCATGCCGCCAGGTACACGACGCGGGGGCGGGCGTCCTCTACTGGCAGGGTGACCCGAACAGCCCGCTCGGGTTGCGGCATCGCGGGGGACCACTGCGGAACGCGTCGCCCTGATGCCTTGCTGAGTAGCGCGGACACTTTCGCCAGACGCGGCGCGCCGAGCATCATGCGTGCGCCGTTGGCAACGTGCAGGGTGAAGCGCGCGCCCTGCAAGGCCGTGTGGAAGTTTTTACCCAGCCAGGCGGCGGCTTTGGCTTGGTCAGCGCTTTGCGCGCGGAGCTTTTTCACCAGTTCGCCGGTGTTAATACCGACGGGGCAGCGCTGGGCACACAGACCGGTGGCGGCGCAGGTGTCGATGCCCTGGTAGTGGTAGTCGCGTTCCAGTTCGGTGGTGTCCAGGCCGGCGCGTTTTCTGGCTTGAATGTCACGCCAGATCACGATGCGTTGCCGTGGGCTCAGCGTCAGGCCCTTCGATGCGCACACCGGTTCGCAGAAACCGCACTCGATGCATTTGTCGACAATCTCGTCGGCGGCCGGCAGCGGTTTGAGATTTTTCAGGTGCACCTGCGGATCGTCGCTCAGCACCACGTCCGGGTTGAGAATGCCGCGCGGATCAAGCAGCCGTTTGAGCTGCCACATCAGCTGATACGCGTCGCTGCCCCATTCCAGTTCCACGAATGGCGCCATGTTGCGGCCGGTGCCGTGTTCGGCTTTCAGCGACCCGCCGAATTCAACCGCCACCAGGTGCGCCACGTCGTCCATAAACGCCGAATAACGCGCCACCTGCTCTGGCGTGTCGAAGGCCTGGGTAAACACGAAGTGCAGATTGCCTTCCAGCGCATGGCCGAACAGGATGGCTTCGTCGTAGCGGTGTTTGTCGAACAGGGCGATCAGGCGATTGACGCCCGTGGCCAAGTGTTCGACCGGAAAGGTCACGTCTTCGATGATTACCGTGGTACCGGTTTCGCGCACGGCGCCAACGGCGGGGAAGGTGTCTTTGCGAATCGCCCAGAGCTGGTTGTACACCTTGAGGTCGGTGCTGAAGTCGACCTGTTTTTCCACCGGGAAGCCGGCGAGCGAGGTCATGATCAGGCCGAGCTGTTCCTTCAGCAGACTATCGCTGGCCGCGCGGGATTCGATCAACAGCGCGCAAGCGCCCTGGGACAATTCCCGAACAAAGGCCGGCATGCCTGCTTTGTTTTCCACCGAGCGCAGGCTGCGCCGGTCGAGTAGCTCCACCGCCGACACCGGTTGGCTTTTCAGCACGGTCACGGCGTTGCAACAGCTTTCTACGTCGGTGAACACAATCAGCGCCGAGGCTTTGTGCGGGTGGTCGACCACGGTGTCGTACGTCACCGCGCTGATGAAGCCGAGGGTGCCTTCGGAACCGACCAGCAAGTGCGTGAGAATGTCGAGCGGCTGATCGAAGTCGACCAGTGCGTTGAGCGACAAACCGGTGGTGTTTTTCAGGCGGTATTTGTGGCGGATTTTTGCGGCCAGTTCGGTATTGGCGCGGGTGTCGCGGCCCAATGCGGCGAGCTGTTCCAGCAAGGCGCCATGGGTGCCGTGGAAGGACGCGACGCTGGCCGGATCTTCGCTGTCCAGGCGCGTGCCGTCGGCTAATACCAGGCGCATGCCGGCGAGCGTGTGGTAAGTATTTTGCGCCGTGCCGCAGCACATGCCGCTGGCGTTGTTAGCGACGATGCCACCGATTTTGCAGGCGTTGATCGAGGCGGGATCGGGGCCGATCTTGCGCCCGAACGGAGCCAGCCAGGCGTTGGCCTGAGCGCCGATCACGCCGGGTTGAAGACGAATCTGCGCACCTTGCTGACGAATCTCACGCCCATTCCAGTTGTCGCCCAGCACGACAAGCACCGAGTCGCTGATGGCCTGACCAGACAAGCTGGTGCCCGCCGCGCGAAAGGTGACCGGCACCTGTTCGGCGTGGGCCAGTTTCAGCAGTTGCACCACTTCGTCTTCGCTTTCGACGCGGACCACCAGCTTGGGAATCAGCCGATAAAAACTGGCGTCAGTGCCGAAGGCCAAGGTGGACAGCGCGTCGTCGAAACGCCGTTCGCGCGGAATCAGCTGTTCTACGGCGGCGAGGAAAGCAGTGGGCAAACTCAAAGGGCAACTCCTGAACGATGGCGCGGGTTACTGCTGAAATTGCTCGATGACGGGCTGGCCGAGTTCGCGTACCAGCGAGTCGGCGTTGATGTCGGCGATGGTTTTGGCGCCGGTCAGCACCATGGCCACGCGTATTTCCTTTTCGATCAGTTCCAGCAGGTTAGTCACACCGGCGCCGCCCGCTGCGGCCAGGGCGTAAATAAACGCGCGGCCGAGCATGACCGTGTCGGCGCCCAGGGCAATCATGCGTACCACGTCGAGGCCGTTGCGAATGCCGGAGTCGGCCAGAATCGCCAGGTCGCCTTTGACCGCATCGGCAATCGCCGGCATGGCGCGGGCGCTGGACAACACGCCGTCGAGCTGGCGGCCGCCATGGTTGGAGACGACGATGCCGTCGGCGCCGAATTTCACCGCGTCTTTGGCGTCTTCCGGATCAAGGATGCCTTTGATCACCATCGGGCCGTCCCAGAAATCGCGGATCCACTCCAGGTCTTTCCAGGAAATCGACGGGTCGAAGTTGGCGCCCAGCCAGCCGATGTAATCGGCCAGTCCGGTGGGGTTGCCCCGGTAGGCGGAAATGTTGCCGAGGTCGTGCGGGCGGCCAAGCAGGCCCACATCCCACGCCCAGCTCGGGTGGGTGATGGCTTGCAGCATTCGGCGCATTGGCGCATTGGTGCCGCTCATGCCGGAATGGGCGTCGCGGTAGCGGGCGCCTGGCACCGGCATGTCAACGGTGAACACCAGCGTGGTCACGCCAGCGGCTTTGGCGCGCTCAAGGGCGTTTTTCATAAAGCCACGGTCTTTGAGCACGTAGAGCTGGAACCACATGGGGCGGTCGATGGCGGGCGCCACTTCTTCAATCGGGCACACCGACACCGTCGACAAGGTGAACGGAATGCCTTTGGCTGCGGCTGCCTTGGCGGCCTGCACTTCGCCCCGGCGCGCGTACATGCCGGTCAGGCCGACGGGCGAAAGCGCGACCGGCATGGCCAGGGTTTCGTTGAACAGGCGGGTTTCCAGGCTCAGTTCAGACATGTTGCGCAGCACGCGCTGGCGCAGGGCGATGCTTGCCAGGTCTTCGACGTTTCGGCGCAGCGTGTACTCGGCATAGGCGCCGCCGTCGATGTAGTGGAACAGGAACGGCGGCAGCTTGCGCTGGGCGGCGATGCGGTAGTCGGAAGAGGCGGAAATGATCATAAATATCGTCCCGTGTAGAGAAAGACGCGAGGCGGCTAGCCGCCCCGTTCAGTTCAGCACCGACGCCGCGCAGGCGACGTCGGGGCCAGCGGGTTTAGTGCACCAGCATGCCGGTCAGCCAATAGGCCTGGGCCAGCGTGATCAGGCCGACAAACGCGGCGAAGATCAGGCTGTGCTTGAGGGTGAAGCGGAACAGATCCGACTCCTTGCCCACCAGACCGGTCGCCGCGCAGGCCACCGCGATCGATTGCGGCGAAATCATTTTGCCGGTCACGCCACCGCTGGTATTGGCGGCCACCAGCAGGGTGTCGTTAACCCCGATCTGGTGCGCGGTGGTGGCTTGCAGCGAACTGAACAGCGCGTTCGACGAGGTATCCGAGCCCGTCAGGAACACTCCCAGCCAGCCAAGGAACGGCGAAAAGAACGGGAACGCAGAACCGGTGCCTGCAAGCACCAACGCCATGGTTGAGGACATGCCCGAATAGTTGGTAACGAAGGCGAACGCCAGCACCATGCCGATGGACAGAATCGGCCAGCGCAGCTCGTAGAAGGTTTCCTTCAAAGTGGTCAGACCAGTTTTGAAGTCGATCTTCAGAACCAGCATCGAGATAAGCGCTGAGAAGAAAATCGCTGTGCCGGTGGCGGAAATCGGATCGAGCTTGAAGATCGCCGGAATGGCAGTGGGTGCGGTGACGATGGGCGCGGTCTTGATCACCAGCTGGTCAAGGTGCGGGATCGCGAAATTGAACACGGTGCTGTACATCGCACCGCCGGCGGCGAACATCGCCTTGAATGGCTTGAGCGTCCAGATGGTCACCAACACGGTGAGAATCAAGAAGGGCGACCAGGCTTTGATGATCTCGCCGAGGCTGTAAGGCGATACGGTCGTGCTACGTGGCTGGCCGAAGCCGCCCACGCTTGCTACCGCGCTGCCACCCGTTGCGCCGGCAATTTGCGCATTGGCGCTGCGACGTGGCTGCCACACTTTCAAGAAGAGGGTGAGTGACACCAGGCTGACCAGCGCCGAGGTGATGTCAGGCAGTTCCGGGCCGATGAAGTTTGAGGTGAAGTACTGGGTAATGGCAAAGGAAACGCCCGCCACCAGCGCGGCTGGCCAGGTTTCCTTGATGCCGCGCCAGCCATCCATCATTGCCACCAGCCAGAACGGCACGATGATCGACAGAAGCGGCAGCTGCCGCCCGGCCATGGCGCCGATTTTGAAGGGGTCGATGCCGGTGACCTGGCCCGCCACGATGATCGGAATACCCAGAGCGCCAAAGGCGACCGGTGCGGTATTGGCGATCAGGCACAGGCCGGCGGCATACAGCGGATTGAAACCGAGGCCGACCAGCAGCGCAGCGGTAATCGCCACCGGGGCTCCGAAACCGGCGGCGCCTTCGAGAAAGGCGCCAAACGCGAAGCCGATCAGCAGCACCTGCAAGCGCTGGTCGTCGGTGACCGAGAGCACGGAGCTGCGGATGATTTCGAACTGGCCGCTTTTTACCGTCAGTTTGTACAGAAACACCGCCGCCACAATGATCCAGGCGATGGGCCAGAGGCCGTACATAAAGCCGTAGCCGGCAGCGGCGAAGGCCATGTCAGCCGGCATCTGGAAGGCGACGATGGCGACAACGATCGACAGCGCCAGGGTAATGCTGCCCGCCACGTGGCCTTTGAGGCGGAACACGGCAAGCGCAAGGAAGAAGAAAACAATCGGAACGACGGCCGCGAGGGCCGAGAGCCCAAGGCTGCCAAGTGGTGTGTATAGCTGTTGCCAGGTTTGCATCGTGGGTTGGCTCCCTGATTATTGTTGGGTGTGCCGGTGTGTTGGGTCACTGGCCAGGCGCTCGTGGCGCGAATGGGGTGCTCAACCTGTACGTCGGTTAATTGGTAATACCAATTTACAAATTCGACGGCTCAGGGTAAAAGCCCTACACAGCCCTGTCAATTTCCTTGCATACGACTTTGGTCTGGGAGTCTGCGGGTGCAGGTAATTGTTGTGGCGGCGGTGGCGCTGTCGTTAGGCTGCGGAAGATGCGCGTGAGGCGCTATTTAGAAAGGGCCGCGACAGAGTTCGGGCCTGGCGGAGATGGGTATGGGGTTCGGTCATATACAACAGCGCCGCTTGTCGGACGATATCGTCTCGCAGCTTGAGCGCATGATTCTTGAAGGCACGCTCAAAGCCGGTGAGCGCCTGCCTGCCGAGCGTGCGTTGGCGGAGCAGTTCGGCGTATCGCGTCCCTCGTTGCGCGAAGCCATTCAGAAACTGGCGGCCAAAGGGCTTTTAGTCAGTCGTCAGGGCGGCGGCAATTATGTGGCGGAGTCCCTGGGCTCCACCTTCAGTGATCCGCTGCTGCATCTGCTGGAGAGCAATCCTGAAGCCCAGCGCGATTTGCTGGAGTTTCGCCACACCCTGGAAGGCTCCTGCGCGTTTTACGCGGCGCAGCGTGCTACCGAGCTGGACCATGCGCGGCTGCGCGAGGCGTTTGAGGCGCTGCAACAGTGCTATGCCAGCGAAGGCAAAGTAAGCCGCGCGGAAGAGGGCGCAGCCGATGCGCGCTTTCACCTGGCCATTGCCGAAGCCAGCCATAACGCCGTGCTGCTTCACACCATTCGCGGCCTGTTCGACCTGCTCAAGCGCAACGTGGTGACCAACATCGGCGGCATGTACGCCTTGCGCAGCGAGACACGCAAAATGCTCATGCAACAGCATGGCGAGCTCTATCAGGCGATTATCGAAGGGCGTGCGGAACAGGCGCGGGAGATTTCCAATCGCCATATTCACTACGTGCAGGAAGTGCTGGCCGAAGGGCTGCAAGAGGCGCAGCGCGTGGCGCGGGCGGAGCGGCGGCAAGGGTTCTAAGCGCGTTGAAGCAAAAAAGCATCGCGGCTGAAGCTGCGCCTACCGATTGTGCGATTCGTAGGCGCTTCAGTCGCGATGCTTTTGGAAGCGGCAGGTCTAGCGGCGTTAGTCGTCCTTACCTTTGGTACGAACAGCGCGTTGTAGCTCGCGGTCGGAATCGCGCTCACGCTCGGTGTGGCGTTTGTCGTATTCCTTCTTACCTTTGCCCAAGCCGATTTCGCACTTGATCAGGTGCGCTTTCCAGTAAATCGACAGTGCTACGCAGGCATAACCTTTCTGCTGCACCGACGAGGTGAGCTTCTCGATTTCGCGCTTGTTCAGCAGCAACTTGCGGCTACGCACAGGGTCAGCGATCACGTGGGTACTGGCAGCGGTCAGCGGCGCAATGTGCGCGCCAATCAGCCAGGCTTCATCGTTTTTCAGCAGCACATAGCTGTCGACCAGCTGCGCTTTGCCGGCACGCAGGCTTTTGACTTCCCAGCCGGCGAGCACCAGACCTGCTTCGAATTTATGTTCGATGAAGTAGTCGTGACGGGCTTTCTTGTTTTGGGCGATGGTGCCCTGAGGGTGTTTTTTTTGCTTGGCCATAGGCGCGGCATTATAAGCAACAGTCCTGCCGCTGGCGACAGTTTACGCAGCCGCTACGCTAATGCTCTCGTGTTGCCATCAGGGCGCGTGGCCTTGAGAGGCCGGGGTGAATCTCGGACAATGCGCGCCTCTTCTTTTCGGCCTCCCTTGGGCCGCGTTAACCGGCAGGTTCTATATGGCAGGCGACAAGGTTTCGATTCATGGCTCATGGGCCAGCCGCTGGGTGTTTATTTTCGCGGCTACCGGCTCGGCGGTGGGTCTGGGCAGCATCTGGAAATTCCCGTACATGACCGGCGTGTATGGCGGCGGGGCATTCGTGTTGATGTTCCTGCTGTGTATTGCGCTGCTCGGTGTGCCGGTGATGGTGGCGGAAACGCTGATCGGTCGCCGCTCCCGGTTAAGCCCCGCGAACGCCTTGCGCGCGTTGGCGGCGCACACATCTCACTCCAACAAATGGTCGTGGGCAGCATTCGCCGGAATGGTCACCGCCTTGCTGATCCTTTCTTTCTATAGCGTGGTGGGTGGCTGGGCGCTGGATTACATTCTGGGCGTCGGATGGGGGAAATTTCAGAACATCGAAGGCGAACAGGCCTCCCGTTATTTCGCCGATATGGTTGCCGATCCATGGCGCCTGATTCTGTGGCACTCAGCCTTTATGCTGTTGTCTGCCGTAGTGATCGCTCGCGGCGTAGTTGCCGGGCTGGAGCGCAGCTTGCGAATAATGATGCCGCTGCTGTTTGTGCTGTTGCTGATTTTGCTCGGCTACAGCCTGACCACCGGCCACTTTATGGAAGGGGTGAAATTCATGTTTCATCTCGACCCCTCCAAGCTGATGGATGGCTTGTTGCCTGCCATGGGGCACGCGTTTTTCTCGTTGAGCGTGGGTATTGGCGCCATTCTGGTTTACGGCGCGTATATGCCCAAGCAGACCTCCATTACCGGAACGGTGGTCAGCGTGGCGTTGCTGGACACCTTCGTTTCACTGGTTGCCGGGCTGGCGTTGTTTCCCATTGTGTTCGCCGCTGGCCTTAATGCGGGCGAGGGGCCGGGCCTGATGTTTGTGACCCTGCCGCTGGCTTTCGGCAATGTGGCGTTCGGCCAGATCATTGGCGTGGTGTTCTTTGTGCTGGTCACGGTGGCCGCGTGGAGTTCGGCTATTTCGCTGCTGGAACCGATGGTGGCGTATCTGGTGGAGCGCACGCGTTTTGGTCGTGCGGCCATCACCTTCGCGCTGGCCTTCGCGTGCTGGTTTGTCGGGCTGGGCACGGTGTTTTCGTTCAATATCTGGAAGGAAGCGAAGTTTTTCGTGAGCGAAGGCGGCGCTTTCCAGCTCTATCAATGGGGCGCGGCCGGCGGCCTGGACGTGTTTGGTGTGATCGACTTTTTCACCTCACGCATCATGTTGCCCCTGGGCGCCCTGACGTTTGTAGTGTTCGCCGGCTGGGTAATGGGGCGTGAGGCCGTTCGGGACGAACTGGCCATGCGCAACCCCGCCTTGTTCGCCATTACCTTCTTCCTTATGCGTTATGTTGCGCCGCTGGGTATCCTCATCGTGTTCGCTGCGCAGTTATTTAAGTGAGATCTGCATGACTACCCATATTCAACGTTCCGCCTTACTGCCGTATCCGGCCCAGGCCCTGTTTGACTTGGTCAACGACGTCGCGAGTTATCCGGAGTTTCTGCCGTGGTGCGCCTCGACTACGGTGATCGAGGAAACCGACACCCTGATGCGTGCCAGCCTTGAAGTGGCCAAAGGCGGCCTGAGCCAGCGCTTCGTTACACGCAACACGCTGGTGAACGGGCAGAGCATCGAGATGAATCTGGAGGAAGGCCCGTTCACTGAGTTGCACGGTGTGTGGCAGTTCAAAGCGCTGACGGACAAGGCCTGCAAAATCAGCCTGGATCTGTCCTTCGAGTATTCCGGGCAATTGGTACGCGCAACGTTGGGGCCACTGTTCAATCAGGCGGCCAACACCCTGGTGGATGCGTTCTGTCAGCGGGCCAAAGAGTTGTATGGCTGATACGTTGATCAACGTTGAAGTAGTTTACGCCCAGGCGAGTGCTCAGCGGTTGCTGCGCTTGCAGGTGCCGACCGGCACAACGGCTCGGCAGGCGGTAGAGCGCTCCGGGCTGGCCGCGGAATGTGCCGAGCTCGATCTGCAAGCCTGTCCGCTGGGCATTTTCGGCAAGACGCTGGCAGATGCACAGACGCGTGAGCTGGAAGAGGGCGACCGGGTCGAGATCTACCGGCCGCTGCTGGCGGATCCGAAAGAGGTTCGCAAGCAGCGCGCGGCGAAGGCGGCAGCGAAGCGGCAATAAGAGGTTAAGCGCGGACGGTTTAGCGCGTGACAAAGCCCATAGTCAGGCAACAAAAAGCCCGGACATGTCCGGGCTTTTTCGTGTCGCCAGCGCAGTTACTGCGGCGAGGTTTCCAGCGGAGTCGGGGTCGGAACCGGTACGGTCTCGACGTCGACGTCTTTCTGGATTTTTTCCAGCAGCGAACCCGGTTTGGCCGGCTCTTCCGGCTTGGCGTTTTCTTCTGCTTTCGGCGTTGCGGCCGGCGCGTCATTCGGGCCGAGAATTTCCTGATCGCGGCTCACGCCCGGCATGAAGTCGCCAGACAGGCCCGCCAGTTGGTCGTTGGCGTCGAAGAGGATGCTCACGCGTTCTTGCAGACGCTGACGGCCGCCAGGCTGGATGCTGTAGAGGTAATCCCAGCGATTGGCGTGGAAGGTGTCGGTAATCATCGGGTTGCCCATGATAAACCGCACTTGGCGTCTGGTCATTCCAGGCTTCAACTGGTCTATCATGTCCTGCGTCACGACATTGCCCTGCTGGATGTCGATTTTATAAACCCCGGGGAATGAACAGCCGGCGAGTGCGAGTAAGCCCACAACGGTGAGGCTAGTCAGCAAGAGCTTGGTGTTTTGCATCGGTGGGAGACTTCCACTATCTTGGCTGGGCAATTTGGCCACCGATCATACCTGCATTGAAGGGAGCTGCGAAGCAGCAACCACGAGAAAGCTGACCATGGTAGAAAATAGCGAACTACGTAAAGCTGGCCTGAAAGTGACCCTGCCGCGGGTCAAGATTCTGCAGATGCTCGACTCTGCAGAGCAGCGCCATATGAGTGCGGAAGATGTCTACAAGGCACTGATGGAGGCTGGCGAGGATGTGGGTTTGGCCACGGTCTACCGTGTTCTGACACAGTTCGAAGCTGCTGGTCTCGTGGTGCGTCATAACTTCGATGGCGGTCATGCCGTATTCGAACTGGCCGATGGTGGTCACCACGATCACATGGTCTGTGTTGACTCCGGTGAAGTGATCGAATTCTTCGACGCTGAGATCGAGAAGCGACAGAAGGAAATCGTGCGGGAGCATGGTTTTGAGCTGGTTGATCACAACCTGGTGTTATACGTGCGTAAGAAACGCTAATTAGCGCTTTGGGGTTCACCGACCAGAAGCTGTCGTTCAGGTTTGTGTCCCTATAAAAAACGCCGCGTCTCGAGAGAGCGCGGCGTTTTTCGTAACGGCGGTTATTAAGCGTTGGCCGCAGCGCTGCTGACCATTTTCCTTGCATGGGCCAGCGACTCTTCGGTGAGATCCACGCCGCCCAACATCCGCGCCACTTCTTCCACGCGGCCGGCGCTGTCGAGGGTCGCCACGGCCGTGTGGGTTTCGCCATCACCGCGCGCCTTGTGGACGAACAAATGCTGGTGCCCCTGCGCTGCCACTTGCGGCAGGTGGGTGACGGTAAGTACCTGGCCGCGTTCACCGAGCCGGCGCAGCAGTTGGCCGACCACTTCGGCTGTGGGGCCGCCAATGCCGACGTCCACTTCGTCAAATACCAGCGTCGGCACGCGCGAGGTCTGCGCTGTGATCACCTGAATCGCCAGGCTGATACGCGACAGCTCGCCGCCGGAAGCAACCTTCGCGAGCGCCTTCAAGGGCTGGCCCGGGTTGGCGCTGACCAGGAACTCGACGTGTTCAAGCCCTTGCGGGTGCGGATCGGCGCTGTTGGTCTGGTGCAGTTCGATGGTAAAGCGCCCGCCAGGCATGCCCAGGCGCTGCATTTCCACTTCAACGGCGCGGGCCAGGTTGCTGGCGGCGCCGTGGCGAAGTGCGCTGAGTTCTTCGGCTTTTTCCTGGTAATGACGTGCGAACGCCGTCAGCTCTTCGGCAAGTCGCTCGGTGGCTTGGTCGTCTGCGTTAAGGCTTTCCAGCTCCTCGAACAACTGCTGCTGCAGATTCGCCAGTTCACTGGGCAGAATACGGTGTTTGCGCGCCAGGGTATAAATGGTGTCGAGGCGTTCTTCGAGTAGCTGGAGACGCTCGGGGTCGGCGTCGAAGTGGTCGAGAAAGCGGTTCAGTTCACCGATGGCTTCTTCCACTTGAATCTGCGCGCTGGCGAGCAGATTGACCGCCTCACCCAGCGAGCCCGGCTGGCTGCGGAAGTTGCTCAGGCGGCTCACGCTGCTGGTCAATGCAGACAGCACGTTGCCGCCGTCATTTTCGCTGCATTGCTCGATGACCAGCCGGCAGGCGCTCAAAAGGCCCTCGGCATTCGTCAGGGTTTTGTGTTCCTGCTCGAGCTGCTCCAGCTCGTTTTCGCCGAGGCCGAGGTTGTCCAGTTCCTCCAGCTGATAGCTGAGCAACTGATGGCGTGCGCGTTGTTCATCGCTGGCGCTCGAGAGGCGCTCGAGTTCGTTCCGAGTCTGCTTCCAGCGCTGCGCAGCCAACTGCACCTGCCGCGCCAATTCCTGGCTGCCAGCGAACTCGTCCAGCAGACGGCGGTGTGTTTCCGGCTTCAGCAGGGACTGGTGTTCGTGCTGGTTGTGGATATCGATGAGCAATTCACCGATTGCTTTCAAGTCGCCTTGCGGGCATGGCGAGCCGTTGATGTAACCGCGTGAGCGGCCTTCGGCGGTGATGACGCGGCGCAGGATGCACGGGCCGTCGTTATCCAGATCGCGCTCTGCAAGCCAGGCTTTGGCTTCGGGAATGTCGGAGAGATCGAAGCTGGCGAGAATGTCTGCTTTATCGGCGCCGGGGCGCACGACGCCGCTGTCGGCGCGGTCGCCAAGCGTGAGGCCGAGGGCGTCGAGCATGATCGATTTGCCGGCGCCGGTTTCGCCGGTGATCACGCTCATTCCGCCATTCAGCTCGAGGTCGAGGTGCTCGACGATGGCGTAGTTGTGTACGGAGAGATGTACCAGCATGGCGGAGGCTCCAGGCATAAAGTCTGGTTATTTATACAGTGTTTGTTTTGTGCCTGACAATCCTCCCTTGCTCTTGAATCGTCAGATTGTGACCCCATATAAGCGGCAGAACCGTGAGTTGAGGCTCGCGAATTGAATACTCACCGCTCGGAACGGTTTAGCCCGAGCAGGCAAGCGATATAAAGAGGAGAACCGCATGGCCGACGAACAAACCCAGAACGCCCAGAATCCAGACATCGAAAATGCTGCCGAGGCGGCAGTGGGCGAAGACCTGGCGGCCCGCGTGCAAACGTTGGAAGAACAGCTGGCTGCTGCACAGGACCAGGCATTGCGCGTTGCGGCTGATATGCAGAACGTGCGCCGCCGCGCCGAGCAGGACATTGAGAAGGCGCACAAGTTTGCCCTGGAAAAATTTGCCAATGACCTGCTGCCAGTTGTCGACAGCCTTGAGCGTGGTCTGGAGTTGTCCAACCCGAACGACGAGGCGATCAAGCCTGTACGTGAGGGCATCGAGCTGACGCTCAAGCTGTTCCAGGACACGCTCAAGCGTTACAACCTCGAAGCCATTGATCCGCACGGCGCGCCGTTCAACGCCGAGCATCATCAGGCCATGGCGATGCAAGAGAGCACCAGCGTTGAGCCCAATAGTGTGCTCAAGGTGTTCCAGAAAGGTTACCTGCTCAATGGCCGTCTGCTGCGCCCCGCGATGGTGGTGGTCAGCAAGGCGCCTGCCGAGCCGCAACCATCGATTGACGAGCAGGCTTGAAATTCGCCGTAAGGCCCCCATTTATCAGTCAAGCGTTTAAGTGCTACCGCAGTTAGCCACCACTGCTGCGGCAACCAAATTCAGTTTCAGGAGAGCAAACATGGGCAGAATTATCGGTATCGACCTGGGGACCACCAACTCCTGCGTCTCGATCCTCGAAAACGGCAGCGTCAAGGTGTTGGAAAACGCCGAAGGCGCGCGTACCACTCCTTCGATCATTGCTTACACCAACGACGGCGAAATTCTCGTTGGTCAGTCGGCCAAGCGTCAGGCCGTGACTAACCCGCACAACACCTTGTATGCGGTAAAGCGTCTGATCGGTCGTCGTTTCGAAGAAAACGTCGTACAGAAAGACATCGAGATGGTGCCGTACAAAATTGTCAAAGCTGACAACGGCGACGCCTGGGTGGAAGTGAAAGGCCAGAAAATGGCACCGCCACAAATTTCCGCCGAAGTGCTGAAGAAAATGAAGAAAACCGCCGAAGACTACCTCGGCGAGCCAGTGACCGAAGCGGTAATCACCGTTCCGGCCTACTTCAACGACAGCCAGCGCCAGGCCACCAAAGACGCCGGCCGCATCGCCGGTCTGGAAGTGAAGCGCATCATCAACGAACCAACCGCAGCCGCTTTGGCTTACGGTATGGACAAGGCCAAGGGCGATCACACCGTGATCGTTTACGACCTGGGTGGCGGTACCTTCGATATCTCGGTAATTGAAATTGCCGAAGTCGATGGCGAGCACCAGTTCGAAGTGTTGGCCACTAACGGCGACACCTTCCTCGGTGGTGAAGACTTCGACATTCGTCTGATCGATTACCTCGTTGACGAATTCAAGAAAGAAAGCGGCATCAACCTCAAAGGTGATCCGTTGGCCATGCAGCGTCTGAAAGAAGCCGCTGAAAAAGCCAAGATCGAGCTGTCGTCTGCTCAGCAGACCGACGTCAACCTGCCGTACATCACTGCAGACGCTAGCGGTCCTAAGCACTTGAACGTGAAGATTTCGCGCGCCAAGTTGGAGTCGCTGGTTGAAGACCTGGTGCAGCGCACCATCGAGCCGTGCCGTATCGCGTTGAAAGACGCCGGTATCGACGTTGGCGCGATCCACGACGTGATCCTCGTCGGTGGTCAGACCCGTATGCCGCTGGTACAGAAACTGGTTACCGATTTCTTCGGTAAGGAAGCGCGTAAAGACGTTAACCCGGACGAAGCCGTGGCCATGGGTGCTGCGATTCAAGGCGCCGTGCTGGCTGGTGACGTGAAAGACGTGTTGCTGCTGGACGTAAGCCCGCTGACTCTGGGTATCGAAACCATGGGCGGCGTGATGACCGCGCTGATCGAGAAAAACACCACGATTCCTACCAAGAAATCTCAGGTGTTCTCGACTGCCGATGACAACCAGGGCGCGGTGACCATTCACGTGTTGCAAGGCGAGCGCAAGCAAGCCGCGCAGAACAAGTCGCTGGGCAAGTTCGATCTGGCCGAGATTCCGCCAGCGCCACGTGGCGTGCCGCAAATTGAAGTGACCTTCGATATCGACGCCAACGGCATCCTGCACGTGTCGGCGAAAGACAAGGCCACTGGCAAGCAGCAGTCCATCGTGATCAAGGCCAACTCCGGTCTGTCCGAGGAAGAAATCGAACAAATGGTGCGTGATGCCGAGGCCAATGCCGAGGAAGACCGCAAGTTCGAAGAGCTGGCTGCCGCTCGTAACCAAGGCGATGCTTTGGTTCACGCAACCCGTAAGATGATCACCGAAGCGGGCGACAAAGCCACTGCGGATGAGAAGGCTGCGATCGAGAAGGCGCTGGGTGAACTTGAAGTTGCCATCAAAGGCGACAGCAAGGAAACCATCGACGCCAAAGTGGCTGCACTCTCCGAAGCGACCGCTCCGCTGGCTCAGAAAATGTACGCCGAGCAGCCTCAGGCTGGTGAAGCGGCACCTGGCCAGGAAGAAGCCAAAGGCGGCGCTGACGATGTAGTCGACGCCGAGTTTGAAGAGGTCAAGGAAAACAAGTAAGCGTCCATTTGCTTGCTCTCCAGCCCGGCCAACTAACCAGTTGGCCGGGCGTTATCCGCCACGCGGGAGCTTGCTCCCGCGTTGGCGTGTCTGGAGAAGCCGATTTAAGAGTGTTGAAGAATTATGGCTAAGCGTGACTTTTACGAAGTGTTGGGTGTTGAGCGTGGCGCGAGCGAAGCCGAGCTGAAAAAGGCTTACCGTCGCCTGGCGATGAAGCACCACCCGGACCGCAACCCTGGCGACAAAGAAGCTGAAGAGCGCTTCAAAGAGGCCAATGAGGCCTATGAAGTGCTGTCCGACGCCAACAAGCGCGCGGCGTTTGACCAGTATGGTCACGCCGGCGTCGACCCGAGCATGGGTGGCGCAGGGGCTGGCGGTGCCGGCTTTGGCGGGGCGAACTTCTCCGATATCTTCGGCGACGTATTCAGCGATTTCTTCGGCGGCGCCCGTGGCGGTTCGCGCGGCGGTGCGCAGCGCGGCAGCGATTTGCGCTACACGCTGGAACTCGATCTGGAAGAGGCCGTGCGCGGCACTACCGTGACCATTCGCGTGCCGACGCTGGTTAACTGCAAAACCTGCGATGGTTCCGGCGCGAAGAAGGGCACCAGCCCGGTTACCTGTACGACCTGTGGCGGTATTGGTCAGGTGCGGATGCAGCAGGGCTTTTTCTCGGTGCAGCAAACCTGCCCGCGTTGCCACGGCAACGGCAAGATGATCGCCGACCCGTGCGGCACCTGCCACGGCCACGGCCGCGTGGAAGAGCACAAAACCCTGTCCGTCAAAGTGCCGCCAGGTGTGGATACCGGCGACCGTATTCGCCTGTCTGGCGAAGGCGAGGCGGGCGCTATGGGCGGGCCGGCTGGCGACCTGTATGTGGTTGTGAACGTGCGCGAGCACGCGATCTTCCAGCGTGACGGCAAGCATCTTTACTGCGACGTGCCGATCAGCTTCGCCGACGCGGCGTTGGGCGGCGAGCTGGAAGTGCCGACCCTCGACGGTCGCGTGAAGCTGAAGATTCCGGAAGGTACGCAAACCGGCAAGCTGTTCCGTCTGCGCGGCAAGGGCGTGGCTCCTGTTCGCGGCGGCGGTGCCGGCGACCTGATGTGCCGGGTGGCGGTGGAAACGCCGGTGAATCTGGATAAACGTCAGCGCGAACTGCTTGAAGAGTTCCGCAAGTCGCTCGCTATCGACGACAGCCATTCGCCGAAGGCGAGCGGTTGGTTCGAAGGCGTGAAGCGTTTCTTCGGCGACGTGTAATCAGAGCTGGCGGAGTTGGAACGCTTCGCCGGCAGCAAGTTATTAGCTGGGAGCTGGATCAATGCAACGTATAGCCGTAGTGGGCGCCGCCGGGCGCATGGGCAAAACCCTGATCGAGGCGATTCAGCAGGCCGATGGCGCCAAGTTGACTGCCGCGATTGATCGCCCGGACAGCAGCCTGATCGGTGCTGATGTCGGCGAACTGGCTGGCATGGGCAAGCTGGGTTTGACGCTGGTGGGCGATCTTGCGGAGGTGGTTGAGCAGTTCGACGTGCTGATCGACTTCACCCATCCCACCGTGACCCTGAAGAACCTGGAGGTCTGCCGCAAGGCTGGCAAATCCATGGTGATCGGCACTACCGGTTTCAGCGTTGAAGAAAAACAGCTGCTGGCTGAGGCAGGCAAAGACATCTCGATTGTCTTCGCCGCGAACTTCAGCGTTGGCGTCAATCTGTGCCTGAAGCTGCTCGATACCGCAGCGCGCGTGCTGGGCGACGATGTGGATATTGAAATTCTCGAAGCGCACCACCGGCATAAAGTCGACGCGCCCTCGGGCACTGCAGTGCGCATGGGTGAAGTGGTCGCGCAGGCGCTTGGGCGTGATCTGCAAAAGGTGGCGGTTTACGGTCGTGAAGGCCAGACCGGCGCTCGTGATCGCGAAACCATCGGCTTCGCTACTGTGCGTGCTGGCGATATTGTCGGTGACCATACGGTGCTGTTTGCGGCGGATGGCGAGCGCGTTGAAATCACGCACAAAGCCTCGAGTCGCATGACCTTCGCACGCGGCGCGGTGCGTTCGGCGCTGTGGCTGAATGAGAAGTCGGCGGGGCTGTACGATATGCAGGATGTGCTTGATCTGCACTAAGACGACCAAACGGTTGTCATCGTGGGTAGACCAAAAATGCCTTTTTCTGTAAGCTACAGCTTTAGTGTGTCCACTAAAAGCGCGCAGTTAACTTGAAAAAGTGATTCTCAAAAAAGCGGGGTGACGTGTCTAAGCGTCATCCCGCTTTTTTACAACCTGCGTACGCCCCGTCAGGCTTGATTTACCGGAGGTCTTCTTGACTAAGCCAGCCATACTCGCCCTTGCTGATGGCAGCATTTTTCGCGGCGAAGCCATTGGAATCGACGGTCAAACCGTCGGAGAGGTGGTGTTCAATACTGCTATGACCGGCTATCAGGAAATCCTCACCGATCCTTCCTATGCCCAACAAATCGTTACCCTGACTTATCCCCACATCGGCAACACCGGCACCACGCCGCAAGACGCCGAGTCGAACCGCGTCTGGTCCGCCGGCCTGGTGATTCGCGATCTGCCATTGGTGGCAAGCAACTGGCGTAACACCATGTCGCTGTCGGATTACCTGAAAGCCAACAACGTTGTGGCTATCGCCGGTATCGACACGCGCCGCCTGACCCGCATCCTGCGTGAGAAAGGCGCCCAGAATGGCTGCATTCTGGCCGGCGACGACATCTCCGACGAGCAAGCTCTGGCGGCCGCGCGCGGCTTCCCGGGCCTGAAAGGAATGGATCTGGCCAAAGTGGTCAGCTCCACCGAGCGCTATGAATGGCGCTCCAGTGTCTGGAACCTGAAGACCGACAGTCACGCGGATATCGACGCCAGCGAGCTGCCGCACCATGTGGTGGCGTTCGACTACGGCATCAAGCTCAACATCCTGCGCATGCTGGTTGAGCGCGGCTGCCGCGTCACCGTGGTGCCGGCGCAAACGCCAGCCAGCGAAGTGCTGGCGATGCAGCCGCACGGCGTATTTCTGTCCAACGGTCCTGGCGACCCCGAGCCTTGCGACTACGCGATTCAGGCAATCAAGGAAGTGCTGGAAACCGAGATTCCGGTATTCGGCATCTGCCTCGGTCACCAGCTGCTGGCCCTGGCCTCTGGCGCCAAGACGGTGAAGATGGGTCATGGTCACCACGGTGCCAACCACCCGGTTCAAGACCTCGATAGCGGCGTGGTCATGATCACCAGCCAGAACCACGGTTTTGCTGTGGACGAATCGACCCTGCCTGCCAACTTGCGCGCTACGCACAAGTCGCTATTCGACGGCACCCTGCAGGGCATCGAGCGCACCGACAAAGCCGCCTTCAGCTTCCAGGGTCACCCCGAGGCGAGCCCGGGTCCACTGGACGTCGCCCC
Source organism: Pseudomonas viridiflava (assembly GCF_900573885.1). GTDB lineage: Bacteria > Pseudomonadota > Gammaproteobacteria > Pseudomonadales > Pseudomonadaceae > Aquipseudomonas. Next base: position 248,045 of record NZ_UPSE01000601.1, read on the forward strand.
TTTGTTCGACCGATTCATCGAAGCCATGGCCGCGCGCCGTTAAGCCTGCCGACTGACCAAAGGATTCGAGAGTAGAAAATGCCAAAACGTACAGACATTAAAAGCATCCTGATCCTCGGCGCAGGCCCCATCGTGATCGGCCAGGCGTGCGAATTCGATTACTCCGGCGCCCAAGCCTGTAAAGCCCTGCGCGAAGAGGGTTACCGGGTCATTCTGGTTAACTCCAACCCGGCCACCATCATGACCGACCCGGCCATGGCCGACGCCACCTACATCGAGCCGATCAAGTGGCAAACCGTTGCCAAGATCATCGAGAAAGAGCGTCCGGACGCGCTGCTGCCAACCATGGGCGGTCAAACCGCACTGAACTGCGCTCTGGACCTGGAGCGCCACGGCGTTCTGGAAAAATTCGGTGTGGAAATGATCGGCGCCAACGCCGACACCATCGACAAAGCCGAAGACCGCTCGCGCTTCGACAAGGCCATGAAAGATATCGGTCTGGCCTGCCCGCGCTCCGGTATTGCCCACAACATGGAAGAGGCCAACGCGGTTCTCGAGAAGCTGGGCTTCCCGTGCATCATTCGCCCTTCGTTCACCATGGGTGGCACCGGCGGCGGCATCGCTTACAACCGTGAAGAATTCGAAGAAATCTGCGCCCGTGGTCTGGACCTGTCGCCGACCAAAGAGCTGCTGATCGATGAGTCGCTGATCGGTTGGAAAGAGTACGAGATGGAAGTGGTCCGCGACAAAAAGGACAACTGCATCATCGTCTGCTCCATCGAGAACTTCGACCCGATGGGCGTGCACACCGGTGATTCCATCACCGTTGCTCCGGCGCAGACGTTGACCGACAAGGAATACCAGATTCTGCGTAACGCCTCGCTGGCGGTGCTGCGTGAAATCGGCGTGGAAACCGGCGGTTCGAACGTGCAGTTCGGTATCTGCCCGGACACCGGCCGTATGGTGGTGATCGAGATGAACCCGCGGGTGTCTCGCTCGTCTGCCCTGGCCTCGAAAGCCACCGGCTTTCCCATCGCCAAAGTCGCCGCCAAACTCGCAGTGGGCTACACCCTCGACGAGCTGCAGAACGACATCACCGGCGGCAAGACCCCGGCCTCGTTCGAACCGGCCATCGACTACGTCGTCACCAAGATCCCTCGTTTCGCCTTTGAAAAATTCCCGAAAGCCGATGCCCGTCTGACCACGCAGATGAAATCGGTTGGTGAAGTGATGGCCATCGGTCGCACCTTCCAGGAGTCCGTACAGAAAGCCCTGCGCGGTCTGGAAGTGGGCGTTAACGGCTTTGATCCGAAACTGGATCTGACCAGCGCCGAAGCCAAAGGCATTCTCAAGCGTGAGCTGACCGTGCCGGGCGCCGAGCGCATCTGGTATGTGGCCGACGCCTTCCGTGCCGGCATGTCTTGCGACGATATCTTCGCGCTGACCAAGATCGATCACTGGTTCCTGGTACAGATCGAAGACCTGATCAAAGACGAAGAACGCATCAAAACCATGGGCCTGTCGTCCATCGATCGCGATGTGATGTACAAGCTCAAGCGCAAAGGGTTTTCCGATGCTCGCCTGGCCAAGTTGCTGGGTGTAACCGAGAAAAATCTGCGCAGCCATCGCCACAAGCTGAAGGTGTTCCCGGTCTACAAGCGCGTCGACACCTGCGCCGCCGAGTTCTCGACCGACACCGCGTACATGTACTCAACGTATGAAGAAGAGTGCGAAGCGAATCCGTCGACCCGCGACAAGATCATGATTCTGGGCGGTGGCCCGAACCGTATCGGTCAAGGGATCGAGTTTGACTACTGCTGCGTCCACGCCGCCTTGGCGATGCGCGACGATGGTTACGAAACCATCATGGTCAACTGCAACCCGGAAACCGTTTCGACTGACTACGACACCTCGGACCGCCTGTATTTTGAGTCGGTAACCCTGGAAGACGTGCTTGAAATCGTCCGCGTAGAACAGCCGAAAGGCGTGATCGTGCAGTACGGCGGTCAGACTCCGCTGAAACTGGCTCGCGCCCTGGAAGAGGCTGGCGTTCCAATCATCGGCACGTCGCCAGACGCCATCGACCGTGCTGAAGACCGCGAGCGCTTCCAGCAGATGGTTGAACGCCTGAACCTGCGTCAGCCGCCAAACGCTACCGTGCGCAGCGAAGACGAAGCCATTCGCGCAGCCAACAAGATTGGTTATCCGCTGGTGGTGCGTCCTTCTTACGTGCTGGGCGGCCGGGCGATGGAAATCGTCTACGAAGAAGAAGAACTCAAGCGCTATCTGCGTGAGGCCGTGCAGGTCTCCAATGACAGCCCGGTGCTGCTCGATCACTTCCTCAACTGCGCCATCGAGGTCGATATCGATGCGGTGTGCGACGGCGAGACGGTCGTCATCGGCGCCATCATGCAGCACATCGAACAGGCCGGCGTTCACTCCGGTGACTCGGCTTGCTCGCTGCCGCCGTATTCGCTGCCCGCTCACATCCAGAACGAGATCCGCGAGCAGGTCAAGAAGATGGCCCTGGAGCTTGGTGTTGTAGGTTTGATGAACGTGCAGATGGCCGTGCAAGGGGAGGATATCTTCGTGATCGAAGTGAACCCGCGCGCGTCGCGTACCGTGCCGTTCGTGTCCAAGTGCATCGGTGTCTCTCTGGCAATGATCGCGGCTCGCGTCATGGCCGGCAAAACGCTGAAGGAAGTAGGGCTGACCGAAGAGATCATTCCGAACTTCTACAGCGTGAAAGAAGCGGTGTTCCCGTTCGCCAAGTTTCCGGGCGTTGACCCGATCCTCGGCCCGGAAATGAAGTCGACCGGCGAAGTGATGGGCGTAGGCGACACGTTCGGCGAGGCGTTCGCTAAAGCCCAGATGGGCGCCAGCGAAATCCTGCCAACGGGCGGCACCGCCTTTATCAGCGTGCGTGACGATGACAAGCCGCTGGTTGCGGGTGTGGCTCGCGACCTGATCAGCCTGGGTTTTGAAATCGTCGCTACTGCTGGCACTGCCAAACTGATCGAAGCGGCTGGCCTGAAAGTGCGTCGTGTGAACAAGGTGACCGAAGGCCGTCCGCACGTGGTCGACATGATCAAAAATGACGAAGTCACGCTGATCATCAACACCACCGAAGGTCGTCAGTCGATCGCCGACTCTTACTCCATCCGCCGTAACGCGCTGCAGCACAAGATTTACTGCACCACCACGATTGCAGCGGGCGAGGCTATCTGTGAAGCGCTAAAGTTCGGTCCCGAGAAGACCGTGCGCCGCTTGCAGGATCTGCATGCAGGATTGAAGGCATGATCAAGTACCCAATGACCGTCCAGGGCGCGCGCGCCCTGGAAGAAGAACACGCCCATTTGACCAAGGTCGTGCGTCCGAAGCTCAGCCAGGACATCGGCACGGCCCGCGAATTGGGTGACCTGAAAGAAAACGCTGAATACCATGCCGCCCGCGAACAGCAAGGCATGGTTGAGGCGCGCATCCGTGACATCGAGGGCCGTTTGCAGAACGCGCAAGTCATCGATGTGACGGCGATTGAGCCAACCGGCAAGGTGATTTTCGGCACCACGGTGGAGATTGCGAACGTTGAAACAGACGAGCGCGTGACCTACCAGATCGTTGGTGAAGACGAAGCGGACATCAAGCTCGGCAAGATTTCCGTCGGCTCGCCAATCGCTCGCGCTCTGATCGCCAAGGAAGAAGGCGACGTTGTAGCGGTGCGCACGCCGGGTGGCGTGATCGAGTATGAGATTGTCGAGGTTCGTCATATCTAAAGCGCGCCCGCTCGATCTGGCCGCAATCAGTTGGCGGCTGGCTCAGACATTCTGGGTTGGCGGCCTCTGGTTGCTCCATTTCGTCATGCTGCCTGCGCTCGAGCGAATCGGTCTTGCGCCGATGCTCGTCGAAGAAATTGCCAATACCCTCAGCCCGTTGCTGGTGTTGCTTGCCGGTTTCGGGCTGTTGCTGCAGGCATTTGTTCTGATTCAAGCCCGGCGTTTTCCCTCGTTATGGCGCGATACACGCGGCCTGCTGTTGCTGGTGAGTTTGTTGACCGCGTTGCTATATGGCGCGCTGCATCGCTGGCAGCCGGACGCGCTGCGTTTGCAGCTGTTCTGTTTTTTGGTTTTGGCGTTGTGCGGTGCGCTGCTGGTTACACAGCCGGTGCCGGAAGGCGAGACAGCCAGGGCGCGCGAGGCGCGCCACTGACGGAAGGGCAAATCAGCTGAAGCGGGTAACGTTGGAAAGCTGTTTGTTGACCTTCGGGTTCTTGCGATAAATCAGCGCCATCTTGCCGATGACTTGTACCAGATCGCTTTTTGCGGTCTTGCACAGCTCATCGATTGCAGCCAAACGGCTTTCGCGTTCGGTGATTCTAAGTTGAATCTTGATCAGTTCATGATCAGTCAGGGCGCGTTCCAATTCGGCAAGCACACCTTCGGTCAAACCATTGTCAGCAACAATCAATACCGGTTTTAGATGGTGACCGATAGATTTGTACTGTTTCTTCTGCTCCTGAGTGAGCGGCATAATCTGACCCCTGCGTCTGATCTGTAAAAAGCGGCGGCTAGTTTACCCGAGCGCCCTCGGTACCGCCCAGTTAATCACGCCCCGTCAATGTTGAGGTGCCCAGTGGCACGTTCCAAAACGAGTCAAGGTTGGTTGAAAGAGCATTTCAACGACCCTTACGTAAAGATGGCCCAGAAGGACGGCTACCGTTCTCGCGCCAGCTATAAGTTGTTAGAGATTCAGGAAAAGGATCGCATCCTGCGGCCCGGCAACACGGTAATCGACCTGGGCGCGGCTCCAGGCGGTTGGTCGCAGGTCACCAGCCGTGTGCTGGGAGACAAGGGCCGTTTGATCGCGTCCGACATCCTGGAGATGGACAGCATTCCAGATGTCACCTTTATTCAAGGCGATTTCACGGAAGAGTCTGTACTGGCCCAGATACTTGAGGCGGTCGGCAATAATCCCGTGGACCTTGTGATTTCCGATATGGCCCCCAATATGAGTGGGGTGAAGATGGCCGATCAGGCGCGCGCCATGTATTTGTGCGAGCTGGCGCTGGATTTGGCCGGTCAGGTCTTACGACCGGGTGGCGATTTTCTGATCAAGATTTTCCAGGGCGAAGGTTTTGACACGTACCACAAGCAAGTGCGCACCATGTTCGAGAAGGTTCAGATGCGTAAGCCCCTGTCTTCCCGCGACCGGTCCCGCGAGCAATATCTGCTAGCCCGCGGTTTCCGCAGGGCGCAAGATTGAACCCCTGAAGACAGGGCTCAGTCGAACGTAGTAAGAGTCGAGCGTTGTTTGCCGTTTTCCGCGGCAGTGCCTCATAAAGGGTTACAGACGCTTCCTGCCTAGGCTCGGAAGTTGTGTAGTAAGTTAGGCGGATCAACATCCAGCCGTAATGCGAGGTTCGTCCCGCGTGGGGCCTGCTTCAGAGGGTAGCTAATTGAACGATATGGCAAAGAACCTGATCTTGTGGCTGATCATCGCTGCCGTCCTGGTGACGGTGATGAACAATTTCTCTAGCCCGAGCGAACCGCAAACTCTGAACTACTCGCAATTTATCGAGCAGGTCAAAGATGGCGGCGTGCAGAAGGTGACCATCGAAGGCTTCACCATCACCGGCATCGGCACTGACGGCAAACCGTTCACAACCGTGCGCCCGATGATTGAAGACCGTGGTCTGATCGGTGATCTGATCAACAACAACGTCACCGTCGAAGGCAAAAAGCCTGAGCAGCAGAGCATCTGGACTCAGTTGCTGGTTGCCAGCTTCCCGATTCTGGTGATCATCGCCGTGTTCATGTTCTTCATGCGCCAGATGCAGGGCGGCGCCGGCGGCAAGGGCGGCCCGATGAGCTTCGGCAAGAGCAAGGCGCGCCTGCTCTCCGAAGACCAGGTCAAAACCACTCTGGCTGACGTTGCGGGCTGCGACGAGGCTAAAGAGGAAGTGGGCGAACTCGTCGAGTTCCTGCGTGATCCTGGCAAATTCCAGCGCCTGGGCGGCCGCATTCCCCGTGGCGTATTGATGGTGGGCCCACCGGGTACGGGTAAAACCCTGCTGGCTAAAGCCATTGCTGGTGAAGCGAAGGTTCCGTTCTTCACCATCTCCGGTTCGGACTTCGTGGAAATGTTCGTCGGCGTTGGCGCCAGTCGTGTACGCGACATGTTCGAGCAAGCTAAGAAACACGCTCCTTGCATCATCTTCATCGACGAAATCGACGCCGTCGGTCGCCACCGTGGCGCCGGCATGGGCGGTGGTCACGATGAACGCGAGCAGACACTGAACCAGTTGCTGGTTGAGATGGACGGCTTTGAAATGAATGACGGCATCATCGTCATTGCCGCCACTAACCGTCCGGATGTGCTGGACCCTGCCTTGCTGCGTCCCGGTCGTTTCGACCGTCAGGTTGTAGTAGGTTTGCCGGACATTCGCGGTCGTGAGCAGATTCTCAAAGTGCACATGCGCAAAGTGCCAATGGGCGACAACGTCAAGCCTGCTGTCATCGCTCGTGGCACGCCGGGCTTCTCCGGTGCTGATCTGGCTAACCTGGTCAACGAGGCTTCGCTGTTCGCGGCCCGTGCAGGCAAGCGCATCGTCGAAATGAAAGAGTTTGAGCTGGCGAAAGACAAAATCATGATGGGCGCCGAGCGCAAATCCATGGTGATGTCGGAAAAAGAGAAGCTCAATACTGCATTCCACGAAGCGGGCCACGCGATTGTCGGTCGACTGGTTCCCGAGCACGACCCGGTTTACAAAGTGTCGATTATTCCGCGCGGCCGGGCCTTGGGCGTGACCATGTTTCTGCCGGAAGAAGATCGCTATAGCCTGTCGAAGCGGGCACTGACCAGTCAGATCTGCTCGCTTTACGGCGGCCGTATTGCTGAAGAAATGACCCTGGGTTTCGACGGTGTTACTACCGGCGCATCCAATGACATCATGCGTGCCAGTCAGATTGCGCGAAACATGGTGACCAAGTGGGGCCTCTCGGAAAAACTCGGTCCGCTTATGTATGCCGAGGAAGACGGTGAGGTGTTCCTGGGTCGCGGTGGCGGTGGTCAGCAGAGCAGCATGTCTGCAGACACGTCTCGACTGATCGACCTGGAAGTACGCAGCATCATCGACGAGTGCTATGGCACGGCGAAGCGTCTGCTGGAAGAAAACCGCGACAAGCTCAACGCCATGTGCGACGCGCTGATGAAGTACGAAACCATCGATGCCGATCAGATCGACGACATCATGAATGGCCGCACTCCCCGTGAGCCTCGTGACTGGCAGGATGACGGCGATTCCGGCACCACGATCAGTAAGCAGGATCCAGCCGAAGCGCCTGAAAAACCTATCGGTGGCCCAGCCGCTGAGCATTAAGGCCTGACATGTCTCTGACGCAACACCCGAACCGGCTACCTTGTGGTAGCCGGTTTCTTGATTTAAGCCGCCCGCACGTGATGGGCATCCTCAACGTTACTCCTGACTCTTTCTCTGATGGCGGGCGATACAGTCGCGTCGATCTGGCGTTGCGCCACGCCGCCGACATGGTGGCCGCGGGCGCAACCCTGATTGACGTCGGTGGCGAATCTACTCGCCCGGGCGCGCGACCCGTTTCCCCTGTTGAAGAGTTGGAGCGCGTAGCGCCAGTGGTCGAGGCCATTGCGCGCAATCTGGATGTGATAATTTCGGTCGATACGTCGACGCCAGCGGTTATCCGCGAGTCCGCACGCCTCGGTGCAGGGCTGATCAATGACGTGCGCTCGCTCCAGCGTGACGGCGCTCTGGAAGCGGCGGCCGCTACTAGCTTGCCGGTGTGTCTGATGCATATGCGCGGCGAACCGGGCACCATGCAGGACAACCCGGTCTACGCTGACCTCGTTGCCGAGGTGCGGGATTTCCTCGCTGAGCGCATGGCTGCGTGCGTTGAGGCGGGCATCGACGCCGAGCGCATTGTGCTGGATCCGGGCTTTGGCTTTGCCAAAACGTACGAGCACAACCTGTCGCTGTTTAAACATTTGGGCGAGCTGCACGCCCTGGGCCGGCCGCTGTTGGTCGGGGCTTCGCGTAAAAGCATGATCGGTCGGGCGCTGGGGCGAGAGGTTGGCGAGCGATTGCATGGCAGTCTTGCCCTGGCCGCTTTGGCCGTAGCGAAGGGCGCACACATTTTGCGTGTGCATGACGTGGCGGAAACCGTCGACGTGGTGCGCATGATTGCTGCTGTGCAAGCAGCAGACTAAAAAGATCGGAGAACACATGGGCAAAAAGTATTTTGGCACCGACGGCATTCGTGGGCGCGTAGGTCAGTTTCCGATCACTCCTGATTTTATGCTCAAGCTCGGCTGGGCCGCAGGCATGGCGTTCCGCAAACAGGGCACTTGCCGGGTGCTGATCGGCAAAGACACCCGAATTTCAGGCTATATGTTTGAGTCTGCTTTGGAGGCCGGGCTTTCTGCCGCTGGCGCCGACGTGATGCTGCTTGGGCCGATGCCGACGCCGGCTATCGCTTATCTGACGCGTACCTTCCACGCTGAAGCAGGCATTGTCATCAGCGCCTCGCACAACCCTCACGACGATAACGGCATCAAGTTCTTCTCCGGCCAAGGCACCAAACTGCCGGACGAACTGGAGCTGATGATCGAAGAATTGCTCGACGCGCCCATGACCGTGGTCGATTCGGCGAAGCTGGGCAAAGTTTCCCGCATCAACGACGCCGCTGGCCGGTACATTGAGTTTTGCAAAAGCAGCGTGCCGACCAGTACCGATTTCGCCGGGTTGAAACTGGTGGTGGACTGCGCACATGGTGCAGCGTACAAAATCGCGCCGAGTGTTTTTCGCGAACTGGGCGCCCACGTTACGGTTTTATCCGCTTCCCCTAACGGTCTGAATATCAACGATGACTGCGGCTCCACTCACATGGGCGCGCTGCAGGCGGCCGTCGTCGAGCATGGTGCGGATCTGGGTATTGGTTTTGATGGCGATGCCGACCGTGTGTTGATGGTTGATCACACCGGCGCGTTGGTCGACGGCGATGAACTGCTTTACATCATCGCGCGCGATTTGCAGGAGCTTGGCAAATTGCAGGGTGGCGTTGTGGGCACGCTGATGAGCAATTTGGGGCTCGAGTTAGCTCTCGCCGACCTGAATATTCCGTTCGTGCGTGCCAACGTTGGCGACCGATACGTGATCAGTGAATTGCTCGAGCGCGACTGGCAGATCGGTGGTGAGAACTCCGGCCATATCGTCTGCTTCCAGCACACCACCACCGGCGACGCCATTATTGCTGCGTTGCAAGTGCTGTTAGCGTTGCGTCGCTGGGGCAAGAGCCTGGCGGAGGCCCGTCAGGGGCTGCGAAAGTGTCCGCAAGTACTGGTTAACGTGCGATTTGCCGGTGGCGTGGATCCTACTTCCCATCCTTCTGTAACCGAAGCGTGCGCCCGTGTAACCGAGCGTATGGGTGGGCGTGGCCGCGTGTTGCTGCGCAAGTCCGGCACCGAGCCGTTGGTTCGCGTAATGGTCGAGGGGGACGATGAAGCCCAGGTGCGTAGCTATGCTGATGAATTAGCTAAAATAGTTACTGAAGTCTGTGCCTGATTCGGCTTGCTAATCCGTAATGTCTTGGGTAGCATCTGCGCCCACTTTGATCGACGAGGTAGAGCATGCGTCGCCCTTTGGTAGCTGGTAACTGGAAAATGCACGGTACCCGCGCCAGCGTCGCTGAGTTGATCGATGGCCTGCACGCGCTGGTACTTCCGGCAGGTGTAGAGGTCGCGGTTTTTCCGCCGAGCCTTTATATCAATGACGTGCTTGCTGGTCTGGAAGGTAAGTCCATCGCCGTGGGTGCGCAGAATTGCGCAGCAGTGCCCGAACAGGGTGCGTTAACCGGTGAGATTGCTTCCAGTCAGCTGGCCGATGTGGGATGTGGCTTTGTGCTGGTAGGTCATTCCGAGCGCCGTCAGATTCTGGGCGAAAGCGATGAGTTGCTGGTTCGTAAGTTCGCGGCGGTTCAAGCCTCTGGTTTGATTCCCGTGTTGTGCATAGGGGAAACCCTGGAGCAGCGCGAAGCGGGTCAGACCATTGAAGTCGTCAACCGTCAGGTGGGCTGCGTTATTGAAGCGTTGGGTGTTGAGGTTTTTGCTCGGGCAGTAATTGCGTACGAGCCGGTCTGGGCCATTGGTACAGGCCTTACCGCTACGCCGGAGCAGGCTCAGGAAGTGCACGCAGCAATTCGTGCGCAGCTGAGCGCCAGTGATGCTGAGGTGGCGGGTGGTGTAAGAATTCTTTATGGCGGCAGTGTCAAAGCGGCCAATGCGATTGAATTGTTCGGCATGCCGGATATCGATGGGGGGCTCATTGGTGGAGCCTCTCTGAATGCGGAAGAGTTTGGTGCGATCTGTCGCGCCGCAGGAAACTGAGAAATGCTGGAAACTATCGTTGTAGTTTTGCATCTGCTGGCGGCCTTGGGCGTTGTTGCGCTCGTTTTGCTGCAGCAGGGTAAAGGCGCTGATGCTGGTGCCTCGTTTGGTTCGGGTGCTTCGGCAACTGTTTTTGGTAGCCAAGGTTCCTCTACCTTTCTTAGTCGTTTTACTGCTATACTTGCAGCCGCTTTTTTCATAACTAGCTTGGGCTTAGGCTACTTTGCTAAGGAAAAGGCTCACAATCTGGGGCAGGCTGGTTTGCCTGATCCAGCTGTGTTGGAAGTACCGCAGCAAAAACCGGTCGCAGAAGATGTGCCGGTGCTCGAAGAGCAAAAGCCAGCGTCTAGCGCTAGCGATGTACCTCAAGCTCCAGAGCAGAAGTAAGTGCGTTAATTGCCGAGGTGGTGGAATTGGTAGACACGCTACCTTGAGGTGGTAGTGGCCATAGGCTGTAGGGGTTCGAGTCCCCTTCTCGGTACCAATTAAACAGCAAAGCCCGCTTCATGCGGGCTTTGCTGTTGCTGGGGATTGGATTGACCCTCGCGCTAATTCGGTCGTATACTTCGGCCCCAGCTTTAACGTGGGGTTCGGCCGTTTGATAGCCCGTCGGGCTCATGGCTAAGAAGGTGTGGTTTACCTTCCTTCCCCTGCAATCGGTTGTAGCGGAGCCCCTTTTTAGGGGCTTTTTGTTAGCCGATTGCTTTGTTGGCCAGGCTGTTTTGTCGTTGAACGTAAGGTTCGGCGGCTTCAAGGGATGGGCGTTTCGCCCATTTTTTATTTGTACGACATGCACGAGGGGTTCAAGTGTCGAGCAAGCTAGAAGAGTTGCAGGCCTTGCTGGCCCCGGTAGTCGAGGCCCTTGGCTATCAATGCTGGGGTATCGAGTTCCTGTCCCAGGGGCGGCATTCCCTGCTTCGCGTCTATATCGATCATGCCAACGGCATTCTTGTCGAGGACTGCGAAAAGGTCAGTCGCCAATTGAGCGGTGTCCTGGATGTCGAAGACCCGGTAGCTAGCGAGTACACCTTGGAGGTGTCTTCGCCAGGCATGGACCGGCCGCTGTTCACGATTGAACAGTTCGCCGCGCACGCCGGTGAGCAAGTAAAGATCAAACTGCGTTCGCCTTTCGATGGGCGGCGTAACTTTCAGGGCCTCCTCCGCGGAGTAGAGGAACAGGACGTCGTGGTGCTGGTTGATGACCATGAATATCTGTTGCCGATCGACTCGATCGACAAGGCCAATATTGTTCCCAGTTTTGACTGAGACGCGGATCCCGCGGATCCAATGGATTGCGAAAGGCGAGGCGTACGATGAGCAAAGAAGTACTGCTGGTTGTTGAGTCGGTATCGAACGAAAAGGGCGTACCGGCCGGCGTGATTTTTGAAGCGTTGGAGTTGGCGCTGGCCACTGCAACGAAAAAACGTTTCGACGTTGAAGTTGAACTTCGTGTTGAGATCAACCGTGTAACGGGTAGCTACGAAACGTTCCGTTGCTGGACCGTGGTTGATGATCAATCTCTGTTCAACCTGGCATCCGAGCTGACGCTTGATGAAGCGCGTGAAATTAAACCGGATGCCCAGCTTGGCGACCTGATCGAAGAGAAAATCGAGTCGATCGAATTCGGTCGTATTGCGGCGCAAACCGCCAAGCAAGTGATCGTGCAGAAAGTTCGTGAAGCCGAGCGCGCCCAAGTGGTCGAAGCTTACCGTGAACGTCTGGGCGAAATTATCTCCGGCACCGTGAAGAAAGTTACCCGCGACAACGTCATCGTTGACCTGGGCAACAACGCCGAAGCGCTGCTGGCTCGCGAGGACATCATCTCCCGCGAAACCTTCCGCGTTGGCGCTCGACTTCGTGCATTGTTGAAAGAAATTCGCACCGAGAACCGTGGTCCTCAGCTGATCCTGTCGCGCACCGCGCCGGAAATGCTGATCGAACTGTTCCGCATCGAAGTGCCAGAAATCGCTGAAGAGCTTATTGAAGTGATGGCCGCCTCCCGTGATCCGGGTTCGCGAGCCAAAATTGCCGTGCGCTCCAAAGACAAACGTATTGACCCGCAAGGCGCCTGCATCGGTATGCGCGGCTCGCGTGTACAAGCGGTGTCGGGTGAGTTGGGCGGCGAGCGTGTCGATATCGTGCTGTGGGATGACAACCCTGCTCAGTTCGTGATCAACGCCATGTCACCGGCCGAAGTTGCCGCCATCATCGTTGACGAAGATGCCCATGCCATGGACATCGCCGTTGGTGAAGACAATCTGGCACAAGCAATCGGCCGTGGCGGTCAGAACGTTCGTTTGGCCAGTCAGTTGACTGGCTGGACACTGAATGTAATGACCGAAGCGGATATTCAGGCCAAGCAGCAAGCTGAAACTGGCGACATCCTGCAGAACTTCATCGACGAGCTGGAAGTCGACGAAGATATTGCTCAGGTGTTGGTAGAAGAAGGCTTCACCAGCCTGGAAGAAATCGCCTATGTCCCAATGGAAGAGATGCTCAGCATCGATGGCTTCGACGAGGAAATCGTCACCGAGCTTCGCGCTCGCGCCAAAGATCGCCTGCTGACCAAGGCCATTGCGACGGAAGAAAAGCTGGCAGACGCGCAACCAGCCGAAGACCTGCTCTCGCTTGAGGGTATGGACAAAGGGTTGGCGCAAGAACTGGCAGTACGCGGCGTGATTAACCGCGAAGACCTGGCCGAGCAGTCGATTGACGACCTGCTCGACATCGACGGTATCGACGCAGAGCGTGCCGGCAAGTTGATCATGGCCGCCCGAGCCCATTGGTTCGAGTAAGTTGGCGGCCTGAGGAGAGAAGTGCATGACGCAAGTCACGGTCAAAGAACTGGCCCAAGTGGTCGCCACCCCGGTAGAGCGTCTGTTGTTGCAGATGCGCGAAGCGGGTTTGCCGCACACGGGTGCCGATCAGGTTGTGACTGACAGCGAGAAGCAAGCCTTGTTGGCGCATCTCAAAAGCAGTCACGGCGAGAAAGTGGAAGAGCCGCGCAAGATTACCTTGCAGCGCAAAACCACGAGCACCCTGCGTGTTGCAGGTAGCAAAACCATCAGCGTTGAAGTGCGCAAGAAGAAAACCTTCGTCAAGCGCAGTTCCGAAGAGATCGAAGCCGAGCAGAAGCGCGAGCAAGAAGAGCGCGCGGCTGAAGAGGCGCGCCTGAAAGCGGCTGAAGAAGCCAAACGTCAGGCCGAAGAAGAAGCTCGCAAGGCCAATGCCTCCAACGGCGAGCCAGTTGCAGAAGCGACGTCCGTCGCTCCAGCACCTCAGCCAGCAGTGGCCGATATCGAGCTGCCGCCTGTTGTTGCGCCGGTTGAAGAGCGCAAGAAAGACGAACAGCGTCGTCCGGACAAGCCGCGCAACGACGACGACCGTCGTGGCGGCGATCGCAAGAACACCGCGCACCGTCCTTCGGTTAAAGAGAAGGAAAAGGTTCCGGCGCCTCGCGTTGCTCCACGTACCACCGACGAAGAAAGCGACAGCTTCCGTCGTGGCGGTCGCGGCAAAGCCAAACTGAAAAAACGCAACGCCCATGGCTTCCAGAGCCCGACCGGTCCGGTCGTTCGCGATGTATCCATCGGCGAAACCATCACTGTTGGCGAGTTGGCGCAACAGATGTCGGTTAAAGCGGCTGAAGTGATCAAGTTCATGTTCAAGATGGGCACCCCGGTGACCATCAACCAGGTGCTCGATCAGGAAACCGCTCAGTTGATCGCCGAAGAGCTTGGCCACAAGGTCAAACTGGTCAGCGACAACGCGCTTGAAGAGCAATTGGCCGAGTCCCTGAAGTTCGAAGGCGAAGCGATTTCCCGTGCGCCAGTGGTTACCGTAATGGGCCACGTTGACCACGGTAAAACCTCGCTGCTCGACTACATCCGTCGCGCCAAAGTGGCTGCCGGCGAAGCGGGCGGTATCACCCAGCACATCGGCGCCTACCACGTAGAGACCGAGCGCGGCATGGTGACCTTCCTCGACACCCCGGGCCACGCCGCGTTTACCGCCATGCGTGCCCGTGGTGCCAAGGCTACCGACATCGTGATTCTGGTCGTTGCAGCGGACGACGGCGTAATGCCGCAAACCATCGAAGCTGTTCAGCATGCGAAAGCCGCCGGCGTGCCGCTGGTTGTAGCCGTGAACAAGATCGACAAGCCTGGCGCAGACCTGGAACGCATCAAAAGCGAACTGGCTGCCCATGACGTCACCCCGGAAGAGTGGGGCGGCGACAACCCGTTCGTAATGGTTTCGGCCAAGATGGGTACCGGCGTCGACGAACTGCTTGAAGCCGTTCTGCTGCAAGCCGAAGTGCTGGAACTCACTGCAACGCCGTCGGCCCCGGGCCGTGGTGTGGTGGTTGAATCGCGCCTGGACAAGGGCCGTGGCCCGGTTGCCACCGTGCTGGTTCAGGACGGTACTTTGCGTCAAGGCGACATGGTGCTGGTCGGTTCGAACTATGGCCGCGTCCGCGCCATGCTCGACGAGAACGGCAAGTCCATCAAGGAAGCAGGTCCTTCGATTCCGGTCGAAATCCTCGGCCTCGACGGCACGCCGGACGCTGGCGACGAAATGAGCGTTGTGGCTGACGAGAAGAAAGCTCGTGAAGTCGCTCTGTTCCGCCAAGGCAAGTTCCGCGAAGTGAAACTGGCTCGTGCCCACGCTGGCAAGCTGGAAAACATCTTCGAGAACATGGGCCAGGAAGAGAAGAAAACGCTCAACATCGTGCTCAAGTCCGATGTACGTGGTTCGTTGGAAGCCCTGCAAGGTGCGCTCAACGGCCTGGGTAACGACGAAGTGCAAGTGCGCGTAGTCGGTGGCGGTGTCGGTGGTATCACCGAATCCGATGCCAACCTGGCACTCGCCTCCAACGCTGTTCTGTTTGGCTTCAACGTGCGTGCCGATGCCGGCGCGCGCAAGATCGTCGAGCAGGAAAGCCTGGATATGCGTTACTACAACGTGATCTACGACATCATCGAAGACGTCAAGAAAGCCCTCACCGGTATGCTTGGCAGCGATGTTCGCGAGAACATCCTCGGTATCGCTGAAGTTCGTGACGTGTTCCGTTCGCCGAAGTTTGGTGCGATCGCCGGTTGCATGGTGGTTGAAGGTACGGTCTTCCGTAACCGTCCGATCCGTGTACTGCGTGAAGACATCGTTATCTTCGAAGGCGAGCTGGAATCGCTGCGTCGCTTCAAAGATGACGCGTCCGAAGTTCGTGCCGGCATGGAATGCGGTATTGGCGTCAAGAGCTACAACGACGTCAAGGTCGGCGACAAGATCGAAGTGTTCGAGAAGATCCAAGTGGCTCGCAGCCTTTAAGCTCGAGTCGTTATACGCAACGCCCGGTCCGGCTCACGCCTGGCCGGGCGTTTGCCGCTTTCAGACCGTCAGGGTTTTGCGCCGTGGCGGGAGGTAACAGGTAGTTAGATGGCCAAAGAATATAGCCGTACCCAACGCATCGGCGATCAGATGCAGCGCGAACTGGCGCAACTGATCCGTCGTGAAGTGAAAGACCCGCGTGTCGGTCTGGTGACCGTTACCGCCGTTGATGTAAGCCGTGACGTCGGTCACGCGAAGATTTTCATCACCGTGATGGGCCAGGACACCGCCGAAGAAATCGCGCAAAACGTCAAAGCCCTGAACGACGCCGCTGGTTTCCTGCGCATGCAATTGGCTCGCGCCATGAAGCTTCGCAGCGTGCCGCAGCTGCATTTCCATTACGACGAAAGCGTTATGCGCGGCGCGCATCTGTCGGCGCTGATCGAGCGTGCCGTGGCCGAAGACGGTCAGCATGTCGACGACGCCCCCGCTTCCGAGAAGGAGTAAGGGCTTGGTTCAGGTCAAGCGCATTCGCCGGAACGTCAGCGGCATTATCTTGCTCGACAAGCCCAAAGGCTTCAGCTCCAACGCGGCGCTGCAAAAGGTGCGCTGGTTGCTCAATGCCGAGAAAGCCGGGCACACCGGCAGCCTCGACCCGCTAGCCACGGGTGTGTTGCCGCTGTGCTTTGGTGAAGCCACCAAGTTTTCCCAGTACTTGCTCGATGCCGACAAAGGCTACGAGACGGTCATGCAGATGGGCGTCACCACCACCACGGCCGATGCCGAGGGCGAGGTGATTGAGCGCCGCGACGTGACCGTTGGTCGCGATGACATCGAAGCCGTGCTGCCGCGTTTTCGCGGTCCCATCAGCCAGATACCGCCGATGTACTCCGCCTTGAAACGGGACGGCCAGCCGCTTTACAAGCTGGCGCGTGCGGGCGAGGTAGTGGAGCGTGAAGCGCGTTCTGTTACTATTGCGCGCCTGGAAATGCTGGGCTGTGAAGGCGAGCAGGCGCGGTTAGCCGTGGCGTGCAGCAAAGGCACCTACATCCGGACCCTGGTGGAAGACATCGGCCAGGCGTTGGGATGCGGCGCTCATGTCGCAGAGTTGCGTCGTACCCAGGCCGGTCCATTCGTGTTGGCGCAAACCGTCACGCTGGATGAGCTGGAACAGGTCCACGCCGATGGCGGCAACGAAGCGGTTGACCGCTTTTTGCTGCCCTCCGACAGCGGCCTCGAGCATTGGGCCCGCGTGCAGTTCTCCGAGCACAGCGCGTTTTACTGGTTACACGGGCAAGCGGTACGTGCCCCGGACTCGCCGCAAAGTGGCATGGTCCGCGTATACGATCACACGGCTCGCTTCATCGGGATTGGCGAAGTGAGCGAAGACGGGCGCATCGCGCCGCGTCGTTTGATTCGGTCAGAATGACCGAACCATTCCGGGCGACCGGGGTGGGCGAGGGTGGCTGTTAATAGGCACGGTCACATCTCATTTTTTAATACGAGGATTTGTCCTCGGCCTATTGGAACTGCCTTCACTGGAATGCAGTTTCTCAATTGAGAGGAAGCCCACATGGCACTCAGCGTTGAAGAAAAAGCTCAAATCGTTACCGACTACCAACAAGCCGTTGGTGATACTGGTTCGCCGGAAGTGCAAGTTGCACTGCTGACCGCCAACATCAACAAGCTGCAAGGTCACTTCAAAGCCAACGGTAAAGATCACCACTCCCGTCGTGGTCTGATCCGCATGGTAAACCAGCGTCGCAAGCTGCTGGATTACCTCAAAGGCAAAGACGTTACCCGCTACAGCGCCTTGATCGGTCGTCTGGGCCTGCGTCGCTAATTTAGCGAAGCTGCTAGAGGTTGGTTGTTTGTCGTTATTGATTGGGTATGCTCACGCAGCCCGGTGATTAACGGCAGGCTTCCAGCCTCAAGTTTTATCTGCACCTTGTGTTTTGTGTGTGTGCTGTACGCGTTACCCCTGGACAGTACGCGGGTCCGAAACCCGTTAGTGCCCAAGAATTCTGCTAGAAAACGATTTCCCCAAGGCAAAAAGAAGGTAAATACACCGTGAACCCGGTAATCAAGAAATTTCAGTTCGGTCAATCGACCGTCACTCTCGAGACTGGCCGCATTGCCCGTCAGGCCTCCGGCGCAGTATTGGTCACCGTTGACGACGACGTCAGCGTATTGGTGACCGTGGTTGGCGCCAAGCAAGCCGACCCAGGCAAAGGCTTCTTCCCGCTGTCCGTTCACTACCAAGAAAAAACCTACGCTGCCGGCAAGATTCCTGGCGGCTTCTTCAAGCGTGAAGCGCGTCCTTCGGAAAAAGAGACCCTGACTTCTCGTCTGATCGACCGTCCGATCCGCCCACTGTTTCCTGAAGGTTTCCTGAACGAAGTTCAGGTGATCTGCACCGTGGTTTCCACCAGCAAAAAAACCGATCCGGACATCGCTGCCATGATCGGTACCTCGGCTGCCCTGGCTATTTCCGGCATCCCGTTCGAAGGCCCGATTGGCGCCGCGCGCGTTGCCTTCCACGAAAGCACCGGCTACCTGCTGAACCCGACTTACGAGCAACTCAAGGCTTCGAGCCTGGACATGGTTGTAGCCGGTACCAAAGACGCCGTGCTGATGGTTGAATCCGAAGCCAAAGAGCTGACCGAAGACCAGATGCTGGGCGCCGTACTGTTCGCCCACGACGAATTCCAATCGGTGATCAAAGCCGTTGGTGAACTGGCTGCCGAATGTGGCAAGCCGACCTGGGCCTGGGCACCTGCTGCCAAGAACACCGCTCTGCTGGACGCTATCCGCAGCGAATTCGGCGATGCCATCTCGCAGGCTTACACCATCACCATCAAGCACGAGCGTTATGGCCGTCTGGGTGAGCTGAAAGACCAGGTTGTTGCCAAGTTCGCCGTTGAAGGCGGTCCTACCGCTGGTGAAGTGAAAGACGCCTTCGGCGAAATCGAATACCGCACCGTTCGCGAAAACATCGTTAACGGCAAGCCACGTATCGACGGCCGCGACACCCGCACCGTTCGCCCGCTGGCCATCGAAGTGGGCGTTCTGGATCGCACCCACGGTTCGGCTCTGTTCACCCGTGGCGAAACCCAGGCGCTGGTCGTTGCCACCCTCGGCACCGCGCGTGACGCTCAGCTGCTCGACACCCTCGAAGGCGAGCGCAAAGACCCCTTCATGCTGCACTACAACTTCCCTCCGTACTCGGTGGGCGAGTGTGGCCGCATGGGCGCTACTGGCCGTCGCGAAATCGGTCACGGCCGTCTGGCGCGTCGTTCGGTTCAGGCCATGCTGCCTGCCGCCGACGTGTTCCCGTACACCATCCGCGTGGTATCGGAAATCACCGAATCCAACGGTTCCAGCTCCATGGCTTCCGTGTGCGGTGCTTCCCTGGCCCTGATGGACGCTGGTGTGCCGATGAAGGCGCCGGTTGCCGGTATCGCCATGGGTCTGGTTAAAGAAGGCGAGAAGTTCGCCATCCTCACCGACATCCTCGGTGACGAAGACCACCTGGGCGACATGGACTTCAAAGTAGCGGGTACCGCCAAAGGTGTTACCGCGCTGCAGATGGACATCAAGATCAACGGCATCACCGAAGAAATCATGGAGATCGCCCTGGGCCAAGCCCTGAAAGCTCGCCTGAACATCCTCGGTCAGATGAACCAGGTTATCGCGACCTCGCGCAGCGAGCTGTCGGCCAATGCGCCGACCATGATCGCGATGAAAATCGACCAGGACAAAATTCGCGACGTTATCGGCAAAGGTGGTGCAACCATCCGCGCGATCTGCGAAGAAACCAAAGCCTCGATCGACATCGAAGACGACGGCTCGATCAAAATCTTCGGCGAAACCAAAGAAGCGGCTGAAGCAGCACGTCAGCGCGTTCTGGGTATTACCGCAGAGGCTGAAATCGGCAAGATCTACGTCGGTAAGGTTGAGCGCATCGTCGACTTCGGCGCATTCGTAAACATCCTTCCGGGCAAAGACGGTCTGGTGCACATCTCGATGCTGAGCGACGCGCGCGTTGAGAAAGTGACCGACATCTTGAAAGAAGGTCAGGAAGTTGAAGTGCTGGTACTGGACGTCGACAACCGTGGCCGTATCAAACTGTCGATCAAAGACGTAGCGGCGGCGAAAGCTTCTGGCGTTTAACCCGAACGGGTTCGCAGTTTGAAGAGAGGGCCCTAACCGGCCCTCTTTTTTTGCCCCGAAAATCGTCTTTCTGAAAACATCACGCGGCCGAGACGCCGAACGCCGAGACGCAACAAGGAACGCTGCCTCCATGGAAAAGAGTCTTTGCCACTACCACCCCACACAGCCTGCCACCTGGCTGTGCCGCACCTGCCCCCGGCATTACGGTGATTGCTGCACGCCGCTTAATGACGACGCTCCGGAAGAAAGCCCGACCTGCCCGTTGTGCGCCAGTCGCCTGGAATTTCTCGGTGCCGCCAACACGGCGCAACCGTTCTGGGAACGTATTCCGCAGTTTTTCGCTTACGGGCTGCAAACCGGCCCGCTGGCGTTCAGTGCCCTTATCGCTCTGGCGAGTCTGTTTATGCCGGCCTCAGTGATCTTGTGGACGGTGCTGTTCAGCATCGCCACCAAGTATTTCTACAGCGTCATCGAAGCCAGCAGCGAAGCGCAAAAGGCGGCGCCCACCCTCGCCAGTGCGTTTACCGGCCCGGGCTTCAGTTTGTTTTTCAAACAGATGGCGGTGTTCATTCTCTGCTTCGTGGCGCTGTGGATCGCGGCCGACTTTGAGAGCGAGGCGCTTTACTGGGCCGTCAACATCGCCCTGCTGCTGGTTATGCCTGCCAGCATCATCCGCCTGGCGCTGGATAAAACCCTCGGCGCGGCACTGAGCCCCGACGAAGTCGGCCAGGTCATCAAGGCCATGGGCTGGCGCTACCTGATTCTCTGCGCGTTTCTGTTCATTCTCTGGCAGTCGCCGAGCTGGGTGACGATGATGCTTTCCCACGGTCTGCCGCGCGTGGTGCTGTTCCCTATAGCGGCCTTTCTGTTCAGTTATTTCACCGTGGTGATGTGCGCCATGATGGGCTACGCGGTGTTCCAGTATCAGGGCGCGCTGGGTTATGTAATGGCCGAGGAAGACAGCCATAACGGCTTTCCGGCGGCAGAGTATTTGCGCCGCCGTGCCATGGCCGAGGCGGAAATCCGTATCAAGGAGGGCCAGAGCCAGCAAGCGCTGGAAACCCTCACCGTGGCGCTGGAGCGCGCGCCTGAAGACCTCAAGCTCAACGAGCGTTTCCATCAGTTGCTGTTCAACCTCAACGCCCGCGAGCGCTGCCTGCGCCATCTCGCGTATTACTTGCCGCTGGCGACGAAAAGCAGCCCGGCGCTGGCATCCACCGCCTTGCTCAACGCGCGCAAGATTCAGCCGGACTATCTGCCCGACGACCCCTTGGTCTGCGAACGCATCGCCAGCGCCTTGCTCGATCGCCACCGCACTCGCGAAGGCTTGAGCCTGCTGCGCAACCTGCATCAGCGCTTCCCCGACTATCCGCACATTGCCCGTGCCTATCTGCTGGCGGCACGCGGTTTTGCTGAGGGCCTGGGCCAAGTGGAACCGGCGCAAAAGTTGTTGGCTTTCGTGCGCGGCCGCTATCCCCAATCCCCCTTGATGGCCGAAGTGGACAATTTGCAGGTTGTCCTCGAACGAATGGCCGCCAAAGGCTGACAGTTCATGCAGTTTGCAAGTAAGCGAAGCGGCTAACTTGCAATCTGCACGATCCGCTCCGTTTTGCATGTTTGCTAAGTGGTTGAATTTAAAGGAATAAAGAGTCTTTTGAAAACTGGCACAGCGCTTGCGATATGTATTGTGAAACCGCAGCCAGGACAGGCGGCGGAATTTTCAAATGAACAGGAGTGAGACGTTATGAACAAGCCATTCAATAAATTGGTTATTGCAGCTGCCACTGCCGGCGCACTGAGCCTGAGCATGACGCCTCTGGCGTTCGCCGACACCACCCACACTTCGACTGCGCCGCTGATGATGGCCGCCAGCGACACCGTGGATAACGCTGAAGAAGCGGTAACCGATACCTGGATCACCAGCAAAGTTAAATCCACTTTCGTGGCCGACAGCGCACTCAGCGCACTGGACATCAAAGTTGAAACCAACAAAGGCGTGGTTGCCCTGTCCGGCGTTGTTAAGAGCGAAGCCGAGCGTGACCTAGCCGTTGCCAAAGCCAAAGGCATCAAAGGCGTGAAGGCAGTATCTGCCGACGGCCTGAAATCGGCTGATTAATTCCCTCAACTGAACGACTCAGTTGATCGCCAGACAGCAATTCCCCAGGCGTCATTCTGGCGCCTGGTTCGCCCCATCAAAGGAGGACTTCTCATGAATTCCGACGTGATCAAAGGCAAGTGGAAGCAGCTCAACGGCAAGATTAAGGAACGTTGGGGCGACCTGACGGACGACGACCTGGATGTCGCCGAAGGGCATAGCGAATACCTGGCAGGGAAACTTCAGGAGCGCTATGGGTGGAGCAAAGAAAAAGCTCAGGACGAGCTACGCGACTTCTCTAGTAAGTTGTGAGCACACATTAAAAACCCCGGACGTGTCCGGGGTTTTTTTATGTCTGCGCACAACCGGACGGCTTCCGGGTCGTCGGCCGGGCGGCGTTGCTCCTCGCTTTTGATGCTCACGTACTTCAGTACGCTGCGCTCAAAAGCTGCGGGCGCCTTGCCCGACCTTAGCCCCGAAACCCTCGAGCGAGTAACGGCCACCTTCGCAATGCCAGCACGTAGGATGGGTTGAGCGAAGCGAAGCCCATCGTTACGCGAATCGATGGGCTTCGCTTCGCTCAACCCATCCTACGGCCGCTCATAGGTATCTGTAGGAGCAAGCTTGCTCGCGAACCCCTGCAAACGATGATCGCGACCGAGGTTCGCAGGGTCGCCAGCAAGCTGGCGCCTACACAAAAGCGGCGCTAGCGGGCGATGTGCTGCTGGTATACGCCCAGTTGCTGCGTTTGCTCGGCATCGGGATAAACGGCGCGCAGGAATTCGTGCAGTTCGGCCACGCTTCTTCGGTCGTCTTGCTGGCCGAGCTGTTTGGCCAGTTGCAGGGTCAGCGCGGGCAGTTGCGGCGGGCGGTTGCGGGTCTGGATGAGTTTTCGCCAGGCTGACAGCGCGCGCGCGCCGTCGCGGGCATGGAGCAGGCGTTGCAGCAAGTGCAGCTGCACGGCGGGGTGGTGCAGCAGGGCGAATTGCCCGCTGTCGTCGGCAAGGCGTTGCAGTTGCGGCAGGTTCGCCGTGGCCTGGGGCAGGGCGAAAAACTGTTTGAGCACGGCGCTGAGCAGCAC
Organism: Pseudomonas viridiflava; assembly: GCF_900573885.1. Lineage (GTDB taxonomy): Bacteria > Pseudomonadota > Gammaproteobacteria > Pseudomonadales > Pseudomonadaceae > Aquipseudomonas. The sequence continues at coordinate 271,129 of NZ_UPSE01000601.1, forward strand.
TTTGTCTTCGCGACTCTTTGCCACCGGGTACAGACGCTCAAGCAGCAGCAGGCGGGCCGGGTAACGGGCAAGCAAGTCCAGGCCGCGTGTCGCCGCCTGTTCGAGGTTGAACTGGCCGATCAGGTTATCCAGTGCAGCCACTTCACGTTTGAACGGTGCGTCCGGATCTTCTTTATTGAGGTACGCCTCATCGACGTTCAGCCGACCCACCTGGCGCGGTAACCACACTGCAAGAAAGCCCGCCCCCATGCCGCCCAAGTGGGCGTAGTAGTTGACGTGGTCGTCGGCCAGCAGCAGGCCATACAGTTCTTTGCCCATCCAGATCGGCAGAATCCACAGGGCCGGCGCGCGGAAGTAGCCGAACATGGGCCCCAGCCAGTAGAAGAAGTTGATCCGCCGCAGCCCGTAAACCCCCAGATACATGCCCATCAGCCCGGCAATTGCGCCGGACGCGCCCATACCCGTGGCCCACACCGGGTCCATTACCCACCACAGCAGATGCGAGGCCAACCCGCTAACCAGATACAAGCCCACGTACACGCCCGGGTTCAGGGCGCGCTCCAGGGCGAAGCCGAAGATAAACAGGAACAGCATATTGCCGGCCAGGTGGCCGAAGTCGGCGTGCAGGAACATGGCGCCAAACAAGCCTTGCACGGTGAACTTCGCCGGAATAAAGCCGAAGCGATAGTTGCTGATGGTGTTGCGCACCGCCTCGGCCTTGGCGCGGTCCGCTTGCCACTTGGGGTCGTCCTGATACGCCGGGGTGTAATGCAGGGTGTTTTCGAATTCGAGATCGCCGAGGATGATTTGCGCCAGTTGCACGCGGGGCGCAGAGGTCAGCCATTTGCGCTGGGTGTCATCGAGCTCGTTACGGGTGCTGAACGACTCGATAAAGAGGGCTTTTTCACGGCTGAGTAAACCGGCTTCCAGATACGCTTTTACCGCCACCTCTTGCCGCGCGCTGTCGCCGCCCTGGTAGCCGAAGTAAATCAGCACGTTGAGCACGATTAAAAGCAGGGTAATGACAGGCGGTTTTTTCCAGTCCAGCGGGTGTTCAGCAGGGATGATCAGCACGGCGTCTTCCGATGACTTGATAGTTGATCTCGGGCTTTCGGGCTAGAGCCAGACAAGGCGAAAGCCTTTTTTTAAGCGCAGCGTACTGCAGTACGTGAGCATTAAAAAAAGACTTTCAACGCCGTATGGCCGACGCCCGTAAGCCCGATGCGGTTTAGCCGCGTTTGCTGTCGATCCGCACCAGTCGCCCGCCCTCGAAGCGCAGGAAGTACATCATTCCGCCTTCTCTCGGGCCGTACACCCATTCCTGGACTTCTACTTCGGTGCTTCTGGCGCCGGAGCGGGTTTTTTCGTAGCCGATGATATTGCTGCTGACGGGTTCGCCGCATTTTGTCTGCACTTCAATGGCACGGTCGCCTTCGCTGGCGATGCCTTTGGCACACCGCAGGGAGGCTTCGCTCTGGCTCGCGATAGCCAGTAACGGCAGACAGAGTAAAAACAGTTTTTTCATGGCAGGGCTTCCTGTCCTGTTGGCGTTAGGGAGGCGCTTAGCCGCCCCGTTTGGAGTCGATGTTTACCAGCCGATTGCCTTCGAAGCGCAGGTAGTAATACATGCCGTTGCGCGGGCCGTACGCCCATTCTTCCACCAGCACTTCACTGCGTTCGCCGTAGTAGCCGTAAATCACTTTATTGGCCACCACGTTTCGGGTAAGCGGCTGGCCACATTTGCTTTCCACTTCACCAGAGCGATCGTCGACGCTGATCAAGCCGCTCTCGCAACGCAAGGTGGCTGAGGCAAGCGCGTGGTTGCAAACGAGGAGGGCGAGCAGGCCGATAGCCTGTATGGCGGGGCTTTTCACGGAGGATGTCCGATGGCGATGTAGGGAATAGGCTACACCCGTGTATCGCCCCTGTCACACCGCGGAAAGACGCCGCAATCCTTTTCCCAAAGGCTTGCGGCGCCTGTCGTCACTCGCTGTCGAGGCTCAGCGGCGAGGCTACACGGCCATTGCTTTCAGGCTCGCCCAGGCTGACATCGACCATATAGATGCGCTCGTCCGCCAGGCCACCCTTGCTCACCAGATAATGCTTGATGGCCGCCGCGCGGGCCTGCGCCAGTTTGCGCAGCAGCACTTCATTGTTGCTCCAGTGGGCAATGAGGTCGGCGCGCAGTTTGGCAGTGCGCTCTTCATCATCCAGTTGTGCCCACTCCGCCGGTGGCTGCTTTTTCAGGCGCGTGCGGTAGATGCCTTCGAGCATGGGCGCCTGTTCATCTTCCGGCACTTCAAGCAAACCAGCCTTGGCCGGCACTTTGTCGCCACGGCGTTGCAGCATTTTGTAGTAGATGTACTGGTACTCGCGGTGCAGGCGCTGTTCCGCCAGCAGCGGGCCGTCTGCTTTGGCGGCGCTCAGCCCTTCCACTTCCAGGCGCAGCAGCGGCCGCTCTTTCAGCGCGGCAGACAGGGTATTCAAACCGCTCTCGGCGCTGCCATCGAGGTTGGCGCTGCCAGCGGCAAACTGCACGGTGCTGATGTCTACATTCGAGCCGCCGGTTACCAGCCCGGCGATAAATTTGAACGGCGCCGATGCCGCCCGCAGCACGAGGTTGCGCAGGGTCTGCCAGACAATCGGCATCACGCTGAACTGCGGGTTATTCAGATCGCCGGACACCGGCAATTCGAGCTGAATCTTGCCGCTGGTGTCTTTGAGCAGGGCCACCGCCAAGCGAATGGGCAGGTCCACGGCGTCGGGGCTGTCGACTTTCTCGCCCAGTTGCAGTTTCTCCACCACCAGCTTGTTTTCAGCGGTCAATTGGCCTTTTTCGATGCGGTAATGCAGGTCCAGATTGATCCGCCCTTTGCGGATGCGATAGCCAGCGAACTTGCCGGAGTAGGGCGTCAGCGTGGTCAGTTCGACGTGCTTGAAGCTGGTGGTCAGGTCCAGTGCATCCAGCGGCTCGAACGGGTTAAGGCTGCCGACGATGCTCACCGGCGCGTAGCGATCGACCTTGCCCTTGATGTCGACGTTGGCCGCTTGCGAGGTGCGGTTGTCGAGGGTGCCGATCTGGCCGTTGAGCTGTTGAATGGCTGTACCGAAATTCGGCGTCAGGCTGAAGTCGGCGAAGTTGGCCGAGCCGTTGTCGATGGCGATGCCGCCGATATGAATGCCCAGCGGCTTGCCGGCGGGCTCGGGTTGCTTGCGAGCGTTGGCCTTGGGCTCGTCGGGTTGCTTGATCACCAGATCGCTGACGTTGGTGCTGCGGTCTTCGTTGATCATGAACCGCGCATAAGGCTGTGCCAGGCTGACCTTCTCGATGGAAAGCGCGTCCCCGTGTTTGTAGTTGAGGCCGTCGAGCGTGAGCTCTTTCCACTTAACGAAATCGCGGCTTTTCAGGGTATCGAGCGTGTGCAGCTGATTCACTTGCGCGCGGCCAGTGATGCTGAACGCCAGCGGTTCGGTGCTTTTAAGGTCTACCGCCAGGTCGCTGCCGAGCAAGCCGCTGCGCAATTCGAGGCGCACAAACGGGTCGAGGTAGGCCTGGGCCACGCGCAGGTCGATGTCCTGGGTGGTGACTTTCAGCTGCGCATTGACCGGGTTCAGATTGACCTGCCCGGCGGCGGTGATCTTGCCCTGCTTGCCCACGCCCGTGTCGAGCTTGAGGGTGAAAGGCGAGCCGTTGAGGCTGTCGAATTTCAGCAGATCGAGGTTCAGTGGGCCGATGTCCAGCGCTACCGGGTCTTTTGGTACACGGTCGGCCAAGTGAATCTGATAACCGCGCAGTTGCGTGTCTTGCAGCAAGACCTGCCACGGCTTCGCGGGTTCGCTGGAAGGCGGCACCTGCTTGGCGGCCACTACGTTCGGGTCAGTCGGCGGCGTCGGTGCGGGCGCTTCGGTGCCTTCGGGTTGTTCAACGGCGGCGGTCGGTGCGGGCTCGACTTTTTTGCTCGCCGGTTTGCTGGCAAACAGCTTCTGCCAGTCCAGCTCGCCGTCCTTTTCCCGTGTGGCCCAGGTTTCCAGTTTCTGGCTGCGAATCTTGCCGATGGTGACCAGCTGTTTGGCCAGGTCCACGGATGTCTCGCTTACCTCAAGACGCTCCAGGTTCACCAGTGGGCGATTATCGGTGGCCTTGATAGCGAACGGCGCCACCGTGACAGTGGCGTTGGTGAGCAGCATTTTCGTGCCCTGGCTCAAATCCAGGGTGTAATCGGTGGTCAGGCTCAGGGTGCCTTTTTCCAGCACCAACGGCACCGCGTCGCGCACGTAGGGCCAGAAGGCCTGCATGTTGCCGTCGGTGATTTTCAGCTGACCGCTGGAGGTGATGGGCGACAGGCTGACCTTGCCGCTCCAGTCCACCTGCCCGCCATAGGGGCCTTTGGCGACCAGCGTCATGTCGGCGTTGTCTTCGGGCAATGTGCTCAAGTGCTTGAGCTCAAGGTTCAGCGAGTCGTACACAAACTGCACCGGCTCGCTGGGGCGCAAGTCAGCGAACTGCAGCGCGCCTTCAATCAACTGCAGACGGTCCAGACGCAAGGGAAATGGCTTGGCGTCCGGGTCTTTGACTTCCGGCTCAGGGCTGGGGGGAAGCTTGAATAACTGGCTCAGATTCAGCGTGCCGTCTTTGCGAAACTCTACAGCAGTCTGGGATTTTTCCAGCTCGACGTCGGCCAGGTGCAGGGCGCCGGTCCACAGGCTGTCCAGTTGAAGGTTGGCGTACAGGCGTTGAAAACCGATCTGGTCCGCCGCCGGCTCGCCGATATGCAGGCCCCAGGCGCTCACCTCCAGGCTGAATGGGTTGAGCTCCAGACGCTCCAGTTTGGCCGGCACCGTGGCCATGGCTGCCAATTGCTGGTTGGCGATGCGCAGGGCAATGCCCGGCAAGATCAGAAAGCCCAGCAGGCTATATAAACCGAGGGCAATCAGCAGGGCGCCAACGGCGCGTTTCAATCCTTTGGGCATGGCGACGCTTCAACTTTCCTGGCGAGAAGTGGCTTGGAGTATGGCACGCGCTTGAGGTTCGGCACGTGCGGCATGTTTCGTTTGTAGGTTGGGTTGAGCAAAGCGAAGCCCAACGTCACGCGAATCAGAACTGCAAAATCAGCGTCTTCAACGGCGGCTTGCCATCGCTTGAAGGGAAGTCCGCAGCCGGCGGCATCACCTGCCACTCGCGCACCGGCCGACCGGCTTTCTCGGCGCAACGCAGCACCTGCTCACGCCAATCTTCCAGGGCAACCTTTGCCAGGTTGTTACAGCAGATCAGTACGCCGTCTTCGGCTGTGGCGAGAATCGCCGGTTTCAGCAGACTCTGGTAATCGCGCAGCAAATCGACGGTGCCAAACGCGCTTTTCGCCCAGGCCGGTGGGTCGAGAAGCACCAGGTCGTACTGGCGTTGTTCGAGCCGCGGGTAGCTCGGCAGTTTCTGCCCGCGCCGTTGGCTGATCGGCAGGCCGGCGAGCTGGCGGATAGCGGGGAAGTAGTCGGACTGAATGAACTGCATCGGTGCCAGCGTCGGGTTGAGCGCACCGTTTTCCTTGCCGACCGCCAGGTTGCCTTCGGCGAAGTCCAGATTGCACACCTCGCTCGCCCCGCCTGCCGCCGCGCTGAGGCCGACGCCGCAGGTATAGGCGAACAGATTGAGCACGCTTTTGCCGGCACTGTGGTCTTTGACCCAGCCGCGCGCCGTGCGCAGGTCGAGAAACAGCAGCGGGTCTTGCCCGGCGTGGCGGCCGCGTACGCGGTAGTTCAGGCCCCATTCGTGACCCACGCAATCTTCCAGCGCAGCGGGTTCGGCTGGGTACACGGCGTCGCTGCGGTCGATGCGCGAGTTGCTGCCGGAGCGGTCGTTGTAGACCAGCAGCAGGTCGAGGTTGAGTTCGCGGTTGATCAGCGCGTGGGCGGCCAGCAGGGCGTCGCGGCCCAGCGGGCTGTGGAAGCTCTGCACCAGCAATTGCGGACCGTAACGGTCGATGGTCAGGCCGGACGCGCCTTCCTGGCTGCCGTGGAACAGTCGGTAGCAGTCGGTGCCCTGAGTGTGCAGCTCAGCGAGCAGGGCATGGCGATTGACGAGAGCGGCGCGCAGCGCCTGATCGAGAGAAGACATGCGCCGCGGCTCGGGAAATTAAGGGCGCGCAGTTTACCAAGAAAGTCATGGTCAGATATCTGCGCACCTGGATTCCCGCCTGCGCGGGAATGACGGGAGTTTGTGTCCGATTAATCGTCTCCCCCGCGAAGGCGGGGGCCCAGGTGCGCAGATATCCGCCGTTGGGTTATTCGCGTTCCAGCGCCAACGCCACGCCCTGCCCACCACCAATGCACAACGTGGCCAGCCCTTTCTTGGCGTCACGCTTGATCATTTCGTGCAGCAGGGTCACCAATACGCGGCAGCCTGATGCGCCGATGGGATGGCCGATGGCGATGGCGCCGCCGTTGACGTTGACTTTGCTCGCGTCCCACCCCAGTTCCTTGCCCACCGACAACGCCTGCGCGGCGAAGGCTTCGTTGGCTTCGATCAGGTCGAGTTGGTCGAGCGTCCAGCCGGCCTTTTCCAGGCAGCGTTTGGTGGCTGAAACCGGGGCGATGCCCATGATGGCCGGGTCGACACCCGCGTTGGCGTAGGCGGCAATTTTCGCCAGCACCGGCAGGCCGAGTGCTTTGGCTTTGTCGGCGCTCATCAGGATTACCGCGGCCGCGCCGTCATTAAGGCTGGAGGCATTGCCGGCGGTGACGGTGCCGTCTTTTTTGAAGGCCGGTTTGAGTTTGCCCAGCGCTTCGGCGGTGGTGCCGGCGCGAGGTTGTTCGTCGGTGGCGAAAGCAACCGGATCGCCTTTGCGCTGGGGAATGAGGATGGGCGTGATCTCGTCGCTGAAACGCCCGCCTTCAATAGCGGCCACGGCTTTCTGTTGCGAGCCGGCAGCGAAGGCGTCTTGGGCTTTGCGAGTGATCTCGTATTTCTCCACGAGATTCTCGGCGGTGATGCCCATGTGGTAGTCGTTGAAGGCGTCCCACAGGCCGTCGGTGATCATGCTGTCTTTCACCTGCGCGTGGCCCATGCGCAAACCGGTGCGGGCGCCCGGCATTACGTACGGGGCCAGGCTCATGTTTTCCTGACCGCCGGCGATGATCACGTCGGCATCGCCACAGCGAATCGCCTGGGCGCCGAGGTGCAGGGCTTTAAGGCCAGAGCCGCAGACTTTGTTCAGGGTCAGCGCCGGCACGGCGACTGGCAGGCCGGCCTTGATGGCGGCCTGGCGCGCGGGGTTTTGCCCGGCGCCTGCGGTGAGCACCTGGCCGAGGATCACTTCGTCCACTTCGGCGCCATCCAGGCCGGTTTTTTCCAGCAGCGCTCGGATTACCGCAGCGCCCAGGTCAACGGCGGGAATGTTCGCCAGCGAGCCTTGGAAACTGCCGACTGCGGTGCGGGTGGCGGCTACGATTACGACGTCTTGCATGGCGCGAATCCTCATCTGAGCAGGGCGCGGGCAGGCCGCGGCGGGCGGTTATGGTGGCATAGGCGGCAACGGGGCGGCCACCGGCTTGGCTGACCGGTGGGTCAGGGCAGAGGTGGCAAGCCCATTCGTCGCCGGGAGCGTTGAAAGGCGCTGCCGCGTACGGCCCAGCGCAGCACCGGCGCACTGCGTTTGACGCCGCTGCGAATCAGCAGGCGTTGGCGCTCCGACAACTTCAGGCCGAGCATATCGGCGGCCCAGCGCGGCAGCAGGTCGATGCCTGCACGCATCATCAACGCGCCAAACGGCTTGGCGATCTGACTCGGCGCCGGCGCGTTGAACAGCACGCGCATGATTTCCAGGCTGCGTTCGTCACAGCGTAATTGCGGGCGGATCTGTTCCAGGTAATCGGCTATTTCCTGGCAGGTACGCGGCACGTTTGTAGCGCCCAGGCGCTCGGCAATGGAGGCGACTTCGGCGTAATAGCGGTCTTGCTCGCTCACGGGCAAGTCCGGGTTGAAGTAGCGCAAATGGGCGGCCAGAAAGCTGCTCACTTCCGCCACGTGCACCCAGGTCAGTAACGCCGGATCGCTCGCCGCATAGGGGCGGCCATCGGCGGCGGTGCCGGTCACTTGCAGGTGAATGGTGCGCACCTTGTCGATCAGCCAGTTGGCATCGCGGGTCGAGCCATAGGTGGTGCCGGAAATAAACTGCCCGGTGCGGCGCAGACGGCCGATCAGGTCCTGACGAAAGTTGGAGTGATCCCACACGCCGGCCAGCGCCAATGGATGCAGCGCTTGCAGCAGCAAGGCGCTGATGCCGCCGACCATCATGCTGGTGAAATCGCTGTGCACGCGCCAACACACGGCGTCCGGGCCAAACAGGCCGGGGTCGCCGGGCGGTTGTTCAAAGTCGATCTGGCCGAGCGCAAGGCCCGTAAGGCTGAAGATTTGTCGCTCGATGCGCTGGCGAATGAATTCCATGACTCACTTCATAAACAAACCCGGCACCGCGGTCGCGATGCCGGGGACAGCGGGCTAACGGTTGAGGCGGTTGTCGATAAGGCTGTCGACTACCGACGGGTCGGCCAGCGTTGAGGTGTCGCCCAGGCTGTCGAGTTCATTGCAGGCGATCTTGCGCAGGATGCGGCGCATGATTTTTCCCGAACGGGTTTTCGGCAAGCCCGGTGCCCACTGCAGCAGTTCCGGTTTGGCGAAGCTGCCGATTTCCTTGCCAACCAGGGTCAGCAGTTCTTTCTGCAGCTCGTCACTGACCTCAATGCCCTGCATCAGCGTGACAAACGCGTAGATGCCCTGGCCTTTGACGTCGTGGGGATAACCGACCACCGCCGCTTCGGCCACGGCGTCGTGCAGTACCAGCGCGCTTTCCACTTCGGCGGTGCCGATGCGGTGGCCGGAAACGTTGATCACGTCGTCAATACGCCCGGTAATCCAGTAATCGCCGTCGGCATCGCGGCGCGCACCGTCGCCGGCGAAGTAGTAGCCGGGGTAGGGCTTGAAGTAGGTGTCGATCATGCGCTGGTGATCGCCATACACGCTGCGAATCTGGCTCGGCCAACTGGCCTTGATCACCAATACGCCTGAGCCGGGGCCGTCGATTTCCTTGCCGTGTTCATCCAGCAGCGCCGGCTGCACACCAAAGAACGGCTTGGTCGCCGCGCCCGGTTTCAAAACGGTCGCACCGGGCAGCGGGGTGAGCATGATGCCGCCGGTTTCGGTCTGCCACCAGGTATCAACAATCGGGCAGCGGCATTCGCCGACCACGTTGAAATACCATTCCCACGCTTCCGGGTTGATCGGCTCGCCGACGCTGCCGAGCAGGCGCAGGCTGGCGCGCGAGGTTTTTTCCACCGGACCGGTGCCTTCGCGCATCAAGGCGCGTAGCGCGGTTGGCGCGGTGTAGAAAATGTTTACCTCGTGCTTGTCGATCACCTGCCAGAAGCGCGAGCTGTCGGGGTAATTCGGCACGCCCTCAAACACCAGCGTGGTGGCGCCGTTGGCCAACGGCCCGTAGACGATGTAGCTGTGGCCGGTGACCCAGCCGACATCGGCGGTACACCAATAAATGTCACCGTCGTGGTAGTCGAACACGTACTTATGGGTCATGGCCGCCATCAGCAGGTAGCCGCCGGTGGTGTGCAATACGCCCTTGGGTTTGCCGGTGGAGCCCGAGGTGTACAGGATGAACAGCGGGTCTTCCGAATCCATCGGCTCTGGCGCGCATTCGCTGTCAGCGGCGCGCACGGCTTCGTGGTACCAGAGGTCGCGCCCCTCATTCCATTCCACATCGCCTTCGGTGCGTTGCACCACCACCACAGTCGAAACGCCCGGGCAGCTTTCCAGGGCTTTATCCACGTTCTTCTTCAGCGGCACGTATTTACCGCCGCGCACGCCTTCGTCAGCGGTGATCACGGTGCGGCAGTCGGCATCCAGAATGCGGTCGCGCAGGGCATCAGGCGAGAAGCCGCCGAACACCACCGAATGCACCGCGCCGATGCGCGCACAGGCGAGCATGGCGTAGGTGGCTTCCGGCACCATGGGCATGTAGATGCACACCCGGTCGCCTTTCTGCACGCCACGGCTCTTCAGCACATTGGCCAGGCGGCAAACGTGGTGATGGAGTTTTTTGTAAGTGATATGCGCCGACTCGCTGGGGTTGTCGCCTTCCCAGATGATTGCCACCTGGTCGCCGCGTTTTTCCAGATGGCGGTCGATGCAGTTGTAGCTGACGTTGAGTTTGCCTTCCTTGAACCAGCTGGCGTGGCCGGTGGCCATGTCGCCGTGGTACACGCTGCGCCATGGCTGGAACCAGTCGAGGAATGCTTTGGCCTGTTCGCCCCAGAACTGCTCTGGCTGCTCGACGGATTGTTTGTACAGGCGCTGGTAGCCCTCATTGTCGATCAGTGCGCGCTCACGCACGGCATCGGCAACCGGGTGGTCGGAGATCTTGAACATGGCGGAGTCCTTGTTTTTGTTGACCGCTAGTTTTGACCGCAGGATGTAGGAAAGCGTGAAGCTAAAGATAGACCGTAAGGGTGCACTTGCGACGATGAAAGGTACAACCCCTCCAAAAGCGGGAGGGCCGTAGGTTGGGTTGAGCGCAGCGAAGCCCAACAGGCCGGCCAAAGGCCGGCGCGTATCGGCCCATGTTGGGCTTCGCTACGCTCAACCCAACCTACGGCGCAGGTAGCACTGCGTTATGAAAAGGCACAAAAAAGCCGGCCTGTGTAAGCAGGCCGGCTTAGTGTTCTCGCTAACCCATCACCCGCGGTGACGGCCGCGGAAGTAATCGATCAAACCTTGGGTAGACGCATCTTCAGCCGGCTGTTCATTACCGCCGGTAAGACGCTGATACACGCCTTTGCCCAATTCCTTGCCCAACTCCACGCCCCACTGGTCGAAGGCGTTGATGCCCCAGACCACGCTCTGCACGAACACTTTGTGTTCATACAGCGCCACCAGACCGCCGAGGCGGCGAGGGCTGATGCGTTCCATGGCCAGCGTGTTGCTCGGGCGGTTGCCGGGAATGACTTTGTGCGGCGCCAGGCGCTGCACTTCTTCTTCCGGCAAGCCTTTGCTGCGCAGTTCAACTTCGGCTTCGTCGCGGGTTTTACCCAGCATCAACGCCTGGCTCTGCGACAGGCAGTTGGCGTACAGCCATTGGTGGTGGTCGGCCACTGGGTTGTAGCTGACCACCGGCACGATAAAGTCGGCCGGAATCAGTTGGGTGCCTTGGTGCAGCAACTGGTGGTAGGCGTGCTGACCGTTACAGCCAACGCCACCCCAGATCACCGGGCCTGTGTCGCAGGTAGCGGCGCTGCCGTCCTGGCGCACGCTTTTGCCGTTGGATTCCATGTCCAGCTGCTGCAAGTGCTTGGTGATGTTGCGCAGGTAGTGGTCGTACGGAAGGATCGCGTGGCTCTGCGCGTTCCAGAAGTTGCCGTACCACACGCCCAGCAGGGCCAACAGCACCGGCATGTTGCTTTCGAACGGCGCGGTCTGGAAATGCTGGTCCATGCTGTAGGCACCGGAGAGCAGTTCCTTGAAGTTCGACATGCCGATGGCCAGGGCGATCGGCAAGCCGATGGCCGACCACAGCGAGTAGCGCCCGCCGACCCAGTCCCACATCGGGAAAATGTTCTCTTCGCGAATACCGAACGCCACCGCTGCCTCGCGGTTGCTCGATACGGCGATGAAGTGTTTGTACAGATCGCCCTCGGAACCGCCTTGCGCCAGGTACCAACTGCGCGCGGCCTGGGCGTTTTTCAGGGTTTCGAGGGTGTTAAACGATTTCGACGAGACGATAAACAGCGTGGTCTCGGCCTTCAGGCCATCGGACAGCTCGTGGAATTCACTGCCGTCGATGTTGGCCAGGTAGTGGCAGCGCACGCCTTGCTGGGCGTACGGCAACAGCGCTTCGGACACCAGTTGCGGGCCGAGGAACGAGCCGCCGATGCCGATGTTCACCACGTCGGTGATCGGCTTTTCGGTGTAACCACGCCACAGGCCGTTGTGAATGCGGGTGACCAGCTCGGTCATCTGGTTCAGCACGCGGTGCACGTCGGGCATCACGTTGGCGCCGTTGACCATCAGGCGCTCGCCAACCGGGCGACGCAGGGCGGTGTGCAGTGCCGGGCGGCCTTCCGAGGCGTTTACCAGGGTGCCGTCGAACAACTGCTCGATCGCTTCCTTAAGCCCGACTTCTTCAGCCAGGGCGACGAGCAGGTCGCGGGTTTCGGTGGTGATCAGGTTTTTCGAGTAATCCAGAAACAGACCGCAGCTGCTCAGCGAGAATTCGGCGAAGCGCTTGTCATCGGAGTTGAAGGCTTCGCGCATGCTGAAATTCTGCATGGCTTCGCGATGCTGGCGCAGTGCCTGCCAGGCCGGCAAGGTTGTAACGTCGTGAGGGTGTTGGTAGTACGCCATAGCCTGCAAATTCCTTTCTGACTAATCGTGAGAAACCTATGACCATTAAAAAGCCCGGACGGCTCCGGGCTTTTTCTTAGGGGGCGTTACGGGGTTTAGCGGTTTTCATGCCAACCCCCGATCAGCGTCCGTAAACCGGGCTCCAGCGCGGAAAACAGAACGCATCATAGCCCTGTGCTTACGCAACTTGTACCGGTATGGCATCGCTGGTGTGACTGAGTTCATTGCCCGGCGCCATATACAGCATGCGCGGTTTGAAATTCACCAGCTCGGCCTCGCTGTAGTGAGCGTAGGCGCAGATGATGACGCGATGGCCGACGTGAGCTTTGTGCGCTGCCGCGCCGTTGACCGAGATGATGCGCGAGCCTTCTTCGCCACGGATGGCATAGGTGGTGAAGCGCTCGCCGTTGTCGACGTTGTAGATCTGAATTTGCTCGTACTCGCGAATGCCGGCCAGGTCCAGCCATTCGCCGTCGATGGCGCATGAGCCTTCGTAATCGAGCACCGCGTGGGTCACTTCGGCGCGGTGCAGTTTGGCCTTGAGCATGATGGCGTGCATGGCGTGCTTCCTTTAAAGAGCCTCGGCAGGCTAAGCAACGGCGCCTTTTGTTGTTGGAAGGGCGCCGCGGTTAATAAGCAGTAGGGGTTGATCAGGCGCTTTCGGGCAACTCGAACACGACGTTGTCGATCAGGCGCGTGGTGCCGACGAATACGGCAACCAGAATGGCCAGGTGACGGTCGTCTTTGGTGGCCGGGCGCAGGTTGTCGGAGCGGCGCACTTCCAGGTAATCCATACGGAAACCGGCAGCTTCCAGCTGTTTCTGGCCTTGCTCGATCAGCGGGGCGAAATCGCGGGCGCCGGCTTTGATGGCGGTGGCCATTTGCTGCAGGCACTGGTAAATCGCCGGCACGGCGGCACGCTGGGTGTCGTCCAGATAACCGTTACGCGAGGACAGCGCCAGGCCGTCTTCGGCGCGCACGGTGGGCTCGCCGATAATCTGGATGGGCATGTTCAGGTCGCGAACCAGGGTGCGGATCACGGCCAGTTGCTGGTAATCCTTCTGGCCGAAAATGGCGATGTCTGGCTGCACCATCTGGAACAGTTTGGTAACCACGGTCGACACACCGTCGAAATGCCCGGGACGGCTGCCGCCACATAAGCCTTCGGAAACGCCGGACACATGCACGATGGTCTGCGCGGCCATGCCGTCGGGGTACATCTCTTCAACGCTTGGCGCGAACAGCAGTTGGCAGCCGGCTTCAATCAGGCGCTCTTTGTCGGCGGCCAGGGTGCGTGGGTAGTTTTCCAGGTCTTCCTTGGGGCCGAACTGCAGCGGGTTGACGAAGATGCTGGCAACGACGAAGTCGACGCGCTGGGCGGCTTTTTCCACCAGCTTGGCGTGGCCGTCGTGCAGATTGCCCATGGTCGGCACCAGGCCGACGTCTTTGCCCTCGGCACGCGCTTGAGCAACAGCGGCGCGTAGTTCGCGGACGGTGGTAACCGTGTTCATGCAGAGAATCCGTGTTCAGCGGCAGGGAATGACGAATCTTTGACCGCCGCGACATACGCGCGAATGGCGCCGTCGATGCTGGTCTGGTCTTGCATAAAGTTCTTTACGAACTTGGGCGTACGGCCGGTGAGCGACAGGCCGAGCATGTCGTGCAGCACCAGCACCTGGCCGTCGGTGGCGTTACCGGCACCAATGCCGATGACCGGAATTTTCACCGCTTCGGTGATTTCAGCGGCCAGCTCGCTGGGCACGCATTCCAGCAGCAGCATGGCGGCGCCGGCCTGTTCCAGGGCGATGGCGTCGCTGCGCAGTTGGCGCGCCTGGGCTTCGCTGCGGCCTTGCACTTTATAACCGCCGAGCACGTTGACCGACTGCGGCGTCAGGCCCATGTGCATGCACACCGGCACGCCATTCTCAGCCAGGCGGCGCACGGTTTCAGCAAGGAAGCCGCCGCCTTCGAGCTTGACCATATGGGCACCGGCTTGCATCAGCGCGCCGCTGTTGGTCAGGGCTTGTTCGAGCGTGGCGTAGGCCATGAAAGGCAGGTCGCTAACGATGAGCGCACCGCTGTTGCCGCGCTTTACGCAGGCGGTGTGGTAAGCCATATCCGCCACGCTGACCGGCAGGGTGCTGTCATGGCCTTGCACGACCATGCCAAGGGAGTCACCCACCAGCAACACCTCGACGCCGGCCTTCGCGGCAACGGAAGCGAAGGTGGCATCGTAGGCAGTGAGCATGACGATTTTTTCGCCTTTTTGATTCAGCTCTTGCAGGGTGCTCAAGGTAACGTCAGGCATCATATTGGTCCTCTTAGCGCCTCGCGCGCACCGGCGCGGGGCAACGGGACGCCTATAGTCGTGATGCGAAAGGGCGAAGTCAATTGCAGGTGTTACCGACTTGTTACTGGCGTTACCGCCAATGCCACGCTTGTAGTTTTACTACCTGAGCCCAGCAACGGCGGTGGTTACAGCGGGGCAGGCAGTTTTTCCAGTCCTTCGAAGGGACAGGCCAGCAGCAGGTCGCACAGGCGACGACCGTCGGCCAGGATCAGCTCCGGCGCCAGTTCGGCGAGCGGGTAGAGGACGAACGGCCGGGCGTGCATGTGGTAATGCGGCACCTGCAAGCGGGGCTCATCGAGCACGAGTTGGCCGAAGACGAGAATGTCCAGATCAAGGGTCCGCGGTCCCCAGCGTTCGGCTTTGCGTTCGCGCCCCTGGTCAAGTTCGATGGCTTGCAAGGCATCCAGTAACGACAAGGGATCGAGGGCTGTGTCCAGCGCTGCCACGGCGTTGACGTAACGGGGCTGGTCGGCGGGGCCGAGCGGGTCGCTGCTATAGAAGGAAGAGCAGTTCACCAACTGGGTATCGGGCAACTGCGCCAGCGCCGCCAGGGCGCCGCGCAATTGGTCCAGCGGTTCGGCCAGGTTGCTACCGAGGCCGATATACACCCGCTCCATCAGTCTTGTGCCGGGCTCGGGGCGGCGCCGCGTTTGCGGCTGCTACCGCTGCGACGACGTTTGCGCGGTGCGGTGCTGGTGTCTTCACCGGTGGCGGCGAGGTCGCGAATCATCTGGCGGCGTTCGCTGTCGGTGCAGTCCTGGTAATCGGTCCACCAGTCGCCCAGGCCATTGGTTTTCTCGCCGGCGCTTTCGCGCAGCAGCAGGAAGTCGTAGCCGGCGCGGAAACGTGGGTTTTCCAGCAGCAGGTCGGCACGCTTGCCGCTGCGCCGTGGCAGACGTTCTTGCATGTCCCAGATTTCGCGAATCGGAATGGTGAAACGCTTGGGCACGGCGATGCGTTGGCATTGCTCGGCGATCAGTTCGTGAGCCGCTTCCTGCATCGCCGGAATCGGCGGCATGCCACGGTCTTGCAGCTTGATCACGCGGGCCGGCAGCGCAGGCCAGAGCAGGGCGGCGAACAGGAAGGCCGGCGTGACCGGCTTACCGTCTTCAATGCGCTGATCGGTGTTGATCAAGGCCTGGCTGATCAGGTTGTACGTGTATTCCGGGCTCGCCTTGAGGGCGGCGGCGCTGGCCGGGAACAGCGGCTCGAACAGGTCGTACTCCAGCAGCAGCTCGAACACGTGCTCGGCGTAACCGGAGAGGAACAGTTTCAGCACTTCATCAAACAGGCGCGCCGAGGGAATGTCCCGCAGCATTTTCGCCAATCGCGGAATCGGCTCGGCGCTGTGGCTTTCGATGTCGAAGTCGAGCTTGGCGGCAAAGCGCACCGCACGCAGCATGCGCACCGGGTCTTCGAGGTAACGCTTTTCCGGGTCGCCGATCAGGCGCACCTGGCGGTTACGGATGTCGTGCATGCCACGGGCGTAATCGAGAATGCGCTCGCCGGTTACATCGAAGTACAGGGCGTTGATGGTGAAGTCGCGGCGCTGGGCGTCGTCTTCCAGGCTGCCATACACGTTGTCGCGCAAGATGCGGCCGCTTTCGTGGCGGGAAGACTGGTTGCTGTCTTCCTCTTCTTCGCTGACGGGGTGATTGGCGCGGAAGGTGGCCACTTCGATGATTTCGCGACCGAAGTGCACATGAACCAGCTTGAAGCGGCGGCCGATCACCCGGGCATTGCGAAACTCGGCACGCACTTGCTCGGGGGTGGCGCTGGTGGCGACGTCGAAGTCTTTGGGTTCGATATCCAGCAGCAGATCGCGTACGCAGCCGCCGACCAGGTATGCCTGGTAGCCGGCGTTCTGCAGTCGCTCAACGATGCTCACCGCATAGCGACTGATGTGCGCGCGGCGCAACGGATGCTGGTGACTGGTCACCACTTCGGGGGTGCTGCGCGGGTGCTGCTTGGCGCGGCGCAATGGGGAGCGTAGGGACTGGAACAGCTTTTTCAGCATGGGATGCACTGTTTGACGGGATGATCGGCCAGAAAAGGAAATGACCGCATGAAGGCTGCGGATTCTAGCATTGTGTCGGGGAATGGTGTAGGACGCCGCGAAGTTGGGCGTAAAGCGCTATAGAGAAGGAGGGAAGCGAGAGGGTGGTAGCGAAAGCTACTGGGGGAGCCGAGGCTCCCCCCCAAGTAGGTGCGTGCTTTGTTTTTATTATTATGTCGGGCTTGTTGTTTTTGTTTGTTGACCCGTTCCGTCGGCCTAGTGGCTTCAGGAAAAACCTCCAATGTGGAGGTTAATAGCAAACGGATTGCTTTGGATGCTGATGTAGCCATGATCATTCGATCCAACCAGTTCGGGCTCTGCCTGATAGCAGTCTTGTTATTCTCAGCCTGGTCGCGGGGCGAACCCCAAAAGCCATTCCTCTCCAAAAGAATCAGTTAGCTGCGCCTCCCGCGATTTTGTTTTTGTTGTGCTGGAGTCGTTACGTCTTATTTTTATTGTCTTTGGCGTTGCTTGTTATTGTTGTTGTACCAAACATATAGCAGATGCCGTGCCAGTTTTCGTGAATCCTTGTAAAACAAGCACTTAGCGCAATTCACTGTGTCAGAACAGGCACAAAAAAGCCGGGATTCCGTTACCGTTAAACCCGGCTTTGTTACGCGATGTTGAAGCGGTAACAAAGTGTGGCGACCCGGCGCACACATTCCTTGTTACCGCGCACCGGTCAACCTTCCAGTGCCGCGCCGGTTTTGCGCCGTGGAATGCCCAGGCGCTGACGGCGTTCCCACAGACATTTACGGCTGATGCCCAATTTGCGCGCCAGCTCGGTTTCGGTCATGTGGTCCTGGTGCTCGAGCACGAAGTGCTGGAAGTAGTCTTCCAGCGACAGGTCTTCGGTCGGCTCGTGGGCGTTGCTGCTGTTGTGGTTAACGGGCGCGCCGAGGAAGTCGCCGTCTTCCAGATCGTCCAGCTCGACATCGATACCCAGCAGCTCGGCTGAAATATCCGAGCCTTCACACAGAATCACGGCGCGCTCGATGGCGTTTTCCAGTTCGCGCACATTACCCGGCCAGGTGTAGTGACGAATCGCCTGCTCGGCGTCGGGGGCGAAGCGCAGGTCGCTGCGGCCCATTTTGCTCGACTGGCGCGTCAGGAACAGCGCGGCAATTTCGCTGACATCGGCGCCGCGCTCGCGCAGGGCCGGAAGCTTCAGGGCGATAACGTGCAGGCGGTAGAAAAGGTCTTCACGGAACTGGCCGGTTTTGGCCAGGGTTTTCAGGTCGCGGTGGGTGGCGGCGATCAAGCGCACATCCACCTTTTGCGACTGCACCGAACCCACGCGGCGAATTTCGCCTTCCTGCAACACGCGCAGCAAACGCGCTTGGGCTTCCAGCGGCAGCTCACCAATTTCGTCGAGGAACAGCGTGCCGCCGTCCGCTGCTTCCACCAGACCCGCGCGGCCGGCGCTGGCGCCCGTGAACGCGCCTTTCTCGTGGCCGAACAGTTCGGATTCGATCAGGGTTTCCGGAATGGCCGCGCAGTTCACCGAAATCATCGGCGCCTTGGCGCGTTTCGACAGATTGTGCAGCGCACGCGCCACCAACTCTTTACCGGTACCGGATTCGCCTTGAACCAGCACGGTGGAATCGGTGGGGGCGACTTTGCGGATTTTGCTGTACAGCTCTTGCATCGACGGGCTGGAGCCGATGATGCCGATCTCGCCGTTACTGTTACCGGCTACGGCTTTGTCACCGGCGCGGTTGCCATTGCCGGTGCTGGCGGCCAGAGCCGGTTTGTTGTCCTGGCGGTCGCGCAGAATGCGGGCCACGGCCTGGAGCATTTCGTCGTGGTCGAAGGGTTTGGCGATGTAATCCACCGCACCCATTTTCATGGAGTCGACCGCCGAGCGCAGGCTGGCGTAGCTGGTCATGATCAGCACCGGAATGCCCTGGCCGAGCTTGATCAACTCGGTACCGGGCGCGCCGGGAAGACGCAAATCGCTGACGATCAGGTCAAAGCTGGGGATGTTGAACCGTTCCTGGGCTTCCTGTACGGAGCCGGCTTCGCTGACTTCGTACTGGTTGCGCTCCAGCAGGCGGCGCAGGGCGGAACGGATAATGGTCTCGTCTTCGACGATCAGAATATGTGGCATGAATTCAGCTCTCTCGACGATCTCTGGTCACTACGGACGTCGCTTCGACATGTCGCGGTAACGTTACCCGAATACGGGTTCCGCGTTGTAGCTCCGGGTCTGCCGGGCTGTCGATTGTAATTTGCCCATAATGCTCTTCAACGATGGAATAGACCAGAGCGAGGCCCAAGCCGGTTCCTTCACCGGGATCTTTGGTGGTAAAGAACGGTTCGAACAGGCGGTCCATGATCGCCTTGGGAATGCCGGTACCTTCATCTTCGACGATCAAATCGACCGTCTGTTCGCTGGCCTCGCTCTTCACGCGAATGGCGCCGCGCGGTGGCGAGGCGTCGCGGGCGTTGGACAGCAGGTTGATCAGCACCTGCGCCAGACGCTGCGGGTCGCCCACGGCCCAGTGGTCCGGATCGCACAAGTTGAAGAACTGCACTTCGATGCTGCGCCGGTTCAGCGCCAGCAAGCCGATGGCGTCTTGTGCCACTTCGGCCAGGCACACCGGTTCTTCGGGCTGCTGACGGCCGCCGGCGTGAGCAAAGCTCATCAGCGACTGCACGATGCGCGACACCCGTTTGGTCTGTTCGACGATCTGGCTGCTGATTTCCGCCAGCTCCGGGTCGCTCTCCCGTTCTTCGCGCAGGTTTTGCGCCAGGCAGGCGATGCCGGTGATCGGGTTGCCGATTTCATGGGCCACGCCGGCGGCCAGGCGGCCAATGCTCGCCAGGCGTTCGGAATGCACCAATTTGTCTTCGAGCATCTGCGTTTCAGTGAGGTCTTCCACCAGTAATACCAAACCGGTGTTACCCGTCGCCAACGGCTCGGCGATGGCGGCTTTGTGCAGGTTCAGCCAGCGCGTCTGGCCGTCCAGCCCCAGGCGTTGTTTATGCAAATGCTCGTCGGGCAGGTTGATGAAGCCTTCAAGCAGCCCTTTCCACGGCTCGCCAATGGTCGAAAGCCGCGAACCAACCACCCGGTGGGCGACGATGCCGGTGAGGTCTTCCATGGCCCGGTTCCACATGAGAATTTCCTGGTCCTTGGCCAAGGAGCACACGCCCATGGGCAGCTCTTGCAAGGTCTGGCGGTGGTAACGGCGCAGGGCATCGAGCTCGGCAGCCAGGCCGGTCAGGCGCGAGTGGTAATCCTCAAGGCGGTTTTCGATGAAGTGAATGTCTTCGGTCACGTAGCTTTCGCTGCCGGACTTATAAGGAAGGAAGGTTTCGACAATGTCCTGCGCCACGCTCGGTCCCATCAACCCGGACAGGTTCGCTTCAATGCGGTCGCGCAGGCGGCGCAGCGCATAGGGGCGGTTTTCGTCGAACGGCAGGTGCAAGTCGCGCAGCGCCTGCTCCACTTCCCGTTGCGCTGTTTTTGCGCCAAGCGGTTTGGCCAGTTGCGTGGCAAATTCCTGCGGCGAAGTAGCCAGCAGCTCACGCCGCTGTGGGCGGCGCACGTTGTCCACGGCACAGGCTTCGGCGGCGCTTTCTTCTTCCGGGCTCGATTCGGTGAACAACGACACCAAGGTAAATACCAGCACGTTGGCCGCCAGCGAGGCGATGGCCGCCAGGTGCCAGCTGGTGTCGTCCAGCACGTACACGAAGTTGAACAGCGGAATGTAAATGCCCTGCACGTTACCAATCAGCGGTAACAGCATGCTCGCGATCCACACCGAGATGCCCACCAGCAGACCGGCAATAAAGCCTTTGCGGTTGGCGGTCGGCCAGTACAGCACCGAGAGCACGCCGGGCAGAAATTGCAGGGTGGCCACAAACGCGACGATGCCCAGGTTGGCCAGGTCTTGCTCGGCACCGAGTAACAGATAGAAGCCGTAACCGGCGGCGATGATGGCGATGATCAGCGCGCGGCGGGTCCATTTCAGCCAGCGGTAGATATTGCCCTGGGCCGGTGGCTGATACAGCGGTAACACCAGGTGATTCAGCGCCATGCCCGACAACGCCAGGGTGGTGACGATAATCAGGCCGCTCGATGCCGACAAGCCGCCCACATATGCCAGCAGTGCCAGCGTGTCGTTGTTCACCGAAATGCCAATGCCGAGGGTGAAGTATTCCGGGTTGGTGGTGGCGCCCAGTTTCAGCCCGGCCCAGAGAATCAGCGGCACGGTAAGACTCAGCACCAGCAGGAACAACGGCAGGCCCCAGCTGGCGCTGACCATGGCGCGCGGGTTGAGGTTTTCCGTGAAGGTCATGTGATACATGTGCGGCATCACGATGGCCGAGGCGAAAAAGATCAGCAGCAGCGTGCGCCACGGCCCTTCCTGCAACGGCGTGTGCAGCGCGGCGAGGGTCGCCTGGTTCTGCAGCAACCACACTTCCAGTTCATGGGGCCCGCCGAACACGCCGTACAACGCGTACAGCGCAATGCCGCCCAGGGCGACCATCTTGACGATGGACTCAAACGCAATGGCAAACACCAAGCCTTCATTCTTGCCACGCGTGGCGATGTGGCGGGCGCCAAACAGAATGGTGAACAAGGTAATCAGCGCGCAGTAACTCAGCGCCACCCGCTCATGCACCGGCTCGCGGGTGAGAATGCCGATGGAGTCGGCCACCGCCTGAAATTGCAGGGCCAGCAGCGGCAACACGCCGATCAGCATAAACAGCGTGGTCAGCGCACCCGCCCAGGTGCTGCGAAAGCGGAAGGCAAACAGGTCGGCCAGCGACGACAACTGATAGGTGCGGGTAATACGCAGAATCGGGTACAGCAGCACCGGCGCCAGCAGGAATGCGCCCGACACGCCTAAATAGCTGGCGAGAAAGCCGAAGCCATATTGGTAGGCCAACCCGACCGTGCCGTAAAAGGCCCAGGCGCTGGCATACACGCCAAGCGATAGGGTGTACGTCAGCGGGTGTGAAACGATCCAGCGCGGAATGATGCCGCGTTCGCTGATCCAGGCAACGCCGAACAGGACAAGGAGGTAGGCAGCGCTGATCAGAATCAGCTGACTCAGGCTAAAGCTCGTCAGCATCACGTCCGCTCTGCAAGATAAAGGTCACCACGATAAGGATCAGCCACAGCAAGTACGGGCGATACCAGGCGCCGCTCGGGTCGATCCACCAGTCCATGATGGCGGGGGAGAAGAGGTAAATCCCCACCACCAGAAGTAAGACCAATCGGTAGATGTACATGCCGTTTCTCGTGGTTGGCGAGCGGCGATGGTAACGGATGGAAGGTGAGGGCTGGAAGGTGCGTTTCCAGGTTGCCCTCTCCCCTAGCCCCTCTCCCGTAAACGGGCGAGGGGAACAGAACGCGGTTCGCCGGTCTCCTCTCGCCCGCTTGCGGGAGAGGGGCGGGGGAGAGGGTTGCGTTAGCGCAACTGCGACTCCGCCAATGTCAGCGTGCGCGGAATGCGCGCCACGTCCCAACTGCGAATGCCCCAGGCCAACAATTCTGCCGGCGTGGCGTCAGCCAGTTCCGGCACCACCGCTTGCCCCAGGGCACGCAGGGCGCGCAGCAGCAAGCGCGCGGCTTCGTGGGTTTCCAGCGGCGGCGAGCGGTAGGATTTTCCCAGTTTGTGGCCATCGGGCTGAATGATCAGCGGCACATGCAGGTAACGCGGCTGCGACAGCCCCAGCAGTTCTTGCAGGTACAGCTGGCGCGGCGTGGAGTCGAGCAGGTCGGCGCCGCGAACGATGTCGGTCACCCCTTGCCAGGCGTCATCCAGCACCACGGCCAGTTGGTAGGCATACAAGCCATCGCGCCGGCGTATCACAAAGTCGCCGACATCGCGGCCCAGGTGCTGGCGGTACTCGCCTTGCACGCGGTCGATGAAGTGGTATTCCAGCTCCGGCACGCGCAGGCGAATCGCTGCGCCTTCCTGCTCATGGCCGGCGTTACGGCATAAGCCCGGATAAACGCCCTGGTAGTTTTCCAGTTGCTTGCGCGAACAGGTGCAGGCGTACGCCAGGCCCTGGCTGAACAGGCGCTGCACCACGCTTTCGTAAATCGCGTGACGCTCGCTCTGGCGCACCAGTTCGCCGTCCCATTCGAAGCCGTAGCTTTCCAGGGTCTGCAAAATGGCCGATTGGGCGCCGGGTACTTCGCGGGGAGGGTCGATGTCTTCCATGCGTAGCAGCCAGGTGCCGCCGCAGGCTCTGGCGTCGAGATAGGAAGCAAGCGCTGCCACCAGCGAGCCGAAGTGCAGGTAGCCGCTGGGCGTGGGGGCGAAGCGCCCGATGTAGGCTGGACTGGTCTTCAACATGACAGAAATGAAGCGGGGCGCCTAAGCGCCCCGTTCTCAGATCAGGAACCGATCTGCTTTTCTTTGATTTCCGCCAGGGTTTTGCAATCGATGCAAAGGGTGGCGGTAGGGCGGGCTTCAAGACGGCGGATGCCGATCTCTACGCCGCAGGAATCGCACCAGCCATATTCGTTGTCTTCGATGAGTTGAAGCGTCTGGTCGATTTTCTTGATCAGCTTGCGCTCACGATCACGGGCACGCAGTTCCAGGCTGAATTCTTCTTCCTGGCTGGCACGGTCGGCCGGGTCAGGGAAGTTCGCTGCTTCGTCCTGCATGTGATGCACAGTCCGATCGACTTCCTGCATCAGCTCAAGCTTCCACTTGCCCAGAATATTGGTGAAGTGCGCACGCATTGGCTCACTCATGTACTCCTCGCCCTTGGTTTCTTTGTAGGGCTCGAAACCACGGTTGAGCGGGTCGTTCTTTGCTTTTGCTTTGGTGGGCATGGATGACCGCCTCTTGAAAACTCTCTAATCCACTGCGCAGGATTACTGTCCATTGCCGTCATTTATTGCCGGCCCTGCGGCTGCAAGCGGGCGAACTTACCAGATCGCCTTCGCCTATGCCACTCCCGGTTGTCATCGTGCTGCTGTTTAGCCAACTGGTTGGGTAGAATCGCCGCCTGAACTTATATAAGGAAGGCCGATGACTTCGCCCTACAGTGCTCGCAGCCGCGCGATTGAGCCGTTTCACGTGATGGCGCTGCTGGCGCGGGCCAATCAGTTGCAGGCCGACGGCCATGATGTGATCCATCTGGAAATCGGCGAGCCGGACTTCACCACCGCTGCGCCCATCGTCGCTGCGGGCCAGGCCGCGCTGGCCGATGGCCATACGCGCTACACCGCCGCCCGTGGTTTACCGGCGCTGCGCCAAGCCATTTCCAGCTTCTACGCGCAACGTTACCAATTGAGCATAGACCCCGAACGCATCCTGATTACGCCCGGCGGTTCCGGCGCGTTGCTGCTGGCCAGCGCCTTGCTGGTCGACCCCGGCAAACACTGGCTACTGGCGGATCCGGGCTACCCCTGCAACCGCCATTTCCTGCGCCTGGTGGAAGGCGCTGCGCAGTTGGTGCCGGTCGGTCCGGACGTGCGTTACCAACTGACCCCGGAACTGGTCGACCGCCACTGGGACCGCGACAGCGTCGGCGCACTGGTGGCCTCGCCGGCCAACCCGACCGGCACCTTGTTATCGCGCGAAGAACTGGGCGGTTTGTCCAAAGCGATAAAAGCCCACGGCGGCCACTTGGTGGTGGACGAGATCTACCACGGCCTGACCTACGGCACCGACGCCGCCAGCGTGCTGGAAGTCGACAACGACGCCTTTGTGCTCAACAGCTTCTCCAAATACTTCGGCATGACTGGCTGGCGCCTGGGCTGGCTGGTGGCGCCTCCGCAAGCGGTGGGTGAGCTGGAGAAACTGGCGCAGAACCTCTACATCAGCGCGCCAAGCATGGCCCAGCACGCCGCATTGGCCTGCTTCGAACCCGCCACGCTGGAGATTCTCGAACAGCGCCGTGGCGAATTTGGCCGCCGTCGCGACTTCCTGTTGCCAGCCCTGCGGGAATTGGGTTTCGGCATTGCCGTGGAACCGGAAGGCGCCTTCTATTTATATGCAGACATCAGCGCCTTTGGTGGCGACGCCTTTGCCTTCTGCCAGCACTTCCTGGAAACCGAGCACGTAGCCTTCACGCCCGGCCTGGATTTCGGCCGTCACCAAGCCGGCCATCACGTGCGTTTTGCCTATACCCAAAGCCTGCCGCGCTTGCAGGAAGCGGTTGAGCGTATTGCCCGTGGCCTGAAAACCTGGCGGCCCTGATGCTGTTTTCGCCACCGTTGGAGCAGGGCCGTTTAATCCGCCGCTACAAACGCTTTCTCGCCGACATCGAAACGCAGCACGGCGAGCTGCTGACCATTCACTGCCCCAACACCGGCTCCATGTTCAATTGCATGGTCGAGGGCGGTGCCGTGTGGTTCAGCCGTTCCAACGACCCGAAGCGCAAGTTGCCCGGCACCTGGGAACTGGCTGAAACGCCACAAGGCCGCTGGGCCTGCGTGAACACGGCGCGGGCCAATCCGCTGGTGGAGGAGGCATTGCGAGAAGGCGTGATCCGCGAACTGGCCGGCTTCACCACGCTCAAGCGCGAAGTGCCCTATGGCGAAGAAAGCAGCCGCATCGACTTCATTTTGGAATACCCAAGCGGCATGGCGTACGTGGAAGTGAAAAGCGTGACCCTGGGTTTTGACGGCACCCGCGTGGCGGCGTTTCCCGACGCCAAAACCCAGCGCGGCGCCAAGCACCTGCGCGAATTGGCGAACCTGGCGCGCCAGGGCATTCGGGCGGTGCAGTTGTATTGCG
This sequence comes from Pseudomonas viridiflava, assembly GCF_900573885.1. Taxonomy (GTDB): domain Bacteria; phylum Pseudomonadota; class Gammaproteobacteria; order Pseudomonadales; family Pseudomonadaceae; genus Aquipseudomonas. The sequence continues at coordinate 296,655 of NZ_UPSE01000601.1, forward strand.
TGAACCTGTCGGACATCGACGCGGTTCGCCCGGCCGGGGAAATAGACGCGGCCTATGCCGCTGCGCTGAAGGAAGCCAAAGCGGCTGGCGTGGAAGTGCTCGCCTATGGCGCCGTGCTGACGCCGACCGAAATCAGGCTGACCCGCCGTCTTGAGGTGCAGTTGTAGCGCTACGCCGGCACGTCGAGCCAGATGCCGCTGGCGTCTTCGCGGCAGGCGAGGGCGGTCAGCGCTTCGCCTTCACACGGGCCGGTGATGCACTCGCCCGACTCGATCAAAAACAAGGCGCCATGGCGCGCGCATTGAATCAGGCTGTTGCTGCTGTCGAGAAACGCGTCCGGCTGCCATTCCAGCGCCACGCCCTTGTGTGGGCAGCGGTTGATATAGGCATACACCTGGCCCTGCTTGCGCACGGCCACCAGCTTTATCCCGCCCAACAAAAAGCCCCGGCTCTGGCCTTCAGCCAAAGATTCCGGGGCGCAGAGAAACTGCATAAACGCCTCCAGGTGAACGGGGATTATCCCGTGCACCCGGGGTGGGCGGTAGTCAGATTTCCCAGATGAAGTTAACGGCGGCGTGACGGCCGGGCTGGGAGTAGCGGTCCAGGCCGGTGTTGAGGGAGGTCAGGCCGCGAACATCGCCCCATTGCCAGTATTCCTTGTCGCCAAGGTTGTACAGACCGGCATTGACCGAAAACTCTTCAGTCATCTGCCACCATCCGTTCAGATCAAGCACGCCGTAACCGGAGGGCTCGTATTGGCTGGGCGTGCCGCCTTCATTTGTTGGACTGTTGTTGACCCGCTCCTTGGCCGCTACCAGTGTCCAGTTCAGGCTGCCGCCGAACTTGCCGGTTGGCGCGGCGTAGCCCAGGCCGAACACGCCTTTGAGCGGGTCGACACTATTAATAGGCTCGCCCGTTCCTTCATCTTCGCCACGGGCGTAAGCCACAGTACCAATGGCCTTCCAACCCGCTGGCAGCAAGCCAAGCTGGTCGAGGAACAGCTCACCTTTGGCCTCGGCACCACGGATGGTGACGCGGTCCATGTTGACGTACTGGAAGTCGGTGGTCAGGGCCGGCGCCAGGGCAGAGGTGCGGCTCTGCTGTTCGATAAAGTCTTTGTAACGGTTGTAGAACAGCGCGGCGCCAAAGCTGCCGACCTGGTACTGACCGCGCAACCCGATCTCATAGCTGTCGCTGGTTTCCGCTTTCAGACTGGTGTTGGCGATGGTGCGATAGCGCGCGGTGCTGTTGACGAACTCCCCAAACATTTCCACCGCCTGCGGAGCGCGGAAGCCCGCTGCGTATTGGCCGTACACGCTGTGGGCATCGTCGACCTGGAAGGTCACGCCCAGCTTCGGCGAAATATGCTCGTCTTTGGTGTCGTCAGGGCTGGCATCGGTGGCGCCGCTGTTGAGGTACTCATCCGTGACGTGCGGTTTCATTTCGAAACGGTCATACCGCACGCCCGGCAGAATGGTCCACGCGCCGATGGTCATTTCGTTCTGGGCGAACAGCGCGTATTCCTTGGTCTTCGGATCCGGGAAGTCGCTGATCGGGAAGGCGTCTCCGCCTGGCGCGACAGGCACTGCCGCCCCGGTAGCACGCACGGTTTCCGCGCCACGGCGCAAATCGCTGTTCTCCAAACGCTTCACATCGAAGCCGTAAATCAGCTGATGCTCAACCGGACCCGTGGCGAACGCTTTGTCGAACTTGGCGTTGAGCACCCAGAGTTTTTCTTCGTAATTGGAATCGCGGTAACGGTCGCGCAGTGCGGAAGCAACGAAACGCTCCTGCTCGGTACGCTGGCGAATCTGGCTTTCCTGGTAATCCAGATGCCAATCCACTTTGTCCACCAACAAGCTGTTCAGCTCGAACGTGTGCTTAAGGCTGTAGCGCTCGCGGTCAGTGCTGTCGATGGCGTCGGAGGTGCGGATGGTTGCGGTGTTGCTGTACTCGCTGAGCACCTGAGTGTCGGTATCGACGGAATAGCGCTCGTAGGTCAGTTGCAGGCGGTCGTTGCCGTAGTAGTTCCACCCGCCTTTGACCAGCAGGTTTTCAGCGCTGTAGTCCTGCGGGTTGGCTTCGCCGCGACTGGCACCAATGCCATCGCGACCGCCGAACGAATCCACTTCCTGGCCATTTCGGTGGCCGATATGTACCACGCCGTCGACGCTGCCCAGGCGGCCGGCAACGGTGGCGCTGCGCATCCAGCTGTCGTCGGACGTGTCGAAGCCGGTTTTCAGGCGCGCATAGGCGTCGTCGCCATCTTCCAGATAATCCGCCGCGTCTTTGGTGAGAAAACTCACCGCACCGCCGATGGCGTCGCTGCCGTACAGGGACGAGGCGGGGCCCCGAATGATTTCGACCTGCTTCATGGTGTCGGGGTCGATGTAGTCGCGGCGCGCTTCCATAAACGGCCCGAACGTAAAGGCATCCGGCACGGCGACGCCGTCCACTTGGGTCAACACCCGATTGCCGCCGATGCCGCGAATGGTAAAGCCCGACAAGCCAAACCGGCTGCCGCTGCCGCCCACCGAAACGCCTGGCTCGTAACGCACCAGATCCTTGATGTCTTTGACGTTGTTCTGGTCGATATCGCGCTCGGTCATCACCGACACGGTGCTCGGCACTTCGTCGAGCTTCTGCTCGGTGCGGGTGGCGGTGACGGTAACCGTGTCGAACTGTGTCGGCGTTTTGTCGGCGGCGGCGGCCAGCGAGGGCGAAAGCAGCAGCAACACCAGCCAAGGCTTGCGGGCGAAGGGCGGACGAAGGGACATGGATCTACTCCTAGATCGTTAACGTCGGGCGGCTACTTTGGCCACCGGTTTGATATCGGGCCGCACGTTAACGATATTGACATGCAGATGCAAACAATTATCAAATAGATTAACTTTTGATGATCGTGGCATCCGATGCGACGTTTCTCGGTGTATTTCCTGCTTTCGCTCGCGCTGCATGCGGCGGCGAGTTTGCTGCTGCGCGAGCCGGTCGTAGAGCCTGGTCGCGCCCGCAATCTGGCGAATAACCAGCCAGCGGCGATGATCATTCAGCTGCCTCCGGCGCCTGCACCGGCAGCGGTTGCGGCGATCCAGCCGCCAGCCAGCGAGCCGGAAAAGTCGTTGCCCGAACCCGCCGCAACACCGATTCCGCCCGTGGCAAAACCGGCAATGGTTGAGCGCAAAGTCGAGCCCCGCGCCGTAGCCAAACACGTGGTCAAGCCGAGCAAGCCGGTAACGAAACCGGCGCCGCCAAAACCGCATGTCAGTGAAACGGCCGAGGTTGAGTTACCCGTTGCCGCTACTTCCGCCGGCCCCGTTGCTCCTGCACCCAAACCGGCGGTAACGGAAGTGCTCAGCAGCCGCCCCAGCTATCTGCAGGCGCCGAAACAGCCGCGTTATCCGAACGTGGCCAAGCGCCGTAATCAGCAAGGCGTTGTGGTGCTGGAGGTGCGGCTGGATGAGCGCGGCCAGCAGCGCGCGCTGCAAATCGTGCGGTCTTCCGGCGTCGACAGCCTGGATGAAGCCGCATTGGAGGCGGTCGCCGACTGGCATTTCCGCCCCGAAACCGTGGACGGCCGCGCTGTGCCGAGCCGCGTACAAATACCTATTGAGTTCGCCCTCACGGCGAGCCGTTGATTGATCGAGGAGTTCTCCATGACGAGCCACATTCAGGCTGCACACCCATCCGCTGCCGCCAGCGAGCTGTATCTGGCGTGGCAGACGCTGCGCGGCGAGCAGCCGAAACTGCGCGCCCGCGATGCCGCCGCGCATTTGGCCGTCAGCGAGGGCGATCTGGTTGCCAGCCGCGTCGGCGTCGACACCGTGCGCCTGAACCCGGAATGGGCCACTTTGCTACCGGCGCTTGGCGAGTTGGGTTACGTCATGGCGCTGACCCGCAATGAACACTGCGTGCACGAGCGCAAAGGCTATTACCGCGACGTAACGGTCATGGCGAACGGGCAGATGGGCCTGGTGGTTTCCCCCGACATCGACCTGCGCCTGTTCCTCGGCGGGTGGGCCAGCGTATTCGCCGTGGCCGAAGAAACCGGCAAAGGCACGCAACGCAGCATTCAGGTATTCGACCACCAGGGCATGGCCGTGCATAAAGTCTTCCTCACCGAAGACAGTGACGAAGCCGCCTGGGCGCCGTTGATCGAACGTTTCCGCGCGGATGTACAAAGCGCTGCGCTAGAGCTGAAACCGATGCCAGCGCCAGCAGTGCCCAAGCCAGACGCCGAGATTGATGTCGAGTCCCTGCGCGCCGGTTGGTCCACCTTGAAAGACACCCACCACTTTTTCGCCCTGCTGAAAAAGCACGAAGCCACCCGCACCCAGGCGCTGCGTCTGGCCGGGCACGAGTGGGCCGAGCCGTTGGCTCCGTCCGAATTGCCGACACTCATGGAGGCAGCCGGCGCCACCGATGTGCCGCTCATGGTGTTTGTCGGCAACCGCCACTGCATTCAGATTCACAGCGGCCCGGTGAAAAACCTGCGCTGGATGGACACCTGGTTCAACGTGCTGGACCCGGCCTTCAACCTGCACCTGAAAACCCCGGCGGTGACCGAACTGTGGCGCGTGAGCAAGCCAAGCAGCGATGGCGTGATCACCAGTTGGGAAGCGTTCGACGCGGACGGCGAGCTGATCGTGCAACTGTTTGGCGCGCGCAAGCCCGGCGTGCCGGAACTCAGCGAATGGCGCGCCCTGGCCGAAGCGGCGCCGGTGCTCGAAGCCTGATATTCGCGCCCAGCGCCACACAACCAGCCTGCACCTTCTATATAGGTACAGGCTGGTTTTTTATGCCGATCATGGAAACCAGTGTCTCGTCTTACATGGAGTCTTTTATGCGTGTGCCTGTCCGTCTCGCCAGCCTGTGCTGCGCCATTTTTCTGAGCCAAGCGGCACTCGCTGCCGAGGTCTTGCCGCAGCGCTGGGTCAGTGCCGGTGGGTCGATCACTGAGTGGGTGGTGACGCTCGGTGGCCAAAGCAAACTGGTGGGCGTCGACACCACCAGCCTCAACCCCGCCGAGCTGAAAAAGCTGCCGAGCATTGGTTACCAACGCCAGCTTGCCGCCGAAGGTATCTTGAGCCTCAAGCCCGATCTGCTCGTAGGCAGTGAAGAGATGGGGCCGCCACCCGTGCTGGCGCAGGTTAAAAGCGCCGGCGTTGCGGTCGAGTCGCTGTCGACCAAAGCCGATCTGCCAACGCTGGAACACACCCTTGAACGCATTGGTGCCCTGCTGGGCGATAAACCGCGGGCCGCAGGCGCGTTTGCTGACTATCAACAGCGGCTGAAAAAACAGGCCGACTGGGTAACCGCAGCACAAAGCAGCAAGCCAGTACCGAGCGTATTGCTGCTGTTGTCCCATTCCGGCAGCAGCCCCATGGCGGCTGGGCAAGACACCCTCGGCGCGTGGCTGATCGAGCGCGCTGGCGGGCGCAGCATCACCACCCATACCAGCTACAAGGCGCTGTCGACCGAAGCGATGCTGGCGCTGGACCCGGAGGTGATCATCTTCGCCGACCGCAGCATTGCCGGCGCCGAAGCGAAAGCAGCGCTGCTCAAACAGAACCCGGCGCTGGCTGCCACCCGCGCGGCGAAAAACGACCGTCTGCTGGCCATCGACCCGACGCTGTTGGTGGGCGGTCTGGGCCCGCGCGTTCCCGACGCGCTGGCAACCCTTGGCGCAGGCTTCTATCCTGCCGCGCAACCCCTGACTGCCGACGCTAAGCCGCAACCATGAACCCAGTTGTCCTTCCGCGCTCACTGTTTATTGCACTGGGCCTGCTGCTCTCGCTCGCCTTGCTGATGTCGCTGGCGCTGGGGCCGGTGAGCCTGCCGCTGCTGGACACGCTCAAAGGCGCGCTGCGGGTATTCGGCGTGCCGGTGGGCGGCGCCGAGCTTGCCCAGGCCGAGCTGATCATCGGCCAGATTCGCATGCCGCGAACCTTGCTCGGCCTGGCGGTGGGCGCGGTGCTGGCGTTGGCCGGCGTGGCCATGCAGGGGCTCTTTCGCAACCCGCTGGCCGACCCCGGCCTGGTGGGCGTTTCCAGCGGCGCGGCGCTGGGGGCGGCCATTGCGATTGTCGGCGGCGCCTGGTTGGGCGGCGTACCGCAAGCGTTCGCGCCGTACCTGTTGTCAGTGAGCGCCTTTGCGGGCGGGCTGGTGGTGACGGCACTGGTCTATCGCCTTGGCAGCCGCAACGGCCAGACCAGCGTGTCGACCATGTTGCTCGCGGGCATCGCACTCACCGCCTTGGCCGGCGCGGTGATTGGCCTGTTCACCTACCTGGCCGACGACGCCACGCTGCGCACCCTCACGTTCTGGAACCTGGGCAGCCTCAACGGCGCCAGCTATTCGCGGCTGTGGCCTTTGTTGGTGGTTACCGTGGCAGTTGGCCTGTGGCTGCCCCGGCGCGCCAAGGCGCTGAATGCCTTGCTGCTCGGCGAGTCGGAAGCGCGGCACCTGGGTTTTGACATCGAGCGGGTCAAGCGTGAGCTGGTGTTCTGCACCGCCCTGGGCGTGGGCGCTGCGGTGGCGGCGGCCGGCATGATCGGCTTTATCGGGCTGGTGGTACCGCACCTGGTGCGCTTGCTGGTCGGGCCGGATCACCGCGTGTTGCTGCCGGCTTCGGCGCTGGCGGGTGCTGCGTTGCTGCTGTTTGCCGACGTGGTCGCGCGGCTGGCGCTGGCGCCGGCTGAATTGCCGATCGGCATCGTGACCGCATTGATCGGCGCGCCGTTCTTTCTTTACCTGCTGCTGCGAGGACGTGCCTGATGCTGTGCGCCGAAAACCTGACCATTCAACGCGGCAGCAAACGCGTACTGACCGGCATCAATCTGGCCCTGCAACCCGGCGAAATGCTCGGCGTGCTCGGCCCCAACGGCGCAGGCAAAAGCACCTTGCTGGATGCCTTGAGCGGCGAACTGAAACCCAGCGAAGGGCGCATCACCCTGGATGACCGCCCGCTCAGCGAGTGGAGCGGCCCCGAGCGCGCGCAGCGTCTGGCGATACTGCCGCAAACCTCGACCCTTAATTTCGCCTTCCGCGTGGAAGACGTGGTCGGCATGGGCCGTTTGCCCCACGCCACCGGGCGCGTGCGCGATGAACACATCATTGCCGAAGCGCTGGGCGCCGCCGATGCCGCGCATTTGGCCGGGCGCAACTACCTGGAATTGTCCGGCGGCGAGCGCCAGCGTGTGCACCTGGCGCGGGTGCTGGCGCAGCTCTGGCCGGGCGCCAGCGGGCAAACGCTACTGCTGGATGAACCGACCTCCATGCTCGACCCGCTGCACCAGCACATCACCCTGCAAGCCGCGCGGAACATCGCCGCCAACGGCGTGGCGGTGCTGGTGATTCTTCACGACCTGAACCTGGCCGCCCGCTACTGCGACCGCCTGCTGCTGTTGCACAACGGCGGCGCCCACGCCCTCGGCACGCCTGATGAGGTGCTGCAAGCGGAGCCGCTGCGCGCGGTGTTCAATCTGGAAGTGCTGGTGCAGCGCCACCCCGAACGCGGCCATCCGCTGATCATTGCCCGTTAATTGCGCTTTAAAGGAGCAACCATGCGTTTCGTTTTACTGCTGTGCGTGTTTCTGACGGGCTGCCAGACATTGGCGCCGCTGCCGGACTGGCAAGCGCCAAAAGACCGTGACCATGCTGACGTCGGCGTTATTCGCGACCTGCGTACCGGCGAGCAACTGAGCCCCGAGCAACTGGTGGACCGCCTGGCAGCGGCGCCGCGCGTGCTGGTTGGCGAGCAGCACGACAACCCCGATCACCACGCCCTGGAGCTCTGGCTGCTGCAAGCGCTGGAGCAGAAGCGAACGCAAGGCAGCGTGCTGATGGAAATGCTCAATCCGGACCAGCAAGCCAAGGTAGACGCGGCGCGCGGTCAGGCGCTGGCTGATGTGCCAAGCGCGCTGGCCTGGCAGAAAAACTGGGAATGGTCGATGTACGGCCCTATCGTTCGCCACGCGCTGGCCCAGCCGTATCCCTTGCTGGCCGCCAACCTGGACCGCAGCGAAATCATGGGCATCTACAAAACCAGGCCGGTATTGAGCGGCACGGCCTCGACCGCGCCGAGCGTACAAGCGCCGTTGCTGGAACAGATTCGCGAGTCCCATTGCGGCTTGCTGCCGGAGTCGCAATTGCCCGCGATGGTAGCCGTGCAACAACAACGTGACCGGCGCATGGCCCAGCAACTTTCAGCCGCCCCGCAACCGGCGCTGTTGTTTGCCGGCGCGTTCCATGTGCGCCGTGACGTCGGCGTGCCGCTGCACCTGACGGACCTGGGCGCCGGGCAGGGCAGCGTCACGCTGATACTGGCCGAAGTGGGCAAGACCGTGCCGGCAAGCTCGGCCGATTACGTCTGGTACACCCCGGCCGTTGCCGACATCGACCACTGCGCCGAGCTGCGCAAGTCGATGGGTCAGTAACGTCGCGCCTTCCCGCCACCGGCAATTCCGGCGACAATCGCGTTCCCTCGCGACAGTCACACCGGCCCTTGCGCAGGTGTGTGGAGTTGACATGAATGCTTGCTTGCCCGAGGCGCTGCTGTGATCACTGAGCTGCGCCGCCGCGCCTATTTGAATGCCATGCAGGTCGCCAACTGGCTGCCGCGCGTGGCCCTGCCGTTCGCCGCCCCTTCGCGCCCGGAACTGCTCGAACCGCCGGTCGAAGACGCGCCGGTTGCGGTCGCCGAAGCGCCCGTCGAGCGCGCGCCTGTGGCGGCACCGGAACCCGCCGCCGCGCCGCCAGCGCCGGTGGTCAATGAACGCCCGAAAATTGAAGTGCCACGCCCCAGCGCCCGCGTCGAAGCCAAACCCGCGCCTGTCGCAGCCGAGGACGATGCAGCCCCTGCGCCGGCTAAAGTGGCGCCCGTTGCGCCGCCGCGTTTCAGCTTGCAACTGCTGCGAGCCGGCTCCTGCGTGATTCTCGCCGAGCTGTCTACCGGCGAACCGTTCGCCGCTCGCGACCCCGCTTACCTGCTGCTTAAAGACCTGCTGCGCGCCGCCGGCCTGCCCGACAGCCCGCAAATTATCGGCGAGCCCGTGCGCTGGCCGCTGCTGGCCCGCGGCAACCTCGACCAGGGCCCGCAAGCGGCGCTGGAATATGTGCAAGGTTTCCTGATGGCCCGCCTGGAAGAAGAACCCGACTGCAAATGCCTGTGGCTGGTGGGTTTGCCGGCCATTCGTTTTGCCGGCGAGGCGGATGAGCAGGTGTACAACCGCGAACTGCAAGTTGAAGGCCTGGGCGCGGCCTGGGCGTTGCCGAGTCTGGAATTGCTGATGGACGAGCCGGCGCGCAAGGCGCCGTTGTGGCAAGCCATGCAGCGCGTAATGCGGCGCTGGCAGACGCAGGAGGCCGGGTCGCTGCATGAATGACACCGTAACCTTCCGCCCTATGACCGAGGCGGATCTCGACGAAGTGATCCAGATCGAATGCGCCGCCTTCAGCCACCCGTGGTCGCGCAAGTTATTCAGCGACGGCCTCAGCAGCTACGACTGCTGGGTGATGTTCGAAGGCGAGCGCCAGGTTGGCCATGCCGTGCTCAGCGTGATCATCGACGAAGCCCATCTGCTCAACATCACCGTGGCCCCGCACTGCCAGGGCCGGGGGTTGGGCTTGCTGCTGCTGGAGCGGTTGATGCAGCGGGCCCTCGAACTGAAAGCCGGTGAATGCTTTCTGGAAGTGCGCGCCAGCAACCTCGCGGCGTATCGCTTGTACGAGCGCTACGGCTTCAACGAAATCGGCCGGCGCCGCGACTACTACCCGGCGCCGGGTGGCCGCGAAGATGCATTGGTCATGGCCTGCACCTTGTTCGACTAGGCGCCACGGTCCTGACTTGATCCGCTACAGCGCCCGGCGCGTTCGGTCGCTGTGACAGGCTCAGCGCTCGCCCATACTGCCCGCCACGTTTTCGGGCCGTCGGTTGCGCCCAATGAATAAGGACTCGTTCATGCTCGTTCGCCTGCTTTCACTGGGTTCGCTGCTGGGGCTGCTGCTTACTGCCCACTGCGCCATCGCCGCGCCCCGCGACTTCACCATTCTGCACACCAACGACTGGCAGTCGCGCCTGCTGGGTTTTGGCCCCAACAACGAATACACCCCGGCCACCGTCAACGACGACGGCACGGTGGGCGGCGTGGCGCGGCTGGCCACGCTGGTCAAAGCCCGTCGCGAGGCGGCCGGCGAGCAGCCCTTGCTGCTGCTCGATGCCGGCGACTTCACCATGGGCACGCTGTTTCACACCATCACCCGCGAAGCCGGCAGCGAGCTGCGCTTGATGAGCCAGATCGGCTACGACGCCACCACCCTGGGCAACCACGAATTCGACTTCCGCCCCATGGGCCTGGCCGCCATGCTCAACGCGGCCGCCAAGGCCGAAGGCGATGCGCTGGTGCCGGTGATTGCCAGCAACATTCAGTTCGACGCCAACAACCCCGCCGACGACAGCCTCAAAGCCCAGCAAGACGCCGGTCGCATCGTGCCGTACAAAATCATCGAGAAAGGCGGCATCCGCTTCGGGCTGTTTGGCCTGCTCGGCTACAACGCCATTGCCGTGTCGCCGATGACCAAACCGGTGACCTTCGCCGACCCGATCGAAACCGCCAAGGTCATGGTCAAGAAACTGCGCGAAGACGACAACGTCGACGTGGTCATTCTGCTTTCGCACATGGGTGTCGCTCAGCAAGACGACGGCAGCTGGCGTGGGGAAGAAGTGGAAATGGTCGAGCAGGTGCCGGGCATCGATATCGTGGTGGGCGGCCATTCCCACGTAGCGCTGCCGCAGCCGGTATTGGTCAACAGCCACACGCCGGTGGTGCAGGCCGGTTCGGAAATCCAGTACCTGGGCGAGTTGCACATGCAGCTGGGCGAAGACGGCAAAACCCGCGTGCGCGACTACAGCCTGCACCCGATCAACGACCAGACCGCAGGCGACGGGGTTATCACCACGCAGGTTGAAGACTTCAAGCAGCAAGTCAGCAAGCAGATGCTCGAACCCAAGGGCTATCGCTTCGACCAGCCGCTGGCCATGCTGGACAAAACCCTGACCCGCGAACACGACGACCCGATTCTCGCCAACCTGGTGACCGACGCCCTGCGCGACGCCACCGGCAGCGACATTGCCTTCACCGGCAACGGCACCATTCGCGACGACATGATCAAGGGCCGCACCGGCATTCAGGCGGTGTCCGACCTGTTCCGCATCGCTCCGCTGGGCATCGGCCAACTGGACGACGCGCCGGGCTATCCCTTGGTAAAGGTGTACGTCACCGGTAAAGAGCTGAAAGACATTCTCGAAGTGCTGCTGCTGGCCTACCAGATGCGCGACAGCGACAGCTACTTCCCCCGCGTGGCCGGATTGCGCTTCAGCTACAACCCGTACCGCGTGCCGTTCGACCGCGTCAGCCAAGTGGAGCTGGGCGACGCCGTGCGCGGTTACCGCGACCTCGATCTCGACGACCCCCGGCTCTACAGCATTGGCGCCAGCAGCTACGTCGGCGGCTTTACCTGGCTGATCTCTGACCTCAGCAAAGGCCTGATGACCGTGGTGCCCAAAGACGCCAACGGCCGACCGTTGGCTGAGCTCAACGACGCCATTATCGACGCCGACCCCAACACACCCGGCGTGCAGGAGTACAAAGAATGGCAAGGCCTGCTCGACCATATCCGCCGCCTGCCCGATGTTAACGGCGACGGCCTGGCCGACATTCCCACCAGCGGCCCGGCAGCCGAGCCCCGCATGCTGCGCGCGCCAAGCTTCGCCCCGGCGGCCATGTTCCGCTACGCCGGTACGCTGCAATGGGGTGTGACCGTGGTGGTGGTGCTGGGCGTGCTGTTGATTCTCTGGCTGCTGCGCCAGGCCTTTCGCCGCACGCCACGTCGCGCTTAACGCTGTGACCCGGCTCACCGCGCGCTTGTCAAAGGCACCAGGCACCCCGTAGGGTGCCCATCGGACTTTCTGGGAGAACTGACATGAGCGATCTGCAGCAGCTGTTTGACAACAACGAGCGGTGGGCCGAATCCATCAAGCAGGAAGACCCTGAGTTCTTCGAAAAGCTGGCCCGCCAGCAAGTGCCGGAATACCTCTGGATCGGCTGCTCCGACGCCCGCGTGCCCGCCAACGAAATCGTCGGCATGTTGCCCGGCGATTTGTTCGTGCACCGCAACGTCGCCAACGTGGTGCTGCACACTGACCTCAACTGCATGTCGGTGATCCAGTACGCCGTGGACGTACTCAAGGTCAAACACATCCTCGTCACCGGCCACTACGGCTGCGGCGGCGTTCGTGCCTCGATGAACGATGCACAGCTGGGCTTGATCGACGGCTGGATCCGCACCATCCGCGACCTCTACTACGAACAGCGCGAACACCTGGCGCAGCTGCCCACTGAAGAAGAGCGGGTCGACCGCTTGTGTGAACTGAACGTCATCCAGCAAGTGGCCAACGTCAGCCACACCACCATCGTCCAGAACGCCTGGCACCGCGGCCAAAGCCTTTCCGTACACGGCTGCATCTACGGCATCAAAGACGGCCGCTGGAAAAACCTCAACGTTACCGTCAGCGGCATGGAACAACTTCCCCCCCAATACCGCCTGCGCCCGCTGGGCGAAAGCTGAGCCAAAAGCATCGCGGCTAAAGCCGCTCCCACACAGTGCAGAACATCGCACCTGTAGGAGCGGCTTCAGCCGCGAGCTTTTGATCTGAGAATCCGGCCAAACAAAAAAAGCTTCGCGAGCAAGCTCGCTCCTACAAAAGCCGAAGCATCCGTAGGAGCGAGCTTGCTCGCGAAGCCCTTGATCCAAACACTATCAGCCGCGCCGCCCAGCGGACGCGCAGCCGATCGCCCCCCTTACTGAACCCGCTCGTTGTGTTCCATTTGCTCGCAGGTCATAAATCCCTTTCCGTCCACGCGATCATTCGCGTCAAAACTCACGTAATAAACCTGTTTGGCGCCGTCTTTTTCCATCACGTAGTTATTGCACGTGCCCGGGCGCACGGTGCGGTTCAGTTCGGTGGAGGGTGGGCCGCCAACGGTGAGCACTTCCGACTTGGTCATGCCGACATCTACCTGCTTGGCCAGCGGCTCGTTGCGGTAGGTAACGTAGTCGACCGGGTTTTCCACTTTGCTGGCGCAACCTGTAACCGCTGCCAGTGCACAGGCAGCCGCGAGGAGTTTGGTCTTGGACATGGTGTCTTTCCTTGTGAGGAGCCGTTGTCGGCTTGCAACTTTTTGAGCCGCCTCGCTGGAACTAAGTTCGAGTTTTTTGCCCCTTAGCTATTCCATAACAAGAACCAAGGACTTCCCATGCGCGCCTACCGCTTACGTTTTCTGTTGCCCCTGCTGGGCGCCCTGTTGCTCAACGCCTGCACCGAGGCGCCGGAGCCCGCCAGCTTCGTCAATCGGGTGTGGAGCGTCAGCGAGTCGACCACCGTGAGCAAAGGCATGCTCTATGTGTTTCTCTCAGATGGCACGCTGGTGCTGGCCTCTGCAGGCAACAAGCCGGCGTTCGGCCAGTGGCAGCAAGACGGCGCTGATCTGGTGATGATCGAAGAAGGGCAGCGCTACAAGACCGAAGTGCTGATGGCCACCAAAGACATCCTGCAATTGCGCCAATTCAACCCCGGCGAGCCGGTGGAAATGACCCTGGTGCCGGCCAACTAAAGCGTTACTGTTGCGTCGCCTGCTTCAACCGCTCGTTGTTCACGGCGTTGGCGGCGTCGATTTGCTTTTGCATGTCTTGCATCTGCTGTTGAGCCTGCTGTGCCTGTTTGGCTTGCAGCTCGGCCGTGGCGGCGGTTTCGCCGAGACCGCAGGCGCTGAGCAGGGTGGCGCAAACAACGACGGCCGACGCTTTGAAAAGGGACATGCTGCACTCCAGTGAGGTGGGCCGTAGCCGGTGGGTGGACTCTAGCAAAAGGCATTTATAAACACTGCGCGGGACGACACAATGGCGGCCGGCCGATCCCACACACGTTGTTTTTCCCATGACCAAAACCGACCTGCACCGCCTGTTTGTCGAGCGACTTCTGGCCGATCTGCACAACGCGCAACTGGCGTTGCAAACCGCCCATGAAGCGGCCACCCATGAAGAAAACGTCGCCGAAAACAAATACGACACGCTGGGGCTGGAAGCCGGCTACCTGGCCCACGGACAGGCACGGCGGGTGGCGGAAATCGAACAGGCATTAATCGCTTTTCGCGCTCTGCAACTGCGCGACTTCGACGCCGAAAGCGGCATTCAACTCAGCGCGCTGGTGCTGCTCGAAAACGACGCTGGCCAGCAGCGCCGCCTTTACCTGGTGCCTGATGGCGCCGGGCTGAAAGTGCAGACGGATGAAGGCGAAGTAATGAGCATCACCCCCCAATCACCCATGGGCAAAAGCCTGCTCGGCAAGGTGGCGGGGGAGGTGGTTGTGGTGAATGGGCAGGAGTCGGAAGTGCTGGAGGTGTGCTAATGCTTTGCGCTTTGTTTTTTGCATTCGCGATCGCTGCCGGACACTAGCCATATCTCTTCTTGGCCTCAATCGCCAATCCACTGCCGATGCTGCCAAAAGTATCCCCTTCGGCATGCCGCGCATTCGGCAACAACCGCTGAATATTCGCCCGCAGCGCTGGAATCCCGCTCGAACCACCGGTGAAGAACACGGTGTCGATGTCCTCGGTGCTCACGCCCGCGTCGGCCAATAGCTGCAACACGCTGCCGTTCACTTTGCCCAGCAGCACGTCGATGGACTCGTCGAACAGCTCGCGATTCAGCTCCGCCACCAGACCCGGCTCGACGCGTTCGAGCGAGATATTGCGGCTGTCCATTTCGGTCAGTTCAATTTTGCTCTGCTCGACTTGCATCGCCAGCCAATGCCCGGCGCGCTGTTCGATGAGTTTGAAGAAACGGTCCAGACCATCGGTGTCCAGCGCGTCGTAACGCATGTTCTTCAGCGCGGTTTGCGCTTGCTGCGAATACACGGCGTTGATGGTGTGCCAGGTCACCATGTTCAGGTGGTGACTGGTGGGCATGTACGCCTGGTTTTTCATGCGGCTGCCGTAACCGAACAGCGGCATCACGCCGGCCAGGCTCAGCTGTTTGTCGAAGTCGGTACCGCCAATGTGCACGCCGCCGGTGGCGAGGATGTCGCTCTGCCGTTCGGCGACCATGTGCCGTTCCGGCGCCAGGCGAATCAGGGAGAAGTCGGACGTACCGCCGCCGATATCGACGATCAGCACCAGCTCTTCGCGGCTCAGCGTGCTTTCGTAATCAAAGGCGGCGGCGATGGGTTCGAACTGGAACGACACGTCGCTGAAACCAAGCTTTTTCGCCACGGCGACCAAGGTGTCTTCGGCTTCTTTGTCGGCTTTTTCGTCGTCATCGACGAAGAACACTGGACGGCCCAGCACCACCTGTTCAAACGGTCGACCGGCCACTGCTTCGGCGCGGGTTTTCAGCTCACCGATGAAATAGCCAAGGATGTCTTTAAACGGCAGGCTGCTGCCCAGCACCGCGGTTTCGCTTTTCAGCAGCTTGGAACCCAGCAGGCTTTTCAGCGAGCGCATCAGGCGGCCTTCGTAGCCTTCCAGATACTCATGCAGCGCCTGGCGGCCATAGACCGGGCGGCGTTCCTCGAAGTTGAAAAACACCACCGACGGCAAGGTGATTTTTCCGTCTTCCAGCACAATCAACGATTCCTCGCCGGGGCGCAGCCAGCCGACGGTGGAATTGGACGTGCCGAAATCGATGCCACAGGCACGAGCAGGTTGCGTGTTGGTCATGGTCGGTTCCGGTGCAAAAAACGGCCGCGCAGTTTACGCGAGAGAAGGCATGGATGCGCGGCAAACGATGAAAGGGTTCTGCCGCTTGTCTCCCCTCGCCCGTTTACGGGAGAGGGCAGCGGTCCCGCGTTTGCCTGAGTAGGCGCGGTGTTAACGCGCGATGGAGTTGTCTGCCTGACATCGTGCGAGCAGTCACCCTCTCCCCCCGCCCCTCTCCCAGAGGGAGAGGGGAGACAAACGCGTCACGGAGTAATGAGGTAACCCTTAATCCCCGTAAAAATAATCTGCGCCGCCAGCGCACACACGAACAGGCCCATCAGCCGGCCAATAATCTCCAGCCCCTGGTCACCGAGAATTCGCTCGAATTTATCGCTGAGATACAGCACCAACCCCACGGTCACGCTGGCGAGAAAGATCGCGACCAGCGCCACCAGCTTGCTGTCCCAGTGCGGCTGACCGGCGCCCATCACCAGCATCGCACCGATGGTGCCGGGCCCCACGGTGAGGGGAATGGTCAGCGGCACGATGGTCACGTCTTGCTGCTGGTTATCGCTTTGCACCACCGGCCGACCTTGGGCCATGCCGAGGGCCGAGATGAACAGCACGCTGCCGGCGCCGATGCGGAAGGCGTCGATGGTGATGCCGAACACGGTAAAAATGCTCTGCCCGAACAGGTACAACACGCTGCTGGCCACCACCACGCCGGTGGCGACTTTCCAGGCCAGGCGTTTGCGTTCTTTCACCGTGTAGCCACGGGTCATGCCGATAAAAACCGACAGCACGAAGAAGGGGCTGTAGAGCACCAGCATCTTCAGGTACAGGCTGAACAAGGTGGACAACATCGGCAGGCTCGCAGGCAAGAAGGCGGAGAAATATTAGTGGGGTAGGGCCGCGTCGGATTCATTCTGGCGGCGAGCGTCCCGTTCGGCCACCCAGTGCTCGACCAGCTCGCGCAGGTTCGACAGCTCCACCGGTTTGGCCATGTGGCCATCCATGCCGACTTGCCGCGCGCGTTCTTTGTGTTCCGACAAAATATGCGCCGTCAATGCGACAACCGGGGTGCGCTGACGGTGTTCCTGGGCTTCCCAAGCGCGCAGTTGCTCGGTGGCGGAGAAACCGTCCATCACCGGCATCTCGCAGTCCATCAGCACCAGGTCGTATTGCTGCGCTTTCATCGCGCTGAGGGCTTCTTCGCCGTTGCTGGCGGTGTCCGGTTGCAGGTTGAGTTTGCCCAACATGCCGCGGATTACTTTGGTGGAGATGGTGTTGTCTTCGGCCACCAGAATGCGGAAGTCCTCGGGGAATTCCTGCGGCGCCGGAAGGGGCGCATAACTGCGCGGTTCCAGACCCGGTTTACGCTGCGCCAGCTCGTCGGCGAGGGTGGTTTTCAGCGTGTAGCCGGCCACCGGTTTGGCGAGGATGCGTTTGATGCCGGCGTTGCGGGCGATGATTTTGCTTGGCGCGTTGCTGATGCCGGTGAGCATGATCAGCAGCACGTCGTGGTTGAGGCTGGGGTCTTCCTTGATTTTCGCCGCCAGCTGCATGCCGGTCATGCCGGGCATTTCCTGGTCGAGCAGCACCACGTCAAAGTATTCGCGGATGTTGGCTTTGGTGCGCAGCAATGCCAGCGCTTCCTTGCCAGACGGCACGGCGCTCACGGTCAGGCCCCAGGCGCTGCACTGTTGCAGCAGTACTTTGCGGCAGGTTTCGTTGTCGTCCACAACCAGCAAGCGCGCGCCTTGCAGCGGGCCGTCGAGGTCGGCGGTGGGGTTTTCCAGGCGTTCGGCGTCCAGCGGTAGCGTCAGCCACAAGGTATTGCCCTGATTGCCGCCGCTCTGGATGCCAAAGGTGCCGTTCATCAAACGCACCAGCTGGCGGGCGATGATCAGGCCCAGGCGCGCGCCAACGCCGGTGGCGGCGAGGAAGTCTTTGCTGTGCAGCTCGGCGTTGAGCAGGGCGTCGCGTTCGTTGCTGTCCAGCGAACGACCGCTGTCTTGCACGGCGATACGCAGGCGCGGTTCGTCGCCGCTGGAATCGACGGCCACCACCAACAGAATTTCGCCTTCGTCGGTCTGTTTGAACGCGTTGTCGAGCAGGCTCAGCAGGGTCTGGCGCAGGCGCGTGGGGTCGCCGCTGACCACGCGGGGCACTTGCGGCTGCATAAAGCTGATGAGCTCAACCTTCTGCTGCTCGGCCTTGGCGCGGAAGATGTCGAGGCAATCGTCGATCAGCGCGTTGAGGTCGAACTGCACGTCGTCCAGCTCGATCTGCCCGGACTCCAGCTTGGAGATGTCGAGAATCTCATTGATCAGCGTGAGCAGTTCATTGCCCGAGCTGTGGATGGTTTGCACGTAGTCGCGCTGTTTGGTCGACAGCTGGGTGCCGAGAAGCAGCTCGGTCATGCCCAGTACGCCGTTCATGGGCGTGCGAATTTCGTGGCTGATCTTGGCCAGAAACTCTGCCTTGGCGCGCAACTCGGCGGAGCTCGCCGCTTGCTCGCGGCTGGAGGCGAAGTGTTCCTGCTGCAGGCGCAGTTGCCGCTCGGCAAGTGCCAGGCTTTGCAGAAAGCCGCTGACGCCGGCGAAGCACAGCAGGTTGAAGGCCAGCCAGTCCGAGTCGTAAGACCAATAGCCAAACAGCGAGGGCAGGGCGCCGACAAACGCCAGGTTGAAAATCAGCTGGGCAAGGGTAAACAGGCGGGCCGGCTTGTAACCGTGCATCCAGTGGTACGCCGCCACGGCCATCACGCTCAGGCTGCTGATGGCGGCGAACAGGTACACCACGCGGTTGAACTGCACATGGCTGGCGGCCAGCAACAGCAAGAGGAGCAGGCCGATGGCGGCGCATTCGGCCAGCAGCAGGCGCCGCCAGACGGCAGCCGGTTGCACGCGCTGGAAGAAGTTCAGGGTGAAGGCCAGGCTGCAGAGCATCGCCAGCAATATCGAGATATTTCCCGCCTGCACCTGCAAGCCCGGCCAGCCCACGAGCCAGGAGGCATTGATGCCCAGCAGCGTGCTGGTGGTGCCCAGCAGGCTCAGTTGCGCCAGTGCCAGCCACAGGCTGCTGCGGATGCGGGTGTAGGCAAAGCGCACAAGGTTATAGAGCAGCAGCAAGCCAAACGAAGCCAGCAGCATGCCGTACAGCATTGAGCGGCTGTCATCGGCGGCGAAGGCGCTGGTGTCGTCGATGCTGATGGCCGGGCGCAGCGCATGGCTGCTGGACAGGCGCAGGTAGAGGTCGAGGGTGTCGTTGCTCACCGGCAGTGGCAGCAGAAAGTCGCGGCTTGGCAGCGGGCGTTCGGCCAGCGGGGTCTGGCTGCCGGTACGAATTGTCGTCAGCAGCTCGTCACCGCGCAGCACGTATAGATCGAGGTGACCGAGGTAGGGCGCGAACACCCGCAGCAGGCGTTCACGGTCTTTGCCCGGCAAGCGCGTGTGCAGCCATTGCGCTGAATTGCCGCCAGGGGTGACCAGTTGCTGGATGTCGACAGGGGAAAAGCGGCTGACGCTGTTGGTGGCGCGGATGTCGTTGAGTTGCAGGCTGGCGTCGCTGTCCAGCAGCGCAGACCATTGGCCTTGCTCCGCTGCCTGCGCGGGCAGTGGTGAGAGCGCAGCCAGTAGCAGGCTGGCAACAAGTCCTATGGCAATCCTGAGCCCACGCACAATGAAATCCCTTCCGCTTTAATTGGTCGGATTATAGCCAACCTGGCCTGGCCGGTAATACGCAAAAGGCAGCTCAATGAGCTGCCTTTTGTGCGTAATTGCCGACTAATTGGGTAATTAAATCGTCAATCTTCGCCGCGCTCGCGAGCGATGGCGCGATAACCGATGTCGGTGCGGTAGAAACAGCCGTCCCAATCGATCTTTTTCGCCAGTTCGTAGGCGTGTGCCTGAGCGGCGCCAACGCTTTCGCCCAGTGCCGTTGCGCACAACACGCGACCGCCTGCGGTCACCACCTTGCCATCGTCGAGCGTCGTGCCGGCATGGAATACTTTTCCTTGCTCGGACACCGCGTCAGCCAACCCATTGATGGCCACGCCTTTGGCGTAGTCGCCCGGGTAACCGCCTGCGGCCAGTACCACGCCCAGGCTTGGACGCGGGTCCCATTGCGCTTCGATTTTGTCCAGCGCTTCGGCCAGTGCGCCTTCAATCAGCAGCACCAGGCTCGACTGCAAACGCAGCATGATCGGCTGGGTTTCCGGGTCGCCGAAGCGGCAGTTGAATTCGATCACTTTCGGCTTGCCGGCCTTGTCGATCATCAAACCGGCGTACAGGAAGCCGGTGTACACATTGCCTTCAGCGGCCATGCCACGCACGGTCGGCCAGATCACTTCGTCCATGGCGCGCTGGTGCACCTCGGTGGTAACCACCGGAGCCGGCGAGTAAGCGCCCATGCCGCCGGTGTTCGGGCCGGTATCGGCATCGCCCACACGTTTGTGGTCTTGGCTGGTGGCCATGGGCAGCACGTTCTTGCCGTCGACCATGACGATAAAGCTGGCTTCTTCGCCTTCGAGGAATTCTTCAATTACCACGCGTGAACCGGCGTCGCCAAAGGCATTGCCGGCCAGCATGTCGCGCACGGCGTCTTCGGCTTCTTCCAGCGTCATGGCCACGATCACGCCTTTACCGGCGGCCAGGCCGTCGGCCTTGATCACAATCGGCGCGCCTTTTTCACGCAGGTAAGCCAGGGCTGGCTCCACTTCGGTGAAATTCTGGTACTCGGCAGTTGGAATGTTGTGACGGGCGAGGAAGTCTTTGGTGAACGCCTTCGAACCTTCCAGCTGCGCCGCGCCGGCGGTGGGGCCGAAGCAGCGCAGGTTGCGGCTGCGGAACAGATCGACCACGCCTTTCACCAGTGGCGCTTCCGGACCGACGATGGTCAGGCTGACATTCTTCTCAGCGAAGTCCGCCAATTGCTCCAGCGCCAACACATCGATAGCCACGTTCTCGCACTTGGCTTCGGTAGCGGTGCCGGCGTTACCCGGGGCAACGAATACTTTTACAACGCGCGGATCCTGCGCGACTTTCCACGCCAGGGCGTGTTCACGACCGCCACTGCCAATGATCAAAACATTCATGGTGCAAGCCTCTGTGGGGCGCCGAAGCGCCGGGCTAAAAAAATCAGCGACGCCTATCGAGGGTGTGATGGCGTAGGTAGATGCAAGGCGGATTGGGCTTTTGCGAGCGGAGTTGCCGCTTGGCAATGAGCATCGCAAAAGTCCAATCCAACGCAGCAGATGCCTGCGTCAGCGCAGCCGTCTTAATGTCTAAAGTGACGCATGCCGGTGAACACCATGGCTATGCCAGCTTCATCGGCCGCGGCAATCACTTCGTTATCGCGCATCGAACCACCTGGCTGGATAACGGCGGTAATACCGTTTTTCGCCGCGTTATCAATGCCATCCCGGAACGGGAAGAACGCGTCCGATGCCATCACCGCACCCTGCACTTGCAGGCCGGCGTGTTCTGCTTTGATGGCAGCAATACGGGCGGAGTTGACGCGGCTCATCTGGCCTGCACCCACGCCGATGGTCTGGCGGTTCTTGGCGTAGATGATGGCGTTGGACTTCACGTACTTGGCCACTTTCCAGGCGAAAATCAGGTCGTGAATTTCCTGCTCGGTCGGGGCGCGCTGGGTCACCACTTTCAGGTCGTCGGCGGTGATCATGCCGATGTCGCGGCTTTGTACCAGCAGGCCGCCGTTAACGCGTTTGTAGTCCCAGGCAGCGGCGCGCTCGGCGTCCCACTGGCCGCATGCCAGCAGGCGCACGTTGGCTTTGGCGGCGATCACTTCGCGAGCCTCGGCGCTTACGCTCGGGGCGATGATCACTTCCACGAACTGACGGTCGACGATGGCTTTGGCGGTCGCTGCGTCCAGTTCACGGTTGAAGGCGATGATGCCGCCGAAGGCCGATTCGGTGTCGGTGGCGTAGGCCAGTTCGTAGGCCTGGCGGATGCCGCCTTCGCTGTCCAGCGCCACGGCCACGCCGCAAGGGTTGGCGTGTTTGACGATCACGCAGGCTGGCTTAACGAAGCTTTTGACGCATTCCAGCGCGGCGTCGGTGTCGGCCACGTTGTTGAACGACAGCTCTTTGCCTTGCAGCTGGGTGGCGGTGGCCACGCTCACTTCGGCTGGTTTGGCTTCCACGTAGAACGCCGCGCTCTGGTGCGGGTTCTCGCCGTAGCGCATTTCCTGGGCCTTGATGAACTGGCTGTTGAAGGTGCGCGGGAATTCGCTGCGGTCGGAGGTCGACAGGGTTTCAGCGGCCTGGTTAACAGTGCCCATGTAGTTGGCGATCATGCCGTCGTAGGCGGCGGTGTGCTCGAAGGCTTTGAGCATCAGGTCGAAGCGCTGCGCGTAGGTCAGGCCGCCGGCCTTGAGGTTTTCCAGCACGCTGGCGTAGTCGCTGGCGTTCACCACGATGGCCACGTCTTTATGGTTTTTCGCCGCCGAGCGGACCATGGTCGGGCCGCCAATGTCGATGTTCTCGATGGCGGTCGGCAGGTCGCAGCCGGGTTTGGAAATGGTCGCTTCGAAGGGGTAGAGATTGACCGCTACCAGGTCGATCGGCTTGATGCCGTGCTCGGCCATGATGGCATCGTCGGTGCCGCGACGGCCCAGAATGCCGCCGTGGATTTTCGGGTGCAGGGTTTTAACCCGGCCATCCATCATTTCCGCGAAGCCGGTGTAGTCAGCGACTTCGACAGCAGCTACGCCGTTGTCCTTGAGCAGTTTGAAGGTACCCCCGGTGGACAGGATTTCCACGCCCAGGGCGGACAGCTCACGGGCGAACTCGAGGATGCCGGTCTTGTCGGAAACGCTGATCAAGGCACGGCGAACGGGTAGGCGGGTGGTTTGGTCGGTCATCTCGGTTTCCATCTAAAGCGAAGAAATCAGCAAAAAAGGGCGGCTGTTTGATCAGTCCGCCCTTTTTCGTATGAATGCATGCTTACAGCAGGTCGTATTGCTTGAGCTTTTTGCGCAAGGTTCCGCGGTTCAGGCCGAGCAATTCGGAAGCCTTGGTCTGGTTGCCCTTGACGTAATTCATCACGGTTTCCAGCAGCGGTGCTTCGACTTCGGAAAGCACCAGGTTGTAGACATCACACACATCTTGCCCGTCGAGGTGGGCGAAGTAGTTGTGCAGCGCCTTTTCCACATTGCCGCGCAAGGTCTGGCCTTCGTCGCTGGGTGTGTTGAGGTGCTGTTTCAAATTGACGTTATCGGTCACGGGTGCAATTCCACTCACTAAAGTCTCAGTCATCATCGTCATGCGGCCACCTCTTCTCCATCGTTGTGACGTTCGGCGAAGAACTGCCGAACGCTGGCGCATTGCACGTCCGTGTTTTCCAGACGATTGAATTGGGCGCGAAACTCCCTGGCGCCCGGCAGGGTGGAGAGGTACCAGCCAACGTGCTTGCGCGCGATTCGCGGGCCCATCACGTCACCGTAGAAACTGTGCAGTTCGGCCAGATGCTCTAGCAGAATGCGTTCCACCTCATACAACGTTGGCGCCGGCAGATGAGTGCCGGTGCGCAGGTAATGCTCGATCTCGCGAAAGATCCACGGCCGGCCCTGAGCAGCACGACCAATCAACAAACCATCGGCGCCGGTGCTGTCGAGCACCTCACGGGCCTTTTCTGGCGAGGTGATATCGCCATTGGCGAACACCGGAATCGAGACCGCCTGTTTGATCGCGGCAATGGTCTCGTACTCGGCGTCACCGGTGTACAGATCGGCACGGGTGCGACCATGAACGGCGAGGGCGGTAATGCCGGATGCTTCGGCAATGCGCGCAACCGTGATGCCGTTTTTGTTGTCGCGGTCCCAACCGGTGCGAATTTTCAGAGTTACCGGCACGTCTACCGCGGCAACCACTGCCTGCAAAATCGCACTCACCAACGCTTCGTCTTTTAGCAGCGCAGACCCCGCTGCCTTGTTGCACACCTTCTTGGCCGGGCAACCCATATTGATATCGATAATCTGCGCGCCCAGCTCCACGTTCGCCCGTGCGGCATCAGCCAGCATCTGCGGGTCGCCACCGGCGATCTGCACCGAGCGCGGCTCGGGATCGTCGGCATGGATCAGGCGCAAACTGGATTTGCGCGTGTTCCACAGGCTCATGTCGCTGGTGACCATCTCCGATACCACCATGCCGGCTCCGAGGCGCCGGCACAGCTGGCGAAACGGGCGATCAGTGACCCCCGCCATCGGGGCGAGAATCAACTGATTAGGCAATGTGTATGGGCCGATGCGTACCGCCGACATGGGGCTTCCCTGCTGAGAAAGGCGGATCTGAGACTACGAAAAAGGGTGGGCATGATACCCGCTCTCGATGACTGGATAAAGGCTGTTCTGGATAAATTATGAACAGTTTTGGCCGGTCAAAAAGTCGCGGGGTGAACGCCAAAATGGCAAAAATGTCGTGTGGAAAACTACTCGGGTGAGTGAAAACTCAAGCTGTAGTTCACGGCCTTATTGCCCGGATCGAGGATATCCAGAGAGATGTGAATCGGCGTCTGCGGTGGCATTTCGGCCTGCCCTGCCAACTCGCCCGCGAGGTACTCGCTGGGTTTGAAGCGACGACTGGCAAGTAGTTGACCGTTGAGGTCAGCGAAGCGAATTTCCAGCAATGGGAACGGCTGAGCGAAGGTGGCGCGGTTGTAGATAATCGCGTCCACCACCAGCGCGCCATTGAAGTCCGGATGGCTGCGCACCACCAGGTTGCTGCTCTTGATCAGGCTGATTTCAACCTTCGATGGCAGCTCGCAGCCAATATTCGGACACAGGGTCTCGAACCATGGCCGGTACTGGTCCTGGCGGGCCAGTTCGTTGAAGTGATAGGCCACGTATTGCGTCGCCAGGGCGGCGGCGCCGATCAGGTTCAACAAGCCCCAACCGATCCAGCGACCCCAGGGTTTGCGCTGTTCTTGCCAGTCCAGTTGCAGCGGATCTTCGGAGAGGTGGAACAGGCTGTCGTCGCGCAGCGCCGGCTCGGCTCGGTGCGGTTTGTTGAGGTTTTTAACTGCGGAAAAGTTGTCCGGCTCAGGCTCGTGTTCGCGGTCTTCGTCGTCATCGACGGCGCGGTCCTGATCGCGGTCGGCGCTGAGGCTGAACGCGGGATCAAGATCATCGTCTTCATCCTCGATACGCCCGCTGCCCAGCGCCGGCTCGTCGTCGATTGGCTCGGGTGCCACCACGGGGGCAGCAGGCGCTGCCGGCTTGGCGCGGAATACCGGCGGCGGTGGCGCCAGGCTTGGTGCGGGCGGCTCGATGCCATCGCTGGCCGGGCGCGGTGCGGTTTCCTTGCGCAGCAGGGCTTCGGCCCAGCCTTCATCGTGCTGGTCGTCGATGCGATCCGGCGCTTTGAGAAAATCGTCTTTCGGCTTGTTAGCGGCAGCCGGTGCCAGCGACAGAAACTCCTGGGACAGCTGGAATTCCTGCTGCTCCAGCTTGGCCAGTTCCTCGTCGAGGCTGTCCAGGTCGAGGTCGTCGTGTATCCACAACGTTTCGCTGGTGGCCTTGCCTGCGGTTGGAATTGCAGCCGCAGCCGGCGTGGGCGGAGCGGGCGCCGGAGCGGGCACCGCTACTGCTGGAACCGCCGGTTTAACCGGTGGAGCGGCAACAGGCACGGGCGCTTTTGGCTGTAGCGGGTTGTCGTCGAGAATCTGCTGCGCGGCATTGAACACATGCAAACACGCCCCGCAACGCACAGCGCCATGCGCGGCACCCAGCTGCGTGCTGCTTACGCGGAAGCTGGTGCGGCAATGTGGGCATTGGGTGACGAAGCTGGCGGTCATGCAGTATTCCGGGGGTGCGCAAAACAAAACGGGGGCTAGTTTAACTCAAGGTTCGCAGCAGGCGAGCCTCAGCGGCGGCGGCCACTGATGCGCACCCAACCGTCTTTCTCGGCAGTGGGGTCGAGCTCGAACGCATCGGCGTAGGCGGCGCGAACTTCTTCCGCCTGTTCAGCCAGAATGCCCGACAGCGCCAGACGGCCACCTGGCTGCACCAGCGCGGTGATCTGCCCCGCGAGTTGGACCAGTGGACCGGCCAGAATGTTCGCCACCACCACTTCGGCGGGTTGCTGCGGCAAGTCTTCCGGCAAGTACAGCGGGAACAGCGCAGGATCAATGCCGTTGCGGCCAGCGTTGTCGCGCGAGGCCTCAAGTGCTTGCGGGTCGATATCGGTGCCTACCGCGTGTTTGGCGCCCAGCAGTAGGGCGGCGATGGCGAGAATGCCCGAGCCGCAGCCGAAATCCAGTACTTCAACGCCTTGCATGTCCTGGCCGTCCAGCCATTCCAGGCACAGCGCGGTGGTCGGGTGCGTGCCGGTGCCAAAGGCCAGGCCCGGATCGAGCAGCAAGTTGACGGCGTCCGGTTCCGGCGCGGCGTGCCAGCTCGGCACAATCCACAGGCGCTGACCGAAACGCATGGGCTGGAAGTTGTCCATCCAGCTGCGTTCCCAATCCTGGTCTTCGATGCGCTCGACCTGATGGTCCGGCAGCGTGCCGCCAGTGAGCAAGGTCAGGTGCGCCAACAGATTGGCTTCATCAACGTCCGCTTCGAACAGCGCCAGCAAATGCGTGCGAGACCACAGCGGCGTGGTGCCCAGGTCCGGCTCGTAAATCGGCTGGTCTTCGGCGTCCATAAAGGTCACCGAAACGGCGCCTACCGAGAGCAGCGCGTCTTCATAGGTTTCTGCCTGTTCCGGGCTAATGGCGAGACGGACTTGTAACCACGGCATAACAACAACCTCGAAGCGAAACGGAGAAGACGGCTGCAGACAACAGCGCGTTTAACAGGGCGGCAAGCTTACTTGAGGTGCCGACGCCGCACCAGCCGGGCTGTGCGTGCGGTTCAGGCCACGGTAGCCCAGGTGACAGGCGCCGCCCGCGAGCAGTGCCGGCAACAGCAGATTGAGCACCGGCACCAGGGCGATCAGAAAAATCAGCAAACCGTAAGCCAGAATGGCGCCGCGACGCTCGGCCAGCGCGCCGAGTTGTTCGTTCGACGTCGCCAGACTGGAAAACGCCGCCGGAATCAGAAAGCGCACGTTCAGGTACGCCAGCAGCAGCACCAGCAGCACGCCGTTGACCAAGGGAATCAGCAAGCACACCAGCGTGCCCAGCGTGATGCCGAGCCACGGCCCGAGCACATAGCGCACACCGTGCAGCAGATTGCTGTCGCGCTCGGCGCGCTGTTGCAGTTCCGGGTAATGGCGAATGCACCGCGCGCGAACGGCGCCCATCAGCACCCAGCGCAGGGCCAGGCGAATGCTGGCGACGATGGCGACGGTATAAACCAGCACAAACAGGATCAGCGCCAGCGCCGCCACGTACATCACCAGCATCGCCAACGGCCCGGCCATGCCGCCCATGCTGGCCACGCTGCCACCACCGCCGCCACTCAGACTTGGCAGAAAGCCCAGCGCAACGCCGCCATAAATAATGAACAGCGACAGCGCGCCACACGCGACGCCGATCTGCTCGTAGTACTCGAAAAACACCCACGTCCACAGCCCGAACGCCAACGCGCAAAGGCCCGCTGAACGCAACAGAATGCCGGGGCGCAGGCTGTCACGGAAGGCCAGTCCCAGGCATTTGAACGCTTCGGCAAAGGCGGCGAGGGTGTTGTCGGCAGCGGCTTTGAGGCCCATTAATCATGTCCTTATGAAACGAGAAAAGGCCGCGGGAAGCGGCCTTTCTCTAGAGATGAATCGGATTACCAATCGCCGGTTTAAAGGCCGACGACCCTTAAGCCGACGCGATCAATGGATGCCGAGTTTCTTCTCAAGGTAGTGAATGTTCACGCCACCTTTGCAGAAACCCTTATCCCGCACCAAATCACGGTGCAGCGGGATATTGGTCTTGATTCCGTCCACCACGATTTCGTCCAGCGCATTGCGCATGCGCGCCATGGCTTCGTCACGGGTTGCCCCGTAAGTGATCAGCTTGCCGATCAACGAGTCATAGTTCGGCGGAACGCTGTAGCCGCTGTACAGGTGCGAATCCACGCGCACGCCATTGCCGCCAGGGGCATGGAAGTGCTTGACCTTGCCGGGGCTCGGCATAAAGGTCGACGGGTCTTCGGCGTTGATACGGCATTCCAGGGCGTGCCCGCGAATGACCACATCTTCCTGCTTGATCGTCAGCTTGTTGCCAGCGGCGATGCTGAGCATCTCCTTGACGATGTCGATGCCGGTGACCATTTCCGATACCGGATGCTCCACCTGAACGCGGGTGTTCATCTCGATAAAGTAGAAGCGGCCGTTTTCGTACAGGAACTCAAAGGTGCCGGCGCCGCGGTAGCCAATGTCGATACAGGCTTTAACGCAACGGGCGAACACTTCCTGGCGAGCGGTTTCGTCGATGCCCGGAGCCGGCGCTTCTTCCAACACCTTCTGGTGGCGGCGCTGCAGCGAGCAGTCGCGGTCACCCAGGTGAATGGCGTTGCCCTGACCGTCGGACAGCACCTGCACTTCCACGTGACGTGGATTGGTGAGGAACTTCTCCAGGTAGACCATCGGGTTGCCGAACGCAGCACCGGCTTCGGTGCGGGTCAGCTTGGCCGATTTGATCAGGTCGTCTTCGTCGTGAACCACGCGCATGCCGCGACCACCACCACCGCCAGCGGCTTTGATGATCACCGGATAGCCAACTTCACGGCCGATGCGCAGCGCGGTTTCTTCGTCTTCCGGCAGCGGACCATCGGAACCCGGAACAGTCGGCACGCCCGCTTCGATCATGGCGTGCTTGGCCGATACCTTGTCGCCCATCAGGCGAATGGTTTCAGCTTTCGGGCCGATGAAGGCAAAACCGGATTTCTCGACCTGCTCGGCAAAATCGGCGTTTTCCGCGAGGAAGCCGTAGCCAGGGTGAATGGCGGTAGCGCCGGTCACTTCGGCAGCGGCGATGATCGCCGGAATATGCAGGTAGGATTTGTTAGCGGGGCCAGGACCGATGCACACCGTCTCGTCTGCCAGGCCCAGGTGCATCAATTCACGGTCGGCGGTGGAATACACCGCGACGGTCTTGATACCCAGTTCCTTGCAAGCGCGCAGGATGCGCAAGGCAATTTCGCCGCGGTTGGCGATCAGCACTTTTTCCAACATCGCAGGCTCTCCGCGGTTCAAACGATGGTGAACAGCGGTTGGTCGTACTCAACCGGCTGGCCGTTTTCCACCAAAATGGATTCGATGACGCCGCTGGTTTCAGCTTCGATGTGGTTCATCATTTTCATGGCTTCAACGATGCACAGAATGTCGCCTTTCTTCACGCTCTGGCCCACTTCAACGAAGGCTGGCGAGGTTGGCGCCGGGGTGCGGTAGAAGGTGCCGACCATGGGCGAGCGAACCACGTTGCCATTGAGCTTGGCGGCAACCGGCGCAGCATCGGCCAACGGAGCGACAGGCGCGACGGGTGCGGCAGCAGGAGCAGGGGCGGCGAACATTTGCGGGGCAGGGGCGTATTGCGGCTGTTTGCCATGACGGCTGATGCGTACGGACTCTTCGCCCTCACGAATCTCCAGCTCATCGATGCCGGATTCTTCCAGCAGCTCGATCAATTTCTTAACTTTACGAATATCCATAAAAAGCAACTCCCAAGGAAAAGGTCAGGGGCGTTCAAGTTGTTCCAGGGCAGCCTCCAGGGCCAGCCGGTAACCGCTGGCGCCAAGGCCGCAGATCACACCTACAGCAACATCCGAAAAGTAGGAGTGATGGCGGAAAGGTTCGCGCTTGTGCACGTTTGACAGGTGCACTTCGATGAATGGGATGCTCACCGCTAGCAACGCGTCACGTAATGCGACACTTGTGTGCGTAAAAGCTGCGGGATTGATAAGAATGAAGTCCACCGCTTCGTTGCGAGCCGCGTGAATACGCTCAATCAGCTCGTACTCGGCATTGCTCTGCAAATACATGAGGTGGTGACCGGCGTCGCGGGCGCGGCGCTCGAGGTCGAGGTTGATCTGTTCCAGCGTGGTGGCGCCGTAGACGCCTGGTTCGCGCGTGCCCAACAAATTCAGATTGGGGCCATGCAGCACCAGCAAGGTGGCCATGTGGAGTTTTCCTTATTGTTTTGCCATTCAACGCTGCGCCGGACTATGCCGCAGGCGGATTGGGCATGTCCAGTTCTACGCAGTACCAAGCACGATAGCAGCAGATTGCTGCAAATATATGCAGCTCGTCAGCGCGTGGCGGCGCTGCGCAGGCGTTCGGCGAATTGCGCCGCGTCAATCTCACCCACAACGCGGGTATCAGCCCATTCGTCACCGTTGGGTGCGAAAAACAGAATCGCGGGCGGGCCGAAGAGCTTGTAGCGGTCCAGCAGCGTGCGTTGTTCTTCGGTGCTGTCGGTGATGTCAAAGCGCACCAAGCGGTAGCGCCCCAGCTGGCTGGTCACTTCCGGGGCGTGCAGCACTTCGCGTTCGATGACTTTGCAACTGATGCACCAATCAGCGTACCAATCCAGCAGCAGCGGCTGGTTGGCTGCCTTGGCAGCAGCGAGGGCAGCGTCGAGTTCCGCCGGCGTTTTTACCGTTTGCCACGTGTTGGCGACAGGCGCGGCGCCCGTGGTGCTGACCGTTTGCGAGGCTCTGCCCAACGGGCGCAGCGGATCGCTTTCGCCCTGCAGCGCACCGACCCACGCGCTCAGGCCATACACCAACAACACCAGGCCGAGCAGTTGCGCCAGTCGAGCGCGCGGCGCTTTGTGGGTGAACTCCAGCGCGCCAAGAAACAGCGCCACGCCCACTGCCAGCAGTCCCCACAACGCCAGCGCCAGGCTTGGCGGCAGCACACGTTCAAGCATCCACACCGACACGGCGAGCAGCAACACGCCAAAGGCGTTGCGCACCGTCACCATCCAGTTGCCGCCTTTGGGCAACAAGGTGCCGCCGCCAACCGCAAACAGCACCAGCGGCGCGCCCATGCCGAGGCCCAGGGCAAACAGCTTCAGGCCGCCGCCCAGCGCGTCGCCACTGGCGCTTATATAAAGAAGTGCGCCGGCCAGCGGCGCCGATACACAGGGCGACACCAGCAGGCTCGACACCACCCCCAACAACGCAGCGCCCCACAGCGAACCGCCTTTGGCATTACCGGCCATGCGGTCCAGCGGCTCGCTGATAAAGCGCGGCAGGCGCAGCTCGAACACGCCAAACATCGCCAGGGCGAACACGCCGAAGAACAGCGCAAAGGGCACCAGCACCCAGGCAGATTGCAACCGCGCCTGCAAATTCAGCTCGGCGCCGAACACGCCCATCAGCGCACCCAACACGGCGAAACAGGCAGCCATCGGAAGCACGTAGGCCAGCGACAAGCTCAACCCGCGCAAGCCGCCAATCTGCCCGCGCAGCACCACGCCGGAAAGAATCGGCAGCATCGGCAACACGCACGGGGTGAAGGTCAGGCCCAGGCCGGCGACGAAAAACAGCAGCAGCTCATGCCAGCTCCAGCCGTTCGCGGGGGCGCTCGCCGGGCCACTGCTGGCAGCGGCGACGTTCAGCGGCGCAGCTTCGCCGTCCAGTTCCAGTCGCTCGGTTTCCGGCGGATAGCACAGGCCTTTATCGGCGCAGCCTTGATAGGTAACAAACAGGGTGTAGGGCAGGTTGTAACTGTTCTTCAGCGGCAGATCGACATCCACGATGGCGTGGTACACCTCCACGTCGCCGAAATACTGATCGTGCTTTTTCTCACCGGGCGGCAGTTGTGCCGGACCATTGCCAACGTCCGCCGGCTCGATGCGGAATTTGAACTGGTGGCGATACAGGTAATAGCCGTCAGTGGCGACGAAGCGAAGCGTGACCTTGTCCGCCGTGTTCTGCACCACGCTCAGCTTGAACGCCTCACGCACCGGCAGGAAATCAGCGCTGTTATTCAGCGGCGCGCCGAGGGTGGCGCTGGGGCGGCTGTCCAGAAGACTGGCGCTGACCGGCAGGGCGAGCAACAGCAAAAACAGGCTGAGCAGGCGGCGCATGGAAATCTCACTGCAAAGAAAGTGCGCGCAATCATAGCGGAAAGCGCTGGAGCGTGGCCTTGGGCGAATCGACACAGGGAATTACTGGCTGGGTCGACTGCGCCGCCATCCGTGCTAGCCGGCGTTAAGTCCGCAAGCACAGTCAAATCCGAAACTCTGGATCCCCGCCTGCGCGAGGATGACGGTGGTTGGGTCAAAACACTCCGTCATCCCCGCGAAGGCGGGGATCCAGAATGGTGGGGCGATAGGTGAAAGATAAGGCCGCCCTTAACCGCGTAGTGTCGGTTCGACGGTCCAGAATTGCGGGCGCAACGCCAGCGCTAAACCCGAAACCGCTGCACCGCCGTATGCAACTGCCCACCCAACGCCTGCAACTGCTCTCCCTGATTGCGCCCATGCCCAATACGCTCCAGATTGTCGCCGCCCAACTGATGAATCCGCTCGCTGTGCCCGCGAATCTCACTCACCGCGCCGCTCTGTTGCGCTGTGGCATCGGCGATGCGCTCGGCCATGCTGGCGATGGTGCGGATGGCCGCGACGATTTCATCCAGTGCCCCATCCGCTGCCTCTGCCTGACTGGCTGTGGCTTCGGCATGCCCAACTTGCGCCCGCATCGCTTCAAGCGAATGCCCGGCAGCCTGCTGCAGTCGGCCGATCAGTTGCTGAATTTCGCCGGTCGCCCCCGCCGTGCGCTGCGCCAGAGAACGCACTTCTTCGGCCACCACGGCAAAGCCGCGGCCACTTTCGCCCGCCCGGGCAGCTTCGATGGCAGCGTTCAGGGCCAGCAGGTTGGTCTGCTCGGCAATCGAGCGAATCACGGTCAGTACGCTGCCAATGGTGGCGGTCTCTTCGGCAAGCCGTTCAATCGCTTGGGCGTTGCCTTGCACCTCGCTGACCAGCATGTGCATGCCGGTCAGGCTCTGGCCGATTACGGTTTGCCCTTGCTCCAGCGCCCGGCCCGCTTCACGGCTGGCATCTGCGGCCTGACTGGCGTCGCCGGCCACTTGTTGAATGGTCGATTCCAGGTCACCCAGCGCATCGCGAATCTGCTCGGTGTCACCGGCCTGACGTTCGGCGCCGCTGTGCAAGCCATTGCTCAGTTCCGCCAGGGCGCGGCTGCTGCCCGCCACTTGCTCGGCGTGTTGGCGAATGGTGCCCACCAGATCCACCAGATACGCACGCAGGCGATTGAGCGACTCTTCAATGTCACGCAGCTCACGGGTTTTCGAGTCGAGGACGATGGCGTCGGCAAAATTGCCCTGCGCCCAGGCTGATAGCGACGGTGCCAGCCGGCTCAGCACCGTACTGAGGCGCCGCTGGATACGGTCGATAACCAGCGCAATCAGCAAAATCAAACCGATCATGGCGCCCTGCAACATGCGCACTTGCAGCTGGATGCGGCCGTATTCAGCACGCACCGCGGGCGCCACGGCGTCCAGCGCTTGCTGGGTAGCGGCCAGGGTGTCGCGGGTTTTGCTCATCAGCGCGCCACGGTTTTTGATCAATTCACGGGTGCGCGCCAGCTCGGCCGGGTAGCGTTTGATCAGGCTGGCCAGGTCGCGCTTGAGGGCAATGCCACGGTCTTCCGCCTGGCTGGCGCTGCTTTCGGACGCAATGCCCATCATCGCGGCGAAGTCATCCGCCCCGGAGTTGCTGGCATCGGCCACGCCCAGCAGCGGCAGCGCCTGCAGGGCCTCGGCTTGTTGACCGAGTACCGTCACTTCGCGCTCTACGTCGCCAGCCAGTTCGTCGCGGCCCCTGCTCACCAGCTTGCCGCGTGCATGGCTCAACCGCGTCAGGTGCACGGCAGCGTTGAACAGCGGCGCGCGGTAGGCGGCGCTGGCGTCGGCCGGCGCGCTGTCGGCATAGGCGCTGAGTTGCTCCAGCGCGCCGGAAATTTCCCGCTCAGCTTGCAGCAATAGCCCCTGTGGATCGCCGGCCAGCTTGCCTGCCGCCAGCAACTCGGTGCTGGTGAAACGCTGCAAGTCGCTGAGGCTGGGGCGCAGATTGGCGGCCAATTCTTCGGGCAGCGCGTCGGTGGCTTGCTGAAGGGCGTCGATCGCCTGAATGGCGCCGCTATGGCGCAGGGCATCGCCGCTGCCCAGGTAATCCTGAATATTGGTCGCCACTTCAGCCTGAAAGCGCTGCGACAGGCTCAGGTACTGCTCCATCAACTGATAGGGCTTTTCCAGTGCCCGCTGCGACCACCACAGCGTGGCGCCCAGCGCCAGGCAAACGGCCACCAGCAGTGCAGTGTTGAGATTGGTTAATTGCTTCAGGCGCATAGGGAGGACTCGACCGATAACCCATGGCGTCAAAACGCCATGACTGGCTGTAAAGTCCTGAATTTATTGCTCTTTCATTGCAAGCTGATGACAGCGTGACGGGCGTCACGCTTTTTCCTGAGCCGGTTGTCAGCTTTTGAAAATGTCGACCCGATTGCGGCCGCCGTGCTTGGCCACATACAAGGCCTGGTCGGCACGTTTGGACAGCTCGTTGCTGTCGACATCGTCGAACAGCTGGGCGATACCGCAACTGAAGGTGCAGGACAAATCCTGCGGAGAGGCGGGGTAGTGAATTTCCGCGAAGCGCTGACGGATGCCGTCGAGCACTTTGGCTGCCGTTACGGCATCGGTATTGGGCAGCACCACGGCGAATTCTTCACCGCCATAACGGCCAATATGGTCGGTTTTGCGCAGCCGTTGCTTGAGAAACAAGGCCAGGCTTTTGATCACGCGGTCGCCCATGGGGTGGCCGTACACATCGTTCACTTTCTTGAAGTGATCGATGTCGAGCATGGCAAACGTCACAGGCTGGTTGTCGCGGCGGGCGCGGGTGCGGGTGTCGTCGAGCAACTGCAAAATATGGGTGTGGTTGTACAGGCCGGTGAGGCTGTCGCGGACCATGCGCGATTTCAGATTGCGCGCCCGTTCGGCCCGGTTGCGTACGGTGGCAATCAGGTGCCGCGGTTTGATTGGCTTGGTGAGGAAGTCGTCGCCGCCCTCGCTCATGGCATCGAGCTGCTTATCCAGATCGTCTTCGGCCGACAGGTAAATGATCGGCACGCTGACGTAACGGTCGTTGTGGCGAATCACCTGCGCCAGCTCGGTGCCGTTGCACTCGGGCATGTACATGTCGAGGATGATCAGGTCCGGCTGAAACTCGGCCAGCACGCTCATGGTTTTGATCGGATCGGTCAGCGTGTGGGTGATGATGCCGGCGCTGTTGAGCACGCGTTCGGTGTGCGTGGCCTGGGCGCGGGAGTCGTCGATGACCAGCACGCGGAAGGGCTCGTATTGGCTCACATGGGTGAGCACTTCAATGCGCTCCAGCAACGTGGAGGCATCCAGGCTGCCGGTGAAGAATTCTTGCCCGCCGGCACGCACGGCGGCGAGGCGGGTAGGGGTGTCGGTTTCTTCTTCGCTATAAAAAAGCAGCGGCAGTTTTTGTTCGAGGTCTTGCTGAATTTCGTTGGCCAACTCCAAACCCTGGCCGGGGCCGGCGAAGTCGACTTCCATGAGAATGGCGGCCGGGTGGCGTTCGCGCATGGCGGCGCGGAAGGCGCTGACGCTGCCGAATGATTGCGCGCTCAGGCCAAAGAATTCCAGCTGCTGAGCCAAGCGCTCGGCGCGCTCGCGATCTTGCAAACCGACATAAACGGGTTTGCGCAGCGGCGGCAGGAAGGTTTGTTCGTATTGATCGCCATGGCGCAGCCCGGTGCGCGACAAGCGTTGCATCAACTGATTGAGTTCGGTGATCAGCGCGCTATTCAAGCGGCCTTTATTGGCGCCGCTGGCTTCCAGGCATTGGCCGATGCTGCGGGCCAGTTGTGCGTGATCTTCTTGCCCGAAACGCTCGGCATAACGCAGCAAGCGCAGGTTGGCTTCGGCCAGTTCCGTGTCGTTCCATTCGCGCTCTTGCAGCCGTTGCCACACTTCCAGCACTTGCCGCGCCTGGTGAATTACGCGCTGGGCAAAGTGATGCTTGAGGCGGTCACTGCTGAGATCTTCTTGCTCGGACATGGCCGGACGTCTTCTGTGATACGGCGGTGCCGCAGGGGCGGCTCGAATGGTGGCGCTATGCTACCAGTGGCACTCTTACAGGCTAGTACCGTCGATCATTTGACGCCAGTCGTACACTAAATCTGTGACGGGCGGCGGAAACTTCTGATAGGTGACAAACCTGTTACACAACCGGCGCTAAGTTTGCGTCGGCGCCCTGCGCATCCGCAAGCGGTTCCCTTATAGTGCCCGGCGGGCCGTAGTAGAACAGTGCCCCGCCGCGCACTCCGAGAAAGAGGCGCCAATCAGGCGGCACCCTCCGTAGAGGCTGTGGTCGAACTGCTGACTTCGATTGAAAGGACAAAGCCATGTTGAATTGGAAGAACCGCGCAAGCACCGTGCGCGACGGCGTCGGTAACTCGGTAGACGGCGCCCGCAGCTACTTCGGCGGCCTCTGGGTGAGCCGCGCACTGGGCACCTTGCTGGCGCTGTATTTAATAGTGGCGGGCCTGATCGGCTGGTGGTGGAGCCAGGAGCCGGGCTTGTTCCAGGTTCAGCAAAACGCCCAACAGGCGGCGCAACAAGCCAATCGCCAACTGGTTAGCGGTTACACCACGGTCGAAACCCTGAAGAAGGTGGTGTCCACCTTGCTCGACAAACCGGGCGGCTACCTTTCAAACGACCTCGCTCCGCCCGGCCTGTGGCTCGACAACATGCCCAGCTTCGAATACGGCGCTCTGGTGCAGGTGCGCGACCTTTCCCGCGCGCTGCGTAAAGACTTCGCCCGTTCGCAAACCCAGTCCACCGAAGACCCGGATCTGGCCAAGGCCGAACCGCGCTTCAACTTCGACAATAAAAGCTGGGCCCTGCCGGCCTCCGAAGCCGAGTACCGCGAAGGCATCAAATCGCTCGACCGTTACCTGGCGCGTCTGGCCGATCCAAACCAGCCGAGCGCGCAGTTCTATACCCGTGCCGACAACCTCAACAACTGGCTCGGCGACACCGCGACCCGTCTGGGCTCGCTGTCGCAGCGGCTGTCTGCCAGCGTGGGTCAGGTGCGCCTGAACAGCGGCACCAAAGAACCGGTGCAAACCGTGACCGCTGGCGACGTGCCGGCCGTGCGCGAAGAAGTCTACGAAACGCCGTGGATGCAGATCGACAACGTGTTCTACGAAGCCCGTGGCCAGGCCTGGGCGCTGTCGCACATTTTGCGTGCCATTGAGGTGGACTTTGCCGACGTGCTGGCGAAAAAGAACGCCACCGTCAGCGTGCGCCAGATCATTCGCGAACTGGAAGCCTGCCAGGAGCCGCTGTGGAGCCCCATGGTGCTCAATGGCAGCGGCTACGGCATTCTCGCCAACCACTCGCTGGTGATGGCGAACTACATTTCGCGCGCCAACGCCGCGATCATCGACCTGCGCCAACTGTTGAGCCAGGGCTGATGGTCGACGCACCTGCCAACGAGGTGGCCCACCGGGCCGCCTCCGACGCCGAGCACATCGCCTGGGTTGACGAAGCCGACAAGGAGCTGGGCAGCCTGCCACGCGCTGAACTGCGCGAGCGTGGGCTGATCGGGCGCGGCACCTTTATATTGCTGTTCAACTCGGCCGGCGAGCTGTGCATTCACCGTCGCACCTTGAGCAAAGCGGTGTATCCCGGTTACTGGGACGTCGCCGCTGGCGGCATGGTGCAGCACGGCGAAAGCTACGCCGAGTCGGCTGCTCGCGAGCTGGAAGAAGAGCTGGGTATAGGTGGCGTTACCTTGCGCGAGCACGGTCGGTTTTTCTTTGAGCAGCCGGGCAATCGTCTGTGGGGCGCGGTGTTTTCTGCCGTGTCGGACGCGCCCTTGCGCCTGCAACCGGAAGAGGTGCTGGAAGCCCGTTTCGTCACCATTGAAGCCGCCCTGGCCGCCGCCGAAAACCAGCCGTTCTGCCCCGATTCGCTCGAAGCCTTCAAACGTTATTTGCGCAGCGGCGAAGCAGGTCGCGAATTCAGCGTTTAATGGCGCAAATTGGCTATTAGCAACAACGAAAATTCTCGGTACACTGCGCCGCCTTTCAAGCCTGAGCCTCCC
Organism: Pseudomonas viridiflava; assembly: GCF_900573885.1. Classification (GTDB taxonomy): domain Bacteria; phylum Pseudomonadota; class Gammaproteobacteria; order Pseudomonadales; family Pseudomonadaceae; genus Aquipseudomonas. The sequence continues at coordinate 334,474 of NZ_UPSE01000601.1, forward strand.
GGCCCAGGTGCGCTGCCCCTGCCAGAGTGGGGCTTCGCGGCTGACACCTCGTCAGCCAGTCGCTTTCAGGTCCAACTACTACTGCTGCGCTGGACCTTCCTGACCGAGGACAACCCGGTGGTCAAGAAAGCTTCGTCCTTTTCCGCCCTCGGCGGTTTGGTGTTTTCCACCGATGCAGGCCGGCATTGCCCCGACTGCAGCAAACCGGTGGACGCCTGCATCTGCAAACAGACCGCCATTCCCGACGGAGATGGCATCGCCCGCGTGCGCCGTGAAACCAAAGGGCGCGGCGGCAAAACGGTGACCACCATCACCGGCGTGCCCCTGCCCGAAGAGCCGCTTAAAGAGTTGGCCAGCCAACTGAAACGGCGCTGTGGCTGCGGTGGTTCGCTCAAAGACGGCATCATCGAAATTCAGGGCGACCATGTGCAGCTGCTACTCGATGAATTGATCAAGCAAGGCTTCAAAGCGAAGAAATCAGGCGGCTGATCCGTCGGCTCCTAAACTTTCGCTGTGCCTTGTTTGCCATCGACGCGGCTGAACACCTCAGTAAACGTCATGTCCACTGCTTACCTTGCTCGAGTCGGGGCTGCCCGGCGCTTTTGAATTCTTCCAAAAAGGGAACCTGAATGTCCGTACGACGCACACGTAAAGATGACGGCAGCCAATGGACCGTTGCGGACAGCCGCAGCGTTTACGGCATTCGCCATTGGGGCGCCGGCTATTTCGCCATTAACGAAGCGGGCCGTGTTGAAGTGCGCCCCAGCGGCCCGAACAGCGCGCCCATCGACCTGTTTGAACAGGTTGAAGAACTGCGTCAGAGCGGGTTGTCGCTGCCCTTGCTGGTGCGTTTCCCTGACATTCTGCAAGACCGCGTGCGCCAGCTGACCGGCGCCTTCGACGCCAACATCGCGCGCCTCGAATACAAGAGCCAATACACCGCGCTGTACCCGATCAAGGTCAACCAGCAAGAAGCGGTGGTGGAAAACATCATCGCCACGCAAAACGTTTCCATCGGCCTGGAAGCCGGCTCCAAGCCCGAGCTGCTGGCCGTGCTGGCGCTGGCCCCGAAGGGCGGCACTATCGTCTGCAACGGCTACAAAGACCGCGAATTCATTCGCCTGGCGCTGATGGGCCAGAAGCTGGGCCATAACGTCTTTATCGTCATCGAAAAAGAATCCGAAGTTCAGCTCGTAATCGAAGAAGCGGCCGAGCTTAAAGTCGCGCCGCAGGTTGGCTTGCGCGTGCGCTTGTCCTCACTGGCTTCGAGCAAGTGGGCAGACACCGGCGGCGAGAAATCCAAGTTCGGCCTCTCGGCCGCGCAGTTGTTGTCCGTAGTCGAACGCTTCCGCGCTGCCGGGCTGGACCAGGGCATTCGCCTGCTGCACTTCCACATGGGCTCGCAAATCGCCAACCTGGCCGACTACCAGCACGGTTTCAAAGAAGCCATCCGCTACTACGGCGAACTGCGCGGCCTCGGCCTGCCGGTGGACCACATCGACGTCGGCGGCGGCCTGGGCGTCGACTACGACGGCACCCACTCGCGCAACGCCAGCTCCATCAACTACGACATGGACGATTACGCCGGTGTGGTGGTTGGCATGCTCAAAGAATTCTGCGACGCGCAGGAACTGCCGCACCCGCACATCTTCTCGGAAAGCGGCCGCTCGCTCACCGCGCACCACGCCATGCTGGTGGTGCAAGTGACCGACGTGGAAAAACACAACGACGAAGTGCCAAGCATCGACGACAAGGAAACCTTGCCCGAGACCGTGCAGTGGCTGGTCGACCTGCTGGGCCCCACCGACCTGGAAATGGTCACCGAAACCTACTGGCGCGCCACCCACTACATGAGCGACGTGGCCAGCCAATACGCCGACGGCAAAATCAGCCTCACCCAGAAAGCGCTGGCCGAGCAGTGCTACTTCGCCGTGTGCCGCCGCCTGCACAACTCGCTCAAAGCTCGCCAGCGCTCGCACCGCCAGGTTCTCGACGAACTCAACGACAAGCTCGCCGACAAATACATCTGCAACTTCTCGGTATTCCAGAGCCTGCCAGACACCTGGGCAATCGGTCAGGTGCTGCCGATTCTGCCGCTGCACCGTCTGGGCGAAGAACCGCTGCGTCGCGCCGTGCTGCAGGACCTGACCTGCGACTCCGACGGCAAGATCAAGCAATACGTCGACGAACAAAGCATTGAAACCAGCCTGCCGGTACACGAAGTGCGTGAAGGCGAAGACTACTTGCTGGGCATCTTCCTGGTCGGCGCCTACCAGGAAATTCTCGGCGACATGCACAACCTGTTCGGCGACACCGACTCGGTGAACATCTACCAGAACCCGGACGGCACCGCTTACCACGCCGGCATCGAAACCCACGACACCATCGAAGACATGCTGCGTTATGTGCACCTGTCGCCCGAGGAGCTGATGACCCACTACCGCGACAAAGTGGCCAGCGCCAAGATCAGCCCACGGGAACGCACCCAGTTCCTCGACGCATTGCGTTTGGGGCTGACACGGTCTTCGTACTTGTCCTCGTAATCATTGTTTGTTTCCCCTCTCCCGCCTGCGGGAGAGGGGCTAGGGGAGAGGGCAAGGCGTTCACTCCTGCTGCAGTCCAACTCAAGAGCAACTTCCTCTATGCGCCGACTGCTCACCCCGCTTTTCCTCGCCCTCAGCACCTTCCTCAGCGCCTGCTCCCCCGTGGGCCTGCTCAACGCCATCAGCCCCACCGACACCTACCGCAAAACCAGCGCCATCGCCTACGGCAGCGACCCGCGTCAGCAACTGGACATCTACGCTCCCACCGCCAAGAAACCCGGCCCAACCCCGGTCGTGCTGTTCTTCTACGGCGGCAGCTGGAACAGCGGCGAGCGCAACGACTACCGCTTCGTCGGCGAGGCACTGGCCAGCAAAGGCTACGTCGCCGTCATCGCCGACTACCGCCTGTACCCGCAGGTGCGCTACCCCGACTTCCTCAAAGACGGCGCCCACGCCTTCGCCTGGGTTCACCAGAACATCGCTGTTTACGGCGGCGATCCTGAACATATGTTCGTCATGGGCCACAGCGCGGGCGCTTACAACGCCGCCATGCTCGCCCTCGACCCGCGCCTGCTCGCCGAGGTCAACCTCAGTGCCAGCGACATGCGCGGCTGGATCGGCCTGGCCGGCCCCTACGATTTTCTCCCCATCGAAAACCCCGACGTGCGCCCCGTGTTCTTCCATCCCAACAGCCCGCCGGATTCACAACCCATCAACCACATCACCGTCAGCGCGCCGCCTGCGCTGTTGATCGCCGCGCGAAAAGACCACCTCGTCAATCCGAAACGCAACACCGGCGGCCTGGCGAAAAGCCTGCGCGAAGCGGGCGTGCCGGTGAGCGAGCACTACTACGACAACGTCAGCCACATCAGCCTCGTCGCCGCCCTGTCACGCCCCCTGCGCTACAAAGCCCCCGCTCTGGACGAGATCGCCCGCTTCATCGACAGCGACGGCGGCCGAAACCCCTAAAACAAAAAAGCCCGAGCCCAAAACCCCTCCCACCGGACGCGGTCCTGTAGGAGAGGCTTCAGCCTCGAGCTCTTAAATCCTCAACCCAGTGCCAGCCCCGTCGTCCTCGCGAACGCGGAGACCCAGGCTCTACCGAACACCTCGACTAAGGCGCCCCAAACTTCAAAGTACCCAACGCCAAATGCCCGAACACCGTCCAACCCAACACGCTTAAAACCGCAATCACCACCCACCCCACCACAATCCCCAGCGCGATCTGCTTCCACAGGCCTGCATGAGGATTCGTATGGGTCGTACCACCGGAGCGGACAGGGCGGTCGCGCTCGGCGCGGATGTCGTCGAAATCGTCTCTCATGTTTTCTCCGCTCGCCCAGGGCGCGCTTTAGCAAAATTTAGTCTTGCTCAATGTCGTCTGGACTTTGATGCCCATTTGCTGGCTCGGTTCGTCCCGTATCAGCCACCACGCGTGCTCGGCAAACGCCAGCGCAAAAATGCTCTTTATTACGCCTGCTCGCCTTCGGCGCGCGATTATAGGAGCAATTGCCCGGAGCAGTCCGAAGCGAAGGATTGGTCGCGTGCCTACTTACGCCGATAACTCTTCTTCCCCGACGGCGTCACACAAAACTCCCCGCCGCGTGGCCCGACACACAACGTACCGCCACCACACGGACACTCCCCACCTGCGCCTCCACCCACCGCCTTCAACGGCGCAGGGCTCTCGCCATGGACCGCCGCACAATTCTTCTTCGACCCACTGATCGACCCATCCCGACAAACAAACAGCTCGCCATCGCAGCGGGCGATGCCACCTTTGGAGCCGGAGCAGGGGGTGTTGGCGAAGCTGGGTTGGGCGACGCAGAGGAGCAGAAAGAAGAGGGCGGGCAGAGCGGAACGGGAGAGCACGGCGAAATCCTTTTGCGCGATGTGGGGTGATGTGTCGGGCGAACGATCTGAGTTTCGCATGGAAGCCGGCGAATTCCTCAAGCCGCGCAGCGAGGCGGACGAACGCCCCGTAACCTGATGGCGGCCCGGTTGTCGGTACGAATCATTGACGTGACCGTAGCGATGCCGAATACTAGTTTAACGCTTAACGTTAAGGATTAAAGCGTGATTCTGAATTTTGCTTTTAGGGATACGGAGGTGTTATTTGGAACGGGCGTACCAGGCGCTGGGGCAACATTCTGCGTGTGGCGACTCGCAAGCTGGCGATGCTTAACGCTGCTGCAGGCCTTGGCGATTTGAAATCGCCGCCAGGAAACATGCTCGAGGCGTTGCAAGGAAATCGAGTGGGCCAGCACAGCATTCGAATCAACGATCAGTTCCGGATCTGTTTTGTCTGGACTGATTCGGGCCCGAGAAACGTTGAAGTAGTGGATTACCACTGAGGAGTGTTCGCATGGTTGTTAACGGGATGCGCCCGATCCATCCGGGAGAAATCTTGCGAGAGGAGTTTCTTGAGCCTTTAGGCATTACGCCTACGGCGCTTGCTCGCGCGTTGCATGTGTCAGCGCCGACGATTAACGAAATTGTTCGTGAAAGACGAGGAGTGACAGCAGACATAGCGATTCGGTTAGGCCGCTATTTCGATACGTCCCCGCAGTTTTGGATGAATCTGCAAGGCGAGTACGCACTGATCATCGCTTTTGCAGCGGTTGGCGCAGAGATCGAAGAGGAAGTTGAGCCGCTCTTGGCTCAAGCTTGAGTGGTAGAGAAGACGAAGCTGGAACTGTGCATCTCGTCGAGACTGATGCAATGGCAAGGCTCATGCCCTCGGAAAACTCCGAGCTTTTCCGATGCGGTCCTCAAATAATCAGAACCCAGAAACAACAAAGGCCTACCCGAAGGTAAGCCTTTGTTTTGTTTGGTGGCTACACAGGGACTTGAACCCCGGACCCCAGCATTATGAATGCTATGCTCTAACCAACTGAGCTATGTAGCCAAGTGGCGCGCATTATTCTTGGCTCGGGCTTACCTGTCAAGCTGAAATTTCCGTAAATTTGCACGCATGATCAAGCGCTTACAGAGTTAGTGGGTGTCGCTTTGGGCGATGCTGCTGGGTTGCATGAGCGGGTTTTGCGTGAGCTGTGCCAGGGCCAGGGGTTTGGCGAAGAAGTAGCCTTGCGCCTGGCCTGCGCCGATCTCGCGTAATAGCTGCAACGTCGCTTCGTCTTCCACGCCTTCCGCCACTACTGATAACCCCAGCGATTCGGCCATACGCACAATCGCGCGCACGATGGCGCGGCTGCGTGAGCTGGTGGTGAGTTCGAAGATGAAGGATTTGTCGATTTTCAAGCCGCTGAATTGGTACTGATGCACGTAGCTCAGGGATGAGAAGCCTGAGCCGAAATCGTCCAGTACCACGCTCATGCCTTGGTCGGACAATTGCTGCATGGTCAGTTGCGCTTGCGCCGGTTCAGCCACCAGCGCGCCTTCGGTGAGTTCCAGGCAGATGCGGGCCGGGGCGATGTTGTGGCGCGCCAGCACGCTCAGTACTTCGTCGGCGAACTCGGTTCGGGTAATGCTGTAGCTCGAGCAGTTCACGTGCACAGTCGGCCAGTTGGCGTGCTGCGGTTGCGCGAGAATTTCCGCCACGCAGTTGAGCATGTACAGGTCCAACCGGCCGATCAGGCGCAGGCCTTCGAGGGCAGGCAGGAAGTAGCCGGGTGCGATGACGGAACCGTCGGGTTGATGCCAGCGAATCAGGGCTTCCAGCGACACCAGTTCGCCCGTCCGAACATTCACGATGGGTTGGAAGTACGGCACCAGTTCGTCGCTGCGTTTCAGCGCGTTGCGCAGTGCGCCTTCGCGTTCCATCTGGTCGGACACTTCGCGCCGCAGCTCCTGGTTGAACACGGCGTAGCTGTCGCGACCGCCGTTTTTTACCCGGTACATGGCGGTGTCGGCGTCGCGTAACAGGTCTGCCGGTTCCTGGTGGAATTGCTGGTCGGCGCTGACGATGCCGATGCTGCACGACGAAAACAACGTGTGGCCGTCGATGGCAAACGGCAGGTCGAATTCGGTGAGGATGCGTTCGGCAATGCCGATGGCAACATCGAGCGGGGCACCCGGCGCGAGTACCGCAAATTCGTCGCCGCCCAGGCGCGCCAGCAAATCGCTGCCGCGTAGGCAGGCGCGCAGGCGGGCGGCGGCTTCGGTGAGCAGCAGGTCGCCGAAGTGGTGGCCCAGGCTGTCGTTGATCAGTTTGAAACGGTCGAGGTCGATAAACATCACTACCAGCTGTTTGCCGTGGTCCCGGAAGTTGTTCCAGGCCAGGTTCAGGCGGTGCTGCAGGTGGCTGCGGTTGGGCAGGCCGGTGAGCGAGTCGTGGGTGTTTTCGTGTTGCAGCTTGGCATTGGCAAAGTCGAGTTCACGGGTTCGGCTTTGCACACGCTCTTCCAGTTGCAGGTTGGCGGCGTGCACCGCTTCGGCGGCGTTGCGACGGGAGAACGCGGTATCGATGTGCCGCGATACAAAGGTCAGCAATTCCTGATCGCGCAAGGTGTAGCGCACATTGGGTTCGTAACTCTGCACCACCAGTACGCCGCGCACATCGTTGTCGGCGAACAGCGGGATGCCGAGCCAGGACTGCGAGCGCACGGGCTCGTTGCTGCGCTCGATCTCGCCAACGTCCATTAGCCGCGAGGCTTCGTTGTAGTCGATCAGGCAGGGGCGTCGCTGCCGAATTACATACTCGGTCAGGCCGCGCTGGCCGCGACGCGACGGCGGTGGATCGCTGCGTTGTTCATCGACGAAATACGGAAAGCTGACTTCGTTGGTTTGCCTGTCGAACTGAGCGATATAAAAGTTAAGGGCAAACAGCAGCTCGCCAACGATGCTGTGCAGGCCGCGAAACAGATCGACCATTTCGCCGGGTTGGCTCGACAACTCGGTGATCTGAAACAAGGCGCTCTGAAGATGTTCGGCCCTTTCACGGTCGGCTACTTCCTGGCGCAGCGTGTGATTGAGCTCGGATAACTGCAGTGTCCGCCGCGAAACCGTTTCCTCGAGGTCGGCGCGGTGAAGAATTCGATCCAGCGCCATGGCCACATGCCGCACCACCACCAGAAACAATGCGCGATCTTCGGAGTTGTAGACCCGAGACTTTTCGTACACCTGCATGGCGAGCATGCCGAACACTTCATCAGAGGCGTTCTTCAGCGGAGCGCCCATCCAGAATTCCGGCTTGTGCCCAACGCAAGAAAATCGGCCTTCCGCTTCTGCTGCATAAATGCCCGCCGCGTCAATCAGCAGTGGCTGGCCGCTGGTGAGCACCGCGCCGGTGAGCGACAGATGCTCAGGGTTCAGGTACTCGAAGGTCTCGGACTCCAAGGCCTCGGTGTCGATAATGTCGACGTAGTACGGATAGGTGATCTTGCGCGTATCGCTGTCGTACAGCGCCAGGTAAAAATTCTCGGCGTCGATCAGGCTGGCCAGTTGCTTGTGCACGCCCGTCAGGAATTCGGAGCGGTCACGGGTTGAGGTGGCCAGGTAAGTAATTTCATACAACACGCGCTGGGTCAGTTGAGCGCGAGCCAGGGTAATGCCCTGAGTCTGCAATGCGAGCTGCTGCGCCAGTTCCGCGAGAACCTTGGCGTCATCGGTGCCGCACTGTTGCGGCGCCAGCAGCCAGCCCAGCACGCTTTCGCCGCTGCCTGTGGCCCAGCGCTGCAATTGGCGCCGCTCACAGAAACTTTCCAGTTGGTCCGGCGAGAGGCTAGCCGGCCACTCGGCACCCGGTTCGCCCTGGCCGCTGAGGTGTAAGTGATCGTTTACCCGATACCAGGCCCAGTCATGGGTGTGTGGCCATGTCGCGGCTGAAGCGAGCAGCCCGGTGATAGCGCTGGCAAAGGCCGCTGCGTGTGGCGAGCCGTGGGGCAGGGTGGACGAATTCATTGGCGCTCCAGGCCAGATGCTGATCTGCCTCATCTTCCGGCTTAAACCCAGCCGCTGGCAAGAAGCAGTTCAATTAAATGCCAGATGGATCTTTAACGCGGGAAGAAATATCTGTTCATTGAAAAGATTAAGGTTAATTGTTGTTCAGAAAATACGATTAAATATTTCGGTTATGCATGGCTGTAATTGTCTGTCCTTTAATCTTGCAATACGCGAGCTGTCTTTGTGGCTAGTCGGATCGGATAATGTTCGCTGGCTTTCTTCGTTTCGTTATGTAGGTTCGTTCTCGTCTGTAGTTTTGCTGTAGCAATTGATTCAGAAGTTAGGCAAAGTTTTTAAATAATTCAATTCACTGCAGTTTCCTCTATGAACTGTTTTATTCAGTGTATGACCGGCACAGCGAATCCATACCATGAGTAGTTTTCAGGATGAAGTACCCAAAGCCAGGGTCAATATTAGGCTTGATCTGCATACCGGTGGCGCCAGTAAAAAGGTTGAGCTGCCGTTAAAATTGATGGTGCTTGGCGACTTCAGTAACGGGCGGGAGCAGAGGGCGCTTTCAGAGCGAGGCAAAGTCAATCTCGACAAGAATAATTTCGACCACGTCTTGAGTGAATACTCGCCCAGATTGAATATCGCCGTCGCCGACACGCTTTCAGCTGCCGGCGATGAAGTCAGTGTTCAACTCGTATTCCAGAAGATGAAAGACTTTGAGCCGGAACAGGTCGCTCGGCAGATTCCTCAGTTGCGCGCCCTGCTTGCCATGCGAAATCTCCTGCGCGACTTGAAGTCCAACTTGTTGGATAACGCCACGTTTCGGTACGAGCTGGAACAAATTCTTAAAAGCGAACAACTGAGCAGCGACTTGCGGCTGGAGTTGTCCGCGTTAAGTAGTGAAGCTCACTAACTACCAAGTCTTCGGGAAATAGCTATGTCGAATGAAACCACGCCCGTCACGGGGCCGGGCGCTGAAGTGCTGCCCGCAGAAAATAAAAGCGTATACGCCGAGTTGTTCGGGAAGATCAATCTCAACACTATTTCTTCCCTGGGCGCCTTGGAGCCTTATCAGAATAACGACTTGTTGGCCGAGGTCTCTGCCGATGAACGGGTAACAGCGGCAGTAGATGTATTCATGCGCCTGCTTGAGCGGGCCGCGCAGAAGGTCGAGCGGCTTGATAGAACCTTGCTCGATGAACACATCGCCGCGCTCGATGAGAAAATCAGCCGCCAGCTCGATGCGGTCATGCATCACCCGGAATTTCAGCGCGTGGAATCGGCGTGGCGTGGCGTGAAGTCCCTGGTTGATCAAACCGATTTCCGCCAAAACGTGCGTATCGAGTTGCTGGATATCAGCAAAGCCCATTTGGTCCAGGACTTTGAAGACGCGCCCGAAATCGCTCAGAGCGGTCTTTATCTGCATAGCTACATTCAGGAATACGACACGCCGGGCGGTGAGCCGATAGCGGCGGTCATTTCCGACTACGAGTTCGATCGCAGCCCGCAAGACATCTCCCTGCTGCGCAATATTTCCAAAGTTTCCGCTGCGGCCCACATGCCGTTCGTGGGGGCAGTCGGCCCGGCTTTTTTTGGAAAGGATTCGATGGAGGAAGTCGCCGCCATCAAGGACATCGGCAACTACTTTGACCGCGCCGAGTACATCAAATGGAAGTCCTTCCGCGAAAGCGATGACGCTCGTTATATCGGCCTGACGCTGCCTCGCGTGCTGGGTCGCTTGCCCTATGGGCCCGACACCGTGCCGGTGCGCAATTTCAACTACGTGGAACAGGTGAAAGGGCCGGACCACAGCAAATACCTGTGGACCAACGCCTCGTTCGCCTTTGCCACCAACATGGTGAAGAGCTTTATCCGAAACGGATGGTGCGTGCAGATTCGCGGTCCGCAATCTGGCGGCGCGGTGACCGATCTGCCTATCCACCTGTACGACCTTGGCGTCGGCAGCCAAGTGAAAATTCCGTCGGAAGTGATGATTCCGGAAACCCGCGAGTTTGAATTTGCCAACCTGGGTTTTATCCCGTTGTCGTATTACAAAAATCGTGACTACGCCTGTTTCTTCTCCGCCAACTCCGCGCAAAAGCCGACCCTTTACGACACAGCGGATGCGTCGGCCAATAGCCGTATCAACGCACGTTTGCCCTATATCTTCCTGCTCTCGCGCATCGCGCATTATCTGAAACTGATTCAGCGCGAGAACATCGGTGCCACCAAAGACCGGCGGTTGCTGGAACTGGAGCTGAACAAGTGGGTAAGCGGTCTGGTGACCGAAATGACCGACCCAGGTGTCGATCTTCAAGCCTCTCATCCTTTGCGCGATGCCAAGGTCACGGTTGAAGACATCGACGACAACCCCGGCTTTTTCCGCGTCAGGTTGTATGCGGTTCCGCACTTCCAGGTGGAAGGCATGGACATCAACCTGTCACTGGTTTCGCAAATGCCCAAGGCCAAGGCTTAAGCCGTGGCGCTCGGGAATACGCGATGAAAATCGACCGTCCCCTCTGGGCCGACGGCGTATTGCTCTCGGCCCAGCAATTCCAGCAGCAAGCGCGCTGGGAGGCATGGAGTACCGCCTGCGTGGCTCATCTGGCATTGGCTCACCCTTGGGGTGTGAACGCCATGAGCTTCGATCAGGAAGCGCTACGGCTTGGAAAAGCCAAAGCCGTTCGGCTTTGCCTGCGTATGCCCGATGGCACCCAGATCGACACCCAGCGAACGGATCCTCTACCGCCGGCCCTCACACTTTCCGACCTGGTTGCCAGCGACTGCCAGCGGGTGACCGTGTTGCTGGCGTTGCCTTTGGAGCACGGGAACGGCAACAACTGCCTCTTCGACGGGGCGCGTAGTGAGCGACCTACCCGTTATCGCCAGGTTTGGCGTGAGGTGCAGGATCACTTCGGCGACGAGGCCGTGTCGATAGGGGTGCTGGAGCACCAGATCAGTTTGCGGTTGCATACCGACGACAACAGCGAGTACCTGGTTTGTCCGCTCGTGCGTCTGGTTCGCGATGATCTGGGCGTTTGGGCTATCGACCCCGACTTTGTGCCGCCGCTGCTCGGGTTGCACGCCCATGCGGGGCTGATGGAGCAGTTGGATAATTTGTTAACGCAGCTGTCTACGAAACGGCAGCGGTTGATGGCCATGCGCCGAGAGAGCAACCAGCGCATGGCCGATTTTGCGGTCGCTGATGTATCGCTGTTCTGGCTGCTAAACGCCTTGAACAGCTACCAACCAATACTTGCCGATATCAAAGCCCATCCCCAGCGTCCTCCAGAGCTTGTTTATCGGGAGCTAGTGAAGCTTGCGGGCGGACTGCTGACCTTTTCGCTGGAACACGACATCAGCGAAATTCCCCCGTACCGGCACGAAGACCTGCAAGCCGTTTTTCCCCCACTGCTGCGCCTGCTTTCGTCGCTACTGGAAGCCAGCTTGCCCTCGCGTGTCGTTGTCCTTGCGCTTGAAGAAAGCGGCGCGAACCGCTGGCAGGTCAGTCTGCTGGATGCGCGTTTGCGCGAGCACGGCGGGGCTGATTTCTACCTGTCGGTAAGGTCTCGACTGCCGGCAGCGCAATTGCGCGACCAATTCCCTCGCCTATGCAAAGCGGGCACCCCGGAAGAGGTTAATCGTCTGGTTAACGCGGCACTCGACGGCGTGCCGCTTCGTCCGCTCAGCCATGTGCCGGCGGCCATCCCATTGCGTTTGGAGAACCAGTACTTCGCTTTGGACATGCAGCATGAAAAAGGGCAGGCCGTGCTCGGCGCTGGTATCTGCGCGTTTTACGTGCCCGCGACGTTGCTGGACGCCAGGCTCGAACTGTTCGCGGTGCTGCGCTCATGAACCCCGTGCAGCGCCGGAGCGTGGATACCGACGAGCTCTTGCAGGACAGCTATTTGCTGACGGTGCAACTGCTCCATGGTTCTCGGGCGCAGGAAAACCTGCGCCTCAGAGACGACTGCATTAAACAGGTCGAACGCGTTCGCAGTGCGCTTGAAGAGGCCAAGGTCGGGCAGCGCAGCATTGATCTGATCACACATGCGCAATGTGCGCTGCTGGATGAAGCCGCCCTCAACCGCGCCACAGGCGAGTGCCGTCGACCTTGGGAAAGCGAACCGCTGCAAGCGAAGTTTTTTCAGGAGCATCAGGCTGGCGAAAAGCTCTACGAGAACATTCGTGAGGTCCTGAGCGAAGCAGCACCCGACCCTCTGGTTCTTACCGTATTTCACCGTGTTCTGCTGCTGGGCTTCAAAGGGCGGTATGTCGACCCACAAGACCCCGCGCGTGAGCAGATTCTCGCCGCGCTGAGCGCACTGGTAACACCCCTGGATCACGCCATTGCGCGCACCGACGCCGTTGCGCTCGACCATTCGCCGCAGTTAACACGCTGGTTGCAAGCTCCGTGGTTTCACGTGGCGAGCGTGGGGGCCTTACTGGTGGCGCTGTGGTGGGGCCTGGATCATTTTCTGACCGCTGCAATCGACGGCCTGATGCTCAGCCAGGATGGCCCATGACGCTCACGTTGATGCGCGCGCTATGGTTGTGGGCAGGCACGCTGGCCTGGGCCCTGATCGCCATGTTGCCCATCAACGGCTGGGCCGTGGTGCAGTGCGGGGCGGCGGTTTTACTCATCGTGACGCTGGGCTGGATGTGGGCGGGACGCCAGGTCGCGGCGCGGAGCGAAACCCTGGTATTGCGCGCAGGCGCGACCTTGCCTTCGTCCTCATACCGCCAACCCATCGCACTCGTCTGCGGTGATGGGGCGAAGGCGCTATTTGGCGGTGACGTAGACGGCGATGAGGCGGTGGCGCTGCACCTTAGCGATGTGGGTTGTTATCTCGCGGTCCCCCGCGCAAGTCGCTTGCCGGCTGTGGTGAATGCCGTGTTGGCGCAGCGCCCCGAATGGGCCGGCCAGCTCTGCGTGATGCTGGTGGTCAACCCAAGTGAACGCGCCACGGGGTCTGGCCTGGCCGCCGATTTGAAAGCGCTGCGGCACGATCTTTCCCGCGCTCGCCGGGGTGGCGTGGTTTTGCCTCTGCTGACTGCCAGCTACCTTCCCGGCGGGCAGGGCGATCTTCCCTGGCTCGGTTGGCAGCCTCGCAGCGGCGAGCCGTGGGTGATGGAGCAGGGCAGTCGGCTGCATTTCGCTGCCTGGCAGCGCAACGCGCCCACACTGTTGCTCGAGGCGAGCCGAGCGCGTGCGGTCGTGCAATGGAGGGCTGGCATCGCCTGGTTTGCCGAGAAGGTAATCGCGCCATTAACCGAGGGCGGTTCTTATGACGCGCCGTGTACCGCCCAGGCCTGCGGTTTGCTTCTTCTGCCGCAAACAGCGTTCGGCGTGCCCGATAACCTGTGGCAGCAATGGCTTGGCCAGCACACCGGCCTGCGCGAATGCACGCCAGCCGTTGGCGACACCGTAACGCGACTGCCGTTTCCCGATCCGCTGGTGGCCATGTTGTCGGTTCGACGGCACCAGGCCCCGCTGCACCGTGCGATCGCCGTTGCGGCCTGGCTGTTTGCTGGAACCGGTGCAATCGCAATGATCAGCTCCGTCTGGCAAAACACGCTCTTGGCGCGACGGGTCAGCGACGACCTGAGTCGCTTCCAGGCTGCTCGCGCACAGGGCTCGGTAAGCGCGAGACACGATGAGGCGCAGGCAGCGTTGCACCTGCATGCGGCGGCGCTGGATAACCACTACCGCCATGGTGAGCCGCTGGCGTTTGGCCTCGGCTTCTATCGTGGCGAGCGCCTGCGCATGCCCGTGCGCGATGCCCTCGCCTCTATACGAACGGAGCCCGCGAGCGCGACGCAAGGGGATGCGTTGCAGCTGGACAGCCTGTCGCTGTTCGCCGTGGGCAGTGCCACGTTGAAGCCTGAATCCACCGCCGTGCTGATCAAGGCCATCAGCACCCTGAAGGCACGTCCAGGCTGGCTCATTTTGATTACCGGCCATACCGATGCCGCAGGCCAGCCCGAGCGCAATCAGCAGCTCTCCCTGGCCCGGGCGAGCGCCGTGCGGGACTGGATTCAGCAAATGACCAACATCCCCGCGCATTGCCTCGCCATTCAGGGCCTTGGCGCCAATCAACCTATTGCCAGTAACGACACCGAACACGGGCGCGCGGCCAATCGCCGTGTCGACATCCGTTTGGTGCCTGAGCCTGCCGCCTGTTCGCCTGCGTTGGACGCAGATTCGAAACCGCCGCTATCCGCGGCTTTTGCCCCTACCAAAGGAGTGTTTGCACATGGCTATTCCGGTTTATTTGTGGCTGCAGGATGACGGCGGCGCCGCCATCAAGGGGTCGGTGGACGTACAGAAACGCGAGGGCAGCATCGAGGTGCTCGCCCAAGACCACAGCGTGTTCATTCCCACCGACAACAACACCGGAAAACTGACCGGGGCGAGGGTTCACACCCCGTTTATTTTCCAGAAAGAAATCGATGCATCCAGTCCGTATCTGCTCAAAGCGGTCACCAGCGGGCAAACCCTTAGAAGCGCCGAGTTCAAATGGTACCGAATCGACGACGCCGGCCAGGAGGTGGAGTACTTCAACACCCGGCTTGAGAACGTCAAGGTGGTGAAAGTCGCAGCAAAAATGCACGACATAAAAGAGGCCTCCAAGGAGAAACACAACCACCTGGAAATGGTCGAACTGCGCTACGAAAAAATCACCTGGACCTACAAGGACGGCAACATCATTCACTCCGATTCCTGGAGTGAGCGGCAGAGCGCTTGATCAATCAGCGGCTGATTATTCAGCCGCTGGCTTCGCTTGCTTGAGGGATGCGCATGGCCAGTGATTCCGCTATTTCGTTTTTCGACCACAGCCGCCACCGGCTCAAGGTTCGCACTGTCGACATTGCGCTTGATGTATTGGCGTTTCGAGGCGAGGAGGGGCTGAGCAAGCCTTTCGTATACCGCATCGAATTCACCTCCACTGAACAGGATATTGCTGCACACCTGATGCTTGGGCAGGAAGGCAGCTTCAGCCTGCACGCAGCACTGAACGGTCAGCTGTTGCAACTGGCCGGTGGCGAATCCGTCAAGCCGCTGCGCAGCGTGTATGGGGTGGTCACCGGCTTCAAGCGTCTGGCCGGCTCCAACGATCAGGCCATTTATGAAGTGCTTCTCGAGCCGCGGCTCGCCCTGTTGGGGCGCGGCCAGCAGTACCGGATATTTCAGCAGCAGTCGGTGCCCGAGATCGTCGAGAGCATCTTGCGCGACCATCACGCCTTTCGCGGCCAGGACCTGTATTTCGCGCTGCACCGTGACTACCCCAAGCGCGATCAGGTGATGCAATACGGCGAAAGCGACCTGGCGTTTATCACCAGGCTGCTGGCGGAAGTGGGCATCTGGTACCGCTTCGCCAGCGACGACCGCCTGGGCATTGAAGTGGTGGAATTTCACGACGATCAGCGCGCCTATCAGTTTGGTATCGAACTGCCCTATCGGTCGCCGTCGGGGACCACCAGCAGTGGGCAGGATGGCATCTGGCAGTTGCAGTCCGAGCACCAGGTGGTGGAGCGTCAGGTCAGCCTGCGCAGCTATACCGCCCTTGATGCCACCGCTGATCTGGACGGAAAAATTGCCAGCGATCCCAACGTCAAAACCGTCTACGGCGACGCTTATCGATTTGGTGAACCCTACAGGGCGATGGGCGACGCGTTGGCAGAGCGCGAGAACCTCGACAGCGAGAGTGGCTACTTTTTTGCCCGCCTCAGGCATGAACGCTATCTGAACCTTCAAACGCGGCTCACCGGTATCAGCAGCAGCGCCAGCCTGGCGCCCGGGCAAGTGCTCAAAGTCGGTGACGGGGCGCCTCAGGCGTTTTCCGCAGGCGCGGTGCTTACCGAGCTGGTTACCACCGCCGCGCGTGATCGCAGCCTGACCGTGGAATTCAAGGGCATCCCTTTTTCGCAGGATTACTGCTTCCGCCCGGCGCTTGCAGAAAAACCGCAAATCGCCGGCACGGTGCCGGCCCGCATCACCAGCCGCAAGAACAACGATCCCTACAGCCATATCAACCTTGAGGGCCGATACAAAGTCAGCTTCCTGTTTGATCGCGGCACCTGGCCGGCCGGCGGTGAAAGCCTGTGGCTGCGCCTGGCGCGCCCCTATGCAGGTGCCGCCCATGGCCTGCATTTGCCCCTGCTGGCCGGCACCGAGGTGGCGGTTGCCTTCGAGCAAGGCGACCCGGATCGACCCTACATCGCCCATGCGCTTCACGACAGCGAACACGCCGACCACGTCACCCTGCGCAACCACAAGCGCAACGTGCTGCGCACCCCTGCCAACAACAAACTGCGGCTCGACGACAGCCGCGGTGAAGAGCATATAAAACTCAGCACCGAGCACAGCGGCAAAAGCCAGCTCAACCTCGGTCACCTCGTTGATAGCGGCCGGCAAAAACGCGGTGAAGGGTTTGAATTGCGCACCGATGGCTGGGGCGCCATTCGCGCGGGGAGGGGCTTGTTTATCAGCACGGACGAGCAGCTTGTTGCTGGCGGCCCGGTGCTGGCCATGCAAGCGGCCACCGCCATGTTTGAAGGTGCTGAACAGCAACTGCTGCATTGCCAGAAAGTGGCCGCCGCGCATAACTGCGTACAGCCCTCCCTCGATGACCTCCAGCAACTGCACGCTGATGCGAAAGGCCTCAAAGGCCCAGCCATCGTGCTCAGCGCTCCGCAAGGCATAAGCGCCGTTACGCCGGCCAGCCTTTTGCTAAAGAGCGGCGGCGCCTTGTATCTGCAAAGCGGGGATGAAATCAATCTGGCCGCAGCGCAGCGCCTGAACGTGCACGCCGGGCAAGCAATTTCACTGGTTGCCCAGCAGGAAGGAATGCGCCTTGTCTCTGGCGATGGCCCTCTGGCGATGGCGTCCCACAACGGCCTGCTCGACATCATTGCCAAGCACGATCTCACCGTGCAAACCACCGATGGTCACATCCAACTGACGGCCAAAAACGGCATCACGCTTGGCTGCGGCGGCGGCTTTATTCGCATCACGGCGCAGGGCGAGATCGAGCTCTACAGCACCGGCAAGCTGACCTTGAAAGGACAGCATCATTTCCATACGCCTGCCGGCCAGGAGTTCCCGCTACCCGTATTGCCGGCCTTCGTTTGCGAGGACTGTTTACGCAAGGCGGCAGCCGCTTCCGTTGGTTTCCTGACACGAGGGCAGCAACCATGACGCCTGAATCTATAGCGGCATGGCTCGACGAACTTTACCAGTGCTGCGCTGCGCAACCTGCAACCTCGTTGTACCTGATCATCGACCAGGCCCTTGACGCAGCGCCCCTGGCACCAGGCATTTCCAGCTTCGTTTCCTGCCATTCGTTGTTCACCGGTTTGCCGGAGGAAGACGCGGTTCACTTGGCGCCGCTGCTCATTCAAGTAGACCGCAATTCGCCCCTGGTTCGGCTCTGGCTCAGCTCACTTATGGCCGAGCGTGATCCTCGCACTTGCATGGTCGCCCTGGTATCGAAGTGGAACCTCCAGGCGCTCGGCGCGTACCTCAGCCGCTGCCTGGAGGCAAGCAATGGCGGCCAGACAGGCATCCTTCGTTTTTACGACCCGCGCCTCTTCCCGCTGCTCTTCAGTCATGTGCTAACGCCGGCTCAACAGCAGCCGCTGCTTAGCCCCGCCGTGAGCTGGAATTGGCTCGACCGCGATGGCCTGCGCCAGCAAATGGAAGGGCTTGATGAGCCCCCCATGTACAGCGACGAGCTCGTCCCGCCCGAACTGACCGACACGCAGATGGAAACACTCGCCTGCGCCAGTGACGCCGCTGTGCTTACACAGGATCAGCTAGCCGCATTCCCTGCTGATCACAGCCTCGAATACCGGTTTCAAACCTGTTACGCCGCGATGCTGGAAGCGACCCGCATTGGCCTGATTCTGCCCACGCAGCGGGATGCGTTTGCTCTCGATCTTTTGCACAAGCGAGGTGGCGTATGACAGTGGTGATTCGGTGCTCTTTGCACGCCGGCGTACGGCGTTTAGCCGTGGCTTTGTCCTGTGGGCTAACCCTGGCTGTTTTTGCCGAAACCAGCTCGGCGGACCTCATCTATGGAATTAACCACACCCATTGGGCGATCAATCGTTTCAGTGTCGACGGCCATCCGGCGATTGACATTATTGGCCCATACCAAGGTGGCGGTGGTGGTGGAGGGTATTTCGCTCCCAAACACTGGTCGCCGGGTATGACAGTGCGTGTGGATTGGGAGACTGGAGTTGGCGGATCTGAGGGCTTTCCCGGCTTTGCAGACCGGAAAAAATATCACGCATGGCTTAAAAAAATGGAGTCTCAAAACCGCAAATTGACCAAGACCGTGTCGGTGCCTGATTACACCGACACGAAAGTCTGTGGCATCACAGTCCACTTTCTGCCCTGCGACGAATTACAGGTCACCACCTCCTGCTACCGCTACGGCAACCCCGAATACCCAATCAAGACGCCTCTCCATCTACCGGAGCCGATGTCATGCCCGCAATGAAACGCTCTCCGGCGCCCGCATTTCTAAATGCCAGCACAAGCGGCCAGAACACCCTGCTTTCGATCTCTCCAAAAGGCCGGTCTCGCGTTCGCTATGTGCTCGAGGAGCATCGCTCATGACTTCTCTGATGAAGCGCCGGCATCGCTGGCGCTCAACGAACCTATTCGCCTCTTTTTGCGCGGCGCTAACGCTGGCTCTGCTGGCCGAAACCGGCTGGGCAGGAAGCATCAATGGCATGAACCACACGCATTGGGCGATTAACCGTTTTAGCGTTGATGGGTGGCACGCCATCGATGGTATTGACCCTTACCAGGGGGGCGGCGGTGGGTGGGGGTATTCGGTTCCGGATCGTTGGAAGGCTGGGATGACGGTGCGGGTGGATTGGGAAACCGGCTTTGGAAGCACCGAAGGCTACCCAGGCATCGAGGATTGGCCCAAATATTTAGCGTGGGAAAAAATGATTGATGAAAAGAAACGCACGCTCACAAAACTGGTCGCCGTACCAGATTACACCGGTGAGAAAACCTGCGGCATCACAGTCCACTTTCTGCCGTGCGATGAACTGCAAGTCAGTACCTCGTGCTACCGCTACGGCAACCCCGAATACCCCATTAAAACGCCGCTTCATCTACCGGAGCCGACGTCATGCCCGCAATGAAACGCTCTCCGGCGCCCGCATTTCTAAATGCCTGTGCAAGCGGCCAGAACACCCTGCTTTCGATCTTTCCAAAAAGGCCGGTCTCGCGTTCGCTATGTGCTCAAGGAGCATCGCTCATGACTTCTCTGATGAAGCGCCCGCATCGCTGGCGCT
Organism: Pseudomonas viridiflava; assembly: GCF_900573885.1. Taxonomy (GTDB): domain Bacteria; phylum Pseudomonadota; class Gammaproteobacteria; order Pseudomonadales; family Pseudomonadaceae; genus Aquipseudomonas. The sequence continues at coordinate 354,192 of NZ_UPSE01000601.1, forward strand.
CAACGAACCTGTTCGCCTCTTTTTGCGCGGCGCTAACACTGGTTCCGCTGGCTGAAACCGGCTGGGCAGGAAGCATCAATGGCATCAATCACACGCATTGGGCGATTAACCGTTTTAGCGTTGATGGGTGGCCGGCGATGGACGGTATTGATCCGTACCAGGGGGGAGGTGGCGGATGGGGATATATGGTTCCAAATCGATGGAAGCCTGGAATGACGGTACGCGTGGATTGGGAAACCGGGCTGGGCGGGTCTAAGGGATTTCCCGGCTTTGCCGATGAAGCGAAATATCTAGCATGGAAAGAAAAAATGCAGGCGCAGGATCGCCGGCTCTCTAAGTTTGTGTCGGTCCCTGATTACTCCGGTGAGAAAACCTGCGGCATAACCGTCCACTTTCTGCCGTGCGATGAACTGCAAGTCAGTACCTCGTGCTACCACTACGGCAATCCCGAATACCCGATTAAGACGCCTCTCCATCTACCGGAGCCGACGTCATGCCCGCAATGAATCATTCCCCGGTGTGGTATCCGCCGGAGTTTCCAGCGCAAGGTCGATTGCCCAGTCGGCCTGAACAAGTCGTTTGGAACATTCATCGTCAAGGCGATATGGAGCGTGATTACCACGGCGCTCTGTCGGAAGCCGCTGGCCTGCGTGTAACGCCGCCCTGTTGCAAAACGCTGCACATCAGCCTGTTTTTCGATGGTACGGGAAACAATCTTTTCAACGATGTGTTCGTCTCAGACGTTCCCCATCCCACCAACATCGCCCGGTTGTTTCGCGCAACGATCGGAAGTGGTTACGCGGGTGGAACCTCCGGTGTGGGGGGGCTGCTGGACCCACCGGGTACAGGGTTGGGACAGTTCTACAAGTACTACATGCCTGGGGTCGGTACGCCGTTTCCGGAAGTTGGAGATCTGGACTATTCGACTCTGGGACTGGCCTTTGCCCGCTATGGCGAGGAGCGCATCAACTGGGGCCTTCTGATGATTATCGATGCCCTGCGCCAGGAACTGGGTTTGCCGAGTATGGATGGGGCTGGCCTTAAAGCTTCCGTCCAAGCAATGGGGGCAACGTTGGGTATCGCTCCACGCCGGAGTCGGACTCGGGAGTTTGATCGTCAGCTTCGCTTGTTGGTCCCGCTATTAAGGCCGGCGGTGCTTCACCCCTTTGCGGGCAAGCCCAAACTCGTGGGCATCAAGTTGTATGTGTACGGTTTTTCACGAGGCGCCGCAGCGGCGCGAGCATTCGTTACATGGCTCAACGAATTGCTCAGCCATACCGAGCGAACACAGCCAGCGTTGCAGGTGGATGACCTGCGTGTTCCCGTGCGGGTTCAGTACCTGGGCCTGCTGGACACTGTGGCATCGGTAGGCATCGCTGATGTCATTCCCGGGGCCGATGGTCATATGAGTTGGGCCGACAAAAATCAGCAATTGCCCGGGGGAAACAACTTAGTGAAACGCTGCTTGCACTTGGTGGCAGGCCATGAGCAGCGGTTGTGTTTTCCGTTGGATTCTATTCGCCGACCTACAGGTGGTTATCCGGTAAATAGCCAAGAGGTGGTTTATCCCGGCGTGCATTCGGATGTGGGTGGAGGTTATCCAGCCGGAGATCAGGGAAAAGCCTTTGGAAACGATAGTTTTTTGTTATCTCAGGTGGTTTTAAACGATCTGTATGCAGATTCGTTTACTTACGGCGCACCGTTGAAAGTTCCAGCGGATGTTTTGCCGCACAATTTAAGAAGTGATATTTGGCGGATTTTAGGTGTCTCCGCAATTAAGTCATTTGATGTTTCTTCGGAGCTTGTAGATCGTTTTAATGCCTGGCGCCAGATGGTTCCTAATACGACATCTGTTTCGGTGACCCTAGCCTCAAAAAGAGATGCGCCTTTTGATCCGATTGTTACAACGTTCAGCCTCGAACAAGCTTTCAAAACCCAACTCAGCTGGCTAACCGCCTGGCGCATCGATCGCTACGCCTTCTTTAGCATGGAGCACACCAGCTTCTATAAACAGGCGAGCGACACCCATGCTGATCCCGCTGTGCGGAATGCTGCCAAAGCGGCCCGCGACAAAAAACAGCAAGCAGTAAATGCCGAGCGTGTCGTGCAACGGGAATTGGAACGTCTAGGCCAGGCGCCCAAGCCTTTACCTCCCGGCCCGAAAGACTTCGATCCTGACCTGGGGAAAACCCAGCTTCGCGAAGCGGCCTATGATTTCGGCCAAGCTTTTCGCGACCTCAATCATCTGGCCT
>NZ_UPSE01000328.1 GCF_900573885.1 Pseudomonas viridiflava
ACTCACGACTGCTGATCCAGGCCAGTCGCGACATGGACGTACGCCCGAGCGGATGACCGCTGCAGGTCTCCTGCACATCACCGAACCCTGCTGACAGCGTGATCCCTGGCCGAATCGGCCATCGGGTCCGGCTGCCTGCGATTTGCCTCAAACACCTTTTTTTTCTCACTCGAACAAGAATAAAAAAATGAAAAAATTATTCGCTTTGCTCTCCCTGGCCGCCCTGTTCCCAAGCGCATGGACCCATGCCGACAGCGCCTACATCAACTATCGCCATCAATACGCAGAAAGCACCCGCATGCACGCCGACCGGGTCAAGTTCGGCACGCGGCTGGAC
>NZ_UPSE01000577.1 GCF_900573885.1 Pseudomonas viridiflava
CGACGAGTCGATCACCAACTACGTGCGCCGCAACCACGGCATGCTGATCGGTGAAGCCACCGCCGAGCGGATCAAGGTCGAGCTGGGCTGCGCCTACCCGCAGGCCGAGGTCATCGAGCCAGGTTTCAAATATAACCTCGCAGACCTCAACGCCAGTATTGCCCTGGTGCAGTTGCAGCGCCTGAATGCGATCAATGCCAAGCGCCAGATGCTCGCCAATCGCTACCTCGAAAGGCCGGCCAGCAGCGCCGTTTTGCCGCTGGCGCAACCCGGCTACGCGCAGCGTCATGCCTGGCACCTCTTCATTCTGCGTATCGACGCCGAGCGCTGCGGCCTGGACCGCGATGCGTTCATGAAAGCGTTGCAGGCGCACAACATCGGCAGCGGCATTCACTTCATCGCCACTCATCTGCACCGCTACTACCGCCAGCGCTTCCCCGACGTTCATCTGCCGGACACCGAGTGGAATTCGTCGCGCCTGTGTTCCATCCCGCTGTTTCCCGACATGACCCTGGACGATGTCGAGCGGGTCGTGGACGCCATTGAAT
>NZ_UPSE01000355.1 GCF_900573885.1 Pseudomonas viridiflava
CCACTATCCAGATGCACGCCGGGGACATCCTCAAGTACCGCATCGCGACCAGCCTCAAAGGCATGTACCTCAAGAAAGCCGACCTCAACTATTGATTCGCGCTTGACCTTGCCCATGTGGCAAGGTTGATCCTTGCAGGCACACAGCCTCAGGGAGTGAAAGAGCTGCAAGACACCCTCACCTTCGACCTGCCCATCAGCGGCATGACCTGCGCCAGTTGCGCAGGTCGGGTCGAGCGTGCCCTGGCCAAGGTGCCAGGAGTCAATAGCGTGACGGTCAACCTGGCCAACGAACG
>NZ_UPSE01000331.1 GCF_900573885.1 Pseudomonas viridiflava
GTAGGTGAGCGATGTCTGGAAGCCGGTGCGGTCGATGCCGTACACCGTGCTGCGAATCGAGTTGCTGGGCACCGTCGTCGAGCCGCTGGTGAAGATGAACGGGTAATACGAGTTGCCCCGGCCGGAGTCGTGGTGGTGGTAGACCGTGGTGTCCAGCACCAGATCGTCGGTCAGGGAGGAGTTGCCGTTGAGATTGTCCGGTTCGTCATCGCGCAGGCTGGTGGCGTTGTAAGGGGCATCGGACGGTCGGGTCAAATCGCCTGTGTAGATACGGTTGGCC
>NZ_UPSE01000332.1 GCF_900573885.1 Pseudomonas viridiflava
GCCTGTTCCACGTCGATGAGGTGCTGGAAAACGATCAGTTGGTCGCCCGCCTCAACCGAAGCAAGCCCGACCTCTACCTGATGCCGCTGGAAAACGGCTCGCCACTGCCAGAGCTGTACACGCTCAAGCGCGACAAGCTGACTACGGCGGGCACGCGCGGTCTGTACCTGGCAGAGAGCTTTGCGGCACAGGATGGCTGGGTGGTGCGCGAGGAAAGGATTCGCTGGAAAGACTGGCTGCGCCAGCAAGGCATGACACCACCGCCAAAGAAGACGGGGCTGAAG
>NZ_UPSE01000456.1 GCF_900573885.1 Pseudomonas viridiflava
GTACAGGCGCGTGTTGCTGACCGGACGGCCAATCGGCAGCGTGGTCTCCGGCAGCGGCATCTGCGGGTCAAGCGTCCAGAAGCTGCAATCGACGGTGGTTTCCGTCGGTCCGTAGACGTTGTGCAGACGCACCCACGGCAGCCGCAGGCGCACCTGCTCGGCCAGCGCAGCCGTCAATTCACCGCCGCCGCAGACGATGTCGGTCAGGCTGTGACACTGGCTGCTGTCCGGCAGCTCGAGGAACTGCTGAAGCAGCTCCGGCACGAACTGCACCACGCTGACCTGCCGTTCGCGGATCAAACGGGACAGATAGGCCGGATCACGCTGCCCGTCCGGACGGGCCAGCACCAGCGGCAG
>NZ_UPSE01000414.1 GCF_900573885.1 Pseudomonas viridiflava
GGATCTGAACTACAACGTCATGTTCTCCCAGCGTGGCGTCTATAACCTGTGCCACACCCTGCAGGACATGCGTGATTCCGAGCGTCGTGTCAGCGCCAACCGCCTGAATGGCGTGGACGGTGAACTGCTCAACGGCAAGCAGGTTGCGGAAGAAATCCCCTACCTGGACTGCTCGAAAAACACCCGCTATCCGATCATCGGCGCAACCGTTCAGCGCCGTGGTGGCGTGGCCCGTCACGATGCCGTGGCCTGGGGCTTTGCCCGTGCAGCCGATGCGCTGGGCGTCGACCTGATCCAGCAGACCGAAGTGATCGGTTTCCGCAAGGAAAACGGTGTGTGCATCGGAGTTGAAACCAACAAGGGTTTCATCGGTGCCAAGCGCGTCGG
>NZ_UPSE01000334.1 GCF_900573885.1 Pseudomonas viridiflava
GGTTGCACACTGGCGCCAGGCAGCACGCTGGGCGGCATTGTCTGGACGGGACCCGTGAAGGTGTTTTCCACGGAGAACGATGGATGGGAGGCAAGAGCCGGGGATACTTCTACCTCAATGCTGGGGATGGAACTGCGCTGGCTGAGCATGCGGCTGAACAGGCCTTATGGTGATGTGCTCGGATGGGACGGCGTATTAAATCGCGAGGCTGACTTCGGCCCTGTTCACTATCCCGTCGGCACTGAGGTTCGTCGCTATCGCCAGGCTTTACTCTTCAATCC
>NZ_UPSE01000013.1 GCF_900573885.1 Pseudomonas viridiflava
ATACGGGCGGTCTCATCCTCTCTGAAGTTCAGTTCTTCCATGGAGCCCATACGGTCTTCGTTATCGTCGATGGGTTCCGGTTGGGTGGCATCGAATGGACGGCGTGAATCGTTCATGACGAATCCTCATTGCAGGTGGTCTTGTTAGGTGGACCGGTCGCAACTTTGAAGATTCCTTTTTTATCAGTGCGGGTTATCAGCGCGGTTTGTCATCAAGGGTGATATCAGGTAGTGGCACAAGGACGTGACTTCCGGTGTCAAAGCCCAGTCCAAGGCTGAGCATCATAAACGAGGCATCAAAGCATGAACGAGCTACAAGACCTGATTGATAACAATGCACGTTGGGCCGAGGCGATCAAACAGGAGGACCCTGACTTCTTCGCCAAGCTGGCTCGCCAGCAGACCCCGGAATTTCTTTGGATCGGTTGCTCGGATGCGCGCGTTCCCGCCAACGAGATTGTCGGCATGTTGCCCGGCGATCTGTTCGTACACCGCAACGTGGCCAACGTTGTGCTGCACACGGACCTGAACTGCCTGTCGGTGATTCAATACGCCGTCGATGTCTTGAAGGTCAAACACATTCTGGTGACCGGTCACTATG
>NZ_UPSE01000333.1 GCF_900573885.1 Pseudomonas viridiflava
CCTCTGTTCATCATCAATGCATGTCCATTAGGCTTGCGCCTTCACTAACCCAAGGCAGGGAGCCTGTATGTCATTTGATGCATTCATGAAGGTGGACGGAGTCGAGGGTGAGTCACTGGACGCTGACCATAAGGGATGGGTCGAGCTGTTGTCCTACCATTACGACGCTATTCAGTCGATCAGCCAGACGGCGAGTTCAAGTGGTGGCGCATCGGCGGGCGGCGTCAGCCTGGGCGATTTCCAGATCAGCAAATATGTTGATCGAGCCACTCCCAAACTGTTCGAGCTTTGCTGTCGCGGAACGCATCTGAAGACGGTCACTGTGCGTATTCATCGTGCAGGCGCCGAGAAATTCAAATACATGGACAT
>NZ_UPSE01000336.1 GCF_900573885.1 Pseudomonas viridiflava
ACGCCCTGCACCGCCCGCGCCGCGATGACCAGCGCAATGGAATTGGCCAGTGCGCCCAGCAGTGACCCACCGCTGGACAGCGTGACACCCCACAGGGATAGACGCTTGCGCACGACCCGCTGGCTGAGGAAGCTGGTCAGCGGCATGGTCATGCCCATGCTGGTCATGAACGCAGCGACGACCCAGGTGGCCATCAGCGGACCAATCCGGAACGCTGCCATGAACGTAGGCAGCGCCGGGTTGAGCGAGCTGTTGCTCAGGCTCACGGTCAGTGTGCCTAGTAAAACGTTGATCACCAC
>NZ_UPSE01000614.1 GCF_900573885.1 Pseudomonas viridiflava
CTACAAAGTCTTTTGTTTGCAACTTCTGGATTATGTAAAGAAATATCTAAAGCCTTAAAGGCATCCGATCTATTTACGGAAGAATATTTTGTAATGGCTTTGAATACGGCATAGTGATCGGCAGGCAACCTAGATACGTCGAGCACGTCCTTCCATACCCTTTTAATAAAATCGTGATTAAGCCTATCGAAGAATTTTTCAATATCAAAGCATAAAACACTGCTTTCATCACGAGCTTTTATTTCTTGGAAAGCATTGTGGGCATGGTGAATATTGCTCTGCCCACCTAAAGATCGAAAAGCGAGTACAGATGTCTGCAGGCCATGCGTCTTGAGTTCTTCCTCATACTT
>NZ_UPSE01000599.1 GCF_900573885.1 Pseudomonas viridiflava
GGTAAAGGCAAGCCGATTGGCGAGCACGGCGGACATCCGCATCAGCCCATCGTCAACGGCCTTGTGGATGCCGAGACACTCTCGTCGTGCACAACCTGCCGCGCCTGCGCGAACATGTGCGCAGCAATGACATGGTGGCGCGATTGGGTGGCGACGAATTCGCCATCGTCATCAGCGGCCCGGAAGCCGAGCAGCACGCGCAGGAAATTGCTGTGCGCTTGCTGAGCGAATTGGCCAAGCCGGTGCTGTATGGCGCGAACAATCTGGCGGTGACCATCAGTATTGGGG
>NZ_UPSE01000358.1 GCF_900573885.1 Pseudomonas viridiflava
CATTCCGTCTGTTCACCCGCCGCGCTCCGGAAACACGCCGACAGAACTACATCGAAACGCTGCTTTCTCACGAGGGCTACATCAAGGAGGTCAAGCTGTTCGGGTTCGCGCCGCTGCTGCTCAAGCGCTATCGCGAGACCTTCGAGCGACTGTACGCCGAAGACCGTCGCCTGACCGTTCGCCGCGACGGTTGGGGTTTCTTACTCGGTTTGCTGGGCACTGCCGCGTTCTATCTGGCCTACGCCTGGGTGGTGGTCGATGCGGTGCACGGCCGTATCACGCTCGGCCAGATGACCATGTAC
>NZ_UPSE01000638.1 GCF_900573885.1 Pseudomonas viridiflava
GCAATGGCCTGGAGTGGTTCGATTTCACGGTCTACAGCTTTTTCTCGGTCATCATCGCCAAGGTGTTTTTCCCGACCGGAAGCGAGCTGACCTCCTATCTGCTGGCATTGGCGACCTTTGGCGTGGGCTTTTTCATGCGTCCGGTGGGCGGCATCGTGCTGGGCATCTACGGCGACAAGCATGGGCGCAAGGCGGCATTGTCGCTGACCATCCTGCTCATGGCCTTCGGAACGCTGATCATTGCCCTCACGCCGAGCTTCGCGCAGATCGGCTACCTGGCCCCGGTGCTGATCGTGCTGGCACGTCTGCTACAGGGTTTTTCCGCCGGCGGCGAGATGGGCAGCGCCACGGCGTTTCTGACTGAACATGCGCCGGCCGGCCGTAAAGCGTTCTACTCCAGCTGGATTCAGGCGAGTATCGGCGTCGCCGTGCTGCTCGGCTCGGCACTGGGCGCGATCCTGTCCAGCTACCTGACC
>NZ_UPSE01000339.1 GCF_900573885.1 Pseudomonas viridiflava
CTCGTAACCTGGCTGTACGCCGCTGCACTCGCGCACGTGCTGGGTGCCATCGTGTTCACGTGGGCGGGGTTTGCCGGGTGGCTCGACGGTTATCTGCTCACGCTCGAGCAGGCGTTCTGGAGCGGGGCGGCGCCTGCTGCGGCGCGGGCGCAGCAGACCTGGTGGGCGGCGCTGTTCGGCGCGACGTTGCAGACCTATTCGCTGTACATGCTGGCGCTCGTGCACCTTGGCAATCGTCTGAAAAGTCACCTGCCCTGGGGTTGGCTGATGGCCGGCCTGTTGCTCTGGGCACCTCAGGACATCGCGATTTCCTTGCGGGCTGATGTCTGGTCGCACGTCTGGCTGGATGGGGC
>NZ_UPSE01000587.1 GCF_900573885.1 Pseudomonas viridiflava
GGATATCAGACCATTGAGGTTGAGCACCCTGCCATGCAGTTTCTGCTTACGTGCGAACGCCAGTAACTGTTTGGTGAGGGTGCTGGCGCGTTCAACAGCCGACTTGGCGTGATACACACTGCGCTGAACGCGCGGAATGTCGATGGTCGGCTTTTCGGCCGCCGTGCCAATCAGATCGATGTATCCGCCCATAACCTGCAACAAATTATTGAAGTCATGGGCGATGCCTGCCGTCAGCATGCCCAGCGATGAAACCCGTTGCGAGTGGCGCAGGTTCCGGTCTGTGGTCCGATTATGGTCCTGAGC
>NZ_UPSE01000341.1 GCF_900573885.1 Pseudomonas viridiflava
GTCATGCGCTGAATGGTGCTTTGCAGCCTGCCCAGTTCGTCCTTGCGATTCACGTTGAGGTTGCGGCTCAGGTCGCCAGCGGCGACGCGCTCCACTACTTCCAGGGTTTCCTGCAGCGGCGTGGTGATCTGACGGGTAATGATCCACGCGGCCAGCACGCTGAGCAGCAGCGCCATAACGGTGGCCGCAACGATCATCATAACGGCATGGTCGCTTTCTGCGTCGCGGCTCTTGTTCTGGCGATCGATCATGTCACTGCTGGTGGCCAGCATTTTCACGCCCAGAGTGGTCATTTTTTCCAGCGCAGCCTTGCTGGCAGCCTGCGAGTCCCGGTATACGCCCACCGATGCGCGGTAGCCTTTCAGGCCCGCGATGGCTTGTTGCAGGGCTGGCGTGAACTCTGAGGACACATCGCCTGCCAGGGTATTGATACCAGTGACTGCGTCATCGATGGCCTGGTTGGCGTTCTTCTCGAATTCCGGTTTGCCGCTGTAGGTGTAGCCGCGAACCTGAAAGCGTGCCTGCTGGATCAGCTTGCTGACACCCACAATGCCATTGAAGGCCAGGATGTTATCTTCCTTGAGCAGCGCCGCTTCGATCTTGTTCGCC
>NZ_UPSE01000663.1 GCF_900573885.1 Pseudomonas viridiflava
GCTCATATGTTCTCTGGAGCACGGCACTGACGTTTCCTCGGCACGTCCATTAAATATAAAAGCAGAGGGAAGAGTAGAAGCGACACGTCGGACGAAAACCTCATACGGCTTCGTTTCTGATCTTGTCTTTTATTACACTACCCCTGAAGGTGATCAGCGTAATCAGAACGACTATGAAGCTATAAAGCCGTTGATCGCGAAGCAAGACACGATACCGTGCAGGGTGCGCATTACCGCTTACGGGTACAAGACTTATTACACCAACACGCTATCCATTCCTGCCCCGCTGATGATGGAGCAAATGAGCAGGTAAAGCGTAAAACCCGAGACCCATAGACGCTTTCAACGACCTGTTGCCGAGTCGAAAGCCTCCAGTCCAACACTTCGCCTCCGCAGATCAACCACCGCCCCCAGGCCAAGAAGCAAAGTCATCTGGGCGTGACA
>NZ_UPSE01000343.1 GCF_900573885.1 Pseudomonas viridiflava
CGGCTTCTATGCCAACGTGAATCCGACCGTGGATCACCCGCGCTGGACGCAGGCCCGCGAACGACGTCTGCCAAGCGGGCTGTTCAGTCCCAATGTCATGGATACGAAGATGTTCAACGGGTATGAGGAGGAGGTGGCTTCTCTCTATACGGGCATGGATCTGCGGAAGGACTATTGATGCGCTATCCGTTGCTACGTCTTTGCGTATTTCTTGCTGCCTGTGTTGCGCCCGTCCTGTGGCTTTATCAGGCCTGGATATTTGCGCTGGGTCCTGATCCGGGCAAGGCGCTGGTCGAGAACTTCGGGTTGGGGGCGCTGATACTGCTGTTGATCACCCTGGCCATGACGCCGCTGCAGAAGCTGAGCGGCTGGCCGTTCTGGATTGTAG
>NZ_UPSE01000396.1 GCF_900573885.1 Pseudomonas viridiflava
GTTCAGGGTCGTGCCCAACGTGCTGTTCTGCTTCGACGGCGACCAGGCAGGCCGCAATGCCGCCTGGAGAGCACTCGAAGCGACACTGTCGAGCCTGCAGGACGGAAGACGGGCGCGTTTTCTGTTCCTGCCCGAAGGCGAGGACCCGGACACCCTGGTGCGCTCGGAAGGCACTGACGCATTCAGGGCGCGCATCAACCAGCACGCGCAGCCGCTGGCGGATTACTTCTTCGAGCAACTGACCAAGGAAGCCGACCCGCGCTCGCTCGAGGGCAAGGCCCATATGGCCACCCTCGCCGCCCCACTGATCGACAAGGTGCCCGGCGCGAACCTCAAGACCCTGATGCGTCAGCGCCTGACCGAAATC
>NZ_UPSE01000653.1 GCF_900573885.1 Pseudomonas viridiflava
CTGCAAGACAAGCTGGTGAGTGTGGATAACATTCAGCGCACCGTTGCCGAGTACTACAAGATCAAGATCTCCGACCTGTTGTCCAAGCGTCGTTCCCGCTCTGTAGCCCGTCCAAGACAGGTTGCGATGGCGTTGTCCAAAGAGCTGACCAACCACAGTCTGCCGGAAATCGGTGACGTGTTTGGCGGTCGCGACCATACAACCGTTCTGCACGCGTGCCGAAAGATCAACGAGCTCAAGGAATCCGACGCGGATATCCGCGAGGACTACAAGAACCTGCTGCGCACTCTGACTACGTGATGACGCCAGTGCAGCTTATTAAGGCAAGGGACTAGACCATGCATTTCACCATTCAACGCGAAGCCCTGTTGAAACC
>NZ_UPSE01000432.1 GCF_900573885.1 Pseudomonas viridiflava
CAGCTGAATAGCTTCACCCCCGTCGGGATCGCAATGAGCATCGTCGCCAGCCCGAAGAAGGCGTTGACGTTGGCCCCCGCACCCATCGTGAAGAAGTGGTGCAGCCAGACCATGAAGCCCAGGACGCAGATCGCACCGGAGGCGAAGATCATAGACTTGTGGCCGAACAGACGCTTGCCGGAGAACGTGGAGATGACTTCCGAGAACACACCGAAGGCCGGCAGGATCAGGATGTACACCTCAGGGTGACCCCACGCCCAGAACAGGTTCACGTACATCATGGGGTTACCGCCCATTTCGTTCGTGAAGATGTGGAAGTCCAGGTAGCGGTCAAGCGTCAGGAACGCAAGGGTAGCCG
>NZ_UPSE01000347.1 GCF_900573885.1 Pseudomonas viridiflava
CTGCTGGTGCATCAGTTGATCGTTCCGCCAACGATAGGAGGCGCGAAAAACCCGCTGAATGAAGTGATCACCTCGCTCTCGGATACGGGCCGACAAGCCGTCAACCAATGCACCGCCACCATCCAGCGAGCGCTGGTGTGGCGTCACATGATCGCCATTCAGATTTTGTTGGTTGAAAGCCTTCAACGCCGTATCACCCTCCAGACTGTCGCCGATCATTTGAGCCAGGATGGCTTCGAGTATGTGTCAGCACTCCACGACCTGAGCCGGACCCTGACGACGCTCGCACTCTCGCCTTCAAACGTGGACCCGCTGGCACCTGGCGGCACTATCGTGGATGCGGTCACGCAAGTCGGTTTTCTGGAAGCCAAGGTCAGTCAGGGTC
>NZ_UPSE01000297.1 GCF_900573885.1 Pseudomonas viridiflava
GGCTCGCGTTGCGACCGGGGCTTTTTGCATTTCACGTAACAGTGTTTTGCGCTGAGACCCGCTAATTAGAGCGCTCAAATTCGACCATGGTAGCGGGACGAAAAAGGCCCGACTCTCTAGACTTGTCGATCGTCTCCACCTCCGAGAAAGAATCCATGTACCGTGACCGTATCCGCCTGCCTTCCCTGATGAGCAAGGTAATGAGCGCAGCCGACGCCGCTGCCCTGATCGAAGATGGCATGACCGTCGGCATGAGTGGCTTCACCCGCGCAGGCGAAGCCAAAGCCGTTCCCCAGGCGCTGGCCGAACGCGCCAAGACCTCGCCACTGAAGATCAGCCTGATGACAGGCGCCAGCCTGGGCAACGATCTGGACAAGCAACTCACCGAATCCGGTGTGCTTTCCCGACGCATGCCGTTCCAGGTGGACAGCACGTTGCGCCGCGCCATCAACGACGGCACCGTCATGTTCATCGATCAGCACC
>NZ_UPSE01000348.1 GCF_900573885.1 Pseudomonas viridiflava
CCCTTGATGTAGAGGGGTGCTGCGCCATCGCGAAGCACCCCTAATCTTTACTACAGGCTTCCCCTCGAAATGATGGACATCAAAGAAATTCGCGAATACCTGCCTCATCGTTATCCGTTCCTGATGGTGGATCGCGTCACGGAACTGGATATCGAGAACAAGACCATTCGCGCTTACAAGAATGTCAGCGTCAACGAGCCTTTTTTCAATGGCCACTTTCCTCAGCATCCGATCATGCCGGGCGTGCTGATCATTGAGGCTATGGCCCAGGCGGCAGGCATTCTGGCGTTCAAGATGTTGAACGCGAA
>NZ_UPSE01000318.1 GCF_900573885.1 Pseudomonas viridiflava
CCCCCTCTCTGTGATCCTGCGACAGCACTATCGAACGAACTGCATTCATTCAAGCAGTTACCGCTGCCTTTCAGGCGCTGATCAAAAAAACGCTGATGAGCGCGCCCTGTCACTCAAACCAAACAGGAGGCCTGTTGACGCCAGCAAGCGTCGTTCCGTCATAAACGCACATTCTCTCAATCTAAAATCAAAGGTATTTATATGTTCACAGTCATCAGTGCTCGTGATCCACGCTGGGCCGATCTTGCACACACCTCCATTGAAATGTGGGTGTTGTTCGAAGAGTTCAAAGACACCTACGGCGAGGTCCCTTT
>NZ_UPSE01000354.1 GCF_900573885.1 Pseudomonas viridiflava
ACCAAGGTACTGGCGCCGATTTCCGGCCGCATTGGTCGTTCGGCTGTCACCGAAGGCGCGCTGGTTAGCAATGGCCAGACCAACGCAATGGCGACAATCCAGCAACTGGACCCGATCTACGTGGACGTCAATCAGTCCTCGGCAGACATGCTCAAACTGCGCGCCGACCTGGCAAGCGGCCGGTTGCAGAAGTCGGGTGACAACTCTGCGTCGGTCAAGCTGACTCTCGAAGATGGCAGTGAATACCCGCAGGAAGGCAAGCTCGAGTTCTCCGAAGTGGCGGTCGATCAGGCCACCGGTTCGGTGACGTTGCGCGCTGTGTTCCCC
>NZ_UPSE01000359.1 GCF_900573885.1 Pseudomonas viridiflava
ACACACACCATGCACATTCTTGCGCATCAGGCCGTTAGGCCCCATCCAGCCGGTTTGTGCCGGTTGCATCGCAGCATGCAGTGGATGCAGACGGTTACGGGCGATCCATTCAGCGCGAGGATCACGACGGATAATGTCGCTCATCAGTGCACCTCCGCAGGTTCACGTTTTGCCGGAACAGGCTTGCCGGGGATAACGTCGTCTTCCAGCAACGCGTCGGCCACCAGTTCGGCAATGTCCTTGATCAACGGCCGAGGCTCGACCACGCCTTCGAGCATGGCCGTGCACTGTGGA
>NZ_UPSE01000455.1 GCF_900573885.1 Pseudomonas viridiflava
CGGAACCAGCACCTCGGACCGATAGTCCAGCAGACCGCCAATTGCGCCGTGCTTGAGCACAGAAGTTACGTCGGTGGCAGTCTGGCCGTAGGTGATCTGCAAACCGTATTGCAGCGGATCGGCGCTGTTGGGGGTCGCGGACAATTTGTAGGATGTCGCGTTGCTTACCAGTGATTGCCCGGAACCGGTGTAGATATCGTAGTTGGCGTTGTTCTCGACGACGTTGACGCCCACCAGTTCGTTGAGCTTGCGTACGGTCTCGTTGCGTGTGTCCAGCAATGAGTTGGGGGAAGTATTGCCCGCTGAAGCCTGAGTAATCTGCTTG
>NZ_UPSE01000365.1 GCF_900573885.1 Pseudomonas viridiflava
CTCAAAGACATCGACCAGCGTCACGAGGAACACCTTCGCGACATCGACACCGTCGCCCGGCTCGGCGGTGATGAGTTCATCGTCCTGCTGCCCGGCCTGCTGCAACCCAGCGACGCCGTCAGCATCGCCAACAAACTGCTGGCCTGCTTCAGTGCGCCGTTTCAGGCCGGAGAACACGAGTTTTTCATCAGCTCCAGCATCGGCTGCAGCCTGTTCCCCACCGACGGGACAGACGTCGCCACGCTGGTCAAAAACGCCGACGCAGCCATGTACCGCTCCAAAGCCAAAGGCCGCAACC
>NZ_UPSE01000265.1 GCF_900573885.1 Pseudomonas viridiflava
AAGCCGATGGCAAAGGTCAGCCAGACGACCCAGCCGTTGCGTCCGGAAACATGACTAACCATCGATACGCTCCCGAGTGCTGGAAGGTGAAGAAGCCGGGGGCTGTGAAGATGCAGGACGCGAGGCAGGCCGTGCAGCAGGCGTTGCCGGTGCGGCGGCAGGTGGTGGCGTGGCGCTCTGGGCAGCCGGTTTGTGCGTCGTCGTGCTGCCCGGGAATACCGGCGCAACAGGCTGCGGCCACATCGGAAACGCTGGCGTCGGCGGCGGCAGGGTCGGGATCGCGGCAGGCTCGAGGCCCTTGTCGAACGACTCCTGCGCCTGTGCGGCATCGGCGGCACGCTCTTCCGG
>NZ_UPSE01000367.1 GCF_900573885.1 Pseudomonas viridiflava
CGGGCTATGCGGCCATTCTGGCCAACGGGCGCATTGCCCGACGCGAAGGCCTGCTGGTTGCAGGCGTGCGAATCCTGCGGCGCACCTGGGTGCTGTATGTGGTGCACATCTTTCTGCTGACCCTGCTGATGGGCATCGTGTTCGTTGCCAACAACCACGTCGAAACCCGCGACATGGTGCAGCAGATGGGCCTCGAATATTTCGTCGGCAATCCGCAACAGGCATTGGCCGATGAACTCCTGCTGCGCTTCAAACCCAACCTGACCGACCCGTTGCCGCTTTACATCGTCCTGCTGCTGACCCTGCCCCTTACTCTGCCGTTGATGCTGCGCAAGCTGGAACTGGCGGTGGGGCTGTCGATTGCGCTGTACATGATGGTGCCGCTGTTTGGCTGGAACCTTCGTGCCTACGAAGGCGGCGGTGTCTGGTACTTCAATCCGGTCGCCTGGCAGTTGCTGTTCGTGCTCGGGGGCGCCTGCGCGCTGCGGGCTGAAACGCACGTCGCCAACGAACGCGGCCCGTTGCATCGGCAACCGTTATTC
>NZ_UPSE01000569.1 GCF_900573885.1 Pseudomonas viridiflava
ATTTTTCCGATATCTCGCTGTACAACGGCAAGCTGTTCACCCTGGAGCGTTCGGTGTATCGCATCTGTCGCCGGGAGCTGGAAACCGGGCAGATCGAGCGTTGCTGGTCGTTTTCCAAAGAAGCCATGCTGCCGTCGCGTCGCTATGATCAGCCTTATGGCCTTACCGAGGCGCTGGTGGTGGATGAGACTGGCGCCTGGATCGGCATCGACAACAATTCCGGTGCCCGCGCCGATGGCGAAGAACGCCCGATTGTGTGGCGTTTCGCTGCACCTGCGGCGGGCTGGAGTGACGGTCAATGAACC
>NZ_UPSE01000361.1 GCF_900573885.1 Pseudomonas viridiflava
TCATTGATGTATTGACCCCGGCAAACGCGAAGTTGTTGTTTAGTGACAAGTAAAGGGTTTACCCAGCATCCATTTTCATTTAGGTAGCGCATGCGTACGCATTATTGACGCTCAACCAGACAGTCATTGAAATGACATAAATGTGTCGTATTTTTCAATAGGGTTGCCGATAAGGTCGCCGTTGTCGTATGCATTGCCTAGACTCGACCATGCGTACAGCCTTTATCGGTCAGTCACGTCGTTTCTTAATCTCTCGAGGAATTCAAAGCATGCGTCGTGTGGTATTCAATCAGAAGGGGGGAGTCGGCAAATCGAGCATTGCCTGCAATCTGGCTGCAGTCAGCGCTAATG
>NZ_UPSE01000368.1 GCF_900573885.1 Pseudomonas viridiflava
CATTCAGATCGCAGGTGTGCCGGATCGCAACGAGCCGGACCTGGGCGAACTGAACTACGAGCACCTGTTCAACGTCATCGACGAGTTGGGCTATAAAGGCTGGATCGGCTGCGAATACCGCCCGAAAGGCGACACCAGCGAAGGGCTGGCGTGGCTGCGGCAGTTGCAGGGGAAGTAATCACACTGATCGAGAGCGGACGCGGAGCGTCCTGAGCGGCGTTACCACGCAGAGCATGGGAACGATCATAGGCCTTGAGAACACTGATCGTGCCTACGCTCCGCGCTCATCGTTATACACAAGTCCGCAAGACGCGCAAAACGGGGGGCAAAACGAAAGTGACTGACTGAATGCATACCCCGTGGGAGGCGGCTTGCCGGCGATGGCGTCAGTTCAGTCACTGATAGGTCGCTTCAGAAAAAGCATCGCCGGCAAGCCGCCTCCCACAGTCCGTGGTCGCAGCAAGACTCGGGTATAACGCTGAGCACAAGCATGGGCATGATCGGCGTGCTTGAGATCACGCTGATCGTTCCTACGCTCCGCGTGGGAATGCCGCTCAGGACGCTCCGCGTCCGCTCTCGAATGTGGCGCAGATGCGTGCCCAAGCTCCAGCGTTATCCACGTCATGCGCTCGGCTCACTGAATCCGCAATCTGTGCCATTTGTGACGCGGAGCGTCACGGGCGGCATGCCCACGCGGAGCGATGGGCACGATCAGTGTTGAGGCGGACTTGTGTATAACGATGAGCACGATCAGTGTCCTCGCTTACCGCCCCGGCACGAACCTCAACACCCCTTCGGTATGCTCGACCACGTCCTGTTCGCTGAAGTGCTGTTTCATGTACTCGCCATTGATGTAGGCCTTGGCCTGATCCGAGTAGTGCTTGTCGAACGGTACGCCGCTCTGGCCGACGGGGTTGATGCCCAGGCTGTTGGCCGGGTCGGCG
>NZ_UPSE01000376.1 GCF_900573885.1 Pseudomonas viridiflava
CGGAAGAAGCGTTCATGGGCAAGGGCGTGTCCGCCTGTGCTACATGCGACGGTTTCTTCTATCGCAACCGCGAAGTGGCGGTGGTCGGTGGCGGTAACGCCGCTGTTGAAGAGGCGCTTTATCTGGCCAACATCGCGAGCAAGGTAACGCTGGTTCACCGTCGTGAGACGTTCCGCGCAGAGAAGATTCTGATCGACAAGCTGCATGCGCGCGTCGCCGAAGGCAAGATCGAGCTCAAGCTCAACGCAACGCTGGACGAAGTGCTGGGTGACAACATGGGCGTGACCGGTGCTCGCCTGAAAAACAACGACGGCAGCAGCGACGAACTGAAAGTCGACGGCGTGTTCATCGCCATCGGCCATACGCCGAACACCTCACTGTTCGACGGTCAGTTGGCGTTGAAAGACGGCTACATGGTTGTGCAGGGTGGCCGTGAAGGCAACGCAACTGCCACCAGCGTCGAGGGTGTGTTCGCAGCGGGCGACGTTGCAG
>NZ_UPSE01000379.1 GCF_900573885.1 Pseudomonas viridiflava
AAGAAACCCTGGTCGACACGGCGAATCTGCTGGCTGAAATTCTCCATGACGATGTAAGGGATGGCACCCTTGATCAAAGCCGCCTGCCGGACGCGCTACAGGCATACGGTCTGCGACAGCCCGGCGCGACCATCTGGGGCTTGCCCAAGAATCAGGTCAACAACCGCATCTACGTGACCGACGCCAACGGTATCGTCCTGCTTGATTCCAGCGGGCAGGCGGTGGGTCAGGACTATTCACGCTGGAACGACGTCTACCTGACCCTGCGCGGCGAGTACGGCGCGCGTTCGACCCGCAGCGACCCCGACGATCCGAATTCGTCCGTCATGCATGTCGGTGCGCCGATTCGTGACAACGGCAGGATCATTGG
>NZ_UPSE01000380.1 GCF_900573885.1 Pseudomonas viridiflava
GTATAACGATGAGCGCTCTGCGTGGGCATGCCGCACGACAGCGCTCCCGGCGCTATCCAGCCAGACGCAGATTCGGCAAAACCCACCTATAAAAAAACGGGCTCACAAGAGCCCGTTTTGTTTTCCACGATCAGCGCTTCAATGCACGTTCGGTTTGCCGCCCGCCGCTTCAAGCAAACGGTCGGCCATCAGGCGTACGATCCAGAAGGCTGTCAGCGCCGCATCGCCCTGCAGTTCGCCCTGCCCGGCATCACGTTTGAAGCCCGGTTCAAGGCTGTCGACGTAATGATCCAGACTGAAGCGATCGCCCACCTGAGTGGCCGGCTTCTCCAGGGTATCGCGCATCTGGTCGGTGACCAGTGCGATGGCTTTCTCGAAGGCCTGGCGCTGCGCCGGAGACAGATAGCCCCC
>NZ_UPSE01000517.1 GCF_900573885.1 Pseudomonas viridiflava
GGCTACACCACTGACCAGCAGCACTCGACGCGCCGCGCCACGTGGCAAATGGTCCGCCAGCGCCTGCCCCAAACCACCGGCACGCACATACGACGTACTCAGAAACAGACCCAGCATGGCGCTGCGTCCAATCAGCGGTGCCAGCAGCAGCGCGATGCTGTGATGACTTTCAATCAACGCCAGGATGGCGGTGAATTTGAGCAGCAGCACCATCACCAGCGTGACCACGGCAATCGGCCCGCTGCGCGGGTCTTTCATGATGGTCAGGGTTCGCTCGCGATCACCGAAACCGCCCAACCAGGCATCGGCGCTGTCCGCCAGGCCGTCCAGATGCAGCCCCCCACTCAGCAGCACCCAGGCGCAGAGCAGCAAGGCAGCGTGCAGCATCAATGGCGCACCGACCAGCAAAGCATACAGG
>NZ_UPSE01000386.1 GCF_900573885.1 Pseudomonas viridiflava
GGTTTTGACCGATCTGCAGGCCCGTCCGCCCATGCAGCATGTGGTGGTGACCGGCCGTGGCGCAAAACCCGAATTGATCGACCTCGCGGATACCGTCTCGGATATCGGCGTGGTCAAACATGCATTCCAGTCCGGCATCCGGGCGCAGAAAGGTATCGAACTGTGAGCCATTCCGTTATGAGCATCCGGTCATGAGAACCCCCAGGGATTGCCCGGCAGTACTGATCGCTGCACCGGCCTCCGGTCAGGGCAAGACCACCGTCACCGCAGCACTGGCACGCCTGCACCGTAATCAGGGGCGCAAGGTACGGGTCTTCAAG
>NZ_UPSE01000391.1 GCF_900573885.1 Pseudomonas viridiflava
CGGGTCCCCGACGCCTATGAGCGGTTGTTGCTGGAAGTCATGCGTGGCGATCAGATCCTGTTTGTCCGCAAAGATGAAATCGAGTACGCGTGGCAATGGTGTGATCAGTTGATCGCAGGCTGGAAGAAGGCGGGCGATGCGCCCAAGCCCTATGCGGCCGGATCCTGGGGGCCGATGAGCTCCATTGCTTTGATTACTCGCGACGGGAGATCCTGGTATGGCGATATGTGACCTTGAGCTGCCAGCAGGGCTGGTAGCACGTGAATTCGACAACCCGCAGCAACTGGCCGACGCGCTGGCTGCGAATGTGGCAAGTCAACTGAAAGCGGCCATTGACGAGAACGGCCTGGCGACCC
>NZ_UPSE01000392.1 GCF_900573885.1 Pseudomonas viridiflava
GCAGATGACCATGCGCCTCTGATCACCGTGATGATCCCCAAGCCTCGCACAGCGAGGCTTTTTTATGCCCGGCATTCAGGGTCATGACTTCCTGATAGGAAAGGTTTGCCGCTTGCGTGGGAAATATTACTCAACTACTGTACGCACATACAGTAAGAAGGAGTTCACGCATGCAAAACCTGAGACCTGAAGCCTCGCAACATGATGCCTACCTGGCGCTCGCCCAGCGAATCCAGGACCTGATCACCAGCCCCAAGGCGCAGATAGAGCACCAGGTGCTGTTAGTCAGAGAGCCTGGCGAATCACCTGTTCACTGGGAGCAGATCGTCGAGCAGATCAGCGAGGCCGAAGG
>NZ_UPSE01000393.1 GCF_900573885.1 Pseudomonas viridiflava
GCCAAGACCATGGACCAGATGCAGCACGTAATCTTCAACGCATACACCAATGCGGGCCTGACCATCCTGTTCCTGTTCGTGGTGTTCAGCATCCTGTTCTACGCCCTGAAAGTCGGTATCGCGGCCTGGGGCAAGAAGGAGCGCACCGACAAGGAATCTCCGTTTCAGGCCATGCCGCCAGCGTCGCAGGTGTGATGATGGTCAACCACAGAGGATTTGCCCATGTTCAATGACCTGAGTCGCCTAGGGAAATAACTCGGTCAGGCCGCGCGTCTGATGGTGGGCATGCCGGACTACGACATCTATGTGGAGCACATGCAGACCACACACCCGGAAAAG
>NZ_UPSE01000524.1 GCF_900573885.1 Pseudomonas viridiflava
GCGCAGTACGGTATTACCCCCGAACAGCCAGTTCTTCGCGGCGCTGAAACCGCGTTCGAACAGATTCGGTTCGCGAGGAGTCGGCGGGGCCGGCGGTTGGCGAGGCGGCGCAGCGGACGCCACAGGCTCGCGGGCCCAGTCGCTGACGGGCATTTGGTCGACAACGCCGGTCACCGGCTTCGGCGGTGTGGCCAGCAACTCGGGCGGAAGCTCGAATACCAAGCCAGGCTCGCTGGTGGGAACGGCAACCGGCTCGGGCTGCGGGTCGAATTCGAA
This sequence comes from Pseudomonas viridiflava, assembly GCF_900573885.1. GTDB lineage: Bacteria > Pseudomonadota > Gammaproteobacteria > Pseudomonadales > Pseudomonadaceae > Aquipseudomonas. The sequence goes on from NZ_UPSE01000524.1 coordinate 277, forward strand.
GGTGAAATCCAGATCGTCGACGGCGCCGCTGGAAATGGGCGCTTCGGCTGCTGTGGCCGGCGCGGGGGGCGGCTCG
>NZ_UPSE01000394.1 GCF_900573885.1 Pseudomonas viridiflava
GAACAGGCCCTTGCTGACGCACTGCGCAACGGCCATCTGGGCGGTGCGGCGTCGGACGTGCTGAGCGTCGAGCCGCCCATTGCAGGTAATCCTCTGCTTGCAGGCGACATTCCGCGCCTGATCATCACCCCGCATAGCGCCTGGGGCGCCAAGGAAGCACGTCAGCGTATCGTCAGCCAGATCACCGAAAACGCCCGGGCATTCTTTGCAGGTGCGCCGATCAGGGTGGTAAGTGGCTGATCCTTTACGGCGGCGGAGCGTCCTGAGCGGCATTCCCACGCGGAGTGAGGAACGATCAGCGTGAGGCAGACCTGATCGCTAGAGGG
>NZ_UPSE01000340.1 GCF_900573885.1 Pseudomonas viridiflava
CCATATCATTTTCTGAACGGACGCTTCGCCGGCAAGCCGCCTCCCACAATCCGGTGTGCTCAGTGCAAACGCTGCACCGGATAACAATCTTTTACACTTCCAATGCCGCCAGAGTCAGGTCCAGACACTTGCGAGCCTTCCCGACCAGTTCATCAATCTGCTCGAACGTGATCACCAGCGGCGGCGCGATGATCATGGTATCGCCCACGGCCCGCATGATCAGGCCATTATCGAAGCAGAAGGTTCGGCAGATCATGCCCGCGCCCCTGTCGGTGTAACGCTCGCGGGTTGCCTTGTTCCTGACCAGCTCAATGGCGCCCAGCAGCCCCACGCCACGGACCTCGCCCACCAGTGGATGATCACTCAACTCACGCAGACGCTTTTGCAAATATGGTGCCGTTTCAGACTTGACCCGTTCGACGATCTTTTCTTCGCGCAGGATACGAA
>NZ_UPSE01000397.1 GCF_900573885.1 Pseudomonas viridiflava
CACGAACACAAGTCGTCCGAGGTCACCGACTTCGAAGTCACACGCCATTACGACCGCTACACGCCCTATCAGCCCTGGCGGGAGATCTATGAAATCCCGCTCGGTGCAGTTGCAGTCGTGGCTGGCGTAGGCGCCAACGTAGTGAATGTCTTCGCACTGGGCAGTCTGCCGGAAAGCGTGACCAAAGACTGGATCAGCTACGGCGTTGCCGGAATGAACCCGTTCATGAACGCGCCCTCGCATGGCCGCGCCGAGCAAAACCTGGCGGGCATCGATGAGGTGCAAAAAGACAAGCGCATCGAGAATTCCACCCTGCCGCGGAGCGAGCGCTCGGTCATGGTCAAGGCGGGTAACGACACCCTCGAGATGGCCACAGACC
>NZ_UPSE01000497.1 GCF_900573885.1 Pseudomonas viridiflava
CATCTATGGCTGGCGCGGCGCGAAGATCGAGAACATTCACCAGTATTCGTCCGACGTCCCGGATACTGAGGTCATTCGTCTGGAGCAAAACTACCGCTCCACGGCGAGCATCCTCAAAGCGGCCAACGGCTTGATCGTCAACAACAGCGGTCGCCTGGGCAAAGAGCTGCGGACCGATGTCGGCGACGGCGAGCTGATCAGCCTGTATGCCGCCTTCAACGAACACGATGAAGCGCGTTATGTGGTCGAGACCATCGAGAGCGTGCTCAAGACCGGTATCTCGCGTAACGACATCGCCATTC
>NZ_UPSE01000385.1 GCF_900573885.1 Pseudomonas viridiflava
GCAGGGCGCTGGCCATGGTCACGCCCGCGCTCGGCCCGTCCTTCGGCGTGGCACCTTCCGGCACGTGCAAATGCACGAAGGCCTCGTCGAAAAACTTCGCGTCGCCGCCAAACTTCGACAGATTGGAGCTGACGTAGCTGTAAGCAATTTCCGCCGACTCTTTCATCACGTCACCCAACTGACCGGTCAGCTTGAAGCCGCGGTTCAGTGTGTGGATACGCGTTGCGTCAATCGGCAGCGTAGCGCCGCCCATGCTGGTCCAGGCCAGGCCGGTGATGACGCC
>NZ_UPSE01000400.1 GCF_900573885.1 Pseudomonas viridiflava
GACCATGGCCAACTGCACCGTGTCGGTATGGGAAGGCTTTCAGGCTACCATCAACAGTATTTGCACCAGCCAGAAACTGATGCGCGAAAACAGCGACCTGGTGATGCCGGTCCACACCACCGCCGACATCCGCAAGGCCAAGGAACTGGGCAAGACCGGCATCCTCTTCGGCTTCCAGAACGCCCATGCCTATGAAGACCAGATTGGCTATGTCGAGATCTTCAAGAAGCTCGGCGTCGGCATCGTGCAGATGTGCTACAACACCCAGAATCTGGTCGGCACCGGTTGCTACGAGCGTGACGGCGGCCTGTCGGGTTTTGGCCGTGAGGTTGTAGGAGAAATGAACCGTGTCGGCATCATGTGCGACCTGTCCCACGTCGGCTCCAAGACCAGCGAAGAAGTCATCCTCGAATCGAAAAAACTGGTGTGCTACTCCCACTGCCTGCCGCCCGGGCTCAAAGAGCATCCGCGCAACAAGTC
>NZ_UPSE01000403.1 GCF_900573885.1 Pseudomonas viridiflava
ATCGCGTGCTGTACGGCCATGTGTTTCGCAACGCCATGCTGCTGGTCATTGCCGGTATTCCGCAGGCGCTGATCGAGGTGTTCTTCGCCGGTTCGCTGCTGATCGAAACCATCTTCGGCCTCGACGGGCTGGGGCGCATGAGCTACGAGGCGGCGGTGTCGCGGGACTACCCCGTGGTGTTCGGCACGCTGTTCCTGTTCACCCTGTTCGGCCTGCTGATCAAACTGGTGGGCGACCTGTGTTACATGCTGGTCGATCCGCGCATCGATTTTTCCGCGAGGAGCGCCTGATGTTCGAGTTCTCTCCCCAGAGCCAGCGACGCATGGCGCTGTTCAAGGCCAACCGGCGCGGCTGGTGGTCGTTGTGGATCTTCGTCGGTCTGATGCTGGTGTGCCTGTGCGGCGAGCTGATCGCCAATGACAAGCCGTTGCTGCTCAGCTATGACGGCGAGCTGTATTACCC
>NZ_UPSE01000190.1 GCF_900573885.1 Pseudomonas viridiflava
TGGGTATTCAGCGTGGCCTGCCAGGCCGCCTTGAAACGCGCGACGTCCAGACCGCTGACTTCGACGCGCATCTGGTTGATGTAGTTGCCCGCCTCCTGCTCGAACAGGGTGTGGAACAGCATGCCCTGCTGCATCGGCGCCAGCGGGTAGATGTCTTCGATGTCACGGGCTGCCATCGGCAGGCTGTTCAGTTGTGCCTGAGTCAGACGGGCCAGCGGGAAGTCGGACGGCGTGACACCGGCAACGCCTGGCGCCGTGCAGTGCGCGATGAGCTGTTGCAACTCTCGTGCGTAGTCGTCGGCCAGACGTTGCACCGTGCCGGTCTCGAACACCGCGCCGCTGAAACTCCAGCTCAGACGCAGCTCGCCACCGTACACCTGACCGT
>NZ_UPSE01000086.1 GCF_900573885.1 Pseudomonas viridiflava
TAGTCGTAGGTGTCGGCGATGAAGGCGAGGGTGTCGGCAAAGGCGTGTTCGCCGCTGCGCAGACGGGTGCGCAGGGAGTCCAGGTCAGTCATGCTTGGGTTCCTTGGCGAAGGCAGCCTGTTGCTCGGCGCTGGCTTCTTTCTGGTACTGGGCTTTCCACTCGCTGTACGGCATGCCGTAGACCACTTCGCGGGCGTCATCGAGGCTGATGTCGATGTGTTTCTCGTCGGCCGCAGCCTTGTACCATTTGGACAGGCAGTTGCGGCAGAAGCCGGACAGGTTCATCAGGTCGATGTTCTGGACGTCCTTGCGGCTGTCCAGATGCGCCACCAGTCGGCGAAAGGCGGCGGCTTCGAGTTCGAGGCGTTCTTGCTCGGTCATGACGGGCTCTTTTCGGTCAGTAA
>NZ_UPSE01000405.1 GCF_900573885.1 Pseudomonas viridiflava
GTTTCGACGCCCATTGTCTTTAAGTGCATGCATGGCGGTCACTGGGTCACCGCTGATGATGTATCGAAACGCATCATGTGCGGTATGTATGATCCAGTGAAGATCGGGTCGATTGACTCCGGTCTCTTTACCAAATCCCTTCTTGGATTCCCAGTGCCAAAAGGCAGGGCCTGTACAGCAATGACCGTCAGCTGCAAAATACTGATTATTTTTGGTTTCAGGGACGGGCTGGTAAGCGCCTACGGTTTGCCGTTGCGCAGAAGCCCTGAGTCATATTTCTGCATGATATTGTTCAGCGGAAAATGC
>NZ_UPSE01000346.1 GCF_900573885.1 Pseudomonas viridiflava
CAGTCGATTTATTCTGTACATGTTGCGGGCTTGTTTTTGAGTTGGCGCTCAGGGGAATACCCCGTAAAAACAACGCCCGCAACCCTTTCAGAACATCCCCTCGAAATTATTCCGGACAGCAGTGCGCGAAGGCGGGAATCCAGAATCTCGGATTAGTCTTCGGTCGCTAATCAAACTTCCCCGCATTGTTGGGCTTCGCCGTTGGCTCAACCCAACCTACGCTTTAATACGCCGGCTCCAGTTTTGGCGTTCGGCTTGAGACTCTGGATCCCCGCCTGCGCGGGGATGAAGGTGTCGTTGTAGAGAACGCCGCTATTCCCGCGAAGGCGGCGGTCCGACGATTCGGAATCCAGAATCTCGGATTAGTCTTCGGTCGCTAATCAAACTTACCCCGCATTGTTGGGCTTCGCCGTTGGCTCAACCCAACCTACGCTTTAATACGCCGGCTCCAGTTTTGGCGTTCGGCTTGAGACTCTGGATCCCCGCCTGCGCGGGGATGAAGGTGTCGTTGTAGAGAACGCCGCTATTCCCGCGAAGGCGGCGGTCCGACGATTCGGAATCCAGAATCTTGGATTAGTCTTCGATCGGTCCTCAAACCCGCCACGCGGCGGTTTTTGGTCAACAAAATCATCCCAATCCGCCATCCCTGTAATCCCTTTCCCTTCTTGGCACCCTTGTTGCAATCACCCGGTTACCTACCGCATTGCGTCAAAAAACCTGCGGTCACCGGAGAAGCGTCATGAGTCAGGGTGTCGAGTTCAATCGCCTAATGTTGGAAATGCGCTCCATGCAAATGGAGGCCATGGCCCGTCCGAAAGTCGCGGCAGCACCGGCAGAAGTCGGGGCGCCGAGCTTTTCCGACATGCTCGGCCAGGCGGTCAACAAGGTGAACGAAACCCAGCAAGCTTCCAGCCAACTCGCCGAAGCCTTTGAAATTGGCAAAAGCGGCGTGGATATCACCGACGTGATGATCGCCTCGCAGAAGGCCGGCGTGTCTTTCCAGGCCATTACGCAGGTGCGCAACAAGCTGGTCCAGGCATACCAGGAAATCATGCAAATGCCCGTCTGAGTGGTTGGTGTTCAGCAGCTCAGCGCCCGCAAGGGTTAAGCAACACGACGCGACAGTGAGTTAAGACATGGCAGAAGCAGCGATCAGCAACGTACCCGTCAAGGCCGATTCCACCGAGCCCAAGAAGCCGCTATTCGGCCTCACGTTCCTGGATAACCTGTCGCAGATGACCATGCTCCGGCAGGTCGGCTTGCTGGTTGGTCTGGCGGCCAGCGTGGCCATCGGCTTTGCCGTGGTGCTGTGGTCGCAGCAGCCTGACTACCGTCCGCTGTATGGCAGCCTTGAAGGCATGGACGCCAAGCAAGTGACGGAAACCCTGGCCGCCGCCAATATTCCGTACACCATGGAACCGAATTCTGGCGCGCTGCTGGTCAAAGCCAGCGACGTGTCCCGTGCCCGTCTGCAACTGGCGCAAGCCGGCGTTTCGCCGCGCGATGCCAACGTCGGTTTCGAAATTCTCGACGGCGAGCAAGGGCTGGGCACCAGTCAATTCATGGAGGCCACCCGTTACCGTCGTGGTCTGGAAGGCGAACTGGCGCGCACGGTGTCGAGCCTGAACAACGTCAAAGCCGCCCGCGTACATCTGGCCATTCCGAAAAGCTCGGTGTTCGTGCGTGACGACCGCAAGCCAAGCGCTTCGGTGCTGGTGGAGCTGTATCCGGGCCGTGCGCTGGAGCCGAGCCAGGTAATGGCGATCGTCAACCTGATCGCCACCAGCGTGCCGGAGTTGAGCAAGTCGCAAATCACCGTGGTCGACCAGAAAGGCAACTTGCTGTCCGACCAGCAGGAACTGTCCGAGCTGACCATGGCCGGCAAGCAGTTCGATTACAGCCGCCGTATGGAAAGCATGTTCAGCCAGCGCGTGGACAGCATTCTGCAACCGGTTCTGGGCAACGGCCGCTACAAGGCTGAAGTGTCGGCAGACGTCGACTTCAGTGCTGTGGAGTCGACCTCGGAGATGTTCAACCCCGACCAGCCGGCCCTGCGCAGCGAACAGAAGGTAAACGAAGAACGCTCCAGCGCCGCCGGCTCGCAAGGCATTCCCGGCGCCGTCAGCAATCAGCCGCCGGGCCCGGCTGCCGCGCCGCAACAGGCTGCGGGCGCTGCGCCTGCGCCGGCCGGCCCGATCGCCGCCGGGCAGCCGCTGCTCGATGCCAACGGCACGCAGATCATCGACCCGGCCACTGGCCAGCCTAAACTCGCGCCGTATCCGGCCGACAAACGCGAACAAGCCACCCGTAATTATGAGCTGGACCGCTCCATCAGCCACACCAAGCAACAGCAGGGCCGTTTGCGTCGCCTGTCGGTTGCGGTGGTGGTGGACGATCAGGTGAACATTAACGCGCAAACCGGCGAAGCCACCCGCACGCCGTGGAGTGCCGCCGATCTGGCGCGCTTTACCCGACTGGTGCAGGACTCGGTGGGCTTTGATGCCGCGCGTGGCGACAGCGTCAGCGTGATCAACTCCGCCTTTACCGCCCTTCAAGGTGAAGAAATCGAGGCGATTCCGTTCTACACCCAGCCGTGGTTCTGGGATGTGGTCAAGCAAGTGCTGGGTGTGCTGTTTATTCTGGTACTGGTATTTGGTGTGCTGCGTCCGGTGTTGAACAACATCACCGGTGGCGGCAAAAACAATGCGCTGGGCCACGACGGGCAGGGCGGCGATGTAGACCTGGGTTCCATGGGCGGTCTGGACGGCGAATTGTCCGCTGATCGTGTAAGCCTTGGTGGCCCGGCAAGCATCATGCTTCCGAGTCCGTCGGAAGGTTATGATGCGCAACTGAATGCGATCAAAGGTCTGGTAGCCGAAGACCCGGGTCGCGTCGCACAAGTGGTTAAAGAGTGGATCAACGCCGATGAATGACAACCGCGCCCCCGCCAAGCTGACCAAGGTCGATAAAGCGGCGATTCTGCTGCTCTCCCTCGGCGAGACCGACGCTGCGCAGGTACTGCGTCACCTCGGGCCAAAGGAAGTGCAGAAGGTCGGCGTGGCCATGGCCCACATGCGCAACGTGCAGAAAGAGCAGGTTGAGCAGGTGATGGGCGAGTTCGTCGAAACCGTTGGCGACCAGACCAGCGTCGGCGTCGGCGCCGACAGCTATATCCGTAAAATGCTTACCCAGGCCCTCGGCGAAGACAAAGCCGGCAGCCTGATCGACCGCATCCTGCTCGGCGGCAGCACCAGCGGCCTCGATAGCCTGAAGTGGATGGAACCGCGCGCCGTTGCCGACGTGATCCGCTACGAACACCCGCAAATTCAAGCCATCGTGGTCGCCTACCTCGACCCCGACCAGGCCGGCGAAGTGCTCGGGCACTTCGATCACAAGGTTCGTCTGGACATCGTGCTGCGCGTGTCGTCGCTCAACACCGTGCAACCGGCTGCGCTGAAAGAGCTCAACCAGATTCTCGAGAAGCAGTTCTCCGGCAGCGCCAACACCACGCGCGCCACCATGGGCGGCGTGAAACGCGCGGCCGACATCATGAACTTCCTCGACAGCTCGGTTGAAGGCCAGTTGATGGACTCGATTCGCGAAGTGGATGAGGACCTGTCCTCCCAGATCGAAGACCTGATGTTCGTGTTCGACAACCTTGCCGACGTCGACGACCGTGGCATCCAGGCGTTGCTCCGTGAAGTGTCGTCCGATGTGCTGGTGCTGGCGCTCAAAGGCGCCGACGAAGCGATCAAGGAAAAAGTCTTCAAGAACATGTCCAAACGTGCCGCCGAGCTGCTGCGCGACGACCTCGAAGCACGCGGCCCGGTGCGGGTCAGCGACGTCGAAGCGGCGCAAAAAGAAATTCTCACCATCGCCCGCCGCATGGCCGAAGCCGGGGAAATCGTCCTCGGTGGTAAAGGCGGCGAAGAAATGGTTTAAGGCACAGCATGAGCAACAAGGAAGGCCCCAGCGAGTTGATTCGCGCCAAAGACGTCAGCGGTGTGGCGCGCTGGGCGCTGCCCAGTTTCGACCCCGAGGGCGAACAGCCCGCCGAGGAATTGACGGCGCCCGCGGCCCCCGAAGGCCAGGCAGCGACAGCACCCGAGCCTGAGGCGAATGCCCAGGGCGAGGAAGTGCAGATCGAAGATGTCAAACCCTTGACGCTCGATGAGTTGGAGGTCATCCGCCAGGAGGCTTACAACGAAGGTTTTTCTACAGGCGAAAGAGACGGCCTGCGCTCCGGTCAGGTGAAGGCCAAGCAGGAGGCCGATGCCGCGCTGGCCAGCAAGGTCGCCAGCCTGGAAAAAGTCATGGCGCAGTTGTTCGATCCCATCGCCGAACAAGACCAGAAACTCGAAGTGGCGCTGGTGCAACTGGTCAGCCAGATGACCCGGCAAGTGGTGCAGCGCGAACTGACCGTTGATTCCACGCAAATACGCCAGGTATTGCGCGAAGCGCTCAAGCTGCTGCCGATGGGCGCCGCCAACGTTCGCATCCATATTCATCCGCAAGACTTCGAGTTGATCAAAGCCCTGCGTGATCGCCACGAAGAAACCTGGCGCATTCTCGAAGACGAAACCTTGCAGCCGGGCGGTTGCCGCGTGGAGTCCGAGCAATCGCAAATCGACGCCACCATCGAGACCCGTATGGCGCAGATGCTCAAGCAACTGTTCGAGCAACAGCGCGAACAAGCCACCTCACCGCCCGAAGCGGATATCCAGATAGACCTGGACGGCGACAGCCCGGAAGTCATTCATGCAACTTGAACGCCTTAGTTTCGCCAAACGCATGGCGGGCTACAGCGAGGCGATTCAGTTGCCGGCCCAGCCGATCGTAGAAGGGCGCCTGCTGCGCATGGTCGGCCTGACCCTCGAAGCCGAAGGCTTGCGCGCCGCGCTGGGCAGCCGCTGTCTGGTGATTAACAACGGCGGTTACCACCCGGTGCAGGTGGAAGCCGAAGTGATGGGCTTTGGTGACGGCAAAATCTACCTCATGCCGGTCGGCAGCCTGGCCGGTATCGCCCCTGGCGCCCGCGTGGTGCCGCTGCCGGACAGCGGCCGTTTGCCCATGGGCATGACCATGCTTGGCCGTGTGCTCGACGGCACCGGCCGCGCGCTGGACGGCAAGGGCGGCATGAAAGCCGAAGACTGGGTGCCGCTGGACGGCCCGACCATCAACCCGCTCAATCGCCACCCCATCGATACGCCGCTCGACGTTGGCATACGCAGCATCAACGGCTTGCTCACCGTCGGCCGCGGCCAGCGTCTGGGGCTGTTCGCCGGTACCGGCGTGGGTAAAAGCGTGCTGCTGGGCATGATGACCCGCTTCACCAACGCCGACATCATCGTGGTCGGGCTGATTGGCGAACGGGGTCGTGAGGTGAAGGAATTCATCGAACACATCCTGGGCGAGGAGGGCATCAAGCGCTCCGTGGTCGTTGCCTCGCCGGCGGACGATGCGCCGTTGATGCGCCTGCGCGCTGCCATGTACTGCACGCGAATCGCCGAATATTTCCGCGACAAGGGCAAGAACGTATTGCTGCTGATGGACTCGCTCACCCGTTTCGCCCAGGCGCAGCGGGAAATCGCCCTGGCCATTGGCGAGCCACCGGCCACCAAAGGCTATCCGCCTTCGGTATTCGCCAAGCTGCCGAAACTGGTGGAACGTGCCGGTAATGCCGAAGCCGGTGGTGGCTCCATCACCGCCTTCTACACTGTGTTGTCAGAGGGTGATGACCAGCAGGACCCCATCGCCGACTCGGCGCGCGGTGTGCTTGACGGCCACTTCGTGCTGTCGCGGCGGTTGGCCGAAGAAGGCCATTACCCGGCGATTGATATTGAAGCGTCCATCAGCCGGGTCATGCCGGCGGTGGTCGATGCCGACCATATGCGCAACGCCCAACGCTTCAAGCAGTTGTGGTCGCGCTACCAACAAAGTCGTGACCTGATCAGCGTTGGCGCTTACGTGCCAGGCGGCGATCCGGAAACCGATCTGGCCATTTCCCGGCATGCCGCGATGGTCAATTACCTGCGCCAGGGGCTCAATGACAATGAAAGCCTGCAGCAAAGCAAAGACGCACTCGCTGCGGTATTCGCACCCGCGCCGCCGCGCTGACGGGTTGCCAAGGGCATTGCACTAGATGGCGTTGCCAAGCAGAGCCTCGCGCCTGGCCCCGGTGGTGGACATGGCCGAGCGCGAAGAGCGTGACGCCGCCCGCGCCCTAGGCCAATGCCAAACGTTGGTGAATCAGGCGGAAGGCAAACTCGGCGACTTGCATCGCTACCTCGGCGATTACCAGCAGCAATGGATTACCGAAGGCCGGAACGGCGTGTCGGGGCAATGGATGATGAATTACCAGCGCTTTCTGGCGCAGTTGGAAACCGCCATCAAACAGCAGAACCAGAGCGTCGACTGGCACCGCGCCAACCTCGATAAGGCGCGTGAGCTGTGGCAGCAGAAATACGCTCGGCTGGAAGGCTTGCGCAAGCTGGTGCAGAAATACATGGACGAGGCGCGGGTGGCCGCCGACAAGCGCGAGCAGAAACTGCTCGACGAGTTATCGCAGCGCTTGCTGCAACGTGAGCGCAATTGAATTGAGCTGCTAGAGTGAGGAAAAGCCACAACCGTATGTTTTTTCTTATTTATAAATAACCAGAACATTTGGGGTAGGGGAGCTTCTCATGGCCATCACTTCACTGCCGTCTGACGACGGGCAAGAGCTGACCATCCGCATTCAAGGACGTTTCGATTTCGGCGCACACCAGGCATTTCGCGACTCCTACGAGCGCGTCAATGTCACACCCAAGCGCTATGTGGTCGATCTGGACCACACCACATACCTCGACAGCTCCGCGCTGGGCATGTTGCTGCTGTTGCGCGACCACGCCGGTGGCGACCACGCGCAAATAAGCCTGGTGAACTGCAACGCCGACGTGCGCAAGATCCTCGCTATTTCCAACTTCGAACAGCTGTTCAAGATCATCTGACGCTATGTCGCTGGATGAGCGTCTGTCCGTCCTGATTGCCGAGGACAACGCCGCCGACCGGATGCTGCTGTCGAGCATCATCAGCCGTCAGGGCCATCGGGCGATCACTGCCGCCAATGGCCTGGAAGCGGTGGCAATGTTCGAGCAGGAACGTCCCGACCTCGTGCTGATGGACGCCTTGATGCCGGTAATGGACGGCTTCGAGGCGGCCCGTCGGATCAAGCTCAAGGCCGGCGAAGCACTGGTGCCGATCATTTTCCTCACCTCGCTGACCGAGGGCGAAGCGCTGGTGCGCTGCCTCGATGCCGGTGGCGATGATTTTCTGGCCAAGCCCTATAACCGCGTCATTCTCGAAGCCAAGATCAAGGCCATGGACCGCCTGCGCCGCTTGCAGGCCACCGTGCTGGAACAGCGCGACCTGATCGCCCGGCACAACGAACACTTGCTCACCGAGCAGCGTGTGGCCAAAGCGGTGTTCGACAAAGTGGCCCACTCGGGTTGCCTGGACGCGCCCAACATCCGTTACCTGCAGTCACCGTTTGCCGTGTTCAACGGTGACTTGCTGCTGGCCGCCTTCAAACCTTCCGGTGGCATGCATGTGCTTCTGGGCGACTTCACCGGTCATGGCTTGCCGGCCGCCATTGGCGCCATGCCGCTGGCCGAGGTGTTCTACGGCATGACCGCGAAGGGCTACTCGCTCACGGAGATCCTTCGCGAGGTCAATGCCAAGCTCAAACGCATTCTGCCGGTAGGTGTGTTCTGCTGCGCCACGCTGCTTAACATCAGCTTTCAGCGGCGCGTGTGCGAGGTGTGGAATGGCGGTTTGCCAGACGGCTACCTGCACCGCGTCGCCACCGGCGAGCGCTTGCCGCTGGTGTCGCGGCATTTGCCGTTGGGCGTGCTGGAACCGGCAGACTTCAAAGACGCCTGCGAAATCTATCCCTTGGAATTGGGCGATCGCATATTCCTGCTGTCCGATGGCGTACTGGAAACCGCCAACCCCGCCGAGCAGATGTTTGGCGAGTCGCGGCTGCTGAATGTGTTTGCCGCCAACCGCCAACCCGACCTGCTTTTCGAGGAAATTCAGCAAGCGCTCACGGCCTTTCGCGGTGAGGCGCATGACGACGTCAGCATGGTCGAAGTCTGCATGGTCGAATCCGACACGTTGCCCCGACCCGCGCTGGCGTTTGTCGACAACGGCCACAGCAGCCCGCTGGACTGGGCCGCCAGCTTTGAATTCCGCGCGCAAACCCTCAAACGCTTCAACCCGCTGCCGTTCCTGTTGCAACTGTTGCTGGAAGTGCACGGCCTGCGTTTTCAGGGCGGCGCGCTGTATAGCGTGCTGGCCGAGCTGTACTCCAATGCGCTGGAGCACGGCGTGCTGGGCCTCGACTCGCGGCTCAAGTGCAACGCTGCCGGTTTTGCCGAGTACTACCATCAACGCAGCGTGCGCCTGGCAGCACTGGACCACGGCTTCGTGCGTTTTCACCTGCAACTGTTGCCCGAGCCCGGCGGCGGGCGGCTGGTGATCAAGGTTGAAGACAGCGGAGCGGGCTTTGACGTGCGCGAGGTGCTGGAGCGCCAGCGCGCGGCGCAAAGCCTGTCGGGGCGAGGCTTGAGCCTGATACGCCGCCTGGCGGATCGGTCCACCTGGGCAGACGACGGGCGCGGGGTCAGCGTGGAGTTCTCTTGGGCCGATCAGGCATAATCGCTGGCGTTTTGCTCAGGGAGAGTTCCGGTGGCTGACATTCATCTCGACAGTGCCGTATTGGCTGGCTTGCAGGACATCATGGAGGCCGAATATCCGTTGCTGCTGGATACCTTCATCGCCGACTCCGAAGAACGCCTGCGCTTGCTCCACGCCGCGCTCGCCAACAGCGACGCCCACGAACTGCGCCTCGCCGCCCACAGCTTCAAAGGCAGCTGCAGCAACATGGGAGCGCCATTACTGGCGAACCTGTGCAAACAGCTCGAAGACGACTCCCGCAGCGCTACCGTACTGGCCGATGCGCCAGCAGTGCTCGAACAGATCGAGCGCGAATTTGCCATCGTGCGGATTTTGCTGAAATCGGAGCGTCAACGGTTTTCGGCCCTGTAAGCCCCGCGTCTTGTAGGAGCCAGCTTGCTGGCGAACCCTGCAAAGCCCATTACGCGCCTTTTCCAGGGTTCGCCAGCAAGCTGGCTCCTACCAAGAACCCGGTCGGAGCAAAGTTGGCCCATCCTTTGCTATCTCTCCTGCACGACCCACCCGCACGGAGAGAGTGCTAAATGTCCGTTGCCTCAGATCCACTTCTGAATTCCGCCCCAGTGGCCAGGCCGCAGGCCCCTGCGAAATCTCAGCCGAAACAGGCCGAGCCCAGCAAGGACGATGCTTCCAGCTTCGCCAAGGTGTATGCCAAGGAGCGTCAGGACAAGGCTGTCGACCGTAATGAAGCGGCGGCCAGGTCCAAGAACGGCAAACCTGCCGACAAGGCCGATGACAGCAAGCCGGCCGAGCAGACTGCCACAGCGGCAACCCCTGACGAACCGACGGTTGCCGATAGCGGCAATCCCTTGCCGACCGAGCCGGTGGCAGGCGAGCCGGTCATCGACCCGATGATTCTGTTGGCCATGGCCGGCCAGCAAGTGCAGCAGCCGGCTGCCGAAGACACTGCACTGCCGAGCGCAGGCGAGGGTGAGGAAGCGCTGGACATTCCGTTGTCGCTCACCGGCATGGTCACGCCACAAATCACCCAGACCGAAGACACCGGCCACGATCCGCAAGTGGATGCCATGAGCGAGTTGCCGGGCGTGGATCTGGTGCTTGATCTGGCGGCCAAGGCACAGGCGGCCAGTCAGAAGGGCGGTGCCAACCCGTCTGCCGCTCAGGCTGGGCAAACCGGTGGTCAGGATTTTGCCGCTGCCATGGCGCAGATGAACGGCACGACCGAAGGGGGCGAAAGCCAGATCACCGACGAGCTGAGCTTGCTGGAAACCGGCAAGGACGGCGTCGAAGCCTTGAAAGACAGCAACGCCAATCTGCCCGGCGATTCGTTCGCCAACAAGCTCAACGCGTTGAATCAGGCGGTGAACCAGCAGGTTACCCAGGCCCAGCGCACGCCACTGGTTCCGGGCGCGCCGGTGTCCATGCAGCAGGGCGTGTGGACCGATGACGTGGTGGACAAGGTGATGTGGATGTCCAGCCAGAACCTGAAGTCAGCGGACATCCAGCTCGATCCGCCAGACCTTGGCCGTCTGGAAGTGCGCATCAACATGGCCCAGGACGCGGCTACCCAGGTGACCTTTGCCAGCCCGCACATGGCGGTGCGTGATGCCGTAACGGAATCCATGCACCGCCTGCGGGAGATGTTCACGCAGCAAGGCATGACCATGGATGTAAACGTGTCTGACCAGTCGCTCAATCGCGGCTGGGCCGGGCAGAACGGCGGTGATGGCCAGCAGAGCCGTGGCGGCTCCGGCAACAGCGGTTTCGCCGGTGGCGATGATGAGATCAGCGTCAGCACTAGCGAGATTCGCAGCAATGGTTCGCTCACAGGCGGCCGCGGTCTGGTGGATTACTACGCCTAGCCTGACACTACCTCCAGCCGGTTCGCCCGGCGAAGGTGATCTAAACTGACAACGCCCGCTTACTGTTTCGGTAAGCGGGCGTTGTTGTTTCTAACGCGGTTTTCAGTGACACAAGCGCAGGCGGCTGGTATATCGCTGCGCCCGTTGCGCTAGAACCCTCTTGCGAGCCGAACCTCAGAATGAGTGCGCGCTGGCAAAAGCGTTAAACGCCGATGTTGTAGGTAGTTTCCGAGAGCGTCCTCCGCTATGTTTGCTTTACTGCTGGCGGCAAGTGCCCTGCAAACAGCTTGTTAGCGCTTACGGCTGGCAAGCTGGCATAACACTTGCTCCTAACCCTTTGACCACGGATAGAATTCCGATCAGTGACGGATTATTGGCATGGCTAAGAAAGAGAAAGCAGCACCCGCAGCCGATGGCGCCGCGCCGGCACCCGGCAAGGGCAAGCTGAAGCTGATCATTCTGATCGTGGTCGGGCTGTTGATCGCCATCGGCGGTTCGGTTGGCGCGACGTGGTTCCTGATGCACAAGAGCGAACCGGCAGCCGAATCGGCGAAGAAAGACGGCGAAAAGGGCGAGCCCGCCGAGGGCATGGGCCCCGACGGCAAGCCGCTGAAGAAAGAAGCGATTTACGAAGTGTTGGCGCCAGCCTTTGTGGTCAATTTCAACGTCAACGGGCGCCAGCGCTATATGCAAGTCAGCGTGGCCCTGATGGCCCGCGACAAAGACAAGGTCGATGCGCTGAAACTCCACATGCCGGTGTTGCGCAACAATCTGGTGCTGCTGTTCTCGGGGCAGAATTTTGACAACCTGACCACGCCGGTCGGCAAGGAAATGCTCCGCCAGTTGGCGACCGCCAGCGTTCAGGAGCTGGCGAAGAAGGAAGTGGGCGATACCACGGTTGAACAGGTGCTGTTCACCAATATCGTTCTGCAATAAACCCCGTTATTCAGTCACCGTCTTTCAGTAGGTAACGCAGATGGCCGTCCAAGACCTGTTATCCCAGGATGAAATCGATGCCCTGTTGCACGGCGTCGACGACGGCGCGGTGGAAACCGAAGACGCCGCCATCCCGGGCAGCGTCAAGAGTTACGACCTGTCCAGCCAGGACCGCATCGTGCGCGGGCGCATGCCCACCTTGGAAATGATCAACGAGCGCTTCGCGCGCTACACCCGCATCAGCATGTTCAACCTGCTGCGCCGCTCGGCCGATGTGGCCGTGGGCGGCGTGCAGGTGATGAAGTTTGGCGAATACGTGCACTCGCTCTACGTGCCCACCAGCCTCAACCTGGTGAAAATGAAACCGCTGCGCGGCACCGGCCTGTTTATTCTCGACGCCAAGCTGGTGTTCAAGCTGGTGGACAACTTTTTCGGCGGCGACGGCCGGCACGCGAAGATCGAAGGCCGTGAGTTCACGCCTACCGAACTGCGCGTGGTGCGCATGGTGCTCGATCAGGCGTTTATCGACCTCAAGGAAGCCTGGCATGCGGTGCTGGATGTGAACTTCGAGTACATGAACTCGGAAGTGAACCCGGCCCTGGCCAACATCGTCAGCCCGAGCGAAGTGGTGGTGGTGTCGACCTTCCACATCGAGCTGGACGGCGGTGGCGGTGACCTGCATGTGACCATGCCGTATTCGATGATCGAACCCATCCGCGACATGCTCGACGCCGGCTTCCAGTCGGACGTCGACGATCAGGACGAGCGTTGGGTCAAGGCCCTGCGTGAAGACATTCTCGACGTCAGCGTACCGCTGGCGGCCACCATCGCCCGTCGTCAATTGAAGCTTCGCGACATCCTGCACATGCAGCCAGGCGATGTGATTCCGGTCGACATGCCCGAAGAAATGATCATGCGGGCCAGCGGTGTGCCGGCCTTCAAGGTCAAGCTCGGCGCGCACAAAGGCAACCTGGCCTTCCAGGTGCTGGAACCGATTGAACGCTGAGCGACGTCGCCAGCATAAAACCCATTAGCACCACCGAATAACGCAAGGCGAGGAACACATGGCAGACGAAGAAGAAACTTCCCCCGAAGAGCAGGCATTGGCAGACGAGTGGGCTGCTGCGCTCTCCGAGGCTGGCGATGCGAGCCAGGATGACATCGACGCGATGCTCAACCAGAGCACCCATGAAAACAGCGCGCCGCGTGCGTCGATGGAAGAGTTCGCCAGTTCGCCCAAGAACAACCTGCCGGTGAGCATGGAAGGTCCGAACCTGGACGTGATTCTGGACATTCCGGTGTCCATTTCCATGGAAGTGGGCAACACCGAAATCACCATTCGCAACCTGTTGCAGCTCAACCAGGGCTCGGTAATCGAGCTGGATCGCCTGGCCGGTGAACCGCTGGATGTGCTGGTCAACGGCACCCTGATTGCCCATGGCGAAGTGGTAGTGGTCAACGAAAAGTTCGGCATCCGCCTGACCGACGTGATCAGCCCAAGCGAACGCATCAAGAAGCTGCGCTGAACCATGAGCACATCGTTTTCACAACGGTTGGCCGCGGCTCTGCTGACAACGGCAGTGCCGCTGCTGGCCGGTGCCGCCGAGCCCGGCAAAACCCTGCCCACGCCGATGGCCGAAGGCAGCATGGGCGGTCAGCTGGTGCAGGTGCTGTTGGGTTTGCTGTTCGTGATCGGCATGATCTTCGTGCTCGCCTGGGCCTTGCGCCGGGTGCAGCAGATCGGTCCGCGCGGCGCTCAGGTGATCAAGCTGGTTGCCTCGCAGCCGCTTGGCCCGCGTGAACGGCTGGTGCTGGTGCAGGTGGGTGACGAGCAGATTCTGCTGGGCCTGACCGCCGGGCGCATTACCCCGTTGCACACCCTCAAAGAGCCGGTGCACGTGGCCGACACCCAAGCGGCTACGCCGGAATTCGCCCAGCGCCTGATGGAGCTGCTGGGCAAGGATCAGAAGGACAAACCGTGATGAGTGCGTTGCGCCTGCTGCTGGCGATTGGTTTGTACCTGGCGGCACCTCATGTATGGGCGGCCGACCCGCTGACCATGCCCGCCATCACCATGTCCACCAATCCGCAAGGGCAGCAGGAGTATTCGGTCAGCCTGCAGATTCTGCTGCTGATGACGGCGCTGACGTTCATTCCGGCGTTCGTCATGCTGATGACCAGCTTTACGCGGATCATCATCGTGTTCTCGATTCTGCGTCAGGCCCTGGGTCTGCAGCAGACGCCGTCGAACCAGATTCTCACCGGCATGGCGCTGTTTCTGACCATGTTCATCATGGCGCCGGTGTTCGATGAGGTGAACCGCGATGCGTTGCAGCCCTATCTGAACGAGCAATTGACCGCGCCGCAGGCGATCGCCAAAGCCGAAGTGCCGGTGAAGAATTTCATGCTCGCGCAGACGCGTTCTTCGGACCTTGAGCTGTTTATCCGGTTGTCGAAACGCACCGATATTCCGTCTGCCGATCAGGCGCCGCTGACCATTCTGGTGCCGGCGTTTGTAACCTCGGAGCTGAAAACGGCATTCCAGATCGGCTTCATGATCTTCATTCCATTCCTGATCATCGACCTGGTGGTCGCCAGTATTCTGATGGCGATGGGCATGATGATGCTGTCGCCGCTGATCATTTCGCTGCCCTTCAAAATCATGCTGTTCGTGTTGATTGACGGTTGGGCCCTCATCATTGGCACCTTGGCCAGCAGCTTCGGCGGCACGTAGCCGAGCCGGGCCGGGAGAACGCACATGACCCCAGAAGTAGCGGTAGACCTGTTTCGCGAAGCGCTGTGGCTGACTGCCGTGATGGTGGCCATTCTGGTGGTGCCGAGCCTGGTGGTGGGCCTGATCGTCGCCATGTTCCAGGCGGCCACACAAATTAACGAACAAACCCTGAGCTTTCTGCCGCGCCTGCTGGTGATGCTGGTGACGTTGATCTGGGCGGGCCCCTGGCTGATTCGCTCGTTCATGGAATACATCACCAATCTGTACACCAACATTCCGTTCCTGATCGGCTAAGCCATGTTCGAGCTGAGCGGTGAGCAGATCGGCACCTGGGTGGGCAGTTTCATGCTGCCTTTCTTTCGCATTGCCGGGTTGCTGATGGCCATGCCGATTATCGGTACCCAACTGGTGCCCATGCGCGTGCGTGTGTATCTGGCGCTGGCGTTCACCCTGGTTATCTACCCGAGCCTGCCGCCTGCGCCGGTGCTGGATGCGTTGAACCTGGCCACGGTATTCATGATCGCCAAGGAAGTGCTCGTCGGCGTAATGCTCGGCTTTGTGCTGCAGCTGTTTTTCCACGCATTCGTGGTGGGCGGGCAAATTCTTGCCACGCAAATGGGCTTTGGTTTCGCCTCCATGGTGGACCCCACCAACGGTGTGTCGGTGGCGGTGATCGGGCAGTTTTTCACCATGCTGGTAACGCTGCTGTTCCTGGCCATGAACGGCCATCTGGTGGCGTTTGAAATCATGGCCGAAAGCTTTGTGACCTTGCCCATTGGCATGGGGCTGTCGACCAACCACTTCTGGAATATCGCCACCAGCCTGGGCTGGGTACTGGGCGCCGGTCTGTTGCTGGTGCTGCCGGCTATTACCGCGCTACTCATCGTCAACATTGCCTTTGGCGTAATGACCCGGGCGGCGCCGCAGCTGAACATTTTTTCCATTGGTTTCCCGCTGACGCTGGTGATGGGCTTTGTGATTATCTGGATTAGCCTGTCGGACTTTCTCTCTCACTACCAACTGATGGTCAGCGATGCCCTGCAGTTGCTCCGTGAACTTGTGCAGGCGAAATAAGCCATGGCCGAAAACGAGAATGGCGCGGAGAAAAGCGAAGAGCCCACGGACAAGCGACGCCGCGAGTCGCGAGAGAAGGGCCAGATCGCGCGTTCGCGCGAGCTCAATACCTTTGCCGTGCTGGTGGCCGGCGTTGGCGGGCTGATGAGCTATGGCGGTGCCATTGGCGATGCCATGGTCAGCATCATGAAGGAATGCTTTTCCATCAACCGCGAACTGCTGATGAACGACGGCAGCATGGCGCTGCAGTTTGAAAACGCCATTTACATCGCGCTAATGGCGCTGTTTCCGTTTTTTATCGTGCTGCTGGTGGCCTCGATCCTCGGCCCGATTGCGCTCGGCGGCTGGCTGTTTTCGGCCAAATCCATGGCGCCCAACTTCGGCCGACTGAACCCATTGCCCGGCATCAAACGCATGTTTTCGGCCAAGGCTGGCCTGGAGCTGTTGAAGGCGCTGGCCAAGTTTGTGCTGGTGCTGATCGTGGCGCTCGCCGTGCTCAACGCCGATACCCGTGACTTGCTGGCGCTGGCCCATGAACCGCTGGAAACGGCGATCATGCATAGCATCAACGTGGTCGGCCGTAGCGCCATGTGGATGGCCTGGGGCCTGATCTTTATCGCTGCGGTGGATGTGCCGTTCCAGCTCTGGGACAACCGGCAGAAAATGCTGATGACCAAGCAAGAAGTGCGCGACGAATACAAAGACAGCGAAGGTAAGCCCGAGGTCAAACAGCGCATTCGCCAGATGCAGCGGGAGATGGCCGAGCGCCGCATGATGGCCGCCGTGCCGCAGGCCGACGTGGTCATCACCAACCCGACGCACTTCGCCGTCGCGCTCAAATACGACCCGCAGCAGGGCGGTGCGCCGGTGCTGCTGGCCAAGGGCGGCGACTTCGTGGCGCTGAAGATTCGTGAAATTGCCAACGAGCACAAAGTGATGGTGCTCGAATCGCCTGGCCTGGCGCGGGCGATTTTCCACTCCACTGATCTGGATCGCGAGATTCCCGCCGGGCTGTATCTGGCCGTCGCCCAGGTGCTCGCTTACGTGTATCAGCTGCGCCAGTTCCGCTCCGGCAAAGGCAAGCGGCCTGACCCGCTGAAAGATCTGCCCATTCCGCCAGATCTTCGCCGCGATGAGTAACTAACCGATTGGCTGCGCGTCGGCGGGGCCGCGTTAAAAACACTTTTTGAATGCTCATTGGCTACAGCCAACTCCGCTTCAAAAACTGTTTTTGCCTTGCCCCGCTCTAGCTCGCTCAATCTCGATTTGCAGCGCTCAAAAAACAAAACCCATTCGTTGCAGAAGTTGGACGACTTCTTGCAAAAGCCCCGCTAGCGACGCGTTTGCGTCAAAAGTTTGAATGGTGAGGAATGGGCTTGTGGCAATAGATCGCGCACAACTGATCGGGGATTTTCGGGGCAACCTGGCGGGGTTGCGTCAGGGCAATATCGGCATTCCGCTGTTGCTGGTGGTCATGCTCGGTATGGTCATGCTGCCGGTGCCGCCGTTCATTCTGGACGTGCTGTTTACCTTCAGCCTGGCGCTCGCCATCGTCGTGCTGCTGGTGGCGATTTACGCCTTGCGACCGCTGGACTTTGCCGTATTTCCGACCATTCTGCTGGCCGCCACGCTGCTGCGGCTGGGGCTCAACGTGGCCTCGACCCGCGTTGTATTGCTGCACGGTCAGGAAGGCCACGACGCTGCCGGTAAGGTGATTCAGGCCTTCGGTGAGGTGGTGATCGGCGGTAACTACGTAGTCGGTATCGTGGTGTTCGCGATTTTGATGATCATCAACTTCGTCGTAGTGACCAAGGGTGCCGGCCGTATCTCCGAGGTGAGCGCGCGCTTCACCCTCGACGCCATGCCCGGCAAACAAATGGCGATTGACGCCGACCTCAACGCCGGCCTGATCGATCAGGCGCAAGCCAAGCTGCGCCGTAGCGAAGTGTCGCAAGAGGCCGACTTCTACGGCTCCATGGACGGTGCGAGCAAGTTCGTACGCGGTGACGCCGTTGCCGGTCTGCTGATTCTGTTTATCAACCTGATCGGCGGCATGGCTATCGGTATCGTTCAGCACGATCTGAGTTTCGGCGACGCCGGCCGCATCTACACCTTGCTGACTATCGGTGACGGTCTGGTGGCGCAGATTCCATCGCTGCTGCTGTCTACCGCCGCGGCGATCATGGTGACCCGTGTATCCAGTTCTGAAGACATGGGCCAGCAAGTTACCCGGCAAATGTTCGCCTCGCCGAAAGCCTTGGGCGTGGCGGCCGGCCTGATCATCGCCATGGGCCTGGTGCCCGGCATGCCGCATTTCTCGTTCCTCAGCTTCGGCGCGGTTGCCGCAGCCGGTGCGTACTGGATTGCCAACAAACAACGCAAAGAGAAAGTCGCCGAAGTGGCCGAGGTTCAGCGTCAACAAGAGCTGCTGCCGGCTCAGCGCGCACAAGAAGTTAAGGAACTCGGCTGGGACGACGTAACGCCAGTGGACATGGTGGGCCTGGAAGTGGGCTATCGCCTGATTCCGCTGGTGGACCGTAACCAGGGTGGTCAGTTGCTGGCGCGGATCAAGGGCGTGCGCAAAAAACTCTCGCAAGAGATGGGCTTCCTGATGCCCTCGGTACACATTCGCGACAACCTCGATCTGCAGCCCAACGCCTACCGTTTGACGCTTATGGGCGTGAGTCTGGCGGAAGCCGAGATTTACCCCGACCGTGAGCTGGCAATCAACCCGGGCCAGGTATTCGGCACCCTCAATGGCGTGGCCGCCAAAGATCCGGCGTTCGGTCTGGAGGCGGTGTGGATCGATCAGTTCCAGCGCGATCAGGCGCAGTCCCTGGGTTACACCGTGGTAGACGCCAGCACCGTGGTCGCCACGCACCTTAACCAAGTGCTGCACAAACACGCCCATGAACTGCTCGGCCACGAGGAAGTGCAGCAGCTGCTGCAATTGCTGGCCAAAGGCTCGCCGAAACTGGCTGAAGAACTGGTGCCGGGCGTGGTGTCGCTGTCGACCCTGCTCAAGGTGCTGCAGTCGTTGCTGCAAGAGCAGGTACCGGTGCGGGATATCCGTTCCATTGCCGAAGCCATCAGCAACGTGAAGAGTCAAGATCCCGCCGCCATGGTGGCCGCGGTGCGCGTCGCGCTGTCGCGCTCAATCGTGCAAGGCATTGTGGGACTAGAGCCGGAGCTGCCTGTGATCACCCTGGAACCAAGGTTGGAACAGATATTGCTCAATAGCCTACAGAAGGCCGGTCAAGGCTCCGAGGATGGCATTCTCCTGGAGCCAAGCATGGCCGAGAAGCTGCAGCGTTCCCTGGTGGACGCCGCGCAACGCCAGGAAATGCTCGGCAAACCAGCGATTCTGCTGGTAGCCGGTCCGGTTCGGGCGATGCTCTCGCGGTTCGCACGGTTGGCAGTACCGACCATGCACGTGTTGGCGTACCAGGAAATCCCAGACAACAAGCAGGTCACCATCGTTGCCACGGTGGGTCAGAACTGAACTGAGGCTTAGGTCATGCAAGTTAAACGCTTTTTCGCCGCCGATATGCGTCAAGTCATGAAGTTGGTTCGCGATGAGCTGGGCGCCGATGCGTCCATCATCGGCACGCGCCGTGTCGCCGGAGGCGTGGAACTGACCGCAGCCCTGGACTACCAGGCGCCGGTGATGCCTGCCCGCCAGCCGAACCCTGAGCTTGAGAACGAGCTGCGTCGCACGCAGTCGATGCTGGTGTCGGCGCAAGCCGATCTGGCCACGCGTGTGGCTGGCGAAAAGATGAAAGACGGCCAGTTGTTCGCCAACGAATCGATCGTTGCGCCCGAGCTGCCGGCCTCGTTCGTGCGCCCTGAGCGTCCGAAGCCTGCCGCTGCTCCTGCACCGGAACCGGCGAAGGCGGTGGCAACCGACCAACGCAGCCTCGACGCCATGCGGTTTGAATTGAACGGCCTGCGCGAATTGATCGAAGTGCAACTGGGCTCCATGGCCTGGGGTCAGATGCAAAGCCGTCGTCCTCAGCAGGCTGCGCTGTGGCGTCGTCTGCAACGCATGGGTTTGCCGGCGGAATTGTCCCGCGTGCTGCTGGAGCGCGTATCGGCAGTGCCTGAGCAACGTCAGGCCTGGCGCATGATTCTTGCCCACCTGGCCCACGCGATCAAAACGCCAAAGGTCGAGCCGCTGGAAGAGGGCGGTGTTATCGCGCTGGTCGGGCCGGCTGGAATGGGCAAAACCACTACACTGGCAAAAATGGCCGCGCGTTATGTTCTGAAATACGGCGCGCAGCACGTGGCGCTGGTGAGCATGGACAGCTACCGCATCGGTGCCCAGGAACAACTGAAAACGCTGGGCCGCATTCTCAACGTGTCGGTCACGCAAGTGGACCCCGGCACCTCGCTGACCCAAGCGCTGGAACCATTGGCGCGCAAGCGTGTGGTGCTGATCGATACCGCCGGCTTGCCGGGCAACGATCCGGCGCTGCACATGCAGTTGGAAACCTTGGCCGGTCGCGGGGTCAAATCGAGAAATTATCTGGTGCTGGCTGCTACCAGCCAGAGCCAAGTGCTCAAGGCGGCCTACCATAGCTATAAGCGTTGCGGTCTGACTGGCTGTATCCTTACCAAGGCCGATGAAGCGACCAGTTTGGGCGAGGTTTTAAGTCTGGCTATAAGCCAGCATCTACCGGTAGCCTATCTGGCAGACGGTCCGCGTATTCCGGATGACCTGCACGTACCACGCAGTCATCAGTTGGTAAGCCGGGCAGTGAGCTTGCAGGCGCCGCAGGAGCCAAGTGAAGACGCCATGGCCGATATGTTCGCCGGGCTGTACCAGAACCCGGCGCGTCGCGCAGGCTGATTCGCTGTAGAGCAAGGCAGTACGAGAATTCAACCGTTCAGGAACAGCCTGAACGTAATCAGCCAAGTGGCCTCAGTCGAGCTAGACAAGGTGTGTGGATAACATGGGTATGCATCCCGTACAGGTGATCGCGGTGACCGGCGGCAAGGGTGGCGTCGGCAAGACCAATGTATCGGTCAATCTTTCCCTGGCCCTGGCTGACCTCGGTCGGCGAGTGATGCTGATGGATGCCGACCTGGGCCTGGCCAACGTCGACGTGCTGCTGGGGCTTTCAGCCAAGCGCACCCTGGCCGATGTCATCAGCGGCGAATGCGAACTGCGCGACGTGCTGCTGCAAGGGCCGGGCGGTATTCGCATTGTGCCCGCAGCGTCGGGCACACAAAGCATGGTGCAACTCACGCCCATGCAGCACGCTGGCCTGATCCAGGCGTTCAGCGATATCAGTGACAACCTCGATGTACTGGTGATCGACACCGCTGCCGGCATTGGCGATGCGGTGGTGAGCTTTGTGCGTGCGGCCCAGGAAGTGATTGTGGTGGTGTGCGATGAGCCCACCTCCATTACCGACGCCTACGCCCTGATCAAACTGCTGAACCGCGACCACGGCATGAGCCGTTTCCGTGTGCTGGCCAATATGGCGCACAGTCCACAGGAAGGTCGCAACCTGTTTGCTAAGCTGACCAAGGTGACTGATCGTTTCCTCGATGTCGCCCTGCAATACGTCGGCGCCGTGCCTTACGACGAGTCGGTACGCAAGGCGGTACAGAAGCAACGCGCAGTTTATGAGGCCTTCCCTCGCTCCAAGTGCGCGCTGGCGTTCAAAGCCATTGCGCAGAAGGTCGACACCTGGCCGTTACCAGCCAATCCACGCGGGCACTTGGAGTTCTTCGTGGAGCGTCTGGTTCAGCAACCGCTTGCTGATACGGCCGTATGACATCAGGCAATGGGCTTCGTATGTATAGCAAGGCACAGGCGCAGGACTCCCAGCACCAGTTGATCGAGCGTTACGCACCACTGGTCAAACGCATCGCCTACCACTTGCTGGCACGTCTGCCGGCAAGCGTGCAGGTGGAAGATCTGATCCAGGCCGGCATGATCGGCCTGCTTGAAGCCTCGAAAAAATACGACTCCAGCAAAGGCGCAAGTTTTGAAACTTTCGCCGGCATTCGCATTCGGGGATCTATGCTGGATGAAGTGCGCAAGGGCGACTGGGCACCGCGTTCGGTGCACCGCAACAGTCGCATGGTCAGTGACGCAATTAGAAAAATTGAAGCCCGAACGGGCAGAGACGCTAAAGATCAAGAAGTTGCGGCCGAACTCCAATTGAGTCTCGAGGATTACTACGGCATTCTTGGCGACACTTTGGGCAGCCGCTTGTTCAGTTTCGACGACCTTCTTCAGGACGGCGAGCACACAGGTCTGCGTGAAGACGCTGGCATTACCCACTTCGAGCCTTCGCGCGATCTGGAAGATGAACGCTTCCAATCGGCATTGGCGGCGGCCATCTCTGGACTGCCTGAACGTGAACAGTTGGTGTTGTCGCTGTATTACGACGAAGAACTGAATCTCAAGGAAATTGGCGAAGTGCTGGGGGTCAGCGAATCGCGGGTCAGCCAGTTGCATAGCCAGTGTGCCGCTCGTTTGCGTGCACGCTTGAGCGAGTGGCGCGCTAGCTGAGCGGCACTGCCAGTTTCTCGATTCAACGCGCATCCAGGTGCTGGGTGCGTTTAGGACTGTACGGAGGTCGACTTGGACAAAAACATGAAAATCCTCATCGTTGACGACTTCTCAACGATGCGACGGATCATCAAGAACCTCTTGCGTGACTTGGGATTCACCAACACCGCTGAGGCTGATGACGGAACCACCGCTCTACCCATGCTGCATAGCGGCAGCTTCGATTTTCTCGTCACTGACTGGAACATGCCGGGTATGACCGGTATCGACCTGTTGCGTGCGGTTCGCGCCGATGACCGTCTCAAGCACCTTCCGGTGTTGATGGTGACTGCCGAAGCCAAGCGCGATCAAATTATCGAAGCAGCGCAGGCCGGGGTGAATGGCTACGTAGTAAAGCCGTTCACAGCTCAAGTGCTGAAAGAGAAGATCGAAAAAATCTTCGAGCGTGTTAACGGCTGATCCCGGCCGTGGGGGCATTATGGCGCACGACGATCTACCCATGGGCGACCTCGAGTCGTCCCTAAAATCCAATGCCCGCGAGCTGGTTGATAGCCTTGAAAAAGGTAATTTCGGCGAAGCGGTGCAGCTCATTCATGAGCTCAACAAAGTGCGTGATCGTGGTCTCTACCACGAAGTGGGAAAACTGACGCGTGAGCTGCACAACGCCATCGTCAACTTCCAGCTTGACCCACGCATGCCACACGCCAAGGAAGTGTCGCAAATCACCGACGCCACCGAACGCCTGAACTATGTCGTGACGATGACCGAGAAAGCGGCCAATCGCACCATGGATCTGGTGGAGCAGAGTGCGCCGCTGGTTAACGACCTCAACGACGAAGCCACTGCGCTGGGCGCCGACTGGGGCCGCTTCATGCGCCGCGAGCTGGGGGCCGAAGCCTTCCGCGAATTGGCCAAACGCATCGAACTGTTTCTCGCCCGTAGCGAACGTGACAGCAGCAAATTGTCGGGTCATCTGAACGACATTCTGCTCGCTCAGGATTACCAGGACCTTACCGGTCAGGTGATCAAACGCGTTACGCAACTGGTTACCGAAGTGGAAAGCAACCTGCTGAAACTGGTGCTCATGGCCAGCCAGGTAGACCGTTTCGCTGGTATCGAGCACGACCATGCCGTGCTGCGCGCCGAGCAAGAACAACAAAAAGAGCCTTCTCACGGTGAAGGTCCGCAGATTCATGCCGATAAGCGTGAAGACGTCGCTTCCAATCAGGACGACGTTGACGATCTGCTATCCAGTCTAGGGTTCTAGGGAGCACACAGATGAGCTTCGGCGCCGATGAAGAAATCCTCCAGGACTTCCTGGTAGAGGCCGGCGAAATTCTTGAGCAGTTATCGGAACAATTGGTCGAGCTGGAAAGCCGCCCGGATGATTCCAATCTGCTCAATGCTATTTTCCGCGGATTCCATACCGTCAAAGGTGGCGCCGGCTTCCTCCAGCTCAATGAGCTGGTGGAGTGCTGCCACATTGCCGAGAACGTGTTCGACATCCTGCGCAAGGGTGAGCGTCGCGTTGACTCGGAATTGATGGACGTCGTTCTCGAAGCTCTTGATGCCGTCAATGGCATGTTTTCTGAAGTGCGCGAACGCACCACGCCGACACCGGCCACGCCGGAACTGTTGGCCGCGCTCGCGCGGTTGGCCGAGCCGCAAACCGCCGCCGAGTTGGCCGGCGCCAGCGCTGAGCCGGCTGCTGCCGAAGAACCAGAAGCGGAAATTGCCGAAGCACCTGCAGCCGCAGAGCAGTCGGGCGACATTACCGACAGCGAATTCGAGCAGTTGCTCGACGCGCTGCACGATGAGCCCAAAGCGGCTGCGCCTGCGCCCAGCGGCGATGAAATTACCGACGACGAATTCGAATCGCTGCTCGACCAGTTGCACGGCAAGGGTCAGTTCGCCGCTGCCCCGGCCGCGCCCGCTGCGCCGGTCAGCGCGCCGCCTGCCAGCGCAGCTCCTGCGGCTGCCGGCGGTGGCGATGAAATTACGGACGACGAGTTCGAAGCGCTGCTGGATCAGTTGCACGGCAAAGGCAAGTTTGTCGAACCCGCTGTCCCGGCTGCGCCTGCGCCTGCTGCACCGGTAGCTGCCGCTGCACCTGCGGCCGGCGGCAACGGTGACAACATCACCGACGACGAATTCGAAGCCTTGCTCGACCAGTTGCACGGTGAAGGCAAGTTCGTTGAACCGGCTGCCCTGGCACCCTTGCCGGCCGCTGCTGCGCCCGCCAAAGCGGCGGCTCCGGCTGCCAAGCCCGCAGCGAAACCAGAGCCTGCGAAGCCGGCAGCAGCCAAACCTGCTGCTGCGCCAGCCCCGGCGCCAGCGGCTGCCGCTGCTGCTGAAAAAGCCGGCCCGGCTGCCGAAGCTGAAACCACCGTGCGCGTCGACACCGCGCGGCTGGACGAAATCATGAACATGGTCGGCGAGTTGGTGCTGGTGCGTAACCGTCTGGTGCGCCTGGGGCTCAACAGCGGCGACGAGAACATGTCCAAGGCCGTGTCCAACCTCGATGTGGTGACGGCGGATCTGCAAACCGCGGTGATGAAAACCCGCATGCAGCCCATCAAGAAAGTCTTCGGTCGCTTCCCGCGTCTGGTTCGCGATCTGGCTCGCAGCCTGAAAAAAGAAATCAACCTGGAACTGGTCGGCGAAGAAACCGACCTCGACAAGAACCTGGTTGAGGCACTGGCCGACCCGTTGGTTCACTTGGTGCGCAACTCGGTGGACCACGGTATCGAGTCGCCGGAAAAACGCGAAGCCGCCGGCAAAAGCCGCGGCGGCAAAATCGTGCTGTCGGCGCAGCAAGAGGGCGATCACATCCTGCTGTCGATTTCTGACGACGGCAACGGCATGGACCCCGACGTACTGCGCGCCAAAGCGGTGGAGAAGGGCGTGCTCGACAAAGACGCCGCCGACCGTCTCAGCGAAGCCGAATGCTACAACCTGATTTTCGCCCCGGGTTTCTCGACCAAAACCGAGATCTCCGACGTGTCCGGCCGTGGCGTGGGCATGGACGTGGTGAAAACCAAGATTTCCCAGCTCAACGGCATCATCAACATCTACTCGGCCAAGGGCCAGGGCACCAAGATCGTCATCAAGGTGCCGCTGACCTTGGCGATCATGCCGACCTTGATGGTCATGCTCGGCAACCAGGCGTTTGCGTTCCCGCTGGTTAACGTCAACGAAATCTTCCACCTCGACCTGTCGCGCACCAACGTCGTCGACGGTCAGGAAGTGGTGATTGTGCGGGACAAAGCCTTGCCGCTGTTCTACCTCAAGCGCTGGCTCATCAGCAGCGCCCAGCACGAAGAGCAGCACGAAGGCCATGTGGTGATTCTGTCGGTGGGCACGCAGCGTATCGGCTTTGTCGTCGATCAGTTGGTGGGCCAGGAAGAAGTCGTGATCAAGCCGCTGGGCAAGATGCTCCAAGGCACTCCGGGAATGTCCGGGGCCACCATTACAGGTGACGGGCGCATTGCCCTGATTCTGGATGTGCCGAGCATGCTCAAGCGTTACGCACGCCGCCTCTGATGCGGTGTGTCACTCAGCGTAGATAGGGCAAGGAGCGTGGCATTTACGGGACGTAAATAAGCGCTCCGCCTGCTTGCGCAGCACCAAGCGCGACGGCCCAACCGGGCCTCGGGCGGGTTCAAAGGAGCGGTTATGGCAGTTAAGGTTCTGGTGGTAGACGATTCCGGCTTTTTCCGCCGGCGTGTTTCGGAGATTCTCTCCGCAGACTCGAATATCCAGGTCGTCGGCACTGCCACCAATGGTCGTGAAGCCATTGATCAGGCCCTGGCGCTCAAGCCGGACGTGATCACCATGGACTACGAAATGCCGATGATGGATGGCATTACCGCCGTGCGTCACATCATGCAGCGCTGTCCCACTCCCGTTCTCATGTTCTCCTCGCTCACCCACGAAGGCGCGCGCGTCACGCTCGATGCGCTGGATGCCGGTGCGGTGGATTTCCTGCCGAAAAACTTCGAAGACATCTCGCGCAACCCCGAGAAGGTCAAACAGCTGCTGTGCGAAAAGGTGCATACCATCGCCCGCAGTAACCGTCGCTACAGCGGCATGCCGGCTGCTGCGCCAGCGCCGGCGCCGAGTCATGCGCCGGCCCATGCTCCGGCTGCCAGTTCCACCAGCACCGCCACCAGCAGCTCGCCCGCGCGCCCGGCGCCGGTTGCGCCGCGGCCGGCTGCTGCGGCGCCTGCTGCAAGCTCCAGCGCAGCGCCCAAGCGCAAACCGTACAAGCTGTTGGCCATCGGCACCTCCACCGGCGGCCCGGTTGCCCTGCAACGCGTGCTGACCCAGCTGCCTGCCAATTTCCCCGCGCCCATCGTGCTGATTCAGCACATGCCGGCGGCGTTTACCAAAGCGTTTGCCGAGCGATTGGACAAGCTGTGCAAAATCAGCGTCAAGGAAGCGGAAGACGGCGACCAACTGCGCCCTGGCCTGGCCTTGCTGGCACCCGGCGGTAAACAAATGATGGTCGACGGCCGTGGCACGGTGAAAATCCTGCCGGGCGACGAGCGCCTTAACTACCGCCCGTGCGTGGACATCACCTTCGGCTCCGCCTCCAAAGCCTATGGCGACAAAGTGCTCGCCGTGGTGCTCACCGGCATGGGCGCCGACGGCCGCGAAGGCGCGCGCCTGCTCAAACAGGGTGGCAGTCAGGTGTGGGCGCAGGATGAAGCCAGTTGCGTGATTTACGGCATGCCCATGGCCATCGTGAAAGCCAACCTCGCAGACGCGGTTTACAGCCTTGATGACATCGGTCGACACCTGGTGGAGGCCTGTGTCTGATGGATGTACTCAGCCTTATCGGGGTGATTCTGGCGTTTGTCGCGATTCTGGGGGGTAACTACCTGGAGGGCGGTCACGTCGGCGCACTGGTCAATGGCCCGGCTTTTCTGATTGTGGTGGGCGGCACCCTGGGCGCAGCGTTTCTGCAGACGCCAATGTCGGTGTTCAAGCGTTCGCTGGCCGTGGTGCGCTGGATTTTTTTCCCGCCGCGCATCGACCTGGCGGGCGGCATCAACCGTGTGGTTGGCTGGAGCATGACGGCGCGAAAGGAAGGCTTGCTCGGCCTGGAAGCCGTCGCTGACGTCGAGGCCGATCCGTACGCGCGCAAAGGTTTGCAACTGCTGGTGGACGGCGCCGAGCCCGAAGCCATTCGCAGCATTCTTGAGGTCGACCTGTACACCCAGGAAGGCCGCGATATTCAGGCTGCAAAAGTGTTCGACAGCATGGGCGGTTATTCGCCCACCATCGGCATCATCGGCGCGGTGATGGGCCTGATTCACGTGATGGGCAATCTGGCGGACCCGAGCATGCTGGGCAGCGGGATTGCCGTGGCGTTTGTCGCGACTATTTACGGTGTGGCGCTGGCCAACCTGTTTTTCCTGCCAGTGGGCAACAAGCTCAAGGCCATTGCCATGCGCCAGTCGCGTTACCGGGAAATGCTCCTGGAAGGCATCCTCTCGATTGCCGAGGGTGAGAATCCGCGCTCCATCGAGCTCAAGCTGCAAGGCTTCATGGACTAAAGGTCGGGCTCACTATGGCGCGTCGGCGGCATCAGGAAGAACACGAAAATCATGAACGTTGGCTGGTGTCCTACGCCGACTTCATTACGCTGCTGTTCGCTTTTTTTGTGGTGATGTACTCGATCTCTTCGATCAACGAAGGCAAATACAAAATCCTTTCCGACACGCTGGTGGGCGTCTTCAACCAGCCGGACCGCGCCGTTAAACCGATTCCAGTGGGCGAGGAACGGCCGCTGACCACGGAGCCGGAGAAGATGCAGGATCAGGAAGAAGCCCAGGGCGATGACCCGAGCAAGGCGTTGCAGGAAATCAGCGAAGCGGTAAAGGCCGCGTTTGGCGACCTGATCAAGAGCGATGAACTGAAGGTGCGCGGCAACGAGCTGTGGATCGAAATCGAGCTGAATTCCAGCCTGCTGTTTCCCAGCGGCGATG
Organism: Pseudomonas viridiflava; assembly: GCF_900573885.1. GTDB lineage: Bacteria > Pseudomonadota > Gammaproteobacteria > Pseudomonadales > Pseudomonadaceae > Aquipseudomonas. The sequence goes on from NZ_UPSE01000346.1 coordinate 27,820, forward strand.
CGATTCCCAACGACACCGCATTCACCATTATCGAGAAGGTTGCCAAAATTCTGGCACCTTACGAAAATCCGATTCATGTGGAAGGGTTCACAGATAACCTTCCGATCAAGACCGCGCAATTTCCTACGAACTGGGAGTTGTCTACGGCGCGGGCAGCTAGCATTGTAAGAATGATGGCCATGGATGGCGTAAACGCCGGGCGCCTGGCAGCGGTCGGTTATGGAGAGTTTCAGCCAATCGCGGATAACGCGACGGCAGAGGGAAGAGCGCGCAATCGCCGGGTCGTGCTGGTGGTGTCACGCAACTTGGATGTGCGACGCAGCGTGAGTGGTGTAGGAAGTGGTAATGCCCAGCCAGATGCCGCCTTAGAGCGGGCTGGCACACAACCTGCACAACCGCCTGCAGTGCAGCCGCCTTCGGGCGGTGCTGTCAATTCCCCGTCGCCGGCCCCTTAGGTTGGCGCTTGTTCTCGGTAAGCCCTTGGTGCGCCGGGAGGATAACGAACATGAGAGTCTGGGCAGTAGCCAATCAAAAAGGTGGGGTCGGCAAAACCACCACAAGCATCGCACTCGCAGGGCTGTTGGCCGATGCGGGCAAGCGCGTGGTTGTGGTCGATCTCGATCCACATGGCTCCATGACGAGCTATTTCGGGCATGACCCCGATTCGCTGGAGCACAGCGCATTCGACTTGTTCCAGCACCAGGGCAGCGTGCCGCAAGGGTTGCCGGGGCAGCTGCTGTTGCCCACAAGCCATCAACTGATCTCGTTGCTGCCCTCCAGCACGGCACTCGCCACCCTTGAGCGTCAGTCGCCAGGGCAGAGCGGCCTGGGCCTGGTGATCGCCAAAAGTCTGGCGCAGCTGTGGGACGACTTCGACCACGCCATCATCGACAGTCCGCCCTTGCTTGGCGTGCTGATGGTTAATGCGTTGGCGGCCAGCCAACAGCTAGCCATTCCGGTGCAGACTGAATTTCTCGCCGTGAAAGGCCTGGAGCGCATGGTCAGCACGCTGGCGATGATCAACCGCTCGCGCAAGCAGGCCTTGCCGTACACCATCGTGCCGACTCTGTTCGACCGCCGCACCCAGGCCTCGCTGAGCACCTTGCGCACCTTGCGTAATGCTTACCCCGACCACCTGTGGCCAGCCTACATTCCGGTAGATACCCGCCTGCGCGACGCCAGCCGGGCCGGGCAGACGCCTTCGCAGTTCGACGACAAGAGTCGCGGCGTACTGGCGTATCGGGCGCTGCTCAAACATTTGCTCAGCCACGAACTGTCTGCGCAGGTCGCATAGCATGGCGATTTTTGCTATCAGGGCTGACTCAAGTCTGCGGCGCATGCTGCCGATATATGAGTCAGTCCATTTCACCGGGTTTGTTTTATGAGTCGTCCTACCGCCACCGCTAATCGCCCGCAGCTGGCCTTGCAGTCCTATCTGGACGGCTTGCTGCAGGAAGCGGCTGCCGAACTGGCCGATTCGTTTCCGGCTGAGCCGGTCAGCCTGGCGGTCGTCGCGCCAGCACCGGCGCCTGCGCCGGCCCGCGCCGTGCAGCCGAGCCCGGCTCCGGCGCCTGCCAGCAAGCCGGCACCGGTAGCGCTTGAATCCGACGCCGTTTCCCTCGATGAATTCGAAGCCGCCGTACTTGAAGAACAGGTGCGCGATGCGCGTCTGCAAGCGCCGCCCGTGGCTGCTCGACCCGCTGCGGTAACGCTGGAACGGCCGACGCTGGTTCTGCCTACCCTGGAGATGCCCAAACCGCTGCTGATGCCTACCTTGCTGGTCGAGCAGGTGGCGCCGGTCGCGGAAAAACCGGTTGAAGTAAAACCCGTCGCTGAAAAACCTGTGGTGCTTGCGCCACCGGTTGTCGAGTCGGTGGTGGAGCAGCAAATCCAGACCGACATGGCGCCAACGCCGCCACCGTTGAAACTAGACGGTCAGCCGAGCTGGGGCGAAGAGCCGTTCGAGTGCCTGCTGTTCGACGTCGCCGGCCTGACGCTCGCTGTGCCGTTGGTGTGTTTGGGCTCGATTTACCCGCTGGTCGGCCAGGAACTGACGCCACTATTTGGCCAGCCCGACTGGTTCCTCGGTATCCTCCCGTGCCAGGCTGGCAACCTTCGCGTACTCGACACCGCGCGCTGGGTTATGCCGGATCGCTACCGCGATGATTTCCGCCAGGGCTTGCAGTATGTGATTTCCGTGCAAGGCTACGAATGGGGCCTTGCGGTGCATCAGGTCAGTCGCTCGATTCGCCTGGACCCCAAAGAGGTCAAGTGGCGCAGTCAGCGCAGCCAGCGTCCGTGGCTGGCCGGTACCGTCATCGAACATATGTGTGCGTTGGTGGATGTGGCCGTTCTGGCCGAATTGATTGCCAGCGGCGCGGCCAAGCGCTTAGGCAGTGATGGTCGCGTGCAGTAACAGATTGAACAGCCCCGCAGCCGGGGCGCTAAAGTAAACGGCGGGGTACACCCGTGCGCCACACCAGTGGCATTGATGAGGCTAGGGATATGAAGAAAACGTCCGCGCAAGGTTCCGAAGATCCCATTCTGCAATGGGTGACGTTCCGTCTGGATAACGAAACCTACGGCATCAACGTGATGCAGGTGCAGGAAGTGCTGCGCTACACCGAAATCGCCCCGGTACCGGGTGCCCCTAGCTATGTGCTGGGCATCATCAACCTGCGCGGCAACGTGGTAACCGTGATCGACACCCGCCAGCGCTTCGGCCTGGACTCCGGCTCGGTGACGGACAACACCCGTATCGTCATCATCGAAGCCGACAAACAAGTGGTTGGCATCATGGTCGACAGCGTTGCCGAAGTGGTTTACCTGCGCCAGTCGGAAGTGGAAACCGCGCCTAACGTTGGTAACGACGAGTCGGCCAAGTTCATTCAGGGCGTCTGCAACAAGAACGGCGAACTGCTGATTCTGGTCGAGCTGGACAAAATGATGTCCGAAGAAGAGTGGTCCGAACTGGAGAGCATCTGACCCATGCTCGACATCGCGCTGTTGGTGCTTGCCCTGGCTTGCGTCTCGCTGGGCGGCACCTGCATCTGGCTGGCGGGACGACAGCGAGAATTCGCCCGTCAGTTCGAACACCAGGCACAGCGCGACGCACTGCGCGACCAGGCCATAAAAGAATTGAAAAAGCGTCTGGATACCTACCTGACCGGTAGCATCCGCATGGGTGAAGAGCTCTATGAACTGCGCCGTACCCTGGCGCCGATTCCAGACAAACTCAGCCAGATTGAACAACGCGACCCGAGCAATCTGTCTTTCACTCAGGCCGCCCGCTTAGTCGGCCTGGGCGCCAGCGTCGACGACCTCACCCAATCCTGCGGTCTGAGTCGCGCCGAGGCGGAACTGGTTAGCAAACTGCATCAAGCCAAGCGCTAGCAACCCTGTTTTTGTAGGAGCCAGCTTGCTGGCGAACCCTGCAAACCTCGGCAATTACCTTTTCCAGGGGTCGCGACCAAGGTCGCTCCTACATCTGAAGGTATTAATCCAGCGACCGCTGCGGCGTGACATCTTTCTCGCCGCCATCATCCGGGGTAAAGCCTTCCGGGCATTTCCCTTTCAAGTACCACGCAAACGCAATGATCTCTGCGACGCTGCGGTACAGCTCTTCGGGTATCGAGTCGCCCAGCTCCATGCGCGCCAGCAGACGCACCAGGTCGGCGTTCTCATAAATAGGCACTTCGTACTCACGGGCCAGAGCCAGAATGGCTTCGGCCAGTTCGTCGTCGCCCTTGGCGGTGAGGCTGGGCGCGCTTTTGCCGTCGTAGTTAAGGGCAATGGCCTGGCGGGGGGCTTCACGTTTCATGCTTTTTCATCAATCCAGCGTTGTTCAAGGGTGGTGCGCGGCCCTTGCGGCGGAAGGCCTTGCTGGCAGGCCAGTTCGCCGACATTCAGGCCGGCAGCAGTCAGCCGGTCGCGCAGGTTGCCCAGTTCGTTATCAATCAATTGCGCGGTGCTGGCGCGTTCGGCCCACAGCTGGCTGGTAAGGCTGCCGCGCGCCAGTTGCGCCTGTACCTGCAGCGGGCCGAGCGGGGCGATGTCGAACGCCAGCTCGATGCGCCACACCGGTTCTTGCTGCTGACCTTTCTTGCCGCCTTTGCCTGGCTTCTCTTCCTCTTGCGCATCCTCGCGCTGCATTTTCAATTGCAGCGGCGCCAGGTCTTGCCCGTTGCGCATGGGAATTTCCATTTGCCAGGTGGTCAGCAGGTTGCCTTCCGGCGTCAGCTGGCTTTGCGCCAGGCTCGACAGCTGATGCGTCTGCAAACGGGCCACGGCAGCGGCGGCCAGCTTCAGCAGGCCTTCCAGGTCGCCCTCGTTTTCCATTTCCTGCTGCAGCTTGCTTGGCAGCGGGAAGGTCAGGCCTTGCTGCTTGGCGCCGGTTTGCCCCAGCGCGCCAAGGGCGTTACGCAGGAACACGGGCAGTGCCTGGCCGAGATTGGCGCCAATGGCATTCGGGTTGATGGCCGCGCCGCTGGGCAGCGCCGGCAGAATTTGTGCGATCAGGCGCAGAAGGTTGGCTTTCATGTCTTGCGGCAGCCCGGCGGTATTGCCGCTGAGCAGCTTGGCCTCAAGGAACATGCCGCTCTTTTCCAGCGCCTGCGACAGGCCCTTGGAATCGCTCAGTTGCGCGCCGTCGGGCAGCGAACCGAGCAGCTTGTCGATGGCCGCTCGCATGCCTTCGGGCAGGCCTTCCTTGCCGCTCAAGCCTTGCAGCGACTTCAGCAGATTCTCCAGCGAGCCCTGGCGCGATTGCTGGCTGGCCAGTTGCTGGCCCAGCTCGAGCTGGTCGAGACGGCCACTTAACGGCAGGAAGGTCAGCGATTGATTACTTTGCACCTGCGCGGTCAGCAGGCTGCCGACGGGCAGATTGAGCGGCGTTTCGATTGCAAGCTTGCTGCCCGCCAGCGGGGTGTTGAGCAGGGCGACCAACACTTTATTGAGCAATTGTTGAGTGTGCGGCTGAATGAAGGGCTGGCTGGATTCGACTTTGCCCTGAATCACCGTGCCGGGCGGCATGGCCTCGCCGTCCAGGCTGGTCAGCGGATTGCCGCCGGCAGCCACCTGCATGAGTACGGACAAACGCGTGTCGGAAACTGCCGTCACCGCCACCGTGCTGCCTTGCAGGAGCGGTTGGCTGGTGGTGGCCTGCAGGGTGGCTTGCTGGCCGCCGTTAACGGTCAGGCGCAGCAGCACTTGCTGGAAATTCTGCGCGAGGTCTTTGACGCTGACCACTTCGGCGGTGGCGCTGTCGCCCACGGCCAGCAGGTTGCCCAGCGGCTGCAAGAGTTTTACCGCTGCGTCGGTCACCGAGGTGTTCGGGCGCGGCGTCGGCGTAACGGGGGAGAGTGGGCGAGTGCTACTGATTTCGCTCATCGGCGGTTTACAACCTGTCGAAAAAGCCAGCTTCGAGGGGCGGGCGTGACATGTATAATGCCGCCCCGTCCGGGTCGGCCGTGCGAGTGGCATGCCTGAGTATAGCGGCCAAGCTTGCCTGGACTTGATAGCAAAAGCAGCGCCAGAACCAGCCCGTCCGGAATTTTCCTCCGGCCCCTTAGCCCGCAGGTCAGCCTAACCTTGAAGAGCCCCTTCCTCGAAGCTGTAGCACTCGCCTGTGAGCGGGACTGGCGCATGCTCTTCGAACACTTGGAGCTGCGTCTGGTGGGCGGAGAGATGCTGCAAATCAGCGGCCCCAACGGCAGCGGCAAAACCAGCCTGCTGCGCTTGCTTGCCGGGCTGATGCAGCCCACCGCCGGCGAGGTGCTACTCAATGGCCAGCCACTGGCGACGCAACGCAACGAGCTGGCCCGCAACGTGCTCTGGATCGGCCACGCAGCGGGCATCAAGGGCCTGCTCACCGCGGAAGAAAATCTCACCTGGCTCTGTGCCCTGCATCAACCGGCCAGCCGCGACGCCATTTGGCACGCGCTGGAACAGGTGGGCTTGCGCGGTTTTGAAGACGTTCCCTGTCACACTTTGTCCGCCGGCCAGCAGCGCCGCGTTGCCCTGGCGCGCTTGTACCTGAGCCCGCCGCCGCTGTGGGTGCTGGATGAACCGTTCACCGCGCTGGATAAAGCCGGCGTTGCCCAGCTTGAATCCCACCTCTCAGCCCATTGCGAGCAGGGCGGCATGGTGCTGCTGACCACGCACCACACCCTCGCGCAGCGGCCGACCGGTTACCGTGAACTGGACCTGGGGCAGCGCCGCCCATGAGCAACGTATTCACCTTGCTGGTCGCCCGCGAAGCGCGCCTGCTGTTCCGCCGTCCGGCTGAACTCGCCAACCCGCTGGTGTTTTTCGCCATCGTTATTGCGTTGTTCCCGCTGGCCGTTGGCCCGGAAAGCCAACTGCTGCAAACCCTGTCGCCCGGTTTGATCTGGGTGGCGGCGTTACTGGCGGTGTTGCTCTCGCTCGACGGGCTTTTTCGCAGCGATTTTGAAGACGGTTCTTTAGAACAGTGGGTCCTTTCGCCGCACCCGTTGGCTCTTCTGGTATTGGCCAAGGTGCTGGCACACTGGCTGTTTTCCGGGCTGGCGCTGGTGCTGCTGGCGCCACTGCTGGCATTGATGCTGGGGTTGCCGGGCCAATGCATTCCGGTGCTGCTGGCCACTTTATTATTGGGAACACCGGTGCTCAGCCTGTTGGGCGCAGTGGGGGCGGCACTGACCGTCGGTCTCAAGCGCGGCGGCCTGTTGCTGGCGTTGCTGATTCTTCCGCTTTACATCCCCGTGCTGATTCTCGGCAGCGGGGCGCTGCAAGCCTCGTTGCAGGGCTTACCAGTGATCGGTTACTTGCTGTGGATGGCCAGCCTTGCTGCCTTGGCCGTTACCCTGACACCTTTTGCGACCGCCGCAGGCCTGGCCATTAGCGTCGGCGAATAAAAATGACGTGGTTACCCTGATGAATTGGACTTGGTTTCACAAATGGGGCTCGCCCAAATGGTTCTACCAGATCAGCGGCCGCTGGCTGCCCTGGTTGAGCGTGGCCGCCGTTCTGCTTATTGCTACCGGGCTGGTCTGGGGCCTGGCATTCGCGCCGCCGGATTACCAGCAGGGCAATAGCTTCCGCATCATCTACATTCACGTCCCGGCCGCCATGCTGGCGCAGTCGTGCTACGTGCTGCTGGCCATTGCCGGTCTGGTCGGGCTGGTGTGGAAAATGAAAATCGCCGACGTCGCCCTGCAATCCGCCGCGCCCATCGGTGCCTGGATGACCGCCATCGCGCTGCTCACCGGTGCCATCTGGGGCAAGCCGACGTGGGGCTCCTGGTGGGTGTGGGACGCACGCCTCACCTCTATGCTGATTCTGCTGTTCCTGTACTTCGGCATCATTGCCCTGGGCAATGCCATCAGCAACCGCGACAGCGCCGCCAAGGCCTGCGCCGTGCTGGCGCTGGTGGGCGTGGTGAATATTCCGATCATCAAGTACTCGGTGGAGTGGTGGAACACCCTGCACCAGGGCGCCACGTTCAAAATCACCGAACGTCCGGCCATGCCTTCAGAGATGTGGATTCCGCTGCTACTGATGGTGCTCGGTTTCTACTGCTTCTTTGGCGCCGTGATGCTGATGCGCATGCGCCTGGAAGTGCTCAAGCGCGAAGCCCGCAGCAGCTGGGTGAAAGCCGAAGTGGCGCAACAAATCGAAAAAGGAGGCGTGCGATGAGCTTTGCCTCGTTCAGCGAGTTTCTCGCCATGGGCCACCATGGTGTTTATGTCTGGACCGCTTATGGCATCAGCCTGGCGGTGTTGGCGCTCAACGTCGCGCTGCCGGTTCTGGCGCGCCGTCGTTATCTGCAAGAAGAGGCGCGCCGTTTGCGCCGGGAGAGTCAGAAGTGAATCCGCTGCGTAAAAAACGCCTGTTGATCATCCTCGCCATTGTCGCGGGCGTCGCCATTGCCGTTGGCCTGGCGCTCAGCGCCTTGCAGCAGAACATCAACCTGTTCTACACGCCCACGCAAATTGCCAACGGCGAAGTGCCGCACGACACGCGCATCCGCGCCGGCGGCATGGTGGAAAAAGGCTCGCTGGTGCGCAGCGGCGACTCGCTGGACGTGCAGTTCGTGGTCACCGACTTCGCCAAGAACGTGACCATCCGTTATCGCGGCATCCTTCCCGACCTGTTCCGCGAAGGGCAGGGCATTGTCGCCCTCGGCAAGCTGGACGCCGACGGCGTGCTGATCGCTGATGAAGTACTGGCCAAGCACGACGAGAAATACATGCCGCCGGAAGTCACCAAGGCGTTGAAAGAAAGCGGCCAGTCGGCTCCCCAGGACGGCGCAGCCTACTCCCCGCAAAGTGGAGAAAAACAACCATGATGGCCGCCCTGATCGTTCCGGAAATTGGGCACTTGGCGATGATTCTCGCCCTGTGCATGGCGGTGGTGCAGGCGACCTTGCCAATGATCGGCGCCTGGCGCGGTGATCGCCAATGGATGGGCCTGGCCCAGCCGGCCGCCTGGGGGCAGTTCAGCTTCTTGCTGCTGGCCTTCGCCTGCCTCACCTGGGCATTCATGACCGACGACTTCTCGGTTGCCTACGTCGCCAACAACTCCAACAGCGCGTTGCCCTGGTACTACAAGTTCAGCGCGGTCTGGGGCGCCCACGAAGGCTCGCTGCTGCTCTGGGCGCTGATCCTTGGCGGCTGGACGTTTGCCGTATCGGTATTCTCCCGCCAGCTGCCACAAGTGATGCTGGCCCGCGTGCTCGGCGTGATGGGCATGATCAGCATCGGTTTCCTGCTATTTCTGATCGTCACCTCCAACCCCTTCGAGCGCCTGCTGCCCCAAAGCCCGGTGGACGGTCGCGACCTCAACCCGCTGCTGCAAGACATCGGCCTGATCGTGCACCCGCCGATGCTGTACATGGGCTATGTAGGTTTCTCCGTTGCCTTCTCCTTTGCCATCGCCGCCTTGCTTGGCGGACGCTTGGACGCCGCCTGGGCGCGCTGGTCGCGGCCATGGACCATCGTCGCCTGGGCCTTTCTCGGCATCGGCATCACCCTGGGTTCGTGGTGGGCGTATTACGAATTGGGCTGGGGCGGCTGGTGGTTCTGGGACCCCGTGGAAAACGCCTCGTTTATGCCCTGGCTGGTGGGCACTGCGCTCATCCACTCCCTGGCGGTGACGGAAAAGCGCGGCGTGTTCAAAAGCTGGACGGTGCTGTTGGCCATTGCCGCGTTTTCCCTGAGCTTGCTCGGCACCTTCCTGGTTCGTTCCGGCGTACTGACTTCGGTTCATGCGTTCGCCTCCGACCCTGAGCGCGGCGTGTTTATTCTGGCGTTCCTGCTGTTGGTAGTCGGCGGCTCGCTGACCCTGTTTGCCCTGCGCGCACCGGTGGTGAAAAGCCAGGTCGGCTTTGCGCCGTGGTCGCGGGAAATGCTCTTGCTCGGCAACAACCTGGTATTGGTCGTCGCCGCCTCAATGATTTTGCTCGGCACCCTGTACCCGCTGGTGCTCGACGCGCTGACCGGCGCCAAGCTGTCCGTCGGCCCGCCGTACTTCAACGCGCTGTTCGTGCCGTTGATGAGCTTGCTGATGATCGTGATGGCCGTGGGCGTGATCGTGCGCTGGAAAGACACGCCGGTGAAATGGCTGCTCGGCATGCTCGGGCCGGTGCTGATCGCCAGCGTGGTGCTCGGTGGCGTGGCCTCCATGGTGCTGGGCGACTTCAACTGGGCCGTGCTTGCCGTGTGCCTGCTGGCAGCCTGGGTGCTGCTGGCCGGTGCGCGTGACTTGCTGGATAAAACCCGTCACACCGGTTTGCTCAAAGGCCTGGGCAAACTCACCCGCAGCTACTGGGGCATGCAGCTCGCTCACCTGGGCATCGCCGTGTGCGCGCTCGGTGTTGTGCTGTCGAGCCAGAACAGCGCGCAGCGCGACATGCGCATGGAGCGCGGCGAGTCGACTGATCTGGGCGGCTACCACTTCGTGTTCGACGGTGCCGAGCACTTCGAGGGCCCGAACTTCACGTCCGACCGTGGCACCGTGCGCGTCATCGAAGACGGCGAGGAAGTGGCCGTGCTGCACCCGGAAAAACGCCTGTACACCGTGCAGCAATCGGTGATGACCGAAGCCGGCATCGACGCCGGTTTCACCCGCGATATCTACATCGCCCTCGGCGAGCCGCTGGACAACGGCGCCTGGGCCGTGCGCATTCACGTCAAACCCTTTGTGCGCTGGATCTGGTTCGGCGGCTTGCTCACCGGTTTCGGTGGTCTGCTGGCGGCAATGGACCGGCGCTACCGCGTCAAAGTCAAAACCCGAGTGCGTGAAGCCTTGGGTCTGGAAGGAGCTCAGGCATGAAGCGCGCATTGTTGCTGCTGCCGTTGCTGGTGTTTCTGGTGGGCGCGGTGTTTTTGTACCGCGGTCTGTTTCTTGATCCGTCGGAACTGCCGTCCGCCCTGATCGGCAAGCCGGTGCCGGAGTTTTCGCTGCCGGCCGTGGAAGGGCAGAAGACCCTGACCCGCGCCGATCTGGTGGGCAAGCCTGCGCTGTTGAACGTGTGGGCGACGTGGTGCATTTCCTGCCGCGTCGAACACCCGGTGTTGAACAAACTGGCCCAGCAGGGCGTGCGTGTGTACGGCGTCAACTACAAAGACGACAACGCTGCCGCGCTGAAATGGCTGAAGGAATTCCACAATCCGTACCAGCTGAACATCAACGACGCCGAAGGCAGCCTGGGGCTGAACCTGGGCGTGTACGGCGCGCCGGAAACCTTCCTGATCGACAGCAAAGGCATCATTCGCCACAAGTTCGTCGGCGTAATCGACGAAGTGGTCTGGCGTGAACAGCTCGCCAGCAAATACCAGGAACTGGTCGACGAGGCCGCGCAATGAAGCGTTGGCTTGCCGCAATGGCGCTGGGGTTGAGCCTGATCGGCGTGGCCCAGGCCGCCATTGATACCTACGAGTTCGCCAACGATGCCGAGCGCGAGCGCTTTCGCCAACTGACCCTGGAACTGCGCTGCCCCAAGTGCCAGAACCAGGACATCGCCGACTCCAACGCACCGATCGCCGCCGACCTGCGCAAAGAAATTTTCCGCATGCTCGGCGAGGGCAAAAGCAACGAGCAGATCGTCGACTTCATGGTCGATCGCTACGGTGAGTTCGTGCGTTATCGCCCGGCGGTCACTGCACGCACCTGGCTGCTGTGGTTCGGCCCGGCGGCGCTGTTGGGTACGGGCTTGCTGGTGATGGTGGTGATGGGCGTGCGGCGTCGCAAGCCGGTTGCCGTCGCCGACGTAACCCTGTCGGGCGATGAGCAGGCGCGCCTCGATGCGCTGCTCAAAGCGGACAACTCTTCTTCTGTGGCTGCGGACAAAACTTCCCAATGATCGAATTCTGGCTTTCTGCCGGCCTGCTGTTGCTGGTGGCCTTGGCGTTTTTGTTGATCCCCGTATTGCGTGGCCGCCGCGCCCAGCGCGAAGAAGACCGCACCGCCCTGAACGTGGCGCTTTATCAGGAACGTGTGGCTGAACTGCAAGCCCAGCAACAGGCCGGCACACTGGGCGAGGAGCAGCTGCAAGCCGCCAAGGCAGAAGCCGCGCGCGAACTGCTGGCTGACACCGAAGGCGCCGATAAAACGCGTGCCTCGACGCTCGGCAAATGGGTGCCGCTGCTGGCCGCCGTGCTGGTGCCGGTGCTGGCGGTGGGCATGTACTGGCACTGGGGCGCGCTGGACAAAGTGCAGCTCGCTCAGAACGCTACCCAGGCGCCGCGCACCATCGAAGAAATGACCGCACGTCTCGAGCAGGCCGTGAAGGCGCAGCCCGACTCTGCCGAAGGCTGGTACTTCCTCGGCCGCGCTTACATGAGTCAGGAACGCCCGGGCGATGCCGCCGCTACGTTTGAAAAAGCCATCAGCCTGGCAGGGCGTCAGCCTGAATTGCTCGGCCAGCTTGCCCAGGCGAAATACTTCGCCAATGACAAAAAATGGTCGCCCGAGCTTCAAGCGCTAACTGACGAAGCACTGAAAGCCAACCCGCAGGAAGTCACCAGTCTTGGCTTGCTCGGCATCGCCGCGTTTGAAGACAAGCGCTTCCAGGATGCCGTCACCTTCTGGGGTCGTCTGGTGGCCTTGCTGCCGCCCGAGGACCCATCGCGCGCCGCCCTTGAAGGCGGCATCGCCCGCGCTCGCGAACAGTTGCCGGCCGACCAGCAGCAAGCGCAGCAGCCGCAGCCTGCCGCCACGGATAACGGTACGGTTCTGAACGTGCGTGTCGAACTCGCAGCCGATCTCAAAGACAAGGTGCAGCCGGGCGACAGCGTGTTTGTCTTTGCCCGCGCGGCCTCGGGCCCGCCCATGCCATTGGCCGTGAAGCGCCTGACCGTGGCCGACCTGCCCGCCGAGGTCAGCCTGGCCGACAGCGACGCGATGATGCCGCAACTGAAACTCTCCAACTTCCCTCAGGTCATACTGCAAGCTCGCATTTCGCGGGCAGGCAATGCCAAGGCAGGCGAGTGGATCGGCCGCAGCCAGCCCTTGGCCAGTAGCAGCAAGGATCAGCAGCAGCTGACCATCGACACCGCGGACGGACAAGCACAATGAGCACTTGGGCACGGGGCGCAGCAGCGCTGATGATTTTGGCCTTGGCCGGCTGTACCACGCCGGCAACGCAACAACCCACCAGCGAACCAATCCCCGTGCCGCCCGGCAACTTGCCGCAAACCCCGCCGGGCAAAACCACGCAGCAACCCAAAAGCGCGCCGCTGCCCGTGCAGGCGCCTGCCAGCACCCGCATGAAAGCCCACCCGCGCTTCGCGCCGCCGCCGGGCGTGAGCAGCTATTGGGACACCCAGCTGGGCGTGTATGTGCTCGATAAAGTGCCTGGCCTGTATTACCGCGAACGCACCTACTACCGCTGGAACAGCGGCTGGACCTGGGCTACCTACGCCAACGGCCCATGGTCGCCGGTCGACAGCACCGGCATTCCGCCAGGCCTCAATCGCCTGCATCCCTGACGGGTTCTCATGGAAGTCTGGATTGCCGTGACCACGGAATCCGGTCGATTGCGCTTCGGTCCGAAACTCTGGATCCCGCGTTCGCGGGAATGACGGTGATAGGTGGGAAACCTCCGTCATCCTCGCGCTCGAGTTTTCGGCGATGCCGGTCCCTGCTTAAAACCGCGCAAAACAGTTCCCCCATCGATCCTCTCGCCACTGTAGCTGGGCGTTTGCGCGCGCCATTCCTATACTGCCGGCCATAACAACGGAGGTGGCTGTGCAAGAGCGTGAAGGCCAGGCGCTTGCCTGGGGGTGTCTGGTAGTCGCCATGGCCTTGTGGGGCAGTTCGTTTATTGCCTTGAAGTTCGCGTTCAGCGAGATGCCACCGATGTGGGTGATCTTTGGCCGTATGGCCTTGGGCAGCGTGGTGTTTCTGCTGGCCTGGCGCTGGCGAGGCCGCATCGACTACCGCGCCGGCGACTGGAAATACCTGCTCGGCCTGGCGGCTTGCGAGCCTTGCCTGTACTTCATCTTCGAAGCGCTGGCGCTGCAACGCACCAGCGCCTCCCAAGCCGGCATGATCACCGCCTTGTTGCCGCTGCTGGTGGCGGTCGGTGCCTATTTGACACTGCGCGAACGCATCAGCCGCACCACGCTCGCCGGGTTTCTACTTGCCGTAGTCGGCGCCACGTGGCTAAGCCTGGCGGGCGAAGCCGACGCCCATGCGCCGGCGCCGTTGCTGGGCAACTTCTTTGAATTCGTGGCCATGCTCTGCGCCACCGGCTACACCTTGTTGCTCAAGCACCTGTCCAGCCGCTACTCGGCGTTTGCGCTGACCGCCTTGCAGGCGTTTGTCGGCTCAGTATTTTTTCTGCCGCTGGCCTGGTTCGGTTCCGACGTGCCCGCCGACATCAGCGCCAAGGGCTGGGGCTCGGTGGTGTACCTGGGCATCGTCGTTACCGTCGGTGCGTATGGGCTCTACAACTTTGGCGTTGGCCGCCTGCCTGCCAGTCAGGCCTCCGGCTTTACCAATCTGATACCGGTGTTCACCCTGCTGATGGCCGCGCTGTTTCTCGGCGAGCGCTTGAATGGGTGGCAACTGTTGGCCGTCGGGCTGGTCTTTATTGGCGTAGGACTCAGCCAATGGCGGCGTGACCCCAAAGTGCCGGCTCCTGCTGGAATTCTCGACTGAAGGTAAGCCATGAGCGGTTCACATAACGACGACAGCAACGCGAAGCAAATCGCCGCCCGCGCGTGGGCTCGCGAAGCCATCCGCATCATCGAGGCCGACTTCCAGCGCAGCGCCGACACTCACCTCATTCCGTTGACCGTGCCGGGTCTGCCGGGTGTCGAGCTGTATTTCAAAGATGAATCCAGCCATCCCACCGGCAGCCTCAAACACCGCCTGGCGCGCTCGCTGTTTCTTTACGCGCTGTGCAATGGCTGGCTGAAACCCGGAGCGCCGGTCATTGAAGCGTCCAGCGGCTCCACGGCAATTTCCGAAGCCTATTTTGCCCGGTTGCTGGGCCTGCCGTTTATTGCCGTGATGCCGGCGACCACCTCGAAAGAGAAAATCGCCCAAATCGCCTTTTACGGCGGCCAGAGTCATCTGGTCAAAGACCCCACGCAAATCTACGCCGAGTCCGAACGGCTGGCGCAGGAGAGCGGCGGCCATTTCATGGACCAGTTCACCTACGCCGAACGGGCCACCGACTGGCGCGCGAATAACAACATCGCCGAATCGATTTTTCAGCAGATGCGCTTCGAACATTTTCCGGAACCGAGCTGGCTGGTCTCCAGCCCCGGCACCGGCGGCACACTCGCCACGCTCGGCCGCTACGTGCGCTACCGCCGCCACGCCACCCGCGTGTTGTGCGCCGATGCCGAGCGCTCGGTGTTTTTCGACTACTACCGCACCGGCGATGCGACGCTGCGTCTGGATCACGGCTCAGGCATTGAAGGCATTGGTCGCCCGCGCGTGGAAGCCTCGTTTGTGCCCGCCGTGATCGACGCCATGTGCAAGGTGCCGGATGCCCTGTCGCTCGCTGCCATGCACTACCTGGCGCAACGCCTGGACCGGCACGTGGGCGGCTCCAGCGGCACCAACCTGATTGGCGCATTGCTGGTCGGCCAGCGCATGGTGGCTGCCGGCGAGCAGGGTTCGATTGTCGCCGTGCTCTGCGACGGCGGTGAACGCTACGCCACCTCTTACTACAACCCTGACTGGCTCGCCGCTCAGGGCTACGCCTTACAACCCTTGATAGACCAGATCGCCGCTTGCGCCGAACGGGGCGAAGCGTTGCCCGATCTGCCCACCGCAGGAATCTGAGCCATGAGCGACGCTGCACCGACCATTCGATTCGCCACACCGCAAGACGTACCGGAGCTGACCCAACTGCTTCTGGAACACGGCCCCAATCCCTGGAATTTCCTGCCGGAAGATGGCGTGCGCGAGCACCTGCAAGGCATCGCCAATGGCTCGGTAGAAGCGGTGGTGGCCGAGCAGGGCGGGCGTGTCGTCGGTTTTGTCAGCTTTATCCAGACCTACCAGTTCGCCGACCAGCAACCGGCAGCGCGGCGTGACGAAGCGCAGGGCTATATCTGCGAAGCCGTGGTGCACAAAGACCTGGCCGGCCAAGGCCTGGGTTCGGTGCTACTGGAAAAAGCAGTGGCCCGGTTGGGCGAGAAGGGCCTGGTCGACATCTACATCGACCGCCACGAAGAAAACGTCGCCTCGGCCGGCATGATGCGAAAAGCCGGCTTCAGCGAACTGCATACATACTCCGATCCCGAACGCCGGCCCAACGGCTCGCGGCGTACGACGGTCCTGACCCGTAGGTTGGGTTGAGCGCAGCGAAGCCCAACGATACGCAAGGCCAATCCCAACGCAGATTCCAAACAGGACCGAATAAAACGCTGTGTCCTGATACGTTGCGGGTTGGGGCTGGCAGCTGTGTATCGTTGGGCTTCGCCTTTGGCTCACCGCCCGCGGACCGACCCAACCTACGCTTCGAGCTTTTCGCGCGATATGGCGTTTTCGCTTACGCCGCAAACCCACCATCAATCGTCAGGTTGGCACCGGTGATATAGCCGGCTTCCGGGCCTGCCAGGTAGCTGACAAAGCTGGCGATTTCTTCCACCTTGCCGTACCGGGCCAGCGCCATGCCTTGCTTCAGGGTGTCGGCGAAGTCACCGCTGTCCGGGTTCATGTCGGTGTCGACCGGACCGGGCTGCACGTTATTGACGGTGATACCACGGCCGCCCAGGTCGCGGGCCAAACCTTTGGTAAAGCCGACGATGGCGGATTTGCTCATGGCGTAAATCGAACCGCCGGCAAACGGAATACGCTCGGCGTTGGTGCTGCCGATGGTGATGATGCGGCCGTTATCGCGCAGGTGGCGCGAGGCTTCCTGGCTGGCAATCACCACGCTGCGCACGTTGATCGACAGCGTGCGGTCGATGTCTTCCATGCTCAGTTGCTCGATGGGCGCCACGGCCAACACGCCGGCGTTGTTCACCAGAATGTCGAGGCCGCCGAAGGCTTCCACGGTTTGGCTGATGGCACTGCGAATGGCTTGCTCGCTGGCGCTGTCGGCCTTGATCGCCAGCGCCTTGCCGCCGGCCGCGACGATTTCCGCCACCAAGCCTTCTGACTGCTGTGCGCTTTGGCTGTAAGTGAAGGCGACGGCGGCGCCGTCTCGGGCCAGTCGTTTAACGATGGCTGCGCCGATGCCGCGCGAGCCGCCTTGTACAAATGCCACTTTGCCGCTGAGTGCTGTTTGAGTCGTCATGGTGATTCTCCGAAAGTTAGTAAAGGGTGTGTCGATTGGTGTGGCGCCAGTATCAGCGGTGGATTAGTGGGCGAATAGTCGGTAATACGGATATGCTTTCGATACAAACGGTAGGGAATACGCCATGGATACGCTCAACTGCATTGAATGTTTTGTGCGCAGCGCCGAAGCGGGAAGTTTCGCCCAGGCCGCACGGCGCCTGGGCTTGACGCCTGCGGCGGTGGGTAAGAATGTCGCCCGCCTGGAACAGACGCTGGATGTGCGGCTGTTCCAGCGTAGTACGCGCAAACTGAGCCTGACCGAAGCGGGCGAGTATTTTCTGACCGAGGCGGCTGGCGGCCTGACCACGCTGCAACTGGCAATGGGCAACCTCACCACCCTGAAAAGTCAGCCGGCGGGCACCTTGAAAGTGAGCATGGGCTTGTCGTTCGGTCGCGAATACATGGTGCCGCTGCTGGGGGAATTCCTTCAGCGTTACCCACGCGTGGTGCCGGACTGGCACTTCGACAATCGCCCCGTCGACCTGATAGCCGAGGGCTTCGATGCCGCAGTGGGCGGCGGCTTCGACCTGCCCCTGGGCGTGGTGGCCCGCGAACTGGCGCCGGCGCACCGCATATTGCTGGCTTCGGCGAGTTACCTGGAAAACGCGCCGGCCCTTCGCTCGCCGGCCGACTTGCCACTGCACGCCGGCATTCTTATTCGCTCACCGCAAACCGGCCGCGTAAGGCCCTGGACCCTGCGCAACCGCGAAGGCGTGCTGGCGCCCATCGACATTCAACCACGCATGACCCTGAGCGACCCCGAGGCCGCGTGCGCGGCGGCGCAAATTGGCTTGGGCCTGGCGTTGGTCAGCGTGGCGCATGCCTTGCCGTATCTGGAACGCGGAACGGTGCAGCGCGTACTGCCCGACTGGTACGTGGATACCGGCGGCACCACGCTGTACTTCGCCGGGCAGAAGTTGCTGCCGCAGAAGACGCGGGTGTTTGTTGATTTTGTCGTGGAACGCTTCAAGGCGCTGGGGTTGGAGAAGCGGCTGTCGGCGCTGGAAGGGCCGGCGGCGGGGCGGTAGTGCATGTTGGGCTTCACTGCCGAAGGCGAAGCCCAACGTTCGCGAGTCAACCCTCGCGAATCCCCAACAGATCCCGCGCCACCGCCTCGGCGATGCGAATGCCGTCGACCCCGGCCGACAAAATGCCCCCTGCGTACCCAGCGCCTTCACCGGCCGGGAACAACCCGCGCACGTTCAGGCTCTGCAAATCATCACCGCGGGTAATACGCAGGGGCGACGAGGTGCGGGTTTCGATGCCGGTCAGCACGGCGTCATGCATGGCGAAACCTTTGATCTGTTTGTCGAACGCCGGCAACGCCTCGCGAATCGCTTCAATGGCAAAGGCGGGCAGGGCGTCGGCCAGGTCCATCAGGTTGACGCCCGGCTTGTACGACGGCTCCACACTGCCCAGCGCCGAGGTCGCCTTGCCCGCAATAAAGTCGCCGACCAGTTGCCCCGGCGCGTTGTAGTTGCGCCCGCCCATCACGTACGCGTGGGATTCCAGACGCTCCTGCAGCTCCACACCGGCCAGCGGGCCGCCCGGATAGTCGACTTCCGGGGTGATGCCGACCACGATGCCCGAGTTGGCATTGCGCTCGTTACGCGAGTATTGGCTCATGCCGTTCGTTACCACGCGCTCTGCCTCGGACGTTGCCGCCACCACCGTGCCGCCCGGGCACATGCAGAAGCTGTACACCGAACGCCCGTTGGACGCGTGGTGCACCAGCTTGTAATCGGCGGCGCCGATTTTTGGATGGCCGGCAAAGCGACCCAGGCGCGCCTGGTCGATCAGCGATTGCGGGTGCTCGATACGGAAGCCCACCGAAAACGGCTTGGCCTCCATAAACACGTCGCGGCTGTGCAACATGCGGAAGGTGTCGCGGGCGCTGTGACCGAGCGCCAGAATCACGTGGCGGCTGTTGATCTGTTCGCCGCTGGCCAGGGTCACGCCGGTGAGCTGGCCGTTATCGATCTGCACGTCGGTCACGCGCTGTTCAAAGCGCACCTCACCGCCCATGGCCATTATCTGTTCGCGCATATTCGCCACCACGCCCGTGAGGCGGAAGGTGCCGATATGCGGTTTGGCGACGTAGAGAATCTCCTCCGGCGCGCCGGCTTTGACGAACTCGTGCAGCACTTTGCGACCGATAAATTTCGGGTCTTTGATCTGGCTATACAGCTTGCCGTCCGAGAACGTGCCGGCGCCGCCTTCGCCGAATTGCACGTTGGATTCAGGGTTAAGCACGCTTTTGCGCCACAGGCCCCAAGTGTCCTTAGTGCGCTGACGCACTTCCTTACCGCGTTCCAGCACGATGGGCTTGAATCCCATCTGCGCCAGCAGCAGGGCGGCGAAAATGCCACACGGGCCAAAGCCGACCACCAGCGGGCGCTCACCCAGTTGCTCAGGGGCGTGGCCAACGAATTTGTATGAAGTATCCGGGGCGACGGTGATATGGCGGTCACCGCTAAAGCGCTTCAGCAAAGCCGCTTCGTTGCTCACGGAAAAGTCGATGGTGTAGATAAAACACAGTTCGGCGGATTTCTTGCGCGCGTCATAGCTGCGCTTGAACAGGGTGAAATCCAGCAACTCGCTATCGGCAATGCCCAGACGCGCCACCAGGGCAGGGCGCAAGGCCTCATCGGCGTGGTCGATAGGCAGCTTGAACTCGGTAATTCGTAACATGGGGCGGTCCGTATCAGGGCCGGAGGTAACCCGGCAGCTTGGGGAGGCGGCGATTATAGCCGCGAAACCCCCTACATGACCGCCACTGCGTCGGCCGATCTACGGGCGAACCGGCTTCTCGTTTTGCTGGCGCTCGAAGTCTTGATACATATCGCGCTTGTGCTGTTCAGCGTCTTCGCGCATTTCCGTGCGCTTGGTTTCGCGGTGCGGGTCTTCGCTGTCGGGGATAACAGTCAGGCCGCTGACGGGCGAGGCGGTTTTTTTGGCGGGGTCGGCAGGTTGTTGCTCGACCGGCAATTCCACCGCCGGCACGTTCAGCACGCCGCTGGGCGGTACGGGTTCGATAATACGCGTGGTTTGGCCCGTGCCTTCGGGGCAGGGTACGGTGGCGTAGGTGGTGCTGCCGTCGGCGGCTACGCATTTATAGACTTGCGCGTGGGCCACGGTTGGCAGAACTATCAGCGCGATTGCAGCGAGTTTCAAAGTGCTTCCCTCACTTTGTGGGCGGTTGGTGCAAGGCTAGCAGGGGACGAAGGCGCGGAAAATGCGTCGGTCGAGGTTTGCAGGAATCGCGGCTGAAGCCGCTCCTACAGGTCGGCATTTGGCTTGTGATCTGGACCTGGCTTGTGATCCACCGCTTTTGATCTGGCTTGTGATCTGGCTTGTGATCTGGCTTGTGATTTACCCCGCACCGTTTATCGCAGGCCGAGTGGAGTCGTTGCGTAGGGGGTTGAGCGGCCGGGAGCCGCGAAAGGCGTGTCGGGCCAAGGATGGCCCGTCTCGCCGTGCCCCCGGAGTAACGACGGAAGGAGGGAACCCGCAGCGCAGCGGAGGGCCAAGGTAGGAGCTAGACTTTTTGGTTACTTTTGTGGCAATGACAAAAGTGACTCGCGCGTAAGGCGCGAAACAAAAACGTTCAGCGCACGCGGTAATGAATACCTGCGTCCGACTTCAAGATTCGACCTTGCTTTTAAACCAGTAGAATTCTTCGTTACCACGTTTGCGCGGCATTTTATTTCGCGCCTTACGCGCGAGTCACTTTTAGCATTGCCCTAAAAGTAACCAAAAGGTCTAGCCCCTACCTTGGGTCTACGCTGCGCTCCGACTTCCCTCCTTCCGTCGCCACTCCGGGGGCACGGCGCAACGGGCCGTCCCTGGCCCGATGCGCCTTTCGCGGCTCCCGGCCGCTCAACCCCCTACGCGTCGACTCCACTCGGCCTGCGATGAACGGTGCGGGGTGGATCACAAGCCAGATCACAAGCTAGATCAAAATCGGCGCATCACCGTCTTTTCAGGCTGCAGCCAATCGCTCAGCTCAAACACAGGCTTTTGGGGCCGCGCCCCAAATTTTTTGACCGCCGAGTCATAGTCGCGTCATCCCTTTCATGCTTAACTCAGCCCCCCTTAGCAACCCAAAACACTCACCATAAAAAGGAACACGTTCATGGCCCAAGTAACCTTGCGCGGCAACCCTGTTCAAGTCACCGGCGAGCTCCCGCACGTTGGTCAGCAAGCCCCGGCGTTCAGCCTGGTGGGCGCTGACCTCAGCGACGTGACCCTGGCCAGCCTGGCCGGCAAACGCAAAGTGCTGAACATTTTCCCAAGCGTCGACACCCCCACCTGCGCCACCTCGGTACGCAAGTTCAACGCCGAAACCAGCAAACTGGCCAACACCGTGGTGCTGTGCATTTCCGCTGACCTGCCGTTCGCCCAGGCGCGTTTCTGCGGTGCCGAAGGTCTGCAAAACGTGGTCAATCTGTCCACCATGCGCGGCGCTGATTTCCTCGCTGACTACGGCGTCGCTATCGCCATCGGCCCATTGGCTGGCGTTGCTGCCCGTGCCGTTGTGGTGCTGGATGAAAACGACAAAGTGCTGCACAGCGAGCTGGTGTCGGAAATCGGCAGCGAGCCGAATTACGAAGCAGCGGTTTCGGTGTTGAAATAAACATACGCTGCAACACATGAACGGTCCGCCTCGCGGGCCGTTTTCATTTGTGGGTCAAGCGCTTAGTAAAAGGTCAGAGTTAGGTAAAAAGCCGGTAAAGAGGCTTTCCGTCAGCGGTTTCAGTGCTTATCGTGCGGGCTCGAATTTCGTTATCGATGATGCCCATGACTTTGCGTACCCTTCGCCCCTGGTTGATCACTGCCGCTGCCTTCGCTGGCGTGGTGTTGTTGGTTATGTGGCTGTCCGCCGCGAAAAGCACCGGCGCCCCCGAGGGCAAAGTGCGCGGGCGCCCGGGTATGGGGCCACCCGGCGGCGCCGCTGGCATGACGGTCAGCGTGGCGAAGGTCAAACGCGCCAGCCTTGATGTGCATTTCCACGCCCTGGGCACCGTCACCGCGTTCAGCACGGTGAATGTCAAGCCGCGCGTGAATGGCGAACTGGTCAAGGTGTTGTTCACCGAGGGCCAGGAGGTGAAGGCTGGCGACCTGCTCGCTGTGGTTGATCCCCGCCCTTACAAAGCCGCTCTGGCTCAGGCCGAAGGCACGCTGCAGCAAAACCAGGCGCAGCTGAAAAACGCCCAGATCGATCTGGATCGCTACAAGGGCCTGTACGCTGAAGACTCCATTGCCAAGCAAACCCTCGACACCCAGGCCGCGCTGCTCAGTCAGTACCAAGGCACGCTGAAAACCAATCAGGGCCAAGTGGACGACGCCAAGCTCAACCTGGCGTTCACCGAGGTGCGCGCGCCTATCAGTGGCCGGCTTGGCTTGCGTCAGGTGGACGTCGGCAACCTGGTGACGTCCAGCGACACCACGCCGCTGGTGGTGATCACTCAGGTGAAACCGATTGCCGTGGTGTTCAGCCTGCCGCAACAGCAACTCGGTACCGTGGCCGCCCAGCTCAACGGCGCCAGCGCGACGACCAAGCCGCTGCCGGTCGAGGCGCTGGACCGTAATAAAGACGTGACCCTGGCCACCGGCGAGCTGGTGACGCTGGATAACCAGATCGACACCACGACCGGCACCGTCAAGCTCAAAGCCAAGTTCGAGAATGCCGACCGTTCGCTGTTTCCCAACCAGTTCGTCAACGTGCGCCTGCTCGCCGAAACCCTGCACGACGTGCTGTTGATTCCGGCCAATGCGGTGCAGCGCGGCAACGAAGGCACGTATGTGTACGTGCTGGGTGAGGGCGACAAAGTGCTTCAGCGCCCGGTCACCCTAGGCACCAGCGAAGGCGAGCAGGTGGTGGTTGAGAAGGGCGTGAATGTGGATGAGCTGGTGGTGGTGGAAGGTACCGACCGCCTGCGTGACGGCATGACCGTGCGCATCGCCGCGCCCGAGCAGGTGAAGCAAGAAGTGAGCGAAGAGACCGGGCAAAAGCCTTTCGGCCAGGGTGATGCCGCGCCGCAGGGCAAGGACGGAGCCGCGCAATGAACCCGTCGCGCCCGTTTATTCTGCGGCCGGTGGCGACCACGTTGTTGATGATCGCCATTTTGCTGTCGGGCATCATTGCCTACCGGTTCCTGCCGATTTCGGCGCTGCCCGAAGTGGATTATCCGACCATTCAGGTGGTCACCTCGTACCCCGGCGCCAGCCCGGAAATCATGACCTCGTCGGTGACGGCGCCGCTGGAAAACCAGCTTGGGCAAATCGCCGGCCTGAATGAAATGTCGTCCAGCAGTTCGGGCGGCGCCTCGGTCATCACCCTGCAATTCACCCTCGACAGCAACCTCGATGTGGTCGAGCAGGAAGTGCAGGCGGCAATCAACACCGCCAGCAGCCTGTTGCCCAAAGACCTGCCGTACCAGCCTTCGTACAGCAAGGTGAACCCGGCCGATGCGCCGATCCTGACCCTGGCCATTACCTCCAGCAACCTGCCGCTGCCGCAGGTTCAGGACCTGGTCGACACGCGCCTGGCGCAGAAAATTTCGCAGATTTCCGGCGTTGGCCTGGTCAGCATCAGCGGTGGCCAGCGTCCGGCTGTGCGCATTCGTGCCAATCCTTCGGCGTTGGCGGCGGCGGGTCTGAACCTCGAGAATCTGCGCACCACCGTTGCCAACAACAACCTCAATGGCCCCAAAGGCAGCTTCGACGGCCCCACGCGCGCCTCGACGCTGGACGCCAACGACCAGCTGAAGTCCGCCTCCGCTTACCGCGAGTTGGTGGTGGCCTACGCCAACGGCGCGCCGCTGCGCCTGAAGGATGTCGCCACGGTAGAAGATGCCGCCGAGAACACGCGGCTGGCCGCCTGGGCCAACGAAACCCCGGCTGTGGTGCTGAACATTCAGCGCCAGCCCGGCGCCAACGTGATCAAGGTGGTCGACAGCATCAAAGCCATGCTGCCGCAGCTGCAAGCCAGCCTGCCGGGCAGTCTCGATGTACAGGTGCTTACCGACCGCACCACCACCATCCGCGCCTCGGTGGCCGATGTGCAGTTCGAGCTGGTGCTGGCCATTGCCCTGGTAGTGATGGTCACGTTCCTGTTCCTGCGCAGTTTTTCCGCCACGCTGATTCCGAGTCTGGCCGTGCCGCTGTCGCTGGTGGGCACCTTTGGTGTGATGTACCTGGCTGGGTTTTCGGTCAATAACCTGAGCCTGATGGCCCTGACCATTGCCACCGGTTTCGTGGTGGACGATGCCATCGTCATGGTGGAGAACATCAGCCGCTATCTGGAGAAAGGCGACACCCCACTGGAAGCCGCGCTCAAGGGTTCGAAGCAAATCGGCTTCACCATTATTTCCCTGACGTTCTCACTGATCGCCGTGCTGATTCCGCTGCTGTTTATGGGCGACGTAGCGGGGCGGCTGTTCCGCGAATTTGCCATCACCCTGGCGGTGGCCATTCTGATTTCCGGCGTGGTGTCGCTGACCCTCACGCCCATGCTGTGTGCGAAATTGCTCAAGCACACGCCGGAGGAAAAACAGGGCCACTTCGCCCGCGCCGCCGGTAACGTCATCGACCGCATGATCGCCAGCTACGGCCGCGCCCTGCGCGTGGTGCTGCGTCATCAGCCGCTGACCCTGCTGGTGGCGCTGGCCACCCTGGCGCTGACGGCCGTGCTGTACACCTTTATGCCCAAGGGCTTTTTCCCGGTGCAGGACACCGGCGTGATTCAGGCGATTGCCGAAGCGCCGCAGTCCATCTCGTTTCAGTCCATGGCCCAGCGCCAACAGGAACTGTCGAAAGCGCTGCTCAGCGATCCGGCGGTGGAAAGCCTTACCGCGTTTATTGGCGTGGACGGCAGCAACGCCACGTTGAACACCGGGCGCATGTTGATCAACCTCAAACCCCACGGCGAGCGCGACGCCAGTGCTACGGAAGTGATCCGCCGTTTGCAGCCGACCCTCGACCAGATTCCCGGCGTGCGGCTGTACCTGCAACCGGTGCAAGACCTGACCATCGAAGACCGCGTCGCGCGCACGCAATACCAATTCACCCTGCAAGACTCCGACCCCGACGTGCTGGCCAAGTGGGTGCCGCTGTTGGTCGAACGCCTGCAACAGCTGCCGCAACTGGCGGACGTGGCCAGCGACTGGCAAGACAAAGGCCTGCAAGCCTTCGTCAACATCGACCGTGATGCGGCCTCGCGCCTGGGGGTGTCGTTGTCCGATGTCGACAGCGCGCTGTACAACGCCTTCGGCCAGCGCCTGATCTCCACCATCTTCACCCAGGCCACGCAGTACCGCGTGGTGCTGGAAGTGGCGCCGCAGTTCCAGCTGGGGCCGCAGTCGCTAGAGAACCTTTACGTCAGCAGCAGCGATGGCACCCAGGTGCGCTTGTCGTCGCTGGCGACGATTGAAGAGCGCAACACCTTGCTGGCCATCAACCACATCTCGCAATTTCCGGCGGCCACGCTGTCGTTCAACCTGGCGCCCGGCGTGTCGTTGAGCGAGGCGGTGGAATCGATTCGGCAGGTCGAGCAAGACATGCAACTGCCCGTGGCCGTGCAAACCAGTTTCCGCGGCGCGGCGCTGGCGTTTGAAAGCTCGCTGTCGAGCACCTTGCTGCTGATTCTGGCGGCGGTGGTGACCATGTACATCGTGCTGGGCATTCTCTACGAGAGCTTTATTCACCCGGTGACCATTCTCTCCACGCTGCCCTCGGCGGGCGTCGGCGCGTTGCTGGCGTTGATGGTGGCGGGGGAGGAGATCGGCATTGTGGCGATCATCGGCATCATTCTGCTGATCGGCATCGTCAAGAAAAACGCCATCATGATGATCGACTTCGCCCTGGACGCTGAACGCAACCAAGGCATGAGCGCGCCGGACGCCATTTACCAGGCCTGCCTGCTGCGCTTTCGCCCCATTCTGATGACCACCCTGGCCGCGCTGCTCGGCGCCTTGCCGCTGATGCTTGCTGCTGGCGCGGGTGCAGAACTGCGCCGGCCGCTGGGTATCGCCATGGTCGGTGGCTTGCTGCTGAGCCAGGTGCTGACACTGTTCACCACCCCGGTGATTTACCTCGCCTTCGACCGCCTGGCGACGCGCTGGAATGGCTGGCGCAAGAAGCGTGGGTTGGATATGTCGGTGCAGTCATGAGCGATTGTGTGATGGCCGGCCCTCTCCCCCGGCCCCTCTCCCGCAAGCGGGCGAGGGGAGACAAGCGCGATGCGGTCTGCTCCCTCTCCCGCGCGCGGGAGAGGGTTGGGGTGAGGGCAAGGCAAACGGTGCTCCCACAATGAGCCTCTCCACCCCTTTCATCCGCCGCCCCGTCGCCACCACGCTGCTCACCCTGGCGCTGCTGCTGGCCGGCTGGTTGTCGTTCAATCTGCTGCCGGTGGCGCCGCTGCCGTCGGTGGATTTTCCGACCATCATGATCAGCGCGTCGTTACCCGGCGCCAGCCCGGAAACCATGGCTACGTCGGTCGCCACGCCGCTGGAGCGGGCGCTCGGGCGCATTGCCGGCATCAGTGAAATGACGTCCAGCAGCTCGCTGGGCTCGACCACGGTGATCGTGCAGTTCTCGCTGGAGAAAGACATCGACGGTGCCGCCCGTGAGGTGCAGGCCGCCATCAACGCGGCCAGCAGCCTGCTGCCCAGCGGCATGCCGAGCTTGCCGTCGTACCGCAAGGCCAACCCGTCCGACATGCCGGTGATGGTGCTCACGCTTACGTCCGAGAGCTACACCCGTGGCGAAATGTATGACATGGCCTCGACGCTGGTGTCGCCGCGCCTGGCGCAGGTCAAGGGCATCGGCCAGGTCAGCATTGGCGGTAGCTCGCTGCCGGCGGTGCGGGTCGACCTCAATCCGGATGCGCTGAACAAGTACGGCATCTCCCTCGATACCGTGCGCACAGCCATCGCCAACACCAACTCGAATGGCCCGAAAGGCTCTATCGACGGCGTGACCAAGCAATGGCAGGTGGACGCCAATGACCAGCTGCGCAAGGCCAGCGAATACCTGCCGGTGATCGTTCACTACAACGCCGAAACCGGCGCCGCGGTGCGCCTGGGGGATATCGCCAAGGTCAGCAACGCCGTGGAAGACGTGCGCAACGCCGGTTTCTCCGGGCCCAACCCGGCGGTGTTGCTGATCGTCACCCGCCAGCCCGGCGCCAACATTATCGAAGCCACCGACGCCATCCACGCGCTGTTGCCCGAGTTGCAGGAACTGATCGGCCCCAAGGTGCAACTGTCGGTAATGGACGACCGCAGCCCGAGCATTCGCGCCTCGCTGGATGAGGCGGAAATCACCTTGGTCATCTCGGTGCTACTGGTGATTCTGGTCGTCTATATGTTTCTGCGCAGCCCGCGCGCCACGCTGATTCCGGCCTTGGCCGTGCCGGTGTCGCTGGTGGGCACCTTTGCGGTGATGTACCTGTGTGACTTCTCGCTGAACAACCTGTCGTTGATGGCGCTGATCGTCGCCACCGGTTTTGTGGTGGACGACGCCATCGTGGTGGTAGAGAACATTGCCAGGCGCATCGAGGAGGGCGAGTCGCCGCTGGAAGCGTCCATTCACGGCGCCCGCGAAGTGGGCTTCACCGTGCTGTCGATGACCCTGTCGCTGGTGGCGGTGTTTATCCCCATTCTGCTCATGGGCGGCATTATCGGTCGGCTGTTCCGCGAGTTCTCCGTGACCTTGTCGGCGGCCATTCTGGTGTCGCTGCTGGTGTCGCTGACCCTCACGCCGATGCTGTGCGCGCGCCTGCTCAAGCCCCGCGACAAAAATGCGCCCGCGGTCGAGCCCAAGCCCGAGAGCAAACGTTTCGAGAATCTGATGGCGCGCTACAAGGCGAGCCTGGAGTGGGCGCTGGCGCATTCGCGGCTGATGATGGTGATCATGTTCGCCTGCATCGTGCTCAACGTTTACCTGTTCGTTGTGGTGCCCAAGGGCTTTCTTCCGGCACAGGATTCCGGACGGCTGCGCGGATTTGCCATCGCCGATCAGAGCATTTCGTTCCAGGGGCTGCAGGCAAAAATGGCCAAGTTTCGCGCCATTCTCAGCGCCGACCCGGACATCGAAAACGTGGTGGGTTTTCTTGGCGGCGGACGCTGGCAGTCGAGCAACACCGGCTCGTTTTTCGTCACCCTGAAACCGATTGGCGAGCGTGATGATGTCGACACCATCCTTGCCCGCCTGCGGCCCAAACTGGCAGAAATTCCCGGTGCCGCGCTGTACCTGAACGCCGGGCAGGACGTGCGCCTGGGTGGGCGCGACAGCAACGCCAGTAACCAATTCACGCTGCGCAGCGACGACCTGACGCTGCTGCGCCAGTGGGCTCCAAAAGTGGAAGCGGCCATGCGCAAGCTGCCGCAAGTGGTGGACCTCAACAGCGACTCGCAAGACAAAGGCGTGCAGAGCCGGCTGATGGTGGACCGCGACCGCGCCGCCACCCTGGGCGTGAATATGGCGCTGGTGGATGAAGTGCTGAACAACTCCTTCGGTCAGCGGCAAATCGCCAATATCTACAACCCGCTGAACCAGTATCACGTGGTCATGGAAGTGGACGCGCAATACCAGCAGAGCCCGGAAATTCTGCGTCAGGTCTACGTGTTGGGCAGCGACGGCCAGAGCGTTCCGCTGGCGGAGTTCAGCTATTTTGAACCCAGCTCGGCGCCGTTGTCGGTCAACCACCAGGGCCAGTTCGCGGCGATCACGCTGTCGTTCAACCTGGCCCCCGGCGCGCTGATCGGCCCGACTCGCGACGCGATCATGGCCGCCATCGAACCGCTGCAATTGCCGCTCGACGTGCAGGCGACGTTCGAAGGCAATGCTGGTGCCGTGCAAGACACGCAAAACAACATGCCCTGGCTGATTCTGCTGGCGCTGGTGGCGGTGTACATCGTGCTGGGCATTCTGTACGAGAGCTATGTGCACCCGTTGACCATTCTTTCCACCTTGCCCTCGGCCGGTGTCGGCGCGCTGCTGGCGCTGATTCTGTGCCGCAGCGAGCTGAGCCTGATTGCCTTGATCGGCATTATTCTGCTGATCGGCATCGTCAAGAAAAACGCCATTCTGATGATCGACTTCGCGCTGGAAGCCGAGCGCCGTCTGGGCATGACGCCCCGGGAGGCGATTCTGGAAGCCTGCGTGAAACGCTTCCGGCCGATCATGATGACCACGCTGGCGGCCCTGCTGGGCGCGCTGCCGCTGATATTCGGCATCGGCGGCGACGCCGGTTTGCGCCGGCCGCTCGGCATTACCATCGTTGGCGGCCTGATCGCCAGCCAATTGCTGACTCTGTACACCACGCCCGTGGTGTACCTGTACCTGGATCGTTTGCGCCACTGGGTTAACCGCCGCAGAGGCGTGCGCACTGATGCTTCGTTGGAGACTTCGTTATGAGCCTGTATTCGCGCAGCCTGTTGCTCGCGGTGGCTGTGGCTGTGGCCGGTTGTGCCGTAGGCCCGGACTATGAGCAGCCAGAAGTGGCCGTGCCTGCCGGTTTCAAATACCAGGCCGGATGGACCCAGGCCGCGCCCAGCGATGCCTTGAACCGTGGCGCCTGGTGGGAGCTGTATGGCGACCCCACGTTGAACCAGCTGCAACAGCGCCTGGAAACCTCCAACCAGACCCTGGCCCAGGCCGAAGCCCAATATCGACAGGCCCAGGCGTTGGCCCGAGGCGCGCGTGCGTCGTTCTTTCCGAGCCTGAGCGCGGCGTTCAGCAAAACCCGTTCGGGCCAGGCCACGGGCGGTGGCGGCACGGTGTCGTTGTCCGACGGCTCCACCGTCAGCAGCGGCAGCTCCGGCGGCATCAGCGACAGCTACCAGGCCAGCCTGGGCGTGAGCTGGGAACTGGACCTGTGGGGCAAACTGCGCCGCCAACTGGAATCGGACAACGCCAGCGCTGCTGCCAGCCAGGCCACCCTGGCCGCAACCAAACTCAGCCAGCAATCGGAACTGGCGCAGAACTACCTGCAACTGCGAGTAATCGACGCCCAGAAACGCCTGCTCGACGACACCGTTTCGGCCTACGAAAAAGCCTTCAAACTGGCCGAAAACCAATACCGCGCCGGCATCGTCACCAAGGCCGACGTGGCCCAGGCCCGCACCCAGGTGAAGACCACCCAGGCCCAAGCCATCGACCTGAAATACCAACGCGCGCAGCTGGAAAACGCCATCGCCGTGCTGGTGGGTGAACCACCGTCGAGCTTCCAACTGGCCGAAACCAACGACATTCCCGGCCTGCCGGCTATTCCTGCCAGCGTGCCCTCACAACTGCTGCAACGTCGGCCCGACATCGCCTCGGCCGAGCGGGACGTAGTTGCCGCCAACGCCTTAATCGGCGTAAACAAAGCCGCCTACTACCCGGACATCACCCTCAGCGCCAGCGGCGGCTACCGCAACGACAGCCTGTCGCAGCTGCTGACCACGCCAAACCGCTACTGGTCCATCGGCCCCGACTTCGCCATGACCCTGTTCGACGGTGGCCTGATCAGCTCGCGCGTGGAGCAGGCCGAGGCCAGCTACGACGCCACCGTGGCGGCATACCGCCTGAGCGTGCTGACCGGTTTTCGCGAAGTGGAGGACTACCTGGTTCAGCTCGACGTGCTGAAAGAAGAAGACGTCGTGCAGCAGGAAGCGCTCGAGTCATCACGGGAATCGCTGCGCCTGATGCTCAACCAATACAAAGCGGGAACGGTGGACTTCTCGGATGTCGTAACCGTGCAAACCACCGCGCTGTCTAACGAGCGCACGGTGCTGACGTTGCTGGGCAGTCGGCTGACCGCGAGTGTGCAGCTGATTGCTGCCATGGGCGGGGGATGGAATGTGCAGCAGTTGGGGGAGAAGGAGTAGGGCGCAAACGCGGCCCTCTCCCTAACCCTCTCCCGCAAGCGGGAGAGGGGACTGACCGAGGTGGATCCGTTATCGCTTGTCTCCCCTCGCCCGCGAGCGGGAGAGGGGCCGGGGGAGAGGGCCGAGGCAAACCTCGACGCTCAGCCGCAATCACACCTGCGGTTGACCCACATAATCCATCTTGCCCACTTCCACGCCGTTATGACGCAGCAGCGCATACGCGGTGGTCACGTGGAAGAAGAAGTGTTGCAGCCCGTACGTCAGCAGATACGACTGGCCAGTGAACTTGCGCTCTTTCGGCGTGCCCGGGCGCGTCAGGATTTCGCGCTCTTCGTTGCCATCAACTTGTGCCGGGGTAAACGTCCCCAGGTATTCCAGGGTTTCTTTCAACAGCGCTTGCAGCTGCTCGAACGTGGTTTCCACGTCGTCATGCTTGGGCACATCCACACCTGCCAAACGCGACGGCACGCCACGGGCGAAGTCGCAGGCGATTTGCACTTGGCGGGTCAGGGGAAACATGTCGGGGAACAGGCGGGCCTGGAGCAGGGCTGCCGGGTCGATATTTTTGGCGGCGGCGTGGGCTTCAGCCTTGCTCAGCACGGCGCTGAGGCTGGTGAGCATTTGCTTGAAAACGGGAACGGATGCGGCGTACAGAGAAATGGTCATGGCAGTCTCCGGTTGAAGGTGGCGCGAGTATACGCGCGCCGGCTTTCTTGCGTGGCCCGATGCAGGCCGTGCGCGCACATCGCCTAAATTTCCTGGGCGTTTCGACGTCACACAGTCACCACCCTTCTGCGCGAGCCACCCCATGATGCATACCCTGCCACTCCCCAACGGCCAATGCCTGCACGGCGACGAAAGCGCCGGCTCGCTGCATCTGCAGCTGGATTTACACGAGCCGGTTCACGTGCGCGTTCGCCCTGGTGAGCGGTTGCAGGTAAGCGCCAGTGAAGCCTTGTCGGCACAGGCGTTGTGGTGGGTCAGCTATTGGCTGTTTGCCCGCGACGAGGCGTGCCAGTCGGTGAGCTGGGAACTGCCCGCAGCGCCGATGGACGCGCTGCACAGCGGCCTGCTGATTCACGCTGCCGATGGCGCGCTCACCACCGAGCGCACGACGTTCTGGCAGATGGCTGAACCGTGGTTGATGCGGGAGCAGGGCGCGGCGTATCCGCAGCACATGATTATCAGCGACGGCAAACGTCACCCCCGGCGAGCCCCCAAGCCGACGGGCGAGTTGTACCGGCGTTTCGACGCGCGCTTGGGCAGTTGGATTTCCCTGCGCGCGCTGGATATCGATAACGATCTGGAGCGCTTCAGCCGCTGGCAGAACAGCGCGCGCGTGGCGGAATTCTGGCAGGAAAGCGGCACGCTTGAGCAGCACCGCCAGTACCTGGAGAAGCTCGACCGCGACCCTCACACGCTGACGCTGATAGGCAGTTTCGACGACCAGCCGTTCGCCTATTTCGAAGCCTACTGGGCGAAAGAAGACCGCATCGCGCCGTTCTATTCGGCCGGCGATTACGACCGTGGCATCCACATGCTGGTGGGCGAGGAAAACCATCGCGGGCCGCACAAGGTCGCCAGCTGGCTGACGGCGCTCACGCATTTTCTTTTCCTCGACGACCCGCGCACCCAGCGCATCGTCGCCGAACCACGGGCCGACAACGCCCGCATGATCGGCCACATGCACAGCGCCGGATTTCACTGCGAAAAGGAATTCGACTTCCCGCACAAACGCGCCGCCCTGATGAGCATCGAGCGCGAGCGGTTTTTTGATCGGTGTGTGTTGCGCTGAAGGTGATTGTGTTGGGCTTCGCTTCGCTCAACCCAACCTACATTCCCGTAGGTTGGGTTGAGCGAAGCGAAGCCCAACGGGGCCGGATCACGCCGCCGCGTCCTTGCTGACTTTGCGGCAATGCACCAACGCATCGCGAATCATGAAATTCACCAACGTTGGCGACACGCCCAATTCCTTGGCGATGTCTTTCTGTGGCACGCCGTGCAGGCGGTACATTTCGAAGGCGTAGCGGGTGCGGCTGGGCAGCTGGCCGAGGGCGTCGGCGATGTGTTCCAGGGTCGCGTAATTGATATGCAAGGCTTCGGGCGAGGCGTTGTGGGTGACCACATTCATGCCTTCTTCTTCGCTGCCGGCGTAGCGCTGTTCGAGCGCGTTTTTGCGGTAATGGTCGATGGCCAGATTGCGCACGATCTGGAACAGATAACTCAGTTGGGCTTTAAACGACGAGGTGATCTGCGGTGCCGAATGCAGCCTGAAATAGGCGTCTTGCACCACGTCTTCGGCGCGTGAACGACAGCCCGTAATACGCGTGGCCACCTTCACCAGAATCGAGCGGTTATCAACGAATGCTTGGAATAGGGGTGTATCGCACCTGCTTGTGGACAGTTGTTCCGTCATGGAATTCACCTTGCTACCGAGGGCAGTTAAACGCTGTGCAGGAGGCTGCCTGCAAGCGGGGTAACAAACTATGTCCAATGATAATGATTGTCAATTGCGACCGATAATAGATTTCGTCTGGTTGCAAAGTGGTGACGTGAACGTGATGTTTGCATGGCAAAAACACCCGTCGAAAACCGCCTAATTATTTTCTGCTGCCGTCCGTTCTCCACTGTGAAGGCCCGCGCAACCGGCACGGGCGCAACGGAGAGCGACCATGGTGTTCGATCGTGATGACGTGATTTTCCAAGTGGTGATCAACGACGAAGAGCAGTACTCGTTGTGGCCCGACTACAAGGCCATTCCTGCCGGGTGGCGCACCGTGGGCATGAGTGGTTTGAAGAAAGACTGCCTGGCCTACATCGAACAGCACTGGACCGACATGCGCCCCCTGAGCCTGCGCCAGAAGATGGACCAGGACGCTGTGAGCGCCTGACATGAGCGCGCCCGCCACCTTGCGTTTGCTGTGCCTGCCGTACTCCGGCGCCAGCGCCATGTTCTACCACCGCTGGCGCAAACGGCTGCCCGAATGGCTGCACGTTCAGCCGCTGGAATTGCCCGGCCGCGGCCTGCGCATGGACGAGCCCTTGCAGCGCAACCTGAACGCGCTGATCACCCAGCTCGCCGACGAAATCGCCGCCGACCTGAGCACCCCGTACGCCCTGTTCGGCCACAGCCTTGGCGGCTTGCTGGCCTTTGAGCTGGTGCATGCGTTGAAAGCCCGAGGCCTGCCCGAGCCGCTGTGTGTGCTGGTGTCAGCTACAGCCGGCCCGGCGCGGCGTGATGTCAGCGAGTACCGCGAGGCCAAGTCCGATGCCGAGCTGGTGGCTAAATTACGCAGCCTGCAAGGCACGCCCGAAGACGCCCTGGCCAATCAGGAATTGCTCGACCTGATGCTGCCGATTCTGCGCGCCGACTTTCTCGTCGCCGGCAGTTACCAGTACGCCGAGCGCGCGCCGCTGCAAGCGCCGATTCATGTGTTCGGCGGCAAAGACGACAGCATCAGCGTCGACGAATTGCTCGACTGGCAATGCGAAACCGCCAGCGGTTTTTCCCTCGATATGTTCAGCGGCGGCCACTTCTTTTTGCAGAGCCAGGAAGCGCCATTGCTGCGCTGCATCCGCCGTTATGCCGAGCAGCACTTGCTGCGCCATCGCACGCAAACCCGGCCCGTTCCCCGCGTGGCTAGTTAACCGAAACCCCAACGCTCCGTCCGCCGCCCGCCCGATTTCAGCAGGATTCCGCCATGCCTTCGTTCGAACGTCCCCGCACTCTGATTCATGCCTTGCAACGCCGCGCCACCGAGCAGCCGCACGCGCTGGCCCTGCGTTTTCTGGACGGCGACGATGGCGAAGGCGTGGTGCTCACCTATGCCGAACTCGACGGGCGCGCGCGTACTATCGCCGCCGCACTGCAAGCGCAAACCAGCCGGGGCGACCGCGCCGTACTGCTGTTTCCCAGCGGCCCTGATTACGTCGCCGCATTTTTTGGCTGCCTGTACGCCGGAGTGATTTCCGTGCCGGCGTATCCGCCCGAGTCATCGCGTCACCAGCATCAGCTGCGGTTGCTATCGATTCTGGCGGACGCCGAACCCAGCGTGCTGCTCACCAGCAGCGACGGGCGCGCCACCTTGCAGCACCTCGACAACCCGCCTGCGTTGCTGCTGGTAGACACCCTTGATCCGGCCTTCGCCAATCATTGGCAAGCGCCCGAATTTGCGCAGGACGACATCGCCTTCCTGCAATACACCTCCGGCTCCACGGCGTTGCCCAAAGGCGTGCAAGTCACCCACGGCAATCTGGTCGCCAACGAGCTGCTGATTCGCCAGGGCTTTGGCATTCAGGCCGACGACGTGATTGTCAGCTGGCTGCCGCTGTACCACGACATGGGCCTGATCGGCGGCCTGCTGCAACCGATCTTCAGCGGCGTGCCGTGCGTGTTGATGTCGCCCAAATCATTTCTTGAGCGGCCGGTGCGTTGGCTGGAAGCCGTCAGCCGTTACGGCGGCACCGTCAGTGGCGGGCCGGATTTCGCCTATCGCCTGTGCAGCGAACGGGTCAGCGCATCCGCCTTGGCCGCGCTTGATCTGAGTCGCTGGCGCGTGGCGTTTTCCGGCTCCGAACCGATCCGCCAGGACAGCCTGGAGCGCTTCGCCGAGAAATTCGCCGCCAGTGGTTTTTCCGCCAGCAGCTACCTCGCCTGCTACGGCCTGGCCGAGGCCACCTTGTATGTCACCAGCGGCACGCGCGGGCAGGGCATTGCCGCCCTCGGCGTGAGCGCGCAGGCGTTGGCGCAGCACCGGCTCGAAGCGGGCGGCGACAGCGTTCTGCTTAGTTGTGGCGGGGTGCGGCCGTTGCACGAGGTGCGCATTGTCGACCCCGTTAGCGGCACCGTGCTGGGCGACGACCAGGTTGGCGAAATCTGGGCCAGCGGGCCGAGCATCGCCCACGGCTACTGGCGCAATCCGCACGCCAGCGCCGAGACGTTCGTTCAGCAAGACGGCAGCACCTGGCTGCGCACCGGCGACCTCGGCGCCTTGCGTAACGGCGAGCTGTTTGTCAGCGGCCGGCTGAAAGACATGCTGATCGTGCGCGGCCAAAACCTGTACCCGCAGGACATCGAACGCAGCGTGGAAACCGAAGTGCCCCACGTGCGCAAAGGGCGGGTGGCGGCGTTTGCCGTGCGCCATAACGGCGAAGAGGGCATCGGCATTGCTGCCGAAATCGGCCGCAGCGTGCAAAAAAATGTGCCCGCCGATGATGTCATCAACGCCATTCGCCAGGCCGTCGCCGAGGCGTATCAGCAAGCGCCACAGGCCGTGATTCTGCTCAACCCCGGCGCCTTGCCGAAAACCTCCAGCGGCAAGTTGCAGCGCTCGGCGTGCGCGCTGGGCCTGGCCGACGGCAGCCTCGACAGCTATGCGCACTTTCCCTCGATTACCACCACAGCAACGGCCGAAACACCAGAGGTCGATGGGCTTGAGCAACAGATTGCAGCGGTCTGGGCCGAGCATTTGCACGTGCCCGCCGTCAGCCGCCACGACAACTTTTTCCTGCTTGGCGGTAATTCGATTTCTGCCGCGCACGTCATGGCTCAGTTGCGCGAAAGGCTGGGCATCAACCTGCAATTGCGCGACCTGTTTGAAACCCGAGACCTCGCCGGGTTCGCGGAAAAAGCGGCCGAACAGCTCGCCCTCGGCGGCGCCAAACACGATGCGATAACCCGCCTGCCGCGCAACCAGGACCTGCCGCAATCGCCGGCACAAAATCGCCTGTGGTTTCTCTGGCAACTGGACCCCGCCAGCGCCGCCTACAACATTCCCGGCGGGCTGCACCTGCGCGGCGAACTGGATGACCACGCCCTGCGCAGCAGTTTTGCGCGCCTGATTCAGCGCCACGAAGCGCTGCGCACGGTTTTTCTCGAACGCGACGGCCAGGCCCTGCAACGGGTTCAGCCCGATGCCACGCTGCACATCCGCGAAATTGACCTGCGCCACCTGAGCGGCGCTGCGCAAACCGAGCAGGCAGAACGCGAACGTGAGCAGGAAGCCAGCGCGCCGTTCAATCTCACCACCGGCCCGCTGCTGCGCGTGACGCTGTTGCGCCTCGCCGATGATGAACAGCAGTTGCTGGTAACCCTGCATCACATCGTGGCCGACGGTTGGTCGCTGAATATTCTGCTCGACGAATTTGCCCGCCTGTACGCCGAAGCCTGCGGCGGTCAGCCTGCCGACTTGCCAGCGTTGCCGCTGGGCTACGCCGACTTCGCCAGTTGGCAGCGTCAATGGCTGGCGGACGGGAAAGGGCAGCGCCAGCTCGACTATTGGACTGCGCACCTGGCCGATGAGGCGCCGGCCCTGCAATTGCCGCTAGACCAGCCACGCAGCGCCCAACGTCGCCACAACGCGGCACGTTATAGCTGGACGTTGAACGACAGCCTCAGTCAGCGCCTGCGCGAGGTCGCCAACGGCCAGCAGGCCACGCTGTTTATGCTGCTGCTCGCCAGTTTCCAAAGCCTGCTGCTGCGCCATACCGGGCAAACCGAGCTGCGCATCGGCGTGCCCGGCGCCAACCGTCAGCGCCTGGAAACCCAGGGTTTGCTCGGCTTTTTTATCAACACACTGGTGCTGCGCGGTCAGCTTGATTCGCGCCAGCGCTTCACCGACGTACTTGCAGCAGCCCGCGCCGTGACGCTGGAAGCACAAGCCAATCAAGACGTGCCGTTCGACAAGGTGGTGCACGCCCTCGGTGGCGAAACGCCGTTTCAAGTGATGTTCAACCACCAGCAGCGCGACCTCGGCAGCCTGCGTCGCCTGCCCGGTCTGCTGGCGCAGGAGCTGCCGTGGCACAGCCGTGAAGCCAAGTACGACTTGCAACTGCACAGCGAAGAAGACGCCCGTGGGCGCCTGACGTTGGCATTCGACTATGCCGACGAATTGTTCAACGCCGCCAGCATCGAGCGCCTAGCCGAGCGTATGGTCAGCCTGTTGCAGCAGGTGGCGGAGCAGCCAGACATCACCCTCGGCGCGTTGCAGATATTGAGCGAGGCCGAAGAACAGCAACTTGCCGAATGGAGCCGTGCGCCCATGCCCGCCGCGCAGCAGTTGCTGCCCGAATGGCTGGAACACTACAGCGCCGAAAACACCGCGCTGCTCTGGCAAAACGGCAGCCTGAGTTACGCCGACCTGCACGCCCAGGCCAACCGCTTGGCGCACAGGTTGCAGGGCCTTGGCGTTGGCCCGGATGTGCGCGTCGCCATTGCTGCCGAGCGCTCGCCGCAGTTGCTGATCGGCTTGCTGGCCATCATCAAGGCCGGCGGCGCCTATGTGCCCCTGGATGCCGATTATCCCGGTGAACGCTTGGCCTTCATGCTGGAGGACAGCGGCGCCACGCTGCTGCTGACTCAACGCCATGTGGCCGACACCCTGGCCGTGCCCAGCGGCATTCAGGTGCTGGAGCTGGACGCGTTGGAAGCGGGCAGCGAACCCTGCGCCGCGCCGGTGTCGGGCGTGCGCGGTGACAACCTGGCCTATGTGATTTACACCTCCGGTTCCACCGGCCAACCCAAGGGCGTCGGCGTTACGCACGCAGCGCTGGCCGAGCGCCTGAGCTGGATGCAACGCACCTACGCGCTGGATGCCAGCGATGTGCTGATGCAAAAGGCGCCGGTGAGTTTCGATGTATCGGTGTGGGAATGCTTCTGGCCGTTGATTACTGGCGCGCGCTTGCTGTTGGCCGCGCCGGGCGAGCACCGCGATCCGCAGCGCCTGGTGCAGCTGGCGCGCGACTTTGGCGTCACCACCGTGCACTTCGTGCCGCCACTGTTGCAGCTGTTTGTGCAGGAGCCCGATGTGGCGCAGTGCACCCGCCTGCGCCGACTGTTCAGCGGTGGCGAAGCCTTGCCCGCTGCCTTGCGTGACCGCGTCTTGGCCGCGTTGCCACAGGTGGCGTTGCACAACCGCTACGGCCCGACCGAAACCGCCATCAACGTCACCCATTGGCACTGCCAGACCGGCGACGGCGAGCGCTCGCCCATCGGCCGGCCGTTGGGCAATGTGAATTGCCATGTGCTGGATACCGACCTGCAACCGGTGCCGCTCGGCGTTGCCGGCGAGCTGTGCATCGGTGGCGCCGGCCTGGCCCGCGGCTACCTCGGGCGCCCGGGGCTGACGGCCGAGCGCTTTGTCGCCGATCCGCTGGGCGAGCCCGGCGCGCGCTTGTACCGCACCGGCGACCGGGCGCGCTGGGGCGTCGATGGCGCGCTGGAATATCTGGGCCGGCTTGATCAGCAAGTGAAGCTGCGCGGTTTTCGCATCGAGCCGGAAGAGATTCAGGCGCGGCTGCTGGCCGAGGCTGGCGTCGGGCAGGCCGTGGTGATGGTTCGCGAAGGCCATGCCGGCGCGCAACTGGTTGGCTATTACACCGGCACTGCCGCTGAAAACGAGACCGAACAGAGCGCGCGATTGCTTTCCGCGTTGGCCGCGCAATTGCCGGACTATATGGTGCCGGCGCACTTGCTGCGTCTGGCAAAAATGCCCCTGAGCCCGGCGGGCAAACTCGACCGCAAGGCGCTGCCCGAACCGGTATGGCAGCAACGCGAGCACATCGAACCGAGCACGCCATTGCAGGTGCAGATCGCCGCCATCTGGCGCGAGGTGCTGGGGCTTGAGCAGGTTGGCCTTGCCGATGATTTTTTCGAGCTGGGCGGACATTCGCTGGTGGCCACGCAAATCGTTTCCCGCGTGCGCCAGGCCTGCGACGTCGAGCTGCCGCTGCGTGCCTTGTTTGAAGCCAGCACGCTTGAAAGTTTCAGCGCACAGGTGGCCGCCATTCAGGCCAGCGGGCAGCGCAACAGCCAGCAGGCCATCGCCATCGTCGACCGCGCTCAGCCGCAGCCGCTGTCCTATTCCCAGCAGCGCATGTGGTTCCTCTGGCAGCTGGAACCGGACAGCCCGGCCTACAACGTCGGCGGCCTGGCCAGGTTTAGTGGGGCGTTGGACGTCGACTGTTTCGAGGCGGCCTTGCAGGCGCTGATCGAACGCCACGAAACCCTGCGCACCACCTTTCCGAGCAGCGACGGCATTGCTCATCAGCAGGTTTCGCCGCAGTCCAACCTGCGCCTGGGTTGGCAGGATTTCTCCCCGCTGGGCGCCGCCGAGCGCACACAGCGCTTGCAGCAGTTTGCCGACACCGACGCGCATCAGCCCTTCAATCTGGAAACCGGGCCGCTGCTGCGCGCCACGCTGATCAAGTGCGCCGCGCACGAGCATTACCTGGCGCTGACGCTGCACCACATCGCCACCGAAGGCTGGGCCATGGACATTTTTGCCCGTGAGCTGGCGGCCTTGTACGAGGCGTTTGTGCAGGGCAGCGAGTCGCCACTGGCGCCGCTGCCGGTGCAGTACCTCGACTACAGCCAGTGGCAACGGCAATGGATGGAAGGCGGCGAGCGGGACCGTCAGCTCAGCTATTGGAAAGCTCAGCTGGGCCACGAACACCCCGTGCTCGAATTGCCCAGCGACCGCCCGCGACCGGCGCGGCAAAGTCATCGCGGCGAGTTGTACCGCTTCGACTTCGCCCCCGCATTGGCCGAACGCTTGCGCGCCTTCAATGCCGCCCATGGCCTGACGCTGTTTATGACCATGACCGCCGCTCTGGCCGCATTGCTGCACCGCTACAGCGGGCAAACCGACCTGCGCATTGGCGCGCCGGTGGCCAACCGCATTCGTCCGGAAAGTGAGGGGCTGATTGGCGCGTTTCTCAATACGCAGGTGCTGCGTTGTCAGGTCGATGGGCAACTCAGCGTCATGCAATTGCTGGAGCACGTGCGGCACACCGTGATCGACGGCCAGTCGCACCAAGACTTGCCGTTCGATCACTTGGTCGACGCCCTGCAACCGCCTCGCAGCGCCGCCTATAACCCGCTGTTCCAAGTGATGTGCAACGTGCAGCGCTGGGAATTCCAGCAAACCCGCACGCTGGCCGGCATGACGGTGGAATACCTGGCCAACGATGCGCGGGCGACCAAGTTCGACCTCAACCTGGAAGTCACCGACCTCGACCATCGCCTGGGCTGCTGCTTTACCTACAGCTGCGATTTGTTCGACGAAGTGCGCATCGCGCGCATGGCCGAGCATCTGCTCAATCTGTTGCAGGCCATGCTCGTTCAACCCCAGCAACGGCTCGCCGAATTGCCGCTGCTGTCGGCGGCCGAACAGCATGCGCTGCTAGACAACCTCGGTGAGGAGCCGGGCGAACACGCGCTGGACGCGACCGTGCATCAACTGTTTGCCGCGCAGGCCACCGCCACGCCTAACGCGCGGGCGCTGAGCGTGGGCGAACACACCCTGACCTACGCCGAACTCGACGCCCAGGCCAACC
Organism: Pseudomonas viridiflava; assembly: GCF_900573885.1. GTDB lineage: Bacteria > Pseudomonadota > Gammaproteobacteria > Pseudomonadales > Pseudomonadaceae > Aquipseudomonas. Next base: position 68,814 of record NZ_UPSE01000346.1, read on the forward strand.
GCCTGGCCCACTGGCTGCGCGCCAACGGCGTCGGCCCGGAGGTGCGCGTGGGCCTGGCCTTGCCGCGTTCCACCGATCTGGTCGTTGGTCTGCTGGCCATTCTCAAAGCCGGCGGCGCCTATGTGCCGCTGGACCCGGAATACCCGCCGGAGCGCCTGCATTACATGGTCGAAGACAGCGGCATTGCGCTGCTGCTCGGTCACGCCGACTGGCTCGCCACGCTGGGCGACTTGCCGGGCGATGTGGGGCTCGGTTGCCTGGATGAACTCAACCTCGGCCATTTCCCCAGCCAGGCGCCGGCCGACCTCAGCTCGCCGCTGCATCAGGCGTATCTGATCTACACCTCCGGCTCCACCGGCAAGCCCAAGGGCGTGGCCGTCAGTCACGGTGAAATCGCCATGCACTGCCGCGCGGTGATTGCCCACTTCGGTATGCGCAGCGACGACTGCGAGCTGCACGTGTATTCCATCAACTTCGACGCCGCCAGCGAGCGCCTGCTAACGCCACTGCTGTGCGGCGCCGAAGTGGTGCTGCGGGCGCAGGGCCAGTGGGGCGCGGAGGAAATCTGCACGCTGATCCGCCAGCACCGCGTCACCATCCTCGGCTTCACGCCCAGCTACGGCAGCCAGCTGGCGCAGTGGCTCGCCAGCCGTCAGGAACAGTTGCCGGTGCGCCTGTGCATCACCGGCGGCGAAGCACTGACCGGCGAGCACCTGCACCGCATCCGCGCAGGTTTTGCGCCCGCACAATTGTTCAACGCCTACGGGCCGACGGAAACGGTGGTGATGCCGCTCGCCAGCCTGGCGCCGGAACACCTGGCTGAAGGCGCCAGCAGCGTGGCCATCGGCCGGGTGGTCGGCGCGCGCACCGCCTATGTGCTGGACGCGGATCTGGCGCTGGTGCCGCCCGGTTCCACCGGCGAGCTGTACGTTGGTGGCGCCGGTTTGGCCCGTGGTTACCACGCCCGGCCGGCGCTGACTGCCGAGCGGTTTGTGCCCAACCCGTTTGCCAACAGTGGCGCAGGCGGGCGCTTGTACCGCACGGGTGACCTGGTGCGGCAACGCGCCGATGGGCAACTGGAATACGTGGGCCGTATCGACCAGCAAGTGAAGGTGCGCGGCTTTCGCATCGAACTGGGCGAGATCGAAGCGCGGCTGCTTGAACACCGCGACGTCAACGAGTGCGTGGTGCTGGCGCTGGATGGCCCCAGCGGCAAACAGCTGGTCGCCTATATCGGCACTGCACTGGCCGATGCCAACAGCGAGCAACAGCAAGCCCTGCGCGACAGCCTGAAAGCTCACCTGCTGGCGCAACTGCCGGACCACATGCTGCCGACCTTCACCGTGCTGCTGCCGAGCCTGCCGCTGACTGCCAATGGCAAAGTCGAACGCCGCGCCTTGCCGGCGCCAGACCTGGCGCAAAACCGTCAGCAGTTCGTAGCCCCACGCAGCGACATGGAACAGCGTTTGGCAGCGATCTGGCGCGACGTGCTTAACGTGCAGCAAGTGGGCCTGGCGGATAACTTTTTCGAACTGGGCGGCGACTCGATTCTGTCGATTCAAGTAGTCAGCCGCGCACGGCAGCAAGGCATTCACTTCAGTCCGCGCGACCTGTTCCAGCACCAGACCGTGCAGGCGCTCGCCGGTGTGGCCACCTATCAGCAGCAGGTGCTCAGCGAGCAGGGCCCGTTGACTGGCGAGGCTGCGCTCACGCCGATTCAGCACTGGTTCTTCGGTCGCGACATGGCCGCGCGCAACCATTGGAACCAGGCGCTGGTGCTGCACGCGCAGCAGCCTCTGGATGCCGACCTGATGCAGCGCAGCGTGCAGCGTGTGGTGCAGCAGCACGACGCCTTGCGCCTGCGTTTCACCAACGCCGATGGCCAATGGCGTGCGTTTTATCGCGAGCAGGCCGCTAACGAAGTACTCCTCTGGCAGACCAACGCCGAGCAAGCGTTGGCGCTGTTCGAACAAGCCCAGCGCAGCCTCGACCTTGAGCGCGGCCCGCTGCTGCGCGCCGTGCTGGTGGACGGGCAACAGCTGCTGCTGACGATTCATCACGCGGTGGTCGATGGCGTGTCGTGGCGCGTGCTGCTTGACGATCTGCAATCGGTTTACCAACAGCTGCTTGCCGGCAAAACCGATGTGCATCTGCCGGCGAAAACCAGCGCCATGGGCGAATGGGCTGCGCGTCTTAACGTGTATGCCAGCAGTGAATCGCTGCGCGAAGAACTCGGTTGGTGGCAGCGGCAACTGGGCGGGCAGGGCGCTGATTTGCCAGGCGTTCGCCGCGCGGGCAGCAACCTTGAACGCGATGCCGAAACCTTCACCGTGCGCCTGAGCGCCCAACGCACGGGCCAACTGCTGACGCAGGCGCCCGCGGCCTATCGCACCCAGGTCAACGACCTGCTGCTGACCGCGCTCAGCCGCGTGCTGTGCCAGTGGACCAGGCAGGCCTCGGCGCTGATTCAACTCGAAGGCCACGGCCGCGAAGCGCTGTTCGACGACCTCGACCTGACCCGCAGCGTCGGCTGGTTTACCAGCGCTTATCCCGTGCGCATCGGCCATCACGCCGACCTCGCCGCCGCCATCAAAGCCACCAAGGAACATCTGCGCAGCGTGCCGCACAAAGGCCTGGGTTATGGCGTATTGCGCTACCTCGCCGACCCCGTCAGCCGCGCCGCCATTAGCGAATTGCCCGAAGCCAAGGTGACCTTCAACTACCTTGGCCAACTCGATGCCGGCGCCGATGGCCTGTTTACCTTGCTGCCAGACAGCCCCGGCGCCCTCCACAGCGCGCTGGCGCCCTTGGCCAACGAGCTGAGCATCGACGGCCAGGTGCACAACGGTGAGCTGCAACTGCGCTGGACCTTCAGCCGCGAACGCTACGACCCCCGCGCGGTTCAGGAGTTGGCCGAGGCGCTGATCGTCGAGCTGCACGGCGTCATCGACCATTGCCTGCACGCCGGCAACGGTGGCTTTACGCCGTCCGACTTCCCGCTTGCGCACCTGAGCCAACACCAACTCGACAATCTGCCCGTGCCGGTCACAGACATCGACGACCTTTACCCGCTCACGCCCATGCAGGAAGGCCTGCTGTTGCACACGCTGCTGGAACCGGGCACCGGCATCTATTACATGCAGGACCGCTACCGCATCAACAGCACGCTGGACCCCGAGCGCTTCGCCCGTGCCTGGCAGGCCGTGGTCGCACGCCATGAAGCGCTGCGCGCGTCGTTCGCCTGGAATGCCGGCGAGGCCATGCTGCAGATCATTCACAAGCCCGGCGCCGCCGACCTGGAGATGCTCGACTGGAGCGCCTTGCCCGAACACGAGCATGAAGCGCGCCTGCAAGCCCTGCACAAACGCGAGCGCGAAGCGGGCTTCGACTTGCTCAACCGTCCGCCTTTCCACCTGCGGTTGATCAAGCTGGAGGAGCAGCGCTACTGGTTCATGATGAGCAACCACCACATTCTCATCGACGCCTGGTGCCGGGGCCTGCTGATGAGTGACTTCTTCGAAATCTACAGCGCCCTGGGCGAACAGCGCGCACCGCAATTGCCCGACGCGCCGCGTTATCGCGACTACATCAGCTGGCTGCAACGCCAGGATCTCAATCAGGCGCGGCAGTGGTGGCAAAGCAACCTGGCCGGGTTCGAGCGCCGCACCCATATTCCCAGCGACCGGCCCATCGTCCACGACCACAGCGGCGACAGCGGCGGCATGGTCGTTGGCGACTGCTACACCCGTTTACAACCGAGTGAAGGCGCGCGCCTGCGCGAGTGGGCGCAGCGGCATCAGCTCACCGTCAACACCTTCGCCCAAGCCGCCTGGGCGCTGGTGCTGCGCCGCTACAGCGGCGAGCGTGACGTGCTGTTTGGCGTGACGGTGGCGGGTCGCCCCGTCGGCATGCCGGCCATGCAGCGCACCGTTGGCCTGTTTATCAACAGTGTGGCCTTGCGGGTGAAACTGCCGGCCGCTGGCGAACAGCTCAGCGTGCGTGACTGGCTGCACGGCTTGTTCGCCAGCAACATGGAGCTGCGCGAACACGAGTACCTGCCGCTGGTGGCGATTCAAGAATGCAGCGAACTGCCCAAAGGCCAGCCGCTGTTCGACAGCCTGTTCGTATTCGAAAACGCCCCGGTGGAAACCACCGTGCTTGACCAGGCGCAGAGCCTGAACGCCACCTCCGATTCGGGCCGTACCCACACCAACTTCCCGCTCACCGTGGTGTGTTACCCGGGCGACGATTTGGGCCTGCATCTTTCATACGATCAGCGCTACTTCGACGCGGCGACCATCGAACGCATGCTCAGCGAATTCAAACGGCTGCTGCTGGCCCTGGCCGAACATTTCCACGGCGACATGGCCGCGCTGCCTTTGGTAGGCGAGAGCGAACGCCGCCTGCTGACCGTCGAGTGCAACCACAGCGAGCGCGCCTATCCGCTGGAGCAGGGCTACGCACGGCTGTTCGAAACGCAGGTGGCTGCCACGCCGCACCGCACGGTCGCCAGTTGCCTGGACCAGCACTGGACCTATGAACAATTGAACGGGCGCGCCAACCGTCTGGGCCATGCCTTGACCGCTGCCGGCGTGCGCCTCGACCAGCCGGTAGCGCTGCTGGCCGAGCGCAGCCTGGAACTGCTGGGCATGATCGTCGGTAGCTTCAAAGCCGGCGCCGGCTACCTGCCGCTGGACCCGAGCCACCCCGTGCAACGGCTCACACGCATCATCGAACTGAGCCGCACGCCGGTACTGGTGTGCACCCGCGCGTGCCGCGAGCAGGCGATGACCCTGCTCGAAGAACTCGGCTGCGGCAGCCGTCCGCGTCTGCTGGTGTGGGAAGACGTGCAAGAAGGCCAGTGGCCGCTCGACAACCCTGGCGTCTACAGCGCGCCGAACAACCTGGCCTACGTGATCTACACCTCGGGCTCCACCGGTTTGCCCAAAGGCGTGATGGTCGAGCAGGCCGGCATGCTCAACAACCAACTGAGCAAAGTGCCGTACCTGAACCTCGGCAGCGACGATGTGATCGCGCAAACCGCCTCGCAGAGCTTCGACATTTCCGTCTGGCAATTTCTCGCCGCGCCGCTGTTTGGCGGGCGGGTGGCCATCGTGCCAAACACCATCGCGCATGACCCGCAAGCGCTGCTCGCGCATGTCGCCGAGCAACGCATCAGCGTACTGGAAAGCGTGCCGTCATTGATCCAGGGCATGCTTGCCGAACACATCGCCCAGCCGCTCGAGAACCTGCGCTGGATGCTGCCCACCGGCGAAGCGATGCCACCGGAACTGGCGCGCCAGTGGCTGCAACGCTACCCCCACGTCGGCCTGGTAAACGCCTACGGGCCGGCCGAGTGTTCGGACGACGTCGCGTTTTTCCGCGTAGACATGGCCTCCACCCAAAGCACCTACCTGCCCATCGGCAGCCCCACCGACAACAACCGCCTGTACCTGCTCGACGGCGCACTGCAGCTGGTGCCGCTGGGTGCCGTAGGCGAACTGTGCATCGCCGGCACGGGCGTCGGACGCGGCTACGTCGGCGACCCGCAACGCACCGCCCAGGCCTTCGTGCCCAACCCCTTTGCCGACGGCGAACGCCTGTACCGCAGCGGCGATCTGGCCCGGCGTCGGGCGGATGGCGTGCTGGAATATGTCGGGCGTATCGACCATCAAGTGAAAATTCGCGGCTTCCGTATCGAACTTGGCGAAATCGAAGCGCGGCTGCATGAACAGGCCGAGGTGCGCGATGCGGCTGTGGCCGTACAGGAAGGCCCGAGCGGCAAATACCTGGTCGGCTACCTCGTGCCGGTCGCGCCCGTGCTTGAACCCACTGCGTGGTTCGACCCGATCAAACAGCGCCTACGCGCCGACCTGCCGGACTACATGGTGCCGCTGCACTGGCAACTGCTGGACCGCCTGCCGCTCAACGCCAACGGCAAACTCGACCGCAACGCCTTGCCGGCGCTGGAACTCGGCCTTTCACCCAGCCAACAGTACCTCGCACCGCGGACCGAACTTGAAAGGCAACTGGCCGACATCTGGGCACAGGTGCTGAAGGTCGAGCGAGTAGGCGTGCACGACAACTTCTTCGAACTGGGCGGCCACTCCCTGCTCGCCACACAAATCGCCTCGCGGGTACAAGCCGTACTGCAACGCAACGTGCCGCTACGGGCCATGTTCGAATGCAACAGCGTGGCCGAGTTGGCCGCGTACATAGAAGGGCTGGACAGCCAGGCCGTCGTGGAAGAGAAGGCCGAGCGGGTGATGGATTTGATGGCGCGGTTTGAGGCGATGTAGATCAAAAGCATCGCGGCTGAAGCCGCTCCTACAGTAGCCACGTAAAACTGTGGGAGCGGCTTCAGCCGCGAGTTTTTGATGTAGTTCTGCAGCTTTTGACCTGGCTTTTGACCTGGCTTTTGACCCACCGCTTGTGATCTACCCGCCCCATTCATCGCAGGCCGAGTGGAGTCGACGCGTAGGGGGTTGAGCGGCCGGGAGCCGCGAAAGGAACATCGGGCCATGGATGGCCCGTTGTGACGGCCCCCGGAGCGGCGACGGAGGGAGGGAAGTCGGAGCGGAGCGGAGACCCAAGGTAGGGGCAAGCCGTTTTTGCTTACTTTTTAGGGCGACTGCTAAAAAGTGAGTCGCGCGTAAGGCGCGAAAGCTAACGTTCAGCGCACGCGGTAATGAATACCGCCGTCAGTGCCATATGCATACGGCTCAAGATTCTGGATCCCCGCGTGCGCGAGGATGACGGGTGTTTGGTTGAGATGCGCGTAAGGCTTGAAATTCTGGATTCCGAATCGTCGGACCGCCACCTACGCGGGAATGACGGAGTTAGAGCGCGGAATCTACGTTAGGCGCGAAACAAAACCCAAAGCGTAGCCGGGTAATCCACAATCCGAAAACGTCTCCGATCAAGCTCCCTCGCCCCTCGGGGAGAGGGTTGGGGAGAGGGGGGCGGTTGCGTTTGTTTCCCTCTCTCCCGGCCTCTCTCCCGCAGGCGGGAGAGATGAGCAAAGCGGTTGAGTTTGTTTCCCTCCCCACCGGCCCCTCTCCCGCGGGCGGGCGAGGGGAGCAGAGCCGTCGCGTTTGTTTTGCCCTCACCCCCGGCCCCTCTCCCGCAGGCGGGCGAGGGGTGCAGAGCCGTCGCGTTTTTTACGCGTTCTTTACGCCCAGGCCTCGCTTCACATCTCGCCCCTTTACGCCCCCCGTCCCGACAATCTCCCGCAAGCGGCAGTCGCCGTATGACGGAGAAATATCCATGCATCTTCTGGACGGGTTGTCCCTGCTGTTGGCCAGCGGACTGTTCATTTACCTGCTGGTTGCGCTGTTGCGCGCCGGGCGTAGCTGAGGAGCCGGCAATGGACAGTCATGTCGTTTTATTGCTGGTGGCGTTTTTCACCCTGGTGCTGTTGCCCGCGCCGTGGCTGGGGCGCTTTTTCTATCGGGTGATGGAGGGCGAACGGACCTGGCTTAGCCCGGCGTTGCAGCCGGTGGAGCGGTTCAGTTATCGCGTTGCCGGCGTTGATGCCAGGCAGGAGCAGGACTGGAGGGGCTACGCCCTCTCGCTGCTGGCCTTCAACCTGGCCGGCTTGCTGCTGTTGTTCGCCATCTTGATGCTGCAAGGCGTGCTGCCGTTAAACCCGCAACATATGCCGGGTCTGGAGTGGACGCTGGCGTTCAACACGGCGGTGAGCTTTGTCACCAACACCAACTGGCAGGCCTACAGCGGCGAAGCCAGCCTGAGTTATTTCAGTCAGATGGTCGGCCTTGGCGTTCAGAACTTTGTCAGCGCCGCCACCGGCCTGGCTGTGCTGGTGGCGTTATGCCGTGGCATCTCTCGCGGTTCCAGTCAGACGCTGGGCAACTTCTGGGTCGACCTTACCCGCGGCACGCTCTACGTCTTGCTGCCGCTGTGCATTGCCCTGGCCGTGTTTCTGGTCTGGCAGGGCGTGCCGCAAACGTTCAGCCATTACCTGGACGCCACCACCCTGCAAGGCGCTGAACAAAGCCTGCCATTTGGCCCGGCTGCCAGCCAGATTGCTATCAAGCAACTGGGCACCAACGGCGGCGGCTTCTTTGGCGTGAACTCGGCGCACCCGTTCGAGAACCCGACGGTGTGGAGCAACTTGTTCGAGATGGCCTCCATTCTGCTGATTCCAGCCGCACTGGTATTCACCTTCGGCCACTACGTCAAAGACCTGCGCCAGAGCCGTGCGATTCTCGCCTGCATGCTGATTCTTCTGGTGCTCGGTGTGGGCGTGACGCTGTACAGCGAGCTGCAACCGAACCCGGCGCTGGCCGGCCTGAACATCGAGCAGAGCGGCTCGCTGGAAGGCAAGGAAAGCCGCTTCGGCATTGGCGCTTCGGCACTGTGGGCGGTGGCCACCACGGCGGCGTCCAGCGGCTCGGTGAACGCCATGCACGACAGCTTCAGCGCCTTGGGCGGCATGGTGCCGATGTTCAACATGATGGTTGGCGAGGTGATTTTCGGCGGCGTCGGTGCCGGGCTCTATGGCATGTTGCTGTTCGTGCTGATTGCCGTGTTCCTCTGCGGCCTGATGGTCGGCCGCACGCCGGAATACCTTGGCAAGAAACTCGAAGCCCGTGAAGTGCGCCTGCTGGTGCTGACCCTGCTGGTAATGCCGCTGGGCGTGCTGGTGCTGGGCGCGCTGACCGCCGTGCTGCCGTTTGCTAACGCCTCGGTGAGCAACCCCGGCGCCCATGGCCTGAGCCAGATTCTTTACAACTACACCTCTGGCACCGCCAACAACGGCTCGGCCTTTGGCGGCTTCAGTTCGAACACGCCGTTCCACAACCTGATGCTCGGTCTGGCCATGTTGCTCGGTCGCTTCGGCTACATCCTGCCCGTACTGGCCATTGCCGGCAGCCTGGCCGCCAAGCGCCGGGTGCCGGTGGGGCAGAACAGCTTCCCGACCCACGGCCCGCTGTTTGTCAGCCTGCTGATCATCACCATTTTGCTGGTGGGTGGTTTGACCTTCCTGCCGGTACTGGCCCTGGGGCCGGTTGCCGAACACCTCAGCCTGCTCGGTCATTAATCAGGAATCGCCATGAACGCCAAGACTCAACCCTTGCAAGTACCGAGCGCACCGGCCACGCCGCGCAAGCAGTGGCAGGCGGCGATGGTGCAAGCCTTCGTCAAGCTCGACCCGCGCCAACTGGTGCGCTCGCCGGTGATGCTGGTGGTGGAACTCACCGCCATTTTCACCACCGTGTTGTGCGCCTTGCCGGGCCAGCCGGTGCCGACCTTTATTGCGGTGCAAATCGCCGTATGGCTGTGGTTTACCGTGCTGTTCGCCAACTTCGCCGAAGCATTGGCCGAAGGCCGTGGCAAAGCCCGCGCCGACAGCCTACGGGCCGGCACCCAGGGCTTGTCGGCACGTCGCCGGCTACAAAACGGCACCTACGAAACCGTACCGGCTGCCTCGCTGCGCAAAGGCGAAGTGGTGCGGGTTGAAGCCGGCGAGCTGATTCCCGGCGACGGCGAGGTCATCGAAGGCATCGCGGCCGTGAACGAGGCGGCGATTACCGGCGAGTCGGCGCCCGTCATCCGTGAATCCGGCGGCGACCGCTCGGCCGTCACCGGCAATACCCGCGTGGTTTCCGACTGGCTGCTGGTGCGTATCAGCGTCAACCCCGGCGAGTCCACGCTGGACCGCATGATCGCCCTGGTCGAAGGCGCCAAGCGGCAGAAAACCCCCAACGAAGTGGCGCTGGATATCTTGCTGATCGGCCTCACGCTGATCTTCCTGCTGGTGGTGGTCACCTTGCAGCCGTTCGCCATTTATTCCGGTGGCGCCTTGCCGCTGGTGTTTCTGGTGGCGCTGCTGGTGACGCTGATTCCCACCACCATCGGCGGGTTGCTGTCGGCTATCGGCATTGCCGGCATGGACCGTCTGGTGCGTTTGAACGTGATCGCCAAATCCGGTCGTGCCGTGGAAGCAGCCGGTGACGTGCATGTGCTGCTGCTGGATAAAACCGGCACCATCACCTTTGGCAATCGCCGTTGCAGCGCGCTGTACGCCGCGCCTGGCGTCACCGGCAAAGCCCTGGCCGAAGGGGCGCTGTTGGCCTCGTTGGCCGATGACACGCCGGAAGGCAAATCTATTGTCGAATACCTGCGGGGTCTGCACCCGATGAACGAGCCGGTGCGCGAGGCGGTGCACGCCGTGCCGTTCAGCGCCGAAACACGCTTGTCGGGCGTCGACTTCGAAGGGCATATCTACCGCAAAGGCGCAGTCGATGCGTTGCTGGCCTTTATCGGCATGCCGCGCAGCGAGATGCCGGCCGTGCTGTCCCGCGAGATCGACAAAATCGCCCAGAGCGGCGGCACGCCATTGCTGGTGTGTGCCGACGGCAAATTGCTCGGCGCCATCCACCTGAAGGACGTGGTGAAACCTGGCATTCGCGAGCGTTTTGCCGAGCTGCGTCAGCTGGGTATTCGCACCGTGATGGTGACCGGCGACAACCCATTGACCGCCGCCGCCATCGCCGCCGAAGCGGGCGTGGACGACGTGATTGCCGAAGCCACCCCCGAGAAAAAGCTGGCGCGCATTCGTGCCGAGCAGGCCGACGGCAAGATGGTCGCCATGTGCGGCGACGGCGCCAACGACGCCCCGGCGCTGGCCCAGGCCGACGTCGGCATGGCCATGAACGACGGCACCCAGGCCGCCCGCGAAGCCGCCAACCTGGTGGACCTCGACTCCGACCCGACCAAGCTGCTCGACGTGGTGCAAGTGGGCAAGGAACTGCTCGTGACCCGTGGCGCGCTGACCACCTTTTCCATCGCCAACGACGTGGCCAAGTACTTCGCGATTCTGCCGGCGCTGTTCACCAGCATTTACCCGCAACTGGGCGTGCTTAACGTGATGCACCTGCAAAGCCCGCAGAGCGCGATTCTCTCGGCCATCGTCTTCAACGCCCTGATCATCATCGCCCTGGTGCCGCTGGCCCTGCGCGGGGTGCGGGTGGAAGCCGTGGACGCGGCCAGCCTGCTGCGCCGCAACCTGCTGATCTACGGCGTGGGCGGGCTGGTGGCGCCGTTCGTGGGCATCAAGTTGATCGACCTGTTACTGACCGGCATTGGCCTGGCGTGAAGCCAGGTTCTGGAGAAACGAAAATGAACAGCTATGTGCGTCCTGCGGTAAGTCTGCTTGCCTTGTTGACCGTACTCACCGGCGTGGCCTACCCGCTGGCAGTGACCGGCGTTGCCCACCTGGCCTTTGCCGACCAGGCCAACGGCAGCCTGATCCACGACAGCCAGGGCCGCCTGCGCGGCTCCAGCCTGATCGCCCAGCCATTCGAAGGCGCGCAGTGGTTCCAATCGCGCCCCTCAGCCGGTAGCTTTGCCACCGTTTCCAGTGGCGCCAGCAACCTGGCCCCCAGCAACCCGGCGCTGCGCGAACGCATAACCGGCGACAGCGAGAAACTCGCCGTGGTCGGGCAGGGCGCCGTGCCCATGGCGCTGGTCACCACCTCCGCCAGCGGCCTGGACCCGGACCTGCCGGTGGCGGCCGCGCAATACCAGATCGCGCGGATTGCGACGGCGCGTAACGTCGATGGCAAGGCGCTGGAACGGTTGATTGAGCAGAACGTTAGCCGGCCACTGATTGGGCCGGCGGTGGTGAATGTGCTGGCGTTGAATAGGGCGCTGGCTGGGCAGGGGGAATAGACGTTAGGGTGCGCTGGAATGACGGAGGTTTTTCATACGTTCTCCGTCATCCTCGCGAACGCGGTGGTCCGACAATTCGGGATCCAGGCTTTCGGATGGAGCGGTGGGCGCGAGATTCTGGATCCCCGCGTGCGCGAGGATGACGGTGCGAGTGGCATAAGGCTAAGTACTCCTACACAAGTCAATGCAAAAACCTCCGTCATCCCCGCGAAGGCGGGGATCCAGAGTTTTGGATGGATCGAAGCAAGTAGCAACGTCCTGGATCCCGAATTGTCGGACCACCGCCTACGCGCGAATGACGGCAGTAACCAAAGCACCCACCCAACGGAGCCCCATGAGCAACAGCGAACGCGCCGACGCCCTCCTTGCAGCGGTCAACTCAGCCAACGGCCGGGGCCGCCTGAAAGTATTTCTCGGCGCCGCCCCCGGCGTCGGCAAAACCTACGCCATGCTGCAGGCCGCCCAGGCCCAGCTGCGGCAGGGCGTGGACCTGCGCGCCGGCGTGGTGGAAACCCATTCCCGCGCGGAAACCGAAGCCCTGCTGGTCGGCCTGCCGCAGCAACCGCTAAAACGCCTTGATTACCGAGGCATGCAGCTCACCGAACTGGACCTCGACGGCCTGCTGGCGAAACCGCCCAAGCTGGTGCTGATCGACGAACTCGCCCACACCAACGCCCCCGGCAGCCGCCACGCGAAGCGCTGGCAGGATGTGCAAGACCTGCTCGCCGCCGGCATCGACGTGTACACCACCGTCAACGTGCAGCACATCGAGAGTCTGAACGATCAGGTGCAGTCCATCACTGGCGTGCACGTACGCGAAACCGTGCCCGACTGGGTGCTGCAAGAAGCCTACGAATTGCTGTTGATCGACCTCCCGCCGCGCGAGCTGTTGGAGCGTCTGCGCGATGGCAAGGTGTATGTGCCCGAGCAGGCGCGCGCCGCCATCGATGCGTTTTTCAGCCAGACCAACCTCACCGCGCTGCGCGAACTGGCCATGCAAACCGCCGCCGCGCGGGTGGATGCCGACCTCAATCAGGGCTATCGCCAGCTCGGCCAGGAAGCGCCAGCGGTGCGCGGCCGGTTGTTGGTTGGCATCGATGCCGACGCTCAGGCCGAGCGCCTGGTTCGCCATGCCTGTCGGGTGGCCGAGCGCCGGCATTTGCCGTGGAGCCTGGTGCACGTCGACACCGGCGGCGCCCGCGACGAACAGGCCCGTGCGCGGTTGCAGGCTGCGCAGCAACTGGCCGAGCGCCTGGGCGGCGAAGTGGTCAGCCTGCGGGCCGGCGAGGTGGCGAAAACCCTGATTCAACATGCCGCCGAACGCCGCGCCAGTCTGATTCTGGTGGGCCGCAGCCGTCCGCGCTGGCTCGGTGCCGGCGTCGCGCAGCGCTTGTTGCGCCATGGCGATGGCCTGGAAATCAGCGTGCTCGACAACGACGCAGTGCCGCGCACGCGCACGCAGCGGGCGCGTCATCCGCTGCAACGTGGCGATTACGTATTGGCCGTGGTGGCCACCGCCGTGGCTACGTTGGTGGCGTGGGCGGTGGCGCAGGTATTGCCGCTGCCAAACATTTCTCTGGTGCTGCTGGCTGCCGTGTTGCTGGTGGCGGTACGCACCAGTTCCGGCCCGGCTTTGCTGAGTGCCGTGCTGTCGTTTCTGGCGTATGACTTTCTGTTTATTCCGCCGCATTTCTCCCTGGCCATTCACCGCCACGAAGATGTGCTGACGCTGCTGTTCTTTCTGCTGATGGCGGCGTTGACCGGCAACCTCGCCGCACGTCAGCGCCGGCAATTGCGGGCGCTGCGCGAAACCCAGAGCGAAACGGCGGCGCTGCTCGACCTGTCGCGCAAGCTCACCGCCGCCACCGACCGCCAGGCCGTGGTGCTGGCGGCGAGTCAGCAATTGGCGAGCTGGACCGACGTCGAAATCTGCCTGCTCGGGCGCAGCGATGACGGCATGTGGAAAGTGGAGGGCGGTGTGTCGCGCCTGCTCAGCGATGCCGAACGCATGGCGGCCGAATGGGCGTGGCAACACGATCAGGCCGCCGGCCTGGGCACCGACACCTTGCCCAGCGGACGCTGGTGGTGGTGGCCGTTGTCGGGCGAAGACGGGCCGCTGCTGTTGCTCGGCGTCAGCCCCAAAGACCAGCAGCCGCTGGCCATGGAACGCCGGCGTTTGCTCAGCGCCCTTGGTCAGCCGCTGGGTCAGGCCCTGGCCCGCGCGCAACTGGCGCAAGACCTGGAAGCCGCGCGCCTGCACGGCGAAACCGAACAGTTGCGCAGCGCCTTGCTGGCCTCGGTGTCCCACGACCTGCGCACGCCGCTCACGGCCATGCGCGGCGCCATCGACAGCTTGCTGACCCTGGACGGCCAGTTGCCCCACGGCGATCGCATCGAGCTGCTGGAAAGCACCCGCGATGAAGCCGAGCGCCTGGACCGCTACATTCAAAACCTGCTGGACATGACGCGGCTCGGCCACGGCAGCCTGAAGCTGGCGCGTGACTGGGTGGCGCCGGTGGATATCGTCGCCAGCGCCCTGCAACGCCTGCGCCCGCTGCTGGCGCCGTTGCAGGTGGAAACGGAAGTGCCCGCCGAACTGCCGCTGCTGTGGGTGCACGCGGCGCTGATCGAACAGGCGCTGATCAACGTGCTGGAAAACGCTGCGCGCTTCTCGCCGCCTCACGGACGCTTGCGTGTGGCAGTCAGCAGCGATGCCGGTGAGCTGCGCATCAGTGTCAGCGATCAGGGCCCCGGCATTCCCGAGGCCGAGCGGGCGAAAATCTTCGATATGTTTTACACCGCCGCTCGTGGCGACCGGGGCGGGCAGGGCACCGGTTTGGGCCTGGCGATCTGCCAGGGCATGCTTGGCGCCCATGGTGGTCGCGTAACGGTGGGCGACGGTCTGGATGGGCGCGGCGCCAGCTTGACCCTACACTTGCCGCTGCATCCGCAACCGTCTGCCGATAACGACCTCTTATGACCAGCAACCCCAGCACCATCCTGCTCATCGACGACGAGCCGCAGATTCGCAAATTCCTGCGTATCAGCCTCGCCGCCCAGGGCTACAAAGTGATCGAAGCCGCCACTGGCACTGAAGGCCTGGCGCAGGCCGCGTTGGCCAAGCCGGATTTGCTGGTGCTCGACCTTGGCCTGCCGGACATGGACGGCCAGCAGGTGCTGAGCGAAGTACGCGAATGGTCGCAGGTGCCCGTGCTGGTGCTGTCGGTGCGCGCCGGCGAGGGCGAGAAGGTCAAGGCGCTGGACAGTGGCGCCAATGACTACGTGACCAAACCGTTCGGCATTCAGGAATTTCTTGCCCGTGTTCGCGCCTTGTTACGCCACGCCCAGGCCGGCGACGCGCCGCAGGCGTCGGTCAGCGTCGGCCCGTTGACCGTCGACTTCGCCTACCGCCGCGTGACCCTGAACGGCCAGGACATCAGCCTGACCCGCAAGGAATACGCGGTACTGGCACAGCTGGCGCAGCACGCCGGCCGCGTGGTCACCCAGCAGCAACTGCTTAAAGACATCTGGGGCCCGACCCACACCGAAGACACCCACTACCTGCGCGTAGTGGTCGGCCACCTGCGGCAGAAACTCGCCGACGACCCGGCCAACCCGCGCTTTATCAGCACCGAAGCGGGTGTTGGCTATCGCCTCAACACCTCGTCCTGACACAAGGGGCCATTAGTCGCCGTGCACCTGCGGTGTTTTTTGCCGATAATCCCTGCCCCGGCCACTGGCCGATCAGCAAATGGGAGCAAAGGCGTGGAGCACGGCGATAGTTTTCTGCAGTCAGGGGTGGTGTTCCTCCTGGCCGCAGTGTTGGTAGTGCCACTGGCCAAGCGCCTGCAATTGGGCTCGGTGCTGGGCTACCTGCTCGCCGGTGTACTGATTGGCCCGTCGGTGCTTGGGCTGATTGGCGAGCCGAAAAGCGTCGCGCAGATTTCCGAACTCGGTGTGGTGTTGCTGCTGTTCATCATCGGCCTTGAGCTGTCGCCACGACGGCTGTGGGTGATGCGCAAATCGGTGTTTGGTGTCGGCATGGCGCAAGTGGTGTGCAGCGCTTTGTTAATCGGTGGCATCGCCTACACCTTCTTCAATCAGGCCTGGAACAGCGCGATCGTGCTCGGCCTGGGCCTGGCGCTGTCGTCCACCGCGTTCGGCTTGCAGATCCTGGCCGAGCGCAAGGAACTGAACAAACCCCACGGCCGCCTGGCCTTTGCCATTCTGCTGTTTCAAGACATCGCCGCCATTCCGCTGATTGCACTTATTCCTCTGCTCGGCAGCGCCCACCAGGGCACCTCGTCCGGCGACGAGCTCAGCCAAGTGGCGAAAATCATCATAAGCATTGCCATCGTCGTGGTCGGCGGCCGTTACCTGCTGCGCCCGGTGTTCCGCGTAGTGGCCAAAACCGGCCTGCGCGAAGTGTCCACCGCCACCGCGCTGCTGGTGGTACTGGGCACCGCCTGGCTGATGGAACTGGCGGGTATTTCCATGGCGCTCGGCGCCTTTCTCGCCGGCCTGCTGCTGGCCGACTCCGAATACCGCCACGAACTGGAAGCGCAGATCGAGCCGTTCAAAGGCTTGCTGCTCGGCCTGTTCTTTATGAGCGTGGGCATGACCGCCGACTTCGCCCTGATGATGCGCGAACCCTGGGTGGTGCTGGGCTTCACCGCGATTCTGATTTGCGCCAAGTTGCCCCTGCTGTTCGCCCTTGGCCGCTGGCTGGGCGAGCTGGACCGCCGCGCCGCGCTGTCGTTGGCCGTGGTGCTCGCAGCGGGCGGGGAGTTCGCCTTTGTGGTGTTCAACATGGCCCACCAGAACGGCCTGTTCAGCGACCGTTTGTTGGGGTTGGTGGTGCTTTCCATCACCCTGTCGATGGCGGTGACGCCCCTGTTGCTGCTGGCCATCGCCGCACTGTGCAAACCGCAGCCGGTGGCTGAGCGCGAGGCGCCTGAGGAATACAGCCAGTTCGACGCCGACGCCCCGCGCGTGGTAATCGCCGGCATGGGCCGCATGGGCCAGATCGTCGCCCGTGTGCTGCGTGCGCAACGGGTGCGTTTCGTGGCGCTGGACACCTCGGTAGAAAGCGTCGAATACCAGCGCAGTCTGGGCAGCATGTCGATCTTCTACGGCGACCCGCTGCGCCCGGAAATTCTGCATGCCGCCCATGTCGACAAGGCCGAGCTGTTTATCGTCGCCACCGACGACCCGGAAACCAACATCGAAACCGCGCGCCTGGTGCGCAAGTTGTACCCGCACCTGAAAGTCATCGCCCGCGCCCGCAACCGCCAGCACGTGCACCACCTGGTCGACCTGGAAGCCACCGCCGTGCGCGAAACCTTCCACTCCAGCCTGGAAATGGGCCGTCTGATCCTTCTGCAGCTGGGCCTGACCAAAGAACAGGCCGAAGCGCGCATCCGCCGCTTCCAGCGCCACGACGAAGAAGTCCTGCGCCAACAGCACCTGGTCTACAACGACGCCGCGAAAGTAAACCAGACCGCGCGCGAGGCGAGAGCGGAACTGGAGAATCTGTTTGAAGCGGATCTGGTGGAAGAGCGGGCGGCGGTGCGGGGGGATTTGTCGTAAGGGCCGGTGTGATTCGGAATCCAGAATTTCGGATCAGGCCCGGTTACCTGCCCAGCGCTGACTTCCTAATCACTCGTCCCACCTATACCTCAATTGTTTACCCCACCCCAACCTAAACATACTCAGATTTGAATTTAACCCTCCATCCCCCTTATGTGACCCTCCAACCATCTGTTTACAGAGCCTTTCTTTTGAGCACTTCGCTTCCCATCGAATTGGCATTCTGGGCCTTGTGGCACTGCCGCCATGCCCGTCCGCCAGACGCAGCTTCTCTCTGATCGGGCCTGCGCCCGCTACGTGCCCCTTGCACGTTTCTGCATCGCCATCACCTAGCCGAACGCCGAGATAAAGGCGATTCGTTTGTGCGTGGCTGCTTGCCCGGCACCCAGTCGCCGGGCGCTTATCAAGAGAACGCCCATGAGTTTTGCCGATCCGCAAGAAGCCCTGAATTTTCTGCAACAGAACCCCGATATCGAGATGTTCGAGCTGTTCATCATCGACAACAACGGCGTGCCACGCGGCAAGCTGTTGCACCGTGACGAGCTGATGGCCGTGTACGAAACCGGCCGGCCGCTGCCCAGCACCATTCTGGGCCTGAGCATCAATGGCGACGACGTGGAAAACTCCGGGCTGGTCTGGGACGTGGGCGATATCGATTGCCGCGCCTACCCGGTGGCCGGCAGCCTGACGCGCTTGCCATGGCGCCTGATGCCCACCGCCGCCGTGCAAGTCAGCATGCACAGCGAGCAGGGCATGCCGGCAGCGGTTGCCGACCCGCGCCGGTTGCTGGAAAAAGTGATCAACGAACTGCAAGCCGACGGTTACTACCCGGTCATGGCTGCGGAGCTGGAGTTTTATCTGCTCGACCAGAAACGCGACGCCCAGGGCCGTCCGCAGCCCGCGCTGGATGCCGATGGTGGTCGGCCTTACAGCACCCAGGTGTACGGCTTGCGTGAGCTCGAACAGATCGAACCCTTTCTCGCCGACCTGTACGCCGCCTGCAAAGCCCAAGGCATTCCAGCGCGCACGGCGATTTCCGAATACGCCCCCGGCCAGGTGGAAATCACCCTGGAACACCGCACCGACGCCCTGCAAGCCATGGACGAAGCGGTGCGATACAAACGCCTGGTTAAAGGCGTGGCGCACAAACACGGCATGACGGCCTGCTTTATGGCCAAACCTTTCGACCATATCGCCGGCACCGGCATGCACATGCACGTGAGCATCGCCGATAAACACGGCAACAATCTGTTCGCCAGCGAAGCGCCGGACGGCACGCCACTGCTGAAACAGGCGGTGGCCGGCATGCTCTCGACGCTGCTCGACTCGCTGCTGTTCTTCTGCCCGAACGCCAACTCTTATCGCCGCTTCCAGGCCAACAGCTACGCGCCGCTGGCGCCGACCTGGGGCGTTGATAACCGCACTGTCAGCCTGCGTGTGCCCGGCGGCCCGGCCAATAGCCGGCATATCGAACACCGCATTTGCGGCGCGGACGCCAACCCGTACCTGGCGGCGGCGGCGATTCTGGCCGGCATTCATCGCGGCATTCGCGAACAGCTCGACCCCGGCGCGCCAATCGAGGGTAACGGCTACGCCCAAGCCACCGACGTGCTGCCCACCGACTGGCTGACCACCCTGCGCGCGTTGGAAAAATCCGCCTGGGCCCGGGATGCCCTGGGCGACGATTTCCTGCGCGTGTACCTGGCCGTAAAAAATGCCGAATACCGCCAATTCATGGGGGAAGTCGGCGACCAGGACTGGCGCTGGTACCTGCAACAGGCCTGACTAATTTTTACCATCGAGCCGACCCCGATCCCCTAGGAACCAGCGCTCTGGCGAAGCACTTCACATCAACCGCTTCGCCAGAGAGCTCGCTTCTACAGGAACGCGACAGGGCCGAAAGATCTGGATGACCTTATGACCTCGCAACGCAGCAATTCCTACTACACCGCCACGCTCAACGAAGAAACCAGTTACCCGCGCCTCGAAGGCGAAGTGCGTGTCGACGTGGCCATTATCGGCGGCGGCTTTACCGGCGTTTCCACAGCGTTGGAACTGGCCGAGCGCGGCCTGAAAGTGGCGATTATCGAAGCGAAAAAAATCGGCTGGGGCGCCACCGGGCGCAACGGCGGGCAAGTGACCGGCAGCCTCTCGGGCGATGAAGCAATGCGCAAACAGATGCGCGCCAAGCTAGGCGATGACGTCGACGACTTCATCTGGAACCTGCGCTGGCGCGGCCACGAAATCATCAAAAAGCGCGTCGAGAAATACAACATCCAGTGCGACCTCAAACACGGTCACCTGCACGCCGCCTACAAACCCAGCCACATGGACGGCCTGCGCGCCAACTACGACGAAGCCGTGCGCCGGGGAATGGGCGACGACGTGCGTATGGTCAGCGCCGCCGAAATGCCCAGCCTGCTGGAAACCAGCATCTACCACGGCGCGCTGCACAACCGCCGCAACATGCACGTGCACTCGCTGAACCTGTGTCTGGGCGAAGTGCGCGCCGCTGAGAGCCTGGGCGCCGTAGTGTTCGAGAACTCGCCAGTGGTCGACATCATCCACGGCGACGTGCCCGTGGTCGTTACCGAGCACGGTCGTGTAATCGCCAACTCGGTGATCCTCGCCGGCAACGCCTACCACAAGCTGGAAAAACGCAAGATGGCCGGCATGATCTTCCCGGCCTCCGGCGGCATCGTCGTCACCGAGCCGCTGGGCGAAGAGGTGGCCGCCAAACTCAACCCGCAAGACCTGGCGGTCTACGACTGCCGCTTCGTACTCGACTACTACCGCATGACTGCCGACAAACGCCTGCTGTTCGGCGGCGGCGCCAACTACTCCGGCCGCGACTCACGCGACATCGCCGGCGAACTGCGCCCCGCCATCGAACACACCTTCCCGCGTTTGAAAGGCGTGAAAATCGACTATCAATGGAGCGGCATGATGGGCATCGTCATCAACCGCATTCCGCAGCTCGGCAAGCTGTCGAAAAACGTCTGGTATGCGCAGGGCTACTCCGGCCATGGCGTAGCGACGACGCATATCGTCGGCGAAATCATGGCTAATGCCGTGACCGGTTCTCTGGAGAAATTCGACACCTTTGCCGGCGTCAGCCATATCCGCCTGCCGTTTGGCGATTGGGTGGGCAACCAGATGCTGGCGGTGGGCATGTGGTACTACCAGATGCTTGAGCGGCTACGGTAATACCCGCACGGGCGTATGTAAGGATTTTTCCACCGTAAGGTGGATGAAGTTCTGCGCGCATGAAGGGCATTGCGAGGCGCTCTATCTTCGACCGCTCTGATGCCTGTCCGAGCGGTCCTACAGTTTTGCTGACGATGATTTCCTACTGTTGGCCGATCATTCCGCAACCGGATGTCGGCCATGAACAAGCACTGCTTTCGTCTCATTTTCAGCAAGCCGCTTGGCTTCCTGATACCCGTAGCTGAAATCACCACGGCCCAGCGCAAGCCGGGGCAGCAGCGAACGCCGTGCCTGCCGCCGACTCCTCCCGCCTTTTCGTTAAAACGCATCGTACTTTCTCTGCTGTTGGCAACTACGCCCGGTTGGGCTGCGGCGGAAATTCTGCTGGACCGCAACTTCGGCGGCACGTCGGTGGGCAGCGCGGCCAATGGTGTGCCGGTCATCGAAATTGCCAACCTCAATTTAAAGAGCCAGCGCTTTCGCATGAGCCCAGGCATGAAAAGCGGCAACCTGTCGCAAGCCAGTATATCGAGTTGCGTAAGCTCCTTGATATGCCGCCGGACCCGGGCAATGTAGACCTCACAACGATGTCCGCCAAACCTACCTATAACGACTTGGACACGGCGCGTACGCAAATCAGGCCGGGCGACTTTAATGAGCAGGGTACAGTGCCGGTGAGGGCTGATGAAAATGCACGGCAGCTTGAGGGAGGCGCCGAGTCAAACCGAAGAGCGAACTTTCTAGAGCTCGCCCGCGCTTTCAAGACTGCGAGAGGCAAGCTGCCGGATGTTCCCGGTACGGCAGGCCTTGCGGCAAACGCGCAAACCACGGTAACCACAGCGCCTGCGCAACTGAACGAATCAATCCCTGTTTTTCTGACCGACGAATTGGCGCCAGAAGCGCCAGCGTCACTGCGTCATAAGACAGGCGACAGCAAAAAAGAAGATAACCGAAAGACCTTTGATCAATGGCTACTTCACGCGGGGGATGTGTTTGATTCACGATCGTTAGAAGCAGATCTGGAGAAAAAAGAGAACGCGCTATATACGGGAGCATGGTTAAATATGCATCGGCCAATAAAGGACGCAATAAGTGGTAAGGGAAGCTATTTGGCCGCGCTCCAGTTCTATTACGCGTCATCAAAAGATCCTGCCGCGAATAATATTATGGGATTTTCGCGATCCATAGGGGTGCCCAGAGCAGTTATAGCCAAGTGGATTACCTCCGATAGAGTCTGGAATATTGGTTTGCCAGCTGCTCACCATAAAGTTGCCGAGCAACTGGCTGCCAAACGGCCCGAGCTATTGCCTGGTTTCGCTCCAGTGATCGTGTTTCCCAACCTCACCGCGTCCAAGAGTAAAGGCTCGACGTTAAGCTCTAGTGATCGACTTATCTTTGATAAAGCGGTGGCACAGGCCGATGACGTTTTTGATGTGAAACGGGTCATGGAGGTCGTTGGCAAATCGACGCCCCGTGAATTGCATTCGAGCTTCTTGCGCATGCACAAGCCCATTGCCGAAGCGCTGACTGGACAGGGTCTTTATCTGGCCGCTATGCGATATCGAAATCTGTCGAGCGAGCAGAAGGCGCAAGTCTCGTATAAACGTTTTTGCGAAGACCAATGCGTAAAACGGAAGTCAATGGATAGATGGATTTCGGTTGCCGGCGACTGGAACATAGGCTTCGAAGCTGCGCACAACAATGTCATGGCGCAGCTGACAGCCCGCCGGCCTGATCTATTGGCGTTGTCTAAAGAGGTTGTTGCATCGGCGGCGCAGACCAACCACCACCGCCCCGAAGCTATTGTCGACATGTCACGCGAGAATGTCGCCGAGCAAGCCACTCAAACAAGTCTGCCGCATCTTCCCAAGCCAATTCCGGATTCGCAGGCACTACCTTCTCCTCGCCTGGTAATTAACGAGTCACCTGATGATATGTATGTTGATATCAGCGCCCCGCCCATAATAAGCCTGGATCCTGCAAGCGATGACAGTAGCCTCGGCCTGGTTATTGATACTGCCCCGTCGTCAATCGCTGCGTCGCCTGTACAAAGCCCTGAAATAATCGAGACAGAGGCGCAACCGAGTTATTTCAGACCCTGGATTAAACCCGAACCATCTACTTCGCCCAACCCAGCCCCGGAAAGCCCGATTACTGCTGAGGCGCCAGTAAAGGAAGAAGTGCCAATACCGCGTCATCGTATAGACAACACTGTCCCTATTCTCCAGGGGGAGAATGGCGAAGATATATTGCTGGATGCCTTGCAGCCATCACAAAGAAACAGGCGAACCAGCAACGTGCAAGAGTTGCTTGATCGCATGAAGCTGACGTTCGGCGATGACACAAAAGAGGCTATGGCCAAGCGAGCTGCGGTGACCGGTGGTAGTAATATTCGGGCAACTATAAAGCACATCAAAGATGATGTCGGGGAACGAGCCCGCTGGCTGGCAACCCTTTCCGGCGAAGAACGGGCACGTTATATGGAAAGCTGGATGGAAGTTGAAGAGGTGCCGGGCATGGGGCGCGGCGTCAAGGCTGCCCGCGACATTCCGCCTTTTACCGTTCTGGCCCCTTATGCCGGAAAGTTATTGTCAGGTGACGCTATCAATGCCGAGTGGGAGAAGTTGGGTATGAACTTCACCAACTATACGTTTGGCACCAAAAGCGATAACACCCTCATCAGTGCATTCGGTGACGGCATCGGCAATATTTCCAGCCTGGTTAACAAAGGCGATGATCCGGCGCAAAACAACCTGACGGTCATGATGCTGGGCGGCAAGTTGGTGTACCTGATGAATGATCGACCCATTTCAGCCGGTGAAGCGTTGTTATATGACTATGGTGAGGCTTATGACTACCGCGGCTGGCCAAAGCATCCGATTTTGGTGCAAGACTCCGAGCCCTCGGATGCAAGCGGCACCGAGTCGGAAATAGAGTAAATGGGAAGGCCAAGCTAGCCACCGGAAAGCGGTCGCGGCGGCAAATGGGTGCAAACGCACAGTGCCGCCGCAAATACGTCAGGAAAGGTTGCAGCACCTTTGCCATCTCGCCACACCCCGGTAGCATCGAGGGTTCATGGATTACGGGGTGACGCATGCATACCAAACTCGACGCCTGCCTGGATGCAGTCAATCAAATCCTCCTCGGCAAGGAATCTCAGGTTCGCCTGGCTCTGACCTGTCTGTTGGCGCGGGGCCATTTGCTGATCGAAGACCTGCCCGGCATGGGCAAAACCACCCTCAGTCACGCCTTGGCCAATGTGCTGGGTTTGAATTTCCAGCGCATTCAGTTCACTTCAGATTTACTGCCCGGCGACATCCTCGGCACCTCGGTATTCGATAAGGACAGCGGCCTCTTTGTGTTTCATCCAGGGCCGATCTTTGCCGAGTTGGTGCTGGCCGATGAAATCAACCGCGCCACGCCGAAAAGCCAGAGTGCGTTGCTGGAGGCGATGGAGGAGGGCCAGGTGACTATCGAGGGCGCCACCCGGCCCCTGCCGGAGCCGTTCTTTGTGATTGCCACGCAAAACCCGGTCAGCCAGGGCGGCACCTTTGCATTGCCCGAGTCGCAGCTGGACCGGTTCCTGATGCGCTTGTCACTGGGCTATCCGGCGAAGGCTGCGGAGAAGGCGCTGCTGCTTGGTGAAGCGCGGCGGGAAATGTTGCCGCGACTGGATGCAGTGCTGAGCCATGAACAATTGGCCGAGCTGCAAGCCGAAGTGCCCAAGGTACGCGCCAGCGATGCGTTGGTGGATTACGTGCTGCGTCTGGTGGAGGCCACCCGTACCCAGCCGCAATTTGCCTGGGGATTGTCGCCTCGGGCGAGTCTGGCGCTGTTGGCGGCGGCGCGCGCATGGGCCTTCCTGGCGCAGCGCGATTATGTGATTCCCGAGGACGTGCAGGCGGTGCTGCCCTCGGTGGTTGGCCACCGTTTGCGTGAGCGCGCCGACCCGGCCGGGCATGGCGGCGGCGCATTGGTGCAGTGGCTGCTTCGCGAAGTGCCTGCGCTCTGATGGCAGCGCTAAAAGCGCGCTGGCAGCGTTGGTTGCAGCGACGTATTCCACCGGCCAACAGCGTGTTGCTGACGCAGCGGCGTATTTTCATTATTCCGACGCGCATCGGCGCCGCGTTTGGCGTGGCGCTGTTTTTGATGTTGATGGCCGGCGTCAATTATCAGAACAGCCCCGCTTATGGCCTGACCTTTTTGCTTGCGGCGGTGTTTGTCATCGCCATTCTGCATACCTACCGAAACCTCGCCGGCCTGACGTTGCACGCGGCCGGCGGGCGGCCGGTATTTGTCGGTGAACAAGCGACGTTTCGTGTGCGCCTGACCAGCAATGGCCGCGCTCATCAGTCCGTCGCGTTGGGCTGGCCGCCGCAGGAACTGCAGCGTTATGACGTGCCGGTCGATGGCATCAGCGAAAGCGAGATCACCGTGCCGGCCAATCGTCGTGGCTGGTTACGGCCAGGGCGCCTGCGGGTGGAAAGCCGCTTTCCGCTCGGCATTCTGGTGGCCTGGAGTCAGGTCGATCTGGATCAGGCGCTGCTGGTGTACCCACGCCCGTTGCCCGGGGAGCTGCCGGTATCGGCAGGGGTGAAAGATGACGATGATGACGAAGAGGGTGCCCGCGCGCTGGGTCTGGGCGCGGATGATTTTCAGGGGCTCAAAGCCTATCAACCCGGTGACTCGAAACGGCGCCTGCACTGGAAGGCCTATTCCCGCGGGCAAGGTTTGCTGGTGAAGGATTTTGCCGCCCTGGCTGGCCGTGACCTGTGGCTGGATTTTGATGAATTGCAGGGCGACAGTGAAATGCGCCTGTCGCTGCTGTGCCATTGGGTGCTGGCGTTGTCGGAGCGTCAGCAACCGTTCGCCTTGCGACTGCCGGCAGCAGTCCACGGCCCGGACATTGGTGAAACGCATCGTGAAGCGTGCCTGCGCGCGTTGGCTCTGCACGGAGAGACCGAGCGATGAGCGCGGTGCAAGCGATTCCGCGCATCAGCCTGTTGTGGCTGCTGATCGCTCAGGTGCTGGTGATCATTCCGCACCTGGAACATCTGCCGCTGTGGATTATCGCCCTCTGGCTGGTGTGTGCCGGCTGGCGCGTGCAGATCTACCGCATGCGCGCGCAATTCCCGGCGACCTGGCTGAAGTCAGGGCTGACGGTGGGCATTGTCGGCGGCGTATTTTTATCCCGTGGCAGCCTGATCGGGCTGGACGCTGGCGTGGTGCTGCTGATCGCCGCCTTTATTTTGAAACTGGTGGAGATGCGCAGCCGGCGTGATGCGCTGGTGTTGATTCTGCTGGGCTTCTTTGCCGTGGTCACGGTGTATTTGTTCGACGACCGCATGACCACCGTGGCCTTTACCTTATTGCCGGTGGCCGGCTTGCTTGCCGCGCTGATTGGCTTGCAGCAGAGCCCGCAGCAACAGAGCCCGTGGCCGCCGTTGCGCCTGGCCGGTGGCTTGTTGTTGCAAGCGGTGCCGCTGATGGTGCTGCTGTTTCTGTTCTTTCCGCGCTTTGGCCCGTTGTGGTCGTTGCCGATGCCGGATGAGCGCGGCATTACCGGGCTGTCGGACAGCATGGCACCCAACGATATCGCCGAGCTGAGTCGCTCCGACGCGCTGGCGTTTCGCGCCAGTTTCGAGGGCACGCCACCGCCACGTAATCAGCAGTATTGGCGGGCGCTGACCATGGATAAATTTGAAGGACGGCGCTGGTCGCAATCGGCCGATGTGCGCTGGGCCGCTGCGCCGGCATGGACGCCCGCAGGTGAGGCGCTGCGTTATCGCATCGTCATGGAAGCCAGCGGCAAACCGTGGTTGTTCGGGCTCGATCTGGCCACCACCGAGCTGGAAATGACCCGGCAGATGAGCGACTTCCGCCTGGAGCGTGGCCAGCCCGTCGACAAGACCCTGGTCTACACCGTGACCTCCTGGCCACAAGCGCTGCGGGAACCGCAGGCGAACAAGCGAGCATTGCAGCGTGCATTGCAACTGCCCGAAAGCGGCAACCCGCGCAGCCGCGAATGGGCGCAGCAGCTCTCGGCGCAATACCCGGACGAACAAGCTCGGGTGCAAGCCGTGCTGCGCCACTTCAACCGCGAGCCGTATTTCTACACCTTGCGGCCACCGGAAGTGGGGGAGAACAGCATCGACGATTTTCTCTTCAACACTCGACGTGGTTTCTGCGAGCACTACGCCGGTGCTACGGCGTTTGTGCTGCGCGCGGCCGGTATTCCGGCGCGGGTGGTGGCCGGTTATCAGGGCGGGGAGTTGAATCCGGCGGGCAACTACATTCAGGTGCGCCAGTTCGACGCCCATGCCTGGGTCGAATACTGGCGCGAAGGCGTGGGCTGGACGGTAATCGACCCGACCTTTCAGGTGGCGCCCGAGCGCATTGAACAAGGTCTGGAACAGGCGCTGGCCAGCGAGCAGAGCTTTCTTGAAAGCACGCCGCTGTCGCTGCTGCGCTATCGCCATATCAGCTGGCTCAACCAACTGCGCCTGAGCTGGGAAAACCTTAACTACGGTTGGCAGCGTTGGGTACTGGATTATCAGCAGGGCACGCAGCTTGAAGTGCTGCAGCGCTGGTTCGGGCGGCTCGACTCACGCGATTTCCTCCTCGGTCTGGTGGGCGGCGGCGGGCTGGTTCTGACCCTGATCGGCCTCTGGCTGTTCAAGCCCTGGCGTCGCCAACGCGATGTGCAGCAACGCCTGTACCAGCGCTTTGAACGCCTGTTAGGTCGCCACGGGGTTCGGCGTCTGCCGGGTGAGGGCGCGCGCGCATTTGCCGAGCGCGCGACCTTGGCATTGCCGGGGCAGGGGGCTCACATTCGCGCCTTTGCCGATGCCTTCGAAGCGCAGCGTTACGGCGGTAAGCCCGTGGCGCCCGACCCCTTGCAGCACCACCTGCGCGCCTTGCGCCGCGCATTGCCGATGCGCTGGTTGCAGCGCGATGACTAGATAAGGTTGCTTATGTCCGAATTTATCGATGCCCTGATTGCCCGGGTTGTGCAGTTGGAAGTGAATGTGCTCGCCAGCCGCGAGCGCATGGCCGCCGCCACGGATGGCGAGGCGCTGCACGATGTGCGCATCGCCGTGCGCAAATTGCGCAGCCTGCTGCGCCCGTTTCGCAAAATCATCGAACACGATCCGCTGGTTAGCGCGGCCGCCGCATTGGGCCGAAGCAGCAGCCCGGTGCGCGACAGCGAGGTGCTGCTGGCCGAGCTGCGTCGCCATCCGGGCATGGAGGCGGTGGTGGCCCGCCGCGAACGGCAATTGCCGGCGCAGTACCAACAGGTATTGCGCAGCGCTGAAGCCATGCGCTTGCAGCATGCACTGGACTTGTGGCCTTCGTTCTTCCGCAAAACCCTGCATGACATGGCACCCGAACACCTGAAGCGCTATGTAACCCGCCAGTTGCAGAAGGAGAGTGCACGGCTGAGCGCGGCCATGGCCGATCCGGCCCATGATCGGCATCGCCTGCGAATTCTGATCAAACGGGTGCGGTATTGCGCGGATACCTACCCGCAGTTGGCGAATGTGTCGGCCAGGCAGGTGAAGGCGCTGCGCCGTGCGCAGAATGCGCTGGGCGCCTGGCATGACCGGCTGCAATGGCTGGCGCGGGCGGAGCAGGAGGTGGAGCTGGGGCCGCTGGTGGGGGTTTGGCGGGCGGAGTTGGCGCAGGCCGAGGGGCGGTCGGATGAGGCGTTGGGGAGGTTGGGGGAGGTGTTTGGGGGGTAGGTTTTGGAGGTTCTGGTTATTGGTCCCGCTTCATACCGCGCCTGGCTTCAGATTCTGGATTCCGAATCGTCGGACCGCCGCCTGCGCGGGAATGACGGTGACTAACTAAAAAATCCGTCATTCCCGCGACGGCGGCGGTCCGACGATTATCTGAACGCCGAACACGGTCTGAAGTCCGGCGCGCAAGAATCCCCAAACCTACCGATTAAACCGCTCCACCAACGCCGACTGCCGCTGCGCCGTCACCGTCAATTCCCTGCTCAACTGCGCCGTGTTCTGGGCTTCGTCCGAGGTCTGGTCGGCCAGGTGAGCAATGGTGGTGATGTTCTGGTTGATCTCGTCGGCCACCGCACTTTGTTCCTCGGCTGCCGCTGCAATCTGATCCGCCATGTCGGCAATGTTGGCCACTGCCTCGCTGATGCCCGCCAGTGCCTGGTCGGCTTTGAGCACCCGTTCTACGCCTTCGTCGGCCTGCTTGCGGCCGATTTCCATGGTCAGCACGGCTTCTTCGGCAGTGCGTTGCAGCTTGGCGATCAGTTGGTGAATCTGTCCGGTCGATTCGGCGGTGCGTTGCGCCAGCGAGCGCACTTCGTCAGCGACCACGGCAAACCCGCGGCCCATTTCACCAGCACGCGCCGCTTCAATGGCAGCGTTGAGGGCGAGCAGGTTGGTTTGGTCGGCGATGCCTTTGATCACGTCGACCACGCCGCCAATTTCGTTGCTGTCTTGCGCCAGGCGCGTGACGGTTTCGCCGGTTTCGCCTACAGAAACGGACAAGCGCTGAATCGCTTCGCGGGTTTCGCCGGCAATGCTGCGGCCTTCGCTGGTGAGGCGGTTGGCTTCCTGGGTGGCGATGGCGGTGCGCGCCACGTTGCTGGCCACTTCCAATGTAGTGGCGGCCATTTCGTTGACAGCAGTGGCAACCTGTTCGGTTTCCACGCGTTGACGCTCCAGCCCCTTGGAGCTGTTCTGTGCCAGCGTGTCGGCCTGGCGCGCTTGTTCGGTCAGGTGCTCGGCGCTGTCTTGCAGGCGAGTGAGGCAGGTTTTCAGGCGCGCTTCCTGGCTGAGCATCGCCAGTTCCAGCTGGGCCTGCGGGCCACGGCTGTCGGTGTACATGGTGGCGATCAGCGGGTCGGAGTTGCTTTGTTCGGCGAGTTTAAGCAGGCGACGCAAGCCGCGCTGCTGCCAGTTCAGGCCCAGCAAGCCCAACGGCACGGAAAGCGCCGCTGCGGCGAGGAAGCCCCAGTGGAAGTCGAGCCAGGCGCCCATCACGAAACCAATCTGGCTGATCAGAATGAACGGCACCCAGTTCTGCAGAACGGGTAGCCACACGTTGCTCGCCGGTACCGCTGCGCTGCCGCTGTTGATGCGCTGATACAGCGCCTCGGCGCGACGGATCTGCTCGGCGGTGGGCTTTACGCGCACCGACTCAAAGCCGATGACCTGGCTGTTTTCCAGCACCGGCGTGACGTAGGCGTTCACCCAGTAATGGTCGCCGTTGACGCAACGGTTCTTGACGATGCCCATCCACGGCCGCCCGGATTTCAGCGTGGTCCACATGTGCGCAAATACGGCTGGCGGCACATCGGGATGACGGACCATGTTGTGCGGTGAGCCCACCAGTTGCTCGCGTGTGTAGCCGCTGATATCCACGAACGCATCGTTGGCGTAGGTGATTTCGCCTTTAAGGTCGGTGGTGGAGATCAGACGCTGTTGAGCGGGGAAAGTACGTTCACGTTGAGTGACGGGCTGATTGTTGCGCATGGGGCGAATATCCGTAATGTCCGTGCCGTTCTGATCGGCCGCTGTCAGGCAAAGTTGAGAAGAATTTTCCTACAACTCATTCGGACGCAGTGTAACCAGATTTGAACTGGCGCACAGTTTCCACGGGGCCGGACGGCGCTGCGCCCCATGCGCAACGCCGCCGGCTAGAGCCTGCCGGGGTCAGGCAGCGATCAATTGCCGCAGCACGTAGTGAAGAATGCCGCCGGCGCGGAAGTACTCCACTTCGTTGAGCGTATCGATGCGGCATAGCACCTCGAACTGCTCCTGTTTGCCGTCCTCACGGGTGAGGGTTATGGGCAGCCGCATCGAGGTTTTCAGCTCCACGTTATCGAGCCCGCCGATGCTCAGGGTTTCCTTGCCAGTCAGGCCAAGGGCCTTGCGGTCTTGCCCTTCGAGGAACTGCAACGGCAGCACGCCCATGCCCACCAGGTTGGAGCGGTGGATGCGCTCGAAGCTTTCGGCCAGCACGGCTTTTATGCCCAGCAGATTGGTGCCCTTGGCGGCCCAGTCGCGGGACGAACCGGTGCCGTATTCCTTGCCGGCCACTACCACCAACGGCGTGCCTTCTTCCTGGTAGCGCATGGCCGCGTCGTAGATCGCCAGCTTCTCGCCGCTGGGCACGTGCAGGGTGTTGCCGCCTTCTTCGCCGCCGAGCATTTCATTGCGGATGCGGATGTTGGCAAACGTGC
The DNA here is from genome assembly GCF_900573885.1 of Pseudomonas viridiflava. Taxonomy (GTDB): domain Bacteria; phylum Pseudomonadota; class Gammaproteobacteria; order Pseudomonadales; family Pseudomonadaceae; genus Aquipseudomonas. The sequence continues at coordinate 99,523 of NZ_UPSE01000346.1, forward strand.
CGCGCATCATCACTTCGTGGTTGCCACGGCGCGAGCCGTAGGAGTTGAAGTCTTGCGGCTCTACGCCTTTGTCGCGCAGGTAACGACCGGCCGGGCTGCTGGCTTTGATATTGCCGGCCGGGGAGATGTGGTCGGTGGTCACCGAGTCGCCGAGCAGGGCAAGAATGCGCGCGTTGGCGACGTTGCCGATTTTTGGCGGCGCCTGGTCGATGGCTTCGAAGAACGGCGGATGCTGGATGTAGGTGGAGTCGTTTTGCCAGGCGTAGGTGTCGGCGTCTGGCACCTGAATGGCCTGCCACTTTTCGTCACCGGCAAACACTTCGGCGTATTCCTTGTGGAACATGGCGGTGTCGACTTTCTGAATGGCCTCGGCGATTTCCGCCTGGCTTGGCCAGATGTCGCGCAGGTACACAGGTTGGCCATCTTTGCCGGTGCCGAGCGGGTCCTGGCTGAGATTGGTGCGCACCGTGCCGGCCAGGGCATAGGCGACCACCAGCGGCGGCGAAGCCAGCCAGTTGGTCTTCACCAACGGATGCACGCGGCCTTCAAAGTTGCGGTTGCCCGACAGCACCGAGGCGACGGTGAGGTCCGCTTGCTGAATGGCTTTTTCGATCGGTTCAGGCAGTGGTCCGGAGTTGCCGATGCAGGTGGTGCAGCCGTAGCCGACCAGGTCGAAGCCGAGGGTGTCGAGGTATTCGGTCAGGCCAGCTGCGGCGTAGTAGTCGGTGACCACCTTGGAGCCGGGCGCCAACGAACTCTTCACCCAGGGCTTGCGTTGAAGACCTTTTTCCACGGCTTTTTTCGCCAGCAGACCGGCCGCCATCATCACACTGGGGTTGGAGGTGTTCGTGCACGAAGTGATCGCGGCAATGACCACGGCGCCGTGTTTGAGGTGGTGGGTTTCGCCGTTGAATTCATAGGCCACATCGCCGGCATTGGCGCCGTCGTTAATCGCGGTGCCACCACCGCCTTCGCTGAGCAGGCGGCCTTCTTCGGTGCCGGCCGGTTTCACTTGCAGGCCCAGGAAGTCATCGAAGGCTTGGCTGACGGCGGGCAGGGCAACGCGGTCTTGCGGGCGTTTGGGGCCGGCCAGGCTGGCTTCGACGGTGCCCATGTCCAGCGCCAGGGTGTCGGTGAACACCGGCTCGTGGCCGGGCTCACGCCACAGACCCTGGGCTTTGCTGTAGGCCTCGACCAGCGCCACGGTGGCGTCCGGGCGGCCGGACAGGCGCAGGTAGCCGAGGGTAATGTCGTCCACCGGGAAGAAGCCGCAGGTGGCGCCGTATTCGGGCGCCATGTTGGCGATGGTGGCGCGGTCGGCCAGGGGCAGGGTGGCCAGGCCGTCGCCATAGAACTCGACGAATTTGCCCACCACGCCTTTTTTACGCAGCATTTGCGTGACGGTGAGCACCAGGTCGGTGGCGGTAATGCCTTCTTTTAACTGGCCGCTGAGTTTGAAGCCGATCACCTCGGGAATCAGCATCGACACCGGCTGGCCGAGCATGGCCGCTTCCGCTTCAATGCCGCCCACGCCCCAGCCCAGCACACCGAGGCCGTTGATCATGGTGGTGTGCGAGTCGGTGCCGACCAGGGTGTCGGGGAAGGCGAAGGTGTGACCGTCTTCTTCTTTGGTCCACACCGTGCGGCCGAGGTATTCCAGGTTCACCTGGTGGCAGATGCCGGTGCCCGGCGGCACCACGCTGAAGTTATCGAAGGCGTTCTGGCCCCAGCGCAAAAAGGCGTAGCGCTCGCCGTTACGCTGCATTTCGATTTCCACGTTTTGCTCGAAGGCGCTGGGGTCGGCGAATTTGTCGACCATTACCGAGTGGTCAATCACCAGGTCCACCGGCGACAGCGGATTGATTTTCTGCGGGTCGCCGCCGGCCTTGGCCATGGCCGCGCGCATAGCGGCAAGGTCGACCACCGCGGGCACGCCGGTGAAGTCTTGCATCAGCACGCGGGCGGGGCGGTACTGGATTTCGCGGTCCGAGCTGCGGCTTTTCAGCCAGTCGGCCAGCGCCTGCACGTCGCTGCGGGTGACGGTCTTGTCGTCTTCCCAGCGCAGCAGGTTTTCCAGCAGCACTTTTAGCGACATGGGCAGCTTGTCGATATTACCCAAGGCTTTCGCGGCTTCCGGGAGGCTGAAGTAGTCATAGGTTTTGTCGCCAACCTGCAAACGCTGGCGGCTGTTGAAACTGTTCAGGGACGGCATGCTCATCTCCAAATGGGGCTACACGGTAGGGGCCCGGTGCGCAGTTGACCTGCGTCGTAGTCGGTTGCGGCGCACAAATACAGCTCTAGCCTAGCTGGCGCAGCGGCTTTCGCTTGGTGCCCAGGGACCTTTCAACTGACTGCCCTTGAGCGCTTGCGGTTCCAACTCGGCTATCATGCGCGCCCTGAGGAGAACGCCTGATGACCACTTTGTTGCTGCACTGCCGCCCCGGTTTCGAAAGCGAGGTGTGCTCGGAAATAAGCGACCACGCCGCGCGCCTGGAGGTGGCCGGGTACGCTAAGGCCAAGGCCAGCAGCGCGTACGCCGAGTTCATTTGCACCGAGGCCGACGGCCCCGAGCGGCTGATGCGCGGCCAGCGCTTTGCCCAGCTGATTTTTCCTCGGCAATGGGCGCGCGGCGACTTTATCGATTTGCCCGAAACCGACCGCATCAGCGTGCTGCTCGCCCATCTGCAAGCGTTGCCCGTGTGCGGCAGTCTGTGGCTGGAAGTGCTCGACACCAATGACGGCAAAGAGCTGTCGAACTTCTGCAAAAAATTCGAAGGGCCGCTGCGCAACGCGCTGACCAAAGCTGGCCGGTTGGTGGAAGACGCCCGCAAACCGCGTTTGCTGCTGACCTTCAAGAGTGGCCGCGAAGTGTTTGTCGGCCTGGCCGAAAGCAATAACTCGGCGTTCTGGCCAGGCGGTGTGCCGCGCTTGAAATTCCCTCGCGAAGCGCCAAGCCGCTCGACCCTGAAACTGGAAGAAGCCTGGCACCAGTTCATTCCCCGTGAAGAGTGGGACGAGCGCCTGAATGGCGACATGACCGGCGTTGACCTGGGCGCCTCGCCGGGCGGCTGGACGTATCAACTGGTGCGCCGTGGCATGTTGGTCACCGCCATCGACAACGGTCCCATGGCCGAAAGCCTGATGGACACCGGCCTGGTTCAACACTTGATGGTCGACGGTTTCACCTGGACGCCCAAGCAGCCGGTGGACTGGATGGTCTGCGACATCGTCGAAAAGCCCGCGCGCAACGCGGCCTTGCTGGAAACCTGGATTGGCGAAGGCCATTGCCGCGAAGCGGTGGTCAACCTCAAGTTGCCGATGAAACAGCGCTACGCCGAAGTGAAGCGTTTGCTCGAACGTATTGAAGAGGGCTTCAAAGCCCGTGGCGTAAAAGCCAGCATCAGCTGCAAACAGCTGTACCACGACCGTGAAGAAGTGACCTGCCACCTGCGCCGGCTTAGCAAATAGCCGCCCGTTTCTGGAGTTGTTTATGCCTGAATTCGATCCCGCCGCGCCCCTGGACGGCACCCTCGACGCCACCGGCCTGTTCTGCCCGGAGCCAGTGATGATGCTGCACAACAAAGTGCGCGACCTGCCGGCCGGCGGCCTGCTGAAAGTGATCGCCACCGACCCCTCCACCCGCCGCGATATCCCCAAGTTTTGCGTGTTTCTTGGGCATGAACTGGTTCAGCAGGAAGAAGAGGCGGGCACTTATTTGTATTGGATTCGCAAGAAGGTTGAAGGCTGACTTTTTTGCTACGTAGGTTGGGTCGGTCCGCGGGCGGTGAGCCAAAGGCGAAGCCCAACATTTGCTCGGCTTTGGACCGATACGCGCCGGCCGATGGCCGGCCTGTTGGGCTTCGCTGCGCTCAACCCAACCTACCCTCAACCCAACGTTTTTTTATCGTGAATCCGTATCCGCTTCCTGGCACTGCGTGCCAGCCGAATGCTGAGCATCACGGCGGCGCACGACAGGCCGACGATCAAGCCCTGCCATAAGCCTTTCGGCCCGCTAGGTTCGCCGAACCAGTCGGTAAGGCCGAGCACGTAACCCACCGGCAAGCCGATGCCCCAGTAGGCGAACAACGTCATGATCATGGTCGCGCGGGTGTCTTGGTAGCCGCGTAGCGCGCCGGCTGCGGTCACCTGTACGGCATCGGAGAACTGGTACAGCGCGGCGAATACGATCAGCGCCGAGGCGACGCCGATTACTGTCGGGTCCGGCGTGTAAATGCTGGCGATCTCGGTGCGCAGCGTCAGCATCAGGGTGCAGAAGAAAGCCGCGAACGCCAGCGCGGTAAGAATCCCGACCCCGGCTACAAAGCGCGCCTGGCGTGGGTCGCCGGCACCGAGTGAATGGCCGACGCGCACGGTCACGGCCATGCCCAAGGCGTAGGGAATCATGAACGTCAGCGAACTGAAGTTCAGCGCCACCTGGTGACCGGCCACCACGTCGGCGCCGAGGCTGCCGATCAGCAGGGCGATAACGGCAAAGATGCTCGACTCGGCAAACACGGCGATGCCAATCGGCAGGCCGACGCTGAGCAGGCGCTGAATCACGTCCCAGCGCGGCCATTCGAAATGACTGAACAGCCCTGCCGTTTTGTACACCGGCGCCCAGCGCACCCAGCCGAGCATGGCGAAGAACATGCACCACATCGCCACCGCCGTGGCCCAACCGCAGCCAGCGCCGCCCAGCGCGGGAACGCCGAAATGACCGTAAATAAAGATGTAATTGAGCGGCACGTTCAGCAGCAGGCCGAAGAGGCCGATCATCATGCTCGGCCGCGTGCGCCCCAGGCCATCGCTGAAGCAGCGCAGCACGTAATACAGCGCCACCGAGGGAATGCCGCAGCCAATGCCGTAGAGGTAGACCATGCTCGGGCCGATCAGCTCGGGGTCGACGTTCATGAAGCGCAGCACCGGCTCGGCGTTCCACAGCATGATGCCGGCGACGATGCCCACGGCCGTTGCCAGCCATAACGCCTGACGCACCAGCGCGCCGATGTCGCGCTCCTGGCCGGCGCCAAAGCGTTGCGCCACCTTTGGTGTAGTGGCCAGCAGGATGCCGGTCATGAGCAAATAAACCGGCACCCAGATCGAGTTGCCCAGCGCCACCGCAGCCAGGTCGCGGGGGCCGACGCGGCCGGCCATCACGGCGTCAACAAAGCCCATCGCCGAATGCGAAAGCTGGGCAATCATGATGGGCAGGGCGAGCACGAGCAGGGCGCGCAGTTCGCGCAGGCAACGGTTGAAGCGGGATTCTCGGGCAGTCACGAGGCAGTCCATTGTTAGCGTTGTGCACTGTATCGGCAGTGGTGGCCGGGCACTCGCTCTGTCCGAGACATACGACTTGAAGCGCAGGCTGCGCCAGGTCAGAGCTTGCAAAAGAGCGGCGAGTTTACGCCTTGACGCAGCAGTCAGGAAAGGGGCCGGCAATCGCGCATCGCCCCGGCGCGCTTCACCGCCTAGAATGTCGGCCTGACTTATGGAGGCTGTCATGCGAATTCTTGCCGACGAAAATATTCCCCTGCTGGACGAGTTTTTTGCCGAGTTCGGCGAGATCGAACGCATGCCCGGCCGCGCCTTCGACCGCGACAGCGTGGCGAGCGCCGATGTGTTGTTGGTGCGCTCGGTCACCCAGGTGAACCGTGCGTTGCTGGAAGGCAGCAAGGTGCGCTTTGTCGGCACCTGCACCATTGGCACCGATCACCTGGACCTCGACTATTTCGCCGAGCAGCACATCGGTTGGGCCAGCGCGCCGGGCTGCAATGCGCGTGGCGTGGTGGATTACGTGCTCGGCAGCCTGCTCAGTCTGGCAGAAGTGCGCGGCACCGATCTGGCCAAACGCACCTACGGCGTGGTCGGCGCCGGGCAGGTCGGGGGCCGGCTGGTCGACGTGCTGCGCGGGCTCGGTTGGCCGGTGCTGGTCTGCGACCCGCCGCGTCAGGCGGCGGAGGGCGGCGATTATGTAAGCCTGGAAGAGATCATTCAGCGCTGCGATGTGATCAGTCTGCACACGCCGCTGATCGCCAGCACCCGACACCTGCTCAACGCCCAGCGCCTCGCTCAATTGCAACCTGGCGCCTGGCTGATCAACGCCAGCCGTGGCGCCGTGGTCGACAACGCGGCGCTGCGCGAGCTGCTGCAACAACGGCACGACCTTGAAGCGGTGCTGGACGTGTGGGAAGGCGAGCCGCAGGTAGACGCGGAGTTGGCCGACCTATGCCTGATCGCTACGCCGCACATCGCCGGCTACAGCCTGGACGGCAAGCTGCGCGGCACGGCGCAGATTTACCAAGCCTTCTGCCAGCACTTCAACCTGCCGCCACGGGTGCAACTGGACGACCTGTTGCCGCCTTATTGGCTGACAGAGTTCGGCCTGGACGCGACGGCCTCTGTGCCGGTGGCGCTGGCCGCGTTATGCCGCGCCATTTACGACCCGCGTCGCGACGACGCCGACTTTCGCCGCAGCCTCACCGGCAACGCCGCTGAGCGCGAAAGCGCGTTCGACGCCTTGCGCAAACACTACCCGGCGCGGCGCGAAATCGATGGCTTGCATGTGAAGATGAGCGGCGAAGCGCCAGAGCTGGCGCAGGTGGTGCGGGCGTTGGGTGGAACGTTGGTTTAAAGGCGTAGGTTGGGTTGAACGAAGTGAAGCCCAACTGGCCGGCCGAAGGCCGGCGCGTATCGGTCGCAAGGCGTGCAATGTTGGGCTTCGCGTGGCTCAACCCAACCTACGCTCACCCAGGGCGATTTCTTCCAGCTTTTCGCACGCCTGTTGAACCATGCTTTCGGTAATCGGAATTTCCCGGCCTTGGGCGTCGATCACGGCGCCGCCGACAGGGTGTTGGGGCGGCACCGGGTGTACGCGGCGTTCGGCGGTATGCAGGGTATGCAAGCTCATGGCTCGTCTCCTCATCTGATGGTGTGCCGAAAAATAGCGGGCCTTGATGAAAGCCCAATGACAGCAAGGCGCAGTCATTCCCGTTAAGCGGGGCGTAGTTTTGTGAAACGATGCGGGCCGAGTAGTTCCCGCGCATGGGGTGCGTATGTCGGTTTTTCACCTGGGTTTGATCATCAATCCCCTGGCAGGGCTGGGCGGTCCGGCGGCCCTCAAGGGCAGCGACGGCATGGCGGCAGAGGCCCTGGCACGCGGCGCTGAACCGCGCGCAGCCGAGCGCACGCGGGTTGCGCTGGAGCGGTTGTTGCCATTGAAGGAGCGGCTGGAGTTTCTGACTTTTCCCGGCGCCATGGGCGGCGATTTGCTTGCACAGATGGGTTTCAACCATCGCTTGCTGGGCGAGCTGGCCGGCCATGACACCAGCGCCGCCGATACCCGCGCGGCCGTTCAGGCACTGCAAACCGAAGGTGTCGGTCTGCTGCTGTTTGCCGGTGGCGACGGCACGGCGCGTGATGTTTGCGAAGTGGCGCGCGAAGGGCAGGCTGTGTTGGGCATTCCGGCCGGAGTGAAGATTCAGTCGGGCGTTTACGCCGTCAGCCCACGCGCCGCCGGCGAGCTTACGCGGCGTCTGGTGGAAGGCGGGCTGGTTCGCTTGAGCAGCGCCGAGGTGCGCGATATCGACGAAAGCGCTCTGCGTGAAGGTCGCGTCACGGCGCGCTGGTATGGCGAACTGAGCGTGCCGCAAGAAGGCGGCTTCGTGCAGCAGGTGAAGCAGGGCGGCGTCGAGTCGGAAGAACTGGTGCTCAGCGAAATCGCCGCCTGGCTGGAAGACAATTGGGAAGCGGATGTGCGCTACGTCTTCGGCCCCGGCTCGACGCTGCACGGCCTGGCGCAGAATCTCGGGCTGGACACGACCTTGCTGGGCGTCGACGTCATCGAAAACGGCCAGGTGCTGGCCCGTGACGTGACCGAGGCGCAGCTGTATGAGCTGGTGGATGGTCAGGCGGCGCGGGTGCTGGTCACGGCCATTGGCGGCCAGGGCCACATTCTTGGGCGCGGCAATCAGCAGATCAGCCCGCGGGTGTTACGTGCGGTTGGTTTGGGCAACCTGCGGGTGGTAGCGACCAAACGCAAACTGGCCACGCTGGAGGGGCGGCCGTTGTTGGTGGACAGCGGCGATGTGGCGCTGGACGACAGTTTTCCGGACGTGGCGAAGGTGTGGGCGGGGTACAAGGAGGAGTTGGTGTATCCGCTTTCGGTGGGCGGATGAAATTCGCTCCCCTCGCCCGCTTGCGGGAGAGGGGGCTGGGGGTGAGGGCCGGGGCCACTTCGGTGTTCGGCTGGAAATTCCCCCTCACCCCAGCCCTCTCCCCAAGGAGAGGGGGCCGAGCGGCGTGATGCCGCAAGCGAAGCTTCAATGTAGCTCCCCTCGCCCGCTTGCGGGAGAGGGGCGGGGGGAGAGGGCCGGGGGCCACGTCGGGGTTCGGCTGGAGATTCCCCCTCACCCCAACCCTCTCCCCAAGGAGAGGGGGCCGAACGGCGTGGTGCCGAGAGAGCGAAGCTGCGATTTAGCTCCCCTCGCCCGGCTTGCGGGAGAGGGGCTGGGGGAGAGGGCCGGGCGACGTCCGTGTTTGGCTTGAGATTCCCCCTCACCCCAACCCTCTCCCCAAGGAGAGGGGGCCGAACGGCGTGGTGCCGAGAGAGCGAAGCTGCGATTTAGCTCCCCTCGCCCGGCTTGCGGGAGAGGGGCTGGGGGAGAGGGCCGGGCGACGTCCGTGTTTGGCTTGAGATTCCCCCTCACCCCAACCCTCTCCCCAAGGAGAGGGGGCCGAACGGCGTGGTGCCGAGAGAGCGAAGCTGCGATTTAGCTCCCCTCGCCCGGCTTGCGGGAGAGGGGCTGGGGGAGAGGGCCGGGTGCGACGTCGGTGTTCGGCCGGAGATTTCCCCTCACCCCAACCCTCTCCCTCAGGGAGAGGGGGCCGAACGGCGTGATGCCGAGAGAGCGGAGCTGCGATTTAGCTCCCCTCGCCCGCTTGCGGGAGAGGGGCTGGGGGAGAGGGCCGGGTGCGACGTCGGTGTTCGGCCGGAGACTCCCCCTCACCCCAACCCTCTCCCTCAGGGAGAGGGGGCAAAAAGCGGGCACTCCCGATTTTTTCACTTGCCGCTTGAGTCCCGCCGTCACCGTCCCCATCTACCGCTAGCCCCTTCCTCTCTGCGAGCCGCCCGCATGATCTCCATTTTGTCTTCCCGCCAACGCAAGGCGCTGCGCATGACGCGTGAGTTTGTTGCGCCATACCGCTGGCAGGTGATCGGCGCGTTGGTGGCGTTGATGTTCACGGCCGGTATCACGCTGTTTATGGGGCAGGGCGTGAAGCTGCTGGTGGACCAGGGCTTCGCCACCCAGTCGCCGCATATGCTCAACCAGTCCATCGCGCTGTTTATGGTGCTCGTCGTCGCGCTGGCGGTCGGTACGTTTTCGCGGTTTTACCTGGTCTCGTGGATTGGCGAGCGCTTTGTGGCGGATATCCGCAAGAAGGTGTTCAACCACCTGATCACGCTGCATCCGGGCTTTTATGAGAGCAACCGCAGTTCGGAAATCCAGTCGCGGCTGACGGCCGATACCACGTTGTTGCAGTCGGTCATCGGCTCGTCGCTGTCGTTGGCGTTGCGCAATGCCTTGATGCTGGTGGGCGGCGTGGTGCTGCTGTTTGTCACCAACCCCAAGTTGTCGCTGATCGTGATCGCCGCGCTGCCGCTGGTGATCGCGCCGATCCTGATTTTCGGCCGCCGCGTTCGCAGCTTGTCGCGCCAGAGCCAGGACCGCATTGCAGACGTGGGCAGCTACGTGGGCGAAAGCCTGGGGCAAATCAAAACCGTGCAGGCCTATAACCATCAAGAGCAGGACAAACGTCGCTTCGGTGGCACGGTGGAAGACGCCTTTGAAACCGCGCGCAAGCGCATCTCCCAGCGCGCTTGGCTGATCAGCGTGGTGATTCTGCTGGTGCTGGGCGCGGTTGGCGTGATGCTCTGGGTCGGCGGCATGGATGTAATTGCCGGGCGCATCAGCGGCGGCGAATTGGCGGCGTTTGTGTTTTACAGCCTGATCGTCGGCACGGCGTTTGGCACGTTGAGCGAGGTGCTGGGCGAGCTGCAACGGGCAGCCGGGGCGGCTGAGCGAATTGCCGAGTTGCTGCAGGCGCGCAGTGAGATCAAGGCGCCGACCAGCGATCTGCTGGTACTGCCCGAGCGCGTCAGCGGCCGCATCGAACTGGAGGCCGTGCGGTTCGCCTATCCCACGCGCCGTGATCGCTTCGCGGTGGATGGCATCAGTTTGCAGGTGGAACCGGGCGAGACACTGGCGTTGGTGGGGCCATCGGGCGCCGGCAAGTCGACGTTGTTCGATTTGCTGCTGCGTTTCTTCGACCCGCAGGAAGGGCAGATTCGCGTGGAGGGGCTGCCCATCGCGCAACTCGACCCTGCTGACCTGCGCCGCTGCTTTGCCCTGGTGTCGCAAAACCCGGCGCTGTTTTTCGGCAGTGTGGAAGACAACATCCGCTACGGCCGCGCTTCGGCAACGCAAGCGGAAGTGGAAGCGGCCGCCCGTGCCGCTCACGCCCACGAATTCATCATGGCGATGCCGGACGGTTACAAAACCCATTTGGGCGATGGCGGGCTGGGTCTATCCGGCGGTCAGCGCCAACGCCTGGCGATTGCCCGCGCGCTGCTGGTGGATGCGCCGATTCTGTTGCTGGACGAAGCCACCAGCGCACTCGATGCCGAGAGTGAGCACCTGATTCAACAGGCATTGCCGACCTTGATGGCCGGGCGCACCACGCTGGTAATCGCCCACCGGTTAGCCACGGTGAAAAGCGCTGACCGTATTGCCGTGATCGACCAGGGGCAGTTGGTGGCGCTGGGCAGCCATGCGCAGTTGGTGGCGGGCAATCCGCTGTACCGCCGCCTGGCCGAGTTGCAGTTCAACAACAGCAGCGACGAAACGCCGTTTACTCAGCCAGCTTGATATCGCGTGGCGGATTCTTCGCCGGCTGCGGTTTCACGGTCAGGGCCACGCCGATAGCGGCGACAATGATCGAGCCAATGGCCACCCATTGGCTGCTGCTGAGTTTCTCTTGCAGGAAGATCAGCCCGGACATCGCCGCAATTGCCGGTTCCATGCTCATCAGCGTGCTGAAGGTGCGCGCCGGCAGGCGCGTGAGGGCGAACATTTCCAAGCTGTAGGGGAGGGCGGTGGAGAGAATGGCCACGCCTATCGCCACCGGCAGCAGGGCGAAATGGAACATCGCGCTGCCCGCCGAAACCGCCCCGATCGGAAACACGATTACAGCCGCGACCACCGTGCCTAACGCCACGGTGTGGCTGCCGTGTTCGGCGCCGGCGCGTTGGCCGAACAGAATGTACAGCGCCCAGCACACGCCAGCGCCCAGGGCCAGCGCGGCGCCCAGCGGGTCGAGCTCGGCATTCGCCGGGTTGACTGGCAGCAGCAAGGCCAGTCCGACCACGGCCAGGGCTATCCAGACGAAGTCGATAAAACGCCGCGACGAGAGCATCGCCAGCACCAACGGGCCGGTGAACTCCAACGCCACTGCAATGCCCAGCGGCACGGTTTTCAGCGACATGTAGAACAGCAGGTTCATCACCCCGAGCGAGGCGCCGTAACCCAGCAGCGACAGCACGCCGGCGCGGTTGAACGGCACGCGCCATGGACGCATCACCAGGCACAGAATGATTGCCCCCAGGCTCAGGCGCAGCGCCGATACGCCTTCAGCGCCAACGACGGGGAAAATGCCTTTGGCCAGAGCCGCGCCGCTCTGAATGGAGCTCATGGCGATGATTAGCAGAAGGATGGGGATGGCAATCGAGACAGCGGGTTTGGACCCAGGCATGGGGAGTGTCCGGTTGGAGCGTGGCAGTAGGCAAAATAGCGGTGGGGCTGATCGCGGCGGAAGCTGCTCCTACACAAACCGGTAGGAGCGGCTCTGGCCGCGATGCTGTTGGGCGGTTTTTACCGCTCCTGAATTTTTCTCAATGGTGCAGCGTGAAGCTTAGCGGTACTCGCACAGGTAGGCGGTGTCGACAGCTACTTTCAGCTGGAATTTGCTGTTGGCCGGCACGGTGAAGTTGCTGCCGGCTTCGAAGGTTTCCCAGGCGTCGGTGCCTGGCAGTTTCACGGTCAGGGCGCCGGCAACGACGTGCATGACTTCCAGTTGGCTGGTGCCGAATTCGTATTCGCCAGCGGCCATGACGCCGATGGTGGCCGGACCTTGCTCCATGCCGAAGGCGATGGATTTAACGGTACCGTCAAAGTATTCGTTGACCTTGAACATGAGACTTTCCTTTAAGGGACGAAAAAAGGTCGGTCAGTATGCCCAAGGCGCCGGCCTCCGTCACCTGCGCGGGCCGCGCTACGGCGGCGTTTACGAGGCGGGCAGCACCAGAGGCAAAAGCCGCGCGGTGTTGCGTGCATCTTCCAGCGCACGGTGCTGTTGCCCCTGAAAACTCAAGCCGGCCAATTGCAGAGCGGTATTCAGACTCACCGGTTTCTGCAGCTTGCGGGCTTTGGCAAAACGCTGTTTGAGGTTCAGGTGCGGCACGCTGGCGAGCAGGCTGGTGAGCTGATGCTGCTGCCAATCCTGCTCCAGCTGCCGGCGGTCGTAGTCGCCCCAGCTCGCCCAGCCCACCAGACGCGGCTGATGGGCGCCGAGCCAGCGCTCAAACAGCGGCCACACCGTTACAAGCGGGGCCGCAGCATCGACATTCGCCTGAGTGATATGGGTCAGCTGTTTGCAGAAACTGGTGAGGTGAGGCCGGCGAACGGGCCGTACGAAGCGCTGGAAATGGTCAACTTCCCGACCCTCGGCGTTCACCAGGCTGGCGCCGATTTCGATGATTTCCATGTCTGTAACCGGCCAGCCACCTTCTTCAGTCGTGGCTTCCAGGTCGATCACCAACCAATATCCCATCGTTCTCTCCATCCGTTGGGCAAGCAGTATGGAAGGCCTTTCCACGCCCCGCAAACCCCATTCCAGGCGCCTGCGTGGCTTATGACCGACGAAGCCCCGGATTTTCTCCCGGCCAAATCGTCAGGGCGCTCTACGCTTGTGGTAACCCAGGAAAGGAGAGATGTGATGGCGACTGTGGCATTTATCGGGCTCGGCACCATGGGCTTTCATATGGCGGGGCACCTGGCCTGCGAGGGCCATCAGGTGACCGTGTTCAACCGCACCCAGGCCAAGGCAGAGGTGTGGTGCGAAGAATTTGCGGGCGAGAGCGCCGGCTCCCCGCGTGAAGCGGCCGAGGGCGCCGACTTCGTGATGACCTGCGTGGGCAACGACGAACAACTGCGCGCCGTGGTGCTCGGTGAAACCGGCGCCTTGGCGGGCATGACGGCCGGCAGCGTGCTGGTGGATCACACCACGGCCTCGGCCGATATCGCGCGAGAAATGGCGGCGTTGGCAGCCGGGCGCGAGGTGGGTTTTCTCGATGCGCCGGTGTCGGGCGGCCAGTCGGGCGCGGAGGGCGGCATGCTGACGGTGATGGTCGGCGGCGACCAGGCGTTGTTCGAGCGGGCGGCGCCGGTGATCGAAAGTTACGCCAAACGCGTGAAGCGCATGGGGCCGGTCGGCAGCGGCCAACTGACCAAGATGGTCAACCAGATTTGTGTCGGCGGCTTGCTGCAAGCCTTGGCCGAGGCGCTGCAGTTCGCTCGCCGCGCCGGGCTCGACGTGCCCAGCGCCATGGACATCATCAGCCACGGCGCGGCGCAGTCGTGGCAACTGGAACATCGCTATCAGACGATGCTGGAAGGCAAGTTCGACAACGGCTTCGCAGTGGACTGGATGCGCAAAGACTTCGCCATGGTCTTCGAGGAAGCCAAACGCAACGGCGCGCAATTGCCGGTAACCGAGCTGGTGGATCAGTACTACGCCGAGGTGCAAGCGCAGGGCGGTGGGCGCTGGGATACCTCGAGCCTGATCACCCGTCTGAAGTAGGGCGCTCGTGGCTTTGCGCTGATCAGGCGCGCGGGTAGAATCGCCGCCCGTTGCCGGCGCGCCCGGGTTGAGCGCGCGGCAGGATTGGTCACGAGGTATGAGTCGTCATGAATTGCCGCCCCGGTTGCGGAGCCTGCTGCATCGCCCCTTCCATCAGTTCGCCGATGCCCGGTTTGCCTCACGGCAAGCGGGCCGGCGAACGTTGTCTGCATCTGTCGGTCGATAATTTGTGCGCGCTGTTCGGTTCGCCGCAGCGCCCGCCTGTGTGCTCGGCTTTTAGCGCCGATGCCGAGGTATGTGGCAGCAGCCGCGAAGAGGCGATCCGTTTGCTGGGTTGGCTGGAACAGGCCACCGGCCTCGGCGTCGAAGCGGCAATCCAATAAAGCCCGGGGGCCTCTGGCACCCCGCGCATCATCAGTAAGGAGTTCGTGATGGGTTTGCTAAGTCGAGTGGCCGGTGTGTGTGCCGTCAGCCTGTTGGCGTCTGCTGCGGCGCATGCCGAAGAGTGGAAGCTGGCCAAGGATGAAGACGGCATCAAAGTGTTTCTGAGCGAAGTACCCGGCTCGCAATACAAAGCCTACCGGGGCGTGACCACCATCAAGAGCGACATGGCCACCCTGCGTGCCTTGCAGGAAGACGTCAGCGGTTCCTGCACATGGATTTTCCAGTGCAGCGAGCAAAAGCTGATCAAAAGCGAAGGCGCGGAGAGCTGGACATACAGCCGTTTCAGCCCACCGTGGCCGGTAACGCCGCGCGATTCGATTATTCACGTCACCACCACCGAAGAAGCCGACGGCACCGTGCTGCGCAAACTCGAAGGTTTGCCCACCTATCAGCCGGAAGAAAAGGGTTATGTACGGGTTACCAAGGTGGATGGCTTCTGGAAAATGATGCCCAAGGGCGCAGGCGACGTGGAAGTGACGTATCAGGTGACCACCGAACCGGGCGGCAGCGTGCCCTCTTGGTTAGCTAACAGTTTTGTCGTTGATGCGCCGTTTAAAACCCTTCAGGGCATGAAAGAGCGGGCGGAGAAGAAGTAGCAGATCGGGCTTTTTGTAGGAGCGAGCTTGCTCGCGAAGCCTGTGATCTAAAAGCTTCGCGAGCAAGCTCGCTCCTACGGTCTTGCAGAGGTTCTTGAAGCAATAAAAAACCCCGCGAAGGCGGGGTTTTTTATTAATCAGGTAATACTTATTTGCGGTCTTTCAGCGCAGTAATGTCGCGCTGCTCATAGCCGGTATAAAGCTGGCGCGGACGGCCAATTTTGTACGGGCTGGAGAGCATTTCTTTCCAGTGCGAGATCCAGCCGACAGTCCGCGCCAGGGCGAAGATTACGGTGAACATGCTGGTCGGAATGCCGATCGCTTTAAGGATGATGCCCGAGTAGAAGTCGACGTTCGGGTACAGGTTGCGTTCCTTGAAGTACGGATCGGTGAGCGCGATCTCTTCGAGGCGCATGGCCAGTTCCAGCTGCGGGTCGTTCTTGATGCCGAGCTCTCTCAGCACTTCGTCGCAGGTCTGCTTCATTACGGTGGCGCGTGGGTCACGGTTTTTGTAAACGCGGTGACCGAAGCCCATCAACTTGAACGGATCGTTCTTGTCTTTGGCCTTGGCAATGAAGGTGTCGATGTTATCGACGCTGCCAATCTCGTCCAGCATGGTCAGCACGGCTTCGTTGGCGCCGCCGTGGGCAGGGCCCCAGAGCGCAGCGATACCGGCAGCGATACAGGCGAACGGGTTGGCACCCGACGAGCCGGCAAGGCGAACGGTAGAGGTGGAAGCGTTTTGTTCGTGGTCGGCGTGGAGGATGAAAATCCGGTCCATTGCCTTGGCCAACACCGGGCTGATCGGTTTGATCTCGCACGGGGTGTTGAACATCATGTGCAGGAAGTTTTCAGCGTAGGTCAGGTCGTTGCGCGGATACATCATCGGCTGACCCATGGAGTACTTGTAAACCATGGCGGCCAGGGTCGGCATTTTCGCCACGAGGCGAATGGCCGAAATCTCGCGGTGCTGCGGATTATTGATGTCCAGCGAGTCGTGGTAGAAGGCCGACAGGGCACCCACTACGCCGCACATGATGGCCATCGGGTGAGCGTCGCGACGGAAGCCGTTGAAGAAGCTTTTCAGCTGCTCGTGAACCATGGTGTGGTTCTTTACGGTGCTGACGAACTTGGCTTTCTGTTCTTCGGTCGGCAATTCGCCGTTGAGCAACAGGTAGCAGGTTTCGAGATAGTCGGACTGCTCGGCCAATTGCTCGATCGGGTAGCCGCGGTGCAACAGGATGCCTTTGTCACCGTCGATATAGGTGATCTTCGACTCGCACGAGGCGGTCGACATAAAGCCAGGATCAAAAGTGAAATGGCCCGTGGCGGTCAGGCCCCGCACATCTACAACATCTGGACCAACGGTGCCGGATAAAACGGGCAGCTCGACGGGGGCTGCGCCCTCGATGATCAACTGCGCTTTTTTGTCAGCCATGTGTGGCCTCCTATTTATGCTTGAAATCACCAGACTGCCCCCCACGCAGGGCCCGCCACACTATAGAGAGATAAATCCTAAAGTCAATTTGGCCGAACCCATGCGCCAGAAGGCTTGCAGCGGTGTTTTGCGTTGATTTGCGCGCTATTTACGCCTTTTGCCAGGTAAGCGCAATGAGCGCTTTGGGGTAGGCCTTTTCGTTGTCATTAGTAACCTAACTGTCTATACTCCCCCACCGACCGCCAGGGGCCTTGGAGCCTTTATTCTGGAGGTTGTCACTCCCTGGGTAGTGGGTTCTGACCAGTGCACTTCCCGACAACTTTGCCCTGATTGTTAGGGGCCCTTCAGTGTGAAAAAAGCCGTGAATAGCCAAAGACCTGTAAACCTAGACTTAAGGACGATCAAACTCCCAGTCACTGCTTACACGTCCATCTTGCACCGGATCTCCGGTGTCATCCTTTTCGTGGGCCTCGCTGTGCTGCTGTACGCACTCGACAAGTCCCTCGAGTCCGAGGATGGCTTCAAGCAGGTGGCCGCGTTTCTGGCCAGCCCTCTGGCCAAATTTGTGATTTGGGGTCTGCTCTCCGCTCTGCTGTATCACTTGGTGGCAGGTGTTCGCCATCTGATTATGGACGTGGGCGTTGGTGAGACGCTGGAAGGCGGCAAACTGGGCTCGCAAATCGTACTCGTCGTTTCGGCGGTAGTGATTGTGCTGGCGGGAGTATGGATATGGTAACTAACGTCACGAACTTCTCACGCTCCGGGCTTTATGACTGGATGGCCCAGCGCGTGTCTGCGGTTGTACTCGCGGCTTATTTCCTTTTCCTGATCGGATACCTCGTGGTTCACCCAGGCCTGGACTACACCGTCTGGCATGGTCTGTTCTCACAGAACTGGATGCGCATTTTCAGCCTGTTGGCGCTCGTTGCTCTGGGCGTTCACGCCTGGGTTGGCATGTGGACGATTTCCACCGACTACCTGACGCAAATGGCGTTGGGCAAGTGGGCGACCGGTGTGCGTTTTCTGTTCCAGGCAGCGTGTGGCATCGCCATGTTCGCTTACTTCGTCTGGGGCGTGCAGATTCTTTGGGGTATCTGATTCATGGCTAACATTAATACGCTTTCCTTCGATGCCATCATTATTGGTGGTGGCGGTGCCGGGATGCGCGCCGCGCTGCAGCTGGCCCAGGGTGGCCACAAGACTGCAGTAGTCACCAAGGTGTTCCCGACCCGCTCGCACACTGTGTCGGCACAAGGCGGTATCACCTGCGCCATCGCGTCGGCCGACCCGAACGATGACTGGCGCTGGCACATGTACGATACCGTCAAGGGCTCCGACTACATCGGTGACCAGGACGCTATCGAGTACATGTGTTCCGTAGGCCCGGAAGCGGTGTTCGAACTCGAGCACATGGGTCTGCCGTTCTCCCGTACCGAACAAGGCCGCATCTATCAGCGTCCGTTCGGTGGCCAGTCGAAAGACTTCGGCAAAGGCGGCCAGGCTGCCCGTACATGCGCCGCTGCTGACCGTACCGGTCACGCACTGCTGCACACGCTGTACCAGGCCAACCTGAAAGCCAACACCGTATTCCTCAACGAATACTATGCAGTAGATCTGGTGAAGAACCAGGACGGCGTGTTCGTCGGCATCATCGCCATCTGCATCGAAACCGGTGAAACCTCGTACATCCGCTCCAACGCCACCGTTCTGGCAACGGGCGGTGCGGGCCGTATCTACTCGTCGACCACTAACGCCCTGATCAACACCGGCGACGGTATTGGCATGGCGCTGCGTGCTGGCGTGCCGGTTCAAGACATCGAAATGTGGCAGTTCCACCCCACCGGTATTGCCGGCGCAGGTGTACTGGTTACCGAAGGCTGCCGTGGTGAAGGTGGTTACCTCATCAACAAGCACGGCGAGCGTTTCATGGAGCGTTACGCTCCGAACGCGAAAGACCTGGCTGGTCGTGACGTGGTTGCCCGTTCGATGGTTAAAGAAATCATCGCCGGCAACGGTTGCGGTCCGGATGGCGACCACGTAATGCTGAAACTCGACCACCTGGGTGAGGAAGTGCTGCACAGCCGTCTGCCAGGTATCTGCGAACTGTCGAAGACTTTCGCCCACGTTGACCCGGTTGTTGCACCGGTTCCTGTGGTTCCTACCTGCCACTACATGATGGGCGGCGTTGCCACCAACATTCATGGTCAGGCGATCACTCAGGATGCTGCTGGTAACGACCACATCATCCCGGGCCTGTTCGCTGTGGGCGAAGTGGCGTGCGTATCGGTGCACGGTGCCAACCGTCTGGGCGGCAACTCGTTGCTCGACCTGGTGGTATTTGGTCGCGCGGCCGGCATCCACCTGGAACAAACCCTGAAAGAAGGCGTCGACTATCGTCGTGCCACTGAAACCGACGTTGATGTTGCTCTGGCCCGTTTGAACGGCCTGAACGAGCGCACCAGCGGTGAAGACGTTGCGTCCCTGCGCAAGGAACTGCAGAGCTGCATGCAGAACTACTTCGGTGTATTCCGTACCGGCGAATACATGCAGAAGGGTATTGCTCAGTTGGCTGACCTGCGCGGCCGCATCGCTGCCGTCAAGATCGACGACAAGAGTCAGGCCTTCAACACCGCGCGTATCGAAGCGCTGGAGTTGCAGAACCTGCTGGAAGTGGCTGAAGCCACTGCCATTGCCGCTGAAGTCCGCAAGGAATCTCGTGGTGCTCATGCTCGTGAAGACTACGAAGATCGGGATGACGAAAACTGGCTCTGCCACTCCCTGTATTTCCCAGGCGAGAAGCGTGTGTCCAAGCGTGCCGTCAACTTCGCGCCTAAGACTGTTCCGGCGTTTGAACCCAAAATTCGTACTTATTAAGGGTGGCCATTATGTCTCTTGGTAAAACTCTGCAAGTTAGCGTTTACCGCTACAACCCGGAAACGGATGCCGCACCGTTCATGCAGGACTTCAACGTCGATATCGACGGCAAAGACCTGATGGTGCTGGACGTTCTGGCGTTGATCAAAGAACAGGATCAGGGCTTCTCGTACCGTCGTTCCTGCCGTGAGGGCGTTTGTGGCTCCGACGGCATGAACATCAGCGGCAAGAACGGCCTGGCCTGCATCACGCCGATCTCGGCTGTAGTGAAGGGCAACAAGCTGATCGTTCGTCCACTGCCAGGTTTGCCGGTAATCCGTGACCTGGTCGTCGACATGAGCATCTTCTACAAGCAGTACGAAAAGGTGAAACCTTTCCTGCAGAACAATACTCCGGCGCCGGCTATCGAGCGTCTGCAGACCCCCGAAGAGCGCGAAAAGCTCGACGGTCTGTACGAGTGCATTCTGTGTGCGTGCTGCTCGACGTCCTGCCCTTCGTTCTGGTGGAACCCGGACAAGTTCCTCGGTCCAGCTGCGCTGCTGCAAGCCTATCGTTTCCTGGCTGACAGTCGCGACACCCACACCGAGGAGCGTCTGGCTGCTCTCGATGACCCGTTCAGCGTATTCCGCTGCCGCGGGATCATGAACTGCGTGAACGTCTGCCCGAAAGGTCTTAACCCGACCAAGGCAATCGGCCACGTACGCAGCATGTTGCTACACAGCGGTACCTGATTTACTGGCAATACCTGCATAACCAGCAATACCTGCGGCGCCGACCTTTCGGCGCCGTAGTTTAAGACCGGGTCGCTACCCAAAAGGCGGCGGCCCTCACTTTGAAAAATTGACGACCAGCAGGGGCATCCGGGCTGGTACCCGGACTATCTGCGGGATCCGAAGTGGCTTTACCAGGTCGCTGGTTTTGGGCTGGGTAATTTCATGCGGTTTCCACGCCGGTGGTGTCCCCTTACCGAGGGTGACCAAGCATGCAAGAAAGCGTGATGCAGCGCATGTGGGACAGTGCCCACCTATCCGGTGGTAACGCTGCCTACGTGGAAGAGCTCTACGAGCTCTACCTGCACGATCCCAACGCTGTGCCAGAAGAGTGGCGCACCTACTTCCAGAAGCTGCCGGCCGATGGCAACGTCACCAATGACGTTTCCCACTCGACGGTACGCGATCATTTCGTGTTGCTGGCCAAGAACCAGCGTCGCGCTCAACCGGTATCTGCCGGCAGCGTGAGCAGTGAGCACGAGAAGAAGCAGGTCGAAGTCTTGCGACTGATTCAGGCGTATCGGATGCGTGGCCATCAGGCCTCTCAACTCGATCCGCTCGGTCTGTGGCAGCGCCCGGCACCGGCTGATCTGGCGATCAATCATTACGGCCTGACCGATGCCGATCTCGACACAACCTTCCGTACCGGTGAGCTCTATATCGGTAAAGAGGAGGCGACGTTACGTGAGATCTATGTGGCATTGCAGCAGACATATTGCCGCACCATTGGCGCCGAGTTCACGCACATCGTCGATTCCGAGCAACGCAAGTGGTTCCAGCAGCGTCTGGAAAGCGTGCGCGGTCGTCCGACGGTTTCTCCTGAAGTTCAGAGCCATCTGCTCGAACGCCTCACCGCTGCTGAAGGTTTGGAAAAATACCTGGGCACCAAGTACCCGGGCACCAAGCGTTTCGGTCTGGAAGGTGGCGAGAGCCTGATTCCGCTGCTCGACGAACTGATTCAGCGTTCCGGGTCCTACGGCACCAAAGAAGTCGTGATCGGCATGGCCCACCGTGGCCGTCTCAACGTGCTGGTCAACACCTTCGGTAAAAACCCGCGCGACCTGTTCGACGAGTTCGAAGGCAAGAAGAAGCTGGTCGAGCTGGGCTCCGGCGACGTGAAGTACCACCAGGGTTTCTCGTCCAACGTGATGACCACTGGCGGTGAAGTTCACCTGGCAATGGCGTTCAACCCGTCCCACCTGGAAATCGTTTCGCCGGTGGTCGAGGGCTCCGTACGCGCCCGTCAGGACCGTCGCAACGACACCACCGGTGACAAGGTTCTGCCTGTTTCCCTGCACGGTGACGCGGCGTTCGCCGGTCAGGGTGTGGTCATGGAAACCTTCCAGATGTCGCAGACCCGCGGCTTCAAAACTGGCGGCACCGTCCACATCGTGATCAACAACCAGGTTGGCTTCACCATCAGCAACCCGGAGGACTCCCGTTCCACCGAGTACTGCACCGACGTCGCCAAAATGATTCAGGCGCCGATCCTGCACGTGAACGGTGATGACCCGGAAGCCGTGTTGTTCGTGACCCAGCTCGCCATCGATTACCGCATGCAGTTCAAGCGTGACGTGGTAATCGACCTGGTTTGCTACCGTCGTCGCGGCCACAACGAGGCCGACGAGCCGAACGGCACCCAGCCGCTGATGTACCAGCAAATCGCCAAGCAGCGCACCACACGTGAGCTGTATGCCGAAGCGTTGATCCAGTCCAACAGCCTTGATGCCGACAGCGTTCAGCACAAGGTCGACGACTACCGCAACGCGCTGGACAACGGTCTGCACGTTGTGAAAAGCCTGGTCAAAGAGCCGAACAAAGAGTTGTTCGTGGATTGGCGTCCGTACCTGGGCCACGCCTGGACTGCGCGTCACGACACCCGCGTACCGCTGAAAACCCTGCAGGAACTGGCAACCAAGTTGCTGGAAGTGCCGGAAGGTTTCGTGGTTCAGCGTCAGGTTTCGAAAATTCTCGAAGACCGCCAGAAGATGGCTGCCGGTGGCTTGCCCATCAACTGGGGCTTCGCCGAAACCATGGCGTACGGCACCTTGCTGTTCGACGGGCACCCGATCCGCCTGACCGGTCAGGACGTTGGCCGTGGCACCTTCTCGCACCGTCACGCGGTGCTGCACAACCAGAAGGACGCCGGCACTCACGTTCCGTTGAAGCACCTGTACGAAGGTCAGCCGCGTTTCGACCTGTACGACTCGCTGCTGTCCGAAGAAGCCGTACTGGCCTTTGAATACGGCTACTCGACCACCAAGCCGGATGCGTTGGTGATCTGGGAAGCGCAGTTCGGTGACTTCGCCAACGGTGCGCAAGTGGTTGTCGACCAGTTCATCACCAGTGGCGAGCACAAGTGGGGCCGTCTGTGCGGTCTGACCATGCTGCTGCCGCACGGTTATGAAGGGCAGGGGCCTGAGCACAGCTCGGCGCGTCTGGAGCGTTACCTGCAGCTGTGCGCCGAGCACAACATTCAGGTGTGCGTACCGACTACCCCGGCGCAGGTCTACCACATGCTGCGTCGCCAGGTGATTCGCCCGCTGCGTAAGCCATTGGTCGCATTGACGCCGAAGTCGCTGTTGCGGCACAAATTGGCTATTTCGACCCTGGAAGACCTGGCCGAAGGTTCGTTCCAGACCGTACTGCCTGAAATCGACACGCTCGATCCGCAGAAGGTGAACCGGTTGGTGCTGTGCAGCGGCAAGGTCTACTACGACCTGCTGGAAAAGCGCCGTGCCGAAGGCCGCGACGATACCGCCATCGTGCGTATCGAGCAGCTGTATCCGTTCCCTGAAGACGACCTGGCCGAGGTGCTTGCTCCGTACAAGAACCTGGAACACGTGGTCTGGTGTCAGGAAGAGCCGATGAACCAGGGCGCCTGGTATTGCAGTCAGCACCACATGCGTCGCGTTACTAGCGCGCACAAGAAAGGCCTGTTCCTCGAGTACGCCGGCCGTGAAGGCTCTGCTGCTCCGGCCTGTGGTTACGCTTCGATGCACGCCGAGCAGCAGGAAAAACTGCTGCAGGACGCCTTTACTGTTTAACGCCTTCGTCCCACAACGGGCTGCAGCGATCCTGCAGCCCGTTCGCTGAAGAACCCGAATTTAAGGAACCGTACACAATGGCTATCGATATCAAAGCCCCGCAATTTCCGGAATCGGTCGCTGACGGCACCGTTGCTACCTGGCACAAGAAGCCGGGCGACGCCGTCAAGCGCGACGACCTGATCGTCGACATCGAAACCGACAAAGTGGTCATGGAAGTGCTGGCTGAGGCCGACGGCGTTCTGGCTGAAATCGTCAAGAATGAAGGCGACACCGTTCTCAGCGGCGAACTGCTGGGCAAGCTAGGTGATGGCGCCGGCGCTGCTGCCGCTCCAGCCGCCGCTGCGCCTGCTGCCACTGCTGCTGCCGCTCCGGCTGCTGCTGCACCGGCCGCCCAGGAAGACCTGATTCTGGCGCCAGCCGCACGCAAGTTGGCAGAAGAAAACGGCATCGACGTCAACAGCATCGCCGCCAGCGGTAAAGGCGGTCGCGTTACCAAAGAGGACGTGGTTGCTGCCATCGAAGCGAAGAAAAACGCTCCGGCTGCTCCGGCCAAGGCTGCCGCGGCGCCTGCTGCTGCCGCTCCGGTAATGGCTGCTGGTGACCGCGTGGAAAAACGCGTTCCGATGACCCGCCTGCGCGCCAAAGTGGCCGAGCGTCTGGTTGAAGCCCAGTCGACCATGGCCATGCTGACCACCTTCAACGAAGTCGACATGACTGAAGTGATGGCCCTGCGCAGCAAGTACAAAGACCTGTTCGAGAAGACCCACAACGGCGTGCGTCTGGGGTTCATGTCGTTCTTCGTCAAAGCCTCGGTTGAAGCCCTCAAGCGCTTTCCGGCCGTGAACGCTTCGATCGACGGCACCGATATCGTGTACCACGGCTACCAGGACATCGGCGTTGCCGTGTCCAGCGACCGTGGCCTGGTGGTTCCGGTTCTGCGTAACGCCGAACTGATGAACCTGGCTGAAGTTGAAGGCGGCATCGCCACCTTTGGCAAGAAGGCCAAAGAAGGCAAGCTGTCCATCGACGAGATGACTGGCGGCACCTTCACCATCACCAACGGCGGTACCTTCGGTTCGATGATGTCGACCCCGATCGTCAACCCGCCGCAAGCGGCCATTCTTGGCATGCACAACATCATTCAGCGCCCGATGGCAATCAATGGTCAGGTTGTCATCCGTCCAATGATGTACTTGGCGTTGTCTTATGACCACCGTCTGATCGATGGCAAGGAGGCCGTGAGCTTCTTGGTAACGATCAAGAACCTGCTGGAGGATCCGGCGCGCCTGTTGCTGGATATCTAATCCGTTCTCTGATCACGGCGGCCCCCAAAAGGGGCTGTCCGGTTTTATCCGATAAGGAATGAGTTATGACGCAAAAATTTGACGTGGTAGTGATCGGTGCTGGCCCAGGGGGCTACGTAGCCGCTATCAAGGCTGCTCAACTGGGCTTGAAAACTGCCTGTGTCGAGAAATATCAGGGCAAGGAAGGCAAAACTGCCTTGGGCGGTACCTGCCTGAACGTCGGTTGCATTCCATCAAAGGCGTTGCTCGACAGCTCCTACAAATTCCACGAAGCCCACGAAGGCTTCGCTGTGCACGGTATCAGCGCCCAGAACGTCGCCATCGACGTGCCGGCCATGGTTGCGCGCAAAGACACCATCGTTAAAAACCTGACTGGCGGCGTTGCCACCCTGTTCAAGGCCAACGGTGTGACCCTGCTCGAAGGCCACGGCAAACTGCTGGCAAACAAGCAGGTTGAAGTCACCGGTTCCGACGGCCAGGCCGTTGTGTACGAAGCCGACAACGTGATTCTGGCCTCCGGCTCGCGTCCGGTAGACATTCCGCCGGCTCCGGTTGATCAGGACGTTATCGTCGACTCCACCGGCGCCCTGGATTTCCAGTCCGTACCAAAAACCCTTGGCGTGATCGGCGCTGGCGTTATCGGTCTGGAGCTGGGTTCGGTATGGGCCCGTCTGGGTGCCGAAGTGACCGTGCTCGAGGCGCTCGACAAATTCCTGCCAGCCGCTGACGAAGCTGTTGCCAAGGAAGCGATGAAGATCCTCACCAAGCAGGGTCTGCAGATCAAACTGGGCGCTCGCGTTACCGGTTCCGAAGTGAACAACAAGCAAGTCACCGTTACCTACACTGACGCAGCAGGCGAGCAGAAGCAGGTTTTCGACAAGCTGATCGTGGCTGTAGGCCGTCGCCCGGTGACCACCGAGTTGCTGGCTGCCGACAGCGGCGTCGACCTCGACGAGCGCGGTTTCATCTTTGTCGACGATCACTGCACCACCAGCGTTCCGGGCGTTTACGCCATCGGTGACGTGGTACGTGGCGCCATGCTCGCGCACAAAGCCTCGGAAGAGGGCGTGATGGTTGCCGAGCGTATCGCCGGCCACAAAGCGCAAATGAACTACGACCTGATCCCGTCGGTTATCTACACCCACCCGGAAATCGCATGGGTTGGCAAAACCGAACAGGCGCTCAAGGCTGAAGGCGTTGCAGTTAACGTCGGCACCTTCCCGTTCGCTGCCAGCGGCCGCGCCATGGCTGCCAACGACACCGCCGGTTTCGTCAAAGTCATCGCCGATGCCAAGACTGACCGCGTACTGGGCGTTCACGTAATCGGCCCGGCTGCTGCCGAGCTGGTGCAACAAGGCGCTATCGGTATGGAATTCGGCACCAGTGCCGAAGACCTCGGCATGATGGTGTTCTCGCACCCAACCATGTCCGAAGCGCTGCACGAAGCGGCCTTGGCAGTGAATGGCGGCGCCATCCACATCGCCAACCGCAAGAAGCGTTAATAGCGACAACAAGAACCACGCCGGGCGGCCCGTCGTGCGTCTTCACACCGAAGACACGCCGCGGAATGCCCAGGCGGACTGTTTCTAGAAAACGGTCACAGGTGGCGCGGCAATTATCACGCAGCGTCGAATGCGCAATACCTAACGAAGACGGTAGACAAGCATGAATCTTCACGAGTATCAGGGTAAGCAACTGTTTGCTGAGTACGGCCTGCCCGTATCCAAAGGCTTTGCAGTAAACACCCCGGAAGCGGCCGCTGAGGCCTGCGACAAAATTGGTGGCACCGAGTGGGTTGTCAAAGCCCAGGTCCACGCCGGTGGTCGCGGTAAAGCCGGTGGTGTGAAACTGGTCAAGAGCAAGGACGAGGCCAAGGCCTTCGCCGCTCAGTGGCTGGGCAAGCGTCTGGTGACCTACCAGACCGACGCCAACGGCCAGCCGGTCAACCAGATTCTGGTTGAGTCCTGCACCGATATCGCCAAAGAGCTGTATCTGGGCGCAGTCGTTGACCGCTCCAGCCGTCGCATCGTGTTCATGGCCTCTACTGAAGGCGGCGTGGACATCGAGAAGATCGCTCACGACACCCCTGAGAAGATCCTCAAAGCCACTATCGATCCATTGGTTGGCGCTCAGCCGTACCAAGGTCGCGACCTGGCCTTCCAACTGGGCCTGCAAGGCGACCAGATCAAGCAGTTCACCCACATCTTCGTTGGCCTGGCCAAACTGTTCCAGGACTATGACCTGGCACTGCTGGAAGTGAACCCGCTGGTAATCAAAGCTGACGGCAACCTGCACTGCCTCGACGCCAAGATCAACATCGACGCCAACGCCATGTACCGCCAGCCAAAACTGCGCGCCATGCATGACCCGTCGCAAGATGACCCACGTGAAGCCCACGCTGCCAAGTTCGAACTGAACTACGTAGCCCTGGAAGGCAACATTGGCTGCATGGTCAACGGTGCCGGCCTGGCCATGGGTACCATGGACATCGTCAACCTGCACGGCGGCAAGCCAGCCAACTTCCTCGACGTAGGCGGCGGCGCTACCAAAGAACGCGTTACCGAAGCGTTCAAAATCATTCTGTCCGATACCAACGTTGCAGCTGTTCTGGTGAACATCTTCGGCGGCATCGTTCGTTGCGACATGATTGCCGAAGGCATCATCGGTGCAGTGAAAGAAGTGGGCGTGAAAATCCCGGTGGTTGTGCGCCTTGAAGGCAACAACGCTGAACTGGGCGCCAAGGTACTGGCAGAAAGCGGCCTGAACATCATCGCGGCAACCAGCCTGACCGACGCTGCTCAGCAAGTCGTCAAAGCTGCGGAGGGCAAGTAATGAGCGTCCTGATCAATAAAGACACCAAAGTCATCTGCCAGGGCTTCACCGGCTCGCAGGGTACTTTCCACTCCGAACAAGCCATTGCCTACGGCACTCAAATGGTTGGCGGCGTGACTCCGGGCAAAGGCGGCACCACTCACCTGGGCCTGCCAGTGTTCAACACCGTGAAAGAAGCCGTAGAAAAAACTGGCGCTACCGCCAGCGTGATCTACGTTCCGGCTCCTTTCTGCAAAGACTCGATCCTGGAAGCCGCTTTCGGTGGCATCAAGCTGATCGTGTGCATCACCGAAGGCATCGCGACCATCGATATGCTGGAAGCCAAGGTCAAGTGCGACGAATTGGGCGTACGCCTGATCGGCCCGAACTGCCCAGGCGTGATCACTCCGGGCGAATGCAAGATCGGCATCATGCCCGGTCACATTCACCTGCCAGGCAAAGTCGGCATCGTTTCGCGTTCCGGCACCCTGACCTACGAAGCTGTAAAGCAGACCACTGACGCCGGTTTCGGTCAGTCCACCTGCGTCGGCATCGGCGGTGACCCGATCCCAGGCTCCAACTTCATCGACATCCTGAAGCTGTTCCAGGAAGACCCGAAAACCGAAGCCATCGTCATGATCGGCGAAATCGGTGGTTCGGCTGAAGAAGAAGCCGCTGCTTACATCAAAGCTCACGTGACCAAGCCAGTGGTTTCCTACATTGCTGGTGTGACTGCCCCTCCAGGCAAGCGCATGGGCCACGCAGGCGCCATCATCTCTGGTGGTAAAGGCACCGCTGACGAGAAATTCGCAGCGCTGCAGGACGCGGGTGTTAAAACCGTGCGTTCGCTGGCTGATATTGGCAAGGCCTTGGCCGAGCTGACCGGCTGGACCGCCAAAAACGCTTAATTGCGTTTGGGCAAGTAAAAGGCCACCCCTTGGGGTGGTCTTTTTTTTGCCCCTGCGATCTCCGGGTCGTCGGCCATGCTGCGTTGCGCACGCTCCTGAAATGCTCACGTACTAAATGTACGCTGCGCTTTCAGGAGCGTCCGCGCCTTGCCTGGCCTTAGCCCCGGAGATCTCAACCGTGGCGCCTGTTTGAAGAGCAAGCGCTGCGATCTTCGGGTCGTCGGCCATGCTGCGTTGCGCACGCTCCTGAAATGCTCACGTACTAAATGTACGCTGCGCTTTCAGGAGCGTCCGCGCCTTGCCTGGCCTTAGCCCCGGAGATCTCAACCGTGGCGCCTGTTTGAAGAGCAAGCGCTGCGATCTTCGGGTCGTCCGCCATGCGGCGTTGCGAACGCTCCTGAAATGCTCACGTACTAAATGTACGCTGCGCTTTCAGGAGCGTGCGCGCCTTGCCTGGCCTTAGCCCCGTAGATCTCTACCGTGGCGCCTGTTTGAAGAGCGTGTGGGAACCCAACCCACGCCCACAAAAAAGCCCGCATCTGCGGGCTTTTTCGTTTATGCCCTTCTTCGGAAGAGGGGCAGGGGCTGGTCAGCGGAGGCTTGGTACACCTCGTTGAATTCGCTGAAGGCTTTCAGCGCATCGTCCGGGTCTTTGTCTTCGCGCAGGGCGAAGGCGTCGAAGCCGCAGCGGTGCAGGGCCCAGAGCTGGTCGCGGAGCACGTCGCCGATGGCGCGGATTTCGCCTTTATAGCCGTAGCGGGTGCGCAGCATGTAGGCGGTGGAGGAGTGGCGGCCGTCGGTGAAGGCGGGGAAGTTCAGGGCGATGACTTGGAAGTTATCCAACTGATCGGCGATCTCTTCAATTTCTTCACCCGCTTCCAGCCATACGCCCAACCCGCCGTCGCGGGCTTTCAGGGCGCTGCTGTGTTCCACGTACAGGCCCAGCGGCACGATCAGGTCGTCGCAGTTGGATACGCCTTCCAGCGTCGCGTCCTTGGGCAGCAGGTGCCAGGTTTCGTCGACCAGCTGACCGTTCTTAATGATTCGCTGCATATACGCGCTCCTTGAACGGGTCGATGCCGACACGGCGGAAGGTGTCGAGGAAGCTTTCTTCTTCGTGACGGGTTTCCACGTACACGTCGATGATTTTGCTGACCACGTCGGCCATGTCTTTTTCGGCGAACGACGGGCCGAGAATCTGCGCCAGGCTGGCGTCGCGACCCGAGCTGCCGCCCAGGGAAACCTGGTAGAACTCCTGACCCTTCTTGTCCACGCCCAGAATGCCGATGTGGCCTACGTGGTGGTGACCGCACGCGTTCATGCAGCCGGAAATGTTCAGGTCGATATTGCCGATGTCGAACAGGTAGTCCAAGTCATCGAAACGACGCTGAATGGCTTCGGCAATCGGGATCGACTTGGCGTTGGCCAGCGAGCAGAAGTCGCCGCCCGGGCAGCAGATGATGTCGGTCAACAAGCCCACGTTTGGCGTGGCGAAGCCGTTTTCGCGCAGCTCGCCCCACAGGGTGAACAGCTGGCTTTGCTCAACGTCGGCCAGAATGATGTTCTGGTTATGGCTGTTGCGCACTTCGCCAAAGCTGTAGCGATCGGCCAGGTCGGCGATGGCGTCGAGCTGTTTGTCTGTTACATCGCCAGGCGCGACACCGGTTGGCTTCAGCGACAGGGTAACGGCCACGTAGCCCGGCTTCTTGTGGGCGAATACGTTGCGGCTGGCCCAGCGCTCGAAACCAGGGTGCTCGGCGCGCAGGGCGGCGAGGGCGTCGGTCTGGTCTTCCAGGGCTTTGTAGGCCGGATCAACGAAGTGGGCGGCAACGCGTGCCACTTCCGCTTCGGTCAGGGTGGTGGGGCCGTCTTTCAAGTGCGCCCACTCGGCGTTGACGCGTTCGGCGAATACTTCAGGCGTCAGTGCTTTCACCAGAATCTTGATGCGCGCCTTGTACTTGTTATCGCGGCGGCCATAGCGGTTGTACACACGCAAGATGGCGTCGAGGTAACTGATCAGGTGCTGCCATGGCAGGAATTCATTAATGAAGCTGCCAACGATGGGCGTACGGCCAAGGCCGCCACCGACCGAGACGCGGAAGCCCAGCTCGCCGGCTTCGTTCTTCACCGCTTCCAGACCGATGTCATGCACTTCGATGGCCGCGCGGTCGCTCACAGCGCCGTTGACGGCGATCTTGAACTTACGCGGCAGGTGCGAGAACTCGGGGTGGAAGGTGGACCACTGACGAATGATTTCGCACCACGGACGCGGGTCGACGATTTCGTCTTTGGCCACGCCGGCGAACTGGTCAGTCGTCGTGTTGCGGATGCAGTTGCCGCTGGTCTGAACCGCATGCATTTGCACGGTGGCTAGTTCGGCAAGAATTTCCGGAACGTCTTCCAGTTCCGGCCAGTTGAACTGCACGTTCTGGCGGGTACTGATGTGCGCGTAGCCCTTGTCGTAGTCGCGGGCGATCTTGGCCATCATGCGCACCTGCGCCGACGACAGCAGGCCATACGGCACAGCCACGCGAAGCATCGGCGCAAAACGCTGGATATAAAGACCATTCTGCAAGCGCAACGGGCGAAATTCTTCGCCAGAAAGTTCGCCAGCCAGATAACGGCGGGTCTGATCACGGAACTGCTTGACGCGGCTCTCGATGATGTCTTGATCGTAACTGTCGTAGACGTACATACGGGTCCTGTTTTCAGGCTACTTACTGCCAAATCAGCGCGCACGGCCGCGCACTCCTTGCGGAGCCGGGGGAAGATACCAGTTCAGGTTTATGCGCAAAAGTGATGTTTTAGTATAAGAACGAAACTTACAGTGCTAAGAGCCGCGGGCTATAAGGCGCAGCCCTGCAAGCCACCTTGAAAGGCCCTGCTGAACCTTACGAAAAACCCTATCGCGGCAGCTCGATTCGTTCGGTTTCGCCAGGCACTGTCGGCCAATCGCCGGCTGCCCATTTCGCTCGCGCGCGGTCGATCAACGCCGAGTCGCTGGCGACGAAATTCCAGTTCATCCGCCGCGGACCGTCCAGCGGGCTGCCGCCAACCATGATGATCTGACAGTCACTCTCGGCAAACAGCGTGTAGGTTTCGCCGGCCGGCAATATCAGCATGCTGTGCGCTGCCAATGGCTCGTCTTCCAGTCGCGCTTCGCCGCTGATCAGGTACAGCGCCCGCTGCTCATGTTCGGCGGCAATAAATTGCGCCGAGCCGGTGCTCATATAAATGTCGGCCAGCAGGGTAGGTGTCGGCACCGGCACGGGAGATTTAAGGCAGAAACCTTCTCCGGCAACCAGACGAATCTTCACCCCCAGCGCTTCGCTTTCCGGCAAATCGGCAACGCTGTGATGGCTGTAGCTCGGCGCGCCTTGCTCCAGGTGCTGCGGCAGGGCCAGCCACAGCTGGAGGCCGTGCAACTGCGAACCGGTTTCCCATAGCTCGCTTGGCGTGCGCTCAACATGGGCGACGCCGTTACCCGCCGTCATGTAGCTGACATCGCCGGCGCCCACGCGCTGGTCTGAGCCGAGGCTGTCTTTGTGCAGCAGGGCGCCTTCGAACAGATAGCTCAGCGTCGACAGGCCGATGTGCGGGTGCTGCCGCACGTTCATGCCAGTACCCGGCGCGTAGCGGTTGCTGACGATATGATCGAAAAATACAAACGGCCCCACGCTGCGGCATTGCGCGGACGGCAGCGGCCGCAAAATCGGCTGGCCTTCAACGTCTTCGGGGCGTGGGCGAATCACCAGGGGAGCGGCCATAGACGATTACTCAGCGAGTTGGGTGTCGACGTGAATCTCGGTACTGGTCATCAGCTTGTGCACCGGGCACTTGTCGGCAATGGCCAGCAACTTGGCGCGCTGCTCATCGGTGAGCTCGCCTTCCAGCGTCAGGCTCACGGCCAGGGTGTAATGGCCTTCGCGCTCTTTGCTGGCGTCGCGGCTGACCGCCACTTTGATGCCTGTCAGCGGCATGCCACGGGCGCGGGCATATTGGGTCACGGTCAGGGCTTTGCAGGCGCCGAGGGCGGTGTCGAAGTAGTCGTGCGGGTCCGGCGCCGAGCTTTCGCCGCCCAGTTCGGTCGGCATATCGGTAGCCAGCGGTGGCAGCTCGGCAATCTGAATGTCGTGGCGATAGCTGGTGGCGGACTGGCTGGTGATGGTAATGGTCATTGCACATCTCGGCGTTGGAGGGCGTTGTAGCGCATCGTGCTTGGCGCCGCTTGAACCTGCAAGCCCGGCGCGGGGTCTATGCTTGTCACGCACTTTCAGGGAGCGAAGCGTTGTCCAGCCAACCGAAGTTTATTGCCACACTCATTCTCACGCTGTTGCTTGCCAGCCAAAGCCAGGCCCGCGAATACCACTACACCGACGCCCATTTGCACTACGTCGATTTCTTCCAGGAAACCGAGGGCATGCCGGCACTGTTGAAAGAGATGGATGCCAACCGCATCGACCACGTGATGATCGCCGGCATTCCACTGGCCAAGAAGTGGCACGAAGACGAACCCAAGCGCCCGCGCTATTACGCCGGTGATGACGCCGATGCCTACTGGTACAGCGCCACCGATTTTTACGTTGCCGCCGCGCTGGGCGAATTGAACCCGGAGCAGCGCAAACGCTTTCACCCGTTTCTGTCGGGCTTCAACCCTGTCGACAAGAACGCCGACGCCCACATCGCCCGCATGCTGAAGCTGTACCCCGGTTTGTGGCAGGGCATTGGCGAAGTGTTCACGCGCCACGACGACCTGACCGCCATCACCTCCGGCGACACGCCACGGGCCAATAACGAAGCGTTGACGCGCGTGTATCACCTGGCCGCCGAGCACGATTTGCCGGTGTTGCTGCACAGCAACATCACCTCCAAGCGAGAGAGGAATCCACTGTACCTGCCCGAAATCGAGGAGCCGTTGCGCGACCATCCGCACACCCGATTCATTTGGGCGCACGCCGGCACGAGCATGGAACTGCATCGTCATCAAACCAAACTGGACTTTGTGCTGCCCACCTTGCAACGCATGCTCGAGGCGTATCCGAACCTGTATATCGATCTGTCGTGGACCGTGCTGCACCCGTACTTGTTAAGCGAAGACGGCAAGCCGGATGCCGACTGGGTGGCGCTGGTCAAACGCTACCCTGAGCGTTTCATGCTCGGCTCGGATGTGGTCGGCAAATTCGACAAGGTCGGCGCGGAGCTGCACAGCTTTGACCCGTTCCTCGATGCGCTGCCGGCCGACGTGGCGCAGCAGGTCGCCCGCGACAACTTTCTGGGCGTGCTGCCGCGTAAGTTGAAAGCGGGCACGCCGTAACGCGCCACTGTCATCAGTCTGTCATTGCATGGTCATAAGCTCGCGCGATCCACAAATAAGGAGCGCGACATGCAAGTCATCCGTAAGAGTTCGCTGGCGGCGTTGCTGCTGTGTGCAGTCAGCCAATTGGCCCAGGCCGAGGTGCGGGTTGAAGGCCCGGTTGAATTCGGTATTTTCGAAACCACCGCCACCGACCTGCAGCCAGGTGAACGCGTGCTGACCCGCAGCCAGCAGGCGATTCAGCCGACGGATGTGATTCCCGCCAAGCTCGGTACCAAATTCGGCATTCGCTACACCCTGGCAAACAAGAAAATCGACGATACGCCGCTGACCTTGCTGTACCTCACCCCCGGCATTCAATCCGCCGATGGCCGTCACGACAAACTGGTGGTCGAGCAGAAACTGGTGGTCGGCGCGCCGCAAGACGTCATGGCCTTCGAGTTCAGCGAGTACAACGAACTGGTCAAAGGGAACTGGCATTTCATGGTCTTCCAGGGCGACCGCCTGCTGGCCGAAAAGCGCTTTACCGTGCAGTGAATTTTCCCGCTCCCCCGAGCCCGAGCCGCCCAAAGCGCCTCGGGTTTTTACGTATTTAAACCACCACCTTCACCAAACACACCGTCATCCCCGCGCAGGCGGGGATCCAGGCTTGCCGCCCGCGTAAAGCCCTCGAAATCCGTACGCATTCCCCACAACCAGCTAATTTCTTTCCACCAGTTGGCACCAAGGCAACACTTTGTTACTTTGCCTGCACTATCGTACCAAGTTGCGGTTGTCGGTAAGGACGATGGAGTTTCTGTTGCAGGTCGCAGTTGCGTGCGCGCCGACCTTCAGCAGCCGAGAGATGAATAAAAAAAACAGGGTGGCCGTTAGCGCTGCCCAAAAATCTTGGCGTATAGGGAGCGTTGTCGATGAACACAGGTATGCGCGGTTCCAGCGTGAAAGGGCGCCCATGGCGCGCGGGGGCAACGATGGCGCTACTGCCGTTGTTGGTAGCGGGGGCGGCGCAGGGGGCTGAATTCAGCTTCGCCGACAACGAGGTGACCGGCTCGCTGGACACCACGCTTTCATACGGCTCGATGTGGCGCGTGCAAGGCCGCGACAAGGGCAACATCACCGACATCAACGCCGACGACGGCAACCGCAACTTCGACACCGGCCTGGTTTCCGAAGTGTACAAAGCCACTTCCGACCTCTCGATCAAGTACCAGAACTACGGTGCTTTCGTGCGCGGTACCGCGTTCTACGACACGCAGATAATGGACAAGCGCAACGACTATTACGGCACCACCGACGGTGTCGAGCGCCCCAGCCAGAACTTCCCCAACGACAACGAATTTACCGAAGACGCCCGCCACAACGCTGGCCGCAAAGCGCAGATTCTCGACGCCTATCTCTATGGCAACTGGGACATCTATGACAAACCCCTCGCCGCCAAGGTCGGCCGCCAGGTATTGAGCTGGGGCGAGGGCGTGTTCTACCGCGGCGGCGTGAACACCATCAACCCCGTCGACGCCGCCAAATTCCACTTGCCAGGCTCCGAGCTGAAGGAAGTGCTGGTGCCGATGGAAGCGTTCAGCTTCAACCTTGGGCTGACCGACGATTTGTCCATGGAAGCGTTTTATCAGTGGAAATGGAAAGAGACTCAGCTGGACCCGGCGGGAACGTATTTTGGCGATACGGATCTGTTCGCGGAGGGTGGGAATACGGCGTATACGACGACCGCCGATCCAGACCTTCTCGGAATCATGGGGTTGTACCCTACGGCGGTCGCTTTAGGCGCTGTCGGAAACGGCCGGTATGGCCCTAACGCTTATGTCAATCCAGCCAACGGCGTTTTCAAAGTCGCGAATATAGGAAAAGACATTGAGGCAGACGACAGCGGCCAGTTTGGAGTGTCGTTCCGTTATATCGCCGAGGAACTGAACTCAACGGAGTTTGGTTTTTACTTCGTCAATTACCACGCCAAGGAGCCTCAGATCGCTATTGATCTGCGTGACTATGCCGGAGTTGATTTGGCGGGGCTGACAGCGTTTGGTCCTGCCGGGCCAGGTATCGCGACGCTCGATATGGCTAGCAACGCCGAAGCCCGTCGAGACTACGTTGAAGACATTCGTATGTATGGGTTCAGCTTTAACACCACTGTGGGCGATGCCTCGTTCTCCGGCGAACTTGCTTATCGTCCCAACGCGCCGATCAGCATTGCCGCCACGGATGATTTGCTTGGTGACTTGCTCGGCCAGGGAGTTACTGGCCAAACCAATATTTACGACAGTTCGGTTTCCGGAAACCAAGCCTGCGCCGCCGTCTCCGGCAAACAACTCTGCCGCTCGCAACTCTTCGAAAACTACCAGCGCGCCGAAACCTACAACCTCTCGCTTTCCACCATCTACAACTTCGGCCCTATGGCCAGCTTCGACTCGGTCATGGGCGTGGCCGAAGTGGCCTCGCAACATATACGCGGCAGCAGCCTGAAATACCGCGCCTACGACGGCAGCACACGCAAGTTCGCCAGCACCACCGACAAGGCCTATGTCGACCCTGAAAACGGCGACTCCGACCAGATTACCCGCGACAGTTACGGCTACACCTTGCTGGTTTCCGGCACCTGGAACGACGTATACGCCGGGGTGAAGTTGGCGCCGTACGTGGTGTACCAGGACGACTTCCAGGGCAACTCCGACCGTACCGGCAACTTCATTGAGGGCCGCAAGGCATACACCCTTGGTATGGACGCCACCTACCTGAACGCCTTCGAGGTCGGGTTGCAGTACACCGAGTACTACGGCGCCGGCCGCAACAACTCGATGCGCGACCGTGACAACGTGTCGTTAAGCGCCAAGTACTCGTTTTGATGCCTGACAGAATTCTGGAGAACCGTGCATGTTGAACAAAAATTCACTGCTGCTCGCCGCCATTCTGCTGGCCGTCGGCACCACCGAAAGCCTGGCTGGCGTTTCTGCGCAACAAGCCGCCACGCTGAAAACTACCCTTACGCCGCTGGGCGCGGAAAAAGCCGGCAACGCCGCCGGCACCATTCCGGCCTGGACGGGCGGCATGACCCAGGCGCCGGCCGGCTACAAAGGCCCGGGCGCGCACCATATAGACCCATTTGCCGGCGAGAAGCCGCTGTTCACCATCACCAAAAGCAATCTGGAGCAGTACAAAGCCAGTCTTACGGCCGGACAGATCGCCTTGTTCAACGCTTACCCCGAAACCTTCCAGATGCCGGTGTACACGACCCACCGCACCGGTTCGGCGCCGCAGTGGATCTACGACAACACCTTCAATAACGCCACCAGCGCCAAAGTGCTGGACGGTGGCAACGGCTTCGCCGACGCCTATGGCGGCACGCCGTTTCCCATTCCACAGAGTGGCGTGGAAGCGGTGTGGAACCACATCGTGCGCTATCGCGGCACCTACGTGATTCGCCGCTCGGCCGAGGCGGGTGTGCAGCGCAACGGCCAGTACTCGCTGGTGACCTCCCAGGACGAAGCGCTGTTTCGCTTCTACAACCCCAAGGGCAGCTACAGCGAACTGAACAACACCTTGTTTTATTACATGACCTTCACCACCGCGCCGGCGCGTCTGGCAGGTAACGGCGCGTTGGTACAGGAAATGCTCGACCAGGTAAAAGAGCCGCGTCAGGCCTGGGGCTACAACCCAGGCCAGCGCCGCGTGCGCCGGGCGCCTACGCTGGCCTACGACACGCCGATTGAATCGTCAGATGGCCTGCGTACCGCCGACGACACCGACATGTACAACGGCGCGCCAGACCGTTACGACTGGACCCTGGTCGGCAAAAAGGAAATCTACATTCCGTACAACAACTACCTGCTCACCAGCCCGGCCGTGAAATACGACGACCTGCTCAAGCCCGGCCACATCAACCCGCAATACGCGCGCTATGAACTGCACCGCGTGTGGGTAGTGGAAGGCAAATTGAAAGCGGGGGCGCGGCACATCTACTCGAAACGCACGCTGTTTCTCGACGAAGACAGCTGGGGCGCGGCCGTGGTCGATCAGTACGACGGGCGAGGGGAGTTGTGGCGCGTGTCCATGGCCTACCTGAAAAGCTTCTACGAACTGCCCACCGTGTGGACGGCGCTGGACACCTTCCACGACCTGCAAGCCCGGCGCTACAGCGTGCAATGGCTCGACAACGAAGAGCCCGGCACCGCCGACTTCAGCAAGCCCTCGCCAGACGACGCCAACTTCAGCCCCGCCGCCTTGCGCCGCAAAGCCTCGCGTTAACCGCACCCACCAAACCCACCGAACCCTGTAGGAGCGACTTCAGTCGCGATGCTCTTGATCTAAAAGCATCGCGGCTAAAGCCGCTCCTACAGGTGAGTGCCGACGCTGCGGATCAATCGCCGCGGTATTCGCAGCCGCTGGTGCAGGTTTCGTGAATGCGTACGCGCGAAAGCTCGGGCAGCAGGGGTTTGAGCTGTTGCCAGATCCACTTGCTGAGCACTTCGCTGGTGGGGTTTTCCAGGCCGGGAATGTCGTTGAGGTAGTTGTGATCCAATTGCTCGTACAACGGCTTGAAGATGGCTTTGATCTCGGAGAAGTCGCGGATCCAGCCGGTGTACGGGTCGACGTCGCCTTCGATATAAATGGCGACGCGGAAGGAGTGGCCGTGCAGGCGTCCGCATTTGTGCCCATCCGGCACGTGGGGCAGGCGGTGTGCGGCTTCGAAGATGAATTCTTTAAACAGTTCCACGGCGTAACGCTCTGAGAAAGGGGGCGGCAAAAACAGCCGGCGAGTCTAGCAGTTCGGCCTGGGCTTTACCCATAGCCGCTTTGTCTCGCCGGTCAGGAAATGCGTTACGCCTTCAGGTTCAGGCGCTTGGCCAGCCGATTGAGATTGGCGCGGTCCAGGCCCAGCTCCCGCGCCGCGCTGGCCCAGCTTCCCTGGTGACGCTCCAGGCAGGCACCGATCAACTGACGCTGGTAATCGTCGAGGTGCTGGCGTAAATCGCCCACCGCGCCTTCGACGAGCGGCGGTTCAACCGCTTGGGTCGTGGTGGCCGAATGCGTAGCCGGCAAGGCCAGATCGCTGGCGTTCAGGCTGAGAATGCGCGGCCGCTCGCTGCACGCGGCCAGCGCTTTGAGCGAGGCGCGGCCGATCAGATGCTCAAGTTCGCGCACGTTGCCAGGCCAGTCATAGGCCAGCAGCGCCGCCTGGGCGTCCGCCGCGAGTCGCAGGCTGCGCAAGCCGAGGCGCGGGCGGTTGTCTTCGAGGAAGAAACCCGCCAGCAGCAGCACATCACGGCCCCGTTCGCGCAATGGCGGCACGCGCAGCGGGTAGACGCTCAAACGGTGATAGAGGTCCGCCCGAAATCGCCCGGCGCGCACTTCTTCGGCGAGATCGCGGTTGGTTGCCGCCAGCACCCGCACATTCACGTGGTGCTCTTTGTCCGAACCCACCCGCTGCAGCTGCCCGCTCTGCAATACGCGCAGCAATTTGGCTTGCACCGGCAGCGGCAACTCACCGACTTCATCCAGGAACAGCGTGCCGCCATCGGCCAGCTCGAACTTGCCGCGTCGCTCATTCACCGCGCCGGAAAACGCGCCGCGCACATGGCCGAACAACTCGCTCTCCACCAGGGTTTCCGGCAAGGCAGCGCAGTTAAGGCTGATCATCGGTGCCTTGGCGCGGGGTGACCGGGCGTGAATCGCCTGGGCGACTAGCTCTTTGCCGACGCCGGTTTCGCCGCTGATCAATACGGTCAGTTCGCTGCTGCCGACCACGGCAATCTCTTCCACCAATCGCTTGTGGGCAGGGCTTTGGCCGATCATTTCGCGGGTCTGCGCCTGGGTTGCCGCTTGCTTGTAGACCTCGGCGAGCTGGTGCTGGTCATGGGCGTCGCGCGCCAGGCTGCTGATGCGCTCGCCAGCCTTGACCGTGGCCGCCGCCAGACTGGAAAACGCTGCCAGGGTGTTCAGGTCGGCAGGGCTGAAACAGGCTGCGTCCAGCGCATCCAGTGTCAGCACACCCCATGGCCGGTCTTCGAGGTACAGCGAACAGCCCATGCAATCGTGCACTTCCAGATGCCCGTGCACGCCTTCCACCAGGCCGTCGTACGGGTCGGGCAAGTCGCTGTCGGCGGCGAAATGGGTGGGCTCACGGTTTTCCAGCAGCGCCTTCAACCGCGGGTGCTCCGCCACTTTGAAACGCCGCCCCAAGGTGTCCGCGCTCAGGCCGTGCACCGCCAGCGGCACCAATTGCTCGCCCTCCAGGCGCAACAATGCCGTGGCATCGCACGGCAACAAATCGCGCAGGGCGTCGAGCAAGCGTCGATAGCGTTCGCCCTCTGGCAGCTCGCGAGACAAATCAGCCACCAAGGGAAGGAAGGCGTTAAGCAGGGAGTTTGCGGTCATTCAGACCCTCGTTGAGTCGATATGACTCTGTGTCATAAAGACTTTATTGCCTATTAAGTTATTGAAACTAAACGAATAAAAACCTGGCACGAAAGCTGAAATGCATAGTTCGGACAAACCCTACCATGAACCAGGAAAGAACTCATGCTCACCGCCCCGCAAACCGCCTTGATCAAAGCCACCGTGCCGCTGCTGGAATCTGGCGGTGAAGCGCTGACCACCCATTTCTACGACACCATGCTGCGCGACTATCCCCAGGTACGGCCGCTGTTCAATCAGACCCACCAGGCCAGCGGCGCCCAGGCGCGGGCGCTGGCCAATGCGGTGCTGATGTACGCCAAGTTTATCGACCGCCTGGAAACCCTAGGCCCGTTGGTGGGCCAGATCGTTAACAAGCACGTAGCCCTGCAGATTCTTCCCGAGCATTACCCCATCGTCGGCAGTTGCCTGCTCAACGCCATTCGCGAAGTGCTGGGCGCCGAAGTGGCGACCGATGAGGTGATTGACGCCTGGGCTGCCGCCTACGGGCAGTTGGCCAATCTGCTGATGGGCATTGAAGAAAACATGTACAGCGCCAGCGAGCAGGCCGCCGGCGGCTGGCGCGGCGGTCGGCAGTTCCGGCTGGAACGCAAAGAAGTGGAGAGCGACGAAATCACCTCGTTCTACTTTGTGCCGGCCGACGGCGGCGCGTTGATGGATTTCGTGCCGGGCCAATACATCGGCTTGCGCCTGGTAATCGACGGCGATGACCTGCGCCGCAACTACTCGCTATCTGCCGCACCGAACGGGCGCGACTACCGCATCAGCGTCAAGCGCGAGCCTGGCGGGCGGGTGTCCGGCTTCCTGCACGAACGGCTGCAGGTTGGCGATAACGTCGAGCTGTTTCCGCCGGCAGGCGCGTTTACCCTGCAGG
The DNA here is from genome assembly GCF_900573885.1 of Pseudomonas viridiflava. GTDB lineage: Bacteria > Pseudomonadota > Gammaproteobacteria > Pseudomonadales > Pseudomonadaceae > Aquipseudomonas. The sequence goes on from NZ_UPSE01000346.1 coordinate 140,243, forward strand.
CTTCCGACAAGCCGCTGGCTTTGATCACCGCAGGCGTTGGCATCACTCCGGCGCTGGCGATGCTGGAGCAGGCACTGCCAAGCGGCCGTGAAATTCACTTTATCCACTGTGCTCGCCATGGTGGCGTGCACGGCTTCCAGGCGTGGCTGGAAAGCAAGGCGCAGGATTATCCACAGCTCAAGCGCTTCTACTGCTACAGCGAGCCGCGTGAAGAGGATCAGCACATTGAACAGGGCTTTCTCACCGAGGAACGCTTGACCCAGTGGCTGCCGGAAAGCCGCGACTTCGACGCCTACTTCCTCGGCCCGCAGCCCTTCATGGCCCATGTAAACCGCAGCTTGCGCGGTTTGGGGGTGCCGGCGCAGCAGTGTCATTACGAGTTCTTTGGGCCGGCCGGGAAGCTGGACTAACGCGTTCGGCTTTAAATTCTGGGTTCCCGCCTGCGCGGGAACGACGGGGATTTTCAAGCTAACCGCCGTATTGAAAACTCGCCACGTTCCGCCCCCTCTGCCCGCTTGCGGGAGAGGGCTGGGGAGAGGGTTTTCAGCTGGTCAGGCGTGCGGCTGGGTTGGACTCCTGAGTTCCCGCCTGCGCGGGAACGACGGGGGTTTTTAGCTAACCGCCGTATTGAAAACTCGCCGCGTTCCGCCCCCTCTGCCCGCTTGCGGGAGAGGGCTGGGGAGAGGGTTTACAACTGGTCAGGGCGTACGAATCCGCTTCAATTCCCCATTCAACCAATCAGCCGACGGCTGTTGCTGGCCGTTGCAGTCGACGCTGTAGGGCTTGCCGCTGATGCTGCTGCCGGTGGCGGCGCGTTTGATGAAGTCTTCGCTGCTGTCGACCATGCCTTTGTTTTCCAGGTAGTCGAGCTTCTGTTGCAGGTGCATGCGCGCTTCCTTGCCGTCGTAGGCGCTGCCGTTGCGGATAAAACTGCAGCCGCTGTTTTCCACGAACACCAGCAATTTATCGACTTCGCCACGGCTCTCCGGGGTTAGTGCCGCACGGGTTTCAGTCGCTGCAAGCAGGCAGCAGCTGATGCAGATAATCCGCCACATAGGCGTGAAAGCCACCATCGTTCCAATACTCCATATGACTCAAAGGGGTGTGCCGTTTGTACCAGGGCCCAACGGCCATGGCGCGGTCTTCGTACACCACGTCGGCGTAGTTCGGCAGCGGACGCAGGGGATAGCCCAGGGCGTCCGCCGGTGCATAGAGGTTAAGCCAGCGCGCCTGTTCGCGCACGGTCGGACTCAGGCAATTGCCAGGAAAGCGAATCGGCAACACCGGGTTGTAGGCAAAAGTGAACAGCGGAATGTTGCAGCCAAAGGTGATCAGCCCGGCCAGTGTTTCCAAGCCCAGAAACGGGTCGAGCGGGCAGCTCGGCGTGGCGTTGAGTTGCTGTTGGTCCCAGGCGTAATTGGAAAAAATGTGCCCGCCCAGCGAGTGCGCCAACACCACCAGCGGCGTGTCGGCATCCACCTTCGCGCGTAGCGCTTGCAGGCCCTGACGCACCGTTTGGTGCACTTGCTGGTAGGTGGTGTCGTAAGCCTCGCTAACCTTGCGGTAGCCGCTGGCATCACCAAGAAACAGGGTGACAGCGCGGCGTAACCAGCGCCAGGTCACGGGCTCGGCTTTAAGTTTTTCTAGATAGGCGAATTCACGGTCGTCCAGAACGTCCGCCCAGTAAAGACTCTGGAACGCCACCTGCTCAGCCTGCTCGCCCAGGCGCAGACGCAACTGGCTGATCAGGCCTTGCGCGAAGATGTGATAGCCGTCGCTGTTGAACTGAGCGGGCTGGGTGCCAATGCCATGGATGATGGCAACTGCAAGCTTCATGACCGGTCCTTGGTGTTGGCGTGGAAATGTCTCGTGTTACAGCGCCTGCAAGCGCTCGCCGAGCGTGTTGCCATCGACCAGTTCGAGGAACTCGTCGCCCAGGCGCCGGCTCGCGTCCATGGCGGCGCGCCAGTAGCGCTCGCGCCCGGCGTCGTCACCGATAAACCGGGTGAAATCCTTACGATCCGGCAACTTGCCGAACGGCAGTTTGGCCAGGTATTCCCGCGACGGCGCCAACAGCAGCACGTTTTGCAAACGCACGTTGTCGCCTTTGCGCCACGGCAATCCTTTGTCAAACCAGCCGGGAATGACTTTGTCGGTGAAGTGCGGATAGAGCACCACGTCGTCGCCGCTATAGGGCAGGTCGAGGTGGTAATCCAATAGCCCGCCGTCGCGGAAAGTGCCCACACCCGCGCCGGGAATGTCGCGCACGCCTTCCATCACCATCGGAATGGAGCCTGAGGCGAGCAGGGCATGGCGCAAGTTATTGACGTCCAGATGCAGCAGGCGCGAGGGGAAGTCACTGAGGGCGCTAAGCGGCGGCTGGTTGCGGGCGTCGTGCAGAATCACCCGCTCGAAATGGCGCGACAGGCGCGGGCGGCCGAGCAGGTTGTTGCCGATCACCGACGACAAGCCCAACCCCAGCGCGCCACGGCGGTCATGGGCCAGCAGACCCAGGCTGCGCACCACCATGATGTTGAGGCTGTAGTGGGGGTTGTTGAGTACGTGATCGTCCTGGCCTTCGAGCAAGTCATCGAGCATGCGCACGCAGCTCTGCGTGACTTGCGCCATGGTCACGCCCTTGGCGAAACGCTGCTGGGTATACAACTCGCCCAGGCGCTGGATGCCGGCGGCGGCGTCGGGCAAGCAGGCGCTGGCGAAGCGCCAGGAGCCGATAGAGGCGCCGATGAGCGCGCGTTGACGCGGAGCGCGAGGCAGCCAGTCGCCGAACAGCGCAAGGTCCAGCCCCTGAATGCCCAACGCCTTCGGGCCGCCTGCGGCGCCGGGCAAAATGCCGACATCGGCCGGCGCCAGGCCACGCTCGCGAATTCGCGCCAAGGCTTTTGTGCCGGCTTTGAGGGTGAGGGCGGGGGATTTGATCTGGATCGCGGTCATGTAGGCCTCCATAACGCAAGGGCGCGATTATAGAGCGGTCGGGCGTAAGACCAAGCGAGTTTTGTTGTGTGAATGTGGGGGTAAAGCGAGGGGAGGGCGAATAGAAATAGGCCTCTCGCCCACCGCCGCTGAATCCGTCATTCCCGCGAAGGCGGGAATCCAGAATCTTGCGGGAGAGATGCGTCGTTTGACCCGCTATGGATCCGAAGAGTCGGACCACCGCTTTCGCGGGAAGGACGGCGCCACTAAAAAAGACGCGCCCTGATAGGCACAAAAAAACCACCGCCCTCGCTTAGAGCACGGTGGTTTCGTGTTGCGACGGATCAGAAGCGGTACGAAACCTGAGTGCCGAAACCGTGGGCGCTGTTTTCGTAGGTGGCGCGGTAGCTGCCTTTGGTGCCTTCGGTGTCAACCTGATTGATCTTGGTGTCCTCTTCCCACAGGTACGAGTACGCCAGGTCCACGGTCAGGTCTTGAGTCGGGTTCCAACCTACACCAAAGCTGACAGCGGTACGGTCGCCGGTAGGAATGCGTGGCGAGCGATCCGCGTTGTTGGTCGGGCTTTGGTCGAAAGCCAGGCCGGCGCGCAGTGTCCATTGCTTGTCCAGCTTGTAGGCGGTGCCTACGGCGTAGCCCCAGGTGTCGTGCCAGTTCTGTTCTTCGGTGATGCTCGAAAGGCTGGCAGCCGCTGGGCCGGTTACGCCGTCGTTCTCTACGGTGATCTCTTTCAGGCGGCTCCAACGGGTCCAGGTGCTGCCCGCGTAGACGGTCCAGGCGTCGTCGATCTCGTGAGTGATCGAGGCGTCTACAGATTCCGGAGTAGTCAAATCCAGCGAAGCGTCGTACTCGCCGTAAGCGCCAATGGCGGCATAGATCGGGTTACTGCCCGAAACGTCGGTGTCGCCTTCCAGCTTGTATTTTACCTTGGAGTGGTACGTCACGCCTGCGCGGGTCTGCGGGGTGAACTCGTACAGCACGCCAACGTTGTAACCGATGGCAGTGTCGTCACCCTTAATCTCGACGCGGCTTTCGCTCGGAACGAGCGGGTTGGGGCTGCCGAGCGCACTCTCCAGCTTCCCGCTGATCCGGTTGATAGTCGGGCCAAAACCCACCGACAGCTGGTCATTCACGCGAAAGCTCACGGTCGGCTGCACGGTGACCACTTTCACTTCGCTGTAGTCGCCGAACTTGCGGCCCTGGAAGCCGCCTTCGTAATCGGTGATCAGGCCGAACGGGGCGTACACGCCCACGCCGAAGGCCCATTGCTCATCCACCGGGTTTACGTAGTAACCCATGGGTACGGCAGTGAACGGCACCATGTCGCCGTCGTTGCTGCCCGAGGTGGAGCCGCTGGTGTGCTTGATGTCGGTGTCCGCCATGATGGCGGCCGCACCCACGCTCACTTCCTGGCGCTTGAGGCGCGACATGCCGGCAGGGTTGCCGAACAGCGTGGTGGCATCTTCGGCGGAGGACGAGCGCCCGGCGAAGGACGAGCCCATGCCGCTGACGCTTTGTTCGTTAAGGGCAAAACCGCCAGCGATGGAGTAGCTGGAGGCGGCAGAAATGGCCAGGGCTAGGGTGGTTTTGAACCAGGCGTGCTTCATGGGAATAGTCCTGTTGTATTTTTGTACGGGGGGCGGAAATTATCAGGATTCATATTTCCTGGCCAGTCGCTCAGGATCGCCGTTTTGCCGTTAATTGTCGGACAATTAGCGGCCATCTGATGGCAACGTCGGCAATCCTGTACGAGCGTACTTCCCCGGCTTTGGTTCAGGGAATTTTCATGCCGCCTGGCGGGATTTACCCACGTAGTGGTGCCAGGCGCGGCTGAAGTCGCGCTCGCGTCCCTCGGGTTGAAAGACCTGTCGCCACAGTCTCGCCATGCCCACTATGTCGTCTACCTCAGGCAGGCCGGGGCTTTGCGCCTCGACCATAAACCAGGCAATGGCGGTGGCGTAACGCAGGTTTACTGTCAGCTCAAGGTGCGGTGCCGCGAGAAATGCGTGCTGACTGGCTAACCCGCGAACGCGGCTGGCCAGTTCCGGGTCGAGAGCCAGGTGCTGGTCCCAGAGCGTTTGGTGACGCAAAGCGGCGATTCGGTACAGGCCGTGACCGTACGGGTCATCCAGTGCCGAGCCGAGGCTGGACTGACAAGCGGCGGTGCAGAGCAAAAAGGATTCGGCGCACGGGCTGTGGCGATCCAGGTAGAGGAGGGTAGGGCGGATGACGTGTTGGCATAAATCACTGGCGGCAATGCCCATGGCAACCTCGAAAAGGTGACCGGTGAGACCTTGGCGCCTGGCAGCGGTGTTAAAACGATTTTTCGAAAAGGCCCACCGGGAGCGGGGTTAGCCGCTCCTGTTGAAGCATAGTCAGACGATTGCGCTGTAAAGGGCTGTTTTTAAATCATTTACACCCCAGGAGAGGCGCGTATATGCCTCAGGGTGATTAAAAGCCGTTTGGAAGCGTGGTTTGCGCAGCGAATCCGTTGGGCTTCGCCTGCGGCTCAACCCAACCTACATTCATTGCGTAGGGTTGAGCCACCGGCGAAGCCCAACGCGATGACCGTTACAACCAGTTCGCCACGGCCCACCAGCCCAGCACGCTCATGACGATGGTGTACGGCAATGCCATCCAGGCCATGCGGCCGTATGACAGGCGCACCAGCGGCGCCAGCGACGAGGTCAGCAGAAACAGGAACGCTGCCTGCCCGTTGGGCGTGGCCACGCTTGGCAGGTTGGTGCCGGTGTTGATCGCCACGGCCAACGCCTCGAAATGCTCGCGGCTCATAGTGCCGGCGGCGAATTCGCGTTTCACCTCGGTGATATAGATAGTGGCGACGAACACGTTGTCGCTGATCGCCGACAGCAACCCGTTGGCAATAAACAGCATGGTCGGCTGCTGCTCGGTCGGCAGCGCCAGTACCGCCTGAATGATCGGCGTAAACAGCTGTTGCTCATGAATCACCGCCACCACCGCAAAAAACACCACCAGCAAGGCGGTGAAGGGCAGTGCGTCTTTGAAGGCGTTGCCGATGCGGTGCTCGTCGGTAATACCGCTGAAGGCGGTGATCAGCACGATGACCAGCAAACCGATGAGGCCCACTTCCGCGACGTGGAATGCCAGGCAGCCAATCAGAATCAATGCGGCCAGACCCTGCACGATCAGGCTTGCCTTGTCTGCCGGGGTGCGATGTTGCGATTCACGGGCGGCCTCTTCGGCCAATACCTTGCGCACCGACTCGGGCAGCTCGGTGCCGTAACCGAACCAGCGCAGCTTTTCGAGCAGTACGCAGGTCACCAGGCCTGCCGCCAGCACCGGCAGCGACACGGGCGCGACTTTCAGGAAGAAGGTGATGAAGTCCCAGCCCACTTCGTGGCCGATCAGCAGGTTCTGCGGTTCGCCCACCAGCGTACACACGCCGCCGAGCGCCGTGCCGACCGCGCCATGCATCAGCAGGCTGCGCAAAAAGGCGCGAAATTGGTTGAGGTCGTGGCGTTTCTGTTCGTCGACGTCGCTGTCTTCGCTGCCATCTTTCGGCGCGTTGTGACACGAGGCGAAGTTGTGGAACACCTGATAGAAACCCAGGCACACGGTGATAACCACGGCGATCACCGTCAGCGCATCGAGGAACGCCGAGAGAAACGCCGCCATTGCACAGAACGTCAGGCCCAGCAGCGCCTTGGATTTCACTCCCAGCAGCAGCTTGGAGAACACCAGCAGCAGGAGGTCTTTCATAAAGTAGATGCCTGCCACCATGAACATCAGCAGCAGAATCACTGGGAAGTTGTGCACCAGCTCGTCGTACAGCGCCTGCGGGCCGGCCATGTGCAGCAGCAGCGCTTCGATTACCAGCAAGCCGCCGGGCTGCAGCGGATAGCACTTGAGCGCCATGCCCAGGGTGAAGATGAACTCGGCCACCAGCATCCAGCCGGCCACCATCGGTCCCAGCGCCCATAGCGCCAACGGGTTGATGATCAGAAAGGCGAGAATGCAGAGCTTGTACCAGCGTGGCGAGTGACCCAGAAAGTTGCGCGCGAAGGCGGGGGCGAGCGAGGTTGGCATTGCGGGCGGACCTTATTCGGATGTTGGTGTAGAGCGCTGGCAAGATACCAGACAGATCAAGTGCTTAAACCCTTTAATCAGGCGCGGGTGTGAAGGCCGGCAGCGTGGGCTGCGTCACACCCTCGGCATCGACTTTTATGACGTGCTTGTTATAGTTGCGCGGTTTTATCCACAACAACATTCTATGCGCGCACGCGCAGCAGAAATGAGGAAGGCCAAGATGTCCGCCTACAAAGCGTTCCGTGTAGAACTGGCCGACAAGATCGCCCATGTGGTGATCAACCGTCCGGAAAAGGTTAACGCCATGAGCGCGGACTTCTGGACCGAAATCGTGGAAATCTTCAATTGGATCGACGCCGCCGACGAGGTTCGCGTGGTGGTGATCTCCGGCGCGGGGAAACACTTCTCCTCCGGTATCGACCTGATGATGCTGGCGCAAGTCGGCAGCCAGCTCGGTAAAGACCCCGGCCGCAACGCCGAAGTGCTGCGGCGCAAAATTCTCGAATTGCAAAGTTCCTTCAATGCCGTGGACGCCTGCCGCAAACCGGTACTGGCGGCCATTCAGGGCTATTGCCTGGGCGGTGCAATCGACCTGATCAGCGCGTGCGACATGCGTTACTCAACGCTCGACGCGCAGTTCTCGATCAAGGAAATCGACATGGGCATGGCTGCCGACGTCGGCACCTTGCAGCGCCTGCCACGCATCATCGGCGACGGCATGATGCGCGAGCTGGCCTACACCGGCCGCACCATCGGCGGCGAAGAAGCGCGCAGCATCGGCCTGGTCAATCGCACGTTTGTCGACGAAGCCGCATTGCTCGACGGCGTGTTCAGCATTGCCCGGGAAATTGCCAGCAAGTCGCCAATCGCCATTCGTGGCACGAAAAAAATGATCGGCTACATGCGTGATCACCGCGTGGATGACGGTTTGGAATACGTCGCCACCTGGAACGCCACCATGTTGCAGTCTGCCGATTTGCGTGTGGCCATGGCCGCGCACATGAGCAAGCAAAAGCCGGAATTCGCAGACTGATGCGCGCGAATTTCTCACTGGCGCGGGAGGCGCAGTAGGCCATGGTTTCTGGAGCCACATCCCTGAGTTTGGTGCGCGACGAGCTGTTCGCCACTATGGAAGAGGCGGAACTGAGCCTTGAGCAGTTTATTGCCGAGCGCAACAACGGCAGTCTGCTGCAACAAGCGGTGGAGTACCTGCAGCAAATTCGCGGCACGCTCAATCTGATCGAGCTGGCCGGCGCGGAGTTGCTGGCTCAGGAAGTGCTCGAACAAGCCACCGACATTCCCGAAGGCGCCGGTGAAGAGCGCGACGTGCAGCTCTCGGCGTTGAACAACGCCTTGCACGTGCTGCGCCGCTACCTCGAAAACGTCGAGATGCATCGTCAGGAATTGCCGGAATTGTTGCTGCCGGCCATTAACGACCTGCGCGCCGCCGGCTCGCAGCCGCCGCTGCCGGAAAGCTTTTTCTTCAGCGCCCGTCTTGACCAGACCCGCCCGGACACCGGCACGCTGGTGGATGTGGCAGCCCATGTGGCTGATCTGCGTCGCCTGCGGCATATGTATCAGGTGGGGTTGCTCGGTTTTATCCGCGAAGAAAGCCCGCACGCCGGCCTGAAGTTGATGGGCCGCGCGCTAAGCAGGCTCGACAGCCTGTTCGCCAGCCAGCCGCGTGGCCGCTTGTGCTGGATCGGCGCCGCCGCGCTGGAAGCGCAAGTGGACGGGCAGTTGCTGCCACGTAAATCGCGCAAGCAACTGTTCGCCCGCATCGACCGCGAGCTCAAGCAATTGCTCGGCAACGCCAGTTACGAGGCGCCGCGCATTCTGCTTAAAGAACTTCTGTACCTGGTGGCGCTGGCCGACAGCCATGGGCCGCTGGCGTCTCATGTGCGCGACGTGTTTGGCCTGTTGCCGCTGCCCTTTACCGATCAGTTGCTGGAAGAAGAATCGCAGTTGCTCGCCGGCCCCGGCCGCTCGGTAATGCGCTCGTTGTCGTCGGCCATTCGCGAAGAACTGGCCAGCGTCAAAGACCTGCTCGACCTGATTGAGCGCGGCACCGTCGACAGCGAACGGCTATCCACCTTGCACGGCCTGCTCGGCAAGCTGGCGAAAACCCTCGGCATGGTCGGCCTCAGCTCAGCCGGTGCGACCTTGCAGAATCAGCTGCACGTGGTGGCTGGCTGGAACGACGCCGAACCCATTGAAGTGCCGGCGCTGCACAAGCTGGCAGACGCCGTTCTGTATGTCGAAAGCATGGTCGCCAGTCTGGAAAGCGGCGAGCGCCGCGATGCGCGCCCTCAGGAAGCGCAGCCGGGCGATGAGGCCACCTCGTTTGCCCAGCACCAATTGAACGAAGCGCGGATTGTGGTGGTCGATGAATCACAGGCGGGCTTGGTCATGGCCAAGCGCGCGATTACCTCGTACCTCGAATCCAACGGCGACAAGCTGCACCTGGCCAACGTGCCGTTCAGCTTGCAGGCGGTGCGCGGCGGCCTGTGGTTCCTCAATCAGGAACGCGCGGCCCTGCTGGTGGGCGCCTGCGCCGATTACATTCAGACGCAGATGTTGGAGAGCACGCAAATGCCATCTGAACAAATGCTTGAAACCCTGGCCGATGCCCTGACCAGCCTTGAGTACTACCTGGAAGGCGGCGCCGTGCTGCGGCCGGAAACCGTACCAAGCGTGCTCGACCTGGCCGCCGAAAGCGTACGCGCCCTTGGCCTGCAGGTGGCCGCGTAATGAGCAAGAGCTGGGAGCCGGCGGTACTCGATATCAGCCAGAACGGCGGCTGGGCGCTGGCGCATTTTCGCCAGGGTTTTCTCGCCGACAGCAACGGCGTGCTGTTTCCCCGCGACTGGCTGAAGCGTCAGGATTTACCCGCCTTTGAAGAGCACGGTCTGGGCCACTTCGATGGCGACGCCATCTACCTGCTGGACTTCGCCCACGCGCCCGAACTGCCCGGCTGCACCTTGCAGGGCTTGCGGCAGTTCATGATGCAGAGCGATGCAGACACCTTCCGCCTGCTGGGTTTCGCTGCACAGATTGCCACTTGGGCCGACAACTATCGCTTCTGCGGCAGCTGCGGCACGCGCATGCAACGCTCGCTGACCGACCGTTCCTCAACCTGCCCGAATTGCCAGGTCGCGCATTACCCGCGCCTGTCGCCGAGCATGATTGTGCTGGTGACCCGCGGTGACGAAATTCTGCTGGCCCGCTCGCCGCGTTACGTACCGGGCATGTACAGCACGCTGGCCGGTTTCGTTGAACCGGGCGAGTCGGTAGAAGCCTGCGTAGCGCGGGAAGTGCGCGAAGAAGTGGGTATCGAAATCCAGAACATTCAGTACCTGGGCAGCCAGAGCTGGCCGTTCCCGCATTCGCTGATGTTCGGCTACCACGCCGAATACGCCAGCGGCGATATCGTCATGCAGGAAGAGGAAATCGAAGACGCGCAGTGGTTCAACATCGACAACCTGCCACCACTTCCGGCGTCCCGCTCGATTGCCCGTTACCTGATCGACGTGTACCTGGCGCGCCGCTCAGGCCTGCCCGAACCAGTGCTGCCAAACTAGCCGCGCGGTCAACGCCAACACCACCAGAATGAACACCGGGCGGATAAATTTCGAGCCGCCCGAAATGGCCGTGCGCGCGCCCAGAAACGCACCGGCCATCAGCGCCACGCCCATGCTCAAACCGAGCACCCACGCCACTTGCCCGCCGATGATAAACACCACCAGCGCGGTAATATTGCTGACGAAGTTCATGGTGCGCGCCACGCCGCTGGCGCGCAGCAGATCGAGCGGATAGAGCAGCAGTGTGCTCACCGTCCAGAACGCTCCCGTGCCGGGCCCGGCCACGCCGTCGTAGAAACCCAGCGTAAAGCCTTGCGGCCACTGGCGACGGCGGGCAATGGGCGCGTCACTGTTGACCGGCGCGGTGGGCGTGCGGCTGAACAGCAGGTACAGCCCGCAGGCGAACACCACCACCGGCAGCATTTGCATGAGCCATTCGGCCGGCAGCCAATGGGCGACGATGGCGCCCAGCGTCGAGCCGATGGCCGTGGCAATCAAGGCAAAGCGCCAGGCGCTGGGGTCGAATAATTTGCGTCGGTAAAAGGTCAGGCTCGCCGTGGCCGAGCCAAAGGTTGCGCAGAGTTTGCTGGTACCCAGCGCCAGGTGCGGCGGCACGCCGGCGGTGAGCAATGCAGGCATGGTCAACAGGCCGCCGCCGCCAGCAATGGCATCGATAAAACCGGCCAGAAAGGCGACGCCCGCGAGAATGGCGAGCGTGGTTGGGTCTATCAGCAATTCGAATGGCATAAAAAAGTCGACTGGTGTCAGTTGCGCCGAATGCCGGCTGGCCGTGGCGGGGGAGGCTGCGCATAATGCCGCCTATTTGCCGCAGAAGGAATTGGCTTTATGCAGTATGACGGTCTGGCGTGGGGCATCGCCCTGCTGGCTCTACTGGCCGTATTGGTCGCCGCGCGAATTCTGCTCAACCGCAGCTGGTTTCTTGGCTGGTTACGCGGCACGGCCGGCCTGGCGATTCTGGCATTGGCCGGGCTGATCGGCATTGTTGCTTACGACCTGGTGAGCTACGACGCCATCCCCGAAGACAAGCCTGTGGTCACCCTGAGCTTTCAGGCTGACGGCCCGCAGCGCTACCGCGTCACCCTGCTTGAGGGCGCCGATGAGCGCAGCGTGAACCTGGAAGGCGACCTCTGGCAACTGGACGCGCGCATGATCGAATGGAAAGGCCTGGCCTCGCTGATTGGTTTGCAGCCCGGCTACCGCCTGGAAAAACTCTCCGGCCGTTTTCTCGCCATCGAACAACAGGAACTGGCCCAGCACGCCAGCGCGCCGCTGGCACAAAGCCCCTACGGCATCGACCTGTGGCGCTGGTTGCGGCTGGGCCAGCACGACCTGTTCCTGTTCAAACCGCAAGCGTTGCGCGTGACCTACTTGCCCATGGCCGATGGCGCCGTGTATGCCGTAAGCCTGTCGCCCACCGGGCTGATGGCCAAGCCGCTGAACCAGGCGGCGGACCAGGCGCTTAAAGACTGGAAATAAGGACGGCCGAACCGCTTCGTAGGTTGGGTCGGTCCGCGTTCGGTGAGCGCAGCGAAGCCCAACAAAGCGTCCCCAGGACGCTGCGTATCGGTTCATCGGTCCGGCATGTTGGGCTTCGCCTATGGCTCAACCCAACCTACGAAGCCCGCGTGCCTCACGTGTGGATCACCGCCTTCCAAAAATAATCATCATCACCCCACCCAGCGTCACCAGGCACGCCACCAGCGCGGCCATTCCCAGGCTTTCACCGAGCAGCAGATACCCCAGCAGCAGGGCAATCACCGGGTTTACGAAGGCAAAGGTCGACACTAGGCTCGGCCGCACTTCGCGCAGCAGCCAGAAGTAGGCGGGGTACACGCCAAGGCTCACGGGCAGCACCAAATACGCCAACCACCACCAGCCATGGGCGGACAGCTGCGTAAGGTCCAACTGGTTCCATTCGCCACGCCAGGCGGCAAACAGGGCCAGCATCAGCGCGCCGATGAGCATTTGCAGGCTCATGCCCAGCCAGGTGGAACGGAAGGAGGGGCGGCTGCGTAGCAGCCAGGCGCCGATGGCCCACATCAGCGTGGCGGCCACAACCAGGCTGCCGGCGAACCATTGCTGCGCGGTGGCGGCACTGCCCAGGCCGTTGCTCATCAGCAACACGATGCCGCACGAGGCCAACACCAGCCCGCACAGCACCCACAGCGGCGGCCGGTCGCCGAGCAGCCATTCCAGCGCCACGCTCCAGATCGGCAGGCTGGTATAGAGCATCGCCAACAAGCCGGTGGGCAGGTATTGGTTGGCGTAGAGCAGAGCGCCTTGGCCGACGGTAATCAGCATCAGCCCGCCGATAAATGCACCACCCCAATCGCTGCGCTGAATGCGTGCCTGACCGCTGATAAACACCCAGGCCAGGGCCAGGCTGCCGGCGAGGAAAAAGCGCAGGGTCACGATCACAAACGGCGGCAGTTCCAGCAGCAGAAAATGGTTGGCGAGGTACGTGGTGCCCCAGCCGATGTACACCGCTGCGAATGACAGGAGCAGCACCAGGGAGCGGGCGCGAGGGGAAAGCGTGGAAGACATGGAAAGCCTGAAATGACACGCGCCGGCAGGGCGCCGGCGCATCGTTGAATGATGAGTAAACAGCAGTTAGTGCGCAGCGCCACCCGTGGCGCCCGACGGCAACGCCTTGGTCAGCAGCACGGCAATCATGCTGATGGCCAGGGCCAGGCCGACAAAATGGAAGGCGTCATTGTAGGCCATGATCATCGCCTGCTGGTGCGTGATCTCGCTGAGCCTGGCCAGCGCGGCGGTCTCGTTACCCAGGGTTTGCGTCAGGCTGGCCAGGCGCTCGGCCACCTGCGGGTTGCTCGGCACAATCGATTCGCGCAGGTAGTCGAAGTAAATCTTGGAGCGTGCGTCGAGCAACGTGGCGAGCAGGGCAATGCCGATGGCGCCGCCCAGGTTACGCAGGATGTTGAACAGGCTGGACGCGGAGCCGGCGTCCTGGGCGCTGATGTAAACGGTGGCGATCAGCGAGATGGTCACCATGATCAACGGTTGGCCAAACGCGCGCAGCAGTTGAATGTGGTTGAACTGCGGACCGGCGAAATCCAGGTTCAGCACCCCGGACAGAAAACTGCCCAGCCCGAACAAACCAAAGCCGGCAGCGCACAGCCATTTCGGCGAAATGAACTTCATCAGTTTCGGCACGAACGGAATCAGAAACAGCTGCGGCATCCCCATCCACATGATCACTTCGCCGATCTGCATGGAGTTGTAGCCCTGGATCTGCGCCAGATACAGCGGCAGCAAATAGATCGAGCCATACAGCCCCACGCCCATGCCCAGGCTGGAAATACTCGACAGGCCAAAGTTGCGGTTGCCAAGAATGCGCAGGTTGATCAGCGGATTGGGTTTGGAGAACTGCACGATCACAAAGGTGATCAGGCTGGTCAGGGCAATGCTGCCGAGCGTGACGATCAGCGCCGACTCAAGCCAGTCCTTGCGGTGGCCTTCTTCCAGAAACACCTGCAAGCAACCCAGGCCAATGCCGAGGCTGAGAATGCCGGTGTAGTCGGTACTTTTCAGCAGCTCCCAATGCGGCGGCTTTTTCTCCAGGCCGTACAGCAGGCCGGCGATCATCAGCAGGCCGGGCGGCACGTTGATATAGAAGATGTATTCCCAGCCCCAGTTTTCCGTCAGCCAGCCGCCCAGCGTCGGGCCGATGGAGGGCGCGAACGTAGCGGTCATGGCGAACATGGCCATGCCCACGGCGCGCTTGCTTTCCGGCAGCTTGATCAGCACCAGGGTGAAGGCCAGGGGAATCAGCGCGCCGCCGGTAAAACCCTGCATGGCGCGAAACACGATCATGCTTTCCAGATTCCAGGCCATGGAGCACAGCAGCGAGGAAATCAGAAAGCCGATGGACACGTACACCGACAAGCGCCGCGCCGACAGCAGCTGCACCAGCCAGGCGGTGAGCGGAATCATGATGATTTCGGCAACCAGGTACGACGTGGAAATCCACGAGCCTTCTTCCAGCGTGGCCGACAGCGCGCCCTGAATATCCTTGAGCGAAGAGTTGGTGATCTGAATATCCAGCACGGCCATAAAGGCGCCGAGCATGGCGCTCATTACCGCAATCCAGTCACGCCGCGAGGGTTCGCCGTCCGGACGAACCAGGGCATCAGCTGCCACTGTTGTCCGCCTTGATGGTCACTTTCACGGTGACGGACATGCCCGGACGAATCTTGCCCTTGAGCGGGTTGTCGGCGGCAAAGGTGAGTTTCACCGGAATGCGCTGCACCACCTTGGTGAAGTTGCCGGTGGCGTTGTCCGGCGGGAGCAGGCTGAACTGCGCGCCCGAGGCGGCGAACAGGCTCTGCACGGTGCCTTCGATGGTTTTGCCCGGGTAGGCGTCGAACTCCAGCTCGGCTTTCTGGCCGGGCTGCATCTCGCCGATCTGGGTTTCCTTGAAGTTGGCCTGCACCCAGATGTCTTCATCCGGAACCAGCGACATCAGGTAGGCGCCGGCCTGAATGTACTGACCATTACGCGCGGCGCGCTGGCCGATCATGCCGCTGATGGGTGCATGAATTTCGGTGCGGCTGAGGTTGAGCCTGGCCTGTTCGAGATCGGTCTTGGCGTTGCTGATTTGCGCTTGCAGGCGTTTGATGTCGGCGTTCAGCGAGTTCACCTGCTGGCGCTGGGCCTGAAGATCGGCCTGGGCTTTGCTCACATGCGAGCGGGCGACGCGGCTGTCGGCGGCCAGGGTGGTAACGCGTTCTTCCGACACATAGCCGGGCTTGCGCAGGGTTTGCGCGCGGGAAAGATCCATCTGCACGCGGCCAAGGGTAGCTTCGGAGGACACCACGTCGGCTTCGCTGGCGGCAATCATGCTGCTTTGCTGGGTCAGTTTGCTTTGCGCCTGCACCAGTTCAGCTTCGCGGGTAGCCAGTGCCGCTTCGGCGCGGCTAACGGCGATGCGGAAATCTTCCGGATCGAGCTTCGCCAATAGCTGGCCTTTTTCCACGTGCTGGTTGTCATGCACCAGAACGTCTTCGATGCGCGCGCTGAGCTGGCTGGATACGCGGGTGATTTCGCCCTGAACGTAGGCGTTATCGGTGGTTTCGATAAAACGACCGACCAGAAACCAGTGGGCGAAAAAACCACCGGCAACAATCAGGACAATGGCGAGGAAGATAAACAGGCGGCGTTGCAATTGGGCAGGCATGCGAGTGCTCGTAGGGCAATTCCCCGAAGGGCGGGCAAAAGTGTAAGCGAATCTAACAGTGTTCCACGCAAGCAAGTAGCCGATACAATTCAGAAACTTTGTTGCTTATGGGGAACAATAATGGGGCTGGATGATGCGCTGATCTTCACCCGCGTCGTGGAATGCCACAGTTTCACCCAAGCCGCCCACGCGTTGGCGATGCAGAAGTCAACGGTGAGCCGGCGCATTGCCTTGCTGGAAGAGCGCCTGGGTGTGCGTTTGCTTAACCGCACCACACGCAAACTTCGCCTTACCGAAGTGGGCCAGGCTTATTACGAGCGCTGCCGGCAAATCATGCTGGACTTCGCCGAGGCCGAGCAGGCCGTTATGCAGTTGCAGCAGGAGCCGGCCGGTTTGCTGCGTATCACCGCGCCTATCGAGTTCGGCCAGTTGTTTCTCGGCCGGGTGCTGGGCGCGTTTATGTTGCAGTACCCGCAGATTACCGCTGAAGTGGAAATCACCTCGCGGCATGTGGACCCGCTGGAGGAGGGCGTCGACATCGCCATCCTGATTGGTCAGCCGCAAGACTCGACCCTGATCGCGCGCAAACTGTTTTCCAGCGGCCGCCGCCTGTGCGCCAGCCCCGTCTATTTAAAGGCGCACGGCACGCCGCGGGTGGTTGAAGACCTGGCCCGGCACCGCGCCATTTTGCTGCCGCAGGATTCCATCCGTTACTGGCCGCTACTGGGCGAGAACATTCCCTGCCAGCGCGTGTTGTCGTGCAACAACCTGACCTTCGCCCGCGAGGCGGCGCTTTCCGGCGCGGGCATTGCGGCGCTGCCGTTTATGCTCAGTGAGGACCAGGTTGTGCGCGGGCAGTTGGTGGAACTGCTGCCTGAAGTGCGCTTGCCGGTGGGCGAGGTGTATGCCGTGTACCCGTCGCGGCGCTTCCAGGCCATGAAGGTCAAAGCCTTTCTCGACTTCCTGATGCGCAGCTTGCGCCTGGAGGAAGGTGGTTTGCTGGAGCCTTCCGTGGTGCGGCTGGTAACATTGCCGCCCACTCTTTGAATACCGAGCGCCGACGCCTTCGAGCGGCGGCCCGATGCCCTTAATTGATCTGCTGATTCGAGACTGTTCATGACTAAAGTACGCACCCGTATCGCGCCATCCCCGACTGGCGACCCTCACGTTGGCACCGCTTATATCGCGCTGTTCAACCTGTGCTTCGCCCGTCAGCACGGTGGTGAGTTCATTCTGCGTATTGAAGACACCGATCAGCTGCGCTCCACCCGCGAGTCGGAACAGCAGATTTACGACGCCTTGCGCTGGCTGGGCATCGAGTGGAGCGAAGGGCCGGACGTCGGCGGCCCACATGGCCCGTATCGCCAGAGCGAGCGCGGCCCGATCTACCAGAAATACAACGCCGAGCTGGTGGAAAAAGGCCACGCTTTCCACTGCTTCTGCACCGCCGAGCGCCTGGACAAACTGCGCGCCGAGCAGACCGAGAAGAAAGAAACCCCGCGCTACGACGGCCTGTGCATGAACCTGCCGGCCGCCGAAGTGGCGCAGCGCATTGCCGCCGGCGAGCCGCACGTTACGCGCATGAAAATGCCCACCGAAGGCGTGTGCGTGGTGCCGGACATGCTACGCGGCGAAGTCGAAATTCCGTGGGACCGCATGGACATGCAGGTGCTGATGAAAACCGACGGCCTGCCGACCTACTTCCTCGCCAACGTGGTCGACGACCACCTGATGGGCATTACTCACGTGCTGCGTGGCGAAGAATGGCTGCCCTCGGCGCCCAAGCTGATCAAACTGTACGAGTACTTCGGCTGGGAACAACCGCAGCTGTGCTACATGCCGCTGCTGCGCAATCCGGACAAAAGCAAGCTGTCGAAACGCAAGAACCCCACCTCGATCACCTTCTACGAGCGCATGGGTTACCTGCCGCAAGCGATGCTCAACTACCTGGGTCGCATGGGCTGGTCGATGCCGGATGAGCGCGAAAAATTCACCCTGGACGAGATGGTCGAGCACTTCGATATTCAGCGCGTGTCCCTGGGCGGGCCGATTTTCGATCTGGAAAAACTCTCCTGGCTCAACGGCCAGTGGATTCGCGAGCTGAGCGTCGAAGACTTCGCCGCTCAATTGCAGAAGTGGGCGCTCAACCCCGAGTACCTGATGCAGATCGCCCCGCACGTGCAGGGTCGGGTGGAAACCCTGAGTCAGGTTGCGCCGCTGGCCAATTTCTTCTTCGCCGGCGCCTTGCCGCTGGACGCCGCGCAGTTCGAGCACAAAAAGCTGTCGCCGGAGCAGGTTCGTCAGGTGATGCAGTTGATTCTGTGGAAGCTTGAATCGCTGCGTCAGTGGGAAAAAGACAAGATCACCGGCTGCATTCAGGCGGTGGTCGAGCACCTGGAACTGAAACTTCGCGACGCCATGCCGCTGATGTTTGTCGCCATTACCGGCCAGGCGAGCTCGGTGTCGGTGCTCGATGCCATGGAAATTCTTGGCCCGGACCTCACGCGCTTCCGCTTGCGCCAAGCCATCGAACTGCTCGGCGGCGTGTCGAAAAAGGAAACAAAAGAGTGGGAAAAGCTGCTCGCGAGCATCGCTTAAGCCGCTTTGTTGAACGCCGTTAAGCGCTGAAACTGCTGGAAGGGCAGGGTAAGTAGTTGTTCTTCCAGCATAAAAAATAAGTATGTAGGAAAAATAGTGTTGACAGCCCCAGGGCTCACGCTTAACATGCGCCCCGTCCTCGAGATGGGGCTATAGCTCAGCTGGGAGAGCGCTTGCATGGCATGCAAGAGGTCAACGGTTCGATCCCGTTTAGCTCCACCAATCTCTAAGCCGAAAGGCTTGCCACAACCGGTTCATTGAACGGGTTGAGTTGTTAGAAGGGTTTTGCGTCCCCTTCGTCTAGTGGCCTAGGACACCGCCCTTTCACGGCGGTAACAGGGGTTCGAGTCCCCTAGGGGACGCCACGATTGAAAAAGCAGCACCGCAAGGCGCTGTGAGCCGAGAGGCGATAAATCTGGGGGTATAGCTCAGCTGGGAGAGCGCTTGCATGGCATGCAAGAGGTCAACGGTTCGATCCCGTTTATCTCCACCAATTTCGCAGTAAACATTGTTAGAACTGCCACGGGCCAGCTTATTGCTGGCCTTGTTTTTGAAGGTTTTGTCCCCTTCGTCTAGTGGCCTAGGACACCGCCCTTTCACGGCGGTAACAGGGGTTCGAGTCCCCTAGGGGACGCCAATTTATCCGCTCTGCGGACTTTTGAAGGGTCATTCCATTGGAATGGCCCTTTTGTTTTTCTGGGGTACTAAGCGATCGGCTGCGCGTCGGCGGGGCTGCGTTAAAAATGGTTTTTAAATGCTCATGGGCTACAGCCCACTGCGCTTTAAAAACCATTTTTGCCTTGCTCCGCTCTAGCTCGCTCGCTCTCGATTGTCTTGAGGCTAAGAGTGTTTCGCTGTCTATTCACGGATCTGATCTCGTACCCCGCATCCGCCCACGTTGCTAAACTGCCGCCTCGCCGCCATGGAGAGACGTATGAACTGGGATTTGCCGACGCCGTTTGTAATTGACCTGCAGGTGCTCGCCGATGACATCGATGGTCTTGGCCATGCCAACAACGCCGTGTACGTGAGTTGGCTCGAGCGTTGCGCGTGGCGTCATTCGCAGAGTCTGGGGCTGGATCTGAGCGAGTATCGCCGCCTGGATCGCGCCATGGCGGTGGTGCGCCATGAGGTGGATTACCTGGCCAGCGCTTACGAGGGTGATGAGTTGCAGGTGGCGACCTGGATTATCGAGTCGGATCAGAAGTTGCGCATGAGCCGCCATTTCCAACTGATTCGTCCGGCCGATGGCGTCACGCTGCTGCGGGCCAAAACCACCTTCGTGTGCATCGAACTCAGCACTGGCAAGCCCAAGCGCATGCCACCGGAATTTCTCGAAGGCTACGGTCCGGCGGTTCTTCAGCGTTAAGGCTTGAATCCATCGCGGCTAAAGCCGCTCCTACAGGGTCCCGCTTTTGGCGGGGGAATGACGAAGATCTTCCAAACCCCACCGTCGTCCCCGCGCAGGCGGGGATCCAGAATTTCACAGGGAAATGCCGTCGCCGAACGCTCGTCTTCCTGTAGGAGCGGCTTTAGCCGCGATAGGGCAGACCTGCAAACGGCTAACCCCGCATCAAGGCGCCTGGGTATCAGCCGGCGACAAAAACGCCCCGGTGTCATCCACCACAATCTTGAATTCCCGCGTTTCCCCAGGCGTGAACACGGCGGACTGGGCATTGGCCGGCATATCGCTCACGCAATAGCCCGAGCCGCCGCGCGACACGCTGATCGACACTTCGCCTGGCGGCACATCAACGGCAATCGACTGCTTCGGCGCGAGCTGCGCCACCAATTGGTTTTGCACGTACAAGTCCACGGCGCAGGCGTTCGGCGCGTTGTTGTCGCGGCTGACCACCAGCCGCGCCATGGCTTCGCTATCGGGTGCGGCGGTGAGCGGTACATCCGGCGGCGGCACCAGTGATTCGGCGTTGGCGCCCGTCATGCAAGTAAGGCAAGCGAGGGCGAGCAACAGGCGGGAAATGGGCATGGACGACATCCTTTCATCGGGTTCTATGCGTTGTGACCGCATGCTGGCCAATTGAATTCAGTTTCAATCATCGCCTTGCCCCGTGCCTGTCCCTACACTAGGCGGCTTTTTCGCCTGCTCTGAAGAGATTGTCGTTATGCAAATCGCCCTGGCGCCTATGGAAGGCTTGGTCGACGAAATCCTCCGTGACGTGCTGACCCAGGTGGGCGGCATCGATTGGTGCGTGACCGAATTTATCCGCGTCAGCGACCGCCTGTTGCCGGCTTCGCATATGCACAAAATGGCCCCCGAGCTCCGTGGCGGTGCACGCACCCGGGCCGGCGTACCGCTGCGTGTGCAACTGCTAGGGTCCGACCCGGTGTGCCTGGGCGACAACGCCGCATTGGCTTGCGAGTTGGGCGCGCCGGTGCTGGATTTGAACTTCGGCTGCCCGGCCAAAACCGTGAACAAATCCCGTGGCGGCGCCATTTTGCTGAAGGAGCCGGAGCTGCTCCACGCCATCGTCAGCGAAGTGCGCCGCAGCGTGCCGGCGGCCATTCCGGTGACGGCGAAAATGCGCCTGGGCTTTGAAGTGCCAGACGGTGCGCTCGACTGTGCCCGCGCCCTGGCGGACGGCGGCGCAGCGCAGATTGTCGTGCACGCCCGCACCAAGCGCGACGGCTACAAGCCGCCAGCGCATTGGGAGTGGATTGCGCGCATTCAGGAGGTGGTCAAGGTGCCGGTGTACGCCAACGGCGAAATCTGGTGCGTTGACGATTGGCGGCGTTGCCGCGAAATCAGTGGCGTCGACGACATCATGCTGGGTCGCGGCCTGGTGGCGTTGCCTGACCTCGCTCGGCAAATTGCGGCGGCGCGAGCGGGGCGGGAAATTGTGCCGATGACCTGGGCTGAGCTGATGCCCCTGCTGCAATCGTTCTGGCTGCAAGCCCGGGGCAAACTGTCGCCGCGTTACGCGCCGGGTCGACTGAAACAATGGCTTGGTCAGCTCACGCGCAACTACCCGCAGGCCATGGAATTGTTCAGCCAGATTCGCCGGGAAAGCGATTGCATGCGGATTGATGAATTGCTGCACGTCAGTTTCGTAGGATCGGCGTTTAACTGCCGTTCGTCGGTCTCCCTTGAAAACAATCAGCCTGTCCTTATCTAGCGGTTACGGGATGCCGAAGTCGGGTCCCGGACTTAACCACTTGCTGAATTTTTCAGGAGAGAAACACCATGAGCACTGCATTTTCCCTGGCTCCGCTGTTCCGCAGCTCCGTTGGCTTTGACCGTTTCAACGACCTGTTTGAAACCGCCATGCGCAACGATCAGGGCAGTTCGTATCCACCCTATAACGTGGAAAAACACGGTGACGACCACTACCGCATCGTGGTCGCTGCAGCCGGTTTCCAGGACGAAGACCTGGAACTGCAAGTTGAACGCGGTGTGCTGACGGTAAGCGGCGGCAAACGTGCCGACGCCAACAAGGAAGTCACCTACCTGCACCAGGGCATTGCCCAGCGTGCGTTCAAGTTGTCGTTCCGTCTGGCCGACCATATCGAGGTCAGAAGCGCTGACCTGGCCAACGGTCTGCTGAGCATCGAGCTTGAGCGCGTAGTGCCGGAAGAAGCCAAGCCAAAACGCATCCCGATTGCGGGTTCGCGTCCGGCGTTGAATAGCTGATCGCAATCCCTGCACGGGGACCACATCAGCCAGACAAGGGCGCCCTCGGGCGCCCTTGTCATGTCCGCGTTATGGCGCCTGCACCGCCTGCGGCAGCAGGGCGCGAAAGTCGGCCAGCGGCACCGGCCGGCTGTACAGGTAACCCTGATAGAAGTGACACCCTTCCTTGAGCAGGAAATCCAGTTGGTCCTGCTGCTCCACGCCTTCGGCGATCATCTCCAATCCCAGGCTGCGGGCCATGGCCACGATGGCGCGAATGATTTCGGCGTCGTTAGGGTCGTTCGTGGCGTCGCGCACGAACGACTGGTCGATTTTCAGCACGTCTACCGGCAGCCGCTTCAGGTAGGTGAGCGATGAATAGCCGGTGCCAAAGTCGTCCATGGCAAAGCTCACACCGATTTTTTTCAGGCGCAGCATCTTGGCGATGGTGTCGTCGATGTTCTGGATCACGATGCCTTCGGTGACTTCCAGCTTGAGCATGGCGTTGGGCAGCTGGCTGTCGCGCAGGCTGGTGGAAACCCGTTCAACGAAGTTGTTCTGGCGGAACTGCAGCGGGCTGATGTTCACGCACAGGCTGAAGTGCTCCGCCTGGATCAGCCCGTCTGCCAGCAACAGCGCGCAAGCGCGACAGGCCTCGGCCATCACCCAGCCGCCAACCTCCAGAATCAGCCCGCTTTCTTCCAGCACATGAATGAACTGCGCTGGCGACTGCGGCCCGAGCGTGGGGTGGGTCCAGCGCAATAGCGCCTCGGCGCCAATGATGGTGCCGTTGCGCGCATCGACCTGTGGCTGGAAATGCAGGGTGAATTCGCCGCGCACCAGGGCCTGGCGCAAATCGTTTTCCAGCCGCAGGCGCTCGCTCGCTGCTTCTTGCATGCTTTTGCGGAACATCTGAATGGCGTTGCGCCCGGAATCCTTGGCGCGGTACAGGGCGATGTCGGCGCGCTTGAGCAGGTCGGCCGGGGTATTACCGTGGTCCGGAATCAGCGCGATGCCCATGCTTGGCGTCACTTGCAGGCGATGGCTGTCGAGCAGCATCGGCTCGGCCAGCAGCTTGCGCAGCTTGTCGGCTATCTGCCTGACTTGGCGCATTACTTCCGAGCGTTTGCCTTCCAGGCCGGAAAGCAGCACCACAAATTCATCGCCGCCCAGGCGCGCCACGGTGTCCTCCTGGCGCACGCTGGCTTCCAGGCGCGCGGTGACCATTTTCAGCACCGAGTCGCCGACCGGATGGCCGAGCGAGTCGTTGATGTGTTTGAAGTGGTCGAGGTCCAGAAACAGCAGCGCACCGCGCAGGTCGTGGCGGGTGAGCAGGGCAATCTGCTGGGTCAGCCGGTCCATCAGCAGCGCGCGGTTGGGCAGGTTGGTCAGGGGGTCGTGATACGCCAGGTGCTGAATCTGCGCGTGGGCTTTTTTCAGTTCATCGATGTCCCGTGCCGTCAGCAGCAGGCAGCTCGCGCCGTTGAGTTCGATGGGTTCCACCGACACTTCTACCTGTATGAGCGTGCCGTCGCGGTGGCGGCCGAGCATTTCCAGGTGATGCACGCGGCCGTCGCGGTGCAGTAGCTCCAGCAATCGCTCGCGCTCGCTGGGCTTGGCCCATACGTTGAGGTCTTGCGACGTGCGGCCAATCACTTCTTCAGGACGGAAGCCGGTCAGGCGGAAAAAGCCTTCGTTAACCTCAATGTACCGGCCGTTCTGAAGCTCGGTGATGGTGATGGCGTCGGGGCTGGAGTGAAATGCCTTGGCGAATTTCTCTTCGCTGGCCTTCAGCGCGGCCTGCGCCTGCTGGCGCTCGGTGATATTGCGGAACGTGGTGGTGATGCACAGCTGGCGGTCGACGGTGATATAGCGGCTCGACACAACGCAGGTCAGCTCTGTACCGGCGCTCGTGTAATAGCGCGCCTCGACGTTGTTCAGTTCTTTGTCACGCCGCAGCTGCGCGCCCAGGCGCTCACGCAGTTCATGATCGGCCCAGAAACGGATGTCCTTGGCGCTTTTGCCGGTGATGTCTTCGGCGTCCCAGCCAAAGGTGCTGCAAAAGCTTGGGTTCACTTCGATAAACACGCCGTCCACCACGCGCGATACGGAGATCGGGTCGGGACTGGCCTGGAACAGGGTGGAAAATTTCTCCTCGGACGCAGCCAGGCGCTGCACACGCTGCACGCGCTCGCTGATGTCCATCAGAATGCCGACCATGCGCAGCGGCCGGCCATCGCTGTCGCGGTAGAGCTTGGCGGTGCTCTCCAGGTAATGGATTTCGCCGTTGGCGAACTGCGAGCTATAGGTGATCTGGTAATCCTTGCGTTCGCCGTCTACCACGTCGCGGTAGGCCTGGCGCATGGCGAGCTGCTCGGCCTCCGGCACGCCGGCAAAGAAATTGGCAAAACTGCCGTGGTAGGGCTCGTCGGCCATGCCGTGCAGCTGCGAAGCACGGGGCGAGCCGTAGAGCATGTTGCTGGGAATATGCCAGTCCCAGGTGCCCAGTTCGGCCGATTCCAGCGCCAGCGACAAGCGCTCGCGACTGTCGCGCAGTTCCTGTTCCTGCTCACGCTGCTGAGTGATGTTGCGCATCGACAGCACCAGGCATGCGCGCCCGTCCAGCTCGATTTTGCCGCCGTAGACCAGGTTGATGCTCTGCCGACCTTCGCGGTCGTGCAGCACGATTTCCATCTGGTCGATCCGGCCGTTGCGCTCGAGGGTTTCGAGCATGCGGCGACGGTCGTCGATGTTGTGCCACATGCCCAGTTCGATGGAGGTTCGTCCCAGCGTTTCGGCGGTGCTCCAGCCGAACTGTGCTTCGAAGCCAGGGTTGACTTCGATCATCGCGCCGGTGGGGTAGTCGGTGATTACCACGGCATCGGGCGTGTTGCGGAAGGCTTTGGCGAATTTGTCTTCGTTGGCCCGCAGCGCCTGTTCGCGGCGCTTGTGTTCGCTGAGGTCGAGAAAGGTGCTGAGAATAAAGCTTTGGTCTTCCAGCTCGATCAGTTGGCTCGACAGCCGACCGTCCAGAGCGCGACCGTCCTGCGTACACAGCTGCACGTCATGGGTAACCGGCTCGATGGTTTGTGTCAGGTCGAGCAGGTACTGCTCGTGGCGGGCCGGGTCGGTCCAGAGCTTGAGGTCTATGACCGAGCGGCCGATGCACTGCTCCGGCGCCCAGCCAAACAGCGTCTCGAAATGCTGGTTGGCGGCGATCAGCACGTTGTCTTCATAGCGCACCAGCAGAATCACGTCGGGGCTGAGGTGAAACAGGCTGGCGAAGCGTTGTTCAGAGGCGCGCAGGGCGTGTTCGCGTTCCTGCTGTTCGGTCACGTCGCGGATCACGCCGACCATGCTTTGCTTGCCGTTCTCGTCGCGCTGCAAGCTGCCGGAAATTTCCAGCCAGTGCAGGCTGTCGTCCGGCCAGCGAATGCGGTGGCGAAAGGCGCGGTTGGTGGGCAAGCCGCTGATGGCTTCCTGGAACAGCCGCTGAACGGTGTCGCGCTCGTCTTCGGGTATCAGCGAGAAATAATCGACTTGATGACGCACCGGGCGGTTGGGGTCCAGGCCGAAAATCGCCTGGGCGCCGCGTGACCAGTGAATCCGCCCGGTTTCCAGTTCCCAGTGCCAGGCGCCCAGGCGTGCGCCATTGAGCGCAGCAAGCAGGCGCGGGGCGTCTTGCCAGGCTTTCTCCCGTTCAACGGGGTCCGAGACAGGAATATGCGGGCGTGGCGGCAGGTGGTCAGATGGTTTGGGCATAAATGCCCCGTTCATTGAGCGGGGACGACGGGTCAACGCGGGGTGGGGTCATGGGCTCGCCCTTCTTATCGTTATGTGTAGCACGTTAGCCGCTGCCTGCCTGCTTAAGCAAGATGCCACTACTGATCGCCGGGCTCGTCTCGCTGGGCGTCCAGTAGCGCCATAAACGCTTTGGCCGCGTTGGAAAGGGTTCGTTCGGTATGAAAGATGTAGCCCAGTTGGCGGCGCAACTGGATGCCGGGAATGGGCAGGCGCGCGACCTGATCGTCAAGCATGGTGCGGGGCAGCACGCTCCAGGCCAGGCCGATGGACACCATCATCTTGATGGTTTCCAGGTAGTTGGTGCTCATGCCGATGTTAGGCGTCAGGCTTTGCTCGGCGAACAGTTTGCTGACGATGCGGTTGGTAAACGTGTTCTCGCCGGGAAATACCGCCGGGTGCTGGGCGATTGCCTTGAGGTCGATTTTCTTCAGGCGCGCCAGGGGATGTTCGCGCGCGGCAACGAAGTCCAGCGGGTCGTCCCACACCGGCACGGCTTTTACCGGTGGGTGGGTTTGCGGTGCCAGGGTAATCACCGCGACTTCAGCGCGGCCGTGGACGATTTCTTCATAGGCCACCTCCGAGTCCATGAACTGAATGTCCAGCGCCACTTGCGGGTAGGCGCGGGTAAACGCGCGCAGCAGCGGCGGCAGGCGGTGCAGGCCGATGTGGTGACTGGTGGCCAGGGTCAGGCGGCCGCTGATCTCGCCGTTGAGGTTGCTCAGGGCACGGCGCGTATCATCCAGCACATTGAGAATCTGGTAGGCGCGCGGCAGCAGGGCGCGGCCCGCTTCGG
Source organism: Pseudomonas viridiflava (assembly GCF_900573885.1). Taxonomy (GTDB): domain Bacteria; phylum Pseudomonadota; class Gammaproteobacteria; order Pseudomonadales; family Pseudomonadaceae; genus Aquipseudomonas. The sequence goes on from NZ_UPSE01000346.1 coordinate 166,882, forward strand.
TCAGGCTCACCTCGCGGCCGAGGCGGTCGAACAGGCGCATGTCCAGTTGCTGCTCAAGGCTCGCGATGCGCTTGCTAATGGCCGGCTGGGTGAGATGCAAGCGCTCGCCGGCGCCGGAAAAACTGGCGGTTTCAGCGATGGCGATAAAGGCGTTGAGGTTGGCCAGATCCATACTCGGATTCCACTTGGTTATCCAAAGTATGAAAAATATGAATTTGAGTTATTTAAAGCAAGTCCTTACGATCCAACCCCATAAGCAGAAGGGTTATTCGGGCGGGTGAAACCCCCAAGCCGACAAGGCCCAAACGCACACCTGATGAGGAATGACTGATGGCCGGCAAGACGCTCTACGACAAACTTTGGGAAGCGCATGAGGTAAAACGGCGTGACGATGGCTCGTCGCTGATCTACATCGACCGCCATATCCTTCACGAAGTGACCTCGCCGCAAGCGTTTGAAGGCCTGCGTCTGGCCAGCCGCAAGCCATGGCGCATCGACGCCAACATCGCCACCCCGGACCACAACGTGCCGACCACGCTCACTGAGCGCAAAGGCGGCATCGCCGCCATCGCCGACGAAGTGTCGCGCATTCAGGTGCAGACCCTGGATGACAACTGCGACGAGTTCGGCATTCTCGAATTCAAAATGAACGACGTGCGTCAGGGCATCGTTCACGTGGTCGGCCCGGAGCAGGGCGCCACCTTGCCCGGCATGACCGTGGTCTGCGGTGACTCGCACACCTCCACCCACGGCGCATTCGGCGCGCTGGCCCATGGCATCGGCACCTCGGAAGTCGAGCACGTGCTCGCCACCCAGTGCCTGGTGGCCAAGAAAATGAAAAACATGCAGGTGCGCGTTGAAGGCAAGCTGCCGTTCGGCGTGACCGCCAAAGACATCGTGCTGGCCGTGATCGGCAAAATCGGTACCGCGGGCGGCAACGGCCATGCATTGGAATTTGCTGGCAGCGCAATCCGCGACTTGTCGATTGAAGGGCGCATGACCATCTGCAACATGTCCATCGAAGCCGGCGCGCGCGTGGGCTTGGTGGCGGCCGATGAAAAAACCGTCGCCTACATTCAGGGCCGTCCGTTCGCACCGAAGGGCGCTGACTGGGATGCCGCCGTTGAGGCCTGGAAAGACCTGGTTTCGGACGACGACGCGGTGTTCGACACCGTGGTCGAACTCAACGCCGCCGACATCCAGCCGCAAGTGACCTGGGGCACCTCGCCGGAAATGGTGTTGCCGGTTGACGCCAACGTGCCGGACCCGAGCAAAGAGTCCGACCCGGTGAAAAAAGACTCCATCGAACGCGCATTGAAATACATGGGCTTGGCCGCCAACCAGGCGATCACCGACATCCAGCTCGACCGCGTGTTCATTGGCTCGTGCACCAACTCGCGTATCGAAGACTTGCGCGCCGCCGCCGTGGTCGCCAAGGGCCGCAAAGTGGCCTCGACCATCAAGCAGGCGATGGTGGTGCCGGGCTCCGGTTTGGTGAAAGCGCAGGCCGAAGAAGAAGGGCTGCACACCATTTTCCTCGAAGCCGGCTTTGAATGGCGCGAACCGGGCTGCTCCATGTGCCTGGCCATGAACCCGGACAAACTCGGCAGCGGCGAGCATTGCGCCTCCACCTCCAACCGCAACTTCGAAGGCCGTCAGGGCGCGGGTGGCCGCACCCACCTGGTGAGCCCGGCCATGGCCGCCGCCGCCGCGGTAACCGGCCGCTTTATCGACGTTCGCGAATTGACCCAGGCTTGAGGACCAGCACATGAAAGCGTTTACCCAGCACACCGGCCTGGTCGCTCCTTTGGATCGCGCCAACGTTGACACCGACCAGATCATTCCCAAGCAATTCTTGAAATCGATCAAGCGCACCGGTTTTGGTCCGAACCTGTTCGACGAGTGGCGTTACCTGGATGTCGGGCAGCCGAACCAGGACAACTCCACGCGCCCGATCAACAAAGACTTCGTGCTCAACCACCCGCGCTACCAAGGTGCCAGCGTGCTGCTGGCCCGCGAGAACTTCGGCTGCGGCTCCAGCCGTGAGCACGCACCGTGGGCGCTGGAAGAGTACGGTTTCCGCGCCATCATCGCGCCGAGCTACGCCGACATCTTCTTCAACAACAGCTTCAAGAACGGCTTGCTGCCGATCATTTTGCCGGAAGCGGAAGTAGACGAACTGTTCGACCTGGTTGAAGCCAACGTCGGCTACCAGCTCAGCGTCGACCTGGCCGCGCAAACCGTGACCCGCGCTGACGGCAAAGTCATTGGTTTTGACGTTGACGCGTTTCGCAAACACTGCCTGCTCAACGGCCTGGACGATATCGGCCTGACCTTGCAGGACGCGGCGGAGATCAGCACGTTTGAAACCAAGCACCGCGCTTCGCAACCGTGGTTGTTCCGCGATTAAAAGCTTCGCGAGCAAGCTCGCTCCTACGATCCTCGAGTCCCTTGTAGGAAGGAGCTTGCTCGCGAACAGCCCCGGCGCGGTTCAACGCTGCGCCACACAAGGAGGTCACCATGACCAGCAACGCCCACGCTCAAGTCGTACAGAAACAATTCGGTGAACAGGCTGCCGCCTACCTGAGCAGTGCTGTGCACGCCCAGGGTCCTGAATTTGCTCTGCTACAGGCCGAGTTGGCGGGTCATGAGACTGCGCGGGTGCTGGATCTGGGCTGCGGTGCCGGGCACGTCAGTTTTTATGCCGCGCCGCTGGTGCATGAAGTAGTCGCCTACGACCTGTCGGAAAAAATGCTCGACGTGGTCAACCACGCCGCTGCCGAGCGCGGGCTGAGCAACATCCGCACCCAGCACGGCGCCGCCGAACAGCTGCCGTTCGCGGATGGCGAATTCGACTTCGTCTTTAGCCGTTACTCGGCGCACCACTGGAGCGACGTCGGCCAGGCCCTGCGTGAAGTTCGCCGTGTATTGAAGCCGGGCGGGGTGGCGGCGTTTATCGACGTGATGTCGCCGGGCAAGCCGCTGCTCGACACCTACTTGCAAACCGTGGAAGTGCTGCGCGATACCAGTCATGTGCGCAACTACGCTGCCAGCGAATGGCTGCGCTTCCTCAGCGACGCCGGCCTGCACACCCGCAGCTACAGCCGCCAGCGTTTGCAGCTGGAATACAGCTCGTGGGTAGAGCGCATGCGCACGCCGCACACCTTGCGCGTGGCAATACGTGAACTGCAGCAGGCAATGGGCGCGGAAGTGCGCGAGTATTTCGAGATTGGTGAAGACGGTACGTTTAGTACGGATGTGTTGGTGGTTTGGGTGGAGAAGTAGGGCGTTGCAATCGCCGTGATCCTCGCGCAGGCGGCGGTCCGACTAGTCGTGATCCGGGAGGTTCGCCGAGCAGCGTTTCCTGAACGACTCTGGATTCCCGCGAAGGCGGGAATCCAGAATGTAACGACGGGCGCTGTCGCTTGAAGGAGTCTGGATCTTCCCCCCTTTCACGCAAAAAACGATTGTGGTTTTTAAGCTTTGTGTACGACGCGCCCCCAAGCCCGTCCATTTATTAATTTGAGGAACCTATGAGCAAGCAAATCCTGATTCTCCCCGGCGATGGCATCGGCCCTGAAATCACTGCCGAAGCGGTGAAAGTTCTCGAACTGGCCAACGACAAGTTCCAGCTGGGTTTTGAATTCAGTGAAGACGTCATCGGCGGCGCCGCGATCGACAAGTACGGCGTGCCGCTGGCCGACGAAACCCTCGCCCGTGCCCAGGCCGCCGATGCCATTTTGCTGGGCGCCGTCGGCGGCCCGAAATGGGACAAGATCGAGCGTGACATCCGCCCTGAGCGCGGCTTGCTGAGAATTCGCTCGGCCCTGGGTCTGTTCGCCAACCTGCGTCCGGCCATCCTTTATCCGCAACTGGCTGATGCGTCGTCGCTCAAGCGCGACATCGTTGCCGGTCTGGACATTCTTATCGTTCGTGAGCTCACCGGCGGCATCTACTTCGGTGCGCCGCGCGGCACCAAGCAACTGGAGAATGGCGAGCGTTTCGCCTTTGACACCCTGCCGTACAGCGAAAGCGAAATTCGCCGTATCGCCCGCGTCGGTTTCGACATGGCGCGCGTGCGGGGCAAGAAGTTGTGCTCGGTAGACAAAGCCAACGTGCTCGCCTCAAGCCAACTGTGGCGCGAAGTGGTCGAGGAAGTGGCCAAGGATTACCCGGACGTTGAACTCAGCCATATGTATGTCGATAACGCCGCCATGCAACTGGTGCGCGCGCCCAAACAATTCGACGTGCTGGTCACTGACAACATGTTCGGCGACATTCTGTCGGATGAGGCTTCCATGCTGACCGGTTCTATCGGCATGCTGCCGTCCGCCTCGCTGGATGCCAACAACAAAGGCATGTACGAACCGTCCCACGGTTCGGCCCCGGACATCGCGGGCCAGGGCATTGCCAACCCGTTGGCGACCATTCTCTCGGTGTCCATGCTGCTGCGTTACAGCTTCAACCAGAACGCTGCGGCCGACGCCATCGAGAAAGCGGTCGGTGTGGTACTGGACCAAGGCTTGCGCACCGGTGACATCTGGTCGGAAGGCTGTAAAAAGGTCGGCACCCGCGAAATGGGTGACGCCGTGGTCAAGGCGCTGCGTGAGCTGTAACTAGCAGCACCAGGCAACAACCGCTTTCGGGGTCGCAAGGGCGACAACAACTCGGTTACTCTCTGCGGCCCCCTCGAAAGCGGGGGTTCGTATTCATGTTTTCTTAAGGTGTAGTTGCGATGAAGCGTGTAGGTCTGATCGGTTGGCGCGGGATGGTCGGTTCCGTACTCATGCAGCGGATGCTCGAAGAGCAGGATTTCGATTTGATCGAGCCGGTGTTCTTCACTACCTCCAATGTCGGCGGCCAGGGCCCGGCCGTGGGTAAAGACATTGCTCCGCTCAAGGACGCTTACAGCATTGAAGAGCTCAAAGGCCTCGATGTGATCCTGACCTGCCAGGGCGGCGACTACACCAGCGAAGTATTCCCCAAGCTGCGCGAAGCGGGCTGGAACGGTTACTGGATCGACGCGGCTTCGTCGCTGCGTATGGACGACAACTCGGTGATCGTGCTCGATCCGGTGAACCGCAAGGTTATCGACCAGGCGCTGGACGCCGGCACTAAAAACTACATCGGCGGCAACTGCACCGTCAGCCTGATGTTGATGGCCTTGGGCGGCCTGTTTGAAGCCGGTCTGGTGGAGTGGATGAACGCCATGACCTACCAGGCGGCCTCGGGCGCCGGTGCGCAGAACATGCGTGAGCTGATCAAGCAAATGGGCGCTACCCATGCCGCTGTCGCCGATGAACTGGCCAACCCGGCCAGCGCTATCCTCGACATCGACCGCAAAGTGGCCGAAGCCATGCGCGGCGAAGCGTTCCCTACCGAGAACTTCGGCGTGCCGTTGGCTGGCAGCCTGATTCCGTGGATCGACAAGGAACTGCCGAACGGCCAAAGCCGTGAAGAATGGAAAGGCCAGGCCGAGACCAACAAGATTCTCGGTCGCTTCAAGAGCCCGATTCCGGTCGATGGCATCTGCGTACGTATCGGCGCCATGCGTTGCCACAGCCAGGCGTTGACCCTGAAGCTGAACAAAGACGTGCCGTTGAGCGACATCGAAGGCCTGATCAGCCAGCACAACCCATGGGTGAAACTGGTGCCTAACCAGCGCGAGCTGAGCATCAAGGAACTGACCCCGACTGCCGTGACCGGCACCCTGACCGTTCCGGTTGGCCGCTTGCGCAAACTGAACATGGGTTCGCAGTACCTGGGCGCCTTTACCGTGGGCGACCAGTTGCTGTGGGGCGCCGCCGAGCCGCTGCGCCGCATGCTGCGCATTCTGCTGGAGCGTTAAGCGGCAAACCTTTCCTTCTATAAAGAAGGGAAGGGCGCACAGATAGTCGATGTAAAAAACAGCCTTGGAGCGCACGGGTTAACACCGGTGCAACACCAAGGCTGTTTTTTTATGTGCGGGCGGGTACAGTGCCGCTCCCCGCGTTACACCCGGCGTTCAACAGAGGTAGCAGCATGAGCCAGACTTTCGATATCGCCATCATTGGCGCCACCGGCACCGTCGGCGAAACCCTTGTTCAAGTGCTTGAAGAGCGCGAATTCCCCATTGGTAACCTGCACCTGCTGGCCAGCATCGAGTCGGCCGGCGCCTCGGTGCCGTTTCGTGGCAAAAACGTGCGGGTGCGTGAAGTCGAGCAATTCGATTTCAAGCAGGTGCAGATCGTATTTTTCGCGGCGGCCGAGCAGGTCACCCACAGTTTTGTCGCTCGCGCCCGTGAAGCAGGCTGCAACCTGATCGACCTTTCCGGCGCGCTGCCCGCCGCCGAGGCGCCATTGCTGGTGCCCGAAGCCAATGCTGATGTGCTGGCACAGCTCAAGGCGCCGTTCCAGATCAACAGCCCGAGCCCGTGCGCCATCGCCCTGGCCGTTGCGTTGGCGCCGCTGCGCGAGGTGCTGAATATTCAGCGTATAACCGCGACGGCATGTCTGGCGGTTTCGAGCGTGGGTCGGGAAGGGGTGTCGGAACTCGCCCGGCAAACTGCAGAGTTGCTGAATGTACGTCCGCTGGAACCGCGCTTCTTTGATCGTCAGGTGGCCTTCAACGTGCTGGCTCAGGTAGGAAAGCCGGACGCAACCGGCTTCAGTCGCGTTGAAAAACGGCTGGTCGAAGAGGTGAAAGCGGTACTTGCCACCCCACACCTTAAAGTGTCGGCTACCTGCGTGCTGGCGCCGGTGTTTTTCGGCGACAGCCTCAGCGTTTCGCTGCAGTGCGCGGGGGCCGTTGACCTGGGCGCAGTGAACGCAGCGTTGGAGGCAGCAGAGAGTGTCGAGCTGGTGGAAGAGGGTGATTATCCGACCGTGGTCGGGGACGCCGTTGGACAGGATGTGATCTACGTAGGACGGGTTCGTGTCGGGTTCGACGATTTGTGCGAACTCAATTTGTGGATTGCGTCTGATAATGTGCGCAAAGGCGCCGCTCTGAACGCTGTGCAAATTGCTGAGTTATTGATAAAACACTATCTGTAAAAGATACTTACCTAGAAATTTGAAGAATCATTCTAGCTTGGCCTATCTTGGTACAACCGGGGGCCGAGCTGTTGTTGGTTGGGGAGCCGCCGAAAGGCGGAACAGGCAGCAACTGTAATAAGACCCTCTCGCAGTTCGAGAAGAAAAGATAAAACAAGGGATATCGCTATGGCTCGGGTTCGCAAACTGGTGCTGGCAATCGCGGCTGCTTCGGCGCTGACGTCCGGTATGGCGCACGCGTTGGGGCTCGGGGAAGTGACCCTGAAGTCGGCGCTGAATCAGCCACTGGACGCAGAAATCGAACTCGTTGAAGTTCGGGATCTGGCTTCTAACGAGGTGGTTCCGAATCTGGCATCCCCTGAAGAATTCAATAAAGCCGGCATTGACCGTCAATACTTTCTAACTGATCTGAAGTTCACGCCCGTGCTCAAGCCTAATGGCAAGAGCGTTATTCGCGTGACTTCCAGCAAGCCGGTTCGCGAGCCTTACTTGAACTTCCTGGTGGAAGTGCTGTGGCCGAGTGGCCGCGTAATGCGCGAATACACCCTGTTGCTCGATCCGCCTCTCTACTCCCCGCAAACTGCCGCTGCTGCTGCGCCGCGAGCGCCAGTTGCCGCGCCGGCCGCCAAGCCTGCGAGCAAGCCGGCTGCCGTTGCACCTGCGCCACGCCCAGCCGCACCGGCCGCTGCTGCGCCGGCACCGTCGGCACCTGTCGCGCGTCCGGCAGCTCCGGCTCCGGCTCCAGCCGCCGCACCGGCTGGCAAAGTGGCCGATGACTCCTACAAAACCACCTCCAGCGACACGCTGTGGGAAGTGGCCCAGCGCACCCGTTCCGGTGGTTCGGTGCACCAGGCCATGCTGGCCATCCAGGACCTCAACCCGGACGCCTTCGTCGACGGCAACATCAACCGCCTGAAAAGCGGCCAGGTACTGCGTCTGCCGGACGACCAACAGATTTCCTCGCGCTCGCAAAGCGAAGCCATCGCTCAAGTGGCCTCGCAGAATGCGGCCTGGCGCGAACGCCGCAGCGTAGCGGCCACCGGCGCTCGCCAGCTCGACGCCACCAAGCGCGACACCGCTGGCGCCGCCCCTGCGAAAACCGACGACCAGGACAGCCTCAAGCTGTTGTCCGGGGACGCCGGCAAAGCCACTCGCGGTGCCGACAAAGGGACCAATGGCGATACCAAAGCCCTCAACGACCGACTGGCAGTCACCAAAGAAAGCCTGGACTCCACTCGCCGTGAGAACGACGAGCTGAAGAGCCGCATGGGCGACCTGCAAAGCCAGGTGGACAAGCTCAATCGCCTGATTCAGCTCAAAGACAGCCAGATGGCCAAACTGCAGGCCGACCTCGCAGCCAAAGCCAAACAGCCAGCCGCAGCAACAGCGCCAGCGGGCTCTGCCACTGCCACCGCCACGCCAGGCGCGTCGGCCACCCCAGCTGCACCGGCCAAGGCTGAAACGCCAGCAGCTGCGGCCACGCCAAGCGCCGCTGCGCCAGCCGCAGACGCCGCCAAGCCTGCTGACGCGACGCCAACGGCCCCAGCTGCCCCGACGCCCGCTACGGCGCCAGGTGCAAACGCAAACGGCGAGACCGACTACAACTACAGCGAAGAGCCGGCAGACAAAGCCGCCACCGACGCCACCACAGAAACCGCTCCGGCGCCTGCCGAAGCCGCGCCAGTGCCGGCACCTGTCCCGACTCCAGCGCCAGCCGCCGAGGCTCCTGACAAGCCGGTTCCGGCTCCGGTGGTTGAGCCAGAGCCTGCCGCCGAAACCAGTCTTGTCGATGATGTGATGGCCAACCCGATGCTGCTCGGCATCATCGGTGGTGGTGCTCTGTTGTTGCTGCTGATCGGATTGATGATGCTGTCGCGCCGCAACGCGCAGAAAGAAGCCGAGCTGCACAACGAGATTCATATCCACGAAGAACAGAGCCCGTTCGACAATGATCTGGACACCCCAGATACATCCTTCGCTGGCCTGGACGACAACACTGATGACAACTTCGCACCCGCCAAAGAAGAGCGCGTAACCGCGCAAACCGGCGACGTGCTGGGCGAGGCCGACATCTACATCGCCTACGGCCGCTTCACCCAGGCTGCCGAACTGTTGCAAGACGCCATCAACAACGAGCCGCACCGTGCCGACCTGCGCCTGAAACTGATGGAAGTGCAGGCCGAGCTGGGCGACCAGGAAGGTTTCGCCCGTCAGGAACGCGAGCTGAACGAAATTGGCGGCGCTCACAGCGAAGTCGAGCAATTGAAATCTCGTTACCCAGGCATGGGTGCTGCGGCGCTCGGCGCATTCGCCGGTGTAATGGCCGCTTCGGCGCTCGACAACCACAACGACCGGAACGATGACAACGATGCTGACAACTTCAGCCTCGACGATCTGACCCTCGACGAGCCGGAGCCACTGGCCTCTGCCCCGGCCGATGACATGGACCTCAGCCTCGACGACCTCGAAGCCGAGCTGGATCGCGACCTGAACACCGCTGGCAGTGACTCGCTGAACGACTTTGGCGACCTGAGCCTGGACGACGAGCTGGAACTGTCTTCGGCCAGCAGCCCGACCGCCAGCGGCATGAGCGATCTGGATTTCGACCTGAGTCTGGACGACACCCCGAGCACCACCGGCAACAGCGCACTCAGCGATGATCTCGCCGACTTCAGTCTGGATCTGGACGAGCCGAAAACCACCGCAACCAGCGAGGAAGACGACTTCCTGCTGAGCCTGGACGACGACCTCGGCAGCACCACCGGCAACAACGACTTCGCCGACCTGAACCTGGAGCCGGACGCTACGCCAGAGCTGCACGCTGGCCTGGACGCCGAGCACGAGCTGCCAGCCGATTTCGACCTGTCGCTGGCTGACGACGAGCCTGCCGCGCCGGTGTCCAACGAAACCTTCGCAGCCAAGCTGGACGAAGTGACTGCCGAGCTGGATCAGATGAATGACAAGCTGGACCTCCCAGAAGAAGACGACTTCGACTCGTTGATCGCCCCGGCCAGCCCATCGGTGGCCAGCCTGGACGCCGACGACGATTTCGACTTCCTCTCCGGTACCGACGAAACCGCCACCAAGCTCGATCTGGCTCGCGCCTACATCGACATGGGTGACTCCGAAGGCGCCCGCGACATCCTCGACGAAGTGATCAGCGAAGGCACCGACGTTCAACAACAGGAAGCGCGCGAGCTGATCGCCCGTATCGTCTGATTAATGACTGAAGCAATACCCACAGCGGCGGCCGAAATGGCCGCCGTTGGCTTTTCAAGAATCGCCCTTGGCGTTGAGTACAAAGGCTCCCGTTACCGTGGCTGGCAGCGCCAGGCCTCCGGCGTGGCGACCGTCCAGGAAGAACTGGAAAAAGCCCTGTCGCGGGTCGCCGATTCCCCGGTCACGCTGCTGTGTGCCGGCCGCACCGACGCCGGTGTTCACGCCTGCGGTCAGGTCGTGCACTTCGACACGCAAGCCGAGCGCAGCCTCAAAGCCTGGGTAATGGGCGCTAATATCAATTTGCCCCACGACATCAGCGTCACCTGGGCCAAGGTCATGCCGGCGCACTTTCATGCGCGCTTCAAGGCTATCGCCCGGCGCTACCGCTACGTCATCTACAACGACCAGATACGGCCGGCGCACCTGGGTGAGGAAATCACCTGGAACCACCGACCACTGGATGTCGAGCGTATGCGCGAAGCAGCGCAATACCTGGTGGGCGAGCATGACTTCAGCGCCTTTCGCGCCGGCCAGTGCCAAGCCAAGTCGCCGATCAAAAAGATGCACCACCTGCGCGTCACCCAGCACGGCAAGATGATTGTGCTGGACCTGCGCGCCAACGCCTTTCTGCATCACATGGTGCGCAATATCGCCGGTGTGCTGATGACCATCGGCGCGGGCGAGCGGCCGGTGGAGTGGATGAAAGACGTGCTGGAGTCGCGCATTCGCCGTACCGGCGGGGTGACGGCGCATCCGTTTGGCTTGTACCTGGTGCAGGTCGAATATCCGGCGGAATTTGTATTGCCGGAGCGCTATATCGGCCCGCATTTCCTGTCGGGTCTGCCGGACCTTGGCTGACGCCTGCCGATTGCCTTTGCTACCATTCCAGGCCTTGTGTTCAACAGCCGGTTATTCAGGTGTCTGCCGTGTCCGTCGTTCGTAGCAAAATCTGTGGCATCACCCGTCTTGAGGACGCGCTCGCGGCCATCGAGGCGGGCGCCGACGCGTTGGGTTTCGTGTTCTTCGCCAACAGCCCGCGGGCGATGACGGCCGAGCGAGCCGCCGCCATCATCGCCGCGCTGCCGCCATACGTGACCACGGTCGGGCTATTCGTTGATATGCCGCGCACTGAGTTGGAAGCCTTGCTGCAACAGGTGCCGCTGGACCTGCTGCAGTTTCATGGCGACGAAACGGCAGCCGATTGCGCCGGTTATGGCCGCCCGTATGTAAAAGCCCTGCGGGTGCGTGCCGGCGATGACGTGGCGGCGATGATCGCGCGCTATCCCGAGGCTTCAGGCATTCTGCTGGACACCTATGTCGCGGGCATTCCTGGCGGCACCGGTGAGGCGTTTGACTGGGCCCTGGTGCCAAAGCAGGCGAACAAGCCGATTATTCTGGCCGGCGGCCTCACGCCCGAGAACGTGCGCGCCGCGATTGAACAGGTGCAACCTTATGCCGTGGATGTCAGCGGCGGGGTAGAGCAGAGCAAAGGCATTAAAAGTACGTCGAAAGTGCAGGCGTTTATCCGCGCCGTGAAGGGGGCGTGAAACGCCCGGCGGGCATGTGACGGCTGGCCATCCCGTGCCGTCCATAAACTTGTCGCTGCGCAAGGCGCGTGAACTTCGCCGGTTCGTTGCGGTTAAACCCATACGGCAGTGAGCGGCACCAGCGGGTCTGAGGCGGTACGTTATGCGACCGACCGGACCGCAACCTGAATTTTTTGCTTTGCGACAGGCAGTGGTAAGCGCCGCCTGTACAGGCCAACAGCTTTGGAGATTGAGTGCATGAGTAACTGGCTGGTAGACAAGCTGATCCCATCGATCATGCGTTCCGAGGTGAAAAAGAGCTCTGTACCCGAGGGCTTGTGGCACAAATGCCCATCCTGCGAAGCGGTGCTTTACCGTCCTGAGCTGGAAAAAACCCTGGATGTTTGCCCTAAGTGCAACCACCACATGCGCATCGACGCACGTGCCCGTCTGGACATCTTCCTCGACCCGGATGGCCGCGAAGAAATCGCCGCTGATCTTGAGCCGGTTGACCGCCTGAAATTCCGCGACAGCAAAAAGTACAAAGACCGTCTCACCGCCGCGCAAAAGCAGACCGGCGAGAAAGACGCGCTGATCGCCATGCGCGGCACCCTGCAAGACTTGCCGGTCGTGGCCTGCGCCTTTGAGTTCGCCTTTATGGGCGGCTCGATGGGCGCCATCGTCGGCGAGCGTTTCGTTCAGGCCGCCAACGTCGCGCTGAAAGAGCGTTGCCCGCTGGTGTGCTTCGCCGCCTCCGGTGGTGCGCGTATGCAGGAAGCCTTGATCTCGTTGATGCAAATGGCCAAGACCTCCGCCGTATTGGCCCGCTTGCGTGAAGAGGGCGTGCCGTTCATTTCCGTGCTCACCGACCCGGTATACGGCGGTGTGTCGGCCAGCCTGGCCATGCTGGGTGACGTGATTGTCGCGGAGCCCAAGGCTCTGATCGGTTTCGCCGGCCCGCGTGTGATCGAGCAGACCGTGCGCGAAAAACTGCCGGAAGGCTTCCAGCGCAGCGAGTTCCTGCTGACCCACGGCGCCATCGACATGATCATTTCCCGTCAGGAACTGCGTCCTCGTCTCGCCCGCTTGCTGGCGCAAATGCAGAACCTGCCGACGCCGGTCGCCGTTCCGACCCCTATCAGCGCATGACCCAGCCCACGGTGCAGCGCAACCTGGCTGAGTGGTTGAGCTATCTGGAGCAACTGCACCCGGTGGCCATCGACATGGGCCTGGACCGCACCCGCGAGGTGTCCAGCCGCCTCGCTTTGGGGCGGCCAGCGGCGAAAGTCATCACCGTGACCGGCACCAATGGCAAAGGCTCAACCTGTGCCTTTCTCGCATCGCTGCTTGCCGAGCAGGGGCTGAAAGTGGGCGTCTACAGCTCGCCCCACCTGCTGCGCTACAACGAGCGTGTGCAAGTGGCGGGAGTGGAAGCCACTGACGCCGAGCTTTGTGAAGCCTTTGCGGCTGTCGAGGCGGCTCGTGGCGAAACCTCTCTGACCTATTTCGAAGTCGGCACCCTGGCTGCGTTCTGGTTGTTCCAGCGCAGCGGCCTGGATGCGGCGGTATTGGAAGTAGGGCTGGGTGGTCGGCTGGATACGGTCAACCTGATCGACCCGGATCTGGCGCTGATCACCAGCATTGGCCTCGATCATGCGGACTACCTGGGCGACACCCGTGAGTCAGTGGCATTCGAGAAGGCCGGCATCTTCCGCGCCGGCGTTCCGGCGATTTGCGGCGATTTAAAACCGCCGGCGCCGATTCGTGAAAAAGCCACCACGCTGCCATGCCCGTTGCTGCTTCGCGGCCCCGATTACGACCTGGCGTTTGGCGAGCACAACTGGCACTGGCGCGGTTTCAACGCAGCCGGTGAGCCACTGAGCCTGCATGAGCTGCCGATGCTCGATCTGCCCATGGAAAACGCCGCGCTGGCACTGCAGGCCTACGCCTTGCTCGACCTGCCCTGGAACCCTGACCAATTGGTCACCGCGTTGCAGCGCACGCGGGTGACTGGCCGTCTCGATCGACGCGCAATAAATTGGCATGGCAAGGCACTCACGCTGCTGCTGGATGTTGGGCATAATCCCCATGCCGCCGAGTATTTGGCGCAGCGCCTGGCGGATCGTCCGGTGGCTGGCAAGCGTTTGGCGGTGTTCGGTTTGTTGGCGGATAAGGATTTGCCCGGTGTGCTCGCTCCGCTGATCCCGCATTTGGCTGGCTGGGCAGTAGCGCCATTGCCGACGCCACGTAGCCGTCCCGCCGCCGAGTTGCAGGCCGCGCTGCTGAATCTGGGTGCGCGTGTCGAGGCCTTTGGCGACATCGCCGCAGCCCTCGAAGCGCAACTGGAGCGTGCAGCGGCAGACGACGAAATTCTGGTGTTTGGTTCTTTTTACTGCGTGGCCGAGGCCCTGGAATGGCTGGCCCGCCATGCCATGGGAGAAGTGGGGAATGGCTTTGCTGGATAAAGGATTGAAACAGCGGATCGTCGGCGCCTTGGTACTGCTGGCCCTGGCGATTATCTTCTTGCCGATGCTGTTGTCGCGCCAGGACGAGTCACGCCACGTCGTGGTCGATGCCCCGGCCATGCCGCAAGCGCCGGCCATGCCGGAAGTGGCCCAGGAACCGGTGTCGGTTCCCGAGCCTGAATTGCTGCCCGAAGAGCCCGTGCCGGTGGAACAGGTCGCGACCACGCCCGCGCCGCTGCCGACTACACCAAGCGCGTTGCCGCCGCCCACCACGCCGATTTCCCCAGCACCTTCCTCGCCACCGGCCAGCAAACCGCCGGCAACAGCCAGCGCCGCGCCAACCGCGCCCGCCGCAACGCCCGCGGCTCCTAGCCGGCTGGATGCCAACAGCTTGCCGATCAGCTGGTCGATTCAACTGGCCAGCCTGTCCAACCGCGCTAGCGCCGAAAGCTTGCAGAAAACCCTGCGCAGCCAGGGCTACAACGCCTACATCCGCAGCGCCGAAGGCATGAACCGGGTGTTCGTCGGGCCGCTCATTGAGCGTGCGGAAGCAGATCGCCTTCGCGATCAGTTGACCAAGCAGCAGAAGCTCAAAGGCTTTGTGGTGCGCTTCCAGCCGGAAAGTAGCTGACAGGTCGATAGCGGGCGTTGGGCGCCCAGGTTGGGCGTGTAGGTTGGGTTGAGCGCAGCGAAGCCCAACAAAGCGCCAAAGCTCCCGAAGCACAGCGAAGCCCAACGCGCCATCAGCATTTTCGCCCAGCGGCGCGGATTTAATCGGAGTTAGATAAATCCCGGCTTACTCCTTGCCGAGCGCTCTGCTAAAATCCCGCGCCTCTTCCGTCGGTAGGCCTGTAACGTGCCATTTACCTGGGTCGATTGGGCGATCATCGCCGTTATCGCAGTCTCCAGTTTGATCAGTTTGAAACGCGGCTTCGTCAAGGAGGCGCTGTCGCTGGTGACCTGGATCATTGCTGGAGTCGTTGCCTGGATGTTCGGCGGCGCGCTTTCCCAGCACCTCGTGGATTACATCGACACCCCCTCGGCTCGCGTCATCGCCGGCTGCGCCATTCTGTTCGTGGCCACATTATTAGTGGGTGCCCTATTTAATTTTCTTATTGGCGAGCTGGTTCGCGTTACCGGACTATCGGGCACCGACCGTGTGCTGGGCATGGTCTTTGGCGCTGCTCGCGGAGGTTTGCTGGTCGTATTACTGGTCGGGCTGTTGAGCCTTTCCCCGGTCACGCAGGACGCCTGGTGGCAACAATCATCGCTGGTTCCGCACTTTCTGATCGTGGCGGACTGGTCGAAAAACATGATTCTTACCCTGGCCAGTCAATGGCTGGCCAGCGGTGTAAGTGGGCCGGCAGAACTGTCTTTTAAAGACGTTTTGCAGCCAAAAGCGCAGTAGTTCGCTTCACGTTGTATGAGTTTTTAAACCTAAATAGGGGTTGCGTAGCATGTGTGGCATCGTCGGCATCGTCGGTAAGTCAAACGTCAATCAGGCGCTGTATGACGCGCTTACCGTGCTCCAACATCGCGGCCAGGATGCTGCCGGAATCGTGACCAGCCATGACGGCCGGTTGTATCTGCGCAAAGACAACGGACTGGTGCGCGATGTATTCCACCAGCGTCACATGCAGCGCCTGGTCGGGCACATGGGCATTGGCCACGTGCGCTATCCAACGGCGGGCAGTTCCACGTCCGCCGAAGCGCAGCCGTTCTACGTCAACTCGCCGTACGGCATCACCCTGGCTCACAACGGCAACTTGACCAACGTCGAGCAGCTGGCCAAGGAGATCTACGAGTCTGACCTTCGCCA
The DNA here is from genome assembly GCF_900573885.1 of Pseudomonas viridiflava. GTDB lineage: Bacteria > Pseudomonadota > Gammaproteobacteria > Pseudomonadales > Pseudomonadaceae > Aquipseudomonas. Next base: position 182,943 of record NZ_UPSE01000346.1, read on the forward strand.
CGTCAACACCAGTTCCGACTCCGAAGTGCTGCTCAACGTGTTCGCCCACGAGCTGGCCGTTCGCGGCAAGTTGCAGCCGACCGAAGACGACGTGTTCGCCGCCGTCACCGACGTGCACAAGCGCTGCACCGGCGGTTACGCCGTGGTGGCGATGATTACCGGCTACGGCATCGTTGGTTTCCGCGACCCTAACGGCATCCGTCCGATCGTATTCGGCCAGCGTCACACCGACGAAGGCGTGGAATACATGATCGCTTCGGAAAGCGTGTCGCTCGACGTCCTCGGCTTCACCCTGATCCGCGACCTGGCGCCGGGCGAAGCGGTGTACATCACCGAAGAAGGCAAAATTTCTACCCGCCAGTGCGCGACCAACCCGAAATATGCGCCGTGCATTTTCGAGCACGTATACCTGGCGCGTCCGGATTCGATCATGGACGGCATCTCGGTCTACAAAGCACGCCTGCGCATGGGCGAAAAACTGGCTGACAAAATTCTCCGCGAGCGGCCGGATCACGACATCGACGTGGTTATTCCGATTCCGGACACCAGTCGCACCTCCGCCCTGGAACTGGCGAACCACCTGGGCGTGAAATTCCGCGAAGGCTTCGTCAAGAACCGTTATATCGGCCGCACCTTCATCATGCCGGGCCAGGCGGCGCGCAAGAAATCTGTCCGCCAGAAGCTCAACGCCATCGAACTCGAGTTCCGTGGCAAGAACGTAATGCTGGTGGATGACTCCATCGTGCGCGGCACCACCTGCAAGCAGATCATTCAGATGGCCCGCGAAGCCGGGGCTAAGAATGTGTATTTCTGTTCTGCAGCGCCGGCGGTGCGTTACCCGAACGTGTACGGCATCGACATGCCGAGCGCCCACGAGCTGATCGCCCACAACCGTTCCACCGAGGAAGTGGCCGAGCTGATTGGCGCGGACTGGCTGGTTTATCAGGACCTCAGCGACCTGATCGACGCGGTGGGCGGCGGCAAGGTCAAGATCGACCAGTTCGATTGCGCGGTGTTTGATGGCAAGTACGTCACCGGCGACGTCAACGAGGCGTACCTGAACAAGATCGAGCAGGCACGCAACGACTCGTCGAAGCTGAAAACCAATGTGGTCAGCGCCATCATCGACCTGTACAACAATTGATAAACCCCAGCCCGCGAAAGCGGGCTGAACGTTTTAGTGATGCGAAATTGACGGAGAAAGGGCATGACGCAGGAATGGGATGCCGGTCGGCTGGACAGTGACCTTGAAGGCGTAGGCTTCGACACCCTGGCGGTGCGCGCCGGGCAACACCGTACCCCTGAAGGCGAGCATGGCGAGGCGATGTTTTTCACCTCCAGCTATGTGTTTCGCACTGCCGCTGACGCCGCCGCGCGCTTCTCCGGCGAAGTGCCGGGCAACGTCTATTCGCGTTACACCAACCCCACCGTGCGCACCTTCGAAGAGCGCCTTGCCGCGCTGGAAGGGGCCGAGCAGGCGGTCGCCACGGCGTCCGGCATGTCGGCGATCATGGGCGTGGTCATGGCGTTTTGCAGCGCCGGCGACCACGTGCTGGTCTCGCGCAGTGTGTTTGGTTCAACCATCAGCCTGTTCGAGAAATACCTCAAACGCTTCGGTGTGCAGGTCGACTACGTCGAGCTGACCAACGTCGCCGGCTGGGGCGAAGCGTGCAAGCCCAACACCAAAATGTTCTTTGTCGAATCACCCTCCAATCCGCTGGCCGAGCTGGTAGATATCGCCGCTCTGGCTGAAGTCGCCCATGCCCATGGCGCGAAACTGGTGGTGGACAACTGCTTCTGCACGCCTGTGCTGCAAAAGCCGCTGGCGCTTGGCGCCGACGTGGTGGTGCACTCGGCGACCAAGTTTATTGACGGCCAGGGTCGTTGCCTGGGCGGCGTGGTGGCCGGTAGTGCCAAGTTGATGGCCGAACTGGTGGGCTTCGTGCGCACCGTTGGCCCGACCATGAGCCCGTTCAACGCCTGGGTATTCCTCAAAGGCCTGGAAACCCTGCGCATCCGCATGCAGGCCCATTGCGCCAGCGCGCTGCAATTGGCTCAGTGGCTGGAGCAGCAGCCAGGCATCGAGAAGGTTCACTACGCCGGCCTGCCGAGCCACCCGCAGCATGAACTGGCCAAGCGTCAGCAGCGTGCGTTTGGCGCGGTGGTGAGCTTTGAGGTGGCAGGCGGCAAAGAGGGCGCCTGGCGCTTTATCGACGCCACGCGTTTGCTCTCGATCACCGCCAACCTGGGCGACAGCAAATCCACCATCACCCACCCGAGCACCACGTCTCACGGTCGTTTGACGCCGGAAGAGCGTGCTGCTGCAGGCATCCGCGACAGCTTGATCCGCGTTGCCGTTGGTCTCGAAGAGGTCGACGACATCCAGGCCGATCTGGCCCGCGGCCTCGCCGCGCTGTGATCGGGCGTCGCGGATGATTGAGTTGGAAGTGGAACGCCCGCTGGCCAGCAACGGCAAAGTGGCGTTGGTTACCGGCGCGGCCCGCGGAATTGGTCTGGGCATCGCCGCCTGGCTCATCGCCGAGGGTTGGCAAGTGGTGTTGGCCGATACCGAGCGTGAACGCGGCGCCAAGGTTGCCAAAGCGCTTGGCGACAACGCCTGGTTTGTGGCCATGGATGTCAGCCAGGAAAGCCAGGTGGTGGAGGGCGTTGCGCAAGTGCTGGGCCAGTTTGGCCGGCTGGATGCGTTGGTCAACAATGCCGGCCTTGCCGACCCGCACAATCCGCCGCTGGAAAGCCTCGAGCTGGCTCACTGGAATCGCGTGCTGGCCGTCAATCTGACGGGCCCGCTGCTGTTGGCCAAACACTGCGCGCCCTACCTGCGGGCGCACTACGGCGCCATTATCAACGTCACCTCAACCCGCGCCCACCAAGCCGAAGCTGACACCGAAGCGTACTCGGCGAGCAAAGGCGGGCTGCTGGCAGTCACCCGTGCGCTGGCAATCAGCCTGGGGCCGGACATCCGCGTCAACGCTGTCAGCCCTGGCTGGATTGATTCCCGTGACCCTGCTGAACGTCGTGCCGCGCCACTGAACGACGCCGACCACGACCAACATCCCGTTGGCCGTGTAGGCACGGTTGAAGACGTGGCAGCGCAGGTGGCCTGGCTGCTGTCGGTGAGCGCCGGGTTCATTACGGGGCAGGAGTTTGTGGTGGACGGCGGAATGACGCGCAAGATGATTTACGTCGAATAACGTCTGTTGATGATGCTTTCGTAGGAGCCAGCTTGCTGGCGAAGCTCTTCAATAAAAGAGCTTCGCCAGCAAGCTGGCTCCTACAAATCGTTCGTTTGCCTACGAGTGATACTGCCTGTTTACTGCGGCCGCAGATCAATCGCCGAATCGCCCTGACCATCAAACAGCTGCCCCGGCTTCTGCGGAAGAATGCTCGGACGCGCGCTGTCGGCCGCGCCGCCCAATACACGAATGTCGCTGTATTTCTTGCCAGACAGCGCTGCAAGGCCGGCGCTGTCGCGGATCACGCTCGGTCTGAGGAAGACCATCAAATTGCGCTTGGTATGGGCCTCTTTGGTTGAGCGAAACAGCCTGCCCAGCCACGGGATATCGCCTAGCAGCGGCACTTTCGAATCGGTCATGGTCACGTCGTCCTGAATCAGGCCGCCGAGCACAATCACCTGGCCGTCTTCAGCGAGGATGGTGCTTTTGATCGAGCGCTTATTGGTGATCAAATCCACCGCCTGCGCAGACAGCGTGGCGCTAGGGGCGATGGAAGAGATTTCCTGTTCGATCTCCAGCCGCAGCGAAGCGCCGTCGTTGATGTGGGGCGTGACCTTGAGGGTGACGCCGATATCCTTGCGTTCGATAGTGGTGAACGGGTTGCTCGCGCCGTCGGTGGCAGTGGTGTACGAACCGGTCTGGAACGGTACGTTCTGGCCCACCAGAATCTCCGCTTTCTGGTTGTCGAGGGTCAGCAGGCTTGGTGTCGACAGCAGGTTGCTTTTGCTGTTGGCGGACAGGGCGGTGATCAGCGCGCCGAAGTTCTTGCTGCCAATACCAATGATGGCGCCATCGGGCAGGCTGGCGGGGGTGGTGTCGTCCTGAATCGCCTGCAACACCGACCCGACGGAAAGCCCGGTGTTGCCAAAGTTGACCCCGCCCACGCCGCCGGTGCTGCCGCGCGCATCTACGGCCCACTGCACGCCGAGCGCATCAGTGATGTCGCCGGAAATCTCGACAATGGCCGCTTCCACCATCACCTGCGCACGTGGGATGTCGAGCTGATGCACGATGTCTTCGAGCATTGCCACGGTGTCTGGCTCGGCCAGCAATACCAGGGCGTTAAGACTTTCATCAGCACGAATCAGGATGTTCTGGGGCTTGCCGGCGCCGCCTTCAGGCGCGCCACCGGCCGGGTTTTTTATGCCTTCGGAAATTTCGCCAAGCACCGTTGCCAGTGCTTTCGCATCGTTGTGCCGCAGGCGAATAACGCGCGTGTTGGCGGAACGGCTGCTCGGGGTGTCGAGGGATTTCGCCAGGCCAACCATTCGCGCGCGGGCCGCTGGTGGGCCGATGAGAATCAAGCGATTGGTGCGTGTGTCGGCAATAACCTGCGTGCCTGCAGCGCCTTTGGCCTGGCCGTGGGAGACACTGGCATTGAGCGCTTCGGCGGCATCGGTCACCCAGGCGTATTGAAGGTTGACGACGCTGTAATCGTTATTGCTCTTCTGGTCGAGCTGCCGCATCAGGTCTTCGATACGGGCGATGTTGGCGCTGCGGTCGCTGATAATCAGGGCGTTGGCAGAGGTTACCGCCGCCAGGTGGCCGTACTGCGGAATCAACGGCCGAATCAGCGGAATCAGTTCCGCCACATTGCCGTGCTGCACCTGAATCAACCGGGTTTCCAGGCGATCCGGCGCCGGCCGGCCTGTGTCGGCGTCCGACTTCGCCTCGGCGTTCGGCACAATGCGCGCCTGATCTCCCTGCGTGATCACGCTGAAACCGTGCGTGGCCATTACCGACAGAAACAGCTGATAAATCTCGCTAAGCGTTAGCGGTGCTTTGGACACGACATTGACCTGGCCTTTGACGCGCGGGTCGACCACAAACGTCTGGCCGGTGATATCGGCGATCTGGTCGACGAACTCGGCGATGTCTGCATCCTTGAGATTGATCGTCCAGCGTTCTTCGTCTTGCTGCGCAGCGTTGGCAGAGTCACCGGCGGTTGCCGGCGTGATCGCTGCGCTGGCCGTGGCGCTGATGCTGAGCAGACCGCAGGCAAAAAGGGCCAGGGTCAAGCGTGAAAGGGTCAATGGCATCGGCTTAATCACTTTCCGTAGACGGGTCGGTAGGGAGGGGTTCGGTTGATCGCGGGGCGGCCGGAGGCTCGGGTTCATTCACCGGCTCGTCGGATTGATACTCGCCACCGGCGCTTTCCATCTGTTGGCGCAAGGCCTCCATGCGTTCGCGCAACTGTTCTTCGTCCTGTTGCTGGAGGATGGAAAGCTGGTCTACCGCATTGTCGTTGCCTGGCAGCGGCCGGCTGGCGGCCGCTTTGTTCTTGTCGAACATCAGGGTTTCCAGGCGGCCGTTTCGCTCGATTTCGACGCGGTCGCGGTACACCGCGTGCAAGCGAATGCCTTTATCGATTTCCGTCCCGACGGCGAAGCGCATCGGCCGGGCGTTTTCACGCTGAATAATGGCGCTGGAACTGCGCGCGTTGCTGTGCACGAAGCTACCGCGCAAGGTCAGACGCAGGCTGGTGGCAGGCGGGGCGGAGTCTTGTACGACCCGGGCGGGGCCGAATAGCGTTTCGATGCTATCAAGCGCAGGCGCACTGGCCGACGCGCCAGCCTCATCGCTTGGTACGGCCGGCTGTGTCCGGTTGAGCTTTAACCAATCGATGGTTTGCGTGGCGAAACTCACACTGATCAGCACGATCAACAGCACGCCAAGCAGCGTCGGGGCGTTGTGCAGCAGCCTGCGGAAGGGTTCGGACACGGTCAAAGATGTTCTCGTACTGTCGGATTTGCTGGCGGCCGATCATAGAGCAGCCACATGTTTTTACGCACCCACTTCGCGCGTAGTCCTATTCTCTTTGTTATGGCGAGGCGATGTGTTTTTTCGGCAGTGTGGTAAAGATAGCCGCCGCTGCAGAATCTTCGAGCACCGCGCCAAAAAACAGTTAAAAAAACAGCAGCATGGCGAACGCTCGTCATCCTTAATGTTGAATATGGGCGGTCAGGTAGCCCAAACATTGCCAAGGTCGGATTACAGATGAACGTCTCCCCATTGGAAACAGTGTCCCGTCGCCTACCGTTCAGTTACGCCAAGCGTAACGGCGTGGTACTTATGCTCGATCAGAATCAGGTCTGTCTGGGTTTCCGGCCAGCCGTGGAAATGGTCGCGCTGGCCGAAGCGCAGCGCTTCGTCGGCCGACGCCTGCCGCTGCGCGCTTTGAGCCCCGCGGATTTCGACCAGGCCATGGCTGCGGCGTATCAGCACGACTCGGCGTCCATGCAGCTCGCCGAAGACATTGGCGGTCGACTCGACCTCGCGGCCCTGGCCGACCAGGTGCCCGAAACCGAAGACCTGATGGAGCAGGAAGACGACGCGCCGATCATTCGTCTGATCAACGCCATCCTCGGCGAATCCATCAAGGAAAACGCCTCGGATATTCACCTCGAAACCTTTGAAAAACGCCTGGTTGTGCGCTTTCGGGTGGACGGCGTATTGCGCGAAGTGCTTGAGCCGAAACGCGAGTTGGCGGCGTTGCTGGTGTCTCGTATCAAGGTGATGGCGCGCCTGGATATTGCAGAGAAGCGCGTGCCACAAGATGGCCGTATTTCGCTGCGCGTCGGCGGGCGGGAAGTGGACGTGCGGGTATCCACCTTGCCTTCGGCCAACGGTGAGCGGGTGGTATTGCGACTGCTCGACAAACAAGCTGGGCGTCTGAGTTTGCAGCACTTGGGAATGTCTAACCGCGACTGCCAATTGATGGAAAGCAGCGTGCGCAAACCCCACGGCATCATTCTGGTGACCGGGCCGACCGGCTCGGGGAAAACCACCACCTTGTACGCCAGCCTCGTCAGCCTGAACGACCGCACGCGCAACATTCTTACCGTTGAAGACCCTATCGAATATCACCTCGAAGGCATCGGCCAGACACAGGTCAACACCAAGGTCGACATGACCTTCGCCCGCGGCCTGCGCGCCATTCTTCGGCAAGACCCGGATGTTGTGATGGTCGGTGAGATCCGTGATGCCGAGACCGCGCAGATTGCCGTTCAGGCCTCGCTCACCGGGCACTTGGTGCTCTCCACATTGCACACCAACAGCGCGATCGGTGCCGTCACCCGTCTGGTCGATATGGGCGTGGAACCGTTTCTGCTGTCCTCATCGCTGCTCGGCGTATTGGCCCAGCGGCTGGTTCGCGTGCTGTGTCCGCATTGCAAGGAAGGCCTGCCGGTTACCGAAGCAGAGGCTCAGGTGCTGGGCGTGCGCAGCGGTGAAACGCCAGTGATTCATCATCCGCGCGGCTGCCCGGAATGCAAACAGCAGGGCTACCGCGGCCGTACGGGTATTTACGAACTGGTGGTGTTCGACGATCACATGCGCACCCTGGTGCACAGCGGCGCCGGCGAGCAGGAAATGACCCGCCACGCGCGCGGAAACGGCCCGAGCATTCGCGACGATGGTCGGCGCAAGGTGCTCGAAGGCATCACCAGTCTGGAAGAGGTGCTGCGCGTAACCCGCGAAGACGAGGCGCCCACCACAGCCGCTCAGCGGCGCGAACTATCTTCCAACTCCCCGAATCAACACCAACGTAGGGGCGAGCGACGTGAAGGCCGATAAGCCCGCGGCGCGCGCCCTGACCGCTACCTTACTGGGCAGATTCTGATGGCAGCGTTCGAATACCTTGCTCTGGACAACGCAGGACGCCAGCAAAAAGGCGTGATGGAGGCCGACAGCGCCCGTCAGGTGCGCCAGATGCTGCGCGAAAAGCAATTGGCGCCGCTGCAAGTCAACGCGACACGCACCCGCGAACAGGCCAGCAATGACGGCCATTTCACCTTTGTTCGTGGCCTTTCGGCACGCGACCTGGCGATGCTTACACGCCAGTTGGCCACGCTTATTCAAGCTGCGCTGCCCATTGAAGAAGCGCTGCGCGCTGCCGCCGCCCAGGCCTCGGCGCCCCGCGTACAGGCCATGTTGCTGGCCGTGCGGGCGCGGGTGCTGGAAGGCCATAGTCTGGCGGCCGCACTGAAAGAATTTCCCGCCGCTTTTCCCGAGCTGTATCGCGCCACGGTGGCGGCTGGCGAGCACGCCGGTCACCTGGGCCCGGTACTGGAGCAGTTGGCCGACTACACCGAACAACGCCAGCAGTCGCGGCAGAAAGTGCAACTGGCGCTGCTGTATCCGCTGGTGCTGATGATCACCTCGCTGATCATCGTCGGGTTTCTGCTTGGCTACGTGGTGCCGGATGTGGTGCGGGTGTTTATCGACTCCGGGCAAACGTTGCCCACGTTGACCCGTGTTTTGATTGCCCTCAGTGATGCGGTGAAAAGCTGGGGCTGGCTGTTTGTATTAGTGGCCGTGGCGGGCGGCATGACCGCGCGCTGGGCTCTGCGCGACGACAACGTCAAACGCCGCTGGCACGCCTTTCAGCTGCGCCTGCCGCTGGTGGGCCGGCTGGTGCGCGCCACTGACTGCGCGCGCTTTGCGTCTACTTTGGCCATCCTCACCCGCAGCGGCGTGCCGCTGGTGGAGGCGCTGGGTATCGGCGCCCAGGTGATTTCCAATCGGGTTATCCGTGCAGACGTAGTACTGGCGGCGCAAAAGGTGCGCGAGGGTGGCAGCCTGACCCGCGCTCTGGAAGCGAGCGGGCAGTTCCCGCCGATGATGCTGCACATGATCGCCAGCGGTGAGCGCTCCGGCGAACTTGACCAGATGCTCGCGCGCACCGCACGCAATCAGGAGGGCGACCTGGCCGCGCAGATCGCGCTGATGGTCGGCCTGTTCGAGCCTTTCATGCTGGTGTTCATGGGCGTTGTGGTGCTGCTCATCGTGCTGGCAATTCTTCTACCGATTCTGTCCTTGAACCAATTAGTGGGGTGATAACGATGCAACCGATCGTCATGCAACAACGCCTGCGACAACGCCAAAACCAGCGCGGTTTTACCCTTATCGAGATCATGGTGGTGGTCGTGATTCTCGGCATTCTGGCTGCGCTGATCGTGCCGCAGGTAATGAGCCGGCCCGACCAGGCAAAAATCACCGTGGCCAAAGGCGACGTGAAAGGCATCAGCGCCGCGCTGGACATGTACAAGCTCGACAACCACGCCTACCCGAGCACGCAGCAGGGGCTCGAAGCGCTGGTGAAAAAACCCAGCGGCAACCCCGCGCCGAAGAACTGGAACGCCGACGGTTACCTCAAGCGCGTGCCGGTCGACCCATGGGGCAACCCGTACCAATACCTGGCGCCTGGCAGTAAAGGGCCGTTCGATCTCTACTCCTTTGGCGCCGACGGTAAAGAAGGCGGCAGCGAAAGCGATGCGGACATTGGTAACTGGGATCAGTGAGTTTGAAGCGGCCGCAGGCCCTGGCCGGCTTCACGTTGGTGGAGCTGCTGGTGGTGCTGGTGATTCTTGGCACCCTGATCGGGCTGGCCGTGCTCAGCACCGGTATTGCCGGGCCTGCGCGCGAGCTGCGTAACGAGGCCGAACGGCTCAGCGGGCTGATTGGCGTACTGGCGGACGAGGCTGTGCTGGATAATCGCGAGTACGGCCTGTGGTTCGACGCTTCTTCCTACCAGGTGCTGCGCTATGACGCGGCGAAAAACGCCTGGCAAGCGGTGGATCGCGCGCCCCACCAACTGCCGGGCTATGCCGTGCTGACGGTCGAACTTGAAGGGTCGGCATTGAAGCTTCCGAGCCAGCAGGCAGAAGAAGACCAGCCCAAAAATGGCGAGCGCAGTCCGCAGGTGCTTATTCTATCCAGCGGTGAACTCAGCCCGTTTCGTTTGCAACTGGCAGAGCGCCGCCCGCAAGGCGCGCGCTTGCAGATGTCTACTGATGGTTTCCGCTTGCCCAAGGTCGAAGCTGCCGACGCCAAAGGAGCCGGCAAGTGAGGCGCGCGCGCGGCTTTACCCTGCTTGAAGTGCTCGTGGCTCTGGCGATATTCGCCCTGGTGGCGGCGAGTGTGCTTGGCGTCAGCGCGCGCAGCCTGCAGACCGCCGCACGGCTAGAGGACAAAACCCTGGCGATGTGGATCGCCGATAACCAGCTCAGCGACATGCAACTGGCGCCCGTCGTACCCGGCGCCGGCAATCAGCAAGGGCAGGTCGATTTCGCCAATCGCCAGTGGCAATGGCAAAGCACAGTGGAAGAAACCAGCGAACCGACCATGCGCCGCATCACCGTGTGGGTAGCCGCGCGCGATGAGCGCGGACGGGGCGGCGAAGTTAAAGACCGGGCCGTCGCCAGCCTGGTCGGTTTTGTCACTACCGAGCCCATCGAGGCTGGGCAATGAAGGCGTCCCGCGGATTCACCCTGCTGGAGCTGCTGATTGCCGTGGCGATCTTCGCCCTGTTGGCCTTGGCTACCTACCGCATGCTCAGCAGCGTGATGCAAGCCGATGGCGCCACTCGCAGCCATGAACAACAACTGCGAGAACTGGTGCGCGGCATGGCCGCCTTCGAGCGTGACGTACTGCAAGCAATGCCGCGGCCTGTGCGCGACCCATTCGGCGATGACCGTGCGGCGCTGCTTGGCGAAGATGGCGACGCCACGGCCCTCGAATTCACCCGCAACGGCTGGCGCAATCCGATGGGCGCGCCCCGTTCGCGCCTGCAACGGGTGCGCTGGGAACTCAGCGGCGAACAATTGCAGCGTCGTTACTGGCCGGTGCTCGATCAAGCGCAAGACAGCCAGCCACAGGTGCAGGCGGTGCTTGATGGCGTCACCCGCATGACCTTGCGCTACCTTGACCGCCAGGGCCAATGGCTGCCCATGTGGCCGCCGGCAGACGGCAACGAAAGCGAGCGCCTGGAGCAATTGCCCAAAGCCCTTGAGCTGGTGCTGGAACATCGCCGTTACGGCCAGATTCGCCGCGTGCTGCGGCTGCCCGACCCGCCCGCCAAAGGTAACCCGGGCGACGGCCAGAACCCGGATGCTACCAATCCGGACGGCGCTCAGGGCCCCGGCTCGGACGATCCGCAGGTGCTGGAATGAAGCGCCAACAGGGTGTGGCATTGATCACCGTGCTGCTGGTGGTGGCGGTGGTCACCGTGGTGTGCGCGGGCATGATCGCCCGTCAGCATGTGGCCATTCGCAGCAGCGCCAATTTGCTCGACACCCGCCAGGCCTGGCAGTACGCCCTGGGCGGGGAGACGCTGGCCAAGGCCGTGCTAAAGCGGGATGCGCGAGGCGGCGACCCGCGTCAGTCGATTGACCACCCCGGTGAGGATTGGGCCAAACCGATGAAGCCGTTTGCCCTGGATGAAGGCGGCGTACTGAGCGTGCGTATCGAAGACCCCAGCGGCCGCTTCAACCTCAATAGCCTGGTCCGTCAGCAACAGGTGGACGATGCCGCCTTGCTGCGCTTTCGTCGCTTGCTGCTGCGCCTGGGCATCACCACGCCATATGCCGAGCGGCTGGTGGACTGGCTCGACGATAATCAAGAGCCCACTGGCAGCGATGGCGCCGAAGACAATCAGTACTTGCTGGCCAAACCTGCCTACCGCGTGGCCGACCGCCGCCTGCAGGATGTTTCCGAGCTACGGCTATTGTTTGGTATGACCGAAGCCGAATTCCGCCGCTTGCAGCCGTATGTGAGCGCGCTGCCGGGCGATGCGCCGCTTAACGTCAACACGGCCGGCGCCATGGTGTTGTCGAGTCTGGCCGATGGCCTGACGCCAGAAATGGCGCAAGGCGTGGTGCTGGCACGGGGCAAGGAAGGGTTCGCCTCGATTGACGCCTTTCTCGCTCAGCCAGCCTTGGCGGGGCAGGGGATCGATGGGCAAGGTTTGGCGGTGGGGACCGCGTATTTTCAAGTGATCAGCGAGGTGCGTATGGGCGAACGCCGTCAGGTGGTGGTCAGCAGCATGCATCGGGATCAACAAGGCCGCGTGCGCGTGTTGGCTCGCGATCTTGGACAGGATGGACTGGTCGCGATTGGCGCGGCCTCCGGTGAGCAGGCAACGCCCGCAACAAGTGAGGAGCAGGCACGATGAGCCTGGTAACGATATTTCTACCGGCCGCCGCAGCGGTGGCCGTGGACGAAACCCTGACCGTTCACCGCGTACGCGCCGGTGTACATGATCAGGTTTTGCTGGCCGAGGCGATGGTCGACCTGGACGAGCCCTGGCGCCTGGTTGTGCCGGTCGAAGCGGTGACGGCATGCGCGGTGCCGCTTCCTACCCAGAAAGCGCGCTGGCTGCGTCAGGCATTGCCGTTCGCCGTTGAAGAATTGCTCGCCGAAGAGGTCGAGCAGTTTCATCTCGCCCTCGGCACGCCGCTGGGCGACGGCCGGCACCGTGTGTTCGCCGTGCGTGAAGCCTGGCTGCAGGGCTGGCTCGACCTGTGCCCGGTGGCGCCGGTGAGCATTCAGGTGGATGCCGATCTGCTTCCCGAGCATGGCACCCATTTGTGCTTCCTCGGTGAGCGTTGGTTGCTGGGTGGTTCGCTCGCTACGCGCATTGCCGTGGCGCAGGACGATTGGCCGTACATAGCCGACCAGTGTCCCGTGCCGCTGCATGCCATCGCGCCCCACAGCCAGGCGCTGCCGGAAGGCGTCGACACTGCGCAGCGTGAAGACGACGTGTACGTCTGGCTTGCCACCCAGACGGCAGGCTGCAACCTGGCGCAAGGCGACCTCGCCAATCAGCAGGACAGTCAGGGCTGGAGTCGTTGGCGGCCGGTGTTCGGGCTGGTCGGCCTGTGGCTGGTGCTGCAATGGGGCTTCAACATGGCACAGGCCTGGCAGTTGCAAAACAGGAGCGACACCATCGCCGCCGCCAACGCTGCGCTGTACCGCGAGCTGTTTCCGCAAGACAGCAAACTGGTCAACCTGCGGCACCAGCTTGACGAGCATTTGAGCCAGGGCAGCACGGGAGGAGGCAGTCGCCTGTTAACGCTGATGGAGCTGGCCAGCACCGCCGTGCAGGCAGACGGCGGCCTGGTACGCGTGCGACAACTGGACTTCAGCGATACCCGCGGCGATCTTGCGCTGCAACTTCAGGCGCCCGACTTCAGTGCGCTTGAACGCCTGCGCCAACGCCTCGCCGATGCCGGTCTGCCGGTGCAGCTGGGCTCGGCCAGTCGCGAAAACAACGGCGTCAGCGCCCGCTTGGTTGTAGGAGGGCAGGGATGAACACCGCCACCATGAAAACCCGACTTCTGGATCGCTGGCAGCGCTCGCCGCTCCAGCGCCGCTGGGCAGCGCTGGCTCCGCGGGAGCGGGTCGCGCTGGGGCTGATGCTTGTATGCGTCATCGCTGCGCTGCTGTACATCAGTTTTTGGCAACCCGCCCAGCACCGCCTGCACAACGCCCGCGAATCGCTGGCGCAGCAACTGGAACTTAGCGGCTACCTGCAAGCCAAGGCCCCATTGGCGCGTGCGCTGGTGGAAAAGCCCACCGCCACGCTGGCGCCAGAACAACTACAAGGCTTTGTCACCACAAGCGCCGCTGCCTCGCAGCTGACCATCGAACGGATCGATAACGCGGGCGACGGCAGCCTGCAAGTGAACCTGCAGCCGGTTGCCTTCAATCTGCTCCTGCGTTGGTTTCAGGAACTGGAAGGGCAGGGGGTGCGGATTGATGAGGCGGGTATGGACCGCAACGAAGAAGGGCTGGTGACGGCGCGGTTGACGTTGCGGGTTGGGCAATGACGTTGGGCTTCGCCTGTAGCTCAACCCAACCTCCGGGTCAGCGAAAACCTAGCCGATTGATTAATTTCAGAAAATTTCTATACAGGGTGTTGACTTAGGTAGGTCCCCCGCGTAAATTTCGCGCCTCGCAAGCAAGGGGTGATTAGCTCAGCTGGGAGAGCATCTGCCTTACAAGCAGAGGGTCGGCGGTTCGATCCCGTCATCACCCACCACTTGTGAAACCGGACGAAAGTCCACCGACGCGCAGCGGTAGTTCAGTCGGTTAGAATACCGGCCTGTCACGCCGGGGGTCGCGGGTTCGAGTCCCGTCCGCTGCGCCATTATTTGCCAGGTCCGATACGTCGAACCTGAGATCAGAAGCCAACCAGGGCTTTACGATCAGACGCAGCACGTTTCACGATGTACCGGACGAAAGTCCACCGACACGCAGCGGTAGTTCAGTCGGTTAGAATACCGGCCTGTCACGCCGGGGGTCGCGGGTTCGAGTCCCGTCCGCTGCGCCATATACGAAACCCTTGGATCGAAAGGTCCAAGGGTTTTTTATTGGCTGCGATTTAATGATTGGCTGTTTGGGTTCGTTCATCTGTTAGTCATCTGCGGGTTTTAGGCTTGGCCTTGACCCAAACGACAAGCACATGAGCGAGCACAAAGATGGACGACTATCAGGAAGAACTACTGGAATACCGCGCGGCTGAACAGGATGAGCCGACTGAATCGGTTGAAGACGCTACAGAGCTTTAAACCTGCGTCGGCTTCCCCCCTCTCCCTAGCCCTCTCCCCGAGGGGCGAGGGGACTAAAGCAAATCGCGTTAGTCAGCAGAAAGGCGATTGGCTCCCCTCGCCCGCGAGCGCGAGCGGGAGAGGGGCAGGGGGAGAGGGCGGGCAAAACGCGATCACCCCGCCTTACGCTGCGCCTTTCTGAATTCGCCGGGCGTCTGTCCGTTCCAGCGTTTGAACGCCCGTTGAAACGCTTCCGCTGACGCAAACCCCAGCAAATACGCAATCTCGCCAAATGCCAGTTCGGTATCGCGGATATAGGCCATGGCCAGGTCACGCCGGGTGTCGTTGAGGATGGCGCGGTATTGCGTGCCTTCTTCAGCGAGCTTGCGCCGCAACGTCCAGGTGGGCAGTTGCAGACGGTTGGCAACTTCTTCGAGGTCGGGCTCGCGGCCGTGGAGCAGCGGCCCGAGCAACTGGCTGATGCGTTCGCGCAAGCTGCGCGTACGGGTGAGTTGTTCCAGCTCGCGCTCGCAAATATCCAGCAGATGTCGCCAGGTGCTCGGGCAGTGTTCCGGGTTACGCAGGGCCAGCGTGGCGTGGTTCAGGCGCAGCTGGTTGGCGGCGCTGGAAAACTCCACGGCGCAACCAAACTGCTCGGTGTAGCGCTCGGTGTAGGGCGTGGCGGGGAATTCTATGTCGACTTTTTCCACCTCCAGTCGCTGCCCGGCCAGCGCGCCCAGCTGCGCGGCCCAGCCGGCCAGTACCGAGTCGACCACGAAGCGGTTGTAGGCGTTGTAGGGGTTGATCGAGTAGAAGCGCAGCCAGGCGCCGCGTGCGTCTTCGTGAAAGCTGGATTGGCCACGGTAGTTGTAGGCGTACAACGGTTCGAAGCGAATGAGTGCGCGAGCCGCCTCGCGCACGGTGGGCGCCTGTGCGGCGGTAACGCCGGCCAGGCCAACCTGGCTCAGGCGCGTGTGCACGCCCATGCTCAGGCCCAGGCCGGGCTGGCCCGTCAGCTGGATGGCCGCGTGGCCCAGGCGCATGTAGCGCGGAATCGACAACCGCGCTTTCGGCTCGGCCAGGCGCGCAGTGTCGAGACCATATTGTTCGAGCAGCGGCTGTGGATCATGCCCAGCCTGGCGCACCGCGTCGGCCAGGCCATACACGAAGCCGACCGACAGATCCCCGAGCCGCACCCGCACCGGTTTCATCGGTTACAGCCAGATATTCAGCAGCCGGCCACCGGGGCTGCCGTTGTCGGTGAGCGTGCTTACTGTCTGGTCGTGCAGCAGCAGGCTTTGCCCGTCGCTACGCAGGTTCCAGAGTTGGCCGTGCAGAAACACCGCCATGCCCGCGCGTACGCCGCCGGTACTCACGGGAGCTGCAACGTCGGCCCCGACAACTTGGAACGCCGGCATGGCCAGTAGCTGCGCGTCGTTCGGCTGTGGTTCGGCGCGCGCGGAATCTGCCCCTACCACCACGGCCAATCGCCCGGCCGGGGTGTCGATTACCTGTGATTCGTCGACACGCCCGGCGGCAATGAACCCTTGCTCGCCGGCCACTGGATAGGCTTTGCGCTGCGGCTGGCCCAGTGGCAGACCGTCACTGCCAAACACCAGGCTGACGTTGTAAAGCGGGCCGCTGCCAACCACCAGCTGACCGTTTTCAACGCTCGGCTCCGGCAACACGATCGAGCCGGCAACCAGGGTGATCCCGAAATCCTTGGCCAGTCCGCCGAATACCGTCTGGTAATCGCGCGCCATGTGTTCGCCTTTCATACGCAGCAGGGCGTCGTGCAGGCGGTGTTCACCTGTGGCGAACAGCAGTGCGCGGCTCAGTTTCAGCGGGTTGCTGGCCGCCAGCCAGGCCATGGCGTTATCCATGGTATGCGCCTGATACACCTCGGCTTTCTCGCCGCTGATTACCAGTCCCGTGCCGATATGCTCCGGCAGCACCGCCACGGTTTTGCCATTGATCAGGCCCGCTTCGTTGGCCTTGTGCAGGTAGGCGGCCAGTTTCAGGCGCAGCAGATCGGCGCTGTGGTAGTCGCCGGAAAACATCTGCGGCTGAATGCCGAGCAGGTTGCCGTTGCTGCCGGGCTGGCCCTGGTTCAGCGCCACCTCGCTGCGCAAATCAGAGAGGTAATGGGCTTCGGACGGCAAATCGGTCCACAGCGCGTACGCGCCCAGCAGAACGATGGTGGAAGAGGCGAGGGCGTTGCCGAATAGTCTGCGCATGGTCGTCGGGGTGCGAAATGAGGTCATTAGGGTAGGGGGCCGAACCGCGCTTGCCAAGTCGCGCTGCGCGTTTGGATCAATAAGTTGTCACTTTGGATCATTGAGGGGGCGCGGCGCGCTCTTTATCGTTCGCTCACAACTGACCGCCGCCCACGCTTTCGAACAGAAAGCCAAACAGGAGGCAGCGGCATTCCGTGCATTAACCCTCGATGTGGAGCTACCGATGACCGCCGTCCAATTCCCCCACCTGTTGGCCCCGCTGGACCTGGGTTTCACCACCCTGCGTAACCGCACCCTGATGGGCTCCATGCACACCGGGCTGGAAGAGAAACCGGGCGGCTTCGAGCGCATGGCGGCGTACTTTGCCGAACGTGCTCTGGGCGGCGTCGGCCTGATGGTGACCGGCGGCATTGGCCCGAACGTGGAAGGCGGCGTTTACGCCGGCGCGGCCAAGCTGAGCACCCCGGAAGAAGCCGAGCAGCACCGCATCGTTACCCGCGCCGTGCACGAAGCGGGCGGCAAGATCTGCATGCAGATTCTCCACGCCGGCCGTTATGCCTACAGCCCGAAATCGGTAGCGCCGAGCGCCATTCAAGCGCCGATCAACCCGTTCAAGCCCCATGAACTGGACGAAGAGGGCATCGAAAAGCAGATCGCCGATTTCGTTAACTGCTCCAGCCTCGCCCAGGTCGCCGAATACGATGGCGTGGAAATCATGGGTTCCGAGGGTTATTTCATTAACCAGTTCCTCGCCGCCCACACCAACCAGCGCACTGACCGCTGGGGTGGCACCTACGAAAACCGCATGCGCCTGCCGGTGGAAATCGTGCGCCGCGTGCGTGAGGCGGTAGGCCCCAACTTCATCATTATTTATCGCCTGTCGATGCTCGACCTGGTCGAAGGCGGCAGCACCTGGGACGAAATCGTCACGCTGGCCAAAGCCATCGAAAAAGCCGGCGCCACCATCATCAACACCGGCATCGGCTGGCACGAAGCGCGAATCCCCACGATCGCCACCAAAGTGCCGCGCGCCGCGTTCACCAAAGTGACCGCCAAACTGCGTGGCGAAGTCAGCATTCCGCTGATCACCACCAACCGCATCAACACCCCGGAAGTGGCCGAACAAGTGCTGGCCGACGGCGACGCCGACATGGTGTCGATGGCTCGCCCGTTCCTCGCCGACCCGGAATTCGTCAACAAGGCCGCTGAAGGTCGCAGCGACGAAATCAACACCTGCATCGGCTGCAACCAGGCCTGCCTGGACCACACCTTCGGCGGCAAACTCACCACCTGCCTGGTGAACCCGCGCGCCTGCCACGAAACCGAGCTGAACTACATTCCCACCGCCGCCGTGAAGAAAATTGCCGTGGTCGGCGCCGGCCCGGCGGGTCTTTCTGCTGCCACCGTAGCGGCCGAGCGTGGCCACAGCGTGACCCTGTTTGACTCGGCCAGCGAAATCGGCGGCCAGTTCAACATCGCCAAGCGCGTACCGGGCAAAGAAGAGTTCTACGAAACCATTCGCTACTTTGGCCGCAAGCTGCAAACCACTGGCGTTGATCTTCAACTGAACACCCGCGTCAGCGTTGATGACCTGGTTAAGGGCGGCTTCGACGAAATCATCCTGGCCACCGGTATCGCCCCGCGCACGCCGGCCATTCCGGGCATCGACAACCCGAAAGTGATCAACTACCTCGACGCCATCCTGCAGCGCAAGCCGGTTGGCCAGAAGGTTGCCGTGATCGGCGCCGGCGGCATTGGTTTCGACGTGTCGGAATTCATCGTTCACCAAGGCGACGCCACCAGCCAGGACTGCGATGCGTTCTGGAAAGAGTGGGGCATCGACAAAGCCCTGGAAGCGCGTGGCGGTATCGCCGGTATCAAGGCCGAAGTGCATGCCCCGGCGCGTGAAGTGTTCCTGCTACAGCGCAAGAAAACCAAAGTGGGCGACGGCCTCGGCAAAACCACCGGCTGGATCCACCGCACCGGCTTGAAAAACAAGAACGTACAAATGCTCAACAGCGTGGAATACCTCAGCGTCGACGACGCCGGTCTGCACATCCGCATCGCCGAAGGTGAGCCGCAGCTATTGCCGGTCGACACCATCATCATCTGCGCCGGTCAGGACCCGCTGCGTGAATTGCAGGAAGGCCTGGAAGCGGCGGGGCAAGTGGTGCATCTGATCGGTGGCGCGGACGTGGCGGCAGAGCTGGATGCCAAGCGTGCAATCAACCAGGGTTCGCGTTTGGCGGCAGGGTTGTAATTGCTTTACTCCCTCTCCCGCTTGCGGGAGAGGGAGTAGATCTCAGTTCCGCATTCACTGCTGACTCTGTAGGAGCGGCTTTAGCCGCGATGCTTTTGATTGTTTTAAAAAGCATCGCGGCTAAAGCGGATCGCCGCCCGGCCGGTCCTACAGGAAGTGTGTATTCGCCGAAAACAAAAAAGGAGTTGCCATGACCAGTTCCGCCCTCAGTCCCAACCCTGCCGTTACCGCTGCCCTTGAGCAGTGGCACCACATGATCGCGAGCAAAAACCTCAAGGCCCTGCCCGAGTTGCTGGATGCCAAGGCGGTGTTTCGTTCGCCCATGGCGTACAACCCGTACGAGGGCGCGCAGATGGTCAATGTGATTTTGAACACCGTGATTCAGGTGTTTGAAAACTTTGAATACCACCGTGAACTGGTCAGCGCCGACGGCCTGAATGTGGTGCTGGAGTTCAGCGCCACGGTGGGCGAGCGCCAGCTCAAGGGCATCGACATGGTGCGCTTCAATGAAGACGGCAAAATCGTCGACTTCGAAGTGATGATCCGCCCCATGAGCGGCCTGCAAGCGCTGGGCGATGAGATGGGCAAGCGCCTGGCGCCCTTCCTGGCCAAGGCCAAAGCCTCGGCCTGAGGCGATAAAGCTGACCGCTTGTACCGATTCCGTCACAGTTTCATGTCAGCGCCTGTTCAGCAGGCGCCCGGCATGGGTGACTGCCAACCCAGTCACATTGCCGTCGATACTTTTTACCCTAGACTTGAGCCAAATGTAGGAATACGCCTACTTTCTCGCCGTGCGCGCAGAAAAATCAGCGCGTATTCATAAGCGCGAAAAGTCGCCATGTAACTGGTTTAGGGGTCCGTTGATGAGCATGCAGATCAAACCGCAAATGGTTGAAGCCGTGGTGTTCTTCAGTGAACGCGGTATCTGCAAAGAAATGCTGTACCCCGAGTTCGAGGCTTTGCTCGACGGCGTGGTCAACATGCCCGAGTTCAGAGACCAGCAAATGCGCGTGGCGTATGTGCTGATCAACCCCCGCTTGCTGGTGCGCGCGGCGGTGTTCTTCTACCTGGACTTCGACGAACGCGGCTCGCCAGACAGCGGCTGGAATATTCCCCTGCGTCACCTGGCCGAACGTTCCGGCCGCGGCCCGGACCTCGGCGCCGGGCCTATCCGCCTGGCTTGCCGTAGCCAGTGCCCGGTGTCGTGGCACCAGATGCACTTGTGGGACCCAAGCCTGGTACCGGGCCAGAACGATCTGGTGCTGTTGCGCGATACCGTTCGCCGTAACGGGCTGGGCTTGCTGGTTGAAGACGACTCCGGCCAAAGCGTCGCCCCGGAACGTTTGCAACTGGCCCCGGAAGATCAATGGCACGCCCCCGATCCTGGCAAGGAAGCGGCCGATCAGATAGCCGAAAAGATTGAGCAGGAACACCGCCTCAAAACCGCTCAGCTCATCAAGCAGCAGCGCCTGCGCATCAGCAGCCAGACTCAGCAATACGAAGAAGAGCTGGCCAAGCTCAAGCTCTCTGCCGCAGAAGACACGCAGAAAATGCTCGGGCAGATTCAGACCCTGCATCAGGCGCTGCGCCAGCAAGAAGAACTGAACGTCAGCCTGAAAGCGCAACTGGCCGCTCAGGCCGATACCTTTCAGAAAAACCGCGAGGAAATGACCGAGCAACTGCGCGCCATCGAGCGTCACGGCCGTGCCGAGGCGGACATTCTGCGCGCGCAATTCGACAGCGAGCTACAGGCGCGCATTGCCTCGGCCGTGGTCGAGTACAAAGAGCAGATTGCCATTCGCGACGTCGAACTGGCCTACCGCAATGAGCTGGACACGCAGCTGGAAGAAGAGGTCGAGCGCCTGAAGAAAGAGCGTGACGCCTTCGCCAGCCAGGGCGGCGAGCAGATTCTGGAGCGTCTGTCGAAACTTGGCGTGGTGTTCGTGGTGTACCACCCGGGCGCCGGTCATCTGACCATTCCGCTGCAAGACATCGCCCGTTACCAGGACAACCCCATGGCCTACGCGGCGGCCAAATGTTTTGTTGCCGAGGCGCAATATCGCCAGTGGCTGGCCCATTACGAAAAACCCAGCTGCGATGCCAGCTTGCCGAACGGCGACCGTTGCGGCATTCCCTTGGACCGCATCGACACGCCGAGCCGCTTTGTTATTGGCGATTCCAACTGCTGCGCCCGCCACAAAGCCGGTGCCCGCTTGCGGACTGTCAGCTAGCCCTTGTCCCTCGACGTTTCCCTCTGGTCACCCCAGGCGCCGCTTCAGCGTCTGGTCACGCCGTGGCTGCAAGAAGCCGGCGTGCACGTAGCGGTGCTGCGCCTCGATGAAATCGACCCGCTCATCAGCGGCAACAAATGGTTCAAGTTGCGCCACCACTTAGACGCGGCTGCGGCGGCCGGGGCGCGCGGTGTAATCAGCCTGGGCGGCGCCCATTCCAATCACCTGCACGCACTGGCGGCCGCCGGCCAGCGCTTCGGCTTCCCCACGGTCGGCTTGTTGCGCGGCGATGCGCTCGACACACCGACAGTGCGCGATCTGCAGGCGTGGGGCATGTCGTTGCACTGGCTTGGCTACGGTGGCTATCGACAACGGCATCACCCCGACTTCTGGCAACCCTGGCTCGCCCGATACCCTGACTTCTACCCGCTCCCGGAAGGCGG
Organism: Pseudomonas viridiflava; assembly: GCF_900573885.1. Lineage (GTDB taxonomy): Bacteria > Pseudomonadota > Gammaproteobacteria > Pseudomonadales > Pseudomonadaceae > Aquipseudomonas. Next base: position 204,698 of record NZ_UPSE01000346.1, read on the forward strand.
TGGCGGCTTGCCCGGCGCGCTCGGCTGCATGGCCTTGCGCGAAATGGCGCAGGGCCAACTGGCAACTATTGGCTGGGACGACTTCGACGCCTGGTGGCTGGCCGTCGGCACCGGCACCACGCTGGCCGGGCTGGTGCTGGGCGAGGGTGGGCAGCGGTTGGTGTATGGCGCCTCGGCGGTGCCGGAAGGGCACGGCGTGGAAGCGAACCTTCAGCACATCTTCGAGCAGGCCGGCTACACGGGGCAGGGCTATGCGTTGCTGCAAGCGAGTCGGGCGGGCTTTGCTAAGGTCGATGAAGCGCTAACGGCATTCGTCAGCCAGACTGAACGCGACGGCGACTTGCCGCTGGAAGCGATTTACACCGGCAAAGCCCTAATGGCGTTGCGCCTGCAGGTGGCGGCCGGTAACGTGGCCCGCGGCTCGCGTCTGCTGTTCGTTCACACGGGCGGTTTGCAGGGCCGCCGCGCCACGCAACCGAACATTGCCCGCCCGTTGCACTAGCCCTTTCATGAGTAGCCGCCTTCCATGAGTGAACCCCTGAACCTTGAGCAACTGCGCAGCCTGACGCCGCTCAACGTGCTGTCGGAACAGCAGTGGCGCGAATTGCGCAGCCAACTGGTTCCGCAGCCGATGCTGGCCGGGCAGTTGCTGTTCAGGGCGGGCGACCAGGCGCGGGTCACGTATTTCCTGTTGGCCGGCGAGCTGATACTGACCGACGCCGACGGTCGCAAACAACGCTTGCAGGCTGGCAGCGAAGCCAGTTGTCATCCCGTGTCACCCAACCTGCCGCGCCTGCACGAAGCGCGGGCGCTTACCGACATCAGCATTCTGGTGCTCGACAGCGCGACCCTCACCCGCCTGCTGACCTGGCGCCTGGCGTACCAGGATTTGCTGCTGGAGCTGGGCCAGCGCGGCGGCGACGTCGAATGGCTGGAGCGTTTGCTGCAAAACCCACTGTTCGCCAAAGTGCCGCCGCCGAACGTACGGGCCATGCTCGACCGTTTGCAGCGCCTGGAACTGAAAGCGGGCAGCACCGTGCTTAGTGAAGGCGAAACCGGTGATTGCTGCTTTTTCCTCAACAGCGGCCGCGCGGAAGTGATGCGCAGCGCCGGCAGTGAAAAACAAGTGCTGGCCGAACTGGAAGAGGGCGCCTGCTTTGGCGAAGAAGCGCTGCTGGCCGACCAGCCGCGCAACGCCACCGTGACGATGCTCGAAGACGGCGTGGTGCTGCGCCTGGATCGTCAGGACTTCTTCGCCCTGCTCAAGGCACCGATTGTCGACGAGGTGTCGTTCGGCGAAGCCGCGCGCCTGCTGTCCGCCGGCGCGCAATGGCTGGACGTGCGCCTGCAGGAAGAATACGAACGCGGTCACGCCCTGGAATCGCTGAACATGCCGCTGCAACTGCTGCGCTTGAAAGCGCGGTTGCTGGATAAAAGCCGCACCTATCTGTGCTACTGCGACAGCGGTACGCGCAGTACCAGCGCGGTGTTTTTGCTGTCGCAGCTGGGGTTTAACGCTTATGCGCTGCGTGACGGGTTGAATGCGTTGCCCGCTGTGCTTCGCGAAGGGTTGTTGTGTGAGAGCGGGTCGGGGTATTTGGCGCGGTCGGGGGGGCGGACGGAGCGGAGTCGGTAGGGTTGGGTTTGGGTTCGAGATGCGGTCGGGAAGCGAGGTTGCCTGAACGAGCCTGGATTCCGAATCGTCGGACCGCCGCCTTCGCGGGAATGACGGTGTTCTCTACACATAACGCCGACACATCCGAGATCCTGGATCCCCGCGTTCGCGAGGATGACGGTGAGTTGATTAGAGACATCCGTCATTCCCGCGCAGGCGGGAATCCAGAATTTTGAGTCGAGCGGTGATGCCTCGGCGACCGACGAGACCTAGCTAGACCCGAGCCCGTCACCCACCCCATCCCGGCCACCCATCCCCCACCAAAAACACCCGCTCCGCCTCCCGCCAATCCCCACTCCCATCCCGCTCAAACCGCACCAACAACTGCGCCTGCGCATCCACCTCCAGTTCGGCTAGCCACTGCGCAAACCGCTCAGCCGTCCACACCGTGTCCGCCTGTTCCCGCGCCGGCGCCAGCCAGGTTTGCCGGGGGATGGGTTGCCACAGCCCGGTTCCTTCATGCTCAGCCGCAAACGCGGCCCAATCCTTGCGATGCAACCAGCGCCCGCGCAGGTGTTCGGCCAGGGCGCCCGCAGGCGGCTGGCTGTGGCCGGGCCATGGGTAGAAGAGATAACCCGCCAGCCACAGTTGCGGCTGTACGTCGGCAATGCCGAGCTCGGCCAGCGCCGCGCGTGCTTGCGGCGTGGCAGACAATGGCAGTTGGTGGTCCAGCAGGTGGCTGACTTTGCGCGCCAGGCGGTCCTGGCTGCCGGGGCCGAGCCATTCGTGGGCGTTGCGGCCGTCGCCCTGTTGCGGGCCGAGGTAGAGCTTGATGGCCAGTTCCTGGTGGTGCACGCCGTCGTCGTCTTGCAGCAGTAAATCCAGCTCGCCCAAGGTGTGCCCGCCCTCGCGAATCGCCAGGTTGGCGGCCAGCAACTGCACCCCGGGCGCGGCCATCAAGGCGAATTGCCACAGACGTTCGTAGTACAGGCCCAGGCGCCGGATGCTGTGCTGGGCGAGCCAGGCGGTGAGCGCGGTGGGGTCGCGGTCAAGCTGTTGCAGCCACTCGGCCAGTTGCTCAGGCGCGGCGGCCCAGGCGCTTGCCGTCAAGGGGTGACGTTGCGCGCAGTGCGCCGGATCCAGCAGGGGCGGCGACAGCAGCACCCAGGCCAGGTCGCGCACGGCGGGCTGGTGCAGGTGCTGGGGCAGGGCGGTGAGCGTGGGAAAAAGCGTCATGTTGCGAGCATAGCGGGTCGCCGGGGTGAAGTGCGCCTTGGTTTGGCCTGCGGGTTTCGCCCATAATCGTGCTCGCCTCTGTGGATAGAGGCTGTCTTTCAAATTTTCTGCCAGCGTCTGCCAGGAGCCTCATGGAGCAATTTCGCAATATCGGCATCATTGGCCGCTTGGGCAGTTCGCAGGTGCTGGACACCATCCGCCGCCTGAAAAAACTGCTTATCGAGCGCCAGTTGCACGTAATCCTCGAGGACACCATCGCCGAGGTGTTGCCCGGTCATGGCCTGCAAACCTCATCGCGCAAAAGCCTCGGCGAAGCCTGCGACCTGGTGATTGTGGTCGGCGGTGACGGCAGCATGCTCGGCGCCGCGCGCGCCCTGGCACAGTTCAATGTGCCGGTGCTGGGCATCAACCGTGGCAGCCTCGGTTTCCTTACCGACATTCGCCCCGACGAGCTGGAAAGCAAAGTGGCCGAAGTGCTCGACGGCCAGTATCTGGTGGAGAACCGCTTCCTGCTGCAAGCCGAAGTGCGCCGTCACGCTGAAGTGATCGGCCAGGGCGATGCCCTGAACGACGTGGTGCTGCACCCGGGCAAGTCGACGCGCATGATCGAGTTCGAGCTGCACATCGATGGCCAGTTTGTGTGCAGCCAGAAGGCCGACGGCCTGATCGTCGCCACGCCTACCGGCTCCACCGCTTATGCCTTGTCGGCGGGCGGCCCGATCATGCATCCCAAGCTCGACGCCATTGTGGTGGTGCCGATGTACCCGCACACCTTGTCCAGCCGCCCGATTGTGGTGGACGGCAACAGCGAGCTGAAAATTGTCGCCTCAAAAGACATGCAGATTTATCCGCAAGTGTCGTGCGACGGTCAGAACCATTTCACCTGCGCCCCTGGCGACACGCTGATTGTCAGCAAAAAGCCGCAGAAACTGCGCCTGATTCATCCGCTGGACCACAACTATTACGAGGTTTGCCGGACCAAGTTGGGGTGGGGCAGTCGCCTCGGAGGCGGTAACGACTGATGGAACTCGATGCGGCGCGCGGGTATGACTTGATTGGTGACGTGCATGGTTGCGCGCACACCCTGGCGCGCCTGCTCGACGGCCTCGGTTATCAGCGCCATGGCGGCGTGTGGCGTCACCCGCGGCGTATGGCGATTTTCCTCGGCGACATCGTCGACCGTGGCCCGCGCATTCGCGAGGCGCTGCACATGGTGCACGACATGGTCGAAGCCGGGCAGGCGCTGTGCATCATGGGTAACCATGAATTCGACGCCCTCGGCTGGAGCACCCCGGCGCCGCCTGGCAGTGGCCGCCAGTTTGTGCGCGAACACACGCCGCGCAATGCCCGCCTGATTACCCAAAGCCTGGCGCAGTTCGACGCTTATCCGCACGAGTGGCGCGAGTTCCAGCGCTGGTTTTACGAGCTGCCGCTGTATATCGACGCCGGGCATTTCCGCGTTGTGCACGCCTGTTGGGACGCGGGCCTGATCGACTCGCTGCGCGCTCAACACCCCGACGGCCGCGTTGATGAAGCCTTTATTCAGGCCTCGGCCGTGCCCGGCAGCTTTGCCAATAAAGTCTTCAGCCGCTTGCTGCGTGGCACGGACATGCGCCTGCCCGATGGCCTGACGCTTACCAGCGGCGACGGCTATACCCGCGCGTTCTTTCGCACCAAGTTCTGGGAAGAAGACCCGCAAACCTACGGCGACATCGTGTTCCAGCCCGACGCCTTGCCCGAAGACGTGGCCCGCACGCCGCTGACGCCCCAGGAAAAAACCCAATTGCTGCGCTACGGCCCGAAAGAGCCGCCGCTGTTTGTCGGCCACTATTGGCGCAAGGGCCGGCCGGCGCCGATTCGCCCCAACCTGGCTTGCCTCGACTACAGCGCCGTGCTGTTCGGCAAGCTGGTGGCGTATCGCATGGATCAGGAAACCCGCATCGATCCCAATAAATTCGCCTGGGTGGACGTTGAGCGCCCGGAGGTTCCCGTTGAGTAATACGGCATCAAGTAGTAACGCCATGAACCCGGTCGAAGTGCTGCGTTTGCCGGTGAGCGTCAATCTGGCCGGCTTCGTTCAACTGTTGCAGCGCCTGCAGGTGCCGCACCGTGTCAGTGAGGAGTCTGGCGAGCAGGTGTTGTGGGTGCCCGGCGAGCAACTGGCAGCGGATGTGCGCGGTTTGTATCAGCAGTATCCGGACGGCGATCCCGAGCAGCGGTTGCAGCTACCGGAGCAGGAAAAGCCGGTGAAGGTCGGGTTTGTCGCGCAGCTGCGGCAGAGCCCACTGACCACGTTAATGATGGTGCTGACGTTGATTGTCGCGGGCATCACCTTGCTGGGCGACAACTTCGAGGCCATTCGCTGGCTGAGCTGGATGGATTTTCACGTATCCGGCGACTACGCCACCTTCGTGCCCTGGCCCGACACCATGGCCGCCGGCCAATACTGGCGGCTGATCACGCCGATCTTTATCCACTTCGGCATTTTGCATCTGGCCATGAACGGTATGTGGTACTGGGAGCTGGGGCGGCGCATCGAGTCGTACCAGGGCGGCTTCGCATTGCTGGGGCTGACGCTGCTGTTCGGGCTCGCCTCCAACGCCGTGCAGTTCTGGTGGGCGGGGCCGTCGATTTTCGGCGGCCTGTCGGGCGTGCTCTACGGCCTGCTCGGCCACTGTTGGATTTACCAGTTACTGGCCCCAAATCGTGCTTACCACTTACCCAAAGGCGTGGTGGTGATGATGCTGATCTGGCTGGTCATCTGCATGAGCGGCATTACCGAGGTGGCCGGCATTGGCGCCATCGCCAACGGCGCGCATGTCGGCGGCTTGCTGATGGGCTGCCTCACCGGTCTGTTGGGCGGTGCACTGGCGCGCCGTCGTCGTTAAACTGCGACTTTGTTTTTGGAGGCGAATATGTCGTCCTTTGCTGAAATGATTGAAAACATCACCCCCGATATCTACGAAAGCCTGAAGCTGGCGGTGGAAATTGGTAAGTGGTCGGACGGGCGCAAGCTCACCCAGGAACAGAAAGAACTGAGCATGCAGGCGGTTATCGCCTGGGAACTGCAAAATCTGCCGGAAGACCAGCGCACCGGTTACATGGCCGTGCAGGAATGCAGCTCGAAATCCAAAACCGTGCCGAACATCCTGTTCAAGTCGGACGCCATCCATTGAGTGAATTGGGTCGCGGTGCCTTGAGCAAAATGGCCGCCCGCCTGGGCGCGCCGGTGCAGTACGCGTTTCGGTTGGGCGAGGACGAAATTCCGGTCAACCCGCTGATCGGCAAGACCGTGCGGTTGGAGTATTTGGGTGCGATTCATTGCAGCCATTGCGGACGCAAAACCAAAACCAGTTTCAGTCAGGGTTATTGCTACCCCTGCATGACCAAGCTGGCGCAGTGCGACACCTGCATGATGAGCCCCGAGCGTTGCCACCATGAGGCAGGCACCTGCCGCGAGCCGGAATGGGCGGCGCAGTTCTGCATGACCGATCACATTGTTTATCTGGCCAATTCGTCGGGCGTGAAAGTCGGCATAACCCGCGCCACGCAAGTGCCCACCCGCTGGCTCGACCAGGGCGCCAGCCAGGCGCTGCCGATCATGCGCGTCAGCACCCGTCAGCAATCCGGTTTCGTCGAAGATTTGCTGCGCACCCAGGTGGCCGACAAGACCAACTGGCGCGCGCTGCTTAGAAGCCACGCCGCGCCGGTCGAACTCAAAGCCGTACGCGAGCAGATTTTCGCCGCTTGTGCCGAAGGTATGCTTGGCTTGCAACAGCGTTTCGGCTTGCAGGCCATTCAGGCGCTGACCGACGTCGAGCCCATCGAGATTACGTATCCGATCGAGGCCTACCCGGCAAAAATAACCAGCTTTAATCTGGATAAAGACCCCATCGCCGAAGGCACGCTGCTGGGCATCAAGGGCCAATACCTGATGTTCGATACCGGCGTTATCAATATCCGCAAATACACGGCCTACCAACTGGCCGTGCATTCCTGAACGTAAGGGCAACTGCCATGCGCACCGAACAACCGAAGATGATTTATTTGAAGGACTATCAGGCGCCGGATTACCTGATCGACGAAACCCATCTGACTTTCGAGTTGTTCGAGGACCACACCCTGGTTCACGCGCAACTGGTGATGCGCCGCAACCCGGTGCGCGGTGAAGGGCTTCCGCAGCTGGTGCTGGACGGCCAGGAGCTGGAGCTGCTGTCCCTCAGCCTCGACGGCAAAACCCTGGAGCCGGGCGACTACCAGCTGAGCGACAGCCACCTGACGCTGCAACCGGCTGGCGAGCGCTTCGTCATCGACAGCAGCGTGCGCATTCACCCGGAAACCAACACCGCGCTGGAAGGCTTGTACAAATCCAGCGGCATGTTCTGTACCCAGTGCGAAGCCGAAGGCTTCCGCAAGATCACCTACTACCTCGACCGCCCGGACGTGATGAGCAAATTCACCACGACCCTGAGCGCCGAACAGCACAAGTACCCGGTACTGCTTTCCAACGGCAACCCGATTGCCAGCGGCCCGGAAGAGGGCGAGGGCGGCCGCCATTGGGCGACGTGGGAAGATCCGTTCATGAAGCCGGCGTACCTGTTCGCGCTGGTGGCGGGCGATTTGTGGTGCATCGAAGACACCTTCACCACCATGAGCAACCGCGAAGTGGCGCTGCGCATTTATGTCGAGCCGGAAAATATCGACAAATGCCAGCACGCCATGGACAGCCTGAAAAAATCCATGCGCTGGGATGAAGAGGTCTACGGCCGCGAATACGATCTGGATATTTTCATGATCGTGGCCGTGAACGACTTCAACATGGGCGCCATGGAAAACAAGGGCCTGAACATCTTCAACTCCAGCTGCGTGCTGGCCAAAGCCGACACCGCCACCGACGCTGCGCACCAGCGCGTTGAAGGCGTGGTGGCGCACGAGTACTTCCACAACTGGTCTGGCAACCGCGTTACGTGCCGCGACTGGTTCCAGCTGTCGCTCAAAGAAGGCTTCACCGTGTACCGCGACGCCGAGTTCTCGGCCGACATGAACTCACGCACAGTCAAACGCATTGAAGACGTCGCTTACCTGCGCACCCACCAGTTCGCCGAAGACGCCGGCCCCATGGCTCACGCCGTGCGCCCGGATAGCTTTATCGAGATTTCCAACTTCTACACCCTTACCGTGTACGAAAAAGGCTCGGAAGTGGTGCGCATGCTGCACACCCTGCTGGGCAACGAGGGTTTCCGCAAAGGCAGCGACCTGTACTTCGAGCGCCACGATGGTCAGGCCGTCACCTGCGACGACTTTATCAAGGCCATGGAAGACGCCAACGGCGCCGACTTCACCCAGTTCAAACGCTGGTACAGCCAGGCCGGTACCCCGCGTTTGCAAGTGAGCGAGGCGTATGACGCCAACGCCAAAACCTACACCCTGACCTTCCGTCAGAGCTGCCCGCCAACGCCGGGGCAAACTGAAAAGCTGCCGTTCGTGATTCCGGTCGAACTGGGCTTGCTCGGCACCCAGGGCCAGGCGCTGACGTTGAAGCTGCACGGTGAGAGCGAGGCGCGTGGCGAGTCCACGGTTATTGCGGTGACTGAAGCCGAGCAGAGCTTCACGTTTGTGGACGTGGCCGAGCAGCCGTTGCCCTCGTTGCTGCGTGGCCTGTCGGCGCCGGTGAAGCTGAGCTTCCCGTACAACCGCGACCAACTGATGTTCCTCATGCAACACGACGCCGACGGCTTCAACCGTTGGGAAGCCGGCCAGCAACTGTCGGTGCAAGTGCTGCAAGAGCTGATCGGGCAACACCAGCGCGGCGAAACGCTGGCGCTGGATCAGCGGCTGATCACTGCGCTCGGCACCCTGCTTGCCGACAGCACGCTCGATCAGGCCATGGTTGCCGAAATGCTCTCGCTGCCAAGCGAGGCGTATCTCACCGAAATCAGCGAAGTGGCCGACGTTGATGCCATTCACAGCGCCCGTGAATTCGCCCGCCAGCAACTGGCCGAGGCGTTGTTCGAACCGCTGTGGCAGCGTTATCAGCAGAACCGCGAGGTCTCGCGTAACAGTGAGTACGTGGCCCAGGCCGACCATTTCGCCCGCCGCAGCCTGCAAAACATCGCGCTCTCATACTTAATGCTGAGTGGCAAACCCGAAGTACTGGCGGCGTGTCTGGAACAGTACGACGCATGCGACAACATGACTGAACGCCTCACCGCGCTGGCCGTGTTGGTCAATTCGCCGTTCGAAGCCGAGAAAGCCACGGCGCTGGCAGCCTTCGCCGAACACTTCAAAGACAATCCATTGGTAATGGATCAGTGGTTCAGTGTGCAGGCGGCGAGCGCTCTACCTGGCGGGTTGCAGCGTGTAAAAGCGTTGATGGAACACCCAGCCTTCACCTTGAAAAACCCCAATAAGGTGCGTGCCCTGGTCGGTGCATTCGCCGGGCAAAACCTGGTCAACTTCCACAGCGCCGATGGCTCGGGCTACCGCTTCCTGGCGGACCTGGTCATCACCCTGAACGGCTTCAACCCGCAGATCGCTTCCCGGCAATTGGCACCGCTGACCCGCTGGCGCAAATACGATACCGGCCGGCAAGCGCTTATGAAGGCCGAGCTAGAGCGGATTCTCGCTTCTGGCGAGCTGTCTTCTGACGTGTACGAAGTGGTAAGCAAGAGCCTGGCTTAAGGTTCTGATTCATCCCTCCCCCTAAGTACAAAAGTGTTACTGGCAATTTGCCGGTAACACTTTTTTGTTACTTACTGAAATAACGCGCCCACTGCTTATTAGAAAACCCTTAATAGGTTGGGGCTTTGCCCTTGACTGTTTTCTGATTGTGCGGCCAGGAATTAACGCCGAAACCCAGGCGAGTGGCTATGCGCGCCACATCGTAGGACAAAGCGTGCAATTGTTTCCTGAATAGTGGGTGAGTTGGTTAATGAATGATCAGTCACGTCCTGCCCGGGCAACCATAAAACGTTGGCGCCATTTAATTGAATTGAAACGCTTGTTTGGCACCATGGTTGCATTGCTCGACTGTAATTGGCCCCGCAATGGTGCAGACAATGCTCGGGGGTGCGTGCTAGACGCGTTGGAAGGGAATCTTCCGATCAACTAAAAAGACCGCCTCTGTATGGCGGCGTACATGAGCCCGCGTGCCAACAAGCGCGGGCCGATAAGAATAACGATCTGTCCACGGAGTAAAGTCTCGATGGAAATCAAGTCCCGTAGTCCTATGTTGCGTTTCGCGCCGTCCAAGGCAGGCTTTGCCTTCGCCGGTCTTCTGCCGTTGCTGGTGGCTGCCCAGGCCCAGGCCGTGGAATTCAGCTTTGCCGACAATGAAGTCACTGGTTCCATCGACACCACTGTGTCTTACGGCCAATTGTGGCGCGTACAGGGTCAGGACAAGAACAACAACGACATCAACACCAACGACGGCAACCGTAACTTCGATACCGGTCTGGTTTCCGAGGTTTATAAGATCACTTCCGATCTGGAAGCGACTTATAAAAACTACGGTCTTTTCGTCCGTGGTACCGCTTTCTATGACACGCAGATTATGGACAAGCGCACCAACTACGGTGATGCAAACGATCCGATTCAGCCAAGCCAGAGCTACCCGAACGACTCAAGCTTCACTCACGACACTCGCCATAAGGCCGGGCGTAACGCGCAGATTCTCGACGCTTATGTTTACGGCAACTGGGATATCGCAGACTTGCCTGTAACGGCCCGTCTCGGTAACCAGGTATTCAACTGGGGTGAAGGTCTTTTCTACCGTGGCGGTATCAACACGACCAACCCGGTTGATGCTGCGAAGTTCCGCCTGCCAGGCTCCGAGTTGAAGGAGGTTTTGGTACCGGTTGAAGCGCTTAGTTTTAACGTAGGCCTGACCGACAACCTGTCGATGGAAACCTTCTACCAGTTCAACTGGAAAGAGTCGGCCATTGACCCGGTTGGTACTTATTTCTCGGAAACTGACCTGTTCGCTGATGGCGGCAATACGGCCTATAACTCGTCGGGCGCATTGGCCGGTCTGTTGACGCCTAACCCAGGCTTTCCCGGTGGCAACTCTCTCTACAGCCTGCTGGCGGCTAACCCTGCCTCGGGTATTCGTGGCAGCGAATTGGCTAACCGCAACGCTTTCAAAGTGGCCAGCGTCGGTAGCGACATTAACGCGAAGAACGACGGCCAGTATGGCGTGAACTTCAAGTACATCGCCGAGGAGCTGAACTCCACCGAGTTTGGTGCCTATTTCGTTAATTATCATTCGAAAGAGCCGCAGATCTACGCCGATGTAAACGGTGCTTACAACGGCATCAGCCTGGCGCAGTACGGTGGTTTGTTGGGTAACGGTGCGGTGAACGCTGCAGCAGCGGCCTCCGGTAGTACCGCTCAGACTGTGGTGGGTGGCTTGTTAGCCGTCGATCTGGGTAACCAAGTGCAAGCCCGCCGTGAATATGTTGAAGATATCCGCATGTACGGCTTCAGCTTCAACACCACCATTAACGAAACGTCAGTGTTTGGTGAGGTCTCCTACCGTCCAAACTTGCCGATTGGCATCGCAGCGACCAACGATGCGCTGCAGCAATTGCTGGGTCAGGCTACCCAATTCGCTCTGCGTCAGCAGATCAGTGTCGGCGGCCAGCAGTTGAGCATGGGCGACGCTCTGCACAACTACGAGCGCGTTGAAGCTTTCAACACCTCGTTCGGTGCCATTGAAAACTTTGGTCCTGCTTTAGGTTTTGACTCGTTGATTGGCGTTGCAGAAATCGCGTCCGAACACCTGCGCGGTTCGGACTTGAAATACACCGATTACCAGGGCAATACCCGTTACTACTCCGGCCGGGGCAACACTGCCTACACCAGCGGCGGTGACCGTGACGACCAAGTCAACAAAAACGCCTACGGCTATACCCTCGTTATGTCCGGGACCTGGAACGATGTTTACGCTGGTGTGAACCTGTCCCCATACGTCGTTTTCAAGGATGACTTCGAGGGCAACTCCTATCAGACCGGTAACTTCATCGAAGGTCGCAAGGCTTACACCCTCGGCGTTAAAGCCAGCTACCTGAACAGCCTGGAAGGTGAACTGGCGTACACCGAGTTCTCGGGTGCTGGCCAGAACAACTCCAGCCGTGACCGCGACAACATCGGCGTCAACGTTAAGTACTCGTTCTAACACCCTCTATATAAGAAGCCGGGCGCCTACGGGTGCCCGGACGATGATTGACCACGGAGAATCAAGATGCTGAAAAAGCACACGCTGATTAGTGCTGCGATTGCGCTGGCGTTTACCGCCGGTAGCGCGCTGGCCGCTGTTTCGTCTTCGGAAGCCGCCAAGCTGGGCACCACGCTGACGCCGTTCGGCGCCGAGAAAGCGGGTAACGCGGCAGGCACCATTCCGGCCTGGACTGGCGGTATCACCAAGGCGCCGGCTGGTTACAAAACCCCGGGTCAGCACCATGTCGATCCGTTCGCTGACGACAAGCCGCTGTACACCATCACCAAAGCCAACATGGACCAGTACAAGGCCAACCTGACCCCAGGCCAGATTGCCTTGTTCAACGCCTACCCGACTGACTATCAGTTGCCGGTGTACCCGACCCGTCGCTCCGGCTCCGCGCCGCAGTGGGTTTATGACAACACCCAGAAAAACGCCACCACCGCCAAACTGCTCGATGGCGGCAACGGTTTCGCCGACGCTTACGGCGGCATCCCGTTCCCGATTCCGCAGAACGGCGTTGAAGCGGTGTGGAACCACATCGCCCGTTATCGCGGTACGTACATCGTGCGTCGCGCTTCGGAAGTAGCGGTGCAGCGCAATGGCGACTTCACCCTGGTGACCTCGCAGCAAGAAGCGATGTTCCGTTTCTACGACCCGAAAAGTAACTACTCGAACCTGAACAACATCCTGTTCTACTACCTGTCCTTCACCAAGAGCCCGGCACGCCTGGCTGGCGGCGCGGTACTGGTACACGAGACTTTGGATCAGGTGAAAGAGCCGCGTCAGGCCTGGGGCTACAACGCTGGTCAGCGCCGCGTACGTCGCGCGCCGAACCTGGCTTACGACACCCCGATCGCTGCCGCTGACGGCCTGCGTACTGCAGACGACACCGACATGTTCAACGGCTCGCCAGACCGTTACGACTGGAAGCTGATCGGCAAGAAAGAAATCTACATTCCGTACAACAACTACAAAATCAGCAGCCCCGACGTGAAATACGCCGACCTGCTGAAAGTGGGCCACCTCAACCCGGCTTACACCCGTTACGAGCTGCACCGTGTGTGGGTAGTTGAAGGCACGCTGAAAGCCGGCGCGCGTCACATCTACTCCAAGCGCGTACTGTTCCTCGACGAGGACAGCTGGCAAGCAGCAGAAGTGGACCAGTACGACGGCCGTGGCGAGCTGTGGCGCGTATCGTTGGCGTACCTGAAAAACTTCTACGAACTGCCAACCACCTGGACGGCCCTGGACGTGTTCCACGACCTGCAAGCCCGTCGCTACCACGTACAGAACCTGGACAACGAAGAGCCGACCACCATCGACTTCAGCCAGCCGATTCCAGACGACGGCTACTTCAAGCCGGCTGCTCTGCGTCGTCGCGGTACGCGTTGATTGGTTGAATAGTTGGGCTTCGCCTGCGGCTCAACCCAACCTACGGATGCGTCGTACCGTAGGTTGGGTTGAGCGAAGCGAAGCCCAACGTTAGAAGACCATAGGCAACACAACCCAGGTTGTGTAGTGTTCGGCAAAGGCCGCTACAGTCGTAGCGGCTTTTGTGCATCAGGGGTGTCTATTCCGAGGCATCAGAGGTGTCTATAACGCGTCAATCACGCGGGTTTGCCTTAACAAAACATAACGTCACGTTGATTGTCAGACCTTTCGAAAGCTGGATAGGATAGGCGGCCTGCAAAAAGGCTGATATCCCATAACAATAAAGGGGAAAGGTGTATGAGTGAGCCCGTCATGCGGCGCACCCAGTCTGGTGATGCCAAGCAATTCCGCACACCAGCGTTCCGCTTCCACTCGCCGCTGGCTAACGTGCTTTCGCTGTGTAGTGTGTTGTCCGTTCTGAGTTTTGTTGCACCTCTTACCGTGCACGCGGCGACCGAAGATTCGGCGGCCGTCTACTCAATCCCATCCGCCAAAGCTGCAGACTCCCTGTTGCTCGACATCGACAACGCCGGCAAACGCCTGGTCGCTGTGGGTGACCGTGGCCACATTCTGTATTCCGACGATGAAGGCAAAACCTGGATTCAGGCCAAAGTGCCGACCCGGATGATGCTCACGGCGGTGGCGTTCGGTGACGACAAACATGGCTGGGCGGTTGGTCACGATGCACTGATCCTCGCCACTGAAGACGGTGGCACCACCTGGACTCAACAATTCAGCGACCAGGAACGGGAGGAGGGCGCGCCTTTCCTCGACGTCTGGTTCAAAGATGCGTCCACCGGTTTTGCCGTAGGTGCGTATGGTGCGCTGTTCACCACCACCGATGGCGGCAAGAACTGGGAAGATGCCGGCGACCGTCTCGACAACCCCGACGGTTACCACCTCAATGCCATCACCGAAGTGAAAGATTCCGGTCTGTTCGTCGTCGGTGAAATGGGCAGCATGTTCAGAAGTGCCGATGGCGGTGAAACCTGGGAAACCCTCGAGGGCCCTTATGAAGGTTCGCTGTTCGGCGTGATCGGCACCAATGAGCCGGGCACGCTTCTGGCCTATGGCCTGCGCGGCAATCTGTTCCGCTCCACCGATTTCGGCAGCAACTGGACACCCATCAAGGTCAAGTCGCCTCGCGGCAAACTCGACTTCGGTCTGTCTGGCGGTGCCTTGCTCAAAGATGGCTCTGTGGTCATCGTCGGGCACGGCGGCAGCGTACTGAAAAGCACCGATAACGGCCTGACCTTCAGCCTCATCAACCGTCCGGATCGCTTGTCCCTGTCCAGCGCTGCTGGCGACGACAAAGGTGATCTGGTGTTGGTCGGTCAAGGTGGCGTCCATGTCGCTTCGCCCACCGGTGAAGACGCTAGCCCAAAACAATAAGCCGTGGCTTTGAGGTATGAGTACGATGAGTAACCATCATCAGGATAAGGGCTCCTTTCTCGAGCGCCTGATCTTCAACAACCGGCCGACAGTGATCCTCATCTGCCTGCTGGTCAGCGTCTTCCTGTTCTACCAAGCGTTGCAGGTGCGTCCGTCCACCAGCTTCGAGAAGATGATTCCGCTGCAGCATCCTTTCATTCAGAAGATGCTCGAGCACCGCAATGATCTGGCCAACCTCGGCAACACCGTGCGTATCTCGGTGGAGGCCAAAGATGGCGATATCTTCAGCAAGGAATACATGGAAACCCTGCGTCAGGTGAACGACGAGGTGTTCTACATTCCAGGCGTCGACCGTTCCGGTCTGAAGTCGCTGTGGAGCCCGAGCGTTCGCTGGACCGAAGTGACCGAAGAAGGCTTCGCCGGCGGCGAAGTGATTCCGCAAACCTACGACGGCTCGCCAGACAGCCTCGACGAGCTGCGCAACAACGTGCTCAAGTCGGGCCAGATCGGTCGCCTGGTGGCGAACAACTTCAAATCGAGCATCGTCGATGTGCCGCTGCTGGAGTCCTACCCGGACCCGCAAGACCAGGGCACGCTGCTGAAACTCGACTACCGCCAGTTCTCCCACGAACTGGAAGCGAAGATTCGCGACAAGTACGAAGCGCAGAACCCCAATGTGGAAATCCACATCGTCGGTTTCGCCAAGAAAGTCGGCGACCTTATTGATGGTCTGGTGATGGTCGTGGCGTTTTTCGCCATCGCTTTCATGATCACCCTCGTGTTGCTGATGTGGTTCACCCGCTGCTTCCGCAGCACCGTGGCGGTGCTGTTCACGACGCTGATTGCCGTTGTGTGGCAACTGGGCCTGATGCACACCGTAGGGTTCGGTCTGGACCCTTACTCGATGCTCGTGCCGTTCCTGATTTTCGCCATCGGTATTTCCCACGGCGTACAGAAAATCAACGGTATCGCCCTGCAATCGAGTGAAGCCGACAGCCCGCTGACCGCGGCGCGCCTGACCTTCCGCCAACTGTTCCTGCCGGGCGCCATCGCGATTCTGGCCGACGCCGTGGGCTTTATCACGCTGCTGATTATCGACATCGGCGTGATCCGCGAGCTGGCCATCGGCGCGTCTATTGGTGTGGGCGTGATCGTGTTCACCAACCTGATCCTGCTGCCAGTCGCCATCTCCTATGTCGGCATCAGCAAGAAGGCCATCGAGCGCAGCAAGAAAGACGCCGTGCGCGACCACCCATTCTGGCGCCTGCTGTCGAACTTCGCCCATCCGGTTGTGGCTCCGGTTTCGGTGGTCATTGCCTTGGCAGCCTTCGGCGGCGGCTTGTGGTACGGCCACGGCCTGAAAATTGGTGACCTGGATCAGGGCGCGCCTGAGCTGCGTCCAGACTCGCGCTACAACCAGGACAACGCCTTCATCATCAACAACTACTCGACCAGTTCCGACGTGTTGGTAGTGATGGTGAAGACCAAGCCCGAGGGCTGCTCGATTCACGAAACCATGCAGCCCATCGATGAGCTGATGTGGACCATGAGCAACACCGAAGGTGTGCAATCGGCCATCTCGCTGGTCACTGTTTCCAAGCAGATGATCAAGGGCATGAACGAGGGCAACCTGAAGTGGGAAACCCTGTCGCGTAACAAAGACGTGCTGAACAACTCCATCGCCCGTGCCGATGGCCTGTTCAACAACGACTGCTCGCTGGCACCGGTGCTGGTGTTCCTCAACGACCACAAAGCCGAAACCCTCGACCGTGCGGTCAACGCGGTGAAAGCCTTCGCCAAGGAACACGACAACGAGAACCTGCAATTCCTGCTTGCTGCAGGTAACGCCGGTATCGAAGCTGCCACCAACGAAGTGATCAAGGAAACCGAGTTCACCATCCTGATCCTGGTGTACATCTGCGTTGCCGCCATGTGCCTGATCACCTTCCGCTCGTTCGCCGCAACGCTGTGCATCGTGCTGCCGTTGATCCTTACTTCGGTGTTGGGTAATGCGCTGATGACCTTCCTGGGCATCGGTGTGAAGGTGGCGACCTTGCCGGTAATCGCGCTGGGTGTGGGTATTGGTGTGGACTACGGCATCTATATCTACAGCCGTCTGGAAAGCTTCCTGCGCGCCGGCATGCCGCTGCAAGAAGCCTATTACCAGACCCTGAAATCCACCGGTAAAGCGGTACTGTTCACCGGTTTGTGCCTGGCAATTGGCGTGTGCACCTGGATTTTCTCGGCGATCAAGTTCCAGGCCGACATGGGCCTGATGCTGACCTTCATGCTGCTCTGGAACATGTTCGGCGCGCTGTGGCTGTTGCCAGCGCTGGCACGCTTCCTGATCAAGCCTGAGAAGTTGGCAGGCAAGAAAGGCGGCTCGCTGCTGGCCCACTAAGGCCCGGGTGAGCAACAAAAAAACCGCAGCCTGGGCTGCGGTTTTTTATGCCTGAAACGTCGTTTCCAGGGATCGCGGCTAAAGCCGCTCCTACAGCCAGCGCCGAACCTGTGGGAGCGGCTTTAGCCGCGAGTTTTTGCTCTCCCGCTCAGCCGTGCGCCTTCAACCACTCATCAATCATCCCGCGCAAATGCTCGCCGGAAAAACTGTCGAAATGCCCGCCATGCACGGTGCGCACCGGCAGCCGTCGCAAGCGTTCGAGGCTGGCGGCATAGTCGTCGAGGTTGGAGTGGTAGGCGTCTTCGATCAGCGGGCCGTCGTAGATGATGTCGCCACTGAACAGGGTTTCGGTACTGGCCTCCCACAGGCTGATGCCGCCCGGTGAGTGGCCGGGCGTATGCAGCACCTGCAACACCCGATTGCCCAGGTCCAGCACATCGCCGTCCTCGACAAACCCGGTCGCCGGCGCCGCTTTTACCTGGTACTCGGCGTAGCACAGCGGGCAATCCGGGTGCGCTTCAAACATCTCGTCGCCCACGAATGCCGTGCTCAAGGTATTGGCGCCGTCGGGGTGGGCGAGAATGTCCGCCTCGGCCGGATGCACCAGGCGCTCGCTGAATTCGTGGTGCCCGGCGATATGGTCAAAATGGCAATGACTGGCCACCGCCACCAGCGGTTTTTCCGTGAGCCACGGCAGCTGTTCGCGCAGGCTTACCAGACCGGAGCCGCTGTCGAGCAGCACGTCTCTGTCGCGACCTTGAATGTGCCAGAGGTTGCAGCGATAGAACGGGCGGATGTACGGCTCGTGGATAAGGCTGATGCTGTCGTAGCAGTGGCGGACTTCGAACCATTTGTCTCGGGTGACGATTTTCATGAGGGGCTCTTTTCTGGGGCGCGCGGTGTGGGCTGAAGCTTTTGTCTCATTCAAAATTCTGGATCCCCGCCTGCGCGGGGATGACGGTGGACTCAACAGAGCTACCCGTCATCCTCGCGCAGGCGGCGGTCCGACGATTCGAGATCCAGAATTTACGGAGCGAACGGCGGCCCCTGAACAATCTCAATCACCAGCGGCCGGTCGCCCGGCGCCGTCTCCAACAACCTAGCCAAATGCCCCAAATCTACCGCCCGCTCCGCCACACAGCCAAACCCCCGCGCAATGGCAATAAAGTCCGGCGTGTAAATATCCACCCCAATCGGCTCAATGCCCCGGCGCTCCATGTAGCCCTTGATCTCGCCATAGCCATAGTTGTTCCACAGCAGAATGACGATGCCAACCTTGGCCTCCACCGCGCTGGCCAGCTCCGGCAGGCTGAATTGCAGACCACCATCGCCAATCAGGCAAACCACGGGAACCGCCGGTTCCGCCAGCTTCGCGCCGATGGCGGCGGGCAGGGCGTAGCCGAGGGTGCCGTAGCCGGTGGAGGAGTTGAACCAGCGACGCGGCGTGTTGAGGTCGACGAGGTGGTTGCCGCTGTACACGGTTTGGGTCGAGTCGCCGACAAACCGTGTCGCCGGCAACACGCCAAGCACGGTGTCGAACAGCTCGCGGTAATGCGCCCAGCCGCTGAACCCGTCCGCCAATTGCGCGCGCACGGCGGCGGCACGCTGAGCGCCAGGGCTAAGGGCGTCGGCAGTGCGGGCCGGCAGTTCGGCCAACAGCGCCGTCATGGCCAGACGCGCGTCGCTTTGAATCGCCAGCGTGGGCGTATGGTTGCGCTGCAGTTGCGGTGCGTCGATGTCGATGCGGATCAGCTCGCCGTTCAGGGCAAAACCGCCGTCGAACACCACGTCGTAATCGGTTTCGCCCAGCTCTGTGCCGATAGCCAGAATCACATCGGCAGCGGCAGCCAGTTCGCGCACGGGCACCAATGACTGGTTGCTGCCGATGAGCAACGGATGGTCAGCGGGCAACAAGCCCTTGGCGTTGATGGTGAGGGCGGTCGGTGCATCCAGAACCGTGGCCAGTTGCCGGGCGACGTCGGCCGCATCCAGGCAACCGCCGCCGAGCAACAGCAGCGGTCGTTTGGCGCCCTGCAGTTTCTCGGCGGCCTGTTTGATCAGCTCGGCAGAAGGGGCGGGCCGGCTTGAACGCTTGCGCGGCTGTATGGCCAGGTGCGCGGCCGGGGCGGTGATGATGTCCAGCGGCAGCTCGATATGCACCGGACGCGGCCGCTCGCTATCGAATACCGCAAACGCGCGGTCCAGCACGTCGGGCAATTCCTCGACGCTGAGCACGGTATGGCTGAAGGCCGTCACGCCGGCGGTGAGGCCACGTTGGTCGGGCAGTTCATGCAGGTAACCGTTGCCCGTGCCCAGGCGCGAACGCTCGTTGACGCTGGAAATCACCAGCATCGGAATCGAGTCGCCGTAGGCCTGCGCCATGGCGGTAAGGATGTTGGTCATGCCCGGCCCGGTGATGATGAAACACACCCCCGGTTTGCCGGTGACCCGCGCATAGCCGTCGGCCATGAAACCCGCGCCTTGTTCATGGCGCGGCGTGATGTGGCGAAGGGCCGTGGCGGGCAGGCCGCGATACAGCTCCACGGTGTGTACGCCGGGAATGCCGAATACGGTGTCCACGTTCCAGTCTTCAAGTTGCTTCAGCAGAAATTCGCCGCAGGTGCTCATGGGCAGTCCTTGGAGGAAGAGGGCAGTGCCACCGTCAGTGGCTGAGCTGCGACAGAAAGGCTTGCAGACGCGGGTGTTTGGGCTGCTCGAAAAACTCGGTGGGCGCCGCCGTTTCGATAATCTGCCCGGCGTCCATAAACACCACGCGGTCGGCGACCTTGCGGGCAAAGCCCATCTCGTGGGTGACGCACAGCATCGTCATGCCTTCCAGGGCCAACTCGGTCATCACGTCCAGCACCTCGCCGACCATCTCCGGGTCGAGCGCCGAGGTGGGTTCGTCGAACAGCATCACCTTCGGGTTCATGCACAGCGCCCGGGCAATGGCCACGCGCTGTTGCTGGCCGCCGGAAAGCTGGCCGGGTTTCTTCTGTGCCTGGCTGCCAATGTGCACACGGTTCAGGTAACGCAGCGCCTGCTCCTCTGCCTCGGCCTTGGCCGTGCCGCGTACTTTCATCGGTGCCAGGGTGCAGTTTTCCAGCACGGTCAGGTGCGGGAACAGGTTGAAGTTCTGAAACACCATGCCCACTTCGCGGCGCACATTGGCGCTGCCTTGTTTGCTGGCCACGTCCTGGTTCTCCACGGTGATGGTGCCGGTGTCGTGGGGCGAAAGGCGGTTGATGCAGCGGATCAGCGTCGATTTGCCCGAACCCGATGGCCCGCAGATCACGATTTTCTCGCCCTGGCGCACCGACAAGTTGATGCCCTGCAACACCTGAAAGTCGTCGTAGCGTTTGCCGACGTTCTCCAGCCGAATAATTTCAGTGCTCATCAGCGTTCCTCAAATTCGGCGCATACGCGCAAGGGTGCGTTGCACCAGGCCGACATTCTTTGCCGCCGGGCTTGCCTGATCCCACGACAAGCGCCGCTCCAGCCGGCCTTGCAGCCAGGTGAGCGTGTAAACCATGCCCAGGTAGTACACCAGCGCCACCGCGTAGTACTCGGAAAACTGAAACGTGGTGGAAACGGTTTGCGAGGTCACCGCCATCAGCTCTTGCAGGGAAATGACCGAGGCCAGCGAGGTGATTTTCAGCAGCGTGATGAATTCGTTGGCCGTTGGCGGAATGGCGATGCGTGCCGCTTGCGGCAGGGTGATGTAGCGGAAAATCTGCCACCCCGACAGCCCCAATGCGTGGCCGGCGGCGTGCTGGCCTTTGTCCAGCGCCTTCAAGGCGGCGCGGTTGATCTCCACCTGATAGGCCATTTCGTTCAGGCTCAGGGCAATCCAGGCAGCAAAGAATGGCGTGAACCAGGTTTCGCGAAAAACCGGAAAGAACTGCGGCAGCGCGTTCCACACGAACAGCAGCTGCAACAAGGTAGGCGCGCCGCGAAACACACTGAGCACGGCGCGCAGCATCATGCGCAGTGGATTGGGCGGGCCATCCAGCGCCAGCGCGGCGGGAATCGACAGGGCGATACCGACCGAATGGGCGAGCAGGGCGAGCAGCAAGGTGATGCACGCGCCCTTGAAGAAGGGGTAGGAAAACAGTGCGTCCCAGAAGACGGCGACGTCGAATTGCATGGGGGATTCCCCTCTCAGGCGGTGAGAAGCTGCGCTGCGTTAACGGACCGGCGCACGTGTTTACGGCCAAACTCAATCAGCCCGCTCGCCCCTCGGGGAGAGGGCTGGGGAGAGGGGGAGGCGGCGGATAATTGCGTCCGCCCTTGCCCTCTCCCCCAGCCCCTCTCCCGCAAGCGGGAGAGGGGAGCCAAATGCCGCTGGGCGTTACTCCCCCGCACCTTCCACATTCACCGGATCCAGCTTCCATTTCTCGCTGAGCGCTTTCAGCGTGCCGTCGTCTTTCAGCGACTTGATCGCCGCCGCCACGGCTTTGGTGTTGGCTTCGTCTTTCACCAGATACGCGCCGAATACATCCTTCTCGGGGAAGGTATAGAGCGTCTTGAATTGCCCCGGCGTTTGCAGTTCGCGGTAGGCCAGTTCGGTGTCTTGCGACAACCCGGCGCTGGCGCGGCCGACCAGCACTTGCTGGGCCACGTCGCTGCCCTTGGGGTAGGTCTGAAGGGTGGCGGCGGGTTTGCCGGCGGCTTTGAGCTCGGTGTTGAGCTTTTCCATGATGCCGACGTAACGCGTACCCGACTGCACAGCCACCACTTTGCCGGAGAGGTCTTCCAGCTTGCTCAGGGTGAGGTCGCCTTTGCCGCTGCCGAACACGATGGTGGCGCTGGACAGATACGGCACGGCATTGAGTTTTTGCGTGCGTTCCGGGGTGATCAACGCGCCGCTGATGACCACGTCGCAGCGCTTGGACTCCAGCCCCGGCAGCAAGCCGGTGAACTCGGTGACGATAAACCGCGCCGGCACACCCCAGGTTTTCGCCATGGCGCGAATCAGGTCGGCATCGAAACCGCTGGGCTCGCGGTCGCCGGTTTTCTCGAAAAACTCCAGCGGCGGAAAGGTGGGGTCGGAGCAGACATTGAAGCTGCCGCCGCTGACGAAGGAAGGTTTGTCTGCCGCCTGCAACGTGGTGCTCAGGGCGGCGGCCAGCAGGCCGAGAAGGGCGATTGAACGAGTGCGCATCGGGTACTCCTTAAGAGGCTAAGTGCATCTGTTATTGGCAGTTCAAGAATCAGGCCAGCAAGGCCTGTGGAGCCGTTTGTTGTTATGCAAAAGCGTTTGGAGCGGGTAGAGCGATCGAGGCTAAAACACTCTCCTGTGGGAGAGGCTTTAGCCTCGATTGGGCGTTACGCGATTTCCGCGTTGCCTTTCATTTCAGCCTTCTTCGCCAGCGGCACCCAGCGCGGCCCCTGTGGCCCGTACACTTCAGCCGGTTCCGGGAACAGCACCAACAGCAGCACATACAGCACCGCCGCCAATCCCAGCGTCACCGGCAAACTCACGTCGATGCCGTTGGCCAGATTGCCCAGCGGCCCCACGAACTGACCGGGCAGGTTGACAAAGCACAAGCCGATCAACGCGCTCGGCACCCAGGCGCCCATGCCGCGCCAGTTCCAGCCGTGGGTGAACCAATAGCTGCCACCTTTTTGCCCACGGGTGAACACTTGCAGGTCATCGGCGTGGTAAACGCCCCGGCGAATGATCAGGCCCAGAATCATGATCACCATCCACGGTGTGGTGCAGGTAATGATCAGTACGGCAAAGGTCGACACGCTCTGCACCAGATTGGCCGCGAAGCGCCCGATAAAGATGAAGGCTATCGACAACACGCCAATCAGCAGCGTCGCCTTCACCCGCGACAGCACACGCGGGAACACGCTCGACATGTCCAGCCCGGTGCCATACAGCGAAGTGGTGCCGGTAGACATGCCGCCAATCACCGCAATCAGGCACACCGGCAGGAAGAACCAGGTCGGGCACACCGCCAGCAACCCGCCCACATAGTTATTCGCCGCGATGTACTCAGGCGCTTTCACGGCCACGATGGTCGCGGTTGCCAGGCCGAACAGAAACGGAATCAGAGTAGCCAGCTGAGCGAAGATCACCGCCAGCATGATCCGGTGTTTCGAGGTGTGCTTGGGGATGTAGCGCGCCCAGTCGCCGAGAAAGGCACCGAAGGAAATCGGGTTGCTCATGGCCACCAGCGCCGCGCCGATAAACGCCGCCCAGAAGCCTTCGGTGCCCATGTTCACGCTGCCGGCGTAGGCGCTGTCGAAGGTGCTGGCGAAGGCAAAGATGCCGAGCAGAAACAGCACGCTGGCGCTCCATACCGCCACCTTGTTTACCCACAACAGAAAGCGAAAGCCGTAGATGCACACGGTCAGCACGAGCAGGGCGAACAGGCCGTAGGCCAGGCCCAGGGTCAGGTCGGTTTCCGGCATGCCGATCAGGCGTTTTGCGCCGCCGATCAACGCATCGCCCGAGCTCCAGACCGACAGCGAAAAGAAGGCGATGGCCGTCAGCAGCGACAGGAACGAACCGACAATCCGTCCGTGCACGCCAAAGTGCGCGCCCGACGACACAGCGTTGTTGGTGCCGTTCAACGCGCCGAACAAGCCCATGGGCGCGAGGATCACCGAGCCCACCAGCACGCCGAGCAGAATGGCCCACACGCCGGCCTGAAACGACAGGCCGAACAGCACCGGGAAACTGCCGAGCACGGCGGTGGCGAAGGTGTTGGCGCCGCCGAAAATCATGCGGAACAGGTCCAGCGGTTTCGCGCTGCGCTCGCTGTCCGGGATCTGTTCGACGCCGAAGGTTTCGATGGTCGTCAGTGTTTTTTCATTGTTGTTATTCATGTTCTCTCCCCGCAAAGACGCCCTAAGCGTCTGCGCCCGGCTTCTATTTTTATGGTTGTGCGTCTTCAAACGTTACTGCGGTACGGCCGACAAATGCTCATGGCAGGCCAGCCAGCGGCCCGCTTCTACTTCACGAAACACGATGGTTTCACGCTCGTAACTGGTGCTTTCGCTGCCCGCTACGCTTACTTGCGTGCGCACGTCGTGGACGAAAATTGCCACGTCGCCCTGAATGCTGACAAAGGGCTTGCTGGACGTGCACTCCAGCACCTGAAAACCATCAGCCAGCCAGTCGGCCCACACTGCTTCGTACGCCGCACGGCTCAGCAATGGCGTGGGCCAGGTGTGGAAGACAAAGCTGGCGTCTTCGCTGAATGCGGCGAAGTAGGCGGCGGTGTCGGTGCGGGCGAAGGCAGCGACAAGACGTTCGGCGGCGTTGAGCACTTGCTGCTCTTTGAGGGCGTCGGTCATTTGTGGCTGACTCCCGGCAGCACGCAGAGCATTTCGTACAGCAGGTTGGCGCCCAGCAACGAGGTATTGCCGGTGGTGTCGTAGGGTGGCGACACTTCAACTACGTCACAACCAATCAGGTCCAGCCCTTGGCAGCCGCGGATGATTTCGATGGCTTGAATGGTGGTCAGGCCGCCGATTTCCGGCGTGCCGGTGCCAGGCGCCCAGGCCGGGTCGATGCCGTCGATATCGAAACTCAGGTACACCGGGCCGCCACCGACTTTCTCACGTACCTCGGCCATCAGCGGCGTCAGCGACTTGTGCCAGCACTCTTCGGCCTGCACCACGCGAAAGCCCTGCTTGCGGCTCCAGTTGAAGTCTTCGGCGGTGTAACCCTGGGCGCGCAGCCCGATCTGCACCACGCGGTCGCAATCGAGCAGGCCTTCTTCCACAGCGCGGCGGAAGGTGGTGCCGTGGGCGATTTTCTCGCCAAACATATGGTCGTTTACATCGGCGTGGGCATCGATATGCACCAGGCCGACCTTGCCGTACTTCTTGGTCAGGGCGCGCAGAATCGGCAGGGTGATGGTGTGATCGCCGCCGAGGGTCAGCGGCAGAATGCCGTGGGCAACGAACTTGTCGTACGAGGCTTCGATGATGCGCACGGCATCCAGCAGATTGAACGTATTGATCGCCACGTCGCCGATGTCGGCCACGTTCAGCGAATCGAACGGCGCGGCGCCGGTGGCCATGTTGTAGGGGCGAATCATCACCGACTCGGCGCGGATCTCACGGGGGCCGAAACGGGTGCCGGAGCGCAGGGAGGTGCCGATGTCCAGCGGTACGCCGACAAAGGCGGCGTCCAGGGCATCGAGTTCGGCATCGGTCTGGATATGCGGCAAGCGCATCATGGTGGCAATGCCGCCGAAACGCGGCATTTCGTTACCGCCCAGGGGTTGATGAAGCGTCTTTTCCACGGGGTGGCCTCACGGATCTTATGGTTTTAATAGTGAGCGGATTCTGCGCAAGGCGTAGGCGGGAGAAAAATCCGGTGTAGGCAAATACTTAGTTCAGAGATTTCTAAACTAAGTGGGGGTGGGTAGACTGTTTCAGTGCCGACATATATCTAGCCCCCTCGCCCCTTTGGGGAGAGGGCTGGGGAGAGGGGGTAGCGGCAGACATCAATGTTTGCCCCGGCCCTCTCCCCCAGCCCCTCTCCCGCAAGCGGGCGAGGGGAGACAAGCTTCGCGAGCAAAGCTCGTGATTAGCCCCCTCGCCCCTCCGGGGAGAGGGCTGGGGAGAGGGGGTGGCGGCAGACACCGATGTTTGCCCCGGCCCTCACCCCCGGCCCCTCTCCCGCAAGCGGGAGAGGGGTGAACAGCCTCTGGAGTTTGTTTTGAGCCAAGTCCTCCCCGACCTGAAACTGCTGCGCATCTTCGTCAGCGTCGTCCGCCATCAGGGGTTCGCCGCGGCGCAGCAGGAGCTCAACCTCTCCACGTCGGCCATCAGTACCTATATGAGCCAGCTTGAGGGCCAACTGGGTTTGACCCTGTGCCATCGCGGGCGCGGCGGGTTCAGTCTGACCAGCAAGGGCGAGCTGTTCTTCCAGGAAACCCTGCGCCTGCTCGGCGAAATGGAAGGCTTCGAGCGCTACGCCGCCGCGCTCAAGGGCGAGCTGCGCGGCACGCTCAATCTGGGCGTGATCGACTCCACTGTCAGCGACCGCGCTTTGCCGTTCGCTGAGGTCATCGGCACCTACAGCGAGGAACACCCGGCCGTGCATTTGCACTTGTCGGTGCTCAGCCCCTACGAACTTCAGCTCGGCGTGCTGGAAAACCGCCTCGACCTGGCCATCGGTTCGTTCTCCACGCGCATGAACGGTTTGCTCTATCAGGCGTTGTACCGCGAGCAGCACTGGCTGTATTGCAGCGACCGCCATCCATTGTTTGGTGAGCGGCGCATTCCGCCGGAATTGATTACCCAGCAACGCATGGTGGGGCGCAGTTATTGGAGCCAGGCGGAACTGGCGCGGCACGGTTTCAAGCACAGTGCCGCGACGGTGGAAAGTATGGAGGCACAGCTGATTCTGGTGCTCTCGGGCGCTTATATCGGCTACCTGCCCGAGCATTACGCGCAAGCCTGGGTCGACCAGAAACGCCTGCGCCCGCTGCTGCCCACCACCTTTGGCTACCAGGCGCCGTTTTCCCTGACCTACCGCCGCGGCCGTTCGCGCGAGCCGTTGTTGCAAACGTTTCGCGACCTGCTGAAAACCCAGCTGAGCCAGCCTCGCGCCGACACCCTCGGCTGACGCAGCCCGCACTGGCTTTGCGCCATCGCTGTGCTAAACCTTAAGTTTGAATGAGCAAGGAAGTTCGCGTGCTCCTCCACCACAAGGATTGAATCAATGCGCCAGAACCTGCCTGTTACTCAGCGGGAAAGAACCTTTTCCGAGCATGAGCGCCTGATCTCCACTACCGACCTGCACAGTAAAATCACCTACTGCAACGACGCCTTCGTCGAGCTCAGTGGTTTTACCCGCGAAGAGCTGATCGGCCAGCCGCACAATCTGGTGCGTCATCCCGATATGCCGCCGGCCGTGTTCGGGCATATGTGGGACGTGATCAAGCAAGGCAAACCGTGGATGGGGCTGGTGAAAAACCGCTCCAAAAATGGCGATTTCTATTGGGTCAGCGCCTACGTCACGCCGGTGTATGAAAACGGCCAGATCGCCGGTTACGAGTCGGTGCGCTCCTTGCCGACCCGCGAGCAGGTCGCCCGGGCAGACAAGCTTTACGCCCGCCTGCGCGCCGGCAAGAGCCCGGTGCCGGCCCTGGCCTATTGGACGCAAGACATCGTCAAATCCTGGCCGGTGATTCTCGCCACGCTGATTATTCTGGGTGGCGATCTGTGGCTGGATGGCTGGGCGAAAACCGCATTGGCCATGGTGGTGATGGCCGTGCTGGCGCTGTGGCTGGTGATCAGCAAGCGTCAGGACGTACGCAACACCCTGGCGGATCACCCGAAAGCCTTCACCAGCGATCTGGTGGCGCTGACCTATTCCGACAATCCCGGCCCGCAGGGTCTGCTCGACCTGGCGATGATCAGCGAAGAGGCGCGTCTGCAAACCGCACTCACGCGCCTGGAAGACGCCGGCATCAGCGTGAAACTGCGCGCGGCGGAGTCATCGAAACTGTCGAACTCAAACGCCGAACTTCTGGAGCAGCAGCGCAGCGAAACCGATCAGTCGGCCACTGCCATCAACCAGATGGCCGCCACCATTCAGGAGGTGGCGCACAACGTCGCCAGCACTGCCAATGCCGCGCAGGAAGCGGATCAGTTGGCGCAGCAGGGACGCGGTCTGGCCAACGACAGTCTGGGCGCCATGAAGCACATGGCCGATGCCGTTACCGAAATCGGCCAGGCGGTGAAAGACCTCGCCGACTCGACACAATCGATTGGCAGCGTCGCCGACGTGATTACCTCCATCGCCGAGCAAACCAACCTGCTGGCCCTCAACGCCGCCATCGAAGCCGCGCGGGCAGGGGAGCAGGGGCGCGGGTTTGCCGTGGTGGCGGACGAGGTGCGTTCGCTGGCCTCGCGCACCCGTGAATCCACCGAGCAGATTCACGCCATCATTGCCTCGCTGCGCAGTGGTGCCGACCGTGCCGTAACCACGGCCAGCAAAGGTGAGGAAATTTCCCGCGAAAGCGTGCACAGCGTCGAAGCCGTTCAGCAGGCGCTGGATGGCATCAGCCAGGCGGTGACGCGCATCACCGGCATGAGCCAGCAGATGGCCACGGCGTCCGAGCAACAGAGCCATGTAGCCGAAGACATCAGCCAGCAAATCACCCGCATCGCCCAGCTCTCCGACCGCAGCGCCGGGCAGGCGCAGGAGGGCGTGGTGATCAGCCAGGACCTCGAACACATGGCTGAATACCTGCACAGCCTGGCCGAGCGCTTCAACAAATAACCCGGGCAGCCCGATGGCAGCGACTGCCATCGGGTGGCAGACTTCGCGCTCCGGAGGAGTGCCCATGTCCCGCCCGTTATGCCCCCGCTGCCAGCGCCCGTTCAGCCACTGCCTGTGCGCGCTGATCCCCAGCCTGGCTAGCCGCACCCGCGTGCTGATCCTGCAGCACCCCAGCGAAGTCAAACACGCCCTGAACACCGCACGCCTTGCCGCTCTGGGCCTGACTAATGCGCAGCTGTGCGTGGGCGAGCGGTTTGACGAACTGGAAACACTGCTCAACCCGGCGGGCTATCGCAGCGTGCTGCTGTTTCCAGGGGAGGGCGCCACGGTGCTGGAAGCGGGCCCGGCAGACGCACCGATTCAACTTGTTGTACCGGACGGCACCTGGCGCAAGGCGAGCAAATTGCTGCACGTGAATCCGTTGCTGGCGGCGTTGCCACGGGTGTGTTTGCCGGCAGGCGGGGTTTCCCGATATCGGCTGCGCAAGGCGCCGAAGGAAGGGGCCTTATCGACGATCGAGGCCGTTGTTCAGGCGCTGGACATTGTCGAGGCGCCGCTGCGTTTTGGCGAATTGCTCAGGCCGTTCGAGGCGCTGATTGAAGGTCAGATTGCGGCGATGGGAGAAGAGACCTTTCAGCGCAATCACCTCTAAGGCATCGCGGCTAATCGGAATGCCGCCAGCCGCTCCCAAAAACAGCAAAAACTCTGTAGGAGCGGCTTCAGCCGCGATGCCCTTGCTTTTCAAGGCGCATCCCGCAAGGCCAGCGCGTTATCGAGCATGCGGTTGGAAAAGCCCCACTCGTTGTCATACCAGGCCAGCACCTTCAGCAGCTTGCCGTTGGTTTTGGTGTGGTTGGCATCGAAGATCGACGACAGCGGGTTGTGGTTGAAGTCGTGGGACACCAGCGGCAGCGTGTTGTAGCCCAGAATCGGCGACTGTTTGCTCGCCTCCAGCATCAGCGCATTGACGGTTTCTGCGCTCGTTGGCTGTTTCAGTTCTACGGTTAAATCCACCAGCGACACGTTGATTACCGGCACACGCACCGCCATGCCGGTGAGCTTGCCGGCCAGTTCAGGTAACACCAGGCCGACCGCTTCGGCGGCGCCGGTTTTGGTCGGAATCATCGACTGCGTGGCCGAGCGCGCGCGGTACGGGTCGCTGTGGTACACGTCCGACAGGTTCTGGTCGTTGGTGTAGGCGTGAATGGTCGTCATCAGGCCGTTTTCGATGCCCAGTTCGCGGTGCAGCACTTGCGCAATCGGCGCCAGGCAGTTGGTGGTGCACGAGGCGCTGGAGATGATCTGGTGCGACTGGCGCAAGGTGTCGTGGTTGACGCCATAGACGATGGTGGCATCGGCGCCTTTGGCCGGGGCCGAGATAATCACCTTGGCGGCGCCGGCCGACAGGTGCGCCGCGGCTTTTTCGCGGTCGGTGAACAGGCCGGTGCATTCAAACACGATGTCGATATTCTGCTCGCGCCAGGGCAGGTCGGCGGGGTTGCGGATGGCGGTCACGGCAATACGGTCGCCGTTCACCAGCAGTGCGTCGGCTTGTGCCTCAACGCTACCGTCAAAAATGCCGTGCACGCTGTCGTACTTCAAAAGGTGGGCATTGATGGCGCTGTCGCCCAGGTCGTTGATCGCGACTACCTGCAGCTGTTGGCGGTAGTCCTGGGTATACAGGGCGCGCAGAATGTTGCGGCCGATGCGGCCGAAGCCGTTGATTGCGATACGCAGTGTCATGGAATCACCGAATCGTTTCTTTTGTTGTTGGAATTACAAGATTACGCTCGGTAATATATAGATCAAGCCATTTTTACCGACTATATTTTGTTTTTTATAAAAATTAAGCCTGTGTGGAGCTGATGATATGCATCCCCGTGTCGTAGAAGTTACCGAGCGTTTGATTGCCCGCAGCCGCGCTACGCGTGAGCATTATCTGAAGATGATTCGCGCCGCCGCCGAGGATGGCCCGGCCCGCGCCAAGCACCAGTGCGCCAACTTTGCCCACGGTGTGGCGGCGTGTAGCGGTGAAGACAAACAGCGCCTGCGGCTGATGGAGTCGGCCAACGTGGCGATCATTTCCGCCTACAACGACATGCTCTCGGCGCACCAGCCATACGAGCATTACCCCGACCAGATCAAACAGGCCCTGCGCGAAATCGGCTCGGTCGGCCAGTTCGCCGGCGGCGTTCCGGCCATGTGCGACGGCGTAACCCAAGGCGAGCCCGGCATGGAAATCGGCATCGCCAGCCGCGAAACCATCGCCATGTCTACCGCCGTGGCGCTGTCGCACAATATGTTCGACGCCGCCTTGTGCCTGGGCATCTGCGACAAGATCGTGCCGGGCCTGATGATGGGCGCGCTGCGCTTTGGCCATTTGCCGATTATTTTCGTACCGGGCGGGCCGATGACCACCGGCTCGTCGAACAAGGAAAAGGCCGAAGTTCGCCAGCGTTACGCCGAGGGCAAAGCCACGCGCGACGAACTGCTGGAATCGGAAATGAAGGCCTACCACGGCCCCGGCACCTGCACCTTTTATGGCACCGCCAATACCAACCAGTTGCTGATGGAAGTGATGGGCCTGCACTTGCCCGGCGCCTCGTTCGTCAACCCGTACACGCCGCTGCGTGATGCCCTGACCCGCGAAGCGGCGCACCAGGTCACGCGCCTTACCAGCCAGGCCGGCAACCGCCTGATGATGGGTGAGATGGTCGACGAAAAAGTGTTGGTCAATTCCATCGTCGCTCTGCACGCCACCGGCGGCTCCAGCAACCACACCCTGCACATGCCGGCCATCGCCCGCGCGGCGGGTATCTTGCTGACCTGGCAAGACATGGCCGACCTCTCTGAAGTGGTGCCGACCATGGCCCACGTGTACCCGAACGGCAAATCCGACATCAACCACTTCCAGGCCGCAGGCGGCATGGCGTTCCTTATCCGCGAGCTGCTCGATGGCGGCTTGCTCCATGAAGACGTGCAAACCGTGGTCGGCCATGGCCTGCGCCGCTACACCCAGGAGCCGTTCCTGCAAGACGGCCAGTTGGTATGGCGCGACGGCCCGACCCAAAGCCTCGACGAAAGCATTCTGCGCCCGCTCGCCAACCCGTACTCGCCCGAAGGCGGCCTGCGTGTAATGGAAGGCAACCTCGGCCGTGGCGTGATGAAAGTGTCGGCCGTGGCGCTGGAGCACCAGATTGTCGAAGCGCCGGCGCGGGTGTTCCACGATCAGCAGGAACTGGCCGATGCCTTCCAGGCCGGCGAGCTGGAGCGCGATTTCGTCGCCGTGATGCGCTTCCAGGGCCCGCGCAGCAATGGCATGCCCGAGCTGCACAAAATGACGCCATACCTGGGCGTGTTGCAGGACCGTGGCTTCAAAGTGGCGCTGGTGACCGATGGCCGGATGTCGGGCGCCTCGGGTAAGATCCCGGCCGCCATTCACGTGTGCCCGGAAGCCTTCGATGGCGGTCCGCTGGCCCGTGTGCGTGACGGCGATATCGTGCGTGTCGATGGCACCAAAGGTGAATTGCGCGTGTTGGTAAACGAAGCGGAACTGGCGCAGCGGGAAAATGCCCAAGGGCTGCCGGTCGCCTTTGGTACCGGCCGTGAATTGTTTGCCTTTATGCGCGCCGCGTTCAGCACTGCCGAACAAGGCGCCAGTGCCTTTACTACCAGTTTGGAAGGATTGAAATGAAGTTAGCCCTGGTCGGCGACATCGGCGGCACCAACGCACGCTTTGCGTTGTGGCGCGATAACAGGCTGGAGTCTGTGCAGGTTCTGGCGACTGCCGATTTTCCGGGCGTGGAACAAGCCATTATTGCTTACCTCGACGGCCTCGGCCTGGCCCCGGGTGCTGTGCACGCCGTGTGCCTGGCCTGCGCCGGGCCGGTCAGTGGCGATCTGTTTGTGTTTACCAACAACCACTGGCGCCTGAGCCGTTCGGCGTTCTGCCGCGACTTGCAGGTGGATGACCTGCTGCTGATCAACGACTTCTCTGCCATGGCTCTGGGCATGACGCGCCTGGAAGAGCACGAGCGTGTGCAAGTGTGCCCAGGCACTGCCGAAGCGGATCGGCCCGCCGTTGTGGTCGGGCCGGGTACCGGTTTGGGTGTTGGTACGTTGATTGGTTCGGCTACTGAAGGCTGGCAAGCCTTGCCGGGCGAAGGCGGACACGTGGACCTGCCGATTGGCTCGCCCCGCGAAGCGCAGCTGTGGCAGGAGTTGTATCGCCTGAACGGCCATATTCGCGCCGAAGACGTATTGAGCGGTGGCGGTTTGCTGCTGTTGTATCGCGCGCTCTGCGCCCTCGACGGCCACGAACAAACCCTGCGATCGCCGGCCGACATCACCGCCGCAGCACTGGCCGGTGACGAAGTGGCGGGCAAGGTGATCGATCAGTTTTCCTCGTGGCTCGGCCGCGTAGCCGGCAACAACGTACTGAGCCTGGGCGGGCGCGGCGGCGTGTACATCGTCGGCGGCATCGTGCCGCGTTTCACCGAGCTATTCTTGCGCAGCGGTTTCGCCCGCTGCTTCGCCGAGAAAGGCCCGATGAGCAAATACATGGTCGATGTGCCGGTGTGGCTGGTAACCGCAGAGTACCCGGGTTTGATGGGCGCGGGTGTCGCCCTGCAGCAGCTGTTGGAACGGCAGCAGTAAGCGCCGAAGAAAAACAATAACCACTAGGACGGCCCCCTTGAGCCAGACCGGAAAATCCATTCTGTTGGTGGATGACGATCAGGAAATTCGCGAACTGCTGGAAGCCTACCTGAGCCGCGCCGGCTTTCAGGTGCGCACCGTGGGCGACGGCGCGGGCTTTCGCGCAGCGCTTGGCGAGGAGAGCGCCGACCTGCTGATTCTCGATGTGATGCTCCCCGACGAAGACGGCTTCAGCCTCTGTCGTTGGGTGCGCCAGCATCCACGTCTGGCGCAGGTGCCGATCATCATGCTGACCGCCAGCTCCGACGAAGCCGACCGTGTCATCGGCCTGGAGCTCGGCGCCGACGATTACCTCGGCAAACCCTTCAGCCCCCGCGAGCTGCAAGCGCGCATCAAAGCGCTGCTGCGTCGCGCCCAGTTTGGTCAGGAACGCAGCCGCGTCGAGGTGCTGGCCTTTGATGAATGGCGGCTCGACATGATCAGCCATCGCCTGTTTCACCTCGACGGCGAAGAAGTGTTTCTCTCCGGAGCCGACTTCGCTTTGCTCAAGCTGTTCCTCGACCACCCGCAGCAAATTCTAGACCGCGACACCATCGGCAACGCCACCCGTGGCCGCGAGCCGATGCCGCTCGATCGCATCGTCGACATGGCCGTGAGCCGCTTGCGCCAACGGCTGCGCGACACCGGCAAAGCGCCGCGGCTGATTCGTACCGTGCGCGGTTCCG
The DNA here is from genome assembly GCF_900573885.1 of Pseudomonas viridiflava. GTDB lineage: Bacteria > Pseudomonadota > Gammaproteobacteria > Pseudomonadales > Pseudomonadaceae > Aquipseudomonas. The sequence goes on from NZ_UPSE01000346.1 coordinate 238,634, forward strand.
GCTACCTGCTGGCGGCCAACGTGACGCCGCACAATGCTGCCTAGCTCGGCGCCCACACCGGCCAAACCCTGGTATCAACGCTGGTTCGGCTGGGTGCCGGTGCCGCGCTCGCTGCTCGGGCGCATGTTGCTGCTGACCTTGCTGGCCGTGCTGATGGCGCAGAGTCTGTCGAGCATCATCTGGCTCTCGCAACTGCGCGCCACGCAACTGGAAGGGTTGGTCACCAGTGCCCGCAGCCTGGCGCACTCGATGTCGGCCAGCGTCAGTTACCTGCGCTCTTTGCCGCTGGCCTACCGTCCGCTGGTGCTCGACCAGTTGCGCAGCATGGGCGGCACGCGTTTTGTAGTAACGCTCAACGACAAGCCGCTGGACATGCGCGTGCTGCCGCCGACGCCGCGCAAAACCGCCGTTCTGGAAACCGTGCACGAGGTGCTGCGCGAAGCCATGGGCAGCGGCCCGGACATTCTGGTGACCTTCGTCAGCCCGGATGATCTGCGCATTTTCAACGGCGGCCTGAAACTCGACGAGTTGCCGCGCTCCTGGGCGCATTACGCCTTGACCCTGGAACCGGTGAAGCCGCCGGTGCTGGTCACGCAAATTCAGATGGCGCCGGGCGAATGGCTGTACATCGCCTCGCTGCTGCCCGAGCCCTACACCAGCCTGGAAGAAGAAGGCCTGCCCGCGCAGCAGGTGTGGTTCATCTTTCTCACCAGCAGCTTTTTGCTGCTGTTTATCGGCGTGCTGGTGCACTGGCAGAGCCGGCCACTCAAACGCCTGGCGCGGGCGGCGCGGGATATGTCGTTGGGCGCCGCTGAAGTGCGGCCAGTGGCGGAGGGCGGTGGCAGCGAAGTGGTGGAAGTGGCGCGGGCCTTCAACGCCATGCGCGAGCGCATCAGCCGCTACCTGATCGAACGCAGCCAGCTGTTCAGCGCCATTTCCCACGACCTGCGCACGCCCATCACACGCTTGCGCCTGCGCGTGGAATTGCTCGAAGACGAAACCGTGCAAGCCAAATTCGGCCGCGACCTGGACGACCTGGAGATGCTGGTCAAAGGCGCGCTGCAGTGCGTAAAAGACACCGACATCCACGAAAACATCGAGCCGGTAGACCTCAATCTCGCCCTCGACTGCCTGATCGAACCGTACCTGCCGCCGCAAGGCAACGGCCGCGTCAGCCTGAACGGCCGGGCATTGGCGGCCTACGCCGGCAAGCCGCTGGCGCTGCGCCGCTGCATGGGCAACCTGATCGACAACGCGCTCAAATACGGCAACAAAGCGCACCTGCATATTGAAGACAACGACAGCGCGTTCATTCTGCATGTCGATGACGAAGGCCCCGGCGTGCCGGAACAGCGTCTGGAGCAAGTGTTCGAGCCGCACTTTCGCCTGTCTGGCAAGCAGCAGGGTTACGGGTTGGGATTGGGCATCGCGCGCAACATTGCCCACAGCCACGGCGGCGAAGTGACCCTGCAAAACCTGCGCGAAGGCGGTTTGCGCGTGACCTTATTCCTGCCGCGCTTTGCCGACTAAAACTCGCTGACGATCTGCCCGAGCATTTCCATCGCCCGCTCGCTGGCCTCGTCCCACGAATGGCCGTGATTCAGGCGCGCGCAGTTGCCGAAACTGCGCGTGGCCGAAAAGATCGGCCCCGGCGCCAGGCTGACGCCTTGGGCCAACGCCAACTGGAACAGCTGCAACGAGTCCACCGCCTGGGGAAATTCAAACCACAGAAAATAGCCGCCGCTGGGCCGCGTCACCCGAGTTTCGGCCGGAAAGTGGCGGGCAGCGGAGGCGAGCATGGCGCTCTGCTGCATCTCCAGCGTGTGCCGCAGCTTGCGCAGATGACGGTCGTAGCCGCCGTGTTGCAGGTAATCGGCAATTGCCGCTTGCGCCGGCACGGAGGGGGAAATGGTGGTCATCAGTTTTAGTCGGCTGATCTTCTCCGCATAGCGCCCACCAGCGACCCAGCCCACCCGATAACCCGGCGCCAGACTTTTCGAAAACGAGCCGCAGTGCATCACCAGTCCGTCGCGGTCGAAACTCTTCACCGGCTTGGGCGGCTGCGTGCCGTAATAGAGTTCGGAGTACACATCGTCCTCAATCAGCGGCACCTGATGCTGGTGCAGCAATTCATACAGCGCACGTTTTTTCTCATCGCTCATGCTCGCGCCGAGCGGGTTCTGCAAACTGCTCATAAACCAGCACGCCTTGATCGGCAGCTGCGCCAGGCTGTCGGCCAGGGTTTGCAGATCAATGCCCTCACGCGGATGCACCGGAATTTCCACCGCCTTGAGCTTCAAGCGTTCCAGCACCTGCAACGTTGCATAAAAAGCCGGCGCTTCAATGGCCACCAGATCGCCCGGCTGAGTGACCGTTTGCAGACACAGATTCAACGCCTCCATGGCGCCGTTAGTGATCACCAACTCTTCCAGCCGCAGCATCACCCCGGCCACGCGATAGCGCAGGGCGATTTGCCGGCGCAGATCGGGGTTGCCCGACGTCATGTCGGCAATCACCGCATGGGGCGACAGCGCACGCAGGCTCTGCGCCATCGAGCGCGCGAGGCGGGCGAGGGGGAACAGGTCCGGACTGGGAAACGCCGAGCCGAAGGGCACGGTGTTGGGGTCTTTCAACGAACCGAGTACCGAGAACACCAACTCGCTGACATCCACCTCGGTGGTGTGCGCTGCCCGCGGACTGATCTGCGCCTCGGGCAGCGGGCGTTTGGCGTGTTCACGCACGAAATAACCAGAACGGGCGCGCGCCTGAATCAGGCCGCGATCTTCAAGCAGGTAATACGCCTGAAACACCGTGGAAGGACTGACCCCATAGGTGCGGCTGGCGTGGCGCACCGACGGCACTTTTTCCCCGGCAGCGAGCACACCGGAGCGGATCAGTTCGGCGATTTCGTCGGCGAATTTTTCGTAGCGTTTCATCGAATCCTGCACGGGCTTGGGCGGGAGGGCAGGAGGGGACTGTACGGGAAGGGGTGGGGGCATGGCGATGGGGTCTGTTTTGAAGAGCAGCGTAGGTTGGGTTGAGCCTCGGCGAAGCCCAACGTCACGCGGTGGTGGGCATTCATTAAACGGAAGGTCAAAAGCGGTTGAGCCAAAGCTGAAATCAACGGCCCCTCTCCCCAGCCCTCTCCCGCAAGCGGGAGAGGGGGTTGAACCCATGCGGTCGCGGCCTTACGTCACCCCTCGCCCTCTCGCGGGAGAGGGATTTGAACGCATGCGGTCGCGGCCCCACGTCACCCCTCGCCCGCTCGCGAGAGAGGGGGTTGAACGCATGCGGTCGTGGCCTTACGTCACCCCTCGCCCGCTCGCGGGAGAGGGGCTGGGGGAGAGGGGCTTTTTTGCCTCAGCGATTCACCGGCGCCACAAACGTACTCACCCCCGCCACACGACTGCCCGGCACATCCACATCCCTCAACTCAAAATGCACTTTCTCGGAAATACTCGCCGGCCGTTCTGCGGTCAGCACCACGCTCAGCGGCACGTCGGTAATCTCGCCGGGCGCCAGTTGCATGGTGGTGTTGCCGCGCAGTTCGTAGGGGCCGTCGCCGGTGAGGGCGAGTTGGTAGTGGCGGGTCTGTTGGGTTTTGTTGATGACTTTGAAGCTGTAGATATTTTCGATCTGCCCGGCGCTGTTTTCGCGGAACAGGCCACGGTCGCGGGTGATGTCGAGGGACAGCTGCGGCCGGGCGTCGAGCGTCCAGACGAAGGCGCCGATCATCAGCAGCAACGCAGCGCCATAGCTCACCAGCCGGGGCCGCAAAAAGCGGGTTTTTTTGCCAGTCAGCGAGCGTTCGGAGCGGTAGCCGATCAGGCCGCGGGCGTAGCCCATTTTGTCCATCACCGAGTCGCAGGCGTCGATGCACGCGCCGCAGCTGATGCAGTCCAGTTGCAGGCCGTCGCGGATGTCGATGCCGGTGGGGCACACCTGTACGCACACGGTGCAGTCGATGCAGTCGCCCAGGCCAACGCTTTGCGGCACCACGTCGCGGCGGCGGGCGCCTCGGTTTTCGCCACGGGCGGCGTCGTAGCTGACCAGCAGGGTGTCTTTGTCGAACATCACGCTCTGAAAGCGCGAGTACGGGCACATGTGCAGGCACACTTTCTCCCGCAGCCAGCCGGCGTTCAGGTAGGTGGCGGCGGTGAAGAAGAACAGCCAGGTGGCGCTGCCGCTGTCGAGGCTGAACGTCACCAGTTCATGGGTGAGGTCACGCACCGGTACGAAGTAGCCGATAAAGCCGACCGCCGTTGCCACGCTGACAGCCAGCCACAAGCCGTGCTTGGCGCTGCGGCGTAGCACTTTGTTGACCGACCACGGCGCGGCGTCGAGTTTGATGCGTTGGCTGCGATCGCCTTCGGTGACTTTTTCCGCCCACATGAACACCCAGGTCCACACGCTTTGCGGGCAGGTGTAGCCGCACCACACGCGGCCGGCGAATACGGTGATGGCGAACAGGCCGAAGGCGGCGATGATCAGCAGGGCCGACAGCAGAATGAAATCCTGCGGCCAGAAGGTCGCGCCGAAAATGTAAAAGCGCTGGCCGGACAAGTCCCAGAGCACGGCCTGGCGACCGTCCCAGTTCAGCCACGCGGTGCCGAAGAAAATCAGGAACAGCAGCCCCGCGCCATACAGGCGCAGGTTGCGAAACAGGCCAGTAAAGGCGCGGGTATGGATCGGCCCGCCGGCTTGCGCCGGGGTGAGGCGCAGTGGCTGGCGCGGGTCAATGGTTTCAAGCAGTTGCGCGGGAATACGGTCGGTCATGGCTGGCCCCATCAGGCTCTTTTTCAGGCGTGGCCATGATGGGGCGGCATCTGCTCCGATAACAGACTCAGGTTTAGCGGAAAAAACCGGATCAGATGGTTTTTCGTCAGCTCAATTCGAGCCAGATCGGCGCGTGGTCGGAAGGTTTTTCCATGCCGCGCAGGTCGTAGTCGATGCCAGCGTCTTTGAGGCGGCTCAGCAGCGGGGCGCTGGCCAGAATCACGTCGATGCGCAGGCCGCGTTTAGGCTCGTCTTCAAAACCCCGGCTGCGGTAGTCGAACCAGCTGAAGCGGTCGTTTACGTCCGGGTGCAGGTGGCGGAAGGAATCCACCAGGCCCCAGCCTTTCAAGGTTTCCAGCCATTCGCGCTCTTCGGGCAGGAAGCTGCATTTGCCGGTTTTAAGCCAGCGCAGGCGATTCACTTCGCCAATGCCGATGTCGCAGTCTTGCGGAGAAATATTGATGTCGCCCATCACCACTACCGCCTGGTCCGGCGAGAACTGCGTGGTGAGCAGGGTTTGCAGGTCGGCGTAGAAGCGCTGTTTGGCCGGGAATTTGGTCGGGTGATCGCGGCTTTCGCCCTGCGGGAAATAGCCATTCATCACAGTGACGGGCTGGCCGTTTTCATCGGCAAAGGTGCCGTAGATGAAGCGGCGCTGGGCCTCTTCTTCGTCGCCAGGAAAGCCTTTGTGCAGCGACAGCGGCGCCTGGCGCGAAAGCAGCGCGACACCGTAATGGCCTTTCTGCCCGTGCCAGCTCACGTGATAGCCCAGGGATTCGATTTCAGCGAAGGGGAATTGCTCGTCCGCCACCTTGGTTTCCTGCAGGCCGATGACGTCGGGCTGGTGTTTTTCGATCAACGCCGCCAGTTGATGGGGGCGGGCGCGCAGGCCGTTGATGTTGAAGGAAACGATCTTCATGGGCGGCAGGTTCTCTTTATGGCGGTCTAGACGGGCAAACAACAAAGCCTGCGATGCTAGCCCATGGCTGGCGACGGGACCAGCGGCGGCGTGTGGCAGGGGCGCGGCTCTGCTGCTAACGTGAGGTCGGCCCTGATCGATAAACGCCACGCTGAATCCAACAATAAAAACCGCCTGGAGCCCGCGCCGTTTGTGCGGTGGCGCCAAGGCAGGTGAACCGAGGTACCGTGCATGCCTTCGTCTGTTGCCCTTCCCGCTGCCGAGGTGCGTTTACTCGACAGCAGCTTCGTTCGCGAAGCCCGTTCCTTGCTGTACCACGCCTACCGCCACGAGCCGACGTTCGGCTATCTGTTCGAATCCGAACGTCCCGGTTACGACCAGCGCGTGCGCGCCACGGTGCGCGAACTGGTGCAGCGGCATTTTCTCGAAGACCTGCCGGCCATCGGTCTGATCATTAATGACCGTCTGGTAGCCCTGGCGCTGATCGCGCCGCCGCAACGGCGCCTGGATATCACCGAAAGCTGGGGCTGGCGCCTGCGCATGTTGCTGACCACCGGCCTGCGTTGCACCAAGCGTTACCTGCACTACCACGACGCCGTGCTCGCCAGCCTGCCGCCGGGGCAATACCACGTGTTGCCACTGCTGGGCGTGCACCCGGAATTTCAGGGCAAGCACTTGGGCGAACAGCTGCTGGTAGCGTTGCACGATTGGTGCGCGGAAGACGAAACGTCCCTGGGCGTGGTGCTCGATACTGGCAACCCGCGTTACCTGGATTTCTACAAACGCCAAGGTTATGAAGAAATTGGCGAAGTGGCGGTGGGACCGATTCACGAGCATGTGTTCTTTCACGCTAACCCTCAGCAAATCGCCCGCGCCAGCGCTTGAACGCGGTCGCTACCGTGGCGCCGACCGCTCTGGAGCGGCCCGGCGCCCGTGTTAGCATCCGTGCCCATGACTTTTCACCGATCAATCGGGCTGGCGTTGGCGCTGTTGCTCACGGCCACCACAGCCCTCGCGCAAACCCAACTGAGCGTGCGCATCAAGCCGGCCAACGAGGCGCTCAAAGCCAACGTCAGCGGCTATGTGGGCGATCTGGGTGAACGTGACGAACAGGCCTTGCAGCGCTTCAGTCGCGGCGCCGAAGTGCAGGCGCGCAAAGCGCTGGAGGCGCTGGGCTATTACCAGGCGCAAATCAGCAGCGAGGTCGACCGCAACGACCGCGGCCCGCGCCTTATCCTGCGGATCGAGCCCGGCGAGCCGGTGCATGTGCGCAACGTCACGGTGCGTATCGACGGCCCGGCCGCGCAGTTACCTGCCTTTCGCGTACCGGCCAGCAGCGAGCTGCGCAGCGGCGCGGTGCTCAATCACGGCCACTACGAAGATGCCAAACGGCTGATCCAGAATCAGGCCTCGCGCTATGGCTTTTTCAGCGGCCGTTTCACCTCGCAGCGAATGGCGATTGACCCGGTTGCCGGGGTCGCGGATATCGAGCTGATTTACGCCAGTGGCCCGCGCTACTACTTCGGCCCCAGCCAATTCAGCGGCGACCAGACCTTTGACGAGCAACTGCTGCAGCGCATGGTGCCGTTCAAACCGGGCACCGCCTATGACGCCGACCTCATCGCCAAGCTTTACCAGAACCTGCAAGGCAGCGGCTACTTCGACAGCGTGCGGGTCGATGCCGCGCCGGTTCAGGGCAGCGGCGAACAGGTGCCGGTGAAGATAGACCTGGTCACCCGCGAACCGCGTACGGTGGGTATCGGCCTGGGTTTTTCCACCGACGTCGGCCCGCGTGCGCGCTTCAACTGGACCCGCCACTGGGCGAACCCGCAAGGACACAGCTACGGCACGGAAATGGAAATATCCGCGCCGCGGCAGAACATCGGCCTGTGGTACGACATTCCCGGCAACCCGCCGCTGACCGACAAAACCCGTTGGGCCGGCGGCTACCAATACGAGGAACTGGCCAACACCGACAGCCTCAGCCGCCTGCTCACGGTCGGCCCCGAGTGGCACAGCAAGCTCGACAGCGGCTGGCAGCAAGTGCTCTCGCTCAAGCTGCAGCGCGAGGAATATCGCCTTGGCAGCGACAACGGCCTGAGCACGCTGTTGATGCCCGGCGTCAGTTATTCCTACCTGCACAGCGACAACACCATCGACCCCGCCAACGGCTACCGCCTGCAATTCGAGGCGTCGGTGGCCAAGGACGGGCTGATCTCCGACAGCAATCTTGTTTACGGCACGGCGCTCGCCAAAGGTCTGACCACGCTGTGGGACAAGCACCGTTTTCTCGGCCGCATTCAATTCGGCGGCAGCGCCACCGACGACTACAAAGCCGTGCCACCGTCGCTGCGGTTTTTTGCCGGCGGCGACCAGAGCGTGCGCGGTTACGACTACCAGTCGCTGTCGCCGGAAAACAATGAGGGCGACCGCATTGGCGGCCGCTACCTGGTCGCCGGCAGCGTGGAATACCAATACGCCTTTGCCGAGCGCTGGCGCTGGGCAACCTTTGTCGACCAGGGCAATGCCTTTCAGAATCTGGAAATTCCCACCCTCAAAACGGGCGTCGGCATGGGCGTGCGCTGGATTTCTCCGGTCGGCCCGATCCGTCTCGACCTGGCCCGGGCGCTGGATGACGACGGCGGCTTTCGCCTGCATTTCTCCATGGGGCCGGAGCTGTGAGGGTGCTCAAACGCGTGAGCTGGGCGCTGCTCGCTGTGGTGCTGAGCACGGTGCTGGTGGCGGCGGTAGTGCTTGGCACCGAGGGCGGCAGTCGCTGGCTAGTGGCGAAAATTCCGGGCGTGCAGGTGGACGCATTCGCAGGCCGCCTCGGCGGTGCGTGGAGCGCGGTACGCGTGGTGTGGCAACAGCCGGGCGATGAGGTGGCGCTGACAGACGTGAGCGTCGAGTGGTCGCCGTCGTGCTTGCTGACGTTGACGCTGTGCATCGACCACCTTTACGCCCAACAAGTGACGCTGCAATTCGCCAGCAGCGAGAGCAGCGACGACACGCCGTTCGCGTTGCCCGCGCTCAACCTGCCGCTGTCGCTGCAACTGGGCGACATTCAGGTAGGCAGCATTCTTTACAACGGCGGCGAGCAGGCGAGCCAGCTCGAACTGGTGGCGCACTGGAACGCAGCCGGCATGCAAATCGAACGCTTGCGTGGCGCCAGCAATGGCGTGGCGCTGGATGTGCACGGTTCGCTCGACCCCAACGGCCAATGGCCGCTGAACCTGCAAGGCCGTGTGCAACTGCCGGCCCCCGATGCGCAGCCCTGGGACCTGGCAGTGCACATCGACGGCGACCTGCAGAACAGCCTGGCAGTGACGGCCGCCAGCTCCGGCTACCTGACGGCAACGCTCAACGGCAGCGTGCAGCCGCTGGCCGATGGCCTGCCAGCGCAGGTAAAAATCAGCGCCGAGCAGTTCACTGCCAACGCCAGCATGCCGGCGCTCAAGGCCATCGAACTGAGCGCCGCCGGTACGCTGAGTGCGGGTTATCAGGTGAACGGCACGGCAGCTGTGACGGCGCAGAATGGCGATATTCCGCTGACCTTGGCTGGCCTTGTCACAGCCACCGGCGCCGATATTCAAGCGCTGACGCTGCAAGCCGCAGAGGCGCAGCACATCACCGTCAATGGCCGTCTGGATTGGCAGAGCGACTTTAGCGCCGACGCCGAGTTCACCTGGCTGGACTTCCCCTGGCGTCGCTTGCTGCCCGAGGTGGAGGAACCCGCCGTCACGCTGCACAAGCTGGCCGGGCAGGTGCATCTTCAGAACGGCAACTACCTCGGCCATTTCGCCGCCGAACTCAACGGCCCCGCCGGCGCGTTCAGCCTGAACAGCCCGGTGAGCGGCGATTTCAGTCAGGTGCATTTCGTCAGCCTGCAACTGCAAGCCGGGCAGGGCTCAGCCGAAGGGCAGGTGACACTGGGCTTTGTCGACGGCATTCGCTGGGACAGCCGCTTGCAGCTCAGCAAGCTCGACCCCGCGTATTGGCTGGCAGAACTGCCCGGTACGCTCGGCGGCACCCTGGTCAGCCAGGGCGAATACCGCGAGCACCTGAAACTGAGTGCCGACCTCGACCTCAACGGCCGCCTGCGTGGGCAACCCGCTGTGGTTCAGGTGCAGGCAGCGGGCGAGGGCGAGCGCTGGACGGTCGACAAGCTGGCGCTGCGCCTGGGCGATAACCGCGTGCAGGGCCAGGGCAATCTGGACCAGCGGCTGGCCGGACAACTGACCCTGGCCATGCCCCGTCTCGGCCAACTGTGGCCGCACCTGGCGGGCCAGTTGAATGGCCAGCTTGACCTCGCCGGCACCCTGCAAGCGCCGCAAGGCCAACTGAAACTGCGCGGTACCCAACTGGCCTATCAGCAGCAGAAAATCGCCACGCTGGATGTGGCCGCCGCGCTCGACAGCCAGCAGCGCGGCAGCCTGGAACTGACCGGCACCGCGATCAAAAATGGCGACACCGACCTCGGCCGTCTGCATCTGGTCGGCAGCGGCAATCGCCAGCAGCAACGTGTGGCGGTCGATCTCACTGGCGACAAATTGAAGGTCAACGTCGCCGCCGACGGCACCCTGGCGCCGAACTTCGACTGGCGCGGGCGCATCGCCAGCGGCCATGTTGAAACAGCCGGGCAGGTGTGGACGTTGCAGCAAGCGGCCGCGCTGCAGCGCCTGGCGAACGGGCAGGTGAGCCTGGGCGCCCATTGCTGGCTGAGCGGCGAAGCCAGCCTGTGTGGCGACGAACAACGGTTGCTGCCCGAGCCGCGTTTGCGCTGGCGACTGCGCGATTTCCCGATGCAAACGCTGGCGCAATGGTGGCCGGCGGACTTCGCCTGGCAAGGGCAGCTCAACGCCGACCTTTCCCTGGACCTGCCTGCCAGCGGGCCCAACGGCGACATCCGTCTGGACCTCGGCGCGGGCAACCTGCGGGTGCGCGACAACGGCCAGTGGCTGGATTTGCCCTACGACCGCTTCTTGCTCACCAGCCAGTTGCGCCCGCAACGCATCGACTCGCAGCTGGACTTTCATGGCGCCAAGTTGGGCCAGTTGCTCCTGCGTGCGCAGATTGACCCGCGGCCAGTGAGTAAACCGCTGTCCGGCAGCTTCGAACTGACCGGACTGGACCTCGGTGTGGCGCGGCCGTTTGTGCCCATGGTTGAGCGGCTCACCGGGCACCTGAACGGCAGTGGCACGCTGTCGGGCGGTCTGCTGGCGCCGCAAATAAACGGTCGCCTGCTGGTCAGCGATGGCGAAGTCGCCGGCAGCGAACTGCCGGTCAGCCTGCAAGGGCTGAAGGCCGAGGCGCTGATTGTTGGCGAGCGTCTGCAACTGACCAGTACCTGGCGCAGCGGCGAGGCGGGCGAGGGCAGCCTGAGCGGGCAACTGGCATGGAACCAGGGGCTGAACATGGACATGCAACTGCGCGGCAGCCGGCTGCCGGTGATTGTGGAGCCGTACGCCAACCTGGAAGTGCACCCGGACCTCACCCTGCGCCTGGCCGACGAGCGCCTGGCGGTGCAAGGCAAGGTGCGCGTGCCCCGTGGCGCCATCGAAATTCGCCAGTTGCCGCCGTCCACCGTGAAGGTGTCCGACGATGCACAGGTCGTTGGCGTGCACGACCCCGAAGCGCGGCAAACGCAGGCCATGGCGATGGATATCGACATCGACGTAGGTGCCGCCGAAGGCGAGCCGCCGCTGACCTTCAGCGGCTTTGGCCTGACCGCCGAACTGGGCGGGCGCCTGCACATGGGCGACAACCTCGACACGCGCGGCGAGCTGACGCTGAAAAAAGGCCGCTACCGCGCCTACGGCCAGCGCCTGAACCTGCGCCGCGCACGGCTGCTGTTTGCCGGACCGATTGACCAGCCGTATCTCGACGTTGAAGCCGTCCGCCAGGTCGACAGCGTGACGGCCGGCCTGCGCATCAGCGGCAACGCCGAGCAACCGACCACCGAAGTGTTCTCCGAGCCGGCCATGAGCCAACAGCAGGCGCTGTCGTATCTGGTACTGGGACGCCCGGCCAGCAGCGGCAGCGGCGACAACAACATGCTCGCCGAAGCGGCGTTGGGCCTGGGCTTGATGGGCAGCTCGTCGGTAACCACGGAAATGGCGCAACGCCTGGGCATCAGCGACTTCCAGCTCGACACTGGCGGCAGCGGCGCGACCACCAGCGTAGTCGCCAGCGGCAATCTGTCTGAACGCCTGAGCCTTCGTTACGGCGTTGGCGTGTTCGAGCCGGCGAGCACCATTGCCCTGCGCTACGAACTGACCAAGCGGGTGTACGTGGAAGCCGCCAGCGGCCTGGCCAGTTCGCTGGATATTTTCTACAAGCGCGATTTCTGACGGGTATGCGATTTAAGAGCCCCTCACCCCAGCCCTCTCCCGTGGGGAGAGGGGGGCCGCTCTAAGCAAGCAGGCTCAGCCACGCCGAGGCCAGCAACAGCAAGGCCATCACCTGATTAAAGCGACGCATGCCGGCGTTGGTGCGGCAAAAGCGCGTTACGCCCCGGCCCAGCGCCGCCCACACGCCCATGCAGGGAAGGGCGACCAGAAAGAACAGCAAAGCCAGCAGCGCCACGCGGCTGGTTTTGTCCGGCGCATGGGCGGCAAACACGCCGACCACCGCCAGCGCCATCATCCAGGTTTTCGGATTCACCACCTGCAAGCCGGCCGCTGCCGCCATGCTCAGGCGTTTGCCCGGCTGCTGGCGGGCATTGTCGAGGCCCACTGCCGGGCTGCGGAAAATCTGCCAGGCCAGGTAACTCAGCCAGGCAATACCGGCCCATGCCATGGCCTGCTGTACCTGCGGGTGGCGGGTCAGCGTATCGCCGATACCCAGGCCCACCAGCAACACCAGCAACGCCGCACTGGCGCAGGCCGCCATCACCAACGGCAGCGCCGCGAGCAAACCAAAGCGGGCGCTGTTGCTGAGCACCAGCAGGTTGGTAGGGCCGGGCGTTATGGAGGCGACGAGGGCGAACAGCAAAAAGGGCAACAGATCCACGATGGGCTCCAGACAGGTTCAGGAGCCGTAAGGGTTGCAGGCGGGCGCGGTTCAGTCTGGACGATTTGTGCAGCGCTTGCGGTAGTCCGCCGGGGTCAGTTGATACGCACGACGGAACCAGCGGCCAAGGTGGCTCTGGTCGGCAAAACCAAGGGCGCCGGCCACCTGCGCGGGCGTTTCACCACGGGCGAGCAGGTGCCGGGCTTTGCTGAGGCGCAACTGAATCAGATAAGCGTGGGGCGCCATGCCGAATGCCGCCTTGAATGCGCGGCTTAGGCGGAACCGATCGACACCGCTGATGCGCGCCAGGTCGTCCAGGCCGATGTCGTCCTGCACATGGGCATGCAAATAATCCCGCGCCCGCTGCGCCACCAGGGGCAAGCGCGGGTCGAGGCTCAACGGCTTGCGCCAATGCAGGTGTGCCGTCATGTGCCCCAGCAAACCGTCCAGTGCCGTCTGCCGCACAATGCGCAACTCGTTGTCCCGCAGCGCCTGAAAGGCATTGAGCGTGGCGTGGGCCAGCGGCCGGTCGCCAATCAGCGTCTGCGCAAACCCCGGCTGACAGGCAGCAGGCGCGTGCTCAAACAACGCCTGCAGCTCGCGTTCGAGCCACTGCGGGTCGAGGTAGAGCATGGAATACGTGAACCCTTCCTCCGACGGCGCGGTGCCATCGTGAATCTCGCCGGGCTCGAGCATAAACACCTGTCCGGGCGTGCTGATGTGGCGCTGCTGGCGACAACTGAACTGTTGCACGCCTTGCTCGGTGACGCCGATCAGGTAGCTGTCGTGGAAATGCGGGTCATAGGCATGGCCACGAAAATGCGCACGAATGGTCTCGATGCCGGTGTCGGCGTCTTGGGTGAGATCGATCCAGTTGCTATCGGCCATGGCGGGGACCAGACAGGGGGAGGGTTGGGCCAGTATGCCAAGGTGGGAAATGGGCGTCTGGAAGTTTTGTGCACTGGGATTGGATGGCGGCAGCGGCCGGAACCGCATCGCGGCTAAAGCCGCTCCCACAGAAATCGCACGACCTGTGGGAGCGGCTTCAGCCGCGAGTTTTTAGACACGACAGTAAGCAGATATCCGGTTTGTAGGAGCGAGCTTGCTCGCGAAGAACGATAACGCGGTAATCGGCTGGACCGCGTCGCCTGCTCTGGATCCCCGCTTGCGCGCACTACTGTCCGGAATATTTTCATCAAAACAGCCCTGGCTGTTTTGCATGAAATTCGGTCATGCGTCTTCGTCGCTCTCGGTCCATTCGAGCCTCTGTTTCCGGGCGGTTAAACAGGCTCA
>NZ_UPSE01000406.1 GCF_900573885.1 Pseudomonas viridiflava
TCCACAACGGGGTCGGACGAGACAGATCGACATTGCGGATGACTCGGCCCAGATAGCGTGGGCAAGCAGCGGGTGCCAGCACTTCAACAGGGCGAACTTCGTCATGCACGGCAGCAACGGTTGCCACCTGTGGACGCGTGACTTCGGCGGCATAGAGCGCGCCGACTTCACGAGCCAGACCGGCAACCGACAGGCAGTCGCCACGGTTCGGGGTCAGATCTACCTCAATGCTGGCATCGTCCAGCCCCAGATAGACACGAATGTCCTGACCCACCGGCGCATCAGCAGCCAGTTCCATCAAGCCATCGTTGCCCTCGCCGGCCTGCAATTCGGCGGCGGAGCACAGCATGCCGTTGGACTCGACGCCACGCAGCTTGGCTTTCTTGATCTTGAAATCGCCCGGCAGCTCGGCACCGATCATGGCGAAAGGGATCTTCAGGCC
>NZ_UPSE01000104.1 GCF_900573885.1 Pseudomonas viridiflava
CCATGGACGCGGCTTGAGCCTTGCGCGCTTTTAGTCATGCGCATGTTTTATCTATGCATTGGTACGCTGGTCCCAGAAGAGTCTGGATTGCCGCCTACCGTGCCCTGGCAGGCCAACCCCTGCGACCTTCAATAAGAGAGGAACGACCGTGCACAACGTCGTCATCAGCGGCACAGGCCTGTACACCCCGGCCAACAGCATTTCCAACGAAGAGCTGGTGCAGTCCTTCTATGCCTACGTCAACCAGTTCAACAGCGAGAACGCTGCGGCCATCGAGCGTGGCGAGC
>NZ_UPSE01000407.1 GCF_900573885.1 Pseudomonas viridiflava
CAGTACGAACAGCGTCATGACCAATGCACCGGCCATGCCAGGGAGTGCCAGTCGTCGAACGGGCTCATTGCGTACTGGAGCACCACCACCGGAACACTGGCGATTGGCTTGAGCAGATCGCTGCTCCAGAACTGGTTGCCGAATGCGGTGAACAGCAGCGGCGCGGTTTCGCCAGTGATACGTGCCAGTGCCAGCAATACGCCGGTCACGACACCTGCCTTGGCGGCGCGCAGAACGATCTGCAGGGTCAGTTTCCATTGAGGTACACCCAGCGCCAGCGCGGCTTCGCGCATGGTCGAGGGTTGCAGTTGCATCATTTCGTCGGTGGTACGCACCACCACCGGAATCACCAGCAGCGCGAGCGCCAGTGCACCGGCAATCGCCGAGAAGCCGACCTGATGGCCCGTCACTGCGT